>NZ_BNJI01000001.1:907500-6661412 GCF_016587415.1 Ktedonobacter sp. SOSP1-85 | reverse complement strand
TTACAAGCCAGAGAGCAGATTTCCTCTGGCTTGCTCCTTCTCTCGCTCTTTGCCAACCAGGTCACGACTCCCCAACGGGTTGAGCTTGCCCCCAGGGGAAAGCTTCCGGCTCCTCAGCAATATGAATCATCTCCGTGATGGGTTCAGGCTTTCGGTTGAAGGAAGGCTTGATCTCCAGACGCTCATGATGGGCCTTGATCTCATCCTCATGCGTCTCGAGATAGCGTTAATGGCTTCCTTGCGACCACCGACCAGTTTCTGGATCGCCAGAGTCGTAATATACCAGCGCTCTAACGGACGGTGTGCCTCGTTCCATTGCGTTAAGGTATACACCGCACGACGATTAGCGCTCATTGCCCGCTTCAGGTGCCTTCATCCCTGCGAGTTTGGAGGTGGGCAGAGCAGCATAGCGTTCACTGTCATGTCGTCTCGCCTGACTGCGCAATTGGCGCGCCTCCCGCTCGCCTGCTGCCAGGAGATAGGTCAACACATCGGAGGCACCCGTCTGAGCCATCCCTTCCCGTAACAAGGCCGTCGTCTCTGCGGGAGGTTGAGCTGCTCCAAGGAGAGCGAGACCTTCCCATCCTGTCGCACCACACTCCCTGTACCTGGTCACCCAGGTGTTCCTGCTTCTCATACGCCGCAAAGGCCGCGCAAAAGTTCATCGTCCTTGACTTCGCGCTTGACATGACGCGCGATCTCTTCCCGCAGATCATCTCCCCAGGCTCGCGTCTGGATGGTCGGCTTGAAGTCGAATACCCGTTTTGTTCTCTTTGGCCGCTTTCTTTCGCCCTTCTTCAGCACAGACGTGGGCTGAATCTGGTCTGGATGCGCCTTCTCCACCCACTGCTCATACTCCTTGCGAAAGACATCGAGGACCGTCACGCCAGGCTGCCCCAGGCGCGCGCCCTGGCGCCGTCAATGTTACCGTCTTATCAGCAATCTTATAATCCGCAGTAATTGGCATGACTGGCATAGTTGAGGCGGATCTTCTCCACCTCTTCCTCTGCCATCCCAGCTTCCACGCGCGGCTCCAGCACAAACCGATGCCCTTGAATCTGCGCCATGTAGGAGATGTCGGCCACCGTCGGCGGCGCATACCAGAAACAGGCAATGCGAGCATACATCCCACGGAAGTTATGCACGCTCACTTTCTCGCGCGTGGCACGCACCAGCTCCTCCAGATCGCCATAGCGGCGCTCAACTGCCTCGTTCACCGCCTTGCCATACTTCTGGCTCACCTGCTCGATCTCCAGGCCCATGGTGTCTACCAGCCACGCAAACGCTGCGCCGCCTCCACCACCAGGAACGCCCGCACCAGCGTCGGGATCTCATAGCGCTCTGGCTCGCGCCCTCTTCCCTTCACCTGCCCCTCAAACCACACCGTCGACGCCTCCTTCACCGTGAAGCGTCCCGTCTTCATGATCTCGGCCAGCCGACGACCCGTACACACCGCGATGCCCACGACCAGGTCGGACCACTCCGGCGAAAATAATAACGACAAGGCCCGCTCGACCAACGCATCTGGGTCTTCAGTAACACCTGCTGCGTGAGTCGATCCTGCGTCACGCCCTGCGTACGCGCATTCATCTGCACCCACTCCCCCTCCGAGAGGTTGAACACCCGCAGCCCGATATGCTCTGGCTCCCCCGTCCGCGGATTCTCCCAGCTATTCTCCTCCGTGACAGGCAGCCCTTTGATCAAGTGCCGCACCTGCGTGATCGGTTTGCGCAACGAATCGCCCGCCAGCCCCCGCTCGTGCTTCCACCAGTCCAGTTCACGTTCCCACACCTCGCGCAACTGTGCCTCCTGGTCCACCGTTGCACGGCTCACCACTGGTTCCAAGACCTCGTTCCAGCGCCGCTGCACCCAGCCTAAGATCGCCGCCATCTGCCGACCTCCTTCTTCGCCATCACGGCATCATCTTCTTCTCTCCTTAGTATAAAATGTTCCTCCGTTACTGTCAAGGAGGAACGAAGGAACATACGCTCCCTCCGCAAGAGCGGAACGCAGAAAAAGAGGCATGGAGATGCTACGGCGAGAAGACGTAGGAGACTGAGCGGAAGACCCCTGCCTTGAGGCATGACACGTATACACAAATATGAACGTTTGCAGAAGATCCTCAGCATGGTGCGAGGGAAAGGTGTTGAAAAAAAACGCCCCTTGATGCACAATGATGTGCTTTCAGCTTGACGAGACAAGCGACTTTTTCACCAAAAGTGTGTCACCTCTCGTATGGGGGAAAACGAGGCACCTGCAGCGCATCGCTTCCGTGTTCTTTCTCAAGATCACATATTTGTGTATACGTGCCAGCCTTGAGGCATGGGGAGACAGAGGAAACTGGAAACGTGCGTTTCGAAGGCACCACACTCCACGATGACCGTGAGGGGCAAGACCCTGCTGGTGTGGTGCCGATTGTCCTCCTTTCTCTACCGCATTGGCGCATAGCTCGTTCCTGTGTTGTGAAACAGCACCTGCAACCCATTGACCGTCACCACCAGATCAGGATGCGTTGCATCGCCTGAGAAGGTCAGCAGAACCGGGGCCAGATCCGCGCCAGTCCCAACAAGATGAGGCCCTTGCAGAAGACGAGCCTGTGCGCCATCGCCGCCGGGCACCTCAAAGATCAACACCTGCCCCTTGAGATTGAGAGCGGTAAAATGGGTTGGCACATGGGGATCCAACTCATGGCCCACGAGGTGATCTACCTGCGTCGTTCGCGGATAGCCATAGCGAACGGTGTCAATGAGCGTGCCACTCCAATTCATCGCCACAGATCGACAAGCGCCAGAAGCAACGCACACAACATGCCTAGCCCAAGGGGCAGGAGCCAGCTCCCTCCTCGCCACGTTTTCGGCTCTGCCGCCGCCTCCCGCACGAACTCTGGCACCTCTTCGGGGGTCGTGGGACGCCGCGCTCGCGCTTTGGCCAACTGAGAGGCGCGCGCCGTCTGAACCGCTGGCGCTTTGGCCGGCGAGGGCCTCGGACGCCGACGGACAACAAGACTGCGTGGAGCCAGACGAGGCTCCTCTCCCCCGATGGTTGTAGGCATGATGGTTCCCTCCTTTGACAAGCAAAACACAACAAGGACACAGAAGAAATAGAGAGGCCTGAGCCATCGCGAAGAGGGGGGAACAGCATTCGTTCACACAAAGCATACCTGAGCCAGAGGCAAACGCACAACCCCTTTTTCCACGAAGTTTTCCAGGGGGGGGTGCACCAATTGTGCAGAGCTTCGCCAACGTTGGAGACAACAGCAGTCAGGACATCAACCAGGAAAGGATGGATATCGACTCATCCTGTCTCACTCCCAACCCCATACAGAAACAGCTCTTCCACACATTTCCGCGCTTTTCTCTCGGGATTGCACATCGCGGCATTTCATGCTACAGTAAAGATGAAAAGAGGCATTCGTCCATGGTGTGAATGCCTGCCCCAGGCGTCAAAGCAAGCAGGCGCCATTTTCCAAGGGGACAGAGAGAGAGCCCCGCAAACAGACACGCAACTGACGAGAGAAGCAGATGATTTCTCTCGTCAGTTGCGGACCAGACACGGCTGATCATGCCAACACTGATCATGTCGAGCATCCCTTTTGCTCTTTCCCCGGATCCGCGCCTTGCCCCCCAAAAGCACCAGAGCACACAGAAATGGTTGTGCCCCCGTCCCTCCATGCTGCGCCAGAATCTGTGACTATATGAAGCACTTGACTCTTCTCCGCTCTTCAGGTACACTTACTAGGTCAGCTTTTTTGAGAGACCAGTTGGGCTCTCTCTTTTTTTCCCTCTTTTCCCTCTCCTTGCGCAAGAACACCCCCTCCCATGCTCTTTTTGCGCGACGCACGGCTTTTCGCCCTCCTCGCGTGAACCGTTGGCAGCAGTACCAGCAACAGCCGGTACACCCGATTCCAAGGTCATCACCTCCGCGCACACGCTCCCCCCTCCCGTAAGCACACCGTGACCAATTCCGCCACACTGCCGCGAAGATGCGCGCAAGCCATGCCGGATAAACTCATACAAAACTGGCGTGAGTCCCTGATGACGCAGGCAAGAGGCAATGACACTATGAGCAAATTGAGGGAACCCATCTTTGGGCAAGTTCTCTTCGCGTCAAAAAAGATAAAGGCAGGGTTTCTGGGAAAAAGGCCGCCCAAAGACGAGGTTGCTGGACGCGCAGGCCACCTTTGAGGAATCTTTTGAAGGATCTGACCCCTGTCCAGGACCTGATTTTTGGGATTTTATGGCTGAAGTCAGATTCCCTTTCCAAAGACCAGGTGTTCGCGCGCGACTTCCACGACCTCCTTACTCACCAATTCGACCTCCGGGTTCAGCACAAGAATCCGCTTCATTTGCGTCAGCAACCGCTCCATCTGCGCGATCCGTTTCCCCCAGTCATCCGCAGGATCTGGGCCAGCGCTTCCTTCTCGATCGTACGCTCGGCACCGCTTGGGCTGGGAAACTGCTGCATCTGCTGGGCAATGATCTCTTGCTGTTCGGCTCGGTCCAGCGTCCGATACTGATGCACAAACCCCACGCGGGAATACAATTGGGGATACCGCGCCAGCCGTTTCTCTAGCCCTGGCATCCCCACCAGAATCACCCCCATCGGGCTCCGGTCGTACACGTCGCGCACCACCTCTCATGCCTGCGGTTTCAGCCGATCTGCCTCATCCACGATCAGCAGTTCCACCTGCCCCGGACGCACCAGGCCCTCCACCGTCTCCACCGGCCTCTCGGCACCGAGCGCGCGGCCTCTCCAATCACCCGCAAACTCCAGCGCAACAGCGCCAGGTCACGCTCGATCTGCCGGGCCGTCACCGTCGCCGTCGGGGGAGAGAAGGCCGCTGACGGGCGCGGATTCGTCTTTTGACAAACGTGGTTGCACCACCCCATGCCAGGACAAGAGCGGCTCAACCTCATCGAAGCCGCGCATACGCTCGACCTGCTTCCGTCTTGCCCACCCCTGCCGCTCCATAACACAGTCCGATGAGCTGGGAACGGCGACATTCCTCGCACATCTCCACAAAGCGTCGATACTCCTTCGTCTCCACAAACGTCATTCCTGGCCGACGCTCCCCGACCAGGAGGTCTGACTCTTCCCTCCCGCTGCGGAACTGCGCCACCGCTGCTTCTGCCAGCCCCATCACCTCCCTCGTCTGCGCCATTTTACTCATCACGATACCTCCGCAGCCGTTTGGGAGCCACCTCCGCCTCTTGCTCAAGCGAGGTCACCAATGGCGGATCTGCAGCTTCCGATCGCTGCGTCTCCTTCCCCATCTCTGCTTCCGGCCTCACGGTTCGGTCTACCCTCATGCTCTCCTTCACGTAGCGTTTGACCAGCGCCTCTCTCTCCACAATTTCCCCTCGCAGTTGCCTTCTCTGGGCCTGACGCGCCGCTACAATGCGCCTTCAAGCTCACCGTCTGCCCAGACAATTCTGGGCAAATCGCCCGACACACAAAACGATCCTCGAAAAAGACCCGGATTTCTGCGAGATCTAAGAGCTTGTTTGAAAAGGTCATTTTCTCGCCAAACGTCGGATCATCAAGCGAGTCATAGCAAGGTAGATCATAGCTTCGCTGCTTTCTGTCAACGTCTCGTAATCCTTTCCCAAGCGACGACATTGGGTAATCCAGGCAAAGGTTCGTTCGACGACCCAGCGTCTGGGCAGGACAACAAAGCCTTTCTGATCATCGCTACGTAGCACGGGTTGGAGAACAAAGTGAAAATGCAGGATCACCCATTCAAGCAACTGGCCGCGATAGCCACCATCAACCCAGATCCGGCGGAGCTGTTTGCACGGCAATCCCAAGCAGTTCGGCCAGTTCCACCGTCGCTCGCATTAGGTATTGAGTAACTTCGGGCTGCATCAGACGAAATGCACGTATCCTTCTTCATCTCTGGTGGCAGCAGGAGTACAGGTCAGTTTTTATCTGGCTGCCTTCTGGAAGGCGTGCAGCAGATGCTCATCAATGCCAGCGTCCTTCATTTTCTTGGATCAGCTTCAGCAAGAAGAGTCCGACCACGTCGAGCGGCAACGCGCAGGCGAAAGCGGCGATCGAGACCAGGGCAGCAGGATGAACCGGCCCGACGGTCGAGAGCCGATGCGACCACCAGCAAGTTGAAGGCGATCAATCCCCCAAAGATCCAACCCATCGAGCTTTTGCCACGCACCGCCTCTCCAGCAAACACTCAATGCTGGCTGATCCGTTTGGGATAGCACACCTGCAGCGGGGTGGAGTCGATGAAATGGAAGAGACCCCTCCGGTGGGAGAGAAGAGAGGTGGTACAACACCTCTCTTCTCTCCCACCGGAGGGGATCGGCTGAGCCAGGACTCGCGTTCAATACGAATGCGATATCCTTGCTGGCGTTCATGGCGCGTGACACATTGAGGGCGAGAAGGTGGATTATTTCGCCGTTTCTATGGGGGTCCCCCATTCCAGCGGATAATCGTAGACCCAGCGCATCCCTTTCTCGTTGGCGAAAAAGGTCAGGAAGAAACTCGTCATCGCATCACGCATCCAGACCTGGAAGTCGCCTTTCGAGAATTTCCCTGAATCGCCCTTGAGGCCCAGATCCAGGATTTTCTCCACACGCTTCGCTCGCAGCCGCTCAAAGGTGGAGAATGCTTCCTCTGTCTGCGGGATATCGCGCAGACATTTCGCCATGATCAGCGCATCCTCCATCGCCATTGAGGCCCCTGACCAGAACTTGACGAGACGGCATGGGCGGCATCTCCAATCAGAGAGACTTTGCTCGTATGCCAGCGCGGCTTCTGCTTGATGATATAGGTCGGGAAATCGGGGAACATCTCCTGAGTGGCGTTGATCATCTGGTGAATGATCGGCATTTCATTCGGGAACAGCCCACGAGCTTCTGCTTTCGCTCCGTCGTGACCTCTTGCAGCGTCGAGCCGCGCACTGATTTCACGGCAGAGACCTTGCTCGCATCCCTCGCACAAGCGATCGAACGCTACGGGGTGCCCCGCCGCATCATGCTGGATCGCGATCCACGCTCGGTTGGTGCTCCGCAAGGCAGTGATTTCCCTTCGGCCCTCTTGCGCTTTGGAGCGTGCCTGGGCATTGAGATGCATGTGTGCCCTCCTCGTCACCCCCAAGACAATGGGTTTGTCGAGCGGTATCATCGAACGTATCAGCAGGAATGTGTGAGCGTGGAACGGCCTTCGACCCTGGAGCAGGCCCGGACTGCCACGCAAGCCTTCAGGGACCATTACAATGCCGAGCGTCCCAACCAAGCACGTTCCTGTGAGAACCGTCCTCCACTGGTGGCCTTTCCGGACCTCGTGCCCTTGCCTCGGCCTCCCAAGCAGGTGGAGGTCGATGGCTGGTTGAAGCAATTTGAGGGGTTTCATGTGGAGCGCAAAGTCGATACTCACGGGCAAGTGCATCTGGACCTGCGGGGGTACTACGTGGACGTGCATCGAGCAGGCCAACGCGTGACACTGCAAATTGAGGTGGCAAGCCGTTCCTTGCTCATCTGGCACGAAGGGTCATTGCTCAAAACGGTGCCGTTACGCGGCTTCTCTGGAGGCTCATGCTCCTTTGCCCGCTTTGTGGAGTACATGGTTCAGCAAGCACGGGCGCTGCACCGCTTGCGTTCCTTGCAAGAGCGCACAAAGCGCGTGTCCTCAGTCGCTTCCTCTGCAGTCCAAAGCCTCCCTGCACAAGGCGGACAGCGCCTGCTTCTTCCAACTGCATCTTTTCTTCCTGTATCAAGAACATTGCATTATTTCTCTCTTCTAAAGAGATAATGAATGAATCAGAATAATAACAGCTCTCTTCTCGCTTGTTTGAAAGAAACAGGAGGCAGATGCGGTTCAAGCTTCTGCCAGACCAAGTTCTTCTAGGACCTTCAATCCGTTGCTGGCGAGCGACAGGCCATACCCTTCTGGCTGTGTGCGTGCTTCGTAGATTTCAACGTCAAAATGCGCTCGTTTGAGGAAAAGCGCGAGTGCAGGGCCAGTGAGGCCACAACCAATAAGAATGGCTTTTTTCTGAAGATTTGACATACGTCGTGTATCCTCCACTCTGTGTACGACATGAATCGGGGGTGAGCCGTGCCATCCAACAACAGGGCCGGCTCATGGCTCGATCGCGTTTTCAATCGTGTTGTCCATAGGACCTCCTCATACTTTTGGTCTTTCATCCCCATGGGAGACGTCATGCGTTTCCAGGGAAAGAAGGCTGAGATTCAAACGGCGGAGTGTGACCAGGACCCCGTGCAGCGCTGCCTGATCGGGCAGTGTGCCCGTGAGCAGCGTGGTGCCTGCGTCCTGGTGGAGAACGGTCAATCCCGCAAGCCATTCTTGCCAGGATGGGTCCAGATGCCCTTTCAGATAGATTCGGCAGTACACCTCTTGCAGCCTCCCTGTTCCGTTTGTTGAGCCTCAAGAAGGAGTATAGAGGGCCGCTGGGTGATTGGGCATCACTAAACAGGATGATTCTGGAGGGTGATTGCAACGTGGAGGAAGATCAGAGCAGGCGCAACTCGCGCGCGGCGGCACTGGCAGCCATGCGATTCTTCACACCGAGCTTGCGATAGATGCTTTGAATCTGGGTCTTGACCGTGTTGACCGGGACCACCAGCTCACTGGCAATCTCCGGGTTCGAGCGCCCTGCAACGAGCAGATACAAGACCCGCAACTCCTGGCGACTCAGGGGTTCAACCAGCGAAGAGGCTCCTGGCAGTAGCAACGTCCTTTGAGGAGTGGCTGGAGTGGCTTCTGCTCTCACACCACGCCTCTGCTTCTCCTGCTCGAACGCTGCCAGGAGCCTCGAGAGAAATGAACGCGACACCCCCGATGGACCTGTTCATCTGCCGCGAATGCGTCGAGGAAGCGCTGAAGCAGTCGTCGCATTGGCTCACCCTCATCCAGAAAGAGCCGGACATACCCTTCATGCTCAGACATGGAGAGGAGGCGCACAACCGTCTCCTGCGCTCTTCTTCGCTCATCTGCCTGCTCCAACGCAACCGCAAGAAGCGCCAGAAATCGAAGCATCCCAGCGATATCTCCTGGCTGATCCAGTGCCCCATTGAAACGTTCCAGGATCTTGACTGCGTCCTGGTATTGCTGCTGAGCAAGATGGACGCGCACCCACATCAGCACTTCATCTTTGCGAGCGGGATGCCAAGCCGCCGAGAAATCCACGTGCTTGGCCCAGGTGCTTGCCGCTTGCAACTCGCCCGCCGCCAGCCAATACCACACACGCTGCACTGTCATCGTGCTCTCCCATTCCTTGTTGCCTTGGTGTAAAACCATGTGCTCCGTCTCTTGCAAGATTCGATGGGCGGTCTCCAGATCATTGCTCTTCAACTGGAGCAGAGCAACGAAGATCCATCCGTTGATGCGCAGATCAACCTGCTCCCAGTCCTGCATGAAGTGCTGTGCTCGCTCCAGGGCGTTGATCGCTTCTTCCAACCGGTTCTGCTGATAATAGATCCCAGCGAACACCTGATGCAAATAACCCACGAGGGAAATCGCTCTCCCCTGCTGCTCGACAAGAATGAGTCCCTCCAGGTATGTTTGCTCCGCCAGCACCAAGCGCCGCCTGATCAGCTTTCACTCCCAACGGGCAGATCTTCATGCAAACGCAAGAGCGAGAGTACAAAGCGGTGGATGTGGTCCGGTTTTTGCAAATGCTCTTGCGCAAGATTCCTGGTCGCTTGCTCGTCGTTTGGGATGGATCGCCGATTCACCGTGCGGATGTGATCAAGCAATTTCTGGCCAGTCCGATGGAGAGACGAGTGCATTTGGAACGCTTACCCGGCTATGCGCCGGAACTCAATCCCCAGATATCTGTAGCGCGTAAGCGTAAACGTAGGCAGGAAGCCAATTGATATAACGCTTAAACGTTCTTCAACGTTGTTTACGTTATAGAAACGATTTTTTCTGGTACAGATTACCACAAGAAGGGGTATGGAACTTGCTCAAACGTCTTGAACTCAAAAACCTGTATTGCCGGGACCTTACTCACCTGCGCCAGGAACTGGTCCACGCCAAAGAGCGCCTGCGCCATCGGCAGACCATCCTGCAGCATTGTTTCTCCCATGCTCTTGCTGAGGTTTAGTTGTCAGCCACGAAATCAATAAACATCAATCTCTACACAGGAGTTTATGCACGAAAGGAGCGGAGAATGTTGCATCTCCGCTCCTTCACTATTCCTCTGCATACAGGCGAGAGGCAAGATGTTACTCTGCGATGCGCAGGACAACTTTCCCGCGTATCTGGCCACTTTCGATCAGTTCGTGTGCTTTGCGTGCCTCTGCAAGCGGAAGAACTGCCTCGATATGAATGCGGACATGCCCCATACCAATGAGCCTGCCAATCTCGTCCAGTTGTGCCGCATTTGGCTGCACCCACGCGATATCCTGAATAGTCACAGAAGCCGCAGCCGCCTGTTCAACAGAGTATTCCCCCAGAAAATGGGGACTAATGAGCCCCCAGGCTTGAGTACCTGGAGCAGGTGGTTACCATGTTTGCCGCCTACGGCGTCAAAGACCAGATCAACATTCTGAGCAGTGTGCGCTACCTGAGTTGTCGTATAATCGATAAACTGATCAACGCCCAGCTCACGCAAAAATGCCGCGTTACGCCCCGATGCCACGCCAATGACTCTTGCTCCTCTCATCTTCGCAAACTGCACCGCGAAGTGTCCTACTCCTCCAGAGGCGCCATTAATCAAGACCACCTGGCCCGCTTCCAAATGCCCGTGATCAAAAAGGGCCTGCCAGGCAGTAAGGGCCGCGAGTGGCATGCCTGCCGCCTGGATATGATCCATAAAGGAGGGTTTTTGAGCCAATTGTGAAGCATCGGCCACGGTATATTCTGCATAGGTCGCGCCGTTCATCGTGAGCCCATAGACCAAATCGCCCACCTGAAATGCCGTGACATCAGGCCCAACCGCTGCAATCTCTCCTGAAAGGTCATTGCCTGGAATAAAGGGAAATGGGATGGTAAGTCCGAATTGCTTGTTGGCAATCCCCGCACGGAGGTAGTGGCTCACTTGAGAAGGATAGTGTTGTCTAAATTATAGCGATGAAGAAAGAGGAGCAGGCAAGCCTCGTGCATGACCTCGGACTTGGAAAACGACAACGTCATGCGGACAAAACGGGCCAACCGCTGCCGCAGGGTGTTATTCCAACGTTCGATGTGAGCAGTTTCTCCGGTCTCTTTGCCCACTGCTGTGTGCTGCTCCTCAGGGATCACTGCCCTGTATGTTGCCCAAAAGTCTGTAAAACAATGTCCCTGGCGGTAGGCTGGTGGAATGGCTTCCCACAACCGTTGACACGTCTTTTTGCTCCGATCACCCAACGCATAGGCAACCACTTGACGCGTCTGGCGGCAGAAAGCGATCCAAATCCAAGAGTCGTTTGCTTTTTTCAGCACAAACGACCAGAGTTCGTCCAATTCCAGTATCGTGGAAGTGGGATCTTTCAAGTCTGGGGTGACCAAGGTGGTACGTAAAGGAGGAAGCTGAGCTACTTTTTTTTGATCCAACTGGACACGGTTGCGCGAGAGACCCCGAAGGTACGGCTGAGGCCACGCAAACTGCTGCGTTCTTGGTAGGCGTGCAAAATCTCTTCGCGGCGAACTTCTGGATAGACATTGGGGGTCGGGTTCTCACGGCTTCGACGCCCACAGGCATGACAGCGAAACTTCTGTTTTCCGTTGGGGGCATGCCCATCACGCACCAGCGCCTCGCTTCCACAATGGGGACAGTGAAGGGTGATCGTCACCATGAAATACTCCTCATTCATATTCTTTGTCATTGGCCATCATAGTCTACTATATCCTTCTCACTTAGACCACTACCTCCTCTCCGTCCATTGGGACAGAAAGCGCTTACGTAGCCTCCTGTCCCAATGGGCAGGCTCTATTCCTTCGGGTCCGTCACCGGGTTCACTATTGAGTTCATCATGGCGCTACAAAAGGCGCCACCATGCATCATTCCTGGCTGCCACCTGAGGGTGACCTCGAGTTGCGCCTCGCCCTGCGACTTCGCCAGAATGGCGTTGAGCTCCGAGTTAAATTTGATACCAATCTGGACCTCCCACTCGCTCGGGCGTGTTTTCTCCGTCATCTTCAATACGGCCTCGCTTACATTCGAGGCACAGGCTCCAATCAAATCCCGGGCGCTGGCAAAGGCATTCTTCACCTGGTGGACACCCCCTTGCACCGCGCCCAATGGATCAGGAGGGAATGCCGCATCATGCCTCGACAGAAGGGTCTGTGTATCCACCGGGTCCCCCACCTCGATAAAGACCTCAATCTCCTGCCCATTACATTGCACTGTATCACGAATGATAGCCATACATCCTCCACCCAGCATCTCACTTGTACCTGCATTAGCGCACAGGTCACACGACAACAAACATTGCTCTCTGCTGCTATTACCACAATTATATGCTTCTCTTCGTGAACAATACAACTACATTGATTTTTGTCATACCTCTACCTCTTGCATATGCCCCACCTCTCTCAGCTATAATTTGTATAGAACAATAAGCGAAAAACGATGCGGGATATGCGCATATGGATAGAAATGGCCACGCCAACCTCAAATTGATAGCGTCTCCACGCTTGCCTTTGCAAATGACGGTTACCATTGGCAGGGAGCAAGAAATTTGTGCCGTCAGCCGCCAGATGTGCATGGAGAACACACGCCTGGTGACGCTGACTGGCCCTGGGGGCGTGGGGAAGACGCGCCTGAGCCTGGAGGTTGCGCGCACCCTGCACGACGCCTTCCCTGACGCGATCTTCTTCGTCTCGCTCGCCCCTCTCCGCGAGCGCACACAGATTCTACTAGCAATTGCCAGCGCTATTGGCGTCCATGAGGGGGGCAAGGAGGCGCTAACGGAACGCATGGAGTCCTACCTGCACGAACGCCGCTGTCTCCTGATCCTCGATAACTTTGAGCACCTCCTTGAGGCCGCTGACCTCGTTGCCGAGCTATTGACTGCGGCTCCTCAGCTTAAAATCCTGGTGACCAGCCGCGAATCGCTCCATCTATATGGTGAACAAGAGATAGAGGTACTTCCACTGCCACTACCACGCCAGTCGGAGAGTGTATCTGTACCGGGAGAAGAAAGCGCTGCCCTGCACCTCTTCGTTGAGCGGGCGAGGGCCGTTAAGCCCTCCTTCACACTAACTGAGGAGAACTATGCTGTCGTGGCCAAGATTTGCCAGCGCCTCGATGGCCTGCCTTTGGCGCTTGAGCTGGCAGCGGCCCGCATCAAGATTCTGAGTCCCCAGGCCCTCCTCACCCGCCTGAGCAGTCGCCTTACACTACTGATCGGGGGACCACGCAACCTGCCACAGCGCCAGCAAACCCTGCGCAATGCCCTTGACTGGAGCTATGACCTGCTCACAGAGGATGAACAGCGCGCTTTTCGCCGCCTGGGCAGCCTGGTCGGCACCTGGGATCTGGGGGCAGCGACGGCATGCATGACTATAGGCAAAGAGAGTGTGGCCCTGGATATGCTCTCCTCCCTGGTGGATAAGAGCCTCGTACGCCCCCTGACGTCAGAAGAGGACGAGCCGCGCTTTATGCTGCTAGAAACCCTCCACGAATACGCCTTTGCTTCTCTCCAGCGGAGTGGAGAACAGGAAGAGAGCGAACGCAGGCACGCCAACTATTATCTGCGGATGGCGGAGGAGGCCGACTCCAACCTGCGCGGTCCAGAGCAACAACGCTGGCTGGCAAAACTGGATCAGGAGTCACCCAACTTGCTCCTGACCCTGCGCCGCGTCCTTACCTGGCAGGATGCGCAGTTAGCTCTGCGCCTTGGGAGCGCCCTGAGTGACTACCTCCTCTTGCGCCATACACAGAATACACAGCATAACTGGCTGGAAGAGATCCTGGTCCTCGACGTGAGCGCGGAGCTACTCCCCTACCGGGTGCGCATCCTTTATAGCGCGGGCTGCCAAGCGCGCTTACAAGGAGACACCGCTCGCGCCAATCAGCTCCTGGAAGATTGCCTTAAGCTTGCCAAACAGATTAGCGATCTGCGTATACAGGCACTGGCTCTGGGCGAGATGGGCATGCTCGCCATGCAGCGGGGAGATTACGTCCAGGCACGTGAACTGGCCATGAAGGGCATACAGGCACTCAGCACGACTAGCGACAAATGGGGTAAATCCGCCCTGCACCGTATCTACGGCAATATCGCTAGTAAACAGGGCGATGTCGACGCAGCCCAGACGCACTACCTGCTGAGCCTGATGCTACTGCGCGAGGTAGGAGAAAAACGCGGGCTAGCCGAGATCTACATCAGCCTGGCTACGATCATGCACCTGCGTGGCAAGCTACGCAGCGCACATTACCTCTATCAACGTGGATTGGCCTACTTTGAAGCCCTGGAGGATCGCTGGGGACAAGTACGCTGTCTCAATGGAATGGGAGCCGCCTACAGCGCACAAGGGGCCTACACCGAAGCCGAGCAATACCTGGGGCAGGCACTCACGCTTGCCCAGCAATTAGGCGACCGCGAAGGGCAGGCCAGCGCCCTGAGCTACCTGGCTATGACCCGGCTTAACCAGTGGCAGGAAGGGGCGGAGCAACTGAGTGAGATCGCAGCCACCTTGAAAGAGAGCCTGCACCTCGCCAACCAGCTCAAGAATTTGCCCGGCAAAGCCTACTTGCTCCTGGCCCTGGGCGAGGTTGAACGCCTGCACGGCAACCGCCAAGGCGCTCAGACATATTACAGCCAATGCCTGGAGTTGGCCCAACGTATGAACGATAAGCTCACGCGTACACGTATCCTTTGCGCGCAAGGGAGGCTGGCTCTTGAACAACAGGAATATCAGCTCGCCTGCACACTGCTTCAGGAGAGTATTCAGCTCGCGTGGCAGACTGGCAACCATGTCGCCCTCGCGGGCGAGCTAGAGAGCGTGGCCCAGCTCTGCCTCGACACGCGCCAGCCCGAGTTGGGAGTCCAGCTTCTCGCCAGCGCTCATAGCCTGCGCGAGAAGCTCCAGACCCCACTCCCACCCATTCACCAGGCAATGCACCAGCAGCTCTATACCCACCTGGAAAAAGAGATCAGCCCGGAGACATGGAGCGAGTCCTGGAATGTCGGCTGCGCCCTCCTGCTGGCCCAGGTCGTTAACCTCGTCTCGCACATTACCATTTCCGCGCAAGACACCACGAAAACGCCATCCCTCACACCTCCTGCCACCAATGCCTTCCATCTCACGGCCCGCGAGTGTGAGGTCCTGCATCTACTGGCCCAAGGGCATCCCGACGCACGCATCGCCCATGAACTGGTGCTCAGCCGTCGCACCGTCAACACGCACCTGCGCTCCATCTACGCCAAACTCGGCGTCACCACACGTACTGCCGCCGCCCGCGTGGCCTTCGAGCAACAACTGACATAGCGCTCACACATCAAAAATGTGCGATACTAAGCAAGCAGTAAAAACAGATATTTATTTTAAGGAGGGAAGCCTTATGTTTACATATGATTTAGGTGACGGAGCTTCCTTGCAGATTCTTGAGATGCGTCACGCTCCTGAGTTCCTTGAATTTGTGGATGAGAATCGTGCCTACCTTGGTGAATGGATGAGCTGGGACACAACTATGCAGACACTAGAGGATGCACAAAATTTCATTAAACGAGGCCTCTCGCGCTTCAGCGATGACGGCATTCCCTGGGTGGGGATCTGGCTCAACGGGCGTATGGTTGGTGGTATTCACTTTTCTCCCATCGATCCCCGCGTCCACTCAACTGAGGTCGGTTACTGGCTTGGTCAAAGTGCCACAGGGCGTGGTTTGATGACACGGGCGCTTAAGGCAATGCTACATTATGCCTTTGATCTCCTCCACGTCAACCGTGTAGGTCTTCAAGCTGATGTGCGCAACAGCCGCTCGCGTGCCGTCGCGGAGCGGCTGGGCTTTACCTTTGAAGGCATCCGTCGCCAAAGTTTGGAGTATAAGGGCCAACTTATCGACATCGCGACCTATTCCTTGCTAGCACAGGAATGGCGCGAGCAAACTCCCCAATAAAAGCGCACTCTTCGAAAGGATCAGGGAGGTGCTCCTGCACCTTCCCAAAGAGGCTCAAACATATTTCCCAGTTTCCTCCTCCAGTACATATTCGATTAGTTTCAGGCACAATTTGACATTGGCTATATGACGGAGAGAAACCACGGCCCAGAGCGCCTCTAGACCTTTGCGCTCAATAATGAGCGTGTTTCTTTGCTCATCAAGCCAAGGTGTATCCAGTTGGCTCCACGCACTAAAACGCTCTGTATGGCTCGACGCTACTGGCGTCGCACCCATTACAACACCTTGTGTCGAACATATGATCCATGATAGACTGACAGAAGAGACATTTATGGTTATTTACACACATTGAAGGCGGAGGAAAGAGTTATGCCATTTCTTTCTATTCATACTCTTCCTGGTAATCCAGATGATTTACTGCAAAAGAAGCAGGAGCATATGGACCCGGTCGTCAGCCAGATCGCTCCTGAGTATGGCGCAATTATGAGCATCACGGCAAAGGGGCCAGAGGGGCTGATTACCGTCAATCTCTGGAAATCGGCTGAAGGCGCACAAGCCTTCACGCAGCGAGCAGAAGTACAACAAGCGCAAGCTCGCTCAGGCCTTCCCCGACCTGCTACATTTGAGCGCTACACTGAAGTCTATGTCGAGGAATATCAGCGGACGAAATAAATCATTTCCGCTATGTACGACCGACGCTGCAAAAGCACGCGTCTACATATAGAACCATTATATGTAGATGCGTGCTTTTGCAGTATCGGTCCTCACATGGCTCCATCTCCTACGTTATATTGCCTACCTTCATATAATTTAGCTCCTTACAAAACTGTGCTAAAGATACGTTATTTGTGTCAGGTGCGTGGGCGCTTTCTGGCCTAAAGTAGTGGTGTACAGAAAAACACGATAAGAGAGCCAGAAGGAGGCCAGAATATGGCACAGACGACGAACAATACCCAGGCACAGACAGAGAACATCCAGGCAGCAGGCACAGGCAAGGTTGTGCAGGTCCTGGGACCTGTGATCGATATCGAATTTGCCGCCGAGCACCTGCCGCAGATCTATAACGAGCTAAGACTGACCAATCCCAGCAATGGCAAGGAGCTTTCATGCGAGGTAGAGCAACATATTGGCAATAACTGGGTGCGCTGTGTGGCAATGGGTCCAACGGAGGGCCTGATGCGTGGCATAAAGGTGCGCGATATGGGGCGGCCTATCACGGTTCCCGTAGGAGAGAAGACCCTGGGACGCATCTTCAACGTACTGGGAGAGCCTATCGATAATAAAGAGGCCGTGGTGGACTCGCCTACGCTGCCCATTCACCGGCCCGCTCCCTCGCTGGAGGACCAGGTGAAGGATAGCGAGATCCTCGAAACCGGCATCAAGGTCATCGACCTGATCTGCCCCTTTATGAAGGGTGGCAAGGTTGGGGCCTTCGGCGGCGCAGGCACAGGCAAGACGCTAATCATCCAGGAACTGATCAACAATATCGCCATCAATCACGGTGGCTATAGCGTCTTCGCGGGCGTGGGCGAGCGCACACGTGAGGGCAATGACCTCTATCACGAGATGATTGAGCGCGGGGTGATTGATCGCGTCGCTATGATCTTCGGCCAGATGAACGAGCCTCCTGGTGCACGCCTGCGCGTGGCCCTGACTGGGCTGACCATGGCCGAGTACTTCCGCGACCAGGAAGGGAAAGACGTGCTGCTCTTCATCGATAATATCTTCCGCTTTACCCAGGCGGGCGCGGAGGTCTCCGCCCTGCTGGGACGCATGCCCTCAGCCGTTGGCTACCAGCCCAACCTGGCGGAGGAGATGGGCGAGTTGCAGGAGCGCATTACCTCCACGAAAAAGGGGTCGATCACATCGCTTCAGGCCGTCTTCGTTCCAGCGGACGACTATACCGATCCCGCGCCTGTGACGACCTTCGCCCACCTGGATTCGACCGTGGTACTCGATCGGGCCATCGCCGAGCAGGCTCTCTTTCCCGCGGTGGACCCGCTGGCCTCGGCCAGTCGCATCCTGGACCCTCAGATCGTGGGGGAGGAGCACTATAACACGGCCCGTGGCGTACGGCGTACCCTCCAGCGCTATAACGAACTCGAGGACATCATCACCATCCTGGGCATCGATGACCTGAGCGAGGAGGATAAGCTCACTATCTCACGAGCGCGCAAGCTCAAGCAATTCCTTTCGCAGCCATTCGCGGTCGCGGAAGTCTTCACGGGGCGTGAGGGGCGCTATGTGTCCCTGCGCGAAACAGTTCGCAGCGTGCGCGAGATTCTTGAGGGCAAGCACGACGCCATCCCTGAGAGCCTCTTCTACATGGCAGGCAACATCGACGAGGTTGTCGCACGCTATGAGCAGGAAGGGAGTAAATAATATGATATAATCGCATATTGATGTCTTTATTAGGAAGCGCTTCAGGGAGGATAAGTGAGCACAGTAACAGAAATCGAGCAACTCTCTCCCCCACCACTGGCACCAGGATGGCCGGTGGTGGGGAACGCATTGGCTATGCAGCAGGATCTCGTGGCCTTTCTCGTTAAACAGTATCAGCAATTGGGACCTATTTTCCGCATACGTGCTCTCAACCAGGAATTTGTCATCCTGGCGGGGCCAGAGGCCAACATCTTTGTTACACAGCAGGGGGCCGATAAATTTCGCTCGCATGAAGTCTGGGACAGCTTTGGTTGCGAGTTTGGCGCAAAAAACAGCATGTTGGCCATCGATGGGCCACCTCACTTGCAGATGCGTAAGCTCCTAAAACCTGCTTATTCAGTTGGCAATTTGCTGGCGGATATTCCTTTGTTGGTTGATATCGCTCAGACAGTCGTCAAGCGTTTTCAGGTTGGCGAAGAAGTTGAGGCGCTCACGCTCTTCCGCTTAATTGTCACTGAACAGCTGGGTCGAGCCCTGGCCAACCATGCACCTGGCACCAATCTCCAGAACATCATTACCACGATCAGGGTTGGGCTCAACGTGCATATGACAAAGCAAATGCCCACTTTTATGCTGAAGCTGCCATCCTACAAGCGCGCCAAACAGCACTATCTCGCAATGGGAAAGGAGATTGTGGAGGAGCATCGGGCGACTGAGCGCGACAGAAAGGACCTGGTAGACAATATCCTGGAGGCGAGCCAGAAACCTGAATATCATGACATATTAGGCAGTGAGGAGCAAATTATCTTTGCCTCGCTGGGTCCTTTCGTCGCCGGGCTTGACACTGTCGCCAACGAATGTACATTTATGCTGTATGAGCTACTCAATCATCCCGAGATCCTTGCGCAATGTATAGAGGTGGCAGATCAGCTCTTCTCCGAAGGACTGCCAACTCAGGAGCAGATTCGCACACGTGATGTGTTACACGACGCGATGATGGAGACGCTCCGGCTACACTCAATTGCCCCGGTTGTCACGCGAACAGCGGCTAAAGATTTTGCCTTTGCTGGCCATTCGGTCAAAGAGGGACAAAATGTCATGATTGCCAACACCGTCAGCCATTTCCTGCCCAAATTCTATCCTGATCCTTATAAGTTCGATATTGGACGCTACAGTGAAGAGCGCAAGGAACACAAGCAGCGAGGGGCCTATAACCCCTTCGGCATTGGCACGCATCTCTGCCTGGGAGCTGGTGCCGCCGAGGCCCAGATCGTGCTGGTAATCGCCACTCTTCTGCACCTGGCACGCCTGGAACAGGTTTCTCCTCAGAGCAAGCTGCGTGTGAAGAATGATCCTACGCCTACCTTTGGCTCCGCCTTCCGCGTACGCTTCAGCGAACATCGACATTAAAGTTTCTAGCATCTCAATAAAAAAGGCGCTTGTTTGCGAGCAAACAAGCGCCTACCAGGAATCACGCTATGCATTATCTGCGCTCGACGCTTCCACCACTGCGCGACCCGGTCTGGTTGCTTTTTCTCCCGCCACTGCTTGGCCGCGCCTGGCTGCTCTATCGACTCAACGTCTTCGGCTCGCCAGTATCGCTAACGATCACACTTCTGCTCATACTACTCCTCGCGGCGCTGGGCTGGTGTAGCGCGGCCCTCCTTGCCAGGCAAGCGGCGCTCTCCGAGCGTCCCCGCGAGCGTTTCCTGGTCATGAGCGCTCTGGGTATGCTGGCGGCTCCCCTCCCCCTGGCCCTCCTGGAGAGCTCAGGATGGGACATAAATTTCTCATGGATCACACTTCTCCTGCCAGACTTATCTACGCCCTGGCTCCTTAACTTTGCGCATCTCTGCGTTCTGCTTGTTCCTCTTCTCGCACTGGCATTCATCATCAGAAGCTGGCTGATAAGCCTCATCGATCCTAAACATCCTATCCTTACCTGCCTGCGCAGGCTGACCGCGCTTCCCCTGGCCTTGGGCGGGGCCATGTTCCTGCTGGCGCTCACCCTGTATAGATTACATGCTGCCACCATGTTCACTCACGGCGCACTTGCCCTGGCCATGCTCGCGCTGTCCTTCCTTCTTGCCGCGCTCTTCATCCTCCCCTACCTGCTTACAGAATGGAGTGAGAAGCGAGGCCAGATCTTCACACCTCGTATACGCGTTACACTCCATGTCGCAATGCTCGTCATCATTGCCCTATACTTCCTCAGTCAGCTCTATATTTATTTATCTGAGGCCCTTAGCAGAGGTATAACATCATGAGGTCTTCATCGTGTCCAATACTCAAACGCTCTTCAGAAGCGCGACTTTCCCCTCCCCACCTATGCAGGTGGGGAGGAATTAGATTTAGATAATGCACTTTATTCGCGGCGGTCTTCAATCTCCCAGATGTGATCGATAACGTGCCAGGCGATGCGGCGTAGGGCGTAGACCGAGGGCCAGCCGCCAGGTGCCAGAGGCGAACCATCGGAGAGCTGGCTCAGGGCTGAGGCGATATCCTCGCGCATGGCAGTCAGGGCGTTGCGGTCACCAGGCGGGAAGGGCTTGTGGCGTACGCTGATCTTGCGTGCGTAGGTGCGCTCGGCCTCGACAACGTGGCGATAAACTTCGTCGCGCTCGCGTCCACCACCACGTGGCCCTTTGCGTAGCGTATTGGGCGAGGCGGCAACCACCTCATCTAAAATCGCCCACGCAGCCCGCAGCAACGCGACGCCCCGCTCGGCCGTCGCGGCATCAGGTGGAGCGGTGTCGCTGGCAACGATGATAGATGGGGCGCCAAAGCTGGTGGTCATATCGCCAGGCACGCGCTCGACAACCACCAGTTCGCCGGGATTGAACTCCAGCCCGGCCCTGAGCGCGATCACCTGATAACGCGGGCCATATTCAGTAAGCGCCTGTATCGCCTCGGCCTCGGTCTTCGCGAAACGGCACCAGCCAGGCCACTCCAGGGCACAGGCTGCAACTTTTTTCTCGCCTACTTCCAGATAAATGTTTGTCATACGCTTACATCTTTCTCAGGCTTTGGGAAATGGGGTATAGAGCTCGACCAGGTGGCCATCAGGATCAGTGACGTGAGCCTGGCGTGCCTGCATATGTGGAAAATCTCGCGGCTCATAGACTGATGTGGCTCCGCCCGCGATCAGATCAGCATAGGTGGCATCAATGTTATCCACTTGGAAAGAGAGATACATGGAATGGTTCTGTTCCTGGGCTGGCGTCACCACCTCATTTGCGCTGGCAAATGCCTTTCGGCTTACAAGGAGCAAGGTGGTGCTGCCCGTATCAAACGAGGCAAAGCTGGTTGCCTCATCACTATATGTCAGGGGCAACTTTGCCACGTCGCGCCAGAAGCGAAGTGCCACTGGAAAGTCGGCAACGATCAGGGGAATATAGGTCAATTTCATCTTTAGCTCTTTCTTTTCTTGCTAGAAACTCTCTTCCTTGCACATACAAGTTCGTCACTCATACTCACCACAGGCCCGTTCATCCTCACCTCACGAGCAGTATACCCTGAATAACGGACAAAATTGATCCTATACTTCATCACAAATTTTAAAAACTACTTGTCTGCTCTTACGCTGAATACCATTTTTGTGTAGATACCCAATAACTGTGGCAAAAGTTCCCTGCAACATCTCTAGACAGCGACTGCTTGCTATCATATACTGCTGAGAATAAGGGGAAACATAGCGCCTTGCTCAAGGAGGGCATCCATCATGCAAAGTTCTACAACAGGGAAGAAACACAGCTTCACACGCCGGAAGATACTGGGGGCAACAGGACTGGGCCTCGTTGGGCTAACTGGCGCAGGTGGCGCCTGGTTATCTTTACCTATTCTGGACATACACGGTTTTGGGATATGAAATGGATAATGGCCGTTGCATGGTCGCCCGATGGCAGGTACATTGCTTCAGGGGGCGCCGATAACACAGTTCAGGTGTGGAAGCCAATGTGAGGATATTTGGCCCGACGCTACTAAAGTACGCATCTATATATAACGAGCATATGTAGACGCGTACTTTAGTAGCGTCGGGCTCACACATTCCTACGCAACCACAACCAGGCAGGAGCGCCCAAAAAGGTGATATCTTGTGCATCGAAGGGAGCCAATTGCTATACTTTAACCCAACATTGACTGCCATTGGCTGTAGACATGCTATCCATCACGCTCTACACTAATCTTTATCTCCAGTAAAAAATACAGCAAAAGCAAATACAAAAGGAGCCTATCCATGCCAGACTTTTGGGACCAGCACTACGCGCAACGTGTCCAACTGATGAAGAGTTCCGCCATTCGCGACCTCCTCAAGCTTACCGAGCAACCTGAGGTGATCTCCTTCGCGGGCGGTCTGCCTGCCGCTGAGATCTTTCCGGTAGAGAAGGTAGCATCCGCCACACAGAAGGTACTTCAGGAGCGTGGTGTGCAAGCCCTCCAGTATGGCCCCTCGGAAGGCTACCGCCCCCTGCTTGAGCTGATCGCGCAGACCTCCTCCCGCGATGGGCTAACGGTCACACCTGAGAATATCTTTATCGTCTCAGGCTCGCAGCAGGGTCTGGACTTCGTCGGGCGCCTGCTAATCAATCCCGGTGATCGCGTCCTGGTGGAGTCGCCAACCTATATGGGTGCCTTACAGGCTATGGCCCCCTATGGCGCTGACTATATCACCGTCCCTTCCGACGAAAATGGTCTGTGCACCGATGTCCTGGAGGAGATGCTGGCCCTCAAGCCCAAGCTGATGTATGTCCTGCCCAATTTCCAGAACCCCTCGGGCGTGACGCTCTCCCTGGAGCGCCGCAAGCAACTGGTCGAGCTGGCCAACCGCTATGGCGTCCCGGTCGTTGAGGATGATCCCTACTCACAACTGCGCTTCGAGGGTGAGCCTCTCCCCTCCCTGCTCACGCTGGATAGCCAACAGCGCAAGAGCGAGGGCGAGCCATACCGGGGCAACATCATCCAGCTCAATACCTTCTCCAAGGTGCTGACACCCGGCCTGCGCGTGGCCTGGGTCGTCGCCTCCCCAGAACTAATACGCAAGCTTGTCCAGACTAAGCAGGGCGCAGACCTCCATACAGCCTCGCTCAACCAACTTATCGTCCATGAATTGCTGCACGAGGGCTTCATTGAGCAGCATATCCCACTCATCCGCCGCACCTATGGCGAGCGGCGCAACATCATGTTGCAGGCCATGGAGGAGCACTTCCCGGCAGGCATTCGCTGGACACGCCCCCAGGGCGGCATGTTCCTCTGGGTAGTCCTCCCAGAAGGCCTGAACTCGACCGAACTGCTACGCGAGGCGGTCAAAGAGAACGTGGCCTTTGTGCCTGGAACGTCCTTCCACGCACAAGGTGGTGGCGACAACACCTTGCGCCTGAGCTTCTCCAACGCCAACCCTGAGCAGATCCGCGAGGGCATCGCTCGCCTGGGCCGCGTCTTCCACAAAGCCCTGGCCGAGATCGCGGTCAAGGCTTAGCGCGGTAGGATTGAGAATGGGGACAACGCATGCTTCAGCAGCGTCGTCCCCCTCACGCATAGTGTATACTTCTGCGTATGAGTAAACAGAAGACGACACTAGATCTGGAAGCGATAAAAACCTTTCTTCGTGATTACTATAGAAGTGAAGTAGACACTCTCCAGCAGATGATTGAAGGCGAAGAGTCGCAAGCCTTTTCCTTCAAGTGGGGTAACGCCGAGTACGTCATTCGCATCAACTCCTCTATCTCGAGCTTTCAAAAAGATGCCTACGCTTATCACCATTTCCATTCCGAGCAAGTCCCTATTCCATATGTCATCCAGACAGGATATATTGATGCGCAACATGCCTTCTGTATAAGCGAAAAAATGCCAGGCATCACACTTCAGGATGTCGATAGTGCTACGCTTCAACGACTCCTGAAGCCAACTGCTGATGTCTGGCTGGCATTGAGCAAATTTGATCCGGATGAGACAACGGGCTTTGGCGATTTTGACGCATCTGGACAGGGAGATACTGAAACAGTTTTGACATAAGCGCTCAATTGTGTTAAAATGTGTTTATGCAGAACACATATGATATTCAAGCGTTTGGAAAACGTATTGGGAAGTCTACCAAAACGCTGCAAAAATGGGATCGTGAAGGCAAGCTCGTCGCCCATCGTTCTCCACAATCAAATAGGCGCTATTATACTCACGACCAGTATCTTGAGTATCGTGGGCTAAAAGCACCGGAGCAGGGACTTACCATTGCCTACTCACGCGTCTCTGGAATTACTCAAAAGCCTGATTTAGTCAACCAAACAAAAGCGTTAGAAGCCTATTGTCATCAGCATTCGCTCAAGGTCGATGAATGGATGTCGGATATTGGCAGTGGGCTAAACTACAAACGCAAACAATTCAATCGGCTTATGGAGATGGTTGAACTTGGTCAGGTACGGCGTGTCATTCTTGCTCATCGAGATCGGTTGGTTCGTTTTGGATATGAATACTTTGAAGCCTTTTGTGAGCGACATCATACCCAACTTATCGTCATCAATGGCGAAAATCATTCTCCTGAACAAGAATTGGTACGTGACCTCATTGCTATCGTGACAGTCTTCTCTGCCAGATTACATGGACTGCGTTCCTACAAGAAAGCGATTAAGGATGCTGCTTTGCAAAAAGATCAGAATGAACGTTTCTGAGCAAGACGCGGCAACCCTTGAATTTATGCAAGGCAAGTGCAGGGGACTCTACAACTGGTGGGTGCTCAAGCTCAGGAATGGTGAGAAATGGGATCTCTACGATGCTAAGAAAAACCTACAAGAGAGCAAACAACATGATCCCGAGCTTGTTCAGGTGTATGGAAAGCTTTTACAAGAGGTCTACTATCGCCTCGATGGAGCCATGAAAGCTTTCTTTCGCAGAGTCAAAGCCGGAGAAGCACCGGGATTCCCACGGGTACGCCCACGGCATTCCTTTTTTACGCTTTGCTATCCCGCTATGTACCTCAAAATTGAAGGCGACAAGCTCATTTTGCCCACCGGAGGCAAGGGCAAAAACAAGCAATACTCCAACATCGTTGCACGCTTGACTGAGATACCGCCTGAACAGTTTAAAGAAGTGGCGATCAGTCGAGATGGTAAGGGAAACTACTTCGCGTCATTTGTGAGAGAGTGCCAAGAGAAACAGCATGAGATAGATGGAATCGTTGCCTTTGATCTTGGCATCAAAACACTGGCAACTGGCGTAAATGAGCAAGGCAGAATCTACACGGTTGGCGGCTTTAAAGGATCACGCTGGTACAACAAACAACTCGACAAGATTCGATCCAAGCGTGATAAGTGTAAGAAAAAATCACGTCGGTATATCCATCTCAGTAAGGTTTACAAGCGCGTTTCCCAGAAGAAACGCAACAAACAACAGGATAGCTTGCATAAAGCATCCCATCTTATCAGCCACAACTTGGTTGAAAGAACTATTGTGGTTGGTGACCTTTCACAGAGGCAAATGGTTACGAAACAGCATGTAGAGCGCAATAAACATCTGAATCGAGCGGTCTATAACGAGTGGGGCTTGTACGCCTTTCTCGAAATGCTGAAGTACAAATGTGTCCTCTATGGGAAAGAGTTGCATTTCTTAGATGAGCGCAACACGTCCAAGCAGTGTAGTGGCTGTGGCAATCTACAAGCCATGCCATTGTGGAAGAGAACGTATTGTTGCGTCGAATGTGGACTCGTCATGGATCGAGATGAGAACAGTGCACACAATATCCTGACGAGGTTCTTTGCGCGGCGAGCGCCACACACCGAAAGGTGCGGTGTGCTGCATACGCCCCAAAGCGGCGTAGATGTCACGATGGCATCCTGTGAGGGGCAAGTGCAGCAATTGAATTTGTTTGAGAGTGCGTAAGCACTTTTGAGTAGATTTAGAAAGGCAGTCTATGTGACATGGCGGGAGTTTCTTCTGGAGCCACAGACCTATGCTTGGGAACGCGCACTACCCACGAAAGAACTTGCTGTATGCCAGGAAGTGCTCAAGACGTTTCTCGCTCTCGTAAAGCTGTGTCCGGAGGAGCGCGCCCTGGTTCACGGTGATTTCGGATCGAATAATGTACTCACTGATGGAGAGCGCATCACCGCCGTACTCGATTGGGAGAATGCTAAGTATGGCGATCCCCTGTTTGATGTCGCGACCGCCTATTTCTGGAGCCCCTGGCTAGAGTGTATGAGGGAACAGGCCACCTACTTTGGGGATCACCTCCCAAGCCTCCCTACTTATCAGGATCGGATTCATTGTTATCAATTACGCATTGGCCTGACCGAAGTCTATGAAACAGCTCTCCAGCAGGAATGGAACATCGCTCAATGGGCAATCAAACGCTGTGTAGAAATTGCGCGCGATCTTTGCTAAGATCTTATTCCGAAACCCAACGTCACTCACGTGACTAGCGCTTCGCGCTCAGAGTTTTCGGATAAGTAGTAAATGGGCGCATGTGGAAAAAGAGAGGGCAGCGTTGCCCCACACTGCCGCTCACTCCAGGGAGGTATCCCCAAAGGACTCCAGCAGGATGCGGAGCATATTCGCAAGCTGTTCACATTCTTCTCGGTCCAAGGGCTGGAGTATGCGCTCCATGTTCGCGGCATGAAGACTGAAGATTCTGTCCAAAACTTCGCGTCCATGCGGTGTGAGTCGGATACGGACAGAACGTCGATCATCGAGATCTCGCACCCGCTCGACGAAGCCTCTGGCCTCCATACGATCAATACGATTTGTGATGGCCCCGGAGGTCACCAATGCTGCCTTGAGTAAGGCAGAGGCAGTGAGTTCATATGGCTCTCCTGATCGACGCAGTGTCGTGAGCACATCAAACTCAAACGCCTCCAACCCGTGCTCGCTGAAAAACTTCTTGTACGCCCTTTCCAGCACACGTGAGAGCCGCGCGACCCGACCGAGAACGCCCATCGACCAGAGGTCAACGTCGGGACGCTCCCCGTGCCATTGATCCATTACCTTGTCAATTGCATCAGCCATGCATTCCTCCCAGCTACACAAATTCCTTAACGTTAAAATACTTGACGTTAACATTTATTTCGTTTATTATCTTAACATTGTGATAATAACACGTCCCCTGTTGGGTGTCAAGAAAAGGAAAGGAACCAGAGAGATATGACCATGCTTGTACCGAATTTTGCGGAAGCTCTCATTGTACGGGAGAGTGAGGCGGAAACTTTTGGGTTCGCGCAACTCATGACGCGTTTGCTCGCTGATGGCAGTGACACTGGAGGAGCGCTTAGCGCTATGCGAACGACCATGGGAGCGGGAGTTGAGGGGGCGAAGCCGCATACCCATAATCAATCGGCTGAACTCTTCTACGTCATAGATGGAGAACTCCAAATGCTTGCTGGTGAGAAGGTGATCACGGCTAGGAAAGGAGATATGGTCGTCGTTCCACCTAATATGGCCCATGCATTCGCAACCACCCCCACTCATACTGCGGATTTTCTGATTGTCCAGGCCCCAGGCTTGGATCGGTTCGGATACTTCCGGTTGGCCGAGCGTGTCATGAAAGGGGAAGCAACACAAGCAGATCTCATAGCATCCCAGGAGTTGTACGACAACCACTTTGTGGATAGCCCCGCCTGGCGAGCAGCCCGTGATAATGCGAACTCACCAAAAATTGTGGCTGAGGGCGAAATCTAAACAACCCTTACTCCTATGCCAAGCACCAAAGAGTGTGATACCATTGAATGGTTAAGCAAACAGACAGAGAAAGGATTCGAAGAAGATAAAAATGGAACGAGAACGTTTAGCTGAAGCCATCCAATTGCGCGAAGAGGGGCGCGCCAAACAGGATCAGACCATTCTGAGACAGGCCAAGGCGCTCCTTATGGAGTTGAACGCAGCCTACCCCGATGATGCCGAGATCACCTACCAGAATGCTGTGGTGAATGATAACCTGGGGCTTGAAGATGAGTCTGTTCCCTTCTACTTACGCGCCCTCGAGCAGGGGCTCGCGGGCCCTAGCCTGGAGCGTGCCTTGATGGGCCTGGGAAGCACCTATCGTGGGCTGGGCGAGTATGAGAAGGCGGTCGCGACACTACGGCGCGGCATGCGGGAGTTTCCACAGAACCGGGCCATCCAGATCTTTCTCTCGATGTCTCTCTACAACTCGCAGCAGTATAAAGAGGCGATGGAACTCGCTTTGACTAATCTGCTGGAGACCACCACCGACGAGAAGCTTCTGTACTTTAAGCGCGGTCTTGAGTACTACTCCACTCACCTCGATGAGAAGTGGAACGAGGAATAGACACCTTTAAGATTTTAAGGTCGTGCGACGCTACTAAACGCGCCGCACAACATACAGCTCAATGTCCCTTACCGGCGTAAAACCCCTCCTCTAGCCGAGAAGCGGACGGCCTCAAAACCCTCCTCCAGCATTACTGCTTCATAGTCATGGATGGCGGAAATGAGAGGCCGTTCGCCATAGGCGGCTGCCTTCAGGGCCTGGCAGAGAGTGTGTGCATCACGCAAGGCCATGTTCGCTCCCGAACCACCCGCGGGACTCATGGCATGAATGGCGTCTCCCAGCAGGGTGATCGAGGTGCTCTTCCAGGGCTGGCAGGGAACTGCCGTCCGCACAGCAATAGGGAAGGTCTCCTCAGGCTCGCCAGCGGCAAGCAATGCGCGCAGGGCGGGATGCCAGCGCTTCGTCTTTAGCAAGGCAAACTGTAGCAGTTGTGCTCCATCCAGACCAAACAGCTTGTCATCAGACATCCCCATATGCCTGCGTTTCGCGTTCAATGACCACATCAAGTAGCTGCCAGTGGTATGGAAACATGCGTCGGGCACGAACTTACGCGCGGCCTCAGCAGGGAGTTGCTGAAAGTCGACAACACCAAGGGCCAGGCTAAAGCGGAAGCCAACTACCTGGGCAAAACCACGATAGAGAAAATCTGGGATAAGGGAATGTGTGGCCTCGGTCAGGAGCGTCTTGCCATAAATGCAGCGTACATCTGTCTCCTCAATGGAAGCGTGGGGGAGGAACTGCTGGCGCACACGCGAGTTGACGCCATCAGCCGCGATAAGCACATCTCCACACGCCTCGGTCCCATCGCTGAAGAATGCTCGCACCCTGCCATCCGATAGGTACTCATATCGAAGAAACTCTTTACCGAAATGCACAATGTCATCAAGGCCGATAAGAAGAATCTCGCGCAGCGTCAGCCGGTCGACTGAAGTGCTTACTGGCACAATTGTGGGCGAGTCTTCCCGAGAAAAACCAATCACCTTTATTGGCTTAAGCTGCTTTGTGACAATCGTGACCTGGCTTCCTGGGCGAGATGCGGTTGCCATACACAGATCGAACAGGTGCGGAGGGAGGCAAGAATGCAGGGCATCTATTCCTCGCCGATCAATATGCAGACGATAGCCCTGCTTCCTCGTGTATGGCGAGGCATCCCGCTCATAAAGCGCTACGTCTATCCCCACACGCCGTAATCCTTGGGCGAGGCACAGGCCTCCAAGTCCGCCACCTATAATGACTACATGCAAGGACGATGTTGACACGCTTCCCTCTCTTTTCGCCTTCAGCCAGGTAGCCGCTCACTGCCTGGTAGACATCGAGTTCTCTGTCCTAAAGAGATAGACGTCTTCACCTGCCAATCATCCAACAGTATCGACAACCCATGACAAATATGACATTCGCATGAGTGTTGTTTAGACGGCAAGCCGCCTGGGCCTCACTGCCACGGCCTCTATCCCCTGCCCGAAGGAGTCGGGGAATGCTTTGCGCAAAATATTGTAGCTCGCGTTCACATCGGCGTGGATCCGCCTTCCACTCGCCGCCCGGTACAAGCCACGTCGCTCTCGTTTCCCACTGAAGCTCGGTTTCTCGGTTCGCTTCGGATCGTAGGTGGGGAGTGCGTCCAGGTCCAGGAAGGACGCCTTGCTGGTATAGCTTTCCTCCACCAGCACCACCTCGATGCCTATGAGCCTCGCCTTGTAGGTGAGCATCTCGATGAAGCGAGCGTGAGGGATCTGCACGAAGGTCTGGTTGGTTCGGCGTCCGAGGTTCACCTCTTGTTTCCAGAGGGGGGTCTTGCCCACCACCAGCGTCCCAATGCCCTCCTCGACCAGGTGATTGATGATCCGACGGCTTGCCGTGTGCAGGTAGGCCTGCACGCGGCGATGGCGCTTCGCCGTGATCTGATCCAGTCGGTGTGACGTGAAGCGATTGGCCTTGGCGAGCTGGCGTTGGGCATGGGCACGCCGTTTGTTATAGTACTGATTGAGGCTTTTGAGCGGGCGGCCGTTGATGAGCAGGGGCTGGAACCCGGGCTTGGTGCTGGTACAAGCGGCCAGCGTGTCCACTCCCAGATCGAGTGCCGCGATCAAGGTGGGATCGACTTCGGCTGGCGCGGCCGCTTGCTGGTAGACGACTTCGACGACGTAGCCATCGGTGCGCGGCACGATGCGCACCTGATCGAGCGCCTCCCAAGGGACGGCGGTGTCGATCTCGATGGGCAGCCCCGAGGGCACCAGCTTCCCCGTCTGTTTGAAGGCTCGCTTGCCCAGGGCTTGCTTGTCGTAGATGAGGAGGAAGCGGCCCTTTTCCTTGTGTTTGTACTTTGGGATCTTGGGCTTGCCGGTGAACGTCTCGGGATGCTCTCGCCACGCCTCGAGGGCCTTGCGAAACGCCTTCCAGTTCTGGTCGATCTGGATCAAGATAGAGTTGGAGACCTTGCGGGGGAGGGCTTGATAGCATTCCAGGTGCTTGACGCGATGGTAGATTGCTGCGTAGGGCAGGTATGTCCCACTCTGGAAGAAGGCTTGCCGGATGTGGTAGGTCGCCTGATTGTACAGGTTTTTCGAGGCGAAGGCGGCCTGGTCAATGCAGCCATAGCGAGAATTGGTGGTGCGGATCAGATGTTGTTCAACCAGTTGCATCCCTTGTGTCCCTCCTTCAACATGGCTTCTCGGAAGCAAGTATAGCACATTTGTTCGAAAGCTGCAAGGAAAAAGCAGATGTCACATGACAAGAGAAAAACCCATTTGTCATTATTTTGAGATACTAGTTTCAACACTTCACCTGGCAGAAGTCAAAAAGAAGTGAGTCGGCTGGCAAGCCTGCCAGCCGACTCACTTCTTTTTGACTTTCACACCTCTTTGCGTGACATAAAGATGGCGATGCCAACCATAACGACGGTGAAGAGAAGCAGGATGCCCAGGTTAAAAGGGATACTACTGGCTTCGTATCCAAGTAGTGATCCACGAATGGCATTGACGCCATAGCTCAAAGGGTTGAGCAGTAGTACGGTATGCAGCCAGCCGGGTACCTGGCGTGTGGGGAAGATGGCGCCCGAGAACATGTAAAGAGGCAGGGTGATAAAGTTCTGGATCGTGCCAAAGTTCTCAAAATCGGTGATCCACATGGCGATCACGACCCCCAGACCAGAGATGGCCAGGGCCGTGACGAAGGTCGCCACGAAGGTCGCCAGGATGTTCAAAGGCGTGAGATGAACGGCGGCAAAGGGCGCGAAGATCAGGATAATCAGGGCCTGGATCGTTGAGCTAGAAGCGCCACCCAGGCACTTGCCGATGACGAGGGTTGAGCGCGGCGTGGGCGCGACCTGCACCTCTTTAAGAAAGCCAAACTCACGGTCATACACAATCGAGATCGCTGATTGCAGGCCACTGAAGATGACCGTCATAGCGATCACACCGGGGAAGACAAACTGCTCGTAGCTAAAGCCCGCGATAGAGCCGAGCGAGCCGCGCAGGCCGAAGCCGAGCGCGAAGAGCCAGACCAGAGCACGCGCCACAGCGCCTAGCAGACGCGAACGCTGGCGCCAGAGGCGCACCATGTCGCGTCGCCAGATCATGGCGATGCCTTCCAGGTCGATAAAACGCGCATTGGCGGAGATACTCTCGGGGGCAATCTCAGGCATGGTAACCGGTTCAGTCATTTTTAGCATTGCAGCATCCCTCTCTAGCGGCGCAAACGGCCACGACTGCGCAGGCGCGAACCCATGCGGTCCTTCGCGCTCGCCAACTCTTCGCGAATGGCGCGACCCGTCAGATGAACAAAGACATCCTCCAGCGTGGGCGAGCTAACGCTCACATCAAGCACATCGATATCCGCCAGGGTCAGTTCGCGGATGACACGCGCCGCCAGGATCTGCCCGTTATCACCCTCGACGATGATGTCGTCCCCATCTCGGTGTGCGTTATAGGCTGGCTGCTGGGCGAGGAGTGCTTCAGAGCGCTCGGGCGAGGAGACCGTCAGGCGCACGATATCTCGTCCAACCATCCGTTTGAGCGCATCTGGCGTGTCGACGGCCACAATCTGCCCATGATCCATGATGGCGATCCGGTCGCAATATTCAGACTCTTCCATATAGTGCGTGGTCATAAAGATGGTCAGACCCGTACTCTCGCGAAGCTTCAGGACATGCTCCCAGACACTGCGCCGGGTCTGGGGGTCCAGGCCCACCGTGGGTTCATCGAGGAAGAGGGTCTGCGGTTCATGCAACAAGCCACGTGCGACCTCCAGGCGGCGCTTCATGCCTCCGGAAAAGGTTTTGACCACGTCCTTGCGCCGCTCCTCCAGGCCAACCAGACGCAACACGTCGCTTATGCGCGCCTCGCGCGTCTTCGGGGGAGTGTGATAGATCATGCAATGATAATACAGGTTCTGCTCTGCCGTCAGATACTCGTCGAGAGTAGGGTCCTGGAAGACAATGCCGATACTCCGGCGTACCTGGGAGGACTGACGCTCGACATCATAGCCATTGATGACCGCGTGTCCACTTGTCGGGCGCAAGAGGGTCGAGAACATCTTCATAGTGGTGCTTTTACCAGCCCCATTGGGACCTAGAAAACCAAAGGTCTCGCCACGCTCAACATGCAGGTCAATACCCCTGACCGCGTGGATCTCCCCAAAGGAGCGCGAAAGTTTCTCAGCCGTGATTGTCATGCTTCACCTCGATTAAACGCCGAAGGACCGGCAAGGCCGCGCGCAATTGCATAAGTTCATTCACCTGGAGCAGAGACAGGCGGCGACGCAGATTCTCACGCCGCAACTGGTCATACGCCCTGAAGGCGTTCATCCCGCGCTCGGTTGGCGAGATCCAGACCACGCGCCAGTCCTGTTCATCACGCACACGCTCAACAAAGCCCTGGGCCAGTAGCCTTTTGACCATCGCGGTTACGGTTGGCGCGGCGACCCCCAGGTGCTCAGCCAACTCCTGCATCGTGCAACGCTGCCGCGTACTCAAGATACGTAGCAGGCGCACCTGCCCATTGGTTGCGCGCAGCTCCGAGATATCACGCCACTCTGGACTCTCCTGCTCAGGGCTCCCCTCGGCAGGCAGATCCACACGCAACTGGCGCAATAACTCTGGCAGCAGATCGAGCAACTCGTCCGCAATATTCAGTTCATCAAAAGAAGAAGAATCTGTCATCGATCACACTTATGCCTATTACTTAGGCATACTAGTACTTAGCTTTCCTATTACTTAGCCTATCTAAGTATATGATAATCTATGTATGTATCCTCTGTCAAGGCTAAAAAGTATCAATAACATCGTCGCACCTCTCACCCCCCTTACCCATAATAGAGATAACGAGCATGCAAATTTCTTTTATCCCTTGCTTTTCGTGAAAAGATTGAGTAAAATCTTTTGCTCTAGCAACTTCACAAAATGAGCATATTTCTTAAAAAGAAAGCAAAGGGACATAACAGAATGAATGAAGAACTTACTTCCCCCGTTGTACACCAGGAGACACAACAGCCTGAGCAAGATAAGCTGTTACTGCAACGTCAGCGTCTCTTGCAAGATGAAGCGCAAAGCGTACTGAAGGAACTGAACTTGATCGAATTACTCAGTGCAGAGGGCGTCGTCAGGCAAACGGGCAGCACTGTTCTAGGATTGATGGTCTGGCGCGACATCGACCTGCAAGTTTCTAGTCCGAGATTGAGCATTGAGCGCGCATTCGAGATCATGCATCCACTGTTGACACATCCACGCGTCAAGCAAGTGCGCTACTTGCATCAGAGCGATCACTTCAAGCTCGCTGACTTAGATGAGCGTTATTTTTTTATGGTGTACTATGAGCGCCCTGGAGAGCCTGAATGGAAGCTTGATATCTCCTTCTGGCTTGACGAAGGAGTTCGCCCAGAACCGCTTCATGACGCTATTGAGCAACAACTGACGCCAGAAACCCGGCTCACCATTCTTCGGATCAAGGATGTGTGGTATCAACTCCCCACCTACCGGGTCGAAGTAGCCAGCACAGATATCTATGACGCTGTCTTACAGCATGGGGTACGCACCCTCAACGAATTTGATCAGTACCTCGTCGAACGCGGAAAACCCGCGCGTCCCAAAGGCCTCTAGTTTTTCCCTGGCAGATATCTGGCAAAGTGCCCACCTGGAAGATTCGTTTGGTCGTTAGTGACCAGGCGCATCTTCCAGGTGGGCATTTGTTTGGGAGATTCTGCCAATTTCCCGCCCCCGGATACAATCAGTTACGCAAACAACACTTCGATTGTCTGCTCATTAGCGGTGGCGGCGAGGTTGATGCTGACTCGGCGCTGTTCGTGATCGTAATACCAGGCAATAGGCTGGTCGCCTAGATTGATCTCTGCTGGCGCGGTGGGGACTTCGCGCAGTTCGAGATGCAGGCGCTGGCGCGTGGGGGCAAAGGTTCCTTCCTGTTCTCCCAGGATGACGCGAATTTGCTTTTCATCACACTCGCAGAGAATGGTACGCCGGGCATATTCGCCTTCGATGTAGGCATATCCATCACCTGTATCTTCATAGAGCGCGGCGTTCCCGCTGCCAGATGCGGGATAGAGGATGAGTGTCAGGGAGTCGGCTGGGGCCTGGCCGACGTAGTTCATGGCGGGCCAGAATGGAATAGCGGTGTTGGCCCGGACATAGAGGGCGGGTTGACCAAGGGGGGCGTGCGCGAGGATATGCATTGGACCCTCGAAGCGCTCACCGGTCCAGTAGTGGAACCAGGTGCCTGTGGGGAGATAAACATGGCGATACTCGGCGCCAGGGCGCGTGATGGGCGCGACGAGGAGGACATCACCGCAGAGGAACTGATCGCTCGCACCATAGGCATCCATGTCCTCGGGACAGTGCCAGAAGAGGGGACGCAATAGGGGAGCGCCCGTGCGGTGGCACTCCTCGAAGAGAGTGTAGAGATAGGGCAACAGGCGCTGGCGCAACTTGAGCAGGTCACGAATAGTAGAGGTGTAGGGTTCGCCAAAGACCCAGGGCTCCTGGTGACGCGTCTGCTTCTCCGAGTGGTTGCGACAGAAGGGTTGGAAGATGCCGAACTCCGTCCAGCGTGTCAGCAGTTCCCCGCTGGTGTCACCATAGAAGCCGCCGACATCGGCTCCGGCCCAGCCCACACCCGAGAGGCCCAGGTTTAGCAACTGCGTGACGCTCATTGCCAGGTGTTCCCAGGTCGAGGAGTTATCGCCCGTCCAGATCAGGGCGTGGCGCTGCACGCCCGCGTAGCCGGAGCGCGAAATAATAAAGGGTCGTTGCTGGGGCCGCAGGCGTAAGAGTCCTTCGCGCGTGGCCTGCACCATCAAGGAGCCATAGGCGTTATGCACCTGTGTGTGTAGCCGCGCCTTCCCGCCGCCTGGGTGAATCACATCTGACGGCATGGTTGAATTGAGGGGAATAAAGAGCGCAGGCTCGTTCATGTCGGACCAGATACCCGTGATACCAGCGTCGAGCAGGCCCTGGTGGAGGTCGCCCCACCACGCACGCGCCTGCGGGTTAGTAAAATCGGGGAAGACACAGACGCCCGGCCAGACGGCATTCTGGTAGTCGTCTCCCTGGGGAGTCTTACAGTAGAGATCACGCTCGCGGCCCTCGGTATAGACCTCGTAGTTCGCATCGACTTTGACGCCCGCATCGACAATGCAGACGACGTGGAAACCCATCTCACACAACTCAGAGAGCAGGCCCTCGGGATCGGGGAAACGCGTATTATCCCAGGTGAAGACGCGATAGCCATCGAGGCAATCAATATCGAGGTAGAGCGTATCGCAGGGAATATCGCGCTCACGGAAGGCGCGCGCCAGGGCGCGTACCTCCTCGGCGGTCTCATAGCTAAAGCGGCTCTGCCCATTGCCCAGGGACCAGAGCGGGGGAAGCGGCGTGCGGCCTGTAAGCTCAGTATAGCGCTCCAGAACGGCCTGCGGCGTGGGCCCACAGAAGACATAGTAGACCAGGTCGCCGTTCTCCGCGCCAAACCACGAGCGCTGAGAATCCTCATGCGCCAGGTCAAACTCGACGCGCGCCGGGCTGTCCAGGAAGAGTCCCCAGGCCTGTCCATCGGCCACCACCATGGTAAAGGGGATCGAGACATACAGGTTATTTTGCAGAGCGGTATGACCACGCGGTGGATCAATATTCCAGAAGAGCTGGTGCGTCCCTGTTTTCTCCAGTTCGCCTGTGCGCTCGCCACAGCCAAAGTAGCGCGCTCTCGGCTGATGCTGCTTATAGACGCGTGTGGGTGTGCCAAGGATGGCGAGCGGATTGACCATGTCGAGAGATGGCGCCTGCTCGGGGATCAGCCAGCCCATGCCAAGCTCTGGATCATCGGTCGCGAAGGCGCGACCAGCCTGGTCGGTAAAGCCGATGCGCAGAGGATCTAGCGAGAGATGTGCGGTCGCAACAGAAGTAGCGATAGTTACTTCGCCCTCTCCCTCCCTGATCGTCACGGGACCGGGTTCCCAATCCCGAGATACCACAGCCTCGGAGCCATAGCTCGCGGGGCGACCATGCGGGAAGAAGCCTACGCGAAACAGGTCCGGAGCTAGCGCAGTAACTTCGACTGTTGCTGAGCCAGCGCGCAAGCACACCTTCGAGGCGGTGGTTTCGAGCATGGACGCGGTCCCCAGGACATGGTAGCCCAGGGGGGAGAGAGAGATGAGATGAGCGCTTGTGGTGGCTGGCGTTGCCATCTCCATAAAAGTGTTTTCCTTTCAAAGCGCATTAGAAAGCCGTGATAATCCGACGCTGCGAAAGCACGCGTCTACATATAATGCCCCATATGTAGACGCGTGCTTTCGCAGCGTCGGCTATGAGCAAGGGGCTGGTCTTTCTCCATCCCAGATCAGGAGGGATAGAGAAAGACCGTCGTTCACTAGGCGCTGTAGAGTTCGATACCGTTGATAAAGGGATTGTCCGCGCCGCCCTGGGTAAAGGCAATCACGACCTGCCCACTGCTATTAGCTGTGACGGCAAACGACTTCTGTACCGCCGTTTTGTAGCCCGCCGTAGCATAGACATCAAAGGAACTGAGAACCTGGCTGCCATTAACGGCAACATTGAACTTGCGCTGCCCCGCCGCCTGGAAAGAGAGTTCTGCCCAATCGAGCTTGAGCGTATAAGACTTACCAGCCGTGAGGCCGCTCAGAGTATAGGTAAAGGAACTGTTCCAGCGGCAAGTCTGCCAGACCCCCTGTGGGGCGGCATTGCTCACGCCACTGGTATTGATCGAAGTCGAGGTATCCGAGAACTGATTGCCCTGGTCATAACCGGTATCGGCCACGAAACTGCCCGAGGCCGATCCGCCCGCGTTAATGGCGCTCACCAGCGTTCCTGTGGGAGGCGGGTTGCCCGAGGGTTTCCAGATAGCAATGCCGTTGATAAAGGGGTTGTCCGCGCCCCCCTGGGTAAAGGCGATTACGATCTGCCCACTGCTATTGGCCGTGGTACTGAATTGCCTGACGAGCGCCTTCTTGTAACCAGCCGTGGCGTAGACATCAAAGCTGCTCAAGACCTGGGTGCCATTAATGGCGACATTGAACTTGCGCTGTCCAGCCGCCTGGAAGGAGAGTTCTGCCCAATCCAGTTCCACCGTATATGTGTTCCCAGCAGTCAAACCAGGAATGGTATAGGTGAAGGCACTGTACCAACGCACATTCTGCCAGACCGCCTGCGGCGCGGGGTTACTCACGCCACTGGTGTCGATGGAGGTTGAGGTATCCGAGAACTGGTTCCCCTGGTTAAAATCCGTGTCGGCCACATAGCTTCCGCTAGCACTACCACCCGCGTTAATCGCCGTCACCAGAGTTGGCGGGGTCGGCGTGGGCGTTGGAGTCGACGGAATTGGCGTGGGCGTATTCGTAGGCGCCGGGGTTGGCGTATTGGTCGGAACCGGCGTTGGAGTTGGTGTACCGCCGCCTGGATTCCAGATCTCAATGCCGTTGATAAAGGGATTATCCGCACCACCCTGGGTAAAGGCGATCACGATCTGTCCGCTGCCATTAGCCGTAGCCGCGTACTGCCTGGCAATCGCCTTCTTGTACCCAGCCGTAGCGTAGACGTCGAAGGCGCTCAAGACCTGGCTACCATTGATGGCTACGTTGAACTTACGCTGTCCAGCCGCCTGGAAGGAGAGTTCCGCCCAGTCCAGCCTGACGGTGTAAGAGGCATTGGGCGTCAGACCAGGAATGGTATAGGTAAAGGAACTGAACCAGCGCACAGTCTGCCAGACTGCCTGCGGCGCGGGACTGCCGACACCACTGGTATCGATAGAGGTTGAGGTATCTGAGAACTGATTCCCCTGATTGAAATCAGTATCGGCCACATAGCTGCCACTGGCACCGCCGCCCGCGTTAATCGCTGTCACCAGAGTGCCGGAAGGAGGCGGGATAGGCGTTGGTGTGGGCGTGGGCGTCGACGGAATTGGCGTGGGCGTATTCGTGGGTACTGGAGTTGGGGTCACGTTTGGCGGAGGGAAACCACAGGTCTGCGGCGTCGGACTCCAGCCGGTGTTACCCGTGCCCATAGTTACATTCCACGAGCCCGAGCTCTCGCAGCTCTCCATGCCGCCAATACTCAGGTTGCTAGCCGTGACGTTTGTAGCCGAACCTGTGACGGTATTGACCTTGTTGGAGAAGGCAAACATGGCCCCGTTGATATTCACATTGGACATGGCAACGTTGCTCACAGAGTTGCCACCGTCAAAGGAGATCGCGGCAAAGTTGCTGTTATCGATCTCATCTCCTGAGACCGTGAAGGGGGCATTGATCGCCCCATTGTCGGCCCAGAACATCAGCGCACCAAATTGCTGAATGCCCTGGTCGCCCCAACCCGCGACCTGATTTATAGTATTGTTAGAAACAGTGGTAGTGCCGCTAAAGTTCACGGTCGGATTGCCGAAATTTTCGTAATCCAGCATGATGCCACCGCCGCGATACTGTGAGCCAGTGACCACGTTGTTGGTCACGCTATTGCCCACACCACCATAGAGGGCGATACCATTAGCGACATAGTTCGACTGGATCGTGTTGTGATCGAAGCTATCGTTGCTATCACCAGTAGCTGGCACGTTATCCGAGGACGACCACATCGCCAGGCCATCATCGCCCGTACCACGGATAATGGTCTGCGAGACGCTGGAATTGGTAATGTTGCGATGGAAATTAATGCCATCGGCAAGCGTGCTATCGATGCGACTACCACTGACTGTCAGGCCACTAAAGGGGCCATCGAACCACATACCAACCTTGGTGTGCTCGATCCAGACATTAGCGATACTAGAATTATTGAGGGAACCGCCCATGCCGTTATCCTGGACACAGTCGACGCGGTTCGAGATCTGGCCCTCAACGGCGAAGTTTGAGAGGTGGACATTGGAGCTGGTACTGCCGTCATAGGCATCGTTACCATAGACGCCAACACCCGTGCCAGTGCTACCATTGGGTGGCCCCTCCAGGACCGAGTACCAGGAGCCCGCACCCGCCAGGGTAACGTTATTCACCAGGATATGGCTGGTAACCAGGAAGGTTCCCTGGGGAATCCAGACGCCTTTGCCCTGGGACGCGCCAGCATTGACAGCGTTCTGGATGGCCGTCGTGGCGTCCACCGCACCCGTGGGATCGGCATTATATGGCGCATCGGTAACCGAGATATAGCCCGCAGGCTCGCTCAGCGGGGCTGCCACCTGCTGGAAGTCGGCGACATCGATGGCATACCAGGGGGCAGTATTCTCGGAGTCGACCTGCAGCTTGACATTGGTGCCAGCCGCCATCTGGGGCAAGAGCACATGCACCTCGTCAAACATGTGGTGCGGCGTGCCGCCAGGGCTCTTGGACCAAACATTGCCATTACAATTCGAGAAATCGGGGGCACCATACAGCCAGGTATACTTTGAGGTCAATTGCAGATCTTTCGACTGCTTGACACCATTAATATATAGGCTGAGTGAGGCATTGATCCCCCCACCACCAGGTGCATCAGGGATACTATAGCGCAGATTGATTGAATTGGCCGTGACCGACTGGGGCAGGGTAAACTGCACATACTGTCCCTGAGTTAAACGCACGGCCTGGTGATCCACGGCGTCGGAGGCCAGGCTCCCCAGCGTAAAGTCGGGGCCGAGAATGCTTCCATTCGTGGTGGCGCTATGGGCCTCCATCTCGACATAGGGCAGCGTGGCCCCCGTGCCACCAGTCGCATTTGGCACCGCGCTATTTGCGCTCTTCGTGCTCTGTAAGGTGGAGGCGTAGGCCGCGGACGAGAGTATCCCCATGGTACTGAGGAATAAAATGCAGAGAGTAAACGTCCCTATAAACTTCGTGCGCCTTCTTCGCTTTGCATCCTGCATTGCGCGCATTCCTTTCCAGGCTTCTTGCTCACACATACCGCCAGCCTGAGAGACGGTATGGCTGTGTACAACGATGTAACATCCTGTCAACAAATGCCTCCAGCCTGTGTTTTTCTTGACAAGACTCACTGTCAAGCGTACAGGTAAAGAGCACAGCAGTGTTGACGCCTGCTTCTAGCGGGTGCAATCCTCCTTTCAATGACTAACTGCCCCCTTCAAGGGGGAAACGCCCCCTCGGTAGGGGCCCGGTTTACCGCGTCCAAATGCCATTCATGGCAGTGCGGCATAAGCCTCTTTTTGTGGAAGAAAGAGTAACCCATCACGCGACGTGGTGCATGAAAACGCTTTGGGCTGCGCCCAAAGCCGATTAATCGCCTGTGAACGCGGTAAACCGGGTCCCTACCGAAGGCAGCACACGTTAGCAGAATATAAATCGGGCACCAATAGGAGGAAGGTTATCCCTTCAGGCCGGTCAGGTTGATGCCGCGAATAATCTGTCGCTGGAATACCAGGAACAGGATAATCGGAGGGACGCTTGCCAGCGCCAGGCCAGCAATCAGATAGGTAAAAGGCAGGGGTAAATTAGAGTTGATCCCCGATTGGCGAAAGATGGCCACACTTAACGGCTGTAGATTACTATCGGTCAGCACGAGTAGAGGCCAGAGGAAATCCTTCCATGAGGCCACCACGGTAAAGATTGTCACCACGGCCAGGGCCGGGCGCGAGAGCGGGAGCATAATGCGTGTAAAGAGTTGCCAGGCATTGGCACCATCCAGGCGCGCGGCGTCCGTCAACTCGGCGGGAATGCTATCAAAGAAGCTCTTGAGCACCAGGATATTGAAGGCACTGGCCGCAGAGGGGAGCCAGACCCCGGCCCAGTTGTTGATCAGCGAGATATGTAACAAGGGCAGGTCGCTGATATTGACGAATTGCGGGATCAAGTAGGCCACTGGCGGTACCATCAGCGTGCAGAAGAAGCTAAACTGGATAATGCCCTTACCTGCCGGGCGCAGCTTGGAGAGCGAGTAAGCGGCTGTCGCCGATACCACGAGCTGCAATATTACGGCTCCCACCGCCAGGGCAAGGGTATTGCCAAAATAGAGGGGGAAGCTCAGCACGTCCCAGGCATTGCTATAGTTGTCCCACAGGGGATGCGCGGGCCAGAGCGTAGGCGGAGTCTGAAAAATCTCAATGCTCGACTTGAGCGCCCCAGTATACATCCAGTAGATCGGACCCAGCGTAATCACCGTCGTGCCCAAGAGCAGCACAAAAATCAGCCAGTAGAGCGCGCGTCCAGTCGGGCGCCTCAAGGAAAGCGGCGAGACCAGCGTACGCTCGCTCATCTCCTCAGTGGAGCGTTCCCGGCGAAACCAGCTCTTTTTCGCCGGAGCAGGCGTCAATGATGGATTCTGGATAGGCAGGGCCATGGCTTAATCTCCTTGCATCAAACGATTGGTCATCCGCATATAGATCACTGCGAAGATGGCCAGTACCAGGAAGAGGAGCACCCCTAACGCACTTGCGCTACCAAAGTCGGCGTCCTGGAAAGCATAGTTATAGATTAAGAGGAGCACACTCACCGTCGCGTGCTGCGGGCCACCACCCGTGATTGTAAATGGCTCAGTAAAGACCTGCATCGTACCAATAACCTGCAAGACTAGCATGAGAAGCATAATAGGGCGAATGGCGGGCAGCGTCACATGCCAGAGCCGGCGCCAGATGCTCGCGCCATCAATCTCAGACGCCTCGTAGAGCGTGGCCGAGACTCCCTGAAGCGCCGCCAGGTAGATCAGCATGGTGGAACCAGCATTACTCCAGGTCGCGATCACCATCAAGGCGGGGAGTGCGCTTCCTGGCGTCTCCAGCCAGAGACCACCGGGAAGATGTGCCAGGCTGAGCAAAGCATTCAAGAGGCCAGAATCGGGATTATAAATCCAGCGCCAGAGAAAGACCGTTACAATTGGCGGCAGCATCACTGGCAGGTAGAAGGCCAGGCGGAAAAAGCCCTTACCATGGCGCATCTCGTTAATCAGCAGCGCCAGCACGATGGGAATCACATAGCCGAAGAGCAGCGCGTAGAACGTAAAGGCGACAGTATTGCGCCAGGCCACGGCAAAGAGTGGATCAGTGAGCACATGGTGATAATTCGCCCATCCTACCCAGGCAGGGGGATTGATCATATCGATGCTCTGAAAGCTGATCGCGAACCCTAGCACGATGGGATACCAGACAAAGAATGCGAAGACCAGTAGCGCGGGCAGCAGAAAAAGATAGCCGCTGAGATTACGCCGAAAGACTAGCAGTAACTTCCGTCCCGCCTGTCGCTCCTGCCCAGAAGCCGGGGCACGTTTGGGTGTCAGCATATTGCGCGGTGGCAATGCGGGCTTACGGAGAGACAAGGGGGACGGCGAAGACGATGGCAGCCCCATAACATAGCTCCTTCCAGGATTTTAGCGACCAGGCGGGAGGAAAAACGCCTCACCCCGCGAAGCGGCAGAGACGCTCTCCTCTCGCCTATCAAACTAGGATGCCGACTGATCGAGAACCTGCTGGAACTGCTGTGCAGCCTGGTCGAGCAGTTTCTGTGGATCAGCACTCGCGTTCGTCAGCACAGCCTGTACCACCGGGTCGAGCGCGGCGTACATTTTCTGTGTCTCTTTGCGTGGCTCAGGACGCAGCGTGGCAGTCGATTTGTTGAAAGACTGGTAGTTCTGCAAGGGCGCATTGGCATATTTAGTCGTAAGCTCATTTACCTTCTGTTGGAATTCGCCGGTAAAGAGCACGTTAGCAGGACCACCCACAACCTGTCCAGAGGCCGACTGAGTCGCCAGATTGCTCTCCATCACACTCAGGTCGAAATTGTTGTAGATGACGTAGTCGAAGCCAGCCTTAATCTTCTCCTTCGACGACTTGGGATTGAAGATGAAGATGTTGCCTCCGGTCAGGGCCGCATTACCACCGTTCTGTGGCATGGGGCCAATACCAAAGTCATCCAGGTTCGCCTGGTACTGCGACTTCAGGGTATTGAGCTGATCGGGAGCCATGACAACCATCGCTACCTTGTTTGTAGCCAGCAGCTGGAGCGTATCGGCCTGGGTAAAGAGCTGCTGCTTCGTCAAGGACTGATCAGTAAAGCGCATGTCCTTGAGCATTTGCAGTACACTTACACCCTTGGCACTGTTGAAAGTGGCCTTCGTCCCATCAGCAGACTGCATGTCCCCGCCCGCGGTATACATCCAGTTGGTAAAGTGCCAGCCGCCCTGGTTGCTCGTGCTCGTCTCGGCATAGCCCGCCACAGAAGAGCTCTTCAACTGCTTGGCGTAGCCACGGAACTCCTCCCAGGTCATGGGAGGCTTATCAGGATCGAGCCCAGCGGCCTTAAACATCTTGCGGTTGTAATAGATGCCCAATGCGTAGCCAGTGACAGGAACCCCATAGATCTTGCCCGTCGCGGCATCGGTGGCAATAGACGCGATACCGGGGTTATAGCTGCTCCAGTACTGCCAGCCCTTCGCCAGGCTGGTAATATCCGCCACAGCGTGCTTGCTAATCAAGAGCGGCGGCTCAGTAAACCAGCTCTCCTTAACGTCTTCCGACTGTCCAGCAGCCAGGCGCGCAAAGTAGGTGGTAGGATCGTAGGGATCGTTCTTGCCAACGATTTTCTCACCCGGGTGGGTCTGCTCAAATTGCTTGACACCCTGGTTAAATACGTAGACAGCGCCCTTATTGGCGGTAGGGGGTAAGGTGTCGATGGTCGCCGTCACCGTCGAGTCCGCGCTTGAGGTTGTCGTTCCACAAGAAGCCAGGAACTCCAGGCCAAGCGCGCCCGCACCAACGGCGGCAGAACCCTGCAAGAAACTCCGGCGATTGAGAGAGGAGCGGAAGTTGAGCTTCGTGCCCATGAAGAGACCTCCTTGAAAAAGAGCATGTCATATCTACGTCATGTTGTAAGCATGTATTAAAGAATGCTTCAGCATGACCATAGATAAAATGAATAAGAGAAACAGCTACTGCTTAGATTGAGAGAGCCTTGAGAGAGCCAGTGGTAGTCGCAACTAGAGGTGAGGGTGAGCGAAAGACCACCTGTGAGTTGCATGTAGTGTGCAGGAAGCCTGGTAGCCCGAAGGGAGCCTGGTCCCTTTGAAGTGGCGCGGAGATAGTAGTAGCCTCATAGCTTTTTGAACCTCCTCGATGGTAGTATGTTCGTCCACCGTTGACGAAAAATAAGCAACCCACCAGATAAGTGTTCTATGTTCTTATTCCGAAACCCAACGTCACTCTCGTGACTAGCGATCCGTGCTCAGTATTTCGGATAAGTAGTAAGGTAAATCAAGGGTAACGTTTACCTTTTGTTTCCTTGCTGAAAAGGTAACATAGAAAATCTCCAATGTCAATGGTAGAAGTAAAGGAAAATTTTACCCTCCAATTCTCCATTATCCAATTGACACCGATTGACAATTCAGAAAAAAACAGGTACGATTAGCGCAACAAATCAAGGTTATCGTTTACCTAAATCGACGGGAAGGCATGTGTAATGGAGCAGCGACAGATTAAACGTTCAACCATGGCGCAAATCGCAAAGGAGGCGGGAGTCTCGACAACCACAGTTTCCAAAGTGCTCAACCAGCTTCCCGGCGTAGGCGCGCAGACCCGAGCACGTATACAGCAGCTCATCGAACAACATGACTATATTCAGAATCACGCGGCTCGCCATCTTCGCAAGGGGCAGAGTGGACTGATCGACCTGGTAATTATGCGCCTGGAAGGCGGCTATGACCTTGGCATCATGCATGGTGTGCAAGATGTGCTGGAGGAGAGTGGGCATAGGCTTGTGATCTTCGCAACCCATGAGAACGAAGATACCGAGCTTTTATGGTTGCGACGCCTGCTTGACCGCTCCACTGATGGCGTCTTATTGCTCCTACCCTACGAACGGCTCGGCATCGCTAACGCGCTGATGGAACAGGGTATTCCCTTTGTCTCCATCGGGGATCGCAACGAGCCTACCACGGCCTTCCCCACCATCGGGTCCACGATCTGGCTGGGAGGCTATACCGCGACCGAATATCTTATTTCTCTGGGTCATAGCCGCATCGGTATCATTACGGGTCCACTCCATCTCACCACCTCGCGCGCACGCCTGGCCGGGTACCGCGAGGCGCTTGAGCGCGCGGGCATCCCGATTGATCCCGCCCTGATCTGCGAGGGCAACTATCTGCTGGGCGACGGCATACAGCAGACATATGCCCTGCTCGATCAGCCAGAGCCACCCACGGCAATCTTCGCGGGGAATGACGCACAGGCCGCAGGAGTCTACCAGGCCCTCTACCAGCGCAACATTCACATCCCCGATGCCATGAGTGTGATCGGTTTCGATGACGTGACGTATAGCGCCCAGATGTCTCCGCCCCTGACGACCATTCGCCAGCCGCTGGCCGAGATGGGTAAGATGGCGGCTACTATGCTGCTACGCCTCATCGCCGGGCAGCAGCTTGAATCCAACCATGTCGAACTTTCAACCTCGCTCGTTGTCAGAGCATCCTGCGCGCCCCCGCGCCCAGGGCCGCTCACGGAAAAGTAACACTGGTCAAAAGATAGCAAGGAGGCTATTTTGATGAGCACTGCAATCACGCGCCTGGCGCGAGTTTCTGGCCTTGTCGCCTCATTTCTGGCGCTCCTCGTCGTACTGAGCGCCTGCTTCGAGGCCAGCAACGCAGTCAGCGCGCCACCAGTCTGGAAAAACCAGCGTACCCAGCTCTTTTCTATTGACTATATGAACAACTGGAATATCTCAACCAAGGACCTCTACCTCGGGGCCAGCTCACCCCAACTCGAAATGCTCCAGGGGACGCTCTTCACGAGCGTTGAGGGCCCAGCAGCCTCACTCCACGTCTTGTATGCCGCACGCCCAGACAATACCGTATCCTCACGCGATCTCATGCTTAAATTCTTTCTTGGCTCTTCACAGCACCCCCTGCAAGCCTCCAGCCTGAGCACCATCACCCTCAATGGCGAACGCTGGTACCAGGGGTCAATGGAGAAGCAAGTCAAGCAGAGCGACGGCTCAACCCTCACGGTCAAAGAAACGGTACTCGGCATCAATCACACCATCAGCACCAACAAAGCAGAACTCTATTTCATCATCTACCAGGACGCCACCAGCAGCTACGCAAAAACGTCCCACGATTACTTTGAGCGCATGGTAAAGTCCTTTCGCTTCTCGTCCTAACCCAGAGGCACCACGTTGACAGGCACCAATTCCCGTTGCCCACCTATGCAGGAGGGCAAGGAAGTGCTTCTTTGCCGTAATTACTCATCAAATGAGCATAATCGGCACGCCGTGAACGTGGCGTCTATGCTGGAAAAATGTGGCTTTTTTAAGCAGTGACGCTTACCTCTTGCTTCATTCCCGCCTCGTAATGACCTGCCAGGTAACAGGCAAACTCGGGATGTGAGCCTCGCGTCGATGTGGGAAAGTGGAGGCAAACATAAAGGCCAGGGCCGGGATCAGGTGTGCGCCACGCTTAAACATGCTTTTGGCGGCGGCAATGGCGGCATACGAGCAGGATGAACTTGTGGCGCCAAAGCCTGCCGCCAGCGCGATCTCTCTCATGCCTGCGTGCCCAAGACCTTACTCATACCTGCACGGCTCACATAGGTCTATCATACCCGAGACCAGAAAGCCCAGCATCAGGCAGGCTCCATAAGACCTGCCAGGCCATTCCCACGGCGGTCAGCAACGCCTGGCCAGGTATTGTTAGAATTGACATATCTCTCCCCCACTTTCACCATACAAATTAGCGTTGTAGGGCCATGCTGGCATAGACTGAAGGCCGATATCCCCACACGAGGTCAGTCGCTTCGCTCGCAGTCCATGCCAGCATGGACTCTACTTCAGTGGTAAGGCTTTGCCGCGATTGGCAAAGGACTGCTTCTGGACGGGATAGCCCGCCTCGGACAGCTTCGCCTCAGCCTCCGCCAACGATAAGGTCTCAGCGTCATAGGCCAGGTATACCGTCTTTGTTGGCAGGTCGACGTTCACACTTTCGACACCAACTAGATCGCTCAAGGTCTTCGTGATGGTCTGCACACAGTGATTGCAACTCATCGCCGGAATAGATAAGGTTGTCTCTTTCGCTATCGCCATAGATCACACTCTCATTTCTTGCTAAAAGGCATCTATACCCTTACCCCTTGGGGAGGGGTGTACAATATGCAAAGTATATGCCCTCGTGGAAACATATGTCAAGAAGATATGGAATGATTCTTCATCATATGACGTATTCTCCTGTAGAGAAATCAGTCACAGTAGCGTGCTTCTACTATATTCTCTTGCAGATAGCGTATGGCTTGCAAGCAAGAAAGATTTTGAGGGAAACGACGATGAAATCTACTTTTACCAGAGTTTATCTCCTTGCTGGCCTCATCGTTTCGTTGCTTACCGGGTGCGAAGGAACATGGCAGGCTGGAGAGGCAACAAGCCCAAATGTTTTGCATATCGTCCGCACTAACCCGTTACCAATACCAGGTCATCATTTAGCGCCTCTCAACATGGTTATCCACGATGCGACACAAATACAAAATCTTTACGATGCTGCTCATACTCTGAAAAAGATTCCGTCGGGCGCGATATTTTCCTGTCCTGCTGATTTTGGTTTAGCATACCATTTAGATTTTTTGCGCGCCAATACATTGATCCAGCATATGGATCTCAATGCGATGGGGTGCCAGTTTCTGACAATCGCGCCTCACGATACACGTTATACAACGCCTTCATTCCGAGCGCTACTCGCTAAGATACTCAATCTTCCGTCGCTTCTCCCACCAGATAAACCTTAATGGTTTAATTTTGCAATGTCGTACAAATCTCCAGTTTTCTGAGATCTAAGAGAGAGAAAGAGGAAGATTCTGATCTACCTGGCCGAGAGGGAGACCCAGGCAGCCTCAGCCAGGGGTTCACGCGCCTCCTGCATTTCGCTGGCGACGCGCTCCCTGAGCCAGCGGCGCGTGAAATCACGGCTGGGGCCGATGACGAGCGGGAAGTAAACCTGCTGAGGGAGGCGCTTGATTGCGCCCGCTTCAATAAAGGGAGCAAGCTATTGGAAGAATTGCGCGGGAAAGTTCTCCTCTGGAAGCATGACCTTGATCTTCTGGCGTAGCACTTTGACGTACACATCCAGGTGCTCAGTATCGCTCGCCTCCATAACATACTGTCCTAAATCAGGATGTTGCTCAAACCATCGCAGATAAGCATAAACCAGGCCCATAATGCCCTGGTGCGGATCACTGGTGGCAATGGCGGCAAAGAAGGCTTCGTGAAGGGATGTGCGTCCCTCCAGGTACAGAGCGCGCGCCAGTATATCTTTATTCTCAAAGTGATGGTAGATGCTCCCCATGCTGGCTCCTGAGCGATGGCGAATATCCTCCATCGTTGTCTCAGTGAGACCTTTTGCCAGAAAGAGAGTAAGCGCAGCACCAAGAATACTCTGCCGCCTGGACTCGGTCATCACGCTACGCTCAAAACTATCATCCATCACAAAATCTCCTTTTTCTCTAATCTGTCTGTGAACACAATTATAGCACCTCTTGACTAGAATGATATTCTCGTCAAGGCAAGATACAACTTTATCAATGATAGGCGCTGTCAGCGACAACCCTTCTAGAAAGCGAAAGGCATGGTGGCACAAAGCATTGCGAGGCAGGAGGAGAAGCGGGTTCCACGTAGAAACAGGCCCGTTTCGCCACGCTATAAATGGATTGCGTTAACAAATACGACCCTGGGCGTGCTCATGGCGACAATCGACTCCAGCATTGTCCTGATCTCACTCCCGGTCATCTTTAAAGGTATTCATATTGATCCCCTGGCACCTGGGGAGACTGGCTACTTCCTCTGGATGCTGATGGGCTATATGGTCGTGACAGCCACGCTCCTGGTCACGTTCGGGCGCATCTCTGATATGTTTGGGCGTGTCAGGTTCTATAACCTGGGTTTTCTTATCTTTACGATTGGCAGCATCTTGCTCTGGCTGACTCCAGGTACGGGGAATGCCGGGGCATTAGAACTGATTCTCTTCCGCTTCGTGCAGGGCATTGGCGGTGGCTTTCTCCTCTCCAATAGCGCGGCGATCATTACCGATGCCTTTCCCGAGCACCAGCGCGGCTTTGCCCTGGGCATCAACCAGATTGCCGCCATTCTCGGCTCAGTCATCGGGCTAATTCTGGGCGGTATCCTGTCATATTTTGACTGGCGCCTGGTCTTCCTGGTGAGCGTGCCTGTTGGTATTGTTGGTACGATCTGGGCCTATACCATGCTCCGTGAGACCGTGACGCCCCGCAAACGCCAGCGCATCGACTGGTTGGGAAATATCACTTTTGCGGTTGGGGCGACGGTCCTCTTAATCGGTATTACCTATGGCATCGAGCCCTACGGTGGCTCGCCAACGGGCTGGGGCAATCCCCTGGTGCTGGGCGCGCTCGTCCTGGGCGTGCTCCTGCTCGCGGCCTTTGTCTGGATCGAGTTGCGTGTCCCCGATCCTATGTTCCGCCTGGACCTCTTTAAGATTCGCATGTTCGCGGCGGGAAACGCGAGCAGCTTCCTGGCCAGTATCGCGCGTGGTGGTTTGCAATTCATGCTTATCATCTGGCTGCAAGGTATCTGGCTGCCGCTGCATGGCTACGACTACGAGGTCGCGCCCCTCTGGGCTGGCATCTATATGATCCCGCTGATGATCGGCTTTCTCTTGATGGGGCCGTTAAGCGGCTGGCTCTCGGATCGCTTTGGCGCACGCCCCTTCTCGACATTGGGCATGCTCATTCAAGCCCTGGGCTTCTTCCTGCTGACCATTCTACCACTGAACTTTGACTACATCTGGTTCGCCCTGATCCTGTTTATGTTGGGCATCGGGCAGGGAATGTTCTCTTCGCCCAATACGTCGTCCATCATGGGCAGCGTACCACGCGAGCAGCGCGGAGTCGCCTCTGGCATGCGCTCGACCTTCCAGAACTCAGGCTCGATTGTGAGCATCGGCATCTTCTTCAGCCTGATTATACTGGGCCTGGCCTCCTCCCTGCCGACGACGCTACTACGCGGCCTGACAGCGGCGGGTGTTCCAGCGAGCGTGGCGGACCGAATCGCGCACCTGCCACCAACGTCAGCGCTCTTCGCGGCCTTCCTGGGCTATAACCCTATGGCACAACTGGTGCCGGGGAAGGTACTCAACGCCCTGCCTGCCGCCGATAAGGCCAACCTGCTGGGCCATTCCTTCTTCCCCAACCTGATTTCATCGCCCTTTGCGGTTGGCCTGCACAGCGTCTTCTACCTGTCAGCCGCCATGTGCCTGGTCGCGGCCCTCGCCTCCGTGCTGCGCGGCAAGCAACGGCTCGCTCGCCCGGTCGAAGTAAGCCAGGAAGAGGCAGAAGCCAAGATTCACGCCACAGCAGACGCAGACTAAAATAGAAAGAGAAAAACATGACAAACATAACGCTAAAAGATGAAAAAACCGCCCTCCTGATCATGGACTATCAGAATGACATCCTGGCCAACCTGGGCGAGAGGAAGGCCCCCCTCCTTGACCGGGCCACAGGCGTACTGCAAGCGGCACGCGAGGCCCATCTCCCCATTATCCACGTGGTTGTCCGCTTCCGCGAGGGCTATCCAGAAGCCAGCCCACGCAATCGCGGCTTCTCGGCTATTCGCCAGACGGGCCGCCTACTTGAGGGAACCCCTGGCGCGGAGATTCATGAGCGAGTTGCGCCCCTCTCCGGCGAGAGCGTCGTCACCAAGCGGCGGGTAGGCGCGTTTAGCACTACAGACCTCGAAGTCATCCTGCGCTCGCTGGGCGTCACACGCCTGATCTTGCTGGGTGTTGCCACAAGCGGCGTCGTTCTCTCGACCGTGCGCTGGGCTGCTGACATGGACTATGAACTGGTCGTCGTCGAAGACTGCTGCGCCGATGGCGACGAAGAGGTCCATCGCGTCCTGACCCAGAAGGTATTTCCCCGCCAGGCCAGCGTCATCTCCTCCCAGGAGGTGCTCGCCGCCCTGTAGGGTCCATGCTAGCATGGACTTAAAATCGCGCCCCCGTGAGATGCAATCCATAAGGCAGACATCTCACAGGGGTTGCATTAGAGTTCTTGCCAGCATGAACCCTACAAGTGACGCCGTCAAGCCACAATTCCCATATACTGTCCCCCCATTAGCTCATGTATACTAGCCAACAGTATTCTACCGCAAAGACATCAATATACTGATGAACCAGGGAGGGAAATAAGTATGGACGGCCCCGGCGCAAGCGTGCTCCCACGCGAATCATTGACCCAGGAGCAGACAGAAGAGCTAGATGCATGGCTACATTCCATCGCACGCGAAATAGAAGTAAAAGGCAAACTCTTCAATACACGGGAGCGAACACTCTGGCTCAAACCCGATATTTTTCCTGAAGAAGTTTCTTTTTGCATAATCAAGTAGCGAACCCAGGGAGATTTCCTTTCCTAAAAGGGCGCTTTCTGTGCCACGTTTTGGTGCCTCATCCGATATGCTCTATGAGATCTCAAACGAACGAAAGGGGCACACCATGCACCAGGGCCATGCCACTGAAGAACAGGACGCGATACATATCGCGCTCTATGATCGCCATATCTCCGCGCTCCTGCCCTACCTGGCCCGGCTTATAACGAGCCGCCAGGATGTTGAGGATGTACTTTTTGACGTCTTTGCCGCGGCCCTGACAAGCCAAGCCTTCGCGCGCCTCACCGATGAGCAGCAGCGTGCCTGGCTCTACCGCGTCGCGCGCAACAAAGCTATCGATCACTATCGCCACCACACCGCCCTGACGATTGTCCCCCTGGAGGAGACGCGGGACAACCGGGACGAGGAACCAACACCCGAACAGCGCTTCCTACGCCAGGAGCGCCATGTCCTCCTGCGCGAGGCTATCGCGCAACTCTCTCCCCTCCAGCAACAACTCATTCATCTACGCTATCAAGAAAGCATGCGCTTGGTTGATATCGCAGCCCGCTTACAGAAACCTGATGGGACGGTACGCAAGATGCTGGCACGCACCCTCAAGCAGTTACGCATGCTCTATGAACGCCAGGAGAAAGGAGACAACCATGAAGCCATTTGAGGACATCCTGCCAGAAGAAGAGGGGAACGACCTTGTAGGCCTGCTCCAGCAAGATCCCCACACGTCCCTCAACCTCACCCCTGCCGAACAGGAACAGATCACCCAACGCGTACGCGAGCGCCTACTGCAAGTATCGCCTGATGCCCTTCCCGCCAGGGAATATGAGCCAGGCCAGATCCTCATGGCGCCTGTTTTACGCACACCAGCCACGCGCCGCCAGCGCCTCGTGCGATTAGTCAGCAGCCTCGTCGCTATCTTAGTGGTAGGTGTGATCATTACATCAGCGCTCTTGCTCTTCGTCCCGCAAAAAATAATTGTGAGCGGCCCAGCAATTGGCCCGGTCAGAGCACCCGGCACCACATCTGTCCAGGCTGGCGGCTTCGAGATGACGCTCGGTATCACCCCAGGCCCCTACTTTATCGGCGAAATGCTTGAGGTCAACATCACGCTTACCAATCACACTTCAAAGGTACAATGGGTAGCCTCGCCCTTCGGCATCAATCCCTGTGGATATGCGACTGGTATTGATATGCAAGAAGATTTAAAACCCGCCTTTGAACTTCCACTTACAGGTCATAGCTGTCCAGCAAACTTTGGGCAGCCTTTGCAGATTTCACCAACGCAAACACTGAGCACGCAAAAATACTTCGTCTTGCAGTGGAGTGGTTCCATTACCTTGACGAGCGCAATAAGGTTTCTCGAACCTAACAAGGATCAGTGGTATCAGCCCATGAAAAGCCCCCTTGAGGGACACTGGCCAACATTGCACATTCATGTCGCTTCCCAGGTTCCCCAGGATCGCCAGCTTACAGCTCATGTCATGGACAATTCTATCACTGTCGATGCCCCAACGCAGGTACACTTGCAATACCTCTTCGGCGTTTCCTGCACCAACGGACCCGGCTCCGGCTCCGAAGAGACTGGTAATTATGGCTGGCAACCTCTCAAGAGCAGCACCGTCAACCGGCCCGCCTGCTCCATGAAACATATTACCTGGAGCTATGCCATTGGTGCCCCCGGCTACGCCATCGCCTCTGGCAAAGCACAGTTAGATGCTTAGAGCAACCTATCCAGGCCACGCGTGATCTCGGCGAGCGGTTCGCGTTGGCTCTGGTAGAGCACGTAGTAGCTGGAACGTTCCGGGCGCACAAAGCCCGCGTCCTGCAAGAGCTTCAGGTGTTTTGAGATACCGGCCTCGGTCAGATTCAAGATGCCTGCAAGCTCTCGCGTGGAGCGTGGGCGCTGGCTGAGCAATTGCAGGATTTGCAGGCGCGTCATATCGCCTGCCGCACGCAGCAACTTGAGGAGGCGCTCCGGTGGCACTGGCGCGCTCCCCTCCTCCTGGAATTGCTGAATTGAGTAGACAAGGGCGACCAGCATATCAGTTTACCTTATCCTATGCAAAGAAGACAATATTTATGTGAGTAGATCAATAAAGGATGGAATCTATGCAGAGCATTGATACAACACAACAGACTTTTTCGCCTCAGGCAATTATTGAGGAGCTGCTGAAGCAGATGGGAGAGATATATGTCTTCCCTGATGTGGTGTCAGAGGTTGCGGCCGCGCTCCGCCAGAATCTCGCCACGGGGGCCTATGCGGATATGCGCGATGGCGAGCTCTTCGCGCAGACGATCACGGCACATCTGCGCGAGGTCACGCATGATAAGCATCTATGTCTCTTCTACCAGGCGGAGGGAGTTCCCCAGCACATCGACGAGCATGAAGACTATACGCTGGAGGAGATTGAGCGCATCCGCCAGAAGAGTAAAGAGAACTATGGCTTAAAGAAGGTCGAGATTCTAGATGGTAACATTGGCTATCTACAATTCAATAAATTTGTGCATCCCCACTTCGCGGGCGAGAGCATGAATGCCGCGCTGACCTTCCTCGCGTATACACGCGCCATGATCATTGACCTACGCACCAATGGCGGGGGCGATTCGTTGATGGTCCAGTTCCTCTGTAGCTATTTCTTCGATGCCTTCGCCTCCGAAAACATCCAGCTCAATGGGCTGTATGATCGCAGAAAAGACCTGCTACGGCAGTCCTGGGCCCTCTCCTATGTTCCAGGCAAGCGCTACCTGGACCGCCCCCTCTATATCCTGACGAGCCAGCGCACCTTCTCCGGGGCGGAAGAGTTTACCTATAACCTGTAACAGTTGAAGCGTGCCACTGTGATTGGTGAGACCACGGGCGGAGGGGCGCACGCGGGCCTGCGCTATCCTATCTCTAGCCACTTCGAGGCCTTCATCCCCAATATGCGCGCCATCAATCCAACCAGCAAAACCAACTGGGAAGGCGTCGGTGTGCAACCTGACGTGCCAGTGGCCCAGGCCGATGCCCTGGAGATCGCCTACCAGCGCGCACTCGTCGAAGCCAAAGCATAAGCCATTGGATGAAAAGGAGCGAGGCTGGGCCCCGCTCCTTTTCATCCAATGTATTGAATATTTCTTCTATTGCTTTACAAAACCCTCAATGTGGCATACACTATATAAGCACCGTACGAATTCATAATTTCTTCCACATATATACGCGTCTCTCTGTCTATTACTGCGTAAATATCGGCTTCACAAGAAGGAGATTCTTTCTATGCAGAATGACATCCGAGAACAGAGCGCTACTATCCTGCTCCGATTAATGTAGGAAAACGTATGCAAGCATCGCCTTCCAGATCTTTCGTTGTTGCTGCTTCACTCGTAGGTGCCTCAAGACCGGTTGGTCTTTTTGGTCTTACCCCGCGTCCACAGCCAAGTTTACGCCATCGTCCGAGCCAGTACCGGTGGCGACTTGATCTATGAGCCCGATCAAGCGTAGGGCTTCCCACAGCACATTCTGAGCGGCATTGTGATCCCGATCTTGCGGAAATTGAGAGTACGGACATGAGGGATTCTGACAAGTAAACACCCGGTCTTTGAGCGTCATGTCTTCCCATGTCCACCCGCAGCAGTGACAGGTTTTGACTTCCAGGAAAGAAGCGGCCCACCTTGATCATCTGTCCCCCGCGTTGCGCGACCTTGGCCTCCAGCAGACGCCTGAGCGCGCCCAGCGAGGCATCAGAGAAGGAGCGAGCCAGGCGTCGGTTCTTGAGGAGTCCCTTGAGGTTCAAGGTTTCCACTCCCACGATCCCATAACTGTCCGCCAGTCGGGTGGTCAGTTTCTGGAGCGCATCTTCGCGTAGACAGGCAATGCGGTAGTGCAGGCGTGCGACCTGCCTGCGGGCTTGCTCCCGGTTGTTTGATCCTGGTTTGCGGCGATGCAGGCGCTTGTTCGCCCGGCGCAGTTTCCCCAGAGCCGTTTTGAGGAAGGCTTGGTTCTCGACTCCCTCTCCCGTACTCAAGGTCGCCAGGTGGTTGAGCCCCACATCGATGCCCACCGCCGCCGATTTCTTCACCGGGATCTCATCAGGCATCTCCACCTGGATCGAGACAAACCACCAGTCCGCGGTTTTGGTGATCCGAGCACTGGTGACCTTGCCAGCAAAGCGGAGATTCTCGGCCATATTCACCCATCCGAGCTTGGGAACCCACATGCGATGATCCCCAAGTTCAAACTGATCGTTGGCGAGATAGAAGCTGGGTTTACTGCGCTTCTTGCTTTTCAACTTCGGGTGACAGGCTTTGCCTTCAAAAAAGGCTGTAAAGGCTTTTCCCAGGTCCAGGAACGGCTGATCCGAGGCGTTCTTGGTGACCTCCCAGGTCCAAGGGAATTGCTCACGCCGGATTTCATTGAAGTGCTTCTTGAGTTTCAAGGCGGTCGGTTTCTCCCCCGCCTCATACTGCCGATTCCATTCGGCCAGCGCCCAATTCCACACGAATCGTGCAACCCCTGCTGCTTTCGCCAAGTAGACGTGTTGTTCTTTGGTTGGATGCAGGCGTATTTTATGCGCACGAATCATGTGTTCACTCCACTTATTCTACACTAAACTATCTCATGCCCTTTTTATTATAGAACACTTATTCTTCTTTGTCAAGGAAAAAGCTTTGTCTGCTCCTTGATACCCTCTCAATACATTTTCTTCGCTTTTGGTCAACTGTTAAATTCTCTTTGCTCGCCCCAGGATGCCGATTACCTCATGCAAAGACTTTATTACCTTTCAGCCCTATCAGCCAAAGTATCCCTGGCCAATTGAGAATCTGTTGGCGCCTGGTCTGACGCTGCTCACAGGAGCGCCACGCTCGGGGAAGACCTCTCTGGCCTATCAGCTCATGCAGCATGTGGCGCACGGCACCCACGCCTTTGGCCAGTCTGAGCAATTTCATACACGCCAGCACTCCGTCCTCTACCTCGCCCTGGATACGCCTACTACAGGCCTCGTTCAGCTCCATGAGCGCTATAGCGCGAGCCATTCTGGCCAATCACCCAGCGAACGCTGTCACCTGACCAATACCTGGTCGCCCCTGACCGAACGCGAGGGGCTTCAGGACCTGGAGACCTGGCTCTCCGTGCATATGGATGCTCGCCTGCTCGTCATCGATAACCTGGCGGCCCTCCGTACGCTCTTCAAGGGCAACGATCGCGAGCTACTGGGCATCCTGCGTCGCCTGGCTGAGCGTCTGCAGATCGGTATTCTACTCCTACATACCTGCACATCCTCCTCGCCCCTGGTGGCCCACGTGGATCACCATCTACATCTCAAGCGCTTAAAGACACCATCCTATTATCGCCTCGATGTCCTCGGAACACTGCTCAAACCCGCCTCGCACCTGCTCTACTGCCCAGTTGATGCCATGCAATTCCAACTCGCTGAGCCGGAAGATACCTTCGCCATCGAGACCCTCAACGCGCCCAAGGCCCTCTCGCCTGAGCGCCTCACCATTCTACGCCTCTTCCACGAACAGGCAACACCACTTACCCCCGCGCAGATCACCTCGACCCTCGCCATGAGTCCCGTAAATGTCCGCCAGTTACTGCACTCTATGACCAGTAGCTATATGCTGACCTCACCCTCGTATGGCCACTACGCTCTCGCGCCCTCTATCGTCCCGCTCCTGCCTGAACTCCTGGAGCACCACGTCACCATAGGCAAAAAAGCCAACGCTCACACTTCTCCTGCTGCGGATACGACTCCGGAACCTTTCAGCACCGCACCTGATGCTTTGACTTCGCTCACAGACATACACGCCAATACGATACATCACACTTCTACAGCCTTCCCAAACAAGCAGAGCGCGAGTAAGGTGTCTCCTCCACAGCCGCCAATCATCACAAACACACAACATAACCCACCAGCCTCCCCCTCTCACTTTGGCTTCATCCAGCTCAATCGTGCTCAGCGTCGCGCGCTCAAGCACTGGGGCTAAAAAGGTGCATACAAAAGAGAACTAGCTCACAGTCAGGGACTCGATTTTCTGTTACCCTGTCATTAGTAGAGATTGTTATGAATACTTTCTAAACCCATCTAAGGGCAGGAAAGGATACAACGCTAATGGAAGATCGAGATGTTGCCAGGCGGCTCACCTCACTGCAAGCCAGAATGAACCGGATCGAAAACCTCATGCAGCAGTTGCTGCTCACCCTGACGAGTTCTCATGCCCATATGGAACAAACACAGCTCCTGCGCAACATACTGCAGGAACTACGCAGCGACCCAACTCCACACACACCGGAGGTTGGTCTTCCAACAAACAGTCCATCACAGGAACGGCCAGAGCTTGTTGCTATTCGCCAGGCCTTACTGGCAGGCCAAAGGTTGAAAGCCATTCAGCTCTATCGCAGTTTGTATGGTGTCAGTTTACAAGAGGCCCAGAACGCCATTGACACCATGTAGAGTTGGTCAGTACATCCTTTCTGGCAACGCTCTGCGTGATAACATACAATAAAAGAAATACATCACGTTCGCTTAGAGAAAGGATGCACTCATGGACCCTGCGATCAAGAAACAGGTGTTGCGCCTGTTTACGTACGGACTCTACGCGGTATCCTGCGCCGAGGGGGACGAGGTCAATGCCTTTACGGCCAACTGGCTCTCCCAGGTCTCGTTCGAGCCACCACTCGTCGCCGTTTCTATCGAGAAAGATGCCAAGTCCCTACCCATGATCCAGCGCAGCCAGAAGTTCGCCATCAATGTGCTACGCACGGGGCAGCGTGAGCTTGCCGGGACACTCGGCAAGTCTGGTTTTAAGTATCCCGATAAGCTCCAGGGCATCAGCCATGAGCTACGCCCCGATGGCTACGTGGTCCTGCACGACGCCCTGGGCTGGGTTGGCTGCGAGGTGCGCAATAGCATGGACGCCGGGGACTCCATTCTCGTCCTGGCGGAGGTAGTCGACGTTGGCTTGATCGTCGAGGGCCAGCCCCTCAGCATGGCCGAGGCCGGCTTCCGCCACGCAGGATAAAGTGTCTGTTGAATGGGCATGTGGCAGGGACATTCGCCCCTGCCACATGCCCATTCAACAGAACTCTTGCACAGTGCAAGGCAATATGGAATAATTAGCGCTTAAGAGCAATGAAATTATAATAGCTGTTATCTTATAAGGAGCCCCTGCATGCAACAAGGGAGCAGCATCACGCAAGCTGATGAGAAGAGCTGCACCTTCTGTCATAGCGCGGCTATCGCGCCATATATTCTGAAGGAATCGCAAAACTTTCGTATCGTTACCGATCACGCCCCCCTTGTCGAGGGCCACCTGCTCATCATACCGAAAGAGCACTATCGCTGCTATGGCGACGTGCCCGCCGCGTTGGATGAGGAGCTTTTCACACTGAAGGACGAGGTCAAACGCTTCTTCGAGCGCTTCTATGCCCCCATCATCTACTGGGAACACGGCATCTTCCGTCAAACGGTCTTCCATGCCCACCTGCACTGCTTCCCCTTTGGCGAGATCGTTTACGACCTCTCACAAGATATGCACGTACAGGTCGTTAAGCAGCAGGACGATATTCGCCAGTGGTTTCATCACCAGGGGCACTACTTCTACCTGGAAGACACGCATCACGCTATGCTCTTCCCACCAGAGCTTGAGCCTTATACGCGTATTATTCAGGATGTCCTGCGTCCAGGCGCCCTTGGCCGCAATGGACACACACAGTGGCGGTCCGTTCCCCAGCGCATCGAAGAGGGGAAGACCCTTATTCGCTCAACAATCGAGCGCTGGCAGATATTTCAGCAGCAAGAACAGGAGGCAGGGTATGCCAATTGAACCACTCAAAAACGGCCTGGTCGCATGCGACGAGATCACGCTTCACTATGTCGAATGGGGCAAGGAGGGGACGCCTATCATCTGCCTCCACGGCCTGACCGCCAATGCCTACTGCTTTCAAGCCTTCGCCGATGCCTTCGCCTCCAATCATCGCGTGATCGCCTATGATCTGCGCGGACGTGGCGACAGCGACAAACCTTCTACTGGCTATAGCGTCCCTATTCACGCGCGGGACCTCGCGGCGTTCATCGACGCCCTTCAGCTTGAGCAGCCCATCATCATTGGGCACTCGCTGGGCGCACTCATCGCCCTCTACTTCGCAGCCCATTACCCCGATAAGCTGAGCAAGCTTGTGCTTATCGACGCGGGCGCTCCCCTGCCCTGGAGCGGGCAGGATGATATGCCCACCTGGCTTACCGCCGCCATTTCACGCCTGGGCGTTACCCTTCCCTCCTACCAGGATTACCTGGCCCGTCTCAAGCAGGCCCCCTACCTCGCTCCCTACTGGAACCAGTACATCGATCTCTATTTCGAGCACGATGTACGTATTGAGCAGGATGGCTCCGTCATCTCTAAGGCCTTTGCCCACGGCATCCTGGAGGAGGGCCTGAACTATCCCCAGGCCCAACCCGAGGCCCAGTGGGAACAGGTGCAGGCGCCAACCCTCTTATTACGTGCCGGGCAGGGCCTCTTCAGCGAGAGCGACCAGCTGCTCTCCCAGGAGGATGCTAAACGCATCCATCACACTATCGCCAACTGCGCCTATCGCGACCTCCCCAACCTCAACCACTACACCATCATCTTTGGCGTCGATCCCGTCCCCGCCCAGGAGATCCAAAGCTTTATCGAAGGCTAAGAAAAAAACCAAACAAATTGTAGGGTCCATGCTAGCATGGACCCTACAGTCTCTTTTAGTCTCCTTTTATCCACTCATATCACAGCTATCCGCCAGGCACAAAGTAGAGTATACTATCAGCGAACAACACCTGCAAATACGGTATGAGGTAAACGTCCATGTCTCTCAAGATGTCCCTGCTTCGCGCCCTCCTTCCGCCCTTTATCCTGAGCACCATACTGACGCTCGTATTTACCCTCTTCCATCAGCTTACACTGCTATGTTATATAGCGAGCGCTTATGCAATATTGCTGGTAATAGCTATGGCTTTCCGTACGCTTACTATAGGAAAATCTATGCACGAGGCCCAGAAAAAAGGGGAAGATACAAGTGGTTTTATATATGTAGCCGCGCTATTCCTCCCACTTATAACGTGGCTTTTCTTTCTATCAAATCTCATATCTCTCCCTGACAAGATAGAAAATAGCCACTCGCCAATATTTAGCATTATTTTCACTATCCAGACCTACTTAACGCTTATTTTAGGTCCCCCAACTGAAGTCGCTTTAACCCTGTCTTTGCTGGGAAGAACAAAACTGGTTACCAAATATTTCGCATTCTTCGGGATACCCGCCTCCACAGCAGAGCCATCTGACGCTGAAGAGGCTCTCCAGCCCGGTAGGGACCAGCTTTAGCGCGTCCGAACGCCATTCATGGCAGTGCGGCGCAAGCCGGTTCTCCGAAGAGATTGCGTTCATCTCATGATAATGCCAATCCTAACGTTTGGGGCTGCGCCTGCATGCGATTAATCGCCTTTGGACGCGCTAAAGCTGGTCCCTACCGACTTTTGGAGCAGATTCGCGCGATGGGGTTGATTAATTTAAATCGGCGCCGTAACCCTTTAAAGGGGACACGGCACGGCACCCAGTGAAGGGGGCTAGGCTGCAGGGCGCATTCGCCTCGCAAGCCAGTTTTGTGATACATTAGTACACGGTGGCGAGAGGATTATCCTGCTCGTTTTCAGAACCTACGCTTTTATTTTGAAAGGAAGATTCGATGGAGATTCGTAAAGTAGGTGTCATTGGGTGTGGCCTTATGGGGAGCGGGATCGCGCAGACGTGCGCCCAGGCTGGCTATGAAACAATCGTGCGCGAGGTCGCGCAGGACTTTCTCGATAAAGGTATGGCACGTATCCAGGGTGCCTGGGATATGATGCTTCAAAAGGGCAAGATCAACGAGGAGCAAGCTCGCGACTATAAGAATCACCTGCGCGGCACCCTCGATACCAAAGACCTGGCCGACTGCGATCTCGTCATCGAGGCGGTCATCGAGAATATGGAGGAGAAGCTCCGCCTCTTCCCAGCCCTCGATAACGCCCTCAAGCCCGAGGCCCTGATCCTCAGCAACACCTCCTCGCTCAACATCACGCAGATGGGCGCCGTCACCAAGCGCGCCGACAAGGTCTGTGGCCTGCACTTCTTTAATCCCGCACCCGTCATGAAGCTCGTCGAGATCGTGCGCACAATTTCTACCTCCGACGAGACCGTTGAGACGGTGCGCGCCTTCGCCAAGTCGCTGGGCAAGACACCGGTCGTGGCCAAAGATACGGCAGGCTTTATCGTCAACTTCCTGCTCATCCCCTACCTCCTCGCCGCCATCCGCATGTACGAGAATGGGCTGGCAAGCAAAGAGGATATCGATACGGCTATGAAGCTGGGTTGTGGCTATCCTATGGGTCCGCTGACCCTACTCGACTATGTGGGTCTCGATACCACACTCTGGGCCGCTGAGGCGCTCTATGAAGAATTTAAAGAGCCGCTCTACGCGCCATCCCCCCTCCTGCGCCGCATGGTCAACTCCGGTATGCTTGGCCGCAAGAGCGGGCGCGGCTTCTACGAATACTAACCCTCATCAAAATAAAAAAGTCCGGCTTCCCCACGAGGGGGAAGTCGGCCCTCCTAAGCATCGCAGCTAGAGGCACCTCTATTTTACCACGTCCATAAGCTCCGCTCCAACACCATTGAAACCATCACCAAACCTGTGGCATTCCTTTTGTGAGGAGGGAGGCAGGGAGCATGCTTGCATGCATGCTCCATCTGTTTTTACTTCCTTGACATGCGCCTGACTATTCTGCTATACTTCAGCTATGAAAACGGTGATGACAGCAAAACTCAAGCTTCATACGACACCAGCGCAGTTTCAGCTCTTGCGCGCGACCCAGCTTGCCTATCGCGATGCGCTCAATTCCGTGAGTCGCTATGCTTTCGAGCATGGCAAGATAAGCAATGCTGTTCGCTTGCAAGAGGGAACCTATGATGAGATCCGCACTCGTTTTCATCTGCCCTCCCAAATGACCTGTTCCGTTCCTCGCCAGGTAGGAGCCACCTACAAGGCCCTCTGGACGAAGGTCAAGCAGAATGCGCAGGCCCGGCTGGCTGGAAAGACCAGGAAGCGCTACAAAGGGTTGGATCAGCCTCCCACCTTTGTGTCTCCCACCCTGACCTACCAGTACGGCAAGGACTATAGCTTCAAGAAAGGGCAACAGGTCAGCATCTTGACGCTTGCGGGACGGGTCGTGCTTCCCTATACCGGCTATGACGAGCATACCGCCCTCATCCAGAAGGGGGCCGAGATTGGCTCGGCCAAGCTCTGGTATGACAAGCCCAGGAAACAGTTCTATGTGCTCGTCTCCCTGAAGCAAGCGATTGCAGACCCAACCCCAGAGACTCACAAGCAGGTGGTGGGAATGGATGTTGGGATGCGCTACCTGGCCGTCACCTCAACGGCGACCGGAGAGACGACCTTCCATTCGGGCAAACGCCTGGTGGCCAGGTCGCATCATTACGCCCGACTGAGAAAGCGTCTTCAGCACAAAGGCACTCGTTCCGCCACGCGCAAACTCATGCAAATCAGCGGACGAGAGAGACGGTTAAAGCAAGACGCCAATCATGTCGTTTCCAAATGCATTGTGCACACCCATCCTGGCAGTCTGATTGGCTTGGAGGATCTGACCCACATCCGTGAGAGGACTAGGCGCAAACATGGCAAGAAGGCCTCTCGCAAGCAGCGCAAAGCCAACACCGCGCACTCCAAATGGTCGTTTGCCGAGCTGCATGCCATGATCGCCTACAAAGCGCTGCTTCACAAAAGCATGGCCATCAAAGTGGATGCCCACTACACGAGCAAAGCCTGCCCCCGGTGTGGGCATACCTGTGATGCCAATCGACCCAACAAAGGCTTGTTGTTTGTCTGTCAGAACTGTCAGTATACGCTGCATGCTGATCTGGTGGGTGCCAGGAACCTTGCCATGCGGACGTTGCTCATTCGACAGGATTGGGTGAGCACGGGGCTCTTGTCAGTTGCCCCTGATGTGTCGGATCGTGAAGCCAAAGCAGCACGCCTTCGCCGGTATGCCGAATTGCGGTGGAATCCAGATACAAGCTCCCGTGCTTTCGCCGGGGCATCTGACATCTCCCAAACATACCACGCTTTAAAAAAGCGGGTGTTGTCGGCATGCTTTTCGCGTATACCGGCAACACCCGCTTTTTTACAAGAAATACCATAAAAATAAGGGATGCAAGAGCTGCTTACATCCCTTAGGGCCTGGCCTCGTTACCTAGCCATTGGCAGGTAAAGGTCTTCTGCCGCGAGAAACGACCTTGCGGCGCTCACCCACAAACTTCTGCGGGATGGGTGACACTTCTTCGTGATGGAACGAACCACTGGCATCGGTATTGATACCAGGATAGTTCGGGCCATAGTTGTAGTGTCCCGTCTGCGCAGGAGAGAGCTGCCCACGTCCAAACAGGGGGGTCCCGTTTAAGGACGGTAGCACGGGTTCAACCGCGTCGTCATATAGATCATCGGGAACCACATCGAGACCTCGATCCAGCAAGGTATCCTCGCTGACATTCAGGCGTACAATGCTTCCTTTGATGATCTCCTCAACAGCCTCATGAGGCACATAGAGCACTTTAGCGAACACATCTCCACGTTCGGCCAGAATATAGCGACCAAAACGCGCCTTGACGGTGCCAAGCCACTGCCCGTTCTTGTCCAGGACTTCCTGGCCAAGCTGGAAACGAGCGTTGGGATTGAAGACCTTGTAGCGCTCCTTGGGTGCCGCCATAGGATCTTCCAGGGCCCAGCCCATGATACCGACGATGATAAATGGTGCGCCGATATAGGTGAGCAAGGCACTATCAGGAAGGCCCAGCAATCCAGCGACTGTGACAAGAATCGCTGCACTCAGAATGAGTGGCCACAGGCTTGGATTGGGCAGGTGGATGTGATGCTCTTCTTCCGCGCTCTCAACCTCCGCCTCCTCAATGGCTGCGGAATGCTGCTTCAGCTCATCTGCTGTGAGACTAGCACTGTGAAGAGAACTATCCATAAGCTCCACTTTCCTCAAAGAATTTTCTACCGCCGCCTCACCAGCCCCAGGCAAGCCTGCGCTTACTCGTAGACGCATACGCGTCCATGCTGGATCTGCCGCGACAGGATATAATCCGTGAGGACGAAAAATTCCCTAGTGCATCTACCCTTGACCTCTTCGGTTCCTGCCGGGTATACTCCACTTAAGAAGAATGGTTTTGAGCGGCCTGGCGCCAGGGCGCAGGCGTGTTCTCACCACGCTCTCAAGGAAGATGCAACTAGAACTGTCCTATAGGTAAGCATAGCACAACTCTCCAGATTTGACCAGATCGAATACAATCGTCTCCTCATGCCTACCTGTTATATACACTTATGCAAGTATGGTAATATCCGAAGGTTAAAAGGCGGGAAATCACTATGTTCACTGAGAAGCAACGCGACCACGTACGTAATTACGTCGTGGAAATGGCGCAGGTGACCCGCGAGTCACAGGGGGCGCATTGAGCGCCGCAAACCCTGGCAGGCTGCATACTGGATCAGTGAGATTCGTAATCACGCGCTTGCCCTTGCGTGCATTCGCCTGGGAGAGAGCGCGGCCCACGGACGCGGCATTGATAAGCTTCCCGCAGTCGTCACCAAGCCGTTCGCAGATACGCTGGTGCGCTCACTCGATGAGCAAGAGTTACGTCGGGCTCTCGCGGCAGCGACAATGTGCCTGATCGCTGAAATAGAGCAATGGGACACTACGCTCTGCGCTCGTCTTCAACCACTCCTGCAAGAGTTTGGCACTCCCCAGGTCAAGGTTTAAGAGCAGGGGACTTTTGTGTAATGTACATAGCTAAAATTAGCACCCTAGTTGTAAAAGAGTAGTTCGATCTGCTATCATCAGGTGAATGTGTCTTTTAGAAGGGCTGGTGAAGTGTGCAGGATTTAGAGCAACATTTAAAGCATTATTTTGGCTACGAGGCGTTCCTCCCCGGGCAGCGCGAGGTGATTGAGCAGGCGCTCTCAGGGCGAGACGCCTTCGCCTTGATGCCAACAGGCGCGGGCAAATCCCTCATCTATCAACTCTCGGGACTCTTACTCAATGGAGTCAGTATCATTATCTCGCCCCTGATCGCGCTCATGCAGGACCAGGTCGACCGCCTGAAGACCAATGGTATTCCTGCGACCTTCCTCAATAGCGCCTTGAGCGCGAGCGAACGCTCACAGCGCGAGCGCGAGATCCTTCAGGGCAAGCTCAAACTCGTCTATGTCGCGCCCGAGCGCCTCCTGACCCAGACCTTTCTGATCTTCCTCGACGAAGTGCAGGAGCGCGTCGGCCTGGGCCTGATCGCCGTCGACGAGGCTCACTGTGTTAGCGAGTGGGGACATGACTTCCGCCCGGAGTATCGTCAGTTGGGGCGTTTACGTGTACGCTATCCCCATGTCCCGGCAATGGCCCTGACCGCAACCGCGACCGAGCGTGTACAAGAGGATATTCTCACACAGCTCAAACTGAACGATCCTTATGTGGAGGTCGCCAGCTATAACCGCCCCAACCTCTACTACGAGGTGCGCCAGAAGCATCAAAATACTTATAGCGAACTGGTCCAGTTTCTGCGTGAGCAGTCCGACGCACCAGTGATTATCTACTGCCAGAGCCGCAAAAACGTCGATACCATCGCTGATTCGCTGCAACACCACGGCATTCGTGCCCTCCCCTATCACGCGGGCCTGAGCACCGATGAGCGCACGCGCAACCAGGATAGCTTTATCCACGACGATGTCCCCGTGCTGGTGGCGACCATCGCCTTTGGCATGGGCATCGCCAAGCCGGATGTGCGCGCCGTCATTCACTACGATATGCCCAAGAGCCTGGAGGGCTACTACCAGGAGTCAGGGCGTGCCGGACGCGATGGCCTGGAGGCACGCTGCATCCTCTTCTACCAGCATGGCGACCGAATGAAGTACGAATTTATCCTTGCCCAGAAAGAGGATGAGCACGAGCTTTTGAAGGCCCGCCAGCAGATTCAGCAGGTCATCACCTATAGCGAGAGTACCGACTGCCGCCGCAAGGCCCTGCTGGCCTATTTTGGCGAGAATTTTACCGAGGAGAACTGCGGCAACTGCGATAACTGCCTGCGCCCGGTCACTCTAGAGGATCGCACCATCGACGCACAGAAGTTCCTCTCTTGCGTCTCCCGCACCCAGCAGCGTTACGGCATGCGCTATATCATTGAGATCCTGCGTGGCGCGAACACCAAGAAAATTCGCGAGATGGGCCACGACCAGCTCACCACCTATGGCATCGGTAGGGACCTGAGCGCCGACGAATGGACGCGCCTGGGACGCGCACTCCTGCAACAGGAACTCATTAGTGAGACCCAGGATGGCTATCCCGTGCTCAAGCTCAACAGGCTCTCCGCCGAGATCCTGCGCCGCCAGCGCACGGTCGAGATACCCGCTATAGCCAGCGAACAGCGCCAGGGCAGCAAACGCAACGCGCCCCAGGTCGAACTCAAGCCCGAAGAGTGGGGCCTCTACCATCACCTGCGCGAGCTGCGTAAGCGCCTGGCCGACGAGTACAACATCGCCCCCTATATCATCTTCTCCGATAACAGCCTGCAAGTCATGGCTCAGCAGCGTCCACAAACACAGAAACAGTTCGCCGCCATCCCTGGGGTAGGCGACCGCAAGCTGGAAGCTTTCTTCTCGCCCTTCACACGCGCCATTGAGGATTACTGCGATCAACATAACATGGAGGTGGGCCTGGAGATCGTCGAGGAGCCCAAGCCCGCCAGGGAAGAAGCGCCCGTCGTCCGCAAGCGCAACGCCCTGGATAGCCACCGCGCCTCCCTGGAGCTCTACCGCCAGGGATATGGCATCGAAGAGATCGCCCAGCAGCGCGGCATCTCTACCAGCACGATCATCAACCACCTATCGGCCCTGATCGAGGCAGGCGAAGAGGTCGACGTCTCGCCCCTCATTCAAGCCGGACACTACGAAGACATCGTCAACATCTACCAGCAGGTCGGCATGGAGGTCCTCAAGCCCGCCAAAGAACTACTGGGCGACGCCTATAGCTACGAAGAGCTACGCCTCGTGCGCGCCCTTATCCGCCGCGAACAAGAAACCCTCCAGAACACCTCAACACCATAGGATAAAAACACCATCGTGGTAGGGGTATCTAGTGATGGACTGGCGAGGCCAGTCCATCACTAGATACCCCTACCCCCCTGAGCACCGCAGGCGCGAAGGCGCTCCTCAGCGCCCCTTCTTTATTGACAGATAGCTATATACTAAGAAGCATCAGACTCAGCAATAGATTAAAAGGGGAAACAAACGCATGGCAGCGAAACTTAATCAAATTATCGCCGTTGAAAAAGGCACGAAAAGTCGCACCTTTCAGGAGTTGACGGAGGCACACCACGCACTCCAGAAGCCAACCCTGCTCTCTGGCATCTCCAGAACCTACCGTCCTAAGGATGAGGAGGGTGAACAGCTTCCACCGGAGTCGACCCGTGTGCAAGTCAAGGCCGAGGACATCATCCGCAAAACCATCGAAACGCTCACCAAGCTCTTCGACGTCACCGCGACCAAAGACTGGGCTAACTGCGTTGCCAAGGCAGATGTCGTTGTTGATGGCCAGGTCCTCCTCGCGCAGGTTCCCGCGACCTACCTGCTCTTCCTGGAGAAGCAATTGGTGGACCTGCATACCTTTGTCAAAAAACTGCCCGTTCTGGACGCCTCCGAGAGCTGGAACTTTGATGCCTCCGCCGACAACTGGGCGACCGAACCAGTTCAGACCACCAGGACCAAGAAGGTGCCACGCAACCACGTCAAAGCCGAGGCCACGGAGAAGCATCCCGCGCAGGTCGAGGTCTACTATGAGGACATCATCGTGGGCTACTGGCGCACCGTCAAGTTCTCTGGGTCGCTACCTGCCCGGCGCGTCAACGAACTGCTTGCCCGCGTCGAAAAGCTCCAGGAGGCAGTCAAATTCGCGCGTGAAGAGGCTAACAGCATCGAGGTCAGCGAGCAGAAACTCGGCGAGAAGGTCTTTAACTACCTCTTCGCCTGATTCGTCTTATTTACTCATGAAAAGGCAATCGTGAACGCCGCTTCGCAGCGGCTAGCTTCGCTCACACGATTGAAATGAAGGCTTGCATTTTCGCGCCCCTTGCATTAGACTGGGAGGCGGAGTACAGACTGAGACTGAAGTTCATATTGATAGATGCAGACGTCACAGGGCAGGTTCGAATCCTGCACCCGCCATATCGGGGCGGGGTAGCCCAGCGGCAGAGGCAGCGTCGGCGTCGCCCCAGAATGAGATTCTCACTCCAGCCTCAGTATTCATCGCCGAACCTCAAGTCAAGGGTTGAGGCCGCTAATCGTCGGATGCCCGTGCAATTCTGGCCCGCTCCGCCATATCTTCACATGGGGCGGTAGTTTAATAGTAAAACACGACGATCTTAAACTGAGCCTGCAACTTAAACGTATTGGGGTGCGCAATTGGGCGATACACGCGGGACCCAGGATCGGCTACTTCCTGGGTCCCAACCCTTTTTGGCCTCTCCATCGTACGCGTTCCTCTGGCTTCCCAGGCGCTTTTATGCGGGGTAACCCGATCTTGAAAACTTCGCGTTTTTCGGGTTTGACGGTAGTTCTGACGGTAGTTGGAAAATGTTACGAATTGCCTTGTTTTACACGACTACTGCGCTTCACCAAGCACACTCTTCCACCCACTCATTGCCTCTTCATGCATCGCGGGCAACACATGAGCATAGATATCAAGCGTTATCCGGCTCGAACTATGTCCGAGGATTTCGTGGATCACTTTAAAGTGCACCCCCATGCTCAGCATGATCGTGGCGGCGCTATGCCTGAGGTCGTGAAAACGGATATGGGGAAGGTCGGCCTTTTTTAGCAGTCGAGCAAAGAGTCGCGAGAGATACCGCGGATCAAGATAATCACCACGCTGATTACAAAAAACCAGATCACGCTCCTCCCAGTTATTTGCAACCTTCGATCGCTGCTCTACCTGTTGCAGACGATGCTGCCTCAATTTGTCCAGTGCAAAAGGAGGGAGCGAGATCAGCCATCTTCCTTTCGCCGTTTTCGGCTCAGTCTCTATATACCCACGTCCCTCGATATAACTGACAGTGCGCCGGACACGAACGTACTGCTGCTCAAAATGAATATCTGACCAGCGCAATCCAAGTAGCTCGCCTTTGCGCATACCAGTGATAATAGCAAGGAGGAAGAGAGCTTCCAGGCGATGGCCTTGCAGCGATGCTAAAAATGCTTGCGCTTGAGTCAGCGTCAGCGGCGTGATGTCGTATTTTTCCGCCTTTGGGGGCATCACGACATCGCACACATTACGCGCTACCAGATTCCAGCGAACCGCATCTTCTAGGGCCTGGTGGAGCACATTATGAATGGAGATGATCGTTCGAGCGTGGAGTCCATCTTCTAGCTTCTGGTTGTGAAACCGCTGCACGTGCTGAGGAGTCAATTTTTGCAGCGGTATTCTTCCTAACGCTGGAATGATGTACGTATTCATCAGTTTTCGATACTTGAGATGGCTGCTCACCTTGATCACAGGTGGTCTATGTACTTCTTCTAACCACTGCGTCAAGTATGCTCCGAGCAGTTGTTGGGAAGCAGTAATGAGTGTGCCTCGTTGCTGTTCGAGAAGCGCGAGTTTCATTTTCGCTTACACTTCTTTGCGGGTCTTACCGTAGAAATTTTTCCGCGACGGGGGTTGCAGTCGGCTGGTTCCTCTCCACACCGGCTCTGAGCTTCCCATCACGCAAAAAAGGCGGTGAGGATCTCATCCAGGTGTTTGCCGTTCACCCTTGCCAGCACATTGCAGTATGTCATTTGGCACGGTATTGTCTTGCGGTGCAGCTTAAAGTGCTCGGCAAACTGCACGGCTCGATGACGAACCCATTGCGTTGCTCCACTCAACGACGTTTGCCCTGCCAATTTCGCCAGAACGACCAGGCAGAGGATGAGCGCCAAGGAGTAGCGTTTCCCTTGTCCCCGCCGTGGATCAGGTAGCTTTTGCAGAGCTTCGTACAGCGATGCAACGACCACTGGGGCAAGGGCAGTTTCCCCACCCGGTGGCACCGTCAGTGTGGTATAGTCCATGAGCGTTTTCCTCGTAGATCTTGTTTTTTTCTACGTCGGCAAACCTGATCTGAACCGGCTTATCTTTCTCACAAAATGCCCATCATCATGTCCATTGCGTTTTTCGCCCCGCGTATCAATTGGCTCGCTCTGTGTCGCATTTTTGCGATAATTACAGATGCCTCGCCGTAACATGCTTGACGTCTGTGAGAAGTCGCAACGTGAGCAAAAAAGTGGTGTAATCTCCCCTAAAAAGTCAGAAGAAAGCCTCTTGACTTTCACCCTACCTGAACGTTGTATGCTGGTGACAAGAGTTGTTCACCTCTCTGCAAATGAGCAGGATGGAAACGTTCTGACAGAAGAAGATGTCCTTGCGTCGGTCGTTTTTTTGCTGGCTTGTGGCTGAAATGTGTTGGTCGTTTGTGTTGGAGAGACAAAAAAGGAGAAACCGAAATGGGAAAACTTGATGGAAAGGTCGCGATCGTGACCGGAGCGGGACGAGGGATAGGGCGCGCGATTGCGGAGGCATACATACAAGAAGGAGCATCAGTGACCGTCACGGCTGCGCGTGAACAGGCCGAACTCGATCAACTCGCGAAGCTGGATGGGTCTGAACGGGTGTTGGCACTGCTCGCAGATGTGACGAATCCAGAAACATGTGAGCAGATCGTGGACCAGACCACGAAGCGGTTTGGGCACGTCGATATTCTGGTCAATAACGCCGGTCGAGGTATGAAGTATGTCAGTGCTTCTTTTCTGACGGAGCCCACTCGCTTTTGGGAGGTTGAGCCTTCGGTTTGGCGTATGATTGTAGAAACAAATGTCGATGGGCCATTCTATATGGCTCGTGCAGTGGTGACACGTTGGCTTCAACAGCAGCGCGAGGGGAGCATCATTAACATCGGGGTGAGCTATGAAACGATGAAGCGGCGCGGGTTTTCTCCCTATGGGCCGTCGAAGGCTGCGCTCGAGGCAGCCTCGGCCATCTGGGCACAGGAGCTGAGCGAGGCGCGTATTCGGGTCAATATTCTGCTGCCGGGTGGCGCAACCAATACGGGGATGGTCCCCGCCCAGACGCCAGCGGATCTCCAGGCACGTTTGCTCCAGCCGGAGATCATACAGGCTCCGGCGGTGTTTCTCGCCTCCGACGCTTCGCGAGAGCTGACTGGTCATCGCTTGATTGCGACGGAATGGAGTGCGGAGCGTCAAGAGGGCAGAGCTATTGTGGAGGGAATTGGCTAACTCTTCCGAGAAAATGAGCAAGTACAGCAGGAAGAGATGAGATGTTAAAGATTCGCGATTTTGCCAGGCTCGCCGGGGTATCGATGACCACCCTGCGCTACTACGATGAGATCGGGCTCCTCAAGCCGATCTCTGTCGATCCTGAGACCGGATATCGGTTCTATACGATGGATCAGTTACCGCACCTGCATCGTATTCTGGCGTTCAAAGAGCTCGGACTGGGACTCACACAGATCGCCGAGATTCTGGACGAAAGCGTTTCTCCTCTCGCATTGCAAGGGATGCTGCGGCTCAGACAGGCACAACTCCAGCAGCAGATCCAGGCGGAACAGGAGCAACTCGTGCGCATCGAAGCGCGCCTGCGCGCCCTTGAGCAAGGCAGTTCTCTGCCGGTCTATGACGTCGTGCTCAAAGCGGTCAGGCCAATTACAGGGGTCTCACTGCACCCGACGAGGGGTGATCTGGCGGATCAAGCGTGCTGGATCGACAGCATGCTGAAGCGCTATGGAGTCAAACCCATCGATCATCTGCTCGTCGTTCATACGGAGCGTGATGACGAATGCACTCCAGGTTCCGTGGATATTGTCGCACCTGTTGATGGCAGAGACGCCGATCGGCTTTCCACACGCAGTGAGGGACGGCTGACACGGTGTGAGTTGCCAGCTTTTCCCCACATGGCCAGTACGCTCTATCATGGACATCCAGCGCTCGCGCTCCCGGCCTATCAAGCGCTGGGAACCTGGATGGAAAACAATGCCTACACCATCGTTGGACCACGCCGCAAGATTCGCCTGCGTCGGGAAGAGAATCTTGACGACGCGCTCACCGAGATCCAGTTTCCGGTCGAGAAAGCGCTATGAGCTGTCGTGCGGGATGGGACGTTCGAGCTACAGAAAGGAGAGAAGAGCCACTTTTTTGCTCACGTTGTGACTTTCCACAGACGTCAAGCATGTTACGGCGAGGCGTCTGTAATTATCGCAAAAATATGACACAGAGCGATCCAATTGACCCCTTAGGCTCCCCTCTGTCTGTCAAAATCGGCCCCCCAAAAATCTCCAGTCACAAGACCACCTCTGGAGGTTCGTCATGGCCAGAAAGCAAGCTCGCCCGAAAGCCGAGCCGCGTGTTACCCTTTCTCCACTCCAGGTTATCTGCCAAGCATGTGGATGTTGGATGAGGATGGGGCACCATAGCCACCGAACTGTCACCACGTTACAAGGCGTGACGAGGTTAACCCTCAAAGTGTATCGCTGCCGCAAGACGGAGTGCGCGCGCTTCCATCAGCCAACGCGACCAGAAGAGGAAGGCGGATGGGCTTTGCTTCATGGAGAATTTGGTCTCGATGTGATCGCCTTGGTGGGAGCACTGCGCTACCAGCAGCAGCGCAGTATTCCGCAGATCCACGAAGAATTGCAGCGACGGGGACTCCACATGGCTGAGCGTACTGTCACAAACCAGCTTTATCGCTATGAAGAGCTGCTTACGCTGCATCTGGCCGATGAAACGCGGCTGCGGCAGCGATTGAAAGAACACAAGCAGGTGATCCTGGCGCTCGATGGGCTACAGCCCGATGTAGGGCACGAGGTCTTGTGGGTGCTGCGCGATTGCTGTTCGGGAGAAGTGTTGGTAGCACGGAGTTTGCTCGGAGCGACAGAGAAGGATCTCGGTCCGCTCTTGGAGGAAGCAGCGCGGGTGTGCCAGACGCTCTCGATCCCAATCAAGGGAGTGATCACCGATGGGCAGCGCTCGGTTCGCAAGGCCGTGGCGAGCGCCTTGCCAGGTATTCCTCACCAACTCTGCCATTTTCATTACCTGCGTGAGGCAGCCAAGCCGATTGCTGCCGCCGATCTGCATGCCAAGAAAGAACTGAAAAAACGGGTGCGTGGGGTGCGCCCAATCGAGCGGGCGTTGGAAAAACGCACCGATGAGGAAGCCGAAGCGATCCGTGGCTATTGCTTGGCGGTCAGAAGTGCCCTCACTGATGATGGACGACCACCTTTGGATGCCGATGGATTACAGCTCAAAAAACGTCTCCAGGACATTTCCGACTCCATCGCTCGTGTGGAGCAAAAAAGGAAGCTCCCCGGCGAACTGAGCTGTCTTCGACAACTCGTGCAAGCAGGATTAACGGCGACAGAGTACCTCTGGCCAGCCATCGAGCACGCCTATGCGTGGGTCCATCAAGCCGCGCACCTGCTTGCCAATGCCGACCAACACGATGTGGATGCCTTGAAACAGAAGTATCAACAACTCTTGTCTACGATGGCGCAACAGCACGAGCAGCTCGGAACTCTGGCCCCTGCGGTTGAGCACTTCCAGAAAGTCACGACCAGCTATTGGGATGGTCTCTTTCAGTGCTATCAGGTGAAAGACCTGCCTCGTACCAACAATGACCTGGAACATTTCTTTGGCACTGCCCGCCATGCTGAGCGGCGCGCCACCGGACGCAAGCGGGCCTCACCAACGCTCGTCGTGCGTGGCTCAGTGCGTGTGGTTGCCGCAGGTGCCAGCCGCATCCTCTCCATTTCGGCAGCGGATCTTCGCCCCTCCAACGTGACCGCTTGGCGGGCACTTCGCCAAACCCTGGACTATCGACAGGAGGGTCGTCGTCGCCAACTCCGCTTCCGTCGTGATCCACAGACCTATCTCGCCTCGCTGGAAGAGCGTCTCTGCAGATCAGGTTTGCCGTCGTAGAAAAAAACAATGAAGAGAATAAACAAGCTCACTTTTACAGCGAACATTGTGTTTGGGGTGGGAATGGTTTCTGGAGTTATTGGCCTGTTCTACGTTCCTTACAGCAGGATATTTATGTCCATTGCAATAGCCTATTTCATTATTAGTGGTCTCATCCCCTTGCTTGGTAAGATCTTGTTCGGGAAAAAAGGGGAGCCAATAGTGTGAAGTACTAAGTACCAAAGCTTCATCAATGAATCGAGAAAGATTTTTCGACCAATGACGACAAAGAAAGTAGTTGATCTGCTGGAATGGCTTCTTCTTTTCCTGATTTCTACAGCAGTATTTTGCCTGCTTCCTGGATTTTTTACAATAAGCCCATCTATTCCTATGTCTCCATCGTATGTGTGCTCATAGCGATTCCTGTTGCACTTCTTGTGCGTATTTTGGAAAAGCGCATCATTCAAGCCTTCTCTCTATCCCTCGTGATCGTGGTAGTATTTGCGGTTGTTAGCACTCTGATGTGGAAGGATTCCCCACAATTAAGAGAAGCAGGTAGTGCGACATTTTGTGGTCTCCTCTCATAAAGACCCTCCTTCCTGTATCCGCTGCCATAACTCACGGGACTCCTGGCTGTGGTACAACTGCATGAAATCAAAGACCGAGCCGCCATGCTGCCAGACATGACAGTACCAGCGACACATATCCGAGGCCTTAGGCTCCTAGTACTGGTTCAGCATGTTGCCACCGGAGACCTCGCTCCAGCGTTTGATTCTGCTGGCCCATGCGCGTTGGGTCATCGAGCAGTTTTACGAAGATGCCAAACAGGAATGTGGCCTGGATCACTACCAGGGACGGAGTTGGAAAGGACTGCATCGACATCTGGCCCTCGTCATGCTGGCCTACAGTTTCCTCATGCTTTATCGATTCACACTGCCTCTGCCCGCTGGAGAGGCCTTTCCCCCCCTCCGTGACGCGAAGCTCGCTGCCTTCCGTGCATCGCCAGGTGCTGCTCTGGCTCTTCCAGGATCTCGTCTTCTGGCTGCTCCACACTCAGCAGATCGAGGCCTTCCGTCCCAGAAGAAACTAACAAAGTAGTACAAGAGCGCCGGTCAAGAAAGGTGAAGGGTGGATAGACAGATGGGAGAAAGCATGATACTCAGAAGAAAAACTGTGAAGAGATTCTCTTCTGAGGAAACGGTCATTCCCAAGTGCTTGCTTCGTGGAAAATCGAAGCCGCAAGCTGTGAACAGTACTGAGCTATCTCTCCAGGAGAATAAGGTCTTCCCTGTTCAAGCCACCAGGTAATTGCATCGACAAACAACGAGGCCAGCAGTGTTGGCAGAAATCCATTCACAAACACACGACGATCAGCTATGGGTTGCTTGTTTGGAACAAGTGTATGTTCCTTGACCAATTCAGCTAAAGAGGCTCGCATCTTCATGGCAAACCAGGGACTCCCTTTTCCCCCAAGCAGCACACGATAGAGTTGTTCGTATTCCGCCACATGCTCGAAGAGATTTACCCATTGTTGCGGAGGGCGTTCTGGGCCGAAGTTACCCAATGCGCTCATCAAAATGTGCATCTCATCCTCGAAGATCTGCTCGACCAGATCATATTTATCTTGATAATTGCGATAAAACGCTGTCCGACTCACCATGGCCCGCTGGATAATCTCGCTCACAGTGAGCGCGTCAAAGCCTCGCTCCTCGATCAAATCAAGCAACGCCTCCCGCAACAGTTTTTTCATGCGTCTCACGCGTAAGTTCTCCGTGTTTTGGGTCATTTTATGCTCATTTGTTCCATTCAGAACAAATCCTCTCGATTGTGACTTGTTTCTTCATACTCTGCTGACTATACTTGCGAAAAGACAGGATATTCCGTCTGGAACAGTATGTTCCGAGTAGTAAGTCCTGTCAAGAGGCAAATCTGAGCCGTCTATGGGGCAATGAGAGAGTCGCATGGATGGTACTGTCACAAGCCAAAATCACAGAAAAAGATACAGGAGATGACTCATGCGTATTGTAAAAGTTCGCCAATTTGGCCTCCCCGAAGTGTTACGCCTTGAAGAGAGCGAAGAGCCGCAGGCTGGCCCCCACCAGGTCGTGATCGTCGTAGAGGCGGCAGGTGTCTCTTTTGGAGATACATCCATCCGCGCGGGAAAGTACCCCTTCCCGCTCCCCTTTGCACCCGGATGGGCGGTGGGTGGTCAGATCAGATCAGTCGGACCAGACGGTGACCTGACACTCGTGGGAAAGCCCGTGGTGGCGCTCACCAAGGCGGGTGGTGGTTATGGAGAGCAAGTGGTTACTGATGTGACCAACGTTTTCTCTCTTCCAAAGGATCTGTCTGTTGAACAGGCGTTGGGCGTGTTCCTGGCAGGAGGAACTGCCATCTCCATCCTGAAAACGGTGCAGATCGAACCCGGTGAAACCGTTTTGATCACGGCAGCAGCGGGCAACACTGGTTCGCAATTGGTCCAACTGGCGAAAGCAGCGGGCGCAGGCACCGTGATTGGTGCAGCGGGGGGGAAAGAGAAACTCGCGGTCGTTTCTCGACTTGGGGCCGATGTGGTTATCGACTACGGTGAGAATGACTGGGTGGAGCAGGTGCGAAACGTCACAGGAGGCAGAGGGGCCGATGTGGTCATTGACGCAGTGGGAGGGACCATTGGTCGTCAAGCCTTTGAGGTGACAACGAACGGGAGTGGTCGGTTGGTGGTGTACGGCTCTTCCTCTGGCACCGAGGCGACGATCTGCCTGCATGACTTGGCGATGCGAGGCATTACGGTGATTGGCGCCCTTGGGATGGCGATGGCCAGGACAGAACAGGAAACACGCGCTCACATGGAGACCGCATTGCAAGAGGCAGCAGCTGGGCGACTGGTAGCCGTGATTGGGCAGAGATACCCGCTGGAGCGTGCCGCTGATGCCCATGCAGCCATTGAAGCGCGACAGGCGATTGGCATGGTGCTGCTCATCCCTTAATGCGCGAGGGCAGCAGACCTGTATGGAGTTGCGAGTCTGCTGCCACATTTCGCAATGCGTGTCACATCAGCCTGTCAATGCTTTGAAGAAGTCGGCGCCTCATGCAACGCGAAACATCAGACGGGAACACTTCTCATTTCTCTCTGACCATCGAACAAGAACTGGCCGAGCAGGCATGCGCTCATGGCCCAGGCAACGTTTGCCATCCTTGAAAAAGATGCGCAAAGGAGCACACCATGCGTCCCTCACCATGGCACCCTCCGGTTACCCCAACGCCTTTGGAGCAAACCATTATCACATGCATCAAACGAGCGAAATTGTTTGTCTTTCTCCGGCATCACCGTTCTGACGCTTTTCAAGAAAAACTGGCCACACTCTATGCACCAGGTTTCCGAGGTCAGCCACCCATCGCTCCAGCATAACTGGCACTGGCAACCATCGTGTAAGCCTACACAGGTGTCTCAGATGATGAGGTCATTGAGGCGACGCTCATGGATCGGCGGTGGCAGCTTGTCCTGGATTGCGTCGATACGGAAGAGGCACCTTTTAGCAAAGGAACACTGGTAGCGTTCCGCAAGCGGCTGATTGAGGGGCAGATGGACTGACGGCTCATCGAACGAACGATAGAGATTGCAAATCAAAGCCAGGCATTTGGGTCACGGCCATTGCGTACTGCATTGGATAGCAGTCCATTGTGGGGAGCTGGACGAGTTGAGGATACATGTAATCTGGTGGGTCACCCGCTCAAAAAGGTCATGCGCGTGGTGGCTGAGCAACAGGAGCGAGCTCCGGTCGAAGTAGCGAAAGAGGCAGGAGCAGAGTTGATTTGTGGGAGCAGTCTGAAGGAGCGTTGGATCGCGATTGGGATCAACAAATCCAGAAAGATGAGGCGTTGGCACTGGTCTTGAACGTGTTACAAGCCGTGGAAACCTGGGTGCAGACCCTGCAACAGGAAGATGCGCAACTGGCTCAGTCATCTCTTTCAGTTGCACAACAGGTCAAGGCGCAAGATGTAGAAGTCGATGAGAATGGAAAGGCAAGCCTAATCAAGGGGGTGGCGAAAGACCGGCGCATCAGCATAGAAGATGAGCAGATGCAGCATGGACGTAAAAGTCGCAGTGTGCGGGTAGATGGCTACAAGCGCCATGTGCTCCACGATCTGGACACGGGTCTCATCCGTGCGGCAGGTTTGACGCCAGCGAATATGCCGGAAGCCAGTGTGACGGAAGCGATCAGCGTCGATCTGGATCGACAAGAGGTCTTTTTGAAGGAACTGCACATCGATCGGGCGTATTTGAGTAGCCATTTGGTGCGTGAGCGCAGCGACGATCTGGAAGTGTACTGGAAAGCCTGGCCGGTTCGCGAAACCAAACGTTTTCCCAAGCAGGCGTTTACCCTGGACTGGGAGCAGCAGATCATCAGGTGTCCTGCGGAACAAGAGAGGAACTCCCCACGCGATGCGCAACGAGCTGTACATTCCAAGCAAAATGGCTCAGGAGGGCTCTTCAGTCGGCTTACTCTAAAAAGAACAAAATGACCTTCGCCCTCTGATCCATTCAGCGGGCGAGAACCTCTGATCAAAAATCTCAGCGTGCTCGTGCCTCCTTTGTCAATTCGCCACTAAAAAAGAGGGGACTCCAGCGACAGTAACACGCAGTCGTGGTGGTCCGAACCCAGCATTGCGTGCAAGTCGGTCACGCCAGTTCCAGCGGTGACGGGACCGGACGGCACGCGGTGGGCGGGGGGAAGGCAAAACCTCTTGCTGGGTCTTCTCTAAGGGAAGAACTTCAACGTATTGACGACGCCAATGGGCTGTCCAGGTGCGGCGAAGCGTGCGACCGGCCACATCCACCCACTGCATCGATCCAAGGACGACGGGTTTTCGTTCCACTGAGGAGGATACAGGTAAGAGGCGACGGACGGCACTGACACGACGAGCCCGGTTGCCTTTGGCTCCTGGTGCTAGACACTGTTCTCTGAGAGCACAGGGCTGACAATCAGTCTGGTATGCCAGATAGACAGCACGCTTCAGTAAAGGCATTCTCTTGACGTACTTCACTCAACCACAGGCTGGCTCCTGCTGGACAACGTAGCTTCCCGTCCTCTTGCAACACAAATTCCTCGCCGGCAATTTGATTGCGTGCTCGCCCCACATCTCCAGCCAATTGCCACGGACCATACTCTTCTGGTGTGGGTTCTGGAGTTGGCAAAAGGAGTGTTGCTTCTTTGAGTGGTGCCCATTCGATCTCTCGTGACGACTCCCCACGGCTACAAGCCGGGGGCTTCTGGAATGACGCGGCTGTGTCGTCCCACAGCCTTTAAACCTTCATCTAAAATATTTTTGCTGCCATTGTGATCGCGATCGATCACGAGTCCACAGTTGGGACATTCGTAGATCCGTACGCAGAGCGGCATCTCTTGCACATGCCCGCAGCAGGAACATCGCTGACTGGTGTAGGCTGGGTTGACTTTGACCACTGTGCGGCCAGCTTCTTCCGCTTTGCTGCACAGAAACGCAAAGAACTGCGACCACGCTGCATCTGCGATGGATGCGGACAGTTTCGGATTCTTGACCATGTTGCGCACGATCAGCGCCTCTACGGCGATCAGGTTGCAGGTGTTGACAATCTTGCGCGAGTGCTGGTGCGCAAAGTTCTTGCGGCGATGCTTTGTCCGTTCGTGGACGCGTGCCACGCGTTTCTTGAGCTTCTTTCGTTCTTGCGATTGTTTCGGGGCTTTGTCTCGCTTGCGTTGTGCCTTCGCCAGGTTCTTTTCTTCTTGCCTGATGAAGCGTGGATTCTCAAGAGACGTGCCATCGGAGAGATAGGCAAAGGTTTTGAGCCCGACATCGATGCCGACTTCTTTGTCTGATTGAGGGACGTTTCCCTTTGGCACATCTTCACACGAGATCGAGACAAACCATTTGCCTGTAGGCGTCCGCTTCACAATCGCTGTTTTTGGCGTTCCGGCGAGGGGCCGATGCATCACCATTTTCACCTGGCCCAATTTGGCGAGCACGAGCGTTCCCCGGTTCTTTTGAGCGCTCGCTGCAACGTCGAAACTATTGCCGTATTGCTTGAACGTCATGCTATCATAGCGAACATGAGACTTGTATCTGGGATAGCCTGGCTTCTCTCCACTCGCACATCTCTGGAAAAATCGATCAAAGGCAAGATCCACGCGTTTGACCGCATCTTGGAGAACTTGGGAAGGCACCTCAGCCAGATCGGGACGCATGTGTCTGCACTCGGGCAATTCGGCGCACTGATGGGAAAAGCCGATCGATTTCCCCGCCATTCTATAGGCATCCCGGCGTTCTTGCAAGGCGGCGTTGTACGTCTCACACAGCAGTTGTAGCCAGTGGGTGAGGGTCGTCTCTTGCTTTTTTGTCGGATAGATCCGGTAGTGAAAGGTCTTGTGAGACATGGTTTTGTTGCTCAATAGACTGCTTGATGACGCTCAAGGAAGCACCACCTGATGTGCTGACACAAGAGGAATTCGTCCACAACGTGGGCAATGCTCGCTTGAGTTGCGGGAACTCCTGTCGCAAGCATCGAGAGGAACGATCTTTGATGCGTTTCACCAGCCGATGGATCCCAAACTGGAGGTCCATATTGACCCGCGAGATGCACATGATCTGGCATCACCTCTCGCTCTGCTTGAAGCTCTTCGCAGACCTGGCAAATGATCTGCTTGAAGCGGGTTTCGATGGTCCCGACAAGCAGTGTGCGTCGATAGTTGGGACACCAGACCACATGAGAATGGCACGCAAAAACCACGTTCCGATTGCTTCGATGCTCTTGAACATGAGTTCCAGTGTACAGCACTTTTGTATCTCCTGTCAAGAGGAGAATACCCCAACGCGTTGCTCTTCTTCCCCTCTCCAAAAAGGAACGCGTCTTTCATCCCCATGGCTGAAGCCAGGGGCTTTCAGACGCGGTTATGGGTAATTGATCTCCCTGCATCAGCTTTCCAAGCGAGAGACGGAGGTTCCACACCCATTGACACACAATTTGCCAGAGTTCCTGACCACACGGTGTGTACGAGCACCAGCGATCGAGATCTTCTTCAATATCTTCGTCGCCGAGGACAGCTTCAAAGGCCCCACGTCCGTGATACAAGTCGAAGGCATCCTCGACCAGGAACCCCTCGATGGGCAGCGTGGTGATGAAGAGCTCATACACCCATTCGCTCACTCTCTTGCCTACTGTGACTTTTTTGTCAGGCGGAGGGGCAGCATGTCGAGCCACAATCACACGTACCTGGGGTGCGCCCTCGTCAAGGGGAAGCCAGCCTCCATCAAACAACTCAACGACGTCACCAATATTCGTCGCAGTCACACGTGCGCTCGGTGGATGGGCGAGCACACGCTGGAGCTGCGGACGCTCTAGCATTCGATACGTTCGCCCTCGCGTGATCAGGTAGACTCCGGCCTCAATGAGTTGGGCAATTACAACTGCATCGCCGTATTGTCCATCGAGACGAACTAAAGCTGTCTCTGTTGTCAGTGCGAAGTGTGCTAAGTAGGTCTTGATGGATTGAAGCGCCGAAGCCAGTTCACCCTGATAGTCGCCATTGCCTTGCCCCCATACGTGCCGATCCATTGACGAGTATGCATCTGAAGGGCAGCGGTACGTGTGCGTACAACCTCACCCCGCTTGCGTCCCTTGTAGCCTGGCGCACAGACCGCATCGAGACGACGGCGTGCGGCAGGAAGCGTTGGACCGCAGGGTAATGCGCGTTGTCGTGCTGCTTGGCGTGTAGCATCCACATCAAAGACAATGTAACGACGTCCCTGTCGATCGAAGAGGCCACCAATGGTTTCCGAGGTCCATCCTTCGGCAAAGCTGAGCTGCCCGAAAAGCGTGCGAAAGGCTTCTAAGCAAGGGTGATCCACGTCGGCGAGGAAACGGCTCAAACTAGAGCGATGGGGAAGCTTGGCACGCCCAAAGAGGGCCATGAACGCTGCCCCAAAGGGAGCTAAGCGTTCAAAGAAATCAGCCAGTGTCCTTTCTCCGCTGATAGCATAGCCGATGAGAAGCGCAAGAAAATCAATGGGCTCATAGGTGCCGAAGTGGCCACGCACCAGGCGAATCTGGTGCGTGAAGGACTCCAGAAATCCTTTTGTGGTGAGGTGCTGGGAGAGGATAGCGACTTCGGCGAACCAGGGAGGGACCGAATTGCTCAGAAGCACACTGCACGCCCCCTCGCCGACGTCGAGTCGGCGAGGGGGCGTGCAGTGTGCTTCTGAGAGCTTCACCTGGATTCAATTCGACCCAGTGGATTGGGACTTTCCATCAAAGCCTTGCGCGAGGCCTTCCAACTGGAATCCTCGGGGTAGAGCGCGGTGCGCAAGTAGGCCCAGGTAAGCTGCTGGATCAGGGCGACGCGTTCAGGGTTCTCGTCCATCGTTTCCGTGACGTTGTACCCGGTAATTCCGCCAAGCGAGTGCTCTGCTCCGAACAGCGTCAGGAGGCTCTTGCCACCTGGACTCAAGAAGTACGGGTCAGTAAACCAGTCCGGTCCCCGCACGGACAGGGGGGACTGGTCGTGATCTCCCGCGATCACGAGGGTCGGCGTGTTCATGTCCGCGAAGCTCGGATTCATAAACGAGAAGTGCTCGGCTGCAAACGGAGTCAGGTCAGCTCCGCCCAGGCCAGGCGTGGCAAGCAGCACACCCGCTTTGATCCGCGAGTCGGACAGGTCCTCTCCCGTTCCGCCCTCGGGACCCTTGACTCGCGCGCCCAGCAGCATGCTCGCCGTCTGGCCGCCCCAGGAGTGTCCGGCGGCGGCAATGCGGCTTCGATCGAGGCGACCACTGAGGCCGGGAACGGACGCTTCAAGCTGATCAAGCTGATCGAGAATGCGCTTCATGTCCTCGATGCGGAAACGCCAGATCAGCGGGGTACGGGGATCGTCAGGAGGAAGGCTCAGCGTCCTGGAGTCGAGATGGGTGGGTTGCATGACCACAAAGCCGTGAGCAGCCCAGAAGTCGACCAACGGGCTGTAGCTGTCCAACGACAAGCCAAAGCCGTGCGAGAAAACAATCAGGGGCAATTCGCGCCCAATCGCGGGCGCAGACACGCGCACGTGCAGATCCTCACCACGGCCTGGGGATGAGAGCACTATCGGCTTCACCGAGACGACTGAAGTGGGCGCGTTGATGGATACGTCTGTCATCGCCATGTCTAATTCGTTCATAGAAAGATCTTCCTTCTAGCTCTTTCTCATATGGTATGATATAATATTAGCGGAGCAATGCTCCGCTAATATTATATGGAACATTGTTCCGTTTGTCAAGCGATTGTTTTGAGGGAGGGAATGAAGCGATGACCACCGTCGACGAGGGAGCGGGGCAACCAGTCCGAAAGATTCGGGCCGACGCGCAGCGCAACGAGCAGGCGTTGCTCGCCGCCGCCGCTCAAGCTAGCGAGATCAGCGCCGATATTGATGCCCTCGAATTGATGTATGGCATCGGCAACCTCTGCGTTGGTGCCGACAACGACCCGCGCTACAATGCCCGCCGCATGGTTGAGCTGCTCATCGCGGGACTCCTCCAATCGCGCTCGACTTGATACTGCTGATCCAGAGAAGAAGCATCTGCAATACCTCGATACGGTTGGTCAACGCGCGTCACAGCGCCGGAGTTGTTGAGCGTGGCTGTCGTTTGGCTCATTTTCTGCCGAAAGGGGCTTTTATGGGTCATGAGTCAAAACTGAGGATTGGCTTTGCTTCATGGCCTCTCTACCCACTTGCCATCCCTCAATGTCTCTGGGTTGGAAGCCGAGGACTGGTAAAGGTCGCCGCTGCTTCCCTGACAATGATTGGCGGCAGAAGTGGGCTCCGGGACCATATCTTCGCCAGATTGACGCAGATCATCGCCCATTTTCGCTGATCTGCCGTGATTTTCAGCGGGATATCGATCATTTTCTGTGCTCGCCAAATTCGGCGGGGTTATGAGTCAATTTAGGATTTGGGCGAAGTTATGCGCCGGAAAATCTATTGTTGGCTCATCCATTCAAGCTCACTAAACTGGCGAGATTATGAGTCAGAACCGGCGAATTTATGAATCTTACGCAACCTTGCTGATGAGTAATGTGGTATACTAAAAAGTTGAACATTTTTTCGCTTTTTTAGAGCTTTTTTGAGGATTCAAAAACCATTCTATGATCATTTTTCCAGACCTTCCTCACGTCGAAGTAGAAGGAGTAGAAATAGCTGAGGAGATCACCCTGACCTTACGGACGACCTCCCCAACTGCTCCTTGCCCCTCATGTGGGACCGTATCTTCGCGCATCCAAAGTCTCTATTCACGTGCACTCCGTGATCTTCCTTCGGTTGGACGTCCGCTTCGTCTCATTCTGCATGTGCGTCGTTTCTTTTGCAAAAAGAATACCTGTGCGCAAAAGATCTTCGTTGAACGGCTTCCAGAGCTTTGTCACCCTCACGCTCAGCGCACCAAACGGCTCCAAAAGGCCCTCTGTGAGCTCGGACTCAAAATCGGGGGCCAAGCCGGAGCGGATGTGGGAAGTGAGTTGGGCATCAGCGGAAGTCGCGATACCATCTTGCGTCTGGTTCGCCAATCACACCCGTCAGCTCAATCAGCCCCACACGTTATTGGGCTGGACGACTGGGCACGCAGGCGCAGGCTGCGCTATGGAACCCTGATCTGTGATCTGGAATTGGGCCTGCCCATTGACCTGCTTCCCGACCGCTCGGTCAAAACGGTCTCCACCTGGCTGCTCAAGCATCCCTCCATCAAGGTGGTTAGCCGCGATGGGTCCTCGGAATATGCGTCAGCTATTCAAAAAGGGGCCCCCCAAGCTGTACAGGTAAGTGACCGCTGGCATTTGGTGAAGAATCTAGCTGCATGTGTCTCAGTGCAATTGACCCAAAGCCTGACGCAACTGCGTCGTGCTGAGCAGACAGAAGCCAAGACCCTCGACGGGCAGCAACCCTCACCTGAACGTCAAAGTCATCCCAGGACACGCGCTGAGAAACGAGCACAACACGCTCGTCAAGCGGAGCGAACAGCTCGTTACGAGCAGATGATGGCACTGCAACAGCAAGGGATGAAAAGCATTGAGATTGCGGCTCACATGGGTATGGCACCACGAACCGTTCGGGAGTGGCTTGATCGCGGAGATATTCCTTATTCCGGTTCTCGCAAGCCTCGAACACGTCTCATCGATCCCTACAAGACCTATCTCCTGGAACGCTGGCAACAAGGGTGCCGCCAGGGAGTACAACTGGAAAGAGAACTGAGAGCAAAAGGGTATAAAGGATCACCACGAGCCATCTATCGCTACCTGGAGACGGTAGATGCGTTGAGCTTTTCTGCCCGCAAAAGCGGTTCCCAATTAGCGACGAAACCACTCAATCCCCTCTTGACTCTCTCGGCACCACAGGCCACCTGGCTCTTTTTCCGCAAACATGAGGATTTGAAGGAAGAAGAACGGGAGACCCTTCAACAGTTAAGGCAGATGAGCCCACACCTTGAGACCGCCTACCAACTGGTAGAGATGTTTCTTCACATGGTCCGTGAGCGTACAGGAGAACAGCTTGACGCCTGGCTGGCAGCGGTGAAAGCCAGCCATCTTGAAGCGTTTGAGTCCTTTGTGACGGGTGTGCAACAAGACAAAGATGCCGTTCTTGCGGGATTGACGTTACCTTGGAGCAATGGTCCTTTGGAAGGAAATGTGAATCGGCTTAAGCTCATCAAAAGAAGTATGTATGGTCGCGCCGAAATCGATCTGCTCAAGCTTCGTGTGCTCCATCACAGCAAAAAGAGTCAGGAGAGAAAAAGGAAGCAAAAACAACAAGTGGCTCATTTGAAGAAACCGAAGAGTATGAAAAATGGCGTAATTTCCCAGCATACCACAACTGCGATCAGCAAGGTTGCGTAAGAATCAAGTTATGGTCTTTCTGACAAGTATCCTGATGGGCAAGCTATTCGGAGGTAGCTTGCCCATCAGGATACTCCTTGTAAAAGCAACCAGTTTCATGCTGGGATTTACAGTGAGAGCGCGCGTCAGCGAAACAGTCTTTTGCTGACTTGACGCGTCGAACCGCCCTTATTCGCCATGAGCTTCTTCGCTGAGATCTTTAAACGTATCCCACTCAGTCAGGCGCTTCTCATACTCAGCATGGACCATGTCATGTGCGCCCCTCCCGAAGAAGATCCGTAGTGGAGGCTGCTCCATATCGACCAGTTTCAGCACGACCTGCCCGGTGGCCTCTGGATTGCCGCGAAGGGATGTCCCTCTGCGAGCACGATTGGCTTCCCGTACATGTTCATAGGCCTGCAGTTCTCGGGCAAACTTGGCGGAAGGGCCAGCCCAGTCCGTGGCATAGCCAATTGGCTCGATCAGAGTCACCTTGATACCCAGCGGCTGCACTTCCTGGTTGAGCGCCTGGCTAAACCCTTCAAGCCCCCATTTGCTCGCGTGGTACATGCCGATATTGGCGAAGGCATTGACTCCACCAATACTGGAAACCTGGATGATGTGTCCGCTGCCCTGCTCGCGCAAGTACGGGAGCGCCGCCTGCGTCACCCACAATGTGCCAAACAGGTTCGTCTCTAACTGGTCACGCGCCTCCTGCTCGCTGATCTCTTCTACTGCGCCAAACAGACCATAGCCCGCATTATTGATAATGACATCGAGACGACCAAAGTGATCGTGTGCCCGTTTTACCGTCCTCTCCACGGCAGCTTTCTCGGTCACATCCAGAGCCAGCGTCAGAACGTTCTTGCCATATTTTTCGTTGAGATCTTGCAGTCCCTCCACGTTACGCGCGGTTGCCGCGACCATATCGCCGCGTTCGAGTGCCGCCTCGGCCCAGATACGTCCGAACCCCTTCGAGGTCCCAGTAATAAACCATGTTTTCGTCATAAAACCTTCTTTGCAATGTGTTACTTCAACTCTTTGGCGATTTCCCGATTGCGAGCAGCGATCTGCGCTGACAATTCCGTATCGCCTTTCATCTGTGCATCCCAGTATGCCACCTTACCATCCAGAAAACGTTGCCGTATTTCAAGTTGGCGGATCTCTTCCGCCACTTTTTCGGCGTGTGTCTGGAACAGCGCTTTTTGCTCTGCGGCCGCTTCACGACCATATTCTCGTAACCGTAGATACCGCCGCATATCGTCGAGGGAAAGGCCACTGGCACGCAGACAGGCAAGTGTCTCCACGACCTGTACTGTCTCCGCACTATAGCGTCGATGACCGCTGCTCTCATTGCGTGGAATCGGTTGGATGAGCCCGATCTTCTCATAGTAGCGCAGCGTATATTCGCTCATGCCGCTTCGGGCGGCCATTTGCTGAATGGTTAAAGTTGCTTCTGGTTCTGTTGCAGTAGTAATATCACGTGACATGGCTCTAGTATAAAATACTTAGAGTGCTCTAAGTCAAGAGGTTATAGATCCTCTTTCTAAGTTGGTGTCGCCTGGTATCGAAGTTTGACCCAATTTACCATTAAATCCCAGTATGAAACTGATTGTTTTTACAACGATAGAGATACTGAGCAATGAGATGGTTGTGGAAATGCGAGCGAAAGGCCAGATTGATCTGAATGTTTCAAAGTGAATTTACAACCATCAGGAACTATGATCCGCTCCTGAGGCGGGGTCTCTGGCATTGCATGGTTGTGCTGCTCAAGATTGGGGGCAAATTGCCCACCCAGAGGAAAAAATCTGCTCACTTTCCGGCTCATGGCCAACTTTGGTGAAAGCCCTTCAATAAAAGAGACTAAAACTCATTAGTTTACGCTGCAGAGAGCAGAGGCTTTTCTTCCGATAACCTCATGATTCACCAAACCTGGCCATGAGCCACTTTCCAGGGCATTTCTTCTGGAAGTCTCAGAATAGATGACTTTCATCCGGGGTGGTGCACCTTCGATGCATGCCCTCTTACCAGCTGCACAGGCCATCAAATGGTTCATGGATTTGAGCCTGGCTGGTCTCTCGCGCAGCTCGCAAGCGCTTTCAGGAAAACGCCACATATGGCCGCTTTCCGTATGAATGGACCGGAATGCAACGCGAAACCCTCGTGTTGTATTCCGGTCCATTCATACCGTGCGAGCATCGCCCAACATACTCAGAGCTCTCGCGACCACCGCACGGATGTCAGCATCAGCATCGTCTAGCACGGCGATCAGAGGATCGACAGCACGGGGGTCGCCCAAGATGCCCAGTGCTATCACTGCCGTCTTACGAATCCACTTCTCCGCATCGCCGAGCAAGGCAATCAGAGGATCAATAGCCCGAGCATCGCCCAACATACTCAGGGATATGGCTGCCTCCACACGGACCGCCATCACCACATCGCCCAGTTCGGTGATCAGGGGATCAACGGCTCGGACATCGTCTAACCTACCCAGTGCCGTGGCCGCCACCTTACGAACATGCCAATCCGCATCATCTAGTGCGGCGATGAGAGGACCAACCGCGCGAGCATCTTTCAACGCCCCCAGGGCTCTTACTACCTCTAAACGGACCGATTCTTTCTCATCGCCGAGCACGGTAATCAAGGCATCAACGGCGTGGACATCACCCAACCTACCCAGGGTATTGGCCACCGCTGCACGAACATGCCAATCCGCATCATCTAGTGCGGCGATCAGGGGATTGATAGCGCGGGCATCACCCACTCTCCCCAGGATTCTGGCGACTTCCTCACGGACGGATCGGGTCTGGTCGTGGAGGGCGGTGATCAGGTGAGGAAGAGCTTGCTTGCGATCCAACCGCGCCAGCGCGTAGAGCGCGCGCAAGCGGAGACGGGAAACATGGTGGGTCAGCAGCGGTATCAGCGCGGGAATCGCTCGCGAATCACCCAGATCGCTCAAAGCCTGGATGGCGGCTTTGCACACCTGATACTCAGGATCGTTGAGCAGTGCAAGCAAGGAGGCAAAGGCTTGCCCTCGCTCGTTGCGGCGACGCATGATGCTGATGATTGTTTGCCGGCGCACCAGGCTGTCCGGATCTGCCAGCCTGGCAAGCAGGGTCTGGAAGGGAACGGGGGATGGCTTCATAGAATGTTTGGTATTCCTATTCTCAACAAATTTCCCTGACGTATTCTCTCCTACAGCACCCTTTCTGGCAAGAAAAGAGGACTATCATATGGTCCAGCTTTCTTTTCTCATCGGCAATGACAGATCCGGTTCGATAGGGCCGTAATCCCATATCGACTCGAATGGCTCTGTGAGCCATATTGTGGCAGCAGAACTGTCCACCGAAGAGGCAAACGGGTGCATCAGGACGTGCATACTGATCTTGAGAATCGTTTTATCTCATGTGCGTTCGGACCAGGCCAGGACTGCTTTTGTACAACAGCCACGACTCAAAATGGTCTGTGAATCATAATATGCCGATACGCTTGTGAAGTATGAATTGGCCCGAACTGCCAATATATGGCTAAGTTTTCACCATGCCACCAGGTTACTAGATCTCGCGATCATAGTGGAGTGTGGTCCCCTCAACGCGCACGTTGTAGTACACCCAGCGCTCGTTATCCAGGCCCACTTCTGCGCGGTCTGCCTGTGTCTGCCCAATTGCAACCAAAGCGAACGCCAGAGCGCCCAGTGGCATCGTTGCGACCATGGGGATCGTGGCAAAGGATTGCTCATCAGTAGTGGATCCAAACAGGCGCACCTCATAGGTTGGCTTCATATGTGGTCTCTTCCCCATGTTTCTCGCCTTCTTATATCATATGCTCCTTCGTGCGCTATCCTTTGATATCTTTGAGCTTCTTCTTCACCTGGTCGCGGCTCACCTGGACATAACGAATAGTGGTCGCGATGGCAGGGGTCCCGCTTTTTGTCACGTGGCCCAGGTAGTAGGTTATCTCTTCGAGCGACCACCCGGCCGCACGGGCGCGATGGGCAAAGTCATAGCGCAAATCATGAAAGGTGACATCGGCGATGAGTTCGTACTCGGCCGCGCGTGCCAAGGATTTGAGTTGCTGCCACCACTGATGGATGCCGTCCTCGCTCCAGCGCCAGCCGTCAACCTCTCCAGTTCCAAGGCGTTTCTTCGCACGCTGGCTGGTAAAGACATAGGCACTCGCTTTACGCATCCCCTGCTCCAGGTATTCATGGAGGGGGCGACGAGCACCGTTGGTCAAATCGATAGTACGTATCTTACCGCCTTTATGCCCAACTGTGATGACCCCTGCCTTCCCGGTCACATGCACCTGGTTGAGCAGAAGCCAGGACACATCACTGACCCGGCAGCCTGACCAGTACCCTAATGCGAAGACGGCCCGTCCTCGCAGATCGGCCTCGCGCTCGATGAGATTGGCCAGGACATAGCGCTGATCGTCGGATAACTCGCGTGGCGCAAGCAGCGCCTGCACAGGAATGGCGATATGGCGCGTGGGATTGCGGTCAAGCAACTGCTTCTCTTCTTGTAACCAGGTGCAGAAGCCAGAGAGGGCCGCTTTGGCCTGCTTTTTCGCGCTGGAGCTGGACAGCGTGGCTAGAAAAAACTCAATGGAGGTCCGGGTGATCTCCTGCGGGTGGAACTGCGCATAGTTGCCTGGACGTTGGGCAAGCCAGGCCACGTACTTGCGCAGAATGCGGGTGTAGGCATCGATCGTCGAGGGATCGCGACTGGCCAGCACCTCCTGCTGGTAGGCGGTGATCCAGTGGTGAGCATCCTGGCCGGGAAAAGGGCGAATTACGGATAAGTTCTCTGCCATTCCTGGTTTCCTTTCATTGCGGAGGCTGCTGCTGTGTGAGCTTAGACACAACTGATGTGGTCACAAGAGACCGCGGCGTGGGTGACACGAGTATCACTTTTGCTCGTCTCCCACAAAGGGAAATTCTCCGATGGTGAAGAACCCATCATCCTGCATTGTCTTCTGCTCAGCTTTTTTCACCGTGTTCGTAGTTGTATCGTAGTCCTCATCTGGGAGAAGGATGTAGTTCTCCTCCGCGCTACAATCTAAATTAGCCATGAGTGCGTTCGTGTTGCCGTATCGGAGGTGAAGACCAGTACTGGTTTCTTTGAGCTCCCACGAGTTCCAAAATTCGATGCTTGTGCACAGTTGGCGCTCCCTCTCATTCCAGACCCATTTTCCCGCTAGGTCATAGGCGAGTCCGACGATCAACAGTCGGGGCTTCTCGTTCACCTGGCGGACAATCCCACCACGTTCCTCAATGGCGGCTTTAGCCCCGTCACTGACCAAGCCCACCAGCAACCAGTAGTGTGCTCTTGGTGTGCTCATATGATGGTTCCCTCGCTTTTCAAAAAAGGAATCACGAGCTTATCTCCCTAACATTCTCTCTGGCGAACGCTCACCTGCTTTGCAGGAGATTTTGGAGTGCTTCTGCTTCAAGCGATGACTAGCAGCGAGATGCTCGTGTGGCTTCTTGCTCTTGCTAATGGCTGCGCTGTTCCTGGTGACCGTTTCCGTCAAGAAAAGGATGACCTCATTACCACGTCTCAGCCAGGGTCTCTCTCGCAAAAAAGTTATGCCGTGAGTTTTTGGCGCTGATTGTGTGAGTAGGTGATAACGATCGGGCCACCCTCACGCTCACTATGAAGATAAGGCCCGTGACCACTTTCTTCAAACTCACCACATAACTACTATTATGCCGTGAGTTTTTCTAAGGTTGAGTATACTCGCTTTGAGCTTGCTTGTCTAGCACTTCATACCAATGTGTGACGTCTTAGCAGGATCTCTGGCCAAAGTGTTTTTTGCTCATGTAGAGTGGGATTCTTCCTCTCTGCCTGAGCGCCAGTTTAGGAGGGAGTCTCATTCTACATGAGCACAGGCCGCAAGTGGCCTGAAACCCTGTATAGATAGTCCTTCGCTACGGAAGCCACTATTCATAAATAGTGGCTTCCGTAGCGAAGGGCCTTGTTAACAAGATCAATTCTATTCCCTAAACGGCCAATTTGGGAACCGATCTCAGGGTATTCACCTCGATCCCATAGCTCGTAGGAGGTTGGCATAATTGTTCCGTGTTTCTTGGGTGAGCTGATGGTCGGGACCCAGGCTCTGTTCCCTGATCCGCAACGCTCGCTGGTAGAGGGGCTCCGCCTTGGCATACTTGCCCTGCTCTCGATACAGGATCGCCAATCCATTGAGGGGATATGCCACATCAGGATGGTCGGGACCCAGGCTCTGTTCCCTGATCCGCAATGCTCGCTGGAAGAGGGGCTCCGCCTCGGCATACTTGCCCTGCTCTTGATACAGGATCGCCAGGTTATTGAGAGGATGTGCCACATCAGGATGGTCGGGACCCAGGCTCTGTTCCCAGATCCGCAATGCTCGCTGGTAGAGGGGCTCCGCCTCGGCATACTTGCCCTGCGTAGAAGCATCCACCGCAACCAGGCTCATCAGATGAGCAGCCTCCTCCTGCTGCTCAGCCAGGACTGCCTCATCTAACCAGAACAACACATGTGGTTGCCAGAGTGCATATTGTAAATGTGATTACTTGATGGCGGCAAAATTTGATAATTATCTGGCATAATACCAGCATTGCCTTTTTCTTCCCTTAGTGATGGAGAGAGCTTTGCCGGCTGATCTAAGCTCTCTTCATGGAAGAGAGCTGTTTATGATATACGTCATAGAATTATCAAAAAAACTACGCCATCAAGTAATCACATTTACAAAATGTAATGACCCCTATTTGGCCAAATTTTACGTTGGTACGGTTTTATAGAAAACTCTCTCCTATGCGCTGAAAGAAACCCACAACTCGTTTCACCTTGCTAGAGCCTACGTGTGGCTTCATTGCATCCGTGAGCTGCTTAATAATCGTTGCCATGTCTTCAATCTTGAGATTCGGCCCTTCAAAAAGATCAATCAGAGCATATCCCATCCAGAGGGTAAAAATCCCATTAAGTCCCGCATTGATACCACTGCCAGTCACCCAGCCAACGACAGGAATTTTCGCCAAGATCCAGGTAAAAAGCTTAGAGCCTGTCCAATAAGCTCCCGCCCCGGCGATAACGCTCAAGGCAACCTTTTTGGATACTTCTCCATTGAATACACCCTGGCCTGCTTTCCGAGCAACGGCTATCATCATGGTTGACCACACACCAGCAATTACCAATGTGTCTGCACCAGGGATCGGAGAGATAGCCAACGGTCCCGCCGCAGATGCAGCCGCAGCAGCAGTACGTAGAATAGTATCGTAATCCTTATCAGCCATAATTTCTCCCTGCCGTTCTCAATCACCCTAAATTTTTGTCGCGTGGCAAAAGCTCCGCCCCTGTTTTGTGACCTCGGTGCAGGTTGGCTGCACAGCCAACCTGCACCGAGGTCGCTTCTACTCATGCTCTTCCATAATAAATTCGCCTAATTTATCGAGGCCCATACCGACCACATTTAAGGGTCCGTGCGCATGATCTCTGACCAACCCGCTGCCGGGAATCTCAAAGGTATCCATCGTATTCGCTGCCAAATCAGCGAGATGCTCAGATCCATTGCTCACGCCATTGCCAACAATGCGCAAGAGCCCGCCAACGACAAAGCGTCCGAACTTAAACGCACCTTCCAGTAATTCTTCATCCATGACGATGTCCTCTTTTCTGGCTCAAGATTACCCGACAAGGGATGTCAATGTCACCACAAGTTCCTGTCAACAAATTGACAAACCCTACCAATGGCGATCATAGTGATGTTTGCAGCCACTTCTCGAACATGTGTAACCACTGCCATAAAAACTGGGACAGCTACAATCGGCACATTTTCCCGCCCCTGGATACTCCGGCGGAGCGGAGGTCCTCTGGGTGAACGCAGCATTCACGATCTGCAAATGCTGCATTTTCCTGGCTGTGTTCTCTCTGCTTGCTTGCTTTTCGCGAATTGTTTCCGTTATCATCAACAATTTGCTCCTGTTCCGACGAATCTTGTCATTTTTCTAATAGCAGTGATAAACTCAAATGCACAACTCTTTGAGCGTCTTCAGCGCCTACTTCTCCAGGAGACCCTGAGCCTCTATCCAACATGTATCAACCAGCTTCTCTTCGCATTCCGTATTGTTTACTTGCTCACCCATTTAATACCTCTCCCGCACTTTGTGTGAAAGCTCTAGCATATGTAAAGAAGCCAGGGTCATGGTGAGACGCGCGCAACAGGCTTTCCCTTTTGGCTGTTTGCCACAACCGGTTCAGAATCACACAAAGTGCAGGAGAGCCATTAAATTCTAAAATTTACATGAAGACAGATCGCTACGTTAATCATCATGATCATCATCGTTGTGGATGGTTTCGATAATCTCTCCAACTGCTGCGCTCACTGCAGTCGATACCGTGGACTTTACTGTCCTCACCACTCCTTTACCTATTTTCTCTCCATCTGCTTCAACAACACCCACTACTACTTCCACCAAACCTCTAAGAATCCCAGTAGCACCCATAAGTCACCTCTCTTGCTTAATTCGAATCGCCTGTATAACGATCCATTAGGTCTCCAACTTCGTGTCCTATAACCGCAGATAGTACACCGCCAAAGACTGCTTTACCCAGATCCATAGCCCATCCTCCAGCAGTTTTTTCTGTTTTTTTGTAGTTGCACGAAGAACACTGGTACGTTTTTGTGCCAATACTTTCGTGAACTAGCTCTAAAGCACCATGACCACGAGAACATTAAAAGCTGCTCAGATGTACCTTCTTGAAAACATAGACTATTCAAGAATAGCCACATTTTCCTTATCGAATCTGTTGTTCAGTCGTTGGGTCAAGATCTGGAATCATCATTAGATCTGTGGATCCTGGGTTCCAGCGGGCCTCAATCCAGGTAATCAGATGTGCTAGTGTATCGAGTTGGGCCACTTCTCCCGACTGAACGTGTTCGATTTTAATGTGGTGTTTGCCTCCCTCTCGTCGCCAGCAGCGGATCAAGAAAGATGTGTACTGCCCGGACATGTCACCCTCCAGGACCTCACAATGTTTCTTTGTTCTGGTATAAGAATAGCTGGCTTTTCTTGGGTCTGACTTACCAGGAAGCACATTTTTCGGAGAAATTTTCACAGCGGAAACAGCAGGGAGCGAAGTACGTATACGTACTTCGCTCCCTACGGAGATGAGGGACGCTACGGTTCGATCAACCCGTGTGCGATGGCCCAGGTTCGGACCTGCTCTCGTGTTTTCAGGCGTAATTTCCCCAGAATGTTGGTCACATGGGTATCAACCGTGCGAGGAGAGAGGGTGAGGCGCTCGGCGATCTCGCGATTGGTCAGCCTTTGCGCCAACAAGCTAGCCACTTGGCGCTCACGCGGGCTGAGGGACCCAGGTTCAGGCAACGTGGCGACCTTTGAGGGCAACTCCTGTGGTATTTCAGGCGCCCAAGTTTCTTGCTGGTCCTGCTGCTTTTCCGGATCAGGGCTGGCTTTATCATCCGCTTCCATAAGCACATCTGGCAGTAATTGCGTGAGAAGGAGCGATTGCCCGGCCTGCCATACGTGCTCCCAGCTCACTTCATCCATGCAGGCTTGCGCGCGCTCCAGGTGCTGATCGTAGCGGGATCGATTACAGGGCGGCAGGATCGCCCCCGTCTCCTCGCGCAATGCGGCAGCAGCCCCGAAGAGCCGAGCAGCCTGTAGTGGATTATCCTGTGCTGCTGCGAGAGCAGCTAGTCCCTCCAGCGCCTCGGCCTGGATCGCTCGGTCATGCACCTGATATCCGAGTCGCAGCCCCTGCTCATAGTGCGTTCTGGCCTCCAGAAAGCGCTCTTGGACTGCGTGCAGCGTTCCCAGAGCGATCAGCACCGCTGCCTCTTCCTGCCTCCACCCTACCTTACGTTGCAATCTCAGGCTCTGCTGATAGCACTCCTGCGCTTCCTGATAGTTGGATTGTCCATAGGCGCAGAGCCCCAGCAGATACAGCTCCTCGGCCAGGCCCCACTCATCCTTGAGTTCCTGGCTGAGCGAGAGCGTCTCCTGAAGGACCTGCCTCGCGCGTTCGTACTGCCCCTGCCGCTGCGCCAGTCTGGCCAAGTTTTGCAGACCATCGAGGATGCCCATCTTATGGTGTTTCTGTCGCAACTGGGCCACAGACTCCTCAAACAGGACCGTCGCCTGAGCGAACTCACCTTGCATCATCAGCAGAATCGCCAAGTTATTGAGGATCCCGGCAGCATTGTTCAGGTCGCCAGCTTTGCGGAAGAGCGCCAGACTCTCTTCGGTCAGGGGGGTTGCCTCTCGATAGCGGCCCTGATCTTTGAGGAGCATTCCCAGGTTGTTGAGGACTGTGGCGGTTCTCCAGTCATCACCGGATTGCCGGCTGAGGGCTAAGGCTTCTCCGTAGAGAGCTAGCGCGCGCTCGTGTTCACCCTGGTAGTGCGCCACCATCCCCAGGTTACTGAGGACCGCAGCTGCGAATAGCTTCTCGCCAGTCGCCCGGTAGAGAGTCAGCGCTTCCTCATAGAAGGCTACTGCCTGGTCAACATCGCCGAGCAAGTAGGTAAGGATGCCAGCACCATTCAATGCTTTGGCCCGGGCCGAAGCGCTGATGGACCCGGCCTCGCTTTGCCCTGCCAGCGCGCGCTTGAGCACATCGAGGCCCTCGCTGAGGTAGCCCCGTTGGTGCCAAAAGCGCCACAACGCCCCGGCAAGCCGCACTTCATACGCAGCGGCCTTCCGCTCGTTCGCTCGGCGCAGGGCGGCCAGCAGGTTCTCGTGCTCAGCCTCCAGTCGATTGAGCCATGTCTCCTGGTCCGTCCCGAACAACGCCGGCTCGGCGGTCTCAGCTAACTGAAGGTAGCAGGCAGCATGACGCAGGCAGAGGGCCTTCCACTCTCCTGCCGCTCGACATTTCTTTTCGCTATACTGCCTTATCACCTCCAGGAGTCGATAGCGTTTGGACGAGTTCTGGCACGGCGAGGTTTCCACCATGCTTGCGTCCACCAGCTCTGAAAGCCACCCCAGTACCTTGCGTTGCCCACCTGGCTTCTCGACACAGACCTGTTCGGCCTCCTCAAGCATCCACCCTCCGGCAAAGACAGAGAGGCGTCGAAATAAGACTTGCTCGGCGGGCGAGAGCAGACTATGGCTCCAATCGATGGCCATCTGAAGCGTCTGGTGAGGCGAGAGCGTCGCACCTTTTGCGGGCGCTAGTGCGGCAAAACAATCATCCAGACGCACAGCAATCTGATCTACTGAAGCGACCTGTACCCGCCTGGCAGCCAGCTCGATTGCCAGGGCAATACCATCGAGACGATGACAGATAGCGACAATGGCCGGAGCATTCTGAGAGGTCAGGTGAAAGGTCTGGCCCATGGCACCAGCTCGCTCCAGGAAAAACTGGATCGCATCATAAGTCGGCAACTCCTCTAGGGGAGGGAGCCGCTCGGGGTCGGGCGTGCTCAACAGAGGAATGCGCCAAATAGTTTCGTTCAGAGTCTTGAGGGGCCTGCGACTGGTCGCCAGCACAGTCAGCCGAGGGCAGCTTTCGAGTAGGGTTGTGATCAACTGGGCGCAGGTTTGGACCTGATGCTCACAGTTGTCCAGCAGCAGCAGCATATGCTTGCTCTGGAGCTCATTGACCAGTGTCTCGATGAGGGGTTGCCCAGGGTGTTCCTGGATGCCCAGGGCAATCGCAACAGCCTGCGGGACTAGGTGCGAATCTGTCACAGGGGCTAATGCAACCAGCCAAACCCCATCTGAATAGGTGGTCATGCAGGTCTGAGCCACCTGCTCGGCCAGGCGCGTCTTGCCGCAGCCACCAGGCCCGGTCAGCGTTAACAGGCGGGTGGTTGAGAGCAGCACCTCCACTGCTTCGATCTCCTTTTGCCGCCCGATGAAAGGCGCTGCATGGGAGGACAGATTGGTACGCTGCTTATCCAGCACGATGGCAGGCGAAGGCTGCTGCATGGGGATTTTTCTGTCTATCACCAAACTCGGGTCTGGAGCTATGCGTCCGGTACCAATATCGTTATAGAGCGTTGTGGTTAATGGATCAGGAGCCCATTCATCTTTCGCGAGAGCCTCCTTCAACTGCTGATAGCTGCGTCTGGCCTGGTAGCGCTGGCCGGACACAGCATACAGGCGCATCAGCTCCCGCTGCATATCTTCCTGAAACGGGTCACGTACTACCAGACGTTCAAGCACTTGAATGGCTAAAAGAATTTCTCTGCGTGCTAAGTGCAATTGTGCCATTTCTCTCAGCATATCCAGGTGCAGCAAACGAAGCCGATCACGGTGACTGGCAATCCAGTCTACGTAGACGTCCTGGGGAAGCAGATCATCTGTATAGAGAGCGAGTGCGTCAGTGTAGTGGGCAGGGTCTTTGGTCTTGCGCGCCTCCTTGCATCGAGCCTCGAAGGTGGTAGCATCTACCCAGAGATGGTCGGGGGAGCGCAGGACCAAATGGTCATCCTGCCATTGCAGATAGGCCGATTCTGCACCACTGGTCAGACCTGGCTCGAGTACTCGCCGGGTATCAAAGAGTATACGATGCAAGTTATTCATGGCCTTGCCATGCTCCGCTTCTGGCCAGAGCGCCTCCATCACCTGTTCACTATGACGGCGATGTCCTGGGCTCAGTGCCAGCAATTGGAGCAAGGCTCTGACCTTGCGCTGCGACTGCCACACTTGATCCGCAATCATCTGTGAGTGAACGGAGACCCTAAAGCCTCCCAATAACCAGATTTGCAACCCCGTTCTTACCTGAACCCCAGAAATACTCTTATCAGCATCAATGTGGCTGGCATGAATATCACCCATAGTGGTGTGAATATCGTCCGCGTCATCGTTCTTTGAAGTCACAGTCCCCTCCTAATGATGACTTCGTTATGGTGAGTGTGTCTTCATGCTTATTTGTCTTTATAGACGCACGGATGAGAAGATTTTGGGAGTGCAAGATCCAGTAATATGTAAAACGCTACGAATTGCAAAGTAGCGAACAATACGTGTGAATGTGCTGTAAAAAAACAAGAGAGAAAACGCATCCAGCTAAGCTTGATATAGAGGAAGGCCCAGGATACATGTAAAATCGCTCGTAGTGATAGATTTTTACATGTATCCTGGGCCTTCCTCACATAGTGTATAATGGAGAAAGCAGAAAAAAGATGCTACTCGATCTAGGAAATCGAGCAGCCTCTCTTGAGTAGTCTCAGCTACTTAGGCGCTCCGCTTTTTTCCAGCGTCGGAGCGTTTCTTGCGCCAGGTGCCATCATTGTTGCGAGCGCGGGGGAGCTTCCCGTTGTTCACATATGGCCCTTGACGTGGACCAGCTCGCCGATCAGCCGTATCGCGCGAGCTTTTATTTTTGCCTTGTGTCATCTTCTTCTTCACCTCCTTTCATATATTGCTGTTTCGAGTATACCCAATCAGCCAGTGTTATTCAAGACCAAATGGGACCGAATTCTCAACATGTTGTGTCGGTGAATAAATTGTCACACAACATATTGTGGTTTGGGGATCGAGTGTTACCTCATCTATACCTATTCTTTTTGCCGGTTCTGGGCCTACCTCTATCACGCGGATCTGGGTATCGGCTGCTTGTTCGCCTGCAATGGGCAGGAAACTTGCCACAAGGCATCCATATCCCTTTGTCTAAAGCGCGGAGCCGCAAGTGGGTCCAGGTAATCAGACAGGTAAGCGGCACGGGAGTCTCTTAGCAGCAGTTGATCAGGAAGAATACCTAGCTGGTTCGGTAGTGTTGCAAAAAATTTAAAACTCAGCAAATTGAAGTACACACGAACATATCTCGCTGGGAAAAGATGCAGAACATGCACTTTTTCTCCGTGGAAATAATTCTTGTGCCGTAAGTACCCGATCCATTTTCTCAGCTCAAAATTTTTTGCAACACTACCTGCATCTCTGGCATATGATAGAGATGTATTTACGAAAGAAAGTACCGATCAGCCATGTCACCACATGCATATAGCTAGCGTTAAGCACAACGCTGGAGCATCCTCTTCTACACCTGTTTTCTCTCTGCTTTTTGCGCTCACCTTAGCTCATTTCAATTTCCACTCATTGGCAACAAGTTGCCATTTTTCCTCAGAACGCTTTGCCTCCTGTCCCCATCTCAAAGCAAGGGCTGCGTCGCCCGAACATCCCATCTCGCTTCCCTCTCTCTTCCCTCCTCCCTCTCACTGGAAACCACGTTTCCACCCCCAACCAGCCCCTCATCTGCTCTTCTTCCACACACGCTTCCCTTTCCCGCAAAAACACGCGCTCTTGCATCCCCATCTGCTTCGCGACCCGCAAAAAAAGAGCGGGTCGCAACGACTCACTCTTTCGACGAAACCATGGATTCAAAAGCCCTATCTGCTCGTGGGTAATGATAAGTAGTATAGATCACTTCCATGCGCTTGTCAGGGTCTCACGCCACAACTTGTTGCTGTACATCTAGAAGTAGACATCTTGCTTGAGCTATCTACTTCTAGATGCGCAGGGGTGTCTACTGGAGTGAAGCCCTGATATACAGTCTGAGAATTGACTCTGGGATGACCCGGCTACGACTTGAGGAAACCAGCCGGGTCATAAGGATCGAACCTCATACACCAGCCGCAAGGTAGCGGGTATGGCCTAATTTATCGCTCGATAGATGACATATCAATTATTAATATATTCCATGTTGCAAAAACGTCGTAATCCGATGTATAATCATACTCATCCATATAGATATCTATCGTTTTAAGATTGGAGAGTACAGACTGTGACCAATAATGACAATCAAAATGACAATCTGAATCCTTATTCTCAACCAGTATCACCATACACTAATCCACAGGGACAGGAACAGGGACAGGGACAGCAACCACCATCGAACCCTGGACAGCAGCCGTGGGGACAGCAACCACCATCGAACCCTGGACAGCAACCGTGGGGACAGCAACCACCATCGAACCCTGGACAGCAGCCGTGGGGACAGCAACCACCAGTATATCCTGGGCAGCAACCACCATCGAACCCTGGACAGCAGCCGTGGGGACAGCAACCACCAGTATATCCTGGGCAGCAACTACCAGGATATCCTGGGCAGCAACCACAGCCACCACAAAAGTCCGGACCTTGGGCGTGGTATAAGCGGCAGCGAGGGATTGGTAAACTCGGTATTGGCTGTGGCGCACTGCTCGTGCTCATGATGGCTTGTGGTTTGTGTAGCACGATGGTAAACACCGCGACGCAAACAACTGCTACAAGTAGCACCACACAAACAACATCGACACAGGCACCAGTCACACCGACGCCAACACAAAAGCCTAAGCCAACACCTACACCTAAACCAACACAATCTCCGGCACAGATCAAGGCTGCCTATAAAGCGAAGACAGCCAATACAACCGTCACCAATATTGATAAGATGGGGAACGGCTATAAGGATAAGGACCTACATTTTACAGCCGTTATCGATAACTTCGTCAAAGATTCAGATGGTAACACGGCTGGGGCCAATGTGAGCGATACCGACTCTGGCTCCAGTTCAGTTATCCAGATTGGGTTTGCCCCTGGAACCGATCTGACAAAAATCAATCAAGGAGATACCGTTGAAGTGTGGGGACGGGATATAGGTGTCTCATCTGGAAAGAACGCTTTTGGTGGGGATGTCCAAGAGGCAGGAGTGGCAGTCGCGTTCATCACCGACCAAACCACAGGCTATCAAAAGTAACAGACATTCACAACACCCAAAGCCCCGCCCCTTGATTTTATGGGGCGGGTCTGTTTTTTTGCATGAGGCAAGCAGGGAGTCTGCCCACAGGAAAACCTGCGCATCTGAAATGAGACTGGGAAAGCCGATTACTGCTCACCCTTCTCATTCTAGATGCGCAGATGATCGACTGGCGTGAAACCTAGTAAATAGGGCAAAATCCGCAACACTTTTGAGGCGACCGTGAAAGAATCAACGCGAATTGTAGGAATTCGCCATCCTGGATCTGGAGAAACGGCTCCTCATCTGAGGTTTCGGCGTAAAATGTTGTAAATAACTTGAAGAGAGAATGTATAAACAGAAATATGGTGGAGATGGGAAAAGAGGTGTGAATGTGAAACGAAAAACCTGTTCCATTCGTGAAAAAAGCACGCCTTTAGCGACCACAATGGAAAGGACCACGACGCACAATGCAAGCACCTGATGCTCCCTCCTCCCAGGAGGAGGACCCTCCACCTATCAAGACCATCCTCATCATCGAGGACGATCCTGATATTGGCGGGATTCTCGTGCAGTTCTTCAAAGATGAGTTCCCCTGTCAGGTGATCCTCGTTGGTGATGGATTTGCCGCCCTCAAAATCACGCGCACGCTTGTTCCCGATGTCATTCTTCTCGACTATCTTCTGCCCGGCATGGATGGATTGGAATGCGTTGACGCACTTCGAATCTCCAAAGGCCTTGAGCAGACGCCTATCCTGCTGATGAGTGCTAGTCTTCCGAAGCGGGCCAGAGAGCGCAAAGATCTCATCTTTGTTGAAAAACCGTTTGAGTTAGATCGCTTGCTTCGTCAGGTACAGGAACTCTTCGCGTAAGTGCCAGCTGCCTTTGAGCCTTGCTTCCACGCTTGATTTTTGCTACAGTGATGTAGGTATATGCGCAAGAGTGATTTGACAAGAGAAGCGTCCCCGGCATTCTGTGAATGCCGGGGACGCTTCTCTTTGAATGATTGCTCCACGAGCCTCACGTTATTTACAGAAATTTCTGCTGGCACCTCAGATGAGAAGCGGCTTCTCTAGATGCTACATGTTAAATTCCTACAATTCGCGCTGATTATTTCACGTTCGCCTCAAAATTGTTGCGGATTTCACCTTATTTACTAAAACCCTGGCAAGCTTAGCGGAAAACATCAGGACTTCTTTACGACTTGCTCGCCCTTAGCGGAATCTATCGGGGAAATTATGTCGGGACCCCATTATAGATCAAACTATTTCTGTGTGCCCCACCTCTGGTGGTTCCGCTTCGGCTCACTTCGCCTGCCAGACCTGAACTGTATGATCCAGACTTCCTGATGCGATCATCTTCCCATTGGGTGACCACGCGACACATAACACCGCATCATCTGGAGAATGGCCACGGTAGACAAAGACGTTGCCTCCGGTCTTTGCATCCCAAAGCTGAACAGTTGAATCGGGATACGCACCTGCTGAGGCAATCCGTTTGCCATCGGGTGACCAGGCTACACCCCATACTCCGCTGGAATGCTTGCTGTAAGTAAGATGCGTCTGGCCTGTAGCCACATCCCAGACACGAGCTGTGTAATTATCGCTTCCTGAAACAATCTGCTTTCCATCGGGCGACCAGGCAACGCTTTTGACAATATCATGCTCACCATAACCTGTATGAATCAGATGTTTGTTTCCACTCGCCGCATTCCATATCTGCACCTGCTTATTATTGTCACTAGAAACAATCCACTTGTCATCGGGCGACCACGCCAGGGCATTGATGTCCCTGTTATGCCCATGATATGTCAGCAACGTTTTCCCTGTCCGGGCATTCCAGACGCGTATCACTTGCTGATTATTGTCACTCCCTACTGAAGCAATACGAGACCCATCATGCGACCAGGCTAGAGAAGAAACAAATCCGTCACTTGAAGGGGCATACGTAAATGTATGATGTGCAGTGGCCGCATTCACAATTTGCACTGTTTCCCCGTCTCCGAATGCAATACGAGATCCATCGGGTGACCAGGCAACCGAATCTACATAAGGTGAAAGCTTAGCTTTGGCCTGAGAGATCACAATGTTTTTACCCGTGATCGCGTCCCAGGTCTGGGCGGTACCGTCGCTACTGCCAGAGACGATCCGCTTGCCATTCGGGGACCATGCTACCCCATTGACAGAACTCGTATGTCCCCGATAGACCACGAAGACGGTCGTGCCATTCTTGTTGGAAACCGAGGCATTGATAACCGGGACATCAGAGTCTGAGGCAGTTGGGTCACTGCATGAGGTCCAGACTACCCCTCCTCCAGTCAGGGCCAGGCCTGTCAATCCCAGCTTTATCAAGGCGCTCCGCCGGGAAATATGTCCTCTCCCGGCTCTCTGTTCTGCTGCTTTGTTCCCATCTTCGTGTGAGTGTAAGTCCACTGATCGGGTCCTTTCATCTGTGTAATTCCCTACTTTTTGATGTTGTGCCAGTTCTTGTGCGGGACTGGATTGAGAACACCATGCTGTATTGTTTAGCTCTTGTTCTAGTTTAGCCGTTCTCTGGGGAGAATCAGATAGCAATACGGTATCATTTATGTATCAAAAAAGCTGAGGGAAGAACGTAGAAAATCGTGTTCACTTTTCGAGATGTAGTTGGTAAATGGCACGAAAACCGCAAAATTTTTGAGGTGAAATTGGCAAAATCAGCGCGAAAAGTCGAAATTGACCATCCAGAACCTGGAGAAGGCGCTTTGAAAGCGAATTGTTTCGCGTCGTTTTTGTTCATTTGAGAGAATAGTATGGAGTGCATTACGTTCAAAACTATCACCAGCCCATACATACCAGGGCGCTGATGGTGCAATAGGGCTTCCTGACTCGCATTGCCTCCTCATTTTGTGCTGATTTCGCGCTGATTTTGCCAATTTCACCTCAAAATGTGTGCTGATTTCACACTTATTACCAGGAGCTTGTGGGGCGTGAGGTCCCGCCGGAGGCATGCCGGGCTTGCGACACTGCCGCCCTCCGGAGTGCTGGCGTCAAGCACCTGCTGTCCGAAGGATCGGAGCGTAGCGGAGACTCTTGCGCCAGGTGATAGACTGCGCGGACCAACGCGGGCGGGCGGAGCAGCGAAGCTGCGTCTGCCCGTGTCCGCGTTGAGGTCGCTTGCAGGCGTATCACCTGGCGCAAGAGCAGCAGGTGTAGCCAGCGCTCCGGGCAATGCCGCAATAGCATCTACAAAAAGAGATATTTCCGCTTTCCGTATCCTCTCAAAGAATGCAAAGATGTGGGCTTGTGATATCTTGTGCAGAGACACAATATGTTTTGTTAAAAGCTTGACAGGACAACAGGACGGTAGTATACTACATCACAGTAAAGCACAGCGTTTCTTGGCGTATCCAAGACCCAATGGAGGGAACTGACGGTGCTGTACAACACCATTGAATAAGAATATGGAGATTTTTGTCCACGCATGGAAGCCACTTTAACTGTTGTAGACAAGCCGTCTACAGATAGTGCCCATCTAACCGACACCTACACTATTGCGGGGCTGATTGGGGTCCTACCAGAAATTCACTTTTATCAGCTTCTTCATCAAGAGAATATTGTCGAGACACGCCCCATCGAGGAACTCCGTAAGTTATGGCTGACGAGTCAGGAGCATTTTTCTCAATCGTCTCATGCTTTGTCCAGTACGTCTATCACCTTTCTGCCAAAGTCCCTGGAAAAGCGAGAGATGGAACTGCGGCGAGGACGTACCTATACGCAGTACTTTTCAGAGTATCGGTTCTGCCTTGCTCCGGTCCGCCAGCTTATTACCCCACAATGGTATGTTAACCTGGATTATCTCCAGACGCTTCAACCCATTGTCCCAGCACCAGGTCAGTTTCAGCAGGCACTTGACTTTGCTTGTGACGAGGGAACGTCGGAACTGGCTGAGCCAAGTATGAGCAATGTTGCTGGTTCACCTTCCCTGGCCTTCCGGACACCACTTTTCCGTGACCTCGCATTTACCTTTTCTCCTCTTCTCCCCCTCAAGGCCCAGCGCATCGATTCACGTAGATTTGCGGTGACTACCCATGTCGAGGTTGAGTTGAAGCCCAACTACCTGCATGTTGCGAAGATCGGTTCACGCCTCCTCATTTTGAACGGCGTCCATCGCTCCCTTGCCTTTATGCAGGCAGGGTGGGAAGCTATACCGTGCCTCGTTCGCGATTTCCCGAACGTTCGTAGCCTCGCCGAGGTTGGTTTTCTGCCGAACCAGCGGTAGTGTTGCAAAAAATTTTGAGCTGAGAAAATGGATCGGGTACTTACGGCACAAGAATTATTTCCACGGAGAAAAAGTGCATGTTCTGCATCTTTTCCCAGCGAGATATGTTCGTGTGTACTTCAATTTGCTGAGTTTTAAATTTTTTGCAACACTACCTAGAATAGTGTACGGTACCCCTGAGGAACGAATTGCGTCCTCAGCTTTCCCATGATCGCAGAGTAATGGACTGAACGATTGAGGGTCCGCCCCTATTTCAGATTGTTTGACGAGGTGACGTATACCGGCTTTTTTACTTTCCTGCGCCCATAGCCCCTCGGTTTCTAAGAGATGCTCTTCGACCGGCGTAATGAGATAAACGCTCTCGATTCCCTGCAGCGCCTGCGCAACGCTTGCTTGCTTCGTCATATCACCTAAAAAAGCTTCCACCCCCTGAGCCTGGAGTTCCGCGGCATCAACCGGTTTACGCACGAAGGCACGTACTGAAACCTGCCTTGCCAGAAGCTCTTTGATGACGGCCTTCCCAACAGCACTTGTCGCACCTGTCACAAGAATCATCGCTCCTATTCCTCCTCCACTTCATCATGAACGCGCAACACAATCTTGCCTCTTGTATGTCCCTTTGTTCCCTGCTCGTATGCTTCACGGGCCTGGGCCAGAGGGAACACCGTGTCAATGATAGGCTTCATCTGCCCAGCATCGATCAATTTGCCAATCCGGATCAGTTGTTCGCGGCTGGGCTCAACAATAAACCAGACGCAATGGACACCATACGCCTGTGCCTGCTCAGTCGAAGGAGGTGTGGCAATCGCGACAAGCACACCACCCTTCTTGAGCACTGACCAGGAGCGCTCCTGCGTATCTCCACCAATCGTATCCAAGACAATATCAGCGTCATGGACGACGTCCTCAAAGCGTGCGTTGGTGTAGTCAATGATCTCGTCTGCACCCAGTTCGCGCAAGAAGTCGTGATTGCGTGGAGATGCGGTTGCAATAACATGTGCCCCGGCCCAGTGGGCCAACTGCACAGCAAAGACTCCAACGCCTCCCGCCGCACCATGAATCAGGACAGTTTGCCCCGCAGACAGTTTGGCGTGATCAAAGAAAGCCTGCCACGCGGTCAGGGCTGCCAACGGCACGGATGCAGCCTGTCTATGGTCGAGGGAGCGCGGCTTGGGGGCAAGTTCGCTGGGGAGAGCAATTATATATTCCGCCGCTGAGCCATCCCGCTCAAAGGCCGTAAGGGCATAGACCTCAGATCCGACGTTGATATCAGTGACGCCAGGACCAACTTCTTCTACCACACCAGACATGTCATGTCCGGGAACAGGGAGAGCGCGTTTTTGCCCTGCGTTTGTTTGATAGGTTGGCTCCCAGGTTAACTCTGGTGCCATAACTCCTGCCGCATAGACGCGGACCAGTACTTCTCCCTGTGCGGGATGTGGTTTTGGGGCTTCCTCGTACACGAGTGTTTCTGGACCACCACGGCCATGAATATGGATCGCTTTCATTTTATCTCATGCTCCTTTTCTTTTACATGTGTGTTTATAGTATTGGAGTTTAGATAAAATCGGTAAGAATTGGCTTGTAGAGCCGTTTTATACCACCTTGTCATAAAATAGGCCAAGCCGCTTCTGGCCTGGCTCCATACGAATTTTATCTAAACCCCAATGTGTTAATATTACATATATATTTTGTTTAAGGTAATTTTTGTAAGACGGACGCTAAGTTTTTTGGTAGAGAGAGCTCCACTATTCGGTGGTTGAGCACAACTGCCTATTGCGGAGATGACTGTCAAAAAGACCATAAAATGGGACTCCGTCAGGTTTGGTGATCTCTGACCGCTTGCTGGCTGAATCAAGAAACATTCCCAAAGTGCAAAAATGAGGTATACATTAGCCGAGAATGCTTTAACTGTAAATACGATAATTAGATAGAGGCAAAAATCGTACAATTATCTGCGGTAATACCGCCTTCGTCTTTTTCTGCCATCGCTGCTCAAAGCCCTTTGGAGGTCAGTAAAGCTACATTGGCGCGGCCGAAGAGTTCCTTGCTTTACCTCAGATAATTGTCGAAATTACCTCATGGAATTTCAATATTTACACCTTCCTTGACAATAAAAATGAGAGTATCTACCTGAAAACTTATCAAATTTTGTATAGTGCTCCTTAAATAGTAAAATGGTTAGAATAGTATAAATGACTATCCTAACCATTTTGGCGATTACTGTTCCTTGTCTTATCCTCTTGGTCCTGGTGGTGGGCATGTCCCTGTTTCAATCCAAGACGTTAAATCTTTAAGATGAGCATCCCACGCTTTGCCGATAGTGGCATAAGCCTCCCATCCTTCTCCCTCACCAATACCGCTATGGGTAAATGTTAACAGCGTACCATCTTTTTCTGCCCTTAATTCAAAGGTAAGGGTTGTCGGGGTAGGAGAAAATGCTCCTTCCCAAGTAAAACTGAACAACTGAGACGGCTCCACTTCTTTTACTTTTCCATGTTCTCCCATACCAGGCGCCCAATTTGTACGAATTGTTCCGCCGGGTTTCAATTCAATGTCAGCTTCTTGCACAAACCAGCGTTCTAATTCTTGCTTTTCGGTAAGCGCTTTAAAGACTCGTTCTGGTGTCGCTTTAATAAATTGTTCTTTTTTAATTGTTTTTGTCTCCATTTGTGCTCTTTCCTTCTCGATGAAGCGTTTCAGCAATGTGTTTTATCTTTTGTAGCCGTTCATCCCAGAGCGTTGCAGCCCGTGACAGTTCCTGGACTGCAGCACTGAGTCCTTCTGGCGAGAGGCTAAAACGTACCTCTTTGCCCGTTTTGCGCTCTTTGACGAGACCTGCCCTTTTCAGAACAGCGATGTGTTTACTCACTGCTTGGCGGCTAAACGGCACTTCATCCGCCAGCTTGCTTGCAGTCGCTTCACCTTTGAGAAGCAAAACCTCGATGAGCTTCCGTCGGCTCGGTTCAGCAATGGCAAACCAGAGCTCTTCATTAAAAGGGGCAGGTGATGACATAGCTACGCCTTTGTTGGGATATTCTGGGCACAACGCTGCAACTTGGACAGAAAGTCCTCCCAGCCAGGGGTATGGTTGGCAATCAGAGTGGCCTTCTGTTCTGCCGTAATCTCCAGTTTCTCGAAACCACTTTCTGTTAAGCATACCTTTGTCTCCGCACCATCCTCTGTCAGCCTGAACGCAACCAGGGTTTGCTGCTGGGTTGGTTTGGTTTCCTCATCGGGTGCGACCCACAGAAATGAGAAAAGATGCGGCTTCTCTACCTCGACAATTTCCAGGGGGGCTTCAACGTCCTCGCCCCAACTCAGTTTGCCTTTTCCACCTCGTCGCACGTCTATTTCGACCTGACTGCCAAACCACTGGCGAATGTATTCAGGCTTTGTGATGACTTCCCATACGGTTGCTATCGGTGCCTGAATGCTGATTTCTCGCTCAATCTTCTCGGTCATCGAAATTCTCCTGACGTCATGTCACGTAACCAACTATTTCATAGTAGAGCACATATATGCAACCTTTGGTTGCATATGATACTCTTATTGTAATGAGAAAGAAGAACGTTGTCAAGAGGAGAGCAGGCTGTTTTCAAAAGTGGACAACGTCAGGTTGAACGTGCTTGCTCAAGAGGACTATGCCCTCACCAAAGACGAGTTAGCGGCGCTTTCTCCCTATCAGAGACAACACGTGAAGCGTTTTAGACATTACGAGCTTGATCTTCAGACGATCCCTCAACCCATAACTGATGACTTACTCTTCGAGATTGTTCTTCCAAATAATCCTCTGCCACAGCTGCTTGGTATGGAAGCAACCTGTACGGATAGGTAGGGACTTACGTCCTTTCCCCCGTCCAAACGCAGCAGGCGAGTTTCCCCGCACTGCGCTTTCCAGTACTCGACATGACCTATTCGGCCCTTGCGTATGAGGTGGTGGATTTGGGTTGCCCCCGTGAAGCGCACCAGTTTGAGCACAGCACAACCTGTTGCATGGCATCCCCCACTCTGCTGGAGAACATGATGCCACTACTCCAACCGTCATCTGCTTTCCTCACTGCATCCATTCTTCCTCTCGTCAAGCATCTTTCCCTGGCGGACCTTCACCATGTCCTCGCCATTACAGCGTGGCGTTCGGTTACTATGCCGCCTCCGCCCTCTCTGCCGCACGCTAGCATTCTCGCGTCTCTGTCGAGTAAAGCGGTTTGAGAGTTCCCCCATTCCAAGTAAAGAAGTTCTAGTGACCCTTAGCTCGCCTCCTATACGCCGGGCGGACTTCGGAGCAATTCCAGCCATAATTTACACATAGCCGGACAGCCGCCATCCCATTTTGGGTCGGGTGTGTCAGCCATTTCACCCGTCTTATCTAACGACGCTTCGGACGAAGGTTTCTCTCGTCGGCATAGGTCACAGGGTTCGGTCTTGGGTCCTTTCGGCTAGGATCACAAGCTCCTTTGTCAGCGGGCTTCACACCTAAAGCCTTGCTGAGGCTTTACGCATGCCGCTCAACCCTTATGCCATTACTCAAGCATATCTCTTTTGAGAAACTCCTTTACCCGTGAAAGGGCGCACGTAAATACGATAATTAGATAGAGACAAAATGGCTCATGCGCACTTTGTGTGGGAAGCTCAGAAGTGATACAATACAGGAAGTTTTCTTGCCGTTTTCTTCCTCTACATGAAAGTACCAATGAATTCCCTAGCAAGCATATTGTTCCCAAATAGCCCCAATGTGGTTATCGAAGAGATAACTCGTGAGGGCAACGTACTCATCTTTTCCATTCGATCAACCAAGAGAGCTGTTCCATGCCCTGTGTGCGCCTCTCCATCAACACGGCTGCATGGTTCCTACGTTCGCAAGCCTGCGGATCTTCCTTGCCTGGAATACACCGTCCGGTTGCATCTGCGTGTCCGTCGGTTCTTGTGCCAGAAGCCGACGTGTCAACGCCAAACGTTTGCTCTCGCCATTCCCAGATCTAGTCGAGGCTCACTCACGGCGAACCATCCGCCAAACGAAGCTGCTGCGTGCGTTGGCTTTTGCCTTAGGTGGCAAGCCTGCATCCCGTGTGGCTGAATCCTTTGCATGTTCTGCCAGCCGTGATACCTTGTTACGTTTGCTCCGTCGCTCCCCTTTACCTGCTGCCCCGGTTCCTCGGGTCCTTGGTCTCGATGACTGGGCCTGGCGCAAGGGACGCCACTATGGAACCATTCTCTGTGATCTGGAGCGACATACCCCCGTTGACCTTCTTCCCGATCGGGAAGCTGATACCGTGGTTGCCTGGCTCAAGGCCCATCCTGGAGTGAAGATCATCAGCCGAGATCGGTCTACTGAGTATGCTGATGCCGCCCGCCGAGGCGCTCCTCAAGCGCTTCAGGTGGCAGATCGCTTTCATCTGATCCGCGAACCTGGGCGATGACCTCGAAGCTCTCCTCAAGCACTACCGCGATTGTTTTCACTTCAGAGATGAAGAGGGAACTTCACCATTGCTCGTCCAAGCCCAAGAAGATCTTCCATTGCCTCAAGACATCCGTCCTGTTCCGGCGAAGCAAGCAGAAAAGGTCCGTTTGGCTCACCGAGAAGAGCGACGCCAGCGCTATGAGCAGGCCGTTGCTCTCAAGGCGCAAGGACTCACGATCGGGGAGATTGCATCTCGTTTGCACGTGAGTCGAAGCACCATCGAGCGATTTCTTGCCGCTGCGTCTTTTCCTGAAAAGAAACGCAGAAGAAAAGAAAAGACCAAGTTGGACCCGTATCGCGTCTCTCTGTTTGAGCGCTGGCAGGCAGGATGTCACAATGCCGCACACCTGCATCAAGAGATCGCTGGGCGTGGCTATCAGGGTTCCTATGCATCCGTTTCTGCCTACATCAGATGCTTACGCAAAGGGGCCAGCTTGCCAGAAACACCGATACCACCGTCTGTTCGGCAGCTTTCGCGGCACTCACGTCCACTTTTTGTTTCTGCGCCATCCAACGGATTTGAAGCCAGAGGAACAGAAAGATCTCGGCGAGATCCTTCAGCGCCATACTGACCTGGCAGCATTGTATCAGCTCGTACAACAGTTTCGAGCATTGATGCATGCTCGTTGCCCGGAGCAGCTCGACGATTGGGTACAACAGGTCGCGAAGACCTCGTTCCCCGAGCTTCACCATTTTGTCAGTGGGTTGCGTAAAGACTGGGATGCCGTCAGAGCCGCCTTTACAGTCGAGTGGAGCAATGGAATGGTTGAGGGGCAGGTGAATCGACTCAAGCTCCTCAAGCGACAAATGTACGGGCGTGCCAACTTTGATCTGCTCCGTCTACGGGTGCTCCATCGTGATGAAATTTCCCACACAAAGTGCGCATGAGCCAAAACTACGCCATTTAGTCATCACATTTACACCCAGAGGTGTGTTGTTTGAAGCAATAAAATGCGTTTTCACAATCGCATCACTTTTCGTCTGACGGCGGCGCACCGCTTCCCAAGCGGTGTCATTTTCTGCCCAATAACTTTTCGCATCAACGGAGAAACGACCGTTTGCGCCATTTTGAGGTAGAACTAGGAAGGCCGTAAAAATCTGTCACGAGGTATCTTTGTTCTCAATGGAGCTTATTTCTTCAAATCCTCAAGAGTATTGAGCACCACATCAATCTCTTCGATGGTATTGTAGAAATGTGGTGAAATGCGCACAGCACCGGCACGTGCCACTACATAAATTTGCTGGGCAGCTAGCCCACTCGCTATCTGCTGGTTCGTCATATTCCGGTACTCAGGATGTGGCAGAAAGCACACGATCCCTGAACGCTCACCCTTGCCCTGTGGCGAGATGATCGGGTAGCCGAGTCGCTCCAGCCCTGCCAGAAGGCGGCCGGTAATGCCCAGGACTCGCGCCTCAACTGCTTGCATTCCACCATTAAGGCTCTCGAAGACCTCCAATGCAACATCCAGTCCTACGATAGGGAAAGCGTTGGGCCAACTGTACTCTAAACAGGCTGCCCCTGCTTTCAATGGCTGTTGATAATTGAAGTAGTCAAATGGTTCCTCCATGCTGTACCAGCTCTTGCGCCTCATATGCAGCTGCGGGAAGAGATTGTCGGAGACGTAGAGGATACCGGTGGTGCGTGGACTGAGCAGCCACTTGTGCGCTGCCGCAGCGACATAATCAACGTCCAGTGCCTGCACATTCACCTCCAATGCACCCAGAGCTTGTATCGCATCAATACCGCACAGAATGCCACGCTCATGGCAATATGCAGCGATAGGAGCAATATCGTTGCGGAATCCTGTTGAGAACTCGACAAGGCTCAGACTGACGAGCCGTGTGCGTGAAGTAATACTGGCAAAAATATCTTCGGCGACAATGTGGTGGTTGCGAGCAGGTACAGTGTGGACCTGTACACCCAATTCTTGCAGATTCAACCACGGGTGGACATTGCTGGGAAACTCGTCCTCCGCGATAATAATCGTATCGCCTGCTTGCCAGTCCAGGCAGTGGGCAATCAGCATCAGCCCATCGGTGGTGCTAGCAGTAAATGCAACCTGGTCAGGCCTGGTACTGATCAGGTTGGCGAGGCGACTATGGGCCGTATGTATGTGCTCCATCTATTGACCTCGTGAGAGAGAGCTAAAGTTTGAGCGGATCGAGCCGATTAAAGGAGGCATGGGAGCACCAAAGAAAGCCGATTGGCGAGAAGAGAGGCGCAAACGCGCCTGGGAACTGAAACGACAAGGATGGAAACAAAAAGATATCGCAGGAGCTCTGGGGGTCACGGAGGGAGCGGTGAGCCAGTGGATGACAAGTGGAAGAGAAGGAGGGGAAGAAGCGCTTAAAGCGCATCCGGCGAAAGGAGCCACGCCCCGCTTGACGGCAGAGCAGCAAGCCCAAATCCCAGCCGTGCTGGCGAAAGGAGCGTCAGCCTATGGATTTTGCGGGGATATCTGGAATAGCCGGAGACTGGCGGTGGCGATCAAACGAGAGTTTGGAGTGAGCTATCACCCCGATCATTGTGGGTATCTGGTACGTAAGCTGGGTTACAGCATGCAGAAACCGGTCGAACGAGCCACCCAACGCGATGAGCAAGCGATCAAGTGCTGGAAAACGCAGCGCTGGCCCCATCTAAAAAAAAGCCGAGCAGGAACGCCGCACGATAGTCTTTGTCGATGAAGCGGGCTTTTATCTGTTGCCGATGGTCGTGCGAACCTATGCTCTGCGAGGGCAGACACCAGTGCTGCGTGTGAGGCTGACGCGCGATCATCTCTCCGCCATTGGAGGGATCACAAAGACCGGACGGCTCTTCATGCAGATGCAAGAGCGGGCATACAACGCCGAGGATGTCGTGCGTTTTTTGCGGATGTTGTTGCGCAAGATCTCGGGCCCACTCCTGGTCATTTGGGATGGATCTCCCATCCACCGCGCAGAGGTGGTCAAGCAGTTTCTTTCAAGTCCGATGGGCAAACGGGTGCATCTGGAACGCTTGCCTGGCTACGCCCCTGAGGTGAATCCGCAGGAACAGGTGTGGAACCTGCTCAAACGTCGCGAACTCAAGAATCTGTGTTGTCGGGATCTGGCTCACCTGCGTCAGGAACTCGTGCGTGCCAAAGAGCGTCTTCGCCATCGACGAACCATTCTTCAACACTGCTTTGCCTATGCTCTTGATGAGGTTTAGTTGTTTCTCACGAGGTCAATAGTGTGTATCATGAATGTTGGAGTTGACCCAGTTTGGTGTAGCCGACGAGGGAAAAGGAGAAGAAGAACGGAGTTCTTGTTCTCTCATCTATTTTCTGCAAAGGTCTATCTTCTAAGGTCTATCTTCTTCAGAAAAGCCTCCCTTTGGCATTGCAAATGGTAGACCTTTCTGAAGAAGAAGACGTTTCGAGATGATAGAGATCTTTCAGCAGCCGGTAAACCTTTCATGCCCACAGGAATGGTAGACCCTTCGGCAAAAGGTAGACCTTTCACAGGCACGTTGACGCAGCGTTTCGGGATTCGTTTGCCCGGTTGCACATGCTTTCCAGTCTCATCATCAAAAGGACCATGACGTTGCTCGTCGGAGAAGGGAATGAAAATGGTTCATGCACTTAGCGGGCTCCCCATTTTCATAGAAGTGCGTTTGAGCCTTCTTCAGAGAGAACTGCACAAAAGAGAAATCAACAGATATCACCTAACCGCTGATTAAAAGCCGTTTCAGGCCTATTTATTTGACGGTAGTTCTGACGGTAGTTGTGCCGTATTACCGCGAAAAAGTGCGAATATCGGCGACCAATGTCTTCGCGCTCACTCCGCCTGGGGAGCCATTTCCTACCTCGAAATAGGCGTTAAGGGAAGGCGGTCGATGGATCGGCTACTTCCTGGGTCCCAACCCTTAAAGTCGCCTGTAAAATCCCTTCACGAGAGTGTCCTTCACGAGAGTGTCTAAGACATAATGGTTCTTTCGCTGCTGGTGCTGCTATGGTTGACTCAGGTCGAGCGGGAAAAGCCCCTATCGGGCGTCAACAAAGTGGCAATGAAAGAGGCCCTGGATTACTTCGTCAGCGAGGAAAGTGCAAAAAGGTTAGGGCGGCGGCTATCGTCTCCGTCCTCGTTGCCATCTGCACCAGTGGGAGTGTGCTCTTGTCACTCGTCGGGTACGCGCTTGGTGGTCCCCATGCCTATGCCATGCTTATGATGGCAAACAGTCTGGGCAACTTGATCATGACACTCGTATAGGCCTTACAAGGTGAGAAGAAAGATCCCTCCGTATACGGACTAATCGGATGGTCCGCCGGGAAGGAGAACTGCTCCAATTAATGTAGTAAAACGTATGCACGCATAGCTCTACTACACCTTTTGTTGTTCCTGTTTCATCCGTAGGAGCCGCCAAGACCGACGCCTTTTTGGTCTTACCCCGCGTCCGCAGGCAAGTTTACGTCCTCGTCTGAGCCAATACCGGTGACGACTTGATCAATCAGCCCGATCACGTGGAGGGCTTCCCGCAGGATATTCTGGCCAGCATTCTGATCACGATCTTGCGGGAACTGATAATAGGGGCATACCGCATTCTGGCAGCGGAAGACGCGGTCTCCGAGCGTCATTGTTTCCCACTTCCAGCCACAACAGTGGCAGGTCTTACTCGAAGGAAAGAAACGCCCCACCTTGACCACCTGTCCACCACGCTGCGTCACCTTTGAGTCGAGCAGGGAGAACAGTTTGCCCAGTGCGGCATCTGAGAACGCACGCGACACACGCCGATTCTTGATCAGCCCCTTGATGTTGAGGTCTTCAATCCCAATCATCCCGTAGCAGTTCGCAAGCCTGGTGGTCAACTTGTGGAGCACATCATCTCTCATGCAGGTGATTCGGTAGTGCAGGCGGGCCACCTCTCGGCGTGCTTTTTCCCGATTGTTCGATCCAAGCTTCCTGCGATGCAGCCGTTTGTTCGCCCGGCGAAGTTTCCCCAGAGCCGTTTTGAGGAAGGCTTGGTTCTCGACTCCCTCTCCCGTACTCAAGGTTGCCAGTCGGTTCAGTCCTACATCCATACCGATAGCCCCTGGTCTCTTCACCGCGACAGCATCAGGCATTTCGACCTGGATGGACACAAACCACCAATCCGCCGACTTCGTGATCCGCGCTCCGGTCACCTTGCCGGTAAAACGCAGCTTCTCCGCCATATTCACCCATCCGAGCTTGGGAATCCACAGACGATGATCGCCCAGTTCCAATTGATCATTGGCAAGGTAGAAGCTCGGTTTACTTCGTTTTTTGCTCTTGAAGCGTGGGCGGTGCGCACGACCTGCAAAGAAGGCTGTGAACGCCTTGCCCAAGTCCAGAAATGGCTGATCAGAGGCGTTCTTGGTCACTTCCCAGGTCCAAGGAAAGTGCTCCCGCCTGATCTCGTTGAATTGCTTCTTGAGCTTCAAGGCGGTGGGTTTCTCCCCGGCTTCATATTGGCGGTTCCACTCAGCCAATGCCCAGTTCCAGACAAAGCGTGCGGTCCCGGCGGCTTTGGCAAAGTACACCACCTGCTCCGCTGTAGGATGGAGTCTGATCTTATGCGCCTTGATCATCCCTCACATCCTTTCACAGAACTGCTGCTCGAAGAAGGTTGTTGCTTAAAACATATGTTCCATAACTACATCTTAACCTATTTTCCTCGCTTTTTCAATACTGTTGAAACCTCTTTTTAGTCGGTTGAGAGATCCCATTGAATGCCTGCAAAGTTTGCACCCGATTGCAGGGTAAGGTCCATGACGATCAGCCAGGGGATGCCGCGCAGGTCGGCTTCCTGGAAGTCCGCACCTCTCACAGTGACCTGTTCCAGATTGGTTCCCTGCAAGAGGGCTTGGGTGAGCGTTGCGTCGTTGAGGTTAGCCCCGCTCAGATTGGCTTCACGCAGGTTGGCATTGCCCAGGTAAGCGTTGCTCAGGTCAGCCCCGCTCAGGTCAGCCTGGTTCAGCTGGGTATAGTCCAGCTTGGCCCGGTTCAGCACGACGTTGGTCAGCCGGGCTTCGCTCAAGTCGGCTTCGCTCAAGACGGCTCCGCCCAGGTCTGCTCCGTCCAGGTTGGCTCGGGTCAAGCTGGACAGGTTCAGCCGGGCCCGGTTCAGCGAGGCATTGGTCAGCTGGGCCTGGTTCAGCTTGGCCCGACGCAATTTGGCATCACACAGCTTAGCCTTGCTCAAGTCCGCGCCGCTTAGGTCAGCGTCACTCAGGTCGGCATACTCCAGAATGGCCCCACTTAGCGAGGCACTGGTCAGCCGGGCCTGGTTCAGCTTGACCCAGCGCAGGTCTGCCCCACTCAGGTTGGCCTCGCTCAGATTCGCTCTCATCAGCTTGGCACTGATCAGGTTGGCTCCGCTCAGGTCTGCCCCGCTCAGATCAGCATCACTCAGATCGACCATCACATCTGGATATTGCTCTCGCCATTGGTTCCACCCCGCTACTCCTTGTCTCAGCCAGACAACGAGTTTCCGGTTTGCCATGAAGGGCTCTCCTTTTTGCTTTCTCTACCCGGAGTATAATGGCGCATTTGCAGCAAGTCAAACTGGCAGAACCTAGTACTGATGTTTGGCAAGTTTCCGACGCCATATCTTTTCGTTTTTGAGGGGAGCAAAATCAAGCGGGCACTATTTCACCAAAGCTGTGTATGAACCCAAGTGTTCTGAGAAACGTCAGCAATGCTTCCCCTCGGCTGCTGCTCCTCTTCTGCCTAACAACTCTCCTCTCCACATGACTCTACTAGAGATGAGAGAGGAGAATGTCCAGAGCGTTTTCCCTGGTACATATTTCAATGGAAATTGAGTGGAGAAGCGTCTGACGTAAATTTTGGCCCAATTCGTGCCCACGTGCTCTCGAAAACAAGAAGCTCACCAGAAAAAGATGATAGCCTGTAGACCTTACAACCAAGCGAAAGAGATTGGGACGCATCCGCCAGATTGCATTGAACCAAAGTGCTCCCTTAGGGCCAGTTTTACTCCGTCCTTTGCAGACTCTTGTGGCTCCTGCGCATGTAACCATGCATTTGACCCCAACTGAGATTCAAGGGAACTGGAGTCCAAAGGCTTTTCTCAAGCCTTCCCGGCCATGCTTGGTCACTTGCACCGTCCTTTCAGAGGAGCGTTTCTCCAACCAGCCTAACTGGAAGAGCCGCTCACAAAGAGCAGCACCCAGCGCGCCAGCAAGGTGATCGTGCCGCTCGCTCCAATCCAGGCAAGGCCGGGCAAATGCACGACGTTGATGCCGGAGCTTTTCCAGGCTGATGCCGAAGTCCGAGAGGAAAGCCACACCCGGTTCTGTGACCTGATAGCACGGGTTCTGTTCCTCCAGGTGCAGGATCTCGGCATCCAGCAACGCCTGGGTGAGGCTCACACCAAGTTTGCCAGCAAGGTGATCGTAGCAGGTGCGGGCAAAATGGAGGTGCTCTGCAATGACTGAGGCTCGCAGAGAACGCACTCTCGTCGGGGAGCAATGACCGCCAGGGCTTCCAGCGCGTGTGCTACTTCTGGACCGCTCAAGGCATAGTAGCGGTGCCGCCCCTGTGTCTTGAGGATGAGCAAACCACCATCGACCAGTTTTGCCAGGTGAGCGCTGGCCGTCTGTGGCGAAATGCCCGCGCGATAGGCCAGTTCTCCAGCAGGGAGCGCTTGCTTATTCAACAAGGCATCGAGCATCACCGCCCTGGATGGGTCGCTGATGAGTGCCGCGACAGCGGCAATGTTGACGTCTTTAGGGGTATCATTCATACTTCGATTATAGACGAAATATTCCAATGGTACAATGGGATCTGCTCAAGAAACAAGAAGGAGATCCCTATGCATTCTGAAATCCACTCACTTCATGCTGAACAAGAAACCTTGCTGAAACAACTGGCTCAATCTCGCGCCCAGGTGCTCTCGCTGGCCCAGGAAGGGAAGCTTGAGATGACCCGGTTCCAAGAGCTTACCGCTACAGAGGCGGCCTTGGCCGCGAAGCTCCACCTTTGGCCGCTTGACCCAGGTGAGCATCTCCTCGCCGCTCATGCCTATGCGCGTCCCTACCTGGAACGTCTCGTTCAGCATGATCCCACTCATCTCGTCCTGGTTGATACAGAACACAGCTATACCCCCCGCAAAATCCTGCGCCGGGTTCTGGATCATGCGCTTGATCACCTGAACCAGATCGATCAATGGCTGGCCTGGCAGCGGCAGGGCATCATACCAATCCCCACCGATGGCTGGGCCACTTCCGCAGAGACGCTGCCGGAAGACCTGCAATCTCTGTCTACGGCAGAACTGCAAGCGTGGCTCTGGCGCATCGATCTGGTGATTTCGCTCGTGGCACAACGTACCCAGCAACTGAGTATGGGAGAGCTTGACTGGACTCCTCCAGACGGCGGATGGTCGCTGCGCCAAGTACTGCACCATCTCGCTTTGGCGGAAGTCTTTTATGCTGTTTGGATGGATGAAGCTCTTCCAGAGGAACCTCTCGCCCGCTACAGCGAGGCAAACAGCCGTTTCACTCAACGCTTGTGCCAGGTATCTACCGCTTTGGCAGAGGAACAGGGGGTCCTCTTCGGCCCATCCAGCACCACAGTTACAATGCAACAATTGAGCGAGTTAATCCTGACGGAAGAGCGCATTCTGACTGGGGAACATGCTCTTCATCCCTGAGCCACTGGACTCCTTCACTGTCCTGGGAAACCTCGTCCTGAAAACGGATGAGGTCCAGGGTTGACCATTCCGAGGAAGACGATAGTCACCACAGAGTGAGCTTCGTGCCACTAATTCCTCTTTTCTTGCCAGCGCGTTTGAGCGTGATAGTTCCCGCATGCAGACTATCATAGCAGGTTTTACAGAGCGTTACTAAATTGGCCTCCTCATCACTGCCGTTCTGGCTACGGAAGATGATGTGATGCACTTTAAGTCGTGTCTCCTTTGATTTCCCCTTGCAGTGCTGGCAGGTGTAGTCATCACACGTGAGCACATAGGCTTTGGTACACGAAGGGAATCCGACTTCATCTCGACAGTGTTCAAAAGGCTTTTTGCGCCTGAATCACAGGACCTTTCCTCAGCCCTACTTAAATCCAGGCGACAGAGCAGCGGTCTGATGCGTCAACCGCAGGTGTCATGACCTTTCAAACGGTCTCATCATTTCTGATGAGGAGTCTGGTGAACTTGAGCTTCCGAAAAAGCTCCCAAACCGCAGACCCGACGACTTCTGAAGAAGCCGCTGCGTCTTCAGCTCAGTGGTAGTTCACATTACCATATAACGCAGACCACTTGCTCGTCTGACAATGAAGAGTTGATGCTCAAAACCATTATATTGTCCATTGTTACCACTAGATCGTCAATTGTAGGCAGATACTTTCAACGATACACTAACAACAAATCGCAAAATCGCGCATGTCAATTTTTAGGAATAGGATGAACTTATGGCTGCTTCCTAATGGTGCATCCAGCACAAAGGGGAGGTGCAGAAGGAACCCCTCTGCCGAGGCGTGGGGTGTTTCCCCCACAAATTCACCTTCTCACTTGCGGATGCACCACTAACAACCATAAGGAATTCTTCATTGTGAAAGGAGTTATCTTCTCCGAGAACGTAACTACTATTCTCATCATGTAGACAACACAAGCGGACGACAGTTCATCATTTGGTACGGGAAGATTGTTGTTGAAAGAGTGCCACACTTCTTCTTTCTCTATGAAAGAAGAATTCCCTAATGGAATCATTGATCATGGATGATCAGTGCACCACGTACCTTGAAGGAAAGAGAACGTGAATATTGTACCTAAACTATCGAGCAGTGCCCGCACGCTGTGTTTTAGACCACGCGCGGTAGTGGGTAGCCATGTAGTTCGTGCCGCTATTTCAGTGAGCTTGGCCCTAGCAATCGCAGTGCAGTTTATGCTCTTTGGATCGACACAGTCTGTACAAGCTCAGATCAACCTGGACAACGGTCTTGCCATCACCCCTTATATGGGATGGAATACCTACTATGGACTCGGCAGTAATTTTAATGAGCAGACAATTGTCAGTATAGCCGACACGATGGTAAGTCGTGGATTAGAGGCTGTCGGTTATCAGTACGTCTGGATCGACGGTGGTTGGTGGTCTGGTACGCGTGATAACAACAACAATATCACTGTTGACACGACGCAATGGCCTCATGGCATGCAGTGGATTGCGGACTATATCCACTCTAAGGGGCTAAAGGCTGGCATCTATACCGATGCAGGAAGCAATGGCTGTGGCGGTGCCAATCAAGGCAGTTACGGCCACTATCAGCAGGATGTAGACCAGTTTGCTGCCTGGAGATTTGACGCGGTGAAGGTAGACTTCTGTGGCGGTCATGAATTGGACCTAGATCCAGCTACGGCATATGGTCAATTTCGTGATGCACTCCTGAATAACAACAGCCATAGGCCTATGTTGTTCAATATCTGCAATCCATTTCCGCCAAATGTCTTCGGTCAGAATAACCCACCTCTACAAAAATCCGCATATTACTCCTACTCATTTGGTCCAAACACTGGTAATTCGTGGCGCACAGACACTGATGTCGGTTTTCCCAACAGCGTGCTCTGGCCCGATGTGCTGAGAAACCTGGACCACGATGCGGCTCATCCCGAAGCTGCCGGCCCTGGGCACTGGAACGATCCCGACTATCTTGGACCAGGGCTTGGCATGAGCGATGCTGAAGCGCAGGCTCAGTTCACTATGTGGTCTATGGTTGCCGCCCCCTTAATTGTTGGGAGTGATATTCGCAGCATGTCCGCGACAACCCAGGAAATGTTGACCAATCGCGATGTCATAGCTGTGGACCAGGATGCGCTTGGCGCGCAGGGAACTCGAATTAAGCAAGATGGCAATGGTGATGTCTGGGTCAAACCTCTTGCCAACGGTGATCGTGCTGTTACCCTCCTCAATCGAGGAACAAGTCCCTTGACAATCACAACCAGCACAGATGCTCTTGGTCTCGCTCACGCCTCCGCTTACACACTGAACAATTTGTGGACACACCAGAGTACAGAGACGGCAGGGCAAATTAGCGCAACCGTTGCGCCGCAGAGTGCCGTTCTTTATCGTATTTCCCCAAAAGCTGGAAATGATATTCCTCCTTCAACTAGCCTATCAGCTCCAAGCACGCCTGCGGCCTATCCTGGATCGAGTCTTTACCTGGCTCTCCCTGGAACGGGTATGACTATTTCCTCGACGTTTGAGAACTATGGACGTAAAACTGTTAATGATGTGCGCCTCGATTTCTCAGCCCCGCAGGGATGGCAAGTGAAACAGCAACCTGCCGGTACCCATACTGTTGGAACTGGGGGGCAAGTCAAAGGGACCTGGCTCGTAACGCCACCAGCTGGTACCCTTCCTGGCAGTTACACGCTCTCGGTGACTGCGACATACCAATGGGGTAATCACCATAAGGAGAGCACAAGCACCCAATTAGTAGTAACCGTACCATCAGCGCCACCATCTGGTACCGGTTACCTCAGCGATCATTACTGGCTCGATGCCAGCAGTAGCTATAGCGTTCCATTCCCCAATGCAAGCGTGGAAGGATACCCAATTACGTTACAAGGACATGCCTATTCTAAGGGCATTGGTGTTGTTCCACAATCCGATGTTGCGTACTACCTGGGAAATAATTGCACACACCTGTCCGCGACGGTTGGGATCGACGACATTGTGAATCAGATTAACCCACAAGGCGGTACAGCAATATTCCAGATATTCGCTGATGGGACGAAGATCTACGACAGTGGACTCGTCACCCGAGCCGCAACCAAATCTGTTGATGTCAACCTGACTGGAGCAAAGGTGCTCACTCTACACGTCGATGATGCAGGTGACGGTAACTACAATGATCGCACTGACTGGGCAGATTTACAGCTGATATGCGGTGCGCCGGTCAATACTGTTCCCAATGGTCCCTGGACGCATTTTGTGCCGCGGTCAACTCTGAGTGCGACCGCAACGAGTGCCCATGATGGTTACCCAGCCAGCTCAGCCATCGATGGTAATCTGAATACGATCTGGCATGACGAATTTACTCCTCAAGCTCCGCTGCCTCAAGCAATTACCATTGACCTTGGGAGCGTTCAGAGCATAGCTGGGCTGACCTACCAACCACGCCTCGACACATCTACGACAGGAAACATTACTGGCTATAATGTCTATGTCAGCACTGATGGGACGACGTTCACAAAGGTCGCGAGCGGCTCCTGGTCGTCCGACCGGTCTCTCAAATCCGTTAGCGTTAACATCCAGCAGGCACGCTATGTCAGGCTCGAAGCCACAAGTGGTGTCGGTGGCTACGCATCTGCCGCCGAGATCGATGTGGCTAATATACCTGCCTCTTAATGCCAAAGCAATGTAAAAGCCAGCGCCCCATACCTCTGAATGCCGCAACCACTCACGGGTATGGGGTATTCAGTGAGAAAAGTGGAGAGATTCCATGTCAGGCAAAATTCATGTAGAGGAAACCGAGATCCAAGGTTTCCGCGCACTGCACGTAACCAATCAGATGCTATCTCTGACGATCATCCCAGATCTTGGTGGAAAGATCAGCAGTATCCGCGATTTGCGCAATGGACGGGAATGGCTCTGGACGAACACTCAAATTCCATATCAGCTGCATGATTATGGAACCTCGTATCAGGAGGCCGATACAGGTGGGTGGGACGAATGTTTCCCCACTGTGAGCGCGTGCTCCTATCCCCTTCCCCCCTGGAAGGGCCGAAGCATACCAGATCACGGGGAGATCTGGCCTCTGCAATGGTCAATAAAGAGCGATAGTGATACTGAGGCCACTTTGATAATCAACATGCAGGCCCAAAGCATTGGTCTCTCATATGTGTTCCAACGCATCATCCGCATCACCGTTGACTCACCTAGCCTGCGATTTGACTATCGCGTCGTGAACCAGTCTGATAACGACATTGCATTTATCTGGAGTAGCCATCCGCTTTTCGCTGTCGAGCCCGGAATGCGCATACAGTTGCCAGACAACACACGTATGAATACATGGGTGAGCATGCCTGCCCAACTTGATCCTCAATCTGGTGAACAAGCGTGGCCCATCCATGCCAGGCTAGGTGAGCATGAATGGGATTTGAGCTACATGCCTGACGAGACTGCGGGTATCGGGATCAAGCTGTGGAGCCAACCTCTTGCGCGAGGCTTTGCTGCACTGATAGCAAGCGACGGGGAATTTCGCTTCACCTTTGATACTGCCCAGCTTCCGCAGCTTGGAATATGGATGAATGCCCGGGGCTACTCAGGCACGGGTAGCACCCCCTACTACAACCTTGGTCTAGAGCCATGTATCGGAGCACAGGACTCGCTGGAAGATGCGGTCGAGAAATATCAGCGATATGAGATATTACCCGCCAATGGTATGAAAGAGTGGTGGCTTGAGACTCATCTCGGCACACGCTAAAAGATGTAAGCTCAGGAGTAGGGGGATAGTGGTGTGGGGGCTGGCGGATGCCAGCCCCCACACCACTATCCCCCTACTCAAAGGCGATGGGAAAACTGTATCAGGCCTCCTTCGAGGAGATAAAAAGTAGCGCGGGGTCGCTACATACTGCAAGGTGAACCTTCGCGCCTTGATGATAGCTTTCTAAGCGCAAGACATGCTCGAAATGCGTTCTGGCTTGCTCGTACTCCTGAAGGCCAAGATGCCCAAGCCCCAGCATATAGTGACAGTGAATCTCATTTTGCTTATCCTGATCACTCTCAAAGACCAGGAAATCGGGCAACGAGACGGCGAAGTAATCAATCTTGACCGCATCGAAGAGATGTTGCTCGCCATAATCGATCAGTTTATGGAAGCGACTCCTGGCTTTCTGTTGATCCTGGAGCTGGAGTTGCGCAAGTCCTTGATAGAAGATCATATCTGGTGGCTGATCGTTGTAGAACATCGCGCTAGTGGGTTCTTCGAGTCCATGGGCTGCGCGTTGGAAGCACCCTCTCGCATTGTCTACTAGTCCCTGTTCGGCGTAAGCACAACCCAGGTAGTAGTAAATATTATTCTCCAGTGTGCCCGTCAATTTCCCTTCCGCGAGGTTCTCGGGATAGATGAGTGCCTGCTGAAGCGTGTCGATGGCTTGCTGGCTATCTCGCGTCAGGAGCGCACGCTTCCCTAACTCGACATGCGCGAAGATATATTGCCGGGCGACCTGCCCTTCTCCGCCTTCCCAAGGATGGAATATATGCTCAGTAAGTAGCGCCAGTGCCTCTTCATAGCGTTGTAAGGTATTCAGCAAGGTGACGTATTCCAGGTAGAGATCATCACGCTCGATGACGAGTCCTCGATGCTTCTCCAGGCTTGTGAGCCTCTCTTCAGAGGCAACCCCTATTTTTTTGCGGAGCTGGTCTAACTCGTAAAGCACGCGGGCATCGGTCGGATCACACGCAAAGGCCGTTTCGAGTGAGCGCAATGCCTGCTCTGGTTGGTGCAGCGCGTTGTAGTAAGCCAGGGCCAGATTACGATGGACCGTCGCGAAAGCAGTGTCGAGCGCTCTTGAGGTCTCCCAATGATGGATCGCATCTGTATGCCGCTTCTTGTCATAGAGCAAATTGCCAAGATAATAGTGGGCTTGGGCATCACTCGCATCGGCATTCGTGATATGTTCAAGGACGATCAGATCATCGAGGCTGTTGGGGAAACAGTAGTCTGTAGGCGCCTTCCGGCCTGCATGGCGATAGATCTGTGCCTGCTCCTGTTGCCCTGTCTGGTCATGAAAATAGGCGAGGTAATAGTAGACCATGGGCGAGAGATTTTCACGGCTCTCGCGTGTCAGGTGGGACAGCAGCGCGATACTTTCCTCATACAGTCCACTGTGTGCGTAATCGGTTGCCAGGGCAATATAGTTATGCGCATCTCTGCGCATCAAAGCGGTCAATTGTTCTTCGTTCTCCCGCGCCAGCGCCTCTTCACCTTTTGCCGTATGAAGCAGAATGCGCTCATACGGCGCGCCAAAATCGGCAACATCGAGCCGCGTCGTTTCAATGGCGAAATGCATGGCCTCGTCCACATGCCCCTGCTTACGCAACAGCGCCGTTTTGAGATGGCGAGCTTTGTAGTTATAGGTATGGTGTTGCAGTGAGAGCTCAACCAATTTCAGAGCCTCGGTATATTGCTGGTGCATACAGGCGATCTGGGCGAGGGTGAAGTAGCCCGCGCTCTGCCAGGCCTCGGACCAGGTAGATTTATAAAGTGCGGCGAAAGCTTCATCGAGTCGTCCCTGGAACTTTAAGGCCTGGCCAAGCTGATAGTAGGCTTCGCTATCGTAGGGATTGGGATGATAGCGAGTAAGGGTTGCAATGGCAGTGCGGAAATAGCTTTCACTTGTCCGAAATAGTCCTCTTTGGAGGAGGAGCTTGCCGTACGCGACGTTAATACGGCTATCACCGGGATCGCGTTTAAGCCCCTCCAGGTAGTAAGGGTCGGGCTCAAACGTCGCGTGGCGATACTGTTCCAGGTGCTGTCCAGCCAGGTAGAGGGCCTCATTATTGCTCAGTGTTTCAGGTGTTCCAAGTGGAGAGGCGGGCTCCGGTAATTTCGCAATCTCCGATTGGACTGGCGTATAGGCTACCAGGAGACGCCCTTGCGCGTCTCTGACCGTAATGGTGACGTCATTCGCCTGTTCTTCATGGTTGAGTGGTACCGTGGTAGTAAAGGTCTGAATAGGCGAGAGCGTCGTGACTTCGCGCAGATAGTGCTGATGCTTGCCTCTCAGGTCGATCACGGCACCAGAGAAGAGAGCTGTGGCGTAGACCTGAATGCTAGCGAGATGGTTCGCATCATCAATTTCCAGGTTGACCGCGGCATCAATCGAGGCATTTTTGACGAGCCCAATGTTTTTATAGGGCATAAAATACTGATTGAAGGATTTGGTTTCGTAGGGCTGGAGCCAGGAGAAATCGGGCTGGTTATCGGTGAAGACGCCAACCATGAGTTCTACATACGGTCCATCTTCATCGGTCAGATTACGATCCCAGGCCTTACCAAACTCGCCATTGCCCCATGTCCATTGTTTTTTCCCCGGTGAAATATGATGGTTCGCGACATGAAGGAGTCCGGCTTGTAGGGCGTGATCATATCCACCAATAAAGTCATAGCGTGACTGGTACGCCATATAAGAGGTCGGGACAGGAATGTTTTTATACCATGAAATGTCCACTCCTGCGGAATAGTCCATTTTGTAATAGGTGCCAGTGGCGATGGGGAAGCGGGAGACATCCCGTCTCCCATGATCGAAGACGGCATGGACATCGGGAGGGAAGACAGACTGGGTATGCTCGTTGACGGCGAACGCGGGATTGGCCCACCACAGAAAGGTCTGCGGTTGGGGTGTGCGATTATAGAGCTGCACCTGGATTTCCAGATAAGCTTTGCCTGGATGAAGTGTAAAACCAGCCGTCATCTTCGTGCCATACATACGGTCTATTTCGCTTACCCAGATGGTTTTACTCTCGTCCTGGTTATGCGTAATACGATATTCGACCGGGCCATACGTATTTGGTCGATGGTGTTGTGGCCAGTTAAACTCGATGCCACCAGAGATCCAAGGCCCGGTCAGCCCGACGAGAGCGGGCTTGATGACGCGATTATAGTAAACAAAATCGTAGTTGTTGGTCTTGTCGAGTGCGCGATAGATACGACCTCCCAGCTCGGGCAGAAGTTCAATATGCAGATATTCATTCTCAAGGCATAAGAGGTGATAGGACTGAAGCGTCTTCTCATTCTCAATCTTGCTGATGACCGGGTAGGGATAAACCTTGCCCGAGCTCCCCTGGTACACCCGTTTTTCTAAGAACATTGGATTTTTATCCGGTTGACCAGTGGCATAGGTGGGAATGACAATATCTTCTTCCCACACACGTACCTGTGAACTGGATTGTTCTTCCATATGTATCATCCATCCTGGTACTACTAACTATAGTTTTGATGTTAGTGTACTGGCAGGCAATTATATTGACAATTGACGATATCGTGATTATGATGGACTATATAATGGTCTCTCCTAACGCTGCCCGAAGGTAGGGCCGGTCCCTCTGATTGTTTTGTATGGACCAAGGAGCCGAGGCACGATGAAGATAATACAAAAGGCGGATGGCTTTGAGGCGCAGAAGCTCATTGTTCTTCCAGAGGCTTTCCTGGAAGATGCCTCGCCCCATTCACTCTTGAAGCCCCTGTATGTCACTGATATTGGCTTCTTTCCCCATGCGCGCTACCATTACCGCGAGCGATCAAATGGCTGTGATGAGCATATTTTTATCTATTGTGCAGAAGGTGAGGGATGGGTCATCCTGGAAAGGGGCAAGAAACAGCGTATACCCAAGGGCAGACTTCTGGTGATTCCGGCCAAGACGCCGCATATTTATGGCGCAAGCGAAGACGATCCCTGGAGTATTTACTGGTTTCACTTGAAGGGCGAGGCGGTAGTGAATTTTGTTCAACAGTTTGATATGCTTAACGCAACGCTCCATGTCCCCTCCACTCAGGCCACAAAAATTATCAACCTCTTTGAGGAGTGTTACAGTATTCTACAGTATAAAGGCTATTCTTTGCGGCACTATCTCTACGTGTCGCAGGCGCTGCACTACCTGCTAGGAATGTGTATACTTTTGCATGGGGACGCACAGGAGGATGATAACAAGAAAGAGGTCATCGAACGCGCCATCCAATACATGCTTGAACAGATACAGTCCTCCCTCACGCTCGACGACCTGGCCCACCATGTCAACCTCTCCAAACCTCACTTTATTCACATGTTCAAACAGGTGACTGGCTATTCCCCGATTGATTACTACCTGCGTCTCAAGATGCAACGCTCCTGCCTCTACCTTGACATGACGAATGCGAGTATCAAAGAGGTAAGCAAGAGCGTTGGCATCCACGATCCCTATTATTTTTCACGCGTCTTTCGCAAGGTGATAGGTCAATCCCCTAGTGACTATCGCCGGTCCCGGCAGGGCTAGCAGGGTTCTACTGGCCTTGCCTAGAATTTCCGTTAACCTTTGACCGCGCCAGCGGTGAGACCACTTACCAGTTGTTTCTGGAAGAGGGTGAAAAGGATCACAATCGGAAGCGAGACCACGACGCTGGCCGCCATCATATCGGGCCAGCGGTCCTGGAACTCACCCACGTAGGTGCCGATAAAGCCAGCTGGAATGGTGCGCATATCTGGGCTGGTCGTCAGCGTGACTGCGTAGAGCAGCTCATTCCAGGAATTGAGGAAGGCAAAGAAGCCAACCGCGACCACGCCAGGAACGATTAAGGGGAAGACAATACGCACCAGGACGCCCACACGGCTCAATCCATCAATGCGCCCCGCCTCTTCAAGGTCGGTAGGCAGCGTATCGCAGAATCCCTTAACCATCCAGATACTAAAGGGCAAGGAAAATGTGGTAAAGGCCAGCACCAGGGCGGGATAGGTGTTTAACATATGCAACTGGCGAAACAGGGTGTAGAGTGAGATCAAGATTACCGCGTATGGAAACATCTGTGTCGCCAGGATCACCAGTAGCACCGCTCGAACGCCGCGAAAGTGGAAACGCGAGAGAACGTAACCACCAGGCACAGCTGCTAGCAGTGTTAGCAGGCATGTGCAGACGCTGACGATCAAGCTGTTGGCGAAGTAGTGTACAAAGCCTTGTTGGTCCGCTGGGAGAATCTGGTAGCTATGCGGCGTGAATTGATGCGGCCAGAAGGTTGGCGGATAGAAGAAGGCTTCCCCCTGAGACTTAAAGGACGTGGAGAGGAGCCAGAAAATGGGAAAGAAGGCGTACAGTAGCAGCGCGACAAGGAGCGCGTAGGTCACAATGCGTATGAAGACATACCTTGTGCGGTGGCGCTGCGCATCGGCGTGGCGCGAATGTTGCTGTTCCGCGCTCATTACGCTCTGTGCGCGCGCCTGTCCTTCATTCGCCTCTTCCAGAGTAGTGATCAGCGGTTGACGGTTAGAGATGTCTTTACTCATTGGGACCCAGCCTTCCCTTCCATGACACGGATATAGAAATTAGTAAGGAGGAGGAGCATGATCAGCCAGATCGTGCCCATGGTAGCTGCAATGCTGATATTCTGGTTCATGAAACCGGTGCGATAAATATTGACAATGATGTTATTGGTGGCATTGCCAGGACCGCCCTGGGTCATTGAGTAGATGATGGTGAATTCGTTAAGGCTCCAAATGAATTGAAGCGTCGTGACAACGACAATAATGCCACGAAGCTGTGGCACGATAACATGCCAGAAGCGCCCCCACATTCCAGCACCATCCACCGTCGCCGCATCCAGTAAGTCCTGCTGGACAGTTTGCAGACCCGCGAGCAACATCAGCGTAAAGAACGGGAACTTGTTCCAGATGCTTGCGAAGATCACGGCGACGACGGCCAGTTTCCCATCGCCGCCAAACCATGCTAGTGGCTGAGGGAAAGGGTGCCATCCCAGGATATTGATCGAGGTCAGAAGCTGATTGATGATCCCGTACTGAGAGTTATACATGTAGAAGAAGAGATAGGCGACCACGACATATGGAATGACCCAGGGAATGAGGGCCAGGCCGCGCCAGAGCATCTGAAAGCGCAGGCGCTGGTTAAGGATGATCGCGAAGAGAAAACCAATGACAAACGAGGCGCAGGTAGTGACGACACTGAAAAGGAGGCTAAATCCAGCGGAACTCCAGAAATTATAGGTTGGCCGTGTTAGCACATCGACATAATTTTTCAAGCCCACCCAATTATTATCAAGAGGATCGGCCAGGTTCAGCGATTGGAATGAGAGCAGAATCGTGTTAAAAAGGGGGTAGAAGATGATGCCAATGAACAGGATCAGCGATGGTGTGAGCAGAACCCAGAAAAGCAATGGGCCGTTAAGACCACGTCCATAGTATGGCCGATTCCTGAAAGCATGTGACTTCTGCACCCGAGTGTTGATGAGAGACACGTGGCCACCTTTCTTCTCGTTATGCTAGAAACAAACATGCGAGAATGCAGGCTGTTTATCGAGAACAATCTCGATAAACAGCTTGTATTCTCTCTCCACAATGATATATGCGTACGTTATATATCCATTTCGTGGTGATAGAGCGCCTACTGCCCAAAGACGGTTTTCACATCTGTGTTCAATTGCGCAAGACGTTTGGGGACATTCGCGCCACCTGCAATATCCTGTAACGCGGTCACGACATAGGTCGCGGCCTGGCTATACTTAGGATGATAGGCTGGCGGACGCATGGTTGGGAAGACTTTGTTGATAAAAGCCTGGCTGATATCGTCTGAGAAGAGATTGGCATACGGGCCGCCGCTTGTAACCTGGCTCTTATGAGGGAAGACACCCTCTGTAACCAGATAGTTGGTCAGTACCTGCTTGTTGGAAGTCAGATAGTCAATAAGCTTCCAGGCCAGATCTTTATTGTTGGAGTTGGCCGACATGCCCAGGTTGTGAATATCGGCGCAAGTTACAGGAGCGCTTTGTCCCGGTCCAACTGGCGTGGTGGTCACGCCCCAATGTGTATTGACATCAGCGACAGACTTATAGACGGATGGATTATCGCTCTGGAGGATACCAGTCAGGTAAGGGCCATCGAGCTTGAAGACCATCTGGTCGGTCGACATCAACTGGCGCTCAGCTTTGATGGCTTGATCGGGCGGAGTCCAGTTTTTCTTTACCGCATCTTGCAGCCACTGGAAGGCCTTCACCGTTCCATCATCTGCCCAGTTGATGGTAATGTTACCCTGGTTGTCTTCGTGCATAGGATCACCTCCAAAGGTCCAGATCCAGGGCCAGAAGCCAACGAGTGCATATTCGGTTTTGGATATATCAATACCGATCGGATGAGCATTAGCGGGCAGCTTGGCCCGTAGCTCTTCCATTACACTGTTGAGTTCATCTATGGTAGTGGGGGGCCTATCGGGGCTGAGGCCATACTTCTGCAAGATGGTTTTGTTATACCAGAAACCATGTGGCGAAATACTGAAAGGAACTGCGTAGACCTGACCTTTGTAGGAACCTACCTCAAAGGTGTTGGTAAAGGCATCGTTACGCCAACTCCCAGCATAGGAATTGAGTGACTGGAGCGCGCCGCCGCCGCCAAGGGCATAGGGCCAGTTTCCGCTAAGCTCCATGACATCTGGAGGATTACCGCCAGTGGTCATAGTCTGCAACTGCGTAAGCATGTTATCGAAAGGAATGGCAATATTCTCGACCTTGGCTTTAAACTGCGTCTCAAAACCTTGCAACGCCTGGTCGATCTGCGTCTTCGTCGCTGATTCAGCTGACGCCCAGTTCGCGTACTTTACGGTTGTGGAGCCACCACCGCCACTACCTCCCTGGTCTCCTCCACAGGCCACCAGTAAAGCCTCAAGACTGCCCGCAGTCATACCGACCATCAGTGCCCGTGTCAGGAGATCTCGGCGCCCAATTTTGCCTTGCATGATGTCCTGGAAAATATTACGCTTTTCCGTATTGGCCATATGGACGACACCTTCCTCTCGTCGTTGTGTAGAAGCAACACTGCCTCCATGCTATGGGTTTAAATTAAAACAACCTTCAGTGAAAATACCTGCTGTTAGTATAAAATTGACACACCTTAGGAACAATTGACGATATGGTGATTAGAATGGACAATATAATGGTTTCTCTTCTCTGGCGTTGTGATCTCATTCGATGGACAGATCGCAGCCGGGGCACTCATAGATGTGGGCCGAAAGGGGCATGGGCTGGCTATGAAGGTGCCCTCAGAGAGCGTGGCGAAGGTCGTTAGCCCGACATCCACGCTCACACTTTCCCTTAGCCAAAGCCTTCCATCTGAGCGGGCGCTGCACAGCACTATCGCAGCATTCAAAAAACTAGAGCAACCGTTGCTTCTTCAGAAAGTCAGTAGCGACGAGGGTGATCGCACGGGCAGTGGAGACACCCTCATTCTTCCTTCTGTTGGCCACATCGGTCTGCAATTGAATACTCCCCTCGGTGGTCAATTTAGGAGCCAACGGATTAAGCACGTTGGGAAGAGTAGGATATTTTTGCAAAACACTATTACGCACAATAGGTGCCGGATTGAAGGCTGGAAAGCCATTCTTGTCATCCTTCAAGAAGATGAAGCCACTCTGTGGAACGGTAGCATCAGTGCCGTAGCAGGCAGTAATCTGTGCTTTATTGCTTTTCACCGCTTGGAAGCTGAGCCCATAGTCAAGCGTCCGTAGGCTCTTAAAACTCTTCGTTGTGATGTGGTAGGTGCGCTTCAAACCATCGACAAAACGAACTCCGTCGCCAGGTGAGGTGAGAGCGAATTGTGAAATCCTGGGCAACATTTCAGAAATAGAGAAGATCCTATACTTCTGGGCATTTTCCCTTGACGTACAGAGCTCATAGCCGTCGTTGAGAGGGGCCATTGCAAGCCAAGTAATCTGATATTTTTTATTGAAGCCTTCCTTTACCAGTTGGTAGTCCTTTTGGGGATCATAGGTAGAAGGGATCTTTAGCTTATTAAGGCCTGTAGCGGTAAATTCGGGATACATATCAATCGCTCCATTTTGCAGAGCTTGAAATATGATCGCGCTATTGGCAAGTGCAGCCTTCTCCTTGACACTGTACCCATTTTTTCGAAGCAAAAGAGTATACATCTTGGTAAGAAGTTGTGATTCAACATCAAGTTTACTGGCGACGCTGAGAGCGCCCCTCGAATTGCCACTGTTACCACAAGCAGGGAGAGAAGGCAGAAGGAGAAACAGCAGCAGAAGGAGAAGTATGCTTTCTGGCCAACCTTTTTTTCGCACAATCTTCCTCCCTGGAAGAAATTTACGCCCCTCACATATGTCAAGAGGCAAGCAGAGCAAAGAGGCTGAGGCTATAGACGATCCGTTTGTCTCGTTACACGCAATACCAGCACGAAAAAACGATCACCAATGTAACAGCCATCTTTTCATTAGATCCTCCGCCTCTTTTATTCCGCAGATGCCTGCTGACATCGAATTGATCCCCATTTCGCGCACGGTGGGCGTGGATCGCATCGTGGATGAAATGGTGGTCCGCCTGACGCACTCAGTCGACATGGACTGGTTTCTTCCTGGTATCCCCGCGACCGGAAAACGGGTCGAATTTCCGATGGTGGTGATTGTCCAACGCCGTGATGGCAAGATGGCTGCTGAACGCATTTACTGGGATCAGGCCAGTGTGCTGGTGCAACTTGGCCTGCTTGATGCGAGCACGCTCCCTGTCGCCGGTGCTGAGGTCGCACGCAAAGTGCTTAATCCCTCCCTGCCTTCCAACGAACTGATAAGGCGAGCACGCAAGCGGTGACCATTCCCATCTATTGGTGGTGTCGCGGAATCCCCAAATGGACAACCGGGATCTTTGCTTTCCCGTGAATGTACAACCATCGAGTCAGGAACAACAGACACAAGCAATGCAATTACCGAAACCACCCTTCTGGAGCTAGGAGAAAGACGACTCCACCCGTCTTTCTCCCAGATTTTCACCAGCATCCAGCTGCTTTCTTGCTCCTCAGACGAGAGGTGGTTGCCTTTCTCTTCTCTCCGACTGGTAGAACTTGCTCGTTCTCTGCTTCTCTTCGCATACAAAAGTGGGTAGCGCTCAACCACGTGGGCATCCATTCCACAGTCAGGCCTCCCTCCTCGTGGGAAGGGTGATCGTAAAGGTCGATCCTTTTCCCACGTCACTCTCCACCGAGATGGTTCCCCCGTGATGCTTGACGATCTCCGCCACAATGTACAAGCCCATCCCCAGGCCGGGAATCGCTCTCTGCTTGGCACTAAGGACTCGATAGAAGCGCTCAAAAATCTTGTCACGCTGCTCGCGCGGGATGCCCAGTCCATAATCGTGCACACGGATCGTGACCATCTCAGCGGAGGCGGAGAGGTCCATCTCGACGGTCTGTGCACTGGGAGAATACTTGATGGCATTGCTGAGCAGGTTGATGAACACCTGTCCCAGCCGATCTCGATCCCCCAGTAGACTGCTGTGCGCCGCGCCATGTACCACGATGGTATGGCTGGGATGCGTATACTGCATGGTGTCGGTGATTTCCCGCAGCAACGCGTCGAGATCCACCGGCTCCTGCCGATACTCCAACTTCCCCGCCTGGATCTTGGAGACATCTAGCAACTCTTCTACGAGTCGAGTAACTTTGTTGATCTGTGTCTCCATGCTCGAAAGGGCTGAAACTGATACCTGTGTGCCCTGCTTTGCCAGTTGCCTGTGCAGCAAGGTGGTCTGTAGCTTCAAGGCCGTGAGTGGGTTCCTCAGTTCATGGCTCGCCATGCTGATAAAGTTATCCTTGCGCTGCTCTAACTCCTTGCGCGCGGTGTTATCCAGCACAAAGCCGATTGTGCGGAGCAGCGGGTCGCGTCGTAAGGCCACGGCTCCCACAATCACGGGAAGGCGACTGCCATCTTTACAGACATATTCTTTCTCATAAGGGGTTCCATATTGTTGAACAACGAGTTCCTGGCGTGCTTGCTGAGTGCGAGTCAGATACTCTGGAGGCGTCATGCGCATCCAGTTGATGCTCCCTTCACACAGATCTTCGCGGGTATAGCCGATCATGCGCAGATAGGTGTCATTGGCATCCACAATCTGCTCTCCTTCGGCGAAAAAGATCCCGATAATACGGGAGTTCATCAGGATGTTGACGCGTTCCTGGCTCTCTCGTAAGGCTTCCTCCGTCCGTTTCCGCTCCTCGATGTCGGTACTGGTCCCCAACCATTTGACGACTTGGCCTGTTTCATCGCGTACTGGCAAGGCCCGGTCTAAAAACCAGCGATACGCTCCCGTTTGGTTCTCCTTGAGACGATATTCGATCTCATAGGGTTCCCCTGTTTCAAGCGCGTGACGCCGAACAGCCTCAACACGCTCATAATCCTCCCGATGCAGGAATTGCTGCCATTCCTCGCCCAGCATGGATTCAGGAGAAGCACCAAGGTAGTTGTACGCTCGCTGATTGGCGTACTCAAGACGACCATCGGATCGCACGGCCCACACCAAGTGTGGCACGGTTTCGGCTAGCACCCGCCAGTTCTCCCGGCTTTCTTTGAGTTGCTGCTCGGCTCGTTTCTGGTCTTCAGTGTCGGTACAGGTCCCCAACCATTTGATGATCTGGCCTGTTTCATCACGTATTGGCATGGCGCGTGTTAAAAACCAGCGATAGGCTCCGGTCGCCCCATGACGGATGCGGTGTTCCGTTTCATACACCTCGCCGGTCTTGGCGGCGTGCTGCCATAGGAAGCGATCGCGTTGCCGGTCCTCAGGATGGATCCATCCCCCTCTCTGGCCCTCTTCGGTGCTCAGGCCAGTATAGTCGCGCCAGCGTTGATTAAACGAGTCAACAGAGCCGTCCGGTCGCCCGATCCAGACCTGCTGAGGGATGGCATCGATGAGGGCATGGATTTCCCCTTCGGCTCGCTTGCGCTCGGTGATGTCAGTTCCGACATAGACGAGGTACTCGACGTGGTGGTTCACGTCCTTGTGGGGAATGACCGTTGCCTCAAGGTGAAGGTCCATCCCCTCTCTGGGGTGAACCAGCGTCTCGAAACGCACCGTTTCTCCCCTGCTGGCGCGTGCGATGGCTGCGCGTAATTGGTCTTGACTCGCGGGATAAAAGGTCCACCAGGGGGTTTGGGCAAACGGTTTGCCAATCACCTCCTCGCGTCGGATCTGCGCATCTGCTAACGGAGCCTCATTGATGTCCAACAAGATTCCCTCGGGCGTAAGAAATCCGACTCCGACATACATGTTCTCCAGGACATCAGCGGCGAGGTGTTCGTCTGGGAAACATGTCTCCTGGCGAGGTAAAGGTTCTCTTTTCTCGTGGACATGTAACACCAGTCCCCCAACGGTCGGAGTGAGCTGCACGTGTAGCCAGTTGCGGGTCACGAGAGAAACATACTCCACTTCCGTCGATTCTCGGGTCTGTTTCGTCTTGTGCGCGGCCTGGTAGAGCGCGGGGCTCACCAGGTGGGGAGCGCTGCACCAGAAGTTGTTCCCATTGACATCCTCCCCATGGCTCAAGCCAGGGGATTCCTCGAGTCGCCTCTAGGGTTTCCTGCTTCGCTGAGTCTTGCCTGAACGAGACAAAGCCCGTCCAGGTCTTACAGACTCTCCACAGGCGTTAAGGACCGTGAGCCCCACGGCCACAATGTTCTTTGCTGCGTTGATATCGCGGTCATGATGGACCCCACATTCTGGGCAGTCCCATTGACGGACATCAAGCGCTAAGGAGTCGAGGAGATGACCACAATCGAAACAGCGCTTACTGGAAGGATACCATTTGTCAATCTTGACCACGTTTCGACCATACCAGTTGGCCTTGTATTCGAGTTGGGACACAAACTCGCTCCATCCCACATCGCTGATCGCTTTGCTGAGGGTTGGGTGCTTGACCATGTTCTTGACTGCCAACGACTCGACACACACCACTTGGTTCTCGCGTATGAGTCGGGTCGAAAGTTTGTGCAGGCGCGTCACGGCGGCGATCAGCGATACGGGCATGAATGCGTGCTACGTTGAGACGTGCCTTGTCTCGGTTTTTCGAGCCCTTTTTCTTCCTGGCATGACAACGTTGGGCTTTGGCCAGTTTCTTTTCATCCTTGTGGAAGAACCTGGGATTGCCCACCACTTCACCGGTCGAGAGGACCACAAAGGACTTTAAACCAAGATCAGCTCCAATCGCCTGCTCATTGGCAGGCACATGCTCAATCTCGTCTTCCACAAGGATGCTGATGCGCGTAGCGATTGGCACAGTCTTTGGAGATGGTCACACTCGAAGGGGGTGCGTCTTTTGGCAGAGGGCGCGACCAGCGTATATCAAGGGGTTCGTTCATCTTGGCGAGTGTGAGAGCTCCATTGTGCCAGGTAAAAGCATTGGCGGTATAGGTGGCGGATTGCTTGTTGCGTTTTTTGTGGAAGGTGGGGTACTTGGCACGCCCTTCAAAGAAGTTGAGAAACGCTTTGTCCAGGTGACGAAGAGCTTGCTGCAAGGGCACGCTAGAAACGGCGTTCAACCAGTGTGTCTCTTCTTGCTTTTTCACGTCAGTCAACAGGAGACTCAACTCTTTGTAATAGAGTCGCTGATGGTCGTTGTAATAGGCATCGGTTTTCTTACGCAATGCCCAGTTATAGACGCGCGCGACAGCACCCAAAGGTTTGAGCAAGGATCTGCTGTTGTTCTGGTGTGGGATACACGCGGTACTTGAAAGCGCGTTTCTGTTTCATAGGATACATTATAGCAGTTACGGTGTAAAAATGCAACAATTTGCACTGCCCTATCCGCCCCAAGAAAGGAGCGCGCCATTCATCCCCATGTTTGCGCAACAGGGGTCTTCTGGCGCGGTTAGATAAGTGTCTCTGGTGATGCTCCTAGCATGGCCTGCGCGCTTGCATTGATATACACAATCGTTGCGGTCTCATCGAGCACAAACAATGCACCAGGAAGTGTCTCAAGAGTCGTGATGAGCGTCTCATTGCTGTCTCTCATGAGACGCTGCTTTGTCTGCTTTATCTTCAACATACGGTGGTAGCTCTCCCTTTCACATATCCCCATCCCTGGTAGCAAAGCTACATCCCTGCTCTCACCCCAAGACGTCTAGAAGAACGCATTCTCTCTCCACCCTTTCCTCTCCGTAGGCCAGTGTAAAGAATCACTGCTACGAAGTGCTCCTACAACAGGTAACACATGCGAATATGTTCTCAACGAGAAAAAGCTCATTCAAACAGCTTTCATTGAGTACAAAAGTAAAGCATATGGGGTCTATCTGGCAGCTTAAGCGTTGGTTTGAAGAAGGCGTGGAAGGCAGACCGTGAAGATCGGCCTGGTCTCTCGACCGAAATATCATCTACCCATATCTCATCCCCTCTACGTGGGCACTTCGTAGCAGTAGACGCTCGTACTGGTGGGCCTCAATGGTAGTTGCATATCTATCGGATGAGACATCTATCTTCTCCTCTCTGTTGATCTGGTATTTACTGGTGATGTTGCGTCAGGAGCATACTTACAAGCTAGCGTGCAGTTTGTGCCGCATTCACATTCTTCTGCGTTAACGCTGTGGCAATAGCGCCATCCATCAGCAGGCAAATCTGTGAAGCAACGCGGTCAATGTCAGCCAAGGTCGCCGCCTGAGCTAACTGCTTCACGTAGTCATGGACCAGTTGTTTATGTTCATTCACGATATCACGCACAAAACGTTGCTCGTCGTTAAATTCGGCGGCAGCATTGATGAAACCACAGCCGTGAAAATCGGAAGAGTGAAACCATTCGTCGAGCACATCAAAGATAGCAAGAATGCAGTCTTCAGGTGTCACACCGATGCGATGCACCGCCTCTTCTAACCAGGCTCGCCAGCGAACATCCCGCTTTTGTAAGTAGGCGATCACCAGATGGTCCTTTGAGGGAAAATACTTATAGAAGCTCATCTTGGCAACACGGGACTCTTTCACGATGCGATCTATTCCTGGTGCGTGAATACCTTCCCGATAGAATAACCCTGACATCGTCTCGATGAGACGCTCGTATGGTGTGAATGCACGATCATTCATGAGACGACTTCCCTTCTGCAAAAAAATCTCTGTATTTGCACTCAAGAATAATAGACAGACTGATCTGTCTATTGTCAAGGGTAGAGCAAATTATTGTCAGGGCGTTCAAATTAAAAAGAGGCATGCTCTGCGGAGCACCGCCGCGAATGAACCAGGGTATACTTGGAGGGAAAGATTCCAACGTGCAGGATGGACTTTAAGCTTGATAAGCACTCTAGCTTGGTGACGACTCCCCACGGCTACAAGCCGGGGGCTTCTGGAATGACTCGGCCTGCTCGTCCACAGGCTTGACGTGCATTTGCTAAGATATTGAGGCTTCCATTGTGGTCGCGGTGGATGACCAGACCACACTGGGGGCACTCGTAGACCCGCACTGACAGCGGCATCGGCTGACGACAACCGCAAGCAGAACAGGTCTGGGACGTATACGCCGGGTTGACTTTCACGACCTGCCTCCCAGCTTCTTCCGCTTTGGCGAGCAAGCGCATGAAAAACTGTGACCACGACGCATCGGCGATCGATTTCGCAAGGCGCGGGTTTTTGACCATATTGCGCACGACGAGCGCTTCCACAGCAATGAAGCCAAAGCGGGCGACCAGTTTGCACACTTCTTGCTCAATGAAGTTTTTGCGTCGGTTGGCAATCCGCTCGTGCGTGCGCGCAACAATTTTGCGTTTCTTGTCGCGCTCTTTGCTTCCCCTGGCAGCTTTGGAGAGTTTGCGTTGGGCGCGCGCCAGCCTTGCTTCGTCCTCGCGAAAAAAGCGGGGATTGGCGATCTCTTCCGCTGTGCTCAAGTAGGCAAAGGTTTTCAAGCCAACATCAATGCCGACTTCTTTCTCTGAAGGCGGCATGTGGCTCTCCTGGGTCTGTTTCGGAGAGCCTTCCACTGTGATATTCACAAACCATTTGCCCGTCGGAGTGCGTTTGACAATCGCTGTCTTGGGGGTTCCTGTGATCGGGCGATGCAGAACCATTTTCACCTGACCGAATTTTGCCAGTTCCAGCATCCCTCGGTTCTTCTGGCCCTGGGTATGGATCTTGAAGCTATTGCCATATTGTTTGAAGGTCAGCGAATGATAGCGAAAACGTGATTTAAAGCGGGGAAAGCCCGGGGTTTTTCCTTCTTCGACACGCTGAAAGAACGCGGCAAAGGCCAGATCCACCCGCTTCACCACATCCTGGAGCACCTGGGAGGGCACAAGAGCCAGATCTGGGCGAACTTCTTTGCAGCCGGGCAACTCGGCACATTGATCCTCATACGAGAGAGACCTCCCTGCGATGCGATAGGCGCTTTTGCGTTCATCGAGAGCCGCATTATAGACTTCACAGCAGAGCGTCAGCCATGCTTCCAATGTTCGCTCTTGCTTGTGTGTCGGATAGAGCCTGAACTGGTAGGTTCTGGTCGGCTTTTTCTCTTTTGGTGGTTTCTCTCGCTTAGACATGCTTTTGTTGCTCAATATACTGCTTGATCAAGGAGAGGAGCGCTCCCCCAGTTGTTCCGACAAAATAGGAATTCGTCCACAAGCTCGGCAAGCGGCGTTTCAACGCAGGAAATTCCTGTCGCAGAACCCGGGAGGAACGTCCTTTGATGAGCTTTATGAGGCGGTGAATGCCGAACTGAGGATCGACACTGACCAGCAGATGCACGTGATCAGGTATGATTTCCAGTTCTTCCACCTCGGCCTGGCATTCCTGACACACCTGGGCAATGATCTCTTTCAGGCGTGTTTCAATTGGCCCGATCAACACGTTTCGCCGATATTTCGGGCACCAGACCACGTGGTAGTGGCAACTATAATACACGTTCCGGTTGCTCTTGTAGGTTTCACTCATCGCATACAGTATACAGCTAAGAGCTATCTGCTGTCAAGAACATTTGTTCGCATCATCTGTTTCCCTCCACACCCTCGCCCCGAAAAAGGAACGCCGCTTTCATCCCCATGACTGAAGTTCAGGGGCTTTCAGCGGCGGTATAGGGTAAAAAGATGTTCCTGGCTATCGAAATGCACCACAGCATGTTGCTCCTGGAGAGGAAGCACGAAGAGGAAAAAGCAAGTCACCGAGAGGAGTAGAGCGATGCCGAAGCACCTGCAAGCGCGAATGGCGCAAGATGGACGAGAAGAACGCCAGGTGCGTAAACTAGCCGGGAGCCGCCATGCGCCCGCCGATTGGAAGTTTCACGCCCACATGGTGGTGGAGAGCTGGGCAGGGAAGACGCCCCAAGAAATTGTCACCACCCTCTCATGCCATCCTCAAAAGGAACGGCCCTTCTATCCCCATGCCTAAAGGTAGGGGGGTTACGGGCCGGTTCGATAAGAAATTGTGGAGTACGTCGTCTATTTTGAGAACGCGAAAAGGATAATGTATTGCTACCAGGGATCAATACCCAGTAGTTTACGGCCCAACGGAGTCATCACACGAAGTTGTGCTTGATTATATTGATCAAGCGCAGCAGGCCTGGCTGGATAATGCGGATGATCCTCACGGATGAAGCGGGTAAATTGAGCTATTCGCGGCCTGGGCAGGTGGTTATGTGATGCCGCATGTGGCATCAGATGATGGAGTAAGGCAAAATCTCCCGCCTCCCCGGTTACCTCGACTGTTTCCGGGAAATCGGTAATGTTTTTCCATTTTTCATAAAGTTGACGTCCTTCTGCATGTGCTCGTGCTTTTTCCTCGACGAGTCGATGTCCCCCAGGAACGACATGGATACCACCGCCTTGCGGTTCAACAGTATTGAAATAGTAGCATCCCCCAACCTGTAATTCTTGTTGTGTAAATTGGAAGTTATTCACAGTGTTAGGTACAGAGGCATCAAGGTGAAGACGCTGACTCAGAATATTTTTTTCGCCTGCATTACGCAACGTAATGCCTATTGACCCATCCATCGATCGCAAGCGCGTCGAGCCAAGCAATTGGACTGCCGCTCTATAAAGTTTCTCATTGATCATCAGTGGTAAAAGTTCCGGCGTATCAATTGTCTGGCTTCCATTTTCATTCATTGGTTTGAGTCTACCATTGCGGGTGCCCCAATGGGCCGGGAGGGTCAAATCACGTGGGACTAGATTTAAAATCTGGCCATGGTAATAGGCGGCTTCATCCCGTGAAAGTACACCTTTCACGAGGACATAGCCAAGTTCATGAAATTGAGCAACCTCATCCTCGCTCAGGATCGGTTCAACGCTGCTTAATGTGGTCATGGCTAAAGTATCCTTTCCTTTGCTGTGTCATATGCAAAAAACATGGCTACGGATGAATAGTACTCTATAGCTTCTGGCTCAGAATAGAGGATTGTTAGCCCATGGAAAAGTAAAAACTCGTTACTAATCACTTTGTACCCCTTTATTATAATATTACCATTTTCTTGTTTAATGGCCGCAGCTATCGTATGAAAGAGCGCCAGGCAGATCATACAGGCGTCACTACTCAATCAGAAACGGCTCTGGCTGCCATTGGCGGACCATCCACCGACATTTGTTCATCGGCGGTAGAGACACCCGGTTCTGGCGCCGTTCTCTCAGCGTTTGCTAGTCGGCGCTTTGAACATTCTTCCTCTGTAAAAGAAGAGAGATTTGTCCTTCTCCCCTTCACTTCAGGCACTCTTCCAAATTGGGTCAACCCCACGTCCTGAAGTGAGCGCGGTAAGACCGAAGCGCGACCAGGTGCACTCCTGCAAGAAGACAGTGTGCATCCACCAGAAGTCCGATATCGTTGGGAAACGCTCTCTCTCCAATAGAGAGCTATGATACAATCATAATAGGCTTTTTTGATGATTGGAGAATATTATGCAAACACATATGAGTGGAAAAATCTGTATCGTTACAGGCGCGAACTCAGGGATTGGCAAGGTCGCGGCACGAGAACTGGCAAAGATGGGGGCGACCGTTGTGCTGATCTGCCGCAGCCGCGACAAAGGGGAAGCAGCCCAGCAAGAGATCAAGGCAGCGAGCGGAAGTAATGCCGTTGATTTGTTACTGGCCGACCTGTCATCACAGCAATCCATCCGTCAGTTGGTGGAGCAGTTCAAGAAAAGATACACTCAGTTACATGTATTACTGAATAACGCAGGCGCGATGTTCCCCAGTCGTCGTGAGAGCGTCGATGGCATCGAAATGTCGCTAGCCGTCAACCATATCGCCCCATTTTTGTTCACTAATCTCTTGTTGGATACCTTACAGGCCAGCGAGCCTGCCCGCATCGTCAATGTGAACTCCGGAGCGCATTTCAGCGGTAAAATTAACTTTGACGATCTACAATCGCAGAAAAAGTATGGCGGGTTGGACCTGCAGGCATATTCTCAATCGAAGCTGGCTAATTTGCTGGTCACTTACGAACTGGCCCGACGGCTCAAAGATACATCAGTAACCGTCAATGCGCTTCATCCCGGCTTTGTCGCCACCAATATCTCGCAAAATGCCGCACCCGGCCCGTTGAAACCATTCATGAGTGTTGTGGGTAGATTCATGGGTATCAACGTGGAAGCGGGCGCGAAAACCTCGATCTACCTGGCCTCTTCACCAGAGATCGAGGGTGTATCGGGCAAATACTTCGTCAAATGCGCCCCTGTGACTTCCAGCAAGCTCTCCTACGACGAAGAGCTCCAGAAGCGGATGTGGGAGGTCAGCGAGGAACTGACAAAGACGGCGGTTCACTCATAAGAGAAAAAAGAAAGAACCACGATGTATCGCGCATGGTTGAGGATAATGAATGTATCTATTACGTGTAAAAAACATTTATGATGTAGGAAATGATTATTATAGGATCCATATTGAGGATCACGGTATAAATTCACACAATCGAGAAGTTCGCCAATCTGTAAAGGACGCATTTGCTACCTTGCGCAAAGCCATCAATGCCTATCGCCTCCTCCCTGAGTATGCTGTGCTCTATCGTACTGATGAACGATATAGTGTCAAGGGGAATTACTGGTGTTTGCACAAGCAATTGCTCTTACACTTTGCAACCTGGCTAGAATTTTCAGCTCCACTTGAAACATTGTTATGGGAGGCCAGGATGCGCGCCGAACAGCAATATTCTAGCTTTCAAGAGCCATATCAGGTCTCTCGGGCTGGTATAGATAATGCATTGCGCTTCTTTGGCCTGGATCATACAGCCACACAAGAGGACCTGAAACGGCAGTATCGCCAGCTTGTCAAGCGCTATCATCCAGATACAGGCGGTGACGAAGCAAAATTCAAAACACTCCAATATGCCCATACTCTCTTGAAAACGTACATGAAGTCCGGTTCGCTTGTTGGCTAGAAAAAAGATCACTACTCAGGAAGGGCCATCAGGTCCTGTTAATACAGGAGTCATGAACCCCGGTGTTTCAAACCCGGGCTTACTCGACGGTTCGCCGCTGAGCAGGCCCTCATGAGCAGACTCAGTTCGGAGCACGCTCCGAACTCCGTTCGCGACGAAACTAGGTACCAGCGGGTGCGAGGCCAGCCCGCTGCTCTACGGTGATGGGTTAAACAGGCAGAGGGGTCAAGCCAGTGCTCATCGCGTCAAACCGTCTCTGAACCTTATCGAGGCCAACCGTACCTGCGCAAGCAGAGATCCGAAAGGATTCTTGGATGTCCAAGGTGTTTGTCATAGAGAGCTCTCACCAACCGCTGGATCCCGTGCATCCGGGTCAAGCGAGACGCTTCCTCAAGCAGGGGAAAGCCGCCGTGTGGCGCCGCTTCCCCTTCACCATCATCCTCAAGCAAGAGGTTAAGCAGCCCCAAACCGAGCCCTTGCGCCTCAAGATCGATCCAGGCAGCCGGACCACCGGCATCGCCCTGGTCCATGATATCTCGGGCGAGGTCGTCTTTGCCGCGGAGCTCACCCATCGCGGGCAACAGGTCAAGGAGGCCCTCGATACCCGTCGAGGAGCCCGAAGGGGGAGACGAGCCCGCAAGACGCGTTACCGCAAAGCCCACTTCCACAATCGCCGCGTCCCAAGGGATGGCTGCCACCCTCGCTGGAGAGCCGCCTGCGCAACATCCTGACCTGGGTCGGGCGCCTGTGCCGCTGCGCGCCGGTGACCTGCATCAGCCAGGAGCTGGTGCGCTTTGACATGCAGCTGCTGGAGAACCCCTCCATCCAGGGGAAGGAGTATCAGCAAGGGACGCTGGCGGGATACGAGGCGAGGGAGTACCTGCTGGAGAAGTGGGAGCGGCGCTGTGCCTATTGCGGCAAGAGCAACCTCCCGCTGCAGATCGATCACATCGTGCCCCGCGCCAAAGGGGGAACCAACCGCCTGAGCAACTTGACGCTGGCCTGCGAGCCCTGCAACCAGACCAAAGGGAACAGAGACCTCGAAGACTTCCTCAAGAAGAAACCGGAGCGCCTCAAGCAGATCCAGGCCCAGGCCAAAGCCCCCTTGAAGGATGCCGCCGCGGTGAACGCGACGCGCTGGGCGCTCTTCGAACGCCTGAGAGCGATGGGGCTGCCCGTGGAAGTGGGATCGGGAGGGCTCACCAAGTACAACCGCTCGCTGCGAGGCTTCCCAAAGACGCATTGGCTCGATGCCGCCTGTGTGGGTCGCTCCACGCCAACGCTTCTGCAGACGAGCGGGGTGGTTCCGCTGCTGATCCGTGCGCAGGGGCACGGGTGTCGGCGAGTGCGCAATGTCAATGCCCATGGCTTTCCCTGTTCGGCCCCTAAGAGGGCCAAGAAGGTGCAAGGCTTTCAGACGGGAGATATCTGTCGAGCGCATGTCACGACGGGAAAGAAGCAGGGCGTGTATAGCGGACGGGTGCTGGTGCGTGCGAGCGGCTCCTTTGATCTGACCACGAGGGCCGGGCGCATCAAAGGGCTGGACGTGCGCTTTTTTTACGCCGCTGCATCGATCGGATGGATACAGCTATCAGAAAGCAGGCGTACATTCCTCCCCGGCCTAAAGGCCTGACACTTACACACAAGTTTTGGCGTGCTGAAAAGAAAAGCGTGAAAAAGCCAAGGAGGAAGGCTCATGGAACAAGAACCTTTGCAGCATGCCGACGAATGGGCCGCCCAGACCTTCGGAGCAGCAGAATTGGGGGATCCACGACGCACAGATCGTTTGCTCAAGGTCTCCAGCGCGTTGGCAACAACCCCATCGGGTTCCTTGCCTCATGCGTTGCAGACCTGGGGCGAAACGCAGGGGGCCTATCGCCTGCTGAATCTGGACGCCATCACCTATCAGGATATCCTGGCTCCCCACTGGAGCCAGGTCTACGGCGAGGCAACCCAACACTTTTGCACCCTGCTGCTGGCAGACACGACCGAGTTTGACTTTTCGACCCATCATGCACTCAAAGGACGAGGGCCGATGGGCAACAGCAAAAAAGATATTGGCTTCAGTTTACACACCGTGCTTGCAATGAATCCGCACAACCAGCAGATCTTAGGATGTATGACGCTCTCACCCTTCATTCGTCAGCTTGCTCCCGTTGGGGAAACCAAGGCGGAGCGCAAAAAGAGAGAGCGAGAATCCCACGTCTGGGAAGAGAGCGTGCGGCAGATCGGGCGAGTGCCTGAGCATCATCAATGGGTCTATGTAAGCGATAGCGGCAGCGATGTCTACACGTTTTGGCAGACGTGTGAGGATCTAGAGTATGATTTTGTGTTGCGAGTGGCCCAGGATCGTAACGTGGAGATTTCCCAAGGGGATGCGCAAGCAAGGCTCGACGAAGGGCATCTCAAGGCCCTGGCTCGTGCCCTCCCTGGCGTAGATGCCCATCTGGTGCACATTCCTGCCCAGCATGCTCAGCCCAAGCGAGAAGCACTCTTACAGATGAATTTTCAAAAGGTGCGAGTCCAGCCACCTGTGAACGGAGCCTGTTTGCGCAAAACGGAGATTGTCGCCTGGGTCGTCCGGGTTTGGGAACCGTCCCCACCCGAAGGGCAAGAACCGTTAGAATGGATCGTGTTGACCACGCTGCCGATCACTTGCCCAAGCGAGGCATGGGAGGTGGTGCAATGGTATGGCTGGCGTTGGCTACTGGAGGACTTCCACAAGGCACTCAAAACTGGCTGTCGGATGGAGCAGCACAATCTGCAAAGCATGCAGGCCCAATGGAACCTGTTAGCCATCCTCACTCCCATTGCCTTGCGCCTGTTGCTGATACGACAAGCGGCACAGCAAGCCACCGAGATCCCTGCGGGGAATGTGGTTTCTCAAGAGGCTATCCAGGCCGTGATCTTGTTGGATCACCGTCACCGCAACATTGTGACGGCCGAGCACTTGTGGCGCGCAATTGCCCGTCTGGGAGGTTACCTCGACCGGAAGAGTGATGGACCACCAGGATGGCAGATCTTATGGAAAGGATGGATGCGGGTCATGGACGTCTTGGAGGGCGTTCATCTCGCCGCTCGTCTCCATCCTTCATGATTTGTGTGTAAGTGTCAGGCCTAAAGGCGCGGGGCTTCCTGCACGCATCTGTGTGAACCCCATGGACAACAAGCGAGGAAGACGGTTCTCAGATGGGCACGTCGTGTATCTTCCCCCAGAACAGGCTCTTGCCTTTCTCACCTGGCTTCACGACCAGATACCGCACCTGCCTGAGGTCCTCGCCGCTTGGCTCACACAGCAGCAACCACCCACCCCTAATCTCCCTGCTCTCCAACCTTCCTTCAGCACAGACAACATCAAGTTACGTTATTCTCCTCACGAGCGTTCCCTCAGTATTATGCTCTTCCCTATACAACAACATGATAATATTGTATATCAAGAGACACTCGATAAACACTTGGAACCTTTTCGAAGCCGATGATTAAGCGACGTAATCCGTTTTCTAGCATAACACAGTTAAAGGGGAGATTGCTGTTTTTGTCAGCAGCCTCCCACAAAAATAGAACGCTAGGGGGAAGATTATTTCTCCGCCTCAGCTTCCAGCGTCACTTTTTTCCCTTCAGTTGGAATAGTGCCATTTGTGTCTGTAAGCTGAAAGGACATGACATGGAGATGATGCTCATGTTCATGGCCGGACCAATCTACAAAGAGCGTATTGTTGCCATAGGTCAGACCAGAGACACCTGTACTTGTGGATTTTTCATTGAGTGTCACCTTCTGGCCCCAGTTTTCGCCATCCGTGGAAGACAGAATATTGAGCCGATCATCATGGCCTATCCAGGAGAGATACAGATAGCCATTACCAAAAGCAAGTCCTGGAGTAGCTGTATGGGGACTTTCCTCTTTTAGAGTCCGCTTGTCCTGAAAGCTTTTGCCATTCGTAGATGAAAGAATATTGATATGACCGTCGCGGCCCTGCCAGGCCAGGTAGATTTTGCCATTCCCTGCTGTTAAAGCAGGTCCTGACTCACCCGTCGCTTCCTCATCCAACGTCACCTTATCGAATGGAGCCAGCTCGCCATCATCAGCTACATTGAAGGAAGTGACATTGATGTGACTCTTGTGGTCGCGACCCGCCCAGGCCAGAAAAAGTTTATCCTCGCCAAAAGTGAGAGCAGGGACGCAACGGCGATGAGCAGTCTCGCCCATTCTCACCTTATCGCCCCAATTGAGGCCATCAGGCGATGAAATAACATTTACATATTCATCATGATCAATCCAGGCAACAAAGATCAGGCCTTTGCCAAAAGCAATGGCTGGTCGTGTGCTCTTCAGACTGCGCTCATGCAATTTATGCTCATTTTCAAAATCGCTACCATCTTTCGATGATAAAACACGTAAATATTCGTCGGTTCCTTCCCAGGCTAAGTACAACTTCTCGTTCCCATAAGCTAGAGGCATACTATTATTTTCTCCTCAATGTTTTGAACTATTATCGGCAAGTAGCCGCTTTGTCTACTACTCACCCAGTTATATAGACGTGGAAAATTCAAATTTTGTAACTGCTTACGCCTACTAAAATGGCAGAGTATATCAGATCATAGCTACCTCTTCTGACACCTCTAAGTCGGGATCTCTCTCAAGCAGATCCTCTATTTTGTTTGTGGACCAATGAGAGACTGTCCATGTACTACCAAGCAGCACAAGATAAACAACAATATAGACTGTTGTGAGAATAGGCGTAAAAATGCTTACCACAGCTAAACCTACAAAGATGAGCGGGTTGGCCAAAAGGATATATGAAAAGCGCTTGCGTCTCTTGGACGTGATATTCCTCTTTAAAAGACGATGTTCGTGTGTCTGACTTGTCTTATAGCTGGCGTACTGCCACATGGCCCATAATATTCCGGCTGTGAAGATCTGCCAGCAACTAAAGAGAGTGGCATAATGTTGAGAAGACATATGGCTGGTATACAGGCGCGCGGGTATTGAAACCGATCATTGAAGATATAGCGAATCCTTGACAATCACCGAGAATCCTGGTACACTTTTCCTATGAAACTCAGTGATTACGCAAAACAGCAAGGGGTCCGCTATGAGACGGCCTGGCGCTGGTTCCGAGACGGCAAGATTCAGGGTCGACGCGTGGGAGCGCACACGATCCTGATCGATGAACCTGCAAGATCCGCCAGCCCGGTGAAAGCTGTGACGGTGGTGTACACCCGCGTCTCCTCAGCCGAGAACAAGGCGAACCTGGACAGTCAGGCGGAGCGGCTCGTGGCGTACTGTGCGGCTCGTGGCTATCAGGTGAGCAAGGTGGTCAAAGAAATTGGTTCGGGGGTCAACGACAATCGGCCCAAGTTTCTGGCGCTCCTGGCTGATCCCAACGTCGGGCGGATTGTCATTGAACACAAAGACCGGGGGACGCGCTTTGGCTTTCGCTATATTGAGACGCTCCTCACCGCTTACGGGCGGGAAATCGAGGTGGTCAATCAGGCCGAAAATGGGACCGAAGATCTGCTCACCGACCTGACGAGCATCATTTATAGCTTCTGTGCCAGACTCTATGGGCAGCGTCGAGCGAAACGAAAGACCGAGCGCATTGTCCAGGAATTGGAGGCGCAAGATGCACCTGGTTGAAAAGCATGTGATTGCGCAGACCGATCCGCGCTTTGCCTGCGTGGATGCAGCCTGTTTTGCCTCCAAGAATCTCTACAATGCCGCCCTCTATGAGTTGCGTCAAACGTTCTTTTTGACCAACACCAGCCTCTCCTATCCTGCGCTGGATAAGCGGATGCAAGAGCACGAGGCATACCGGGCGTTGCCTGCCAAAGTCGCGCAACAGGTGCTCAAGCAGGTCTGCACCGCCTGGTCGAGTTTCTGGGCGGCGCTTCTGGTGTATCGAGAGATCCCGGCAAAGTTCGTGGGGCGTCCTCACCTCCCAACGTACTTGCCCAAGGCGAAGGGGCGTAACCTGCTCGTCTATACCATGCAAGCGGTGAGCCGGGGCAAACGGACCCTGGATCGGGGGATCATCCAGCCCTCGCAACTGGGCATCCAGGTGAAAACCCGGCAAGACCCCAAAGCCATCGCGCAGGTGCGCATGGTTCCCAAAGTGGGCTATGTCGTGGTCGAAGTCATCTCTGAACACGAACCCACCGTCACGGCGGTTGATCCTGATCTGCTCGCCGGACTCGATCCGGGTATGGATAATCTGGCCACGCTAACTTCAAACAAACCAGGCTTTGTACCGGTGATTGTTAACGGGCGCGGCATCAAGTCCTGTAACCAGTATTATAACAAACAACGAGCAGTGCTCCAGAAATCCCTCGGACATCCTGGCCGAAGTCGGCGCGTGGAACAGTTGACGACTCGACGCAACCGGCGGATCGAGCACGACCTGCATACGGCCAGCCGCTTCCTGATTGATCTTTTGGTCGCCGAGGGGATCGGGACGTTGATCATCGGCAAGAATCCGTTGCAAAAACAAGAGATCCGCTTGGGGAAGCGCACCAATCAGCACTTTGTGCAGATCCCGCATGCGCGCTTCATTGAGATGCTGCAGTATAAAGCGGAACTGGTCGGCATTCGCGTGATCCTCACCGAAGAGTCGTACACGAGCAAAGCCAGCTTGCTTGATCTCGACCCCCTGCCCTTGTATCGCAAAGGCGAGCAGGTGGCCTACCAGTTTAGCGGCAAGCGCATCGAGCGGGGACTGTATCGAGCAGCCGATGGGCGAGTCATCCATGCTGATGTCAATGGCGCAGGGAATATTATCCGCAAAGTAGCTCCTGGAGCTTTCGAGCGCAAGGGAGTAGAGGATGGGGAGTGCAGGGTCCATCTGCCGGTAGTCCATCCGGTGAGGAAGTCATTCCCTCACAAACCCGCTCGCGAGAAAATCCTGGCTCCTGTCAGGATTCGCTAGTCGCGACGGAACTATAAACATCAGGATGATCAGAAGAAGGAAGACAAAGTCGAGCACAAGCAGCACCGAATCGTACCTCTTGATAAACCTGAACAGATGATAATGGAGCAGCCAGTACACACCCATAATGATAATCCGTAGTCTCTACGTGACCGTAGGCTCCGAAGGTATCCCTTGCCGCGTGATCGTGGCGACCCATCCAGCTGACAAAAAGAAGAGCTCCATTGGCGTCACGCGCCCAGGAGTCATCTATGAACTCTTTCTTTACGGATCTGCCGCAACAGGCGCTCACCGCTTCGAATGTTGTTGAATTGTATCTACATCGTGGGACCTTCGAGCCTGCGCTCTCCGACGAAGATCAGGAGATCAACTCAGATTGCGAGTGCAGCCACTCGGCCTCTTGTTAGATGCACAGAGAGCGGCGCACAAAACGATATTTTTCTTCGTCGTGAATGAGACTGCCACCTTCATGCCCATTGTAAGGATAGACCTTCAGCTCCTTTTCGCAGAGTAGGTGATTATAGACTGCAAAACCAGTCGAGGGGGGCAAATAGTATCGAGCAAGCCGAGCGAGAGCAGAACGCGACAGGTAATGAGCGGTGCGAGGTTCAAGCAGTCAAAATAGCTTAGTGTATGAAAGCTCTCCTCAACACGCTGAGGGTAGGTCTTCCAGTAATCGACCAGTTCCTGGAGAGGACCGGCACTAAAGACTTCGACTGCGCGCCGTAAGTGGCACAGGTAGGGCACATCGGCGAGAGCCGCAACGATGCCTTTCTCTCTGGCAAGCGCCGCGACCGCCAGCGCCAACCCGCCTCCCTGGCTACCGCCGTGCAGGACAAGGGGGCCAACCTCCGGAAAGGAGCGTACGGCCTCAATCGCGCGCACACTGTCCATATAGACAAAGCGATAGTAGTAGTTTTGTGCCTGAAGGATACCCCTGGTCATACAGCCAAGCACAGACCCGCGGTCGTAGTTATTGTTATCAGGTGTATCGCCATTCTGCCCGCGTACATCAACGGCAAATACACCATACCCCTGTAAGGCCCAGTCGAGATGAAAGCCTGGCAGACGCTTGCTGGCGCTATACCCATGATAACGTACAAGTGTGGGCATTTTTCCATCAATCGTCAGGCGATACTGCTTCTTCGGAAGAAGATACCAGCCGGCCACACGAGTCCCCTGACCAAATCCATCGTAGGACACTTTATATACTGTCACGCGATCAACGGGGTAATCCTGCTCTTCTCTGGTGATATTGAGGGGCTGGGACAAACTTTCCGCCAGGGTTTGTTGCCAGAAACTCATGAAATCATCTGGCCTGGTGAGCGGCGGTCGATAGCGTTCAAGCTGGGCCAGAGGCATGTCAACAAGCATAGCTCTTTTCCCTTATCTAAATATCAATACAATGATGAGGGCTCATGAGAAGAAGGAGAAAGTCAAGTTGGGTGCTGCCCCAGACTCATACACATAGGTATAAGTCTGGGGCAGCACCCAACAACGATCTGCGCCCTTTTTCATTCGCCGCTGTAGAGCACATCTAAGAGGAGTGATGCCGTCCATGAGAACTGGTCTGTTCCGTGTCCCTGACCACTGAACGGGTTATAGTATTCGAAAAAGCCATGCCGTTGAGGCAGATCAATTATTGTCTGGCGCAAACGCCGGGCATATTCGTGGTACCCGTAACGGTGTAAGCCATGAGCGAGCAGCCAGTTCATGTTGATCCAGACTGGGCCTCGCCAGTAGCGATTGGGGGAAAATTCAGCTGTCAGCCTGTCATAGCTTGGCACGGCGTATATCGCTTCATGCAAGGGGCTGAAAGCCTCCGAGTTGAGATAGGTATACATCCGCTGAGCACGAGCCTGGTCAGGGATACTCGCGAAGAGCGGTACAAAGCCAGCAACGCTATAGGCATGGATCTGTTCATTCGCCACAAGGTCGAAATCGAGATAGATCCCGTGTTCGTCATCCCACAGCTTCTGGTTGATAGCCTGGGACGTCAGTTCGGCCCAGGCCTGAAATGGCACCGGGTCCTCGTTCAGGATTTGCGCAATCTCCGCGAGATCTCTATTCGACTGGCAGAGTAGGGCATTAAACAGCACATCTTGCACCAGAAAAGGGCAATCGCGGCGGATCTGTGCTTCATCGTAGTTCCGTGCGGCAAAGAGCTTGACAAGATAGGCATAGCGGTCGTATTCCATCTTGGTAGGCCGATCCTCGGCATTCACAAGCTGAATATCCACACGCTGATATGTTGGAACCTCTTCGGCTTGAAGCTGCATACGCTGGAGAATAGCATCCCAGACCGGTGAGTTATCCAGTGATTCCCATGGATGCTGGATATACACGAGGCCTTCTCCCTGCGCGTCACGTTCCTGATAGAGATATGTGTGCCAGGCTTTCAGGTGGGGAAACATCTCAGCCAGGAAAGCACGTGCCTGCGCGGTATTCTGCGCGTGACGATACATATGTAGAATAGCCGTCGCGTGCACCGGTAGCTGGACAAGGCCCGATGTCTCTCGATCACGAGGCGCGTAACGATAGCGCTCAACCTCCCAGAACTGTAACCTATCCTGGTAGTTGCTCGCCTGGGGATTGAAGATCATGTGCGGGAGCATCCCGTTCGACCATTGGCCCGCAAAGAGGGTGCGTAGCTCTTGTTCGGCGCGATCCTGATCATAATGGATATAGCCCATGGCAATAAAGGCAGAATCCCATGACCACTGATGGTGGTAAAGAATGGAGCCAGGTCGTGTAAAGGACCCGGTCCAGTTCCCCTGGAGCACCTTGATTGCCTCCTGGGCGAGTTGTTCATATTCGTGTTTCATAGCAGATGACACCTCCCTTTATCCTTTGAGACCCGTGAGTTGGATGCCTTGAATAATATGCCTTTGAGCGATAATATAGACAAGCAAAATGGGCAGGACAGCAAGCGCTGAACCTGCCATCAGCAACGTCCAGGATGTGGTGTACTCACCTTTGAACAGATTGAGCATTAATGGTACCGTGTACAGATTGGAGTTGCTGAGCATAATGAGTGGCGCAAAAAAGTTGTTCCACTGGCTCAGGAAGGAGATAATACCTAGTGCAGCCAGGGGAGCCTTGAGCAGCGGAAGGATCACACGCCAGAACAACGTCCAGCGATTGGCCCCGTCCATGATGGCTGCCTCTTCCAGTTCTATCGGAATCCCCTTGATAAATTGACGCATCAGGAAAACGCCGAAGGCATTCAATAGAGCATAAGGGACGATAATAGAGAGATGCGTGTCGATCCAGCTCAGTTGTTTCATGACGAGAAAGAGCGGGATAATCGTGACTTGCAGCGGAATCATCAAGGTAGCTAAAAACAGAATGAAAAGGGGACCACGCAAGGGAAAACGAATGCGGGCAAAGGCATAGCCTGCCATGGAGCAGGTCAATAATTGAGATGCAACCACAACGAAGCAGATATAGATACTATTGAAGTAGGCAAGGCCAAAAGGAAGAGCCTGCAAGGAATCGGGGTAATTCTGCCAGGCAACCGGATTGGGAATCCAGGTCGGCGGAACGCTAAAGGCTTGCGTCGCCGTTTTGAGCGAAGTCAGAATCATCCATAAGAATGGCGCCGCCATAAGAATGGCGCCCAGAATTAAGAGGAGATGGATAACGATAGATCCCACCTTAATGGGAGATGTACGCTGAGTACGCGCTTTTGCAGCTTGCAAATCGACGCGCTGGCCGCTAGCATCCTCTTGTATCATGGATTTCCCCTTTCTAATTATTCTATCCCTCGTAGTAGACCCAGCGGCGCTGAAGTGTGAACTGGAGCAAGGTGAGAGCCAGCAGAATCGCAAAGAGGACCACTGCCGCTGCGCTGGCACTGCCAAACTCAAACTTTTGGAAAGCAAGCGTGTAAAGGTGATAGACGATAGTATAACTGTCTTTCCCTGGCCCGCCACCTGTCATGACGTAGGTTTGATCAAACACCTCAAACGAATGGATAATAGAAATTACCGTAACAAAAAACAGGGTGGGCGAGATCAGCGGCAATGTGATATGCCGGAAGAGCTGGAACTTATTGGCTCCATCGATTTTTGCAGCTTCTAGGTAGGATCCGGGAATACCTTGCAGCCCGGCCAGAAAAAGGAGCATGTTGAAACCCAGACCCCACCAGATACTGACGATGGCAATCGAAGGAATTACCAGATGAGCATCAACCAACCATTGGGGACCCTTAATGTGAAACCACTGATCTAAGAGCACATTGATGAGGCCAAAATTGCCATCCAACAACCAGATCCAGATGACTGAGACGGCCACTGAACCGGTAATTACCGGCATGAAATAGATCACGCGATAAATCGTTTTGGCACGGACCTTGTTGACCCCCATGGCGACAAGCAGCGCTAAAAGGAGACCTGCCGGAACGACAAGTATAGTGTAGTAGACAGTATTGATGAGCGCTGTTCGAAAATCCGGATCGGCAAACTGGTTGAAAAAATTCGCCAGGCCGATGAAATGCATGGGGCCTAGCCCATCCCATTTCACCAGGCTGAGAGCGAAGATAGAGACAAGTGGAATGAGCGCAAAGGCAATCAGCCCAATGAATTGGGGAAGCAGAAAGACATACCCCCAAAGAGCTTCCATAATACGCCTTTTCCGTGCCGGATTTGAAGCTATGCGCTTGCCCAGGTGTCGTTCCATTTTAACATTGGTCTCCATATGGTACTCCCTTTTCTCATGAAGGGCGACAAAAGTGTATTACTGGCCGGATTTGGCCTCTGTGATACGCTGATTAGCCATGTTGGCAACCTTATTGAGTGTCTGCTGCACATCTGCACCTTGTAGCCATACGGGTTCCAACTCTTTCAGAATATCTGTGGTTAATCCAGGAGTGCTATCCTCAGCCTGAAATTGTGCATACCCAACGTTGCGCGTATCAATGAAGTACCGAGCGTGCTCAGGAATATTTCCGCTGGTGGCAATCTGGTCAATACCCTGGATTGAGGGCATTGAGCCGCCCGCGCCCTGGATTCTAAATTTTTGTCCCGCAGTAGAGACATACGATGTGAGAAATTGGAAGGCCGCATCGGGGTACTTCGTCTTGCTGTTCACAGCCATAGACGTCACTGGCACTCCGGCGGGTTCAAGGCGCTTTCCCGTGTTTGGTGGGAGAGGCACAATGTCATACTGAAGATTACTTGCCTGCCTGAAGGCAGGGAGGTAATATCTCCCCGCGCTTACAAACGCTGCCTGGTTGCTGATAAAAGCAAAATCAGCTCCCTGGCCTTTAGGAAGAACTCCAGCATAGACAATCTTTTTTGCACGTATATTATTTGCCAGCCACGTGAAGGCTTCGATGGACCTGGGTTCCTGATTGGCGACGAACTTGCCACGACCGTTGTTGTCGTATACCATGCCTCCATTGGTCGTCACCCAACTCCAGAGCATAAGCGTCGCATTGGTGAGAATATAGCCGGTTTTGCCTTTCGCAGCCACTTTGTCGAGCATTGATGAGAAGGTCTCTCGGTTCCATTTCCCCTGTTCATACAGGTCGGCTGGCATTTGAGTTATTCCCGCTTCTTGCAAAACTGTCTTGTTATACCAGATGACATACGGATTACAATCCACCGGGACGCCATAGATCTTTCCGTCGGGCGTTCTGGAAACTCCCCACAGTTTATCAATGTAGTCACTTGCCTTCTCCTGACTCTTGGGTCCATTTAAGAGCGGAGTCAGATCGGCAATCACCTGGTCCTGGATGTATTGAGTCATTGATGAATTAGGGACATAGAACACATCTGGTGCCACTCCGCCAGTGAGTTGCGTCAGGATCTTGGCCCCATAATCAATGTCGGTTGTGGGAATCGGCTTGAATTGCGCAGTAATGTCAGGATGGCTGGCATTAAACTGGTTTGTATAGTCAAAAAATAACTTTAAGCGCGCGGCATCTCCCCAGGTCGACCAACTGATGTTGGCCTTGCCGCCTGCGTTTCCACCGCTTCCGCATGCTTGCAGAACCGCCTCTACCCCACCGAGGGTTATGCCCAGCGCGAGCGCCCGGCCGATAAAATTGCGGCGATCGATCTTCCCCGCCAGGAAATCTTTGACAAGCCCATGTTCCTTCTCCATTGAGAACACTCCTTCATCACATAAATAAGCGAGGCGTTGACGACGTAGTCCCAATATAACGTTATAACGTTATTTCTAACTCGTTATAACGAGATAATAATATATCTTTACGGAATTGTCAAGAAATAAAATACGCAACTTCGCCAGCGCACTGTTGACCTGGTGAAACAAAACAGGGAAGATGGGTAACCAATTTTGCTTCTGATCATGGAGATTTTCTTTAGTTTGATTGTCGCTGTGGCGCAAGGTTACAGAGAACGTGGCGAGAAAGCCCTGGTCATTGATGCCAGAGATGAGTCGCCACATCCGCTCTCGTGCGCGAATAGAACAGCGTATTTTTCTAAAATAGAACTTGTGTTCTTCCGCTCGTTCTGGTAGAATAGGCATATCAGCACGATTCATCGGTGGGAATGGAGAGAAGGAGCCGACATGCCTGGACAACGCCAGAGACAGCAGAAGCCAAAACATCCCAAGGAGAAGCGACCGGCAACGCCTACCTTTCTGCTCGAGCTGCCCCTCGTCGTCGACCCAGGACAAGCCACTCGCTTGCGCGCTCACCTGGAAGCCGCTCGCCAACTCTACAACGCCATCCTCTCCCAGGGACAAAAACGCCTGCGCCGCATGCGAGCTGACGCTGCCTGGCAAGCGGCTCGCGATCTTCCTCGCACGCAGAAGACCCAACGAGCAGTCGCTTTCTCCGCCTTGCGCAAGCAGTACGGGTTCACCGAGGCGGCGTTGCATGAAGCCGTCAAAGGCTTGCGCGTGGGATGGATTGCCGAACACATCGATGCCGTGCTCGCCCAAACCCTGGCGACCCGTGCCTACCGCGCCCTCAACCGCGTCTGCCTGGGCCAGGCCAAACGCGTGCGCTTCAAGAGCCGAGGGCGTGGTTTCTCCAGCATCGAGAACAAGCGCAATGATACCGGCCTGCGCTTTGTCCTGCAGCCACCCGAGAAGGGAAACGCAGGGTTCCTGCTCTGGAACGGAGATCAGCTTCTTGCCTTCATCGATTGGAAGGACGAGGTGGCGACCCATGGGCTCAGGCACCGCATCAAGTACGCCCGCCTCGTCCAACGCCCCACCAGCAGTCCCAAAGCGGCCAGAGCCGATGCAGAGGGCTATCGCTACGTGGTGCAACTGGCCCTGGAGGGCAAGCCTCACCATAAGCCCAAACACAAGGTGGGGCAAGGGATCGTTGGGGCGACCTGGGTCCCTCGACCCTGGCTCTCGTTCCCCAGGAAGGGGAGGCGCGTCTGGAGGTGTTCTGTGCGGAACTGGCTCCCGAGACCCGTGCCATTCGCCGTTTGCAACGGCAGATGGATCGGCAGCGGCGAGCAGGCAATCCGGAGAACTACGACGAGAAGGGGCGCATCAAAAAGCAAGGTCACAGGAAGCTGCGGTGGAAGCAGAGCAAACGCTACCAGGCGACCCGACGACGCAAGGCGACCAAAGAACGGAAGCTGGCGGCGCACCGCAAGAGCCTGCATGGGCGCAAGGTGCACGAGGTGCTTGCGCTGGGCAGCACCATCATCATCGAAAAGGTCTCCTACAAGGCATGGCAGAGGCAATTCGGCAAGAGTGTGGGACTGAGAGCACCAGGGATGTTTGTGGAATTGTTGAGACGCACCGTTGCAAGCACGGGCGGCATCCTGGTTGAAGTCCCCACGCGTACAACAGCGCTGAGCCAATGGTGCCATGGCTGTGGCAGACGGGTCAAGAAGCCCCTCTCCCAGCGCTGGCATCAGTGCGAATGCGGTATCGGCCCCGTGCAGCGCGATCTCTATTCCGCCTTTCTGGCCGCTTATCTCGATCCAGCACATCCCATTCCCTCGTGTGCCCGATACCAGCCGTATTGGGAAGGTGCGGAGGCGCGCCTGTGGGCAGCACACGAGTGTACCACACAACGTGCGAGAGAGGGGCAGGCGCTGCCCCGAAGCTTGGGTATGACTCGAGCCAGAGCGCGTCTGCCCGAAAGTCCAGGGGAACCACCACTAGAGCCTGCTCTTCTCCTTTGGCGTGAAGAACGGGAAGCGTGGGCCGAACTTCTGGAACCCCCGTTGCTTTCGCACGGGGAGCTCTCAGCATTCGTCCTGGTCGGGGGTAAACTCGACTTCGACGCGCGCTCGATCCCCCCGATGGAAGGTCCGCGAATACTCAAAGGCACGACCATCGGCAAGGTAGCCAATGCTATCGAGCAGAAGCAAGGGACTTCCCAGCGCAATTTCGAGTAAGCGCGCTTCCCATTGCCCGGCGGCAACAGCCTCCAGGCTGCGCACTCCCCGCGCGATCTCCAGATTATAACGCGTGCGCAATACATGATATAGTGAAGTCGAAGCAAGGTCCACAGTATCCAGATCTGGGCAGAGCACTTTGGGGATGTATGTGGTCGAGACAAGAAGTCTCTCATCCTCTACCGAGCGCACACGCGCTAGCACCTGTACCTCTTCGCCAGGTAATAGGCCCAACATTGAGGCAACCTCTTTTGATGCTGGCTGTGGTTCCTGGCGCACGACTGTTGTTGTCAACTCTACACCCTGACGCCTGAGATCTTCGTAAATACCAAAAGCATGATGCACAAAGCGTTCTGGTAGCTTGGGTTTGGCAACAAAGGTCCCTTTGCCCTGGATTGTAAACAACTTCCCCTCATGCGTGAGTTCGCTGATCGCTCTGCGAACCGTAATACGGCTGACGCTAAATGTGCTCTCCAGCTCGGTTTCCGAAGGGATGAGCATACCCGGAGTCCAGGTTCCGTTAGTGATCTGGTTGGAGATACTTTCCTTAACCTGATAATACTTCGGGACAGGGACGGCCTGTCGTCGTGTATCCCTCTCCTGCATATTCGTCTCATTCACGACACCTTTTTTCATAAATCCCTTATTCCCTCCTGCCAATAAGTGTTGACAGCGCTCTTTGCGATATGGTATCGTCTTGTTATAACGAGTTGGTTATATCGTTATTATGATCAATCCGATGGTGTTTGTCAAGCATGAATAACACAAAACACAGCGTGTCCCTAACAGCCGCATTGGGACCGTTGACAAAAACGTCGGCTGTCCTGGCCTTCGATCTTGGTGGCACGCGGATTAAAGCCGGGATTGTGCGCGGAGCTGAGGTCTCCTCTGTCCATGTTGAAGCCCTCCCCCCACAAAGAGATGCAGCCAGTGTGCTCAATACTCTGGTTAGTTTAGGAAAACACGTACTACAGAGGCAGACAGTTCACGCAGTTGGTATTAGTTTGAAGGGTATTGTTGATCCCCAACGGGGTACGATTCTGGATGTAAACGAGTCCTTATCTGATCTTATCGGCTTCCCCATCGCGCAAACCCTGGCGGAAACCTTCCACCTACCAACCTTCCTATGAAAATCAGAATCCTAACCCGACTCGCTAAGCAACCTCCTTGGGAACGAGCGTCACCGTGTAGCCGAGAGCCTCAAGTTGCCGGACAGAACGTTGTGTCAGCCGCGTGCTATCTCGTTGCTCGAAATAGTCTGCCCCCAGATCGCGGTAAGGTTGCTTGGTAGAGAGCACGTGATAGATGATCACCAGAAGGCTGTGGGAAACCGCCACGACCGCCTTCTTCTTCCCCAGACGACGCGCCAAGCGGTGGTACTGGGCGGAAAGATAGTTATCTTTCATGTGCGAGAGCACCCAGACCACTTCTGCCAGAATGGCCCGTAACGTGGCATTGCCTTGGGTCGTCTTGCCGCTGAGCCGTTTGCCCCCACTTTGCTTGTTGCCTGGGCACACCCCAGCCCACGACGCGAGATGCTTGGCAGAAGGGAACCGCGTCATATCATCGCCAATTTCGCCTACAATAGTAGCGGCGGCCAGGGCCTGAATGCCGGGAATACTCATGAGCAGTGTCATGGCTTCCTCAAAAGGGCAGAGGTGTTGCTCGATCTCCTGTTGCAGCTGCTCCAAGGTCTCTTCCAGAAAGATGATATGAGCCAGAATATGTTTGAGTAAGAGTCGATGATGGGCCTGGACACGACCATCTAAAGCCTGCTGTAATTGAGGAAGCTGCTTTCGCAATTTCCCACGCGCTAGCTCGGCGAGGGTTTCGGCATCAGTGGTCCCTTCAATCAATGCAGAGAGCATATCCCGCCCACTTTTGCCCAACACATCGGTTGCTACCGAGGACAGCTTGATATTGGCGGTTTCCAACACTTTTTGCACACGATTGACCTCTCGCGCACGCTCCTGAACCAAATTCTTGCGGTATCTGGTGAGATCGCGCAGTTCACGAATAGGGGCCGGAGGAATGAAACTGGCTTTGAGCAGCCCATGGCGCAACAAATCGGCGAGCCATTCGCTATCTTTAATATCGGTCTTGCGACCGGGAATGGCTTTCATATGCTGAGCATTGACCAGGATGACGCTGCGGCCCTCTTCCAACAAGTTAAACACCGGTCTCCAGTAAATTCCGGTCGATTCCATGGCGATCACTGTGACGGCCAGGCTCTCCAACCAATCAGAAAGCGCCAACAAACCAGCCGTCATGGTAGAGAAGGTCCGGATATGGCGCTGAACTTCTCCATTGGCCAGGGTGATCAAAATACAGGCTACTACCGTCTTTTTATGCACATCTAAGCCGCAACAGCGCTCATGGACGACTTGCATACCAACTCCTACCTCTCTCAATATGCGTTCTTCGTCTTCGTTGAGACCAACGAGAGGTGCGAAGTAAGACACAAATTTCCTACGCGTGCTCAGTTCTTTCAATCTGGCGACAATCAGCTCTGCTGGACGCACCCGGATCAGCTTCGTAGACGGGTTGATGCACACCACTGTGAGCCGACCTCTACACGTTGGCCTCCTGGGTATTCTATCCCATTTTCATCATTTTCTCTGACTCAGAGAGTCATCATGCTTCGTAGAGAATGATGCCCGTTTGTATACGGTGGGTGAGATGGTCTATGGCGCGGGCAGACAGGTCGAGAATCTGCTCTGTTTAACGCTTGGCACCGGAATTGGTTGCGGGGTCGCACTTCAACGCCGGGTAGTGCGGGGCGCGCGTGGGCTCTTCGGATCAATGGGCGGCCATATCACCGTGCAGGTTGATGGGCCACGCTGTACCTGTGGCAACATTGGCTGCCTTGAAGCATTTATCGGGACCGCACCTCTGATGCGCAAGGCTGTAACGCTCTATGCCGGAAGTGGTATCACTCCCCCCGAAATGACCCCTCAAGGCATCTTTGCGGCCGCCCTGGCTGGTGACAAGATTGCGGATGAAGTTGCTACCTACTTCGCGCATTATCTCAGTGTCGGGATTGTCTCATTAATCCATGCATACGATCCAGACCTCGTCGTGCTCGGTGGAGGGATTTCCGGCTCTTCTCAGCAGTTCCTGCCCAGTGCCCAGCAATACGTAGACGAGCACACATGGACCTTTCCTCGTGGTCGCACACAGATTAAGATAGCAGAACTCGGGGATACCGCCGCATTGGTTGGCGTCTCTGCGCTCGCGAGCGGCCTGAAAGTCTTGCTATGAAACGTTGGGGTCGAAGAGCGAACATTGCCACCACTCGATAGTGAAACAGTGCTCTGGATTGTTAGGGCATATACATAAAGGAAGTACCGGTGTAATGGAAGAATCATCTGCTACGTCAAAGTATCGTACACACCCTATTCATCGTTTCCCCTGGCTCAGCATTAAAGAAGGACATCTGGCACTCGCGCGCAAGCTCTTCAACGCTGCCAAGGGCTTGACTGGTCCAAAGGTAGTGGTCATTGATGGTTATGTTGGCTTGCCCTGGGACAGTTTCATAGCGCGACTACGAGTCGCACTGCAAGAGGTAGCGCAAGAGAGAGCGATACGCTGGCTCTCAACCGAAACTTGCTTCCGCTCCGCAAGCGAGATCCAGCACTTATTAGCGACATCGCTCACTGATGATCCTGTCTTCGGGCGCGTCTTTCACGGTGATCTACGAGACCTCTGGCAGGCGGAACGCTTGGAGCAACTTCAGCGCATCGTTGAAGAGGTGCATAATGACACGATCATCGTTATTTACGGCTTTGGGGCATCGCTTATCACTGACCACGGATGGCATATATATGTTGATGTGCCCAAGGACCGGGGGCAGCAGTTAGCGGGGCAAAAGGCAATTACGAACGTGGGTGCGTGCGAGCCAGAAGGCTTTGCTGCAATGTACAAACGCTTCTACTTTGTAGACTGGCCCATGCTCAATCGCATCAAACGCGCGCAACTGGCAAGAATGGACCTCTTTGTAGATGGTAGCGACCACACCGCGCCGAAACTTGTACACGGCGACGACATCCGACTCGCCCTGCATGAACTGGCTCGAAGACCGTTTCGTGTCAAGCCTTGGTTCGCCCCTGGTGTCTGGGGAGGACAGTGGATGAAGGAACAGTTCGGATTACCAACCGAAGCTCCCAACTATGCCTGGTCCTTTGAGCTGATAGCCCCTGAGAACGGCCTGTTGTTGGGGAATAGGGAATACTTCTTTGAATGTGCCTTCGACTACTTGCTATGGGCCGAGACGGACGCAGTGCTTGGCATCCCGGTCGCCGCGCGCTACGGCAGCTATTTCCCTATTCGCTTCGACTACCTGGATACGATGGGTGGAACAAACCTCTCCTGTCAGGTCCATCCCCGCGTCGACTATATCCGTGACCAGTTTGGCGAGCCTTTTACCCAGGATGAAACCTATTATATTGTGACCTGTGAGGAAGACGCACAGGTGTATCTGGGCTTGCGTGAGGACACGGATTATGGTGCATTCAAGGCGGATGCGCTGGCCGCACGCGATCAAGGCCAGTCATTCGAGATTACGGATTATGTGAATAGCTTTCCCAGTAAGCCGCATGATCTTTTCCTCATACCCAGTGGGACCATCCATTGTAGCGGCGCAAACAACCTGGTGCTAGAGATTAGCGCGACTCCCTATATCTTCACATTCAAGGTCTACGACTATCTGCGGCGCGACCTCTCTGGCAATCTGCGCCACGTTCATCTCGATCATGCGTTCGCCAACCTTGATCCGACACGCACGACCAACTGGGTGCGCCAGAACCTCATTCCCCAACCGGAATTGCTGAGAGATGGCCCTGGCTGGGCTGAATATAGTATTGGGGATATCGGACACCTCTTCTTCGCCATACATCGCCTCGAATTCACTACCGCTATCGATGATGAGACGCATGGAAAGTTTGTGGCGCTTAATCTCGTTGAGGGAACCCGTTGTGAGATCCATAGTCCCGGCAATGAGCCAGTAAAATTGCACTTCGCCGAAAGCATTATTCTTCCCGCAAGCATAAGCCATTATACCCTGCGTAATACTGGAAATGCACCGTGTAAGGTTGTCAAAGCCTTTGTGAAATAGAGACGAAGGATTGTATAAAATGAATGATCATTATAAAACTCCTAAGCCATCTAATAGCGGTCTTCCTCAATCAAGAGAGCAAAAATTGCTTGAAATGCTGAAGGTAGCTGATCATGCGCTTAAGCATAATCTCTATGTAACTACTCTTAATGAGAAAACATATAGGAGAACCGTTCCTTCCAAAGAGTTCTATGTGCATCAATGGAATTGGGACAGTGCAGCAGTAGCAATGGGGCTTGTCCATCTCAATCCTGAACGTGCTTATGATGAACTTCGTGCGCTAGTTTCAGGCAAATGGGATAATGGCTTAATCGCGCATATAACGTACAATCCCGGGGAAACACGATACTATCCGCAAGCAGGGAAATGGCATACAGAACAATTCCGAAGAGGCGAAATTGTTACATCAGGTATTACCCAACCACCTCTCCTGAGTATTGCAGTTGATTACGTGTATAAACATTCTCCAGATGGAGCAGCAGGGGATTTTTTAGATGAAGTGCTTCCTGCCGTGATGAAGTATCATGATTACCTAAAAAGATACCGTGATCCAGAAGATGGTGGATTACTCACTATCGTACATCCCTGGGAAAGTGGTACTGACAATTCTCCTCGCTGGGATAGCTCTTATACGCATATAAACCTCACCGATGTTCCCCAAGCCGTAAGAGAAGATGTAGATGCCAATCGAACTGATGACAAATTAGGAAAAGCATCGCATCGGCCAACACAAGAAGATTACTACCGCTTTATGGGTCTTGTGGCTCTTTTTGCTAAGCTAGGCTGGGATTACGAGAAAATTGTTGCTCAATCGCCATTTGCGGTTAAAGATATACTGTTTTCATCTCTTTGGGCCAGAGCAAATGAAGCATTAGCGGACACGCTTACTCGTGTTGGGAGGACTGATGAAGCAGCAAAATACCATAAATGGGCACAGCAAACACAAGAGGCTTTAGCCCATACTTGGGATGAAGAACACCAACAATATTGTGACATTGATGTTGCGCAGGGAAGGCGTGAACCAATCATTGAGCCAACAAATGCCATGTTTCTGCCGCTCCTGGCAGGCGCAGTAACAGATGAGCAACTCCCGAAGGTACTTACACGACTTTCTGATCCCGAGCAATTCTGGCCTGCATATCCTGTACCAAGTACCGCACTCAATAGCCCTAAATTTGAACTGACACGTTATTGGAGAGGTCCTACATGGCCGATTACAAATCTTTTGATAATCGAGGGCCTGATGAGATATGCCCCACAAAGCGCTCAAGCTCGACAAATGGGAGAAGAGCTCGTGGATAGAACACTGGATATGATCGCAAAAAATGGATTTTACGAATATTATGATCCAACGAAGGGGGAAGCACGACCTGGGCGAGAAGATGATGCCAGGCAATTCGGATTTGCAACCTTTAGCTGGCCTGCCGCCATTTTCATTCAGCTTGCTGAACAATATAGAAAAGCACGTTAAGTTATGCATGCGTATCGAGATGATTAACCAGTTTAGGATCGTTGCTTCTACGGGAGCGTGATCAAGGGCGGCGAGAAACCGTGAGAGGGTCGAGCGATGGGGCAAGTGATTCCGAGCAAACAACAGGCTTATCCTGAGTGCGATGTGCTGCACGTGACCCAAAGTGGCGTAGAAGTCATGTGGACTTCCTGTGAGGGCCAAGTGCAACAACTGAATCTATTCGAGGGTGGATAAGCACATTTGATTGGCCGATCTGCGCGAACGCGCTTGATCGACGCGTCAAAAGTCATGACCCAAGCCAGGTAGGATGCAAAAGAGAGACGCCGTGATGCGCAGCAAAGCCGCCGGATTCAGGCAGGGCGTTCAACGCCGAGTGGGTCCGCAAGAATCTGGTTTGTGAAGGCGGCGGCAGCCGTGCCGAAACAGCTTCCGCCATCATCGTCTCAGTTGACACGCACGCCACACGCGTCAACTGCTCAGGCATCCCTCATGAGAGGAAGGGTCACCGTAAAGGTCGAACCTTTCCCAACGGCGCTGTCCACCGTGATGGTTCCCCCCTGATGTTTGACGATCTCGGCCACAATATAGAGTCCCATGCCCAGGCCCGGAATCGCTTTCCGCTTGGGATCAGTGACCCGATAGAACCGCTCAAAAATTTTGTCACGCTGCTCTCGCGGGATGCCCAGGCCATGATCGGTCACCCGGATCGTGACCGCATCGTCGGAGGCAGAGAGATCTATCTCAACTGCCTCGGCATCGGGTGAATACTTGATGGCATTACTGAGCAGGTTGGTGAAGACCTGTCCCAGCCGGTCTCGATCCCCGATCAGGCTGGTCTGCACGCTCCCACGGACCAGGATGGTATGGCTGGGATGGAGGTGGTGGATGGTGGCGGTGACCTCCCGCAACAACTCGTCGAGATCCACCCGCTCCCGCCGATACTCGAGGCTCCCTGCCTGCATCCTGGAGACATCCAGTAACTCTGCGATCAGGCGTTCCAGTTGCTTGACAGGCCCCTCCACCCGGGCAAGCGCGGTGGCCGCCTCGGGTTGGGAGTGCTTTTCGAGTCGTTTGCGCACCAGGTGGATCTGCAGCTTGACCGCAGTGAGTGGGGTCTTCAGTTCATGGTTGGCCATGCTAATAAAGTCATCCTTGCGCTGCTCCAGTTCCTTGCGCGCCGAATTATCCAGCAGAAAGACGACCATCTGGCGCGGCTGCTCCTGGAAGATAACGCCTCCCACCAATACGGGCAGACGACTGCCATCTTGACATACCAGTTCGGTCTCAAAGGGCGCGTGCTGCCCGCGTGCGGTGAGCTCCTGGATCGAGCGCTCGAAAAGCGGCGCTTGTTCTGGGGAAGTGATCTTCACCCGGTTCAACGTTCTGCTCTGCACCTCTTCTCGGGTATAACCGGTCATGCGAAGAAACGCCTCATTGGCGTCAGCGAGCACTTCTCCTTCCATCTCGACAGAAGTAATCCCGATAATATTGGATTCGATCAGGGCGCGGATACGCTCCTGACTCTGGCGTAAGGCTTCCTCTGTTCGTTTCTGGTTCTCAATATCGGTGGCGGTGCCAAACCACTTGACGATTTGGCCTCCTTCATCACGTACCGGTATCCCGCGAGTTAAGAACCAGCGATACTCGCCCGTTTGTCCATCCTTGAGGCGATATTCGATCTCATAGGGTTCACCCGTTGCGAGCGCATGATGCCAGATCTTCAGGGTGCGCTGAGAATCGTCAGGGTGTAAAAACTGGCTCCATCTATGACCCAATGCTTGTGCGGGGGAGGAACCACTATAGTCATACCACCGTTGATTCCAGTACTCAACCCAGCCATCTGGTGACGTAGTCCACACCAACTGTGGCACCGTTTCAGCCAGCACACGCAAGTTCTCCCGGCTTTCTTTGAGCTGCTGCTCCGCTCGTTTCTGGTCTTCGATATCGGTGCTGGTGCCAAACCACTTGACGATGTGACCGCCTTCATCGCGCATCGGCATGGCGCGCGTTAAGAACCAGCGATACTCTCCATTCTGGCCATTTCTGAGACGCTCTTCGTGCTCATACATGGTTCCCGTGTCCAGGGCATGCTGCCAGAGAGCCTGGTTGCCTGCACGATCATCAGGGTGGATGAACTTAAGATGAGCCCAGCGGTCGCTTTGGACGTGCTCAGGCGTCAACCCGGTGTAGTCACGCCAGCGCTGATTCCAGTACTCATGCAGGCCGTCGGATCGTGTCACCCATACCTGCTGCGGCACCGTTTCGGCCAGCACGCGCAAGCTCTCCCGGCTTTCTTTGAGCTGCTGCTCCGCTCGTTTCTGCTTCTCAATGTCGGTGCAGGTACCAATCCACTTGACAATCTGACCTGCCTCATCGTGCACCGGCATGGCGCGCGTTAAGAACCAGCGATACTCTCCATTCTGACCATTTCTGAGACGCTCTTCGCGCTCATACATGGTTCCCGTGTCCAGGGCATGCTGCCATTGGGCTCGGGTGCCTTCCTGATCATCAGGGTGGATGAACTGGAGATGGTCCCATCTCTGTCTCTGTTCAGGCGCGAACCCGGTGTAGTCACGCCAGCGCTGGTTCGTGTACTCATGCAAGCCGTCTGGTTGGGCTGTCCACATGAGTTGTGGTACTGTCTCGGCAAGGAGACGAAAGTTCTCCTCGCTGGCTTTGAGTTGCTGCTCAGCTCGCTTCTGCGCAGCAATATGCTTGATGAGCGCCTTCCAGAATGGAAGAGTGAGATGCCTGACCATGCAGTAGCTATCCCTTTCATATGGTCCCATCCCTGGAAGGAAGTTGCTTCCCTGCTCTGATATCGCGAAACAGAATTGAGAGATGTGAGAAGACGCGAACACCCTTCCTCGCAAACACAGGCAGTTCATTTGACTATCTACTGGAGGTATTGAGTTGAAAACCTCATCGCTGACCTTTGCAGGAAGCATACTCTAGAAAGAGAGTCCCTTCAAGAGTCATTTTTGCAAATTTCATGGTATCATTTGCTGGGGACTTCCTTTTCAAGCATGGCAAAAAGACGACACGCACTTCAAAACACAGCAGATCTTGCCCTCAATCGCACCTTCACGATGCCATTGCATCGCCAGTTGTATGATCGACTGCGTCATGCCATCCTCAGTTAAATCCCGCTATGTTCTCAGTTCTGATAGAAACCTCGTTTCGAGGTTTTTCTACGTGAAGCTCTCAAGCAACTTCTCACGCTCATCTCTCTCAGAGAGAAATAGAAGAGCGCTCATCGTCGCCAGCACATCTCCAACCAGGAGGCCCAGCCTATAAGTAGAGGAGGGAGACGGAGTATGCTGTATGGAAGACACGCATCATACCAGGGAGAGGCGAGCAAAATAATCGATGACAAACTGGCGGAATTGCTGTGCAGCCATCGAGAGGCGACGATCGGTCAGCCAGGAGAGTCCGATCGTACGCTGACACTTCGGCTCTGAAATCGGTATTTGTATGACGGCTGGATCGACTGTTCCGCGCCAGGAAATCGCCGCCCCAAAAGCGATTCCTTGCTCCGCTCTGATCAATCCTCTGATTGTGGATGGGTCGTCACTTTCAAAAACTATCCTGGGACGAAAGCCAGCCTGCTGGCAGAAACTATCGGTCAGCTCGCGCCAGCTGTGCCCTGGCTTCATGCTGATAAAGGCTTCTTGGGCAGCCTCCTGCAGACGAATTTGGGAGCGCCGGGCCAACGGGTGAATCGAGGGAAAAGCAAGCCAAATATCCTCGGTCAGCAGGGAAATGCTGGTGATACCCGGCTGTTGGAGTGGAGGAGAGGAGATACACAGATCACACGTTCCCCTGGCAAGTTGCTGCACCAGACTGGTGACGGTATTGTGATGCCCCGAGAGCAGAAAATAAACTCCCGGGTGATCTTTGCGAAAGGCGCTGAGCAGGTCTGGAAGCAGGTGGGTTGCCGCATCCATCGCTAGCCCAACCTGCCCTTGCCTGCCATTCGCGAGATCGCTGAGGTCACACCTGCCCTGCTCAAGTTCCTCGAAGATACGCTCAACGCGCTGGACATAAGCCCGACCGAAGTGATTCAGGTGAATGTTTCGTCCCAGACGATCAAATAAAGGCACGCCCAACTCGTCCTCCAGGCGAGCAATGGTCTGGCTGAGAGGGGGTTGGGCAATCCCCAACTCATCCGCTGCGCGGGTCATGTGCTCCAATCGTGCAACTGTCAGGAAATATTTGAGCTGCAAGAGTTCCACCGTTTCTCTCCTTTTTTATACCATTCAACATATTATATAGATATTATACTATATATTGGACGGTATTAAAACGCGATGGTATAGTTTTCTCAAGAGAAACAAACGATGCATTGTGAAGGGAACATGTTTAATCTCGTGCTCCTGGTTCTATTGAAAGAGGCATATGAATAAATACTATTGCATGACTCCGCTTGTGATTTATGACGGCCTGTGTGATCTCAAGCCTGCGGAGCTGTAACCTATAAAGTGCGCCTGAAAGTGATGATAAATCCTATGCTCTTCTCCTTCTTACAGCCATCCATTGATCGTGCACGGAACGCAACCCATGTACATATGCGCACCATGATCACCCTTGATACCGCTGCCTGGCAGAACGGCGTGCGCATGGCTATTATCAGCGTGGCACCCATTCTCATTGGCGTGCTCACTGCTCATCTCGCGTTGAGCGTTATGGCCTTCCTTGGCGCGCTCGGCGTCGCTTTCGCGGATGTGGGTGGGGAGTATCAGAACCGTGCCCTATCCATGTTCAGTGCAACTGTCTTCATGACCGTTACGGTCCTGGTTGCAACGATCACGGGAGCTAATCCCTGGCTGGTGACGCTCCTCATGTTCGCCTGGGCCTTTTTCGGGAGCATGGCCGGTCTCTATGGCCATCTGGCGGGTAAAGTCGGCTTCTCCACCAATTTGGTCTTCATTCTCGTTATGGGCCAGCCCGCGAGCATAGAAGTAGCCTGGATGCGCATGCTCGCCGTCATCATTGGCGCTGCCTGGTCTTTGGCAATCTCTCTCTGGCTCTGGCCTTTCCGTCCCTTTCGCCCCGCACGCCAGGCGGTGAGCGGATACTATCAGGCGGTGAGTGCTCTGTTACGTAAGGCCTGCCATATAGAACTGGAGCAGCATTGGAATGAGGAGGTCAAGCAGGAACGGGCACGCTTGCAGAGGGCCCACGATAAGGCTCACCAGATCGTTGCGGGCCAGCGCTCTCAACGCTCGGACGCTCATCCTTTCCATTCCCTCCTGTTGATGCTCGTCCTCCAGGCCGATTCTCTCATGGAAGCCGTGATTGCCCTCGTCGAAGAGCTGGCGGTGGCGCGCACGCAGAACTATCATCAAGACGAGCAGTCAGCATTTGTAATGGAAGAGTGTGCGGCGCTCCTTGAACAACTGGCGTACGCTATCGCAGGCAAGAAACAGGGTCTCCGGCTAGAAACCCTGGAGCACTCTCTGTATGCCATCGAAACGCAGGAGTATGTCCTGCGCGCTTCACTTCCACAACTGAAGAAAGAGTATTACACGCTCGCCAACACGCGCATGCTGAAGATCCAACCCGAGCACCAGCACTCATTAATCCATGACTGGCTCTCATTACGTCTCGTCAACACGCGCAATCTGGCAAATCTGCTCAAACGTATGAGCGAGCTTACCCGCGAGACGCGCGATCTTCTCACGCAATCGGACGGCCAGGAGATCTTGCAGGAAATGCTTCAGGCCGAGGCAACAAGCAAAGGCAAATTCTCCTGGAAGGCGCTCTATGCCGTTGTGCGGGAACGTGTCTCGCTCTTCAAAGACAACCTGACACTGCGCTCGTTTACCTTACGTCATGCCCTGCGCCTGGCGACTATCTCAGCCGTTGCAGTGGCAATCGCCAAACTGCTGCACATCCCCGATGGTAGTTGGATCGCTTTGAACATCCTCTTTATCCTGAGGCCTGATTATGGCGCGACGCGCGAGCAAACAGTTCAAAGGATTCTAGGAACCATCATTGGCGCAATCCTGGGGATGCTGCTGATAACCGTCCTGCACATAAATTTTCTCATTTTTCCAGTGATGATCGTCATATCTTTCTTCTGCTTTGCGTACCAGGAGAAAAATAATACCCTCTTCATTCTGTTTTTCACGACCTTCATTATCATAATGCTCGACTTGATTATGCCGGGAAACGGGCTGGTGCCCTTCATCCGCATCGCCACAACTCTGGCTGGTGGCAGTATGGGCATCCTGGCTGGCTATCTCTTCTGGCCTCTGTGGGAGCGTGAGCGTCTTCCCCAGCAAATGGGACGCACCATCCTGGCCAACCGGGCATACATTGCTAGCGTTCTCGCGGCCTATATAGCTGACGGCGACAAGAAGGCCGAACTGGAAACAGTGCGACGGGCAAGCAAAGACGCGCACGTGCAGAACGTGAACGCGGCGGCGGCTTTCCAGCGCCTGCTGAACGAACAAAGGGCCAGTGAGAATGAAATTGAGCGCTTCCACATACTCGTCACGTATAACCAGCGTATCTGCGATAATGTCACCGCGCTCGCGGCTCACATTCCGACCCGGCCCGAGCATGATGAGTTTCATCAACTCGAACGTTTTAGCCAACAGATAAAGTGGATGCTGAGTGACGTAGAGAAAGCAGCCCGTACCGGGCAACGCATTGGCGTCAATCCTCCATTCAAGGGAATGCTGCGCGATGTGCTAGCCTCACTCCAATATCTGCTTGCTACTTATCCGGCAAACATAGCCGAACAACAGGAGGGAGAGGGAGAGATGGCGCGACGCGCATATAGCATGAGTCAGAGACCCTACGGCTAAAGCCGAGGGCTTGTGTCTGAACTCCACCGCAACTCCGCATACCTTTGCAGGCGTGCTGCTTTGGCTTCATCGTCCGACACATCAGGGCGTACTGACAAGACGCCCGTTCCTATCCAGTCTTGCCGGATAAGAAGCGTTCTCATGGCAATATTCCTCGCGCCAACCAGATCGGCATGGAGCGTGTACTGACAATTCTGACAGACAAAGAGCAAACCCTTGTGAGGACGATTCTCCTTGCAGGTATGCCCACATCTGGGGCAAGCCTGAGAGGTATAATTGGCATCCACCTTGATCGCCATACTCTTGTTGAGGAGCGCTTTATAGGCAATCATGCTATGCAACTCAGCAAAGGACCATTTAGAGAAGGTGCGATTGGCCTTTCGCTGCTTGGTACTGGCTTTTTTGCCTTTCCGTCGTGTGGTCCGCTCACGAATGTCTGTCAGATGCTCCAGTCCAATCAAGCTTTCCTGGTACGCTTGAATGATCCGCTTACTCACGACATGATTGGTATTCTGCTTCAACCGTCTCTCTCGTCCACTGAGGGCAATCAATCTTCTGATTGCAGAACGAGTGCCTTTCTTTTGCAGACGCTTTCTCAGTCGTGCGTAGTGGTGGGATTTGGCTACCGTAGAGATGTCAGCATGGAAGGTACAATCGCCTTGCATCGTCGCCGTGACGGCAAGGTAGCGCATTCCCACATCGACACCGATGACTTGCTTATGGGTTTCGGGGATTGGATCAGGCGTCTCCACTTCAAGCGAGACAAGCAGGTAAAACTGCTTTTTGGGTTTATCATACCAGAGTTTGGATGCGCCAATCTCTGCTCCACGCTGGATCAAAGCCACATGCTTATCATAGCCCGTATAGGGCACAACGAGACGCCCCTCAAGCGTCAAGACACTCACGCGCTGCTCTTTTTTGAACGTATAGTCCTTCTTATACTGGTAGGTCAGCGTGGGGGAGATGAACGTAGGAGCCTTATCCAGCCCTTTGTACCGCTTCTTGGTCTTGCCTGCTTTCCGGGCCTGGGCATTACTCTTCACCTTTGTCCAGAGCGCTTTATAGATGGCCCCAACTTGGCGAGGGACGGAGCAGGCCATTTGGGAGGGGAGATGAAAACGAAGGCGGATCTCATCATAGGTTCCCTCTTGCAAGCGAACAGCATTGCTCATCTTCCCATGTTCAAAGGCATACTGGCTGACAGAGTTGAGTGCATCACGATAGGTCAGTTGCGTCGCGCGTAGTGCCTTGAATTGCTCGGGGGTGGTATTCAATTTGAGCTTTGCTGTTATTGCTGTTTTCATACTGCATAGTCTATCATATTTTCAACTGTCTGTACAGAGAGAAAGAGTAGATGAAAAGAGGTTTACAGCGTATTCCACCCAGGCCATCTCCAAAGGAACGCCGCATTCCTCCCCATGCCTAAAAGGGCAGCGGCATCCTGCGGCGTTTTCGGTGAATAGTGAGTGGCCTTCCCTTAGAAAGAAGGCAGATCGTTGAGGGAGTGCGTGGAGCAGGAGGCCGACCCAGCGGCCGCAGGCGTCTCTGCGTGGACGGTCTTGAGGTACTGCGTGCGCTTCGGCAGCGCCGGCGTCGCCGGGCTCCTAGAGTGTGGAAGTTGCGGTGCGGTAGAACTCGGCTGCGGTGACGGTGGCGGGGACGCCGAGTTCGGCGGCGACCGTGGTGATCGCGGTGGCGCCAACGGTGAGGTCGGCTTGGCCGTCGGTGGTGAAATATGGTGCGATGAACGTCTCGTAGTGGGCTCGGGCTTCGTCTGCGGTGTGTCGGCCGAGGAACGTCTGGATGTGCCGCACCGTGGTGTCGGGTTCGTTGTGGATCACCTGCAAGGCGCGCCGGTGGGCTCGTACGGCGGCCTGGACCGCGGGGTCGTCCGGGTGGATGTAGGTGGGGTCGACGGCCACGCCTACGGTGGGGATCTGGAAGTAGTCGCCGACCCAGGCCAGCACCTGCCAGCCGTGCTCGGCGGCTATCGCCTCTGGTGCCATGGTGCTGCCAACCAGGGCGGCGTCGATCCTGCCGTCGTGCAGCCAGCGCAGGTCCATGCCGTAGTCGCCGGGCGGGCGGACGATGGTGTGGATGTCGTGGTCCGGGTCGAGGCCGACCTGGCGCAGCACGATCCGGGCGAAGCACCCGGGTGCGGTGTGGGGGGCATGTGCCGCCAGCCGTCGGCCGGCCAGGTCGGCCAGGGAGGTCAGGCCGGGGCGGGCGAGGAACCAGAACAGCGGGCGGTGGGTGTTGACATTAAGTGCGACCCAGGGGATGCCATTGGTCAGTCGGGACAGCAGTGCCCGGCCGAGCCCGATGGTGGCGCTGTGGCGCAGCCGCTCCTCGTCCCAGGAGCAACCGTCGCGCAACGCGACGTGGACGCCCTCGTCGGCGTAGTAGCCCTGCTGGTCGGCGATGTAGGCGACCAGTTCCTCGTGCAGGCCCCGCCCGACGTAGGCGAGATCGATCGTGTACATGAACGTTTTTCCTTTCTCGTGTCACCGCCATGCGCCCGCGCGGGCCGCGGGCCCGGAGGCTCGCGGCCCATGGTGCTGAGGTGACGGTGTGCCGGATGCGATCCGGCCCCATGTGCGGAGGACAACAGGGCGTTAGTACATGGACATCCCGCCGTTGACCGCGGCCGTGGTGCCGGTCATGAAGGCGTTGTCCTCGCTGGCGTAGAAGGCGACCACTTGGGCGACGTCGCCCGGGTGTGCCAGGCGGCCCAGGGGGGTAGCAGCCACCTGCCGCTGCTTGTGTTCCTCGTCGAACACATCCGCCGCCATGCGGGTGTCCTCCACCGGGCCGGGCTCGACGACGTTGACCGTGATGCCCCGCGGGCCCAGTTCCTGGGCGAGGTACCGGGCGAACTGCGCCAGTGCGGCCTTGGCCGTGCCCAGTGCGATCATGCCCTCTCGGGGCTGGCGGCTGAGACCGGTACCGAGATAGATGATGCGTCCCCAGCTCTGTTCGGTCATGGCGGGCAGGACGGCTTTGGTGACCGCGAACGCGGCACGCATCTCGTCGTCGAGCTTGTCGCCCAGTTCTTCCCACGTCATGTCCTGGAACGGCTTGATCACATACGGGGTGAGTGCGTTGTGCACGAGCACGTCGATGCCGCCCCATGCCGCCTGGACCTGCTTGATCATGCTCTCGACCGCCGCTGCCTCGCGCACGTCGGCCTGCACGGCCATAGCCTGGCCGCCCGCGGCTTTGATGCTGGCCACGACCTCCTCGGCTGCCGTGCCGTTGCGGAGGTAGTTGACCACCACGCGCATCCCTCGCGCAGCCAGAAGGCGCGCGATGGCCGCACCGATTCCGCTGCTGGCCCCTGTCACCAATGCCACCCTGCCTGTTGTCCCAGTCACGGGCCCACCTCCTGCTCATCATCGCGGGCCGTCGGCATGACCACCCGGAGTTGTTCATCGTCGATGCCGGGATGTGCTGAGCGGATCGCCCCGTAAGGCACGGTGTCGACGGTCGCCCGCAGCAGATCGGTCGCGGCCCAGTCGAGTTCGCCCGGCAACTGCGAGGTGAGCAGCCGCTCCAACGCGCCGCAGATGATCTCACGCAGTAGTTCAGGCGGCGCCGGCAGCAGTCCAATACATCTCACTTTAGGCTCCATTCTTTTGATAAAGGGTGAGGCAAAGAGGATCAAGCAAATCGACAAAATCGAGAAAGCTTTCATCAGGCTCAAAGGGTTGGGGAGGAGGCTGAGCTCGCTTCTTCGCTTGGTACTTGTTGGGCGCTGGCTTGACCTCAATGAAGTTGACATATCATATTTTTTTCTGTAAGTCAATAGTTTGTGATATTCAAGTTGAAAAGCTTATATCTGTAAATCCCAGTATTCTGATATTGGAAATACAACAATTATAAGGAGATTTGAAACATGCCACGCAGATAAATAGCATTCGTCTTCAATTGCTGAGGCAGGTTCAGGCAGAGGAAACGTGGGGATTTGTGACAAAAGAACGCTGTCAGTTGGCAGGCTTGCCAAAGGAGCATTGCTTTGATGCTGTGTGATTGCCACACGAGGTACAATGCCCACTTTTCAGACAACGGTCGTCCTCAAGAAGCGATGCGTCGCCGATGGAGATTATCAGCAAACCCAAGGACGTACAAAAAGCATTGACAGAAGGAGATAAGAAGAGATAGAGTACGCAAAGTAAGAAAAAACGCGTGTGGGCAGAGAGGAAGAGAGACCATGCTGGAGAAAACGTGCGCAAAGATGTGGTGAAAGGCGAGCCAATGAGAGCCGGGAGATGGAAAGCTATCAAGCCAATTCCGAAGTTTGAGAAGATGAAGAGGATGAGTGTACGATCTGCATGGATTATGAGGCAACAACCCATGCCAAGTATCTCATCCTCGACATGCCAATCACTAGAGATCTACTCCCGGCTTTCACTGGCAGACGCTCAACCCTCATACAATCAAGCTTTAGAGCGCTTCCCTATTCAGTAGCTTAATGTCCCACCAGGCCGAAAAAAGACACATCTCCGCAATGTGGCCCTCAGCTGCTCCTACTAAGGCAGTCACCGGAAGCATGCGGGCCACCCGCAGAGCATTGTCGTGTGCTCTCTCGATCCGCAAGAGCTACCCAATTCCCTCCACCATAGCTCGGCCTTGTGGATTGGCAGCGCTCCATTCCGTCGCAATCAAGCGACGTCCGGTGAGCTCTCGCGAAGCGTCGGAGGCGAGAAACACAGCCGGAGCCTGCATGATCTCCGGCTGGAGCAAGCGCGCCTGAACATTCGCTGGCGTCGAAGCTGGGACCATCCCGGTATTGGTCGCGCCACCCGGCAGCAGAATATTGACACGAATACGCGCCTCGATCAGCTCCTGTGCCCAGATGGCCGAGGCAGACTCAAGCGCAGCCTTCGATGGTCCATAGGGAGAAAAACCGCGCCGTTTCATCCCTTCATAGTCCATACTGATGTTAATGATGCTCCCCTCGCGCTGCTGCTCCAGCAGACGTGTCACAACTGCACGTGCCATATAGAATGGTCCATTGACATTCGTGTCTATAATCATATGCCAGGCCGCAGGCTCTGCTTCCCAAAAGTGAGTGGGCTCCATCAGAAAAGAAGCATTGACATACTTCATGCCTCGACCGGCGTTATTGACCAGGATATCGACGTGCCCAAACCGTTGGATGGTCTGGTCCACTACCTGTTCACATGCCTCTGGATTCGTCACATCGGCGAGCAGTGCCAACACACGTTCAGACCCATCCTGCTTCGCGAGTTGATCGAGTTCGGCCTGTTCACGCGCAGCCGTTACGGTCACTGATGCTCCTTCTTGTAAGTATGCCTCCGCGATAGCGCGTCCTATCCCTCGTCCCGCTCCGGTCACGATCGCGACCTTTCCATCAAGCTTTCCCATTTCGGTTGCTCCTTTTTGTCTCTCTCATACAAACGGTCAGCACGTTTCAGCCACAAGCCGGCAAAAAACGACCGACGCAAGAACATCTTATTACGTCGGATATGGTGCCATTTTTGCGTCATAGAAAGCTAAAGTTTACATCATGCTCATTTGCAGATAGGTAAACAGCTCTTGTCACCGGCATACAACGTTCACCATGATTGGTAGAGCAACGGCTTCTAACCCTCGACGAACCTGACCGTCTCGTCAAGCGATGCCCGGCCCAGACGGGCGTGACTCACTGTGACGTCCTCGAACCCGATCGACATGCCGCAGAAGAGGATGAGCTCGTCCGGGGGTGATAGGATCTCCGCGACGGTCTTGTGATACTTCGCCCACGCCATCTGCGTACAACTGTGCAACCCTTCGGCGCGGAGCAGCAGCATGACGGTCTGCAGATACATGCCGACGTCGGCCCATTGGGGCGAGGCCATGTCGCGGTCGATGTAGCAGAACAGGGCGGCGGGCGCGCCGAAACAGTCCCAGTTCGCGGCAGCGGCCCTCTGGCGCGCCTCCCAATCCTCGCCCGAGATACCGAGTGCGCTGTAGCGCTGCTTGCCGAAGGCGGATCGGCGCTCGTGGTATGGGGACTTCAGTGCGGGCGGGTACATCTCGTACTCCTGCTCGTCCCAGGGGTCGCCTGCGGCCACGCGCTCGCCGGCGCGATTCTTGAGCTCGGCCAGCGGAGCGCCGGTCAGCACGTAGGCGTGCCACGGCTGGAGGTTCGATCCGGACGGCGCCCAAGCCGCGGCGGACAGCACGCGCTCCAGCACCTCCTTCGGGATAGGCCGGTCGATGAATCCGCGCACTGCCCGTCGACTCGTGACCGCCTCATAGACGTCCAAGATCTCCTACCTTCCTAAAAGGCGCGTTCGCCACGTCGACGACCACCTGAGCGCCAACAAGCGCTTGAGCTAACCCCTCACCAGTGATGGTGTTGACGCCTGTGCTAGGTAACGCCGCCACGACCTGATGGGCAAGTTCCCGAAGCGTGTTCACAAGCTTTTTTCCGATGAGTCCACTGCCGCCAATAACCACAATCTTCATACTGAACCTCCTCCTTCTTAGCCCGTAAGTCGGGCTTGTGATATCGAAACATATATTCTGATGCGCGTTGGAAAGCCTTGGAGAAGCATTCTATGGAATTTCCATAGAATATCATCAACACCTCTGTTACCAATCAAAGGCTCGCCAGTTGGATGTGCATATCCTTGCAGAATACACATGCATTGATGTGTACTCACATTCTCAGCAATCTCTACCCATAAGAAGCCTTGCAGTCAGAACGTGTGCTGACCTTTGCAGGAAGCATAATCTAGAAAGAGAGCCTCTTCAAGAGTCATTTTTGCAAATTTCATGGTATCATTTGCTGGAGGCTTCCTTTTCAAGCATGGCAAAAAGACGACACGCACTTCACAACCTAGCAGATCTTGCCCTCAATCGCACCTTCACGATGCCATTGCATCGCCAGTTGTATGATCGACTGCGTCATGCCATCCTCAGTGGTCAATTGCATCCAGGTCAAGTCCTCCCATCAACACGGGCTCTGGCAAGCGAATTAGGGATTTCTCTTAATACCGTGAACCATGCCTATGAACAACTCTGTGCTGAAGGCTATATCGAAAGAAGGGTCGGGCAGGGGACCAGGGTGGCGTGCGACCTTCCTGAGACCTTTTCTCTTCCCAAAGGGGTTCCACAGAGAAACATCGCTCCCGACGAAAGCACACACGCCCCTCTCTTCTTGTCTCACCTGGGAGAGGATTTAACGCGCCAGGCACCTGTGTCCTCTATCCAGACCTATCTTCGACCGACTCCCCCACGGGCTTTTCGCACAGGCGCCCCGGACCTACGTGCCTTTCCCTTTCACCAGTGGAACCAGGTCGCGGCTCACTGCGCACGATCTCTGCTGAGAAACATGGCCACGTATCAGGAGATCGCGGGCTATTACCCGCTCCGTGAAGCGATCGCCATCCATGCGAGCATCACACGAGGCGTGCATTGCCAGGCCGAGCAGGTCATTATTGTGCCAGGAGCGCAGACCGCTTTAGATCTGGCAGCACGCCTCCTCCTGAACCCAGGTGATCTTGCCTGGATGGAAAATCCGGGCTATCTAGGAGCACAACGCGCTCTCCTCAACGCGGGCGCGCAACTGGCTCCTATCCCTGTGACATCGCAAGGGATCAATGTTGAAATTGGGCAAAAGCGCTACCCACAAGCTCGCCTGGCCTACGTCACTCCATCGCATCAATTTCCTTCGGGTATTACCATGCATCTGTCGCAACGCGTTGCCCTCCTGCAATGGGCCAAGCAAGCCAATGCCTGGATTCTCGAAGATGATTATGACAGCGATTATCGCTTCAGTGGTCGACCACTTGATGCCTTACAGGGGCTTGATCTCGCCCAGCGCGTCATCTACATTGGTACGTTCAGCAAAGTGCTTTTTCCAGCACTTCGCATTGGCTATCTGATCGTCCCTCCCCAACTCGTTCCTCCTTTCCTCGCCCTGTGTAGTTCTACCCATATTCATGTGCCGATTCTTGATCAATTGACCCTGGAAGCCTGGATGACCAAAGGGTATTTGCTGCGTCATATCCGCCGTATGCGCGACCTCTATGCGGCCAGAAGAGCGCTCCTCATCGAGTCGTTGCAGCAGGAACTTGGGGGAAGCATAGACGTGCAGCCTCCTCAAGCCGGTTTACATCTTATGGGGTGGCTTCCGCCGACTCTTGACGATCAGCAGATTACACAACAAGCAGCACGCTGCGGGCTCGAGATCATTCCCCTGTCAGCGTTAACGCTCGGTTCACCTCAACGAGGAGGTCTTGTTCTTGGCTATGGAGCTGTCAATGAGCAGGAGATTCAGGCTGGCGTTCGTCAACTGGTGAGCGTTTTTCCCTCATAGTTCGAAACCTTTTCAGGGGAAAAGGAGCAACCACCGATGGAATCGTTCGTCCATCCTTCCACAAAGCTGTGCTGCTCGAAGAGCGTACGAAACACTTCCAGACAGGGACGGTCGACGCTCGCCAAGAAACGAGCACGATGGGGACGCTCAGCACGCCCAAACAGGGCCATGAAGGCTGATTTAAAGGACGCTAAGCGCTCAAAGAAATCAACTAAGGTTCGTTCCCCGCTGATAGCATAGCCGAGCAACAAGGCCAGAAAATCAAGAGGCTCGTAGTTACCAAAGCGACCTCTCACGAATCGAACTTGATGGGTGAAGGCTACAAGCAATCCTTTCGATGTGAGGTGCTGGGACAGGATAACCACTTCGGCAAACCACGCTGGCACTGAGGGACGATCTACGGAAGAGGTTTGAACCTTTATGCTCGGATTCGGTATCATACCTAATGAGAGTGGGGTTGTTTCTCTCTCATTAGTGGCCTGGCGTGCTCACCCGTCTGTTTCTGGCTCCGGCCAATGAAGCGGATGGGGAGATTGCTCCCCTTCTGCTTGGATGCTTCATTTGGATTCCCGTGAGAAGATGCTCACTGCTTTTTTTAGTATGTCATCCCCTCAACGTTGGGGCGGCTCCCCTGCTCTGGCGTGACTGGGGCCGCAGGCAGCATCGGCGGGCATGTATACTGCTTTTGCACGGTCAACGGGTTAACGTGCATCTGGAACAGCCCCTCCAGGTTCAACCAGAAACGCCCGTGCCCCTCGTCTCCCGTGCACAGCGGGCCCACTCTCGACTCTCGTGGGCTGAGCGGCTGGTCCGCAATACTCGAGGATGCTCTGCTGCTACTGTAGCTATCACCCTGTTTGGAGTACCCTTAGCCACAGCTCGCGTTCTCGGCCTGAAGACCGTCTGAGAGATGAGCACGGATCAGCAGAAGCGTGGGGACTTCGCGGTTGCCCGGCACTCGCTCAGCTTGTTTGGCAGATGGGCCTGGTTCGAGGACGCGCTCAAGTACAAAACCTGCGATGGCGAGATGGTTGAGATACGTGCTGAGCATACGGTGATAATCTCCAACCCGGCTACGAACTCCTTCAGGGTTCGATGAGAACCATTGGCGTTCGTCAAAATAGCCGGTGACGATCCTGCCCAGCGGATGCTCAGAATCGGACAACGATGTCCACTGAGCGTGTGGGGTCTCAAAGCAGGGGTGAGGAATGGCAAAGACCAACCAGCCTCCTGGTTTGAGAATCCGTCGAATGCTCTGAAAGGTGGCTTGAAGATCTGCAATATTGATCAGCGCCATCACACAGATGCAGCCGGTAAACTGACAGTCGCTCAGCCCCTCAGCCAGCTCCGCGTTCCCTTGAACATACACAATTCCTCGTGGCTCCTGCTCTTCATAGCGTTGGGCCAGTGCGAGCAGGTTGGGTGCCAGGTCGAGACCGGTGACCTGCGCTCCGCGTCGGGCCAATTCGCGCGCGATCCAGCCCTGCCCGCAAGCCAGATCACAAATGACTTCCCCTTCGACTTCTCCGACCAGCGTGAGCAGGTTCGGTAGGATCACTTCCGTGTAGATAGGTCTCTCACGCAGAAACTGATCATACCACTGGGCGATATCATTGTAAGAAGCGTGTGTCATAGCTCTCTCCTTGCTCGATGGCATTCTCTCTCCTTCTTACTCAGGAGTATACCACCCCGGCTTCTTTATCGGAGGAGTCAATCGCCTTCTGCCAGGCTCCCCTCATGAGGCACAGTCATCTCTGTCTGAACGAAATCTTTGCTCAAAATCATGTAAGTCGCAGTAGCAAGCGCTGACCGGGTCGCAACATAACACCGCTAGTACATGGAGGTGTAAATACACCTGCGATTAAACATCACAAGAATGGGAGATAATACATAGAGGCCCATCATTGGAGCATTGTTCGCTTGCAAATAAATAGACGCATATCAATAGTAGGGTTATGCACCATACCCTTCTTGTCTGTTGTTGAATCGGTGCTTGCAGAAGGTGCAGTAGTGCTAAAACTGAACGAAAGCAGCCTTCCCTGTGCCGAACGTGTCATTGGGAACTATCAAACAGCATTTCCTTTGGTTGCGAATTGCATGAGCCAAGAGACACCACACAACAAGGATACAGTGGCAATCAACAGCCCAGCGCAAATGGAATCCCAATGTGCTCGAACGCATAGCCTGTGAGAACATATGAAATTTGCATGACGCCTCCATAGGTTGAGCTATGCAATGCAAAGATGCGCCCTCGCATACCCTGTTCGGTACTGGTTTGCAGGAGATAACTATCCAGCGGAATAATCACCCCAGAGCTTACGCGCATAAGCAGGAGCAGAAGGCTTCCCTTCGATACGTGCGATTCTTCTGTAAGACACCCCCATTTTGCATACACTACGTCTTTCTTAGTTGAGTATCTGAGCACTTCTTGCCTTCTTTGTCGGTCTTGGTCATTGCTCTGATTCTGATGAGGAGTATAGCTGTCGGAAGGGCTTCCCGCACCGTCCCTTTGGACAGGAAGTCAAGATTCAGTCGCGATGTGGTGACAGGAAAACTGCTGGCCCCTCGCGCCGGACCCACACGCACGGAAGAAGATTTTCTGGCCCATGTGCAAGCCGTCATTGCCACTGATCAAGAGGTCACTCGTTGGCATTTTGTGTGTGACAACCTCAACATCCATCAATCTGAAGCGTTAGTGCGCTGGGTCGCTGAGCGGGATGGGATTGTCCAGAAAAATCTGGGCAAGAAAGGCGAATATGGCATCCTGGCCTTGATGCCCCGCCGAGCTGCCTTCTTGAGTGATCCCACCCATCATGTGGTCTTTCATTACACGCCCAAGCACAGCTCGTGACTCAATCAGATCGAGATCTGGCTTTCGATCCTGATGCGCAAGGTGCTCAAGCGTGGCTCCTTTCTCAGCGTGCAAGATTTGCAAGCCAAGGTGCTGGCTTTCATCGACTACTATAATGCGACGATGGCGAAGCCCTTCAAGTGGACGTCTCAGGGCAAAGCGTTGACTATCTAAACCACCGAAGGATTTCGGTTCCCATGTACTAGGCTGTCTGGTTTTATCAAGGGCACTGTCTCTGATAGTTTCTGGCATCTGATTTATAAATCCTTGTTATAAATGTATCCACTACTATTAGTCATAGCGTATCTCTGCGTCATCAAGAAAAGCACATGAAAATGTAAGCATTTTGTAAGTTCAGTTAAGTTCAGTGATGAATGGGAACGTAAACTAATGACGCCATTGGCCTGCGTTCCCATTCATCTCCAGGTAAGGGCTTTTTCAGCAAATTTTCTGCCAGTTTTCTTGCATTTTCAACAAGGCGTGGCAAGATGAGGTGGAAGGAAGATCAGAAGGGAAAAGTAAAGGGTTGCGGACAGTTGCAGCCGTTGTCGATCTTTCGTATACTTCTGGTATCGAGGTCAACGCATTATTGGCCCGTCAACGGATCGTCTCGCGGTGTCAGAGAAGTGGGCAGATCGGGTCGCCACGCCGAGAGAGATGCTCCTTGCCGGTGAGCCTCCTCTTTGGTATACTGCCTGGTGTTGGGAGGAATGGAAGGGCCGTTGGGAACAATGCAGACACAAGGAAGGTTCGATGTCCAGAGCACCTCTTCACGCCCTGATCTGGTCCAAAGAGCAGCGCTTCTACGAGTTGTACACCCAGGGCCAGCTTGAGCAACGTTTTCAGCCAGCGGAGGAAGCCGCCTGGCTGGCCTGGCTCCACGGGGTGTCCTCCTTTGCCTTCCACGGCGCAAGAGGCTCTCTCAATGTCTACCAGGAGCAGAGGGCACGTGGGGGAGCGTATTGGTATGCCTACCAGACCAAAGAGGGCCGCACCCGCAAGCGCTATCTCGGACGGACGGAGACCCTCAGGCTCTCGCGGCTAGAGGAGGCGGCACAGACGCTCTTGCACGCGCAGCAGCCCGCGGCCACGACCGAGCAGGGGATGATGCTGCTCTCCAGCCGACTTGCTCCGCCGCGACAGCCGAACGCCCTGGTGGAGCGCGAACGCTTGCTGACTGCACTCGATGAGGCGCTTTCGACACCGCTGACCCTGCTCTCAGCCTCGGCGGGCTGGGGCAAAACCACGCTGCTCTCGGTTTGGGCGCACCGGCAAAAGACGCAGGTGGCTTGGCTCTCGCTGGACAAACTGGACAACAGCCCGACACGCTTCTGGGTCGCGCTAATCGCGGCCCTGCGCCGCTGCCCCAGCCTGGCAGCGAACTTTGGGGAAAACGTAGTGGCACAGTTGCAATCGCCCCAGCCACCGCCGCTTTCCTCCTGTCTTTCCGTGCTTCTCCATGAGCTAGAAAGCCAGCAGGTGTATCCTGCTCCCATCGTCCTCATTGTGGACGATTATCAGGTGATAGAAGAGTTGGTCATTCACCAGGGCATGACCTTCTTCCTGGAGCATCTGCCTGCGCACATCCATCTGATCCTCTCCAGCCGCGTGGACCCAGACCTGCCCCTTGCGCGTCTACGAGCCCACGGGCAGTTGACCGAGATTCGTGCAGACGAGTTGCGCTTCCAGGAGGGTGAAGCGAGTCAGTTTTTGCACAAGATGCTCTCCCCGCCGCTCTCGGAAGAAGAGTTGCAGCGGCTGGTGAGCCGGACGGAAGGCTGGATCGCTGGTCTGCACCTGGTCGCGCTCACTATGCAGAAGCGTGAGGATCGCACAGCATACCTTGAGACATTGACCGGTAGCCAGCGGTATCTGCTGGACTACGTGCAGGAGGACATCCTGGCACGTCTGTCCCCCGATACGCGCGACTTTTTACTCCACATCGCCATCCTCTCGCGCCTGGACGCTGCTGTGTGCCAGGCCGTCACCGCCGCACCAACGAAGGCGGCCAGTCAGCAAATGCTCGCGTTGCTGGAGCGAGCGAACCTCTTCCTGGTGCCCCTGGATGAGGAGCGGCGCACCTATCGGCTGCATGATCTCTTTCGTGAAGCCCTGCTCTCGGCGCTCCACACCAGTCAACCAGAGATGGTGTCGCTCTTGCACCGCCGGGCCGCTGGCTTTTATGAGGCCGAGGGGCAGTGGGCCGAGGCCATTACCCATGCGCTTGCCGGAGCTTCCTTCTCCACGGCAGCGCGGCTGATGGAGCAGACCGTCGAGCAGTTCTGGCTCCGTGGGGAAGCAGCGACGATGGCGCGCTGGGTGTTGGCGCTGCCTGAGCAGACAGTGCGTGAGCACGCTCCCCTGCTGCTCACGATCGCTCTCTACCTGCTCCACACTGTCGGGCAAACGACCGAGGTGCAGCGGGCCAGGGTCCATCAGCAGGTGCGGCAGATCATGGCGCGGGTCGAGAGCATCCTGCAGCGATCCGTGGCTGGAACCGCCCACCTGACTGCTACCACAGGCACCGGCGCTGGCACCGTCTCTCTCCCCGAGGAAGCCAGGCTTTACCGGCGTTTACGCCTGTTACGTGCGGGCATGGGCGGGCATGAGGCGATAGCAGCCTTAGACTTTGAGCGCTTGAACGCCCTTCATCAGGAGATGCAGGAGCTTGACCGGGACGAGGAGGTTATCTGGCACATCCTCCCGCTTGCTTTCAACTTCATCCTCCACTATAGGGTCTGGGGAGAGGGAGCGAGGCTGGTGCCGCAACTGCTCTCTGCCAAAGAGCAGGTAAGCCTGTCGGGAAGCCTCTTTGCGAACGCCAGAGTCAGGCAATGGTTGGCGTTGGCAGCCGTGGAGGCAGGGCAGCTGCGCCTGGCCTATCAGGAGAGTTTGGCTGCCCTCGAGCTGATCGAGCAGATGGCAGGCTATGCCCTGCTCAAAGGCTACTTTCAGGCCGCGCAGGTCGAGGTGTTGTATCAGTGGAATCGGTTGGAAGAGGCGCGGGGCAGGCTGCAAACGATCATTCAGGATGCCGCCACCTGGCAGCAGAGTGATTTGCTCACGATGGGATACATAGCCTTGATGAAGGTCGAACTGGCAAGTGGAGACCTGTCTGCTGTAGAGCTGTCGCTGCACGAGTTTGAACGGTTAGAAGAACATCGAGGATATGGCGGCAATTGGCGCTGGTTGCCAATGATACGAGCGCGTTGGTGGCTGGCACAGGGGCAGGTGAAAGAGGCATCCACCTGGGCAACGGGCCTCGTCTTTCCGGAAGCGGCATGGGAAGCCAGCTTGTATGACGCGTTCCCGGTCGTGATGCGGGTGTATTTTGCAGAGCTTCGTTGGACAGAGGCGCTGGAGCTGCTGGAGCGCTTTAGCGGGAATCTGGGTCGTTCGGCCAACAGCAGGATCACCTTCACGTATCTGGCCCAGTACATGGTGGCGCTGCACCATGCAGGCCAGAACGAGCAAGCCTACGAGGTTGCGGTGCGCCTGTTTGCCTTGACTGAACCAGAGGGCTACCTGCGCATGTACCTGGATGAAGGCGAACCGATGCGCCAGGCACTTGAGGCGTTCCTTTCCCCACATTCCCATCAGCACGATCTGGCCGCTTCTACGATGGCCTACATCTCACAGCTGCTGGCCGCGATCGCCCAGGAGCAGCCTGGCGCAAATAGATCTCTGGTGGCGACACCCGCGCTCGCGCCTGGACCCTCCTCAGCCCGGCAGGAGTCCGTCAGTCCATCCGCGCCGGGCGTTTCCCTTACGCAGCGTGAGCAGGATGTCTTGCGCCTGCTGGACACAGGAGCCTCGAATCAGGACATCGCCCGGACCCTGGTGATCGAGCTACCCACCGTCAAAAAGCACGTCAGCAACCTGCTCGGCAAACTGGGAGCCACCAGCCGAACCCAGGCGGTTGCCTTGGCGCGGGCTCGTTCCCTGCTCTAACGAGATTCCTCCCAACAGGTGGTCTTTCTCCTCAGGCAACTACTCCCTTTGGCATCCTTTTGGCGACTGTGGAATGCCTCGCGTTCTGCTATTCTTTGTGAAGACGCAGGGAGGTGATCCTGGTGATCTTACTGGTTCGCTTTTCCGAGCACGGCGCGAAGGCCGTGAAACGCGCAGAATGCGGAGGAGGCAGATGTTCTACATGATACGGATCCAGGGACACCTGGACCCGTCCTGGCAAGACCGCTTTGGCGGGCTCTGCATCGAACAGCAGGAAACCGGGACAACGCTGCTCTCGGGGACGTTGCCGGATCAGGCCGCGCTGCATGGAGTGCTCCTACAGATTGTCCGTCTTGGTCTGACGCTGCTCTCACTTGAAACGAGCGAGAGCAAGAAGAATGATGCTTGAGCATGTATGCTCAATTCAAGTTAGGAAATCACTGTTTTACAACAATTGAAAGGTTGGTTATGACAATGGCTGATGAAAAAATCCTGATGGTGATGATGGCAGTCACTGATATGGCGAAGGCCAAAGCGTTCTACGCGGAGCAATTGGGCTGGTCTGTCACCCAAGACTACGGACAAGGCGATTACCACTGGGTCTCGCTTTCGCTCCCAGGAGGAGGTGCCTCTTTGACGCTGTCGACGATGCATGAACACATGAAACCTGGTACGATGAATCTCTATCTCTCGACTTCAAATATTGAAGCGGCGTACAACGAGCTCAAAGCAAAGGACGTCAAGGTCAACGAAGTGAAGGATGACCTGTATGGCCCGGGGTCTGGCGTCAAGTGGTTTGACCTCCGTGATCCCGATGGCAACCGGTGGCTGATGGTTCAATCCTAGTCGCCTCCGCGATCGCGCTACGCGATCATCATTGCCATGATCGCGGTGACCAACCGTGGGAGCCGGCAGCCGCTCCCACCAGACAGAGAGCAGGTCATAACTGCTCAGACGCGTGCCGCCGGGCACATCGGCGCGAAACTGGATCATGCGAGGCGTCGCGCCGATTGACTCTAAGTTGAGCAGAAAAATCAGGAGAATGTATGAAACAGTCCTGGCAAGATTTTGCGCTCGCTGAACCAGAACTCTCTGCCTTTGGCGAGGCTCGATTAAAAAGTGGTCCAGCATATCTGGCAACCGTTCGTGCTGACGGAATGCCCCGAGTTCATCCTGTGACGCCAATTATAGGCGAGGGGCATCTTTTCTTGTTTATGGAGCCAACCTCTCCGAAAGGGCATGATTTACAGCGTGGTTCTGGCTATTCGTTGCATTGTTGGGTAAGTAGCAATGATGGTGGTGAAGGAGAGTTTTGGCTGGTAGGGCATGCTCTTTTCACTGATAGTCCCGCCATGCGGGAGCTTGCTACTACATATGGGTATCAGCCGCAGGATCATTACATTTTATTCGAGTTGACTGTAGAAAGCGCGTTTTCAACGATATACTCTGATACTGGTAAGCCAATACGGAAAAGATGGAAGAGCGAGCAAGGCTCTTAAGTAGAAACAGGCCGGAGATTACAACGCTAAGCGGGGTGACATGAAGATGTTAATGGAGGCCGGAGAGCCGATGCCCCAAGGATGCTAAATCTGAGAGAGCACACTTGAAGAAACGCCGCCCGCGGCTTAACTGCCACATGAGGCGTCACATGACGAGAATAGCATAAGTCCGCAGTCGAACTGCGGTGAGGTTTTAACCTAAGTAAAGGTGAGGAGATTTTTATGAGCCAGTCTGAAAAGAAAGTTACACAGGAGTCCACCAAGAGCACCGCCGCGATCAACAAGAAGTCCAAGGGATTCTCAGACGAGGAACGAGCCGCGATGAAGGAGCGCGCCAAAGAGCAGAAGGCGGAAGCGCGCGCCAACAAGAACAAGGCGGAAGGGGAAAGCGACGTGCTCGCGAAGATCGCCGAGATGCCGGAACCGGATCGCGCCCTCGGCGAGCGGCTCCATGCGATCATCAAAGCCAGCGCGCCAGCCCTCTCGCCGAAGCTCTGGTACGGGATGCCCGCGTATGCCAAGGACGACAAGGTCGTCTGCTTCTTCCAACCCGCGCACAAGTTCAAGACGAGGTACGCCACGTTCGGCTTCAACGACAGCGCGAACCTCGACGAAGGCACCCTGTGGCCGGTCGCCTTCGCGCTGAAGGAGTTGACTGCTGCAGAAGAGGCGAAGATCGCTGCGCTCGTGAAGAAAGCGGTGAGCTGAGGACTGAACTCGCCACTGGTGGAAACGTGAACATGACGCTGTCGATTTTCGGGTAAGTATTCTCGCGATTGCATTGCTGATACATATCTCCTCTTTTGGCCTCTTCAGGCGATTTCTCAGCAACTGGCCAAGAAAAAGGTTCTCTCATCAGCAGAGGAATTCCCCAAAAATCGACAGCGTCATGTCCACGTTTCCACTCTGGTGTCGTTGGTGCCCGCTCCTTTGCGTCTGGTGACGTGTTATATGTGCGCCGTGTCGCGCTTGATAGATCCCCAGTGCAACCGGGAAAAACTTAGAGGGAGGTTCTTGGAGCGCCTAACCACCTGAAATCGAAAGATGGAGGGAAAAAGAGCCTATTATGGAACAGCGGTGGTCAGCGGAAGGCATGTAAGCTGAGGTGCCGTAAGCTCCGCGTGCTATGGCTAGAACTGGATTGCCCAAAGCCCAATCTCCAGGGGAGTAGGTGTCCTCCCATCGATACCATGTCTGAAATCGATGCTCTCTTGCACCTGGGTTTCTACGTGACGACTCCCCACGGCTCAAGCCCTGACTCTTAACCCACATTTCACACAGTGAGCTTGAGCACAGACCGTTTCCCTTTACATGACTTTTGATGCCTCTCTTGAGAGTATGGATCACCTCTCTCACCTTGGCGCTCACCCGATCCTGGCAAATGTGATGGATCGCGACGACCTGCTCAGAGCGGTGCAAGCCGACGCCGTCATTCATGCGCTGACCGCGCTCAAGAAGACGCCTCTGCGTCATCAGGATATGTATGCCACCAACGCGCTGCGCGATGCTGGAACCACGAATCTGCTCGCTGCCGCCAGGGAGGTAGGAGCACGCAGGTTCGTAGCGGAGTCGATGACGTTAGGCTACGGCTACGGTGACTGGGGCGAAAAGGTCATCACTGAAGATGGTCCGTTCGCACCTGCTGGAAGTTCTTCCCAACTCGAACGGCACGTGGCCGGGTTCCGCTCATTGGAGCGACAGATCTGGGAAGCGACCCAAGCAGACTGGATCGAGGGGATATCGCTGCGCTATGGATACTTTTATGGGCCAGCATCTCTCGTCCCTCTCCTGGAGAACCTGCGTCGCCGAAGCCTTCCTCTGCCTGATGGGGGCCGCGCGGTCACCTCCTGGTTTTATCTGGAAGATGCGGCAGCCGCCACAGTCGCAGCCCTCGAACGGGGCAAGGAGGAAACTCTAGCAGTCGAAGACAACAAGAAAAACGATAAGAAGATCAATGCGGAGGCAATTATGCCTCCGCATTGATCTAAGCTCTAGAGCTCTCAAAACTTACCCTGTAGGGGATTGCCATGTTTTGCCGTTCCACCGCCATAAGCTATCATTGAATGTACTCATAGTGATGGAAGTGGCAAAAGCATAGACGGTTTTCTGCGCCGCACTAAAGAACAGGTACATCTTTTGTTCTGGAAGATGTTGTACTGACTGTTGAGTCCAGGTTCTTCCATTCCAGGCCCAGGAAACCTGGATTTTCTGTTTATCAGAATCTTCACCTCCCGCCAGCGTCAGGATCACCTGTTGGGAAGCCTCATCCAGGACCATAGCAGTGGGAGAGGGGTAGGCTCCATATAAGGTCCCATCGTTGGTGAAACGCACCTCGGGAGAGGTGACGGGATGTTGTTGGGTCCACGTCGTGCCATCCCAGGTCCACGTATCGTTCAAGAGGGGAATGGGTGCGCCCATGTCATCTCCCCCGAAAAGCACCACCGTGCGCATGGCAGCATCATAGGCCATGCTTGCATTCAAGCGGGCTGAAGGAGAAGTAGCGGGATGCTGCTGAGTCCAGGTCTGCCCATCCCAGGTCCACGTATCGTTCAAGGGAGATTTCGTGTCCGTTCCATACCCCCCAAAGAGGACAAGCTGCCCAATCGCTGCATCATACACCAGAGTGGCATCCCTGCGTGGTGGTGGAGCGATGCTAGGATGCATCTGGGTCCAGGTGCTGCCATCCCAGGTCCACGTATCACTCGTAGCTGAACCGAAAATGGGAGAGCCGCCGAAGAGCACGACGAGACCCGTGGCATCATCATAGGCCATACTGGCCCCAAGAATGGGTCCTGGCGAGGTCGCGGGATGCTGTTGCGTCCAGGCATGCCCATCCCAGGTCCACGTATCCTGTAAATAGCCATTGAAGCTCTTGCCACCCAAGAGCACAAGTGTCTTGTGCTGCCTGTCATAGGCAAATTGCGGCACAGCTCTTGAGCCTGGCCCAGTTTTATCGTCGATAAAAGCCGGGACGATGTGCGCATCAGGATTCGGCGTCGCGCTTGCCTGTGGTGTCGCTTTAATCTGTGAAACTGCTGCTGGATGCTCTCCACAGGCTGTCAAAAGCAGGACGAGGCCGAGAATGCAGAGGCCTGCCATGAGTTGCAGCCAGGTAGACGACCGCGTGCCTTTGCTCATAGGGTAAATCTCTTCTTTCACCAGAAAACTTTGTTACCAGACAATGCCACCATTGCCATTATCATAGACCATCCCACTCCAGAGTTGATCAATAGTAATGGTGTAAACGCCTGTGCCCTGTGTATTACAAGACTTCTGCCCGCAGGTCTCAGAGTAGGTCATGGTGTTATTGGTGAAATCGTACCCGAGGATGGTGATAAAATGGCTTGTTCCAGGCGAGTTGATCCAATCCGGCAGGACGTTGTCATTGACAGAAACAATGAGCGGCTTCTTGCTCAAGGCAATATCTTGCTGCACATCATTCTTAAAGCTCGCCTTGGTCAAGCTATCTACGCCAAGCACTGCATAGAAATAGTTGAAATAGCTGGAGCTATGGCCCGACGCTTCCCAGTTTAAAACATCCCTGACATCATCGAAGGTAGCATAAGCGTTCGGATAGCTCTGGTAGCTCATCTCGCCAGCTGAAGTAAAAGCTGAGGGATGGCTCTGCGTCGCAATATACTGGACATAGGAAGTGTAATTGGTATCATTCCATGTTGTCGTGGTGTAAGGATCACGGTATGTGTGCGCCCCCTTTTTGAGATTGACGCCCCAGTACCCCAGCGTGGCTGTTGAGGCGCCTGGTCCACACTCATTCCAGAAATATTTATCGGTATAGCCGCGTCCAGCCGAATCGGTACCGGTATAAGCAGGCTCACTGACATATTGTGCCGGAGAATAGCTCAGGTGAGCCTGTGAAGCCAGTACAACGTGTGGTTTCCACTGATTTTTTTGCTGCAAGAAGGTGGAATTCTGTTTCTGGTGCCCCTTTCCTCCAGTCAACAATTGACCCGGCTGTATACCTTGACCAGGACCAGTCGAGGCGGGTGCAAGCAAGCTTGCATGGGCAACGGGAACATGAAGGAAACACATCAACAGTAAAAATAGGGCAAACAGCGCCTGCTTACCGCATCGAGCAAGGGAAAAAGGGGAGTGGCTTTTCACAAAGAATCCTCTCTCTCATAAATAGATGCATGCAAATGCAATAAAGCTAAAAATACAACCGTTCAGGTTCTTCTCTCCATTGACCCTCTCTGGTAACTTCCCAAGAAGGCCATCTCAACATTTCTGCTTTAGTAGTTTTCCCCTTTCATAAATTGGAGGTTGGATGTATTGCTAAGTATAACCAATATAATTCTTATTGTCGAGATAAAATGAAGCAAAGAGAAACACAAATACACTCCTCGAAACAAAAAGATTACAAAAAATCACTTTCCTTATTTTGACAATTAAAGCAATAGAAGAAAAAGAAGCGGGCGTATCATTATATTAATGATTATAGAGGAAATTGAGTACAGCGATACACTATGCCGAGAATCTCGACTGGCTGGTATCAACTACGAACCTGATGGTCTTGCCCACTAGCCCTTATGGGTGATAGTTCGTATAGAGGCACATCGGTTCCAAGATGATGGTGAGGACGAGGTACGAGCCTCGGCATGACTGCGAACGTAAGAGAGTCCCTCATTATCCTGGGCTGGTTCAAGTTTGTACCGTATCCTGTGGCTTTGACCACGTATGACGAACTTAGACAAACCTGCCCCTGGTTCCAAGACAACTCGGACATACAGGCAATGCCGCCCTCCGTACAGCCGTCTCTCTTACCAGCTTAAGCGCCGCCCAGTACAATCCTGTAATCAAGCAGTTCTATGATCGGTTGCGAGTTGAGGACCTGCCAATGAAGGTTGCCCGCTGTGCTGCCACCTGCAAGCTGCTGCACTTGGTCTGGGCTTGCATGAAAAACAGGGAGGACTTTGATCCGCAGTATGTGCTAAAACAACGGAAAATATTCGCTTGCCAGAACCCGTGTTGATGGGAGGGAGGACTTGACCTGGATGCAATTGACCACTGAGGATGGCATGACGCAGTCGATCATACAACTGGCGATACAATGGCATCGTGAAGGTGCGATTGAGGGCAAGATTTGCTATGTTTTGAAGTGCGTGTCGTCTTTTTGCCATGCTTGAAAAGGAAGCCTCCAGCAAATGATACCATGAAATTTGCAAAAATGACTCTTGAAGGGGCTCTCTTTTTAGAGTATCCTTCCTGCGAAAGTCAGCGCTAGTGCAGGTTCCAGAGACCTGTAGTGCAATAGAGCCAGGGTTCCTGTGTCAACGAAGATGAGGGACGCTCCCTCTTACACATTAGGTCTCCTGAGATTGCACTAGTGGGTCACTTGCTATTTGCGACAGGAATGTGAGAAGCTGAGAAAAACCATATGGACGGAGCCCGGAGATGTCGCGTTTAGCATCGGAACCGTTGAGAGCATTGACCGAAGAGGAACAGAAGGAATTACAGCGAGTGAGTCGAGCCTCAAGTGAGCCGCGTATCCGCCATCAGCGAGCAGTGGCTTTACTGGCAGTGGCTGAGGGGAAAAGCTTGAGCGCGCGCAGCACGCCTCGCCGGCTGGAAAGGCCACGATCCAGTCACAAAGGTGACCAGGCGATGTAACAGCTTGGGAATCTTAGCCCTGGACGATTTGCCCAGGCCGGGACCCCATCGAACGTACGGGCCAGCGGAACGGACACGGATTTTGCAAGAGGCCCACCGAACTCCTGACCGCAAGGAGGATGCCACAGCAACCTGGTCACTCACGTTGCTGCAACCCGCCCTGCGTCAGGCCAGCGATGGCTTGCCAAAGGTAAGCACTTTCACGATCCTGCATACGTTGCACGAGGCTGGCTACAGTTGGCAGAAAGATCGCACCTGGTGCCATACTGGCAGAACGCTCAAAAAAGGAAAAGACGGGACGGTCTACCAAAAGGAAGATCCCTATACACAGGAAAAAAAACGGCGATAGAGCGAGCCTATGTGCTGGCAGAACGGCTCGGTTTACCCTTGTGGTGTGAAGATGAGGCAGGTCCCTATCAAACTATTCCTCTTCCTGGTTACGCCTGGCAGCTAGAGGGAACTCCGGGCCGCCAGGACCATCAATACATTCGTGGCAAGACCTGCAAATTCTTGACCTTGTTTCGGCCAGCCACTGGTGAACTGCGAGCCAAACCCGTTGATCAAAGCACGAATGCCATCTTGCATCCCTGGCTCAAGGAGGAATTGGAGGCCATTCTCAAGCAATGTCCGCCTGCCCCAGAACTGGTACCAGAAGGGCGGCGGTGGCAAGATTGGGACCCGTTTCCTGCGGCGGAGCAACTGGATCGGATGTACCCTCCCTTGCGTATGCTGCTCATTTTGGATAATCTCGCAGGCCACTACAGTCGCGATCTGGTGAGTTGGTGTGGAGAACATGGCATTGGGCTCTTGTACACGCCTTGTGCTGGTTCCTGGCTCAACATGGCCGAATCCGTGCAGCGCATTCTCATCCGACGAGCTTTGGAGGGACATCATATCTACGATGTGGAGATCCTCAAAGATTGGCTTGCTGACACGATCGAAGGGTGGAATCGTCATCCCACGCCATTCACCTGGGGAGGCAAGCGCCATGCCCGCCGTGATCGGGCGTATGCCCGTCGTCACCGGCAGGGAGGATCAGGAGCGACCACTCAGTACGTGTTGCCGCGACGCATTCGTTCCGTGCGGTATTACCGGCACATCGGCAATGCCATAGGACTTGGCAAGTGACCCACTAGACACAAACAGGTATTTCTCATACGGGAAAAAGGGGTTTCACAACCTTGGAGGTAGTTTTCATGATTGTCGTCACCGCACCTACAGGCCAGTTCGGCCATCAAGTTCTGAACAACCTGCTCAATAGTAACGAGCCGATCCGCGTGATCGTACGCGATCCCTCTCGCCTTCCCGCGCACATATGTGAGCGCGTCGAGGTCGTGCAAGGATCGCATGGCGACCTCGACGTCGTCAGCCGGGCGTTCGCAGGTGCCGACTCTGTATTCTGGGTGGTACCCCCGGACCCCCACGCCGCGAGCGTCGAGGCCGCCTACGTGGACTTCAGCAGGCCAGCGTGCGAGGCCTTCAAGAGTCAGAGGGTTAAGCGAGTGGTTGGGATCTCGGCCCTCGGTCGCGGCACTGCGGTGGAAAAAAACTCCGGGCTGGTGGCGGGGTTGCTGGCCAAGGACGACCTGATCGCAAGCACGGGGGTCAGTTATCGGGCACTGACGATAGCCTCCTACATGGATAACCTGCTCCGTCAGATCAGGTCGATCAAGAGCCAGGGTATGTTCTTCGACATGGTATCCGGGGAGCGCAGGGTCCCAACCTGCGCCACCCGCGACATCGCCTCCGTCGCTACCAGACTGCTACTCGATCACTCCTGGAGTGGACAGGGCAGCGTCCCGGTGCTTGGCCCTGAGGACCTGTCCTTCAACGACATGGCGCAGATCATGTCGGAGGTGCTAGGTAAGCCAGTGCGCTACCAACAGATCCCCGGCGAGGCCCTGAAGGCCAGGCTGACCGCATCCGGAATGTCCGACGCTATGGCGCAGGGCATGGTCGATATGATGGTGGCCAAGGACAACGGTATCGACAACGCTGAGCCGCGCACCCCCGAGTCCACCACCCCTACCAGCTTTCGCCAGTGGTGTGAGGAAGTGCTCAAGCCAGCCACCTTGGCCTGAGCACCACGGCGACGGAGCAGGTGATTATTCTGGGGCTAATGTGCGAAATTAAGAAGCTGCTGCCTGTCGATGCGTTGATGGCGATTCTTGAGGACGTTGAAACCTCGAGCATCTTTTGCGTATGGATGTGGCCCACACACTGACAGCGGCGTGCGTGGAAGAAGCATGTGATCTCTGCCATTAGTTTGGCTTTGGATCCAGAAGAACACCTCTGGTTACGCGAAATACTGATAGGTGATTTCCCGAGTTGGAAAGAACGAGTTTCTGGTGACGACTCCCCACGGATAAATCCGGGGGCTTCTCAGCAAACCGAAGTTTCCTGAAGGCTCCGTCCGAGCCAATACGTGTTTGCTCTCTTGGATGGCAAGGCGGCTTTGAAGCTCTTAAAAGACCTCGCCGAGAGGGCACAGGGACACTTGTACGCAAGTGCTTTTACGCAAGGGAACGATTTACCTTGCAACGCCCAAACACTTTTCAGTTGTGTCTGTACCAAAACACTTGTTCTAGTATAGTGTAAAAGGTGGATAGTGTCAAGAGAGGGATATCCCCAACCACCCTATCCGCCTTCAAAGGACTCGCTTCTATCCCTAGGGCTAAAGCCCAGGGTTTTACGCTCGGGTCGATAAATTACTGCTCACGCTGATGACCGATCCAATACCGGCGGTTTGTACTGCGGCCATGGAGGTGTGGTGCTACCGGTCCTCACAGATCATTCCTCTTCATCTGATTTTGCCCTATTTGCGTCACGAGGGGAAATATGTACGCGAAACAGCGATTAAAACGTTGATGGTCGCCAAGCAACGTGTTCCCATTGAGCCGATTCTTCGAGGTATTGATGGAACAAGGTACAGTCAAGTGAGTGAGGCGAGGGCGCACCAAGCTTTGGCCCAAGCGGGTTCTGGGAGATAAGGCGTACAGTAGTCGCAAGATTTGCCGCTTGAGATAGCGGCGGGAATTGGGTACACGATTGCCCGCAGCTGCGATGAGACGCGCACCTGGCCCTTTAACCGAGCCCTCTATAAAGAGCGCAATGTGGTCGAACGCACTATTAATCGACTCAAGCAGTTTCGGCGCGTGGCCACGCGCTACGAGAAGCGTGCGGTCAATTTTCTGGCTATGGTCACGCTTGCCTGTATTCTGCTTTGGTTATTTATGGTTTGCAAACAGGCTCTAGTCCATTTAACTGAACGCGATTTCATAGGTTCGTTTGATGCGTTCGCCTTTCCCCATACGCCTTTTTCTGGTACTAACGTGTTGCGTCTGTGATAGCAGGAAAATATAAAATGATGCATGTGTGAGCAAGTGTTGCTCTCTTTCCTTTAGAGAGAAGAGATTAGAGAGAAAGAGATTTCTCACCTTGAAGCATTAGCGATGAACAAAGGAGTTGACCTATCATGAGTCATGAGCACTTTGCTAAGGAAGGAAAGCGAATACGGGTCACGAGTTACGGTCCGTTCCGAGGATTGAAAGGAACGATTGTGCGCGTTAACATCATTGATGGAGAAGAAGATGACCCGTTTTTTGGTTTTTACCTGATTGCTCTGGACTCGCTACGGGAACCAATGTGGTTTGAGCACAACGAGATCGAATTCATAGATGCTCTGTTGTTCGTAGAATAAAATTTCGTTTCTTGACTCATAACCATTCGCGTATCTCAGTAGCTGAGAGGCAGAAGTGGCGCATTTCTAGCCTGCCTGACACAATTCTTTTCCTGGCAGGAAGCAAAATGTTTTCTGACTTGCCACGATCGTGCAGCAGCTTTTTGCATCAGGTAAACGAAAAATGAGCAACAAAATGAAGCCGTACCACAAGCCATTTCGCGGTACTATGCAAAAAAATTGCGTCAAAAACGATCACTTTGGCCATTCTCAATCATCCAACGTTTGACGAAAACGATACAAATGACAACACGAAATTTTATGAGTCAGGATATTTTCGCGGTACCCTGTTATCAATCTGTATCCAGAACGTTTTTAGGGGATTCATTAGAAATTATATGAGACCGGGAAAGCGAAAATTTATTCTACGAACAATATAAATGGCGCCTATTGTATAGATAGACAACCAACCATTTTAGAATTGAGGTAAAGCATATGTTGAGAAAACCAGGTGTCATCCTGGCCCTATGTAGCGTTATCGTCCTTCTCCTAGCAGCCTGTGGCACTGCTAGCAATGCTAATCCTGCTTCTCACTCTACAGAGAACGTCGTCCACATGAGCAGTATGCAGTTTGTTCAGTCGTCCATCACTATTAAAAAGGGAGAAAGTGTCACATTGGTTGCTGATACGATAACGACGCACATTATTGCTAATGGAACCTGGGAGCAGGGTAAGGCACATCCAGGCGCCGAGCTAGGTGCACCGCAGGTCAAGGATTTGCAAGTTGCAGGCAATAGTTCGCAGGCGATTGGTCCTTTCACTACCGCAGGAACGTTCAAGCTCTATTGTACGATCCATTCCGGTATGAACCTGACTGTCCAGGTAGTGTAGGAGTACCGAACCGTCAAGCAGGAATGAATGAAATATATACCGCCCCTTCCTAAATAAACAAAAAGGCACAAAAGATGAGAGCACACCAGCCGCACATTTTCAGGCGCGTGGTGGGCTAGTAAAGGTGAAAGCAATGAATACAACGACTCATCCTCGTATTGAAACTCGACCACTACTAGAAGAATCTGTAAAGCCGCAATCTGACAGACAGTCTCAAGAACGCGTAATTCCGACCGCGAATCCGGCGCTGGTCGGCCTGCAGCTCATCGTTGGCTATGCCTGGTTGCTAGCTGGTGCCGATAAGATCCTGCTGGGAACCTTCCCTGATCAGCTCAGTGAGCTTCTTCGCACCACTACCAGCAGCGGGCGCTTGCCGGGCCTCTTCGTGGCTCTGCTGCAGGGACTGGTTGTGCCTAACGCTGCACTCTTCGGCTTCCTTGTCGAGTGGGGTGAGACACTCGCCGGTCTGGGACTCATTACCGCTGGTCTGGTAACGTTGCTGCGCCCGTTTGCCAAGCATGCTCTCAGAGGAAGAAGTGCGATCCTGTTCGCCTATGGCGATCGGCTGCTGTTGATCTTGGGGCTGCTTGCCGCCATCGGTGCAGGACTGCTCGGCCTGAGCTACTTCATGCTGGATGGTATGCCTGCCCCCTGGTTCACTCCCGGCGTCGCCTACGGTGGTGCAATGGACACCGGACTCTTCCTTGCCGCTGCAAGCGTCGTTATCATTGCAGGCCAGCTCAAGCAGGGCGACAAAACCAAGCATAGAGCGTGAGCATAAGATAAAGGCCTTTGAGGAACAACGGAGCGGATTTGCACGATAAGGAAAATAAAGTGGCTTATAAAGCGGTACAAGAGAGAACGTACCGATCTAACAACGCCATTCCTGCCACGCAAAAGGGAAACGATCATCCCTTGGCTCAAGCCACTTACCGAGCCGAACGAGGATCGAAGAAACTCCCTTACCGTGCAAATCCGCTCCGTTGTTTCTCAGAGACCAATACATGACACAGATGCTCCCATTACCCCAAGATGTGCGGCAACGTACTTGGCGTATCTGCAAGGAGAGAGAATGGGCCGTGAACAGCGAGCAGGGGCCGTCGAAAAAGAGACCGGTCGCCTCGAATCCTTCAGCGATGGCGTCTTTGCCGTCGCCATTACGTTGCTGGTGTTCAATTTGCAAGTGCCAAACCTGCCGGGAGCGATCTCCGTGCCCGCGTTGGGCAGCGCGCTGCTTGCACGGTGGCCGTCTTACCTCACGTTCATGACGAGTTTTGCCACGATCTTGATCATGTGGGCAAGCCATCATGGCCTTTTCAAATTGGTGTACAAGACCGACACCCCCTTTCTGTTCGCCAATGGCTTGCTACTGTTGTTAGTCACCGTGGTGCCCTTTCCCACCTCTCTGGTGACCCAGTACCTCATCACGCCCGCGGCATCCCTAGCGTGTGCCGTCTATGCCGGGGTCTTTGTTGTGATCAATGTGGCCTACAACCTGCTCTGGTGGGCAGCCACGCATCAGCGCCGTCTGCTGCACCCAGCCGTGACTTCCCGCCAGGTAAAGAGGCTGACACGCAACCAACTGCTGGGATTGCCGCTCTACCTGCTGGCGACTCTGCTGGCCTTCTGGAATCCCTATGTAAGTCTGGGCTTGTGCAGTTGCCTGTGGATCTTCTGGGCCTTCACTTACTATGTACGCAGCCCCGAGTCCACGTCGTCTTGCCCTCTCGCAAGACGAGCAGACGGCTCCTGAAAGCAAGGCGTGAGGCCGAAGGGGCTGCTGTGCGCTTTCACGCTGCTGCTCTTGTGCGAAGGCGCGTTGCTGCGTTAGTGCGTTCGTGGCTGGGGTGGTTTGTGGATCAGGCTCAGGCAGGTGCGGCAGGATACTTGCATCCACCAATTGCTGCCCGGCTTTGTGGCGCCGGCGGTACAAGGGATCCCAATTTCATGGTATCATTTGCTGGAGGCTTCCTTTTCAAGCATGGCAAAAAGACGACACGCACTTCACAACCTAGCAGATCTTGCCCTCACTTCACATCAGAAACGGCCTCGCCACAGGGACGCCTGCCCCACGGCATTCTTGATGAGGAAGCCGTCCTGGTCGTTTCACGCGCGCTCGGGCATAACCGTCGAGACGTGGTCCTGACCTCCTACCTGCGCTAAGCCAACAATAGAGTTTCAGGCCACTCATGCGGATTGAAAACGAGTCTGGCGCAAGCGGAAGGTAAGTTTGGCGCGAACACCGATCGCTGCTCGGACTTAACAGGAGCAAGTCCCGTTGCTACATGCCATCGTTTTTCATTTCTTGCAACACCTCTTCTGCCCGTGTATTCATCTTCTGCGTAAAATCAACAATCAGAGCCAGTTGCTCATCAGTTAGCTGAGTCGCAGCCTCGACCGTAATCTCGGCCATGCGCATAAAGTAGTTGCCGAAGCCGCCTGCGAGCGCTTCGGGATTGATCTCCGTGAGCACAACGCGGCGATCTTTCGCAGAGCGCACGCGACGAGCATAGCCGAGCTTTTCCAGGCGATCGAGCACAAAGGTGATAGCCCCTGTCGTCAGGCCGCTGAGATCAGCGATGCGGCTCGCATTGAGCGGGCCCAGGCGCGAGAGCAGGCTCAGCACTTTTATATCGGTGACATGGATGCCTGTTCGGGCCGCCACGAACTGAAGAAAAAAGGTCGAGGCATCGGTGCTGCGCTGCATCTCATTGACCAACTCCCTCAGCAGCCCGGCGCGATCACGCTGCAGATCTCCCGCTGCGGCCTGTCCGCTTTCTTCTGCTTTCGCCTGCGTCCGTCTCTCTTCCTCCATGTTGTCCTCCCCTTTCTGATCCCGCTGCAACATTTTTGCGCCCTCCTTCGTAACTAATTTAGTTATTGTAATATCAAGTCACTGTCATTTTTAATCAATGTGATGCTTGACCACTGAAATTAGTGTATCAGAAGGAGCAATTCGATGTCTACCCAACCACTGCATGTTCTCATTATTGGGGCCGGCACCGGCGGGCTGTGTCTGGCGCAGGGTCTGAAGCAGGCCGGGATCAGTGTGGCGGTGTATGAACGCGATCGCACACGCATCAATCCCCTGCAGGGCTTCCGCGTTGGCATTGGTCCCGACGGCATTCGGGGCCTGCGGGCCAATCTGCCGCCCGAACTGTTCGAGACCTTCCTCGCCACCTGTGCGCGGCCTCCACTCTACCTGAATATGCTCACCGAGCAGATGAAGGAGTTGATGAGCCTGGAGAGTACACTGCTAACGGGCGATCCTGATCCGGCGAGACGCGAGCATACAGTCAGTCGCATGACGATGCGCCAGGTGCTTTTGAGTGGATTGGAGGATATTGTCCACTTTGATAAGACGTTTACACATTATGAGCAGCATGACGACGGCACGGTGATGGCCTTCTTTGCGGATGGCTCTAGCGCCACGGGCACGGTTCTGGTGGCGGCGGATGGGGCCAATTCGCGGGTGCGCCGGCAATATCTGCCCCATGCCACGCTGGTGGAGACGGGTCTGCTCTCCGCGGGGGCCAAAGTGCCGATGACACCGGAGAATGTGGCGCTGGTTTCGGAGAAGGTGTTGAAGGGCATGAGCATGATCTTTGCGCCCAGAGGCGTTGGTTTCATCCTGCATATGGTGGAGTTTCCCTGGCGGCACGATGGCCAGCTCAAGCCAGGGATTGGCGTGAATGAGGCTGAGGTGCTGGCTCAGTGGCCGGGCATGTTATATGACAATGAGAGCGACTATATCGGCTGGGGCCTGTGGGCGCCTCGCCAGCAATTCCCGCGCGATCCCATGAACCTGCGCGGGGAAGAACTAGTGGCGGTGATCCGGGAAATGACCAGCTCCTGGCATCCCAGCCTGCACACCCTGATCGCGCACTCTGATCCCTCGACGGCGCTGCCGGTGAACATTCGCACCTCGCAGCCTATCGTGCCCTGGCCGACCACGAATGTCACCCTGCTGGGAGACGCCATCCACACTATGACCCCGGGTCGGGGAGCCGGCGCAAACACCGCTCTGCGCGACGCCCGCCTGCTCTGCAAGCAGCTCGTGGCCGCGCACGATGGCCAGCAGGATCTGCTGACCGCCATCCACGGCTATGAGGAGAAGATGCAGAAATACGGTGCAGAGGCTGTCAAGCAATCGCTTGCCCAGATGGACCCCAACGCGCCCATCAATAAGCCTGTGATCGGAACAGCCATCATGACCACCCAGCGTACGATGCTGCGCGCCGTCAATCATCTTCCCCCAGCCAAACGCGCTGTGGCCCGCGCCTTCAGCCGCGGACGTGGGGCGGATCGGCAGGAAGATTAATGCTTCCAGCTCACGAGTCTGTCCATTTTGGCATTCCGTGGGGAGCATTTGTACAATGGTGTGGGTTGCTCTTGCCTCAAGAAAAGGGGCAGACACCCACGTCCTCTGTAATCAACGGGCATGGCTTGCGGTGTTCCTCTTTTCTTCAAAATGGGAGGAAAAATAAGAGCAAGATGAGGAGTTCTGTGAAGCTAGTTCCCATCTTGCTCGCCCTCGCTTGCTTATGCTTTCACAACAACGCCAAGCTTCATCCCTGCTTTGTAATGACCTGGCAGGTAACAGGCAAACTTCGGGTGGGAGAAAGCCTCCGATGCTGGAGATGAGATTGTGCACTGTCGTCTAGTTTCACCGCATTCCTTCGGCGACCGCAGCGACATCGCGATTAGTGGGGATCATTCCGCATCCGCTCTGAGCATGTTCACATGAACGTGCTCTCGCTTCTTTCAAAGATGTCTCGTTCATGGCTCTCCCAGCCGATGGAGCGTCATCCGCAGGCCGCCTCGTGGTCGCAACGTAATCAGCGGCTCCGGGACCACTTTTGCCCCTGGTAGGAGGTGGAACTGATACCGAGGCAGGATCGTCGCCAGAATGAGCTGGGCTTCGGTGAGAGCAAACTGATTGCCGATACACACACGCGGGCCTCCCCCAAAGGGAATGTAGGCAAAGCGATGATGCCCAGTTGTTCGCTCCGGCGCAAAGCGCTCTGGGTCGAAGACATCAGGCCGCTCCCAGAAATCAGGGTGCCGATGGGTCACTGCCGGAAACATCAGAACAAACGCCCCTTTGGCGATGCGGTAGCCACCAATCTCATCCTCATCGATGGCCTGGCGGCCAAAGGCCCATGCAGGTGGATAGAGGCGCATGGACTCCTCCAGTACCATACGCCCAAGCTTGAGCTGGGGCAGATCATCTATTGTCGCCGCACGTCCGCCCAGGACGCGGGTGTACTCCTCTCTGAGCCTAGCTTCCATGTCCGGGTGCTGTGAGAGCAGCAGAAGTGTCCAGGTGAGCGCGCCAGCTGTGGTCTCATGACCTGCTACCATGAGCGTGATGACCTCATCGCGCAATTGCTGATCGTTCATGCCAAGGCCTGTCTCTTCATCCCGCGCCTGCAAGAGCATGGTCAGCAGATCATTCTCGCTCTCGGTCGCTCTGTTCCTTCGCCCAGCGATCAACTCATCAACGACGGTGTAGAGGGTGTCTCTCGCCTCATACAGGTGATAACGCTGAGGGGTCGGTAGGAAGATCAGCCCTGGCATGTAAAAGGAGTGCGCTTCCAGGCGAATGGCGGTGCCCAGCGCCTGGAACACGCGCTGCTTGTAAGGGAGCATGTCCGCGCCAAAGAGTGCTTTGCACACAATGGTCAAGGTCAGGCCACTCATCTGCTGGAACATATCGAGAGGCTCTGACGTGTCGAGGTTGATTTCATCAAGCCAGGAAACCGCGTCCTCGGTCATCAGTTGGCCAAAGCCCGCGATACGGCTTCGATGAAAGGCTGGTTGGATCAGGCGACGCTGCTGTAGCCAGGAGTCTCCATTGTTGGTGAGCAGGCCATTGCCCAGCGTCATCCTGAGCACTTGATCGGAAAGCCCTCCCTTACGGTAGTTTTTGTGATTCTCTTGCACGACATGGCGTACGCCATCGGGATGAAAGACCAGGGTCCAGGGACCGAGCACCGTTGGTAGTGTCACGACATCACCGTAGCGCTCGCGCAGTTCCCGTAAGAACGAGAGGGGCCGGTTCCCAAACCTGAGAGTATTCCAGAGTGCCGTCTGCCACGGCGGTCCGGGAGGTGATTGCCTGCGCCTCTTCGCTTGCGCTGGTCGAGTCATCGTAGGTTGTGATGGTAATGTTGATTGAGACATGTGCTGTTCTCCTCTCAGGAAAAGCCGTGTACTATCCTGACACTAAAAGTCTTTAAGTGCGTCCATGAGTGCCTTCGCAAACGAGGCCGGGTAGGACAGGAAGCCGAGATGTCCGCCGGGGAAATCAACGACGCAGAGGTCCAACTGCTCCGCCAGCACCCGGTTCGGCTGGTAGGGCAACTGGTCCTGGGAGTCATAGCCCCCGCCAAGCAGAATCCGCTCGGCGTGCGCAGCCAGAGCAACCAGATCAAGCTGTACCCGTGGATACTGGCGCAGCTCGTACTCCATCCAGTACCTGGTGTTGGACACGATAGACGCATTTGTATGCTCACGCCTCACCTGCTCCAGTACCTGGAGGTCGACGCTTCCAAGTATCCCGCTGGCAAACTGCTGCATGGCCTTGGGAATCCCATCCTCTCGGTAGGTCTCGTAGACCCCGTCGAAAAAGGCCAGCCAGGAGGCCGCATCGGGCAACAGGAAAACGGCTGGCGGTTCGTGGGCAACCAGCGCCTGGACCCGCTCTGGAGCACGGGTGAGGACTTCGAGGGCGACAATAGCTCCCGAACTGCTGCCAAAGACAATCGCCGGTTGGTCCGAAAGACTCTCGATCAAACGCCGGACATCATCGGCATCGGTCTCAAGCCGGTGAACTGGGTCGGCAGGACCGTCGAGGGGACTGCTGGAAAAACCACGACGGTCGTAGATGACCACCTGATACTGTGGGATCAGGTGGTGGGTGAGCGGACGGAAGGACTCTCCGGTACCACTGGCCCCTGGAATCAGGATCAGCAGTGGCCCAGAGCCGCTCACCTCGTAAAATAACTGCGCCCCAGGAACCTTGAGGATACTCATCTGCTTTCCTTTCTTACTTACTGCGAGATTGTTGCACGAACAAGGCTGCCTGCGCGTTCTTGCGCCGTTTCCTGTACCTGGTTCGTTGGGATCTCTTCTGTGGTGATCCCTTTCCCCTGTTCATCCTGCTTCCGTTGCCCATAAGGGGTCAGGCCTCGTGGCTTGTATACCGCCAGCCCTGTGAGCATGATTAACACCACCAGAGTACCGCTAGAAGTGTCTATCATTTTGATCTGCATCCCACTAGGATAGGCATCTAGGACACCCGTCTTTGCCGCGATGCTCGCCAGTAGATCAACCACCTGCGTGTGGACCATCAAGAGGAAGGTGGCACCGATGGTGATCAGCAGTTTCAGCAGGACCCAATAGTGGCGGAACAAACCCCACTTCGTGCCCAGTGACGAGATCACCCCCGTTAGCCCCGATAGGAAGGCGGACGGAACGATGGCGAACCAGGCAGTCAACTCCATCGCAAGGTAGGCGGCTCGTACCAACTGGGGGTCCTGGCTAGTCATCCCGACCAGGGAGAGTATCAGGAAGACAACGACCACACCAAACCAGCCAACCGAGAACATGACATGCGCGGTGAGCGCGGTCTTGCGTAGGCCGGGTTTCATGATCATAGCGTTTCCCCCCTATATGCGATGGTCGAGAGGTACCTGGGGATCGACATTTGCATCCCACCCATACCGTTGGTGGTGATCTCTATGAGCACAACCGTCAGAAGGAGGAGAAGGGTAATGATCCCAAACACGATCACCCAACGTGGTATCCCGGTAGTCGCGGCCTGATCGGATCTCATGCTGGAGGAGAGCGCCGCTGACGGGGCGACCAGGTGCGTGTCCACATCGCGCCTCCCTACGCGCCATAATCGGAGCGCAAGAATGAGGAGGCATAAGAACCACACAGCAAGGATCATCCGCTGGAACAGGCCCAACCAGGGGTGTAACGGGTCTCCTACCGCCTCCGCGAAATATCCATTGAGCACAGACATCACGAACAATGCGATGCCCGAAACCCTTGTGTAGAGGGCAAGGCCGCTCCATCTCTCATCACGCGCAAACCGTAGCGACAACACGACGAGCACGATCCCGATGTTCAGGAAGAAGATCATGCCATTCATCATATGTACTCCGAGCGGATCATAGATGTGCCCTGCGGCGTTTTCGCTCCTGGGGAAGAAGCCGGCTATCATCAGCTCTATCCCGTTCCAGCCGACGAGTGCCGGGCCTACCATCCAGGATGCCGCCGCACGCACCCCTCGGCTCAACCCCACCGCAAACGCGATAATCAGGAGCCCGAACACTATGAAGTTCACCTGCTGCACCCACCCAAAGGGACCAGCCGTCAGGTCGCTGACCTCCTGCGCGATCGGGTTGTACCCCAGGCGCAGATCGGCGCGGAGGAAGCCCTGCATCACGAAGCCAATCGCGAACAGGATCGGGGCGCAGATCCCCGCAGCGGCCAGCACTCTTTGTAGCATGAATGTCTTCGGGGCGAGACTCTGGCCAGGCTGCGCCCCCGCGCCTTTCGGAACCTCCGGTGCAGCGTTATACTGCTTGCTCATCGCAGCCTCCTTCTCTCGCGTAGCCCACAGCCCTGATAGGCAAACGGATCAGCCAGGGGCACATTTGCATCGCGCGCGCCCTGGAATATGGCTTTTCTCATTGAAAAATACTCCTTTTGTGTGTTCATGATTGGTGTTTTTACTAAGCTCGCGGGCGCCGCGACCGATGCCTGGACACGGCCCCACGTGTAGATGTATGTATCTCAGCATTTGTATGCACGAACGATGCTGGCTCCTGGAAAAGCAGAGAATCGGGGAGGGCGCAGTTCCTCCGTTCCCACCCGGTCGAAACCAGCTTCCTTGAGGAGGTCCTCCAGCTCTTGGGTGCGGCTCCCTCCGGCATGAAAGCGCGCAGACAAGCCAGCTCGTTCCTGCTTGTGCTTGAAGTCAGCGATAACCAGTCGTCCCCCAGGTTTGAGCGCACGAGCGATTTCCGCAAGTCCCTGGCGTTTGAGGGGAGCCGGTAAATGATGCATCATCAAGGTCGAGAACACCACATCAAAGGTCTGATCGGGGAAGGGGAGCTGCTCAATCACCCCGACCTGGAATTCGACCGAGATATTGCGCCGAGCCGCTTTTGCGCGAGCACGGGTAATTTGCTGTGTCCCTGGATCAACGCCTGCGACGCGGCCCGTACTGCCCACGCGACGTGCCGCTTCCAGCGCCAGCGTTCCCGTGCCACAGCCCACATCCAGCACCGTCTCTCCAGGTTGCAAGTAGGCCAGGTTGATCGTTCTCTGCCTGAGCGTGCGAAACGTCCCATGGAACGAAAAGGTATCGTGGAACCATTCTCCCAGGTCGTAACACCAACCGGAGTTAACGACCAGCCCTTTTGTTTCTTTCGCTGGTGTCTCGCCTCCAGAGCTGTGGCGGTGATGTGTGAACGAATGCATAGATCGTGCTCCTTTCTCAAGATATTCTCTCTTTTGAGAAGAGAGTGTGTTGACAACAAGGCTCTCATCCTCGCGTGATGTGCGTGCTCGTCTGTTGTCCATCTTCTGTTATGCATGGCGAAGGAAAGACACCGATGCCTCATCACTTCCTACTCTTCCTGGCCTATCATCGATGGATCAGATCGGAATGTTGACAAGTCGATTGAGTTGAGACATACTCTCTCAAATGGATGTTACTGTCTGATCCCAAGTGTAGTCGGGTGGATAGACGAAAACAAGGTTCAATCGGGAAGATTTGTCCCAAATGAGACAAGGAGCGCAAAATGACTCAGCAGATCAAGAATTTACAGAAAACGTGGCGAGAAAGCCCCAGCCATTGATGTCGGGGATGAATCGCCACACTCGCATACGAGAAAAGAACCGGAACAAGCATGTTTCTAGAACTAGCGTTCTTCTTCCCTCTCTGGTACAATTGGAGCACGTTTATTGATCACGAGCGCACATGTGAAGGAGGAGCGTAGGTGTCCAGGAGAAGACAGGGACAGCACACACAGAACAAATAGCAGGAGAAACGGCCTGCGACTCCCACCTTCCTGCTCGAACTACCTCAGATCGTCGATGCGGGGCAAGCCGCCCACCTGGAAGCCGCTCGCCAGCTCTACAACGCCATCCTCTCCTTAGGGCAAAGGCGCCTGCGCCGCATGCGGGCCGATCCCGCCTGGCACGCTGCCCGTGCCCTTCCTCGCTCGCACAAGGCCGAGCGAGCCACCGCCTTCTCCGCCTTGCGCAAAGCTTATGGCTTCACCGAGGCAGCCTTGCATGAAGCAGTCAAAGGGCTCTTTACGCGGTCTCTCTCGATGCACTTTCCCTGTGCTCTAACTCGGAACGAAAAAGTCAGAACGAACGAACATTTCGTTACAAGTGGGATTATTGAGATTGACCCAATTTGATGGAGTCCCTAAAGCTGAGATATACTCGAAGCAGATCAGAAAGGAGCCCATCAAATGGGAAAGCTCCAAAAGGTCTACACCAAAGAATTCAAAGAGGAAGCAGTACGACTTGCGCAAACATCAGGGAAGCCGATTGCACAGATTGCCCGCGAGCTGGGTATCTCCGATTCGGCCATTCATGGATGGCGCAAGGAATTGGCGGAGCATGAGAAAGATGCATTTCCAGGCAAAGGGCACCAAACCGCGCTTGAAGAAGAAAATCGCCGCCTCAAACGTGAACTCGAAAGAGTCCAACAAGAGCATGATATCTTAAAAAAAGCAGTGAGCATCTTTTCACGGGAATCCAAATGAAATATCAGTTTATCGAACAAAACAAACAGGAGTTTCCCGTGGCCGTCATATGCCGAGTGCTTGAGGTCTCGGAAAGTGGCTTTTATGCCTGGCGCAAGCGTCCCACCTGTCAACGCCGGCGAGAAGCTGCTCAGCTTATTCAAGAGATTCAGCAGGTCTTTGTCACACACCGAGGCAGATACGGAAGTCCACGCATCCGTGTGGAATTGAAGGATCAGGGGCGAAGAATCTCTCGCAAACGGGTGGCTCGACTCATGAGTGAGGCAGGAATAAGTGCCAGGCACAAACGGCATCGTGTGATCACCACCAGAGCTGCCAATACACTTCACAAGAAGCCATAAGATTTGTCAATCCTCTGGTCAGTTCCCTGTGGTAAGCTGAGCTCGGAAAGACACCAAGTCCCCTCTCAGCTGCCCTGGACAGCGCAGCCAACCTGAGCAGCCAACCTGAGCGTGATCCCAAGCTGGGTGGAGGCTACGAGCTCGTAGCCTCCACCCAGACTTTGCCAGGATCGTAGTCCTCCCCCGTTTGCATCAGATGGGTTGCCACAACCACCATTTTGCGCATGACTGCCATGAGCGCGGACATCTTCTCGAGCCCACGCGCAACCAGATGCTGGTAATACGCACCAAAGGCAGAGCCTTGCAGGGAAATGCTGCGGAGAGCGGCTAAGTAAAGCATCTGACGCAACAATCCACTACCTCGCTTCGAGAGCTTGGCCTTGCCTTTCCATAGGCCACTCTCCTTGATCTTGATATCCATGCCCGCGTAAGCGACGGCTTGATCCGTGCAGGCAAAGCGATCCACCTCCCCCAGTTCCGCCCGTAACACCGCAATCGTTTTGGGGCCCAATTCCGGCATCTGCTGGAGCCCTCTGGTTCCTGGATCGGTGGTAATGAGCTCCTCCAGTTCCTGTTCGAGTCGGCTCAGATTGGCTTGCGTGTGTTGCAGTTGATCGCACAAGATCTGTAGGCTCCTGCCCCGACCACTCAAGACGCGACCACTACTTACCGACTCTTTGGCCAGGGCCATCAATTGGTGTGCGGTGGGATGCCCAAAATGAGGTGCGGGAACCGCTCGCAGCACCTGGTACACCGCTTCTGGGCCCGCCTCGGCCACGGCCTGGGCATGTGGATAGGCTTGAAGCACCGCCAGGGCTGTCTGTCCACAGGGATCAGCAAAGACCTGGGTGAACTCAGGGAACAACACGACCACCAATGCCTGGATTTGATTCTCGTAACGGGCCGCCTCTTCGCTCAACTGGGTATGCAGGCGCACAAGTTCCCGATAGGTGGCGACTTGCTCGCCAGGGATATAGCCGACGCGCGCTTCGCCACTCAACAGAGCACGGGCAATAGTCATTGCATCCAAGCGATCGGTCTTCGCACGTAACCCTCGTTGCTGGTGAAAATGATGCATTTGCCCTGGATGCAACAAGCGCATCTGATAGCCTCGCTGCTCGAGTTCGTGGTACAGGTTTTCATGATAGCGGGAGGTCGCCTCCATGCCGATCACGATCTGGCTGGGAGCGGCATCCAAACTGCTCAGCCTCTCCTCCCATCTGTTCCAGCCTTCTCTCGCATTGGCAAAAGTGGTCGGCTTGACCACGACGCTTTTGTTGGGTCGGGTAATACACCCCGAACAGGATTGGCTTCCGATATCAATCCCACAGACGTATGTGATCTCAGCCCCCTCGACGAAGGAGGCAGTTGGGGTCGTCTCCATCGCACACCTGGTTTTTCTTCGCTTCCCCTCCCTGGGTCTGCCATCCGGTGCATCCTTTCACCGCGATCAGCAAGCGAGAATCCCGACCAACCAGAGCGAGCGTCAGCTCATCTTGGATAGGCAATCTGACTCTAGCGGTTGCCTTTCACGTCACCGCAGGCTGTTGCAACAAGCCTCATAGACCCTTGAGGCCCTGGCGGACGGGGAGCCGTCTTGTGAAGGAGGTCACTGCTTTTCACAGGCCACTAGCCAATACTGAGGCTCTCCCGCTGCTACCAAATTATTATATGAGCCTATCGTCTGAGGTTAGAGCAATCTGGGATCATTGTAAGCATGTCGCGCAAAGGCAATTACGTAACCTTACGCATCCAGACCGACCATCAAATATTGCAGCGGATTCGCCGCTTGCAAACAACCCCGGAATGGAAGAAGCGCTTTGAACGCAGGGCTGGTATCGAGGGAACCATTTCACAGGGAACGCGCGGCTTCGGATTGCGTCGCTCTCGCTACATCAGCGAAGCAAAAACACATCTCCAACACATTTTGACGGCGTGCGCTATTAACCTGGTCCGCTTTGACGCTTGGCAAGCTGGCATTCCACAGGCGAAGACCCGACTCTCGCGCTTTGCTGAGCTCCAGACTTCCCCAGCGTGATGCGTAATTTAGCAACAGTATATTCTGAAACACCGCAAGAAAGCTCGTTAGTAATTTTCATGCGGAGTGGTGCGCTGCTGGCGCAGCGCATGACGTTTCATGCATGCTCTGAAAACGGGACAAGCTCAAGGTCTTTCTGAAGCCACTTTGAATTTGAAGACGAGGGAATAAGTTGCTCGCCAAACCTGTTTCTATACATGTATGGCATCACAAAGATATTGGATCGCTTCTGTGGGAAATGGTTTCTCCGAGCATCAATGGATAGAGAGATGTTCACACAGGAGTAGATACACATGAGACTATATGTAGGGGGTCTCCCTTATCAAATGACCGAGCAAGATCTTGGTGATCTTTTTGCGCAGGTCGGACAGGTCACTCAGGCTTCGGTCATCACGGATCGTGAGACAGGGCGAAGCAAAGGGTTTGGCTTTGTCGAAATGAGTACCGATCAAGAAGCACAGTCCGCCATTGAGCGACTGAACGGAACCCTTCTAGGAAATCGGACGATCACCGTCAATGAGGCGCGTGAGCGCCAGGCGGCAGGAAGCAGAGGATTCCAGGGAAGAGAACGGTATTCAGACACGGGCTATCGGAGCGGACGCTACTAAGTTCCACCATCAGAGAGCGTGAAACGTTCAGAAAAAAACGTTGAGGCCACAAAAGAAGGAAGGTTAGCCCATGGGCTAGCCTTCCTTCTTTTTCTTTTTGCTTCCTTTTTCTTTACCAGGATTTGAGGTGCAGGAGATCTGCAACAACGAGGCTGTGCTCACTGTGACGGCTCGTACTACTGGCTCAACTGCATTCTGCCCCACCTGTGGGCAAGAGTCACATCGGCTCCATAGCTACTACATGCGTCGCCCTGCTGATCTGCCAGTGAGTGGACAAGCTGTTTGCTTGCGTTTACATGTTCGCTGCTTTCGCTGTCTGCGAATGAGCCGTACGACGGTACGCAATGCGGATCTATGCAGGGGCTTTTCCTGAGCGCGCCACTGTTTTACGAACCAAGAGCCTGCTCGATCCTTACATTCTCTATCTGGAAAAACGGTTCATTCAAGGATATGGACCTGTTGAAGGGCAAATCAACAAACTCAAGTATACCAAACGCAGTATGTATGGCCACGGAAGTTTTGAGTTGCTACGTCAGCGGTTTTTGCTCGCTGCTTAGCAGGAGCACGGAAGTTGCGGAAGATCCGCCAAACCGGGTCATGCTCACTTCTACCCAATCCGCGCCAACCTGCTTCTCACTCCCTGGCACGGTTAGCGATGCTGACCTTTCCCCAGAAAAGGCGATAGATCACGACAAAGTAGATGATCGCCAGAAGCAGACCGAATATCCACCAGGCCAGACCCATCGACTGACCATAGGCCGAAGCCGAGGCATTGTGAGTTGTCAAGCTATAGGATGCATTGGTGGCGGGAAGCATTAATGGATAGATACCAAACAGTTCACCTAAACAATGACAAGCATTGCTCAGTATGTGGGAGCACCCACTGGACGGACTGCCACGCCCTCTATCCCCTGCCCGAAGGAGTTGGGGATTGCTTTTCGGATAATGTTGAGGCTGCCATTCACATCGGCATTGAGACGCCTGCCAGTGCTGGCACAAAACAAGCCACGTTTGATCCGCTTGCCCACATAGCGCTCATGATGGCAAATTGGCTCAAGATCAAGAAAGCTGCATTTGCTCGTGTGGCTTTCCTCTTGGAGGATGACACGTATCCCCACCAGCTCCGCTTTATAGCGGAGCATGTCAATGAAGCGAGCGAAAGGGATTTGCACAAACTGCTGGTTGGTACGCTTGCCCAGATTGGCCTCTTGCTTCCAGTTGGCATTCTTCCCGATGACGAGCGTCCCGATCCCTTCTTCAACCAGATGTTCGATGACGCGATGGCTCTGGGTATGCAAGTAGTGGTCAATTTTGCGTGTGCGCTTGTTGGTGAGGCGTTCTAAGCGAGTGGAGGTGTAGCGCTTGTGTTTGTTGAGATGGCTTTGGAACCTTGCACGTTCTTTGTTGTACCATTGGTTGATGCTCTTGAGCGGACGCCCGTTAACCAGCAGAGGCGCAAAGCCTGCTTTGTTTGAAGTTAGCGTTGCTAAGTTGTTCACCCCAATGTCAATACCAGCGACGAGCAAGGGATCAACGGCTGCCTGTTTGGGTTCTTGCTCGTAGACCACTTCTACCACATAGAACCCGCGACGAGGGATGATACGAGCTTGTTTGATGTTGATGCGGGTCTGCTTGGTCGGAATCTCAATTCCCAGTTGCGATGGAGCAATACTCCCTTTTTTGAGGGCTTTTTTTGAGATGGCTTGCAGATCGTAAACGAGGATATTGCGTCCCTTTTGCTTGTCTTTGTATTTTGGTAGTTTGGGACGACCTTGAAACTTTGAGGGGTCTTCAAACCACGCTTCAAGCCCTTTACGAAACGCCTTCCAGTTCTTGTCAAGAAGTCGAAGGACATCATTGCTCACTTTACGCGGCAAGGCTTGGTAGGCATCGGTGTCCTTCACCAGGTGATAGACCTCGGCATAGCCCAGGTACTTGCCTTTCTTGATGAAGGATTGGCGCATGTGGTAGTTCGCCAAATTGTACAGGTTTTTGGACGCAAAGGAAGCAGCATCTATGGCCGCATAGCGAGGATCGGTTGGGTGAATGAGATGGCGCTCAACCAGTTGCATCCTTACTCTTCCTCTTTCGCTTCCAATTCCTTGACGATCTTCTCCGTCTTGCGCTTAGCATGGCGTTGCCCATACATCCGAGCACAGAAACTATAGAAAATGCTGCTCAAATCTTGTATCAAATCTTCCTTGTCGTCATCGGCCAAATTCACAATCTCAACGGTACGACCTTGTGCTTCTAACAACGTGAGAATGTAGTTTGCCCCAAAGCGAGTCAGCCGATCCTTGTGTTCCACGATAATGCGGGTAACGCTGGTATCCTTAAGCAGACTCAGGAGTTTCGGGCGGCTATCATTGACACCTGAAGCAATCTCCTTGACGATCATGGTCACTTGATAGCCTTTCGCGGCACAGTAATTTTGCAGTCGCTCGACCTGGCGTTCTAAGTTTTCTTTGTGCTCCTGCGAGGAGACACGAGCGTAAATGACAGTCTTTTCAGGAACAGCCAAAGATTTCTCGCCTTCAGTAACAATAATGGTTCCTGAGGGGGCCTGATAGCCTTTGATCTGCCCAGCTTGCCACCAACGAAACGCCGTTCGGTAACTAATGCCTTGTTGTTTGGCGTATTGACTTAACTTCATGCAGAAAGTCTACCATAGATGACGCTATATGGCAATACATGGCATCGTTTCTTATGAACGTTTATAACACCTATGCTTCCACCAGAAAAATCTCTTTTGACCAGTTCTAGTATAGAAGAGGGCATATAAAATGTCATAACCCAAAAGGATAATACCCATGCCCGCAAGACATACAACAAAGGTTGTAGCGGGTCGATTAAGCCCCCTCAGGCTTTAGTATCCTCAATCAGCAGTTCACGCTCTCGTCAGGCATAGAGACACATCTAAGTTGTACAGATAATTACGAAGCTTCTGACGCAAAAGGAGCTTCGCACGATAAAAGTATGTCTTCGCGGTTGCCGTTGGCATATTAAGCTCCGTCCCGATCTCGGCAAAGGACGGCTGATAGATATAGCGCAGCCAGACAACAGCGCGAAACTTGGGAGGCAGTGACGCAATCTGCTCCAATTAATGTAGTAAAACATATGCAAGCATAGCTCTACTACACCTTTTGTTGTTCCTGTTTCATCCGTAGGAGCCTCAAGGCCGAAGCCTTTTTGGTCTTACCCCGCGTCCGCAGGCAAGTTTACGTCCTCGTCTGAGCCAATACCGCTGACGACTTGGTCAATGAGCCCGATCAAGTGAAGGGCTTCCCGCAGGATATTCTGGCTCGCATTCTGATCGCGATCTTGCGGGAACTGAAAATAGGGGCATGATGGATTCTGGCAGACAAAGGTGCGATCTTTGAGCGTCATCGCTTCCCACTTCCAGCCGCAGCAGTGGCAGGTCTTACTCGAAGGAAAGAAGCGTCCCACTTTGATCACCTGTCCACCCCGCTGCTCTACCTTCGCCCCGAGCAGGGAGAGCAGCTTGCCCAATGCTGCGTCAGAGAACGAACGAGACAGCCGCCGATTCTTGAGCAGTCCCTTGAGGTTGAGGTCTTCGATGCCAATGCTTCCATAGCAATTGGCAAGCTTGGTGGTGAGCTTGTGGAGCACATCATCTCTCAGAGAGGTAATACGATAATGGAGTCGTGCCACCTGTCTACGCGCTTTCTCGCGGTTTTTTGATCCCGGTTTGCGGCGATGCAGTCGCTTATTGGCCTGACGCAATTTTTTGAGCGCCGTTTTGAGGAAGGCTTGGTTCTCGACTCCCTCTCCTGCACTCAAGGTGGCCAATCGGTTCAGTCCGACATCGATACCAACAGCGGCTGGTTTCTTCGTCGGGATCGCATCTGGGAGTTCGACCTGGAGAGACACAAACCACCAGTCTGCTGTTTTCGTGATGCGTGCTCCGGTCACGCGACCTTTGAAGCGCAGATTTTCCGCCATGTTGACCCATCCGAGCTTAGGAACCCACAGGCGGTGATCCCCCACCTCGAATTGATCGTTGGCAAGGTAAAAGGAGGCTTTGTTTTGTTTCTTGCTCTTGAACGTGGGGCGTTTGGCTTTGCCTTCAAAAAACGCGGTGAAGGCTTTTCCTAGATCGAGAAAGGGCTGATCTGAGGCGTTCTTCGTTACCTCCCATGTCCAGGGGAATTGCACCCGCCGGATCTCGTTGAATTGCTTCTTGAGTTTCAAGGCAGTGGGTTTCTCCCCGGCTTCGTATTGGCGGTTCCATTCGGCCAGCGCCCAATTCCACACAAAGCGAGCAACGCCTGCGGCACGAGCAAGGGCGTTGGCCTGCTCAGGTGTGGGATGCAGTCTGATCTTATGGGCGCGAATCATGCAGTTCTGCTCTTTCTCTTGCCTCCTATTTTTTCAAGTATAGGACAAACGTTCTCATCTGTCAAGAAGCTCGAAAGTGTGGCGTCTTGCCCATGGTTGATCCCTTTTTCCCACTTTTTTGGGAACAGTTGCAATCTCTTTTTGTAAAAGTTGTTGTAGCTCACGCCTTTCCGCCGCTGCTTCAGGTAAAGGATCCTGGTCGAGGATTTCAAGCAAGAGTTCCTGGCCATCTGGCGAGTCTTCATATATTTCCACTTGCGAAAAGGGTAGAGCAGAGCGATGTCGACGCCGTATCTCATCAACACAGCTATTGCGCGCCACTTGATAGAGCCAGGGTTTGAAGGATCGATTGTTATCCAGGAACGGCAAGGATGTAAAGAAACACAACAGGACGTGCTGCAAAACATCCCATGCCTGGTCATAATCACCCAGACGACGATAGATAAAATTGAAGAGGGGTTTCTGGTAACGCTGGACCATAGTTTCAAAGGCCTGCTGATTACCTGTCAGAGCCTGCTGTGCCAAAACTGCATCTGGCACATCTGCAGATGAAGTTGTGAAGCAATGCCGCTGTCCAAGAAGTGGACTATTCATAGTCTATTTCCTTGCTGATTACAAAAAAGCTATTACCTAACATCCCAATATGCTTTTGTTCTCTTATATTTATTTCCCAGGCGAGCGCTTCGATATATCGAACATGATTATGACATGATATCCTTCCTCAAGTACATTGTGGGTCTCATCTAATTGCTAAGAATGAGTTGGCACGTTCCTGCATACCACTTTTAGGGAGAAGGGTGAGAAAAACTTCAGCCACTCGGGGATCATAGGCACTACCCGCGCAATGGTGAATTTCTGCCTGGGCCTCGGCTGGAAGAAGAGATGGCCGATAGGGCCTCTGCTCCGTCATCGCGGCATAGGAGTCTACCACAGCCAGAATGCGCGCCTGCAGGGGGATAGCCTCTCCCGCCAGTCCATAGGGGTACCCATGCCCATCCCAGCGTTCATGATGAGCCAGAACAAACGGGGCGATAGATGACCAGGTTCCACCTGCCTTCTCTAGCAAGCAAGCACCAATCATTGGATGGAGACGCATCACAATCCATTCCTGTTCTGTAAGTGGACCTGGCTTGTTGAGGAGAGCAGAGGGGATGGCTATTTTCCCAATATCGTGCATTAGAGCGGCTAAACCGAGCAGATAGATCTCACCTTCACTTTGCTGTAATTGGCGTGCTACTGCTTGCGCCAGGAACTTCACCTGCCGGGCGTGTCTGGCCAACGTATGCTGATACCAATGAAGTGTATTAGGAGAGAGATGAGAGTGATGTTGTCTAGAGAGTTGCACTTCACTGGGAAGCACAGGAGTCTTAAGCATTTGCATGAGCGGCTTTCCCTTCTTCTTCATACCTGAGTTTGAGTTCTTTTCATATGTTACCTGAAAAAGGGGGCTTGCCAGAGATCGTTATCTATCGAGTAGCCATCGCGTGAGCATCGTAGGACGACGTCCCCTACCACGCCATTTCACTACACCAGCATGAGGAGGCGCCTCTTTTCTAAGAGAGCCTTCGTGTCTACAACGCTCAGAGAAAAGGGTATATGCGAAAAACGGCCTTTGCCATTTTCCGCATATACCCTTTGACCCAAGGCTCAGCGGCGAGCCTTGCACAACCAGAAGTGATGTTAAAGTGATTCCGTTGCTCCGTCATGCTCTTGTGATGCGAATGTTGGCAACAATCTTTGCAGTTGTTCACGAGTATCACTCACAAGAGGGTGTTATTTCAGCCGTTCCGTCAACAGCGATGGTATGGCTACGGCTGTCGAAAAAAGGAACTGATAGGGAAAAAAGCATGGCGCACAGTGGGAGGCAAAGCAGAGGAATACTGATCGAGGGGATGAGGCGCAGATCACTGGTCAAGCTTCCGGCGATCAACCCCAGCGTAGCCACCTGCTTGAGCCCTATCACCATGAATTGCTCCTTTGGACTGTACTTCAACGGATTTGGTCTATCATACTCCAGATTCCACTCGTCATGATCCAGTGATGTCGAGGAAAGTGGCAATCTACTGTGCCTTTGTATCGATCTTTCCAGGACGGCATACCATGACGACCGTCGCCAAGGTTGTGATGCCGAACACGGCAATGGTCAGCGCCATGGGAACGGCAGTCTCACTTCCACCAAGGCCAACCAGTGGCGCTGCGACCACGCCAATGATGATCTGCAACACGCCCAGGATGGCCGATGCACTTCCAGCAGCCCTGACATTGCCCAATGCGAGCGCCATCGCATTCGGTGCGATAAGGCCCACACTGGAGATAAGGACAAAGAATGAAGGTAGCACTCCAATGAGGCCAACTCCCGTGAGGACTGCACCAATCAAGGCTAGACTCCCAATGGCAAGAACCGCCGTTCCCCCTATCAGTAGCTTTTGCGGTGATGCTCGACCGACAAGCCTTGCGTTGACCTGAGCCATGATGGGAACCCCCAGGGCATTGATCCCGAACACGACGCCAGAGCTTTGAGGCGCAAGGCCATAGACGTTCTCTAAGATGAAGGGGGCGCTTGAAATGTACACGAAAATGGCGGCGAACGTAAAACCTAGAGAGAGGGCAAGACCGACGAAACGAGCATCGAAGAGCAAATGGCGGAAATCCGCAAGCGAGGCAGAGACGCCTCTGCTCTGGCGCTGCGCTGGTTGCAGTGTCTCGCTGAGTCCGAATGCGACCACAAGCACAATCACTGTACCGATGAGAGCGAGCGTCACAAAGACACCTCGCCAGGAGGTAAAGCTGAGTAACAGACTGCCAAGCACAGGCGCGATCATCGGGGCAAAGTAGTTCACCATCATCAGCAGAGAAATGCAGCGGGCCAGGGCGCGACCCCCATAGAGATCGCGAGCGATGGCAAGCGAAATCACGACTCCCGCTGCTGCGGCCCCCCTTGGGCGAAACGTAGCGCGATAAGGAGACCAATCGAAGGAGCGACGAGGCATAACAGGGATGTAAGTACATAGAGGATCATTCCGACGAGTAGAGGTCCGCGCCGCCCGCGAGCATCACTGATCGGTCCGATCAGCAGCTGGCCCAGCGCCACGCCGAAGAGACTTGCAGTCAAGGTGATCTGGGCCTGCGACATTGTTGCGCCCAGTTCGTGGCTGATCGTTGGGAGTGAGGGCAGGTACATATCACTGGACAGCGGCCCAATTGCCATCATTGTCCCCAGGAGAAGCACATGGCCCACCCGAACCCTGGTCGATGGCTCCTTGCTTGCCAAAAAAGGCTGATCGAATGCCTTCGCGGGAGAGGTCAGTTCAGACTTCTGGTTGTGTTGCTGCTCCGATGCGTTTGTGTCCATTGTTTCTCCAATCGCATTCCATATCACATGGGGATTAATACGTCTTCAGTGTCAATCCTTCGCGCTGACCGCTCACTGAAGATCAGCGCTGATCTTCAGTGAGCGGTCAGACGTAGGTACGTACGTAAGGACGTACAGTAAAGAGCCTATGAATCAGGCATTCTTCTCAAGCGGCTTTATTCACGACCAATTGCGTAGTGTAACCGAACGACGCCACCACCAAGGGACTTGAAATCCAACAACTGGATATCCTTGTATTGGTAGTGATCCTGGTTGAGCAAGATGTTGTATCCCTTTCCCTCCAATACAGGTGCGATTGGAAATAGTATCTCGTCAACAAGCCCCTGTTGTAAAAAGGCATTGTGCAGATCCGCGCCGCCCGAAAGAAGGGCGGTTGTATAGCCTTTTTCTTGCAGGTACGCGAGGGCCGCTTGCGGTGATTCCACAACCTTGACACCAGGAATGTCTTTGACGCTCTTCGAGATCACGACGATGTCGACATCGCCAAAAGGACTCTCTCCACCCGCCTGAAAGCTCTCGAACGTTCGACGTCCGACGATGAAATTCCCTGCCGCTTTCACCTGATCCAAGAAATCACTGAACGCTTCCTGTTTGGGAGGGTGCTCGGGGCTGGCATTGCGTGCGTAGTTCCCATTAGCGGTTAAGGTGGCCCAAAGAATCGTTTTCATTGCTTTCTCCTCTATTCCATAGATGGTGATACGATGTAAGTTCCCATTGGGGGAAATGTGGTTTGTTTCATCTGACCTCTCTCAATTCCGCGAAGTTCTTTCAAGAACTCTGCGAATAGCGGCTGCGACGCGATCTGGTCGATCCTCCTGCACATAATGCGAGGCATCATCCAGGGCTTCACTTTCGTTTAGCTTGAGGTATCTCTGCCATTTTTTCATCTCTTCGAGTGGGAAACCGTCGCTATCTTTTGTCCCCCAGAGAATTTGCGCGGGTACATTAGAGAGCACCGGTAGTCTCGATTCAATTTCCTTGAACCATGATCGTGCCTTGCGAATCTGTCTGGGGAAAACCCAGGTTGGTATCCTTGATTTTGGCGTTGGGAACGGATCAGTATAAGCTTTTCTCAAGCTTTTCGTGATTTTTTCAGCATGGTGAATCCCATACGGAACAATGTTTTTGGCGAAGAAGTTTCGCTGTGTTTGAAGCCAGTATCCGATAGGCCATCCCCCCATCGCCAAAGAAAACAGCTTCATTGGAAGGAGCGTAGTGGGCCAAGCCCAGGTGTTCATCACGACGATGCCGCGTAGGTTTTCCCGGTGCCAAACCGCGTAATGTACTCCAATTGGTCCTCCCCAATCCTGGACAACTAAAACAAAATCCTTCAGGTCCAGGCGGCGGATGAAGTCCTGGACAGCATCCGATTGCTCTTGTGGCGTAAAACCATAGTGGGAAGGCGCTTTTGACATCCCAAATCCAGGGTAATCCAAAGCGATCAGACGACAGTCATTGCGCAGCTCCTTGATGACATTCCGATAGAGATAAGACCACGTGGGATTCCCGTGAAGGAGCAGGACCGTTGGTCCTGCCCCTTCGTCAAGGTAATGAATGTATCCGTCACGATAAGGCAGCCAACGGTCCGTGAAAGGATATTCCGATGATTCCACTTCAAATGGTCTTTTTATTTCATTCCCCCATCTTTCACTTGATTCACTTTGTTTCGGATCTGAGTCAATAAAAGCTGGATATGGTGTAACTGGTTTCATGTTCCTATCTCCTTTTATGTAAGCAGAAGAATATGTCTGTATCCATCGAAGGAAGCAATTTTCCACCGTTTCCTTCAAATACGGCTGGACGAATGCTCTCACGTCTCCTGTGAAGGCCCTCGTCTTGGAAACTATTTCAGAGATTGTAACCAGCTTGCAATGGCCTGCCCAATCTCGTCAGGAGAGTCCTCCTGCGGGGTATGGTGCCCGCGCACGCTCACTTTGGTTTGCGCCGGCCATGTGCGATTGAACGCGACCTTCTGGGGGTCTTGTGTCCCTGGAACGGCCTGGATGAGCAATTTAGGCATGGGACTCTGAGCAAGAAACTTCCCAGAGGCAGTGACGATCTCGGTAACATCGGCTGGTTCGCCCTCAATCGGGAGTTGACGTGCCCAGGAGAGATTCGGGCGACGCGCTTCACCGACCTCTGCAAACGGGCGACGATACTGGTTCATTTCCTCGTCTGTTAAGGTACGCAGAATGGTCTTGGGCAGGTTGAACTCGATGAACGAGTTCTGTTCCAGTACCAACTGCTCACCCTGTGCAGAACGCAGGGCCTGAAAGCGCGAGCGGGCGATCTCCGGCATCTCACTCCACGAGGAGGTTCCCATGACCGCTTCCATATAGACAATGCCGCGCACAGCCTCTGGATGGCGACGTGCCCAATCAAACGCCAGGGCTGCACCCCAGTCGTGTCCCACGAGGACGACCTGGGCACTGACGCCCAGCGCTTCGAGCAGCGCATCAAGGTGACGGCGATGCTCGACGAAGGTATAGGAGTGTGGTCCGCTCTCAGGTAGCTTCTGCGAATCGCCCATCCCGACGAGATCCGGGGCAATAATGCGACCAAAGCCCTGCACATAGGGCAGAATGTTACGCCAGACGTAGGAAGAGGTGGGATTGCCGTGGAGAAAGACAATGGGATCACCCTGTCCCTCTTCTACATAGGCCATCTCAAGCCCCAGGGCGGCTTTCCGTTTTTTCTCGTAAGGAAATGCTGCGCTTATCATAATATGCTCTTTCCCTTTCGTACGTTGGGATGATTCGCTTGTCTCAAGCGAAAGCAAGGTCAACCCAAAATCATGAATAGTGAGAAGTATTCCATACAACGCAGCCTGGTCCTGAAGCCACCCACACAGCAAGGTGGTTCCTGATGGCTCATGGACTACCGCCAACCCCTCAAGCCACTCCTGCCAGTCAGGGTTGAGATAACTCTTCACGCGGATCTGCACCTGCATAGATGCCCTCCTGCTCTAGAGAGAGGTGTTTTTGCTCCCTCACGCAAAGCAGTATAGCCGGAAAGCGGGGACGCTGACTTCACCTCTTCTCGTGATTGCGCGGGTGATTGTCGGTGGCTGGAGTTGGGGAAATCAGGTGGTTACGCAATGGCTGGATAATCCCAACAGGGAGATGCGAGGGGTTAGAGCAAATGCAAACGCTGGGCACGGGCGATGGCTTCTGCGCGGCGGTTCACTCCCAGCTTGCGATACACACTACTGATCTGGGTCTTAATGGTATTGAGGGAGACGACCAGTTCCTGGGCGATTTCGCCGTAGGTTCGTCCAGCAACGAGCAAATGCAGCACGCGTTGCTCCTGAGGGCTGAGCGGCTCAAGCAGCAAGCTGCCTTTCCTGGAAGGCGAGGTGTCCTCTGTCCCATATTCCTGGGCAAAGGCGTGCAGAAGGGTGCGTACAGAGGAAAGCAGGGAGGCCTCTCGTAGCTCCGGCACCAATGTTTTCAGCAGTGTTTCCATCGCCCGGCCTTCATTTAGAAAGAGGCGTTGATATCCTTTCCCTTGCGTCCTTGTTAACATCGGCAGGAGGGCCTGCTTTGCCTCAGGCAGGCAGGCCTGGGAAAAGTAGGCGAGTGCCTCAAGGAGCAAGATTTCCAGCGTCGAGCGCAGACGTTGCTGCGTTTCGGCTTGCGTTTTCCAGGGTGCCAGGATGCGCAAGGCTTCCTCACTCCGGGCTTGTGCGATCCGCAAGCGAGCAAGCAGCAGGGCCTCTTCTTCCTGCCTGAGCAGGGCAAGAGGAGTCTCAGCGTGCTCAATGGTCCTGGACCACTCGCAGGCTTTCGTCAGATCCCCTGTGGCCAGCGCGATCTGGGCTACGCAGGCGCGGACCTCACGGAGAAACTGCGGCGAGCGTGCCTGCACGGCTATCTGACTCAGCAGTTCCTGCGCCTGGGCGCTCTGCCCACGTGCGTGGAGGATGTATGCCTGCAACAGCGTCCCAGCGGTGAGGAAGTGCATCTCTTCCACCAGGGGGCCACCCAGGACTCGGACCTGGGAGAGCCACTGCTCCGCTGCATCCAACTCGTTCCGTTCATAGGCAAGCTGAGCCAACCCGAACAGGGCCTGGCATTTGAAGAAGGTTTCCTGGGCTCCGGTCATGGTGGTGAGTTGATGCTGGAAGAGTTCCTCTTTTCCCGGTTCTGAACCTGCGAGTGCCTGCTGATAGTACAGGTCAGCTTGATGCAGCTCTCCCTGTTCCATGCTGATCTCTCCCAGGACGAACGCCGTCGCCAGGTGGCCAGGGAAAGATTGATCAGCTTCATAGGCGACACGCGCCTCCATCATACGTTGCCGGGCCTCCTCCATCTTCCCGGCGAGCAGCGCTTCAATCCCGAGTACCACCAGACTACTCCCACGCCAATGCAGCTCGCCTTCTGGCTGCACTAGCAGCATCTGATGGGCCAGAGCAAACGCGGCAAGCAGATCGTTTTGAAAGAAGGCAAGAGTCGCTCTGAGTGAGAGTACCTGGGCCAACTTCTGGTCATCCTTCTGGACACGAAATCCCTGTTCCGCAATCTGCAGTGCCTGTTCAGTCACCTTTTTGTTGGAGGGATCGCGTCGATCAGACGTAAAAATGCGGGATTCTGCATAGGCAAAACTGAGTTCCGGATGCGCATCTAACACATCCTTTGGCACCCGCTCCAGAAGCCTTCGCAACAGGTGATATGGATTGTGAAAGCTCTTTGGAAGAAGCAAACGTTCGATGAGCATGGCCACACGGGGAAAATCCTCACTTGCAAAAGCCGCTTCAATCGCGTCCGGGAGCAGTCCCTGCTGCTCATACCAGGAACTTGCTTTGCGGTTGAGTGTGTGCAAGGTGGTTGCTCCCAGGCGACGGTGGGCTTCTCGTTGCAGTGCCCGCGCCCAGAGCGCGTGATAGCGATACCACTGCTGGCTCTCATCGAGGGGTTGGAGAAAGAGATTGGCCCGTTCCACCTGTTCGAGCAGGAGATCGCTATCGTCCCTGTCGGTGACCGCATCGCACAGCGAGGCCGTCAAACGGTTGAGGCCACTCGTTTGCAGCAGAAAGAGTTGGAGGGCGTCAGGCTGGACAGCGAGCACCTCCTCGACGAGATACACCAAAATGTAGCGAAGGGTGCCACTGAAGCTGGCCAACAGCGGCTCGCTCTCCTGCTGTGATCTATACCCTTGTAAGGCCAGCGCGAGCAAACGCAGTCCCGTCACCCAGCCTTCGGTCTGGAGGTACATGCGCTCGCTCACTGCCGCGTCAAGAGGAAAGGGGAGCATCTGCTGCAGGAAGGCTTGCGCCTCCGTGAGCGCGAAACGCAAGTCGGCATCCCGTACTTCTTGCAGTTCTCCGTTGGCACGTAATCGTGCCAGAGGCAAGGGAGGATCAACTCTCGTGATCAGGATCACATGCAGGGTGTCAGGCACGCGAGCCAGCAGTGAGGCGAGCATCTCGTGAAGAAGCGGCGAACGAATCACATGATAATCTTCCAGGACCAGGATACAACGGGTGGGCAGGCGAGAGAGGTACTGGAGAAATGTAGCGAGCATCGTCTGGTACTGCGCAGTTTCCAACAACGCACGTGCCCCTATCTCTTCGTGTGGCGAGAAGGTCTGGCAGGCTGCCAGGACAGCACCCCAAAAACGCAGAGGCTCATTGTCCCCGTCATCCAGGGTGACCCAGGCCACGAACAGGTGATCCTGGTTGGTACGCTCAGAGGTAGGACGAGAGGGCAGGCAGGAATCCCTGCGCCTGGTGATCCAGGCGCGCACGAGGGTCGTTTTGCCAAAGCCTGCAGGAGCTGAGATGAGGGTAAGTTTGCGGGCAAATCCAGCATCCAGGAGCGCGTATAAATGCGTGCGCTCAATCAAGGAAGTTGCTAAGCGTGGCAGACGGAGTTTGAGGCCGAGCTGCTCCATCTGCGACGGAGGCAAGGTAGATGGCAAGTCCCCCTTCTCCTTACCCTCCTCTGGGAGGCGTGCCGTGGTTGCCTGGAAGACACCATCCTTTTCTGTGAGGGTGGATGTCATCAGGGAAGCTGGGTTCTCATTCGTCAGAGACTGCGCAACCTCTTCTAAACGCCTCAGCGTCAACGTGGCCGTGCGCCCAAGATAGCGCTTGGCGACGCGCCGCCCAGTAGAGTGATAGGCATACCAGTACCCTGCGCCTCGTGAGCGCAACTCTTTGTAAACATTGAGGCGACCAGCGCGACCCTGGAAAGAAAAGGAGGTGCATGTCGCGAGCCAGGCCAACCATGATGCTTCGTCTTCTGGCACAAAACGCTGGTGAGAGTGATCAGGGGTATGAAGTTCATAGGCATTGCGTTCAGCAGACCAGATGAGCCTATAGGTGGGTGATTTGGGCATGGTAACCTGCTTCTCTGTTTTTTCTTCCCCAGCTTTCCCAACATCCCAACAAGGCTAAGTATAGCAGAGATAAAATACGATGCAAGGGTTGTGTTGCAAAAAAACGAAGAGGGATACAGAATCGGGAACAAGAGGTGAGTACTATTTTTTGCATGTAGTAATCGCTACCCTGCCCTTCATGACAACTTACGTAGCGCCGGGCCTACCCAGATGAGTCGAGGCTGGATAGACCGTTTCGGCGATGAGCCGCACTCAGGAGAACGATGAGCGCCTGAGACGGGGCCCCGACATAAAAAAAACTCAAAATTCCGCTAAGGAGGAGTCAGCGGGGGAAAGGTCCTGATTTCTTCCGTTAAGGGTACGTTTCTGGTGTTTCCTCTTTATCAAACAAAGTATTACCATTGAAATAGTTCATTGACAATCATAGTACTATGTCGTATAATCCGCATATGAGGTGATGAGATGAGTGAAAACAAACTGACCTCCGACCTGCTGCGCGGACATACCGATACGATGATTTTACGGCTCGTATCGGAAGCTGACCGCTACGGCTACGAGATTGTCAAGCTGATTGCCGAGCGCTCGGGTGGGGACTATGAATTAAAGGAAGCCACCATGTATTCCAGCGTCCGGCGGCTTGAGGTGGACGGTGATATCGAATGGTATTGGGGCGATGAATCTCAGGGCGGAAGGAGGAAATACTTCCGAATTACGGAAAAAGGGAAAGCGACGTACGATCGCAACAAAAGCAACTGGGAGTACGCGAAGGGCGTGCTGGATAACCTCTTGTAAAGGAAAGGTGTCGTTATGGATGATAAATTGACCAACTATGTACACGGCGTTTTTGCTCCCTACGATGGGGTAAAAAGCGCCGCCGAATTAAAGGCTGATCTGCTCGCCGATTTGCAGGAGCGCTTCCGTGAACTCAAAGCCGAGGGCAAGGATGATGAAACCGCCTTTGACATGACCATTGAGAGTATCGGCGACATTGAGCAGACGGTCCAGGAGGTCGCCCACCTCTCCCGCTCGCTGGAGCGACAGGTGGCCATCAACTTGAGTGCGAGCAATCTACCACAAAGCGACTTTGCAGGTGTGGTTGCGCAGAAAAGCAACTTTCAAGGCAGCGCGTTGCGCGGCTCTGATTTTACAGGTGCAGACCTGACTGGGAGTTCGTTTCGGGGCAGCGACGTCCGTGAAGCCAACTTTGCTGGTGCCAATCTGACCGATTGTAACTTCTCCACCCTTGATCTCAGGAATGCCAACTTCCGTGAAGCCATCCTTGTGCGTACCAACTTCAGTATGTCGGGACTGGACCAAGCAGCATTCATTAACGTCACGCTGACAGATGTCAACTTGACAATGACTAACCTGCGAAAAACCATTTTTGAACGCTGTCGCTTTCTCCGCGTGAACTTCACATATTCCGATCTGCGCGGACTGCGCTTTGATGGGCAGACCTTTATCGGTGTCATGTTTGGCAAGGCGTCCCTCAATGACGCTTCGTTTCGGGGCGCGACCCTCAAACAGGTTTCGTTCCTCCCAGGGTTTACCTTGTCGAAGAAATATTATCGTGCTCTGAAAACCATTTCCTTTGACGGTGCGATGATGGATAAGATCACGTATGCCGCGCTCAAAGGGCTGGATGTTGATGTCTCGAAGGTGATTATTCTAGCATAAGGAGAAAATTGTGCAAAGTGTTGCAATTCGGGTAAGCGATCTGCAGAAATCATACAAGCATCTCGATGTTTTAAAAGGCGTGAATTTCAGCGTGGAGCAGGGCAGCATTTTTGCCCTGCTTGGCTCCAACGGCGCGGGCAAGACCACGCTTGTCAAAATCCTCACCACGCTGCTCAAACAGGACGGGGGAACGGCCATCGTCAACGGCTTTAATGTGGCGTCACAGCCAGACCATGTGCGGCAATCACTCAGTCTGACCGGGCAATTTGCCGCCGTCGATGAGATGTTGACCGGGCAAGAAAATCTGATCATGATCGCCAAGCTCCGACACGTCAAGAATCCGCGCCAGGTGTCCGACGAGTTGCTGACACGCTTCGGTTTAACCGATGCCGCAAACCGCAGGGCGTCGACCTATTCAGGCGGGATGCGCCGCAGGCTTGACCTCGCCATGAGCCTGGTGGGAACACCGCCGATCCTTTTCCTTGACGAGCCGACCACCGGGCTTGACCCCGAGGCACGCATCGAAATGTGGAAGGTGGCGAAGGAGCTTGCTGATGGGGGCAGAACCATCTTCTTGACTACGCAGTACCTGGATGAGGCGGAACAGCTTGCTGATCGCATTGCCATTCTCCATGAGGGCAAGATTCTCGCCAGCGGCACGCTCATGGAGCTCAAAAAGCTGTTTCCAGCGGCTTCGGTGGAGTATGTGGAAAAACAACCGGCCTTGGAGGAGATTTTTCTTGCCATCATTGGCAAAAAGGAGGAATAATAAATGGAAGCGATACAGAAACAGGAAACCATACAGAAACACCTTTTCAGCGATATGAGCGTGATGCTGGGTCGTTCTATGCGCCATATTTTCCGCAGTATGGACACCATCATCACAGTCCTGATCACGCCTATTGCGATGATGTTGCTGTTCGTGTATGTGTTTGGCGGCGCCATTCAAACCGGGACAGATAATTATGTCAATTACTTGTTACCTGGGATCTTACTGATTGCGATTGCGAGCGGGATCTCCTATACGGCGTACCGTTTGTTTACCGATGTGCAACGGGGGATCATTGAGCGCTTTCGCTCCATGCCGATAGCCCCTTCCACCCTGCTGTGGGGACACGTCCTGACCTCGCTGGTGTCCAACGCGATTTCGGTGGTGGTCATCATTCTCGTCGCGTTGCTGATGGGCTTTCGTTCGTCGGCGGGCATCCTGTCCTGGCTGACCGTCGTCGGCATCCTCGCGTTGTTTACGCTGGCATTAACCTGGGTTGCGGTGATTCCCGGACTAACCGCCAAATCGATAGACGGGGCAACCGCCTTTTCGTATCCGATTATCTTCCTGCCCTTTATCAGTTCGGCGTTTGTGCCAACCAAGTCGATGCCACTGGTCGTCAGGGTCTTTGCCGAAAACCAGCCAGTGACGGCGATCGTGGAAACCATCCGTGCGTTACTGTCTGGACAGCCAGTGTCTCATAATATCTGGGTTGCGCTTGCATGGTGCGTCGGCATTCTGGTGGTGGCCTACATCTTTGCGATGAGGGCCTATACAAAGCGCGTGTAAAAAGCGGGCCGTCTCCGTGGGAAGAAGCTCACGCCATCGTGGCCCTTTCAGCACGTCCATATGACGTAAAGCCAACAGGACAGACGGTCGTCTGTAAAGAATGGTCCACGTTTGGAGGGCTAGATCTGCTCACGCGCGTGGGGGCATGGACCACCAATGAAGTAGAAGAAAATACGAAAAAGAGAAAGAAGAAGAATGATGCAAACACATCCCAAGAGAGAACAGCTCACTGCCTCGTATGACTGGTATCGTCAGATGCGTGAGACCCAGCCCGTTTTCTTCGACCAGAATGTGCAGGCCTGGCACATCTTCCGCTACAACGATGTGGCACGCGTGCTCAGTGATCACACGACGTTTTCTTCCGATGAGAGCAGCTTCCTGCCACCCGAGTACCGCAATGCCACTCCGATCAGTTCGAGCATGCTCCGTATGGACCCGCCGCGTCATCACCAGTTGCGCCAGCTCGTGTCGCAAGCCTTCACGCCGCGCATGGTGGCTCACATGGAGTCGCGCATCAAGGAGATCACCAATGGATTGCTCGACCAGGTGCAGGCGGTGGGTGAGATGGATGTGATCAGGGATCTGGCCTATCCGCTGCCTGTCACGGTCATTGCGGAGTTGTTGGGGGTTCCCGCAGAGCGACGTGAGGAGTTCAAGCAGTGGTCTGATGCTTTCGTCTCGGGAGACGAGGAAGCGACGGAAGAGGCCAGGCAGGCGGTCATGCAGGCTACAGACAGCATGAGTGCCTACTTCACCCAGATCTTTGAGGAGCGGCGTGCCCATCCCCACAACGACCTGGTGAGCGCACTGCTGCTGGCGGAAGTGGATGGGGAGCGCCTCTCGAATGAGGAATTGCTGGGGTTCTGTGTGCTGCTCCTGGTCGCAGGCAACGAGACCACGACCAATCTGATTGGCAATGCCATCCTATGCCTGGATGAGCATCCTGAAGCGGTGGAACGTCTGCGTGCCAATCGCGACCTGGTGCCGAGCGCTCTTGAAGAGGCACTGCGCTACTACTCGCCGCTCAAACTCACGATACGCGGAACCACGACCGAGACGACGATTGGCGATCAGCGCATAGAAGCTGGCAAGTTACTCTTTGCCTGGATTGCCTCGGCGAATCGTGATGAGGCCCAGTTCCCCAATGCCAATCAGTTCATGATCGAGCGCGAGCCGAATCGGCACCTGGGCTTCGGGCGTGGCATCCATTTCTGTCTGGGCGCTCCCCTGGCGCGTTTGGAGGCGAAGATTGCGCTGAGCGCGATGCTCGACCGCCTGCCTGGCTCCTGGCACGTGTCCGATGCGCCGCTGTCTCTGATCAGTAGCATGTCCGTTTTGGGGGTGAAGACGTTGCCCTTGACATGGGAGAAGTAACAGAACGTGCGTTCTGGCGAGCAGACCCCTCTCCGACATCACCTGACGTTGCTCGTCGGTCAGGTATGTCGAAATCTTTTTATCTAACCGCGCCAGAAGACCCCTGTTGCGCAAACATGGGGATGAATGGCGCGCTCCTTTCTTGGGGCGGATAGGGCAGTGCAAATTGTTGCATTTTTACACCGTAACTGCTATAATGTATCCTATGAAACAGAAACGCGCTTTCAAGTACCGCGTGTATCCCACACCAGAACAACAGCAGATCCTTGCTCAAACCTTTGGGTGCTGTCGCGCGCGTCTATAACTGGGCATTGCGTAAGAAAACCGATGCCTATTACAACGACCATCAGCGACTCTATTACAAAGAGTTGAGTCTCCTGTTGACTGACTTGAAAAAGCAAGAAGAGACACACTGGTTGAACGCCGTTTCTAGCGTGCCCTTGCAGCAAGCTCTTCGTCACCTGGACAAAGCGTTTCTCAACTTCTTTGAAGGGCGTGCCAAGTACCCCACCTTCCACAAAAAACGCAACAAGCAATCTGCCACCTATACCGCCAACGCTTTTACCTGGCACAATGGAGCTCTCACACTCGCCAAGATGAACGAACCCCTTGATATACGCTGGTCGCGCCCTCTGCCAAAAGACGCACCCCCTTCGAGTGTGACCATCTCCAAAGACTGTGCCAATCGCTACGCGCATCAGCATCCTTGTGGAAGACGAGATTGAGCATGTGCCTGCCAATGAGCAGGCGATTGGAGCTGATCTTGGTTTAAAGTCCTTTGTGGTCCTCTCGACCGGTGAAGTGGTGGGCAATCCCAGGTTCTTCCACAAGGATGAAAAGAAACTGGCCAAAGCCCAACGTTGTCATGCCAGGAAGAAAAAGGGCTCGAAAAACCGAGACAAGGCACGTCTCAACGTAGCACGCATTCATGCCCGTATCGCTGATCGCCGCCGTGACGCGCCTGCACAAACTTTCGACCCGACTCATACGCGAGAACCAAGTGGTGTGTGTCGAGTCGTTGGCAGTCAAGAACATGGTCAAGCACCCAACCCTCAGCAAAGCGATCAGCGATGTGGGATGGAGCGAGTTTGTGTCCCAACTCGAATACAAGGCCAACTGGTATGGTCGAAACGTGGTCAAGATTGACAAATGGTATCCTTCCAGTAAGCGCTGTTTCGATTGTGGTCATCTCCTCGACTCCTTAGCGCTTGATGTCCGTCAATGGGACTGCCCAGAATGTGGGGTCCATCATGACCGCGATATCAACGCAGCAAAGAACATTGTGGCCGTGGGGCTCACGGTCCTTAACGCCTGTGGAGAGTCTGTAAGACCTGGACGGGCTTTGTCTCGTTCAGGCAAGACTCAGCGAAGCAGGAAACCCTAGAGGCGACTCGAGGAATCCCCTGGCTTGAGCCATGGGGAGGATGTCAATTGCCATAAGAACGCACTCCACATCTCTCAACAGGAATGCATCGTTTGTATCACAGCAAACAGGCAATGGCAACCGTAGCGGAAGAAATCAAGGACCTTTTCCCTGCTTGTTCTCTCTTAGCGGATTTTTGAGTTTTTTTTATATCAAGACCCCGAATGGCACGCCGACGGAGATCGGGATCATAACAGCGCTCCACAGCCTCCAGCGCAATGCGCGCGAGCGCGCCTGGAGCAATCGCCTCCAGCGCATCAAGTTCTGTGGCCCCCTCTCCATACCGGTGCTCAAACCCACTCCGCCGACGCTCGCTCTCCTTGATAGGTGTGCGCGGCAACCGGTACTCCTGCACCTGCCCGGCGGTAAGCACGAGCGGGAAAAGCCGGATATCTTGCTCCACCTGGCGCGTACGCACAAAATATTCCAGCTTGCGCGCCATCGCAACCGGCATCGATTGCCCCGCCGGATCGAAGTCAGAGATAGAGAAGATCTGCGCTGGCTTGCTCACCTGCTCAATCCTTCTGACCATGTTCAGAGCCGCCGTGATCGAAAGTTCGCCAGCTCCTGTTTGCAGGTTCATCCCATAGCGTTCGCAAAGAGGAATGAGCACATCGTTCATCGTGGGCTTCTCACACACCACCTCCAGATGGTCATGCTAAATTGCATTTTTCCACTGCCATACGTTTTTTCATTTCACCTAGCTTAGGATAGTGATTCCGAGCTTGCGTTCTCATATCGGTAAACTATTGTACGTTCCATCCTACGCAGCGTGGGGTTGACCTCCTGCGCGCGGTAAAGGACCCGCCACCATAACGGGAATCGGGAAAACGCGACCAGTTCGCTTGGTCTGAATTCCTTGATCAGTTCAAGTTTTGGCTCAAGCCGCTTGATGTCCTGGGGATCATCAAGGCCCCACTTGTAGGTTGCACCCGTGCCCCCGACGTTCGAGCCCGCTCTTTTCACAATCCACGGATTGCCGATATCGAAGATCATCTGACCGCCGGGAAAGTGAGCGACCACCGCATTGAGGAGCGCTTTCACTTCCGTTTCGCTCAGGTAGTGCAGCACCCCCTCGGCGATAAGCAGCGCGGGCCGGTCCCTTGGGACCTCGTCCAACCAGCGCAAATCCTCCAGCGGTGCACCGATCAGGTGATAGGCACCCCGTTCGGGGAACAGTTGGCGGCGCAGGTCGATCACATCGGGGTAATCCACGTCGAACCACTGGACATTAGCAGGCGGATCGACTCGAAAAACACGGCTGTCCATGCCGCAGCCCACGTGGAGCACGATCGCATCTGGGTGATCTGCCAGATAGCGGTTCGTGAGCAGATCAAAGGTCGCGGCGCGCGTGGCGATGATGGTACATCCAATCTTGCTCCACATGCTCCACGAGCCCACACCCCTGTAGTGCTTGCTGATGTCGTAATCGATATGCCGCATCGCTTCTTCAGCCCAGGGATCACGCAAGATGGGATTCTTCCATTGGCTCTGGAGAGCCCGACCGCTCAAGGTCATGAGCATCGTTTCTTTTTCTTTGGTAAAGTGGATCTTCTCGGTTGTCATTGGTTTTTCCTTTCCGTATCATCTGCCTCAGTAAACTGTGCCTGCACCTCTTCGATTTTCCGACGCATCATCGCTTTTCCAGCTTCGAGGTTCGCCCCCACTTTCGGCGTGAGCAAGCAATCACAGATCCCGCCCACCGTTTCCACTAACTCATCAAAAGATGGCTGGCTCGACCTGTTGGAGTCATCGAGAGATGCCTTCGTGTGAGAAGAGAGAGCGGCAAGGATGGAAGGAGTCAGCGCATCCAGGATGAAAGCCATGGCTCTCGTGTTGATGTCCTGGCGAACGACTCCGATCTCTTGCATGGCCTGGAGATACTCCTGTGTCGGACCAGGATCAGGCGGCCAGGAGGCGAAGAAATTGCCTGGTCTGGAGAGATATTTGCCAAACGTCTGCTCATCTCGCGTATACATCGCAGTCATCAATGGTAACTGCTTGAGGACAGCGAGCAGACCCCGATAGACGCTGGCGACCGTGCCTCCCAAAGGATCACTATCGAGATAGCGATTCCAGACTTCCGCATAGATGTTCAATTCCCGAAGCAGAAGGGCTTTTATCAATGCATCCTTTGAAGGAAACAAGAGATAAACCAGTCTGCGGTTTAAGCCGACAGCATCCGCTACATCGCTCATCGTCACTTTGTTGTACCCATGCCGCAGCAGCAGTTCAGCCGTCACATCGAAGATGGCCCGTTCGCGTTCTTTCTCATCAATCCCCATGATTTCTCGCTTTCACAAATTTTGTTCATTCGTTACGAATTGTAGACTTGCTTTCGTTGGGTGTCAAGACTTCTGGCAGTTTCTCCGATACATCCTTCATAGAGCCTGTTTTGTAAATAGGCTGAAGCCGCTTTCTAAGACGTTTCAGTCCATGCGACAGGTGCAGCTAGCGGGAGTGTGCTTACACCCGCTGGCTCGCCAGTTCTGGCTCTAGCTCTATGGTCATTTACAAAACACGCTCTTAGAGTAAAAAGCCTGCGATGCATTTCTGCTTCTTCCCCCTTAGAGTAATTTGGAGGGAAAAAACGTAGCTACCTCAAAAAAGGCAAGATCAGAGGGACAGCCGGTGACTGTCCCGTGTGTTGCGGGAGGGCTGCGTATGAGTTTTCACGAGATCTAGTCCCTCGTCTCACCGAAAACCGCGAGATCATCAGTGGTTACAAGCATGGGCGGCTGGCTCACACGAACCCCTCCAGGCCGTCTTCTCCAGAGTCACAGACCTCCTCCCTTGACTTTTCAACCCCACTTGGGTATAGTATTCTTAAATTGAATTGCTTCAAATAAGATTGGAGTAAAATGATGCAGACGAAAGAACAGCCAGCACCATCGGTGCTCAAACTGCTGGCGCATGATCTGCGGTGGGCGTTACTCCAACAACTCACCCAGAGTGATTATCGTGTGGCCGAACTCGTTGCGCAGGTAAAGCAGCCACTCAATCTAGTGTCTTACCACTTACGCCAGCTCCGTCAGGCAGGCCTCGTTCATGAGCGACGCAGTACTGCTGATGAACGCTCATTTTATTACAGCCTGGACCTGCAACGCCTGCACATGCTCTACCTGGAAGCGTCGTCAAGCCTCCATCCGAGCCTGGGGGAAGCGATTCCCCCAGGGAGCCGCACGCAATGGAACTTTGACGGTCCCCCGCCGCGTCTTCTGTTTCTCTGTACGAGCAACAGCGCTCGCTCTCAGATGGCCGAGGCGCTGGTGGGTCACCTAAGCCAGGGACAGGTCCAGGCGTTGAGTGCCGGGAGCCATCCTGCCCAAGCGGTCCATCCGTTGGCCATCGGCACGCTTGCCCGACGGGGCGTCCAGATGAGCCAGTCCGTGCCCAAATCCTTGGAGATGTTCGTGGGTCAGTCGTTTGATCGCGTGATCACGCTCTGTGATCGGGTTCGCGAGCGGTGTCCCACCTGGCTAGACTCGTCGCCAATTCATTGGAGTTTGCCCGACCCTACGAGGGCAGAAGGATCGGAAGCGGAGCGACAACAGGTCTTCGATCAACTGGCTAGCCAGCTAGATGTGCGCATTCGGCTGCTGCTCACCTTGCTGGAACAAGAGCGCCAGGAGACGGTTCCGGGACAAAAGACCGCAAGCTGAGCGCCTCTGAGCCCGGCTCCGTGCTGGAACGAGCAGGGCAGATGGCGTGCAGGATGAGAAGGACCTTTGCGTGATCCGCGCAGGGGAAAGATTCCGGCATTGGATCCATCAAAGGAATACGTTTCTTGAAGAAAAGGAGAAGGATATGGCAAGCATTCGTTACATGATTGAGGATGTTGATCAAGCGATCACCTTCTACACGCGTCATTTAGGATTTACATTGGATTGGAACGCCAGCCCGGCGTTTGCCCAAGTGACGCGAGGAGATCTCCATCTCCTGCTCAGCGGCCCGCAAAGCTCTGGAGCACGCCCTCTGCCTGACGGGCAGCGCCCCTCCCCTGGCGGCTGGAATCGTCTGGTCATCGAGGTGGAGCATCTGCCAACCATGATGGAGACGCTCAAACAGGCAGGAGTATCCTTCCGTCGAGACGACATCGTCAGAGGGCCGGGAGGGCAGCAAATCTGGATTGAAGATCCCTCAGGCAATCTCATTGAAGTGTTTGAGCCAGCAGGACCCCCACCTCGCTCCTAAACAATCTGGTGCCCACGAAAGATCTGGGAGCCTTGCTCAACCCTTTTCGGGTGCGCCATGAGATTCATGGCGCACCCGAAAAGGGCCTTCTTCCTACAACCAGGCGATAGAGCGCTTCCCTATTCAGTAGAAGGGAGGAGCATCAAATATCACATCTCGTATCTGTGGCGCTGCTGCAAACCCCTTCGCTCGAGGGGGTGGACTACCAGCGCGGCACCCTGTGGGGGACCGAAGTGCGCCAGTACCGGGCTTGGCCAAATGGGAACATCGGTGCGCCTACTGCCAGGCCACTGGCGTCGCGCTCGAGATCGATCACGTGGTGCCCCAGAGTCGAAGGGGAAGCGACCGGATCGCCAACCTGGTGATCGCCTGCCATCCATGTAACCAATGCAAAGCCGATCAAACGCTCGAAGCATTCCTGGCCGATCGGCCGGAGGTGCTTGCGCGGGTGCAGGCACCGCGGCGGCGTCCCTGAGGGGCGCCGCCCCTTTGAGGCTGCGGATTTTTTCGCCATGGGCTCCCAGCATCAATATGAACAACCGGTTCCCCCTTCTCAACGGAATGCCCAGATCCCACCGGCCATGGAAGCCGCCATGCACAAAGCCCTGAGCAAGCAACGGACTGATAGGCATGCCTCCGTGGAGGCGTTTGTGTTGGCGTTGCGGGGATCATTCGCGCAGCCGACGGTGAGAGTGCCGTCACCACCCCCTCCCAAAGCGCAACCACTGTTGGCTCCCCCGTCTCCTGAAACAGCATCACGAAGCAAAACGAAAGAGGGATGGCTTAGTGTAGGAATGGATCATCAGAAGGCGAAACGCTACGAGGAGGCTTTGGCGGCCTTCGATCAAGCGATCCGTTTCGACCCCAATAATGCTTCACATTACCAATCCAAGGGCCAGATACTCCAACAACTTGGTTGGCATAGAGAGGCTCAACAAGCCTATCAACAGGCAAACTATCTCCAAAACAGGTAGGTGTTTGGGAGGGCTGTGTTGCAAAGATTCCCGAGGAGGATAAATGGGCCTGCTTTTTGTCTACTCGTCCACTTGAAACGCTGATACCCTGATAACAAGTATTACCCTGCTCCGATTAATGGAGGAAAACGTATGCAAGCATCGCCTTCCAGATCTTTCGTTGTTGCTGCTTCACTCGTAGGTGCCTCAAGACCGGTTGGTCTTTTTGGTCTTACCCCGCGTCCACAGCCAAGTTTACGCCATCGTCCGAGCCAGTACCGGTGGCGACTTGATCTATGAGCCCGATCAAGCGTAGGGCTTCCCGCAGCACATTCTGAGCGGCATTGTGATCCCGATCTTGCGGAAATTGAGAGTACGGACATGAGGGATTCTGACAAGTAAACACCCGGTCTTTGAGCGTCATGTCTTCCCATGTCCACCCGCAGCAGTGACAGGTTTTGACTTCCAGGAAAGAAGCGGCCCACCTTGATCACCTGTCCCCCGCGTTGCGCGACCTTGGCCTCCAGCAGACGCCTGAGCGCGCCCAGCGAGGCATCAGAGAAGGAGCGAGCCAGGCGTCGGTTCTTGAGGAGTCCCTTGAGGTTCAAGGTTTCCACTCCCACGATCCCATAACTGTCCGCCAGTCGGGTGGTCAGTTTCTGGAGCGCATCTTCGCGTAGACAGGCAATACGGTAGTGCAGGCGTGCGACCTGCCTGCGGGCTTGCTCCCGGTTGTTTGATCCTGGTTTGCGGCGATGCAGGCGCTTGTTCGCCCGGCACAGTTTCCCCAGAGCCGTTTTGAGGAAGGCTTGGTTCTCGACTCCCTCTCCCGTACTCAAGGTCGCCAGGTGGTTGAGCCCCACATCGATGCCCACCGCCGCCGATTTCTTCACCGGGATCTCATCAGGCATCTCCACCTGGATCGAGACAAACCACCAGTCCGCGGTTTTGGTGATCCGAGCACTGGTGACCTTGCCAGCAAAGCGGAGATTCTCGGCCATATTCACCCATCCGAGCTTGGGAACCCACATGCGATGATCCCCAAGTTCAAACTGATCGTTGGCGAGATAGAAGCTGGGTTTACTGCGCTTCTTGCTTTTCAACTTCGGGTGACAGGCTTTGCCTTCAAAAAAGGCTGTAAAGGCTTTTCCCAGGTCCAGGAACGGCTGATCCGAGGCGTTCTTGGTGACCTCCCAGGTCCAAGGGAATTGCTCGCGCCGGATTTCATTGAAGTGCTTCTTGAGTTTCAAGGCAGTCGGTTTCTCCCCCGCCTCATACTGCCGATTCCATTCGGCCAGCGCCCAATTCCACACGAATCGTGCAACCCCTGCTGCTTTCGCCAAGTAGACGTGTTGTTCTTTGGTTGGATGCAGGCGTATTTTATGCGCACGAATCATGTGTTCACTCCACTTATTCTACACTAAACTATCTCATGCCCTTTTTATTATAGAACACTTATTCTTCTTTGTCAAGGAAAAAGCTTTGTATGCTCCTTGATACCCTCTCAATACATTTTCTTCGCTTTTGGTCAACTGTTAAATTCTCTTTATCTCTGCCTCTTTGTCGGTCTACGACTTGTGGAAACTGGTGTGGTCACGAGGATCGAAAGTCATACACCAACCGCAAGGTATCGGTTACGAACAGTAGAAGAAGTATCGCGCTCCTAAAATGGAGAGAGTCGGAACTTTTACCACTGCAAAAGATGCAAAACGTTGATTCATTGGACCTCGCGGAAACTAAAAACGGGAGAAGTTCCGTCTCCAATAGATAACAGTGCTCCATCTGAAATTGCCGCTTGAAGGCCTCGACGGTGATCCGAACATGAGCGATTGGAATGTGAATGAATGGAAAAATGTATCCCTATGAGCGATTTTTCCACGTATCCTGGGTCCGCCTCCTACATTGAGCAAGCCCCCTAAAACACTGATGCCCTCCCCCAGTGGGGGAGAGCACCAGCGCTGTGGCGGAGACGCGTCAGATGAGCGCGGCTATGGCGAGCATGATCGCCATTGTGGTGCCGCTGCCCCGGCTGAAGAACACGCCAGCGGGGCCGGACGCCAGCCAGTCAGTCGCGTAGAACCCAAGGACCCAGGTGCAGGCCGCGAGGATCAGCACGACCTTGCGGTCTTCCACGAACGGTGCCCCCGTGTTCTTGTCCCTCCGGTGGAGAAGAAGCATGCCGAAGGCGATGTGCAGGATCAGCGGGGCCAGCGCCTTGATGGCCGCGGACCAGTAGGCGTTGTCGGCATGGTAGACGTTCCATCCGAACAGGTGGACGAAGTACTGGGCGAGCTTCGTGATGACGCTCGGGACCATGTTCATCACGTCCCCCCACTGAGCCGTGAGCATCGTGCCCGAGAGGCACAGGCCCACGATCCCAGCGAACCGCCCGATCCATGCCCTCATGTGCAACTGCGGCTTCCTCAACGAACATCCCTTCTCTCGTCCCGGTGTCCGACACCGGGAACAGCGTGTAGAACATCGCCCCCGCGACCCAACTCGAAGAGTCAACGTGCAACTCGGAGAAGTGTTTCGCGGAAACGACTATCCACACCCTACTCACGAGAGTTGAGAAGGTGAATATCTCTGCCACTATTCAATTGTGGATGTACACTGTGTTGCTGTTCTCTCTGTGAGCAGACCGCACTGCATTACCAGTCGCGAGCCGCGTGGTGCACTCCTAGCATTACTGGAGCAACAGCGCGAGAGACAAAGTCGTCAGAGAACCTTTCTCAGGATCAGATGATCCTGAGATAGCTTGTCATAAGACAAGGGCAACGAGATCGATGAATATGAGTCTAATATGAGGCGCCTATTCCCACAAGGGGGAAATAGGGACAATTCGCTTGCCCACAGGATAACTCCCTTACTTTGTCTCGACGGTTGGGGGCGCTCCCCTTTCCGTCATCAAGCACTATATTGAGAACCAAAAACATGTCTAGCGTGAAAAGCTATAAATTCCGCTTGTATCCCACCAGAGCACAAACTGAAAAGCTGGAATGGACACTTGCCAGATGTTGCGAGTTGTACAATGTCGCTTTGCAAGAGCGTCGTGAGATGTACACGTACACTGGCAAGGGAACCACCTATAATGCGCAAGCCATGCAGCTCACCTCCGATCAAAGAGATCAGAGAGGAGGTCACGGAGGAAGCGCTTCGTGTACTTTGAGCTTTCAACGTCATCACTACAACCTAAGCTTTATCAAGGAAGGATAGGCACAATGAATAAGGGTATACCCAATCAAGGATGGTCTCCCAATGAATTAGTGGAACAGAAAAGCGAGCGACATGGGTTGGCACAATGGTGGTACAACACGACCTCCATTCCAGCATGCTCGCGGCTATTGCAGGCTAACAGCTGCTCTCCCAGGTATAGCTTGCCACAGATTTGAATTGTTTCAGCAGCATTTGTGGTGGAGTGAGCGCCAGAAGAGAATCACGCAGCCAGCAGGCCAGGGGATGCTCCCATTGCGCGACCAGGCCCATCCGGTGCGAGTTCACGACGACCATATTGGCGCGCGCCAGGCGCTTCTGTTGATACATATCTAAGGCATTCTCTTGAGAATGCGCGTGGCGCAGGGTCCGGGCCAGGATCAAGGCATCTTCGAGCGCCTGGCAGGCTCCCTGACCCATATTCGGCGTCATCGCGTGCGCCGCGTCCCCCAGCAGAGTTACGCGCCCCTTGCTCCAATAGGTCAGCGGCTGGAGATCAGAGATCTCGTTCCGCAGAATCGTCGAGGCTTCTGTCGCATTGATAAGCGTGCTGACAACGGGATGCCAGCCCTTGAACAGATCCAGCAATTCTTTTTGGCGCCCCTCTGGCCTCTCTGCCGCGTTTTCCGGGCTATTGCAGGTCGCGTACCAGTAGACGCGCTCCTTTGCCAGGGGAACAATGCCGAAGCGCCTGCCGCACCCCCACAATTCGCCCATCAGTGGTGGCGTTACGCCCGTGGCGATACCTCGCCAGGCAGTGTACCCGGCGTAGCGCGGCTGACTCTGGGGAAAGAGCAGTTGACGGACCTGCGAACGGATGCCATCGGCTCCGATCAGCAGGCTGCCGCGTACCCGCTCGCCCCGCGCGAAACAGGCTGTCACTCCCATGGTGTCTTGCTCAAGATCGATAAGCTGCTTGTCCAGGACAAGTGTATCCGGCGCGAGACGCTCCCGCAACGCTGCCTGGAATTCCGCGCGGTGGATCGCGATGGTTGGTCCCCCACACTGTTCCTCAACTGTTCGTGGCGGGAGCTGGACCAGTTGTTTTCCTCGCATTGTGTAGAAGCCAGCCCGCGTGGGTGCAGGCTGCTGGGCCAGTTGTTGCACTAGGTCGGCCAGACCGAGTTCCTGTAGCACCCGGACCGCGTTCGCCCAGAGGGTCAGCCCGGACCCGGACTCGCGGATCTCCTTTGTCCGTTCAAAGATTTGTACCGCGAATCCAGCTTGCTGGAGGGCCAGAGCCGTGGCCAGTCCTCCAATGCCTGCTCCGATAATCAGGATAGGGAAATCTTGCTCCTGGGTTGTCATAGTTCTACTCCTGGTTCTCTAGACTGCATGCCCTGGATTTGCAAGGCAAACGCCCGATGTAGTGCCTGTCCCTGAGCCTCTTCAAACGAAAGAAAACCGCTCAACCACAGGCCGAGAGTGGATACGTAGAGGGCGAAAAAATTGCTGCTCGCCTGGTCTAAAGGGACGTTGGGAGCAATTGCGCCCTGTTGCTGAAACTGCGCTAATAAATCAGCCAGACGCTGCTGGAAATCTCTGACTTGCTGGAGCGTTTGAGGGCCATACATCTGCCCCTGCGCTGGCATAAAGGCAGCCTTAATATAGGCGCGAGCATTCTCAGGATGCTGCTGGTAGAATTGAAAGAATTGCTGGAAGAGATGGACCAGGGTCTCAAGCAGCTCTCCCTCGGCTGACAGGTTGCGAAAGGCTTGCTCAATTGTTTCGGCGAGAACCTCGTAATAAACCAGTTGCAACAGATCCAGCTTATCTTTGGCGTACAGAAAAAGTGTTCCACTGCCCACCTGCGCCAGTTCTGCTACTTCCCGCATGGTGGTTGCAACAAAGCCTTTCTGGGTAAACAATTGCCACGCGGCACGCTGGATACGCTGGCGTTTTTCTTGCTTGTTGCGCTCCCGCAAACCTGGCTTTTCTTGTGACATAGCGCTTTCTCTTTCCTGGTAAAATGACCCTGGTCATTTATGATTGTAATCATAAATGACCAGGGTCATTTTGCCAGGAAAGAGGGCGGATGTCAATGACAGAAAGAAAAGTAGCCTTTGCGGATGTCCTAAAGAGGCTCTCGCCGATTTTCGCGCGTACTGGGAACGAGATGGAAAGCCGCTTCTCCAACGAGATGCTCCGTCAAAAATAGTTCTCAGCCGGCATGCCGAAACGTCCGAACTGCTTCCGATACAACTTCGACACATCTACATCTCAGTCTGTAGCCACAGGTATTGAAACCGATCATTGAAGTTATAGCGTATTCTTGACAATCACTGAGAATCATGGTACACTTTCCGTATGAAACTCAGTGATTACGCAAAACAACAAGGGGTCCGCTATGAGACGGCCTGGCGCTGGTTTCGAGACGGCAAGATTCAGGGTCGACGCGTGGGAGCGCACACGATCCTGATCGATGAACCTGCAAGATCCGCCAGCCCGGTGCAAGCTGCGACGGTGGTGTACACCCGCGTCTCCTCAGCCGAGAACAAGGCGAACCTGGACAGTCAGGCGGAGCGGCTCGTGGCGTACTGTGCGGCTCGTGGCTATCAGGTGAGCAAGGTGGTCAAAGAAATTGGTTCGGGGGTCAACGACAATCGGCCCAAGTTTCTGGCGCTCCTGGCTGATCCCAACGTCGGGCGGATTGTCATTGAACACAAAGACCGGGGGACGCGCTTTGGCTTTCGCTATATTGAGACGCTCCTCACCGCTTACGGGCGGGAAATCGAGGTGGTCAATCAGGCCGAAAATGAGACCGAAGATCTGCTCACCGACCTGACGAGCATCATTTATAGCTTTTGTGCCAGACTCTATGGGCAGCGTCGAGCGAAACGAAAGACCGAGCGCATTGTCCAGGAATTGGAGGCGCAAGATGCACCTGGTTGAAAAGCATGTGATCGCGCAAACCGATCCGCGCTTTGCCTGCGTGGATGCAGCCTGTTTTGCCTCCAAGAATCTCTACAATGCCGCCCTCTATGCGTTGCGTCAAACCTTCTTTTTGACTAACACCAGCCTCTCCTATCCTGCGCTGGATAAGCGGATGCAAGAGCACGGGGCATACCGGGCGTTGCCTGCCAAAGTCGCGCAACAGGTGCTCAAGCAGGTCTGCACCGCCTGGTCGAGTTTCTGGGCGGCGCTTCTGGTGTATCGAGAGACCCCGGCAAAGTTCGTGGGGCGTCCTCAACTCCCAACGTACTTGCCCAAGGCAAAGGGGCGTAACCTGCTCGTCTATACCATGCAAGCGGTGAGCCGAGGCAAACGGACCCTGGATCGGGGGATCATCCAGCCCTCGCAACTGGGCATCCAGGTGAAAACCCGGCAAGACCCCAAAGCCATCGCGCAGGTGCGCGTGGTTCCCAAAGTGGGCTATGTCGTGGTCGAAGTCATCTCTGAACACGAACCCACCGTCACGGCGGTTGATCCTGATCTGCTCGCCGGACTCGATCCGGGTATGGATAATCTGGCCACGCTAACTTCAAACAAAGCAGGCTTTGTTCCGGTGATTGTTAACGGGCGTGGCATCAAGTCCTGTAACCAGTATTATAACAAACAACGAGCAGTGTTCCAGAAATCCCTGGGACATCCTGGCCGAAGTCGGCGCGTGGAACAGTTGACGACTCGACGCAACCGGCGGATCGAGCACGACCTGCATACGGCCAGCCGCTTCCTGATTGATCTTTTGGTCGCCGAGGGGATCGGGACGTTGATCATCGGCAAGAATCCGTTGCAAAAACAAGCGATCCGCTTGGGGAAGCGCACCAATCAGCACTTTGTGCAGATCCCGCATGCGCGCTTCATTGAGATGCTGCAGTATAAAGCGGAACTGGTCGGCATTCGCGTGATCCTCACCGAAGAGTCGTACACGAGCAAAGCCAGCTTGCTTGATCTCGACCCCCTGCCCGTGTATCGCAAAGGCGAGCAGGTGGCCTACCAGTTTAGCGGCAAGCGCATCGAGCGGGGACTGTATCGAGCAGCCGATGGGCGGGTCATCCATGCTGATGTCAATGGCGCAGGGAATATTATCCGCAAAGTAGCTCCTGGAGCTTTCGAGCGCAAGGGAGTAGAGGATGGGGAGTGCAGGGTCCATCTGCCAGTAGTCCATCCGGTGAGGAAGTCATTCCCTCACAAACCCGCTCGCGAGAAAATCCTGGCTCCTGTCAGGATTCGCTAGTCGCGACGGAACTATCAATCTTTGCTGGACAAGATGCGGCAGGAAACAGGTGCCTCTGAGCCACTTCAGCAAATGGTTGCTACCTTCCTCAAGGTGACAGAGGGCTATTGGGCTGGGCGGTTCTCCTGCTATGAGGCGGCTGATCTTCCGCGCACAAACAACGATCTAGAACACACCTTTGGTTCTGTGCGCTATCACGAACGGCGCGCGACCGGTCGGAAACAGGCGTCACCGGGTCTCGTCATTCGGGGTGCAGTCCGCATGGTGGCTTCGGTTGCCAGCCAACGCTATCTGTTCTCTGGCCCAGACCTTCAGCCATGTGATCTTCGGCAGTGGCGAATATTACGTCACCAGGTAGCAAGTCGCCAGGAGGTTCGCCACCAACAATATCGCTTCCGAAAAGCTCCCGTTGAGTATCTCTCAGCCTTGGATGAAAAACTGTGCCAGAGAACAATGCGGTCCTAGTTTTTTTCCTGCTGCTGACTCTTGGGATGGTTGCTGATCCCGAGCACTGCCCGAACATGATTGATCTGGCTGATACTGACGCGCAGATCAAAACGCTCTCGCAGTTCTGTCTGGACGGTAGATGAAGGGGCCTGAGGAGCTTACCGACACCGTTCTTCCAGAAAGGCCCGTGCCTCCCCACGCAGTTTGCTGGGATGACCATGCCGCCCATCAGAGAGTGCTGTCTCGCCCCGCTGTCGTACAGCCTTCATCAGCCGATAGACGTTCGACTGACTGATCTGCAACCCTGCAGTTGTTGCTGCTGTACGCCATGTCTGGCCTTGTTGCATACAGGCCACCAGGTGGACCTTCGCCACCTGATACTGGCCCTTGTCCATCTCTTGGTCCCATCCTCTGCTCTGTTTTCAGTTGTTCTGAGAACGGTACGCTCCGTGTACTGCTCTTGGCCCGGATCTCGGCCTGCTCATTTGTGGGCTTTTCCGATACGCGGGAAGCACGCGCGACGTGCCTCCTATCTGGGTATCTGCTTTCGTGTACTTCTCTGCGCGCGTTGCTGACTGTTACGAGAGACGTAGCTCCGATCCTTACCCTTGCACGGCTGGAACACCATGCAGTGCTGTTGCACTGCGCACAGCTTTGACAACTGCTCTCGCCAGCGTGCTCGCTGCCGCGGCGCCAATCGTACTGACATGGGCTGCCGTCAGGGCACGATCAGAAAGTGTCTGTGTCTCTGACCCCAAGGCGAGAGCGAAGACGGTATCGCCATCGAAGAGCGTATGCACGGGTCGAATCGCTTGTGCCAGCCCATTGTGTGCCATCTGAGCAACCTTGTTGGTCCACTCCTTTCCTTACATGACGGTGTATCTTCAGGAATGGAAGTCTTTGAGGGCAGAGTTGAAGGAGCAGAGCAAGGTGGCACGGCGAGTCTATCAAACGCGCCTCCAGCAGGTCTTCGATGCAGGAGTCGAGCAGGGCATTTTTTGTGTCGAAGATTCTCGATTGGCCGCCATGTTCATTATCACCGTCCTGAGCGGAGTGTTCCAATGGTTCCATATCGAGGGACCACTCTCGCTCGAAGAGCTTTCAGAGCAGTACACTATGTACATTCTGCGAGCGTTGGAATCAGTTGGGGAGTTGGCTGATCGCTACAGAAATCTCGTGCAACGAGCGACAAAAGAAAAGGGATCGGCATAATTCTCCGCTTTCGCTCTCTGCCTTCTACAGGGTACTGTCAACCTATTGAAATGAAAAAGCCACTCCTTCCTCAGTCTGCATTTCCTCTTCTTGATGCGCAGCTACCTAACTGGCGTGAAATCCTGTAAATGGGTCTCCCGCTGGTTTGGTGAAAAAAGCTCATCTGCAGAGTGCTTTGAAAACCATCACTCGCTCTGGCAGCTACTTCTCGAAACAGGTTCATCGCTCTGCAATACCAGAATCACCAAAGTGGCGGAAGACCCTCTTTGCCCAAACCCGAATTTGGCTCATAAACTTGCCTGAAAAAGTTGTAGAGAGAAAACTCAAAAATTTCACTCACACCTTGAGGTTTCACTCCTCATTTGGGCGGACAATGACGTCAATGTGGCGAGAAAATGCGCCTCGGCCTTGTTTTTGGCCTAAGAATTGGGTATCATTGTATTCTTTCTCTGGAGCGGTTTCATTGAATGGGTAGGCTGGCTACAATCAGCGATTCAAGAGGTGCAATGTTCCCTGTGCACTTGGTGAGGAAAGCCAAGAAGAGAGAACACTTTGTGATGATTTCTCGGCCTCCTCGAAAGTTACGTGCAATGGAGAACATCTCACTCTAGAGAGAACAGGAGGCTAAGTGAGTACTTATCCAGAAAAAGATGTAACACAGATACCACAAAGAAAATTTTGAACAGAGGAGAGTATCTATGAAAATTCGCATGCTCTGTGAACGTGATGCCGAGGCGTTTCTTCACCTAAGGAAACAGATCAATGAAGAAACATCCTTTATGTTGCGTGAGCCTGATGAAAACGAAACGCTTGCAAAGCAACAACGAGAACAGTTTCTCTGCCCTTCCCCACAAGACCATCTTCTTATTCTCGTGGCCGAACACGGTGAGCAATTGGTCGGATTTCTGATAGGAGAGCGAGGAGAGCGCCAGCGCAATAGACACCGCCTTGGTCTCGTGATTGGCATTTTGCAAGCCTTTACAGGACAAGGCATCGGAACCCAGCTCTTCATGACTATGGAAGACTGGGCCCGCCAACAAGGCATTCGCCGCTTAGAGTTGACAGTCATGACACACAATCAAGCCGCAGTCGCTCTCTATCAGAAATGTGGTTTTGAAATCGAGGGCACAATGAGACGCACTATGTTGATCGATGGTGACTATATCGATGAGTATGTGATGGCAAAACTTCTTTACTGAGGCTGAAATTACACATTGAGGGTGATTGAATCTCGTGGTTTGACACATATTCTGGTTCATCCCACGAGATACGCAACGAGCTTGTAGCAAACAAGCAATGAAGGAATGGAAGAGGTTGCTGAAAGCAGACAGAAACTTTCGGCCCTCATGACCAGCTCAGAGGGGCAATGACACCTCGCTCAAATCGCCTGTTTGTTCGTCAGTTCCTCCTGTGTTACTTGATAGCGAGAAAGGTGGGGACGCCTGCGACGGTGACACGCAGTTGCGGTGGCCCCCACCAGGCATTACAGGCGAGCCGGTCGGGCCAACTCCAGCGGTAATGCGAACGCACTTCACGAGGGGGACGTGGTGGTGGAAAAACCTTCTCAGGACACTCGACAAGCGCGATGATCTCAGCGTGTTGACGACACCAATGGATGGTCCAGGTGCGGCGAAGCGCTCGGCCTGCGACATCCACCCATCGTATTGGTCCGAGAAGGACAGGCTTTTGCTCACACGCAACCGAGGCAGGTGGGGGCAAGAGGCGACGGACAGCGCTAACCCGTCGAGCACGATTGCCTTTGGCTCCTTTTACCAGACATTGTTCTCGCAGAGAACGCGACTTCCAGTCAGTCTGATACGCGAGGTAGACGAGCTTCAGCTAGATTCTGGGTTCCAACCGCTTGATATCTTGAGCAAGCGGAGGCAACCCTTCTGTGAAAGAGTGTTCCTTCCCACCGAGCACGCGAACTGTTGCCTGGGGCAGTTTTTCTTGATAACGTCTAAGAGAAGAAAATGGGACTTCTTCATCAGAACGACTGTGATACAGGAAGAGTTGTCGGATCGGGGGGAGGCGTGAAGCAAAATCATCTGGCACAGCGTACTCAAGCTCCCAATCCTGCTTGCCCCAGTAGGGTACAGCCACCAGAAACAACCCGGCAATCGGTTTCTGGTAGGTTCCTTCTGCCAGGTATTTGAGCAACATTGAACCACCTAAAGAGTGCCCAATGAGCAAGGCGTCAGCATCGAGCTTGCCTAGCTCTTGCTCAATCTGGTCCCTCCAGGCAAGGTATCTAGGATGGTCAGGATCAGGCATATCTGGAGCCAGGACTTGGTAATCGCTGCCAAGCTGTTGCCGCAGGGATGCAACCAATTTCCCGCTGCCTAAAGGTTTGTGCTGATTGCCTGCACCCTGGATGAGAAGTATTTGTTTTCTCACGCGTTTCCTCCTTAGTCACGCATCTCTTGGTCAAGCTCAATCTCTTCTGCACTCTATCGTAGCAAATTTTCACCTCTTTGATACCCGGACCAATTTAGCGACAGTACCTACTGAAAAAGCTGTGGAGCCGAGCCGCGCCAGTATATGTAAGCGCGTGCTTTAGCAGCGCAGCCCCACAGCGTCGCTTCGCTTTTTCATGCGGAGTGGTGCGCTACCTTAGCAGCGCATGATGTTTCGGTTCATACTCAGGGGCCTATAAAGTGTTTTCGCGTATGCATCAAGTATGATACATACGCATATTATGCACTACCTGGAGCGTTTCAGGTCAAGGGCGGGCACTCCACTACGTAAGGCCCTGCTGCGCTTCCTGAGAGGAGCGTGATTGATCCCAAAATGAAGCAGAGCCTTGATCCTACACACCCGCTTATTTCCCGTTGAACTGCTTACCAGTGATAATGGCTACAATCAGAACATATCCAAACAATCCGACGAGCAACCCCAGGAGCAAGCCCAGGATATTCCCTGCGATGAGGGCCGCAGATGGTGGAAATGGAAAGATGGCATGACTGATGACCATAGAAAGCAACCAGCCGATATATCCCCATAGCGGCGTAAAGATGAGGAAGGCCTGAGCTATCATGACAGGCTGGTCTCCGGCCCATTTATCGGGAACGATGGATAGAGTAGTAAGCACGCTGAGAATCGTTCCCGCAAGCAAGCCTAGAGCCAGTATCCACCAGGACTGTAGGAGCATACTCAATACCGCACAGGAGTAGATCGCCATGACAAAGGAAGCAAAGGCTAATTTTGCACGTATGAGCGCAACATCGGGTGGCATGCTATAGCTTGTATGCTTGAAGAGTTGTAGCAGTTTGCCTTGTTGGAGCTTTTCTGATTTCGTAGTGTTCCCTTCAGCAGCATCTTTTTCAGTTGAAGTATATGTAGAAGCGATGCGTCTCTCTTGCGGTTCCGTAGACGCTGCTGTAATCCTGGGCAGGAGCGCGTTTTGCGTACAGGTCATAGCTTGTGCCAAGGCATCTTCGAACATGAGCGCGGTCCCTTTCCCATGAGGAGGGCACTCCCAAAAGTAGAGCCGCTTATCGCCGTCATAGTGAATGTAAACCGGGACTGGTAACGTTGTGAGGATGGAGGTGAGATGTTCCTCCGATGAAGGGTGCGTTTCAGACATATGCTTCGATTTCTCCCAAACAGACAACGCAACTTGCCGTTCAACAGAACATGCAGCCTTAGGCATTTATTAATAAAGACGTTCTGCAGAGAAAAGAATAATAGGCTCTTGAGTATTAACCGGCCATAGCCTTCTTGTTCTAGAAAGAAGAGATGAGAACACTGCTACAGAAAGAAAAATGCAGGCATTCCTAACAAGCAAGAAGAGATTTCTCCAGCCACTGTCTCTTGAGAAAGCAGTATCTGGAGGAATCCGCAGATGGCCTTCAAGACATCCCAAATCTTTTAGCAGGTAATTCTATAAATGATCTTATTACCAAAATTTGGTATTTTCAGTTCCTCAAAGAGCAAAAAGCACATTGTTTTCATTCACAAACTTATTCACCAATATCCACTCAATTGCATGGATACCAACACTCTATACACTATGCGCCTTCAGTCGTTGTGGCATCTACTATCACAACTCACCAAGGCTTTCTCTCGCGCTTTTGAAAACACAGAGCGAGAGACAACTGTCAGAGGAGCCATCTCTCGTTCTGGAAATATATTCGTAGCACTCAGGGGTATTAGCCGCGACTGAGTATGCCACCAATAATGGCACACCAGGCATTCAGATCAACCTTGCCCGTTGGGGGAAGCAGGTGCAGCGACTGCACTTGCTTGACAGCCTTCATGGTCGCATGGTCGTACTGGCCATTGACGGTGACATCGTAGCCATTGCGCTTAAGAATGACCTGCACGGCATTGACGTAGTCACCCTGGCTCTGGTTATCGAGGCGAATAGTACCCACCAGCGCTTCCCAGGTGTCATTTCTCGTGTACCCATCAGGCGTAATGCCTTTGGCACTCTGAAAGGCCGTCACAAGCTGATAGGTTGGATCATCATAGGTACCGCTAATCACGACATCGCTGCCCTGGGCACGCAAGACATATTGCAACGCTCGAACAGTATCACCACGAACTCCCCAACGCAGATCGACCCAGGTGCGCTCGGGCATACTCTGTCCCAGTTTTGCCGCTACCTCGCGACGCAACTGTGGGAATTTGCTATAGAACATGATACCCGGGCAATCAGTCTCCTGAAAGTTCCAATGTCCGAAGATGACGTTCGCACCAAACCCATACTGCTGACAGGTATACACACACAGATCGACGAGGGAGTTCCATAGCGCTTCGGGAGGCAGAACATCGATATAGGTGCCCTCGTTCTCAATACCGATGGCCTCCTGGTTGAGATACGGGCAGTGCGCGCTTTGCACAAAGCGGTCCGCCGTCTGGAGTACTTCCAGGCTGCGATGGCGCCCCTCAGTGATATACCCACCACGGCTCACAGTGAAGTGCTGGCCTGTATCAATCCAGCCATTCGTGTCCATATGCAAATTCTGGATATCATGTGCCAACTTGATCGCCTGGTCGCGCGAGTAATCAGTCACATTCGGGAAAGCAGTATGATGCACCAGGATCTTCGTCGCCTTCTTATTCAGCACCGTTATGGGTGACGAGGGTGGACGTGCCTCCCACTCGTCACAACTGATGATCTCGGGCGCGGCACCATCCAGGGTGTGAGCCAAGGCATGGGGAGCCAACGTCAAACATTGCAGGCCTCCCAGTCCCACAGCAGTCACAACACCCAGACCTGTCTTCAAAAGAGTTCGACGTTGTATTTCCTGCGGTTGAGGCTGTGTCCCTTCATCCTCACAATTGGTACACATCAAGCATTCCTTTCTTCATGCAAAATATATTGAGAAGGATCAATCTAGTGGGCATCAAAAATACACACGGATGTTCAAGTAATGTGACATCTACCGAGCGCCATGCACTTCTCCCTCAATACTTCTTGCAAATCGGCCTTTTTGTTTGCTGGCTAGACAAAAATACGACGAGACAAGTAGTTGTCAAGACCAGCAAGGAGATCAAGACCAGCGAGGGCCTGAGAGTCAGCGAAAGCATGCATTGTATAGGCAGTGGATGAGAGAGGGTATGTAAAACCACTCACTCGTACCCGGGAGGATCACTCGATACATGCATCCTTGCACTCTATCTCTGCAATGACGCGGCACTGCGTCTGCACACTATTCATGCCAACAGGCAGAAACATGCGTTTGTATACTTTTTGCCTCAGCAACAGTATATCATATTTTACTTGCTCAATTTATAGAGCCCTGCACACGGCAAGCCGTCGGATCATCGATCATCTGGTCGAGGAGGGCATCGGAACGCTGGTGGTGGGCAAGAACCCCCTCTGGAAGCAAGAGGTGAACCTGGGACGCAAAACCAACCAGACCTTCGTGCAGACCCCTCACGCTCGCTTCATCGAGATGCTGAGCTACAAGGCGAAGCTCATGGGCATCGAGGTGGTGCTGGTCGAGGAAAGCTACACCAGCAAGGCATCCTTCCTGGACCTGGACGCGCTCCCCTCCTACGACCCGCAGCCGAGGGAGAAGCCGCGCTTCAGCGACAAACGCGAGCGACGCAGCTTGTACCGGGCGGCGAGTGGAAGGCGGATCCACGCCGATGTGAATGCCAGCTATAACATTCTGCGCAAAGCATTCCCCGACTCCTTAGGGCAGGGGATAGAGGCCGTGGCAGTGAGGCCCAGGCGGATTGCCGTCTAAACAGCGCTCATGCAAGTGTCATCATTTGTCATGAGATTTTGATACTGTTATACTAGTGGTCAGTCCAGATCGAAATTGACAGGGAAGAGATACTGAAGGAAAACCCTAGAAAGCTTTCCATGCCACGTTCCATCTCTGTGACCTTATCCAAAAAGATCGCCTATGACGCCTTCCCTCTTCATCATAGAGGGCGACAATCTGTTGGGCCTGCGCGCGAATGGCTTCACGAAGCTCCAACGGCTCTAAGACTTCCAGGAGATTCCCCATGCCCAGAACAACTCATCGATCCGCGTTTTGCTCAACATCCTCATCGGCGCGCACCGTCTCAAATGATCCGCGATGTAGATACAAATCAAGCACATCCGAGGAGGTAAAAGCGGGTGAGGGAAGGGTGCTGACGAACAACTCGTAGACCGTGCCGTCCCGCTCGACACCAATTTTTGGAGGAGGGGAGGTGGCGGCATGGGTGGCGACCACCAAGCGCACCTGGGGTCCGGTTGGCGTCAAAGAAACGGACTCACAATCGTACAAAGCACGTGTCATTCCACTTTCTGGATGGGTTCGCACTTGATCTGGGGCACGGACAAGCACCTGCTTGACGATCTCCAGATCTAGAAGAGAGTAGTCACGACTCCGGGCAATGACTCCCAGACCAGCGGTGAGGACATCGAGGAGCGGAGCAGCGTCGCCATAGAGACCATCGAGACGAAGCAGCACGGAAGCAGGAGAAAGCTCCAGTTTGGCCGCATAGCTGGTGATCACCCCTATCGCCCGCACCAGTTCGCCCCGGTAATTTCCATTGCCTGGGCCACCAAACGTGCCTAAAAACTGATGCGTATGCGCCTGGAGAATAACGGTGCGGGTGCGCACGACTTCTCCCCGCTTGCGTCCCAGATATCCTGGTGCACAAACCGCATCGAAGCGCCGATAGGCAGTAGGCAGCGACTCCATCTGCGGGAGTGCCCGTTGACGGGCGGCTTGCCTTGTACCATCCACATCCACTACTATCCACTGCTCTCCCGTTCGGTCGAACACTCCTCCGGGAGAGGCAAACGGTTTGCGGGCAAGCAGATCCTCTTGAAAAAGCGTACGCAGGGATTCCACAGTGTTCTGGTCAAGGGCGGCAAAAAAACGGGAAAGGGTCGAACGATGGGGTAACTGGTTTCGACCAAATAGGGCCATGAACGGCTCGGCAAACGGAGCAAGCCGTTCGTAAAAGGCCAGCAGCGTGGATTTGTCGGAAAGAGCATAGCCAATCAACACGGCGACAAAATCGATCAGATCATAGGTGCCAAAGCGTGCGCGGACGAAACGCACCTGATCCTGGATCGCTTTCAGGATTCCCGTATGGGTGAGCACTTGAGCAAAGGCTGCCACTTCTCCCATCCAAGCAGGGGTTGAGGGAAGAGATGTGGAAGTAATCTGGATGGTCACTTCAGAATGCGTCATACGCTGTGTTTGTTTTCCTTGTCTGGATGCGTTCTGTTTCTTTTCTCTGTCTTTGGAACCCCATTCACCGAGTCTTTTGCCCTTCTCCCACATCTCCTGCTCGGTTCTCCAACCAAACAGGAGATGTGGGAGAACACCGGCGTTCGTTTGATCGAAGCCACGTGGGTCCAGCGCTGGACCCACACGCCCATTTTTCGCCCACTCAGCCCTGGATAAAGGCCAGCAGATCGTCGTTGACGCGCTCTTTGTGCGTCAGAAACAGGCCGTGCGCCGCCCCCTCATACACGTTGAGTTGGCTGTGTGGGATCGCCTGCGCGGTCCTGCGTCCACACCTCTGGAGAGGTGTGGACTGATCGTTGTCTCCATGAAGAATCAACGTCGGGATCGTAAAGGCGCGCAAATCCGACCGGAAATCGGTCTCATCTATGGCGCGGCGACAGGCAAGAATGGCTTTGGGCGAACACTCATCGGTCAAGCGCAAGGCCCATTGCATCACTTCCGGCGACACGTTCTCCGGCGCTGGCCATGACCTTCCAAGGCCAAAGAACTTGATCATACCGCTGGCGAAATACCGCTGGCGATCCGCCAACAGGATTGCAGTATTGGCCTCAAAGAGGTGTTTGGGAACCCCTGCCGGGTTATCGGGTGTTTGCAGAAGGAAAGGGGTGGTCGTACCGATCAGGACGGCACGGGCGATGCGGCTCGTGCCATGGCGCGAGAGATAGCGGGCGATTTCGGCACAGCCCATCGAGTGGCCAACCAGGGTCACTCCGCGCAGGTCGAGTTGCGTGAGCAGTTCGGCCAGATCATCGGCCAAGGTGTCGAAATCATAGCCGCGCCCAGGATCATCCGAGCGGCCGTGGCCGCGCCGGTCATAGGCGATACAGCGCAAGCCGCGTTCGCTAAGCGGCAGCATCTGGTACTCCCACATCGGGCTACTCGCTGCCCAACTGCTCAAGAACACGACGGGCACACCCGTCCCTCAGTCCCGATAATACAAGCTGGTGTGATCGTTGGTTTCAAGAAAAGGCATGAGCAAGAACCTCCTCTGGTCAGAATAGACGTCAAGAACGGTTTGTGGAGGATGCATATCAAGGGGATCGTCGTCTCGTAGGGAAGAGCGTCCTTGTGAGGTGCAGAGAGGTCAACGCTCTTCTGCTCCCTGGTGCATCATCTACGTTTTTGATTGTAGCGTGAAAAGGTGATACAATTGATCCTCATTGAAGAGATTTTGATGAAGGAGCAAGAACGTGGTCTATCGCCCAACGGCCCGTGTGCTGGCGGTCTTAGAACTCCTGCAAGCACATGGGCGCATAACTGGTGCAGAACTGGCGCGACGACTGGAAGTGGACATTCGGACGGTGCGGCATTACATTGAGGTCCTTGTTGACCTGGGAATCCCCGTCGAGGCCGTGCGTGGCCGCTATGGAGCCTATCGCCTGCGAGCTGGCTACAAGCTTCCCCCATTGATCTTTACAGAAGACGAGTCAGAGGCGCTCACACTCAGTTTGTTGCTCGCACGAGAGAACGGCTTGGCCACAACGGCTCCTGCCATTGAAGGGGTGTTAGCCAAGGTCGAACGCGTTCTGCCTGCCGCGACGCGCACCCGCATCCAGGCGATGGAACAGACAGTGATCTTCGAGAGCCGATCATTTCACGCTCCCCCGCAAGCACGCGTCGTGACGATCCTCAGCGAGAGTGTCCAGGCCAGACGGCGTCTTCGTCTGCACTATCGTTCCGCTCGTTTGGATGTCACGGAGCGAACATTTGACCCCTATGGCGTGGTGTATCACGAGGGGCTCTGGTACACCATCGGCTACTGCCACTTACGACAAGAGCAGCGCCTCTTTCGCCTGGACCGCATTGTGCTCGTCGAGCCTCTCGATGAAACGTTTCCCTTTCCAGAAGACTTTTCGGCCCTCTCTGCGGTGCAGCATGCGCTGGCTTCCGTTCCGAGCGTATGGCAGGTCGAAGTCTGCCTTCAGACCACGGTAGAGGAGGCGCAGCGCCAATTGAGCCTGTCATCCGCCTATTTTGAAAAGACGCAAGAGGGGGTACTGGTACGTGGCGAGGTGGAGGATCTCAGATGGGCAGCTCATCGGCTTGCTGGTCTGGAGGTCCCTTTCCTGATTCATCGCCCCCTTGAATTACGAACCGTTGTACGCCAGCATGCTCTCACCATAGCCAGCTACGCCGAGCAGACCAGGGAGAAAGATGTTCCCAAAGAGGCCGACCATGCCCAGAAAACGGGGAGATCGAAGCAAATCAGCAGTCAAAAGGCCAACAAGAGAGGGCGTACACCCAGGGGACGAAAAAGTGCTGCTGGGCGCAAAACACACGCAAAAAGCGGAGTCGTTCGCCAACCTCGTCAACTCTCTCTCGACGTGAGAACGATTGCCTGCCTGGACAGGATGCAGGTCAACAATAGTGAGTTGTTCGAGCGTCTTTTACAGCACTACCCGCCTTTTGTCGATGCTTGGACGAAAGCTGGGTACACACTTTCGGAACTGAGTGAGGTCGGAACCAAAATTTCATCATGATGAAATGGAGTGCAGAAAGGAGAGAGCAAAGAAGCATGGGATTCCTGTCTCTTCGCTCTCTCCTTTCTGTCATCTTAGCATGCACATAGCCCAAGCCGCTTCTATCCTGGCTTCATAAGGATTTTGTCTACACTCCAATACATCTGCAAACAGGATTGAGCATAGCATAGATTGAAGAAAACTTGGTCCGGGTGTGTTATACTCCTCTGTAGCAAAAGGCGCAGGAAGCGCGATTGGGGAACACAGCTTGTAGGACATACCCATGCAATTAACAGCATGCATTGGGCGCGAACAGGAGTTGGCATCCGCCTGTGAGTTTTTAGAGCGTGTTTTGCAATGCGTAGCGGTGATCCTGCGTGGCAAGAAGAGCAAGATAGAAGAAGTTTTGCTCCTTTCTCTGTTCTATGATAGTCACACTCCTCCTCATGGGAGCACATGATCAGAAGTAAGGAGCAGACAGCTATGACAGAACAGGTATCTCCCCTGGCCACGTTTTACAAATCAGGTTAGGAGAACTATCAACAAGCCATTGTCAAAACTATCGCACCGCTTTCCTCCGAACAACTTGCCCTCTCTGTGGCGCCCCATTACGTGTCCATCGGAGAGCTTCTCGCCCATATGATCGGTGCACGCGTCAACTGGTTCTTTGCATGGATGAGGGAAGAAAATGCCGCTATGACCGCTATGGACCGCTGGGCGTCCAGCGATGAGTCAGCTGTGCCTGAAGCCGCTGAACTGGTCGCCATGTTTGAGGAGACCTGACGCGTGATCTCTTCCGCCCTAGACCACTGGGCCTCTGCGGATCTGGAACAGCTTATTGTACCTCCGGCCTCTCAGCAGGAATGGCGACGGAGCCGTCAGGAACCCCATGCCTAAAGGCAGGGGCTTGTTTGCGCAAGCCTGGACCTGACCAGTCTCAGTCTTGAAACACAGGCTACGTTAGGAATGAAATTAGGTACGTTGGGGTACTTTGCCAGCCCCAACCGCTACGGCGCAGCATTAAACAGGTGTAGAGGGTGAAGCCAGTGTGTTGTGCGTTAAACCGTTCGCTAACATTGACGAGGCAAACATCACCTACGAAAGTAGAGGCTCAACTTGAGCAATGTTTTTGTGATTGATAGTGACTATAAACCATTACATCCGGTGCATCCAGCACGTGCAAGGCTCTTGCTCACGCAAGGCAAAGCCGCCGTGTTTCGACGTTACCCGTTTACCATTGTGCTGAAGCGGGTAGTTGAACAGCCAGAGGTGCAACCCTTGCGCCTCAAACTCGATCCTGGCAGTAAAACAACAGGGATTGCCCTGGTGAACGACGCCAACGGGAAGGTTGTTTTCGCGGCTGAACTTCACCATCGTGGGCATGCCATTAAAGACAGCCTGGAGAGTAGGCGTACAGTTCGTCGTGGCAGAAGAAATCGCAAAACACGCTATCGTAAGCCACGATTTCAGAATCGAAAAAGAAAGAAGGGATGGTTGCCGCCATCATTAGAAAGTCGGCTTGCCAATATCCTGACGTGGGTAGCTCGTTTGTGTCGCTATGCCCCCATTGAAGCTATGAGCCAGGAATTGGTGAAATTTGATTTGCAACTGATGGAGAATCCCGATATTGCAGGCGTGCAATATCAGCAAGGCACCTTGCAAGGCTACGAAGTCAGGGAATACTTGCTCGAAAAATGGGAGCGAACCTGTGCCTATTGTGGCAAACAAAATATTCCGTTGCAAATCGAGCATATTCATCCTCGCGCCAACGGTGGCACGCATAGGATCAGCAATCTTACGCTAGCTTGCGAGCCGTGCAATCTCGCCAAAGGCACTCAGGAAATCGAAATATTCTTAAAAAAGAAGCCAGATGTGCTCAAGCGTATTCTGGCTCAGGTGAAAAGGCCCCTCAAGGATGCCGCTGCTGTCAATTCCACACGTTTTGCATTGCTCGAACGATTGAAAACCTTTGGCTTGCCTGTCGAGTGTGGTAGTGGAGGATTGACCAAGTACAACCGCACCACAAGAGGCTTGCCAAAAACACACTGGCTGGATGCCGCTTGCGTAGGCAAGAGTACACCTGATGTGTTAGTGCATAAAGGGAACATTCCTTTGCTGATTACAGCCACAGGGCACGGAAGAAGGCAAATGTGCATACCTGATAAATATGGATTTCCTGCAAAACACAAACAACGCAAAAAGACATTTCTTGGATATCGCACAGGCGATATGGTGAAAGCAATTACGCCCAAAGGAACGTTTGAGGGGAAAATTGCTATTCGTCATCGGCCTTTGTTTCAGCTTGGGAAGGTCGATATCCACCCTAAATATATGCGCCGAGTACATCAAGCCGATGGCTATGAGTATAGAAGCAAAGGAGTGCGCAATGTTCCTCCCCATGTCTAAAGCCAGGGGCACCCACATTGCGCGATTTTATGGTGGATTGTCTGGCATGTCATGGAACATGAGATCCATCATGGAGGCGAGCTTTCCCTGGCCTTGGGAACCTATGGGGTGGACAGTTTCTATACCTGGTGAGGATCAACGATCCTCATACCTGGCCCAGTGCTACGCAAGCGACCAGGAAGCGCAAAGGAAAAGCAGCCCGGAGGGAAAGGAAGGACCCTCAATGAGTGCATGTTCACTCCTTCTTTTCCCTGCCAATCCGCGGCTGAGAGAAAGAAAAGCGTGGAGGTGTAGAGGAGAACCACCAGTCATGGGAGAGAGACAAGTTCAGGGCGAGCGAGGAGGAGCCGGATCATCGCCACCTGGATCAGTGTTTCGCTCGTCTGCACTTTTCGCTCGTAATCCTTGCTCATTCTCCTGTTACGAGAAATCCAACTGAAGGTACGCTCCACCACCCATCTGCGAGGCACCACGCTGAAACCGCGGGTGCCTGATGGGCATTCCACGACTTCCAGTTCCCACTCTCCTGTGGCTTGACACCACTGAACTACCTCCTGCCCGCGATAGGCCGCATCCGCCCAAATCTTTTTCAGACGCGGCACGAAGAACTTGAGCCCTGCGAGCAGACAACGAGCGCCCCTGGTATCGTGTGTGTCGGCAGGAGTCACGTAGATGGAAATGGGGATACCCAGCGTATCCACGAGGAGATGCCGTTTTCTCCCTTTGATGTGTTTGTGGGCATCGTAGCTACAGATCCCAGACGACTCCTCGACCGTTTTCACGCTTTGGGAATCCATGCTGGCGGCACTTGGGTCAGGATGCCTTCCTTATCGTTCGCGTTCAGCCCGGTGCAACGTTCGTAGCAAGAGCGTCCAGGTCCCTTTGAGGCGCAAGCGCCGGAAATGGTAGAAGACCGTCTGCCACGGTGAAAAGTTGGCTGGGAGGTAGCGCCACGGACAGCCGGTGCGCAGCACGTAGAAGATCGCATCAAAAACGGCTCGCAGGGAGTGAATTGGCGGCCTGCTACGTTTGGACTGCGGAGGGAGATGGCGTTGCAGACACTCCCACTCCGCATCAGAAAGATTACAGAAAGCCGGGCGAGAAAGCCCCGGTTCATTTATGCCGGGGATGAATCGCCGTTCCTTTTTGGTGGATAGGGTGAGGGAGTACCGTTGACAAAGTATGTTGCCTCTACTATAATAAGCTACATGCATGAGGATTATATTCATGAACAGCATGCAGTACACCACATTCTCTATCACGTCATCTTTTGCCCGAAGAGACGACGGAAAGTGCTTGTAGGTCCGGTGCATGATCGACTCCAACAGATTATTGAAGAAGTGGCCCATGAACACCAATGGCAGATTGTTGAACTCGCCATCCAGCCCGATCATGTCCACCTCTTCATTCAGACGAATCCCTATACGCTTCCGACTGATATTGCGCGTTTGATAAAAGGGCGTTCGTCTCATTGTATGCGTGAAGAGTTCCAACAGCTCAAACAGATGCCCTCTCTCTGGACGCGAAGCACGTTCTACAGCACAGCAGGATTCGTCAGTCAAGAAACTATCCAAACGTATATTGAGAGGCAGAGCAAAAGCTAATGGTGATCTACGAGTACAAACTAGCAGGCAACAAGCTGCAATACGCCGCCATTGATGAGGCCATACGGATCACACAATTCATCCGTAACAAGTGCCTGCGCCTCTGGATGGAGACTCGTGGCACCAACAGGAACGATTTGCAATGTTACTGCGCCCAGCTTGCCAAAGACTACGACTTTGCCATCCTGCTCAACTCTCAGGCACGGCAAGTCGCTGCTGATCGAGCCTGGGCTTCTATCTCCCGCTTTTATGACAACTGCCGCAACAAGAAGCCTGGCAAGAAAGGCTATCCCCAATTTCAGCACGATTGCCGCAGTGTCGAGTACAAACAAACGGGCTGGCGCCTTGAGCCAGATGGCAAACACATCACCTTCACCGATGGCTGTGGCATCGGTCGTTTGCGCCTGATTGGCAGTCGTGATCTGGCGACTCGCCCTCTCCCCGCCATCACGCGCGTTCGTCTCATCCGGCGTGCCGATGGCTACTATGCGCAGTTTGCCATCCAAGTCGAGCGGCACATAGAGCATATCCCAACAGATAAGCACACGGGTATTGATCTGGGACTCAAAGCATTCTTGACGGATGCCGAGGGCAATACCGTTGCCAACCCACGTCATCTGAGAAAGGCCGAGCGCAAGCTCAAGCGGTTGCATCGTCGCCTTTCTCGCACGCAGAAGAAATCACACAACCGCAGATCAGCAAGAAAGAAACTTGCCAAAGGCTATCTCAAGGTCCAGAGGCAGCGTGAAGATTTCGCCAGAAAGACGGCGAACGCGCTCATCACATCTCACGATCTGATTGCTTATGAGCACCTGAGAATAGCCAATCTGGCGAAGAACCGCAAACTGGCAAAGTCCATGAGTGATGCCGCCTGGGGTCGCTTCCTTCTCTGGCTCACCTACTATGGGCATGTTCACAATATCCCCGTCATCGCCGTCGAGCCAGCCTTCACGAGCCAGGATTGTAGCGCCTGTGGGGCACGGGTCAAGAAATCGCTCAGTGTAAGGACCCACATCTGTCCTTCCTGTGGCCTGGTGCTTGACCGCGATCATAACGCCGCCCTCAACATTTTAGAGAAAGCCTATCGTACTGTCGGGCAGACAGGAACGGGTGGGGCGCAAGCCTCACCGAACGCTTCTGGACAGACCGCCTCTACTCGCTCTGGTCGCAAGGTCAGAGCGGGCAAGCGGGCTGGATGAAAGAAGAATCCCCCTGGATTTATCCGGGGGAGTGTCAAAAAATCCCACAATGAAACCGATGGGAGCAGTAGAATTCTCCTGGTCGATAGAGAGAAACTGTTTGAGGGAGGACGATAGCTCGTGCGTGTCTCTCAAGCGCGAAGAGGAGAAAACAAAGCAAGCTCGCAAGCCACCAGGATACTTGTACTCCTTCACCAGTTTCATTGTGGGATTTACAAATTACTGGTCTCCTTCGAAACCGGACAGATTAATACCCAGTTCCGGCATCACATCATTCGAGGTGTCTTCAACGAACTGAATCTTCTGCTCGTCTTCATTCAACACTTCGACATTGATGCCCAGGCTTTGCAATTCCTTAACCAGGACTTTGAAGGATTCTGGAACCCCTGGTTCCATTATATTCTCGCCCTTGACGATGGCCTCATACGTTTTCACACGACCTACAACGTCGTCCGACTTGACGGTCAGGATCTCTTGCAGGATATTCGCTGCACCGTAGGCCTCAAGCGCCCATACCTCCATCTCACCGAAGCGCTGTCCACCGAACTGCGCCTTACCACCCAGCGGCTGCTGCGTGATCAAGCTGTATGGTCCTGTCGAGCGAGCATGAATTTTATCTTCAACCAGGTGGTGCAGTTTCAACATATAGGTATAGCCAACGGTCACTGGATGATCGAACGGATCACCAGTACGACCATCATAGAGTTGGACCTTGCCCGTCTCAGGCAAGCCCGCGCGCCGCAACATCTCTTCGATATCTTCCTCGGTCGCCCCGTCAAAGACCGGGGTCGCGATCTTGAAGCCAAGAACGCTGGCAGCCCAGCCCAGGTGCGTCTCCATGATCTGACCGATGTTCATGCGGTGAGGCACGCCCAGGGGGTTCAAGATGATATCCACTGGCGTACCATCAGGCAGGAAGGGCATATCTTCAATCGGCAGCACACGCGAGATAACGCCCTTATTTCCGTGGCGTCCCGCCATCTTATCGCCTGCGCCGATCTTGCGCTTCTGCGCGATGCTCACGCGAACCAGCTGATTCACGCCTGGCGAGAGCTCATCGCCCGCCTCGCGGGAGAAGACCTTGACTTCGACGACCTTCCCGCGCTCACCATGAGGCACACGCAGCGAAGTGTCTTTGACTTCACGGGCCTTTTCACCAAAGATGGCGCGTAGCAGTTTCTCTTCAGCGGTCAGTTCTGTCTCGCCCTTCGGCGTAATCTTGCCGACCAGGATATCCTGTGGGCCAACCTCGGCGCCCACATAGATGATGCCACGCTCGTCCAGGTTACGCAGACCTTCCTCACCTACGTTTGGAATGTCGCGTGTGATCTCTTCAGGGCCGAGCTTGGTATCGCGGGCATCCACCTCGTACTTCTCGATGTGGATCGAGGTGAAGAGGTCTTCACGCACGATGCGCTCACTAATCAAGATGGCGTCCTCGAAGTTGCCACCCTCCCAGCTCATAAAGGCCACCAGGATGTTCTGACCCAGCGCCAGCTCGCCCAGCTCGGTTGAGGAGCTATCGGCAACGACCTGGCCCTTGGTAACATAGTCGCCCTTCTTCACAATGGGGCGCTGGTTAATGCAGGTACCATTGTTGGAGCGCACAAACTTACGTAAGGCGTGCGAGTAGAGCTGCCCCTGCTCATCCATGATCTCGATCTTGCGCGCAGTGGAGGACACAACCTCGCCACTCGCCTGGGCTACAATCACCTGGCCCGAGTCGACGGCTACCTGGCGCTCGATACCCGTACCACAAATGGGCGACTGCGGTCGCAGCAGAGGCACGGCCTGACGTTGCATATTCGCACCCATCAGCGCGCGGTTGACGTCGTCATGCTCCAGGAAGGGAATCAGCGCGGTCGCGACGCTCACCGTCTGGCGCGGCGAGACATCCATGTAGTCAATGCTCTCCGAGGGAACCTCGGTAAACTCACCCTGATAGCGGGCCAGCACACGTGCGTCAGCAAACTCGTTGGTATCGGTCAGCACGGCGTTCGCCTGGGCGATATAGAAGTTCTCTTCGTCATCGGCAGTCTGATAGTCGATCTCGTCGGTGACAAATGGCTTGACGCTCAAAGGCGTATCGCCCAGGAAGGCCAGCTTCTCAAAGAGCTCCTCGTCCACGCGCACCGGATTATTGCGCTTGAGTAGCACCTCGCCATCCTCTGTCACGATATCTTCGCGTCGGCCATAATAGCCATGCAGCTCACGACCAAGCAAGCGCTCGTCATTTGCCGCCAGGCGCTTCACGACGCGACGGTATGGCGTCTCAATGAAACCATAGGGATTGATCTGGCCATAGGTCGCCAGGTTACCAATCAGACCAATGTTTGGACCTTCAGGGGTCTCAATCGGGCAAATGCGGCCATAGTGCGACTCGTGGACGTCACGTACATCAAAGCCTGCGCGGTCGCGCGAGAGACCACCGGGACCCAGGGCCGAGAGACGACGCTTGACGCCAATCTCCGCCAGGGCATTGGTCTGTTCCATAAACTGCGACAGCTGGCTGCCGCCGAAGAACTCCTTTATCGCCGCAACCACCGGGCGAATATTGATGAGCGCGTTCGGGGTGGCCTGCCCAGGCTCCTGAATGCTCATGCGCTCTTTGACCACGCGCTCCATACGTAGCAGGCCAACGCGGAACTGGCTCTGGATCAGCTCACCCACGCAGCGCACACGGCGGTTGCCCAGGTGGTCGATGTCGTCCTTGCGGCCACGCCCATTATTGAGCGAGACCAGGCGCCGAATGATCGCCACCAGGTCGTCCTGCGTCAGGATGCGCTGGCTCTGCGGAATCGAGAGGTCCAGCTTGCGGTTCAGCTTATAGCGACCAACGTTGCCCAGGTCATAGCGGCGTGGATTGAAAAAGAGGTTCTTGACCAGGGAGCGCGCATTGTCCAGGGTGGCGGGATCGCCAGGACGCAACTTCTTGTACAGCTCCAGGAGGGCCTCCTCCTCCTTCTTCACGGGATCGCGGTCCAGGGTCGCCTGAATATAGCGGACGATCTCACCATTATCGACCCCGGCGAAGGCGTCGAGAATGCCCTGATCGGTCGAGAGATCCAGGTCTTCCACATGCCAGTGCTCTTTGGCCAGGCGCGAGATGGCGCGCAGCAGCGTCGTAACGGGTAGCTTCCGTTTGCGGTCGATCTTGACGGTGAGCAGGTTTTTATTGCTGGTCTCAAACTCCAGCCAGGCGCCACGCCCAGGAATCAACTTTGCGGCAAAGAGCTTTTTCCCAGTCGTCGCGTCCTCGTCCACCGTGAAGTAGACGCCAGGTGAACGCACCAGCTGGCTCACCACCACGCGCTCGGCGCCATTGATAATGAAGGTGCCAGCCTTGGTCATCAACGGGAAGTCACCCATAAAGATGTCCTTCTCGATGATTTCACCTGTCTCTTTATTAATCAGGCGAGCCTTCACATTGAGGGGTGCGGCAAATGTGGTGTCGCGGTCGCGACACTCGTCCTCGTCATACTTTGGCTTGCCAAAGGGTTCAGGAGGGACAATAAATTCCAGGCTGAGGTTTTTGCCGGTAAAGTCTTCAATAGGAGAAATTTCTTCGAAAAGTTCGCGCAGACCTTCCTTCTTGAACCATTCAAAAGAGTCGAGCTGGATCTGAATCAGCCCTGGCATGGGCCGTATATCTGGGATGCGCGCAAAGGAGACGCGTTCCGGTAATAGAACAGATTTCTCGCTTGCCACCATAACATCTTTTCTCCTTTTCATCTCTCGATGACGCCGTTCGCATACGACGAGGGTCTGACACACGCCCGATGAAGCAAGTGCTGATTTCAGCACACACACAAGAGGTCTCACTGGCTCAAGGGAGCGCTTTCGCCGGGGAGTGCGCAAGACAGGCGTCGCTTCCGCCTGAGTATAGGGGAAAGAACGCCAAAAAAAAATCGTCCAAAAAGGCAGTGTGCGAGTAGACAGGAGGTGATACAATAAAAGTGGGAAAGAACGGGCTCGTTTTTGAGCTTCGGAAACCATGGTGTTTCTTACTCTCGTGGACGTGAGACAGACAACATGTCACCCTCCTTCCCCTTCCTCGCGCTTTGCAGTTCGGCATCATTCCAACGTGCCAGGGGCTTTTCTTTCCACCATTCCAGGATGCAAAGTGTGGAACGGCTTTCCCAGGAAACGCGTGTCCCACAGTGCAGGTACAACGTTGCTGTGTTTTCTCGGGTTCGTTTCTCTCAATGATATCTCCTCCTGCGTACTATCTACATCCACTGCTTGTGAGAATATCAGAAGCACTGGCACTGCTTTTTGGATAAATGACGTGAAAAGTGGGCCTGTCTGATTTGATGATTCGGGAATTTTGGATGACTGACTGCAACCATCTGAGAAAAGGGTTACGAGAAGATCTCACCTGTTCTTTCTCGCGGCCTTAGGGCAGACGTATACATCTGTTTTCACACTGCAATGCCAGTTCACATTCAGCAACTCACATGGAGGCGTAGCCCTTTCAGTTTATTCTAGGGCATCCGATGAGCTGACCAGGGATGCGCTCTGCCTGTCGCTGAGCTGAGCTATCATCAGCCTGGCAGCGCTCCTGGCGCTGGCAAAGCAAGCCTCAGCCTTGTCCCCTTCCGGGCCGACCCAATCGCCCGCGACATACAGATTGGGGAGACCTGGCACAGCAGGACCGGGACGACCGGGTAGACCACCATATCTCGCCTGGACAATTGCATTGGATGCAGTCATATGCGGCAAGAAGGACTGCTCTACGACTTCATCGCGCCAGCCAGGCTGCACGAGATTCATCAGTGCTTCCAACTCTTGCCGGGTCGCCTCTGGTTCCGCCGCTTCACCAGGTCGCAGATATTTCATGAGATGGATCAGGGCGCCCCCCTCTGGTGCGAGGTGCGCCGAGGTGGAATGCACCGCATAGTAGAGCGGACGATCCACGCACAGAGCGGCGAGGTTCTCTGCTCTGGGGAGACGGCGCAGGGCGATATCGAGGCAAGCCACATACGCCGGAATCGCCTGGGCAGCCCAACGGCTCAGAGCCTCGTGCTTGCCACATGTAGACGGAACGCATGCGCTCCCTGATTGAAAAAGAAACTGTTCTGTTGACGGGTTCTCGCACGTCCGCCAGGATTACCGGACTTCTCAAAAAGCGTCACGGCATGACCAGCTCGCGCCAGATAGGCGGCAGCTGAAAGGCCCGAGAGGCCGCCGCCAACAATGATCACCGAAGGTTGAGTATGTGAATGTGTTGTCATCAATCTGTCCATTTCTTGTTGTGTTCTGTCTGACCGTGCTGCCAGACGCTTGTGCGCATTCGCCCCGTATTGAGTGCGGCAGAGAACCATTGCTTCCATCCTCATGCGAGGGCCATCGGCGTTCTCTCACTTCACGCCCTTACACATGAGTCGAAACAGGCGACCTGTTTGTGACAAAGGCTGAGAGTTTCCCCGCCAGGCTTCATTCTGGCTGGTTGATAGTATCATGACCTACCTCAAAGGGGCTGGAAACCCCTTCATAGCCCAGGTGAAGGATCATCCCAGCCGCTGCATGATCGAGATTATGACAGTGATCCATCCATATCCCCGGATTATCGGCACGAAAAGCAACGTCATAGCTTTCTCCCGGAGCGACGTTAAGCGTATCAACCCACCAGGGACTTCCCGTGACAGGCCGCCCATTGTAGCTAAGCACCAACATATGGTGCCCATGCAGATGCATTGGGTGATCCATCCAGCTCCGGTTGACAAAGCTCACTTTGACCAGATCTCCTTCATGCACCATCAGCATCGGCGTATTGGGAAACACTTTTCCATTGATGGGCCATAGGGATTCCATTTTGCCATCATAGAAGCCTATCATGTCATCAAGGATCAACGTAAATTCCTTGTCAAAGTGACTTGACAGACCAAATGGCGTCTTCTGCCGGCTTCCATATGTGGCTGGATTGAAGACGGGACCATCTGCCAGTGCAGGCGCGCTCGCCGTTGCATCCTGGCTCAAGAGGAAACGCACTTTTGAACTTTTTTTATTCGTCCAATCGAGCGACACTGCCGTACCTGGCATCGTAAATTGAATGTCATACCTTCCTCCAGCAGCAACCAGAAGCCGTTGCCTGGTCAGGTCTGTAGGAGCATTCAGATCCGTTCCATCGATAGCAATCACTTTAAAAGGTGTGCCGGAGAGGACAAAAGAAACTGGGAGGCTATCTGTATTGATCAGGCGTAACCGAACGGGCGTCCCCGGCTGTACGGTCAGTCGTTGCATCGTGTCGGTGATACCAAATGCCTCCTGAGAGCCTCTCTCCTTGGTGAGCCAGCTATGAGCGAGAATCGGGATATCCTTTCCAGCAAAGGAATCACGAGGAGGCAGAACAATTAATGGCCCAAAGAGTCCCTTTCCTACTGCTTCTAAAGAATCTTGATGCGAATGATACCAATAGGTTCCCGCGTGGTTCTTTACTACAAAGCGATAGGTAAAGCTCTCTCCCGGCTGAACGGCATTTTGCGTGACGCCAGCAACTCCATCTTCCCCATTGGGAACATCCAATCCATGCCAATGGAGGGTAACGCCTGCACGGGAAAGTCTGTTTATCAGTTTGACTTCCACCAAATCTCCCTGGTGAACCCGCAATTCTGGCCCTGGGAGCTGTCCATTAAAGGTCCAGGCATTGACCGTAGCTCCAGAACGTAAGCGCATCTGCGCCTCCTGCGCAACGAGCGTAAAACGCTCATTCGGCTCTCCGCTCTGCGGACCAACAAGATCGGTCACAGAAACGTCATTTTGCTGGCCCTGTTGATGCTGCATAGTATGACCTGTCATACTGTCTACCGTATTGCCTGTCGTGTTGCCCGTCATAGGGATGCGATCAGGAAGACGACTTGCCTGAACTGACCAGGAATACCAACCGGATATGCAGAGGGTCACGACAATGAGGCAAAGCAGAAGACGCACAGGAAGGAGCCACCACCTCGCCTGCTTTTCTAAAAAGAGGGGCATGTTCCTTCTCTCCGAAAAGAGAGGGATCTTCCTTCCAAAGGTAGACCAGAACCAAAGAGCCACACAAAAGAGAGCAAACGCAATCAAGAAAAATGGCAGGGACATCGGTTCGGTGTAGAAAAGAGTAAGGTAGGTATCGAGCGCAACGCCAACGACAGTTATCAGTGTCGGCACCAGCAATGCCGGTGCAGTAGCATCCTGTGTGGCAGGTGACGCTCCCTCTCTCGGGAAGCTTTGTGCCATTCTGCTCAGGCACGGAAACGAGAAAAGGAGAACAGAGAGGGCTGGAAGAGCCAACAATGGGAAATCAAGAAGCATTCTGTTCTGAGCAAAAATCCAGCCAAAGAAGACCCATTTAGAAACGAGGGTCCCCAACTTTATCAGAACTAGCAGTTCAGAGACTCCCAACCAGACGAAACATCTCCGTATCCCCGACCGTTGCCTCCTGGAGGACACTTTTCTAGGAAGAAGAAGAACCTGAGATCCAACAATGATCCATGAGAGAAGCAGTAGAAAAAGAATGATATCATCCAAAAGGTGAAGAGCTATGTACATACGTTCCTCCATACGTGTTATTTCCGTAGGTGTGACCTCAAAGTCGTTCAACCTTGCCTCTTCACGAATGGCTATGGCTTGAGGTCGAGCACCGCGCGGCCCGTCTCCAAATCGACTGGCACCGAAGCCTGCATGTGCGCGAGCAGCCACTTGCCACCGATCTTACGGAAGCAAGCGGTCCAACGCAGCCAGTTACCGATCTTCTGCCCAGTGGGCAGGGCTGCGCTCAGTCGGTTGAAGCTGTGGGCGAATGCCACGTTATCGCCCGCCGTGATGGACAGGTCAGCAATTTCATAGTTGATCGGACCCGGAAACGACGAGAAGACCTTTTCCCACTGTTTCCTGTATGCGTCTGTTCCCACGTATTGCAGCGGGGGCACGATGTCGAACGACACCAGTTCGGGCGCGTACATGGACATCACCCCATCGAGGTCCTTCGCGCGAATCGCCTCGACGCCACCCTCGATGACCCTTTTGATTGCGGCTTCATCGTTTTTCTTGTTGTCTTCAACTGCCATAGTTTCCTCCGCTGCCTGGGGGGCCGATCCCGCAAGCGGTGTGTGGTCGAGGTATCTGACCTCGTAGACGCGCTCGGCGAACTTCCAGCCGTCCTCGGTGCGCTGGTAGCGGTCGTGGTAGATGGCGTAGTTCAGCTCGCACCTGCCGTCGCGCAGGCGTCCGAGCTCTGAGATGTAGGCCCGGCCGACCGCGGTGTCGCCAAGCAACTGGATCGTGCCGGGGTGCGTGGTTTGCACGAAATAGTCCCAGAGGCCCTGCTGCACCTCGGTCCCGGCGCGGATCTGTTCCTGACCGACGGCCTGGGCGTTGATGTGGGGGACCCGCACCGCGCCGTCCTGTGTGAACAGCGACGCGAGGCGGTTGTAGTCATGCATCATCGCCGCGTCTGTGAACTCGCCGCGCAGCGCCTCAATCTCGAAGCGATCAACAATACTCTCTAAATTGCTCATTTATTTTCTCCTTCGTCTGCGTGCTTCAATCACCATGACCCCTCGGAGTCACGCGCACACCATCTGTCTTTCACGAGCGATCTCGTGTCTGCTCACGCACCTTCCGCCTGGCTCGTTTCAAGCGAGAGCAGCACCAGGCCAAGCCGGATGAGCTGTAAGAGCACCCCATAGAGCGCTGACTGATCCGGCAGCACTCCTGAGAGCAGCGTGGTACTGGTCTCCTGCTGCTCGAGGTGTAATCCCCAAACCGGTCCTGCCAGGATGGGTCCAGATGTCCCTGGATGCGAATGCGATAGTGCATTGGTCTCCTCCTCTGTCTCAGTGGAGTGCTCTGATCATAGGGAAAGTATAGATGGGCGTGTCCTCCAATACAGCCCTCAAAAGTGGAAGAAAAGGAGGAGTTTTGAAAGGCAGGATGACACCCTGTTGGGGAGAACGAGGTGCTAGAGCAGCGAGCGGGCACGCGCCAGGGCCACTGCCTGTGTGCGGCTGCTCGCTCCCAGCTTGCCGAACAGATGACTGACATGTTTCTTGACGGTGTCCAGAGAAATCACCAGGGTCTGAGCGATGTCCTGATTGGAGGCTCCGGTTGCCAACAAGCGCAGGACTTCCTCTTCGCGTCTGGTCAGGGAAATCCCCGGCGCCCTGGAGATGACCGATGGCTGCCGAGCCGAGGAAAGCGCAGGCTCGGATGGGGTTGCCCCCTCTAGCGATCTGCTCGCGCCTGACTGCTCCTGCTCGAAGGCAGCGAGCAGCTTTGCGATATAGGCTCTGGTGGCAGCAGCCAACTCGTGCTGCCCTACGTGTGTGGTGAGCAACGCTAGAAGCGCCTCCCTCATGAGTTCGCCCTCATCCAGATACACGCGCAGGCAGCCCTCTGGTTCCGTCAGGGCAAAGAGGCGTGCTGCGATCTCGCGGGCCTGCTCGTGCTGGCCTGTCTGGTGCAACGCTACCAGCAACTGAGCCAGATACGTTATGGTGATCCTGACATTGGCCGGTCGATCCAGGTGTCCGCTCCAGCGTTCCAGCAAGTTCAATGCCTCCCGAAAGCGAAACTTCGCGAAATACACGCGGATCACGATTGGGAAGGCATCATACAGGTTCCTGTCCCATGGCCCCTCTGGAAAAAGGACACCACTCACCCAGTCGGACGCCTCCTTGAGCTGTCCTTGCGCCAGCCACCATTGTGCTCGCAGCGTCAATAGCCAGTCTGAGTAGGTCCAATAGCGTTCGCGCTCTACCAACTGCTCCAGCTCATGCAGTGCCCGCTCGGCGAGCGAGCACTCACCCCTGGCGAGTTCGACCTGTATCAAGCAGGCATATCCCATCCCAAGCACATTCAGATGCGGCCAGGCTGTGGCGTCCTGCACGATTGTGTCCAGCAAGCTGTGTGCTTCCTCCAGACGGTTCCACTGGTAGAACACAAGTGCCAGGCAGATCTGGAGAAATCCCTTCAGCGGGGCATAGCCCGCGATCTGTTCGACCAGGTCGAGGGTATCCAGACTCTCCTGATAGGCCAGGCGCAGGTGTCCTGCCTCCATTTGCGAGAGTGCCAACCATTCCCTGACCCTGCTGATCGCATAGAGGCTTGCCGATTGGCTCACCCGCTGCTTTGCGGAGAGCAGCTGCGGCACAAGCACCGCTCCCTCTTGCCGGTCCCAGTAGTGGAGGAGGAAACGGCAGAGAAGAGGGAAAATTTGCCAGATGACCTCCTCATCCTGGTCAAGCTCCTGGATCTCCTGATACAGAGCGCTTAAACGCCCATACTCCCAGGTGGCCATCGCCTCATACCAGGCCATCTCTGCGTGTAACAGGCGCAGACGCCGATAAAGCCTCGCCCCCCGAACCTCGGTGGGAAGAACGGCGCCCGTACCTGTACGGGTGGCTACGGTCAGGTGGCTGTATTCGTCCATATGGAACGGCAAGGCACTCTCCACCCGCGCCATGAGCTGCTGCGCCTGCTGGTAGACCCTGGCCCGCTGCTCGCGGGTCGTCTGTGTGACCGTGTTGAGTAGGTAGAGGGCGGTCGTGAGCAGCAGACGAGCGTGCTCGTGCACGAGCGGTTGGGGCAGCGCGAGCACCCAACGCGCTATCGTCTCGGCCTCTCCACGCAGCCAGAACTGCTCGACGGTTTGCTCCATCAACCGCGCTGCCATGGAGTAGTCAGCGGCGGCAAGCGCATGGGGAATGGTCTCGTACCATTGCTCCTGGGCCTCATAAAAGGCAGCGGCCCGCTGGTGCAAGAGCGGCACCAGCTCGGGTTGCGTGCTGTGGAGAACGGAGAGCAGGGCTTCGCGGAAGAGAGCGTGCAGCCGATAGGTGCGCCGCTCCTCATCCTGAGGCACCACAAAGAGGTTGGCCCGCTCCAGGAACATGAGCATCTGTTGGCTGACTGCTCTGGTGGGTGCAGCGGTCACGGCCTGGCACGCGGCGGCGTCCAGGCGCGAGAGGAGAGCGCTCTTGAGCAAAAAGTCGCGCACGCGCTCAGGCAGACGGGCCAGGATCTCCTCTTGCACATAATCCAGGAGATAGCGCTGGCTGCCGGTCAACTTCTCAAGAAAGGCCGCGCGATCGGCGCGTTGCTGCAGGGTAAGCGCGGCCAGGTGCAAGCCAGCAATCCAGCCCTCGGTCCGGCTCACTAGCCTGCGCACCTCGTCGGCTTCGAGCGCAGGGGAGAGCAGCTGACCCAGATACTGGCTCGCCTCGCCCTCTGCAAAACGCAGTTCGTCTGCATGGATCTCGGTCAGGTGTCCGCGCACCCGCAGGCGTGCAAGGGGCAGCTCCGGGTCGACGCGGCTGGAGAGGATCAGATGGACGTGTGCAGGGAGATGCTCCAGGAAGAAACACATGCCCTCGTGAATGGCTGGATCGCCGATCACCTGATAATCGTCCACAATCAACACGATGGGGGCAGCATGCCCCTCGCTACCTTCCAGTTCCTGGAGCAACGCCGTGAGCACGGTGGACAGTGGTGGCGGCTGGGGGGATTGCAGCAGCGCTATCGAGCTCGCTCCAAAGCTCGGAGGAAAGCTGGGGCAATGGCGCAGGGCTGCGATCAGCGCGACCCAGAAGCGCGTCGGTGTCGTGTCCAGGTCGTCCAGCGAGAGCCAGGCGATCTGGCTCTTTCGCTGACTGGCCCAGGTCGCCAGCAACGTCGTTTTGCCAAAACCAGCCGGAGCCGAGACCAGGGAGAGCCTCGTGGCAAGCGCCGCATCGAGGGCGGCAAGCAAGCGCTCGCGCTCGATGAACACGTTCGGCAAGCGAGGCGGAGAGAGCTTGCTGGAAGGTGGCGCTATCCCCTGGGAAGTCGCGTGCGCGGGCTTCTGTTCGGGCAAGAGCATCCTGGCGGTCTCCTCTAAGCGAGCCAGCGAGAGGGTCTGCGTCCGTCCCAGATAGCGCTTGCGGGTGCGGCGATGGTGCGTGCGATAGGCATACCAATAGCCGCTTCCACGGGAGCGGGCTTCTTTGAGGACCGAGATCCTTCCCGCTTGCCCCTCAAAGGCAAAAGCGGTGTGTCCGTCCAACCAGCGAGCAAATGCCGACGGGTCTTCTGGAAGGAAATCCTGCTCGGGTTGGCCGTGGCTAGAGAGGGTGTAGTGTTTGTGCTCGTGTGACCAGATAAGCGCATGGACTAATGGTTTAGGCATCGTTTTCTTCCCTTGCCGTTGGGTATTCCATCCACCCCCAATCCCCAACACGCAGAAGTATACTACACCCAAAGGTCGAACCGCAAACCAGCCTGTCAGCCTGGGCGAGGAAAGCGAGATCAATCTAGAAAAAGTGTCATCTCCACTGTGCATGATCTTTTGACAATTCACAACCACAATCGACTTGTCGGAGAACGCTCGACCGAGAATAGCCATTCTCGATCGGGTTTTTCCCATCCTCATGCTCCGCTTCGTTGTACACAGCAGGGAAAAGGTCAAAGTTCGCCGCGAAATCTTGTCGGAGAATCGTTTGAGAGAAAAGTTAGGAGAAAGAGATGCCAGATACCCGCAGCGATCCGGCCATCTTCCAGGAGTTCCGAGAAGCACTGGGGACGCGTGATCCCAAAACAATCGCAGCCTACTTGGCGACTGGTAAATTGCGTGAATGTTCGACGATTTTTGAGGTGAAAAGTAGGAAATCGGCGCGAATGTTTGGAACGGGTGGCCGCTCTCAACCAGAATCCGCGCGAGAAGCAGGCTGTTGCACGCACTTGTTGTAAATTCGTAGGAGAGCGACTTCCGCCAGCACCCATGCTAGGCTTTCGTCAAGCCAGGTCAGGCACGTCGGCTGATCTTCCCCAGGCCAGAGTCGGGCCGAGGATTTGAGCAAGATCCAAGAAGTTTTTTTCACGTCGAAGCCAGTAGAATAGAGGCACTTACAAATGAGAAAATCTACTCTCCCTATGTGCTCTCCCGAATGCCAGAGGGGGAAGGAAGGAAACACCTATGAACACACATGATCAGCACCGTTTCCCCAAAAGCCTCGACACCCCCGCGCTACCTGCGGTGGTCGACCGGGCCACCTGGCAGATGGAACTGGACAAGCTGCGCATTCGGGAAAAGGTGCATACCCGCGAAGGGGATGCGATCGCGGCGGCTCGAAGGCGTCTGCCGATGGTGGAGGTGGACCCCACCATCCCGCTTCTCGGCCCGCATGGACCGGTCACGTTGCTGGAGGTCTTCGAGGGCCGAAGGCTTCTGATCGTCTACTTTCACATGTGGCATACTGGTCAACCCGCCAGCGCCCAGTGCGAGGGCTGCACCTTCTCCAACAGCCAGGTTCGCGAGCTGTCCTACCTGCATTCCCGCGACGTTACCTACGCCACGTTCTGCGAAGGTCCGTACGAGGAGAGCATCCGTTACCGTGACTTCATGAGTTGGGATGTTCCGTGGTACTCGGTGCCGCAGGACGCCGTGGACCAGCTGGTCGCAGACCGGCACTTCGGCATCCTGGTCAGCTATCTCCGAGACGGTGACCAGATCTTCGAGACCTACTGGACCACCGGCCGCGGCAATGAAGTGATGGCACCGTCGTACGGACTCCTGGATCTGACCGCCTACGGCCGGCAGGAGTTCTGGGAGGACTCGCCCGAGGGCTGGCCGCAGCGGTGGGATTCCAAAGGTGACCAGATGCGGCTGGACGGCCGCCCGACCGCCCAATGGTCCCGGCTGGCGGCTGGACGCTCCGACAACCTCGGCACCAAAACCACTGCCCCAAACGGCAGCCCAAACCAGCCATGAGCCTTTTGAGCAACACCGATGTTGTGGTGATGGTAAATGCCCTACGAAGTGAGAAGATTTGGCCCTCAAACACGGGAAATTGCCCTCAATCGTGAGCACTGACACAAACGTTCCTGGACAAAACCGCTCCTCATCTGACTTCTTGCCACGATGTCTTGGAAAGAGGATGAGACCAGATTCCGATGGTCAGTGAAGGAGTGGGTGGTGTCTACAACCTCTGCGGATACCACCCACTCCTTTCTTCGGCAACGTGGGGACAGGTGGGGCCAGAAAAATTGGCAACGTATCCATTCCTTGTTTTCTGTTTCCCCGGCATCGTTGCGGTCTTAGATCACCGAACGAATCGTGCCGCCATCGACGCGGAGAGTTGCGCCACTCACATAATCAGCGATCGGGCTCGCCAGATATGCTACTGCTGCGGCGATCTCCTCTGGCCGACCGAGGCGGCCCACGTCATTAGGAGCTATGGCCTGCGTAGCGTTGCGCTCTATGTCCTCCCATGTCTCGCCCCAGCCATGAGCCTGTGCCATATGGGTGAGCCATGCCCGAGTTGCCTCCACAAGAATCATGCCAGGAGCCACAACATTTGACGTCACGCCGGTGTCCTTCAGTTCACGTGCGAGGGAGACCGCAAGATTGTGGCGGGCCGCCAGCGACGCGTTGTAATGTGGCATGGTTGCGCTCGGTTGCTGCGACAGGCCACCACCGATCTGGATGACTCGTCCCCAATGTTGCTCACGCATTTGTGGCACCAGACGTTGAATCATCCGCACGGCGGAAATGACGTTGGTATTGTATGTCTGATCCCAGTCCGCAACCGTCGCCTCCGTCCATGAGAGGAGGGGAATGACTCCAACATTGTTGACCAGAATATCAATAGGTCCGAAAGCTTGCGCCGCGACGGCAACCGCGTCAGCTCCAACATCGGTGGTGAGATCACCAAGCGCGACCTCGGCGCGACCGCCTCCGTCGCGGATCGTTTTGGCTACCGCGTTGGCTCGGCTTTCGTCGCGACCATGCACCACGACCGCAACGCCCTCCGCAGCGAGCAGCTTGACGATCGCCTCGCCTATCCCTGAACTCGATCCGGTCACCAGTGCCCTCTTTCCTGCCAGTTGTAAATCCATCTTGTCATCCCTTGTCTTTCTCGTGACTTCTTGCAGGCACTTCACCTGCGTCTCTATGGTATACTGATGGAGATCCTAGAACAAGATGAGCAGAATTCCTAGGAATGAGACTCCTATGGTTCACTCGGTCATCGTTCCCAACCGCCTTGAGCAAAGGAGGAGCATTTGGTACTCAAGCTTCAACAACAAGACCATCGCCTGCAGGAACTTGGAGATTTTTTGCGGACGCGTCGGGCAAGGCTGACGCCTGAAGAGGTGGGACTACCGCGAGGAAGCAGGCGCAAAACGCCTGGGCTCAGACGCACAGAAGTGGCACAACTGGTGGGGGTGAGCGTGGATTGGTACACCTGGTTAGAGCAGGGACGTTCTATTACGCCTTCCACGCAGGTCTTAGAGCGCCTGGTGCAGACGTTGCGCCTGGATGCGAATGAGAGAACCCATCTCTTCCTCTTAGCCCAGCAACAACCACCGCCGGCGCTGTTGCGGGAACCCGAGATCGTGAGCCCAGCGTTACAGCATTTCCTTGATCAGTTTGGTACGCGGCCAGCCTTTGTGTCAGGAAGACGATGGGATATCCTGGCCTGGAACGATGCCGGGTGCGCGGTCTTTGGCGATTACCGCCGCAGGACCGCTCCCCGCGAACGCAATACGATCTGGGGCGTCTTTACCGATCCCCTGGCCCGACAATACATCGTCGATTGGGAAGAAGATGCGCGCCAGCTCTTAGCGCAATTCCGCAGCAGTTGTGGGCGTTATCCTGGAGATGCCCAACTGACCGAATTGATCCATGATCTCATGCTTGCCAGTCCTGAATTTCGCGCCTGGTGGCCTGATCATGAAGTACGGGGTGGACAAGAAGGGCGGAAAACGCTCAACCATCCACAGGTGGGGTATCTCGTGTTTGAACGTCTCACCTTTCAGGTCTTTGATACACCAGATCTCAAAGTCACCGTGTATACCCCGTTGGAGGAAGCGGACACGCCTCGCAAAGTGGAGCAGCTTCTGGAGCAGTGGTATCTGCGTGTTGGGCAGGGGCCTCATCCTCCTCAAGCGGCCCACCATCTTCCACAGACCCAGCGATCAGGACAAGACACGGTTGGATGGTGGCTGGAAGCATGCGGTCAAAGAGTGAAAGGGGCATGGGTAGCGAACGGTGACGTCATGATCTCCTATGCAACGTGGTGCGAGGCACACGGATACACTCCAAAGAAGGCAAAAGGCTTAGCGCAATCGTTAGCGGCACATGGCCTGGAAGTCGGTGTTCGACAATGGGTCTCCACAGGTCCAGGGAGACGTACAAAAACACGAGGAGTTCGAGGTCTCCGTGTGCAAGATGGCTCTCAGCCCTCGAAGACCAATGGGGACAGATCGTCATGAATGCTCATCCGTCCCCACTGGGAGATCATCTTCCTAAACGAGTTTCCTGTGTTGTCTCTTTTTTCAGAGAGAGCAGAGGAATGGCTGGAAACTTCTCTCTTTTTTCTTGATACGTTATCGGTTTTTCTGGCCCCATCTGTCCCCACGTTGCCGAAGAAAGGAGTGGGGTGGTATCTGCAGAGGTTGTAGACACCACCCACTCCTTCACCGAACATAGGAACCCGGTCGCATCCTCTTTCCAAGACATCGAGGAAGGGCCAGATTAAGAAGTGGTTTTGTCCAGGAACGTTTGTAACAGTACTCACGATCGAGGGCAATTTCCGGGTTTGAGGGCCAAACCTGCCCCCTTCGTAGGGCATTTACCAGTACAATCTTGGATGGAAGAGATTTTTCCCGTCATGAGGTCGCACTTCCGAACGAGGCATACACGGCCCGCGCCGCCTCATCGACCGGCAACATCGCCATAACTGCTGGATAGATCTTGCTGCTCACCGAGATCAGCGTACTCTGGGTGCGTATAGGGAGCATTTCGCCGGTCGTCGGCATGCGCGCAAGGAACAACTTCGACGGCGGCGCATCCTCCTGGCTGGTAGCCTCTCGCGCCATCTCCCAGTACTCCCGAAAGCCCTCGATCGCATACCATTGCTGCATTAGATCCTGATACCACGGCTCGTACTGATAGAGTATATTATTCTGTTTGAAAAGCTGAATGCCGTACAACACCTGTTTCTGCCACGTGGCGCGTGCCTCTGCACTAATCGAGGAGCGCATGCGAATAAGAGGACGAAAGAGGAAATAGACCAGGTTGCGCTGATGCGGCAGCAACGTCTCAAGGGACGGAAACTCAAGCAGATACAGAGCGAACTCGTTTGCAGCATTGATCTGGAACGAGCGTGTGATTACGATGGACGGATAGGGCAACGTCTCCATCAACTGATGTGCACGCTCCAACGCCTGCTGCAACTCCTCGCCCTCCCACTCGGTCTGCTCAGGCACATATTGCGCCGCCAACAAGATATCGTTGCGCTCGCTCAGGCTGCACTCCAGATAGTAGGCAATCGTCATCAGCAGCGAACGGTCTGGCAAGCGACTGGAGCGTCCGATCAGCCAGTTTTTATAGGTTGGACAGGCTTCGTCATTGAGTTCCTGTTGCGTAAAACGCTTGAGCCGAGGATGGCCCTTCTCGTGATATTCCTCCTGGCGCTTGTAACGCACTGCTTCAATCGCATTGAGCATCTGATGGAAAACACGCGCATGCTCTTCTAAACTTGAGGGCGTGACCTCACCTTTTATGGGTAGTTGAAATTGCATAGTTCTCTCATATTACTGGCTATCGATCTCTTATAACAGAAAAAGGGCTAAAAAGTCAGGTGTATTTTTACTCTTGGTATAACAATTAACTTCATCTATACTATCCTCAGCAGACAAAAATGTCAAAAAAGTAAGGAAAGGAAAGAGATAAATGAGTTCAATACGTGCAATAGTTGTTGATCCTTCGGTAGCAGGAGGTTTTGCCTTCAAAAAGGTGGAAGCGCCCCAGATCGGCCTATCGGAAGCACTCGTAAAAGTTGAAGCCATTTCGTTGAACCGGGGAGAGGCGATGATGCCTGCGAGGCTCCCGGCTGGCACTCGGCTCGGCTGGGATCTAGCCGGAACCGTGATCAAGCAAGCTGCTGATGGAACAGGACCAAAGGTTGGGAGCCGGGTCATGGGCGTGCTTGACACAGGTTCATGGGCGGAGCAGGTTGCGGCCCCTACAAACAGGCTGACAACAATTCCTGACAACGTAACGTATGCTCAAGCAGCAACTCTCCCCCTTGCCGCGCTCACTGCGCTTCGTGCGCTTGAGAAAGGAGGATTTCTCCTGCACAGGCGCGTGCTGATTACCGCCTCCACGGGCGGCGTGGGGTTCTTCGCAGTTCAACTTGCCCGCAAAAGCGGTGCCTATGTCGTGGGTGTTACGCGTAATGCTCGCAACGTAGGATTGGTTCGTGAGGCGGGTGCAGATGAAGTGGTTGTGGGGAACGATCTCTCGGCAGCGCGCGCCTATGGTCCTTATCATTTGATTGTAGAACTGGTCGGAGGGAAAACGTTTACCAGCGCGCTCCCTCTCCTGGCACCAGGGGCAACCTGTGTGGTAGTGGGTGCAGCGGCATCTCCAGAGATGACCACTAATCTTATGGGTTTAATCGGCACCGGAGGATCTACCATTCGCGGGCTGAATATGTACGCGGAGTTCGCCAGCGGTGCTATCTCCGAAGATCTGGCTTGGTTTGCGCAAATGGTGGCTGATCGGCAATTGCAGACAGGAATTGAGGTAGAGGCCTCCTGGACCGAAGTGAATGAACTCGCGCAACGTTTGATGCAAAGGCAATTTACGGGTAAAGCGGTTTTGCATATAGATTAAAGGGAATCATCCATTATGCAACCGAATCATAAATTCAGTCAGGTTGGATGGAGTGACTTCTTGCACTCCCAACTGCTGGTGTAAGAGGAAGCAGTAGTACCATTGGAAACGTGTGCAGTGGTTGCTGGTGTCCGTTGAGTGGCGGTCTTTCAGCCGAGAAAGTCCTTCACTTCTGGGACAAACTGGACGAGGGTGAGCCAGCTTGACGATGTGCTGGACTTGCTTGGTTTGGGGAATGGCACAGAGATGGAAGATGACGAGCGACTCCTGTGGGTGCATCCCCTTCCAGGCGAGATTAGGCTTTCTGAAATGGAAGAAGAGAACGAACAGCAATCGTCACCACCTGGCCAGCGCGAGGGTGCGCCACAACTTTTTGCAATGCGAAGGTCTTTCTCCACTGCCTCATCCGTTCTCAGCATCACTGGAGAAGAGACGGGGCATCACTATCAAGGCCTCTGTGGCCTCTTTTTTTGTTAATGATCTTAAAATCAATCTGATTGATACCCCTGGACACGCGGACTTCCTGGCTGAAGTTGAGCGCTCCTTTAGCGTGCTAGATGGCGCTGTGCTGATGATTTCAGCCGTCGAAGGGATCCAGGCACAGACCCACATTCTGCTGTCGGCCCTGCAGAAACTTGCGATCCCCACCATTATCTTTATCAACAAAATCGATCGCAGCGGCGCGCAATCTGACTCCTTGCTGCAACGTATCAAGGACAAGCTCACAGAGCATATTCTTCCACTTAATCAACCAACACAGCTCGGGACCAAACAGGCTGCCATTATCCCCAATGCTCTGCATGATCCTGTGTTCCTACAAACCTGTCTTGAACAACTCGCGCTTAATGATGAGTGTCTGCTTGCCGCCTATGTGGAGGACGAGCGCATGGCACCGGAACAGGCCTGGAGCGCGCTCAAGCAGCAAGCCGGGACGGCACAGATCGCGCCGGTCTTCTTTGGTTCAGCCATTACGGGTGTCGGCGTCAAAGAGCTGCTGACCCATCTCGCCGACCTGTTTCCATCCCAGACCAGTCTGGAGGAGGAGCCATTGTCGGGCATCGTCTTTAAGCTGGAGAAGGAGGCGACGGGTGAGAAGATCGCTTATGTGCGGGTTTTCGCTGGCAGCTTGCAGGTGCGCAACCAGGTAAACTTGCTACGCCGCACGGCGGATGGCGCGAGCGAGACGTATACGGGCAAGATTCAGAAGCTACATCTGTTCCGCGAAGGTACCACCGAGCAGGTGCCGATGGTGGCGGCCGGCTATCGTCAAAAAGAGGGCGATTATCCCACGCGCAAACGCATGGACTATAATCCATTGCACCGTGAGGAATACCAGCTGCATGTCCACCATGTACGTTAAGGGCCTCTAGAAAGAGTTGAATATTTTATGCAGAAGAACAAAATGCATGCCGATGAGTTAGAGATCGATATTCCGCTAGTCCGTCGCTTGCTGGCGGACCAGTTTCCACAGTGGGCCGACCTGCCGCTCAAGCTGGTTCTCCCCTCCGGAACTGACCATGCGATCTATCGATTAGGGGACGAGTTGTCCATCCGGCTACCGCGCATCGAATGGGCAAGCGGACAGGGGGAAAAGGAGTGGCTATGGTTGCCGCGCATTGCGCCCCATCTACCTCTGGATATTCCTGTCCCACTGGCTCAAGGAAAACCAGGCGAGGGCTATCCCTGGTCCTGGTCAATTTATCGCTGGCTGCCGGGAGAGAACGCCATGCATGCGCATATCACTGATGATGTGCAGGCGGCACATGATCTGGCGCGCTTCATCACCGCCTTGCAGCGCATCGATCCAGTTGGCTGGCCTGAGCAGGAAGCACCACGCTCCTCGCGCGGTGTTCCACTCGCCAAGCGCGATAAGTCTACCCGCGAAGCCATCGCTGCTCTGGATGGTATGTTAGACACCGACGCGGTGACGGCGGTATGGGAAGCAGCACTCCAGGTACCAGCATGGCAAGCGCCGCCTGTCTGGATCCATAGCGACCTCTCGCCGCTAAACCTGCTGGTCCAGAACGGCCGCCTCAGCGCCGTCATCGACTTCGGCGGCCTGGGTATTGGTGATCCTGCCTGCGAAATGATTGTCGCCTGGAGCTTTTTCACGCCCAACACACGCGAGATCTTCCGCGCGGCACTACAGGTCGACGACGCCACCTGGGCCCGTGGACGCGGCTGGGCGCTCTCCATCGCCCTGATCGTCATTCCTTACTACCAGCACACCAATCCTGTCCTCACCAGCATCAGCCGCCACGTCATCGACGAAATCCTCGCCGAACACCGGCGCACCTGATAGATGATCCGGCGTAAAACCTTATAAACGCGAACGAAATGGCATAAAGGCAACTTTATCCCAAAACAAATCTACACGTAACTGAAACAGAAAAGATCCGTCCGTCTTCAGCAAAAAACTCATGTTGGTGTTTTTGTCAAGGATATTGAGGACCAATTTCTAATCAGATTCGGAACAACTTTCCCCTTTGAGCATGGCAATGCCAATCAGATTCGGGGGCCATTTGACAACGGAAAAAGGGACCACGTCGCTTTTGACAACGAAAAAGGGCGCCACCTCTCTCCTCTGTGCTCATCTTGCATCATAGCTTCATGACTTGCCCGAGTGGTCGTGAGGTGTAACCCTGAAGCGTCTGATATACAGCAGAAACCTTTCTTTCCTCCTCGAACAACTAGACAACGGGATCATTCTTCTGATAAAGTAGGAGAAAACAACATGTACCGCACACGCAGTTAAGGAGGTTTGGATGCCTACTTGGACGACCTTTTCACTCTTCCTGCTGGCAGCCCTGGGACTGCTCTTCATTCCTGGTCCCGCCGTCTTGTTTGTCATGACGCGCAGCGTGGATCAAGGGAGGCGAGTCGGAGTCATCTCTTCGCTGGGCGTTGGGGCAGCGGATCTCATCCAAACCACAGCGGCAGCCTTTGGACTCTCTGCGCTCCTGCTGACCTCTGCCCTCGCGTTTAGCGTCGTGAAATATCTTGGGGCTGCCTATCTGATCTATCTTGGCATTCGCACCCTCTTGAGACGAGATGAACCCCACCTGACGGAGAGAGCCGAGCCAAAGAGCCTTCCTCGTATGTTTTTGCAGGGCATGGTGGTCGAACTGCTCAATCCCAAGACGGCTCTGTTCTTTTTAGCTTTCTTGCCACAATTTGTTGACCCGGCTCGTGGAACAATCGCCTTGCAATTTCTCCTGTTCGGGAGCCTGTACACGATCCTGGGTTTCTGTAGCCTGACGTTGTATGGGCTGGTAGCCGGGACAACAGCCACGTTGATCAAAGGGAGCACACGCTTCCAACGTATCCAACGGTATGTGACGGGAAGTATTTACATTGCTCTCGGTCTGACGGCAGCATTTGCCAGCTCAGAGAAAAAATAGCTGGTTCTGTTTCGAGCGTTTTGTCGCAGAACTGTGAGATGAAGCTAGATGCTGGTTGCTCATGAAAGCATGCTCACACGCTGCGCTGGTCTACAGGCAGATCCTCGTGACTGAAGACAGCGAGGGGTGTACCATCATAGTTTGAGGTGAGACGCTCACCATGATGTACCTCGACACGTACTGCATCTGGTTTGAGGAGAAGGACGCTGCGTGCAGTGTGCATAGCTCCCACCAAGTCACGATGGGAGGTGATACGAGTCACAATCTGATCAGTGACATCGCGTGCGATCACGACCAACCCGCTAGGGAGTGGTTCGGGGCGACGCTGTTTCTGGGACGATCTTGCCATGTTGCACCTCTTCGATGGCTTGAGTGGTGAAATCATGGGGTGCGGCCGAGAGCGCTTTGTTCTAGACGCGCTCTCGGTCATAGAACGTTGATGCAGGCGGAGAGAGAGGAGCCGCGCTCAGGAGGCTTCGTTTGGCCCCTCTTCCCCTGGTTGCTCAGTCGTTGCGCGTTTTTCGCTTTGCTGGAGCCGCCGGCGAAAGCGGAACAACTCGCCAAGAAATTCGAGAATATGGGCGCGATGGGTGAGCCTGTCCAGCAACGCCGCCGTAAGATGTTCCTCCCCCATCACGGAATTCCAGTCGCCGAACTTGAGATTGGAGGTAATGATGATCGCGCTGCGTTCGTAGAGCGCCAAGCAGAGTTGAAAGAGGAGATTGGCCCCGTCACGGTTAAAGGGAATGAACATGACATACCTGCGCCTGCTGTGAGACAACCACATGACAAAGATCTGCGCCGTTTGCCGCACCCCGGCGATGGTAGCGACGGCCTCCCCGTAGGGTAGCCAGCCGACGAAGGTGACATTCCTGCTCCTTTTTCCGACTGGCCCCCTCCAAACTGATCGTACAGCTTTCACTGTAATCAGCTTTCCAGCATCATCAGGTTCATCCTGTCTGTGAACGTGATACTGTGCGTCTCTGTGGGCGTCCATGTTGGATATCCATGTGGCAGGTGTGACAGAGGGCGAGTGTTTTTCGCCTGCGAGAAACCATGATTTGTGCCCATTGTGGCTTCTCTCGACCAGTGTACTTTTCCAAGTCCTTGAGCGCCCAGATGTGATGCACCTCTATCTGAGCCGTCATGCGAGTTGCCCCGCATGGTTCACAGATTTGAGACAAGATCCGTCGTTCTAGTTCCGACCGTTTCCAGGCATATTGCTTCAATTCGTCCTCAATGGGTGCGGTGACATCCCAGGTAAGGGGGATACCTCCCCCAGTGGCTACTAATGGTTTCTTTTCCTCTCGCGGGACCGTGATCTGGAGTCCTTTGTATTTTTTCCCATTGACATCCAGTCCCGCTCGATATTTCTTGTATACCTTGCGAACGGACATCTTGTGTTTCATCGCCAACGTCTTTGTTAGTGAGACTTCCATAGTCCATTTCAGTTTTCCGAGAGTGTAAAGAGATATCCCTTTCGTGGGCAAACTCCGTGCATTAAGAACTGTCTTTTACCCCCATTTTACAATTGATAGCAGATGCGAGCATGGAAACGGTCTGTGCTCAAGCTTGCTTTGTAAAATGGGGGTAAAAGACAGGGCTTTAGCCATGGGGAGGATGTCAATAAAGTCCTGCTCTAGAGCTTTCTAGGGCATACCTCTGGCGTGTCGCGCGAAGCTTACTCGCCGCGCAACTTGCTATACAATACTTGGTCGTGCCAGTCACCATTGCGCCACTGGGCTTTACGCAGAACGGCTTCGCGCGTAAAGCCCGCCTTTTCCAATGCGCGTTGCTCCGGTCTATTCGTAATGTCTGTTATCGTTTCCACGCGGATGATGGGAAAGGTCGCGAACAGGTAGTCCGTCAGGAGGCGTTGCGCCTCGACGCCGTAACCCTTCCCCTGGTGATCGGGGTGCAGGCCAATGCCAATCATGTAGACTCTATTTCCCTCGCCAGGGCCATGGCTCGTCGTATGATAGCTGAGGCGACCAATAAGTGTGCCATCCAATGTGGCCGCGGCCAAACGCCCCAAGCGATTGCTAACCATCCCATCCTCGTCGAAGTCGCGCTCCATATTACCATATCCATGCAAGCCGAAGTTGTTGAATTCACCCACGAAGTGGGGATCATGGCTCCAGGCTTCCAGTGTGTCCAGGTCTTTCCGCTTGAAGGGGCGCAAGATAACCTTTTCTCCTCGTAACATATCGTACTTTCCTTCCCTGGCTGTACTAGGCCATCGAGTACTAATGGACCGGATTACAACGCTAGCGTTTCCCAACGGAATCTGATGCCCTTTTCCTGGAAAAGCATCATTGCCGTGTTTCAAAAACACTGCCGTCCCACATTCTACCACTCCACTAAACTGGGGAACGATCACTAGCTTGATAATATTTGATCTTTTCATTCTCATTTCGTCCTACTCCTTACTGGCATTTTTAACTTTTTGCACGCTTTCTGAAAGGATTCTGCTATGCCTTTTGGCGTTCATCCTTTAACACTTGTTTTGCTCTTTCCTTTGCTTTTAAGCGCTTTCTGGATCTGGATGCTTATCGATTGTATTCTGAACAAAACCATAAAAGATAGCCAGAAACTTCTCTGGTTTCTTCTCATCCTCTTCACCCACATCATCGGTGCTCTTCTCTATGTACTCATCGGGAGATCTCCTCAAAAAGCCTCTTAATGGGGTGAATACTTCAGAAGAGAAGCCCTTACAGCAGGTGCTATAAGGGCTGATGAGAGTTCTATTGCTGAAAAAACGTATACACAACACAAGAAGAATGGAACATCTTTGAGAGGGGATTTCGTGCTCATGTCTGAGATTGAGGTAGTCCCTTGCCCAAAATGTGAGGCAAATCGCACGACGGTAGAAGTATTACGTGGGAGGCTGTATTTTAACCAGTATCCCCTACAAAGCCCCAAACGGCTCTTTTACCTGCAACCCGGCTGCTTTTTTCGTACCTGGGAAGATCCCATCATTGGGTCCACTGCGAACGGGGACTCCGCTTAATCTTGAAAAGATATTCGCAGAATCATGGAGAGCCAATTTTCATCAGCCAAAATATGCGGCTTGGATCATTCAAAAGGCTTTGGAAGCGGGTTGGAAGCCAGAGCAAAGCAGGAGTCCGTTCATTATCGAGCAGGGTCTTGAGTGGCTCATGCAGAGGAGTTGATCAGATGGAGAAAGAAGGCCTCTATAATTGCAAGTAGGCATTCTCCTTAGCACAAATGTTTCGTGCAGAATGGAGGAGTCACTTGAAATTTCCGTATCTTCCCCGTTACTTTCGCCGTATCCGTAGCGTCGGCATGATTCGCCAATGATATGGAGCCAAGGCCGATAGACGAACCTGGGATAATCCACAGTATTCTCCACATCCGCATATGAAGCGTCCCGACCAGGCGCTCTTTGCTGGTTCATGGGACGACATCGAGATCGCGTATCGCCGCTTTGATCGTCATACGTGAATTCGCAGAGAGGTGCTCGATAGCCGAAAAAAGCTGAAGCGCCTTCATCGGCGGCGCGAGGCTCGTCAGCAGCGAGCACACGAGAAGTGTTGGCGGCCTTGCGCGACTACAAGGCAGGGACCGCCCTGCCTTTTGCGATTATCGCGTTGGCGGATGGTCGGGCTGTAGGGTCGACGCGGATTGGCAATATTGATCAGGTAAATCACGGAGTGGAAATTGGCTGGACTTGGTTGACGCCTGCCGTTCAGCGGAGCGGGATCAATACCGAGTGCAAGTATCTCCTACTACGCCACGCTTTTGCGGAGTTGGGCGCGATCCGTGCTCAACTCAAGACCCATCACCAGAATCTCCAATCGCAACGAGCGATCGAACGGCTGGGAGCGACGAGAGAGGGAATTTTGCGCAACCATAGGGTCATGGCTGATGGCTCATATCTCCATTCGGTCTTGTATAGCATCATCGAAAACGAGTGGCCAGCGGTGAAAGCTCACCTGGAGGCAAAACAGGCAATATATGCGTAATTCGAGTTCGTGCTTATAATCACCTGGTATAAATGTAAATTTTGCACTGGACTGAGTGTGGCTTTGCATTGGACTGAAAGCAACTTTGCATTGGATTCGTGCTGGCTTTGCACTGGAACAGCAAATTTTGCAGTGGAGCGGGGAGAAAAGCGCGGCTTTTCTCCCCGCTCCAGCCAAACGCCACAAACCCATCCACGAGAGGAAGAACCTCCTCCAAAACAACAAGGGTCCTGGTTGGAATGGTGAGAAAGGCTCTGGCTGTTGTGCTACTCTTCACGAAGAAGAAGTAGTTTTTCCTGTGAACGTTGCTCATGAGAGAGGAAACACCATCCCATGTCGAGTGCCCAACGTTTTTCCTTCGACATGCTCTATGCTCTCTTGAAAACGATGCAATGGGCATGTCAAGGATCAAGATTGGAGGCAAACGCTTCATCGCGATGATGCTTCTTACAACTTGAGAGCGGGTTTCTCCTCATCATTGAGCACCTATTACCAGGTTTTTACTGCTGTCTGGAGCCCTAGGCTTCTGGCAGGACCAGATAGTTCCCCATACTGTCTGCTAAATTTTTGATCCTCTCAATGGATTGCCTCCCGTTCTGGGTGCTGAAGCGTCTTGTGCCAATCTTCTCGTGTCCGCCACTCCACTTGATAGAGAATATGGGTGTGATCCTCGCTCGGATAGATATTCACTGAGAGCAATCCTGGGAGTGAACGCTGCCAACGGTTCGCTGTCTCCAAAAGGAGATCGTACAACGCCTGGTGTTGGACTGCGGTGACAGTATATACTGCCGTCTCGGTATATGCATCCAATGGATTATTGTACATCATCGAAAGAAGCCTTCATTCTGCGTATTCTAACTACATCTCGTCGTCACGAACAGCCTGAAGTTGGATGAGCCCTTTAGAGTCATGGAAGATCCTGGCAGACCTGGCTAATCGCGGGAGATTAAACGCATGTCAGCCTCACTCTTGCGCTCTCCGACAGCCTGCCCAACGCTGGTTTCCAATTGTGTGACTTCTTCCGCGCTCAACACTATGCGCGAGGCGGAGATATTCTCTTCCAGATAACGCAGATGCTTGGTTCCGGGAATAGGCACAATGTCGTTTCCTTTGTGCAAGAGCCAGGCCAGAGCAATCTGTCCGGGCGTGACGTTCTTCTGGCTGGCCAGTTGCTTGACCCGTTCAACCAGTTCGGTATTCCTGGCAAAATTCTCTCCCTGGAAACGAGGATCACTCCGGCGAAAATCATTTCCAGGCAGGTCCTGGGTGGTTTTGACTTCACCCGTCAGGAAACCGCGTCCCAGCGGACCGTAGGCCACAAAACCAATCCCCAACTCGCGTAAAGTGGGCAGGATTTCGGCCTCTGGCCCACGCTCCCATAACGAGTACTCGGTTTGCAAGGCCGTGATAGGATGGACTGCGTGGGCGCGGCGAATGGTCTTTGGCCCTACTTCAGAGAGACCAATATGGCGGAGCTTGCCCTGCTTGACCAACTCTGCAAGTGTACCGACAGTCTCTTCGATGGGCACCTGCGGGTCAAGCCGATGTTGATAGTACAGATCGATGTAATCCGTCTGCAAACGCTGCAATGACTCGTCAACGACCTTCACAATGTGATCGGGACGGCTATTGGGACGACGCTCGCCATGCTCTCGCCACTCCCAGCCGAACTTGGTGGCAATCATCACCGAGTCGCGCCGTCCCTTCAAGGCGCGGCCTAGCAGTTTCTCATTCGTAAAGGGCCCATACGCCTCAGCCGTATCGAAAAAGGTCACGCCCAGGTCGATGGCCCTGTGGATCACACGTATCGCCTCTTCTTCGTTGAGGGGCGTTCCATAAAAGCCTGTCAAACCCATACAGCCAAATCCTAGTTCCGAGACCATCAGCTGTGTTTTGCTAAGGACGCGTGTTTGCATGTTTCTTCTTTCCCTTCCAATCCTGATCTTTCTCTTCGTTCATATGATACTTACGCGGAGACCAAGAGGATGGCAGATCGTCTCATGGCTGATGCGCACCACGCGCTCTTTTTCTTGCAGTCTCCGCGGTGTGCTTGCTTGTGTTCGCTAGTCCATGGAAGTGGTGTGTTCTGGTTGGACGTCCATGGAGGTGGTGTGTTCTGGTTGGACGTAGAAGATCACGTACTCGTCTTCAGGCTGGTTGTAGGGGTAGTGATCGACCCCCAGGTATTTCTTGGCCAGGGAGTCGATAAACGTTCTCTGCGGATCTTATTCGATGCGCACCACCTTGCCACGAATCTCTACATAATGATAGAGATTCTGGGGGTCGGTGATGGACAGCGCGATATGCGGATCGCGTTTCAGGTTGCGATATTTCTGGCGCGCCTTCGTCTGACTGATACGCACATAGGTGCCGTCCCAGTCAAACCAGACCGGGGTAGACTGCGGCTCGTGATGAGGCCCAATGGTTGCGACGTGAGCCAGGCTGGTAGAGTTGAGAATAGTTATCTCTTTCTCTGGAATAACACTCATGGTTTTTCTCCGTTTTACTAAGATAGGTGGTGGTAACATCATCTGAGCAGAGAATGTCTCGTTATTTGTATTGCAGCGACCTGTCCTGCATTTCGTTCTCCGATGAGCTTTTACCCTTACTACGTAAGTAAGCTTTAAAGTTATCGCTGATATAGTCGCCTACTTTGCGCGGTTTACCACCCTCCTGCTTCCAGCCATTTCATCAATTTATCGTGGTCATATCGTTGGCCCCGATAGAGATCTATTTGCCCAGCCACCTTATTAGCAAGATCAGGAGTTCCAGGAGAGTTCCACAATTATGTACGGCCCATTATACCCGTCAGGGATGAGAGGCGTAATCTCCATTCAGATACTTCCTTTTCCTTCGCTTATGGAATAAAATATCGCTAAGTTCTTCCGTGATGTCAGGTTCTTCTTCTGTGCCATTTTATTTACTGTCACAATCAATGGAGTGAACCCAATGGGCCAGACCAAGGGTTCACTCCAAACTATCCTTTTTATTGCAACATATTGAACAAGGAGCATCATCTTTTATGAAACATCCTCCTCTCATCGTGGCAGTTATCATATCAGTCTTTCTCGTTCCTTTTGGTCTTTACTGCATTTTTAACCCTTATAGGGCCGCTACCTTCAGAAGGGGTAATTGGCGGCCTCAAGATGATGTTGAACCTAGCGAGGCTGCTCAATGGGGAGCGCGGATTTCAGGTATTTTTTGTCTCCTCTTAGCCGTCGGATTTACATTGCTCTCCTTGATGCAGTAATGGTACTTTGCTGACGAGTAGTTTGGTTGGGGCTCAATATCAACACCAACCACCTCAAAGCCCGACGCCATACCAAGTTGTGTGCAGTGCGCCCTTTAACGAGTGAACGTGTCGCCTGAAAAGGCCCATCTGGAGAATGATGCGAGGGGGAAGCAGCATGCGTTGAGGAGTGGCACTCCTCAGGGTGTGAAGCCTGCTGAGAATGGACCGAGGTCTTTGAGCCGAAACAGAGACAAGGACTCCCCCTGCGACCTATGCTGACGAAAGAAACCTGTGTGTGAAGCGTCGTGAACTCGAACAAGTGAAAGCGGCTGAAAGGCACCGTCTCCCGTCTTCCCAGAAACCATGGTGCTCCTTGCCTGCATAGGCAAGGAGCACTCGCGTGTGTCTGACAAACTAGACGATGAATTCCTGTGCGAAGCGCCGGATCGCGTCCTGTTGCTCATTTCCGGGGAACCTGAGCAGCAATTCCTGGACGCCCGCATCCTCATACGCAGCGATCCGTTCGCGGATGGTCGCGGGGCTGCCAATCAGCGCAGCGTTGCCGAAGAGGGCTTGCACCCTCTCAGGAACTTTCGCCTGGGCCTGCTCATCCGTATCTCCAATGATACAGTACGACCCCGATGTACGATGAATGCTTTGGTAGTCGCGGTGAAGTCGTTCGCAATGCTCTTTGAGTACCGCAAACTTGTTTTTCAGCGTGGCTGGATCGCCGTGAATATTACAGGCATTGCCATACTGCGCCACGAGCTTGAGCGTGACTTGCTCACCATTACCAGCAATCAGCAAGGGAATATGGGGCTGTTGGATTCCTTTGGGCTGGTTGATTGCGCCCCGTACCGAGTACGACTTTCCTTCAAACGTGGCTTCTTCCTGTGTCCACATCGCGAGGAGAATGTGAACCGCTTCGCGCAATTGGCGTGATCGTCCCGAAACATCAGGGTAATCGTAGCCATATGCGCGAGCCTGATCAGCAAGAGCAGGAGAACCTGAACCAATCCCCAATGTGAGTCGGCCATGACTCATGACATCAACTGTACTGGCCATTTTCGCCAGCAGTGCGGGGTGGCGAAATACATTGGACGTGACAATCTGGCCGATGCGCACATGGCTGGTGTCGCGCGCAAGTGCCGCCGTTGTGGTCCAGCACTCAAAGAGAAACTCTTGCGAGGCGTCCAAGCCTGTGAAGTCACCAGGCCAGAGGACATCAGAGATCCAGAGTGCGTCGAAACCCACTTCCTCGGCGGTCTGGGCAACGTGCGTCATGGTTTCATAGGCTTCCACCGGATCTTTGATTCCCGCCAGTTCATTGGTCGCGCCATTGGGGAGGATCACACTAAATTTGATCGACATGAACAACTACCTCTTCTCGTTTTCTGGAAGCTAGCTTCCTCATCATTCTCAAGCGATATGATAACCTATCGTATCATTTGAGAACGATGAGATCAAGAAGGAGACCCTCTATGTCAAGAGCCAAAACCGAGAAAGGAAAAAGCAGGGTGAGCGTAGGCGAAGCGGCCTCCCGTGTGGGGATGCAAGTCTACCACACCAGCCAAGGCCAAGGCGAGCGCGCCCACATCCGACCACCTCACCTCCTGCGCGGCCTTGACTTGGTGTGGTCTGCAGCGAGCAACCCACACCGGGAGTCGGGAACGCGGTGGTGGGCTGCGGCAGACGTTGGAGCGACGGGCAGGTGCGCAGGACCGGCTCACGGTCTGCAACAGGAACACAGCGGGAACCGCTTGGGCGACTCCGTTGGAGCACACGACATCAGCACTGACAAAGGACTTCGCAGTGCTGAGTGTGCCCAACCAAGCGTGAGGGAAAGGGACAGCCTGGGTTCAGGCGGCACGTTGGCGAGGCGCGTGAGCCAGCTTCGCGGCTTCAAAGGTCTCGGCTTGATAGCACGTCTCACTCATCCACATCCGGTACATGATCCGCACCCAGATATTGGCCAGAGCGCGAAGGGCCATGCTATGCGTTTTGCCTTCGGCCAGTTTACGTTGGTAATACGAAGCCGCCCACGGCTCCGAGAGCGTCGATTGCCAGGCGAAGTGGTACAGATCATTGCGCCAGGGCTTCACGCAGGCAAAGCGTTTGTGCGCCTTGGCGTAATTGCCGCTTTGGGAGGGGACCGGAGCCGTCCCAGCCAGTTCCTGGACACTGTTGGCATCAGCATAGCGTGTGCGATCATCCCCCCATTCAGCAAGCAAGCGCGGAGCCAGGCGCTTGCCTGCCCGTGGAAGAGAACTCCAAATCTCATGGTCTTTATGGGTCAAAAAAAGGGCTTGAATCTCCTTCTCATAGCTGGCAAGGTCCTCAATAACTACCAGCAGTTGTTTGACCAGAGACAGCATCAACCGCGATTTGGTGCGCACGGTGACTTCACTGGCGACCAACTGAGGACGGTGCAGTTCCTCAACCATCGAGGCGGCAGCCTGTGCTGGATTGGGAAACGTTCCCAGACGCAAGGTCGCCGTTATCTCTTCAACCGACGCATTCTGTGCTGCTTGGGGAGTCGGGTACGCTTGCAAAAAACGCAGCGTGGAAGGCTGCTGCAACGCGGGAGAACAACTTCAAGGCCACCAGGTAGTATTCCTTGAGGCAAGCGGTCAATTGGTTGACCAGGCGCGTTTGCATCTGAATCAGGGCATCCTGATCGCGTGTCAACATTTTCAATTCCTGGACGATAGGGCTATCAGGTTCCAAGCGATGCAGTTCGGCCAAGTTGAAGTATCCCACTTTGGCCAACAAACACGCGTCAATGCGATCAGTCGCGAGCTCCTGCCACTTTCCGCAACCCATTGATCGTTTTCGGGTTCACCGGGTACACGGGAATGCCAGCCGAGAGCAGGAAAGCGATGAGCAGCCCGTGATTCGTTTCGAGAATGCAAGCCAGTTCTTCGGGGTGCGAGGTAAAGCTCAACAAAAACTGCTTCAGGTCATGCAAGCCTTCCTGGCTGTGGGAAAAGCGGCGCGCTCCAACATGTTTACCGGTTTCATCAAGGACATCGACGTCATGATGGGTGTCTGCCCAATCCAAACCAACATACCACATCGTTCCATCTCCTTTGCGAGAAACATTCCTGGGGGATCGGGTCCTTATATGCCGAGTGCTCGAAGCAACGACCCTCCAATCATCGATAGACCCAGGAAGGCTGCCGGGGGAAGCGCGATCTCCTTCTATCGGTCGAGCCGTGTGGAAAAAAGAGCCTTTTCCCCGGCTTCTGTATTGAACAGGTACGCTCCTGCTTAAGCCCTTGATCGAGAGGGCTTGTCAAAATATTAACATATAAGGAAAAAACGGGAGGGCTGTGGGACCGGCAAGGAACACAATGGCTGGTGTTTGATGTGGATGGCACGCGGCAAACGGCTCGCCAACGCGCCTTGCCTTCTACGCCTGATATTCCACCGGCACAGCGCCGATTGGATGAGGTGTGTGCTCCGGGTTATCTCGGACGCAAGCGAGGGGAAACCGTTCGGACCCGGACCACCGTGCTCCAGGCCCATACGCATCAATAGCTTCCTTGCAACTTACGCGGGCCTCGTCTCATCGTTTCTGGTCAATGAGGCAAAGCCTCCTCAAGCTGCACGGCAGGCCATCCTTTTTGTCATCTTTAGCTCGTTGCGCATCGCGTGGGCCTGTGAGGGACAATTGCAGCAATTGAATCTATTGTTCCGGCAATGGTGGGACGCAACAGCCTTGGTCATATCACCATCATCATCCATTCCCCCATGTATGATCCCCAAGCACTCGATGTCGAAGTCGGCTACCTGCTCACCCAGAAAGGTCCACAGTCGGTCGAACGCTCTGAGGAATGGCTGCTCACTATGCGTACATTGCCAGCAATTGAGACAATGGCAACACTTGCACACGTCGGGCGGGTCAGCGACAGCCACAGGAGTTATGGAGCACTGGCGACTTGGATGGAACACTATGGGTGGCAGATCAGCGGAGCGGGGCGAGATATCCTTCTCCAACTGCCACAGTCGGAGGAACAGGACGAAGCAGTGATCGAGATTCAACTGCCAGTGACTATAGACGCTTAAACGTTCATCAACGTTAGACACTTCTCTATAGACCAGTAGCGCGTGTTTTAATCGGCCCGTGATAAACGCTTACGCTACGTTGAACGTTAGTCAGAGACCCCATGCACGAATGCTGACACTTACTCGCGGGTAAGATTATCCATGGCGGATGCGAGGTATTTTAAGTCTATGGTACGGCTACATGGCTACGTTGCCAAGTTGACAATACCCCTCCATAGACTCAAAGATGGACAGTCACACCTCTTGAGGAGTACAATACGTATAACTGTCTGTCCACTCGCTTTTGAGCGAGCCCGCAGAAGCTTTCCCTTGCCGCATTGTCATAGCGAGTGGCTCCGGTGCCGGTGTGTTGTCTCTCCTGAAAGCAACAGAAAAAAATGGACTCATGAAGGGAAAGTGTATTGCTATGGATGGTGACGTAACATCCAACGTGTGATTGTAAAAATCAGGAAACACTTGAAATCCGCTCTGGTAAAAGAGACATCCATTCACCAGGGATGGCAGTAGAAAGCGAAACTGAATGCCAGATGGACGCATCCGTCAAGATATACGTTCGGGAATCGAAGTGTCAATCGTCCTCAAGCAAGACCAGCGAACAGGAAAACTGACCCGAGGAATCGTCAAGGACATTTTGACCAACTCCGTTTCTCACCCACATGGGATTAAGGTACGGCTTGTCGATGGACAGGTTGGGCGCGTACAGAAAATCGAGGAGTAGCATGCCACACAAGGATGACCTTGCTCCATTTCCAACGATGGAGTTTTGGTTTGAACTGAGTGCAAACGAAAGTTGATCATGACACGTGGTATGGTGCTCTCACGTCTCCCCGATACGACAGCTTCTTCTCAGAGAGAGCACCTTTCTCATGTACCTCCGGCGATCATATCGCAAAAACCGAATTTTCGTGGCGATAGCGTTGGTACCCGATAAACAGCATGCGACAGATGCACCACCGCTTGCCTCATGACCATCTTCCTCTTGTCATGAGTATAGCGCTTGGGTGCCGATTTGGCTAGAGATCATCAGCGCGCTTCTATCCTCGCAGCAGCGTCTTTGTAAGTTCCGCCCTTCTTCTTGTTGCGCCGCAAGATATCTACGAAAGGCTTCGATAATCTCCTCTCGCCCACCATAACCAAGGCAAACATTTAAATGATGTAATCATACTCTTTACCAAATTGTTTTCGGTCCGTATTCCAAATCTGATGCTTCCTCGCAAATCGTCGATTGCCATCCATAATAATACCCAGGTGACGCGGAACACACCATTGCTCCTTCTCTGCCTCTAAACGCCTCAGGGAGAGCGAAGAGAAAGGATGCTTCAATGTATCATCAAGGAACGAGAACAACTGCATCATAGCGCCTCCAATACTTCATAACTCTACATATTTTTTAAGGAACGGGCGCATCCTCTTGTAAATAAGAATGCATGAGTTGGCGTAATTCCTGGCGCGCACGGTGCAGGCGGACTTTCAGCGTGGTCTCGGTAATGCCAAGACACCTGGCCGCCTCTTTTGTCCGCAGGCCTTCGACGCTGCGTAAGAGAAAAGGCGTGCGCAAGGTTTCGGGGAGTTGGGCGATCGCCAGTTTGAGCGCGTTGCGCAATTCTTCATCCAGCACCCGTGCATCCGGCGTCTGCTCCTCCGAAGCCAGTTCCGCCTCCTGTCTTTCCTGCGCTACCTCTAAGGAGTACGAGTCAGGCTTTTTCCGACGCAGATGCATGAGCGTAGTGTTGGAAACAATCTGGTACAGCCATGTCCGCAGACTGCTTCGTTGCTCAAAGTCGCTAATATGGGAACACGCGCGCAGAAAGCTTTCCTGGACAATCTCCTCCGCCTCCTCCGGGCTTCTCGTCATACGCAAGGCAAGTGTGTATAACTGGCGCGCAAAACGTTTGAACAAACAGGTGCAAGCGGGCTCCTCCTGCTGATACAATCCGTATAAGAGTTCTTGTTCATTGGCATACACCTCAAGCGGTATATTCCACGATGCGCTCTGCTCCTGATTGGTTGGTATTTCCCGGCCGTCAGTATTCATCATGTGTCTCTTTTCTGAGAAAAATGTCGCCTTTGCTTTCCACTATCGGCAGCTTTGGCACAATAAGAAGCCGCAAAACCAGACCGCGTCCTCGGCTTCTTGCTCGCAGTTTCGTACATCGTCGCGCATGCGGCTGGACACGGTCGTTGACACCGCTCAGACAACACGCTTCTCGCGTTGCGCGTTTTCTAGGATTGTGTCCGAGGCTTCCGTAGGCGCGGTAACGTTTCTGCCATCACTGCCTGCACGACGATCCCTGAGAGCACCGTCAAGGCACCGATGACCGGTATCGCCCTGGAGACGCCAAACAGATCGGCCAGTATTCCAGCGAGCAGCGCTCCCAAGACGTATCCACTATCGCGCCAGAGCCGGTAGACGCCTACTGCCGAGGCACGCCAGTCCGGGTGAGCAACGTCAGCGATTGCCGCGAGCAGGGTCGGGTAGACCAGAGCCGTTCCCAACCCAAGCAAACCCATCGCCAGTGCCCACCACCCGAACCCGTGGAGCAAGGGCAGCAGTCCGATGGCAGATCCCTGCAGCATCATTCCCACAACGATCATGCCTTTCCGACCGATCCGGTCGGAGAGCGCACCGGTCAATAATTGACCTAACCCCCAGACAGCTGGATAGATGCCCGCCAGCAGGCCAATCTGCATGATACTCAGCCCACCAGCCGCGAAAAAGAGCGGGAAGATGCCCCAGGCCAGGCCATCATTCAAGTTGTTTACCAACCCCGCCTGACTGACCCGAAGAGCGTCCGATTCTTCCAGGATGTCAGTAAGAAGATGTCTTTGAAGGATGCCCCGTTGGGTTGAGCAGTGGTGATCGCCGTGGCCAAGGAAACCGCGCCTGCCGTTTGCCCGGCGGAGGGCGCGAGCAGGGCCGCCTCGTGGCGGGCATGTTCATGCGACTCGCGCACGAAGAACAGCGAGAGCACAAGTCCAGCCAGGGCAAAGGCTGCGCCAAGCAGGAATGGTTGCGGGCGCAACGCGTAGGTTGCGGCCAGGTAGCCTGCCGTGATGGCGGCCAGCGAGACGGCCAGGTAGCCCGCCGCTTCATTGAGTCCCATCGCCAGTCCCCGGCGCGCTGGCCCAACCAGGTCAATTTTCATGATCACGGTCGTAGACCAGCAGAGACCCTGGTTAATGCCCAACAAGATATTGGCAAAGACGACCCATTCCCAGGACGGGGCAAAGATGATGAGGAATGGTACTGGCAGCCCGATGAGCCAGCCAACCACCAGCACCCCCTTGCGACCGATGCGATCACTGAGCCGGCCCGCAAAAAGATTGGCCAGGGCCTTGACGATACCGAAGCTCATAATAAAAGAGAGCACCGCCGTCGTCAAAGCCAGACCGAACACGCGCTGCCCAAGCAATGGTACAATGCTGCGTTCGAGTCCTACCATGCCGCCGACAAATGCATTGACGATTACCAGCAGCATGAACTGTTGCCAGTTGGCACGCAAGCCAAGTTGCACGGGTGTTTTTGTCTCTGGACAAGAGAGATTTTCCCCAGGAATTATGCTCGACTTTGTACATTTTTTGCAAGTGTTACCGAGGTCATCTTCCGATAGTTACCGTATCAGCCAGCCTCTCAAGACGTCTGCGTATGATACGGAATACAGGGTGCTTCTCCGCTCGACGACTTTTTCAACGTCAGGCTGGTACAGGTGACGTTGAAAAAAGGTAGCTTGTCCAGCGTTTTCTCTTGCTGCTGGCTTCCAAGGGCTCTTTAGAAGCTCTTTTCGATGGAAGAGAGCCTCAGAGCACTCGTTGGCCAAAGAAAAAATTGTACAAAGTCGAGTTATGTTACCTTTTACAAAACGCTAAATCCAAGTAGATGAGGAAAACAAGACGCCCCTGACTCCTGGCAGCACATAGGCACAAGAACTATGTAACCTTTTACAAGATGCTGCATCCAAGTAGGTGAGGAAAACAAACATCCCTGATTAGTGACAACAAACATACGGAAGGAGAACAAAGATGAACCCGAAAAGCGCCAGTACAACCATAGTTGCTGTCGAAAAAGCATATGAAATGATTACAGAGGCAAAAAATGCGATCGCCATTGATGTTCGCACCTCGGCTGAATTTGAGTCCAAACATATTCCAGGAAGCCATAACATTCCCCTGGATCAGCTTCCTGCTTATACAAACGAGATCGCGGAACTCGCGAGCAACGCTGCCGTGCTCCTGATTTGCCAGAGCGGGACACGCGCGCGCAAGGCGGCAGAAGTGCTACAGACCATGCCAGTGTCTTCTCTCTCTATCCTCGACGGTGGAATTGTTGCCTGGGAGAAGGCGGGCAAGCCATATAAGCAGGGGGTACAAAAATGGAGTATGGAACGGCAGGTGCGCGGCGTTGCCGGCACACTGGTCCTGCTGGGAGCACTGGGAGGTCTTTTCGCCTGGAAGCCGCTCACCTGGATCGCGGCCCTGATTGGCGGAGGACTGGCCTATTCGGCAGCTTCCAATACCTGCGGGATGGCGCTGCTGCTCAGTAAGCTGCCCTACAACCAGGGCGCCGTTTGTGATGTTCGCCAGACACTGAAAAATATAGCAGATGCCGCGTAGTAAGCCGCAGAAAGATGTCAATACCATCCACAGAGAAAGAGTGAATTGCTATGATCCTCCGTTTAATCTATGATGAAACCCTGGCCCAGGCCAGTTACCTGGTGGGTTGCGCCGCGGCAGGCGAAGCGCTGATTATCGATCCCAACCGCAAGGTTGAGGACTATATCGCGCTGGCAGAGAGCAAGGGATTGCGCATCACGGCTGTCACTGAGACGCATATTCACGCTGATTTTGTCTCCGGGGCGCGCGAACTGGCGCGCGCAACCGGCGCACAGCTCTACCTTTCAGATATGGGTCCCGCAGACTGGAAATATGGGTACGCTGGGGAAGCAGGAGCCATCCTCCTGCACGATGGGGAGACGTTCCGTGTTGGCAACATCCGCATCGAGGCTTTGCACACACCCGGTCATACCCCGGAGCACCTCTCGTTCTTGCTGACCGATACTGCGGCAACCGATGAACCGATGGGTATATTTACCGGCGACTTCCTGTTTGTCGGCGATGTTGGCCGCCCGGATCTGCTGGAAAAAGCCGCCGGGATCACCGGCACGGCGGAGTCAGGAGCACGCCAACTCTTCCGCTCGTTGCAGCGCTTCCACGCCTTGCCCGACTACCTGCAGATCTGGCCTGGCCATGGAGCAGGTAGCGCGTGCGGACGAGCCTTAGGCGCAATTCCGCAAACGACCCTGGGATATGAGAAACGCACGAACTGGGCGTTTGAGGTAACTGACGAGCAACGCTTTGTCCAAACGGTGCTGGCGGGACAACCGGAACCACCTACCTACTTCGCGGAAATGAAGCGCGTCAATAAGATCGGACCAGTCCTGGTGAGCGAAGGGGCAATCCCGCTGCCTGAAGCAAGCATCGAGCAACTGATGGCGGATCTGCAATCAGGTATCCCGGTCATCGATACCCGTCCTTCCCGGCAGTACGTGGAGGAACATATCCCGGGGACTACCCACGTGCCGTTTGGGCCCATCTTCCTGAACTGGGCTGGATGGTTGTTTCCCTACGACCGGCCATTCTCGCTGATCGTTGATGCTTCTACTCTCCGGCAGGTGATTACCCAGCTGCGTCTCATCGGTCTGGATCAGGTGGCCCATGTCTGGACCCTTGATGTGCTCGCCACCTGGAAATCGACCCGGCAACCGTTGGGCAATACGCCGCAAATCACGGTACAGGAGGCCCGGCAGCTGCTCGCCCAGGGACAGGTGACCTGGCTCGATATCCGCAGTCGCGACGAGTACGTAGCAGGCCATATCCAGGGAAGCCAGCATATTCACCTGGGCTCACTGCGACAGCATTTGCAGGAGATCTCTCCTGAGAAACCCATCGTGGTGCAATGCCAGGGAGGAGCCCGTTCGCCCATTGGCGCAAGTTTGCTGGAAGCCCATAGCTATCCACAGGTCATGGATCTCGTGGGAGGGTTGCTCCAGTGGCAAAAGGCTGGCTATCCGGTGGTCAAAGGGGCCGAGCCTTCCTATCTTTGAGAAAAGAGACTCCAGGCACCCTCGGGTGCCTGGAGCACAGAGATAAGAGAGAGGGAGGAGTAAGGGTGAGTCTGTTGCTCATGACGGTTGTTTTCGGTGCCGCAATCGGCCTCGTTTTGGGAATATTGGGGGGTGGGGGATCTATTCTGACGGTTCCAGTCCTGGTGTATCTGCTGCAGATGGACCCGCATGTGGCTGTGACGGCTTCACTGATCATCGTGGGCTGAACTCAGTGATGGGCAGTGTACTGCACTGGCGAAGCGGGAATGTCAGGCTCAAAGAAGCACTCCTCTTCGGGGCGTATGGCACCGTCTCCTCGTACGCGGGCGCGCGTGCCTCAACCATGCTCAATAGCACGCTGCTCCTGATGCTGTTTGCGTTTTTGATGCTGGTTATTGCGCTGCTGATGCTGCGACCAAAAGCGGGTGTAGCCACGACCGCGACGCGCCGGCCCTGGTGGCTGGTTCTGCTCGGAGGTTTTGGTGTTGGCTTGCTCACCGGCTTTCTGGGAGTCGGCGGCGGGTTTCTGATTGTCCCGGCCCTCGTCCTCCTGCTCGGCATGGACATGCCGACCGCCGTGGGTTCATCTCTGGTCGTGATTGCGCTCAATAGCGCTGCGGGGATTTCCGGTCACCTGAACAGTCATGTGGCCCTCCCCTGGGCCGAGATCCTGGTATTCACCGCCATAGGATTCATCGGACTGCTGGTTGGTGCCAAACTGGTGCGAATCCTCCCGGTTGCCCGCTTACAGCAGGCATTTGCCCTGTTCGTGCTGGCCCTGGGTGTGGTGCTGCTGGTGCTCAATGTGCCAAAGTTGCTGATATTCTAATGGAAAGACCATAAAGAAAAGAGAATTGAGGATCATCAATGTTTCGTCACATTTTTAATCAATCGTCTGTTCCCAATGTTTCCCCTGAACAGGCCAGCCTCAAGCAGAAGGCTGGGGCAATCATTGTCGATGTGCGCGAGCCATCTGAATGGCAGGAGGGACACATCAACAACGCCATCCATATTCCGCTGGGGAGCCTCTCCAGGCAATTATCAGAGCTGGATCGCTCACGAGAAATCATTACGGTGTGCTGCAGTGGGCAACGCAGCATGGCTGCTGCACAGACGTTGCAGCAGGCAGGTTTTTCCCAGGTGAGCAATCTGGCTGGCGGCATGAACGCTTGGATTCGCCAACGGCTCCCAGTGAGGAAACCATAGGGCGGTGGTCTGGAATGGGGGTCAGCGCATCCAAACCTTCGCGTGCAGTTTTCAGATTTGGATGCGCTGACCCCAACTTTTGAAGCAGGCACCAAGCACCGATAGCCTCCACTTGAAAGAAGAGCAGCAGAGGAAGATGAGGGCGGGACCACACACAGAAACACAGCCACCAAAAGGAGGCAGTGGCACCTCTTTTTGAGCAGAAAAGCGCACCTTTCTTTGCAATCGCGATTTTGCAGAAAAAATGCAGGAAGATCACAGACCCGGGCTCCGCGCAGACACAGGAAAAACATGGGAAAAAGAGAACCAGGAGAACGCGATCTGCCACACGCAGAGGGTGCGCCAAGGTTTTTTGCACCATCCACCTCAGGGAGGTGGGCACCTCGTCGTAACATGCTTGACGTATGTGGCCAGTGCAAAGTGAGCCAAAAACTGGAACAGGCACGTGGCGTTTGACGCGCCTGACGCGAGGGGTATCATGGTCGGTGTGAGATCTGGCAGAACTGGGTAAGATCCAATAAGCTGCTGATTTTTTGGCAATTGTTCTGTTGAACGCATCTCTTCTTCGTCTGCCGAAGGGCAAGATTCGAGAAGTTTTTTCTGCTCACCGGGAGTATTCTGTTTATACTTGCAAAATGCAAGGATAATCATGTACATAGATCGAAGGAAAGTGTACTGTAAATAACAAGGAGAGAGATATGTTTCGACCAAAAACAGCATTTAGCGGGTTTTCAGTGAATGATCTAGCAAAAGCTAAGGCATTTTATGCTCAGGCTCTAGGGCTACACGTGGTCGAAGAGGGCGGCGGCCTCCGGCTTCATTTGCCTGGTGGAGGCACAGCGTTTGCCTATCCAAAAGACAATCACCAGCCAGCGACGTTCACGATGCTGGATTTTGTCGTTGATGACATTGATGCTGCGGTTGATGAGCTCAAAAGCCGAAGCGTCAGCTTTGAGCGCTATGAAGGAATGGTGCAAGATGAGAAGGGCATCATGCGCGGCATCTCTCAAAAGATGGGGCCTGATATAGCCTGGTTTAAAGACCCGGCTGGGAACATATTAGCCGTGTTACAGGCGGAATAACCTCATACTGACATGGCTTCATCGCGTTTATCTATAATTCGATCATTAGTTGTAAATTATGGAAAGAAGCTTTGATTTCTTGCCCATTATGCTAGGTGGTTCTTGCTTCACGTTCTCGCGGGATGAGGCTCGCGAGAATGACTTCATAGGCGAAAGAAGAAGAGATGCGTTCAACAGAACAATTGCCAAAAAATCAACAGCTTCTTTCCATAATTTACACTCTACTTGCAAGGTGCAAATAGAAACAGGAGGACAGAGATCCTGTGAATCTTTTGATAAAAGGAGTTTTCACATGCCTGACCTGCAAACCTTGTTGACTGGTCTCGCGTTCGGTGAGTCGCCGCGCTGGCACGAGGACCGTCTGTGGTTTTCCAACTGGGGCACTCAGGAGATCGTTGCCGTCGATCTGGAGGGCCAGAGCGAAATCATGGCCCGCGTGCCGACCACGATTCCCTTTTGCATCGACTGGCTGCCCGATGGGCGTCTGCTCGTCGTCTCAGGGCGTGAGGGACTTCTCCTGCGCAGGGAGCCCGACGGGGAGCTGGTGACCCATGCTGACCTGCGCAGCCTTGCTGACATCTGGAACGAGATCGTCGTGGATGGTCGCGGCAACATCTACGTCAACGGTGGCAGCTTTAATGCTCCTGGAATCATTGTGTTGCACACCCCCAATGGGTCGGTGCGCCAGGTGGCTGACAACATCGCTTTTCCGAATGGGATGGCCGTGACATCCGATAACAAGACACTGATAGTCGCCGAGTCCCACGGGAACCGTCTCACGGCTTTTGACATCGATGAAGACGGCGGCCTGTCGAATCGGCGAGTCTGGGCCGCGCTCGAAGGAGTTGCCCCTGATGGTATCTGTCTCGACGCTGAAGGTGCCGTTTGGTACGGTGATGTCCCGAACAAGTGTTGCGTGCGGGTGAGAGAAGGTGGTGAGGTTTTGCAGACGATCCATCTTGACCGTGGCTGCTTCGCATGTATGCTCGGAGGGGGAAAGAAGCAAACGCTGTTCCTGATGGTAGCCGAGTGGCGTGGTTTTGAGCACATGGCAGACCAGACACGAACGGGCCAGATCCTCACCACCTGGGCGCCTGCACCAGGCGTCGGGTGGCCGTAGCCGAGGAGCAGCGCGGTGCGATCTCACGAGAATGAGGCAGTTCTACGGAAAGCTCATGACGAGACCTCCTGCGGCTGATTCTCGTCGAGGTCTAGGAGAGGAAGTTGGATGATCTCCAGCTTCCTCTGTGGCTTTTTTCGCGCTGCGTAGCCAGACAACTTCAGAAAGAGCAACCATTCATCAGGTCCGAGTGTCCCCAGTTTGAGCTACGGTGACCGAAAGCCCACAAGCCTCCAGGTGTTTTTTGCTCACTTTGCACTGGCCACGTACGTCAAGCATGTTATGGCGAGGTGTCGGGAGGTACGCTTTGGCCAATGATGCTCTTGCCATGCAGGCCTCCTCACCGTGTGCAAAAACGTAGCGCACTCCTTCCACGTCACAAGGACAGTTCTTCAACATATCTGGCATGGGCAGCATCAAAGGGGAACGTTGTCACATATCTGACGGTTGAATCGTTTGCTTTGCGACGATCACACGTGGTGGACTTCTTGATAACATCCCACATCACGAGAAAGCAGGAAAGCTGTCCCAAAAAGGACCTTTCAACCCTCTTTCTGTGTAGTGATCACGTTATGATGATCACACCAGAGGCAAACCTCTCCTTGAGGCAGAGGTTCTATTCAGCACAATCCTTGCGTCAAGCGTAAGGAAACAAAAGGAAAAAGGATGTTTAGTATCAAACATATAATGTCGCTGGGACTTATGCTCCTCATGCTCAGTACCATGATAGTTTTCACCACAGGAGTTGCCTCCGCGCACACCACTTCTCCAGCGCTTGCTGCAGCAAGCTGTCTTGACACAAGTTGCGATGGGAAAAGTCCCGTATCTACGGGCTGCGCTGATGATGGACAAGATATGCATGTGGTAACAAGTAGCGATTTAGGAGGAGGGTTGAGAGCAAATGTTACCCTTCGCTATAGCGCAACGTGCGGCGCCACGTGGGCAAAAGTTACGTTTAACGCACCGATGCCATCCGGTCACTACGGAGATGCGCAGATTATTAGTTCACGTGGTAAGTATTATGATTGTTCCTCGGCGGGCGGCAATGGATGGGTTTCTCCAGGTCAGACATCGTGCTATACTCCAATGGTGGGTGATTACCACTCATCTGAATCTGCCTATGCTGCTGGCTTTTATTCGACGAACGGCACATGGAAGCAGGTAGCCACCACAGCATCGTATTAGTCCCTCTCTGACATTTCTTGAATCAAGCGGCCTGCACGTGGCCGTTCGGGATCAAGCACCACCGTATCCGTTTCGGTGTAGATCAACCCGATGGGTAAGGTCAGTTTGAGGGCTCCCCGCCTCGCTTTGTTGAGGATACCGCCTTGCAGGCGGGCGCACAGCGCAAAGAGTTCTGCTTCACTCATCGTGCCGCTTCTCGTCCAAGCAAGAGGCGGTCATTGAAGGTAGAGGGATCGTAGAGGCCCTCTTCATCCAGGATCAAGGTATGGGTGAGCGCGCAGATTTCCAACAGATGATACCAATCGCTGGAGTTGCGCGCGAGCCGAGAAACCTCCAGACCTAAGACCAGCCCGACTTGTCCGAGGCCGACTTCAGCCACCAGGCGTTGGAATCCCAGACGGTCGGCTGTCAAGGCTCCCAAATAGCCCAGGTCCTGGTCGATCACCACGATGCGCTCCTCGCTCCAACCGAGTGCTAGCGCGCGTTCGCGGAGCGCATACTGTCGGGAAGTACTTTCGGTATTCTCAAGGACGAGGCTTTAGCGTACTTTGCCGCACTTACAAACATGCTAGGCGACTAAGGTGGTGAGCGGTGACCTGCTGCGTCATCTTACTGATCCTCCTTCTGGTGAGCCGGGAGAACGTTGAGCATCTGGTTGAGAGGTCCTATGTCTTCAAAACGAAGCACTGTTTTCCCAGTTGACACAATCCCTTTGTCTAGTTCGAGGCTCTTAAACAAGCGAGCGGAATCACCGAGAGTGTGCCAGAACCGGGATACTTTATAAAGCTACTCCACCACCTGGATGACAACTTTGCCACGCATATGACCACTCAAACTATGCTCATATGCCTGACGCGTTTCAGCTAATGGATAGACGCTATTCACAACAGGTTTCATATGACCTTCATCAACGAACTCGGCAATGCGTGCTAGTTGCTCATGGTTAGGGCGAACAATAAACCACTTTGCATCCCGTTCATATTGCTTCGCCCACTCAAAGATCCTATTCTCCTGCTCGCCAGCAATACCAACCAGGATACCGCCTTTTTTCAGTACCTTAAATGACCGTTTCTGGGTATCGTCACCAATGGTATCCAACACAAAGTCAACATCGTTGACAACATCTTCAAAACGCATCGTTGTGTAATCGATAAGCTGATCTGCACCAAGTTCACGCAAAAACTCATGTTGCCGTGCTGATGCGACTGCGATCACCTGCGCGCCAACCCAATGCGCGATCTGCACAGCATAGTTTCCTACACCACCAGCAGCGCCTTGAATCAAGACTTTCTGTCCCCGCTTCAGCGATCCCTGCTCAAAGAATGCTTGCCAGGCAGTCAGTGCCGAAAGCGGTAACGTCGCTGCCTCAATATGGCTACAACGACGAGGCTTCATGGCAATTTCAGCTGGTTTGACAATGGTATATTCAGCCTGGGCACCATTTCTCCAGAAACTGCTCAGTCCATAGACGTCGTCACCCACGTGAAATGCTGTGACACCCTCACCTAATGCAACAACTGAACCAGAAATCTCATGACCCATGATGATTGGCTTCGCGCGCTCTTGCCCATCGGCAGTCTTCCACGTTGGAACCCATTCGAGCTCCTGCGGAGAAATACCAACAGCATGCACTTGAAGCAAAATTTCACCGGCTCCGACTTGAGGTTGCTCCACATCCCCATACTCGATCACTTCTGGACCACCTTGCTGAGCAGTAATATATGCTGCTTTCATTCTCTCTCGGCTCCTTTACCTGAACATATCAAACAAATACGAGCTTGCTGGATAGTCATTCTAGTCATAGAAGTATCCTGGATATCAAGGTCTAGAATTACAACTTCATGGATAAATATGTTCACGAAGTGCATCAACATGAGGTAGGCCCCTGAGGATAAACGGCGCGTCGCCCCTTCTCTGAGGCTCTCCCGCTGCTACCAAATTATTATATGAGCCAATCGCTCTCCATGTGTTTGTGAAACACTCAACAGGGGGAGTTGGCCTCCTATGCTGTTCCGCAAAACCTAATTGTTAAATGTGGGTAAAAGACAGGCATGAATGACCGGGGCTTTCTCGCCGCGTTCTCTGTAAAGAAGGTAATCAAAGTGATGGGCACGACAAAGGCCACAAGTTGGCCAGCAGTGAGGACGGTGAGCATCCCACTTATTGCTTGTAACGTTACCAGGATGAACGCCCACTCAGCTCCTCAGAAGGGATCGCGACGCCGTGATGCCGACTGACAACCACATCCAACAGGGCAAGCACCAGGAACCAGGGCAAAGTGGCGGCATTCGAGCCACCTGCTCAGACGAGAGAAGCACAGGTTCATCTGAGCAGGCAACTCGAGCCAAATACTCACGCAGATGCTCTAATGGCTGCTTCATCTCCAGTCCGTAGATCCCCTCTACAATAGAGCGATGGCTAGGTCCGACACCGAGCCGCAGCCTTTGTGGGGCAATCTCGTTCACCGTCAGCACCTGGCGGGCCAGCGTCAATGGGTGTTGTCCGTAAATTGGCATAATCGAGGTTCCAAGGCGAATCTTCCTCGTTTGTATGGCCGCTGCTGCGTAGGTTGCTAACGTATTGTGTCCCGTGGTTTCATTCACCATCCAGACCTGCTGGACGTTGGCTTACTCAGCCGCGACAATCATCTGGATAGCGGTTGTCGTAGATATAGCAGGAGGGATGAGTAGCCCGACACGATCCCGCCATGTTAGGCTTACTAATCATAAGCATGTTTCTCCTCAATATCACCTTATGTACATCATTTTGGTAATACATTAAATGATGAAATTGCCACCATCCACAGTGAGATAGGCCCCAGTGATAAAAGAGGCCTGATTGGAAGCGAGATAGGTAATGGCGGAGGCCATGTCCTCCGGTCGCCCATTTCTCCGCAAAGGGGTCTTGCGGGCCATCTGGTCTTTCATCTCCTGTGGTGCTCCTGCGTTGAGATCGGTGAGAATCATCCCCCCACCCACCGTATTGACCCGAATACCGGAGGGTCCGAGTTCCTCTGCCATATGCTGCATCATCGTCTCTACGCTGGCTTTGGCTATAGACACTGCGACGGCTATTCCTCCTTCATTTGCTCGACGAGCATGGGTGGCACTGACGAAAATGATGCTTCCTCGCTGGTGTTTGATCATATCAGGAAGAACTGCCTGACTTGGGTAGTAGGCAGCTTGTAATTGGCCTCGGACAAATGACTCCAAAATGTCCCAACGACTTCCTCTAAAAGGGGCAAGGATCGCCTGAAGCTGTTCGTGGGCAGGAATCGAAGATGTGGAATTGCTGCTTGACGCCGGGGCATTGAGAACCAGCGTATCAATAGGCCCGAGGATCTCGCGAACGCGCGCAACCATTCGCTCAACCTCCTCCTGCTTCGCGACATCCGCTTGAACGGCAATCGCTTTGCCTCCCGCCTTCTCAATGGTCTCCACGACTTCTTGAGCAGCCGTTGCATTGCGATAGTAGTTAACTGCCACGCTCGCCCCATGCTCTCCAAGCTGAATCGCTGTCGCCGCACCAATGCCGCGACTTCCTCCTGTCACTAAGGCAATACGGTCCTTCATCAATGGGACTTCCATATTCATGTGCGTATCCTTTCTTTTATAGTTAGCCGGCTATTTAAATCATCAAAAAAAGAGGAAGTCTCTTCCTCTAGGAAAAGTTGGCAAGAGCCTGTTGAAGCAGACGACGCAACAGTGCCTGTTCAAGTTCAGTCATATGGAGGCAGACGCGAGCATCGAGATTCTTCCATACTTGCATGGCGGGCTCATAGAGTGCGCGTCCGGCTTCGGTAAGATAAACACGCGAAATCCGTGTGTCCTGCTCATCGACACAACGCCTTACCAAGCCAGCACGTTCCATACGCTGCACTGATTTGGTCATCGTCGGCAGCTCTAGCTTGAGGCGAGCAGCCAGTTGAGATTGAGATAAGCCATCCTCTTCCCAGAGCAGAAAAAGGACAAACTCTTGTGCTGCATGCAAACCAAGTTGTTTCAGTGCTTCATCGGCCTGCCTGCGGTGTTCTTTGATCAGCTGAATAAGAGCGTAGCTTATATCATTTTCAAATGGGTGCATGTGTTCCTCAATTTCACTTTGTTGGCTAAGTGTTCTGATCTGAGTATAACGCGAAGAGGTAGAGGTTGTCAAGGGAGAGAAGATCAGTTTTATTCACACACATGTGCTCAGATAAAAAGAGCAAGGTCATGAGCCTCAGGAAACGACCGTTTTCTGAGGCTCAATTGCCACTGTTCTCGGCCTCCACATCGCTTGAAGGTAGCTCAATCTCACTTGCACGAAAGCGAGATCCTCTCGTTCCCGACTACATCGACCGCCAGCGAGATATAAGCCCTCGTGGGAAGTAAAGATTGCTTGAAAAATGGTGGATAGGTGGGCGCGATGCAATTTGCGCTCTCCTGTCACATGTTCTCGGTGTAATGTGTCAAAGAAATAACAGGGAAGTCTGCTGATGATGTCGATAGGCAGCCTGGCATTCATTTGCACTATTAAGTAGTGGCGCGTTTGTCAATTATTTAAGAGATGTAAGCAAACCAGCGTTACTGCTGCCTATCCGAGCGCTACCCCTGTACGGCTGGCAAGCATCAATGCACGCTATGATCCTGACAACATTTTCAACCAGATTCAGAACATATGGCCTGTAACAGACCCTCAAGCCTATAAAAGACTTGCAAAGAGATATAAGGGAAGAATGGGTAAATCCGATGTAAAAAAAGGGCTAACGCGATTTTCGAGGGTAATTTGAGAAAGGAAGCAAACCATGTCAACATTATCTGCAAGAGAAGGAACTATGAAAACAATGAAAGTGATCGGCTATTGGGTGTCCACGGCAATTGTCACGTTTGAACTTCTACTGGGGGTGTAATGTCCCTGCTACATGGGCGAAACATGTTAATTGGCGAGCCTCTCGTCGAGGTCATGCAACAGTTAGGTTATCCTGTATACTTGCTCGCTATCCTTGGAGTGAGCAAGCTGCTTGGGGGCATCGCCTTGCTGGTGCCACATTTCCCTCGGCTCAAGGAGTGGGCATATGCTGGCGTCTTCATCAATTTGCTAGGAGCACTTGTATCAAACATAGTCTGCGGTGATACTGTAAATGCTCTTTACGCTTTTGGCTTCACCATTTTCGCGTTCGCTTCATGGGCACTTCGGCCACAAAGCCGTATCCTCGGAGTTCTCTTTCCTGCAAAGTTGTAAAAGATACTTTTGCTGAAGACGATTATGAAGGACAAACTATTGTGGAGGAAAAGAACTTATGGAGAAACATGAATGGTTGGCTGAAGCATTCGAGACGGAACGGTCCCATTTGCATGCAGTGGCCTATAGATTGCTTGGCTCCCTTTCAGAGGCTGATGACGCGGTCCAGGATGCCTGGCTCCATCTCAGTCGCTCCGACACAAGCAACGTGAAGAACCTGGGTGGTTGGCTGACGACAGTGGTGGCGCGTATCAGCCTCAATATGCTGCGTTCACGCAAATTGCGGCATGAGGAGTCCCTGGAAGCCTCCGCATTTGAGCCAGGCATGGGAGAGTCCAGGGTGATTGACCCTGAACAAGAGGCATTGTTAGTTGACTCAGTTGGTCTTGCATTGCTGGTGATCCTGGAGACACTCGCTCCTGCCGAGCGTCTTGCCTTTGTGTTGCATGATATCTTTGCTGTCCCTTTCGATGAGATTGCTCCTATCATAGAGCGTTCAGAAGTCGCCACCAGGCAGCTCGCAAGTCGAGCGCGCCGCCGCATACAGGGAGAGGTGAGGGGTCAGGATGAGAATATTACCGCAAGTCGAGAAGTGGTCAACGCTTTTCTGGCTGCTTCGCGTGCTGGAAATTTTGAGGCACTGTTAGCCCTACTCGACCCCGATGTTGTGTACCGAGAAGATTGGACTACTGAACCTGCTGGCTTCTCAAGGGAGGTCCGTGGTGCTGCTTTTGTGGCAAAGCAGCTTCTCATGGGACATACTCAGGCAGTGCAACCGGTTCTGGTAAATGGTACCATCGGAGTCGTGGTAGCTCCTTTAGGACGCTTGCTTGCCGTTGCCACTTTTATAATTGCCAGTGGAAAGATTGTGCAAATCAATGTGGTTTCTAATCCTGAGGCTCTTCACCAATTGCATCTTTCAGTACTTTCCGACTATTGAGTTGAGCAAGCAGGCTGGAACCGCTCATGTGCGTCTTTGACATCCATCTTCGCCTAACTGAGAGCTCCCCGCGCGAAAGCAGCGGGGGTTCCAGGGGTTCGGCCCACGCTTCCAGTTCTTCCCACCGAAGCAGGGAGGCTGGCTCTTGTGATGGTTCCCCTGAACTTTTGGGCAGACGCGCTCCAGCTCGGGCCAGGCCCGCCCAAGCTTCGGGGCAGTGCCTGCCCCTCTTTCGCGCGTTGGATGAGACGCTCATGTGCTACCCGCAGGCACGCTTGCGCACCTTCCCAATACCCCTGGTATCGGGCACAGGAATGTGGACGAGCCACTCTTCATGCAACAAGGCATATTCCGTCAAGAGTCCGTCCAGCGAACCGCCGATCTGTGCTGCAGAGTCCCATCCTGGGAAGAAAGGCTCATCAATCCACTGCGGAAGAGGGGTTGCCGCCACCCGGTCTCCTGGTTTCGCCCGAGTCACGTCTGTCCCTATGGCAATGACTTCACCTGCACCATCAGCCAATGGAATGCCGTCCGGTTTGATTGGGAGAGGGTACGTTCCCCATACGATTGCGAGATCGCGATAATTGAGCGCACTGGCCCTGACCCGCACCACCACTTCGTGTGGGCCGGGGGTCGGAATGTCGTGCTCTTTCACGATCAGGCTGGCAATGCCTCCACCTTTGTTTGCATGATAACTCTTCATCACATTCTCTCTTCCTTATCCTAACGATAATGGATGACGCGCGAGAAACGCTTTGACGATGCGCCTGGCCTCTTCGCGAAACTCGATCAGATACCCATGTCGTGCTCCTTCGATCAGAGACAGTTCTGCGCCTGGAATGCGCTCGATGAGCAGGTGGCTATTCGCCGGAGAATTCATCAGATCCTCGCTGCCATGGAGCACCAGCGTGGGAGCACTAATAGTGGGTAAGAGATCCCAGGCATCATGTTCTTCGCTCGCCTGAAAATGCAGTTGGCGTACATACGCAGGAAGAGGAGGGCTCTGCAAAGCAGCCTTCACCACTTCCAGGTGCGATGCGATCCAGCCAGGTGAATAAAAGAGCGCGCCTAGCTTTTCAAGAGCCTCCTGCGGATCAGTTGGCGGGTTGGTCCACAAGGCGTTGACTTCCGCGCTGCGAGGAACACCATGGGCCGAGCCAGGCGTGGTGGCACCCAGCACCAGCGCCCCAACGCGTTGCCCATGATCAATACCGAGCCATTGGCTGACTCGTCCACCCATGGAGTCAACATGGGAAACAGGACGCATTGCTACCTGCCTTCCAATGGCTTCACGCAAACGTGCGGTGGTTCTGCGGCGTGGGCCACAGGCTGCATCTGGCTCGGTGAAGGGTTTGCGGCACACGCGACAACGAAAGCGGCGTTTGAGTAGGACCAATTTCAGGTGAATGTCTCGCAGATCCAGATCACGCTTGATGCGTTCACGACAATCGCGGCATAAACCTTACATACAGGGTCTCGCGCTACAGCTTGCTGCTACGCATCTACAAGTAGATATCCTGCTTGAGCTATCTACTAAATAGATGCGCAGGGTGTCTACTGGAGTGAAATGCCTTATACAATAGGAACGTCCCATTGTGCTAGCCATTGCTGTGTGCGGTGGTCACGCACGCGAATAATAGCTTTATGCGGGCACCTGCCGCCCAGAACTCCTGCAACCACTCAGCGTCGATAATCACCTCGTGGGGGAGTGGCCGTTTCCCCTCACCTGGCGTAATCCTCCCACTACACGCGGCGACTTCCAGCACCCACTCCAGATAGTTATAGGTCAATCCACCATTCAACATCCACTGCGCCCAGGCCACCATTTCGGCGGGCGGCTCTTCCTGCCCCTCCACATACTCACGGTATTTCTTAATCACCCATCCTCCTCCCAAGCAAGCCGCACGGCGTCCAGGATCACACCCGAACGGGTGACAACAGACGGATATGCCTCCTCTCCACGAGCGATGCGTGAAACGCTGGGCAATCAGGTACTCCATCGAACCAGCAAATATCTCAACAATCGCCTGGAGCAGGACCATCGGGGAGTCAAGCAACGGTATTATCCCATGCACGGTTTTGGAAACGTTGACTCGGCTGCTCATTTTTGTTGTGCCTTTGACAAATTACGCAATTATTTCCATCTTCGTCCCACCATGGGAAAACCAGCCTCACTCTCCCAGCAGAGACAAGCTTTTCTTGATCGGCTTACAGCCTTGAAGGAAGCACTACAAACAGTCTCCTAATGAGAACAACAGCATCTCAGTGTCCATTGTTCCCTGATACTTTTTTGTGCTCTCAGTTCTGACAGAACCCCCTCGACTCTCTCACCACAGATACCAGACGAGGCAACTATTTTTGGTTTCAGGTGAAAGCTGGCATGGTTCACGTACGATTTAAGAGGTGGTCTTCTCTCTGCCACGCATTTCGCGGTATTCTGTGGGAGGAATACCACAAGCTTTGCGGAAAGAGATCGAAAAAGCCTTGGGATTGGTGTAGCCAACCTGCTGAGCGATCTCGGAGATACGCAACGCCGGGTCCAGCAGCAGGTGTTTTGCTCGCTGCATACGGCAATCGAGCAGGTACTCCTGGAAACCTGTCCCGATCTCCTTTTTGAACAGCATGCTGATATAATTGACAGAGTACTGGAACCTTTGGGAGAGATCGAGCAGAGTCATGTCTTCATGCAGGTGGTCATGTATCCATTTGCGGATCTGTTCAATGACCAGGCGTTCCTGTCTCTCAGTGAGTTCTGGTGGGGGCAGTGGTGTCGTGACTGCCTCGTGGACCAGGCGTAGTACATCAGAAGGGTTGACAGGCTTGAGCAAGTAATCGACAACGCCGTAACGCAGGGCCTGGCGTGCATATTCAAAGTCGCGAAACCCGGAAATGATCACAATTTTCACAGGCAAATCTGCCGTTTTCACCTTTTCACAAATCTGCAATCCATTGATCTGCGGCATGCGTATATCAACAAAAGCGAGCCGGGTCTCGGGTTCAGTGCTCAGTATGTCCCAACATTGCTGCCCATTACTGGCCTCCAAAACGGTGAGTTCTCGGTAATGCCGTGTGATAAGCACCTGCAAACCCTGGCGAATCATTCTTTCATCATCTGCAACAAGTACCCTGTGGGTCTGCTCTTGCTTTTGATCCATCAGGTTACTCCTTGCAACCCTGGCTCTTCTGGAGAACAGAGGGGCAAACAGATCGTCATGACAATACCTTTCCTCCCGCGACCTACAGCTAGAGCAAGTCCATATTCAGGGCCGAAGATGCGTTGAATTTGTCCCTGGACATTGAGGATGCCAATATGGCACGAGCGGGCAAGGCGATTGGCCTCATACTTGAGCGCTGACTGCCAACGCTCAAGCTCCTCATCTGACATTCCTATCCCATCATCACGAATCGAGAGCACCAATCGCTTTTCTTCCTGCCAGCCTTTCACCTCTATGCTGCCTCCCTCGATTTTCGGATCAATGCCATGATAAATGGCATTTTCGATCAATGGTTGCAGGGTAAAACGTGGTATTTTATAATGCTGCAATTCCTCCGGTATCTGGATCGTATACCCCAGGCGCTCTTCATAACGCTCTTTAATTAACGACAAAAAGTGTTCTATATGCTCCGTCTCCTGCTGTAATTCCACCAACGTTCCTGGCTCTAAGGCATAGCGCATGAGTTGCCCTAAGTGATAAGCCATGCTTGCCAGGCGTTCCTGCCCTTCCATCATCGCAAGCATATGAAAGGTGCCTAGCGTGTTATAGAGAAAATGCGGATTGATCTGGCTGTGCAAGGCTGCCAACTCTGCTTTTTTTCGTTGCAATTGCGACTCGTAATTGTCCTGAATGAGTTGCTTCAAGCGAGCTATCATGTGATTGAAACTTTTCCCCAACGATTTCAGTTCACCTCTGCCTTGAGCATGGAAACGCACATCAAGATTGCCCATTTCTACCTGTCCCATCAGAGAACGAAGTTGAGTAATCTGCTGACTCAGGCGGTAAATGACCAGAAGAGTAACTCCCACCACGAGAAGGATAGTTAGACAGGTCATCAACACCGTCGTTTGCTTGATGGCTTCTATATCCTGCGTGAGACTGGAACTGGGGACGAGCGCCGCAACCGTCCAGCCAGAAAGCGACGACGTATTGCTGGAGAGGAAGTAATCGGTGTTGTCCAATGTCAGCTGTCCGACATGGTTACGCAGAGCCTGCTGCACAGCATGAGGTAAAGTTAACGCTATCGGTTGAGTATTGCTTGCAGTGCTCTTGAACGGAGTAACATAAATGGTCTGACTATTTGCGCCATAAATGAGAAAGGTCGTATCGCTCTGGTTTGTGGAGTCTGTAATGACTTGTTCAATCGCGTTTTGGGTGTCAATATTCAGAACAATAGCGCCCACTGTCTGGAAGGTATCGGTGTTCACAATCGGCTGAGCAACCGAACGACTAGACGACCGTCTTGTTCAGATGACAAAACGTGTGTAGGCAAAAACAGAGTGCGTACAGAAGAAGAATGCATGAGTTCCTGAAACCAGGGCAAAGTAGTCCAGTTCTCGAAAGGTTGCAGACCTATCGAACTTTCAGGAAAGGCTGTTGAACCGGTGGTATAGATATCAACAGAGTCAATATTCGTGTTGTGAATTAAAATGTTCAGTGAAAAATTCTCTACTTCCTGGATATCTGCCAGTGCTGCCGTATCAAGATTGCGTTTGGGGTGCTGAGCGTAGTAGGTGACAATCTGTTGAATATGCGTATCATACAGGGGCATTTTTGCCAGTTGAATAGCTTGTTGCAGAGTGATATCAAGATTCTGATTGACAAGTGAAGCGATCTGGCTGACGTTGGCTGCCGAACGATTCTGGAGCGCCTGATAGGATATGTGATACGAAAAATACCCGATGAAAGCAAGCGGGAAGAGAATAACCGGCAAGAGGAGAAGAGAAAGCTATGTGCGGAAGAGGAACACCCCATTATTCTGTAACTTCATTGTTGAGCATCCTTTTTTCTTCTGCTTGGCGAAAGTGCGGTCAACGTTGTGCACCATTATTGGACTCAGAACCATCAAAGTCTATCGTATGCTATTTTTTTGTCAATGTCTACATGTGCCTGAAGCGAAGAGGAAAGCAGCATAATCTGCTAGAGCCGCAGGAGCACCCTTCACGTTTTCCCAACAAGATCTGTCGGAGATGCCGCTCTTTAAAAGAGCACAAACTGACAAACCTTTTCATAAAGTTACTATCTTGTGGCACGAGAGAGGGTTCCCTATACTTCCTCTAAGAGTCATAGATGCTCATAGTATCATTTCCTCACTCAGAGTGAGGAAAGCAGCATAATCTGCTAGAGCCGCAGGAGCACCCTTCACGTTTTCCCAACAAGATCTGTCGGAGATGCCGCTCTTTAAAAGAGCACAAACTGACAAACCTTTTCATAAAGTTACTATCTTGTGGCACGAGAGAGGGTTCCCTATACTTCCTCTAAGAGTCATAGATGCTCATAGTATCATTTCCTCACTCAGAGTAGGGACGGTGTAGTCAGTCTCACCAGCTTTCATAGCAGAAAGGGTGTTTCTACATGTCGCATATTTTTAATATTCCTCCACTCACCCGCCGCCGCTTTTTGCCCAGGTCAGCCTTGCTCGCAGGAACAACTCTCGCTGCCGGGTCGTTGCTTGAGGCTTGTAGTTCTTCTGGCACGACCACAGGTGGACAGCAACCAGTGACGCTGAAATTTTATCATTGGATCGGCACTGATGCTGGCCCCGTCGTTGCTGAGATCAACAAGCGCTTCCATGCGGAGAATCCCAACATCACTGTCCAGTTTTCCTCGAATTCTTCAGATCAGGTCGCAAAGGAGATACATGCGGCATCGTTTTCGTCTAGAACGATTCAGACGTGTCCATCAGATGCGCAAGATTGGAAGCCGTAACCTGTCACCTGTGCAGAGATGACCCAGCAGAGGCTCGAATGGCTGGGAGCAGCATCGGAGGGTAATCCAGCCCATAGGCAGCAGGATCAAGGAGTGATGCGGGCAAATGTATGGCGAAGATCGTATCATGCTCATGGATTTCCCATCTCGCGGGCGTGATATTCTGCTTTGTCACATAAAATTACGTACTTGTGTACGTTCTCTTTCTCTTGTACATTTCCTGTATGAACTTTTGAAGATGAAGTTCAAATACATCTTGAAAAGAGGATATTGTGACACAAGCAAATACTACTCGTTCAGTCAAGGACTGGCACCGGAAAACATGGCATGACAAAACAGAGGCTCCAGGCACGAACCTCTTCCGCGTGGAGATCCTTCATCGCTATGAGGGCATCATTGAAGGCGAAGGCAGCATCCAGTATCTCATTGCCGAGAACAAGAATCTTACAGGCAGCACAATTGCACTGGAAAAGGTGACAGGCAGTGTTGGTGGAAGATCGGGCAGCTTTGTCTTCCAACAAATCGGCACGTTTGATCATGGAAAGCTCAAGATGACCTTGACAGTGGTCCCTGGATCAGGCACCGATCAACTGAGTGGTCTACGTGGACAGGCAACGCTTGAAAGCGAACTCCATCAGGAAGTCTATTCTATACCATTCGATTATACGTTTGAAGAGACAAAATAACCTGATGAATGCGTAAGGAAACTGTGACCCTGGGCCTCTTCCCAGCCCAGGGTCACAGTTTCCTTGCTAGCTTGCGCGCGCCACTGGTTCATCCAGCACTGGCCAATCGTAGTCCAGGTCAAGCTGCTCACAAATCCACCTGCCCCAGGCATAGAACTGACGCAGGATCGGCTCTGAGTTTCGTCCCAATTCTGTAAGCGCGTATGCTCCCTTTGTCAATTCCCCAGAAGAGGCTTGTCGGTAGAGCACTCCCATCTGTTCCAATTTCCGCAGTTCCAGGGTGAGTACCTGACGGCTGATCTCGGGAAGCAGCTTCTGCAACTCGCTAAAGCTTTTGGGGTCACTGAACAAATGATACCAGAGCCAAAACGTCCATTTGCCTCCCAGGCTGACCATCCAATCAAACTCCAGATGAACCTGCTCGCCATACCACCTGCCCCAGGCTTCGAGTTGGCGCACCACCGGTTCTGCTTGCCATCCCAATTCCGTAAGCGAGTACTCCACCTTGGGAGGGGCCTGTACATACACCTTTCGGCGCAGCACTCCTACCTGCTCTAATTCCCGTAACTCCTGGGTCAGCATCTGTCGGCTGGCTCCCGGGATGAGCCGCTGTAATTCGCCGAAGCGTTTGGTTCCGCTGAGCAGATGATACCAGATCCAGAACATCCATTTGCCTCCCACTCCCACTCCTCCAATCGGGCATGCAGCAGTCTTTTTTACACGTGTCATAAAGAAGTGACTCCATTTTCGTGGGTGAGCATGTGATGGGCACATCTCCGTCACATAAAATTGCGTACTTGCTCCCCTCTTCCTCTTCCTGTACCTTCTCATTGTAGCAAATGAGTAGGCCAATGACAAAATACGGTCACATAAAAGCAGGGCTTTTCCATTTTGGAGGAAAGCGGGAGGAGAGAAGTGAAAGGCCCTGACATGAGAGAGCGGGGAACAGTTTTCCTCGGCTTTAACAGAAAGGCATCGTTCTATGAAAACAACAGTACATATCTTGCATTGGGTAGGAGGCATAGCAGGCCTGGGCGTGCTGGTGCTCGGGCTCTTTATCTGGATTACCGGAATGAGCCTGGCCATGCTTCAAATCGTTCACGCGTTGTTTGGTGTGGCCTTCGTTCTCGCGCTATTGACGCTTGGGATTATAGCGGTTCTCAATAGAGGAACAAGGCTCCTGGGCGCTGTGAGCCTCGTTTATGCGCCCCTTGTGCCTGTCTTTGGGGTCATCCAGATGACGCTGCTTGTTGGCGATCTCCACTGGCTGATCAGAACCGCCCATCTGCTGGTTGGCTTGGGCGCGCTCGTGTTGTTCGGTACCACCGGTATGCGTTACCTGCGTCTCAAGCAAGCAGCCAGTGAGGTAAGCAGGCAGCCGCAGCTTGTACGATAGGGAAGGAGATCCCATGCTGATGAAGAGACTGCTTCCTTTTCTGGCATTGAGCTGTTTGCTCGTCTCCATCCTGGCGGCTTGCGGGACAGACGGGACTTCTGCTCACGCTGCGCCGGGGACGGAAGTGCACATGGATAGCGCCAATTTTGTCCAGGCAGAGATCACCATTCAGAAAGGGCAAAACGTGACGCTGATCAACGACGATCCGCTTACGCCCCACATCATTGCAAATGGAACGTGGGAGAATGGCACCGCAAAATCAGTCAGAGAGCCGAACGCACCAGAGGTGAATAATATGCAGATCAACGGAAACGCACAAGCCACGATTGGCCCTTTTCCCACCGCTGGAACATTCAGGTTCTATTGTACGATCCACCCTAACATGAACTTGACGGTCAGGGTCCAGTGACGACTCCCCACGGCTAAAGCCGGGGGCTTCTCAGCAAACCGAAGTTTCCCGAAGGCTCCGTCCGAGCCAATACGTGTTTGCTCTCTTGAATGGCAAGGTGGCTTTGAAGCTCTTAAAAGACCTTACCGAGAGGGCACAGGAACACTTGTACGCAAGTGCTTTTACGCAAGGGAACGATTTACCTTGCAACGCCCAAACACTTTTCGGTTGTGTATGTACCAAAACACTTGTTCTAGTATATTAGGTAGGTGTGAATATGTCAATGCTGATGTATCCCCCACTACCCTATCCACCACAAGAGGATTTGCCGCGGTACCATCTTGATGAGATCTTCTTTCCTGGTAGTAAAATGTGCGCTGGCAGTCAAGAGCAGCATCACAGCCAGAGCCCAGAGCGAGGCACCATGCCAGGTTTGGAAAAGAGGCACACCCAGCACGCCCAGGCCACGGAACACCAGTGTAGCAATAATCAGTACCATGAATACAAGCATATTGATCTTCCTTGATAGAGGCACAACATTTTAGTTCGAGACAGGAAGCACCGCCAGGCCATAGGCGAGCAAGAGGATACTGGAAGCCAGCAGTAACGCCCCCAACGTGGTCACCAGGTAACCAAAAGAGGATGCAACTGTTTCCCAAAAAGTGGGAAACAGAGATCAATCGTGGGCAAGACGCCACGCTTTCGAGCTTCTTGACAGATGAGAACGTTTGTCCTATACTGAAGAAAATATGAGGTAAGAGAAAGAGCAGAACCGCATGATTCGCGCCCATAAGATCAGACTGCATCCCACACCTGAGCAGGCCAACTATTTTGCTCGTGCCGCAGGCGTTGCTCGCTTTGTGTGGAATTGGGCGCTGGCCGAATGGAACCGCCAATATGAGGCCGGAGACAAACCCACCGCCTTGAAACTCAAGAAACAATTCAACGAGATTCGGCGGGTGCAATTCCCCTGGACATGGGAGGTGACGAAGAACGCCTCAGATCAGCCCTTTCTCGATCTGGGAAAAGCCTACACTGCGTTTTTTGAAGGCAAAGCCAAACGCCCCACGTTCAAGAGCAAGAAAACAAGCAAACCCTCCTTTTACCTTGCCAACGATCAATTCGCGTTGGGGGATCACCGCATGTGGATCCCCAAGCTCGGATGGGTCAATCTGGCTGAGAAGCTGCGGTTTGTGGGCCGCGTGAAAGGGGCACGCATCACCAAAACAGCGGATTGGTGGTTTGTTTCCATCCAGGTCGAGATCCCTGAGACCATCCCGGTGAACAAACCAGCCGCCGTGGGGATCGATGTGGGGCTCAACCGCCTGGCCACTTTGAGTACAGGAGAGAAAGTCGAAAACCAAGCCTTCCTCAAAACCGCTCTCAAGAAATTGCGTCAGGCCAACAAACGGCTGCATCGCCGAAAACTGGGATCAAAGAATCGGGAGAAAGCGCGCCGACAGGTCGCCCGTCTGCATTATCGCATCACCTGCCTGCGCCAGGATGTCCTTCAGAAGCTCACCACCAGGCTGGTCGACAGTTACGGGATCATCGGAGTGGAAGATCTGCACCTCAAGGGACTGCTCAGGAATCGCCGTCTCGCTCGCTCGTTCGCCGATGCCTCGCTGGGCACCCTCAGACGTCTGCTCGAGGCAAAAGCGGCGCAACGTGGGGGACAGGTGATCAAGGTGGGCCGTTTCTTTCCTGGAAGTCAAGACCTGTCATTGCTGCGGTTGGACGTGGGAAGCGATGAGGCTCAAGGATCGCATCTTTGTGTGTCAGAATCCTGCTTGCCCGTATGATCAGTTTCCGCAGGATCGAGATCACAACGCAGGTCAGAATGTGTTACGGGAAGCCCTGCGCTTGATCGGGCTCATTGATCAAGCCGTCTCCGGTACTGGCTCGGACGAAGACGCAAACTTGCCTGCGGACGCGGGGTAAGACCAAAGGGCTTCGGCCCGGAGGCACCTACGGATGAAACAGGAACAACGAAATTCGGTGCGAACGTGTGCTTGCATACGTTTGCATAGGAAAATCGGAGCAGAGGCGACCACGCTTCTCAACAAGCATATCAATGAAGAATCCTCCCGATTGAGCCAGGACGCCAAGGACATAGACAAAACAGGCAATGAGCTTCACGGTGCTAGAGAAGCTGGTCTGAGCCAGATAGGTATAGTAGAGCAAAGAGAGTACCAGGAGCACTCCCGCATGCGCATGTCCAGCGCGAAAAGTGGCCAGGCGTTTAGGCGTGAGCCAGGGATTCGCGCGCACCAGCAGGCTCAGAAGTGAATAGCCACCAAGCATCACGGTTGGCAGAAGTACCCAGGAGATAATGGCGAAGATTCTAGTTGGGCCCATATATGCTTCCTTTCATCTTTTGACTAGCTTTATATACAAGAACAGGTCTCTCGTTCTACTGAGATGCACTCATTAAAATAACACTGTTATTTTATACTCAAAAAAAGACCTACCCCCGATGCAGACCGCGCTCGATCAGCAACCGGGACTCGGCCAGAGCTTGCTGTAGGCGAATGGCATCGAAGAGTGGCACGCTTATTGAGAGCGAGACCAGGCCATGCATCAGTGCCCAGAGCAAATCGCTGTAGGCTTGAGCACTGCCTGGATGAAGCCTGCCTGCATCTAGAGCCTGTTGCACACCCTCTTTGAGAATATTAAAGGCCTGGATACGCGGCGTGCTTTCGCCCTGTGGGGCCTGCATCAAAAAATTGCTCCGTTGCATAAACATCAACTCATAGTACATGGGATGCTGGATGCCGAAGCTCACATACGCACGACCAAGCGCGAGCAGACGCTCCCAGGGATCAGCCGTGCTCTGAGCTGCAATCATAAGTTGTTGGCCAAACTGCTCAAACCCCTCATCGACAATTGTAAAGAGCAGATCATCTTTATCTCGAAAGTAGAGATAGATGGTCGTTGGCGAATACCCAATGCGCTCGGCCACTTTCCGCATAGAGAAGCGATCGTAGCCTTGTTCAAGGAACAGTTGGCCCGCAGCGGTCAGGATCGCCTGGCGCAATTCCTGTTTCTCATGCTCTTGCCGACGGCGCATGGCCTGACGGATCCGCTCGCTCTGTGTATCAGGCTGCGTTTTTTGTTTTTTCATAACGGTGCTCCTTAAAATAACACTGTTATTTTAACTTCCTGAAAGGGGATTGTCAAGAGGTATTTCAGCGAGTTCTCGTACGAGAAAGAGGAGGCCCTCCACCCAAGGATTGTCGCAAAAATCTTGACTGCACGAAAGTAGCAAGCAAGGAATTGCGCTATGAATGAGGGCGGATTGTGTCTCCCTTTTGAAATATCCTTTGCTTGTACGTAGAAACCAGGCAAGAGAGCAAGGCGTAAAGGAGAGACTAATGGGTGAACGCATCCTCACGCTGCGAGAGCTCAATCGCGCCACTTTGGCGAGGCAGCTTTTGCTGGAGCGGGCGAGTATCACTCCCCTGGCTGCAATCAGGCAGGTGGCAGGCTTGCAGGGCCAACTCGCTAATCCGCCATATATGGGGCTATGGAGTCGTTTGCGGGCCTTCCAGAGAGAGGATCTGACAAACTTGCTGGAGCGGCGCGAGGTAGTGAGGACGTCGATGATGCGCCGCACACTGCACCTGACAACTACCGAGGATTATGTGAATTTCCGGCCTGCGCTGGCAACACTGCATGCGCGCCAACTGGAGAGCTTTTTTGGTCAGCCGCTCGCCAGCGGTCTCACAAGAGAGCGTCTGCTGGCCGAGATGCAGGGCTTTCTGCGTGAGAAGCCACGCACCAATGTCGAACTGCGCACGCGCCTGGCCGAACTGGTACCGCAAATGGATGAGCGCCTGCTTTACGCTGTGCGCGCAGCTCTCTCACTGATCCAGGTCTTCCCCGGTGGCGCCTGGGGCGTCGGTGGTAGCCCGGCCTATGCCGAGGCTCAGGCCTGGTTAGGGCGCTCATTTGTTCCTCCCGCAGAAGGCCTGCGTGTGCTCATTCGCAGCTACCTCGCCGCCTTTGGCCCAGCCAGCACCAAGGATCTGCAAATCTGGTCTGGCCTCAGTCACCTCCAGTCAGCAGTCGAGATTCTGCGTCCAGAGCTCACGACCTTCCGTGACGAGCAGGGTCGCGAACTCTTCGACCTACCCGGTGCGCTCTTGCCATCTAGGCATACTCCTACCCCCGTACGTTTTATCCCCGATTTCGACAATCTCATTCTGGCCTACAACGACCGCCAGCGCATCATTCCTGAGCACTACCGCTCCTATGTCACCCCTGGCAGATCCCTTGTCCTGCCTACCTTTCTCGTCGATGGTTTCGTCAGTGGCATCTGGTATATCGAGCGCACCCCGACTATAGCCAGGCTCATTCTCCAGCCCTTTGAGCCTCTTCCATTGAGCATATCACAGGAATTGCAGGCAGAAGGCCAACGCCTGCTAGCCTGGGCCGCAGAGAAGATTGACACGTTTGAGATTGTGGTCAGTGTATACGATGGAAGCGGAGGCAAACAGAATATGTGGGGACGCTTATAAGCGGTGCCCAATACGTCCCGTCATCCAACCAGTCCCACTGGTGGTCAGAACACCGTCGCTTTCTCCTCGCTAACGACCGACCGCTTCCGTATCCGGTTCGATCATCAGAGCGGTGGTAAATATTCGGGCGTCACTGAGGTGCAATGGTCCTGATGGAGAAATAGAAGAGAGGGGTTTGCTTTACAAGCCATCGAAACACGTCCCACGACCGATCCGCGGCATACTGGAGCAGCCATTCCCGCAGGTCCTTCAGGTATGCTCGCAGCCATGTTCTCTTTTCATTGAGCAAGAGGGAGCACAGGCACACGGGAACGAGCAACGTGGAGAGACGACAACACCAGCACACACCAATTGATCAGTCGTAAGCAACAAATACACACCATCACCAAGGAGAGAAGACCATGCAACAGATACACGCGATACAGATAGCGCCATCCTGTCACCTGCCCCTTATCACTATCTGTGAGCAGATGCTGGTGACGCACGCAACCCTGTCCCTGACAACCGTCCTTCCACCTTCTCTTCCCTTTCCAGGTCGACCAGAAGACGAGGAGATCATCGCCGAAGTGGCTTTTGAACAGGGGAGGATTGCCCGCTGCCATAAGAGAACGAGGCGAGAAAGCCCCGGTCATTCATGCTTGGGGCTTTCTGGCTTGGTTTCTGTAAATTGGAAGCTGCAAAAAGAAAAGGGATCGCCTATCCTGGCGATCCCCTAGATACACTAAGATCCGTATTAGGGATAGGAAATGACACACCCACCGGCGTTGTTATTAAACGCGTTACTCCAGAGCGACTGGACAGGAAATGTTCCTGTGCTCAAGGTAATGTTGGCTGAGGCCCCCTGACCGGAGCTAATCCAGGCACATTTGTCCCCGTTCTCGCTCCCACTGCCGTCGATCCAGCCAGTACTGGGATAGATATCGGTTTCAGTCTCGGCAAACTCATGACCACCGACAATGGTGATACCGTCGGTCAAGCCCGCACTCCCCGAGTTCACGAAGTTGGCACCACAGCTCGCCCCCGCGTCAGTAATGTAAGGCATGTTGGTATAAGCAATATTGCCATAGCTCGAACTCGTCGAACTGTGCCAGGCGCAGTATTGGGTTCCAAAACCACTCGCGTTATTGTGCGTCGCGGTATTGATCACATACTGAACCGTTTTATTGGAAGACGCAGTCGTATTGCCAAAATGCGCTGCTGCCTTGACCGCTTCACTGGCCAGTTGCGACTGACTGGGTTTAGAGGGAGCCGCAGATGCATTGTCATACCAGATGCCGGCGAATACGCCGGTGGGGTTTGTGGCATGTGTGCCCGATGAGCCACAGGTAACCGTGCCGGAGGAAACGCCTTCACAGTATTGCGTCACCGAGTTGTTCCAACTTGAGCCACCTACGCCTTTAAAGAAATTCTGCTGAATGGCCGCCTCGCCAGATGGGTCGTTGTTGTTCCATTGCGATCCCCAGTAGATCAGATATACCTTGTCCGCTCCGGTTTCCACGCCCACGCCGCCTGTACCGCCATGGTAGCTCAGGTTATTGCTCCCGGCGCAATTGCGACAGGCGGCAGTGTTTTTCACTCGCATGCTGCGTATGGAGTGAAGGACTTCACTGTTTGAGCTTGCATGAGCAGGACTCGTAGAGCTAGCGAGGGAGATCGAGATAGAGAGCGCGAAGGCCAGCGTGGCCGCCATGAGTAAATAGATGCGCTTCAATGTTGTACTTCTCCTCTTTTTAGGGGCGAGTCAGGCGAATGCCGTTGTATTCGCCTTTATTTAGATAAGTATAAATATATCGATTCACTGGTGCTTTCTTGCAATTTCACGTGAACAATCCTCTGAAAAGACAGAGCAAAGGACTTGCCGCTGCTCAAACGGTACGAAAGCAGCATGCCATTTGCGTGCAGTTTAGGGTCTCTTCTCTAAGGAAGCTTCTCCGATTCTTATGTAAGACCTCTCAGGCTTGCCAGTCCACCTTAAAACGAGGCATAGCAACAGATGCTGTGTTGAGGATCTACAGCAGGTGGTCTGCGCACGCGTAACGCGCTTTGCACGCTCGCCCATAGACCAGTGAGACTCGTATCAGGTGATGTTTCAAGGTGTTCGATAAGTATCTCCTCGATGGCGGTGGCGAGCGCGGTGACCGCTGGGTACTCGAAGGAGAGGCGCAAAGGGATCTCGACGCCAAGCATTTTGGTAATGAGCAAAGGGGCGCCACCCAAACTGAAAGGTGGGTGCCACATCCCTTGACTTCGCACCACGTTCCCCTGGTGTTTTTTCTTGTGCCCGCGCCCCTCCATGCTGCCCCTCTTCCCTGGTTTTCCCAGACCTTTGCCCGGGAAAGGGTTGATGTGTGTCCACGTCTTTTTTACCCCGTTTGGAGATCAGAGCTATGCGTTTTCTTCTGCCAACGCGCCTTACGGCTGTGGGAGCCACGGCGCGGCTGCTCTTTACGGCCCATCCGCGCGCCTTCATCACCAGCGCCGTAGGGACGCTGATTGAACCGCTCCTTTACCCGGCCTTGCTGTTGATTTTGCATCAGATGCTGCAGGCCATCACAGATGGCAAGAGACGCAGAGTGGAGGGCGTCTCTTGCTGGTCTATACAATCTCGCAAGACGTGACACATCCTCTCCAACTTGCTTGTGCAGGGCCTGTTGTTTGCTCTCCTGCTTGGGAAAACACGTCATCTCAAAGCGGTGGACATAGCGGTCAAACCAGTCGGGATCCACATGCGAGAGCAGCCACTCTGGATGCTCCTTCGCGAGATCGTTGAGAGCTGCACGCATACTCTCGCCAACACTTTCCAGGCTATTGAGCGCTCGCACCGCAGCTAACACAGCGGTTGAATCTGTCCTCTGCTTCCCCCCGCTTTGAGCCAGCCTCGTTGCCTGCTGATTGTCAAGATGGGTTCAAGCACCAGAGACTCGGCGTGGGCATCGATGAGCCGTTGACGAAAGGTACGCGCAAATCGAAAAATCAAACCCTTCATCGTCTAAAGGCAAACTCAAGGCATACTTCCAATCAATGCGTGCCCGCACCGCATCCGCTGCTTGACGATCTCTCAGGTGTTCAATGGTTTGTAAGACCGTTATCACGGCCAAACGCCAGGGCGCTTCCACAGGTCGCTCACGCTTGGGGAATAGGTGAGCGAAGATCTCATCCGTATAAATGCTGGCTAGTTCATCTCCTAAGATCATCGCGAGTGTCCCTTTGGGAAAGGCTCGATGCGCAATTTGGCTCGTTGTTTCTGGAACTTCATCTTTCCTCGGACTGGAAGGAATGGGCGTGTGAAGCGAGCGCAGGAGGGTCACTGTGGATTACCGTGCTCGGCCTGTGGTCAGCCACTGTGCCCAATCAGCGCGCTGATTGCCACGTGCGACCTGCGCTGCCTGCTCCCATGCGTACGGCACCTGGATGTGCTCCACCTGCCACCCGTGCTGGTTCTGATACAAAAGCGCATAACGAGCGTGAGGGCTTCCGGATTCCATACTATATGTCTCCATCGAGTAGGCCGGCATTCCAACGCTCCCAGGGTTAATGAGGAGCTTTCCTTGCGGGAGGGAAACGGTGCGCGGGATGTGGCTATGTCCACTGAGGATAACGGGTTGGGCAATCTCAGCGACGCTGGTCGCGATGGCTGAAGTGCCTCTCAAGAAGACACCAGAAGGAGTGACCTCTTCAAGGAGATACGGCGCATCGAAGAGGTCACCGTGGCAGACAAAGAGCTCATCGGCGACAATGGTTGTGTCCGTAAAGGAGCGCAGCCAGGCAAAATGAGCCGGGGTGAGCTGGGTGCAGGTGTAGTTTTGGGAGAGCGAGCGTTTTTCCTGCGGCAGAAACAGTTCGCGATCGTCGTTGCCGCAAACGTTCACCATCTTGCGGGCGATGAGCAGGTCGGCGGTGCCCGCAGGATCGAGCGGGCCTGTCAGGTGATCTCCCAGATTCACGATCTGTTGGATGCCTCGGCGATCGATATCCTGCAAGACCGCTTCCAAGGCCCAACGATTCCCATGGATATCGGCAATGACCGCCAGAGAAGTATGAAAAGTCTTCGCTTCGCTCATGGTTTTCTCTTTTCTCAATGCAAGGTGTTTTCAGAAAAGTCTACCATATCGCCGCTTCTCTGCAAATATGCTCAACGTTGAGGAACGGTCGGTCAGCAAGCTGTTACTCTCTTGCTACTACCTTGTTGCGCAATTCGTGGGTGAGTGGAAGCGACGATCGCGCACATAGAGAGTGCATTGCGGAGCTTCCCCTTCCAAATTTGCCAATGAACACTTTGCCGTGAACAGAGGTTCCCAAGGATCGTTCTTGAGGCGCGAGTCCCGCATGAGCAACCAATTGTTTGACGGTCTTGAAGCGCTTGATATCAACAATCTCTGCCAATACGAAATTTTGGTAATTTCGCACTCCGGAAAGGGTCGGGAGCAGCGTGCAGCCTTCGTTCACGTACGTGTTCAGAGGAAGCAAAAACCACGGGATGCGCAACGAGATAAACTCAAGTAAAGAGAAAAGAAAACGTCATCCCTTGAAGTCTTCACGTGCTTTCACATCTGGTGAGATGTGAAAGCACGTGAGCAGGGATCAGCTTTCCCGTTTAGCTAGCATGGAGAAGGGCTCATGCTGCGCGAAGAGGGCGGTAGAAGGTCCGCAGTTCCTCAGCTAGCAGTTGAGGTTCCTCCAGCGCAGCAAAATGCCCTCCCCGTGGCATTTCCGTCCAGCGCTCGATACGCAAACTGCGCTCCCCCCATTCACGTGGTGGAAGATTGGCTTCTTTGGGAAAGAGAGCTACCCCTGCCGGAACCTCAATGCGCTGCCCCGCTTGAAGTTTCGGAGGCAGGTGGATATTCTCGTAATACGTGCGAATCGAGGAATTGATTGTTTCGGTGACCCAGTAAATCATAATATTGGTCAGCAGTTCATCTTTACTGAAGCTCCGCTCAACCTCGCCATCGCAGTCGCTGAGCGTTTGAAACTTTTCCACAATCCAGCCAGCCAGACCAATCGGCGAGTCATTCAAACCGTAGGCGAGCGTTTGCGGCTTCGTCGATTGAATCATCGCATACCCACCTTCGCTCATCATCCACTGTTGAACGGCACTCAGATATCGCTGCTCAGCTTCCGAGAGGTGAGACTGGTCGGCGTGCAGAGTAGGAAACCCAAGGTAGGTGAGATGGATGCCGATGAGTAGATCGGGATGCGAGAGCGCCAGCAGCCGTGTGACACCGCTCCCAAAGTCCCCACCTGCGGCAGCGAACCGCTGGTAGCCAAGCTCGTTGCTCATCAAGCGCGCCCACAACTCGGCGGTTTTGGGGAGTTGCCAGCCACGCTCACGTGGACGGTCGGAAAAGCCGAATCCCGGCAGCGATGGCACGACCACATCGAAGGCATCGGCAGGGTCACTACCATAACGCGCCGGATCAGTGAGCAGCGGAATGATCTTGAGCATCTCGAAGAACGAGCTGGGCCAGCCGTGGGTAAGAATGATCGGCAGCGGGTTGGGTCCTTTGCCGCGCTCGTGGATGAAGTGAATACCCAGGCCATCAATATCTGCACGAAACTGCGCGAATTGATTGAGTCTCGTTTCCTGTGCTCTCCAGTCGAACTCATGCTGCCAGTAGTCTGCCAGTTCCTTGAGATAGTCCAGGTTCGTGCCATAGTCCCAACTTGCTCCCTCCACCTGATCGGGCCAGCGGGTTTGGCTCAAGCGTACGAGCAAGTCGTCGAGGGTTCCTTGGGGAATGGCTATAGTAAAAGATTGGATACTCATGAAACGTTTCTCCTTCGGAATCTTGGTTGTGATGAGGGACAACTTGTCCCTCCCGAGTGTTGTGAAGTGCTCTTGTGAAGCGCCCTTAGGCAAGCAGGCACATAGTCCCTTTCCTCCGCCCCTCTCTTTGTCTCTGGCATAAGAGCGCATCTCGCTTGACTCGCCTATGATTGAGAGTATAACCGAGAAGTGGGTCAGAATAGGCCCTCGTTTAGAAAAGATCCATTGAAAATTGCATGATGTGCAGAGCGTTCTCATGTGGCATTCAACCAACCGCGCCCGCTTGGGGCACCGACGCTTCCAGGGACTCCTCGCGCCGCGCGTGACGAGCACGGAGTATATCGAGGCACACCCGTGCGACTACTGTCATCAACCATGCGCCCAGGTTCGCGAGGCGGCTGGGATCGGAGCCGCTGAGGCGCAGCCAGGACTCCTGCACGGCATCGTCCACCTCGTCGAGCCGACCCAGCAGCCGATAGGCCACTGCCCGCAGGTGGGGGCGCTCGGCCTCGAAGCGCTGCGCTAATCAGGTGTATATTCGTCCATCAGTCACATTCCTTCGTTTTGTTTCGTCGAAGTAATGGCGAAGGAAACCCGGCCGATGTGACAGGGGAGACGCACTCCCCGATGACCCGCCGACTGGGCAACCCTGTCAAGATCAAGATGCGCCGATGGTGGGTGTTCTCCACCGGCCAGAGGATACACACAACGAACCAGGTGTAAAAGTGAAAGGAAATGTTCCCATGAAAGTAGCGATTTCCCATACCAAAGTGAAGCCCGACAAGCGCGCCGAAATCGATGCGGCGGGCAAGCGCGTGCTGGAGGCGCTTGAACGAGAACGACCGCAGGGCATTCTGTATGCCATCTGCCTCTTTAGGACTGCGAGCCCCAGGGATGTTTGTGGCACTCCTGAAGCGCACCGTTACAAGCACGGGCGGCACCCTGGTGGCGCGTCCCAACACGCACAACCGCATTGAGCCAATGGTGCCATGCTGTGGCAAGCGGGTGAAGAAACCGCTCTCAGAGTGGTGGCATCAGTGCTCCTGTGAAGGAGCTCATACAGAGGGGCTATGCTTCCTCAGCCGCATTTCGTGGAGACCTGCTTCTGGATCGACGCTTCTTTTTCCCCCTCTCAGATTAGGTATTTTTCCTGAAGAAAAGGGAGAGGTGCTCCAGTCACGAGTCGGGTGCGCCATTATCCTCTCGACATTGCGTATAAGCATTACATCCCTGCTCCGATCAGAAGGAGCGTAGCGGGCACAACGATCACGAGCATGCCATAGAGAATCAAGGCCAGCGCCGCGAATTGGGCGATGCGCGCTCCCAACGGGAAGCATTTTTCCGCGAAGATCAGGATCGAAAGCCCCATCATGGCTGCAATGTTCATGATTCCCAGGGGAAAAAGAAGGACGAAGAGCAACCAGTAACTTACCAGGCAATAGATGCCATACTTCAATCCCATCCGAAAAGAGGCGGAGTATCCTTTCCCGAGGATGAAATCCTGAGGTGCGCGGCATTTCGCCAGGCAGTCACGCTTGAGGGATGTCATCTGGTAGATTCCAGCAAGTACGAGGATGCCACCACCGATGCGGGCTGCGTTCATCATGATCCAGGGAACCTGCTGGGCCAGATCTGATGCGACGAGAGCGCCGAGATACGCGAGCCCTCCGAAGAGCGTCCAGACCAGCAAGTACGCGCCAACGAAGACCCACAGGGGCGCAAAGGCGGCTCTCTCGCTTCCCGTGTCACGCTGGACTCGTGCAACGGCCAGGATCACGGGAAGAGCAGAAGGAACCATCATGGCTGCCATCATCACGACCCAGATCGCCAGGAACAGCGCGGCCTCCATGCCCATGGTCAATCCGCCACCCATCCCCTGTGTTGTCCAGGACTGCCAGATCAGGATCGCCCACGATACGACAACCAGGGCCAGCAGCGTGAGGATAACAGTACGTTCTCGTTGCAATCTCACATTCTCCTTCCTCAAGGAACGCTGTCGCGCCTTAATGCACTTTAAAAATGGAATCAGGGATCATTTGTGTATGAACATAAGGGCGCGGCAGCTCCCAAACCAGTGTCTGTGTGCTCAGCTCTTGTATCTGTCGTGGTATCGAACCCAGGCCTGTGTGAATTCCAGGCCCTCCTCATCTCGCCCTTTCGGAACCAGATCGAGATAGTTGTAAGCAGCGTTCAGCATATCGATTCCCCGCGCGTGGCACGAGTAGGTGTGAAAGATCGCGCCGCTCTCGTCTTTGTAGAACACGCTGGCCCCCTCACGATCCAGGGAGCCGGGATTCGTTTTCACATAGTTGTAGAACGCCGTCCCACTGCTAGCTTCCTCCGAGGTAAATGACGCCTGATAGTCGTAGTTGAAATCGTTGTGGAATGAGGAAACCCATTTGAAGCTCCATCCCATTCTCTGTTTGAACGGCTCGATTTTGGTTAGAGGTGCCCTGGAAATGGCCACAAAGCTCACGTCCCGCTGCTTGAGGTGCACCACACTGCCATTGAACGAGTCGGCCCAGAACGAGCAGCTCTTGCACCCTTCATCCCATTCGGGAGCAAACATAAAGTGATAGACAATCAACTGGCTCCGTTGTTCAAAGAGGTCGGCCAGGGTCTGCTGGCCGTCCGGTCCCTCAAAGACATACCGTTTGTCCACCTTTTCCCAGGGAATGGCGCGCCGCTGCCGGCTCAATTCGTCCCGCAACCGGGTGAGCTCCTTTTCTCTGGCAAGCAGAGCTTTTCGCGCGGAAAGCCATTCCTCGTGTGAAACGATGAGATGATTTTTTATGTCGTCTGAATTGTTTTTCATGTCCTTGCCTTTTCTTGTTCGTGTCTGTCTTCTGTTCAGAAACAACGCCCCGGGCTCTCCAGGGGCATGTTCTGAACCATGCCCCTGGATCAACCTTTCATTTCTGATGACCGAAAAACGCTGCTCACCGCAATAACGAGCATACAACCGTATTTCAATACGTCCAGTCTACATGATGAACGCTCGTACGAAGTGGCGAACCGAATGCATATGCGTTGCATCAGGGAGACAGATCACGAGTTCCTGGATATCAGCGGCCTCATAGGCTGCTAGACGCTGGCCGATGGTCTCCACGCCATATGACCCACTATCTCCAGGAAAAACGTCACCTGCCCATCCTGAGATCTGAGTCCTGGCCCGCTCATCGGTCTCACCAATGATACAGAGTGTCAGGGCTGTCCGATGAATGCTCTCGTCGTCTCGCCGGGCGGGCTGGCAATTTACTCATGACTTGTCCCCCTCTGCAGCTACGAGGGTCGCATTCTGGCGCTCAAGCTCCTTGACCGCACCGCTGCGCCAGCTCTCTGCCAAGGACTCAGACATGGGGTCGGGAAAGATTTCTTCCTCTCCCTTCTCCACTCCGTCGAAGATAGCTCGCGCGACGGACTCTGGAGGGGCCTTCGGTATGTCCAGGGATCGGGACATCTCGGTATCTATGGGTCCAGGTAGGACGGCTTGAACGCTTACGCCCTGCCCAGCCAACAAAGCGCGTAGCGATTGTGTCAGGTTGAACGCGGCTGCCTTTGCGATTGAGTAGGGCGGAACGACCGGCAAGGCGGCCAAGGCTGCCACGGATAGGACATTGACGATGGCTCCCCGAGAACGAGTGAGAAGCGGCAGGAAGGCCTGGGTCATGTCGTATGTGCCGAAGAAGACGACGGCGAGATGCTGCTCGATCGCGGTCCGATCGCTCAAGTCGTCAGACAGCGCAATACTGGCATTGTTGATGAGGATATCAAGAGATTTGACCTTCTCGACAACTTCCTGAATCTGGGCCGCATTCGTTATGTCCAGGGTCAAAGGCGTGACACGCTTATCTGAATGTTCCATTGGTACACGCGCACTGGCATACACCTGCTTAGCGCCTCTCCTCAAGGCTTCCTCAACCAGTGCCTTCCCAAGGCCGCGATTGGTGCCTGTTATCAAAATTGTTTTGCCTGTGATGTTCATGAGATTTTTACTCCTTCTTTCCTCTCCCTCTTGAATACGGGATGGCTCATAGTTCTCTCCTTGCAAGTTGCAGCGAGATCTATTCTCTTGGCAGAGAAAGAAAAAACTTCTCCGACCTTGCTCTTTTCCAGGTACAAATGAGATCGTTCTATGTTGTCGTCCTGTGATAATGGTGTGTTGTAAAACATGGGTTCTTCCCTGCCCGAAAAGCTTGCAACAAGCTGATTGAGCAATATTCCATTACGACATCTCCTTTTGGGTATTCGCTCTGGCATTGGTTTCTTGCTCCTGCGCGGAGGATGTGCCTGGTTCCTCAAGCAGATAGCTCCGCAGAGCAGCAAGACGCTGATCCCATTGGGCTTCAATGGCCCCAATCCAGGTCGTGACGGCCTGCAATGCCTCTGGCCGTGGCACATACCGCCGCTCCCGACCCGTCTCGCGGGCCGTCACGAGACCAGCCTGCTCTAAGGTCACCAGGTGCTTGATAATTGCTTGACGCGTGATGGGCAAACGGGTGGCAAAGCTCGCTGCTGTCCCTGAACCTTCTTCGCATAATTGTTGAAGCAAGAGACGACGCGTGGGATCAGCCAGAGCAAGAAAGACTCGCTGTGTCTGTGAATCGGTCATCACCTGTTTCTCCTCTCCGTCTTCGCGAGATGCTCTTCCGCATCACCTCCAACAAGTAAGCATCTTCGGACCAGGACTACACGACTTCCTGGTTCTGGAGGTAGACATGCAACCCGTTCAGGCACTCTTGCCAGCCATCAGAATTGTCGCGATAGGCTTCCTTTGCCGGCACAGGCTGAGGCAGGGAAGCAAACCCCGACTCGACCAGCGTCAAGAGGGTCCCTTCGGCCCGTTCTTCCAGGGTAATTTCCACCAACGTACTGGGTGCGGTGGCAAACGTGAGCCTGGGATGGCTCACAGCATAGGAAGGCCAACGAAAGGCAAAACGCTGCTCTGGCTCAATGACCTCGATCACGCCAGGATAGGGGCATGGTTCATTTTCCCAGATAAATTGGATGGCACCGCCTACGCGAAAATCCATGTCACGCACCACCCCAAACCAACGGGCAAGCTGTTCTGGTTTCGTGACGGCATCCCAGACACGCTCACGCGGGACGGGCAAAAGCATGGTTCGTTCGATACGATCAGAAAGGGTCATAGGATCTCCTCTCAGGTGACGCAAAATGCGCAGTTTTTATAGGCAACTCTCAGGTTGCCTATAGGACAGTATACCAGAAAAAACCGCTATAGGCAACCAAAAGGTTGCTTTTTTTGGGGATATCAGAAACAAGAGCAAGATTCGAGAAGTGGTGGGAGCGGACCTTTGGAAGCGGGCCTACGATACCAGCTTGACCCCTGCACCAGAAACCAGGAACGCCTTTCCTGCTCTCTCTTGTGGATCGCTTGCACACTCGACCACCGCACGGGCGACGTCCTCTGTTGTCGGCGCCGCTCTCATGTTTTTGATAAAGTCGGCCGGTGAAATGCCCAGAGAGGAAGCGTAGGCTTCGACCCCCACTCTTCCCAGTTCGGTCGTAGGCATCATCCCTCCGGGCACAAGCGCCAGAAACCACAAACCAAGATGCAAGCGATCGGCTTCCTTCTGAGCATACTTCGCCAGAAACATCTGCATGCGCTTGGCTCCTGCATAGCCGCCTGAAAGCGGCGAATCCCCCATGGCCGCGCCGCTGGAAATGAGGATCACGGTCCCCCCCGCAGGCAGCGGTGAGGTCAAGGCGGCCTGAGAGAAGAGCAAGGACAGCTTCACATCGCTATTCCAGTTGCGGGAAAACTGCTCCCATGTTTGCCCCACCAGGGGCGCCATATGAGGGATAGCACCTGCGCAAATGATGAGGACATCTGGCGCAAGCGTCTCAAACACCTTTGCAGGAGCACCCTCCTCCGTCGCGTCCAGCGCGAGGACTTCTACACCCGGAAATGCCGCGGCAAGTTGCTTGAGCGGCTCGGCCTTTCGCGCAACGGCAAGCACCCGCGCGCCCTCAGCGTACACCGCAGCCACAATGCTGCGCCCCAGCCCCCTGCTGCCTCCAATGACGACCACATTCTTGTCCAGTAAACGCTGTGTCTGACTTGATTCATTCATAGCACACTCCTTTTGAACCTCCTGGTATCCCTTCGTAAAAAACACGTATGGGCTTATTATCCTTTCTCTCCCGGAGCCTCGCTCCTCTCGCTTGAGACGAGCGTCAGACCGAGCCGGGTTCTCTGACAGAGCCCCCCATGCAACGCAGCCTGAACGGGCCTCGATCCAGAAAGCAAGGTCGTTCCAGCAGCCTGATGCTCCATCAAGCGTCTATGGCCCCGACTTCACGACTCAACCACGTCAAATTCCGAAAAGCCCTCTTTTTGAGCCATTCTCTACGCTCCTCCGAAATGGCCCGATTCCCCGCGAAAATCGGCGGCATGGCGATGCGCAAACTCGGCGAAGGTGGTGGGACGAATGCTCAACGCGATGTGCGTCTCGGGATGCACCACTTCTTCACCATTGCCCTCCCGACGCAATCTTGACTGCACATCGAGCGCGTCTACGACATAGGCGGGAATGCCTGCCGCGAGCTGTGCTCGCTTCCTTTCTTCCGGAGAGATGTTGACATACCGTATAGTCTTGCCAATGGCAAGGGAGATCTGTTCGGCAACCTCTGTCATGCTCAGTGCTTCTGGACCCGAAATCATATAGGTCTTGCCCTCATGCCCTGGTGTGGTCAGCAGCGCAAAAGCGGCTTTCGCGATGTCCTCCAGATCCACGGGGGTGAGCTTTGCATCCTCGAAAGGAAGGAAAAACGCACGTTCGGCGACGATGGTGGGCACTTCCCGCAAATACTCCGTCATGAATTGGCTGGGACGCAAGTAGGTCCAGGCGAGCTCGGAGCGTTCGAGATAGCGCCCGATTTCTGCGTGCATCCGCGAAAAGAGAAAGGGCGAATCCAATGACGTCGTCACGCCGGAAAGCTTGACCATATGGCGAACGCCCGCCTTTTTGGCGGCATCGATGAACGTACATTGGGTCTCCACCATCTGCTGGTTGGGAGAGGAGATCAGCAAAACGCGGTCTATCCCAGAGAGCGCGTTTGCGAGCGTCTCAGGGCGCAGCATGTCACCTTCCACAAGTTCCACCGTGGGGGATGCCTCTAATGCCTGTGCCTTCGTACGACTCCTGACGAGCGCCCTGACAGGGGCGTGCACTCGTGCGAACTCACGAATGACAGCAGAACCGGCCAGGCCATTTGCACCTGTAACAAGAATCATGATATCCTCCTCGCCAGCAGGGTTCGCATGGTCTAGGAAGAGAGAAGTGCCTCTCGAAAAGCCCTCTCATGTGAACCATGCTCCCCTGCTGCGCTCTACTCTTGAAGAAGTAACCAGGTCACTGTTTCCTCCGCGCTGAGCCGCGGTCTCATGATCAGATCCCAAAGGTAGCGACTCTTGCGGGGTCAAGTGATCTTCTCGATAGGCAGAGTATACCCTTGAACGCTGAGGCAATCTATGCTAAATTGTCTTAAATAATTGTCTGATCGTCTCAAAAGAGGAGAATGGCATGGATGTGCTCACCGATGTGCTGAGTGTACTCGAACTGAAAGGGTGGATCTCTGCGCGCAGGGAGCTGACGCCTCCCTGGCGCTATGACTTTGCGGCCAGTCAAGATATGATCTTTCACTTGCTCGGCTCTGGGAGTGGCTATCTCTTTTTCAAAGGGGACCCTACGCCTCTGCGAGTCGAAGAGGGAGCAGTCCTGCTCTTCCCTTTCGGGCACGCGCACTCGATCTGTGACGAACCGGCTTCACCTCTGACGCAAGTCCTGCATGTGGACTATGACGAGCAACGCGAGTATCAGGGCTTTGCAGGTGCATCCGATGAGTCAAAGATGAGTGTCCTCTGTGGCGCGTTCCATGTGGAGCATCCCGGAGCTTTTCCCTTGCTCCACAGCTTGCCCCAAGTGATTCATATTCCCGCAGAACAGGGCCGCACGGTGCCGGGCTTCACCGAGATTGTGCAGTTGATCGCACGCGAAGCGACCACGCCTCGGCTGGGCACGCAGGTGATGCTCAGGCGATTAACCGAACTGCTCTTCATTCACGTGATCCGGGTTTGGGTTGAGCAACAAGCGGCATCGACGCCCGGATGGGTAGCGGCGCTCCGCGATCAGCCGATCAGCACAGCACTTGGCCTGATTCATCAATCGCCCGAACAGAGGTGGACGGTCGAGGAACTGGCAGAGGCAGTGGCCCTCTCCCGCTCAGTCTTCTCCGCTCGCTTTACCCGTCTTGTGGGTGAGCCCCCTATCACGTATCTCACTCATTGGCGCATGCACAGAGCAACCCGCTTGCTCAAGGACAACGTCGAGATAGAAAAGATCGCAGAGCTTCTCGGCTATGAATCGGCAGTAGCCTTTCACAAAGCCTTCAAGCGAGAAGTCGGCAAGACCCCGGCCAGGTATCGAAAGCTCGGGTAACCAGTCGTAACGCCCGCCTCGATCCCACTCCCGCGCGAAGCTTTCGCTTGATCGACCCCAGATGCGCAAGCGGGTCACCATGCGCAGGTGTTTGCGTTCATTGAGGATGTATGGGAGCGTACTCTTTGTGACACAATCCTCTGGATGGATGCGGGTCAGGGACGTCTTGGAGGGCGTTCATCTCGCCGCTCTTCTCCATCCTTCATGATTTATGTGTAAGTGTCAGTGCTTTAGCGCAGTATTTTCCTCGTTTTCATACATTTTTGATAACTGTCGACTTCTCCCCTTGATTTTGGGCGATGCCGCTATCCTATCATCCCTGCTGAAATAGAGGCGCAAGCGCGGCGTAGGTTGCACGGTAGCGCGCATAGCCCTCGTCATAGATGGCGCGCACGCCGGGATTGGGTTCGACGACCTGTCCGGGATAAACCATGGCCTGGCTGGCGGAACGCAGATCGGTGAACGCGCCCGCGCCAACCGCCGCGCAGATGGCACTGCCGAGGGCGACGGCATCAGGAACCATAGTCAGGGTAATCGGTAGGCCAGCGACATCAGCCAGGACTTGCAACCAGAGCGAACTACGTGTGCCTCCACCGCAGGCCACAATCTGCCGGGTTGCTACTCCCAATTCGTTCAGTTTCTCGAGAATATGGCGATTGCCGTAGGCGGTGCCCTCGTAGACTGCGCGCAAAAGATGGCCGGGGCCATGAGCGGGCGTCAGGCCCCAGATAGTTCCCCTGGCACGCGGATCTTTAATCGGCGTACGGCTGCCCTGCCAGAAGTCCAGCAGAACCAACCCTTCCGCGCCGGGCGAGATCGCCGATGCGGCGGCATCGGCGGCGGCGTAGCGCTCCTCGCCGACTGGTAGAGCGCCGCCCAGAGTGTCGAGCAGCCAGCGCACAGTCCCCCCGGTGCTTGCCTGGCCCGCCTCCAGCGTCCATTCTCCAGTCATTACCGCATCCTGAAATGGTCCCCACAGGCCGTTGTCGAAGACTGGCCGAGCAGATTGCGCGAGTTGGCAGGTTGAAGTGCCGGTGATCAGCGCCAGCTTACCCGGCGCCAGCACATTCAAACCAAGCATACCGGCATGCGCATCAATTCCGCTCATAGCCACAGCAGTACCTGCGGGCAAACCCAGTTCACCGGCAGCCTGCCGCGTCAGCTCGCCGGCCTTCGCGCCCATAGCAAGTGGTTGACCGGGAACTTTTTCAGGCAAATCCTCCAGACCAACCTCCACTAGCAGGCGCTCTGGCCAGCCGGTGGGAGAGTCCGCGTCGGCGGCGGTGCGATAGTGCCACTTGGCGGCGGCGCTATTCAGCGGAATCGCCAGGACGCCAGTCAAGCGATGGGTCAACCAGCTCATTTGTTCGACCAGGTAAGCAGCCTGCTCCCAGGATTTGAACCGCTGTTGTTTGAGCCAGAGAGCCTTGGGAACCGGCCACTCGGCAGGCACATCGCCGCCGCAATAGCGCAACACTGGATCGCCGGTCATACTCAGCATCTGAGCCTGGGCTGTGGCGCGCAAATCCATCCAGATCAGGCTCGCGCTCAGTGGTTCGCCGTTCTGATCGGTGAAGAGAATATTACATGGAGCATCGATCGCCAGGCCGATGACCTTCTCTGGCCTGGCCTTGCTAATTTCCAGGCAGCCGCGCACCACCTGAACCAGCGCCCTCCACCAGTCGGACGGCTGCTGTTCCGCCCAGCCCGGCTGTGGATACCTCGTGGGATAGCTCTGATCGCAAAAGCCACGCGGCTGACCTCGCAGATTAAAGAGGCCAGCGCGCATGCCAGCCGTCCCGGCGTCAATACCGATCACCAAGTCCTCGTTCATCTAGCAGTTCCTTTCATTCTATTACGCCTTTTCTCCATAGACACGTGCTTCGATGCACAATTGCTCTGCAACCTCGCGCAATTCATCTATCCAGTCGCCATCGACTGCGTGGATGTGATTACTGGCATAGGTTGCTAAGAACTCGTCAGCAAAGCAGGTATAACGAGCAAAGGCGTGGGGCCACTCCAGTGTTGTCTGCTTCATCAGTTCCATGTTCTTCTCGTCAGTGTAGCGCACAAATTCGCTGCACAGGATTGCCATAGCTGCCCTGCATAGTTGTGTTTTCATACCGCCACTATGCCAGAAGGACACTGCTACATATCTCCTTTGGGCAAGTTGACAGTACCACTTTAACTATGCTGCCGAAATATCACGTCGTCACGCAATAGGTGGTTCTGTGTACACTGCAAAGCGTATCCATCCTTTATCAACAAAACCGGAGAAGTCTGGTCATTCCGACTTCTCCGGTTTATATCATTTGGGGTCAGGGCGAACTAGGGTTGACTATAGACGTGGACATAATCAAAGTATGCGGGAATGGTATTGACAGGTCCAGAAGAGAAGCCAAACAGACCAATCTTGATGGGGTATGCTGACGATACCGGGTCAAGATCCCATGCATTTCCTCTGATCCAGTGAACGCCATCCACGCTGCTATAGGGCGTATAGGCATTCCCATTACGATAGACACGCAACCAGGTGGTTACAGTCGGCTTTGTCGCCGTACTACCATTCTGGGTCGGATGGGGATTTGAGAGGTAATCCCAACTCTCGCCTTCCAGCGGACATTGCTGCGTGGTATAGGTCTTGACAGCAATGTTGCTGGTGGGTGATGGCTGTACATCGCAGGTCTTTTGATCGCCTGGAGCGGGGTCCAGCGTTTCATGACCAGCGATGACTTTGTTTAACGATTCATGGTGCGTCACGCCAACTTTAATATAGTGGTCATCATCACTATATATGAGCAAGCCTGCTTGCTGGTAATTAGTATTTGGATCAAACGTGAGCTTGGTTTCCATCATATAGTTACCGGCAGGCTGATTCTCTAGCAGAAGATTGGTTGCACTGTTCTGATTGCGATAAAGATCACCATTGATGGTGATTGAGAGTTGTCCATTGACGAACGAGTGCCGGGCTGCATCTTCATGTGCCCATGACCACTGCGCTCCCAGTTTCCCGTTGAACTCGTCAGAGTACGGCGAGAGCAGGGTACCAGCCCGTGGTGCTTGCTGTGGTGGCGCGACATGATGATTCAAGGATGCGGTAGCAATATTGTCGAAGTCGGCCTGCGCATTCTCAGTGATAAAGCCAACCTTGCCATCATTCACACGGAAAGAAGCAGGTAGCGTTCGCTCCTGTACCGCGAGCGGATCGCGCTGCGTGTCAGAGAGCGTAAAACGGAAGCGCGCCTGATCTAACTGGCCGCTTTCATCATCGATGATCAGGTGATGCCAGTCTGAGGGATCGAAATTGGCAGGCAGCGGCGTGGCCTGCTCACCCTGGATAGCGTGTCCATTCTGATAGGGAACGGTCACCAGCGTATTGTGAACGGGATCAATGAAGGCCGCAATAAAGGCTGAATTGTTGTCCCCTTCCTCGCGATAGGAGACTACTCCTCCATAGCGCCCGGCAGGTCCAGCTTTTTCCAGACGGAGATCTAGCTCTGTACGGTATCCCTGGGGAATCGTCATCTGGCTGACGAGCAAGCCTTGGCCATTCTGCCCTGTTTGCGTGGCAAAACCGCCAGTGGTGGCATCTCCGGCATTGCTCTGCCAGTTTCCGCTCAGCCTATTCCAGTTCACATTCAAAGAGCTGTTCGTCACATTAAAGTTATCACCAAAGGTTGGCGTGGTAACTGGAGCAACATTGGTGAGCGATGGCCCCTTGCCATCGTTAACAATCGGCCAGCCATCCGCCGTCCAGTCTACGCGATCCATAAACAACTGACGGAATGAGATGCCTGAGCCTTTTACCCAGCCATCATTCTCATCGACACCATGATAGATGATCCAATCCTGCCCGGAGAGGTCCGTAATCATGGCGTTATGTCCAATACCTCGCCACTTGTTACCATTCTGCTTGAGCGTGGGGTAGCCACCACCCTGCGCTCCACTGTTGACGCCAGCGGGATCAGTAGAAGGGCGCTGAGTCGGTACAGGCTGTATGGATGGCGTCTCCATAGGATAGCCGTTCTGATCGACAAACGGTCCTAACGGCGAGGTGGCGCGGCTAACTACGACGCTATAGGGGCTTTCGGGGCCATTGCAACAATTGCCCGAGGAAGAGAAGTTGTAGTAATACGCCTTGCCGTTGACATCATGGCGTATCACATAGGTACCTTCATAGCGGTCCCAATGTCCAATCTGGTACGAAGACCCGGTCACTTGCAAACCGTCAGGTGCTAATTTCTGGACCAGGGTTCCGCCGAAAAAGCTGCCATAGTACATATAACGCTGACCATCGTGGTCGGTAAAGACGGCGGGATCAATAGTCCAGTAGTAGCAGTTAGGGTCGGTATTGAAGACACAGGCACGTGGGGGAACAATCGGCCCGTGCTGGAAACTTCCACCAGCCGAAGGGCCCGCGTCCTGCCATGGCCCAGCCGGGCTATCAGCCACCGCGACGCCTATCGAGCTGGGACCAGCCGCCGTGCCATACTTGGGCAAAGTCTTAGTATTCGACACAGTATAGTACATATAGTACTTATGATTAAAATACTGGATATCAGGTGCCCAGAGGCCAGCAGTGGGATCAACCCAATCGGGCCGAGTCGGGAAGGCATCGCCCACAAATTGCCAGTGAACGAGGTCCGTTGAGCGCTGGATGGGAAGAATGTGGAACGAACCATCGGACCAGAGATCCGAGGTCGCAACGACATAGTAATATCCATCAAGCCCCTTGGTAATCGTTGGATCTGCGGCTGTCTGGGCAATGATCGGATTGCTATAGGCATTGTTTACCTGCTTATTTGCTTGTGCCTGGGCGCTACGCGTTACGGAAGCGGCCTGGGCGCTGGCAGAAAGCGGAAACAACAGTAGCATGATCAGCAGAGCAATGCTATAGCGGGGGAAACGTTTAAATAGCGACGATTTCGCTATTGCAAATAATCGTGGCATGTGCAACTCCTTTGCCTGAGGATGCCTCCTTGCAAGTTTATCGTCTCCGTTTTACAACGTTGTAAACAAATGTAACATGCAAAATTTACCTTTGTCAATATATGTAGGAAGATATCCCAGGGCTTTTTGAAAAACAGAATTGCTGCAATGGCTTCCTGGTCGGTGAAATCGTCCGAATAGGCAGATACTCGATGACTCCAGTGTTGGTCGAGAAAAAAGCGCGTCTCGTCATCGGACAAATGGGTCCATCTGCCTCCACAAATTTGCCCTGGTGCGCAGATTGGCTGCCTCAACCAGATACGAAAGTGCAAGCATTCAAGGGGTGACTGGAGCCCGCTCTAAACCTTCATATGTACGCAGGAGGAGTCCAATGACTTCCTCTTCTGCGAGACGATTGAGGCCGAGGAGCCGATTACAATGCATATGTACATAGCTACTATAAAGTGATGTGAATGACTGAGAGAGGGCCTCTTGCGCATGGAGGGCAGCCAGCTGTTCAGCAACAGGAAGTACCTCTTCACGACGCTTCCCTAGTACCAGAAGCACCTCCCGACCACCTGCAAGCGTCGCCAGAAATGATGCTGGATCATTGAGCAACGAGCGCAATGACACACGTTTTTGCCGGTACGTTTTTCCCACCTGCTTCCTCTCTTTCACCCTTTGGCGATACCACTTCAGCCTCATTGGCCCGGAGGCTCCCAGGCTGGCGAGCAGATCATCAACACTAAGAGCAGCCAGTAGATCTTTTTCCAGTTCTAACGTGTGCGCCTGGCTGAGGAGAGCCACAAGGTCTGCAGCGGCGCGGCTATCAGCACCGAAGAGGCGCTCGGCAAGTCCGATGCCTGATAAACCACCATAGCGCTCGATCTCGCGGTCATAGGTATCGAAAGCAAAACGCAAACACGTGCCTCTCATCATGAGCGAGGAACTCCATTGGCAGACCAGGGGTAGTAATCTCTCTCTCAATATCCTGGGATCGCCAGAGAAGCGCAGGCGAATATGGGGATCGGGATCGCTATAGCGGATGAAGAACCAGTCCTGAGCAAGGCCTTCCTTGAGTGCGTCATGGGCAAAGGAGCGCAGTGGTCCAGCAATCAAATCTTCTTGCAGATTGAGGCCCACGTAAAGCTTTACAAACAGCCATTCACTGCCAGGCGCTTTAAGGCGCTGTTCGCGTAGTATCAGATTTTTTGACGCAGCAGAGTCGGTGGAGGCCGCTGTGCTGTGGCTGGTATTTGGCTTCTCGCGTCTGATTAAGGGAACCACGCACTCGGTGATATAGTGTCTACCCGGACCGTGGACCCATGCCTGATCCAGCGCAGGAAAGACTTCTTGCAAGATGAGGGCACCGTTTGGAGGCAGACTCTGTAGTTCTGTGCGGAGTTCATCGCATTGCTCCAGATTTTCAAGATCAAGCAAGAGGCGATTATCCATCATGCTCAGATAGACATAGCGAGGAACGTTCCAGCAGGTACGCCAGGTGGTGAGCGCCGCTCGAAATGTCTCGAGCGAGGAGGAAGAGAGTTCTCGATCACGCATATCAGTGCTGATGCGCCACCGGGCCAGCGAGAGTACCAGGCGATCCACCTGCACTCTGGGCAGAAAGGGAAAGGTAGCCGCGCCACCCCAATTGAAAGGAGTAAGCAAAGGGGTTCCATCAAGACCAATGCTCGTGAGGAGACGAATAAGAGGCGGCGCACTCGTCGAGGTAAGCATATGACTCACGCGTGGAATGACCTCAACGTCCTTCTGTGGCCAGCGCAAAAAGAACGTATCGTTACGAAGCCCAACGACCAGCTCATCGAGGGGAATCGTGCGCTCAAAAGCCGTTCCAGGAGAGGTTGCATAACAGAGCTCATGGGAATAGACGTTTGGACGAATGGCAACATTGCTTGCACGGCCCTGCTGTGGAAGATAGACCATCTCGGCCAGCAGTTTTCCTGAGGTCAACTGACTCACGCGAGTCGCCGTCTCACGAAGAATTTGCAACCCCTCGCGGGGATCAACCACAATCAGGCGGGCTCCCTTGTCGCGTGCGCGCCAGATCCATTGCATGGCAACGGGAAAACATTCCGCGACATTGGAACCAAAGATCATAATACATTTGGCCAGTTCGATGTCTGGTAGAGGAAGCGATGAGCGATCAACGCCAAAGGCCCTGCTATAGGCCACCGCCGCCGAGGACATACACAGGCGGCCATTGTAATCGATGTGGCGGGAACGCAAACCAGCACGGGCAAACTTACCCATGATATAGCACTTTTCGTTCGTCATGGAGGAGCCGCTATAGATCGAGACGGCATCGCGTCCATACTGCTGCTGAATCTGCTGCCAGCGGCCCGCGATATAGTCCAGGGCTTCATCCCAACTGACTCGCTCCAGGGGGCTTCCCTTCCCGCCCTTACGCATGAGTGGATAGCGCAGGCGATCAGGGTGATTCGCCTGCTGATAAGCGACAACCCCTTTGGGACAGAGTGAGCCACGATTATGTGGGTACAGGCGTGGTTCGACGCCAATAACCTTTCCATGGTGGACCTTGAGGTGCATCCCACATTGCACACCACAGAAGGAACAATGGGTGGGGACAAGATGCTCCGCCATGCGATCGGCCTCACTCCATTCCACCTCCGGGCGACCAACTGATTGAAAATCATAATTTGGCTTCCGTCCCACCTCAAAAATATCTTTATTGACAGACATGAATATTACCTTTCTCGCATACTCGTTCCACTACAGGAAGCGTTTCCCCATCATGTGATAATAGGCCTGGCCCCGCAACAGACGTTTGCAGGTTGGACAGTAATCGTGTAGCGAGTCGTGCTCCTTATTGAGGGTATAATCCTGCCCCAGGTCGCGAAGCACCCCCTTGAGGCCGGCAATAAATTGTTCGGAGGGCAGCTCATGGCCACAGCGTTTACACTGTCCGGTGCCTATTGTGTGCTTGTCATCAGTATGCTGCGCGTAGTGGTCAACATCCTGGTTGACTGTCTGGTAGAGCGTGACACCGATACTGGCGGGTCGCTGGATGATGTGAAAGAACTTGCCAAAGGGAAGCATGAGTAGCCAGAGGACGACCGTCATCTGGTGGGTCAACGAGATAAACCAGTAGAATTGTCCCCCCCACCAGAGAGAAGAGGCGGTGAGCCCCAGGCCAGTCACGCAGATCGCAAAGAGCAGGATCAGAGGGAGCAAGTCAAAACCGAAACGCTGCGTGAGGAAGAGCCCCGTCTCTTTTAAGCGTCGCCAGAAGGCTATCGCCAGCCCCACGATGAGCAGTGTTGCGCTAAAATCCAGCCCATGATAGATCGCAAAACCAATCCCCGTCTCTATGGGAAAGATAACGGTGGGAAAGCCAAAAAATCAGATCTGGTACTGGGCAGGCGACACCAGTGTAAAGCGTAACCAGCCAAAGGTGAGAGGAAAAGTGATCATCAATGAGATAATCACTCCCCAGAAGATGCACATATGCATGATCCAGCGCAAGAAGCTACGCTTCAGAATAAAGGTCTGGGCAAAGATATCCGTCCACCAGGCTTGGGGGATCAGGAGTGTATAGCGGCGAAAGTTGCGTAGCGACAGGAAATTGACCCAGCCAGCTTTAAAATAACGCCATGTAGGCGGACGACCAATCCAGAGTGTGTAGCGATACGCCAGCGCTCCAATCATAAAGACGGAGGAGACGGCGTAGCCAATGAGTGCAGCGTCAAAATCCCGTAGGCCACGCGAGCCAACCACGATAAGGACAATGAGGATTGCTGTGGCAAGCAGCGCGACCACCAGCGCCGAGAGGCGAGGGCGGCTCCCTCTCTCCTGTTTGATATTCCTCTCCATTCATTCGACTCATTTCTAGCAAAGCAGGGCCCTTTATAAGGGACAGGCTGTTTTTTTCCTCTAGTATAGGTAATTATCACGAATATCCTATCGTATCAAGGTACAAATTGCAGATAAGCCCTCTTTCTCTGATACCTGGCGCTGATCGTATCTCAGAGACGCAGAGAGAGACTCCTGCGCCTCTGAGATACTTGATTCACATGGTGTAGCTCTCCAGAGAATCCGTCTTATGCGGCGTGCCCGTTTCACCATGATGGAGCGGCGCGCGCAGGCGTTTGCGGAAAACCCAGTAGGTCCAGGCCTGGTAGGCCAGCACGATGGGAACCATGGTCAGGGCAATCCAGCTCATCACGGTCAGCGTATAGGGGCTCGAAGAGGCATTGTAGATTGTGAGATCCCAGGCATGATTGAGGCTGGAGATCATCACGCGTGGGTAGAGACCCTGGAAGATGGTCAAGGTCGAGAGGATGATGGTCAGGCTAGTCATACCAAAGGCCCAGCCGCTCTGACGGCGATAGACCAGCCAGCCGCATGCCAGCAGGGCCGCACCAGCTCCTAGCGGCGCGACTCCCGGATCAATACCCAGACGGGTAAAGATATCCGTTGTGACATAGCCCGCAATGACGAAAGCAAAGACCAGGAGCGTGACACTGAGCCAGAGTGTTTTTGCCATCATCTGGGCTTTCAAGCGTACGTCCCCTTCGGTGCGCAAGCTCAAGAAGAGAGCACCATGCAAGGTGAACAGGCCCACAAAGGCCATCCCTCCCAGCAGGGCATAGGGATTGAGCAGGTTCCAGAAACCGCCAACATAGTTCATGTGCGCGTCAATGGGTACGCCCTCCATGATATTGGCGATCGCTACACCCCACAGGAATCCCGGCAGCACGCTCCCGCCGAAAAGCATCCAGTCCCAGAAGGTGCGCCAGCGCGTCCCCTGGTCACGGTTGCGAAATTCCAGGGCGGCCCCGCGCAGAATCAAGGCCACCAGCAGCAGTAAGAGCGCCACATAGAAGCCGCTGAAAAGGGTCGCGTACCAGTTGGGGAAGGCCGCGAACATCGCACCACCCGCGGTAATCATCCAGACCTCGTTGCCGTCCCAGAAGGGGCCAATGGCATCAAGCATGATACGCCGCTCGTCATCATTCTTGCCGATGAAAGGCAGGAGGATACCTACGCCAAAGTCGAAGCCCTCCAGGAAGAAAAAGCCTGTGAAGAGCACGGTAATCAAGAGAAACCAGAGCGTATTCAGATCCATGACTAGTATCCTCCTACCAGAATGGCCGCGTCTTCGTCGACCTGTTTTGCATCCTCAGCGGCGACAGGATCAGCAACACGTGCGTACTTCAGCAACAGATAGCCATCGACAAGGGCAAGACCACCATAGAGAAGCGTATACACTACAAGGGAGAGGAGCACAGTTGGCGCCGTGACGTTTGGCGAGACCGCCTGGGCCGTTTTGAGCAGGCCAAAGACAATCCATGGTTGGCGACCAATTTCCGTCATAATCCAGCCAGCGCTATTGGCGAGGTAGGGGAGTATGGTCGCGGCGACGAGCAACCAGAGGAACCAGCGCGTCTGCTCAAGGCGTTTACGCCAGACCAGGAAGAGGGCCGCCAACGAGAGCAGGATCATGACCACGCCCGCCCCCACCATCAAGCGGAAGCTCCAGTAGGTAACGGCAACGGGCGGGACATAGTCGCCAGGGCCATACTTCGCTACATATTGCGCTTGTAAGTTGTTAATCCCCTGGATCTGTCCACCGGCTTCGTTGTACGCCAGGATGCTTAACAAATCGGGAATGCGAATAGCAAACACATCGCTGCGATTCTTCTCATCTCCAATCGTAAAGATGGAGAAGGCGGCGGGATCTTCGCTATTCCACAGGGCCTCTGCCGCGGCCATTTTCATAGGTTGTACGCGTACCATGTGCTGAGCCTGGGTATGGCCGACGAGAGCGACCAGGAAACTCCCCAACAGGGCCGCGATCAGGCCAATAGTAAACGAGCGGCGGAAAAACTCCTTGTTGCTGTGCTTTCTCAGAAGATGATAGGCGCTGATACCCAGGAGAAAGAACGCCCCTGTGACCACGCCGCTAAAGAAAACGTGCGGGAATTGCACCAACACATTGGGATTGGTGATGAGCGCGAAGAAATTGGTCATCTCGGCTCGCCCATTGTGCATGGTGTAGCCCACCGGCTCCTGCATAAAAGAGTTCGCGATCAGAATCCAGAGCGCCGAGATATTTGAGCCGAGAACAATCATCCAGGCACAGAGCAGGTGCAGGCGTGGCGAGAAGCGTCCCCAGCCAAAGTGCCAGAGACCGATAAAGGTGGACTCCAGGAAGAACGCGAGGAGAGCCTCGATCGCGAGTGGAGCACCAAAGATATCGCCGACGAAGCGGGAATAGTCAGACCAGTTCATGCCGAATTGAAACTCTTGCACCAGGCCGGTGACTACGCCCAGGGCAAAGTTGATCAGAAAGAGACGACCCCAGAACTGGGTCATCCGTTTATACATTTCATTGTGGGTACTGACATACAAGGTTTCCATGATGGCAACCAGCAACACAAGCCCTAGCGTCAGTGGAACAAAGAAAAAATGATAGATGGTTGTGATACCAAATTGCCAGCGAGAGAGAGCCAGGACATCCATACTTCCTCCTCCTTATACGTGCACAAGGCCGCTCTTTGATATACAGGCGAGCGTGCTCTTCTGGTCGTCGTCTATAACTCTTCCTAACAATAGCCTGCGCGTCTCTCGACGAAATCTCGGCTCTCCTGACCAGTATCACAAAGCGCTTACAGGTTGTCTTGTTGTCGTTCGTGAAACTTGCACTCCAGTCGCTGGAGCAAGACCAATATCGTATGGGCTATATAGAGGTGAAACCGATGTCCAGCTCAAAGCTGGTTTCTGCGTGAGGAGAGCGCAGCAGTTCCTGACGGGACGTCAGCGGAAGTGAGCCTCCCGTCACATTTGTAGCGGCTGTAATTGCTGGCACGCCAGATACCATCGCATGTCGTGATGACGCTGTGATATCCCCGGGCAAGAGCGAGAAAGGCGTGTGATATACAGCCTCTACACTCCTAGTGAAGCTCACTGTTAACATCTTGATGCCGCTCCTCAATGTGCGTCAAGGTCCGAGTGGATGAAGGAGATTACCTATGTTTCAACGCATGCTTATCCCGCTAGATGGCTCAACACGTGCTGAAGAGGCATTGCCCATGGCGGCATACCTGGCACGCGCAACCGGCGCCTCGCTGCTTCTGGTAAAAGTCATCGCGCCAGAGCTTCTCTATACCGGCCTCTATCCCACGGTACCCGGCTATATGGCTGAACAAGTTAGCACAACATTCATCAATGATGCTGAAACGTATCTCAAGCACATCATTCGCATCTCGAAAATGGAGGATATCTCAGTCTCTACAGAGGTAATTGTTGGCATCCCAGGTGCGACCATTGCGCAGGTCGCAGGAGAACACCAGGCAGACCTTATCGTGATGCGTAGCCAGGGGCAGACAGGGGTCGCACGCTGGCTCTTTGGCAGTGTCGCACAGTATGTTCTTCGCCACAGCCCGGTCCCAGTTCTGGTCATGCGCGATGGATGTTCTCCGTTGATGCTTCAGCCTGCTCAGTCATTCCATGTGCCCCGGGTATTGGTGCCGCTGGACGGCTCACCCCAGGCTGAGGCAGCCCTGGAGCCCGCGGCTGAGATGGCACGCCTCCTGGCGGGAAGCACACAAGGGCAGATCCATCTCACCTGTGCAGTTCGCTCCGTTACCGCTCATGAACATTTCACCATCGCCCAGGCGGAGCAGCAAAACAAGGCTGTGCAGGCGGAAGCGGAGGCCTACCTGGCCGCTATCGCCACGCGCCTGCGCACAGGCGAGTTCGCCTCATCGGCACTGACGACAACCTATTCCGTGGTAACGTATACGCGTGAAGAGGAGATCTGGAAACGCATTTTTCGCGAAAGCGAGTGCATTGGCGATGTCCCGGGATATGCGGGCTGCGATCTCATTGCCATGTCTACCCATGGCAGAACTGGTCTGCAACACCTCTTGCATGGGAGTATTACAGAGCATGTTCTGGATAGGACAATGGTGCCCCTGCTGATTGTGCATGCGCATACCGCGCCCAAAGAGTATACCCCGAGCGCTACGAAGGTTTCACATCAGCAGATATAAGAAAGAAACGTTTGCCTTAAAGGTATGCTAGTGGGATCTCACTGGAGTCACTGCATAGCAGGTCATCCATTGTGATAGTTTTGTGCGGAGGAGTGGGGCTCCTGTGATAAGGCGGTGAATATGCTGGTCTATGCTTGTGAAAGGCAGCAGGGAAACGTCTTTCACAGCCTTTTCCAGAGAACGGCAGTATATTGTAACCATTGTCACAAGGGAGGAGCGCACGTATGTTTCGCCAAATTCTTGTTCCACTCGATGGCTCCCGGCGCGCGGAGCACGCTATCCCTATCGCGGCCCAGATGGCTCAGGCCCAGCATGGAAGCCTTGTGTTATTACGCGTCGTCACGCCAGCGATTGAGTGGTGGCCCGCGTCTCTGGCGCTTCCGGCATCAGCTCAAATTGCGACGGCCTCCGCGTGTGAGGAAGCAAGCGCCTACCTGGATACCCTGCTCGCCTTACCCTGGTTGCAACATTGTCCAGTTGAACCCCTGGTCGTGGTTGGACCTGTTGTCTCAACGCTTCTCGATGTGGCGCGTACGCACGAATGCGATGCTATTATCTTGTGCACCCGCGACCACGAGTCTTTGTCTTACCGGGTGAGCAGGAGCGTGACCAGGGAGGTACTGCGCCACACAGCATTACCCGTCCTCATCTTGCATGAGCATGGACCACATCCACACATGGGACCTGACCAGACACAGCAACCATTACGCCTGTACGTGGCCGCGAACGAGCGAACTCATGCCCGCTCTGTGTTCCAGGCAACAGCGTTCCTGGCCAGGGTGCTTGCCGCCGGGAGGACGGTTGTTCATCTGGTGGGGACGGTGCAAATCAGCCCTGCCAGGGAGCCTCTGGAGAGACGGCTTTCCTCCGCGCAGGAGCACCTGCAGGCCATCAAGGACTCCATGTTTGATGATAGCGCCGGTAGCCATCTCCCCGTCACCTGGAGCCTTGATGTTGGCAGCGACATCACGGACCTATTGGTACGGCGCGCCGAAAACAGGGAAGCTTCAGAGAAAGCAAGCACAGCCGGAGCCCCTGATGCCATCCTGCTCCTCATGAAGGATGAGGCCTATGGAACCACGCCCTGGCCGATGGGTGATGTGATTGAACGTGTGCTGGTCCAGACGAACCTGCCCCTCCTCGTTATCGAGGCGAATGAGCAGCGATCAAAGGAGGGAAGGATCTGTGAGGGCACTGCGGCAAGAGGCGCTGTGTTGCAGGCATAGTAGGATAAGCGCTTGACGATGAGGGTCATCGTAGACCATGACGAAAAGCGAAGGGAAGAGCCTGTACTGCCTGATACCGTAGACAGGCGCTTTTCTTAACAATAAGAAGAAGGAGTTGTCTTATGATGAGACGGATTCTTGTTCCCCTGGATGGTTCAACGCGAGCGGAAGGCGCATTGCTTCCCGCGGCACAGCTGGCACGGAAGACTGGCGGATCGCTCTTCCTGGTGCGCGCGACATTGCTTCCTACGGAGTATGCGTGGATCTCTGCTGATACAACGATGATCCTGGCCGATGCTCTAGAAGCCGACCAGAAAAGCGCGCACGATTACCTCAATCAGGTCACGACCTTTCCCTGTTTGGAGGGCCTTGAAGTGGCCACGAGCGTTGTTCAGGGTGATCCCGCGACCGCGATTCTGGAGTATGTCCAGCAAGAGGAGGCGGACCTGATTGTCATGTGCCGTCACGGCAAAGGAGATGCGAAACGCTGGGAAGCGTCGCCCAAAAGGTCGTGCGCCATAGCCAGGTCCCGGTCCTGGTGTTCCATGAAGAGGATACCCTTGACATGTTCTCTACGAACCAGGAGATAGCGGTACTCGTTCCCCTGGATGGATCGGCGCTGGCTGAAGAGGCGTTGCAGCCGGCAATCGAATTGAGTCAAGCCTTCTCACTCTCGGGCACGGCCACGCTACATCTCTTGTGTGTCCTCCCGCTTTTTGTGCAATACGGCGTAACGGATAAAGAGGGCTCGCCGCTGATGCACGATGCCCAGCGCTACCTGAAAGAGCTTGAGGTGCGACTTCTTCGTGAATGTCCACCAACGATGCACTTACATCTGACCTCCTCACTACATTATGATATCGAGGTTGCCCAGGCCATCCTCGACGCCAGCGAGAAGGGGCACCTGGCAGACCAGAATACCCCTGGCTGTGAGTGCATCGCCATGGCGACCCATGGGCGCAAGGGGCTGGCGCGCTGGGCAATAGGAAGCATTACCGAGCTGGTGCTCTCAAGAGCCAGTCGACCACTACTCATCGTGCGACCAGCGAGCATACGCAAAGCCCATTCTGGTCCTCACGAGATACAACTGAAAAACGGAAAAACGCAAGAGGAGTGGCAACAACACCCCTTCGTGGGATTGTTCTAGTGCTATTAAAGGGGAGGCGGTGATCATAATCACCGCCTCCCCTTTTTCCCTCAAAGAAGTACACACGTGTGCTAGTGAACCGTGACAAGCGCGTGTTGGCGGACCTCTGTAATGGCAGAGCTGAGCGGGGATATGCCCACGTAGATGAACTTAAAACGCGGGCTTTACCTGTGTGAGATGGTATCTGCGGTATCCTGTGTTGCCAATGGAAGCGTCAGGAAGAAGGTCGTGCCCTTCCCTTCTTTGGACTCAAACCAGAGCCGTCCTCCATGTTGCTCGATGAGCGTACGACAGAGATAGAGACCCAGGCCAGTGCCAGTGATGCCAGCGGCCTTCGCATTATCGGCACGCATAAACCGGCCAAAGATTTGGGCCTGTTGCTGTTGAGGGATGCCAATACCAGCATCCTGCACGCAGATGTCGACCGATTGGGCTGCAATATTCGCTTCAAGCTGCACAATCACTGGCCCGCCTTGTGGACTATATTTGATTGCATTGGTGAGCAGATTCGTTAATACCTGTTCGATGCGCCTGGGATCGATAGGGGCTTCGAGGGTTGTGTGTTCTGTTCGCAATTCCAGGTGATGCCGGGTCGCCGTCTGACGGAAACGTTCCACAACCCGTTGTGCCAGGGAAAGCACGTTTGTCGGAGCACGCTGTAAGACAATCTGGCCTGCTTGCAAGCGAGTGACATCGAGAAGGTCTTCGGTCAGATCCGTGAGGCGATCAGTCGCATACTCGATATCCTGTAACATCTCCTGTTGCCAGTCAGCCAGTTGTGGACCATGACCACGTGCCGTTTGCATGATCATGCTACTCACGGATGTTTTGAGGATCGCCAGGGGCGTACGCAATTCATGGGCCGCGATGCCAATAAATTCGTCCTTGAGATATTCCGTCTCTTTTAATGCGCTGACATCCTGGTGAATGACCAGGGCCAGCGGCTCCTGTTCCTGGGGCTGACTTTCTTGCGTCTCTGGCGTCTCTACACTGTGCCAGTATGCTGAAGTCAGCGGCACGGCATTGACCAGAATAGGGAGGCTTTTCCCCGTGGGCTGACGAATAAATTCCTGATGTTGAAAGACGGTTTCCCCATGCAGGAGCGCGCGCATGGTCGCCCAGGCCTCAGAAGGGAACTGTTGTCCTTGCTGATCAACAATAGAAATAGTGTGCGTCTCGAGAAACGTCTGCATAGGCTGCTCGAGAGGCCAGACAGCACCCCAGATCGTGGCAGCCGCACGATTCGCCAGCACCAGGCGCGCATCCTTCCCATGGACGACATAGATACTGCTTGGTAAGCTATCGAGAATTTGTTGGAGAAAGGTGCGCTGGGATATGGTGGTAGCGTGGATCCGCGATTGGGCCTGTTCTACTTGCCTCCGCTCAGTAATGTCCCGGTTGATCTCTAAGATAGCTGTTGCTGATCCCTGTGGATTACGAATAAGAACCTGCCGGCTTTCTACAATCACGACATGGCCGTCACGATGGATATGGTGAAGTTCTCCCTCCCATCGACCCTCTCGCTCAAGCTGTGCATCAATGGTCGCTTGACTCCCTGAAAAGCGGGTTTTCAGCAAGGCGTGCGTTATGCGCCCAAGAACTTCTTGAGCCGTCCAGCCGTAGAGTTCTTCCGCTCCATGGTTCCAGGAGAGGATGCGATTAATGGGATCTCGTACGAAAATAGCGTCGCGCGAGAGATTGATGAGATCGGCTTGCATACGGAGACGCTCGGCTTGCTGTAGGCGCTCCTGCTCCAGAAGACGCTGGAGGGTCATATCACGAATCGCGCCAATGACATGCACTGTTTCTCCCACGAGAACCGGGCGCAGGCTAATATCCACGGGAAATTCGCTTCCATCTTTCCGCTTCCCAAACAGATTGAGTCCGGCTCCCATAGGTCGCATACCTGGTGCAGCAGTATACGTGGTGCGATGGGCGACATGTGCTGTCCGAAAACGTTCAGGAAGCAAGCACTCTAGAGGTTGACCAATCAACTCCTCTTGGCGATAGCCAAACAGGACCACCATCTGCTCATTTGCATGAATGATGGAGCCTTCATGACTGACCACAATCAATGCGTCAGGAGAGAGACGCAGCAGATCTCGTAACGTTGCCATCGTCGTACACTCAAAAGCACTCGCATCTTTCACCTCGATGAAGTGCGTTGCTTCTGCGGCATATATATCGCTATGCTGTTGGTGATGAGCGTGGCGATTCTGATTCATGAGCAAAAACCTCTTTGAGATATGGTTGATTGTAGTTTGGTCGCTCTCTTCACCCGTGACTTTTCAACTATTTCCCAGCTTTGCTGGAACGAGAGGTGCGTTTGTCATTTGTCAGCACCCCTGTCTATCTTTTTCTCTATACTACCACATGAGGTTAATTATTCGGTAGGGGATGATACATGGACAAGGTTTTCTTGGCCGAGTGCTGCAAGCCTATTCTGGCTGTGATGTGCTCGTAATCAACGGTGACAATAGTCGCTTTTTCGCGGACATATGTTGCTTATCCTTCTTTACCTGACAGGCAAATAGCTGGGTTCATCAGAAGTGAGAGAGGGATCTCACCACACAGCCTGCCCAGGGCAAGCTGTCTCTTTGTCACTGGTCGTTTACAAGGATCAGGCGACGTGCAGGCAATGTGAGGCTCGTATACTCATTGTGTGCTTGTGCCCCATTTTTTGTGAGTAGATCGTGTCATCACTGCGCTATCCTCTCTAGAGAACCAGTAATTAGGTAGACACATTTCACAAGGAGAATATGATGTCACTGCTTGATCCGGCATATCTTGATTTGCTCCATCGCTATTGGAATGCAGCGAACTATCTCACTATCGGACAAATTTACTTGCGGGAGAATCCTTTATTACAGGAACCGCTACGCCCCGAACATATCAAGCCGCGACTCCTCGGCCATTGGGGAACATCACCGGGTCTGAGCTTCATCTACGTGCACCTGAATCGCCTTATTAAAGAATATGACGCCAATATGCTGTATCTGGTCGGCCCTGGACATGGTGGGCCTGCGATCTTAGCGAATGTCTATCTGGAAGGTACGTATTCGGAGATCTATCCTCACATCACACAGGATGCTGAGGGCATGCGTCATCTCTTCCGCCAGTTCTCAACACCGGGGGGCGTCCCAAGCCATGTCAGTGTCCCAACCCCAGGCTCTATTCACGAAGGAGGAGAGCTTGGTTACGTGCTTTCGCATGCCTTCGGCGCGGCATTTGACAATCCGGATGTGATTGTCGCCGCTGTTATCGGTGATGGAGAGGCAGAGACAGCGCCACTAGAGGGGGCCTGGAAAAGCATCAAGTTTTTGAACCCGGCTCGTGATGGAGCTGTGCTTCCTATTCTCCATCTCAATGGATATAAGATCTCTGGTCCAACTGTGCTGGGACGTAGCAGTAACGACGAGATAGCCAGTCTCATCGCGGGTTATGGCTATGAGGCCCATTTCGTTGAAGGCGACGATCCTCTGCACATGCACCAGGTTTTTGCTGAGACGCTCGATACCTGTTATCAGCAGATCCGTTCTACGCAAGAGGAGGCGCGCAGGAATGGTGTCAGCATGCGACCAAAGTGGCCTGCCATTATTCTACGTACCCCTAAAGGATGGACAGGGCCGAAAGAAGTCGATGGTCTCCCCATTGAAGGGTCGTTTCGCTCACACCAGGTGCCGGTAGCGGAGGTCAAAACAAAGAGCGAGCACTTGCGTCTGCTTGAGCAGTGGATGCGCAGCTATAAACCGGAAGAGCTTTTTGACGAGCACGGGCGTCTTCTTCCCGAGCTTGCAGCGCTCGCCCCCGTAGGAGAGCGTCGCATGGGAGCCAATCCGCATGCAAATGGAGGGAAGGTGCTCGTTGACCTGGATCTTCCACGCTTTACGGATTACGCTCTTGAGGTGCAGCAGCCTGCACGTGAACGCCACGAATCAACCCGTCAGCTCGGCAAAGTAATGCGTGACATCTTTACAAGAAATGCGCAGCAGCACAATTTTCGTCTCTTTTGCCCTGATGAAACCAATTCCAACCGCCTTGGGAACGTGTTTGAAGTTGAGAATCGCTGCTCGGTTGAAACCATCATGGCCAATGATGATCATATCGCCGCAGACGGACGCGTCATGGAAGTGCTGAGCGAGCACCTGTGCCAGGGCTGGTTAGAAGGCTATCTGCTGACAGGGCGACATGGCATCTTTGCAACGTATGAAGCCTTCTCGATGGTCTCGGCCTCCATGACCATTCAGCACGCAAAATGGTTGGAGGAGCAGATCAAACTCCCCTGGCGCGAGCCAATTGCATCGCTCAACATTCTGTTGACATCAACCTGCTGGCGCAATGACCACAATGGGTTTAGTCACCAGGGCCCTGGACTCATCGATACAGTGCTTTCAAAAAAAGGGACGGTGGCGCGCATTTACTTACCACCGGATGCCAACTCGTTACTCTCTGTGGCCGATCATTGCTTCCGCAGTCGCAACTATGTGAACTTGATCGTGATTGATAAGCAGCCACAATTGCAATGGCTGAATATGCAGGATGCGGTCGCGCATTGCGCGCGAGGATTGTCGACCTGGCACTGGGCCAGTAACGATGACCAGGTCGAGCCAGATGTCGTGCTTGCCTGTGCCGGTGACATTCCCACGCAGGAAACGATTGCGGCAGCCTGGTGGTTACGTCGACACATCCCAGAATTGAAAGTGCGTGTCGTGAATGTCGTTGATCTCATGACGCTCTATCATCCCTACCTGCACCCGCATGGCCTGGATGAGGCGACATTTGCCGAGCACTTTACGCAGGATAAGCCAGTGGTGTTCGCTTTCCATGGGTATCCACGAGCGATTCATGAGATCATACACGGGCGTCCCAACACGCCTCGCTTCCATGTGCGTGGCTTCAACGAGGAGGGCACGACGACGACGCCCTTTGACATGGTAGTGCTGAATGGCATGAGCCGTTATCACCTCTGTATCGAGGCGATGCGACGTGCTCCTCGTGTGCGAGCGCTCACCCCTCCTCTTATCGCTGAGTGCAACGATCAGCTTGCTCAGCACAAAGCCTATGTGAGAGCCAATTTTGAAGATATGCCGCACGTACGTGATTGGGTATGGACTGACTGAGAGAGTATTCGCATCCACTAGGAAGACGCAATGCTTGTCAAGCCATGGAGGAATGGGTGGTCCTGGCAAGCATTGTTGTGTTCCGCTGGTAATCTATCCTCAAGGAGGAGCCTGGTGAATATCCTGGTGTTAAACGCAGGATCAAGTAGTTTGAAATGCTGCCTGTACGTTGTCTCTGGCAACTTGCCAGGTGAGCCACCGGCAGCAACGTGGGCCGCTCATCTGGAGCAGATGGGCAGTGAACAGATGCAACTGCATGTGGTAACCAGCGCTGGTCGCAGCTCTGAACAGACCTTTACGGACAAGATAGACTGGTCCCTTGCCGTAGCATATACTATCAGGACCCTGTGGAGTGGTCCTATGAAATCGCCATTGAGGTAAGCGAGCATTGGCGTGGGCTAGGTATTGCCCGGCGTTTGCTCGCCTTTGCTCTTGAGTTGGAGACAGTGGAGGATCTCATTTTATGCGCGCTGGGTCTCTCCTGGCACTGGGATATCGAAGGACTCCACACTACCCACCATCGCTACCGAGAAATGCTCGTTCACCTGTTCACTTCTCAGGGATTCACCGAGTTTGCGACCACGGAGCTCGATATCACGATGGATCCGGTCAACGTCTTGTTGGTGCGGATTGGCAAATGGGTTGATACGCGCGATGTTGAAACCTTTCGCCAGGTCGTCCAACGCCCCCTTCCGTGCCGGTGTAATGTATTTTCAGGAGAAGGAACCCGTTGTGCGATGTCGGTGTCGCGCTCTCACCACTGGAGAAGACAAGAACCATGAGCGGCCCGGCTCTTGCATACAACACAAGAAGAGGGTCCACGCGCCATCAAGGCTCCCTGATGGCGCGTGGACCCTCTTCTTGAAACAGAAAACCTTTTAGACATTGGGATGCGGCTCAGTAGGTGCCTGTGCCGTGGCATAGCTCACTTCTATAGGCACAGTCTGGATCTGCTGGGTATGCCATTCGCCAAGGAGCTCGAGATTCAGCTCGAGCTGGACCCCGCAGTGGAGCAGGACCTGGTGATGCGCCTTGACAATGAGAGCCAGGATATCACTCGACGTTGCCCCACCTAGATTGACGATATAATTGGCGTCTTTGGGCGAGATCTGCGCCTTGCCGTAACATGCACCACGCAGACCAACCTGGGCGATGAGCTCATCGGCCCGCCTTCCAGGAGGATCAATAAAGACTGAGCCGATGTGTCGCTGCTCCGGCTCCGCTTGCTGGCGCGCCTGCTTCTGCCTCTCAATGAAGGAACTGAGCACGCCAGAATCCTCTCGCTGGAGATGCAGGCCCAAGCGTACCACAATCTCCCCGGGCTCAATCAGTCCTCGCGGGATCAATACCAGGTGTCCCTCGGCGTCTATTGTGGCGCGGCGCTGCTGCCGGAAGCGGCTCGTGCGATAACCGAGCGCCAGTTCCGCATGTTGATAACGCCGCATAATAGCGACGGCATCTTCGCCTTGCGCCTTCAAATTACACCCGCGCGCATCCAGGACCTCTATCCAGTTCAAGACATCGCCGAGACTCTGTGTATGAGAGCCTGCGTTGCTGACGACGCCTCCACCCAGTGTTCCCGGGATACCCACGCCGAACTCAAGACCACCCCAGCCCAGAGAGGCTGTGCGCCTCAGCAAACGTTCCCAGCGGACTCCAGCATCGGCAAGCACAAGGGCCTCTTGCTCAGACAGAGGCTCAATGTCATAGGAGGATAGCCCCATCTCCGCAACAATACCACGGATCCCAGCATCAGCGTAGAGGATGTTAGAGCCTGCGCCGACTATCAGGAGCGGCCAGTTCTCTTTCGTACAGAGTTGGACCATTTTTGCGAGCTCTTCTCGCGTCTTCAGGGTGAGCCAGAGATCAGCGGTCCCACCTGTGCCAAATGAGTTATGCCTGGCCAGAGGCTCCTGCTTATGAATACGTTGCTGAAAATGGGGAGAAAGCATCTTATAGGAGTTGTCGATGTCAAACGCTCTCATCATGTGTCCCTTTCTGCCTCTCTGTCCTACAAATACGCTCTCCTTTGGGGTTGCGTGAGCGTTGTCTGATAGGGAAGAGCATATGTGGTGTACTGATCCTCTACCAAGCAGAGGCCATACCCCCTCACAGGAATGATACAGAAACCAACAAGAGATCAGGTGCCGATCACAAAGAGCACCCCCCCTCTTCCTGGTAGGCAGGAAGGATCACATGGACAGTGCTCCCCACGCCTAACGTGCTCTCAATCCAGATCAGTCCCCGGTGCTTATGAATGATATATTTACAAAGGGTCAGTCCTAGCCCTAGCCCGCTCACTTCACGTGTCAGACTCCTATCGACCCGGTGAAAGCGGTGAAAAATGCGCTGCAACTGCTGAGCCGGAATGCCAATACCATGGTCGCGCACACAGAGCTCGATGAAGGCTTCTGTCGTCTCATGCGCTTCCTGGGCGCTCCCTTGCGGTTCAAACCTGTCCCGCTCTTGCCCGAGCAGGAGAGTGGTGGGTAAGGGGTGACGCAGGAGAATCTCGATCTCGCCTCCCTGGGGCGAATATTTGACTGTGTTGTCGAGCAACATATCCACGACATAGCGCAGCCGTTGTGAGTCAGCATACACCAGCGGCTCCCCCAACGGGTCTTCATCCTCCAGGCGCAACGAGAAGCGAAGCTGCTGCGCATGCGCATACATATGCTGTTCCCAGCGTGACCGAGCCCCTAGCAGGGCTTGTTCAGCGACCGTCACCAGATTGGTAGGGCTAAACTCAAAAAGAAGAGTCCCCGTCTCCAGTTGGGAGAGCTCGATGAGCTGATCGACCAGGCTTGCGAGATGGCTGCTTGCCTCATCGATCTCCTGGAGAAACTCACGCCGTTCCTCAGGCTGAATACGGTGTTCATAGCGCAGCAAGGTATGGGTGTAGCCCTTGATTGCCGCAAGTGGGCTACGTAACTCGTGGCTGAGGGTCTCTTGAGATTCAGCCTGGATAAAATTCCCTCCAGAAGAAGATGTATGCAGACTAAAGAGTGCGAGAAACATCATCATAAGAGCGACTCCTGCGGCCTCCTGAATGCAGGGCGACAGTATATTGGAGGGAGTCGGCTCTATGATACGCTGCGTATCGCCCGTCGTTTGCATCATGAGCAACGTGGCAGAGGGTGGCAAATGGAAAAATGACGCTGGAACCGCTTCGCCGTGCTCATTCGCATGCTCACCCACATACGCCTCCAGCACAACATGAGAAGGCAGCGTGATTGGCAGAGGATAGGAGATGCTTCCCTCTGTGAGAGGCGTTGCCCGCATGGTGGCATCCTGTGCGTGAAGAGAAGGAAGTATCTGCAAGAGATGCTGCATACTAATCCCTGCAAGGACAGAAGATACCACTGCCCATGCGTAGTGAGACCTCCTATGAGTGGAAAGTGAAGCGCCAGAACATGGGCAACTTCGCGAGAGTGCTGCTCGGGTAGGCAAAGGAGAAGCGCTCCCTGGTGCTGAGGTGTACAACGCAAGAGCATGTGAAGCAGGCGCGCTGCCGCTGTGGCTGCATCGATTTCTCCGGCAAACACTTGTTTCCCTAGCAATCGTGCATACACCATCAGATCCAAGCATGAGGTTGTTGGTGTGGTCCCCAAGCTCTCTCCAGGCACAGAAAAGCAGCCACACGTTTGTAGCATTGGAGCATTCACGGCATTTCCTTTTGTTGGCTAGTAGATCGTCACTGATGTGACTGTAGTATAGCCCGGGGAGATACACAAGCACGTCACTCGCACATGACGAGATATCACAATGCTGACACAAACATGCCGGGTTTGATGGCATCCCTTCACAAAGAAGGAGGTGGGAAAGATGGGAGAGAAGAGCTGGAACTTATGTGGCAGACACGTTCTCGCCCTGCGACACATCCCCAATGGGAAGAGTCAGGAAGAAGGTTGAGCCTTTCCCTTCCTCTGAGGTGAACCAGAGGCGTCCCCCGTGTTGCTCAACGAGCGTTCGGCTGAGATAGAGACCTAACCCTGTTCCGCTGATGCCCGCGGCCTTCGCGTTGTCAGCGCGGATAAAGCGCCCAAAGATACTTGCCTGCTGCTGTTGGGGAATGCCTATCCCGGTATCCTGGACCTGAATCTCCAGCATATTCTCGGCTGGTCTGGCAGCAAAGCGGACAATCACTGATCCTCTTTGCGGGCTATATTTGATGGCATTTGAGAGTAAATTCGTGAGGACTTGCTCAATACGTTTCGCGTCGATAGTGACTTCAAGGGCCTCTTGTGCGGTTTGTAGTTCTATATGGTGCTGCGTTATCGTCTGGGCAAAACGCTCGACCACGCGCCGGGTGAGCGCGACAATATTGGTGGGAGCCCGTTGGAGGACGTTGCGGCCTGACTGTAAACGGGTCACGTCCAGCAGGTCTTTCGTTAAATCGGTTAAGCGATTGGTCGCCTGCTCAACATCCTCGAGCATTTCCAGTTGCCAGTCTTCGAGTGGGGTGCCGTGCCCACGCGCCGCTTGACGAATTAAACTACTCACGGCTGTTTTGAGGATTGCGAGCGGCGTACGTAGCTCATGGGCCGCGATGCCAATAAATTCATCTTTGAGATACTCGGCCTGCTTGAGCACACTCACATCCTGGTGAATCACCAGGGCCAGGCATTCTTGCTCGCATTGATCCAGGGTGTGATGCTCTGAGGGCTCCATACTGTGCCAATGAGAAGAAGAGAGTGGGACAGCGTTGACCAGGATAGGCAGGCGCTTCCCACAAGGTTGTTGGATAATTTCCTGATGCTGATACACCGTTTCGTCTTGCAGGAGTGCGCGCGTGGTTGCCCATGTTTCTGGAGGGAGGTGCCCCCCTTGCGCATCCAGAATTTCAATATGATTGGTAGCCAGAAAGAGCTGCATAGGTTGCTCGAGCGGCCATTGCGCTCCCCAGATAGTAGTCGCAGTTTGATTGGCAAGCAACAAACGCGCATCTTTTCCATGAACAACGTAAATACTACTGGGAAGCGCGTCCAGAAGATGCTGGAGGAAGGCGCGCTGAGCAAGGGTGGTCTCATGGGCGCTTGATTGTGCCTGCTCCAATTGCCGTCGCCTGGTAATATCCCGATTGATTTCTAGAACTGCGGTCGTGGTCCCCTCTGCATTCCGGATTACTACCTGGCGGCTCTCCACAATGACCACGTGGCCATTGCGATGGGTATGGGTCAGCTCGCCCTCCCAGCATCCCTCACGCTCCAGTTGGGTGTCGATCTCCACCAGGCTCACCGGAAAACGCGTCTGGAGGAGGGTGTGGGTAACCCGGCCGAGCGCCTCCTGCGCTGTCCAACCGTAGAGCTCTTGCGCGCCATGATTCCAGGAGAGGATGCGGTTGATCGGATCACGGATGAGGATCGCGTCGTGTGAGAGGTTGATGAGATCAGACTGAATACGCAGGCGCTCGGCATGCTGGAGGCGTTGCTGTTCCAACTCATATTGAATTGTCATGTCGCGGATGGCCGCGATGACGATATTGGTCTGATCGAGGCGTATAGGGCGCAAACTGATATCAAGAGGAAACTCGCTGCCGTCTTTTCTCCGGCCAAACAGGTGGAGCCCTGTCCGCATGGGACGCCGACGTGGAGCCGCCGCATAGGCCAAACGGTGAGTGAGATGGGACTGGCGGAAACGCTCGGGAAGCAGGCACTCCAATACCTGACCAGGCAATTCATCCTGCTGATAACCAAATAAGATTGCTGCCTCTCCGTTTGCTGCGGTAATGTTCCCATCCATGTCAACGACGAGGAGGGCATCAGGTGAGAAGGAGAGCACATCAGCCAGAGTCGTTGACGTAATCGTTGGCAAATCCGTCATAGTGGTCTCCTGCGTCCCTTGTCCCTGCTCTGCGACACTTTTTTGCGCTGTCTGCAAATCTTGCGCCCGGTGTTCGTGTGTCATTTGTCCCTGACCTCTGAAAGAGTCTACCTCTCCTGGCGTGTGTGAGAAGCACACCCTGTATAGATCCACACCCGCCAGGAAAGCGCCGCCTGGGGAGGCGCACCTGTATCCCTTCTTTATACTACCATATTTGGGAGGCAGACAGGAAAGCACTTATGAAGCGATTTTCTGCATGTGATGCGGCTGTGATACCACTTTCCCTGGCTGTGACGGGTGAGAGACCCCTACCGGATATGCTTATCACTGTCAGGGAGGTAACAACCGAGGGCGCCGATCTACTGGTACTGGTGAGCAAGGATTGTTCTTCTCTGGGGTATCATCCGTCTTCGTTCAATCGAGAGTACACATCGTTTCAGGGAGGAAACATCATGCAGATGTTGAAAACACTTCAACCACGCGCGTCAACTCAAATTGCCGAGCCGCCAGTGGCGCGGTTCCTGTTCGCGGACACACGCATGGCCTGGCTCTGGATCATCGTTCGCTTGTATGTTGGCTATGAGTGGCTCACCGCTGGCCTGGAGAAACTGACGGGCCGGTCCTTTACGCTCGACGCGTCTTTCGGCCAGGCCGTCAAGGGAGGAGCCTGGGTCTTCAGCGGCCACGATGGGGCAGGGCTTAAGGGCTTTATCGCAGGGGCGCTGGCCCAGGCAGGAGGCCCTCATCCAGCGGTGCAGGGCTGGTATGCTGCCTTTCTCCAACACTTCGTCCTGCCCAACACTGCCATCTTTTCCTATATAGTCACCTTCGGCGAAGTCTGCATTGGCCTGGGCTTGATCTTCGGAGTATTGACAGGTATCGCCGCCTTCTTCGGTGTCTTCATGAACCTGAACTTCATGCTGGCGGGCGCGGTAAGTATCAACCCCGTCATTGGAACATTGGCTCTCTTCCTGGTGCTGGCCTGGCGGATCGCAGGCTACTACGGCATTGACCGCTACCTGCTCCCGTTACTGGGAACGCCCTGGACAGGCTCGCTCGCGAAAAAACAGGCACCTCTTCCCAAGGTTGCCACAAGTTAAACAGAGGAATCACAAACACTCTCAACGAGGAGTTGCGTCGACGCTGGCCTGGTAGCAAGCCGCTACCAGGCCAGCGTCGACGCAACTCCTCGTTTGTTCATCACGTTGGTTCGCAAGCTCCCCTTTATAGCGTGGGCTGCGGGTCGACGAGGAGATAGCCAATGCCGATTCTGGTCAGGAGATAGCGTGGTTGAGACGGTGTTGGTTCGATTTTCTGCCGGAGGCGGTTCACATTGACCTGGAGCATGTGGCTCTCTCCCAGATATTCGCTGCCCCAGACATGTTCCAACAATTGATCATGCGTCAGGACGCGCCCAACGTTCTGCGCCATATAAGCAAAGAGACGATACTCGACAGGGGTGAGCACAATGTCCGTTGCCCCTCGCTTGACCAGATGTTGCGCGTAATCGATGGTCAGCTCGCCGATCTTCGTCGTGGCTTGCATCCCTTTCCCCTCGGTCGTCGCGAAGGAGGTACGCCGAAGAACGGCGCGAATACGCGCCAGGAGTTCATCGACACTAAAGGGTTTGGTCAGATAATCATCGGCTCCTAAATCCAGCCCGAGGACCTTGTCCTTGTCCTGGCCCCTGGCGGTCATGACAATGATGGGAACGGTGGAGAACTCGCGTATCCGCGTGCAGACCATAAAGCCATCGAGTTTGGGCATCATCACATCTAAAAGCACAAGATCGGGCATTCTGGTTTCCACAGCCTGAAGAGCTTGCTCTCCATCTTGGGTAGCAATGACCTCATAGCCCTCAAGTTCAAGGCTGCGTGACACGAGCCGCAGCAAACGCGGATCATCATCAGCAGTCACAACGGTGGTTTTCTTTGCAGCCATAGCTGTCTATCCTCTCGAGGCGGCGTTCCCATGAGAAGTAATCACGTGATGAACCATGTCCTGGGAACAAGCACAACTCATCTCTCTCTGGCACGAATGTGTGCCCTTAGTATATCCCACACCACTCATTAAAGAAAAGCCGTGCCCGTGCTGCCCTCGATCAAACTCAGCCACCACCCCTGCAAAGGTACAGGCTCCTGTCTTCGTTAAGAAACAGTTCTTTGTCCGTGCGGGTAATGAAACCAAAGAGGCTCTTGGACACATTGGTATTGGTGGCAAAATCCAGTGAACCTTGAGATTGACCCGTTTTGATGGAAGGTATTGTCAACTTAGCGAGAGAAAGGAAGCGTTCTCTTGAAAAGATGAGCAAACGGAGAGGGCCGGGCATCATTGTCCGGCAGGACCACAAGTGACCCCGCCATGTAAGGGACATGGGAAGGAATATCACAGATGAAAGGGAAGATGCCGGTGCTGCTCGCGACAAAGTGTGTAGTCGGCGTTGCCTGAGCAGGAAGGGCCAGGGCAACATGGAAGGCCGGGAGGACAAAGGTATGCGCATCATCTTCGGGATTCACAAAGACGATGTTGACGGTATCTCCTTGATAGACCGTCAAGGTTTCGGGCTGAAAGCGATAGACTTCTTTCCCTGAAGCACACCACCTTGAGCAAAATCCCTGGACAAATATGGGTAGATAGGGCGCAGTTCCTTGGTGAGAACCGGAACCATGATAATGGTAAAATTACGTGTTTGAGGCGTGTATGATACAGCTCCCGTTCTGAGAAAAGGCTGTCTTCCAAGCAAGAACGCGATGTTGCTCACAACTATCAGGATGGGGAACCATGTTTTCATGCGTTTCTCATTTCACGAATGAAGGATGCTCCTGGGCGTGCGAGCACCTTCCAAGGGGGTTCCTCCCTTGTCATCATCGTTCCAGCGATGCTATGATCATGTCACGAAACGATATCGGCAAACGTTTCTTGGCTGCAGGCGGAGCGATTGCAGGGAGCCTCCGACGTTGGTGTGTTCTTGCAACCAACTTGCAAGATAGAAGAGAAGAAACAAAGAAAAGCATACTAATGCTGATTGGTGATAACCGTTTGCATAGGAGCTTTGTTTCCCTTCACAAACATGCTCATGGACTGAGCACTATGCTAGAAAGCATATTGAAGAAAAGTGCGTCTCTCTGGTAATATCAAAGTGCGATATCGAGGAATGATACGATGTTGCGAGACTTTTTTTTAGGCTTTATCAAAATTCATGTGTTACATCACGCAGCCCAGGAACCCATCTATGGGGTTGCCATGATCGCGGAACTGGCCCGTCACGGCTACGATCTCTCACCTGGGACCCTCTATCCGCTGCTGCATAGCCTGACAGAGCAGGGCTATCTGACGCGGACGGAAAGGATTGTCGATGGTCGTATACGCAAGTATTACGTCATCACGGACGAGGGGCGTGTTGCCCTGCACGAAGCGAAGCACAAAATTGCGGAGTTGGTTCAGGAAGTGTTAGAAGACGAGGATGAGCGGGGACCTTCTCCCACGCAGCCTGGGTAAGCTAGAGGAAGGCCATTGGCAAGCGAAGGGAACAGCGCTGATGCACCACCGTGAAGCCAGTGCAGACAGAAGTGTTTTGCTGATGGAGACGCTCGCGTGTGTTTCTCGTTTGTCCATCTGGTGTCAGTGGCCCCGGTTGCTTCTTCCTATCCCATCGCAGGATATTCCTGGATCGCGCTCTACCGGAACCAAAGCGATGCCGAGAAAGGGAAAGCGCTGGCCCACTTGCTCTGGTGGATGGTGCATCAAGGGCAGGGATATGCGAAGCCGCTTTCGTATGCGCCGCTCCCAGCCGTGATGGTCAACCACGACGAAAGACAAATTCGCGAACTGACTTGTGGAAGCACCCATCAGTCCTGTTATCAGGGAACGTGAACCACCAATGACTGCACGCGCTGCGCTTCCTATCTTTCCTGAAAAGAGGAGGGGGGAAGCACGGCGCATGGGCTCCCCAGCCAATGTCAGTATGCGTCACCTCCCACGAATAAGACCTCTCTTGAGAGGAAAAATCTAGAGAAAATGGGAAAAACGTTTATGGAAGTACCAACAACAAACCCAGCCGTCCCTCCCCAGCCGCCCCCTTCCCATCACGCACTCAGGGAAGTCCTCTGGCTCTTTTTGCGCCTGGGCTTTACCGCCTTTGGAGGACCTGCTGCTCATATCGCCATGATGCGTGAGGAGGTTGTCCGGCGGCGCCACTGGATCAGTGATGAACGATTCGTCGATCTAATCGGTGTGACGAACCTTATTCCCGGCCCCTCGTCCACGGAACTGGCGATCTACCTGGGCTACCTACGAGCGGGATGGCCCGGCTTGCTGGTAGCCGGAGTCTGCTTTATCGGTCCAGCTATGCTGATTGTGCTCGCTTTGGCCTGGGCCTATGTTACTTATGGAGCCTTGCCTCAGATCGGCTGGCTCTTTTATGGCATTCAGCCGGTCGTTGTGGCTATTGTCGCACAAGCTATCTGGAATCTGGGACGAACAATTTTCAAAGGGCCACTTGCGGTGGGCCTCGCGCTTGTGGTGCTAGTCTGTTATTTCCTGGGCGTCAATGTACTGATCTTGTTGTTCGGAGGGGCCGCGCTCTATGGTGTGCTTCGTTTGCTCATCTCGCGCAAGCGCACAAAAACGCCTGTTGTGAGTGTAGCAGTCCCATTGCTGGCTACAAACCTGCGAGCTGATCTGCAGCCGCTCATTGCTCGGCTTGGTGCCGGAGCCGTTGCCGCAGCCCCCCCGTCAGTTTAGGTCTGGTCTTTCTGACCTTTCTCAAACTTGGATCAGTGGTGTATGGAAGTGGCTATACCTTGCTGGCGTTCCTGCGTACTGATCTGGTGCAAAACCTCCATTGGTTGACGGACAAGCAGTTGCTCGATGCGATTTCCATCGGGCAGTTTACACCAGGCCCGGTTTTCACAACGGCAACCTTTATTGGGTATGTCATCGGTGGGTGGCCCGCAGCCCTGCTGGCAACGCTGGCGATGTTTCTGCCTTCGTTTGTCTTGATTGCCCTCATTCATCCCGTGGCTTCGCGTTTACGCCAGGCAACCTGGACCGCCACACTGCTTGATGGGGTCAATGCTGCCGCGCTGGCGTTAATGACTGGTGTGCTTGTTCAACTGGGACAACATGCACTCACCGATATCTTGACGGTAGCGATCGCCATCCTCGCCTTTGTGATTCTGCTGCGTTTCAAGCTCAATTCCGTGTGGCTGATTCTGGCAGGAGCCGTCATCGGTCTGCTCCGGTTCTGGATTGTAGGGATGTGAAGAGAAGGGAGCCAGGGCTGAAGAAAAGGTGGGAAACCAACCTCTCTGGGTTGCTTCCCACCTTTTCTTCGGTCAGCACTGCAATGACCCTGGCCTGCTTCGAGCCTTGCATCAAAAAAGGATGCCAATGTACGAGGGAGGGGTGGAAGAAACAAGATCGGAATCGATTGCTCAGGCACGGTACTCGCCAGATCTCCATTTTAGGGCATCGCCTCCGTCCCTTTCATCACAAAAACGAACAGGTATGGGTTCTCCAACAAGTTGGGTGGAAAGCGTTGAGAGCAGCCAGATTGGCCCAGTGGCCTCCTTCTTAGTGCTGAGCCAGAAAATACTGTAACGGTTCCCGATATCGTCTCGTGTTCCTTACGAAGAGACAATGTATGGACAAAACATGAAAAGATGGTTCAGTCTTATGATCCTATCATGTTGTCTCTCACTGCTCATCGTATAGAGCGGGACAACAATCATACCAGCAACTTACACGTTGTGACGAGAGAATCAGACCATGACAATGCATAACCCTGTCACACCTGATGCCATTTTCCAGATTGCGAGTGGTTTTATGGCGTCGAAACATCTGTTTGCCGCCAGCGAACTCGGATTTTTTGAGCACCTGGCCGAGGGCCCCATGACATTAGAGCTTCTGGCGCAAAGGATAGGGCTTGCCTGCCGAAGACTACGTATCATTGCTGATGCAATGGTGGCTCTGGGTTTGGTCGAATGCCACAATCAGTGGTATCAGAATAGTCCAGTGGCTACTGCCTTTCTCAGTGGAGATTCCTCTCCTGATCTCCGCCCATTCCTGCGCTTCTGGAACCAGATCAGTTATCCGGCATGGCAGCAGTTTGAAGCACGTCTTCGTACCGGTCAGGCCACATTTGAACCTGCAGACGAAGAGGGGATCAGGATTTTCTCGGAAGGGGTGGAGGCCATCACCAGTGGGGCGGGCCAGGCACTCGCCTGCACCTATAACTTTGGTCGCCATCGCCAGGTGCTCGATCTTGGCGGAGGAACCGGATCGTTTCTGCTGGCGCTCTTAGGCCAGTACCCTGCCCTCAAGACCACCCTCTTTGAGCTTCCACGTGTGGCAAGACTGGCACGCAAGCGCCTGGAGACGGCCCCTGTAGTTGAGCAGATTACCATAGTTGAGGGAGATTTCTTTCAAGATCCCCTTCCACCTGATCATGATTGTGTTCTTCTTGCCCACGCTGTGCATATGTTCTCACCAGAACGGAACCTGACCTTGCTCCAGCGCATCCATGCCGCTGTTTCTTCTGGTACGCGCCTGTTGCTGGTCGATTTCTGGACCGATACCACCCATACCCATCCCCTGTTTGCCACGCTCATCGCTGGCGAGTTTCTGGTTGCCACTGGCGAAGGCGATGTGTATAGCGAGGAAGAGGTACGTACATGGCTGCGGCAAAGCGGCTGGTGCTACCTGACGCATCTGCCTCTCTCAGGAGCCTCCAGCCTCATCGTTGCCGAAGCACAACAATGAGTGGACCTGAGAAGAGCAACAGGTAAGCAGGACCTTGGGATACAACGCTCTCCTACACATCTAGGATGGGACTGCTTGATTCCTCCGAGCAGAAGCCGGTCTCTTTGTCTTTTTCCCTCTCGAAGCTCTCGAAAAGAGGCCTCTTTAAGAGAGAAGAATATCGAGAAACGAACAAAACTCCCCTATCTCGCCGTGATTATCGGAGCTGACCCGGTGGGCTGGGCCGCAGCGGCGCACCTGATGCGCAAAGGAGAAACACCGCTGCCATAGCCATGGTCCACGTCTCATCAGAAGGACATCGCTCAGTGCGTATCACTCTCTACGATGTGCCTCCTTCCCAGAGAGGAGATTTCCTCCTCGCCACAATGCTCCGCGTTTCCAGCTCTTATTCTTCTATGCGAAGCGCCTCTGGTTCTGGTTGAGGGACAGATGGCGCCAGGGAGGTCGTCATCGGCAGACGCAACCACTGGTAGAGGATAGCCCCTAGACAGGTACCAAGGAGAGGACCAAGCCAATACACCCAGTGTCCGTTCCAGGCACCGGAGAGGAGCGCGGGACCAAAGGAACGGGCAGGGTTCATTGACGCTCCGCTGATAGGACCTCCCCACATGGCATCGAGGGCAACGGTGGCGCCAATGGCGAGCGCGGCTAATTGACCCACGGCTCGGGTATCGGTCGCAACGGAAATAATGACCACCATCAGCACGGCAGACAGCAAGATCTCCAGACCAAAGGACTGCCACACGCTCCCATGGGGAAGCGTGGCACCAAGATCGGCCACCGGACCAAAGAGCAGACGGAGGGTTCCAGCTCCCAGGATCGCCCCCAGGAGTTGCCCACCAATATAAACGGGAACCTCTTTCCAGGCGAAGTGACGGGTCAGGGCAAAGGCAACAGTCACAGCAGGATTGAAGTGTGCGCCGGAAAGATGGCCCATCGCAGCAATCATCACGGTGATAATGAGTCCAAAGGTGAGCGCTACCCCAACATGGGTCAACGCGCCTGTGAGGCGATCCACCATGATCGCACCACAGCCAGCGGTCACCAGGGCATAGGCGCCAAGCAATTCTGCGCTGGCGCGACGTAGTAGCGATGTTGTCTTCATACACATACATCCTTTTGCAAAATAATAAGAGGAGAACCTCTCATGCCATCTCCAGTTTCGCCTGTTACGAAGCGGAACGGGCTGCAAGCAATTCTTCTTCGATGTGCTTTCGGAGAGCATCACGTACCTGACGATAGACGGCAAGTTGCTCCTCGTGGCTGCCAGTAGCTTGCGACGGGTCTGGCAAGGACCAGTGGCGTCGGTGCCTGGCATAGGGAAAGAACGGGCAGGTTTCAGCGGCGGCATCACAGACCGTAATCACCTCGTCAAATGACTCCTGCACATAGCGATCGAGCCTTTTGGAAGACTGGCCTGAAATATCGATGCCCAGTTCAGCCATGGCTTCTATCGCGAGCGGGCGCACAGCCGTTGCCTCTGTTCCCGCGCTATAGGCCTCGAACTGCCCCTGCCCCAATGCCCTGAGCAGTCCTTCGGCCATCTGAGAACGGGCCGAGTTATGGGTACACAGAAATAAGACACGTTGTGTCATGGGAGTACCAGTCCTTTCTCTCGTTCAAGAAGGGGAAGAAGGAAACGGAGACGGGTTGTCAGTTGCAGCGCGGTCTGCTCGAAGGCGGCGCGCACCTGTTCTTCGGTCCCTTGCGTCCTGGCAGGATCAGGAACGCTCCAATGAATACGCTCTGGATCTCCTGGAAACGTCGGGCACACTTCATGGAGAGAGTCGCAAACGGTAATGATGGCATCAAAGCGCTCACTCTGAAAGAGGTCAAGGTGCTTTGGAACTGCCAGGCTCATATCAATGCCCATCCTCTCCATACACTGCCGAGCCTGGGGGTGAATTTGCTCAGCAGGGGTGCTCCCAACGCTGAATGCTTCCACCATTCCGTGACTCAAGTGACGCAGGAGGGCCTCGGCCATCTGGGAGCGAGCGCTGTTTTCCGTACAGAGAAACAGGATACGCAATGGCTGGTGTGGTCTCTGCTTCTCGTTTGTGAGTGCTTGCTCTGGCGAAAGGGTGATCGCTGGATGCAGCATATCTCCAGCTTGCCAATACAGCTGCTGAAGTCGCTCAACCTCTAAGCGATAAAAGACTTCACGTTCGTCAGCACTACTATGGCGTTCACGCACCAGTTGTCCCTGGCGAAGCAGCTTTAGATGATACGAGATCAGATTTTGTGGTAGCTGTAATCTGTCCACAAGATCTTGCACACGGTAGTCGCTGCGAGCAAGGCAGCGAAGGAGATTCCAACGAACTTCATGAGCTACCAGTTTGAGCAGAGAAGGAGGTGGGGCCAAAGCATTTTCCATGCATTCTTCCTTTTATTGCATCAATATTATTTAAATCAAAATAGATTGATGCAATCATAACAAAGAAAAGGAGGAAATTACAAGCGATTTGACACTCCCCCGGATAAATCCAGGGGGATTCTTCTTTCATCCAGGCGACTTACTGACTCCCATTACTGAGAGTCAGTAGCGGTCTTCCTGTCCAGAAGCGTTTCATGCACTCACTGGTGCATCAGTTCCCATATGCCCTATAGTCGGGAGGGGATTTTTCAGAGCCTCATCGGGCTGGAAGACTTGACCCACATTCGCGAACGAACCAGGCGCAAGCGAGGAAAGAAGGCCAGCAAGAAGCAGCGGCGAGCCAACCGGCATGCCTCCTCGTGGGCATTCGCCGAGTTGCATGGGTATATCGCCTACAAGGCGCTGCTTTCGGGGAGCATGGCCATCAAGGTGGATGCCTACCACACCGGTCAGGCGTGTCCCAGATGTGGCCATACCTCTGAGGACAACCGCCCCAACAAGAGGTTGCTCTTTGTGTGCCATCTGGTGTCCTGCGTCATGTAGCGAGCCTGTTTAGGAATATTCCTTGTGATGGTTTTGTGTGGAGGAAGAGATGTCCTGTGACAAGGTGGTGAATATGCCAGTCTATGCTTGTTAAAGACGGCGGAGAAACATACTCCTCGGTAGGATAGCTACTTTATGCTGATGGTCATCGTGGTCCTGGCCGAAAGTAAAGGGAGTGAGCCGTACTGCGCCATAGCGTAGGCAGGCGCATTCCTCGATAATGAAGAAGGAGTTGTCTTATGATGAGACGCATTATTGTTCCACTAGATGGTTCAACGCGAGCGGAAGGGGCTTTGCTACCTGCGGCACACCTGGCGAGGTCGACAGGAGGATCGCTCTTCCTGGTACGTGCAACCATGCTGCCTATGGAGTATGCCTGGATCTCAGCTGATACAACGATGATTCTGGCTGATGCCATAGAAGCCGAACAGAAAGAGGCACAAGATTACCTCAATCATGTTTTAACCTTTCCCTGTTTAGAAGGTCTTGGAGTGAGCACCAGTGTTGTCCAGGGCGATCCCGCGACTGTGATTTTGGAGTATGCCCAACAAGAGGAGGGGGACCTGATTGTTATGTGCCGTCATGGCAAAGGAGAGGCAAAACGCTGGCTGCTGGGAAGCGTTGCTCAGAAGATTGCGCGCCATAGCCTGGTCCCTGTCCTGATTTTCCGTGAAGAGGATGCCCTTGATCTGTTCTCGACAAGCCGGGGGATGTCAGTCCTCGTCCCTCTGGATGGATCAGAGTTGGCCGAAGAGGCATTGCAACCAGCAATTGAATTGAGTCATGCCTTCTCGCCCTCCGACACTGCGGCACTTCATCTCTTGTGCGTTCTTCCTCTCTTTGTGCAGTATGACATAACGGATAAAGAGGAGTCTCCTCTGATGCACGAGGCCCAGCGTTACCTGAAAGAGCTTGAAGAAAGGCTGCTACGTGAGTGTCCGCCAACGCTGCATCTGCACCTCACCTCATCACTGCATTGTGATATCGAGGTTGCTCAGGCCATCCTCGACGCCAGTGCAAAGGGGCATCTGGCAGACCAGAACATCCCTGGCTGTGAATGTATTGCAATGGCAACTCATGGGCGTAAAGGCCTGGCTCGCTGGGCGATGGGGAGCATTACAGAGCGTGTGCTCTCAGAAGCCAAACGACCACTGTTCATCGTACGGCCAACAAGCATACGCAAGATGCATTCAGGTTTCCACGGATTTCACGAAGTAGACGCGAAAAACGGGAAAATGCAAGAGGAATGGCAACAACCATTTGTGGGATTGTTCTAGTGCTAGTAAAAGGCGGTAGAGCCTGAAATCAGGCTCTACCGCCTTTCTTCCTTTAAGCCCACAAAAGATGTTGAGTGGTTCATAGAGTGTCATTGCAATCCCCCTTTTCTCAGCTCATAGATGCTGCTAGATGGTTGGTATTGGTGCTGCTCTTTCACACATCGCGGACGGGAGATATGTGCATGCGATCCACTCAAACTGCAAGTCGTGCTTACACCAACATCAATACTTTCTTCCTAATACCAGCATAGGATCCTATGCTCACGATGGGATCACAAGCAGAGAAAAGACTTTGCTCAAAGCGATCACCATTCCAACCAACTTGTGGAAGGAAGTCGTGATACTAGAAGCTCTACTTTGATACATTTGTGATTGCAGATACCCATGCTCTACGTCAGGAATTTATCCATTTAACGCGTAGGACACAAATGTTGGATAGACAAAGCGCTGAATGGGCAGAAAAGGTTGCAGGGTAGCGCAGATCAGTAGCGCAAATTCCTGACCACAGCTAGCGCAGAAAAAGCCACCCTGATTATGACGTTGCCCTCCCATAGCCGTCAGATGGTGTTCTGCTGGTTTGCCGCACCATTCACAACAACGTCCTGGTGGCACCAGGTCAGTAGCGATAGCGCAAGAGAAATCTGTGCTCTTCATGACAAACACCTTCTCTCCTTCTCATAGCTACAATAACTTCACTGGATTTCTATTACTTTCATACTGCATGAAGCTCACGAACGGGTCTCGCATCCGCCTCTCTCTCTCTCAAGCACATAACAATAAGGAAGCTGAGCTTCTGGTTACGATTTGAGAAAGGTTTGTGAACTGAGGGGCAAGGGCCGTTATAGATACGTAATGTACACCACTGAACTGGCGGGCATTCCGCTTGAAACAGATATCGAGCTGGGTGCTACAACTCCAGCCATCGAATCTGCTGCACGCCTGGAGCAGGCCGATATGATTGTGCTATGCAGCCGAGGGAAAACATGTCTGGCAAGCTGGGTGTTAGGCAGTGTCGCACGCCGACTCACACGCCGCAGTCTCATCCCTATCCTGATTCTTAATGCGCATGGACGTCCATCCGTATTCCCCACAACCCCATCCTGGCGCATCACCATTCCCCTGGACGGCTCGAAACTAGCCGAGAGTGCTCTAGAGCCAGCACTCCAGTTTGCCGCTCTACTTTGTTCCACGACACCATGGGAACTCCATCTCGTCCAGGCTGTCGCTCTTCCACGCGTGACCAACAGCAAATGGAGACACCAACAGGTGGAAAAGGCGATGCTAGCAGCTGAAGACTATCTGCAAACGGTCATCGCGCGCCTCAAACAGAGTCTTCTCGCCTCTCAGCATGTACTGTTTACCACCTCTGTTCTAGGCGCTACCGACATTGGCTCAGCCATTGTTCAGCACGTGGAGCACACTCAAAGTCTCATTGAGGGTGAGTACGCCAACTTGATTGCCATGACAACACATGGCCGAAGCGGAGTCCAGCACGTCCTGCTAGGAAGCATCGCTGAAAAGGTTCTCAGTACCACAAAGTGTCCGGTACTCATTACCAGACCCATTACGCAAAACGGGAAGGATACATCTAAGCACAAAGAGCGCTCGATGCCCCGTCTATTCTAAGTCTTAGCCAGGTCTTAGAACCGCTTACTCGACGAATGCCAGGGAAGATGCACTAATGTGAGAAGGTCGTGTCAGCCAGGCCACCTTTGAGAGGTCTATGAGAGCCGTTCCTGCTACGCTTTACAGTAGGACTGTCAGGGATGATGACAACGTCTAGAAGTAATTGTTTTGAGACAACCCTTCTTGTAACTGGATGTCAGGAGGAATAGGTATGAGCGTACATACTTCTATACTGGCTAAACAGCCGTTTCTCGAACATATGGAGCAACGATATGTACGAATGATGAGCGATTGCGGGGTAATGCAAACATATGATGCCGGCACGCACATCTTTCAGAGCGGCGATCCTGCTACCCATCTTTATCTCATCACTCAGGGAAAAGTCATACTGGAGCTAGATGTGCCGCCACACAGTTCAGCACCTTTCGAGACACTTGGCCCTGGTGACATTCTTGGCTGGGGCTGGCTTATACCCCCTTATCGCTGGTCTTTTCACGCGTATGCACTTACATCTGCTGAAATCATTGCACTCGATGGAGAGTGCTTGCGGCACGAGGCTCAGGACGATCTGCATTTTGGCTTTGCCTTATTGGATCGCTTCACACGCATCTTGCTCAACAGGTTGGAGGCACGCAGCGAACGCCGCAAGCCGGGAGGGTGTAATATGTTGTGTTTTCAAGAGAAAGAACTCGTTATGCGGTAATGGCATTGTGCTATCACCGCCAGAGAGGAACAACTTATGGACACGTCTGATACATCTGCTGCTCCCACAATGCAAGAAGGAGCTTTTCCTCGTGAGGGGTCAATCGCGGAAAAACTCCAGTTCATCCTACACTATGCAGCCCTGGCTCCCTCCGAATATAACATTCAGCCCTGGCTCTTCCAGGTGCATAATAAAACGCTTGAGGTCTATGCCGACCTCAAGCGTCGCCTGCCAATTGCTGATCCCCAGGGACGCGAGGTCCTGATCAGTTGTGGGGCCGCCTGTATGAACATACGCGTGGCGTTACGCTACTTTGGCTTACAGGAGACGCTCACGTTTCTCCCCGACCCACAATGCGCCAATCTGGTTGCCAGAATGACGGTCATCTCTTCTTACGAGCCAAACGAAGAGGATCGGCGCCTCTTTCATGCGCTGCCATGGCGCCACACGTATCGCGGGGAGGTCTCCCCTAAGCCCATACCACGCTCATCCCTTGACAATTTTATCAAGCAAGCAGGTCAGGAAGGAACCTGGATACGATTTGTGGAGGGAGGGTTGCGCCAGCGCCTCATGGAGTTTATCCTGGAAGGAGATCGCCAACAATGGGCCCATAAGGACTTTCGCGCTGAGCTGGCGCAGTGGTTACGACCAGCCTCTGCCCCCGATGGTATGCCTATCTCGGCTCACCCACGCGGAGAAGGTCATCCCTTCTGGGTGCGAACACTGAATCTCAGCCACAGTGAGGAGAACAAAATACAGCATGCCTTGCAGCAAGCCCCTGCATTAGCGATCCTGGGAACCTTTGGCGACTCGTCGCTGGACTGGTTGCTGGCAGGCGAGGCCCTGGAGCGAGTCTTGCTGACAGCATGTGCAGAGGGGATCCAGGCCTCGTTTTTCAACCAGCCCCTGGAGATACCAGAGCTACGCACACGGCTACAAACGCTTTTAGGGCCATCCGACTATCCACAAATGATTATGCGCATGGGGTATACATTCTCCGCTACTCCCACGCCGCGCCGCGCCATGACGGATATGGTGCTCACGCAGGAGCCATGAGTAGCTCAGGTTCTCGCGTTTAATATATGAGGAGGGACCTGTTTGCCTTAGTGACAAACAGGTCCCTCCTCATAGCATAGCACCTTTTAGGGATGGATAGTTTCTTGGCATGGCGAACTCCATTGCCAGCATGTTGTCTATATACTTCGAGTATACTCCATAGCATGGCTCTTTCTTTAGTGCTTGGACAGGAACAGTTGAACAGACCTTATGGCGATGTCAAAGAACTGCCTGAGTCTGCTTGTGATGAAAGGAACTGGTGCGATGGAAGCATGCGTGTTTTGCCAGATTGTCCGTGGTGAAGCGCCCTGTCACCTGATATGGGAAGATGATGAACATCTGGCCTTCCTCTCTATCTTCCCCAATACAAAGGGCTTTTCAGTCGTTATTCCCAAGGTACACATTTCTAGCTATGCCTTCCAGGCGGAGGATGGAGTGCTACAGAAATTCATCCTGGCTGCGAAACAGGTTGCTTTGCTCCTGGATGGCAAGTTTGTTGATGTTGGGCGAACTGGACTGATCCTGGAAGGCTTTGGAGTAGATCACCTGCATGCCAAGCTCGTTCCAATGCATGGAACAGGGCATCTGACATCCTGGCAGCGACTAAGCGTTCCCCAGGACAAGTATTTTACGGTGTACGAGGGGTATATTGCATCTCATGATTACAAGCGCGCCGATGATCAAGACCTGGCAGATCTGGCTCAATATCTGCGCTCATAGCATCACTTTGGTACGCACAGTCATTCCCGTATAGCAATGTTTTGCAAGGGGGCAGGCCTCCATAGCACAATCACTGTTGGGCCTTGACCCACCATGCGGTATTCAATCGACCCCTTCTCTGTCTGAGCAAGCGTTTTCATCGGTTTTTCTCTTTCCAATGGCAAAGATGTGCTTGAACAAATAGCTCTTCAAATCGTCAACATTACGAGAAAAAACGTTGTGTGACACTCCGCATGGGCTCAAGCCCAGCAGCTTCTGACACAGCACCGTACGCGCCTGCGTGAGACCTGTCCCGTAGGGACTACTCAAAATGGAGGCGTAATGTGGTCGCTATATCGGAGAGGCGCGCACCCATCCGGCGCAATCCCCTCTGGGTGGTGCCAGACCCGTTGGCGTGATCTCCTTGCCTGGCTTGAGCAATAGATGGTTGCCCTTCGCGTTCGGCATCCTGGGAGATCCCAACACCTGGGTCTTTCGACCCCCTCGTCGCACGTCGCGAACGAGCATGTGGCTTTTCCTTCAAGGGTTCTTGCGTGCGCTCAAGCAAGCGCTGCCCGATTCTCAGACTGGCATTGCGGTCAGCATGGGTGTGCATCTGGCATCGTGGGCACAGACACAGTGGCGCTCCGGGCGTGTATCCCTCAACCGGCTCGCTCTCATTATAGCGAATGACGGGCGCCTGACAGCGATGGCATTCCCGGCTCGTATGGCGCGGATTGACACGGCACGTGATGATACCATCTGCATTCCACGCCTTGTACTTCGAGTACTTGAAGATGCGCCCTTTCATCCAGTAGGCGCGTTTGAGGTTGCTGCGGCGCGAATACCTCCCTTTTTCCGGGCGCAGGTTGCCCAGATGCTCGAAGACCAGGATGCTGGCTTGCTGCTCGATGGCGAACTGGACAATGCGGGCGCTCACCTGGTGCGCGATGTGCTCATCGACATGCCTGATCTTGCGCCAGAGAGCCACATTGTCCTGTTCCCCTTGGGCAATGATGCCTGTCTGAGATCGGTTGCGTGCAATTCGTCCGAGCAATCGCTTCCTAAAGCCCGCTATCGCTGTGCCATTTCCAATGAAAGAAGTGGCCAGGATGGTGCCTTCGACGGTCTGAACGGTGCACACGGCGAGATGCTGGTCGAGGTTGACATCGACCGCGCAGAGACGGGTTTGCGTGGAGGCGATCTGTTCAACCACTTTGGCGGGGGCCTCCAACGCTTTCTCGATGGGAGTATGCAACCACCAGCGGTTGCCCTTGCAAACCAGGGACGGGCTTGCAAGGGCATACCCCTCGGGAAGATCGCGAGGAAGCGTCCCTATTTTGAGCCAGGACCAGCACGAGCCAGTCCACACTTTGAGCATGATGGAGTGGCCCGTGCGTTCTTTCCACAAGCCCGCGTAGAAGGGCGCGGATCGGTTCCAGGTGCGCGGCGGGACCGGTGGGCGCTCTCTGAACGGCAGCTTCTTCTTGCCCTTTTTGCATGGTTTGGCCTCGTGCCTTTCTTTGCGAACGCGCCATGTGTTGAGCGAGGAGAAAAAGGCGCGAGCGGAGCCAAGGGCTGCATTGATGGCGGCGCGTCGGAACATCGCGGGGAGATCTGGAGCGAGATCGGAGAGGGGCACAAGGGGATGAGGGTTCTTCTCCGTCGCATGGGTGAGGTGCTCCAGGGCGGTGAGGGCCTGCTTGTTCTTGAGAGAGAGGAGGCCCTCATGGGCCTGGATGACCTCAAAGTAGAAGGTCACGACACGGTTGTAGAGCGCCTGATGCTCTGTAAAAGCGTGGGCGAACTGGGGTGGATACTGCAACGCTTGCCTGATGGTTTTCGTGGCTTTTGCCATGTTTCGTCTGTTTCTCTCAAAAAATATATTGTGTCTCTTGTAGAGTATACTCCAATGCGTTGGAGGTGTCAAACATACGTTCTACGTTGTGCTATGCAAGGGCTAAAGCCGGGACACGCCTCACTGCCGCCGTTGAAACGGCACAGCTTGCGGCGGGCTAAAGCCCGTTTCGTCATTTTCTGGAGTGGGTTACGTGGGGCACTTTCTCTGGCATTGGTGTTGGCGTTGCCAATGGAGATTCCCAATCGTTCAGTTTTACTGATCTCGACCTATGCCGTGGTCTTCTTTACACTCCTCATACAAGGAATTACGCTTCGCTGGTTGCTGAAACACCTGCCTTCTTTGCAACAATCTTCATCAACTGATGAGGACTCTCTCTCATCAAGCGAGTCTCTGTCAGAGACACCAGTGTAAAATAAGAAACACTTATGAGCTTCCCTCAGTTTGGGAGAGCTAGAGAAGATGAAATAGACTATCACTAGAGGCTGTTATGAAGAGAAAGAGCAGTGACTCATCAAGAGAGCAAAGCGATGATCGCAAAAGCCAGCAGGTGAAGACCAGCCAACGTCTCCGGCAAACGTTCATAATCGCGAGCCAGGCGACGAAAACGGGTCATCCAGGCAAAGCTGCGCTCTACCACCCATCGGCATGGCAAGAGCACGAAGCCATGCTTGGTTTCTGGCAATTTGACGACCTCCAGGCGCATCCCTTATTCCTGAGCCTCCTGAGCGGTATTCTCGCCCGTGTATCCTTGATCGACAAAGGCCACCTCCACATGCTGGCCTGTCACGTCTTGAACACCGGCGGTCAGTTTGCCAACCTGAGCCCGATTCTGCTCGTCGGCGGGCGTCACATGCAGTATCAGAAGCTGACCCAGGGCGGCAAGTCGTGAGGCATCATGCGCCATTGAACTCCCGTGCGCACGCGTCCCTCGCAAGCCGTTGAACACCTCACGCAGGTCGCGCTCTCGTTGGGACGCCTCTTCGTTCATCAAGGTCAGGTAGGGAGCCGACATCCGCCCCATTCTTCATCGCTTACATCACTGGGGTATGCTTTTCTTTCCATACTCCTCGTCTAACTATTGTTCATAACAGCCTCTAGGGAATGGATCCTGGTTATCAAGATCTAAAGACTTCTGCGTGTTATATTTTACCTTTGTTTATCTTATAATTGCACCAAACCTTTCTTTAGCAGTATGGGAACACAAGTTTTGCACTATTATTGTGCAGTGTTGTTTAGCAGAATACAATACTAAACTGAACACTCCAGGAAATTGATTGAATTTATGTATAGAAGATGAAAAACATTTATTTATTGCTACTTGTTCGTCTGATGGCGCCTTGGAGTTCCCCACGGCGTTCCTATTATTGTAGAGGTGGCATGTATCAAGGAGTCATTTTCATCCAGGCCTGATCAAGCTGTGATCTGTGAGGAAGACAAAGATCAAATTGCCCTCTGAGAGCCATTTGTGAGATGGTAGCCAACGCTGTGAGATGCCCGTGATCTTAAATAAGATATACTAAGAGCACACGTTAGGTGCCAGAGATTTGAGTTGTGCTCTCTCAAAGAGAATGATCACGAGGTTGATCATTTCTCTTTGAGAGAGCAGCCCCGAGAGGATAGACAGGTATGGCTGCAAAGAAGACGACCATTGTGACTGCTGACGATGATCCGCGTTTGTTGCGACTAGTTTCACGCAATCTAGAGCTAGAGGGCTATGAGGTAATCGCCACACAAGATGGCGAGCAAGCGCTCCAGGCAGTCGAAACCAGAATGCCTGATCTCGTGCTCTTAGATGTGATGATGCCGAAGATGGATGGCTTTACAGTCTGCACACATATTCGTGAGTTCTCTACTGTCCCTGTCATCGTTATGACTGCCAGGGGGCAGGACAAGGACAAGGTTCTAGGCCTGGATTTAGGAGCTGATGACTACCTGACGAAACCCTTTAGCGTTGATGAACTCCTGGCCCGTATTCGCGCTGTCCTCAGGCGTACCTCCTTTGCTGTGACCGAGAGTAAAGGAATGCAGCCCCCCCTGAGGATCGGGGAGCTAACCATTGATTACACACAGCACCAGGTCAAGCGTGGGGCAGAGGAAATTCTACTTACGCCAGTTGAGTATCGTCTATTCGTCTATATGGCGCGTAACGTCGGGCGGGTTCTGACACATGATCAGTTATTGGAACATGTTTGGGGCTCGGAATATCTCGGAGAGAGTCATATGCTCCAGGTCAACATGAATCGCTTGCGTCATAAGATCGAGCCGAATCCGGCTCAACCACGCTACCTCCTGACCAGGATTGGAGTGGGCTATACCTTCGTTGACCCACAGCCAACTCAGTCGGCTTCTTGATTCTGCATTTTACCAACGTCAGCATCCCCCCTTGCGCCACGCCACTTTATACTGCAAGCTGGCGAGCCAGGAACGAGAAGATTGGGTGGTTGGCAGAGAGAAACGTCCCTGGCAGAACATTGCTGCCAGGGACGTTTCTCTCTGCCAACCGAGGCTGTGTATGATGCCATTGTTTAGCTTGTAGCGACTTTGGGAAGATGGGCTTGATTTTTTCTGAGCGAGCCTGTCCAGGGTGTTCCCAGTAATGGAAGCAGGTAACGGTCTACGCCATAGTAGCCCGCGATACGCCAGGCCAGGACCAGGAAGAGGGCCAGGGTTCCAATGACGGGGTTGATACTCACCGCGCCCACCAGCAGGAAGTTCAGGTTCATGAAGAGTCCGAAGAAGGCGGCGACCCTGGCTACTCGCGCCTATCGTGCACTCAATCGCGTCTGCCTGGGCAAAGCCACACGCGTGCGCTTTAAGAGCCGAGGACGCGGCTTCTCCAGTCTCGAGAACAAGCGCAACGATACCAGCCTGCGCTTTGTCCTTCAACCACCCGAAGCCGGAAACGCGGGCTTTCTCCTCTGGAGATGAGCTGAATGCTTTGCTCTCATCAGAACCGGTTCCCTCAACGAGGGTAGTGGAAGGAAAACGTCAGGCTCTCGTCGCGGAACGAACGTTGCAAGAGGCATTCTACGCATGCCCTCCCTCTGCACCGGGCACCTGTTTTGATACAGACGGTCTCCCCCGCCTTCCACGCGAACGAGTGCTTTACATCTATCTTCCACGAATGCAACAGGCCCATCTGGTCTCTCTTCTCCTGGCACACCACGTGCTCATTCTGACGCTGCCAGAAACGCAGCCACGGGTGTTCAACGGTTGGACACCCGTGGCTGCGTTTCTCAATTACTCCATAAATTCAGCCGTCCGAATGTTCTGCTCCTTGCCCTCAGTACTCTCATGGAGCGCGTGCAGTGCTTCCCTGATGCCATAGTAGACGATGACCAAGGACGCGAGTGGATCAGCCCACCACCAGCCAAAAAGCGCATTGAGGACCAGGCCCAGCAGCACTGCTCCCGCCAGATAGGCATCCACCAGCGTCACACGCCCTTCCGTGAGTAACACCTCATTCTTCAATTGCCGTCCCGTGACCCGTTTTCCAAAGGAAAGCCCCAGCATGACGATGAAGGTCGCAGCGATCCAGACAATACCTCCGACCGAAGTCGCTGCACGCGTGCCAGTCAGAAGCGTGAAGAGCAGTTGGGCCACAATGTAGATCACCAGCGCAATGAAAGCGATCCCGATGAGACGAAGTGCCATCCGCTCACGCTGCTGGTTGACGCCCCGCAGTTGCCAGATAACCACCACGGAGGCAAAGATTTCAATGAGCGAGTCGAGGCCAAAACCAGCCAGAGCCACGGACCGTGCGGCATAGGCTGCTATAATAACGATAATCACTCCAACCACATTCCATCCCAACGTGATATATTCGAGCCATAATCCTCGTTTGAGAAGCGTCGTTTGTTGCAAAAAGACCTCCATATATTTTCTTAGAAAAACTTTTTGTGTACATTTCACCTGTCGAGATGTCACTGCCGTGATCGTGATGCCTCTTGCTCGGGTAGGAGCAGATCATCATCATCGATATCAACCGATCCACTCCGATCCTTGAGCGGCTGCGTCAGTGTCCGTGACGTTCTCCTTCCCGGTTGACGTTGCACCCAGTGGAGACACCATTGCCCAAGCCAGTCGCCAAACAGAATAACGGCACTTCCTCCTGCCATACTCACGATAAGATAGAGGAGCGCTGGTAGCCATGCATCATGGGTCAGGAGTAAGACATCGCCCATGGCCAGGCTGCTAAAGGTCGTATAGGCACCCAGGAAGCCAACGTTGACAAAAAGGCGCCTGGTGGGGCCAAGTAAGAACGTCGCATCTGCAGGGTCTCCTGGAGAAGCGCGCTCTGGTATGTCGTTCGCTGTTCACTCGACGTTCTCCCTTCTCTCCTATGAATACACCCCTCGATTGCCTGCACAGATCTGGGCCGCGCGTCGCCAGGCCGTCATCTCCTCCCCGCGCGGCTCCTCCAGGAAACGATAATCATGTTTCCGAATCTGCTCCTCGACCTCCTCTTGCAACCGACGCAAGCACCCTTGCTGGCATAAATCTCATGATAGATGAGGGCCAGTTGAAATGCATTGTTCTTCTCGGCCAATTGCCAGGTATGAAGAGGGCAAAAACCCTGGTCACGCCGCCATTGCCGGCGTAATTGCCCATCGCTAAATCCTTCATAGTTCCAGCCACCCATGACACGAGCCATCCCTTCTCCAATGGCCGCACAGACAGGGCAACCTTCGTGACAAGAGGCCTGCACCAGCGCATGCTCACTCGCTGAGTGTGCTCGCAGGTGCGTATGCGGTTGCATCATTGATCCCTCCGTGACGTGCAGACAAACAAAAAGCTTCTACCATGTCTCACACATCGTCATCTGCTCTTAGCGCGTGTGGAAACCAGGTAGAAGCTATTAGCCAATATCGGCGTTACGCGAGCCTCATCGCGAGAATACATGCTTGTTTTCTTGCTCGTAGTATACCCAGGAACAGAAAGGGACGTCAAGCACAGGTGGTTCACACGTGAGGCGATGATGGTGGCTCAAGTACGTCATCCTCCTCAACGCGAGCACCGACTACCATCTGTTCCTCTCTGGTCGTCTGAGCAACAGAGCGAGGGAGAAACCAGGCTTGCGCGATCATCGTTGGGATTAAGGCCGAGCCAATGACCACGGTGACAAGGATCGTGTATTGCGTCTGGGTGATGATCCCATGCGTGAGTCCATACAACGCGGAGATGCTGCCAAAGGTAAGTCCCGTGGACATAAGCAGTGTTGTGTAGTTACCCTCACGCACGCTCATACGGAACAACCGCGTCAGCGGCCAGACGCCCACAAACTTGGTCGCAATTTTGAGCGCGAGGAGCATCACAATAAGCAGCACGCTCGCCAGGAGTGGTGGCAAAGAGCACGCCCAGTGCCAAGACGGTGCAAAAGTCCGTGACGAAACAGGCCGCGAGAATGAGTTTCCCTAGCTCGGTACCATTAAGACCTGTTTCAATCATGACCGCATACACGACCGCAACAGAGGTCGTTGAGAGGGCAATACCCGCTATCTCCGCCGCGTGCAGCGGCCAGTGCAAAGCCCAGATTGACTTTCTTCTCTTCTTATGTTACCTTTTTCCTTAGGCGATGTGTCAGAACTCCATCAATGCTTTTTGTACATCGTTTTCCATGTACCTTCACACGCGGCTCCTCTTCTAATGTTATGTTGTATTTTCAGGAGGACTTTGCATGGATGCGTTTCGTCGTGGGCGTGGACGCTCACTCGTTCCCTTCTCGCTTCTACTTGTCTGTTTGCTCGCGCTCGCCTTTCCACAGCATGCCAGCGCAGCCACCACCCTCGTTCAACTCAGTTCCGATCCAAAGCACAAGAGCTTTCTGGCTCGTTTACGGTAAAGAGACTTCCTTCCCACTTCGTCAGGTTTTTTGTCTTTTCTCACCTTTCGCGCACCCTCTCCTCCGTTCACCCGTGCAGCAAAAACAGCACAAATACATATATATTTTATAAGAGAATTTTTGTCTGTAGGGACCTCGCCAGCGAATAGGTAACGCCATTAGTCAGTGAGAATGGCAGATACCATTTGAGCGTCAAAAATCTTTATCTTCTCATATCGGCTATCCACATGGCGCTAGCCCCCCCGCTGCCTTTCCGCATAACTCGACCCCCAGGTCGCCTACCCGCATAGCGCTAGCCTCCTCGATATCGCCTATCCTGGGTGGACTCGCTCCCATCATCGTCTATTTTGGCTACAGCCCATCTATCGTCTATCCTGGCTACAGTTCATCCATCGTCTATCCTGGCCACAGCCCTTCCATCGTCTATCTATAGAGCGGTCCTTCCGCAGACATCGCCTATCCTGGCTAGAACCTATCCATCATGTATCCAAACGGCTAAAGACTCCTCCCTTTGCCTAGTCTTACACGAGGTTGCATATCCTGCTCTTGCTGAGCACCACTTCTGCGGGAGAGCCGTATATCAGGTACCACAGACATCTCAAAAGAGGTTCATTATCCTGTCCATGACGTCGCCGGAGGCCAGTTCGCTATCACAGATTCTCAGGGCAGGCGACGCGGAAATGAGCCGGCAATGAGCGCGTTTGTGTTCCCACCCGCCACCTGTAACGTTTAAAAGGACAACGGCATCCCGATCTATATGACCGGCCCGTAGCTCACTCAAAAGCGTGGCAAACGCGACTCCAGCGGCGGGATCGATATCAATTCCTTCAGCCGTATAAAAAGTGTTCATGGCCTGCTGTATTTCTTGATTATTGGCCACCAGCATATCGCCCTGGCTTTCTACCAGTACATCAAACACTCCACCACGTACCGCGTATGGTGGCTTCTGATTCGAAAGTACTTTCGAAACAATGCTTTGAATCTGGCGTTTGCCTTCATCACTACTAAACTCTATTAAACTGCTTCGCTTCGCCTTCCAGGAATGATAGATAGGCGCGAAGGGCTTGTTTTGACCCAACATTAAGCGAGGATACCGATTGCCAAAGCACAATACGTTAATGAGGTATTTCCTCTTCCTCCCTTGAAGTAAATCTGAGATGAGGGAATAATCCCCAGAAGGTGGCTTGGCGTACCCTGTTCTGCATTGGACGGCTTCGACACGATTACCTAGCCTCTCATCAGGGCGCGCCAGCCAACTCGTACGATCATCCCTGTTGCCAGTAGCTATTGTCGCTACCGGCAACAGGGCGCGCCACGCGCAACCACCGGTCATCCTCGACGCCATCACGAAATAATCTAACCTGAGATAGAGGCATAATCCAACCTGAGATAGGCCCGTTTGATCACGCCCTCGGTTATACTCTCCGAAGACAACACAAAAACAATAAATCAGGCAAAACACACGATAGCGAAACGCATCCTTTACACGGCTTTATTATCCTTAGAAAGGATCAAGCTCATGTCCATTGTCGATAATGGCCCTACCAATTATCAGCTACCTGGTTCACCGTTAATACAGGTTGAACACCTTACGCGCATCATCACCAATCGCACACAAAAGACGACCCTTCTTCATGATGTTACGTTCGCAGTGCCAGCCCAAAAACTCTTAACCATTAATGGCCCATCGGGAAGCGGCAAGTCTACCCTGCTGAATATGCTCACCGGTATTGATAAACCAACCGAAGGGCGCGTGGTCTTTGCCGGACAGGAATTAAAAGCCCAGGGTGAAAATGCCCTGGCCCGCTGGCGTGGCCGCAACGTGGGTATCATCTTCCAATTCTTCCAACTCATCTCAACACTTACTGCCTTTGAGAATGTCCTACTCGCTCTGGAATTGGGTGGAGGTGGCGGGCTACCTCGTAATGCCTGGCGTAAGCGCGCACAGGACTGCCTGGAGATCGTGGATCTCGGCTCATTTGCCCATCGCTTACCCAGTGAACTCTCTGGCGGCCAGCAGCAACGCGTGGCCATCGCCCGCGCGTTAGCCAACAATCCGCCCGTGCTCATTGCTGATGAGCCAACCGGTAATCTGGACTCTAAAACGGCATACTCCGTCTTCAATATCCTGGCCGGACTCACCGAGCAGGGAAAGACCGTGATCTATGTCACCCACGATTCCCAACTCGCTTCATACGCCGATGCTCGCATTAATCTGCTCGATGGTCGTATTGTCAGCGCGCACGGAACCCAGGCCATCGTTACGGCCAAACAGGAAGAGGTGCATTCATGAGCGCAGGCATGAAGAAGATCATAGCTGACATGAAAATGAGGAAAGGCCGCACGCTGCTCGTTATCATCGGCATTCTCATTGGCGTCTTCGGCCTGACGGGCATCAATTTCACGCAGGATACGCTCTTCTCGGCCTTTTCCTACACCATCGAAAGCCATGATACACAGCCCGATATCACGATGATTGTGGACAAATTAGACCCCACACTCGTGCCCGCCTTGAAGGATGTGCCGAATATAAAAGCGGTACAAACTGAGACACGCGTTTCTGCCCTATGGCGCATTAATAAGGCACCAGGATACACGACAATTAAAATCGTTAGCTATCCAAATTTACAGACTCCCTCGCTCGCTCCATTCGAAATTGTCAGCGGTCGCTATCCTCAAGCGGGCGAAATCGTAATGGAATACGGCGATATTGCCCTGGCGGATGTCAAAATTGGCGATACGGTCAAGCTTGACACAACACATGGGCAGGTACCACTACGCGTCGTGGGTATGGCTCGGACCGCTGGTGTCGATCCCGCGACCTCAGGCAAAGCGCAGGCCTATATGAGTGACGAGGGCGTCCGTCAATTGGATGTGCTTACCAACACCAACGAACCGAATCATCCAGCGCGCCAATTCATGATCCACTATAAAGTGAATCGCATCGGCCAGGTTGACGCAACCGCCAAAGCGCTACAGAAAGTGCTAAAAGACAAACACATACAGATCTTCGCGACAGCCTTTCCTGGTCCAGGCATCGTCCCCCTGCAACAAATCAGTGGTATCTTTGCGCTACTCATAGTGCTGGTCTTTATGGCGGTACTCATGAGCGCCATCCTCATTTTCAATACGGTCACGACCCTGATTACAGAGCAAACGGCTGTCATTGGCACCATGAAAACGCTAGGAGGCACGCAGTGGCAGATCATGCGCAGTTACCTGATCTTTGTGCTCATTTGTAGCTCGCTTGCGACTATCCCTGGCCTGATACTGGGCATTGCGGGCGGATATATAGTGGCCTCGACGCTGGCTCCAACCATTCCGCTGGCCTTGGGACCATTCACCCTGCCACTAAATCTGATTCTTCTCGGCTTGCTCGTTGGCTTTGGTGTACCCCTACTCGCGGCTCTCCTCCCATTGTGGAATGGCACGCGCATCACCATTCGCGAAGCCCTTTCCGCCTATGGCATCAGTACGGGAAGAAGAAATACGGCGCTCACTCGCTTCGCCCAGCGGATCACCTGGGTTTCGCAGACCGTATGGCTGGGACTGCGCAGTTTCTTCCGCAAGAAATGGCGAGCCACCTTAACCATTTTCATGCTTAGCATTGCAGGCACAAGCTTCTTAATCGTACAAACCCTCACCACCTCGGTGAATTCTACAGTAAGCTCGGTCTTTACAAACTTTGGGGCCGATGTAGAGGTTGACCTCGGCCCACAAATGAAGTTGAGTCAAATTAAGATGGATCTGAGTACCATCAAGGACATTAACGTCCTTGAGCGGTATGGACAGGGTGGGGCAAATACGCAGTGGGGACGCCTGGCTCTCTGGGGTATCGAGCCTCAAACCAAAATCTACCACCACCACATGGTCAGTGGGTACTGGTTCCAACCAGGTGACACCAATGTCGTGCTCATTAGTAGCCATTTCGCGGAGAAGACAGGGCTGCAAATAGGCAATAACCTCGAAGTCAACAATACCAACAACCAGCCCACAACCTGGCGCATCATCGGCATTATTGATGAGAATGTCAATGGCCTGGGTCAAATGGGAGCCGCCGTCGTCCCCGTGAATACCCTCTATCAGTTTCAGGGCATACCTGAGAATGCCGTACAAGATGCCGCGACACGTGTCCTACTGCAAGCAAAGGACCACTCGGCGGCGACCACGCAAACAATCGTACAGCAAATAGGCAAAATCGCCCTCGACGCAACCACGAGTGGTTCAGTGGAGCGTGGTGGAGGCATTGTTAATACCTATATGGTACAGGACGAGGTGCTTCGTCACCAGCGTAGCTGGTTTGTCTCCTACATATTACTCTATAGCGTCGCGATCATTATCGGTATCGCCGCTATTATCGGGCTGGCTAATGAACTAACGTCCTCAGTCCTCGAACGTCGCCGTGAAATTGGCATGTTACGAGCAATGGGAGCGAGCTCCTGGCGTGTGGCGCAGGTCTTCTGGGTCCAGGGGCAATCGCTAGGTCTTATCGCCTGGCTGCTTGGTGCCATTCTGGGACTCCCCCTGGCGTATGCCTTCCTACGCCTCTTCAGCCAGTTTGTGATGCCAGTTGATTTCGTCATAGACCCTCTCGCCTTCGTAGTGATGCTCCTGGCGCTGCTGGGAATCGCGACACTCGCCAGTATTACACCGGCGCAAAACGCGGCCCGCTTACGCATTGCTGACTTGATGCGCTACGAATAACCATATACCCATCCCTCTAGAAGAAGAAAGGATTTAATATCATGAAAACGTCTGCACGACAGTCAAAGGGCTTCTGGTCGCTTCTTGGCCTCGTAATGGTTCTCACCAGCATAGCCTTTACTGCCTGTTCATTCGATAACTCATCCAGGCCATCGGCCCAATATACCACACCCAATCCTCCAACCGCGCTTCCGGCTGAGTACTACAAAACGGTCAAAGAGCAGGTCGCGAAAGCCCTGCGGCTCAGCGTATCTCAGACGGCGGACAAGATTAAAACAGATCCTGATGGCCTGTTTGGAGTCGCAAACCACCAGGGGATATCACAGGAACAATTCACCAAAATCCAGCTTGACGCCATGCAAACAGCGGGCAAGCAAATGGTAACCATAGCGAAATGGACACAACAACAGGCGGATAATGACTTTAAATACTGGCAGGCGCGAAGCGAGAAAGCCTTAAATGGCGACATTAGCACCTGGTTCGTCGATAACAAATAGCGCCAGTTCTCACTGGCAACATACGCGTAACAAACATATAATGGAACGACAATACAACACTGTATACTCACCGTAAGGAGCTAGACACCCATGCAGGCAATACGTTGGCGCTTTGGTGGCCTCTTCTGGCGACTCACCATGTCGTACTTGATGGTCACCCTCATCGCTGCCCTGGCAATTGAGTGCGCAATCACCCTCATTCCATTATTGAGGGATCTTCAGCAAGCCAACGTGTCGCCACTGCAAACAGTAGAGAAACAGGGAGCTACACGAATAGCTCCCTATATGGACAATATATCAACCACATCGGATGCGCAAGCCCTCCGCTACGCGCTTGCCATCCCGCTTTTTGATGAGATAAGCCATGATGATCCCCGGCTTACGTTTGTTGCTATTCTCAATCAAGCTGGACAGCCTCTCACTTCAACATCTTGCGCAAGCTCCCAATTGCTTTCTCTGGGCACGCAAAAGTGCGCGCAACAAACGCAGCAGAAGCTCACCACGCTGCAATCCTACGAAACAACGCAACGCACAATACGCGAAATAACCAGCCCCAATCGTTCTTCAACGCAGGTCATTCATAGCCTTCCAACTGGCGAGTCTCTTATTGCCGTCTCCATACAGAGCCACGGCAAGCAAACAGCAGTCACACTCCTCGTCGTGATCAATGGCCCCGTCGTCACGCAAAGCGCACGTACCATACAACTACAACAGGTCATTTCTACATTATGGCATTACTGGCAGCCCACAGGCTTTTACTTCATCTTTTTATCTACCGCCCTGGGCACAAGCGCTGGCATGCTTATCTCGCATAATCTTACCCGTCGCTTGCGTCGTATCGCTCAGGCAACAAAAGAGTGGAGCCGGGGAGAATTTCAGATGACCATCCATGATCACGCTCACGATGAGGTAGGGCAATTAAGCAAAGACCTCAATAATATGGCGGAACAACTTCAGATGCTACTTCTGACCCGGCGAAAACTGGCTATCATGGAGGAGCGCACACGTTTAAAACGGGACTTACATGACGCGGTCAAGCAGCACCTGTTCGCGGTCCAGATGCAGCTATCAGCGGTACGGGTACTCTTTCCGAAAGACGCGAATACCTCTTATCGTCACCTCGTTGAGGCTGAAAAGCTGGCCCTGCTAGCCCAACAAGAGTTAGCCACGCTGATTGAAGAGCTACGTCCAGCGGGGCTGGCAAATAAGAACCTTGCTCTTGCTATTGAGGAGATGAGTCATGATTGGTCACGCCGCACGGCCATCGCTATCTATGTGCGTATTGAGCAGGAACATCCTCTCCCGGTCGAAATTGAGCAGGCACTCTTTCGCGTCACGCAGGAGGCTCTTTCCAATATCGCCCGGCATAGCGGAGCACGTACCGTGAACCTTGAGCTGCTAGGCCAAGTACACGCGATCACCCTTACCATAAAAGATGATGGACACGGCTTCGACCTCTCCGTTGCTCGTCAGCAGAAACACAGCATAGGACTACGAAGCATGTATGAACGCATTAAAGACGTCCATGGTATATTCTCCCTTGAGAGTACAGCTAACGGAACGTCTATCAAAGCGTATGTTCCAATACCAGCGACAGCAACAGCAATAGTAGCAGAATAAGAAAGAGGAGAATGTCATGGAAGAGGTAATTCGGGTGTGTATTGTGGATGATCATATCGTAGTTCGCCAGGGGGTGCAGGCTTTCTTAGCAACACAGCCCGATATTGAGGTGGTGGGGGAGGCAGGTTCGGGCGAGGAGGCTATTCAATTGGTCAGAGAGCTGGCACCAGACGTTCTTCTCCTCGATCTTGCCATGCCAGGATTAGATGGTGTGGAGACGACGCGCCGCGTGAAGCAGGTCAGCCCCCAAACACATGTTGTGGTTCTCACCTCGTATGTACAGGATGAGTATATCTTCCCTGCCATCCGCGCTGGCGCGCTTTCATACCTACTCAAAGAATCCGGTGGGGAAGAGATTGTTAACGCGATCCATAAAGCCGCTCGTGGTGAAGCTATTCTCCATCCACGTATCGCTTCACGCGTAGTACAGGAATTGCAAGAAAAACGTCAGACAGAGATCAACCCATTTAGCGAACTCAGTGAGCGCGAGATGGAAGTGCTGCACTTGATTGCCAACGGATTCAATAACGCGGCAATCGCCGAACGCCTGGTTATCAGCGAGGGAACCGTGAAGAGCCACGTCAACAACATCCTGAGCAAACTCCACCTCACTGACCGAACACAGGCCGCGATCTTTGCCTGGCGCGAAGGCATCGTCAGAAAGTAATGATGAACTTTAAATAGCATCCTTCGATCTGCTATGCTTTCGCCTGGTACAACGCCAGAGATGTTTCGGGATGAGGTCTGCCGCTGGCCTTGATAAGCTCGATAAGGCTCCTGACGTCAAATGGGACATGAAGAAATTCTATATTGTTCCGCCCGCCTTCAGAGGTAACAATAGCATACTCAGCCCAGGGGTCGGCATGAAAGGTGTCAGCCGGAAGCGTCCAGTTATAAGCCAGGCCGACGCTACCAGGATTGACATACCAGGCATCTCCCAGCCGCCTCAATTGCTGGGTATGGGTGTGTCCTCCGCTGAAAAGAGCCGCCTCAAAACCTCCCAGGAGTGTTTGCAAGACCTCTTCAGAGGTATTCGGCAAAATAAGATCATCAAACGAACGAGGAGAGCCATGGAAACAGAGCAACTTTTTGTCAGTCTCCAGCGCGATCTCCACTGTGGGGGCGAACTGGCCGATAAATACCCGGTCATCCTCTGATAATTGCGCCAGGGACCACTCCCTGACAGCCATCTGTTGAGAAGAGACCTGTTCATGCGGGCTGGTTTCTTCACCTGTGAGCAGCCAGGCATCTGCATTGCCCATAACCACCGGACAAGCCAACTCGCGCAAACGTTGGAGTGTCTCGGCTGGCTGAGGTCCTCCCTGGATAGCATCTCCCAGGCAAACAATCTGATCAATAGAACGCAGACGAATATCTTCCAGGACAGCATCAAACGCAAGACAGTTCCCGTGGATATCAGAAATAATGGCAATACGCATGGCATCTCCCTTTCTTACTCGGGAAACCGTTGGAGCTTCAGAAATAACAAAGAGGGAAACACTTCCCGGTTGCCCTCCCGAAGCACTGTGGTTGTTGCATCTAGGTGAATGATAAAAGAGGGTACCTGGCCCTTCTCGCCCGAAGTAGGCGAGTCAAAGCGGTGCTGTGAGGATCTGGCTTCCATACCATCATATTGCATGTGTCAAGAAATACGCATCGTCCATTGTGCCGATGTTTTTTCGTTTCTGCTAGGGTATGCTCTGCATATCTTCTGTTTCTACCGACTCTTTCTGGTCAAAGGAAATGCGCATGCATATACCATTTCATGCCTATGCTCATCTATTACATACCTCTCTTGACATAATTTTCGCATCTCAGTATACTTCTACTTAGCTAATTCGATATACATCAAAACAGCAAGAGAGAGAAGCATGGGACAGGAAGAACTCAAGAGAATGCTCGATTTCTTTAAAGGGCTGGCAGACGAGAATCGGCTCAAAATGTTAGGGCTACTCGCCAATCAGGAATACAGTGTGGACGAGCTGGCAACGCTCCTGAATTTAAAGCCCCCAACCGTTTCACACCACCTGACGAAACTGAAGACATTGGAACTCGTCGAGATGCAGGCCGAGGGGAATACGCATTTCTACCGCCTCAACACCTCCACATTAAGTGCGGTTAATAAACTGCTTCTCACTCAGGAGAGAATGGCCTCTCTGGTTGATGGTATCGAGGGTGATGAGTGGGAGAAGAGAGTCATTCGAGACCTGTTTGATGGAGCGCGCTTGAAGGCTGTTCCTACAAACACGAAGAAGCGGGCCGTCGTTCTGAAGTGGTTCGCCAGCCAGTTTGAGTATGGGATGCGCTACCAGGAAGCTGAAGTCAATGAGATCATTAAGCGTCATCACCCAGACTGGGCATTCTGGCGCCGTGAGTTAGTAGGCGCTCGGCTCCTGGCACGTGAGAGAGGCATCTATTGGCGCATACCGGAGGAAGGGAGCAAGTCTTAAGCATGAATCTTCTAGGAAATAATCTTACACTTATCTCTGCGGGTGTCGAGTCAGCGGAGGAACTCCTCCCGGCTTTTAATGGCGATGCGCAGTTTCTCCGTTGGAGTGGGTATTCGTCCGGAATGATGTCACTTTCCCAGGTGCGAGACGATATTCAGGAAACGTCTGCCTTGCCAGGTGGTTCCACCTGGCGCATTGCTGATCGAGAAGGAAGGCTTATCGGCGTCGCTGAGACAGCTTTTCATCCTTCAGCGAGCATAGGTTGGATTGCTTTACTGATTATTCGGCGCGAATTTCAGGGACGCGGATATGGACGCGAGGTCGCTGCCCTGCTGAAAGACCACCTGTTTTCCTCCCCGGAGGTGACAGAGATTGGGTTGGGAGTATTGGTACAGAATACTCCAGCCCAGGCTTTCTGGAAGAGCTGCGGCTATGTCCGCAACGCACGTCACCGCGATGCCCATGGTAATGACTGCTACATGTACCGCTTCCTTCGTACTACAGCTGTAACATAGCTCATACGTAGATGAAGCCAAGCGATAACTCGGCATATTCATGTGACAATATCTCATAGCAGCATGACTTTCAGCCCCCTCTATCAAGTGGACTCTTGCCAATCCGAGCTTCGCGGGTAGTGACTTTTGTGCGTTCATAGACCTCGGCCTCGGTCCGTAATTGACCGATATCACGACCAAGGATGGCAGAAAGCGCCCAGTCTACCACGAGACGTATGCGCTTCACCCATGATGGATTGCGCACCAGGTACGCGAGGTGCCACAAGAGAAACGCCACGACGCCATCAAAAGTCCAGGGACCAAGTTCAGCAACGCCTTTGTAGTGACCAAGCAAAGCCAGGTGCCCAAGCGTGGTATAGCGGAAGGCAGGCACAGGCTTCCCGGATTCTTCCAGGGTGATAGCCTTACCTACATAATCTCCCTGATGAGAGGCAGCCTGAGCCGTGGCTGGAATCGGAGCACCCGTGGTTGAGTCATAGGCCCAGGAGGAATCTCCGATCACATAGACCTCTGGAAATCCAGGAATACGTAGGAAATTATCGACCTTAATAGCACCATTCCTCGCTTGCGGCACGGCCAGTTGACGTACCACCTCTGGAGCAGTGATGCCTGCTGCCCAGAAGAGGGTGCGAGCAGGAATGGTTTCGTGAGTTGTCTCTACCGCCTTTTCGCTTGCCGCCGTAATCGAACGTCCGGTCAGTACAGTGATGCCTTCCTGTTCAAGTACAAAGTGAATCAGGCTGGAGGTCTGGGGCTTACTGGTGGGAAGAACACGTTCTGAACGCCCAACGACAACAATACGTACTGAAGCATCGACAAGCCAGGGATATTCTCTAAACAATCCAGCATGCAGGTAGTCATGAATAATCGCCGCCAGCTCTACCCCGGTATCTCCCGCACCTCCAACGACAAAGGTGAGCCAGGACTGACACTCAAAGGGGTCAATGGTGCGATGAGCAGCCTCTACCGCATCCACCAGGCGATTGCGCAATAGTAAGGCATCTGAGGGGGTGTAGAATGGAATTGCATGGGCGCGTAAGCCGGGCAAATCAGGCACAGAGGTAGAACTGCCCAGAGCAATCACAAGCCTATCATAAGGACGAATACCAGCGGAGGTGTGCACCTCTTTGCGTTGAAGATCGATGCGCTCAATTTCGGCATGCAGAACATGAAATCGCCTGCCCCGCTGAAAATCTCGAATGGGGACCACCACATTATTAGGGCTGATGCGGCCATTGGCCACTAACCACAGAAGCGGCGTAAAAAGCATATCATTGTCACGATCCACGACCAGAACACTACACGTATCTTGTTGTCCAAGTTCCCTATCAAGCCGAAGAGCGGTCGAGAGTCCACCAAAACCACTTCCCAGTATGAGGATGCGCAGACGTGCCTGGCGATAAGCATCCTCCGTCTCACTTATATGGATACGTTGATTTTTACCATGTCTCCTCCAATATCTGCCCGCGAAAACTGCTCCAGCGGTTATAGCTGCAATGAGATTTAGATATTTTCGCATTTTCAACTCCTCAGCATACACTCAGCAGATGTCTATTCCAGCTTTCATCTTACGTTTACGCCACACCACAAGCTGAAGTGAGACGATGGTGTAATCATGGCCCATCTTTGTGGAGTTGATGTCAAGAGAGATAAAGGAGTGGAGGCAACTCGCAAGTTTGCCTATGCTTTGAGCATAGAATTTGCCTTGTAAGTTATGCAGAGAGCAGTTTATTCTAAAGAGGAAACCACACACTTTTGTTATATCTGAAATCAGGGGAATTTCATGCCTGCTCGTTCTTCTGTCGTCGAATCACGCACTAACAACGGTGACTTCTGGAAATTCTGGACGGGACAAACGATCTCGACCTTGGGAAGTTCGTTTACCAGCTTCGCTTTACCTTTGTTGATTTTCAAGCTCACCGGTTCTTCTCTTTTCCTCGCCTTGACACTCACTGCCACTACTCTCCCGTATCTTCTCTTCGGTCTGATTATCGGAGCCTGGGCGGATCGAATCGATCGCAAACGCTTGATGATAGTGACAGATATCATTCGTGCGCTCATGGTTGCTTCTCTTCCGTTTGGTGCTCTCCTGGGATTCCTCTCCGTTTGGTGGATCTATGTCGTCGCATTTCTTCAATCTACCATGAGCATCTGCTTTGATGCCGCAAATTTTGCCGCGATCCCGAGTCTCGTTTCTCAAGAGGATCTTGTAACAGCCAATGGACGTATTCAAGCTGGATACTCGACAGCCAAAGTTATCGGACCGCTTTTGGGGGGTCTGTTGATTGTTGTTGTTCCTCTTCCTCTACTCTTCTGCATTGATGCCGCATCGTTCCTTCTCTCTGCCGGTTCTCTTTTGCTCATCCGCACCAGTTTTCAGAACAGTCCTAGTGAGCAGAAACCTCCAACAAGTCTACGCCAGGACGTGATCGAGGGTCTACACTACGTGTTGAAACATCCAATCTTATCCTGGATCACACTCCTGCTTCTTCTGGTCAACTTCATCCTTCCAACGTCGAGTGCGCAATTGGTGCTCTTTACCAAGCAATGGTTTGCTGCAAGCGATTTCCAGATTGGACTGTTGTACGCAAGCGGAAGCCTTGGGACGGTTATTCTCTCGTTAACAGCAAAGCACTTTCATAAGCGCTGGTCCCTCGGAGCGATTGCTCTGGGAGCACTCATGATAGAGGGAGGATTGACAGCTCTGACGGCTCTGACACACTCGTATTGGGCCTTATTGCTGTTATGGACATTGCGTGGTGGTGCAGATATTCTCTTTCTGATCCATGCATACAGCCTGACACAGACAACGGTGCCTCATCGGTTGCTTGGCCGTGTTATTACCGTGACTAGAGTCTTGACCTGGTCAACGGCATCACTAGGAGCCTTGCTTGGTGGCTTCGTCATTGCACAAACTGGTCAGGTTGCTCTGATCTACGCAGTAGTTGGTTTGCTCATCCTTGGCATTGCATTCACGTTCTTCTTCACCCCTTTGGGGCAGAGCGAACAGTACCTTGCAAAGGATACAGCCTCATAGAAGCAGAGAGAGGGACACAGATTACCCCTCATTATCGACAAAAAATTTAGGCATCGGAAGGACCGGGGAACCACCCAGTAGATGTAGGTGTGGGCGGTGGCCATTATAGCAAGCTTCTAGCCAGCCGTTATATCGGGCAAAAGTAGAAGGAGAGCAGAGCCAGGGAAAGATAATCCAGCGCTGTCGGGCTGCCTTTCCCTGGCTAATAAAGAAACGGATTGGTATAGACTCATCAGGCTTGCAAGGCGAATCTAAGGGGTTAAGTATTTTAAAACCTGTGGCTATGCGATATACTGAAGTATCAATGCATGCAAATGTTTGATTATGGAGTAGCCGCGTACGCAAGGAGCGAGCTCGCTCCTTGCGTACGCGGCTACTCCATACCAGAGCGAGCGCCGCAGGCGCGAGAAGTCACGTACAGTATGTGCATATCGCATTATCTATCCAAGGAGCGAAAACGTTGGCAGACCTATCTCACATTCAGCGCATCCGCGAGCAGTTGCCCGCGACATCAAGCAATATTTATCTTAATACTGGCACCTTTGGTCCCCTGCCCACTCTGTGTATCCAGGCCGTTCAGGACCACTTTGAGCGCGAGTTGCGGGAGGGACGTATTGGAACCAAAAGCTTTGAGAATACGGGCAACACCTATAAGCGGGCGCGCCAGAATATCGCGCGCCTACTCAATGCCGATGAAGAAGAGATCGCTCTGACCGATAACACTGGTGAGGGCCTCAACATCGTCGCCAATGGCATTAACTGGAAGGCGGGCGACGAGGTCATCACCACCGATCACGAGCATATCAGCGCCCTGGCCCCACTCTACCAGCTCCGCGACCGCTATGGCATTACCATTCGCTTCGCGGAACTGGGCCTGCACGCCGACCGCCCGGTCGACGAGGCTATCGCACCGCTCATCAACGAGCACACACGCCTGATTCTCATCTCACATGTGACCTGGACCACGGGTGCCGTGCTCAATGTACGCGCCGTCAATCGCCTGGGGCACGAACACAATATTCCCGTGCTCATCGATGGTGCTCAGTCCGCCGGGGCCATTCCCCTGGATATGCAAGAACTTGAGGCCGATTTCTACGCCATTCCCATGCAGAAGTGGCTCTGCGGTCCCGAGGGCACGGGTGGTCTCTTCGCCAGCCGAGAAGCGCTCAAGCATATCACCTCAACCTACGTCGGCTACTGGTCGGCCAAGAACTTTCACGGCGATTGGGCCTTGATCGAGAGTGCGCAGCGCTTCGAGCTGGGGGGCAGACAGACGGCGGCCATCTCAGGCCAGAGCGCTTCCCTGGAATGGTTTGAAAAGGAAGTCGGACATCAGTGGATGTTCGAGCGCATCAGTCAGCTCAATATCTACGCCAGCCAGGCCCTGCAAAGCATCCCCGGCCTGATCCTGCTCACACCCACGCCCGGCGCCAGCGGTCTCCTCTCCTTCACTATCGAAGGCAAGTCCGACGAAGAGATCGTCACCGCCCTGCGCGAGCGCAACATCTTGATCCGCAACATCCCCGAAACCCGGTCCCTGCGCATCTCCACCGGCTTCTACAACACCGAAGAGGAGATCGACACACTGGTTAAAGCGTTGCAGGAGCTGTAGAAGGGCGCTACTGACGTACGCACCCTACGCCATTGTTGCCTGGCAAATGGGAGACTCACCCATACCTGGGGTCCCACCAACATTTTACCGAAAATATACGCTAAGCCCTGAATCGAGTCTGGCTTGGCGTTTTTTCTTACTCTAAGCTGAAACAGAGCGAAAATTCCACTTTAAGGAGAGCAATATTACATTCCTTCGACGGTTCTGGAATTTTCCTCTACTTTCACAGACATGTAAACGTCTATGAGATCCTCACTTTCAACTTTAAAACCAAACCGTTCATAAAGACGTCTAGCAGAACTTCCTTGTAAGACATTTAATGTTACACGTTTTCCTTTTACATAATTTTGTTCAAGCAGATTTTTTAATACTTGACTACCGACCCCTTTACCTTGGTAATTGGGATAAATATAAAAATGTTCCAATAAATAACCATCTAACGTCGGTTTAAAAGCTATGCAGCCAACAAAAGAAGAATCTGCCTCAATGATCCAAGTATGAACTGAGTCAAATGTATTACGGAAGCGTTGGCGAACCTTCTCTTCATCAAACCGTCCTAACCTAGTTAAATCATTACGTAGTACAATCGCCCGTAAATTAGCAATTGTCTCAACATCGGAATTTTGGGATTGGCGAAGAGTAATCTGTTTCATCTGACGTAACAGCTCCTTATTCTTTTTTTAAGACAATTGAAATCATTTATTCTTACCTCTAGTGAAATCCAGCATAGAGGCATACGTCGGTAGAACCCGGCTCACATTACCTGGCCTTTACTAGTTCAGACCTGGTCGCGTGATGCCTTTGGTTCGCCAGATACTGCTGCTACAATTTCGTCAGTTGAGCGGATGCGACCCATTCTCGGCAAGATATAGGTACAAGTATGCCTATGTTCTTCTTCTGAATACGCATTCATAGCATCGGTTGCAAATACCTGGTTGTAGCCATGCTGATAGGCTTCACGAGCGGTGGTCTCAACGCCAATATTGGTCGAGATACCACAAAGGACAATCGTGTCGATATTCCGACGACGGAGCTGAAGATCCAGGTCGGTACCAAAGAATGCTCCCCATTGATGTTTCGTCACCAGATGGTCCAATGGGTGAGATCCCAGCGCTGGAAGAATATCTGACCAGTCCTCCGGTTCTTCAGCCAGTGCATGGGGAAGCAGTGTGCTGGGTAGAGGATCAGTAATCGGATCTAGAAAATCTTTACCATCAACTGAAGCAACACGCACAAGAACGACAAAACTTTCTGCCTGTCGAAATGCATTGACCAAACGCGTTGTTTGACTCACTACTTCCTGGATGGGATGGGGCTGACTTTCCCAGGAGAACACTCGTTTCATTATATCAATGACAACCAATGCTGTCCTGTTCGAGTCTAACTCAAAAGACATGGAAAAATCTCCTTCGCGTTTCTTCGAGACCGATTACGTCGGCCTCGAACTCTTGTATTGTAACATGAAAGAGGGAGCATTATGGATGAAGGTAAGGGCTAAAACTTACCATTTCTAGCACCTAGAACGTCAGATGGAACATTTCAATGAATGAAGTTGTTTTTTTCAGACCGCCATCACCAGGATATTATGAACCCAAAGCCCTATTAGAGGCTGTTCGTTTCAGCGTGGCCTGGCGGCTTGCGTGGTTCTTCTCGCTCCTGGCAAAAGACACGACAAACGAATGGGTTCAGGGTGCCTTGAGACGCTGGCAGCGCTGGTATGCCATCAGTGAAGATATTGCACGCCTGGCCCATGAAACTATAGGCCGGAGTGGTTAGCAGATTTCGTACAAAGTATTTCTGGTTTAAGGTGTGGGGCGTCCTGCCAGCCCGCAGGCTGGCAGGACGCCCCACACCTTAAACCAGAACAGGTTATTTAGCGTTCGTGGACAGCGACGGCCTCTTCGAGGCGGATGGAGAGCATGCGCGAGACGCTGTCGCGCATGGAGACGCCATAGATGACCTGGGCTGCGGTCATGGTGACGCGGTTGTGCGTGATGACGATAAACTGCGTCTTCTGCGCCAGTTGTCTGAGAATGTCGCAGAAGCGCGCGACATTGGATTCGTCGAGCGCGGCATCGACCTCGTCGAGAAGACAGAAAGGCGGCGGATTGATCTCCAGAAGGGAAAAGAGCAGCGCCGCCGAGACCAGCGCACGCTCACCACCCGAGAGCAGCGAGAGGTCCTGCACCTTCTTTCCAGGTGGCTGGACAATTACCTCGACACCAGCGGGCATGCTCGTGGGCGGGGCCGAGCTAGCGCCCTCCTCTTCGCTGCCCTTGGTGCTGATCAACTCCAAGCGGGCGCTACCACCGTTGAAGAGGGTGGTAAAGTGCTCGCGGAAGCGGGCGTTGACGGCCTGGAAGGTGGCCTCAAACTGCCGGGCCATGGTGGCGTCAAGCTGATCGATGATGGTGCGGAGCTGGAGCGCGGCCTGGTCGAGGTCCGTGATCTGCGAGGTCAGGAACTCGTAGCGCGTCTTCGTCTCCTCGTAGAGTTGAGGGGCATTCTCGTCACAGCCGCCCATGGCTTTGAGACGGCTGCGCAGGGCGTCTACGCGCCGCCGTAGCTTGCGCAGGTGCGCCTCCTCCTCTTCGGTGAGACTCCCATCTGCCTCTGGCGCGGCGGGATGGCTCCCGTTGGTGCCTGGCGTAGACTCGGTCTCGATGCTCTCGATACGCTCGGCCTGCCGCGCCAGTTCCTGGGGATCTTCGATGCCCATCTCGTCACGCAACTGTTCGAGTAAGGTCTCGATGGCATCGCGCGCCTTCTGGCTGTCGAGCAGGGCCTTACGATAGACGCCCTCTTGCTCACTCATCTCGCGCTGCATACGATTGCGCTGCTGCTCGATACTGGCGATCTGTTGCTCAACCTGGGCCAGTTGTCCCTCGACCTCATGTAGCTGTGTCTGCTGCGCCTTGGCCTGGATACGGGCCTGCTCCAACTGCTGGCGCTGGCCCTCGATGCTCTCACGCAACTGCTGCTGGCGTTGCTCAAGCTCTTTGGCGCGCGCCACCTGCTGACCAATCTGCGCCTTGAGATCCTGGGCCTGTGTGTTCTGCTGCGCGAGCTGCTGGCGCAGGGCCTTGGCCTCCTGGCGCTTGACCGCGAGGGCTGTGCGCGCCCGGCCTAGCTCATCCTGCTGGCGACGATAGGAGGTGGCCCGCTCCTCCATCTCGTACTGTAGCTCCTCCACCAGGCCAGACATCTCACGCTGCTTCTTCTCATGCGCTTGAACACGTTCCTGGCCCGCGACGACCTCTTGCTCCAGGCCCGCGACCTCGGCGGCGAGCTGCTGCTCAATGGAGGCTGAGAGCCTGATCTCGGTCTGCGAGCGCTCCTGATCGCGCTGTGTGTTCGTCACAATCTTATTCTGCTCATTAGCGCGAGCTGAGAGCTTCTGGAGCTGCTTATCGAGGGCGTTCTGCTCGACACGTCGCCCCTCCTGGGCGCGCTGCACCTCGCTGAGCGAGGCATTAAGGCCATCGAGCTGCTCCTTCTGCTCATCGAGTTGCAGGGGAAGCTCGCGCAATTCGCGCTCATAGGCAAGTAGCCCTTGCTGCGCGCCGCCCTTGCTCGCACCACCGGAGAGCCAGCCATCCACGTGCAGGACATCGCCCTTCAGCGTGACAATGGAGGTAAAAGGAAGGTCACTGACGGAGGAGAGACTCAGGGGGAGCGCCCAGTCCAGGAGTTCGCGCGCGGCATCGAGGTCCTGCGCTATGACGACGCCACGCAGCAGACGCGCAAAGAGGGGCTGGTAGCGTGCCTCACACTGGACCAGTTTCGCCGCGAAGCCCTTGACGCGCGATTGCAACTCGGGCTTCTGCGCCAAAAAGCGCTGTAAAACAGCCTCTTCAACCTGGCCCTGGATGCCGCTGACCTCCAGGCCTCCCTCGTCTTCACCATCGCGCTCCAACCAGACGATCATGGCTTTACCACTATTCGAGCTTTGCAGGTACTGCTGGCAACCCAGGGCATTATCTAACGTCTCGACCACAACGGCCTGCATATAGGGTCCCAAAGCGGCCTCCAGGGCCTGCTCCATCCCCTCGGGGACAACACCCAGTTGCGGCACCGGGCCAAGCATGCCATTGAGCTTGCCAACGGGGGCGCGCAGGAGGGCACGGACGCCATCGCTATAGCCACTCAGGCTCTGGCGCCAGTTCTTGAGCATGTTCAGGCGGTCGGAGATCGTGCGACGCTTGCGCTCGGCGTCCGCGATCAAGCCTTTGAGCCGCTCCATCTCCTGCTGCCCCTCGGCGATGGATTTGGCGATGCCCTGCTTCTGCTGCTGGACCTGCTGCTCTTCGTCGCGTACGGCCTGCAGACGCGCCCGCTCCTCGACGAGCTTTCCTTCAAGAGTACGCAGCGTCTGCTGGGCCTCGGCGATGGTATTGCGCCGGGCGGCCAGGGTCCGGTTGCGCTCGCCCACTTGCTTCTGTAAGCGTCCTAGCTCGGTCTGGCTGGAGCCCAGGCGTGCCTGGACCTGGACGAGATCGTTCTGCGCGGCCCGCAGACGGCGCTCATCCAGCTCATACTCCTTCTGCGCACGCGAGACTTTCATTTCCAGGTCGGCCAGTTTCGCCGAACCCTCGTCAACCGCCTCGTCGGCCAGGTCGCACTGCTCCTCAAGGTCGATAAGCTGCTTTTGCAAGGTGATCAGGCGCTCACGCAGGCGGCGCTCCTCCTGCTGCATATCACCCCGTTGACGCTCCAGGCCCCCAATACGTTCCTCATTGACCGCCAGGTCTCGCTCACTACGCTGGACGACCTCGTTGGCCTCGTTCCAGGCCCGGCGCAGTTCCGCGATGCGGGCCTGGGTCTGCTGGCGCGTGGCGCGATAGCCCATGCCCTGGTCAACAACGAACTGCAAGGACTGCTCCAGTTCACGTACCTTGCGTGCCTGCTCCTGTTCTAGATGCTCCGTGCGCTCGCTGTTGACGCGCAGGCGCCGCCACTGCAAGGTATACCAGGCCAACAGCACCTCTTGCAGTTCGGCACTGACCTGCTTATACTCCACGGCGCGCTTCGCCTGAATCTCCAGCGGCCCCAGGCGCGGCTCGATCTCGCTGACGATGTCGCGCACGCGGTCCAGGTTCATCTCCGTCTGCTTGAGACGGTTATCGGCGTCGGTGCGCTGCACCTGAAAGGGGCGAATGCCTGCCGCGTTCTCAAAGAGTCCACGCCGCTCCTCGGCACGCAGGCTCAGCGCGGCATCGATCAGGCCCTGACCGATAACGGTATAGGAATCGTGTCCGATGCGGGCCTGGGCCAGCAGTAAGAGGACATCCTTGAGACGTACCTTCTGTTTATTAATTAAATACTCGTTCTCGCCCGAACGAAACGAACGGCGCGTGACCGTAATCTCGCTATAATCTGAGGGCACCCAGCCCGTGCTGTTATCAATGGTTAGTGATACCTCGGCCATACCCAGCGCCGCCTTCCCCTGTCCACCCACAAAAATAATATCGTCGCTCTTCTTTCCACGCAGCTGGCGCATATTCTGCTCGCCAAGCACCCAGCGCATCGCGTCGGCGACGTTCGACTTGCCCGACCCATTGGGTCCCACCACCGCCGTAATCCCTGGACTAAACTCCAGAACCGTACGCGAGGCAAAACTCTTGAAGCCAAGCATTTCCAGGCGTTTTAAATACACAACGCGATCCCTTCCTCCAAGAAAAGACTCTGAGAATTCACGTCGATCATACCATAGCCCGTCTATTACCGCCAAGTGCTCAAAAAAATACCAGAAAGAGAGAAGAGGCGGGAGATCTTCCCTCTTTCTGGCATTCGCGGAAAGTGAGGCAAACAGTCACAGTACATGAGTGATGGGCAGGTCATCTATTGCATACCCTTACATAGCAAGCATACCCCTCCAACTAAATCATTCATCCACCTCTATACATACTGCCTGTATACTCAGTAGCGCCTCTATCAAACACAACATATTCCTGATCGATCACACTCTTCGCGAGATCGTCATCTTACTCTGATGTTACTACTATTTTAAAGCGACCAAATAGATCCTTGATATTTACCTTTTATGTGAGGCTGGCATATGTGGTCAAGACTCTTTTCCGGCAGAAGCACATTGGTAAGGAAGGTGAAGAGAATGGTACAATTATCACGCGACCAGGAGATTGTCAAACGCTTCCACTGTCGGGCAGATTCCCCACTTGCAAGAGTTCTATCAGCTCTATCTCGGCGGCGTTTTTGCTCTGGACGAACTCTTTACGCAAAACCCAGACCTCACATACCGAGCCTCGATGGGCCAGGGGAAAGACGGGCTGGGACGTGGTTGGAGGAGAAAGCTTGTGAGGTGGATTTACACAGTTGCTTGATGTCTTTTTCGCGAAAGGATCTTTTCTCATGGGACTCACACTGAGAGGCGGTTCTCAATCGGCAAAAGTGGTTGCCATGCGCGCTGCTTCATCCCTACGTGCCAGCATCACCACCCTCCTTCGCCGCGCCGACCTCGCTCCCGCCGTGCTGATCATCGCTGGCATCTCGTTTCTGGCCCATATCCTGGTCGGCGACAATTACGGGTATTTCCGGGATGAACTCTATGTTCTGGCAATGAGCCAACATCCCACCTTTGGCTATGTGGATGTCCCGCCGCTAGTTCCCTGGATCACGCTGATTCCCCGCTTGCTCACCGGCAATGCCCTCTGGGCCATCCATGTGATCTCGGCCCTGGTCTGTGCCGGGACGATCATCCTGACCGGACTGATGGCCCGGCTCCTCGGCGGCACGAGGTGGGTCCAGGGACTCGCTGCCCTGGGATCGGCGACGGCCCTCGTCCTGATGGCAAACGGCTCAATCTACACTTACGATGTCTTCGATGTATTCTGGTGGTCGGCTTCTGCCACCATCCTCATCGTCCTGCTGCGCGATGAACGCCCCCGCGACTTCCTCGCGTTCGGCCTGGTGGCTGGCCTGGGATTATTGACGAAGGAGACCATCCTCTTCTGGGGGTTCGCACTGATCCTCGGATTGCTGCTGACCCGACAACGCAGCCTGCTGTTCACTCGCTGGACGGTGTTTGGGGGCCTGATCGCCTTCGCTCTCGTCTTGCCATTCCTGATCTGGAATGCCACGAATGGCTGGGCGTCGGTGCAGTATTGGGCGGGCTATTCCCAAAATCACAGTGCAGGTGGGTCGCCCCTCGATTTCCTGATCAACCAGATCCTCGGCATGAATCCCCTCTCGGTGCTCTTGTGGGGGGCAGGACTGTGGTACTTCTTCTCCGCACGCGGTGCGCGCTTTCGAGTCTTCGGGTGGGCGTATCTCATCCTCTTCGTTCTCTTCAGCGCGATTCAGGGGAAAATCTATTTTCTGGCACCAGCCTATCCACCTTTGTATGCTGGTGGGGCGGTGCTGCTCGGTCAGTGGCGGGTGCGCTGGCCAAGGTGGGTCGCGGCCTACCCCGTGCTGCTGGTCGTGAGTGCGGTGCTGCTGGCCCCCGCGGTGATGCCAGTGTTGCCACCCGCCGTGTATGGACATATTTATGGCAAGGGTGGCAACGCAGGGTCGCAGCAGGACGCAGGTGATATCGACGGCTTGCCACAAGCCCTGGCGGATCGCTTTGGCTGGGAGGGACAGATCGCGTTGATTGCTCAGGTATATCACAGCCTACCAATGGATGAGCAGCGGGTTGCCTGCATCTTTACCTCCAATTATGGTGAGGCTGGTGCGCTCGTGCAATTCGGTGGGCGCTATCATCTGCCCCCACCGATCAGCGGACACAACGCCTTCTATCTCTGGGGACCGCAAGGGTGTACCGGCCAGGTCATCATCACGATCAATATTTCTCCCCAGGACGCTGCACAGGGGTTCAACTCGGTGACATTGGCCGCCAGGACTTCCTGCGATGATTGTGTAGACTTTGAGAATCATGCTCCTATCCTGATCTTGCGGCAGCCGAAGGCGAAGGTACCATTCGCGGTACTCTGGGCGCAGGCTAAGCATTACGATTGAGGCCAGGCAGGGTTGGGGGCGCGACAGTTTTTCCTCGCGCATCCAGGCTTCAGTGGAGTTGTTTTCCTGGCAATAAGCCGTGCGCGAGCGCTATGGCTACCTGACCCAGAAGATGCGGGTAGAGTATAGTGGTCGTATGGTATGATGCTTATATATGCAATCATTGGAGGTCGGCTGTGAAGAACATCTTGAAGTACCGCCAACGCATCATCCTTCTTCTCATCCTCCCATTTCTCTGCCTACTTTCGCTGGGTCTCTTGCTCTATACAGGTCTGCTCTGGCCAAACGCTCTCTTCGCGTCCAGTTACCAGGTGCGGGGCTTAGATGTCTCAAGCTACCAGCAAAAGATTGACTGGAAACTCGTGTCACAGACTGGCACCTATACATTTGTGTTTATGAAGGCGACCGAGGGCAAATATTATAAAGACCCATTCTTTCAAACCAACTGGCAAGGCGCCAGGACATACGGCATCCTTCGAGGCGCCTATCACTACTACACCGAGTATCGAACTGGTGCTGAGCAGGCTGATAACTATATCAGCATGGTGCCTAAAGAGGCAGATATGCTTCCACCTGTACTGGACCTGGAGGTATCTGGCCCGGACCACGCGATTATGCTGAAGGAAATCAAGGTCTTTCTGGACCGTATAGAGGCCTACTACGGGGTCAAGCCCATTATCTATACCGATCACACTCGCTACGACGAGTATATCAAAGGCAACTTTACAAATTATGCCATCTGGATACGCGATATCCTTATGCCAGCCCAGTGGAGCCAGAAGAATGGCTGGACCTTCTGGCAGTATAGTAGTCGCGGGCATATTCCCGGCGTCCCCGGCTTTGTTGATCTCAACGTCTTCTTCGGTGATAAGGCCAAACTGCAAGAACTCACCAGCAAAAATGACAAAAGCCGCTAGGAGAGGCCGAAGAGTGAGGCAAGCGTGTCGGCATGCCTGTTGTCTGCCTGTTTGAGTACAGCGAGATAGCGGCCCGTGGTGGCTAGCGATTCATGTCCCAGGCGGGCCTGGATCTAGCAGAGAACAGAGGTTCTTGTCTACGTGGGTGCATATTTCTCAGCTCGATCCAGAATCATGGTGATCTCCTGGACATGAGGAATAGCCCGCAATTGATCCAGCGCTTTTGTCATATGCAGCGTCCCTGGTGCAATGCATTCCAGGTGCACCTGCTGGCCTGCTTGCTGCTGCTGAAGATGGAGCATCTTCAGCTCTATCTTCTGTTGAGCACAGATAGAATGAATAGCATTTGCCAGATTAGAGGTATCGGTCTGGGCGGAGAACGTCATATCAATAGTGTAGTTTAAAGGTGCCAGGCCCAGAAGATGTGTTCGCTCCAGGTAGCGCAGCGCAATCAAGACAAATAAGGCAATAACGGTTGCCACAAGGGCTTCCCAGAGCATACCCACACCACAGGCCATGCCAATCGCGGCGACTACCCAGATTGCGGCGGCGGATGTCAGCCCTTTGACATGTTGATGATCCTTACTGATATAGATCGCGCCGCCACCCAGAAAACCGATGCCCGCAACCACGTAGGAGGCGATACGCGTTGGGTCTAGCTGGATATGTTGTCTATTCAGCAGATCATAAAAGCCATAGCCAGAAATAAGGGTAAAGAAGGCACAACCCAGCCCAACCAGGGCATTCGTGCGCATCCCGGCAGCCTGACCTCGATTCTCGCGCTCCCAGCCGATAGTGGCTCCCAGGAGCAAGGCCACACAGAGGCGTAAGATGATGAGAGGGAATGGAAGCATAGACTGTTTCCCTGCCTTTTCTAGCAACCAACTATCGCGCTATTCCCTATAGATAGGTGCATTGCGCTCTTTACTATAGAGCAATTCTCAGAGAATGCAAACTGCACAATTTCCGTTTCACCCCGAGCGCATTGGCACACTCTTTCTTGTATATATACACGATTGTGAGCGAGCGAACGATGAAGTCCGGACGACAATTGTGATATGCTACCCGTAACGGACAGGTGGCGGCGCAGAATGAGAAGAAGATCGCCAGTTATCAAGCCTGAAAGTTCCCTCATTGGGGAATGAGGGTCATTATTGTGTTTTTGGAAGAGGAGATGAGAACTCATGGAACGTTTGCGGTTCGGCATTATTGGCTGCGGTGTGATTGGACAGATGCATGCAGAAGCCATTGCCTCCTTGCCCGACGCGCAATTAGTAGCGGTCGCGGACACCATTGTCGCGAGTGCGGAGAAGCTCGGAGCAAAATATGGGGCGACCCCCTATGCCGAGTACCAGCAGATGCTGGCAGAGGCACCCATCGACGCGGTGTGTATTTGTACACCTAGTGGGCAACACGGACAGCCCGCCTGCGAGGCCATGCGGGCTGGAAAACATGTGGTGGTAGAGAAGCCCATGGAGATACGGCTTGAGCGTATTCAGGAAATGCTAGCAGTCCAGCGCGAGACCGGACGCAAGCTGACGGTTATTAGCCAGCATCGCTTTGATGCCGCGTCTCAGCAGGTGCATCAACTGGTCGAGGAGGGTGCGTTTGGACGTCTAGTACTTGGCAATGCAGCGATTCCCTGGTGGCGCTCGCAAGCCTATTATGATAGTGGCGCCTGGCGCGGCACCTGGGAGTTAGATGGAGGTGGGGTCTTGATGAATCAGTCTATTCACTCTATCGATCTCCTTCAATGGTTTATGGGGCCGGTCAAGAGTCTGCAGGCCTATACCGATACGCTGGCCCATACGATGGAGACCGAGGACGTTGCCGTGGCTATTTTGCGCTTCGCCAATGGCGCGCTAGGTACTATTAACGCGACCACGGGTGCCTATCCTGGTGTAACCACGCGTATCGAAGTATTTGGCGACCGGGGTTCGGCCGTCATTGAGAATGACAAACTGCGCTTCCTACGCCTGGCTCGCGACGAAAAAGAAGAGGTTGGTGCCTATGGGAGCGCAGGGTCAAGCCATCCGGAGCCAGAGGATAATGGCGCCGGGGCCTCCGATCCTACAAATATCCAGACCTCAACCCATGCCGCGCAGATCGCGGACTTTATCAACGCCATCCGCGAAGATCGGACGCCTGCTATTGATGGGTATGCCGCGCGCCATCCCGTGGAAATTATTCTGGGTATCTATGAATCGGCGCGTACCAAAAAGGAGGTCTCCTTCTCATGATTCGTCTCTCAGCCTTTGCCGATGAAATCTCGCCCGACCTGGGAGAGCAGATCGCGGTTCTCCAGGAAGAGCAGATCCACTTCATTGATTTGCGCGGGGCCTGGAATAGCAATGTGCTCGACCTGAGCGATCAGCAGCTCCAGGAGGTCAAGCAGGCACTTGAAACGGCTGGTATTGGGGTGGCGGCGATTGGCTCACCGATTGGAAAAGTTCCGATTACCAGCGATTTTGCGGAGCACATGCAGCGCTTTGAACGTGCTCTGTATGTGGCAGAGTACCTGGGATCCCCCTATGTACGTATCTTTTCCTTTTATCCGCCTACTCTGAGCGAGGCCCTCCACCAGGATCAACAAGACGAGCCTGGGATCGATGCCTATAGAGCAGATGTGCTCCAACGCTTGTCAGCGCTCACTGAAAAAGCAGCCAAAGCTGGTATCACACTGGTGCATGAGAATGAGAAGATGATTTATGGGGATACAATTGCGCGCAACATTGATCTCCTGCAAAGCGTCAATCATCCACGCCTGCGCGCGGTCTTTGATCCCGCGAACTACCTTGAGTGTCAGCAGGTGCCATATCCCCAGGCCTATGAAGCGGTGAAGCCCTGGCTGGAATACGTGCATGTGAAGGATGTGAACGCGCAGGGAACGCTCGTGGTCGCTGGCGAGGGAGAGGCCCGCTGGCCAGATATCCTGCAGCGGCTGCGTAGCGATGGGTATGATGGCTTTCTCTCGCTTGAGCCACACCTGGCGGCCGCGGGCCAGTTCCAGGGTTTCAGCGGGGCGGATCGTTTTCGCCAGGCCTCCCAGGCGCTCCAGCGTCTGCTGCGCGAGATCAACTGGGAATACGCATAAGTAGATACAAACAAAAAAGTGCTCGGGGGTAAGACCCGAGCACTTTTTTGTTTTTCTTACCGATAAGCAGTGTGTTCTTTTTGCTTGTTTCCAGTCTCTCCTCCACTCCTGCGCACACGGAGCACCGAGGCCACAATCGCCAGAGCCAGAACGATGGCGATAACTAAAAGCGAGAGCGCGGTTGGAATATGAAAGATGTCCGCTAGCAGCATCTTCACGCCGACATAGGTCAAAATGACGGCCAGTCCTGCTTTCAGGTAATAAAACTTATGAATCACGTTGGCAAAAACGAAGTAGAGCGAACGCAGGCCCAGAATAGCAAAGACGTTTGAGGTATAGACAATAAACGGGTCATTGGTAACCGCGAAAATGGCGGGGATGGAATCAACCGCGAAAACGAGGTCGGTTGCCTCTACCACAATAAGCACAAGCAGCAATGGTGTCGCGAGAAGCCGTCCATTGTGGCGGGTAAAGAAGCGGCCTTCATCGTAGTCCTGTGAGACGGGGAGAATGCGTCGCAGAAGCTTAAGCACGGGATTACGCTCCGGATGCACCGCCTCATCTTTCTGTAGGCCCATACGAATACCTGTAAAGACCAGGAAGGCCCCAAAGAGGTAGATGATCCAGTGGAATGTCTCTAACAACACTGTGCCAACGCCGATCAGCAGGCCGCGCATTATGAGTGCGCCTAACACGCCCCAGAAGAGAATACGATGTTGATGCCTGGGAGCAACGGCAAAGTAGGTAAACAGTAGAACGAAGACGAATATGTTATCGACGCTCAACGACTTCTCGATGAGATAGCCAGTCAAAAATTGCAAGGCGAGGTCTGGCCCCTGAAAGATGTAGATACCCAGGTTGAAGGCCAGAGCCAGGCCAATCCAGACCGCGCTCCAGATCAATGCCTCTCTGGTTGAGACGGTGTGTGAGTGACGATGAAAGACACCTAGATCTAATGCCAAAAGCACCACAACAAAGGCGTTAAACAACACCCATGGCCAGATCCCCTGTGTAAAGAACATGCTTCTCTCTCCCTAATTAACCCATATATAGCTTTGTGCGTGACTTCTCGCGCCTGCGGCAGCCAGCATCCACCACACTCACTACCCAAAAACAACGTAACATATGGGCATAAGGTGGGGCTGTGAGGAGGCTGAATCGCAGGTAAGAAGCTTGGATCTACACAGCGAGTGGGAGCCAGACATAGAATGTGCTGCCTTCTCCGGGCTGGCTCTCAGCGGTAATGCGCCCATTCAGCTGCTCTACCAGGGTGTGTGCTATCGCCAGGCCTAAGCCAGTGCCCTCCCGAGAGCGGGCGCGATCCGCGCGATAGAAGCGCTCGAAGATATGGGGGAGATCACCAGGTTCAATACCAATGCCGTTATCTCTTACCTGGAGAAGAGCTTCCTGGCCTTTTCGCTCTAACGAGACGGTAATGATACCGCCATGCCCATTTTCCTTGGCAGGTGCATATTTGAGCGCGTTATCAAGCAGGATCAGCATGATGCGGCGGAGGTTTTCTTCATTGCCATAGACGCGCACAGGCTCGATATGGCTCACTTTGAGCTGGAAACTCGACTGATCCATAGCCAGTCGTCCACGCAGTTGACGAACCAGTTGCAAGAGAGAGTGGTCCAGCTCGACTGGTTGCTCACGGAGGTTTCCGCGTGGCGCGGCCACCGCTGGTTTCTGTTCCTGCTCAATAGGAGGAGGCGGGACGATGGTATCGGCGCTTACGTCCGCGCGTGCCAGCAGAAGGAGTTCGTCGACAAGACGTGCGAGGCGCAGGGTTTCGCTGTGGGCGTCCAGGAGCATTGTTTTGCGCTCTTCGGCGGGCAGCTCATCGCTATGCCGCTGGAGAAAGGCCAGGTTTCCCTGGATGGTCGTCAGTGGGGCACGCAACTCGTGTGAAGCGTCTGCAATAAAGCGATGTTGGGCCGTGGTAGCCTTCTCCAGAGCGGCCAGCATCTCATTAAAGGTATCTACGACCTCGACCATTTCATCATGCCCCTTCGGGCGTTGGACCCGCTGGTGCAAATTGCCCACATGCACGCCACGGGCCTCATTCGCGATATCACGCGCGGTCTTCACCATATCGGAGAGCGGATGTAAGACATTGGTCGTAATCCCCCAGCCGATGCCCAGCGCTGTAATCAGCACCAGAGCTCCCGTGGTACAGAGGAGAAAGAGCAATTGGGTTTTGGTGGCCTCCTCCGGACTGAGCGACCTGGCCACCAGGAGCATGCCAATCACGGGACCCGGCTGGCCCCCTGGGGCGACCTGGGGTTTATGAATTGGTTCAACCAGAATGCGCAGAGATTCCTTATTCGGGCCGGATACCGTATATGGTTGGGGATTGTCTGCATTTTGCAGGGCGTGCTGATACATCTCTGCTGTAGGCGTGATATTAAGAGGCTCGTTCTTCGAGGCATATTGTAAGTGATGCGCCTGGTCGAAGACCTTGACGGTGATCCCTAGCGTATCTTTAGAGAGGCTATGGGTATCGATCACACTCAACGAGAGGGGAGTGGGCCAATCGCTGTCTGCATGCAAACGTTGATGGCGCAGGAGTTCGGCACGAATGTTGGCCTGGGCAGCTCCTGCCTCTGCGCGTAGAGATGCGTCCACGCTATTGGAGAGCGACTGTGAGGTTAACAGGAAAACGAGCACACCAAAAAAGAGGAGCGAAACCGCGACCAGTCCTCCATACCAGGTAATCAAGCGCAGCCGTAACAGCCGAGGACGCTTGTTGGGAAAAGGAGAGACAGTGTCGTCACTCTGCTGCTTCTGGCGTAGCGATGGGTTATTATTCTTTAAAGACATAGCCAATACCACGAATGGTGTGAATCAGGCGCGCCTCGCCATCTGCTTCGAGCATGTTTCGCAGATAGCCGATATAGACCTCAAGCACATTGGATGACCCCTCGAAGTCCAGTCCCCAGACACGATCCATGATGACATCCCTTGTCAATACCTGGCGTGGACGACGCAAGAAGAGCGCCAGGAGCTCATATTCCGTAGGTGAGAGCTCTATTTCACGGGGTCCACGGTGAGCGACACGTGTTCCTGTATCGAGTTGCACATCGGCATAGTGCAAGATCTCGTGTCGCTCAACCTGATTTCTTCTCAGCAAGGCCTTGATACGCGCCACCAGTTCTTCGGGGGCAAACGGTTTGACGACATAGTCATCAGCGCCAATCTCAAACCCCTTCACACGGTCCGCGACGGTATCGCGTGCCGTAAGCAGTAAGATAGGTACATTATCTCCTGCTACGCGTAAACGCTGTACGACCTCCAGACCGTTGAGTCCTGGAAGCATGACATCTAAGACGATAAGATCCGGCGCACGCTCTAATGTCCTCTTGAGCGCATCATCACCACTGGTAGCGACGGCAACACTGTATCCTTCATAGGCCAGAATTCGTCGCAATAAGTCGGTAATGCGTGGGTCATCATCAACAACCAGTAAATGTGCTTTCATTGTTGTATTCTCTTCTCCAGTTTGCAAAGGGGTATCGCCGCTAGAATTGCGGCAAGGGTGCCCTCGGCTTGAACCGTAGGGAAAATTGCCACCAATGCCACATAGAAAATTGGACACCACACCAGTTTAGTGGTAAAATGCGTGCATGCTGATACAACGAACCGTTCCCATTGTGATAGAGCCTGACAGCGATGTTGAGCGCACCATCGAGGTGTTTCGGGAGGTTCAACATGCCCTCTCTGAACCATGCTTCAATGGTGGGAAACCTCTTGGTGCTCTCGCGTTGCAACGGGCTTGTTACCACCAGGTGAAGGGTTCGCTCTCGGCACAAATGACGATCTCCGCTATTCGCCTTGTCTCCGCTGCATATGCTTCTGCCAAGTCCAACAAGAAACCTGCTCAGCGCCCCTTCCTCTTCAAGAAAGCGCGTGCTCTGTTCCTGGTCGGCAAACGTGAGCGTGATGCTGACTTTCGCAAGGATGGCACCCTCTCCATCTGGACTGTCGCAGGGCGCAAACACCTCACCTATTCCATTCCTCGAGATTTTGAGACAACGTTGAAGAACGCCACTGAGATTGACAGCCTCACCATTCTCAAGCGCAACGGCAAGCTCATTGGGCGTGTCACGCTTACCCTCGACGCCCCAGAACCTCAAGGCGTTCTCCCGGTCGGCATTGATCTGAATGAGACAAATGCCCTTGTCGCCGTTGACCCCGATGGGCACACCCTCTTTGTGAGTGGAAAAGACATCAAAGTCAAAAACCGACGTACCGCCAAGACGCGCGCTCGTCTCCAGCGTAAACACGCGACCCGTAAGGCAGAGAAGAAAGATACACGCAGTCTTCGGCGTCTTCTCAAACGGTTAGGTCGCACACAACGCAACCGCACACGCACCTTTGCACAGCAAACAGCGAAACAACTGATCACCTTTACCCCTGAGAAGGCCGTGCTCGTCTTTGAGGACTTGCATCTGCCCAAACCAGAGAAGGGCAAGCTCAAAGGCAAGGCACTTCGACGTCGAATGTCGCTGTGGCAACGGCGTCTCATTCGTACCTGTGTGGAGAATAAAGCCCAGGAATGCGGGCTGACGGTCACACAGGTGAACCCTGCCTACACGAGTAAGAATTGCTCTCGTTGTGGCTTGCGTGGTGTGCGCAAGCGTCATGCCTTCTCCTGTCCTCACTGTGGTCACACCGACCATGCTGACAGAAACGCGGCGGTAAACATTCGCAACCGCTATACTGCCTTTCGGGGTAGTGGGCTGCTGTCAATCAGCCCTGAAGCCCAGTCCTAGGATGTGGGCAAGCCCTTGCATGTATGCGGGGGTTATTGACAGTAGTATATCACTGCACACTGATACCTGACTAAGAGAAGTCTGAGACCAGACTGAGAAGTTTTTCCCCTTCCATCAAGGCAAGGCTATGTTGTAGACTTAAAAGGCAAAGGGGGGGAGAAGTTCTCATATGCCATGGGGCATGAAGAGCCCACCTTGTTCACTCGTATCAAGCCGAAGATACGCGTATGACTGTAACATACATGACGGAGGTCCGTTCTTGGGAAAAGTAAACGTAGGCATTATTGGTTGTGGCGCGATTAGTTCTATCTATCTTGAGGCGCCAGAGAAATTTGATATCTTAAACATCACTGCATGCGCAGATATCGATCTTGAACGTGCCCAGGCCCAGGCCGCGAAATACCATGTGCCCAAGGTCTATACGGTCGAGGAATTACTGGCAGATCCAGAGATCGATATTGTACTCAACCTGACGATTCCCAAAGTCCATGCGGAGATCGCACGGGCGGCCATCGCAGCAGGGAAATCGACCTATAGCGAAAAGCCGTTAGGCATCAACCGCACAGAGGCGGCGGCGCTGTTAGAAGAGGCGCGCGAGAAGAAGTTGCTTGTGGGGTGCGCTCCAGATACCTTCCTGGGTGGGGGGCTTCAAACATGTATTAAACTGATTGATGATGGAGCTATCGGTGCGCCTATCGCGTCCACGGCCTTTATGCTGGGCCATGGTCCGGAGAACTGGCATCCCAATCCAGATTTTTATTATCAACTGGGCGGTGGTCCCATGTTTGATATGGGTCCATACTACCTGACCGCCCTCATTGCCATGATGGGACCCGTGCGCCGCGTCACTGGCTCCACTCGCATCACCTTCCCAGAGCGCAAGATTACCAGCAAGCCCTTCTATGGACAGACGATCACTGTTAATACGCCTACCCATGTGACGGGAACGCTGGACTTTGCCAGCGGCGCGATTGGCACGATTATTACCAGCTTTGATGTCTGGTCGCATCGCCTGCCCCTGATTGAAATCTATGGGACAGAGGGGACACTGAGCGTTCCTGATCCAAATACATTCGGTGGTCCCGTTCGCGTACGCCGCTTTGACGATAATGAGTGGAGAGACGTCGAGCTAACGCATGGCAATACCGTGAACTCCCGGGGCATCGGTATTGCCGACATGGCGCATGCGCTCCAGTCTGGTAGCTTCCCGCATCGCGCGAGTGGCGAACTGGCCTATCACGTGCTTGACATCATGCAAGCTATTCATGATTCCTCTAATGAGGGGAAACACATTGAGCTTAGCAGCCAGTGTGAGCGTCCTCTGCCCTTGCCAGTTGGACCCAAGCTCTGGTAATAAAGGCTATCCATTCTATCTATCATTGTAGAGTTCTTATTCCGAAACCCAACATCACTCTCGTGGCTAGCGCTTCCCCCATTTGGGGACAAGCGCGCTCAGGATTTCGGATAAGAAGATAGTAACCAATGGAGGGAAACGATCAATGTCACAGATCAAAGGACCTGCGATATTTCTTGCTCAGTTTGCCCAGGATACGGCGCCTTATAATACTCTGGCAAACATCAGCCAGTGGGCAAAGGGCCTGGGCTACGCAGGCGTCCAGATTCCAGCCTGGGATGCGCATTTTATTGACCTGGACAAAGCCGCCGAGTCAAAGCAATATTGTGAGGATCTCAAGGGTCAGACCAATGGCCTGGCGATTACCGAGCTTGCGACCCACTTAATTGGGCAACTGGTCGCGGTTCACCCTGCCTTCGATATCATGTTTGATGCCTTTGCCCCTGCCGAGCTGCATAACAATCCCAAGGAGCGTCAGAAGTGGGCAACCGGGCAGATGATCAAAGCCATCAAGGCCTCGCGCAACCTGGGCCTGGATGTCCTGCCAACCTTCTCCGGCGCGTTGCTCTGGCATACCATGTATCCCTGGCCACAGCGTCCCCAGGGCCTGGTGGAGCTAGGCTTTAAAGAGCTGGCGAAGCTTTGGGAGCCAATCCTCAATGTCGCCGATGAGTATGGCATCGATCTCGCCTATGAAATCCATCCCGGCGAGGATCTCCATGACGGCGTCACCTTCGAGCGCTTCCTGGCCGCGACGGGGAATCATTCCCGTGTGCATATCCTATATGATCCCTCACACTTCGTGCTCCAACAACTCGATTACATCGGCTACATTGAGTACTATAAGGACCATATCAAGGCCTTCCATGTCAAAGACGCCGAGTTTAATTCCTCACCTCGCTCGGGTGTCTACGGTGGTTACCAGGACTGGCAGGATCGCCCTGGTCGCTTCCGCAGCCTGGGGGATGGCCAGGTTGACTTCAAGCGCGTCTTCTCCCAGCTCACACAGATTGGCTACTCCAGTTGGGCTGTGCTTGAATGGGAGTGCTGCATTAAGGACTCTGAGCAGGGCGCACGTGAGGGCGCGGAGTTCATCAAGAGCATGCTGATCGATACTCCCACCAGGGCCTTCGATGACTTCGCTGGTGGCGCGGCCGATGATGCGACCAATCGTCGTATCCTGGGTCTTGACTAGGTTCTTATTCCGAAATCCAATGTCACTCTCGTGACGAGCGCTCAGCGCTCAGGATTTCGGATAAGTAGTAGGTAGAAGGAGAGAGAAACGATGGCTAGAGAGGTTGCCAATCGCAGGCTACGAGCCGGTATCGTTGGCGGGGGCCAGGGGTCCTTCATCGGCGCGGTCCATCGTATCGCCGCCGAGCTTGACGGACAGGCCGAGGTCATCGCGGGTGCGATGTCGACTAATCCTGAGCGCGCCCGTGCCTCTGCGGCAAGCTGGTACCTGCAACGTTCATACGATAGCTATGAAGAGATGGCACGCGCAGAAGCACAACGCGCCGACGGCATCGATTTCGCGATTGTTGCCACGCCGAACCATATGCACTTTCCCGTAGTGAAAGCCTTCCTTGAGCAGGGCATTCACGTCGTCTGTGATAAGCCTATGACCTTTAGCCTGGAGGAGGCGCAGCAGCTCGTCTCCCTGGTAGAGGGGAAGCAACTGGTCTTCGCTCTCACCCATAACTATACCGGGTATCCTACCGTGCGTCATGCGCGTGACCTGGTACGCCAGGGGGCGCTAGGTGAGGTTCGCAAGGTGCTCGTTGAGTATGTCCAGGACTGGCTGCTCGACGCACTCGAAAAAGAGGGGAACAAGCAGGCTTCCTGGCGCACGGATCCAACGAAATCGGGTATTGCGGGTAGCGTCGGTGATATTGGAACGCATGCCGAGAACCTGCTGGAGTTCGTTACCGGGTTAAAGATCACCTCGCTCTGTGCCGACCTGACCACCTTTGTGGAGGGACGTGCCCTCGACGATGATGCCAACATGCTCCTGCGCCTGGAGAATGGTGGCAAGGGCTTCCTGACCTGCTCGCAGATCGCGGCTGGCGAGGAAAACAACCTGACGCTTCGTGTCTATGGCACAAAAGCGGGCCTGGAATGGCACCAGCAGGAGCCGAATACGCTCATCTTCAAGCCCCATGGTCAGCCGCAGCAGATCCTGCGTACCAACCAGGGGTATATGAGTGATGAGTCCAAAGCACTCTCGCGCCTTCCTGGCGGGCATCCCGAGGGCTTCTACGAGGCCTTCGCCAACATCTACCGCCTGGCAATCGCCGACATCCGCCGGGCCGAGTCAGGTGAGCAGACGCAGGGTGGGTATCCCAATGTGTATGATGGCCTACGCGGTCTGAACTTTATCGTGAAAGCGGTGGAGAGCTCACAGAAGGGTGCCGTCTGGGTCGAACTGTAGAGTAAATACTCGACAGGCACTATAGCACAGGCATCCAAAGGGTCTGGATGAAGCGTTTCAACAGAGCGTTTTATCCAGACCCTTTCTAGGAGGAATACACAATTTATCTCTAGAAAATGAGCACACTTTTATCGACTATAAGAATCAGTGTTTCTCCTGGCCAACATGATGAGATAACCTCTGCTTCTCTGTTTTGACGACGGTTGTGCCCACCGCCCTCCCTACTAATAGAGGTTCCGCGAGCACGTCTGCCGCTGAGGCGCCGATGTCGGGACGGGCCGCGATCACTTTATAGGCCTCAAATTCCAGGCGGCGAGATGTCTTGCCGATATGCGAGACACGCCCTTTCACCTCTACAAAATCTCCTGCATAGAGCGGCGCGAGAAATTCCACATGCTCATAACTTACCAGCAACCCCTCATCCCCATCACAGAGGATGGCCAGTTCCGTCGCGGCATCACCAAATAAAGATAACATGTGGGCCCCATTTACCAGTTGTCCCCCGTAATGGGCATCATGGGCGCTTAAACGCACACGCAGCAGTGAAGTATACTCAGACGTGACAACCATGGATGGCTCCCTTCACGATATATCTAACAAACGTTTGTTAGTATCTAGGTCCAATATACCTCAGCAAGAAAAAGTATTTTTGCATAGCTAGTGTCCATTATGTACAAAATTTACTTAGAAAGCAAGAGTTTGAAAGATATCCCTTTTGCTTCTTTGCACCTGTGACGCTCGACATACCTTACTTAATATTGATACTGCAACCCTTTTAAGACTATAAGAAATGCGTATATGATACAATACAGAGGAATACTTTTATTTGGGAGTTATGTTTATGCTAACCTATACTCATGCGCCACAGCTTACGGGCGCCTATCTTGGCGAGGTCTGGGAACGCCTCCCTCCTGCTCTACGCTCCACCTTCTTTGTAGCCGATCCCACGCTCTCGCAGCAACTTCGCTGCGAAGTGACAATTGTGAGCGAAACCTTTCAGTACACGGGCAGCTTTAAGTTTCGTGCAGCCTATAACCTGCTCGCCAGTATTCCTCATCAGCATGTGATTACGGCCTCGTCAGGCAATTTTGGCCAGGCGGTCGCCTATGCAAGCAAGTTGCTTGGAAAAACCTGTACCGTTGTTATGCCAACAACATCAGCTCAGGTAAAGATCGAGGCGGTACGCGCCTATGGCGGGACGGTCGAGCTTGTGGACGTGCGCCAGGTCAGCAGGGCCGAGCGTGTCGCTCAGTTAATGCAACAACATCCAGAGGCCTTCCAGGCCCCCGCCTACGATGACTTCCGCGTCGTCGCAGGTAACTCGACGCTCGGGATGGAGATCTTTGCGGCCCTTGATCCCGATGTTATCCTGGTACCCGTTGGCGGCGGCGGACTGAGTTCTGGCCTGGTGATTGCTCGGGACTATTTGCAGAAAGAAACGGAGATTCTGGGAGCTGAACCCTTATTGGGCAATGATGCCGCGCGCTCACTACATCAGGGGACGCTTATAAGCAATACAGATGAACCCACGACGGTGGCCGATGGAGCACGCACACTTAGCCTGGGCCAACTTAACTGGGAAATCTTGCGCCAGGGCATGAGTGACATCCTTGAGGTACCAGATACAGCGATCCTGGCAGGACTCCGCCATAGCTTCCGTTACCTAAATCTGAAGGTGGAACCCACAGGTGCACTCTCCCTGGGGGCACTCCTAAGCGAGCCAGGGCGCTTTGAGGGGAAACGCGTCTGCTGCGTCGTGAGTGGTGGCAATGTTGATCCGCGACTCTATGCTCAGTATCTCACCGCAGAATAAAGAAGAGGGGCGCGAAAGAATCGCGCCCCTCTTCTTTATTCCACACCTCGCCTCCTATTGAGGAGGAAAGATTGCAAGATTCGTAAATTGTGCCTCAGCCCCTGGTTTTGTCTTGGGCAGGTTCGAGACAAAGAACGCGATAGAACCACTTAAGTAGCTGTTATCAGAGATCGTTTTAATGGTCTGTCCATTCACAATGAAAGTCATCGTGGATCCCTTGGCCTTCACCACAATCTGATTGGTCTTACCCATCGGTTGAATAGCCGGATTCGCGGCATTAGGCACAAGCGTTTGAGCCTCAAGTACCGTCGTCTGAGCCACGTCAGACTGGCCCTTGAAAATGGTATAGGTGCCATCGCCATACAACTCAAGGCGATAGAAGGTCGCCAGTGAGCCGTTTTGCACCGCTGTGGTGCGAATAACCACACCATAGCCACCACCACCCGACTGTGGATTCGGGTCGCCTTTGCTAAGCGTTGCATTCACAAACAACTGGAAATCCCCATATGGCTTGCTATCGGGTAGTGTCTCGGTGAAGAGCTTATTATCGTTGTCGTTCAGGGTAAGAGCGCCGTTGCTCAGAGACGTTGAAAACGCGCCTTTGGCATCCTTTTCCAGGTGCCAGCCATTATTATTGTTTGCGAACGTGTCGGCAAACAATGGCTTACCGGTCGGGGTGGGTAATGGCTTGAGTGTATTGACCGTCGCGGTACTCTTGTTTGTACCGGTATTGCCCCCATGAGAGAAAATGAACACGCCACCAACACTTGCGATAATCACAACCAATACCAGCACAACTGCGCTAATAATCATACCCCAGCGAGGACGTTTCTTCTGCTCCGAGAGCGCAAAGGGATCAAGAGCGGGCGAGAAAGGAATCGCGTTCCCGGTATGACGCTCACTGCCTTGATTTCCAGCGAAAGGAGAACCGCTCTCCATGCCGTTCTGTCCCCACTGGGTCCCAGTGCTAGCGTTAGGAGTCTGAGGCTGTCCCCACTGCATACCTGATCCAGTGGGTACCTGGGGCTGTCCCCACTGTCCGGAGCCCATTGGCGTTTGGGGCTGGTTCCACTGTCCAGAACCCATTGATGTTTGGGGCTGATCCCATTGTGTGCCTGAACCAGCGGGCGTTTGGGGTTGGTTCCACTGTCCAGAACCCATTGATGTTTGGGGTTGGTTCCACTGCATTCCAGAACCTGTTTGGGGCTGCGCCTGGTTCCATTGTGTGCCTGAACCGGGTGCAGCGTTAGCAGGTGCTCCCCATGGCGCATTTACATTCGCTGGTTCCTGCGCCGGGGCTGATTTTCCCCATTGAGGGGGCGCAAATTGTCCCCCCAGGGGACGCGAGGCCCCGCTCTCTGGCAGTGAAGCGGGTGCATTTGTCGGTTGATTCCAACCCGGGCCACCTCCCTGGTTGAGTCCAGGCATTGAAGGAGTAAAATTATTTCCAAATGGTGACCCACCGTTCCCTTGATTTCCCATCGCAGGTCCCGATTCAAAGAGCAATCCGCAATTTCGACAACGCCCCTCATTCATAGGCGATGCCGCGCCGCAGCGTGGACATTGACGTCCTTGTATATTAAATACCGACGAGGACATGGAAACCTCCAATAACAACCGACATGCTTAACGCTGAGTATCGCATAGATCCACAAGAAAGTCCAACACACTCCTGAAAGATGGTATCTTTAGGTCGATTGGCGAATTCTACACAATTGATCTGCTGTATCTACTCCGGACTTCTCGCCACTCCGTGGCTCGCAGGGGTTAGAGGGTGCGGTGCCAGCCTAGCACCGCACCCTCTAACCCCTGCGAAGCGTCGCAGACGCTGAGAACACCTCGCAAAGAGAGGAACTGAGTAGTTACAACCTGCTTTATAAAGGACTTATATACATAGAGAAATACGCGAGAAAGCCAAAGAAGTGTGTATGCTTACCAGAGATAAGCGCGCAACGAGCGTAGGTTATACTTATAGCAATGCGGTCGATACTACAAAAATCGTACAAAAAATATCCCTTTAACGCAGGAAATACAACAATCCTCCGTAAAACATTCTTCCTACTAGAAATATATCGCAAAGGCAACCAGATATATTACAAATCTAGGAAAAAAGGCACGGTAGCTGGGCACACGACAACTAATCAGATTTTTTCGCTTGGGCTTATAGTATCATAAAGTCAGCAATAAGTGGTATCTTTTCGCCAAAAAAGTGGGGTGAGAGTGGGACGACGCTGCTAAAGCACGCGTCTACATATAACAATCATATGTAGACGCGTGCTTTAGCAGCGTCGCACCTTCCCGCACTACCGCTAATTGCTTGCTTCCTAGCGCATACTGAGCACTGGTATCTCTCGGCGGATCTCAAAATGGAGACAGCGATGCGCCTGCCGCAGTGCCTCCTCCACCTGGACTGGAGTTTCACCGCGCGCGAAGATAAAACCCAGGTAGCTGGCCCCCTCTGGCAATGGCACCAGGGGATGATGCACCTTTGCCGTGATCTCGACGCCTGTAATCAAGGGAACAGCAGCCGCCTCTTCCACACCTGTCACCCCTTTGAGTATGCCCGCGGAGGGAATAGGAATCATCATCACGCCAGTCGCGTGCGTGTCACGTTCAAGCGTTTGAATTTCTTCGCCGATGGCATGCCGCAAAATCAGCTCTTCAAGGCACATGCCTGAACCAAACTCAAGGATGGTAGAACAGAGACCCCCTATCGAGCGGCCAGCAATTTCGAGCATCCAGGGTCCGGACTCATTGACACGAAGCTCGGCATGCACCGGCCCATGGCGCAGCCCCAATGAAGATGCAGCCGTCGAGACACAGTCTGCGATGGCTTGCTGTACCTCCAGAGAGAGACGCGAGGGCGTGGTATAGATCGTCTCCTCGAAGAAAGGGCCATCCAGGGGATCTGGCTTATCAAAGAGTGTCAGGACTTTGAGCGCCCCATGCGTCAGGATACCTTCAAGCGCGACCTCGACCCCGGGGATAAAGTCCTCCACCAGGAAGGTCGTCTCTTCCTCTGCATATCCCTCACTCAGCACGATCCGCTTCAGGCGATAAAAGGCCTGGAGAAACTCCGCTGGATTATTGGCACGTATCACCCCACGGCTACCGGAGAGGCGACGTGGCTTCAATACGCAGGGATAACTTACGCGTTGCGCGATCTCTTCCGGCGCTTCCTGTAAACTAAAATCGCGGAACGCCGGGCAGGGCGCGCCCCCCTCCGACATCAGGCGTCGCATCAAGAGTTTATCACGCGCGGCTTCTGCCGCACCGGGCGAGTTATGAGGAAGCCCCAGGGCGGCACAGGCTTGAGCGGCCAGCTCGCTGGCGCTATCATCCACTGAGAGTATGGCGGTGATAGGGTGCTCCCGCGCATAGTCCGTAATGGTACGCACCGATGTTGGAGTATCGGAGAAATCAATTCCCAGCGGCACATGCCAGTAGTCCGCCAGCGATTCAGGAAGATCGATCCCTACAACCACCTCCAGTTGTAACTGTTGCGCGGCGCTCAAAAACGCACCAGCGCGATAGGTTGAGGGCGACATAAGCAAGAGAACACGCTTTGGGGCCTCTTCTCTTGCATACATACTACGTACATTGCTCATAGACGTTACTCATCCTGCTCTACATCTACAACAAGACCCTTTGATTTCAAGGCAGCCGCCAGCCCGAAGAGGCGCGCATCGCCGCGCACCGTCCAGAGGAGTTCCTGGGAGGACAACGCCGATTTCTGGCTCTCCTCCCAATGACATTCATAGGCCCCCTGCCAGTTCCTATGCTGCACACGTCCCTGGTAGTGCCAGGGCGCGGTCATCGGGCGACGATGGTTAAAACCCAGGCCAGCACCATCAATGCTGGCAAAATCTTTACTGCGAAAGATGACCTTCATGCTTCCAAACCTCGTGCGGATTCCTATGCTTAGCTTATCATAGCAGCAACCAGCTCTTATGAAAACAATTTCGCGCGCCAAAAGCTGTCATCTATACACCACATTATTACATTTTCGTAGTAGAATAGTTCCAAAAACCATGGCGTTTTGTAGCGAAAGAGAGGGTGCCTTGGTCGCTTGCTTGCGTTCCTCTTGTCCTTCAGTGTATCGCGCGATATCCTGGATGACAAGAAGGATGCTGAACGCGCTTGAGTCGGAAGAACTTCAGCCCCCATTGGCAAGAAGGCCAAGCATCCGCGCATGTGCCACCGCCTGGGTGCGATTGGTAACGTCGAGTTTGGTGAGGATATTGCTGACATGATGCTTCACCGTGTCGATGGCAAGCACCAATGTTTCCGCAATCTTCTGGTTCGAGGCACCACGTGCGAGCAGGTATAACACTTCCTGTTCCCGCGCGCTTAACGGGTCCAACAATATCGGAGATGGCTCGCTTTCCGGATGGGGCGGTTGGGTCTCCGGCTGCTGGCTGAACGCACGCACCAGCGTCTCCAGATACGGGAGATCTTCCTTCTGGGGCTGCTGTTCTCTGAGTTGGGAGAGCAAACCAGCCATGAGTGGTCCTTCGTCCACAAAGCGACGGATGTAGCCTTCTGGGGCCCCCAAGTGCACAGCCTGTGCCAGCAGCGCCAATGCTTCTTGCTGTTGCTGAAGCAGGTGATATGCCTGCACCTGCAAGAGCCACATTTCCAGCACATAGTACCTCCGCTGCGTGGCCGTTGCCCGTTTCACGAGGGGGAGAAGCAGGTGCAAGGCATGCTCTGGTTGGGATTCGGCCAGCAACAGGCGGACGAACGCAACGCTCTGGCGCTCCCGCGCCAGAGGAGAAACTAGCGGCGCTTCCCGCTCCATATCGCTCACCCAGCGTCGTGCCTGCTCCAGCTCGCTACCTGCCAACCAGAAGCGCATCTGATCGACACAATCCCAGAGCGCTGCGCGACACGGCGAAGAAATTATTCGCCAAACGTATTCCAGCTGTTGAGAGACTTTTTGGGCCTCCTCCCATCTCCCTTGCGAGAGGGCAATTCGCAACAACACGGTATATGTGAGGGGTAAAAACGCCAGGATTTCGGTCTGTTCGCCCAGCTGGATCGCCTGCTCGACCAGGTGTTGGGCTTCTTCTAACCTGTCCCACTCGTGCAAGATTCCGGCCTGGAGCGTATAGGGCCAGCAGAGCAGAGCCGACTGGTGCCCTCCAGGGTTTGGAGCGCGTCGATCGCCTGCTGGCTCCATTGCCATGCCTGGTGCAGTTTCCCCGCCATCGTTAGCTCCTGTGTTGCCTCACACAAGTAGAGATTCTCGAGCACATGATCTCCCTCCGCTTTACTCCGGCTCCATCCGGTCTGCACGTACTGCATCGCACGCTCGAAATCTCCCTGAGAGAAGCTCGCCCGAGCCTGGGCAAACGTCACCTGGAGCTGTGCTGCCCATTGTTGCTCCTCCAGATGGGTCAGCGCATCCTGACAGAAAGCATGCGTTGCTCCTGCATCCCCATGACAGAGACTCGCAATGGTCGCCTGTAATGCTGCGATTTCCCCCAGCAGAGAGGTTGGTGCTTCTGGTTCGTGTCTGCCTCGCACGCTGCCGGCCTGTGCTTCCCGCTGATGAACGTGTGTCCAGGCGTTTCTGGCATCGCGCACCCAGCGTTCTGTGACCACTGGCGGAGTATTCCAGAACAGGCTCTGGGCCGAGGCCAGGCATAAACGAGGACGCTCACGCACGACCTCGCTGGGAAGCTGCTCAATCCAGGATAGGAGCAACGGGTCTTTGCAGCGACCCCAGATGTGCTGACTGGGGATCTGTTCCAGAAGCCACGCGGCCCAGGACCACTCGTGCGCCTGCAACGCGTGCTGGATCGCTTCGCTGGGCATCGGACGGGCCCCATACCAATACCACTGACTGGCCCGCAGATGTAGCAGCGGCACCTCGGTGGGAGCAGTCTGCTCCAACTGATAACGCAGGGCCGAGGCCCAGAGGGGGTGGTAGGCATACCATTGGTGCTCCTCATCCAGGGGATTGAGAAAGAGATTGGACCGCTCTAATTCCTCCAGGAAGCACTGACTATCTTGCCGCTTCAGGACCGCATTACACAGGGAGTTGCACAGGTAGGGGAGGATGGACGTGTGCAAGAGGAAGCTCTGCACCTGCTCTGGTTGGCGGTTCAGCACTTCCTGCACCAGGTACTCGAAAAGGACGGGCTGGGTTCCCAGGGGCGCTTGCAGCAGACCTTTCGGAGGTGCCTTTGCCTTGAAGGCGAGCGCTGCCATTTGTAGGCCCGCCCACCAGCCCTGGAGGCGTGTGTCCACGTCCTGGATGCTCTGCTCGGATAGTCGAAGATCCATCACGTTGTGGAGAAAGGCAGTCATTTCCTCTCTGGTTGCACGCAACTGCTCGGTGTGTAATTCCAGGATCTGTGCCTGAGCGCGTAGCCGAGCAAGAGAAAAAGGAGGGTCAGTCCGTGTCGCCAGCACCACACACAAGGTGGGTGGTAGGCGATTGATCAGCGAGGCAAGCAGGGCATGGATCGCTGGCTCCGTAATCTCCTCATAATTATCCAGCACCAGCACCAGGGGTTCGCTTTGCCGGGCGAGGCCATTGATCAGTTCCGTGAGCATTGCTTGCCAGGAAGGTTGCGGGGTATCGTCCAGGAAAGCGACTTGGAGTGCCGCAAAGGGAAGCAGCGAGAGTCCAGGTTGGCACTGCTCCAGTGCCGTCAGCACATAGGTCCAAAACTTCAAGGGAACATTGTCGCCCGCATCAAGCGACACCCAGGCCACGGGCGGGTGGCCTGGAGCAAACGAACGAACCCAGTTGGCAAGCAGCGTGGTCTTCCCAGAGCCTGCAGCAGCGGAGATGAGCATGACGCGTCGGTGGAGGCCAGCATTGAGCAGGGCCAGGAGACGAGGGCGAGGAATGATCTCGTGGGAAGATGTCGGGAGAAGGAACTTGGTCGCAAGCAGTGAGCCTATGATGGGATCAGGCGCGTTGCTGTGGTGCCCATGGTTTTTAATGTCCATGATGGTTCTTCCTTTCTTGCATCTCCTTTGCTTTTTGTCACAAGCAGGTCAATCTTTTGCGAAAACGCCTTGCCACCACACAGGAAGGTGATCCCTGCGCCTTGTCGCTCTCGCGTCGTTCTCCTGATGAGTTGTACCGCCGCGTATTTGCTTCAGTGGACAGCGATCGCTAGCACTTTCGTGTCGGTTTTCAGCGATCATTGCCCCCTGAGAATAGCTCTTTCTCGCCATGATTTTCCCTTTTCATTCCAGTATACTCCGGTTGTCGTTGAACGGAGACGTTCGAGAGATCGGAAACTAACCCGTCAAGTGACTCATCTGAAATATATCAACACACAGGAGAACTCTTATGGACACCCAAATTAATACAACAATACAGACTCAGTCCGCCATTCGTCCCTTCCGCATCAACATTCCCGAAGAGGAACTCGTCGAGCTGCGCCGGCGCATCGCGGCCACACGCTGGCCCGAGAAGGAGACCGTCGCAGATCAGTCGCAGGGCGTGCAACTCGCGACGATTCAGGAACTCGCGCGCTATTGGGCGACAGAGTACGACTGGCGCAAGGTCGAGGCGAAGCTGAACGCCCTCCCGCAGTTCATCACCGAGATCGATGGGCTCGACATTCACTTCATTCACGTTCGCTCCAAGCATGCAGATGCGTTGCCGCTCATCGTCACGCACGGATGGCCCGGCTCAGTCGTCGAGCAGCTCAAGATTGTCGAGCCACTGACCAATCCCACGGCCCATGGCGGCAGCGCATTGGACGCTTTCCATCTGGTGATCCCGTCGATGCCTGGCTACGGTTTTTCAGGCAAGCCGACCATGACCGGCTGGGGCCCCGACCGCATCGCACGTGCCTGGGTCGAGCTGATGAAGCGCCTTGGATACACGCAATTTGTGGCGCAGGGCGGCGATTGGGGTGCGATTATCACAGAACTCATGGCTGTGCAGGCGCCTCCGGAACTGCTTGGCATTCACACCAACATGGCTGGCGTGTTTCCACCCGACGTTGCAAAGACGTTCGATGTGTTCCAGCCCAGCAATCCGCCATCCGGTCTCTCTGCCGACGAAAGACGCGCGTATGAGCAGATGGACTACTTCTATAAGCACGTCGGCTACGCAGTCATGATGGGGACACGCCCGCAAACGTTAACCGGATTGGCGGATTCCCCCGTCGGCCTGGCAGCCTTTATGATTGACCACGACACGCGCAGTTACGAGTTGATCGCACGTGCCTTTGCCGGAAACCCCGGCGGCCTGACACGAGACGACGTGCTCGACAACATCACGCTCTTCTGGTTGACGAACACGGCTATTTCTGCGGCTCGTCTCTACCGGGAAAATAAGTTCGGCTTTTTCGACGTCAAGGGCATCACCATCCCTGTTGCCGTGAGCGTCTTCCCTGACGAGCTCTATCAAGCCCCGCGCAGTTGGGCCGAGCGGGCATTTCCCAAACTGGTCCATTACAACGCGCTTGACAAAGGCGGGCACTTTGCGGCCTGGGAACAGCCGCAACTCTTTGCAGAAGAGGTTCGCGCGGGCTTCAGATCCCTGCGCTAGTTGTGGAGGGGACGGCGGGCACGACGTGTGCCCACCGTCCCACACCACAGGGCACCATTGCTAGCGCATCCACCTGATCTAAAGCGGCACAAAACTATCAAGGTGAAAACGAATAACAAAAAGGGACTACCGATGAAACAAGAGAACGAGCTATACAGCAGGACGTCTGTACCTGCAACCATGGTGCTCAAGAAGACCATCGCTCAGAAGAGAGAAGGCAGAATGCACGAGAACAGACACATATAGCAAGAGGAGATGAAACAGGAGAGGCTCAAGATGGATCTCGGCAGGCATAGTATCAGCTTGTCTTACGAATATATAGTTGAGGAGGACATGTTCAAAAAGCACCAAAATTTCGGGAGACCCGGCATCATGTGAGTCGATGTCTTGCCCCCCTTTACGTAACATTTGACCGGTGAGATAATGTGATCGAAGTACGAGATTCAACCTATCAAGTTCTCATAGGGACTTGGTTTATGGCTGAAAAACTGTTCTCGAATGCTGGAAAATGCTGTGTTTCGCCATATTTCCTGGGACATAGTTTTGTATACATCAATGAAAGACGAATGACCTGCCTGATCACTTATCGCAACAGAGCGTCTCAAAGGCCATTGCTTTCTGTCCCGGCTCGCAAGCTCGCCGGAGGGAGGAGGGATGGGTGTGTGGCACGGGTGTTTCGCCCGTGCCACACACCCATCCCTCCTCCCCCTGAGTGCAGTAGGCACGAAAACATATGAACGATTGTGCGATACACGTGTCAGTAGAAGAAACGAAAGAGATTCCCATGTCTACACTTACATTCTGGATAGATGTTGATAATACCCTCATTGATAATGACAGGGTCAAACAAGATCTTTTTGATCAGCTACAAAATCTTCTCGGCGAGAAACTCAACACACGTTTCTGGGAAGTCTATGAAGAGGTGCGCGAGGAGAAAAGCGTCGTTGATATCCCACTTACACTGGAGCGCCTGCGTGAAGAGACACCTCTTACAGAGATGAACGCCGAAACCTATAAACGCGCACATGCCATATTTGACGACTATCCCTTTGACGAGCGGCTCTATCCTCATACGTTGGAGACGCTGGCCCACCTGGGCTCCCTGGGAACAACGGTCATCGTCTCAGATGGCGACCAGGTGTTTCAAGATAATAAGATCCGCCAGAGCGGGCTGGCCCAGGCCGTTGAGGGACGCGTCCTCATCTATGGGCATAAACAGAGGCACCTCGACGAAATCATTGCGCGCTACCCGGCGGACCACTTTGTGATGATCGATGATAAACCCCAGATTCTGCATGAAACGAAGGCCATTCTAGGCCAGCGCCTGACGACCGTCTTCGTCCAGCAAGGCAAGTATGCACATGCCAACCCACCCGAGGGCTTTACACCAACCATCACGGTCTCCACCATCGCCGACCTGCGCACCTACACTACAGAACAATTCCTAAAGAACTAGGTCCCCTGTCGGGTCCATGCAAGCGTGGACCCGACAAGAAGGCTTTATGCCTCGGGGGAGGTCAGATGGACGCGGAAGGTTTTAATCTCGAAGGGGCGCACGGCGAAGGACAGAGTCTTGCCTTCATACTGTGCCTCTCCCTGTGGCTTCTCCAGCAGGTTACACTCCTGCGCGGAAACGATGGAGGAGGCAAAGCGCAAAGTGGCCTTTCCACGCCGATTGTGTGCTTCATAAAGACGCACGATGAGACCATCGCCATCCTCTGCAGGCTTGACCGTCTCCACAATAATATGTGGGCAGTCGGTCTGCAAGAATGAAGCCGACGACGTTGCTCTGGCAGCAGTGGGCTGGGTCGTCCCCTGCGCCAGCAGCACCGGAACATTTAGCTCATACGCACGGCGCTCCACACCCGCTTCGCGCCAATCTCCCTGGTGTGGCAAGAGGCTATAGGTGAAGCGATGCAACCCCTGGTCAGCCTCTGGATCTGGACTGATGCCAGATTTCAAGAGCGTCAGGCGCATGACATTATCATGCACATCATGGCCATACTTGCTATCGTTCAGCAGGCTCACGCCATAGCCGCTCTCGCTGAGATCAATCCAGCGATGGGCGCAGACCTCGAAGCGCGCCATATCCCACGAAGTATTGCGATGCGTCGGTCGCTGAATATGCCCAAACTGGATCTCATACGTCGCCTGGGCACTGTTAATCGCTACGGGGAAGGCGGCTTTCAGGACGGTCTGGTGTTCATGCCAATCAATCTCTGTCACGAAATCGATACGCGCCGAGTGGCGCCAGAGAGAGATGCGCTGGGTGACACGTGAGGCCATGAAGGGGCGCACCACCTCAACCGTCGCCCGGATGGGACCCTCCTCGATCACGCGCACGCTCGCCGCCTCCAACAAGGGATAAGGCTTCTCTTCATAGAAGAGATCGATATCCCAGGCATCAAAGTTCAAGGGACGATCCTCAAACGCAATCAACTGATTGCCCGTTTGCCCCTGCGCCAGCACATCGCGCTCAGCCAGTTTATCATAGAGGCGCTCAATCTCGCCGTTTGCCGTCAAGTTCAGCTCATAGTAGGCGTTCTGGAGGGTAATCTGTCCATTGGCATCCACAGAAGCCCGGCAGGCGCTCTCCGATACCCCAGTTTCAGCGGCCTCAAGCGTGGCAAAGCCCATTGAAGGGACCTTAACCGTATCAAGTAAGAGATACTTCTGGCCGTCCCAGTCTTCCACCTGCTGTCCCTCTGGCAGCGTCTCCGCGTCGACAGCAGTCAGCACGATCTGGACGGGATCGGTGCGCTCCCAGGGAAGCGTATTCAGTAAGCCTGGTTGTGCCGCCCTCCAGCCCAGGGAACTGGCCAGGCATGTGATAGCCTCGTCGCGTACCTCGGAGGCAATCGCATGCGCCTCCTGATAGAGGCGCAAGGCGTCCTCATAGACCTCGGCAATCGACGAGCCGGGCAGGACATCATGGAACTGATTCAGTAGCACCAGTTTCCAGGCCTCATTCACGCGCTCCTGGCGCGTTTGCATGCCATAGAGGCTTCCCCAGGCATTGAGCAGTTCAACCTCGCGCAGATAGAGTTCGGCCCGGCGATTGCCCTGCTTGGTGCGTGCCTGCGAGGTATAGGTTCCCCGGTGATACTCAAGGTAGAGCTCGCCCACCCAGTTTGGCAATTCGGGATGCTCCCAGACGCGCTCATAGAGATCATCGAAGTAGCGATCCACGCGTCCCATCTCCACCGTGGGGAAGCCTGGCAAGTCACGAAGTACAAGCGAGCGCTCAAGCTGATGCTCTTCGGGACCACCACCACCATCACCCCAACCACAGAGGTAGAGTAATTCGTCATTGATCTGCTGCTGGCGATAATTCTTCCAGGTCCCCCAGATATCCGAGGCGCGGAAGGGACCATTATAGGTATAGTAGGTGCTGACCGTTGAGACGTCGGGCGCGGTCACAAAGTGCGTCAGCACCTCTGTCCCATCGATACCACGCCAGCGGAAGGTATCGCATGGCATACGGTTAAATTGGTTCCAGCTGATCTTCGTGGTCATAAAGACCGGGATATCACAGCCGCGCATGATCTGAGGCATTGCCGCGCTATAGCCAAAGACATCCGGCAGCCAGATATAGCGTGGCGCATAACCAAATTCCTCTTCCATAAAGCGCGTGCCGTGCAGCACCTGGCGTACCAGCGATTCGCCCGAAGTCAGGTTACAATCGGCCTCAACCCACATGGCGCCCACCAGCTCGATCCGCCCCTCCGCAATACGCTGCTTCACCCGCTCGTAGAGCTCAGGCAGATCTTCTTTGACCCATTGCAGCGCCTGGGGCTGGCTATGGGCATAATAGTAATCGGGATAGCGCTCCATCAAGCTCAGCACATTGGCGAGCGTATGGGAGATCTTCTGGTGCGAGCGCCAGTACGGCCATTGCCAGGCCAGGTCCAGGTGCGCGTGTCCTGTAACGATCATATGGGGGCGCGTCCCCGCGTTCAAGCCGTCCGCGAGCTGCTCCTGGAGAAGCTTCAAGGCCTCTTGAGCCGATTGAATGAAGCGCGCACTCGCATACCCTTCGCGGAGATCAAGCAGCGTATGCGCCTGATTTAAGCGTTCAGTGAAGGTGTGGCGCACAAGGTCATTTTCGTCAAGCGACAGCGCCGCTTCAAAGACTGTGTGCAGCGTATGGTAGAGTTGCCATACTGTTTCGTTGCGCGCATGCAACGTCAAGCCCTCAAAAAGCAGCGGGATATAGGTATAGACCTGGATCATGAGCTGGTGCGCTTGCCCATCACCCACCTGCTCAGGCAGCAGCAACTGCCGGTGGCGCCAGTCAAAGGCGCCGATGGCCTGCCCATCCAGAAAGACTGTCGCTTCCAGGCGCAGTAACAGAGCATCATCCTCCGACTGCGGCCAATGCAACTGTAGCACGAGGGCCTGGCCTTGCCACGAGTCAGGAGCCTGCACGGAGGTCTGTAGCCAGGTTGTCGCGTGTTTACGTCCCCACACCTGGCCGAGTTCTAAAGGTTGCCACGCCGCATCATCTGGAGGGGGGGTGGCGTCATTGGGCCAGTAGCCGGGGCATGCAGAATGGGTTGGAGTTGACGGCGCGGTCCCTCCATCGCTTGAGCCATACGCTTAATCGCAGCCCTTAGCTTTTTCTCGGTAAGCGGCATAAATATTTTCTATCCTCTCTTTCCCATTGCTTCCTTTCGAAAACCTGAGCGCGCTTGTCCCCGAATGGGGGGAGCGCTAGCCACGACAGTGGCGCTGTGCCCCGAATGGGGGTTGGCTTTCGCATAAGAAGGATTTGGGGTTCCTGTGCGAACATTGTAGCATCGAGTCCCGCAAGGCAACAATTAACGCTTGGTCGATATGCTATAGTATCTGTGCTATTGCCTTTAAAAGGACAAAGCTTTCATCAAACGGATATGCGCTCGCTATGTGGCATTTGCTATTAGAAAAGTAGTAGAATCAACACCATCATGAAAAAGCAGCAACGTTCTTCCCATACCCATATCATCCTCAGCCAGGAGGCTCGGGAGGAGATATATCAAGATGTGCATCAGCGCGCACATATTGAAGCCTGTGGTGCCCTCCTGGGGATCATGGATGAGGAGGGCAACTGGTGTATAGAACACGCGCATCCACTGGCCAATACCGCAAACTCGCCTGTCTACTTCGAGTTTGATCCTCAGGAACTCTTAACAGTAGAGATGAGCTATCCGGGACGACTCATTGGGGTCTACCACAGTCACCCAACAGGCTATGCTCAGGCCAGCAGTACGGATAGCGACAACATGCGCCGCGTCAACGCTGAACAGGGCATTCCCTGGGCCTGGCTGATTGTCTGCGGACCCTTCAACCAGGCCCAGGAGTTGGCAAACGAGAAGCTGCTAGGCTATTTTCACTATGAACGCGAGGGCCTGCAACGCCTGGAGATCATTTTCCAATAACAAAGCATGCTTATGCGAGCTGGAACATCTTGCGCGCAAAGCGATATTTCTCTTCATCGTGAATGACGCTCCCACCCTCATGGCCATTAAACGGGTAGACTTTGAGCTCTTTCTCACCACCAAGATGGTTATAGACGGCGAACCCGCTTGAGGGGGGCAGATCGTATCCAGCAGGGCAATGGAGAGTAAGACCGGGCAGGTGATGCGCGGCGCAAAGTTCATCCCATCGAAATAGCTCAATGTTTGATAACTCGCTTCGACCGTGTGGGGGCGCCGCTTCCAGAGGTCCACAAGTTCGTGATAGGGACCCGCGCCGAATACCTCGATAGAGCGCTGGAAGTGGCAGAGGAAAGGCACATCTGGCATAGCCGCGACAATCCCTTTGTTCTGAGCCAGTGCCGCCACCGCCAGGGTCAGGCCGCCCCCCTGACTTCCACCCGTGATGATAATGTCGCCAGTCTCGGGCAGCGAACGCACAACATCAATAGCACGCACACAATCGATATATGCATGCCGGTAGTAATACTCACGCGGATCGCTGAGACCCTTGGTCATAAAACCAACGAAGCCACCACCAGAATAGGGGTAGTTATCGGGCGTCTGGCCGTCCTGGCCACGCGTATCGACCGTCAATACCGCGTAGCCCTGTAAGGCCCAGTGCAGATATGATGCGATATGTCCCCGACCGCCAGAATACCCATGATACTGCACAATCGTCGGGATTTTGCCATCTTTCTCCAGGCGATAGCCTTCGTTCGGCACAATGTACCATCCTGCGACACGCGTCCGCTCATCATACGCGTTGTAACGCACATCATAGGCCGTTACCCGGTCGACGACATAGGGCTGGACTTCAAACTGGGCGTCCAGGGGCCGGGCATCGCTTTCGGCCAGCGTCGCCTGCCAGAAGGCGTCAAAATCGACTGAGGCGGTGAGCGCGGGACGGTACTGCTCAAGTTCCGCGAGAGGCATATCAACGATCATGTAAAGATCTCCCTCTAACAAATACTATGTGGGCATGACATAGATGCCTGCATCGATGACAGGCAAACATTTTTCCAGTATACAATACGTGGGAGGCTTTATGGAGTGCGGCGTTGCCTTTGGCGTATTCATTCTTAGGCATGGGGTTAAGAGGGCTCAAAATAAATATAAATTATTCTTCACCGAAACCGCCGCAGGATGCCCCTGCCCTTTCAGGCATGGGGAGGAATGCGGCGTTCCTTTGTCGGTGGCTTGGGTGAGAGACACCGTAGACATTCTTTCATCTGCTCCTTTTCTATTGACAGGTAGATGAAAACTATGATATGCTCTAAAGCATGAAAACGGTGTTAACAGCGAAACTCAAATTGAATACAACACCCGAGCAATTCAAGGCATTACGTGAGACACAACTGGCATATCGTGATGCTCTCAATTATGTCAGTACATATGCCTTTGAGAATGGCAAGATGAGTAATGCTGTTCGTCTGCAAGATGGCACGTATGATGAGATTCGCCTCCGTTTTCACCTTCCCTCACAAATGGCCTGTTCTGTTCCTCGCCAAGTCGGAGCCACTTATAAAGCTCTCTGGACAAAGGTGAAGAACAATGCTGCCCATCGTAAGGCAAAGACGACCAAAAAGCGGTACAAAGGGCTTGATAAGGCTCCTACGTTTCTCTCCCCCACGTTGACCTACCAGTATAAGAAGGACTACACGTTCAAGAAAGAGCAGCAGGTGAGTCTCCTCACTCTTGAGGGACGGGTCAAGGTTCCCTATACTGGCTATGACAAGCACGTGGCATTGATCCAGCGTGGTACGGAGATAGGTGCATCGAAACTTTGGTATGACAAGCCCAAGAAGCAGTTTTACTTGCTCGTCACCCTGGAAGTGGAGACGGCTGATCCTACCCCAGAAACGCACAAGCAAGTCGTTGGCGTGGATGTGGGGATGCGATACCTTGCCGTCACGGCGACGATGCAAGGCGATTGCACCTTCCATGCTGACATCTCTCCTATTACCAGGTCTCACCACTACGCACGACTGAGAAAGCGTCTGCAAAAGAAAGGCACTCGTTCCGCGACGAGAAGGCTCGTCGCCATCAGTGGACGAGAGAGACGGTTGAAAGCCAACGCCAATCATGTAGTGAGTAAACGGATTGTTACCCACTATTCTCAAAGCTTGATTGGACTGGAGCATCTGACAGACATTCGAGAGCGGACCACACGACGGAAAGGCAAACAAGCCAGTGCCAAACAGCGAAAAGCCAATCGTACCTTCTCCAAATGGGCTTTTGGTGAGTTGCACGCGATGATCGCCTATAAAGCGCTCTTGCATCAAAGTATGGCAATCAAGGTGGATGCCAACTATACCTCGCAGTCTTGCCCCAAATGTGGGCACACCTGCAAAGAGAATCGCCCTCACAAGGGCTTGCTCTTTCTCTGTCAGAATTGTCAGTACACGCTCCATGCCGATCTGGTTGGTGCAAGAAACATTGCGATGCGAACGCTTCTTATCCGGCAAGACTGGATAGGAACGGGCCTCTTGTCAGTACGCCCTGATGTGTCGGACGATGAAGCCAAAGCAGCACGCCTGAAAAGGTATGCTGAGTTGCGGTGGAGTTCAGACACAACTCCAAGCCCTCGGCTTTCGCCGTAGGGTACTGACTGCAAATCAAACACAAAGAACACAAAGAAACACCTGGTTACTGCAACAAAAACAGAGCGTGCGCCGAAAAGCCTTTACAGCACAATTTCTCTAGAATTTCGCGATTTCATGTATTAGAATCTCATATTTTTCTTGCACTATCTATTTGAGATGGTTGACAAACTGAATAAATAAATGTATACAATATATATGAGAAATATATTGTAGTGTATCCTGGTATCGTCCCTCTAGATTCTACTGGGCGAGGCATGAAGCACACTACCAATACACTAAGCATTCTCACGGCTTCTCAGGCTGCAACGCAGCCTATCCCACAATATGTAAGTCTCAATTATGCGGATTTGTTTAAGATCCAACATATCCGCAATCCCTTCGTTCTCAATCCCGTCAGCTACTCAACCCTGGCCTCTTACCTGGAGTGTCCTTGCTGCTCCCTCGAACAACGTCGTAAACGGCGACCTAAAGAGCCTAGGCAGTTTACCATGGTCCGCCAGCAAGGCCTTTTTTCAGGTGGCGAACCTGATCCCCGCCTGGTTGGTACCCTTCTCCATACACTCATCAACCTGCTCCATGAACCCAAAGGCACACTCTCCGAAGAGCAACAGGCCTCCCTCCTCACCCACCCCTCCGAACTCGTTGATTTTCTCCATACCGAGGCGCTCGGCGCGCTACAGGCAGCGGGCAAGCTCCGCCTGGCCATGTTTTATGCAGAGCTTTGCGCGCATGAAGGGCGCTTCTATACACTTATCATCCATCCCCTTTTACTCTATCAACGCGAACTCGCGATCACTGGCGCCACCGTTCTGGCAACATCGGAACGCTTCCAGCTAAAACTGCTCTCAACCAGGCATACCTTCGAGGGCCATACAGATTGGGGAGGCCATGTAGGGTTGGTCGGCGAGTTCGACCAGGTACGCATGCAACGCCTGGAACAGGGCGGATCTGTAAGCCAGAGGCCCGCCATCATTGAGTTTAAGAAGGGACTGGGGGTGCGTAAGCGAAAAGACGAGCCGCTACCAGGCCTCTTTGCGGGTCTGGCTGAGAAGCAGGAGCGAGACGAGAAATACGCCGCGAACGCGCAGCCAAACGAGTTTCATGCCATGCAATTGATGGTCTACTGGCTCGCATTCCAGACCCGCTGGAATGTGCTTGACTATATCAAAACCGAGAAAGGCATGCTTGAGGACATACGAATGTCCTTGTATCAGGAACTAGATCTCATCATTTACAACCTCAATGATAGTTGCCAGTACCGTCTCTGTCCAACAAACTTTCAAAGCGCGTTGCAAGCCATGACCAATTGCATTTTCTATCTCGACTGGGCACTTAAAAGCGGCTATGCTGTGCAAGCGCCAGATCATGACTGCGCCAAAACAAGCCCGTTGGCGGTCCCCAACCCTCGCATACAGGTTGGGAACGCCATGCTCACCTCGGAAGAATGCTACACGCATGCCCAGGCCTCGTTCGCCGCCTTCAAAAATACCATTCAGTGGGAGGCGTTTTCATTCAGGTAACGCTTTTCTACCGTCTTCTCGCTAAAAAAATAGTCGGGATAGCGCAGGCGTAAGACATCTTCAGCCAGCTTTGCACTGAGCTCCTCTTCGACCCAGGGATAGAGCTGAGGCTGCTCATAAAACACCACCATCATGGCATGCTCTTGCTCGAAAGCGAGAAAGTCATTCCAGGGCATCCCAATACGACATGCCCTGGTACTGAGCAACGCTTGCGCACGCTCCTTCTCTATCAGGAGACCACCATGTATCGCCGTTGTAACCCAGTATACGCCCTCATCAAGCTGCTGTTTTGTCTGGGCTTTTCCCCATGGGGTGTGCATTGCATCTTTCCCTCATCAACAAATAAATAACATCACAGTCTTCGCGCCCTTCATCATAAACCTTGCAAGTAAGCTGTATTTAGATAGCAAACAGAAATAAGGCCATAAAAAGCGTCTTACACAAAGAACGGGGGAACTGCTCTATAGTCTAGCATATCCAGCACAGTTTTGTTGCTAGCAGCAATGCCATTGTACAGATGAAAGCAAATACGCTATAATGAGCGCCAAGAATACCCGGTCCAAATTCAGAGAATTCCAGGAGCGAGGATATCACCATGAGATGTTCCAGGTGTGGCAATGAGGTAAGCCAGGAGGAGGTCTATTGTGGACAGTGCGGGGCAGCAGTGAGGTCCAGTGCGACAAGATTGACAAATTCCAATCCCTCAAATGCAAACCACGATACATACCACACACAACTGCCATTTGAATCAAACCCCTCCCAACCATTGCGTTCGGGATTACTCTCGCAGTCCGGTCTACGGCCCACACCACTACCATCAACACCGAATTCAGCCTCTGGATCCGGAATTCCATATCCCCCTGGAACTGGGGCGCTACCATCGCCAGGACAACAGCAGCAGCAGACGGGCTTCTATCGCGATGCCACGGAGGCCATGTCAGCGCTTCCGGGGCAGGAGTACCAACAGCCCGTTCCCCACACACCAATGTTCTTAAGTGGGCAATCAGCAGCCCCAAACCCTACTCAGCCCTATCCTGGCTCTCACCCATCTCAGTTTCGCCAGCAAAACTCTACCCATTTAGGGGGGGCGAGCAATCCCGGAAACTATCCAGAGCAGCGTAGTGGCGGTTACTATGCAAATCAGACGCAGTTCAATCCAACGCCAGCACTGCCCCCACGCACGGGTAACAGCAATACACCACTGTTTATCGCCCTGGCCTGCGCGGGACTGGTACTTGTCTGTATTGTTGGGCTTATAGCCGTTTTTGCCAACCAGGGGGCGCATCCAGGTCCAAGCGCACAAGTAACAGCGACGGCGACAAAGGCACCCACCCCGACACCCAAACCGTCCCCTACACCCAGCCCAATGCCCAGTCCCACACCTGCGGTAACGGTCACACCGCCGCCCAACCCGGGCTTTGCCTGGTGCGACGCGCAGTGTAAAGCCTTTAGCTTCGCGACCCAGTACCCCGCGGGCTGGACTGTCACTCCCGCCGCCAATGCAGCGGGCATACAGTTCACCAATCCAGGGGCGCCAGATCAGTTCACGTCTTATAAGTCGGCTCTGGCTACAACGTCTTCGGCCAGTGACATGGCTGGCGCCGATCTCCAGACCAATTTTGGCGCCAAGGCGGGGTATACGCCACCGCCGAGCATTAGCGCGACCACCATTGGCGGAGAGACCTGGGTCCAGGCAATAGCCTATTATCAATCAGATCAGAATCCAGCCGCGCGCGAACGCGTGGTTGTCTACTCTACCAATCACAATGGCAAAAATTATATTATTGAACAGCAAGCACAGGACGACCTGTTTGATGCCCTTAATGGCCAGGCCTTCGCTCCTATGCTCAGTACATTTCAGTTCGCCAATCCACCTGCGGCATAGCAAGCAGCATAGAAGGAAAAGGTAGCAGCAGTTTGAAAAGGTCCTTTTTTATCATCCTGGTCTTTATCAGCGGCATGACCAGCCTGGGGCTGGAGATGTGCGCATCGCGTCTCCTGGGAGCGTATTTTGGCAGTTCGCTCTATATCTGGGCGGTCCTGATCGGGCTGATCTTGATCTATCTCACCACGGGGTATTTCCTGGGTGGGCGCGTGGCTGACCGCTATCCCTCTGAGCGCGTACTCTGCCTGATTACCGGCAGCGCCGCGGTCGCCACGGCATTGATTCCCTTTATCAGCCAGAGTGTGCTCTCATGGTCGGTTGACGCCATTGAGCATATCTCCGTCAGCGCCTTCCTCGGCTCGCTCCTGGGAACCGTCTTGCTCTTTGCCATTCCTGTGACCCTGCTGGGCCTCGTCTCACCGCTTGCTATCCGCCTGGTCACCAGTGACGTCAAACGTAGCGGGCGCATCAGTGGCTCGCTGTATGCCATCTCGACCTGCGGCAGCATCCTGGGTTCCTTCTTGCCTGTGCTCTGGCTTATTCCTACCTTTGGTGTGCGCCGCACCTTCCTGATCTTTGCCGCGCTGCTTTTTGCCGCCTCGCTCTGGGGACTCTGGCAGATGCAGCCCCGTCCCATCTGGCGCCCCCTGGCGATAATCATACAGGCCACCCTGATCGGGACGCTGCTGATGCAGTTGGGACCCTTGAAGCAAATTCCTAACCTGATCTACCACCAGGAGTCACTGTACAACTATATCCAGGTTGTTCAGCAGCCAGATGGCACACGCCAGCTCATTCTCAACGAGGGACAGGCCATTCACTCGGTCTATTATCCCGATAAGACGCATGTTCTGACCGGCTGGTACTGGGATTACTTTCTCGCTGCCCCCTACTTCAATAAGGGTTTTACGCCTGATAAATTGCATCGCGTGGGCATTGTTGGCCTGGCTGGCGGGACCATCGCGCACCAGTTTACCCAGGTGTATGGCCCGGTCCCCATTGATGGCGTTGAGATTGATCCCGCGATCGTAGACGTGGGGCGTAAATATTTCGACATGAATGAGTCCAATCTGCATGTGCATGTACAGGATGGGCGGCCCTATATCGCTACCACGCACGAGACCTATGATGAAGTCGTCATCGACGCCTTCCAGCAGCCCTATATTCCCTTTCAGCTTACCACCAAAGAGTTCTTCAGCCAGGTACGCAGCCATCTCTCTCCCCAGGGAGTCGTCACATTAAATACAGGGCATACACAGACCGACTATCGTCTGGTACAATCTATTGTAGCTACTATGAGCACGGTATACCCAAGCGTGTATGTGTTCAATGTACCAAATACATTCAACACGGTCGTCATGGCAACGATGCAACCCACCTCAATGGAGACGTTTCGAGCACAGCTCTCTCAAGTCGATCCATCTACCACGCTAGGACAGGTCGCCAATGAAGTCCTGCCCGTCGTCCAAAAAGGGCAGCCAGGCAATGGAGTCGTCTTCACCGACGACCGCGCACCGATTGAGGAGCTTACTGACCAACTCTTGCTCAGCTATATTCAGGGACAACCCTGATGGCTATTGACAGTCACTGGAGGCGTAATGTAAGGTAACACGGGCAAGCGTTGCGCATACCAGTTTTTGTTTGCGAGAGACTCAAAGAAAGCAAAGAGGAAACATCACTATGGTGGCAGTTGCAATTATTGGAGCACAATGGGGAGACGAAGGCAAAGGCAAGATCATTGATGAACTTTCGATGAAGGCCGATTTTGTCGTGCGTTACCAGGGAGGAACCAATGCAGGTCACCGCGTGGTTCATGAGAAAGGCGAGTTTTCCTTCCAGATTGTGCCTTCCGGCATTCTCTACCCCAACGCGACCTGTATCATTGGCAATGGCGTGGTCGTCGATCCCAAGGCCTTAATCCAGGAAATGGAGACCCTACAAAGCCAGGGCATAGATATTTCTCGCCTCTACATTAGCGAGCGCGCCCACCTGGTTATGCCCTATCATTTTGTGCTTGATCGCCTGGAGGAAGAGGCTCGCGGCAGCGAGGTCGTGGACAATACCTATCGTGGCATGGGACCCGCCTACGTCGACAAACATGCTCGCAATGGTATCCGCATGGCCGATCTGCTGGATGTCGACGCCTTCCGCGCCAAGCTTGCGACTATTCTCCAGCAGAAGAACCGCATGATCACTCAGATCTACGGTCAGCCTCCCCTCTCACTGGAAGAGATTCATGGAGAATATTTTGCCTATGGCCAGCGCCTCTATCCCCACATAGCCGACACGCAACAGATGCTCCAGGAAGCGCTGGAAGCGCAGAAGATCATTCTACTGGAGGGCGCGCAGGGCGCGCTCCTTGATGTCGACTTTGGCACCTACCCCTTCGTCTCCTTCTCCTCCACCATGGCGGCAAACGCCACCGTTGGCGCCGGGCTACCACCTCGCTCTATTGATCGCATCGTCGGGATCTACAAAGCCTATACCACGCGTATTGGCAGCGGGCCGCTCCCAACCGGTCTTTTTGACGATATCGGCCAGATTCTGCGCGAACGCGGCCATGAGTATGGTACACGCTCAGGGCGCGCCCGACGCTGTGGCTGGTTTGACGCCGTTGCCGGGCGCTACGTTGCGCAACTCAACAGCCTGGACTCAGCCATTATTACCAAACTCGATGTCCTGGATACGTTCCCCATCATCAAAATCTGCACCGCCTATAACTTACGCGGGCAAATTATCCATACCCCTCCTGCGACACTCAACGACCTGGCCGCCTGCGAACCCATCTACGAAGAGATCCCTGGCTGGCAGACCAGCACCACCAATATCAATACCTATGAAGAGCTGCCCGCCGAAGCCAAAGCCTATCTCAAGCGCCTGGAAGAACTCCTGGAGACACCGGTCAGTATGGTCTCGGTTAGCCCACAGCGCGGGCGAACCATTCAGCTACAAGATGTGCTTGAATCCACGTCCCACTAACAATCTGGCCCTGCTCCCTCTCACAGCTTCTGGCGCATAGGGAGCAAGGCCCAACCCCCAACCACTTGACAAAATAATGGCTCCCCACCCGACAATAGGGCGCACTATACTTTATATGAGCTGGCTTGTCACGTACACGAATTTAAGTGCAAACGAAAAAGGGGAGCAACTCTATTTTGCACACGATTTGGTCTATATCCGCAAAAAATCAATGATAGAAATATCATACTTCTTGACCCAATTAAAATGCATATAAGACCACAAGAAGGTATTTTATATGCAAAAAATGAGAAATCGCCTATTCCTCCTGTTACCCATTACGGATACGCGCCTGGTCATCTGGGCACGCGCATTGCGCACCTTTGGCTACGGCTTTACCAGTGTCCTGTTGGGTGTGTCCCTGACGGATGCTGGTCTTTCACCGCTGAATGTTGGCATCTTGCTCACTGTCGCGGCCCTTGGCTCAATCACCTTTAGTTGCGTGATGGGGTTCTATGCCGATCGTCTTGGTCGCAAGCGGCTGCTCATTCTCTCAGCCTTGCTGATGATGCTCACCGGTATGGTATTTGCCGCAACCCAGTATTACCCTCTCCTACTGATTGCCGCCTTCTGTGGCACTATCTCGCCTTCAACCAATGATAATACGCCCTTCAGTGGCGTTGAACAAGCAATTCTGGCCCAGTCGGCCTCTACAAAACGCTATACCTCCCTGTATACCTACTATAACCTGACGGCCCAGCTAGCCGGTGCGCTGGGAGGACTGCTTGTGGGTATCAGCAGCGTCCTCTCGCCTCTGGGCATTAGCGAACACATGAGTACACATAGCCTGTTCGCCCTCTATGGGCTGCTGGCTGGCTGTACAGCCCTGCTCTTCCTGCGTCTCTCGCCCAAAGCCGAGCTGACGCTTGAGCAGAAATATACGCAGAAATTGGATAAGCAGGGCGAACATACCCAGCTTCTCTATAAGCCACGTATACGCAAAGTTGTAATCCTGCTCCTGACCCTGTTTGCCTTCGATTCTTTCGCCGGTGGACTTGCAGTGCAGACCATGCTCTCACTGTGGTTTCGCCAGCATTTCGGTGCCTCGCTCGGTTCACTTGGAATGCTCTTCTTTGGCGTCAACATGTTCGCGGCCCTCTCACTTATCTTCGCTCCCTACCTGACGAAACGCCACGGCCTGCTGAAGACCATGCTCGTACCCCATTTCATTTCGAATGTCTTTCTGCTTCTGGTCGCCTGTATGCCAACCTACTTCCTGGCCGCGCTCTGCCTGCTCCTACGCCAGTCGCTCTCAAAAATCGATGTGCCAGCCCGCCAGGCGTTTACCGCCGCCCTGGTAACGCCCGAGGAGCGCACATCCACCGCCAGCTTTGCGACCGTGGCCCGGAGCACAGCCGTGGCGCTCAGTCCCCTCGCCGCGAGCGCGCTCATGATAGGTCCACTCCTCGCACTGGGCCTGCCCATCCTCCTGGCCAGTTGCCTGGAGATTGGCTATGACTTCACAATGTGGCAAACCTTCAAGCGTGTTACTTTACCAAGCGACGCGGTGCTCGCTACCAGCACAATTACTATCCCACCGAGCAAAGTTCCGACCATGAGCGAGATCGAGATTCTACCCAGTGGAGATGCACCCGCCCTCTCAAGGTAATTAAAATGATGCCATCATCACAGAGAGGCGGCAATTCCTCCCCGCCTCTATAGAGGCGGGGAGGAATTGCCGCCTCTCGTGCTGTGGTAACTATATCCATCGTTGCGATGAAGAGGACGACAATAGCGCACAGGGACCCCTTCTATGCGCCCACGTGCGGTTCTCAGATCAAACGATCCCGTTGCTCGTGCTAAGACGCGCCCCACATGTCTCCCCGCTGCCGCAAATCCTTCTGGTACTACCGCTCGCACCAGGTCTCCCGTCTGATACCCATGATGCACCTTTTTGCGTTGTCGATGGCGCTTAGGAAAACCATGCTTATCTACCCCACACAGCTGTCTCTTGCCATAGCCTGTTGCCGTGATCAGCAAGGAAGAGATCCTTGTGATGTTCAGGTGCTCAGGAGTGCTCTGACCGACACACGCCGCGTCTATCCAGTGCGTTTTTGCAAGCTCACGTGTCGTCCTGTTGTACTTCGTTAATCCGCCAGAACCACATTCGATTGGCAGCCCGAAAGCTTGTACCCCTCTGAACAACTCCCACCGTGTGGCATTGACCGCTGCGGCATCGTTGAGCGGGGCTTTTGCCTGAGCAAGAATGTGCTTGAGCACCGCTGGTTTCTTCTTGAGAAAGTCTTTGATGTCCTGCCTTCCCTTGGCCTGGTTACACTTCTCGCAGGCGAGCGTCAAGTTACTGACGCGGTGCGTGCCGTTGTTGGCACGAGGCACGATATGCTCCACTTGCAAAGGAACATTGCCCTTGCCGCAATACGCGCACATTCGGTTCCACTTCTCTAGCAGGTACTCACGCAGTTCATAGCCTGCCAGTGTGCCTTGTTGATACTCCCATCCCTGGATATCGGGGTTCTCCATCGCTTGCATATCAAACTTCACGAGCTCCATGCTGATTGCTGTGATCGGGCAAAGTTTGCGCAGACGCTTCACCCAGGTCAGGACATTGCTGATCCTGCTGGTAAGCGATGGCGGCAACCAGCCCTCGCGTCGTCTCCGATTCTGCCATCTCGCTTTTCTGTAGCGTGTATGGCGTCGGCGTCGTGAACGTCTGACGGCTCTTCGATCATCGAGCGCCTCTTTGATCGTTGCACCGCGATGATGGAGTTCAGCCGCAAAGACGACTTCACCCGACCGGTCGTTGACGAGAGCTATGCCTGTGGTCTTTGAGCCTGGGTCAATCTTGATCCGCAGTTCTTCAACGACGGGAGCGTCTATCGCAACGTTGAGGATGATGGTAAAAGGAAAGCGTTTCAGTACTGCCGCCTTCCCTTGCGAGAGCAATAAGCGGGCCCTTCCAGGATGGACTGGATCGAGCGGTTGCTTGTTGGCATCGACGACAAAAACGTGGCTCATGTGCTTGCTCCTTTCAGAGCCTCCGATTGCTCGGGTAATGGTGGCCTCGATGATGTTATCAGGCGGTACATCCAGCAAGCACTGACTATACCCACGGTCTGTTTAACCTGCTGGTTGTAGAGCGGAAGACTGGCCGCGCATCCTCCGGTACGAACGTTGACACTTCCTGATAACGTAGCCCCATCGCTCCTCCGAAGAAGAGCGGTGGCTGGATCTGGTCATGTTTCAGCTTGCCAACCATTGGGGATTACAAGAAGCGTTCAAACTTCTTGCAAGCCCCGGTTTTCAAACTGGGGTCCATGACACCCTGCAATATTACAACTGAAAAGCACAGTGTCTCGACCTAACCCAGTGGGCGCTTAGCCATGGCGGCACCACTGCGTGGATACTGTTCGGGACAGCGCTTCTGCTGGCGCCAGGTGAGCAAACGACGCCCATCATTGATGCCAGGGAGATCTACCACCGTATCCGCCTCCAGGACAGCTCCTACCTGGGCCGCAGCACGCTTCCCCTGCGCCATCTCATCCTGCAGGTCGCCCTTCTTCGGCAAAATAATGGCTCCCCCCACCCGGCAATAGGGCGCGCAATACTCTAGCAAGGCTGGAAGCGCCGCAACTGCGCGCGCCGTCACCAGGTCGAACGCCGAGCGATAGGCTGGCTTCTGCCCAAGCTCCTCGGCACGCCCATGAATGACCTCGACATGCTCCAGCTCCAACACGTCAACCATATGGCGCAGAAAGGTGACCTTCTTATTGGTGGCCTCGACCAGGGTCACACGCCAGTGTGGACGCGCCATCTTCAGCGGCAAACCGGGAAAGCCCGGTCCCGTGCCAATATCGAGCAGCGTGGCCTCATCCTGAGGGTAGATCGCTAACAGCGAGAGCGAGTCCAGGAAGTGTTTGGTCATTACCTCTTCCGGATCCTTGATGGCAGTGAGGTTAAAGCGTGTATTCCACTCCAGTAACTCCTGGCGGTAGCGCAAAAACGCCGCCTCCAGTTCTCCACTCAACCCCAACCTCTGCAAGCCTTCTTGAAAAACATTTGTCATGATTCAGATTTCTATTCCTGTTTGATTATTCGCCATATTCACCTGGAAAAGTATACTGGTCCCCCTGCGACAATGCAAGATTCTCTTCCCGTCCAAGTAATGGCCCGACAATTTGAACAAACCGGGCAACAAGTTGAGCCGCCCAGGGTAGCCGTAAGAGCGGGCGGAGACGCCCCAGCAACTCATGGACAAACTTCAAGAGCTCTTGTGTTCGCTGGGCCCCCGCGCTCAGATCCTGTAACCAGAACAGTACCAGGGCCAACTGCAACCCGTAGAATAGAGTAGCCAGGTCATCCACCTGTGAAGTGCGCGGGGCATCTCTCGCCTCAGAGACCAGGATGAGATAGCTCGCTCTCGCCCGGCGACGAACCTCCGCCCCCTCTACGCCAAAGACACCTGCGCGTGAGAGCGGATTCAATGCGGCCCCAGATAGCGCCACCAGGGTCAAGCGATGTGGGGCCATCACTACCAGTAACTCGCGCATCAGGTGGCGAAAACGGTCCGCGATAGACGCGGCAGGCAGCAAACGCACCTGTTCTTCCAATTGGGTCGCCAGCCACTGATACAGCTCCAGGACCAGCTCCTCTTTGCTGGCAAAGTACCGGTATGCCAGCCCTAGTGAGCAGTTTGCCGCCGCCGCGATATCTCGCATGGTCGTCTGATCGTAACCTTTGGTAGCAAACAGGTGTAACGCGGCGTCAACAATACGCTGCCGCGTTAAAGCTGCTTTCTGGGTCAACTTACCCACCTCAGAAGATTCCATGATTCCCTCCTGCAAACAAAGGTGCAAGCTAACCGTACACCCCAACACCCTTGACAGTAGCATATCGCATTTGCTACATTTATAACAAATGAACAATGTTCATTTGTAAACTGAGTGCTTTACATAGGAATTTAGCTACCTGAGAGGCATTCTCTTCGAGCATTCCGCATAGAAGGAACCAATTATGTCGCTTAAGACGTTTGATCTGGTCAGGTGGAACATCATCAGTATTGTGCTTGGAGGGAGCATCTGGGTACTGCTCGTGATGGGTGCCTGGTTTCGTTGGATTATCCTCAACGAACTGGAGCTTTTGCTTTTGCTGGCTCTCTTCGTCATTACGCCGTTGATGGTTCCACTCGTGTCGCTCCCTAGACAATCCCGCCAATTTTATCAGCTCTCTTCCCTGATTCTGTTCTTACAGCCCTTTGCCGCACTCATTGGTGGAGTTTCCTTTCTGCTAGCTACCGGTCCACTCGCCGCCGCATTTGCCGCCATATGGCTGCTGTTTACTGGCCTTCTCACGCTGCTGGGTCTGGTCCGGCTTTTCCAGGCAAGAAGAACGCTCCCTGATATCTGCCTGGCAGCGGCACTCCTCTATCTGCCAATTGGCAGCACATGGATGGTGCTGGCACGTTTGGGGCTTCAGCCGCTGGGTTTCGGCGTGCATACCGACTTGCTCACGGCTGTTCACTTTCACTTTATTGCCATGGCGGCTCTGATCATCACGGGCCTTACAGGTCGGGTTATACAAACGACAACATGTACGCTTTCTCGTGCGACCTATCGAGTTGCGGCTCTTGGTGTCCTTATCAATCCAATCCTGGTGGCCGCAGGGCTGACCCTTGCCCAGGTCACCCAACTGCACTTCCTGGATACTGCTCCTGCCGACCTTTTAGCCCTTAGCATGATCCTGATCGCACTGTTGGGTCTGCGTTTCATTGTGCCTACAACCAGTTCCCTTCTCGCGCAAGTACTCCTTCTTTTTTCATATACCGCTGTGTTCTTCACCATGTTGTTTGCCGCCGCCTATGCACTGGGAGTCGCGACCGGAGCCTGGACCATCACCATCTCCCAAATGATTCTGATCCATGGGCTGGAGAACGCCCTGGTCTTTGGCTTCTGTGGTTTGCTCGGCTGGAGACTTAGAGCGAGACAGGGCAGCAAGAGAGGTGAGGAATGCGCGTAATCATTACTGGCGGCAGAGGCCTTATTGGGCGCTCGCTTGTGCAACTCCTGGCCGCCCAGGGATACGATATTATCGTCCTGAGCCGCCGCCCCATACAAACGACTCAGATGTTCTCCCAACTGGGATTAACAAACATCAAAATCATTGGCTGGGATGCGAGATCTGCCCAGGGATGGGGGAATTTGATCACCAGCGAGAGCGCTATCGTCAATCTGGCGGGCGCGACTCCGGCGCATTGGCGCTGGACGCGGTCGTATCGCGCACGTATCCTGGAGAGTCGTTTGCGCGCTGGAGAGGCTATCATACAGGCAATGGAACGCTATGGGCCGCCGAAAGTGCTGGTACAAGCCTCAGCATCAGGATATTACGGGGATCGCGGGCAGGAACTGCTCACAGAAGCCTGCCTTCCTGGTCAAGGTTTCCGAGCGCAGGTCTGCCAGGAGTGGGAAGCCTCCACGGCTCTTGCCCAGACCAGGCGCTGTATTGCGCGCACAGGCCTCGTGCTTGATACACACGTGGGTGCCTTTCCTCCGCTTTTGCACTTTGCGCAACTGCTCGGGAGACGGTTGGGCGATGGAAGGCAATGGATTCCCTGGATTCACAAAGTGGACGTTGCCAGAGCCATCCAGTTCCTCCTTGAACAACAGTCACTCTCTGGCTCCTTCAATCTATGCGCGCCAGAAGCAGTGACAAATCGAGAGTTGCTTCGCGAGGTACAGCATGTTTTGAAGCGACCCTCCGTGCTTCCTCTGCCAGCTTTTGCCCTGCAAATCCTATTATTGACCTCGTGAGAGAGAGCTAAAGTTTGAGCGGATCGAGCCGATTAAAGGAGGCATGGGAGCACCAAAGAAAGCCGATTGGCGAGAAGAGAGGCGCAAACGCGCCTGGGAACTGAAACGACAAGGATGGAAACAAAAAGATATCGCAGGAGCTCTGGGGGTCACGGAGGGAGCGGTGAGCCAGTGGATGACAAGTGGAAGAGAAGGAGGGGAAGAAGCGCTTAAAGCGCATCCGGCGAAAGGAGCCACGCCCCGCTTGACGGCAGAGCAGCAAGCCCAAATCCCAGCCGTGCTGGCGAAAGGAGCGTCAGCCTATGGATTTCGCGGGGATATCTGGAATAGCCGGAGACTGGCGGTGGCGATCAAACGAGAGTTTGGAGTGAGCTATCACCCCGATCATTGTGGGTATCTGGTACGTAAGCTGGGTTACAGCATGCAGAAACCGGTCGAACGAGCCACCCAACGCGATGAGCAAGCGATCAAGTGCTGGAAAACGCAGCGCTGGCCCCATCTAAAAAAAAAGCCGAGCAGGAACGCCGCACGATAGTCTTTGTCGATGAAGCGGGCTTTTATCTGTTGCCGATGGTCGTGCGAACCTATGCTCTGCGAGGGCAGACACCAGTGCTGCGTGTGAGGCTGACGCGCGATCATCTCTCCGCCATTGGAGGGATCACAAAGACCGGACGGCTCTTCATGCAGATGCAAGAGCGGGCATACAACGCCGAGGATGTCGTGCGTTTTTTGCGGATGTTGTTGCGCAAGATCTCGGGCCCACTCCTGGTCATTTGGGATGGATCTCCCATCCACCGCGCAGAGGTGGTCAAGCAGTTTCTTTCAAGTCCGATGGGCAAACGGGTGCATCTGGAACGCTTGCCTGGCTACGCCCCTGAGGTGAATCCGCAGGAACAGGTGTGGAACCTGCTCAAACGTCGCGAACTCAAGAATCTGTGTTGTCGGGATCTGGCTCACCTGCGTCAGGAACTCGTGCGTGCCAAAGAGCGTCTTCGCCATCGACGAACCATTCTTCAACACTGCTTTGCCTATGCTCTTGATGAGGTTTAGTTGTTTCTCACGAGGTCAATAGGGGAGCTATCAACAGTGGTATTGGACAGCCAGCACCTTCTCCCCCAACGTCTGACAGAGGCGCAATTCCAGTTCGCGTATCCCCAACTAAAGCAAGCGCTCCACGACCTGCTGTGAGGCACCTCAAGGAAACAGAAGATGGGTTGGGCTGAGGTTTCTGGCCTCAGCCCAACCCATCTTCTCTTGCTAAGATTCGCGCTACGAGACGAATTTCTTCTTGCTGTTGAGGTAATCTACCAGCAGATACTCACCGAGATTATCTTTGTCGGCATAGAAGGTACGACCGCGGTTGATCTCTGCCATCTGGTTGACGAAGGCCACCATCCAATCATCGTCATAGAGCATGAAGGTGTTGATGGTAATACCGTCGCGCGTGCAGCGCTGGACCTCCAGCAGGGTCTGCTGCTCTGCGTAGGGGCTGGGGAAGGCGAACTGCCAGCCACCATAGCGTTCCTCATACCAGACGGTCGGGCCGCCATCGGTAATCATGATGATCTGCTTGTTGACGCCCCGATGCCTGGCAAGCAACTGGCGAGCCAGCATCAGTCCATGCGCCATATTCGTGCCACGATCATTGTCGTAGCGGCTCAACTCCATCAGTTCGTTGGACTTGTATTCACGTGCGACAAACGAGAAGCCTACGATATAGAGGTTATCACGTGGGAACTGCGAGCGAATAAGGCTCTCCAGCGCCACCGAAACTTTCTTCGCCGCCTGCTGACAACCGTTATAGACCATGCTCAGGCTCATATCGATCATCAACACCGTTGAAGACTGGGTCATAAACTCTGTACGATAGACCTCAAAGTCGTCCTGCTGAAGCGCGAGCGGCGTTCCCGCGCCCTTGCGGTTAATGGAGTTCATCAGCGTCTTTTGCAGGTCGAGCAGGAAGGGGTCGCCAAACTGATAGGTCTTGCTCTCGTCAGTTCGCTCGCCACCAACCCCGCGGAAGGGGCTGACATGACGGCCAAAGCCGTCACGCTTGAGCTTGTTAAAGATGTCCTGCAAGGCCTTCTGACCGATCTTGCGAATACCGCGCGCGGTCAGCTCCCAACGGTTGCCTTTCTTCTCGATATAGCCCGCCTCCTCAAGGGTCTTCATCAGTTCCTTGAGCTGCTCTATCGATTGGTACTCGTCATCGCCAAGCAGTTCTTTGACCTTGTCGCTATCAATGGCTCCCAGTTCATCGAGGCGCCGCGCCTCCTGTAACTGGTCCTGCAGACCCTCCATCTGCTGTAGTCGGCCCATCATACGCATGGCCTCGTTCAGAGGCAAGGTTTCATTGCCTCTAAAGGGGAAACGCGTCCTGACCTGCTCCATAGGAGCGACCGCCTCCAGGTTTTGCGCCAGTTCGAGCATATCGACGCGGATCCGGTCATCACCCATGAGTTGATCCATGAGTTGTTGCAGTTCCTGGCGCTGCTCAGGCGAGAGGTTATCCATGATACCCTGCATCGCCGCCTGCTGCATTTGCATCTGCTCGATGAGATCATCCAGCGAGTTGACTCCAGGGAAGTAGTGCCCGTGCTTCTGCATAAAGGAGTCGAAGTCGGGTTCAAGTCCCTGCTGGCGCTCTTGCAACATCTTGTTGAGATCGCGAATCATCTCACGCAGATTCGCCACATCTTCCTGGGTCATGTTCTGCAACGACTGCTGCATACCCTGGAAGTATTGCTGCATCATCTGCTGCTGCAAGCTTGCCAGTAACTCCTGGAACTGTTCGCGGGCCTGGTCATCCATGAAGTCATACTCGGAGAGCTGCTTGATCTGCCCAGGAATATCCTGGGGCAGGCCCTCCAGGTACTCTTGCTTGCGCTTGGCGATCATCTCCAGCATCTTGCGCATCTGCTCAGGCGAGAGCTGGTCGCCACCGGCTCCCTCCTGGCCCGAAGTACCCTCCTGCCCCTGCTGGCCGGGCTGCTGACTCTCCGCTGAAGGAGATTCAGAGCCGGAGCGAGCAGATGGCTGTTGCCCGGAGGATTGCTGGTTCTCGCCTCCAGGCTGTGGCTGACCCTGTTGTCCAGGTTGCTGCTCGCCATTTTGTGCATCCAGGCGACGCTGAATGCCTTCGCGCTCCAGTTGCTTGATCTCTTCCAGTTTTTCGCGCAAGTCATCCATCACGCCGGAGGCCATGTTATAGCGATTGAGCTGCTCGCTACGATTCTGGCGCAAGCGCTCCATGATCTCACGCAGCCCCATGGCCTGCCGCCCATCCTCGTTGCGCACGCCATCTTGCATCAAGCGCCGAAGCGCCTGTTGCAGGTTGCCGTTCTCCATGTAGTCATCGGAGAGCGCTTTGAGGATATCGTCGGCATCAAGGCCATCGATACGCTGTGAGCCATCCCAGCGGGTATAGCCGTAGCGATTCTTTATAAAGCGTTGAAACATAGCGCGTATCCTTTAGTGCCTCTCCGGAAACCTGAGCGCGCTTGTCCCCGAATGGGGGAAGCGCTAGTCGCGTGAGCGACGTTGGTTTCCGCATAAAAGTTACCGACGATAGCGCACCTTGCCTCTGACCTCATCCTTGTTGAGACGCCGATTCAGGTGCAGCCCTTCGAGAATAAACTCAATGGAGGAGGCGATGCTCGCAGGGTTGCCGCGTCCATTCAGCTTATCAATAGCCTTACTCAAGCCTCCCACTTTGGAAAGCTGGTTGACGTACTCCATGGACGACATATCATCTCCAACCTGGACATTCAGGCCCTTCTCAAAACCCGCCACCAGTTGGTCAAAGTCGCGCTGCTCGAAGTATTCGCCGAAGATGTTGAGGATAGCCGAGTTAATCAGTTTCTGGACCACGCGCTCCTCTTTGACATCCCCTACCGCGTCCAGCTCGATCTTGCCACAGGTCGAGGCCAGAATCGCCGAAAGGTCGCTCACACGCGGCACAGCCGAGCGCTCGTTGAGGCGCAGGGCGCGACGCACAGCGTTGCTCAGCACGTTCTCAAAGTTTGAGACCGACACGCGCACACTGACACCTGAACGCTGGCTAATGTCGTTACTGATGCGCGCCAGTTGTGTGACCTCAGCGATTACTTCCTTCATAAACTTGGGGACAACGATCTCAAGCCCCTCGGTCGGGAAGTGCGTGCTCTCGGCCTCCATGATATTGATCTCATGCTCAAGGCCGCGGGGATAGTGCGTGCGGATCTCCGAACCGATACGGTCCTTCAGCGGCGTAATGATACGCCCACGATTGGTATAGTCCTCGGGGTTGGCGCTAGCCACCACGTAGACGTCCAGGGGCAGGCGAATTTTGTAGCCGCGAATCTGCACATCGCGCTCTTCCATGATGTTGAGCAGGCCCACCTGAATACGCTCAGCCAGGTCCGGCAGCTCATTGATACAGAAGATACCGCGATTGGTGCGTGGGATCATGCCATAGTGAATGGTCAACTCGTCCGAGAGATAGCGCCCCTCCGCCACACGGATGGGATCAACCTCACCCACCAGGTCAGAGATCGTTATATCCGGAGTCGCCAATTTTTCACCATAACGTCGATCACGGGGCAACCAGGCGATCTCTACCTCTTCGCCAGACTGGGCGACTTTATCGCGACATGCCTTACAAATCGGCTCATAGGGACTGTCATTTATCTCACATCCCGCGATCACGGGAACCTCGTCATCCAGCAGGTTCGCCAGGCTACGGGCCATACGCGTCTTGGCCTGTCCTCGCTCACCAAGGAAGATGATGTCCTGACCTGAAAGGATGGCATTCTCGATTTGAGGAATAACCGTCTCTTCATAGCCAACAATCCCAGGGAACAACTCTTCACCTGCGCGAATCTTGGCAATCAAGTTTTTGCGCATCTCCTCTTTGACCGAGAGCACCTTGTAGCCACTTGCACGCAACTCTCCAATAGTTCGCGGCCGAGTAGTGATTGACATTGAGTTTCTATGCTACCTTTCTTGGGGATTGGCTTCATGTGGACGCATGCGAGAGAGAGAGGAAACAGTATTTGCTCCTGCATGGGCCCCACGATACCAGACAGAGGTGGAACCACTATGATTCTACAGCCTGACACAAGAAAACGCAAGAGACAGGATATAAGCCCATCTATGTTATTTATGGTAGATAGTGAAGAGTCCCCTGGCGGCCGCCAGGGGACTCTTCACTATCTACCATAAGACTTTAGCGGCCACTCAACTCCGCGACCTCGGCCATGTCGGGGGTGCGCGAGGGCAGGTGTTGGGGCATACTCGTGACCACAATACCTGGGCGGAAGAGCAGCGCGGCCTTCAGACGCAAGGCCGTCTGGTTGTGCAGGAAATGCTCCCACCAGTGCGCGACCACAAACTCGGGCAGAAGCACGGTGATTGTAAATTCGGGATAGAGCTCTTTCACCGAATCGATATAATCGAGGATTGGGCGATAGAGCGAGCGATACGGCGACTCAATCACGACCAGCATGGTCTTATCATCGCTTGGCAGGCGTTTGGCCCAATCCTGCCAGGTCGCACGCACCTTGTCTGTATCCCCTTCATCGATCGAGACATGGACCGCGACCACGTTTTGCGTAATCGAGCGCGCATAGGCGATACTCTGGACCGAGACGCGATCCATAGCTGCAATCGGCACAATAAAGAGATGCTTGATCTCCGCCGCGCGTCCGGGCACCGTCGTGGTTCGCTGCCGCTCAACGCCATAATAGTGCTTATGAATGCTCATAAACATCAGCACCAGAATCGGGATCAGGATTACGACGACCCAGGCCCCCTCTAAGAACTTCGTCGAGGCAATCACCAGCGCAACCACCAGTGTAGTACAGGCGCCCAGCGCGTTAATACTGATCTTGCGCTGCCAGCCGCGCTCCGTCGAGCGCAAGCGCCACCAGTGAATGACCATTCCGCTCTGTGAGAGTGTAAAGGACATGAAGACACCGACAGCATATAGGCCGATCAAAGCATCAGTGCTCCCCTTAAAGATGATCAGGAGCGCGCTCGCGAAAATAGCCAGGACAACGATACCCGTTGAGAAGGCCAGGCGATCACCACGGAAGGCGAACTGGTGCGGCAAGAAATGATCGCGCGCCAGCAGAGACGCCAGGCGGGGAAAGTCAGCATAGCTCGTGTTTGCCGCCAGCACCAGGATAAAGAGCACTGACAACTGGAAGATGGGGAAGAAGAAGGCAAAAGGTCCCTGAAAGACCCTCTGCGCAATCTGGGCGATAACGGTAGGATTGCCACCAACTTGAGGCGTGACACCATAGGCCATAGCCAGCAGGGTGATACCAATAAACAAAGTCGCCAGGATACTAGCCATCCAGGTCAGCGTGATGGCTGCGTTTTTCGTCTCCGGCTTTTTAAAGGCAGGCACGCCATTGGAGATGGCCTCAACACCCGTCATGGCCGAACAGCCCGAGGCAAAGGCCTTGAGGATCAAGAAGATCGAGACTGGCTCCGTACCTGTTATGCCTGTAGGAGGATGGAAAGCAGCCATAAAAGGTTGCTGATCGATGAGATAGGCCCTGAAGAGTCCACCAACGATCATGATCACAGCGCTTGCGATAAAGAAGTAGGTGGGGATGGCAAAGACAGAGCCAGACTCACGAATACCGCGCAGGTTCACAATCGTAATCAAGATCACGAGCGCAACATCGATGGCAACCACATACGGTCCCAGGCCCTGAAAGACCGAGGCAAGGTTCTGGACGCCTGAGGAGACGCTTACCGATACTGTGAGGATATAGTCAATCAAGAGCGAGGCCGCGGCGACCAGGCCAGGCAGAGTACCCAGGTTATCCTTGGCGACGATATAGGAGCCACCACCACCGGGATAGGCGGGAATCGTCTGGCGATAAGAGATGGCCACAATGGCCAGCAAGAGCACAATGGCGATGCTGATGGGAAAAACTATACCAGTTGCCATCGCCCCTGCCGCGAGCAAGGCCACCATACTGGCCTCGGTCGCGTACGCGACCGAGGAGATCGCATCCGAGGAGAGCACTGCCAGGGCTTTAAACTTGGTTAAGCGCTCGTGAGCAGCCTGGGCAGTAGTGAGTGGCGAACCAATTAAGAAGCGCTTGACCCGGTAGGTGACGCGCTCACTGCCACTTCTGGGGGCTAGTGAGGCCTCCGTCGCCTCCAACACTCCTTCTCCAACACGCCGGAGTGAGGAATGACTTGGGCGCACAATGCGAATACGCTCATGCCCTGGCAACTTTCCTGGGACCAGTTGCGCACGGGCCAGAAGCGAGGGATCCTCCTCCCTTAGTAATCCATCTTGTTCGTCTGGCGCTTGCTTAGACGAAGCCACAGCCTGACCTACCGGTTCATACTCCTGCGAGGAAGCCTGAACGTCCTTGTGCTCCATGAATCAAAACCCTTCTCTATGTGTATGTACAGGCATAGCGCTCCACTGTGTCTTTCTTAAATGCTTGCCTCATAGCATTTATACCTTAGGATACCTAAAGATAGTCTAAAGAAATGGAGAAGAGCGCTAAAAATTTGCTCCTCACTCCCAGCGACATGCTCAAAAAAAATACTCAAAGCACACACAAACCCTCAAAAGCACCTGCCTCACCCCTACAATTAAGAGCAGAAAAACGCTGGGGTAGAAAGGCTTGTGGCCTTTCTACCCCAGCGTTTTTCTGCTCTTAATTAACCTGCGCTCGCTCCAGGGGAACGACATGGATATCGACATTGACGTGTAAACGCAGCAACTTGTTGACCACTGAGCCGAAGAAAAACTCCTCCAGGCGCGTATGCGTCGGTTGGCCAATGACCAGTTGCGTAATCCGTTGCTCGCGCGAGACCTGGGCCAGGGCGGTCGCAATGTCCTGGCTCTTGAGGCGTACGACTTCAGCTCCAAGGTCCTCTGCGAACAAGGCATGTTCCTCCAGACGCTGCTTCGCCTCTTCAAGGTATCTCTTTGCTCCACTGCCATATTTAAGCAAAGCCAGGATCTGGCGTTGCAGAGCCGTATATCCTTCAAGTTCGATAGAGACCGCGACCAGGTCCGCGTGCAGGCCATGGGCCAGGCGCCAGGCGTCACGAATAATGAGTCGGCTCTGAACGCGATGATCGAATCCGACCAGCACACGCTCATTGGTAGCCCAGGCGCCGGTAATGGCGTGCCCAGTCATATATGCCTGTAGCTGCGACTCGGCTTTATTGGCGGTCAGGCGCAGGGCGATCTCGCGCAGGGCCGTCAGGTTGCCCTCGCGAAAGAAGTTCTTCAGCGCCGGTTCAATACGCTCAGGTGGATAAATATTGCCATGCAGCATTCGCTGTCGCAAGGCACTGGGGGCTATATCGACCAATTCTACTTCATCAGCCTGGTCGAGAATCGAGTCGGGGAGCGTCTCACGCACGCGAATGCCGGTGATATTCTCAACCAGGTCATTCAGACTCTCCAGATGTTGGACGTTGAGTGTTGTAATCACATCGATGCCGGCATCCAGAAGTTCCTGCACATCTTTATAGCGCTTGCGATGCTTTGAACCCGAGACATTGGTATGCGCCAGTTCATCAACAAGTGCGACTTGGGGATGCCGTGCTATAACAGCATCCGTATCCATCTCCTCCAGCACCACTCCACGGTAGCCAATTTTCTTGCGCGGCACGATCTCCAGGTCGCCAATCTGCTCGGCGGTATTCTGGCGCTTATGTGTCTCGACATAGCCAACGACAACATCTGTGCCACGCTCTTTCCGTCGTCGCCCCTCGTTAAGCATCGCATAGGTCTTACCGACGCCAGCGGAGGCGCCTAGATACACGCGGAGATGACCACGTCCTGGCGTCGGATCGCTCACATCGTCGAGTGACGTAGGGGATGGAACCCCTACGTCACTATCGCGTAGTTTATACCGATTCAGCAGCGCTTCAGGATCTAGGCGTCCATCCTCACGCCGATTATTATTAGGATTTGACGTGTCCATCATTATCCTGGTGTTACTAGCTTATTTACCGTCTAGCGCTAAATTAAGCTCAAGGACATTCACATGCTCTTCGCCCAGAATCCCCAGGAAACGCCCCTGGACATGCTTCATGATCAATGCCCGCACCTGGTCCTCACTCACACCTCGCTCTTTAGCGATGCGTGGTACCTGGAAGAGAGCGCCCGCGACCGAAATGTCTGGGTCCAGGCCCGAACCCGAAGTGGTCACCAGGTCAACCGGCACTGGCACCCCCGGATTCTCCTTCTGCAACTCCTTCACCCGCGCCTGAACCGCATCCTGTAATGTCTTACTGGTTGGACCCAGGTTTGATGCAGCGGAGTTCTGCGCATTGTATGGCTCACTCTTACTGCTATCGGTCACTGAAACCGTCGCGGAGGGACGGCCATGAAAGTATTTCGGCGCGGTCCAGTACTGCCCGATCAGGTCTGAGCCAATCACCTGTCCATTAACGGTGTGCAAGCTACCATTGGCCTGGGAGGGGAAAAGCAGTTGCGCCAGCCCCGTTACAATACCAGGATAGAGTAACCCCGTAACCACTGTCAATAAAAGGGTCAGCACTATCGCTGGACGAATTTGCTTCTTCATCTCAAGAGCCATGTCTCTCTCTCCTTCCGCAACTCCTACGCGAGATGCAACAACACGAGCAGCAGGTCAATCAATTTAATGCCAATAAATGGGACAATCAAACCACCTACGCCGTAGATGAGCAGGTTGCGCCGCAGCAGTGGACCCGCCCCTAGCGGCTTGTAGTTGACGCCACGCAGGGCCAACGGAATCAAGAGAATAATGATAATCGCGTTAAAGATGACTGCCGAGAGAATCGCGCTATGTGGCGTTGCCAGATGCATAATATTGAGCGCATTCAGCACCGGAAACGCTACCGAGAACATCGCCGGAATAATGGCGAAGTATTTGGCGACATCGTTAGCAATACTAAAGGTGGTCAACGCGCCACGCGTCATGAGTAACTGCTTCCCAACCTCGACGACTTCGATCAACTTGGTCGGATTCGAGTCCAGGTCGACCATGTTCGCGGCCTCTTTCGCCGCCTGGGTGCCTGTATTCATGGCCACGCCGACATCTGCCTGCGCCAGGGCGGGCGCGTCATTGGTGCCATCACCAGTCATAGCCACCAGGCGACCACCCGCCTGCTGCTCCCGAATCAGCTTCATCTTGGTCTCGGGCGTGGCCTGAGCCAGGAAGTCATCGACACCAGCCTCTTTGGCGATAGCGCCTGCGGTCAGCGGATTATCGCCTGTGATCATGATGGTGCGAATACCCATCTTGCGCAACTGCTCAAAGCGCTCACGCATACCACCCTTGACGATATCCTTTAGCTCGATTACACCGAGCAAGCGCGCCGAACCATGGGCGCCGCCATTGTCGGCCACCACGAGCGGCGTACTACCAGCTCGCGCAATATCCTCTACCAACTGCGTCAGCTCTTCGCTGGCAGAGCCACCATTCTCAGCTGCATATCGATTAAGGGCATCACCAGCACCTTTACGAATCGAGCGTGTACCAGCCCTGGTTTGGAAATCGACCCCACTCATACGTGTCTGAGCCGAGAAGGGGATAAAGATCGCCTCATCTGTATTGGCAGAAATCTGCAGACCATACTGCTCTTCGGCAAGCTTAACAATGGAGCGGCCCTCGGGCGTCTCATCAGCCAGGCTCGAGAGCAGAGCCGCCTCAGCCAGCTCGCGCTCTTCAATGCCCTTCAGGGGTACAAAGCGGCTCGCCATGCGGTTACCAAGCGTGATGGTCCCTGTCTTATCCAGCAGCAACACATCCACGTCACCCGCGGCCTCAACGGCGCGTCCGCTCATCGCCAGCACATTGCGCTGCACCATGCGGTCCATGCCCGCGATACCAATCGCGGAGAGCAGGCCACCAATGGTCGTTGGGATGAGGCAGACCAACAACGCGATCAGGGTCGTAATCGCCACCGGGCTGCCCGAGTAAATGGCGAACGGCTCCAGGGTGATGACCGCCAGCATAAAGATGATCGTCAGGCTGGCCAGCAGGATGTTGAGCGCGATCTCATTTGGCGTCTTCTGGCGCGCCGCACCCTCGACCAGGGCAATCATGCGATCCAGGAACGACTCACCAGGGTTGGCACTGATGCGCACCACGATCCAGTCAGAGAGCACCCGCGTGCCGCCAGTGACCGCGCTACGATCACCACCACTCTCGCGAATCACGGGTGCGGACTCACCCGTGATCGCCGACTCATCCACCGAGGCCACACCCTCAATGACATCGCCATCACCTGGAATTACCTCGCCAGCCTCGACCAGGACCAGGTCACCCTTGCGCAGATCGGGCGCCTGTACCTCGGTGAAACCTGCCTGGCGCTCGCTTGTCTTCAGGCGCTTCGCCATCGTTGAGGTACGTGTGCTGCGCAGCGCGTCGGCCTGGGCCTTACCACGCCCCTCGGCCATGGCCTCGGCAAAGTTAGCGAAGATCACTGTAAACCAGAGCCAGAAGGCAACGCCCAGAGTAAACCACATCTCGCTTACAGGGCCTTGAAGTAGCAGCCGCACCCACTCAATCGTCGTAATGACGCTACCTACCTCGACCACAAACATGACCGGGTTTTTCAACTGCCAGCGCGGATCTAGCTTCCTCAATGAATCGACCATCGCCCGGCGCAGGATTGGACCATTGAAGATGGAGCTGGCGCTCTTGCGTCGTGTCTTCCACTGCTTCGACTCTAACGACTCTGTCTGCTCTATGGTATCAGTCTCTATACTCATTTTTTAAAACACCTTGCCCGACAGCATCAGCAAATGCTCAACGATTGGTCCTAGCGCATAGGCCGGGAAGTAGGTCAACGCGCCTACGATAATTACCACACCCACCAGCAGGCTGACAAACAGCGGGCCAGTAGTTGGGAAGGTACCAGCATTGGCGGGCACCACTTTCTTCGTGACCAGCGAACCGGCCAGGGCCATCACTGGAATAACGAAGAGGAAACGTCCGACCAGCATCGCGAACGAAAGCGTCCAGTTATAGAAATTGGTGTTCGCTGAAAGCCCTGCAAAGGCAGAGCCATTGTTGCCAGTACCAGACGTATAGGCGTAGAGAATCTCTGACAGGCCATGCGGTCCCGAATTGAGAATAGAGCTTGTCCCCGCTGGCAGAACACTCGCGATGGCTGCGAAGCCAAGAATGCTCGCCGGAAGGATCAGGATAGCCAGCGCGGCCATCTTCATCTCTTTCTGCTCAATCTTCTTCCCAAGGTATTCAGGGGTACGCCCAACCATCAAGCCAGCAATAAAGACCGCCAGAATGGCAAAGATCAGCATACCGTAGAGGCCCGATCCGACCCCGCCGAAGACGATCTCACCCAGGGCAATATTGGCCAGTGGCACCAGGCCACCCAGGGGGGTAAAACTATCATGGAACCCGTTCACCGCACCACAGGAGGCATCGGTAGTAATCACCGCGAAGAGCGAGGACTGCGCGATGCCAAAGCGTACCTCTTTGCCCTCCATATTGCCGCCCGCCTGCTGGGCCGTCACCGCTTGATTGGCGCCAAGCGTTGTTAGCATTGGGTTACCAGTCTGCTCCATGGGCAGTGCCACCGCGACGCCGAGCAGGAAGAGCGCGCACATGGCATACCAGATCGCCCAACCTTGCTTCGTATTGCCAACCATACGGCCAAACATATAGACAAGACCAGCGGGAATCGCGAAGATGGCCAGCATCTCAAGCATGTTGGTGATGACATTGGGATTCTCAAAGGGATGCGCCGAGTTAGCATTGAAGAAGCCACCGCCATTCGTGCCAAACTCTTTAATGAACTCCTGAGAGGCGACAGGTCCTTGCGCGATAGTTTGTGTCACACCATCAAGCGTGTGAACAACCGTATAAGCATTAAAGTTCTGCACCACACCCTGCGAAACCAGGACCAGGGCGCCAATAATACTGATAGGCAACAGGATGTACAGAATACAGCGTGTCACATCAACCCAGAAGTTGCCCAGGTGTTGCGCGCTCCGGCGCGATAGGCCGCGAATAAAGGCTACAGCCAGCGCGATACCAGTGGCAGCCGAGACAAAGTTATGGAACGCGAGGCCCGCCATCTGGGTCAGATAACTCATGGTCTGCTCGCCGGTATAGGCCTGCCAGTTGGTATTGGTCGTAAAACTGGCTGCGGTATTAAATGCCAGGCCGGGAGCGACCGCCCCCATTTGCTGGGGATTGAAAGGCAGCCACTGCTGGGTACGCTCAAGCAGATAGAGCAACAACATACCAGCTATGCTAAAAAGCAGCATCGAGATAGTGTAGCCAGTCCAGCGCTGCTCTTCCTCCTTGCGTACTCCGCAGAGCTTGTAGAAGAGACGCTCTACCGGCACCAGCGCAGGCGAGAGCCAGGTACGCTCACCTGCAAAGACCCTGGTCATGTAAAGTCCCAGCGGTTTGGTGGCCAGAACCAGGAGCACTACATAGACAAGCACCTGCAAGATCGCATTCATCGTCACAGGCATAATTTTTTCAACCTCACCTCAATCTTTAACATATGTCTTTAAAATTTCTCGGGCATCAGCAGGGCAATCGCGAGATAGACGATAAGCCCCAAAGCAATCATGCCCACCAGGATATACTCGATAGGCGAATTCATTTTTGACCTCTGCTACAAACGATCACAGACATGGGTAAAGCCAATACAAACAAAGAAAAAAGCGACCGTTGCGATCACGACAACCAGGTCAAGCACGATATCGGACATTGGTTCCTTTCCCTCCTCATTTACTTCTTATGCAAAAACCAACCCCCATTCGGGGGCGCGGCGCCACTGCCGTGGCTAGCGCTCCGCGCTCAAGTTTTCGATAGGAGTTCCTGCTAGTAGCTTGTTTTCACTTCACTGGCATGCTTCTGAGCCGCGTTGGCAGCCAATCGGAGTAGCGCATCCATTGGAAACGGCTTGGGCAGATAGGCCAATGGGTGAAACTCCGCCAGTCGACGAGGACTGACGCGTACCGCAGATAGGATCACAACTGGAAGTTTTTCAACTGGTGTACTCCCCTCTTTCCGGCAAGGCACAAGCAGGTGTTCCTGCTGGGCGATGCGTAGCACATCCCAGCCCGTGTGCTCAGAGAGATTAATATCCAGGAACACCAGGTCAAACGACTCCGCACGCAAATGAGCAAGCGCATCTTCGGCGGCACAGGCACACCATACGCTGTGTCCCCGAGCTACCAGGTTCTGCTCAATCAAACTGCGCAACATGGCGTCGTCTTCTACTAGAAGAATATGTGCTTGCGGCATCTCAAGATCCCTCGTTTACTGGTATCGGCAAGTGCGGGTAAGTTTAATACACTTTTAGCTCGTTTGATGGTCAGCGATTGAAGACATATTTCTTATCCCAAAAACTGCCAGGGTTGTTGGGCCTCTCAGCGTTTTCCTGGACACATCGTATCGCTTATTCGCTCAGGGTGGCATCAAGAGAGGAGAGAGACAACTAAAAATTTGCTCAATACTATAGATTTTTATAAAACGAATGCAGGTGCGTGCTATGGCGTAAACGTGCGGAAATAGTCGCCACCCGCAATGCTCGCTCGTAAGGTCCGCTGGTTCACCACCGTGTCAAAGTGGATGCATTCAGGTTCGTACTCCTCTTCACCAATGCGGAAGGAGTCTGAGGTGTTGCCAAGCGCAGTGAGTTTCTTTTCTTCTCCGGAAGGATAGATGAATATCAGCGCTCCTTTACGCAACACAATGCGAAAATTGCTCAGCCAGGGATTGTAGGAACGATAGTGGCCGACATAGGTCTCCCAATGTGGAGGAGGAGTAAATGTAGTGGACACCATAGCTTGCTCACTCACATACCAGTCTGAACCATGATAGAGTTCGACAATCTTGCCTTTGTCGCGTACAAAGCGGAGAGGATAGAGCGCAAAAGCGGGATGATCTGTGTAGAAGACATCGGGCGAGGCATTAAGCCTTGCCAGTAGAATCCCCTCGCCTTGATACTCAAGCCTCAATTGCCCCTTTTCATGGGTAATAACAAGTACCTTGTCGTTGTCGCCACAACGATATATCCCCGTATAGTCAGCCACGTGTTCGATGGAAAGTGCCGTAGAGAGGGCTGGAGGCTCTGGCAATGTTTCTCCAAGAGAAGCAGCACGCAACAGTTTAAGCGCAAAGTTGGCGATGCCAAAAGGATTTGCTGGGCCATTGACGAAGACGATTGTCCCCAGACCATGCTCAGGATCTGCCAGGAGGATGGAGCGATAGCCAACCATCTCCCCATGATGTCCAATCGCCCTACTACCATCTCGCTCACTGGTAAACAAGCCGTAGCCATAAAAGACGCCTTCTTCCATCTGTATCAAGCGTTGCGTCATCAGGTGATAGTTTGCCTCGGAGAGGACCTGTGACCCCTGTCCTTTGTTGAGAAGTAGGCGCAGATAGATTGCCAGGTCGGCGGCTGTCGCGGAAATGCTGCCATCTCCAGCGCCACACTCAAGCCAGGTCGCAGGCGCAAGCGCGCTTGTGGCAAGGTTGGGACGATCATCATAAAAATACTCATACCCAACGGCCAGGCGTTTGCGTGTCTCATGCGTGAACACCGGCTCAGTGGCATGCATACCCAGGGGCGTCAGAAGACGCTCTTGCAGAATCTGCGCGTATGGCTGGTGGAGCAGTTCTTCCAGCAAATAGCCGAGTGCCTGATAGGCAACGTTAGAGTAATGGAAATGGGTGCCCGGCGCGGAGGCCGCCGTGGTTTCACGTAAGGCCCATGTGCTATAGCGGGAACTCGGCGCAAAATCTACCCCAGAGGTGATACCAGCCGTGTGACTCAGCAGATGGTGTACGGTAATGGGTTCATAGGTAGACTGCACTTGAAACCAGGGGAGATAGCGCGTCACAGGCACGTGCAGATCGAGACGTCCCTCAGCCTGCAATTGCAGGAGGAGCATGGAGGTAAATGATTTGCTGATGGAGCCGATTTCAAAGAGCGTATCAGGGGTTACAGGGGCGCGTGTGGCAATATCAGCAAAGCCGTACGTAGAGACGCGCAGCAAGTGTTCCCGATCCGTAAGGGCCACCACCATACCAGGAATGTTTGCTTGCTGTATTTTCTCTTCAAGAAAACGATCCAGAGCGGCATAGGCTGGAGCAAGATTGACCATAATTTGCTATCCTTCTCAGCGTTTTTATAGAAGTGTATCATATTGACCGTCCAGCAAAGGGCGCGCCTTCAAGTTCAGTTCCTCTGGCACAGTGCAGCCAGTCTCCACTCAAGTTCTGGTGATATAATGCTGTTTTGGCGGCGCAATGTTTTTTTGCAATTGAGAGAGTAGAGAAAGAGCTTATGCCACAAATCACAGAAGAATTTATGCGCGAGATGCTGGCAAAGAGCAGACCGTATTGTGTGGTTATTTTGAAGGCCGGGCCAAAGATAGGGATGGAAGGGGTCAGAGATATCATCTGGCAGCACGGATGTAGGAATATGGAGTTGCGTATGGCTGGCCTGCTGCCGATCGTATGTCGGGTCACGGACGACAGTGACGTCGCAGGTATTGGCATCTTCAATGCGAGCGAGGAGGAGGTGCGCAAGATTATGGATGAGGATCCAGGTGTCCAGGCAGGCGTCTTCATCTACGACGTACATCCCTGTCAGAGCTTCCCCGGCGATAGCTTACCAGGATAAGAGCCCGATAGAGAGAGCCGGATGTCGCTTCGCTTTTGTGCGAAGCAACATCCGGCTCTCTCTATGAAGCAGTGAATGTCCTGCTCTGGCTAGTACGGCTGCATTTCATGCTACCCTATGGGTAGCTCACGACAGTGACCGGGACATCCGGGTTGGCGGAGGTCGATGAGCCACCAGTGTCGTTGACCACGTGCTGGATACCACCAGACCCGGCCGTGGAGAGGAAGATTGTGAGCAGGTCGTGGAGGCTGGATGCCGGAAGGGTAGCAGGAACCTCAAACGCGTGTGCTGCGTAGATATCCACTCCCTGGTTGAAGAAGCTATAGCTCCCCATACCATACCCAGCGAAGCTGGTCACAGTGTCGGCAACCTTGAAGGCCGCCCAGCCATCCACACCAGGAGCCTCCATCCAGGCCGACTGGGCAGGTGGATCATAGGGCATCTCATTCTGGAAGAAGACGTCCGTGCCACCGTTACCGTTCCAGATCACCTCGTACTTCTGATAGTGCTCGACGAAAAGGCCGTACGCAGTCACATTGTCACCGTTCACGATGACACCAGTATCTGCTGTGTTGCTGGTCCAGCCCACGCCATTGCCATGATCGGCCCGCCATGCCCAGATGTCGTCGAGGATAACGTTGTCGCTATTCACGACCAGGCTATTTGTTGCCTTGCCCGGCTCCGCGCCGCCGATACGGAAGAAGACATCCTGAAGAGCGGTCGGATCGGAAGCATCATGGTCGCTGCGCGCATGGCCATCTCCAACCTGCAACAGCGCTGGCGAGTTCGTCACCCCCGCGTCGAAGATTATCCCCGAGATCGAGATCCCCTTGGCACTGGCAACCGTCATGGACACGATTCCATTTTCAGGAATCAGGGTTGGGAAACCGAGACCCAGCACCACCGTATCGGGACGCGTGACCTTAAGGCTCTGGTCCAGGTGATAGATGCCCGGGGTCAAGATGAGGTCTCGACCAGAACCTAATGCGTCATTGATCGTAGCTGCGGAATCCGTAGGTTGCGCGATAAAGAACTTCTTAAGCGGGAGAGACGAGCCGGGCGTCGCGCCATCGGCCCACGTTGTCCCCACAGAGTTGTGCTGCACCGAGGGCACGAAGACATTGTAGTTCCCGGTGGAGTCCTCATACAGGTAGGGGGCCTCGCGTGTCACTGGACTGGCCGCGACTGTAGTGTAGGGGCCACCACATGATGACTGAGCGGGGAAACACTGAGCAGGGGCACCCACAACACCTGAGAAGACCTGATTCCAGACACCGTTGGTCCAACCATCAAGCTTGCTATTGCGGACCATGAATTGCTGCTGCGAACCGTTGATCACGGTGCCACCATCGAAGGCCGAATCGGCGATGAAGCCGCCGCTCGCGTAGGACGGGCCGGAGCAATAGTCCATAAGCGTGACGGGGCCGTTGATGTGGACACGACGCATCGGCGCAGCCTGCGACACGGCCCAGAACTCGCCATTGTAGCAACCGGCGTTCGGGGTGTTGACGTTGATCGTCAGGTTCGACAATGAGCGCCAAAAGTTCACGAGCGCGATGCAGTTGTTGGTACCCAGGCACTGATTGTAGACATCAATGGACCCGTTGATGACAACATCGCTTGGAGAGAGGCCGAGGCCAGCCACGGTAGTGTAGTAGCCAACCTTGAAGTTGAGAGGGTTGGTACTAGATCCGTAGGTGCCGGGTTCGAACAACAGCGCATAGCGCTGAGTTCCAAACTCGTTAGAGACCTGCTGGTCTGCTATGGCGTCGACCGTCGCCTGAATCTGGCTCTGTGGCATACTGGGATTGAAGATATAGACATTCGAGCCAAAATTGGATTGGTTGGACGCCAACGAAGCCGCATGTGCGGGGGCGGCGCCGCTGGTAGCCATCACGCACGCGAAGGCCACGAGGGCGCATGTAACGAAGATCGAAAGACCACGCAACCATCCGCCATCGACGCGGACACGCTGCGTCCTGCGTGTGTCTGGCTTCCATTGCCATTGGGAAAGAAATGTGCGCAAGTTCATCTCCTCCTTGATTTGTAAATATGCCGCAACCCTGCGGCTCCCACATCTGTTCAGAAGAAGCAACCCACAATAAGTAACTGCACCTCGATGTGCTTACTCAGGCCATCCTGCTGCCCTGAGCATTCAATCCTGGACGGGCTTTTCAGGATAGGTAGCCTTGTCTGTCCTATACTTTGCCAACCACATTGGTAAGTTTCAATGTAGAATGTTTTTTTAATAAAGCAAAGCATTTGGGACATGACTCTCATAGTATAGAGTGAGAAACCGCTTTCTGCAATACATGCGTCTTTAATTTTACTTTCAATTCGTCCGCGTAGGTGTCTTAGGATCCTCATTTCTCAATGAGGACACGCCTCTTCCGCGATGGCTGCTGGATTGAGTCACTAGTATTTTTTTGTCGGTAATTTGGAATACATGTATGCTTCCGATGAGTTACCTCTGATGTAGAGTTTTCTGGTGATGTGTTGTATCCGTTTGAAAGGGAATTTCTGTGCTGGCAAAATATATCCGTTTGCGCTTTCATTATGGCTGGTTGATTGCGGTCATCACGTTCCTGGCGCTCCTCGCATCGGCGGGAATGCGTTCGACGCCGAGCGTTCTGATTGTTCCGCTTGAGAAGAATTTTGGCTGGAGCAACGCCACTATTTCGTTTGCGATCTCTATCAATCTTGTCCTTTATGGCCTGAGTGGACCTTTCGCGGCGGCTCTGATGCAGCGTATGGGCATTCGTCGCGTCATGATCGGAGCACTAATTCTTATCGCGCTGGCATGTGGATTAACGACTATCATGAATGCTCCCTGGCAGCTTGATCTGCTCTGGGGTGTTCTGGTAGGCCTGGCTACGGGATCAATCGCCTCGGTTCTGGCGGCCCTGATCGCCAACCGCTGGTTTGTGAAGAACCGAGGCCTCGTCATGGGGTTGCTAACGGCCAGCAATGCCACCGGACAGCTTGTTTTTCTCCCTTTGCTTGCCTCGCTCGCGGTCTCGTGGGGCTGGCGCGCTTCGGCCTGGGCGACCGCCATCGCCGCGCTCATACTCCTTCCCCTGGTTATTCTCCTCTTTAGTGATCATCCGCGTGATATCGGTTTACGCCCTTACGGCGCAGATCCCGAGGAGGATGATCCATCGAATGCGACGAATGCGACTGGCAACCCCTTCTCCGATGCCATCAAGGGCCTGGTACTCGGGATGCGCTCGAAAGATTTCTGGCTCCTGGCTGGGAGTTTCTTCATTTGTGGCGCCTCTACCAATGGCTTGATCGGGACACACCTTATTCCCGCGTCGATGGATCACGGCATTTCAGAGGTGACGGCGGCGAGTATGCTGGCGCTCATTGGCATCTTTGACCTGATCGGAACCACTGTATCTGGCTGGTTGTCTGATCGCGTCGACGCTCGCTGGCTGCTCTGCTGGTATTATGGTTTGCGCGGGCTGTCACTGCTCCTGCTACCCTATGCCCTGGGTAGCACCTATCTTCTCCTGCTGGTTTTCATCGTCTTCTATGGCCTGGATTGGGTGGCGACCGTTCCTCCCACGTCTCGCCTGGCCGCCGATATCTTCGGCAAAGAGCAGGTAGGCATCGTCTATGGCTGGATCTTTGCCGCTCACCAGTTTGGGGCCGCGACGGCGGCCTATACCGCGGGCGCGCTTCGCACCACTGAGGGCAGCTATCAAATTAGCTTCATTTCCGCGGGCATTCTCTGCCTGTTCGCAGCAGGCATGGTCATTCGTATTGGCCGGACACGCCGTAAGCAGGTAGCGATAGAGGTTCCAGTAGAGCCTGCTGGCGCCCTTTAGTAGCAAGCACACAATAGGAGAAGAGAAGCGGCATGAAAAGACAGCACGGCGGAAGCAGACAGTATAGTTTTGTGCTGTCTATCGCATTGCTCCTCGCGGGCCTCGTCATGTTTCTGCCGGGCAAAGCCCATGCCCAGACATTGCATGCTGTGCTGTTGAGTTCTTCTCCCGCGGAGGGGAGTGTGCTGGCGCACTCTCCTTCCACGGTTCGGCTGTGGTTCTCGGAACCGGTACAACTGGTGGGACAATCAATAACGATCTTTGCTCCATCAGGAGACGCTATCAGGCAAGAAACCATTCAGGCGCGGGGGCAGGAGATCAGTATGCCGCTTAAGGCCAGCGCAGAAGGAACCTACCTGGTCAACTGGCAGGTCATCTCGGAGGATACCGATCCCACCAGTGGAAGCTTTACCTTTAGCATTGGACATCCAGGTGGCGCATGGACTGGAACTGTTAGCGATAGCACTTCAGCGACAGGGTTCTGGTTGCAAATCCTCGCGCATCTGCTGCACTTTCTGGGCTATGCGCTCAGTTTTGGTGTGCTGGCCTTTCTCCGCCTGGTTGTCTATCCAGCCGTACCGTCGCATCGAGAGACACTTCAACAGCCCATCTGGCGACTCGTCAACCTTGGCATTCTCGTCTTACTGCTTGCCGAGGGCGCGGCTCTCATCGCGCAGTCTGCCAGTCTGAGGGGGCATGCGATCTTTGATATGGCCTTCCTTGTAACCATTCTGGGGTCCAGTTTTGGGCGCGTTCTGGCCCTCCGTCTTGGCACGGCTCTGGCGCTCTGGATATTGGTTGGAATCGCCCAGCAGGGCAGTAAGAGAGCCGTGACGCTCTCCCTGGTCCTGGGAGGCATCCTGGCCTTTATTGATAGTGACGCGAGCCACGCCATCTCTTCACAGATAGCGTGGCTCGCCTTGCTGGCAACAACGCTGCATATCACGGCCATGGGAGTCTGGCTTGGTGGCCTAATTGCCTTGCTCACGCTTTGGAGGCTTCAGGCGACAAAGGCCTATCGAAATGTGTTGCTTCTCCGCTTTGGCCCATTGGCCCTGGGCTCGGTAGCTGAGCTGTTCCTGACAGGTATCGTGCTCTCCTGGTTGCACCTGGCCCAGGCGACGGACCTCTTCACGACATCCTATGGTCGCGTGCTTGGCATCAAGGCACTGGCTTTATTTCTTCCGCTCCTCTTCGCTATCCTTAGTAATTGGCAACAGCGACCCTCACGAAAACGCTGGTGGCTGTTGGAGATGTTGTCTCTGCTAGGCATGCTCGCGCTTGCGGCAACGCTTGTCTCGCTTCCGGCTCCGCGCTGACCCTTTGCAAAAGACTGGGACAGAAAGCAAGATGGAAGAAGTATTCCATCTTGCACTCTGGTACACTTTTCCTGTGCAGTCAAGAGCACAAAGTTCTGGTTTGTATTTGCTAAAAAGGAAGAGACGCATGTTCAAAAACACGAAAGCATTTTCGGGATTTTCGGTAGATAATCTGCAAGTGGCCAAAGATTTCTATGGTCAGACGCTCGGGCTGGACGTTGTGGAAAGGCATGGTTTATTGGAGCTCCATCTCGCTGGCGGAACAAACATCTTAGTCTATCCCAAAGATAATCACATTCCGGCCACATTCACAGCATTGAACTTGCTGGAAGCCACGGTATTTCAATCCGTGGCTTCCAGCAGGTTTTGCGTGGCTTTAGCCCTTGATGCACCTGCAATATTCAACATATTTCATTTCTTAACAATTCTGTGAATATATGGTAAAATACAAAGTATGAAAACAGTGATATCTGCAAAGCTCAAACTAAATACAACTCCAGAGCAGTTTAATCAATTGCGTGCTACTCAATTGGCATATCGAGACTCTCTCAATTTTGTGAGTCAATATGCGTTTGAACATGATAAGATGAGCAATAAGGTTGCTTTGCAAGATGGAACCTATCATGATCTCCGCGCTCGTTTTCATCTTTGCTCTCAAATGGCTTGTAGCGTTCCCAGACAAGTCGGCGCAACCTACAAGGGATTGTGGACAAAGGTCAAAAAGAATGCAGAGGATCGCAAGGCGGGGCGTACGAAGAAGCGATACAAGGGACTTGATCGTGCTCCAAAGTATGTATCTCCTACCCTGACCTATCAATACAAGAAAGACTACAGTTTTAAGACTGACAATCATGTGAGTATTCTGAGTTTGGAAGGGCGTGTCATTGTTCCCTATACTGGATACAATCAACATGTTGCCTTGATCCAAAGGGGTGCTGAAATCGGGGCTGCCAAACTGTGGTATGACAAACCCAAGAAACAGTTCTATCTGCTGGTTTCTCTTGAGATTGAGAGAGCAGACCCAACACCAGAAACCCATACAGGTATTGTCGGTGTTGATGTGGGTGTTCGCTACTTGGCAGTAACCAGCACAACAAGGGGAGATTGCTCCTTCCATTCTGGCCAGAAGATAGTCCCCAAAGCCAATCATTATGCGAGACTGAGAAAGCGTCTGCAAAGAAAAGGCACTCGCTCTGCTACCCGCCGTCTGGTGGTGATTAGTGGACGAGAGAGACGGTTGAAAGCTGACGCAAATCACATGGTCTCTAAGCGCATTGCCACACGACACCCCAATAGTCTGATCGGATTGGAAAGTTTGACAGACATCAGAGATCGAACCAAGCGTAAGCATGGCAAACGAGCGAGCAAGAAGCAGAGGAAAGCCAATGCTGTCTACTCCAAATGGTCCTTTGCTGAGTTGCAAGGCATGATAGCATATAAGGCTCTCATGCAGGGTTCGATGGCAATCAAGGTAGATGCTAACTACACAAGCCAAGCGTGTCCGATGTGTGGACATACCTGCCCGGAAAATCGTCCTCAAAAAGGTCTGATGTTCATCTGTCAAAACTGCCATTATACGTTACACGCCGATCTTCTAGGTGCCAAGAATATCACGATGCGAGCGTTGCTCGTTCGGCAAGACTGGACGAGTACGGGCATATTGTCAGAATGCCCTGATGTGTCAGACAAAGAAGCCAAAGCTGCACGCCTGCAAAGGTATGCAGAGTTGCGGTGGAGTCTAGACACAAGCCCCTCGGATTTATCCAGGGGTATTTGACCATCCTTAACTTCCCCGTCGATAACATCGAGCATGTCGTAGATGAGCTGAGCAAGCGAGGTGTGCACTTCGAGTCCTACAATGCTGGCAACCTTGTGACAGATGAAAAGAGAATTTCTCGCGGTCAGGGTCCCAACATTGCATGGTTTAAAGATCCGGCGGGCAATATCTTGTCTGTACTTGAAGGTGCGTAAGCGAGATAAGGAGAAACAACCATGAGCGTTACAGCATTGTCCAGGGCGCGGCTTGCGCGTATGCATGATATCATGGCAAGCCATGTTGAGCGCGGCAGCGTGCCCGGTCTTGTTACCCTGGTTAGCCACCGAGGCGAGATCCATGTCGATACAATCGGCACCCAGACAAGAGATAGGAATATCCCGGTGCAACGCGATACCATCTTCCGCATCTCCTCAATGACCAAGCCGATCACGGCTGTAGCGACCATGATTCTTGTCGAGGAATGCAGAGTGCGGTTAGACGAGCCTGTGGACCGCTGGCTTCCCGAATTGGCGGAACGCAAAGTATTAAGGCGCGAAAATGGGCCGCTTGAGGATACAGTCCCTGCGAACCGATCAATCACGGTGCGTGACCTCCTCACCTTCCGCATGGGATTTGGGCAGATGATGGCTTCGCCAGAAGACTATCCAATCCTGAAGGAAGCCATCGCCCAGGAGATCGGGATGGGACCACCAAGCCCTTCAACGCTTCCTGCACCCGATGAGTGGCTACGCCGTTTGGGACAGCTTCCACTCATGCATCAGCCAGGAGAGAAGTGGATGTATAACACGGGATCTGATGTCCTGGGAATGCTGATTGCCCGCGTCTCGGGGCAACCACTTGAGACCTTCTTACGCGAACGGGTCTTCGAGCCGCTGGGCATGAAGGATACCGGATTCAGCGTACCGCCTTCAGAGATCGACCGACTAGCAACCAGTTATTGGACTGATCCTGCAAGCGGAGAACTCACCGTCTATGATGAGGCCGCAAACGGCCAATGGAGTCGTCCTCCAGCTTTCCCCTCAGGCGCCGGGGGACTCGTTTCAACCATCGACGACTATCTGGCCTTTGCCCAGATGATGCTTGCGTATGGCAAACACGAAGGCACACGCATCCTCTCCCGCCCCACCATTGAGACCATGATCACCGATCAGTTAACTCCTGAGCAGAAAGCAAAGTCGGGCCTGGTCTCGGGCTACTTTGATAATCATGGTTGGGGATTTGGCGTCTCTATAGTCACCAGGCGCTATGATGTGGCAGCGGCGCCTGGACGTTATGGATGGGATGGTGGTCTGGGAACCTCCTGGTACTCAGACCCTAAAGAGGACATGATCACCATCCTCATGACCCAACGCGCCTGGACATCCCCACAACCACCAGAAGTTTGCCTCGACTTTTGGACCTCGGCCTATCAGGCCATCGATGATTGAGAGGTCAGCCTCCTACCCAGTATAGCCCAGCGAGCGCGCTGTATCCAGAGCTTCCCGGGCCTCTTGCTGGCGTCCTACCAAGTTCAGCACTAACCCTTTGTTGTAGTAAGCCAGGGCGTATTTGGGATCGATGCGCAAGGCCTGATTATACGCCTCAAGCGCTTCATCATAGCGCTTGAGCGCCTTGAAGATCAGGCCTCGATTGTTGTGGGCAGCGGCAAAGTTCTCATCCAGGCGCAGCACCTGCTCATAGGCCGCCAGCGCCTCGTCATAGCGCCGTAAAGCCAGCAAGGCATTGCCTTTCCGATTCAACGTAATCGTATCGTTGGGATGGGTACGAAGGATATCGTTGCATGCGTCGAGGGCCTCCTGGTTGCGCCCCAGGTCATAGAGGGCCAGCGCTCTACGGCTACGAAACTTCAGCGATGTGGAGTCATGCACCAGGGACTGCTCAAAGGCGACGAGAGCCTCTTGATGGCGTTCCAGCGCGCTGAGGGCCAGGCCCTTGTTATAATATCCCGTAGCATAGGAGGGACTCAGACGTATAAGCTGTTCATACATCTCCAGCGCTTCGCGATATCTCCTCAGTTCATAGAGGGCATCTCCACGGTCTCGATAGCTCTTCGCATCCTGCGAGCCAAGCTCGGCGGCCTTCTCGAAGGCGTCGAGGGCCTCCTGGTAGCGCCTCATTTCATAGAGAACATCGCCTTTATCGCTATAGACCAGCGCATCACGAGGATCAAGCCGCTGCGCCTGCTCCAGCATCTGTAGCGCCTCGGGGTAACGCCGTTGGGATTTATAGATGATACCTTTATTAATGTAAGCGGAAATAGCGCTGGAATCCAACCTCAACACAAGGTCATACACTTGCAACGCCTCGTCATCGCGGCGCAAACCAAGGAAGGCATTGCCCTTGCGAATCAAGTAGGTCACATTGTTTGGCTCCAGACGCAGAGCGGCTTCGCTTGCCAGCAGGGCCTCGTCATATCGCTTGAGATTATTTAATACCCAGGCCTTATTGCCATATGCCTGCGTGAATTGCGGATCGAGACGAATCGCCTCTTCGCAGGCTTGCAAGGCCTCATCATAACGCTGCAAGAGACAGAGCACATAGCCCAGGTTGCCAAAGGGATCGCTGTAGGAGGGATCAAGTTGCGTCGCTCGCTTGTAAACCTCGACCGCTTCAGGATATCTTTTTAGACCAATCAGCGCCAGGCCCTTGCGGTTATACATCACAGCGCTCCGGGGATCAAGCGCGAGGGCATGATCGCAGGCTTTGATGGCCTCTTCATAGCGATTCAATGTATTGAGCAAGCGGGCCATGCTAATGTAGGCATTGATGTAGTTGGGGTTGGTGCGCACGGCCTGCTCATACGCCTCTATCGCCTCGGGATAACGCTTCATAGAGCTTAAGACCAGAGCCTTGTTGTTATAGGCAGCGGTATAGCGTGGATTGAGGCGTAGCGCGTCTTCATGCGCTTCCAGGGCCTCTTGATAACGCTCCAGACCCCAGAGCGCATTTCCTTTACGCGTCAGGGATGCGGCATCGTTGGGATCGAGGCGCAGGGCCTGTTCGCAGGCTTGAAGCGCCTCTGCATCTCTACCGACAAGCGTCAGGATCCAACCCTTACTGCTATAAGAGAGCATATGCGAGGGGTCAATCTGGATGGCCCGGTCCCAGGCCTGCAGCGCCTCTTCATAGCGCTTCAGGTTCGCCAAGGTAAGGCCTTTGTTATAATAGAACTCAGCATTAGAGGATTCCAGCAGAATGGCCTGCTCAAAGGACGCTAAGGCCTGTGCATCCCGTAGGAGATCGCTTAAAAGTAGGCCCTTGCGATTATAGAGCGCCGCGCGCGTTGGGGCACGCAGTATCTCCTGCTCACAGGCAAGGAGGGCATCTTCTAAGGCCCTGTTGGAGTTTGATGCCTCTGTGGCCTGTGCTGTGGTCTGTCGAAGCACTTCCATTGCCTGGGGCAGTCCGGTTATCACTGCGGGAAACTGCGGCTCTTGCACTTTTGCAGCCTGTAGTGGAGCGGCTTTCTCTGGCAGAGGCACCGCCTGCCGTAGGGCCGATACAAATGCTTGTACATCAGCGTGACGCTCCGTACGCTGCTTGGACAGCGCCTTGAGTACCGCCTGCTCAACCGCAAGCGGGAGCAGGGGATTGTACTGACGCAGCGAGACAGGCTGTTCAGTCGCATGCAGAAAGCCAATGGCGATAAAGTCTCCGGCCTGGAAGGGCTGGCGACCTGTGAAGAGTTCGTAGGCGATACACCCCAGGGCATACTGGTCGCTCTCACGACTCAGCTTTCCCTGGAACTGCTCGGGGGCCATATATAATGGGGTTCCCACTACTGACGTTACCAGTTGTGAACGCGTCGTGGCCGAGGCAATAGTGGCAATGCCAAAATCAGCCAGTAACGCATCACCCTGGGCATTGAAGAGAATATTCTCGGGCTTGATATCACGGTGAATGACGTTATGCTGATGCGCAAAGGCAAGCGCTTCTCCCACCTGCGCCAGGATCGTGATTGTTTGCTCGATTGAGAGGGGCAGCCTTTGTCTGAGGCGTTCGCGCAACGAGCCGCCCGCCGCGTACTCGGTGATCAGATAGGGCGTGGGCGCCCCTTCGAGAAAACCAACATCTAGCAGTGGCAGAATATAATGATGTTTAAGGCTCTCTAAAAACTGGGCTTCCTGCAAGAACTGCTCACGCTCTTGCTCGGTCTGGAGAAACATGTGGAGCAGTTTGACAGCAACCGCGCGCTCTTTCAGCAATGTATGGTGCGCAAGATAGACCTGGCCGAACCCACCACTACTGATCCGGGAGGCAAGTTGATAATTACCAATACGTCTACCAAGATAGTCCTTCTCTTCAGGCATAAGATACTCCTTTTTCAATCATGTCTGGGCAGAGGGAAAAATAGCCAGTAACCATGTAATAGTGCTCTTTGCGCCCTCATAATAGCTTATCAGGAATAAGAGGGATCATGATTGTTTGCAATACTGCAACATAGTATACGTCCTTCTCCCTACAACATATCTCGCAAGCAAAGAGGACTCATAGGCCAGAAGAGTGCTACAAACTCACAACAATCCCATTTCGTGAATACAAACTGGAGATTAAATTTAGATCATTATACAATAAATACACCTGCGAGAAGACACTGATTCAGTTAGACATAGAGGGGAAATGCATGAGTATGTTTTCGGGGAAAGCAGTGCTCGTCACCGGGGCCGGGACAGGCATCGGCTACGCACTCTGCCAGGCCTTCGCCAGCGAGGGCGCCACGGTAGCCTTAAATGATATCGACCCGGATCTCTGCGCGAGGGCCGCACAGCAGATAAACAGGGCAGTGGGAGCCGAACGAGTCACACCCTACGCGGGCGATATCGCCGATGTAGAGGCCATCCGCGCCATCTTTCAGCGTTTTACCGAGGCCGCTGGCCGGCTGGATATTGTAATCGCGAATGCTGGCATCACCAACTATGGGAACTTTCTCACCTATACGCCCGATGCCTTCGACCGTCTGACCAGCGTCAACCTGCGCGGCAGTTTCTTTACCGCCCAGACCGCTGCCAACAGTATGATCAAAGCCCGCATTCCTGGTCGCATTATTTTGATGTCTTCTGTCACCGGCATTCAAGCGCACGCGAACCTGGAGGGATATGGCATTACCAAGGCAGGCATCCGCATGATGGCGCGAGGAATCGCGCTGGACCTGGGGAAGTATGGCATTACCGTCAACGCCATCTGTCCGGGGGCGACGCTCACGGAACGCACCCTCCTGGATGACCCCAACTATGAGGCAAACTGGGCCGGGGTGACGCCAACCGGGCGCGTGGGGAATGTCGAGGATATTGTCGCCGCCGCCCTCTATCTCGCCTCGCCCCAGGCGCGCCATGTTACCGGGCAGACCCTGGTCATCGACGGTGGCTGGACTCTGCAGAGCCCCCTACCCAGCGCACATCCAGACCTGCCCGAGTATTCTTCCCAATTACACTAAATCCACCACGTGTAGGGTCCATGCTGGCATGGACTAAAGGAGCGAAAAACAGTGCCGATAGATCCGAAGAAGCTACGGAGTCAACGCCTACGGGCGGTCAATCACCAGGGTGATGCCTTGCGTATGGGCATGAACTGGACCGAAGAAGACCTGGGCAAGCCCCAGGTGCTTGTCGATAGCGCCTATGGCATGGGACATCCAGGCACCTTTCATTTTCGCTCGCTCGTCGAGGAGGTCAGTAATGGCGTCTTTGAGGCGGGCGGCAAGCCAGGGGTTTTCACCGTCAGCGATATCTGCGATGGCGTCGCCCAGGCGCACGCGGGGATGTCTTACTCCCTGGTATCGCGCGATATCATGACGGCCATGATCGAGATCCACGCCCTTGGACACCCCCACGACGGCATGGTCCTGGTCTCGGGCAATGATAAGTCTGTGCCCGCACACTTGCTGGCCATCGCGCGTTGCAACCTGCCCGCCATTCATCTCCCTGGAGGCACGCAACTCAACGCCCCCGATTATGTGACCTCGAATCATCTCTGGCCCATGGGTATGGCAGTCGAACGCGGCGAACTCCCCAGGGAGGACTTTGAGCAGGCGGAGCATGGAGCCTGCCCCACCTGTGGGGCCTGCCAGTTTATGGGCAGCGCCAGCACGGGCCAGGTCATCTCCGAGGCGCTGGGCTTGGCTCTGCCTGGTTCGGCCCTTGTTCCAGCGCCCCTCACCCAGTTGCTGCGCTATGCCCGCGCCACGGGGAAGCAGCTCCTCAGGCTGATTGAGGAAGAGATCACGCCTCGACGTATCCTGACGCGCGAGGCCTTTGAGAACGCCATCATCATTCACGCCGCCGTGGGTGGCTCGACGAATATGCTCCTGCACCTGCCGCTCATCGCACGCGAGGCTGGTGTCGATATCAGCATCGACGACTTTGATCGTATTCATCGCCAGGTCCCTGTGCTAGCCAACGTTAAGACCACTGGGCGCTACCCGGTCGAGTATTTCTGGTATGCGGGCGGAGTGCCAGCCGTCATGCTTGAGCTGCGTGACATGCTGCACCTGGATTGCCTGACCGTCACCGGCAAGACCGTGGGAGAGAACCTGGAAGAGATAGAACACAGCCGCTTCTTCGCCGAGCGCATTGGCTACCTGCACAACGTCAAGGTCTCGCGCCGTGAGGTGCTGCGCCCGCGCTCAGATCCCTTTGGTCCCGATGGGGGAATCGCGGTGCTACGCGGCAATCTGGCCCCGGGAGGAGCCGTCATTAAGGCCTTCTCGGTCCCTAAAGAGATGCACATCCATACTGGACCCGCCCGCGTCTTTGACTTTGAAGACGAGGCCCTGTCCGCCCTGCGTGAGCGCAAGATTACCCCTGGCGATGTCGTCGTCATTCGCTACGAGGGACCACGGGCCAATGGCATGCCCGAGATGTATTTTGCCTCGACCCTCATCGCCGACGATCCCGCGCTCAACACCACCACGGCCCTGATTACGGATGGACGCTTCTCTGGCGCCATGAAGGGTCCGTGCGTGGGACATATTACGCCCGAGGCCCTCGATGGTGGTCCCATCGCGCTTATTGAAGAGGGCGACCTGGTCGAGATTCATATTCCCGAACGGCGGCTGGCAATTGTGGGCGTCCAGAGGCAACCACTCCCCCAGGAGCAGATAGCGAGCATTCTCAGCGAGCGTCGCGCGCACTGGACGCCACCTGCGCCCCGCCACAGCAGCGGCATTCTCTCACTCTATGCGCGGGTCGCACGCGGCGCCTCTGAAGGCGCCTCCATGACATAAACATCTCATATCAACTCTGACCTGGATCAAGGAACACGCCCATACCTCTTACCCAGAAGGCTCACGCTGCGATTGAGGAAGCCTAATGGCCTCTAAGTCAGCATCTGTCGTACGCTGCTGGGTCTGGAGTACCTGGAGGAAGGCGCGTATAACGGCCGGATCGAAGCGTGTTCCTGCGCAGTTCACTAGCTTCTGGCAGATCGCGGTCTCGCTTCTGGCGGTGGAGCATAAGCACAAAGTATCATAGGCATCGACAACGGCCACGATACGGGCCGCCAGGGGAATTTCTTCTCCACACAGCCCATAGGGATAGCCCAGGCCATCCCAACGTGCATGATGCGCTTCTATAGACGGAGCCACAAGCGAGAAGATATCGCCAGCCTCCGCCACAATCGCCTTCCCATAGGCTGTATGCTTACACAGGTCAGTAGCATTTGCTTCCTGTCTGAGTGGACAAGTATCAGCCAGCGCCAGCATGCCGATGTCATGTAGCATAGCTGTCAGACGCGTCACGAGCACCATGTTACCAGTGGATTGCATATTTCTGGCCACCATCACCGCAAGCGGGGCGATGCGCTGCCCCTGCTCGTAGAGTTGCGGGTCCTTTACCATTAATAGCCCTAGCAAGGCATGTGTCTGTAAGCTGGCTGTATAGGCCATCGGACCGGTATGGGTTACCGAGGAAGATAGAGCGCCTGTATCCAGCCCGGCGATACGTACACAATTGCGCCCCCCCTGCTTCGCCTGGTACATCAAACGATCAGCGGCTTCAAGCAACGTGCCCCGGTTAGCGCCGTGGAATGGATATAAGACAACACCGATACTCGCCGTCAGGCGCACATACACCGGAGGGCTATACTCACTTGGACTCCAGACATGTAATGCCTGCTGAAGCTGAACACGAACATGCTCAGCAAGTTCGCCTGCCTGCAACAGCGAGATGTTGGGCACAATCACAACAAACTCTTCGCCTCCATAGCGACCCACAACGGCCTGGGGCGATACCGCCTGGCGCAAATTTGCGCCCACCTCGTGTAAGAAAAAATCGCCCGCTTGATGACCCCAGGTATCATTGGCATGCTTAAAATTATCCAGGTCAATAAACAGCAGCGCACATGTCTCGCCCTGCTCTCGACTCTGTGCTAATAGTCCATCGAGCGCCTTCATCAAAGCGCGATGGTTGGGCAGCCCGGTCACCGGATCAGTCACGGCTAATTGTGCGTGCTGCCGGAAGAGCGTATCGCGTTCTTGTAGCAGCACTTGTTGCCTCTGGGCGAGAATAATCTTCTCATCATAGGCCTTTTGCAGCTGACTTCGTAGTAGACGAGCGTTATCATTTTTCGCGTGCAGGTCATAGGTGAGCCGCCACTGGCGAGGCAGTTCAGCCCCCAGCCATCCCAGAAGCAGCACCACACCAGTAAAAGAGGCAATCGTAAACGTCCAATGCGAGGGCGAAAGCAGGCGCGGTATCCAGGAAGAGGAGAGAACAAGGATACCACCCAACAAGGTCGTCAGCACACCCACCACAGTCACACCAAGGACGCGCCCCATGATTCGCCAGGACACGATTCTCTGGCGCTCGCACAGGCGCACAAATGTCTGCGGCCTGGTAGTACATGTCCAGATGAGGAGTCCGTACAGCAGCAGAGTCGCCATCGACCAGATGACAGCCGCAAGGGCCTGCAGGACCACATTCACAATCTTCCCCGGAAGAGCTATCCAGGCCGAGGGATCGGAGAAACTATACAGAGGGACATAGATGAGGGAAAATATCAGGCCGCACAGCAGCACCATCGTCAGAACGCTAGCAAAGGGGGTCCCTTTCCAGGAAAGATTACCAATAGCCCTTGGCAAAAGGCGATCATAGGCCATGAACATCAGCATGCGCGAACAGACCAGGAAAACGGCGATAGAGATAGCAATTTGACAGAAGCCTAACAGGATGAGAAAGAGGGCGCCAGCCAGGGGGCCAAAACTATTTTGTACCGCGAGCAGCATGGCATCAAACGCCTCTACATGTTCATATGGGACGACAACCAGGACACCAAAGGTGGCAATGACATACGCCACGAAGATCAGGGCACACGCCCACCAGATAAAGCGTCCCGTCCGCGTTCGTGCCTCGTCATCATCGCCACGCACCTCTTTACCCATGATAAAAGGCCAGTCGACACCCATAAAAGCCCACATGACAATGCCATAGATCCCAATGTGTTGTTTGACAGCAGGCCAGCCATGCCACACTGGCCAGGTGGCATGAAAGGGATGCCCCTGCCACAGCCACCAGATACCCGCCGCTCCAACGGCCAGGAACAATGAGATATAGAGGCCAGCCCCCAGCAGCAACATATGTTTAAGATAACGCAATGGCACCAGCGCAAGCGCGGCACAGAACAACACCAGGAACATCTGGGCACAGTAGAGTGTCAAAGGATTATCAAACCAGTGAGGCTCAAAATCCGTAATAAGAATCAGCTCTCCTTGTAAAATAGTCAGGATCACAAAAACACCATATAAGCAGGTAAAAGCGCCGGTGATCTCACCCCAGCGCAGACCACCCAACTTTCTAATCCAGATATAGTGCCCTCCATGAAATGAGAGATGCACCGATAGCCAGCGAGAGACATAAGCTGATGGGAGCAGAAAACAGAGGCCAATCAGCCAATAACTAAAGGTCTCCAAAGTCCCTGTCTGCACAGAGTTGACACATAAGAAATAGAGGACAATCAACACTGACATAGCAGCGAGATCGCGGGCGCGCAACTCTCGAGGAAGTTTCTGTTTTTCTGGTGCTTCTCTTATTTCATCTCCAGCAAGCATAGAAGGATATCCTCATGTGTGTAAGCTCGTCTCCAACTGTGGAGACGAGCTACCTTCATCCCTTGATTCCAACAGCGTCCAAGCCATGTTGAGATGTCCCTTCACGCTGCATGTGGGCGCACACTACCAGTAGTAGGGATAGTAATAATGGTGATAGTAGTAGAAGGGATGATAGAAGAAGGGTCGGGAATAGAAGAAGAAGGGTCGGGAATAGCCATGCCCTCTATACCAGCCACCATACCCTCCATACGGCCACCAGGCTGTTTTGGCTGCGCTTCCTGTGCTTGTGGTCACGCTTGAGGTTGAGGCAGATACAGGTGTTGCCATACCAACCATCAAGAGCAACGCAAACGCAGCGCTCATGAGGAAAAGACATAACATCTTTCTCATGGTGCAATCCTCGTTTCCGGTGCTTTGTTATATAGCGCTATCTTTGCTTCAAGCTCTACCAGGCGAATCTACGATTACCTATGCTTATCTTTACTATTATAGAAAACTGCAAAAGCTCATACATGCACGAGAAGACCTGCAACACCCTGTTATGAGTCCAACTGAGCAAAGGAGTTCTGTTCGCAATCCTGAAGAAAAACGGAGAGACTTGCATCCATACTCTACCGTAACAACGTATTCAATAGCAGGAGTACGCTCCCATACAGCAATCAAGGAGGAACGTTCTATGGAGCAATCTGCATCTCATTCAAGGGAGGAAACAAAGAAGCGCCTGGTAAGCGGCCCGACTCTTGTTTTATGGCTTGTGGGACTCATCTTACTCGCAATTCTTGGGTTTCTCGTCTCTATTCACCCAACGTTCTGGCCTCTAGAAAAAAATGTGGCCGATTTTATTCAGGGTCCCCATGCCATACCCTGCCACTTTTCGCCAAACGCACGCACGTGGATCGATACAGCCTCTGACTACGTCAATACATTTAATGATCCAATTCCATCAGTCATCATTCCCGGCATCCTCGGCATTGTGTTTCTGCTCTTTCGCGGCTGGATCGAGACGCTGGTCATGTGGATAACGGTGGCGACGGCCAGCGTCGTCTGGGGCGGATTAACCATCCTGGTGGGTCGCCCACGCGCTACACCCGCCGATGGCATCTGTATGCATCGCCTGATCCAGGCCTATAGCTTCCCCTCTGGACATGTCATGCACGACGTTGTCTTGTGGGGCTTTGTCTTCTACCTGACGCTTACCAGGCCTGCGCGCACTTCGACGTTGCGCTGGCTACTGCCTGTTCTACAGATACTCATGATCATCTATGTCCTTATCGTTGGCTACGCACGTATAGAGGCGGGCGAGCACCACTTCTTTGATGTCCTGGGTGGCTACCTGGCTGGCCTGCTCTGGTTGGGCATTGGCATTACTGTCTATCAATGGCTTAAATATCGCTGGGAGCAGCGCCAGGCGCGCCGACATAAGGTACAAACCGCCTAAGTATCTTCTTTGTTAACGGCTGTTTTCGCGCCTGCGGCGCTCAAAGTAAGGTGTGTTGGCGCAAAAATTGGGGCTTTGCTCCAATTTTTGCCCAACACACCTTACGAAACCTACAGTGGGCGGGTATGAATCAGGCCTAGCAGGACGCGGATCAGCTCGGCGACGGCGTGATAGGAGATGACGAGCAGGATCAGTGGCACCAGGACCATGTGGATACGGCGCCAGGTCTTGAAGATCAGGCGCGCCCGGGTCTGCACCTGGAGCGAGGCAGCGAGGCGTGCATGCTCCGCCAGGGCCGCGTGGGTACGCTGGAAATCCGCTTGCTCCTGCACAGGAAGCGCGGGAAGGTCCGTTGGTAGCAGCCCGACACACGCCAGGGCGCGCTCACAATACTGCTTAAAGGCATCCGACTTCCCCGCATTCAGGCGCTCAATGATATACTCCAGCTCCGAGAGGCGCGCCGGGATGGCCTTGGCGATACCCACACCATTTGTGCTCGCATCCTGGGCGATCATCTTTGTCTGCCAGCTATCCAGCAGACGTCCGACGATTCCACTAAACACGAGAAAGATCAGACCGTAGAGCGAGGGCAGGGCCAGGTATTTATCCGTGAGGCAGTTCACGCCGCTACACTCAAAGTGCAGGATATAGCGGAAATCGGCGTGGAGCAGGGCCAGCATGATGGAGGCGATCCCCACCCACATATGCGCCCAGACCCAGTTCTGCGCCTTCCAGGGCAGACCATGAAAGAAACGCGCCCGTAGCGAGTACGCGGCAACGCCCAGGATCATGAGATAGGACATCACGCCGCAGCGAAACACCACGTCGAAGAAGGGGCCTTTGAAGAAGCGTGCCTTCTCGTGCAGGAGCAAGAGGTAGAGAATATAGAACAGCGCGGTATAGCCTGCGGCGAAGAGCAGCCAATACAAAGCCGCCTTTGACGTCGGAGTGTGCCAGATGCGCGCCACTGCCTTCTTGCCGGGCGTCTTGGTCGAAACAGCCATGGTTAACGCTCCTGAGATGTAGTAAGATTGAGAATGTCTTCGGTGGAACCAAAGAACTGGCCCGGTTGCACGCGGAAGGCCGCGCCCGTCGGGCAAGCCTGCACACAGGCCTGATTGCTATATCCCGCGCAGAGGTCGCACTTGATCGCCAGTTTTTTGCGCACTTCGGCGATGGCGTCAGAGCCATCGCCGGGCGTCAGGGGGCCAGGCATCGCGAACTGCTGCGCCATGGGGAGCTGGCGCTTGCCATATTCTCTGCCAACGCCTTTCGAGAAGAAGCGCGTGAAGCGCTCCCAAGTTGAAGAGGGAGCCGCCTCCTGCTCGTTCAGTGAGATAATGGAGATGTTGTCATAGGGGCAGCGCTCGGCGCAAATGCCACAACCGATACAGCTCTCGGTGATGTAGACCTCACCACTGGGCAGACGTGCAATGCCAGCACGGCTACAAAGCAGGCAGACGGGGTCCTGGCAGTGGCGACAGGCGGTGGCCACACTGATATTGCCTACGACCATACCACGACGGTTCATGCGCGAGTGTCCATGCCTGCGCTCGCACGCCTCCTCGCACTTATCACAGTGAACACACTTATCTAGATCGATGACCAGCACTTCGGTCCCCTCAACGACGCCTCCACCAACCAGGGCGCGCAAGCCAGCCCTGGCCTCCGCCTCGGCCAGGGCCTGCGTCTGTCCGCGTTGGAGAAGGTCACGCGGCCCGATGAAGGTCTGGGCCGCGTCCGCCATCACGCGATACTCCTGCAAGCGATGCATAAAGCGCTGGTTGACCTCGGGATAGCGCGAGAGAATCACGAGCATATCTTCGCGCCGGATCTCCGCCAACCGCACACGGTTAATCGCAGTCGCCGTTACCGCTTTCCCATCGCCAAGCATGTCCAGGCCTCCGGCGAAATAGTCGCCATTCTGGCGGTAGGCAATGATGCGCTCTTTTCCCTGACCAGGATGAGAACCCGAGGACATGCGCGCCACCTTCACAAAGCCGTCCAGGATGACATGTAGCGCCTCACGAGCCGGTTGCGCCTCCTCCCTATCGGCGAAAAGCACTTCGTCGCGCTCGTAGTTTCTAAAGCGCACTTTACTCGCCAGCCAGCGCATATCCTGGTCCGCAACCCCCTGGAAGAGGGCCATACGCTTGAGGATGCTGACAATCGAGCGGGTATTATGCAGGTTCTCAAAGTAGTGGCGCACTGGGGGCGCGACCTCCATCATGCGCTGGATCACCTGCTCAGGAACCTCAAGCACCATGGCCGTGGTCTGGGCCTTGACGGTGGCAGTCCGCTGCTGGCCCGTTAGCATTCCACGCTCACCCACAAATTCGCCACGCCCAAGCACCGCTATGGGCAATTCCTGTCCCAAAGGGCCGAGCGTGCTCGTCATGAAGCGCCCTTCGAGGATAAAGTACATCTCTCGGCCATAGGTACGCTCCTGAATGAGGATGGAATCAGGCACCAGTGACAGGAGTTTGGAGCTGCTCAACAGGTGTTTGAGGTAATTATCTGGCACCAGTTGCGCATCACCAAACATAGGTTGCTCACGCAGGCGGCTCAGCAGCAGAGGGAGCGTCCACCCCTGGGGGAGATACTCAAGCACCAGGCTCATATCCACGTTACGATCCCAGGAGATTCCCAGGCGCTGTTTGAGCGAGAGCATAAGCAGATCGCGATGGTTGCTGACCGGGCAGACCGGCACACAGGAGCCACACATAACGCACTCCTGCGTAAAACGCGCCACGTGAGGCGCGACCTCATCAGAGATCGTGGCCAGGTTGAGATCGGCGATATTGACCTGCGACGAGAGCGGGAGCGGACATGCCCGCATACAGCGGTCGCAGCCGATACACATATCAATCTCAAAGCGCACCTCACTCTCGGTGAGTGGAGTGAGATGACTGCGATGCTGCACGCCAATCATGGGCAGGGCAGTTGGTTTCTGCATAGACTTTCTCTCAACTCCTTATTGTGGTGAACCGCAACTGGGGCAGAAGCGCGCCTGAGGGGACACGAGTGACGCGCCACACTGGCGGCAATACGCCGTCTTCGTCGCGATCCCAGCGCGTACAGGCTCGCTACCTGGCGCTGCTACAGCTTGCATGACGGGTATTCCCTTTCCTCCACTGCGAACAGGCAGCGGTGAGTGTGGCTGCTGATAGTTCAGGAAATAAGCCTTCACATTCCCAAGTTCAATTGCGGCCTCGTGGGTCAGAGGGTAGGCCGACGTAATCTTGTGATGATTCACGCGCACCCCATTGCCACTCTGGAGATCGCGAATGTAAAGACTATCGAGACCATCGGGTCCAGGGAAAATGGCGGCGTGCTTGCGTGAGATGGACATCTCCTGGAGCCTAATCTCATTCCCTTGCTCCCGGCCAATGGTGACCTGCCTCTTTAGAGGCAGAGCAAAGACCAGGGGTTGACCATTAAGTACACATACCAGGGCTGGTCCCTGGCGCAGAGGCGCCACGAGATTCGCCGAAAGGGGTGTAGCCACACCAGGCAACGAGAGGGAACCATCGCTGGCAAGCACTGGTTGTCCCTGGGACAACGCTGGCGCAGGAGCGTGAATCACCGTCTGCTCGCCCGCTCCTGCGATCGCGGACGAGAACGTGGGGATATTCGCGGCCGAGACTGGTGTGGCATTAAAGAAGGCTTGCTTCTGCTCTTTATTGAGCAAAACAGATTCGGCAGGATCAACTGTTTGCAGTTTCAACGCAAATTTCACCGAGCCAAACTGGACCTGGTTCTCTGGCGCAAGTACGGTCAGGCTATTGGGCGCCACTCGCTGCCCATTTACCTGCGTCCCATTCTTACTTCCCAGGTCGCGCAACACATACTGCCCATTGGCGTAGCTAATCTCCGCGTGGCGACGCGAGATCGTATTATGGTTAATGACCAGGCTCGAACCCTCCAGCCGGCCAACGGTAACGACCCGCGTCTGACTGAGATAGACATCGGTTAGGGGAGGTGTGATCGATAGCTGATTCACAGGCACTAGCCGGGCCTCGCGCAGAGTCGGCGCGGTTCCAGGCTTATCAATAGCGGGCTTCACTTCAGGTACAACCCCAGTCGCGTAAGCCATGCGCTGGACGGCGACCATACCCTCGCGATTGACCCCGAGCAGAGGAGGCGGCACCCCCTGCGTATCCAACCAGGCCCCCAGGTGAAAATCAGGGGCAAAGAGGCGTGAGGCGACCGGGGAGAGATTCACGCTGTGATCGATAGCGCGTTTATAGGTCAGCACACTCCTACGGTCACCCAGGGCCACCATCCCCACGGGGACGCCTTGCTTTAAAATAACCTTCTGATAATGGCGAGGTTGGGGATCAGCGACTAGTTCCTGGTAGTTCTTCTCGCCCCTGGGAACCGTTGAGATGCCCACCGAGGCGAAATCAAGTCCATAGAGGAAAGTGGCGTTATAAAAGTTGCCGAAGCGGAAGAGATGTTCTGTGTCCAGCAGATCGAGCATACTATACGCGGCGGCACGCGCCTGCTGCACTGAGGGATACCACTGCCCGATCACACGCGCCTTGCCCGTAATGGGATCAGCGGTCTCAATCAGGTCGCCTGCCGCAAAAATATCTGGCACAGTGGTACGCATCGCGCCATCGACCTTGACCCCACGCCCACAGGCGATGCCCGCGCTCTTCACAAAGTCGATAATTGGCTCAATGCCAATGCCCAGCAAGACGATCTCACAGGGGATATGCTGCCCCGTCGTCGTGATTACACCAGTCACCTGCCCATTTTGCCCACAGACCTCGGCGATCTCCTGCTCGGTGCGCACATCGACGCCCTCACGCCTTTCCTGTTGTAGAACCAGGTCGGAGGCCACGGGGTCCAGCACCTCGGACCAGAGGGTGCGTCGGCGCAAGAGGTGCGTTACCTCGTATCCACGATGGCGCAACGTCTCGATAGATTCAAGTGCCAGCGTCCCGCTCCCCACAACCACGATACGGCGCGCGTTGTTCAGCCGCGCCAGCACGCGCTGGTAGTCGGCGACAGTGCGCAACGTCGTGACACCCGCCAGGTCGACGCCAGGGCAGGTCAGCGAGGTTGCGCGCGCGCCATGCGCCAGTAGTAAGCGCGAGTAGGCAAGCGTCGCCCCGCTGCGTAGCGCCAGAGTGTGCTCTCCTGGCCTGATAGCCATGACGCGGTCGGTCACAAAGCGAATGTGACGATCGGGATAGAAACTGATGGGGCGTGCCCAGAGCTTCTCCTCACGAATTTTGCCGCCCAGGTAGTCCTTGAGCGCGGGGCGGTAGAAGACGGGAGTCGGCTCCTCCGCGACCACTGTAATCTCTGCGGCCCTATCTTCCGCGCGTATGACCTCCGCGGCGGTCGCGCCCGCGATTCCATTGCCAATGATGACATATGCTTGCTGCGTTGCCATTACATCCCCTGATACAAGTAGTAGAACCAACGCGAACGATAAATGACGGTATAAAAAATTTTAACTTCTCATAAAACCACATTATAAACGGCAACAGAAGACCTTTTTGGGCATTATTTTCAGTAAAGGGGAATGATTTGGGAGGCCCTGGCTGCCGTACGGCAGCCAGGGCCTCCCAAATCATTCCCCTTTACTGAATTACTGAAAGTGGGGCGCGACCTGCTCATTGAAGTAATGCAGGGTCTGGAGGTTGGAAATGCGGAAGATAAAATGTGTGACGCCGATGGCCTGGAATTGCTCCAACTCCTGGCGCACCTCGCTCGCGTTGCCGGCGATGTAGTGCTTCTGCGGGTGGCGCTGCACCTGGGCAGGATCAGCGGAGGCGCTCAGCGTACCCAGGTAGGTTAGCTTAATCTCGTCGGGATTACGTCCGATGCGCTCGCAGTGCTGGCGCAGGATCGCCAGCTTACGCGCATATTCCTCGACGGGGCAGGAATTGAAGTTCCACCAGTCCGCGTGGCGCGCCACAATTGCCAGCGTGCGCTGCTCCCCACCACCTCCAATCAGAATGGGAATGGACGGCTCAGGCCGAGGCGCGCAATAGGCATCCTGTATATGATAGAATGCGCCATCGAAGCTGGCAGGCTGTGACTGCCAGAGCGAGCGCAGGATATTTACCGTATCCTCCAGCTGGCCCATGCGCTCCTTGACGGAGGGGAAGGGATACCCATACGCCCGGTATTCATCCTCCTTCCAACCGGCACCCACGCCCAGAATCAGGCGCCCACCAGTCAAGGCCTGGATATTGGCCGCCATCTTCGCCAACAGGGCGGGATTGCGGTAGGATTGGGAGAGGACCAGCGTACCAACCTTGAAGCGCTGGTACTGCGCGGCCAGGTACGTCAGCGTCGTCAAGGCCTCCAGGTGGTCGTTCGCCCCCACCTGAAGATGATCCTCCAGCCAGAGCGTCGTAAAGGCGGGAGAGAGAGCCTCGATACAATGCCGGTTATACTGCATCAAATCCTGAAAAGAGTCCCCAGGATTGGTCGGACGCAACATCAAACCAAAATCAACCTGTGCCAAAATACACCTCCAAAAGCTAAGATATAAAAACTAAGATATATATACCCTCTAATCATTATGCGACACACCTCTGGAAGAGAACAGCTGGGGGCTGTGTGCGGTAAGCACACAGCCCCCAGCTGTTCTCTTCCACTCTCTTTTACCAGCGGGAGTGGACGCTGGCGCGGAAGCGCCGATCATAGAGTTCCTGGATGCGCTTCATGGTCTCTTCGCTCAGCGCGGGGAGTTCTGAGGCAGCAGTGTTATCCTGCGCCTGCTGTGGATTCTTCGCCCCGGCGATTACCGTCGAGACCTCGGGGAACATCAAGATCCAGCGCAGGGCGAACTGCGCCATAGTCGTTCCTTCGGGAACCAGGTCCCGTAGCTCTTCAACCGCCTTCAGGCCCTCCTCATAGTCCACCCCGGAGAAGGTCTCGCCCTGGTCAAAGGCCTCGCCATGACGGTTATAATTGCGGTGGTCGCTCGTGGAGAACTGGCTCTGCGCGCTAAACTTGCCCGTCAAGAGTCCGCTGGCCAGGGGGACACGTACAATGACGCCAACGTTGCGCTCCCGTGCCGCCGCGAAGAACTGCTCGGCAGGCTTGAGACGGAACATATTAAAGATGATCTGCACGCTCTTGACGTTGGAATATTGTATGGCTTTAAGTGCCTCTTCCACCTTCTCGACACTGACGCCATAGTTGCGGATCTTGCCCTGCTGCTGCAAATCATCGAGGATCGCAAATACCTCGGGCATAGCGTAGACCTCAGAGGGTGGGCAGTGCAGTTGCACCAGGTCCAGGGCCTCGACGTCGAGATTGCGCAGGCTACGCTCAATAAAGCCTGCTAGATTCTGGCGATTGTTGTACCCTTCAGCCGTGTGGGGATTGAGGCGACGGCCCGCCTTCGTCACAATAATAAGCTCTTCTTTGCGCGCTTTGCGCACCTGGGCAATCAGTTGCTCGGAATGGCCATCACCATAGACATCGGCGGTATCAATGAAGTTCACACCCAGGTCAATAGCCTTATTGAGAGCCGCAAGCGCGGCGGTATCGTCTTGCTGTCCCCAGGCATCTCCGCCAATTCCCCAGGCCCCAAAGCCAATCTCAGAGACATTCCAGCCAGTTCGTCCAAATGAACGGTATCGCATATATACACAACCTCTCTTCTCAACAGAGAATTTTCATACGAATTTTTATGAAAGACGTGAAAGACGCACAACGCCATCTCTTAGCTAGTACGCACAACAGGACCGCTCCAATGACGCCGTCCTCTTAGATTACCGCACCCATAAACCATTCTGCAAACAAACAGTTTTTCCACACATAAAGAGAGGGGACGCGACATGGCTCTTGTCGCGTCCCTCTCGAAATAAAGAGAACCTAAGCGGGAAACTGAATCTGCCAGACCTGAATAGAGCCATCGGCATCGCCACAGGCCAGCAGCGAACCACCTGGCGACCAGGCCACCACGTGCACGGGAGGGTGCTTACTACTGTAAGCAAAGACACAGGCTCCTGTGCGCACATCCCAGATACGCACGCTCCCATCGGCGCTCGAAGAGGCCAGGAGTTTGCCATCGTGTGACCAGGAGAGCGAGAGAATCTTCTGCGTGTGTCCACTGAAGAGCAGTTTATCCCGGCCCGTGTTGGTATTCCAGTAGTGGATAACCTGCTCCTCTCCGCCTGAAGCCATATAGCTATTCCCAGGCGCCCAGGCCAGGGCCTGCACACTAGCAAACGAGGGGTCGCTAAAGATGCGCCCATGATGCCGTGGCGTGTTGACATGCCAGATCTGTACGCCCCCATCCTCGCTGGCCACGGCGACACAGGTGCCATCAGGAGACCAGGTGAGCGCGGCCACATCTTTATCCTGAGGTTTAAAGGTCGCGTGCTGCGTTCCCGACATGGCTTCCCAGACACGGACCATGCCATCTGGTCCATCCACCGAGGCAAGACGCTGGCCATCGGAGGACCAGGCCAGGGCCTTCACCGGTTGCGTATGCGCCTGGAAGGTATGCATAATAGCACCCCTGGTCGCGCTCCACACATGAACCTGTGGATCATAGCCCGCCGAGGCAATCAATAGCCCTCTGGGTGACCAGGCCACGGTATGCACACCCGTCCGGTGCCCACCGTAGGAGAGGAGAACCTTTCCCGTAGAGGCGTCCCAGACGCGAGCCTGCATATCATTCCCGCCCGAGACAAGCCGGCGCCCATCATAAGACCAGGAAAGACTCCGAACTGCGCCATGGTTCGCGCGCGCCGTCCAGATTACTCTTCCCGCTGCCTTCACCTCTGCCGGGGCTTCCGGCACATCTACGGCAACACCATCTGGTGTCGAGAGGGGAGATAAAGGGGTAGTCATCTGGCCAGCAGGGGCAACCGCCACCCGCTGTGGGAAGGAGCGCAGCGGCCCAGAGGAGGGACGCGCACGAAACGCCTCTTCAAGCGCACTCGCGAAGGCTTGCATGCTTTTGAAACGCTGGTGTGGCTCCCGCGCCAGCGCGGTCATGACCACCTGCTCAACTTCGGTCGACACGCTGGGGACCTTCGCCCGCAATGGAGGCAACAGCGAGCCATACTGAAACAGGCGCGTGCTAAGCGGATCATAAGTCGGACGCTCACCCGTAAACCATTCATAAATGATCAGTCCTAAGGCATACTGGTCACTGGTCTGACGAGCCACGCCCTGATATTGCTCGGGGGCCATGTAGAGCGAGTTCTCTGGGGAACGAGCCGTAAATATTCCCAGAGGAAGAAAGAAGTCACTCAACAGTACATTGCCTTGCTTATCAAGCAGCATATTCTCTGGCTTAATAAACTGGTGCAGATAGTTTTCGCTATGTGCATAGTGCAAGGCCTCAGAAATCTGCCTGGCATACGCCAGAATGCGTTGCGCGGAGAGACGCGTCCCTTCGAGATGGCGACGACGCAAACTCCCATTGAGGGCAACCTCCATGACCAGGTAGGGAACATTCCATTCGACACCATAATCACGCACACGCATAATATGGGGATGGCTCAGGTTCGCGATTCGACGAGCCGAACGCGAGAATTTTTCAATTTCTTCCTGAGCAAGGCGCGCCCGTAACATTTTGATAGCCACAGGCGCTTGAGAAGGAAGATGCTCTGCAACAAATACCTGAGCATGCGGTCCCTCCCCGACAATATGGGTTAAACGATAGTGGCCTATCTGTTGTCCCGCACGATACAGCATGAAATAAGTCCTTTGGGGGCGATGTAATCCTAAATATCCATGTAACTGATTATAGAGAAGTTGCTTTTTCACGTCAATGCAAAGCCTGCTCGCTCACTTAAAAAGAGCCTCACCGTCATCCCCATAAGGCAATTGCGCAACACACATCTTGAAATAACATGAAGCACAAACCATGCTCCTGCGCCTGCTGCACAAGCACCGGATAAGCTCAAGGGCGAACAACGGTCTCTTGTGCAGCATAAAGAGGTATTCACAAAAGAGGCTATAATCACCTAGCCTATTTTGGGGGTGCGATTCTACCAATCAAGCGCCAATAGCCAGAATGACGAAGCAGCAGGAACTTACAGGCTGTCAGGATATTTCTGCTGAACACACTGCATAATCTTCTCCCGCGTTTCTGAGGGCTGCAAGCCAGTATTATCAATAACCACATCCCAACGCCGGGTAAAGTCCTCCTGCTCAGTCTCACAATTTGATGAAAGCATCCAGTTAACGACACGTCTCTGGATCTTTATTGCTCCGTTGGTGATCGATCCAGCACAAGCCACCCGCCTGTGCTCCCACCTGGAAGCGCTCGCCAGCTCTACAATGCCATTCTCTCCGAAGGGCAGCGTAAGGGCAAGCCGCATCCCGGAGCGTCCCGAATGCGGCTTGCCCTTCCTCGCACGCACAAGGCCGAATGAGCAGCCAGGTAAGCTGGCGTTTCGCTACTGTCTCCTGCGTCGCGAGTAGTTAGAGTTCGCGATATTCGCCTTCGATGGTTCCCGGTTCGCTACTAGAACCGGTCTGTGCTCTCGCTTCAGTGGCTTGGCTACCAGCCGGAGCGCCTGTATAGCTGGCGATTTCCTGCTGCATACGCTGAGCGGTGCTCTCCAATTCAGCCATGGTGCTCTGCACACGCGCTGTATCACTCCCGGTCAGCGCGTCACGTACGGCTTTGATTCGATTCTCCGCTTCACTGCGCACATCGGGTGAGAGTTTCTCAGTGTTCTCTCGGAGAATCCGTTCTGCCTGGTAGGCTACACTGGAGGCATTGTTGCGTATCTCGATCTCCTGGCGGCGCTGACGATCTTCCTGAGCGTGCTGCTCCGCTTCACGCACCATGCGGTCAACATCACTTTGCGAGAGACCACTGGATGCCGTAATAGTTATCTTTTGCTCACGGCCCGTGGCCTTGTCGCGCGCGGTCACGTTGAGAATGCCGTTTGCGTCAATATCGAAGGTGACTTCGATTTGTGGCATGCCACGCGGCACGGGACTGATACCCTCCAGGCGGAAATGTCCCAGGCTCTTGTTATCGCGCGCCAGCTCACGTTCACCCTGGAGTACATGGACATCTACCGCCGATTGATTATCCTCGGCTGTGCTGAAGGTCTCGCTCTTGCGTGTAGGAATGGTCGTGTTGCGCTCAATGAGCTTGGTTGTCACTCCACCCAATGTCTCGACGCCAAGTGAGAGCGGGGTGACATCCAGGAGCAAGACATCCTTAACCTCGCCTCCCAGCACACCTCCCTGGATAGCCGCGCCAATGGCGACCACCTCATCGGGATTAACGCCCTTGTGCGGGTCCTTGCCGAAAATGTTTTTGACAAACTCAACTACGGCTGGCATACGAGTTTGTCCACCTACCAGCACATCCTCGTTGACGTCGCTTGGCTTGACCTGCGCATCCTCCAAGGCACGCATGACTGGGCCGCGCGTGCGCTCGATCAGGTCGCCCACCAGTTGCTCTAGCTTGGCACGTGTGAGTGTCATCACAAGGTGCCTTGGCCCACTGGGATCAGCCGTGATAAAGGGGAGGTTAATCTCGGTCTGGGTCGATGAGGAGAGCTCGATCTTGGCTCGCTCGGCCGCTTCTTTCAGGCGTTGGAGCGCCATGCGATCGTTGCGTAAATCAATGCCCTGATCCTTGCGAAACTCATCAGCAAGCCAATCCACAATCCGCTGATCAAAGTCGTCACCACCCAGATGAGTATCACCATTGGTGGCCTTGACTTCAATGACACCCTCTCCCAGTTGCAAGACGGAGATATCAAAGGTGCCACCACCAAGGTCATAGACGCCAATCAGCTCGTCATGCTTCTTGTCCAGCCCATAGGCAAGTGAGGCCGCGGTTGGCTCATTAATGATGCGTAAGACTTCAAGTCCTGCAATGGTACCCGCGTCTTTCGTGGCCTGGCGCTGTGAGTCGTTGAAGTAGGCGGGGACAGTGATGACGGCCTGCGTAATGCGCTCTCCCAATTTGTCTTCCGCATCGACTTTCAGCTTTTGGAGGATCATGGCTGAAATTTCTGGCGGACTATACTCACGCCCTCCCATCACGACGCGGACATCACCGTTCGCAGCGCCTGTAATCTTGTAGGGAACCATTTTTATCGTACGCTGTACCTCGGGATCATCGAACCTACGCCCCATGAGACGCTTAATGGAGAAGACGGTATTTTCCGGGTTGGTCACGGCCTGGCGTTTGGCGACCTGGCCCACCAGGCGCTCGCCATTCTTTGTAATCGCAACGATAGAGGGTGTAATCCGCCCGCCCTCCCTGTTCTCAATGACGGTGGGTTCACCCGCCTCCATAATTGACATGACTGAGTTTGTTGTTCCCAGGTCTATACCGAGTACCTTTGCCATTGTTGCCCCTCTCTCTCGTATTGTGTCCACGGCTCCTCTCGACAAGGAGCCCGAGCACGTATATGGCTTGCTCACGTGGACTGTCGAATGCCAGAGGCTGCTTCTTTACCTGGCACCCTCGACTCCTATGAGGCGTTGTCGCGACTCATTCGGCTTGCGTTTGCCTGTTGTTAGGATCAGTCTTTTCTTGCTCCGCGGGCGTTTCGCGTTGTGGAGAGGCTCCCGCGACACTCACTCTGGCTGGACGAATGACATGCTCTTCGATGATGTACCCTTGTTGGAGTACATCGAGAATAGTCCCTTCTGGCACATCTGCATGGGTCTCGGTCGTGATGGTCTCATGCCAGCGTGGGTTGAATTGTTCGCCAATGGCACCCACACGTTGCACACCCAGTTGGTCAAGCATTGACTCAAGTCTGCGCGCGACCAGAAACAGACCCTGCACCCAGGAATGCGGACACATCTCCGCTGGTGCCGAGCGCAACGCCAGCTCAAGATCATCGAGGACAGGCAACAGGTGATAGAGTAGGCTGCTCTGGGCTGTGATGCGTCCCTCAAGCTGTTCCTTACCCATGCGGCGACGATAATTGACGAACTCCGCCTGAGTTCTACGCAGTTGATCCAGGTATTCTTCCGCTTTGCGTTGCTCTTCCTGTACCGCTTCGCTCTGGGGAACTGACTGGATGGCTGTAGTCGCTTCAGGCGGAGTCTGCTGTTGCTCTGGTTGACCCTGTTGGGCTGACTGGGTGGCTGTCGTGGTGCCAGTTGTGGCCTTCTGTTGTTCTGGGTTGTTTGACTGCATAGCATAACCCTCTTCTTTTGAGCACTGTTTTTTACGCGTATCGGCAGCATCGCGCAAAACAACAAGCTATGAAAAAGCAATCGTGAACACTGCATGTAACTTTTGTCATTGAGGCCTTATGAGAGGGAACTTGCGTCACGGCGATGCATTGAAAACAAGAGGGCAACAATGATCACCTTTATAGTTCCTCAGACTAAGACCTGCATCAATTGGCTGATCAATATTGCTTATAACCCTGCTGTTATCCAGTTCGCGCCATCATACGAAAGATAGCATGAAAAGGAAAATTTCTCTATAAATTATTGCCAGTAGTAACACAAATAAAGTATCTAAATGTTCTGGTCTGCAAACCCATAATTCCCTATTGGACATACATTGGGTTAGGAATGCATACGCTGAGAGCGCTTAAAAGGGCTACTTTATTTAATCGAGGATTGTTGCCAACACTCCTTTCATTGAGGTACACTTCTAAAAGTGCATCTATATCTTTACAAACACCAATGGCGCTTATCTTGCATCTCTTGAGAATGTAAAAGTCTTTCACAACAAAGCTCCGTCTCATTTAGATGAGATGGGGAGAAGAGTCTCTTGAAGAGAGAGGAGTAACGTGCCTCACTTTACACTTAGCCACTCGACCAACCATACACAGATAGATCAGGCTCTGCAACAGCTTGTTGAACGATATGAGTCTTCCTTTCCCGAGCGCATCGCTGCATACTACCTTACAGGGAGCTATGCCGATGAGAGCGATGTACAAACAAGCGATGTAGACCTCGATATTATCTTCCGTGAGCGCTTTCGCAATACTGAGGAGCGCCAGCTCGCGGAACAGCTACGAGACGCGTTTACGACGCGTGCGAAACGCCGGCAACTCGAATTCGATATTTCCCTCACCGAAGAAGAGACATTCCGCACCACGGGCATCGAACCCAATCTCAAGCTAGCGGGGCAGATCCTCTTTGGCGAGGACATCTGTGCACGCTACCCACTGCTCTCCATCGAGGAGTGGGCGCATGAGCGCATGCATGCCGTCTATTATCTACTTACCCACGTCTACCCCAGAGAGGCCCGCCTGAACCTGGACTACCCCAACTGGAGCGATGAATTCTTTGGCTATATGAATCGCACCGTCACGCTCGCGGATGGGAGCGAGGTCCCCTGCACACGCAACCTGCTCCGCACCACGGGATGGGCCGCGACGGCGCTGCTGGCCTTTCAAGCCAGAGAATACGTAGCGCGCAAACGCGACTGTCACCTCACCTACCGGCAACATATCGATGACGAGTGGGGTACATTGCTGGAGAGCCTCTATACCCTCTGTCGCCAGCGCTGGCACTACCTGCTCCCCACCAGCCCCCAGGAGCGCCAACAGTTACGAGGAATTTGCCAGCTCATACAGGGCTTTGAGCAGCACTTTATGCGCCAGTATAAGCAGTTCATCTTGACCGAGTTACAGGCCGGACCGGAGGCACTGAAGCAACGTACACGCGAATTCCAACAACGCTTCCCTCTGCACGATGCCGAGGTAGAGGCAGCACTCCGCTGAACTTTCATCAGGCATGTATGGTCCATGCTAACGTGGGCCATACATGGTGTGCTTCTTTAGACTGTCACGCCCTGTTCTTGCAAGAGCAGGTCCTCTTCGTAGATACGGCGAATCACATCCTCGATCTCTGGCTCCTGGAAGGTGACATCGCGCAGGCGATGCCGCCCGCCCAACCAGGCCACCAGCTCATGCGCGGGCAGGGCATCGCGCGCAAAGCTGAGCCAGACACGCGGCCCCTCAGATCGCACCAGGCGTACACCAGGTGGGAGAGTTGGCAGCACGACCTGGTCCTGTTCGTCGCGGGCAAGTTGGTCCAGCTCAGCGGGATCAAGGACCGCGATCAGCGTACGCTCGCCGCCGAAGCGCTCTCGAATGTCTGCTACCGAACCATCGTAAAGCTTACGACCATGATCGATAATGATCATGCGAGGACAGAGCGTCTCGACGTCATCCATATCATGAGTCGTCAGCAAAACCGTGGTCTTCCGCTCGGCATTCAGTTGCAGCAAGAACTCGCGGATACGAGCCTTGGCCACAACGTCCAGGCCGATGGTCGGCTCATCCAGATAGAGTAGCTCCGGATCGTGCAGGAGCGCGGCCGCGATATCTCCACGCATCCGCTGGCCCAACGAGAGTTGGCGCACAGGCGTATCAATAAACTCGTTTAAGTCGAGTGTCTCGCGCAGCTGCTCCAGGTTCGCGCGGTGGCGCTCCTCCGGCACCTGGTAGAGGTGGCGCAGGAGGCGCAGCGAGTCGATAAGGGGCAGATCCCACCAGAGCTGGGTTCGCTGCCCAAAGACCACGCCGATCCGTGAGGCTAGTTCGCGCCGCTGGCGAATGGGTTCCAGGCCCGCCACGCGTAGAGTGCCACCACTGGGCGTCAGGATACCCGTCATCATTTTAATCGATGTGCTTTTCCCCGCCCCGTTGGGACCCACCAGGCCAAGCATCTCCCCGCGCTCAACACGCAGCGAGACATCCTGGACCGCGTTCACCAGGCGCAGCTCTGGATTGACGATACTGCGTATTCCACCCAGCATTCCAGGCCGGCGCCGGGCCAGGCGGAAGGTCTTAGTCATCTGCTCAACTTCAATAATTGCCGACATAATGTACTCCTTTCAGTTGTAGGGTCCATGCTGGCATGGACTGGAGGCCCGCAGATTGACACTCCGACGCGAGGAGATCGCTTCGCTCGGAGTCCATGCCAGCATGGACCCTACAAATACGCTATTTAGTTGCCAGTGCTTTGATATTGACGAACGCCAAAGCGCCAGGCCAGCACACAGACAGCGGCAAAGGCCAGCGCCAGGACAGGCGCACAAAAGGCCAGCCACAGCGGAAGGCCAAAGGGCAGGGGCCGCTCAAGAATGTAGCAGACCGGGATATACGAGCCAAAGGCCAGAGGCACAATAAAGAGAAAGAAGCGCTGCATCAAGGCGTTATACGCCGTGAGCGGATAGCTCAGCATCTCACGCCCCCCGTAGGAGAGCACATTGGTGATCTCCACTGCCTCGATGGTCCAGAAACAGATGGTCGCGCCAAGCAGCAGAATCGCCACAAAAATGAGCGCTGTACTGACAATACCAACTGGGAGTAAAAGCATCTTGATCCAGGTCCAGTGGAGCTGGGGCAGAAGCGTCAGGGAGTAGCCCATCGATAGCACTCCTAGCGAGATACGCCCCAGGCGGCGCAGGCGAAAATCGCTGCCCACAATCTGGAGAAATACCCCCGTTGGACGTAACAGCACCCGGTCAAACTCGCCCTTACGAATCGTCTCAGGGAAATTATCAATACCCGCGCCCACCAGCTCGGCCACGCCAAAGCTCAAATTGATCACTGAGCTGAGAAAGGCCACCTCACCCACCTTCCAGCCCAGCATATCGGGGAAGGCAAAGAAGAAAAGCAGGAGCGCGAAAAACTCCAGCCCGGTCACCGCCAGATACGAGCCAATATCCAGCAGTAGATTAACCTTGTACTGAAACTGAGCCTTAATCTGCATGCTCACCAGGTAGCGGTAGAGGCGCAGATCGGCCAGAAATGTCGATAGCATCGTATGAACACTCCTCTCTTAACCGCCCTGAGACACCACGCGACGCGTCGCGATGGTGGTCACGGCACGCGCAATCAGGATAAGGACTAGTAGCCAGCCCAGTTGACGCACAAACTCAAACCAGAAGTCGGTCAGCGTCATCTTGCCCAGAAAGGCCAGCGCGGGCGCGTTCATAAAGCCATTGAACGGCAACCAGACCGTGAAGCTTCGCAACCAGCCAGGGAAGAAGTAGACAGGCACATAGGACCCGGTAAAAAACTGCGAGATAACCACGGACATCGTGACCATGGCTCGCCCTTCAAGAATCCAGAAGGCAAAGATGTTATAGAGAAAGCGATAGGCCACCCCCAGCAGAATGGCGGGCGGCAGCATCAAAAGAAGCGTACCCCAGTTCGTCCAGGAGATAGGCACGCCTATATGAAACAAAACCATGCCCGCCACATAGATGGGTAGCCCACGAAAGAGCAGGAAGAAGAGGCTCCGCCCCACCTCGCGGCTAAACCAGTACCAGCAGAAGTCGCAGGGCTTGCTTAGATCCGACACGACCTCCCCAGTGCGAATCGTCATCATCAGGTCCATCCAACCAAATGGCGAAATGACCATAAGGAAGGATTGTAAGAGCCAGGTATAGCGCAGGCTATCCTGAACACTATAGCCAGGGACCGCCGGTCGCGCGTGATAGAGCGCGAGGATGATATAGCTAAATAGGGTACAGAAGAAAATGTTGGTAACCAGGCCCGAAATATTGGCCCAGCGATAGATTAATTGGCGGCGAAATGCGGTCAACGCCACCTCAACATAAAAAGGGAACATATCACTCCTTGCAAAGGACAGCCAGAGAGAGCACAAAACGCCCTACTCTGATGAAAGGACTGTGATCAAACGTGGCTTGCGTGCATACAAACCACGTGCCCGGACAAGGCCGGGTCGATGAAGAAGATGTGGAAAGGAAATTATCGGGGACACGACAAAACCGGGATGGCTCACAACCAACCCGTAAGGAAGAAAAACAAGTACCAGAAACCCCCTACGCGCCAAAGAGAGCGTCATCTTCACGCGAAGGAGCACTATTATAGCATCAGCCACTAAGGCTTAGCAAGTTCTTTGCCCTTCGCGTGAAGATGACGCTCAGGAGTAAGGGGTATCTGGTGGCGGGATGGTTTCGCCATCCCGCCACCAGATACCCCTTACTCGGTGTTGGATGTGGGCGAACTCACACCCAAACACCACATTATTCTTCTCAGGGCTAACTTGCCAGCCGAGAAGGGGAAGATCGATGTGCCCACAAGAATTCGTGAATGCCCCTTGATCGGAACACAAATCTCAGAAGTGGAGGATAGGCAGCTTCCGCCTGTGAAGCGGGGATAATCTCAGGCCTCTCTAACACATACTCCTCCCCTCTTGTCTTGAGAACACAACGGTCAGCGGCCATCACATTGCGGACCCAATCAACATTCTTTGCCTCCCCATAGAGCACTGCCATAACAAAACCATCACCCAGTGGATACGCTGAGAGAGGCGTGATATATTCTCGGCCACTGCTTCGTCCAAGATGCTTGAGCACAGAATAGGCGCGCAAACATCCTCCAGAAATTTTGAGAAAGAGCGCGTTCGATCTCTTATTTAGTTGCTGCCTGGGGCGCGCTTCAATTGTCTCTTGCTGCTCTGTATTTACTGGCACGGTACCACCTGCTTTCTCGTTCACCTTTTTCAAGCTTGTTTTGCAAAAGTCCCTATTTGACAGACATGCTATTTTGTAACGTAAAAGAAATTCCGTAACATGTTGTCTCTTTCCAAGTGTAGCCTGGCTCCTGGCTGGAAACAAGCCACAATTGGAGCTAATTGTTAGATATGTAACAAGGAGCGCAAGATGTCACACTCGCCTGGTGATTTGCGTGTGAGGCGCACCCAGAAGCTCATTCGGGATGCGTTCATCGCCTTAATAGAAGAGCGCGGTTTCGATGCCATCACTGTTGGAGAGATTGCAAGCCATGCGATGGTCAGCCGAACCGCCTTCTATCGCTACTATGAGGATAAATACGACCTGGTCATGAAGCTATTTGAGGAGACTGTCATTACTATCAACCGGGATTTTGATGTCTTTCGTCGCGATGCATTGAGCACTGCTGACCTCAAAACCCCTGCGCAGTCCTGGACCCAACTCTTCAAATATGCCGAAGAGGTCATTCCCACGCCCCTACCATATGTGGAACTCTTCGAGCATGTTGCTAAATATGAGAGGCTGTATAGGGCGCTGCTTGGCAAGAGGGGGAGTTCCTGGTTTGTGATGAACATGCGGGCATATCTCGCCGATATGATAAGCGAGCGTCTCCAGGAGTTGGTAAAGGCTTTCAACGGGAATCTCGGGGTTTCTCGCGTATTGATGGACGGGTTTGTGCCCGCCCAAATCGCCGCACTCCTGGTTGATACCATCACCTGGTGGCTAGAGCAGGGAAGGCCCTACACCTCCAGGCAGATAGCCATGTACTACTACCGCATGATGTGCTCGATCCTCAAGGATGTTCCCACGTGGGAATAGCATGCCTCTCGCTGCCAAACAACGGGAGGCATATTACCATTTATTCTGGTGTGGAGGAGGCTTCTTCCTCGATGGGTTCTTCCTGCTCCAGGAGGAGAGGGAAGGGCGTTTTTTTGCCGTTGGCAGAGAGTGCTGAGGGGCGCGTGGAGTGATTATTGGGGTGCGCACGCTCAAGGGGAAGCTGCTGGTGATGATAGATACGATTCGAGAGCAGGGCGTGATTGGCGTTCATCGCCACCTGCATGGATTCAATAATATGCTCCAATTGCTGGATGCTGGTGAGTATTTCTTCGATATTGGTAATATTACTGGCAAAGGCGGGCTGCTGCTGTATGAGATCCGCGTGCAAGCTCTGCATCTGGACCGCCAGGTAGTTCTGGACCTCTTTGAGCATACCTTGCATAGAATCATCGAGGATGCTCAGGCGCTGTTCCAGCACCCTGTCAAAGGCGGCTGCCATATCATCCCAGGGAATCTCGGTCTGTAGCTCTATCGAGTCGTACTCGGAACTCAACTCCAGTTCGGTAGCGCCCTCCCCAAAGGTCGCAAAGTCACTCTGGGTATGTTGCTTGATTAGCTCCTCGATGGCCAGCAGTTGGGCCGCCAGGGCGTTCTCCATGGTGTGTTGAAATTGTCCCTGCTGGCGATCCTCGCGCTGTTCCAGGTGGCGCGCCAGAGCCTGGTCCGCATGCTCCTGCCCGGAAGAGACGATCTGACTCAGCCCCTCCAGCGTGCGCGCATGCTGCTCATTCAAGCGACGAGGAATAGTACGTAAAAGTTCCTGGTTGAGTGAGGAGAGGCGCTGCTCAAACTCGCGGCGCAAGGTCGCAAAGCGGCTATCCAGCGAGCGCTCCATCTCGCGTCGATGCGCGCTCAGCCGTTGATCGAGAATGGTTGTAAATGCTTGTAGCTCATCTTGAGTAAATGACATGGCCTATCCCCTCTTCGTGTTTGTCCGCTTTAGCGAGTCTCGCCTTCCACAGTATAGGAAGCAAATACATCCATGTCAATATTTTCAGGCTTTTGGCAAGGGCTTTCCATTTCTCGATTACATCGGGGGGCTTCCTTTTTCTCGATGGAGCCTTCGCACCTGCGGCGCTCAGGGGTAAAGGGGTGTGATAGCTGATATCACACCCCTTTACCCCGAGGCGAGGCAAGAGCTAGAAGAAAAATGAAAAGCTTTGGGCTAGCCTGAGAAGTTCATCTGGGCCACGGCGGTATGGGCCAGGAGCTTCTGCGCATTGCGCCACATCAGTTTTTCGCGTGCCTCGGGCGTAAAATAGTCAAAGGCCTCGAAGTCGCGCAGCCAGCGCTGGGGGGTAATAAAGGGATAGTCGGAGCCGAAGAGGAAGCGATCCTGCATCCGCGTCGCGGCCTCGCGCAGCAATACCTCGGGGATGCGCTTGGGCGACCAGCCTGAGAGATCGTTATAGATGTTGGTCTTATGCTGCATGGCGGCCAGCATCTCCTCATGCCAGGGCCAGGAGGGGTGAGCGCCAATAATCGTCAGGCCGGGGAAGTCAGCCGCCAGGGCATCCAGGTAGATGGGGCGTGTATAGTCAAGCTTGATACCCATGCCACCAGGCGTGCCAGCCCCCAGGCCATTGGTGCCGGTATGAAAGAGCGCCGGGATGCCCAGTTCCTGAATCTTCTCCATCAATGGATAAAATTGCGGGTCATTGGGATAGAAAGCCTGAACGCCTGGATGGAACTTAGCACCACCCAGCCCAAGATCTTTCACGGCACGCTCTATCTCTTTCACGGCGACCTTGCCCTTATGGGGATCGACGCTGGCAAAGCCAATAAATTGCTGCGGGTAGCGCTTCACAATCTCAGCAATATAGTCATTGCCCAGTGGGGGCAGGCCAGTCGCGGTCTCGGCGTCCCAGGCCAGCAGCACACCGATCATATCTAACTCGGCGTAATCGGCGGCGATCTGCTCGATATCTTTAAGCTTGACTTCAGTGCGGAAGAACTTCTCAGCGGCCCTGGCATATGGGCCAAGCGTCACCTGCATAAACTCCGTAGTCGGCAGGTGGACATGAAAATCAACGGCGCGTGGCATATCATAACTCCTCATAATCTATACCCTAAGTGACACACAACATTGTGCATCTACGCACTCTCATTATAGTATCGCGGGAAGGAGGCATGTCCAAACGGTTGGCATCTTCTCGCTTGCGATACAGCCTTTTCTGGTGTGCCTCGAATGCTTTATTGCTTCCTTTATGGGACCTCTGGTTTTCTCAGGGGCAAAAAGGGAACTTATTGCGTTATGGTAAGTGAGGATGGCGTGATGCCTTCCTAGAACGCCATAAATATTTTTGCTGGAGACATATCAATTATGCAAAAATACCTGCTAAAACACACCCAGATAATCAATCAGCATATTTCAAGATCTTTATTTACAGGTATCTGCTGCTTCCTGCTCTTTCTCACGGGTTGCTCAGATATGGCAGCAGCCAATCCATCAGGCACGTCATCTCAGGCCGCTGTGGCCAAAGGGAACGAAAACACATATGAAAGTACACTTGAGCAGCAACGCCTCAGCAAAGTGAAGGCCTTAATTTCAAGCATGTCTCTCGACGAAAAGCTCGGGCAACTCATCATCGTCGAATATCTTTATAGCGACTATCCTAACACAGAACTCCCCGCCATGATTGCACAGCATGTAGGTGGCTATCTCTACCAGGCAGCAAACCATAACTTTGAATACCCCTCCAATACTATTGACGCGGTAAAGCAGTTGGGGGATTTAGCCAATAAAGACGCCAGGATTCCCTTGCTGATCGCCGTCGACCAGGAGGGCGGCTTAGTCAATAAAATCGCGACCTTCTTTGGGGATGCACCGGCTGCGGCAGACCTGACGGCCACCGGCGATCCCAACAAGGCCATAGAGGCGGGTCAGCAAGCCGCCAGGCACTTGCAGCAGCTAGGCATAAATACGAACCTTGCCCCCGTCGTCGATGTGCAAACGGTCACACCTCCGCTCCTCCAATCACGCATCTACGGTTCGGATGGCGATACTGTCGCGAACTACGCAGGCGCATTCTTAAATGGCGTGCAGAAAAATAATGTTATTGGCTGCTTGAAGCACTTTCCCGGTCTGGGCGCGCTTACGGCAGGGAATGAGAATGATCCTCACTTAGCACTGCCCATCGTCTCCAGCAGCATGGATACGCTTCAAAAATATGACCTCGCGCCCTATAAGAAGCTGATTGCGACGCAGAAGCCTGCCATGATCATGTCGACCGACGTGGTAACTACGGCCATTGATCCCAATCTGCCAGCGGAGCTCTCTCCCAAGGCCATCAATGGTATGCTACGTAAACAGCTCGGCTATAACGGTGTGGTGATCACGGATGGCCTCTATATGGGTGGCATAATTGATCGTTGGACGCTAGGAGAGGCCGCCGTGCTCTCGATCATCGCGGGCAACGACCTGATTGAGGGACCCACCACCCCTCGCAGGTAGCCGAGGTCGTGCAGGCCTTTAAAGACGCCATCCAGAATGGGCGCCTGAGCGAGCAGCGCATTGATGAATCCCTCCAGCGCATCCTCCTCATGAAGATGCAATACGGCATCATCAAAACCTGACCAATGTGCTTTAGCAGCATCGGCCCACCGTGATACAGCCGCTTCTGGCGCTCTATGCAAGCCTAATTGATTCCTTTATGGGACCTCTGGTTTTTTTGAAAACAAATGGGGGTATATTGCGTTATGGTAAGTAGGGAATGGCATGATGCCATCATCATATGATACCGCAGATGTTTTTTTTGCTGGAGCTTTAATTTACTATGCAAAACTACCCGCTAAAACGCACACAATTGACTCATCAACATATTTTAAAATCGTTCCTTGCCTGTATCTGCTGCCTCCTTCTCTTTCTTACCAGTTGCGCAGATACGACAACTGGTAACTCACCAAATACATCCTCCCAGGGCAGCCAGGCCACGGCTTCCAAAGGGAACGAGAACTCATATGAAAACACGCTTGAGCAGCAACGCCTCAGCAAAGTGAAGGCCCTCATCTCGGGCATGTCACTCGATGAAAAGCTGGGACAGCTCATTATCGTCGAATATTTTGGCTCAGATTACGAAAACACCAAACTCCCCTACATGATTGGTCAGCAACATGTGGGTGGCTATCTCTATCAGCAGGTAAATCATAATTTTGAATATCCCTCCAATACCATTGCTGGATCAAAACAATTCTCAGACGCGGCCAATAAAGATGCGAAGATTCCCCTGCTGATCGCCATCGACCAGGAAGGCGGGGTTGTCAATAAGCTCAGCACCTTGTTTGGAGACGCTCCATCCGCCGAGGATCTGGCAGCCACCGGAGACCCCAACAAAGCCCTGGAGGCGGGACAGGAAGATGCCAACCACATGCAACAGGTTGGCATTAATGTGAACCTTGCACCCGTCGTCGATGTGCAGACAGCGACGCCTCCACTACTCGCCTCGCGCACCTTTGGCACAGACGGCAACTCCGTCGCAACCTATGCGGGTGCCTTTCTGAATGGCTTGCAGAAAAATAACGTTATTGGTTGCTTGAAACATTTCCCTGGTCTGGGATCGCTCACAAGTGCGGATGACCCTCATGACACTCTGCCCATCGTCTCTAGCAGCATGGACACCCTCCAAAAGTACGACCTGGCTCCCTATAAAAAACTGATCGCGACGCAGAAGCCCGCCATGATTATGTCGACCGACGTAGTCACTACGGCTATTGATCCCGATCTGCCCGCCGAACTCTCGCCCAAGGCCATCGATGGCGTCCTGCGCAAACAGCTCGGCTATAACGGTGTGGTGATCACGGATGGCCTCTATATGGGTGGTCTCAAACGCTGGGGCCTGGCCGAATCCGCCGTCCTCGCAATCATTGCAGGCAATGATCTGATTGAGGGACCATATGAACCCTCGGATGTAGCAGGTATCATACAAGCCTTTAAAGACGCCATCCAGAATGGACGCTTAACTGAGAAGCGCATCGATGAATCCCTCCAGCGCATCCTCCTCATGAAATTGCAGTATGGCATCATCAAAGCGTAAATTCCTTGTGTTTGGGAATGTGATAGCCCCTGGCAACCTCAGGTTGCCAGGGGCTATCACATTCCCAAACACAGAGAATAATGCTCTTTTTCAGAGCCTCATAGCACAAATAGCATATTTCACTCAACAAGGCAGGCTTTGTATGATACAATTTCAATCTGTACAATGCTGTCCGCTTTCTTCTGTAGATTTCGCATGTAGAAGGAGAAGCTCGCCGATGAGATTAGCACTTAAACGACTTCATCACCTGGGAAAACATCTATCTATCGGTGTGCTTATCTGCACACTCATGACCTTAGGCGTAGTACCAGGAACCGCCTCAGCCCACGAAACAACCAAAACGTCCACGACAGCCAACCATGCCCTCTCTTCCACAGATACAGGCTCACCCAAGCGCCAACTACGTGCCGCCTGGATCGCTACAGTTACAAATATCGATTGGCCATCACAGCCAGGCCTGCCCGCCGCCACACAGCAGCAGGAATATCTAACGCACCTGGATGAACTGCAACAGATGAATATGAATGCCGTTGTCGTCCAGGTCAAGCCCACTGCCGATGCGTTCTATCCATCACAGTATGGCCCCTGGTCCCAATATTTAACCGGGGTGCAGGGGAAAGATCCTGGCTATGATCCCCTGGCATTTATGGTCAATGAGACGCATAAGCGCAATATCGAATTTCATGCCTGGTTTAATCCCTACCGGGTCAGCATGCAAGGCGATATCAACCAGCTTGTGCCAGATCATCCCGCACGCCTGCATCCCGACTGGGTCATCAGCTATGGCGGCAAGCTCTATTACAATCCCGGTATTCCCGAGGCTCGCGAGTTTGTAGTGCAGAGCATCCTGGAGGTTGTGCGCAACTACGACGTCGATGGCATCCACCTGGATGACTACTTCTATCCCTACAAGGTCGGCAACCAGGACTTCCCCGACGACGCTACCTACCAGCAATATGGCGCGGCTCGCTTCGCCAATAAGGACGACTGGCGCCGCGATAACGTCAACCAGATGATCCAGGAGCTTTCAAGCGGGATCAAGCAGATCAAGCCCTATGTCAAGTTTGGCATCAGCCCCTTTGGCGTCTGGCGCAATGCATCGGTTGATCCAACTGGCTCCGATACCACCGCCGGTCAGACCAACTACGATACCCTCTACGCCGACACGCGTACCTGGATCAAGAACAACTGGCTCGACTATATCGCGCCTCAGATCTACTGGAATATTGGCTTCGCGCCCGCGGCCTATGACAAACTCGTAAGCTGGTGGGTCAACGAGGTCGCCGGAACTCATGTTCAGCTCTACATTGGCCAGGCCACCTATAAGATCGGCACCAGCAACCCGACGAACTGGCTCAACCCGGACGAGATGCCCAATCAGCTCGCACTCAACCTGCAATATCCCCAGGTCCAGGGCAGCATCTTCTTTAGCTTAAAAGATCTCAATGCCAATTTACTGGGCTTTAAAGACCGCCTGGTCAACGATATCTATAAGCAGAAGGCGCTAGTCCCCACCATGCCCTGGCTGGATAGTACCGCTCCAGGCCCTGTGATACTCCTGCCTGGCGGACCGAAACAGGACAGCGCAAGTCTACGCTGGCTTGATCTCCCGCATAACACAACGGCCTACTATGTAATCTATCGCTTCGACGGCAAGGTTGTGCCTACCCAGGCAGACTTTGACAACAGCGCCAACATCCTCACAACACTGCGCAAGCCGCAAGATAACACACAGCAGCAGTTTGTCGATACAAGCGCCCAGAGCGGTCACACCTACACGTACTATGTTACCGCAGTGGATCGGCTGCATAACGAAAGCCAGCTCTCACACGAGCGATCGATCACACTCGCCTGACCAATAACGTCATCGATCACACTTGTCTGAACGAGAACGCTATTGATCACACTTGTGTGAACAAGAACGCTATTGATCACACTCGCCTGAGCGTGAACGCTATTGATCCACTCGCCTGATCGAGAACATACCTATCATGAGAAGACCCCCAGCAATTCCTGATTGCTGGGGGTCTTCTCATGATAGAAGGAAACACAGCGATTGTAGGGTCCATGCTGGCATGGACTCTTCGGCCTACAAGCCGAGGCTCGGCCATCGGAAGATCGCTACACTTAGAGTCCATGCCAGCATGGACCCTACACGTTCCTTACCAACTGCCAGGTCAATATTGCATCCTATCAATTCATCACGCTCAGGCGATGCTAGGACTCCTGCTCCTTGCGGACACTGCGTACAATGGCCCAGGCGGTGGGCAGCAAGGCCGCGGCGACGACCATCTTGAACATCTCGCCAGGGAGGAAGGGGACCGCGCCCGCCAGCAGGGCCGCGCTCAGGCTATGATTCACACCGTGCGCCATGGGCAGACCGAAGATAGCCAGCCAGATCACGCCCAGACCCAGGTTAATAACCACAGCAGGCAACATGGCGAAGATGGAGGTCAGGTAGCTGCGATCCAGGCCGCGCTCACAGAGCCAGCCAACCACGAAGGCCGCAATAGGAAAGGCCCAGATATAACCCGCGGTCAAACCAATCAAGCTGGCGGGAGAACCCCCACTCGCAAAGACCGGCAGGCCAACCGCGCCTTCAGCGATGTACAGCAGCATTACCAGCGCGCCACGCTTGCTGCCCAGGGCCGCCCCTGTCAGCAAGACCATAAATGTCTGTAACGTTATAGGAACCGGGGTAAAGGGGAGGTAGAAGCCTACGTGTGCGGCCAGGGCCATCAAAATACTAGCACTCACGATGAGCAATCCATCACGCCCCAGGCTGGCGACACGTGACGTCCGTCGCGCGGGAACTGCGTAATCAAGAATAGTTGTTCCTGGTGCTATTGCCATTAGTATACTCCTCAATCTGTTGTTCTGTTCGTTCTTTTAATTCCACAACGCTGCCCAGGCCAAAGATCTTCTACGAAATACGCACTACAAGAGACCTCTTCCTCGGGGCCAGCATTCACGTAGCGAATTCTACCACATTCTTCTAAATTATTGGTAGGTTGCTCAGGGTTATTGTTGAGTATGATGAAGGACTGGCTTCGCCAGCCATCGGAAGACTCAACAATAACCCTGAATATGCACTTTACATGCATATATAATCTTAAAGACTTATGCGAATACAAAACTATTTATAGCGTGCTACAATACAATTTATATAAGAATGTTCGTTTTCTTCTTTCAATTTCCGCACTCAAGAGATGGAGATGTTACACGATGAGACCACTGCCAGCACGCCTCATGGGCAAACTCATGTCACTCTCCGCGTTGCTCTGCGCCCTGCTCGCCCTGAGCCTGGTGCCGGGCACAGCTAGCATCTATGGCGCCACGAGCAGCCCCGGTATACCTCGGGTGAACACGGCTCCGCTCGCGCCCAAGCGCCAGTTGCGTGCCGCCTGGCTCGCCACTGTCCAAAACATTGATTGGCCTTCGAAGCCTGGATTGCCCGTCGACACACAGAAACAGGAGTATACGGCCCACCTGGATGAAATGCAGCAGATGAACATGAATGCCATCGTCGTCCAGGTGCGACCCACGGCTGACGCCTTCTATCCATCACGCTATGCCCCGTGGTCGGCCTACCTGACAGGAACCCAGGGACAGGATCCTGGCTATGATCCCCTGGCCTTTATGGTCGACGAAACGCATAAGCGGGGGATGGAGTTTCACGCCTGGTTTAATCCCTACCGGGTCAGCATGCAAGGTGATATTAACCAGCTCGTCGCTAATCACCCGGCACGCCTGAATCCCGACTGGGTCGTGAGCTATGGAGGAAAACTCTATTATAATCCCGGGGTACCTGCGGCACGCCAATACGTTGAGGATAGTATTCTCGAAGTCGTGCGCAACTACGACATCGATGCCGTCCACCTGGATGACTACTTCTACCCTTACAAGGTTGGCAATCAGGACTTCCCCGATGACGCCGCCTATCAGCGCTATGGCAGCGGAAGCTTTGCTAAAAAGGATGACTGGCGGCGAACCAACATCAATCTCCTCGTCTACGAACTCTCCACGCGCATCAAGCAGATTAAGTCCTTTGTCAAATTTGGCATCAGTCCTTTTGGCGTCTGGCGCAACAAAGTCGCCGATCCCACCGGCTCGGATACCGCCGCCACGCAGACCAGCTATGATGATCTGTATGCCGATGCTCGCACCTGGATCAGAAACAACTGGCTCGACTATATCGCCCCACAGATCTACTGGAGCATTGGCTTCACGCCTGCCGCCTATGACAAGCTCGTCGCCTGGTGGGCCAACGAAGTCAGCAGGAGCCGCGTCCAACTCTATATCGGGCAGGGAGTTTACAAGATCGGCACCAGTGAGACTACAGGTTGGCAATCTCCCGATGAGATGCCCAATCAGCTCGCGCTCAACCTGCAATATCCCCAGGTCCAGGGCAGCATCTTCTTTAGCCTGTCCAGCCTGCACGCCAATCCGTTGGGATTCAAAGATCGTCTGAGTAGCACCATCTATCACACTCCAGCGCTGGTCCCCACCATGTCCTGGCTCCCGCGCACAAATCCGCGATCTCTCACATTGCAACCGCTGGAACAGAGCACGCAGGGGATCACCCTGCACTGGAACGACGCGCCTTATAACGGCACAATAGCATATGTGATCTATCGCTTCAGCAGCAATGGCGCGACCCAGGCAACCGACTTCAACACTGGCACCAACATCCTGACGATTCTCCCCAAGCTCCAGAACAATTATCAGCACGCCTTCATGGATACCAGCATCCAGGCAGGAGGAAACTACACCTACTACATTACCCCCGTTGATCGCCTGCACAACGAAGGCACGCCCGTTCGTTGGCAACCCGTGACACAGCGTTAAAAGTCCTGTAAGGTCCATGCTGGCATGGACTCTTCTCGCCAGAGGATGTGCTTACTCTGCGCGAATAAGTCCATGCCAGCATGGACCCTACAGTTTATCCCTTGAGTGCCCCCATACGGACGCCCTCCAGGAAGTAGCGCTGGAAGATCAGGAAGAAGATAATCATGGGGAGGGCCGCCAGGGCCGCGCCCGCGAAGATGATGCCAAAGTCGGTGGAGAACTCGCCTTGTAGGCCAGCCACGCCAACCGGTAAGGTATAGGCAGAACTATCATTGAGCACGATCAGCGGCCAGAGGAAGTCATTCCAGTGGCGCACAAAGGTAAAGATGGCTAGCGCGCCAATGGCGGGCCTGGAGAGCGGCAGGATGACATGCCAGAAGACTCCCGGCTCACCACAGCCATCAATGCGTGCCGCATCCATTAACTCTGAGGGCAGAGTCTGAATATACTGGCGCATCAGAAAGATGCCGAAGACGCTGGCAAAGCCAGGAAGAATCACCGCCCAGAGCGTGTTGAGCAGTTGCAGATTACGTGTCACGAGATACATTGGTACCAGCGTCACATACGTTGGCACCATCATCGTCGCAATAACAATCCAGAAGAGCACATTGCGCCCCGGAAAACGCTTCTTGGCAAAGGCATAGCCCGCTAGTGTATCAAAGAAAATGTGGAAGAGTGTAACACATAGCGCAACGGCGATACTATTGCGCGCCCAGATCCAGTAATCGCTCGCCTGGTTCAATAGACGCTGAAAATTCGAGAAGTCCGCATGCAATGGCACAACATCAGGCGGCGTTTTCAAGACAAAGGTGGTAGGCGTTAGGGCGGTCACGAAGAGCCAGTACATGGGCCACAGCGAGATACAGGTCGTGATTGCCAGAACCAGCCAGGCAAGCCCCTTCGATGGGTGCCAGAGACGAATACGCGCAGCCTGTGGACGCGAAGAAACCGATTTGCTTGCCATTATCAATACTCCACATCAGATCTGAGAAAGCGGAATTGGACCAGCGCGACCGCCGCGATCATCAAGAAGAGAACAAAGGCCTGCGCCGAGGCTAGGCCATAGCGAAACTGCTGAAAGCCGTTCTGGTAAATCTGCGTCACGATGACCTGCGCACTATCGCCGACGCCAGCGGGAACCATCACAAAGACCTTCTCAAAGACCTCAAAGCTGGCAATGGTATAGAGCACCACCAGGTACAGGGTAGTAGGCCTGATCAGCGGCAGGGTAATATGCCACCAGCGGCGCAGGGGACCCGCGCCATCCAGCATGGCGGCCTCATAATACTCCGTGGGAATACTCCCCATCGCCGCATTAAAGAGCACCACGCCCGTTGCTGGTACGGTCAAGACGGTTGAGAGTGTAATGCTATTGAGCACAATATTGGGATCTGACAGCCAGCGCACAGCGGCAAGGTGGAACGCGCCCAGGATATAGTTGAGGAAGCCGTACTCACTGTTATAGATCCAGCGCCAGGTGATGGCGATAATGACTACGCTGGTAACGGCGGGCAGATAGAACGCCGAGAGAAAGAAGGTGCGCCAGGGCTTGCTGCGCCCCTGAATCAGGCTGGAGAGGATCAGCGCAATCAGAATATTGGCGGTGACCGTGATCACAGTATAGTAGAGTGTATTCTTGATCGCCTGGCCAAAGACGCCACCCTCCGTCGTAAAGGCATGCACATAATTGCTCAAGCCCGCCCACTTGCCATTCCAGATGAAGGTATAATCATAGCTTTGAAAGGAGATAAGCAGTGCCCAAAGCACGGGCGCGAGCGTAAAGATAGCAAAAACGAGCATACTGGGGAGGATAAAGGCATATCCCCACCCATATGCTTTGAAGAAGCGCCTCAGGCTGGCAACGACGCCACGTTGCCGCTGACCAGTCTGCTTTTCAAGTGCGATATGTGACATAGGTCTCTTCCTAGTGTTCTTGTAGGGTCCATGCTGGCATGGACTCCGAGGCCCACAGGCCGATACCCTGACGCTGAGGGATCGCTTTGCTCGGAGTCCAAGCTAGCTTGGACCCTACAATTGGTTAGCCGTTGAGCAGTGAATTGACCTCGCTGGCGGGATTGTTGAGCGCGTCTTTGGCTGTGACTTTGCCCAGGACCGCCTTCTGGATCTGATCGTGCAGGATTGTGCGAATCTGCGGCCACTGCGCGATAATCGGGGTAATATAGGTATAAGGCACAAACGGCTTAAACAGAGCGATAGGATTGCTCACTTCGACCGATTTACGCGCTCCGGGCGCCAGGTAGTAGCCAGTAATATCATGACCCACCTGCGAGCTTGTCAGGTAGCGCGCCAGGTCCATGGCGGCCTTAAGCTTATTCTCATCCTGCAGGTTCGTCACCGAGATCAGGCCAATGCCTCCGGTCGTGAGTGGTTTGCCGCTCATGCCAATGGGCATCGACTTGACTGTAAAGTTCATCCCCAGGGCTTTATAGGTCGCGGAGGAACCACTGGGCTCACTATACATCGCGTAGTTCTTCTTCTGGCTAAAGCCGGTAACCATGTCAGTGGTGGTTTGCGTACCAAAGTCAGGAGGCGTGACCTTATACTTCAGCGCCAGGTCCATCAGCTTTTGCAGACCACTCACGCCTTCAGGGGTATTAAAGGTATACTGTTTGTTATCTTTGCTCAGCGGATAGGCCCCATCACCCATAATAAAGGGCCAGGTATTGACGACGCCGGGATCAATGACGCCGCTATAGCCATATACCTGCTGGCCATTGGAGCGTTTGAAGGTGAGGCGTTTGGCGATATCCACAAACTCCTCATAGGTCCAATCATCATTGGGAACATCGACGCCTCGCTCTTTAAAAATATCCAGGTTGAGATACATGCCCACAGGCGGCACCCAGAGCGGCCAGGAGTAACGTTTACCATCGGTCGAGACCGCGTCAAGAAGATTAGAGGCGATATCGCTCTTATCGTCCGCTGTGAGAAAGTCATCGATTGGCGCGACCGACCCCGCACGCACCAGGGTTGGCAAGACATCGGATGGCAGGCGAAATACATCTACGGTACTGCCTCCCTGCACCGCTTGTGTCAGCTTAGTGAAGCCACTCTGATCGCCTGTATAACCTGTAATCGTCACCCCCTTCAGGTTCTTGTGAGCCTTTTTATAGGCGGCGACCGCGGCATCGGTCAGTTTACCCGTCTGGTTACCACCATTGGGCGAATAGCCAAGCACCCAATAGCGTAAGGAAACATCACTTGTTTGATTCCCCGACCCCGAATCCCCCCACACGCGGCGAGCAGTGCGCTCAGCACACTGGCACTTACAGCAACTTTGCTGCCCTCAACAAGCAATTGACGACGCGTAATCGAGCTACTCATCCTTGTACTCCTCATCTTATCAGGCCCAGGTAGCCGTATTCATAAGAGATGATGTGCAGGTACACGAACCGGCAAGTTGAGCCTTACACTATAGGCCAACACCTAGCGCTCTGCATGTCACATGCGTTAACCTTTAACAAGCCCTTTCCCTCCAGGTAGGCGCTCCAACGAGCCTCCACGCAACTTGCACGCGATGTCCACAGGCAGCGGCGCCCGCGTTCTCCAGTATCAGTTATGTTCGATAGACAAACATGCTCACCTCATGCGTAAAAAATAACAGGTGGTAGGCGAAGCTATTGAAGGGTGCAGAGACAGGAGGAGAAGATACTAAGAGAGATCGCCTGGCAAAGGGTAAGAGGGAATTTGTGCGCATATATAAATATATATACAACATGATCACTTGCAAAAAGTGAGGCTTCTTCTTACTCACAACGCCAGGAGTGCGAAAGAACATTTGCAATTGGGAAAGTGCATGGGTTTATTTTAACATTAAAAATACAACGTATGCAATATCGGCAAAATCTCAAGTAGAAATGTTGCCTGGCAGGTCACTCTCAAGCAGGTGCCAATAAGCGGCAGAGGTAGAGTACACAAGCATAGACCACTATTTTCTTCCTATACGGGAGAACAGAGCAGCATATACCATCGTTCCTATGCTACAATAGCAACTGCAGGCGATTATATGAAGTAGGCATGGAACAATGGCACGCATCGATTATTATAATGATCCTCAAGCCCCCAGACCCAATAGCCTGGTGCCCGCGGCATCAGCGATTATCTGTGATCAGCAGGGCCGCATTTTACTCCATCGGCGCAGCGATAATAATCTCTGGGCACTGCCCGGCGGCGCAATGGAGCCAGGCGAGTCTATTGGCAAGACAGTAGTACGCGAGGTGCGGGAAGAGACGGGCTTACATGTCCAACCAGAGCGGATTGTGGGTATCTACTCAGATCCGCGCCACATCATTGCCTTTAGTGATGGGGAGGTCAGACAACAGTTCTCGGTCTGCTTTGCCTGTATTCTCCTTGGTGGCAAGTTACGCGTCAGCGCGGAGTCATTCGAGGTCGCGTTCTTCTTCCCCTGCGAGATAGAGTATCTGAGCATGCATCCCTCTATTCGCCTGCGCATCCATCACTTTCTTGAGCAACGCACACAACCCTACTTCTCCTAGCGTCGGTTGGCAAACAGGGACGCAAGCAAGCCCGTCGCGCTCCCCCAGACCAGGTGGGCGGCGATCATCATCAGGTTACGCCGTCCGGGTTCGCGGTAGGCTGACTCTACCAGCCCCAGCGCGGGCAGGAGTCCAAGGTAGCTTGCGGCCCAGACAAGCAGGCCAAAGCCGCCTCCCTTCGCCAGTGACGGTCCGGGCATATAGCGCTCGACAGGTCTATAGAACAGGCCCATAGCAGTTCCATAGCCGAAATGAGATACAAGCGTCGCCAGCAAGATCTGGCGCTTGCTGAGCCGCCAATGGAGGTGCGCTCGCCGCGCCAGGTCTTGTATGATGATCTCGGGTGGCAGATCGTAGCGCTGCCCATGCGGCAAGAAGCGTTGTGTAAGCAGCATAAACAGCGTCATTGGCGCAGTCGCTACACATCCGGCAACGGCATCCTTGATCCACAATGGATACTCCTGGGCATCGGCCTCACGCGCACGTGTCGACATAGCATCTCTCCTTCTTGAACGGCTCCATCCTTCTGCGAACCCTTTTCCTTTCACACGTTGGAGCGCGTGAATTCGTGGCTAGCTCGTTTATTATGCTTGCTTGACGCTGCGCATTTCTAGATGCTACACTCAGGGGCAAGTTATCCAAACAGGACCTCTTATTTTGCCTGCATAAAGGATGCTGCCATGTCTACACACAAAGAAGTATTTTTGACTACAGCACAACAGGGTTCGTTATCATCCACCACTCCTCATCCTCCAGAGCAGCTTGATGCGCGCTATGAGTATTACCGCGAGATCTTTAAAACGCGAAGAAAGCCCTTTGCCTTTGTGGATCTTGACCTCTTACAGCAGAACGTCGAGCGCATCGCCACCCAGGCGGAAGGGAAGCATATTCGCCTGGCATCAAAGTCTATCCGCAGCACCGCTATTCTGCGCCGCATCCTGGAGGCCAATTCATGCTTTCAGGGCATTATGTGCTTTACCACGCGTGAGGCGGCCTTTCTGGCGGAACAGGGCTTTGATGACCTGCTGCTGGGCTATCCCACCTGGAACGAGGAGGATCTCGCCGAGATTGCCCGCGTCAATGCTCAGGGGAAGCGCGCCGTTTTGATGGTCGATAGCCTGGAGCAGATCGCGCAGGCGGAGCGCGTCGCGCAGCAATTCGCCGTACGCCTGCCGCTCTGCCTGGATATTGATATGTCTCTCCCCCTGCCGGGGCTGCACTTCGGCGTCTGGCGCTCACCCCTGCGCACCATCGCGGATGTGCGTCCACTGGTTGAGCATATCCAGGGCTCAGAGCATGTCTTGCTCGATGGCATCATGGGCTACGAGGCACAGATCGCGGGAGTAGGCGACGCCTTCGCAGGTCAGCGCGCAAAGAATACCCTCGTTCGCCTGCTCAAACGGCGCTCGCTCCCAGACATTGCACGCAGGCGAGCAGAGATCGTGCGCTACATTCAAGAGGAGGCGGGACTTCCACTACGCGTCGTCAATGGCGGCGGGACCGGAAGCATACACACTACCCGCACAGAGGCAGCAGTCACCGAAATAACGGTTGGCTCAGGCTTCTACTCCCCCACCCTCTTTGATAATTACCAGGCGTTTCGCTATCAGCCCGCGCTTGGCTACGCCATCGAGATCGTCCGCCGACCTCAGCCCCAAATCTATACCTGCCAGGGAGGAGGCTACACGGCCTCCGGCGCGGTCGGACTCGATAAACAACCTCAGCCCTATCTGCCCAAGGGAGCCAGGCTGGACCCCATGGAGGGCGCGGGCGAGGTACAGACACCTGTTCACTACAAGGGAGCGCTCGCCCTTCACCCGGGAGACCCCATCTTTATGCGCCACGCCAAGGCGGGAGAGGTCTGCGAACGCTTTACGCACCTGCTGCTGGTGCAATCTGGCACCATCGTCGACGAGGTAACTACCTATCGCGGCGACGGTAAATGCTTTTTATAAACGAGTTGTAAGAGGGAATAGATATGAGCCAGAAGAGTTTGATGGCCCCAACCAGCACGGGAAGCGCGCGTAACTGGCGCAACTGGTCGGGTTCGGTTGCCTGCACGCCCCAGAACTTCGCGCACCCAAGCACGATAGAGGAACTGCGTAAGCTTGTCCTCCAGGCAGGCACAGCAGGTGGACAGGTGCGCGTCGTCGGTGCGGGGCACTCCTTCACGCCCCTCGTACAGACTAATGATACGCTTATTTCGTTGGACAACTGGCAGGGGATCGAGCATGTCGAGAAAGTGGACGAGCAACAGGACATAGTCACTGTACGTGCAGGCACCAAGCTAAGCACGCTGGGCAAATTGCTACATGAACATGGTTTAGCTCAGGAGAACCTGGGTGATATCGACGTGCAAAGCATTGCAGGCGCCATCAGCACGGGTACGCACGGTACCGGCATTCAGTTTGGCACCATCGCGACGCAGGTCGTTGGCCTGACCCTGCTGACGGCGCAGGGCGAAGAGCTAGAATGCTCACCTGAAGAGCGCCCTGATATTTTTAAGGCCGCGCAGGTCTCGCTGGGCAGCCTGGGCATTCTCACACACGTCAAATTGCGCACCGTTCCCAGCAAGCGCCTGCACTACCGCAGCCATCGTGAATCTCTTGAAAGCTGCCTGGAGCATCTGGAGAGCTACAAACAGGAGAATAGCCACTTCGAATTTTACTGGCTCCCGCATACAAAGTGGGTCCAGACCAAGTTTGCCAATGAAACGGAGGCCGCGCCCAACGCTGGAAGTCTCTGGAGCACGATTAACCAGGTCGCGCTGGAGAATGGCCTCTACTGGCTGCTCTCGGAGGCCTGCCGCCTCTTCCCTCGCCTTACACCTACCATCAGTCGCATCTCCGCTATGGGTATCTCCCCCGTAGACGAAGTTGACTACAGTCATTTGATCTTTGCCACCCCGCGCTGGGTGCGCTTCCAGGAGATGGAATACAACATTCCCGCCGAGCACTTCACCACCGTCCTCGCCGAGGTAAAGCGCTGCATTGAGAAACACAACTTTGAGGTCCATTTCCCCATCGAATGCCGCTTTGTGCAGGGTGATGATATCTGGCTCAGCCCAGCCTACCAGCGTGATTCCGCCTATATCGCTGTACATATGTATCGCGGAATGCGCTACAAAGACTATTTCCAGGCCGTCGAGGAAATTTATCAACACTACCAGGGGCGTCCCCACTGGGGCAAGATGCACACTCTCACGGCAGAGCAGTTGGCGAGCCTCTACCCTCGCTGGGAGGACTTCAAGCGCATCCGGGCGCAGCTTGATCCCCAGGGACTCTTCCTCAACGGCTACCTACATGTCCTGTTTGGCGTGCCACCGGCGTCCGTTTAAGTCCATCTTGTAGGGTCCATGCTGGCATGGACTCCGAGGCCGGCTGGCTGATACCCAAACGCTGGGACATCGCTTCGCTCAGAGTCCATGCCAGCATGGACCCTACAGTTTGGCTCCTGCACGCCCCACTGTGCTTTCACGCTCAATGAGCCGGAAAGGGATATACACACGCTCTGGTGGTACATCACGCGTGCCCTCGATACGCCCCAGCAGGAAATCGACCGCCGTCTCGCCAATCAGTTTCTTATCGGGCGAGATGGTCGTCAGCGCTGGAAAGGCATAGCGCCCCTCCTCGATATCATCAAAGCCGATGACCGCGACATCCTCGGGCACGCGCAATCCCATGTCATAGAGGGCACGTATGGCTCCCAGCGCCATCAAGTCATTGAAGCAAAAAATGGCATCCACGGCTACACCATCAGCGAACAGGCGACGTATAGCGCTATAGCCACTCTCTCGATCATAAAAGGCTTCGGTTGTGGTAATCAGTTGCCTATCAGAGGCGATGCCAGCCTCCTGTAAGGCTTGCAGGTAGCCACGCAGGCGTAGTTTGGACGTTTCCGCCTGGTCGGGGATATCGATGCGCAGACCAATAGCGGCGATACGCCTGTAACCCAGGCGCAAGAGGTGGCAGGTAGCTTCATAAGCCGCGGCAACGTTATCAATCGCCACGTGATCATGGGGAACATCGAGGAAGCGCTCGCCCAGCAGCACCACGGGCGTCTCAACCAGGCCAGGTTGCAGATCCTCCTGCTCAAGCGCCAGGGGACTTAAGATCACCCCATCTAAGAGTTGCGGGCGCCATCCATTGATGACCATACGCTCATTGGCGCGTTCCCCCCCAGTCGTATCCACCAGGACGGTATACGCCTGGCGCCCCGCAGCCAGGATAATAGTATTGCTGACCTCTGCAAAATAGGGGTTTAAGAGTTCAGGGATAGCCAGGCCAATCACACCCACACGTCCCTTGCGCAGATAGCGTGCCGAGAGATTGGGCTGGTAGTTTAGCTCCTTGAGCGCCTCTTCAACCCGCTCGCGCTTCTCATCAGTGACATACACCCGCCCATGAATCACATTGGAAACCGTTTTTATAGAAACTCCAGCGCGTAATGCGACATCTTTGAGCGTCGTTGGCACGTGTTTCTTATTCCTTTTCCCAGAACTCCATGAAATACAACGTCAGACAACTATACCATGAAAAATTTATTACCGTCAATGCAAACGCCAAATTATATTGACAATGGTAAATTTTATATGGTACAGTTCTTTACAACGTTGTAATCGCGATTACAACGTTGTAAAAGTGGAGTTACAAGAAATCTGACAGGCGAATTCACGGATCAACGTAGATTTTTAGAGGTGCCGAGGTACCAACGCTGGTGACGATCTCTTCTTCCGGTCTTTTATTGTTGCTCATATGCAATTACAACGTCAATCACCTGCTTGTATCCTCGATCCTATTCACGCAGATTCAACTGGGAGTGTAAGTTACAGAGAGGCCTGCCATGCTTGTAACCGTGTGGCGCTGACACAGCTTTTTCAGAGGAGTATCACACAAAGGAAGGATCACTCAATGGTCTCTGAGCAGCGTACATTTACGACGGGTTCTGAACCAGAACAGGCGTCGCGCATTAGCCGTCGAGGCTTCCTCGGGCGCGCGGCCGCTCTCGGTCTGGGAACCACGGCCCTGGCTGGAATTCTCAGCTCTTGTGGCACAACCGCCTTTGGCGCGGGCAAGACACACATTACCTACTGGCATCTCCTGGGTGGCGGTGACGGCGAGCGCATGCTTGAGATGGTGCAACAATTCCAGCATAACCACCCCGAGGTTGACCTGGAAGCGGTCACCCTCTCCTGGGGAACCCCCTACTACACCAAGCTCGCGATGGCGGCGGCGGGCGGACGACCACCCGATGTGGGTATTCTGCACATGTCGCGCCTACCAATGTATGCGGGAAGCGGCCTGCTTGAGCCGTTCGATACCTCCGCCCTCTCCAACAACGGCATCACACAGGATAATTTCGTGGACCCCGTCTGGCAGAAGGCGCATTACAACGGCAAACTGTACGCCGTTCCTCTTGATACCCACCCGCTGGTGATGTACTACAGCACGGACGTCTGCCAGAAGGCGGGGCTACTTGACAGCAACGGCAAGCTCCTGGAATTCAAGGGCGAGGACGACGTTCTCAATGCCTTTAGCGAAGCTAAAAAAGCCTCTGGTGCCCTGGGCCTCGCCCTGGGCGTGGGTGATCCCTCCACCTGCTGGCGCGTCTTCTGCGCCCTTTATGCTCAGCTCAATGGGCAGTATTTCTCAGCAGATGGCACGCAACTGACCTTTGAAGATGACAAGGCGGAGCAGGTCCTGGCCTATATCTCGAAGCTCGCCAAAGAGGTAGGCAGCACCAATATCGATTATCCGGGAGCTGTTGCGCTCTTCAGCGGCGGGAAAGCAGGCTTCCACTGGAATGGTGAGTGGGAGGTCACGACCTTCCAGACGCAGAAGATGAAATTCGACATGACACTCTTCCCTAATGTCTTTGGTGGCCAGCAGACCTGGGCCGACTCGCACTCTCTCGTCCTGCCACGCCAGGGGACGGTTGATCCAGAACGGCGCGCAATGAGCATTAAATTTGTCAGCGAGCTTCTCAAGAGTAGCTATATCTGGGCACAAGGTGGACACATTCCGACGTATCTGCCCGTAGCGACCAGCAGCGAATATAAACAGCTCGTACCTCAGTCGCACTACGCGGCCGAAGCCTCAAACGTGGTGTACGATCCCCCGGTCTGGTTTGGTGGAGCGGCCTCTGAGCTGGAAAACCAGGCGGGCGCGGCCTTTCAGTCAATCATCACGCAGCAAAAGACGCCCAAGCAGGGCATCCAGCAATTCCGCGCGGCCATGCTCAAGCAGTTGCAAACGCCCAAACCGTTTTAAGGACGCTCTACAGCACAGAGAGGATTCGTCATGTCAGAAATTTTGCTTGAACAACAGCCTGCCGAGCGTCTTCAGAAGGCGCAGCAGGCCAGAAGGCAGGCTCGCTGGCGCAATGAACTAACCGGCTTTGCCTTTGTCCTTCCATTCCTGCTGGCTTACGCCATCTTTCTCATCTGGCCCGTCATTCTCGGCTTCCGCATGAGCTTCTTTAACTGGAGCCTGGCGGGCACAGGCACCGATGTGTTCATGGGCTTGAGCAACTATGCTGAGGCCCTGGGCGACGCCAACTTCTGGGGTGCCCTGGGAAACACCTTCCTCTTTACCATCATTAGCACACCTATTCTGGTGGTGCTGAGCCTGGGCCTGGCTTTGCTGGCGAATATGGCCATCCCCGCGCGCTGGCTCTTCCGCCTGGCCTTCTTTGCTCCATATATCCTGCCGGTCTCGGTGGTGGTCCTGATCTGGAACTGGCTCTACCAGCCTGGCTTTGGCCTGCTCAATAGCGTGATCACGGCCTTTGGGTTCAAAGAGGTCGCCTGGCTGTCCGATCCCAATGTGGCGATGCTCTCGGTCGTGATTGTGACGGTCTGGTGGACGCTTGGTTTTAACTTCCTGCTCTACCTGGCAGGTCTACAACAAATTCCCCAGGAGATCTATGAAGCGGCCTCAATTGATGGCGCGAACTCCAGCTCGAAGCTTTTTAGCATTACCGTTCCACTCCTGAAGAATACGACGGTTACCGTGATTATCCTCCAGGTCATTGGCTCGCTCCAGCTCTACGCGCAGGCGGCCCTGCTCACGGGTGGCGGCCCAAACTTTATGACCCGCCCCATGCTGGAATACATATACGATTCGGCCTTCACCTCCTTCCGCGTCGGATTCGCATCGGCGATGTCGTATCTCTTCTTTATCGTTGTACTCGTCGTAACAGCCATCCAGTTTGTCGTACTGTATCGTAGGGAGGCAAAAGGTAATGAGTAGTCTGGCATCCAACCTGTCGACTCGGGGGCAGGCAGAACCCAGGAAACGTTTCTCGCTTTCGCGCACGCTCGCGCTTGTCTTGCTGACGATCATGGCGCTGCTGTGGATCATTCCCCTGCTCTGGGCGGTCGATACCTCGCTGAAACCAGAGGCAGAGACCACTACAGTGCCTGTAAGCTGGCTGGCCTCGCACTTCACGGGTGACGCCTACCACAACGTCTTCAGTACAGCGGATATCTTCCGCTGGTACTTTAATAGCGCGTTTACGGCGTTGATCGCCACGGTACTGGTCATTGTCCTGGCGAGCCTGGCCGCGTTTGGTCTCTCGCGCATTCGTTTTCGCGCCCGAGGTCCCCTCTTCTGGATCATTCTCGCCGGCTTGATGGTCCCCGGTCAGATCCTGATCGTGCCCCTCTTCACCGAGATGCAGCAGATGAACCTTGTCAACACCTACTGGGGCATTATCCTGCCACAGATTGCCTCTCCCCTGGCGGTATTCATCTTCAAGCAGTTCTTTGATAACATCCCACAGGAACTGGAGGAGGCAGCCATCGTTGACGGGGCCAGTCGCTTCCGCGTCTACTGGCAGATCTGGATGCCCCTGGCGCGCACCGCGATCTCGGCAGTGGCGATCATTACCTTTATCGGCGTCTGGAACAACTTCCTCTGGCCCTTCATCGTCGCCACTGGCGTTGACATGATGACGCTGCCAGTCGGCCTGGCGACGGTCCAGACCTCCTATGGCGTCCGCTATGCGCAGATCATGGCCTCGGCGGTCGCGGGCGGTCTACCGGTCCTAATCGTCTTCCTGTTCTTCCAGCGCCAGATCATTCAGGGCGTGGCTGGAACAGGCCTCAAAGGCTAAGCGCCCTCTCTCGCGCCTGCGATGCGAAAGGGTGGAAAAAGGATGGGCGCGTGGTGCTGGCGAATGCCAGCACCACGCGCCCATCCTTTTTTTAGGTATATTGTGAGAAGTTTAACGCAAAATGCGTATTATATCTAGCACAACATGCAAACCTCCCGGGAACAAAACACGCGCCTCTAACGTCTCTTAGAGTAGAGTTAAAGCTAGACAAATCATCTCTATACTGGCTGCTCTGCAACAGCCACACAATGTATACCGTTGTCCACACATACGGTTGTTGTATTTTTATGTCTAAAAAAGGAGCCGCAATTATGAAGGGCCGGGGAAACCAGCTACGAGGCCTAAAACTAGGGGCCTGCTCTGCTTATTGTTGACCATTTTCCTTGTAGGCTGTGGAGGCGCGAGCACGAGCGGCGGCACAGCCAGCAGCAATACTGGTAGCACAGCAAGCTATAATACTTCCAAGCAGGCCAGCTCCAGCAATGCGAGTGGGTCTTCTACATCCAATGCGCCGACAAACTACACGCCACAGTACCTCATTAAGCAACTGAATGTCACCATGGAGGCCAAAGACACAAACAGTACCGCCAATGATCTACAAAACTGGATCACGAGCACTGATACACGCGCCTCCTCTTCGGGTATGCAATACCAACTGAACGGAGATACGTATACGATTACCATTACCTTCTCCGTGCAGGCCAGCGACTATACCCAGATTCAGCGCTACCTGGTAGACTATCCTGCCAAGCACAACGGGCGCCTGCTTAGCCTCAATGAGTCGGTGCAGAACGCCACCAATGACTACATTGATACGCAGTCACGCCTCAAGAATCTGCGCGTCGAGCAGCAGCGCCTACAGGATTTGATGAAGAATGCCCAATCAATGTCGGATGTCTTGAGCATTAATTCGCAGTTGTCGGATGTCGAGGGGCAGATCGAACAGGCAGAAGGACACCTCAATGCTCTGAGCGACCAGACCACCTTCTATCCCATTTCGATCACGCTTCAACCGCCAGGAGATGGCTCCGCTACACCTACGGCCCCCAGCGGCAATAGTTGGAACGCCGGTCAAATCGCGCACGATGCCTTCCAGGCCTCGCTCCACTTCTTCCAATTCCTGGTCTCGATCCTCATCTGGCTGCTGGCCTTCAGCATCTATATTATCCCAACTCTAATCCTCATCTGGCTCTACAGGCGCTGGCGCAGGGGCAGACAGGTGACGAACTACAGACCACAAAGACTCTCTACGCCACCGCCAGCAGCGACATTACACACGCAGCAACCTGTACCAGAGGCAGTACACCCTAAAGAGGAAGAGCCAGTTGCGCATGTGGATGCTGGCGAACAGGCAGAAGAAGAAGCTCAGCCCGTAGTCAACGAAGAGGAGCTACCAATCAGCTAGCCTCCAGTGGAGAGAAAGGCCCGACGCTACTAAAGTACGCGTCTACATATGCTCGTAATATGTAGACGCGTACTTTAGTAGCGTCGTCCAGCCACCTACGCTAAATCTCGACAGCTGCCAGGCCGTGTGCCCCGAGGATGGAGGGGATTTCTCTGACTCTCATTGCTCCAGGGCATCTAGCATCGTACGGATAAAGCCGACGCTTACTGAGAGCCAGTCGAAGGAGCGCGTCCAGGCGACCCATTCCTGCTGTGTTGGCCAGCCGGGCCGGTAACGTGTGATCATCTCGCGGGGCATGATGATCGCCCACTTGCTGCCCTCGCCCAGGGAACCCGGTGTGATCCTGACATTGAGGTTGAAGACCGTCTCTTTAGGGAGGTGCTGCTTCCAATCTGGCATGCTTTTGAGCAAGGGGTCCTGGCGCCAGGCGCTAAAGAGCGCGGGCTGAGGCTCCTCGCTCCCCTCGGCGGGTCGCAGGGTCACAACCTGTCCAACGACCACCGAGCGCTCCCACTCAGGGAAGCGCAGCCAGACCGAGTAGCGATACTCATCCAGGCCCATAGCAGAGACGAAGGGAGTATATCCATCGCGCGCGAGGCGACGCTGGGTATCGCTCTGCCAGAGCGCCACCATCGCATCGAGACGCTTTTTCTTTTCCTGTTCGCTCGCTCCAGCCAGCGAGCCACTATTTACGGGGTATGGCGTTGAAGCTGTCATTAACTTGTCCTCATTTACATTGTAGGGTCCAAGCTGGCTTGGACTTGCCCGACCCACAGGCCGATACCTGTACGTGGGGAGTCGCTGCGCTCGGAGTCCAAGCCAGCTTGGACCCTACAACTGGTATGTATCCTTCACTATACAACACAAGGCTGGGCAGCCGGGAAGTAGCGTTCTAACCAGGCCAGCAGGTCCGCCGTCAAGGGGGCGGTAAAGGTCATGACACGATTATCGACATAATGGCGTAGCGTCAGACTGCGCGCGTGCAGAAACTGGCGACCAAGCACGAGATCAGAGGGCTGGGGTTCGCGATATACCGGATCACCCACGATAGCCTGGCCTAAGGCCGCCAGGTGCGCTCGGATCTGGTGCGTGCGACCCGTCACTGGTCGGACTTCGAGCAGCGAGCGCGACGCCTCATGCGCCAGCACACGTACCTGGGTACGTGCCTCCTGTCCGCCCTCAATTACGACACAGCGCCGCCGGTCATCGGGGTCGCGCCAGAGGGGGCCATCGATCAGAAACTCAGTATCGGGCGCAAGCTCCTGAATGAAAGAGGTAGGGAAGTGTGCAAGCACCTGCCCATTGTGAGGGAAAGCGACACTCAGGGGAGCGCGTGGCCGTGTCCAATCTGGCGAACCTGGCTCGACGACCGCCAGGTAGCTTTTGACTATGGTATGGTCATGAAATTGATGAACCAGATGCGTGCGCGAACTCTCCGTGCGTGCCAGGGCCACCACGCCCGAGGTATCTTTGTCCAGGCGATGCACCAGGCAGGGGCGTGGGAGCAGGCCTTCTTCTTGCAGGATTTGGGCACGCCGCCGCTCGCGCAGCATATTCTGAATCTCCAGAGGGGCACGCGCCCAGGCGGGATCGTCCGCGAGTTCTGGTGGATTCCACTGCTCGGGCTCCTGCGCTGCCAGGTGACGCAGCAGAGCATCCCACATCGTACCGCCATCAGTATGCTTGTAAGTGGGGTGAATGACCATGCCTGCCGGTTTATTGACGATCAGGAGATAATGGTCTTGATAAAGAATAGTAATGCCCATCTCTTCCATGTTAGGCAGTATAGGGATTGAAGTCGCCAACGTCAATAATCCTTTCAACTGGACAATGGTCCTATCAGGCTCACCCGCAGGATGGAGCACATAAAATTTTTCCCTCGCACAAAAAAGAGATGGCATATCTCTACTACCATATTTGCCACAAGCCGCAAGAATGGTAGAATGATAACAAATATTTGCTTAAGGAGCATTTACACAGGCAGGTAGAGAGGTTTTTTGAATGTCACAGTTGCACTATCATGCCCAACCAACCCTACGAGATCCCCTGGTAATCGCCGCGTTCCGGGGCTGGAACGATGCCGCAGAGTCGGCGACGCATGCCATTCAATATCTCGCTGACCGCTGGTCATCCGAGAAAATTGCCGAGATAGATAGCGAAGACTTCTTCATCTTTACAGAAACGCGGCCAACAGTCAAGATTACCGACGACGATAAACGCGTGATTGTGTGGCCTAACAATGATTTCCTGGCCTATAGCGCACCCGATCTAGAGCGCGATATTATCCTATTTCTGGGGACCGAGCCACAACTCAAATGGAATACCTTTGCGCAGAGCTTCTTAAAGGTCTGTAGGAACTTTCGCGCCTCTGAGGTGATCTTGTTTGGGTCGATGCTCTCAGATGTTCCCCACTCGCTCGCGGTTCCCATCACGGGGGCTTCGTACGATCCCGCAACACTTTCACGCCTGGAAGAGATGACACTCCCTACCTCTGGATATGAGGGTCCCACCGGGATTCTCAGCGTGCTCCATGAAGTCTGCCACCAGGCACAAATACCGACCACGATGTTCTGGGCCGCTGCCCCCCACTACCTGGCAACTACCCCCAATATCATGGTCTCGTCTGCCCTACTCACCACGCTCAACGGCTACCTATCTCTAGACCTGGACCTCGATGAGATCCAGGCTGAAGCCAGGCGCTTTAGTTCCCGCATTGATGCCATGGTTGCGCGCAATCCAGAGGCCGGCGAGTACATTCGCCAGCTCGAAGAGCAGTTGGATGAGCTAGAGAACGAGATCGAGATTGAAATTGAACTGGAGGAGGAAGATGAGGATGAGGCGGATTCCCACCGCGAAGAGCAGTCAACCCCTCTGCCAAGCGCAGATGTTTTGATCGAGAATATTGAGGCCATGTTACGGATGGAACGGGAGCATCAGGGCCTTCCCTATCACTCTGATGATGACGAGAAGGATGTTGAATAGGATGATGAATGAATAAAGAGCTTCATAGCCTCGAAGAGGTGCTGCAACCACGCTCAGTCGCGATTCTGGGCGCCTCGCGTTCCCCCAGAAGTGGGGGCATGTCGCCGCGCGCCAGTTGATCGAAGGGGGATTTGCTGGTGAGGTCTACCTCATCAACCCGACCGTGTCCGAGATCCTGGGACGCCCCACCTATCCCAGCCTGCGTGATGTCCCCGGTCAGGTAGACCTGGCTGTGATTGCGACCTCGTTCCCACACGTCCCCAGTTCCATTGAGGATTGTATCGCTAAAGGCGTGAAAGGTATTGTCCTGATCACCGCTGGCTTTAGCGAGACGGGTCCCGAGGGGCGCGCCCTGGAGCAAGACCTTGTGGCCCGCTGCCGCGAGCATGGCATTCGTATCGTCGGCAGCAACTGCATGGGTCTCTATGTGCGTCGCTCCAAACTCAACGCGTTGGGAATGGTCTTCCCGCTTCCCGAAGGCCCCATCGGCCTGGTCTCGCAGAGCGGCAACCTGGGAATGTATTTCTACGCCCAGGCGCACCTGGATGGCTGCGGTTTTACCACCTTCTTGAGCGTCGGCAACTCCGTCGATGTCTCCTTCCCGGAATGCATGCAGTACCTGGCCGATGATCCAGAGACCAGTGTGATCGCTGGCTATGTTGAGTCCATCGAAGAGGAGACCCTGCGCCAGGTCACCAGAGATATGCATGCGCGTGGCCATTACAAACCTGCCGTGATCCTGCTCAGCGGCGCGACAGAGGTGGGTGTGCGCGCCTCCCTGGCCCATACTGGCTCCCAGGCTCGCGTTCGCCCAGATAGCGATACCAGCCTCTTCGCCAGCGGCGTCGTACGCGTCCTACGCTCAGACGAGCTCTTCCCCGTGGCCCAGGCCCTCGCGCTGCAGCCAACAACCCCTCAGGGCGGTCGACGCATCGCGATCATTGGCGATGGCGGCGGCAGCTCGGTCGCCTCTGGCGACGCCGTGATCCGCGCCGGCCTGGAGGTTCCCGTCCTCAAAGCCGAGACGCAGGCGGCCCTACGCGCGCTTATGCCCAGCCGTGCGACCTCGACGAATCCCGTAGACGTCGCGGGCGCCGCCGATGAGGATCCCCTCTCCTTCGCCCACCTGGCCGAGGTCTGTGTCAAAGATCCCGATGTCGATGGCGTGATCATTACGGGACTCTTCGGTGGCTACCGCTGGCTCCTCTCAGAGGACTTTGGCCCACGCGAAGAGGCCGCGGCCCGCGCCCTTGGCGACCTCGTACGCCAGTATGGCAAACCCATACTGGTTCAGACCATCTATGCACGCCACGATATCCCCGCGCTGCGCATCCTGCGTGAAGAGGGCGTCCCCTACTACGAATCGGTCGAGATCACCTGTCGCGCCATGGCCGCCCTCTCTGAAGTCGGCCAGTTCCTGGCCAGACAGGAGAGCACGGCTCCAGCCTCACAGGCATCCATTCGTTAGCCAAGATCAGTTGTAGGGTCCATGCTGGCATGGACTCGCCCGGCCCGCAGGCCGATCCCCTGATGCAGGGATGGTCGCTTCGCTCGGAGTCCATGCTGGCATGGACCCTACAAGAATTTCTCAGAGAAGCCACGGCTAATGGTGGTGGCTTCTCTGACGATACGCTCGATGAGTTCCTGGGTCGAGGGGATATCCTGTATCAGGCCCGCGACCTGGCCACCCCAGACGAAGCCTTCATCGAGCTCGCCTTCCAGGGAGGCGCGCGTGTTTACCCGCCCCTGGATGTAGGGAAGCAGGCGAGCCAGGCGCTCCGGCGGCGTGAGCTGCTCCTGCTCCATCTCGGCTTCAAGCGCGAGGATCTGCTCGGCGGCCTTCCCTTTTAGCACACGCGCCGGGCGCCCGATGGCGCGCTCAACCACCACGGTATCCGTCTCTTGCGCCTCGACCAGCGCCTGCTGATAGGCGGGATGAGCATTGCTCTCCTGTACCGCGACAAAACGCGTCCCCAGTTCAATGCCTTCCGCGCCCAGGGCCAGGGCCGCGACAAGCCCTCGTCCATCGGCGATACCTCCGCTGGCCAGCACGGGGATACTGACCGCGTCCACCACGCGCGGAGTGAGCACCATTGTTCCGATATCGTCACGTCCCAGGTGGCCACCGCCCTCAAAGCCTACGGCGATGACGGCATCCGCGCCCAGAGCTTCGGCCTTGCGCGCCGCACGCACCCCCGCGACTAATACCATCGTCTTCACGGGGACGCCGCTCTGCTGAATATGCTTTAAGAGTGGCTCGGGATTGCCGCCCGTGATGCTAATGACGGCCGGACCTTCCTCAAGGGTGACATCCAGAAACTCGCCCAGGGGAATGTGACCGATAGGAAAATTGACGCCGAAGGGCTGCTCCGTCAAACGCTTCGCCTGCTGAATATTCGCGCGCAATTCATCGGGAGTCTTAAAGCAAGCGCAGCCAATCTGCCCCAGTCCGCCTGCATTAGAGACCGCCGCCGCAAGCTCGGCAAAGGAGAGATGGGCTAGCCCTCCTTGCACAATGGGATAACGAATACCCACCAGTTCGGTAAAACGCGTTTGTATACGTTCTGGAAGTGACGACATCGCTGGCGTACTCACTTTCTTTTTGCCAAATTAGATGCAGAAATAAAACGTGCCTGGAATGTTGTATCACATTCCAGGCCGTTGTTTCAATTGTCTCCCTCTTCATGTTCTGTAAAGCTTGCTTAGTGCATAACCAGGTTGAAGGCCGCCGCCCCGAGCAGGCTTACCACCAGGATGGCTGCGCCAAAGGCGACCAGAGTTTTACGCATATAATTATTCATGGTCTCGTCATGCATTCCAATACCCAGATAGAAGAGGTCTTCGGCCTCGGTGCTGGCCTCCTGGCTCAGGGTCACCGTGGCAAGTTCGCCCATGCGGCTGCGCGAACTGACCACACCTCTGGTATACAGGAACACATTTACAAACACACCGCCTACGACAAGGGCAACGAAGAAGATTAGAGCGATCAAACCGACCATTGCTTGCATAGTTACACCGTCCCTTTTTTGTGTCTGCCTGAACATACCAGTCTGTTTACTACTCCACTTGCGTGGTTGTTCGCACTTTCAATTACCTAGACGCGTACTACACAAGGCGCTAAAAAAAGAAATGCCTCCATTTCTCTTCAATGGAGGCATTTCGTAATGATTTTGTCAGAAAAGCGTAACTTTTCGCGTCACATTCAATAAAGCTGGCGCTCTACAAGCCTATCAACGTCTCTTTCCCATACCAATCCTACAAAACCACTGTCACTTTCCGCTGTGTTCCTCCACGCAGAAATCCAATGGTGACCTTTTCGCCAGCTTTGTGGGTTCGCACGATACGCTGCAAGTCCCGAGGCTCGGTTACAGGCTCTTCATCGGCTGAGAGGATAACGTCCAGGCGCTTGAGTTGAGCCTGGTCCGCCGGGCTCTGGGAGCGAAGCTCAAGAATCTCCATGCCCCAGCGCTGCTGGAGCTGTAAACGCTGGCGCAGCGACTCCTCAAGCGTGACACGCATGCCGCCCACGCCAAGCGAGACGCCCTCGGGCCTGGCGGAGCGCTGAGTGGCGATCTTTGCCACCACACTCTTGACTGTATCCAGCGGAACCGAGAAGCCCAGGCCCTGGGCCATCGGCATCATAGCCGTCGTAATCCCAACCACGTGCCCCAGGCTGTCTACCAGGGGACCTCCAGAATTGCCGGGATTGATGGAGGTATCTGTCTGAATCAGGTTGGTCATCTTGGGAGTGCCTGGAGCCTGCAAGGTACGTCCCAGAGCGCTGACCACACCCGCGGTGACCGTCCAGTTTAAGCCATAGGGATTGCCCACTGCAATCACTAGCTGACCAACCCGCAGGGGCGAATGGCCAAGCTCGGCCACTGGCAAGCGCTCAGTTCCGATACGCAGAACCGCGACATCGACAGCGGGATCGCTTCCCATCAGGCCTGCATCGAAGGTTCGCCCATCGGCCAGGGTCACCTTGATATGGCGCGCCCCCTCGACGACATGGGCGTTGGTTAAAATTTGTCCATCAGAAGCAAAAATGAAGCCCGAGCCGATTCCTCCCCGCAACTCTGGCGGATAGCCATAGGAGCGAGAGCGGCGCGTGGCATGCTCGACGTCAATACGTACAACCGCAGGTCCAACCCGCTCAGCCGCCGTCGTGACCGCGTGCGAATAGGCATCTAGCGCCAGGGCATCTTTTTCAAACGTACTCATATCACATCGTGCTTTCTCGTGGAACCCGATCATGCTACGTATGTGCGAGGCTACAACTCAATAAATTTGATAGCTATTATATCACAACTGCTGAGACCAGAGTATCAAGGGATAGGTATTCTCTGGGGAGTGGCGTGATCGATAGGTGTTGCCTTATCGATCACGCCACTCCCCAGAGAATACCAAATCTCCTATGGGCGCGATTATTGGCTGGTTGGTTGCGTTGTCCCTAGTAGAAAAGAAAAAGTAAGTTTCTTTTCTTTTGAATGTGCCCGTATAGCTCTTGACAAGACAATTGCATGTTTTGTTATTCTACTCTTTTGGAGGATTTGTGAGAAAAGGTTTGCGGCGCAAGATGGCGCCATTTCTCGCTCGCCTGATGGGATGTGCTGTCCTACTAGCGACTCTTTCATCGATATTTATCTATCATAGTAATCCCGTTTCTGCGGCGTCACACACTGGACGTCACACACTACCTAGTCGTGCGATTGCGACGCTCAAACGCTATAAATCCACACAAGGAACTAGCAAACAGAAACAGCTACAGCTCTCGATCAGCCTCAATCTTCGCAATCGCGCTGGCCTGGACGCGCTGATCGCGGCCCAGAACGATCCGAAGTCACCTTCTTATCACCACTACCTGACGCCCCAGCAGTTTACAGCCGAGTTTGGCCCAACGCAAGCGACGGTGGAGAGCGTCGTCTCCTACTTGAAGGGGCAGGGATTAACGGTTACCTCGGTAGCCTCAAACAATATGCTGGTGAATGCAGCCGGATCAGTAGCAACGGTTGAAAAGGCCTTTGGCGTCACGCTCAATGACTACCAGGTCGACGGACGCGTGGTCTATGCTCCCGCTTCTGACCCGACCATTCCTGATACGCTAAGTAACACGATTCTGAATATTGAAGGATTGGACAATCTCGTTCTCTATCACCATGCAGCCATAAAGCAACAATCCAGGCAAGCGACTGGCCCAGGAAAAGGCTACACGCCGACGGAGTTGCGGACCGCCTATGCTATGAATGAACTAATGAACAATGGCGGCACCGGCGCTGGTCAGACGACGGCTCTTTTTGAGCTCGATGGCTATAATCCCTCCGATGTTTCGACCTACCTCGACTACTATCATCTCGGCTCTCCCAAGTACTCGAATGTGCTTGTGGATGACGCGACCAATACCCCTGGCGATGGAGCGGTAGAGGTCGAGCTGGATATGGAGGTTCTCTCAGCGCTAGCGCCCGATGCCACGCAGAAGGTGTATATCGGTCCCAATACCGTTCCTGGTGTGAATGATACATACAACAAAATCGTGACCGATAACCTCGCCAAAGTCGTCAGTATTAGCTGGGGCATATGTGAGCTGAACTCTGGTGACGCGGAACTGACAACACTGGACAATATCTTCACGCAGGGTGCAGCCCAGGGGCAGGCTTTCTTTTCTGCATCCGGTGACTCTGGCGCCTACGATTGTCGCGATGGCTCAACCCTGGCTGTTGACTCGCCCTCTGATGACCCATATGTGGTGGGCGTTGGCGGTACCAATTTACAGCTTCAAAGCGATGGGACCTACGGCAGCGAGTCAGCCTGGAGCAATACGACCTACGGCGAAGGCGGCGGCGGTGGCATCAGTGCTCACTTTACACGTCCAGCCTACCAGGCAGGCCCCAATCTTACAAATCTCAACCGCGAGACGCCCGATGTATCGGCAGATGCCGATCCACAGACTGGCTATTCAATCTACTGCACCACTACGGACACTATCTGCGCTCAGGGGTGGGGAGTTGTTGGTGGTACAAGTGCCGCGGCCCCCTTGTGGGCGGCCCTCGCCACCGATGTGAACGAATACCTCTCTAAACAGGGTAAGCCTGGTCTCGGTGGGGCCAGCGCCAGTTTATACGCCCTCTACAACACTCCTCAGACCTACAGCGCCTACCACGATATTACGTCGGGTAATAACCTGTACTACCAGGCCACTTCAGGCTATGATAACGCGTCTGGTATAGGCACCCCTGATGCCTGGAACATCGCGCGCGACCTGCTCACTCTGGCACCGGGCGGAGATCATGGCTCGACGCAGTTGTTACAGAATCCAGGCTTTGACAATGGATCACAATCGTGGACAGAACATGCTTCTGGCGCGTATGAGATCGTCGATACGACGCAAGCCCATGCGGGGGATACGAGCGCCGATCTCTGTGGCTACGCAACGTGTAACGATAGCATCGGGCAAACTGTGACCCTTCCCGCCAACACCACTAAAGTTGTGCTAAGCTACTGGATCTATGTCAGCAGCCAGGCCACAGGACGCAACTGCACCGACGCCCTCATCACACGCCTGCGCACAGCTAATGGAACCACCATTGCCACCTCTCAGAAACTGTGCAACACACAGGCCCCAGGATGGAATCAATATACCTTTGACATCACGCAGACGCTTGCCAAGTATGCCGGAAAACGCGTTGAGGTCGACTTCCACGGGACCACGACATCTTCGACAGCGACGGCCTTCTTCGTTGATGATGTGGCGTTGACGGCTACCCATTCTTGAAAATAGAGGCAAACCATGGATAGAAGAACATTCAAAGGAGTTTACGGTATGCGACCTCTGTTCACAGGCTCCAGATGGAGAATTACAGCCTGGCAAGCACGCTTCGCCTGCATAGCATTGCTGGCAGTGTGTCTGATGATCGGAGCATTTCTAGCGCCTTCCATCGCCAACGCGCAGGCCGCACAGACGGCAACACACCAGATCCAGCTTGCGGGGCTGACCATGATTGACCAGCAACACGGCTGGGCATTCGATGAGAGCCATACCCATATCTATGCGACGCATCAGGGACCCGAACACTGGCGCGACGTGACGCCATCACAGTTCAAAGCGACGAATATGTTCGTCACAACTTCATTCTTCCCGGATGCCAGGCATGGCTATATTGGAGCCCTACAAGATCAAACACAGATTCTTCTCAGCACCCAGGATAGTGGTCAGACCTGGCAAACAACATCCTTTACCCTTTCGACCCCTGGTGGGCCGTACTACTTCTATCAGATTAACTTTCTGGACTCCCAACATGGCTGGCTCGCGTTCAGCGCTCAGGGTTCCCATCCAGGATCGTCCGAGATCGCACTATTGCGCACCAGTAACGGCGGTAAAACCTGGGAGACCTTACTGAATACCGTTGATAATCCGGCGAGCCTGGTTCGTCCATACGGCCAGTCGATCCATTTTACGTTTGCCAACCCCCAACAGGGCTGGGTAACGGGCATCTGGCTCTCGGGCGAGGTCTATCTCTATAGCACCCATGATGGCGGCAAGACCTGGAGTAAAGACAACATTGCGCCCATTAAAGGGGGCAATAGCGTTTATTTTACACAAGGGTATGGGCCATTCTGGCAAGACAAGTATACTGGCACGCTTTTTGTGAAATATGACACAAGCTCTGGCAACGGTATGTCGCATCTCACCGCCTATCAGACGCAGGATGGAGGCAAGACCTGGCTGCTGGGACCTTCTTCGCCCGCGACCTGGTACACGGAATTCACAAACTTTAGTTTCCTCAATGCCCGAGAGGGCTGGAGCTTTGGCTTTGATGGTCAGGGCCAATTCGTCCTTCATCACACCAGCACTGGTGGTCGCTCCTGGGATATCATCCACCCAAGCGGGCTACTCAAGGCTGACGCCGATTGGCAGGTGTTGGGTGGCTTGACCTTCCTCACGCCCCAAACGGGTTGGGTCTGGATCAAGGATAAGCAGAATAACTGGAACCTTTTCCAGACCAACAACGGCGGTCATAACTGGCATGCTCTGCAGCCAGTTGCCGACTAGCCTTCTTGATGTGAGATAAAGGATGTGGTGCTGGACCAGCTAAGCCGGTCCAGCACCACATCCTTATTTGTTCCCAAATTATTCAACCTTTCAGCCATGTGCTGCGTATTATAGGTGAGGCTGTGAGAGAACGGTCGCAGTCAAGATGAGCACACAGCAGAATAGATGAGCACATAAAAACATACTTATGCAGCATATGCAAAAAGGAGTGTAATAACAATGGCACAAGATCCACGTGAAGGCTATACTGATCGCAGCAATATTGAGCAGAAATCTTATGGTGTTGAAGAGCTCCAGGTCGTTGGCGAGCAGTTGCTGGCCAAGGTAAAAGAGCTTATCCATGAGGGTAATGTTCGCCGTATTATCATTAAGCAGGATGGCAACTCCATTCTGGAGCTTCCTCTGACCATTGGCGTCGCGGGCGTTCTCCTCGCGCCAGCCCTGGCAGCGGTCGGCGTCCTGGGCGCGCTGTTGACGCAGTGCTCCATCGAAGTCGTGCGCACCGATAATCCCACCGACTATATCGAGCGCAAGGTGGAAGAGATTCGCGACGACGTTCCCCCTGCCCTCTAAACTCAATTAGTGTAGAGAAAAAAGTGTGAGAGCTGGTTCGGGCCAATGCCCGAACCAGCTCTCACACTTTTTTCTCTACACTATAAAACTACCCTAGCTTGACTACGGTGAGGATGCGCCCATTGACGACCTCGACGCCCTGCTTGACGCGCGGGAAGGCCTTGACCTCGCTAACAGGAAGGACCAGGGCATGCTCGCCTTTCTCTCCATTGCGTCCCGTCCAGCCGAGCAGCAAGTGATCCTGTTCATTTACCAGCATACTGAGCAAGACGCGGTCTTTGTCGCCAATCTCGGTAGTGACCACACCACCAGTTGCACGTCCCTTCTGGGGATACTGGCTAACAGGTACCTTCTTGAGCGTGCCCTGCTCGGTTACGACCAGCAGGCTATTCAGCTCTGGCAGGACTTCGCCCGTGGTCTCGTCGACGACGGTCCCTTGAGGCTCATAATAAGAGGCGCTTACAACGACGCCTCCTCCCTTAGCGAGGGCGATGGCCGCGACACCCTGGCCGACACGGCCCTGAGCACGCAAGGCCTCGTCACTAAAACGCAGCGTCTGCGCATAGTCGGTAGTGACAAAGTACTCGCCCTGGCCACGTGAGAGCAGCGCCGTGACGACGCTATCGCCCTCGGCCAGCTTCATATCTTGCGCGCCATCGATATCGACCGTTTTGTACTCGCTGAGTGGCGACTTCTTGACCTTGCCCAGGCGGCTAAAGGTGACCATGTAGCGATCCTCGTCATAGGCATCGATGGGCACAACCGCCACGATCTCTTCACCTGGCGCCAGCTCCAGCAGATCGCGGATGGCCTCGCCCTTGGCGGAACGCGTCACCAGGGGCAGGCGATGGCTACCGATCTGGAAGACACGCCCGGTCGAGGACATACACAGCAGGTAGTCCTGCGTGGTGGTGGCGACCACCTGGCGCAACTGCTCATCGCCACGGACAGGGGTATACGCAAGCACACCATTTTTCTGCTTGGGCTTGAAGGTATCGGGCGCAAGTGCCTTCAGCGTCCCAGGAGAGGCAAAGGCGACGGTCAGCGGCTCACGCTCGTGCAGGCTGGCCACGTGAGTGATGGGCGCGTGGGGCTGTCCCTCAACATCAATATAGGTCCGGCGCTCATCCGCAAACTGGCGCATGAGCTGCTGCATCTCCTTCTTCAAGAGGGAGATCAGGGCGCGCCGATTCGCGAGCAGATTCTCTAGCTCCTCGATGCGCCGCTGCAACTCATCGCGCTCGCGCTGGTATTTGCCGCTATCCAATTTGGTAACCTGCGAGAGTGTCATCGAAGCGATGACGTCCGATTGGATCTCCGTCAGGGAGTAGCGCTCTTCAATGGCTCTACGGGCGCTGGTCCGATCTTCTGACTGCTGGAAGATCTTCACGATCTCTTCCGCGTGCGCGGCACCGGTAATCAGGCCCTCAATGACATGCAGGCGCTCACGGGCCTTGCGCAGGTCGTACTGTGCCCGGCGCGTGAGCAGGTCGAGCTGGTGCGCGTTCCAGTAGTTGAGCAGTTCCAGCATCCCGGTCTGTTTGGGCTGGCGTGCGGCCTGCATGGGTGAGCCAAAGAGAAAGACCATCTGGAAGGAGATCGCGATCTGGAGATCAGTTTCGCGATAGAGCTGCTCCAGCGTCTGGGCTGCGTCCACGTCTTTGCGCAGTTCCAGCACGATACGCGTCCCCTTCTCGGTGTCGCTCTCGTCGCGCAGATCGGCCATCAGTCCTTCGAGTTTGCGCGCGTTAAAGGCCTTGATAATGGAAGCCTTGACCTTGTCGCGTCCAGTCGGGGGAATCTGGGTAACGACGAGCGCGCGGCTGCGCGGCGTCTCCTCCAGGCGCACCTCCGCCCGCACAATGATACGTCCCTTGCCGGTGGTGAAATAATCGCGAATGCCCTCGGTGCCGATGATATGGCCACCCTGGCTAAAGTCAGGCCCTGGAATATAGCCCATCAGCTCATCGACAGTCATATCGGGACGGTCTAGCAGGGCGATACAGGCTCGTAGCACCTCGCCCAGGTTATGGGGCGGGATGTTGGTTGAGAGGCCAACTGCGATACCGCTGGAGGGATTGACGACAGGCGGAATGCGTCCAGGTAGATAGTCAGGCTCCTGCACCTTGGGATCCTGCTTATAGGTTGGATGCAGGGGGACCGTCTCGCGCTCCATATCGGCCATCAAGGCCTCCGCGAGCGGCGAGAGGCGCATCTCGGTGTAGCGATACGCCGCCGGGGCATCGCCATCCTCGCTGCCCATGTTGCCCTGCCCCTCGATCAGCGGATAGCGCATGGTAAAGGGCTGGGCCATGCGGGCAGCCGCCTCATAGACCGAGGTATCGCCGTGAGGATGATAATTACCCAGGATCAAGCCTACAATCTCGGCGCTCTTGACCGTAGGGCGGCTGGCAAGGTAACGCGCCTCGCGCATACCCGCCAGGATGCGGCGCTGCACCGGTTTGAGGCCATCACGCGCATCCGGGAGGGCGCGATCCGTGACCACGGAGAGACCATAGGTCGCAAAGGCCTGGGCCATGATCACGGAGAAATCTTCCTGTATGATACCCGTTTCTACGGTTTTCTCTGTATTTTCACTTACACTAGCCATCGTTTACACGTCCAGTTCCTTGATCTTACGCGAGTGTTCCGCCAGGAAAACGCGACGGCGTTCCGCGTTTTTATCCTCCATCAGCTCAGTCACCAGTTTCGCCGCCAGGACGCCATCCTCCATTGTTACCCGCTTGAGCGTACGCCGTGCCGGGTCAAAGGTGGTATCGCGCAGTTCCTTCGGGTTCATCTCGCCCAGACCTTTGAAACGCTTGAACTCCAGGTTCTGCGCATCGGCATGGGTACGTACAAAGCGCTCACGCGCCTCGTCATTGAGCAGCCAATGCACCTTGCCCTTATACTTGACGGAGAACAGGGGGGACAGGCAATATACACATGCCCTTGCTCAATCAGATCGCTAAACTCCTGGTGGAAAAGCGTCAGCAGGAGGCATTGGATATGCAGGCCATCGACGTCCGCATCGGTCGCGATAATAACCCGGTTAAATTTGAGGCGGCTAATATCAAATACATCGCGCGTGCCGGTTCCCAGCACATTGATGATTGTGCGAATCTCTTCGTTCTCGACGATACTCTTCAAATCGGCCTTGGCCACGTTCAGGGGTTTGCCCTTGAGCTTTAAGACGGCCTGGAACTCGGAGAAACGCCCCTGACCGGCGCTACCACCCGCCGAATCGCCCTCGACGATAAAGAGTTCCGCGCGCGAAGCATCACTGGTGTTGCAACGCAGGAACTTCTTTGAGAGCGAGGTGTCGATCATCTCATTGTTCTTCTTGGTGCCCGCCCGCGCCAACTCCTCCACCAACTGAGCCTCATTGCGCGCTTTCTGCATCTGCTGAATTTTTTTCAGCCACTCTTTCCCGGCCGCGCTATTCTTCTCAAACCAGTCCTTCAGCCCCTCGTCAACGACTGAACGTACGATGCCTTCAATGGGAGCATTGTTCAGGCGATCCTTGGTCTGGCCCTGGAACTGGGGGTTGGTCAACTTGACCGAGATAACGACGTTTAGGCCCTGTTGAATCACCTCTGGTTTAAAGCCATCACGCTCGCGATTCTTGATCACGCTCAGCTTGATGGCATAGTCATTGATGACCTTGGTTAAGGCGGCCTTAAACCCGCTTTCGTGCACACCACCATCGCGCGTACGCACGGCGTTGGCGTAGCTATAGAGCGCGGTTTTATACCCTGTGGTAGGCTGGAGCGCCACCTCGACCGAGACATTATCCTTCTCTTTGGCGATGCCAAGCACATGCTTAAACATGGGGGTATTCGTCCCAGAGGAGAGATCACGTACGTAGTCTGGCAGACCCTCACGCGAATAGTACACGCGCCGCACCTGCTCGTTGAGGCTCTCATCCCAGGCCTCAAGATGGAAAGTTACACCGCGATTGAGATAGGCGGAGGCCTTCAAACGGCTATCGATGGCTTCAAGAGAGTAGTAGACATCGGGATCAAAGATGGTGCGGTCATACGCCCAGCGCAACTGGGTACCGTGTAATTTTGGGTCACAAGGCTCAATGTGGTGTGGCAGCGCGGTACCACGACTAAATGACTGGGTAAAACACTGCCCATCCTTCCAGATGGTCAATTCTAGCTTCTCTGAAAGGGCATTGATGACGGTCGAGCCAACACCATGCAGACCGCCTGCAGTCTTGTAGGCACCTTCAGCGAATTTGCCGCCTGAATGAGGTACTGTCAGGATAACCGTTGCCGCGGGCAGGTAATCCCCCTGGTAAAGCATAAGGTCAAAGGGCATACCTCGTGCTTCGTCACGTACCGTGACCCAGCCCTCCCGATCTATCGTTACCCAGATCTGCTTGCCATAGCCAGCTACAGCCTCATCAACAGCATTGTCAAGCGCCTCCCAAATCAGATGCACCAGTCCAGAGGTAGATGTTGAGCCAATATACATTCCCGGGCGATGTCGAATGGCGGAGATACCCTCGAGCACCTGGATATCGGCAGAGGAATATACTGCCTCCTTCCGGGCTCTAGGCGCCTTCGACTCAACGCTCTGTATCTGTTGTTTTTCTTCTCTATCTTCGTCTATACTCCGCGTCGCTAAGAATGAGAACTCCTGTTGCTGAAGGTCCGACTCATTCTGCATGGGAGGGAGTGCTTTTGGGGAACGAGACATCTAACCCTATACCTCTTTCAATGCGTTTATTGCCTAATCAGCATACAGCCTTAAACATGGAAAGTCAAGATAATCTCTAGCAATTTTGGATCAAAAGTTCTATTAGTCAAATTCTTTTTGTTCTTAGCATATCTGGTAATCATGCCAGGGCGCAAGATTAGCGCATGCACATGTTAGAATAGAGACGCCAATTTGGCAACTGTGGGTAGCACAAACGGCTGTGATATACTCAACTATCCTGGCCTCATTTTCGTAGTATAAGACAGCAAGGATAGAATTTCACCGGGAAAGGGCGCGAATTATCATGAAGCCAATTACAGGTCAGTATGAGTGTCAGCATCGCTCAGGGGTCGGTCTAGACTACTTTACCTCCCTCATTGACCGCCTTGTTCTCCAAGCGAATGGGCGCTTCGTCTTGATTGTCCAGGATCGCAGTCGCCTGGCCCATATGGCCCAGTCCTTCATCAAGGGCGAGCAGACCAACGCCACGGCGCCCGCCGCTGAGATCAGGCGTGAGGGAAATTTTTATCAGCAGGGCTCGCTACTGACCCTGCGCTTTGACGACGGGAACCAGGAGCAAGGGCAGTTGACGCCGCAAGAGGATGGCATCCAGTTGGGGAAGAACCTGTTCGCGAAGGTCTCAGACTCACCATCCCTGCCCTCGATGCAGCGCATGAAAAAGGATATGGACGATATCGCCAAAGGCATTAAGATCGCCACGACGCTGGGTGGAATGGCCGTCAAGGCCGCGAAAACCATCAATGATACGATTCAGAGCACACAGAAGCCAGATCCCGACGCGCAGCTAGCGGGTCCGAGCCAACCTACAGCGAATCCAAACTATCCCAGGCAACCAGTGCAGAACGTCGCTCCGCCTGCGCCCCAGCACCAAACTATGCCCACGCCGCCTGCGCCACCATCCTCGCCCCCCGTTGTCAGCCAAAATCAGGCGCCAGCAGCCAGTGGGCAGCCGATCTATTGTGAGCAGTGTGGCAATCGCTGTCGACCGGGGAAGCGCTTCTGTAATCGCTGTGGCGCGCCCCTCTTCTAGGCGCGCCCGGCCCTCCTATTTCTGCTCACGCATCAACGTATGATAGGCTGCGATGATACGCTGCATCTGCTGGGGATCGCCTCCCCGGTCCGGGTGGTACCGCTTGGCCAGCAGACGATAGCGCTGTTTAATTTGTTGAGGAGTCGCGTTCGCAGGCAGGCCCAGCACCGCCAGGGCCTGCTGGCGCTGCATGAGCACACGGGCTGGATTTGAATTGCTCTCCCAGAGCGCTTTCATACTCAGGCGCAGCATCTGCCATAGTAAGGCGCCCAGCGATTTTGGTGGTCGTGTACTCATTGTCCTCTCAATCTACAGTAAGCTCCTGCCCGACGCTACTAAAGTACGCGTCTACATATTATGCCCGTATATAATACACAGCTTCATGCTACTACATACCGCTATAGGTTTTCTGCCTGCCTTCTCTCCAATACTATACCCGAAATAGCGCTAGAAATGAAACGCTACACTATGCTCAACCGTGAATGATATACAGAAGATAAGGTCCTTTTTCTTGCTTTTCCTTTATCTTTCAGAAAATGCGGATAGCAGATCGAGCACTGTATAGTATCCAACGGGAGATGCAATTATGGCAAGCGGCATAAGCAATATGGAGAGTGAGGCGCACAAGAAAAAGAGCGCGACACAGCACCTCCTCCACGGGGCGGAAGCGGGCGGCAAGACCTTCCGCGAATTCCTGAACAAATTTAATAACGACTGGTCGTCGGGCCTGGCGGGCCTGCTGGCCTATAACATTCTGATGTCGATAGTGCCTATCGCCATTGCCTTGATCGCCATCCTGGGGTTTGCCCTGGGTGGTGTCACCGATACACAGCAACTTATTAACCAGGCAACGAGCTTCTTCCCAATCGCAGGGTCCAACAAGGCTGCGCTCAGCCTGGCGATTACGCAACTGCAGAAAAACGCCGGTTGGTTGACAATTATCGCCGTGGTGCTGGCACTTTTCAACGGCTCCAACCTGTTTGTGACCATAGAGAACTGCCTGGATATCGTCTACCGCGTACGGCCACGCCCTATGATACGCCAGCGCCTGGTCGCCATAGGCATGGTACTGATCTTTGTCTTTCTCGTTCCCATCATGGTCTTTGCCTCGTCGCTCCCCACCCTTATACTCGGATTACTGCAAAATAACCCGGCATTGAAGAGCATTCCCTTTGTATCAACCATCGCCGCAAACCCTGTGCTCTCGTACCTGGCAGGTTTTGGCGGTAGCGTCCTGGTAGGTTTTATGCTCTTCGAAGCCATTTACGTTATTGTCCCCAATCAGCAAATCAGCTGGAAGAATAGCTGGAAGGGCGCGCTTGGCTCGTCGATTGCCCTGGCTCTTTTCCTGGCGCTCTTCCCAATCTATGCGCGTTTTGGCCTGGGCAACTATACCGGCCAGGTAGGCTTCGCGATCATTTTCTTGATCTTTTTCTACTACTTCGCCACGATCCTGATGATTGGTGGCGAGATCAATGCCTTCTTTAGCGAAGGCGTACGCCCTCTCCCCAACAACCTGATAACGTTTGTCAGCACCATGGCGGGCAAGCTCAATAAGGATATTCCAGAGAAAGAAGCTGAGGCAATTGTAAATATCAAAGCCACCGAGCTTGCCGACCGCCAGCATGTTGCAGAAGCGCGGAAACAGGAGGAGCAGAACCGGCACCGCAACCAGGAGAAATTTCGCCAGACGCCAGGTTACCTGCAACACGGTTCAGCCGGAAACGTCCCTGCCGCTAAACCAAGCAAGAAAGGCATGGTCCTACAGGTGGCCGCTGGCTCCCTTGTCGCGGTCTTGCTCGAATGGTTCCGCCTGCGCCAGAGACATTAGATGCTCAGTAACCTCGGCCGCGAGTCCCTGTCCATCCAGACCATCGGCGAGAAGCGCGGCTCCTAGCGCACACTCGAAACCTTCAGGCTCGCTTGCCTCACGGGGAAAACCATAGACCTGGTAGAGGTCCCCGAGGCGAGCGAGCATCTTTTCGTTTACCAGCGGCACCGTGGCTGTTGATCCCGCAGGTATATAGCCTCGATCCAGCAACACGATATCTTCGATGTGGTGGATAGCTATAAGCGCCGCGAGGTCCTGGCGTAGATCCTCTTCCAGCGCCATGGCTAATTCCTCGCTCTCAGCCTGCTCGGGCGAGAAATAGGTGAGTGGCTTCTCGCCACAATCATCGATGATGCACCCATCATAGATCACCGTAATATGACGCGCTATACTGCTCATGTCAAGCAAGAGGAAGCGCATCTCTGGCCATACCGCCTCGCGCTGGCGCATACGGTAGAGCAAGGTCGCCGCCAAACTGAGGCGATCAGATCCCCCCATCTGGGAGCGATAACGCTTGCGGAAAGCCGGCACGCTCGGCAAATAACGCACACTCGGCAGGCAGTAGCTATGGTTATTGTAGACGCTTAACGAGACGAGAAAGCGCTGTAGCTCATCGTGCTCCTCAGCGCTAGCCGCGGTACAGAGCGAGAGCGAGACCTGGGTCCCTGGATCAAACGTAGCTAAAGGACGCAGGCCCGTTTCGAGCTGAGATGCCAGGGCCAGAGCCGGCTCGGGATAGCAGGCACAGAGACGCGATATATGCTCGGCGAGCAGTTCGCCTGTGGCGAAGGACCTATACTCGATGGGCTTTCCCTGCTCCAACACGCAAAGACGCCACTCACCATGGCGATACTCAAGACCCAGGCTTATATTCATGCTCTTCAATTTATCTCCCATGTATGGACACAACATATTGAAACACACAGCGCGTCCAATACTGTATTCCTTCGTTTTCCTTGACGTAACCTGTAAGAATCTGTTACACTTTCACTCAATTAGATGAGATGCCCCGTTTACCCAATGCCGTCCATGAACTCCTGGTTCTAGTGACAGAGTGTAGCAAAAATGCACGTGCCTTTTTGAGGTCCATGTAGCTTCGGAAGAGGTCGTAAGTATGCCTGGAGAGCAATCTATATCGACAAGTAATGAAGAGCACATTCGACTGAGAAACGCATTGCGCGAGAGCGAGTTGTTGCGCGAACTCTCAGAACTGCTGGCCTCTTCGCTGGACCCGACCCATATTTTACAGGTACTCGTGCGCCGTACCACAGAAGTGTGCGAAGTGCAGCGCTGCGCGGTCTGGCTCCTCGACGAAGCCCAGACTTCCTTTCTCCCCTCAGCCTATCACCTGAACGCCTCAAGCTTTCCGCCGAAGGCGCTCCAGGCCGCCGACCACGTCTGGCACCGAAGTCGCTTTCCCTTTCATGATCCTATTGTACAACACCTCGTACAACAACAACCCTGCCTGGCACTTAGCGATCTCGCCAGTACCCCCAGTTCCCACATGCGCCTGCTCGCTGATAAATTTCTGGTGCGCTCGATTCTATTGATCGCGCTCTTGCGTGAAGGCAAACCCGTGGGCATCATGTCGCTCGATAATCCCCAGCAGGAAACACTTTTTAGCGCGGAACAACAGCAGTTGGCACGCGCCATCGGGCAGCAGGCCGCGCTCACCATTCATAATGCCCGCCTCTATCAACAAGCACAGAGCGAGCGCAAGCGCGCCGAACGCCTGATCCAGCGCGCCCGCTCTATTTACCAGGTCGCTATGGCCGTCAACTCCGGTGAGGAGCTGGCGACGGTCTTGCATATTGCCACACAGCACCTCCAACAGGGCTTTGGTACGGGCAAGGCAGCCATTGCGCTTCTCTCCCAGGACACGACCCTGACCGTGATGATCCAGGGCGAGTCAACCTCCTCAACACCCAGCGAAGGCCCCCACCTGCCAGCGTTATCTCACTGTCAGCAAGCGGCCACAACGGGGAAGACCTACTTCATTCCCTCCGATCAGGCCACTCCACATGAGCGTGCCTGGTTTCAGCAACTTGGTTTTGAGCAGGTCCTCGTGGCTCCCTTGATGGGGAATCTTCCCCGCCAGCATAGTCGGCGGACGGCGCGTGGCGAGACCTCGTGCCTGGGACTGGCCTTGATTGGCTTTCCCCTGCATGCACGTGCCCCCTCGCAGGGATATCGCGCCTTTGCCCTGGATATCGCCGCTCAGTGTGCCCTGGCCATCGAGAAAGATCATATTTTGCAGGAGGCCCGCCAGGCCGCCGCCCTGGCGAATGAACGCGCCAATACACTTGATGCCATCTTCAACGCCATGAGCGAGGGCATCCTGGTCCTGGATATGCAAGGGGAGGCCATTCTCAGCAACCATATGGCCAGGCGCTACCTGGAAACCTCTTTTGACGCGCAAATTGACCTCTCCAAGCTCCTTCAACATCGACATATTTCAACCTTACGCGGCAAAACTATTCCACCTGAGCGCTTCCCGATTGTACGCGCACTACGTGGCGAATATATCCGTGGCGAGCGCTATGTGACTACAAGCGCCGATGGCTCCGAGCGTACCATGGAGATCAATGTCGAGCCGCTCCTAGACGATCAACAGCAACAGATTGGTATCGTCAGCGCATTTCGGGATATCAGCGAACAGATACGCAGCGAACGGCGCGTCCGGCGCGCACTGGATACCATGCTCCATGCTGCCGAGGCGGCTTCGGGCCTGACGAACCTTCACGATATGCTACAGAGCCTGCTGGGGAAAACCCTGGCTTCGCTGCATTGTGATCGCGGTATGGTCCAGCTCTACAACCAGGAGCAGCATGTATTTGAACCCTATCTCTCCATTGGTTTCGCTCCAGAGGAGGAGGAGCTCTGGCAGCAAGAGCAACAAACCTGGCTTATGCCAACAAAGGGACAGTACACGGGATTTCGGGAACACCTGCTGGCCGGGCACGCGCTCCAGGTCAGCGCGGAACAATGTCCGGAGCAGCCTAATCCCTTCGCCGAAACCATGCTCATCGCGGCTCCCATTATGCATCGTAACGACCTCCACGGGGTTATTCTGCTCGACCGCTCGACCACGCTGCGCAGGGAGCAGCATCCACAGGAGGGCGCGACACGTCCCCTGCGCCACCCGGTCTTTAATGTCTGGGATCTCGCGGTCGCCGAAGGTATCGCGCAGTTCGCGGGCCTGGCCATGGAACAGATGCACTGGCAAAAGGAGGCGACCCTCGCCCGCACCAGTGAGGAGCTTATGCGCCAGTCAAACGATCTGAAAGACGAATTTCTCGATATTACTGCCCATGAGTTTCGCACGCCGCTCACCATTATCGTCGCCCATAGCCAGATGATGGCGCGCCTGCTCCGCAAGCATCAACTTGAGCCAGTGCTCCAGGACAAATTGCATGAGAGCATCGCCACGATTGATCAACAGGGCCATCAACTCACTAACATCGTCAATACCTTCCTGGAGGTAACGCGCCTCAATCGGGGCCAGATCGTGCTCAATACAGAAGAACTTGATGTCCAGCGTATCGTTGAGCGGACGGTCGCCGAGCATGCTATGACCTCGCCCATGCATACCATCACCTGCCAGGTTCAAACAGGCGCGCACCCCTACCTCATCCTGGGTGATAGCGCCCGCCTCTCCCAGGTCTTTGCGAACCTCCTGCAAAATGCGATAAAATACAGTCCGTTCGGAGGATCTATTACTGTTACCTTGCAGCAGACACCTAACGCCAGTGGGGATCCCTTTGTAGAGATACGCATACAAGATCAGGGCATTGGCATCCCCCTCGATGCCCAGGCACGCCTCTTCGAGCGCTTTTATCGCGCCCCCAATATCGAAGGGAACAAGACCAGGGGCGTGGGCCTGGGACTGTATGTCGTGGCGCAGTTTCTGAGCCTGCATGGTGGGCATATCGGCGTCGAGAGTAGTGGTATTCCGGGCGAGGGCACTTGTTTTATTCTCACCTTACCATTAGTAGAAAGATCTGACATCATTGAAGCCTGAACTTCGCTCCTGGATCGTGGAACGCGCCAGGGAGGTACTGGAACAAGAAGAGTGTAAGGATGCCTCACATGATTTTGACCACTTACTTCGTGTCATGTCCCTGGCAGAGACGATTCAAGCCAGGGAAGGTGGTAATCTGCCCGTGATCTGGGCCGCGGTCGCATTTCACGATATCGGGCAGGAGCGCGAACGCCTGCATGGTGGCGACCATGCCGAGATAGGCGCGCATATGGCCGCCGACCTGCTCGCGCATACCCACTTCCCCCAGGAGAGCATTCCCCTGGTCCAGCAGGCCATTCGCGACCATCGCATGACAGGGGGCCAGGTTCCGCGCACCCTCGAAGGGCGTATCCTCTATGACGCAGATAAGATTGATTGTCTAGGCGCAATTGGGATTGCACGCCTCTTCTGCATTACGGGACGCTACAACCAGAAGGTCTACTCAGAGGTTCCCCCGAGGTCAGTCGACCTGTCGATCCCCTCCTCGTCCGCCAGCTCCGTCGGCGCCCTGACTATTCGCCAAGCATCGAGTTTGAACTGCTCTTCGATGCCATGCCCCAGCGCATGACGACCGCGACCGGCCGCGAACTGGCACAGGAACGCTTTGACTATATGGAAAACTTCTTCCAGCGCCTGCGCCAGGAAGTACAAGGAGAGCTGTAAAGATACAGGATGTCGAGGTGGGACGACGCTACGAAAGTACGCGTCTACATATGATCTATATGTAGACGCGTACTTTCGTAGCGTCGTCTAGAGGATGATGTAGTTAAAGGTTGCTTGTTTAGATGCAGGGGCCGTCAGGTGGACGGTGAAGCCGACGCCGGGCTGGAGCGTGACGAAATGCACCACCACCGGGCCAGGGTCAGATGTCAACGTGACCAGGACCGTACTGGTGGCACTGACCTGTTCATGATTAATGGTGACGTCGCGCTGAGCGCTCTCAAAGACACCACTCCCCGCATTCGTCGTCTTCCGTGCTGTCTGCACTGGTTTCAGGGCCGTAAGGTAAGCGCTATTACGCATCATCTCCATGGGCGTATCGGGCAGGAGACCAGGGGCGTGTGTAGCCATGACGTCCTCACTTGCACGCTTCTCGCTTCCCTTCTGCACGGCTGGCATATAGGCGCTCACGCTCTCCTTGCGGCGCGTCCCGGCGATGGGAACACGGGGAGCTGTGGGTGAAAGCGGGATCTGAGTAGAGGCCAGGGTCTCCTTCGCCATAGCCACAGGTGAGGCGGCCTGCAAATGAATTTTGGTAGTGTGGCCAGCCAGGCGATACCTGCCCCTGCCCGTCTGCGAGACGGCAACGCTTCCCATGGAGGAACTGATGCTCGTCATGGAGGCCGAGAATGAACCCATCGAAGATGGCAACGGGCGAAAGGCTTCATTCCAGGGTGTGTCAAACATCTGCTCCAGCGGAGGTATAGTCATCTGATCCGCAATATGCGCTGCCTCTCTCATCTCATTCATAGTCGGCATGCCATCATGAAAAGATGCCGGTATCGATGGAAAATCAAGCGTCTCTTGCGCAGAAATCGTGTTAACCACAACATTTGTAGTATCTCTAGCAGCAGTATTTCTATAATCGCCTGACTCCGGAGGTGTTCCGCTCCGTTTGTAGAAACCGATAGCCGCCAGCGATGAGGTGACACGCCGCGCGAAGCGGGTCAGCAGGTTATTCTCAGAACTCGCCTTCAGTTCGCCATTTTCACCCAGAGCCATGAGGGCCACATTTGTCTGCGTGGCCGCGGGTTCTTCGCCCAGATTACTGCGGTAAAAGGCTGGTGCCAGGCGCGATTGCAAGCTAATACGAGGTGGAATCAGCGTTTTGCCATAGATGGTATGACTCGAGTTCTTCACTTTCCCATCTACCCCCTCCCGCTCTCGACCAGCAGCCACAGATTTCTCATAGAATGTCTGCTCTATAGAGGCCGAAAGATTATACCTCTCTTTCGCCACATAAGTATGCCAATCTTGGTTCGTTGTTTCTACTTGTTCTCTATGCAAAGACATCGCTGCTCCCAAAAGTTTTTAGGATTATACGATACAGGTTGGAACGTATAGATGCAGTATAACACATATTCCACAAAAGATTTGCAAAAATTATGCAGATAGCACATTTGGATAATCTACTTTCCATACATTTCGAAATCCCAAATTTGCATATTGAATGCAATTTATAGACCTCATAGAAGATAGAAGATATCCATTCGAGACGCCGTAAACCTCCCCTGCGATGGACATTCTCTGAGTAAAGGGTGATGATGTGGCGCGTGGGCAAATGCCCACGCGCCACATCATCACCCTTTACTCCTGAGCGCCTGCGCGCTCAGGAGTAGGAAAAGAGGCTAACTTCTTGAAAGTCGCATAAGAAGTCGGTACAATAGGGCCTGATCTACTAGATCGTACATGCAAACACATGCATATTGCAGAAGCGCATCAAGACGCTATCAACAATATTTTTTCTAAGGAAGGGTTTTTCTCGCATGAAACTTAGTGGTACACACAAGTTCAAGTCTTCCAGCTCGCAGGTCTTCAAGGGCATACTCAATCCCTCCATCCTCCAGGCCAGCATCCCTGGTTGCCAGTCGATTGAGTTCCTCGACGCGAACCGCATCAAGGCATTTGTGACGACGCCCATCCCCGGACTGAAAGGTCCCTACGCGGTGGTCATCAACATCACCCGCGTTCAGGAACCCAACTTCATTGAACTTCAGATTCAGCGCCAGGGCACCGGCGGTTCGGTTAATGGCGTCTGCCAGATCAATATTTCCGACGAGCCCGGCGGCGCAGTGCTGGCGTATGAGGCCAACGCGGAGCTTGAAGGCGCGGTCGCGATGGCGAACAATCCCATCGGCAAGGGCGTAGTCAACAGCACCCTGAACACCATCTTCAAGAACCTGGATAACAATATCGCGTAATTTCTCGCAAACTCAATAAGCGGGTCCCTTGCTCTCGGATGAGAGCAAGGGACCCGCTTTTCTTGTTCCTGCTTATCCATTCGCCCGCCAGGAGATAATGGCATTGGGCATCTGCGGCAACGGGAAGGTCAGCATGGTCTCCCGCTCAACCAGCCAGGAGGCCAGCATGCCACGCAGTTCCTCCATAATCTTGGGATCCTCAGGCAAAATCAACTGCTCACGCATCTCCGCGACGGCCTCCTCTAGCGAGGCAAAGCTCATACTTTGCGTGGTAGAGACGACCTCGACATTGGCATAAATGCCCATTTCGTAGAGGACATCCAGCGCGTGGATATAGCCAGGGGGCAGGCAGCGAGGCTCTCCATGGAAATGCCGCCACAGGGGATCGCTGATCTCATCAAAAGAGGTGGCGCGCATAAAGAGGAAGCAGGTATGCTGCGTCGCTGCATGTAGCCTGGCGAGGAAACGGTCCAGATCAAGAATAGGGTAGAGCACGTGGCTGCACAGCGAGACATCTGCACGCAGGGCGGGGTCTGCCTCCTGCCATGTGCTGGCTATCGATGAAATATTCGTGATCCCGCTGGCCTGCGCATCCGCTTGTAAATAGCGCAACATACTTGCGTTTGGCTCGACCGCGTAGACGTGTTTCACCAGAGGTGCCAGGGCCAGCGCATAGCGTCCGGTGCCCGCCCCTACATCCAGCACCTCACTCTCGGGCGTAAGCACCTCACCCATTCGCAGCAGCAACGAGTTATCGGATTGAACTCGTTGGCTTGAGCGGTGATAGTTGCGCGCACGCCGATCCCAGAAGTCGGCACTGGAACGCCCCAGACGAGCATATGCCTCGTCCATCTGACGCGCCCTCGCCGTCAGGATCTCTTGCCAACGCGCAAGCGCCGTTTGCATTGTTTCTACCTCCCTGAGCGCTGAGCACAAGGCCTACAACGCGGTTACTCGCCAGCTGAAGCGGTCTGTGGCTCCTGGAGCTTGGATTGGAGACAGCTAAAGAACTGGTTGGTCATCTTCTCGGCGGTGCCATTGATCAGGCGCGCGCCGACACTGGCGATGGAGCCGCTAATTGTCACCTGAGCATTCCAGTCCATCTTCGTCTGGTTGGCATCGATGGCGCTGAGCTGCATATCGCCCGCGAGGTCGACCGCGCTGCCAGGTGCTTTGCCTCGTGCCTTGACAGCCATAAACTCGGGTTCGCGCTTCTCAGGGCGCGTGACATCCAGGTTAAACTTGGCCTTGACTGGTCCCACGCCGACCGCGATCAGGGCCTTCCAATGCTCGTCGCCCAACTGCTCCAGGCTCTGAAAGCCCGGCGCACAGCTCGCCACATTATTCACATCTAAGAGAAACGCCCACACCTTCTCAATAGGGGCAGCGATCGTTTGCGAGCCAGAAAACTGCATAGCACATTATCCTTTCCACAATTCCTACTTGTCACGCAAGCAAAGCGTCGTTACCATCATATCACATCAACGCTGGGACTAAAGAAGCATATCCAGAGAGGCTCCACTACTTCCTGGCGCATAACTATCCAGTCGTGTTATACATTCTTGCAGAATCCTCGTATAGATCGATGGCTCTGCTACCGCTGGCTGTGAAATGGGGATAACTGGTGTGTTTATGTGGTACAGTAAGAACAAGAACGACGATTACAGCAACAGAGGTAGGTCAGTGAGCCTGCGGGAAGAGAAGATTGCCCTCATTCAAGCGGGTGACTTTAATGAGTATCGCGGATTATACTCTCTCGAACGCTTAGGATCGGCCTCCATCGCCACAGGACCAGCAGGCAAACGTCTTATTCTGGTTCTGGGGAAAATTACCCGCCAAGTGTCTATCGAGCCGCGCCGTATCCAGCCAATTCAGGGAGAGGGAAAGTGATTGCGTGCTTCGAGGAAGTCTGAAGCGCGGCGACAGAACAGGCCAATCCATTCATTACGGACAATACCAGGCCTTATGAGGGGCCGAATAAAAGAAAGGGGTAGATCGATATCATGGCAAGTATAACTCAGTTGAAGCGCAGCAGCCCGGAAGCCGAGGGCATCCCCTCCTCGGCGGTCCTGGACTTCATCCGGGCGATTGAGCAACACACCCACCCGTTGGACGCGGTGCAGGGCTTCATGCTTCTGCGCCACGGGAACGTGGCGGCAGAGGGGTGGTGGACGCCCTATGGGCCCCAATCCCCGCACTCGCTCTACTCGCTGAGCAAGAGCTTCACCTCCACCGGCATCGGCCTGGCGGTAGCCGAGGGGTTGCTCACGGTGGATGACCCTGTCCTGAAGTTCTTCCCCGACGACTCCCCGGCGAACCCTAGCGAGAACCTGAAGGCTATGCGAGTGCGGCACCTGCTGTCCATGAACACCGGCCACAAGGAGGACACGTCCAGGCACGTGTTCGGAGGCGAAGACGACAACTGGCCCCGCACTTTCCTGTCGCTGCCCGTGGAGTACCAGCCCGGCACGTGGTTCGTCTACAACACCGCGGCCACCTACATGCTCTCGGCCATCATCACCAGACTGACGGGTGAGCCCCTGCTAGACTACCTGCGCACGCGCCTGTTCGACCCGCTGGGCATCGAGAACCCCACCTGGGAGACCGACCCGCGCGGCATCAACATCGGCGGGTCCGGCCTACACATCAAGACGGAAGACATCGCCCGCTTCGGCCAGATGTACCTGCAGAAGGGCAGCTGGCACGGCAGGCGCATCCTGCCGGAGGCGTGGGTCGCCGAGGCGACGAGCGCCCATTCCGACAACAGCAATACCCAGGCCAACCCCGACTGGACGGTCGGGTACGGCTACCAGTTCTGGCGCTGCCGGCACGACGGCTACCGCGGCGACGGCGCCTTCGGCCAATACTGCATCGTCATGCCTGAGCAGGACGCGGTGCTGGCCATCATCGGCGGCGTGCGGAACATGCAGGCTGTACTGGACAAGGTCTGGGAGCATCTGCTGCCCACCATGCAGCCGGAAGCGTTGCCCACCGACCCGCAAGCCTATGGTGGGTTGTATAACAAGCTGGAGGTCCTGTCGCTACCGTTACCGAAGGGGCAGCCCTCGTCACCCAAGGCAGAGCAATGGTGGGGAAAAACGTACAAGCTAGAGAGCAATGATCTGAAGATGGAGAGCGTCGCGATCAAGTTCGGCGACGAGCGCGGCACGCTCATAGTGAGCGACGAACGCGGCGAGCACCCGATGCAGGTCGGCTACGCCACATGGCTGAAAGGGACCACCGACATGCGCGGGCATGGCGACGAACCCGTCGCCGCGTGCGGCGCCTGGACGGCGGAAGACACCTACGAGGTGAGGATCTGTTATTACGAGGGCGTGTTCTGTCCGGTCTTCCGCTTCCACTACACGAGCGGCGAACTGCAACTGGAAGTGGAACCGAACGCATCCTGGGGCTCCACGACGGTCACGACGATCACCGGTCGCGTGTTCGGTTGAAGTAACCCTAAGATCCTTGCCAAAATAGGCAATAGGGATGTGAGTGAGCTTCGCAAGCTGGCCAGTGTTGCCAGCTTCGCGAGCTATCTTACCTCGATTATGGAGCTCTCTCCCGATGCGGTTACGGGAAAGCCCGACTTGCAAGCCTCGCTTCTGGTGGCCATTGCGGAGGTCAAGGAGTACAACCGAAAGCGTGGGCGCTCACCTGGGCGAGGTCTGGAAAAAGCGCCTCCTCAATGGATTCATCACCGCACTGAGGTTCGAGTACGCAAAGTAGCCCCTGATGCCTCCGGGCCAAAGGGGGTAGAGGATGGTAGAGAGTGCTTGCATCTCTGGTAGTCCATCCGGTGAGGATTGTCGTTCCCCTCACGAAGCAAAAGGACATGCCTTGTCTCGTGAAAACAAGTGGCTATTGACATCCTCCCCACGGCTCAAGCCGGGGGATTCCTCGAGTCACCTCGAGGGTTTCCTGCTTCGCTGAGTCTTGCCAGAACGAGACAAAACCCGTCCAGGTCTTACAGCCTCTCCACAGGCATTGAGGACCGTGAGCCCCACGGACCTAATATTCTTGGCTGCGTTGATATCGCGGTCGTGCTGCACAGCACACGCTGGACACGTCCACTGACGGACATCAAGCGCTAAGGAGTCAAGGAGGTGACCACACTCAAAACACCGCTTACTGGAGGGATACCACTTGTCAATTTTGACAAGATCTCGACCGTACCAGTCGGCTTTGTATTCCAGTTGGGTCACAAACTCACTCCATCCCACATCACTGATGGCTTTGCTGAGGGTTGGATGCTTGACCATGTTCTTGACCTGCCAACGACTCGACACATACCACTTGGTTCTCGTGTATGAGTCGGGTCGAAAGTTTCTGCAGGCGCGTCACGGCGGCGATCAGCGATGCGGGCATGAATGCGAGCTACCTTGAGACGTGCTTTGTCTCGGTTCTTCGAGCCTTTTTTCTTCCTGGCGTGCCGGCGTTGGGCTTTGGCCAGGTTCTTTTCATCCTTGTGAAAGAATTTGGGGTTGCCTACCACTTCACCGGTCGAGAGCACCACAAAGGACTTCAAGCCAAGGTCAGCTCCAATCGCCTGCTCATTGGCGGGTACATGCTCAATCTCGTCTTCCACAAGGATGCTGATGCGCGTAGCGATTGGCACAGTCTTTGGAGAGGGTCACACTCGAAGGGGGTGCGTCTTTTGGCAGAGGGCGCGACCAGCGTATATCAAGGGGCTCACTCATCTTGGCAAGTGTGATCGTTCCATTGTGCCAGGTAAAAGCGTTGGCGGTATAGGTGGCGGATTGCTTGTTGCGTTTTTTGTGGAAGGTGGGGTACTTGGCACGCCCTTCAAAGAAGTTGAGAAACGCTTTGTCCAGATGACGAAGAGCTTGCTGCAAGGGCACGCTAGAAACGGCATTCAACCAGTGCGTCTCTTCTTGCTTTTTCACGTCAGTCAACAGGAGACTCAACTCTTTGTAATAGAGTCGCTGATGGTCGTTGTAATAGGCATCGGTTTTCTTGCGCAATGCCCAGTTATAGACGCGCGCGACAGCACCCAAAGGTTTGAGCAAGGATCTGCTGTTGTTCTGGCGTGGGATACACGCGGTACTTGAAAGCGCGTTTCTGTTTCATAGGTTACATTATAGCAGTTATAGTGTAAAAATGCAACAATTTGCACTGCCCTATCCACCTCAAAAAAGGAGCGCGCCATTCATCCCCATGTTTGAAAACCTGTCTTTTACCCACATTTTACAATCAGATTTTGTGGAACAGCACAGGAGGCCAACTTCCCCCTGTTGAGTGTTTCACAAACACATGTATAGCGATCGACTTGCGAAGCCCCTCCAAAAAGATGTGGGTAAAAGACAGTGTTTGAAAACAGGGGCCTTCTGGCGCAGTTAGATAAACCACGAGAAATCACTAGACAATGTTATGCCGTTGGAACTATAGTATAAAGGACATCAAGAGCGATGTCCGATCCTTTGCCTATTCGGGTGCCCTCGCACACGTCAGTGCGGGACTCGGCGCTGAGACCCATAGAGAAGATGGTACCTGAACACTCGCGACTTCAGCGCCAAGCCCTGTTTGCCTTGCAGGATCCTCGAACGGATCGATCTCTCTGCTACTAGCGGCAAGTTGTGGCATATCAGGCATGATAACGTACTTGCAGGATCCTCGAACGGATCGATCTCTCTGCTACGTACTTTCTCGTGACCCTTGGCGATGATCTCTAAGCTTGCAGGATCCTCGAACGGATCGATCTCTCTGCTACAATACCGGCATGGAAGAAGAGATGAGAGAACGGTGGACTTGCAGGATCCTCGAACGGATCGATGTCACTGCTACTATTCGCAATGATGTGTCCCTTGAGCTTGTCATGGACTTGCAGGATCCTCGAACGGATCGATGTCACTGCTACTTGTACTCTGCAATATCCCCAGCGTGTACGATAAAGCCTTGCAGGATCCTCGAACGGATCGATGTCACTGCTACTTATCCCCGCTGGCACGTTTGGTAGTCTGCTTTTAGTCTTGCAGGATCCTCGAACGGATCGATGTCACTGCTACGCTGACATGCAAACGCGCTATAGCTATGGAGATAACTTGCAGGATCCTCGAACGGATCGATGTCACTGCTACATTGATACAGCCGGCGCCGCTGGCGGCATGGCTACAACTTGCAGGATCCTCGAACGGATCGATGTCACTGCTACGCAAGCTCCCTCCTATGAATGCAACTTAGAGGCGTTTGCTTGCAGGATCCTCTACCGGATCGATGTCACTGCTACATCGATGATGATGGCAGTGGTGCGGGCATGGTGGCACTCTTGCAGGATCCTCGAACGGATCGATGTCACTGCTACCTCATGCCAGAACCTGCCACGCCCAAACGACTTTTGCTTGCAGGATCCTCGAACGGATCGATGTCACTGCTACTGCTGTAATACGCCAGATCAGCGCCTGCCTTGTGACTTGCAGGATCCTCGAACGGATCGATGTCACTGCTACAGAAAGCTACAGGAAGTAACAACTGAAGTCTTCCATGACTTGCAGGATCCTCTACCGGATCGATGTCACTGCTACATCATTGCTGACACTGGCTATGAGTTCAAAAAGACATCTTGCAGGATCCTCTACCGGATCGATGTCACTGCTACCGCAGGGCTTCTGTCAGAAGATCATCGATGCTCCGGACTCTTGCAGGATCCTCGAACGGATCGATGTCACTGCTACGCTCAGCCAGGTACATGACACACTGACCAGTCACGCTTGCAGGATCCTCTACCGGATCGATGTCACTGCTACTATCCGTGGATAGAAGCTCGCAAGGGCAAGAATAGACACTTGCAGGATCCTCGAACGGATCGATGTCACTGCTACCCAGACGAGATGCGCCAGACAGCAGCACTTGCACACGCTTGCAGGATCCTCGAACGGATCGATGTCACTGCTACCAATTCAGGCGGTAGCCCGATCACATTTGCGACTACCCTTGCAGGATCCTCGAACGGATCGATATCACTGCTACGAATACCATCGATCAATACCATGCTGCAATGATCGGCTTGCAGGATCCTCGAACGGATCGATGTCACTGCTACACGAGTCAGGTGGCAATCCAAGCGCGGTGAACAATTCTTGCAGGATCCTCGAACGGATCGATGTCACTGCTACACAACATAACTCCCGTTCCGTTGTTTCCGCCTGTGATCTTGCAGGATCCTCGAACGGATCGATTTCTCTGCTACGAATACCATCGATCAATACCATGCTGCAATGATCGGACTTGCAGGATCCTCGAACGGATCGATGTCACTGCTACTGGACGCGGCGGCGCGCCACCTGCTCGCCAGCGCAAACTTGCAGGATCCTCGAACGGATCGATGTCACTGCTACTAGCAACTGGAAGCCTTAGCCCCTTGTGTGAAATGTGCTTGCAGGATCCTCGAACGGATCGATGTCACTGCTACCTTATCCTTATATTCTGCTCTAATTTGTGCAAGAACTTGCAGGATCCTCGAACGGATCGATTTCTCTGCTACATTATTTTAGGTACGCCTGACACCTTATCATTGGCGCCTTGCAGGATCCTCGAACGGATCGATGTCACTGCTACAGAACAAGATGCTCCGGACTCTTTTGTGTTTGGGGGCTTGCAGGATCCTCGAACGGATCGATGTCACTGCTACGGCAATTTAGATGAAGCTGGGCTGGCGCGTGTTGAGTCTTGCAGGATCCTCGAACGGATCGATGTCACTGCTACGTCTTGCATTGATCACCTTCCTTGACTGATCAGCCACTTGCAGGATCCTCGAACGGATCGATGTCACTGCTACTACTATCACGGTGCCCCTGGGGGCTTTTGTGAGCAGTGGCTTGCAGGATCCTCGAACGGATCGATGTCACTGCTACCCTGCCGCGTTCCGTGTCGCGTGTCTCTTCGCTGTCATGCTTGCAGGATCCTCGAACGGATCGATGTCACTGCTACAGAACAAGATGGTGGTCACGAGCGCGGTAAGATCAAAGGCCTTGCAGGATCCTCGAACGGATCGATGTCACTGCTACCCACCACTTATTGTTATGTTATTCAATACACCATCGAACTTGCAGGATCCTCGAACGGATCGATGTCACTGCTACGTTAATAGTAGCACTGTCGTTGCCTCAAACATGAATTGCTTGCAGGATCCTCGAACGGATCGATGTCACTGCTACCATATCATGCCCCCGTCGTTATCCCACGCGAAAATACTTGCAGGATCCTCGAACGGATCGATGTCACTGCTACCCAATGGTGTCCTGGCCTGCATCCTTCTATGTGGACCTCTTGCAGGATCCTCGAACGGATCGATGTCACTGCTACCCGGGATGAGGTCTACAACGCTGAGACCGAGCGCAACTTGCAGGATCCTCGAACGGATCGATGTCACTGCTACAGATTATGGAGATGGCAGTGAATACCGCACTTGGGACTTGCAGGATCCTCGAACGGATCGATGTCACTGCTACAGTGATGGCATCGACTGAAGATGAATTTGGCTGATCCTTGCAGGATCCTCGAACGGATCGATGTCACTGCTACAAAGCGGTGCGCTCAAGAATGGTCTCCAGTTCCTGGTCTTGCAGGATCCTCGAACGGATCGATGTCACTGCTACGTCTCTGCGTTGCCATTGTCTTCGCTGTTCTTGTTGGCCTTGCAGGATCCTCGAACGGATCGATGTCACTGCTACGTTGGACAAACAGCGGTACATCCGCCAGCGCCTTCGTCTTGCAGGATCCTCGAACGGATCGATGTCACTGCTACCATTTTCCAGCCCACGGTAGCAGGCCCGCCACCGATCTTGCAGGATCCTCGAACGGATCGATGTCACTGCTACGCTATCCCCTATCCTTTGTCCAGCTCTACATACGACTTGCAGGATCCTCGAACGGATCGATGTCACTGCTACCTTGAGTTACTTCTACTCCGTTTTTGGCCGTGAGAACTCTTGCAGGATCCTCGAACGGATCGATGTCACTGCTACCGCGGGTTGGGAAATGGGAGTGGCTGGTGTGTTTTCATATTTTATTGGTTTTGGGCCGTTTGCTGAATGCCTCAGGGCTTCGGTTTTGTTCGATGTACCTCTGCTAGTATAGCATATCTGGTGTGTTTTCGAAAATCGTTTTTTGTCCAAAAAGTAGGGGGATTTTCGGACGCCTTTTGCCCGTTTATTATTTTATAACTTATTTTTCAGGTGTCTTTTATGGCATATCAGGGCCAGGTTGGCCCTCTTTTGCTTTGAGGCTCGGGGGATTTTCGGAGAAGGCTCGGGAAAGGGCAGAATTTATGGGGGTTGGGGAAGAGTGAGCTAGAGACGGTGGCTAAAAGTTTCATTCTCTCTTGCATGAAAAGATGCTTTTGCTTTTGGTTAAAGCATAGATTTGAAGATGAGGTAGCTATTCCTTCTGTAGCATATGGCAATTTTATAAGTGAAATTTTCCTTGCGACTTTTCCGCTGGTTTGGCGGAGACCAGGCTCTATACTACTTTCATAATCACAGCCTTTACCTGATTGGGCTGGATGAAGAGAAGGAACATCATGATCTGGTGGCAGGCTCTTTGGGCGAGACTAATTCCACACAGCTCATGCAGCAAGAGAGGAAGCGAGGTTTTCCCATATGGATCTGATCGTTGAAGGAAAAGGGCTTTTCATTGGCAAGCATCAGGGACGCGTTCGCGTCTACCGAGAACAGAAAATGGTTCAGGAAGCACCATTGATACATTTGAAACAGATTATGATTGTGGATAGCGGCGTTGGCATTTCAAGTGATGTGGTCAAGATGTGCAGTGAGGAGGGAATTCCGATCCATTATCTTAGCAGGCATGGACGAACTATTGCGGGACTCTATACTTCAGGCCTGGTGGGCACAATTCTTACGAGACGCGCGCAATTGCTGGCATACGACACACCGCAAGGAGTAATGGTTGGGAAGGCTTTCGTCAGCGGGAAGATCCAGAATCAGTTGAACTTGCTACGTTACTTCGCCAAGTCGCGCAAGGAGTCGGAGGCAGACTTTTTCCAGGTGACTCAGGCAGCGGCAGACACGCTCCGTGATCGCATGCTAGAGGTGGAAAGGCTCTCAGGCGAGACCATTCAAGAGATACGCGACCGTCTGCTTTCCGCTGAAGGACGAGCGGCACAGTGCTATTGGGGCTGTATCGCACGCATTCTTCCGGAAACTCTCCAGTGGCCTGGACGCGAAACGCAAGGCGCTAAGGACCTCTTTAACTCCTTGCTCAATTATGGTTATGGGGTTCTGTATGCACAGGTTGAACAGGCCATCCTCCTCGGAGGCCTCGATCCTTACGCTGGCTTTCTCCATGCTGATCGACCTGGCAAACCAAGCCTGGTACTCGATCTCATCGAAGAGTTCCGTCAATGTGTCGTCGACCGCACAGTGATTGGATTGATAAACAAGCATGTTCAACTTGAACAAGATGAGGAACGCCTCTTGACCGAAAGCACACGCCGTAAGCTTGCGGAAAAAGTGCTGGAGAGGCTTGACGGTAGCGCAGAGCTTTATGAAGGCAAACGCCAGGCGCTACGCTTCATTCTCCAGAACCAGGCTCGCCACCTCGCCAGCTTCTTGCGCGGTGATCGCGCATGCTACGATCCTTTTATTGCTGGCTGGTAAGGAAGAATGCCATGCGCTACCTACTCATCTACGATATCACGCATGATGGCACACGGAGCAAAATCGCCGATGTCTGCCTGGATTATGGCTTAAACCGCATCCAATATAGCGCCTTCCTGGGAGAGCTGACAGCGGCTCATCAGCGAGAACTCATGCTCAAAATACGTCAGCGCCTGGGAGAGCACGGAGCGAACATCCAGCTCTTTCCGCTCGACGACAAAGCATGGTCAGGGCGCAAGGCAATCGAACGCAAGGAGAAAAACTAACATGCAAGAAACATGGTTACTGGAGGTCACCGACCTCAAACAATACGTCTGCTGTCCCAGACTACTTTACTATCGCTACTGTCTGCCTGATGTCAGGCCCTTGACCTACTCTATGGAGGTAGGCATCCAGGGTCATCGCCAGGAGGAAGAGAAGGAACTTCGCCGCAGCCTGCAAAAATACCAGCTAGAACAGGGCGAGCGCTTATTCCACTTCTTCGCAGCCTCGGGAACCCTGGGCATCAAGGGGCTAATAGATATGGTCATCATCACCCCCTCTCAAGAAGCCATCATCGTCGACTATAAACATTCCGAACAGAAGGCCGGGCCACATTTCAAACTACAACTTGCCGCCTACGCGCTTCTGCTGGAAGAGAAACTACAGATACCTGTACAACGCGGTTTCCTCTACTCCATCCCACTACGCAAAGCCGAAGAAGTTTCCATCACGCCAGCCCTGCGCAAAAAGGTCAGCCAGGTCACCCAGGAGATTCATCACCTACTCGAAAAGGAAGATTTCCCGACCGCCACCAGAACACCGCGCCGCTGCCCATCCTGCGAATTCCGACGCTTCTGTAACGACATCGTGTAGGCGCCAGACTTCAAAAAACACAAAAGGACATCCATTATGATGCAACTTGTAATGGATGTCCTCTCGTTTAAAGCATGTCTATACACAGGATCCTCTAACGGATCGAAGGCTCTGCTACATCGTTGGCAACCATTGAACGGCGGGCACCGGACGCTCTTGCAGGATCCTCTAACGGATCGAAGGCTCTGCTACCAATCGCGCCATTCAGCATATCCCCATTCACCGTTGTTCTTGCAGGATCCTCGAACGGATCGATTTCTCTGCTACCAATACGGCCCAAGAGTACAGGCTGATCTGGCGAAAGACTTGCAGGATCCTCTCACGGATCGATTTCTCTGCTACCCACAGCCGCGTGCCACGGTCTAACCATGGCCGAGCTCTTGCAGGATCCTCGAACGGATCGATTTCTCTGCTACTTTCGAGCACATGATACCCCACTATAAGCGGGATGGGTCTTGCAGGATCCTCGAACGGATCGATTTCTCTGCTACGCCAAACCCGCACTTGCGGATTGCAACGATGTGGTATTCTTGCAGGATCCTCGAACGGATCGATTTCTCTGCTACTCCACCGCTGGGGCCTCATTGGCCCATTCCTCGATTATACTTGCAGGATCCTCGAACGGATCGATTTCTCTGCTACGGACACCGCCTGAATATACTCCACAAGGTCCGGGCGGCTTGCAGGATCCTCGAACGGATCGATTTCTCTGCTACTAATCGCGGTTATAGGATCATGCGGCAATTCAAAAACCCTTGCAGGATCCTCGAACGGATCGATTTCTCTGCTACGCCATACCGTCTTCCAATTTCGTAACACGTTGGATACTTGCAGGATCCTCGAACGGATCGATTTCTCTGCTACCCAGCGGCGTCCGTAGAGAGGCCAGACAAATCTTGCTTGCAGGATCCTCGAACGGATCGATTTCTCTGCTACAAGTTACCATCGTCCTCTGTCTCTCCTGTCTCCTGTTCTTGCAGGATCCTCGAACGGATCGATTTCTCTGCTACTCTGCTGAACTGGAAGAAGAAACTGAAGACACAGGCTTGCAGGATCCTCGAACGGATCGATTTCTCTGCTACAACAGCTTCAGGGGTACATATACATCCTGTGAACAATCTTGCAGGATCCTCGAACGGATCGATTTCTCTGCTACGATAACGTCACGTTTGGGCAGTTTTTCCATTGCAACTTGCAGGATCCTCGAACGGATCGATTTCTCTGCTACCTATATCGTTTGGCGTGTCCATTAGTAGCTGGAACACTTGCAGGATCCTCGAACGGATCGATTTCTCTGCTACGGTATGTGTACACCATTCTAAGACATGAAGCCCACACTTGCAGGATCCTCGAACGGATCGATTTCTCTGCTACCCAGTGCCTGCCGCAATGCGTACACTTCAGGGATAACTTGCAGGATCCTCGAACGGATCGATTTCTCTGCTACCTGCTCGATAACTGCTAGGCTTGTCGTGCTGATTGCGGCTTGCAGGATCCTCTCTCGGATCGATTTCTCTGCTACCTACTTCAATCTCTTCGCTCTCCTCATCATCGAAAAGCTTGCAGGATCCTCTCTCGGATCGATTTCTCTGCTACTCCGCTTTCTGAGAAAGCACGCCAATAGGCTGCACAACTTGCAGGATCCTCTCTCGGATCGATTTCTCTGCTACAAGGAAGAAAAGTTAGTAACGTACAGAAACTCAAGACTTGCAGGATCCTCGAACGGATCGATTTCTCTGCTACCTGGCCAGCTGGAAGAACTGGCTGGAGCCACGGGACTTGCAGGATCCTCTCTCGGATCGATTTCTCTGCTACCTTATCCTTTCTGCACAGCCTTGAGTACAGTTTGCCATCTTGCAGGATCCTCTCTCGGATCGATTTCTCTGCTACACGTTTGCGGAGATCGCGCCCCTGACTGGCCTGCAGATGCTTGCAGGATCCTCTCTCGGATCGATTTCTCTGCTACCTTATCCTTTCTGCACAGCCTTGAGTACAGTTTGCCATCTTGCAGGATCCTCTCTCGGATCGATTTCTCTGCTACACGTTTGCGGAGATCGCGCCCCTGACTGGCCTGCAGATGCTTGCAGGATCCTCTCTCGGATCGATTTCTCTGCTACTATATAGAGGTTGGCTTCATTGATTTTTAGCCAGCTGCTTGCAGGATCCTCTCTCGGATCGATTTCTCTGCTACCGCGGGCTGAGGAGTGGGGATAGTTGGTGTGTTTTCGTGTTTTATTGGTTTTGGGCCGTTTGCTGAATGCCTCAGGGTTTCGTTTTTGTTCAATATACCTCTGCTAGTATAGCATATCTGGTGCGTTTTCGAAAATCGTTTTTTGTCCAAAAAGTAGGGGGATTTTCGGACGCCTTTTGCATTTATTCTATTCTTTGTCCTGATTTTCAGGGCTGATTTACGTATTAAGAGGGCCATATTAATCCTGTTTTACTTTAGGATGAGGGCGATTTTCGAATGAGACCCAAAAAGAGCCAGATTTAAGAGGGGTCGGGAGGAAATCTTTATGCGTATTTCATGGTAGAGCTTTAGAATTGGCGCTATAATTGGACGGCATTATATGATTTGATATAACTTTATGCGTTCATGGGGAACCTGCCCGGGATATTTTTGCCGATCCGACAAAATTTGTTTTTTGGGCGGACTTTTCCGATGGTTTGGCGGTTTCAGGAATATATACTCTACTCATCACTTACAAAGGAGGTGGCATGGATGAATACCGAGGGGTGGAAGCGGTTGGACCGCATGCTCCATATTATCAAGCTCTTTCAAGTACCTGGCGGACGCTTTCGTACCAGGGAGATCGCTGAAAAGCTAGAGGTCAATGAGGATACGGCAAATAAGTATCTGCGCGACCTGAGCACGACGGGACTCCTGCCTATCGACAAGGATGGACATTACTGGTTCTTGCCGGAGAGGACGATACTGCCACAACTGGATATCTCTCTAAGCTATCCAGAAGCGGTCGCGCTCTACCTGGCAGGCCGACTCCTGGCGCAGACGCAGGATGAGCAAAACTGGCATGTCTCAATGGCCCTCAAGAAGCTGGTAGATGCGCTGCCCACAGCACTACGCGAGCGCCAGGAACTGTTGCGCGCACTTCTGTACTTTGACGAGGAGCAGCGCGTGGATAAGTCGCAGGTCTTCTTCGCGCTCGCCAGCGGGTGGGTGCTACAGCGACGCGTGCGCCTCTACTATGAGCCGCCGCAGAGTAGGAGCTTCGAGTGCTACTTCGATCCCTATCTGCTGGAGCCATCAGCAATTGGGCGCACGATCTATGCCCTGGGCTATAGCAGCATAGGTGAGAACCTGCGCACTTATAAGCTGGAGCGCATCGCACGCGCGGAACTCACCAGTGAGTCCTTTACGATTCCGGATAATTTTGATGGGGCCGCGAAGTTGCGCCAGGCCTGGACAGTGATGTATGGCGATGAGGAGCCAGTCAAGGTTCGCCTGCGCTTCCATGAGCGGGTAGCAAAACGCGTGCGCGAGACAAAATGGCATCCCACCGAGGAGGTGATGACAACACGCGATGGCTGCGTATGGAGCGCCTTGATCGGCGATACGCTGGAGATAGAACCGTGGATTCGCGGCTGGGGCAGCGACTGTGAGGTGCTGGAGCCGCCAGCGCTACGCGAAAGCGTCATCCAGCATGTACGTCGCTCCATGCAGATGTATGGCCTGGCCCTGCCCGAGGTACACAATCCCGGCACTTTTAACCCTAACCTGTTTCGCAAGAAGGAGTAAGCATGATGCTTGAGCTCTATCCATATCAACAGGAGATATTACAGGCCATGGCCAATGGGGAGAATGTTATCCTGGTCGTGCCAACAGGCGGTGGTAAGACGCTTGCGGCCAGTCTCCCCTTTCTACAAAACCTGGCCTTTAAGCATGGTTTGCTACCGACCAAAGCGCTCTATGCCGTCCCGACGCGCTCACTGGCAACCCAGTTTCTCAAGCTCTGCAAAGATTGGCTGGAAGAGCTGGATCCCGACCTGGTCGCCGAACTGAAGGAGCGCTATGCCTACTTTGGGCGCGATCTCTTCTCTATTCAGACAGGTGAGTCGCCAGAGGATCCACAATTTGAGTCGGTACTGACAGCCTGCACCATCGATCAGTTGCTAGCGAGCGCACTTGGCGTTCCCTACAGTGTCGATAGCTCACGCGCCAACATCAACGTAGGAGCCATCTGTAGTTCCTACCTCATCCTGGATGAGCCACATCTCTATCCAGTCGCGGAAGATGGCCGCAGCTACAAGGGTGGCTTTACAACCTGTGTGGAGCTACTGCGCCAGCTCAAAGATACGACACGCTTTGTTTTTATGAGCGCAACCATGTCGAATCCCCTGGTCGAGCAACTCGCCCAGATGTTTGGGGCCAGAGTCATTACGGTGAATGAGCAAGAGCTGGCCCTGCTCAACAGGGAACGTGAGCGCATCTTCGAGCGCTGCCTGGAACCCATGAGTAGCGAGCATATCCTTGCTAGTCACAAGCGCTGCTCCCTGGTGGTGTGCAACACTGTTCAGCGGGCGCAGGAAACTTTCCTGAAGCTTGATGAGGCCATCCAACAGGCGGGACTGGATATCGAGCTACGCCTGCTGCATAGTCGCTTTACCGATGATGATCGCAAAAACCAGGGCGATGAGCTCTCGCAGTTGCTCGGCAAAGAGCAGTGGCACGGTGACCTTTACCAGGGAGAGCGGAGTGTGATTGTTGTCGCGACGCAAGTCGTCGAAGTGGGACTGGACATCTCAGTTGAGACACTGCATACCGAGATCGCGCCCGCCAATAGCTTAGTTCAGCGTGCGGGGCGGTGCGCCAGGTTCGAACGGCAGCATGGACGTGTTGTGGTCTACCCCCTACCCCTGGACGAAGAGGGGCAGACGCTCTCCAGCCTGCCATATCCCGCCATACTCTGCGACCATACCTGGCAGGCCCTGGCCCAGTTCGAGGGGCGCCCCCTGGGCTTTCGCGAAGAACAGGACCTGGTTGACCAGGTACATACTGTTGGCGACCTGGAGCTCCTCAAAAGCTACGAGGAGCATCGCAATGATTTACGCGAAGCCATTACAGAGAGCCTGCGTACACACGAACGTGGCAACGTGGCGGCCTTGATTCGCGACATCACCCAGGTCCAGCTCCTCATTCATAACGATCCAGATGAGGCAATCAAGAGCGAGCCCTGGCGCTGGCAAACATTTGGCATTCATCCCGGACAGTTGCTGGGCAAACACTGGCAGCGCTTACGAGAGAAACAGGCAGAGGTTGGCCTGGAATGGCTCTGCAAACAGGCAGTCCCCGAGAAAACGGAGAAAAAAGAGGAAGAAGAAGAGAAGGATAGCCGCCAGCCGGCAACCTATACATGGGACCCAATCAGCACACCAGAGTTAATCCCCACTGCGCTGATTATCGCCATGCCTGAGCAGCTTGTAACCTATGACCAGACCCTTGGCCTCGTGTTCCTGGATGGTCGGCTAAAACTTCCAGAGGTGTGGGAAAAACGCCTGGCGGAGCAACACTACCAGAGCATGCTTTGCGAGCGTCGGACCACCGGAAACAAAGGCGAACCCACGCGTATACAGAGCTATGAGCAGCATATTGAGGGGCTGGCCGATGCCTACCATTATGTCATCTACCATGAACTGGCCTATATCATGCACCGCCTGGAACGGTTAATGGACCTGGAAGCCGGGACCATTGATCATGCCATCCAGATTGCCATCGCGACCCATGATCTGGGCAAGCTTGATCAAAAATGGCAGCTCTGGGCCAGGAACTGGCAACGCCTGCTCCTGGAGAAAACGCACTGGGGGGCGCACTATCAAGAACCAGCAAAGAATACCTTCCTCGCCAAGACAGATTATGATTGGCGCTCAAAGGAGCAGAAAAAATGGCAGAGAGAGGTACCGGGCAAACGCCCTCATCATGCCTGCGAAAGCGTGATGCTTGGCCGCAGCCTGATCCTCGATAGCCTGGCTGTCAATCGGGTGGACCACCCCAACCTGCCCGTGGCTCGCGCCATCTGCACCGCCATCGCCCATCATCACACGCCAAAGGCTCACACCTATGGCACAACCCACATTCATCCAGCCGCCAGGACCGCGATCGAGAAGGCCATCCACGCGGTAAGGCGCGACCAAACCTGGCATTACAACCTGGAGAAACTAAAGTTCGTGCTGGAGCAGGGAGGGGATCTCAATCCCGAGAATGTCCGCGACAAGGGCATCTGTACGCAGCCCAACGTCATGGCAGATGATGCCAGGCAGCTTGAAACCTGGTTGGTATTCGTAATAGTGCGCGCCCTACGCCTGGCAGACCAGCGAGCCGATCGCTACGCGCCACTAAAGCCATGATATGTTTACATTCACCAATACATGAGTTATAATCCCGAAACTATTGCATTTACAGCAGGTGATGATTATGCACACGTTCTGGGTCAATAAGATCAGTGGGACCGCCGCCGATACGCAGCTCGCGCTTGGTCTGGCAGACCTCCTACAAGAGGTCTTGCGGAAAATAGGTAAGCCTAACGGTCAACTTATCATCCATAACAAAGGAGATACGTTTGAGCTATCTCTGAACAGCGAGTTACGTGAAGAGGAGCTTATCAACGACCAGATTATTCCCTTCCTTGAGCCGCTGATCTCCCCGAAGCAGGATGAGCGCCAGGGAAAGAAGGGCCGCGTTTTACGCAATGGCTTTGAGTACGACAAGGAACGCGAGAAGCAGAAGCTATTGAGCGCGCAGCTTAAAGCGCTTCCACCAGCTTTACGCACACCGGATGCGCGTCGCCGCCATGAGCCAGAGCTAGAGCAGGTGCTTAGTGCGGGGCCACGCAAAGAGTTAGGACATTACCAGGCCATCAATATGCTCAAGGTTCCTGATACCTTCAACGAGATCGTGTTTCGCTGGCAGAGTCTCACAGTTCAGCAACAATGGCTGGCTATTGGCCTGCTCTACAGGCTCTTCTCCCAGCGCGAGAACGACGTTACAGGAGCGATCAAAGCCTGGGAGAAGCTGGCAAAGGAGCAGCACATAGAAGGCAAGGCGCTGGTGACCGCGGTACAGGTAATCAACCCAACAGCAGGGAAAGGCGCCAATACCAGCAAAAGCAGTCGACTCAATAGTGGAGGGCTGGACAGCTTCTGGCTCCTTGAGTTGCTCAAGTTCAAGGGCTTTATGCTGGGGGCCGCACCATACATTATCAAGGGCAGCAAGGATCGCAAGACGTATGTGATCGCGCCACAGAGGGTCGAGCTAGATACCCTCAAGGACATGATGAACCAGTTTCGCGCCATCTGCTGGTCCAGCACCGCTATCAAGCAGGACGTTCTCGCCTCTCTGCGCCTGGCCCAGGTCATGGTAGACCATCAGGAGCAAGAATTTACCAGCAGGCAGGGGCTTGAGGACTGGGAGCCAACGCCCATTACCAGTATCGCCCAGGGCCTGGATGTAGCCTTCTACAAGGATATGGGTAGCGCGCACGCGGTCATGAATGTCGCCACGATCAACGTACCAAATTGGTTTCCTGAGCTAAAGACACTGGCACAAATTCAACAGGCAGAGCTGCTACTTGAGGAACATATTCGTATCATCAGGCGCATCGAGGGTCCTCAGGGGAAGGAGAGCAATGAGGAGATCGACCTCCTGCGCACCTATCGCGACTTTCTCTCAGGGCATGACCTGCGCACCTTCTGGCAATTCGCCGCGCTCTATGGTTGCTACCTGTTCCGCAAACGCGAGCGCGAGAAAGACGTCAAACGCTGGCTCCCGCAATTAACGAAGAAAGGCTTGGATATACTCGTCATGAACCATCAGCACACGAGCAAGAGCAAGAGTTTAAGCACTATTCTGGCAACGCCTGGCTTTCAAAACATCGCCTCGGCCATCCGCGAGGCTACTGTCAGAGCGCAGCGTCGCCGCAGCCAGGAGAACGATAACAGGTATGAGGTTCGCTATGGCCTGGGCCAGGATTTAATGCGCAAGGCGCGCTATCGCGAGGAGTTTATGGCCGCTCTCAGCGAGTTTCTCTTTCTCTACAACGCCGAAACGGCGCGCGAGGAAGAGAAGCAGGCGAAGAAGAAGGGTAGTCGCCTCTCCAGCGAAGACTATAAGAACAACAAACTCCGCTATCCAGTAACAACAACAGATGTAGAGCAGCTCGGCGATCTGCTTGATACTTATTCTCCCGAGTTGATCGCCTCGATGCTGGTCGCCTATGGTTATGCACGCCTGGATACCTTCAAAAAGGAAGAGGCCCAAAACGAGGTTACATCAGACGACGTCGCAAATGATACCAACACTTCAGAAGAAGAATAAGAAACGACAAGAGAAGGAGTAAACATACAAATGGCAAACGAAAATAAGGCCCTGGTCTCACTCTCTATTGCCGCGCGCATGACGCTCAACGTCCACAGCCTCAACAACGAGGGCGGCGAGGGCAACCAGATCCAGACGCGTATGGTCGATATCGTTGGCGAGGATAATGTGCTCCATAACGTCAATGCTATCTCCGGCGATATGCTCAAGCACGTCTTGATGGAACATTACTACCGTCGCGCCAAAGAGGACCAGGTCAATCTCTGCGCCAGTTGCCAGCGCCTCAACGTCAACCGCATCAATGGTGATGACGCCTTTCTAAAGGAAACAAAGGGCATTCGCGATGCCGACTTTATCGATCAGATGCTGCAACGCTGTGCCATGGATGATATTGGGGGCATCCTGGTCACGGAGGAGAAACGCTCGGTTCCACGTAAGTCTATCTGTGAATTCGGTTGGGTCGTCGCGCTCCCAGAGATCTCACGCACTGAGAGTTACTTTCACGTCAAATACGTATCCGAGCGCGGCGAGAAGCAACGCAATGAAGATGCCAATGATCAGGAGAAAACGGGGGCGAATCGTGGGCAGAACATCTTCTATCGCCCGGCCTCCAGCGGCGTGTATGCCTTTGTCTGCCACCTGGAGCTGGGGCGCATCGGCTATAACGATATCACCCAACAATATGCCATCAAGGATGAGAAGGAGCGCCAGAAGCGCGCAGCGTTGCTGCTGGAGAGTGTGATGTATTCCTTTCTAGAACTTAATGGCGCGATGCGCTCAACCCAGTTGCCACACCTGGTCGCGCTCGAAGGCTTTATCTCCACAAGCAGCAGCGCCATTCCCGCGCCGCTTATCAGCCCTCTTGTTGGGGGCAGCGAGCAGCGCTTCGCCTACCGTGAGCAGGCTCAGGAGATCGCAACCGCTCTGAATGGTAAAAACAGCGGGCCTGTCCAACTCCATAACTTTGATACTCTGGGCCAGTTCGCGCAGCAGATGCGCACCTTGATTGATACGAGCACGCCACAGGCGCTCACATTCTAACATCTGGGAAGGAGCCATCCATGTGGATGATTGCACACTACCTGCCGGTCTCCTTCTTCTCGCTGCGACCAGCAAACGCAACCTCTTCGGGAGGCAAGACGCTCCTGATTCCAACGCCCTTCGCGCTGAAAATGGCATTGCTGGGTGCGGCCATCCGGACACGTGGTCTGGCAGAGGGGGAACACCTGTTCCCCTTCCTGCGTGACCTGGAACTCTACCTGGAGCCACCCGAAGAAATGATCGTGGTCAAAAGCTTTAGCAAGATTCGCCGTGAGCTGAAGGACAAGAGTAACGCCGAAAAAGCCCAGAAGGCCCGCGAGAAAAAAGAGTATCCCATGCAGCCAACCATTGCCTATCGCGAGTACGTCAATTACAAGGGCAGCATGAGTCTGGCCTGCCAATTGTCGGACGACTCACCTCTCGCGCCGATTTTGCCCGAGCTATTGATGTGTATTAATTACCTTGGGAAGCGCGGGGGATTTCTTCAGATGCTGGAGAAGCCTTACGAAGCTCAAGCCCTTCCAGAGGGGCGCTTTATCCACCTGACAGCGGGGCAAATGCAGGATTTTGAGGTCAGCGGAACACTCCAGATGCTGGATGATTGCGGCCCCAGCCTGACCTTTCAGAAGGCCGACACCTATAACGAGGCCAGGATCGTTTTGCATAAGGACCGTATTCTGCGGCATATCGTTATTCCTTATGCGCCGACGCGCTCGTCTCGTAGCTATAGCTGGTATCAGCGCCTGGATGCTTCATATTAGTAAGAAAGAGGATTAGGATGCAGCCCATACTTCGATCCGCCACTCTCACGACGACTCATCTGCGCTTCCTGGTACGTGCTCAGACGCCACTTGAGCTAGATGCCCATAGCGGCTCCTCCATCCGAGGTAGTTTCTTCCATGCCATCCTGGACCAGTTCTGCACCAACAAGAGCGCGCCCTCATGTAGTGTGTGTATCCTCAATGAGGCCTGTCCTGTCAGCGCGATTGCTGCGCCCCTGCGCGAGGACAATACCTGGGGGCAGGACATCCCTCGCCCCTTCGTCATCACCCCGCCACTGGGAGGGATCAAGCGCTATCAGCCAGGGGAGTACTTCTCCTTCAGCATGACGCTCATCGGGAGCATCGTCAAACTCCTCCCCTATATCATGCTCTCCATCAAACAGATTGAGCGAGAGGGCCTGGGACGGCGCCTGGACGAGAACCGTGGCCAGCGAGGGCTTCTACGTGTCGAGCGCGTCGAGGCCTATCACCCCTTTACACAGGAACAGCAGATTATCTACGAAGCTGGCAACGTACGGGTAAACGCGCCCGTTGTCAGCGTCAAACCCGAAGACTATAAACAAAGAGCAGAGAGCCTGGACAAGCGGCGCGTAACCCTGCGCTTCATCACCCCAACGCGCCTTATCGACCAGGAACACCTCGTACAACGCGCCAGCTTCCGCCCGCTCGTGCGGCGCCTGCTCGAACGCGTCATTGCCCTGGAGAAGCACTATGGCAGCCAGGACCTCTCCCTCTCCAAGGAGGAGCGAGACACCGTAGCACAGCTAGCTGACCAGGTAACGTGTAGCGCCGACCACACCCACTGGGAAGAGCTCAGCAGCTACTCCAACCGTCAGAAGCGCTCGACACCAACCAGCGGCCTGATGGGTGTAGCCACCTTTGAAGGCCAGCTTGAGCCATTCCTCGAGCTCCTGGCCCTCGGCGAACTCCTCCACATCGGCAAAAATGTCGTCAAAGGCAACGGCTGGTACCAACTCACTAACTAATGAGAGGGGAAGGAGGCAGGAGCGGTGCGCGGGTCGCGCACCGCTCCTGCCTCCTTCCCCTCTCACTACAGGATCTTCATCCGAATCGATCACACTGCTACGTATCACCGCTGGCAAGAAAAGGCCGCGTATCTGCCACTTGCAGGATCTTCTCCCGGATTGCTCTCTCCATAGGCCACTTTTGGAGGAATCCTTGGCACCAAGGATTCCAACAGTTCCCATTGGGCATCTCTTAGATCGGATGGACAAGCATCCCGATCAAGTATTCTTGGCAGACGATGTTGGCTTCTTTTCACAGCTTTTGCCTCTTTTCTTGAACACTCCTTTCGCTTTTCTATCGGCTAGGTAGCGGTAATCAAACACTAACTAAGGCAAAAATAAGGTATATAAGCAAATGAGTCCTGTATTCCCTATTTAGACGGATAAGTTGCTTTAGCTCTTAGCTTTTCTTGGAATCGCCGGATAATCCTTGATGCGGCAACACCATCCAGATCAAGCACATATGCATCTTCAATTTTAATCAACTCTTGATCTTGAAGTACGTAAAGTGGCCCAAGATATAGCTTTTGTGCCATTATGCGCCCATCTTCGGAGACGGTTTGTGCATAGATGCGCTTTATGCGCTTTTCAGGATACTGCTTGAGCCAATACTCTCCAATAGCATCGATAACCTTGCTAATCAGTTCTGGATAATCGGGGTGAACTACGGCACTGTTAGCTAAAACACAGTATTCTCCTGGTTGATCATAGGTAAGTATCTCATCTGGTGTAATTTCCTTTTCGTCTCTCTTGCCAGTGAGAACATCTAGAATAACCGATTCAGGGAGCGGAATGAGGCCGATGTAAGCATAGCACGTCCTACGGTCTCTTGCGTCAAAAGCGGCCATAGAAATATAGGGATTCTTTCTTCTCCATGCCATGTAGACTTCGGCTTCAGCTAGATACATCTCATGGTAAACAGTCTGATCTAATGCAAGTGATGCCGGTATATCTGTCGGTTGTAGCCAATCAGTAATGACCTCCGGTTGCTTGTCTATGCGCGATAACCTTTTGAGTAGGGAATTTCTCATGGCTATCACACTTTGCACCCCGTATAAAGTCTTTCCGCTTTCATCCTCTTTCGTAGCGATTTCTTTTTTGCGCACACGATAATTGAAGGCGTTCTTATTGAGCGGCTTAAACAATTCTAATGCTCTGCTAAACGAGACAAAGGCATCCGTCTCTTCCTGGTGAGACCTTCTATTCACCTAATACTCTCCCCCTAATGAAATGTGACTATATTGTACCATCATCCATTTCAACGTCAACTAAATTAACCTTACACGCGTAGCTCTCATTATTTTTTGTTGACAAAGTTGAAATTTTGTTTATTTAGGTTGACAAATGAGGTTTACTATTGTACACTTCTCATAACGGATAGTTACAAACTTGAAAGGTAGTTCAATCTCATTGAGAGAAAGCAGGTGACAGCAAACAAGAAAAAACTGGCTCCCGTCTGCAAACGAGAGCCAGTGAGTGAGAACACACAAAAACCTTTGCCAAGTCCTGGAGTTCTCTGCGCTCAGCATAGCGCAGAGAGGCTCCGCAGTCAAGAAAGAGATGCTGAAGTATGTCTCAAAGAGCCTCAATGGCATTACACCCTGGCCATCTGATGGATGCACCAGTCACCGTTTCGAATCTTGCCTTCTTTCGTGGTGTCCAGGCAGGATACCAGGCTTACCAGAACGAGCCAACACCTCTGAATGAGCATGATCTCTATGAACACTTTGTTCATCGCCTGCTCGCCTTTCCCGATTCGACCTGTGAGAATACCGGTTGGGTCATTGGATGGGTCAAGGCCTTGCTGGAAACATCTTCGTCTTGTCACCAACCTCCCTCTGCTTCACGTGGCAAACGGTCTGAGGTCCCTGCACCCTATGGGGATAACTTTCTCCCTGTAATCCCCAATGATACCCAACGGCATAGCATCACTAACCCGTTTTGTTTTGTTCCTTCATGTCCTTGTCATGAAGACATGAACAACATTGCTGAAGTTGCTCAGTATGTCAACGACGGCCTTCTGACTCTAGATGAGGCAACCGACCATGTGAACGGAAGATATATCTAGCAGAGAAGCTCCTCTTGTTGCCTGCCAGGCAACAAGAGGAGCCAGAGGAGAAAAGCATGAAGCAGAATAGAATGAGTATCCCCCCTCACGAGACAGATGAAATGCAATGGCAAGACGCTTCACGTCAGCGTGTCGAAACCTCGTTTGGTCCTCACCCAGAAGACACCCCCAGGCTGACAGACGAGACGAAACACGCAGGTATTGATACCATCCTTCTCTGTGCTGAGCCAGCATTTCATAATGGCGTGCAGTCGGGAAGATGCGAATTTCTCGCCCTGGCTTTCGCCAAGCGCGAGATTGTCGCCCAGGATGTCGAGAACGCTTTGCAATGGGCGATGTACGATACCTTACGCCCAGCACTTTGGCGCTATGGCTATGTGTGCGGCTGGAACGAGGAATTCTATCAATACGCGATGCGTAAGCGAGAGGAACAAGCCAACACCTCGAAGCTAGCACGCGACGAGAGGAGGAAACGCTAATGCCCCCATCTCGCTATCATCCAAACCTTGAAACCGAGCAGCCGCCCACGCACAGAAATCGTGCTACTAGAGCGCCGAGAGAGGATAGAGACACTCAAGACCAGATCGACGAAGACGCCTTATATAACACACGCACCCATACCAGTGTGGTACGTCAAAACACCTATCAGCCAAACAAGGAGAACATGCAGGCAACACGCCGTGTCAGTGTGCATGTCCACAACCAACCCAGGCAACAGAGGCAGCACCAGCAACCGCCCCTCTTGCCCGTTGGGACACCTCTTCATGTACCCCGTTGGCCTGCGTATATAGGACTGGCAGGCGTGTTGATGGTTGGGGGATGGCTTGGTATTGGAATGGCAAGTCAAGGTGTGCAAGCGTGGCAAGACGACCTGCATTATGGGCGCCCCCGTACGTACCAGATCGACGCCGTTGTCGGCCATAACCACGATACGAGCGCAAACCCATCCCACTTCCTTGTGCTCAATCTGCATAGTCAGATTACCGTCATAGAAATGCCTGCAGGCGACCCGAGCAAAACACATGTGTATAAGACAGGCGTTGCATTGGTAGGAAGAGGGCAAGACATGATCCCCGCACAGGTAACATTCAGGGACCTGGACGGTGACGGCAAGCCAGACATGATTGTCACTGTTGGAGATCAAAGCATCGCCTTCAAGAACCAGAACGATGTGTTTAGCTCGACGCCCATGAAAGAGGTCAGATAGTGATTGTCATACCAGCGTATCCCATCCACACCAAGCAACCACTGCCACCCCAGGAAAGCGCCCCCAGGGGAACGCACCGAACCATACGTATGTTGACAGAGCGCGTCAATCAACTAATGGGTATCACCTTTAGCGGGGAGGATGAATATGTCGTTGTCTCGTGTTCCGAGAAGATCACAGCCACCCTTGCTCTGAACTTTCAAACGACATTCCAGGCAGAACGCCCCGTACAAGCAGTGTTAGTCTCCTATGGCAGAGTCAACACGTCAGGCGATGGCTACATCGTCATCCGTTGGCGTGGGACCATCCCAGAGAGCTTCTTTGACCAGCTCGACCAGCTGAACAAAGAGGTCCTTTTCTACACGGCTTTTAGCGCCGGACCCCTCGATACCTGTAAAGCACCGTGGGATGGCATCCCAAACGCTTAATGTCTCAGGGAAGAGTGTCATCACCGTCTACTCTTCCCCTTCCTGTTGGAGGGAACCCTATGCAAGACAATATACAGAACGACCTGGAGCAGATTCTACGCGAGCTTGACCAGCAGGACCAGCAGGCACACACGACAGACGATATCCCCCACATCGAAGCAAAACAGGAATACGATCATGAGCGCCGTTTGTATGATGTTGAGATCCATATTTACCCGAGAGAGGAGCCAGAGGAGCCAGCCAATACGGTTGACAGTCTTCCACCCATCGACCATGAGCCAGAGCCAGAAGAGAGAAGGCCGTTCCAGTGGGTGAGAGAGCACAGGTGCCCTCTTTTGGCTCTCAGCATCATCGTATGCTCTTGTGCGCTTGTTATGGGGTGTCTGCTGTACGCGTTGCCTCTCTGGACAGCGACCACGACGGTGACGCTTGTTCCAGTCACACGCACGATAGAAACCCATTTTACCGTCACGATCGGAAGCGCCGACCCGAACCACCGCCAGGTGCCAGGAAGGTTACTTCCCACCCTCACAATGAGCCAGGCGCGCACTGTTGCCACCACCGGGAAAGCCCACCAGGACGCGCAGGCTGCACATGGGTACATCACGTTTTACAATAGCGCGACCTATGCGCAGACCATCCCAGCAGGAACCCTTGTCACCGCAGCCAATGGGGTACAAGTGACAACCGACCAGGATATCACTGTAGGCGCGGTCAATTATCCCACGCTAGGGCAGGCGAGCGTCAGCGCTCATGCGATCCAGGCAGGACCAGCAGGCAATCTCAAGGTGGGTGCGATCTATGGCCCCTGCTGCCGCGTCAATATCTCCGCAGTGAACGGAGCCTTTAGTGGAGGACAGGACGCACGCGACTACCAGACTGTGACCCAACACGACATCGATACCGCAGGCACGAGCCTGAAAGCAAGCCTTGATCAGAGTACCACCGCAGCACTACAAACCCAGGCCCAAAGCACAGAAACGCTTGTCACCCCGCTACATTGTCAGCAGAAGACGAGCGCCGACCACCAGCCGGGAGAGGAGGCGGCAAGTGTGCATGTGGCCCTGGACGAGATATGTACAGGCATTGTGTACCAGACACAAGCCCTTCAAACACTCATCACCCAGGCACTCACGGCCCAGTCAAGGCAGCAGCTGGGAACCAGGTACACACCGAGTGGAGAGATGCACATCACCACCACGGCGCAAGGCGCAGCCACCGTCCAGGCGACTGGAACAAGCATCTGGATATACCAGTTCTCGCAGACCGAGCAGGAGCGCATGAAGGCCCGCATTGCAGGCAAGAGCCAGGTCCAGGCCAAGAGCCTGTTATTAGCACATACGGGCGTACAGTCTGCGTCTTTCTCCAACAATGCGACCCTTCCAGGTGCCCAGCATATTCGCTTTGTATTCATTACCTATTGAGGCAGGAGAGAATATGCTGATAAGCAAGAAAATCAGGCTTGAAATAAGCCCGCGAGACGCCGCCACCCTGGAATTCATGCAGGGGAAGTGCCGGGGGTTGTACAATTGGTGGGTGATGCGTTTGCGGGATGGGGAGAAGTGGCCGGGGTGGGAAGAAGCGAAGAAGACCCTTCAACAGAGCAAGCAGTATGATGCTGAACTGCGCTTTGTTTATGGCAAGCTCTTGCAGGAAGTCTATTTCCGCTTAGATAGCGCAATGCAAGCCTTCCTTCGGCGGGTCAAGAACGGGGAAAAGCCCGGATTCCCGAGAGTGCGGGCACGGCATTGCTTTTTCACGCTCATCTACCCAGCCATGTACATCCAGGTGGAGGGGCTGTCTCTCCGGCTTCCAACGGGGGGCAAAGGCAAGAACAAGCGGTATCCCGACGTCGTCGCAAAATTGACGGAAGAAGCCCCAACCGGCTACAGAGATGTAGCAATATCCAGAGATGGGTGTGGACACTACTACGCATCGTTTGTCCACAGTAAAAAAGAAGAAACCATTGAGCACAATGGTGTGCTTGCGCTCGACTTAGGTGTGAAGACGCTGGCAACGGGTGCGAGCGACCAGGGCCGCTTCTATCACATTGGCGGGTTCAAGGGCAACAGGTGGTACAATCGCCAACTGGACAAAATCCGCTCAAAGCGAGATCGCTGCAAGAAGGGATCTCGTCGATATAAGCACTTGAGTAAGGTCTACAAGCGCGTTTCACAGCAGAAACGCAACAAACAACAGGACTGTCTGCACAAAGCAAGCCATCTCATCGCGCACACACTGGTTGAGAGAACCGTGGTGATCGGTGACCTTTCCCAACGGCAGATGGTCATGAAAGAGCATCGAGAGAGGAACAAATACCTGAATCGAGCGGTCTTCAACGATTGGGGGCTCTACAGCTTTGTTCAGATGTTGCTTTACAAGAGCTTACTTTATGGGAAAGAACTCATCATCATAGATGAACGTGATACGTCGAAAACCTGTAGTGGCTGTGGGCACAGGCAAGACATGCCACTCTGGAAACGAACCTATCACTGCAGTGAATGTGGACTCATCATGGATCGAGACGAAAACAGTGCCGTCAATATCTTGATGAGGTTCCTTGCCCGGCTTGGGCCACACACGGACGATTCCGTGCGGTGTGCGGACGTTTTCACCGCAATCGAAAATGTAGAACACATTTAGGAAAGCAGCATATGAATACTCAGTATACCAATACCATCCTTCTTATTCGCCATGGAGAAAATCTCGCAAATGTTACCGGGGAATTTTCCTATAAACGCGTTGACTACTCGCTGACGGCCAAGGGCGTGCTCCAGGCCCAACAAACTGCCACCCACTTACGCGATCAGCATATCGATGAATTCTTCTCTTCGCCCCTCAAACGCGCCCGTGAAACCGCCGAGATTATCGCTGAGCCACATCAGCTACCGGTAGCGCTCTATGAAGAGTTCCGCGAGGTCAATGTGGGTGATCTCGAGGATGCCGCGCCCACCGCTGAGAACTGGGATTACCATAACAGTATTGTCGCCGAGTGGTATCATGGGCGCCTCGATGCCAGCTTCCCCAATGGAGAGAGCTTCCTGACCCTGACCGAGCGCGGCAAACGAGGCCTGCATAAAGTGACCTGGGGCAAACAGGGACGTGTGATCGCCATAGCCGGACACGCGGCTATTTTTACCGCCCTCGTCTCGGCGATCTGTGGTCCCGAGAGCCTGGAAACCATTCGCAGAGGCAAAAAGCACAACTGCTCAATTAGCGAGATCGAACTCGCCACCAGTGAGCACGATGTCGTGGGCAGACTGGTACAGTGGGCGGCCTGCGCCCATCTCTCGGGCGAGGCCGCGAACTTCGTGCCTGCCGTTCCCGAGTTCAAGAAGCAGGCAGAAGAAATAATTCAGTAAAGAGTAGCACGACGCTGCTAAAGCACGCGTCTACATATGAGGTACGGGGGATATCGCGCCTTGATATGTAGACACGTGCTTTAGCAGCGTCGGTCGATAGCTAAAACGCCATCTTTCTGCACATCTCTTTAAACCTTATACTAGGCCAAAATCCGGCAAAAGACGGATTTGAGATAATTGGTCTCCGGCATCGCCAGGTTGGTAGGATGATCCACGCCATGGGTATAGGACTCCAGCAGTTGTACCGTGCGCTTCTGACGCTGGGCACTATTGGAGACGACCCCCAGCAGATCGTCCATACCAATCACGCCAGAGCATGAACAGGTCAATAGAATCCCGCCTGGACGCAAGACCTGCATGCCCAGGGTATTGAGGCGACGATAGGCTTTAAGCGCCTGCGTACGCGCACCCTGGTTCTTGGCGAAGGCCGGTGGGTCCAGTATAACCACGTCAAAGCGCTCCCCACGCTCTGCGGCCTGTTCCAGGTACTCAAACACATCCTCGGTATGAAACTCGTGCTTGCTGGCATCCAGGCCATTCAGGGCAAAATGCTGACGTGCCGCCTCAATAGCTGGAGCAGAGGCATCTACGCTCACCGTCTGTGTCGCTTCTGAGCTCAGGGCCGCATAGACTGAGAAGCCCCCGCTATAACTGAAGCAATTGAGCACGCGCCCACCTCGCGCATATTTGCGCAAGGCCTCACGCTTATCGCGCTGATCCAGGAAAAAGCCCGTTTTCTGTCCCCGCCAGGGATCAACAATGAAGCGCACGCCGTTCTCAACGATCTCGATCTGCTGGGGCACCTCTCCTGCTGCCACGCGTGGCTCCTCTATCTCCAGACCCTCGCGGCGACGTGCCTGGCTCTCGTTGCGCAAGAGAATTCCGCGTGCGCCCGTCTCCGCGAGCAAGGCTTCAAGCACCTGGGGCAGCAATCGATCCATACCTAGAGTATGCACCTGGGCAACCAGGATGTCGGCGTAGCGATCCACCACCAGGCCCGGCAGGCCATCTCCCTCCGAGTGAATCAGGCGATAGGCATTGGTCACACCCGGCACAAAGACCTTGCGCAGCTCCTGCGCCTCGCGCACACGCTTACGCAAAAAGTCACCATCGATAGACTCTGTGTTATCGCGTGTCAGGATACGGATCGCGATATCCGTCTGGGGATTATAGTAGCCGCGCGCCACAAACTGGCCTGTCGAGGACTTCACGTCCAACAGGTCGCCTGGCTCGACCCAGCGTGGTGGCTGCTGTAAGGCGCCAGAGAAGATCCAGAGATGGCCTCCAAGCAGGCTCTCATCACGATGGGGTTTTAAACTCGCTGTAGGATATTGCACAGATGACACTGGTAGAACTCGCTCTCTTATTTTATGTGTGGTATTAGTCTTGCTATTATCGCATACGCAGTGAAGTCGTTAAGTTGTAGGGTCCAAGCTGGCTTGGACTGAGAGGCCAGCAGGCCGATACCCAGACGTGGGGAGATCGCTTCGCTCGCAGTCCAAGCCAGCTTGGACCCTACAACCTTCTTCATTGGAACGAAGCATTCACGTAAAAAGGCATGAATTTGAAGGAGGACAATGCTCCTCCCCCAAATTCATGCCCATAATCGATTATGCATACAGGCTTTTTTTATTGGTTAACAGACTTTCGATGGAAAAGAAACCAGGACTATTGTTTGTTCAAGCGAATGGCTGCAATCAAAGGATCGGTATGATGCTCGGATTGACGAATCTCAGCTTTGCGCAGGTTGAAGGCGCTGTTGATAAGCGCGATATGCGTAAAGGCCTGGGGATAGTTCCCCAGCGCGCTGCTGGTATTGGCATCCACCTCTTCCGAGAAGAGTCCCAGGCGGCCAGCATATTTAAGCAAACGCTCAAAGAGCGAGCGCGCCTCGTCGACCCGGCCCTGCATGGCGAGATTATCCACCAGCCAGAAGGTACAAATGGTAAATGTCCCTTCGTGACCGGCGAGACCATCATGAGAGATATAGCGGAAAACAAAGCCATTCTCGTCCGTCAGGCCTTCAATGATACGGTCCACGGTTGAACGCATTCTCGGATCATCGGGCGGGATAAAGCCGATCAAGGGCAGCAAGAGATTGGAGGCATCCAGGGCAGTATCCCCATAAGATTGGGTGAACGCGCCGACGCTCGTGTTATAACCGTTGGCCAGGATGTCGGCACGAATCTGGTCTCGCACCATCAGCCAGCGCGGCAGGTCCGCTTCAAGGTTGAGTTGCTGCGCGGCACGAATGCCCCGGTCTAAAGCCACCCAGCACATCGCCTTGGAATAGACATAATGCCGGTCATCGCCACGGATCTCCCAGATGCCGCTATCGGGGTCCTGCCAGTGCGCACAGACATGCTCCACGAGGTCGCGCATTAGATTCCATAGCGGACCATCCAGTGTCTCGCCATAGCGCTCAAAGCTGCCCTGGCGCCGGTAGAGGTGGATACAGTCCAGCACCTCACCGAAGACATCCATCTGTCTCTGCCTGGCGGCCCCATTGCCAACGCGTACGGGGCTTGAACCGGCATAGCCCTCCAGGTGAGTCAGTTCTTGCTCGGCCAGGTCACGCTCGCCACGGATACCATACATAATTTGCAACGACTCGCCATCCGCGTATGTGAGGCGCCTGAGCCAGTGCGTAAAGGCGCGTGCCTCGTCGGTAAAACCAAGGACGTTCAGGGCATAGAGCGTAAAGGTCGCATCCCGCAGCCAGGTATAGCGGTAATCCCAGTTGCGTACCCCGCCCATATGCTCGGGCAGCGAGGTCGTGGGGGCCGCGACAATGGCTCCTGTGGGAGCATAGGTCATCATCTTTAAGGCCAACGCGCTCCGCTCCACCGCCTCGCGGTACGGCCCACGATAGTTGCAGGTCGAGAGCCACTCGCGCCAACAATGCAGGGTATGTGCCAGTTCAGAATCGAAATTGCGTTGGTGCAGTTCGCCCTCAACCAGTCTTCGCGTCGCCTGCATGTTGCGGCCCATACCCACCGCGAAGAGCAAGCGCTCGCCCTCTGAGAGTATCACGTTCAATACAACCGAAGGATGCCTATCTTCAGCGTCCTGTACGACATTGAGTGTTAAGGATGGATGCAGGTGTGCGCCAATAATAGCCAGGCCAACGTACTGGTTTCCACCTGAAACGAGAACACCTTTGTTCCCAGGAACCAGGCTGACCTCGCTGGGCGAGGCAGCATAATTTGGACTGACCTTGAGTGTCATGGTCACAGGCATCTCGCCATGTGTGCATTCGGCAATGCGCACCATGCAGTGGCATGAGCCATCTTCACGCGTCCAGGTATTATTATTCATCCCCTGATACGGCCAGGCGCGCAAGGTTTCTACCGGCATAAAGTCGGTCAGGAGTAGTTCGCCAATAGTACTGGTAAAACGGGTTTGTAAAACATTGCTACCTTTCAGGTAGCGCTGGGTCCCCGGCATAGGCTCGGAGGGGGCGATTTGAAAGTAGCCGCCATGCTCGTGATCAAGCAAACGACAGAAGATAGCTGGACTATCGAAGTCTGGCAGGCATCCCCAGTCAACTGACCCGTCGGGCGCGACCAACAAGGCTGAATGACAATCGCCAATGACTCCGTATGAATTAATTGGTAGATAAGTGCGATTGAATTCGGTCATCCCAACCATTTAGACTATACTTCCTAGAACTGTTCGGCGTTGAACTGTTCGCCAACATCCTTAAAATTCACTAAGTTTATTATTAGAAAGCCCTTAGAACTCCTGATTGGAGCCTTATATCAGGGTTAGACGCAGGACCCCGGAGAATAGTAACAGATTTTCCCATAAGTTTTTTTTATGGCTCATCACCCCCCCTGGCAAGTTGCTAAGGTCCGTCGTCATGCCTTCTCAAAACCAATGGTGACATATATAAAAATGACAAAAAATGATTATATATATGTCACCATATTTCACCCCTTTTTAGAGCCAGGCATGTATACTACTCGTATCAGTAATAACACCTGGACACTCTAATTTCTTCTCTAATAGAGCATATAGGAGGCCACATTTAGGAATCAAGGCATCTCCACGTTTTAATACTCTTCCACGTATCACTAAGGGAAGAAGTTACGCCAAAGATACCATAATTTGAGGAGTTTGTATGCAGATATTAGCACAAATGGTTCGCCATCCCGCGGGACGCATCGGCCTGACACTGGGTCTGACGCTCGGCGTTCTGGCAAGCTTGCGGGGCAATGCCAGTAAAATTCTGCTTTTCGCTGGCCTCTGCCATTTTCTCGCTGGTCGGACGGCGCGTACTTAAGATAGCAAGAAGCGATGTTTGCGGCTCTGCCAAAAACATCGCTTCTTGTTACCATCCCCCATCTTTCCTAGTCCTCGCGCCTGCGGCGCTCGCTTAGTAAGTAATGTAGGAATGGGCCCTGCTAGCCGAAGGCTAGCAGGGCCCATTCCTACATTACTTACTAGAAATACTGAGGGTCCAGGGTGTTCTCTTGTGTTGACTTTAGCGTGCGAGTTGTTCACAGGCATAGGTGATCAGGTAGAGGAGCTGGGCCAGGCCATCGGCAATGGGGGCTACAGGGACCCACTCCTCAAGTGTGTGGGCCTGCCTGCCTTGTGAGACGCCTACACATACGGCGGGTATCCCCTGACTCAAGGGTATATTGACGTCCGTACTGGAAGCTACGAGGCGGGGCTCAATCTCAATCCAACGCAGAGCCTCTTGCGCCAGGTGCACAAGCGGCGCGTCAGGCGCAATCTTTCCCGCTGGTCGCTCACCAAGGATGGTAATCACGCCCTGGAGTCCTTCGCCAGGCGCGGTCTTGACGATGGTTCGCACCTCGTCGGCAAGCCGGTCTAGCGCCAGCACATCCGTAGAGCGCATATCTAGCAGGGCCGAGGCACTGGCGGCAATTGTATTGACCGATGTACCTCCATCGATAACTCCCACGTTATAGGTAGTCTTGGGATCTTTTGGCACCTGGATCTCGGCGATCCGCGCGATAATACGCGCCAGGCCATGAATGGCGCTGGGGCGCCCAAAGGCGCCATAGGAATGGCCGCCAGGACCATTGACGGTAATGCGCCAGCGCAGCGAACCCACGGCTTCATTCACGATATACCCCAGGTTACCATCGATGGCGATCACGGCTCCCAGTTGCTGTTTATAACGCTCGACGGCCGCCCTGGCTCCACGCAAGTTGCCCAGGCCCTCCTCACCTACATTTGCGGCTGCCACGATATCGATGGATGTCTCCTGCTTGAGCAGATCAAGCATCTTGAGCAGCGTAAGCATAGAGGCCACGCTCAGGCTATTATCGCCAATACCAGGCCCATAGAGTACGTCACCCTCGCGACGAACGTTGAGCGGCGTGTCCTGGGGGAAGACCGTGTCCAGGTGCGCCAGCAGCAGCAAGACTGGGCCAGTCCCTCGACCACGTCGCACGTACACATTGCCGACTTCGTCATGCTCACAGCGATAACCACGCTCCTCAAACAGCCCGGTTACAAATGCGGCCCGTTGCTGCTCACTGCCGGTGGGGGCAGGCACCCTACAGATGCGCTGCGTGAGCGTGGCGACCTCTTCGACATATTCACGCGCCAGGCTTCGCATACGCTCCAGTTCGTCTTTTGAGAGTGTCATGAGTCCTCTACGCCTCCTTGAGCCATTGTGCGACCTCTGGCGCGAAGTAGGTGATGATCATGTCCGCGCCAGCACGCCGCAATCCTGTCAGTACCTCCATGATCACACGCCGCTCGTCAATCCAGCCCTGCTGGGCCGCGGCTTTGATCATAGAATATTCACCACTCACATTATAGACAGCAAGCGGCAAGTCGCAAGACTCACGCACCCGGTGAATGACGTCCATATAGGCCATCGCGGGCTTGACCATGACGATATCGGCACCTTCGCGAATATCCAGCTCCACTTCGCGCAGAGCCTCGCGAGCATTAGCCGGGTCCATCTGATATGAGCGCCGATCCCCAAATTGCGGAGTTGAACCCGCCGCCTCGCGGAAGGGACCAAAGAAGGCGGAGGCGAATTTGGCGGAATAGGCCATGATCGGAGTCTGCTTGTATCCTTGCTCATCGAGCACATGGCGCAAAGCTCCCACGCGTCCATCCATCATATCTGAAGGAGCAACAATATCCGCGCCCGCCTCGACATGCGAGGCCGCCATGCGCGCCAGGAGCTCCAGCGATTCGTCGTTGAGGACATCTCCATTATGGATGACGCCACAATGCCCATGGTCGGTATATTCGCAGAGACAGACATCCGTAATCACGAGCAGCTCGGGAACAGTGGCCTTGAGGAGGCGAATGGCCTGCTGGATAATGCCCTGCTCAGCATAGGCCTGCGAGCCAACGGCGTCCTTCTCCGCGGGGATGCCAAAGAGCAGGATCGCGGGAATGCCCAGTTGTACCAGGCGCTTCGCCTCTTGCTCCAGCAACCCCAGTGGCCACTGCACAATGCCAGGCATGGATGCGATGGGCTGCGGCTGCGTGATGCCTTCCGCAATAAAGATAGGATAGATTAACTGGCTGGTCTGCAAATGAGTCTCACGCACCATGGAGCGTAGCGCCTCGTTCTGGCGCGTCCGGCGCATGCGAACTATCGGAAAATTGGCTGTCATTATACCCAGGGCTCCCTTTTCTATGCTTGCTGACGTAATACGGTCTCGATGCTCTGCACCATCTCCTGCAACTGCGCCTCTTCTTGCGCTAGTGAGAGAAAGCAAGACTCAAACTGCGAGGGCGGCAGGTAGTAACCTCGCTCCAACATCTCCCAGAAGTAGCTGGCGAAGCGCTCGGTGCTGGCGCGTTTGGCATCCGCGTAGTTGTGAACTGGCTCGCGGGTAAAGTAGAGGCAGAACATGGCGCCGATACGTACTATTTGGCCATCAGTATTGGTATCGTGCAACACACGCGTGATGCCTTCGCCCAGGAGCTGGCTCTTCTGCTCTAATAGCTCATACTGGCCCGGCTTACGCAACTCTTTTAGAGTCGCGATACCTGCGGCCATCGCCAGGGGATTTCCCGAAAGTGTGCCCGCCTGGTACATAGGGCCCAGCGGCGCGACCACCTGCATAATTTCGCGTCGCCCACCATAGGCCCCTACAGGGAGACCACCGCCGATGATCTTGCCGAAGCAGGTCAGGTCAGGCGTGATCTGGACACGTTCCTGCATACCACCCAGCGCCACACGGAAACCTGTCATGACCTCGTCGAAGATCAGCAGAGCGCCATGCTTCGCAGTAAGCTCGCGGAGCAACTCCAGAAATCCTGGGACCGGAAGAACCAGGCCCATATTGGCCGCGACAGGCTCGACAATAACCGCGGCAATCTCATTGGCATACGTCTCAAAGACCTGCTTGATTGCTTCTTCATCATTATAGGGAACTGAGAGAGTATTGGCCGTGGTCTCGCTGGGCACACCGGGGCTATCGGGCAGGCCCAGCGTGGCCACACCCGAACCAGCCTGTACCAGCAGCATATCCGCGTGCCCATGGTAGCAACCGGTAAATTTGACGATCTTGCTGCGACCCGTGTAGGCACGTGCGACGCGGAGCGCGCTCATAGTGGCCTCGGTACCGGAATTGACGAAGCGGATCATCTCAACCGAGGGTACGCTCTCGATCACCAGGCGTGCCAATTCGGTCTCGGCCTGAGTTGGGGCGCCAAAGGTAAAGCCTCGTTTGCTGGCCTCAGTTACCGCCTCAAGCACGCTGGGATAGCCAAAGCCAAGAATCATCGGCCCCCAGGACTGAACAAAATCGAGATAGCGATTGCCGTCGGCATCATAGAGATAGGCGCCCTCGGCGCGCTCCAAAAAGACGGGCTCTCCGCCTACCCCACGAAAGGCACGCACCGGGCTATTGACGCCACCGGGCATGACCTGTTGTGCCTCCTGAAAGAGCGCACGCGACCTGGACAAATTGAGCTTGCGCTCACTCGCGCTCTGCTGACTCATGTTAACGTTCCTCTCTCTACACATGGGACGTGGTGTGGTAGTGTAACCCGCTACTTGCGTACGCGGCTACACTACCACACCACGTTCCCTTCTATTTCTATTCGTGTTCTACGCACCAATGGCGTCGAGGATCTGGTCGATCTCCTCCAGGACGCACATAAACATGGGGGTATCGCGCAGGGTGTACTGACTGGCCTCGGTCTCACGCAGCTCCTGCACCAGGTCGAGGAAATCAGCGATGCTATCCGACTCGAAAGCGACGACGAACTCCTGGTCATCGATACCGAAGGAATAGGTGGTGTTGAGTTTGATCTGCGGATATTTCAGACCCACACGAATATGCTCGTTCATCATGCGCTTGCGCTCTTCGAGCGAGAGCATATACCAGGGACGCGTCTTGACGAAGGGATATACAAAGAGGTACTTGCTATCCTCGGGCGAGATCACCAGGCGTGGATCGTGCGCGCCACGCGCATTTTTCCCCACATAGACCGAACGCTTGGTCATAGCCAGGAAGGCCTGCGCCTCGCGCAGGTAGGGACCCATTGGGCTACGACGAATCTGGCTGCTCAGCCAGCGCAGGTCCTCAGCCTCGTAAGTCGCGGTCCAGAGCATAAAGTCGCAGTCGGAGCGCACACCGTAGAGGCCATAACTACGGATCAACGCGCGCTCAGAGTAGGCATCAACAATGCGCTTAAGCTCGCGCTTGCCCTGCTCGCGTACCTCGGCGGGCAGCAATTGCCACTGCTGATCCAGTTTATAGAAGGTGAACCGTACCAGCTGGCGCGGCTGTTTGGGTTTGGGCTGAGCGGGCGCGGCTGCGGGAGCCGTCTCCTGCGTCTCGTGCTGCACCGGTTGTGTGATCTCAGTTGTCTGTTCTGCCATAACGTTTATTCCTCTATCATGAATTATTTCAGTAAAACGCGAAAATATAATTTACTCTAGTTTAGGCACTCACAGCGTGATTGATAGCCTCTACCAGGCCATCAATCGTAAAGGCCTGGGCCTCGATGTCGACGTGCAGACCCAGGTCGCGTGCGGTCTGGGATGTGATGGGGCCGATGCTGGCGATGCGCACGCCCGCGAGCAGTTCTGTAGCGTCCAGGCCTGCACCCTGCGCGCATGAATTGAGCCAGGACGCAAAGTTGCGCACCGTCGAGGAGCTGGTAAAGGTCAGGACGTCCAGTTCATGACGCTGTAGGCGACGCAGAATCTCGCGTCCCTGCTCATCATCACTCGCGACCGGCCTGGTATAATAGGCCGACACCTCATCTACCTGCGCGCCTGCCTGCTTCAATTCGACCACCAGCACTTTACGCGCCTCGGCGGCCCGCGCCAGCAGGATACGCTGACCCTGTAGAGAGAGCTCCTTTTGTCGCGCCCACTCGTGCATAGCCGTAATGACGCCCTCGGCCACATATTCGTCTGGCACGAGGTCCGCATGCAGGCCATAATCCTGCAAGGTCGCGGCTGTCGCCGGTCCAATGGTGGCAATGTGTAGCCCGGGCGAGACCTCACGTAAGCGCGCAGGTTCCAGGCTCAGGGCGCGCAGGCGTTGCATACAGATGGAGACACCATTCGCACTGGTCAGGATCAGCCAATCATAGGCCAGGGACTGCTCAGCAGCATACAGGCGGTGTAGCGCGGCATCGAGCTGGCTCCAGTCCTGGGGTGGCTCAATACGAATGGTGGGAAACTCAATAGGCAGCGCTCCCAGGGCACGCAGCCGCTCGCTAAAGGCTGACGCCTGTTCGCGTGTACGCGTAACCAGAATACGCTGGCCCTGTAGAGATTGAGTAGCTGCCTGCATCTCAGACATGTTGTTGCTCCTGCACACGACTCCCATCAAGCTCCGCGATAATATCGTGCGCGCCCTGCGCCAGCGCGATCTCAGCCAGTTCGATGCCTAGACGCTCGGCATTCTCCAGGAAGGCATATGCGTTCCAACCCGTCTCCTGCTGCACGAGAATCCGCCGCTGTCCATCCAGGCTCGTTACCAGTCCACGCAACACCAGGCGTTCATCAATGATATGGGCATGGGCCGCGACCGGGAGATAACACCCCGCACCCAGGCGACGCATAAACATGCGCTCGGCGCTCGTTGCGGCCTGGACGTTCTGATCCTGCAAAGGTGCCAGTAGCTCACGGAAAGCTGGCTCGTCGCGAATCTCCAGGCCCAGCGCGCCCTGCCCTGGCGCGGGCAGCATCTGCGCAACCGGGAAATAACTGAGCTTCCCCTCTAGCGTGGCTTGCAGGTCCAGGCGATGTAGTCCCGCCGCCGCCAGGATAATAGCGTCATACTCGCCCGCCTCAAGCTTACGCAGGCGTGTATCAACGTTCCCACGCAGCGAGAGGATCTCCGCGTTGGGGCAGAGATGACGAATCTGCGCGGTACGACGCAAACTACAGGTACCAATGCGGGGAGCGCGCCCAGGCGTTATCCCTTCCAGTGCACCCCGCGCCGAAATATGTAGGTCACCCTTTGAGACAAGCACATCGCGCACATCCTCGCGTGGTCCCGGCGTAAGCACACAGAGTCCCTCTGGCTGCGCGGTTGGCAGATCCTTCAGGCTATGCACCGCGATATCGATACGCCGCTCCTGAAGCGCGCTCTCAATCTCAGTGACAAAGACACCATCGCCACCAATGCGCGAGAGCGGCACACTCGTCACGCGGTCGCCCGTGGTGCGAATCTGCTCAATCGCGATTTCATGGTCTGGCCACTGCTGATGTATCCGCTCGATGATCCACTGCGTCTGTATCATGGCGAGCTTGCTGGCCCGTGTTCCTATCGTGATTCGTTTCATTCTCATCTTCCAAGGCAAAGAGATAACGCGTAGCTTCGGCGTAGACATGCCCCTGCCCAGCCGCTGCCGCGTCCTTCAAACGTAATGTAGGTGTATGCAAAACTTTATTGACAAGGCGATGGGTTAATTCTTGAATAGCCGCCACCTCTCGCTCCGAGAGCGAGGCGGAGAGTTGGCGGAGTGTACGAGCAAGTTCCTGCTGGCGCAGCAGTTCGACCTGCTTACGCAGGTCGCTGATCGTGCCAACTACGCTCAATGAGGAGAGCCAGCGTTCAAAGGCCTCGACCTCTTGTGCGATAATTGTGCGTACGTGCTCGGCCTCTTGCCAGCGCAAATGAATACCTCTGTCCACCTCAGACTGCAAATCATCTATATTATAAAGATGTACGCCAGGCAGGTCGACGACTCCGGGTTCGACATCGCGAGGAAGCGCGATATCAACTAGCAAGAGCGGGCGGCCATCACGCCTGACCATGACCTGCTGCATCATATCCAGAGTCATGAGAGCGCGGGGAGCTTTGGTAGAACTAATTACTACATCGGCATCTACCAGCGCGGGGAGCAGCTCAGCAAAGGTACGATGTTTCGCACCTATCGCCTCGACCAGTTCCGTGGCATGCTCATAGGTGCGATTGACAATCGTCAAATTATGCGCCCCGTTGTCATAGAGATTGCGCGCCGCCAGTTCACTCATCTGGCCCGAGCCAACCAATAAAACAGCCGCCTCCTCAAGCCTGGGAAAGAGATGGCGTGCTAGCTGCACGGCAACATGGCTAAGAGAGGCGGCGCTGCGGCTGATACCTGTCTCATTGCGCGCGCGTTTCCCGGTCGTGATTGCGGCACGAAAAAGCGCCGAGAGGATGGGGCCACTCAGACCCGCCCCCTGCGCAATCTCCAGCGCGTCTACGACCTGCCCTTGAATCTGAGGTTCACCGGGAACGAGAGCGCGAAGACCACAAGCCACGCTAAAGAGGTGGTTTACGGCTTCCTGGCCGGTGAAAGTGTAGCAGTGCTCGAGGAGCTCCTCGCCTGCCACCTCCCGCGACTCACTTAATACACGCAATAAGTCGGCAATTCCTTGCTTTTTATCCTCACATACAGCGTAAAGCTCAATGCGGTTACAGGTTGAAATCAGCACACTCTCTTGTGAAATCTGGCGCGCCGCACTCAGGACCTGAGGAACCTGGCGCGCGGAGCATGAAAGACGCTCGCGCAACGCGATAGGTGCTGTCGTGTGATCGGCACCAACAACAACAATATCCATGCAAACCTCAAAAATCTCAAAAAATTTAAGTGTCTATGTAGATTTTAGCGAATTTCAGAAAATCGTCAAGTCCTATTAGCACTATCTCCTATCGGTAAAATCCCTTATTTTTTCTCAGGTGGGCGCCATCGACGTGACCCCCATCAAGCACGTGAAGCCTCTTGCTAGAGAGAGTGGAAGAGGTCAGTTGATCCTGTGGTGCTGGTGGGCAGCCCGCGGCTGCCCACCAGCACCACAGTAGCACCCAAAGCAAGCGCCACAGGCGCGAAAGGTCAAATCCCAAACTTGCACACTATATAACGAGTAACCATACAAGCAAGCCTATTTGCCTGGCAGAGACTAGGAAAGTCGACCCATTACCACTGACATTTATTGACAATGTTCTTTAAATTCGTTAAAAAATGCAGAAAGAGACATTTTTGCCTCTTTGTATATTTATTTTGTTGTTTAGTTTTTAGTGTGTTTTTAGCGCACAAGTAGGCTTTTGTATTTATGTTTGAAGAGAAAACACAACAGCAGACAACACCGGGTGGTAAGTTTGGTGGACGCAGTGGGACGTTTCGTCGCATGAGTTTCCAACTCTCCAAACAACAGGCAGAACACTTTGTCTTCCCTTGCCCCAGGTGCGGCGCCGAGCTTCCAGCCGATGATGCCACATGCCGGGCGTGTGGCTTCCACCCCCATCCCAGCCGACCGCTACCAGAGCTGTCTCCGGCGCCCGCCAGCCCTCATCCCGTTGATACGCCGGTTCCGGCTGAACCCACGGCGCAACCCATGGATCTTCACTCAACGCCGGAAGCGCAGACCCTGGCCTCACTCTTAGAACAACTCGCGCCCGTACGTAGCAATACGCCTCCGCCCTCAGGCATCCAGTGGCACATTCCAACAAGCGCATATCACGATGAGCTTCCTCCTTCCTCGATAAATCCGCATTCGCCCCTCTCTCCCCTACCAGAACCCAACTCATATGTATTTGGGACAAATCATGAGGCCGAGCTCAACGTCGCTACATCCGCACCTGCACATCTGCAAGCATATGATATGCTTCCCTTTCAACCTATCGACACGGCCTTCACGAACAACAGCCTGGATCAGGGAGCCAGCTTTGCCCCTCTCCCTTCAGCACCGCCAGAAGAGGGGGCAAGACTCATCTCTCACCAACAGGCGCCAATGGCCTTCCTGCTGGACACAGGAGAGAGATCAGACCCACTCTTTTCCCAGCCCGCCATGCCAGATGCAGCAATCAATCAAGCAGACGAGAGTGTGCTCGACGCACTTTCCTTCCCAGGCAGCATTCAGGCTAGCGTCTACAAGCAAAGGATGGCCTTCCCTCAGCTTCCCGAGACGCCTCAGCCATTTACACAGGCATCTCTCCTGCCCCACATGCCAGAGACATATCCGCCGACTCCTGCAAGCATGGATCTCTCTATCGCGGACCTGCCCACGGCGGTCATAGCCGTGCCAGACCTTGAGCAACAACCTTCGTTTAGCCTGAAGGCCGCCAGCGAGGCCACAGAGAAATGGCGACGGAGTTGGCTTGAGCGCCAACGAGCAGAGGCCGCGCCCGCCCTGGATGTTCCCCGTGGCCAGGCAAAAGTCCTCTCGCCCCTCTCCCTGCGCGAGAGTATTATGCGCCTACGCGCCGCTCGCTCCTCGCAAAGGCACACACCAGTACAGGACAAAGCGAAGTAAAAATTGAGCTACTGACATACGGCTGTCACACAGGGAGCACATACTGAAGCTAAGAACTTCACGACAATGGCAATGGAAAGGAAGTAGCCCATGACAACCATTCGCACAGAGCAACAACTGGTAACCTTGATCAATGTCTTCACGGTCGAACCAAAGCGCCAGCAGGAGCTTGTTGATTTTCTAGCTCATATCACGGCCACCATTATCAACAAGCAGCCTGGCTATATATCAGCGAACATTCACAAAAGCCTGGATGGTACAAAAGTCACCAACTATGCGCAATGGCGCAGCCAGGCCGAATTTGAAGCCATGCTCCGCAATCCCAAGGCTCGCGAGCATATGCAACAGGCCATGCACATCGCCACCAGGGCCGAGCCCACCCTCTACAAGGTCGCCTACATCGACCACGTCGAGGAACACACGCCACACGCATCAGGCATCTAACGCCTGGGAAAGGTTGGATGAAGGGAGACGACGCTCCGCTCGCTCCCTTCGCCCGCGAGCGCCATTGAGATCAAGTGCTGATGCGAACGTATCAAGCCTGCGGGTAGGTCATCAGGGGCAAAGAAACGCGCCTCGATGATCTCTCGCGCATCTAGCCTGCGCTCGCCTCCTACCAGGCGCCCCACGAAGCTCACTTCAAGGCGCAACTTATAGCCGCTTACCAGGCGCAAGACACGCTCGATCTCCACTTCATATCCCGTCTCCTCGCGCACCTCTCGGCAGACCGTCTCCTCAAGTGACTCGCCGTGTTCGGCGTAACCTCCTGGCAAGCCCCAGGACCCCTCTCGCCAGAAACGGTGGCGCAACAACAAGATCTGCCCCTGTTCATTAAAAATCACAGCTGAGGTGCCAACAATATATTTGTGATGCATAAACCAGAGGAGATACCACTGCAACGTCCCTATTTTCAGCAAATTCCATAGTCTGACCAAAACGGTATCCATCGCTCGTCTCCCTCGTAACCCGCCTGCACCTGCTTTCTTCTTGCGACATATTTGCGACAGGTACGCAACAGGTTTGTGATCCTTTTCAGGCTCTATCTTTGTATACTAACAACAAATGTATAGAACTTACATCTTCAAAGCAAACAAAGGCTGAGCTAGTAAATGTTCACCTTCAGCCCTCACTGTGACGACATGCTATTATGTAAACAACCTGGAAGGGGCCATTATAATGGATTTTACAACGCTTTTCTCTCTACATACACTTCAGAGCTTACTTGATTTCCTGGGTTATCCAGCGGTAACGCTTTTGATCCTGCTGGAGAGCGCTGGCCTTCCCCTACCTGGTGAAAGCATGGTCCTGCTCGCCTCCTTTTATGCGGCGACCAGCCACCAACTCCAACTGCCTCTTATTATGCTCTGCGCAGCCATAGGCGCGATTATTGGTGATAACATTGGATTCTTTATTGGCCGTACAGGAGGACGCCGCTTTGTCGAGCGTTTCGGCAAATACTTTTTCTTAAAGACCAGCCACCTGGAACATGCCGAGCGCTTCTTTGCGCGACATGGCGCAAAAACCGTCTTCTTTGGACGCTTCATTACCCTCCTACGCATCTGGGCAGCGTTCCTGGCCGGGATGAACCAGATGCCTTGGCGCACGTTTATGTTCTACAACGCGCTTGGCGGCATCACCTGGGCGCTCCTGATCGGGAGCCTGGGCTACCTTGGCGGGATCTTCTTCCAGGACCATTTTGACCAGGTAGAACAGGTGGTGAAGCTGATTGGCTGGGGTGGCCTGGGCGCTGTCATCGTCCTGGTACTTGGTACACTACTCTTCTTGCGCCTGCGCCGCACTCGCCAGCAGGAAGAGTCCACAAAGAACGAAAACCGCAACCCCTCACATGCGCTCTAGAGAAACATAAAAGCTATGCAAAGGGAGGTTGCGGGAACTTCCTGGCTATCTACTACTCGTCTGCCCTACGGAGTTGGCGTGAAGGGTTGACTCCCGGGCAACGCATACCGGCAATATACAGTATCATCGCTTCCTTCAGGGTTCTCATAACACGAAGAGTACGTATGAAGCATGAATGAGCCTATAATCATAAGAACCGCTATACTAAAGAGAAGCATCGCCCACGTCATCAGCTTCTTGCCTGCTTCCTTGCGTCGATAAGCAAAAAAAGCAAAGGCAAAAGCAAGTAAGCTCATAATACCAACCAGGAAAGAGCCAAGGAAGAGAGGTATCATCCCCTCCCCATTGAAGTCAAGATAGCCATGTCGAAAATCATCTGCACTTCCTGCTAACCACTCAAATGGGAGCTGATAGGCATTGCTCAATGAACACAAAGTAGAACAGAGTGTACAGAATATACCAAAACAGAGGGTCAAGATTAGAATAGCTTTAGATGCGCTTGCCAACTTCTTGTCTTGCATGCCTTCTCCTACAAATATAAGAAATTATATTTATCCTTCTCTACGTAGAAAAAAGCTCAAGGTTACAAAGAACGCGCCCTAGAAGCCGTATGATACGGTTTACGAAATTCAAAAAAACAAAAAGGCAGGAGGGACTTGCCGCCTTGCAAGGCCCTCCTACCACATGAGGGGGAACTCAGCGTAAAGGTACGATCCTCATATACGAAAGCTGGCTTAGCGCGCTCGCTCACGTTCCTGTCGCCAGGCCGCCTCGATGCACTGCTTCATCAGTATCACATTGGTCAATGGTCCGACCCCTCCAGGTACTGGAGTCAGCGCGCCAGCCACCTCGCTCACCGAGTCATAGTCTACATCACCCACAATTCCGCCCTCTGGACGCGCGTTGGTGCCAACGTCAATGACCGTTGCTCCAGGCCGAACCATCTCTGCCTTTACCATGGTAGGACGTCCAACAGCCGCAATCAGGATATCACTTTCACGCATCACTTCACTCAAATTCTGCGTGCGCGAATGACAGATCGTCACGGTCGCATTGCGCTGCAAGAGCATCAGAGCCAGCGGCTTGCCAACAACATTGCTGCGCCCCAGTATGACTACGCGCTTCCCCTCAATGGGCGTCTGAGTGCGCTCAAGAATCTCCACCACCGCCGCGGCGGTCGAGGGATACAAGCTGGGGAAGCCCAGCGCCAGGTTGCCAGCGCTCTGGAGGCTAATACCATCGATATCCTTCTCAGCCGCAAGCGTCTCAGCTACCAGGCGCTGGGAGAGATGCTCTGGCAGTGGCATCTGGACGATTACCCCATGCACTGCGGGATCACCATTCAGGTGCAAAAGTGCATCACGCAACTCCTCGGTCGTTGTCTCTGCGGGAAGCGCTTCCAGGCGCGCATCAACGCCCAATTCTTTGGCGATACGCAGGATAGCCTTGGTATAAACGCCCGATGCTGCGTCACCCTCCACGCGTACCACTACCAGGCCCGGCGCACGCTGATAGGTCTGCTGAAAGCGCTGCACCTCCTCTTTCAGTTCAGTTTTAATCTCCGCGCTCAGTTTCTTTCCATCAAGTATAGTTGCCGTCATGCTACTTCGCACCTCTCTCCTCAATTGCGCGATTAACTCCTAACGCCTCCTCAGTAATCTGTCCCAGCGCGCCATCCAGCCGTCCCTGCAACTCCTGAGCCTTGTCTGCATCCTTCAGGGAGGTAATGTTGACATTGACCATCCAGGCCGCCCCGTTCCCTGCGGCAAGGGCCAGCGACGTCGCGGTGGCGATGTCACTGAGCACATTTTTGTTGCCGATCTCGGCGACGCGCTTGCAACAGCGCACAAGCTCAAGCGCGCGCTCGACCATCTCAAGAGGCACCAGGGCCGCCTCGACAAGCGCACCCTGTACGGCCTGTTTGCGCGCCTCTTTCTCTTCGCTGGTCTCACGCGGCATCTTAAAGCAGCTTGAAAGCTTGCCATAGGCCTCGATGTCCAGGCGCATCAACTCCTGGAAGCGGGCGCGCAGGCTCTCGCCCTGTTCGATCAGGTCACCAATCTCCTGCTGGACCACTGTATAGTCGGCCTTGCCAACCGTGAGCCGCGCCACCATACACGCGAGGCTCGCGCCCATCGCTCCGGTCAGCGCCGAGGCGGAACCGCCACCTGGCGTAGGCTGCGCGGAGGCCAGGTCATCTAAATATTGCTGTAGTGTCTTGTCTAAATACATATGTTCTACCCTCATAGGTAATATAATATCTTATTCAACACTCGCTGGACTTGGAAATTTCCACCTTCCATTCTAGCATCGCGTTCCGCAAGCCGTCGAGGACGCATGACCACTGTCAGGCTCTCCAGTTCGCCACCATACGCCTCTATCCAGCAGTACTACCCAGCGCACACAAAATAGGAGGTACGTCGATAAGGGAATTTATACCCCCTCTTCCTCCATGATACCAACACAGGATACCCACCAGTTAAGAGTGATGTGCTAGTGGCATCAAGCCTTCTCCGGCAGCGAGTATATAATGCGCACACAACAGTTCGATATACAAAGCAACGCCCTCTCTGTCTCCAGAGAGGGCGTTCACGATAGTTTTTGGTCTGATCAAGCAAATGTGAGCAATCGCAGAAACACACCCTAATAGACGATGATATCGCTCCCTTTTTGCAAAGAGTTATAGAGCCATTGTGCGTCCTCCCTGGGGCCTCAATCCCGCTGGTGATGCTGCCATCAGCGGTATGTGCGCCCTCGATATGGGGCAGTTGCGCGTTCGGGCCAAAGACCGAACGCTGTGGGTTGCAGTAGATGAACGACCTATAATACGCCCCTGGATGCTCAGCCTGCTTGATGGTTTTGTAAAACAGTTCATAGGATACCTCGATATGCCCCTGGCCTGGTGGCAATGCATCGGATGCTAATGTGCCCTGTTCGAACGTGTAGTCAACCTGGAAGTGACCAGGCATGGTTGGCAGTCGGGTAAAACTCGAGGCGATATGAAACGAGCGTGCAAGCGAACCATTGGTATACACACGCGCGCTCTGCATGGCAAGCGAGACAACGATGACCGTTTTGTTGTTTAGCTTGAGACTGGAAAGCAGGTGCAGTTCACTTGCAGTAGGCTGGTTCAACGAGGGCTTGCTTTGCGCGGTCTGCTCAAATGCATGGTGTAGCTCAAGCTCCTGCTGGGTTAGGGTCGCAATATAGGTGTAGTCTGCGTCCGATTTGGCGATCTTCTCAAGGGCCTGAAGCCGTGTTACCAGCGCCTGGTAGCTGTAGTCGAGCTGGTAGGTCTTCCCATCAGTGGGATTCAGATAGGGATGCGCCTGCCCCCACATGCGCGTCTCCTTGTCCAATTGCTGTACAAGCGCCTGGGCCTGTTCTCTGGGGGATTGTATTGGAGCCGCCGTCAGCGTTGGGGTTGGCCATGGCGTAGCGGTCGTCTGCTGCGTGCTAGAGATGCTACTTCTTCCCGTCTGGAACATGTTGCTTATCGCAAGGCTGCTGCCAATGAGCAGGACAATGACGGCCGCGATAGCTATATAGCGCGTCAGTTTGATCCTCCGGCGCGGTTGTGGCGTGTAGTCTGACAAGGCACGAGAGCTATTTGGCACCAAACGCAAGTGTGGTTGCTCGCGCTGGGCAAGCCTCGCCTGGAAACGACTACGTACGCTCGCGATAGACCGCTCAATCTCGGCGTCTGAAAGTTCTTGCGTCTGCCGCTCGCGCCAGGCCACGCTCTCATGGAGAGCGAGAATAACCGCCTCGTTGCGTGGATCCTGCTCGGATTCTGTCTGGTCTGGCTGGTAATGATTATAGTCCGACATACTTCCCTGTCCCCCTTATCGATGTCCATAATAGGTGCGCAAGCGCTTCAAAGCTCTACTAATGGTCGTACGCACGAAGGCATCAGACTTATCAAGAATCTGCGCGATCTGGGTGCAACGCAGACCCTCAACGAAGCGCAGGTGAATAATTTCCTGCTGCGCCTGTGGCAAACGTGCCACCGCCTGGAAGAGACGCTCATAGGTTTCGTTGCGCTCGCTATACTGTTCTGGCGTCAGATCATCGTCTGCAATCTCGGCATCCGCTTCTAGCGGCTGAAGGGTAGTGCGTACCTGGCGTCGATAACGATCAATGACCTTATTGCGTGCCACGCGTTGCAGCCATGCCAGTTGCTGCTGCTCACTTTTCAGCGCGAGTTGTGCCTCGCTATCCGTCGCCGCGAGAAAGACGTCCAGCGTCAAGTCTTCCGCGTCCTGGCGATGCCCTACCTGCTGATAGATGTAGCGAAAAATATGGGTGGCATAACGATCAAACAGCGTGAGCGGGGCATGGCGCTGCCCCACGCCCGCGTCCGGTGATATCTGCATGAATCTCATCCTTGACAATAGAAGTGGGAGAATATTCTCTATGATTGTCATCGCAGAGAGCGCCAAAACGTAGCATCATTTTTAGGGTCTTTCTCTCGTACACCATCCTCCGGACCCCTTCGGAGCCGCCGGGCGATAAGATCGGCAGGAAGATTATGCTGGCTCAGCAACTAAACACGAAGTTCCCTCACAAGTATGCTATACTGTTAGGGAACTTTGCGTTTAGCAGTTAATAAACAAGGTTGATAAGAGAGAGATGCATGACGCGATCAACACCTACCATTGAGCAAAACACCCTTGTGACTCATGAAGGCGAGCAGGCGCTTGAGATCGCAGTTGGGTCGGCGGCGTGGTTTGAGTGGGTGGGAAGAGGGCGCTCGACGCTCTTTGCTTTTCATGCCCCAGAGGGCAGCTATACAGCACGCAAGGAGGGATCTGGCAGCGGGCGCGGTGGATGGTACTGGAAGGCGTATCGCAAGCACCAGGGCAAGCTGTATCGCGCGTACATGGGCAAAGGGGAGGATCTGACACTAGCGCGGCTTCAGGAGATCGCACAGGCGCTTTCATCAAGGATAGCAAGCGAGAAGAAAGCGAGTAAAGAAACCTCTGGGGCCAAACCTCTGGCTACACGCGGGGAAGGCTTGCATCAGGCGGCCACCCCGCTGCTGGAGACACGGCTACGGCCTCCGCGCCTACCAGCCCAACTGGTCGAGCGTGATCCTCTGCTGGCGCTGTTGGATGGCAGCCGACAGCAAAAGTTAACCCTCGTGCACGCTCCAGTTGGCTTTGGCAAGACCACGCTGGTCAGTCGCTGGCTCACGCGTCGCCAGGCGCAGGTTCCTCTGTTTGTGGCCTGGCTTTCGCTTGAAGCGGGTGATAACGATCCACTGCGCTTCTGGTCGACGCTGATCGCCGCCTGCCAGCTTTCTGACGCGCAAATCGGCCAGACGGCCCTGGAACAGCTCTCCCAGAGTACCCGACAACCTTTCACGCAGGCGCCATTGCAGGCGGCGCTCGCGTTTCTGCTCAACGATCTGAGCCGCTTTGTCCAGGAGGGCGTAGTGGTTTTAGAGGATTATCATCTGATTGAGCACGCTCAGATCCACGAAACGCTGGCCTTTTTCATCGAAAACCTGCCAGCCTCTCTCCATGTCATCATCCTGACACGCAGCCTACCACCGCTCCCACTGGTGCGCTGGCGCGCGCGTGGCGACCTGCTGGAGATCCAGACCTCCCAACTGCGTTTCTCCCTGGAGGAAATGGCGCTCTTTCTCCAGCAATTCCTCCAACAGGCACTCGCCGAGGAGTTCCTGCACACGCTCTATACGCAACTGGAGGGTTGGGCTGCTGGTCTGCGCCTGCTGGCCTTGAGCTTGCAAAGCCAGAGAACGCCCCAGGCAATCGAGGCTGCGCTCAAACAAATGAGCGCTGACTCCACGATTGAGCGCGCTCATCGCCCAATCCAGGAGTTTTTCCTGAGCGAAGTACTTGCCGCCCAGCCGGAGCCGCTCCAGCTCTTCTTGCTCCAGACTAGCCTGCTTGGTCGTCTGAGCGGCTCGCTGTGTGATGCGCTGACAGGCAGACATGATGGCGCCGAGTGGCTGGAGATGGTAGCGCGCAATGGCTTCTTTCTCGATGCACTGGACAGTGCGGGCGAGTGGTATCGCTATCACACCCTCTTCGCCGAGGCCATGCGAGCCGAGGCTGAGCGCCGTTTGGGAACTGGGACGCTGCGCGAACTGTCGGCACAGGCCAGCTCCTGGTATGAAGAACATGCTATGCTCGCGGAAGCCATCGAGGCCGCCCTGTTCGCGCAAGACTTCGAGCGAGCCGGGCGACTGATCGAACACCTCAACGAGCATGCCTACTCCAACGAGTACCATACCATGCGCCGCTGGCTGGAACAGCTACCACAAAACCTTCTAGCCGCGCACCCTGTCCTCTGCTTCCTCCTCGCCCAGGCGCGCATCTTCACCGAAAAGCAACCAGGCGGAGTCTGGCGCATCGAGCCAGCCGAAGACCTGCTCCAACTGGCGGAAAAGGGCTGGCGCGCGCAGGGAGACATGCTCCAGGTCGGCATTCTCTACGCCTTTCGCGCGACCTTTACCATCATTCATGGCTTTGTCACGACCGCTGTCGCCTACGCCCGCTCCGCACTCCTCCTCCTGCCTACCAGCCCTGAACAGGCATACCAGCAGCGGCCAGCGGAGTGGATCGAATGGCACTGCGGCTGCCTGCTCACGCTGGGCATGGAAGCCATGCAGACAGGCACCTTCGCCAGTGCCCGTCAACATCTCCTGGCAGGCTATACCCTCAGTCTGCGTGTCAAGGATCGTGTCTTCACCCGCGTCATCGGACGCATGCTGGGTGACGTGTCTCTCGAAATGGGCGAATTGCGCCAGGCCGACTCCTATTACCGGCAAGCATTGGCCGAACCTCCCTGGCCAAATGAGACCGGCGAGGATATTTTTCGCATACAAGTTGCGTGCGGATTCATGCGCATTGCCTACGCGTGGAACGAGCTTGACAGGGCGGAGCAACTGGCCCGCGAGGCATCTCATCAACACCACTCCCAGGGCGATTTCCCTGTGGGAGAGGAAGCCGTGCGCACGCAACTAGAACTCTTACAACTCCTCCTCCTGCGCGTGCGCGGGAAAGAGACCGAGGCACAGGCAACCCTCTCCGCGCTTATCGTACACCTACAAGCAGCCAGCCATACGCGTCAACTCGTCCCAGATGTCCTCCTCTGGCAAGCACACACACAGATTCGCGATGGTGCTCTCCAGGCCGCAGAACACACGCTTGACGAGCTCACCAGCTCTGGACAGGAGTTCACTCCACTGCAACAGCAATCAATCCACCTGCTCACGGCGCGCCTGCTCGTGGCCCGGGGCAAAGCAGAGACCGCTCTACCTCAGCTTATGCAGCTTCTCAGCCACGCTCAAGAGGGCCAACACATGTTGAGAATACTGGAAATTCAGCTCCTCATCGCGCTCGCCCATGCCTCCCTCAAACAGGTGCCAGAGAGTAACCAGCAATTCACCCTCGTCCTCGCACAGGCGCGCGGCGCGGGCTTTCTACGCCTCTTCCTTGATGAAGGCGAAGAAGTGGCGACCCTCCTGCGCGAACTCCTGCCTTCCCTTACAGAGAAAACCCTGCGCACCTGGACCCAGAGCATCCTCCACGCCTTCGCTCACCCCTTCTCTCCCCAGGCTAGCAGCCCGGACAGCACGCTGCTCGAACCACTCTCCACACAGGAACAGCGTGTGCTCGCCCTCCTCGCCGCCGGGCGTAGCAACCCCGAAATCGCCGAAGCGCTGATCATCTCCGTCAACACCGTCAAGGGCCACGTCAAAAACATCTACCGCAAACTCGACGTCAACAGCCGCATCGAAGCTAGCGCGGCCGCCAGTCGCCTGAAATTGATCTAACAATCCCCACTCACAACCACCCGCCCAACCACCCAGTCGGGCGGCGCGCGGCTCCTCCTTTGCCCACTATACTCTGGTCAGTGATGCGAAAGCACATCTGACAATTGATACTTCAAAGGAGTCATTATCATGAATACTGCGATAGAGACTACCAGCACAATACTTTCCCAGGATGGAACCACGATTAGCTACCTGAGCGTGGGCAGTGGGCCGGCAGTGATTGTGGTGCCTGGCGCGCTCTCGCTGGCCCGTGACTATACTGCCTTCGCGCGTGCTCTGGCCGAGCACTTCACCGTTCACACCATGGAACGACGTGGGCGCGGCCAGAGCGGACCACAGGGCAACGATTACAGTATTAAAAAAGAGTGCGAAGATGTACTCGCGCTGCAACGCCAGACCGGTGCGCATCTTCTCGTCGGCCATAGCTTTGGCGGACTTGTCGCCCTGGAATCCGCCCGCGGCAACCAGGTATTCACCAGAATAGCCGTCTACGATCCCGGTGTCTCCATCAATGGGTCCATCCCGGTAGCCTGGATACCGGGCTATGAAAAGAAGCTGGCCGAGAACAAGAAACTGGATGCCTTTGTCGAGTTTACCCTCGCCATGGGTCCGGAGTCCGCGCGCAAAACACCACCCTGGCTCATGAAACGCATGCTGCCGCTTTTCCTGAAGTCTCACGAGCTCCAGACCATCCTGAGCCTCCTCCAGGAAAATCTACGTGAACACAAAGAAGTAGCACGCCTGGACAACAGCTATGAAAATTACCGGGAAATAGCCGCGAGTGTCCTGCTCATGTATGGCAGCAAAGGACATATTCCGCAGGCGGACGCAAGCATGAAGCGACTCGCAGCAGTCTTCCCGCGCGCTGAAACGCGGGAATTTCCAGCCCTCGACCATTTCGGGCTCAACAAAACCGGCCCCCAGGAAGTCGCCAGGGCAGTCAGCGAATACTTTTTGTAGGACTGCTCTCAACGTCTGTGACGCTTCGCTGAGTCAGGGGATGTGACGCTTCGCCGGGTGAGGGGATGTGGTGCCGGGCTGGCTTCGCCAGCCCGGCACCACATCCCCTCACCCGGCGAGCCACGTAGTGGCGAGAATTCCCGAGGAGATACAACAAAACAATCATTTTTCCCTGGCATAGACCCAAAAAGCCCCGTCGCTCGTCTGTAGAGTGAGTCAAAAAAATAGAGAAGAAGGGGTAAGAATATGGGTATCACGCCTGGCGCTCTGGAGCATTTAGAGCGCGTTTATGATCTACTGATTGGCTATTATGGAGAACCAACCTGGGAGCCAGACCATGATCCCCTGGGCGGGCTGATAGGAACAATTCTCTCACAACACACCTCTGACATCAACTCAGGGCGTGCCTACCGCCAGTTAATAGAAAAATTCCCCACCTGGGAGGAGGTTCGCGACGCACCCACCCACGAGGTGGCCGAGGCCATCAAGAGTGGCGGCCTTGCGAATGTAAAAGCACCTCGCATTCAAAGTGCGCTACATACGCTCAGTGAGTGGCAGCAAGCGAAGGGGGATACGCGCTCACTTTCCGCCTTTCTGCAAGATGAACTCAAAGGGCAGCCACTGGAGGAAGCCTGGCGCTATCTCCAGCAGATGCCAGGCGTGGGACCCAAGACCGCGGCCTGTGTGCTTCTCTTTAATATGGGCCGACCTCTTATGCCCATTGATACCCACCTGCACCGCCTGACCCATCGCCTGGGCCTGATCGGTCCCAAGGTCAGCGCCGACCAGGCCCATACCATCTTCCTCAAAGCGCTCCCACCAGAATGGGCCTACACTTTGCATGTAAACCTGATCCGCCACGGGCGCACCATCTGCCATGCCCAGCGCCCTAAGTGTCCACAGTGTCCGCTGATCTCTGAATGCGCCTACGCGGGCAGCGTCAACCCAGAAGAAACAATGCTCCCCACAAAATAAGTTCTAGGCAAAAGAAACTGGGGAACCAGGCAGGACTGGTTCCCCAGTTTCTTTTGCCTAGAAGATTTTTTATCCAAACGTGGCCTGGATCGCCTCCGCGACCTGGCGCAGCTCGCGTGCAACCTGCATCAATACCAAGTCATTAGATGCGCTATTGATGCATTTGTGTTCGCCACGATCCGTGAGTTCGCGTGGTAGATACTGCAAGCCACCAAACTTCTCCCGCTTCCAGTCATCCACGGGCCGCAGTAAAATGGGAATCACACGCACTAATGGCGGATTGGCGCGCTGCATCGCCAGCTCTACCAGTTCATCTATTTCAGTGGTAAAAAAATTGGGGCTGAGCAGTAGAAGCGTCATATCTGCCTGCTCAAGCTGGGCGCGTACCTCCTGGCTCACGTCCTGACCTGGCGCAATCTCCTGGTTGTGCCAGGAGACTAAATCGCGGTTCTTTCGCAATAGTGCTGTATGAGTCAAAAGCGCTTCGCGCAACGCCAGGTCCCTTTTCGCGTTAGAGCAGATATCCACGATGCGCACCGGGCGCTTCCCTTTGGCCTGAGGCTCTCCACTAAGAGCCTGCTGCCAGCGCGTATTCTGATGCTGTTGCGCCTCCGTCAGTTCAGGCATCACCCCTAAAACGGTGCTCGCGGGTATGGCCCAGCCGCCGATCTCGCCCTGCGTACCTCGCCTCTGCTGCATCACCCCACATACGCCTCCGCTCCCTACGTGTATCAGAGGCGCACCGCTCAAGCCCGGCTGGGCCTGCCCTTCGCGTAGCTTCAATAAGTATCGCTGCTCATCAATCCAACTAAAACCTTCAAACTTAAAAGTCACCTCGCCCCCACCCTTGAAACGCAGTTCATCATACCCATAACCATAAAGCTCATCATGGGTATGCATCTGCTCAGGGCGCGCATCCAGGAAGACACAGGGATGATCCTCCGGTTCGATACGCAGCAAGGCCAGGTCGGGATACAACTCGCTCGCCTGGCGGTCCTTGAGAACCTGGATATTCTGGATAACATCACACTCATAACGTTCAATCTGGACCATTCCCAGGCTTTCGCCCTTACAATTGAAGGCCGAGATCGGTAGTCCTCGCCGCCGGGCCGCCTCTACCACGTGCGCACAGGTCAGGATACGCCCGGGTGCGACGAAAAAGCCTGTGCCACGGCCCCCTCCTTGCACAGAAAGGGAGACGGTACATGCGCGTAGCAGATTACGCAGAGCCTGTTGCATCGCCATTTATTGTGCCTTCCTACTTATCACCCGCGTCCTTCTCGGGCTCTTGCCGCTCCCACTCCAGCGTAATCTTCAAGTTCGCCTTGCCGGAACCCTTCACAAGGAGTGCCGAGATAGCGCCAGGCTCATAGCCCACCTCCAGGCCAAATTCGGCGCTGGCCTTGCTTGGCTTTACCTCGCTCCATACATTTACCAGGGCCTGCGAGATGCCCTTCACGGTCTTGACCACTTGCTCAAACGAAGGTAGACCTGGATCGGAGATATAGCGCTCCTCTCCCAGGATACCTCCGTTAAGCGGCATGGCCTCGATATAGATAATCGTCTCATCATCCAGGCGTACAGGTATTAACTTGCTCCGCTCGCCTCCCTGCATACTTGTTACATCTTCCATGTCCTCAAACTCCTCTCGAACAAGTTCCTAGCAACTTTTACGCCCTATTATACCCCACGCCCTGATGGTCCCTAAAAGTAAGAATGACTTTTAGCCAATTTTTGCAATTTTACTATCACGCAGAGCCAGGCGTATGCCCTGGATGGCCGCCTCAATATGCTCGTCTTCGATGCCATAATGCGTCACGGCTCGCACGCGGCCCGCGCCCGACTGACCCATCAACACGCCCTGCTCACGCGCAGCCTGGATAAAGCGCTGGGTTTCAGTGGCATCTAGCGTCGCGCCCTGCTGATCGCGCAGGCGGAAGATGACCATGTTGGTCACCGTCTTCTCTGGGGAGACCTCGACCTCTGGCATATCGGCCAGGGCCAGCGCCAGGCGCTTACAGCGCGCGTGGTCATCCGCCAGTCGCTCCACCATCTGCTCCAGGGCCACAATGCCCGCAGCGGCCAGAAAGCCAGCCTGGCGCATGCCACCACCCAGCAGTTTGCGCGTGCGAAGCGCGCGCCGAATAAAATCTTTACTACCTACCAGCAGCGATCCCACAGGCGCGCTCAGCCCCTTGGAGAGGCAGAACATCAGCGAGTCCACCGGCCGCGCCAGCTCACGCACTGGCTGGTCCAGGGCTACAGCGGCGTTAAAGAGACGCGCTCCATCCATATGCACAGGGATATTGTGCGCATGCGCGAGGTCCACAAGCGACGCAAGCTGCTCAACGGTCAGCACCGTCCCACCACAGCGGTTATGTGTATTCTCCACACAGATCAGCCCTGTGGGCGCGACATGCGGGTCCGCCAGGCCCGCGATCCCATCGCGTACCCGCTCCAGGTCCAGCATCCCCGAGGTATGCGTGGGCACGACATACATGGGCGAGCCACCCAGGGTCGAGGCCCCGCCCGCTTCATAGTGATAAATATGCGACTCATCACCCACCATCACCGCCTGCCCGCGCCCCGCATGCGTCAGCACAGCAATGGCATTGCCCATCGTCCCCGTTGGCACGAAAAGCGCCGCCTCTTTCCCCGTCATCTCAGCCGCCAGCTCTTGCAGGCGATGAATGGTAGGGTCTTCATCATATACATCATCGCCAACCTCGGCGCGGTACATCGCCTCGCGCATCTCCTGCGTCGGCTGGGTCACGGTATCACTACGCAAATCAACAAGCATTATTCTCTTGCTCCTCCAACTCTAGATAATGACATCATCCCCTAGTATATATCGATTCGCCAATCTTTGAAAAACAACTGGTCCTATTAATACCTGGCCCCTCCACACCCCCATTTATATGCTGTGGCGTGGTGCTGGGCGACCTGAGGTCGCCCAGCACCACGCCACAGCATATGAAAAAATTATGCGAAGCACCGCAGGTGCTGAGGAGTGTATAAAAGAGAGCACCTTGTTTGACAAGCAGAGAGACCAGGAGATAAGATCAAAGCAGAGTAATACCTCTTTTTGGCTATTTTGTACCTTACGATTGAGAGGAGCGGATCAATGACCCTCAAGGAGTTCTCAGGAGCTGTCGCGGTCGTCACAGGCGGCGCGAGCGGCATTGGCAAAGCAACGGCGCACGCCCTCTATGCCCGTGGATCACATATCGTCATCGCCGATATCAATGAGCAAGCCCTGGCGGCAACGGTGCAGGAGCTACTCGCCACCCAGGAGGCCAGCGACAGGCAGATTGTAACCTTTGCCCTTGATGTCACCGATGAGGCTCAGGTACAGGCGCTTATGCAGCGCGCGGCACAGGTGACTGGCCGTATCGACCTCGTCGTGACAAGCGCAGGCATCGGGCGCGGCGGCCCGGTCGATGAATTTAGTGGAGCGGAGATGCAACGCCTGATGGACATTAATTTCATGGGGACCTATCACGCGGTACGCGCCGCGCTCCCCTTTATGCGCCAGCAGGGCAGCGGGCAGTATGTCCTCATTAGCTCAGTCGCGGGCAAGCTACCACCACCACAGCTCAGCGGCTATGTCGCCAGCAAGTGGGCAGTACGTGGCTTCTCCTCGGCCTTGCGCGCGGAACTCTTCGGCAGCGGCATTGATGTCACCACCGTCTATCCAGCCTGGGTGGATACCCCGATGCTCCAGCAGGAGGCGGGCTTCAATATGAACATTGAGATCCTACTGACACCCGACATGGTCGCGGCCGAGATCGTCAAAGCCGTACAGGAGGGACAGGCCGACCTCACCCTGGCACCCAACCAGGATATCGCCTTCGCGCTCCAACTGATGAAGGACGACGAGCGCAAAGCCGAGCAGTTGATGGGAATGGCCTTTCACCAGCAACAACAGCAGGCCAACCAGGCAAGCAGCGAAGCGCGGTAAAAAACGCCTCTCTACCACGATCAGAGCACGGCAGGCAGTGCCTCTGCCGTGCCTCTACGTTCAATGACTAGTGCGAGATAGCGGCAGCCCCGAAGAAGAGCATCACCAATGCCCAACTTACCAACAGGGCAATCAAAATACGAAGCACCAATCCCGACACATACTGATGGCGACGCCGCGAGGGTCTGATCGCGGCTACCGCCTCTCGTTTACTTTCAGTCCCTATCGTCATCTTTGCACCTCAAATTGTAGCGACAGCATCCATACTTTGCTCCTTGTGCCCACGCATTCGTTTTTCTCGCAAGGAGCAATCCTCCTTCACGCACGCAAATGGTGCGCGTACTACATATAACGAGAAGGGTTATTGACATTAACGTGGGTATTACCTTTTGGGGTAGCGTTCTGCCTGAGATGCATTTTTCTTGCACTCATCGCATTCACACATGGCCCGAAGCTTCTCGAAGGTATAGATACCTGTTTTATGGCCGTCCTCCCATATCGGAGTCAGGCCATAGCGCCCGACTGGCTGCAAGTTGGCCAGGGTGGTCTCCTCGCTCGTCAGGCTCTTCCGGCTCTGGAGCATTCCAGGCTGTCCGCCTTCGCCTGCACACCACGCGCAGGGACAGGCCCAGCGCAGCGTCTCCCAGTTATGCAGGCTCTCGTGCTCATCACTCCAGGTTAAAATCAATTGCCGTTTCTCCTCATCAAGCAAGAAGGAGACCGGTACAAGGTAGTTGTTCATCATATAAACACTCCGTCTTCCTATCTGAACACCTGAGCGCGCTTGTCCCCGAATGGGGGAAGCGCTAGACACGCCAGTGGCGTTGGGGTTCGGAATAAGATCTTAAGTGGCCAGAGTTGACCTTTGAGCTAAACCAATAGTACCCAAAGGAGGATACTTTATTCCCTCTTTACACAGGCCTTATTATAATGTTTTTCAGCCCCTCTGGTCTATCAGAGAAAACAATTTCCCTGGTGCGTCTCATCCCTTCTCAAGCATATGCGAAAAACAGAAAGTCATGCCGACGCATAGTACTCTTTACGACCCAGAAACCACGTGGTCGAAGGTTATATTATACTGAAGGACAGGCAACAAAACGCACCACGCACGCGCATAGTAAACCGCAAACTCGCATATAAAGCCTTTCAGCCTGGTTTATTGCTTCACAAGCGCCAGCGCAACTCACAAAATAAGAACAAAATAGCGCGAACTGACGTAGGGATCGTTTCAAACTAGTATCAATTACGGAGCAACGTGTATATGGAAATCGTGTTAGCCGTTGTGAGCCTCATCATTGCCATCGTGGCGCTCGTGCTCGCTTACCGGGCACAGCAAAATCTACGACAGGCCTCCGAGCAGGTACAGGCACAACAAGAAATCTGGGAGAAAGCCCAGAATACTCGTCAGCAAGATTGGCGCGCTGAACAAGAAAAACATCTCACTGAAGTGGAACATCGCATCCAGGCCCAGATACAGCAGCTACAGAACGCCTGGAACACCCTGGAGAAATTCGAGCGCCAGCAGCGCGACGAGCTACGCCACGCCTTTGAAGCCTCCACAAAACAGGCACGTGCCGAATACGAACTGGCCCGCATCCCCCGCATCGAAGATGTTCCGCTACCGGTAAAGCAGGACCAGTCAGGCAAATCCACGCCCCGCTGGCAACATGTCAATCTCAGTGGCGCCGACCTCTCCGGGCGCGACCTCTCCTCACGCTATTTGGGACACGCTAATCTCAGTCAAACTATCTTACGTACCACCAAGTGCTTCATGGCCGACTTCTCCTGGGCGAACCTGAAAGAGGCCGATCTCCAGGAGTCCGACCTCTCTGGCGCCAATCTGACCCATACCGACCTGCGCGGCGCCAATCTAAACGGCGTTAACTTTCTGGCCGCCGATCTCTATAAAACCAATCTGCTCGGCGCCAACCTGCTTAACGCCCGTAACCTCACCGTGGAACAGCTTCGCACCGCCATCTATGATGATAGCACACTGAGCGATCTCATCAATACCACCCAGGAAGAGCAGCTCAGAGATAGCGGCACCACCCTGACCAATATGCGCGCCATCAGCAAAAAGGCGTCTATGCCTCATAGAACCGAGATCATTCCGGTGGTAACGCCACCAATCACCCCCATGCCTGCCGCGAAGCCTGCCCCAGAGGCCACACCAGAGCAAGAGAGCCTGCAAGACAACGCCCCAGGCATGGATGCCTCAGAGTGGCTGGCCTACATCGATGCAGCAACACCTGTTCTCCCACCTGAACAGCCAGCTGAGGAACTGCATCAGGAGACCGTCTCGACTCAGCCTGCAGAAGCACAGGCTCAACCAGAGACTGCATCTTCACCCGATAATTCATTCTTGAGCCAGTCCTCTCGTGGCTACGCTCTGCTTCCAGACTCTTTACCAGAGACAGAGGGCAGCGATTCCTATGTCCCGGCAGGCGAGCCTTCAGCGCTCTCGCCTCACCTCTCCGGCAGCAGCCTGCTGGATCTACAAGCCGCCGCGTTGCCTGAAACCGAGCCAGAGCCAGAAACCAAGGAAGTTGTCGCCCACGGCTCCCGCCTCACAAACGACAATCAGGAATCCACTGAACATTAGTCGTGCACAAAAGGCAAGGCCTGGCGCGTATATGCATGTACGCGCCAGGCCTTGCCTCACCCCACTTTTTTTGCTATTCTCTTCTGCGACCCCACCCCTGAGAAGCACATGCATAGACGAAATGTGGTACACTTGCTAACGTTACGTCCCACTTCTGGCATACAGCAGTGAATGGCGAATAGCAACACTTTTTTAAAGAGGAATAGAAGCAGTATGGCAAACGAACAAGCACTCCCCCTCAGCGGAAAAATCGCGCTCGTTACGGGCAGCGGCCAGGGTATTGGCCGCGCTACCGCGTTACGCCTCGCCCAGGCCGGTGCCGACATTATCGTGAACTATCGCAGCAATGCCAGCACAGCAGCTGAAACGAAAGCTAGTATAGAGGAGTTAGGGCGTCGCTGCGTCGCCATCCAGGCCAATGTCAGCCAGGAAGAAGACGTAACCCGCCTCTTCGCTGAAGCGACTGAGGCCCTGGGTCCTGTGACGATCCTCGTGAATAACGCCGGCACCACCCGCGATAAACTGATCCTTCAGATGTCTGCCGCCGACTTTGAGCATGTCATTAATAGCAACCTGCGTTCAACCTTCCTCTGCACCAGGGCCGTGCTACGCTCCATGATGAAGGCACGCTGGGGGCGTATCGTCAATGTCGCCTCCATCTCAGGCCTGCTGGGCAACGCGGGCCAGGCCAACTATAGTTCCTCCAAGGCTGGTATCATCGCCCTTACGCTCAGTACCGCCCGCGAGATGGCCAGCCGCAATATTACAGCCAACGTGGTCGCCCCGGGCTTCGTGCCCACCGAATTGACCTCGACACTCACCGAGGCCCAACGGAAATTCATGATCGATACCACGCCTCTCGGACGCTTCGGCACACCAGACGAGATTGCCGCGGCAATCGCCTTCCTCTGCTCGCCTGATGCCAGCTTCATCACGGGCCAGATTCTCAACGTCGATGGCGGTATGGCAATGCATATCTAATACATTCACTTACATTCGCTAAAAGCTGAAACTTTTTCACCTCGGGAGCACTCTAAACTTCTTAATAAAGCAACCAGTCCTTTTTGGTGTTTTTTAAGGAGGCTATACTCATGGGCTTAATTGAAACCGAGGAGACAAATAAATTTACCTTCGAGCCTTTCGCAGCACACCCCTTTTATACAGAGGTGAACCGCGGACTCGTACGCCAGGCACTGGCACACCTGTCTCAACAGGATACAGGCGCGCCAGTGACCATCGTGGACATGGCCTGTGGCACAGGCGCGGTCTCACGCCTGATCATTGAAGAGATGGAACGCCAGGGCAAGCTCTCCCAGTTGCGCCTGATTGGCGTCGATCCTTCAGCCGAGGCGCTGCGCAGGGCTCAAAAAGGTGTAGATCAGATGGGTCTACCCGCCGATGTGAAATTTATTCAAGGCGAATCTGAAGATCTCCCCAAGCTAATTCAAAATGCCAACGCCGCATTCTTCTGCAATGCTATCCACCTGCTTACCGATAAACTCTCTGCATTCAAGCAAGTCGCCTCTATTCTCGCTCCCCAGGGCATCTTCGCCTGTAATAGCGCGTTCTATACTGGCACCTATGTGCCCGGTACCGAGCGCTTCTATCGCCTCTGGACGCGGCGCGCCGTGGCCTGGCTCCGCCAGGAACATCCCGACGTGCGCCTCTCACGCGAGGCCAAGGCCGCGGCCATGCAATGGGTGACGAGCGACGACTATGTCCAGATCTACCAGGAGAGTGGCTTCGGCAAGCTAGATATGGTGCAGGATACCGCCATTATTTCGCTCGACGCCTGGCGCGATCTTGGTCAGTACTGGCTCTTCATCGATGGCGCCCTTCCCGGAGTTCCCCTGGCCTACGGTGCACGCGCGCTTGAAGTCGCTGTCTACCAGGCCGGAGAGGAGTTGGGGCTACAAGAGGTGCCGCGTAACTGGCTCCAAATGGTTGGCATCAAAAAATAGGTTAAGTTATAGAGAATGGGGATGTGGTCTGGAAAGGTCTGTGGCCTTTCCAGACCACATCCCCATAACAATCACAACATCAGAAAAATTGACTTTCTGCCTGCAAACTGCTATTATAGCCAGAATGATGCATGCCCTTTTTATGTAAAGTATAGGGTCAAAAAATGCAAGAGAAACAAACTTGGCGTGATATTCTGGCAGAAATTACTCAGGACCCCAGTGAGAGACAGCGCATCCTCGCCACACTGAATGTCAAATCCATTACACTTTCGCGCTGGCTCAGCGGTGAAACCTTTCCTCGTGCCAACAAGCTCTATCAATTCCTCAATCTCTATCCCCAATATCGCGAGCAAATTCTCTCTTTACTGCGCGACGAGAAAGGCATGAGCGAATTTACCAATCCCATCGAAGATGATACACCCTTCAATATCCCTCCCGAGTTCTATATCGAACTCTTTAAAACTCGCGCCTCTGTGACCGAGAATCTGTACTACTGGACGCTCTGTAACCAGATCTTGCAAAATGCTCTGACTCAGCTCGATCCTAACCGCCTGGGCATGAGCCTGTGGATTGCTCGCTGCATGCCCCCAGCAGCCCCCTCTCAGCAGGTACGCAGCCTCTATGAGAGTGAGGGCATCGGTACGCCTCCCTGGAAGGAGAACCTGGAACACGATGGGATGTTCCTGGGCGCCGAATCCCTGGCCGGCCATGTCGTGACCGTCTTTCACTACAAGGTCGTGAACGATCTTACAGCGGAAAATACGCTCATCCCCGTCGCCTACTCCGAATACGAGAAAAGCTGCGCCATCTTTCCCATCCTCTACGCCGGACGTATCGCGGGCGTCCTCTCGGCCGCGAGCACGCAATACAACTATTTCAACGCGCAAAATCGCCTCACCCTGCTACAAAAATATGCCGACCTGACAGCCATGCTCTTCTCGCCTGAAGAGTTCTACGAGCCTGCCCAGATCGCGCTACACGTTATGCCACCACAGAAAACACAGAAGCCCCTCTTCGCCCACTTCAATGACCTGACCCGCCGGATGATGATGGAAGCCTCCAGCCGCAACCAGCCCGCCAATAAGAACGAGGCCGAGCAACACGTACGCGCCCAATTAGAAGAACAACTGCTGCACTATGCCATTGAGCATACCTTCCATAATAACAACTACAGCGAACCACAAAAAGATTGATTTCGTGCTCCACCGACGCTACTAAAGTACGCGTCTACATATAATGGCACGAGAGGCCCGTGCCATTATATGTAGACGCGTACTTTAGTAGCGTCATGCCACGCACTGCTCGATATCCCCCTTGACGCTCTTTCGCGAAGAGACTACACTGGAAATAGACACTCGCGTTAAGCTCATAGCAGACCATAGGAGAAGGTAGCGATTGTGATCGATGATTTTATACAAACCACGCAGACTCTCCACTCACGCTGGACGCAAACCTGCCTGGGAGCCGGCGTCCTCACACTTGAGGATTCGGTCCTACGCATGGCTATTCCCGCTGTCGCGCAGGGCACCTATGCCGACGCCCAGATAGATGACTATGGCACGCTGGCACGCAGTGATTTCCCCTGGCACCCGCCCCTGCGCATGGAAGTGCGCGCCCGCTCATCACATCCCGCCGCGACTCCAGCCTCGACCAGCCGCGATCCACACCCCCTGCGCGGGACAGCAGGCTTTGGCTTCTGGAACTATCCCTTTTCGGTCCGAGGAGATATCCTGATGCTGCCAGAGGCCGTCTGGTTCTTCTATGCCTCACCCCCTTCAAATATGGCTCTGGTACCGGGCATTCCCGGCTGGGGCTGGAAGGCCCAGGTCATCCATAGCATGCGTCCAGGCTCCCTGTTCGCGACCCTCCCCACGGCCCTGGCGACCGGGTGGGGCTTAACTACCGGCAATACTCGTCCCGCTGGCCGCTGGCTCCAGCGCCTCAGTGGCGCCCAGGAGCAGCTGCTCACAGTGCCAATGACGACCTGGCACACCTATGTCATTGAATGGACGCCAGAGGCCGCCCTGTTCTGGGTCGATGGCGAGCCTGTCTTGCGCGCTCCCAATCCTCCCACGCGCCCCCTCGGCTTCGTCGCCTGGCTCGATAACCAGTACGCCATCGCGACCCCGCGCGGCATCCTGCGCTTTGGCACGGTCGCCTGTGAAGATGAGTGGTTTGAGATCGATTCTATCCACATTGAGCGCTTTTAATATAGTGTATTGCAAGAAGAATAGCGAGGGCGCGCACTTGCGCGCCCTCGCTATTCTTCTTGCAATACACTACCTACTTGTTTTTGGGCTCCTCCTCCGGCAGTTTCTTCTCGGCATAAGTCAGGATATCGTCGATGATGCCGTATTCCTTGGCCTCGACGGCACTCATATAGAAATCACGATTGGTATCCTTCTGGATGCGCTCCAGCGTCTGCCCGCTATGCTCCTGAATAATGTCGTTTATCTCGCTGCGCAGGTGCAGGATCTCGCGCGCGTGAATATCAATATCCGAGGCCTGCCCACTCAGGCTTCCCGAGATCAAGGGCTGGTGCAGGTGGATGCGCGCATGCGGCATCGAGAAACGCCGCCCCTTCTCGCCCGCGAGCAGCAGAATAGTGCCAAAGCTGGCCGCATAGCCAACACAGGTGGTCGAGATGGGACAGGGCAGGACCCGCATCGTGTCATAGATACCCAGGCCCGCGTTAATCGAGCCGCCTGGCGAGTTGATATACATATTGATTTCACGCTTGCTATCCTCGGCCGCCAGGTAGAGCAGCTGCGCTACCACCAGCCCCGACATCGCATCATCAATGGGTCCATTAACGACGATAATGCGGTCACGCAAGAGGCGCGAGAAGAGGTCATAGGCGCGCTCCCCGCGTGGCGTATTCTCCAGTACAGTAGGAACCAGTAAACTCGACATGTGTTTCTCTCCTTTTATCGTAAAACAGCTTTGGTAAATGAATCTTAGGCCTGGCGCAGAAAGTAGTAGTGAATCTTTTTGCCTTTTCCTGTTGACCGTTCATCGAGAAGACCGGCCATAACCCAGCCTTCTGCTCCCAGTTCGCTCAGGCGAACCTCGTCAGGCAGAGCCTCCTCGGCTGGATCCACTGTGAGAATCTTATACTCCCACCGCGCAGCCTGGGCTTGCTCATACACCATAGGGATAAAGACCGAGCCTGACTGCGACTCCGGCTTCTCCATCTTCCCCGCCAGGTAACCCATACCAATCCTTGGCATATGCATCTTATTGCTCCTTTACTCATTTCAACATTGTTATTGTGTGGTGTAACTGGGGCGAATGCCCCAGTTACACCACACAATAACAATAGTTTTATCTGTTGCCTTGAATATAGCACGCCATTAGCGTATACTCATAGAGAAAAACTATGCTGTCAGCATAGCTACAGCATAGGCAATGCTCTGAGCATAGGAAGGAAGCAAATATGGCCGATTTACAAGAACTGCTGGGTCGCGTCATCCGTCGCGAACGCCAGGATCATAATATGACCATCAAAGAGCTAGGCGAGAAGGCTGGCCTCTCCGAAATTTATGTGGGGGAGATCGAGCGGGGACAAAAATATCCCTCGGCCAAGGTGCTAGAAAGCCTGGCTGGCGCTCTGGAGCTGGATGTCGCGGAATTGTTGGAGATGGTCGCGGAAGAGATCCGTAGCGAACGCGAACCCCAGGTTACCAGTGTTATTGGCTTTCTCCCTGGGGCTCCCGGTCAGAGTCGTCGGACCGTAGTCAAACGCATGGTGAATATGCTCGACGAAGGCGCAATCGAGAGTGTCGCGGACTTCAGCGCCTTTCTCCTCAACAAGCACCTGAATCTGAACTAAGCATGTTGATGGCGCGCGCCCCGCTTCTGGTTGAGGCGTTGCTGCCACTTCTCCTGCAAGGGCGTCGCCCAGCGATACAGGAAAATGAAGAGGCCGAGCCAGAGCACTCCCTCAAAGTATCCACCCAGGACATCCGTTGGCCAGTGCCCACCCATCAGAATGCGTGAGTAGCTAATAAGCAGGATTTCGATCACCGCGAGAATCTGCAAGGGCAGAAGCCAGCGATAATACTTCCAGCGGCGCACAGGCTCGGTCTGGCTGAGGTACAACAAGAAGCCATAGTAGATCACATCATGCGCGACATGGCCTGAGGGATAAGAGGGGAAGGGAACAATAGCCTCATAGTTGTGAATTGGGTACATCTTCGCCAGGGGACGCGGACGTCCGACCAGGATGTCCAGAAGCGTGTTTACCCCCGACCCGCTGGCGACAATCGCGACCAGGAAGAGCGCATTTTGTAGCCAGGTCAGCGCTCGTCGATGCGCAAACCAGGCCCAGATCGCTCCCACTAACAAGAAGATCAGCCAGCTACTTAAAAGTACGATTGACCAGAGGGGGTCATCCAGAACGCTAGGCAAGCGTACAATGGCATCGAGCACACTTCCCAGGTGCCAGCTCTGAATGGTCTGCATGATCGAAAGATCAAAGGAGAAAGGGCGAGGATGCATATGCATGCCCATACAGGTGAGCAGAAAGATGATGACGCCCACCACCCATAATGCTAGCTCTATCTTCCAGTGAGCACGTACCTGCTGGTGCCGTGTGCTCTCCGTTGCTCGTGTTTGCGCTACCTGAAACGGTCCACTTGTGCGCTCCGTTGCACTCATAGCTTCAATCCTCCCTGCGGCGAAACGCCTCTCAGATGTTCTAGTGAGCACGATAGCATCATCAAGCCCTATTAGCCCACGCTACCATGTCACACTACACATACGGATCGATCCATATCAATGGATACAAGCAGAACACACGTAGCAAGATCGCGCCTCATGACTATAGGAATTCAATTCAAAAAGGTATATCCCAGCGCCTCCAGCACCTTCCGCGCCCGGTCCAGGTGTACCTCTTTCACAAGCAGGTAGTCAGTATCATAGGTTGAGATGGCAAAGATCGAGATGCCCGCGCCCGATAACGGGGTTGCCAGGCCCGCCAGGATGCCTGTCAACGAGAAGTCCAGCGGACCCTCAACTTGCAAGGCCCGCCAGCCATGTTCCACCTGGACCTCCTCTGGCACGACTTCAGAGACACAGACAATCGAGAGTTCTTGACGCGTATATGTTATCGCTAGAAATTCGCGCCGGCTCAATGCCCAGGCAGGTATCTCCTGCCGCGGATCGAGCCGGCAAACGCTTAGCGGAATAGCGAGAATTACCAGTTGCATCGTTCCTGATCCCTTCAGGGTATGGCAAACGTATACAGAATCAATGGCTCAGGGGCAATCTCCCCTCATACACACGAAATTGCACGCCACCAGGATGCACCAGCACAAACCATCAGTAGCCGCGTACGCAAGTAGCGGGCTTGGAGCCCGCTACTTGCGTACGCGGCTACTGGGGCTGCGCCCTATTCGGCCAGTTCGAAGACGCGCCGGAAGAGGGGAACAATCTCTTCTGTGGGGATATCCAGAGCGGCCTCGCCAATGGAGAGTTCAAATTTACTATACTGTGGGACGAGCGTGGGAGTCAGCATGCGGAAGAGGACTGTCTGTGTCTCCTCAGCGACGCGCCAGGCAGCGTCTACCAGTCGCTCACGGTCGCCACGCAGGAAGAGGTGCAGCATGTTGGTCTGCGGAGGATTGGGCAGGATCTCGATCTGGGGCAGGTCCGAGAGCGCGGCGGCGATCTCGCGCGCCTTCGCGCAATACTCGTCGATGCACCCGAGGTGCTTCTGCATCCCTTGCTGCGCCGAGAGCACATAAGGGTAGAGGCTGATCAGGTTGCCTCCCTGCCGCCGCTGCCAGATGCGCGCCTCGGCGATGACATCTGCGGGACCCGCCAGCACCGCGCCCGCGATCCCTTCAAGAACCTTGTAGAATGAGACATACGCTGTGTCGAACAGGCCCGCAATCTCGGCATACTCACGCTGATAGAAGGGCTTGCACTCCCAGAGACGCGCGCCATCCAGGTGCACCGCGATTCCGCGCTCACGCGCCCAGGTGGTAATCTCTACCAGTTCCTCCCAAGAAGGAAGCTGTCCGCCAATCTCGCGCTGGGGCAACTCAATGAGCAGCGCCCCCAGAGGCTCCGGCACACTTTTGAGGTCTTCGAGAGTGAAGACCTGGCGATCCGAACCCAGCAAAACTCGTTCCAGGCCATGCAAACGCTGGTAACTATCGTGCTCGTGAATCTCCAGGTGACAGGTGGGATGATACGCCACGCGCTTGCGCCCCTTGCGCTCACACCAGATACGCAGCGCGATGGGCTGGCACATGGTCCCACTGGGCATAAAGACCGCGGCCTCTTTTCCCAATAAATGGGCAATCTCCTCCTCAAACGAAGTAATCAGTTCACCGCCACCGTACCGATCCGCCTTCGCCTCTGGATCGGCAAATTCCGTCAGATCATGCAAGACCTCGCGCGGAGATCTGGGATAATGCATGGCTAGAAAGCGCTTACACTGGGACAAAATACGCTCTTTATCCTGTTCAGTTATGGGCATAGAGAAATACCACCATCCTTTTTACAACACTTTTCCATGTAGAAAACTACTCAGCATCCACACCTCATCCCCCACCCATATGTTAACATGCGAATGTGTTGCGATACCAGGTAATGGTTTGCTGTATGCTCTCCAGGTGCTCCTCGCTCTCACCTACGCGCCGGGCCAGATCGAGAATATGTGCGACGACCTCTTCTTTCATAGGCCCTCTCCACCTGCGATACGTCTCTTGCAGCACAGGATGCGAGAAATCACCGGGGCGCATGGCTAGCAGCGAGAGCAAGACATTGAGATGGTCGCCCGAAAAGTGCTCTAAGGAGAAGCGGGCGCGCTGTTCCTGGGTAAGTGAAGGATCAAAAAAGGGGGCATCGCGCTGGGCGCGGCTGCATGCATAGTGGTAGTCAACTCGCGCGCCTCTTGTATTCAACATGATCACGATTGCACGCACGATATCGGCCTCCAGGGTGCGTGGAGGATGGCCGGAGGGATGCAAGCGGTAGTTCAAGAATGGTGTGCTCACCATTCCATCAAGCACCGCCCGCGCGTTATCAGGCCGTACCGCCTGCTCTCGGGCGAAGCGCGTGTACACCTGCTGCGCCAGGACGATAGGCTCTACTACATGTGCCTCTTGAAAGAACCTACCGATATCATGGAAGAGCGCCAGGTGCTCTATCACCTCGTGATGCAGGAGGCGCCCATCTCGATGCTCAATCTGTGTCGCCAGGCGGCTCACCTTGTCGAGCACCTCCCAGGCATGCTGAAAGCCAAACTCACGATCCGCGAAAAAGCACTCTATCTGCGCAGTACAATCCGGCAATGTCCTGAACAAGACATCCCGCCACTGGTCCAGACCTGGGGCATAATCCAGTCTCTTCAAGATGGGCCTCCTTGCTTGTTTCACCTTTGACTACGCTCTTATTCCGAAATCCAACGTCACTCTCGTGACTAGCGCTTCCCCCATTCGGGGACAAGCGCGCTCAGGATTTCGGAGAAGTAGTATAAGCAAATTTATCGCATCTTGTCTGGCACAGAAAAAAAATGTTGGCGCACAGTGCTACATAGCCCACATACGCCCTGATAAGATTACGCGTCTTCATCAAAATTACGCCTGGCAAGGGCGGCGATGGCCACGAGCGCGGGCTCGGCATCGTCGCCTTCGGCCCGTACCAGGATCTCGGTCCCCTGCGGCACCCCTAGCTTCAAGACGGCCAGGATACTCTTGGCGTTGGCGACCTTCTCCCCAACCTGGAGCGAGATGTGCGCTCGAAAACTGGCCGCCGTCTGAACCAGCAGACGCGCAGGGCGGGCATGAAGGCCAACTTTATTGGTGATTTTGAGTGTTGTTTCTAACACTGCCATAGACGATGCCTTCCCTATGCGAATCTAGACAGAGAGGTACAACATGGAGAACGCCCACGAGCTTAAGGATGGACCTTCGGCAGAGTATGCGCCTCAGCTGCGGCGGCTGCCACTGCATCCAGGGTATTGCCAATCAAGGACTCGACCGCGGCGACCACAGCCCCCTCGACCAGCGCGCCTGAACTCACAATCACCCGCCGCTCCTTCTGTTCAGCGCGATAGGCTTCTACAGCCATCTCAACCGACATGGCCGCGCTCCCCAAATCAAGCAAGACCAGGACACCATCACGCCCCTCGACCGTGTGCAGCGCGGCCAGAATTTTCTCCACCGACGTTCCCAATGAGCCATCCGGCCCACCACCCGCCGCGACGATGGAGACCTTGCCTTGCGCCATCTGGCTAGCCAGTTCAACAACGCCTTCCGCCAGCCGTGCGCTATGTGACACGATGACTAACCCGACTCCCATGGCTTAGCTCCTCGTTCTTTCTGCATGTGCGTAAGGTCTCTCATCATCGATAGGTCTCCGCGAGCGCTTGTAGCATCAAGGTAGTCGATGTCGCTCCGGGATCCTGGTGACCAATACTGCGCGCACCAAGATAGCTGGCCCGCCCCTTCGTCGCCAGCAAGGGAATCGTGCTCTTCATGCCCGCTTCCGCTGCACTACTGCACACTTGCAACAGTTGAGGCATCTCCAACCCCTCGCCCTCGGCCTTGCGCGCGGCCTCCAGGGCGGGAAGTAGCGCATCTAACATGGTTTTCTCCCCCAGCCGGGCCTTGCCTCGCGCCTGGATACCATCAACCATCGCGGCGAGTAGCGCAACCACGTCCGCCTCCTGCAATTCTTGCTTACCCGCCATCGCGATACCCGCGCGCAAAAATGCGGTGCCATAGAGCGGGCCACTGGCGCCCCCAACGGTGGAGACAAGCGTGGTCCCCACCGTCTTCAGAATGGTGCCGCTATCAGCACTCGTCAGGGCAGGCAATTTCTCAACGACAGCCCGAAAGCCCCGGTCCATATTGATGCCATGATCGGCATCCCCAATGGCGGCATCTAGCTGCGTCAGATATTCTCGCTGTTCATGCAACACCTGCCCTACCCGCTGCAACCAGGCAATAAGCTTCTCGCTCGTTATCGGCATACATTCTCTCCCTACTATGTAGGGTCCATGCTGGCATGGACTCCCTCGGGTGGGCAAAGTCCATGCCAGCATGGACCCTACAGTGAACAGATCACTGACGCTAGATGCCCCAGCGCAACGCAGGAGTATGGACAGGTGCGTCCCAGTGCTTCAATATTTCATCGTCCGTACGCAGGAGTGTAATCGAGCAGCCGGCCATCTCTAGCGAGGTGATATAGCTCCCCACCAGGGAGCGCGCGATAGTAACGTTCTTTCCACGCAGGATCTTTGTCAGTTCGTTCGCCACCACATAGAGTTCGATCTGCGGCGTCCCCCCCATCCCATTTACAAGGGCGATCACCCGCTCGCCCGCCTTGAGTTCCAAATCTTCTAGAATCGGGCTGACCAGCATTTCGGTCACTTCCGCGGCAGAGGCCAGGGGCACACGCCTGCACCCAGGCTCGCCATGAATGCCAATGCCGATCTCCATCTCGTTCTCACCCAGGTCGAAGGTTGGTTTTCCCATGGCCGGCACGGTACAGGAGGTCAGGGCCATGCCCATACTACGCCCATTGGCATTGACGCGCTGCGCCATCTCGGCGATCGCCTCCAAAGAGGCACCGGTCTCCGCCAGGCCACCCACAATTTTCTCCAGCAACACGGTGACGCCCACACCACGCCTGCCAGCGGTATAGAGGCTACCTTGGACCGCGACGTCATCGTTCGTGACCACAGAGGCAATTTCGATATCTTCGGTCGCCGCCAGTTCCGCCGCCATCTCAAAGTTCAGCACGTCGCCTGTATAGTTCTTAATAATGTAAAATACACCTGCGCCACCATTCACGGCCCGCGTCGCAGCCAGCATCTGATCGGGGACAGGCGAGGTAAAAATCTCGCCGGGGCAGGCCGCGTCCAACATCCCACGCCCTACAAAGCCGCCATGCATCGGCTCATGTCCACTCCCACCACCCGAAATAATTCCCACTTTCCCCTGGACCGGGGCATCGGCGCGCACGATCACCTGGCTCTCGTAGTCGACACGAATCAATTCTGCGTGCAGGGCTTCCATACCTGCAAGCGCCTCTTTAACCACATCCTCCGGCCTGTTGATGAGCTTTTTCATGCGAGTCCGCCTCCTTTGGCCTCCTAACTATTCCACCATGGAACATCTCTCGTCCCTCAACAACGGAGCCTCGAGTTTCGAAGTACTCGCGTATCAAACCTATATCATAGTAGCCCATCCAGCTACCTAAGCCCCACTTCCCCCATCCCCCTTAACCCACTCAAACTTACCTGCCAGTATCACCCCTTCCCACCTCGCCATCAACCCCACATCAGCACACATATTTCGCTCAAGTACCATAAGTATAGCACAGGAATTGCGTCAATGGTATTTCCGGGACATCACCCCAAAAAGCCCAACATAGCGTTTTGTAAATCAATACACATCACTATTAAATCACGTTTATCTAAATAAAAGTTAGGCCGCGTGCTGCTTGCGGGCATCTGCCCGCAAGCAGCACGCGGCCTAACTTTTATTCCGTGAGCGCCACAGGCGCGAAGGGTGCCTGGGCAATGGCTACCAATATCTATACAACATGATCTAGCTGTAGTATAGTTTATGCATATTTAGCACCATCTATTTATGACAGCGAAAATAAGTATGCGCGAAGGGACAGCTCTCGTCAGGAACCCCATGCCACAAGGCAGGGGCTTGCGTAAGTAAGCCAGGACCTGACCAGTCTCAGCCAGAGCGGACTTGATGGATAGAATCATCAAGGCTATCGGGCTACGTTAGGAACGAAATAGGTACGTTGGGGTGCTTTGCCAGCTCCAACCGCTACGGTACAGCATTAAACATCCCTAGAGGGTTAAGGACGTGTGTTGTACGTAAAACCGTTCGCTAACTTTGACGAGGCACACATTACCTACGAAAGTAGAGGCTCAACTTGAGCAATGTTTTTGTGATTGATAGTGACTATAAACCGTTAAACCCAGTGCATCCAGCACGTGCAAGGCGCTTGCTCACACAGGGCAAAGCAGCCGTTGAGCCATGCAATATTGCCAAAGGGACGCAGGATATTGCGGTGTTTCTTGCGAAGAAGCCTGATGTGCTCAAGCGCATTGTAGCTCAGGTCAAAAAGCCTCTCAAGGATGCCAGTGCCGTGAATGCTACACGCTTGGCCTTGCTTGAACGGCTCAAAGCATGTGGCTTGCCTGTCGAGTGCGGCAGTGGTGGGTTGACCAAGTACAACCGAACCACAAGAGGGCTAGCCAAGACACATTGGCTCGATGCCACCTGTGTGGGCAAGAGCACCCCTTCTGCCATTTCCCACAAAGGGGTGGTTCCTTTGCTTATTACTGCCAATGGTCATGGAAGAAGACAAATGTGCGTTCCTGATAAGTACGGATTCCCAGAAAAACAGAAACAACGAAGAAAAACGTTTCTTGGATATCGCACAGGTGATCTGGTGAAAGCCATTACCTCCAAAGGAACATTTGAAGGAAGAATAGCCATTCGCCATCGTCCGTCGTTTCGCCTTGGGAAGGTCGATATCCATCCCAAATATATGCGTTGTATCCATCAAGCAGATGGCTATGAGTACACACAGAAAGGAGTGCGCAATGCTCCTCCCCAGGTCTAAAGCCAGGGGTCCCCGCATTGCGCAATTTTATGATGGCGAAAGATGGCTTTATTTCCCAACAGGCGGTCGCAAGAACCCTTGGGCGCTACCAGGTAATCAAACGCATCGGCCGTGGTGGTATGGCCGATGTCTGGCTCTGCGAAGATCCACGCCTGCACCGCCAGGTGGCAATTAAAACCCTCCCTGCCCATGCGCCAGATGATGTAGCCTTTACACGCCGATTTGAAGTGGAGGCCCAGGCCGCGGCCGCGCTTACACACCCACATATTGTATCGGTACATGATTATGGTGAACATTCCCTACCCAATGGACAGGTGATTACCTATATTGTTATGCCCTATCTCCCAGGCGGCTCGCTCGCAGACCGCATCGAGGCGCTGGCATCCACGAAGCAACATATGCCCATTGAAGAGGCCCTGACCTATCTCGCACAGGCCGCCGACGCCATCGATTACGCCCACCAGCAGGGGGTCGTCCATCGCGATATCAAGCCTGGCAATATGCTTCTGCGTGATGCTAACTGGCTCCTGCTCTCTGACTTCGGCATCGCGCACCTGCTCTCTGGCAACGACGCTGAGGTCCATACCGGCGCGGGCTTCGGCACACCAGAATATATGGCTCCCGAACAGGCCAGGGGGCGCGACGTTCCCTCCAGCGATATCTATAGCCTCGCCGTCATTGCCTTCCAGATTTTTACCGGTCGCCTCCCCTTTATCGCGGTGACGACCTATGCGCTAAGCGTCCAGCATATCCTCACGCCTCCGCCCTCGCCGCGCCAGTTCAATCCCCAGCTTCCTGTACAGCTTGAACAGGCCATCCTGCACGCCCTGGCCAAAAAGCCAGAAGAGCGTCCAGGTTCTGCCCGCGCCTTCTTCGCCGAACTCATTCAGGCCTATCCAGAGCTTGCGCCTCGCTTTTCCGCCGAGGTCCCTCTGCCCACTTCGCAGCCCACACCGCATACGCTTCCTCCCTTGAATGAGAGTGCATCACTCTCTCACGCTCAGCACGCGACGATTACCCAACCTCGCCCACGCTTTTCGGGACTCTTGCCAGCGACCAATAAGCCTATCACACGACGTACCGCGTTGGCTGGCGGCGGCATCGCGGCCCTGCTGCTTGCGGGCGGTGGCTCCGCCTGGTTTCTCACTCACCAGGACAAGCCTACACCTAAGCCGCCTGTCCGGGCTTCCACGCCCCCGCCTAAACTCAATCCCAATGGCCCGAACCTGGTCATTCGCGATATCAATATAGATACGATCTCAGGGCTGGCCTGGTCGCCTCAGGGCAATTTCTTGACGACTACGCCAGGCACAAGCGACACTATCTATACCTGGGACATTGAGCATATGCGCGCCAATGCCACTCCCCAGCCTGGCGCCAAATTCAATCCAAAATATGGCTCCAACACCCTGGCCTGGTCACCTGATGGAAATATACTTGCGCTTGGCAATACGAACGAAGAAGCGCTCTCTGACTTTCATACAGCTTCTCTTGATCTTTATGCACGAGATTTCGCAGGACTTGCTTCAGGCTTTCAAAAACCCATCTTTGCCAAAGGAGCGGGCAACCTGAGTGGCCTCACATGGACACACCAAAAGTATCTTTTCTCTGTCTCATATATAGCAGGTGCAGAGGATTACCAGCATTTTTACCTCTGGGGGCTGGATTGCAATAAGCCAGGGCAAACCACGATGAACGCCACGAAAATCAAAGCCTATATAGGAGGTGGCATCAGCCCATCGAATACACTTTTAAAAGCCTCACCCGATGGGCAGAAGATAGCTATCGCATGCGCAGGTGGCGTCCTCGTAGGTACCGCGAGTATGAATGGAGGTCTTCCCACCTGGCAAGATGCCCCCGGTCTGCTGGCCCTGCCCGAAAATCAGAATTATCAGGATATCCTCACTGTTAGCTGGTCCCCTGATAGCAGTAAAGTCGCAGGCTATTACAGCAGTAATACGACAGCCCTGGCCATCTGGGACGTGGGAAAGGGTATAAAACAAACACCTCTCACCACCAGCCTGCCAAACAAAATTACGACCCTGGCCTATGGCACCAATGGTAAGATGCCTCTCATCGCCACGGGAACCCCCGATGGCCAGATACAGCTCTGGGATACCAACCGCTTCGATCAGCCCGTCGCGACCCTCAGCAGCGACGTCAAAAAGACGGTACAAGCGCTAGCCTGGTCTTCAGACTATAAATGGCTGGCTGCCAGCTACAACGACGATTACGCGACGACTCACATCTGGAAGATGCAAGGCCGAACATTCTAACTCGCTCCTGATTTCGTGAACCACATCATAGTCGCCTGGCATCAAGATCAGCTATGATTACAAGCAGATAGCAATAGAGGAGCTACATTCGCTATTTTAAGGACGATTGCTCATGATAAACGATGGCCATAATGTACAAGCGCCAAACATACCAGATACGCAGCAGCGCCAGAATATTGGCCGTTATCGCTTCTTGCGCCTCCTTGGGAAGGGCGGCATGGCGGAGGTCTGGCTCTGCGAGGACCCCAGCCTTCATCGCCAGATCGCGATGAAGACGCTTCAGATCTACACACAGGGAGAAGAAGAGCTTCTCGAACGCTTCAGGCAAGAAGCCCAGGCCGCGGCCGCTCTCAACCATCCGCATGTCGTTCCCATCCACGACTATGGACAGATCACCCTTAACGCCGATGAGATGCTGCTCTTTCTTGTGATGCCGTATCTCTCGGGCGGTTCCCTGGCAGATCGCATCGATGCCTACCAGGAGCGCAAACAACTGATGCCGCCTCGCGAGGCACTTTACTATTTGAAGCAGGCCGCGCAAGCTATTGACTATGCACATGCCCAGGGCATCGTGCATCGCGATATCAAGCCTGCCAATATGCTTCTGCGCAAGGATAACTGGCTCCTGCTCTCCGATTTTGGCCTGGCTCGCATCCTGGCATCCAGAAAGAACCTGACTCGCGCAGGCACGAGCCTGGGCACGCCCAACTATATCGCGCCCGAGCAGATTCAGGGTCGCGCCATCCCTGCGAGCGATGACTATAGCCTGGGCGTTATCGCTTATCAGTTATTCACCGGCCAGCTTCCTTTCAATAGCTCCACTCCCGCCATGACCACCATCATGCATCTTACGGAGCAGCCGCCAGCGCCTCGCTCCCTCAATCCCGCGCTCCCGCCACAACTTGAAGCGATTCTGCTCCGCCAACTTGGCAAACAGCCAGAAGAGCGTTATTCCAGCGCCGAAGCCTATATCGCGGCGCTTGAGGAGGTCGCCCGCCTCCTCCCCTCGGGGGAAATGCAAACCCCGGAGGCACCATCCACTTCAACCCAGCACCAGTCCAGCCCCTCACGGGAAGCATCTGCACAACCAGCGGCCCAGCCAACCAGGCCACTCTCGCGCCGTAAACTTATTATTGGGGCTGGTACGGCTGTGGTGGCCCTCGCCGCTGGTACAGGTGGCTGGCTAACACTCAATCATACCATAGCGCCACCAGCACCCCAGGTCCATCACGCACCCACAGCTATCCCAACGCCCGATGGGCTGGCCCTGGCTATATCTAATCAGCATCAAAGCCCGGTCACCTCGCTCAACTGGTCGCCAACGCAGAATACCTTCGCGACGGTCGCCAACGATCAGCAGCTTCTACTCTGGGATAGCAACACTCTCCTCTCTCACAGCAGCCCTCAGCCACTCGCCCGGACCAGGCTCAAGCTACCCGGGACGACCAGCGCGCCCCTGCTCTCCTGGTCGCCTGATGGCAAATCTATCGCGGTTGCCTTCAGCGGCAACCAGGCCGCCTCTCTCGCGCTCTACACGCCCGACCTGAAACCCCTACCCGAATTCGCGACGCCCCTTGCCCTGCCAACCCGTACAGTTGATAGCCTCACCTGGCTTAGTAACACACACCTCTTGCTGGCGGCCAATGATCCTGATACGCAGAAGCAGCAATTTACATCCTGGCTGATTGATACAACCAATCCTACCCAGGCACCAGGCACTTTTGCGCTCAATCATCGCCTGGCGGTTGAAGCAAGCGCAGGCTACAAACCCGTTGTTCTAGCGACCGCAATGTCCAGCCAGCGTGCCCCCAGAGGCGAGGCCATCCTGACCTTTGCGGTCACGCAAGGCACGCTCGTTGGTCGCGTCCAGCAACAGGGAAAGCAACTCACCTGGCTCGGCGCGCCTCAGAGCACCACGGACGCAACTCAGTGGAACGCTGGCAGCACGCTCTTCTCCTTCCAAAATAGCCAGGTTACGCCATCTGGAAGCGCCTTTATTGCCTATAATGGAAAAATCACGGGCAGCTATATCACGCAGCAAAATGCATCCACACTGGTTCTCTGGGACTGGACGGAGAAAACCAGCCCATTCACACAAATCTCAACCAACACAATGCTTACCAACCTGGCCTACAAATACCAGTATCAGAGTGGCACCTTCGCTGGGGGCACCCAGGATGGGCACATCCTGGTCTGGAATATTACTCAAGGCACACTCCCCGTCGGCGACTTCGCCAGCGACGCCCTCAAACATGAGGTGATCTCCCTGGCCTGGTCCTCCGATGGCAACTGGCTTGTCGCCAGCTATAACGATCCCAACAATAGTATTCTTCTCTGGAAGACACAAGGACGAGGGTTTTAACGACTATGGCACTCAATCAAGCTACAGAATGGCAAGGAAAAATGCTTGACCGCTATCGCATGCTGCATCGTCTTGGACATGGTGGCATGGGACAGGTCTGGCGGGCGGAGGATACAGAATTGCATCGCATGGTGGCCATCAAAATACTCCCCTCGATTCTGGCCTCAGAGCAAAGCTTTTTACATGCCTTCGCCTATGAGGCGCGCGCGGCGGCTACCCTGGAGCATCCCCATATTCTGACCATTCATGCCTTTGGCGAACAGCCCATCTCGGACGACGAAATCGTAACCTATATTGTCATGCCCTATCTGCAAGGTGGTACCCTGCGCGACGTTATGAAGCGCGAGCGCTATCTCACCCGGGACCTGGCCATGAGCTACCTGCGCCAGGCGGCTGAGGCCATCGACTACGCACATAGCCAGCAGGTCATTCATCGCGATATCAAACCCGCTAATATGCTCCTGCAAAATGATTGGCTCTATCTCGCGGACTTCGGCATCGCGAAACTGCTTACCAGCACCACCTATCGCAGTAAAACGTACGCCGGCAGTGGCACTCCTGAATATATGGCCCCCGAACAGGTGCAGGGGAGCGCCATACCCGCCAGTGATCGTTATAGCCTGGCCGTGATCGCCTACCAGCTCTTTACGGGTAACGTTCCCTTCCACGGCGCAACCCCCTACGACCTCATGATCAAGCAGGTCATGGAGGAACCCAGGCCACCACGCGAGATCAATCCCATCTTGCCCCAGGGGGTTGAGGCCATTATCTTACAAGGGCTGGCCAAGCGCCCAGAGGAACGACCACCAAGCTGTCTCGCGTTTGTAGATGCCCTTGATAACGCCTGGAACCAATCCCCCATCGCCCGCACCAACCAGAACGATCCCGAGGCAACCCTGCTCGCGCCATGGAGTAAAAAGCGCCCCGAATATCTCCCTACCCAGGTGACGCCTCCCAGGACGCTTGAGGCGCCCGTAAATGGCCCGCAAACATCCCAGGGAACCACGGCACCCCCGCCTCCTCCATCTCCCACGCACATGGCCGCCTACCCGACCACGCCTCAGACGCTATCGCAATATATGCCCACGCCCTCGGCTACTCCCATGGCTCCCGAGAAGCCAGGCGTGAGCCGACGTAGTATCCTTATCGGTGGAGCGGCTACCACCGCGCTCCTGCTGGGTGGCGGTGCCGCCTGGGCCTTCTGGCCACGCCCTCAACCCAAACCACAAGCCGTCGAGCCAGGCCCTCACAAGTTTATCTCAGGCGTTCCTACCCTCAGCCTTATGGGACACAAGCGCCCTCTCTCTTTCATCCTCTGGAGTCCCGATGGAGCACGCGTCGCCACCGCAAGCACGGACCACTCCATCATGATCTGGGACACGAACGCCTATTTACAACAACAACATAAAGCCCTGAACATCGTCAAAACGCCCCTTCAACGCTGGCGGCTCGAAGATGTTATTAGCTACTACCAGATAAGTTGGTCCTACAATGGGCAGCGTATCCTGGCGCTTACCCAGAGCGCGTCGACGCGCAACACGGTCTATGCCTTTGATCTGACTACCAACGCCCAGGACCCACTCGTCTACCAGGATAGCCATATTCCCAAGAGCGAGATTGGCGCACCCTCCTATTATGAGGTCGTCGCCTCGCCCACCAGTAGCCTCTTCGTAACCGATCAGCTAAGTGGGCAGAGCCTGCAACTCTGGGACCTCAAAGATATGAATCAGCCAGTAAAGACCCTTAATAACTCCTCCAAAGGAAGCGACGATAATACCAGTATCCTGGCCCTGGCCTGGGCGCCTGACGGCAAGCATTTCGCCGCTTACAACAGTAAGCAACAGATACACATCTTCGATAGCAAAGGAAATAGCACGCAAACTATTGAGCTGGCGGACCGCGCTAGCCAGGTTGCTCCCAATGCCAAAAGTATCTTGCTGGAGCGCTTCGCCCTGGCCTGGTGCCCTAATAACCCCAACCTCATCGCGGTCTCCAACCTTGATGTCATCGATGTCTGGGATATCCAGAAAAAGAAACAACTCCATCGGCTAGAGACCGATGACCCCGACGCCCACGACCGCAAGGGGCTAGACCCAACCATCGCCTGGTATCCGCAGGTTTATGGCATGACCTGGTCACCCAATGGGCGCTACATCGCCGCCAGCTACAGTCACAGCCAACTTGTCCATATCTGGGATCTTACTAACCGCGCGCCCAAGAAATCCCACTATGGCAACGAACTGCAAACCCTGATGTTCGGCAACCCCGGACACTCAGGCAGTATCATGGACCTCGCCTGGCAGCCAGGCGCAGGCCGCTACCTGGCAACCGCCTCAGCCGACAACACCGCCATCATCTGGCGCATGGATGCTTAATATCGTGGAGTGGCCCGATGCGCGCTATAGCACGCATCGGGCCACTCCACGATATATCATGTTGTATACTGATCACGTCAGTATACAGGTCATTGACAGAAACAGAAGGATAACAAGCCATGCGTATTGTCTCGCTTCTGGCAAGCGCAACCGAAATGATTGCCGCATTGGGATGCCTGGACCAGCTCGTTGGGCGTTCCCATGAGTGCGACTACCCTCCAGAGGTCCAGCGTCTGCCCTTGCTGAGCCGTCCAGTCATCGATACCAACACGTCCAGCAAGCAGATCGACACGCAGATCAAACAGCTCGCCCACGCCCGAAATGATGCTCAGGAGAACGCGCTCAAGGCCCTGAGTATCTACACCATCGATGCCGAACTACTGCAACGCCTTCAGCCAGATATCATCTTTACCCAGACCCAGTGCGAGGTCTGCGCCGTCAGCGAGCATGACGTGGTCCAGGCCTTAGAGCAAACCACCGGGCTGCGTCCGCGCATAGTCTCGCTGGCCCCCTACCGCCTCCAGGACGTTTGGGAAGACATGCTGCGCGTTGGCAAGGCCCTCGATAGAGAACAGCAGGCCCAGGAGTGTATCCAGGGCTATCAACAGCACCTTCAGCAGTTACAGGCCCAAACTATGTCTCTCGTCGCGTCAGGCCCCAGGCCTCGCGTGGCCATTCTGGAGTGGCTGGACCCACTCATGGGTTCTGGCAACTGGACTCCGCAACTCATCGACTACGCAGGCGGCGAGAACATCTGTGGCGAAACCGGCCGGCACGCTCCCTGGCTCACCTGGGAACAACTGAGTGACCTTGATCCTGACGTCCTCATCCTCGCCCCCTGTGGCTTTACTATCGAGCGCACGCGGCAGGACCTTCCACTCCTCCAGAAACATCCCACATGGTCCACGTTGCGCGCGGTACGCGAGGGACGCGTCTCTATCATTGATGGCAATTACTATCTCAATCGCTCCGGTCCGCGCCTCGTCGAGTCCGCCGAACTGCTCGCGCACGCCATCTGGCAACAACGCCCCCCCCTCTCAGTCGACCCATCCGCCTCCATACGCCTCTAGAGGGATACAGAAAGCAGCGGCGTGGTGCCTGCCGGTAGCAGGCACCACGCCGCTGCTTTCTGTATCCCTCTACCTCTACGCTCTTTGTGCTCTTAGCGGCTTGTCTCTGGACGCATGGCCCAGAACATCAAACCGGCTACGATAAAGAAGAGGACAATGAAAAATGACATGAACGAGCTAACAATTGTATCGATTGACAATTGGAAGATCACCGCCAATATGAGGAAGGCGATCACAAGCACGCCCAAAATAGGGAGGAGGTAGAGCGTATTAAAACGCTTCTTCGCATCCGAACGCGCTTTGCTTACGCTATAATCTAGATCTGTATCGAGTTGCTCCATGCACTAACCTTTCCTTCGAGTAGGAATAGCTCACTGAACTCTCTCCTGGCAGAGAGAGCCCAATGCTTTGGATCATATTATAGTCCTAACCTACCACGCGTGCAACTCTTCTCTCCCTCCTCCTGGTAGAAAAGCCTTCGCGCCCCGGCGCTCAGGGAGCAAGGTGTGTTGGGCAAGCGGGCTGTGTCCGCTTGAGCATTGTCTGTTGACGGAGCCAGACATAGCCATCTTCCAGCCCAGGTGTCAGGGACTGGACTCCTTGCACCGGACCACGTGGTTGTGATCCGACGATATGGTAGAGAACACCGTTTGGCTGCGGCAGCATCGAGATGACGCTGCAATCCGCTGGTACAGCGTAATCGGGAGCTGCGAGAAATTGCCAGGCATGGCCTGCGGCGGCTTCAATAAGCTGGCGTGTCTGGCCATCAAATGTAAGCGTACCTTGATCGAGAACCCCCAGGCGTTCACAGGTGTGACTGATATCCTCAACAACATGCGTAGAAAGGATAACAATCCGTCCCTCGGCGATGCGGGTGAGGAGCGTTCGTAGGCGAATGCGCTCCTCCGGGTCAAGTCCAGCTGTTGGCTCATCAAAGATCAGGACATAAGGATTACCTAAGAGGGCTTGAGCGATACCCAAGCGGCGCTTCATGCCACCAGAATAAGTGCCTACCTTACGGTTAGCCTCCCTGGCCAGGTTGACGACATCACAAAGGGCCTCGATCTGCTGACGGCGCGCAGAGCGATCGTAGAGGCCTTTGAGCAAGCCCATATAGTCGAGAAATTCGTATCCGGTCAGGTCGGGGTAGACACCAAAGTCCTGCGGGAGATAGCCCAGGAGCGAGCGTGCCGCCTTACGCTGGTGGGACTGGCTGATGTCCAGCGCACCAATGAGTACACGCCCAGTGCCAGGGCGGCGCAGCGTCGCCAGGATGCGTAGTAAGGTTGTCTTGCCTGCCCCATTGGGGCCAAGCAAGCCAAATATGCCCTCTCCAATACGGACATCGATACCCCGTAAGGCTTCATGCAACCCATAGCGCTTTGTCACATGTTCGATCACGATTTCCATGATAGCGTCTCTTTCTCTATTGTGATTATGATGCGTCTCCTAGCAGGCGCTCTTCACGGTGCAACCACCACCAGTTGCCAACAGCTAGGAGCAGGCCCATGCCCAATAATGTCAGACGGTTGCTCCACCAGTCTGTGGCATCGGGTTCCCAGGAGGTATAGGGAATAAAGAATGGATGCGCCAGCTTGTGAGGAAGCAAAAATGGATTGAGGGCAAGCGCCACCGCCAATGGAAGGATAGCGAGTGCCAGGCCCAAGGCGGCATTGCGCGTAAGCATTGAGCAAAACAACCCGAGCATGCCCATGAGCAGCACTGGGACGAGCCAGACAAACAGAAGGAAAAGTAGACTCTGCTGTTGAGCATAGCGAATGCCATTTGCAAGGGACCAGGCCAGATAGGCAGTGGAAGAGAGCAGGAGCATAAAAAAGGTCAGCAACACACGCCAGACAACTACTTTGAAGAGCCCTGAACGCGTAATTATCGTGATTTCTAGCAGGGGATCGCTCACGATAAGCGAGCTAGTGAGCATTCCCGCGAGCAGCCCGGCGGCGGACTCCATCACAAAGCGACTGAGTGCCGTCGCGCTACTCATGGCCTGGGCGTCCTCCAGGTGTAATTGATACCAGAGCAGGCCACCAAAGCCGAGGAAGCTCAGAAACATGAGGAAAAAGGGCCACCACCTCAGCAGACGTAGATGATAAGAGATGAGCAAAGCTATCTCGCGCAAGGGGGACGCTGGCGCGCTGCGAGGGATGTATACGATGGAAAGTCCCGCGACCGTGTGTGATTGTTGGTACTCATGCGATCGCATCCTCCACACGTCGTCGCTGCCAGGCTAAGCTGATGTATGTTAGGCAAAGTGCCACGCTTCCCGTCAGGACGAGCACCGCGATATTAAGGAGTGCCTTTGAGAGCGAGGTTTCTTCCGTGGAAAAGAGTGGTGTGGGGAAGAAGAGAGGATAGATATAGTAACCATTCGGATTGAAGATGGTTACAAAGAAGACGTGCCACGCAGGAACGTTGAAGAGGAGCCAGAGCGCAGAGAAGCCGACCTGCACAACCCGGACAGGGAAGACACTCGCAAGCAAGAGGATAAGCCCCACAGAGACGAGCGACGCAGGAACAAAAACGAGCAGGAACGCCAGGAGAAACAACAGGATGACGACTGTTGGCATCCCTAGAATGGCGGGAGCCAGCGCGCAAAGCAGGTACACAAGCAATGTGGGAATGAACACCGCCACATAGTTGCCGAGAAACTTCCCCAGGGTATAGGAGGCATCCCCAAGCGGCGTAGCGCGTTGCAGTTCAACTACCCCCACTTGCTGATCCCGGCGCAAACGATCCACAATGAGCAGAGCTCCGACAAGGCCAAAGACGACGACGGCATAGTAGGTCACGCCATAGGTGACAACGTTATTTAGCTCTGCCGAGGTGTAATGTTTATATATCTGTTCCATCAATGGGGAAGGATGGAGCAACGAGAAGGCGGTGACCACCGAAACCAGTAAGAGAAGAACGCCTGTGATACTGTAGGCTAGCCAGAAGCCCCAACGTCTCCATTGCATTGTAGCTTCGGCACGTAATATAGCCCAAAATTGGGCGATGTCAGCGGGAAAACCGCTTCCAGGCGTAACACGCGGAATGTGTAACATTGAGCGATACGTTCCTTTCTTCATTGACAGAATAGTAATTGTCAGTTTACGGAAGGAACATTACAGATAGCAGGGAGGAAAGGTGAACAACACCTTAACAGTTGCTCAATATCCGCTCACAATACTCTGTACTTCTAGCGAATCAAGCGAAAATGGGACATAATGGAGAAGACAGGAGGTAACATAGAAGGAGCTTGGAGCGCGAGATGAATCAATCAACAACAATCCTCATTGTGGATGATGATAGCGCTATTGCCTATCTGCTCAGAGACTTCTTTAAAGCAGAGGGGTTTCATGTCCTGGTCGCGCCAGATGCAGACAACGCGCTCAGCATCGTGCAACAGACGCCGGTGGACTGTATGATACTCGATGTGATGATGCCTGGACGCTCTGGCTTTGACCTCTGCCGCCAGCTTCGCGTAACCAGCGACCTGCCAATTCTCTTCCTCAGTGCATACGACAGCGAGAGAGAAAGATTGCACGGTTTTGGCTTGCAAGGAGACGACTATATCGCAAAATCGGCTTCGCCCAGCGAGATTGTTGCGCGCGTAAAGGCTGTCCTTCGGCGCTGCCAGAGGGAGAAACCGTCGCGCAAAATCTACAACTTTGGCCGTCTAATGATTGATCCGGTGGCACACGAAGTTTTGATAGATGGGTGTCCTGTGCCGTTTACGACACGAGAGTTCGCACTGTTGTGCCTGCTGGCTGAGCATCCCCGTCAGGTATTCACGCGTGAACAACTCTTTGAGCGTTTTTGGGGTGAGATTGGTGATCGCCAGACCGTCACCGTCCATATTCGACGCATTCGGGAAAAGATCGAGGAGCATCCGGCCGAACCACGCTACATTATCACAGTACGCGGAGTCGGCTATCGCTTTGAAGGAGCAGGGCAGTGAAGAAGTATCTTATGCGAAGGTGGTTCACCAAGGTCTGGTTGCTGTATGCAGTGCTGATGCTTATTGCGGTAGGAATTATCATCGCCACGCTCGTTGTGGCGGGAGTTGGCAATACAGACGGACAGCCACTTGCATTTGTTCCCCGTTTATCGCTTGTGGCGGGATTGATTCTGGTGATCCTGCTTGCTATGCAGGCGCTTCTCGTGGCGACGACCGCGCGCTTTCTCCAACGATCTATCCTGATGCCCCTGGATGCGATAGGAAAAGCGAGCAGGCAAATTGAGCAAGGAAATTTCTCATTCACGCTGCCATCTTCCACTACAGTGGAGATGGCCGAAGTGATAACGGCCTTTAACGCGATGGGAAAGGCATTGCGAGAGGCACTGGCCAGTCAGGGGAAGCTGGAAGAGGAACGGCGTTTCTTCATTAGCGCAGTGGTACATGACCTACGCACGCCGCTCTTTTCACTGCGTGGCTACCTGGAAGGGATCGAGAAGGGAGTCGCTGATACGCCTGAAATGGTTACGCACTATATGCAAATCTGCCGGGAGAAGGCTGATGATCTCGAACACCTTATTACCGACCTCTTTACCTATACCCAACTTGAATATCTGGAGCTGCTCCCCCAACGCGAGCACGTAGATATGGATGAATTATTGCAAAAGATCGTGGAAGCCATACGCCCCATAGCAGAGCGCGCGCAGCTCACGCTGACGACAAAACGCGAGGGACCGCAAGGAATGAGCACAATGATAGTAGATAGGCGGCTTATCACGCGAGCCTTGGAGAATCTGTTGGATAACGCGATCCGTTATACTCCGCGCTATGGATCTATTGCGTTTAACTGGACCTGGAGCGAGGAACGTTTGCTGCTAACAGTAGCCGATACGGGACCTGGCATTGCCCCACAGGACCTCCCACATGTGTTTAAGCCGTTGCATCGTGGAGAGGCATCGCGTAATCGGCAAACAGGGGGAGCTGGCCTTGGCCTGAGCATTGCACAGCAGATCTTTCAGGTCCATGGCGGAGAACTCTCCGTTACGAACCGAGCCGGAGGAGGAGCTCTTTTCCTCAGTGTCTTGCCTCTTACCTAAAATGATGCAGTGTCCTCCTTTTTCGTGACAGGATGGCTTCGCCTGATCTCGTTTGCAGTGTTGTAGGTTTAGCCACGTAAGTATTGCCAGTGCATTGAGCGTATTTCAGAGAGGGGCAACCTGCTACAAAAGAGCGCAGAGGATTAGTGGAGAGACGGCGGTTTTACCACCATGTCTCCACTAACCCCCTATACCCTTGACGCGCCATAGGCGCAAAGAAGGCAAAAAAAACGGCCTTATTGGCCGATAATGCTTATGGTAGGGGAGACGTAGTTACCGGGGTCAGGAAGAGATGCGAGCAGACGAGCAAATGTGGGTTCCAGGTCGCGCTTGGCAACATATCTACGCAATTCCAACGCATTCACCTGGTACATCGAGTTCTCATCGACACACGAGGCAATAACACCATCAGAGATCGCCGCACATAAATCAGCAAGAGTTGGGATCTGGTCAGACACGAGACACCTCCCTACAGAAACTTGATGCTCAGCTCGCTTCGAGCCGCGCAATAGGTCTCGTTTATACTACGGATCAGACGCCTGGAGAGTTTCATCTCCTCCTACATAATACCACACCTACGCCATTATGCACAGCCATATTGGGGGCAATTTCAGGCTTTTTTGTTACTATTCTTCCTCAAATTCGTCTTGTTCCTCTTCGCCCTCTTCGTTTGAGTTGTCCAGCACGGCCTCGTCGTCAAGCAGCCCCGGAAGCGGATCGATGTACATAACTCCACGCAGCACATCTATCTGGCGCACAACCGTTTTGATCGCTGGGATCATCACCTCTTTGCGCTCAGGTGTCCGCACGACATACACATCATTTCCACCCGTGGGAAAGAGGTCGACGATCTGTCCCACTTCCTGGTTGCTCAGGGTATAGACCTTGAGTCCTAGAATGTCATGCTGATAGTACGAGTCTGGAGGCAACTGTGCCAGCTCGCTCTCGGGAATCCAGAGGCTCTGACCGCGCAAGGCCTCGGCATCGTTCGCGCTGGCAATCCCCTCTAGCTTGACTAACAGTATCTCGCCCTTATACGGGCGCACGCTTGTAATAGTACAGCGTTTAAAAGTGTGGCCATCGGTGCTCACGTGTACCGCCTTCAGGGATGTAAGGCGGTCGGGGATATCCGTCAGCGGCAGCACTTTGAGTTCACCGCGCACACCAAAAAGGGCCACTATTTTGCCGATAGTAGCCCATTCTGTCTTGTTTTGCATTGGCATAAGTTTCGCCCTTTGCGAATTGCCTCTCGGTCATACCTACCATCCACCCATTGCTACCAACATATGTGCTGGCGTACCACAATCATGGATAGGCATACAAGATGGCTCTTGCATCCATCGCGCTCTCCGGCGGGTAGGTGCCTAGAGAATTTCTAACGATGTATGCCGTCCTTCGCGCGTCCCACCAGCGCGCAGCAGTGTGCGCATAGCCTTCGCAACACGCCCCTGGCGTCCAATCACCTTGCCGAAATCATCCTGGGCAACGTGCAACTCCAGAGCCAGCGCGCTGCGATCATTGCGCACCTCGCGCACCTCAACCGCGGAAGGATCGTCTACCAGCGACTGAGCGATGTACTCAATCAGTTTACGCATACATTCTACCTCTGCTCACTCGCTACCTGGTCACGATGCTTCACAACGGACCGCACAACCTAATCGATACTACTCAGCGCTTGTGGAAGACTTCTCAGCCTCAAAGCGAGCCAGGATACCAGAGCGCTTCAGCAGCGACTCAACCGACTCGGTTGGCTGAGCACCATTCTTCAACCAGCCCAGCGCCTTCTCCTCGTTGATGTTGATAGCGGAAGGCTCAACACGAGGATTGTACCAGCCAATATTCTCGATGATGCGACCATCGCGGGGTGAGCGCGAGTCAGCAACCACTACACGATAGCTTGGGGCCTTCTTCATGCCCGTACGTTTGAGACGGATCTTAACACTCATGCTTTAAAATTCTCACCTCTCGCCCACTAAAGGGGCTGTATTTTCTACCTGCGCCGCGTTCCCTGGTGCGGCGCGCAACAACACGGCACCTCTAACACCCGACAGGGCCACATGAACTTCGGCCCAACTAGGATAGCACGCGCCACTCAAAATGTCAACGCTCTTGTGGCCCCTCACCCACGCAATGCAGCTTGACAAAGTTGGTCCGCGCGCGGCTCGCCACGGGCATTCCACCCATGATAACGATGTGCTCGTCACGCGCGATCAAATTCTCCTCCTGTAAGTGGCAATCGACGTCGGCGATAACTCGCTCGGTCGTGCCCTCCATGGGAAGATTCTGCGGCCAGACTCCCCACCAGAGCGCCAGGCGACGATAGACATGCTCCGAGGGCGTATAGGCGATGATCGGCGTGCGGGGGCGGTCCTTAGAGATAAGATGCGCCGAACTTCCCGAGCGTGTAAATACTACAATCGCTTTGACGCTCGTCTGCTCGCTCAGGGCGCGGGCGGCATGACTGACTGCCTGCTCCTGCGTCAGGCGCTGCTGCATGGTTGGCTGAATGCTCGCGCGATACCCATTCTCGGTCTCGACGGCGATGCGTACCATCATCTCTACCGCCTCAATGGGATAACTCCCCGAGGCCGTCTCGGCGCTCAACATGACGGCATCGGTTCCATCGAGGATGGCGTTAGCAACATCGCTGGCTTCGGCACGCGTTGGCCGCGGATTATTAATCATTGATTCCAGCATCTGGGTCGCGGTAATCACGGGTAGACAGAGTTCATTACACTTGGCGATGATTCGCTTCTGGATCAACGGCACCTTCTCGGGGGCCATCTCGACGCCCAGATCACCACGCGCCACCATGACGGCATCGGTCTCTTGTAAGATCTCGTCGAGCCGCTCAATGGCCTCGGGCTTCTCTAGCTTCGCGATGATCGGCACGTAGCAATCACGCTCCTTTACGCCCAGGTCAGCCTGAATCTGCTTGATATACTCCTTGGCCTCGCGAATATCCTCTGGCTTACGCACAAAACTCAGCGCGACATAATCAACGCCCTGCTCAATGCCAAAACGCAGGTCATCCCGGTCCTTGTCGGAGAGCGAGGGGACGCTGACCGCGACCTCAGGCAAATTGATGCCCTTGTGCTCTTTAAGCAGGCCACCATGCACCACCAGGCACTTGACGTCGGTCTCGTTATGGTCCAGGACACGCAGCTCCAATAGGCCGTCATCCAGCAAGATACGATCGCCTACCTTCACGTCCTCGGGCAACTGCTTGTAGGTGGTCGAGACCTGCTCGGCGGTGCCTTCAAGCGGGCGCGTGGTCAGCGTAATGGTGGAGCCGTTCACCAGCATCACCGGTCGATGCTCCTGAAGTGTGCCGATACGGATTTTTGGCCCCTGGAGGTCCTGCAAGATCGCAATGGGCCGATGTAGTCGACTCGAAATAGCGCGAATGCTTGCTACCACTTTGGCATGCTCTTCATGCGTTCCATGCGAAAAGTTTAAGCGCGCTACATTCATGCCTGCCCGCATCAAGCGCTCTAGCTGCTCTTCGCTGCGCGTCGCGGGCCCAATAGTACACACGATTTTCGTCCGTCTCATACAGTCCTCTTACTTCTTATCCGAACACCCTGAGCGCGCTTGTCCCGAATGGGGGGAGCGCTAGTCACGCAAGTGACGTTGGGTTTCGAAATAAGATCTTTGCTCTTTGGTTTTTCACGGTGTTCCTCTGCGTACACTCCACTCGCAGATGGGTCTCTTTTACTCATTGTGCTGTATGTACACCATGTACATCGTGTGCCTCATTGCACATCACTCGCCCCAACCAGGAGCCCGCGTTCCCACTCTATCTTACCATTCGACCAACCAGGCATTTTTTCTACTCATACGAAAGAAAGCCTGGTCCTCCCTTACGCGGTAGGGGAGGCCAGGTGGAGCCTTAAGCTAAGCAGTTCCTAGCGGCGCCAGGTGACCATTGCAAGCGCATCTAGCGCACTTCCTGCTGCGCGTTTAAGCCCCATTTTTCAAAGAGTTTATCGTAGGTTCCATCGCGTTTCACCGCGTCATAGGCGGCCTTAAGGGCTTTCCCCATCTCCTGATCGCCTTTACGTGTGGCGATACCTTCTATAGCCTGATCGGTAATGGAACCACCTATCTGGAATTGCCCTGGATTGAGTTTCATATAATAGTCCGTCACGGGCGAGTCCTGGTAGGTCGCCGATACACGCCCATCCACCAGCAACTGCACCACATCATTCTGGCTATCAAGCGCCGTTACTTTAATAGCTGGCTTTCCTGCTGCAAGACAGGCTTTATTGGCCTGCGTCAAGCTATCCTGCTCGACGGTTGTGTTCTGCACACCAACGCCCTTGCCACACAGGTCCTTAGGACTCTGAACCCTTTCGGGATTCCCCTTGCGCACCAGTAATGACTGCCCAGCATTGAAATAAGGAATAAAATCAGCCTTCTGCTCACGCAGTGCATTAATGGTCACACCCGAGATGACAACGTCGTAACGCTTGGAAGTCAGGTCATCAATGATGGTATCGAAGTTTCCCTGTTTCACAGCCACCTGCAAGCCCATGCGTTTGGCCATCTCAGTGATCAGGTCCATATCAAAACCAACATCCTTCCCCGTTGTCACATCCTTGTACTCCTGGGGCGGATATGTCGAGTTTGTGCCTACCGTCAACGTCCCCTTGCTAATTAAATCAGCGGGTGGCGTCACTGACGGCTTCACCGAGCTTGAAGTGACACTATCACTACTTCCACCACATGCCGCAACGAAGAACGCGCAACTAAGAAGCAGACACATAATCAACACCAGAGGTGTCTTACCTCTCCGAGAAACCAGGGACCCATACAAATGCATTAACCCAAAGCCTCCAAACCTAGAATCAATCGATAAAGACGGATACAGTGTAACATACTTTCACCCACTCGCAAAAGCACAGGCCCGTTCCTGCTATTAAAAGAGTACAAAGAAACAAGAATGGGGAGCTTGCCAGTGGCAAGCCCCCCATTCTTGTTTCTTTGTACTCTTAATTTACCTTCTGGGCGGAGTTCAACTGCCACTTGTCAAAGAGCTTATCGTACGTGCCGTCCTTCTTGACCGCATCGTACGCTGCTTTGAGGGCGTTAAACATCTCGGTATCGTCTTTGCGCACCACAATGCCTTCGGGGGCCTGGTCGGTAATGGCACCACCAATCTCAAACTGGCCCGGGTTCAACTTCAGATAGTAGTCCGTTACGGGCGAGTCCTGATAGGTCGCGTCGACGCGCTTGTCGGCCAGCAACTGGATAACGTCGGTCTGCGCGTCCAGCACTGTCAGCGCAATCGTTGGCTTGCCCGCCGCTGCGCAGTCCTTTTTGCCCGCGGTCAGGGCATCAAACTCGACAGTATTTGTCTGCACGCCAACCTTCTTGCCACACAGATCCTTGACGCTGCTAATATGATCGGGATTCCCCTTCTGCACCAGGAGCGACTGACCCGCGTTAAAATAGGGAATGAACTGCGCCTTCTTCTGGCGATCTGGATTAATCGTCACCGCAGATATCACGACATCGTAACGCTTGGAGCTAAGGTCGTCGATGATCGTGTCAAAGTTCGCCTTCTTAACATTAACCTTCAGGCCCATCCGCTTGCCCATCTCAGTAATCAGGTCAACATCAAAGCCTGTCGCCTGGCCGCTGGCCGTGTCAACATACTCCTGGGGCGGGTATGTCGTGTCGCTGCCAACCGTCAGCGTCCCACCAGTGATCAAGTCCTTTGGCGCGGCCACTGTGGCCTTTACATCACCACCGCTATTACTACCCGTGGTCGTGCCACTACTACCACAGGCAGCCAAAACCATCATCAAACCAAGCATACAACTGATACCAAGCGCCTGCCATGACATGCGCTTCCCCCGTTTGGAGAAGATAAAAGACATACGAGACCTCCTCTTAACTGATTCCGTTACTAACTATACATACGCACTATCATCCCCTATTTATCTCACAGCTTCTCCCCCAAAAAGAGTTTGACATGCTGTACACCATGCTATATCCTGAAGGTAGAGATAAACACGCGGCAGATAGACAATCATTGCCCACCTTTGCTAAAAAATTGGGAAATACACTCCCCTGTGGTAGGGACCAGCTTTAGCGCGTCCCTACCGCAGGGGGCGTTTCCCGGTTAAGTCTTGCCCGCCGCGCAAGCATTAACATGGCACAGATCCATGGCACGCATTGGTGCATCACGCCTTCAATGAAGATACAAACAGCGTTCGAGGACGAGCACTGATATCAATAACTTAACCTTGGCTATTTGCACAAATCACGTCTCACACAGGCCTTTCGTCCCCTGGGAGCGTACCTTTCGGGAGGCTAGCCTCCAGGGATATGTGGCAACGAGGAGAAAAAACAGCATGACACAGGTACACGAACCAACAAGCCAGGCAGATAACTCCCCCCAGACTATTCGTATTTTAATTACCGATAAAATCGCGCGCGAAGGCATCGATCTCTTAAAAGAGCAGATGCCTGAGGCACAGGTCGACGAGCGCCGTGGCCTGACACCAGAGCAGCTCGCCGAGGTCATCGGCGATTATCACGCCCTGATCGTGCGCAGCGAGACCCAGGTCACCGCCGATGTGCTTTCAGCGGGCACCAACCTCAAGATCGTCGGGCGCGCGGGCGTTGGCGTGGACAACATCGACACCAATGCCGCCACCCGCCTGGGCATCATCGTAGTCAATTCCCCCACGGGCAATATCATGGCTGCGGCGGAGCATACCATCGCCATGCTGATGTCCCTGGCCCGCCACGTTCCCGCCGCCAATGCCAGCATCAAGGGAGGAAAATGGGACAGGAGCCGCTTCATGGGCATCGAGGTCCGCAACAGGGTTCTGGGTGTGATTGGCCTTGGTAAAGTTGGTATGGCAGTCGCGCGCCGCGCCCTGGGTCTGGAGATGCAGGTCGTGGCCTATGATCCCTTTGTCTCCCCCGAGCAGGCACGCAAAAACGGGGTCGAGATGGGAACCTTTGAAGAGGTCTTGACCCGCGCGGACTTCCTGACGCTACATACCTCGCTCACCAGCGGCCCCCAGGGTACACGTGGATTAATCAGCGAGCATGAGCTTCAGCTCATGAAGTCGGGGGCGCGCCTCATCAACTGCGCTCGTGGTGGCCTGATCAATGAGAAAGCCCTGCTCAACGCCCTCAACGAGGGGCGCCTGGCGGGCGCGGCACTCGATGTCTTCAGCCAGGAACCTATCCGCGATGACGAGACCCTGCTGCAACTCCTGGCTCATGACCGCGTGATCGCGACCCCTCACCTGGGCGCCTCCACCGAAGAGGCCCAGGTTGGCGTAGCCACCGATGTCGCGGAGCAGGTCATCACTGTCCTCAATGGCGGCTTCCCCCGGGCCGCGGTCAACGCACCGCTGATCCTACCGGAGACGCTGAAGGTGCTTGAGCCATACATGACGCTGCTCGAAAAGATGGGGCGGCTCTACACTCAGTTGCAGCCCGGACCACTGAGCAAGATCGAGATTACCTATAACGGCGATATCGCGAGCTATGATCTACGCCCACTGCAGGCCGCGCTAATCAAAGGCCTGCTCGAGTCCGTCTCTGAGGCGCACGTCAATATGATTAACGCCCAGCTGCTCGCCAAAGAACGGGGCCTGGAGATCACCGAGCAGAAGTCCACGACGCCTGCCGAGTTCGCCAACCAGGTCACGCTACGCGTGCTCTCGCCCAATGGCAACTCCTCCTCGTTTATCGGCAAGCCCGGTATCGAGGATGAACACTTCGATGTCATCAGCGGCGCAGTCGTCTATGACGAGCCTCGCATCGTACGCGTTGGCCGCTACTGGACCGAGTTTGTACCTGAGGGCTATATCCTCTTCTGCCGCAACCTCGACCAGCCAGGCATGATTGGCCGCGCTGGAACTCTCCTTGGCAAGGCCCAGGTCAATATCCGCCACATGGATGTCGGTCCTGTGGAGCGCAAGCCCCGCACCCGCGTCCCCGGCAACACCACCGATACGGCCCTGATGGTCATCTCGGTCGACGATGCCATTCCAGACTGGGCGCTACGCGAACTCAGCGAGACCGGCGACATCTTCGGTGTCACAGTAGTAAACCTCTAAAACCTCAGCACCACAGGCGCCAAAACATGTAGGGTCCATGCTGGCATGGACTCCGAGGCCCGCAGGCCGATGCCCTATCGCTGGGGACATCGCTTCGCTCGGAGTCCATGCCAGCATGGACTCTACATGTTTGGTACCTCTCTACAACCCGGCAGAGTTTAGTACGTATGGTAGACAGAGACCTGGATCAATGCTACTATCAGCTAAATTACCTGTGACAATTGATAAGGCTTAAAATATCTGGGGAAAGGTTGATTGCTGCACTTATGACGACGACAAAGCCGCGAACATATCCACTACCAAACGTCAAACCAATCACACGCAGACAGGCACGCTTTGCCTTTATCGTACTCCTGGTTATCAATATCCTCAACTATGCCGACCGCTCTATTCTGGGAGCCGTACAAACGAAAATTCAGCCCGAGTTTCACCTGAGTGATACCGAGCTTGGGTTTATAATCTCCTCGTTTCTACTCATCTATGGCCTGGCAACATTCCCGTTGGGCATCTGGGCCGATAAAGGGGTGCGCAAGAATATTGTCGCGGCCTGCGTCGGTATCTGGAGTGTCGCGACCGCTCTGGCGGGCTTTACGCATAACTTCATTCAGCTCCTGCTGACCCGTTCGGTGCTGGGCGTTGGCGAGGCAGGCTACGCGCCAGCCTCCCTCTCGATGATCGGCGACTACTTCCCCAAATCTGTGCGCGGACGCATGCTCTCGCTCTGGTCTATCGGCAACGTGGTGGGAACCGCTATTGGCCAGATCGCGGGCGGCATTATCGCTGTTACCCTGGGCTGGCGCTGGGCCTTCTTCTTCGTGGGCATCCCTGGCCTGATCGCTGCCTTCCTCATCTGGCGCGCAGTGGAGCCGGAGCGTGGCGTCTATGATCGCGTCGATGAGGAGGCAGGGGAGGATGCTTCAGAGGGCGAAATAGTCGGTCATAGTCTGGGCACGAATGTCTGGCAGACCTTCAAACAGATCGCACGCATCCGCACCTACTGGATCTTGCTCGGCTCCTTCATCGCCAGCTTCTTCATTGTAGGGGCCGCGACCGGTTGGATTACGACCTATATTGTGCGCGATTTTAAGCTCACAGAGGCCCAGGCGGGCCTCGTCTCCGGTCTCACCCTCGCCACTGGCAGCATTATCGGCACCATCATTGGCGGCTGGCTTGGCGATAGCTTGCAGAAGCGCAGGCCGCAGGGACGCCTCATCATCTCGACCATCTCGTTTCTCCTGGGCGCACCCCTGACCCTGATCGCGCTCACCTTCCACAATATCTATCCCTTCGTAGCCTTCTTTACGCTGGCCATTATCACGCTCAGCCTCTGTCTCGGCCCAATTAACGCCGTGATTCAGGATATCATCGAGCCTGATAAGCGCGCCACCGCCACCGGGCTGCTCTTGCTACTGGCGCACCTACTGGGGGACGCGGCCTCACCCATCATCATCGGTATTCTCGCCGACCACACCTCGCTGGGCACCGCCCTGCTCATCACCGCGCCCACCTGCCTCTTTATCGCTGGCCTCATCTGCCTCCTCGGGCTAAGAACGGTCGCCGGAGATATGGAAGCCATGCAACAGCGCATGCGCCGCGCACGCGCATAATGCAAAAGCCCGGCGCTACTGGCGTACGCGCCTACTTCCGGAAGTAGGCGCGTACGCCAGTAGCGCCGGGCTTTTTGGGCATAAAAAAGAGCGAGAGACGGGATTCGAACCCGCGACCATCACTTTGGGAAAGTGACACTCTACCACTGAGTTACTCTCGCTTGCTTATCGCTTACATGGCTTAGTATAACCCATCTTCAAAAGATTGTCAATCCTTTTTTCGCCTTTCTCAAACGTCTTCCACTCCTCTCAATTCCGGCTCGCAAGCTCGCCGGAGGGTAAAGGGATGGGCAGTATGGCATTCGCCCATGCCATACTGCCCATCCCTTTACCCACTAAGCGCCGCAGGCGCAAACCGAAGCGGGAAGCAGGAGAGAATGAAATAGCCCTGCTCGCTTTCTAAAGGGTAAGCAACAGCGCAACAGAATGCCATAGCTGCGCGTATTAATTACGGTGTATTTATATCATGGGCCTTCGTGCCTTGATATGTAGACGCGTGCTTCAGCAGCGTCGTTCCTAATTACACCTGGAGGAAGATTTATGGGCCTATTCTCTCGTCTCGCGTTGCTCTTCCGCATTCGCACCAGGGCTGCGCTAGAGAAGGCGGAGGAGCCTGGGGCAGTGCTGGATTATGCGTATACCAAACAGGTTGAGCAGGTACAACAATTGCGCCGGGCTATTGCCGATATCGCGACCAATCGCAAGCAGCTAGAGCTGCAACAAACGCAGCTTCTCAATAATGTCGATAAGCTCACCAGTCAGGCAGGGCAGGCTCTGCGCCTGGGGCGCGAAGACCTGGCACGCCAGGCGCTGCAACGCAAAGAGCTGTTTGTGCCGCAACTGCACAACTATGAACGCCAGATCGCCCAACTACGCGAGCAGGAGGAGCGCCTGCTCCAGATGGAACAGGATGTCGCCACGCGGATCGAGGTCTTCCGCACCCAGAAGGAGATGGCTAAAGTTCAGTATCATGCCGCGCAGACACAGGTAAAACTGCGGGAATCGCTTGGGGGCATATCTGGTGAGATGGGAGAGATTCACCTCGCCATGCAGCGCGCCCAAGAGAAAATTCTCACCATGCAGGCGCGGGCCAACGCGCTCGAAGAGCTGCTTGAGCAAGGAGTCATAGGGGAACAGCGCTCTCTGGGAGCAGGAGATGCGCTTGGCCGCGAGTTGCAGCGTATCGACATGCAACAGAACGTAGAACTTCAATTGCAGGCCATGAAGGAACAGCTACAACTCGGCGGCCAATATACGCAGCCAAAACAAATTGAAGGGCCAACCTCTTTTCTCGAATGATAGATGAGGCTAGCCCTTCTTCTTGGCTTTATCTTTCTGCGCCTTGTAGAACGACTTGGGTTTGGGACGGTGCGATGTGTCGACATAGGCTGCCGGGGCGGCGTCTTCACGGGCTGCGATATCGCTCTCCTCACGCTCGCTCAACAGTTCCTGCAAATCGTTATAGATATTGTAGTTGTCGATCACCTCTGGCATACGCAGCATGTGACGCACTACCTGAACCTGTGCCACGCTGGTTTTCTCATGCTTCGTAGGCTCAGCACGCTTTAACAACTTCTCCACCAGGTCCATGCTATCGTCATGCGCGCCAATTCCCTCTAGCCGCTCATGAACAACGTGCAATTGTTCATATAAGTTCATGATAAATTTTCCTCCCGCAAACACAAAAGTCAGCTAGGAATATGGTAGCATAGACCTCAAAGCGCGTCAAATAATGGGCGACGGCCTACCTATTCCGCCCAGCTGTAGAGTTTGTGTGTCTGTGGTAGTAGCTGATGGAGTCAGCTACCGCCACAGACACAACTATTGCCCTTCGGTCTCGGGGAGGGCGATGAGGAAGGTGCTGCCTTCGCCAGGGATGCCCTGGCTTTCGACCCAGATAGAGCCATTCATGGCCTCGACGAGTTTGCGACAGAGGTAGAGGCCCCAGCCTGCGCCTCGCTGCGCCTGCGTGGCTTCAGTTGAGAGGCGTGAGAACTTGGTGAAGAGCTTCTCCTGCTCCTTCTGGCTGATGCCAGGCCCCCAGTCACGCACCCAGATAAGCACACAGCGTTCCCCCGTCAACATATTTACGCCTCCAGGTTGGGCCTCCTCAATACGCCGAAGTGTCTCGTTGCAGGAGAGGCGCTGCGCGCCAATAGCGATCTGCGTGGCAGGTGGCGTATATTTCAGCGCGTTACCCACCAGATTCATCAATACCTGGCGCAGGCGCAGGTCATCCGCCCAGACGGAGAGGTCATCCGCCAGATCAAGCTCGATATGGCGCTGCTCACGGGTAATGGTGGGATCGAGGATCTCCAGAATCTGCGCCACCGCGGGCGAGATAGCGACGACATCACGTTTGACCGAGACCCACTCCTGGTCAATACGACTGGTATCCATGACATTGCCCAACAGGAGGACCAGCTCATCACAGGCCCGGCGCGCATTGTCAATGAAGCGCTGTTTGCGCTCCTCATCCAGGTAGGCACCGTGCGTGCTGAGCAATTCGAGATAGCCTTGAATGGCTGTCAGCGGGGTGCGTAATTCATGGGAGGCCGTCATCAGAAACTGGTTTTTCAGCTGCTCGGACTCCTGGGCCTGGCGCATGGCCTGCCCCAGTTCGCTATAGCGACGAGCGTTCATCATGGCGATTCCCGCCTGGACAGCGATCTCCTTGATCATCTGCACATGACGCTGGGTATAAACATGGGGTTGATAGGACTGCACCGAGAGCATACCTATTGCCTCATCCCCATAGTGGACAGGGACAAAGATCAGTGACTCACTGCGGCGCTTGCTCCCAAACAGAATAACCTTAGTGCGATCGGTATGTTGTAGCACAAAATCTTCATGCTCCTGAGCGGTTAAGAAGCAATAGGTCAGGTGCTCTGTAAGCATATAGCCTATCCAGGGTGAAATAGGGGACTGGGGCTCTGGAGAGGGATAGGATATATCCTCATCGATGATGTAATCAGCATACATTTCATCTCTAGCGAAATCGCAGCGCGTGACAAAAAAACCATCTACCGGCATCACACGACATAATTGCGCATAGAGCACCTGGTAGACCGTGCTGAGATCGCGTAAGGCCTCAGGAGCTGAGAGCGCACGCCCAATCTCGATCAGGGCCGCCCGCTCCTGACTACTACTCTGGGCCTCTTCATAGAGATGCGCCCATTCAATTACGCCCGTGGCCTGGCTGGCAAAGACCTCCAATACATCCACTGTCTCGGGCGAGGGACGCAACCCATCGAGGGGAGAATCGGGCGTCAGGAAACCGATAATGCTACCATCCCCTTTGCGCAGGGGAACCAGCAAGAGATCATTGGGTCGCCATTGCGATATATCCTCTCCTACACCCAGTTCTTCATAGCTCAGCGTCGTTATCACAGGCTCCCCCTCCTGCACGATGACAAAATGCGCGGCCACACTTTCATCTTGCCAGACATCGGCCTCGCCAGGAATAAAATAGGAGTTGCGGCACCGAAGAGCGGGCTGAGTGAGAAGGGAGGCGACATACGCGGGCATGGGATGCTGGCGCAGATAGGCAGTATGTTCAGCAGGAACACTCGACGAGGTAGCACGTACATAAAAATTGTGATGCTCGTCCTCTAAATAGAGCGCGCTATAGCGAAAGCCCAGAGCCTGGCAGGTTGCATCTGCGATTTGCTGAAGCAACCCATCTACATCTCGATTCTGCTGAAGCGAGGTCCAGATCTCAGAGATGGAACGCAGAACAGCGCGATAGACGTTAGTAAGATCTCTCTGTACGTGCATATGCATAATGCCTGAATCAGTCCTTCTTAGCTTGCGTCACAGATCAGTTAGTGCTTCTAAAGGGCGCACCTACCCCCACTCCCCTGGAAGAAGAAACGCCCCCACCCAGCAGGGAGAAAAAAGGTAGGCGCGCCCTTTAGAAGCACTCCTTTTTTCTCCCTGCATGGGCGGGAAACCTTCGCTTGATGCGTATTGGACGCGGCAAACCGGGTCTCTACCGGTCTGCGTTTCGTGTTGAGCTAAAATAGCCTTCTCTGGATTATAACATACGCAAATCGGCCTATGGCTCGACAGAAGGTTCTACCAGTACTAGATTGGTATAGAAGGTACTACCGCCATTAAAATCGGCGAGGCGATCAGAGGTCGTCCAGTTCACGTTGCGCTGGTCGGGACTAAACATAGGCCACCAGACGGTCGTCGTAGCCAGGACGCCCTCGCGCACTTCCTCAGAGACATCCGCGACCAGCCGGCACCAGCCACGCTCATTGCTGACACGCACAAGCTGGCCGCTGCGAATATCCCGCTTCTGCGCGTCCACGGGGTGAATCCAGAGGCGCGGGAAGCGCTCTTTCTCCTTGAGTACCCCGACATTGCCGAACGACGAGCTAAGGAAGTGGTGCGCTGCCGGACAGAGCAGGGGCAGGCGCTCATCCACTGGCACAATCTCGCGCTCCTGGACATGCGACTCCACCTCGGGGACCCAGCCTGGCAGAGGATCATAACCTTTGGCAAGGGCCTGCGCCGAGTAGAACTCAACCTTTCCGGACGGAGTGCGGAAGACACCATCGGCGAATGGCACCTGCTCCTCCTCGGAGAGCGTCAGGGGGATCGCGCCCTCCGCCTTCAGGCGCTCCAGGGTAATGCCTTGTAAGCTGGTGTTCTGGGGACGCGAGGCCTCCAGCAACTCTTCAATAATCTCGTCTACGTCGGCCTGGAGCCAGGGTTCGTCATATCCCATGCCCTTCGCCAGGGCGCGCATGACGTCCCAGTTGCTACGCGCCTCGCCCAGCGGCTCAATCGCCGGCTCATTATACTGGAGTGTCAGGTGACCATAAGGCTTATGCAGGTCGCGCTGCTCAAGCTGGCTGGTCGCGGGCAGGATAATATCGGCATAGCGCGCGGTATCGGTCTCGAAGAGCTCATGTACGACCGTAAAGAGGTCATCGCGCATCAGGCCCTCAATAATCTTGCCTACATTAGGCGTCGACGCCACGGGATTGGCATTATAGACGAAGAGCGAGTACACAGGAGGATCGGCTTCGCCCGTGAGGATCGCGCCCAGGCGGTTCATATTCAGCACACGCGGCTCGGGGGGCAACTGGTCTCATGCGCGTGTCCCCGTGCCTGCTTATCCCACTTGAGCCAATCGCTGGTGCTATACATCAGACCGCCAGCGCGCTCGCCATAGTGTCCAGCCACGGCGGGGAGACAGGTCAGGGTACGCACAGTCTGCCCACCATTGGTGTGGCGGTTAATGCCATCGGTCAGGCGCAGCATGGCGGGCTTCGCCGTGGCGTAGCGGCGTGCCAGGTCGACGATCAGCTCTTCTGCCAGGCCTGTCACGCGCGCGGCCCGCGCCGGAGTCCACTCATTGATGCGCTCAAGGAACTTCTCCCAGCCCACGGTATGCGCATCGAGCCACTGCTGATCGTGCAGGCCTTCGTGAACCATGACATACATCATCGCCAGAGCCAGGGCGGCATCGGTCCCCGGATAGGGCTGGATATGCTGGTCCGCCGAGCGTGCCGTGAGAGTGCGAATGGGATCGATCACAATCACCTGGGCGCCATTCTTCTGCGCCTGGCGCAGGAAAGGCATGATGTGAGGCGCGGTACTGGCGGGATTACTGCCCCAGATAAGGATCAGCTTGCTCTCGACCAGGACCTCGGGCGAGGGGGCCAGGCGACCACCAACCACCAGTTGCACGCCCTCTTCAGCGGCATGCCCACAGATGGCTCGCTCCAGGCCAGAGGCCCCCAGGCGGTTCCAGAGGCGCTCATCGGTAACTCCGCCCTGGACGGTTCCCAGGGTACCCGCATAGCTATATGGCAAAATAGACTGGGCACCATGCTCGGCGATGATCTGCTTCCAGCGACTGGTAATCTCGGAAATAGCCTCGTCCCAGGAGATACGCTCAAACTTGCCGCTGCCCTTGGGTCCGACGCGGCGCAGGGGATAGAGCAGGCGCTCGGGATGATAGACACGCTCCAGGTAGCGATTGACCTTGGCACAGAGCCAGCCGCGTGTAATCGGATGATCGGCGCGCCCACGCACGCTTACGGCCCGCCCATTCTCATCGACCTGCGTCTCCAGGGCGCAGCAGTCAGGGCAATCATGCGGACACGAACCATATACAACACGTAGTTTGCGCGGCCCCTCCACCGGGGCAGTAGTATCTAAAGCCATAAATACAATATATCCTTTCCTGGTACTCTCCCAGCAGGCCCCAAACGCTTCCCCTATGGTAGGGACCCGGTTTACCGCGTCCAAAGGCGATTGATCGCCTGTAGGCGCAGCCCATATAGTTCCATTGCATAATGTTGCATCACACATCACATCGGTCCCAAACGGTTTCGGCTGCGCCAACATGCCATGAATGGCATTTGGACGCGGTAAACCGGGTCCCTACCAAAAAGATGTGCTCCCGAGATGCCTATTCCCACGAGCCGGTATCGGTCAGCCAGTCGAGCACGCTTTCGGCGGCGCGTGAGGCTCCGCCGCGTCGCTGGGAGCAGCGCGGCAGGCTCTGCAAGACCATCGCGCCATACTCTTTTGAGACGACCCGCTTATCAAACATGATCACAGCATTGCGTTTATCATTATGCCAGGCGATTTTATTCAGGGCGCGCCTGACGCGCAGGGCAGCCATGGGCACAGTCAGGTTATGCAATTGATCGGAGATCAGTTCGGCGCGCGCGGCGATTGGAGGGTCATGCAGGACCGGCATCGGCAAGCGCGAGACGATCAGGCAGGTAGGCGAAATGGTCACATCGTCGCTCGCGTCCCAGAAGCTGCCCGTTCCCAGCAGGACCACGTGCTCTTGCTCGCGATAGATCTGCCAGAGGTTACGCGGTGAGCCATCGATGCCCTGCCCCAGGACCAGGATGCCACGCGCCTCTAGCATGGGTTTAATGGCAGTATACGAGCTACGCAAGGCGGCATGCGAGGTAAAGAGCACAACCGTTTGCCCCTCCAGAGCGCTCGCCATCTGCATGATGGTCTCATCCAGGTGGCGCTGGTACTGCGGCACATTGGGTTCAGGCACGTCGTCCATGAGGTAGAGCAGTGTCTGCTCATGATGAGGCCGCTCAATCGAGAGGGTCAGGCCCTGCTCACTCTCCAGGCCCAGGCGCCCCTGTGTAAAAGCGAAGGAACCATCGACCGAAAGCGCGGTTCCCGCGAAGATCGTGCCACGCTGCTCGCGCAACAGCAGGCGCCGCAGCAGCGCCGAGGTCTGCACCAACTGGGTATGCAAGATCGGGGGCGCAGGCTCGCTTAAGGTCTGGGGACCCTGCCCCGGACGCTGATGTCCGGCATGCGAGACTGGCGTCGGCGGCATACGCAGCCAGTAGACAGACTCGCTCTCGCCCAGGGAGAGAGCCTGCTCAGCCAGGCGTTTCTGCTCCAGCAACTGGTGCGCGGCTGCGGCCAACTCAGAAGCCAGCGAGCTATCCTCGCCGCTCCCTTTTTCCTTATGCGCGTTCTTCTGGGGCGCGAGAATGATTTTCTCGGCCTGGCGCGCGAGGTCAATCACGGACTGCAGGCGATGCGCGGCCTGTTTCCAGGCCTGCTCAACCTCGTTCCAGGCTCCAACCTGGCACGACTGAGAGGTCAATCGCAGAGGCTGATCCAGGCGTTCATGACTCCGAGAACCTGCTGAGCGTCCCGCGCCCTCGCCCTTCCCTTTCCCATTGCCCTGGTGCGCGGCATCCTCAATCAAAGCCTGGAAGCTCTTAAAGAGCTGCTCGACGGCGGCACGTGCCTGGCGCAGCGTCTGGAACCAGCTCAGCATCCGCTGATCAAGCTCGGCTTTGGCGACCGTGGGCGTGGAAGAGATGCCACCCGGGCCATTTTCGCGCAACGAGGGCGCGGCCAGGGCCAGCAACCCCTGATAGCGACCAGTGGGAAGCTCGGCGCCAATCGTATTGAGCAGGTTCAGCAGGTGCTCCTGGCGAAATTCGGCACCGCTCCAGCGCGCATTCTCCTCATCCAGAAGATCGCTATCCAGGACGACACGTTGCTCAATCCCGGAGAGGAGCGAGTGCGAAGAGGAAAGATCGTCAAAAAGACCGGCATGCGTGGTCACCACGATGCGGGCATTTTTGACGCGCTCCTCAGCAAGGCTCACAAAGCAGAGGCCCTTACGGCGATAGGTACAGCGCTGGTAAATCGAGCCAGCGCGCGGGTCCGCCGAGGGGAGCCGCTCCACACCGGACGAAATACGCTCCCAGGCGGCAGACTCCTGGGGCAGCAGCGTCAGTTCGCCGCGCTCGCCCGTGAGCGTCTGTTGCGCCCAGAGGCCGAGCTTTGCCAGGCCACGCGCCTGCTCAGCGGTCAGCTCGCCGCTGGTGCGCCGGAGGGCCGCGCCAAACCAGCGATGGGCACACAGATAGCCCCCCCGCTCAGCCAGGTAGGCCACGGAGAGCTGGCTCTCTAAGCGATTTTGCAGCGTGGGCAGAGTCTTGGACACCAGGCGCCGCGCCCCCTGCTGGTTCGCGCAGGCAATTACCAGCCGGCGCGGCGTGCCCGTCTCCCCTTCGGGCTCATTGAGCCAGCGCAGAGCAGAGAGCAGGACGGGCGTATAATCGTTATCACCAATCGTCACTTCAACCACAAGCGGCTTCCGCTGCTCAAAGGCCTCATACACCGCCTCGTGAGCCACCGACGTTCCAAAGGGAGCCTCAGCCGATATCTCTGCCTCTTGAATGTGAGCGGTCGTGGCAACGGGAAGAGCGGTTGGCGCGGGAGGAGGCGCATCGTCTTTGCGTGCGATGGCGAAGGAGAGGACACGAGGATCCATACCAAGTTGCGCGGCAAAGCGATCACCCAGGATGCCCCGGCTCAAATTAGACGCACCATCATGCTCCTGGCGCAGGCGCAGTTCATGGCGGAAGAAGTGGAGCAGCGGCCAGGAACGCGGACCATCCAGGTGAGCCAGGTCCTGCAAGAGCGCCAGGTCCACGGTTTGCAGGCGCTCATAGAGCGAGAGGAAGACCTGCATCGCCAGGACGGTATCAACCATGGCGCGATGGCGGTCACTGGGAACCTGGATACCCAGCGAGTGCGCGACCTGGCCCAGATTATAGCTAGAGAGGGAGGGCAGCAGCACGGTCGCCAGTTCAAAGGTATCGACCATGGGATTGGAGCGCGCCAGGCCCCAGCGCCGCAGGAAGCCCACATCAAAGGGAATGCTATGGCCGACAATTGGATAGTCGCCAAGGAAGGTATGCAATTGGCGAGAGATGGCGTCAAACGGAGGGGCGCCCACAAGCAGCTCTGGCTTGATGCCAGTCAGGCGCTGCACGCGATAGGGGATCGAACGCCCTGGTGAAATAAAGGTCTCAAAAGTATCCAGGACTTCACTCCCCTGGAACTTGATCGCGGCCACCTCAAGAATGGCATCTTGCTCAGCATGCAGGCCCGTTGTCTCCAGGTCTAACGCGATACGGATGGCAGACTTCTTCGCCATAATTTAGCAGTTCCTCATATATCTCTCTCGTCTATTCGAACCAATTACCTCCGCCGGGCCACGCTGGTGGCGAATTGCAGTACGCATGCGAGGGTCTTTATTTAAATCACGTCTATCACATCCCATCACGCCTGGGGCCAGGTTGCAAGAAGGTGGCGTGCCTGGCGGGCGGCCGCTCCACGATGGCTAAGCGCGTTTTTCTGCTCAGCCGAAAGCTCGGCATTTGTTTTGTGCAGATCTGGAACCAGGAAAATGGGATCGTAGCCAAAGCCATGCTCGCCACGAGGGGCATCCGCGATCAAACCCTCCATTGTCCCCTCGGCCAGGCGCAAGAGGCCAGATGGCTCAGCCAGGGCGATAACACAGCGGAAGCGCGCCGTACGCTGCGCAGCCGGCACATCGCGCAGGCGCTCCAGGATAATGCGGAAGCGTTCCGCATACGAGGTCTGCTCGCCCGCGAAGCGCGCCGAATATACGCCGGGTTCGCCATTGAGCGCATCAATCTCCAGGCCAGAGTCATCGGCAAGGACCAGCATATTGGAGGCTTGAGCGTAGGCCAGGGCTTTGAGCGTCGCGTTCTCGGCGAACGTCGTTCCCGTCTCCTCTACATCCAGATCCAGTTGGATATCCTTGAGGGACAGGAGTTGAAAGGGTAGATCTGAGAAGATCGCACGGTATTCGTCTAGCTTATGACGATTGGTGGTAGCCACCAGTAGGGCACGCATAGCAGAACTCCCAGCTAGATCAAAAATGAATATCGCGTCCCATCTTATCATAAGAGCCAATGCTTGTCGAGCATAAAACATCGTGCATCAAGGCAATTAGGTTGTAAAGGTGCAGTCAGCCGTAGAGGCCTATGAACGTCAGCGAGGTCAGGTTAGATGGCGGGTGGCGGCATTTGTGAAGCGTTCGCCTGATACCCAGGGAGGTAGCCGGGACTGCCAGGGATATTTCCGTTCAGGCCTGAAGCCTGCCACTGAGGAGAAGGCTGATTGTGAGCGATTGGCGTTTCAGGCCCCTGATGGCCAGGGTGACTGACAGACTCGCCGGAAGTCGAAGCAGTTGTATCAAATGCATCGTGAGCGGTCGCGATTTCAGCGGTTGGCTCCGCATCCAGCTTCTCCTCTTGCGCGGCTGGCTCTATGGTAGCGGGTACCGCTTCTACTTCCGCCTCTTCATCGGCGGGAATGTGAGCGATATCGAATTTGGGGAGGAAGGGATGGTGTGCAAGAAGAGAGGGCACAAGCGGCTTAATAAAGGGGTGAATGGCATAGCGGCCACGCGCCGGTGCCGTCAAGAGATTAGCCTTCACCATCTTGCTCAAGAGCTGGCGTGCACAGTCATAGTCGAGCTGGAGAAGAGCGGCAACCTGCCGTGGCGTCAGGATCGAGCCATACTCATCGAAGAGGCGCAGGAGGCCCAGGCGCTCGCGTGTCAGCGTCTTATGAGCGCTCAACGTATCCAGCGCCCGCTCTTCCTCCAGGCTCGCCAGGCGAAAGGAGAGCCGATCAGCCGGGCAATACAAAAGGTACGAGATAGGCAAGAGCCGATTACCATGGACCTCAAGCGTGTAGAACGTCGAGACAGGAAGGCGCTTAAGATGCAAGTGATGATCGACCTGCGCAGCCAGAGGCGAAGAGCGCTTGCAGGAGTGCAGCAAGAGAATACTAATCTGGTGCTCCTCCGCCAGGCGCCGCAACAGGGCCAGCAGCTCCCGATCATTGCCAGGGAAGAGCGAGCGCAACGAGGCGAGATCATCGATCACCAGTAGACACGAATCGGCATAGCAGTGAATCCAGTGACACTCCGCATCGGCTAAAGCCGAGCAGCTTCTGACACTGTGCCGTAGTCGGGTTCGTGAGACAGGTGGCGTGGCCACTACTCAAAGTGAACCCGTAGTTGGGACGCAATATCTGGGAGAGGCGCGCCCATCCGGCGCCTTCTCCCCTGGGGGGTGCCATCCCCGTTGGCATGATCTCCACGCCTGGCCGCAGGGAAAGATGGTCCCATCTGGCGTTTGGCATCCTGGGAGATCCCAACACCTGAGTCTTTCGACTCCCTCTTCGCACGTTGCGAACGAGCATGAGGCTTTTCCTTCAACGGGTCTTGCGTCCGCTCGATCAAGCGTTGTCCGACACGGATACTGGCATTTCTGTCGGCATGATCGCGCATCTGGCATTGTGGGCAGAGACAGAGCGCGGCACCGGGGGTGTAGCCTTCCACAGGGTGTCCCTGGTTATAGCGAATGACCGCAGCGTGACAGCGATGGCATTCTCTGCTCGTATTGCGCGGATTCACACGGCAGGTGATGATGCCGCCTGCATGCCAGGCTTTGTACTTTGCGTAGCGGAACAGGCGCCCTTTCATCCAGTAGGCGCGTTTGGTATTGCTGCGGCGCGAATACGTGCCCTTCTCCGGTTGCAGGTTGCCCAGATGTTCAAACACCAGGATGCTCGCCTTGTGCTCGCTCGCGAATTGGACAATGCGAGCGCTCACCAGATGCGCGATCTGTTCGTCCACGTGCCTGATTTTGGCCCAGAGGTCGGCATTGTCCTGTTCGTTCTCGGCAATGATACCAGTCTGAGATCGGTTGCGTGCAATGCGTCCAAGCAGTTGCTTCCTACAGCCCGATACCGCTGCGCCATTTCCGATGAAGGAAGTAGCCAGGATGGTGCCGTCAACGGTCTGGACGCTGCACACAGCTACGTGATGATCAAGATTGAGGTCCACCGAGCAGATACGTGTCTGGGCGGTGGTGAGTTGCTCTACGACTTTGGCGGGAGTCTCGAAGGTCTTTTCGATGGGAGTATGTAGCCACCAGCGATCCCTGATGCGCACCAGGGAAGGGCTCCCCATCTCGAACCCTTCGGGCAGATCACGTGAAAACGTGTGAACCTTGAGCCAGGACCAGCAGGAACCGGTCCAGACCTTGAGCATGAGAGCGTGATGATGGCGCTCACGAAAGATTCCCGCATAGAAGGGAGCCGACTTGTTCCATGATCGGGGCGGGACTGGTGGTCGCTCCTTGAATGGCTTCTTCTTCCCTCCCGATCTCGTCTGTTTGGCTTCGTGTTTCTGCTTCCGTGCTCGCCATGTTTTGAGGGAGGAGGAAAATGCGCGGGCCGAACCAAGGGCCGCATTGATGGCGGCACGTCTGAACATCGCCGGGATATCTGGCGCGAGATCGGTGAGTGGCATGATTGGATGGGGGTTCGCACCCGTTCCATGGGTGAGTTTCTCCAGGGCCGTGAGGGCCTCCTTATTTTTGAGGGCAAGAAGACCTTCGTGTGCCTGGATACAGTCGAAATAAAAGGCCACGACGCGATTGAAGAGGACCTGGTTTGCCGCGAAGTAGGCAGCATACTGCGGCGGATAGTGCAACGCCTGCCTGATGGTTTTCGTGGCTTTTGCCATTTTCAGTACCTCCTCTCACACAATAGATGGTATCTCTCTTAGAGAATACTATGCTGATATGAAATTGCCAAACATATGTTCTATTCGTACTATGCTTGACAAGGGCTCAAGCCCAATAACACGCCTCACCACGGTCTAAAGAACCGTGGCTTGCGGCGGGCTAAAGCCCTCTCCAGTCACAAAGCTCTTGCAGTCCCTCACCTGGTGTCAGCGGCTTAAAGGCATTGGTCACAAACAAGTTGCTCAGCGCGGGTATATCTGGGCGCGAGGCATAGATGCGAGAGCGGATCTCATGCAAATGGGGCGTCGAACTGGTCAGAGAGAGGTAGAAAATGCTCCCCCGCCTGGGCCGCAGATGCTGCGAGGCATCATCGAGCGTGGTGTCATGCGTCCCAAATGGCGTCGTACCGGTCGCGATATCAAGCATCAACTGCTGCGCCAGCGAGGTCTTCCCACAGCGAGGATCACCACTGAGCAGCGTCAAGCCCACAGGCAGCAAGTTCTGAATCACCCACGGCTGCGGCAGAAAAGAGGGAGCAACCAGGTCAGAGAAGGAAGTAAAGGGCATCAGGGGGCGAGCAAAGAGCTGATTCGACGGAGAAGTAGCAGACATAGAGCATCTCCTTCATGAATCTTAAGCAAGACAACAGGAGAATAATCACGCATCAGCGAAATGCCTGAAACGTCAAAGCGAGGAGCATCACCACCACATTTTTCCGCACATAGAAGAAATCAAAGCACATATAATTCACAACATGCACATAAAGCTTAACCAACACAAGCCATGCTTGTCAAGGGGAGAGGCCCTGCATCGAAGAAGTCAATTAGAGCGGCAAGGAAAGCCGAGGCGCAGGAATTTTTGTCCCCTCTCAAATTCCAGCAAAAAAGTGCTTGACAAGGGAGGCGTGAGGCAGTTATAATCATAACCGTCAAAGAGATGAGGCAACGCAAGAAACTTCATCCAAGCCGATGTAGCTCAGTTGGTAGAGCAATCGCTTCGTAAGCGATTGGTCGCCGGTTCGAGTCCGGCCATCGGCTCTTTTTTTATTTCTCCAAACTTTATTCTTCTCTACGATTTTTTATGCTTTTCCTCCCAATGCAGCTTTGTGTGGCAGTTAACACAGAGTACATCACATTTCGCAATTTCCTCAACAAGTCGTTTCTGGCTAGTTGGTTTTATAGCCATCGTTGCAATGTTAAAACTCTTGCTTGATTGGTCTCGATGGTGGAATTGAAGTACGGCAGGATGGCTGATGCCACAATGCATACATTGAAGGGAACTTTTATACTCTTTGTACCATCTAAAAATTGCGCCATGCGGGGACCCCTGGCTTTAGCCCTGACACTTATACACAAATATGCGATCTTGAGAAAGAACACGGAAGCGATGCGCTGCAGGTGCCTCGTTTTTCCCCACACGAGAGGTGACACACTTTCGGTGAAAACGTCGCTTGTCTCGCCAAGCTGAAAGCACATCATTGTGCATCAAGGGGCGTTTTTTTCAACACCTTTCCCTCGCATCATGCTGAGGATCTTCTGCAAACTTTCAGATTTGTGTATAAGTGTCAGGCTTTAGCCAGGGGTCCCCGCATGGCGCACTCCTTTCTGTGTATACTCATAGCCATCGGATCGTTGCACACACCGCATATATTTGGGGTGAATATCGACCTTCTGCAGTCGGAATGAAGGCCGATGACGAATGGCTATCCGTCCTTCAAATGGTCCTTTGGGCGTTATGGCTTTGACCAGATCACCCGTTTGATACCCAAGAAATGTCTTTTTGCGCTCTTTGTGCTGCTTGGGGAAGCCATACTTGTCAGGCACACACATTTGCCTCCTCCCATGCCCTGTCGCTTTGATTCGCAGTGGAATGACTCCCTTCTGCACAAGCACATCAGGCGTGCTCTTGCCTACGCAAGCTGCATCGAGCCAGTGGGTTTTGGGCAGTCCTCGCGTGCTACGATTCCACTTCGTCAAGCCACCGCTCCCACACTCGATAGGCAAGCCGAGAGCTTGAAGCCGTTCTCGCAAAGCACATCGTGTGCTATTGACAGCGCTGGCATCCTTGAGTGGCTTTTTGACCTGAGCGAGAAGACGCTTGAGCACGTCAGGTTTCTTTTGCAAGAAGACGTCGATCTCCTGAGTGCCTTTGGCAGTATTGCATGCTTGGCAAGCCAAGGTAAGATTGCTTATCCTGTTCGTCCCACGACGGGCACGTGGATGGATATGCTCTACCTGAAGCGGGACCTCTTGTTTGCCACAATAAGCACACGTGCGTTCCCATTTTTCCAGCAAATATTCCCTGACCTCATAGCCTTGCAAGGTTCCTTGCTGGTATTGCACGCCTGCAATGTCGGGATTCTCCATCAATTGCAGATCAAACTTCACAAGCTCCTGACTGAGAGCGGCAATGGGAGCATAGCGACACAGGCGAGCTACCCACGTCAGAATGTTGGCAAGGCGACTTTCTAACGATGGTGGCAACCATCCCTTCTTCCTCCGTCGATTGTTACATCGCGGCTTGCGGTAGCGTGTTTGACGCTGCCTACGCCCCCGGCGACTTGCACGACGACTCTCAAGACGATCTTTAATGGCATGCCCTCGATGTGAGAGTTCAGCCGCGAACACAATGTGGCCGTTGGTGTCGTTCACCAGGGCAATTCCCGTCGTTTTACTGCCTGGATCGAGCTTGAGGCGCAAGGTGTGGACCTCTGGCTGTTCTACCACCCGTTTCAGAATGATCGTAAAAGGGTATCTCCGATACACTGACGCTTTCCCCTGTGTGAGCAAAAGCCGCGCTCGTGCAGGATGGACTGGATTCAATGGTTTGTAGCCACTATCAATCACGAATACGTTGCTCAAGTTGAGCCTCTACTCTCGTAGGTGATGTTTGCCTCGTCAATGTTATGGAACGGTTTATCGTGCAACACACGTCCTTAACCCTCTAGGGATGTTTAATGTTGCACCGTAGAGGTTGGGACTGGCAACGCATCCCAACGTACCTAGTTTCGCTCCTAACGTAGTCTGTATTTCAAGACTGAGACTGGTCAGGTCCAGGCTTGCTTTCACAAGCCCCTGTCTTTAGACATGGGGTTCCTGACTGTTTGCCATATTCTCTTGAGTATTGCGCACGCTTCCCCGGGTCTTTATTTGGCATCATTCGTCCCCTTTCTCCCCTCGTCACCCTTTGACAAAACATCTCGCCAATCATCAAAATCGTGGCTTTCATTCCAATGATGAATGGCATGACAGTTACCGCACAGCACATCGCATTTCGCAATCTTTTTTTCCAGACGCGCTGCTGATATATAAGATCTGCCAATAATATCTCGCATAGCAAAATCTTTATCTGCTGGGTTGCGATGGTGAAAATGGAGACAAGCTGGATGACTTTCGCCACACCGAATACAACTAAGCGTTAATTTATACTGATTAAACCTTTCCTTTAGGTCATTTCTACGATGATTACGATCTTCAATTATTCGCTTCTTGTGTTTCTGATACCAGATTTTGTTATATGCACGATAGTAAGCCTTGCGTTCCTCATCGCTTCCAAAAGCCATATTTCACCACCCACTACTACAAAATTCATGTATTTATTCACTAAGCATGTTTAAGGAGAGAATATTATAATATCCAGATGCTTCAGGCAATTATATTACAAAAAATGTTCTAAAACAATAGAAAACCGGTTACAAATTATTCACAAAAGAGGGTAGATATCCTCTTGTTTCTCCAATAAGCAAGCTTCATTCGTAACTATTCAGGTTCTCTAAAAAGACTTGCATTGTGCACAAGAAATCAGGTACGCTCTGCATATGGACCGAGATGCTCAAATCGACTGGCTGATCCAAGAACTCACCACGGTGCGTCGTGCATTGGATGAAGCCCTCCAAGAAAATACGCGCTTGAAAGAACGCATTCACGAGTTGGAGTGCCAGCAGAAGAAAGACAGCCATAACAGTGGCCTGCCTCCTTCTTCTGACCGCTTTGCGCGTCGTCCTCGCTCTGGACGTGAGCGCAGCGGCAAGCGTCCTGGTGGGCAGTCTGGTCATCAAGGCCGTTCGTTGCTGCAACGGCACGACCCAGACCAGATCGTGGTTCATCGCCCAATGCAGTGTGAGCATTGTTCCTGTGACCTGCGTCTGACGCCAGCCCGGCCCACCGCACGCCGACAAGTGCTCGATCTGCCATCTCACCCCCTTCAGGTGACCGAGCATCAGGTGCAGCAGGTAGCCTGCCCTGAGTGTGGAGCGCTTTGCAGAGCCGACTTTCCAGTCGGAGTCAGAGCACCCGTGCAATATGGACCTTCTCTGCAAGCCTTGGCTGTGTATCTGAGCCAGGTCCAATTGTTGCCCTATGCTCGGGTGAGCCAGGTTCTTGAAGATCTCTTTGGGCATCGGCTTTCCGTTGCAAGCATTGAGGGCTTTGTCATCCGTGCTCACCAGAGCCTTGAACCCGTTGAAGAGGCCCTCAAAGAAGCGCTCATCACCCAGGACGTTGTCAATCAAGATGAAACCGGCCTCTACGTCCAAGGCAAACGCCACTGGGTTCATGTCGTCTCAACCCCTCAGCTCACCCATTATGCGCATCATCCTAAGCGTGGGCGAGAGGCCCTGCAAGCCATTGGCATCGCTTCGCGCTTGTAAGGGCTGAGCGTGCATGATGGCTGGAGCAGCTACTGGGCGTACGGCAAGGGCCATGCCCTCTGCAATGTGCATCACTTGCGAGAACTGACCTTCTTCGCCGAAGAAGAGCATCAGCTCTGGGCGAGTGAGATGAAGGTGCTGCTGCTGTTGATGCGTGAACTTGTTGCTCAGGCCAAAGCTCGAGGATGGAACGCCTTTGCTGAGCCCATGCAAGTGGTTCTCATGGAGCACTATCAGCAGATTCTTGAGCAAGGCTATCAATCAGTTCCGGCCCCGCCTCTCGCTCGATCAGGCAAACGAGGCAAATCCAAGCAACACCCGGCACGCAACCTTTTAGATCGGCTTCGCATCCATGCTGATGCTGTGCTGGCCTTCGTGCGTGATTTTCGTGTGCCTTTTGATAACAATCTGGCCGAACGGGACCTACGGATGCTCAAGGTGCAACAAAAAATCTCTGGCTGTTTCCGCTCCGTCCAAGGGGCTGATGCCTTTTGCCGTCTGCGCAGTTACGTTTCCACCATGCGCAAACAAGGCCACCGCCTGCTCACTGCTCTTGAAACGGTGCTCGCTGGTGCTCCTCTCTTTCCCTCCTTCTCGTGAACCTGAATAGTTACCTTCATTAAAAATTTCCATCTCTCACAACCACAAACCTAAGAAAAGGCATTGTATACTTGAGCTAACCAAACGTTTGAGTAGGTAAATATGGTATTTGCGAGGGCACAATGCTCAGTCAACCAGTCACATTTGTGGAAAGCAGCTTACTATTTATGAGCCTAATTATTGCATTAGTCCTATTTCCCTGCGTTCTTAACCTCGTCCATGCAAGCATCTCGACTTATCAAGAAATCCGATCTCATCGACTCCAGGAAAAACGTTGGATATGGTACAAAAGACCATCTGCCATCCACGTTCTTGCCTATTCATAGCTACTATTGGCTTGTTCCTTTTCACTGCTCCCATTGACCCGGCAAGTGGGATAGACTTGACACGCTTACCACCTTCTTCCGCTGGCCTGAGAGTACTTATCGCTATGATAGGTGTTGCACTCATATTGGGAGGCGGAGCATTAGAACTATACATCAAAGGTATTCTTGAAAGGAAAAAGAAGAACAATCCCCAGATTCAAAGAGATAAGCTGGCCTTCAAAGTTGCATCAAACCCATCATATGAGGTGATTTCTATGGCAAAATCTTCCAAATGGTATCTCTTTTCGACCTTCCTACTTCCTCATCTTTGGACTTATCAATGTGATTAACATCTTCGCCACAAACATATACATAAGTTCTAATCCTATATGTGGCAGCATCCTCGATTTCATTATCAGCGCAGTATTTTTCTGCCTCTATCTTGATCCAAAGCGTCGAAAATAACCCATGTACAAAGTACTGAATGTTTGAGGCTTTTAATAGTATTTTGCTTTTCAGGAGATATAATATGTCTGAACACAAAGACCAGCAATGGGCAGTAGATGAGATGGCTGACTGGTTAGCTCACCCGATGGAATTTGGAGAAAGACCAACGGAAGCACACGTCATCTATGAAAATGAGGTTCAATGGCCGAGTGTAGGTTTCACAAAAATCTTCCTCGTTCAATATGAAATGAGTAATGGTGTAAAGGGAATCGGCTTCACAGGACCAATCACATGGAGCTTTATCGCGATTGATTGGGAAAATTGGACCAGTTTCACCCATGAGGAGTTAATCTATTGCTATGCAGGATGGTATATACAATTCACCCTCTCACACCAGGAAAACTATGTGAGTGAATCGACCCCAGAAGCAAAGCAGGAGTTTTTTGAGCGGCTCAGAAGAGATGGCTACCAGGACCTTTTGTTAAAAGATCAATTCACCCTTGATAATGATGAGGGAGGAACGAGCTTCTATACTGTCGAAGCAAACAAAGATGGGAAGAGCTTCTATGCAATTGGTACCGTTGGTGAGTATAAAATCTATGAAAAAGAGCTCGTCCCAATGAAACACCTCCCTCCTTTCTTCTATTATCTGGGACAAGAATTAGATCCCTTCACCCAGGACGATGAGGATGCATAAGCACTATTAGCAGTTCTATTTGTTATTGGCTATCCTCATGCGTTGTCATAAATATACAGGAAAAATAAATGTGAGCGATTACGAATAGTCTCTGGAGGGTATATGAAGTACATTGAAGCTGCGGTTATTTTGCTGGGACTCCTCATTGGCGCTATTATTGGCAGCATGATCCCAATTGGCAATGGGAATGCAGCGCTTATCGGTGCCTTGCTTGTACCCACTCTTGGCTTGCTAGTTCTCTTCTTGATCAAATTGAGACGTAGAAAAATGTCGCTAGAGGAACGCAACCTGCAAAACCAGTTCGTGCATCAACATGATCTGAATAGCGCCAACACCACGGCGGAGCTGGCGCAGTATACTGCGGCAAAGCTTTCTCACTAATAAGCTCTATTCAAGCAAATAGTCGTCGCTATCGACCAATCACACCCTGCTCGCAGGCTGGAGAAAATGCAAGAATGAATCCACTACTGGGGATAATAATCGCGCTTTTTATGGTCTATGTACTTGTGCTTGCCATTGTCACGCGCGGCAAAGGCTTATCGCGCTCCTGGCAACTGGTGAAGACGGTTAACGGAGCACGCGCTATTGCTCTCCTCGCGCTGGCACTCCTGCTTTTTCAAGGAAGCCTGGTGCTGTTCGTGTGGCTTCCCTGGAGCGGCTTGCTCCAATGGTTCTGCGGGCTGGGCCTCATTGTGCTTCTATGTCTCTGGATTGGTAGGGCCTACCGCGGCATGTCGCAGGAGTAAGGGGAGATGCGCTACTGACCGTACGCGCCTACGCTGGGTGCCTATATATTGCCCCAGACGCGTAGGCGCGTACGGTCAGTAGCGCAGTTTTTATCGAACAAGATATGTGAGCGATTCCGCGTCCGCCTCGTTATCCAGCTAGCTCATTAATTAGAGGTCGAAGGGTGGGCAGGTGGTGTTGAACTCGTTGAGGAGTTTCTCGACCTGGATAAGGGGCTGGTGCATAGCGGTGGGAACGCTGATATTGAGAGTGAGGATGCGCTTGTTGAGTTTGCGCAGGGCCTCCTCGTAGTCAGCGGCTACCTTTGCCCGGCTTTCGTTGAAGATACGTTTTTCCTGGCGGCTGGGCGGGAGACGGCGTGCCTGTAGTTCGCGATAGCGGTTGGTGATAGGTTCAAGCTTTTTCGCCAGTTGCTCACGCTGCTTCTCAATCTCCTGGACGAGGGCTACTTCGGGCGGCAGCTCGTTGTTATTCTTGAGCAGGCGATAGGCCAGATTTTTGTCTCCAGCATAGGGGTTGTCATCGAGATTGAGAGGCTTCCCCACACCTGGAAGGTTATCAAATTCGCCGCGCTGCTGCGCTTCGTGGATCATCTCTTCGATGTAGTCGCGATACATGCGGCCCCCGAGACGACCGCTGTTGCCTCGAAGCTGCTCGGCCTGCTTCTTCTCTCTATCAGGCACTTTGCGCCAATCAACAAAATCCATAGAAGTACCCCTTCTTACTTTAGTTCTTGTTGAGGTTCCATTACAGAATGGAGTCTTTTACGTTCATACTTTTTTTCTACTACCTATTATAAGCGTTTGCACCGCACTGCGTGCAACCTCATAGACATCGGCGAGCGGGATGTTGCGCTCGCGAGCGACGCGGGCGCATTCCTCATATTCGGGAGAGGCACTGATGAGCTGCTCGCCAAGGTATTTGACCTTTACAAGCATGGGGCCAAAGCTGGTCTGGATGGTGCGCGGCTCGCGCCGGGCCTTGAGGCGCTGCATATGCTGGAAGCGCACGCCGAGGGTGGTGGTCTCGCGCAGGAGACTCATGGCAAGCTGTTCGCCGAGTTCGGGCGGGGCGATGACGCGAATGAGCGTAGCGGGTCGATTCTTCTTCATCTGCATGGGAGTGTAGCTCACATCGAGTGCGCCCAGCTCTAGCAGGTGATCGAGCAGGCCGCCCAGCAATTCACCGCTCATATTATCGATATTAGTTTCGAGCACTGTTACCCAATCGGTCTCTGCCTCGGCCTGCCCCTGGGTGGTTTGAACAAGAGAAGGCGCAGGCTGAGGAGCTCTCCTAGATGAGGGAGACAGATTGCCAAGGCAGAGGCGCAGGGATTGACCACCGTCGCTGGCGTTATTTCCTGGAACGCAACCATAGGCGACCTGGGTCATACTGAAATTAACTGGCTCAAAGCTAGCCAGTTCGGCCAGGAGGGCGGCACCTTCGAGGGTAATGAGTTCACGGCCAATGGTGGTAGGACGCCAGGTCGCTCCGGTCCCAGCTAGAAGCTCCAGAGTTTCAGGGAGCAGCAAAGGTTTATGTCCCTGTGGCCCCTGCTGAGTACCAGAAGGCATGGGAAGTGGAGAAGCATAGAGTGTGTGCAGGTTCAGCATATCGAGACCGAGCGTCACAGCGATAAACCAGAGCAAGGGCGTCATGTCAGGGAGTTGAACGTCCTTGACGGAAATGTTGCGTACCCTGCCTGTAGCCTCCGCGATACGCTGCACCATAGAGAGCACATGTTGGCGCACAGGCTCTTTGAGCATTCCAGGTGGGAGCAGTACAGGAGTTTCCGCCAGTTTCCAGGGAGAGAGCGTCTCTGGCGTGGTGAGGGTAAGCGTGGCACTGCTGCCTCTTACCGGGGTGTACTGCTTCTGCGAGGTAATAGTATGATCCGGCAACGGGAGCGCGTCCATGGCTTTTTTGAGCACGTTCAGATCAAGCCCCATTTCAAAGAGCGCCCCCAGGAGCAGAGGGGCAGTAATGCCATCATAGCAATCAAGATACACGACCTGGTTTTGCAGCATACAAGAGACCTCAAAGTGACAGGTTACAGCGGTAAGCAGTTGGCCGACGCTGCTACTCTAAGCTAAGCGTTCAAGCCAGGCAGCTTTGCGTTCTGGTGAGAGATGCGCGCTAGCGGCAACGGCCTGGGCAAATGTGAGCGATTCCTGATTCTCACCATAGGGGCCACGCGGCTCGGCGACCTTCAGGCCTGGGCGAGAAAAGGTGTTGGACGGCTCACGGCTGGCAAAGAAGGCTTCAATGGCCGCAGGTAAATATCCAAGCACGCCTGCCAGGCACTGAGATAGAGTAGCAGGAATGCTCTCCGGAAGCAAGGCACGCCGCTCCAGTAACTGAACAATATCTTCGCTCAATTCAAGTACGTCGGCGAGTTGGCGCGGTGTGACAGGCTGCTGCTGATGGCTCTCGAAGAGGCTGCGCACGGCGACATCCTGGGTAGATAACTGAGCCTGGGAAGTGTAGGCGCGCTCAAGGGCTTCGCGCGAGATCTCTGAGAGCGAGGCCAATGAGGTATTCATGGGCAAAGGGGCCTCAAAGGCCTGGTAGTAGCTGATAAAATCGAGCAGTTCCTCACGATACTGAGGGTAGCGCGCGAGATAGGCAGAGAGTGAGGGCGACCTGCCCTTCTGGGCTTCCTCGGCATAGCGCGCGGTAATGCGCATAATTTCTTCGCGTTCATGCTCCATCTCTAAGAACCTCCTCCTCCTGTTGTAACAAAAGACGTAGTTGTTCCAGGGCCTGGCGCTTACGATTGCGCACGGTACGGTCAGTAATGCCAAGGGTGCATGCGACCTCTCGCTCGGTCTGCTCCTGCCAGAAGAGGAGCAGCAGGATCATGCGCAGGTGGCGAGGCAACATCTGTACCAGACTGAGCAGAGCACTGGTCTCGACCGAGCGCAACATATGTTCGGCGCGAGCATCTTCGACTTCGATCTGCGCCTCCTCGCCGTTGTCGAGGAGGACCGGGCGCTCCAGGCTTTGCAGGACCGCGCGTGGAATACGCGAGCCACGCTCGACGTCACGGTCGCGCCAGCGTCCCTCGCGCATCATAAAGGCACGAAAGATGTGCTGGCGTTCATAGCGCAGGCAGTGGTGAAAGTGCTCCTCCCAGAAGCGGCGCTCGGGGTCGAGCAGCGCGCGCACAATGGCTTCGTACAGATCGGCGCAGAGATCGGCGTTCAGCATGCGCCGCTCGTCCTCGTGGAGCGCGAGATGGGAGAGGACGCCACGCGCCCAGGCCTCGTTCTCATACTGTGTGCGCCTGATAATGACCTCGATCAGGCGGCGCTGTTTGCTCGTTTGCGAGGGTGAGGCACAGGCACGCACACAGCGCACCAGAGCTTCAAGGGGGGTTTCCACCGCCTCCACTCGTTGCCAGAAGAGATATTCCTGCTGATTGCCTGCCTGCTCATCAAGGGGCAGGGTCTCATAGTGCTGTTTGAGTTGAGTACGCCTGTGTGCCCACCGCGCCTCCTGCTCCCGCTCCTCAAGTGCCACACTCGTCCATTCCACGGACCATTCCTCCAACCGACACCACAGCGCATAGAGGTGGGGAATAGCTCATCCCGTACCTATGCTATACTCATTTCTTCTGCTCTCAAGTATAGACATACGCGTATCACATGTCAATCATGGGAGGACCTGGAGTAGTGCGTAGAAACATGGAGATATTATACGAATCGGGTATTGTAGGGTCCAAGCTGGCTTGGACTTCGAGTGAAGCGGCCTCCCCAGCGTCAGGGTATCAGCCTGCGGGCCTCGGAGTCCATGCTAGGATGGACCCTACAAGCGAGATAGTTAGTTGATGGGACCGTTGTAGCTGGCGCTGACATTGATATCGTCGACATAGAGGTGGTTGGTCGAAGAATTCAGAATCATCAAGCGTGAGAAAGGATTTGTCGTCGAGAGGTCGTTATTGATTGACCCGGCAGAGGTGCCATTCAACCAGAGTTCCGCGTGGCCGCTCGTAGCCTGGTTCAGACCAATCTCAACGCTATACCAGGTATCGGCTTGAATACCATTGGCGGGCGAGGAGAGGGTATAGACCTGTCCTCCATTACCCCAGATGAAGGTATCAAGCGCCTTGGCATTGGCGTTATAGACAATCTCCCAGGCATTGTTGCCATTGTTATTGCGTCCAAGCGCGATATCGGTTCCGATAGAGAGATCACTGATGCGGAAGTAGAGACGGGTATAGCTTTGGGTCACCGGGCCTGAGGGCATGGTTGTATAAATGTAGCTATACTGATTGGCGCTATTGATAAAGGCCGCCGCGTGCGTACCTCCATGCGCCACCGTCGTCTGTACACTTGCCTGTCCTGTGCTATCGGCATTAGTAAATGTCCACTTGGTGAAATTGCCGGTCTCAAAATCATCCTGGAAGTAGGATACCTGCGTCACGCCCGTACCGTTGAGAGGAATGGAATAGGGGGTCACACTGGCACTGGTGGCAATGGCAAGAGAGGCGCTACGATCACCGGCTACAGGTGGCGTAAAGCTGACCGTGATATCACAGGAAGCGCCGCTGGCAAGCGAACTGCCACAGGTGTTCGTTTGGGAAAAGTCACTAGCATTCGTACCAGTGACGCCGATACTATTAATGCCGAGCGCGGAGGCGCCAGTATTTGAGAAGGTTACGGTACGTGAGGCGGTGCTATTGACGCCCTGTTCGTTGAAGTCAACGCTGCTAGGGGCAAAGTTGACATCGGGCCCCGCGTTGGTCGGGCCATTATAGGTATCGGCAACCACAACATCGTCAATATAGGTGGTGGTCGCTATTTTGTCGAAGAACATCAGGCGCGCATAGGGATTGGCATTCGAGAGATCAGCATCAACCGAACCAATAGAGGAGCCATTGACCCAGACCTCTCCGTGTCCGCTGGTCACTGAGTTGACATAAACCTCGACACAATACCAGGTATTGACCTTAAAGATGTTGGAAGGACTTATAAAGCTATGCAGGTTGCCTTGACCATCCCAGAAGTAGACATCCAGGCCATGAATATCGCGGTCGAAGTCGACGCCCCAGACGCTCCGGTCATTGTTATTGCGTCCAATCGCCAGTTCGGTGCCGCTGGAGAGTCCGTCAAACGTGGAGTAGCGGACATAGAAGCGGGTATAGGCACTCGTGCGAGCGCTGGAGAGGGCGGTATAGACATAGCTGATCTGTCCGGGGTTAAAGGTATTGGTCAAGGCCAGGGCATATGATCCAGTATGGGTCACCTGGGACTGTACCGTGGACTGACCATTTTGATCGCTGTTATTGAACGTCCATTTGCTCGTATTCCCACTCTCAAAACCATCGCTGAAATAAGTTTGCGCCGCGTGCGCCGGGCGTGGAAGGAAGGCAAACGTAACCATCAGGAACGCTGAAAGTACGAGGAGCCGTAACCCACGCTTTGTCATCCTTGGCAAAACATGCCGCATATTCTACTTTCTCCTAATCTGGTAATGTGAACGATCTCACCTGGAACACACAAGGTCACCTCCAGGTGATTCTCCCGCCAGGGAATAGCGATTGCTTGGATCTCCATCAGAGCATAGCAGACAGTGGTTGTGAGAGCGTATTTATCAAGGTGAGAAGGCTGTGCTTATCCAGAGAGAGAAGTAGATATTGTGTAAATGTCCTTATCAGAGGAAGAGAGAGACACCTACTCGGGGCGAAAGTGCTGAGCAGGTGTCTGACAATGAGCCTGGTTGTATCCTGGAGAAGCTTATTCGCCGCTGTCGTGGAAGGCGAGGGCGTTGCGGTAGATGTCGACGTAGCGACGGGCGGAGGCGCCCCAGGAGTGGTCCGCCTGCATACCGCGAATTTGCAGCGTACGCCAGACATCTTTGAAGCGATAGACGGTCAGGGCGCGCATGATGGCGGCGAAGAGCTGCCAGGGATCGTAGTCGTTAAAGAGGAAGCCGTTGCCGGTATCGCTAGCGGGATCGTAGTTCTGGACGGTATCGGCGAGGCCACCAACGTTACGGACGATAGGGACGCTACCATAGCGCATGGCGATCATCTGGTTCAGACCGCAGGGTTCGAAGCGTGAGGGCATCAGGAACATATCGCTACCGGCATAGATGCGCTGCGCCGTCTCAGTATTGAAGGTCAGGAAGATCGCAACCTGGTTAGGATAGCGCGCGGCAAGGGTCTGGAAGAGCTCATGATAGTGCTGATCACCTATCCCCATGACCACAAGCTGAATACCCTGGTCCAGCAGTGGATACACAATCTGGGAGATCAAATCGAGACCTTTCTGGTCGGCGAGGCGCGAGATCATGGCCAGCAGCGGGATATCCGCGTTCACCGGGAGATGGGCCTGTTCTTGCAGGGCAATCTTATTCTCGATACGCTTATCGAGTAAGTTGATATCAAATGGTGTGTGGATATGGGCATCGTGGCTAGGATCATTCTCCTGGTAATCGATGCCATTGAGAATACCGAAGACACGCTCCTTACGGGAGCGGAGCAGGTGGTCGAGGCGCTCGCCAAAGGTCGGGGTCAGAATTTCCTGGGCATAGCGCTCGCTCACCGTCGTAATCGAGTCGGCAAAGAGGATACCGCGCCCCATGACATCCACAACATTGGCGAGTTCGGAGATCTGGGGATAGAGGAAGCCCTTGGAGGCCACACCCGCGACTTCGAGCAGGCGATAGCCAAAGATGCCCTGATAGGCCAGGTTATGGATAGTGTAGACGGTCGCGGTATGCTCAAAGAAGGGATCGCCATAGTAGAGTGTATGCATCCAGTTAGGCACAATCCCGGTATGCCAATCGTTGCAGTGAACGATATTGGGCGACCAGTTGAGAGCGCGGGCCGCTTCCAGGGCAGCGCGGCAGAAGAGAATAAAGCGTTCGCCGTCATCGGTATAGCCATAAAGGTTTTCGCGCTCGAAGTAGCGGGGAGCATCGACCATGTAGACGGGAACATTGTTGCCGATGGTCCCTTGAAGGATATTCACCTCAACCTGATAGGAACCCATGGGGACGGGCATAGAGGAGATGAGAGTCTGCAAGTGAAAGTGCTCGGGATCAACCTGGCGATAGCGTGGCATGACCAGGCGTACATCGTGTCCTAGCTCCTGTAGGGCTTTGGGTAGGGCGCCTACGACATCTGCCAGGCCTCCAACCTTGACGAAGGGTACAATTTCGGCCGCTAGAATTAATACCTTAAGAGGATCATCATTGTGCATCAGTTTCATCGGCGGGAAAATTCTTGTCTCCAGCGAGCGAGGAGGAAATGCCGCCTCTCCTTTCACGAACGGGTATCTACATTCCCACTATATATCAGTGCAGTGCATCCATATACCAGCCTACCCCTACCATACCTACCTCGATACGCTTATGATGCACTGTCAACCTTATTTGTAATGCTGAACGTATGTTATTGTACCACAAGTCCTCTAGCCATCCCTGGACCCATCAATGGTGAGGTATGTTTGGTTGGGGGCTGGCGGGGCCAGCCCCCAACCAAACATACTTTACTCGATTGTGAGATCGCGTGTTGAGATGGATGCTAGGCACGCTGATGTTTTATCATCTCTGAGCAAGCAGGAGAGATTCAGACCTCCACAGATGGGTAGTGGTGGGAGAGGAGAGAGGTCAGGAGATGGGCAACGCCATCTTCGTCATTCGAGAGCGTAATGGCATCGGCAGCCTGGAGTACGAGGGGATGAGCGTTAGCAACCGCCACGCCGAGGCCAGCCCATTGCAATAATGGCAAATCATTGGGCATATCGCCAAAGGCCACAACCGCATGCGCCGGTATCTCAAGCTGTGCGCAGAGTGTGGCAAGCGCCTCGCCCTTATGTACATCCGTACGCGCAATCTCAAGAAAAGGCGCGCCAGAATACGTCACGCTATACTCACGCGCATCGAGCAAGGGGAGAACCGCTTTGTACAATTCCTCAGTCGTCAGGCTTGCATGGTGTGTCATTATCTTGATTTGCGGCGCCTGAAGAATGGTCGCACTCTCGACGATCCGTGGGAATGGAGCGCTGTCGTGAGCGCAGAAGGGATAGAAAGCCTCCTCACAGGTAACGGACAGTCCACTCTCGGCAGCGAAAGAGAGATCAGGCAAAGCCGTGCGCAGGCATGAAACCAGGTCTTGCACCTGTTGAGGCGAGAGAGCGAGCTCCCCCAGAGAGCGATCTTGATCCAGGTCATATAGAATCGCACCATTGCAACAAAGCGCGAGGCCACCAATCTCATAGGTCCTGGCGATCTGGCGCAGTGTACGCGAGGGGCGCGCACTAATCAGAACGAGAGCCACGCCGGTAGCCTGCAAACGGCGCAGTACCATACCTGTTTGAGCCGAGATTGTCTTATCGGAACGAAGCAACGTCCCATCCAGGTCAGTAGCGACCAGCTTTAAGGAGGAGAGCGCGGTGTCGATGTGGAATGTTTCCATAGGAAGTAACCAGCCTTTTGCTCTACAGAATACCACATCTATATGTATGCCTGGGATGCCTTAGCCTGCGGCGCGCATGCATCAGAAAAAGAGCAAAAGCAAAGGGTCCGAGCTATGAGCTCGGACCCTTTGCTTTTGCTCTTTTTCTGATATAAATCAGACCTTGTAGCGGTTGCGCGTCAGGAAGTAGAGCTGGACTGCGGCGAGAACACCCATGAGGATAATCATTACCACCGCGTCCGTCTGCGGCATAACTGGCGCAGTGGGATTGGTCGTGGGAGGCGCGATCACAGTCCCAGGAACAAAGGGAATGTTTGGCGCGGTCTCGGGCTCCCAGCTTGCAGGCGCGATTGAGAAGAAGGCAAACGCACCCAGGTAGACGAACAAGCAGGTACCCATCACGAGCCACTGACCCAGACAGCCCAGGTTGTTCTCGCCAACCACCGCGAACTCGCGGCGACCGACCGAGGTCCAGATAACGGCCATGATCAGCATACCGGCGCAGAAGACCATACTGACGAGAATCTGATCTGGGGCGGTGTGGACAAGCAGGGTCATCGCGGCAATTGTCGCCACTGTAACCACGCCACCAACAACCACCAGGTTGCGGTTGCTCTTCCAGGCCCAGACAGCGCCCATCAGGATAGCGAAAGCATTCATCGTCACAATGGCGTCGACCAGGTATCCACCCTGCTGCGCAAAGGTGCAGGTAGCAGGGATAGCGGACTGACGCGCGCAGAGCGTAAAGTAGGGGCCCAGGATCGGCACAAAATGCAGCCCACCAATCAGGGGGTAGAGCGCGACCGCCAGGACCAGGCAGATAGCACCCGTCTGACCCAGGCCAAGCGCGCCAACCGCGTAGAGCGAAGGCATTGTACGCTGGCGCACGGGGCGCATCAGGTAGTGCAAGCGCAGGGCGAAGGCAGCCATGGTCAGGTAGATAGCCGTCCCCAGGATGATGCCAGCGCCAAAGTTGACCCACTTGAGGCCCTCGCCGATGTTCTTCAGATTGCCGTCGACGAGCTGGAGGGCGAGGCCCTGATCACTCACCAGAGTGTAAGCAATCAAGAAAAGCACGACCAGCGTAGAGGCTGCAATGATCAGGGCGCGAATGGCGGGCGTGGTTCCCAGGTCGCGGCGATCCTCGGTGCGGCTCTCACGAACGGCGAGAGCGGCATAGAAAATCATCGCCAGGCCAACCGTGAAGACCGCCAGGCCAACCATGACCAGGTCAATCGCGTTCGGCTGGAACCAGAGGAACTTGCCACCCAAAATGGGGTTAATGGACGTATCCTTGGTTGGGAAGTACTGGCCATTAAAGAAGTATGCCCAGAACGTCAAAGCGAAACCGGCAATGCTCAGGATCGCGCCGAGGCCCGTGAAGATCGCGGGCGGAATACTCGGTTTGGGATCGAAGAGCGAAACTACAGTAAAGACGATAATAAAGCCTGCCAGGCAGGTTACAGCCAGGGAGAAGAGACCCTGCTGCAAGCCCTCAAGAGAGGCCGCAGTCATCTTCAGGTAGATATACCCTGGAAGCTGCCCGACAAGGATAGCCGCGAGAAAGAAGAAGCCTGCTGCGAAGATGATCGAGCGTGCCCACGAAATCCTCTCCGGCAACTCCTTTTTTTGTACTTGTTGCATGGATAGCAATCCCTTTCAACATGCCGTACATATCTATGACAACAACATATCCAGTGACCTGGCATGGCTGCGCGTCCACACAGAGTATGTCATTGCGCAAGACAGGTCGGCATAAGCTGATGTTGAGGACTTATGCCGCGGGAACAATCGTCAACTGCGCCTGCATATCAGGATGCACGGAGCAGTAGTAAACGAGTTGGTGCGAGTCTTTATTGAGATTGAAGGCGTCTTCAGTCACCGTCCACTCGAAAGACTTGCCGGTTTCCAGGGTCTTTGAATCAAAGATGTTGGGCAGCGCTTTGGGGCTGGACAGATTGCTACTGTCAATAGCCGTGACCGTGTGCGCGACCTGGTCATCATTGGTCCAGGTGATCTTGGTGCCGACTTTCACTTTCAGGTTGGCATACTCGAAGCACGCGGTCTTGCTGGTGCAGACTTTCACCTGACCGGCAGGAAGGATGCGTACTTTCACCGTATCTTCTTTGCTCATATCAACGGCCTCGCCAAACTGGCCGTTCTTACCAAGCGTTACCGCCTGGTCGTAGAGGTTCTTGGCATTGGCCTGGAGATATTCGACCAGACCGTTGAAGCCATTCTTCGCGGCATCGCCGGTGTAGCCCTGCTTTTTGGCATAGGTTGGATCGGCGGAGCGAATGAGCGCAAAGAGATAGTCAACGTCAATCGCCTTCAACTGGCCACCGAACTCGTCCCGGCGGGGAATCGTGTTCAGGTTGCTCGGCAGTGGCGCATTGGGATTATAGTTGCCCGAAGTGATCATTGCCTTGAGCTGATTGTCGGTCAATTTATTCAGATCTGAGACATTGTAGCCCAGGTATTTTTCAAAGAGCAACTTATCTTCCTGACCGATAGCGTAACACTGATCGGTACAGACTTTGACGTAGACTTGGAGTCCCTGATTGATAGCATAAGATTGCAACTGCTGCTGTGACGTGGCCTGGTTCTGATTCTCTATAATCCAGAACACGGGGATCATCATCGAAACCAGCGAGAGCATGACGAGTGATCCATAGCCGGTCTTTTGGACCGCGTTCGTTCGTGAAAAGAGAATAACCAGCAAGCCGACGACGACGATCAGCAGGACAACGATGCCTATAGCAATTTGACCTATATTCATCACAGATTTCCTACTATAAAACTTCGATCTCTTGGATGCCCCACTCCAGACCGGAAATGGAAGCGAGATCAACCCTACTTCTTATAGAATGAAGAGGCAACAACACCAGTAGGCGGCACGCGCTACTTGCGTACGCGCCTACTACTTATGCGACGTCTTTATATCTATAAGATTCCCTGCAGCAAGAGGCAGAGGGACAGGAGATTAGCCGCCCGCGCTACACTCTTTCGTTGGCTTGGGAAGCAACTGTGTCGTCGCATCGGGATGCTGCACATTGCTATTGATGGTACCCGTGTTAATGACAACCTCGCCATCCTTGAAGTTCATATCGAAGCGGTCAAGGCTACGAGGGGCGGGACCATCCAGAAACTCACCGTTGACATTATAGTGCGAACCATGACAGGGGCATTTAAAGCTCACACAGTCATTGCGGAAAGGAACGGTACAACCCAGGTGTACACAGCGCTGATAGAGCGCAACCCAGGTAGACCCATCGCCATCATGGACCACATTCTCCAACTGGAACTGGTCTTGCAGGTTCTGGCCTGACAGCAGATATTGCGCATCATTGGCGAGATGGACCAGGTACGAGCGAGCGGCCGGAATATAGAACACGCCCTTCTCGTTGAGGACCATCTCCTCAGGCTTGGCAGCCGGGAAATCGGTCTTTTTGCCCACGTTCTGCGCGGAACCGAAGTCGCCGCCCGACGTAGGATACATAAAGTATAGAGCCCCGGCAACCGCAGCAGTGGTAGATATGCCCCACACCGCTAACATGGACCTGCGCAGGAAGCGGCGGCGGGAGAGACGCTGGCGAGCGATCTCCGCGGCCTCGGCGCCACCACCATGCAGAATCTCATATTGTTGCGGTGTAATCGGCTGCATATCATCATGACTACCGTTACTACTCATTGATTACCCTCTTGGATTCTTTGTTTACTTTTCCTGCTTGGTATTGAGCTTGGCCAGGTAAGAAATCTCTTCTGATCCGAAAGCCTGAGCGCGGAGCGCTAGTGACGTTGGATTTCGGAATAAGATCCTACAGGTCAAAGTAAAAGCCGCTCATCCAGGGCCAGGCCCACACCCAACCCGGACCACGGAAGAAGCTACCAGCCAGGGTGATGACCGCCCAGAACATCAGGAACATGGTAAAGGTCACAATCGCGACCTTGCGGTCAGCGTAAGCACGGCTGGGATTGCGGTCAACATAGGGCAGGACCGCGAGAGCCGTCAGTGTCAGGCCAGGAACCAGCACACCGGCCGTGGAAGGCGGGAAGTAGTGCAAGAGTTCCTGCAAGCCCAGGAAGTACCATGGGGCCTTGGCAGGGTTCGGCGTCGTATTGGGATCGGCCGGCTCCTTAAGGGGAGCATCGATCACCAGTGACAGCAACGTAATCATGACGGTGAGCATGGTCGCGGCGAAGAACTCGCGAACCAGCAGGTGAGGCCACACGAAGACCGAGTCTTCGAGCGGCTTCTCCACACGGGTGATCGCTTCCTGCTTCACTACAGCCAGAGTACGGTAACGTCGCTGTGTCGCCGATGCTTGTGTCTGTACCTTATCTTTAGGTTCAATTGCCATAGAGGTTTCCTCTCCAAAGCACCGTAGAAGTACGGAACAAATGCACTTGACTAGCGAGTGGCACTAAGCGCTTCACGCTCCGCAGCTCGGGTTTCGAGTTCACGACGCGAAGGAGGAGGAGGACCAGCCTCACCACCATCCTTACGGATGCGCCAGAAGTGAACGGCCATAAGCAGGGCGCCCGCCAGCGGGAGCAGAATGACGTGACCGACATAGAAACGGATCAACGTTGCCTGAGCGACGGCACCGCCACCAACGAGGACCTTGTAGACAGGATCACCCAGCAGAGGGGTGTAAGGCGCCAGGTTGGTACCTACCGTGATAGCCCAGATCGCGATCTGGTCCCAGGGTAGCAGGTAACCGGTAAAACTCAAGAACAGAGTAACAAAGAAGAGTAGTACGCCCACAACCCAGTTGAACTCTCTGGGTGGCTTATAGGCGCCATGATAGAAGACGCGAATCATGTGTAGCGTCACGGACACGACCATCAAGTGTGCGGACCAGCGATGCATGTTACGCACAAGGTGGCCGAAGGAAACGGCGCTACTTAGCTGGTTAATATTCTGATAAGCTTGCGTGGTGTCTGGGACATAATAAAACATCAGAAAGACACCGGTAATCGTCAGCAGCAGGAAGAGGAAAAACGAGATACCACCCATACACCAGGTATATGTGATTTTCATCGCCTGACGGCTGACCTTTACAGGATGGAGGTGCAGAAATACGTTCCCCATCATGACCAGTGACTGGTTCAAGGGCGTATCAGGATAGCCGTGGCGGAAGATAGAACGCCACACCTGACTCTGAACGATTGTCTGCGTCGCCATGTCAAGCAAGCTTTTCTTATTTGAAGTAGAGCTCACTGTGCCTCCTCAAAGGATCAAGACTTTCAATAAAGTTATGTTTGCAAATAATTCTGAACGACCGTGAGGCTGATTATAACACAACCAACCCTGAAGGAGTACTATTTGCTCCCTCGGCCCCCCCTCTTGTCCCACCACCCATAGGAGAAGTGGGATAAGCCACTCAACAAGGCTTTTACTAAGATCTTGTTCCGAAACCCAACCCCCATTCGGGGGCGCGCGCCGCTCATGTGTCTAGCGCTTTGCGCTCAGGGTGTGCGGATAAGAAGTATCTGCAAATCAGATTATAATAAAAATTTCCGCCAAAAGGGAGAGTAGAAACTCATAGCTAGCCTTTCCCTCCCCCATTCACCAGGAAGCCCCTGGGTAAAAAAAGGTATCGCGAGTCAGCGTACCTGTTCACCTGAGATGGCCCATTTGGGTGAAAGGAGCCTGTGAAGCCCTCGATTCAAGCTGCCTGAAAGGGCATACGGGCACCTGGGGTTGCTGTTGAGTTGCCTGGGATTGCCGGTTAGTGGATGTACTCCATTCTGACCTAGCTTACCCCCGCATACCGGGAGATACATCAGGTACTTACCTGATTTTTTCCAGGGATTCACCTGATTCTCAGGAATGAAGAGGGAGCATTTCTGGCTTGAGAGGCCGTTTGACAGTTCCGACAAAGAACCGATACAATTACAGAGAGGAAGGGTACAAACACACGCGGTACCGAAGAAGAAGATTACAGACAGTCGGAGAGGATTGTTGCCCCATGGCGCACGCTGATACCAGGCCGATCTACCGGGGAATCCTGAAGAGGAATACCTTACTGAGGCAACTCTTTCGCATTCCCGCCTTATATAAAGTGCTCATCGCCAATAGCTTTATTATCTTCGTAGGAGCAACGGCAGGCACATGGTTGGCGACCCATATCAATACGTATGGACCCAGTGGCCTCCTGATTTTTGTCGTCATTGGCTGGTCTATGAGCGTTATTTTGAACTTTGTGCTGCTCCAGATCGCCTTCAGACCCTTGATTGAACTGGGCCGGATCATGGGCCGGGTCCGCGAGGGTGACCGCACCCAGCGCGCCGATGTGACCGGCTTTGATCCCCTGGCAGACCAGCTGGCAGGCACATTTAACATGATGCTGGAAGCAATTGATGACGCCAATCGCCAGCGCGCCTCACAGATCACCAATGCCATGGAGGAAGAGCGCAAACGTATCGCCCGCGAGCTGCACGATGAGACCTCACAAGTGCTCACCTCGCTCTTGATCAGCCTGGCCGTCCTTGAGGAGTCGGTTAAGACGCAGGACGCGCGAGACCGCATCGCGGATACGCGCATGCTGGCCCACCAGACGCTGCGCGCCATCCGCAATCTGAGCATCGACCTGCGCCCAAGCGCACTCGACGACCTGGGGCTGGTACCCGCGCTACGCTGGTATGTGAAAGAATACCAACAGAAGTTTCCCATCTCAATCAGCTTTCAGGCGGTGGGCTTTAAAGAGCGACTCAATAACGACCTGGAGACCGTCCTCTATCGCATTGTGCAGGAGGCCCTGACCAATATCGCCAAACATGCCCAGGCCCAAAACGCGACGGTCATGCTCAAAGAGGACCAGGATGGCATTTATGCTACCATTACCGACGACGGGCGTGGCTTTAATGCGGACCAGTTAAGAGGAAGTCCTGGGGCCGGGCAGGAGCGAGGTTGGGGGCTGGTCGGCATGCGCGAACGCGCGGACCTTTTTGATGGCACGCTCAACATTGAATCGCAGCCAGGGAAGGGCACGACGGTCCAGGTTTATATTCCCCTCCCCAAAGAGAAGCTAAAAAAGTATAATTATGAAAAAGTGTAAAACTCATTTGTGTATCGGGTTATTCAGCAATTTTCGCACCAGATAGGGCTTATATGAAAATACGTATCTTACTGGCAGATGACCATACAATCTTGCGCGCAGGCTTGAAAATGATGCTCAACGCCCAGCCAGACATGGAGGTCGTGGGCGAGGCACAGGATGGGAAACAGGCAATCCAGGAGACACAGCGCCTACAACCTGATATTGTCCTGATGGATATTACCATGCCCGATCTCAACGGCATCGAGGCCACCAAACAGATTAAAAAGATCGCACCCGACGTCAAAATACTTGTGCTGACCATGCATGAACACGATGAGTATGTTTTTCAAGCGCTACGAGCCGGAGCCTCGGGCTATATGCTCAAAGAAGCGGCGGATACTGAGTTAATCACGGCCTTGCATGTCATCTTGAGTGGGCAGTTCTACCTCTCACCCGCCGCGCAATCGGTCATGGTAGGAGATTATCTCCAGCGGTCAAAAACTGGTGAAGAGAAGGATAGTTATAGCAGCCTGACGGAGCGCGAGCGCGAGATCCTCAAGCTAGTAGCAGAGGGCTTTACCAATAACCAGATCGCCGAGCGCCTGGTCATCAGTCCCAAAACAGTAGATACGCACCGCACCCATATCATGGATAAACTGAATCTGCATAGCCGCGCGGAGCTGGTCAAATATGCTATGCGCAGAGGGCTGCTGGAGGACTAAGCATCTTAGACACGAATAACTGTGGTAGGGACTAGCTTCAGCGCGTCCGAATGCCATTTATGGCAGTGCGGCGCAAGCCTGGTTTTGCCAGGCGGCACAATACAACAATCGACAGGAGCGTTTTGGGCTCCGCCTACAGGCGATGAATCGCCTTCGGACGCGCTGAAGCTAGTCCCTACCGAGATGCGAGCGTTTCTCCATTTCCTGTGAGGTCAAATCAATATGCCATGAGCTAACGTAATTCGTTTTCGTCGAAATCAGTGGCTTCGTTATTCTCTTCGGCGAAATACTCATCGCTAAAGAAGCCAACGTCACGACCGACGTAGACGCTTACCAGGAAGTCATCACGCGGCATATCAGCCGAGAGCACAAGATCCTCGTCAATTTGTTCAATGAGTTTGGTGAGTTCGGTCTCCTCTAGCTCTCGCTCCAGGATGAGCGTGCCATGAACAGCCGTTGTTGTAAAGTGGATGTCAACGGTTCCCAGGCGATTATTATTTTGCAGGCTATTGCCCTGCATAATGTAGTAGCCCTCGGAATAAGGCGTGCGAAAATGTCGCTCAAAACGAATGTCTTCTAACATTCCTCCCACGCAGCCAGTTGCCTCGCTGCTCTCCTTTCGTCGTGCTTGCGCAATGCTGCTTGGAGCTATTCCCCAGCCCATCGGGCATACGTGGTAAATACTGGACGCTTAGCTACATGCGCACCAAAATCGCTCTCGCGGTATATCGAAAGCAATTATACCATACCAATCTCATCGCGGAAGAGGTCAGACAGGGGGAGAATTTAGCAAATATGAAGAGCAAGGGTGTGCTGTTCGGCACACCCTTGCTCTTCATATTTTAGGCTAACGACTGCAATTGGGTCAGCACTTTGACTATAAGAATTTGAAGGTAGAGCGGGCATGAGAGAAGAACGCTTGCTCATACTGTGCATAGTCCTTCTGCGGCGCCTCCAGGGTGAGCAGGTAGAGATGGTTATTGTGCATGGTGGCGAGTAAAATGCCGGTATAGTTTGCGTTGCGTATCACAAGCGAGCCATGCAGTTGCTTCCACTGCTCCCCGCCGAAGGTCAGCGTCTCACTGGGCGTCATGTTATCCATACTCAGCTTTGTCGCTTGCTGATTCAGATATTTGGCGAGATCACCGGGATCCTGGTCAGAGACCGCGATAGTGATAAAGCCCGTCTGAGCGTCAACGTGCGCACTATCGGCATTGGCAATCGTGACGCTATGCTGTGCAGAATCAGCCTTCCAGGACCAATCGTCGGGAACCTCCATCGAGGCATTGACACTGGTATCGCTAAAGGTTTGCCAGGTATGCAGTGGCTGGCTAAAGGGATGCCCAAGCGTGAGCCAGACAGCCGAGAGTGCAATGCCCAGAACAAGCACCACAGCAATCCCAGCAATGATGAGCTTCCCACGCGAGCTTTTTCTCGCCGCAGGCGCCACGGGGTGTACAGGCTGTGACACGGAATTTGGTGTTGCTGGCATCGAAGAGGCAGGTACTCCCTGCCAGTTCTGGGCTGGGCGGGGCGTCTCTGGCGTGATTTCACCAGGAAAACGCCCGTTGGGGTCTAACCCGAGGAAGGGTGTCGCACCAGCATCTGGCCGCTGTTGAGGGCGTGGAGTGGAGGGCAACACCTCGAAGGGCGGATGCTCATCGAGGCCCAGGAAAGGGGTCGCGCCAACAGGTGGCTGAGGCGCCGGAGCGGTGTTCGCACGCTCAGGCCTGGGGAGGGCCTCAGCCTGAGGAGGACGAAGGCTATTCCCACGCTCCGCTAGCGGGAACGCATCGCCGCTGCCCGAGATAGATTGTGTACGCTCAGCGGCTGGGCCAGACCCTTGCGCAGCGGAGGGAGCCTGGGCCTGAAGCGGCGTGGTATGCAATTGCTCAAAATCCTCGCGACGCTGGCGCTCTTGCTCCTCTTGCTCTTTACGCACATCACTGACCTGAAGCGCTTGTGTGGGGATAGCGTCTATGTCCTCGTTCTGGTGCGGCTGTTCATCCTGCCAGGCGTGTGAAGCAATTGTGGCCTCCTGCGACCAATCCCTGCCTGTTTCAGGCTGCTTGTTTTCATTGGGAGATGCGAATGACTCGATGTTAGATCGAGGAGTAGCGGCAAAACGCGACAGATCATCATCCGAAAACACTGCCGGTGAGGGCTGACGCGGCTGCTGAGAGCCTTCTTTCGCGGAAGACTCTTTAACTATGGTATGCGTCACGGGATCTGGCCAAGAAAACTCGCCGACGGGCTGTGGGCGAGGACGGGCGGGAGTGGGAGGTGAAGTTTGCTCCACACGCGCAGCCAGCTTGACAGGCTCAGGAGAGGGTTTGTCTTGAGAGCGCGCGCCTGGACCTTTCTCTAAGCGTTCCATCCAGGCAGGAGGCACATCCCCCTGCTCAGGCAAGGGCTTCTCCTCACGCTCGCCAGCGGGAGCGTTTTTTTCCGCACTAGCAGGAGCGCCGGTCTTCCCTTTTGAATGAGGACTAAAAGGATGCGAAGGGACAAGAGTGCCACAATTATTACAGAACCGGGCGTCCTCTCCTGGTAACGCCTGGCCACAATTAGCACATTTCAATTCCACAGAAATGTCTCCTACCTCTAGCTTCGGATGAAACGTTTGATAGTATATAAAATAATGTCTTGTGTTTTAACAGTCAAGCATAGAGCTAATGAGCTGGACGCAAGATAGAAACACAACAATGTATAAAATAGATATCTAAGCATAACTTCTCGCCACTCCGTGGGATATGGGATGGGATGTGAAGGGCCTGCGGCCTTTCCCCACATCACATCCTCTACACTTGTAACGTAGTATGGACACGTAATGGCGCATTTAGTACTTGTAGGGTCCAAGCGAGCCTGGACCCTACAATACCACGTATGTAGTGCTAAGGGCAATAAGTATTTTACTTGAGAGTGAGTACGGCTTCGCGCTCCTCGGGCGTGGCAAGTACTTGCTGGTTCTTTACCAGTTCAACCAATTTCTTGCGGCCCTTGGGGCTACCGACCATCAGCACACCTACGAGCTTGTTGTCGCGCAAGAAGAGCTTGCGATAGTTCTCGTTCCCCTTCTCGCCGGGTTCGCGACGTGTGATCGTTTCCAGTTCTGGGTTATTGGATTCAGCGATACCAACGACGGCAATATTGACGTCGAAGAGGGGGCTGGTATAGGTTGGCACATCGAGATAGGCCTGGTGTCCGCCACCCATATTGGTGCCAGCGATACGCCCATGGGCCATGGCGTTGTCCCAGGTGCCCATGGTGTGATGGTAGCCAATCGTGGGATCATAGAACTCGGCGACGTCGCCAGCGGCATAGACGCCCTCAACATTAGTCTCCAGAAACTCGTCGACGACGATACCACCACGAACTTTAATGTGTGTGTGTTCCACAAGTTGCGTATTGAGGGTAATGCCCAGTCCGATACCGATCATGTCGGCCTGGATCTCGCGCCCCTTTTTGGTCTTGACATAGCTCGGCACACCATTCTTGGGCACGACGCTCTCGATTTCGTCGCCGTGGATGACCTCGACACCAAACTTACGCGCGATATTATCCACGACCTCGCCGCCCTCGGCGTCAAGCGCGCTGCGCAGCCAGTAGGGGCCACGCATCAGCCAGGTCGTATCCAGCTTGCGGACCGCAAAGCCATCACACAATTCGTAAGAAATAAAGCTACCACCATACGCCAGGGCCGTCTTTGACTCAAGCATACGCTCGATAATCGTCTTGGTGTCATCAAGCGTTACGAAGTTATAGATATGTTTCGCATCTGAGGCCCCAGGAACGTTGAGCGAGTTGGCCCAGCCGCCGGTCGCGATCAACAGGGCGTCATATGGAAGCTGCTGTCCCTTGTCGGTCACCACAACGCGCTCTTCGGTATTGATCGACACGGCCAGGGTTTCACGCATCAGCGTAATGTTTCGCTGCTCATGCCAGGCGACGTCACGAATCATGACTTTCTGTTCGACAATAACACCTTGTAAAAAACGCGGAAGCGAGACGCGATTATAAAGAGGATACGCCTCATTGGTCAGCAAATGAATGCTGCAATTGGGATCATTCTTGCGAAGCGTCTCCGCAGCGGTTGTGCCAGCAATCCCGTTCCCGATAATGACATATCTTTTTTCGTGCGTTGCCAAGTAAGTCACTCCTTTTAGCGAAATGTCCACCCTGAAGCTTGTAGCTTCTGTTTTGTGTGCATCTTAACATAGTCCTTGTGAGAAAACTATCCCTTCTTTACATTCATCGTTGATCATGCATTTTTCCCATGCATTTTTCTACTGGGCGGCAGTGGACACAAGCACTCCGGGAACGGCACTGTTCAGGGCTGGCTACAGCACAATGAATAAGATGCACATGTGGATAGTTTTCTTTATATAATGTCGCATACAACTGAGGAAACGCAACAGTATGGGACAGAAATAGGAATGTAAGGTAAGGTAAGATACAGGTTAGCAAGCGACCAATAAGAGAGGAGAAAGCAAACACGTATAGGCCCGAGAGGCTGAAGAGCCGCGAGCGGCGGGCGGGGAAAAGCTGCCTTATGCGTCCCCGACAGGAAGCAAGGTAACCACGATATGTTCGGCGAGGTCAACACTGATAAGATGCTCCTCTTGTGCGCCCGGCTTCCCTACAAGCACGCGCAGGGGGCCATTAAAGGGGGCTCGCTCTATGATCTGGATCGAAGCTTCTGGGTAAAGGCCCAGTTTACCAAGGTAGCAGAGCTTCTCAGAATCCTGGTCGCTGACGCGAATGATCCGCGCCGGGGTAGCAACGGGAAATTGTGAGAGCTGCTGGCCCTGGCGGCGCATAATAACGCCATCCTTGCTGGGAATAGGGTCGCCGTGAGGATCAACGGTAGGATAACCCAGCAAAGCATCAAGCTTCTCTTCAAACTCCTCGGAGATGACATGCTCTAAGCGGTCAGCCTCTTCGTGGACCTTATCCCAGGTATAGCCAAGCTCACGCGCCAGGTAGAGTTCGAGCAGGCGATGGTGGCGAATAATCTCAATGGCTTTACGTTCGCCCAGTTCGGTCAGACGCACACCATGATAGGGAACATGCTCTACCCAGCCCGCGGTCGCGAAGTCCTTGAACATCATCGTGACGGTGGCATCACTGACCCCTAATTTCTCGCTCACGATAGAAGTTGAGACTTTCTGGCCGCGTTCTTGCAACGAGTAAATTAATTTGAGGCAATCACTGATACGCGGTGCCAGTTCCTGGATAGATTTGTGCACCATACCCTCCGCTTTGTCCGAACGTAATTTTGCATCCTCTATGGTTGCATGATATCAAAAAGGCGAGATGAATGCAAGGGAAAATAGTGTGAGGCGTATAAGCAGCAATTGCTGCTTATACGCCTCACACTATTTTCCCTGGTTTAGGTTCTTTCAATAAGAGGACAGTCAGGTTACCTGGAATCAGGTTCAAGAGCATGGTATGCTTTCAGTATGGATGAGAAAACGTTTTATGAGACCTTGCCAAAGAAGCGCATGGGGACGGCGGCCCTCTTTTTTGATGAGGGCGAGAGAATTTTGATAGTGAAGCCGAACTACCGGCCAGACTGGCTCTTTCCAGGAGGAGTTGTGGATCCCGATGAGTCACCCCTGAGCGCGTGCAAACGTGAGGTGCTGGAGGAATTGGGCTTGAGTATCCCCATTACGCGTTTATTGTACGTGGATTATAAGGGGCAAGACGGCCTCAAGACGGAGAGTTTACAGTTTATTTTCTATGGAGGCGTGCTCAGCGAGGAGGAGATCGCCAGCATTCGCCTTCAGGAAGCCGAGTTAATTGAATATTGTTTCGCCACCTACGACGAGGCACGCGAGTTGCTCAGCACACGCCTGGCGGCCGCGCTGCCCCTGGCCCTGAAGGCTCTCACCCAGCAGGGAGCCATCTATCACGAGTTCTAAGATGTTGTAGGGTCCAAAGTGGCTTGAACTCTTTTCGCCAGAGGATGTACTTGATCTGCACGAATTAGTCCATGCCAGCATGGACCCTACAACGTTTTTAGTGGGCGGGACGCAGGGCCGCGACCACCATAGCCACCACACTGATAATACAGCAGACGAGGAAGGCAGAGTGCAGGCCGCTCATAAAGATGGCCAGAGCCTGCGGATACTTGCTCATGCCACCACCATAGATGAAGACAGCCATCATCGCGTCCTGGGGTACCTTGCTCAGAGCGATGGGGAAGACAATCGCGATACTCAACATCTGCCCCGTGTTATTGAGCATATTGAGGATGCCAGCCGCCGCGCCACGCATCTGAGGGATTACCGAGCTCATAATAGCGTTGGTATTGGGCGAGGTAAAGAAGCCGGAACCACCACCCATCAGCGCCATAAAGACACACAAGAGCCAGAACGGCGTCGTCGGCTCGACAAAAACCAGGCCCAGCAAGCCCAGCGCCGATACGCCCAGGCCAATAGGAGCCAGGAGACGCGAGCCAATGCGGTCCGATAAACGACCACTCAAGGGGCCAATAATCATAAACGCCAGGCCAAAGGGTGTCAGCATAAGGCCAGCAGCCAACGGATCCTGACCATAGGGACCCTGCAAGAAGAAGATCAAGAGGAAGAGTACCGCGCCACGCGCAATACCGTTGAGCAGGCCGCTCAGGCTGGCCATCGTAAAGAGGCGATGACCGAAGAGGCGTAGCTGGACAATTGGCTCTTTCACCCGTGGCTCAATAACGCCAAAGACGGCCAGGCAGATCACACCTCCCACAAAAATGGCGGTAATCACAGGCATAGGAAGCATCGGGAAGGCTAACATGGTCAATGCGAGAAAAACGCCAGTCAGGCCAAGAGCGAGCAGGATAGCTCCCGCCCAGTCGATATGCTGGTGGGCCTTCAGCCTGACAGGCTCGCGCAGGCGCCAGATGCCCCACAACATTCCGAAGATACCGATAGGCACGTTGAAGAGGAAGACCCAGCGCCAGGAGAACTGTGCAAGCAGGCCACCGATAATCGGACCCAGCAAGAAGCCCGCGGCACCCGCGATCTGGTTCACGCCAAGCCCCAGGCCCACCTGGCCCTTTTTGAAGGCATCAGTCACAATGGCGGTCGAATTCGTAATCATCAATGCGCCACCCACGCCCTGGACCACACGACCCGCGATCAGGTCGGCACCGTGGAACTGGGGCTGGGCCAGGCCCGCGATCAGTGAGCCAAGGGTGAACATAAAGAAGCCGCTATTATAGAGACGCTTGCGGCCCCAGATGTCCGCCAGGCGTCCCACGATAGGCGTAAGCACGGTCATAATTAACAGGTACGAGAGCAGTACCCACATGATAATAAAGAAAGAAACTTTTAGATCTTCAAGGATATTGGGGAGAACAATAAGAAGTGCAGAACCTTGAATAGAAGCGAGCAATGCACCAACCGTGGTCACAGAAAGAGCCGTCCATTGATAGCCATCATGCTGGCTGGCCGACTCATCTACAGCACCCTCTGGCTGAACATTCTCAGGTGATGAAGATTGGGAAGTTTGCATTCGAATCCTTTCTGAAAAGTAGCGCTGTTCGCAGCAAAAAGCTTCGACAATCTAAATATATGACATACAAACTAATTGTGGCAAGTCGAGACACAAACAAAAAAGAATGGCATGTGCCATTCTTTGAAAAGATTGAAGCTTCTCGTCCTACATTTCCAGGTCTATCAAGTGCTGGAGGGCGGGAAGAGCGGCCATAATTTGGGCACGCTCAGTAGCGCTTAGTTGCTGGAGACGTGTTTGTAGCGACGCCAGGTAAATCTGATCGTAGACGGCCACGACCTGCTCCCCACGGGTCGTGGGTTGGACCCAGACGGTACGCCAATCTTCTGAGCCGCGAAAGCGTTCAACATAGCCTTGTGCCAGCAGGCGCTTGACCATCGCCGTCGCAGTTGAGGGAGCGACCACCGCCTGCTCGGCTAACTCCTGCATGGTACAGCGCTTGCGCCCCACGAGGATACGTAGGAGTGAGAGCTGACCAGGAGTGGCCTGAACCTCTGAGAAGTCCTGCCAGCGCGCGTCCTGCTGCGAGTCGCGCGCCGCCAGGACATCGGCATAGATGCGTCGTTGCATACGCGGCATAAACTCTAATAGCTCTATGGCGAGCGCCGCGTCATCGTGTTGAGAATCATTCGTCATAATCTATCCATTTTTTCAGTAATCTCAATAGTACCGTATCACAAATTATGCACCATGCTTCCCTTACCCTGAGAGAGGGGTGAGTTGATGCTGGTTTACCCTGGGAGAGAGGTTGGTTGAGCTAGTGCTGATTTATCCAGAGAGAGGAGTATAGACGACATAACTCGCGAAGTGATAGAGCTTAAAAGGCTTCTTCCGGAAGCGGAGTTGCTGGTGAAAGGTCTCGGCCTGGGAAGAGTTCTCCGGGAAAACATAGGCGGCCCTGGTATCGGAGGAGACAATGACATAGTAGAGGGGATAGCGATTCTGGCCCACTAGGAGACGATCACGCATCACGCCACAGATAATATGCTCCAGAGACTTAAATATCAAGCGATTGCAGGTCCAGTAATCCGAATAGATGTGCGTGACATGGATACGCTCAAGGTCCTTCATCAACTCGGCCTCCTGGCGATTGAAGGTCTGCACCTGGGGCACGCCTTTATACTGGTAGACATCCTGGATCGCGTAGGCGTCAGCGCGCTGCTCGACAGATGGCGCAGGCGGGTATCCCTGCACAACGCTCCTGGTCCCCAAGCAAAGCACGGCCACGAGCAAGAGAAGCAGGCTCAAACGGGCTAATGCGCTCACACTCAGAGAGAAACGGAGAAAGGACAGCCTCGTTTGCACGCGAGCGGTGGGTACCGAGGGCGAGGGAAGTGCTGGGGGTGGGAGGGAGAAGAGCCAGCCCGCTCGCTCCAGACCACACCAGAGCGGCCAGAGCAACGCCGGAGTTGTCATCCAGAGAGCGGAGAGATAGCGCATATCCGCGACGGCAAAGAGCGCGGAATTAGGACTCAATAAGAAAGGGAGCACCGTCAAAAGGGCATTAAGCAAGAGCGCGAAATGGCCCGCATGGCGAATCAACTCCTCACGCCGCCACGTACCACCTGCCAGGCGTCCACGCACAAGGCGATAGATAGCCCAGATGCCCATCCCCAGGCTAACCAGCCACAGGAGACAGAGCGAGGCCGACCATCCACTTTGCGTCAGGGTGCAGCGGAGACCATGCAGATTCTCTGTACGCAAGAGATGAGTGTCAGCAAGGGAGCAGAGCGGGAAAGAACCCGTGGCCCCTGGCAAGCTCGTCAAGAATGTGCCCTTGATTTGCAGAGGGAAGAGCACACCTTTAGGCGGGAGATCAACGCCATTGGCGCTCTGAACATAAAACAGATAGGAGAGCGTATCCTGACCGGGATTGGCGTGGTAGTTATAGAAAATATAAGGAAGCAGACCAAAGCCAAGGCCCACTACCAGCGCCACCGCACCTCCCCAGATGAGCTCGCGCAGGCAGAAAATAAGCAGCAGCAGCCCCGCGGTCCCCAACAGAGGCAGGATGAGGGCATGGCTCCAAAAGCCGACGCCCGCCAGGACGCCCCAGAGAGCATAGATCAGGAGACGCCAGCCATGCAGCATACGTGAGCGGTCATACGTCCGTGCCAGCCAGAGCGAGAGGAAGAGCAGACCAGTCGCGCAGACCAGCATCTCGGGTATCCCGCCCACAGCCACCAGTTGCCGCGTCAGCACCGAGGCAGAACCCAGGCTCAAGAGAAGGAGCACAAAAATAGCCCAATTTCTGGTATAAATTGTGCTGACGAGCAGGTACATGCCCAGCAGAAAGAGGGCAAATAAAAAGATCAGGCCCAGGCGGAGCGCAAAAAGTGTGGGGCCAAAGAGGGAGAAGAAGGCCGCGCCCAGGTAGGCTTCTAGAGACCCCATATAGCTCTGGCCATAGAAAAAGGCCGGAAAATCCTGTCCACGCCAGATGTGGAGCGCCATGATGCCCATCGTGCCTTCATCGCTGTCCATCAGCGGCCAGCCCTGTGCTACCAGGTAGACACGCAAATAGACGGCCCAGCCAATGATCAGCAGGGCTAGCAGGGCGTGTTTCCTCTGCCACGCATATTTCATAGACGTAGCGAATAAACGCTTGCTCCAATGCTGCATACGTACTTTGTAACCTATCATAAGAAAATTTGGTGCTGCATGCATAATACATACTTTCCCACCAATCAGGCAAGCAGCAGTAGTGCAGCGTCGATCAACTCATCCGATCTAGTAATACTAGCGAATAACTGGAAGGAATAGCTACAGAATAGCCATTTCAGCGTAAGTAAGAAATTTCTTTAAGAGGTGTTCTCAGCGTCTGCGACACTTCGCATGGGGTATGGGGAATGTGGTGTAAAATGTCAGAGGCATTTCACACCACATTCCCCATACTACAATTTATCAGGCGCTGGGGAGGCGCTCGATGTGGCCCTCGGTCACCTCACCGCGTGGATCGATGCGAAACACGCGTGCATAGGGAGGCTCGGGCTGGTATTGCAGCGAAAAAATAATGTAGAGATAGCCGCTACGTTTGGCCCACTCGCGGTCGCGAGCAGAGGGATAGGCCTCGCTGATAGGATGCGAGTGATAGTAGATCATCTCACCATCATAAGCGTCAATATCGTTAAAAATGCGGACAATATCGCGCTCGCTGATGATCGAGAAGTCGTCGGGATGCTCAGCGACATTTTGGGTTGGGTAGTTCTTGACAACCGTCCCGTCGACGCTGCCAAGGGCGCCACAGGCCTCGTTGGGGTAGCCAGCGAGGACATGGGCCGCCATCTCCTGGTAAATGGTCTCCGGCACACGTATGACAAAGCTGTTTGAGGAAGAATGTGTCTCTGCTACCATAGAACCTTCGACTCCAATTCCTCTTCGATGGAATCCAGGCTGCGCGTCCACAGGTCTTCGCTGAGGTATTTCCAGCCGCCATCCGCGAGCAGCGTCACGACCTTGCCCTGCTCCATCTGTTCGGCGACGCGTATGGCCGCGTGGAGGGAAGCGCCACACGAGGGACCGGCAAAAATCCCCTCCTGATCTTTCAACTGACGCGTCCGCCGGATCGAATCGATGCTGGAGACGAGGATCTTGCCATCGAGTACGCTCTGATCAAGCACGGGAGGCACAAAGCCATCCGCCAGGCTGCGCAGGCCCTGCACACCTTCGCCCTGCATGGGTTCGGCGGCAATAACTTTGATGGCAGGATTATACTCCTTCAAGCGACGCGCAGTCCCAGTGAGGGTACCACCTGTTCCCAGGCCCGCCACAAAGGCTGCGATATCGGGCAGATCCTGAATGATCTCGACCGCTGTGCCATAGTAGTGGGCGCGGGGATTGCCCTCGTTACCATATTGATAGAGCATGACGTAGCGCTCATCCTGGCTGGCAAGTTCTTTGGCGAGTTTGACCGCTCCGTTACTACCAAGTTTTCCATCGGAGAAGATAATCTTTGCGCCATAGAGTTCGAGCAATTGAGCACGCTCCCTGGTAACGTTATCGGGCAGCACGGCGACAAACTGGTAGCCTTTGAGGCGCGCAATCATCGCCAGGGCAATACCAGTATTGCCACTTGTCGGCTCCAGCAGGATAGCCCCTGGCTGGAGGCGGCCAGCGGCCTCAGCCTCCTCGATCATCCGTTTGGCGACGCGATCTTTGACACTCCCCGAAGGATTGGCTCCCTCAAGCTTGGCATAGATCTCCACACCCGGACGCGGGCTAAAGCTTTTCAGTTCCACCAGGGGAGTATTGCCAATTGTCTCTAGTAGACTGCTATAGCGCATATCGTTCACCTGGCTCCTTATTTAGTTACCAGACCCCGGCCCCCAGCCATGGCGGGCAAGAGGATCACGGTATCGCTCGCGCCGACGACGGTCTCAAGACCCTGGAGATAACGGACGTCCTGGTCGTTGACATAGATATTGATAAAACGGCTCAGCTCACCACTGGGCTGGATCTGATCTTTAAGCGCGGGATAGTGCTGATAGAGGTCATTGAGTACCTCGGTCAGGGTGCTCCCCTGTGCACTTACCTGTTTGGAACCGCCAGCGCTAGGGCGAAGAACTGGTGCAAGTCGAACGGTTGCCATATTTTGATTACTCCTTGTGAGTTATATAGTTGGTATGGTTATGTGATGGGGCAAGGTCTGCGACCTTGCCCCATCACATAACCATTTTTATTTAAAGGGCGCAGACGTCGGCATAAGTGGGCAGGTTCTCGGGATTCCCGTTTTCGCCACAGGCCGCGCAGTGTGGATCGCGGAAGAGCTTCAGCTCGTTAAACTCGCCAGCCAGGGCATCGTAGGTCATGAGGCGCCCAACCAGGGGATCGCCAATGCCCAGCAGGAGCTTGATAGCCTCGGTCGCCTGCAAGAGACCAACGATACCGGGGAGCACACCCAGCACACCAGCCTCAGCGCAGCTAGGCGCCAGGGCAGGAGGTGGAGGCTCGGGATAGAGACAGCGATAGCATGGGCCATCATAGGGCTTAAAGACAGTCAACTGCCCCTCAAAACGGAAGACGCTGCCATGGATGACCGGCTTATTCGCCAGCAGAGCCGCGTCGTTGAGGAGATAACGCGTGGGGAAGTTATCGGTGCCATCGATGATTACATCATAGTCAGCGATAATGCGCCGCACGTTTTCTTCATCGAGGCGCTCGATATAGGTCACCACGTTGACATCGGGATTGAGCTTCTGGAGCGTCTCTTTCGCCGACTCAGCCTTGTACTGACCAACACGATCCGTGTTATGCAGAATCTGGCGTTGCAGGTTGCTCTCATCAACGACATCGGCATCAATAATGCCCAGCGTGCCGACACCGGCCGCGGCGAGATAGTACGCCGAGGGGGAGCCGAGGCCACCCGCGCCGATGAGCAGTACCTTGGAATCAAGGAGTTTGAACTGACCCTGCTCACCCACCTCGGGCACCAGTAGGTGGCGGCTATAGCGGCGAGCCTGGGCATCGCTCATCAAACGAGGCATCTCAAATTCGAAGCCGCTGCCCTTCCATTGGCCGAAGCCACCGGCCATCGAGATGACATTACGATACCCCATCTGCTGAAGCGTCTTGCCAGCCATTAATGAGCGTACACCACCAGCGCAGTAGAGCACGACGGTCTGGTCTTTATCGGGAATTGCTTCTTCAATTTGAAGCTCTAGAAAGCCACGTGGTACGTGGATGGCCCCTGGGATATGGCCTTCGTTCCATTCATGTTTCTCGCGCACATCTACCAGGGCCACGTCCGGGGCTTGCTCCCCGTTCTCACGCTGCTCCGCAAGGCTCTGGCGTACCTGAGAGGCCGACCACTCCGGCACTTCCTGCCTTGCCTGGCGCATGATTTCACGAGATGCCTCGCCCATGTTCACACTCCTTATTGTTGATTAAGTTAATCAAGTTAGTTTTATGATTTCTTACAACAGCTTACAATTGCTCGCACGACTTGTCAAGGATAATTACAGGTTCGAAACGTAGGTTGCAATGGCGATTTCTTGAGGTACATTCGCTTTAATCATCAGAACAGCAAAAGAGGGGGATTTATTCCGGGTGTAAGCGCTACTGGGGTACGCGCCTACTCGTTTGGGTGTAGGCGCGTACCCCAGTAGCACACTCTGTTTTACGCGGAGAGCAGGTGGTCGGCGCGTAGTTGCACAAGTGCCTTGCTAGCCAGGGAAGAAACGGCAAGCGTATTCGCAACGCCGCTGAATGCCTCAACCACGGGTTTGAGGTAGGGAGTGAGCTTGCTATCGCGCAGGTAGAGCTGATGGAGAATATAGCAGGAGGTCTCGGCTTGCAGTTGGTTGGGGACACTGCTCTCCAACTGGCGCAAGACTGGCTCGAGGCTGGCTTTGCCATAGAGTACCAGGCTCTTCGCGGCCATCCAGCAGACGCCGGTATCGAGATCACGCAGGCCCGCGATCAGGTAAGGGATGGCGCGGAAGTCCTGCATTTCGCCAAAGGCGCGCATACAATGCCAGCGGATCCAGGGAGAGGCGCTGTGCATCTCATGCGCCACGGCAGGGATGGCGGGAGGGCCGATCTGAACCAGGGAGGCAAATACCTGGTTGACCATCTGTTCATCGGCACCTTTAAGCGTTTCCAGTAAAGTTGGCACCACGGAGGGATCACGCAACTTGCCCAACGCGCGAGCGGCCTGCATACGCACCTGGTGCGAAGGATCGTGAAGCGCCTGGAGCAAGAGCGGCTCCGCCACGCGATCACCCATCTCGCCCAGGATGGTAATCGCGATGCCGCGAACTTCCTGGCGGCGATCACGAAAGCCCGCGAAGAGGACGCGTTCGGCGCGTTCTCGCGTCATTGCGCCTTCGGCCCGAAACAGGTTGCTCAAACGAATGCGTGCATAGGACGAGCGCAGCTTGGGCGGAACCACAAATGGCTTCCCGGCCCAGGTTCCCAGGGCAATAAACTCAAGTAAGTGATGGGCCAGGCGATCATCTTCAAGGGAGGCCACCGCCTCCATCGCGCGGGGATCGTCGTCAATAATCCAGAGCATCAAGCGCCAGGCAGCCCCACGCCTTCCTTCTGCGGCATTAATCGCCAATTGCGCTGGAGGAATATCACCCAGAGGAGGGATTGCTTCGGCGTGCGTCGTAGTGGTCGTCGTCTGAGTTACATTAGGCTTCTTTGTCGTAAAGGGATCATCAAATTGAGGCATCGTCTTCTTATCTCCTTGCGCCTGTGGCGCTCACCTGGGTAGGTGGTGGTGTGGAGTGTGCTGGCAACCTGCGGTTGCCAGCACACTCCACACCACCACCTACCTGAAAGAAGTTGCATATAGCATTACCTACTTTCAAGGTACACCACCCAAAAAAAGCAGGCCCTTCCATGTGGAAGAGCCTGCGAAACGCAGGGATTACTGGATTGGATGCGCCGGTTATGCCTGGTTTGCCTCGTGCAGGGCGTTAAAGATGCGTTCGGGGGTCGCGGGAATCGTCGTCACACGAACTCCAAGCGCATCATACAGGGCATTGGCGACAGCGGCGGCCACCGGCACCACTGGCGGCTCCCCAACGCCCTTCGCGCCGAAGGGACCAAGGGCAGAGGGAATTTCTACCAGAATCGGGGTAATTTGTGGCACATCAAAGCTATGCGGCAGAGCATAGTCCATCAGCGTGGGGGTCAGGAGCTGGCCGTTCTCGTCGTACTCATAGCCTTCGAATAAGGCCCAGCCCAGGCCCTGAGTGACGCCACCACTGATCTGCCCCTCGACCTCAGCCGGGTTGATCGCGCGACCGACATCCTGTACAGCTACGTAGTCCAGCACCTTGACATCGCCGGTATCGGGATCGACAGCCAGCTTCACCAGGTGCGCGGCAAACATGGGAGAGGAGGTCGTAATGCCCGCGCGACCACGGCCATAGACCGGCTCAAAGCGCCGTGTGGACATCTTCGCCACCTCTTTGAGGTCGACGCTCTTGTTGGGCACGCCACGCACAGCCACCTTGCCCTCGACAATCTCCAGGTCCGCCTCGGCGGCCTCCAGCATGTTGCTGGCAATGTTGAGAATCTGCTGACGTGCATCGCGAACGGCTGAGAGCACAGCAGGCCCCATCGAATAGGTCGTCTTACTCCCGCCTGTGCCACCACTATAGGGCATGGTATCGGTGCTATCATGCACCACATTCACCTGATCCAGTGAAACGCCCAGGCCCTCGGCGGCAATTAAGGCCATCGAGGTATCGGAACCTGTCAGATCGACGGTGCCAAGCACCACCGAGAGTGTCCCGTCCGACTCCAGGCGACAAGCAGCAGCAGATGGCTCGGTACCACCCGGCCAGCCACCGACTGAGATACCAATACCGACCTTCCAACCCTTCAGCTCGGCGGGAAGCTTCTGCTTCTCCTCGGCGCGGTTGACCCACAGAGGGTGCTTCTCCAGTTCATCAATACACTCCAACAGACCAATGCGCGGCCAGTTGCGGCGATCAATGGTGGGATCACCCTCCTTGAAGGCGTTGTGCTTGCGGAACGCCAGCAGATCCATTTCCAGCGCCTCACAGAGCTTGTTGACCGTTGTCTCCATGGCGAAAGTAGCCTGGGGCGCGTTGGGAGCGCGATAGGCGCCCACACTGACCTTATTGGTCAGGACCTCGTAGCAGTGGAGATCGACATTGGGGCAACGATAGATGCTTGCCAGCAGATAGCCGCCCAGGCCTGCCGCGGCACCGGGATAGGCACCAGAATCGAAGATAGCCTTACCCTGGAGGGCCACCAGCGTACCATCTTTCTTCGCGCCAAGCTTGAGGGTAATAACGGCCTGGGGGGCGGGATTGCCCGCCAGCAGATCTTCCTGGCGAGTAAAGGATAAGCGCACAGGTTTGCGTACCTTATAGGCCACCGCGGCCGCCAGGGGCTCGATCAAACCAAATTTGCCACCGAAGGCACCCCCAATAGGCACCGACTCTACACGAATCTGGCGCTCCGGCAAATTCAGCGCCTCGGAGATGTCCGAGCGCACACCGAGCATACCCTGAGCGCTGGGCCAGACAACGAGTTGATGACCCGAGGGGCTGGGCGAGACAAGGATGGACTGCGACTCCATATAAGACTGGTGGACCGGGCGCGTGCTCACCGTATGCTCGATCACGACCTCGGCCTCGCGCCAGCCGGCCTCGATATCGCCCAGCTTCATATGCGTCTTGCCGCTCACATTGGCGGAGAGCTCTTCCTGCTCCTCTTCTTCGGTATCGCCTGAACCAACGGCTGCGTGCGCACCGCCACCAGCGATCTCACCGCCTTCTTTAGAGGCATGCAAGCGTGTCAGAGGTGAGTCGGGACGCATGGCCTCGACCGGGTCCAGCACGACGGGCAGGGGATCATAATCAACATCCACGAGGGCCACACCATCTTCAGCCGCGGCCTCGGTCTCGGCCACGACAATCGCCACAGGGTGGCCTGCCCAGCAGGCTTCACCACGGGCCAGGGGGGCCTGTGAGCGCGAAGTGGCATCGGGGTTGGCCATCTCAAGCGTCTCGCTGGTATAGACAGCAACCACACCAGGCACGTTAAGGGCCTCGCTGACATCAATGTTGTTGATGGTGGCATGGGCATAGGGGCTGAGCACGAGGCGCGCATGCAGCAAGCCTGGAGCAGATATATCACCGGCGAAGCGAGTCCGGCCCGTCAGCTTTTCCGGAGCGTCCTGCCTGCGTGTACGCTTGCCAACAAAATTCGTTTCTTGTGCAGTCTGATCTACAGTTTGTGTCATGCAGAGCTTATCTCCCACGATCTCTAGTGAAAAGGAACAACAAGAGGAATGTCGCCTGCACAGTGCTGGCAGGTTGACTGAAAAAAGATAGCCGTGCCTTGAGCACGGATAATATGAGGTAGCCGATTATCTCTATCTACATAAGTTTATCACAATTCTTTGCGTCGCTGTATACAAGTAGCCGCGTACGCCAGTAGCGGGCCTGCTCCTGGCGTACGCGGCTACTGAGTGAGGCCGCATGGGAACGAAGGCGTGAGAGTGCGCCGCCTCTAAAGAGTGCCGCGCAGGGCCTGGTCGAGGTCCCAGAGGATATCCTCGACGTTCTCGATGCCGATGGAGAGGCGGATCAGGTCTGGGGTCACGCCGCCCGCGAGCTGGTTTTCCTCGGAGAGCTGCTGATGAGTCGTGCTGGCGGGATGAATGACCAGGCTACGCGCATCGCCAACGTTCGCCAGGTGCGAGAGAAGCTTTACGCTATTGATCAGCTTTTTGCCCGCCTCGTAGCCGCCTTTGACGCCAAAGGTGAAGACAGCACCCGCGCCACGCGGCAGGTACTTCTGCGCCAGTTCATACGAGGGATCATCTTTCAGGCCAGGATAGCGCACCCAGTCCACGGCGGGATGCTCATGCAGGAACTCGGCCACGCGCTGGGCATTGGCACAATGACGCTCCATGCGCAGCGAGAGCGTTTCAAGGCCCTGGAGCAGCAAAAAGGAGTTGAAGGGGCTAAGCGCGGCCCCCGTATCACGCACAGTCTCCACGCGGAGCTTCATACAAAAGCAAAAATCGCCAAAAGTTTCGTAGAAGCGCACGCCGTGGTAACCGGGCGAGGGATCGACGATATGCGCAAACTTCCCGTTGTCCCAGGGGAACTTCCCCGATTCGACCACTACGCCCGCGATAGAGGTGCCATGGCCGCCAATAAACTTGGTGGCCGAATGCACGACGATATCCGCGCCATGCTCGAAGGGGCGACAGAGGTAGGGCGTCCCAAAGGTATTGTCTACGACCAGGGGAACACCAACCTCGTGCGCGATAGCCGCCACGGCCTCTATATCGAGCACATCGCCACGAGGATTGCCGATGGTCTCCCCGTAAAAGGCACGTGTCCTGGGCGTAACAGCCCGGCGGAAGTTCTCGGCATCATTACTATCAACAAAGATAGTGTTGACACCCCAGGCGCGTAGCGTGATATCAAACTGCGTATGCGTGCCACCATAAAGGTAGCTGGAGGCCACAATTTCATCGCCGGGACGCAAGAGCGTCATCATTGTCGCCATTTGGGCCGCCATACCCGAGGCGGTCGCCACGGCCCCTGTCCCGCCTTCCAGGGACGCGATACGCTCCTCAAACACAGCGGTTGTCGGATTCATGATACGGGTATAGATATTGCCGAAACGTTGCAGGGCAAAGAGGTGCGCGGCATGATCGGTATCGTCAAAGACATAGGACGTCGTCTGGTAGATGGGAACCGCGCGGGCGCCAGTCGTCGGATCGGGTCGCTGGCCCGCGTGCACGGAGAGGGTATCGAAACCAAAGACGTGATCGCCATCAATCTCAGGCATGAGAGAAACCTCCAATAAGATAGAGAGAAGCCAATAAGTTCTTTGTCTTGTAGCTGTTCTTCACATCCTACAACTATGCCAGCAACATGAGCAAATCTTTTTCTGACACAAATAGCCATATTTTATACATGCGCTCTATTCTCGTCTAAAACGCTATAGCAGCAAAAACACGATTTCATGTTAAGGAGAAAAATAATGTCACTGGGTATATCCCTTTTCGCGGGTATTGTCGCGCTTATCTATGTTGTCTTTGGACTATTGCTCCTCGTCCTGGTTATTCTGGCGATTCTGGCTTTGCTTAAATATCTGCGCAGTTAATAGGGGTAGCTTGTGATCACTCGCTACGCGGGCTACAATAAGGAGGCGAGATCACACAAGTTAGCAAGCAGAGAGGAGAGGCAGCAGCATGAGCATGGCGCAATCCAGGGAGAACTCCGTTCCCATACCCGATATGTATGAGCGTCTACGCATTTTGCAGCAGTATAAGCATATTGCCATCGTGGGCGTTTCCGCAGACCCCTACCGCCCAAGCCATTTTGTGGCGATCTATATGCAGGCGGAGGGATATGATATTATCCCCATCAATCCACGCTACGCGGGGAAGACCCTGCTCGGCAAGCGCGTGTATGCCTCGTTGAAGGAGGCCAGGGAAGCCGGGGAAACGATTGAGATTGTAGATGTCTTCCGTAAGCCTGCCGATACGCCCCCCATCGCGCGCGAGGCGATTGAGATTGGGGCCAAAGTGCTATGGTTACAACTTGGAGTGCGCAATGATGAGGCGGGCGAGATCGCGCGAGCCGCGGGATTGACCTTTGTCCAGGATCGCTGTGTGAAGATAGAGCACGCACGCTTCTTTGGCGGACTGCATACAGTAGGATTAAACACAGGAGTCATTCTCTCACGCAAACTGGAGGAGCCGAAACAGGGCTAAAGGCCTCAGCCAGAGAGAGTCAGCAGGGATGCATGTTATGTCACGACCTCGAACCACAGAAGGGAGACCTACATGCAACCAGGATATAACAGCATCAGCTCAGTGGATGAGAAGATGATGGCAAGGACGCTGGCATATGCGAACGCCGCACTGGATAAAGGGAGCGTAGGTATCGCGGCCCTGCTCAGTTGCGGAGACGAGATCCTGGACCTGGAGCATAACCAGTTTCGAGAGACTGGGGATGCGACCGACCATGCGGAGATGGTTGTCCTGCGCCGCATGGCACGCTACCTCTCACAGCTTAACGAGGAGGAGAAACGCGAATTGACGCTCTATAGCTCGCTAGAGCCGTGCCTGATGTGTATGGCGGCTATCTCATTCGCGGGCCTCAAGCGCGTCGTCTTCTCGGCCTATAACGCCGATGGCACCGACGAGGTGACGGTAGCGCGTGGCTTGACTTCCGAGCAGGTCAACCAGGCGCTCACGCGAGGGCCGCTAACCTTGCTTGGCGGCGTCCAGCGCGAGGAAGGCAGAGGGATCCTGGCGCGGATGGGAAAACTGCGTGCCAGCGTCCCAGCCGACTAGCCAGTAGCAACGATCGGAGCAAAGGATATGGGCGCGGAACGCTTCTCTGCCGCAGACATGGCGCGTGAACGGCTGGCGCGCCAGGACCAGTTCGAGATCATGCTGCGCCGCCAGGGATGGCACCTCATCAGGCACAAGCCAGTGTACACCGATCCACGCGTCATTCGCCTCTACCTCAATCAGGAGCTCGAACCCGACGAGCGAGCCAGGCGCTTCTACGAGTCGTTTGGCGATAACACCTTTCGCAAACTATTGCGCCATATCTTCTTCCACAAAAGTAGCTCCTATGCTGACCTCAAACGCATGTGCGCGGGAGAACAGAAGCTCGAACAAAACCTGGCACGCTTGCAGGAGGATCACCTGGTCACGCATGATGGGATGCTCTATCACAAAAGTCCGGCCTACAAGCACATTGATAATCTGGGGCCAACACTCGAATGGTATATCGCTGAATGGTTTCGCGATTGGCTCCAGGTACCGGCGCGGCATGGCGTCGCACTTAAAGGGGTAGCGGACGGAGGCGACCTGGACGTTGTGGCCTTTGTGGATAGCATCCGCGTAATGGTGGAGTCTAAATCGGGTAGCCCCAACCAGATCACAGAGAACGAACTACGCCTGTTTCTACGGCGCGCAGCCGACTTTAATCCAGAGATCGCGGTGCTCTTGATCGATACGGAGAGCAGTATCGACCGCCAGGTAGAGATACTCAACAGACTACGGGCAGGCGGTGACCCACTGACACCCCAGGACAATCACCACAGCCTCTTCTGGGGGGCGCGCCACATTTATGTCATCAATGCCCATCCTGGCCTTGGGGACGCGCTCTCGGCGGTGCTACGGCTCTATTATTCGCGCATCCGCCACATGTCCTTTTTTCAATGAAGCATGAGAAAAGCCAGGGGTACCTGCCCTGGCTTCTCCCGTTATTTGCAGAATGAAGGAGTACTACAATGATGCATCCGGGTCAGACGAAGAGTCAGTCGTCCCCTGAGCCTGCTGTTCCTGTATCTGTTGAAGCGTCTCGCGATACGCACTAAGCAAATCCAGTAACCCCAAGGCCTCCTGCGCGCTGATATCAAAGGCGATGCCAGATATGTGCCTGAGGGTAACTCCCTGTTCCTGGACCTGAGCGCGATACCGTCCAATAATCGCTTCCATAAATCCTCCCATACTTCGCATAGAGCGAGCGGAGCACCTGCACCAGAAAGGGCCGCTCTTAACATCCAACTACAACAAACTCCCCACTCTATAAGACGAATAAAGTGGCGGAATTTAGTTATTTGATTTGATTAAAATGCATTTTAGTCTTTCTGACTTATAAGTTTGCTTTAGATGCACAAGAAAAAGCTTGTGCTTTACTTCACAAGCTTAATTCAGGGGCATTGCTAGCAAAAATGATTGGCTATAGGATGGGCCAATCGTGACCGGCTGACTCATAGATAGCCTCAATGGTGGCCATATTCTCCAGAGTCTCGCTCAGGCTGCGCACTGGCTCCTGACCGTTGCGGATGCAATCGGCGAAGTGCTCGACCTCGATCTGGTATTGATCCACCATGGGGAATTTGCGCTCGTTCATCTGCCCATTCTTCATGGCGAAAACGATACCCTCCATATTGCGTGGCGTAAAGGGCACGGGAATGGTGATCGAACCCTCGTCACCAATGATCTCCACCGACTGGCGCATGGGCAGCTCAAAGCTGGAGTCAATCAGGCCGTAGCGTCCCTCACCAAAGTCGAGAATAGCGTTCATCGCCATATCCACACCACCAAATTTTTCGACATGGACGCGCGCCGCAACAGAGGCGGGAGGTTGACCATAGACAGCACGACAGAGATTGACGGTATAGCAGCCTACATCCATAAGCGAGCCCCCAGCCAGCTCAGGTTGAATACGAATGTTCTCCACACGCCCGCGAATATCAAAAGCAAAGGAGGCCCGTACCAGGCGCACCTGGCCAATCTCACCAGCCTGCACGCGCTCCAGCGTCCACTCAATCTGTGGATGGAAGCGATACATAAAGGCCTCCATGAGCAGACGATCATTGGCCTGAGCGGCCTCAACCATCTCGCGCGCCTCTTCCTCCGTCACGGCCAGGGGCTTCTCACACAGCACATGCTTCCCCGCCTCCAGCGCCTTGATGGTCCATTCAGCGTGCAGGCTATTGGGCAGAGGGATATAGACCGCCTCGATCTCTTCATCATCGAGAATATCCTGGTAGCTGCCATAGATGCGGGTCGTGGGCGAGAAGGCGTAGAGGTCCGCCGCACGCCGAGGATCACGGCTCCCCACGGCGGCCAGGATGCCATTGCGCGAGGCCTGAATAGCGGGCGAAACGGCTTTCGCGCCGATGTTGGCGGCACTGATCACACCCCAGCGAACGGGACGGGTGTTAGCAGGCGACTGAGCTTGCTGCATAGTAACGATCTATTCCTTTCAGGTAAACCTATACCTCGGCGCCCACAACAAAGATGCGGTCGAGGGCATGGACGACTTCAACGGGAGCCTTATAGAGCTTGCTCAGGTTCTCGCTGGTAATCACCTCGCCAGGCGTCCCAATCAAGCTCTGCCCATTCGCGATATAGACAATGCGGTCCAGCGCTGGCAGGAGCGGATTGACATCGTGAGCGACGAGCAGGACCGTAACGCCACGCGAGCGGCAGACGTTGCCCACGAGGGTAACAATATCTTGCTGGCGCGCGATATCGAGGCTGGCCAGGGGTTCGTCTAGAAGCAGGATACGAGGATTAGTTAACAGAGCCTGGGCGATCAAGAGGCGCTGCTGCTCGCCACCAGAGAGCTGGCCAACGGGGGCATTGGCATAGCGCAGGGCATCGACCTCTTCAAGCGCCTGGTCAATGATAGCGTCGCGCTTGCGGTTGGGCAGGCCAAAGCCCCAGCGGTTTCCATCCAAGCCGAAACCTACCAGGTCGCGGGCGCGCAGGGCCAGGTCGCCCTCGACCGTACGATGCTGAGGAGCATAACCGATCTCTTTATTGCCGCTACGAGGCGCACGACCCAGCACGCGAATCTCGCCAGCGGTGGGTTGAATAAGCCCCAGCAGCATCTTGAACAGGGTACTCTTACCTGCCCCGTTCGGACCTAGCACGACAACAAACTCCCCCTGCTGGATAGCCATATTGGCATCTCGTAAAATAACACGCTTGCCAAAGGATAAAGCAACGTGCTGTAAAGTAATAACTGGCTCCGCTATCGTCACGTCTCATACTCCCGCACATAGTTCTAACTGATACATTGTCTCTCTAGCCATAGTAACACATGGGCAGATGCAGGTCAACAAACAGAGTTGTAGTCTTCGCGCCTGCGGCGCTCAGGGGTAAAGAGGTGTGGGTGGCAAACGGCGATGCCGTTTGCCACCCACACCTCTTTACCCCTCGGCTCGCTATGCTCGCCTAGGCAGATGGCAAGGGAGAACTGGAAGACCCTGAGAAAAAGTAAAGAAACTTGCGGTCATGCTGGATGTGTGTCTACAATAGATTGATTAGTATCTATACTACAATTAGAGGAGCTTAAGTAAACATGGCACAGACAAAATATGGCCATCAGATTCGTACCGGCGTGCAGATGCACCCGCAGCATACCAGCTACGAGGACTACGCAAATGGTGTACGCCGTTTCGACGAGATGGGTGTTGATAGTATCTTTAACTGGGACCATTTCTTCCCGCTCTATGGCGACCCACAGGGCAACCACTTTGAGGGCTGGACGCTGCTCACCGCTATGGCGACCCTGACCAGCCGCGCGAAGATCGGCTGCCTGGTAACCTGCAATACCTATCGCAATCCCGCTCTGCTGGCGAATATGGCCAAAACGGTAGACCATATCAGCAATGGGCGTGTCATTCTGGGCCTGGGTGCAGGCTGGTTTGAGCGCGACTACAAAGAGTTTGGCTATGACTTTGGCACGGCTGGCAGCCGCCTCCAGGCGCTTGAAGAGGCCGTTCCCACCATTCTGCATCGCTGGGAAGCCGACGTGCCCAAGCCTATTCAGCAGCCCATTCCTTTGCTGATCGGTGGTGGCGGCGAGAAGAAAACGCTACGCATCACCGCCAAATACGCCAATATCTGGCATGGCTTCGGCGATACCGCGACCTTGCAGCATAAAATGGAGGTCCTGGACAACTGGTGTAAAGAAGTGGGCCGCAACCCCAACGAGATTGAGCGCTCAAGTGCGGTCAGCGCTGACTTCAAAGAAGAGGACCTGGACGCTCTCGTAGAGACGGGTGTCACGCATCTCATCATGGGTATGCAGACTCCCTGGAACTATGAGGCAGTCGAGCGCCTCATTCGCTGGCGCGACAGCCGCCAGAGTTAATAAGCAGCGGGGTAAAAAAAGATGCCCTCGCAGCCAATGGCTGCGAGGGCATCTTTTTTTACCCCGCTGCTTGGGATATAAGAACTATTTGAGAGAAAACTATTTGACCGTTGGGACTGGAGACGGCTCAACCCCAGAGAGGCGGGCGGCAAAATGCCCAAAGATGGGAATCTTGTAGTATTTTCCGCTTGCCGCCATCGCGATACAGAGCAGCCAGCCCACAAAGGCCACGACATTGATGAGCAGAAAGGCCAGGAAGATTCCCAGGGCAAAGAAGCCATGGGCATAAGGGACATGGCTCCAGATGCGCAAGCCAAAGCCGCCAAACACAAACATAAAGAAGTCGGCAATGTTGAGAAAGCCGAAGAAGAGCAGGGATTGCAGGGCATGGAAGCGCACATATTTGTTCTCGAAGCCGAAGAAGAGCAGCAACAGGCCCGAGAACCAGCCCCCTAGATAGCTGAGCACAGCCGCGAAACGCGAGCCACTGGACTCACCCACCTTTATAAAGACCGGCTGCCAGCCGTAGAGAACGTAGCCCTGTTGCCCCGCTGGCGGGCGCAGTGGTTGCATCACCTGGGGGCCATCAAACGCTGGACGTGGTGACTCATGCGAGGGAGGAAGGTCACGCATTGTCTGATTCATGGGTGGCACATGGCTCTGATCGATTGGCTCTGGCTGGAGATGCTCCGCTTCGCTCGCATAACCGCTTTCATACATATGCTGGGCTGACGCGCTTTCGCGATATGAGTTTTGTTCCCAAGACATACAATTTGCTCCTGATATTTATACTCACCTGATGTACAAGATTTTGGCTTGGCCACTTGCGCCTGCGGCGCTCGCTCTGGTTGGTGGTGCGGGTTGGCAGCCTGCGGCTGCCAACCCGCACCACCAACCAGGTCATTAATGTCTGTCTGGTGTATTGGTGAAAGTATAGTCTGGGGATGTCTCAGGTCTATCGCGAAGATGTCGCAAAATTGTCGCAATGAACGACAAAAAGAGGTAATTTAAAACCCGGGATAGTGCTTTGACTATCCCGGGTTTCTTGGGGGTGACCGATGGGGCTTGAACCCACAACCGCTGGAGCCACAATCCAGAGCTCTGCCGATTGAGCTACGGCCACCATATTGTGTTCGTGTTTCTCAACACGTCGTCAGTATACCGGAGCACTTGCGAATTGTCAATAGGTTTGCCGCACTTTTTTACGATATCGAGAGAGAGAGAGAGAAAATCTGCGTCCCCTTGACAAGACCTGACTCCTGCCATACACTCAATTTCAAAGGAAGATCTATCAGAGTTGATAGCACAACCACACATAGCAGTGCCAGATATCGGCAAGCCAGTAGGCATTATAGAACAGGGCAAGAAAGATCTATCCCAAAAAGATTTATCCAGACAGAAAAGGATCAAAATGCTATGTCCCAGGGACCCAGAAGCTTATCGGAGGATACTCAGATAGGTCAGCAGCAGCCATACGAAACTGATTTGTCCCAGTTGCCACAATTGCCCCCAGGCATTGTTATTGCCGCCCCCTCCCAGACACCGCGGAGGCGCACCGCCTGGCCTGATGATATTGATGTGATCTTCGAGAAAGATCCAGCCTGCCGTAACATTATCGAGGCATTGACCTACCCTGGTCTCTGGGCTATTTTTTATCATCGTATCGCCCATGCCCTCCACAAGGTACACATCCCCATCTTGCCACGCCTCATCTCGCAGTTTGCGCGCATAATTACGGGTGGCATTGAGATCCATCCCGGAGCACAGATTGGCAAACGCTTTTTTATCGATCACGGCGCGGGTGTTGTCATCGGCGAGACGGCTGTCATCGGCGATAATGTGATGCTCTATCACCAGGTGACGCTGGGCGCGACTGGCTGGTGGAGACCCAGCCCGGGTCGTAAGCAGAAGCGCCACCCCTCCATTGAGGATGATGTCACGATTGGCGTAGGCGCGGCGGTCCTGGGTCCCATCACGATTGGACGCGGCAGCAAGATTGGCGCCATGGCGCTGGTACTCGAATCGGTCTCGCCGAATTCTGTAGTAGCCGCCAAACCAGCCGAGCTGCTGATGAAAGGGGGCGCTCCCCTTGAGAAGCACGAGGAGCTCACGCAAGGCTGGAACGGCGAAATGGATTATCAAATTTAATTTGTAAGGGGACACCCCTTAGACCCCGCCCTCCGGGAGTTTTAATCATAAGTGAGTAAGGTGTTGATGGTGAGATCCCAGAAGTGGGAGACGTTAAGGCTGTAGCCGACGCGGGCGTTGGGTGGGAGTTGGATCTTACCGTAGACATCGCAGATGGTGCGACCAGCGCTCCACTCCCCTCCAGTCTCAATCTCAACGCGGATATCGTGGCCTTCGATGATGGCTGGATTGATGACGGCGGCAACAGCACAGGGATCATGGACGGGGGGCGCAGAGAAGCCGAAAACCTGCTCATAGGTATCCGCAAAGAAGGCCAGGAGATCGGCGGCGAAGTTGGCAACGCGGCGCCCGGAAGAGCGTAGGCGGCGCATGATCTCCTTAGTTGCCAGCGCCTGGTGCGTGACCTCCAGGGGAATCATGGTAATAGGGCGACCACACTGAAATACCTTCTGTGCCGCTTCGGGATCAAACCAGATATTAAACTCGGCGGCTGGGGTCACGTTGCCCAGGCCGATGGCTCCCCCCATAATAGAGATGGCTTTGATGTTGCGGGCAATGTGCGGCGAGCGCTCCAGGGCTGTGGCAATATTAGTTAAAGGGCCGGTTGCCACCAGGGTAATCGGCTCCTCTGCTCTGAGCAGCAGGTCGATGAGCAGGTCGACCGCGTGCATACGCACCAGCGACATAACAGGTTCGGGCATATCAGGACCATCCAGGCCCGTTTCACCATGAATATCAGCGGCAAAGCCGGGGGCGCGTACCAGGGGCTTCTCCATCCCTCTCGCGACTGGAATATGATGCAGGCCCGCCAGCGAACAGACTTTTAAGGCGTTACGCGAGGTCTTCTCGACCGCCTGGTTGCCCGCGACAGTCGTCACAGCCAGGAGTTCTAGCTGGGGATGATGGGCGGCCAGTAAGAGCGCGATTGCATCATCATGGCCAGGATCACAGTCAAGAATTATTTTCTCTTTCACGCGTATTTCCCCCTTCTTGCCTAAGATCTTATTCCGAAACCTAACGCCACTTGCGTGTCTAGCGCTTCCCCATTCGGGGGCAAGCGGTGGCACGGCAAGCACGCTCAGGGTTCGGAAAAGAAGTAATCGATCTTTCTCAAGAAACGCAGCGCGAGTCTCCTCTTTGCATACTAGCATGCGAGCAAGAATAAAGACAAGGCGAAACTCTACCCTCGACGCTCGCCCCCTGAACTTGTTATAATGGCCTTGCGAGAGGTGCTCAAGCAGGGCATTTCCTGAGTTTAAATGTAAGGTAATCTATTGGGGGTAAGCATTGGTTTCTGGCAATCTGCTTATTGGTCAATCGGGCGGCGCAACCGCCGTTATTAATGCAAGCCTCGTAGGCGCAGTCGAGGCGGCATTAGCAGACACGCGTATCGCTGGCATCTATGGGATGCATTATGGAATCGCGGGTCTATTGCAAGAAGACTTTATTGATCTGCGTCAACAAGATGCGGGCCTCTGGCCTCAGCTCCTACATACACCATCTGCCGCGCTTGGCTCGTGTCGCTACAAGCTACAAGAACAAGATATTGAGCGAGCTTTAGATATTTTTCGCCGTTACGATATTCGCTATCTCCTCTATATTGGTGGAAATGATTCCGCCGATACAGCCCATCGCCTGGCGCAGGCGGCCCACCATACCGGGTATGAATTTTACGCCATCAGCATTCCAAAGACCATCGATAATGATCTCCCTTTTACCGATCACTGTCCCGGCTATGGGAGTGCCGCGCGCTTCATCGCAGCGGCGACGCAAGACTCAACCATGAACACCCTCTCCATGCCAGGGCATTATCCCATCAAGATTATCGAAACTATGGGACGCAATGCGGGTTGGCTGGCAGCGGCCTCAACGCTAGGCAAACACGATGAGGCTGATGCGCCCCATATCGTGCTCATTCCCGAACAGGCCTTTCACGAGGAGCGCTTCCTGACCCAGGTTGAGGAGGCATATAGGCGTTATGGCTATGTCGTCATCGTGGCCTCGGAGGCGTTGCGCAATGAGAAAGGGGAGGCGCTGGGCGCGGCCGCGCAGGCGGGTGTCGACGCCTTTCAACATCCCTTGCTTAGCGGAACCGCACAAACTCTGGTAGAATTAATAAAGCAACAATTACAACTACGAGCGCGCTTCGACAAACCGGGCGATTTCCAGCGTATGTCTTCGCAGTACGTCTCACCAACGGATCGGCAGGAGGCGTACCTTGTGGGACAGAAGGCGCTAGAGGCGGCATTGCGCGGGGAGAGCGATAAAATGGTGACGCTGGTGCGGCATGATACGCCGGCCTATCACTGTACTACAGGTCTGGTTGAGCTTGGAGAGATCGCGAACGTGCAGCGCCTCATTCCTGACGCCTATTTTGATGCGAGTACAGCAATGGTTACGCATGCATTTCACACCTACGCGCAGCCGCTCATCGGCGAGTCGCTACCGCGTTATGCATGCCTGGATACGACAAAGGTGATTTCATTATGAGCATACTCAAACGAGCTGTCGTCATCGTCTTAGATGGTGTAGGAGCAGGAGCCAATTCAGATAGTGCAACCTATGGAGACGAGGGAGCCAGTTCACTGGAGCACTGCGCGCAGGCCATCGGTGGCCTGGAGCTACCCAACCTGGGGCGCATTGGACTGGGCAACATCACGCCTATCCAGGGCACACCACCCCAGGAACAGGCCCTGGGCGCATTTGGACGCCTGAACGAGACCGCCGCGGGCAAAGACAGCGTCGCGGGACACTGGGAGCTTATGGGAGCCGTTCTCCAGCGACCGCTGCCCACCTATCCCCAAGGTTTTCCGGCTGAGCTTGTCGCCGCCTTTGAAGAGGCCAGTGGACACAAAGTCATTGGCAACAAGGTCGCCTCGGGAACCGAGATCATTAAAGAACTGGGCGAAGAGCATGTGCGTACCGGGTGGCCCATCCTCTACACCTCGGCAGATAGCGTCTTCCAGATCGCGGCCCACCAGGAGGTCATTCCTCTGGAGGAGCTTTATCGCATCTGCCAGGTTGGACGCAATATGCTGACAGGCGAGAACGCCGTGGGCCGGGTCATCGCGCGCCCCTTTATTGGCACATCCGGCAATTTCAAGCGGACCGAGCACAGGCGCGACTTCGCCCTGGAGCCAGTCGGCACCACCCTGCTTGACCTGCTTAAAGAAAGCGGGCGCGATGTGATTGGCATTGGCAAGATTGAAGACCTCTTCGCGGGCCGGGGCCTGACCGCGCGCGATCACACGGAGACGAATCAAGAAGGGATGGCCGCGACCCTGCGCTGGCTTGAGCGAGACTTTTATGGTCTACTCTTCGTGAATCTGGTAGAATTTGATATGTTATGGGGACACCGTCGCGATAGCCAGGGATACGCGCAAGCGCTACGCGATGTAGACGCGTGGTTCGGCAAGGTGCAGCGGGTACTGCGTCCCGAAGACGCGATCTTCTTCGCCGCTGACCACGGTGTCGATCCAACCTATCGTGGTACCGACCATACCCGGGAATGTGTGCCCCTGCTCGCCTACGGCAAGCCAATTCGCGCCGGAGTAGATCTGGGAACCCGGTCCTCCATGGCCGACCTTGGGCAGACATTGGCCGAGAACTTTGGGGTTGGCCCACTGGCGGCAGGAACCAGCTTTGCGCGTGAAATCGGGCTAGCATAACGTGCCAGCAGGGAGTCCAAGCAAGCTTGGACCCTACAAACTGGCGGTCATACCACTTAGGGACGAGGACAAGGAACTCCGGAGAAACCATGACAGAACTACAACGCGACAATCGAGTAAGCAGCACACCTATTCTGCATGGAGAACGCATTACACTACGCCCACCAATGATGCAGGATGCACGCAACGTCTTTCATTGGGAGCGCGACGACGAGGTATGGCGCTTTGACCCACACCGACCCTACTCGCGCACTATGGCTGAATTTCTCCCTGTTTTTGAACGCAATTATGTGCGAGGAAATGGGCGGCAATTCTGGTTTATTATTGAAGATGATAAAAAGACGCCTATTGGCACCATTACGTACTTCAATCTCGATTATCGAAGTGGCCAGGTAGAGGTCGGCCTGGGAATTGGCAATAAACAGAGTTGGGGCAAGGGATATGGGCGCGAGGCGATTTACACACTCGTCAATCATCTCTTTACCCTACCCTTCCTGGCACGCATCTATGCGGAGACGGCTCTTGCCAATCTTCCAGCACGAAAGGCCTTCACCCGTAGCCACTTTACCGAGGTCGGACAGATCTATGATCCGCGCAGTTCTGGCGATCCCTGGGTTCTTGTTGAAATCCTACGCCATGACTGGGAGCGCCTATATACTAAGCAACCCCCCAAATAGACCCAACACGATGGAGAGGTCTGACATCCAGGCCAATATGCTCCGACGTGATAGATAGAGAAAGGAGACGTGCAGGGCAAATCCATACTACCTCCCTGCACGGCACAATTATGAGTACAAAGACTAATGTCAACCCCGCCATCTTCGGGGCCTATGACATTCGAGGCATCTACGGCGAGGCCCTCACCGATGAGGCCGTCTATGCAATCGGACGCGCGGCGGGCCAGTATCTAAATGTTCCTGAAATCGCGGTCGGGCGCGACATGCGTCTCTCCTCACCACAACTGGCGGAGAACCTGATCCGTGGACTGACCGACCAGGGTGTCAATGTTATCGACCTGGGCATGGTGACGACGGACGCGCTCTATTTCGCCGTGGGTAAATTTAATTATCCCGCAGGCGTTATGATCACCGCCTCGCACAATCCCGGCAAGTACAACGGCATGAAGTTCTGCCGCGCGATGGCTTATCCTATTAGCCGTGACACTGGACTAAGCGATATCCGCGACCTGGCCGTGAGCGGTGAGTTTGCCGAGCCTGCACACAAGGGCGAGGTCAGCCAGCGCGACATCATCGACGACTATGTCCAGCACGCCCTCTCCTTCATCGACGTGAAGAAGATTCGCCCACTCAAGATCGTCGCCGATGCGGGTAATGGCATGGCTGGCCTGGTGTTGCCACGTGTCTTCAAACACCTCCCCTGCGAGCTGGTTCCCCTCTACTTTGAGCTGGATGGCTCCTTCCCCCATCATCCCGCCAGCCCAATCGAGCCAGAGAACATGGTAGATGTGCAGCAAAAAGTACGCGAGACGCATGCCGACATGGGCGTGGCCTTCGATGGCGATGCCGACCGCATGTTCCCCGTCGATGAGCATGGCGACCTGGTTGATGGCTCCATGGTCACCCTGGCCGTGACTAACAGCCTGCTGCACAAATCCCCCGGCTCGACCATCCTCTACAACCTCATCGTCTCCAAGGCGGTGCCAGAACTGGTCGAGAAGCTGGGTGGCAAATCGGGCCGTACCCGCGTGGGACACTCCTTCATCAAGGCCCAGATGCGCGAAGAGAACGCCATCTTCGGTGGCGAACACTCTGGACACTTCTACTTCCGCGACAACTGGTACGCCGACTCTGGCCTGATCGCCTTCCTGATCATGCTAGAGCTGGTCTCCGTCGAGAACAAACCGCTCTCCGAGAGCATCAAGCCCCTCGACGTCTACTACCGCAGTGGTGAGATCAACAGCACCGTCAGCGACGTCAAGGCCAAGATCGAGCAGGTCAAGGAACACTTTAGCAAGCAGGCCCAGTCGTTTGACACCCTCGACGGTATCAGCGCTGACTACGGCGACTGGTGGTTCAACGTGCGTGGCTCCAACACCGAGCCCCTGCTGCGCCTGAACCTTGAGGCAAAGACCCAGGCCCTCATGGAACAAAAACGCGACGAAGTCCTCGCCGTTATCCGGGGGTAATTACCTACACTCAGCATAAAAAAGGCGCCGGGTGTTTACCCGGCGCCTTTTTTATGCTGAGTGTAGACATATAATGGGTATCACTACGGGGAAGAGAGTCGAGAGGGCATACAAGCGCTTGCAGGCGCAACCCATCCTTGACACCTTTTCTGTGAAGTGCTAGCATAAACTTCAGTTGCATCAACCTACTCCTTGTCTCTCTTCTCCAGGGGGGCAGTCAATATGTGGAAGCAAGCGTATTAAGGAGCAATTATTTTGAAGATCCACGAATATCAGGCCAAAGAAGTCCTGGCTCGTTACGGCATTCCGGTTCAGCCCGGCAAAGTCGCACACACGCCAGAAGAGGCCGAAACTATTGCCCGCGAACTTGACGGGCCCGTTGTCATCAAAGCCCAGGTCTACGTTGGTGGACGTGGTAAGGCGGGTGGCATCCAGTTTGGCGACACTCCAGAAGAGGCTCGCGACTCCGCGGCACGAGTACTGGGCATGAACATTAAGGGATTGACCGTAGATAAGGTTCTTGTAACCTCCAAGATCGATATTAAAGAAGAGTACTACCTGGGCATCGTGCATGACCGCAAGTCACAGACTCCTGTGGTCATGGTCTCGAAAGAGGGCGGTATCGATATCGAAGAGGTCGCTGCAACTCATCCCGAAAAAATTATTAAATATCCTATAGATATGCACTGGGGGCTGCGCCCCTTTGAGGCCCTCAATATCGTCACCGAGGCTGGACTCCCTACCAAGGCCCTCCGTCCCGCAGCCGCTATCCTCGCCAACCTCGCCAAGGCCTATATCGGTTCCGACGCGCAGCTGGCTGAGATCAACCCCCTGGCCCTGACCGCAGATGGCAAGGTCCTGGCCGCAGACGCGAAAATATTGATCGACGATAACGCGCTCTACCGCCAGAAAGAGATTGCCTCCTGGTCCGAGCCAGAAGACGCCAACCCCATTGAGTTCGAGGCCAAGCAGGCAGGCCTGACCTATGTCAAGCTGGATGGCGACGTCGGTATCATTGGTAACGGCGCAGGCCTGGTTATGACCACGCTCGACATGGTTGCCCGTTCCGGCGGCAAGCCCGCGAACTTCCTGGATATCGGTGGTGGCGCCAAGGCCGAGGTCATGTACAAGGCTCTGACCTTCGTCGCACGCGACCCCCAGGTCAAGGGTATCCTCGTCAACATCTTCGGCGGCATTACGCGTGGCGAAGAGGTAGCCCGTGGCGTGATTATGGCGCAGGGAGAGCTGCCCAAGGGTATGCCGATTGTCGTTCGCCTCTCCGGCACAGGCGCCGAAGAGGGCCGAGCCCTGCTGAAAGACGCGGGACTCGACTGGGGTCAGGATATGCGTGACTCCGCGCAGAAGATTGTCGCCGCCATTAACGGGCTTGACAAGTAGAGAAGGGTAGCAGCAATGAGCATTCTACTGGATAAAAGCACGCGCGTCATCGTGCAAGGCATTACCGGGCGTGAGGGTCAGTACCACACCCATAATATGATCGCGGCAGGCACGACCGTTGTTGGCGGCGTCACTCCTGGTAAAGGTGGCCAGGAGGTCGAGGGCGTTCCCGTTTTTGATACCGTGGCCCAGGCCAAGGCCCGGACCGACGCCAATGCCACCTGCATCTTCGTGCCACCCGCGGGCGCGGCTGACGCCATCGAAGAGGCAGCCTACGCAGGCATCGAACTGATCGTCTGCATCACCGAGGGCATTCCAGTTGTGGATATGACCCGCGCGATCCTGGCGGTACGCGAGAAGGGCGCGACCCTGATTGGCCCTAACTGCCCAGGACTCTGCACACCAGGCCATGGTAAGATCGGCATCATCCCTTACGGCATGTTTACACCCGGACCTGTCGGCTTCATCTCGCGCTCTGGCACCCTGACCTATGAAGTGGTCTCGCTGCTCACCAACGAGGGCCTGGGTCAGTCGACCTGCATCGGCATCGGTGGTGACCCCATCATCGGCTCAACCTTCGCGGACTACCTCAAGCGCTTCGACGAGGATCCTCAGACTGAGGTCGTCGTCATGTGTGGCGAGATCGGTGGTAGCGACGAAGAGGATGCCGCCGAGTATATCAGAACCCAGATGAAGAAGCCCGTGGTGGCCTTCATCTCCGGGCGCACGGCCCCTCCAGGAAAACGCATGGGCCATGCGGGCGCGATTGTCTCGGGCAATACCGGGACCGCGCAAGGCAAGGTTGAGGCGCTTCAGGCCGCCGGTGTTCCCGTCGCGGACACCATCTTTGATGTGCCAGCCCTTGTCAAAAAGGTGTTAAGCAAGTAATATTCCTGAAGGATACTCTTTGCGAGGAGTATTCTATAAACAGAGAATAGCTAACACCGTAATAGAACACGCACAAAGCATTCTGTGATGCCCACTATTAGGCGCGCATCACAGAATGCTTCGTCAATGAGGAATGGACTTTATCCTATGACCACGGCCTTTATTTATGATCCAATCTTTTTAGAGCACATTACGCCCGAGCAGCACCCAGAGCGCCCACAGCGCCTCGACGAGTCGATGCAGTTATTGCAGGCCCTCAAGTGGTTTGAGCGTGATGACCTGGTGCAACTCCAACCGCGTGCCGCAACGGTGGACGAGTTGGCGACGGTGCATGAGCGGGAATATATCCAGGAGGTGGAGGCGGCTAGCAAGAAAGCGGCGGAAATAGAGGCCTCCGGTGGTCGCAATACGCAATTCTTCGCAACCGATACCTATGTCTCCGCTAAAACCTATGAGACCGCGCTGAAAGCGGCTGGCGCCCCTCTGACCGCCATTGACGCCCTGCTCAAGGGCGAGATTAAAAACGCCTACTGCCTCGTACGCCCTCCGGGCCATCACGCGGTCGCAGAATCGGCGATGGGCTTTTGTATCTTCAATAATGTCGCGGTCGCCGCGCGCTACGCCCTGGAGAAGCATGGGCTGGAGCGCGTCATGATTATTGACTATGATGTGCATCATGGCAACGGCACCCAGGAAATGTTCTACAACGATCCCCGTGTGCTGTACTTCTCCGTCCACCAGGCTCCCTTCTATCCAGGGACCGGCGCCTCAACCGAGCTGGGCGAGGGCGAAGGCCTGGGCACAACGATCAATGTCCCGCTGCCAGCACGCACGGGTTTCCATGTCTATGACTCCATCTTCCGCCAGGTCATGGTCCCCGCCATGGATCGCTTTGATCCACAACTGATCCTTGTCTCGGCGGGCTTTGATGCGCACTGGGACGACCCAATTGGCGACATGTACCTCTCGACCGCGGCCTTCTACCAGTTGAACCGCGTCATTCTGGAATATGCCGAGAGGATCTGTGATGGACGCGTCATCATGGTCCAGGAGGGTGGCTATAGCATTAGCGCACTTGAGAACTGTGTCGCGACCTCCATCAACCAGCTCATGGGTGGCGAGGCCGCCATTGACGACCTGGGACCCGCCCCCGATATGACCTACCAGATCAATATCGATGTCTTGATCTCAGAACTCAGGCGCATCCATAACCTGACCGGCTATCGTGTACGCCGTAAGCCAAAGCCAGATATTGAGCGCCTGCGCCGCGAGGTTAAGGGGCCGTCCGCCGACGAAGAGAAAGCTTGAGGACGCATGTCAACCGACTCCAGGCATATTCGGCTCTTAACACCAGCCGATGTCCCGCAGGTTGAGCGCCTGATTCGCTCCTCCGAATACATCTATCAGCGCTTCACCCCGGAGGAGCTACCACTCCTGATCGAGCGCTACCCGGCTGTGGGAGACCTACATAACTCATCACTGCATGGCTTTCTCATCTCGCAGATCACCAATCCGCCTATTGCCTGGATAGGCGGATTTGGCGTCAGTTGGAGCGAGAGCAAATACTATATCTCCATCCTCGATAACCTCATTGAAGACCTCAACACACATCTGCGGGCACGGGGAGCGCAGGCGCTGTATTATTCCGGCAATGACATGGAGCAGGACTGGCTCCGCCCCCTCCTGCTGGCGCGCGGCTTTCAGCCCTACTGTCAGCTCTATGCCTACGACAAGTATGACTATACGATACCCACCTCCGGGAATACACGCGTCACCGTGCGCACGGTGCAGCTAGGAACTGGACTTGAGGATGATACCTCCGCCCTGCTCGCCATCGAGGAGCTCTGCTTTGATGAGCTCTGGCGCTATGACGCGACCGCCTTCCGCGACATCGCCAATTCCCATCCCTACTTTGTCGTCGCCGAGCAGAATGGGCAGGTCGTCGGCTACCAGTTTAATACCGTCGAGGCCGACTATGGCTACCTGGTACGCATCGCGGTCCACCCCGCCTTTGAGCGCCAGGGGATCGGGGCACGCCTGATGGCCGAGGCGGTACGCTTTTTCGCCAGTGAGCGCGTCACACGCATCATGCTCAACACCGAGGAGCAGAACACCCACGCGCACCGCCTCTATGAGTGGTTTGGTTTTATTCGCCTGGCCCAGCGTGGCTTTGTGTTGCGTCAGGCGCTTTAGTTCGCCAGAGTAATGAGAGATGCGTTGCCCGCTGCCAGCCTTCGGCTGGCAGCGGGCAACGCATCTCTCATTACTCTCTATTTTTTTATAGGGGGAGCGGCGAGAAAACCACGAGGTCTTCAGCCTCGTGGTTTTCTCGCCGCTTTTACCTTGACTCTCAATGAGCTACCATCTTGTATCCTGACTTACAGACAAAGATGAAATGGGGGAACAAGAGGGATGGAGCATGGGTCTTTGTGTCATCATCCATGAGGAACGTGCGCTCACTCGCTTCATCTTGTCAAACTTGGGGATTGGCTTCAATGCGACCTTATTCCCAGAGATATCCATCAAGATGGCATATCCGGTCGACATTCTGCCCTTGATAAAGTGCTCCTTACCCAGGTAACGCACCTTGTCAAACTTGCGGAATCCCTTGATCTTGCCTGTAGTAATCCTTTGCTCGCTTCGCACCCCTTTTGTTTGTTGATAGTCCCCATCAGAAACGCAGCGTTTTGAGAGCACACTGGTTGTGCAAAATGTTGGGTTCACCCCTCGTGTTGCGATCATCGTTGCATCAAAGATATGCTCTTTGGGCAGCCCTGCCAGGAGGCGGTGTTCTTTCGTGACAAATCCCCACGTTTCCTCAGCCTCAACACGCTTGAGCAACTGAACACGGATGCTGTTCATCTGCGTCGCGTGTCGTAACGTTCCTCTTTTCTTGCCAGCGCGTTTGAGCGTGATGGTTCCCGCATGCAGACTATCATGGCAGGTTTTGCAGAGCGTTACTAAATTGGCCTCCTCATCACTGCCGTTCTGGCTACGGAAGATGATGTGATGCACTTCAAGTCGTGTCTCCTTTGATTTCCCCTTGCAGTGCTGGCAGGTGTAGTCATCACGCGTGAGCACATAGGCTTTGGTATTGGCAAAACCGTAGTTAATGCCCTTCTGGTAGAGCCACTTCTTTTGGAGAACTTCAGGGTTCTTGAGAGCGTGAGGGTCAAAGGTTCCTGTTTCCAGCACCATAGATGTGATAGGCAAGAGCGACCGGACAAAGCGGATTTCTCGCAGATGAGCATCGAACTTGCTTCTCATGGTTGGGGAGAAACGTCCTTGCTGCATGGAATGCTTGCGATTGAGCCAGCGTGCAGGACGATAGCGTGTTTTGCGGTTGCGGCGATTGCGGCGTGCTCTGGCCCGTTCTTTCATCGTCTCGGCGATATCATTGCGTATCTGGACCTCTGAGAGAGAGAGAACCGATCCACGCGCATTGGAGACGGCTGATCCGAGAACGGAACTGCCTGTATCGACCCCGTGCGTCAATGCTTGCGCGTAGATTTGCTCTGGTGGCGCCAGGAGTTGGATGGTAAAGGGCGTTCTCGATTTCACCCTGGCTTTGCCTTGCTTGAGTAATAAACGGGCAATGACTGGCTGACAGGGCATCAATGGGACGCTGTCAGGGGTGAGCACATATACAACGTTCATTGAATGGAATCCTTTCGGAAAATGCTCCGGCAAGCGCCGGGTGGTGCGTATCCCCTCGCTATGACCACGAAGGGAATCCGACTTCATCTCGACAGTGTTCAAAAGGCTTTTTGCACCTGAATCACCGGACCTTTCCTCAGTCCTACTTAAACTCAGGCGACAGAGCAGCGGTCTGATGCGTCAACCGCAGGTGTCATGACCTTTCAAACGGTCTCATCATTTCTGATGAGGAGTCTGGTGAACTTGAGCTTCCGAAAAAGCTCCCAAACCGCAGACCCGACGACTTCTGAAGAAGCCGCTGCGTCTTCAGCTCAGTGGTAGTTCACAGGGGGCCGAGGAGGTAGCGCACGGTCAGGGGGGTGGCTTTGTTTTTGACGGAGAGCTGGAAGGGCTGACCGGTTCTCACGTAGGGGTAGACCTGCTGATACGTGGTATCGTTCAGCAAGATATCATTGTCGGAGACGTTATTCTGCAAGCGCGAAGCCACGTTGACGACGTCGCCAATGGCGGTATAGTTCTGCATGCGCTCCTGGGAGCCGATATTGCCCACCGTGGCCAGGCCCGTGTTGACGCCAATGCCAAAGGAGATAAAGCGCTCCTGGGGATGCGTCTGCTGGTAGCCCTGCACGGCCATGCGCATCTTCCAGGCCGCGCGTACCGCGCGCAGGGCATGCTGCTCCTGTGGCAGGGGCGCGTTGAAGATGGCCATGACGGCATCGCCGAGAAAGGCGGTAATCGTTCCCTCCTCCTCCCAGATGGCCTCGCACATGATCCGCATATAGCGGTTAATCATATCCATCACGGCCTCGGGCGGCATGCTCTCGCTCAGGCGGGTAAAACCGCGGATATCCGCGAAGATGACTGAGATCTCTTTGGTCTCGCCGCCCAGGTTCAGGGCATTCTTATCCCGAATAAGTTGTTTAACGACATTAGGATGGACATAGCGTTCAAAAATGCCGCGGATCTTCTTGGTCTCGGCCTCCGAGCGCTTGATCTCGGTACGATCATCAATCACCAGGGCAGCCCCGATATGCGCTCCTTGCGTATCGCGTAGTGACGAGACGTAGAGGTTCAGGCTGAAGGGACCATTGAGGCGATTGGGGATGATACAATTATCCACCGAGCTGGGAACGAAGGTTCCGTGGGCATGGAGTTCCGCGTGCTCCAGAGCGTTGTGTAAGAGGTCGACAACACCAATATGAGCATGTGAAGCGAAGGCCTCGGTATAGTGCCGACCAATGGCCTGTGAATTATTTATTTGCAGAATCAGACCTGCGGAGGCATTAAACGTGGTCACATAGCCTCGGGAATCAATGGTCACAACGCCATTGGCGATAGAGGCAAAGATATTATCCATGTACTGCTTGTCATCTTGTACCTGTTGAATGGCGCGGTTGAGATCTGCGAAGAGGCGAGCATTATCGATAGCGATAGCGGCCTGGTTACAGAAGGCGACAAGCAGGTCCAGGTGTTGCTGCCTAAAGAGATTCGCGTTAATGCGACTATCAACATAGACCGCGCCAATGCAGTGGTCGCGCACCACCAGCGGCGCGCACATCATGGAGCGAATGCCAAAGGTCATGATGCTCTCATGTCCATTAAGCGAGGCATCGAGCTTGGCATCGTCGGAGACCAGCGGCTCCAGGGTAGTAATTGTGCGCTTGACCACGCCACGGCTGATCCCCGCAGTCATAAACTCGCTCTCGGGAATGGTACGAGCCTGCTTATCGCGCGCAATCTTGAACTCCAGGTCTTGCGTCTGCTGATCAACAAGCATGAGGAAGCCACGTTCGGCGCCGACGAACTCGATGACGCGGTCCATGACCAGGCGTAGGACCTCGTCGAACTCCAGGGTGGAATTCAGGGTGCGCGCGATATCGGCCAGGATCCCCTGTTCATCACGTTGTTTTTTGAGGAAGGTGATATTGGACTGTAATTCAGCACGTTCGCGCTCAAAAACGGCACGCGTGGCGGCAGTATTTCCTTTACCGCTGCTTGTGGAGAGTTGCTGGGTAGTCAAACGTTTGAGGGCCTGGCTGTTGCGCCCCAGTTCCAGGTCGGCCTTACGCGCAACGATCAGAGCATCCATTAACAAGCTCACACGTGGATCACCAGTCTGACCGGCATAGGTTCCCTCGACCGCGACTTCAAGCTTATGGGTATGCTCATGCAGCAGACGTGAAATGCGCATGAGCGATTCGCTAATTTCGTGTATATTGCTCATATCAAGCGCTTGTGTCACTCAGGTTCCTCCGTCTCTGCACAACCATGATCAGGTGAAATATGTACGCTTTCTGTAGAGAAGCTAATGGGAAAGGAATGCTACAACCTTGCTCGATGCAAAGGGCAGCCTAGACACAATTTACAGCTTGATTTACCAATAGCGAGGATCTTTTCCATTTCTTAGCAGTGCACAAAAAATGATGGGTATGTGTACCACAAGAGGTAGCATATGCCCATCATTATAACACATCAGCGGGCGTGAACACGCGCTATTTTACAACACAGCCGATTAAATTCCGTGCGTCTCCAGGTAGGTGCGAAAGGAGACGGGGGTAAAGCCAAAGTCGCGCTCGACGCTATTGATAGCCGTGGTATTGTCGAAAGAGAAAAGCGCCATGGCCGCGCGCGTCAGGGGTGGCTTGGGCAAGACGGCCTCCATCACCGCCGCGCCAATACCGACCAGGGGCATGGGCGCGTAAACCTTGGGACGTGACTTTCCCATGGTCTTAAGTAGGAGATCAAACACCTCACTAAACGAGTAGTACTCTGGTCCACCGATGGTATAGGTCTTGCCCTTTGTCTGCTCTGGCTCTTTGAGGACATACTCGATGACGCGCACAACGTCATCGACCAGGATGGGCTGAAACATGGTCTTGCCACCGCCAATGAGCGGCACCACGGGGGCGCTGGCGATCAGATCTGAGAGTCCTTTGATGAAAGGCGCTCCCTTGCCGAAGAGGACCGATGGCTGAATAATCGTCCAATCTAGTGTGCTCTCTTTCACCGCCTGCTCAGCCAGGTAGCGCCCCTGCATATAGCTGCCAGGCTTATCTGGCTTCGTCCCCAGGCCACCAATCTCGATGATGCGCTTGACACCCGCCTCCTGAGCAGCCCTCACTAAGTTACGCGTCCCCGTGACATTTGTCTCGTTGTAGTGGTTCTCCGCTGACTCTTTGCGATCAGCGGTCATAAAGGCCGCGTGCACAACGGTATCGATGCCCTGCAACGCCGCCTTGAGGGTCTCGGGGTGTATGGTCGAGCCTTCAACCAGCTCCACATTCGCGCCAGGCAGGCTCTTCTCCGCTTTTTTGCGATCACGCACCAGGCAACGAACCTGCTCTCCTTGCGCTGCCAGGCTCGTGACAAGGTGACTGCCAATGAATCCCGTGGCTCCAGTAATCAGTATCATATGTCCTCTCCTCGTGCCATGTTAACGCTCTCATCAGTTGTAGGGTCCATGCTGGCATGGACTCTTCCCGCTGAAATCGTGCAAATATTGACGGGGATGCCAGTTAGTCCATGCCAGCATGGACCCTACAACTGAGCATAAGACGCACGGATGGGCATTTTCAGGTGTGTTTTTCGCGTGAAGCGGCTCTGCCTGCTATGCGGAACTTCATATACAGTATAGCTAAAGAGAAGAGAACAAGGGAAGAGAGCCAGGCACTGGAATTATTCCTGAGCCTGGCAAGCAGGGGAAACGTGAGCGTACTCAGCTACATGATAGAGAGTCTACCAGGCGCAAATGTGCTGGCGGGGAGGACGAGACGTACCGCAACGCCGTGAGATGGCTCGCTCTGTACGGTCAGGCTCCCTCCTACAATCGCCAGTAAGGCGCTGTGCGTCAGGAGACCGCCCCCGGTTCCCGTCGTTGTGTTGCTGGCAGAGAGGATGCCCACTCCATCGTCGGCCACAATCACTTCCAGATCAGGATCGCAAGAGGCGCTGAGGGTCAACTTAAGCTTGCGGTGGACGTCGGCACCACGCGCATGGCGAGCGGCATTACGCAAGGCTTCCTGGACGGCGGCGAAAATAAGCTCAGCAATCGCGGGAGGAACCATGTCATCAATGATACGCGCTGTCTCTTCGGGGACCTGCCACTCCACCTCGTCAAAGGACTGGCGAAAATCCTGCGTAATCAGCGTATGAATGGCCTGCATCATGCCATCACGCTCCAGACGGTGAGGAGCGCTAGTGACGGTGGCACGCATCATCGCCGCTAGCTGGCGATGGGCATCGCTAATGATCGTTACGGCATCGTTGAAGGACTGCTCGGCCTGTTGAGAGCTGATCACCTCCTGGCGTCCCATGATGAAAGGACGCATGGTCTCCAGTTTGAGCAGGGCCAGGTGCATCTGGGGCAGAATCTCATCATGCAACACACGCCGCTGCTGTGCGCCCAGAAGTTTCACATCGACCGTACGCCGCCGCAGGAGGCCCGCCACAGCCAGCATGGCCTCATGGTCACGCAGGGTATCGAGAATACGCTGCCCACAGGCATGGGCAAGGTCCATATCTTCATCGGTAAAGCCCGCACCGTCTTCGCGCGGCCCCAGGTAGAGCTTCGCCACCAGACCCAGGTCATCATAGATTGGCACGACCCAGCAGAGGGCCTCGCGCCCCTGCAAGCGCAGTTGAATGCGATAGGCTTGCACTCGATAGGGTTTGCGCAGGCGACTGGTACGCCTCTCGTTCGGTACACTTACTGCTCGTTGTGGCGTAGTCTGTTGGCGTTCAAGCAAGGGGGGTTCCTGCGTCTCGGTCTCCTCTTCCTCGTGCCAGCGATAGCTAAAGCGACGCTTGATAGGTCCCGCCAGTACATCCAGGCGCGCGCACTCTACAGCCAGAACATCTTTACAGAGATGAAAGAAGAGATCCTCCATATTCTGCTCGGTTTTGCGCAGGTCCGTTTTAAGCCAGTGACTAAGTGTTGTGCTACGCAGGAAGGGACGGAGCATGCTGATATAGCGATCATGGGCGGTATAGTTGCTCCAGGTGAAGAGAGCATAGGTACCGGTCGCGAGCGAAGTCAGAATCAAGAGACCGCTCACATTACTGCGCGTAATGGCCACAAAGCACGCGATACCCACAGCCACCACACAGGAAACGATCACGATACCACGCCACTGCTCAAAAAAGCCACGGCGCGCCAGCGGGCGTTCGATCAAGATCCCATGCCGTACGACAGAATAGCCAATCAGGAGTAGAATACAGGCCACACAGCCAACGGCCAGGATATCGATGATCATCAGATTGAGGGGCAACATCTCGGCCTGGTGCCCGCTGACTGGTAAAGAGACGGGCTGTATTTTTCCATGTCTGAGCCAGTTGACCATAGACCAGACACCCAGCACCCCCAGACTCGTCGTTAAGGCCACCATCAGCAGCGCGGCCAGGAGCAAGCCGGGGCGGGCCTGGTGCCACGAGAGCACAGGCTCCTCCAGTTGTTCCGCCTCCGTCTTATCCTCCCAGAACGCATCGACAATATTGTTTCCCAGTGAAACTTTGCGTAGGCGCGTGCGCTTTCCAATAAGGAAGAAGAGAAGCACTTTGAGCAGGCGCGCCACCCTGCCTGGCGTAAACCAGGGTCCAATGGCGCAGAACGTCACATAGACCAGAAACATGATGGGCAGCAGGACCAGGGGCGAGAAATAGCCCGTACTGGTGTCCTGGGGAATATCGTCATAGGCAAAGAGGCGGATCGACCTGGCGAAGGTAAAGGTCGCCTGGTTGAGTACAAGCAAGAGCAGGACACTGCCACCCAGCAGCGCGCTACAGAGCAGCAACAGGGGGCGGCGCCGCTCCCATTTGACATTGATTAGCGAGGCATAGTGCAGCCCGATCATAAACCAGATGTAGGGAACGCCCAGCGCAGGCAGCCAGATCAGGCGCCAGAGGGTATCGGCAGTGACCAGCGAGGCCGATTGGGCGTAGGGACCCGAGATCAGCAGGGCATGGATAAAGAAGAAGAGCGCCGAAAGGATCAGCCCGACCACACCCACGCGCGCAATCATACTCCGCCGGTCGCCATTGAGCCAGACCGTGCAGGCCAGCCATAAGAAAGCCATCAGGTTAAAGATGGAGAGCGCCAGAGAAAATACATGTGTCAGTTGCATAATGTCAAAAAACCGTTCGTGGTCATGGCTATACAGTTACTTGAAAAGTGGGACCCACTCGCCACGTCGATCCTGCACGAGGGGAGTGCCCTGCTCATCCCACATGATAAGTCTGTTCTGTAGGTAGATTAGGGTCGCCCGAGCGCGAGCTACCTTATCATCGACGGCATTCTCGCTCAGCCCCCAGGCGGCATAGATACGCCCATTGGTCCGGCTGACCGCGCGCTTATCATGCAGATTGAGGCGAGCGGCAATCTGCTCGTTGGTCATACCCTGGGCCATCAGTTCAGCAACGCGGAGTTCGTTCGGCTCCAACAGGGCGAGTGGCGACTGCTCATCCAGGTCACGCACCTCCTGCACGCGGTCCTCGATCTCCGGGTCCACCAGGCTCCGTCCATTGACGGCATCCTTCAAAAGTGGCACCAGCATGCTAGGAAGCAGGTAGTTACTCTTGCGGACATAGGCATAGTGCGTCAAGATGCCCGCGGCACGAAACTCACGATAGTATTCATCGTCATCCTGAATGGAGTAGAAGACCACTGGCATACGGGGTCGTTCACGGCGTATGGCCACGGCGGCGGCAACACCACTCATAGCGTTTCGCCCCACCTGGGGGTCCTGCAATTGCACATCCATCAAGATCACATCCATGTCGAGCTCAAGTGCCTTCGCGACCGCCTCACGACCAGTCGCGGCCTCCTCAACCACCTGGACACTGCCAGTCGCCTCTAATCCCTCACGCAGCGCCTTGCGCAGCGGTCCATGATCATCAACCAGTAACACCTTTATGCTTGACATTGCTTCCTGCCTTACTCATCGCGCATCACACAAATCAATGCGTCACCAGTATAGCAAGTTTTGCGTCCCTCGCCCAGGGTTCGCGCGCAGCAAAATACGCACACAAGACACAGGGAGAGCGCGAACGCCGCTGAGATGGGACCTCTCTTTTGCGGTGAGATGGCATTCGCGCTCTTGACTAAGATAAGGCCTACAGGGTGTTCAAGCGGGGCTAATAGCCCAGAGTATCCTCAAAAGTTTGCGCGATGACCTGGTAGCCCGCGTCCTTTGAATGGATATCCTTGAATACACTACACATCCAGGTATAGGTACAAGTGTTGGGATTGGGTGTGGTAGTACCCCCAAAGCGCGAAAAGACATCCGCTAGTAGCCCATAGCCCGCCACATCCTGCGCCAGGTGCTGGTTGACGAGTTGGGTATAGGGCACGGAGTTCGGGCAGATGTTTTGATAGGGATCGTAGTAGTTCATCAGCACAATATCCCCGGTCACGACCCCATTGACCGTCAGGGCAGCGCGGATCTTGGGCAGAATCACCTGTGTCAGGTTGGCATCCAGTTGGGCGAGTTCGGCATTAAAACTGGCGACATCCGTGGCACAGGTCGAGGTATTGAGGCTGCCTTTGATATCGTTGGCGCCAATATCCAGCGTCACCGGACTGACCTTGCCAGGATTGAGGTACAGGTAGAGCAGGGCCGCGTCAAGTTGATCGCCAACATAGGGATACTTGCGCAGGTAGGAATAGGGGCATCCCCCTTGATCATCGTCGTACTCGTCTCCCCAGGGCAGGCAAAGTTCGCCAGTGACGTTGTCCCATGCCCCTTCAAGTTAGAGTAGAGATAGTCCGCATAGCCATGACTAAAATCCAGGTCGGGCTGGAAACCAAAGGCAAGTGAATCACCCACAGCAAGATAATGCTGTTTGGGTCCAACCAGGGTTACCTGCGCACGGGCAGAGGCAGCACCAACAGAGAATGTGAGGAACAATAACATGGCCAACAGCAAGGAGGTCGCCAGGCGGCGAAGAGGAAACTGTTTACGCAAAAAAGTCTTTTCAAGCACGTCCTTGTACTCCTGTCATATGGACAAGTAGAGAGCTTGCCGTCCGTTCCTTCGTACGTTAAACAGGAGAGAGGTATCCATCCTGAGGTAGAGTATACCTGGGAAGGGCGCGGATTTCAAGCAAGAAATCCGTCACAATGCGTGTCACGCTGCTTATGGAGCACACGTAGAAGGTTGCTAAACTTCAATATGGAGAACGTGCAGTTCTGGGGCATGTTATAGTTGAAATAAGGATATTGTTCTACGACCAACAAGGTGAAAGCAAATGCCAACAGGGAGTAACAATCACATCTATTTCGGTCTTCTCCTGCATAATCACCAACCCGTCGGAAACTTCCCCTGGGTGTTTGAAAAGGTGTACCAGGAGGCCTATCTACCCATGCTCAAAGCCCTGGAACTTCATCCGGGGGTACGCGTCTCGCTACACTACACTGGCTCATTACTCGATTGGCTCATGGAGGCACACCCCGAGTTTCTGCAACGCCTCTCGGAACTAGTAAAGCGCGGGCAGGTGGAGATTGTCGGTGGCGGCTACTATGAACCAATCCTGCCCTCTATTCCCGACGCAGATAAGGTTGGGCAGATTCGGCATCTAAGCGAGAAGTTGCAGCAGGTCTTTGGCAGAACGCCCAGCGGCATGTGGCTGGCAGAACGCGTCTGGGAGCCGGCACTGCCACGTTATCTGCACGAGGCCGGGATACAATGGACGGTTGTAGATGATGTCCACTTCAAGTATGTGGGGCAGGAAGATAACGACCTCTACGGCTACTATGCCACCGAGGATCAGGGTCACATGCTCAAAGTCTACGCGACCAGTAAGATGTTGCGCTACACCATCCCCTGGCGCCCCGTCGCGGAGACCATCGACACGCTGCGCTCGCTTGCAACTCCTGATGGCACCCGTATCCTGGTCATGGGCGATGATGGCGAGAAGTTTGGTAGCTGGCCGGAGACTGATCGCTATTGCTGGGGTACCCAAACGGAGCCAGGCTGGGTCGAGACCTTCTTTAGTGCGCTAGAAGAGCATAGTTCCTGGCTCCATACCATCCCCCTGGGGGAGTATGCTCAGAAGCAACCAGCTCTGGGGCGCATCTATCTCCCCACAGCTTCATATGTTGAGATGAGCGAGTGGGCGCTGCCTCCGCGCAAGGCCTATAGCTTTGGCAAGCTCCTGCATAAATACGAAGAGACGCACCAGGACGAGGCCTTGCAATTTATGCGCGGCGGCTTCTGGCGCAACTTCCTGGTGCGCTACCCCGAAATCAATAACCAGCATAAAAAGATGCAGCACATCCACCATAAGGTCTATAAGGCGGGCGCAACCGACGAGCATGGACTCCATCATCTCTGGAAGGCTCAGGCCAACGATACCTACTGGCATGGCCTCTTTGGCGGCATCTACATGACCCATGTGCGCTCAGCCATCTATCATCACCTGATCAAAGCAGAGAACGCGGCTGATCGTGTGCTGCACGGTACCGCGCCCTGGCAGCAGTATACGTTCACCGATTTTGACTTTGACACACGCGATGAACTGCTCGTCGAAAGCGATCAGCAGAACCTCTACTTCGATCCCCAGCGCGGTGGCACACTCTTTGAATGGGATATGCGCCGCAGCGCGCATAATGTCCTCAGCGTCATATCACGCCGTGAGGAGAGCTATCACCGCACCCTGCGCGAGCATGAACAGGAGCGCCGCAAGCAGTCGGCTCTGAGCGCGCAGGCCGAGAAGAAAAGCAGTGATGAGAAGAGCGATGTGCAGGAGCCAGCCTCACCCCATACCGCAGTCCGCACTAAAGAGCATGACCTGGACCGCCATCTAACTGTTGATCGCTATCGACGCGCCAGCCTGGTTGACCATTTCTTGCCACCAGGACTCCCCATGAACTCCTTCGCGCACAACCGCTATGAAGAATATGGCAACTTCGTAGAGCGCCCATACCAGGCCGCAGTCAAGCAGGATGCCACCGGCACCGAGATCACTCTCTCACGCACCGGAAGCGTACGGCGAGCCGGGGCCCTGAATCCCTTACCGCTTCATCTCAGTAAAAAGATCGTGCTGCCACCGGGGGAAGAAGGCCTCAGTATTCGCTATGAACTGACCAATCAGGGCCAGGCCACCTTGCAGACACGCTTCGCCTGTGAGTGGAACCTTAACTTCCTGGGTGGTGGTGCAAACGAGCAGGCCTATTATTACCTCAAGCAACGGGAGCCAGCCAGGGTGCCCTTTGATGGCACAGAAGAGCTACACGAGGTCCAGGAGCTGCATATGGGCAATGCCTGGCTGCAACAGGACCTGCGGCTGGAAGTCAGCAAACCTGCAACCCTCTGGCGTTTCTCACTGGACACGATTACCGGCTCAGAGGCTGGATTTGAGCGCACCCACCAGGGGAGCTGCATGTTGCTCACCTGGCCGCTCGAACTGGCACCTGGGGAGACCTGGAGCGTCGAGATGGCCTGGACGGGCCAGCCTGAACTCATAGCAGCCACTGAATCCTTCTTCTCCAGCGTGGCACGCTAGTGGAACAACGCTGCTAAAGCACGCGTCTACATATCATGTGTTATATGTAGACGCGTGCTTTAGCAGCGTCGGACAAGACTCCACCCCATTAGTACTAATGCCTACGGGCATACCTGTAAAAAGACGTGATAGAATCATAGAAGCTCTTTATTAGCATAGAGTACGCCATGGGCAAGTTCTTTCAGGTTAATGGTGTGGTGCATCCTGGCAACCACCGGTTGCCAGGATGCACCACACCATTAACCGAGGTGAGCGACGCAAGCGCGAGGAATCAGGCCCGGCAGCGACCTATAACATAGAATAAATTCAATATAAAAACAATGTGGCGCAAGGCCACCTGAAGGACTATATACGAATGAAGCCAGTTCTGTTTTTACAGCATGACGGTGAAGACCCACCTGGTTTCCTGGGAGAATTGCTCCAGGAGCATGCTATAGCGTTTGAGGTATGCGACGTGACCCGCTCAAGGCAGTTGCCAACCCTGGGTGACTATAGCGCGGTTGTCGCCCTGGGTGGCGCACAGCAAGCCTATGATGAGGTGAGCTACCCCTACTTTGTAGAAGAAAAGGCCTGGCTACGGGAGCTTGTAGCACGCGAGATCCCTTACCTGGGGCTTTGCCTGGGTGGGCAACTCCTGGCCTCGGCGCTGGGGGCAGAGGTACGCCAGCATACCCAGGCCGAGATCGGGTTCTTTGACATTCCCCTGACCGACGCGGGTAGACAGGACCCACTCTTTAAGGGCCTCCCTGATATTGGACGCGTCTTCCACTGGCATATGGACGTCTTTGACCTCCCCAAAGATGGAAAGCTCCTGGCAAGCAATGCCTGCGCGCCACACCAGGCCTTTCGCTACGGCCAGCATGCCTATGGCCTTCAGTACCATATTGAGGTCACGCCCGCTATCCTGGCAAGCTGGATGCGCTCGCTGGAGCCTGAAACCTCAACTGAGATCCGCGACCATCTCGCGGCGATCCAACGCGATCCAGGCGCCTACTTTCCAGCCTATCATGCACACTCACGCCAATTGTTTCGCAACTTCCTGCGCTTAAGTGACTTAGCATGAGGTTTAACGATATACGCAGAAACTCTTTTCTTTTCTGCCCTCTTTCTGCTATACTTGCACTCATGACCTATTCTTAGAGCATCTTAGAGGTTTTCTATATGCAAACCAACAGTCGTAAATTGTACAATGCGCTGTCATTCCTGCTCACATAGCAACGCTGTAGAGAGGCTAGCATGCCTCTGTTCAGTACAGCATGCATGATCGCTTCTTGCGTAACGTAATAATTGATAGTCCTATTGATAGTCCTGTGAGATATACTAGAAAGTATCGCTAGCATCGGACAAGACTATGCATATATTGCTCGAAAGGCCGCATTCGACGAAGATGCCGCAGAATAAAATTCATACTAATCCTTCAATAAAAAATTTTTCTGGGTCTGCACTCCCACCCTTTACCTTTTCTCTTCGTACTATTGCCTGCGAACGACATCCAACGCGGAATGAAGATAGCGTACTCGTGGATGAGCGCACTGGCCTGGTCGCAGTGTTCGATGGTGTTGGAGGAAGTGCCGCGGGTGAGATTGCCTCCCAAACAGCCCACTATGCCGCCCTCCAGCAATGGCGACGCCGCCTGCGCCAATTCCAACCTGGGCGCAAGGTTCTGACCATTCCAGAAGCCTCAGCGCAGGCTAATTTCTGCGGGCTATTAGAAGAACTCATCTATGATGCCGATGACCAGGTACGCACCGAAGGGGCGCGCCGCGCTGGCACCGACGATCTCGCCACGACAGTCGCGCTGGCAGCAATCTCTCGTCAGGCCAGGGCAGGCCACTACACGCTCTACTATGCTCATGTGGGAGATAGCCGTATCTACCTGGCACGGGAGAAAGAGCCGATGCAGCGCCTCACCAAGGATGATGGTCTGCTGGCCAAGCTCGTCGAAAACCGCATCATTGATGAAGAGAACGCGCTCCGTATAGATCAGGCCCAGACGGCTGGACAGCTCTCAGATACCGAACTCAGCTACTTCCGCCTGCGGGGAGGCATCACCCAGGCCCTGGGCGGCCCCTTGCCACCAACCATTCATATCGATGAAATCAGCATTCAACCAGGGGATCGCGTTCTGCTCTGCACTGACGGCGTTCATGATAATCTCACCGATGAAGAAATTGAGCATATTCTACGCAGCACGCCCCGCGACACCACGGCACGCGAACTTGTACGCCACTCCCTCAATCGCTCACATGAGAGTCGCAGCGCCACCATTCGCGCCAAGCCCGACGATATGAGCGCAGTCGTCATCACCTGCCGCTTTTAACGCGCAATGCTCTATGCTGACCAGGGATAGCTTTTCACGCCTTCCAGCAGACAAAAAGTACTATACCAGCGGCAAATGTATGCATTGATACCCACAAATGCGTTACCCTATAAGAGGCCACGTCCATGGACCGGGCGCGCCTCTTATTTGCGCTTTTGCTGTATGTCTTATTATTGCTGATCCTGGTCATCTATATCGCGAGCAATCCAACAAAAATATTTCATAAAGTCAGAGGTTCTCTGACAAAATTATCTTCGTATTGCGTGTCTTCTTAGGAGGGGTAGGTAAGTATCTTGAGTAAGAATACGTCCTGGTTCATGTTATGTGCTACGGTGTGCTGCCTCTTGTGGAGCAGCATTCTCCTGACGGCCTGTGGATCGCAGGCGCCAGAGGTCAGAGGGAAGAATACACCTCATACCATAGCGCGTGACAATATTGAAGAAAAACACGCCACCCCAACACCTGATACCCCCTACAAGCCCAAGCCACGACACCCACGCCTACACCTACCCAGAAGCCAGCAGGGGCCGCAGGCGGACCCACCAATATTCCGGCTACCGGCTCGGGAGCCGCTCCATATGGCTCTCCTCCAGGGCTAACCGCGCTCGAACAGCAGCTAACACAACAGCTTTTTAATCAGATCAACAGCGACCGGGCAGCGCGTGGACTCTACGCCTATCAGTGGAATACGACGCTGGCAGGGGGAGCACGCCTGCATAGTTGGAACATGTTCCATTGTGGCTTCAGCCATACTTGCCCTGATGGCCTGGACCAGTGTCAACGCATCGCTAACGAAGGTTTCGCAGGCTATAGCGACTGTGGCGAGAACATTGGCGAGGCGGGACCATCAAGCCCACCCTGGACGAATGTCTACGCCGTGCATATGAGCATGGTCAACGAGCCGCCTACGGGCTGGCACCGCATTCACCTCTTCAGCACAACGCTTCATCGCATAGGCATTGGCGTCTACGTTGATCCCAGCGGCTGGGTCTGGTTTACCGAAGACATGGTAAGTTAAAGACGAGAAAAAGCAGCAGGACCGGGAAGCGCTGCTTCCCGGTCCTGCTGCTTTTTCTCACTGACATTAAGCATGTGGTTTTGCCCCTATCAGGGCTTCAAACTGTGTACGATCCAGGGATTCTTCCTCCATCAGGATAGAGGCCAGGTGTTGCAATTGCTCATTATGCTCGGTCAGGATGTGGGAGGCGACCGCGCGCCCCTCCGCGAGAATACTCAGTACTTCTGCGTCCACAAGAGCATTCAAGCTCAGTCCAACACTCGCTGTGGCAGGCGAGGACTCGACGTTGCCCATGGGCAGTGCAGGTGGAAGGGCGCCTCCTTGTAGCACAGGCTCTCCGTGAGCGTTCAGGGCCAGGTCGCGAGAGTGCAGGTCTGCACGGCGACGCATATTCAGCCCATATGCCCCTTCTCCGGCTTGATAGTCGGCAAAGACCAACCCCAGTTGCTTGCTCATGCCCCAGCGCGTCACCATCTTTCGGGCCAGGTCCGTCACTACCTGAAAATCGTTCTCGGCCCCCGTGGTCACATGCTGCTCGCCAAAGGTCAACTCCTCGGCGACTCGTCCACCCAGGCCAATGGCAATCTTCGCGATCAGGTACTCGCGACTATAGTTATAGCGGTCCTCTTCGCTCATGAAGTGCGTCACACCCAGGCTCTGGCCACGCGGCAGAATGGTCACACGGTTCACCACGTCGCCCTCAGGGAGGTAGTGCGCGACCAGGGCATGTCCGCCCTCGTGAATGGCAATGATGCGGCGCTCGCGCTCATTCATCACCAGGGGACGGAGTGCTCCAAGCTGTACACGCGCCAGGGCCTCCTCAAAACAAGGATGAGGAATGCTGGGGAGATTGCGCCGGGCCGCACTTAGGGCCGCCTCATTGACCAGGTTTGCCAGGTCCGCGCCGGTCATGCCCGTGGTGATGCGTGCGATCCGCTCAAGGCTCACGTCCGCGTCCAGAGGGGTGTTGCGCGTATGCACACGCAGAATCGCCTCGCGACCCACACGGTCGGGCGGCGAGACCATAATGCGCCGATCAAAGCGGCCTGGGCGTAACAAAGCACTATCAAGAATATCGGCCCGATTCGTTGCGGCCAGCACTACGACGGCATGGCGCGCATCAAAGCCATCCAGTTCTACAAGCAACTGATTCAGGGTTTGATCGCGCTCATCGTTGCCGCTCATGCGCATGGAGCGCTTGCGCCCCACCGCGTCTATCTCGTCGATAAAGATGACACTGGGAGAAGCCTGCCGTGCCTGATTAAACAGGTCGCGTACTCGGCTGGCGCCCACACCTACAAACATCTCTACAAACTCCGAGGCACTCATGGAGAAGAAGGGAACCTGGGCCTCCCCGGCCACCGCTCGGGCTAAGAGGGTTTTGCCGGTTCCTGGAGGGCCAACAAGCAAGGCGCCGCGTGGAATACGCGCCCCCAGGCGATTATAGCGCTCGGGGCGGCGTAAGAACTCGACGATCTCCTCCAGTTCGCTGCGCACCTCGTCGATACCTGCAACATCTGCGAAGGTGACACGGTTCTCTTCAGCAATACGCGCCACACGCGCCTTCGCAACTGCCTCCCCACCAGTGACATTGACCGGGCCACGGCTCTGCTCTTTGCGCGCCTCGCGTGGCTCATGCCCTGAGCGAGGGACCTCTTTCGCACGTTCAAAGCGGCGCACACGGTTCTTGCCCATCTGCGTAATACGCTCATCAATCGTTTTCTCTAGACTGGACCGATTACGCATCAGCGTGTAACCGAGTATGACCAGCGCGCCAATGAGAAAGGGGAGGAATCGCCATAGATACACTAACCAATCAGCCGTTTGTGCCACGGGAATCGTCCTCACCTGCACTTGCTTGCTCAAAAGCAAGACCATCAACTGCTCATCGCCATTTACTGGCATTTGTGTATGTACCGCACGCTCTGTATCAAGTATCTTCCCCCCGGGCGAATTGCCAGTGCTGATATAGCGATTCCAGGCCTGTATATCCTGGCTCTTCTGTTCTACGGCCACCTTCGCCGTAGTCGGGGCAGCTGGCGATGTGCTCGCCAAAAGTGGTTGATTCAGGAGCGCACTCATCTCATTGCCGCGAATATTCACCGCCCAGACATGTCCCACCTCCACTTGCTTCACAAAATCACTATAAGAAAGCGCTGTCTCGTTGGCAGGCGTGGTATTCGTGAGTGTCGGGGGTCGGAGCTGACTCGCCACGATATACAAAAGCCCCAGGAGCAACACGATCAATACACCTGTACATAGCACACTGCGTTCTTCAAGAAGCAGCCTTCGGAGCCTGCGCCCAAAGTGCTCAGTTCTTCTCTGCCACTGCCTGGTATTCTCAGACAGTTTGTTACGGCGACCCGCCTTGTCGTCCATTCATACACCTCGTCGGAAAGACCACACAGCCGGACCTATATGGTTGATCCTTCGTGTCCATACAAGCACACATCAGCCCAGTTAGAGGGCCATTAAACACCTATTAACCGTTGAAACACACATCTATCCTGCTATAGAGCAGGAAATAGACCGTAAAAAAGCATCTGGAAGTAAAAAAGTGTGCATTTATGGACAATTACCAACAGTGTACTGCTTTCAGCGAGAAAAGCGGCATGATCGGTACTTTCTTCTCAAAAGCATGAAAATTAATTAATATACCTCTATGTATATCATTATAAATCAACGCCGAGAACTCAGCAGAATTGCTGACCTCTCTTTAGGGCGCAGCAAGCCATACATTTGAGTTATGAAGATTTTGCTCTCGCATGCCTGGTATAGTCTATACACGTTAGGGGAGACATCTCTTGATACATCTTGAGAGCCTAATATTACTAGGAATGGGGTGTCGTAAAAAGGCCGCCAGCCTTTTTACGACACCCCATTCCTAGTAATATCTTAACCTCCCAGGCCGAAGTCGAGGGGAATATGCAGGATATTGAGCAGGCCAACCAGTAAGGGGGCAATCAGCAAAGCTGGAAGCATGTTCGCAACTTTGATCCGCTCCGCCCACAAACTCTGCGACTGAATGCCAAGGATATTGAGCGCCAGGGCGATAAGAATTGTCCCACCTGCGGCGGAAAGCTCGATGACGCGTGGCTGCATTCCCAGCGCCAGGGCGGGATTCGAGATGAGTAGAGGCTTGATCAGGCCCGCCAGCAGTGAGATACCTCCCTGCACGATAAGCACCGTCGCCCCAGCAAAAAGCACGCCTCGTCCAAAGCTGCTGGCAAAAATAATCGCGGAAAAGCCATCCAGGATAGCTTTGATAGCCAGCAAGCGAAAGTCGCCCGTCAGGCCATCCTGTATCGAGCCGAGAATCGTCAAGGGTCCCACACAGAATTGCAGGCTCGCCACCACAAAAGCCGCGGTAAAGTGTTGCTCGCGACCCGTCTTATCGACCCGTCGCTTCAGCGAATCACCCAACCAGTTAATGCCGCCATCAATATTGAGAAGTTCCCCCACTACCACACCAATCACCAGGGCCAGAAGCGGAATCAAGGCGTTCTCCGTCTTCAAGGCGCTACTCATCCCGATCACAATCGTCATAATACCAATCACAATAATGACGCCCTGCTTAATCCGCTCGGGGAGGCGATCTCCAATCAACAGGCCAATGATGCCTCCCAGCATGACCGTAGCAAAGTTTAAGAGTGTTCCACGCAACGGCAAGGCTGCCATATCAGAGAGAAGTGTATTTGCTAGTAGCATTCCTCATAAGTTCCTTATTCTCAAAAGGCATACGCAATGTCAGATGTAAACTTCTGTTAGATCCCCTTAGCATAGCATGCGCTCAAGCATAGACGGTAATCAGTAGCCCAACGCTGCTAAAGCACATCGATGAGCACATGTACACCCTCCCTGGATACTGGCAATAGGAGATTCCCTCCTCCCATTCATCGACCCACGAGGAGCCTGCCACAAACCTGGCCCTCTTCAAAGGCTCCTCCCACTTCTTCATCGCGCCCCTCCCCTCTAAGGAACTCAGCCACCATTTTGCTGTGTCTGTATACTGCTAACGAACAAGCAAACAACCTGCCGGCAACACCGGGGAAATGTCATCTCTGTGTCGAAAGGTTAAAGAATTTGACCATCTTCTGCTTGCTATTCCATCTCTATATCGGAACGCATGTGAGAAGGTGAGGAGGGAAACAAACACTTGTGAGCCGCACAACTCACAAGCCTGGCAGGCTGACACCCTGTACGTTGGTCAATCGAATAGCACTCTTGCCGGCAACATAGCCAACCTCTGTGTATGCATATGGGAACAGAGACGACCTCTAGTCTCCTCTGGCATACCACTTCGAGGAGCTATGTGTACACCAACACAAGGAGTTTGCCTATCATGAGATACCAGACTATGCAATCGCACCAGGCAACTGGCAGCTTGCTTTACCGGGCCACAATCCCCCTGGCGATGCTTGCGCTTGCCTGTGTCTGCGTACTGGGCGTCCGCGCGGCCGAGGCCGCTTCACGCGACAATGACGCTCATGTGCGCATCGTGCATGCCTCGCCCAAGGCGGGTCCCGTCGATATATTCGTAGATGGAAAGAAGCTCTTAAGCGACTTCTCGTTTGGCACGGTGACGGACTATAAAACGCTTACTCCTGGCAAGCATGAAATTAAGGTTGCCCCCGCGGGGAAAGGCGAGAACGCAGCGGTCATCACGGCCAATGCCAATGTCAAGCAGCATGGCTACTATACCATCGCGGCGACTGGTAGCAAGCAAGGCGACTTCTCAGTGAAGGGGTTTAAAGATGATAATACCGGTAGTACCAAAGATGCCAAGGTACGCGTCTATCATCTCTCACCAGACCTGGGCACACTCAACGTCACGACCTCTGACAATAAAAAGATTGTCAGCGATTTACACTATGAGCAGGCCAGCGATTACATAACCGTTCCAGCTGGAAGTTATACGCTAAATGCGACAGCAAGCAAAACTGATAAGAAACTCCCTATTAAAGCTGATGTAAAAGATGGCAAAGTCTATAGCTTCTTCGTACTCGGAGAGCAGAATGGCCATCCTCCACTGACCTATAAGGTACAGTCCGTCGCTGCGCAGAGCACGGCGGCACAGCCAGGTCAGACACCAACGGGGACCGCGACCAAAACCGTAACACCTGCGACGACCAAGTCGCCAACACGTTAACGATACGCGAACGCGGCTAGTCGTTCGCCACAAATTTGAACATGGAAAGGCTCGCCCTCCTGACGTATGCTCCGGCGGGCCTCTCCATGTTCTCTCCTTCGAGAACACATGTTACCCACAAACAGACATCCGGCCCGGCGCGTGCTTCAGCAGCGCCGGACCACACACAGATCAAGCAACCGGGCTTATTTGCTAGCTACGCCTTTTACGTGGGAGTCGAGGAAATCGGCGATGGCGGGATAGGCCTTGAGGCGATTATCGCGCTTGATCAGGCCATGTCCTTCATCTGCGAAGACGAGGTACTCAACAGGCACATTGCGCTGGCGCAGGGCATTCACCACCTGCTCAGCTTCGCCAAGGGGGACGCGTGGATCGTTGGCACCATGCACGACGAAGAGCGGAGCCGTAATCTTATCTACCGCGTGAATGGGCGAGATCTGTTCCAGAAACGCCCGGTCCTGCTCCAGGGTGCCATATTCGGCCTCGCGCCATTTGCGGCGCCAGGGACCAGTGTTCTCCAGGAAGGTCACGAAGTTCGCGATGCCCACGATATCGACGGCCGCCGCCCAGAGATCAGGGTAGGTCGTCACAGCCGCAAGCACCATGAAGCCTCCATAGCTACCTCCATAGACAGCGATCCGCTCAGGATCGGCGATACCGCTTTCGCGCAGCCATTCAACGGCGGCCTTGAGATCGGCCACTGAGTCCATCCGCTTGCGCACATCGTCGAGGCTCTGGTAAGTATAGCCATAGCCCGTACTGCCACGGACATTGGGGGCGAGAACCGCGTAGCCACGCGCCACGAGATACTGGTAGATAGGGTTAAACCAGGGACGCTCCTGGGACTCTGGTCCCCCATGCACACTGATCACCACGGGCAGGTTTTTCTGCGCGCCCGCAGGCTGATAGAGAAATGCGGGAATATCGCGCCCATCAAAGGAAGGGTAGCGCACCACTGCCGGCGCGACAAAGCTAGCGCGAGGGATGCCTCCAGTTGAACTCAAGGTAGCACGCTGGATATGCCCGCCAGCCATGTCCCAGATCCAGATGTCGGTCGGTTCATCCGCTCCGCTCAGAGTAATCGCCAGTTTCGCCCCATCCTGCGACCACGCCAGGTCAAGCACGACGCTCTTAGGCAACGTTGGAGCCAGCAAGACATGACGCTGCTCCCAGCCTTGCGCAACATCAAAGAGTTCGAGACGCGAGATACCATCCTCATTGATCACCATAGCCAGGGAGGCGCCATCCCTGGTGACAGCCAGCGCCTCCACATCCCAGGGAATATCACTAAGGTAACGAAGCTCGGTTGTGGCCAGGTCCAGGTAGGCCAGGGAGAGAAAATCGCGCTCCCGATTACAGAGCAAGTAGAGGCCCTTGCGATCCGCTGACCAGAAGGGAGTGGCATACAAGGCGGCCCCCTCGCCCAGGTCCGGCGTCAGGTCTCGTGCCTCGCCAGAATCAATATCTATCAATATAAGTGAATTGCGTGATAGCGACTCCACCCGTCTCACCAGGACCTGTTTGCCATCGGGAGAGTAGTGTACTGGCATGTTTGAGCCGTCCTGCTCCAGCAGCAAACGGCTTTCTCCAGTGTTTACCTGCATCTCATAAACATCAAAGAAGCGAGCGTCACGCTCATTGCTGCTATAGACAATACGCTCTCCATCAGGCGACCAGCCACCGAAGGAATGCATGACCTCGGGCTTCTCGGTCAACGCACGAAACTCGCTGCCATCGGCGCTCAAAAGGAAGAGCTGTGCCCGCTCATTGCCGCCGATATCCCCGCTTACCAACAGCGTATCGGCATGTGGCGCAAAGGTGGCACTAGAAACGCGCTCCCCCCGAAACGTCAACTGTTGCGGCCAGGCTGGCTCCTGCAAATTGGGCTGGTCGATAGAGACATTCCAGACTTCCGCCACCCCGGTAATATTGGTCAAGAAGCTAATATGCTGACCATCAGGCGAAAAACTGGCCCCTGTGGCCGAGCGAACATTGAGATATCGTTCGAAACTATATATTTCTTTTGTCACGTTATAACCTCTCAAGGGCATCGCTATCAAGTTTCATCGTAGAGATGCCTCTATTATAGGACAACGAGGCCCAACAAGGCCAACAACAACGGGGCTTTCACGCCTGCGTCGCTCAAAGGGAGAAGGGGTGTGTGCATGGAAAAGCGAGCAATGCTCACTTTTCCATGCACACACCCCTTCCTCTGAAAGTTCGTTGCGCGAGAAGGCACTATTGTTTGGCGTTGCGCATGCTAAGCTGGACGCGATTGCGCTTGAGGTCAATACTGAGTACGCGCACAGAGACGACCTGGCCCACTGCTACCACAGTCAGCGGGTCCTTGACGAAGCGCTCAGCTAGCTCGGAGATATGCACCAGGCCATCCTGCTTAACGCCAATATCGACGAAGGCGCCAAAGTCGACGACGTTGCGCACCGTTCCCTGAAGGATCATGCCTGGCTGCAAATCCTCCATCTTTAACACATCATGGCGCAGGATCGGCGCGGGCAGAGCATCACGCGGGTCGAGACCTGGCTTCTCCAGATTTTCCAGGATGTCATGCAGCGTAGGCATACCCACCCCAATCTGTTTGGCGATGTTCTTCCAGGCCTCGGTTTCGTCACTTGCCTCGCCGCGTCCACGGCTGCTGCGCCCAAAGGAGTGCTGCAACTTGATCAATTGCTTGAACTGGGCGATGCGCTCGCTTGGCTTCTGCTTCTGATCGCCTGGAAGCATATTCAGTAGCGCACGCGCCGCTTCGTAACTCTCAGGATGGATAAAGGTATTATCCAGGCTATCGACAGCATTCCCAATCTTGAGGAAGCCTGCCGCCTGGACGAAGGTCGCGGGTCCCAGGCCTGAGACCTTCTTCAATTCGTCACGCGACTTGAAGGGTCCATGAGCCTCGCGATGCTTAACGATTGCGTTGGCGACACGGGTATTAATGCCCGAGACGTGCTTGAGCAGAGCGGAGGAGGCAGAATTGACCTCGACACCCGCGAAGTTTACACATGAGACGACCACGCGATCCAGCATCTCAGCCAGTTCTTTCTGATCGACATCGTGCTGGTAGAGGCCGACACCAACGGCCTTGGGATCGATCTTGACCAGTTCGGCCAGGGGGTCTTGCAGGCGACGCGCAATAGAGATAGTGCCGCGCTGGGTCGCGTCGAGAGTGGGGAACTCCTCGCGAGCCGCTTCAGAGGCTGAGTAAACCGAGGCACCGGCCTCGTTAACGAGTACATACCCAATCTCGCCGTGCTGCCCTCGCTCCTCTTCAATCGTGCTAATCACGCTCGCGACCAGTTGCTCGGTCTCGCGCGAGGCGGTACCATTCCCGATGGCCACGACTTTCACCTGGTGCTTAATAAGCATGTCATGCAGGACGCGTTTAGCTTTCTCTTCCTGGTGCAGGTAGACCGTATCTGAGAGGAGGTATTTGCCCGTTTCATCGACAAGCGTCACCTTACAGCCGGTGCGATAGCCAGGATCGAGGCCTAGTACCATCTTGCCGCGCAGGGGTGGCTGGAGCAAGAGATTGCGCAGATTCGCGGCGAAGATATGAATGGCGTGCTCCTCCGCCTTCTTGGTCAATTCTACGCGCACCTCGCGCTCCATAGCGGGCGCGAGCAAGCGTTTGTAGCCATCCTCCATCGCCTCTTCCAGGGTTCGCTGAAAGGGCGAGGTTGCTCTGGCAGGGTAGTGGCGGGTAATCTCGCCTTTCGCCTGCTCATATGCCAGGTTCACGCCCACACGCAAGATTCCCTCACGCTCGGCACGATTCAAGGCCAGCACGCGGTGAGGCACCAGTTTGGTGACATCTTCGTTAAAATCATAGTAGAGTTGGTAGACTCCCTGGGGGTCCTTGGCCTTCAGCTCTTCCTCGTCAAGCGCTTTGGCTTTGAGCGAGGACTGCTTGAAATAGGCGGCGCGCACATCACCACGGACGGAGGCATCTTCAGCGATCATCTCGGCAACGATATCGGCTGCGCCCGCGAAGGCTTCAAGGCTTGTATCCACACCTTTTTCGGCATTCAGGAAAGGCGCGGCATGCTCTTCGAGGATCGCCTCCACATCACCTGAGATCTCAGGCTGCTGCAAAATAATCTCCGCCAGCGGCGCCAGACCCTTCTCACGTGCCACGCTCGCACGCGTTTTGCGCTTTTGCCGGTAGGGGAGATAGAGGTCCTCAACCGCTTGCAGCGTGGTCGCCTCTTCGATGGCCGTAGCCAGTTCGGGCGTGAGCTTGCCCTGACCATCAATCAAGCGCCGTACATCCTGCTTGCGCTCATGCAGTGCCCGCAGCGAGGCGGCCCTATCGGCAATAGCCTGAATCTGCACCTCGTCGAGGCTACCGGTCACTTCTTTACGATAACGGGCAATGAAGGGAATGGTATTGCCCTCGTCTAACAGGCCAAGCGTGCGCTCAACCTGGCCACGCTGTAGATTCAATTCGGAGCTCAGTTGTGCGGCTATCTCCTGAGGAGACAACGTCGTCTCTTCCAGCTTCGCGGAATCTATCGTCACAGTCTCATGTTTATCTTCTGTCGTCAACGATTACTCCACCTTCTCTAACAGGTTTCTATCTCTCCTGATAGTACCATAAACACGCGTCTCTTGAGCGAAAAATCCCCCTTTCGTCTCGTCTCGCTGCGCTCGGCTTATAAAAAGGGATATATTGTTGATGTGGCGTGGTCGGCCATGGCCGACCACGCCACATCAACAATATATCCCTTTCCATTCAGGGTTGCTGGGGGTGCAGCCTGGCCCAGCGGGCCTTGAATTGCGAGCGGCCAAGCATGCCACCGATCCAACCCAGGACAAAGGAGATGATCAGGCCACCGACGACGAAGAGCAAAAGGGGACTGGCCCCCTGCTGACCGCTGGTCGAGGCCTGCGTCTGACGCTTAAGAAACTCAGGAAAGATTTCCTGCCAGACGCGCGCGGGCGCCCCAGGCTCCATTGAGCCTCTAAGATGCTGTGCCCACTGTACGACCAGGCCTACAAGCAAGACGCACCAGAAGGTAATGGTACTGGTCACGCCCGCCCAGAGGCCCGACCAGGCTCCGCGTAGCGAGCGTCCACCGCGATGGGTGGTGATAAAGCCGGAAAAGACATAGAACATAAAGCCCATCAGGATGGCCAGGTAGAAGTACTCCTCGCGTGGATAAAAGAGAATCAAGAGCGCCGAGAGTACGCCCTGAATAATGCCCCAGAGACATCCCTGGCCAAAGGCACTAGGAGCGACTTGCGGTGCATAGGCAGCCTGGGGTGGCTGTAACTTTTGCCCCTGGGGAATGGCCTGTGGGGCACGCCCCTGTGGCTGAGGAGTACGTGGCCATTGGGGCGGCTGCCCCTGGCGTGGGGGTTGTTGCACCTGGTGCTGGGAACCGCGCTGACCAGCCTGGGCAGGCTGTGGTTTAGCCACCTGTGCCTGTGGGGGAGCAGGGAGCTTCAAGGGCTGCTGAGATGATTGTGAACCCGCCGGCCAGGCAGGCGAGGCCAGTGTCTTATCGGAATGTGCTGTCGCGAATTGGGGATCACGAATAGCACTCGCGAAATCGGCCATATTGGCAAAACGATCTTCAGCGCGCACCGCGAGCGCTTTGAGGAGCACGTTCTCTAGTGATTGAGAGAGCGCTGGATTCAACTGACGGGGAGGGATCAGGTGATCCTGAAAGCTGCGATTGATCGCGGGCGGCGGCAAGCGATTGGTCAAGAGCAGGTACATTGTGGCCGCCATAGAGTAGATATCGGATTGAGGTCCCGTCTTGCCAGTATACTGTTCAAGTGGGCTAAATCCGGCAGACACCGCCTTCACCAGCGTCTGCGTCTCCTCGTCTGGATGATAGAGCTTGGTCAGGCCAAAATCGACCAGGACCGTGGTCTGAGCTGGTGTCAGAATAATATTGCCAGGCTTAATATCACGATGAATAATAGCGGGCCTACGGCTATGCAGTTCGTGCAACACATCCATGATGGGGAGGAGCCAGTTTACAACCTCTTGCTCGCTACAGGGACCGTTGCTGGCCTGGTGTGGCTCCTGCTCCCCCACGCGACCGCCGGGGACGCGACTTCGCAGCAATTCCAGCAGGTTTTTCCCCTCGATAAGCTGCATCACCAGGTAGAAACGGCCATTGGACTCGAAGGCGTCATATACCTCGGGCAGGTGCTTGCTACGCACAGTAAAGAGCACACTGGCCTCCATTAGCCCCTGTCGCCGCGCCATCGGGGTGATATCATATGTTTCTTTAATAGCGCAGGGCCGGTTGTTTTCGCTGGTATCGCTTCCACGATAAATGGCCCCAAAACCACCGCTATTGATCAGCGGCCCCACGACATAATGGCCCCCAACAACCGTTCCTTGCGCCAGTGCGAGTGGCAAGCTCATACCAGAGCTTTCTCCCTTTTCTATGACTATTGAACCAGGCGTATGCTCCGCCCTGTTCAGAAAGCAGGCTTTCTCAAAAAGAGAACGTTCCCTGTGGCAAGATCATCGTACAACATTTCCTCTCTATACCTAGAGACGTGCAAAATCTTCTACGATAGAAACAACCTCTCAGTTACATCTTAACGACAAGAAACTCTACAAAAAAACGTGCCTTTGTCGCTTGCAATAAGCCATACGTATGATACAATAAGCCATACTGATCTGATCTTACGTACATGTTGCAGGAAGAAGAGAGCAAACATTTGGAACGAAACGTGATGTTTGATGCTGATCATGACCGTGAAAAAACGGCAGACACGGAACGCGAAACCGTCCAGGAAACAGAGCTGAGCAGCCTGGCACAGAGTGACAGTCTCCGCCTCTACCTGCGCGAAATCTCGCGTATTCCTCTGCTCTCGGCCGTAAGCGAGTCCCGCCTTGCTGAACGCGCGGAGAATGGCGAAAAGGAAGCCAGGAACCACCTGATCGAGGCGAATCTGCGACTGGTAGTAAGTATCGCCAAAAAGTACGTTGGGCAGGGACTCTCCCTTGAAGATCTTATTGGCGAAGGGAATATTGGTCTCATTCGCGCAGTCACCAAATTTGACTATCGTAAGGGGTTTCGCTTCTCAACGTACGCAACCTGGTGGATTAAGCAGGCTATCACACGCGCCATCCTGGAGGGCACACGCGTTGTTCGTCTTCCTGTCTACATCATGGAAGAAGTCATGCGTGTCAAACGCACCACGCGCCAACTCTACCAGGAATTGGGACGCGAACCAACGCCTGAGATCATTGGTGAGCGCCTGGGCATGACCGCTGAGCGTGTCAGCGAACTCCTGATCTGGGCCGAGAAAGTCTTCTCCCTGGACGCCCCACTTTCAGAAGAGGAAGAAAATACCCTGGGAGACATCATCGAAGATGTACGCGAACGCGGTCCCATGGAGATCACCGATCAACAGCTCCTGCGTGAAGAGATCCGCAAGGTACTTGGGCAGTTGACGGTACGTGAGCGCCAGGTAATTGAGCTTCGCTTTGGTTTGATCGATGATCATGACCATACCCTGGAGGAAGTCGGCAAAAAGCTTAAGGTCACGCGCGAACGCGTCCGCCAGATTGAAGAGCGTGCCATTCGCAAACTCCGTCACCCACAGGCGAGCCGTATCCTGAAGGATTACCTCGACTAGAAATTACTTCGACTGTGTCTATATGCTTTTGTAGCGTCGTACTTCAGAGCAATATACCGCAACAAGGGGTAGAGCGCTTCTCAGGTGTAAGAAGTGCCCTACCCCTTGTTGCGTGCAAAAACACTGGCTTTTTTTGCTGGTACGCTCCTTCCGGAGAGATAAGTACCTTTTTCTCTATCCACCACATTTTCAACTTGCATACGTTTATTCTAATAGAGAGCATATTACGCATTATCTATCCTTCGACGAAGAAACGGGTTGTAGCGCATGAATGAACTAGCTGGTCAGAGCCTGGGTGGGTTTCTGCTGGAAGAAGAGATTGGGCGAGGCTCCATGGGGGTCGTCTACCGGGGGCGACAGGTCGCTCTCGAACGGGAAGTAGCTATCAAAGTATTACCCAAGGCGCTGGCACGTGACCCCTCATACATGGCACGCTTTATTCGCGAGGCTCAAATTATTGCCGGACTCAATCACCCCAATATTATTCACATCTACGACGCTGGCGAAGCCCATAAGCTCCTCTACTTCGCCATGGAGTATGTCCAGGGGCCAACGCTGGCCAATCTGCTGCATATGGATGGAGTGCTACCGCAACACCTGGCGGCTGAGTATGCCGCGCAGATCGCGGATGCGCTTGATGCCGCCTATAAAGAGCGTAATGTCATCCATCGTGATATCAAACCAGAGAACCTTATGCTTGATCGCTGGGGCAAAATCAAAGTCACCGATTTTGGCCTGGCACGCGCGCCTGGTCATCAGCAAATTACCGTCACCAAGACTCTGGTTGGTAGCATCTACTACGCCTCGCCAGAACAGGTCTGGGGCACCAGTTAGATAACCGCAGCGACATCTATGCCCTTGGCGTGGTCCTCTACGAAATGGTCACCGGACACCGTCCCTTCATCGGACGCAACATGCCAGAACTGACGCAGACCATCGTAAAGGGTTCGCCGCCAGCGCCAGGGACCTATAACTCGGCTCTCTCCTCCGAGCTGGAACATATTATCCTCACAGCCCTCGCTCTTGACCGCGAACAGCGCTATCCTAGCGCGGGATTGCTGGCGGAGGCGCTGCGTAGGCTACGGCTCTCGGCCCCCCTGCCCCCTGTACCACGCATCCAGGCGCCACGCACCCATATTCCCATTCAACCACCCAAGCGCCCAAGCGCGCAACAGCCAGGCTATACACCCAGTCCACAGCCTCAATTGAAGCCAATGGACACGCCAACCCTGCCAAACATAAGCATTCCTTTCACGCCCTTGCCACAACCAACCACCGACAAGGTGGCTCAGGCGCGCAAGGACCAGGACACCTCTCAAAGGGGGAAAGAAGACCCATACCAGACACAACCAGAACTCCAATCGGAGCACGCCGAACAACGCCCCTGGTGGAACAAACTCTTCCGACCACCACATCGCTCCTAGCGGCACAATAACATGGCGCGCATCTGCTCCTGACGCCCTGCTAAAGATGCTACGTGCAAGTCTATAGCTTGCACGTGTTTGTGCTATGGCAAGTGGACGCACCTGTATTGAGCTCAATTTCCATATCTGTTCCATCCTGATACGTCTATTCTATCCAAAAATTCCGCCCTGTAAGCTGTCAAATATGCTGTCACATTGTAGTATATAAAGGCACTTGCAGAGCGGGATGAATAAACATCAACATTGCGCAGTAAAGAGTAAGGAAGTTTCGCAGTAACTCAAAAGCGAGTGGCCTGGACTCGCCAACAACAAAACAAAAAGGATCGAGGCCTGACCCACCAGGGAGCGGCTTCCCCTTCCTCACTGGATATACTGAAAAAAGGAGGCAGGAATTATGAGCCAAACACTACAATTTGCCAGGGAACTGTTCAGCGACGAGGGGCTCGTCTCTTTGAAAGAGTGGAATGGCCCCAACGGCGCGATGGGTATGTACCACGCCAAAGATGTGGGGTATATTTATCTCTTGGTGTACATACAAGGCCCAACAACGCCATTGTACGCATCAGTACCCAGATACAGAGAAAACCCAGGCGCTTCATGATGCGGAGATCATCGCTGCATTTGCGGGCGCTCAAGAGATTGTCGCGTAAGACTTATCAGATGCAAGAAGGCCTACCTGGTAACCAGATAGGCCTTCTTTATGAGCATGATAATTACTGGCACCTTCAAACAATATTCTCCTACACTCTCATTTTCATCGATACTGAAGTTGTCCCAATTTGGTGGAAGCTGAGAACAGAAGAGAAACTTCATACAGGAAAAGATAACTCTTGAAAAGAGAAGCGCATAGTCGCTCACTGTGAAACCACTCCCACTTGGAGGGTGAACAACGAGATAACAGAAAAGAGGTTGAAATGAAATAGATTCCTTCAACCTCTTCCTCTTTGCTTTCCAGAACCCGGTTAGATGGTGACCGCTATTCCTTTTTTCTCAAACAATTCATGGATGCCACTGAGTATATCCTCTCACTCGCGAGGTTCTACAAGCTCAACTTCATCAAGAGGAGGAGATCCTTCTGACACAACATCTCTGTTTCCAACGGTATCAGACGCTACTGAGTATCGCGTTAGAATCTCCTCTTTTCAACCTCTCCCAAAGTAGGTCAACGCCAAACAGACGCCAGAATCACAGGAAACGAAGCAGGGGTCCCAACATATTTTCCCCTCTCGATTCCGCTAGGGGCAGGTACATCTGTTAATGATCTCAACGCGCATTCCGCTCAGCTTGAGATTCAGGTGCTCCAGCCCTGGTCTTTTTGAGAGACCGATACAAGGTCGTACGAGAGATCCCAAGTGCCGCACACATTTCTAGGACAGAATAACTCTGATCCTCGAACATCCACCGAGCCAGAGCAATCTTCCCGTTCGTTGCTGCCACTTTCTTGGTCTCCGTTACCGGAATTTGAGTTTTTTCTGTCGGGACCAAAACTATGCCGCAGGGTCGTTCTGAATGGTGGTTCTTCTTTTTTCAGCTTTCAGCGAGGTTTTGAGACCTCTTTTTCCACGCTCCCCGTCTGGTAAGGGTATCTGCTCAGGGAATGGTTTGCGAAAGATAGCTCTGTCGAGGTTTGCGTCTCGTAGGTCCACTTTGTCAAGGTTGGCCTCACGAAGATCGACTCCAGCCATATTCGCTTTGTGAAACCTCGCTTTGCCGAGGATGGCTCCAGAGAAATCCACGCCGCGCAGATCCGTATTGTTGAGGTCAGCGCCCATCAGGTTTGCGTTATGGAAGAGAGCACCGCGTGCGTCTGCCCCATACATACGTGTCTTCATGAGATTGGCGTTACTGAGATCGGCTCCCTTTAAATTCGCATTGCGCAAGTCCGCTCCGTGGAGGTCCGCCCCTCGTAAGTTTGCTTCACATAGATTGGCTTCAGTCAGATCGACTTCGTGGAGATCGAATCCCGTGAGATCTGCTTTGTGGAGATCAACGCCATGAAGCTCTGGCTCGAATGCCTGTATTTCAGCATAATCGTGTCGCCATGTATTCCAAAGTGTTTTGCCTTCCGCGAGACGCTCAAGAGGGGATTGATTGACCATATACTTCACCTGCGATTCTACTTATTGCATCGATTACATTTTTCTGAAGGCTGGCATAGGGAAAGAAGAAATGCACCAGAGAGAACGAGACCATCTCAAACGGCAGATGTTGCTGATGCGTCCAGTGGCGCAGGCAGCGATGAAGTAGCTGGGGCGATCTTGGACGAGGGATCCCCAGCGTTTACCGGCATCAGCTTCGTCCTAGCTTCCTTTGCTCTTAAGCCGTTATCCGTCGCAGCGGAGCACCAATTTGATGTAAATGGCTCAAGATCTCTGTCAAGGATTGCCAGACACTTGTCTCATGATAGGCAATGGCATATGCCTGACAAAATTCCTTGACAATAGGTTGGGCTGCCTTCAACTGGTTACGAGCCATACTCGGGAATAAATGATGCTCAATCTGATAATTTAAGCCCCCATAGCAAAAATCAGTCACGGGATGGGCATGGATATTGCGAGCCGTCAGCACCTGCCGGTGCAGGAAATCCATGGCACTCTCTTTCTCAAGCACTGGCATCCCTTTATGATTGGGCGCGAAAATCGCTCCGAGATAAAGCCCGGTGAGAGCCTGATGCACCACCACAAAAAGAAAGGCCGGCCAGAACGGGAGCAGTATGAACGCGCAGGCCAGGTACACCACAACGTGTGCAAGCATCAGAACCCATTCGAGCGCATAATACCTCGCCTTCTTGTGCAATAGGAAGGTAAAACTATTATACTGAAGTCCTAGAGCGACCGTCAGCAATGCGGGAAGGAAGAGCCATGCCTGATATTTCACGAGTATTTGCCTGACCCTCCCTATCTTAGCAAGGTCGGCTGTGCCAGTAAAATCGAGGAGAGGGATCGCAAGGTCGGGATCGGTGTCTACTTGATTGGGATGGCTATGGTGTGCATTATGCTTTTCAAGCCACCACCCATAACTCATGCCAATCAGCAAATCTCCCCCGATGAGGCTCACGAGGTCATGTTGCCAGGCGTGATGAAACATCTGCCGATGTCCAGCTTCATGGCTCAGTAAGCCAATCTGCGTCCAGACAAACGCCAGATAGGTGGCATTGAGTAGTTGAAGCCACCAGACGTGGACAAAGAGGAGGAAGAGCACACCAAGTCCAAGCATAGCGCAGAGCAGTGCAATCCGGTAGATGTAGTACGTTGGCTGCTTCTCCAGCAACCCTCGTTGCTTCAACATGTGTTTTAATTCAGCATACGTTCCCTGTGGTGTCTCCTGGGAGGAAGACGCCAGTGGTGACATATGCGAGGGAGAGAGTGTCTGGTGCATGGGAATTGGCCTCGATTCTCGTATGGAATGCTTCCTGCGTTCCAGGGCATAGGGGACACTACTAGAGAGCGTAGCATTGCTGCTAGCATGTCGTGCTCTTTGGGAAGAGCTGTTCATTCTGCGGAAGCTCATCCCTTCTGGGCGTTGTATCCCTGCTCATCCATTCGAGGCCCGAAAAATTCGATGCGGTAGACACCATCTGGACATTTGACCTCATGATAGTAGCAGAATTGGGGGAAGATGCTGTGGAGATCACTCCGGTCATGTGCCTCCTGTGATGCCAGGAGAGCATACCCCTGTATTGCCCTGGCCCTGTCTGAATACTCATGGACTTGCCCATCAGCAGCAATCACGGTGTAATAGGTCGTATAAGGAAACTGCATACACGGACGAAGGAAGAGCATATTACGGTGCGTGCTGCCATTGAGAAGCGTGGCAACGTCCGAAGAGAACCAGGCTCTCCAGGAAGCATTGGCAGCATGGCCTCGTGTGGGGTCGAGAGAGCAGACGGCATATTCAACCCCAGAGACGACCTCCGGCATTACTTTGGCGTTTCCATAAATGAGAGTGTACACGTTTCTATTTGGCCTCCATGTCTCAGAGGTTGCTTTCAAATGCTCCCACCGATGCTCGCCATAGAGTAGAACAGGGCATCCTTCTTGGTAGCTGGTACCTGCTTCTTCTGGTGAGATTTCCATCCAGGTGGAGATGGGGATGGAAACGTTGGTACTCTTCTTGGCAGACAACTGCTCTGGTAGTTTTGATTTCCAGGACTGCGACGAAAGAGGAACATCGACATCAGTGAGCTGCTTCATGGCCCATGTGAAGTCAGGAACAGAAAGCTCCCGACCATCGCGCAATTGGGCGTGATATGTCCTTTCAAGAAGCCATTGTTCGCTCTGCTGTTCAGAAAATGGGGTAGTCATTATCATCATCTTCTCCCTTCGTTATATGTGTTCTAAAGGAGCGAACGGAAGCGTAAACCAGAACGTTGATCCCTCTCCAGGAGTGCTTTCGACGCCTATTCGCCCATCATGGCGCTCAATAAGTGTTTGGCTGATATAGAGACCTAAGCCCAGGCCCATCCCTGATCCACTTTTCGCTTCCATCTCTCCTATCCGATAAAATTTTTTCCAGACCTGCTGCTGTTGTGTTTCAGAGAGACCTGGCCCCTGATTATGCACTGATACGCGTACCATTGTTTCTTCCTGCTCCAAGCGAACATCTATCGGCGTGCCGGCTTCAGAGTACTTGAGCGCATTGGAGAGATAGTTGTTGACCACCTGTCCAACACGGTCTGCGTCGGCCCATACCTCTGCCTGGGAAACCAGGGTATGCCAGCGAATCGTACGCGTAGGGGCAAGGATGCGCTGATCTTCAACCACCTCGCAAACAATCCTGACCAGGTCGCACCGGGTACGCTGCAGGGTGAATTGGTTCGTCTGGATACGCGAGATATCGAGAAGATCATTGACCAATCGATTTTGCCTCTTGATTTGGCGCTCGACACGATCAAGCAAGCTCCGAGCCGTGGTGAGGGCCTGGGCCGTGGTCTCGTCGAACGTTGTTCCCTGTTGTTGAAGGCGTGTGAGCTGGAGTTGTGCGAGTTGAAGATTCCCTTTCATGGAGGTTAATGGTGTTTTGAGTTCATGGCTGGCGATACCAAGAAACGCATCCATCTGGCGTGCTGTTTCCTGCAAGGCTAACTCACGTGCCTTCGCTTCGGCTTGTTCTTGCAGGAACTGTTCTCGCTCGGTAACATCCTGATTCATCTCCACGATGACCGCTGCTTGACCAGCCTTCGCAGGCACGAAGATCTGGCAACTCTCCACGATCAAGCGTTTCCCATCGCGCGATGTCTGGGTGAGTTGCCCTTGCCAGTGTCCACGTGTGGCCAGGACGAGAGCGACCGCCTCACGCGACGCGTAAAAGCAGGTCTGCAAAAGGGTGTGGATATCCTTCCCAAGAGCTTCCTGCTCGGTCCATCCATAGAGCGCAGTTGCCCCCTGGTTCCAGACGAGAATACGGTCGTCTGGGCTATGGATGATGATAGCATCGTGGGCTTGCGCAAGGAGATCTCCCTGCACCTGGACGTTCTGCGAGCGTGACGTCTGTTCCTGATATGTTCTCATAAGATACTCGGCAAAGGGACGCGAAGGATCCCTTGGTGTTACAACCCTCCAAAAACGCGCTCTTCCTCTAGCGGCTTGCTGCGTTATGACATGGGTACCAATTGTATTCATCACCAGCATGTTCCGTTGTGCCAGAAGCGGATGAAGGACAGAAGAGGAACGAACATCGTCTTGTTCGGCGCGTTGTTGCTCAATTTGCTGAGGGGTATGCCCATAGTACACACTGGCAGCATGCACTTCCTGCAACAAATCATGCTCTGACAGCGCGAAAATGGCGTCTAAGGCTCGCAGCAAGTTCATTCTCCGATTCAGCAAGACGAGACGACCATGGGCAAGGCGCTGTGCCAAATCCTCATGAGGAGGAAGAACAGTTGCAGCCTTCTCGATTTTGCGCGTGAGACCAGCAAAAGCGAGCCCATCCAATTTTCGCTCGAGGAATGCCACCACCGCAGCAGTCTTTCCCTCCTGCCAACCCTGTAAGAGACCTAAGCACATGTTCCCCTCATATCGTCGGCTGTGCGTCGAGACATTCAGGAGGTGGTCTTTACATGCACAGATCCAGAGGGCATGAAGATAGTGGACAGTTTCAGCAACAGGAAATGCTGAGAAGCGCTGCTGCCCATGTACGTCCTGAATGAAGCCAAGACTTGCCTCAAATTCGGATTGTAGCCGCTCAAATGCTTCGAGTTTCTGCGTTACCAATGCCGTTCTCACGATTGCTTCTTCCATAGCAAGCTCTTCTTTCTTCGCTTCTCACACCTGGGAACTGCCAGAAAGAGGCTCTTTCAAGGCACACTCGTGGCAGCACCTGAGAGGCGTTAGCGTTGTACATTGTGGCGAGGTGAAAAGCTTCCCATCTCAAACGCGGCATCAGATGTGCCGCCATCGTCAAGCCAACGCCCTATGGCCTCGGTCTCGGATGTGTTTCCATCATCACGCCAGCGTTCCGTTACCTCAGCCTCAGAGATCACCTCTAAGAAGGGGTCATCAGGACGGTACGTTCTGGCTCTCGTTTTCCGCATCACCTGGGTTGCGGGAGCAATGCATGGTCTTCCTCGCTCCTGGTCATAACAGTCATACACCATCTGATCCGTGCGCTTTGGGTGCGGTTTCTGCCCTGGAGGAAGAGGGGTGACCGGCGGGCCGGGCTTAGATGTCGGCCATGCCGGGTAGACATACGGAGTTTGAGCATGTCTCTCCGGCATGAGCGTCTCTGCGAAGTTGCCCTGGCTTGCACTATCTTCTCTCGCAGAGGAGCCCTGCACAGATGGAGAGACGCCTTGTGCGGTCACGACTGTTTCTGGATGCTCATCTGGTTGTGCGTTTCTCATCGCCTTGACTGGCGGGTGTGTTTCTTGAATAGTGCTCATAGGAGTTGCCTTTCTTGCGAGAAACCAGAGGAGCACTTCTTCGGTTGAAGGCGTGTCAACCAGGAGCGGACTCTTGAAACAGTGTCATCGAAGAGATGGTGTCGTTTTTCCTCAGTGGGCTCGTTGGCGCCGGTCCTGTATTTCCCTGAACCAGAGAAGAGTGATCAGGAGGACAAAGAGCGCTAAGGGGAAAAGGAAGAGTTCCATAATCATGTGATCCTGTATGGTTTGCCCCCAGATGCCTATGTCTGAAGGAGGAGAGGGAGCACAAACGCGAGAGCGCAAACGCGACCATTGTAACAATCATGTCTGCTGAGTGGGGAGAAGAGCGCTCAGAACGTTGGTAGTTACAAGGGACATGGTGTGAGAGGCTTGACTCAAGAAAAGATCTATGAGCTATTTTTAGTATACACTATTTCTGAGAAAAATACAAATATATATCTAAGCTATGCTATTTTGATTGCATTGCTTTTTATGAAAAGTTCAACTACTAAAGAGAATATCCCCAGATCCTGGGCATATGAAGACGCAATTCACGCTCTTCCGGCTCGCTCAAGGGGGGCAGGGGATATTTCTGGGGGCGAGCCATTGCTCTTTTCCTTCTTTCTCTCCCCTCATTCTCTATCATCTCTGTCTCCCTACTGTTGCTCAATTGCTAGCTGACCCACCAGGTTACACTCAGCCGACACGCACTGGCCGACCAATTTCTTTCACCTTCTGTTGTTCTTCTTTAGGGCGTATCAACGTATAGCCAACGCCAGTCACGGTGAGAATAGAGTGTGGATTACTCGGATCAAGTTCCACTTTCTGGCGGAGATGGCGTATATGTGCTTTGACCAGACAGGTATCACCATCGCCATCATATCCCCATACATGGGTTACGATTTGATCGGCTGTGCAAACATCATTGGCATTCATAGCGAGCAGATGGAGTAGCTTACTCTCTGTCGGCGTCAAATGCACAGCTTTTCCACGAATTCTCGCTTCATTATGCAGCGAATCAATACACACAGGTCCGACCGTTAACACCGAAGAAGGGCGACGCTCCAATGTTGAACGCGCGCGTCGACTTACAGCCCGAATACGTGCCAGTAATTGTGAAGGGAAGAACGGTTTGCGGAGATAATCATCGACCCCTGACTCCAAACATCGTATTTCATCCTGCACATTTTTGCCCTCTGTGATCACCAAAACAAGCGTATCATGCTTCGTGCGTAGATCCTCACACATACCCAGGATATCGACGCCTTTTAGTACTGGATCCACAATGACGAGGTCTGGCTGCTGCTCCAACCATTCACTCTTCGCTTGCTCGCAAGTATACGCCCAATAGACTTTATATCCAAGTGTTTTGAGCCAACTTACGAGCATTTCCACCAAATCACAGTCACTATCAATAACCAGTATTTTCATCTGGTCTGCTCCCTATCTATCAGCTGGCTCACAAGAAAGCTAGCGACCAACCCCACAATCAGCCCTACAAGAAGGCCTCTTGGGGTAAGAGTAGCTCCCAGAAGAAGTTTTGCAACTCTCATGATCTCGTCCTTTGCTTGAAACGATACCCCTGTATCGTTCTCAATAGAGTCAAAACATGCACGTTCACCGTACACCCATCACAGCACCTAAGAGGCGTTGCTTCCATGACAACGACAACTTCCAGCAGTCATCTAACGCGGGAGAGAGAACTCCTTCAGAGGAACATCGTTGGGTGGCTCACGTACTGCCATGTCCGCCTTCTGGTGCGTCATCTTTAACATCGGTTCAATCAGGTCGATTGGTAGCGGGAAGATAATCGTCGAATTCTTCTCCACCGCGACCTCTGTCAGCGTTTGCAGGTAGCGTAGTTGTAGCGCGGCAGGCTGTGAGCCAAGAATTTCGGCGGCTTGAGCCAACTGGGTCGAGGCCTGTAATTCTCCCTGAGCATGAATCACCTTCGCGCGCTTCTCGCGCTCTGCCTCCGCCTGCTTGGCCATGGCACGCTGCATCGTGACAGGTAACTCAATATCCTTGATCTCAACTGCGGTCACTTTTACGCCCCATCCCTCCGTCTGCTCGTCAATAATAGTTTGCAAATCACGGTTGACCTTGTTGCGCTGCGCCAATAGCTCATCCAGTTCCGACTGACCGAGGACGTTGCGCAAGGTCGTTTGACCAATCTGCGTAGTTGCCTGGTGAAAGTCCATCACATTGACAATAGCCGCAATGGGATCGACGACATAGAAGTAGAGGACCGCCGTCACCTTGATCGTGACATTATCACGAGTGATGACCTCTTGCGGGGGCACGGTCAGCGTGATAATTCGCAAGTCGACCTTACTCACGCGTGAAATGAGCGGGGGAACGAAGAAGAGCCCGGGACCCTTTGCTCCAATTAAACGTCCCAACACGAAAACTACGCCGCGCTCATACTGTTGCACTATGCGAATCGCAGAAAGCGCGACGAACACCAGCAAAACCACGATGATCCCAAACACAAACACTGCAAAGAAAGTCATGGCAAGCCTCCTGATGGCGTTATCGTTTTACAATATGGTGAGATAAAAGCTCTCCCATCTCAAATGTGGCATCAGGTGTGCCGCCATCATCGAGCCAGCGAGCTATTGCCTCGGTCTCGGATGCGTTGCCATCATCACGCCAGCGTTCCACTGCCTCAGCTTCAGAAATCACCTCTAGGAAGTTGTCATCAGGAAGGTAGACCCTGCCTCTCATCTTCCGCACAGCCCGGGTTGCAGGAGAAACGCATGCTCTTCCTTGCTCCTGATCATAGCAGCCATAGACCATCTGGTCAGTACGCTTGGGGTGTGGTTTCTGCCCTGGAAGAGGGGAGGTGACCTGTGGTCCGGGCTTAGATGTTGGCCACGCCGGGTAAGCAAACTGAGTTTGAGCATGCCTACCCAACCTGATCGCCTCTGCGAGGTTGTTTTTGCTTACAATGCCTTCTCTCGCAGAAGAGTACTGCGTAGAGTCAGGTGCGCCTTGAACGGCCACTACTATCTCTGGATGCTCATCCGGTTGTGCGTTTCTCATCGCCTTGACTGGCGCGTGTGTTTCTTGAATGACGGTCATAGGTGTTGCCTTTCTTGTGACCAAGAAGAGGAGCGCTTCTTCTGCTGAGAGTATTCAACTGGGAGCAGACTCATGAAATGGTGCTATCGGAGAGGGAGTGTCGTTTTCTTCGGTGAGTTCGTTGGCGCCGATCCTGTGTCTCCCTGAACCAGAGAAGAGCTATCAGGAGTACGAAAAGGAGCAAGGGTAGAAGGAAAGTTTCCATAATCATGCAGTCCTGTATTTCTCTCCTCCAGATGCATCTTCCTGAGGGAAGAGAGGAGGCACAAACGCGAGAGAGCGAACATGACCATTGGAGCAATCACGCTTACCGAATGGAGAGAGGAGGGCTCAGAGCATTGGTGGGTACGAGGAACATAGTGTAAGCGGCTTGACTCATGGAAGGATCTATGAGCTACCTTTAGTATACACTATTTTTAGGAAAAACACAATACATATTCCAACTAGCAATATTTATGATTTCACCGCTTTTTATAGAAAATTTCAACTATTAAGTAATATCGTCACAGTGAATGAGCGATTTTGCCACGTTTCTTAAGGTGGATAATTGGAAATGTAGAAACAACAAAAATACCAATAGATTCAACAACAACAAACACATAAAAAGTTAACACATAGACAAACTACTAAAAACATAATATTATATCTTTGGCACACTAAAACTAAATTTATTGCAGCGATTGTTGGAGAGGTGCCCTCTACAAGCCCTTTCTTCATCGATTGATCAACGGATAGCAATCCCAACATATTCCAGATTAAAATGCACACTCTGTACGAAAGAGAAGGGGATTTGAGTTGCATCCCTCAATGTGTTGAGAGACTGAATGTGTGAAGAGATGCGCTCTGTAGTAGAGCACGCGTCTGGCACCAAAACGGACCAGGGCTAGCTTCTTTGAGATAGCTCATTGTTGTGTTGGTAACGTGAGAGGGAGGGAATGATGGGTGAGTATCATGTGACGGTACTCGTACCGACATCAGTAAAGAATGCCTATGCGTTCTTTACCCATTTTCATGATTTTCCAAAGTATATGCATTCCGTTCGGGAGGTGACGTACTATGACACTCAACGGAGTCATTGGGTTGTACAGGTAGCAGGAAAACAAGAGTGGGATGCTGTGAATGAGAACTGGATTCCTGAGCGGCAGGTAGGCTGGAGATCGATAAAGGGGGTGCAGAATAGAGGTACGGTCAAGTTTACTCCCTTAGGAGCTGAGCAGACATCAGTAGATGTCTTCATCCACCATGACCCTCCGATGGGTATCGTCGGGAGAATGGCAGAATGGCTGGGAATAAATAGCCATTTTCAAACCGTGCTGGAAAAGGAGATGCAGAACTTTACCAGAATGGTAGAGGAGGCGCCCCGGGGAACAGCAGACCCAATGATGTCGCACTACCTGTTTCATCAAGAGAGCGCGTTCACAAGGGGAAAGACGACAGAGAGGCAACGGGCGTCAATGAAGAGTGATCCGATGATGTCTCCAGAGCATTTGCACGAGAGAGAGATAGTGGTAGCGTCTGAGCAAGAGGAGGAGACGCGAGAGAAAGAGAGCAGGCGAGTAGGGATGGAGCGGCGAAAGGGACAGATGCAGGAGGCAGTTAGAGCGCAAGACGAGATACTACAAAAACAAAGGGTGCTGGATCAGCAAGAAATACGAGAACGACATGAGAGGGAAGACATACAGAAAGGGATCAAGCATGAATTAGATCCAGTGCGTGATACATTGGGAGGGAGGAACGCATCAATGGAGCGTACAGCATTCGGGGACCAGGATGCGAGACATGAGCGTTTTCCACAACATCAAGAAGGTCCGATGACGGCACGTCCATTGAGATCGCAGAAGGATGAAATGCCAAAGCTTTCGGAGGAAGAAGAGAAGGCTGAATCGCAGTGGAAAAATCTTATTCGTGGACGATCACTAGAGGATGAGACGAAGTAGGTATCATGTCACCAAACCTCACGCATAAATGCGGGGGCTTGCATCTCTCCTCACTCTAGCCCGTGGATCAGAGGAGGATACATGAACCATCAAGACGAGCTTAATGACCATTAGGACAGGTGACAGACCGCTTTAACCAAGCGGTACAGGCCGTATATCGCCCCACACCGAGAGGGTACTCACAGGTTGAACGAGCGAGTAGAGCTTTGGCTCCATGCCGATCCGTGCATGTTGAACAGTTCGACCAATCGGTATCCATCGATTGCAAACAGTTTCTCATGCAAGTGGAGGAGTGCCTTTGTGCTGACCTGTTCTCAACTTATGGTTCCCTTGCAGAGAACAAAGCTGCGATATTCGACAGCGCCAGTGCGAAATGCCTCATACGTTTTTGCCCCCTGCACTCCCGCAAACAATTGGAAAATTTTTTGTAACTTCTTGGGTATTTTTTGTTGAATAAGATTCATTTTGCGCTGATTGTCAAGATCCAATGCTCTCACAACATTTGTGGTGATACATGTTTCTTCCAGCACTACGAAACCAGCATCTTGTAGCTGCTTACGTAACATCTCAACGTGATTCTTGTTACGAAAGTCAGTAAAGAGGAAGGAGCCATGTGGGCGAAGGATTCGAAAGACTTCGCGCAGAAAATCTTCCATTGACTCGTAACAATGGGAGGATTCGATATTCACGACTGCATCAAAGGTGTTTTCTCTAAATGGGAGCGATTGGGCATTTCCGAGGGAAAAGGAGAGTCCTTCTACCGAATACTGCTCGCGGCAGAATTGCACAGCAGTCACACAGCGATCAATACCAACCACTGATTTGGGCTGCAGATAACGCATCATATAAGAGGCCCCTCCTCCACGTCCACACCCTATTTCCAGCACATCCAGGTTTTTTAGCGTAATCGCGCCAGCGACTGCGTGATACAATTGGATACAATAGCGATCCTTCTCATCTTCGTCTTGCAATGCTATCGCTCCTGCATCAGGTCTAAGGTCAATATATCCATAATTCATGAAGAGCATCTGTGCTTCTTTATCTAATTGTGCCAGAGCCTGAAACCAGATTTTGAGGAGGAACCGTTTCGTGGCTGGAGAGATACGACAGGCCACATCAATCATTCCGGTTAACATACCTTCACCTCTTCCGTATAACAAAGCGTAAGAACGCAATCAGAATATATGCACTGTTCGACGATGGCAACAATGATGCTCCCAATGAGACCAACGTTGGTACCAGAGGTCATCTGGCTCGCGAGAAAACTACCGAGAAAAGCTCCAACGAAGCCAACCATGCTATCACTCGCGAGTCTGTAGCCACCACGACGCATAATTCGACTAAACTAGCGATTAAATCGATAACAAGTCAGATGACAATGCCTACGACACTTACACTGCGGCAAACATGAACGTTACAAATGTTCTATTGATCTTCTCCTTTGCATGAATGCCAATGGCACATACAGTGAGAAGCATCTTTGACCTGTGAAAAGCTTCCCTTCAAAATTATTGAACGTAAAGATGCACATCAATCATAGGAGATACGAATGATGTGAGTAGAGGTTTTCAGATCAATTGAGCATAGTTTATACGCAATTCAGCTAATTCATAATGAAAGATGGGTAGAAATATGTTTGTTCCTCCTCACGTAGACTTTATCCAATCGGTAGACAAAAAACGAAAGGCAGAGTAAGCTTCTCTCAAATTCTTACCAAGGAAAAAGAAGAGATGCTGACGCTGCTTACAAGGATTATACACGTGTTGCGCCACTTTGAAGAGGTCTTGAGCGAACGCGTGTGGGAATGGGGCAAGGTCCTCGTAATAGGAGCGGTCCTGGCTCCCGAAGAACGAACGATTGCTGCCATCTTGAGAGTGATGGGATGCTCAGACGAAAAGCAATTCCAGAACTACCATCGAGTGCTCAATCGGGCGACATAGTCGAGTCGAGAACTCAGTCGCCGCTTGCTGCTGTTGCTGGTGCCCCTATTTTTCCCAGGAAACGAGCCAGTGATCATAGGCATCGACGAAACCATCGAGCACCGACGAGGCCGCAAGATTGCCGCACGAGGGGTCTATCGTGATCCGGTTCGTTCGAGCAAGGAGTTTTTTGTGAAAACGAACGGGTTGCGCTGGATCTGTATGATGCTGCTGGCTCCCGTCCCCTGGGCGCAGCGGGTCTGGGCTTTGCCCTTTTTGACCGTGCTGGCCCCCTCGGAACGCTATCACGAAGAGCGCAAGATGCGACACAAAACCATCACGGATTGGGCCTGGCAGATGATCCTGCAATTCTCTCGCTGGATGCCTGATCGAAGCCCGGTGGTAGTCGCTGATGGGACCTATGCGGTACTGGATTTTCTGCGCTCAGGTGAGCCGCTTGCCTCAGGTGAACGCTATCACGCGCTTGCGCCTGGATGCCTGTTTGTACAATCCTGCCCCTGCACATGAGGCAGGAAAACGAGGCCGGCAGGCTCTCAAAGCTCCATATTCACCACATACACTTCTCTTGTTCATTCTACTACGCTCTTCCCACGCTCTTTCTGCTCGCAAGCGGCTTGAGAGGCTATAACCCCTGTCAAAGATCGAGCGGGGGAGAGGAATGGCTGATCAGACGAGGCGCGTAAGCAACAGGGGAAAGGACCCGTGTTTTGTAAAGCGGTGCTATGCTGGGGGAAAGGAGGCCAGAACGATGCTCATCGATGCGTACCAGCCAGAAGACGTGTTTGCCCGAGCGCCAAAACTCGCTGCCCAGATCGATCCCGTGCTGCAAACCCTCGACGGTTTGCTGGTGGATGACCAGTTGTATCAGCAGGTTCGCGATGATCTGGGCAAACGGTATCGCTTCACCCTGGTCCACGGACGCCACTCGACGCCAGTGGAAGTCATCCTGCGTATGTTGCTCTGTAAGCATTTGTATCAGTGGAGCTTCAAAGAAACTGAAGAGCGGGTCAAGGACAGCCTGGTGCTGCGCTGGTTCTGTCGGGTGTATTTTGCGCGGGTGCCTGATGAGACAACCTTGCTCCGCTGGTTACGCACCCTGCGTCCCGAAACCCTGCACGCGCTCAATGATCGGGTCGTGGAGTTGGCGAAGCAGGCCAAGGTGACCAAGGGGCGTAAGCTGCGGCTGGACGCCACCTGTGTGCAGACCGAAATTCATCATCCCACCGACAGCGGATTGCTGGTGGACAGTGGACGTGTGCTTTCTCGCCTGGTGAAGCGGGCCAAAGGGCTGGTCGCCGATCACGTGAGCTACCTAAAACAGACCTGTCGCTCGCGCCTGCGCTCGGCCAAACAGGTGGCCCAACGCCTGCATCGGCAGTTGCGGCGCAAGGGGGAAGCCAAAGAGGCGGAGCAAAAGCACCTGTATCAGAAGCTCATCGAGACGGCAGAGCACATGGTACAGCAGGCCACCCGTGTGATGGCAGCGCTCGGCCCGCAGCCTGAAGCGCAAGCGAAGCGGCTCTTCAGCGAGGCTGAGAGGATATTGCCCCTGGTCAGGCAGGTCATCGCCCAAACGCGTAGCAGGGTGCTCGAAGGCAAGAAGGTTGCCTCAGCCAACAAGGTCCTCAGCCTCTTCGAGCAGCACACGCGCGTCATTCCTCGCCACAAAGGCGGTGCTCTGGTCGAGTTTGGCCGGCACGTCATCCTGGACGAAGTCGAGGGGGGCATCGTGACGCGCTATGAGATCCTGGAACATCCGGAGGAGCATGGGCAGGCTATCGACGCCGTGGCCCATCATCGGGCGGTCTTTGCCCGGCCTCCCAACCTGGTGGCTGGGGATCGGGGCGTGCACTCGGCGGATACCGAGAAACGCCTCCTCGCTGTGGGCGTCAAACGAGTCGCGATCCCGGCGGAGGGCAAGCTCTCCGAAGAACGTCAAACACTGGAACGCACGCGAACCGTCCGGCGCGGCTATCGCTGGCGTGCCGGCATCGAGGGACGCATCGCGAGTCTAAGACGCGATTACGGCTGGCGCACAAGTGCCTATCACGGGCAAGAGGGGATGGAACGCTGGTTGGGCCTGGGGATCCTCGCCAGTAATCTCAGGCATATTGCGCAAAAGCAAGGGGCATAAAGCCCAACAAGACACAAACTCAACGAGCAGCAGAGAGATACTTGAGCTTATATTGGCTCCTTGGGCTTCTGGAGCCATTTCGCAGGGGATACTAGTACTAGATCCTACTTGTAAGTAGTGGAAGAAACACCATACTCTATACTAGATAGGAGGGACTAACATATGTACTGTCGCCAGCGTATCCTCGTCAATTACACCGTCTCTTACAGAATATATTGTTGTGTAGGAAAGAAGGCGAGCGACGAACAAACTGAATGATGAAGAGTATGCTCCCCTGGGAAGGAAATGGCAATGGCTCGTTACATGGAGACAAAGAAGCAGTCTCTCTCCTCTGATACAAAGAATGTATCTCATGAGCATATGTTGTTGATTCCTCGCCTCAGAGGGCAAGGTAGCGTGTATGAAGAGCGCATTGCCATCATTGGCTCTGGCCCCGTTGGACTCGCTGCCGCAAATATTCTTTTTCAATACGGCTACTGCCATGTGACGATCTTTGAGGCAAACCCGACGGTAGGAGGGGTGCTAGCGATGATGACGCCCTCCTTCGGTGTATCTCCACAAGCAGGAAAACAACTGATAGAGATGCTCCTTCGACCCGGTATAGAGGTTCGTTTGCATACGAAAATCGGGCGAGAGGTGATGTTTGAACAGATACTGCAAGACTTTGATGCGACATTGCTAGCTGTTGGGGCTCAACATGGTTTAGGTGGCGGCATTCCTGGTGAGAAAGAACTTCAAGGTGTGTTCTCCGCACTCGATATTCTACGTAACTCTTGCGCAGTCAAAAAAAGATTTTTCCAGGGGAGCATCGCTATCCTGGGTGGAAGCCGAGCCGCTTTTGAGGTTGCCGCTGTGGTCTTACAGGCAGGAGCACGTGTTGTCCATATCTTCTATCCAGGGCCATTGTCTGAGCTTCCCTTACAAGCTTGGAATCGAGTGACCTTACTGAAGAAGGAACTGTATCTTCATCCTTTTACCATGCCAATCAGCCTCATTGGAACCGAGGACATGAACATCTGCGGACTGCATTGTCGACAGACACGATGGATCTACGAAGAAAAAGGACGTCGTCTTGCTTTTGTTCCTGGGTACGGTCGTCGTTATCCCGCCGAAACAGTCATCATTGCGATTGAAGAGGTGCCAGATCTGTCATTCCTCCCTCCGAGCATGGTCATTTCACGTCCTTCTGCTGAGGAACTTCGACTCGTCGACGTGCTGACGACTCCTCTTCCAGGAGTCTTCGCAGCAGGTGATGTCATGGCAAACATGAAATCGTTATATGAGGCCTTTATGCAGGGAGAAGAAGCCGCGCACCGTATTCATGTATATCTACGAAGAAAGGCCGAAATGGAGCTTCCAGCAGCACTCACTTCGTCTCATCCTCTAATGACCGTCCACGAATAAGGTTTTTCCACTAGGAGATGCTTGCTTTCCAACGCTCTCCATACATGGTATGATGAGGACAATACAGCGTAACGAAATTATGCTGTCCTCCCTTTTTGCTCTTTAGCAGAGAAGGATCGTCAAACAGCCTGTTTGAGAAATATCGTGCTCTCGTGGCATTGCCTCTTCTCGTTCTCGACAAGCGTCCCGAATACCTTGACCTTTCCCCGCTCATCTTCTGGTCAGAAGCATATACGGTTGTGATTTCTGCCGCTCATAGAGAATGCGAACAACAACACATCCAGATGTTGCCCTCCTCTCTGTAACACTCGTACGTACATCATGTTTGTATTTCATGACACCCAGGTTTTCGCATGCCCATTGAAGAGGAAAAGAGGCTGGATATGGGAAACGATCTCAAAGGACTGACGCTGTCTGATGCGTCCAGGGAGGCGCCCTTTCCTATTGTGGGAATCGGTGCCTCTGCTGGAGGCTTAGAAGCATTTACCCATTTGCTCTCTCACTTGCCACCAACGACAGGAATGGCCTACGTCTTTGTACAGCACCTGGACCCCATGCATCACAGCATGTTACCGGATCTGCTTGCACGCGTCACCACGATGCCTGTATGTGTGGTCCAGGATCTGATGCGGGTGGAAGTGGATCAGGTCTATGTCATTCCTCCAAATGTCGATCTGACGCTGGAACAAGGAACCCTGCATCTTCTGCCACGAACGCAGCACGGCGGTCAGCACTTCACGATAGACCGCTTCTTCCGTTCGCTAGCAGCTGATCAGAAGCGTCAGGCTATCGGGGTGCTTCTTTCGGGAACGGCCACTGATGGCACCAAGGGTTTACAAGCGATTCAGGCGCAAGGGGGGATGACGTTTGCTCAAAACGCGGAGTCAGCAGCGTACCCACAGATGCCTCAGCATGCGATTTCCTCCCACTGCGTGGATCGGATCCTGCCACCAGAGCAAATTGCCCTGGCGCTGCTGGCTGATCTGGGGCATCTCTCCTTCAAAACGACCGTCTCACGGGAACCGGAGAGCTTGTCTGCTGATGAGCAGCAGGCGTTCACAACGATTTGTCTGTTGCTCAGCGCTGCTACCGGTGTGGATTTTCTCGCGTATCGGACCGCCACGCTGCAACGGCGCATCTTTCGTCGCATGGCCGTCATGCACCTGGACCAATTCCTTACGTATGCGACCTATCTGAAAGACCATCCGGCTGAGACGGAAGCGTTGAGTCAGGAAGTCCTGATCCATGTCACGCGTTTTTTTCGCGATCCACCCGCCTTTGAAGCTGTCACCCGCCTGGTCTTTCCAGAAGTCGTGCAGCATCTCTTGCCAGCAGAGCCCATCAGGATCTGGGTCGTAGGCTGTTCCACGGGCGAGGAAGTGTACTCGCTCGCCATCTCGTTGTTCGAGTTTCGTGAAGCACAAGAGCTTCCATTCCTTTTTCAAATCTTTGCGACTGATCTGGATGCGGGGGCTCTCAAGCAGGCCAGGGCGGGCATCTACCAGCGAGAGACCTTACAGGCGGTATCCTCGGAGCGCTTGCAGCGCTTCTTTCTTCCTCTCGATAGGAGTAGAGGGCGCTACCAGGTCAACGAAGCCATCCGTGAACAGTGTGTTTTTGCACGACACGACGTGACGCACGATCCGCCATTTTCGCGGGTAGACCTGATCAGTTGCCGCAACGTCCTCATGTATCTGATGCCTCCTGCGCAAGAGAAGGTCTTGCAAACCCTGCATTATGCCATCAAATCACATGGCTTCTTGCTGCTTGGGGCCTCAGAAAGCGTTGATCCAGATTCCACGCTTTTTACCCGTGTGGAGCAGCACCAGAAAGTGTTTACCAAAAAAAGCTGGGCGCAACACCTCTTGCCGCCTGTTCTCAGCACAGGAGTTGAGCGTGCTACCAGACAAGAGAGCGTCAAGAAGGAGCTACAGGAGATGATCCATGAACCTACTCTTCAACAAGAAGCTGAACGTCTACTGCTGACCACGTATGCACCGGCCAGCGTCATTCTCGATGCAGATCTGCACATCCTCCACCTGCGTGGAAACACCGGCCTCTACCTGGAGCCAAGCGCCGGGAAAGCCACTTTTCATGTGCTCAAATGGGTCCGTGAAGGGTTAAAATTGGGTCTGCGTGCAGCCATTTTTACCGCACAGAAGGAAGATCGTCCTATCACGAGAGAAGGATTACACCTGAGCAACACGAATCGCCTGGTGCAGATTACAGTCGTGCCACTCAAAACGTCTTCCCTCATCCGTGGTTTTCTCGTCCTCTTTGCAGAGGGACCGCCTCTGGCCCCGCTCGTCGCAGCACCGCTCTCCCTGAGGAAGCTCCTGGGTAGACAAGCCGGGCGCACCACCGGTGCCACCCGAATCGCCACCCTGGAACAAGAACTGGCACAGACTCAGGTAGAGGTACAGGCCACGCTGGATGCAGACGAGAGAGCCAATGCGTCCTTGCAGGAAGCCAACGAGGAGGTCCGGTCAAGCAATGAGGAACTGCAAAGCCTCAATGAAGAATTAGAGACATCCCAGGCCGAAGTACAAGCCATCAATGAAGAACTGACCAGCACGAACCAGGAACTGCAAACGCGCAATGAGCAACTGCGTGTGGCCCAGGACTATGCGGAGTCTATTGTCGAGACGGTTCGCGAACCGCTGGTCGTCCTCAATGCAGAGATGCAAGTGCAGAGTGCCAATACGGCTTTCTATGCGTTTTTTCATGTCGTTCCCCCACAGATTGCGCAACAGACGCTATGGGAACTGGGCAATGGGCAATGGGATCGTCCCCAGGTCCGAGCGCTCCTCCAGCAGGTCCGAGACACACACCACTCTTTCCAGGATATTGAGGTCGAACACGACTTTCCCACCATTGGGCGCAAGATCATGCTGCTCAGCGGTCGCGCAATCGTCAGCGAACGAAAAGGCGCCAGGGATCATTTGATCCTGCTGGCGATGGAGGATATTACTGCACGCAAGGAGCTCGAGCGGCAAAAAGAGACGTTCCTTGGCATGGTCAGCCATGAACTCAAAACGCCCCTCACCAGTGCGAAGGGCTTCGTCCAACTGCTCCAACGGCGTCTGAGCAAAGCGGGAGATGAGCACATGGCACCCGAGCTTGAGCAGGTCGATAGAAGCCTGGAGAAGCTATCGCGCTTGATCAGCAGTTTGCTCGATGCCAGCGCGTTGGAAACAGGCATGCTCTCCATCCACGCAAGCGTCTTTGCGGTGGATGATCTGGTACGAGAGATGGTCAAGGAACAAAAACAGCTCTGGCCTCATCGCCTCTTTCTTGAGAGTACCATCCAGATACGGGCTTACGCTGATCGAGAACGTAGCGGACAAGTCTTACAGAACCTGCTCAGCAATGCATTGAAATATTCCCCTGTGGGTGAGCCGGTGTGGGTGAGCGTCTCAGTCGATGACGATATGATTCGGTTGAGCGTGCAGAACCGGGGCAAAGGTATTCCCCAGGACCAGCACGCCAGGATCTTTGAGCGCTTCGTTCGGGGTGCTCAACCCGAACAGAATACGGTGAAAGGCATGGGACTAGGGCTCTATATTGCCGCACAGATCGTGACGCAGCAGGGAGGGCGGATCTGGGTGGAAAGCACCCTCAACGAGGGAGCAACGTTCTTCTTTACCCTTCCTCTGGCGGCTTAAGCTGATTATCCTCTTGCTGGTTGCGAGCCTCGTCTCGGCAATACTGAGTGATCCCGTTGACGCCAGCATCATCGTTGTCATCGTCCTGCTCAGCAACGTGCTCAACTTTGTTCAGACCTCACGGTCTCAGAACTCCGTTGAGAAACTGCGTGCGAATGTTGCCCCCACGACAAGCGTGCGACGCGATGGTGCATGGCTTGAACTGCCACGTCGCGTAGTGGCACCAGGGGATATCGTTCGCCTAGCGGCAGGAGGCCTGGTGCCTGCTGATGCGTGCCTGGTCAATGCCACCGATCGCCATGTGCAGCAGACTGGAATTTATCCTTTTTTTTCCGACAAATGTGTACAGAGTATAGTTGCTCATTGTATGGACAGGTATTCCCTGCCTACACAACTCGCCTTAACCTACGTCCGTTGACATCTCTGAGCACGCCCAAAGATCCAACTGGACGGGCGGTTCCACTACGAGGAACCGGAATTCTTGCTTCCACTGCTCATGCCGCAAGAGGAGCAGTGCTTTGATTTGGTGCCGGTCCTGGCAGGCACGCAACTCCCGGTCGCCAAGCCGCGATGCAATATTCTGCGCGGCGTTAGTGTCTGCGTGGGTCGCGTGACCGCAAACCCGGCAACAGAACGTCTGCTGATTGGGGCGATTTTTTCGGTCTATGTAGTGGCACACATGGCACTCTTGCGACGAATAGGCGCTCTTCACCTTTGTGGCGGTGACACCGCGTTTGGTGGCATTCCACTCAAGGTGCACTGGAATATGCGCGAGGTTGGAGGCACGCAGGTACGCGTTCATGGCGCGGGCTTTGAAGCGCATCGAGGGCACTGATAATTGTTCGTAGGCAAACTGACAGCCTTCGTGTTCTTCAAAACAGAGGTTGACGGTTCGATTGATCGATTGCTTGATGTGCCGGATGAGCCTCTGTCCTGTGCGACTGGTGGTGGAGGGGAGTTTCTCCTTGGGGACGCCTTTCTTTTTCAAGCAGGCTCGCAGTTTCGCCTTGCGCCGTCGTTTTTCGCGATCCTGCCGATTCCGTTCTTTCATCCGCCCATTGAACGAGCCGTACTGTTTGCCATCGGAGGTGGTGATGAAATTGGCGATACCGACGTCAATGCCAATGACCGGCGCGTCGTTCCTGGTCTCTGGCAGGATTTCTTCGTCATAGGTCAGGGTCAACCACCACGCCCCTGCTCGTTTATTGAGGGCCACACTCCTATTGATCTTCCGACGCTTGCCCGTGTGAGGATCAGTGAGCTGTATTTTGTGGTAGTTAGCAAGCACAACCGGAATGAGAAGTTGCTTTCTGAACGTCAGGGTCGAAACCTTGAGCCAGTAATCCACGGTCGAATCGGTGGCTGCTTCCAATTGGACCACATTGACATTGGCTTGAATGCAGGGTTGGCGCAACGTCGGAATGTTCCACTCCCGCCATTGCGGTTCCTTTGCTTCTGCTTTGAGCGTGCCTTCTTCCCGTTGTTTCTGATACTCAGCCAACGCGTCCAGATACACTTGATAGGCGTTGGCGCGATTGGTCCGCCAGGACTTGGCGATGCCCGCCGCCTGTTGGATCGCGACGCGTTGCCATCGCTCGGAGAGAGCGGTCGGAAAGCAAGGAGCGCGAAAGCCGTTGGGGAGTTCCTCATCGCAAAACAGCGTCACATACTGCTGCATCAACGCAAGATAGACCTCGGCCAGTTCGTTCAGGGCAGCGAGTTTGCCTGGATTTGCCCGTTCCAATCCAATATGGGTGATTGCACGCGTGATGGTACGCGGCTCACCCTTCTTGGGGGGCTTCTTGCGCTTCTTCATAGCTTCCCTGCTCCAATTCTTGCACAATTTTTTCCGTTTTGCGCTTTGCCCGGCGTTGCCCATACAATCGAGCACAGAACGAATAAATGATGCTGGTGAGGTCAGCCAGCAAATCTTCGGTGCCACTCTCTGCTTGATTGACCACTTCAATCTCGCGCCCATAGGTTTTGAGCAACGTTTCGATGTAGCGAAAGCCAAAGCGCGTGCCACGATCTTTGTGTTCAATCACGATGCGCCCAATGCTTGGATCAGCCAGCAACGCCAGAAACTTGGGCCGATTGTCATTGACCCCAGAACCGATTTCTTTGACCACCTTGCTCACCTGATAGCCTCGCGCCGTACAGTAGGCTACCAACCGTTCCGCCTGGCTGTCCAGGTTTGACGTGTTTTCGGCTGAGGACACCCGCGTGTACACCACCACATTGGCAAGGGCAGGCCGTTCTTTCACGGGCACTGGTTCTGTCACCAGAATAGTGCCCGTATCCATTTGGTGCCCGGCGATCTTGCCTGCCTTATACCACCTCCAGGCGGTTCGGTAGCTAATGCCTTGTTGTTTCGCATAATCGATCAATTTCATATCATGATTATAGCATACATGGCCGTATTTGTCTATAGCTGTCTATTCCTCGAGTGAACGTTTCCCAATACCTGTCGTAATGGCGCATTTTGATCAGTTTGAGCAAGTAAAGGACCGGGTTATCAATCAATCGGTCCAGAAGCTGATACGACATTGCAGTCGTAGATCGAAGGAAAGTAATGCCAATCACCAGAGGTGCCTGCACGTCCCTACCACATTTTTGAGCAAACCCCTCTCGAAGAGAGGCAAGGACGAATATGTTGGAGGAACAAGGATCTAACGTACTCATCACACTGCCAGGTGAGGTCTCTCCTGAGCATTGCCTTCTCCCAAACCAAGCAAAATGACGCTCAACTTGTCCAAGCGAGTCAACAGGGGAATCAGGACGCCTTTGCGCTTCTCGTGCAAAGATACCAGCATTGCGTCTTCACTTTGAGTGTGCAGATACTCCTGGACGACGACGCTGCCAGTGAGCGTACTCAGGAGACGTTCCTGGCGGCGTGGCGGGGGTTGCCATCGGTTCCGTGGCGAAGTGCGCTTTTCGACCTGGCTGTATCGCATCGCCCTCACATCTTGTGTTCAGCAACGGGAAAGACGCACGCGGGGGAACGTGCGACACGCGAACAAGCAGATGGACCAGAGGCTTGAGGGGATGAACACCGAGCAGACAGACGAGACCATCGTACGCGAGCAATTGGTACAACTGCCGAGCAGATATCGGCACCATCTTGATCTTGCGCTATCTTCAAGACAGGACGTATGAAGAGATGGCGTACATCCTCAGCCTGTCCATTGGCACCGTCAAGGCGCAGTTCTTTCGGGCTAGAACGCAGCTCTCGGAATGCATCCTGGCACAGCACTCGCTCGCACAAGAAACGGCTTAGCGACCTTACGCAGGGAACGAGAACAGGATGGAGACATCTGAGCAAGGTCGCTTTCACGCAAGGAGGCAGAACAGTCCTGCCGTCAACCAGGAGGCGAAGTGCTTTTCGCAGCAACAGCATGCCAGCCAGGCGATAGCAGCAATAGGGCTGGGGAGAGAGCAACAGCACAGCGCGTTGATCTAAACAGAATGCCTGATTGAACCAATGGCGCGAGTGGTTGGGAGAGCACAACGGAGTTGGATTGAGCAACGACACGGCTGGGTGAGCCAGCAGGACGAAAAGCTGATGCAACAGAAAACAGGGGTCATCCTGCAAGTAGCGTGGCTATACTGGCATTGACCCAATGTGAGAGTGGCTTGAATGTGGGAGAGCCATATCCTAGACTGCTGGCCTGATTCGCTATGAACGTGGACATCTAGTCAGCCCAATCCTCTTCCATTGATGAAGGTAGGTATAGAGAACCTCACGACGTAGAGGACATACTGAGTGGCATCCATGGATTGTTTGAGAAAAAAGGAATAGCGGTCATAATTTAATAGGGCTATAAAAATAACGCACAAGAGGCTAAAGTAAAAAAGTCATTTTAGCCTCTTGTGCGTTATTTAGTGAAGGTTTTACAGCAAGCGACTGTGTATTCTCCTGTTCAAAGTGTATCTTTTTCATAGGTCGAGAAAATGTAACTTTTACTTTCATCAAGGCGTGTCAAGCATAATACGGAAAATTGTTTCCACCTTGATGGCCATGCCCGAGGTGAGCAAACAGTTCTTCTTGGGTATGAATTAGCAAGTATTTGCCCCAAAGATATCCACCAACAATTGTTCCTCTTCCTGGCATGGTGAAGCATTCCTTGAGAAAATGCTCAATTGTCATGCTCAGGATTCCCGATAACCCCTTAATCACCGTTTACGTAGGCAATGCACATCACTGAGAAACAAAGCATGTCATTTTCTATTTCACGATCAAGAAACGACCGTGCTTTGATCCGCCTTCCTTGAAAAAGGTTTTTTGCCTGAGGAGTTCTTATGTCCTTCTTCACCCGCGCTATGCCTCGAGTCGAGGAAACCGCAACAACATGGGCGCGACGACGAGATATCCCGATTGCTATTCTAGCCTGGATTGCCGTCGTGGCCATTATCCTGTGGGGAGCAAGCCACATTATTCGTACTCTCCTCTTGTTAGCGATTGCAGCATTGCTTGCCTATGCTCTTGCTCCTGGAGTTAAAGTATTGCAACGCTTTATGCCGCGTTTTCTGGCGATCCTGTTTATGTACCTGGTTGTGCTGGGTGCTCTAAGTTTCCTGATCTACCTTATTGTATCGACTGCGATAGCCCAGGTCAGCTCTCTAGCCTCGACTATTCACACATTGCTCACACCTACGAGTGCAACGCGGCTCTCTCCTTTTGAGCAGGCATTGCGTTCGTTTGGTCTCACTCCAGACCAAATTGCATCGTTTCGCACTCAGATAACCAGTCGACTTGAAGGAACTGCCGGAAGCGCACTGCCCTTTGTCACTGGTGTATTCGATGTGCTTTTAGATGTCATCGTGATTGCGGTCCTGAGTGTCTATCTGCTTCTCGACGGATCGCGGGCATCAAATTGGATTCGTCAAAATGCGCCAAGGCTTACGCAGGCCAATTTCGTGCTTGATGCGGTACAGCATATTGTGGGGGGCTATATTCGAGGTCAACTGCTTCTCTCAACCTTAATAGGTGTCCTGGTGGGCGGCGGAATGTTCGCCTTTCATGTTCCCTATGCTGTATTGCTGGGCGTGCTTGCATTTGTACTGGAGTTTATTCCCGTTCTAGGGACGTTGGTATCGGGTGCTATCTGCATCCTGATTGCGTTGACACAAGGATGGTTGATCGCGTTAGGTGTGTTGATCTACTTCGTAGTTGTTCACATTATTGAAGGTGATGTCGTAGGGCCGCGCATCGTCGGGAAAGCGATTGGATTGCATCCAGTGATTTCTATTGCGGCCCTGATTGCGGGCGCTGAACTCTTTGGTATCTGGGGCGCACTCTTTGCCTCACCTGTCGTGGGCGTCCTTCAGGTAATAATTGTCGCACTCTGGTCTAGCTGGCGCCAGCATCGCCCTGAACAATTTGTACAGGTGAAGCAACAGGTCACTGACCAGGTTGAAGGGGAGCATACGGTACCGGTAATGAGAGGGGTGCAGGAAGAAACCATGTCATAGCGACGCATTAGAACGTGCGCTGTCGTTGTTTTGTATGCCAATCTACCAGGAGGAAGATGTTGTTATCGTCTTTCTGTTCATGTGGTTATGAAAACGAGCAAGAATAACGCAAGTAGTGATCCCTGCTCGTTACTGCCGTTTAGCCGACGCTTCCCGACATCTCCAACTGGATCAGGCGGTTCAATTCAACCGCGTACTCCATAGGAAGTTCCTTCATGATTGGCTCGATGAAGCCATTGACGATCAACGAATAGGCCTCTGCCTCATGGAGGCCACGGCTCATCAGGTAGAAAAGCTGATCATCACCGACCTTCGAGACGGTTGCCTCATGACCGATTTCGGTCTGGTTCTCTTCAACGCGAATCGTCGGATAGGTATCGGTGCGAGCGTGCTCATCGAGCAAGAGCGCGTCACAGCGCACACTGGACTTGGTGTGGTGCGCACCCGGGTTAACGCGAACCAGGCCACGATAAGAAGCTCGACCATTTCCTTTCGAGACCGACTTCGAGAGAATCTGCGACGTCGTGTGCGGAGCAAGATGCGTGACCTTCGCTCCAGCATCCAGGTGCATCCCGTCACTAGCAAATGCCACTGAGAGAATATCACCACGAGCGCCCGGCTCCATCAATAAGACCGCGGGATACTTCATCGTTACCTTCGAGCCGAGGTTCCCATCGACCCATTCCATCGTCGCGTCCCGGTATGCCACCGCGCGCTTTGTCACGAGATTATAGACGTTCTTCGACCAGTTTTGGATGGTTGTGTAACGAACACGGGCACCTTCCATTACTTTAATCTCTACGACAGCACTATGCAGGCTATCGCTTGCATAGGTAGGTGCGGTACATCCCTCCACATAGTGAACATAGGAGCCGGGGGCAGCGATAATCAACGTGCGCTCGAACTGGCCCATGTTCTGAGCATTGATACGAAAGTAGGCTTGCAAAGGGATTTCCACCCGCACGCCCTCTGGCACATACACAAAGCTGCCACCACTCCACACGGCGCTGTTGAGCGAGGCAAATTTGTTATCGGACGGCGGAATAACGGTACCGAAATGCTCTTTCACGATGTCGGGATACTCGCGCAGTGCCGTATCCATATCAGTGAAAATTACACCGAGCTTTTCAAGGTCGGCCCGCATCTTGTGATAGACGGCTTCACTCTCATACTGCGCCGTGACACCTGCCAGGAACTTCTGTTCAGCCTGCGGTATACCAAGTCGATCAAAGGTCTCCTTGATTTCAGCTGGAATGTCATCCCAGGTCTTTCCCTGTTGGGCAACCGGCTTAATATAGTAGTAAATGTTCTCGAAATCGATTCCCGATAAATCAGCGCCCCAGGTTGGCATGGGACGCTTCTCGAAGAGGGCCAGGCTCTTGAGGCGGAATTGGCGCATCCAATCAGGCTCGCCCTTCATTTCGGAAATTTGCTCAACAACCTTCTTACTTAGTCCTCGCTCAGACTTGAAGACATACTTTTCTGCCATGTGGAATCCGGCAGTATACTCCTGTTGTTCTGTATCATATACCTGAGTACCCATCATACTTTACTCCTTCTCACATTGCTCTTCGTGCAGGAAACTCGGTATTCCTGTATATAAGTTCTGACTTAACTACTTCTAATTCATGTATTCGTATGTGTGTTGTGCATCAGCGTCATCGGAGGAAATAAACAGTCACTTCTCTTATGGGAGAACCTCATCTTTTTGTGCTTGCCTTTCCAGGTGATATCGAATGGTCATATACCCAAAGGACCCCAAAAAGATGACAAGGATGAGTATCAGAGGGATGAGGAGTTGCATGTTGGCCTCCTTCTCTAGAGTGCTTCTCTGTGAAGGGTGTATGATAGAAAGAAAAAATGCCAGATTATGAATGAAGAAGGTGGTCGTGAGTGTGAAGAGGATCTTATACGCGAGACATATCTCATGAAAATAGCGATGAGATATTCTTATTATATACTATTTTTTTAGTAGTTGCAATTAAAACTTGGACTAGTAAATAAATATTTTCATTGAGTATTTTCTCTGCTATTAATACATATTGTATTTTTTCTAGAATAGTGTATACTAAAGGTAGCCCATAGAATTTCCCATGAGTCAAGCCGCTCACACTATGTTCCTCGTACCCACCAATGCTCTGAGCCCTCCTCTCTCCATTCGGTAAACGTGATTGCTCCAATGGTCATGTTCGCTCTCTCGCGTTTGTGCCTCCTCTCTTCCCTCAGGCAGATGCATCTGGAGGAGAGAAATACAGGACTGCATGATTATGGAAACCTTCCTTCTACCCTTGCTCTTCTTCGTACTCCTGATAGCTCTTCTCTGGTTCAGAGAGACACAGGATCGGCGCCAACGAATCCACCGAAGAAAACGACACTCTCTCTCCGATGGCGCCGTTTCATGAGTCTGCTCCCGGTTGACATACTCTCAGCAGAAGAAGCGCTCCTCTTCTTGGTCACAAGAAAGACAACACCTATGACCATCATTCAAGAAACACACGCGCCAGTCAAGGCGATGAGAAACGCACAACCGGATGAGTATCCAGAGACAGTGTTATAGATGGCCGTATGCGAGACCTTGGAGTAAAACCTTGCAGCCGGTTCTTTCCACTATGAAGTGGAAAGTCTGGAGGAGGGAAACGATGTCTGTTCAACGAAAACGGTATAGTTCAGAAGAAAAGACCAGGTTTGTTAACGGGTGAGAAGGAAAAAGCAATGTCACAACCTGCCATATCACAGCAAGAAGTAAAGAGTTATAGGCCCGGCCTGTTTCGTTCATCGTATCAGAAGTATGAACACGACTTGAAACGTCACACAGAACGAGGCTGGCGACTGGTCTCTTGTACAGTAGCGGGACGGGATATCTTCGGGCATATATGGCTCACGGCGACCTATGAGCGGTAAACGAAAGAGCGAAGGGATCATTCTTCATTCCAATTTTCTTAGAAATAGGGTATACTTGAACTAGTCTACACTTCTTAGTATAAGCTTTCCCCTCCAACCAAATCTCTTGTAGCAACTGGCGCTCAGAACCCCCTTCATCAACGAAACCTACCGTCTGAGATGGTCCTGTTCTCTCTCTGGTGTTTCCCTCCTCTCCTTGTTATGGGAGACCTTGCCAGGGCAAGGCTCGCCTCTCATCGTGAGCTGGTGAAGAAGAACGGGAGAGTAACCGTGTCTATCACTGTTTCTTCTGCACCTTGTGATCCTCCAGCGTGATCTCTGGATTGAGAACAGACGATATCAACTCCAAATTGTGCAGCAGGGCAAGTGAGACAGTTGACCCTCTCAGCAGGACACGCATGCATTTTCCCGTTTTGTCCGAAGAAGGCAGCGGTCCCTTTCTTCTAGAAAGGCAACAACTGATGATACTTGAGAGTCTACGAACTTCATGCCTAGACAGAAGGATCAGTACCTCGTGAATCTCCCGTAAGCACGCAACGTCTCTAAGACATTACTAAAACGAACGAGGGCGTTCCTCGCTCGATGACGTATCCAGGTCTGGTTGGTCCTCCAACCGGGGTAAAAGCTACCCTCACCATTTTCTGGACAACATCCTCATTCACTGCGTACCGATCCATTAGTCGATGAAAAGCTATGATCAAGAGTAAGAAAGCCTGAATGTACTTCCTCTCACAACCCCGCCGATGTGGAAACAGAGAGACAAAACCTCTTCTCTAGGTGCCCGTTTTCAGGAAACTGCATCCAATGTACAGTAGAAATAGCAGGTGAATCACATGAACTATCAACAACCTCTTGAGCGTCTCGCGGAGGGCAAAACGCTTTGAAATACGTGGCGACACGACTATGCTGAAATACAGGCGTTCGAGCCTGAACTTCATGGAGTCGATCTCCACAAAGCGGATCTTAACAGTTTTGATCTCCATGAAGCCGATCTGACTGAGGCCAATCTGGAAGAAGCAAACTTGCGAGGGGCAGACCTCCACGGAGCGGACCTGCGCCATGCGAATTTAAAGGGAGCCGATCTCAGTAACGCCAATCTATCGCAGGCACACATGCGTGAGGCAGACGCACGTGGTGCTCTCTTCCGCAACGCAAGCTTGAGGGGAGCTGACTTGAGCAATACTGATCTGCGCGGAGTCGACTTCAACGGAGCCATCCTCGGCAAAGCGAGGTTCAACAAGGCGAATATGTCTGGGGTAGACCTTCGCGAGGCCGACCTTGACAACGTGGACCTGCGGGAAGCAAATCTCAACGGAGCCCTACTCAGCAAAAAGTTTCCTGAGCAGGCACCTTTACCGGAAGGGGACCGTGGAAAAGGAGATCTCAAAAAATCGGTGGAAGCGCAAAAATGGAAATCAAGACGTGCCACCATTGAGGATGACTCTGCGGTTTAGCGTCGATGCCCTGAAGACTTCCGTGCGAAAGCAGCGGGGGTTCTGAGCATTCCTTCCACGCTTCCAGCCTCCCTGCTTGGGCAAGGAAGGCTGGCTCTTGTGTGGGTTCACTCAGATTTTTGGACAGTCAGGGTCTCCACAGATCTGGGTGATGGTCAGTTTTCGTTTCCAAAACGCTACGATGAATAAGGTGGAGCTTCTGTTCCATTCTCTGCATCTGGGTAGCCATCATACTCATCTCCAATTCCGCTTTGAGGTTGATCTGATAATCCAGATTGGCGTTCACGCGATCTTTGGCTGATTGTCGATTCTGGCTCACCAGGACAAAAATCGAGAGGAAGATCGCCTCCAATGATACTGCCATTGTCAGGAATTGGAAGGGGTAAGGATCGAAATGAATGTCATTTCGTCCAACCGTATTTGCCACAATCCAGATCACAAAAACAATAAAATTGATCAGTAGAAAAGGAAGGGATCCACTGAATGCTGCAATGATATCGGCCACGTGCTGGCCAGCAGAGAGATGCTCATCACGGGTGTCATCAGGATTGCGGCTCACGCGTGTGCTGAGAATATCATCGGTGTGTTTAAGGCGATCACCTAACACCATCAGGACATCGAGTGCAGCCTCTGGCCTGCGACGCAAGAACGCGAAGAAGTCTGCACGACTGAGTTCCAATGTGGTGACGGTCTGCTTTGAGGTGGCGCTGGCAGAGCGCGTCTCCCCTGAAAGCATCGACAATTCGCCGAAGAATTTCCCTGAGCCAAGGACATCGAGCACCACTTTTTTTCCTTCGGAGTCTATGAGCCAGAGTTCTACCTCGCCTTGCTCGATGACATGAAAGGCTTCTTCCGTCTCTCCTGCCTTCATCACTACCTGGCCTGGCCGAAACAGCCGTTCAGTCATCAGTGCGCGCAGTTCGCCACGTTCCTCCTCATCCATAGTAGAAAAGAGGGCAATTTCTGCCAGTAACTGTGTGGTCACAATACTCATTGTCCCGTCCTTTCATGAGAATTCTCGCACCTGATTGCCAGTGTAGAGAGCTTCCTGATAAGATAAGAGAAGCGAAAACCCAGACTTTTTTCCTGCAGCCTCAAGCAAGCTTCTTCAACACTGTCCGAACAGCATCAACAAGTTCTGGAGTAAGCGTATGCTGCGTACGAGCGACGTCAGCTATGTGCCATACTGTACCCCACTCCGCTTTGTAAAGAGCATCGCTTCTGACGTGCTTGTCCGTATACTCCCTGAGATAAGCGTCTAAGCGCATGGAAAGTCGCATTTGCGTGATGGTATCACTCATACTGTCACCTCAACAAGAGAATGCTTTGCAGCAGTTCTCCTCTCTCTTTTCACCCAGTGAGAAAAGAAGCTCACTGGGCGTTTTATATCAACCCTTCGAACGCGCTGTCTTGCCTCATCAGTCCATACCCAGTCTCGAATATCCGGCAAGCCTTTAAAGGCACACACTCCATCTCAGGTGAGCCAGGGGAAGCGGCGGACGAGGCTGGTCTGGGTCCACCAACGACCCAGCCCAAAGGTGTTACCTGCGCCGACGACGGCGAGCCCGAGGAGGACGAGCGCGTAGACGATGTGATTGTCCATGAAGATGTTGTCCTGGGGCGGCAACGACGCGCTCCACATCAGGACGAGTAGGACCGCTCCGGCGACGGCAGCGATCCGCATCCCAATGCCCAGCAGCAGTGCCAAAGCGATCCCAAGGAGGCCGATCATAAACATCCAGTTCACCCAGCCAGCACCCGCAATGGAGTGGTAGATGCTCGCAAAGGGGCCAACCGCGCCACTGAGGAAGCCATTGCTTGGCGAACCTCCGTTGATCCATGCGTGGGCGGCGGTCGTCTCGTGGCCGAGTCCGAACGTCTTGTCTAGAAACGGCCACAGGAAGGTCCAGCCCAGGCACAGACGGGTTATTGCCCACAGGTAGCGAGCCGTCACCTCGTGGGACAGGAAGCGGGTTGTCTTCGTCTCCCTGGCTGGATCCACGGGGGTCGTAAGATGTATTTGTGTCATAAACGTTCTCTTTCTGGTAGTGTTGCAAAACAGCTAAGAGGAAGACAGGAGACATGCCGTTTTCTTCCCTATCCCTTGGGGGAATGACGCTCAATGGACTATGGAAGAGAAAAGATGTGTCGAGTAGGAGAACACGAAGTCAATAGGTAGAGAGGGTTTCACTCCAGTAAACCACGACGCATTTACACGAAGATATCTCAAGTGAGATGTCTCTTGTTACATGCGTAACATCCTGGTAGCGTGTGTTGAGGGACAAATAGACCTAAATGCTTTCTTTCTCACCATCAGATGGAGTTGCAAATGCTGAGAACTATTCTTCGCGTTAAGAGTGGTACGTAGACCACAGCAAAAAAGCTTCAGAAGTCGGAGCCTACCTCTGGTTGGAACAGAAACCCGGATGATTGGGCTATTCTTGGCCATCGAAAATCGGAGCAGACATGGATTTTTGGAATTTCTGAGAGGGTTTTCGCTCTTGCACGGTAGTGCGCATCAAGTCATCATGAGAGGCGAGGAACGAGCGTAAACGCAGGATCTCCTCAGAAATGGAAAGCCAGGCCGCTGGCCGCTCGTCTTTGCCATAAATCCTTCTGCAGTATTGGCCCGCGAGACGATGGATGTGTTGGTCCTCCAGCAAAAGCACGGCATCAAACTTGCGTTTGGCGACGTCAATTCCCGCGTATGCTCTGGGGAGAGGTGAGGAAGGAGGCATATATCCCTCCCGTTGCATGTTCCAATGAACCCACGAGAAGAGAGGCTAACTCACATGAGGATCATCCTTGTATGCAAGCTCATCTCGTGCGAACGAGAGGCAAGAGTTTACCGTCCGATCTGGCGAGTTGAACAGGAGTGGGATCGCCATCTTTCGTTCGAGGTCGACGCCTCATGGGTCAAGCTAGATTCAGCGCTCCCTGCTCCCTTCTCACACCATCTCGTGGTGTATCCACTCCTCTCGTTCTGTGGTAAACATACAAGCGGGTCAAGGTCACATTGGCGGATCGCCAGATGTTGCGTGCCAAGATCCGTGCCGAGGAGAATGAACCGACGCAACATCCTGATCGCGAGGTCTGTGAGGACCAGAACTGGTAATTGATCGTTGTGCTGTGTTGTATGGCTGCGCCTGTTTTTAATCCACATGCTCCCCATGGTTGGCATCCCTCTCATACAACACTCGCAAGCAGCCAGTATGATCTTGGCCTGTTCCCATCCCTTTATCAGTGACAGTATGGACATGCCAACCAGCTTTTGCCATTTTCTTTAAATCCTTGCTAAATTGATCTCGCGCCTCACCCTTAAAAAAATTCGACGTATAAGTCTTGACTTGTTGCATTTACTCACTTTTCCTCTCATGAGTTACTGTGAATCACAGAACTCTCTAGGCGTTTCATCCCTATGGAGCCACGGTTATCAGATGACATCGTACATACGAGAAATGAAAGAGGGTACAACGGCAAGAGAGTGAAGAAGGTTATCTCAGAATCGTGTTCCTATGATGAAAAGGGTTTAGAGCCTCTTTCTTACGAGGAGTGTAAGAAATGAAGGATATTTATGTTTATCTTTATATAATACGCTATTTTATAAATAAATACAATAGATGACATGAAGTCATGAAGTCATGAAGTGGTATTGTCAACTGCCTGCGCAGAAGCCTCCCACCGGCCGACCAGCCACTGATCATCGTCTGGTGATAGAGGGCATGCTGTGGGTCGTGCGCACTGGCTCGTCCTGGCGTGAGTTGCCCGAACGCTTTGGACCCTGGTCTACCGTAGCGAGTCGCTATCAGCGCTGGTGTAAAGCGGGCATCTGGGCACAAATTTTGCACGTCTTGCAGGCGCACGAGGTTTCCGTTTTCTCGTCTGCTTGAATCATTAACTGTCACTGTAGTACTAGTTTGCACTGCGAAATGGGTAAACAGGCTTGAGGAGCCGAAGGAAACGCAACAGTTGTGGGGAATGGTTGTGCTTCTCTCTGGTTGAGCTTTATGCGGCTGTGGTCTGGGCAATATGGCGCAGGTTACTGGCGATGACACCCAACCCGAGCCAGCGCTCCATTCCCTCTTGCCCGTGATACGCACTTTTGCGCCATCCATAATCGCGCCTCAAGCTGGCAATTCAGCCCTCGATGCCCGCACGCCAGCGATAGCCCCGCCTCCACCTGCGTGCCTGCTGCTCTCTCTTGCGTTCCTCGGAGATCTTGCCCTCCGCTGGGATTGCCACCAGCTTAACCCCTGCTGCCTCCAACAGGCTCGGCGTCTGGGCCGAATGCACTCCTCGATCGCCTGCCACCAGATGAGGGGGATGGCCCAAGACCTGCTGGTGATGCGCTACCGCCTCGATCGCCTGCCCATGCTCATGAGGATGCTCCAAGATCTCATAGCGAGTCACCATCCCTCCCTCCACTTCGTCCAGCATCACCTGTCGACCGAACTCGACCAGTGCTCCTCCTTTGTGGCGAGGAATGGCTCGCGTGTGCGGCTCAAAGAGGCTGAGCACCTTCTGCTCTGAGGGGACCTTCTTGCCTTCGAGCACCCGGCTACGCGCTTGCGCCATGACGCGCTCCACCAGGGGCAGCATGTGCTGGGCTTGCTGCAAAAGCCGCTTGGCCTCAGACTCGCTCTGCTGGCTGAGTGCCTTGACCACGCGGGTGGTCTGTCGCACCATCTGTTCCGTCGTCTCGATCAATTTTTGGTACAGCTGCTTTTGCTCGGCCTCTTTGGCTTCTCCTTTGCGCCTCAACTGCCGATGGAGCCGTTGTGCTGCCCGCTTGGCTGAGCGCAGCCGCGAGCGACACATCTCTTTGAGTGAGCCCGCCTCTTGCGTGATGACCTCTTTGGCCCGCTTCACGAGGCGAGAGAGCACCCGCACGCTGTCCACCAGCAGGCCGCTGTCCGTCGGATGATGGATCTGGGTCTGCACACAGGTCGCATCCAGTCGCAGTTTGCGCCCCTTGGTCGCTTTGGCTTGCACTGCCAACTCCACCACACGATCATTCAAGGCATGCAGCGTTTGGGGCCGCAAGGTCTGCAACCAGCGCAGCAGGGTCGTTTCATCGGGCACCTGCTGAAAATAGACACGGCAGAACCAGCGCAGCACCAGGCTGTCTGCAACCCGCTCTTCGGTTTCTCGGTAACTCCACTGATACAGATGTTTACAGATGAGCATGCGCAGGATCACTTCCACGGGCGTCGAGTGCCGCCCATGCACCAGCGTGAAGCGATGCCGCTTCCCCAGATCGGCACGCACCTGCTGATACAGCAGGTCATCCTCCAGCAACCGATCCAATTCTTTGAGCACGGGGTCGGTCTGTGCGGCCACTTCGGGCACTCGCGCAAACACGTCTTCTGGCTGATAGCGGTCCACAAGCATACGCTCTTCCTCCTCTTTTCTGCTCCTTTCTCTCTTTCTCCCACGAATGATTCCCCCTCCTCCGCTTCACAAGCTACTTGAAGAGGCCCATTTTGCAGGGGATACTAGTACTAGGTATCATCCTTCACGAAATGTTGACGGGCGAACCACTTCAGGACATGGATACAGCATCTCACCTCCTCACGCTGTCGAGTGAGGTTGATACTGTCATCAGAAAAGCAACAGCCCAGAAGCCCAGTGATCGCTATCAAGATGTGCATGATTTTGCCTATGCTCTGCATGTAGCTGCTGCTCAACTGTATAATGATCAAACGATGGTGACACAAGCAACCCTGCCTCCCGCAACAGCAACGAGAAGCAAACCCTGGATATCTTTCTCAGTGCCAGGCATTCACTCCGTGTTCTCAACGCCTCTACGAACCCTTCTGGCCATAGCTCTCGCTGGATTCTGCCTTGCCTTCTGCATTCTAAGTGCGCAGGCCTTTTCCAGACCCCCGACGATCCTCCAGCAGCAAGATTTGACCCTGCAATCCTCTTCTGCATCGAACGATCTTGATGAAGCAAAGGTAGTCGTGGAGCAGTACTATCAGAACTGGGAGCAGAAAAATTATCAGGAGGCGTATGCGCTTCTCGATCCCTCCTACCAGCAGCAATATTCCTATCAGACCTTATTACCTTATTATCGGCATACTCACAAAAGTTGTGTGAACCTTGGTCAGGCGACAAGGATCTCAACAACACAAACCCGCGTTGACGTAACCGATAACGCAATTGAAGATAATCTTGCGGATGGAGGGACTGCAACGAATCGCTATGCTGGGTATTTCATAGTGAGTCAGCAGGGCAACGTATGGAAGCTGACACCTTATCTCCACCTTCAGTCAATTCATGGGACCTGCTATTAACACCTGCAGAGGCTTTCGCTCGCCCTTCTTAGGATAGGGTTACCGAGCATGTCCATTGATGGGTAATGATTGCGCGGCTGTCGTCACTTCCTCAGGGAGATAGTCAGAGTGTAATCGTCGCATGGAGAGCTTCCCTGTTTTCTCCCACTATGCCACAGTTGGGGTAAATACGCGAGTTGCTAGGACTAGTGAGTCTTACTTTATTCGCCGCTCTTCTACGAAGCGCTAACGGTTTCTCTCTTCGTGGTAAAAAGCACGAAGAACGGGCGGGTTTTAAGGGGCTTGCTCAATTTCGGTGTTTAAGATCATCAACAGGCGAGAGTGAAAGGTTTTCTTGGCTTCTAGAGCGATCTCTTGCTATACGTTCATAACTCTACAACAATGGATCCACCGAAAGTGATACTGCTGGCGAACCTTGGAGCAAGCGATCATACTGAAAGAGAGAAGGAAGTAAAGGAAGGAAAAAACGGTCAGGGAAAGCCAGGAGGAAACAATCGATGTCACTCAAACCGCAACCGATGGCACCAGTCCCTCAAGAAACCGCCCGAGTCGCCCGTGCAGCCTACCCCAAAGGAAATCTTTACATGCAGATGCGCGATGTGTTGGAAAGTATCTACACCGATGAAGCGTTTCAGGATCTTTTCCCTAAAGAATGACAACCAGCCGAAGCGCCCTGGCGACTGGCCCTGATCACGATTATGCAATTTGTGGAGAATCTCTCTGATCGGCAAGCCGCCGATGCCGTACGAGGGAGAATCGATTGGAAATATCTCCTCGGCCTCGATCTCACCGACGCGGGTTTTGATGCCACAGTGCTTTCCGAATTTCGCACGCGTCTTCTCGAAAAGCATGCAGAACATCGCTTGCTTGAGAGTGTGCTCACGCTCTTTCAACAGAAAGGCTGGCTCAAAGCGCGCGGAAAGCAACGCACCGATTCTACCCATGTGCTCGCAAAGATTCGTGCCCTCAATCGTGTGTTGTGTGTCTGGGAAACCATGCGTGCCGCTCTCAACAGCCTGGCAGCGGTGGCCCCTGATTGGCTACATGCCCATAGTCAGCACGAATGGGTGGAACAGTATGGGCTTCGCAGTGAAGATTCGCGCTTGCCAGTGGGGGAAGCTGAACAAGTCGCTTTTGTTGAAGTAATCGGACAACAAGGGAGAACATTGCTTGATGCCTTGTATGAACCCATGGCTCCTCAGTGGCTCCGTCAGGTTCCAGCTGTCGATATCTTGCGAGAGGTGTGGATCCAAAATTACCAACGGGTTGAAGACGAGGTTCGCTGGCGTCCATCTGACAACATTCCACCTCCCTCGCGTTACATCGGTTCTCCCTACGACGAAGATGCTCACTACTCCAACGTAAATTTTGGCCAAAATAGTGGCAGCAAGCTTGGCAAAAGAAGAGCTTGCAAAGAAAAAGATGATGGTCTCTAGCTCTTGCAGAAAGTCAACCAAGCAAGAGGAGAATCATCATCATGACAGAATCTACGATGAAACTGACCCAACGTTTTACCGGATGTGCGAGCCTGGCCGCACTGGGCATCAAACTGCGCACCCTGGATCTGCTGGCACCGATCCGAAAGCTCGTTCAGATCCCGCAGAAGACCGTGAAAGACACGCCCTTTGAGAAACTGTCCGATGCCTTCATCAGTATCCTGGCGGGAGCCACAGGGCTGGTGGAGATCAACAGCCGCTTGAGGAGCGATCGTGCGCTGCAACACGCGTTTGGACGGACGCGCTGCGCCGAGCAATCGGTCGTCCAGGAGACGCTCTCTGCCTGTACCGCCGAGGCGGTGAAGCAAATGGAGCACGCGATGAAGCTGATGTATCGCCAACACAGCCAGGGCTATCGGCATGACTACCATCGGCAGTTTCAAATCCTGGATGTTGATCTCACGGGTCTGCCGTGTGGCAAAAAGGCTGCTCTGGCGACCAAAGGCTACTTTGTTGGGGCGCGCAACCGCCGTGGACGGCAATTGGGCCGTATCCTGGCGACCCGCTACGGGGAAGTCGTCGTCGATCAACTCTTTGAGGGCCGGACCAAACTGTCCGAGGCGTTTGTGCCTCTGGTTCAAGCTGCCGAGGAGATCCTGGACCTCAATGGCGCGAAACGCGCGCGCACCCTGTTGCGGGTGGATGCTGGGGGTGGCAGCCTGAACGACGTGAACTGGTCGCTCACCCAAGGCTACCAGATCCTGTGCAAGGATTACTCCGGCCAACGTGCGACTCGCCTGGCAGCTTCCGTGACCCGTTGGGTTGACGATCCCGATGAGCCGGGTCGGCAAGTTGGATGGGTCGAAGTGCAAGCGCCGGAGTATGTGCGGCCTGTGAGGCGCATCGCAGTCCGTAAGCGCAAACCTAATGGACAGTGGGGCATCGCGGTCCTGATCTGCAGCCTGCTGCCCGATGAGGTTGAAGAACTCAGCGATGGCCTGCTTGTCCACAGTCTTGATCCTGTCAAGGATCTGCTGCTTGCCCACCTGCATCTCTACGATCAGCGTGGAGGTGGGGTCGAAACCTCGTTCAAAGGCGACAAACAGGGGGGTGCCCTCGGCAAGCGCAGCAAAAAGCGGTTTGAAGCGCAACAGATGGTTATGCTCTTGGGCAGCCTGGTCCACAATGTGCTCGTCTGGGCACAAGAGTGGTTGGCCGTAACGACCTCTGCGGTGCAGCACTACGGACCTTTGCGTTTGGTGCGCGATGTTTTTCATATCAGTGGCTTTCTCCTCCTTGATGCGTGGGGGCGCGTCCGTCAGATCGGACTCAATCAGGATGCTCCGCTGGCTCCTGTTTTACTCAGCCCTTTCCAAACGCTCGTCGCTCCTGCGCATGTCGCCATTTATTTGGCCAAAACTTAGGTCCAAGAAGCGTAGCACGACGTGGGTAGGAGACATGCGTGCATCTCACTGAAAGTTGTGAAGCGCATCTCCCGTTGCTCATCACCCATGTGGAAACCACCTCGGCTCCCGTCTCCGATGACGCTATGACGGCAACCATTCATGCCGAGCTTGATCGCAAGCACCTTCTCCCAACTGAACACATCGTTGATACAGGCTATGTCGACGCCAAGCTCCTCGTTGAAAGCCAGCGTGACTATCAGGTCGATCTGCTCTTCACTGTTGGCATGATACGATCCTTTCATAACCCAGATGGCCCGTGCCAATACGGCGGATTGACGCGGGCCTTGCATTGCGGGCTTAGCCGCTCACGCGTGCGACGCGCATTCTGTCGAGGGCGATCACGTTGAATCCCTTCGCGAAAAGCCAGATCGGTAGGAGGAATTCGAACAGGCCTCCGGGAACGAGTCCAACCAGTCCCAGGCCAGCCACCGTGTCGACGATGCCCAGCATGTCCAGCACCGAAACCCCCAGTAACGCTGGGTAGCCGATGAGACCGAGCACCGCTAGCCATCGGGGAATGAGCCTGTTCCTGAGCAGCATGTAGCTCAGCATCAAGCCGCCGAGAGCGGTGTAGACATAGACCAGCATCAGTGTCCAGTGGCGCAGCGCGACGAGAAGGGTGCCGAGCGTTTCACTACTCGCCCCATTTGTCGCCGTTGCACTCAGGGTCACCAGCAAGAGCCCGCCGAGACCAAAACCGACAGCAGCGATGGCGAGTTCCGCAATCCTCGCGCCCGCGTAGCCAAGGGCGAGCGCTGGATGCTGCCGTTTCAGAATCGGATACAGCGCGACCGCGAGTCCGGCGGTTGCGGTCCCTTCGATGAGCGCAATCAGCGTCGCTGCGATCATGAGCTGCGCGCGGTCGGCGACTGCGGCCAAGAGGTTGTGGGAGCTCAGGATCGGTGTCATAAGCACATTGCTGATGATGAAGGTCGCGGTCGAAATGAGAAACAGCGCTCCAACGAGCACAGCAGTTCTTCTGTGCGGGTTCAGGTCTTCCTCTTTTCGTTCAAGGACATTGGGCGAACTCTCTGTGTAATGTACAATTGCATTCATGTTTGTCTCCTTCTTCTTCATGCGTTGGGGTGAGGGGTATGTGTTTTAGTCGTTCAATGTTATGCCACAGTGATAACCACTTTTCCTTGGGCATGTCCTTTTTCAAGATACCGAATAGCTTCAGCCGTCTCACGTAACGGGTACCGTCTATCGATCACAGGGACGACTTTTCCGGTTTCGAGAAGCTCTTTCATAAGAGCCAAATCCCTTTGGTTTGGTTTCTTCAACACGTTGCCCATTTTCTTCCTCCCGGTCATTGAAATCCATGGCCCTAGGAGCATAGCCTGGAACATTTGAGCGTTGGCCCCTCCGGTCATGACATACATCCCCTTGGGACTCAATGCACGCTTATACGCTGAAATCGGATGATATCCGTTGGCAGCAAAGATAAGATCATACCGCTGTTCATTTTTGGTGAAATCTTCTTGCGTGTAATCAATGACGTGGTCTGCGCCAATCGAGCGCACTAGGTCGACATTCCGCGTGCTGCACACGCCAGTCACTTCAGCTCCGAACGATTTGGCAAGCTGCACGGCAAACATCCCCACGCCACCGGACGCCCCATTGATCAGCACCTTTTGCCCGAGCTGTATCTGTCCTTTTGCGCGCAGACCCTGCAGGGCGGTGACTCCGGCCGAAGGCATGGCCGCTGCTTCCTCGAACGAGAGATTGGCCGGTTTCAACGCCAATGCATCTTCGCGAGCACAGACATACTCAGCAAAACCGCCAAAACCGCACCCGGATACGTCACCGAATACCTCATCATCTTGCTGAAACTGCGTGACGTTTCTGCCAACTGCTTCAACGCGCCCCGCTATATCAGCACCGAGGATGGTATTCTTGGGTTTGAGAACGCCACTCACAAGGCGGTGCGCCCTGAGAGGCGCAAGAGACGTTCCCGCTGGAGAGCGGGGCAACTAGAGTAATGTTGCTAATCCAGCACCTTACCTGGACCCGAAAGGGCGAGGGGACAAGAGCATGGTGCGAAAAGGCCGGTGAAACCTGAATCCCACAGGTCAGAGGTCGGTCAGGAAGGGTGTATATGGTCAAGGCTGATTGCCTCAACCCAAGTCATGGCGGTTCTTGGAGTCGGCTCACAGGCGAAAAAGGGATCGAGGCCTGCGTCTGGTGCTGTACAGAGATTCGCCTTGTCTGTGCAGAACTCTCACCAGAGCCAGCCCACAGGGAGTGGGAAACGACGTAATGGGGACCTACGTACACACCGCGTTTCTTGCGTAACCAGGGGATAGCCTACGTCCCGTGAGGGATACGGCTACGGAGTTGCCATAGTACCCAAACGCTCACCGTAATGGGAGAGACAAGAGGAAGGGCAACAGAGAGTCCATTCTAGTGATAGGAGGTTGACCCGGATGGGTCAGACGATCTCAGAGCGACTAGAATACCTCCGCAAAGCCAACAGGAACAGACAGTGGATCAATGATGATCTCTATCGGCTGCTGTACAAGCCAGGCTTGTACATCCTGGCCTACGAGCGCATCAAATCGAAGCCTGGGAACATGACTGCTGGAACCGATGGGGAGACATTAGATGGCTTCTCGATAGAGGCCATTCAGACTATCATTCAGGAGATGCGAACCGAGCAGTTCCGCTTCAAACCCGTGCGGACCACCTTCATCCCGAAGGCCAACGGAAAAATGAGGAAGCTTGGCATTCCCTGTGTGAGAGACAAGGTGGTTCAGGAGGCCATGCGCCTCATCCTGGAAGCGATCTACGACAGCCCCTACGGCCCCTACTTTCGCGAAACCAGTCACGGCTTTAGGCCAAACTACAGCTGCCACACAGCATTACGCGAGTTCCGAGGAAAATGGTCAGCAGTCAACTGGCTCATCGAAGGGGACATAAAAAACTGTTTTGATGAGCTAAATCATGGCGTCTTAGTCAACACGCTCCGCAAGAAAATCCACGATGAACGATTTCTTAATCTGATCCGGAAACTGCTCAACGCTGGATATATGGACCTGCATGGAAGGAAAAAGGAGAGCCTGATTGGTTCCCCCCAAGGCGGCATTCTCAGCCCAATTTTGGCGAACGCTTACCTTCATGAACTCGACGAATTCATTGAAGGTCTTCAAGCACAGCACGAAAAAGGCAAAAGGAAGCTGCGCAACCTCACCTATCAACGGCTCGCCTGGCAAAAGAGCCGCATGGTCAAACGCGGAGAGACCAAGACGAAAGAGTTTCAACGCATCAGCCAACAGATGCGGACCCTCCCCACTCTCCAGGTAGATGATCCTGGCTTCATCAGGATCAAATATCTGAGATATGCAGATGATGTGCGCCATTTAACCGGCTGCTAGATCCCTCTCCCAGAGAGGAGAAGTTTGGAGGAAATGACTTCTGGGTCACCCAACCTACCTGGAGATGAAAGTCGAAAGGGAAAGGAGCATGTTGGGAAAGCGGAAAAGGCGTGAAGACGCTGAAGCCTTGTTCTGCAAGACCCGCCTGATATGGTGAAACCTACACTGGCTGAACCGCAGCTTCCAGCGATGAAAGCGTACATTCCCCGATTACAGCGTCTGTTGCGGGGTCATCCTCATCGGGTGTCAAAGTCGTCGGCACCTTAACCCTCCAGAGGATGAGCGGTGGAGAACGACTCCACTCAAGGGAGCGAACACGGCACCTACGTCAGGCTCGATACGTCTAGCAATCAGGGAACTTGGGATGGCCTACCCCGCGAGAGCGGCACGGTCACGGAACCATCGTAGTAGTCCGCGCAAGGGAATACGTAACCTTGTACATGGCGAAGGATGGTAGGTGTTTTCGATACTCACCACCAGAAAGGTACGCGAGATGCGAGATGCCGATCAGATATTGAGTATCATCCATGAACGCGGTAAACAAGGATTGCCGCTGGAACGAGTCTATCGACTGTTGTTCAATCCTGCTTTGTACCTTAAAGCCTACGGAAAGATCTACAGGAACGATGGTGCCCTCACAGCAGGAACCACGGAAGAAACCGCTGACGGAATGTCCATGTCCAAAATTGAAGCCATCATTGAAGCCCTGCGATATGAGCGCTACAAGTGGACACCTGTACGCCGCATTTACATCGAGAAGCGACGCTCGAAGAAATTACGGCCACTCGGACTCCCCGCCTGGTCAGACAAACTGCTACAAGAAGTGATGCGGTTAATCCTCTCCGCATACTACGAGCCTCAGTTTAGCCCAACTTCCTACGGATTTCGCCCAGGACGAGGTTGCCATACTGCTCTCAATGAGATCTACCACAAGTGGATAGGCACAAAGTGGCTGGTAGAAGGCGATATTGCTCAGTGCTTTGACGCACTTGACCATACGGTCATGATGGCAATCTTGGGGGAGAAAATCCACGATGGTCGTCTTCTTCGGCTCATCGAAATGCTCCTGCAAGCTGGCTACCTGGAGGAATGGTGCTATCACGCCACCTACAGTGGCAGTCCACAGGGTGGTATTCTGAGTCCGCTACTAGCCAACGTCTATTTAGACAAATTGGACAAATTTGCCGAACACACTCTCCTTCCAAAGTACACACGAGGAACGGTACGAAGAGAAAATCCTCCCTACACCTCTCTGAAGCTTCGAGCTTCATGTCGGAGAAGATCAGGCCAAACGGAAGAAGCAGAACGGCTCCGCCGACAAATGCAACAGATTCCCGCACTTGATCCAACCGATCCAAGCTACAGACGCATTCGGTATGCAAGGTATGCGGATGATTGGCTCATCGGTTTTAGCGGTCCACGAGAAGAAGCTGAAGAAATTAAGCAGCAGATCGGAGAATTTTTGCGCGAAACACTCAAGCTCCAACTCTCCGAGACCAAAACGCTTATTACCCATGCGCAAACGGAAGCTGCCCAATTCTTGGGCTATCAGATCGTGATGTGCAAAAACGACCAGAAGCATGACTGGCGTGGACACCGAAGTCTCAACGGTCAAATTGGCCTCAGAGCGCCCATGCACGTCATCCAAGAGAAATGTCAGGAGTATTTGCAGCACGGAAAACCCGTTTCCCGAAAAGAACGAACAGAGGATACCGTCTACAGTATCATCTCTCAGTATCAACAGGAATACAGGGGATTGGCAGAATACTACCAACTAGCGGGAAACCGCTATCAACTCAATCGACTCAAATGGGTGATGGAGCGATCACTGGTGGCAACACTCGCGCAAAAGCTGCGCATTACGGTCTCTCAAGTCTATGACCGCTACCAAACCACCGTCGAGACGCCACATGGTCCCAGAAAAGCGCTACAAGTGACTGTAGAACGAGAAGGGAAACAGCCACTGATAGCACGATGGGGGGGAATTTCTCTGGCTCGAAACATGAAAGCAATCCTTGAAGACTCCCTACCCTGGACGTGGGGACAACGATCAGAACTGGAAAAACGGCTTTTGGCCAATGTCTGTGAACTCTGTGGTTCTCAGATGCAGGTAGAAGTCCATCACATCCGGGCTTTGAAAGACCTCCAACCCAAGGGACAGCGAGAACGACCACGATGGATGTATATCATGGCAGCACGGCGGCGAAAAACCCTGATCGTTTGTCGCAAATGCCATGAAGACATCCATGCTGGACGAGCTAATGGACAGCGCATACGGACTTGAAAACACTGGAGAGCCACGTGCTACGGAAACGGGCATGCGTGGTTCGGCGGGGGGCGTGCGACACGAAGCCGTATGAATAGCTGTGAGATTTGAATGAACAGAATCTCACCTGGGGTTCTGCCCTCAGTACCCTACCAAGACATGCGGTTGGAGTAATCCGGCGGTGTGAAGCTCTTGGGACAATGGATGCCTCGCTTGCAAAAGTGGTAATGAACCCGCGAGGAGTTCACTACGACTGCTAGCATCAAAGCGGTCGGGAACTAGGGTTGGATCGTATGGTTAACAGATGTGAACTGCCTAAAACGTCGTCACCGAAAACAAGCCAAAGATGCTGACAGGCTTGAGCCAAAAGGCAGTGTGGATCGGTCCAGGGTGTGCCCCTTTACCCTGGCGCAGACGCTGTATCCACCGGCGCAGAGGCAGAACCTACTCGATCCGGGTATGCATACGGAACGTGGTAAACCCGTAGTCCTCCCGAAAGGGACAGCCAACCGCAAGGACGGCCTATGGGAATGCGGGCAAAGGAAAACGGAGAAAGCGAAAGCCGCCTGCAATGGGGTGGATAGGGATTACGTCGAGAGACAACATGATCCCGCGCGAAAGCGAGCAGACTTCCGTTTGGTCTTTCTTGACGAGAAAACTTGACGAACAGACACAGGAGGCAAAGCAGATGACAGCGAACATGTTTGCTGGTGCAGCTTCCCACAGCGAGATGAAATGGCACCAGATCAATTGGTCAGCCGTTCACCGCAATGTGCGTCGGCTCCAAGCGCGTATCGTCAAGGCAACACAGGAAGGCAAACGGGGCAAGGTGAAAGCCCTGCAACGCTTGTTAACCCACTCGTTCAGTGGCAAAGCGCTTGCCGTCAGACGAGTGACGGAAAACCAAGGCAAGAACACTCCTGGAGTAGACAAAGACATCTGGAATACTCCAGAAAAGAAGGCAAAAGCCATACAATCGCTCAAGCAACGAGGCTATCATCCTCAACCGCTGAAGCGGGTGTATATCCCAAAAAGCAACAACCAACTGAGACCCCTCTCCATTCCGTGTATGTCGGATAGGGCCATGCAAGTGCTCTACTTGTTGGCGCTTAGTCCTATTGCCGAAACAACAGGAGATCGGAACTCATATGGGTTTCGACCAGAGAGGTCCACAGCCGATGCCATCGAACAGTGCTTCACTGTGCTGAGCCACAAGTATTCAGCACAGTGGGTGCTCGAAGGAGACATCAAGGCGTGCTTTGACGGAGTCAGCCATTCATGGTTAGAGGCTCACATCCCGATGGAGAAGAGCATCCTCCACAAGTGGCTGAAGGCGGGCTACATCGATCAACAGGTCTTCCACCGGACAGAAGAAGGTACCCCTCAGGGGGGCCCAATTTCACCCGTGCTGGCTAATCTAGCCCTTGATGGACTAGAAAGCAAGCTACGGGCACTCTATCCAGGAGATCGCCAAAGCCGAAAGGCGAAGGTGAATCTGATACGATTTGCGGATGACTTTGTGGTGACAGGGAGTTCAAAGGAACTGTTAGAGCACGAAGTCAAACCTCTTGTGGAACAATTCATGAGGGAACGAGGGTTGAGACTCTCTGAGGAGAAAACCCTCGTGACGCATATTGAAGACGGCTTCGACTTTCTCGGACAACATGTACGTAAGTATCATGGGAAGCTGATCATCAAACCAGCCAAGAAGAACGTGAAAGCGTTCCTGGAAAAGGTCCGGAAGGTCGTGAAAGATCACCGGGGAACCACAGCTGGGCAGTTGATCCTGTTGCTCAACCCCCTTATTCGAGGATGGGCAAGGTATTACCAGCATGTGGTCAGCAAAGAAATCTTTCAAGATGTGGACAATGCCATCTTTGAGATGTTATGGCAATGGGCCAGAAAAAGACACAACAACAAACCGCGACGATGGATCAAGGAGAAGTATTTCCATGACCATGAAGGACGGCATTGGGTCTTTTCAGGCATGGTGATTGGGCGAAACGGCATGTGGGAAACGGTTCGACTGTTCCGCGCTGCCCAAACACCCATCAAGCGGCACATAAAAATCCAGGGAGAGGCGAATCCCTTCGATCCCGCGTGGGAGGTGTATTTCGAGAAGCGCCTTGGCGTGAAAATGGAAAGCACCCTCAGGGGAAAGAGGCAATTACTCATGCTCTGGAAAAACCAGAAGGGGCTTTGTCCTCGCTGTCACCAACGGATCACCAAACTGACAGGGTGGCACAACCACCATCAAGTCTGGCGATCAAAAGGAGGCGGGGATCAGCTCGAAAACCGGGTGCTGCTCCATCCAACGTGCCATCAACAACTCCACAGCCAAGGGAATACCGAGGTGGAGCCGTGTCCTGAACAGGGCATTTGAAAGGCTTGAGCTGCTTGAGGGGGAACTCTCACGAGCAGTTCTGAGGGGAGGGGACGATGGCAACATCGTCTCCTTACCCGACCGGGGGAAAAGGGCTATGTATGTAGCACCTCGCCTGCGGCCTACCCGACTGGATCGTCGGAATCTGGGGAAGCCATGCGCTGGCTGAACAAGTGAAACAGGAAATCAAAACCTTCCTGAGCAACCGCCTTCAGCTTACCCTCTGTGAGGAAAAAACACGCATCACCCATGCCCGAACCGAAGAAGCCCTCTTCTTAGGAACACGGCTGAAATTGGGAGCAGAGGGAGAAGCCAAACTGACCCTGACTACCAATATGTGGGGAAAGAAGTTTAAACGTCGCTCGACTGGATGGGAGACCATGATGAAAGCTCCCCTGCCCAAGCTGCTCAAGCGATTAAGCGACCGAGGCTTCTGCACGAAAGAAGGCAACCCCATTGCCAAATCAGGCTGGGCCTTTCTTGATCCAGATCAGATCATCCTTCTGTACAGCAGCGTCAATCGCGGCATTCAGAACTACTATCGATTCGTGGATAACTGGGCCCAACTGCAAAGAATCCAATATATTCTGCAATACTCACTGGCCATGACCTTAGGGCGAAAGTTCCAAATCTCGACTCCCAAAGTCTTTAAACGCTTCGGGAAAGCCCTCACCTATGTCATCAGAGACAAAGAGGGAAAAGAGAAAAAGACGATCTCCTTTTATCTCAACCACGATTGGACCAAGAACAGGGACGCCTTTCAAAACAGAGAGCGTGCCGATATTGACCTTATCCGATCAGAGATGTACATGAGATCACGCTCAAGTATCGCCAACCCATGCTGTATCTGTGGGGACACGCTGGACAAAGCGCAGATTGAAATGCATCATGTCCGCCATGTTCGGAAGCTCTCCGACAAGCGGCAAGCTACAGGCTTCAACCGCATCCTGCGGATGCTTAACCGAAAACAGATTCCTGTCTGTAAGACATGTCATGAAAAAATCCACCGAGGGAAGCACGATAGTCTCAAACTGTCGGACATGGCATATCTACCAACCTGAGAAGCGAGCAAAGGGACTCTTGGAGAGCCGGATGCGTCGAAACGGCGCACGTCCGGTTCGGCGGGGAGAGGTTGGTGCTCTTGGAAATCCAAGACCTGGCCTCTTACCCGACAACCAGGAACGGTATACCTCTCAGGAGATGCCAGTCACCTGCATTTGCGGCCGCCGCGTACACTTGTATCAAGACTTCATCGTCCTTGGGAGTCGGTTTTGCTACCTCTTTAAGCTGAAGAACATCAGGTGATCCATAGTGTGTGTAGACAATGGCTTTCATGGTGTCTACACTCGCTCCCTGAAACGCTTCACGGTCTGCTTGAAACGGGTCCGCTCGTGTAATATTTACATTAGTCTGCGTCATAACAATGTTGCTCTTTCTACTGCTGCCAGGTTAATTTTCCTGTCCAGCAGCATTTCCAATACGAGGTGAGTATTCTGCGAGAAGGCTCACAGATGAATGGTCAAGGAGTTTCGAGCTGGCAAACCAGGTCGGCGGTAGCGTTTACTCCGCGACGGGATGCTCGGGAGCATCCGGTGTCTTGAAGCCCCGGAACAACAGCCAGAAGGGAAGCAGGATGATCTCGAACGCGGCGACGGGAAGGACAAGGACGTCCCACCCTGAGGCACTCGGTGTCAGGTCGACAAGATTGAACCAGCCGACAATGCTACTGAGAAACATCAAGGCGTAGCCGATCAACCCCACCACCGAGATAAACCGTGGAACGAGTCGGTACCGAAACAACATCCAGGTAAAGAGACATCCACCCAGCCCGAGCATCGGAAGAGAGAGTTGGGTCAGGCCAAGATATTTCGTGTGCTTGAGGACGTCGCCAAGCGTCAGAAACCACGAGCCGTGGGGCGCACCAGCCTGGAGGAACCCCTGACTCAACGGGATCAGCAGTAACGTAGCGACGATGCCGAGCATCATGATAGTGCCCTCGATGATGCGGGAAGTCAGGTACCCGACCGCTAGCACTTCATCGCGTTTTCTGAGCACGCCAAACGCAAACACCGCGATGAAGACAATCCCAATGTTATTGATCGACCACAGCAGGGAACCCAATTCGACGGCTCCCTTGTTGGGAAAAACCCTGGCCAGATAGTCGGAGGCGTTCAGAATCGGATCCAGGAGGAACATCCCGAGGAAACTGGTGACTGCGCTCACCAGAAAAAGGGTCGCTATCAGGATTTCTGCCTTGCGCTGGCTTGCACTGACGATGCGCTTGGTACGCTTGGGTGCGTTCATGCTGTCTGCACTCGCGACCTGAAACGCTTCACGGTCTGCTTGAAGCGGGCCTGCTCGTGTGGTCTTTCCAGTGGTCTGTGTCATCACAATGCTCCTTGTTCTCCCGCTGCCAGGTCACGTTTCCTGTCCAGCAGCATTTCCAATACAACGTGCGTCTGCTGCGGGAAGGCGCGCCCCATGCGGTATCTTCCTCACTCAGTGATCACAACCGATCACAGAGATGACTAGGCCCTCTTCAAGCAGATCCTTTCTCAAAACCCGATCTTTCTGGTTTGGTTTCGCCGTGTCCATCTGACCGATTTTCTTCCTTCCGGTCCTTGATACCCATGATCCCAGAACGAGAACTTGGAACACATGAGGTCGGGTTGTAAACCCGGCGGCTCTGCGTGGTACGTCTCCACGGTTCGGCGGGTCCTCAGTCGCCATGAGGTCCCACCCTTCCGAGGCTTCCCGCAGCGGTACCTGACCCAAGCCACTATCCTCAGCCGAGTCGCTTATGGCGGCCCCGGACTAAGAGCACCCACTGACTCGCCCCGGCTTGCCAGCTAGTCAAGCTGGCAACACAGACTGCGAAGGCGAGCTATGGCCGACGAGAAGCGGAAGGATTGGTGGCGACAGCCGCGCTGGCATCTTGCGTATCGCTGGAGAGGATCGGTGAGGGCTGAAAGCCTTTGACGACCAGCCAGACGCCTAGCGAAAACTCAAAGAGCGCGACCGGAATTGAGGACAACCCTGCTAAGGGGGCATGTTGCCCGATAAGACCGAACAGCACAGCGATGTAGCCTGCGAGGAGGATGGGCGCTCCGACGATTCCGATCAGGGAAAGGGCTCGAGGCACCAGGCGCGACTGGTACAGCAGGAATCCCAACAACAGGTCGCATATGGCCGGCATGAAGCTTTGTCCGAGGAGGAAGATGCGGTCATACAGGGTGGCAAGCGCATGGCTGGTGACCAATGCACCTGCTCCTGCTCCGGCCTGCCGCAAGGTCACAATCGACAAAAGGAACGCCACGCCGACGAAGATGGTGCCGGATTCCAGAATTCGGGAGGCAACCAGGCCCAGCGCGGCCGCTTCGTTCTGCTTCTTGAGCACCGGGAACAGCACGACGGCGGTGCCGATGCCAGCGAGAGCCACGATGATCTCCAGGATACCGCCGATGATGGCGGCAGTGTCCGGGCCCGCGCCGATGATGTAGTTTGCACCCTTTACCGAACCGTAGATAAAGAGGGTCGGGATCGAGACAAAGGTGAGCAGGTAGAGCACGCCCGCGACAAGCGCGGTCTTTCTACGTGGACTCATCTGCACCGCTTCACGGTCTGCTTGAAGCGGGCCTGCTCGTGTGGTCTTTCCAGTGGTCTGTGTCATCACAATGCTCCTTGTTCTTACGCTGACAGGACACTTTTCCTGTCCAGCACTATTTCCAATAATACGTGAGTCTGTTGCGAGAAGGCGCGCCCCATGAGGTGTCTTCCTCACTCAGTGATCACATAGGAGAGGGGAGGACATCGAGGAACAACGCACTCGTTCCAGTGTCTCTTGTAGGACTCACGGTTCGCTCCTGTTCTCGGCAGTTCGCTACGAAGTGTTCTGCCAGGAGCAGGCGTCGAACCGTCATCGACTTCCCACGCTCAACGCGCGTGAGGTGCATCAATTGCGAGCGCGTGTAGCGGGGTCGGCTGGGGCAAGTGGCACTGACGCCTGCTTTGCCTTACCACCCTCACCTATCGGGTCCTCTCAATCGCGCTCCTCCGTTCGTTTGAGCATGTCGGGTTTCCCGATTTAGACGGAACTCCCTGTCATCTCTCTGTGCACCAGGGGTGTAGGAGGTTCCCCGACCTGGGCTTGCGGCTGTTGGTACCGGATGTGCTGGTCAATCGAAGTGAGCACATCGTGTAAGGCATTGCGTTGCTGCATGGCTCCGACTGCTGCTGTAATCAGCAGAGGATGGATGAACAGCCCAACCGCTCCTACAACAATCTGATCGGCTCAGTCCTGCGCTCCTACTTTCACGAGCGTCCCACCGTTGACACGCTAGAAGGAAATCGCGAGGACCTTCTCAAAGCCGGTAATGGCTCTCAAGGTGCTTTCCTTCTTCAGTTGAACGGTGGTCTGGTTGACATCACCAAAGTGTTGGGCCTTGTAGCCCTGTGCCTAGTACTCAAGCACCAGCCCTTCAGCAAGCACTGGAAGAGTAATCTCCTGAGTTTGATAGAAACGGGTTTCCATGGTCGTCCTTCTTTCTGTTGGAGGGAAGGGTAAGTAAGGGGTGCGTGTGGTTACTGACAGATCAGACCATCGTTATCGCATCTCTTGCTCCTCGTCAAATCGACCGAGGGGATGTGAGTGGCATTACTGGGGAGTACAGAAGAAGGGAAATACCGAAGCTGCTTCTGTTGGAAGGAAGAGCATTACACCTACTCTTAATTCTCCCTTACAGTATAATACGATCATCTATTGCTTGTCAAGTACATAAAAAATATAATTATTTTTAGTGAAATCAAGAACATTGAGGAGAAAGGCGGAGCTGATTACTTTACAGCGCATGTCAGCTTAGTGCTCCGTTCGTTAAATGCGGTAAGAAAAGAGCCGTCGATGGTGGCGACGAGTCTTGGGAGGCCGTCCCCACACCCAGGGCTTGGCACGAGCGTTGAGTTGCGCGGTCGCCACGCGCCTGGCCAGGTCGATCTCGCTCGGGTTGGCAAAACTCTGACCGGCGAAGGCATCGCGGCGAAAGAGCCTCCACCAGCCCTCTTGCAGATTGAGCCAGCACGCTCCTTTGGGAATGAAGACGTGGTAGATGCGGGGATGTTCTGCCAGCCAGGTGCGGGTTTCCAGGCTGTTGTGGCTGCTGAGATTATCTGTGATAATGAAAATGTCGCCCGTTGGATTGTCGGCTTCGATCAGTTTGAGCAACTCGATATAATTCGTCGAGTTGCGCGCGGGCGCACAGCGGGTGAGTTCTTTGCCATCGCGCGCACGCAACGCCCCATAGATCCAGGTTTTCTCCAGTCCTCGGCTGTACTCCAGAGGCGCTTTGATCCGGTGCCCATTCGGCGACCAGCCAGGTGCTGGGGGAAAGCTGCGGGGCAAGACCGGCCCTCATTCGTCGGTACAGATGGTCGTCGAGCCTGCGGGTGGGTCGGTGTAGTGGCTGACGACCGCTACCCTTTTGGGACGCGCGTCTTTGTCATCGCTGGTCCCCCAACTGTGGGTCCGACGCCACCGCACCCCTTCGCGCAGCAAGATCGTACGGATCTGGCTGCGTTTCACGGCAATCCCGGCTTCCTTGGCTGCCTGGGCCAGTGCATCCAGGCTCCACTGCGCGGCTTTTTGCTCCTCTCTGGCCTCCAGGCTTCCGTCAGTGTACCTGACCAACCGCCCGGGAGGAGGCTGCTTGGCCAGGGCAATGATCCGGCTGTCATCTTCTGTCGTCAAGCGACGAGGACGACCGGCTTTGGGTCGATCACCCAGCCCCTCAATCCCCTCTGTCTCAAAGCGGTGCAACCGACGGCGCACGGTCTGCGCGTCACAGTGCAGGGCCTGCGCAATGGCTTCCACGCGTTCTCCATCCCAGCTGCGCACGACCATCTGTGCATGCAGGATCCAATCCGCTGGTCCATGCCGGCTGGCGGCCAGTTTGCGCACTCGCCTCTCTTCGCGTTCATCTTGCGCTGCTCGCGCTCGCAGGATCTTCGGCATCTCTCGCGCTCCTTTCTCTTTTCCACCTTCCTCTCTTCTGATTCTATCACCACTTCACGAACGGAGCATTAGGTAGCTCTCCTCTTTAGCTAAAGATACGATGTACCATAGAACTCGTCAGAGTGTTGAAAAAGACCCGTTCATGTAGAGCTAATTCGGAAGATGGAAGAGAGTATGGATCCAAAGAGCCATTTTGATCCATACTCAACCAAGCTGTGAGAAGCCTGTAAATAAATACAAGCGAAGATCACATAGAGCAACAAAGAAGGCATATAGAGCCTCTGCCGGGAAAGGGCGACGTCCCCATCCTCGCTTTTTGAGCAAGCGTTTGAGATTTTGCCCAGCCGCACACATGAGAGCCTCGATAGTGACGCGCCAGAGGAGACGTAGACGGTAGCGTCTCATCCCATGCCAGGCTTTTGCTTCCGCAAAGAGCGGCTCTACCCAAACTTTGCGTTTGTTCATGGCCTTTTTGTAGGCATCCGTTTGATGGAAAGCTCGCACGCGCTCAAACGCTTCTTCAGCCACATGACGGCTGAGTTTACGTCCGGTGTTGCTGGTCGTACACTGTGATTTGAGTGGACAAGCATTGCAGACCCTGCCCTTGGCTCGATATTGTTTGAACTGATCTGTACACCCTGAAGGCAACAGACGAAGTTCGGCTCCATTCCTCTGAAAGAGCTGGAGAAAGAGACAAAAACACCCCTCCTGTGGGTCACTGGACCCGAGAGAACCTGATCTGTGAGTGGGCAAGCTCAAGCAATCTGAGCGGGGGTCAGAGTCACCTGGTATCCCAACCGTTCAAGCTGCCTGGTTGCCCGTCGCTCCACATGCTTGCGATCCAATTCCGAAAAGTAGCCTGCTCCTTTTTCCTGATAGGGCTCACCAGCCGTGAGCATGTGATAGTAGATGACCAGAATGCTATGTGCCACCGCTACGACAGCACGTTTGTTGCCACGGCGAGCAGCAATCTGATGATATTGCGCAGAGAGGTAACTGTTCTTGGTTCGAGCGGCAGCATTGGCGGCCTGAACCAGCATCGCTTTGACCCAGCGATTGCCTTTGCGAATGCGTCCACTTTTGCGTTTGCCCCCACTCTCGTTATTGCCAGGACAAATGCCCACCCAGGAGGCAAGGTGAGCGGCATCCGGGAAAGGCGACATATCTGAGCCTATCTCTGCCAGGAGGACTTCGATGATTCGACGGCTACATCCAGGAATAGCATCGAGCCGCTGAATCAACGCCTCCTGAGGGCGCAATCGCTCTTCAATCTCCCTGTCCAGGCGGCAAATTCCCTGATCATGTTGCTTGATTAGGGTGAGCAGTTCCTGCAAGAGGAGACGGTGATGGTCATTCACACGTCCTCGTAGCGCTTGCACCAGAGCATCACGTTTGCTCATCGCACGTCCCAGCGCCAGGTCAGCCAACACGTCTGGATCTTCTTCTCCACGAAGGAGAGAGGAGAGAATCACCTGTCCTGTTTTCCCCATGATATCAGTCAACACAGACGAGAGCTTCAGATTGGTATCTTCCAGCGTTTTGTGGAGCCGATTCACGAGTCGGGTTCGCTCGGCGATGAGCGTGGTACACACACGAGTCAGATCACGAAGCTCTCGTTGTTGGGGTGAGGGAATAAAACTGGGTTTGAGGAGCCCAAACTGCAAGAGTTCAGCGATCCACGAGAGCATCCTTTTTATCAGTTTTACGACCTGGAACCCGCTTGAGATGTTCAGCATTGACAATCATGACCTGCTCAAAGTGTCCTTCCATGAGATTGAAAGGGGATTTCCAATACACCCCTGTTGACTCCATCGCGATGGCTTGACACCGTGTTGCTTTGAGCCAATCAACGCAGGTGAGTAAGTCAGCAGTCATTGTCGAAAAGCGGCGCAGTTCTTTGTGCTGCTGCCCTTTCTCATCGAGGACGAGCAAACATGCCACCAGAAATTGTTTGTGGATATCAACCCCGCAACAGCTTCGATAGAGGACTTCCATCATTCATCCTCCTTGTGAGACACTCTGATCAACGGTAAATGATCAGCGACCAAGAGGTACCCGGCCTGAAAGGTTAGATTCCTCTACGTGCTTCTAGAAAAGAGCGACAACTGGCGGTGCAAACAGGTACCTGGAGACAGCTTGGGGCTCACGCTTACGTTCATAATTTGGAGTCCGTTCTCACTCTGGCCGCGATCTCTCTCCAGTATATCCTCTTTCATCCCTGGTGGTGCCCCGCGCCGGGGCATGCTGCTTGGAGCTGAAAGGATAGAGAGATATGATGGAGGATAAGGATTTTGCAGAACTACACGAGAAGCTCAAGTCAGGCGACCTGGACAAATCAAAGGAGCTTAAAAACGATGGAAGTACAGAAGAAAGATATTGATGGAATTGTTTTTGTAGCAGTTAAATTGAACGATTATAATCGTGTAGCAGAACAGCTAAAAAAGCTAACGAAACCTGAAAACATTCAATCTGGCATAGTGCATTCTGTTCACCCCACACGTGTTGGCGAACCTGCAAAAATATTGTTTTATCTGGAACTTCCCAATGGGGAATATAGGAGCGTTTTGCATTGGTGCGATATGGCAATGAGTGTAGGCTTGGTAACATGCTACAAATATTGCGAGACTGGATCTATGCGAACAGTTATCCAGCGAATGCGCTAATTTTGTTGCAAGAAGCCCTCCCAGATCCAGGCCCGGGAGAGCTTATCTTTTTTGCTAGATATACTGAAAAAAGAAGGGAGGTATGAAATGAGCAAAACACTGCAATTTGCCAGATCGCTGTTCGGGGATGAGGGACTCGTCCTTTTGAAAGAGTGGAATGGTCCGAATGGGAGCATGGGAGCCTACCACGCCAAAGATGTGGGGTATATCTACCTCCTGGTGTACATACAGGCTCAACAGCGCCATTGCACACATCAATATCCAGATACCGAGAAAGACCAGGCGCTTCAGGATGCAGAGGTGATCGCTGTCTTTGCAGGAGCACAAGAGATTGTGGCGTAAGGTTTAATAGACAGCAAGAAGCCCTCCCAGGCCTGGACCGGGGAGGGCTTCTTTGTGGGCGCTTTTATTTGTAAGAATAACCAGGGATCCCTTTACTAGGGGCGAAATCTAAGAAGAGAAAACAAAAAGCCCGCTCCTGAAGCAGCCAGGGGCAGGCTTTTTGCGTAGATGGGAAAAGGAAAATAGGGAAGGGGCGAAGAAAGAGGCGCGCCGATCCCTTTGCCAGGACTGATTCAGCTTATCATGAGGGACAAGCTAACTTTGCTGCTGAAACGAAAACGCTTTTTGGGATGCAGTTCATGCTCTAAATCTTTCCTGCTAGGGCGTCTACCGTTTTATATTGATTGAAAGGAATGTGTTAGGGATGAATGACAATGAAGAACCTACGCAACCACACTGGACTCCTCCGCGTTACTATCCGCCAGGGCGCAATCAGCTACCGACATATCAACCCCGTGAATCTCGGCTACGAAATGCCTGGAGGCGTTTTCGCCGACTTCCTGTTGTGCTCCAGGTGCTCTGTTGGATTGTGGCGTTCCTGATGTGTGGAACATGTAGCGGCGTGATGAACGACATTGCGCGAGCTGCTCAATCAGCAGAAACACCAACGCAATCAAGCCAGGCCAGCTCGCCCGCGGTGAAGGTGCAATTCACAAAGACGAACCCAACGAGCCCGACACCAACGCCAACACCGTCGCCAACGCCCAAACCCACACCTACGCCTGTACCACCCACGCCTACGCCTGTGCCTACACATCCACCAGCTCCCAAACCCACACCGGTCCCGGCCACGGGGGTGAATGGGAACCCCTGGGGGTATAATTTCACACCAGGCGACGTGATCAGAGATCCTGCCCCTGGTTTTTGCACATACTTCTCATGTATATCTTCGTTCTGGAGCGGCAATGGATACGTAGAAGAGTGCCAGGATGGGATGTATAGCAAGTCTGGCGGGATACGTGGAAGCTGCTCGCGACATGGGGGCGATATGAGGCCTCTTTACCAACATTAAATGTTATACTATCTAAAAAACATGTGAAGGATGCATAATATGGAAATTCAAACCAATGAAGGTAAATTATACCTGGAAGATCAGGGAATGCGTTTAGCAGGAAATGTGAAGAATCATGTCTGGGGTGCCTATTATCATGAAATAGCACAGATTCGTATTCAACCAAAGGGCATCCAATCAACACTTGTTGCCCAGCTGCATGATGGTCGCACATTTCACACCACGTTTGGACACGTTTCTGTGCATCAAATTATGCAATTTCTCGCGCAAACGACGCAGATCCCTGTGCAATTTGAGGTACCAGCACCAATGCCCGCTCCAGCACCAATGTCTGCACCTATCCCTATGTCTGTACCAGCTCCCGTGCGGAAACCAGTTAAACCGCTCTTTGGGAAGTGGTATGAAGATCCAAATTTGAAAGTGCATGTTGAAACTTACAAAAGTGAGAGAGAGCTCAAGAAAGGTGTGGAGGTCGCCGGACGTCACGGCTGGGTGCCTCAAGTTGACGGAATGAAAGGCCATATCAATGTTGGAAGAACGATGACTGCGGCCGCATTGACAGGCGGATTCTCGCTTTTGTTGGGTGCATCCAGGACAAAAGATAAGTGGACTGTTACGTTTGTGCGTTCACAACAATAACGTTTGCCCGCTTATAGTATAATCGTGAGTGAAGCACCCAGGCCCCACTAAAGACATGGCAAGCCTGGGTGTTTCCCTTTCCACATTGGGAAGTATCTCAAAGAATAAGAATAAAATATTTAAGGAGGTTCCTATTGGACCAGAACCAACTTGCAAGAGTTGCTGTCGATCTCACCGAGCTTGAGTATCTTTTTGATAATGAGCAGTGGATCCCCGCAAAAATCAAGCAATACAGCCCTATTAGTTCTCATGCACCAGAGGTTGTAATTAGTTTACTTCATCATCCCCGCGACCATTCAGGGACTGTGTATCTAGGTGCAGACGATATTAAGAACCGCCTACATGTGAAAGGCTCTAATTAACTTACTAGGTCCTAGTTGAAGATCTTTAACTAGCACCTCTTTTTAACAAATGAGGGCAAACACTATTTAAGACAAGATAGACCTCGCCCGATCAGCACTTAATCTCCCTATTTAATGGGCTTTTTCTGGATCTGTGGAGGTTGTATCCGATCGTCTAGCTCTTCTAAATCGTATTTGATATCACTAGTTGTTGCAATATGTAGCCATTTGTGCTGCTTGGAGCCATGATTAATATAGTCAAATACGCTCACATGCTTTATGCCAAAAATGTCATGATAAGTTGTTGTAAGGCACACAATTGGGTACTCTGGATCAGACCCATCAAATAGTAGGTGTTTCCCATTCACCGAAAACGCCGCAGGATGCCCCTGCCCTTTCAGGCATGGGGAGGAATGCGGCATTCCTTTGTCGGTGGCTTGGGTGGAATACGCCGTAGACATGCTTTCACCTACTTATGTATTATTGACAGTCAGATGAAAACTATGGTATAATTTAAAGCATGAAAACGGTATTAACAGCAAAACTCAAATTGAATACAACGCCCGAGCAATTCAAGGCATTACGTACAACGCAACTGGCGTATCGTGATTCACTCAACTATGTGAGCCAGTACGCCTTTGCGAATGGCAAAGTGAGTAATGCTATTCGCTTGCAAGATGCCACCTACGAAGAGATCCGCCTCCGTTTTCATCTGCCTTCGCAAATGGCCTGCTCTGTTCCTCGCCAAGTTGGAGCCTCGTATAAAGCCCTCTGGACAAAGGTGAAGAACAATGCTGCTCATCGTAAGGCAGGTCTCACCAAGAAACGGTATAAAGGGCTTGATCAGGCTCCTACGTTTCTCTCTCCCACGTTGACCTACCAGTATAAGAAAGACTACACGTTCAAGAAAGAGCAGCACGTGAGTCTTCTCACGCTCGATGGACGTATCGTTGTGCCCTATACTGGCTACAATAAGCATGTGGCATTGATCCAGCGTGGTACGGAGATTGGTGCATCGAAACTCTGGTATGACAAAGCCAAGAAGCAATTTTACCTCCTTATCTCCCTGGACGTGGAGATGGCTGATCCTACCCCCGAAACACACAAGCAGGTCGTTGGCGTGGATGTGGGGATGCGATACCTTGCCGTCACGGCGACGATGCAAGGGAATTGCACCTTCCATGCTGACATTTCTACAGTTGCCAAATCACACCACTCTGCACGACTGAGAAAGCGTCTGCAAAAAAAAGGCACTCGTTCTGCAACGAGAAGGCTCGTTGCCATCAGTGGACGAGAGAGACGGTTGAAAGCAAACGCCAATCATGTTGTGAGTAAACGGATTGTTACCCACTATTCTCAAAGCTTGATTGGACTGGAGCATCTGACAGATATTCGCGAGCATACCAAACGACGGAAAGGCAAAAGTGCAAAACAGCGCAAAGCCAATCGCGCCTTTTCCAAATGGTCCTTTGCAGAGTTGCACAGTATGATCGCTTATAAAGCGCTCTTGCATCGAAGTATGGCGATCAAGGTGGATGCCAACTATACCTCGCAGGCCTGCCCCAAATGCGGCCATACCTGCAAAGAGAATCGTCCTCACAAGGGCCTGCTCTTCGTCTGTCAGAATTGTCAGTACACGCTCCATGCCGATCTGGTTGGTGCGAGGAATATTGCGATGCGAACGCTTCTTATCCGGCAAGACTGGATAGGAACGGGCCTCTTGTCAGTACGCCCTGATGTGTCGGACAATGAAGCCAAAGCAGTACGCCTGAAAAGGTATGCTGAATTGCGGTGGAGTTCAGACACAACTCCAAGCCCTCGGCTTTAGCCGTAGGGTACTGACTTTTGTATCTGGAAAAAGAAAGGTCGCGCCATGAGTATAGAGAACAGATACTGGGGTTTTATCCTGGATTGGGCCATTATTCCATGAGGTGTACTGGTTACCAGGACCATCCATCGGCCCATACAAAAAGCTATGTGCATTAAAGGCAACGTTGTTACCCATGTTCTGCAAGGTTAGCTCTTGAATATTGGGCGCACTTGTTCGTGGAATTGTGACTGGAGCCGTGCGATTTCTTCTTGCTTGCAACTGTGCTGTTCTGTCAAGCGAAGGAGGGATTGTATCTCGTTGTGCGTTCCAATCTACTAACCCATCCGATGTATGATGAGAAAGCTCACCTACTGGCACAATGATAGGTCGATTTTGATGCTGACGTTCTTCCCGAGCCAATTGCTGAATGTGTAACCGATCTTCTTTTGCAAGTTGTTGGGCATAAAAACAATCCTCTCGAGATTGTTTTCTGTTCATGCAGATTGCATTTATAGCGACAACGACAACGACAGCGGCAAAAGTGCTAACACCTACAACCAGGTTAATAATGTTTGCTGCAAGCGGAGTATCTATCTTCAATCTCCTTTACTACTATTATCGGGGTTTGCGTGTTCCTCTGATCTAGGCATCCTCACGCAATTGTTCGATATATGCAGCCAAGTCAGCCGGGTGGACGCGCAAATTGCGCTCACCCACGCGTAAGACCTTGAAGAAGGTTCCCTTATTCGCCATCTCAAACGCCTTGGATTTGCTTATCTTGAGCATTTTCGCTACCTCAGAAAGCGTCAGTAACGTAACGAAATCGAGTGTTTTCGGTTCATCACCTGGTCCAGGTTTCATTGCAGGGCGCATATTTCCTCCATTCAAAATATTTCTTCTCTCCATAGTATTGAGCCTTTACATATCATTAAGCCATAATGCCTATAAGAAATCTCGCCTTTAGTACTGTTCTTTTCTCTTGTCAGCAACTCTTATGCATCAACTCTTGTTCAACCGGAAAAGAACCATACTGCTGTAACCACTGAAGAATTTGTTGTTGGTTGGCCAGATGCCAGACCTGTCCGAACGTCGACTTCTCTCGAATTTCAATGACACGTCGACGGCTTCGAGGAGCCAAACGCACGCCAATACGGTAGCGACCTGTATCAATCCGCCTGTTTAGAGCGCTCACCCATTGCTGTAAGGGGCGCGGCAAATCGGTCAGGAGGGCCTGCTCTTCTTCCGCAGGAAGCCTCTGAGTCTCGGCCCAGGCGAGATAGGTCTGGATCTCATACATCACTTGGGAATCACTAGGGTCATAGGGGGTGGAAAGCACCTCGTTCACCGCCGCCTGGCGATGCCTCTCGTAGTCCTGAGGGGTATAGAAGTCTCCATCAAGATCCACAAAGAGATAACCGGAGCCCTCCAGGCTTTGTGCGCCACCTGCTACCCAGAACTCCTGCAATCGTTCAGCTTCTATGATTATCTCATGAGGAAGTGGGCGTTTCCCCTCGCCTGGCGTGATGCTCCCACTGCGCGCTGCAACTTCAAGCACCCATTCCAGGTGGTTATAGGTCAATCCACCGTTGAGAATCCACTCTGCCCAGGCCACCATTTCGGCGAGAGGCTCTTCCAGCTCTTCCACATACTCACGGTATTTCTTGATCACCCATCCTCCCCCGAGTCTGGCCGCACGACGTCCGGGATCAGGGAACCAGGTGCGCACCAAAGCATCCACCGCCGCCACATGCAGCCACTGCGGATGCTCACGCATACGCTTGAGATAGACACCAACGTTTTCATTGCTCTGGTTAAAGCGTTGTGAGTAATCCAGAGCCAGTGCTTCAAGCATCTCATGTGTCGCCGGTTCATACACGCGCTTCATTGCAGCCACCTGATCCCGAAGGGAGAGAAAAGGACCATCAGCCTCATCCTCTTCATTCGTGGTCACAAGAGAGACCTCTTCTTGTGCTGGCGAAGAAAGCGAGGAAGAAGGATTATCAATAATTTTTCCGCGAACGCATGCAGCAATTGATTGACCTGATTCCTCTGCGGTATGCACCAAACCATCGACCTGTTTTTTTGTAAGATCCTGTTCTCTCAATTCATCTTCACTTTTTTCATGTATTTCTTTTTTTGGGAATTGATGATTATTGAGAGAATTGAATTCAACGCGCGCACGCGCGTGTGTACGCGTATGGGCCTCCTGGATCTGCGTTTGCGTGCCGCACCGGTCGACGGTTTCTTGCACCAAAGGTCGACGATCCTCCACAGAAGTCGATGGTTTGGCGAGAGGTCGACGATCTTCTTCCACGATCCTCGACCTTCTTCGAAAACGTCGACTTTGGCGTCCCATCATCGTTCGATCATCATGCATCACCTCACCTGGTGGTTTCGGCTGCGTTTCGGATAATGAGGAAACTGGCTCTCGCTCCTCAGGCGGTTGTGGTGAAACCGCCTGCGTTAGGTGGGTCAGTTCCTCCCAGACAATCGTGGCTATCGATACTTTCACGGGAGGGGTCACACGCATTCCATAGGATCGCATCATCGCTGTCAGGCGCTCAACCGTACGTCCCACCTGGTCTTCTTTGCCAGATAACTGACCATGCCGTTGCGTCGTCTGAGAAGCATGATCATGTGTTCCTTGCTCATGTTGTGGAGGCGGGACCAGGCTCAGATACTCTGGACGAGTTTCCATGTCTCCTGTTTCCTTTCCATCGTGATCGCTCTCGATACAAGCGGTCTGCTCCAGATACGCTGAAACCCGTTGCAGCGCACGCGAACGTTTGACGCTTTTGCGTCGACTCGTGAGCTGCTGCACCTGTTCGACACAGACGGGCAGACAGGGCGTCGAAGTCAGTGGAAAATAATAGGTGGTTCCCATTCCTTTGGGCTGTTTCACTTTGAACAGGAGACCTGCGGCTTGTAATACCGAGACGTATTTTGCGGTGGTATCATAGCACCAGGGCCAGCCAAGCGAAGGCGAGGTACAGAACGCGCGAAGGCTCTGGATCGTGAGCGCAGCAACTGGTTGGGAACCTTCATGGGGGACAAGAGGAATCTGTTCGACGCGCGCCACACGAAGCCAGTGAGCAAGAAATGCGTGCCCATTGAGACAGCGACGGTCCTGTGGGAACCCAAACACCTGCTGTACCTGCTCAAGCAACGCCAGGGGAACCATGTGCAAAGCATGCTGTGCAATCACCTGCTCCTCATGCACTTCCACACCTGCTGGAGGGGAGGAAGGACCATATTCAGGAGCATCTGCTGGTTGCAGGATACTCGCTTTATTGAGCATGTTGTTCTGTCTACCTTTCATCATGATAAGGTCATGCGGTCCTCACGTGCTTGTTGGTCGTGGAGAATAGCGGGGGGGTAGGGAGGCATCACGTGAGAACCACACGACCTGCTTCTAGTGTACTGAAAAACCCTCCCAAAAGGGAAGAAGAAAACCACCCAATAGTGGGCGAAGTACTTCGCAATTTTGGGCGAAGTTGAAAACATGCAGAGCGAAACAGCGTATTTCCCCCTTTGCATCTGTCACATTTTTCTATGTTCAATCCGCTCCCAAAGCCAATCACGCACAATGAGAGGGCGCGTTCTTCACGAGGAGACAAGCAACATGCTCTTCAACGTCGATTTTCACTGTCTTCTTCCCGGAAATGCCCCATTGACCCAAAGTGCTGTTTTGGGTACAACAAGAGTGGAAGTGCTGTTCATCCAAAGGGGATGAATGGATCCTGGCAATGTCCAGGAGAGCCTTTCACCTCGCAATTGAGGGGAAGGAAGTGGTGCTGCCTGCACCGGGACTGAGCGGTTCTCTCTTCTCTCGTCAATGAGAGAGAGCCATTCGGCTCGGTGGTGCCACGGGCGTGAAGCAACGTCGAGTCTCTCCGTTGCTTCGCGTTCTCGGGCAATCCTCATCCAGGCATCGAGCATCTCTGCCTGCGTGAGCCGCGTCTCTCGTCCACTGGTTTCCCGGCGACTATTTTTGCATAGAAAGGAGGGTTTCCCCATAAAAGAGTATCAGTGACTCTTGTCCTCTTTCCCCTGGCGGGTGAAGAGGTGTGGCACCTTTCTGTGCTTTTTTCGTCTCTTGAAAGGAGTCACTACCATGAGTCAAGGATCACTCTGCCCCTGTGGGAAACACTGCCGCGCTACCCAGGCCCTTCGCGACCTCATCGACACCCAGAACCAACTCTGCCTCCTGGCACGCGAAGAGTCGGTCATTGTGGGCATTCTGGAGAACCTTCAGCATGTGGTGAGCGCTTCACAACACCGCTTTACCTCGTGGTTGAGTGCGGTTGCCGCCTGCGAGACCGCTCAGGCCAATCTCGCGCTTGCCCAAAGCGTCTCCAGGTCCAGGAGTACCACACCTCGCTGGACTGTCGAAGCCGAGCAGCGTCTTTTTCACCAGTGGGTGAAGAAGGAGCAACATCACTGGGAACAACGGCTCTTGCAGGTTCAACGGGGAATGGCCACCTATCGCACCTACCTCCAGAAGTGTGCGCAACAGTTTGTGCTCACTCCTGAGTGCCTGGCGTTGTGTCTTCCTCTGCTTGATGAACTTCTGCGTCATCAGGAAGAACGGATTGACCAACACCACCTGGCATCCATCTGCGCGCACGAACTCTTCCTGCAATTTGAGCAGCGCTGGGACTACGAGCGAGATCGTCTCGACTATGAGATTGCTCAGGTTCCCCAGGCTTATCAGGCTGGTCGCTCTCAAGCGCAAACCCGTTGGGGCCTGTATGTCATCACCGGGATTGGTCGACCTGTGAGTCTCACACAGACTACCATGACCTATCAGTCCATGGTGCATACCCGACAGTTGGATCTCTACTCACAGCAATGCAAGCTGTTTCTTAGCACGAAAGTCGAACAGTTTCGCCTCTATGTCCAACGAATGGAGGGGGAGTACAAGGCCACCGTGCTTGCCGCCCAACAAGAGCGCTGGCAGATGCTACACGCACAATTGTCGGTGCATGTTGCTGATCCTGAGCAGCTCCCATCACTCCAATCGCTGGTCCTTTCGTACTTCTTGTAGTTCTCTTTATTGTCTTCGAAAAACGCAGTCCCAACGCCTTCTCCCTCGCGAGAAGGATGGGCTGCGTTTTTTGCTGTTCTTCCCCTTGAAGAACAAAGGAGGTCACGCTATGTCTTCTGATACGACACCGGTCCATGTCCCTTCCTCACCGCTCCATCAGTGGAGCGGCTCACTGATCCTGCTGTTCTGGTTTCTGCTCTTGAGCGAAGCAGCCCTTCGCATCTCAACAGAGCAATTTCTACTTCCAGCCGAATACCTGCTGGTTGGGCTGCTGCTCACCGGACTGGGGATACTCCTGCTTGTCTTCTATCTCCTTGTTCGCCTGAGCCGCACGCTTCTCTCTGGAACCCTTGAGCATGCGCGAAGGGAACATCCAGCACTTGAGGCAGTACTCCAGCATCGCGAACGACAACACATCACCTGGATCGTCGAGGGCTTCCTCTTTGGCATAAGCATAGGAGCAAGGGGATGGCTCCTCTCTTCTCCCTGGGCCGCAGTGGTGAGCTGTGCCCTCTTAGGAATAGACCTGCTCGTTTTGGGAGTCATCCTCAGGCTCAATATCCTGGTCGTCGTTGGATGTCTGTTCCTGACACTGACCATTCTCATCGTTGGGCTCTTTTCTCCGATGTGGTGGGTCACGAGTCTGCTCATCAATGGAGCCCTGCTGTTGTGGCTCGCCTTGCTCGTCCAAGGAAGCGTGCACAGGCGTCTAGTCTGGGCACTGTGTACGTATCCATCCATCGTGCAGGTCCTCATCAATGCCTCAGAGCCTGCACCCTGCACTAAACCTCATCATTCCCAGGAGGGGTGATTCTCAGCTCTTCCCATTCCCCCACGCCATGCTCCTCCTGGTTCTCGTTCTTCATCTCACCCGGTATCCTGCTCAGATCGTCAGGGGTGAGCAGGATACCCTTTTTGCTCCCCATCGCCAGCGCGTGTCTCTCTCGCTGTCTGGTCTGGGAAGCAAGGAAAGGACGGTCTTCTCATGTCACATCACCCAGGCACTTCATGGTCATTTCCGGGTCATGTCCCACACACGGGGTATTCGCTCGATTATGCCGTGGCTACCAGGCACCTCAATCACGTTCTCCAGGTGCATGGCTCACTCCTGCTTCCCCGGATCAGCTCTTTCCCCATTCACCGGGTCTGGTGGACCCAACAGGGTCCTTTAGCATGTCTCCAGGTTCCCCCTGGGCATCCTGCTGCCAGGCAAAAACAGCTCACCCCGCTTGAATGGCGAAGCCTGCTGCTGGTCACTGGAACGGTTCAAACTGCGTCACCACACCCATCTCATACGCCCACACAGAGGGCTCCCCATTCATTCATGTAGCGTGTTCACAACCACAGATAGTGGATAAGATTATGCATCGACCTTACGTCGGTATGATCGCGTGAGAAAGAGAACGATGAGAATAAACAAAAAAAACACCCAACGTACTACCAATACGTTGGGTGTTCCTTCAGTCCTCTCTTCTCACGCGGAAAAGAAAGGATTCTGCGATTCATGTTTAGTGTATCATCCCTCGATGATGTTTTCAATGCGATTCCGCCCCACTATGACGATTTTCGTGTTCAACAACAGGTGTTGCTGGGCAGAGAGTTCTCCCAACTCTTCTCTGAGACCGTATATGGCGGGAGGCAGGTTCTCTGGTGGTGTCCCCGCTGTGCCTTTCCGTGGTGGCAGGCTGATCATCGGCTCTTCTTCCTCCAACTTGCCCCGGAGCAGGCAGCTCGGATCGGGCATCAGTTACACGCCCCGATGCGCAGGGATGGCACCTTTCATGAGCTACCCATGCGGATCTGCCCGGGCTGTCTGGGAGCGGTCTGTATCATTGATGCCTATCCAGGTCGTGTAGGTACCCAGGTTCTCTGGCATGCGCTCCCCGATGCTGCCACTGCCTCCTCTGAGCCTCCGGCCACCGACCTGGGTCCGGTCACCCTGGCCGACAGACGCTCTGCACGAGACACCACCCCCATGGCCTCTGTGTTTGCAATGGCAGAACGCGCGCCAGATGAAGTGGCATGGTCGCTGGCACAGATGGGAGATGCCATGCTCACCTGGCAGACAGATATGCCAGGCGAGTTGGATGCCGTCTCATGGCAATTGCGCTGGGTGGAGCGCACCCTTCCTCCTCCAAGGACAGATGAATGTGAAGCACTAGGTGCTTCTCACCTGGCACATCTAGAGCGCTTGATCGAGCCTGCGCCAGGGATGTGCTGGCAAGGCTTTCTCTGGCATCCACCCACGACACTGAGCAAGGCTCTTTTGACGCGCTATCCCCTGGTCTTGCTCCTGGCAGTGCTCCTCCCACAGGAAGAGCCTGCCTCCATCTTTCCTCTCTATGCCCTCTGGCAACGTCTCTTGCCTCGGGTCTTTGAGGCCGCACAATGGGATGAGCCTCGCTAATGGCTGCGCCAGATCGCCAGGGCTCTTCGCCCATTCCCACTGCCCGTTCACCACCTTCCACACGCGCCTCAATCCCTCGTGTTTGTGTAATTGTTTCACTCTCTCCCATTGCTCTTCCCTGTCGCCATGGAGCTCTACGAGCCATGCGCCACAAAAGAGTCAATGGAGAGAGTGTGTGTTTTGGAAAGGAGTCCGTGTCGTTATGACGGAATTTCTTCTTCCCAGTTGGTATCGTGCGGTCCAGGTACCTGGTCGTCGCGAGCAAAAAACGCTCTTCGCCACACTTGAGAAACTCGTCTCCACCATCAACATGACGCTCACCGTCAACACGTATATGGCTGGTGGCAACTACTATACCGTCATCTTTTGCCTGGGTTCGACGGTCCCTTCTGAACGTGAGCAGGAGCGTCTTGAAGCCGCTCTCACGCCCTATGCCCCTTCCTCACGCTTGAGGAGACATTCCTTGATGCCCTCGTTCGTGCACGCTTGGGCAAGGAACATGAGATTGCGAAGGACACACAGTATGGAAGATCACATGTCTCTCATCAGTATCGCCCCGTGGTCTTTGATGATGCCACCCCCTTTCTCAGGAAGAGCGAGACCAGCGTCACCAGGCCTGGATCGCTACGATTGAGACCATCCTCGCAGAGGGGAAACCCTTCGTTGAGGTCTTCAAAATGATGTTCGCTGGAGAGCGGATTACGTCGGGCATCCCCTTACCACAGGCTGACCCCTTTCAAGCCAGCATCTTTTGCCAGATGCTGGAGCATGCCCAGCTCTGGCTCTGGACAGCTTCGGCCAGGCAAATGTATCAGGATCTGGTCCAAGCCATCGAGGAGTTCTGCATACGTCAGGGCTGGACAACGGCTGATGGTCAACTGGCCCACTACAATACCCTGGTCACAGACCTCTTCCAGACGGATCAACGCCTCTGGATCGAGTTTGATGAACCGCAACCCGATCCTCTTGGTCGCGTGCGGGCTGTGTTTATCTATCCTCGCTACCCCGAGCTGGAGCTGAACAGGCTCATTGATCCACGCGAGGATCTGGTCGCGTGGTTTCAGGCGCATCAAATCCTTGGCCAAGAAGCCGCTCGCTGGAACATTGATGTCATCGGCGAGAACGCGGCGGTGCTCTTGCGCCTGTCGTACGATACGCAGTACGCGTGTTGGGTGCTACCGGAAGACCAATATATGAGCCAGGTGTTCGCGTGGACACGATGGCTTGCCATCGCAGCTGGGATGCTACACAAACGCTATGCGCGCACCCCACAGGTTCCAGAATTTCCGGCTCATATCGCATCCTACCAGACCAAAGAACTGGTGCCTCGCAAGCGAGGCAAAGGGAAACCGAAAGACAAATGGGTGACACACAGCAGGACGTACATCAAAATCACCTATGACCTCTCGGAAAAGCCTCCCATGGTTCGCACAAACGACGTGACAGAAAACACAAACCTCCCGAAACGTCAGAATTGGCTGGCCCAGGCCCAACCTGAAGACCTGATTTATGAACAGCGGATCATCGACACCTTTACCCGTAGCTATCCAACGCGCAAGGATGGCACCCGCCGAGAGGGAGAGGTCACCGTCAAGCACCTCGAACCCAAGTGGGTCCCGCTGCTTCGCCCCGAGCGGCGCAAGCAGCAGGTCATCAAAAAAGCCGTTGCCAGCGCCTACGAAACGTCCCCTGTGCTTCCAGAACAGGAAACGTCGAATGCGCACCAGTCGATGCAATCATCATCAGTGAGTGAGAACAGAGAAAAAAGAAGGGAACCATCATGCTAGTCATACGACGCAAGAAAGGGGAGCGAGTCATCCTCGCGGGGAATATTCTCATTGAAGTCCTTGAGGTGGATGAAGGACGAGCCAAACTCGGTATCACCGCTCCTCCCGAGGTCACGATCGTGCGCGAGGAATTATTGCAGCGGCAACCACTCCTCTCGAAGCCTCCCGTCACCAAGCCAGAGTGAGGCGCTTGTTCTCTTTTCAATTGAAAAGCCGTTTTTTGAGAAAGAGAGGAGAAACATGTAACCATAGCCTGTTCTCACCCGTATTATAGGAGAACATGTGTTCTCCTTCGTGAGAACCGCAGTGCATAAGAAGGGATCCCTGGGTGGATGTTGAGTTCCTCCATTCGCCCAGGTCTCCTGGCACTGCACGTGCGCCAGGTCGTAGCCCTGCTCCCTGGCTGCACACCCGAGAGAAGACAGCAGCATCTTGTTGTCTGGGTCTCTTCCGATGGAAGAATAAACAGACAAAGAGGATGTTCGAGAGAAAACGGAGCATCTCCCTGTCTTCATCCCGCCTGGCATGGTGCCTCCGGGTACCTGCATACCGCTTCGGAAGTACTGAACGGACCCCTTCCTCTCCTAGGGGAAACTATGCCTTTCGACTGAAGCAGGATGTGTGTACACCATGGGAAAACGACCAGGGCTCCTCTATGAAGCCCTTCAACGCTTCGACAGCTTGATGGCCCTTGGACAAAGCCGTGCTGATGCCAAAGCACAGGCCCACGCGCGCGGCGAGCGCTTCTGGTCGTTTTCTGATGGGAAGATGCACTCCTATCAGACGCGGGCCACCTACCAGGACATGGTGATGCGCTTTTTGCGCTGGTGCCGAGCAACCTACGGGACCAAACGCCTGGCCGACGTCGATCAACGTGCAGGAAGGCTACAGCCCCTGGACCCTGGCCACCGAGCGCAGCGCCTTACGGCTCTTCTTCGGGTCCCCACTCCTGGCTGAACAGGTTCCACTTCCACCACGTCACCGGGAAGCCATTCGTCGTTCTCGTCAGTCTCTTGTGCACGAGGAACAGCCCTCACCCCATTTTCAACCTGAGCATTGGCAACCCTTCCTTGCCTTTATTGGCGTGACCGGATTACGGCGGCGCGAAGTGAGAATGCTCCGGGTTGGACGGGTCCAGGAACAACTGGATGGACACGTCGTAATTCACGTGCAGGGGAAGGGGGGAAAAGTGCGCCAAGTCCCGGTCATATCAGGACAAGAAGCAACAGTGCTCAGCCTGGTGCAAGGAAAAAATGAAGAGGAGCAGGTCTTTGCTCATATCCCCAGTCACCTCGATATCCACGCCTACCGTCGGCAGTATGCGCAGGCGCTCTATCAGCAACTCTCAGGGCTGCCCCTTCCCCCTGCCTCTGGTCGGCTTCCACGTGGCATCCTGGACGAGGAGGCAGTACTGGCGGTCTCGCGAGCGCTTGGACATAACCGTCGAGACGTGGTCCTGACCTACTACCTGCGCTAAGCAGACACCTCCCAGGAACAACAAGGCTCCTGTTCATAGAGATTCCATCGCGTTTTCTTCGTGTTCACTGGCTCATCCGCCTGCCAATGCAGGTGGGTGAGCCAGTTTTTTCATGTCTTTTTTGACATACAACAAGGAGAATGTGCTATGCGTCGAGAAGATGCACGCTATCGCTTTTTACTCCAAGAAATCGAGGCCTTTACCGGCGTCTACAGGCATACTGCCCAGGCCTGGTTCATAGAGTTTACCAGTGACCCATCCCACGTAACGGACCAGGAACACGGCTACCGACACGTCTTTCCTGAGCAGGTGCTCGCCCATATCGAGGGCTTTGACACGGTCAAACGTCTCTTCCAGCCCCTTGGTCTCCTCCCTCAGCCCTCTCGCTTCTTTCTGCCCTATCGCGACATCGTCCTGACCCCTTTCAATGACGAGATGGAACAGCAGCTCGCCCAGTGGTGGCAGAAAGAGTGGCGACGCCAATGGCTCGACTTCGCCCATATTCCACCAGCGCCATCAACACCTCCAAAGACACTCACTCCTCACGGATTTCGCACCTGGCGCTACACCGATCAGTTTCTCGTGAAGATAGAAGGAGGGGTGAGAACACGTCGCTGCCAGGTGAGTACCTGCACAGGCTACGTTATCTGGAGCTTTCCGCTCCCACCCACGCCATTGCACATCCTTCCCCGTCTTCTGCTACCACGACTCCATCGGTTGGCAGCACTCACCGACTGGCAGCAGCGAGAACACCTTCCCCCCGCAGTCAATCGCGCACTCACCAGACGCGTCGCGAAACTGACCACTTTTTATGCAACACGTCCTCTCGAAGTCACCCCATATCCCCTGCCTTCGCTCCACCTTCCCTCCAGCCTGAGCCAACCTTCACAGCAAAAGCTGGGACCCGCTGCTCATGAGGAATAATGGCTTCCTCCTTCTCCAGTGCCGTGGCCCGCCTCTCTCGCTCCTCGAACACCATTCATGCTTATCACAACACCTAGTCACATAAAAGAAAGGATAAGACCCATGACAACGCATCACCAACAGGAAGAGCATGCACCTTGCTCTCTTATTCATCTTGCAACAGATACGGCCTCGCAGCAACGTGAAATCGAGGTCTGGGGAGAGGACGAGTTGGAAGAGAATGAGCCTCTTTTGCTGCTCCTTGAGGCTCTCGCCAATCCCATCCGGTTTCACCTCCTCCGCTTAATAGCGCAAGAAGGGGGAACCTGTGTGTCCATGAGTTGGTCGAACGGCTTCCACGCAGCCAGCCTACCATTTCACATCATTTGCGCATCTTACTCTTCTCAAGGCTCGTGGGGGTGAAACGACTGGGAAACTATAGCTACTACTTCATTCGCCCCGAGAAGCTGGAGCAGATGCGCGAAGCACTCGCTTCCATTGAACACCTGTGCCAGCAGAAGCGTGAGGATCTGCGCTAACAAAAGAACCTCTTCAGGGTCCGATCTCGCTAATCTCCTGAAGAGGCACAGTGAAGAGGGAGCAGGAGTCCTCCGACGCTCTCTCCTCAGAGCATATCTCATGCCCTCTCAACGTGCAACGTTCCCCAACATAGTTTCACACCAAGACGACAGCCTTCTGCGCATTGGGAGGCTATCATCCTTTTTCACTGGCACCCACCATTTTCTTTGTTCAGAAAGGACACGATCACATCATGCCTTTATCATCACCACACCCTCTGGCAGAAGAGGTTGGATATGCCTTGTCCCAGGCACTTACCTTACATCCGACCCATCCACTCGCAGAGATCTTCTCCTACGTGAACGATGATGGCTCATCTGAGCGCACGCACCTCTACACACGAGTGATCTCCTGGTCATCGCAATTACAGTGCAGCCCTCGCACACGCTTTTACAAAAACCAGGAGCACACGCAGTACCTGCTCTTGCAACGCAGAACGGCCTATGCCCTGCTTGGGGCTCCTGAGCAGGCACGGCAGGACCTGCACGCACTTGCGGAGCACAGCACCAGTGACTTGATGGAAGGACTCTCCTGCCTGGTGCTCGCGATCCTTACAACGGAACAGGACCGCTATCCAGAGGCACACACCCATTGGGAGCGAGCGTTGATGCTCCTTCAGCCATACAAAAACACACGAGACCTGCTGGCGTGTACCTGGTACTACGCGAAGGTCCTCATTCAGCTGAGGTGCCTGGACAAAGCGCACAGAATCCTCACGGATATCCTTTTGCCTGCTACCCATCATCCAGGTCTGCCACGACAGGAAGAACGTGCTGAAGCCTACGCAGAGTTGTATGCCCAACGTGGCGGGGTATGTTCCCTCTTGCACTTCCACCAGGAAGCCATTGAGGATCTCAATGCCGCTCTCGAATTACAACCCACGTGTCCTCGTTTCTTTTCTATTCGTGGATTACTTCATGCCAAACAGCAGCACTGGCAGGCAGCTTACCAGGATCTGTGGCGAGCGTTACACGAGATGCCAGAAGATCAGGAACTAGCGGATTGTCTCTTCGTTGTCATGCAACGCCTGGGGACACAGCTTGTTGTACCTACCTCACCTGCTATAAAGACGAAAGGAAGAGCGGCGCATGAATAACCGTACGCATTCCACATTCACCCATCAGCTCCAGGAACTACGTGCCTCACTTCCTCCAGAGGCACCTGACCCCTTGATCGATCCGTCACCTGACGCGTTTCTCCACCTATGGGAGTGTGCCAGAGCCGCAGGTATTGTGGTGAGCAATCTTCTGATAGTTCGCCAGCAACTTGATTTTCGCGCGGCGGGAGCCTATTCCATCGAGGATCATGACATCTGGGTCTGGTATTCCCCCGATGCTTCAGAGGAACAGGCCCTGAGAACCCTGCTCCACGAACTGGCTCATGCTCAGTATCCCCCCACGCTGCCCTATGCGTCGTTCGAAGAGGAGTGGGAGGAAGAACGAGCAACCTGGAAACGTGCCATTGCCCTGGCGCAGGCGTGGGAGATGGAGCACCTCTTCTCTGAAGAGATCGTCGCAGCGCTCTTAGAAGAAGTGGAGGCATGTTTGCAGCAGCGCCTCGCCACATCTGCCATCGTGGGCAGTGCCGATATGGAACGCACAGAACGCGCGCTCAAACAACTCTGGCTCGAAGCCGATGCGCGTGGGTGGACAGGTGAGCTGCTGCATGAGGTGCTTACGGGAGCCAGGTCTGATCCTGCGTTGCTCGCTGAGGTGCTCACCTTTGATCGCTGCGTCCTTCATGCCTGCTGGGAAGTAGTGCATGAGCCAGAAGAAGATCCTGACCCAGATATACTCTTTGGTCCCCTCTCTCGCCTGGGAGAAGGGACACTCCTGGTCAATGCGGTAGGTTTGCTTCAGCATACTCTGGCCTCCTGTTCCCACCAGGAAGAGACGCTGCGCGCACGGCTCGCCATACGGCCCTGGCACGTGGTGACATTGGGAAGTATGTCATATGAGCGAGGCCGACAGGTGGTGCAGGATGAGGGCTCGTTGCAAGAGGCAATGACCCTGGTCAACCAGCTCTGCTTTGAAGCCCATGGCTATGCTCTGCGTATGCGCTGGCAATGCTTTGACGAACTGTTCTCCCGGCAAGATCAGGTGGCCTACCCAGCGCGTCTCTACTGTCTCCATCTCATCTTAACCCCCTGGACGGAGGTACTCACTGACATCCATCCCTGGATGGACCCAGACATGCTCCCTGCCTGTCAGGCACGCCTCCCAAAGGCCGTCTGGTTCCTGTTTCCCAAAGGAGAGGACACCACGCTGCTTGAAGCAACGTGGCAACTTTTCCTGATATCCTGGGTCAACTGTGCCAAGGTCAGCTATGAAGGCTCCCTCTCCTCCCCAGTGAATCCTCTACGAGACATGGGGGCGTCTCAGAGGCCACCCTCTCCAAAGAGCATGGAAGGTGATGTGAGCACGATGGGAGGGACAGCGTGACGACGTTGGATCAACGCCAATTTGATGCGCTCTCTACCTGGCTTCAGGAACCCCAGCAGTGTCATGCCCGGCCTACCAAGAACGGCTGGCACTACAGGTGCAATCACACCTTTCAGCATACAGAAACATGGCTTAGGCGTCGGGGTCTGGAGGTAGAAAGTCACCTGGCACAACTCCGCGGGCTGGGGATCACCTGTGATTGTGGCATTCTCTCGACGCTCATTGATTGGCCCACCACGTAGCCAGCTTTCCTGCTTCACTTCATCAGCATCCTCTTCTCTTCCCTCCATGCTCCCAAGGTGTTGTGCTGTTTTTGTTCCAGCAAGACGCACTGCCCATATGGCGGTCGGATCACATTCCTGCTGTGTTTCAGGCGCAGGCCTACAGACAGGCAGGAGGGAAGGAAGAGGAATATCGTCATGACGCCAAGAACGCAGAGAAGGCATGTCATCTGTGTGCTCTTGTCATTGCCTCTTGCCCAGCCATGATCACGGCTGAGTAGGAGGCGCTGTTGTGTAAAAAAAGGAGATAGGTATGTCAGAACGACAAGCGAAACGCCAACGTCGTGCCGAGAGAAGAGCGGCAGAAAATCAACAGACAGCACCACTTGTGGCAAAGCAACCATCGGTCGCCTCAAGCCATCTCGCCATCGCCTTGAGTGCCGCCGTCCCACTTCGCGTGTTAGGACTCTACGAACGGCAGGGTCCAGACGAGAGCGATCTGGAAGCAACGCGTCACGTGGAAAGACAGCTTACATCACAAGGAGATCACCTTCTCTTTCGAAGCAAGGTGCCAGGAGAAACAGCCAAGCTTTTCAACCAGGTTGCGCAGGGCCTGGCGGTGCTCTCGTTTGCCCCTGGAGGGGTTTCCTGTTTTGGACACCATTTTGACGCTCAGGAGATCCTCTCAGGCTTCTTTGGCACAGAGGCAGCGAGACAGTATTGTCACCGGATAACGGGAACCCCTCTTGCTGAACAGCAGGAACCTTCGCCTCCTGACAACCAAGATGAGCACTGAGCTCTCACCTTAAGAAATAGTTTAAAAAAGCGACAGACGATGCCTTATTGGGGCATCGCCTGTCGCTTTTATGAAGAAAGAAAAACAGATGAAACGCAAGAAACCGTCCCACACACACGATCTTCTGAGCATCCCCTGGACACCATTTGTCCGGTGTGAGCAAGATCCACGAGACCCTGAAAGTGAGATCTATCTCAACAGCCGCTATCAGGTCCATCTCAGACGCCTCAAGGCAAACGACGGCGGACCCGATCTGATCCACCTCTCGTTTCGGCGCTTAGACAGGGAAATCTTTGTGCCGTACAGGGACAGGATGCGCATCAAAGACGAACTCATCGGACCAGAATGCGAAGGCGTTGAGCTGCTTCCTGCTCGCTCAAGGGAAGTAGACACTTCGAACCAATTTCACGCGTGGATTATCGATGACCCCACATTCCGTTTTCCCTTTGGGTTCACGAAGCGTGTGGTCACCGAAGTAGCTCTTGATGGCGCCCGGCAGGAACCATGGCCTGATAGCGAGCATCCAGCAGATTGCCTTTCTGAAGAAGAAATGAGAGCCCTTCTCCAACAAGAGAAACGGAAGCGCTCCTAAATAGGCAATGAAAGACGCCTTCAGGGACTGCGTGTGAAAGGATGCAGTCCCTGAAGGCGTCGATAAGGGGCCAGTCAAATATTCTTTTTTTGTGCAGCCAATTCTACAAATAGTCACATTACCAAACTTTGGTAATCTTGGGTTTCCAAAGAGCGGAGAGCGTCTTTTCTTTGTTCTCGAACGCGAGTACCGATTCTCTCAAGCACGTGAGCACCTAAAGCGTTGGTGGTGGCATCACGCTCTTCCTCTCCTTGTCAATTGAAAAAGGACACATGGAAAGCGTTTCAGTAAGCAGAGAAATGAACGAGTGGCCAATTTCCCCTCATCTGGTTTTAAAAGCATATTGACATATCAAATACAATTTACTACAGAAATATTGAAATTACTTTTTAAGGGGGTGGTGATGTTGCATGCAAGAATGGAATGCATTGATTGACAAATTCACCAAAGTTACTGATCGATTGGGTATGCCAATTGATACTGATATTTTTGAAACTGTTGTGGCTTTGAATGCTCTAGGCATTACCACATCTCAGTCTTGTGGCGGTCATATTGACGAAAGAGGCTTCTTGTTACCATGGGTTGATGTCGAAATGAGGAACCCTACGAGTAGAGAATTACACAAGCAATACATCATTGTGAGTGACGAAGTTGATAAATTACAGCGAGAAGTGAAGGGACTCAGAGAAAAACAAGTCGATCTCTCTGTGATTGAAGAGGCTCAGACCCGTGTCAATGAGAAGTATGAGGAGAGACACCTCCTCAACATCCAGATACGAATGCAGCAATGTGCGATGCGCGATAGGTTAGTTGATTGCCTTTCACGATTCTACGAAGGCCGTGTCGTCTCGTTTGATCGAAGACTGATACTCTACCGCTTAGGCCATAGTCGAACGCGTATGGGAAACCAGGGCGCTCATGATTTTTACTTGTGTGCTCCTCTGGATATACAGCAACAAAAGCTTGCCGAATATCAGGAAGAGATGAGAGATTTTACCCGTTTTCTCAAACACATCTACTTTTCGCAACAAACGGAAACTCTGCTGCCATAAATTGCAGTCTATGAAATCCCCTCTTGAGAGACCTCCTCTGTTGTAGCTCTTTGTGCAAGATAGTTGCGCAATCCTTCTATGGCTATTTTCCGCATACTGCACCGACCTTTTTCTTCCGGCGACATCTCAGCGAATGTCTTTTCGTGCCCATCTGGTTGAAATATGGCATTCCACCCAAAGCCATCAGTGCCACGTGGCGGCATAACTGTTCCAGCGAGAGATCCTTCAAAAAAGTGGGCATTACCATTTTCGTCGGCATACCCAATGCATGTTCTCGCCGTTGCTCTTGTGCTCTTGAAGGTTTCCGCCAGTGCATAGATTCCTTCAATCCCGATGGCCTTCACAAACTATTTTAAGTCGAGTACCCATGGAAAGTGTCCAGTTTCAGGATAAATGGCACAATAAACATGCATTCATCGATGTTTTTGCTCATTGTGTTGTGGATGAGATGTGTCAAAAACCTTGGTTTCCTGTGACAAACAGCAGAGGATCGCTGGAATGATGCTCTTTCAGCAATCCTTTGCTCTCAGATGACGACTGACTCATCAAAGGTGAACACCATCGGGGTGTGGTATGTGTCAGGAGTTCCTGAGTTTTGTCAGCGGAAGCCACGAAGGTCACCAGGCGGCTGGCTGTATGGTTGCGCATCAGACCGACAGCAGGGTGTTTCTCACGCCTGCGTATCTGCCGAGCAGGCGGCGTAAAGACGCCACATGCGTCTCGTCATACGCCAACTTCTGACGCTTCTCCAGGTCCTGCGGCTTTGAAAAGAAGGAGCCGGAGATATCCTTGAGCGCTGGATCGCTGGCGAGCGCCACGATATTCGTCGCGGACTGCGCAGGCGTGATCCCGAAGAGGCGGAACATCACGCCGAAGATCGCCCTGGTCAAACCGGACTGTGCACGAGTAATGCCGGTATTGCGGACCAGACCAGCGACAGCACTATTGATGGCCGGTCCACTCGGATGTTCGTCCGCGTACATCTGTTGATAGAGCACGCATGCTGACTGATTCTGCGCGATCGCGCGCATGGTGCTGAAGTTCTTTTCGAGCGAGGGGTCATCCTCGAACAACTGCGGCTTCTTCGGTGCGTTCGCGCTGACGAAGACCACGCGGCCATCCTCGGACGTTGAGAGTTCCGGCGTCAATGCCTCGGTGAGCAGATAGCGGCCCAGGAACTGCGTCGCCCAGTTTTCTTCCAGGCCATCGGCGCTCACCTTCCTTTTGGTGCTGACTATGCCCATTGAGTGAACCAACGCATCCAGCCGCCCGCCCAACTGCGGCCTGAGGGTGCGGACAAACTGCTCGATGCTGCTGAACAGCATCACGTCCAGTTGCAGAAATGCGACCCCCGCCGGGCAGTGGGGCCGAAGCCGCGCCACGGCGTTCGCGCCCTTTTCGGCGTTCCGGCCCGCGATCCAAACCGTGTAGCCCTTCTTGCCGAGAGCTTCAGCGACGGCCAAACCGACGCCGCTGTTGCCACCTGTCACCACTGCAGTTCGCGGCATGCCTTTACTCTCACTCATGCTGAGATCCTCCTTGATTGCATGCCGCAAGAAAAGGCGCACATCTTGCGTGATGTCGTCAAACCGAATGAATCCGCTGTAGCGATGAAGACAGGGGGTGGACCAAACTGATAGACACGGATGCTCCGCATAAACATTTCTCCTCAGGAATGGTGTCATTGACACGTGTGAGCGATTGAACCAGTTTTTTCCTGGTTTCTTTGTGCGAACAACGAGACCGACTCTTCGTTGTGTCAGCGTTGCAAAACAGGGAGCGAGCCATCGCATTTCAGCACACCTGAGCAAAGCTCAAGAGTGCCGCCTGATCACGACTCCACTGCTTAGTGGCAAGATACATGGACTAGATGTAAATTTATATTTAGTCTAACATTTTGACTGTGCGGTGTCAAGCAGGTCTTTGCCAGGGCTTTTGCCAGAGACATGGTCGTTGCCCGCGTTGCCTCTTTTCACAGATGAGGGTATGCAACGCCCTGGCGATCCAGATTGAGCGCGCCTCACGTTGTGCGAGAGCCGAGCACTCCCCACGCCTTTCGCGCCTCTGCGTCCAGTCTCATCTTCGGGCATGTCCCAGACAAAGCCGTGCGTGGTCCTCTCAGCATCCGTTTTTTCTTTCGTGAAAGACCAGCTTGACACCATGTGGCCAAAATGTTAGACTCCATGTAAATTTGTATCACGTCTAATAACCTTGCCTCTTGATTAAAAAGATGCTCTTGCAAAAAGGAGATGATGATGGAAAACCAGTTGCCCCCGGCGGTGTCTGAGGAAACAGCTTTCAGCCTCTTGAGCGGCGAACTGACCGCGAATCCTTTTCCGATGCTCGCTCAGATGCGCTCACAAGGCGCTCTGGCGCCTCTCCCACTACCCATGGGAGGAGCGGGCCACCAGACCTGGATGATTACACGCATGGAAGAGGCCGTGCGGGTGCTCAAAGATCACGCGCGCTTTACGGTCAATCCCACGTCCATTGGTGGGGAAGATTTTTTCCGCGCAAGCAGGGCTGATGCAACGTCCGATCAATCTGCGTTCATGATTTCGGTGGACGAACCCGATCACCGACGATTGCGGAGACTGGTTTCTGCCGCCTTTACTCCCAGGTATATTGAAAGCTTACGCCCGCAGATTCAGCGCATTGCCGATGAACTGCTCGATACGGTGCAAAATCAGGGCCAGATGGATCTGGTCGCCGACTATGCCTATCCCCTGCCCATCAACGTCATCTCGGATATGCTGGGCGTTCCTCATGCAGATCGGCCACAGATCCGCGTCTGGTCCGAGGCGCTGGTGACTGGCATAAGTGGTATGGGCAGGCGAGATGAGCAGACCCTCGCGCACATGCAAGCATTTGATGCCTACGCCAGGCACCTGGTCGCGCTGAAACGGCAGCATCCCGCCGATGACCTGACGAGTCAACTGGTGCAGATGGAAGAAGCAGGAGACCATCTCAGCGAGGCCGAACTGCTCTCGATGATTAGCCTGCTGATCTTTGCGGGGCACGAGACGACCTCGAACCTGATCGGGATTGGCACGCTGACGCTGCTGGATCATCCCGATCAGCTTGCCAAACTCCAGGCTGATCTCTCCCTGGTCCCGTCTGCCGTCGAAGAACTCTTGCGCTTCAACGGGCCAGTTTTCACCGGGGTGCCGCGCTTTGCCACCGAGGATCTGGAACTCGCCGGACAGCGCATCACAAAAGGCGATGCTCTGGTGATCGCACTCCCCTCGGCGAATCGGGACGAGGCGCAGTTTACGCAGCCAGACGAACTGGATATTGCGCGCACGCTCAATCGTCACATCGCGTTTGGGCAAGGCATCCATATCTGTCTGGGCGCGCCGCTGGCTCGCCTGGAAGGCGATATCGCCTTTACCACGCTGCTCACACGCATGCCCAACCTGCATCTGGGCGTTCCCCGCGAGAGTATCACCTGGCGCATCAGCAGCAACGTTCGGGGTTTGACGGCTCTGCCGGTGGCTTTTTAACAGCTGGCCAGACGAGAAAAGGAAGCCAGGAAGGAGGCGGTACCTCGCCTCCTTCTTGAGAGGCAAGGCCCTGACCGGTGTGGTAGAATCAGGGATCAGAGTAAAGCACGCAGTATCACAAAGGAGAAAGACGAGGATGGGTCAGGCGGGCCAACTGCCCTTACGTGAGCGCAACAAACAGCGCACGGTTCAGCGCATCATCGATGCCGCTTTTGAGCTCTTTCAGACAACTGGCTATCACCAGACAACGATGGATGCGATTGCGGAAAAAGCCGAGGTCAGCCGGGCAACGCTGTTCAACTATTTTCCGGCGAAACGAGAGATCCTGGTCCCCTTAACCAATATCTTGTATCGAGAGCGCGTCCAGCCAGAAATACAAGCGTGCCTCCAGATGCAGCCAACGACGCTGCAAGCCCTGCACCGCCTCTTTCTGAGCATCTATACGCATATTCTGACTTTTCCTGATCTCTATCGGGCCTTGCAGGAGGGGTCTTCCCATCAGGAGAAGGCTCACAGCACGCTGAGCGCAGGGATCGGCTTTTCGGAATCCCTGCTGGCGATTCTGCGGTCTGGGCAATCCCGAGGCGAAGTCCGCACGGATATCCCACTGGAGAAACTGGCGCAGTATACTGGCGCCATCTATCTCTCCCTGTTCTTCCCTCCTCGGGAGCGGCAGGCCGAAGTAACGCTGCACGCGGAGTATCATGCGGACATTGAGGCGGTGCTGGCCTTTCTTGAAACAGCCTTGTCTCCAGGCGCAGTAGCTACCTCTGAGAACAACAATCAAGAAGAGCGATGATGCCCTTGCTTGAGCAGGCGTCTCGAAGCTTCGCCAATTCGTGAGTTGAGCAATATGGGGTCAGCGTACCGTTTTCAGGTTTGGATACGCTGACCCCATAAAGTCGGCACAGATTTTGGAGGTATCTGGGAGATACCTCAGCATGGGTGGGCATTGTTTCCACGAGCGTTGATAGCAACAAGTCTGGGTTAAAAATGACTGAGCAGTCTCATCAAGCGACCGTTTTCTGGCACTCATGGCTCTCCTTTTCTTGCGTGGAGAAAGGCCAGAAGCTTGTGGAAGAAGAAAATTGTTGGGCTATCTCAAAAAATGTGCCAAAATCAACGTCTCAGTTTCTTCACTTTGAAATGAGTATCCGAGACAAACAGTAGGGTTTACATAATGAGTTTTGACATGGCTTATCCACAGCACAATAAGCCCCCAAAAGCAGCCATCTTCGTCTAAAAAATATAATGCATCGATTGACTGCAATTCATGTACATGATACACTTTCCTTTGATGACTCAGATTTACCTTCTCTCCCGCAGAGAATTCTCTCTCGTGCTGGCATCGTCGTGGAGACCTCTCCTTCTGTTTGGTATCTTACCGCTGCTTCCAGCCTTGGACCCAAACATCAACTGAATTGGGATCTCCTTGAACAGGGAGAGAATCACCCGCTTCTCACTCCGCGTGCTCGTCACCTCTTGCAATTGTATCTAGCAGATCGGATTACCAAAAAAGCCGCCGGAACTATCAGGACGAATTATGGCCCTCTCACCTGTTTTGTTCGATGGCTTGCTCTACAGACTTCTGGTCAGATTCCGAGCCTGGATCTCTCACGCTTCAACTGGTCTGATCTTAACGAGGGCTTGGCCCGTTCCTACCTCGAATGGGCCACGAGACATACTGCCAAGAAAGGCAACCATTTTTCCAACCTGCGCATTTTCTACGCGTGGGGATTTGCTCGCGGCTACGCTGATTTTCATTGGGATATCCTGCGCCAACTTCAATCCATCAAGGTAGGAGGCGATCCAACAGGGCACCATGTGCGCTTTCGCCATCCGGTCAAAGGGCCTTTCTCCCCAGATGAGTTGGTTTTGATTCGAAATGCTCTTCAGGCACAAAAGGGTACTGAGCAGGATCGTGCTATCGTCATGCTTCATTTAGAATTAGGGCTCAATCCCTATGCAGGCGTTCAAATGACGAACGCTCACCTGAAACGCCATGAGACTGAACAAGTAACGGCTTATCAAGTCGATGTTCCTCGCGTTAAAAAACGAACGGTTCATCGCGAGGTGAAACGGAGGCCAATCAGTAACACACTGGGGCAACTCCTCGAACAATTGCAACAAGGAGCCCCAGATGACCAGCTTCTTCACTGGCTTTCTTCTGGCTCTCCTGAGTGGGCAATCAGGAATGCCATGTATCGCTTCGTGAAAGCCGCAGACATTGTTTCCCCTCACACACATCTGTTGTTGAAGATGACACCGCGTCGATTTAGAACCTCGCTTGCTACCCACATGGCAGCACAAGGGGTCTCAAACTTTCACATTGCTGAGATCTTAGATCATAGCGACTTGCAGCATGTGAAGGTGTATACGCAAACCGTTTCGTCGATTGCTGATCAGGTCGCAGCGGCAACTGACCCTATTGTTCAGCCACTTGTCCGCCGATTTCTAGGAACAATCGCTGATATCGCCGAGACCTCGGAAACGGCGAGTCCGCAGATTCCTGCGCTGGTGCCCCACTTACCCATTCCCCTGCTGAATACGGGTGGTATTGGCCACTGCGGAAAAAAAGACGGCGTGTGTCGTCTGCTACCGCCATTAAGCTGCTATCTTTGTCCCTGCTTTGTCGCATCTCGTCAGGGTCCTCACCAGGAGATGCTCAAAGCTCTTCTAGAGTTCCTTCAGCACATTGAAGAGGTAGGAGATGAGCGCATCAAGAGACAACGCGATGATGTCTGCCTCGCCATCAGAGAAGTCCTTGCACAGCTTGGAATACCAGTTTCTCCCCAAAACGGGAGAAGCAAAACAGAAGGGGAGGAGAGATGAACAACGAAGCAACAAACGGCGTGGGAAGCGCCTCTCTGCCAACGGCTGCCATCCAGGCATTGGTACGAGCCGGACAAGAAAAATTTGCGCAAGTTTTCCAGGCAAAACTGCAGAGCTTTGATGAGATGATATGGGATGTCAATGGACTCAAGGATCGCCCGGGCATGCAGTATGATAAACACATCTCCTTTACTCGCCATGGAAACGCGAACCAAGCGCTTCCGCAGACCTACGTCGCGGTAGTAAAAAGCTGGCTTGTTCTCGACCATAGCTCGCTGGGCACGATGATCGCGCGACTTGCGATGGCTCGCTTACTCTGGGAAGCCATTCTCTTACGACGAGGCAATGACCCCGCAGCCTTTTGCTGGACGAACCTCTGCGAAGAAGATCTCAGTCAGGCCGAATTACTCATGCGAGAACATTGGAAGCCATCAACCGTTTATCAACAAGGCACACGACTACTGGGGATGATCAACTTTCTTGCTGCAAGGAGTATCTGCCGACCGCTTTACTATGCACTCCAGGCCACGCGTGTCGGGGATTTCTACAGGCATACGCTCACAGGCCAGGAAGAGCGCAGCGCAAAGCTTCCTTCTTCAAGGGCGCTTGAGGGAGTTGCTGACATCTACAACACCTATGCAACAAGGCCCGCTGACAGACTCTGCAGTTGTGCTCTGGCGCTTCTCGTCGTCACCGGTTTTCGCCTGGGAGAACTCCTGACGCTCCCGTTAGCCTGCGAGGCGACAGAAGATTTCGACGGGAAAGAAAGGTATAGGCTCCGTTACTACAAAGAAAAGGCCAGGGGCGCGGAGAAAATGCTTGATATCCGTTGGCTTACCCCAACAGGAACAGTACTTGCGCGCAAGGCCATTGCCGAAATCCAAGAGTTGACTTCACCTGCTCACGAGCGAGCGAGAATCCTGGAGCAAGACCCAAACCGTGTGCCCGTTTCCGGATATCAGTGGGCGGACCATATACGTCCAGATGAACTTGCAACCCTCCTTGGCCTCAAAAATCGAAAAAGCTTGGAGCCTATTCCAAAAGCGAAACTGCCACGCCACCGGGAGAATGGTCGTGCTTTCTACCGTGCGAGTGAAGTGGAAGCCTACCTTCTCTCGGAGCGCGTTGAGCATCTCTGGACACTTGACCGGCGAGATGGAACGTTGCAAATGCTTTCAGAAACGCTCTTTATTGTATATGCTCGAAGCTTTCATAGCGCCGCTTTGCCAAACCCTTTGCTGGTGGAGCCATTGTTTGGCCATGACTTGAGTTCCTTTATGGCTGGGCACGACAGACAGAAATCAGCATTTGAACGCTTTGACATCCGTGAGGAGCATGGCGATTTTTGCAGAATCACTTCTCATCAGTTTCGGCACTGGCTCAATGATCTGGCCGACAAAGGTGGGCTTCCGGCGAATCAACAAACCCGTTGGTTCGGGCGTGAAAACCCGAAAGATACTCAGGCGTATCAACATGCCAATTTTGAAGAGCGCTTACAGTGGGTCAAAGATGGCATCCGTAATGGCGAGGTCTGCGGGACCATTGCCCATGTGTATTTTGCTTTGCCAGAAGACGAGCGAGACATTTTTCTCGAAGGCCAGATCCAGGCTGTTCATTTTACTCCGCTGGGTCTTTGTCTTCACGATTTTGCCATCGACCCTTGCTCCTATTACCTCAACTGTACCCGTAAATGTCCAGAATACCTCCGCACCAAAGGCAACCAACAGGAGCGCATCAACCTGATTCAAGTCCAACGTCGAACAAAACAGGCCCTCGAACTTGCGCAAGCCCAGGCAGCAACAGGAAATGATGAGATAGCGCAGGCATGGATTCGGCATTACGAAGAGACGCTCGCAGGCGTCGAAGCGGCTCTGGCCATTGACGACGACCCAATGATCAGCGATGGAGTGAGGATTCAGCCATTTCCAAATTCCCCCAGCCGCTTTCAGTCCCTCTAAAACCCAAGGAACGGAGAGCGTCATGCCACGAAAGAGCCAGCAAGAAGAACTCACAAAAGCGCTTCGCGCCTACCTGGCCACTGCCGAAAAGCAGCAACCAGAGGACTATCCGTTAGATGGCAGAAGCGTCGCAAAGGTACTGGGCGTGAGCCCAACGACCTTGTACAAGTATCAACTCCAGGAGCTTATCCGTGAGGCCGCCAACCATCAACGGCAAAACGCGAAGCAAGTTTCAAAGAAGCTATCTCCTCATTCCCCCATGGAACGCATCAGCAAGCTCGACGAAGAACTCAAGCTGGCGGAAGAGCGCAACAAGCATCTGGTTACCCAGCTCGCCCTTGTTGAGGCAAACGCCGCACGCCTGGGTATCGATCCTGAGGAATTGTATCGACCAGTCATGAAGCCTGTGCGAACCCATTCGTATGCGGGAACGCCAGGATTACGGCGAACCAAACGACTCTGAAAGAGATGAGACAAGGCTGTTCTCCTTGAATCATCTGCTCCTGGCACCGATGGCGCGCCGGTTTCTCGAAGTGGCATCAGGAAGAAACCAAATTTCGGAAAGCCCCGCTGCCCACACATCCTCTGGTTCTTTCATGAAGATGGGATTACGTATTCGGTACAGAAGCATGCTGAGTTTCAAGGTACCGTTGTAAACCAGCCACCGCTTTTTTGCGCATACTGCAGAGATTCTTTTCTGCTGGGCTCATTTCGGCAAACGTTTTTGAAAAATGATCTGGCTGAAATACAGAATCCCAACCAAAGCCATCTGTGCCGCGTGGTGGTACGACCAGCCCACCAAGGGAACCTTCAAAAAAGAGCATATTGTCGTTTTCATCAGCATAGCCGAAGATCGTTCGAGCCGTAGCTCTCGCCCCAAATGTCCTGGTGAGAGCATAGACTCCCCCGACGCCAATTGATGTGATGAACCATCGGATGAAGGGGCCTGGTAGCCCCCCCATGCCGTCGAGCGAAAGCGAGGTATCCTCCACGAGAAAAACACCAGAGTGGTGCTTTCGCGCCTCGACCAGTTTTGCGGCAATGACCTTGTGTGGATCAATTTCTTGAATTTCGGGCAGGTCCAGATCGAGACCTTGAACATCAGGAATCAGTGTCTGAACCTCTCGCAGTTTGTCTTTATTTCCTGTAATGAACAAAAGAGTCATTCGATTTCACTCCCTCTGGGAACGATGTTTGAGGTTGGGAAAGTGAACACCGGGAAAGTGAACACCACTCCGACACATCCCCATTCTTAACGTATATGGTATGCGGTTTTATACAAAGTGAACACGGCTGGGTACCTGTACTACCACTTCACCAATGGTCCAGGCAACCCATTCATCGCGTCGAGAGACAGTGATGTATCCTCTACGATGAAGGAACCCGACTGGTTGTTATCTGTCAGATAAAAACGCTCTTACACAATTTAGGTGATAAGCACATCAATAGAACAATGAGAAGCAATTCTTTGTGCTCAAAAACGCGAGGAGCTTTCAAAAATAAGCTCATCCCTCACCTAAATTGTGTAAGAGCCACTCTTCGGTTCAACACTATTTTCGGCATCGAAATCTCCCTGTTTGTGTTTTTATCATCTTTGCGACATCAACACTGCATACACCTCGTCATCATCATAATGAACTATGGCAAAACGCTCAAACGCGAACTGACGGCTAGTGCTCTCCGCGCTTCTCGCTTGCCTCAAGAGATAGGCGCGATAGTGACGCAAGTAGTGATTCTCAAAGGGAAGCATCTGGCCACAAAGAACGCGTAATTCAGTTCGTTGGGCACTGCCTTTGGGCAGACCATATCCCCACTGGAGCTTTCCCTTCTCAAACATCTCTAGGAGGAAGGGACTCCATTCGCCACCGATCATCTTCTGATAGCTTCCTACGCTCTCGCGCTTGGCACCAACATAGCAATCGGTCTGGAGAGCCAGCAAGGCGGTTGCCATGCGGCAGGCACACTCTACAAGCTCCCGCGTGGCGTAATACGTGTTATCGGCATCCTCGGGAGAGGCGTGAATGCTTGCCACATGTGCAGGCAGCTTGACCAAGTGCTCATACCCATAGAACTCATTCCCTGCTTGCGGATAGGTGAGAGGATACGTCAGATAGTCCTGATGATGCAGGCGAAATAAGAAATCAAGTACGGCATCAGTCGCGTCACGGGTGTAGGTCTCTCTCGTTGGTAGCTCCATAGTTGGGCGCGTATCGCTTCCATAGAGCAACACACTGTTTTGCTTCAAGGCCACACGCATGATACTCTGCTCGTTGCCTTCAGCCAGTTCTTGCTCACAACAGAGCTTGATTTCAAGCCGCAGCGTACTCATCTGCGCGCAGACATGCGCAAGTTCTTGGGCACGTACGATCTCCTCTGGCGCGACAAATGCTTCCCGAAACAGGATGTACATATCAATATCGCTACCAACCACGGGACAGCGATCAGCGTAGCTACCGAGAAGATAGTAACCGCGCACACGCCCTGAGAAAACACGCTCATAGCGCTGGATAGTGCTGACAAGCGGTTCATCAACAGCCGACGTCCCTGTTTCGTAGAAGAGTTGCATCATATCCCTTTTTCCCTTGTTGCACGTATTTTTCACGGCAGTATAGCTGTATGGCATGGTGGTGTCAAACGTCTTGATCGTGAGAGACTTCACTCCTACGTCCTCCCCCCAAACCATCTCCAAGCCTTCCGCCCTCTTTGAATGAGGCCTCGACACTCCCCCCGATCTATGACTCTAGGAATAGCATGGCTAACAGAACAGACAGGCCAGATGGTAATAAACGTGTAGAGTGGTTCTTACACATTCTCGGTGAATGATGAGCTTATCTCTCTGACTTATCGCCGTTTTCAAGCTCAGGCCCAGATCTTTTGCTCTTTGATAGAAGAGCTTATCACAGAGAGTGTGTAAGAACCGATAAAAAATGACGAGTGCCAAATAATTTGGCGGCGATTTTGCGAAATACAGACAAGCAAGCTATGCTATGTAACCTGGCGAAGCATCTCATTCTTCTGTTTTCAACCTCAGAGAATCAATTATTCGTTGCATTTTTATCCTCCACCAATATATTTGGCAGTAATGCCAAGAAATAGGGTCTTCCGCTCGTTTAGTGCTGCTCGCTTGCTCGTATATTCGCGTAAATAAATCGTTCTACAGGAAGAAATAATTTTGCAGAAAGATGATCAGATGCAAAGGGAAGTCTCTTCATTGCTTTCTCTTCCTGATGGGCTAGAAGTTATCTCAACAACAGTGGCTGACACTGCTCTGACCATTCATATTGTCACAACGGCAAAAAGTAGCCTCTGTCCTCTGTGTGCTTATGCAGCAACACGCGTACGCAGTTACTACACACGCCTAGTTGCAGATGTGCCTTGTGGAGGTTGCCAAGTTCAGCTGATCCTCCATGTTCGCAAATTTCGCTGCGAAACCTCTGATTGCCCTCGTCGGGTCTTTGTAGAGCGGCTTGCGCCCTTCATCAAACCCTGGGCTCGCATGACGAGTCGGCTGAGCGAAACAATTCAGGTCATTGGTCTGGCCACATGTGGAGAGTTAGGCGCACGCTTTGCTCCTCATCTGGGGATTCAGACCTCACCCACGACGATCCTTCGTCGCATTATGGCTCTTCCTACCTGCCCGCCAGAGCATGTATCACATTTGGGTATTGACGACTGGAGTTTCCGCCGAGGTCAAAAATTCGGCACCATTCTTGTTGATTTAGAAACTCGTAAGATTATTGATCTCCTCCCAGACCGAACGACGGAAACGTCTGCAGCTTGGATGCAGGCACATCCTGAGATTGACATCGTCAGCCGTGACCGAGGAGGAGAATATGCTGCTGCGGCACGAATGGGAGCGCCTCAAGCTAGGCAGGTCGCCGATAGATTCCATCTGGCACAGAATTTAGCCACACGTGTCGAAGCGTTCCTGGCCAAACGCCGTGCCGAAATTTGTCAGGTAACTCAGCCTGCAGAGCGGCCTTCAGATCAATCAGATGAGCAGGCGCCTCCCGCCGATGACTGGCGTCCTGCTGTTGAGCATGAGGCTCAACAGGTAAGGATAGCTCGGCAGGAAGAAAGGCAAGATCGGTATCGTCAACTGCAAGAACTGCACCGCCAGGGGTTGCCAAAGAAAGAAATCGCTCGTCGTATGGGTATGGCAGCGCGAACTGTGGAACGATGGCTCCTACAAGGCATTCCTCATAGCAAGCCGCGTCGCAAGAGAAGCAGTTGCTTTGATCCGTATGCAGCTACAGCCTATGAACTCTGGAAAAATGGGTGTCAGAATAGTGTTCAGTTGTGGCAAGCACTCCAGACCAAAGGATACAGAGGGTCGTACAGGACAGTACATCGTTTTGTGGAAACACTTCCCGACTATTCAAAACGCATACAGAGAACAATGAAGCAATGCAAGGAAGTGCCTGAGAGCCTCTTGCAGCATTTTCAAGCACGAGAAGCGGTCTGGTTGTTTGTTCGTGACCCATCTGACCTTGACGAGAAAGAGCAAAAAGAGGTAGCAGCTATTTGCCAAGCAAGCCCAACGGCTGGCACTATGTATGCATTAGCTCAGCAATTCATGCGTATGATTCGTCAGCTTGAAGGAGAGCGTCTTCATGATTGGCTCGATCAGGTAAGAGCCAGTGGGATTCCTGAACTGCAAGGATTCGTGCAGAGCATTGAGAAAGACAAAGCAGCCGTCCTTGCAGGTCTCACCTTGCCTCACAGCAATGGTCTTGTTGAGGGGAAAGTGAACAAGGTAAAATTGATGAAACGCATGATGTTTGGCAGAGCAGACTTTGCCTTGCTCCGCCAGCGTGTCCTTCATGCTCTGTAGAAGAGATGTATGAGACGGCACTTCACGAAAGGATTCAAAGATGAGAATAGTGCTAGTCAGGCATGGACAAGATGAACGTGGTTATCGTGGAGGCTGGAGCCAACGCGGATTAACAGATGAGGGAAAAATGCAGAGCCAACTGCTTGCAAAACACCTGCGCGATTCTTGGCAACCACTGAGTTTACTCATCAGTAGTGACTTGAGGCGCGCATGGGAGACGGCGGAATATATTGCACAGGAAATGGAGTTACCCATCCAGAGCTCATCTCTTTGGCGTGAGATGAATAATGGTGAGCTTGCTGGTATGCCCAATCATCTCGCAGAGCAATTGTATCCGGGACTTTTTGCCTCCTCCTTACAGATGGATGAGCCCTATCCTCATGGAGAGAGCCCCAGGCAGTTCTTCCAACGTATCACACAACCCTTCAAATGCTTGTGTGAAAAGATGCTGACACGGCAAATCCCTCCAGATACTATTGTTGTCACCCATGGTGGAGTAATCAATATTCTCTGTTATTTTTTGAACAATATGGTATGGAGTAATAAAGAGCGGTTTTTTCCCATCAATGCAACCAGTATTTATGAGATCTCCTATCTAGAAGGAGAGTGGCACTTCACGAACAGGAACAGTATTGACCATTTGAATATCAAATAAGAAGGCCGCTTTTTTCAAGTGATACGAACTTGGTATATCTCTTCCAAAACGATGCCTATCTTATCAACCGAGCAGCACCAAACGAGCGGAAGACCCTTTTTATCTGGCAAATGACAAGATAATGCACCTTCACCACTCCTCATCCAAGCAGTTTCGCTGCCTTCAACGAGGAGACGCGCCCTCGATCTTGGCTGTGGTGCTGGACGAGATACGAAGTTTCTTGTGAAGCACGGTTTTCATGTTACTGCTATCGATAAGGATGAAGGAGCCTTTTTCTATCTTGCTCCGCTCTGGCCAGAGCAGGTACATTAGGTACTTGCGACGTTTGAGCAGTTTGAATTTATCCCTTCGACCTACGATCTGATTGCCGCACAATGGTCGCTTCCCTTCCAGCAGCCAACCATCTTCGAGGAGGTATTTACCCACCTTTGCGCATCCCTACGGACTGGTGGTATTTTTACAGGGCACTTCTTCGGTGTGAATGATGAGTGGCATAGGCCAGGTTCATCGCTCACCTTTGTAACCTGTGAGCAAGCCAGAGCCTTCCTCCGAGGTCTTTCTCTCCGTGCCTTCAGAGAAGTGGAGAGAGATGGTACGACTGCCGATGGGACACCAAAACATTGGCATACATTTCATATTATTGCACAGTGCACAGGCTTTACATACCCACATCCAGGATAATAATACCCATTGGATTCAGAGAGGACACACTCACACAGATTGCAGTTAATTGGTCTTGCTCTAGGCTCCCTATCACTATGCTTTCTCCAGTTTGTCAGTATCAAACCACAAGCTTCCTCCTATGGGTTCCCTGCGAGGATGCTTCCAGTTTGGGGAATAAACATAGATTTGATTCTCAATAGAGCATTGTACCCAGGATCACCGTTAAACCCCTCGCTCATACCTACTTCCCCTGTGCGCGGCTCTGTATCAAAAGCATTCAATTGTGGCTTGTTAACTACACGAACCCTATTCCACGTGGAGGCTCCATGCCATCTGCTAAACGTGGTCTATTCATGCAATTTCTCCTTGCATCTGCTCACATTTTTCAGGAAAGAAGACGTTGATCCGTGCTCTGAGACAGTGGGAACTCCTGCCTATTCCGGCTGATTGTCATAGATGTCTCGCTAAGTGAGAGGGTATAGTCTTCAACCTGTGGATTACCCAGATGATGATAGACCTGGAGACAGATCTGGATGTTACTTAGAAATGGTTCATCCTGTCCGTAGATGGTGAGTTGGTCTTTGTGGATGTGAATGATGGTTTCCTGTTGTGGCTGAGAGATCAGGTAGAGAGAAAAGGTATTCTCCTGCTGGTCAGGTTGACGGCGATACCTCTTCGTAAGTGCGGGACAGAAACTGTGCAAGAGAACGGCAAACCCATTTGACCTCTCCAGAAGAGCTTCTAGATCCTCATCAAGCTGGAGGACCTTCTTAGGCAAGGTCGACAACTGCTTCCAGTTGAATCTGGGAAATGGGTCAACGCTATGAGGGCCGATGAGCCTCATATAGCTGGCTTGAATAGGTAGTAGGGATCCAATACCAACTTCTCCTACCTTCTCAACGCGTACAAAGAGACTCGCCAGAGGAAGGAGCACATTGGCAATCAAGATGCCTCCCTCACGAAGTTGTTGTAGCCAAAAAGACGGAATGGCTGGGACACCGCACGTCGCTAACAACCGATCATAGGGTGCATACTCGGCATATCCCTGATAGCCATCCGCAGTGAGCGCATGCACATTGGTAATCCCAGTCTGTGTGAGCCGATCTATTGCACGCTGCACCAGGTCCTCAGCGATATCCACGCTGATTATCGTCCCTATCTGCTCGACCATATGCGCCATAAGGGCGGCATTATAGCCTGTGCCAGCGCCAACTTCCAGAACACGTTGCCCAGGAGCGAGCGCGAGTGCCTCCAGTTGCGCTGCCATGATAGAGGGTTGAGAGCTAGAACTGCTCGGCATCTTACGGGTATCAAGTCTCGTCACCAGAGGACGGTCTTGATAGACCTCTTCGAGTGTTGGATCGAGAATTGTATCCCAGACAAGTTCATTGCCGCGTTGTCGATAGTATTGGTTGACAAAATTCTCGCGAGGAATAACCAGGAAAGCGTCGCGAACGATTGGCGTGAGATGATGTCCAAGCGAAGCCTCTATGTTTTTTACCAGTTGTTCACGATGCTGAATGGATGTTTGCTGTCTCATAGGCGGCGTATTGCTCCTTCTTTTCCTGTATCAATAATTGCGCCAGGTGGGTGTGAAGTGGAATACCTGTTGGCTCCTCCAACCAGGCAAATTGCCCTGAAGGGTTTAATTCCAAGAAATAGTATTTCCCTTCATGATCTCGCACCAGGTCAATCGCGGAAAAGTGAAGTCCATAGAACGCATTGAGTGCGAGAAGTTGCTGCTCGATTTCTGCTGGTAGCTGATGGACACGATAGGTCAGATGGCTGTAATCGATGCGGAAATCAATATGTGTTTCTTCAGAATGGGCATGGATCTCGGTGGCAAACACCTGCTCGCCCATGATGACCACGCGAATATCATACTGCTTGTCAATGTACTCCTGAAAGAAATGGGTGGTGGTCGAAACACGTTCTGCCTGCTCGATTAGCTCTGGTGGCACGAGGCTTGTATGTGTTGAGAGGGGAATTCCAGCACCGTCCTCGTATGCTGGATATCCCATGAGCTTATAGATAATACGCCCCTGGTGCTCCTTGTAGAAGGAGCGCAGACGCTCTGGCACATTGGTCACGATGGAGTGAGGGACTGAGAACTGAAGGGCGCTTGCCACTTCAAGCTGACGAATCTTGTAGGACGAGGCGCTCACCGCATCGGGATGATTTACCCAGAATGCTGGGAGCGCGCGCAGTGTTCCCCACACGCCAGCCTTTCCTTCTCGCTCGATGAAGGTCTTTTCCAGTGCGAGCAGATCAGTGCGCTCCTTTGGTACTTCTATAGGGGAGGGGCGGCGATTCCACACGCTGGTAATTTCATCCAGGTAGAGGGTCGTGCCATTGGGAAAACGAAGAGAACTCCTCTGCAACTCCCCTGGGAAGATGGTCACCTGCATCTGGTCCAGGATGTCGAACGGATCGAAGCGGTACCACGGGTGACCGAGCCGATCAAGCTCGGTCACCACGCGCCGCACATGCGAATCACCATCTCGTGAGAGAATGAAAATCATGTGCCTACCTTCCTTGCGCTAGTCATCATCATAGACGGGATCAAGTTTACTCGATCCGTCATTGGAGGTCTCCTCGTTAGAGCTGGTCGAATTTTTGTCACTGACCGCTCCGTTTGCCAGAGGCGTAATTCCGATAAACTGCATCCCCAGAGAACTATGCCGTTGCGCACGAATGGTGGCGACATCAGAAGAATGATACTCTTTCCCAGAGGGAGCAACAATCGTTACCGGGTTCATCGCCGATCTTCCTTTCTTTTCGCATGAGTAAGAACGTACAAGATGCTGAACGGTAGACATCCAGAATGTTCTCTTGCAGACATGAAGGGCAAGCTCTCGTGCTGGTGCTGTCTTGCGTTTGCTTTGAGCTGTGCCGTTGATGTTTTCTGAAATACTGCTTTCTTCACCTCCTTGTGCATTCTTTTGGATTTCACCTGTTATCTCTTTAAGTCTACTATTATGCCTGGGACAAAAGTGGGACGGGAATGGGACGGGAGTGGGACATTTAGGCATTTCTGGTAAAAGAAGATGAGATCTCTTGCCTCTTTTTGTGACTGGTTTTCTCTGGTCCACGCGCTCCCATTCCCGCGTTTCTCAGCGAAAGAGCTTTGGGAAAGGCAAAAGGAACATTTGTTATAATGCCTGTAAGTATTTTGCTGAGGAGCGATGTGTACGATGGCGAGCGATTTTGCGCACTTACATGTGCATACTGAATATTCCTTGCTTGATGGTCTCAGCCGCATTCCAACCCTGGTGAAGCAAGCCAGGGCATTGAGTATGGAACACCTGGCGATCACCGATCATGGTGCGATGTATGGTGCCATGGAGTTTTATCTGGAGTGCCAGAAACAGGACATCCATCCAGTAATTGGCATGGAGGCCTATTTGGTTGAAGATGTCAACTACAAACCCAAGAAGAGCAATGCCTACTGGCATCTGGTACTTCTCGCTCGATCCCAGGCCGGGTACGAAAACCTCATGAAGCTCACCACGCTGGGGTTTACGCAGGGCCTCTACTATGGCAAACCTCGTATTGATAAGAAAATGCTCCAGGCCCATGCCGAGGGGCTGATCGCGACGTCTTCCTGTCTGGGCGGAGAAATTCCCGAACTCCTGGTGGAGAAGCAGGATATGGAGGCAGCGCAACAGGCGGTTCGCTGGTACCAGGATGTCTTTGGTCCCGAGAATTTTTATTTAGAGTTCCAACAGCATTATGGGAAAGGTTCTCCACAAGACGCATGCAATGCCGGTCTCTATCAGATCTACCAGGACATGCACATGCCTGCCATTCTGACCAATGACCTCCATTATGTCAACAAAGCGCAAGCAAAGGCCCATGACCTCTTTCTCTGCATCCAGATGAACAATCGCTATGATGACCCGGACCGCTTCCGCTTTGACTCTGATGAATATTTCCTGAAATCTCCACAGGAGATGGCCCTCCTCTATCCCGACATCCCTGAAGTGTTGCGCAATACTGTGGCACTTGCCGAACGGTGCCAGATCGATCCCACCGCAAAGAAGGCCGGGCTACCCATCTTCGATATACCTGCTGGTTTCTCCTCTCCCGACGACTACCTCTATGATCTCTGTCAAAAAGGAGCAAGATGGCGCTTTGGGGAGGTCAGCACCCGCGTGCAGGAGCAGATTGACTATGAGTTTAGCATCATCAAGCAGAAAGGTTTTGCCAGTTATTTTCTGATCCAGCAGGATGTGACGAACTACGCTCGCGATCATGGCATCACCTGCCTGGCCAGGGGATCGGCTGCGGGAAGCCTCATTGCCTATTGTCTGGGGATTACCAACGTTGATCCATTGCGCTATGGCCTGCTCTTTGAGCGCTTTATGAATCCTGAACGCAATGATATGCCCGATATCGACATGGACTACCCTGATTCCAGGCGTGAAGAAGTGATCAACTATACCATGCAGCGCTATGGGCTGGAGAAGACGGCTCAGATGGTGACCTTTAACACTCTGGCTGCCAAAGGATCAGTTAAGGATGTGGCTCGCGCTCTCGGCAAGACGGAGCTTGGAGAACGGATCACGCGCCTGATCCCGACAGGACCAAAGGTAACGCTCCAGAGTTCGTTGGATGAGGTGTCTGAACTCAATGCTCTCTACAGTCAGAATGGAGAGGTGCGTGAAATCATTGAGTTTGCTCGCCAGTTGGAGGGCCTCAATCGCTCGACTGGCGTTCATGCAGCGGGTGTTCTGCTCTCGGCCAGGCCACTCAACGAGATTGTGCCTCTTTCGCGCAAAGATCCCAAAGATCCTACGACCCCCCTGGTCTGTGGCTACGAGCATAAGTGGCTGGAAGACAATTTGGGACTTATTAAGTATGATTTCCTGGGGCTTGCCAACCTCTCTGTGCTCAGAGAGGCCCTCGCGTTTGTCGCCAGGACGCAGGGGGAAGAACTGCTTCTAGAGCAGATTCCTGTTGACCCAACCCCCAACCCTGTCTTGAGTGAGAAGAGAGAGAAAGCCTTTGCCATGCTCTCGCATGGCGATGCCATTGCAGTCTTCCAGCTTGAGTCAGCAAAGATGCGCGAATATCTTAAGCAACTCAAGCCGACATGTATCGAAGACATCATGGCCATGGTGGCTCTCTATCGTCCTGGACCCATGGATAGTATCCCGGAGTTTGTGGCCTGTAAACATGGGCGCAAGAAGGTCACATATCTCGACCCACGCCTTTCGGAATGGCTTGCCGAGTCCTATGGCGTCATTGTCTATCAGGACCAGGTGCTCCAGATCGCCAACAACCTGGCAGGCTTCTCCTGGGGCAAAGTGAACAAGTTCCGTAAAGCCCTGAGCAAAAAGAAGATGGATGAAGTCGAGGGGTACAAAGGCGATTTTATTCAGGGCTGCGTCAATAATGGCATGAAGGCGGCAGATGCAGAAAAGCTCTTTACTCTCGTCTTGCCCTTTGGCGGCTACGGCTTCAACAAGGCACATGCCGCAAGTTATGGTGTGGTCGCCTACTATACCGCCTATCTGAAGGCGAACTATCCAGCGGAGTATATGGCGGCGGCCCTCACGGCTGATGCGGGTGACTCGAAGCAGGTCGCCGTCTTTATTGCCGAAGCCCACAAAATGGGTGTCAAAGTGCTGGGTCCCGACGTCAATACCAGCGAGCTTGGTTTCTCGGTCGAAGAGGGCAATATTCGCTTTGGCTTGCTTGCCATCAAAGGCATCGGTGAAGGGCCAATCACAGAGATTCTACGTGCGCGTGCCGACGGGGGACCATTCACCTCGCTCGTCGATTTCTGTGTTCGCGTCACGGTGGGAAAAGGTGTGATTGAAAATCTTATTAAGGCGGGCGCCCTGGATTCTATCGAGGGAGAAGGGAAGCGCCATCGGCTTCTGGCCTCAGTTGAGACAGCAATCACCTACGGCAAACGAGAGCGCCAGGCGCGAGAACGAGAAGTCTTTAGTCTCTTTAAAGATCTTGCGTCTGCCCCGGCGGCGCTTGCCTTTTCTCTTTCAGAGGCAACGGAGATCTCACGCAAACAGCTCCTGGACTGGGAGAAGGAGTTCATCGGCGTCTATATTTCGCCTCACCCACTGACCTATCTGGCGCACCTGTTTGATGGGCGCGTCACACATAGCACCACAGAATTGCTGGAAAAAGGTGCAGAGGTCGGGAAAGGGACGGTTATGCTGGGAGGCGTCATCACCAACATTCGAGCCTTTAGCACCAAAAAGGGCGATATGATGTGCAGTTTCACCCTCGAAGATGCTCAGGGCGGCATAGTGGTCACTGTCTTTCCTCGTGACTATGAGACCTTTAAAGAATACATCGAGGAAGACAAGGTGGTGCTCCTGACTGGCGAGACCCAGTATCGAGAGCAGCGTGACGAAGTCAACGTCCTCTGCAACAAGATCGAGCCACTCCAGGCTGTGGAGAAGGAAATGAATCGCCAGCGGCATCTGATCTGGTTCACGCTGCATTCCTGGGGAGGAGATGAAGTCGCCATCTCCGACGCCAAAATAAAGGTGCAGGATCTGCATGCCTGCCTGCGTCGTGCCGACAAAGGGCATGATCTCTACGAAATCGAGGTCTGTAATGGGGAATGGTGCGCTCGCTTAACCCCTCATGAGAACACCATCGATTTTTCACCTCAGCTTCATCAGCAAGTGGCAAAGATTCTCGGGGAAGAGAATATCAAAGTCCAACCTTTTTAGAAGAAGAGGGAGGTATGATGTCCTCCCTCTTCTTCTATGCCATACAGATATATTGTAGGTGGACTTGCACCTCGATATATATGGTCCTCATCTGCATCAGGTAACGCTGGTTAGCGCCAAGTAAAAATATGAGAGCGAAGCCAGGGCAGTCCATATCTTATTGTTTCATCATTTTGGTGGCGAAGCTAGCGGCGAAAAAACTGACCGCGCTCTTGCTGGAGAGTATGAATAGAAGATATACGAAAAGTGGTAGGACAGAACACTATATTTTACAATTTTTAAACTCACCGTTCGCTTAAATTTCAGGCGGTTTTGAGAATTACCCTCACAGTCGCCCGATTTCTGAGTAATGTGAACGACAATCAATCCTCACTTTGGGAAAGAAGCCTGATTTTAATCTCAAGCATTACTGCCAGGTGGGGAATAAGCATCGTTTTATAGGCGTTTTTTGGCCCTAAGTGGGGAATAAATTCATTTTTTGTAACTATTCAGGTTCACGAGAAGGAGGGAAAGAGAGGAGCACCAGCGAGCACCGTTTCAAGAGCAGTGAGCAGGCGGTGGCCTTGTTTGCGCATGGTGGAAACATAACTGCGCAGACGGCAAAAGGCATCAGCCCCTTGGACGGAGCGGAAACAGCCAGAGATTTTTTGTTGCACCTTGAGCATCCGTAGGTCCCGTTCGGCCAGATTGTTATCAAAAGGCACACGAAAATCACGCACGAAGGCCAGCACAGCATCAGCATGGATGCGAAGCCGATCTAAAAGGTTGCGTACCGGGTGTTGCTTGGATTTGCCTCGTTTGCCTGATCGAGCGAGAGGCGGGGCCGGAACTGATTGATAGCCTTGCTCAAGAATCTGCTGATAGTGCTCCATGAGAACCACTTGCATGGGCTCAGCAAAGGCGTTCCATCCTCGAGCTTTGGCCTGAGCAACAAGTTCACGCATCAACAGCAGCAGCACCTTCATCTCACTCGCCCAGAGCTGATGCTCTTCTTCGGCGAAGAAGGTTAGTTCTCGCAAGTGATGCACATTGCAGAGGGCATGGCCCTTGCCGTACGCCCAGTAGCTGCTCCAGCCATCATGCACGCTCAGCCCTTGCAAGCGCGAAGCGATGCCAATGGCTTGCAGGGCCTCTCGCCCACGCTTAGGATGATGCGCATAATGGGTGAGCTGAGGGGTTGAGACGACATGAACCCAGTGGCGTTTGCCTTGGACGTAGAGGCCGGTTTCATCTTGATTGACAACGTCCTGGGTGATGAGCGCTTCTTTGAGGGCCTCTTCAACGGGTTCAAGGCTCTGGTGAGCACGGATGACAAAGCCCTCAATGCTTGCAACGGAAAGCCGATGCCCAAAGAGATCTTCAAGAACCTGGCTCACCCGAGCATAGGGCAACAATTGGACCTGGCTCAGATACACAGCCAAGGCTTGCAGAGAAGGTCCATATTGCACGGGTGCTCTGACTCCGACTGGAAAGTCGGCTCTGCAAAGCGCTCCACACTCAGGGCAGGCTACCTGCTGCACCTGATGCTCGGTCACCTGAAGGGGGTGAGATGGCAGATCGAGCACTTGTCGGCGTGCGGTGGGCCGGGCTGGCGTCAGACGCAGGTCACAGGAACAATGCTCACACTGCATTGGGCGATGAACCACGATCTGGTCTGGGTCGTGCCGTTGCAGCAACGAACGGCCTTGATGACCAGACTGCCCACCAGGACGCTTGCCGCTGCGCTCACGTCCAGAGCGAGGACGACGCGCAAAGCGGTCAGAAGAAGGAGGCAGGCCACTGTTATGGCTGTCTTTCTTCTGCTGGCACTCCAACTCGTGAATGCGTTCTTTCAAGCGCGTATTTTCTTGGAGGGCTTCATCCAATGCACGACGCACCGTGGTGAGTTCTTGGATCAGCCAGTCGATTTGAGCATCTCGGTCCATATGCAGAGCGTACCTGATTTCTTGTGCACAATGCAAGTCTTTTTAGAGAACCTGAATAGTTACCATTTTTATGCCCCAAAATTTAAGCGAACGGTAAGTTTAAAAGCGGAAAAATAGGAATCTCTGAAGAGAGGATATTCGATGGCTATTCAGGCTCTTATTTTCGACCTGGGCGGGGTTTTGCTTGACATTGATTGGGAGAAATACCGAGAGGATCAACGTCGTGGGGTATCAACCCAGAATCTCTGGGTATCATATGAGAAGCTGAATACAGAATTGTCTCAGTTTCTGATTCAGGTGCGCCCATTTTATAAGATTGCGACCATCTGTAATGGCGGGTCACGTGAAGCGATGAATCGGAAATTTCGCTTGAGTGAAATGGTAGATTTGATGGTTTTTGATGGAGAGGAAGGGATTGCGAAGCCGGATGCTCGCATTTATCTGCGCGCGCTTACGAGGTTAGAAGTCAATCCTGAAGAAGCTCTATTTGTGGATGATAAGCTGATAAACGTTGAGGCGGCACAGCAGCTGGGAATCCATGCTATTCATTTCAAGGACACCACACAGGCTATTGCCGCGATACACGCTCTTCTTCATATCCCGTCATAGTTGATCTTCTCACTTCGACAACAATGAATGGTCTGACAAAGCGAGATCAGTTGCTTGTTTTACCGCCTCTCTCCCTGTTTCATCTGCCAGAGGGGTGCGTCCTGTTTGTGTCGTCATGATGACACAAACAGGACGCACCCCTCTGGCGATTTTTCATCAGTGAATACCCCTTAAAGTGATGAGAAAAAGCGCTAAGAGCGCTGAGCCTCCCACTCTGGGCGAAGGATGGACATAACGATCTTGTCGTGATAAGCCCCATCGCGATAACAGGCGTCACGTAGTATTCCTTCTTGCTGAAAACCCGCTCTCGTATACGCTTTTATTCCACCTGTATTCAGCGAAGAAACAGTGAGCATGATTCGATGCAAATTCAAGCTTGCAATGCCGTAGTGGACAATCAATTGTGTGGCTTCTGTTCCGTATCCCTGTCCCCAACTACTTTTCTCACCCAGAAAAATATAATATTCTCCAGAATGGTTGATGCGGCTTATCGAGGCGATTCCTGCGTATCCAATCAGTTGACTTCCATCTTTTTTCACGACCCCAAGTGTCAGTGTGTCTTTATCCTGAAGCGTTTGTTGTAGCCACTGTTCTGTCTCCTTTTTCGACCAGGGAAACAGCCATGTCCCCATAGAGTATCTGACTACCTCGCGATCTGCAAACCATGTCCAAAACATATCCAGATCTTCAAGTTCTAAGGAACGTAGGACCACTTTCTCTCCTGCCAGAAATGTATTCATTCTTTTTAATGCTCCTCGTCTAGATATGTATTAAAAAGATAAAGTAACATAAAGTATGGAGAGCGGCAAGAGGACCTACTTTACAGAAGAAAGGGTTTCACTATCATCCGATAAAAATATGTGCAATACAAATATGTACGTATCATAATCCTGCAACAAGACAAAGACCAGTGGAGAAAAATAGTAGGTTTTTAGGGGCATTTTGATCATGGGGTATTGCTACTGTTAGCCGTGTATTCCAATAACTTTTCATGTAAAATTATTTTATTGATACTTCTTTGCGCAATACAAGAAAAAAGAAAGAAACATAAGAGAAAAAACCATGTTATTGACGCCGGAGATGTTGCGCCCGCGATATATGCAGGCTTTAAAAGGATCATCTTCTGCTATTGATGCCCTGATGGCAGAAGCACGTCAGTATATTCATACGCAGCGACATCTTGACCGCATTCAGGAAGCTTATACCCTGGCTGCTCAGGCTCATCAGGGTGCGGTACGCAAATCTGGCGAACCCTATATCCAGCATCCTGTGCAGGTGGCACTCTTGCTCGCAGAGATGCGCATAGATGCTGATGGGATTATTGCGGCCTTGCTACACGATGTGGTTGAAGACACGAATCTGACATTGGACGAACTTCAGGCACGCTTTGGCCCGGCGGTCGCTACGATTGTCGATGGGGTAACCAAGTTTGCTGCCCTCGCGCAGACACCATCGTTTGACAAGAAGCGTGCTCATGCGGAAACCGTTCGCAAGCTGTTCGCTGCGATGGCTCAAGAGCCGCGAGTCGTCGCGCTGAAAGTTGCTGATCGGCTCCATAATATGCGTACGCTGGATGCGATGTCTTTCGCGCATCAACAAAAGACAGCTCTAGAGACCAGGGAAATCTACATCCCTCTGGCCCGACGCCTGGGGATGTCACTCGCTCTAGCTGAACTGGAAGACCTGGCGTTGCTGTACCTGGAACCTGAAGCCTATGCAACGCTTGCAAAGGAGATTGTGGCGGAAGTTCCAAGGCGACTCTCAGGCTTGAATGAAATTGGGCAGCTTTTAGAAAACACCCTATCTCATGCTGGAATAGCTGTCACCATACAAGCCCAGCAGAAACATCTTGCCAGCATCCAGCGCAAAGTTGCCCATCTTCATCAACATGTTTCAGAGCGTTCGCTCCACCAGATCCATGATCTCATCTCTCTTGACATAGTAGTAGAAACTGATGACCAGTGTTACTTGGCATTGGGACAACTTCATGCATGCTGGCGCCCCAAGGATGGAAGCATCAAAGACTTTATTGCCACCCCCAAACTGAATGGATATCAGGCATTACATACCACGGTCTTTGGTCCGCAAAATAGTCTAGTCGAGATCCGTATTTATACAAGAGAAATGCAGCGCCTTGCGTATTATGGATTAGCAAGTTACTGGTATCTCCGTGAACGGTATCACAAAACCAGCATTCAGCAAGGTGCCTATGCGAGCTGGTGGGTATCCTATCGCGAAATGACCAACTGGATGGAGCAATTACGGCAGTGGCAACGTGCTCTCCCGCAGAGCACAGACGAGTTTATTGCAGCCTTTCAAGATGACCTGTTCCAGGAGCAATTATTTGTGTTTACCCTGGCAGGAAATGTGATTGACTTACCGCGTGGAGCCACTCCACTCGATCTGGCATATCGCCTGGGAAGTGATATCGGCGACCATTGTGCTGGGGCGCGTATTACCACGCGAAATCAGGAAGGCCTTCTTGTCACACGCCTGGCCCCCCTGGACTACGAACTCAAAGAAGGGGATGTTGTCGATATTCTCCACCAGCCAGAAGTGACTCCCAGCCCGGAATGGCTCCCCTTTGTGCATACAGCGGCGGCCCGTAATAAGATCCGACGCGCCCTGAAACTGGAGACACCCATTGACGGCCAGAAGCTTTCAAAGGAAGTCAGTCATGACCAGGCAACACCAGACACCGAGAGCATAATCCTGTGCATTCACGCTGAGGATCGTGCAGGCCTCTTGCGAGACGTAGCTGCTCTATTGACGCAGGCCCAACTGAATATTCTCTCTCTGAACTCAGAGACGACGCATGGGCAAGCACTTCTTACTGTGGCCATACAGCATCCAACGCCTGAGCAAGGCCTCTCCTTTCTTACGCCTCTGCTCCAACATCTTCACACTATCGAAGGAGTAACCAGTGTGCAACAGGAGGAAGAGAAAGAATAATACTATCAGGAGATGGCAACGCCAGAGCATCTGAAGGCTATCCTTGTGTCAGAACGTATGGGTTGGCTAAAAAGTGAGGGTCTATCTTCCCCCTTCAAAGAGAAGGCGGTGGATATTTTCAATACTCTGTCTAATCATCTGTTCCATCGCTTCAGGCGTTCTAAAGGCAGTATGAGGGGTAATCCCCTTCTCCCTGCAATAACACCAGAACCTGGAACTCTACTTGGGTTTAGTGCGGTTGATACAAAACATGGATTGCACTTATATCATCTGGCTTCGCGCGAAAATCAGGTTGCTGAGAGCGGTGATACGCGGCAGATACCAGGTTTTGCGCGGAACACTCTGTTGAGGCCGACAGAGCCTCTTCTATTTCCTGATCGGCAAGATTGTCATGAACCCCGTCTGTACAGAACAAAACTCGATCTCCAGGCAGCAGAGCAAGGGAGCGGGTCGGAATTGACGAAAAGTCAGACCATCCTACCGCGCAGGTGATTTTATTCCTTTTGTCAAAGTGCTCCTTGTCACGTGATGATAAATCTTGTGCGCTCCTGGCTTGCTCAATGCGCCAGCTATCTTCTCTGCTTAAGAGGCCTTGCTGCATAGCAAACGAGAAGTATCCATGATCTTCTGTGAGGCGTTGGAGGGGGTGCCCGTTTCGTAAAAGGTAGATTCTGCTATCTCCAATGTGAGCCAGCGACAAAAAGGCTTGCGAATTTCGTACAGAGAGGATGCCAAGAGCTGTGGTTGTTGCAGGTCTCTTGTGTTCTGGGGGTAAGACAAGTGAAGCAATTTTTGTATCCGCTAGCCGTATCAATGTCTGCAAAAGTGTTTCTATTTGCGCAGGCGCAACCTGACGATCTGCCTCTGATAGCGCTTCTAAGGCAGAGGAGGTAGTAATGCCAGCGAGATGTGACACCAAGAGGTTCCTATCTCGTCCTCCGACTGAATCAAATACCCCGAGCAGGCCTCTCTCTACGTTCACCAGAACATAGTCCTCGCTTTGAGATCTCTGCATTTGCATTTGATTGGCACTGTCAATGATACATTGGTTTAGCTGGAGACTCGTAATATGCTGCTTCAACCCGTTCTCTCTTTCCTGTTATAGCTAACTTCTTGTCATACGTTTCGTGTATACACCTCAATCCGCTTGCTAGATGTATTTAGACTGATGGCTTACAAGCCATTTGTGTACTCCTGATATTGTTTATTCTCTTTTTTGCAGAAAACTAACTTATACTAGCTTCATTCTACTCGGTCGTCAATATTTAAGAAAGAACGCATTTATTTGGTATACCCTTTCTATTTTGTCGAATTACAATAGTACGAGCCCGATCAATCTGCTGTAGCAGATCAGTGATGGGAGGAAAATGTGCATCATGCTCAAATATGACGCTTTTCACCTGGCACAGTGATATCAGATATTCAAAAAGGTCGAAAATATCAGGAGGAACGAGTTCGCTGTGCCCATCAACATACCAGCCACCTCTCTGATACCCACCAGCAAGATGCACTTGCACCAAGTGTGATAGTGGCATTTGCTCTACAAACCGTTGAGCGTCAAATGCATGGTTCGCCGCATTAATGAAGACGTTGGTTACATCAAGCAAAATGCCACAACCTGTTGCCTCGACTAATCGTTGGAAAAATTCGGTCTGACTCATTGGGCTATAGGGGATTTCCAGCATATAGGTGACGTTCTCCAGGATTAACGGTTTCTCTAGATAGTCCTGAAGCATGCAGACTCGACGAATCACATGCTGCAATAAATCCTCTGAGAACCACAAAGGAGCGAGATGACCAATATATCGCCCTGGTGTTCTTGTCATACATAGATGTTCACTATAGTAGGGAGCGTTTGTCACATCCGAAATTCGCTTGATGGCTTTGAGATACGATGCATCGAGGGGCATTATCGACCCTATTGATAAATCCACTCCATGGGGGATGACAGGGAAGAGAGCGCACAACTCTTCTAATGACCTGTATGCATCTGGATGCGAGAGATAGTTCTCAGTAATGATTTCCAAAAAATCAATATGGTCTCGATTGGAAAATATACCCTCTCTCAGTTCTGAACGATAGCCTATCCCGACACCTAGTGTCGGGATGGCCGTTGTACAATTGGTTATTTCTCGCATTGATGACCCCTTTCCTCTTGTGTCCAGGGAAAGCCAGAAAGGCTCGTACTCTTATCGACAGACGCTGATCGACGCCATAAAGCACACTGCTGACAGCGTTGGCACCCTGTATCCACTATTGTTCTCTGTTGTTGGTTCTTGCTTACATGCTCAAGTTGAAAACGAGAGATGGGCGCTCGTTTTTCAGAAGTATGATGGATCATTGGCATGCCCCCACGATATGTTTTTCTTGTAAGAGTGTAAGCATGGCAAGGATATCGTCGGCCAGGTCAGCTTCGCCTAATTGCTGCTCAGCTTCTCGAATCAAATCCGCTACAGTCATTTCTTGCTGACAGATATCCAACAAAAGTGATGTTTCTTCGTTAAGGGTGAAGACATTCATCGTCAGTGAATGTCTCTCACGTTGGAACACCAGATGATAGTGACCAGGTTGCATCAGATGTTCGTCCACAGGCTGTTGTTTTACAAGGGTGTCAACAAGATCGACGACAGGATAGGAAAACGTTTCGCGATAGACTCCTGGAAGGAGAAAAAGAGGGGCGTTTATATTCAGTGATGAACCCTCTAATGTTGATGGCACATTAATGGCGGAAAACGCATCCTCTGGTGTTGGCTGATATGTATATATGTAACGTAACCGTTCATAGCGTACAATATCGCTGGCATAACACGGGGCCAATTCGTCAATGGTTAGCGCCTGCTCAAAAAAAACACCAAACTGATCAATTCTCATCAACGTCTCTTCATGTGGTTTGGCTGGAAAGTGGTGATAGAAGCGGTCAAAGAGACGCTCCATGAGCGATCTAGGCAACATGAATGTCGCTGGGTAGATAGCGCGTAAATGCTCTAGTTGTTTCATTTTTAATGATGTCGCAAAGTACTCCAGCAACTTTCCATCAATTGCCCGAAGAGACCGCTTTTCTTCCTCGTTTAACAGATACCCTTCAAAGGAGATATCTGGGTTGAGAGAGAATAATCGCCGTAAGGTGTCATCGGTGTAGAGCTGTGCCAGGTAAGATTGCATCTCTGCAATACTCATCATATGCCTCCTCTGTTGGACATCGCGAAGTATATGTATGAAGAGGTTTCCCCATGCATCTTCCTCCGCAGCAAATTGCCCTCGATCTTGGCCGATATCATCGTATCCTTGCCGTCCTATTTGCCGACTGGCTTCTGGGTGAGAGGCGATTGTGTTCAGGATGGCAGCCAACTCTTTATGATCATGTGGGTCAACCAGGTAGACATTGCGACCATGCTCAAGATACGCATGATAGGTTTGCTTTTGAGCTATTTCATGGGAGAGAATCTGACACGTCCCGCAGGCAAATACCTCTTGTGGAATGAGGGGCGTGTGAATCGGGATAGGGAAATCCCGTTCTAAAAAGCAAATTGCAAGACATGACCGGATAAATTGCGGCACAGACCAGTGGGGAATAAAGGGGAGAAGCCAGGTAACCTCTGAGAGATTATGCTCTTCAATGGAGGAGGCCAATGCAGCCAGAGTCGCCTCGCTCCCTTGATTCAGAGCGAGGAACTGAAAAGGGACGTTTTGCTTCTGAAGCAAGGCCAATGCTTGCACGAGGTCAAAGGTTCCCTTGACCGTTCCCGCTTTTCCATAGATCCCAATGGTAGGGATATTTGGGTTAAATGGTTTCTCCAGAAACTGACGAAACACATCATAGTAGCTATTTGTGGGCAGGTTTTCTTGAACCCAGAGGAGAAATGCGTGCATATCAAGCGGTGGGACCTCTGGAGTGAAGATATCAGCAGGAAGACATGAGCCCACCGGGAAATACAGTCTCTCGAAAGGGATTCCCATGTGCAGGAAACGACGGAAGGTTGATGGAGTAGCGACAATATAGTCAGCTCCTCGTAAAACTTCCTGGTAAGCCGTTTGTAATTCGGGTGACTGCAAGAGAGCCCCTACGTCGCTGCCAGCATGGCGTATGCCATAGGGAACCCCGGTCCATCGAGAGACGAGTGAAGCCGCCACCGCATATGGTTCGAGGTAATAACTATAGATCAGATCACAGTGATAGGTACGAACTACCTCCGTTGCTATGGATGCTAATTTGGACACGAAAGGATTTGCATAGGGGATATAATGACGGCGCTCCTTGTGTTGCGTGGCATGAACGGTAATACTTCCGCTACAGTCAGGTGGTAATGATGGGGGAGAAGACCAGGGAAGGCTACGGTACTGCGGCTCAACTTCTTCTGCATTTGTAACAACATGAACGTGAAAGCCCGCCTTCGCCAGATGATACGATAACCACAGGTTATCCTTGCTTACTCCCCCCTGGATCGGAAAATACTTTCCTATCAGGCAAATAGTCAAAGACATAGCATGCATCCTTTGCTTTGTGTATATCAGCCTCCAAAGCCCAAGTGTAGATCTTACGGAGCGCCCTGTGCGATGTGACCACCAGACGCTCCGTAAGAAGAAAAATTTACGCTGGCACAAAACAGACAACGCTCAATAACGTCAGACCCAATAGAAGCATCTATCCATGTGGGCACGAATACTGGAATGATTCTTGTCCATTTTCGACTGTGCGACCTTATCAAGATGTCGCTCGTAGAACTAACACACCATGGGTCGAGGTGAATCCTCCCGCGTTTCCATGAATGGTGATCCTGAGTGACATTCTAGTTTGCAGGTGTTAGGGGCCGGTTCTGGCAGTTTACACGTTTCCTTACATTCAGCAGAGGAGACCGAAGTGGGCAAATGGGAGACGTGAACAATCTCAAAACGCTTGAATCGAGAACGTTTTAGTAGATCCTGCATATAGGTTGTCCTTTCTTTCGAGGGTGTAAAATATTTTGTGTATGTGACGACAAAAAACGTAGTGGATGAAGAGAGGAAGAAGTACAACAGATGACCATTCGACGTGAATTGATCGATGAGCTGCTCAAAGAATGCACCGACCCCAAGGAACTTCTGGCCGAAGATGGCTTGCTCAAACAACTCACCAAAGCCCTCATTGAGCGTTGCTTGGAAACGGAGATAGAAGAGCACCTGGGCTACCCTAAGCATGCTAAACGCAGCGACACCACACGCAATAGCCGTAATGGTAGCAGCCGCAAGACACTTAAGGGGTCACAAGGCGAGATCACGATAGCGGTTCCACGTGATCGTGAAGCCAGCTTTGAGCCTACCCTGATCCCCAAGCACCAGACCCGATTGGATGGCTTTGAAGATAAGATTCTGGCCCTCTACGCCCGTGGTATGACGACTCGCGATATTCAAGCACAAATCCAAGAGTTGTATGGGGTGGAGATCTCTCCCACCTTTGTCTCCAACATCACCGAGGCGGTGATGGATGAGGTCCGCCAGTGGCAGAACCGTCCACTTGAGCAGGTCTATCCCATTATCTACGTCGATTGTCTGGTGGTGAAAGTGCGTGAGAACCAGCGTATCATTAACAGGGCGCTGTATCTGGCTCTGGGGGTGGATATGGAAGGGCAAAAAGAACTCCTTGGGATGTGGTTAGGCCACAATGAGGGAGCGAAGTTCTGGTTGTCGGTCTTTACCGAGCTGCACAATCGAGGACTCAAGGATATCTTCATTGCCTGCGTGGATGGGCTCATTGGCTTACCAGAGGCCATTGAAACGCTCTACCCACGCACACGTGTCCAGCTCTGTATGGTCCACCTGGTCCGCAATTCGCTCAAATATGTCTCCTACAAACATCGCAAGGAGGTAGCAGCCGACCTGAAATTGATCTACTCCGCAGCGACGGAAAGCGAAGCGCAGCTCTACCTTGACCTGTTCGCCGAGAAATGGGATCAGCAGTACCCCAGTATCAGCAAGATGTGGGCGACCCATTGGAGCCACGTGATGCCGCTATTTGCCTTTCCCGAAGACATCCGCAAGGTCATTTACACGACCAATGCCATTGAGTCGGTCAATATGTCGTTACGCAAGGTCACGCGCAACCACCGCATTTTCCCCTCAGATGAGGCGGTGTACAAGGTCGTGTACCTGGCCATGCACAACATTGCCAAGAAGTGGACCATGCCCATTCGAAACTGGATACCTGCGCTCAACTGTTTTGCCATCGAATTCGGAGAACGTTTCCCTCAATAGACAAAAACACATACATAAAATACTTGACAGACTCTTTCTTGAGCAATGTATACTTGCTCACTGGCGAGAAGGCCACTCTTCCGGTTATCAAAAGCAACCGAAGTGTTTAGCATTCCTTCAAAGCTATTCCTTGCCTTGAGTTCTGCAGTTCAGGCCTTCACAAGAATAGAAGCTTTTAGGGTCATATCCCTCCTTTCTTATTCAAATTCAAAACAGGCAAAAGTATTGGACGCGCTCTTACTAGCCTGTGTTTCGCCGATTTGTTTCTAAGCATAGCAGATCAAGTGGGACGGGAATGGGACAGCAGCAAGACAGTATGATATTTTTTTAATGCAAAGTCATAGAGCCTTGCTATAATGCTTCTTAGATGATTTTGGAGAATAAAGCTTGCTTTGTGCAAGATAGAGGAGAGGTGGGTTGTAGAAAGATAAAACTTGGCAATATCTTAACGGAGGAGCAGACACAGGCAACATATGCGCCAGCTATTCGTGTGTTTCTCATTGGACCTTTTGAGGTTGAATGGCTCATTCCATCAGTTCATCCACTTGCATGGATTCTTGCTCAGGTAGTTTTCTTTTGCTTGTATTATTATGACCTGATACAATTGAATATAGCATTCTATTCCAGATATTCGCTGAGGTAATGACATGACATCGAATCCACCTTCTGCACCTTCGACTTTACCTGAGGAATTTCTCACATCCCTTCTCCCTCAACTCGATGATGATACTGTCACCGCTGTTATTCTACACGGGAGTTATGCTCGTGGTGAGGCGCGGCCACCTTTTAGTGATGTTGATCTGGTTCGCATTCTACGAGAAACACCAGACCGAAAACAGCAGAAACAATTTATTTGGCATGACGGCTATCTTTTGAACCTTTCAAGCCGCCCGCTTTCTATTTATCGAGATTGGCTGACCATTCCTCAAGAGGCTATTTTTCGCCTTTCTACCATACGCGATGCTCGTATTCTTTTGGACAAAGAAGGTTCGTTTCGAGCCTTCCAGCAAGAGACCCTTCACTGGAAATGGGAACCATTGCAAGACGCTGCCAATGCCTACGCGAGTCGACTTCTCGTCGAACTGACTGAGGTTGTTCTTCGAACTCTGGGAGCAGTTCAGAACCATAACACTCTAATGCTTATAGAGAGAATTTATTTGCATATTTTGCCAGCAGTCACTGAAGCTGTAGGCGTCCAACGTGGTATCCTCGCGACTGGCAATAACTATGTACTCCAGGTCTTCCAATCGCTAGGGATGGATTCCTCTTGGACTCGTTACTATCTTGATGCTGCGGGTAGTCCTTCTCATGTATCTCAGATATCCCTTGAAGCAAGAGGAGTCGCAGCTCTTCGTCTCTATCAAGAGACAGTTCACTTGCTGAAACCTTGCTTCTCTCCCGAACACTTCGAAACCATTGAGACGCTATTGAAAGTGGTGGATCAGACCTTGCATGAAGAAGTCCCCTAATGCTCGAACATTTCGCTCATCAGGCCACTTTTTCTGGAGTTGTTGATAGATTGCAAAACCTTCCTGCAAGCGCCTCTTGCTCTTAAGTGCGAGCGAGGCTTGTATCGCAAGCTCTAAGTATTGACAGGCTTGTTCCAACTCGTCAACGGCTATAAAAGCCTTCGACCGATAGTTTAAGAGTTCAATGCGAATTCTTTCTGGTATCTGTGTTTTAGAGCCGAGAACGTCTATCTGGGCGAGAACTTTCTCTGCAATTCGAGCCTCACCTAGCTCCAGGTGGTTCAACCCATCCCATAAGATAATGGTGTGATAGTTCGCATTCACTAAGCGCAGGAAAGTTGGTTCCCTTTCTTCCTTTTCGGGAAACTGTTCATAAGCCAAGCCAATGAAGCGATAGGCATCCTGTTTCTGCTGTAATTGTGCATAGGCTCCAGAAAGTGCTGCATAGATACAAGCACGTAAACGGGGGGGAACATCATCGAGTAGAGGAAGCGTTCGCTGATAGGTTTGCAGAACCTTCTGAGTACAGTCTAAGTAATCAAACGTTACGGCAAGTTGTCGTAATGCTGCAACTTGAAGGGTTGGATCATCTGCTAGTCTGCCATAGAACCAGGCTTGCTCACTAAAACGTTGTCTTGCTTCAAGATCATTATGATGTCCTACAAGGGAAGCTGCTATCAGGTATCCTTGAGAAACGAGGGCGGCTGCTTGTTTCTGGTGCTCGGAAGGTTGCTGTGCTAAGGTTTCAGCTCCCGGAAGATAGCTCCAGAGCACGTGCTCTGCCAATCCCAATTGATCCCCTTCACTCAGATGTAAACATAACACTGTTGCTTGAGCGAGATGATGTAAGGTCTCTTTATTTCCTCGGGTATAGTGGAGTTGAGATGAGAGGTTATTATTCAATACTTGCTGAGGAACTGCCAATGCTGCGAGTCCGAATAGACCTAACAATTGGCGACGCGGCATAGTTATATCTTGCCTCTCAGTTTCTTGCGAAAAGCGAGGAATCTCTGCCTCCTCTCTTATCGGCAGAGAACCTTCCCTCAAATGTGATGAAGAAATAGCACTTGGAGGGAGAAGTGCATGGGCATGGAAGTTTCCAAAATTTTTCAATAGGTCTTGAAGATGGGCCATAAAGCGAGTAATGTGATGTGACGGAGATTTACCAGCGAGAGAAAGTTTCTGTTGCAACTTTGCATAAAGCAGAAGCGCTTCATCGGGACATCCTTGCTGCACCAGAAGAACAAGCAGACGGAGGAGCGCGTCTTGATCCGTTGGGAAGCGAATAAGATGGTTCGAGAGAAGCTCTTCCGCAACAGAGAGTTGTCCTATCTCAATATAAGCATCTGCCAGCGAACGAATCATCTTACGACGGTCTTTGAGTAAGTCTTGACGACGAGCTTTCATCCAGGTGTGCGTTATCCATTCTTGATGGCGATCTTCCACGAGAAATGGGCCGCCAAGAAGCTCTTTGGCCTCTTGCCAGAGGGAGACCGCATTCTTTGGGTCTTCGTATTGTACTGCTTGAGTGACACATCGTTCAAACGCATCTACATCGACCCAGAGGCGCGGCTGATCGGCCAGTTTTAAGAGATCCCGCTGTGAAGTATCAAGGAGCTTCTCCCCAGTGGTTGTGGTAAGCACCTTTCCCAGTACCTTAGTTGCCGAGCGCAGGGACTCGCGAGCTTTATCTTCTGCACTTTCCGGCCAGAGAATACCAGCCAGTTGTGCTTTCGAGGCTTGTCGCCCTGGCGCACAGAGAAGCAACTTGAACAGAGAACGTGCCGAGGTACGACTTTCCCAGGCATGTGGATCTTGTGATGGTGTAAGCCATTCGGCTCGAAAAGGACCAAGGAGAAAGACCCGGAGCAATGGGCTACTCTCTTCGCTCATTGCTTTTAAAAGGGAACTCTCATCATCCTCATATTTACTGCGCTGCTTCTCGGGTCGTTCATCGTACATTGTGTATCCACCCCTGCTCTCGGATGCCATTAACATCGTTCATGAGAAAAACGCCTTGCTTTTTCTTTTGCCCAAAGTATATCACGCTTCTCTGCATCTGTTTACCCTTCTCTTTACCTTTTTTCTTGCTGTTCCACTTCTGTCCCATATTTGTCCCAAATCTGATATGTTCTGCGCCTATGCCGTCCCAATTTTGTCCCGATTGATCTGCTATGCTCATAAGCGAACCGAAGAAATGCGCGTTGATGCGTAGAACCCGGTTCCAAAGAAGATCTACGCGACGAGAGTAGAGAGACATGCAGCTACCAATGAGCAGAATCATGGACATACCAGGCGTTTCAAGCAATGAGGCGGACATGCATATCCGTCTGTTACGCCAGGATGTCCTTCTCACGCAAGCCATGGGAGGGCCACTCGCTGAACAAAGCGAAGAGCATCTTGAACGCATCTATGATGTACTCGACATCGGTTGTGGATGTGGTGGATGGGCCTTGCAGCTTGCTCATCGCTATCCAGAAATGACCGTTATTGGTATCGATTGCAACGAGACCTTCATTCACTGTGCTCAAAGCTTTGCCCAGATTCAGGAGCTTGAAAATGTCTCCTTTCAAGTTATGGATGCGACTCAGCCCCTGTTACTCGCAACGGCTTCGTTTGATCTGGTCAATATTCGTCTTCTGGGAAATACGCTCCCTTCTGAGCAATGGGAACGGCTTGTGAGAGAATGCGGGCGGCTGTTGCGCCCAGGAGGCGTTCTCAGAATAACGGAAGCTGAATGGGGATGTGTGGGTATGGCATCTCCTGCATTCGCTCGTCTCTTCACGCTCACCATGGAGGCCATCACTCGTGCTCACACTCGCCTCTCCTCGCTCTACCAACCAGTCTCCCTGACCCCTCTGTTGTTGCATTTGTTGCGGGGAAATGGATTTGAAGCGGTTCAAGGGGTGGCGACGGCCATCGATCATTCTTCTGGGACGGAGGGCCATCTCGCCTTTGCTTCAGAATACCTTCTGTGGTTTCGAGTCCATGCGCCTACCATGATCGAGGAACACCTCCTTACCCAGGCTCTGTTTGATGCGTTATTCATCCAGGCGTCTCATGAGATTCAAATGCCTCAGTTTAGCGCATTGCTCTATCTTTTCACTGCATGGGGAGAAAAACCAATGAATGACAGGGGTGACGCTTTCCTGGAGATGACAGCATCTCAAGAGCCTCTTCCTCTCATCGTTCTCGACTCAGCAGTAGCGCCCTTCCTTGGGCATATTCAGAAAACATCTACCATCTGTGTTTGAGCAGTGTAGTGAGGAGAAGTGGTCTATGCAACACCAAAGAACGATTATGCTAATCGACGACTCAGCGACCATACGCAAGCTGGTGGAAATTGCGCTCAGACGAGAGGGGTACCTTGTCGAGAGCTTTCCTGATGGAGTAGCAGCAATGTGCGCGCTCCAACAACCAGACGCGCAACTCCCTGACCTTCTGATTCTCGACATCGATCTCCCCAAAATGAATGGGTATGAGATTGCGCGATATCTGCGCTCGAAGCCAGCCTGGAAAAAGGTTCCCATGATGATGCTCTCGCGCTACAACGGCGTCGTTGATCGTCTCAAGGCTCGCCTGGCTGGAGTTCATTTCTATCTTGCCAAACCCTTTACGACACAGAAGCTGCTACAAACAGTTCAAGAGGCACACGCGACACCATCAGAAACAGCTCATCAACAACCATCCCAACACGTGCTCTATGGATAAGGAGCGATTCACATGCAGCATCAACGGCTTGCAGCTCGCAATGTGAGAGAAGGGCATCTCTATCGATTGATACCCAGGCGATCTCTCACGTTCTCTACGCTGACAGGACAGCAGACCCAGCTCTCAACGGGAGAGATCCTTCTTGGAGTAACGGTCCTTACAATCATTACTGCATCGAAAACGGCTCCAGCTCTCTATGAGCTCGCTGCCACCCTTGATGGAGAACAGAAGGTATTCATCGTGCCACAGCACAAAGTGATTTTGCAAAAAGAAAGCATGAAAGAGCAACGATAAGATGGAACAAGCAACCTTTCCGCAGGAAGAGCATATTATGCTCTTCTGCACCTGTAATGCAAGAAACTTACAGCAACTGATTGATGAGATCAATGATAAAATCGAGCAGCAACCTCCCCAAAGCGCGTATTTTCTCCGCTATGGCCTCACGACCAAAGCACGAGAGGGGTTCTTTTGTATCCTGTTAGCAGCGCAAGTGCCTCCAGCATTCAAAACTGCCCTTTTGCGGCAGCTTCAACATGATGAGGATATCCTTGACTATTTTGAGCTTCCTCCATTCCCGGTTGCAGGAAGGCTGGACGCTGGCACAGAGCCGCCTTCATGTTCTCGCCGTGAGAAATATGCTGAAAGAGGAGCGAAAAGGGGTGAGTAGGCATGACCTGGTTTTCTCTCGGTTCTCCCTTTAATGTACCCACCTAACCGAAGGGAAGTCCAGGCCACTCGTGCTCATCGCTGTTGGTCGCCCAAGGGGAAATGCCTCCTCTCTTTTGGGCTACTGGATAGATGAAATTCTCTTTTGCATGCTCTTTTCACTCTCTTCTTTTTGAAGAAAGAGATTCTCTTTTGCAGTAGATCGGAGAATGATATGCGATCTGTGAGCCAGCAAGGATCGATGGCTCCTTCCTCACCAACCCAAGCACACGGTGCTCTCTTGCCATCGGAGAACTATGCCCGCAAGCGATGCCTGCGGTCTTTGGGTCTGTGGATATGACGGGGTTGTTTTTGCTGAACGTCTTCTGGGTCACGAATGTTACCCCACTTGCCGCTGGAGGTGCGGTGAGTTTTACCTACTGGATTCTCTGTGGCCTCCTCTTCTTTGTGCCATGTTCCCTGGTGATGGCGCAACTCGCCTATCTGTACCCTTCGGTAGGCGGTATTTATAACTGGACATACCACATCTTGGGGTCTCGCTGGAGTTTTTTCGTTGGGTTGTGTGCCTGGCTCCCCGGCATCCTCTCGATGATTAATGCCTGTGCGGCCATTGTGTCTCTCCTTCAGGCTATCAATGGAAGCTGGTTTCCCTTCCCCTGGCAGCAAGGCTGCGTCATTGGTGTCCTGTTGCTCTTGACCTGGACATTCTCTGTGCAACGCACACGTGTGGTGCAACATGTGCTCAATGTGGCCGTAGGCGCCATGGGGTTTGCCACTCTTCTCATGATGGTGGCGATCGGTGTGTGGCTCATGCGTGGTCATCCTTCGATGACCAATGTTACTGATGCCGCAGGGTGGCGGCTTACGCTGGGACCACAGGGGAATCTCGCGCTCTTGGGTAGTGCGACGCTTGCATTGCTGGGATCAGATATGCCATTGACGTTGGCAGGGGAGACCAAACATCGGAAGACGATTCCCCGCCACCTGACCTGGGGAACCCTCCTGACACTTGGAGGATACGTGATCTTTACCCTGGGCGTGCTCGTCATTCAAGGAGCAGGAACTGCCCAACAAACGGTCAATCCAATGGCGCTGCTGGTAGGAACGGTTGATCATGTCTTTGGCCAGGCGATGGGGAGCATCATGGCCTTCTGCCTCTTGCTCTATTTCTTGATGATCCCTGTCGCGCTCAATCTCTGCTTCTCGCGCTTCCTTGTTGTGGCGGCCCTCCATCAGCAGATCTCAGTACACTTTGCGCGACTCAATCGCCAACGCGTGCCTGCGACAGCCCTGCGAAACCAGGTCCTGATTGCCATCGCATTTACAGCACTCATCTATATTGCAGTGCCTCTCTTCAATCTGAAGCAATCGGCCGATCTCAGCAGCGTTGCCCGATCTTCGTCGCAAATGATCAGGGGATACGTATTCATAACTATCCGTTTGCACCACGTATCACTTTTCAGTGGAGTGAAATTGTAACGATCACACTTTTCAAAAAGAATAACTTAAGCTATGTAGGTTTTATCCTCGCCCCTGCACATATCGAGGTTTTTTTGCAACGCCAGTCGCTTTTCACGAGGAAAACCCTAGAAAGAAGGCTGCGTCGAACTCAAATAGCCATTGCTATCCCCGACATATTCATTGCATCGGCCCGCTTATTGTTCTTACTAGAAGACCAGTGTTACGAATGTCTTCAAAAGCGCCGCGTCGTATTGAAAAAGGATCTGTGAGAGTATAATGCAAAGGATTGCGTACTTCAATGTTAAATTTTGCAGCGCAATGTAAACCCGTCTGCGTGGACTTGGCTATATTTGGGAGAGGTGTCAGGGGGTAATCTGGTGCATATCGGGCGTGCGAAGGGGACGTGAGTATAGCGACAAGCGTTGGAGTCAATAAACCCGCAGCTCAAAATTGGGTAGTGACTCTAGAGAGAAGTGGTAACATAGAGGTCAGGAGGACTGACCATGACACCGACACCATCCCTGCCAGCATGCCCCAACCCTGCATGTGAACAGCCCCACGTCATTCGCAATGGCAGCAGCAAAGGGCGACGGCGCTACCAGTGCCGTGGATGTGGCCGCTTCTTTGGTGAAACGGAAGGCACGCCGATGTATCGTCTCCATACGCCAGTCGCCGAGGTGGCCCAGGCGCTCCTCGTTGTGATGCGTCGGGGAAGTCTGCGGGCGGCAGAAGAGATCACGGGCCACAAGTATGAAACGATTGGCCAATGGGTGCGGCGGGCAAGCGAGCATGCGGAAGCCTTGACGGCCATCCTCACGCAGGACCTGCACCTCTCGGCGGTCGAAATCGACGAGTTTTGGTCCTTCGTGCACAAAAAAACGGAGCCCCCGACGAAGTTGATGCTGGTGAACGCTGGGGATGCCTCGTGCAAGATCGCCCCAGCCGCTTCATTGCCGCCTGCGCCACAGGACGCATCGGCGACGATCTCATCGAGCGAGCGGTCACCCTCACGGTAGCGCGTACGCAGGGTCGTCCATTGAACTGGTGCAGCGATGGCTGGCGGGGGTATCCCGCGATCCTCACTCGAGCCTATCGTCAGCCTGTACGTTCGGGCCAGCGCGGTCGGCCCCCACTGGTCATCCCTCCACATGTGTGCTTGACGCAGACCATTAAGCATCGTGATGAGCATGGGAAACTGCTCTCCATTGAGATCCATGCCGCTTTGGGCGAGGCGATCACCCAACCCGGAACCGTCCATATTGAGCGGGTCAACGGCATGCTCCGCGATCGGCTCAATGCCCTCACTCGCAAGACGCATGCCTTTGCCAAACGTGATGTCACCTTCGATGCCTTGATCCATCTGCAGCTCTTTGAACACAACTGGATACGTCCCCACCGGGCATTACGTCTTGCGAGGTCCTCGACTCCACAACGATATCAGCGCCGCACTCCTGCCATGGCATTGGGTCTCACCGATCATCCCTGGTCCTTCACCATGTTCTTGGTGACTTCCTTACATACCACTTCTCAATAGAGTCACTACCCAAAATTGTAAGACAACAGAAAATGGCTAGCCATGCGCCAATTCCCCCAGCCCACGGCTAGCCATAAGGCTCATAATGACCTACGCCAGCATAACTAGTACAGTATTTAGTACAGCGACACACACAAATTTACGCAAGAGAACACCAATACTCACAAACAAAGAAGCCTAGTTTTAGCTCCATAAGGATAACTAGAAACACCCACAAATAAACTGGATAGATTCCGGCCATCGGCACCAATGGCAAGCCCTAAGGCTTATAAGCACCTACACCAACATAATTATTTAATGTCTGACCCTAGTGACCCCTACATAGCACTATCCCGATTGGATTATATTGCTTCAAGGCGTTTTGCCTCTTGCATTGTCCTCAAATAGGCAAGAATAGCCTGGGTGCCTTGGGCAATGATCTTCAGCGGTGGTGTCTGTAATGGATTGCCATCCAAATGAAGCCGTTTTAACGACGAGAGATTACCTAACTCCATAGGCAGAGAACTAAGCTGGTTGTTTTGCAAGAATAACATTCCTAATTCAGAGAGATTGCCAATTTCGCCAGGAAGAGAGCCGAGTTGGTTATGGGATAAACGCAGCATCCGTAGGTCAGAAAGCTTGATTATTTCTATAGGGAAAGTGCTGAATTGGTTATTACCCAGCAGAAGCGAGCGCAAAGCGGTGAGGTTGCCAATTGCGACAGGAAGAGAGCTTAGCTGGTTGTTATCCAGACGAAGTGAACGTAGCAAAGAGAGATTACCAATTGCGACAGGAAGAGAGCTTAGCTGGTTGCGCGAGAGATCGAGTACCTCCAGTTTTGAGAGACTCCACACTTGTTCAGGTAGAGAGCTGAATTGGTTGTTGCCCAGGTAAAGTGAGCGCAAAGCGGTAAGATTGCCAATTTCCATAGGAAGAGAGCGAAATTGGTTGTTTGCCAGGTCAAGAAAGCGCAAATTATGCAGGTTCCATACTTGCTCAGGTAGGGCGCTGAGCAAGTTGTCGTCCAGTTCAAGCCATTCTAACGAAGAGAGCCTACCTACTTGTTCAGGCACGGTGTTAAGCTGGTTGTTGTTTAGGTGAAGATTTTTCAGCGAAGAGAATTGCCATACTTCCGAGGGGATCTGCGTTAAATCGCATTCGCAGAGATGCAGTTCAATTACACGCCCGAATTGATCATATTGACACCGCTTATTCTTACTCAAATAATAGTGAACTTCGCATTGTTTATCAGGGTCCCAATGACTCAATTCCCGTTGAAGTTGTTTCACAATCCTCTGTCGTTGAAGTTGCCCTATGATCTGCTGATTCGATTTCATCGCCGTTTTCCCTTTTCACTTGCATTTTGCTCCATTCTAGCAGATCAGCTTATTTCCGTATAGATGAGGCACTCGCTGAGTATTACAACAAATTGCTGAGTTACTTTGACCTTGTTTTTTTGGCAAGATTTTCACAGAAACTGTCTTTAGAGCAGATAGGTTGTTTACGGCAATACAGTAGAAATTCTGCCATCCATTTTGACATCCTAGAGGTTAAGATCATATACATTTGATTCGCCACGAATGGACAAAAATAAAATGCCCTTTCGCTTAACAAGCCCATGGAACCTCACCAGAAGAGCACCTAGTTTCTCGCGTCGTGGACTTCAACTCTCCCCGAGCAAAAAGATATAATAGAGCATCACATATTCTAAAATAGGAGCAAAAGGAGCCTTTCAAACTATGAGTGCTGGAGTAGGGCTCTACAGTAGCCACGACATCACAGAAGAAGAGCTGGCGGGAGTTATCCTTCAGACCGGTGGAAGATTGACACCAGGCTCGCCAGCAGGGTACTTTGGAGGCCTCATTGATGGCGAAGCTTATGTATGGGTCTTTCGTATGCCCTGCTATGATGGGGTCTTTGATAATGAAGGCAACCCTCTCGATGAGGACGACATCGTGTTAATCGATCAGGCCAAAGCGTTGCTCGGCGCTGAGTTTCAAACCTGGATCTATATCCATCTTGGCAGAACACCAGGCAGCCAGCGGCTGGCCGTCCGCTTTGCCTATACCTGCTGTCAGCGTTGGCCATGTGTCGTTGATACCCTTGAGTCGAAAAGACGAAGACGAATATTTTCGAGCCAAGAGATCGAGCAACTGTACAAGGAAGATGGAGCATTTACTGGGTACGGATTGTGAAGAGCAGATCTAAAAGAAAGAAGTTTACACTTTAGTACAGGCCCGAGAAAGCTCTTGTGTAAGGAGAGGGAGGGTAGTTAGAATAAGATTATGGAAAGAGCATCTTTGATGGATTCGCTTATAACATTATCAAGGAAAAATGAATGCAAGAAGAGATTGAAGTAGCGTTCCCTTTGTGTAAAACGCTTGTAGCCAACCCACACCTCTCCGATTACTTCCATCGATTGAGTTTCTCACCATCAGGTTCTGTCGATATGGCTGATGGAGCTGGACATTCCGTCCTCTCGGTGGTCAAGGGAAAATTTTCAATTCATCCCATAGATCAAAGCTCTATTCAGGTAAGATTGTATGATCTGGTAGAGTTGCATCCCTACAAAGGTAACGAGCAGATCCGCATGCTAGAACCAAGCAGTGTTAAGGTGACACGTGAGGAGGGGTTGTTCGCATTTCGGGGAGCATGGTGGGGACGGAAAGGTGAGGACAAGAGTAAGTGGCCTTGCATGCTCTATTGGGCCAGATACTTTTTCGAGGTTGACCCATTGGAGCAACTCTCTAGTAACAGGCAAGGGAGCGCGTATCATCGCGTCATGGTAGAACCTGACACGCGGTACTACTATTGCCAAGATGATCTTGATACTGAGACACTGACGGTCGCTGATCTGAATGACCTTGGAGTCTCGCTCCAACCTGAGGCATACGCTAGAGAGGAATATAAGGGCAAGATTGTTTTGGGATACAAAGAAAAATAGACATCAATCAACAGTAATTGAGAGCAAAAGTGAGAGCAAAACCGCTCAACAGACATCGAAAAAGTTAGACAAGAATAGACAAGAACAATCTCATAAATCGGCTCAAGAAGCCCTTAGGGAAGCCATGGAAGCCACACAAAAAACCCATCAAAAGGAGTTCAACTCTCCCTCATATCCATTAACAAAGTCACTTGCAAAGTCATTTCGCAAGTGACTTTATCATGCTGCAACTTTTTTTATATTACAACCTTCCTCACGTCTTTCTGGTTAAATTCTACGTAAGACCCATTTTAAACGATAAATTATATCCAAATCCGGCTTTAGCAATTTTATCTACTAATTGACACCCATCAGGAAAAAAGATATGCTAGCGCAAAAGAAAACTATCGATGCTCACCAATATAGGAGTTTTGCATGCGCGATCCCAATCAGTCTAATGTTCCTCCTCAGCCGGGATATCCTCAAGGTCAGTATCCTCCTCAGCCAGGGTATCCTCAGGGGCAGGGGAGGGCACACCAGCGATCAACCTATCAGCGGAGACGCCATCTCGGTCGTTTTCAGGTCCGTATAGGGTCACTGGGCTTTATTGCCTGTGCCGCAGGAATCTATCTACTAGTTACTGGTCGGGTAAAAAATCCCGTTGCAGAGCTTGCCCTGATCGGAGGAGGTGCGCTAGTCTTCGTGCTCTTCGTGCTCCTGCCACTGTCCCTACGCCGCTAAATCCGGAATCTGAGGTGCAAGAACGGAAAACAAGGGTAAACCAGATTTAGCCGTATTCTCTGCACCTCAGTAGTCTATTCTTGGAAAAGAGCGAAAAGTGTTGTCACTAAGGTGGTAAGGTAGCCAATTGGCAGAAAATGCTAAAGTGGTAGGGAGAGAGAGAAGACGGGTACGCCGATAAACCTACTTCACCTTTGCATATCAATAGCAAGCCACAGAGTAGAAATTCTGACATCCATTTTGACATCCTAGAGGTTAACATCATATATATTTGATTCACCACCAATGGACAAAAACAAAATGTCATTCTGCTTAACAAGCCAATGGAACCGCATCAGAAGAGCGCCTAGTTTCTCGTGTCGTGGACTTCAACTCTCCCCCAACAAGTCGTTTCGATACAACATAACAGAAGAAGGCGAGCCAACCAGGTCCGTTCCGTGTTGCTACACGGAGCTGGCTCGGGTCGCCTTTTTGTGTTATCTCTGGCTAAAAGATGAAGAACATGTTACGCGATTTGCCGAAACGAAGCGCTAAACCGTAAAGAAACAGTTTTTCTTGTCTTACTAGTTGCCGCCATAGCCACCGTTGCCGCCATAACCACCATAGCCACCGTTGCCGCCATTGCCACCATTGCCACCGTTGCCGCCATAACCACCATAGCCACCGTTGCCGCCATTGCCACCATTGCCACCATAGCCACCATAGCCACCATAGCCACCATAGCCACCATAGCCACCATAGCCACCATAGCCACCATAGCCACCATAGCCACCATAGCCACCATAGCCACCATAGCCACCATAGCCACCTTTGCCATGACCATGACCATGACCATGACCATGACTATGACCACAGCCACCTGTGCCATTGACCAGTTCTAGTTCTGCATCGCTTAGTTCGGCTTCGCCAGCATGGTTGGTTAGCAATGTTGTTCGTACATCTTCAATGGAATACTGGTCAAACGTATCCTCTTTCCAGGCCTGTACAATATCATATTTCATACTTGCAGTCCTTTCTTTGTAGGGCGAGAGCCGATTGTGGCGATTGCATATGTCTCCTTATTGAGGAGCAGATGTCTTTCTCTCATCTATCGCCAGCATAGAAGAGGTATACCTCAAAGATATGCAAACTCATCAACATTGAGCGGTTTTTAGTGGTTGAGCGTCGATTGTGTATATAAGTCGCTTATGCGTATAATAAGAGAGACTATAGTGCTGGATAGGTATTGACTCAGATAGACTTTATCCAAATAAACCAAATTGCTTAGATGCTTGCCTTTTCAAGAATTCGCTGCCAACCTAGATCGGGAGGAAGATCCTTTCGTTCCAATGCCAAAAAAAGGGAATACTAAAAAATCCCTACCCTAGAACAGGTCTAAACCCGCTCTATAAGACAGTTTCTCATCCCTTGTTACTCAAACAACTATCAACAGCAAGCCATAAGGCCCATAACATAAAATAAGTGAGAGCAAAAGTGAGAGCAAAACCGCTCAACAAACGTTGAAGAAGTTAGACAAGAATGGACAAAAATAACCCACTCTCAAGCTCAAAATGGCCGCGAACAGAGCTTCAAAGCCAGGCCAAAAAGCCGCAATGGGAGGTTCAAATCCTCTTACCCTGGACCCTTAGAAGGTTAGAAGTAGAACCGATAAACCTACTTCTAACCTTTACGTACCAATGGCAAGCCATTTAGAGGCAATCGTCCATGGGCATAAAAATAACCGATATCGGACTATGCCAAATATCGGTTAAGGTGTTGGTTTAACTCTGCTATTAGTAAATGCCCTGAAATGTGGATCTGCCACGCGGAGCCGCGCAACGGCCTGATTTACAGGGCAGAAATAGAGGTACGCGTTGCTGATGGCTCAGGTAGATTGTACATCTCTCTAGAAGCTTAAAGGATCTTCTCCTCTAATTCCGCTAATTCCGCTCGCACGTCGATCACGAAGTATTCTAGAGTAGATTGCATTGTAAGGAGATGCATGAGCCCCTGTTGCATACAACGCGTATAGGATTCTTCGTCTGGTTGGGCATCTGCATGTCTGAATGCAGCTTCTAAGGTGCTTAGCTCACGTTGCAAAAAGTCATACTTTTTCCAGCATTTCTCAAGCATAATAATCCCCCTTTCATCTGTACAATATGTGCCAATTGTACACCTGCATACATAGCTCAGGGGTAGAGCGTCGCACCCACACGCGGAGGTCGATGGTTCAAGTCCTTCTGTATGCTCCCAGGTTTGGGTTCATCCCAAGCCATACAGTATAAATTCTGACATCCATTTTGACATCCTAGAGGTTGAGATCATATACATTTGATTCACCACTAATGGACAAAAATAAAACGCCCTTCCGCTTAACAAGCCAATGGAACCGCACCAGAAGAGCGCCTAGTTTCTCGTGTCGTGGACTTCAACTCTCCATCATCTCCACCACTCAAACCACTTGTGAAGCTACCTCACAGGCGGTTTTGTTTTGCTACACAAACTGTAAGGACAACAATCCAAACTTCCATTACTGGCACCTTACTAGAAACACAATTGTCTAAATAAAAGACTACGTTGATAGAGAATTCAAATAGCAAGGTATGTAGATGAAACAGAGGTAAATCTAGCACAAGACATGGCTATGCTTTGTGCTTGCCATCACCGTATAATCCACCGAAACCCAGAAAGACCGCTTAGTGCCCGTCGTGCAGTTTGACAAATCGATGCACGTCAATCCTGATACACTGCGTACCTGGGTGAAAGGACGCACTAAAAACCAACAGCAGTAGAGGGAGAGTAAGAAACGTGGCAAGAACAAGGCGTGCCCCCAAGGGAGATGGCAGTGTGTACCCGCGCAAAGATGGGCGTTGGGTTGGTAGTTTTCATGATGACAAAGGCAAGCGTCGCAACTTCTACGCGAAAACGGAGCGCGAGGCCCGCGCCCTACTGCGCAAGATGCAACATGAGTCGCAAGCTGGAACGCTGGTCGATCCCTCCAGGGTGAAGACTGGCGACTACTTCACGTACTGGTTTGGCATCCATGGGCCAACAATTCGCGGCACGTCAGCGTGTACCTATGCTGGTTACATCAATAACCGCATCATTCCTGCCCTGGGCCATATCCCACTGCAAAAGCTGACGGTTGATCACCTTCAGAGCTTCTATAGCTCACTCATCAATGAGGAAGTGAAACCCAAGAGCGTGAAAGACATCCACATGATTGTGAATGCAGCACTTGGCCAGGCGGTCGAATGGGGCAAGCTTGGCCGTAACCCAGCATCTAAGGCGAAACTCCCACGTGAGAGCAAGAAAGAAATGCAGGTCTTCAACAAAGTGCAAATCCAGGCCTTGCTCACGTTTGTTGAGGGCCATAAACTGGAATGCATTGTCACATTAGCGCTGGCCACAGGTATGCGCCAAGGTGAGCTGCTCGCCTTGCGCTGGTCGGATATCGATTTGGAGCGCAAAATGGTGCAGGTACAGCGCACACTCACCTACATTCCAGGGCAAGGCCTGAAAGAAAGTGAGACAAAAACGGATAGTGGACGCCGCGCTATCGTTCTGGCCGATCATGCGATTGCAGTGCTCAAGAAGCACCGTACAGCACAACTTGAACAACGGCTTATGGCTGGTAACAAGTGGAGAGAGCACGGCCTGGTGTTTTGTAGCATCTATGGCACCCATACCTGGTCCGCCAATGTGAGACACGCCTTTGTTCGTCTCTTGCATGATGCGGAGTTACCCATCATCCGATTTCATGACCTACGCCACTCCTGCGCGACTGCACTCCTGTGCATGGGTGTGCATCCCAAGGTGGTGCAAGAGATCCTGGGGCATAGTAGCGTCGCCATCACGATGAACATTTATAGCCATGTCTTGCCATCCATCCAGCAAGAGGCGATGGCAAGCATGAATGCATTTATGACCGGGAAACAGGGAGTCATATAATGCGGAATTTGGGCCAACTGCTGTCACATACGCTGTCAAGTGGGACATCCTGGGGAGCTCGGAACGCTCTACAAGCGGGACACGAGGGAATATATACTCAAGTCTATAGCTTGTGAGAATAGCTATAACTAAAACAGAGTATCACTCTCTTCGCACGAGGATGTCAGATAGCACCGATATGATTATAAAAAGCACACCAGACGATCAGATGCCTTCGGATGCACAGCGTCATGCGTTCCCTTATGACCAGGACAGCGTACCGGGGCCTGCAAGTTCGTCACATATTCTTGAAGAAGCGCTCAGGCTCTTGCTAGCGCCCAATACAGATTATCATGTGCGTGTGCAAGCGACACGGCGCCTGGCTCGCTGTGGTCCGTCTACCCTGCCCCTCGTACTGGCAACCCTGAGCAGCACACCTGAAATCCTGGTGCCCGCATGGCCCTGGTGGCCCCCTCAGTATGAGCATTGCAGTCGCCTGCTCGCTAACCTCTGCCAGAAGGCAGAGCTTAGATTGGATGAACTCTTGAAGCATCCCACACTGAGTGAGCCAGCGGGACCAGTGCTCTGGATCAGTGTCATTGAGGCCACCACCCACCTGCCCGGAACCAACTATGAAGACCTGCTGTGTGCCGCGCTGGCCTCTCCCTGGAAGACAGTGCGCTATGCCTCGGCCATAACGCTGGCGACCCGAGCAAGCCGAAACACGCTCGCACCAGCCACTATCAGCGCGCTCTATGCCTGCCTTGACTCAGAAGAAGATTTTCCGGTCCGCCTGACCGCGGCCTATACGTTGCTTCATTGCCGGGAGTACATTGGGCTGGATATTTTATTGCAGTTGCTCAATCCCAAAGCCCCTTTTGAGGTGCGTAAGGCCGTCGCCTTCTTGCTTGCCACGGAACTGCCGGTCCATCTCTCGGTCGCTCAACGCGAGCAGTTAACGACCTGCCTGCTCTATGTCCTGGAAGACCCACTTACCGAGCCTGAGCTAGCCACCCAGGCCTCACATGCCCTGAGCAAGGTCGCGCTCCCCTCCTTGCTTCCAACGCTTATTGATCTGCTCCAGGCGGAGCGCCCGGCGTTGCAGATTCTGGCCCTCACGACACTTGAAGAGATAGCCAACTCATCCATGATGCGCAGAATGATGCGCCGCCATACACTGCATACTTATATCATGCCTCTCTTACGCTCTCCAGAGAGCGAGGTACGCCGGCAAGCTTGCTATACCCTTGCCTCCTGCGGCGGAGAATACGTTGCCGCTGTTTTTGGCACGATTGCCCTCAATAGGGAGCACCCGGCTCATATGGAAGCGCTCGAGGGTCTGCGCATGCTGCGAGGAGTCTTACGCGCCTCTATTCGCGAAAACACGGTCCGCTGGCTGCTCCACGCGCTCAAAGATGCCGATGAAGCGGTGCAAGTCACGGCGCTAGACTCGCTGTCCTATATCCTGGTCCAGGCTCGAACACAGGGGAAACGTCAGGCGCTCCAGGAGATCAGTGGGTTCATCGCGAATGATCCCTTGATCCTGCTCTTACTCAATGTACCAGGCGCCTGGGTCAGACAACGCACCATCGAACTTCTGGGCTTGCTCTGGAGTCCACACACCACCTTTATGCCTCCTCAGAATGAGATGCTGCGCCTCCTCACTGATAGTGATAGCGGCGTACGGGCCTGCGCGGCCTTCGTCTGTGGGCACATCGGCGCGCGCTGGGCCGTGCCTGGCCTGATTCAAAGTCTGCTTGATGAGGACCCGCACGTATCCCAGACCGCCTTTAACGCCCTCTGTCAATTGACGACGACTGCCGATCCAATTTTCTGCGCGGTCCTGCAAGAGCTGGCACGCCTGGCGCAGGCCTCCCAGCCGTACCCACTCGCGCAGCAGGCGCTACAGATTCTCCATAAAAGTCAGCGACAGAAGCCCTGATCTGCACTCACAATTTGCGCGTGGACACACAACCCTCTATACTATGTATAACTTTGGATAACTTGTATCATCTTTTTATACTCTGGAAGAGAGTTGCGATAGCGTCATGAGTCCTTCTAATTTAAGCATCGGCATCGCGTTTATGGCGGGGCTAGTCTCGTTTCTTTCGCCGTGTGTCTTGCCGCTTGTCCCCATCTATCTAGGGCAACTGGTAGGGCAGAGCATCTATCAAGTGGCGGATGAGCAGGCAGGTATGCAACAGCGATTGAAGACCATGCTACATGCCAGCGCCTTTATCATTGGCTTTACCATTGCCTTTGTCGCACTAGGGGCTACCGCCAGCACGATGGGAAGATTTCTTGTCAGCCAGTTGACACTCTTGCGGCACATCGGGGGGGTTATACTCTTTGTGATTGGCCTGCACCTGGCCGGGATCCTGAAGATCCCCTTTCTCTACTATCAGAAGCGTATTGATTACTTTCCATCACGCCCAAGCTACTGGGTCTCTATCGTCATGGGCATCGTTTTCGCCATCGCCTGGTCGCCTTGTGTAGGACCGATCCTGGCCTCGATTCTCTATATGGCTGCATTCGCCTCGACGCTTCAGCAAGGCGTGCTGCTCTTACTGGCCTATTCACTGGGGCTGGGTATTCCCTTCCTGCTGCTGGGGCTGGGATTGAATCAACTTAGCGCTCTGCTCAAGCGCCTCAAACCGCATCTGGGGAAAATTGAGATCGCGACAGGCATCTTTATGATGGCTGCTGGAGTGGTTGTGTTTTTCAACTTCTTAACGCTGTTCAATTCGTACTTTCGCCTGAGCTAAAGTTAATATTCTGTAGGGATGTGGTGCGCGCTCGTAGCCTGCGGCTACGAGCGCGCACCACATCCCTACAGAACTTACACTGAGCGGAGAAATAGCATGCAATCGCGAATGGGGGGTAAGGCGGTAGGACTAAACAGGAGGCACGGCATACTCTGGCGCATGCTGATCTTCAGCACACCTTATCTCTGCCTGTTCGTGCTCTGCTGGCTGATCCCTGGGCAGGCGCTGCTGGAGCGCTTGCGCTGGCTAGATAGTGGAATATGCGCGCACCTGCCCACCCACCTGCTCTACGCAGGAACCGAGGCCCTGCCACTGTGTGCGCGCGATACTGGCATCTATCTAGGACTCTGTGTCTCCTTTGCTGGACTCGTGCTGAGTGGCAGAGGGAGAGCGCAACAGTACCCTTCGCGTTGGCTACGCCTTTTCCTGGGTGGAGGTGTGCTCGCCCTGATCATCGATGGCTGCAACTCGCTCGCGCTTGACCTGCATTTTCCCCATCTCTACACACCCAACAACCTGTTACGGCTGGGAACGGGCTTATTGACAGGATTGGCAATCGCCGTGTTCTTGCTACCAACGCTCAATCAGATGGTCTGGAAATACTACCATGACTCACGCAGCCTGGCCTCCTGGCGCGCACTGCTTGGCGTCTTTCTCCCCATCCTGCTCCTATGCTTTGGCAGTATCGCCACACACATACCACTTACTGGAGATATCATAGCCATTTTAAGCACACTGGGTCTGCTACTCGCGGTAGGCAGCCTGAACATGATGGGCATCCTCCTGACGAGAAGACGCTGTGAAACCTTTACGGCATACCGCCAGTTGCTCCCCTTGCTGGGACCAGTCCTGCTCCTGACGGTGAGTGAACTCCTCCTGCTTGCGCAGGCCAAACTCTGGCTCTTGCAGGCCCTAGGGCTTCACATACACTGAGTCATGGCAAACATCTCTCGATGTCGCTCGCGATTTAACAGCCCCCCCAATCAGCTTTGATCTTCTTCGCTAGCTCGGGATCAATATCGACCTGCTCGCCATGAGCAATGCGCATCACCTTCTCGCGTAGATGCTGTGGCGCACGCTCAATAGCACAACAGTCATGAACCAGGCGCTTGACCCTCATGTCAAAATGAAAGCGACATTCGCAATGTGGGCAAGTCGTCAGATGCTGTTGCACAATTTCGATTTCCTGCGTATTGAGTTCCCGATCAATATAGAGATGAAGACGAGCTGTAATTTCATAACAGCTTAAGCAATCCAAATTTTCTCCCATAGAACTATTCTCCTGCTCCTAGCTCGCCATTGCATTGTACCTGTTCATTCTAACATAAAGCGAAGCCAGTTTCATTCCCTGTATGACTTCCTTAGGGAATTCCCTGCTCTTTAGCTCATTGGAGTAATGCGACTTTCGCGCCTGCGGTGCTCAAGGGTAAGAGGATGTCTGTGGGAAACGCGACAATGCCGCGTTTCCCACAGACATCCTCTTACCTCGAAGACTCACACAACGAGCCGAGACAAGGACCTGGAAAAATGAGAAAACTTTGAGATAATTCGCCAGGGCCTTTTCATTCTAAACGTCCTTGAGATATACTGAGAGTACTTGCAAGAAGGTGCCTTAGTATAGGGGGACCTTGCGCACTAGAGGAGAGCTTAATGTCAGAACTTGATCCGAAAGCGTTAGATGAACAGCAGACGGAACCGGAAATAGAAAACGACGATGACGATATGGAGACACCAGTAGCGTCGGCAGAACATGCGGTTACAGAGGATTTTGAGGCGGGTGTGGTAGCCCAACTTGATAGTCTGTACCGTACGGCATTGCGCCTGACGAATAATCCCCAGGAGGCCGAGGACCTGGTGCAGGAGACGATGCTAAAGGCGTTCCGCTTCGCGCATACCTATCATCCAGGCACCAATCTGCGCGCCTGGCTCTTCCGCATTCTGAATACGTCGGCCATCAATCGCTATCGTCGCCAGGCCACACACCCAACCCCGGCCTCACTGCCCGAGGGAGAAGAGTTTTATCTCTATAATCAAATTCGCGATATTAATGGGCAGGAGCTATCTCAGGGAGTTGAAGACGAGGTCTTAAATCAATACCTGGATGAGGATGTCTATAAAGCGCTCAATGACCTGCCATACAACTTTCGTATGCCCGTCATCCTGGCGGATATCGAGGGCTTGTCCTATAAAGAAATTGCCGAGTCACTACAGATTCCCATTGGCACGGTCATGAGTCGCATCTCGCGCGCCCGGCGCCAACTGCAAAAGTCGCTCTGGCAGTACGCGAAGGATCGAGGCTACGTCAGAACGCCGTAACGGTAGCCTTGATCGCTCTCCCGCTCCACCCCTGGATGACCATCGTAGCCACCAGGGGGTAGGCACGCTATATGTCTTCTTCTGTCACTTTTCGCGCAATAAAAAGTGCGTCGGCCCGCTTCCTCTCCCCCCTAACCACATAGCCCAACCCAACCATGCCAGGCTTACTTTGCTGAGGTAATGAACTCTTTTAACTCTGCAATAGTGGCGGGCGCATCATACGGCCATTTGAGCCATAAAGATTGACGGATACCTCGAATCCCGGTAGAATCAAACCATATCTTCTGGAAAGGGTTGTTTATGGCGGACATCGAGACCTGGCATAACAGAGATAATCGCTACACACTTCCAGCACAGGATCAGCTAGGAGTATTGACCAGCACACGCACGGTCGTTCTCCAGAGTACGCATGTCAGAATCAACCCGGAACACATCGAGCACTTCTGCGCGCAATGGCAACAAGGCGCCGCGCTTCCTGGAGGGAGTCAAGCGCTTGACGAGGTACCATGGGACGTTGAGCATCACTTCTTTGACGGAGGATTGCGTACTGTCAACTGGATGCTGCTCCTTGACGCGCTCAACTTCTGTTTCTGGGCCGAAAAGCAGCAGCCACGCTGGACCATTGAGTACAAAGGCCAGACGCTCAACGGCTACTGGGCGGAGGCTGCGGCCCTTACGCGCGCGGTCGAAGAGGGCCTGCCGCTCTGGGATGCCGCCTATCTGTGCGCCCTTGATGCCAAAACGCTTGCGCATATCTTTCGTGGTTCGCAGCAAATTCCGCTCTTTGAGCAACGTCTACACAACGTGCACGAGGTTGGGCAGGTCCTGCAACAGCACTTCCAGGGCAACTTTTCCCAGGCTATCGAGCAAGCGCAAGGGAGCGCACCCAGGCTGGCGCAACTCCTGGCAAGTTATTTTCCTTCTTTCAACGATATCACGACGTATCGGGGACGAGAGGTACGCTTCTTGAAGCGTGCCCAGATCTGTGTCTCCGACCTCTATAGCGCCTTTCATGGCCAGTCATGGGGAGCATTCTCAGACCTTGAGCAGCTCACCGCCTTTGCGGACTACAAAGTCCCCCAGGTTCTGCGCCATTTCCATATCCTTGAATATAGCGCCCCACTTGCACAGCGCGTCGATGCCCAGGAACTCCTTCCCGCTGGTAGCGAAGAAGAGGTGGAGATTCGGGCCGCGACCATCTGGGCATGTGAGTTGATCCAACGCAGGATGCGTACCCTGGGGTACAACGTGACCCCAGCAGAGGTGGATCAGCGCCTCTGGCTTATAGGGCAAGACGCTGAGCAGATGCAACCCTATCATCGTACACGGACAATATTCTATTAACCTGACTGTTACAATAAAAACAACTCTACTATAGATTTGGCAAGGCTTATGCAACTGAAAAATTTACTTGCTGCCCTTGAGCAGCCTCCTACCCATATTTACGGCGCAAACACGCTCCCTGAGCAAGATACTATTCTGGGATTGGCCTACGACTCACGGAAGGCCGCGCCCGGCTATCTCTTTATCGCCGTCCCCGGCGTACACACCGACGGGCGCCGGTATGTGGCGGATGCTGCGCAGCGCGGGGCCGTTGTCGCGCTGGGTGCGCCACTTCCTTCAGCAACCGACCTGCCTATTCCATATATTGAGGTCGAGGATGTCCGCACAGCGTTGGCCGACCTGGCCTGCGCCTTCTATGGCTTTCCCGCGCGCGAGCTCTGCACCATAGGCGTCACCGGCACCGACGGAAAGACAACCACATCGAATATTATTAGTACACTCTTTGACGCAGCCGGGCGACGCACGGGAATGATGACCACGGCGAACTTCAAGCTCAATGGGCAGGAATGGGCCAACGCAACGCGTCAGAGTACGCTAGAGGCCCTGGAGATCCAGGAATTTCTGCGCAAAATGGTTGAGATGCAGGCCACCCATGCTGTCATTGAATCCACCTCACATGGCCTGGAACTCCAGCGCGTGCGCGGCTGTGCCTTTGACGTCGGCGTGGTCACCAATATCACACATGAGCACCTGGATTTCCATAAGACGCTCGATGCCTATCGCAGAGCCAAGGCACGCCTCTTCGAAATGCTCGATCCAGAGCAAGACAAAGGGCAGGGATACCGCAAGGTGGCCATCCTCAACAAAGACGATTCCAGCTACGAAGTGCTCAAACCCTATTGCCGCGTCCCCATTCTCGACTATGGTATCGAGACAGACGCAGCAGTACGCGCCGTCGACTTGCACCTACAGGCATCTCGTACAGCCTTCCGGCTCATTCTTCCCGACGCAGAGTGCCAGATCGAGACCCCCCTGATTGGACGCTTCAACGTCAGCAACTGCCTGGCGGCTATCGCGACCGCGTACAGCCAGGGCATCCCCCTCGATGTGATCACACAGACGCTGGCTACTATCAAAGGCGTTCCAGGGCGTATGGAACATATTGATGAGAGACAAAACTTTAGCGTCATCGTCGACTATGCACACACCGCCGATAGTCTCCAAAAAGTACTAGCCATTTTGCGCCCCGTCACCACAGGAAAGCTCATGGTGGTCTTTGGTTCAGCGGGCGAACGTGATCGGCAGAAACGCCCCGTCATGGGAAGTGTTGCCGCACAAATGAGTGACTTCTTCGTTATTACAGATGAAGATCCACGCGACGAAGATCGCGAAAGCATTTTACGCGAGATTGCCGTGGGAGCCGAGCAGGCCGGAAAACAAGAGGGAAGCGACTTTCTCTGCATTGCAGATAGGCGCGAAGCCATCGCAACCGCCTTCTCGCGCGCACAGCCTGGAGACACAGTACTGCTCGCAGGCAAGGGACACGAGCAAAGTATTATCATAGGGAGAGACAAGCTCCCCTGGGATGATAGACAGGTTGCAAGAGAAGAGTTACGCAGCCATGTCCAGTAAATTGACCTGTTGTACGATTGGTATTTGCATAAATTCAAAGAAGCAACGCGTGTCATTGCGGCGCGTTAAGACACTGGAGCGTCTGAGCCATCGTTTTGTTTTGGAGTACGTATGAATTTTATTCTCTGGTTATTAATAATATTCGCTGCGTGCGCGGTTGCGAGCCTGGCCCTCTGCGGTTTGGCAATGGTGCTCTTCCCCAAATTTCGCAGTGGAGAGCACAAACCAGGAACGCATCGTCCAGATATGCCCGCCGGGGGGCGCGAAATCAAAACCATTGAGTTGCCCCTGGTTGGTGGCCCCGCGTTTACCCTGGCTATCGTTGGCATTGGTGTCTGGGCGGGATATGTTTTTCAACTAAATAAAGATCAATGGACAATGCTCCTGATCGGCCTGGGCGCTACATTTGGCTTTGCGCTGATCGGCTTTCTTGATGATTGGAATAAGGTCTATAGCAAAGAGGGGCTCTCGGAGCGCGTGAAATTTGGCGGCCTCTTCCTGGTCTCCGCCACAGCCGCCGTACTCTACTTTTTCCTGGTCTCAACCGGACAAGAATCGTATAGCTTTTACAAAGATTTACCTATCCTCAATACCCTTCTCTCTAATCCAGGTTGCGCGGCTGATACGACCTGTCGCGTGCATCCTGGACAGTTCGCATTCTATGGCTGGCTCATTTTCCTTGTGTTGATGACTGGTTTTGTCGGTAGCTTTACCTCGGTGGCCGTCGACTTTAGCGATGGCCTGGATGGCCTGGCTGGTGGCCTTGTCTTTAGCGCCTCGCTCGCCCTGGGCATTGTCGTGACTGGACTGATTGACCCCAGGCATCCGTTGGGCATCGTCTTTGAAATCCTCGCGCTCCTCTGCGCGGGCAGCACCCTGGGTTACCTTCCCTGGAACTGGCCCTCGTCCTGGGCAGCCAGGCACCGCACCGCTAAACGCAGCGCGAAGATCTACATGGGTGACTGCGGCGCCCTGGCCCTGGGCGGCATGATGGCCATTATCGCCATCTTTTCACGCAACGAGCTTCTGCTCTTACTCCTGGGTGGAGCATTTGTCCTGGAAGGCCTCTCGGCCCTCATTCAATCACGTGTGCTAACACGCTTCTTCCGTCGCTCATTGACGACGCTTCGCTTCGCCAATACGGATGAGTTTGTGCCACATACTGAGTTTCCACTGCCCTTCCTGGCCACACCTCTGCATCATCACTTCGATCTGCTGGGATGGGATCGACGCCGCCTTGTCTATGGCGCATGGGCGCTGGGAGCCTGTTTCGCGGCCCTGGGTGTCATGTCGGGCCTATCGACTTTTACCTGGGAGCGCTACCTGGCACGTATCCTGGTGCTCATCCTGGCCCTGGCCATCTGGACGAGCGGCTCCTGGACCAAGTGCTACTTTGTGGGCAAGCACCCCGCCGAGCGCTCACGCAGACGGCGCCTGGCTCTCTACTATGGCTATCCCTACCGCATCATGGGCGTTCGCCTCTATCATCTCGTCGAGGTTATCGAGGCCAGTGAGAATGTCATCGAAACTCCAGCTGAGGAGTTGGCTCTCTGGCAGCGTATGACCATCTACGATGCGCGCTCCATGCTGGGCCTTTACTGCTACCGTGCTGGCTACTATCCAGCCGCGCTCGCGCAGTGGACGCGCATCCCCGAGCGTAACCGCGTCCTGCGCCCAGAAGTAACTCGTCTGCTCTTCGAGGTCGACGAGCGCCTGGCCCTGGAGAAACAGGAGACGCAGCCCATGCGCCGCGACCAACTCATCCCGCAGGAGCCGATCCTCTCGGGGAATCTCCCGCCAGCCGATCTGCCCAACCCGCATGAGCCAATTCGCAGCGACGAGACGGCGGGGATACTGGCAGGCCCATGGGAGTCACTTAAGTCGACGCATTCGTACCCCATTAACAATGAGGAAATAGAGGACCTGGACGAGGACGACGAAGAGGCTCGGATCATGACCGCACCGCTCGGCTCCTCGACTCATAGAGAGAGTGAGCCCAACGGCCATAACGGGCAGAATGGCCAAAAAAGCCAAAACCTGAGCGATACAAGCGATGCCTCCCTCTCAGGCAATGGTGCGCAGCAGACGTCTACCCCCTCCAGGTGGTTCACCCGTCTCTTCCGCTCATCATCAAAGTAGAAACCGGGTAAGAGTAAGGGCGTGCGGTGGGGGTGTGGCTGTGCCACACCCCCACCGCACGCCCTTACTCACATACAATCATGCGAGCGCATACTGGCTTTTGAGCTGACTATATTCATCGTCGAGGTGCTGCTCACGCACCAGCGTGTGAATACATTGCGCCAGTTCCTGGCGTACTGGATGCTCCTGGCGCTGATCGAGGGCCAGGGCCTGTACCAGGTAGCGCAAGGCCTCCTGATACTTCCCCTCAGCCTGGCGCAAAAGTCCCTGGCGACGCAGAACTGCACACCGCATGGCGGGTAAAGCCAGGCGATCCGCGAACTGCCCAGACCGGGTATAATAGTGCTCGGCCTCGGAGAAACGTCGCCAGGCGCGCGCAATATCGCCCAGCCCCCACAACGTTTGCGCCTCAATCAACAAGACATTCTGCTCCTGTACACGTGTCAGAGCCTGCTCATAGTAGGACTGCGCCTCCTGGTATTCACCACGCGTATAGGCAACAGCTCCCAGAGCATTCAAGACACGCGCCTCGTCCACACGGTCGCTTAGTGAGGCAAAGATCCGGAGCGCCTCGTTATAATACAACTGCGCATGCTCTACATCGCCGCGCGCCCGCGCTACATTTCCCAGGAGACGTAAGCTCCAGCCCTCCCCACGCAACATGGATTGTGCTTGAAAGAGGCGCAGCGACTCTCGCCCCTGCTGTTGGGCCGCATCGAGCTTGCCCTGGTGTAGATAGATCTCTCCACGATCAGCAAGCACCCAGGCCTGAGCGCCGACCATATTGAGATTATCAAACGTACGCAGTGCCTCCTCATTATCGGTCAGAGCACGCGTATAGTAGCCCAAAGCACCCTTTGTGGCTCCCAGGTCACGTAATGCCCAGGCATACCCCTCCTGGTCTTTGAGCTGGCGCAGGCCTTTGACGGCCTGCTCAAAGAGTTCTAGCGCTGGCCGGTAGTTGCCATACCCGCGCTGTAGCTCACCACGTACAAGCGCGAGCCAGAGGCTCCCACGTTCATCCTGAGCCTGGGCGAAGTTGAGCTGCGCCTCTTCAAGATAAGCCTCGGCCTGGGCGAAGTTAGCCTCCTCACGCGAGAGGACCGCGAGTTCATAGAGCGCCCAGGCCGCGTCTTGCGCCTCCCCTTTCTGCTGGTGAAACGCCAGGCTACTACGCAGGCAGGCTTCGGCCTCCATATACCGTCCCAGGTGGCGCATAAGCGCCCCCATACAGCACTGTATCCTGCCCTCACCTGTCGTGTCATGCAACCGCACGGCATGTACACCCGCTCGCTGCAACATCGCGCGAAGCTCGGCTGTGTAGCCGCGCCCATACAAGGCCCAGGAGGCCCGCACCGCCAGGCTCACCGCGTTCTGCAAATCTTGCGACTCACCCGCGCTCTCCAGGTGCTCAAAGGCGGCGAACCACTCCTCGGGGCTAGGCTGGGGCAGGTGCATATAGTAGGATGCGACGATGCGATGAACGCGCCTGCGCTCCTCCCCTGGCAGTTGTGAAACCGCGAAATGGCGTATCTGGGGATGGATGGTATAGACACGCCCATCAAACTGCACAAACGAGGATTGCACAAGCTCATCACGCGAGGCACGCCAGTTGCGCACAAGCATCTGTAAAGGAGAATCTGCCGCGGCGTCCTCCAGAGACGCAGATGCAAGCGTGGCAATCTCATCTGTGGTTCCAGCGACCATATCCTGAAAAAGCAGGGCAATCTGCTCGCGGCTAAAGGGAAGCTTAAAGGCCGAGAGATAGGCAAGAAGCAGGCGGGCCGAAGCGCTCAGGCGCCTGGAAGAGACCTCTAAGACGGTGAGGATGCCAGCCAGGGGAGAGCTGCGCAATTCATCGCGAACCTCCTCCAGGGAGCGGGTGGCGGCCTCTGGTGTGTACACCTGGCCCTCAATCGTGCGCGCTGTGCCAAAGATCAGCTCGGCCCCAAGGGGATAGCCATCCAGCAGAGAGCAGATCTCACGTAAGATCTCCTGCTGATAGGGATCATCAAGGTGGATACGCTGGTCCAGCCCACTCGCCTGCGCCAACTCCATAAAGAGCTGCAACTGGTCGGCATCGGTCATCTTCCCCACGCGATACTCATACCAGCGACAATGCGCATTCTCCAGAGCCAGCATATTTTCGGGATTCGACTGAGAGGTCACCAGGACCGTCACTTCAGCAGGGAGCGCACAGATGAATTGAAGCCAGGTCTCCAGTTCATTGCGATCACACACCTCTTCAAAGGCATCCAGCAAAAGCAGGCAAGGAAGTTCGCGACTGGCAAGCGAGCGCAGTGTGCCCATCACCAGGCGCGCACGATGCTCGCTATCTACGGCAGACTGCAAGCGCGTCGGGATGTGCAAATAATGAATAATCTCGATCAGAGCCTCATGAAAAGTCTTGCCGCCCTCAAGCGAGACACCGACCACGCCACCAGGGAATTTATCCTGGTGACGGCGCACCACCTCCAGGGCCAGGGCGCTCTTGCCAATGCCAGCCGAACCGGTAACCGCGATATGGTGCGGGTTATGGCGTTGACGTTGCGCGGTCCTGGCATTCGCTCCATTTGCCGAAACCGCCAGTAACAGGGCATCAAGCTCACGCAGCTCGCGCTCGCGTCCCACAAAAGTTGTGAACGATCCCAGATGCGCCAGGGGGGCATCATGCTCCTCTGGCTGCTCCCGGCTGACAAGCAGAGGCACAGGAGCGACATCGCTCTCGGTGACCCGGCGATAGAGTACGGGGATAAACCAGCTTTGCTGCAAGGGGAGCATGGCCTGGCGCGCCCGCGCCAGCGCCTCCTCCAGTGTTCGACCATCGGCGAGTGCCTCGTAAAAATGCGACATAAAGGTCGGACTCAGGTCATCCTGGAGCGAGAAAGGCATCGCGACCACCGCTGGTACCTGGGCCGAGACCAGGGCTGTTGCCAGCGATGCATCTACGGGATTGGCTCCGGGGCGCTTCTGACAGTGCGGTCCCTCCGCCGCCACCATAGCGGTCTCACAGGCCGAGAAAACCGCCAGGCGCACATCGCTGCTGACAAAGAGATCACGCAGAGACTGAGCATCGATAAACTGGTTGTAGCCTTCCTCATTACAGAAACAGAGGTAGGTCTGGGGATTCACCCGGCTCAATGATTGCCCACAGTTCGTGCAGCGGCGCACCTCAGCATCATTGACGGCCTTACATTCCTCATTGGGACAGAGGCGCCCATAGGCACCATGCCCATCGAAGTGGACAATATAGCAAGGGATTGAGGTATCACTATCATCAAAGACGCCCGCGCCACCATACGAGCTTAAATAGCGCACAAGCTGATCAAAGGTCGGCGGCTCCAGGCGATCAAGGAAGACCTGGCCCGAGGCAATGAGGGGTGAGAAACCGCGTTCCAGGGCCTCAAAGCTAATTTCGGTCTCCAACGGAGCACAATCCAGGGGTGAGGACCCGATATAGAGCACACGCATAGGTGGATGCACAGGCAGTTCGCAACCGCCCACATCATCGGCATCAATCAATGCACGCGTCAGCGTGAAGATGCCCGAACCCAGCAGGAAGAGGTCGCCATTATGCAATAGCTCCCAGGGATAGCGCACAAACTCATCACAGCCCACCCCAAAGGAGAAGGTAAGCGCCACTGTTCCACGGCGACGCAGCGTGCGCTGGATGACACCACGCAAAAGCGCCTGAACCGATTGCTCGGCCTCGTGAGGCCTGGCGTTCAACGGCAATGGTGAAGTAACGTCCATACCACATAACGAGAGAAAGAGACGATAGCCAATCTCGCGCAAATTCTGCGTGTTATTGTTCTGTAGCGTGTTCAGTTTCTTCAGCAGGAGATTTAACTGCTTGGTGGTATAGGGCGGAATAAAATTTCCGCGTACGGTCCGTCCCGACCAGCTTTCCTTGACCTGTAGCTCAAAATGACCTTTGTCACGACTCTGAAATAGGAAATTAATGGTTTCACTCATAATGTGTAACCGGCGCCCTGGTCTTTCTTCCAAAATAGTAGAGCTTTACGCGGCACCTCTGCCAGGATGGCTAAAAAGACGCTCTCTCGCAGTTAGTATAGCACAATTCAGGAAGAAGTGATTACATTCTACTTGGCGGTTAGCTTGTTCAACAGTCACGATAGCCCCAGAATGTAGGGTCCATGCTGGCATGGACTGCAAGCGAAGCGACGTTCCACGTGCAGGAGAGTCCATGCCAGCATGGACCCTACAGGTGAATGTACTATCCAGGCGTAGAGGCCTGCGTTTTTCGCACAAAAATGGGGCCTTTTTATCAAAGGCCCCACATATGCTTACTCGCCCCAAAAGAGTTCAACTTTGCCGAAGCGAACGACATCGCCCACCTGGACACCTGCGATCTCGAGGGCCTTCGTTACCCCCATTTTCTCCAGAGTCCGCTCCAGGCGATCCATACCCTCTTCGCTCTCGGTATCAGTCATACTGACCGCGCGCTCGACACGCTTACCGCGTACGACGTACACGCCCTGGTCTTTGATGACCGAGAAGGCATCATCAGGCTGTGGGCGCAACACGGGGGCGTTCTCAAGCGAAAGCACCTGGGCCGCGGCAAGCTCCTCTTCCTCGCGCTTGATTTCGCGCAAGCGGTCGCCTGCAAACTGCATGAGTTCCTGTGTCCCCTGGTGAGTGGCCGCGGAGATGGCGAAAACGGGATAGCCAGCGGCCTCGGCCTGAGCCTTGAGCGCGGGCCAGCGCTCCTGGGCCTCAGGCAGATCGATCTTATTCAGGACCACAATCTGTGGCCGCGCAGCCAGCTGTTCGTCGTAGTCACGCAGCTCCTGATTGATCTTCGCGAAATCTTCCCAGGGATCGCGCTCTTCGACCAGAGACCCATCCAGCATATGAATAAGCAGGCGCGTGCGCTTGACATGGCGCAGAAACTCGTGTCCCAGGCCAATGCCCTGGGCCGCGCCCTCGATCAAGCCAGGAATATCGGCCAGGACAAAGTCAAAGCCGTCACCCTGCCTGGCATGTCCAACCTCAACGACTCCCAGGTTGGGAACCAGGGTCGTAAAGGGGTAGTCAGCAATCTTCGGACGCGCAGCGGTTACAACGGAGAGCAACGTAGATTTACCTGCATTGGGGTAGCCCACCAGGCCAACATCGGCGATCAGGCGCAGCTCAAGCGTAATCCAATGCTCCTCACCAGGCTCGCCTTTCTGCGCTTCACGTGGAGCCTGGTGCGTCGAGGTCGCGAAATGCACATTTCCCAGGCCACCCCGGCCACCACGAGCTACCATTACCTGCTGCCCTGGCTCCACGAGGTCCGCGACCAATTCATTCGTCTCGGCATTTCGAATAATTGTGCCACAGGGCACCTTCAGGATAACATCGTTTCCTTTCGCACCATGCATCTTTTGACGCATGCCACTCTCGCCGGACTCCGCGCTAAAATTCTGTTTATAACGATAATCAATCAGCGTATTTAGCTGGTTGGTTGCTTCAAAGTAGACACTGCCACCCCGGCCACCATCGCCACCATCAGGTCCTCCATTGGGAGCAAACTTCTCACGGCGAAAATGCATTGAACCGTTGCCACCATCACCCGCCTTTACGAAAATCTTGGTATGGTCAAAAAACATGGCGTCTTCCCCACTCTATCCTTCTTATGCGTTCTTAAAAAACAATCTTTGTACAGCAGCGCAATAAAATATACCATAGAACGGCAGAGAACGCTATGCATTAGTAGCTTTGTGAAAAGGAAGGGTATGGAATGGGAGCTGGCAGAGCCAGCTCCCATTCCATACCCTTAATACCGCAGGTGCCGAGAGAGCTACCTCTCTAGCCCTCTTCTTTGAAACTAGCAAATGGAGTATCCACCAGGTGCTGGGAGATAAACCAGGTCTGCATCTCTTGCAAGGGCAGGACCTCCGAGGTGAGGATATCGTTGGTCGTGTAGTCCTTGTTTTTATCGCTTAACTCAATCCCCTCACGAAGGCCTTTAATAACGGTCGCATGGGCATTGACGAGGCGAGCGAGCATCGCAGGCACATCCTCAACGCCCTTCGGGGGCCGCTCGATCTTGGTCAGTTCCGCCACATCATGCGGCATGGCAATGGTCACACCACCCAACTGCTGCACGCGCTCAGCCAGTAGATCGATGGTCTTCTCAATCTGCTCGGCATGCTCGTCTAACAGCAGGTGTAACTGGTAGAAGGTCGGGCCAGTCATCTGCCAGTGATGCTTTTTATAGAGGCTGTAGAGTGTGATCGAATCGGCAACCAGCTGATTCAGACACTCGATATTCTGCTTAATCGCACTTTCAGGCAGGCTAATGGGCATGGAATGTATCTGTCCATACTGCTGGATCTCGTATGAACGCTGCTTAAAGCGGGGCTGAGCCTCGATTGTCTGTGCCCCCTGCTTCGACATAGTGTGAGTCTTGGTAGTCATCTATCGTTCACTCCTTTTACGTAGCAGATAGCGACGTCGTATTTTGTGTATCCAAAACTCAACACGCTCTTTGCAGAAGAGAGGTTACAACTTTAGCGCGGTGAGGCGTGCCAATCGCCGTAGCCACCGCTCTGGTTATCACAGCCATTATTGCGATAACTACAATAGGTTCCTGAGAGAGATTTATCGCCATTGACCTGGCCTTGAAAGTAGAGTGGCAGCAAGCCCGCATAGCTTGCGACCAGGAAATGAAACTTGCGATCAGGCGTAATGGTCCCATTAAAATTGTTATTACCAACTAATCCTGGGCCAAAGGAGGCATAGCCAGTAAAGCTCTGGCCATTTTGCGCGATATTAGAGAGTGCAATCGTAGAATTGGTTGGCGGATCGGTGTATTTATCCGAAATCGTGCCACTATAGCCCTGAGCCAGTCGCGGTGGCGAGGCTGGCGGTTGTACCACTGGAGGGGCTGGTGGGGCAGTCGGCGTAGAGGTTGGCGTAGCTGTGGGCGTTGTCCCCCTGGTCGGCGCCTGCGTCGCCCTGGCCGTTGGCTGGTGCACAGTCGACGATGTGGGTGTGACTTTGGCCTGCGTTGATAAGCCAGCAAGCAAGCCACTATTAGCAGTCCAGATCAGTCCTCCCACCAGGAGAAACGCCAGGAGCAGCGCGGCTACCAACAGGAACAGCCCTTTGCGCGAGCGGCGTTGACGCCGGGGTAGCTCCTGCACCACAACGCTTGGCGGTGGGAGTGGAGCAGGAGTCACCGGGGGCGGTTGCGCCGCCTCGACCTGGGGGCCTGGTGTCTCATTCGCCTCTGGAAGCATCTCGTAGACAACAGGCTCGGTCTTCACCTCAGGCGCATAGACTTTCAACGCATTCCAAAACTCTTCTACGCTGCCATAGCGGTCCTCGGGATCAAGCGCCATCGCCTTTTGCAGGATATCGCTCACCTCCTGCGGCAGCTCCTCGACCAGGCTATGCGCGGGAATCAGCGAATCAGCGCTTCCACTGCCCACGCGTGTCAGGCGCGTAAGCGCATCGATGGGAACCTCACCCGTCAATAAGGTATAGAAGGTCGCGCCCAGCCCATAGATATCGCTGCGCAGGTTTGTACCGCGCATATAGTGCTCGGGCGAGCCATATCCGGGAGAGCAGTGCCGCACGGCTGAGGTCGTAGAGTCCAGGTCGTAGGTCTTGGCAATGCCAAAATCGACCAGGACGGCCCCCTCGCCTGAGGTAGGGATAATCATATTTGATGGCTTGATATCACGATGAATAATGGGCGGCTGCTGGTGATGCAGGTAGCTTACTGCCTCAATGATAGGCTTCATCATCGCCATAACGCGAGCAAGGGTAAAGCGTCCCTCGGGCTGGCGCCGTCGCAAACGCTCCAGGTTCGGCCCATTGATGAAGTCCATGAGCATATACACGCTCTGCGCCTTCTCGTCCTCGAACACGCGGTACACACGCGGCAGAGCATAATGATCCAGGTGTTCGAGGATACGGCTCTCGAAGGCGAAACGTTCGCGCTGCTGAGGATTAGGGTCTATCTGCTCTTTGAGGGCATAGACATTCCCACCACGGCGATCACGCACACGATATACCGCGCCAAAGCCGCCTGTCCCTAGTAGCTCTTGAATTTCATAGCGATCACGCACAACCTTCCCTTTCGGGAATTTTGTCTGCAAATCCCTCATTCACGCACCTCACGCATAAATTACAATTTCCTTATTATATGTATAAAGCGTAAGGCTAGCAAGATCAGCTACAACAATTCTTCGACCAGTTCCTTCTGTTGCGAATGAGACGGGCGGGGATAGGTAATCAGGCGCGCGCCGCGCTGGAAGGTCAGGTATGCCCATGCCCATTGAAAGACGACTAACACACGATTGCGGAACCCTATCAAGAAGAAAATGTGAACAGCTAGCCAGAGAAGCCAACCCAGAAAGCCCCAGATACACACACGGCCAAAATCGGCTATGCCAAAGGAACGGCCCACGGTCGCCAGGTTTCCTTTATTCGTATAATGAAACGCAGGTTCAGAAGCTTGCGACCCTTTCACCTTTTTCACGATCAATGAGCCTATATAGTTTCCCTGCTGCATCGCAACGGGTGCCACACCTGGCAAAGGCTTGCCATTCTGCATGAGCGAGGATGTGTCACCAATCACAAACACATTTGGCAACCCCGGAACGGAGAGGTCAGGCTGCACTTTGACACGGCCCGCGCGGTCAACCTCAGCCTGCAACCACTTGCCCGCGGGCGAGGCCGCTACACCAGCCGTCCAGATGACATTTCTCGCCGGAATTCGCTGTCCCGCGACGACCACGCCCTCACGATCGATATTTTCGACAGGTGAGTTCGTGCGCACCTCGACCCCCAGGTGGTTCAGAGCTTTGCGCGCCTTCTGCGCCAGTTTCTCAGGGAAAGCGGGCAGGATGCGTGGCATGGCCTCAACCAGGATCACGCGTGCCGAGCGGGGATCAATATGGCGAAAATCACGCGCGAGCGCCTTATGAGCCAGCTCAGCAATCGCTCCGGACATTTCTACACCCGTGGGGCCAGCCCCCACCAGCACAAAGGTCATCAACTCCTGCTGGCGATCAGGGTCCGACTCCATCTCGGCTGCCTCAAAAGCGAGCAATATCTGGCGCCGAATATGCGTGGCATCGGTGACAGTCTTCAAGCCCGGCGCGCAGTCGCTCCATTCGTCATGGCCAAAATAACTATGGGCCGCCCCAGTCGCGATCACCAGGTAGTCATAAGGGATCTCGTGCTCGGCGGTAAGCACAAGCTGGCGCTCGGTATCCACACCCGTTACCTCTGCCAGCAACACCGTAGTATTCTGCTGGCTTTTTAAAATGGAGCGGATGGGAGCTGAGATATCGGCGGGCGAAAGTCCTGCCGTCGCCACCTGGTAGAGTAAAGGCTGGAAGAGATGATGGTTATTCTTATCAATCACAGTTACCTGGACCGGGGCATCACGTAGAGATCTAGCCACGCGCAGACCACCAAAGCCAGCGCCAACAATCACGACACGAGGAAGCCCCGTCGTCACAGAGAAGCCATCCGACTGTTGTTTCTGCATCATATTGCGTATGTGTCTCCTTGTTTAGGAAGTCTGTCTCAACATAGAGACACGCTGCTACTATACACAGTGTACCAGCACACTTTATTGTGGCTCATTTACACGATCAATGGCAAGCCCTTACCTTGGACCGACGCTGCCACTGCAAATCTTGCTCAAGATGCTGGCGCAGCGCGGGAAGGCTATGTGCAAAAGCCACCAGGCTATCATATTTAGTCACGTCGCGCACCTCGCGCCATTGTGAGTGATAGCGGTATTGCTTACGCCCTTTGGCGTCGACGAGATTGCTGTTCTATGCTCATAGCTTAGCTCCATCCTCACCATCCATCCAGAGAGAAAGCCAACATTCTTCTACGCGTACCTCATCGAGGCTATGGAGAAATATCCCTATGTATGTCACGCTAAGCTAAACTGCGGAGTAGACAACTATGATTATCGTCAGGAATGAAGCACGCAAAATGCGTTGCATGTGCCAATCATCAGCACAAAAAAAGAGCGGGCGATAGACAAATGCTATCGCTCCGCTCGCTCGGTCAAATCCCTTTGAGGACGCCTGGTAAAAACTGAAAAAAGTCTGTTTTTGGCGACTATACCAGGGCGCTCTTGGCGTCATCGACGCGCGCGACCAGGGTTTGCAAGAGCTGCTGAAGCTGTTCACGCAGATCGGCATCCACCAGGCGGCCCTCTGCATCAATCTTAGCATGCCCCTCGCCTACGTAGAGCGAAGGCTCGTCCAGCAGGTCGCTCTTCTGTGCAGCCAGCAACTGGCGCAACTGGACGTGTGCGGGACCACTCTGACGACCAATACCCATGAGTGCAACTGGCTTCTCGGCCAGGGCGGCATCCCCGCTGGCGGCAATCCATTTCAAGGCATTCTTGAGCGCATTCGAAAGCAGACCTTTATATTCAGGGGTCGCGACCAAGAGTGCATCAGCCTGAGCAATACGCTCGCTGAACAGGCGAACACTTTCGGGAGTGTTATACGTCTCTGTAAAAGCGGGTAGATCAGAGAGTGAGAGAATTTCAAGCTCGGCCTGGGCGGGCAAAAGTTCCTGTGCCGCTCGCAAAGCCGCTTTATTATAGGACTCTTCGCGCAGGCTACCGGTAAAACCAACAATGCGAATGATAGACAAGGTAGAACTCCTTAGAAAAAGATGGCAAAAATCAACATTAACTTCTTATACGAAAATTTTGTGAACAATACAGGCCCATTTACAGGCTGCTACGTTCTCCCACCCTCAGCACATGTAGCGCTATTTTTCAGGGGCACGAATTATTAAACGCATATTTATCACTCGTAGCAACGAAAGTACTGAGCTTATAGGCAAAAAGTCATCCCTTCACCATTCGTACGCAGCGCAATATACTAGCCACCTTGAGCAGTATGAGCTTTTAAAAACGGTTGGAAAGCGCAGCCAGCAAGGCTGCATTGATGACGACACAGATAACACCATTACAACACACACGCTACCTATTATCGACAGCCAGCAGCAAATGCTAAGGTTTTACCGCCAGAGTGATTGCCTCTCTCCTCTCAAGAAAACATGCAGCACCTTCATTATATTCCCGCAGACCAAAGAGCACATCATAAAGAAGGGAATAAGCACAAAGCAAGGCCGCATGATGCGACAAGAATAGTGCATCATGCTGTAGATATGTCTCATTTTGTGAGCTACTTCACAGTGTATAAGGCGAAGAGAGCGTAAGATAAAGGCCATGAGAAACACATCACCCCGCTGGAAGGCGAGCTGATTACATCTCAGGACGAGAGAAACCCTTTGGAAATGTGAAAACACATTCTGAACTGCAAACCGACTTGAGAGCAGGCTTTACGGGCACAAAGCCTGCTTTTTTTTGCGCCTATATTATGCACATGCAGATATGCCGCCCCAACTCTAGCGTTCTGATGGCCTTACACCTGGATGCGCAATGGCGACACCACCATGAATGAGCAGCGTATCACCAGGCGCGACATGCGGCAGCAGCGAAACATCGACACGCTCAATATGTTCTTGTGCCTCCACCAGGGCGAAACCCGTCTCCTCCTCATCCAGGCTGATAACCCTGGCGACCTGAGGTTCATCACTACACGTGAGACAATGGCTTTCTGGCGACGTCCCCGCTGGCATCGGAGGCGTCTGCTCGCTCCATACACCATGCGAACGCACCACCGCGCTCTCTTCTCTCACAGGCAAGCTTGAGAGATGCTTAGTATTCTCAAAAAGGACATCCTGCGTATTGATATTCTCCTCAGAGTTCATGGGAAAGCCCTCCTCTTCCATCAGGAGCAGATAAACCCGACTGCAAATACTACAATTTCAATAAGAAGTAGCTACAAAACTATATTACTGCCATAAGCATAATGTAGCCCCCACGTCAGATTGACAGTACCATACAGCCATGTTAGATTGATGCCAATCGAAGAGCTAATGAAACAGATCCGAGCAGCAGACCACAAGGATAGCAAGCACCTATGACCGATTTACGCAGACATTTGAAGAGTATCGTCGCTTGTCTCAAGAAGCAGGCAGGAACAGGGGTTGGGGGGAGAAGCCAATGTAAAGAAGAGTTGGCAAAGCTTCTTCCAGCCAGCTACGGAGTAGGTGAAGGTTACCTGGTGAATGAGCAGGGCGAGCGCTCCCAGTGGCTGGATATTATCATTGTTGACAAAACGCTCACATTGGAAGTAAGCCAACAAACGAAAACAGAATGCGACGAGCGAACAGCATTGCTGGTGGCACGCCTGGCAGATGAGGTGGATAAAGCGGGTTTAGTGGAGTCAGTAGAAGCTATCGCAAGCGCCAAAGCCCTGCGCGACATTGGCAAACGCCAGGCGCAACAGGGAAAGGTCAAGCTCAAACATTTGCTTCCGCTGGGGGCTGTCTTCGTGCAACGGCTACAACTCGACCAAGGATACGAAGAAGGCTCGCATGAAGCATACAGCCAGGCTATGTATCGTGTGCTCCAGCGTCAACGCGAGGTAGAGAGGCCAGACTACCTGAGCCTGCTAGAGCCAGGGCTAAGCTATGTGAACCCATGTCTGGAGGACGAGAGCATTGACACGGTCACAATTGGGATCACACGCGAACCAGAGCTGTTACGCACACGCCTCTGCTACAGGTGCAAGCAACGTTTTACCCGACGACACTTCTTCTACGACCTGCTCTGCCTCCAGTGTGGCGATCTCAATTACCAGAAGCGGCAGAGCCAGGCAGATCTGCGTGGAAGGTTAGCGCTTGTGACGGGTGCGCGCATTCATATCGGCTACGCGACGGTGCTACGCCTCCTACGGGCTGGGGCAACGGTCATCGCAACAACGCGCTTTCCCCATGACGCGGCCCAGCGCTACAGTGCGGAGCCTGATTTTGAACAGTGGCGTGAGCGCCTACATATCTATAGTCTCGACCTGCGCCACCTGTCCTTGATAGAATACTTTATTGCGCACATAAAAGAGCACTATGGCGCGCTCGATATCCTGATCAACAACGCTGCCCAGACCGTCAAGCGCGCATATGCCTACTATGCGCCGCTCCTCGCCGACGAACAGAGAGCGCCAGAAACGCTGCCAGCAGTTCAGCAGGAACTCGTCGCGCGTTCCCATGCCTTCATGCCTCCGGTATCCTTTATAGCTGAGGTCTCTAACGCACTGGCACTGCCTATCCCCACACAAGCTGAAACTGGAGCTGAAGAGCAGCAACGTGTAAGCCAGGTGAGCAACGCGGCAGAGGGAACGCAGCTTGATTTGCGGAGAGAGAATAGCTGGAGCCAGCGCATCGAAGAGATTGACCTGACCGAGTTTCTGGAGGTCCAGGTCATCAACGTTACCGCGCCATTTCTGCTGGTGAAGGGTCTGAGCGACCTCCTGCGAAATAGCCCATTTCCCCAGCGCTTCATTATCAATGTCTCCGCTGTGGAGGGTCGCTTCGCCCAGAACAAGCTAGGCACACACGTACACACCAATATGGCCAAGGCCGCACTGAATATGCTTACGCATACGGCCGCTACCGACCTGGCACAGGACAATATCTACATGAACAGCGTCGATCCAGGCTGGGTGACGCGCCAGGCCCCGGCGACCCAGGAGGCAATCTGGCAGCGAGCGCAGGAGAGCATGCCGCTGGATATGCAGGACGCCGCAGCACGCATATGCGACCCCATCTGGAACGCCATCAACGAGGGGCAGCTAGAACATGGCTGTTTCTACAAGGATTATACGCCTTCTGATTGGTAGGCAGGCTGATTGCCACTTCTCACATTTTTGCCAGGCAGCCTCATAGTCGCCACGTCACTTCCCCGAATAGAGATTACGGCACATCAATTTATCCTTTGGGAGATACTCAAGCTCTCCATCACGCCAAATGGCATCCTGAGCAATACGCCTTTTCCTATTTTTGGTATTTTGCAGGGAAATTGTATCTCATGGATTGCCTTCCCGACCCAAAGGATGAATCGGTCCCACGTTTACGTCAGACCTACAGGGTCACTTCGCAAAAATCTATGGTGCATCTCAGGCCATTTGCTCTCTTGACGACAAAAATCTTCTATACTATAGTAGGTGCACTGAGTAATCGGTCGATGTCAGGTACCCCATGCCTGAAAGGGCAGGGGCTTGCTGACGCAAGCCTGGACCTGTTCAGATTCAGCCATGAATCCTTTGTGTTGGCAGAGGATTATCGGGCTACGATAGTCGGGAAGCGTTCAAGTTCCTACCTACGGGTGCGTGCCAGCCTGTAGCTCTAGAATCTCTGGGTTAAACATCTGTACGGGGTGAAAGGAAGTGCTCAGAGAATAGTACCGCCCACTATCATTATCGAGGCAACCATTACCCTCGCAAGAGGAGGCTCAATGATGAGCAATGTGTTTGTGATTGATACAGATTATCAACCCTTGGATCCGATGCATCCTGGATATGCGCGGCGTTTACTCAAGCAGGGGAAAGCCGCTGTATACCGAAGATATCCCTTTACCATTGTGCTCAAACGAGTGGTAGAGGAACTACAGGTGCAGCCATTACGTTTGAAGCTTGATCCAGGGAGTACTACCACGGGAATGGCTCTGGTGGATGATACTAACGGCAAGGTCGTCTTTGCGGCAGAACTTACTCATCGTGGTCATGCCATTAAGGAAAGCCTTGATGATCGTCGCGTGGTCCGTCGCAAACGACGCAACCGCAAAACGCGGTATAGGAAGCCCCGTTGGCAGAATCGAAGGCGCAAGAAGGGATGGGTGCCACCCTCACTAGAGAGTCGGCTTGCCAATATCCTCACGTGGGTCGCGCGTTTATGTCGCTTGGCTCCCATTACAGCTCTGAGCATGGAACTAGTCAAATTTGATCTGCAACACATGCAAAATCCCGACATAAGCGGGCTGACATATCAGCAAGGCACGCTTCAAGGCTATGAGGTGAGGGAATACTTGCTGGAAAAGTGGGAACGCACCTGTGCCTATTGTGGCAAACAAAACGTTCCCTTGCAAGTGGAGCATATTCATCCTCGTGCCAAGGGGGGAACCAACCGAATTAGTAACTTGACCCTGGCATGTGAGCCTTGTAATAAAGCCAAAAACAATCGAGAGATTACGATCTTTCTTGCCAAAAAACCGGAGGTGCTCAAGCGCATTCTTGCTCAGCTCAAGAGCCCACTCAAGGATGCAAGTGCGGTCAATACTACGCGATGGGCTCTCTTGAAACAACTCAAAGCCTTTGGATTGCCGGTCGAGTGTGGGAGTGGTGGATTGACCAAATACAATCGGAGCACAAGAGGGTTGCCCAAAACGCACTGGCTGGATGCGGTGTGTGTAGGCAAAAGTACGCCCGTGGCACTCTCTCATAGGGGAATAGTCCCCTTGCAGATCAAAGCTATGGGACATGGATCACGGCAAATGTGTGTCGTTGATAAATATGGCTTTCCCAAGCAACACAAACAACGGAAAAAGAAGTTCTTGGGCTATCAAACAGGCGATATGGTCAAAGCGATTTCCCCCAAAGGGGTATTTGAAGGGCGCATTGCGATTCGTCATCGACCTGAATTTCGACTTGGGAAGAGGGATATCCACCCCAAATATCTGCGATGTGTCCATCGTGCTGACGGGTATGAGTATATTCAGAAAGGAGTACCTCATGCTCCTCTCCATGACTGAAATGAGGGGCACCCACATGACGCGATTCTATATTACCAATAGGGTCATGTAATGATTGCCTCCTATGTTAAAGAACATGTCTTGCTAGCCTACAATACTCGTATTCGCGTCGCAGGCGAGATCACAAATTCCCAGGAGCTACTCAACCCCCATCTCAACCTTCTCCAGGCCAAATCGTCGCTCAACACCAGTCTCCAAGAGCATAAATTTCTTATGCTCACATGCATGCTTTTGCCAGATCTAGTCGCACACCGGCTGCAACGAGGAACATTCAACGGAAACGCTGACCGTCTGGTAACGCTTATTTCCATTTGCCTATGAAAAGTTACCAGTCCAATTGCTGTATCTTTTTGCCCGTTCGCCTCTGCCCCTGGAGCATTACCAGAATGCGCAGCATCCCAATGCCACAAAGGCCTTGCTCAAGGAACTGAGCCAGGACGCCAATCGCTATGTGCGCGCAGTCGCTCGTCAACAATTGGCACTACGCGAAGAGAAAAAGGCAGAGGAAGGCTGATCAGGATGCACGCTGACCGCTCCATTGACATAGAAACTCTTCTATACTATAGTAGGCGTACCGATTACTTGGTCAATATGGGGATGTAGTGCAGCGGTCAGCACTTCCCGCTCTGCACAAGCGGGAAATAAACGCCAGGTTCGACTCCTGGCCGCTCCATATTGTTTTGGGAGGTGTGATTAGCGTCAGCATGCGCCGCCATGGCACGGCGGATAGCAAACACCAGGTTCAACTCCTGGTCGCCTCCCTCTCTTCACCTTCTATACCCTTCGCGCCTTCCTTGAACACATTTTGCCCTGTCCAAGAGATGAAAGAGTGCATCCACGATGAGGTACCGCAAAAAGAAACACCCCTCTGCCGGAGAGGCCGCCAACCCTGATACCATACCTACACGCTTGATGGAACTAGCACAAGAATACAAGCTCCACCCCATCATCGCCGCCAACCCTAACACGCCTCCCGAGGTCCTCGAAAACTTTGCCAACCACTCACTTGTAGCAGTACGGCGTGCCACTGCTCAGAATCCTAATACCCCTCTAAAACAACTGCTCCTGTTAACAGAGGAGTTTCCGCACGAGTTTCTGCGCAATCCTATTCTGCCCCTCCTCAATCTGACCGAACCCAACTTCATCAAAAATGCCTCACCCAGGGCCTGGCTCCAGCTCCTACGCTGTGAAGAGATCCCTCAGCACTGGCTGCAATGGTTTCAGCAAGGTCATGTGATGAACGCCTCTTATGTCAGAGAACACATCTTGCTATCCTATAACGCTCATATTTGCGTTGCAGGTGAGGTAGCAGATGTACAGAAAATACAAAAGTCACAGCACGATCTTCTTCAACCGAGATCACCGCTCTACGGTAACGGTTCCATACATGAGCTACTCATACGCACCTGTGGGGTTTTACCAGACTTTATCAATCACAGACTACACCGGCAGGTAGAAAATATCAATGTAGAGGAACTGGTCTTCTCTTTGCGCTATAGCCCACATATCGATGAAGACATATTGAGAAAGCTAGCGAGTCATCAAATGCTAAAGGTGCGTCTAGCCGTCGCACATCACCCAGGCACGCCAGAAGATGTACTTCTACAGATGCTGCAAGACAAAGAGTTAGATGTACGTTACAGCATAGCAAAGCGCAGAAAAATGTTGCAATCGCTTCTAATGCATTTAGCAGCCAGCAGTGATCCCCTCTTACGAAGAGGGGCAGCCCGTCACCCTCAGCTTGAAAAACATATGCTGGAAAGCCTCTCACATGATCCAGATGTGATTGTGCGGCGAGCAGTTGCGAGCAGGCATAAGCTTCCAAAGCGGCTCTACCACCTCCTTGTCCAGGACACTGATATGACTGTGCGCAAGGCAATCGCGGCAAGGCACGGTCTTTCGGAAGAACACTACTACCAGCTTGCCCAGGATACCTACACTCCTGTACGTATGGTGCTGGCACGGAATGTTAAAACGCCTTCACCGTTACTGCTCGACCTCGCCAGGGATATAGAGCCAGTTGTGCGCTATGCAGTAGCCCAGAACCCCAGATTACCCCAAGAGGCCTTCTATCTCCTCGCCAACGATTCAGACAACGATATTCTGGCACAACTGGCAGGAAACGCCCGGCTCCCCAGGGATTTGTTTATGCGCTTTGCCGAGCACTCAGACGTAAATATATTTCGAAACCTAATAACCAATCCACGCATTCCCCTGGAATTACTTAATCAGCTAAGGATGCAAAATTCCAATCAAAAATCCGCGTCTTTTCAAGCAAACTTCGCCTATCCCTCAGTCGTTTCCCCAAAGGAACGTACTCAGATGCGGCTCGATTCATACGCGAAGGCGCTCCAATCTATGACGAGCGATTCCCTACGTCTAGAACTGCTGGCCTACGAAAAGCTCCCCATCCAATTTTTGTACAGCTTCGCCCGTTCGCCTATTCCCCTGGAGCGCTATCAAAGCGCACAACACCCTAATGCCTCATTAGCCTTGCTCAAGGAACTGGCACAGGACGCCAATCGCTATGTACGCGCGGTCGCCCGTCAGCAATTGGCCCTGCGCGATGAGAACAAGGCAGAGACTGACTGACTGACTGACTGATAAACATGCTGGTCGCTGCATTGACAGTGAAACTCTTCTATATTATAGTAACCGCACCGAGCGTTCGGTCGATATGGGGATGTAGTGCAGCGGTCAGCATATACTCGCTCTGCAAAAGCGACAAAAGACGCCAGGTTCGACTCCTGGCCGCTCCATATTGTTTTCGGAGGTGTGGTGCAGCGTCAGCATGCGGCGCCCTGTCAAGGCGTTAGGCAGACACCGGGTTCAACTCCCGGTCACCTCCGACTCTCATCGTCTATTTCACTTCGCACCTTCTCTGATTACGCATCCCTTTTCCCAGATATAGAATCCGCCAATAACTTGTGAAAGAGCATATTCACTATGAGGCACCACCGAAAGAAACATCCCTATGCTGGAGAAGCAGCCAACCCCGAGACTGCACCTGCACGCCTAGCTGAGCTGGCGCAAGAACGTGAACTAAAACACATCATCGCAGCCAATCCAAATGCCCCCTCAAACCTACTCGAAGCCTTCGCCCTGGACCAAAATGATGTGGTGCGACGCGCCACAACCCAGAATCCCAACACCCCTCTTACACAACTGCTCAAGCTGATAGAGGAGTTCCCGCATGAATTTCTGTGCAATCCACTTCTTCCACTACTCAACCTGGCTCAGCCAGACTTTATCAAAAAAGCCTCGCCCAAAGCCTGGCTCCAGCTCTTACGTTGCGCAGAGATCCCTCAACACTGGCTACAATGGTTTCAGCAGGGTCACGTTATGATCGCATCATATGTGAAAGAACATGTCATGATTTCCTATAATGCTCATATCAGCGTGGCGGGTGAAATAACAAGTCCAGAGGAGCTACAAAAATCTCATCTCAATATTTTCCAACCAAGACAACCGCTGGACAGAGGCCTTCCCGAGCATGAAAGTCTTATACTCACAACCATGGTTTTACCAGATCTAGCCAAACACTGGTTGCGACAGGGAGAATTCAACAAGCATGTCGAGCGGCTAATAACGCTGATATACCATAACCAGAACATTGATGAAGATGTATTGAGAGGCCTGGCTCAGCATAAAGAGGTTCGAGTACGCCAGGCTGTCGCGCGACATCCACGCACCTCTGATGAGGTGCTTCTACGGCTACTTCAAGACAAGAAGTTGGAGGTACGTTACAGCCTGATAAAGCGTACTCACATGTCGTCGACGCTTCTTGCTCACCTGGTAGCGAGCAGCGATCCCTACTTGAGGCAGGCAGCGGTCCGTCATCCCCAACTCGAAGAGCATATCCTAGAGAAACTCGCACGAGATACTGATGTGATTGTACGCACAGCAGTCGCGGCCAGGCATGGACTTTCGGAACAGATCTATAGCCAGCTTGCGCAGGATAAATACGACCAGGTACGTATAGCTCTGGCACGTAACGTTAAAACCCCTCAACACGTCCTGCTCTCCCTGGCCAGAGATAAAGAAGAAGTCGTACGCCAGGCCGCAGCCCAGAACCCAACCTTGCCGGAAAAGGCCTTCTTCCAGCTCGCCGAAGACCCAGATGATGATATTCTGGCAAAACTAGCAGGGAACTCTCAACTACCCAGGGAGTTGTTTGTACGCTTCGTGGAGCACCCGGAAATACGTGTGCGCAAAAAGCTGGCGGCCAACCCTCGTATTCCCCTGGAACTCCTCGACCAGCTCTGGCATGATCTCGACCTGTGGGAAGGCATTGCCAGAAATTCAAACGCCACGCCAGAGATGCTCACAACCATCGCCGCCAGTGGGAATTTGCGCCTGAAAGCCATCTGTGCGCGGCATAAGCGCACGCCAGTCCTTGTTTTGCAAAAGTTAGCAGAGGAGGGACACACAGTGGGCAGTCTAGTACGCAATCCACATACGCCTCTGGAGACTTTGGAAGGTATTCTAGGGAGAGTGAGTATACAAAGCTTTAACCAGAAACCCGCATTCTTTCTGGAGAGTATCTTAGATCACCCGGCGGTCTCCAAAAAGAGACGAACCCAAATGCTACAAAACTACTATATGAAGGAACTCAGGTCGAGCACCAGCGATTGGATACGCCCGAAACTGCTAGCCTACGAAAAGCTCCCCATGCAATTTTTGAGCATCTTTGCGCGTTCGCCCATTCCCATCGAACGCTACCAGAGCGCGCAACACCCCAATGCCTCAACGGCATTGCTCAAGGAACTGGCACAGGACGCCAATCGCTATGTACGCGCAGCTGCCCGTCAACAACTAGCCCTGCGTGAAAAGAAAAAGTAAGGAATGATCATGACACCGGAAGCCCTCTCGCACTTTCTCCATACTCTGATTGAGCGACGCCTGATGCTCAGCACGATGCTCTGGGGACCACCAGGCATTGGCAAATCGAGCATCGTGGCCCAGACAGCACAGGCCCATGGCATTGACCTCATTGACGTGCGCCTCTCGCAGCTTGCACCCACCGACCTGCGTGGCCTGCCCGTCGCCGAAAACGGCATTTCGCGCTGGTATCCGCCGGAGTTCCTGCCACGCGAGGGCGCGGGCATCCTCTTCCTGGACGAACTCAATATGGCCCCTCCGGCGATGCAGGGGATGGCGCAGCAACTTATTCTCGACCGCAAAGTTGGCTCATATACTGTGCCTGAGGGCTGGTTCATCTGGGCGGCGGGCAACCGCAAGGAGGATCGCGCCTCGGTCTTTGAGATGCCCACGCCCCTGGCGAACCGTTTTGTCCACCTGGTGGTTGAACCACATTTCGAGAGCTTTAAGACCTACGCCATGGCCCATGAACTGCATGAGCGCCTACTTGCGTTTCTCTCCTTCCGGCCTGGACTTCTGCACCGAATTGATCCCCAACAGCCAGCCTGGCCCTCCCCCCGCTCATGGATGATGGCCTCGCAGCTCTATCACGCGGAACTACCAATTGATCCAGTAATTGGACAGGCAGCGGCGGCTGAATTCCAGGCCTTCTGCGCTATTTATAACCAGCTTCCAGATGTGGCCTCGATTCTCAAGGGGAATGGACAAAAAATAGCCTTTCCCAAAGAGCCATCGTTACGCTATGCGCTCACCACGGCGCTTACGCTGCGCGCGGCGAATATGCAGGAGAGCTATAGCGCCTTTCAGTGGATCAGCGAGAAGGCGAGCGCCGAGTGGATACAATTCTTTGCGACCGATCTCTTCAAGCTGGTCCAGGCACGCAACGAACTGGGAAAATTCGCCAGCCTGGTGCAGCAAGATAAGCGTCTCCAGCAGATGTTCAGCGATTATATGTCCTTGTTGGGGTAACAGACCATGGAGCAGAACTCAGAGTTGCAGCGACAGATCAGCGCGACCATCTTACAACTGCGCCTGCGCGCGCCGTTCTTCGCCACGTTGACGCTCTTCGCCCAGATCGAGATCACAGCGCGCATCCCCACAGCGGCCACCGACGGCAAAAATATTTTTATTAATACTGACTTCTGGCGGACACTGACGCCTAAGCAGCGACTGGGATTGATGGCGCATGAAGTACTGCACGCGGCTCTGCTACATGTTCCCAGATGTGGCACACGCGAGCCACTCATGTGGAATATCGCAGCGGATATCGTGGTCAATGGTATGGTGCTCGCTCAAGAGGGCTTCGAACTACCACCAGGGCATATACGCGACACAAAACTGGAGCACCTGAGCGTCGAAGAGATCTATCATATTCTTCAAACGCAAGCCAGGAAATATACGCTGCATGTAGGCGATCTGCTCCCCATGGATGGCCCAGGTCAGCCGACCTATGCTGAGCTTGAGCAGCACTGGCGCCAGGCATTACAGCACGCAAAGGCGCTCGCGGAGATGCTGGGACAGGGAAACCTTCCACTTGGAATGGAGCGTGAGCTGTCGCACCTCAACCCGGCTCAACTGGACTGGCGCAGCTACCTGTGGCGCTTCCTGGTCCAGACACCCAACGACTTTCAGGGCTTTGATCGGCGCTTTGTAGGACGCGGCCTCTATCTGGAAACGCTTCAGGGGGAGTCAGTACGCGTCTATATCGCCGTTGACACCAGTGGCTCCATCGACAACAGGCTACTCGCTCTCTTTCTCAGCGAGGTTCGAGGCATCCTCCAGGCCTATCCACACCTGGAGGCCCACTTATATTATGCCGACGCGAGTTGCTATGGTCCCTATGAGCTAACGAGTCAGGACCCGTCGCACCTGCCCAGGCCAGTCGGTGGAGGTGGTACCAGCTTTCGTCCCTTCTTTGAAGCCATTGAGAAAGAGCATGATCCCAACCAGGCAGGCGTGTGTGTCTACCTGACCGACGGATATGGGACATTTCCAGAGCAAGAGGGATCGCTGCCAGTCCTGTGGGTCCTGACGCCAGGAGGAATCTCGCTACAAGCCGTTCCCTTTGGCGAAGCGGTAAGACTGGTATAGAGGAAAAGCTTCGGTATTTTTAGGCATAAATAATCGGGGGCATCGCTTATATGATGCGCCCCGATATGGGCGAATTGGGATTGCTCACAACACTGAACAAGGCCAGAGGCTAGCGATTTTTTTCGCCGTGCTCGCGTTTGCGAGCCTCTTCTTGCACCTGCTTCGCATAACCAGACTTCTCAGCGGCCGCGCGGATCTCCTCAATAGCCTGCTCTTTCGACTCTACAGGGATATCTTCTTCATTGACCACCTGAGACTGATCCGTATCTTTCTCTTTGCGATTGGTCTTCTGCTGCTTCTCGTTCTCATGCTCAGACTTGCGACTCATTGAGATACTCCTTTTCGGTAGCGCGCATGTCAGTGATTGTGCGCAGGCATCTTAAATGTTGCTACTGTGAGAGGACAGCAACGTGGGTGTTGCGACCTCGTTTTCATTGTACCTCAGTGCGAATACCCCTGCATTTCAACCTATTAAGTACCCGTTTGTATGGTACTTAACCATTGACCAGCGGGGTCAAAGTCGGGGACGTAGAGGATACGAGCGAGTTTCTTAGCTTGCTGTAACCGATGGACGGGCGACGAGCGCGCGTGTAGCCGTGATGCTCATATCACCCATCGGGTGCGGCAAGGTTTTTTGCAATGTGTGGAAAGAGCGAGCGCGAGGCTTTGCCCCTACGAGGTGTCTTCTTTAATGCAGGGTCTCCAACCATGAGCAAACCCCATTTTCATCCCACAAATCATCATAGAGTGAAACAGGAAAAGGAAAAGGAGCAATGATACATGAAAGAGCGAATTTCGCAGTTTCTACAATAGTATTAAAATCCTCACGTGCTTTTTGCGTCTGAGGATGCTCCTCTCCCAACGCCTGTTTGCAAATTGAGAGGGCACGCTTGGATAAAAGAGTTGCATCTATATACTTTCTTTGTTTAAAAAGGGTAACAGCTAAATTATGAAGAAGGGGAAACAGGTGGTAATGATTGGGACCAAACTGCTGCTCACAGATCTCCAAGGCCTGCTTGAATAAGCGCTCTGCATCTGAATACCGCTGCCGATGGGAATAAAGGCTAGCCAAATTATTAAGTCTATCTTCATCGTGTTCTCCGCTCTGTAGTAATAATTCTGCGTCAGCATAGCGACCCTGGTACAGATAGAGAGTCGAAAATTGTTCCACACGAAACTTCACAGTGACAGGATGTTTAGCCCCCAGCGTTTGCTCATAAATCGTTAAAGCACGATTCAATAAACGCTCTGCATCTGCATATCGAGCTTGATTTTCATAGACAAGTGCAAGGAGTGTGAGTGTTTTTGCAATACAGATCTGGTCAAGATCTGTAAGTTGCTCATAAATCGTTAAGGCATGATCGAGCAATGGCTCTATAGTAACGTACCGTCCACGTTCACGAAGGTAGCTACCTGCCTGGTGAAGCAGATGCGCTGCTTCAGGAAAGAGCATCTGCTCTTGCTTGATCCAGGTAGCACAGAGTAAGGCATGAGAGAGCCAGTGCTCACAGCTTTCCCACTGAGCAATGTTGTCAACATCTGGACAGACATCGTTAACAGCAAGCACCACCCGTTGCTTCCATAATTTATCCTGCCAGACAGTGATTGTATCGGGAGAAGAAGATAAAGGAACTTTCATCTGGGATGAAACAAGTTCCTTTGCAAAGGTGTGTATCAGAGGATGGCTCACTTCATAATCTTGATCAGAGCGGCGAAGCACACTCAGATCGACCAGCGTACCCAGTGCCATCCGAATGGCGCGTTCTGGCAATTCCAAGATACCCTGTACTAACTCTAGCGGGAACGGAGCAGGGGCCAACAAACCAAGCAAGAGAAAGATGCCTTGCTCGTTGGAAGTCAAAGCATCGTAAGTTCGTTGAAGAAGTACGAGAACACTCTGCATTCGGTGCTTACCGTGATGCATCGCCATCAATCCTTCTTGCTCAAACCAGTCCAAGTAATCAGCTATTTCTTCCTGATGAGAGAATAGATAGCCTCCAATCAACCGAAAAGCCAGAGGATAGCCGCCGACATGCTTGAAAAGTCGTTGTATACACTGCTGATTGGTTGCTCGCAGTCCCCCCAGTTTCTGCAAGAGGGTGATACTCTCCTCAGCCGAAAGTTCATAAAGGGTATGGCAATGAGCCAAATCTGGAGCATCTGAATGACGCCAGGAAATCAAAAGCACTACTGATGTGCCGCCAAATTCATGCAAAGGGCGTGCATCATCAAGCATTTCCACACCATCAAAGATGAGTAACGTGCGACGGCGACTCACAGCACGCACAGCGGCGAGACGAGGATCAGAGCCAAGTTCTTCCCCACACAGGCGAGCCAACTGCTCAAAGGCTTCAACCAGTGTGGGAGAGGCATAAAACGAATGGTAGAAAATGCCACCGGGAAAACGAGTCAGCCAATCTTCCTGAGCCACGAGACGGGCCAGCGCTTCAGCCACGAGCGCCGTTTTTCCTATACCTCCAGGACCACATAGCGCCAGTGTCATCCCACCTTCTCCATGTAACTGCTGGAGCAACCAAGAGAGGTTCTCCTCTCGACCTACAAACGATGGTGCTCGTGGAGGCAACATCAGTGGAGGTGTCCAGATGGAAGCAGTAGCGTGATAATGCTCAATATTGGTCACACTCGCCTGACCAGAGAAAGACACAGCGCTTTTTTCTGCATGTTCAATACGTTGGACAGGCTGCTGTTCAGATGGTTCCATCCCTTGCTTCCTTCATCTCATCCGTGGGTGTTGTGTTGATCTCCCTCAATGTTATATGTTGTTGCAGTGCCAGAGTAGGAAACAGCTCCATGATCAACGTGCTGGATAATCTGCGCTCCTGGTGCGGCCTGTGGGAGCAGGCTCAACAGATGTCTGGCGAGAGCGAGCACCTCATTATCCTGCTCTGCATGCGTCGCAACCACCTCTTCCTGTACTCCTTGTTGGCGTGCTGGAGAATCTGGCTTGGCTTCTAAGTGCGTCACAGCTTCTACCACCGCACTCTTCGCTCCAAACTTCTTTGCCAGTAGCGCCTTCACGCCCTGATAGGCATCGCTCATGGCTGTTTTCGCGGTATCAGTGAGGCCACCAGTAGCACCAACTGTCAACGCGGCGATGATCGCTGTGGTCACGGGGTCCATTCGTCTCTCCTCTTCTGATGAACACAGCCTTCTCAAGAAGGCTCAATGGCATGTTCGACGTTCTTCCATGCGTTGCGGAATAACAAAGTGTCTGGAGGGGACGTCGTTTTGCTTATCACTGCCTCCCCATCATTTTCCGCCTCTTTTGCCAGATGGTATGTGAGGATGAATATGTGGTCATCGCCTGTAAGGAGACGATCACAGCCACCCTTGCCCTGAACTTACAAACCTCCTTCCAGACCGAGCGCCCCATACCAGCGGTTCTTATCTCTTATGGCAAAGCCAACCCGTCAGGAGATGGCTATATTATCATTCGTTGGCGAGGAACCGTCCCAGAGAGCTTTTTTGACCAGCTCGACGAACACACCCAAGATATTGCCTACTACATGACCTTTAGTGCCGGACCGCTCGACACCTGTAGAGCACCGTGGGATGGCACCACACACGCCTGATGTTTCTGGGAAGAGTCACATCATGACGTGCTCTTCCCTCTCTTTTCGGAGGGAACCCCATGCAAGACCGACAGATACAAAACGACATTGACCAGTTCCTACACGAACTAGACCAGCAGCAGCAGAACCAGCAGGCGCACACCACGGACGACATCCCACACATTGAAGCCAACCAGGAGTACGACCCCAACCGCCAGCAATGGGACGTAGAGATTCACATTTACCCACGAGCCGAGCCAGAGGCAGAGGAACCCGCCAACGTCGTTGAAAGTGTCCCACCCATCGACCAGGAGCCGCAACCAGGTAGAAGGGGGCCGTTGCCGTGGATGAAGCAGCACAGGCGACCCCTGGTGCTTCTCAGCGTCATCCTATGCGCCTGTGCGCTTGTTGTAGGAGGCTTGCTGTATGTGTCTCCTTTCTGGGCAACGACCACCACGGTCACGCTTGTTCCAGTCTCACGCGTACTAGAAACCCGTTTGACGGTGACCATTGGAGAAAGCATCGATAAAACCCAAAGCCAGGTGCCAGGAAGGATACTTCCAACCGTGACCATGAGCCAGGCGCGCACCATTCCCACCACCGGGAAAGCCCACCAGGACGCCCAAAGCGCCCACGGATACATCACCTTTTACAATAGCGCCACCTATGCCCAGACCATAGCAGCAGGAACCCTTGTCACCGCTGTCAATGGGATACAAGTGATTACTGACCAGAATGTGACCATTGGCGCGGCAAGCTATCCCACCTTTGGGCAGGAGAGTGTCAGCGCCCACTCGACCCAGGCAGGACCAGCAGGCAACCTGAAGGCTGGTGTGATTTATGGCCCTTGTTGTCGTGCCAACATCTCCGCAGTGAACGGAACCTTCCAGGGAGGGCAGGACGCACGCGACTACCAGAGCGTGACGCAGCACGATCTCGACACTGCAAGCGCAAGCCTGAAAGCCAGTCTAGAGCAGAGCACTACCGCAGCTTTACAAACGCAGGTCCAGAGCATCGAAACCCTTGCGAAGCCGTTGCACTGCCAGCAGAAGACAAACAGCAATCACCAGCCAGGAGAGGAAGCCACCAGCGTACAGGTCATGCTTGACGAGACGTGTACTGGTATCGTCTATCAGACACAAGCCCTACAAACCTTGCTCACCCAGGCACTCACCACCCAGGCGAGGCAGCAGCTAGGAACCGAATATGCACCGAACGAAGATGTTCATATGAGTACTACGACACAGGGAACAACGACTATCCAGGCGACAGAGACAGAAACATGGGTGTATCAGTTCTCCCAGGCCGAGCAAGAGCGCGTCAGAGCCAGCATTGCAGGCAAGAGCCAAGCTCAGGCCAAGAGCCTTTTATTAGCGCGACCAGGAATACAATCGGTGTCGTTCTCCAATGACGCGACCCTTCCAGATGCTCAACATATTCAATTGTTGTTCCTTACCTACTGATCTGGGAGGAGAGATGTTCATGAGCAAAAAAAGTTCTGAGCAGAAGCAACACACACACCAGGACGCTCTGCACAAAGCAAGGCATTGGAAAAGCCGAGGACAGGACGGAAGGCGTTCGCACCCCTCTCGAAAGTGAACAACATGCACCAGATCATCACCGCCAAACTCAAACTCATAGCAAGCCCAGAGCAGTTTGAGGCCCTGCGCCACACGCAACTGGCGTATCGCGATGCCCTCAATGCGGTGAGTTGCTATGCCTTCGAGCAAGGTAAGACCAGCAGTGTGACCCGGATGCACAAAGGCATGTACGCTAAGCTCCGTGCTCGGTATCATCTCCCCTCGCAACTGGCTTGTAGCGTCGAGCGACAGGTGGCCGCCACCTACAAAGGGTTATGGACCAAGCTCAAGAAGAACGCGGAGCATCGCCGTGCGAAAATCACCAAGAAACGCTTTAAAGGATTAGATCAGCCGCCACACTACAGCTCCCCGACCGTGCAGTACACCTATGAGCGCGATTACACCTTTCAGCGAGACAGCCGGGTCAGTGTCGGAACCTTGAATGGACGCATCAGCGTGGCCTACCAGGGGTACAACAAGCACATCGCGCTCATTCGAGAGGGAGTCAGGATTGGTGACGCTAAACTCTGGTATGACTGGCCAAAGAAGCAGTTCTACCTGCTCGTGTCCCTTTCCATTGAGGTGCCTGATCCCACCCCTGCGCATCTGCAAGAGGTTGTGGGGGTGGATGTGGGCATTCGCTATCTGGCCGTTACCTCGACAGCAACAGGCAAGGCTAGCTTTCACCCTGGGAAACGCGTTAGGCATCAAGCTAACCATTACGCACGACTACGCAAACGATTGCAGCAAAAAGGCACTCGCGGCGCGAAACGTCGGCTCAGACGCATCGAGCAACGAGAGAGACGGTTGAAGTTGCAAGCCAATCACACCATCGCCAAACAGATCGTTGAGCAGCACCCACACACCCTTCTTGGACTGGAACATCTGACAGACATTCGAGAGCGAACCAAACGCCGCAAACGCAAGCGCAAGAAAAACGGCGAAGGCACAGAACCTGTCTCCGCAAAGGCGCGCAAAGCCAATCGCGCCTACTCGCAGTGGTCCTTTGCCGAGCTTCACACGCTCATCAGCTACAAGGCCGCGCTCGCCGGGTCATTCGCCATCAAAGCGGATGCCGATTACACCTCACAGGCGTGTCCTATGTGTGGACACACTGCTGGTGCAAACCGCCCAGGCAAAGGGTTGTTCTTTGTGTGTCAACACTGCCACTACACGCTGCATGCCGATCTGGTTGGCGCAAGGAATATTACGATGAGAACGCTTCTGGTCCGGCACGACTGGGTCAGGACGGGATGCTTGTCAATCATCCCTGATGCCTCGGACAATGAAGCCAAAGCAGCGCGCCTGCGAAGGTACGCTGAGTTGCGGTGGAGTCCAGAGGTAAATCAACCCTCCGGCCTCTAGCCAGAGGTCATTGACTGTACCGAGAAGAACATAGCCCAGGTATCGCACATAAGTTAGTGAGTCTGTGATCTTAAGCAGATCGTTATTCAGGCCAGCGACTCCACATAGGCGCGCTGGGGATTGGCCACGCCGCGGAAGAAAATTTTTCCCACATACTGTACCAGTTCCTCGGGAGTCACCGTCTCATCAAGAAGCAAGCGTTTAAAGGGATAGGAGGCAAGGAGGCTGGAGAAGGTATGCAGCATAATCGTGGTGGGGATGGCGGGATCGAATTCGCCGGAGGCTTTCCCCTCATTGAGCAAAACTTCAAGGCTGCTTAAAAGCTGATCGAGCAGGGCGTGGTGGCGGGATCGCAAGAGAGGTCGAAGTTCAACGGCACCGAAAAGCGCATAAAAGAGACGCCCACGCTCACCCTTTAAACGCATATAGCTCGTCGCAAGTAGCGTTTCCAGGCGCGAACGCACCGAGCCAGGCGCGGATACCGCCTCCTGCACATTCAGCAAGATAGCTTGCATCTGCAACTCGAGCAGGGCCAGAACCAGGTCTTCTTTGCGGGAGAAATGCAGATAGAGGGTTCCTTTGGCAATACCCACACGTGCAGCCACCTCGTCCATACACATCTCATGATAGCCCTTCTCCAGCAGAATTTCTTCCGAGGCATGGAGAATAAGCTGCTCACGTTGCTGACGTTGACGTTCTTTGAGCGAAAGGGTGGATTCGCGCATATGGCTCCCTCCAAATGTTCTTCAGATATCGGCGGCGTCGATATGCATGACTACTTCAGCATATTTCATCGATTGCCAGAGGAGTCGTCTGTGTACGCTCTAGAAGAAGAAACTACCAGAAAGCACGAGAATTGTCAAGCAGAAAATAAGGCTTCTCATATATTTGAGAGACCCTGTGCGTCCCTGGAATCCCTATTGACTATTCAATTGAAATATGTTATCCCTAATACATAGTTTATCTTGATGGGGCTGATACTATACGTGCCAACGCTCTGATACAGGTATCACTGATGATACATCTTGTTGTATATTCTCCCTCGTAGTAACGTCCGACATTCAAGGAAGAATGCGGGTGACCTATGCCAACTACTGCTATCCGCGATGCACGCCGCAAGGATATTATCACTGCCGCGCGTGACCTCTTCAGCCGCAAGGGCTACCATGGGACGACTATGCCAGATATCGCCCGGGCCGCCGGGATCAGTACTGGCCTTATCTACTATATTTTTCCCAGCAAAGAAGAGATCCTGCTGGCCTGCTGTGAGGACGCCGTCACGATTTACCGCGATGTCCTTGAGCGGGCTAATACAATCGCTAATCCCCTGGAGCGCTTTGATGCGCTTGTACGCGAGCTCTACACGCTACTCGATAGCACATCCAAACGGCTCCTGATCATGTATCGTGACCTCTCAACGCTCAAACGCGAGACACGGCAACGCATTCTAGGGCCTATTCATCGCCTCGATGATTATTTCGTCGCCCTCTTCCAAGAGGGGCAGCAAGCCGGCGTCTTCAGTCCAGATATGCCACAACCGCGTATTCTGGCCGCCAATGTCCTGGGGCTTGGGCATCTCTGGGCCTTGCAGAAAACCTGGCACTTCGCGCCCACTATCGACCTGGAAACCTATATTTCCACTCAGCTCGCCTACTTCCATGCACAGCTCTTACATCCACCTGTAGAGCAGGCATAACCATTTTCGCTTACGCAGGTTTGCCGGGCGCTTACGCGCCTTCGTGCTTCCTGCTGCTACGTCATTACACAATTAGGAGGAACGACCCATGGATTTCCGCTTAACCGATGAACAGAAAATGGTCAGAGACACGGTTCGCGCCTTCGTACAAAAAGAGTTGCTTCCACTGGAGGGCGATGTTCTGCGCAATGAGCGTGAGGGGCGTGTAGGCATCGAACGCGAGCAGCTACGCCAGCTTCAGCTGAAGGCCAAAGAGTTGGGCTTCTGGGGCATTAATACGCCGGAGGAGTATGGTGGGGCCAACCTGGGACCAGTGATGACGGCGATTATCATTATGGAACTCTCGCATACCTTTGTCCCCTTCGCCTTTGGCGGCTCCGCCGATAATATCCTCTATCACTGCAATGAGGAGCAGAAGCAGCGCTACCTCATCCCCACTATCAATGGCGAGCGACGCTCCTGCTTTGCCCTGACCGAACCAGGCGCGGGCTCGGATGCCGCCAATATCAAGATGTCGGCGGTCAAAGATGGGAAGCACTGGGTGCTCAATGGAGAGAAGGTCTTTATCACCAATGGCAATGAGGCCGACTTTACGATGGTCTTCGCCGTTACCGATAAGGAGCGTGGCGCGCGCGGTGTGACCTGCTTCCTCGTCGATCGCGAGATGGGCTGGCGCTCAAACTATATCCATACCATGGGCGAGTGGGGACCGGCCTCGCTCTATTTCGAGAATGTGCGTGTGCCTGAAGAGAATATTCTGGGCGAGCTCAACCAGGGCTTCACGCTAGGGATGCAATGGATCGGTGCGGGACGCTGGAACATCGCCGCCCGGGCCGTGGGAGCTGCCGAACGCCTGCTCCAGATGGGTATCGATTACGCCAAGACGCGCTCCACCTTTGGCAAGCCCATTGCGGAACGCCAGGCCATCCAGTGGATGATCGCCGACTCACGTGTGGAGATCGAGGCGACGCGCTGGCTAGCGCTGCATGCAGCCTGGATGGCTGAAGAGGGTCTGGATACGCGGCACGCGGCCTCAATCGCCAAGCTCTATGGCTCCAATATGGCCAACCAGGTTGCCGACCGTGTCATGCAGATTCACGGTGGCATGGGCTACACCAAGGAGCTCCCCATCGAGCGCTGGTACCGCGAGATGCGCGTCTGGCGTATCTTTGAGGGTACCGACGAGATTCAGCGCTTTATCATTTCGCGCGATCTTTTGCGTGGCTATGTCAGGCTTGGTGAGGAGCTTGTATGAGCTCGTCACCCAAAGCCGCCATCGTTGGCGTGGCCGAATCAGATCTCGGGAGCACACCTGATAAGACCGTGCTACAACTCCAGGCCCAGGCGGCCAGGGCCGCCCTGGAGGACGCGGGACTGGGCTTGCAAGATGTGGAAGCCCTCTTTTGCGCTGGCAACTGGGCCTGGTCCCCCAACCTGATGCTGGCCGAGTACCTGGGTATCCAGCCCAGGTACACCGACACAACCAATATCGGGGGCTCCTCCTTTGAGGCGCATATCGGCCACGCGCTCGCGGGTATCGAGGCCGGCCTCTTCGAGGTCGCCCTCATTACCTATGGGAGCACGCAACGCTCGGACCGGGCTCGTGGGCGTGGGCAACCCTATTATCGCCTCACAGAGCAATATGAAGGCCCCTTCGGTCTGCCAGCACCCGTGGGAGCCTATGCCCTGGCGGCGAGCCGGCATATGTTTGAGTATGGCACGACCAGCGAGCAACTGGCCGAGGTCGCGGTCGCAACGCGTAAATGGGCCACGCTGAATGAAAAAGCGATGAAGCGCGAGCCCATCACCATTGAGGATGTGCTTAACTCGCGCTGGATCGCCGAGCCGCTGCACCTGCTTGATTGCTGCCTGGTGACCGATGGTGGAGGGGCGGTGGTCGTCGCCTCCGCATCGCGCGTCCGGCAGATGCGTAAAGCGCCGGTCTGGGTTCTGGGGCATGGGGAGGCTCATACCCACAACACGATCACCAATATGCCCGACCTGGCGAGTCACCAGGCGGCAACAGCCTCTGGGCGAGACGCCTTCGCCCGAGCAGGATTGACGCCTGCCGAGATTGATGTCGCGGAGATCTATGATTCGTTTACGATCACGGTCCTGCTCACCCTGGAAGCCCTGGGATTCTGCGGGAAGGGCGAGGGCGGGGCCTTTGTCAGCGGACAGCGAACCGCGCCAGGTGGCGCCTTCCCCATGAACACGAATGGCGGTGGACTCTCGTACTGTCATCCAGGAATGTATGGCATCTTTCTGCTCATTGAGGCCACGCGCCAGTTGCGAGGAGAGTGTGGTCCGCGGCAGGTCGAGGGCGCGCGCATTGCCCTGGCTCACGGCACGGGCGGCGTCCTCTCGTCGGCGGCCACGGTTCTGCTTGGAAAGGATTGACGCGTATGACAGCCCAACATCCTCAACCCTTGATCGACAGCGACTCGCAGCCCTACTGGGATGGTCTCGCACGTGGTGAGTTGCGCATCCAGCGCTGCCAGGCGTGTACGCGAGCAGTCTTCTATCCACGCGCGCTCTGTCCGCATTGCTTTTCGGACCAGCTAACCTGGATCACCGCCTCGGGCAGGGGGACACTCTACGCCTTTACGGTTGTCCACCAGGCCTTTGGTCCCTACGCGGCGGAGGCTCCTTTCATCGTCGGTATCATAGAGCTAGAAGAAGGCGTTCGTATGATGTCGCGTATCACTGATGCTACGCGTGAGCAGGTCACCATCGGTGCCGCGGTCGAGGTAACGTTTCTCGCCGCCGAAGATGGTGTGACGCTCCCCTATTTTCGCCTGGCAGCATAATTGTAGGGTCCATGCTGGCATGGACTCCTCTCGCTGGAGGACGCGCTCAGTTTGCAAGCATAAGTCCATGCCGGCATGACCCCTACAGCTATCAGGTAACCTATGAGAGGTATACGAGCATGCCTGAGAGATATCATATATCACCGGAACGGCTCCACACCTTTTTTCGCCCCCAGAGCATTGCCCTGGTTGGGGCGACCGATAACTCGCGCTGGTCACTCTGCACATTTGAGAATCTCAAGCGCTTCGAATTTCCCGGCCCGGTCTACCTGATCAATCCCTTTCGCGAGACCGCGCACGGGGAGCGCACCTACAAATCCTTACGGGATCTGCCCGAGCCGGTAGACCTGGCCTTTATCATGGTCCCCACCCACAGCGTCTTCCCTATCGTGCAGGAAGCCGCCGCGGCGGGAACGCGGCATTTCGTCGTGCTTACCTCGGGCTATAGCGAGGTAGGGGTGGAAGGGGCGCGCCTGGAGCGCGAACTCCTCGCCTTCGCCAGGGAGCATGACCTGGTGTTGCTTGGTCCCAACGGTAATGGCTTTATCAATGTGACGAGCCGGGTCACGCCCTATGGCCTGCCAATCTCACCGCCGCTTGCCGCCGGGCCAGTAGGAGTTGTGCTTCAGAGCGGAGCGCTTGCCAGCGCGGTCCTCGCCTTCGCCCAGGCGCACGCCATTGGTTTGAGCCTGCTCGTCTCCATGGGCAATGAGAGCATGATCTCGGTCACCGATGTGGTTGACTACCTGCTGGAGGATGAGTCGACACGCTCAATCGCGCTCTTCCTTGAGAGCATTCGCCACCCAGATGAGCTACGTCGCATCGCCGCCAAGGCACGCGCACGTGGCAAACCCATCGTGGCCCTCAAAATTGGGCGCAGCGAGACGAGCGCTCGCACGGCGCTCTCCCACACTGGAGCCATAGTAGGCGACGATAAGGTGAACGATGCCATCTTTCACCAGCTCGGGATCATGCGCGTACACTCGCTGGAGGATCTGCTCATCACAGCAGGACTTGCAGGCAATATCCAACCCCTGCCAGGGCGACGCATGGGCATCGTGACCCCTTCGGGTGGCGCGTGCGATATTCTCTCTGACCTGGCCCAGGATGAAGGGATTACGCTCCCGGACTTCGCGCCCGAGACGCTCGCACAGCTCCAAAGCATTCTACCGCCCTTCTCCACACCACATAATCCCCTGGATGTCACGGGCTATATCGTCGTGGATGGGACCCTGCAATCGCGAGCGCTTGAGGCCGTGGTTCGGGACCCCAACATCGACTTCATTTTTAACCTGGTAAGCATTGAGGGGAATCGTCCGCTCGATCCTGTTGCTCTAGAGAACCATGTCGCACTCTACCAACATCTCGCGGAGATTGTGCGTGGCTCGCCCCACCCGGTTGTTCTCGTCTCTAACACCTGCCTGGATCTGACCAATACGGCTCGCACGCTCGTCGAGCGCACGGGGCTACACTTTGTCGCGGGCCTCGAACATGGCATGCGCGCCATCGGTCGGCTCCTCTGGTGGGCTGAAGCGCAGCGAACCTCACCAGGCGAATCCTTTACGCAGGAGCCAATCGCCTTACCACCCCTCTCCGTTCCCGGCCGGGGAACCTGGTCAGAGGCACGAGCGCGCGTGCTCTTGCAGCAGGCAGGCATTCCTGTTGTTCCGGGGAGGCTGGTGACCACGCTCGATGAGGCGCTGCAAGCCGCGCAGGAGCTTGGCTTTCCCCTGGCCCTCAAGGTTCAATCGGCCGAGATTGCGCACAAGAGTGATGTGGGCGGTGTGGCACTCAACATCAACAGCGAGGAGGCGCTTCGCCAGAGCTACGACACGATGCACGAGCGCGTCCGCTCGGCGCTCCCCCGAGCAGAGCTAGAAGGCTTCCTGATTAGCCCGATGCGTTCGGCTGGCCTGGAACTCCTGGTCGGCGTCATCCGCGATCCCCTCTGGGGGCCGGTGCTCTCGCTGGGACTGGGTGGCATCTGGGCCGAGGCGCTTCAGGATACCAGTGTGCGCGTGCTCCCCGTGAACCAGGAAGAGATTCATAGCATGCTCAATGAACTGCGTGGAGCCGCCCTGCTACGTGGTAGTCGTGGACACCACGCTGTTAATCTGGATGCGTTAAGCCAGGTCATCTACCACATCTCGCTCCTGGCACAGAACCTGGGGCCAGAGCTTGCCGCCCTGGAGATCAATCCACTGCTGGTTGATGCAACCACTATCGAGGCACTCGATGTTTTACTGACCTGGCAAGAGCCATAAATTGTAGGGTCCATGCTGGCATGGACTCTCCCGCATTTAGACCAATATCTCGACACATGGTACATCGCTTCGCTCGCAGTCCATGCCAGCATGGACCCTACAACTGCTCATAGACTATATGAATGGAGAAAGAGACACATGGGTAAACTTGATGGACGTGTAGCCTTTGTCACCGGAGCTGGACGCGGCATTGGGGCCGCAACGGCGCTGCGCCTGGCCGAAGATGGCGCGAGCGTCATTCTCGCGGATATCGATACCGAGGGCTGCCAGCAGGTGCTGGCCGATATCGAGCGCATTGATGCGAAGGGACTGATTGTGCAGTGCAATGTCGCAGATAAAGCTATGGTCGAGTCTGCCTTCCAGCAAGGTGTGGAGCACTTTGGACGCCTCGACATCCTGGTAAATAACGCTGGCGTCTTACGCGATAATCTGCTCTTCAAGATGAGCGATGATGACTGGGAGACGGTCATGAATGTCCATCTGCGGGGCGCCTTCCTCTGTAGCCGGGCCGCCCAGGCCTATATGGTCAAACAGCGCTACGGGCGTATCGTCTCGCTCTCCTCGACCTCAGCTCTGGGCAATCGCGGCCAGGCCAACTACTCAACGGCGAAGGCGGGTCTGCAAGGCCTCACGCGCACGCTTGCTATAGAGTTAGGCCCCTTTGGCATCACCACCAATGCCGTCGCACCCGGCTTTATCGATACCGAGATGACGCGCGCCACGGCCCGCAGGATGGGCTTCGATCCCCAGGAACGCATTGAAGCCGCCTCCAAGGTCATTCCCGTCAGGCGTGTCGGACAGCCACGCGATGTGGCTAACGTTATTTGCTTCCTGGCCTCAGAAGAGTCCAGCTACGTCAATGGACAGATCATCTATGTCTCCGGCGGCCCACACTAAGCAAGGAGAAAACTATGTTCGATACGAGCAAGATCGGTCATCGCTTTGCTCCCTTCACGACCGAGGTACACCGGCAAAAGATCCACGAGTTGACCACCGCCATTGGGGACGACAACCCGGTCTATCATAGTCGGGAAGCGGCACAGGCGCAGGGCTTTCCCGATGTGCCCATCTCGCCCACCACGCCAACCATGTTTAGCTTCTGGGGCGCCCGCCAGCGCGGAAACGACCTGGGTAGCCTGGGCATTAACGTCAAAGGCATTCTGCATGGTGAGGAGGAGTATGAGTACCTGGCGCCCATCTATCCCGGCGAAACCCTGACAGGGGTGACGACAGTTGTTGATGGTAAGACACGCCAGGGACGCGATGGCCTCTCCATGGATATCATCACGACGGAGACAGAGTACACCAACCAGCAACAACAGCCTGTGCTCAAAACGCGCAGCACCATCGTCATTCGCGAGCAGCCCTCTCCAGTAAGCAAGGAGGCCAACACATGACCACGTCAAACCACACATGGCTCTATGCCGAGGATGCTCATGAGGGCGATTCCCTTCCTCACTTGACAACGCAGCCAGTGACGCACCTACAACTGGTGCGCTACGCGGGCGCCTCGGGCGATTTCAATCCCTTACATACTGATCCCGCCGTGGGTCAGGCTATAGGAACGGGTGGCATCATCGCGCATGGCATGCTCATCATGGGCTTCGTAGGCCAGATGCTCAGCGATGCCTTTGGCCCGTTCGCGCTACGCAAGTTTGGTGTCCGCTTCAAGGGGATGACGCGCATTGGTGACGTGATCACCTGCACCGGCAAGATCACCGAGATCAATGAGGTCGGAGGCGAGACGCGCGCGACAGGCACGGTGCAGGCGGTAGACCAGAACGGGGATATCAAGGTCAGCGGCACCTTTAGCGCCGCCCTGCCGAGACGTCAGCCCTAAACCAGTCCCCTTTATCTGATGACAACGCAAGACCCTTCTCTCGCCACCTGGGGCGTTTTCTCGCTTCAGGTGGTGAGGATGATCATTCTTTGATCGCTCGTAGTACCGTTCATTCGTACGCGTTTCACGATCATGCTCGTACATTGTTGTACAAGCAAGTGGGTATCAGGAGGTTTGAGATGAGTACTTTTCGCATCGCAACCGGGCAACGCAGCCTTGAACACTATCCCACCAACGCGCAACGCATCTGGTATCTAGCGCTTGCCGTCATCGCAACCATCATCCTGTATTACGAATCGTATGTCCTTCCCTCGGTCGCGCCGCTGGTCTTGCATACGTTTGGCCTTACGGTCGCCGACTACTCGCGTTTCTTGCTAGTAAGCAATCTCCTTGGGGCACTCTCGGCCATCTTTGGCAGCCTCTCCGACCGCATCGGACGCAGCACCCTGATCATTTATGGTCTGCTGGTCACTGCCATTGGAACCCTGATAATCGCGTTAGCCAGTTCCCTCTGGCTCTTCCTGCTCCTCATCTGGGTCGTGGGCTTCATCGAGGGCATTATCCTGGTCGTTACCCCGGCCCTGGTGCGCGACTTCTCGCCGCGCTTTGGCCGCGCCCTGGCTATGGGCTTCTGGACAGTGGGGCCCGTGGGCGGCAGCGTCCTGGCGACAGGAGTTGCCAGCCAGACGCTCTCCTCGTATGGCTCCTGGCAATCGCAGTACGTCATCGCCGGGATCGTTGGCTTTATCGTCTTCCTGGTCTGCTTCTTCTTCCTACGCGAGCTCTCGCCCCGGTTGCGCGACCAGGTCATGAACTCTATGCAGGAGAAAGAGCTTATCGAGGCCCGTGCGCGCAACATCGATCCCGAAGAGGCAACCAGGCATCCCTGGCGGCAAATGCTTAATCCTCGCCTGGTCGTTAGCGCGCTGGGCATCAGCCTCTACTTGCTTATGTACTTTGCCGCGGTCGGCTTCTTCCCCCTCTACTTAAGCAGCATTTTCAAGTTCACGGTCGCCCAGGCCAACGGGCTGGTTAGCATATTCTGGCTCGTCAATGTCGCCGCCGCGATCATTATTGGTTTCATCTCTGATCGTACTCTGGTACGCAAGCCCTATATGCTCTTTGGCGCCATCGCCACTATTATCGTGACACTACTCTTTATCAGCCGCATTGGTGTTCCCACGGATGCAACGCTGATGGCCGTCTTCCTCAGCCTCTTCGGTATTACGCTGGCCATCGGCTATGTCACCTGGATGGCGGCCTATACGGAGACCATTGAGGACATTAATCCTGCCCTGGTCGCCACTGGCATGGCGGTCGAGGGCTTTATTCTACGCATGGTCGTGGTCCTCTCGACCCTGGCCTTCTCCTTCGTGGTCAGAAATCAGCTTGATGGACAGCAATGGGCAACCTGGTGGTGGGTCTGTATCGCGGGCCTGGTCGTTTTTGTCCCCACCATCTTTGTCGTCTCTGGCTACTGGCGACCAGCCAGCGTTCGAACCGCCATACGCCAGCGCGAACCAGAAAGCCCGCTGAGCCCTGAAACTGCATAAGTCGCGCCACCGTTACACATAAAAGCAGCAGGATGAATCTGCATAAGATTCATCCTGCTGCTTGCTTCTGCTCATTGAGAGAAGAGCCAGATCAGGAACCAGTGTGGACGCGGGCATCTGTATGCTGAACAGCTCTCAAGGCCAGGGCAATGGCTCCATACAGCGATGCGTCGTCTAGAAACTTTGCCGGGACGAGTTCAGGGGGGAAGGGCACCGCAAGCGCCAGGCGGGATGCCAGAGCACGCAAGATAAGCGCTCCCGAGTTCATCAAGCCTCCACCAACAGCTACACGTGCCGGATCAAGGAGAATCGAGACATTGGCGATGTGAAACGCCAATTCAGCTAGCGTTTCTTGCACCAGATCCTGGACGCGAGCATCTGGATGAGCGAACGCCTCGGCCGCGCTAAGTGGCTCGCCTAGCAGATCGCTCGCGCGCTCACCTATAAAACGCCCACCCACAAACTCTTCCAGCGGTGCTCGTCCTTGTGCTGCGCCGGAATGATCAGACACACTACGCAAATTGTAGCCAATCTCCCCAGCGGCTCCATGCGCCCCAGAAAGTACGCGTCCATCAACCACAATCGCGGCGGCGACCCCGGTCCCCAGGCTAAGGAAAAGCGCAGGATTCGCCCTCTGGAGTGCGCCCCAATGCACTTCCGCCAGAGCGGCGGCTTTGACATCGTTCTCCACCGCCACCACCGGGATCTTCAGGCCCATACGCATGGTTTCGCAGAGCGCAACCTGCTCCCATCCCGGAATATTTGGCGACAACAATATTTCCTTTTCACGAACAACCCCGGGTGTTGCGACACCAACAGAAACACATTGTCCCCCTCTTACCATCATGGTTTGGGCGATGAGCGCCTGAGCGTTCATCAGTGTTCGCTCAAGGATTTGCTGAGCGCCTAGCACGGCCCTGGTCTCAAGCCGCGCCTGCTCCAGGATCTGCCCCTCAGAGTCAGCGGTTGCAATCGCAATTTTTGTGCCGCCAAAATCGATGGCAAGGACAAAATCTTGCGTGGTTACGTTCTGCGAAGTATGGTTCATCCAGGTCTTTCCTCTATCTATCAGGAGTCGCTTGCTATTGCGCCACCTCTGTTACGCCAGGCTGCGCGGACTGCTCCTCGACATATACCTCACGGATCTCCTTGGGGCCAAATGGCCAGGTATGCTCGACGCGCGCCCAGATAAGGTAGGCAACGACGCCAATAACTAGCCAGCCCAGTGAGAGACCAACAGAGGTCCAACCAGAGGCATAATACACATACGCCCAGCCAGCCACAGCGATCACGCCCGGCAAAGGATAGAGCCACATCCGATAAGGGCGCTTGAGCTCAGGCTGTCGCATGCGCAGGACGATCAGCGCAACCACCTGCCCAACACCTTGAATGAGAACAATTACCGCGATCAGCATGCTAATGACAGTTCCCAGATCAAAGAAGGAACCAATAGCGGTCAGCAGGCCCATCACAAGCAGAGCAATATGAGGAAAGTGGTAGCGAGGATGCAATTTCGCAAATGGGCGGAGAAAGACCCCATCACGCGCCGCGTTATAAGGCACACGCGAACCGCCGAGCAAGCCGGTGAACACCGAGGCGAATGCGGTGATGATAATGAGAACTGTTACAACGCTGGAGACACCTTTGCCCCAGATACGCTCCAGCACCAGTGAGGCAATCGATGAAGACTTCGCGACCTCTTGCCAGGGAACCACACCCATCACACCAATGTTCAGGGCCAGGTAGAGGAGCATGATACCCAGGATAGAGATAATAATGGACCAGGGGATAACACGGCCAGGCGAGCGCATTTCATCGCCCATGTACGAGGTCGTATTATAGCCCAGGTAGTCATAGACTCCGACCAGTAAGCCAGCTCCTAAGCCAGCAAAGAACTGGCCATTGAGGGTGAAAGCGTTCGCAGGAAAGGTAAACGCGAGTTGTGGATTAAAGCGCGTAAAAGATGCGACGATGACAAGGCCAATGGACACCAACATGACCACAAAGAGGATATTGGTCAGGAAGCCGACCGATTCAATGCGCCGGTAGAGTGCAAAAACGACCACGGCAACAACCAGCAGGGAGACAAGATGAATCTCCCACCAATTCATGCCTGGCCAGAGATAGCCCAGGTACTGTACCAGGCCAATGACGCCGGTCGACATGATCAGGGGAATAGCCAGAATCGCCGTCCAGATGAAGAGAAATGGCATCAATCTCCCTGTACGATACTGGAAGGCCTCGCGTAGATAAATATACGTGCCGCCAGCTCCAGGCATAGCCGCACCCAGTTCAGCCCAAATCAATCCATCCGCCAGGGCCAGAATCGCCCCCGCAATCCAACCAATGATCGCCTGCGGCCCACCAAAGGTCGCAACCATGATCGGGATGGTGATGAATGGCCCAATACCACACATCTGAGTCATGTTGATCGCCGTCGCGGTCAACAATCCAACGCTGCGTACAAATCCGTTTGTCGTTCGCTCAGCAACGGTGCCTTGCGTTGTGCCTGTGGGAATCACCTCTGACTCCCGGTTGATGTCTGAAGAACTCACGGGAGACCTCCTCGTGTTACGCCTGCCTCTACAACAGGCCTAAACTATGCTTCGCACGTTCTCGTAGTGCATATAGTTAGTATAGTTTCCTAACCAACGTCTGTCAATACATGTACAAGGAAAACCGAAGGAAGGGGTGTGGCACGGGCAATTGCCCGTGCCACACCCCTTCCTTCATGCTCCCCCTTTCTAAGTTGGTAAAGATCATTTACAATGAGGAAGCCATCTATCTGTTGTGGCAAAGGAGTGGACAATGTCAGTGGGCAATTCACATCAACCAGAATATCAAGCGGGTACACCATCTCTCTTACGAGCGATCAATGAACGCTCTCTGCTAGAATATTTACGCAGCCATGGTCCCACATCACGTGCGCAGCTCGCGCGCGTGGTTGGTCTATCTAAGCCTACGGTGTCACAGGCGCTCGCCAGCCTTGAGCAGGCTCAACTTGTGCGGGCCGTTGGACAATCTGTCTCCAATAAAGGGGGGCGAATCGCGACGTTGTACGAGCCTAATCCAGAGGCCGGTTACGTCATTGGTGTCGATGTTGGTCGAGGCTGGGTACGAGCCGCCGTTTCCAACCTGGCGGGACACATTGTAGCGCGGCGGGATGTGCCCAACACGACGCAGAGTGCCGCGTCCCTGGTCACATTGATCAACCACCTGGCGCGTGAGCTTATTGCTGAAGCTCAACTATCCTGGGAACAGGTGGTCCACACCGTTATTGGCACGCCAGGAGTCTTCGATGAAGAGAGTAAACGCGTCCGCTTCGCGTCCAACCTCCCTGAGTGGGGCCGCCATGGTTTGCTGACAGAGTTACAGGAGGCATTGGGGCTGAGTATCTCACTCGAAAACGACGCGAACCTGGCGGCCCTGGGCGAGCGCAGATTTGGTTGGGGGAACGAGACTCAGACATTTGTATATATCCTGATCGGAACTGGCGTCGGCATGGGTATCGTCCTCAATGGGTCACTTTACCGAGGGGCAAATGGCGCAGCGGGAGAGATTGGTTTTCTGCCCTTCGGGGCAACACAGCCCCTGGACCTGGAACATGCAGTAGAGCCAAATGAGGGCTATCTGGGAATGTTTGAAGAGGCCACCTCGGCGCAGGGCATCGTACACATGGCGCAGGCACAGGGCCTGTCCGAACCTTTATCGGCCAAACAAATTTTTGCCGCTGCACTCCAGGGAGAGGCAAAGGCGCTTGCCGTCGTTGAACAAGAGGGGCAACGCCTGGCTCTTGCGATCTCGGCCATCGTTGCGATACTGGACCCTGAACTTATCGTTCTGGGTGGGGGCATAGGACAACGCACTGACTTACTCCTTCAGCCCTTAGAACAGACACTGCGTCGGCTTCTGCCAACGCGACCACGCATCGTCGCCACCAGGCTGGGCAATGAGAGCGTACTTCTTGGCGCAGTAGCCACTGCGTTAGAGTTTGCGCACCATCTTGTCTTTCAGCGTTATTTCAATAGCTAACTATTCAGTTTACTTCAAAGGAGTTTATATATATGAGTATTGACGCAGCCTTTACATATTTCCCCACGCTTACCACAGAGCGTTTGCAGCTTCGCGAAATCCAGCCCGGCGATATCGAGGCGCTCTTCTCCACCTTCTCAGATGAAGAGGTTATGCGCTACTATGGCAAACTCCCACATCAGTCAATTGCTGAGACGCAGACCTGGTTTCAGCAACTCCAGGAACGCTACACCCGGCGTGAGGCCATCCGCTGGGGCATAGCGCTCAAAGGCGAGGAGAACATCATAGGCACATGCAGCTTTCACCACTTCGGTCCGAACTACCATTACACAGAAACGGGCTATGATCTCAATCGCGCCTATTGGGGCCGGGGCATCATGACCGAAGCTATGTCAGCCGTCCTGTCCTACGGCTTTCACGAACTTGCCTTTCACCGCATAGAGGCCATCATCGATATCGCTAATGAAGGATCAAAGAACCTGCTGCTCAAGCTTGGCTTCACCTATGAAGGGATGCTGCGCCAGCGCTTCTACTTCAATGGGCAGTTCGAGGATGAGCATTATTTCAGCCTGCTCAAGAATGAATGGCGGGGCGAGAAAATTTCTAGCCTCGCCATTCACGACTAGCGCTCCAGGACCTTAAAGGCCAGGTGCCGACTCTTGCCCTGGCCAAAGACCAGCGCGAACCAGAGTCCAGCGGCAGCATCAACCAGGCCGACCTTATCAGGGCCACCAAGGTAAACCGGACGTAAACCGACATCCCCAATTAACCCCTCGACGGTAGAACGTGCTTCACCCTCTGGACCACAGTAAAAGAGGTCGGCCTGGACACCATCAAAATAGGGATCGGCGAAATTTTCCCAGCCAAGCGTATTAAAGGCCCGGAAGACCTGGGCCTGAGGAGCATGCTTCTCAAATACTTCCAGGCTATGCATAGTTGTCTCACCCACACGATTGGTCGCATCGATGATAATGCGCTTACCCAGTTGTGCGGCATGGGTGGCTAACACCTCATCCACCGCCTTGCCAGGGATGGCCAGGACAACCACGTCTGGATTCTTCGCTAACACGTCAGCAATTGAACTAATCACAACAGTATCGCCAAGGTCACTGCGCACCGCCTGAGCCTTGGGACTCTCTGGATTATTGACGCCAAAGGCCACCTGGTGCCCGGCGGCATGCCACTTCTTCCCCAGGGTTCCACCGATATTGCCAGCACCAAGAATAGCTATGGTACGCGACATAGGATCTCCTTTTCTACATATACAGGCTAGCTGTAAGGCATATGCTTACATTATGCCCTACAGCTAGCTAGAACAATCTATGACGATAAAAATTCCCGCTTCAATATATTTAATGCTAGCGTGGGCTGAGGCGCTCCGCCAGGTATTTCAAGCTGAGTGGATAGCGATATTCGATGGCTGAGTGAGTACCATCGAAGAGTTCGAAGAAGATGTCGGTAACACCAATCTTCTCCAGCTCTCTTCTAAAGGCTTCCGCGCCCAGGTCGAGGTAGAACTGATCGCGCCTCCCCGCGTCAATGTAGATGGCCTTAAGTGAGCGCAGGGCCTCGGCGTGATGTGGCACCATTCGCACGGGGTCCCAACGTAGCCAGCGCTCCCAGATAGCAGGTCTCAGCTCGCCCGTCCGCAGATCGTATGGCAGGTGAACCGTTCCATCCTCGTCCGCAGAGTAGCAGGCCGCCATGCACCAGTCATTGAGCAAGGGCATATCGCTCTCCCTGGTCAGGGCCGGGCGGCTGCGAAAGGATTCCCAGAATCTGTCAAATGAACCATCATATTGATCGCGCAATGCACGCACCGAGGCCGGAAATTCTAGCAGATAGCACGTCTCAAATAGCGCGTCACCCGCATGCGTGGCCAGGCCACCCCAGAGGTCCGGACGTAGCATGGGGGTAATCATGGCACCATAGCCACCACTCGATTTACCTGCAATACCACGATGCTCACGCCGTGGAAGGGTCCGGTAATGCGCATCGATCCAGGGAACGACTTCATCACAGAGATAGGTGTGGTACGCTCCTGTCCCTGGGGAGTCGAGAAACTGGCTGCCACCATACGAGGTCCAGCAATCTACCCACACCACGATACAGGGTGGCGCCTCCTTCTGCGCGAAGAGTTCATCCACCAGCTCAGGAAAATTCTTGCGAAAAGCCATGCGATTGCGCCACATATCCAACTGACCCGTCATACCCTGGATCTGGTATACCGTTGGATAGCGTCGCTCCGACTCAGCGTCATAACCTGGCGGGAGATATACCCACAGCGGGCGAGCGGAGGGATCACCCAACGGATTGCCCTTGAGCACCTCGCTCTGAAATACATGCTCTTCAAAGCGTCCACTTAACTGTACAGACCAGGGTCGCATACGATAAACCTCCGAATAGATCTATTCCTAAACAACACTTCTCGTTATTATACGCGATCCTGAGCAAGAGCCTTTCCACACCTTCCACTACAAACAAACAGGAAAGAGCCCGAGGGGCGCTTTCCCCTCGGGCTCTGACAAAAAGGCTCTCATCCCACTTCTTGCGCTAGCCTACTATTAATCGCTATCGTCGCTGTCTGAGCCATTAAACTGGCTAGGAAGGCTGTTGTAGACGGCTCGCCAATCCGTAGCAATTTTGATCTGTGCATCACGTAGCGACACCTTGCCCTTGCACACCTGGTCATGCAGCCAGTTCTCAACGCGGTCCTTCTCGTGAAAGCCCGGTTTCGGCTCAGCCAACTCGGGCCAGAGATTGGCGATATCATTCGATCCGCCCAGTTGCAAGCTAACCAGGTGATCCACCTCATATTGCCCCGGACGGCGCTTCTTGATGCCATAGGCGGCATAAACCTTGCTTTTCAGGCTCACCGATACATTGCGCACCGAGCTGGCATAGCCAGGCACACAAATTTTTGTTTTGGTGGCATCGGAGAATATCGCCCCCGGCGTACAGGCCTTATCTTGCAAACCACTACTGGCCTGGCAACCGCTGGTTTTGGTTCGCACGCCCCATTGAGGCTCAGCCGAGGCAGGAGCTGCCGTCACTGTTGGTATTGTTGGGCTTGTGCCTGGTGGAGTCGTTACGACGGTGCCACACCCACTCACCACAAACAGCAGGGCCAGCAAGAGCCAGGCCCTACGACCACGATAGGTTATCACAGTTATTTTCCCCTTCTTCCTGCGAGTTTTTCTTCGTGAAGAGGATTTTAGTATAGTTTAGTCCGCCTGCAAGATCAACCAGGTATTCTCAAAATGCTGCGCGCGTAAATCCGCATCGGTGATCGTGTAATAGAGCATACCCGCGCTCGACCAGCGCATGCCCAGGCGCTCATCAGTATCGACCTGAAAAAGGAGTTGCCACGCTTTAACCCCCTCCTCCAACTGCTTCTGGCGCGGATCATTATCCTCGGTGACTCCGTGCGAGATAAGCTGGCTCTGCTCACGCAGATCGTCCTGAATAAGATCAGGATTCCCAAGCAGGCGATGACGAAAGGCTCGTTTCTCCTGGGGCAACAAATTGGCGAGGAGATCGTCGTACTTCTGCTGTTCGTCCTCACTCCAATCGTATTTGGCGATCTCCAGGTTGGGCACCTGGGATAGCGTCAGCTCACGTATAAATTGAACGGAACCTGCCTTAAAAAGGCTTGACTTAGGGAGTTTCGCAGGCACAGTCGCGCGCTTCAGCCTCTGGGCATCCTTCCGATAGATAACGCTCCAGCCTCCCCGGTTCGCGGGATCATCGCCATATGTCTCCTGCTGCGCATCATAAAAAAACCAGAGCATTCCCTGGGTAGGTAGCACACCAGCAGCATCATAAGGATGAACATCTTGCAGGCGAAACTGCGCGATAAATGATTGCGGCAGGCGCTGCCAGGTAGGCCAGGAGACATCCGCAGGTAAATCAGGCAGACCACCAAATTTGGAGACTCCCGGCTGAAGCGTAGCTTCTTCAGCCGGTGTGACCTCCAGGCGAATCGATGGCTTGACCAGGGCATCAAGGTCCTTCGTAAGACGCCCCAACCCGGCCGAGATAAACAGCTTCTGTACCTCACTTGTATCCATTAACGACCTCTTTTCCATAGTCCTGTATAGGAGCATATTCTCATTATGCACAAGGCCAACATCTGCCCCACATAGATATACTACACAGACGCTATCATGGCATGAAGCTCATCAATATCAAAGGGCTTGCTGATGAAGCCTTTAATACCAAAGAGGTCGATCTGCTGCTTCGTTAAGACATCACCACTCATCACAATGGTAGAGAACGTATTGCTTACTCCTCGCCGGTGCAGTTCATACAGCAGGCTATAACCACTCATGCTTGGAGTCATCAGGTCGAGCAGCAAGATATCGGGCTGAAGCCCCTGCTCCAGTAATTCAAGAGCCACCAGCCCATTCTCAGCGCTCGTTACCTCATAGTCTGAGTTTTCTAACAGCGTTCGCACAGCCGTCTGGATATCGGCTTCATCTTCAACAACCAACACACGTTTTGGCATATCTTCCACGCTCCCTCTCCTTGTATCTCGGTTACACTGTATCGTGTTCCCCAACAGGAGACAAGACACAGGTCCAGGGGCCTACCCTGGGAACAGATAAACGGGTTATATATGACACGTATGTCGCACCCAAAGCGATTGCGTGGTTGATATAAACAGAAAGAGAATGCAACTGTTTCCCACTTTTTGGGAAACAGGAATCAAGCGTGGGCAAGACGCCATGCTTTCGGGCTTCTTGACAGATGAGAACATTTGCCCTATACTGAAGAAAATATGAGGTAAGAGAAAGAGCAGAACCGCATGATTCGCGCCCATAAGATCAGACTGCATCCCACACCTGAGCAGGCCAACTACTTTGCTCGTGCCGCAGGCGTTGCTCGCTTTGTGTGGAATTGGGCGCTGGCCGAATGGAACCGCCAATATGAGGCCGGAGACAAACCCACCGCCTTGAAACTCAAGAAGCAATTCAACGAGATTCGGCGGGTCCAATTCCCCTGGACATGGGAGGTGACGAAGAACGCCTCAGATCAGCCCTTTCTCGATCTGGGAAAAGCCTTCACCGCGTTTTTTGAAGGCAAAGCCAAACGCCCTACGTTCAAGAGCAAGAAAACAAGCAAACCCTCCTTTTACCTTGCCAACGATCAATTCGCGTTGGGGGATCATCGCATGTGGATCCCCAAGCTCGGATGGGTCAATCTGGCTGAGAATCTGCGCTTCCAGGGCAAAATCACAGGCGCACGTCTTACTCGTCAAGCAGATTGGTGGTTTGTTTCCCTCCAGGTTGAGATCCCTGAGACCATCGCGGTGAAGAAACCAGCCGCCGTGGGTATCGATGTGGGGCTCAACCGCCTGGCCACCTTGAGTACAGGAGAGGAAGTCGAAAACCAAGCCTTCCTCAAAACCGCTCTCAAGAAATTGCGTCAGGCCAACAAACGGCTGCATCGCCGAAAACTGGGATCCGCGAATCGGGAGAAAGCGCGCCGACAGGTCGCCCGTCTGCATTATCGCATCACCTGCCAGCGCCAGGATGTCCTTCAGAAGCTCACAACTAAGCTGGTCGACAGTTACGGGATCATCGGAGTGGAAGATCTGCACCTCAAGGGACTGCTCAGGAATCGCCGTCTCGCTCGCTCGTTCGCCGATGCCTCGCTGGGCACCCTCAGACGTCTGCTCGAGGCAAAAGTGGCGCAACGTGGGGGACAAATAATCAAGGTGGGCCGTTTCTTTCCTTCCAGCAAGACCTGTCATTGCTGCGGTTGGACGTGGGAAGCGATGACGCTCAAGGATCGCATCTTTGTGTGTCAGAATCCTGCTTGTCCGTATGATCAGTTTCCGCAGGATCGAGATTACAACGCAGGTCAGAATGTGTTACGCGAAGCCCTTCGCTTGATCGGGCTCATTGATCAAGCCGTCTCCGGTACTGGCTCGGACGAAGACGCAAACTTGCCTGCGGACGCGGGGTAAGACCAAAGGGCTTCGGCCCGGAGGCACCTACGGATGAAACAGGAACAACGAAATTCGGTGCAAACGTATGCTTGCATACGTTTGCATAGGAAAATCGGAGCAGGAGAGGTTAGCGTGGCCTTGTCAGGGGCAGAGATGCGCCTTGTAGTTTTAAAGGCATCGTCTGAATCACTGTCCTGGCTCGCCGCTTGGCCTCTTCGGCCCTTGGCCCCGCGAATGCGCCATCAATCGTTTGGGAGAACAGCTCAAACCAGCGCGCAAAGTGCTGGGAGCGTAGCGGCTCCTTCTGATGCAACAGGATATGCTTATACATCATGCCGCCACGATAGTTGCCCGTCTGAAAGAGCAGATTCTCCCAGAAGTTATACATCACTGGCAGGTGCGCCTCCAGGTCAATGGCGGCCACATCCGTAAAGAAAAAGCCAATGAGAGGGTCTTGCGTGGCCTTGCGGTAAAACGTACTGACCATGTAGACAATATCGTCCCGATTCTCAATATCTCGTTTTTGTTCCATTTACTTTTCTCTTCTCATGTTTATTGGCATGCGGCGACTATTTGAGCTTTTGAGTCTTTGTACTATACATGACAACCCTCTCCAGCATGCTGCTATTCCCAGATATTTCAAAGGTCATCTCAGCTCTTAAGAACACCGGTCAAGTAATTGAGAGAAGGATTGACAGAGCTGTGCTCGGAAAACCAATGAGGGGCAAGCGCGAGATGGTACCTTTATTGAGGGAGTAGAAGCGGGAATCCAAAGGAAGTGACGAGTTCCGGCCCAAGGAATGCCGTCACCTCGGCGACCTGTCGCAGATCGCGCCGCGAAGCATCGAGGGTGACGACTTGTATCGCGAACGCTCGATAGGATCGTGTTGCTTCATCCGCTCGATACACCACAAATGCAGGCTGACCATTGGCGCGCGTCGGAGATAAACGCCACCGATGCTGCACGCCAGATGGGAATAAGACAGCCAGGAGAATCGTGCGAATCGCTTCTCGTCCCTGATACCACGAAGGGACCGGTGGCATGGAGAGCGTCGCGTCTTCTGTCAGAAGCGCCACGAGCCCATCCACATCGTCTGTTTCCCATGCCTGGAGATAGCGGGCAAGCAATGTGTTCGTAGCTCATCACACGTTGCGACCACGCCGCAAGTCGCGATCCTTTTGTTCCAAACACTCTCATTTTACTGCACGGTGCAGGTTTTTTGCCACTGGTCCGAGCGTTGGGAACCATTCGTACCACCTCTCACAGTGCCGAGAAAATCTCCCTCACCAGACCGCACAGTTTTGTTCTTCCCAACAGTTTAATGAATGTCTCTCCAACTGGGCACGCTTCGACAGAGAGGCATGTCCAGGAGAAGCATACTCGGGATATCCGAGTAAAAAGATGGCACACAAGAAACGTGCTATGAGTATTCAGTTCAAAAGCGTATTCAATTCACTATCAGGAGGCTGCTATGCACTTCGCTATTTCCATACCTCAACGCGTTCCTGACGGCACATTCGACCCAGCCAAGCTGCACAACTACCTGACCAGAGCTGAGTCTCTCGGCTTTCACAGTGCCTGGACGCAAGAAGTGGTACTTGGCTCCGCACCGGCCCTGGCTCCACTCGAACTCAGGAGTGGAACGCAAAAAATAGAATTTGGCTCCGTCCCCACCCTGTCTCCGCTCGAACTCATGACCTTCGCCGCAGCTTGCACTACGCGACTGCGTCTGGGATGCGCCGTCTTCGTCAGCCCCTTGCACAATCCTATCCACCTCGCCAAAAGTATCAGCACGCTGGATCAGCTCAGCCGTGGGCGCATCGAGGTTGGTGTTGGCAGTGGCGGAGGAGGGAGAATGTTCTCCGCATTCGAGGTTGATCCTGCCAGTCTGATTGCTCGCTTCACTGAGGGGCTGCGGCTGATGAAGGCCTGCTGGACCGAGCCGCGCATTAACTTCAGCGGTCGCTTCTGGCAGCTCGATGGCGCGTCTATGGAGCCCAAACCCTTCCAGAAGCCTTACCCGCCGCTCTGGATCGGTGCCAGTCATCCGGCAGCGGTGCGTCGTGCGCTCCGCTACGGCAACGGCTTCTTTGGTGCCGGCAGCTCTACCACAGCGCAGTTCGCTCAGCAGGTCCACGTGCTTCACGAGGCGCTGGCAGAATCAAAACAGGATCCTTCATTTCAGATCGCCAAACGCGTCTATATTGCCGTCGATGACAATGTCACCCGAGCACGCGAGCGGGTGGACGCCGGGCTCAAGCAGATCTACGGATCTTCTGGCATGACCGCAGTTGCCATCTACGGGCCACCCTCAGCCTGCATCAAAGGTCTGCGCGAGGTCGCGGACGCGGGAGCCGAACTCATCCAGCTCCACCCGCTCTTCGACGAGGCCGAGCAGATGGAACGCTTGGCCGCCGAAGTCATCGGGGAAGTGCAGAACAATTGAGCCTACCCTTCTGTAGTGTTGCCCATCCAGAAAGGAAACAAACGTTGATGGCAGCTATTCCACAGGAATTTGTCCTCGTCGTTCAGCCCGAGCATATCACCCGGCCCCTGAGGAAACCCTGATACCTCCCCTGTCCCTTTTTGCAAAGCGGGCGAGAAGACGTTTTCTCGCCCGCCCTTTGACATCAGGAGGATCACCAGGACACTGCTTGATTTCTTGACTGGCGCTCTTGCTCTCACCTTGTCTTCAAGTTACCAATGACAGATATTGACATCTGTCATTTGATGGGTTATACTTTCATCAACGCACACATATGCGAACACTATATCCACAGAGGATTTCCATAGGAGCAAACAGAATGAAGACAAGAACATTGGGTACAACTGGCCCCCAGGTGTCTCTACTCGGCCTGGGCTGCATGGGTATGTCAGACCTGTATGGGCCTGCCGACGAAAATGAGAGCATCGCTACCATTCATGCCGCGCTGGAGGCTGGCATTACCCTGCTGGACACTGGCGATTTCTACGGCATGGGACATAATGAACTCTTGCTCCGGCAGGCGCTCCAGGGTCGTAAACGCGAGCAAGCCATCATCAGCGTCAAGTTTGGGGCGCTGCGTGATCCCGCTGGCGGCTGGTCTGGCAATGATGGACGTCCCGCCGCCGTCAAAAACTTCCTCGCCTATACGCTGCGCCGCCTTGGCACAGATTACATCGATATCTATCGCCCGGCGCGCGTCGATCCCACTGTGCCTATTGAAGAGACCATTGGCGCCATCGCAGACATGGTGAAGGCGGGATATGTACGGCACATCGGCCTCTCGGAGGCAAGCGCCCAGACCATCCGTCGCGCCGCCATGATTCATCCCATCTCTGACTTGCAAATCGAGTACTCTCTGCTCTCACGCTCGCTTGAAGAGAATATTCTTCCGACCTGCCGTGAGCTAGGCATAGGCATCACCGCCTATGGCGTGCTCTCACGCGGCCTCCTCAGCGGCCACTGGTCTAAAGAACGTGACATGGCGGCTGGCGACTTCCGCGGCTTCAGTCCTCGCTTTATGGGCGAGAATCTCGATCATAACCTCGCGCTCGTGGAGGCCCTGCGCTCCATTGCCGAGGTCAGGGGCGTCACTGTAGCCCAGATCGCCATTGCCTGGGTGCTCTCGCGCGGAAGCGACATCGTCCCCCTGATCGGGGCGCGTCGCCGTGAACGGCTCACTGAGGCCCTGGGTGCGCTCGATCTCCAGTTAACGACTGAGGATCTTGCTCAAATCGAACGGGCTGTGCCAGCAGGCGCCGCCGCTGGCTCGCGTTACGACGAGTCACAGATGCACCACCTCGATAGCGAGCGCGGATAAAGCTACTCTTCCAGGGGGACCACTGTTGTTTCAACAAGAAATGGCGGCGCAGGGCCGCGCCGCCATTTTGCCTCTTTCTCTCTATAGTTGGTATAGTTTCTAAAAAGTGAGGCTACTTTATGACTTTTCCTTCTTTCTCTCAACCACTTTCGTCCCACGAAGCAACCTTTGCCGTTCAAGCCTCTCCAAGTTCTCTAGCAACAGTTATGCCCTCAACGGTATGTACACAATTAGCCAACGCCACAATAGATCAAGGTGAAAGTCAACCTCGCAAGACGCAGATCACATTGCACCTTGCCTCAGACATCAGTATCGGTCTCACTCCAGCTAACGCGCACATCCTTGACCAGAGTTTACAATCGGCGATAGGACAGCTAGAAGTGTTCACAAGCGCCTATAGCGAATTTCTTGAGTTTCGCTTTAATCGCCTCTCAAGCACTGGCGAAGAGTACCCAACGCGGCTGCTTCTGCATGGGGTGGTGTTCTAGAGAACAGAATAACAAGTATTGACCACTGCTAACCAGGCGCATATACTTGTTCATAACTCGAATATAACTCGCTCATTTGCATATCAGAGGAGAACTAAAAGATGCTTGAAAGCTTCCCATGCCTGAACGCTCAAGGCAGAGTAATAGACAGTTCGGAGGGGCAGCACCCAGGCCAGGCGATAGAGCCTGGCTTGAGCCATCACTATCTCCAGGCTGGTGTGCGATGAGCGATGAGATTTTAACCCGTGAGCGTATTCTCAATGTGGCTGAAGAGGTGTTGCGCCGCTATGGTCCAGCGAAGACAACCGTCATTGATGTTGCCCGCGCGCTCAATGTCAGCCATGGCAGCGTCTACCGCCACTTTCCCAGTAAGGCAGCACTACGTGACGCAGTCACCGAGCGCTGGCTCGTCGAGGTCTCAGCACCTCTGCAAGCTGTTGTTACGGAGGATACGCCTGCTCCTGAACGGCTACGGCGCTGGCTCAAGCTCCTCATCAGTACAAAACACCGCCGGGCGTTTGACGATCCAGAGCTCTTCGCCACATATATGGAGTTGGTAAAGGAAGCCAGAACTGTCGTCAAGGCCCATGTTGAACTCCTCGCCGAACAGGCCGCATATATCATCAGTGATGGGGTCAGGCGCGGCGAGTTCGAAACCGATGATCCCATCAGCGCGGGGCAGGCCGTGATTGACGCGACCACGCGCTATCATAACCCCACCCATGCCTCCGAATGGTCCGACCCGGACATTGATGCCGCTTTTGAGCGCGTCTGGCACCTCATCCTCTGCGGCCTTGGTAAGCGCAACAATCAAGCCTGATACCCAGACCACGTATTTCACGTGCGCTAAAGTATCAGGCCTGATCCTCCAACTCCAATTTGGCTTGAGGAGAGAAACTAACCCAGGACGCCTCCCACCAGGGCACACCAGGTTCTCTTCTCGACTGTGCCATCAGCAGTCAGCCCACGACTGCTCTGGTAGCTCTTAACGGCGCTGGCCGTTGCGCTGCCATAATAGCCAGTCACACTCACGCTATAGCCCCGCGCGCTCAAGAGATTCTGCACCGCGCTTACAGCAGCGCTTGAGCTGCCAGGAGTCACCGTGGTAATGAGCGCCTGCCAGGTTTGCTGGGCCACAATTCCATCAACACTCAGGCTCTTAGCCGACTGAAAACTCTGCACACTGCTCACCGTGCTTGTACCAAAGGTGCCATCAACTGCAACGCTATAGCCGCGCACCTGCAGCAAACGCTGAATCGTCCTGACGTTATTTCCACTGGTGCGGCTCTTGAGCGTTGGCCAGGTGTAGGCAGGCAAAGGCTTATTAAGGCGCGAGGCAACCGCGCGTCGCAGCGCGGGCAGGCGCCCATAAAACTGTGTGCCTGGACATTCTGTATCATAGAAGTCCCGATGTCCGAAGATATTGTTGGCATTCAGACCATACTGCTGGCAGATATAAGTACATAGATCTACAAGCGAGTTCCAGAGCGCATCTGGTGGCAGGACAGAGGTGTACGTCCCCTCATCCTCAATACCGATTGCCGAATCGTTCATCACTGGACAATGCGTCCCCTGGACAAAGGAGGTCCCTCCCTGTAGCGTTGCCAGGCTGCGATGCCGTCCCTCCAGAACATATCCTCCACGCGTCACCGTGAAATGTTGACCAGTATCGATCCAGCCGTTATTCAAGTGCGACGTCTGAATCGAACGCGCCAGTTGATAGGCCTGATTTAAAGAATAGTCAGTCGTATTGGGACTGGCAGTGTGATGAATGAGAATCGCGGTTGGCTTGCGATTAAATACCGTAATCGTATCAGTGGCTGCCCTGGCTCCCCAGGTTGCGTCTCCGATAATAGAGGGGGCAGCATGAGCAGTAGAAGACGTCAGGACAACTTCAAATCCGCCCAACCCGGCAAGAGCCATAGCTCCCGCTCCCAACTTCAAGACTGTCCGGCGGTTATGGGACTCCTTCGACGGCAAAGGCTTCTTCTGAGGGGGTTCTGGTGATCACACATGACATACTCCATCATTCACATACATCAATGCAACGAACAAATTCGCATTTTTGCGCGGGATCATGAGTGGAGTCCCTTCCGTCCTACTTATGGCAGAGCATACCTAATCCCAACCAGAGAAGCAAGGCTCCAAGCATAAGCAAGAACAAGAAATAGGAATATTGGTATAACAACAGGGACAAGAACAGGTAGAGGTATGCTTCATGTATCGGGGTATATTTTTCTAATTCATAGTTAGCTTGTAAGTTCGCCTTGAGATAACGAGGAGTGGCGTGGTGTGCGGGCCGGAACCCGCACACCACGCCACTCCTCGTTACTTCTGAGCGCAAAGCTGCTGCTAGCTATTCAGGGCCACATCATCAACGTAGAAGCTGGTTGGGTTCTTTGACCCATTGGTCGCGACAAAGGCAACCTGAATGGTCTGCCCCTTGTAGGCGCTGACGTTGTAGGATGCGCTTACCCATTGCTGGGCGGTGCTGCCATCGCTTATGGTTTGCAGTGTAGTCAGCACACTTCCACTACTGCTACGAATCTGCACCTTAAGAAAATCATAGGAATGCGTCGTCTCAGTAGTCGTCACATACCAGTAATAGCTCAAGGCTGCTGCGGTACTTGTCGAGGGAATAGTCACGCTCTGGTAGATACTATCCTGGCAGTTATTGTACCCACAGAGGTAGGCTTCAGAGCTTCCCGTATGGGGATTAGACGAGTCCACGATTTCATACCCACCACTGGAACTCTCCACCCAGGGCGAGCTTCCCTGCTCAAAGCCACCATTCACGATCATATTACCCGTCGCTGGCGTAGAAGTCGGTGTTGGCGTATTTGTGGGCGTAGAGATTGGAGTTGATGTACGCGTGGGAGTGGGCGTTGGATTCCCCGCTGACCCACCAGCCAACCATTCCGTTCCGTTCGGAAACAGGATTGCGTCCTGGGCGGCGCTATCATCCCACCCATCGTAACAGGTATTTCCAGAAGCGCAGGTACCATCATCAATGGCCGAGCTATCGCCCTGGGCCAGCACACGCCCGGAGCCATAGGTACTACCAGCCACAAAGACACCTGTTGTACCCGTATTAGAGACGCTATTCCGATAGATAATTCCATGCGCATTTGGGTTATCGGTACGTGAGATGGTCTCAGTGGTACCATTACGAATAATGCTGCCATGAGCCGTCCCGAATGGTCCACTGAGGACAGGGTCCCCATTGAGAGTGTCATTGCTGGGGTTCTCATTGGCTATATTTACCGCATCGAACTGAATGCCAAAGACATCGTTGCCAACGCCATTGTTATTCATCAGGTCATTCAAGATTTGTAGCGAGTCATGACCATCATTGTTGCGGTCGCTACCAGTGTGATCGGCGATCATAAACAAGCCACCACCATTATGGACAAAGTTCAAGATGGCCGTCTTCTCGCTACTGGTGAAGAGTGTGTTAGGCTCAGGCAGCACCAGGACCTGAAAGTGACTAAGATCCAGGGCATTGCCACTGTTACCATAGGTCAAGGCACTGGTATTCGTCTTCAAGCTATAGCGCCCTGTTTTCTGCAAGGTCACGCCCCAGGCACTAATGCCACCCGTCCAATCGCTCTCAACCTGGGGATTTGCATTCTGCGCCAGGGGATCAGGCTGGCTGGTGCTGATAACCCAGTCGGCATTCCCTGCCGTCTCAGCGTGGGCATTATCAAAAAGGACATTATACGTAGTCTGGGCGCGTGCTGACTGCGAGTGGAGATAGAAAACAGCGACCAGGCCACTCACCACAAATAGCAACACACAGGCAAAACGAAAAACAAAACGCATCCTTGCCATGGCTCATTCCTTTACTAGCACCCTTACCGGTGCAGCTGACAAATGATGGAGATTTGTAGGGGCCATGCTGGCATGGCCTCCTTATAACAGATACCTCTTAAAGAATATAACATGTAATATTGGATAATTCTGTTAAGAAAACTTAAAGCGCAGATAAAAATTTGCTGAAAGAGGCTCTACCTCCCCTTCTGAGCGAAACCGTTCCTGGGAGTCCGTACGTATTCTAACCAGGAATTGTGAATTCGAATATACTCGCAAAAACACTCGAGAGAGATGATATTAGGAGGAAATAAATCATGGTAGTCGCAACAGTTCTCGCAGCTTCACTCAATCCCGGTGGCATTATTGCCTGGCTCGTCGTTGGCCTGATCGCGGGCTTCCTGGCAGGTCGTGTCATGAGTGGCGGTGGCTATGGCATCGTTGGTGATATCGTTGTGGGTATCATTGGTGCCTTCCTCGGTGGCCTGGTCTCCAACTTGCTGATTCCTGACGCCAACTTCGGTTTCTGGGGCAGCATCGTTGTTTCCTTCATCGGTGCCTGTATCCTGATCGCTATCCTGCGCGCAGTCACGGGTGGACGCCGCGCCCTCTAGAGGCGAACATACATAAGCAAACCTACAACAGGCAGATATCCTGAAGGGTATCTGCCTGTTGTTATTTCGTTTTCCACAAACGCTATTGCTAAATCACATACCAATACTGCACACCAGCTTCCCTAAAAAAAGGATCGAGCCGACGCGCTAATTCAGCCAGGTTATGGCTTGGCACCTGCGGATAGAGATGATGCTCCAGGTGATACGTCAGCTCTAAAAAAAGTAACGGAATGATCCTGCCTCTTAAGGTGTGTGTTTGCGTCAGCGGCGTCTCTCCATAATCCTTGTGGGGTAGATAGACCGTTAAGAGCGGATAGACCCAACTTCCAACCAGGGCAAAGAAAGCATAGAGTAGAACGGCGGGTAGAGTATTCCACAAAAGGAGACCAACAATGACAACGACAAAGGGGACAAGAGCTTCCAGTATCAGCCACATCCGCTGCCCAAATCGCTGCTGATTGCGCTGAAAAGCCCACCACCAGAGCCTGTAGAGAAATACAGGACCATAAAATAGCGCACCTAAGAGGCTTAAATGCGCGGGATAACCTTCAGGATCTTGATCTTCTTCAGATGGAAAATACTTATGATGCTGGACATGCGTCGTCCGATAGGCATGCCCGCTTTCCATGAGCACCATTCCCATGAAAAAAAGCGCATATTCTGTCTGATGCTGGCTAAGACCAAGTGATCGATGAACGACATCATGTGTCACGGTCACAACTGCAACGAAAATAAGGAAAACAAGAAAAGGATAGAGCCACCATAAGTTAAAATAGGCAGCAACAGCGTAGCAAAATAACCCGATAAATGGTCGTGCCAGGGTGAGTAAACGTTGTCTGCGTGTGGTGACGAGAAGATCTGCACCTAGTTCCTCAAGCCGAGGAACAGCTCTTTGAGGCGTTTCAAGATCGTGCATATTCAGCACCTCCTTGCAGAAATGAAGCCAAAAACCAGCGGGGCCTTTGCAAGTAGCGAGCGCTCTCCGCTACCTGCTCAGCCACAATTTTGCTTCCAAGCACACATGCGACTGTTCCCAGGCCAGGCCAGGTCGTATCACCAGCCAGCCAGAAACCAGGCACACCTGAAGAATAAGGAATAGCGCGCTGATTCGCGTTATAAAGCGTCAGACGGAACCCTCCAACGGCACCGCGAGGACGAAAAGTAAAAAACTGGTAGGAGCGTGGAGTTGCCACCTCATACACGCTTGCTTGCTCAGCCAGGTGAGGATATACGCGCCGCGCAAGGGAGATAAGGTGGTCGCCAGAAGTTCGCTTTTGGGCCTGGTATGCTGAAGCAGATAGCGCTTCCCAGGGTTCCAATGAACAATGTGTAGAGAGCATGACGCTGCGATAACCCGTAGGCGCGCTTTCAGTATCCCCTGGAGCAGAGACAGAGATAAACATATTGTTGCCATCACCCAGCGGGCTATTATATGTCTGAAGCAATTGGTGGTGCCTAAAATCTTGCTCACAAACCTCTTGTTCTGGCACACCGAGAAAGACACACAGCGCGCCCCCTAAAGCATTAGCATTTCGGCTTAAGTATGGGCTTAGCGTCCGCGCGACCTGAGTTGGTGCGATACAGGAGGTCAATGATGCTGGAAGAGTACTTACAACTTGAGCAGCCTGAAATTCCCCTCGCCGCGTCCGTATATAAAATTTTCCCCGCTCACCTGTAATCTGTTCCACTCGACAACCAACACGCAGTTCTCCGCCCAAAGTTTGATAGTGAGTTGTTAGCGCTTGCCAGAAACCACGCATCCCTCCTCTCGCACGTGTAAGACCGGCACCACGAATAGAAATTCCCAATGCGGCGTTGATAAGGGGCGCCTCCCTCACGCTGCTATGTACCGTATCTTCAATGAGCATAGCGAGTAAGCCAGTTAATGCGCGGTCCTGGTGCAGGCCAAAGGCCTGCAAGGCATCCTCCACTGTCCAGTTCAGGTAGCGAATAAGAGGGAGGTGCATTGCTCCCAGGGCGCGCATATCACGAACCGCATCTCTTATACTTTGAATTGGTAATTTAACGCCCCGACGGCTAGCCTGCCAGAAGGCCGCTGCAAGCCTATCAATAAACATCCAGAACGCGTGGTGTGCTGGTGTACAACCCAAAGTGTTAAGTCGTTCTTCATTCCATAAAGCCGGATCACGGTGCAGCGTCACCGTTCGGTCTGGAAGCCAGGCCAGATACCCAGGAAGTTGCTCCCATTCTATCGGAGGCATAGCAATGCTAGAGAGCCACTCGCCGCCAACACCACTGGGGCCAAAATCAACCAGTGTCGTTGCTCCTACGTCAAAGGAAAAGCCACGACGTCGGTAAAAACCAGCACATCCCCCTGGCTGCCCATGCGCCTCAAAAAGTTGCGTTGCAAAGCCCAGTTTTTGCAAACGCGTCGCAATTGCTATACCTGCAATTCCAGCACCAATAATGGCTACATCCTTCATATATTGCGACCTACCTATCTCAAAGTATTTCTCTTTGAAAGAATAGAACGCATTTACAGGTACTGACAGTGTGATAGCTCATGAATATATATGTGACTCTATGCCCTATGTCACAGCATTGTCGGCACTATCGTCTATCAGTGAGTAAGCATGTCAGAAGGAGGTCTGTACTAGACTAAGTCAGACGCCCCACGTCTAAAGGCCTGACACTTACACACAACTATTAGATCTGGAGGAAAACGTGGAAGCGATGCGCGGCACATGCCTCCAGGCAATGAAAGCCTCAAATTATACGTCCAATACTTTTGGTAATTATATATATAGGAGGATAAATTTCCAAGCACAAAGTGTTGTCCAGAAAAGATAGTGAAGAACTCAATTAGGATTCACGATTTTCTGTGATCACACAATTGTATATTCTCTCCCAAGGTGAGCTTAACGCTATCCGTTAAGCTCACTATGATAACAAACTCGCCCCTTATGCCTGGGATATTAATCAATCTTGCCAAAACACAAAAAAGCCAGTTAGGCGCTTGTGCTTAACTGGCTTCTAAACAAAAATGGGCCCAGCTGGGATCGAAACAGCGACCTATGAGTTGAGGCAAAGATTTTATTCCTCGTCAGGCACCATTTCCACAAGCTCACCCACTTCCACTTCCAAAACCCTGGCTATTTTAGCCAGGGTGCTATATGCTACGTCGCGGTAGGGATCATGATAGATACCACTCATGGTGCGTGAGTTGACATCAGCAGCACGTTGCAATTTTGACTGAGTCCATCCCTTAGCTTCTGCGACTTCTCTTATCTTTAAACGTTGCCTCATTGTTACCCTTCCAAGTGATGTTTAAGCCAGTCTACCATAGACTTGACATTAATGTAAACGCATGTTACGCTATTACTAATAACTTTTATTAATTAAAAGCATAATATACACTAGATAAAGAAGCAATAAAAAGCTAGCTTACCCTAGCACGATAAGCTAGCAAGTAAGAACACCAGCAACCATTGATATCCTGAAGCATCATGCGCAGCAAGGCTTTTTTGATGGTCGGTATTGAAGGAGAAACAAATGGATTTGCAAGGAAGAGATAAGCGTACTACAAATAGCATAGGCAACATCAGTGAAGCTGCGATTATTACTCGGTTCTTACAGCTCGGCTACGTCGTGCTCATCCCTAATGGGAGAAAACAGCGATATGATCTGGTCATTGAGGATGGTGAGGGGCAATTCTGGCGGGTGCAATGTAAAACGGCGCGGATACAAGATAATGGAACAGTAATTGCATTCGATACAGCAAATCATAATATGGCTTTGAAAGTTAAGCGTATGCGGCATTATCGAGAACAATGTGACTTTTTTGCTGTTTATTGTGAGGAACTTAACAAAATCTACCTTTTAGCAGTAGATCAGGTTGGCACAACTAGAGCAAATCTTCGATTGGTTCCTGCAAAGAACAATCAGGAAAAATATGTACGGTGGGCAAAAGATTACGAGATGTAAAAGGAGATGCATATGGGACTACTCGGCAGAGGTAAAAAAGATACAAATACTGCAGGGGATATCAGCGAGGCAGCAATTATCACCCGGTTTCTACAACTCGGCTACGTAGTGCTCACCCCTTATGGTGGCAACCACCGATACGATCTGGTTATTGAGGATGCCGAGAGAAGATTTTGGTGCATACAATGCAAGACAGCTAGAATAAGCAATGATGCAGTTATCAAATTTGACACAGCAAATCATAACGTAACAGGAGAGAAAAGAGAAAGTCGTCATTATCGTGGAGAATGCGATTATTTTGCTGTCTATAGTCCAGAGCTTAATAAAGTCTATTTAGTTCCTATTGATGAAGTCAGTACAACAAGAGCAAACCTTCGTTTGACGCCACCAAGAAACAAGAATCAACACGGATATAGAATGGCAAAAGATTATGAATTGTAGATGGGCCCAGCTGGGATCGAACCAGCGACCTACCAGTTATGAGCCGGCAGCTCTAACCGCTGAGCTATGGGCCCGGTTGCAAAACGTAGTATAGCATATCTCACGCCTCTTGAAAAGGGGTAAATAAGCCAATCAAACGGTTTTTCCGCCTTCTTCACAAGTTGCGCTGGCACACAAACAAACTCTACATTTTTGCTCATATCTCAACTTTGGGTTGGATTTGGACTCCGCGGCGCTCCTGGACAGGAGGAGTATAGGAGTGAGGTGTAACATGTGGCTGCGCTTTACGTCTAGCTGTCTTTCCCCCATCCGATAAGCCTGGGAAGCCAATTTACAAGAAAGGATGGTCTCTATATGTTTCCGTATAAACTCATCCTTTCTGGATGGCAAAGGACCTAAAGTGTGCTATAATAGCATCAGTCGTAAGTGTGTTTTGTACAATCACTCTACGACTGGCGTATGTTTGTGAATTGTCGAGAATGCACAAGAACAGACAGGAAACACATATTGAAAGTTTGCGGGCTGCTTCGCTTCACTGCTGCTTGAGGGTTGATGGAAGCAACAGTACCCTTTTTGCTCAGTATGTATGTCTATATAAATAGCGAAAACGCCTCTTGTGGCCACTCTCCCCCATCAGGCGACAGCCTCCACTTTCCCGTATTTACTGTGTCTAAAGCACTATGACAATACACCCAATTATTGCCGCGCTACCTACATTCCGGGTGCGGTTCCACGTTTTGCTGAGGAGAAATCAGTGAAGAACGAAGTTACCATCCGAATAGGCGGCGAGTCGGGCGAGGGTACCATTTCAGGCGGTGATATTCTCGCGCTGGCAGCTGCCCGCTGGGGATATCACGTCTACACATTTCGGACCTTCCCTGCCGAGATTCTCGGCGGCCCGTGTATGTTCCAGGTTCGCATTAGCGACCAGCCCGTAAAATCTATGGGGGACTACGCGGACGTACTCATCTGCCTAAATAAGGAGGCGTTCGATCGCAACGTCAGCGATCTACGACATGGCGGCGTCCTGATTTATGATCCGTCCGACTTTACTCCTGAAACCGGCGACTTTATCACGTATGCTATTCCCTTTAACGAGATCGCGCGTAAAGAGGTACAGCTCTTCCAGACCAAAAATATGGTCATGCTTGGCGCCATCACTGGGCTCTTCGGCCCGCCCATAGAGGCCATTACCCAGGTTGTGCAATCCAAGCTCTCCAAGTCACGCAAGGCTAACGCCACGCTGATGGAGAAGAATATGCTGGCCCTTGAGGTCGCCCGCAATTATGTCGTTGAAAAATTATCCAAACATGATCCCTACGTTCTCGGTCCCGTGGAGAAGGCAGATCGCGTTGTGCTCAATGGCAACCAGGCAGTCGTAGCAGGTGCCCTGGCCGCGCAATGCCGCTTCTTCGCTGGCTATCCCATTACGCCTGCGAGCGACATCATGGAAGGTCTGGCCAAGGAACTCCCCAACGTCGGTGGCACGTTCCTCCAGGCTGAAGATGAGATGGCGGCCCTGGCCGCGGTCCTGGGCGCTTCATTCGGTGGCAAGCGAGCGATGACGGCGACTTCTGGCCCCGGCTTCTCGCTGATGACGGAGCTGATTGGCCTTTCATCTATGGCTGAATTGCCCGCCGTCATTGTCGATGCCCAGCGTGCTGGCCCCAGCACGGGTATGCCTACCAAAATGGAGCAGTCCGATCTGAGCTTCGCGCTCTACGCCGGGCACGGCGATACGCCGCGTATGATCGTGGCGCCAGCCAATGTGGCCGATTGTTACGAGCTGATACAACTCGCGTTCAATATGGCCGAGCGCTATCAGATGCCAGTCCTCTTCCTGACCGATCAATCACTCACCGCGCGTGTAGAGAGCGTTGATCGCCACATCTTTAAGCAGGGCGAGGTCCAGGCACGCCTGCAACCCGAGCCAGTAGCTAGCGATGAGAAAGAGGCAGTTGGCGCCGGCGCAACAGCGGCACACGACTATGCACGCTTTGCGTATACCGCTAGCGGCATCTCGCCCATGACCAGTCCGGGAGCCGGTGCAACTCCCTATGTGGCGACAGGTCTTGAGCATAATGAGTACGGGCATCCCGACTACGAGCCAGAAGACCATATCGCGATGATGGAAAAGCGCTTCCGCAAGCTGTATACGGCTGCCGAGGAGCTTCCACAGCCCCAGCGCTATGGCGATGCCGAGGCCACCATCGGGCTTATCGGCTGGGGATCGACCGAGGGAACCATTCAAGAGGCAATTGACCGCGCCCGCGAAAAGGGATACAAGGTAGCCGCACTCCACTTGAAGATTCTCTCACCATTGCCTGATCGCAAGATTCAAGAGTTTATCCATTCGGTGCAAAAGGTTATCGTCCCTGAATGCAACTACTCAGGTCAGTTAGCTAACCTGCTGGGCGCGAAATATGGATTGCAAGCGATCCGTGTGAATAAGTATGGCGGCATTCCGTTCACAGCGGGCGAGATTCTCCGGGCTATTGAGGAGGTCAGTTAATCCGATGACGCAGACAATCATCAATCCAACCCCTAAAGACTATAAAAGCGAAGTAAAGCCTACCTGGTGCCCTGGTTGCGGTGACTTTGGTGTACTCAACGCAACCTTGCGCGGTCTCTCTGGGATGAAACTCGCACCCGATCAGACGGTCGTGGTCTCGGGTATTGGCTGTTCAAGCCGCTTCCCGCACTTTATGAAGACCTTTGGCTTCCATAGTGTGCATGGTCGCGCCCTTCCTGTCGCCCAGGGACTCAAGATGTCACGCCCGGATCTCAACGTTGTGGCCGTGGGCGGCGATGGTGACTTCTTCAGCATTGGGGCAGGCCACCTGGTACATGCCGCTCTGCGCAATATCGATATCACGGTCGTCGTGATGGATAACGAGATCTATGGCCTGACCAAGGGTCAGACCTCACCCACCTCGCCTCATGGGCATGTGACCAAGTCCACGCCCTATGGCTTGATGGCCTCCCAATTCAATCCAATTGCGACCGCGCTCTCACTCAACGTCAGTTTCGTTGCCCGTGGCTATTCGGCCAAACCGAAGGATCTGGCGGCACTCATCGAGCAGGGAATCCAGCATAAAGGCTTCTCCTTTATTCACGCGCTAAGCCCCTGCCCAACCTTCTATCACACATTTGACGCCTGGGATGCCTCGGTCACGCCCATCTCGCCTGAGCATGACATTGCTGACCGTGGCCAGGCCATGACCCTGGCGCTCAATACGGAGAAGCAGTTTACCGGTGTCTTCTTCCGCCAAGAGCGTGAGACGATGGACCAGGCCGCGCAAAAGCTGGCCGAACGCGCCAAGTCCTTTGATATCGAACAGTATATTCAGCGCTACGCGTAAACATCCATTTGACCAACGAGAAAGAGGGTATGCCCAGAATTGGGCATACCCTCTTTCTCGTTGGTCTCTCTTGTCTGCGTTCCAGCCTGAAGCCGGTTGTCCCCTGGACGATTATACGAGTATGATGGGTAGCGGGCCCGCTCGGATAGGTACAGGTCGGTAACACGAAGCGCGAACGTTTGCATAGTAAAAATTGAGAGTGGAAGAGGAGTTAAAACAGCTCGTAACCAGAAACATTTGTCATTGCAGCAACATTAATCGAATTCACCACAGCCTGGGAAAACTTCTCGCCACAAGCGCGGCAGAAGAGGCCGCCTTCGTTGTGATAGGTTCCTCCAATTGCGGTCAACTGGCGCTCTGCGGGCTTTCCACACCACTCACAGGCGCTGCCACGGGGGGCAAAGTCAACAGAAACTGGTCGGCGAAACTCATTGCTCGTCATGAGGGTATCCTCCTATCCTGTGCTGATCAGGTAATTTACATCGCTTAAGAGGGTTACAGCACACTGGGGGAATCTGTATCTAGTGGTCAGTAGCTCTATGAGCAGCCACGACGATACTGCATCCACGAGTTCGCGCATCATCGCTTTAGAGCCACGCTGCTCCGGCTTCAGGTCAAATGGTAGATAACGCAGGGGTATACGGTGTTACCTAGTAAATCAACTATACCATACTTTTCTCCAAAGTACTAGCCTTTGGGCACAGTTTCGTCATATTCATTCTTGGGGAGGGGAAGCATCGGCCTGCGAAGGTGCCGTCTCTTCCTCAAGTGCCGGGAAGCGGCTCGACATGCGGTCTCCGATGACCCATCCAATCACGCCTAGCACCACGATAAAAATGAGCCAGCTCCAGAGGATAACACTTAAATTTATGTTGAAGACAGCGGCCATAACACCCGCCAGAATAATGCCTACGGTTAAGCCTGTGGTAACGCCAATCAAGCAGCCCGGGTGTTTCAGGTTACGCCCACGAAGTTTGTTCATCATAATTGTGCAATACACCTTTAGAGAAAATATTGTTTGCTTTGATTGTTTGCTTTGTATACCGATGATAGCGTTTACAGCTCTCATCGTCAAGAGATTGCATCTTTTCTGCCTATTCCATACAATGAAGAGGAAGATCCCAGAAGAACCTGTATATTGTAGAGTAATCTCGAACAAAACATCAAGGGAGATGCACCATATGAAAGCATCGGTTTTTCACGAGCATGGTGACACACGGGTATTGTGCGTTGAGGACCTACCCCAGCCCACGCCAGGCCCTACCGAGGTTGTCCTCAAAGTTCATGCCTGTGGTATCAATCGCCTGGATATTTATTCACGTACCGGTCGCACAAAAATAGCGCCTATGCCGCATATCTCTGGCTCTGAGGTCGCGGGCGAGATCGTCGCGGTGGGTGATACAATACGTGGTCTGACTGTCGGACAGGCGGTCGCGGTAGCCCCCTATCTTTTCTGCGGTCAGTGCGAATTTTGCCGTTCAGGTGAGGAAGCCATCTGCCTCAAAGGGGATATTGTTGGCCTGGGCAGCCAGGGTGGCTACGCCGAGTATATGCTCGCGCCAGCCTCCAGCATCGTACCTCTTCCAGAAGGCGTCGATGCTGTGTCCGCCGCGGCTGTTGGCCTGGCGGCAATTACGGCCTGGCATATGTTGACGAAGAAAGCACCCCTCCAGCCGGGCCAGGATATCCTGATTCAAGCTGGTGGCAGTGGGGTTGGTAGCGCGGCCATCCAGATCGCCAAGCTGGCCGGGGCACGTGTAATTACGACAGTCGGAAACGAGGAGAAACGCGCGAAGGCGCTTGAGCTTGGCGCCGACGACGTCATTAATTACCGCGAACACGACTTCTTTCAAGAGGTTCGTCGCCTGACCAATAAGCGAGGCGTAGATGTCGTCTTTGAGCATATTGGACCAGAAACCTGGGAGAAGAGCGTCGCGTGCCTCGCGCGTGGGGGTCGCCTGGTCACCTGTGGCGCCACAACTGGTAACGAGAGCAAAGTCAATATCTGGAACCTCTTCGCCAAAGAACAAACGCTGCTTGGTTCGTATGGAGGCACGCGCCAGGACCTGGCAGATGTCCTCAAGCTGGTCGCGCGGCTCAAGTTCCTGCCGGTGGTGGATAGCACCTATCCGCTTGAGCATGTTGGCGAGGCACAGCAGCGCCTAGAACGCCGCGAGAGCTTTGGCAAATTGATTGTGACCCCATCTGTATAATGAAACTGTCGAGGTATCGTTCAGGTACCGGGCGGTATTTCGTTTATGACTATCGCAGATCTTATTCCGAAAACCAACGCCACTACTGTGGCTAGTGCTTCGCACTCAGGTTTTCGTAGAAGAAGACACCAGTAAACGAAAGGATGACAGTTTTCATGGCAACAGTTGTGAAAGAGTCGCGCCCATCTTCCAACCATCACAAGGTTGAGGTTATTGATGTTCCCGAGCAGTCATCAAGTCGCAGAGGATGGACGATCAGCCTGATCGTTACAGGTATCCTCGCTGTAATCGGTACTACGACCTTTTTTGTGTGGCGCCGCCTCTCCGCTGACGAGGAATAACCTCAAAGGGGATAACGCGCTAACCTATTTTTGAGAGGCCTTGCTCAGGTGCCTTTCAAAGCAAGAGAGAATGGCTGGTTCAGGCATACACTGAATCAGCCATTCTCTCTTGCTTATCAGCCTCTCTTCTTTTCAGCCCCATTTCAGCAAGATCAGGTAATCATATAATGATAGAGAATATACAACCTGATAGAAGCGAGCAGCAAAGTGATGCAACCGCCAACATTCACAAATGCGCACATCCTGATCGTTGATGATGAGACGCGTGTGACCAGCGCCCTACGGCGCAGCCTGGCCTATGAAGGCTACCAGGTATCGAGCGCCAGCAATGGGGAGACCGCCCTTGAGCTAGCACGCACCAGGCGACCAGACGTGGTTATTCTCGATATCATGCTGCCAGACATAAATGGGCTAGAAGTCTGCCGTTGTCTCCATCAAACTCAGGCAACGCCCGCGATTCTCATGCTGACTGCCCGTGACACAGTCGCAGATCGCGTCAGGGGACTGGAGATGGGGGCCGACGATTACCTGGTCAAACCCTTTGCCCTGGAAGAACTGCTTGCCCGCGTTAAGGCCCTCCTACGCCGCAAACAGCCTACAAAGGTCCATGGAGAGCTTCTCTGCTTCGCAGATCTAGAGCTTGATACCGCGACACGCCAGGCACGTCGTGGTCAACGCATGATTGACCTGAGCACAACAGAATACGAATTACTGACGCTCTTTTTGCGCAATCCACGCGTAGTCCTCACACGCGGCCTGCTCATGGAGCGTATCTGGGGCAACGACTTTGAGGGCAGCCCTAATGTGCTGGAGGTCTACATCGGACACTTGCGCAACAAACTGGAGCGCGAGGGCGAACAACGCCTGCTCCAAACCATACGCGGCACAGGCTATGTCCTGCGCTTACCTGACTAATACATTCAGCACATGTGGAGAAAGATCAGTATGTCCGCACTCTCTCAGCAAACCATTGCTCCCAGGGACGATAGTAGAACCCGGCGAGGGCTATATATCCCTCTGCATCTACGGCTCGCCTGCTTTTATACACTTCTCCTTATTGGGATCTTTGCCTTCTTTGGTATCTATGTATATCAGCAAGCTCGCCAGCAAGCCTATCAAGAATTGGACAATGCCCTCAGTACGCGTGCGGCCAGTATCCAACTTGGCAAGGACCTCTCGCCCTCATATATGAGTAGCGAGGGCACGAAATATCCCCTGCTCTTACCCGGCGACAATGGCATAGGTATCGGTGGTATCTCCATTGAGATCCTCAGCACAAAGCTCCAATTGTTAGCCACCACGACGGGCGCACTGGAAGGCGGCACAACCATCAGCCACCAGTCTGCGCCCGCTCCCTGGGATGAGAAGGCCGCACAGACCGCGCTTCGCGGACACGGATGCCACGAGAGCGCCGTCGCCAGCGCGTGCCTCTTTAGCACTATCACCTACAAAGGGTGGGCTATTCGCGTATACACACTGTTTAATGGTAATCCTTACCCCACGCCCCATATCATCCAGACCGCACGTAGCACCGATGATATAGAGCAATCTCTGGCCCACTTACGCCAACTCATTCTTGAGGTAGCGCTCCTGGCCTTATTGCTCGCACTTATTGGAGGATGGCTTATCGCACGCGGAGTCTTGGGCGCCGTTCATCGCTTGACGCTGGCAGCGCAAACGATTAGCACCTCAAGCGACTTCAGTAAGCGTGTCTACCTTCCAAATGCCCCCTGGCGAACGCGTGATGAACTGAGTGTACTCAGCGAGACATTTAATCAGATGCTTACTAATCTCGAAGAGGCTTACCTGCGCCAGCAGCGCTTTGTGGCAGACGCCTCACATGAGTTACGCGCTCCCATTACCTCGATCCGCTGCAATCTCGACTTGCTCAATAAAGCCCCCGACCTGCCAGGCGAAGAGATAAGCGCAGCTCTCACCGACACCCAGGCCGAGGCCGAACGGCTCGGACGCCTGGTTAATGACCTGTTGACCCTGGCACACGCCGATAGCACGCAGCAACTGCTACGTGAAGCTCCCCTCACGCTTTATCATACACGTATCGACCTGGATAGTCTCCTGCTGGATACCCTCCGCCTCTTTCGCCATCGAAGCGAGCAGACATCCATATATCCACGCCTGCTTCTTCAGCATACGGAACCAGTGCAAATCTATGGGGATGCCGACCAGCTCAAGCAGGTCCTGGTAGCCCTGGTGGATAATGCCTTCAAATACACACCCCCAGAAGGCACCATCACGCTCTCACTGCGCAGCCAAGAACACAGGCAAGCCTGCATCGTTATTAGCGATACCGGCATAGGCATTCCAGCTGAGGATCTTCCGCACGTCTTTGAGCGCTTCTACCGGGCAGATCCAGCCCGCTCGCGTGATCGTGGCGGTAGCGGCCTGGGACTCGCAATTGTGAAACGTATCGTTGAGAACCATCGAGGCAACATCCAAGTAGAGAGCACACCAGGCGCCGGCAGCAACTTTAAGCTCTGCTTTCCCTCAGCAGCGGAGAAGGCGTGATTAGCTTTGTAGGGTCCAAGCTGGCTTGGACTCATCCGCTAGAGGTAACACTCAACTAGCGAGCATAAGTCCAAGCCAGCTTGGACCCTACAACTTACTGGATGTACCTCCATCCCGCGCCTGAATTTGCGTAGATCTCCGAAAGCATGCTATCATCACATTTAAACCAGTACGTTTCCTGATGGAAAAATGCCAGTGTCATAACACACACAGGGAGGTGAGAGTATCGGTACATTTACGCTACCTTCAGACGACAATGTAAAGATTCAACTGCACGTTCCACGAGCAGATAAGAAGCAGCTTGAGAAGCTTCCCTGGCACGCTCAGCTCGAAGAATGGGAGCAACTTGGCGTCCCCCTTCTGGTCATTCGTCGCGGTGCATCGCGCCATCCGGTGGTCTTCGTTGAGAGCGAGGGCGCGCGCTACGCGATCAAGGAGACGACGCCACACATGGCCGAGCGCGAGATTCGCAACTTGCGCGAGATCGAGCGGCGCGGTATTCCTGCACTCAGTCCCATCGGCACTGCGCACGTGTCGGCTCCTCCCATTCCGATAGAGGTACCCGGCGTCCCTGGTATGCGGCAATATATCAATAACGACCGTGGCTATACCATCACGCGCCTCGCTCCACGCGTTATTCCTCATGTCCTGCTCTATCGCCTCCCATTGAAGAAACGCTCCAAGCACAGCCTGCTCTCGGCAGTAGCGGTCTTAATGGTTGAGCTACACGAGCATGGTATCTACTGGGGTGATCCCTCTCTCGCCAATGCATTGATTCGCATCGATGGGAAGCGTGTGCTGGGTATCATGGCCGATGCGGAGACAGTTGAGATCTTTCCGCAAGCCGTCAGTGAGGGGCTGCGCCAGCAGGACCTGGCCCACTTTGGCGAATCGCTGGCCTGGCAGGCCGAAGATTTACGCCAGGCGCGGGGACTGCCTGAAGAAGAACAGGTCCTTGATGATAGCGATTTTCGCTATTTTGAGCGTCGCTATCGCTGGCTCAGGCGCGAACACGCGCGCCTGGCGGATGGGCAGCACTTCGATACGCTCTTCCAGGCGCAAAAATTCCTGCACTCGCTCAACCGCTGGGGCTTCTCGCTGCTGGATATGACCGGGCGTGCAGTACAGCAGTTTACGACGGTGCTACCGGGCTGGTATCAGCGCCGCATCTATGAACTCATCCATATCTCCGTCCCCCGGCCCTACGCACGTCGCTTCTATAACCTGATCCTGGGACACCAGGCCATTCTCAGCGAACAGGTCCATCGCCCCGTCAAACTAGAGGTCGCGGCCCGCGACTGGTACCGCCGCTACCACCTGCCCACGATTCTCTTGCTGCGCCAAACCCTCACGCAAGAACAGGACCCGATGCAGGCCTACTTTGCCATCATGGATCACAAGTGGAATCTCAGCCTGAAGGCGGGACACGAAATTCCGCTTGAGGATGCAATCACCGACTGGCATATGGAGGAGGCCAATACCGGCGAGTTGGGCGCGGTCGACCCGGCAAAGATGGCGACCTGGTGGCGTGAGCGCACGCCAGTCCCAGAGGCCCTGGCTCCGCCTTCTATTGAAAGCGAAGAGCTTGAGCCACTGCTGGCGACCGCCGAGCGCCCCCTCGTTCGCCTACAACAGCCAGAGCTTGAGCAGAAACTGCCTAATATCCTGGAGGATAGCCAGAGGCCCAGGAAGATTACCACCTCTGACCTGGAACAAAACTAAGAGGTATGGTGCGCCCCTGGTAGCCTGCGGCTGCCAGGGGCGCACCATACCTCTTACCAATGAATCTGGCGTTACACGAGGGGAAGAGCTACTCCTCGCCCTCGGTCGTAGCGATCTCTTCCTCGGTCTCCTCTTCTTCGACCCCTTCGATCTCGCCACCACGGAAGGTGTTCATGTTGTTGCGGATCTGGTCATCGATAGCCTGAGCCACGTCGGTGTTCTGACGCAGGAACTCTTTGGCGTTCTCACGACCCTGGCCCAGGCGAATATCGCCTACCGTGAACCAGGCACCGCTCTTCTTCACCAGGCCCATCTCCAGACCAATATCCAGCAGGCCACCCTCGCGAGAAATACCCTCGCTGTACATGATATCGAACTCAGCGGACTTGAAGGGAGGCGCGACCTTGTTTTTGACGACGCGTACGCGAGTGCGGTTACCAACCACGTCCTGGCCCAACTTGATGGAGTCAGTACGGCGGATATCCAGGCGCACCGAGGCGTAGAACTTCAGCGCCTTACCACCGGCCGTGGTCTCTGGATTGCCGAACATGACACCGATCTTTTCACGCAACTGGTTGGTAAAGATAACCGAGCAGTTCGAGCTGCTGATCGCGCCTGTCAGTTTACGCAGGGCCTGGCTCATCAGACGCGCCTGCAAGCCTACGTGCGAATCGCCCATCTCGCCCTCGATCTCGGCGCGTGGCACCAGGGCCGCCACCGAGTCGACCACGACCACGTCGACGGCATTGCTGCGCACCAGGGAGTCGACGATCTCAAGCGCCTGCTCACCGGTATCAGGCTGAGAGATCAGCAGGCTATTGGTGTCAACACCGCAGCGTGAGGCATAGACACGGTCAAAGGCATGCTCAGCATCGATGAAGGCCGCGTATCCACCCATCTTCTGCACATTGGCGATGACGTGCTGACAAAGCGTCGTTTTACCAGACGATTCAGGGCCATAGATCTCTGTTATACGCCCACGGGGCAAGCCACCAATACCCAGCGCCAGGTCCAGGGCAACAGAGCCGGTGGATATGGCCTCAACCTGGACCTTCGCCGTATCGCCAAGCTTCATGATCGCGCCCTTGCCAAAGCGGCGCTCGATCTGCTGTAAGGCTTGCTCAATGGCTCGTTCTCTCTCAGTTGTAGCTCCGGAGCTGCTGGTGCTATTGCGGTCTACTGTGGATTTTTCTTTCTTCGTACTCATTAGCGATTTCTTCACACACAGGGTGCTAGGAGTAGAGACAGATAGGTCCATCATCCCCTTGCCCCGCGTGTTCCTCCTTTTTCAATCCTCTCAAAAGCCTGTCAAAGTCGTTGAACCGCCCCGCAACGCTCCTGGGACATCAGCGCGCAGAGGTTGGTGATCACCACATGCTTCCTCGCATTCGCCTGCCTCTCCCGACACAGAACGGCGATGATTTGGGTGACACTTATTCTATTCTCTGGTGGGGGTCAAAAACCGGAAATAGATTTCTCCCTATACGCACTATGATCTTATTCCGAAACCCAACGCCACTGGCGTGTCTAGCGCTTCCCCCATTCGGGGACAAGCGCGCTCAGGGTGTTCGGATCAGAAGTATGTACGTATGCGCTCCCAATAGTGGTCGCCAGAAATTAGAACAAGAGTACCATAACCCCAACTACCTGTCAAGCAATATCGCCTCTCCGCACAACAAACACGCTTTACACACATGAATAGCCTGAGAAAAGAAAAATGTCAGAATACAGCGATGCTGTATTCTGACGATTATTATAATTCGCGCCGTCCCTCAATGGCTCGTCCAAGCGTATCTTGATCGGCATACTCCAGGTCGCCGCCTATGGGAAGGCCGCGTGCCAGGGAGGTCATATGCAAATCGGGCAGGTTCAGCTCATTTTTGACATAGAGCTTAATAGAGCCGGCGGTATAATCTCCCTCAAAGCCTGGATTGGTAGCAAAAATGACTTCACGAATATGCTCATGATCCAGGCGTTTGAGCAATTCATCGATCCGCAGCTCTTTACGACCGATACCATTCATTGGCGAGAGCGCTCCATGCAGAACATGGTAGAGTCCCTTATACGCACCGGTCTTTTCGAGTGCCAGCACATCCAGCGGCTCCTCGACGACGCAGACCACATCCTGCTCCCGACTTGGATTACTGCAAATCGGACATGGGTCGGTCTCCGTAATATTGAAACAGCGCGAGCAGTAGACAATGCTCTCTTTGACCCGTATGATGGCCTCGGCCAGGCGCCGGGCATGGTCATTAGGGCTACGTAGAATAAAGAACGTAAGACGCTGCGCCGTTTTGACGCCTATCCCTGGCAGCTTCGCGAATTCTTCGACCAGTGCTGCAACTGGCGGGGCAATATCGCTCATAGTTCCCTTTTATTTGCAATGGCACTAGAATAGCCCGGGGATGCGCATACCTCCCGTGGCATTGTTGACGAGTTTCTGCTGAGCATCGGTCACCTTATCAAAGGCATCCTTTGCCGCGGCCTTCACCATCACCTCAAGTTCCTCGATGTCCTCAGCATTAAAAGCCTCGGGATCGATCTTGACACCCGTTACTTCATACTTGCCGCTCATCTGAATCGTGACCGCGCCACCGCCAGCAGTTCCAGTAAACTGGTTCTTCTCCAGGTCTTCCTGCATTTTCACGAGACGCTGCTGCATCTTCTGAAGTTCACGCATATTCATGACTATTGTTGCTCCTTATTTCAAATGTATGTCTTTTACTTCGGCTTTAAACATCCGCATGACCTCCCGCACCACTGGATCGCTCGAAGCCTTGTCCTTGACCACGTCCAGGCGCGAAGCACTTGAGCTTGCCAGCACATCAGCAGAAGGTTTCTCTGGTATATTCTCTCGCACCGCTTGCATTCTGGCAAGGGGGACCGCAGAGACCTGAGACATGGGTGGTCTCGTCACGGTTGTAGAGGCCACTGGCGCGGCTGGTGAGATATCGGCGATGGGAGCCACCTGGCGCACAGGCTCTGGCCGTGGTGGAACCGCTGGCACTTGCTGAATAGGGGGCATGGCTTGCAGAGGCGGTCGCATTGTCAACGGAGAGCGCTCTACATGAGCCGAGGCCGATTGCAAGCCAGCCATCAGCGTATTGAGAGTGCTACTCATGTCTCCCCCGCCATTACGACCATTTCCAGCCTGGCCACCCAGGGGAGGCAGTCCCACACCTCCAGCCTGGCCGGGGATACTAGCCCCAGGCGCGAGCGTCCGCAGGCGGCATTCCACACCCAGCTCTACCTTAAGGGCCCATTCAATCGCGCTCTGTGGCTCCTGTGACTGCAACGCTTTATAATGTACATCATAATTGGCCTGAATGACGACAATGGGGACACCATGCGCCTGCTGCACATCAACCAGGGCATAGCCATTGAGGAAGGCCGCGATACGCGCGCCATTCTTCCGCGTCTTCACACGCTTCTTAATATACTCCCATTTCTCACGCACGTCATTGATGGAGAGCGATGGCACTTCAGAGGGAGCGCCATCCGTAATCTCCTGCGGCGTAATGGGCGTCGCAGTTGTGATCTCCTGCGATCCCGCGGGCGTTTCGTCGGCACGATCCTGCTGCGAGAACGGAGCAGAGACCTCTGGCTGGGGCAGCCCCTCAGCGATCTCTGGCGGCTCTGGCTGAGCAGTCACGAACTCGGGACGCTGCATCTCAGGCTCTCGTGCGACAACAGGCGGTGTGGGCGTGAATTTATATTCAGGCTGCGGCTGGGGGGTCGCGGGTCGCGGCTGTGGCAGGCTGATTGATCCACCCATAGGCGACTGAATTGAGGTCGTGGGAGGCGCGACAGGACGCGGCTGAGGTGTAGCAGCGCGTGATTGGAGCGCGGGCGCCGCTACGGGCAACTCTGTAGAGAGCACTGACTCGCCTCCCTGCGCCCGGCGATGCAACTCAACACAGCTTAAGAACGCCAGCTCCAGGCCCAGTTGGGGTGTGCCCTGACTCTTCTGCACCAGCTCATTCTGCGCAAAAATACGCGCGCACTCAATCAGCTCTTCGAGGCGGAAGAGCCTGGCCGCTTCCCTGATTTCGTTGATCTCTTCGTCGGTGCTATCCGTGATCTCCGCGATATTAGCACCCGCACGAGTCAGCATCATCGCCCGCCAGAACTCGGCCACCTGGGAGTTCAACTGGCGCAGATCCGCGCCCGACTCCATCAATTCCGCGATCAGGTGCAGCCCTGCCGGGCTGTCGAGGTTGGCAATAGCGGAGATAATCTTCTGAATGGCACGAGGATCGGCCACACCTAGCATCGTCTGCACCTGGGTAAGCGAGATCGTATTCCCCGCGTAGGCAATTGCCTGGTCAAGCAGACTCAAGGCATCGCGCATGCCACCGGCGGCAGCGCGCGCGATCAATTCCGCCGCACCACCCTCAAGCTGCACCTGCTCCTGCTGGGCCACGCGACTCAAATGCTCAATGAGCTGGCGCATGGTGAAGCGTTTAAAATCATAGCGCTGGCAGCGCGAGAGCACGGTTGGCAGCATCTTATGCACATCAGTGGTTGCCATGACAAAAATAGCATGTGGTGGTGGCTCCTCCAACGTCTTCAAGAGTGCGTTGAAAGCTTCCACTGTGAGCATATGGGCCTCGTCGAGGATATACACCTTATACTTCCCACCCGTTGGGGGGACCATTACCTTCTCACGCAGCTCGCGGATACTGTCGATACCACGGTTGGAGGCGGCATCAATCTCGATCACATTGAATGAGTTACCAGCCGTGATTTCACGACACTGCTGACACTCATTACAGGGTTCGCCATTGTGTGGATTCAGACAGTTGATAGTCTTCGCGAGGAGGCGCGCGGTAGTGGTTTTGCCGGTGCCACGAGGACCAGTAAAGAGATACGCATGAGCGAGAGTCCCGCTCTTGAGCGCATTACGAAGGGTTTGTATAACGGCTTCTTGACCAACAACTTCAGAGAAGGTCTGCGAACGCCATTTACGGTAGAGAGACTGTGAGGCCATCTAAAAACTCCCGCCTGGACTGCTTCATGACGGGCCACGAACCGACCCCCTGTTTCCAGATTGACCGTATCTCCACGAAGCCGCGAGATACGCTATACGATAGCCTTCCGTCGTATCGAGGCGGCCAGCCAGCCATTCGAGAGCAGAAAATGTTGCAATAGACAGAGAAAACCGACTTTCGCCCGGTCCTGCCGGTCAGCGCAATCGGGTAACCCTGCGTCACCCAGAGAGGTCCACTTATCGCTGCTTCCTCACGGACCTGACGAGATTCATAGACATCTGCCGCGCAGGCCCCAATTACGCCGACCGACAGGACCCGAAGAAAATCGGCCTGTCCCATCGATCATGTTCTTTCCGTTCACGGGACGTTGCCTATTGTACTCCCCTCCCCCCTATTTGTCAAGCACTTCCAGGGCCAAAAACCAGGCCTTTTCATTCTCCTTTAACAGCCTGCCTCGGCTCGCTGCGCGAGCCTTTAAACAAGATGTGTGGGGGAGGAACAACGGCTTTCGCCGTTGTTCCTCCCACACATCTTACTGGTTTGTTTGCTACATCTAAGAGAGATACTTCTCGATAAGCAGGCTATACTTCTCTTTGACTTCGGCGGGGATACGTGAAGGATCAGTCATGATCGCGCTTGACAGAGCGGTCCCACACTGACAGGCTGCATCTTCGCGCCCGAACGCAACCTTTTGCGCTACGGCACGCAGGATACGCTGGGCGTTAGCGACGTTGGCGCTTAGATTGGCGACAACCATCTCGACTGTGACCGCGTCATGGGTATCATGCCAGCAATCATAGTCGGTCACGCAGGCGATCATGCCATAGCATAGCTCGGCTTCGCGGGCCAGTTTTGCCTCGGGCAAGGCGGTCATGCCGATCAGGTCGAAGCCAAGCTTACGATTGGTATTAGATTCGGCCTTCGTTGAGAAGAGTGGGCCTTCCATGCAGACATAGGTGCCACCCTCATGCACGGTCACATCGCCCAATTCTTGCGCGCTCTGGAGCAGCAGGGTGCTCAGGTCGGGACAGAAAGGGTCGGCAAAGGGACAGTGAACGACAATCCCGCCTTCAAAGAAGCTATTCACGCGACTCTTCGTGCGATCAAAGAGTTGATCGGGAATCACCAGGTCACGTGGGGCATAGTCCTCGCGCAGGCTACCTACGGCGCTCACCGAGACCACGTACTGAACGCCCAGGCTCTTCAAGGCCCAGATATTCGCACGCACGGGCACCTCGCTCGGACTCAGGCGATGCCCGCGCCCATGGCGGGGCAAGAAGGCCATGGGCACACCCTCAACCTTGCCGACTGTAATCACATCGCTGGGCGCGCCAAAAGGTGTCTCGACCTGGATCTCCTCAACCTCGCTCATCCCCTCCATCTGGTAGAGTCCACTGCCGCCAATTACGCCAATTACCGCCTCTGGCATATCTCACTATTCTCCTCATCACATAGAACACGCAAGTGTGCGCCATATGTTGACTAGCATCAATGCAATTCACGAAAAAAGAAGGAAGAGCGCGCTCGCGTGCCCTTCCTTCTTGAGCTTGCTCAGACCGTCAGGCGCAGGTACTGACGCTTACCCACTTTGAGGATCGCCCCAGGCGCCACCGGGACGACAAACTCGCCATTGGTGATGCGCGTGGCCTCGCCGCTCTCGCCCTGCAAGAAGATCGAGACGCCTCCCTGCTTGATCAGTTCGCGCGCCTTGTTGTTACTGGCAGCCAGCCCTGCGGCAACCATCAGCGCTACGATATTGGTAGGCTCGCTCACGGTATATGAGGGAATATCCGTTGGCAACTTACGCTCGGAGAACTGGCGAATAAAGGCCTCTTCCGCCTCCTGGGCTTCGGATAGCGTATGGAACTCAGTCACAATCTCGCGGGCCATGCGTCGCTTCACGTCGCGAGGATTCAGCGTGCCCTCCTGAATCTTGCGCTCAAACTCATTCAGCTCCTCGGTCGAGACATCGGTCAGAGCCTCGAAGTAGGTGCGCATAGCATGGTCGGGCAGCGACATGAGTTTGCCATACATATCATTGGCGGGCGCGGTGATGGCAATATAATTATCCAGCGACTTGCCCATCTTCTTGACGCCATCCAGGCCGACAATTAAGTTGACCGTCAGGATCTGCTGCGACTTCTGACCAAAGGTTGGCTGCAATTCGCGACCCACCAGGAGGTTAAAGGTCTGATCGGTACCACCCAACTCGACATCGGCCCGCAGCGCCACGGAGTCATAGCCCTGGAGCAGCGGATACATAAACTCGGCCAGGTAGATCTCAATCCCGCTCTTATAGCGCTTGGAGAAGTCATCGCGCTCAAGCATCTGGGCTACCGTCTTATACCCGAGCAGCTTGATCGCGTCTCCCAGGGAGAAGGAATCGAACCACTCACTCTGGCGCCGTACCTCGGTCTTCTCGCGATCCACGATGCGAAAGAACTGGTCGAGATAGGTGGCGGCATTGGCGTTTACCTGCTCTTCGGTCAGGGGTTTACGCGCCTCTACACGCCCGCTGGGATCACCCAGGCGCGCCGTCCAGTCGCCGATAACCACGACCGGCTTATGCCCCAGTTGCTGGAACTGGCGCAGCTTGCGGAACACGACGGCATGGCCAATCGTGAGGTCGTAGTGCGTGGGATCAACACCCAGTTTGATGCGTAGCGGCTCTCCGTTATTGCCTTCTAGCAGCAGACGACGCAGGTCTGCCTCTTTTTCCACCTGCGCGACACCACGTGTCAGCACATAGTCAATTAGTTGCGTCATTGGTTTCTCTTGTACAGACACCTCAACAAACCTCTCAGCGTACAAATTTGCGCATGCTATAGCTCTTTTTCACGCGTTCTGCGAAAAATTAATCAAGCGCATTGTAGCAAAATAGCTCACTCTCGTCGAGTAGGGCAACTTGATAGTAAGGCTATCAAGTTTTCTAACAATTCTCTTATATACCTTTTACGTTCTTCTAACACTCCCCGAAGTATACTATCGACAGTGAACGAGAGATACACAAACAGACGGACGGACGAGAACCATATACACTCCGTCCGCACCTATACAAAATACTTTCTTAGTAATAAGGAGGACTATACAATGGCTAACCTTACTCGCTACAACCCTTTCAATGAATTCGTTTCTCTGCGCGAAGCGATGGATCGCCTCTTTGAGGACAGCGTGATTACGCCACGCACCACTGGCGCCTTCTTCAATCGCGCGCTGCCAGCCAACCTGTATGAGACGGCTGAGGACTTTACGCTCCAGGTACCGATGCCCGGTGTCAAGCCTGAGAACGTCGAGATCAACGTCCAGCAGGATGTGGTGAACCTGAAGTGGCAGACAGGTGTAGAGATTCCTGAGAATGCGACCGTGCATTATCATGGCTTCCAGAAGGGCGAGTACCAGCAGAGCTTTACTGTTCCTTCGCCCATCAACTCCGAGCGCGCCGAAGCAAGCTACAAGGATGGTATCCTGACCCTGCGCCTCCCCAAGGCGGAGCATGCTCGCGCTCGCACCATCAAGGTCAACGCTGCCAACAGCTAAGCGAGACAATCTCAACAAAGGGGCTTTCGACAACGAAGGTAGCCTGATACGATAAGGATAAGGAAGAACTGGGAGGCTCATATCCCCCAGCTCTTCCTTATCCTTTAGCTCATAATGCGCTCTTGCAAACCAGCTTCTCCCGTAGTATACTAGTACCATTCGCTGCTGGACGATAGCGGATCAGTATGTCATGTGCTTGAAACCATGAGCAGGTATCTTACCGCTCAGGTTAACGAGCAAACGTGATTTCATAACGGAACGTCACAATATTCACTCATCACCGAAGAGGAGGTTCGGCCTATTAACAGGGACTTTCGTGGCAACGACAACAGACCACGTGAGACACGTACCAACGAACGCGTCCGTGCTCGTGAGGTACGCGTTATCGATGAAAATGGCGAGATGTTGGGAGTGATGCCCCCAATGCGTGCTCTTGATATCGCACGCGAACGTGACCTTGACCTGGTCGAGGTATCTCCAAATGTAGTTCCACCCGTATGTAAACTGATGGACTACGGTCGCTTCAAATACGATCAGAACAAAAAAGAGAACGAGGCCCGCAAAAAGCAGAAGATTGTTACCGTCAAAGAGATTCGCCTGCGCCCTCGTACCGATGACCATGATATCGAGGTCAAGACACGCAAAATCCAACAGTTCCTTGCTGAAGGCGACAGAGTCAAGGTTAGTGTCCAGTTTCGTGGGGCAGAGATGCGCCACCCTGAAATTGGCCGCCGCTTGCTCGACGACATCGCCGAAGTCTTGAAAGGGACCGTGACCATTGAGCGTACTCCTTCAATGGAAGGGCGTATGATGTCAATGATCCTTTCTCGTGCCCCCGGCTGGGAACCGCCCAAGAAACAAACTCCCCCTCCCTCTGACAAGCAAAAGGCTAGCGATACTCCCGCTGAAGAAACGCCTCAAAGCAGCGATGCAAAGGACGCGACACCATAAGCGCTACTCTGCGCCCGGTCGCTCTTTTCTGTCTGTCTGTCCTCTTTACGATCGTTCCGTAGAAAAGGAAAACAGCATGGCAGAAGAAGTCACTATCAGGCCACAAAAAAGAGAGCATAGGTTATAAACCATGCTCTCTTTTTTTATAGTCTCCAGACGATTTTCCTTTTTAGGATTTAGGAGCTTTTTCGCTACGCGCACCCCGGAGAAGGCAACAAGCAGAAAAGAATTGAAAATCCTACATTTCCTCTTTCAAGAATTGACTTTTGCGCATAACGCAACTAAGATAGAATCACATTTCACAGTAGATACATAAGCGACAATATACACTCCTTTGGAGAGTTCTACCGTTTCCCGTACACACAACATAACGCCACATGGAGGCTTCTCGGTGAGTAGATATGATGACCCCCGCTGGTATGAAGAGCAGCATGGCAATTCCATGCCCCCTCAACCTCCAGCATATGATGATCTGAATCAGCTACCCCCTCCCCCTGCACAGCCTGGGGGATGCCTGGCTACCCTTACGCTCCGTATAACCCCTACCAGCAACAGCCTGGAGTGCCGCAAGCCGGGCATCAGCGCCCCAAACGGCGCAATCTTGGCCGCATCTTCGCCCAGGCTCTGACCCTGGTCGCACTCGTCGTGCTTGCCTTCTTTGGCGGCTGGTTCGCGCACCAACTTTTCGGCAATTCATTTTCCACTCCCAGCAGCACTGATTCGCGAGCTTATTCTAACCTCATTCAGCAAGCCTGGAACGTTATCGACCAGCATTATGTTGATCGCAAGGCCGTCAATTACAAGAACATGTCCTACGCCGCGATTCGCAGCATGGTTGATTCCTTGAAGGATCGAGGACATACGCGTTTTATGACGCCTGAAGAGGTCCAGTCCGAGAATCAGCAGTTGAGCGGCAAATTCATCGGAATCGGTATCTACCTGCACCAGGATCCAAAAACCAAGGATCTCTCCATTGCGAGCACCATTCCTGGCGCTCCTGCTGAGGGTGCGGGGCTGAAGCGCGGCGATATCCTGCTCTCGGTCAATGGGCAGGACGTGCGTGGCAAGGATACAACAGCGGTCAGCACGCTGATCAAGGGAGAAGCCGGGACAAGCGTCACCATTAAGGTTCAGCGCCCGGGACAGAATCAGCCGCTCACCTTTAAGATCGAACGCAAGGAGATTAACGTTCCCAACGTAATTCTGCACTATATCCCTGAAGAGCATGTCGCGCACATTCAGATCGTGCAGTTTACCAATGGCGTCTCCGACCAGTTGCGTGACGCCCTCCAACAGGCCAAAGATAAGGGCGCGAAGAAATATATCCTCGACCTGCGCGATAATCCAGGCGGCTACCTCAACGAGGCTACTCAGATCGCCAGCATGTTCGTCAAGAGCGGCAACGTGCTGATTGAGAAGGATAGCAGCGGACGGGAAACGCCGGTACCCGTTACTGGCAATACAATTGATACCCAGAGCACGCTCGTTGTCCTGATCAATACCAACTCGGCCAGCGCAGCGGAGATCGTTACCGCGGCCCTAAAAGACAATAACCGTGCCTTCGTCATCGGTGATCCACATACCTTTGGCACCGGAACGGTTCTACAGCAGTACTCCCTCTCGGATGGCTCGGCAATCCTGCTTGGCATCCAGGAATGGCTTACACCAAAAGGAAAGTTCATCCGCGACAATGGCGTTGAACCTAATCAGGTCGTCAAATTGCCAGACAGTAGCGCGCCACTTACCCCCGCTGATGAGAATAGCGGCAACTACTCACTCCAAAAGATACTGAGCAGCGGCGACACCCAGTTGATCGCGGCCCTCAAGTATCTGCAAAATCACTAAGCTAGCATTCTCGCCCTGGTAGACATGTAATACGCCCTGACAACTGAAGGCTGTCAGGGCGTATTACATGTCTACCAGGGCGAGCCACCACAGGTGCAAGGGCGTCTCGCATACATCAAGAAGATAGCGTTAATTACAGGCAGACATGGCAGCCTGGTAATACTTGCTTGTGGGGGTATGACCAAGGAAGGGGGCGATGGTACGCGTTGCCGCGACGAGCTTCTCCAGGTTCACACCTGTCTCAATCCCCATGCCATTGAGCATATACACCAGGTCCTCGGTCGCCAGGTTTCCAGCCGCGCCAGGCGCATAGGGACACCCACCCAGGCCACCCGCTGAGGAATCCACAGTCGTAATCCCCATCTGTAAGGCTGCCAGGACATTGGCCAGCGCCGTGCCACGCGTGTCATGGAAATGAACTGCTAGCTGGTTCGCTGGGATGCTGTGGTGGGAGAGCAGAAGATCCAGTACTTCGATCACCTGCTTTGGCGTCGCAACTCCAATCGTGTCCCCCAGGGAAAGTTCGCTTACCCCCAGTTCGAGCAAGGCCAGCGCCACATCCGCCACTTTTTCGGGGGCGACCTGGCCCTCATAGGGACAGCCAAATACTGTTGAGATATAGCCGCGCACCGAGACGCCTTCCTGGCGCGCTAGCTCTATAACCGAGCGAAAGTTCTCCAGGCTCTGTGTGATGGTCGCGTTGATATTATGGCGGGTAAACTCCTCGCTGGCCGCGGTAAATACGGCGATAGCACGCACGCCTGCCGCCAGGGCGCGCTCCATACCCTTGCTGTTGGGGACCAGGACAGGGAATTCGACGCTCTCCAGGCGCTTGATGCTTTGCATCACCTCGCTGGCATCGCTCAACTGTGGAATGGCGCGTGGGCTGACAAAAGAGGTGGCCTCGACAACTGGCAGCCCCGCCTCACTCAGAAGGTCGATGAAGCGAATCTTCTCCGCAGTTGGAACCTGTGCCTTCTCGTTCTGCAAGCCATCGCGTGGCCCAACCTCGACCACGCGCACACGCTCAGGCCAGGAGACGCTCATGCGACACCTCCAGATTGCTCATGGTAGCTAAAGGCCGCCTCTGGCGTGGGAGTATAGATCTGTTCGGTCTCACCCTTTTTCTCACGCTCTTGCTGTGAGGGAAGGACCAGTACCTCTCCCTGCTCGGGCTGTGACTTCTCCTCCGGCTTGCGCTCGACGCGAATCGTCAGAATACGGCGCCCCTTGGTACCCAGCACAGTAAAGGTCAACCCCTGATAGCGCACGGTGTCGCCAACCGAGGGGATCTTATCCAGTTGCGCATACACAAAGCCACCCAGCGTGCCATAGTCTTCGTCCTCAAGCTTCATATCCATGATCTCGTTAAACTCATAGATACCAACCATGGCGTCAAAGACATATTCGTCATCGCTCACCTTCTCATACAGGTTCTCTTCGCGGTCATACTCGTCTTTGATGTCGCCCACAATCTCTTCCATTAAATCTTCGATAGTGGCCAGGCCCGTCACAGAGCCATATTCATCGACAACGACGACCATGTGGACGCGTTTCTGGCGGATCTCGCGCAGGAGACCATCAAGCTTCTTAGTTTCAGGGACAAAGTAGGCGGGGCGCACCAGGTCACGAATCAGCAAGTGATCATGCCCCTCACGCAACTCTTTGAGCATATCTTTGGTATAGAGGACGCCAATGATATCATCAATCCCTTTCTCGGCATCATAGACCGGGATACGCGAGAAGCCTCCCTGCATGGCAACATCCACCGCCTCAGTCACAGTCGCGTCACTGGCAAGGGTGATCATATCGATGCGCGGGACCATCACCTCACGGGCCGTGGTATCGCCGAACTCGAAGATGCTGTGGATCATCTCGGTCTCTGCCTCTTCGAGGATTCCCTCTTCTTCGCCCACGGTTACCAGCATACGCAGCTCCTCCTCCGTGACGAAGGGGCCTTTGCGCTTCACATGCCCGCCCAGCAGGCGAACCAGGGCCGTAGTCACGACGCTCAGGAGGGCGACCAGCGGACGCAGAACCCAGGCCGCCGCCAGGACGGGACCAACCAGGGTACGCGCCCAGCGCATAGGATTCTGCACTGCCGCGGTCTTAGGGGTAATTTCACAAAATATGAGCACCACAGCGGAGGTAATCACCGAAGAAAGCAACTCACCCCATGACGAGGAGAAACGCAGCGCCAGAACCGTCGCCAGGCTGGAAGCCACAATGACGGCCACGCTGTTGACAATGAGAATAGTCGAGAGAAAGGTATTTGGCTCTGCGAGGAGACGCTCAATCTCGATGGCGGGCTTATCGCCCTCTTCAATGAGATTTTTGAGCTTGATACGACTGACAGAAGTTAACGCTGTCTCAGCAGCGGAGGCCACACCACAGAGGATGAGCATGAGCAGCAGAACAGTAATCTGCAACCACGCCTGCCCATCCAGACTTGGTATGTGAAAATCGATTGCGGCTGCTAAACTACCTAGTTCAGGGCCGTCCATAGTTTTGTAACTGCCTTTCAAAATGTGTTCGTGCCTGATACACTTTATACGAAGTTTATAAAGTTCCGGTTACACGAAGACACTTTATTGTTTTTCACCTGCGGGTGCGCTTACATCCTCTTCCTGCTTCAAAGAACGCAGAAAACGGGCAGGAACGCCAGCCACAAGTGTATCGTCGGGGACATCTCTGGTTACGACCGCGCCGGCACCCGTATATGCACGATTTCCAATCGTGACAGGAGCCACCAGCGTGGTATCACAACCAATAAAAGCACCCTCTCCTATAATTGTACGATGTTTTTCTTTACCATCAAAATTTGATGTAATGGAACCGGCTGCAATATTGGTGCCGCTACCAATGGTCGCATCGCCCATGTAGCTAAAGTGATGCATCTGGGTCTGGGGACCAAGATAAGAGTTTTTCACCTCGGCATAGTTCCCCAGGTATACACCACGCGCCAGGTGGGCGCCAGGGCGGCAGTGACTAAAGGGTCCCACACGTACCTCGGCCTCAAGCGTCGCTTCCTCCAACACAGACTGGCGAATGATACAGCGCTCGCCAACTGTAGAATGCTCAATCGTCGAGCCCGGACCGATGGTACAGTCGGCACCAATGACCGTTCTGCCCATAAGCATAGTATTTGGCAGCAGCACGGTATCAGGCCCGATTTCAACCTCGTCATCAATATACGTCGTCGCCGGGTCGAGAATCGTTACCCCGGCATACATGTGGCGCTCAAGAATACGCCTCCGTAACAACTGCTCAGCCTGGGCAAGCTGCACCCGGTTATTGATGCCCACGGTGTCATCCAGCGTCCCCTGTACCGTCGCGATCTCACGCCCCTGCTGACTGGCAATCTCAATTAAATCTGTCAAGTAGTACTCGCCACCCGGATTGCGTGGCAGAGCCTCTAACGTAGGCCAGAGCCAGGAGCGCTCAAAGCAATACACGCCCGAGTTGATCTCGTCAATGCGCAACTGCTCCGGTGTGGCACGCTTGACCTCGACGATGCCCTGTACGCGTCCAGAGATATCGCGCACAATGCGCCCAAAGTCAGAGGGGCCTTTGCTGCGCGCGGTCAAGAAGGTAATAGTCGCCTGCTTAATAATATGCTCAGTAACGATCTGCGCTAGCACCTCGGCCCGCACCAGGGGAGTGTCGCCATAGCAGACCAGCACCAGGTCAGGCAGGGGAGAGAGGGCGTCAACGGCCTCTTTCGCCGCCAGCACGGCATGCCCTGTGCCAAGCTGTTCTTCCTGCAAGGCATAATGGCAGCGCTCACCAAAGGCGGCCTCAACCTCCTCAGCATCATGTCCAAGCACGACGACGGGACGGTGAGTGGAGACAGTATCATGAAATGGAGCGAAGATTGACGTAGAAGGAATGGTTTCAACGGCCTTGAGCACATGATCAAGAAGAGGTGACCCGGCAAGCCGGTGTAATACCTTGTGTAGACGTGAACGCATCCGTGTTCCCTTGCCAGCGGCAAGTACCACAGTCGCATAAGTATGCATGTATGTTTTGCGGCGTGAGACCCCTGTCAGGCGTAGTAGGCAACGCCGCGTCTCCTTTCAGGTTCTCGCGAGAGCGAAAAGTGGCGCCTGTGCAGCTTCCTTGGTACTAACACCAGACAAAGCCGTAATTAGCAAATCAGACATTAGCATGCTAATGTCTGAGAGGAATGGTATTATCCATTGTTGTAAAAGTGGCTCGGGTGCCAGGATTCGAACCTGGGAATAACGGATCCAAAGACCGTCGCCTTACCGCTTGGCCACACCCGAACGCAGATAAACTGCCTGGTGAGGGTCAGATATACTCACCTCACACGCCTGTATAGTACACGATCTCAAGCCATTTGTCAACAGTATTTTCGAGTAGAAGTCATAGTGTGCGACGAGGGTGCATGCACCCTTATCGCACACTATGACTTCTACTTAATTTTCCTTGACGCTGTTTCTACACGGTGCTATCCTGCATTTGGGGGCGTGTTCTCAAAATCGTGCTTCTCGCGCCTCTGTTTTGAAAGAAGGTAGCAATGAGGCTAGCTTCAGGTTCCCACATCACTGCTGAGAGGAACAACATTACTATGGCCATTCTTGACTCACGTATAGATACGACCAGCTCCGAGTATCAGGAGAATACACAGGCCTTCCAACAACTGCTTGAGCAGCTGCAACAATCAGTTCAGACCGTACAACAGGGCGGCGGCGAGGATGCGGTGGCCAAGCACCGCAAGCGAAATAAGCTCCTCCCTCGCGAGCGTATTGAACTCCTCTGTGATCCAGATACCCCTTTTCTTGAGTTCAGCCCCCTGGCGGCCTGGGATATGTATGAGAACGAGGCCCCATCTGCGGGCCTCGTCACAGGCATTGGCGTGATTGAAGGACAGGAATGCGTCATCGTCGCCAATGACGCCACAGTCAAAGGCGGTACCTATTTCCCCATGACGGTGAAGAAGCACTTGCGCGCCCAGGAGATCGCCGAACAGAATCACCTGCCCTGTATCTACCTGGTTGACTCGGGTGGAGCGTATCTCCCCTTGCAGGCCGAGGTCTTTCCCGACCGTGACCACTTTGGGCGCATCTTCTATAACCAGGCACGCATGTCGAGCCAGCGCATTCCACAGATCGCGGTGGTCATGGGTTCGTGTACCGCTGGCGGGGCCTACGTCCCGGCCATGAGCGATGAGACCATCATTGTGCGTGGCAATGGTACGATCTTCCTGGGAGGCCCTCCCCTGGTCAAGGCGGCGACCGGCGAAGAGGTCAGCGCGGAAGACCTGGGCGGTGCGGATGTCCATTGTCGCACCTCGGGCGTGACCGATCACTACGCCATGAATGATGAACACGCCCTGGCCATCTGCCGTAGCATCGTCTCGCACCTCAATCAGCGCAAGTATCTCCCCTGGGAGGTTCGCCCACCTCGCCCACCTCGCTATGACGCCAATGAGCTCCTAGGGCTGGTGCCACGTGATCCACGCAAGAGCTATGATGTACGCGAAGTCATTGCCCGCCTGGTCGATGACAGCGATTTTCACGAGTTTAAAGAGCTCTATGGCACGACGCTGGTGTGTGGCTTCGCGCGCCTGATGGGCTATCCGGTGGGCATCATCGCCAATAACGGCATCCTCTTCTCCGAGAGCGCGCTCAAGGCCACGCACTTTATTGAGCTATGCGCGCAGCGCCAGACGCCGCTAATCTTCCTGCAAAACATTACTGGCTTTATGGTTGGACGCCAGTATGAGAATGGCGGCATCGCTAAAGATGGCGCCAAGATGGTTATGGCGGTCGCCAACGCACCCGTCCCACGCTTTACGGTGATTATTGGTGGCTCGTTTGGTGCCGGCAACTATGGGATGAGTGGGCGTGCCTATTCCCCTCGCCAGCTCTGGATGTGGCCTAATGCACGCATTTCGGTTATGGGTGGTTTGCAGGCCGCAACTGTGCTGGCAACAGTACGCAAAGAGGGTCTCGCGGCACGCGGCAAGAGTATGACGCCCGAGGAAGAGGCGGCCTTTATGCAGCCCATTCTCGATAAATACGAGGAAGAGGGCAATCCCTACTACAGTACGGCGCGCCTCTGGGACGATGGCATCATCGACCCCCGCGATACGCGCAAGGTGCTGGCGCTTGGGATCGCAGCCTCGCTCAATGCGCCACTACCCGAGACCCCCTTTGGCGTCTTCCGCATGTAGCCAGCTAACAACGCGTAGCGAGCTAGCGCCCCTGATCTGGCGAGTTGTGCCTGTCTCTGAGAGATGACATATAGAACAAAAGGACGGCTCCCTCGACGTCCTGGCGTTCTTATGCGTATCATTTCTGTAGCGCTTTCACGCCTCTCAAGACAGGCCAACACCCAAAAAGGAAAGGATTATCCATGATCCGAGGCACATATTGCGATAAAAAACAGCAGACCTTCCATTCCATTACTGACCTCAATGAGCTGAGTCAATTCAAAGACAACGATGACATCTTCCTCTGGGTTGACTTGCAGGACCCCACAAAGGAGGAATTGGCTAAACTGGGCGTGGAGTTCCAACTCCACCCGCTCGCGCTTGAGGATGCCACCCATGAGCACCAGCGGCCAAAAATTGAGGAATACGATAACTTCTACTTCGTCGTATTTTACGCGGCCCATCTTGAGACAGAGACAGGCGAGCTTGACTTGCGCGAGATCGATATCTTTCTGAACAAGCATTACCTGCTTACGGTCCACGAAAAACCTATTGAGGATCTCAAAGAGATTCAATTGCGCTGGACACGCAACGTGCAACAATTACACTGGGGAACGGGTATTCTCCTCTACTCTTTTCTCGATACCCTGGTCGATGACTATTTCCCGGTTGTCGATGCCCTGGTTGACCAGACAGAGGAGATTGAAGATCAGCTCTATCTCCAGCAAGGCCAGTTACGCGAACGCGATACAGCCCTCAAGCTCTTGACGCTGCGCAAGAAATTCCTGGCGCTGCGACGCGTGGTCACACCTCAGCGAGATATTCTTAATGTGTTGACGAATCACGATAGCTCGATCTTCGATGAACGCATCAACATCTATTTTCGCGATATCTACGATCATATCACGCGCCTGGCCGATACAGTTGATCTGTATCGTGATCAGTTAAGCAGCACGATGGATGCCAATCTGACCGTAGCCTCAAATGAACTAAATAAAGTCATGCGCACCATGACGGCAGCCTCGATCATTTTGATGGTTGATGCCCTGATCCCTGGTATCTACGGCATGAACTTTGAGAACATCCCTGAGTTAAAATGGGAGTATGGCTACTTTGCCGTCCTTTTTCTTATGCTTGGACTCACTATTGGACTTTTCCTTGTCTTCCGCCGACTCAGGTGGTTCTAACGCAGGAGAGACTATGCTAGACTATCAACATCTGACGATTACCTATACTCATCAGGATCGCGTAGCTCGGGTGGCGCTCAATCGGCCAGAGGTTCGTAATGCCTTCAATACGCAGACGATGCAAGAGCTGGTGCGAGCCTTCCAGACCCTGGGAATGGATGAACGTCTGCACGCCATTGTGCTTACAGGCTCGGGCAGCGTCTTCTGCGCTGGCGCGGATGTCAGCATGATGCAGCAGAGCATTCATTATACCGAGGAGCAAAATCTGGAGGAGGCGCTCTTTCTCTCAGACCTCTTACATACTATCAATACATGTCCCTGCACCGTCATCGGGCGCGTCAATGGCGCCGCGATGGGGGGTGGAGTGGGCCTCATCGCGGTCTGCGATATTGTTATCGCCACGCAGACCGCCCGCTTTGGCTTAAGCGAGGTCAAGCTGGGCATCGCGCCCGCGGCCATCTCGCCCTATGTCATGCGCAAAATCGGCGAGAGCCAGGCCCGCGCCCTCTTCATGACTGGTGAGCGCTTTGATGCCGAGCGCGCGCAACGTATCGGCCTGGTACATGCCATAGCGCCCGCCGAAGAACTGGACGAGGCGCTGGAGAAAACCCTCGCTGAGCTCTTAACCAGCGCCCCTCAGGCGGCGCGCGTCTGCAAAATGCTGGCGTTGAGCGTGGGTACAATGCCACATGATGAGGCGCGCCGCTTGACGGCGGCAACTATCGCCAAGCTACGCGTCAGCCCCGAGGGGCAGGAGGGCCTACGCTCCTTCCTGGAGAAACGTAAACCCACCTGGATTACCTCCGCCAACTAAAACCTTGTCATACATGCACTACAACGACGTGGGAAAAGCATATGTTTAAGAAGATTCTCATCGCCAACCGTGGCGAGATCGCCGTTCGCATCCAGGCTACCTGTCGCGAGATAGGTATCCGCACTGTTGCTATCTACTCTGATGTCGACCGCCAGGCTCGCCATGTCCGCGAGGCCGATGAAGCCTATCGCCTGGGTCCCGCCCCCGCAAGTGAGAGCTATCTGCGCGGAGATATCATCCTGGAGATCGCGCGCCAATGTGGCGCCGAGGCCATCCACCCTGGGTACGGCTTCCTTTCAGAGAATGCCAATTTCGCCGAAGCATGCGAGCAAGCCGGGATTGTCTTTATTGGTCCGCCAGCCTCCGCTATGCGCCTGATGGGCTCAAAAATCGCGGCCAAACAGATCGCTGAGCGTGTTGGAGCGCCTGTAGTTCCGGGCTATAACGGGGAGCGCCAGGATGCAGACACCCTCCTGGCGGAAGCCGAGCATATCGGCTTTCCGCTGCTCATCAAGGCATCGGCGGGCGGTGGTGGCAAAGGCATGCGCGTGGTAAACTCCCTCCAGGAACTGCCAGAGCAACTGGCGGGCGCCCAGCGCGAGGCCGGGGCAGCCTTTGGCGATGACACCGTCTTCCTGGAACGCCTGATACTGCGCCCACGCCACGTCGAGATCCAGGTCCTGGGCGATAAATACGGCACCCTGGTCTATCTGGGTGAGCGCGAATGCTCTATTCAGCGCCGCCACCAGAAGATTGTCGAGGAGAGCCCGTCAGTAGCACTTACCCCCAGACTACGTGCCGAGATGGGGGAGGCCGCCGTGCGCATCGCCTCGGCCGCGGGCTATGTCAACGCGGGCACGCTGGAGTTTATGCTCGACGACGATGGCAACTTCTACTTCCTGGAGATGAATACGCGCCTGCAAGTCGAGCACCCGGTTACTGAACTGGTAACGGGGCTAGACCTGGTGCGCCACCAGCTCCTAATCGCCTCTGGCGAGCCACTCGCCTTTACGCAAGAGCAGATTACGACTCGTGGACATGCCATCGAGGTCCGCCTCTACGCGGAAGACCCACAGCAACAATTCCTGCCTTCAACCGGCACCGTGGAGCTCTTTGCGCCCCCACAGGGGCCAGGTATCCGCGTTGATAGCGGGGTGGAATCCGGAGATGAGGTTACCCAGTACTACGATCCTATGCTGGCCAAGCTCATCGTCTATGGTGAACATCGCCTCGCCGCCCTGGAGCGCCTGAGCAGCGCCCTTGAGCAGACAGCCCTCCTGGGTGTGACCACCAATCTATCGCTTCTGCAAAAGATCAGCACCAATACCGCCTTTCGCGAGGGGCAGACGCATACCAGCTTCCTCGATGAGCAAGATATGCTTGCCCCTACGGCCCCGGAGCCACTCCCAGCCGAAGTCCTGATCGTCGCCGCGCTCGCCGATATTGCACCCGCGCTCTCCTCAACATCTGCCCTTACAGGTGCGTCTCCCTGGCAGAGCCTGGGTCCCTGGCGCATGCCAGGCGGCAGCTATACACGGACCTACCTTTCTACAGAGCAGCGTCATACCATCACACTAACTCCGCTTTGGGATACAATAGAGGACAGGCATACTTTCGCCCAGTCGCAGAACTGGCGGGTAAGTATCGATGACGGCCCACAGGAGCACATCAGTTGCCTGACACTCTCGGCTCATAGCTATCTGCTCACACGCGCGGGCCAACAAAGTAAACTCGCGGCCCTGCGCAAAGGAGAGGAGACGCTGATCGTTTATCGCGGAGAGAGCTACACGCTTGAAGGGCGGCGCGCTCCCGATATCGCCACCACGGCCCATGGCAGTGGACAGGGGAATGCGCAAAAGACGCTGAAAGCCCCCATGGCAGGAACGCTGGTCAAAATCCAGGCGCATTCAGGCGAGCAAGTAGAAGCCCACCAGGTGCTGGCGGTCTTAAGCGCGATGAAGATGGAACACTCGATTATCGCCCCCTACGCCGGTCGCGTACAACGCATCAATTACCAGGAGGGCGCGGTTGTGCCAGGAGGAGCCGTCATTATTGAAATTGAATAAAGCGCAGGAAGGAATAGACGCTATGCAAGTCGGCTTCATTGGTATCGGTGTCATGGGGCGCCCCATGGTCCTCAATCTTCTCAAAAACGGACACGAGGTGACCATTTTCGCGCGCCATCCTGAGAAAGCAGATGTCCAGGAGGTTTTGCAGGCCGGAGCCAAACAGGCCCCCTCGCCGCGAGCCATGGCCATGGCCTCCGAGATCGTCATTACAATGGTCACCAACTCCCCCGATGTCGAGGAGGTTGTCGCCGGTCCCCAGGGCGTATTCGAAGGAGCGCGCAAGGGATTGATCGTGATTGATATGAGCACCATCTCACCCAGCATGACACGCAAATTGCATGCCCAGGCTGGCGAGCGAGGAGTTCACTTCCTCGATGCACCAGTCAGCGGTGGATCCCAGGGCGCGGTCAATGGTACGCTCTCGATCATGGTAGGTGGCGAAGAGGAGATCTTTGAGAAGGCGCGTCCGGTCCTGGAGGCCATGGGGAAGAAGGAGAATATTTTCTACGTCGGCCCCAGTGGCGCGGGCGAGATCGTGAAGATCGTCAATAACATCCTCTGTGGCACCATTGCCGCCTCTATTGCCGAGGCCTTTGTCCTGGGTGTCAAAGCTGGCGCGGATGTCGACGCGATGGCAAAGGTCGTTGGCGTCAGCACTGGCGCGAGCTGGCAACTCGCAAACCAGTTCCCCCTGCGCGCCTTCAACGGCAGCTTCCAGCCTGGCTTTATGACCGACCTGCTGCATAAAGACCTGGGCCTGGCGCTCGACCTGGCCTCTGAGAATCAGACGCCCATGGCCATGACGGCGATGGCGCGCCAGCTCTACGAAATGACCCGCGCCTCCGGGCATGGGCGCGATGACTATACCGCACTCATGCAGGTCCTGGAAGAGATGGCCGGCGTCGAGGTTCGTAGTAAACAATAGTTAACATAGTGGGAGATAGTGTGGCCCCCTGGCAGCCTGCGGCTGCCAGGGGGCCACACTATCTCCCACTATGTTAATTCACAACAAGCATCCCCTGAGCGATTGTCATGCCCAGGAAGAGCACCGCCGCCAGGCCAAAGTAGAGCACAGAGATGAGGATACGCGTCGATATCGGGACCGTATAGAACGCCTTCATCTGTGGGCTATTTGAGCGAAAGCGCGCAGAAAAGAGCTGGGAGACCGCCAACACCAGAATCAGCACCAGCCAGAGCGAGAAGTTCCCATGCATCCACTCCCAGACCTCGAAGCCTAGCAAGAGAATAAAGCCCGCAATCCAGATGCGGCGGTCGACCGCACCCAGGATACGCCCTCCATCAAAGGGCACCACCGGGATCAAGTTGAGCAGGTTGATAAAGAAACCAAAGTAGGCCAGGGCCATCCAGATGTTACGCGGATCGGGCTGTATCTCAGCAATAGCCAGGCAGACGCCCGCCGAGATCGCGCCCGCGATGGGACCACCAATGCTAATCTCTGCATCATCCTTGGCATTCGTTGGCAGGCGCTGCAAAAGCGTCATCGCGCCAAAGAACGGCACAAAGACAATTCCGCCCACTGGCATGCCTTTGAGCTTGAGAATCAAGGCATGTCCAAGCTCATGAATAAACAAGAGCGCCACGATGCCCACCGCGAACTGCCAGCCAAAAACGATAGAGTACAGGCCAATGGTGATGAGGGCCGAGAAGCCTGCCCAGCCGAACTTGAGCAATATCGCCAGGCCTTTAAACTTGAGCAACCAGGAAAACAGCGCCACAATACCTGTGCCGATACCAGCCAGGCCACCTCGCCTCTTTTTTCCACCCTCGGCACTTCCACGCCTGGCCGCCTCTTGTTGCTCTACGCCCACATCCGTGGTGTATCCCTCCAGGCTCTGTGGCCCCCGGTACGCACCTGTGACTTCAGGCTGGGCAGAAACAAGTTGCTGTTCCTTCGCGGCATAGGGGTTATAAACCTGGTAAGGACTATAAGACGATGTGGAGGCGCTAGCAGCCTGCTCGGGATAGATCTTGTCGGCCTCTTCCCTGGGAGGTGGCGCATAAAAACCAGGCTGCATATACTGTTTCGGCTCCTGCTCCTCCTCGTTCTCCTGCCCGCCAAACTCCCTGTAAGTATATTCAAAGGGATTATTTCTGTCTTCGTTCACGCAATGGCCTCGATTCTGCGCTGCATCGCGCATACACACATCTCATACTATAGATAACAACGTCCAATTTCTCTGCTATTCCAGAAAGTGGCCTCTACACCGGACTTAACCGGAAAAAGCTGGAAGGATATAATTTGTGGTCAGCCAGAGTATGACTAAAAGCGAGATCAGAATAACGGTCGCCCAGGAGATGATATTAAACACCACCCCATTGACACGTCGCCCCATCAATCGTCGCTTGTTGACTAACAGGATAATAAACACCAGGAGGATCGGCAGCATGGCCGCGTTCAATCCCTGCAAGAAGACCAGTACCTGGATGATGGGAAGGCCCGGGATCAGCGTTACCAGTACCCCCAGGATGATCAGACCTGTAAAGATGCTTTGGAAGACGGGCGCCTCGTTAAAGCTCCGCGAGACGCCTCGCTCAAAACCAAAGGCTTCACAGATACCGTAGGCGGTCGAGAGCGGTAGGACCGCGGCGGCAAGCAGGGAGGCACCAAAGAGGCCAATGCCAAAGAGGAGCGTCGCGTAGGGGCCGGCAAAAGCCTTCAGGGCCAGGGCCGCATCCAGCGCTGTCTCAACTGATTGATGGTGCGGATAGAGGGTCGCGCCGGTCACGACAACCACAAAGATCGCGATGAGGACCGCGAAAATAGTCCCACTATAGACATCCAATTGCTCATAGAAGTACTCGCCCGCATGTATCCCTTTATCTGCGACCGAGGCCTGGACAAAGAACTGCATATAAGGGCTGATCGTCGTACCCACCAGGGCCACTGCGGCCAGGAGGTATTTCTGATTACCAGTAATTGAAGGGAAAACAATCTGCCTTCCAACCTCGCTCCAGTCTGGATGGGCAGCGAACGCAGCTGGGATGTAGGCCAGGAATCCGAGGGACATAAACAAAAAGATAATTTCAACGCGGCGATAGGACCCCTTGATCACCAGCCACCAGAGCACCAGGGCGGTTAACGGCACAACGATATACACCAGGGGGGTATGCACATCACCCGTGAATACCTGAACGCTCATCGCGATACCCATAAATTCGGAGATGGTGACGCCCGTATTCGCCACCAGCAGAGCCAGCATGGCCAGGGCCGCCCACCTGACCCCAAACTGCTCACGTATCAGGTCCGCTAATCCCTTACCCGTGACAGCCCCCATACGCGCACACATTTCTTGCACAATCGCCAGGCAAAAGCCCGCGATGACGAGTGCCCAGAGTAGTCCATAGCCAAAGTCGGCGCCTGCAGTCGAGAAGGTCGCGATACCACCGGCATCGTTTCCTGCGTTCGCGGCGATGAGTCCTGGCCCCAGGACGGTAAAAAGCTTTAGGAGCGGCGATGTGCGGCTGATACGAAACCGTGAACGTCGCTTCGGCTCACCGCGCTCCCGCACGGCTATTTTTGTCTTTTGGCGCTTTGTATCCATAGGCCCATACCCAGAGGGAGCAAGATGGACACTTGCTCCCCCTGACCTTTCCCGATCCTTATTCTTTCATGGCTCTGATCATAGCATGCAGGATATGCTCTTACAAGAGACGTATGCTGCATGCCAGTAGCCCAATGGTAATCTATTTTGGCTCTACACGTCCCTCTAGATAGAGCCTGAGTAGATTTAATGCTGTATTGACGGCATGGCGTTTGTTGTCACTGCGACTGGATCTCCATCCGGGTCCCATCCCTGTGACCACCCCATTGGGGCCTGCTACCGCGATATGCATTGTTCCCGCGGGCTTCCCATCAAGTTCATCTGGACCCGCCACCCCCGTCACACTAATACCAAAATCAGTCCCTATCTCCATACGCACCGCCTTCGCCATCGCGATAGCTGTCTCCTCACTTACCACGCCATAGCGCTCAATCGTCTCACGTGGCACGCCAAACTGCGCTTTAAGATCAGTGCTATAAGAAATAATGCCGCCAATGAAGTGGCTGGAACTGGTCTTGAAATCCGTAATGGTGCTGGCAAGCAGGCCGCCCGTAAGCGACTCCATGACGGAGAGCGTCTGGTGACGCGCCTGGAGCAGGCTTCCGGTGACGCTGGCAAGCGTATCCTTATCGGTGCCAAAGATCAGCGCACCCAGGATCTCACGTGCCTGCACTTCTGCCTCCGAGACCAGTTTCTCAGCCTCTTCGCTCGTGGCAGACTTGGCGCTGATACGCACATCGACGGCATCCGGTTTAGCGTAGGTTGCCACAGTTGGATTGCTGCTATGAATCAATTCACCCAGGCGCTCCTCGACGGTCGATTCACCCAGGCCATACACCCGCAGGATACGCGTAAAGATCGTTCCGCCCAGGTAGGGAGCCAGGCGCGGGACCGCCTCCTCTTCCCACATGCGGTACATCTCACGCGGCACTCCTGGCATGGCCACGATGATCTTCTGATCCTTCTGCACAAACCAGCCAGGCGCGGACCCTCGCGGATTAGGCAGGGTCTGCGCCGAGGGAATCAAGGTCGCCTGTTTGAGATTGCGCTCGGGCATGTCTCGTCCTGAAAAACGCGCACGTAACTCCTGCTCCAGGACTGGATCAACACGCATCTCCTCGCCCACCAGCGCGCTGATTGATTCGCGCGTCAGGTCGTCTTCGGTTGGGCCAACACCACCCGTCATCACGACGAGGTCCGACCGCTCCAGAGCACGGCGCAGTGTCTCCACGACGCGCTCCTGATTATCACCCACCTGCGAGACATGATATAAATCAACGCCCAGGCTCGCCAGGCTCTGCGCCAGGAACGTGGCGTTGGTATCTGAGATATGTCCTAACAACAGCTCGGTTCCACACGAAATAATTTCTGCCCTCATAAATCCTCCCTGCATATGGCCTCAGGTGGCCCTACACTTGCCTTTCTGCGCGTACCTACCAGGTGCTTTTACGCGTTTCCTCATCATATCACAAAAGCCACTAACACAACATATTGTGTTAAAATTTATTAACAAACACAATATGTTGTGCCAGAGGGGTTGTTTTTGGTCGCCATTGCGGGTATACTGGATAGCGTAGAATACATTTTCGATAGCGAAATATGAGGATACACCCAAAGGGCTCTCAGCCGCATGTGTCTCACGTATCCATACAGCACCCACACAATTGACATGGTCCATGTCTCCATCGTTTTCAGCGCTGTCTTCTCGCATCCATATTCTTTTGTATTGCACATAAAGCGACCTGGATGGCCGCAAAACAGTATCTAGCTCATACTTGATTTGACGCCCAGAGTACAAGGAAAAGGAGCAAGCCTTTATGGTAGAACAACAGAAGCCACCACGACAGTCTGACTCCGCGATACAGTCTGCACCTACCTCCGACATAGCCTCGCTCACACAGTTAGAAGGCATTCGCCAGAAGGTGTTCATGGATAGATACTCGCTTAAGGATGCCACCGGGCAACCTCTGGAGTTCTACCCTGAAGATATGTGGAAACGCGTCGCCCGTGGCATCGCCTCTGTCGAGCAAGGCGAGGAGAAGCAGGCCTTCTGGGAGGAGCGCTTCTACGACGCTCTCTCCAACTTCCAGTTTGTCCCCGGCGGACGCATCCTCGCGGGTGCCGGAACCGGACACCAAGTTACATTTTATAACTGCTTCGTCATCCCCAGTCCGGAGGATAGCCGCCAGGGTATCCTGGAAAACCTGAAGGTCATGACCGAGATCATGGCTCGCGGTGGTGGCGTCGGCATCAACCTCTCCACGCTCCGTCCACGCGGCTCCTACATCAAGACCGTCAATGGCACGGCCTCCGGTCCCTGCTCCTGGGCGCAACTCTATTCGGTCGCAACCGGCGATGTCATCCAGCAAGGTGGTTCCCGGAGGGGGGCTTTAATGATTATGCTGGATGACAACCATCCAGACATCGAAGAGTTTATCACGGTCAAGAAAAAGGCGGGCATGATCGAGCACGCCAACCTCTCGGTCTGCGTCTCCGATGCCTTTATGCAGGCCGTCAAGGACGATGCCGACTGGAACCTGGTCTGGCAGGACGAGGTCAAAAAGACTATCAAGGCGCGCCACCTCTGGGACCTGATCTGCACCTCGGCCTGGGAATCCGCCGAACCAGGTGTCGTCTTCATGGATCGCTGCAACAAAGAAGCCAACACCTGGTACTACGAAAATATTCGTTGCGTAAATCCATGTGGAGAGCAACCGCTTCCAGAGTGGGGAGTGTGCAACCTGGGCGCGCTCAACCTTGCGGCCTTTGTCTCAGATGGAGCCATGGATTGGCAGCGTTTGGCAGAGATAAGCAAGGTCTCCATGCGTTTCCTGGATAACGTCATTGATGCGACCGACTACTTCTTTGAGGAGAACCGCGAGGCACAGCTCGGCACGCGCCGCACAGGCCTGGGGACGATGGGTCTGGCCGACGCCTTGATCAAGATGAAGATCGCCTATGGTAGCGAGGCCTCGATCCCGGTGATTGAGCGCATCTACTCGACGATCCGCGACTCGGCCTACGAGGCCTCAACGGAGATCGCCGCCGAGAAGGGGCCCTTCCCACGCTTCGAACGCGACAAATATCTCCAGGGCAAGTTCATCAAACGCCTGCCCAAATCGCTGCAAGAGAAGATCAAGAAGCACGGCACACGCAACGCCGTCCTGCTAACCCAGGCACCCACCGGCACAACCAGCCTGCTCTCAGGCGTTAGCTCGGGCATTGAGCCGGTCTTTGACTTCGCCATGATCCGGCGCGACCGCACGGGTGAGCATATTCTCTATCATCCCCTGCTCCAGGCCTGGCGCGATGCGCATCCCAACGCATCAACACCTCACTACTTTGTCTCCTCAAAGGATCTCTCACCCGAGGAGCATATACGTGTACAGGCGACCGTCCAGCGCTACACCGATGCCAGCATCAGCAAGACGGTGAACGCGCCCAACAACCATACCGTTGACCAGGTCGAGACGCTCTATCGCCTGGCCTATGAGATGGGCTGTAAGGGCGTGACCTACTACCGCGATGGCTCGCGTGACGCAGTCCTGACCCGTATCGAGGATGAGAAGAAGCAGAAACAGGCCACAGGCGATGCGAACGAGACCCAGGGCCTGATGATGGAGCCTGTGACCTCGATCCGCCAGGGAATCAAAGAGCGGCCTGCTGTTGTCCACGGCTATACACGCCAGGTACGCGCCCCAGAGGGCAAGATCAACATTACGATCAATAGCGATGAGCAGGGACCCCTGGAAGTCTTTGTGACTCTGGGTAAGGCCGGTAGCGATATCGCGGCTCTCTCCGAGGCCCTGGGGCGCCTGATCTCGCTGAACCTGCAACTGCTCAGTCCGCTCTCGCAAATGGATCGCGCCAAGGTCATCACCGAACAGCTACGCGGCATCGGCGGCAGCCGCTCGGTTGGTTTCGGCGTGCAGCAGGTGCGCTCGCTGCCCGATGGCGTGGCCCGCGCGCTGGAACTACATATCGAGTCGCAGCTCGCGAGCGAGAAAGCAAAGGAGGACGCCGCCGCTGAACAGGACGACCCCCCTGCTGAGCAGAAGACCAGCGGAACGAATGGCACCTATCATGAGCATGGCGATCTCAGCACGCTCAACCTGACGGGCAACCTCTGCCCCCAGTGCGACTGTAACACCATGGTCTACGAGGAGGGCTGCCGCAAATGCTATAACTGCGGTTATAGCGAATGCTAACCTTGTGCCTACGGCGCTCGCCTCGGTAGGTAATAGAGTGAGCCCTGGCAGCTATAAAGTTGCCAGGGCTCACTCTATTACCTACTAGAAATAGCTTGCACACAATATACTAACGCCTGCTCTTATTTTCGCATTCCCCCATCAGAATGGCAACGTCACCAGATCCTGAGCATATCTTTAGATCCGCCCTCCACATTTTGAGCCAAACTTTATTCCTTTCCCTCTATACTAATAACACAGACACCTGCTATTTGCTCAGTAACACCAGCTACTCATCAATAAGAATGGAAACGCTTATGCAGTATTTACTCCTGCCTTTTACACACAGTATCGATAGAGAAGCAATCGATCAGGCTCTGGTCATGGCAGAGAACCTCTCTGCCTGCCTGGTATGTGTGGCCTTCATTCCTTGCGCGCCCGACAAACACAAAGGAATTCGCCTGGAACGTATTCAACAGGCCAAAGACTTTCTGGAATATATGTACTACCGGGCCAGGCGGACAGGCGTAACGCTACAGCGTATGGAACTTTATGTCCCTAACCTTGAGGAGAGTATCTTACGCCTCTCGCAGGAGATGGATAATGCCCCCATCCTGCTCTTCACGCGCCACGAACGCGGCATCCTGCTTGACCTCTCAACTATTCGCAGTGTGATAGAGGATGAGCGCAGCCGCTACTACCTGCTCCTGCTGGCTCAGCATCATGGTAGCATCGCGCTCCCCCAGTTCCTCCAACCGCTCCTGCAAAAATATCAGGGGACGGCGAAGGCACCTGCCCTGCGCTTCCTTGGTCCCCATCGCGCCGATCCCGAATCCATGCTGCTCGGCTCACATCGTCTTTTGGATATAAGAAATGGGAGCCAACCATTTCTCAGAAGCAATTTCTAGGCGCCTTCAGCCACTCTCCATTTGACATTCATCTTTGCGAGAGAATATTCTATAATTGCACACTTCAGAAAGTAAAGTGTGACTATACTTCACAGTTGGGGAGTGATTTTCATGAACTTGGAAGCTACGCAACCCAAGAAAGTAAACATGCACGTTGATCCACTCTGCCCACTGGCGTGGCGCACCGCCCTCTGGATGCGCAATGTACGCCAGGAGCGTCCAGTGGACATTACCTGGAAACTCTTTAGCCTCGAAGTGGTTAACCGCCAGGAGGGTGTACAGCCCGACTATGTGAACGGTCGCGGCTGGACCGCGCTTCGCACCCTGGCCCTCGCTCGTCGCCAGAAAGGGAATGAGGCCCTGGAGAAACTCTACGTTGCGCTGGGAAATGCCGCCCACGGACGCAAAGAGAATATCAACGAGCGCTCAGTCGTCGAGGCAGCTGCACAGGAAGCGGGACTCGGCAGCGACTTTGTCGCCCAGGCCCTCGCCGATGAATCGACGGTCCAGGAGGTACTCAACGACCATAAAGAGGCCGTTGATCGCTACGCGGCCTTTGGCGTACCCACCATCGCCTTTGAGGGTTCGACCGTAGGCTTCTATGGCCCGGTCATCCATAGTGTACCCGAGGGCGAAGAGGCTGCGACCCTCTGGGATCATACCTCCTACTTCCTGACCCAGCCCAATGTTTTTGAGTTGAAACGCGACCGCGTCCAGGCTCCATCCTGGGAACCTGTTTCCGCCAAATAATATAATTGGTCAATGATGTAGTGCACCGCGACAGCCTGCGGCTGTCGCGGTGCACTACATCATTGACCAAAGCGAGCACCGCAGGCGCGAGAAGTCAAACAGATGACGCGCTACCTGGCGTGCTTCTGCAAGAAGCGCTCGATGCGCACCAGGGCCTCTTCCAATTTCTCATAGGAGGTGCAGTAGGCGCAGCGCACATAATTGCGTCCCGCCTCACCAAACGAGCTACCAGGAACGACGGCAACCTTCTCTTCAAAGAGCAATTTCTCCGCGAATTCCTCGTCGTTCATCCCCGTATTGCCAATAAAGGGGAAGGCATAAAATGCGCCTCGTGGCTCGCAACAGGCCAGGCCCAGCTTATTAAGGCCCGCGACAAACATCTGGCCCCGGCGCTCATACTCATCATGCATCCGCTTAACGTCGTCATCGCCGTAGCGCAACGCCTGTAAAGCGGCCTCCTGGGGCGCAGTCCCGGCGCACATAATGGTATACTGGTGGATCTTGAGCATAGCCTCAAGGATCTCGGTCGAGGCCGCGACGTAGCCCACGCGCCAGCCGGTCATGGCATATGACTTGGAGAAGCCATCCATCAAAATGGTGCGCTCCTTCATCCCGGGTAGCGAGGCGATGCTAAAGTGATCAACACCATAGGTCAGACGGCTATATACCTCGTCGGAGAGCACAATCAAATCATGCTCGACTGCCAGGGCAGCGATCTTCTCAAGCTCCACACGGGGAATCACCGCACCTGTGGGGTTATTGGGATTGCCCAGCAGAATCATCTTGGTGCGCGGGGTGATAGCCGCGGCGATCTCCTCTGCACGTACAGCGAAGTCATACTGCGCGTATGTTGGCACCGGAACCGCTACCCCCCCGGCGAAAATGATGTCCGCCTCATAGGCCACATATCCCGGATCGGGCGCGATCACCTCGTCACCGGGATCAATGATAGTACGCATAGCCAGGTCGACACCTTCGCTTACCCCGACCGTGACCAGGATCTGCTTAGCGGGATCATACTCTAAGCTATAGAGTGCCTGCAATTTCTTGGCGATCTCCTGGCGTAGCTCAATCATGCCATAGTTAGAGGTATACTGCGTATGTCCTTCTTCAATTGAGCGAATACCAGCGCGCCGAATATGTTCTGGCGTGACGAAGTCGGGCTCTCCCACTCCCAATGAAATAACCTCTGGCATGGTATTAATAATATCAAAGAACTTACGAATGCCAGAGGGCCTCACCTGCCGCACCCGCTGCGACAACGTTTCACGTTTTAACGTATCCATCCCAAAACCATTCCTTTCATCCGATATCTGGAGGCTTCGTTGAGAACGCTCTACAACGACCTGGCGTTACAATATTTTGTTGCACCCCTGCGCACAAACTCTAAAAACACATAGTGGCAGCACCGCCAACCTCCCCCATATCTCCACTGTAACATAAAAACATTCATAGTTACAATAAGCCAATTGCCTCTATCACAGCTACAATAGAGCCAATTCCAACCTGGCCTTTCGCAGCTGTGCGTTGTGTGAGAAACAAAGAAGAGAGGAACCTGCAAAAGCATATTCCTCTCTTCTACCTATACTTTTCGGCTATAGGCCCAGGGTCCGCACCTTCTCTACCACTCCAGGCAGGAGCGCGATGACTCGCTCAACCTCTTCCTCGGTATTCTCCTTACCGAGCGTCAGGCGCAAGCTCCCATGCGACCACTCCGAAGGATAGCCCATGGCCTCCAGGACATGTGAGGGATCAATCGAGCCTGAGGTACAGGCCGAACCGGTCGAGGCCGCGATCCCTAGCATATCCAGGTGAATCAGGATCGATTCTCCCTCCACGCCTTCAAAACAGAAGCTCGCATTATTGGCCAGGCGCTGTACAGGATGGCCCGTCAGACGGCTCCTGGGAATGGTCAAGATGCCCTCGATCAGGCGATCGCGCAGTTTGCGGATACGTGGCGTCACGGTCTCTAGCTCTTCCTGGGCCAGCCGGAAGGCCTCGGCCGTCCCGACGATGCCCGCGACATTCTCGGTACCGGCACGCCTACCACGCTCCTGCGATCCCCCCTGCAACTGTGGCAGGATGCGCTTCCCTTGCTTGACATAGAGAATACCCATCCCCTTTGGCCCATAAAATTTATGCGCCGAGAGCGAGAGCAAGTCCACATTTAACGCGGCCACATCGATGGGGAGTGCACCACCCGCCTGCACCGCATCCACGTGGAAGGGGACCTTGCGCGCACGACAGATCTTGCCAATCTCGGCTATAGGTTCGATGGTTCCGACCTCATTATTAGCAAACATGATCGAGACCAGCACGGTTTTATCGGTAATGGCCCGCCCAACCGCGTCTGGATCGATCAACGCGTTCTCATCAACTGGGAGATAGGTCGTCTCAAAGCCAAAACGCTCCAGGTAGTTACAGGTGTGCAGGACCGCGTGGTGCTCAATCGAACTGGTAATCAGGTGGTTACCCTTCTTTTGCGAGGCAAAGGCCATGCCCTTGATCGCCAGGTTATCGCTTTCAGAACCACAACCTACAAAGGCGATCTCAGCGGGCTGGCAATTGAGCAACGCCGCCACCTCTTCACGCGCATGCGAAATGGTCTGCATCGCCTGCCGGCCCAGCGCATAGATACTGCTGGCATTGCCGTACTGCTCGGTCAGGTGCGGCATCATACTCTCAAGAACACGTGGGTCAAGCGCGGTCGTGGCCGCGTGGTCCATATAGATAAGGCGCTGCGCACGCTCGGGCGCCTCTGACTGTAAAACATGCTCTGGCATAATTACTATTTCCTGCTTATGGCAAAACCCTATCACTTCTTACTTGGTGTGCAAAGAACACTTAGCTAAACAGATTATACCATAGCCGGGATAGCTACAGAAAATAGCTACACATCAGCACCTACGGTGCTTCGTATGGGTAGGGGTGTGTTGGCGGCGAGTAGTCACTGCCAACGCAAACAACTAATTCGCTAGCCGCTTAAGCGATCATGCAAGACAATATCGTTAATAAACGAAGCACAGAGAAAACAGAGTTGTTCTTGCTCAAGATCTGTCATCACAAAATGGCCGCTCCGCTCCAGCCAGTGCAGCGATTTGGGGGCATAGATGGCCTTGTGATACAGTTCAGAGGCGCTCTCGGGTGGATTGAGCGCATCTTGCTTTCCGTGAATAATCAGTAAGGGTGTCACCAGTTCCTGCAAACGCGAGCGCAGTTCCCGCACCAGTGCGGTCATCTGGCGCCAAAGCACACCTGGGTAACGCGCCTCCTCAAGCGCAATCTCCAGTATTTCATTTTCACTCAGTCCCTCAATGCCCTTAGGATCAAGGAGGCGTATACTCGTGAGAATATCATGGCGCACACAGGGATCCTCTAGCGCATATCCAGCCAGGGGCTGCCGGTGCTTCGCAAAGTAGTCGCCAAAGGGAAAGCTCAACTCCTGAAACAGGCGCATAGGCGTTGACATAGCAATGACGCCCGCAATCTGTTGACCAAAGTCCAGGGCCGATAATATCGCCAGTACCGACCCCACGGAGAAACCACCCAAAAAAACATATGGGTAGTCTTCTAGCTCCATTACCTCCTCAGCGATAGTCTTCAACCACGCCTCTCGCTCAACCTGGGCCAGGTGCTTTAAGTCGCCATCGTGGCCTGCTAGCGAGATACCGCGCACTCGGATGCCCTGTTGCGCCAGGTACTCGCCCAGGTCCCTCATCTCTAATGGACTCCCGCCAACATTATGCACCAGTACACAGGCCCTATCCGTATTCTGTGGCCCCAGGGAAAAGGAGACCGCGTTTCGTTGTAGTTTCATCAGATCCTCCGCCTCTGGATCCCCCTGCCTGTAGGCATAGGGAGGAAAGAGGCTCCATGCCTCTTAAGAGTTCCTTACACAGGATGTTAGTGCTATACAAAACACACTTCTCTCCCCCTTATGCCACGCTCCTCCGCTTAAAAATCTATACGTTTCTATCCTATCTAACGTTCGTTTGTCTAAAAATATATCACTCCCGCAGGCAAGAAATAGATACACACATACATATCTACGTTGGCACAACGCAGAATTTCACCCTTTTTCCCGACAAAAAACCTACATGCTTGCTTTCGCTGCCACAAAACACATCTATACGTTCTACAAAACTGGCCTCGTGACAGTATCCAGGCACGTGCCCAGTTACCACCACGAGGCCAGTTCTCTACATTCGCAATGCACGCATGCGACCTACTCAGCGGCTGTAGCATTCTTCTTCTTGAAGAAAGACTCATTCATGCTGCCCGTGCGGTACCCTAACAAATCGACTGTTACATAAGAATAGCCAATCTTACGCAGAGCATCGGTCACCTTGCGGCTCATCGCTTCTTCTACCAGGCGAGGGATCTCTGAGCGCTCCACCTCGATACGGGCGATTTTATCATGGTGGCGCACACGCAACTGGCGAAACCCCTGCTCGCGCAAAAACTTCTCCGCTTTATAGACCATCTGCAAAGAGGCCACATCCACTCGGCTCCCATAGGGAATACGCGAAGAGAAACAGGCCATCGCGGGCTTATCCCAGACCGGCATACCCAGCATTTTCGCGATGGCACGGATCTCTTTCTTACCCATCTCCGCCTCTTTGAGCGGCCCCCGCACACCAAACTCACGCGCTGCCTTCTGTCCGGGACGAAAATCTCCATCATCGTCCTTGTTGACGCCATAAGCGATATGACGTAAATTGTGCTCCTTCGCCACCGGCTCCAGACTTGTGAAGAGCTCGGTCTTGCAGAAGTAGCAGCGCTGGACGGTATTGGATGCGTACCGCTCATCCTCCAGCTCATGGGTCTCCAGCGTCACAAGGGGCAGGCTCATCTGCGTGGCAACCTCGATCGCTTCTTGCGTCTCTTCAGGAGCATAGGCCGCCGATGAGGCAATCGCGCCTAGCGCCCGGTCACCTAGGACGTCGTGTGCTACTTTAAGCAGAAGCGCGCTGTCGACCCCACCTGAATAGGCGACCAGCACCGACTCCATCTCGCGCAAAATCTCTTGCAAACGCTCATATTTCGCCTGCGTCTGGGCATCCAACGGCTCTACGTGTTCTTGCATTGTGTGGGGGGAATTTAGCATTCTTCTTTACTCCTGGTAGGCTACGAGCTTCTCGACTTGCATTCCTCTTCATATTCTCTAATCTATTCGAACTGAACGTCATTATAGCACCGCTGGCAACCCGCTTTATACACAGGCACGGAAGAGCAGCACTTTATTCAGGCGTGTATACTTCACCATCCTCCAGGTGATATAACAAAGAGGAAACTGCCTCTCTATTCCACCAGGTCTCTTCTGCAAAACATATTTTATTGCTATAGGAAAGGTCTAGCATGTATGAGCGAGCGCACCACTGCCGCGATTATTCTTGCCGCGGGGACCTCCAGTCGCATCGGTGAAGACCGTCACAAGCTCTTGCTGCCCCTGGGAGATCGTCCCGTTATCGCGCATGTCATCGATGCGGTCCTGGCCTCACAAGCACGACCAGTCCTGCTCGTGCTTGGGCATCGCTCCGCGCAGTTGCGTGCCGTGCTAGCCCCCTATCTCGTGTATCCAGAGGTCCATCCTGTCGACAACCCACACTACCAACAAGGGATGAGTACCTCCATTCACGTGGGCATCACGGAACTGGCACACCTGGTACCAGACTGCGACTCCGCGCTGATCATTCTGGGTGACCAGCCCTTGCTCTCCGCCGCCATTCTCGATACACTTATTGAGGCCCGGCATACGACCCATAGCCGTATCATCGCGCCTCTCTACCAGGGACAACGCGGGAACCCGGTGCTCTTCGAGCGCAGTCTCTTTCCCGAGCTGCGAGAGGTACAAGGAGACGAGGGTGGACGCTCTGTGCTTACACGCCACCGAGCCGAGGTTACAAGCATAGAGTTGGGGTCTACACACGCTAACTATGACGTCGATACCTGGGATGCCTATGAAGCCGTCGTCAAAGAGTGGCAAAAACAGCATCCTTCAGATGAATAGAGGAGAGTCGCTCACAACCATGTCTACACAAGAACAACAAGCCGCTTTCTGGCTTCAATATAGTCAACAACTCTCGAACTCCATTCGCTATACCGAGGCCCTGGCCGCAGCGGAGAAAGCAGTCGCGCTCAACCCCGCTAACCCAGAAGCCTGGTACACCCGTGGAACCTGCTTCGCCATGCTCGCCCGCTACCAGGAGGCCCTGGCGGACTTCGAGCAGTCCCTAACCATCCAGGACCACGACGCGGCGGCCTGGGATGCCAAGGCCTGGGTCCTGGGCATTCTGGGACACAAACAGGAGGCCCTGGCCGCCGTCAATCGCGCCCTGGAGATTGACCCGAACTACCTTGAGGCGCAACGCCGCAAAGAGCGCCTGGAAGTGCTCTAAGGCACCCTTTATTTCACCCGCATTCTCAGCGTTGAGGCCTGACACAAAGGAGGAAAAATTTTGAAGATTGTTATTCCTGATGACTACCAGGATGCCATACGGAAGCTCGATTGCTTCGTGCAGCTCAAAGGACACGATGTCACCATCTATAATGATAGCGTTACCGATATTGAGGCCCTTACCAGCCGCTTTCGCGAGGCCGATGCCCTGGTACTTATCCGCGAGCGCACAAAGATCAGCGAGACCCTCCTGGAACGCCTGCCCAACCTCAAGTTGATTAGCCAGACCGGCAGGGGCTACCCCCATATCGATGTAGAGGCCTGCACGCGCCGTGGAATCGTCATCGCGGCGGGCGGCGGGACCTCCTACTCCACCGCTGAACTGACCTGGGGCCTGATCCTGGCCGCGACACGACATATTCCCCAGGAGATCGCGTCGATGAAGGCTGGCCGCTGGCAGACGACACTTGGTACCGGTCTGCGCAATCGTACTCTGGGCATCTTTGGCTATGGTAGGATCGGTAGCCTGGTCGCGGGCTACGGTCGCGCCTTTGGTATGAAGGTACTCGTGTGGGGACGCGAAGGTTCACTAGCTCGTGCCCAGGCCGATGGCTTTGAGACCGCCAGCAGCCAGCAGATGCTCTTCGAGCGCGCCGATATCCTTACCCTTCACGTCAAAATGGCGGAAGCCACATGTGGGATCGTGACCGCCACTGACCTGGCGGCGATGCAGCCATCCGCGCTCCTGGTCAATACCAGCCGCGCGGGATTGATTGCTCCTGGCGTGCTGGAGGAGGCGCTGCGCGCTGGACGCCCAGGCTCAGCTGCCGTGGATGTCTATGAGAGCGAGCCAGTCACCGACCACCCTCTGCTGCATATGGAGAATGTCATTTGCACACCCCATATCGGGTATGTGGAGAAAGATAGCTACGAATCCTTCTTTGGCGCGGCCTTCGAGCAGGTAGTCGCATTCCAGGCCGGCCACCCCATCAATGTCGTCAATCCCGAAGTCCTTGGTAAACAGCCAGACGCGTAATCGTGTCTCACTCAGACACTGCTAGAAACGAGAATGCTTCTTTGAACGCAGATATAATCCTGGATCTCTTGCTCAATGAGCTCCGCGACACTCCTGGCCTATCTGGCATTGTGCTTGGTGGGTCGCGTGGCCGAGGGGCGGCAACGCCAACCTCAGACATTGATCTGGGACTCTACTATGATTCCGAAAACCCTATTGACCTGCGTCACTTACGCGCCGTCGCGGCCAGGGTCGATGACGAACACCGCCAGGATGTGCTCACCGATTTCGGCGGATGGGGACCACGCATCAATGGCGGTGGCTGGCTGGTGGTGCAGGGGATGCATGTCGACTTCCTCTACCGCGACCTGCGTGCGGTCGCACATTCCATTACCGAGAGTCGTGCCGGGCGCATCGAGATTGCCTATCAGCCAGGCCATCCACATGGCTTTACGACCGCCATGTATATGTCGGAGATCGCGCTCTGCCGCCTGCTCTGGGACCCGGCGGGCGAGGTCCAGCGCCTAAAAGCCCTGACCACACCCTACCCTCGTCAATTGCAGGAGGGGATCGCCCGAAGCTTCTTCTGGGAGATCGATTTCGCCATCCAGAACGCGGCCAAAGGGGCAGGGCGCGGTGATGTTTCCTATGTCGCGGGCTGCTGCTTTCGCGCGGCTTCCTGCCTGCTCCAGGTCCTCTTCGCGCTCAACACCTGCTACTGGATGAACGAGAAGGGCGCCGTGGCGCTTGCCAACGCCTTCCCGCTCGTACCTACCCACTTCGCCGAGCGCATTGGCGAGGTCTATACGCTCCTCACGCCCGAGAGCGTAAACCTCAAGGCTGCGCTCGAGCAACTTGAGGCGCTCCGCAAAGAGACGCAAGCCCTACTGACAGCCCAGGGCTTACTAGCATAAGCAAACGGGGTGCTGATAATATCAGCACCCCGTTCATCCTGGCTCTTATCTTATGCACGCGCCGCCAGGAGTCGCTCAACGTGACCCTGGATCTCGCGCTGAATGACTTCAGGAGTACGCGAGGCATCAAGCACTTTGATACGCTGTGGATACCTGCGGGCTAGCGTGAGAAAGGCCTCGCGCAAGGTCCGATGAAAGGTCTCCGTTTCGCGATCAAAATGGCTCTGCTCAGTACGCGTACCACTCTGGTCCACGGCCAGGTTGGTGCGTTGCTGCACCTTCTCAGGTGGCAAATCCAGCATGATAGTTAGATTGGGCTGATGTCCCTGTGTCGCCAACAGTGAGAGATCCTCCACCAGTTGCTCACCAACACCACGCGCCGCTCCTTGATAGGCAATGCTGGAATCAAAGCAGCGGTCCGAGACGATTACTTTCCCCTCGTCAAGCGCGGGCAGGATCACCTCGGCAAAATGCTGGGCGCGGTCAGCCTGGAAGAGCAGGGCTTCGGCCAGGGGAGAGATATGCAGGTCGGGGCGGTTCAGCAGGAGGCGCCGGATCTCAGCCCCCAGGGGAGATCCACCCGGCTCGCGTGTGCGCAGATATGACACCCCCTGGCTCTGTAGCCACTCCTCTAGCAGGTTCATCTGTGTGGTCTTGCCCGCCCCATCGAGACCCTCAAAAGAAATCAGTACGCCACGTTCCACGCCCTACTTGCCTCCCTTATCGGTACGATAGACATCATAGTCCCAGTCAAAGTAGGGCTTGGGGAGCATATCCTCTGGACGCCAGGACTCCGCGCGCTTGCCGTACTTGCCGTGATACTCCTTGAGCGTCTCGCCAATAAATTCAAAGGTCAACTGGCAGATGCGGAAGCCCACGGGGACGTAGATAGTCGTCTGCGTATGATTGCTAATCTCCATGGTCCAGCGGCTAATATAACCGACATCACCCACACCAGCACAGCGGCAGACAGAAAGACCCGAGCGCGCGACCGTGCTACGCGAATACATCTTTGCCAGGTAGCCGTTATGACCACCAATGATCTCCTGTGTATGCGCCAGAATCGTCGTGCCGGGGCGAATCGCGATCTTTCCCTCGCTTGCCTGGCGGGGCATTCCCCAGTAGCGACGAATCTCCTCCGGGTTGTCCAGGTGCATAGCCTCTATATTGGCGTCCCCCTGGAAATACCACTCGCCCAGGCGGCAGTCATATGAGTTGGTTCCCAGATGGCGCATATCAAAGGGTTCAATAACGATATTGCCCTGCTCTAGTTCTTCAAGGATACGTTTATCGGATAATAACATGCTGTTTCGGTCTCCAATGAAAAGAAAAAATACGATACACGCGCACTTCTACCCAGATCTTATTCCGAAACCCAACGTCACTGGCGTGACTAGCGCTTCGCGCTCAGGGTTTTCGGAGAAGAAGCTACTCTTCCAGCGGCAAGAGTGGTTCGGCACCGATATGTTGCCAGATCTGTGCGAACAACGCCTCCTGCTCCTCCTCGCTTGCCAGGGCAGATGAAAATGGGAAGAAGGCCCGGTCTTCACTATGATGATGAATCCAACGACTGATAATATTAATTTGATCGACTTCGGCCTGACCCACAATATCAGGCGGGCGCCCTAAGTCACGCGCCTGAACCAGCAAAGTACGCAGGGCCAGCTTTGTCTCCGGCTCATTATGGGCCACGCGCTGCTGGGCGATCAAGCGACCATGTCTGACCAGAAAGAGTTCATTGTGGTCAAGCTCGGACGAGGGATAGACAATAAACAAATTGTTGGCCTCAACGGCGCCCGTGATCAACTGCTGACCGATCAGGACCTCGTCGGCGCTGCGCAGTGCGTCACGCAGCCAGGCGGCTCGCTCAAAGTTGAGCTGTTGCGCCGCCTCAAACATCTGTCGGCGCAGACGATCAAAGAGATCCTCTCGCTCACCACCCAGGAAGGCACAAACCTGTTCGATAATTTTACGATACTCATCCTCATCTACGCCACCCCGACAGGGAGCGGGACAGCGCCCCAGATGGTGACGCAAACAGGGATCAGAAGCCTTCGCCGCTGGTGGCAGGCCGCGTGTACAGGTGCGCACCGGAAAGATCTTCTGCATCAATTCAATGGTCGCATCCACAACCCTGCGGCTACGGAAGGGACCAAAGTAGCGCGCACCATCTGCCGCAATCTCGCGCGTGGCGTAGACCCTGGGAAAGGCATGCTGTACATCGATCTTAATAAAGGGATAGAGTTCATAGTTGCGCAATTGCACATTATACATCGGCTGCAACTCTTTGATCAGCCGCGACTCCACCAGCAACGCCTCCAGTTCCGAACCCAGCACCCGAGTCTCAATCTCGCGTACATTCTGCAAGAGGCCATCCATCTTGCGCGTGTATCCCAGCGGCTGGCTATAATAGGAACCCAGCCTGTCCTTCAGGCATTTCGCCTTGCCAACATAGATCACCTGCCCATGCTCGTCCCGCATGAGATAGACACCGGGCTTCTCAGGGAAGTTGCGCCGCCAGGCAGGATTGAGCAGGAGGCCCCCATTCGGTCGCGTCGCCACGCCCGAAAGCTTCTCGTCGGCCCGGCCACGCGCCGCCACCTTCGCATCTACCTGGGTGATATCCCCACTCCAGGCCACGGGCAACTGCTGGCGCAGGCGCAGATGCCCCAGCGTATGTATCCCCTGTACTTTTGCGCGTTCAATCAAGCGAGCAAAGACATCGGCCGTCACCTGGGCATCACCCAGGGCGCGGTGCCGGTCATGCGTCCTGATCTGTAAATATTGCGCTACCATGTCCAGTTTGAAGCGCTTCAGACCCGGCAACAAGCGACGCGAGAGCAAAATTGTATCCAGGCCCTCAACAGGAAAGGGCAGGCCCAACAACTGTGCTTCGTGCGTGAGAAAATTGACATCAAAGCTCAGATTATGTCCAACCAGGGTTGCGCCCTCAATAAAACGCAGGAAATCTGGTATGATATCGCGCGCCTTGGGCGCATCAGCCAGCATCTCTGGAGAAATACCTGTAAAGCGCACAATAAAGGGAGGAATGCGCCGCTCTGGGTGCACCAGGCTCTGAAAGGTATCCAGGATCTCGCCATTACGCATACGCACACCCGCCACCTCAATCACACGGTCCGGCCCGGGCCGTAGCCCGGTCGTCTCGGTATCCACCACCACAAACTCTACCTCTTCAAGCGCAAGCTGCGTACGCTTCCATGCAGTCAAGCCCCATAGCCGCTCCTGGGAACCCATCTCGTCTTCATCACCAACTGAGAGAGCTTCAAAGAGAGGAGAGCCACGCAATGTCTGCCGCAACATTATCGTCCAGAAGCCATTGGAGTTGCCACTGCCCGTCACCCCAAAGAGACATTCGATTAACTGCTCCTCCACCACCGGTTGGCCGACCCGCTCAAGCAGTTCATGTGCCCTGCGTAGTAATGTCCCTCGCTGCGGCACACTATTCTCATCCACCTGCGCCATGCCATAACTCCACTTCGCAAAATACATTGCCGTCTATTAGATCATATGTGCGAGAATAGCACGCCTCGCCCCTTTTGACAAGTACATAGTCATGAGCACCGCAGGTGTGAAGGAAAGAACAGTCAAGAGGGCTATAAAAGAGCAAATATATTACCGCCAATCTCACTTCCTGCTACAATAGGAACAATCAGCGTCTCCAAAGATGCCAGTCGAAACGTTTACCAAGCATAAAGTACAATAAGCAAAGCTGGCAAATCCGGCAACATTAAGCGCACCCTGTTGAAAGGAAAGAGGATGCCCACAAGCAAACTAGAGACAACCATTACTGCCTTCCATACCTATATTGCAGATCAGGGATGGCGTATTCTTAGCGAGAAGGCGGTACAGAGTGGGCACCAGTTCGTGGTCAGCGATGGCAAGATCAGCGTGCCAGTCACGCTCTATACCACCGGGCGCATTAATGTACAGGGGCAGGCCAGTGCGCTCCAGAACGCGCTCAAAGCCTGGAATAGCTCCTCAATAGCATCACAGGTAGCAACAACGGCTCCCGCACTCAAGAGTCAATCAGGAGGAGAGCGACCACGCGCCACAGGCCTGGCACGCATTGGGTGCGACGAATCGGGCAAAGGCGATTACTATGGTCCCCTGGTCATGGCCGCGCTCTATGTGGATAATCACACAGAGGAGCAACTTCTCGCCCTGGGGGTGCGCGATAGCAAACGCCTCACCGATGCCGTTATGCTGGAGATGGCCAGAGAGATAGAGCATATCTGTCGCGGGCAGGGCCTGCTGCGGATTTATGATCCCGAGCGCTATAATCGGCTCTACCAGGCAACACCAAATCTTAACTTGCTGCTCGCGCAGGCGCACGCCCATACTATTACGCGCCTCCAACCCACCGTGGCAGCGTCGTTGGCTATTGTCGACCAGTTTGGTGCAGAGCGACTCTTACTTGATGCCTTGAGGCAAACGGGGTGCTCGATTACATTGGAGCAGAGGCCCCGGGCCGAAGACGATACAGCGGTGGCCGCAGCCTCCATTATGGCACGCGCCGCCTTTGTTCGTGAGCTGGCAGAGCTTTCACGAAGCGTAGGGATTGAGCTTCCCAAGGGGGCCTCTAACCCACGGATTGTTACCATTGGACGAGAACTGGTTGCACAACATGGGGCAGACATACTACGCAAAGTAGCCAAGCTCCACTTCAAAACGACCGACATGATTGTTGTATTATAGAACAATATTCCTGATTGTATTCATACTCTAAATGTTATTGCTTCATTTGGCATCATAGAGAAAATAGAGAGACTCTGCTCGGAGAAAGGATTTGAGAAGCCAATATGGTGTTTTGTGGTCAATGTGGCTTGCTTATACCACCCGGCTCGGCGAAGTGCCCCCGCTGTGGCGCCCCGGTCGATGAGAACCCGGTAGGCCAGCAAGCGCCTACTACCAATGACATAAATAACGAGACGCAGGTCTCAATGCAGGCGATGCCGCAGCACCAGCCAGGCCAGCCGGGTGATGCCTATTCAGCGCGCACGCAACAGGATCAGAGAGGCTATGAAACCTATAGCAACAACAACGCGCCCACGAGTGCCGTGCCGTCCTCTACACGGCCAACACCCGCTTATCCAGCGCCTCCTCCTCACACCTCTAATCCCTACAATCCAGTATCTCCATCCCCATATCCCTATAGGCAGCAACAAGAGGGCTACACTCCCCCTCAGCCCGCTCCATACTATCAGCCCCAGCCCCCAGGCGCGGCAATGGGCTGCTCACAACACTCGTCATACTCGCCGTTCTGATTGTCCTTGTGACTGGGGGCATCTTACTCGCTGGCTCGGGCAGACTCTTCCCGAACACGGCCAATGACGCCACAGCGACGACTGCCCCTCAGGCCACTCCGACAACCGCCAACCAACCCACAGACACGGCAACGGCCCAACCAACTGACACACCGGAGGCCACCGCAACTCCAACCCAGACCACTCCGACACCAACAGTGACCTCAGCGCAGGCTGAGAGCGTAGTTTACAAGTACTACAACTACATCAATGCCAAACAATATCAACAAGCCTATGATCTCTGGGCCCACATCAATCAAACCTATGATGACTTTAAAAATGGCTTTGCTACGACTGACAAAGACACCATCCAAACGATCCGTAGCAGCGATGATCCCCAGGGGCAAAAGGTTTCCCTCACCTTGCAAGCTCTAACGACGGATGGACAGACCACCATGTATAGCGGCTACTATATCGTCAGCCAGCAGGCAGACGGATCGCTCAAATTCGTAGATGGACAGATGAACCAGGCCTGATGGCGCCAGCATCTCACCTGGAAGGAGTGCATGGTCTGCACAAAGCAAGAAGGACATAACGAGGGAATATCAAACACGGCACACACTTTCATAGCAGGAAGGTCAGAATGGCACAGGACTCACTCTCAATACACTATAAGCTCTCACCAGGCCAAGAGACGATCTATATTCGACCCGTTCGGGCCAGTGATGCAGAAGCATGCCTGGCCCTCATGCGGCAACTTGATCAAGAGACAACATTTATGCTGCTTGAGCCAGAGGAGCGCAAAAATAATCCTGATGAGCTGCTTAAACGCTTTGCGCGCCAGCAAGAAGACATAACCTCAGACATCCTCTTTGTGGCCGAACATGGTGAGCGCCTGATTGGTTGCCTGGGAGCAGAGCGAGGCCGGGTACGACGCACCGCTCATAGTGCACATATCTTCATTGGCATCCTGCAAGCCTATACCGGCAAGGGCGTCGGCACCCAGCTCTTTCTGGCCGTCGAAAACTGGGCGCGCTCCCTGCATCTGCACCGCCTCGCGCTCGACGTACATACGCATAATAAGGCTGGGATCGCGCTCTATACCAGGCGTGGCTTTGTCATCGAGGGGACGCTGAAAGATGCCTATTATGTGCGGGACAGTTTGTTGACGCCTATGCGATGGGCAAAATTCTCGCTGATACATAGACAGGCACAGATCGCTCACAAGCAGGCATTTTTGTGAGAGAAGTTGGAACAAATGGGCAACCTCAAACGTTGTTACATACAATATGTGCGTGCAATATCGATAAAGACGTTGCCCGGAAGTCCTTCTTCGTGGCATTTGAGGGTACTTCACCGTTGAAATATAAGATTGTGCCCGTTCCCAATGGGCCGACCATGGGGTATACTATCACACGAACAGCCTCGCGTCTCGGCGATGTTTGAGCGGGGTCTGAAAGGAGTTTTCATGGTTTTCTGTGGTCAATGCGGTCTGCAAATGGCCCCCGGTACCACCCGTTGCCCACGGTGTGGTGCAGCTGTTGAAAACGGCCAATCCGGCCAGAATTATGATGTCACAGGATCGAACGACCAGACAGTTGAGTCACAGTCGTTCTTTGCACCTCAACCACAACAGGCGGCTCGTCCCTATTCTGGTGGCTCGACGGCTAACTTTGGCGGTCACCCCTCGCAGGGTGGACCCCAACCGATCATGCTGCGCGGAGCAGACCAGAACTATGGCACACAAAATGCCTATGACGCGACCAGCATGATGGACGCGCATACGAATATGGGAGGCAATCCTGCCACCATGCAGCCTCAGAGCAACGCCTATACTCAAGGGGGAGGCTATCCCATCTCTCAGCCAGGCCTCTCTGGTATGCAGCAGCCTATGGGCAGAGGCTACCCGGCTTCACAGTCTTCGTTCGCGAACGCGCCCCAGAGCGGTGGCCAGTACTCATATCCAGGCTTTGCGCAACCGCAGGGGAGCTTTACCCCCCAGGGGAACATGGCCTACCAGCAAGGGCAATCCGCCGAGAATTCTGCCACGACGAGTGTGACCTCACGTGGGCGCACGACAGCTCTGGTCACCATTCTGGTGGGCATGCTCTTTATTCTTGTCGCGATGGTCCTCTTTATTATGCAATTCAATCATATGCTCGGTTAGAGGCCCGGTATCATATTTAGACTCATCATTCTTGCTTTTGTGAAGCGTGCATCTCCACGATAAGCACTTCACAGGAGTCAGGAGGGGTGTCATGCTCATTGCATAATGAGCATGACACCCCTCCTGATTTTCTATGAGTTGCAAAGAAGCAGAAGATACCCTTTTTCCCGGCTATAATGATCTATTTCGCTTGTCACCCTCTTTAGACTAGAAAGTGGAGGTATTGACGGAAAGAGGAGGGGAGGAGCCAGGTTGCGCAACGCACAGAGACTCCCTACCAGGGGAACACGCCTCACACACACAACCTACCATCCACGTCCGCTTACCATGGTCATTGCGCTTATCGCCCTCTGTATCCTGGCCAGCTATCTGTTTCTCCGCTCTATTCAGTCCTTCGCCTCCCCGACAGAAAACTGCGCGAACCTTCTGCGCCAGGCGGACTACCAACAGATTCTTGCAGCGACTACTGAACAACTACTACCACCAGTGACACAAATTACTAGTGACCTCATACCTGGCCAGCTAAGCACCTTTGTCCAGGTGAGTCATCCCGATGATCCACGCCACCTGCTCGACGTCTATGTCTACACCTGCTCTCAACAAGGCCAGACCTCCCAGCCAACCCTTATACCAGTCTTCCAACTTCACGACCTGATTCAGGGTACAGCCAGCATTACTCAGGCCCATTCACTCAGCATCGGCCAGCTTGATACCACACTTCCCGTTGATAACGACCTCTTGATGCAACCAGATCAGCAAACGATGTACCGCGAATATCGCTGGCAGAATGGCGCATTCATACAGGTACCATTCCCCGCGCTCTTCCCGGTCTTAAGCCGCGCTGAAGCGCAACAGTTGCAGGCACAAGCCAATGCTGGAACAATCCTGCCCTGGTCCGACCCTCTCAAAACGGCGGCCTCTCTAGCACAAAATCTGCTGCATTGGTCCGCAGATAGCACGCATATTCACCTGATCCGCCAATCAGCAAGCGAGGCCGAGTTGACACTCACTGAGGAGAACCCGTCCTGCGAGCTTGATGTGACCCTGCAACGCCTGATACAAATGGACGAGCATGGACTCTGGTTTGTCACCTCCGCCTCCTCGCCAGGCCTGACACTGCAACACAACAACCTGGATATGGCAACGAGTTCACCCATCACCCTTAGTGGCACCCTTGAACAAACCAATACCACGTCGTTGCCAACTCCCACTGCCCTCCTCTTTGACCATACCCTGACTCACCTGGCGGTGCTCAACACCGAAGCCATCACTATCCAACACAATGGAGGCTTTACCGGCACCCTGCATTTTACGAATGACCTGCCTGGCCAGCCCTCACTCCTGCTCCTCGCCTTCACTACATCCAGCATAGGTCAGCAGACCACTCGGCTCCTGCTCACCAACCTCCTGCTCAGCTAAGATATGGCTGAACAGAATTTAACGATGGCGAATCTTCTCAGCAACATCCATAAATTTTTTTTCCTTGTTCCTGGCAGTCTCAACACTATATTGATGCAATGATTCGTTTTGCTGGTAGCGCTCCTCAAGCGAGAGAGCCTTGCGGCGTCTCTTAGTGAAGAGGAGCACGAAGAAAATACATACAGGAATGAGGAAGGCACCTATCAGCGCTGCGTTTCCATTCCCAAACGGGATAAAGCTCCCAACAATGGCTCCAAAAACAAGTCCCAACACAAGCATTCCAATCTCAACAAGCTTCATGGATCCTCCAGATGCGCTCAATTTTTCACGTCGTTTCTTTCGCGCTATATTGCACTTTGCTGTATATTACAGCGCAGAAAGATTGGTTACCAACAAATACACTTGTGGCTGGACAAGAAATGCCCTGAAAAGTGGGTCTGACTCAAAGCTCTAGATGGGCATCAAGGTGTCTCCGCGCACTTTACGCTTCTGGTTCGTTTTCATAGTACAGATCACAAATACGATGGGCAAATCCAATCCACATGGCCTGAATCGTTTGCTCGTTGTAGTTGTCTCCCGTTTGAACGAGCCAGGTGTCGAAGAGGTGGCGAGCTTGAGCGAAAGCAAAGCCCTGTGGAAAGAGTCCACGGAGCTTAACTGGTGAGAAGTCAACCAGCAGAGCATGCTCTCCCAAAAGGTAGGCTTCCCGGTCGGAAATGGTCTGCTTTCCCTCCTGCGCTTGGAAGGATGAGGAGTGCTCTTCTATGAGTGTTGCATGAGCCGGAGCTACTCGCTTCCGGGCTCCCTTTGCTCGATCCAGATACTCGCCTCTGTCGCCAAGAGACGCGCTACGGTGCAAGATAGCCCCTTGCAATTCAGGACCGTTCAAACGAGCGGTACTCAAATCAGCTCCTTGCAAATCGGCTCCTCGAAGCACTGCACCCCGCAGATCGGTTCCGTTCAGATCAGCATTTTGCAGGTCAAGTTCCGCCAGATTGAATCCACGCAGATCAAGTTCTCTGAGGGTCGCGTAGCTCAGCTTCGCGCCGTGAATTTTCACACGGTTAGCTTCGGTATCACCCAGGGATGCACGACTCAGATCTGCCCCGTCGAGGTCCGCCTCGCTAAGATTGGCTCCTTGCAGCTTCGCCTCACGAAGATTGGTTCCTCGAAGATTGGCTCCTCGGAGGTTGGCTCCTTGCAAATTTGCGCCCTGCAAATCCATGTAGGAGAGATCAATCTCTTGCAGATTTTGAAGGTGGAGATCGAGTTGAGCAGCACTCTGGACAGTGCTTCGGAGTTGTTCAATATCTGCCCTCGTCAAAGGGAAAGCCGATTTTCCTGTTCCAATGGGTTTCTCAGTAGTCACGATCATGCTCCCTTCCAGTGTGTTCATGTTGAGTCTCGCAACAGTATACTTCATGGACTCGGAGGAAGCACTCAGCAACATACCCTTTTTCCCGTCGCTTGAATAGTCACCGCGAGCTGATCATTGGCATCTCTTGTCAACGGCACCGCCTCAGATCCTGGAAGTCCCTGCGTCCCTGGTCCGCCATAGGAAATGCGTGAGTGCCACCAAATGTAGGCCAAATTCCAGCTTTGTACCAGACTGGAATGGTTAAATATTTGCCTCTACACCCGCGCGCCATGATATGCTACAATACTCACCATGAGTGAAATGACCCAACAAATTGAACGTTTACAAAGACGCGTCGAGAAAACTATGGTGCGTCTTTGACCTGGCTACCAAAGCAGTCCAGGTAACACAACTTGAAGAAGAGAGCATGCAGCCAGACTTCTGGTCTGATAACCGCAAAGCGCAGGCCCATATGCAACAACTCAATGCCCTGCGCGAAGAGGTTACGACCTGGGAGCAGCTCGCCACGCAACTTAAAGACCTGCAAGAACTTGCCTTGATGCTGGAAGAGGAGCCAGATGATGATATGCAGGCCGAAGTGGCGCAGTCCATTCCCCCAATTGAGGAACAGATCGAGAAGTTAGAGTTTGCCTTAATGCTCAGTGGCGAACACGACGAGAAAAACGCCATCCTCAGTATCCACGCCGGTAGTGGCGGCGTCGACGCCCAGGACTGGGCTGAGATGCTTCTGCGTATGTACCTGCGCTGGGCGGACCAACATCGCTTCCGCACCCAGATCTATGACTATAGTGAAGGTGAAGAGGCTGGCATCAAGAGTGCGACCGTTGAGATCGAGGGGCGCTTTGCCTATGGGTATCTGCGGTCGGAAGCAGGTACACATCGCCTCATTCGGCTCTCGCCCTTTGACGCAGCACACCGTCGCCAGACCTCGTTTGCGAAAGTTGAGCTCATGCCCGATATCGAAAACACGATCGAGATTTCGATCCGGCCCGAAGATATCGAGGTAGATACCTACCGCTCAACGGGCGCGGGTGGGCAGCACGTCAACAAAACTGACTCCGCCGTGCGGATGCGCCACATTCCGAGCGGTATCGTCGTGACCTGTCAGAACGAGCGCTCACAGATTCAGAACCGGGAAGTCGCGCTCAAGCTCCTCAAGGCCCGCCTGTTTGAGCTGGAGCAGAAGAAGCACGACGAGGAGGCGGCCCGCTTAAAAGGCGAGCATGTCCAGGCCGACTTCGGAACGCAGATTCGCTCGGTGATTGTACATCCCTATAACATTGCCAAGGATCATCGCACCAACCACGAGACCAGTGACACCACCGCGTACCTGGCTGGCAACATTGATCCCTTCATTCACGCCTACTTACAGGAGCAGGCATCTGGCGTTGCAAGTCCCGCCGCGGTCGCGGAAGACTAGCGCGCTCAAGATGTGGAAGCAGTAGCACACAGTTTTTTTGACCAGACACAAAGAGGCCCGGACGTTTCTCCCGTCCGGGTCATCTCTTATTCTCCTTGCTAGACACGCGCCAGGTCGCGCAGACCCTCGTAGCGCTCCGGGTAGCGCAGCTTGCGCAGAGCCTTCACCTCAATCTGGCGAATACGCTCACGTGTCAGGTGGAAGAGCACGCTGACCTCGTCGAGCGAGAGGGAGTGTCCATCTTTTAGCCCGTAGCGCATCTCAATGATCGTGCGCTCGCGAGGATTGAGGACGGTCATGGCTTGCTCGATATGCTCACGCTGCAACTGCTGCGAGACCACATCAATCGTGGGCGCCATGCTGGTATCTTCGAGCATATCTGAGAGATGGTACTCCTCATCATCGGCCATCGGCGCGTCCAGCGAGATGGGCTGCTCCGAGACATTGAGTAGTTCGACGACGCGCTCACGCGGCAGGCCCAGTTCAGCCGCTACCTGCTCCGGTAATGGCTCAACGCCTTGCTCCTGATACAAGCGACGTGTGATACGCTTGATCTTGTAAATAAGTTCTACGACGTGGACAGGAATATGAATGCTGCGAGAATGCTCGGCGATGGCCCGGCTGATAGCCTGGCGAATCCACCAGGTGGCATAGGTGCTAAAGCGGAAGCCACGCTTGTAATCAAACTTCTGTGTCGCGCGCATCAGACCAATATTGCCCTCCTGAATCAGGTCGAGCAACGGTAACCCCTGGTTGGAATAGCGCTTCGCTATACTGACGACCAGGCGCAAGTTAGCCTCGATCAAGCGCTGCCGGGCATACTGATCGCCCCGCGCTACGCGTTCTGCCAGTTGAAGTTCCTGCTCGGCGGTGAGCAGTGGATACATGCCAATCTCTTTCAGGTACTGCTTTACAGAATCGTCGACCGCCCCACGCTGGTCCTCTTCCCCATCTACCTCCTCCTCGCAGGCATAGATGAAATCCTTTTCACTTTCTATCTCCACGCCATCGTCCATCAGGTCTTTGGTGTGCTTTCTCTTGCTCAACGTGACTGTCACTTCGGTATCCACACTCTGGGATGCTCTTTTTCCTCTTGCTCCCACGACATCTACTCCTTTTTCCATACTACCTTCACAGACAGACGCAAACGAGAAACTCAAAACGGACCTCTAGGTAATGCGATGCAGTCGGGTGCGCTTACCAGTTCTCTGGCACTGTTATATGACTCTGTCTAGAAACGCCATCTCTCCCGGCTGTGTTTTTTCTAACGTGTCGTCCGCGATATGCTCTCCCACTTTTCTATTAGTGCAAGAAACGTGCCAAACTCTAGTCCCCATTGACATAGTTCACTCCTTTCACTCCTCGCAAGCTGGTAGAAAGCTGTAACAGTAATACTATCGGCAAGCAAACACACTTTTATAGGGAAAATTGACCCCAAATTTCAGTCTACATAAAATTTGGCATATCATGCGTGCTCAAGCACGACATCCAGCACGCCTTCCTGGCTGCTCACTGCTATAGAGCAAAGTAGACCTCTTCCATGAAGAGTTTTCCATGTTTGAGGATTTTTGCCCAGCCCTTGCGCGCAGTAACATGAATAGATAGCAATGCTTGACTAGAGTTGTTTCACCTGTTATGCTGGAAGTAAGAAGTACGCTTTGTGCTAGTGGATGACAAAAAAGGAGAACGGAAGTACGCTTCTGTTTGTAAAGCCAATCAACAAACAAGGAGCGTACAGCAATGCTTGACAAAGCGACCGTTCTCACCACACTTTTTATCATAGTTGACGACCTAATGAAAGGGTCTGCCGTGATCCAAGACGCCTTAGAGCGACCAGGACCCGCCCCCAGCTTTCAGATAGCGAGGTGGTCACCATCGCCTTGTATCAGGAGCTCATTGGAGAGCCGAGAGAAGATCACTTCTTTCGCTTGCACCACGAGCATTTGCGGCCCTTCTTTCCTGGACTCAATGAACGCAGCCGCTACAACCGCCGCAAGCGATCGCTGTGGGCCGTGATCTTGACCATACGAGCAGGCTTGTGCCTGGTGCAAGAGGCCCAGCAGATGGAGGAGACCGCCGCCATTGACTCGGCTCCTGTCCCCTGTATCAGCTACAAACGCAGTAAGAAGGCAAGCGATTTTGCCGGTCATGCCGACTATGGAGTCTGTAGCAGCAAGGCGATGAAGTACTTTGGATGCAAGCTCCATAGCCTTGTTGGTCTCTCAGGCGTTATTCTTGGCTTCTTGCTGACTCCAGCCAGTCACTATGACAATCAGCCCGTAGTGGAGTTGCTCGATTCGGTGGCTCATCACCTCAAGCGGCTGATTGGTGATGGGGCTTACAATGATCAAGCACTCCAAAGTACCCTTGAGCACACTCGCTCGTTGCTCTTGTTCGCTCCCGTCAAAGCAAATCAGCCTGCCAAGCGCTCTGCGACGGCTCAAAAGGCACTCAATCGCTTGCGCTTGATCTGCGAAACGGTCAATGCCCAATTGCAAGAGCAGTTTCACCTCTCCAAGCATTATGCCAAGAGCGTCTGGGGACTGTTCACGCGCATTGCGGTCAAAGTCACTGCTCATAGCGCTGGCATGATGCTCAACACGCTCTTGGGTCGATCTCCTCTCAAGTTAGCTGATCTGGCCGTCTAAACTACTAGCACAAAGCGTAAGTGTATTATTTTCTCAAATTCATGGTTTTTTCATACCTTTATTTAAGCGCTTTCACCGTATTTTGCGTTGCCCATAGATTCATATAAAATCACATAGATTATTAAGTTATTTGCTGTCAACACTGCTGTCATTTTTCTACATTGCTTATCACGTCTATATTGTCTCTCCAAGCGGGTTTATTACATCTGCCTTGAACTCCAAAGTTCGTAGTATTGGGGCTCAAACGGATCAAACGCATTTTTGATGATGAAGCAAAGGACAGCCGCTGTCAGGATCAGGCGGCATGACCTCCTGTAGGATAACCTCTACTTCGTTGAACACAGCTTTTCGTGGTTCGTTTGTCCAGTTGCACATGCTCTCTGGCCTCATCATCAAAAGTGCGGATAGGCCGCTAGGAAGAGAACAGTCATAGAGCATAGCAGCAAAGCACCTGATAGAGTATGTCCTATCAGGTGCTTTGCTGCCAGATATCTAATATTAACGTCTAGGTAAGGAAAGAGTATTCTCTTTCATGAGGTAGCCTGTGCGGTTCTACCACACCATTCGCAGAAAGTAAATGCCGAGTTCTCCCGTTACTATCAGGTGAACTCCATCAGGATGCCAAGCACAACTATTAAGTGGAGTATCAGCATAGAAGGTTGTGACACAGGTCCTTCGATTCTGATCCCATACTTTGAGAGTGTTATCCCTGGAGGCCGTGATGATCCAGTTCCCATCTGGACTAATTGCATAGCCATCTACCACATCGGTGTGCCCTTTAAGGGTGTACTGTTCCTTCCCTGTGTGCACGTCCCATACTTTCAGAGTGTCATCAGTGGAGATCGAGACGATCCAGTTCCCATCCGGACTGATCGCACAGCTCCGCACCGTATTGGTATGCCCCTTGAGGGTGTATCGTTCCTTCCCTGTATGGGTATTCCATACCTTGAGGGTGTGATCAGTGGAGGCTGAGACAATCCAGTTCCCATCCGGACTAATCGCACAGCTCCGCACCGTATTGGTATGCCCCTTGAGGGTGTATCGTTCCTTCCCTGTATGGGCATTCCACACCTTAAGGGTGTGATCAGTGGAGGCCGAGACAATCCAGCTTCCATCCGGGCTGATCGCACAGTCCAGCACATCTTTAGTATGCCCTGTAAGAGTATACCGTTCCTCACCTGTATGGGCATCCCATACTTTGAAAGTGTGATCCCTGGAAGCCGAGACGATCCAACTCCCATCTGGACTGATCGCACAGGTATTCACCCCTCTGGCATGCCCTCTGAGAGTATGCAGTTCCTCACCCGTGTGGGCATCCCATATTTTGAGAGTGTCATCATTGGAGGTCGAGACGATCCAACTCCCATCTGGACTGATCGCACAGGTATTCACCCCTCTGGCATGCCCTCTGAGAGTATGCAGTTCCTCACCCGTGTGGGCATCCCATATTTTGAGGGTACGATCCCTGGAAGCCGAGACGATCCAGTTCCCATCCAGGCTGATCGCACAACTATCCACCCCATCGGTATGTCCTCTGAAGGTGTGTCTTTCCTCGCCTGTGTGTACATCCCATATTTTGAGGGTGTGATCTTGGTCCCAGGAGGTCGAGACGATCCAGTTCCCATCCGGACTGATCGCGCAATCCAGCACTGCACTGGCATGTCCTCTGAGAGTATGCAGTTCCTCACCTGTGTATACATCCCATATTTTGAGGGTACGATCCCAGGAGGTCGAGACGATCCAGTTCCCATCCGGACTGATAGTACATTTATGTACCTCATTGGTATGTCCTCTGAAGGTGTGTCGTTCCTCACCTGTGTATACATCCCATATTTTGAGGGTGTGATCATCGGAGGCCGAGACGATCCAGTTCCCATCCGGACTGATCGCACACCTCCCCACTATATCGGTATGCCCTTGGAGGGTGTGTCTTTCCTTACCTGTGTGAGCATCCCATATTTTGAGGGTGTGATCATCGGAGGCTGAGACGATCCAGTTCCCATCCGGACTGATCGCACACCTCCCCACTATATCGGTATGCCCTTGGAGGGTGCGCAGTTCCTCACCTGTGTGTACATCCCATATTTTGAGAGTGTCATCATTGGAGGCCGAGACGATCCAGTTCCCATCCGGACTGATCGCACAGCTCAGCACTATATCGGCATGCCCTTGGAGGGTGTGCCGTTCCTCACCTGTGTGGGCATCCCACACTTTGAGGGTGCGATCATTGGAGGCCGAGACGATCCAGCTTCCATCTGGACTGATCGCACAGTCTTGTACCACATCGGTATGCCCTTTGAGGGTGTGCCGTTCTTTCCCTGTGTGGGCATCCCACACTTTGAGGGTGCAATCATGAGAGGCTGAGATGATCCAGTTCCCATCCGGGCTGATCGCACAACCCTCCACCCAATAGGTATGCCCTTTAAGGGTGTGCCGTTCTTTCCCTGTGTGGGCATCCCATATTTTGAGGGTATGATCATCGGAGGCCGAGACGATCCAGCTTCCATCTGGACTGATCGCACAGGCATTCACTTCACCGGTATGTCCTGAGAGAGTGCGGAGAAGAGCATTGCTGCCCATATGATGGAACGAGTGACAAGCAAGAAGACAAGGACCAGTGATTTTCTCCTGTTGCCACATGGGATACAGCACTTTCCCATCCTCTGTCTGGTTGCAGTATGTCAACAACATTGCTTCCACTTCAGCCAGAGTTTTCCCCTGACTCAGGAGATGAGCTGCTCTGATAATGAGTCGATGGAAATGGGTGAATAAGATGTCGTTAGAAACATGGTCGATAACCTCTTGAAGGTCCCGTTCGACTGCCAAAACACCATACTTCCATGTCTTTATTGCCAAATATCGAAAATCCTTTAGGGTAGAGACAAGGCTCTCGACTCGTTGTGCAGACAGTAGATGTTCTATTAAGTGCTGCCAAAGATAAGGATCATCAAGAGAGAGATCTCTCCAAAAAGGTAGATTATAGGAATCCAGAAACCTACTGTTAAGAGCTGATAATTCATCTTTCATCTTAATCTGCAGATAATGACGTACAACATCATGCAGGCGAATGGATCGTGTTGAGAGATCATACTTGAGAAGGAGAGAAAGCCCAGCGAGACGGGAACAAAGATCCACGGTATCGAATGCGCCGAAGTTGGCCGTTGTCTGCCATAATTGCTGTACCGTCTTCAGCGGAATGTCCACATCCTCAGGGAAAATGGCCAACTCCTGATAGCGAGCCACTTCTTCGGGTGCCAGCAGCTCAAGGCTGATCTCAATCGTTCTGGCGACCGCTTCACGCCGAGCATCGGTATTCCTGGCATCAAAGGCCACCACTCCTCGCCTCTCTAACGCCTCTTGCAAGTAAGTGAGAGCATCCTGGAGTGGCTCATGCTGGCGGAGATGTTGCCGTAATACGCCATTGGCCAGAGTGAGCAACAAGGGCCATTCTCCAAGTCGCGCTGCAAGGTGCTGAAATAATGGCTTGAATTGCTCTTTGGTGGCCTCATGCTGCAATCCTGTTTGCAAAAGCTGTGTTGCTTCTTGCTGGCGCATTGCGTCCACCTGGACCCGAATTGCTGAGGAAGGGATGTCTTGTTCGTTGCGCGTGGTAAGCAATCGGGCACATCGAGGCCCTCCCTGGAGAAAGGGAGCAAGGTCAGAGAAACGCCAGATATCATCAATCACCAGGAGATACTGACCGTCGGCAAGGGCTTCTCGTAGTTTGGTGATAGCGGCTTCCGTACTCACCAGGCTGAGCCGCTCATTGCTCAGAACGAAGATCAGCTCTTCAATCTTGGCAATGGTATTGACGGGCTTTTCGCCTAGCGTGACCCAGAGAATACCATCTGGGAATGCTGCCCGTATGTCTTGATCATGGCAAAGCATGAGGGCAAGCGTCGTCTTGCCATATCCCCCGGCTCCTCGGAGAGCTGCTGTGATGGCTGTTGGTCGGCTTCGTTCGGTCGAGAGGAGGCTCTGTTTCACGGCCTCAAATTCGTGTGGTCGTGTGATCAGGTCAGGCGGCAAATCAGCAGCCATAAAAGGACGTGTTCTCCTGGCTCGTGTCGAAGATGGATGAGCACCAATATAGGTATTATTTTCGATCTGGATACCACTACCGGTCTTATTATCCTTGAATACGAAGACCCCTACGCCCTTGAGCACGTCTTCGGGTGTAGGGGTTATCAGTTTTTTGGCGGAGCATCTTCCCCGCTACGAGCAGTGACATCACGAAATGTGACGTCCCCCCGAATGTCGAGTCCCTTCGCCTTTATGCCAGTCGCGTGATTCCCCTGGGCAAGAATGTGTTCCGCTGTCAAAGAGGCGCCTTTGATATCTTCCAGATCCAACCCTACTGCTTTAGGAGCATCGGATGCGTGAGCCTGGATGGCATCGAGGAGCGCTTTTGCCTGGCGAATGATGTCTTCATCCTGGCCGGCAGTTGTCGCTTCCAGATCTTCCTGGAGCACTGCCTGTCGACTCTTAGAGGCCGGATTTTTCTCCAGGTCTGGGATATTCACCTGCTCATACTTGCGTTGAATGAGGGCTTTGAGCCCTGCATACCCATCTTTAATGACACTTTCATCCGTTGGCTTCAGTGCCGCTACCGCTCCAGAGACCAATGCCGTCACGATGATACTAATAGGATCCATCCGAGTTCTCCTTCGTTGCGCTTTTTGTATTGATCAAAAATGATTGTATCGTTAGTTTATGTCATTTATCAAATTTCGTTGATTGTATTTCTACATATTACCAAACCATTCGCAGAAAATAGAGCTTGTTACCTCCTGTTGCGATAAGGTGAATACCATCAGGATGCCAAGCACAGCTGAAAAATGGGGTATCAGCATAGAAGGTTGTAACACACTTGCCTTGATTCAAATCCCAGACTTTGAGTGTCTCATCCTCAGAAACGGAGACAATCCACTTCCCATCGGGACTGATAGCGCACCCCCTCACTGAATCGGTATGCCCGCTAAGGGTGTACCGTTCTGCTCCGGTGAGAGCATTCCAGACTTTGAGTGTCTCATCCTCAGAAACGGAGACAATCCACTTCCCATTGGGACTGATAGCGCACCCCCTCACTGAATCGGTATGACCGCTAAGGGTGTATCGTTCTGTTCCGGTGAGAGCATCCCAGACTTTGAGCGTCTTATCAAGGGAAGCGGAGACGATCCACTTTCCATCGGGACTAACCGCGCACCCATACACTGAGCCAGTATGGTCGTCAAGGGTGTATCGTTCTGTTCCGGTGAGGGCATCCCACACTGTAAGCGTCCCATCCGCAGAAGCGGAGACGATCCACTTTCCATCAGGACTGATAGCGCATCCAGCCAACCAATCGGTATAGCCGTTGAGGGTATCTCGTTTTGTACTGGTGAGAGCATCCCACACTGTAAGCGTCCCATCCGCAGAAGCAGAGACGATCCATTTCCCATCGGGACTAATCGCGCACCCAGTTAGTGAATCGGTATGACCACGGAGGATGTGTCGTTCTGCTCTAGTGAGGGCGTCCCAGACTTTAAGCGTTTCATCCTTAGAAGCGGAGACGATCCATTTGCCATCAGGGCTAACTGCGCAGCCATACACTAAGCCAATATGGTCGCCAAGAGTGTGTCGTTCTGCTCCGGTGAGGGCATCCCAGACTTTGAGCGTCCCATCCTCAGAAGCGGAGACGATCCACTTTCCGTCAGGACTAAAGGCACACCCAGTCACGCAGTCGGTATGACCACTAAGGGTGTGTTGTTCTGCTCCAGTGAAGGCATCCCAGACTTTGAGCTTCTTATCATTAGAAGCGGAGACGATCCACTTTCCATCAGGACTAAAGGCACACCCATTCACCCAACCTGTATGACCGCTAAGGGTGCGTCGTTCTGCTCCAGTGAAGGCATCCCAGATTTTGAGCGTCCTGTCCTCAGAAGCGGAGACGATCCACTTTCCATCGGGACTAAAGGCACACCCAGTCACCGATCTATTATGACCATGGAGAGCGTGTCGTTCTGCTCCAGTGAGGGTATCCCAGACTTTAAGCGTCCCATCCTCAGAAGCGGAGACGATCCACTTTCCATCGGGACTAATCGCGCACCTATTCACCCAATCTGTATGACCGCTAAGGGTGCGTCGTTCTGCTCCAGTGAAGGCATCCCAGATTTTGAGCGTCCTATCCTCAGAAGCGGAGACGATCCACTTTCCATCGGGACTAAAGGTACACCCAGTCACCCAACCTGTATGACCGCTAAGGGTGTGTCGTTTTGTACCAGTGAGGACATCCCGGACTTTGAGGGTCTCATCCTTAGAAGCGGAGACGATCCACTTTCCATCGGGACTAATCGCGCATCCAGTTACTGAATCGGTATGGCCATGGAGGGTGCATCGTTCTGCTCCGGTGAGGACATCCCAGACTTTGAGCGTCCTGTCCTCAGAAGCGGAGACGATCCATTTCCCATCGGAACTAACCGCGCACCCAGTCACTGAGCCAGTATGGCCACTGAGGGTACGGAGAAGAGTATTGCTTCCTATCAGAGGCAATGAATGCCAGGGTAGAACGCTAGGGCCTGTTATAGGCTCATGTTGCCAGCCTGGATATAGCACCTTCCCATCCTCCGTCTGATTGCAATAAGTCAACATCATTGCTTGTATCTCGGCCGACGTTTGTCCCTGACTCAGCAGATGAGCGGCTCTGAAAAAGAGCCTATGGAAAAGAGCTAGCTCGGGGTCATGAGCATTCTTATTCATCACCACCTGGAGATCACGTTCCACTGCAGAAACTCCATACTTCCACGTCTTTGTCGCCAAGTACCGAAGATCTTTCGCTGCGGAGAGAAGACACTTGGCTCGCTGTGCTGCAATCAGATGCTCTATCAAATGCTGCCACAGATACGGTTCGTCAATGGAGAGATCACCCCAGCGGGAGAGTCTATAGGAGTCCAAAAACTGACCGTGAAGGGCTGGCAATTCGGCTCTCATCTTAATTTGAAGATAGTGGCGTATGACATCATGTAGGCGAATCGATCGCGTGGAGAGGTCATAGGTGAGCAGGAGAGAGAGCCCAGCAAGATGAGAACAGAGATCCACGGTATCGAACGCGTCGAAGTTGGCCATTGTCTGCCATAATTGCTGCACCGTCTTCAGCGGAATATCCACATCCTCGGGGAAAATTGCCAGCTCATGATAACGAGTCACTTCCTCAGGTGTCAGCAGTTCAAGACTGACTTCAATTGTTCTGGCGACAGCCTCTCGACGAGCATCTGTGTTCCTGGCATCAAAGGCCACGACTCCTCGCTTCTCTAACGCCTGTTGCAAGTAGGTGAGAGCGTCCTGGAGAGGCTCATGCTGATGGAGGTGTTGTCGTAAGACGCCATTTGCCAGGGTGAGCAACAAGGGCCATTCTCCTAGTTGCACAGCAAGGTGCTCAAACAATGGCTTGAATTGCTCTTCGGTAGCCTCTTGCTGCAATCCTGTTTGTAGAAGCTGTGTCGCTTCTTGCTGACGCATTGCATCTACCTGGATTTGGATTGCTGTGGATGGGATATCTTGCTCATTACGCGTGGTAAGCAGTCGAGCGCATCGAGGACCTCCCTGGAGAAAGGGCGCAAGATCAGAGGAACGCCAGATATCGTCAATCACCAGGAGATACTGGCTATCAGCAAGGGTCTCCCGTAGTTTAGTGATAGCAGCATCCATACTTACCAGGCTGAGTCGCTCATTACTCAGGACTAAGATCAGCTCTTCGATCTTGGCAATGACGTTGACGGGTTTTTCACCCAGCGTGACCCAGAGAATGCCGTCTAGGAATGCCTCCCGTATTTCTCGATCATGGCAGAGCATGAGGGCAAGCATCGTCTTACCATATCCCCCAGCTCCTTGAAGAGCGGCCGTGATCGCTGTTGGTCGGCTTCGCTCGGTCGAGAGAAGGCTCTGTTTCACGGCCTCAAATTCATGTGGTCGTGTGACTAGGTCAGCAGGCAAATCAGCAGCCATAAAAGGACGTGTTCTCTTGGCAGGTGCCGAAACGAGATTCGTATTGATCTCAATTTTCTCGATGCTGAGGTCACGACCAACGGTTACATTGTCAAGTGTTGCCCCTACAACCCCTTGCAATCCTTCAGGTGTAGGGATTAGCCGTTTTTTGGTGGTGCATCTTCTCCATTATGAGCAGTGACATCACGGAATGTGATATCCCCCTGAATGTCGAGTCCTTTCGCTTTTACGCCAGTCGCGTGATTCCCCTGGGCAAGAATGTGTTCCGCTGTCAAGGAGGCCCCTTTGATATCTTCCAGATCCAAACCTACTGCACGAGGAGCGTCGGACGCGTGAGCCTGGATGGCATCGAGGAGCGCTTTGGCTTGACGAAGTATTTCTGCATCCTGGCCAGCGCCTGTTGCTTCCAGATCTTCCTGAAGCACTGCCTGTCTACTCTTAGAAGCCGGATTTTTCTCCAGTTCTGTGACATTCACGTGCTCATATTTGCGTTGAATGAGGGCTTTGAGACCTGCATACCCATCTTTAATGATGTTTTCTGCCGTGGGCTTAAGTGCTGCTGCCGCTCCCGAGACCAATGCCGTCAAGATGATATTGATAGGATCCATCCGAGTTCTCCTTAGCCGTATTTTTTATTGAACAAAGATGATTATATCATTAGGGTTATGTTTTTCATCAATTTCCGTTGGATGCATATCTACGTGTTAACAAACCATTCGCAGAAAGTAGAGATTGTTTCCTCCTGTTGCGATGAGATGAATACTATCGGGACACCAAGCACAGCTGAAAAATGTGGTATCTGCATAGAAGGTTGTAACATAATTTCCTCGATTCAAATCCCAGACTTTGAGAGTCTTATCATGGGAAGCGGAAACAATCCACTTTCCATCGGGGCTGATGGCGCACCCCCTCACAAAACTGGTATGGCCACGGAGGGTGCGTTGTTCTGCACCGGTGAGGGCATCCCAAACTTTGAGCGTATCATAGGAAGCGGAGACGATCCACCTTCCATCAGGACTGATGGCGCAGCCATTCACCGAATTGGTATGGCCACGGAGAGTGTGTCGTTCTGTACCGGTGAGGGCATCCCAAACTTTAAGTGTCCCATCATTAGAAGCGGAGACGATCCAGGTTCCATCAGGACTGATGGCGCAGCCATTCACCGAATTGGTATGGCCACGGAGAGTATATCGTTCTGCACCGGTGAGGGCATCCCAAACTTTGAGTGTCCCATCATAGGAAGCGGAGACGATCCACCTTCCATCGGGGCTGATGGCGCACTCATACACCGGACCTGCATGGCCTCTGAGGGTATATCGTTCTGTTCCGGTGAGAGCATCCCAGACTTTGAGCGTCTCATCATAGGAAGCGGAGACGATCCAGGTTCCATCAGGGCTGATGGCGCAGCCATTCACCAGACGTGTATGGCCTCCGAAGGTGCGTCGTTTCGCTCCGGTGAGGGCATCCCAGACTTTGAGCGTCTCATCATAGGAAGCGGAAACGATCCACTTTCCATCGAGACTGATGGCGCACTCATACACCGGACCTGCATGGCCTCTGAGGGTATATCGTTCTGTTCCGGTGAGAGCATCCCAGACTTTGAGCGTCCCATCATAGGAAGCGGAGACGATCCAGGTTCCATCAGGGCTGATGGCGCACCTCTTCACCATATGGTCATGGCCATGGAGGGTATATCGTTCTTTCCCTGTATGAGTATCCCAGACTTTGAGCGTCTCATCATAGGAGGCCGAGACGATCCAGGTTCCATCGGGACTGATCACGCAGCCATACACTAAACTAGTATGGCCACGGAGAGTGTGTCGTTCTGTTCCGGTGAGAGCATCCCAGACTTTGAGTGTCTTATCATCGGAAGCGGAGACGATCCACTTTCCATCGGGACTGATGGCGCAGCCCTTCACCGGACCGGTATGGCCATTGAAGGTGTGTCGTTCTGTTCCGGTGAGAGCATCCCAGACTTTGAGTGTCTTATCATCGGAAGCGGAGACGATCCAGGTTCCATCGGGACTGATGGCGCACTCATTCACCTCATCGGTATGGCCATTGAAGGTGTGTCGTTCCGCTCCGGTGAGAGCATCCCAGACTTTGAGTGTTTCATCATCGGAAGCGGAGACGATCCAGGTTCCATCGGGACTGATGGCGCAGCCCTTCACCGGACTGGTATGGCCATGGAGAGTATATCGTTCCGCTCCGGTGACGGCATCCCAGACTTTGAGTGTTTCATCATCGGAAGCGGAGACGATCCAGGTTCCATCGGGACTGATGGCGCACTCATTCACCGGACCGGTATGGCCATAGAGAGTATATCGTTCCGCTCCGGTGACGGCATCCCAGACTTTGAGTGTCCCATCATCGGAAGCGGAGACGATCCAGGTTCCATCGGGACTGATGGCGCAGCCCTTCACAAAACTGGTATGGCCTCTGAGGGTACGGAGAAGTGCACTGCTCCCTATCCGTGGCCATGAATGCCAGGGAAGAATGCTAGGGCCAGTCATTGGCTCGTGTGGCCAGTCTGGATACAGCACCTTCCCATCCTCCGTCTGATTGCAATAGGTCAACAGCATTGCCTCCACCTCGGCTAGGGTTTGTCCCTGGCTCAGCAGATGAGCGGCTCTGACAAAGAGCCGATGGAAAAGAGTGAGCGAGCTATTATGATTATTCTTGTTCATCACCTCCTGCAGATCGCGTTCCACTGCTAAGGCTCCATACTTCCACGTCTTCATCGCCAGATACCCTAAATCCGTCACTGTGGAGAGAACACTCTCGGCTCGCTGTGCAGCAATCAGATGCTCTATCAAATGCTGCCACAAGTACGGCTCATCCAGAGAGAGATCTTCCCAGTGGGAAAGGGCATAGGAATCCAAAAAACAACCGTGAAGGACTGGCAATACGGCTCTCATCTTGACTTGCAAGTAGTGACGTATGACATCATGGAGGCGAATTGATCGTGTGGAGAGATCATAGGTGAGAAGCAGAGAAAGCCCAGCGAGACGAGAACAGAGATCCACGGTATCGAATGCATCGAAGTTGGCTGTTGTCTGCCATAATTGCTGTACAGTCTTCAGCGGAATATCCACATCCTCAGGAAAAATCGCCAGTTCTTGATAGCGAGCCACTTCTTCCGGTGTGAGTAACTCAAGACTAACTTCAATCGTTCTGGCGACGGCCTCACGACGAGCTTCTGTGTTCCTGGCATCAAAGGCCACGACTCCTCGCTTCTCTAACGTCCGTTGCAAGTACGTGAGAGCGTCCTGGAGAGGCTCATTCTGGCGGAGATGTTGCCGTAAGATGCCATTTGCTAAGGTGAGCAACAAGGGCCATTCTCCAAGTCGCGCTGCAAAGTGCTGAAACAAGGGCTTGAACTGCTCTTCGGTAGCCTCATGCAGCAATCCTGTTTGTAGAAGCTGTGTTGCTTCTTGCGGGCGCATTGCATCCACCTGGATCCGGCTCGCGGTGGAGGGAATGTCTTGCTCGTTACGTGTGGTGAGCAATCGAGCACATTGAGGCCCTCCCTGGAGAAAGGGAGCAAGGTCGGAGGGACGCCAGATATCGTCAATCACCAGGAGATATTGGCCTTCGGCAAGAGCTTCTCGCAGCTTGGTGATAGCAGCATCCGTACTCACCAGGCTGAGCCGCTCATTGCTCAGAACGAAGATGAGTTCTTCGATTTTGGCAATGATATTGACAGGTTTTTCACCGAGCGTGACCCAGAGAATACCATCGGGGAATGCTGTTTGTATGTCTCGATCATGGCAGAGCATGAGGGCAAGTGTCGTCTTTCCATATCCTCCAGCTCCTCGGAGCGCTGCCGTGATCGCTGTTGGTCGGCTCCGTTCGGTCGAGAGAAGGCTCTGTTTCACGGCCTCAAATTCGTGTGGTCGTGTGATCAGGTCAGGAGGCAAATCAGCAGCCATAAAAGGACGTGTTCTCCTGGCTCGTGTCGAAGATGAATGAGCACCAATATAGGTATTATTTTCGATCTGGATACCACTACCGGTCTTATTATCCTTGAATATGAAGACCCCTACGCCCTTGAGCACGTCTTCGGGTGTAGGGGTTATCAGTTTTTTGGCGGAGCATCTTCCCCGCTACAAGCAGTGACATCACGAAATGTGATATCCCCCTGAATATCGAGTCCCTTCGCCTTTATGCCAGTCGCTTGATTTCCCTGGGCAAGAATGTGTTCCGCTGTCAAAGAGGCGCCTTTGATATCTTCCAGATCCAACCCTACTGCTTTAGGAGCATCGGATACGTGAGCCTGGATAACATCAAGGAGGGCTTTTGCCGAACGAAGTAATTCTTTATCCTGGCCGGCGTCTGTCGCTTCCAGATCTTCCTGGAGCACAGCCTGCCTACTCTTAGAGGCTGGATTTTTCTCCAGTTCTGTCACATTCACGTGCTCATACTTACGTTGAATGAGGGCTTTGAGCCCTGCATACCCATCTTTAATAACGCTTTCTGCCGTTGGCTTAAGGGCCGCTCCCGCTCCAGAAATTAATGCCGTCACGATGATACTAATAGGATCCATCCACATTCTCCTTACATATACTTTCTGTATTGATCAGTTAGAGTATATCAAATAATGGCTGGCACATAATAGTTTGGAGCTATTCATGCAACAAGCATTTGAGTCACAATAGATTCGTCATCCTAGCGAGACCCTATGTGTAGAGTTCCTTGGGAGCGCTATACACAACAATTATGTCTCCTCTATAGATCAACGACAACGCACACACTTATTAGAGGATATAAAATCGTTAATTTACTTAACGGTAGTTTCCGGGACAGTACTTTGTGCAATTTATCGTTCATAGACCAGTTACAATCAATTCGCTGGCGTCAGTCGAGTGTTGGATACTTCTCTCTTGCTATGTATAAATGATAAGAAGCTTTAGCTACTTACTCTTCGAATTATGTTATACTCCATAAAAGAGAAAGGAGCATGCCAGTGTCTACATATGAGGATCGGATCGCCGCCTTGGAGCGCAAAGTATTGAACTTAGAGTTGCGTCGCCTCCATAACGAACAAAACGCAGAGAGAAACATGCCAGCAGAACTAGGCCGCACTCTGCAAGAGCTTAATGAGAATGGAACTATTCTTCTTGGTCTTTACACACGCCAGGCTGAGGATATCGCTGCAATCAAAGAAAATTTAAGCGATATCAAAGAAAACACTGAGCGGGTTGAAAATCGCCTGGATCGACTAGAAGCCAAGTTTGACGAGCATACCGCCCTGCTCACTCAGATACTGGCCCGCCTGCCTGAAAAACCGTAGCACTACAAGCAGCTTCTTTCATCAACTTTAAAAGCACCTGAGTTAGAGACTTAACCTAGGCGCTTTCTTTTTTGGCTTCTGTGCTTTGTTGTTTCAACTCTTGAAGCAAAACGTCTTTAATATCCGTAAATCTTGGCTCAAGGGTGATTGCCTGCTCATAGGCAGCCAAGGCCTCCTCTCGCCTCCCTAACTCTCGAAGGACATTCCCTTTATAGCCGTAGGCAAAAGCATTTTTTGGATCAAAGGCGATTGCCTGATCATAGGCAAGCAAGGCTTCCTCTCGTCTTTCTAACGCTACAAGCGCATACCCTTTGTTAATGTAGTCAGGAATTGATGATGGATTTTGCTTAATAGCCTGCTCATAAGCGGTCAGAGCCTCTTCTTGTCGTCCCAGCACGAGGAGGACATTTCCTTTGTTAACGTAGGCACCTACACTGGTTAGATCAAGGGCAATGGCCTGTTCATAAGCAGCCAGAGCTTCTTCCAGCCTTCCCAATGCTCGAAGGATACGACCTTTGTTATAATAAATACTAGTATCCTTTGAATCAAGGGCAATGGCCTGATCATAGGCGAGCAGGGCCTCCTCCCGCCTTCCTAACTCCCGAAGAGCATTTCCTTTGTAACCGTAGGCAAAGGCATTATTTGAATCAAGGGCGATGGCCTGATCATAGGCGGTTATGGCTTCTTCTCGCCTCCTTAGCGCTACAAGCGCACGTCCTTTGTTAATATAGGCAAGAACTGATGTTGGGTCTAGCTTAATAGAGTGCTCATAAGCAGCCAGAGCCTCTTGTTGTCGCCCCAGCGCAAGGAGAACATTTCCTTTGTTGATGTAGGCACCTACACTGGTTAGATCAAGGGCAATGGCCTGTTCATAAGCAGCCAGAGCTTCTTCTTGTCGCCCCAGCGCTCGAAGCACATTCCCCTTGTTATAGTGCAGACCAGTATCCTTTAAATCAAGAGCTATTGCCTGCTCATAGACTAACAGGGCTTCTTCTTGCCTCCCTAACTCTCGATACACCACCCCTTTATTTTTGTGAGCACCGATATGAGTTGGGTCTAAGGATATCGTTTGATTATAGGCAAGTAGGGCCTCCTCTCGTTTTCCTATCTCTCGGAGGATATTCCCTTTATTATAGTAGGCGACGGCATATGTTGGATCAAGGGTGATGGCCTGTTCGTAAGCAATCAAGGCGTCTTCTTTTCTCCCTAAATCATCCAGCACATTTCCTTTGTTGTTATAGATACCAGAATCATTTGGATTAAGTGAAGCAGCTTGTTCGTAGGCAAGCAAAGCCTCTTCTAGTCGCCCAAGTACTTTGAGCACCGCCCCTTTGTTATAGTAAGCAAGATCATCAGTTGGAGCTAGAGCTATAGCTTCCTCATAGGCGATAAGAGCTTCTTCTTTCTTACCTAACTTATGAAGCACATTGCCTTTGTTGCTGTAGATACCTGCATCAGTTGGATCAAGAGCTAGGGCCTGCTCATAGGCAAAAAGCGCTTCTTCTTCCCTCCCTAATTTACGGAGTACAATCCCTTTACTATTGTAGATACTGGCATCCGTGGGATCAAGTACAGCTGCCTGCTCATAGAGGAGTAACGCTTCCTCTTGCTTTCCTAAGTCTTGGAGCGAGAGGGCACGATTATAAAGATCGCTCTTTGATGGCTTGACAAATTGAGGAAACTCACGTGAATATGGATGCCCAATCAGATAAGCATGGATTGCCTGCAATTCCATCGCCACTTCCAACATCGTGGCTGGACGCATCTCCGGCTGGCGGTGGAAGCATTTACGAAGTAAGTTTGCCACTTCAGCAGGTATCTCAGGAATCTCTGGATGCTGTCTCTCACCATTCTCCAGTACCTCTGGTGCTCTCGCTCCCATCCCCCACGTAACTTTTCCCACAAACATCTCAAGCACTGAAACACCCCAACTCCAGATATCTGTCTTACGGCTAAGCGCCTGTCCCATTGCCTGCTCTGGCGAACAGTAAGCTAGTGTCATCCCACGTGAACTGACCAGGATACTCTGGTGCTCTTCCCCCTCCTCTACACTCTGCTCCCCGGCCAACACTCGCGCTTTTGCCAATCCGAAGTCTGTAACTTTGGCAACTCCCTGCCGTGTCAGCATGACATTGGAAGGTTTAATATCTTGATGAACCAACCCTTGTTCGTGAGCAGCGTGCAATCCCCACGCAAACTGAATAGAGATATCGAGTATGCGTTCTAGTATACGCTCTGGATCACCCTCATATAATCTTCTTCGATGGATCCAGTGAGCAAGGCTACCACCATCAACGTACTGGGCAAAAAGACGTGGAATGCCACCTAGAACTTTCACATAATCACAGCGGACAATATGAGGATGGTGTGCCAATTTGACCCAAGTTTCCGCCTCACGCATGAAGTTCTCTTTGCCATATGTTTGAGCAAAGATTTCTGGTTTGGGACTCTTGACGGCGAAGTAGGTATTCCAAGTAGGACGGTAAACTTTGTAAACGATACCCATACCCCCTTGGCCCAATATACCTTTCACTTCGTACGTGTCGAGGATAATATCACCAATGTGCCAGTCCTGCTTGTTCATTCTCATGCCCCTTTTAAGAAGAGCTTTTTTGCTTGATTGTAACATAAAAAGCACCTGGATCTGAAACGTTCCAGGTGCTTTCTTTGCTCTCTTCTAGAGATTGTGGCTGCGAAGTAGTTCCTGTGTGTGTTCAACTGCTTGCCGCAATTGAGGTGTGGCCTGGCGTATAGCTTGCGCTACAATATCTATCTCTCCATAGCGGCTCAAAATATCGATTATGCGCTCCTCGAAGCTCACACGTTGTCCCTGTGGACCCGTAGTCATATCACAATAGTTGAGCGCTTCAGCAACTGGCGACTGTTCACGAGGGAATTGTGCAAGTTCGCTTTCAAGCCCTCGTAAGCGGGCTTCAAATTGGGCCTCCGAATGGTGAGCAACGAGGGAAGCCAGGCGCTCATATCCCAGTGATCGTAAATAATTGGCTCCATCGATGGGATGAAAACCTGTTGTATTGAGCTCTGGAGCATATCCAATATCATGCAGATAGGCAGCTGCTATGAGATACTCCCCTTCGCTTTCATCAAATACTTGGCTTACCCAGTGGGCTTGTTCTACTACGTTTTGTACATGGAGCCAACGATTCCCTAAAGAGCTAATAAAATACGTTGCCTGTTGGGCAGCCCATTCTAGAATGTTGTTCATGTATCCTCTTTTTTCATGAGAAGCACCTGGATCAGTAACGTTACTGATCCAGGTGTTTTGTTCTTACTCTATCGAGAGAAAAGCTATAGATATGACTCCCAGTATTAACCCTATGCCCTGGTAAACATTTATTTTCTCGTTGTAGAGAAAGTAGGCCACGGCAACAGCGCCAATAGCAGAAAGGACAGAGAACAAAACTGCCCCTTTTCCTAATTCGGCTCCCGTGCGCAGGCTAATGAGCCATGCTGTATTGGCTGCAATAAAACCGATGATAGATAGAATTGCAAAGGTATATTTACCACTTAAGGCAAATTGCTTTGCCAGGATATCAGCGATCAATTCAAATGCTACAAGTAGTAAAAGAAACCAAAGCCATTTAGGTGGTACCGCCAGCCATTCCCTTAGCATCTTACTGGTCTATCCTTTCTCGCTTTTCACGCACGCAATTTTGAAACGCACGCACAATAGGAGATGGGTTATAGTGCTCTAGATCTAACTCCCAGGCATTCTCTGCAATATCGTATCGGGGACTAAAGTATAGTTTTCTGATCATCCTCAGGCCATCGTTTTCCTCTCCCATGTTTCCAGCTGCTCCCAATGCGAAGGCGTAGAGCTTGCGTATGTTTATTTCTGGATGATCACACCAGTAACTTATAACGCTTTGCAGTAGCCGGTTAAAAAAGTGTCTCTTAGCGGGTCTAATGACACACGATGCGACGTAACAAGAATATTCATTTCCAGGCTCATAGCCCAAAACATGTTCCGAGTAGATCTCTTGTTCTGTCATTTCATCGCGCAAAATCTTGAAAATATCTTTCTCTTGCATGGGAAGCAAGGTAAGGCATCCCCAAATATCCTTACGGTTATTTGCATCGAAAATGACACGTATTGCTGTCTGGTTTTTCTGCCACCATTGGTAGGTGATATTTGGAGGAGCCGAATTCTCAATACCATAAACTTCGCAGTCGAGAGCAAAGATATAGGGTAAGTCTTCCTTAGTACACCAGTCCGTTCCAGCATCACTTTTTGACTCAGTTTTTGCTTCGTTGGCCTTGGTCCGTGGCTTTCTACTCTCTCGACGCTTATGAAGTTCTTCTTTGACTCTTAAGATATCCTCATAGTTATACTCATAACGATCTTTACCTCCGCCCTCAGTCTCTCGCCGCTCTATATTTCTTGATTCGACGTAGTAGAAGAACGACTGTCGAGGCACTTGTAGCAACTCAGCCCCCTCTTTAGAGAATACATATTTCCCTTGCTTATCTTCCTGACTCATTCTTGCCCACCCTTTTCTCAAATTTGACTCGTACCACAATATTATAGTCAAAAAAATACATATAATCAATACTGTCTAAAAATATGTACTTTGAGTCAATATTTGAGTTAATTATAAATTTTTAGTCAGAAAGTATTGGCAACTGCTTTCCTGACTGTTTATAATTTGATTGTAGCAAATTTGAGTCAGAAATAAAATTTGACTCAAATACAGGCAGGACTTTAACAACGGAAATATGGATTCACTACCGAGTGAGCGCTGGCGCGTGCGTGTTCACGGCGTGCTGGGCTGGCTAATGGGGTCAGACAATGGAAGCTCAGGCTTCTATCGTATGTTGCAAAGCAGCGATTACGCCCACGGTAGCACGCGGCTGGTCAGGCCGTTCACAAGCACTGGCAAGGAAGAGGAAAGGAGGGTATCAACGCTTCCCCTGGTGCTTGTGCAAACTTCCCCTTTTAAAGGTTGAGTTCTGGCAGTTCTCACGAGGTGCTAGAACTGAGCCCAACAGGAGGCTCAGCTAGTTTTCACAAGGAGGTACATCAGCAATGAGCAATGGCGACCCAGGAGAAAGCACCGCCTTTTGCTCTGAGCTCCCATCTCTTGAAGAAGTGAGCCAGGTCTTACAGCATCTGGGTTTTCGCCTGGTTCGCCAGATGAGGGCAAAGACATGGAAGCACGTTTCCCCACTCCCAGCCCAGTACCACTACCGTCATCAAGCAGATGAGACGTGCGAAGTGATCTTTCTGGCTGGTGAGGATCACGACGACGATGAGCACACGTTACCCACGCATCAATCGCGCTTCTTTGGCTGGTCAGGACGTGACCAACATTTGTACCAGCGTGTCCAGTCAGAGCTTTCCCAGCACTGGCCGCTGACATGGCAGGCTTCGGCCTAGCACGATTTTTAGGAGGATCACCGCCTATGGCAATCACATCACAGCAGTTAACCCAGGTCGAGCAGCTTCGTAAGAACATCCTCGATACCGTCAATCAAGGGGTCGAGGATGAGTACCTGCTGGCAACCTACAACGGTCTCCTGCGGCATCTTGATAAGCGTCTCCCGGCGATTAAGCATCGCGTCGAGGGTAACTCTTACAAGAACGAAAGCCGCGAAATTGTCCGTCGCCAGCGCCAGGCACGCGGCCAGAAAACTGGTGCTTCTTCTGGCAAGGCGCAAGGTTCCGCGCAAAAAACGGCTTAGTTTGTTCTCGGTTTTCCTCGGGGGGTTTCGTCGCAGTGATTTCGCAGTCACCTCGCAGGAGCCCCCGGTTCTGAGCTCAAAAAGCCGCTTTTTTGTGGTACGGAGTAGGCACGCTACAACACATTTAATTTTTTTCGCTCACTTTTCCTGATGGTTTTCCATCACATTTTCCAGTGAAAGGACACACGGAATATGGCACGAAAGCTTGCAGGGTTTCGCGATTGGGTCGGCTCACAGTGGCGGCGAATGGGCGGTGGGTTCAACCAGCGGAATCAGAGCCGGCGCAATTATCCTCTCCCTGACCCCAAAGAGGATCCCGAGACCCCGCGTACGACCTCGGAACGTCTTGAGCAACGCTTCGAGGATATGATGCAAGAGATCGACCAACTCAGCCAGAACCACTATAGTCTGGAAGAACATGCCGAGTATAGTTGGATCGTGCTGGTGCGCCTGGTCGTTCCTCTCATTTTCTTCCTCTCCTTTGGTTATGAGGATGGCCTCTTCATGACAGGCTTTCGCGATTTCTCCTGGGAACGCTTCATCCTGATCATGCATGTCATTGGCTACGCGCTGGAGGGCTTGCGTGTGGCGATGGTGTACTCGATGAACTTCAGCAAGTCCGAAGAGCGCAAGAAAGCCTACAAAGCGCAGCTGATCATTTGGGCCGTGATGAGTCTGGGCTGTGGCGTTGCCCAGCTGGCATCAGCCATCGTTATTCAGGCGCTTGGTGGTGATCAGTCAGTGGCAGGCGATAGCGCGATTGCCCAGGGCGCGAAGGCAATCATGGCCACCATTCCCTGGTTGGTCTATGCAGCCATCGCCATTCGCGTGGTCCTCTGTGCGGTCGCTGACTGGGCCTGTAGTGGACACCTGCACAAGAAGAAGGAGACCATCGAGCAGAAAGTTGCCAAAATCACGACCAGGGCCACCAACCTCTCAACCGTCATCCAATCGCAGATTAACGCCCAGTCGATGATCGATAACGCAAGGCAATTTCAAGCGATGGTTCAGAACCAGCGCGAGGAGTTGCAGGAGCTGCGCGCCCAACAAAAGACGGTGTTCGACGTGGTCTTTCAAGCTGGGATGCGTCAAATCAATCGCGTCGCAGAGGAGATGCCTGAAGATGATGCCTAGGAAGTGAGGTGAGCGCGCATGCCGAAACGGCGCTACTGCCAGTACACCCTTGAGGATACGCAACGGGCCATCCAGCACCAGCAGCGGCAACTAGGCGTGCGCATTCTTCCTGGCTCCGCCTCAAGCAATGGGCGGCGTATCCGCATCTACTCCGAGAAGCACCGGCGCGAACTGTGGGTCGTCATCCTGGCCCGCTCGTCGGATTGGTATACGTATAGTTTGAACACCTATAACAGCGGCATGGAAGCGGCAGTAGTGGGGACGCACGACAGTTGCCTCTCAGTCCCCGTCCTGGCCATGGATAGCCTGGAATGGTACGAGCCCTACAAAACTCGTTTTGAGCAATCGCTTCCTCCCGCCAAAGATTTTCACCTTCCCGATAAACCTGATAAATTTGACCGGCTCCGGCGCGGCCACTATGGGCATTGCGTCTTTATTGGAGCCCTCATTGTTGGCCGCAAGGAGGCTGTAGAGCGTTTAATGAAGCTTCCCGAGCGCACACGCTTTGACCTGGAAGCGGAGGTAAAACGCCTACGGCACCGGCGACCAGGTCGTCCCTTGAAGCTATGGGATAGCGAAGAAAAAGGAGAAGCTTAACATGAGTAGCGAACTCTTAACCGTTTCTGAAGTCGCTCGTATCCTACGCGTCGATGATGCCACCGTGCGCCGTTGGGTCAAGCAGGGCACGCTAGAGGCGGTCGTCTTACCGCATGTGAATGCCCATCAGGCGTACAGGATCAAGCGCGAAGCACTTAATAAGGTTCTTTCCAGTAGCTCGGCCTCTTAGCACAGTTCTTACAAAAAAGACAAAAAAACGCGGCTCTCTGAGACCTGTTTGGCGACATGGCAGAGATAGACCGCGTGTGTGAACCTTGAAGCCCACATGTTCAGAATAGTATAACATGTGGGCTTTCCTTTGGGAAGGAGACCCCACCATGCCTATGCTTCAGTTGAACGGTCCGGCGACGTTTATTGTCGCGGTTGGTTTCGTACTTGGTGTGATTCTTTTCGTGTGTTGGTATACCGATACAGGCCCGAGGAGTAAGGGGATAAGCATTCCCTTTCTGTTCCTGGGCGTGCTGATCATTATCGCGGCCCTCTGGCTCTCGCTCTCGCCCCAGGTGCTTCCGAAATTGCCTACATTCAATCCGCTTCCAGGGCAAACAACCCTCTCCAGCTCCGAGAGGATCACGGGCAAGCCCACGATCACAGCACAGCAGATTGATAGCATTCTTGCTCAAGCAGGATCACCCGCGAAGGGGCTAGGGTCCCTCTTCTATGACATTGGCGTCAATGCCGGTATCAACCCCGCCTATGCGCTGGCTTTCTTCCATCATGAGTCAAGCTACGGGCTTCGCGGCGTCGCGGCACTGACCCACTCGATCGGCAACATCATTTGCACCAGGGGCTGGCCGCGATGTATCGGGCGCTTCCGCTCCTACACCACCTGGTCAGATAGCCTTATGGACTGGTACCGACTGATCAAAAATGAGTACCTGCCTCAAGGCTGGAATACGCTGACAACCATCATCGCGCACTATGCGCCCGCTACGGACGGGAATAGCGAGCAGGCTTATGTGCAGGCAGTGAGTAGCGACGTACAGCGCTGGTCTCGCGGGCTGGTGTAGCTCATGGCTCGAGCAACCCGACGTTCCTCTTCTCATGGTCCTGGGCGCAACCATGCCCAGGCCACGGTCTTTTATCGCAAGCCCTTTGACATGATGACTCCTGAAGAGGGCCAACGTTGGCTAGAGGGCTTGCGCGACCAGTTAGTACGCAAACAGCAGCGCGAACGGGCCTATCTGGATAGGAGAGCGGCGCGTGGCACTCATACCCCAACAGACGACGCTTATGAAGCTGATCAGATCCTTGAAAGCGAACTGATTAGCCTTCTTGATAGGCTTCTTGAGGAAGCTAGAAAAGGGGAACATGAGCCATGAGTGAGCAGCTATGGATTGTACTTCTTGATCAGCTGGCACAGGCACAGCAACAGACACCGCGCCTTTGTGTTGGGTGCTGGTACAAACAGCACACACTTCCTTTTCCTTCACAAGCCTCTTCGTGCCTTTGCTCGACGTGTGCGATTGAAACCAGAAAGCGAGATCACAGCCATGATGTGGCGACGCAGGCGCATGTATCCCCCTTGCTGGAAAGCCCTTTCTACAGCATGTAAAGCGCGTGCGCAGTGGCAATGTGAGATATGCGGCGTGCATCAGCAGGCCACACGACGTAGTAAGCGCACTGGGAAGCCCTATATCGTGTGGCTGCACGCGGCCCACATCAAACTGCACGATACGCTCAACTCCCAGCCCGCTTTGTTGTGTCTCTGCCCATCCTGCCATGGGTACTATGATTTCTTGCTTCGCTTACGTGAGCAGGGTATTCGCCTGGAGCGCATCAAACACCGGCGAGAGATACGAAAGCGTATCGCTTCTCTCGTCTCGCGAGCAGCATAAATGTGTTTCGGCCTTCTTGCACTGTTGAGAGGGCCTCTTGATACAGGAGCATGCTATGAAGCAACACAAACTTCCCCCTGGTTATGCAGTCGTCCAGATCGATGGCGAATGGTACCCCATCAAGATTGAAAAACTGTACCCAGAAGAGTTCATCGCGCTTGAGCATATCTATGATGACGACATCATCCAACAGGCCCGCTTTTCACGGCGACAAGATGCCATTGATGCCTGCCTTCGCCATGAGTGTGAAGAGGCACAACATGAACACGTCAGGTGGTTCTGGTTGGCAGTGCGCAGCGATGTCTACCCAGATCGCTGTGCCCACTACATAGATGAGATCGAGACACTCACTGGCATGAAGCCACATATCAGCTATGACTACGGTGGCACTCCCTACAGTATAAGCGCAGTGGTCCATGTGTATGGCAGTCGGTGTCCTCACTGTCAGGCCTGGCTTGATGGATGCTACAGCTATGGCCTGACCATTGATGAGGCATTAGCGCAGGCCGTGCAAGAGGTCTATGCGTCGCGCTGTCGCTGTCAGCGCATTGTTGAAGAGCACATGCAGGCGGCTGCCTAGAAGGGAAAACGAATGCAGTACATCACACTCGCTATGAACCCCTTCATCATTCTGGCCGTCCTGGTCTGGTTTATGATCCTTGCTTCCATCTGTTCCCGTAGCGGACGCAGACGACGCACACGCAAGGCTCAGGCGCGCATGTGGCGAGAAGCAGAAGCGCGAGGAGAGATTTCTATCCTTGATGATCGTGGCTCAGATCGTCCCACCCTCGCCATGAAGAGGGGTCGTGATTAGTACAGTACCGTATGTTAATCAGCCCTTATAGCGCCTGCTATGAGGGCTTTTCTCTTAAAAGGGCAGGAGAGTATGACAGAAGAACAATTAAAGCTAGGTGATCGTGTGCAGGTTGTCGATCAATGGCCCAAAGGAGCCAAGGGAAAAATTACCCAGTTTGTGCATGATCGTTCGTATGCAGAAAGTTTAGTGAAGGTTGTCTTTGACCGCCCCCATCGTTTAAAAGGCACTAGCTACCCATCTTCCTGGTATAAGCCCAGCAAGCTTCAGCGCATCTAGGCCCTACACTCAGTGATATAACCAGCCCTTATAGCACTTGTTATAAGGGCCCTTTTTTTGCCCCTTGTAGATTAGCCCCTTGTAGATTAGCCCCTTGTAGATTAGTGCCTCGCAAGTCTGTATCTTGTAGATTAGCGCCTCGCAAATCAACTCCTTGCAAATTAGCGCCTCGCAAATCAACTCCTTGTAAATTAGCGCCTCGCAAGTTAGAACTTTCCAAATCAGCCGATTGAATCTCAGCATACTCCAGATGTGCTCCTTGCAGATTAGAATATCCTATTTGAGCCCAATTTAAGCGGGCATATTCTAGATGTGCTCCTTGCAAATTAGCCAAATCCATGTATGCCGTTTCTAAGTCTGCATTTTGTAAATCTGCATTTCCCAGGTTTGCCTGATATAAAGCAGCCCTAAGCAATCCTGCCCTTTGTAAATTAGCATTTTGTAAATCAACTCCTGTTAGGATTGCCCCTTTTAGATCAATTCGCATTAAGTCAGCTTGTTCCAAGTTGGCTTCGGTCAAATCTATAATCGCGTAGTAAAATCCACGATGGTTGCTATACTCCTTGTTAATTAGTTCTGCATCTAGAAGAAAGCGTAACAATATTCCTTTTCGCTCGCCATTAAGTCTTCTCAAAGCTGTTAAAGTCTTGGCGCGAGCAACTTGCCTTACTTCATCATCCCTTTGTGATTGACCTAACTTATATGTCAACAACAAAGTGCTCATATCATCAAGATAAGTTTTTAACACTACTTCTTGTTGCTGATCATCGATGTTTTGCTGATCATTTTTGTGTTGCACTTGGCTTATTTGAAGACTTGTCTCGCTTTGTTGATAGCTAAACCAGATTGTGCCAGCTGCCACAACAACTGGAATTGCAAGAGCGGCAAGTAGTTGTAACCAGTCCCACAATGTTTTGCCTGAAAATCCAGTCCAGGCAACTCGAAATTTTTTAGGTGGCAATGCTAGAGATTGTTGACGTTTGGCCTGGAGGTGTGCAAGGTGTTGGGCAATAGCTTGTTTCCCATTTAGTGAGGTAACTAGCTGTTGTTGATGTGCAGTGCTCACATTCTCTCTCCTGGTGTATCTGGTTTTTCTTTGTGTTTGTGAAACGGAGGTGGTAACTCAAATAAGTAAACGAAATGGAAGCAGAGTATTACAAAAGAAGAATATGCAGAATACAATCAGCCCTTATAGCATCAGCTATGAGGGCTTTTCTTATGAGGTGAAACAATGAGCCTCTCTGTTCTGGATGAATATATTGCTGGCCAGTGCCAAGCAACACGGGTTGTCGTCTCCGTGAGTGGTGGGAAGGATAGCATCGCCATGTTGCTTGAGGTGCTGGGAATCGTCCCTCATGAACTGGTGATTGCTCACCATCAAATTGTACTGGAGGACTGGCCTGGAACGGTGGAGTATTGCGAAACCATTTGCCAACATTTAAGCGTCCCCCTCTACTGTACACAGGCAAGCTACAGCGGCTATGAATGCCTAGAGTGTTGCCATCGTTACCTAGTCTCGTGCGCTACTCTTTCAATCCCCTGGTGTCGGGCTTGTGGCTCACGTCAAGCGAAGTACCTGCGCCAAGTGGAAAGTGTGCTTGACCTGGTTGAGTGGCGGCAAGCCTGGCCCTCTCTGTCGGTTCGCTTCTGTACATCCTACTTCAAGCGCGACAACTTCAACTCCTGGGCTAGGGCTAATGCGCACCTGCTGGGTGATCATCCCGTGATCTGCCTAGGTGAACGGGCCTTAGAGTCTCGTGGGCGCGCAAAGTTGCCTATCTGGCGTGAGCGTTCTGGCCTGAAGCAAGGATGGATGCATGAATGGCGGCCCGTGCTTTCCTGGCGACGGATCGAGGTCTTTCAGAAGATGCGAGCCTACCAGATCGAGCCTCACTACTGCTATGAGCTTCAGGGTATGACCCAGCAGGATATGTATGAGACGGATGTAGAGGGCGGCCCTCGCATGTCGTGTGTGATGTGTTTCCTCAAAAGTCCCGAGCAGCTGCGTACTGGCTACTACACCCAGGAGGGCCGGGCTGTGATGGAACGAGCGTTAGCAATTGAAGCCGAAACTGGACACACCATTCAGCATGGACATGCCCTTGCTGAGATGTTGGCATAAAAACTAGGGGCACGGAGTAAGTGCACCGTGCCCCTATAGTCGCTATTCTTTCTAGTGGCTATTACCAGCAGTTACTCTGGACGTACCAAGGAACATATTGCCAGTAACACGTACTGCGGTAGGCCCAGTGATACCCCTGAGATCCCCCACCATAGCCAGGTCCCCCACCCTCACCGGGTTCCACATGAGGCATTACCGCTTTACTTGGCATTTGGGTTGTTACACGAGCGGCTGATGCTGAATATGCTGTACTGGTTAACAGCAATAGGGCAATCAAGCAGCTGAAAGCCGTAAGGTAAACAATCTTGGTATATGCCAAGTGCTTCATTGAGTTCCCCCCTAACTTAGATGCCTTAAATACTCAAGAGCATCTAAACTAAACAAAAACCATCGGATAGCATCAAATGGTTAAACACTAATAAATGCCCTTATCGGGTATGTTTTTTTATAACATCGGAGACAAACTCAAGTGACATTCATAAACACAGCAAAAAGCCACATATTAGCAAACCTCGAGAGTCACGTACATTTTCTGTAATCGCACGTTCTTGTGAGTTGGGCGCGGTCTAGAGAACCGGTCGAGTAATCACGCGGCCTCCTGAAAATCAACTTGAAGGGACTGGGAACGAGCCAGGACATGCAAATTGTGGACGACCGCGTACCGACGCAGATCGAAGAGGTTTTTGCGCAGCCCGCGATAGCGGGCACGTCGTCCTTGCCACCGACCAACATGGGCCAGGGTATGTTCAACGGCGACCCGTTCACGGAGTTTGGCCCGTCCTTCTGGCGCCAGTTGGCGCTCTCGTAACTCGAGAAGCAACGCTTCGTCAGGATGAATACTCACACTGCGCCCTTTGGCACTGGTCGTGCATTGCGTTTTCAACGGGCACCGAGCACAGGTATCCTTGGGAAAATGTACCACGCCGCCAGGCACAAAGGGCATCTCTTGTTCTGCTGGACAACGGATGATCTGCCGATCCCAGTCCAGGAGAAATGCCTGCTTCGAGAAGCGTTTGCCTTGGCGTACGGGCCAGGCTTTGCAATAGACTTCCAGCTCGTGGCTGCGCTCACGGACGAGATGGCTACTCAAATAGGCTCGGTCGATATGCAGTTCCTTCAAACAAATAGCTTGTCGAGCCAAATCTGTGCTGATAGCTTCGGTCACGCTGGCTTCAGGAACATTGGCAGGAGTGACCCCGACCGCACGGATAAGGCCAGTATCTAAATCGTGGAGCACATGTCGCTTGTATCCATCGACACGCACACATCGACTTTTGCGACCATGACGCATCTCGGCGTCTTCGACGCTGATGCGCCGATCTTTTGCCACACCTTTGATCAAACGTGCTTTCCCATTCTCGTCGATCTGCACGTCTTGCTCTTTCACTTGACGAGCGATTTCTAGCGACGGCTCGGCTAGTTCCACCTCATCCTGTTGCAAGGTCTGTACCCATGTTTCCACCGTCTGCAGCACCTTCAAAACCAGGTTCAGCGCTTCTTCCAGCTGCCTTGACTGATCCCAATCCCGGTCAAGCGTCGCTTTCAAGCTCGTTCCACAGACCACGTCTGCTCCTGCCTCGTGCCCTATTTCGACCAATTCTCTTCCTTGTTGTTTGGCCACTACCCCCAGAATCTTTTTGAGCGCGTGCCCGATGAGATTGTACGTATCTTCGACTCGGCCTGCTCCCCATAGCGGGCTGCTATCGAGGGCCGCGCGTAAGGCCCGTGCTCCAAACTCCTGGATTTGGCTGGCCAACTCGATGGTTCGTTCGATCAGCCGCCGATCCTTCTGGGCCTCAATCAGGCGCTTGCGAAAAGCTACCAGTGTCCCTTTGCTGAACGGCGCTTGCTCGGTATCCAGACAATCCAGCACCAATTGCCAGCGCCGATCCATCAGCGTCGCCTCAATGACCTCATCATCCGAGACGCCCGTGTACGCTTGCAGAATGGTAGCTAGGGCTAATCGCGCAGGCGGAACGGGAGGTTGTCCACGGAGGCTCGGCGCATAGAGCGCCGCCAATTCTTCTTGAAACGCGTCATCAAAGAGCTCATGGCGGTGATGACGGAGAAAGACAAATAATTTCGCTCGTTTGATGCGTATGATGATGTTTTGCTCAACAGATGATGGCTCAATCGGAGGTTGCCAGGATGAAGGACGCATGTGGTACTCCTTCGCTCTGCTTTTGTATGCTGAACGGAAAACTTTCCCTTGGGGAAACGTGTCAATCGCGCCCTGCTGCTGGTCATGCATGGCAGAAGTATTCTTGAGATGTGTTCTCTCAGAACCTCTGGGAGGACCGTTCGGGAACAGGAACGTCCTCCAGATTTCGCCAGCAGCAGGGCGCGATTGACACTTGACCTCCCATGGCGTCGGAGCCATCTGCGTAGGATAACTGGCCAAGCCAGCCACGCCGATTACTCCAGCGATAGTTCTGGTTGAATTCGTCAAGGCTCATTCAAGAAGGGGGCGGTAGAGATTCATGTCTTCGGTCGTGTTTACCAAACGAAACACTTGCCCACCTGGAGCCTGAAAATAAAAATGCGCCTTATCCTGATACTCGATTTCCTTGAGGCCAAAGTTGAGAATTTGCTGTTTCAGTTCTTCTGGGCGGTCTGTCCGAAGCTCTAACCATAGTGATTTCAGCATATCTGACACACTTGAGGCGGAATTTTCGTACACCACTCCCAGGTAGAAATCAGGACGAAGCCAGATAAGATCCGCCTGCGGCTTTCTGTCCACTTTGCATCCTAAAACATCACGATAGAAACGCTGAATGTTTTCCCGCTCTGAAGCGAGAACAACCATCTTTGAGTTCGCGCCCAACGATACGCTGGTCATCTGTATCTCCTTAACGTGGAAGTAACTGTTGCATTGAAATGGTCTCAAAAAACACACTCTCGCAGGCAAATCCTCTGAAAAGCACAGGAACAGGACATCGTTCATCACGAAACCATCGCCTTACGAGACAGAGGGAGGAAGCCCAGGGGTGCCTTGCCCCGTCTCCAGGTAAGATTTCAGGCTGTCCAGAAAGTATTTCCAATTTCTGCGTGTCTGTTCATAGCCCCCATCTACTTGAGTGAACCCCTCATGCGTGAAGACCAATGTGGTTCCGTTGTGGACTGGCGTGAGTTGCCAGGTAACGCTGGTCCCTGCCCATGGTGGAGGGCCTTGTCTGGAAATCCAATGCACTTTTTTGTCCTGCTCCAGTCCGGCCACCTCAAACTGAAGAACACCAGCAGGGGGCCTGAAGCGAAATTCCGCCAGCGAGCCTACCTCTGGTTTGAGTCGTGCCTTGTCAGCCCACCATTGAATGATTTCGCCCTGCTGAGTTATAGCGTCCCAGACGCGCTGCGGGGCGGCTTCTATCGTAATTTCCTCGACGATAGCTGTCATCGTTGTTCCCTTTCCTTGAATGCCGGTATATGACAATACTTAATCTATCGGTTAAGTATTGAGATAAAACGAAAGGTTGTATGTGTTACGCAACTATACTTAACTGGTAGGTTAAGTATAGTTGAAAAAAGGGAATGCTGTCAAGGGGGGCTTGCCTCCAGATTTTCTGCTCTGCCTGGATCTCGCGCTGTGAAGTCGGGGCAGCACGTTACAGGTCGAGATGGGGGGAGGAGAGTACCGAGGCCAGCGCATCGAGCATGGAGGGCCAGCCACCTCCAATCAGCGCGCGTAATTCTGGAGTGTTCAGCCGTTCGTGGGTCAGCACAACTTCGGTCACCGGACCCTGGTCGAAAAATTCCAGAGTGACCACAGTTTCTCTCTGCGGTATCGCTCCGCCTGACCAGGTAAAGACCAGTTTTTCGGGGGGAATGATGTGCAGGTAGGTGCCAGCGATGGAACCGCCGTTCTCTAAATCGAAACAGAAGGACCCACCAGCACGCGCGTCGAGCGAACGCACCGTCATGCTCATGCCCCTGGGTCTCAACCAGGACTCCAACGCCTTTGGTGTGATCCAAGCGCGGAACACACGTGCGCGTTCGGCGAGAAATGTCCGTCGCAGGACGAGAGTGGTGTCGTTAGGAGATGCGGGAGGGATCATCGGGGTCGTGCTCCTCTTCTGATGTCATGTGCAGGTAGGTATCCAATGCATCGAATTGGGTTTCCCAAAACTGCCGGTAATGTTCAAGCCAGGTGGCGGCCTCTTTCAGGGGACGAGCAGCGAGGCGAAACAGGTGCGTGCGCCCCTCCTTGCGATGCAAAATCAGCTCCGCGTGTTCCAGCACGCGTAAATGCTTGGAAATGGCTGGCACAGAGATAGAGAAAGGCCGCGCTAGTTCCGTTCCCGAAGCCTCACCGTGGGCCAGGCGTTCTAAGATGGCCCGGCGTGTGGGATCTGCGAGGGCAAAAAAGACGGTATTGAGTTGCTCTGGCGAATCGTTAACCATATCGTTAAGTATACAAAGATGGTGAAGCAGTGTCAAGGGTCACGTTCCACGTCGGTTGTATAGATCGGGAGGTGTGGATGTTACGCCTGGTGCTGGACGGGATACTTGCCCTGTCACGGAGCACTCCGGATCTTGATTACTTGACCGGTTCTCTAGTAACACGCGCTCTTCTCTGATAGAGAGAATCATCTGGAGGGCTTTCTGTCTTGAAAGGAGACCCCATGGTTAAAGCAGTCCGCATTGTTTGGAGAGTGTTGAGCATCATTTTTATGGCCTTCATGGTCTTCATCCTGGTCTTAGTCGCTTACCATGACCCTGCCAAATTTTTTCAGCACTTAGAAACGTCGTTCTTGGAATCGGAGCCTCTCTTCTTATTCTTGGCTTCATCTTCCGGCAATTCAAACGAAGATAAGGAGGTCACTTCATGTTCAATTTCTGGCTCACGTGGCGCTATCGATTGAAGTGGAAACGTGATTTGCTTCTCTGGAAGCTGAAAGACTTCAACGAGCGCTTTAATCCTTATGCACAGATAGCAGACCTAACCAGTTATACCCAACACCTGAAAGATCTTTTAAACCATGCTTCGTGTGTCTGTGGAAAGCGCCTGGACCTGAAAAACGCCTATGGTTGTATCGAGTGTGAGCACTGTCATGGTCTTGCTATTGCTGACTGGCCTCATCATTGCGACGCATACCTGGGAGACGGTCACTATTGGTGCAAGTTCTGTGTCGCTGACGTGGCCTGCAAGTACCAGTTGGTCTCATCTGAAGAGCAGGAAGACTTTCAGGCTGATCCTGATATTGCGGTTGAATGGGTTGCTATGCTTCCTGACGAACGATTTTTGCACCTGGTACAGGAGGCTGAGCAACGTTTGACTTCTGTTGAAAATGGTGCGGGCGCGGTCGAGTGACACGCGCCTTTTCTTTTCCCCACGTTTTGTAACGCGTCCACGAGAGAAAGGAAAGTGTGTATGGCTTCAAAGCGTTGTCTTCCCACGCGTTTCTTTGAGGACCCCGATGTGATGAGCCTGAGCAGCAAGGACGCCCAGTTAATTTTGATTGGCTTGGTGCTTATGGCTGATGATGAAGGCCGCGAACTGGCTCACGCATCCCTGATCAGTCGCAAACTAGATTATAACCCCGACTTGGTTGAGCAAGTGCTTTCTGAGTTAGAAGCCAATGAACTCATCATTCTTTACCAGGTCGGCCGCCACCGTTACTATAGCCTGACCCGCTGGAAGCATTGGCAAAGTCTGAGCCTGGCAAAGATCACGCCCTCAAAGCATCCTGCACCGCCTTTAGAAAGGGGAGAAAAGACGGTTTCGCCTTCGCCTGAAGATGAGAGCGAACGTTCCCTGGGAAATGACGGAATTCCCCAGGGAAATTCTGGGAAATCCGGCGAAAGTCCGTCCCAATATAATTTAAGTCAATATAATTTAAGTCAACGTAAGCAAAGTGAAGAGCAAGGCCCCGAAGAGCAACCGTCACCGCCTGCAAATGTTATCCCTTTTCCTCCCAGCACAGACAGCGACGACGCCCATGGAGAGCAAAAAGGAAAAGACCTTGAAGCCCTCACTGCCCAAGTTGCTACGATTCTCCAACTGCCTGCAAACGCTGCCCTGTCTCGTCTCGTGCATGAGTTCTCCCAGGAACCTGGTCTCTCACTGACAGGCGAAGCCGACGCCGCACGCGAATGGATTGATGACCGGCAGCGCAACCGCAAGGGTAAACGCATGTCACCCGCCTTTTTCCGTGAGTGGCTCAAACGAGAATGCGCAAGCATACACAAACGACGATCGTCATTGTCTGAACATGAGGCGACGGGCACCGAGAACACGACACCCACGTCCCCCCCAATGAGCAAGAGCTTGGCCGGGAAAAGTTTGATGCACATGGAGCAGCAATACCAACAGTTCCAGGCCCAGCGCGGCCCGCGAAAGCGAGGGATGACGCACGATGGTTGAACGACTTCCCCCCTCCAACCTGGAAGCAGAAGCCGCGCTTCTCGGAAGCCTCATCATCGACCCTGAAGCGATTGGCTTGATCGCTGATATCCTCTCGCCTGACGATTTTTACCGCCAGGCTCACAGCACCATCTACGACGCGATACGGACCCTCTATGAGCAACAAGAACCAGCCGACCTGATCACACTCTGCGATGAGCTTATCAGGCGCGACAAGCTCGATGAAGTAGGCGGCGACGACTATATCACCTCTCTGGTGAACACCGTCCCCACAAGCGGCAACGCCGAATACTACAGCCGCATTATTGCGCGCACCGCTCAGGCCAGGCGGCTCATCCATACTGCAGGTCAAATCGCGGCCACGGCCTATGAAGATGACGAACAGGCCACAGAAAAAGCGGAACAACTCATTTTCTCGCTCTCGCAAAGGCGCGGCACATCTGACTTCGCATCGGTCAGTTCCATCCTAAGCGACTGTATCACGATGCTAGAAACAGCCAGTAACCGCGAAGGGAAGCTATTAGGCGTCCCAACGGGCTTCAATGTCCTGGATGTTCCCCTGGGTGGGCTACAACCCTCTGACCTGATCATCCTGGCGGCGCGTCCCGCTGTTGGCAAGACCAGCTTTGCCCTGAACGTGGCTTACAATGCGGCCTATCACCATCAGCAACGCGTGGCGGTCTTCTCCCTGGAAATGAGTAAGCATCAGCTGGGCATGCGCCTTTTGTCGATGGCGTCGGAACTAGATCAACAACGACTACGCATGGGCTGGATTCAAGATCACGAGTGGGAAAAGGTGAGCGAGGCGGCGGCCACGCTTACTACAGGCTCCATCTGGATCGATGATACAGCCGGGATAACGCCCTCTGCCATGCGAAGTAAGGCGCGTCGCCTTCAGGCGCAGCAAGGGGTAGACCTGATCATTGTGGACTACCTCCAGCTGATGCACGTCTCCCAGGAGAAGCGCACGCAAAACCGAGAGCAGGAGATCGCGGAGATCAGCAGCAACCTCAAGGCCCTGGCAAAAGAATTAAACGTGCCTGTCCTGGCTCTCGCGCAACTCTCCCGAGCGGTCGAGAGTCGTCAGGCAAAAATCCCCCAACTCTCGGACCTGCGAGAGTCAGGAGCCATCGAGAACGACGCCGATGTGGTGCTCTTCATCTACCGCGAAGAGCTCTATAACCCCGACAACGAAGAGGCCCGCAACACGGCCGACATCATCATTGCGAAGCATCGCAATGGCCCTGTTGGAACCGTACGCCTGGCCTTCAATGCCAGTCAAACCCGCTTTGCCCCTTTGGAAGTAACTTCAGTAACAGAAAGTGAGATATCCGAATGACACAGCGACAAAAACATCTGACTCTGTCTCAAAATCGCAACGTTGAAAGCTCACCTTTGAAACCCGCTGGGAGGTTGTCAGTTATGCCGAGAACAAACAGAAAAGCAACACAGGAGCAACCAGCAGTATCGTATCTGACAGCTCCCCAGGTTGCTGCAAGCCTTGGTCTCTCGCGAAGTCAGATATATGCAATGGTAGCAGAACGCTCTATCCCTCATTATAAAATTGGTGGAGCTATCAGGTTTCATCCTGAAGAGATCAATGAATGGCTCGCTCTGTCTCGGGTTCCCGCAATACAGTAGGTAGTAGTTGTAGAGACAAGTAAGAAATAGTCCCGCCTATGGCTCATAGGCGGGATTTCTTTGTGGAGTAGAACAACATGGGCAGAAAGCCACACTATGGCGAAGGCAGTGTCTTCGAGCGCAAAGACGGACGCTGGGAAGCAATTGTCCCTAATTTCAGTGGTACAGGGAAGCGCAAATCTTTTTACGGAAAGACAAAGACGGAAGCCAGGAAGAAGCGGGATGAGGCACTTGCGAAATTGGCACGCGGAGAGTATGTTGACGTAAGTAAAATGAAAATAGGAGAGTACCTGGAGTACTGGCTTGAAAATCATGCAGCTACTGTTAAATTGACGAGCACCCAGCTCTACCGTTCTATGATTAAAGTACATTGTATTCCCCACCTGGAACATATCCCTCTTCAAAAACTAACTACCCAGGATGTTCAGCATATGTGTACTGAGATGAGCAAACAGGGCCTTGCTCCACGAACCGTTGACAAAGCGCATACGGTTCTCTCCCAAGCCCTCTCTGATGCTGTGGACCTGGGCAAGATCGCAAAGAATCCTTGCCTGCATGTGAAGCTTCCTCGTGCAGAAAAACGAGAACCAATTATCCTGGACGAGGAGCAGGCACGTCGTCTAATCCAGGCCGCACGCGAAGCGCAAAGTGAGAAGCGTTACATTGGCACGATTGTTTTGCTTCTGATCAGTACAGGCATGCGCATTGGCGAATTGCTAGCTCTGCATTGGAGCCAGATTGACTTTGAAAAGAAGGAGCTGCGCATCGCGGCCACCGTGAGCTATGATCAGACAGCACGTATACTTCTTGAGACTGGTCCCAAGTCAGATACCAGCCATCGCACGCTTCCACTTCCTAAGAATGTGTTTGCTAAAGAAAATTTAGCCAGTCAATTTGGAGAGTCGAGCCAGCATGAGTCTACTGAGAGCCACATGGATGAATGCCTCGCTGGTATCGCAGCGACCCTCAAAGTCGCGTGAGAGGCGTCGACAGCGAGAGATCCAGGAGAACGTTCGCTCTACCACCCATCGACGAGGTTGGACCTGGAAGCAATGGGCCGTGCGCAGTTTGATGACCTGCACGCTCCAGGCAAAATGCTCGTTGATCCAATCGGCAAACGTGCCAGCATATGCGCTATCGACCCACACATGCTTCATCCGAGGATATCGGTTAGGCCCATCGGCAAGCAAGAGCCTGCCACCATCACGATCCTGGATGTCGGCGGCATGGACACGCACTGCCTGCACGAAGCCTTCGGTATCAACGAGCAGGTGGCGTTTTCTGCCGAACCTTTTTTTTCCCCGCATCGTAGCCGCGCTCTCCACCGCGCACCGCGCTGGTCTGGATGGTTTGGCTATCGATGCTTCCGGCAGAAGGGTCTTCGTCTCGTCCCAGCTCTTGGCGCAGACGTTTGCGCAAGTGGCTGTGGATACGTTCCCAGGTTCCATCGAGCTTCCAGTCACGGAAGCACTGATACACTGTTTGCCAGTTGGGCAAATCGTGAGGCATCATGCGCCACGGCTCTCCACTGCGCAGAATGTACAAGATGCCATTGATGATCTCCCGCCGCTCAATTTCGGCTGGTCGGCCTTCGGTGGAAGGCTTGGGCACCAAAGGCTCAAGAATGGCCCATTGGGCGTCAGTAACATCACTTGGGTACGCTGGTCGATTTCGGTGGGTAAGTATCACTCTGACTCCTTCTTCTGGCTCAGTTGGTCGCAACGATCTCCTTTCTTTTCCTTATCGGCAAATTTTCCATTAGCAAACAGTTTCTAAGCTAGCCATAGAGGCATTAAGTGTGCATCGCCTGAACCAGATTGAACAACGCCTGGAAGCAAACAAATGGGTAGAGAGCGACCTGATCTTTGCCAATCCAAGGACCAGATCAGGGCATATGTGGGATAGCACCGTGCGCGCACACTTCTATGCCTTCCTCACCAAGGAATGCAACTTGCCTGCCAAACGGGCAAATGGGATTGTCCCACACGACTTACGGCACAACGTCGCCACGGCCCTGCTCGCCGCAGGTGTCCCGATGAAGACTGTCTCGGAGATGTTGGGACACTCTGACATTCGCGTCACGGTCAATATCTATGGACACGTGACCGAGAAGATGCAGCAAGTCGCGAGCAATGAGATTGATCGTATTTATGGACAGGGGTAATCGATGTGGTAAAATCGTTATAGTGTGGTATACGCAAGAGTAGGTTCAGGAGGAGAGGTCGTGAAGAAAGTAACACGGGAAGATCAGAAAATAGAACGTGAGAAACAGAATACGTTACTGCGTGCCTATGGATATCATTGGAAACGTACGGATCAATTAACAAGTGAACAATGGCGTAAAGTGCCGATTGATGAAGATCAAATGGAGCTGCCCAAATGGGTTTTACTTTCACCACTTGAAATGCCTGTTAACGAGATAGCTATTCTTCGGTGGTTAGGCAAGCGTGGTGCTGATAAAGAGGATGTGCTTCAATTTCTTAGCAAGCATGATTTTAGCATATTAGGGAAAGATGAGCACAATATTTGGAGAATACAGTCTCCTGATGGAAATATTGTCAATCTCAAACAAGCGTTACAGGCAATCGAGAAAAAAAGAATAGATCAGGCCGAAGAGAAAAAGCTTGCTGAAAAGAAACAATTTGAAGAAGAAATAGAGCAAAGCGCTTTAAGTCTGAAGAGTGTGTTGGACCTTCACGGGCAGGCCATGAACCCTGCTCATGCGTGGGGATATAGCTCGCATCCTCTTGCAAAACGTTTACCCGATGGCAGGATTGAAGTCACAACATATCACTTTGAGAATGAATGGCGTACCGACATTCTAGAGACTGAATTAGATGTGGTCCGCTATCTCTACACAGATGGTGATGGAGGATGGGATGTAGGTGAATGGGAGAAGGCGTGATGTTGAAGGCAGGGCACTAAGATAAAACTACCAACGGGCCAGTGATTCTTCCTGGCCCTCTCTTTTGTCCAAATTTGTGGCAAACATCATGCTTTTTTCTTCATACTGCTGTCAACACTGCTGTAAATTTGTTCATTCATCTGCATGAGGTGACTTGTATAGCTGCATCAGTATACATATGTGTGTTATGCTGGAAGTAAGAAGCAAAAGAACGCGGGTGTTCCGAGCGTTGTCCTCGCAATTTCACGCTCAGTAGGGAAGGCGTAGCCAGGGATGTCTGTTCTCTTGTTTCACCTCTCTTCTATGTGCCTGGTTGGTGAAGCGCTCTTGCACCTCCCCCAGGAACATGAATATTTCTTCACATACTTGCTGACATTGGGATGGAGTTGTGGTATGATAGGAGAGGCATGGATTAGACCTGCTGTGGGGATGCGGATGCAGCGGCGGAGGCTCCCCCCTCGGCTTACTTTTTTGTTAAGCCTCGCTTGAACCTGGTTAGGCAAGCGAATATACCCTCCAGAGAGAAGGAAGGAGGCGATTTCGTGGAAAACGCATTTCCTCGGTGTCGCAAATGTAGTGAAGGTGATCTGGTTCCGCTTTCGGATTTCGGTAGCCAGGGAGCTTCCATCGAGTACAAGGCATGGGTCTGCACCAACCCCTCCTGCTTGTACAATATAAAAATCCGTAACGGCGACATCATCATTAACGAACCTATCAGTGACGGCTCACTCCACTCATATCGTAGCGGTCGCCAATAGGGCTGAGATGTTGTTTCGCTTTGCACGTCTTTGGGTGGTTTCAACCGCTCATTGACGTGTATTGCTTTTTAGCAGCGTTTCTCCTGCTAAAATGTCATTCTGCACGATGAGCATTTTTGGCCCTCTTGTCCTGTTCCGCGCCACAATGTTATACTCTGTGGGGACTGGAGTTCCCGCCGTAGGACATCATGGCGTGGAGGTCGACTCCTAGAAGCTCTCGGGCACACCGAGGGAGATGTCGCTCTCTTTCGCTTTCCTGCTAAAGAGAGGGTCACTCACTTTTATCCAGGTGAGCATAGTGATCTATTTTTTCTTTCGCCTGGTAAAGGGACTGCTTTTATACATAACGCACTTATACGTTCAGCATAGAGATACATAAGGAGTCAACACAACGTGTTCAATCGCTTCTTTGGGCAGAAACCACAAGAAGATCCCGACGACAAGAATCAGGGTCCTGCTCAGGAACGAGCAGGAGATGCTCCTTCCCGTCCAGAACAACAATCACCACAACGCTTCGGCTTTCTCAACCGCACACGTCAGCTCTTTAGTCGCATGAGTGAGGTCGTAGAAGAGACCGATCTGATCACGGATGAGATGTGGGATGATCTCGAAGAGTCGCTGCTGGCCGCAGATGTCGGTCCCAGCACCACCATCTGGCTGATTGAACGCCTGCGCCGGCGTGCCGAAGACGAGCATATGCGCACCGGCGCCCAGGTGCAACGCGCCTTACGAGAAGAACTGGTCATGCTGCTTGGCGATCCTTCCCCACTGCGCCTCTCGCAACGCTCTCCCCTGACAGTTATTCTTGTCATCGGAGTCAATGGCTCTGGGAAGACGACCTCCATTGCGAAAATGGCCCACCGTCTCTCGCGCGAAGGTCGCCAGGTCATGTTGGCCGCGGCCGACACCTTCCGCGCTGCCGCGATTGATCAGCTCAAAGAATGGGGGCAGCGCGTCTCCGTTCCCGTTATCAGTCAACAACCAAACGCTGACCCGGGCGCGGTCGTCTATGACGCCATTCAGGCCGCTCAATCGCGTGGCAGCGATGTCTTGATCGTTGATACCGCTGGTCGCTTGCATACTAAGTATAATCTTATGGAGGAGCTTAAAAAGATCAACAAGGTCATTCAGAAGTTTATCCCTGATGGCCCACATGAGCTGCTCATTGTTATCGATGCGACGACCGGACAGAACGCGCTCTTGCAGGCGCGTAAGTTCGCGGAAGACATTGGCCTGACAGGCGTCATTATTAGCAAATTGGATAGCACCGCCAAGGGTGGGTTCGCGTTTGCCGTTGCCGACGACCTGGGTGTGCCCATTAAATTCATTGCAACAGGTGAGAAGGTCGAAAACTTGATTCCCTTTGATCCACAGAGCTTCGTTGCGGCTCTCTTCACACAAGAATAACCAGGAGGACCTAGTATGGTGAAAGAAGCGGCTGCTCCATCGAACAGTTCCACCTTCTCGGCAGCACGCGCGCAGTCTTCGCTCACTGCGATGGGCAATATTGTTGTCAAATGCCCAAAATGCAAAGAGATTTTATATGGACGCGACTGGGAGAAGAATCAAAAAGTCTGCTCACGCTGTAACCATCATTTTCGCTTGACGGCACGTGAACGCATTACGCTGCTCGTCGATTCCAATAGCTTTGAAGAGACGGATGCCACCATGATTCCAGGCGATCCGCTCAAATTTACCGCCCGTCCCGCCAATATGGCCAATCAGCCTGACTACGCCAATAAGCTCATCGAGGAACGGCAGAAAGCCGGCCAGAACGAGGCGGTCGTCAGCGGCATTGCCACCGTCGATGGGCAGCCCCTGGCCCTGGCCGTGATGGACTTCCACTTCATGGGTGGCAGCATGGGGTCCGTCGTGGGAGAGAAGATTACGCGCACGATTGAGCTGGCCATTGAGCGCCAACTGCCAGTGCTGGTCGTCTCCACGTCGGGCGGTGCTCGCATGCAGGAAGGCATCTTCTCCCTCATGCAAATGGCCAAGACCTCGGCCGCGCTCGCCAAGCTTGGTGAGGCTGGACTCCCTTATTTTAGCCTGCTCACTGATCCCACCACAGGCGGCGTCTCAGCCAGTTTCGCCTTCCTGGGCGATGTGATCCTGGCCGAACCCGGTGCGCTTATCTGCTTTACCGGCCCTCGTGTGATTGAAGGCTTTATGCACATTAAGCTGCCCGAAGGAACCATCAATTCCAACTTTGCCCTGGAACACGGCATGATCGACACAGTCGTTCACCGCCACGAACTACGCCAGACGCTCTCGCGCCTACTCACCATGTATGCGCCCTCAACCAAATAGGGAAAGGGAGTCTGCTTGCGTCCATCTTGTGTTCTGGTATCTCATTTAGATAGAGGATTAGCCAAGTAGAGGAAGATACATACGATGCCTTATGATCTAGACTTTGAAAAGCCGCTCGCGGAGTTGGAAAAGAAAATCAATGGACTTCAGCGCAAGGGCGAGCGCTTAAAACCAGATGAAACCAAACAGCTACAAAGCCTGGAAAATGATCTGCGTAAACGCACCGAGGAGATCTACAGCAACCTGACCGCCTGGCAAACTGTGCAGGTCGCGCGCCATAAAAACCGCCCCTACACCCTCGACTACATCAAGCATATTTGTGATGACTTCTTTGAACTGCACGGCGATCGCTCCTTTGCCGACGATCACGCCATTGTCGCCGGCACCGCCCGCCTGGGAGAGCAGACCGTCATGCTCATCGGGCATCAAAAGGGACGCGATATGAAAGAGCAACAGTATCGCAACCTGGGCATGCCCCATCCAGAAGGCTATCGCAAAGCCTACCGCATGATGCAGCAGGCCGAAAAGTTTGGCTTCCCCATCATCAACCTCATCGATACCTCGGGCGCCTCCCCTGCCCTGGTGGACGAAGAGCGCGGCCAGTCCGAAGCCATCGCCTCCTGCCTCTATCTCATGCCCCGCCTGCGCGTACCCATCCTCGCCATCGTCATTGGTGAGGGCAACAGCGGTGGCGCGCTCGCCATCAGCATCGCTGACCGCATCCTCATGTTTGAGCACAGCTACTACACCGTCGCGGCCCCCGAGGCAGCGGCCAACATCATCTGGCGTGACGCGGGCCAGGCTCCTCTGGCAGCCGAGGGACAGCGCATTCGCGCCAAGGACCTGCTCACCTTCAAGATCGTCGACGAGGTCATTCCAGAGCCACTAGGTGGAGCACACCGTAATCATCACCTGGCAGCCGAAGCGCTCAAAATCTCCCTCCTGCGCAACCTTGAAGAGCTCAAGCAGCTCCCCACCGACGAGCTACTTGCCAAACGCTACGAGAAGTTCAGAGTCATCGGTCAATTCGACCACGAGGTACTCGAAACAAACTCAGAAATTGGGGGGTGATCCCCTTGACTTCTGTTCGTGAATGCGCTATTATAGGCATCGCAAGTGGCGAATACGCCTTGCATCACGAACACCTGCCGGTGTGGCGGAACGGTATACGCGTCTGTCTCAAAAACAGATCCCGCAAGGGTTGAGGGTTCGAATCTCTCCACCGGCACCTCCCTCTTATGAGGACGACGCTCTCAGGCCCATTCTAGACGCTCCTGAGGGTGTTTCCCTTTTTGGCGAAACGCATCGTTGACAGCAAAAATGACAGCAAAGCAGTCTCTAGCTCCCCAGGGCATCGTTGAGCTTCCTCATCGCCTCCTGCTGCATCGTCGGCAGCACGTGAGAGTACACGTCCAGCGTCATATTGATCCGGCTGTGCCCCAGGATCTCCTGAACGATCTTGGGATGCACCCCCATACTCAGCATGAGCGTCGCGGCGCTGTGCCGCAGGTCGTGAAAGCGAATATTCGGCAGCCCTGCTTTCTTGAGCAGTTTCTTGAACGGCTCCTGGATATCCCTATCCGGGTTTACATGCGTCCCCACGGACGTGCAGAACACATAATCGTGCTCCTCCCACCGTGGCCCGGCCTTCAACTTCGCCTCCAGCTGGCGCACGTGGTGCTGTTTGAGACCCTCCAGCACAAAAGAGGGTAACACGATATTCCTCCTACTCTTCTCGCTCTTGGGCTCGTCCTCGATATATCCCTTCCCCGAGACCCTGCTTGGGATGCGCGTCAGCACCCGGCGAATCTGAAGCTTCCCGGTAGCCAGGTCAATGTCGCGCCACTTCAGGCCCATGATCTCGCCCCGACGCATCCCGGTCCCGATGGCGAGCAGGAAGAGCGCCTCCTGGGGGCATCCCCGAACGGTGGTGAGAAACTGCTGAGCCTGCTCCAGGTTCAGCGTCTCCAGTTCTATGTGTTTTCGCCGCGGCGGCGAGACTAGATCGCAGACGTTATACGCCATGAGCCTCCAGCGCATAGCGTGGTCCAGGGCCTTATGCAACACATTGTGAAAGCTAATTACAGTGGTGGCCGAGAGCCCCTCCCGCAGTTTACTGTTGTAAAACGTCTGGAGGTGTTGCGGGGCCAGCTTTTGTAGCATGTGGTGCCCCAGCGCCGGCAAGAGATGAAGGCGAACGATTTCCTCATACCGCTCATAGGTACGAATACGAATGCTCTGCCGGTGCACCTCCTCCAGCCAGTACTCAAGGTAGTGCTTAATGGTCTGCTGCGGCGCCGTGATCATCCTCCCTTCCTGCTGCTCGTGAAGCGCTTTCTTAAGTTTTTCCTGCACCTCCTTGCGCGTCTTTCCGTACAGCGTTTTCCGTTTGCCATTGTCCAGGGAGATGGCGGCGGCCCATCTGCCATCATTCCTGTGATAGATAGATCCTTCACCGTGGCCTCGTCTTGCCATGGGGTAAAGCTCCTTTTCAATCTATTCTCAGTGCAAAGCTGCACCGGCCTCTAGAGTACCATGATGAGGATTTGTTGTGAACATACGTCCTACAAAAATCCTATGTGATTCGGATCTGCGCATAATGAGTGATTGGTAAAGTTGGTCTCTCATACGCATTTCGCTCATGTTCCACCAGAATCCTTTGCCTGCCTCTCCTTTAGCCAGAGCACCAGGTCCTCCTGCGAGACCCGTATGGCACGCCCAAATCTTTGGACCGGTAAGTTCTCCTTTTCAATTAATTCGTAGACCTTGGTTCGACCCAGGTTCAGCACCCTGGCAACCTGAGAAATCGTCAAAAGTAACTGAAGAGATGGCATACCATCACGCTGTTCCATAACCGCTCCTTTTCATAATCATCAATCTTGGCTACAAGAAATCCTCAATAAGATCACTCACCCCACACCAGCTTTTATGTTTGAGCTTTGGCCATTTTGTAGAGGCTCTAAAAGATTGAGATAAACACGTGATTTCTCGTGCTTTTGCATATACGACATACATATGCTGTCCAGCAAAGCGCTACTTCCGCCCTTAGAGGGAGACGTCTTCTCTTACCTGTTCAGGCCCAACAACAGCTGAGTGAGCATACCATTCCAGCCATGCAAGAATCTGCTGCTGGTTGGCCAAATGCCAGACCCGTTCTGGATTGCCCCTCTCAATAATTTCAATGACTCGTCGACGACTTCGAGGGGCCAGGCGCACACCAATAGAATAGCGATCAGTATCAATACGCTTGACCAGAGCACGCATCCATTGCACCAAGGGGCGTGGTAAATTGGTGAGGAGCGTCTGCTCTTCTTCTGCAGGAAGCCTCTGGGACTCAGCCCATGCCAGATACGTCTGTATCTCATACATCACCTCTGCATCATTGGGGTCATATGGGGCGGAAAGAACTTCATTCACCGCCACCTGACGATACCTCTCGTAGTCCTGTGGGGTAAAGAAGTCTCCGTCAAGGTCCACAAAGAGATAGCCGGAGCGCTCCAGGCCTTGTGCACCGCCTTTGGCCCAGAACTCCTGCAACCGTCCAGTTTCGATGATCACCTCGTGGGGAAGTGGGCGTTTTCCCTCACCTGGCGTGATGCTTCCACTGCGCGCGGCGACTTCCAGCACCCACTCCAGATGGTTATAGGTCAATCCACCGTTGAGAATCCATTGCGCCCAGGCCACCATTTCGGCGGGAGGCTCTTCCTGCCCCTCCACATACTCCCGGTATTTCTTGATCACCCATCCTCCCCCGAGTCTGGCCTCACGGCGTCCAGGATCAGGAAACCAGGTGCGCACCAGGGCATCCACTGCCGCCACATGCAGCCACTCCGGGCGCTCACGCATACGCTTGAGGTAGACGCCAACGTTTTCACTCGTCTGGTTAAAGCGCTGTGAGTAGTCCAGAGCCAGCGCCTCAAGCATTTCATGGGTAGCCGGTTCATACACACGCTTCATTGCAGCAACCTGATCCCGAAGGGAGAGAAAAGGACCATCACTCTCCTCACTCGTGGAAAGGGGGGAGGCCTCCTCCTGGGCTGGCGAAGAAAGCGTGGGAGAAGACGCCTCAATGACCTCTCTGCGAGAACAGACCGCCGATGGTCGACCTTGCTGCTCTCCGGCATTCGCAAAACCGTCGACCTGTTTTTTTGTAAAACCCTGTTCTCTCAATTCATCTTCACTTTTTTCATGTATTTCTTTTTTTGGTAATTGATCGTAATTGAGAGAATTGAATTCAACGCGCGCACGCGCGTGTGCACGCGTATGGGTCTCCTGGGTCTGTGTTTGCATGCCACACAAGTCGACGGTTTCTTGCACCAAAGGTCGACGATCCTCCACAGCAGTCGATGGTTTGGGTTGAAGTCGACGTTCTCCTCCAACAGTCGACGAGTCGGGCAAAGGTGGTCGACCTTCTTCCACTCTCGTGGACGTTTTCTCGGCGCAAGTCGATGAATCAGATGGAGCCAACGAGTCGCGTTGAGGTCGACGATCTGCTTCCACCACCTGAGAAGAAGGTCGACGTTTCTGTGACCTCATTGTTCGATCATTCTGCATCACATCATTCAATACACTCATTTGGGTTCGCGATGGCGAGGAAATCGACGCTTTCTCATCAGGTGGTTGTGGTGAGGCCGACTCCGTCGGACGGATGACCTCCTCCCATACAATCGTGGACATCGATGCTCTCACCGCAGGGGTGATACGCATCCCATAGGATTGCATCATCGCCACCAAGCGCTCAACTATATGCACCACCTGATCTTCTTTGCTGGATGGGTCGCCATGCCTTTGCATTGAACGATCATGTCCTTGTTCGTTTGGTTCCTGTGTAGGAGGTGGGACAAGGCTCAGATGAATTGAACGGGATTTCACGTCCATTGCTTCCTTTCCATGATGAGTGTCTATAGAGCAAGAGGTCTCCGTCCCTATCGCGACCCGTTGTAACGCGCGTGAACGCCTGACACTTTTGCGTCGACCCGATAACTGTTGTACCTGCTCCGCGCATACTGGCAAACAAGGCGTCGGTGTCAGTGGAAAATAATAGTTGGTCCCCATGCCTTTGGGCTGTTTCACTTTGAGCAAGAGACCTGCGGCTTGTAACACCGAGACGTATTTTGCGGTGGTGTCATAGCACCAGGGCCAGGCAAACGAAGGTGAGGTACAGAAAGCGCGAAGGCTCTGGATCGTGAGCGCAGCAACTGGTTGGGAACCTTCATGAGGGACAAGAGGAATCTGTTCAAGGTGAGCCACACGAAGCCAGTGAGCAAGAAATGCGTGCCCATTGAGACAGCGTCGGTCCTGTGGGAACCCAAACACCTGCTGTACCTGCTCGAGCAACGCCAGGGGAACCACGTGCAGAGCATGCTGTGCAATCACCTGCTCCTCATGCACTTCCACACCTGCTGGAGGAGAGGAAGGACCATATTCAGGAGCATCTGCTGGTTGCAGGATACTCGCTTTATTGAGCATGTTGTTCTGTCTACCTTTCATCATGATAAGGCCATGCGGTCCTCATGTGCTTGTTGGTCGTGGAGAATAGCGGGGGGGTAGGGAGGCATCACGTGAGAACCACACGACCTGCTTCTAGTGTACTGAAAAACCCTCCCAAAAGGGAAGAACAAAACCACCCAATAGTGGGCGAAGTACTTCGCAATTTTGGGCGAAGTTGAACGCATGCAGAGCGACACAACATGTTTTTTTCTTTGCGTCTCTTGCTTCTATCTGCCCTCAATCCGCACCACAAGCCAATCGAGTAACATGAGAACGCACATCATTGACGAGGAGGTAGGCAACACACACTTCAACTTGGATTTTCGCTCCTTTCTTCCCGGAAATGCGCTATTGACCCAAGATGCTGTTTTTGGGTACAACAAGAGTGGAAGTGCTATTCATCCAAAGGGGATGAATGGAGCCTGGCTATGTCCGGGATTACCTTGCCACCATCATTGCGCAGGGGCAAGGTCCATGGCACATGCTTACGCCAGAAATATGAAGAATCCTCTGCTCTCTCACCTTTGCAGATCGTCTTCAGTCTGGCAGTGCCAGCAAAGAGGAAAAGAGTTGTCGAGTCACTCCTTCTCTTCTCCTCTTTGCCCAAGCCTCACACGAGTGTTTGTGTTGAGTCACTCCACAGATGACCCGTGTGCGCAGCTGATCATTTTGCAATCAGCAGCGTATGGATCGCCTCTTTGCCCACGTTGAGGCAAAAGGAGGTCAGAGGCAATCAACTGTATCGATGTTGTATGTCGTAGAGAGCGAGAGCTACACGAGATGGATTCACTATCTCAATGTGGTGATGCTCTCTGGCGCGACAGGGCCTACAGTTCATCCTGTGGCTTCCTGTTTGCGCGTTCAGGCAAGAGGGATGGTGTCTCACCCTCCATGATGGAGGAATAAACAGAAAAGAGAGAACACCAAGATCGATCGCGGAGCGTCACCTCACCTTTGCCATCCCACATCTTGTGGTATAGCTTCGGAAAATTCTCAACACAACAAATGGCTTGTAGAGCGACACGAGAACTCTTTCGAAAGCGAGTATCAAAGAGATGGGTAAACGACCAGGGCTTATTTATGAAGCCATACAACGACTCAACCAATTGATGGCTCCGGGCGAGAAACGCTCAGAAGCCAAGGCTCAAGCACGCGCTCGAGGTGAGACCTTCTGGTCTTTTTCTGATGGGAAGATGCACGCATACCAGACACGAGAGACCTACCAGGCACTGATTATGCGTTTTCTACACTGGTGCCGGGATGTGCACGGGCTCAAACGGCTCGCTGAAGTGGATGCACGGGCAGATGAACTCGTCATCAGCTACCTCTCGGAGCGGAAGGCGCAGGGCTATAGCCCCTGGACTCTTACCACGGAGCGTTCAGCTTTTCGCCTCTTTTTCGGGTCGGGCACCCTGGCGAAACAACTAGAACTTCCTCCTCGCCATCGAGAAGCCATTCATCGATCGCGCCATCCAAACAATCCCAATCGCCATGTGCAACCACTCCATTGGGAAACGCTCCTGGCCTTTCTGGATGCAACCGGGTTACGACGGAGCGAGGTGCGGGACCTGCTTGTTCGCGATGTCCTTGACGACGAGGAGCAGGTATACATCCGAGTGCGACGCGGAAAAGGAGGCAAAGAGCGCTGGGTGCCAGTATTGCCGGGGCGAGAAAAGCACGTTCTTCAGCTCATAAAGGGACGTTCCCCATGTGAGCACATCTTTGCCAGGTTGCCCAAACACCTCAATATTCATGCCCACCGCCGCCGCTATGCACAGGCCTACTATCAACATCTCTCAGGCCGTCCCTTACCTCCCGCTTCAGGGCGCCTGCCTCAGGGAGTTGTCGATCATGATGCAGTACTGGCAGTATCACGTGCACTGGGTCACAACCGAGAGGACGTCGTTCTTACCTACTATCTCCGTTAGCATATTGCACCTGATAATAGCTTACACGCTGCTACCTTAAAATAACACAATGCGAAAGATCCAGGCCCGCCTGGCTGACAGAAGCGCATTTTACACTTATAGGAGATTTACCAAAATTTGGTAATTTAAGGCAGTAAAAACTTTTTAGTTGTTTAGAGAGCCAAAGCAAGTTTGAGGCAAAGGAATGACCATTAGAGCATTTACGGAACCCATCCTGGGGCTTGCCAACAACATGTTCGAACCGCAAGCATTCCGCCCGCTACAGACCAGTCAATAGCGGTTTTAGAGAGCAAGCGAAGTATAACAGATCTCATCTAACCACTCTCAGAGGCAGCACTGAACTTGAGAAGAGTGCCAATTGATTTGTGAGTAAGCTGTATCACGTTCTCTGGCGCGATATGTAATAGCGAAGTTGCTCATCAGCATGCTTGAGTGTATCCATCACCTCATAGTGATGTAGTTCTCGCCAAAGTTGTGGGGCAATCTGAAGGATACCTTCGTCGGGGTCATAGACGATAAAGTTCTTGATCAAGAAGCGCTCTAAAGGATTCGTAATGATGAGGCGCTTAATAGCCTGGTCACTTACTCCAAGCGGATCAACCATAAGAGAACTACTTTGCTCCAGAGGTTGGCCCGCCCGGATCTGCTGCACGTAATGGTCTCGAAATATTCTGACCAGGTCATCAATCTGTACCTTGCCCTCACGATCGACGAGCTGAAAGAAGGCCTTGATCATAACCGGCTTATAGGACCGTGATAGATTCCGGCTTTTTGCAAAGTCGAGGAATTCTTGCTTCCACTCGTCGCTTGAGGTTGGTGTGCTCAGAAGCCCAAATCTTTGTCGAATGAGCTCAATGCGATCGCGTCGGAAATAGTAGTTCGCGCGGCCTCCAGATGCCTGAGTTGCATCCGGCTGCAACGCTTCCTGCTCAACCCAGCGACGCACTCGGGCTGGATCAACACGAAGGGCATATCCTAAAGCATTCAATGAGATGAGGTCCTCTTCCGGCTTCAGGTCAATCGACTGCGTCTCTGAAGTTCCATTTGGCACATAATTTTGTGTATTTTCCGCGAGATGACCCACAAGCAAGCGTCGCATCGACTCAAAAGCAGAAAAATAGTCAGGATCAATATCCAATTTTTGGGCGTCAAACGTCGAAGGTTTAACGCCCAGATGATGCTCTACCATCATTGAGACGATCTGATCACCATTTAAGGTCAGGATACGAGGAATCGATGATGAGGCCTTTTGCAAGGCACTCGGCGCATAGCTCGCTGTCGTCATGAACATGCCATCCGAAAAACGTCCTGACAATGCCCCGATAAACCGATCTATATCTGGCCGTTGTACGTTACTTCTATGGCGCTTCACCTGTATCCCAATAGGAATACGAAACTGCCCTGCCACCAAATTGCCAAGAGCATCAATCCCGCCATCGCCGATATAGCGCGTGACGGATACCGCCTCTAACCCTGCGTAAACCAAAAAATCCCCTGCAAAGAACTCAAAACTCCTTGCAGACATACTCAGCAGTTGGTGCTTCAACTCGCGTCTGATGTCAGGGTGAACTGGAGGAAGCGAGGCGTTTAAAGACATAGAGATCCTTCTCACAATCCTTTACATAGAGATTTCAGATACTACTCCAGGTAAGGTGTAGCAGGGAAATGAGCTTTCCCTGGTAAAACGAGTGGCTGGTTAAGTACATCTCTCAATGAGAAATTTACCTTGATGCAGCTTCTTATGCTCTCTTGGAGCGTATGAAAACGAAGAACAGCATCGTTGCCATCGACAGAGAGTAACCTCTGATCAAATGCAGTACCATCTGTTGGACAGGCAGCAATACCGCTACGCACATCTATGAAAGAATTCACGTTAACGTATTGGCTTAAGCAGCTCTTCGTGCTTTTGCATCTATTGAGTGTCAGCAGTCAAGGCGATGCCGAGATGAATGACGCCTGGCTCTTTCTTCCAAGGGGACTGACTCAGAGACACATGCAAATTCTGCAACCTGGTAATTGTGTTGCTCGCACCCACAGCCTTTGCCAAATCTAGCGCTTCGTGAGCAATCAAACAACAATCCTCAATCTCCCTTTTCCCATAATACGCTTCGGCTTTGCGGGCAAGAAGACGTGCTCTTCCCGGTGTTAATGTTGGATTGTATGTCTTCAGGCCTTTGTCAATCAAGGCAATAGCACGATCATAATCACGCAAAAGAAGAGCATCCACCCCTTTATGGGCCGCGACCAGAGAAGGGCTAAAAATGCGATAATTTCTTTCTTTTACCTGAGAGCGCTGTTGCAATGCATTTTCGGCTAATCCAACGGATCGCCAACACGCCTGTGATTGATTTGACTTCGCGTACGCTTCGGAAAGCATGGCTAGTGTATTCCCGCGTAAATGATAGAGCCCTTGTCCATTGACCAACTCAAGTGCATTCTGTAGGTGGGTAATCGCCTTCAGTGGCTCTTCTTTTCGCATAAAGAGAACGCCTTCACGGACTCGTATCGATGCCATTAACTCGACATCATTCAGCTCTTTCGCGACAGAAAATGCCTTCTGATAAAAGAAGCGGCTTTTATCATACAACATCATATCCCCAGCCACACTTGCCCATAATTGATACACCATACACAGTTGAACATGAGCACGGTGGTGCCACTGTTTTCCTTGCATTTTCTGGGAAAATGTCTCGACCTCCTTCACAAAGCGCTCCAATCCCTGCGATGCACTGAGAGGTCCTCCCATCAAGTGTGTTTTCCAGCGATTGGCAACCATATCTTCTAAAAAGGTCATCGGATCATCGTTAAAGAGGAACAACGCTTCGTCAATGGCTTGTTGCTGTATGTTCAGGCCCATATATGTAGCAGGGATACCAAGCAGAGCAACAAGAAACCGTCTTCTATTGAGATCTTCTATCACAGCTTCTTTCTCCAGTCTCTGCACTGTACGCAAACTGACATGCATGGCATCCGCGAGGTCTTGTTGAGACATATTCATGTGTTTGCGATACCTGGCCACTAACCCTCCCTGATGTATCCCCGATATTTCGCTGCTCATGGCACTGTATCCCCTTTCTGAAATGACGCATTTTACAAAGAAATGTCGTTTTTGTTTCTCGCACTTCCATTTATTATTAAAAGTGCAGGGTGCATGAGATCAGCAGTTAGGATAGTGAAGGTCCGAATTTCACTATAGTCTCGAGAGGGTAACGTGCATTGGTTATCTTTCTTGAGTGTAACATGCAGATACGCGCAAAGCAACATGTATCCTGCACGCTCTGCAAAAATAGAGATCAAACCTGGAAAAGCGAGAAGTACACATAGGAAAGCTCTAAAAAAGGCGAAATGATGATAGTACATAGACACATCTCATCACTACCCACAGAAACCATGCCTTCTCTCAAACCAGAGGGTATTCAACACGAACACATACTCACCTACAACCAGGAACAAGACCGCTGGGAAGGGGGATCCAGAGAGCGATTCCTCTGGATGGACAACGCAACGTTCCTGCTCTATGTGGATGCTTATCTGGAGTTTCACTGGATGAAGCAGCCAACTCCGGAGCAGGTGAGCGGTGCCATACAACACTGTGCTCACCTGGCATATTGGAATGGTTGCGAGCGCTTCTATGATCGTCGCGTGCATATTCAGCGCCTCACAGCAGACGAGAGCCAGATAGGAGGGCCATCATGCTTTTCTTCCCCCGCTTGAGGCGCCAAGGCCGCGGTAAGACTCCCATCTTTCAGTCTTCACCTCTCAGCGAGAAGCCAGGTACAACAATTATTGGTGATCGACGTTTCCTCGCAGATGTCCCCTATCTCTTTCCCAAGGATATGCCTGAGTACGACCGCCTCACATTTCAGCATTACTTTCTCAAAACCCTGTTGGGCCGCAATTATGTAGCTCCTCTTGAGTCTCCTAAACACATCCTCGATGTCGGGTGCGGAACTGGTATCTGGGGTCGAGAAATAGCACATACCTTTCCCGACTCACACATCGTCGGTTTCGACATTGAGCCGCAGATACTGATCTCACCCGCATGGGAGGCTCCATCCAACTGTCTTTTCGTCAAGGGCGATGTCATGCAAGGCTTACCGTTCCCTGATCATCATTTTGACTTCACACACCAGCGCCTGATGGTCGCCGCACTTCCAGCTCACACGTGGCCTTTTGTGGTGCTCGAACTGGCCCGTGTGACTCGGCCTGGAGGGTGGGTCGAACTGGTTGAAGCAGCAGATGCCTTCGAGAATATGGGACCTATGACAAAAAAGTACATGGAATGGTGGCACAAAGCCGAGAAGAAAACAGGCTTTGACGCATCTCTCATGACCCGTTTACCCGCGCTCCTTACTCAGGCAGGCATACACACGATCAAAGGCGATACATTGAAAGTCCCCCTTGGGGCCTGGGGTGGACGAGTTGGAGAGATGCTGGCAAAAGACATACATGCAATTTTCGCCAATTTAAAGCCATTCTATTGTTCTCACCTCAAGCTTTCTGAACGCGCATTTGACGAGGTACTTCAAGTACTTCCCCAGGAATGGGATACACATCATACATCCTTCCATTTTTACGTTGCTTACGGACAAAAATGATGAACTGCCAGCGCTAGAGAGGGCTGTTATGGAACGCCGTCAAGAAACGTACATGCTCGCGTTTCGTCGATCAATGACCTTTCGCTCCATACACGGAGAAACAACCTCTATTTCGTCGGCAGAAATTGTGCTCGGCGTCGAGCTGCTTCAGGAGATTCCCGCCACACGGGATACCCCTGCACTTTACGAGCTGGCGCTCACCCTTGACGGCGAGCGCAAAGTGCTCATTGTCCGAAAGAGTCTGGTGGAACTACGCAAGGAGAAAGCGAACATTTCCTGAATGGATACTCCTGAGTACCAGGACAATACACAGAGAGGAAGCATGGTGAAGATGTCTAACGCGCACCCCATAAAGCAAAACATGAATTGCCTGATGCACACGAGCGAGACAATAGGCATGGAACGAGGTATATCTCTACAGTCACATCTATCAACCAGAAAATACCAAAGGCTGGTTTCACACAATACCCCCGAAGACCAGACATGTCTCGACCAAACCCCTGATCAACCCAAAGAAGACTTGAGGGGAGAAAAACTGATTCCACTTTCAATGACGACGGGTACCGCTCGGCATGGACAGCAATGTATCCCATATCGGCGACGTGCCAACCTGCTTTTCCTCGGTTTTCCCCGGGCGGAGCAGTCCTACTTCTGCAAACACATCTCTCCAAAGAGCTTTCTCATCCGCCTGGTTGCATCATGGGAACATCCCTCTGATCTACGGCATCTCCAACCCGACCTATTATTTATCTACGACCCAGCTATCGCAGTCTGTGGGCGGTTGCGATCGTCATTTCCATGCCTCCCATTGCTGGCCTACTCGCCGCGAGAGGATACGTCTCATATGATCTGTATCCTCGATGCCGGCGCTGACGACTGTATAACATCATTTGTTGGAATCGAAGAAGTACAGGCTCGTCTGCGTGCTCTGCTGCGCTCCTATCATTCGCCGGCTTTCCTCTCAGCTACCGCCGCACCCCTTCTTATTCTGAGCGAGGATCGGCATATCCAGTTAGATTTAGCAGAACAATGTGTATGCGTTCAGGGGAAAACATATCATCTCACGACAAAAGAGAGCGCAATCTTATGCGAGCTGATGATGCAGTCGAAGAGGGTCATTTCGAATGTCACCCTTTTGCAGAGCGTGTGGGGACCCGCCTACCACCATGAGATTGACTATCTGCGCGTCTATATCAGCCAGTTACGCGCTAAGATCGAAGAAACCCCTTCACAACCGCGTTATCTGGTCACGGTCACCAGAGTTGGATATGTTTTCAACCAGTCCTGCTCGCTCTTTCTCCATGGGCAATAGCAGCATATACAAAACCCACAAACCAGCTTTCGATGATACTAGAAACTTCGCACAACTAAGCACTCAAAGTAAAAGTTTAGCGCTCGCACATTTAACAACATAGCCGCAAAAAATAGCATAAGTGAAACGAGCCAATTTATGCCATACTAATAATAGCGTCTATTATGGAGAGGAGAGCCTTATGGCTTCTACATGGCCCGAGAGTATTCATTATCCAACAAATTCTTCAGAGCGTCTTCCTGAGGGCGACCAACGCAACCGATGGCAAGCATTCTCTTCACTACAGATTTCCTTTCTAGAAGAGACGCTCGCAGCAGCAAAACCATGTTTAATACGCCAGGCTCAACGGAAGGGTATCGCGCCTGATCCGCTGGATGATATTGTCGTTGCCTGGGCGCGTCATGACATTGGCCAATCCCATCTTTGCCTTCTGCTCTATCCTTGCCGTTGGCCTTGCAGGCTATCTGGATAGCAACACACTGCACACGCTACACATGAAGATCGTTGGCATAGCCATTGGCCCCATCGATACTATCTTCTTTGGTGCTGGTGTGCTGGCAACATGCGGCGGCCTATATGCGGTTGTAAATCTACGCCAGGGAAAGATGAAAAGTGCAGAAGACACTATGAAAACGACGATAGAGAAATCATAATGTGCATTGTATCCCTTTTACTTCGTTGAAAACGAACGAAATTGCAGCAAGAGATATTGGCAAAAACGTTGATAAGCCGCAAACGTGAAGATAGCTTCTCCCCGTCAATCGGAGACGTTTGAATGCGCAGGTGAACCAGTGGTTATTGCGAAGAGGGTGCATCCGTTCCCATCCCGAACACAGTAGTTAAGCTCTTCAGCTCCAACGATACTCTAGGAGCGCAACCCCATGAAAAATTAGGACACTGCTATTTCGCCCACTCACACAGGCGATTCTTTGATTCTTCCAGAGCTAATAACACTTCTTCTTACTGGTCGTCGCACCAATCATCGTGCTAATCACATTGACATACGACACTGCATTGAACATTCTCCACGGCTAAATATTGCAAGCATGATCTCACAGAGCACAAATTACATGCAATTCTTGCTTATATTGACATCTGGATAATTTGGCATTACACAATATAAGTTTCTATTTACGACCTTCCTGAATCTCTGCTATACTCAGCCATGCATAACACTTGCGTTTGTTTTTATTTCTAATAACTATCAAAATTTTTTTATGTACTTTTTGCCTCCTCCACATCACATCCTACCAAGAGAGAAGGAAAGGACAATTGGTGCTATCACAAACCGATACGACTGCGCAGGAAGCGCGCTCCAAGCTCTTCCAAATCTTCCGTTATGCGCAAGCCTTTAATCACCTACAAAATCCAGTACAGCAAGATGTTGAGAAACAATCATGGTCACTCTGGCTCAATAATCTTCCAGTTCACTCCTGCATTCGCCTTGGCATCAGTAGCGGAGAAGAGGATACCACCTCTTCCCTCTCAACACATCAGCAAACAAGGCTCAGTGACAACAGAAAAGCAGCAGAGTCTGGCAGCGATAACTTATCTTAAAGGTCAAACGACCAACGCTCACTGATCCTCCAGTCCCCCCCAAAGAGATACTCCCCTGGTTAGAAAATGGCTGGCAGAACATCGATGGGCAAGTGCGACTTAATAGTACAATAACACCTAAATTTAACGAGAACCCTAAAAGAGAACAGCAGCTAAAACAATGGCAGGCCGTTCGCGAGCAATGGGTCAAAACAGAGCAGCCCGCCCGCAAGGCAATGGAGGTCTTTGACCAGCTATATGCGCTACGCGCTCAGCTGGAGCGAGAGGCAGAACGGGTAGAACTTATCCTAGGTGATGGCATTCTCGACTGGGATCCAGCCAGAACCCAGAACGGCGTCTACCACCCTATTTTGCTGATCCGCCTGCAGCTTACTTTCAATGCACAGATTCCAGAATTTACGCTAAGCACGACAGAGCATGCGCCTGAGTTCTACACATCCGTGCTGCAGACACTACCCGAGATCAATACCACAGCGATTGGTCGGGCGCGGCAAGAGTTTGAACAAAATACAGTCCATCCACTCGGAGATGAGGATACTACTCAATTTCTGAAGCGTTTTATCAACCTGCTTTCACCTCGTGGTGAATTCATCTCACACCCCAGCCCACGCACTCATCGACAATATCCATCTATTTCACGCAATCCCGTCATCTTCCTACGGAGCCGCGCGCTCGGATACAATACCGCGTTTGAAGCCATTCTCGAGCACATTCCTCACCAGAACGATCTTCCATACTCCCTCCTCAGCCTAACTGGCATCAACGCGGTGAATAGCGGGTCCCACACACAAAATTCGCCTGACATGCTTCTGGCCTCACCCAACGGAGAAGATGAGCGCATTCTCTTCAGCAAACCGGCAAACACGGAACAGCTTGAGATCGCCCGTCGCCTCGACCATTATGGCGCAGTTCTTGTTCAGGGCCCTCCGGGAACAGGAAAGACACATACCATTGCGAATCTGCTCGGACATCTCCTAGCTCAAGGGAAAAGTGCTCTCGTCACAAGCCATACATCGAAAGCGCTCAAAGTATTGCGCGAGAAAGTGGTCGAGCCTCTCCAACCCCTTTGCGTCAGTATTCTGGAAGACGATAGCCGTAAGGAGATGGAGCGAGCTATCGATACGATTACGGAGCGCCTCTCTTCTATCAATGTGCATACACTTGAGCAAGAAGCCAGGGGACTCACGCAGCAACGTATTGACCTGATCGAGGAACTCCGCAAAACGCGTGGGCAGCTCCTGGAGGCTCGTCAGAGCGAATATCGAGAAATTGTACTCGATGGGCGAACGTATGCGCCTTCAGATGCAGCGCGCTATGTAGCCGCCAATAGTGCAACCCACAACTGGATCCCAACCCCCATCACACCCGATACCTCTCTCCTACTCACAACAGAGGAGATAGTCAGCCTCTATCGCACCAATGTAACTGTCACGCCTCAGGACGAGCGTGAAATGGCGGTTGGCCTACCCAATCCTCAAAGCCTTGCATCTCCTGTAGACTTCGATCAATGGGTACAGGAACACGAGCACCTTATCAAAGAGCAGCTGGATTTTCGCCGTGATGTCTGGATAGAAACACCTCACAGCCCATCCATAGAAGATTTCCAGCAGCTGCAACATCGCCTGATCCAGGCCCTGGAACCCCTCAAAGCTTCAAACCAGGAGCAACGCTGGCGCCTGACAGCCATCGCCGCCGGACGTGCAGGTGGCGCTAACCGTCAAATATGGGATGATCTCATTGCTAAGATCGAGCAGGTTGAAAGCGTTGCGCTCCAGGCCCAACCACTCCTCCTGGAGTACGACCCCTCTGTGCCAGAGAGCGCCTTCTCACCGCAAACAGAGCGCGCTCTCGACGACATTCTGAAGCATGTTGAGCATAGTGGGCGCCTCAAAGGGATGACACTACTTCTCCATCGCGATTGGAAGACACTGATCGAGCAGGTACAGATCAAAGGGCAACGCCCGGAGACGAAAGAGCATTTTCTCACGCTGCTCCTGTTTGTGCGTCTGATGAATGTCCGCAAGGAGTTAGCCGGACGCTGGCAGCGACAGATGTCGGTTCTCGGTGCCGCAGATGCAGCCGCATTGGGGAGAGAACCAGAAAAGGTATGCAGACAGTACATCTATCAATTACAGCAATGCCTCTCCTGGTTTGACGCCACCTGGACGCCACTTGAACAAGAACTTAAACGCTATGGCCTTCAGTGGGAGACGATCCTGGCAGAAATGCCAGTAAACTTGTCTGAGCATGGAGAGCTCATGCGTCTTTCTGACGCCGTCCAAGAAAAGTTACCGCCAATCCTGGCAGCAGAGATCAATCGCCGCCTCTATCAGGCCAATGAGGCCCACTTTATGGGCTTACTCCGTGTCCTTGATCAAAGTAGCCAGTCGCAAACGCATGCGGAAGTGGTGCAGCGACTACGCGGCGCCATTAAAGGCTATCTGCCTCATGCCTATCGTGAAGCCATTGAACGCCTCGTCGAACTTCATGAACGACAGAGTGAGTTACGTACTCGCCATAGCCTCCTGGAGAAACTAGGAAAATGTGCGCCTGGCTGGGCCGCCGCCATTCGCCAGCGAGACGGCATCCACGGGCAGCGAGCACTTCCGACAGATCCACAAGAAGCCTGGCATTGGAGGCAATTGCAGGATGCCCTTGAGCGCCGCTCGAAGGCCTCACTGGAGCAACTCCAGGAGCGCTGCCTGCACTTAAGCCAGAACATTCATACTGCGACAGCGGAACTGGTGGAAAAGAAGGCCTGGGCGGCTCAGGTACGTCGCACGAGCTTAGAACAGCGGCGCGCCCTCCAGGGCTGGAAAGAGATTATGCGCAAGGTTGGCAAAGGCACAGGCAAGCGTGCCGCGCAACTCCTCGCGGAGGCGCGTCGCCTCATGCCCGTCTGTCAAACCGCCGTTCCCGTCTGGATCATGCCGCTGAGCCGGGTGGTGCAAAACTTTGATCCCCGCCGCAACAGCTTTGATGTCATCATTATCGATGAGGCCAGCCAGGCTGACATCAAAGCCCTGGCCGCGATCTATATGGCCAAACAAATTGTGGTCGTGGGCGACGATGAACAGGTCACTCCCATCGATGTGGGGCAGAAGCTTGAGCAGGTAGACAAGCTCATCAACGAGCACCTCCAGGGCATTCCCCTGGCATCCATCTATGATGGGCGCCTCTCCATTTACGCCCTGGCCAAGACCACATTTGAGCCTGTCTGCCTGCAAGAGCACTTCCGTTGCGTTTCCCCTATCATCCAGTTCAGCAATATGATGTCCTACAACGGCAAGATCAAACCATTGCGCGATGACAGTGAGGTACAACGCAGACCGGCAACCATTGCCCATCGTGTACAGGCATTTGACACAGCCGGGCAAGTCAACGAGCCGGAGGCGCAGGCCATTGCCTCTTTCATCATTGCTGCGAGCCAACAGCCTGAATACGAGGACGCAACCTTTGGAGCCATCTCAATGGTCGCCGACAAACAGGCACTCTGCATCGACAGCTTGTTGCGTCAACATCTCTCGGTCACGGAATATACCCGCCATCAGATCCTCTGCGTTAGTCCCGCCCAGTTTCAGGGAGATGAGCGCGATGTGATCTTCCTCTCGCTGGTGGACACCCCCAAAGGCGATGGGCCGCTCTCGCTCAGAAGTGAAGACGCCTTCGAGTACATGTACAAGAAGCGCTTCAATGTCGCGGCGAGCCGCGCGCGCGACCAGCTCTGGGTCGTCCATTCGCTGGATCCCCACATCGACCTGAAAGATGGCGATATTCGCAAACGCCTTATTCTCTATGCCCAGAATCCAGAGCACCTCATGGCAAGCCTTGCGGAACAAGAACACAAGGTGGATTCCGAGTTTGAGCGACAGGTCCTGAGCCGACTGATGCAGGCTGGCTATCGCGTGGTTTCACAGTGGCCGGTCGGCGCCTATCGCATCGACCTTGTCGTCGAAGGCAACGGTCAACGCCTGGCGGTAGAGTGCGACGGCGATCGCTGGCATCCTCTCGAGAAGCTCGAAGAGGATATGGCGAGGCAGGCGATCCTGGAACGCCTGGGGTGGCGCTTCGTGCGTATTCGCGGCAGTCATTTCTTCCGCAATCCCGACCAGGCCATGGTGCCCGTCTTCTCCCGCCTGCGTTCGCTAGGCATCCCTCCCACCAATCACAGTACGGCAACGCAACCTGTGAGCGCAGACGGGAAGGAGCTCCAGGCTCGCATCCTGCGAGAGGCCGCTGCACTGCGCATGCAATGGCAAACCGGGAAGAAATAGAGACTCCCTTTGCAGTCCCACATATATCAGCGCCAAGGCCAGTTACTTAGGTAAGCAACTGGCCTTGGCGCATTGATAAGGGAGTAAAATATCACTCACTTCAAAGAGAGATGCTTACCAGATAATCTCTTTTTAAAACGAGTTTTTGCACGCATATACCCTACGATGTGCTTTAAAATACGCCCTAATCCTTTACACAGGAGTTTTCCTATCCACCTGCCTAATGTGATACTATATTAAAAGTTCAAAAGGTTCCTATTGTTAAATAACGTCTTGAAGAAGGAACAGAAGCGCCAGCATGAACAAGATAGATGCCCAAGCAAAATCTATTACAGACCTACTCAGCAACAAAAAATACACTGTTGACTACTATCAGCGAGAATACAAATGGGAAGCCAAACAAATTATAGAGTTGCTTGAGGACCTAGAAGCTAATTTTCTCAATAATTATGAAGAAGGTCATCCACGTAGCGCTGTGGAAGACTATAAGCACTACTTTCTGGGATCGATCATTGTCAGCGCGCGCGACGGCAAGAAGTTTATTATCGATGGGCAACAGCGTCTAACGTCCATTACGTTACTGCTGATCTACTTGCATAACCTCCAGCAAGATCGTCCAGAAGCAGAACAGGTGGACATTGGCAAGCTCATTTTCTCTGAGAAATATGGCAAGAAATCCTTCAACCTGGATATCGATGAACGAGCTATGTGCATTGAAGCGCTTTACAATCAGCACGCGATCAGCTTTGACGTGAATAATGAATCCGAGTCAATTCGCAACATTCTGGCCCGTTATGACGATATTGAGAGCAATTTCCCTCCCACCCTGGCAAACGGCCGACTTCCATACTTTATCGATTGGCTTAAAGAGAATGTGGACCTGGTTGAAATTACTACCTCCTCTGACGAGGATGCCTACACCATCTTCGAAACCATGAATGATCGTGGCCTGAGCCTGAGTCCTACTGATATGCTCAAGGGCTATCTCCTTGCCAATATTGCTGATTCAAAGGAGCGCGCAAGTGCTAATAGTCTCTGGAAAGAGCAAATTTTCAAACTAACTCGAGCAGGGAAGGAAGAGGATGCTGACTTCTTTAAGGCCTGGCTACGCGCAAAATACGCATCTACTATTCGCGAACGAAAAAAAGGGAGTACTCCAGGAGACTTTGACATTATCGGAACAACATTTCACAAGTGGGTACATGATCAGAGCCGATTTATTGAATTAAACAACACAGAAGATTTTCTTGAATTCGTGACAAAGCAAATGAAATTCTTCTCGAGCCAGTACATCCGTATACGAGAGGCTGCCGAGACTCTTACCCCTGGCATGGAATACATTTACTACAATGCCCACAATAACTTCACGCTCCAATATCCACTCTTGCTCGCACCACTAAGATCGGAGGATGATGCTGATACCACACAACGCAAAATACGATTAGTAGCTGGGTACCTCGATATCTTCATTGCCAGGCGTGCGGTAAACTTCCGAACGATGGATTACTCATCCATTGTCTATACTATGTTCAATTTCATGAAAGAGATTAGAGAGCTTGATGTTCATTCGCTAGCTAGACTACTGAAACAAAAAGTTGTGACTATGGAAAACTCCTTTGCTGGCGTGGTACCATGGTTCCGCTTGAACCTATGGAGCAAAAGGTACATTCATCATATTCTTGCGAGAATGACACACTATATTGAGACACAATGCGGCATTGAATCAAGCTTTGTTGCATACACCTCAAAAACAATTAAAAAGCCCTTTGAGATAGAGCATATCTGGTCAAACAAGTATAGCTATCACCAGGAAGAAATTCCCAATAAAGAAGATTTTGACATATATCGCAGCCGCTTCGGTGGACTGCTCTTACTTCCTCGAGGCTTCAATCAAAGCTTTGGCGATAAATCTTACAGCGAAAAAATGGATCATTATTACGGGCAAAACCTCCTGGCCAGGTCACTCCACCCTCTCTGCTACCAGAACAATCCATCTTTCTTACACTTTGTAGAACAGAGCGGGCTACCCTTCCGACCCCATGAAACGTTTACTAAAGAGGATCTTGATGAGCGCCAGCGCTTGTATCAGCTCATCTGTGAGCAAATATGGAGCCCCAACCGCTTTGATCAGGAGTTGCAGTAAGGATAATAGAGACGCGCTTTATCAAAGCGCGTCTCTATTATCCTTACTAATACGGCTCCCTAGCTGGATCAAGATTTTCAGCTATCCAGCAAAGGATGCCATTCCCTTTGTGACCTATAATAATTTCTCGTAGCTTTCTTGCCCTTTGCTTGTCTATTGGCTTACCATGAGCCAAATCATTTCGCGCGTTAGACACCTGCTCGTCATATAACCTCTTCATAACAGTTTCAAAATCTTTGGGTGATACACCTGAGAGAGATGCAACTTCTACCATCAAATCCCAATTGGAACGATCATCGCCTCTTACATCCTTACGATGCTCGTATAAACGCTTTGGAGTACCAAGAGTCCAACTTTTTTCCTTTATTGTATAATCAAACCTTTTGGGAGCATAAATTCGATGCTTTATCTCCCTCTCCAAAGCCCGACAATATTGAATAGCAGGTGCAGCCCAATCTTTCAACCCTGATTTCTCGTATTCATCCCAGACATATTCTCCACTAAGAAGAATATGTCTGGTTTCTTCAGCTAGTGAACGCGATTGGTGCTTCCAATAATCGCCAAAAACTTCGCGCAAATATTTCTCCTGTGATTGCACATCTCCATGCTTCTCAAAGTACTGCTCAACCATTGTACCAACACTTTGCAAAATCTGGCTGCTCAGTTGTTCAGCTACATTTTCATGGTCCGCGTCACTTATCTGAAGCAGAGAGGCAGCTCCATATTCACGAAGTTTATCAATTTGCAATTTCAGGTCATCCATGTTCAAAACACGAACAACTCTAGGTGGAAGAGCTACTTGACCAACGATGTGACAGACACGAGGATCTCTGCCACAGTGATGATTGCTATGTACTAAATCAAAAATGCCCGGCCCTATATGGGGTTTAGGACAGACAGTGTCAAACTCTTGGAGTCGATCATTACTATCGTTGATACTATCGACATCCAGCATGAAACCATGGCAGGCTGGCGCGGCACGTTCGGGTAGGGAGGCTATTGCCTGATCGAGTATGGCACGCAGGCGCTCTTGAAGGCGATCACCGGGCAAGTCAGGTGTGAGCTTATAGAGCGTAAGTGAGGTGTGAACGCTGGCGCTGTTCACATATTGCCTCTCATCTGGTCTCACAGTCCCGGAGATCTGCTGACCTGGCTCGGGCGCAGCCACAATAGGGCAACACAGGGCTCCCTGAGGTGCGCGCTGTACCTGCATCAGACCCAACAGGCGCTGGATAGCCTCTCCCAGGCGTGCCTCGGCCTGCTCTGGTGCTGGATAGACCGCGGACAGAACAAAAGGCGGCTCCTTCCAGATGAGTGTGCCTTTGTGCTCCACTTTTAATGGATGTTCACGCATAATGGTGAAGCTGGGCTGCGATACAGGAATATTCTGCCAGGCAGATGCTTCACCATCATTGCTGGGTGAGAGTTGGCGCTGAAAATGAAAATGGAAACGCCGCTCCTGCCAGGTAAAGCGCCAGCGTAGTTGATTACAGCTCACCTCGACGTCACTTAGTTGGGCTTCAGGCATCTCTTGAAAGAAGGTCAGGAGTTCGAGGGCCAACCAGAGCTCATACAGCCACTGGGCCATCTGTGCATCTCTACGCCTGGAGAGCAGGGTCAGGTGCCGCTGCTGATCGGCACTGTTACCCGTAGCGCCAATGTAGAGGCTGCTTACCTGCTCCCACCAGGCCATCAGATCACGATAAGGGTTGCTTCCTGGACGCAGTTGCGCGCTGACCTGGGGCATCAGGGTATCCAGGTCGGCCTTACGGGCATCTTCCGCCAGGGCGCGCGTATGGGGGGTCGCCAGTTCGCGCTCAAGTCGCTCATCAAGACTGACAAGCTGCTGGCGCTCCTGGCTAGTGAGCATCTCCTCGCGCTGATCGTCGCGCAATGTTCCCTGCACCAACTGGCGATAACGCAGGAGAATGGCGACGACCAGCACATTCTCGGGGATATGCATGCTCTGCTGGCGCAGGCGCGTATCAAAGCGCAACGGCGGTTGATCCGGTGCTTCGGCCAGCGTTCGCGCGATGGTGCGTGACCAGTCGATCTCTCCACGCACGGGCGCTTCCTCATTGAGCGCGAGCTGGCTGGTTTGCAGACTCCACTGTCGCCGCACACGAGGCAGGATATCATCGAGCAGTTCCGCGCTGAATAGCTGCAATTTGAGGTAGCGATCATAGAACTGCAAAAGCGGCAGTGTGGGGAGACTACTCCCCACATAGAAGGTGCGAAACTGTCCCTGAAACAGTTTCTGGTCATGGCGCAAGAGAAGCAGCATCACACGGCGCTGCAAATGCTGGAGCCAGAGGTCACTCTCCTGGGTAGCCGCCGAAGGCGGACGTTGTAGCTGTTTGCTCATAGACCATGCTCCGCTTTATAGGTGCGCAGGCGGCGCGCGAACTGGGGTAGCTTATAGGCAGGATGATCCAGGTGAAAGGCTACGTGGAGTATGCCAGCAGGGATAGCTGGCTCCTCCTCTCCCAGCAAGGCTTCTACCTCTTCGTCCGTGAGCAACTGCCCATGCTCGGGTTCCACAATATTGCTCAAGGCCTCCAGGTGAGCATTAAGACGCCGTGGCTTGCCTGCCAGACCCATTAAGAACGCGTTATAGCGCTCGATAAAGATATCCGCGTCCAGGCGCACATACCAGAGCAAGACATCCAACTCATCCGGTAACAAGACCTGAAGCTGATCGGCAATGACGTCGCAGAGGGCGATATCCAGCGCCTGTAACCATTGCTCAAAGGTGGTGTAGCCATTCAAGATGCCGGGCGTCAGCAACTGGCGCACCAGGGAGATGATTTGCGCGGTTCCTAACTGGCGATAGACGCGCAGGACCTCCAGCAGGGGCCAGGCAATCTCTGCAAAGACCTGGTAAAGCGCGTGCTCACCGTTCCAGGCACTGGTATAGCTACCCTCGGCATCGGTATCGATCATGACGACATTCGCCCAGGTCAGCGTGCCATCCTCCTCGAACTTGATGGCCTCGGGGTTGAGATGCATCAGGTCGCGCAGGGCCTTGTAGAGCACGATGCCCTGCTCTTGCTGGCGATATACACGCGTAGGGGGCAAAACCTCTATAAAGGCGAAGCGGCGCTTGAGGGCCTCGCTGATCTGGTTAAGGTAGTTGCGATCAAAGCTATTAAGCGTACCGATAATACGGAAATCCTTTGGCAGGGGCAAGCGTACGGGTATGCCATCGATGGGGACCTGCAAGGCTTCGCCATTGCCAAGAGCCGTGAGAGCCTCGCCCAGCGCGGCATCAATGGGAGCACGATTAAACTCGTCGATAATGAGCCAGTGGCCTCTATACCTGGCCTCGCCCTGCTGCACTGGCCTGCGTTTGGCGGACGCCCATTGCGTCATCTCGCTGCCTGGCACGACCCAGTTACGCAGAATGGCGGAGGTCAAATGTCCATGCTGAGTGCGATAAGTCATCCCCGCTCCGGTCTTGCTCACCACTGGGACGATACTACTGATAAGCGTGCGTGTACTCCATTCGCTGGTCGCAGTCACGAGTGTCGTGGTATAGGCAGTCTCTGTCAACCACCGAGTTGCAGGCTGCATCTGGCCATTTTGGTCCTCAACAACTGGCGTCTCGCTCCACCAGAGGATCTCAGGAAGCAAACGGGCCAGCTCCGTCTTCCCGGTTCCTGGAGGGCCAGTTAAGATGACATGCCCATTTAGCAAGGCGTGATAGATGCGCCGCACCAGCGCCTCCTCCACCAGCACATGCCGCCGCAGTTCCGCGATCAAGCGTGAGAGCCTGGGTTCAAGGACTGGCGCGAGCTTCTCATCATCGAAGTGCTCGACCGCCTCTTGAACCTGTAGCGGTTCCGGCTGCGGCATCTCACGCTCGCGAGGAATGGCGAACTCAACCTCTTGCGTGGTATACTGCTTCCCACGCAGGGCATACAGGCCTCGGCCTACACGTTCAAAAAGATCTGGATTCGTTACCAGAACTTTAGCCACAGTATTGTCAGGTGTCTTTCCGTCAGTCCGCATACCTAATGCAAGAGCTCTAGTCGTAATATCGACGGCCCTGAGCGGCTCCTCTGCCTCTTCCAAGACATGCGCGACATAATCACGCCAGCCTTTTAAAGAAATCTCTTCATTGCCATTACCCTCAGCATCTACAAGGCTCCTTATCTCTTCAAATGATTGATTGCTTGATGTAGAGTAAGTTAATCTCAATCCATTTTCATGCACAACCTGATCATCACTCTGACTTGGCAACACCCCATACTTAGCATTGAGAATCTGGCGCTCCGCCTCTATCAGGTTGAGGGGACGCTTCATACGGTAGACGGTTGTAAGTTTCCCTTCAATATCTGGCGTCTGATCGGGCTGCTTCCAAGAATGGAGCGAGAGCCACTCGACTGGAAGGCAATGTGGGAACTCAATGTCAGGATTATAAAAGTACTCGCCTGTTACCTTACCAACACCCAACACCGTCGCCCCATTGGAAGCTAACACGAAATCGCCCGAGACGATAGACCAGCGAAAATCCGCCATTTGACGCGCGATGCGCCCAATTTCTGTGGCTGGCTTTTCGGGATAGGCCTCCTTCAGCCAGGCACGTATGTCATGCTTACCATCTTCACCATCAGGAAGTGTAGAGAGATCACCGACTTTATTAAAGCCAGTCGCGCAGTAGTTCCCCGCCTGCATGTGCTCCCAAAAATCCTCGCCGCTAATCCACCCCCTGGTACCAATGCGCCAGTAACGATGAGGATCGCCACTGCGAACATTCAATAAATGTGTGAGCGTATTGACAGCCAGTTCCAACTCGCGTGCAACAGTTATAAAACGGCCAGCACAAACATATCTGCCTTCCATAGAGGGAGGAATCTGCAAAAGTTTCACCAGGTGAAAACGCTGATAATCCCCTGCATGGTAGTCATCTAATTTATCCGGGAAAAGCAGGCTAAAATACTTATGACCCCACGCAGAGTTACTAATCTCGGGGGCAATGCGATCCATCTCCTGCTGCAGATCTTCATAGTCTTCGTCAGAGCCTTGTGCTGGCATATTTTCTAGGATCTCAACGCCAGCCAGTAATTGATCGCGTTGTTGCCGTGCTTTCTCAAGTGCCTGCCTCTGTGTGAGCACCACAGGATTTTGCGAAGAACCACTCATCCAGAAACCTGTATCGCGCTTGAGAAAGAGACCAAATTTGTAGGCACTTCCCCCGGCAATACTGCCAAAACCTGAGGGAAACTCGTCGTCGTTCTTACGTTCCAGCCAGTAGGCAAGGCTATTTTTGCCTGGCCCATGCAGTGTATCTAACAGTTCTTCGCCATCAAGATCGCGCAAGCGCTCAGGGCCAAACTTATCGCGAAAGATATCATAGTAGCGCTGGAGGTCAGCCCCTACTCGCCACTCACCCTTAGCCAGCAGCTCCTGGTAAAGATCTAAAAGCTCCCGACGAATCCGTTCATCAAGTATCGCCATCGTTTACAACACTCCAAAATCCAGTAGAATCATAGCGGTATTATGACAAATAAAAGACTATGGCATAATACAGGTAAATTTGGGAGATACAAATATCAGCTAACTGCACTTCCTCTTGTGGTAAAACTTCCATTAAGCTAGTGTTGGCGAATTGCTATTCCATACTTAGAGTGGTGGCACATATATGTCCACTTCGCCAACACTATCACTAACCAGTCATGCATACTTTCGATGACAATGGTTCTGTTTACAACCGTCTCTCAACGGCAGCGTCGAATTGTATGATGGCAGTTGGGGCCAAAGGGGACAGAGAAAGCTCGTGGATTGGAAGCAGGCCAGTATTGAGCACGATGCCCCTGGTACACCTCTTCTACAGGAAATGTCTGGCCTTCATAGAAGCTACATGTCTCACGAGCACCCTTTGGTTCAGCAGCACGGTAAACTTGACAATGTGTCATACCTTCCTGCAAAAGCCGCTTAGCAAAACCCCGAACATACCAGGTATTGAACTCAGAAAGTCCCAAACGTTCAGCCTGTTGCTGAATATTAATCCTCCGCACTCCCTTGCTATAGCTCTCAGCAGATTGCCAATACTGAGAAATCACGAGCGAATGAACAAGTGTCTGTTCATTCCCGGAAAGGATTGCTTGACGCATAAGATCGGGGAATGCAGCCTTTCCTGCAACAGACAATAACCTTCCTCTATAAGGATTGCCACCCCTTTCTTCTTGCTCAAGTTCATCAAGCATACATTGGCGAGTGATTAAATTTAGCTCTTCAAAATACATTGTTATGTATGTACTCCTCTATTTTTATTTCCAACTGCCCCTGCTTTGAAAAGAGGCATTTGCATTACTATAAAAAAATGCATGTATCATAAAAGTTTTAAAAAGCAATATGCTGACAAATCATGTCTCCACTAAAAGGCCTGCTCCTGACTCCTCGCCTCGTGCGCCACGCGGAGGGGTCAGCCAGGGGTGGATTGAGCGGCGGCTTGCGCCAGAGGAGCATTGGCTGTTGAACGATCCAGTCACCGCCAATCCCAGCCAATGCACTACAACTCATCTTAGGCTCACAACCCACACAACGAGTGGTAAATTGTTCGGGCCTGCTTCTGATCTCCTGCTGCTTGGGCCAACGCCTGTTGCCATAGCGCATACCGATCCTTCATGCAGTTGCCACATGGTCGGTATCCAGCCTCAATGGCTGTGGCTTCATCAGCGAAGAAAACGCGATGCTTGACATAGTGACCATTAGCAATCGCCCGATTCGCACTTGGACAGTCAAGACGTCCATAGATTTTGAGCCCTTTATGCCCTCCAAACGTGCCTTTCAGAGTACTTTGGTATGGCTTTCCATCCGGGCTAATCAATGTGTACATTATTATTGCTCTCTTTCTTCTCTCTTACTCTCCGCTGACCCTGGCCTGGTGCGCCACGCGTGGGTCAGCCGGAGGTGGATCGAGCCGCGTCTGGTAGGCCTGGCCGCCCTCCATAGCGCGCTGCATCTCGTCGTAGATTTCGAGGATCACGCGCTTGGTGCGGTACTCGCCATGCTGCTTCTCGTCGTCGCGCTTGAGGATGGGGAAGGTCTCCATGATATAGTCCACATCCTCGCGTTTGATGCCATAGAGGTGGAAGTAAGCAGCATCCAGTTCGCAGCGCAGGAGGAAGCGCCGCTCCTCATCCCAACGGAAGGGAGGGCCGTCATAGCCACAATCTTGGGCAAAGGCTTCGAGGTCCCAGGCAGTATAAGTAAGCTCAAGAGCACGAGGAAAGATCCAATTGCTCAAGGAAATGCCATTACTCCAAGAACATGTTTCTCTATGGAGGCTTGGTGATAAAATGGGAAGTTGCTTTAAGATAAAGAAGCTTAACTTGACTCCGCCCAGCTTCTGCCTAGAAAAATAGTCAAAAACAAAAGAACCGATACAGTAACACAGATACAACGCATCATTTGAACTCTTAGACCTGAGATTTACGACCTGTAAGGTATCACCACAAGCAACGGCTGGCACGATAGAAGGTATTAATGTTCTATAATCAACAGATCGTGTAATAGCACGAAGCACAAGAAGAGAAGTACTTCCTTTCTGCATATAATCTGGAAGCGTAGAGTGGTGAACCCAATATTTAGGTATTGTCAGCGCCCAAGGATTAGCATGCTGTTGTGCAGTTAATTGCGGTAAGTTGCCTTTATTCGCCTGAGCTTGTGTCTGGCCTTCATATGTACCATAGCGATTATCGAAATGTCTTATCATTTTTCCTTCATAAAGAGGGAGGAATTTCTCTTTTTCTTTATAAAAAACATTTCCCTGAAGAAGCCAACCTTCAGCCTTTAACTGCTCCTGCGTACAAAATACATGTGAATCATTTGCCATATCAAACATTCGCGAAAACAAAATCTGCCAAGGGTTTTCCTCAAGGCTTTCTCCCCTAATTAGAACTGGAAAGCGAGTATATGCTGCCTTGGCTAATTCTACATCTCGTTTAAATCGAAAAGTCGGGCAATTCCGTGTATTCGGATTCAAGATAGCAATATCATCAGATGATAAAGAGAAATGCCTATTTGAGTCACTCAAATAGGAAGTTTGACGGGCAAAAAATACAAAATCAGTAAAAGGATGCTTTCTCTCCTTTCCAGAAATCGTCATTAGGCAGAACTTTGTCGCATTATGGACGGCAGGAAACACATGCTCCTCGTTTTCAAAACTATATAAACTAGCTAAAGTGCTAGTACTCATTAGGTCCTGGAAGAAGAATTTGGTGGTGTCATCGGTGGCAATACCGGAGGGAACGATGCAACCGACACGCCCGGTAGGACTGACAATCTGGCGCATGTCTTCGGCGAAGATGGCGTAAGTATTAATATCACCGCGCCCACAGAGCGGGTAGCGCTCACTGCGCCGGATCAAGTAGCTCTCGCCTTCGGCTTTACGCAGGTCTTCGCGGAAGGCGGCATAGAGGGCAGGGTCTCCCTGCTCCAGGGCAACAATCATCTTACGGCGATGGGCGGCATTGGCGGCGTTAGCGATGGCGGGATTGCGTGAGGCAAACCACTCCTTCTCCTGGATCTTGATCTTCTCCCATGGTGGGTTGCCCAGCACGACGTCGAAGCCGCCGGACCAGCCGGTCTGCTCGTTTTCGGGCTGTTCGTTTTTGCCGGGGACGCGGAAGACGTCAGGGAAGGCCAGGTGCCAGTGGAAGAACTGATACTGTTGGGCGAGGCGCGCGACTTCTTCCTTCATCCAGGCAGCGAGGGTGTGGGGGTTGCGCTCTATTTTGCGGAAGGTCTCCTCAGTGATAGGTGGCTCGAACTCGCGTGTCTTCTTCCAGACGAAGGCGGCACACCAAGCGTCGGCCCAGAGCTTGCTATATTCATAGTCTGAGGACTTTACCAGCTTGTCGTAGTACTCCTGCTTGCGGCGCACATCCTCGACGGTGTCTTCGCCCATCTCCTCCAACTGCATGATACCTGTCAACAGGTCGCCCAGGCGATCCCAGGGCTGCAAATTCTCGTTGAAGAGGCTGAGCTGGCCCGCGCGCATCTGTTTGTTGCGCTTTTTGTAGTCGCTACAGACCTTCTTGTCGTCACCCTCGATAGACTCGAAGGCAGCGTCGGGGATGCCTTGCTTAAGCAGGGCTGGCGTGGTACCGAGGAGGCTGTTGCCACACTGGATGTGGGCGTCGAGGAAGGAGAGGGGCTTGCCAGGCTCGATGGCCTCCATCCAGAGGCTGACTTTGCAGAGTTCGACGGACATGGGGTTGATGTCGACGCCGTAGATACATTTGCCTACGACGTCGCGCAGGGCCTTGCGGCGTGCCTCGGGAGTTGGCTCCTCTTCTCCGGTGCGCACATAGGCCAGCTTCTTGGCCATGCGGTGCGCGGCGGCGACGAGGAAGTGGCCGCTACCACAGGCGGGATCACAGACCTTGAGGTTGAGGATAGCGCTCTCGGGATCGGGCTGCGTGACGGCCTCCTCCAGCACGGGGTCGAGGGCGGAGTCGAGCAGGCAGTTAATGAGACTGGTGGGAGTGTAGTAGCTGCCGGTGGTCTTGCGCTCGTTGCCGCTGGCGCTGGCTAGCTCAAACTTGGCGCTCTCGATGTGCAGCACAGGGTGCAGTTCGAGCAGGGACTCGTAGACGCTGCCCAGCTCTTCAGAGCCGAGGTTTTTGTAGTCGACAACGCGGCGCGTGCGCCCGCTGGCGGTGTAGGCCAGGGAGCGAATGGCCGCCAGCAGAGCATAATTCGCCAGCTCGCAGTCATTCAAGTCTTCGATGGCCTGGCGCGAGAAGAGGAAGCCGTTGAGGGCGGGAAGCCCCAACTCGCGACAGCCCTCGGCAAGGCCCAGTTTGTTCATGACCAGGCGCAGGCTGTGAAAGAGGTCTCCATGGCGCGTGCCGATATGCTGCTCGGCCAGGAAGCGCAAGCGCGAAGTGGAGTAGTAGCGGGTATAGACCTCGCGGTTGGCAGAGAGCGCCTCGGGATCAAAGAGGATATCGCGGTCCTCGGCGACGAAGAGCACAATCAGGCGGTAAACGAGGCGTAGAATCTGGCGGTAGTAGTCCTGGGCTTGCAGCTCGCCCGTGCGCAGCTTTTCGCGCAGAGGACCATTGGCGGGATGGGCCAGGAAGCCGCTGCCTAGATCGGTGATGGCCTGCTCGACACCGTCGCGTAGGTCACCAAGGGCGCGTACGCCCTGCTCATGAGCCGTGCGCGACCACTTCTCCAGCCAGCACTCCTCGGGGCGCTCGGCCTCGACTCGCGACTCGTGACAGAGCAGCCAGAGCAGGACGAAGTCGGCATAGACCTCGCCATTCATCATGGATTCGAGATCGAACTCGACATAGGCCTGGCGTGTCAGGCTGACGTTATCGCGCAGGATGCGCAGCTTCAGGCCATTGGAGACGATGCCCCACAAATACTCATCCGAGCGGTTGAGCAGCTCCTGCAAGAGACTATGTGGACTGCTGCGCATGGCGCCCGCCGCGCTCCTGGTCATATGATCGAGGTCGACCTTGTAGCTCACCAGGTGAATGGGGGTATGGTTCCAGCTATGCGAAATAGAGTAGCTCTTCTCGCCAATCTCAATGGGCTTCGTCGTGAACAGGCGGCCATAGCCCAGCTCGCTAAAGAGGGGAAGCAGCCAGCGCTCACGCGTCAGGGTGGTGCCGCTATCCGTTTCGGGAAGGCGGGCTTGCGCGAGCTTGAAGGCATTCCAGGCGCTGAGGACGCGCAGCCAGGCGCGGTTGATGGCCTCGTTGAGCTTCTCGGCCGTCAGGTGATAGGCCTCTGGTGTCAGGCCCGCAATCTGGGAATCATTCTGTGCGATACGCTGAAGCAGGTCCATGGGCAGGTTTGCCCCTTCAGTGTGGACGGTGGAGAAGATGGCTTGTTGACGTTTGCGTATAGCGACCATGCCGGGTGTTCTCTCTCTCTATTCTTGTGGGGTCCATGCTTGGACTGATTAACGCTATATACGTTTTGTTGGAACGGCGGCTTGCATATGCGGCACAGATTGGGTAGTGCTTCTAAAGGGCGCATCTACCCTCACTGCGATGTGTGAGGCAATCCCCCGTCCGGCAGGATAGCCAAGGTAGGTAGTGCCCCTATGCCCCCGAAGGGGGTTTAGAAGCACTACCTTAGCCCTTCTGCATGGACGGGTTCCCGCCATACATTGTCAAGAAACTTATCGGACTTTGCTATTGTTTAGATCTTCGGCAGGTAGACGTAGATGCCCAACACATCTAGTGGTAGCTGGGGCTCCACGTAGTAGCTCACGCCACGCATCTGTGAGGCGGCACGCACGCGCCGGTGCGCATCGCGTAGCTCTTCACCACATCTTTTCGCGGCTTCTTCCAGGTGGGGCTGGAGGAGAGGCAGATTATCGATGACCTGGCTGAGCATATTCTGCGCTTGTTGGAAGAGTGTATTGGCCTCAGGTTGCGCCTCAATCAGCTCATTGATAAGTGCTTGATCACCAATCCATTCCGCGTTCTGTGCGGAGCCACAAAAGGCAAAGATCCGGCAGTCCTCTGACAGGAGGACGCGCTTCTGGCCGCCCTGCTGCACTGTGAGGTGGAAGCGGATGCGTGTCAGGAGGAGGGTGGTACGCTTCGAGACGCGGCTGGTCCGGATGACACCGCAGCGGCTGGCGATGCTCTTCTCACCCTCAGAGTCAAGGGCGGTATCCATGACATAGGTTGCCAGACCGTCCACGAAGGGATGCGTGCGATTGAGGTAGATCTCGCCATCATTGATCGGAAGCTCGAAACGCGCCTTGATGGCGGACTTGTTGAGAGAGAGTGTATCGCGTAGGGCACGAGGCGTCTCCTTGAGATCAATCTGTGTGATCCCTCTCCCGTTCTGGCTGACCGCCGCGCCATACTCTCGCAAGGCTTCACGTGAAAAGTCTGCCACATCGACCGTTGAGCCTATGGCGGTGTGCATAGCCTCAAGCTCACGCGAGACCTCGTCCACCTTGATCGTCTCCTGGGCAAACACGGTACGTGAGCGCTTCTCACGCTCGGAGGCATTGGTCCATTGCTGGGAAAGCTCCCGCTCGCGTGGGTCTTCCATCCCGGGAAGAGCAAGCTGGTCGCCTCCAAGTTGGCCTCCCTTGCCGTGCAAAATTCTATCCTCAAGAATAGACTCAATGACGCGGTCGCTGCCAGCGGGAACAGGCACCGAGACGCCGAGTACCTTGCGGATGGAATTATGCTTGCGCAGCAGAACCTCCAGGACGATTTGATCAATAGAGTCGCTTGAGCCATCGTAGTAGGTAACGACACGCACCTCTTTCCTGGGCTGGCCGAAGCGGTCCACGCGGCCCTCGCGCTGCTCATGGCGCGTCGGATTCCACGAGAGGTCATAGTGAATGACGGCGTTAAAGTGCTCTTGCAGGTTGATACCCTCGCTCAAACAATCGGTACAGACCAGGACGCGCTGGGGATGCTCCGCCAGCTCCGCGATGCGGTCCTCACGCTCGACCGGGGGCAGCAGGCCGGTCACCGCCTCTACCTGGACGCCCTTAGGCAGGCGCTCACGCAGGGCACGCGCCACATACTCCGCCGTAGGGATGAAGCGACAGAAGACGATGGGCTGAAAGCCGTCCTTAAGCATGCCAGAGACCATCTTGATGGCCTGCTGGAGCTTCTCATCCTTCGCGCCCTCCAGGGCCTCGGCCTCACGCGCCATCTCCTGCAAGCGGCGGCGCACACGTGGCTCGGCTGTCTGCTCCTCTTCAAAATCGCTGCCCGGCACCAGGTCAATCCCCTCGGTGGCCTCGTTATCCATCAGGTCCAGCAGGGTATGCCGGCCGATCTTGTTGGCCTCCTCTTCGCTCTCGCTATCGGCGGTCGCGGCCCGGCTACGCAGTGTGGCGGCGGCGGCGGCTGGGCTGGAGGCGATAGAGCGCAGCAGCGCGAGGATAGACCACCAGCGCACACGCTGGCGATGCTTGCTGCTATCCTGGGGGTCAATCACCGTTTCGCGGGCGAAGCGGAGCACCTTCTCAACCAGGCGGCGGTACTCAGGCGAGAGCTTATAGCTCTGCTCCTGCTCCAGGCGATCTGGGAAAGGCGTATCGGCTTGCATGTAGGCCCGGATATCGGCACGGCGGCGCTGCACAAAATAGGTCGCCAGTTCACGACGCGCCTGCTCATGCTGGCGTCCACTCAGATCATCGGGCAACTGCGCGAATTTCTTGTTGAGCAGAGCCAGCAGCGAGCGGAAGGCGCTCTCGTTGCCGCTATGGGGAGTCGCTGTGACCAAGACCAGGTGACGCTGCGGATCGGCGGCGATGCTCTTTACCAGCTGGTGCCGCTGCTGACGGCTCCCGCGCCCTTCCCCAGCCTCGGCACAGGTATGGGCCTCATCCACGATCACGAACTCAGGACAGGTGCGCAAGAACTCGTCACGGCGGCGATCAGATTTAATAAAATCGATGGAGATGATAACAAAGGGGAAACGCTCAAAGACCGATTGGCCCAGGCGGCACTCACGCTCCAACTGCGAGACGGTGCTGGAGAGCACCAGCTTCGTCTCTATATGAAATTTTTCATTGAGCTCGGCCTGCCACTGCTCGGCCAGGTGTGGCGGACAGAGCACGGCCAGGCGTGAAATTTCACCACGATCCAGGAGCTCGCGGGCGACCAGGCCTGCCTCCACGGTCTTACCGATACCGACGTCATCGGCGATGAGCAGACGCACCGGCTCCTGTTTCAGCGCCATCAAGAGCGGCACCAGCTGGTAGGGACGCGGCTCGACCGCCAGGCGCGCAAACGAACGGAAGGGACCGGCGCTTGAGCGAAAGCCCAGGCGCACCGCGTCACGCAGCAGGCGGCAGGAGCGATAATCACCCAGTTGCTTGGGGTCAGGGGGCGCGAAGGAGGCTGGGATGACGGTCTCCAGGGCGCGATAGATACCTGTAACCTCGTCCTCAGTGCCACCCAGCGGGCGCAGGAGCAACACTTCTTTATTTGAATCCGGGAGCACAACCCACTCTCTCCCGCGAGCCTTCACCAGTGAACCAACTGTAAAGTCCGTATCAGTTGTCATGCCTGTCCCCCAAAGATATTTGGATATTGAGCGACGATGGCCGCCCAATCATCGTGGTGTGTGAAGCGAATCACGAAGTAGCCCAGATCCTCCAGGCACTCCGTCACCTGGGTATCACGTGCCCGGCGCTCGGGATACATATGGTGTGGACCATCGATATAGACCGCGATCATCTCCTCGTCGTAGAGGAAATCCGGGCGGGTACCACAGGACTCGAGCAGCTTCTGGGCATGCGATGGCAGGCTTGCGCCCCGGTTCTCCAGGAAGTAGAGCCATTCTCGCTCCAGGTCAGAACCCGCCTGGCGCAAGAGTTGCTCCAGGTGCTCCGAACGTGGGTTAGCCGTAGGCGAGGCCGCTACTTGCGACTGAGCCAACTGGAAGAGGAAGGGGAGAATCGCGAAGCGATCCAGCAAGAGGTGATCGCGCTGGTTATAGTACGAGAGCAGGCAATCATAGCAGGCCGCCTCGCAGTCCTCTTGAGCGCGCGGGGCGCGCCGCAAGTCCTCGCCTGTATCTGGATCGAAGTGGCAGAGCCGCAGCGCCTCGCGAGCAATCTCACGCATCGCATTCGGCTCCTCAAGCAAGCGATTGAGTACGCCAGCCCCGCCCTCGGCAGACTCGTAGAAGAGGAGTGAGCGGCGGTTCTTCTCATCTGGCAATGGTTCAGCCGCCAGCTCATTGTCCTCAAGCTGGTAGCGCACCTGGATAGCACTCTTAAGCGCCGCCTGGAGCGAGGCCATGACCCTGGCCTTTTGCGGCACGACAGGCTCGAAGAGTAGACAGTTCCGACTATCCTCCACGTATGGAATCACACGCGCCGTACGGGGCGACATGGGATCATCTGGCTCGTCGACCGCTTGCTCGCTCTTGGCCCAGTAGCCGCGCTCGAGGTCTAGCACAAAGCCATGCTGGCTCTTCTCTTTGCGCCGCATCCAGCCCAGATTGATGCGCCAGAGCGTCGCGGAATGGCTATAAGTCAGTTTCGCCAGAGCCTCGCCCTCTTCACCGTCGTCCGCCTTGCCAATGGGCTTTACATGACCCACACAAGCCGAGGAGGTGCCTTCATGCTGAGAGAAACGCACCGCGGTGCGGATCTCATATCCCAGGCGCATACGTTCCTCCTCGTCGGAATTGATCTTCTCACGCCGCTGGGTCGCGACGTTTTGTAGGCGGAAGAGGTTGCGCAAGGGAATGGGAAGCTGCGCACCACAGTGCTCACAGACATCCATGCCCAGACCATCCTGCAACGGATGCAGATAGCCACAGTGCTCACACTGCTTGACACCACTCGTGGTCAGATTCTCACTCTCGCTCATGGAAAGGATCACGCGGTTGATCAGGTAGCGCGACCCCTCATGATAGACGATGGCACGCGGACCAAACTCTGAGATGGCCAGGAAGCGCGGGCGCGAGAGATACTCATCGCGAGCCTGCTGCCGCACGCGCCGCCCGGGAATATACGCCGAGAGGGGCAGGCGCGGGAAGTTATAGCCCGGCAAGAAGCCCTCGGTCGCGAAATAGCGGTAGCTGTAGAAATCCGACTGTTCCAGGCTCGATACGTCCGTCAGCAGCGCCAGCTGCGACTCGGCCTCTGCCCGCAGGCGCTTGGCCTGGTCCTTGTCAAACTGGCTCCGTGAGGCATCCAACATGATATCGCTCTGCTTGCGTGCCTGGTCCAGCGCCGCATTATAGAGTGTGCGCCAACGGTTACACGTCTCGTCGAAGCGTTTTACCACCTGGTCAAGTACGTGCTCCAGCCACTCATCCTCTTTGTACCATGCCACGCCGCTCAGCGCCTCACGCAGGGTCGCAAGAATGCTCGCCGCTCTCTTGCGCGCACGTTTCTTCGCCGAGAGGTCTTCGATACTATCTCTTACCTCATCCAGCAATGCAAGCGAGGGATTTTCGCCTGAAACATCCAGCAGATCTTTGACCGAACGCTTCAGGCTCAGCCCGGTCTCGGTCAGCCAGATAGCATGGATATGCGCGCGCACCAGGTCCTCGTTCGCCAGGTCAAGGCGTGGAGGCGTCACCGCGCCCGCAACCATGTTCTCTGGGCGTTTGAAGAAGTACTGATCGTGCGGGCTGCCTGTTGAGCAGTAGGTAAAGACCAGCGCGGGCTGGCCGCTACGCCCGGCTCGACCACTGCGCTGCGCATAGTTGGCGGGAGTTGGCGGAGCATTGCGCATATTGACCACGTTCAGCTCCGAGATATCGACGCCCAGCTCCATGGTTGGCGAACAGTAGAGAATAGGAATCTTATTTTCCCGGAAGTCCTCCTCACGTTTCAGGCGCAAATCATAGGGCACCTGGGCCGTATGCTCATAAGCGCGAATGTCCTCAAGCTTGGCCGCGGTCTCGCGATAGAACGCCACGAAGAAGGGATTGGTTCCATGCCCCTCGTTCGACTCTCGCGGCACGCGAATGGGATCATAGAAGGCCTGTGTCCCATCTCCTGCCAGCCAGGTCATCGCCGAGGCCGGCAACTGGTAGCCAGGCACATCATCTTTCTCGCGTTTCGGGCCTTTCGAGCGCGGCTCTACTACCCGCTCGACCAGGCCAGCTACGCGCAGGCCCTCTAGCAACTCACAAATAATCTGGTCAGTGTCCTCAAGGCGCAGCTTCTCATGAAAGTCGCTAAACGTCTTCTTGCGCCGGAGATATTGGCCGAAGCCACCACGCGCGGTAAGGAAGACATTCCCGCCGTAATCCTTGTTCCCTGCTGACCGTGGGAAGAGAATCGAGGCATGGACCTTTGTTTCATTCTCATCCAGCGCCCAGGGAGCCACCAGGAATTGATTGCTCTTCTGCTGTAATCGCTCCTGAAATTCCGGCTCCAGGTAATCAACCTTGATCGCCAGCTCACGGCGCATATAATCGAGCAGGACCCGGGCTACCTTTTCGCGTGTCTGTGGGGTAGCTGTACTCAAGGCGCTATGACCATTGCTCCACACCTCTTCGTCCTGGCATACATCCTCAAGCGAACGATAGTGAATCTTGAGCAGACCACACTGTTCCAGGTTGGGTGAGGTGATACGCCACCCGCGCTTTAGATCGCGATAAAGGTGATAGCCAAGCACCTGGCGCAGGGCCTGCTTCGTATCGTTCAAGGCCTGGTATTTGACGCTCGGATCGCTGGCATAGCGATCCAGTGGCAGTGAGAGTGCCTCGAAGACCTTCTGCGTCAGCTCATCATGCTGAAGGCCTTCGCTGCCGCGCTGCTGTGCCGCCTGGTAGAGCGCAGCTCGCAGCACGCCCACTTCAATAAAGTCGTTGAAGTGACCCGCCTGGAGTGAGGCGTCCTGGCGATTGTCGGTAAAACTCAGCATTTTGGCGGGCAGGGTGCGCTGAGGATCCTCGCGCAGATGGCGAATGGTCGAGAGGCTGAGGATGGTGGTCGCAGTACTGCGTCCCTCCGAGCTGAGTGAGGCCAGTTTGGAGAAGTCGCCCGACTGGCGCGAACCGTAGGTGACGCCACAATGCAGGCAGAAGCGAAAGGGTGCGGGAACAAAATGGCAGGCCATTTCTTCATCGCTCGCAGAGGTATCGCTGCTCTCCTTAAACGTGCCATCAGGACGCACACGCATAGGCTGGGGCAGGTCCTTCTTGCGGCCGCTCTTCACACGCACGCCCGTCTTCCCCTCTTCAAGCCAGTCTTCCGGCAGGCGCTCCAGCAGTTCTTCTCCACCCAGCGGCCAGGCATGATCCTGACTAGCATAGATAAATCCCGCCTGGCCCTCTTCATCGAGCTGATCATTGAGCTCCCGTGGAATAAAGTGCCCCTCTTTCACGCGTACACAGTAATACTCCTGTCCACATTCGCGACAGAAGACGAGTGGGAGGAGCACATGCGCCGCCTGGCGATTGCCAGGCACAAACTGCTGGCGCTGTAGGGTCAGATGGCGCCTGGACGCCAGCGAGGCGTAGAGGGTATCACCCTTGCTGATAAACTGGTGCAGGCGGAAAGCGAAGGGAGGGCGTCCAGTCTCTGGATGTGGCTCGCACTCATAGCCCGCGAGCAAGGTCTGTTGAATCACTTCAATACAGCGTTCAAGAGGTACCCCGGTCAGTGTGCTCAGCGCCTCTGCGGCCCCGTGCTCCCCTTTGATACTCTTAGGAACTGTACGTACATAACGGCCTGCGCGCTCAGTGATGCCAAAGGTGTTCTCAATCCAGCCGGAGAGAGGGTCCTGGATAAAGCTCTGGTAGTCCTTTGGTGGCTGATACGCGCTATCCAGCACCCGCTGCGTCAGGCGCTGCAAGGACTGCGCATCATACTCAAGCGCTTGTGTGGTAGGCACAAGTGTCTCACCAATGATGTGCTCTGGTTTGACCGAGGTGCCAAAGATCTGCGAGGCCATATGTGCGACCTCGGCTTGCTGCTCCTCATAACTTCCAGCCCCGGCCAGGGTCGCAGACGTACCAATGCACTGCAGTTCGTCAGCCGCCAGGCGATCACGTACGCGGCGCACCAGGAGCGCGACATCCGATCCCTGGCGGCCACGGTAGGTGTGCAACTCGTCCAGGACCAGGAATTGCAGATTGGGGGCAGAAATCAGAGGACGCTCGACCGAGCGGGTCAGGATCAACTCCAGCATCACATAGTTCGTTAAGAGGATATCAGGTGGTTGCGCAATGATCTGCTGACGAGTTTCATCAGACTCCTGGCCGGTATAGCGCGCGAAGGTCACCGGGCTTGTGCCATTCGCATATCCATGCTGCAAGAACTTTTCCAGCTCTTTCAACTGACTATTGGCCAGAGCGTTCATGGGATAGACAACGATGGCCTTGATGCCCTTCCCGCTCCCGTGACGTAAGACATGATCAACGATAGGAATAATATAGGAGAGGCTCTTACCTGAACCTGTTCCCGTAGTCAGAACATAGCTGGCACCTTGCTGAGCTACGCGAATGGCCTCAGACTGGTGCCGGTGCAAGCGGAGCACCGACCCAACAGTATTCGTCTCAGATTTTCCCTTGCGAAAGATATGTGCGCACTCTCGGTGCAACACATCACGGGATACAAGCTCATCAATCGATTCGCCAGGCTCAAAAAGAGGGTTGAGCTGGATCAGTGGTTCTGGCCAGAGTACTCCCTCCCGCAATTTCCCTTCCACAAAAGACTGTATATCCTGGTCACGTATCTGAATAAAACTATTGATATAAGAGGCGTAATCCTGAATCAGCTGGTCACGAAAATCAAAAATAGTTCTGGTAGGCATCATTGCCAAATTCTTTCTACGTGCATGTCACGAGAAATAGAACCCAAACCACAAAAGTCAATTTAGAAACATAATCAAAAATACGTATACAAGGCTTCTGTATTGTAGAGATCTGGTGCTTTTTTGTCAACAAAAACAAGTAAAGTTTTTCCATCCCTATAAAATATTTATCGATTGATAAATTACTTTTACCTGTTTTTAGCCTTTCAACATTAACTACTACTCAAGTATACGCTGTACTTCTGTTCTTTTCAAGCATTGAATGACAGTGATAGCCATAGCTCATAAAATTGACCGCATATTTTTCTATATATATTTACGTTGCAAAAGTCACCTTTTTCAGGTATTATTCTTGCCTGACAGATATTTTCTAGTGCTACTCCCTGGCTCCCCAATATATATATGCGCGAATTAAAGGGCGCGAAATTAAAAGCGACTTTATCATATTAGATGAAGAGGTCACTACGATGCATAATGGCTGGTATACCACGATGAAGCCCAGTTTTCGCGATGAATGGATGGCGCTTCACCCCAAAGAGGTTCAGCAAGTTCATGAAAAAATCAAGCTCCTGGAACAGGACCCGACGCCAGATGCTAAAGCCAAAAAGCAGTTAAAACATCTCCATCCTCGCCTGCATCGCATTCGTAGCGGAGATTATCGCATCTTCTACACCTTTGAGAAACCGTATATCAGCCTCCTGGCCCTGCGCAAGCGCGACAACGACACCTATGATGAGGAGATTGACGCAGAGTTTCTGGGTGGGATCGCGCCAGAACTCCAGCTTGCCCAGCCAAACACCCATACCTGGGAGCAGGCATACGAGCCGCAGCCCAAGGGCCTTCCCGAGCCCATTACCGAAGAGCTGTTGACGCGCTTGCAGATCGCAAAAGAATATTTTCCCCGCCTCCTACACGTACAAAACGAGGATGACCTGCTTGATTGCCCAGGAGTGCCTCCTGCCGTGCTCGACAAATTACTGGAATATATGTTTCCCCGCCCTCTTAACCAGGTCATGCAGCAGCCAGATCTGCAAGTTCAGCACCTTGATGACCTCCTACGCTTCAAAGAGGGCGAGCTGATCAGCTTCCTGCTCAAGCTCTCGCCCGAGCAGGAGAAATACGTCAACTGGGGCCTGAAAGCGACCGGGCCAACGCTCCTCAAGGGTCTGCCCGGTACCGGGAAGAGCACCATCGCCCTCTACCGTGTCCGCGCCTTGATCGCTGAGCTGCGCAAGCAGGGGCGCACCGATATACGTGTACTCTTCACCACCTACACCAATGCCCTTATCAACTCCTCCATTCAGCTGCTGGAGCAGCTCCTGGGCGAGGATATTCGCTATGTCGAAGTGCAGACCGCCGACAGAGTCGCCATCAAATTATTGAACCAGATTGGCAGCGGGCCACATATTCTCAACGATGGCGAAGTCTACTCCCTGCTACGCCAGGCCATCCAGCAAACCCGCTTTGATGGCAGCGAACAGCAGAAACAGAGTCAGAAGCAGGCCATTGAGCAGATGAGCCTGGACTACCTGTTACAGGAGATCAACCAGGTCATTGTGGCCCGGCAGATCCATACACTTAAAGACTATCTGGCCGCATCTCGTCCCGGTCGCAAGCTACGCCTCGCCGCCCTTCAGCGCCGCGCCGTCTGGAGCGTCTATGAGACCTTTCAGCAGCTTCTCGCCCAACAGGGCAAAATCACCTGGCGTCAGGCCAGGGCCATGGCCGAAGCCTATGTCGCACAGGGCGCCTACACCCAGCTCTATGATGCAGTCATCGTCGACGAAGCCCAGGACCTCGATCCCAGTTCCCTGCGCCTCCTGGTACAACTCTGCAAGCAATCCAACCGCATCTTCATTACCGCCGACGCCAACCAATCCATCTATGGCAGCGGATTCAACTGGAGCGATGTGCATAAAGACCTCCGATTCCAGGGCCGTACTGCCATCCTGCACGCCAACTACCGCTCGACACGTGAAATTGGCGAGGCGGCGCAGAATTACCTAGCCGAGGGCGCGCTGGACACTGAGAACGAAGAGCGCGTCTACGTCAACAATGGTCCCCAGCCCATCATGCGCCACGTGCTGAACCAGGATCAACAGCTCCAGCTTCTCGTCAGCTTCTTCCGCCAGGCCCGCAGCGCCTACCGCATGAGTTCAGGGGCCTGCGCCGTCCTATGCCCCACCATCAAAGCAGGGCGTGCCATCGCCGAGGCCCTCACCCAGCAGGGTCTGGAGGCTAACTTTATGACGGGGCAGGAGCTTGACCTCAAACGCGGCTGCATCAAAGTCATCACCCTGCGCTCCGCCAAGGGCCTGGAGTTTCCCATCGTAGCCCTGGCCGGATTTCTGGAGAGCACCTGGCATACCAGCATACCCAACTCTCCCAGCGATGAAGAACGCGAAGAATACCTCTCACTCGAACGACGTACTATCTTCGTCGGCATGACCCGCGCCATGCGCGCCCTCCTGGTCATCACCCCCAAAAGCAGCACCTCCCCACTCATGCAAGGCTTTGAGGAGCGCTATTGGAATATCGGAGAATAGAGACACTAAAATTTTAGCTTTTCAACGGATCATCTGAACCATTGGGCTGATATGAGTGGTATGTTTGAAAAGAAAGTGGCTACCTTACGTTGCCACGAAACACAAACCAAGCATATGGATGTGGCGGATTGGGTTTGCCGCAAAGGAAGAGTTGCAGGGGTAGAGCATAAGTTTAAGTACAGAGAAGCCTATCATCACTATGTGATGGGTTACATTATTGTGTAGGCATTGTGACTGTTACGAAAGGAGTGTATGACGCATTGAAAATAGGTGTTATGCTTCCCCAGGAGTGGGAAACAAGACAGATAGATCCCGTCGAAGCCTATGAAACGATGACCGGTGTAGCTCAGGAGGCCGAGGCTTTAGGGTTTGCGTCAGTTTGGCTCTTTGAGCATCTCCAGTCAACTTCATCTCCTCAACCGAATGAGAAAATGATCTTCGAGACCTGGATGAGTACCGCGGCTCTCGCTCGTGACACGAAACACATCCGTATAGGCCAATTGGTCACCTGCAACAACTTTCGCCACCCTGCTCTGCTGGCAAAAATGGCAAGCACTGTTGATGTGCTCAGTCACGGGAGGCTTGATGTGGGTCTAGGTGCAGGCTGGCACGAGCCGGAGTATGTGGCATATGGATATCCTTTTCCCGATACTGCCACCCGCCTGCGTCAGCTCAAAGAAGCGCTTCAGATCATCAAGGCAATGTGGATAGAGCAAGAAGCATCCTTCGAGGGAAACTATTACCACATCCGCGGTGCTATCAATCAACCGAAGGGCGTTCAGCAACCTCATATTCCTCTTCTTATCGGTGGGAAAGGGGAACAAGTAACGCTGAAGCTCGTGGCCCGCTATGGGGACGCTTGCAACTTCACTCACCCGGATCCAGAGGAAATGAAGCGCAAATTTGCTCTGATCAGGCAATATTGTGAAGACATTGGACGCGACTACAACGACATTCGCCGAACTATTTATGTAAATGGCTGCCTAGGAGAGACTGATGCCGCAGCTATCACATCGTTCCAGAGTACTCCCAGCAAGGTCTCGCTCGATCATATTCGCTCACGAGGTTTATTGGGAAGTCCCGAAACCATCCGGCAACGTCTTGCTTCTTACGAAGAGGCTGGAGTGCAAGAAATTATCGTCTCCCTACGTGATATTGCACAGCTAAAGCCTCTCCATCTTCTTGCCCAAACTATGGAGGCATAAAGCACTATTTCCAAGAAAGGGTGAGTGGATAGCTCAAAAGCCAAGCATAATCGCTCACCTTTCATTCTTTTGGGTATAGATGGTACTCAGAAGCCGTCCTAAACGTTTAACAGCACCATTGTCTTTGTAAGGGCTCGTCGTCAGCGCTAAGTAGAGTTCATTCACGCGGGCAAGATGAGCAGTGGAATGGACTTCTTTGCAAGCATGAAAAGCGTTTGTGGCTTCGCCCGTTGCTGTCGCATAATCTTCCAGATTGAAGGCTGCTTGTGCATAAAGAATATGTGTCCAGGCCCTTCTTCTAGTATGGCTTGTTCCCCCTGTAAACATTTCGAGTTCGAGCAGTTCATCCAAAGCTTTTGCAGGCCGTCGAATCGCCAGAAATGTCTTGGCCCTGCCAAGCATCAGTCGTCTCTTATCTAGCCCTTTCATATCTCCATTTAAGAGAATTTGCGCATGAAAGTCGTCGCTGCTATCCACATCAAGAAAGTGCTCTGCCTGTTCGATAAGCCTCAATGCAATTGTGACATCAGTTGGCGAGGTGGACACAAGCCCCTTGGCACGTGCCATTTCTGAGTAAAGAATGCCTTTCATTTGGGGACTGGCAAATTTAAGTGCCCGCTCAAAATCTGCGAAAGCGGCTTCTATCTTCTCTCTCTGAAGGACAATTTTCCCCTGTTTTACCTGGTTTCCAAAGGCTCCCCATGCGAGATTTACCACTCCTCGTGTATATTGAGAGGCTGCAATCACCTGTAAAGCATAGAAGTCGTTGCCCATTTCTTTGGCGAAACGGACGCTTTCATTGGCAAAGGTATACGCTTGCTCAAAGTTCCCACGGTCACGCTGAATGGTCGCTGCTAACCGATAATAGCTATTTAACAGTTCGTTGATATGCCGTGCCAGGCTTCCATGAGCCGTTTGTTGAATAGGAAGCAAGTTACTAGCGTAGGCGAGTAGGCCAGGCAACGCGTCTTGAGCCGTTTGTGCATAATGCAATTGCCAGAAAATCCGAGCCTCTTTGGTGTACCACTCCAGATCCAGAGAAAGAGAGGATAACGTAGAAGGTGCCTTTACCTGGGGTAATGCATGATAGGTGACTGACTCCAAAGACGCGAGTCCGAGAAGAATGGGAGGGATATTGAGAATTTTTATCAATACTCGGCGTCGAGAGAAGTCGGTCGGGACTTTATTTTGTTGTTCCATTTTGAGTATCCACCTTGCTGTCACCTGCGTGTTCGTGGCTTCGCCATACTGCCTGGCTAGCTCTTCAGCACTCATCTTTAATGTACGTCGATAGTGCCGTATTACCTCTCCCGCGTGAGGCCAACCATCTTCCTGCGGCGTAAATGGGCCATATTCACCTTTGGGACCCCAAAATGTTTTCTCCACGCTGCTCACATCCTCTCTTTACCTTCTGCTGAGGCCTCATGCACCTCTTTCTATCACTTATTAAAACGAGCATCCTATTCAACTATCACCTTCATATCAAAACAGTGAACTTTTTAGTTCATAGGGCTAAAGGAGGCGCCTGGTGTGTATAAAAAGATGCTAAGCTAGCTTTTGCGAAGTGGATAACGAAGAACATTTAGCTTACCCACTTCTAACACGTCACGGTTGTTCACGAAACCGATGATAAGGAAAGAGTAAGTGAGATGAATCTTGCAAGCCAAAGTGAAATAGCTCATCTTTTGAACGAAATACAAACCCAGTATCAGGCAGCATATACCGGTTTACACGGATTTGCTACTGTTGCCCAACACCGGCTACGCATCGTTCAAACCGAGCAGATAGGCAGGCTCCATCAAGAATTACAGCAGATTGTTGGTGAAGATGAGGCCATCCAGCTTGTCGCGCAAACATTGGATGAATTATAGAGGAGAAATGATGGTAGTTCATAGACACATTTCGACGCTTTCAACAGAATCAATGCCTTCTCTTCAACCAATGCAGCCTCAACAGGAACCAATGCTACGGTATAACCAGGGCCTCGACCGTTGGGAAGGGAGATCCCGAGAGCGCTCCCTCTGGATGGACAATGCGACCTTTCTGCTCTATGTGGATGCCTACCTGGAGTGTCACCTCATGAAACCGCCAACGCCAGAGCAGGTGCGAGAGGCCATCCAGCATTGTATTCGCCTCGCCTATTGGGATGGCTGCGAGCGCTTCTGTGACCGTCGCGTCCATGTTCAACGGTTCCGCACTCAAGAGAACGAGGAAAGGATTTCATAATGCCACTCTTCCCTTTTTTACGACGAAGACACCGGGGCATAATTCCGACCTTTGAACCTCCTTCATCCAGCGCGACACCAACTGCCACTGTGATCGGGGAGCGCCGATTCCGTGTCGATGTGCCCTATCTCTTTCCCAAGGATATGCCCGAATACGATCGACTGACCTTCCAGCACTACTTTTTGAAAACCTTACTGGGCGGCAATTATGTCGCTCCAATTGACTCTCCCAGGCGTATTCTCGATGTGGGCTGTGGCACGGGCATCTGGGGACGGGAGATGGCGCAACCCTTCCCGGGCGCTCAGGTGGTAGGTTTTGATATTGAGCCCCACACCCCTGTGTCTCATGTTATTGAGATGCCTTCCAATTGCCTCTTTGTTCAGGGCAATATCCTGCAAGGCCTACCATTCTCTGACCATGATTTTGACTTTACCCATCAGCGCTTGATGGTCGCGGCGCTCCCTGCTCGCGCCTGGCCCTATGTCGTGAGTGAGCTCGTTCGTGTCACCCGCCCCGGCGGCTGGATCGAGTTGGTCGAAGCGGCTGATACCTTCGAACATATGGGGCCCATGACGAGAAAGTTCATGGAATGGTGGCACAACCTCGAGAGCAAGACCGGCTTTGATGCCTCTCTTATGACCCGACTGCCAACCCTACTGACAAAGGCTGGCCTCTCACAGGTCAAGGAGAGTATACTTCAGGTCCCGCTTGGAGCCTGGGGTGGGAGAGGCGGTGAACTTCTAGCGAAAGATCTGCATGCCATTTTTACCAATTTAAAGCCGGTGTATTGTACTCAGCTCAAGCTCTCAGAAAAAGAGTTTGACCACACCCTTCAAAAGCTTCCTCAAGAATGGGACACACGCCACACGTACTTTCATTTTTACATCACGTATGGACAAAAATGACAGAGAGCAGAGGATTCAGGAGGGCCGGTCCATGCAGCGAACTCAAGAGACTTATCTGCTCGCATTTCGTCGTTCCATAACCTTTCGGAGTATCGATGGAAAAACGACGTTTATTTCATCTGCTGAAATTGTGCCCGGCGTCGAGCTAATACAGAAGATTCCTGCGACACCTGAGGCTCCTGCCCTCTATGAACTGGCATTGACGCTTGATGGTGAGCCCAAAGTGCTCATCGTTGAGAAGGACCTGGTTGAACTGCACAAGGAGAGGAGCACATGCCAGCCATCTCCATCGCTGAAAAGCGCATCTTGCAAACATGAGGAAGGTGGACACCATGACTGAAGTTACCAGACAACCAGCAACCAACGAGAACCGGCCTCACGTGCTACTCGCACCATATGAGCTCATCGCGTTGGACAATATGCTTATGAGTTACCAGACCTATTTATTGCGCCCCACCGTGATGAGTCGTGACGAGACATACCACTTTAAACGGCTGATGGATCTCCGCCGAAGAATCGGCAGGCTTCTACGGCCAGAAGCACCACATGACGATGCAGCGCTCGACCTTTTGGAAGATGAGTTGGAGACCATCACAGAAGCAGTCATTATATTCATTCAACTGTTCTTCCGTATGTCTTTGCAAATGCAAGGGCATACACTCGCAGGGGAAACATCACAAAAACTTTTTGCGAGGATAGAAAACAGCATCGCTCAATATAACCAAACGCTCGCAAAAAAGGAGTGCTATGGGCATCAGGCAACTGGTACCTCACTACTCCAGCAAACACGGGAAGAGGATCACCATGATTGCTGAGCGCTCCAGAGAGACCGTACCACACCACCCCTGCACATTTTCCTTCTGAGTAGTCCTGAAGAAGCGAGAATACTGAAGCAGAGGCCACGAGGAGGCAATTGCGCAGTCACGCACCTGACCCACCTGGAAGGCCATCCCTCAGTGATGACAACACGTCTGATGCAACCCGATGTCTGTCTTGCCTGCTGTACTCATGCACGGGAGATCCAGCACATCAGCTAGACAACACCTTGCACGCCTATAGTGATCTGTTCTGTCGTAGAGGAGGAAGCCCACATCGTCAGAATGCTTGATGCCGGGTTGACGATTATGTCTTCTTTTCCTGTCGAAAACTGGAACTCCACGCCCGCTTACAAGGCATTGCAAGACGCTATCGAGCATCTATCGCATTCACCTGTGAAACCTCAAGACACAGTGGTCCTTGCTCTGTGCTGAAAAGTGAGGACAGGCAGATTCGCTTGCAATGCGCGGAGCGATGCGTCGTCGTTCGTGGGCAGATACTTCGCCTCACTCCTATGAGTGCACCTTGCTATTCACCCTCATGCGCGAAGGGGGCAAGGTGCTCACCCATCAGTCTGCTATTACGCACTGCATGGGGACAAGGGTATCAGGAGGAAGTGGATTATCTTCGCGTCTATCTGCATACGCTGCCTCTCAAGCTAGAAATCGATCCCGGGCAACCATTCAAACCATTACCGGCATGGTTATCGGTTCCGTCAGCCATGCATTCCCACAAAGTTTTATGCAGAACCGAAACAAAGGCCACGCAATGAGCTTTGCGTGGCCTTCTGGTTTATTAGATAGGGAGGACGGTAGCTTATCCTTTCAGATGGATCTTGACCACTGCCTCTCCATCTTTCTCAGGCAACACCTCTGCGGTGCCAATGCGCATTTGTCCACGCAATCGGCTCAGGTTTTCAGGGATTTACCAAGCGTTTCTTAAATTCACTTATGAAACAAGCAATTACACTATTTATATAATACAAAAATTTGGTAATTTCCCCAAAGAGCCGAGGAGCAGCGCGTCGCCCTCGCTCACACGCGTGTTCACTGCTCTAAACCCGATCGTATAGGTGCTCGCACCTTCTGATGATCGACACATAACCGCTTTGCGCCCTCTTCATGAGAATACTACCTTGTAGATGGAAGCTGATCAGCAGCAAGCAAACGCTATGAATAATACTGGATTTTATCGCTATTTAGAGAAGTACTTATGGGTGAGGTAAACACGACACTGTGCGTTGAAGCTAGAATGATCGGGAAGCATCTCGATACGCTTTCCCATGCTGGGTTGGTACAGGCGCAGACAAAGGGCCGCGAGAAGCAGTATGTATTCGATCCCCACTCACTCCAGACCGTTAGCGCGTGGATTGAGACGATTGGCAAGCAGTGGGGCAAGCGTCTGCAGCGGTTAAAGGATCTCGTTGAAGACGACACCGTCACGCTGTGATCGAGTCGCCAACAGCAACGCATCATTTGAAAGGAACAGTACAATGGAACACCTCCAACTCACACAGAGGCCGGTGGCAAAAGCGGAAATGTTGATTCGGAGACCAGTGGCAGAGGTATTTGAAGCTTTTATCAATCCCGCAATCACCACCAAATTCTGGTTTACCAGGAGTAGTGGCCAGTTGGAACCGGGTAGTCGTGTCCAATGGGATTGGGAGATGTATGATGTCTCCTCCCAGGTAAGTGTCAAGGCCATTGAAGAGCGGAAACGAATTCTCATTGAATGGTCTGGCTATGGCACACCGAATCTCGTCGAGTGGATTTTTACCGCGCGCCAAGACGATAGCACGTTTGTCAGCATCACCAACACCGGTTTCAGTGGCAATGGGGATGAACAAGTCCAACAAGCGATGGCTTCAGTGGAAGGATTCACCCTGGTGCTCGCAGGACTCAAGGCGCTCCTTGAACACAACATCATCTTGAATCTTGTTGCCGACCGTCATCCCTGAGATCGAAGCACATCCCTGTATTGTTTTCCAGCTTTGACTCTTGTGAGAGTACTTAAGATCGTAAAAGCAAGCAACCTATGAATATATTGGCTGCTCGTTTGCTCGATTCCCTTCCTTTTCGTCATGTATACTCCTGGATAGGTGATCGTTTCCTCTGCCCTTCACTTCTCAGAAAGGCAATGCTATGGAAGTCGAATATGTTGGAAAGCGTGCTCACCTCTTCCATCTGCTCCAGCAGCATCCTGAGTGGACGCTCCAACAGTATGCTGATGCGGTCGGCTGCTCTCAGAGCATGGTGTGTACCTGGCGACAGCGTTTTCGAGAGGCCAAAGCCCAGGGCACGCTTGATGCTTCCATCTTCTTTTCCCGCTCTCGTGCTCCTCATCATCACCCTCCTCGCATTGACACCGAGGTCAAAGAGCGGGTGCTTTCAATTCGTCAGGCTCCCCCAGAGTCATTCCAGCGCACGCCTGGGCCACTGGCAATCCTGTATTATCTGCAACGAGATGAAGCATTGCAGGCAAAAGCGGTCCGCTTGCCTCGTTCCACACGCACCATTTGGCGCATTCTGGATGCTGCGGGAGCGATTGAGCGCGATTCTCCTCGTCAGCGCTCTCCGCGCCTGCCAAGAGCTCCTTTGGAAGAAGTGCAACTCGACTTCAAAGATGTTTCCACCGTTCCTGCTGATCTCCATGATCCTGATGCCAAGCGACAGCATGTGATCGAAGCGTGCAATGCGGGTCGACGCAGGCACTTCCATCTTGCTCGACGCCCAGGTTCATGAAGACTTTCACGCAGAAACCGCGTTCCAGGCGGTTGTCTCCTTCTTGCGTCGCTATGGGTGTCCCAGCATCTTGACCTTTGACCGCGATCCCCGCTGGGTGGGCAGTGCAGCAGCACGCGATTTTCCCTCGGCCCTGTGCCAATTTCTCTTGTGTGTCGGCGTGCAGCCGAACGTCTTGCCTCCTCGCCATCCAGAACTCAACTGCTATGTCGAGCGCTATCATCGGACCTACAAGGAAGAATGTCTGTTCGTGCATCGTCCTGGAACGCTCGAAGAGGTTCGCAGCGTCACCGAAGTCTTTCAGCATTTCTACAACACCCAGCGCCCTCATCAGGGGCGCAATTGTCGCAATCGTCCTCCCAGCCAGGCGCATCCTGTTTTGCCCACCTTACCCGCGCTTCCAGCTGTGGTCGACCCGGATGCCTGGTTGCAAGCGGTTCACGGACGGTCCTATGCGCGACGCGTCAAGTCAGATGGTCGCGTGAGCGTTGATGGGGCTAGCTATTACATCAAGCAAGCACTGGCTGGGCAGCTCATCACCTTGTGTGTCAATGCGGTCGAGTGCTGCTTCGAGGTCCTGCAGCAGGAGAGCATCATCAAGCAGCTTCCCATCAAAGGGTTGCAAGGCCAACGGATGCCGCTGGATGACTACATTGCCCTGATGCAAGAACGCGCCCGTTCAGAGGAACGGCAACGCATGATGAACCTGCGGCGGCGACACCTCCAAGCGCTATAATCTGTGTGCTTGCTTGTGGGAGTTGATTCGCCGAGGAGACTGCTGTCCACTTTCCTGCTTGTTCGTTTGATTTCCATAGCTTGATCGTCTGTTTGTTCCCTCCCTCGTTGACCCTTTTCTTGCTCATCCTCTTATGCTTGCTTGTTCGATTTCTGCTTGAATGATTGCTTTTTTACGAACTCAAGTACTCTTGCAAGAGTCAAAGTCGGAAAACAATACAGTCTGCGTCAAGCGCACATATGGAGGGACAACCAGTGGGGGACGCCCACGCTGCCCGGAGCGGAGCGGCTGACGATAGGCTCGGGTGAGAATGGCGGCATACCCCCGCCAGCCATCGCTGCACCAGTTCAATGGACGACCATGCGTGCGCGCTACGGTGAGGGTGACCGCTCGCTCGACGAGATCGTCGCCGATGCGCCCAGTGGCGCAGGCGGCAATGAAGCGGCTGGGGCGATCTTGGACGAGGCATCCCCAGCGTTCGCCAGCATCAACTTCGTCGGGGGTTCCGTTTTTTTGTGCACGAAGGACCAAAACTCGTCGATTTCGACCGTCGAGAGGTGCAGGTCCTGCGTGAGAATGGCCGTCAAGGCTTCCGCATGCTCGCTTGTCCGTCGCAACCATTCACCAATCGTTTCATACTTGTGGCCCGTGATCTCTTCCGCAGCCCGCAGACTTCCCCGACGCATCACGACCAGGAGCGCCTGGGCCACCTCGGCTACTGGCGTATGCAGACGATACATCGGCGTGCCTTCTGTCTCGCCAAAGAAGCGGCCACACCCACGGCAATGGTAGCGGCGGCGTCCTTTGCTGCTGCCATTGCGAATGACGTAGGGTTGTTCACATGCAGGGTTGGGACATGCCGGCAGAGATGGGGGTGGTGTCATGGTCAGTCCTCCTGACCTCTATTTTACCACTTCTCAATAGAGTCACTACCTAATTTTCAAAGCCAAGATATAATCGGCAGGAGGAATATAGATTTTCAATGGACCAAACTGCTTCCAGAGCTTCCCCTTTGGCACACGTCCAACCATCTGCATAAAATCGCCAATGTTATCGCTTAACCACTTCTCACTCAAATCATAGTCATAGGCCACAAACCGCACAGCGTTCTTATACACCCGATAGCGATCCGGATCAGCCAGGGCATCAGGATTCACCACCAGCACATCCACATCTTCTGTAAAGAGACGATTATGGACCTGCGTCAGCATGAATCCACCACCAATCATCTCAAGTTCAACTGGCCTTTTCTTTGAGATTCCCAACTCCTCTAACTGCTTACCCAGTTCTGAAAGGTAAATAACGATATCGCCCTCTTGCATAAATGAGCCTCCCTGCGCACAACCCATATTAGAAAATTCCGCCTAAAATTCATGTTTTGAATGATAAAATCATTTTTACTTATTTTACATTGATGCAAATTGCATTATAAACCCTTTCAAAAGCCATATAATAGTAAATGCTAGCACCGACTATTACATTGACAACTATGCATAAAATTGTATAAAATCTAAATATCCCTATTTATCCTAAAACTTTTACAACTCCTATTGCCTTTTTGGCACAAAAAGCAAGGCAGGAAGCCAATGAATACTGCACCAATCCTATTTAAATGGCCTGGTGGGAAACGTGCACTAATTAAGCATATAAATCCCCTTATTCCAAAAACATTCAATCGTTACTATGAGCCATTTGTAGGAGGAGGAGCACTATTTTTCACTTTAAGCCCCTTTGAAGCAATTTTATCTGATAGTAATCCAGAACTTATTAACTGCTATCAACAGGTAAAAGACCATCCAGATTTAGTTATTGCTGCCCTCTCTACTATGCAAAATACAAAAGAAGACTATTACAGAGTAAGAGAAAATATTCCAAAAGATAATATAGCCAAAGCAGCACGCCTTATCTATCTCATGAAGCTTTCTTTCAATGGGCTCCATCGGGTTAATAAAGATGGCAAATTTAATGTGCCATACGGAGATAACATGGAAGCTCAATTGGTAGAAGCAGAAAAAATATACGCTGCAAGTAAGCTGTTATCTTTAGCCCAGCTAGAGATTGGAGATTTTGAAGACATAGCTAATAAAGCACAAGAAGGTGACTTTATTTATTTTGACCCTCCATACACAGTAGCGCATAAAAACAATGGATTTGTTAAATATAATGCACACATCTTCTCATGGAAAGATCAGATTCGGTTATCACAGCTTGCACGCAACTTGGTTCTTCGTGGTTGTAGAGTAGTAATAAGTAACGCAGATCATCCTTCCATAGAAGGATTATATAACGACTTTGAGATGCAAAGAGTCAGCAGATCTTCTGCTATAGCAGCTTCACAGAAGTTTCGCAAAAGTATTACTGAATGCATCTTTTACAACAAGGAGTAACAAGGCATGCTTAGCAACATCGTATCTATTGATGAACTTCGGGGCTTAGCAAGAGCTAAGAGTAAAGATTATTGGACAAAATCTATTAAGAACTCCTTGCTGGAAAATGCTCAGAAGGATGGGTGGCATGTCATAAGGAAAAATGAGAGGACAGTGAGCATAAAGAAAAAAAAGACAAATGAAGCAGATTTCACAGACAGAGTGTGGTCCTTACTTTATCGAATGGGCTTTCACTATATGAATCGCGACGGGGAAACAGTACTTACTATCGAACAAAAAAAATCAGAACCTAGAACTAATAGCGTTGATGTTGTTGGCATTGATAATGATGTTGCTATTGTTATTAAGTGTCGTGTATTAAGTGAGCACATCAACACTCCTGAAATTCTTGAAGAGGCAAACCAATACATTCAAGATCGTCAATACTTTGTGACATCGATAAATCAACAAATTGCCCAGCCTTTTGACCGACCTGTTAAACGTCTAGTAGCCTTAGGTATGTTTACATCTAATATTTTCATTCTAGAAGAGGACAAAAAGCGTCTAAAAGATATAACGTTTTTTGACGAGCAAGATCTTGTATATTATGAAGCTCTTGTAGAGCATTTAGGCCCTGCTGCCAAGTATCAATTCTTAGCAGATCTGTTACCAGGTAAGAACGTTCCAGGCTTAAATATTAAAGTCCCGGCAATTAGAACCAAGATAGGGGACTACACATGCTACACTTTTTCAATTGAGCCTGAATACCTATTAAAGATTGCCTATGTTTCTCACCGTGTAAAAGGGAAAGGATCTGATGTCAATACCTACCAACGTATGCTACAAAAAACAAGGCTTAGAAAAATTCGCGAGTATATAGACAAGCATGGAATCTTCCCTACAAACATTGTTATCAATCTAGATAAAAAACCAACCTTTAACAAAAGCATTCAAGATTCAGAGCAAAGCAATAGTGTAATGGGGTGGCTTGATCTACGAAGCGCCTATAAATCGGCTTGGATCATTGATGGCCAACACAGGTTATTTGCCTATTCTGGAAATTCCCAAGCATCAAAGGCACGTCTTTCGATACTCGCCTTTGAATTACTGCCTGCAAATGTACAAGCTAGCCTATTTGTATCAATAAATGCAGAGCAAAAAAGCGTAAAGCGTTCCTTGCTGCAAGAGCTTTATGGAGATCTTCATAAAGATGCATCTGACCCGACACTTAAAGTCAGATCTATTATTGCCAGGGCGATCTATCTTCTCGACGTTAATCCACAATCGCCATTTAACCAAAGAGTACAAGCCTCAGATGACAAAAGAGATGATATACGCTGTATTTCTTGGAATACTTTATTCCATGTCTTAGATTCAGATTTATACTTAACAAAGAGCAAGAGGGATGATATTATCTATGGACCTCTATGGGTAGATGACAATCCAGACCGAACAATAGAAAGAACCGTTTATATATTGACAGCGTGGTTTGGACAGATTAGGGATGCCGCACCCAATTGGTGGGCCGCTGGAGCTGGAGATGGAGGGGGCCTTGCCATGAACGATAGTGTTACAGCTTGCATTAACGTACTCCGTAGTATATTTCACCACCTAGCTTCCACAGAAAAAGACCTTAGAAAATACAGTAACCAAGATTTGTTTGAGAAAATAAAACCATATGCCAGCATACTAGGACAATACTTTAATACTTTGCCGGAGGAAGAAAAAAAATTATTCAGATCACTACGTGGAGGGCAAGGTCAATCAACGAGAATGAGGCTTTGTCAACAAGCTATCCATAATAAAATACCCTCCTTTAATCCTGCTGGTTTAAGCGGTTTTATGGAAGAACACAAAGCGCAAACAAACACGAAAGCCAAAATACTTGTAGATAGGATAGAAACAACCTTACAAAAGACTGTAATAGAAGAATTGAAAAGAGAATTCGGTCCAGATGATTCGCAATGGTGGACAGAAGGAGTACCTAGGCAAATTAGAAAGAAAGTCTCCGATCGTCATGAGGAAGATGATGGACAGCGTGGAGGAAAGGAATATTACTTTGACTTACTAGACTATAGGCATATTATCCAACAGCATTGGAGTCTGTTTAATACTTTGCTAGGCTATGGAAACTATAACGGAAAGGACAAAAGAACAAATTGGATAAACGAGGTTAATGAGTCTAGGAGGATAGTCGCACATGGATCTGCAGGTAGAACTGTGAGTCTAGAACAACTCGCTCAATTAGAAGAGTATGACGCCTGGTTACAAGAACAAATTATGCGTACAGATAATACTGAAGAGTCTCCTACTCTTGAGCAGTTAGCATAGCAAAATTCAATTCTCTTCAGTTTCTTTAACAGAAAGGCTAGAATGTGATAAATCATACCAATTCCAGCCTTTCTATTTGCACTATCGCCTTAAGCTCAAAATCTGCCGGTTCAAATTCCTATTTCCTTGGCATAAAATACATATATTGGCAAATTTAAATGTTTTAGCTATAATAACATTATTAGCTCCAAATGTATTTTTATCCGAGGCAGAGCCTCATTCCCTTACCAGGACATGCAAATGAACTTACACAAACTAAAAAAAATGGCAGTTGACGGCGATATGTCAACTGCAGCTCTTCGGTATCTACTCGAATGTAGAGGTGAATGCGAGCATTTAGATTATAAAGCCGAATTGCACTTAGATAACGATCATAACAAAGCGAACTTTGCTAAAGATATTGTTGCAATAAAAAACGTTGGTGGAGGTTATCTTGTAATAGGAGTCAAAGATAAAACATGGGAACCAATAGGGCTTAACAATACTTTTGAAGAAGATAGCAAACTACTTCGCGATATTATTAGAAAAACGACAGGTTTAGAACTTGCTGTTTATGTCGTTACACATAAGATTCCTATAAAGGACACTTTCAAAGAATTTGCTATGATATTAGTCCAAGGATCAGCTAAACATAGAAAATTACGCATTCCTTCAGCCTGCAAAAACAATTTCAAACCACAAGAGATTTGGGGAATAAGAGATGGAGACATTTATTTTCGTAAAGGAGATACGACAGCAAGGATTCATGCGGATGAATTAGAAGAACTCATTTTAGACTTAATAGAACAAGAGAACAAAGCTGAAATTGAAGAGCAACAGATTGAGCCATCTCCTTTTATGGTAGAAGAAGGGCTATATCGCATTCTACCTTCTGAATACGAAAATTTTATCGAAAGAAAAGAGCTACAACAAGAATTGCAAAAAGCTATAGAAGGTGATGATCGAATTTGGATTATCAATGTATACGGCCCAGGTGGAGTAGGAAAATCTGCCCTTGCTAGCTGGATAGCAAACCATTATTACGAAAATAGGCATGACAAAAAATTATTTCAGGCAATACTACACCTATCAGCAAAAGACACCAAACTCTCAGAAAAAGGAATTAAACAGTTAAGGCCTACTCTCTATTCGCTAGAGAACTTACTCGACAATATTTTACATCTTTTCGACTGTAGCGATCTTATCAATGAAAAATTAGAAGATCGAAAAGATCTAGCGCAAACACTTCTTACGGATTATAAAACACTTCTCATATTAGATAATATGGAAACAATATCAGATGGGCGAATTATGCATTTTGTGGGCTCCCTACCTACTTCGAACAAATCCAAAGTACTTTTAACAAGTCGCGTGAGAACTAGAGACTGGGAAAAACCTTTACAAGTAAAAGAACTAAGTTTACCAGAAATAAAAGAGTTCCTTCGTGTAAAATCACAAGAAAAAAGAATCAATATACCCAATACTGATAACATTACAAAATTGGTTTTCGAAGCTTCCGGTGGGCTGCCACTTGCTATAGAATGGATCTTAGGGCAGTATACTTTGAAAAAAGGGGATTTATCTAACGTACTAAGCCAAGTTCCAAGCCAAGATTCTCCTCTGCTTGAATTTAGTTTTAACACTTCATGGAAAGTACTATCTGAACAAGCACAAAAAGCACTAGCAGTACTTTCAATCTTCGACGAAGCGCCCACAATGCGCTTATGGTCTACAGCTCTCGATTGGTCAACTGAAACGGTCGAGCATGCAGCGGCGAAACTTATTGAAGCAACCCTCATCTCACAAAGAGCGGACGAAAAAACAGGACAGACTACTTATCACGCCTTACCTATCACAAAAGCTTTTGCACGCAATAAGCTGAGGACAATGGGAGATACTGAATTAACAGCAACAACCGCTTATAAACGACATATTCAACAAATGGAATTAATTGCAGCAGAAATGCAACCGTATAGTCATCTGTTTGAAAGCTTCGAAGTCAAACGAGACACAGAAAAACAAGCTATTATTCTTACTCGTAAAGCAGAATCACAAGCATCGGATTTTAACTATGACGAGGCAGAACAACTCTTTAAAGATGCATTGAACCATGATCCGCGTTCAGCTTATGTTCTTGTAAAATATGGAGTATTCAAAAATAGTCTTGGTCAAATAGCAGAAGCGATTGAATTGTTGAAGAAGGCGAGTCAATATGCGAACAAATCAACAGGCTTTTTTATTTATTACCAATTCAGTCAAATATATGACAAAATCAAGGACCGTCATCAGGTAGAACGTTGCCTAGAAAAAGCAATAGAATATAAAGAAGATCATCTTGTAGCTCGCCATCAACTAGGTGTTGTAAAAAGCAGATTAGGAAAATATGAAGAAGCGATCAGAATTTTCGATGATTTAATCAGTGAAGAATTAGCTAGAGATGGAGGGCCATCAAACACTTTAACCTACACTTACAAAACCAAAATTATTTCTTTAAAGAAATTCAAGAGGCTTGATGAAGCAGAGAGTGTTAGGGCAGAAGCAATTAGAGAGTTAAGTAAATGGCCTCATCTCTCATACAAAATTCCTGAAATAGAAAATGCAAATTGAATATTGCAGAAAAGAGCAAAAGCCATAAACTTTCAAAGTCTTATCTAACCTAGTCAGTATAGCATTTAGTACAGTCACACCAGCAAGCCTATATAATAAATTCATCAACCCTCATAAACAACAGACACTCACTTTAAAAACCAGGAGAACAGCGATTAACACTCACAAACAAACCTGACCCGCATCTTCCACTGGCACTTATAGAGCATTGATCACTGTAGCAACTGTAGCAACGACTGTAGCAACACGCACCAATTTAGACAAGAAATTGCCAACATCAGCAAACAAAGAACCGAGATTTTAAGCGCCAGGAGGACACCTACAAACGCCCACAAATAAGCTGAGCCGACTCCGACCATCGGCTCTTTTTAGCGCCTTTATTTTTGCACAATTCAAGAGTAAACCTTACGGATCAAAGTACAGCCAGTACAGCTTTTAGTACAGCCACACTCACCAATTTACACAAGAGACTACCAACACCTGCAAACAAGATACCAAGATTTTAAGCACTAGGAGGACAACCAAAAACGCCCACAAATAAACCGACTAGAATCTCTCCACCGGCATTACCCGTCTTCTGGAGTCTATCGAGGTCGTCCCCGAGCTCGCTTTCCCACCCCAAGATCCACTGGTTTCTGTGAAAATCGTCGTTTGTCTCCCGGTTCTCCTGTCAGGACACACCGCATAGACACCGTTTGAAAGCAGGCAAATGAAACCGCCCGCTACGGCTAGCAGACAAAAAGGAAGCCCACAACCGAGCAATATGTCGTGCTCGGTTGTGGGCTTCTCCGCAAAAGTGAGGGTAAACCTTACGCAGCGCCATCATGCCAACACATAGCGCCGCGCCGCTCGCTGACCGGTGCCTTTTAATCTCCCACGTTCTATTAATGTCTCTAAATCCCTGTGGGCAGTTCTATCCGAGACTCCCGTCAATTGTCTGTAGATACTATTCGTGATAAAACCATACTTCTGAACATACGCCACCGCTGTGGTCATCCGGCGCTCCCGTTGATCCGCCTGCTCCTGCGACAATATTTCGGGCCGAGTATCCCTCTCATCTCCCCAGAGCGTTTCCGAATACTGCGGGTGCGGTCGCGGAGACATCAAGGCGGGAGCCTTCTGAAATGTGACTATAAATTCACCCATCTCTCGAAACTGCGGCCCGGGTAGACCCAGGCGTTTCGTCTCGTCGAGCATAAACCTGATGCCGCTTCCAAGGCGCTCCATGTAACCGGGGATATCTTTGAGCAGATTCGCCAGAGTGGGATTGCGCAGCTTCGATTGCACTTCTCCCTGCTCCATCTGCTCAACCGTGATCCCCGGCAGCAGTAAGCCGGGGCTATGGATCTCTACCCGGTCAGGATAACAAAACACGCGCACGCTCTCGCCGCGCTTGCTGTAATCGCGATGCACCACGGCATTGATAACGGCCTCTCGCAGAGTCTCCAGAGAATACTCCAGTATATCAATGCGCTTAAAACCTTCAACCCTGGCTCCCACCGCAATATAGCGGCTCAGGAACAATTCCGCCCCATCGATCAAATCCTGGAGTGTTCCTGTAATAAATCTGCGGTCCGCGTACCTACTGGCGCCGACCGTCTCACGATACAACACACAGGCCACATCGCTTTGTATAATATGCTCTTGCGGGGCAGAGCCGAAGAACAACATCCCCGCATTGGTAGGAACCACTTTGCCATCATGTGTCCTGACCGCACACTCCATGCCGATCAGCACCCGTTCCAGATCCTTGAAGCGGCTGGCTTGACGATCGCTTGTGGACCGCTGCGCCAGATACGCCTTGACCTTCTCCAGGTCAAGGTCCTCCATTGTCGCGTTGCGGACCGGTTGGTGTTCCCAATCCACCAAGCCCCGGTCATTCGCCATTTCCAGCAATTCCGATAAACCCAGCGATACGGTATGGGTACCGCGCCTCATCCAATAAATCCCGTGAGCCTGATAGACTGGCCCGTGGCTTGGCTTTACCGTCGCCACAACGAGTTTTTTCCCCTCCACGGTATAAATTTCCGGCTCGGAAGGGTCTAGCACCAGTTCGGGCTTGATCATTTGCCGAACTGCCCTTAAAACCACATCCAACGTCTCTCCGATACGCTTATCTGGCACACCTACAATCTCGTGAGTGGAATCCTTGACGCCAATAATAACGACACCGCCCTGGGCATTCGCCATGCCACACAAGCGTTCAGCCATCTCCGTTGCTCTGGGAGCAGCCACCTTAAGTTCGACCGCATTGGTCTCTCCACCTTGAATAAGCGCCTTCAATTCCATCTCGTTCAGCTTCACCAGAACGCCCCTTTCCCTACTCGTCATGATCTAAAGCACGTTTATTGTAGCACACTTTCTGCCTTTTTAACTCGTGGTGGCGGATGGATGGCGGATGGATGGCGGATGGATGGCGGATGGATGGCGGATAAACGGCCACCCGATAGTTTCCTCTATTGGCTCATGAGCACAGTCGTACTCGCTGGCAACCACCTGGATGCCTCATCGGAAACTCGGGGAGAGCTCCCCTCACCTCACCAATTTTGACGGCAAATTGACGGCAAAGCCGCCGGACGCCAGCGTATTACGATGCGCGTCGGCGAACGATGATCCCCATCGCGCCCCACGGGAAGCGTCCTGGCGGACAGCGGCGAAAAAAGGCGAGGAGGCGCCCACGAATCGCTCCACCTGCAGCTCTTTTATAATGATGATGCTCTCATGCCGCTTCTAGACACTCCTGAGATCGTTTCTTTTTTTTGGCGAAATGCATCGTTGACAGCAAAACTGACAGCGAAATGCAAAGGCTTGCTATCTCGTTTCAATCAACGCTTGGTAAATGCCCCACGAAGTGGTTCTGGCTCACTCTTGATACCACTGGCGAACCTTGGAGCAAGTGAGCATACTGAAAGAGTGTTCAACAGTATGGAAAAAGATAGGATCATATGTTAAAATGCATATATGGAGCATACGTATTTACCCAAACAATTCGGGAAGTTGATTGGGAAATCGGTCAACACCTTGCAAAAATGGGATCGTAAGGGTATCCTGCCCGCATTCCGCAGCCCGACGAATCGCCGCTACTACACGCATGAGCAGTATTTGCAGTATCGCGGGCTGATTTCTAGCGAGCAGGGGCTGACCATTGCCTATGCGCGTGTCTCCTCTCCTGGTCAGAAGAAGGATCTCGCCATTCAGAAGGAAGCACTGCGAGCGTACTGTCAGCAGCAGCGTATCAACGTCGATCAGTGGGTGGAAGATATTGGCTCTGCGCTCAATTACAAACGCAAAGGGTTTAATCAGGTCATCGAACAAATCGAACTGGGTCTGGTCAAGCGGGTGGTGATCGGCTATCAGGATCGCTTTGTTCGCTTTGGCTACGACTGGTTTGAGCACTTTTGTGAACGCCATGGAACCCAGATCACCGTGATCAATGGCGAAACACTCTCTCCAGAAGAAGAATTGGTCCGAGATTTGCTCGCTATCGTGACCGTGTTCTCAGCGCGACTTCACGGCTTGCGTTCCCATAAAAACCTCATCAGAGCAGCGGCTTTGGGAAAGGATATCACGGATGATCAAGGCGCACAAGATCAGACTCCACCCTACGCCTGAGCAGGCCGTGTATTTTGCGAAAGCCGCAGGAACAGCGCGATTTGTCTGGAATTGGGCGTTAGCTGAGTGGAATCGGCAATATGAGGCAGGTAAGAAGCCCACCGCACTCAAGCTTAAGAAGCAGTTCAATGAGATCAGGCGGGAGCACTTTCCCTGGACCTGGGAAGTCACCAAAAATGCCTCAGATCAGCCGTTTCTGGATATAGCCAAGGCATTTACGGCCTTCTTTGAAGGGAAGGCGCGCCGCCCGCGTTTCAAAAGCAAGAAGCGAAGCAAACCGAGCTTTTACCTTGCCAACGACCAGTTCGAGGTAGGCGATCACCGGGTGTGGGTCCCCAAACTTGGATGGGTCAATATGGCAGAGAATCTGCGCTTTGTGGGCAAGGTGACAGGGGCACGCATGACCAGAACTGCCGACTGGTGGTTCGTCAGCATAACGGTAGAACTGCCTGATGAGCTGCCCAACAGTCGGCCCGCAGCCGTAGGCATCGATGTTGGACTCAACCGACTGGCCACGTTGAGTACTGGTGAGGGATACGAGAACCAAGCGTTCCTCAAAACAGCACTCAAGAAATTGCGCCAGGCCAATAAGCGGCTGCATCGCCGAAAACCAGGATCAAAAAACCGCGAAAAGGCGCGGCGTCAGGTGGCGCGCCTCCACTACCGTATAACCTGCATGCGGGATGATGTGCTCCACAAGATGACGACCAAGCTTGCGAACGGTTACGGGATCATTGGTATTGAAACCCTCAACCTCAAAGGCTTGCTCAAGAATCGACGTTTGGCTCGTTCGTTCTCGGATGCCTCACTCGGCAAACTGTTGACACTCTTGACGAGCAAGGTGCAGCAGCGTGGTGGACACGTCATCAAAGTCGGGCGCTTCTTTCCTTCGAGTAAAACCTGCCATTGTTGCGGGTGGAAGTGGGAAACGATGACGCTCGAAGATCGCATCTTTGTGTGCCAGAATCCATCATGTCCCTATGATCAGTTCCCGCAAGATCGCGATCACAATGCTGGCCAGAATATCCTGCGGGAAGCCCTCCACTTGATCGGGGTAATTGATCAAGTCGTCACCGATATTGGCTCAGGCGATGACGTAAACTTGGCTGCGGACGCGGGATAAGACCAAAAATGCATCAGATGCATTGAGGCACCTACGGATGAAACAGCAACAACGAAAGCTGTGGGAGCGCTATGCTTGCATACGTTTTCCTACATTAATCGGAGCAGTGTCTCAACCTTGCTGTGTTTGGCAGGCCGCCCACGCTTACGCGGTGCTGGTTGTACCGGACGAGGCAGAATACCCGTTCCCGCAGGTATCATTTTCCCCAGGATGACATTCTCTTTGATCCCCCTGAGCGTGTCTATACGGCCCCCTAGAAGGGCATCTGTAAGCACTCGTGTGGTTTGCTGGAACGAGGCTGCCGCTAGCCAGCTCTCTCCTGCAAGGGTCGCGGGGATAAGGCCCAGAACTATAGGGTGTGCTGTGGCTGGCGCTCTACCTCTAGCATGTATGAGTGTATTGGCATCATTGTATGCGAAACGATCAATAATATCTTCAGGGAGAAACGTCGTATCTCCAGAGGTCTCTACGCATACATAGCGCAGCATTTGACGAATAATAAGTTCAATGTGTTTATCGTGTATATAGGCACCAGTTGTACGATAGACCAACTGGGCCTGATAACATTTTTTCGTACACGTTTCCCCGCTAAGGCTGGCCTGGTCGAAAAGAAGCCTGAATCGTTCCCGCTAAACCAAAGAGTGGCCAGCCTTCAAGCAAATCTCGTTACGACTCTTGCCCACGAAGCTTGCGTTTGGTGATATAAGTGTTGAGCGCAAGGTGATTGTTGTACTCAAGAAGGGTAGCGATTTTGCGCGTCGAGAGTCCCAGTTTGAGGAGATCTTTGATGCGCTCCAGATCAGTGTCAAACTTGCTTTTCTGAAGAGTCCCCTTCGGTTTGCCAAGGGTTTTGCCCTGCTGTTTTTTGGCGGCCAGCGCTTCTTTCGTACGCAGGCTGATCAGATCGCGCTCCAACTCCGCGAAGAGCGAGAAGAGAGTGATCATGATTTTTGAGTTCATATCGTGCTGGGAAATATCCAGATTCTGCTTAAGGATAATGACCCGGATATTGCGTGCGACCAGTTCATTAACCAGGGCGATCACTTCCGCTGTGCTCCGGCCCAGCCGAGAAAGCTCTGTGACAATGAGGGTATCAGAGTCAGTCAGCATTTCCAGGACTTCTTCGATGCGCCGCTGCTTCCTGGTCTTGCGTGACGACATGGTGATTTCGACGAACTCGTCGATCTTCAGGTCTTTTTTTCTGGCCCATTCCAGGATTTCCAGTTTCTGATTATTCAGATCCTGTTTATCCGTCGAAGTTCTCAGATAGGCGATCGTCTGACTCATTTTTGGACTGTATCCTCTTAACCTCTTTTTCTCCGTAAGACCTATACAGATTGTATAGGTGATACAGAGTATAACACAGTCCATTCTGTATAGGTCATAACGTTCCTTATGACACATACAATTTGGATTGTCTTCTTCGAGAAAGCGCATTCCCTCTCCTTTTGAAGCGCATAGCTGCCAACGTTAAGTTGCAAAAAGGCTTACTCTCCTTGAGTAAGGAGCCCAAGATCTCGTGCTCGTGCCACCGCCTGCGTGCGATTGGTCGCTTCAAGTTTGCTGAGGATATTCGTGACATGATGCTTCACGGTGCCTACTTCGATCACCAAGGTTTCCGCAATCTTCTGGTTCGAGGCACCGCGTGCGAGCAGGCGTAACACGTCCTGTTCACGCGCGCTCAAGGGGTCCAGCAATGCTCGTGGGCTCGGGGATGGCTCTTGTTCCAAATGCGTTGGCTGGGGCACTGGCTGCTCGTTGAACGCACGCAAAAGTGTCTCCAGGTAGGGGAGATCTTCCGTCTGGCGCTCCTGTTTTCTGAGCTGGGAGAGCAATGCAGCCAGAGAGGGTCCCTCGTCCACAAAGTGACGGATGTAACCTTCTGGTGCGGCCAGATGCACGGCCTGTGAAAGCCGCGACAACGCGTCTCGCTGGAGCTTGAGCATCTGGTACGCCTGTGTCTGCAAGAGCCACATTTCCAGGACATAATACCACTGTTGCATGGCTGTTGCTCGTTTGACCAGGGGGCTGAGCAGGGTCAACGCCTGGTCTGGTTGGGATTCGGCCAGCAGCAGGCGAACATGGGCAATCTGCTGTCGTTCCCGCGCCAGCGGAGACACCAGCGGTTCTTGCTGCTCCAGATCGCTTACCCAGTATCGTGCTTGTTCCAGATCGCCACGTGCCAGCCAGAAACGCATCTGATCGACGCTGCTCCAGTGCGCCGCGCGATAGGGAGACGGCATCACCCTCCAGGCATATTCCATCTGCTGAAAGGCTTTGTGTGCCTCCGCCAAACGCCCTTGCGAGAGGGCAATCCGCATCAAGAGGGTGTAGCCGAGGGGTAAGAACGCCAGGGCTTCGGCCTGTTCGCCAAGCTCGATGGCCTGTTCGGCGAGGGATCGAGCTTCCTCTAACCGGTTCCATTCGTGCAAGAGCCAGGCCTGAGCCGCATAGGGCCAACACACCCAGACTGGCTGGTACCCCTCCGGGGTTTGAACCACGTGCATGGCCTGCTCGCAGAATTGCCACGCCTGGTGCAAATGGCCCATGCGTATCATTTCCTGTGTTGCCTCGTGCAAGTACATCCCTTCGAGTACTCGGTTCCCCTCCGCTTTGCTCCGGCCCCATTCCGTCTGTATGTGCTGCAGAGCAGGCTTGAAATGTCCGAGCGCGAGGTTTGCCTGAGCCTGGGACCAGGCTATTGTCCGTTGGTGCTCCTCAAGATGGGTCAGCGCCTCCTGGCAAAACGCTTGCGTTGCTCCCGCATCTCCATGATAGAAAGCGGCAATCGCGGCCTGGAATGCGGCAATTTCCCCAGAAGAGAAGGCGGTGCCTCTGGTTCCTGTGCATCTCGCGCGCTGCCTGGTTGTTTTTCCCGTCGTTGGGCTCGTGTCCAGGCGGATCTGGCATCGTGCACCCAGCTTTCGGTGACCCCTGGATCTGCGACCCAGAACAGGCTCCGAGCCTCGGCCAGGCATAAACGAGGCCGCTCACGCACGACTTCGCGGGGAAGTTGTTCAATCCAGGACGGGAGCAGGGCGTACTCGAGGAGGAAGAGACGCTGGCTGGGAATCTGTTCCATCAGCTGCGCAGCCCAGGGCCACGCCTGCGCCTGCAGCGCGTGTTGGATCGCTTCGCTGTGCATCTGCTGTGCCGCATACCACTGACTGGCCCGCAGGTGCAGCAGCGGCACCTCTGTGGGGGCGAGCTGCTCTAACTGCGTACGCAGAGCCGAGGCCCAGCGGGGATGATAGGCATACCACTGCCGCTCGGAGTCCAGAGGGCTCAGAAAGAGATTGGCCCGTTCCAAATCCTCCAGGGAGGGCTGGCTTTCCTGCTGCTCCAGGACGGCCTTGCACAGAGAGTTGCACAGGCGAGGAAGGATGGACGTGCGCAAGAGGAACGTCTGCACCTTCTCTTCCTGGCGGAGCAGCACCTCCTGCACCAGGTACTCGAAAAGAGCCGGCTGGTTTCCCTGGAGTTGTTGCAGCAGATCGGTGGAGTGCGCCTCCCTCTTCAAAGCGAGCGCTGCCAGTTGCATGCCCGCCCACCAGCCCTGCAAGCGTGTGTCCACTTCCTGTGTGTCCTGCTCGGAAAGCCGAAGATCCATCATGCCGCGCAGAAAGGCGGTCATCTCCTCGCTGGTCGCACGCAACTGCTCGGTGCGTAATTCCAGGACCTGTGCCCGCGCACGCAACCGGGCCAGGGAAAAAGGGGGGTCACTGCGTGTTGCCAGCACCACACAGAGGGTGGGCGGCAGGTGCTCAAGCAGGAAGGCAAGCTGGGCATGGATTGCAGGTTCCGTCATTTCCTCGTAATTGTCCAGGACCAGTACCAGGGGTTCGCTCAGCTTCGCCAAGCCATTGATCAGCACTGTGAGCATCGCTTGCCAGGAGGGGTGCGGCGTCTCGTGGAGTGCCGCAAAAGGAAGCAGCGAGAGTCCGGGCTGACCGTGTTCCAATGCGGTCAGCACATAGGTCCAAAACTGAATGGGCACGTTGTCGCTTGCGTCAAGCGAGACCCAGGAGACTTTCGGGTGCCCTGGAGCAAACGAGCGCACCCAGATGGTGAGCAGCGTGGTTTTGCCAAAGCCCGCAGCGGCGGAGACGAGTATGAGGCGCCGGCTGAGTCCGGCATTGAGCAGGGCCAGGAGATGAGGGCGAGCAATGAGCGTATGGGGAGAGACTGGGGGAAGAAGCTTGGTCGCAAGCAGCGAATCAGAAGACGAGCGTGGGGTGGGCTCGGGTTCGGGCCCGTTGTCGTGTGGTTTCTGATTCTCGTAATTCATGATCATTCTCCCTTTATTGAGGGTACCCTCTTTTGCCCTTTTCGAGGTAAGGAGGTCAACGCTTTGGAACCTGCGCAGGCCCCGCCTGTGCAGGAAAGAGATCCCTGCGCCCGCGCTCGCTGGGGCATCGCTCTTGTACCTGGTTGCACCCCTGCGCATTCGCCTTCGCCGACAAAGGAAGCCGAACTATGCACTGTGACTTTCAGGCAGGGTGCCAATTCTCACTTCTCGCCTTCCCATGTCACCTTCGATCCATGATTTTCCCCCTACTCTTTCAATATACTTCGAGAGTCAGAGGTCATCCACCAGAAGAAATGCTGGCGATACATGATGAATGACACCATTTGCCGAATCAAAGCAGGATAGATTCTTCAGCAGGGATGAGGTATGTAAAAGGGAGAAGAAGAGTATGGAACCTACTATTGAAAAAACAAATTATCAAGAAATAAAAGAGGACTATAGGGCATTGATTGACGCCCTTCCTCACTTTGTCCGGCTCATCCAACCTGATGGCACGCTCGTCTACGCAAATCAACGTTGGTGCGACTATCACGATCTGCTCGCCCGACATGTGAGAGAGCAGAAGGGGGGTCTGTTGCAGCAGCTTGTTGACTGCCCAACTGTCCAGGACAGGCAACGCACACAGCCCCACACAGATTTCTTCCCTGCTGAGCAAGAGGTCTGGCTCCAGAACATTCATCCTGAGGATCAAGAGCGTGTTCTGGCGCTACATCGCCAGGCAGTTACAGCAGGAGAACTCTATGAGCTTGAATATCGCTTTAGAGACGGACGCACGGGAGCCTATCGCTGGTGCTTATCACGGTGTGTGCCTCTGCGCAATAAAGCCGGGCAGATTGTCTTGTGGTTGAGCTCCTGTACCGATATCGATGACCAGAAACGGACGGAAGAGGCCTTGCGCCAGAGCCAGGAACGCGTGAACGCGCTGATGAACTCCAGTATCATTGGGATCTTTTGCGCCGAAGGCGATGAGATTGTGGATACCAATACCACGTTTCTCCACATGACCGGCTACAGCCGAGAAGATCTGCAGCAGCGGAATGTCCCCTGGGCAACCATGACGCCTGCGCTCGCTTCCTCTTTTTCTCAACAGGTTCACCAGGAAGTGGTCGTTCAGCAATGTACGACTCCCTTTGAAACGGAGTTGGTATGTAAAGATGGCAATCACCTGCCCGTCTTAATGGGAGGCGTCGCCTTCCATGACCAGGTGCTGCAAGGGATTGGTTTTGTCCTGGATAATTCCGCTCGCCGGGAGTTGGAACAGCGCAAAGATGCCTTTTTGGGCATGGCCAGCCATGAACTGAAGACGCCCCTCGCCTCCTTGAAGCTGCAAACCCAGCTCTTGCGCAAGAAACTTGAGAAACAAGACCTTCCCAATGTGGAGGTGGTGTGTGCTCGCATGGACACCCAGCTCAATGCCATCACCCGTCTGGTTGATGAGTTACTCGACCTCTCACACATCCAGGCCGGGAAGCTGGAATATGCGCACGAGAGGGTCGATCTGGATGAGATGCTGAAGGAAGTCGTGGACGTTATTCAGCACATGCACACGACCCATACCATCGGGCTCCAGCATGCCACCTCCCCCGCTTTCGTGGTCGGAGATCGAGATCGGCTCACACAGGTGTTTCTGAATTTACTCAGCAATGCCATCAAATATGCTCCAGATGCCCCGCTGATCGACGTGACGCTTAACACCGAGGCCTCGGCAATCACAATCAGTGTACGCGATCAGGGGATTGGCATCCCACGAGAACTGCAAAGAAGAATCTTTGAACGCTTCTACCGGGCAGTCCCCCCTCAGCAGCGTGCCTTTCCGGGGCTGGGGATGGGTTTGTATATCGTCGCGGAGATTGTCAAGCATCACGGAGGAACGATTCGGGTCGAAAGCGAGAGGGGAAAAGGATCCACCTTTCACGTCACGCTCCCCCTTGCCGCCGTGCGGGAAGAGAGTCTCAGAAACACGAAGGAGGAAAGGAATGTGTAGAAGCCAGCAGGCAGGTCGTGAACAGACTCGCAGCAAACGTATTCTCATTGTCGAAGATGATCCCACCCTAGGCGATCTCCTGCTGGAGGTACTCCAGGGGGAAGAAACCTATGAGGCGTGCCATGTCCTCAGTGGAGAGATGGCGCAACGTATCCTGCAAACGGATGCCCCCGCGTTAGTGCTCCTGGATTATCATCTCCCTGGGATGAACGGTCTGGAACTGGCGGACTGGCTGAGGAGCCGAGAAGGGCGTGGGCACATCCCTGTCATCTTGATGAGTGCAGATATATCACCTGAGGCCTGCGGCAAAAAGCATCTCAGAACGCTGCGAAAACCTTTTGAACTGGAAACGCTGCTCCAATCGGTCGCTGAATTGCTGGCCTCAGGGGCACAGGGTGATCCTGGCAGTACAGTGGGGTAAATCTGCACAGGTTTTGTAGGAAGCGGAGCTGTTTGCCTCACGGCGTACATATGTTGTTCCCTTCAAACAGAAGGAACATATCACAGAATATCCGTGTTGTTTTGCGAAAACGGTCGTTAAGACGTTCCACCTCTCTGTGATCCTGATCTCCACAGAGAGGTGAAACGATCGCCTTAGCTGGCAGCTTCCTGGGGAGTTTCCTCCCCATCTTTTTGCTCTTTCAAATGCAGTGGGCGAAGATTCTCCAATGAGCGCCCCGGTTGCGGCGCGAACTGATACTTGCCAATCAGATTGATGTGCTCCCAGCCCAGCGGAGCGATATGCGCGACCGTTGTTTCTGAGATCTCTTCGCCTTGCCGACGCAGCGTTGCGAACGCTTCAGTCAAGTAGATGGTGTTCCAGGCGGCAATGGCGGCGATCAGCAGGTGTAAACAACTGGCACGGTGGATCTGATCTTCCAGGGCACGATCACGCAGCTCGCCCAGACGGCCAAAGAAGAGTTGGCGAGCAAGAGAGTGGAGCGCTTCTCCTTTATTGAGTCCAATGAGAATCCGACGACGGAGCGCAGCGTCGCGAAAATACTCCAGCAAAAAGGAGGTCCGTTCCAGCTTGCCAAATTCGGTCAGCGCCCTGGCCACTTGATTTTGACGGGGATACGCTGCCAGTTTTCGCATCAGCAACGAGGCTGACACGGTGCCGTGACGAATCGAAGAAGCGACACGTTGCATTTCCTCCCATTGCTCAGCGATGAGCTTCTTGTTGACCTGCTCGAACACCAGGCTCTCAAGTGGTGCTGATGCTCCTACCGCATCAAGCAGATACAGTTTCCTGGAGAGCGCGTCACTGATACGCGGAGCAAAGCGAAAACCCAGTAACGTCGCGAGGGCAAACACCTGCTCCGTGCTGCCTCCTGTATCAGTGTAATGCTCGCGAATGTGCAGGTCGCTTTCGTGATTGCATAAAGCGTCTATTACGTAAAGCGCTTCTTCGTTTGTCCCAATCACCTGCGGCTTGCCAAATGGCATCCAAATATCTGCTGCATGGACATAGATGTTCGTCCCTCGTCCCACGCCAAAATATTTGGCATTGTACTCGGCGTTCGCTGCTTTCACCCCCACCGACATGCGCATGCCATCCGACGAGGAGGTTGTACCATCTCCCCAGGCGTGCGAGAGTGGAGCAGAAAGGACAAAGTTATCCAAGCAGGCCAGCGCTGCGAGGAGCGTCTCCTCCCGAATATGCCAATCTACCGACCAGGACAGTTGACGATAGGTATAGGGGCAAGATTGTTCCATTTTCGTGAGTCCCAGGTTCATCCCCATGCCCATGAGGGCGGCCACAAGGACGAGCTTCTCATCGCCAACCGGGGCATCACCACTGGTCAGGTGGGTGAAAGGCCGCAGAAATCCCGTCCAATTATCCAGCTCTAACAACAGATCAGGCAGAGTGATCTGAGGAAGCATGGCGTAGACCCGCGGTCTCAGGCGTTCCACTGAAGCTGGAATCTCCTTTTCCAATGCAGGCAGATATAGTTTCCCCTTGTCATCCAGACTCAGGCTCCCTTCGACTTTGCCAATACTCTCCTGAAGTGCTTCCAACTTCTTGGTAATCTCTTGTTGCTTGGCCACCAGGTAGGTATCCGCATCTTCAGTCACGGCCAGCTTGGTCTGCTTCTTTTCTGCAAGCTGCTCAAAGTGTGGTGCTGGTAAGAGATACCCTTCAAAGGGCCGATAACGTCGGCTTCCGCTTACGGCGATATCTCCTGAGCGTACTCGCCCTTTGAGGGCTTCAAAGGCCGCTGCCTCATAATAGTTGGGAGCGATCTCGGAACCGATGAAGGCGTGCTTGCGCCAGCGCTCTGTCAGGTGTCCCAGAGGCGCTGTCATCGTCACCTTTCCTACCTTCTGCTCGCGACCCGTCACACGCTTGCGGCGCTCTGCTAACTGCGAGACATACTCCAGAGCTTGGAGTGCGGGTTCACTCTTGCGCACCGGCTGGAAGTCCAATGCCCGATAGAGAGCAAGCAGACTCTGCCGCATCGGAGTGTAGCGGGACTCAATGAGGTCCAGCGAATCCAAATTCTCTGGTCGAAGCAAGCGCTTTGCGGAATCAACCGTGGCCTGGAGCTGCGTTTCCGAAACCTTTGCAAGCACCGCTGTTACCGGATCGTCCCCTTCTGTCCTGGCAACGAGAAAAGCCTCCGTCGCTTTCGTCAACACGGCAAGATGGCTATTCAGCGTGCGTGCATTGAGGCGAAAATGCTTCTCCTGGCGGCGTTCCCCTTTCCTCATCAACTCTCCGAGCAACCGATCGAATTGATCCAGTGCCTGATCGGTCAAATCCTGTGATAGCTCAAAAAGATGAGCCATTAACAGGGCATGCCGTCGTTCTGCTTTAAATTTCAGCAGCGGTTGTGGCTGATACTTGGTACATTTCCGTGCTAATTGCAACACTCTATTCTGATGGAGCGTTTGCGGGAGCGCCGGGAGGTCGAGTTTACGGAGAAACTGAAGGCGTTCCACAATCTGTTTGACGCTTTTCGCGGAAGTCACGCCAGGAGGCTCACGCAGCCAGATTAAACGCGCCGTTCCTCGCCGTCCAGCATCTGCATGTAACAATCCATCAAGTTTACTGCGATGTTCCAGCGTAAGGGCAGCGGTGAGCACGCGGAATAAACGCTTCTCCGCAGCTTTGAGTACCATCCAAACGAGCCGCTCAAGGTGCGTCAAAACAGGAGCAAGAATGCCTTCGGTACGGAGCAGTTCTAGCGCGTGCTCAATGAGCGGAAGAGGGCGGTCGCTTTCCATCGCCTGGGGAAGCAGCTCGCGGGCGAGCCACAGATATTCTCGCCATCCGCACTCACGAAGCTTGTATGTGCGCCGGATCTCGTCCAGGTGCTCATACAAGGTGTTGTCACGCTTTCCATAGAGAGCAAGCGCTGAGGCTGGTACCTGCACTTGATCCGCTATTGCCAGAAGGACGCGGGCGGGCATGCCATCAAGCTCCTTCCAGGGCCGTCCTGGGAAACGCAAAACAGCGAGCTGAACAGCGAACCCAAGGCGGTTATGATGACGCCTCCGCTGGTTAATCAGGTCGAGATCCCTCTGCGAGAAGGTATAGTAGCGAGCAATCTCACGATCGGACAGATCAGCCGGAATCTGCATCAGCGCGTGGCGCTGTTCTGGAGTCAAATACGTTGGTGTTCTTGAGGTAAAAGGCACGACATCCTCCACAAATACAAAATACCTCTGCTTTTCTTAGCATTGCCTGTGGAGCATGTCAATCAAATCGTCTTTCATGGGAAGAGAAGGCTACTCTTTTGGCTTAGCGGGAACGATTCGGCCTCTTTTTCGTCCAAGCAAGCCTTAGCGGGGAAACGTGTACGAAAAAATGTTATCAGGCCAACTGAGCCTCTTGTAAGAGATAGCGTGCCAGCGCCATTCTCCCCTGGTAGTGAAGGATTTTCTGCAAGTTACGAGCCCCGGTAGTGAGAGGATCTCCAGCATGGACGCGCTGACCAGTATGCACGAGAACATGCTGTCCTGCTAGAACGGTATAGCTCCGTTGGGCCTCTCCTTGCTCTATCAGCTCATGATGATCCGAAATGATCCGAACGACCTGTCTATCTGTACGCTCTTCCTTCGTTATGGTGACAACTCCCGTAATCTCGCTCACAAGTGCGGGATCTTTTGGTGGGCGTGCCTCAAAGAGTTCTTTGACGCGCGGAATTCCCTGGGTAATATCTTCCTGACCACTCGCTATGCCACCACTATGAAAGGTGCGCATTGTTAACTGCGTGCCAGGCTCGCCGATAGATTGGGCTGCGATAATTCCCACCGCGACTCCCTTTTGCACTAATACGCGCTTTGAGAGGTCCCAGCCATAACACTTGCGACAGACACCATAACGCGTCTGGCAGGTCAGGACTGAGCGCACCTTCACCTGTGTTACGCCCGCTTTCAAGAGGCGTGCGACCGCGCCTTCGTCTAATTCAGCGCCCTCGACAAGCCCTGCCCATGGCACATCCTCTCCCAGGATACGACCAAGTAAACGATTTGAGCTATCTGGAAGCCCCAGGGCCTTACTCTCCTCATCAGAGACAACCATGCTCTCTCGCGTCCCGCAATCTTCTTCCGTCACCACGACGTCTTGGGCCGCATTCACCAGTTGGATTGTCAGGTAACCTGATTGCGCGGTATTGAGCGAGCGATCCATCATACTCTTACGTGCCCCGTGGCTACTGAGAAAATATTCAGCGACTGTCAGGCCTTCGAGAAAATTGCCACGTACAGGGGTTGCAATAATCGCCCCCGATGGGCTTGCCATGAGACCGCGCATCCCCGAAAGCTGACGAATTTGCTGTAACCTGGCTTTGGTGGCTCCAGAATTGGTAATGGTTGCTATCGAGCCATAGGGATTGAGTACGCTCTGGACATGCTGGGCGATCGCCTCAGTCGCGACTTGCCAGAGCGCGATGGAGCGCTGGTATAACTCGTCATGTGTCATCAACCCCTGTTGCCATGCCTCATGAAGTGCGGAGACTTTTTCATCGGTCTGTGTCAGAATCGCTTTCTTCTGTGATGGCACGATGACGTCCGTCATCGAGAATGAGATGCTCGCCCTGGTCGCGTGCTGAAAACCAAGGCGTTTGATGGCATCCGCCATCGTGGCAGCTCTCTCTTGCCCACAGATTTTGATACAGTCCCAGACCAGTTGGCGCAAAGAGTCCTTCTTCATGACATAGTTGCGAAAGCGCAATGCTTTGGGCAACACCTGGTTAAAGAGTAAACGACCCACGGTTGTACGGAGACGCGTTCCCCGTGAGAGGATAGTCGGAGCGGCAGGAGGCGGCAGCTCATAGATGGTTTCAATCATGGTTCGCACATCAATAGATGCCTGGAGGTCAATAATGCCATGCATATAGGCCTGTATCGCATCCTGCTCGTCGGCGAATATGCGCCCCTCCCCCTTCTTCTGCGGGCGCTCCTGGGTCAAATAGTAGCACCCGAGCACCTGTTCCTGCGTTATAGCAATGGATGGCTCGCCAGAGGCTGGCGAGAGGAGATTATGGGTAGAGAGCATATGCTCACGCGCCTCCGCCTGGGCTTCCGAAGAAAGCGGGAGATGCACCGCCATCTGATCACCATCAAAGTCAGCATTGAACGCTGAACACACCTGGGGATGTAGAAGAATAGCATCGCCCTCTACCAGTACGGGCTCAAATGCCTGAATACTGAGTCGATGCAAGGTGGGCGCGCGATTGAGCAAGACAACTTTCCCACGCATAACCTCGTCGAGGACATCCCATACTGCTGAATGATGATGCTCAATGGCGCGTTTTGCCTGTCTATGCGTCTCAGCGATCCCATATGACATGAGCCTCTGGATGAGAAACGGTTTGAAGAGTTCTAGCGCGATTTTTGAAGGAAGACCACACTGATGCATCTTTAGGTCAAGGCCAACGTTAATGACAGAGCGACCGGAGTAATCGACGCGCTTGCCAAGTAGATTGTGGCGGAAACGCCCTCCCTTCCCGCTGAGTGTATCTGAGAGGCTACGCAATGGCCGTTTATGTGGTCCGGTAATTGGGTGGTGACTATGCCCATTATCAAAGAGCGCATCGCACGCAAGCTGTAATGATCGTTTCTCGTGATTGAGAGCCAGAGCAGGTGCTTCCACCTCTAAGAGGTGCTTGAGGCGATTGTTGCTTTGAATAACCCGACAATAGAGTTCATTGACATCCGTTGCGGCAAAGTGTCCTCTCTCCATCCTGAGCACAGGTCGTAGACCAGGAGGCAGCACAGGGAGGGCAGTCATAATCATCCATTCAGGCTTGACGTTGGACGCGCGCAAGGATTCGACAAGCTTCAGGCGCTTAATGACACGGCTACGGAGCGCTTCTTTCTTCTGTGTGATTTCGCTGCGGAGCTCCTGAGAGAGCGCGTCAAGATCGAGTCGCGCCAGTAATATTTGTAGCGCCTCTGCACCGGTGCCTGTCTGAAAGGCGTTGCTTGCCTCCAGACGCAAAATCTGGTGTTGCTCAACTGACAACAGGCACCCCTCGTGTAGACGTGTCAGCGCGTGAAGCTTTGCTCGTAATTGCCGCATCTCGGGTTCATGCGAAGGAGATATGAGAGTGGGTGCTGGCAGTGACGAAGTATGTGTGCCCTGCTCCCTTGCTTTTGATAGAGATTGCATGTTCGCCATTTCGGCCTTGATATGTACTATTGCCTGTGCGCGCGCCTCTTCATTCACCTCAACGATAATAGAGCGGTTAGAGTAGAGGACATCATTGAGTTCACGTTGAGTTAGGTCAAGTAAGAGTCCGAGACGGCCGGGTGCCCCCTGTACAAACCAGGGATGAGCGATAGGAGTCGCCAATTCTATGTGCCCCATCCGCGTGCGACGAATGTCCGCTGGCGCTAGCGGCACACCACACTGATCACACTTCGCTCCTGGCTTGCGCGGTTTCTTTGTATGTTTTCCGCAAGTACAGGTGAAGCTCTTGATGGGGCCAAAGATACGCTCGCAGAAGAGACCATCACGTTCAGGCTTGAGAGTACGATAGTTGAGTGTCTCAGCTTGTCGGACCTCACCAGAACTCCAGGAACGGATCATATTAGGGCTGGCAAGGCTGATACGTAGCCCCCGCACGGAATGGAGAGAAACCAAACTGTCCTCTTTCTAGCCAACGATTTATGGTATAGAGCGGCAAAACAAGTGCTTATTTAGATATGGCGCACTTATCTATGGAGAATAGACACTATCTTTAATCTACCATTGTGGAGTCGTCTAGACCAGGAGGAAACAGGGACAGAATAACCATGCCCATTGATGGTGAGAGCATATTATGCTGGTTGGTATGCCATAAAGGCTTAATCCGAGAACGAAAAACGATTATTTATGTAAAAGCAGCAAAAAAATCGTGCCTGGTGCCGGAACCCCTACGGAAGGGGCCCTGGCACCAGACACGAATGTGGCGGACGCATGCATTGCGGAAGTGAACCGAGAGGCTCAGCCTACTTCAGGATCAGGCCCGCATGCAGCAAGGCGTGGTCAGAGGTCGACTTCGGGGTCGATGGCGGATAATGGGTAAAGCCTTTGAGGTTGTGCTTGCAGAACTAGGTGTCGAAATCACCACTTTCTGATAGAGACAAGGGCAAGCACCCGAGCGAGCACCCTGGGGTGCTCGCTCGGGAACGCCTGTATGGTTGGAAGCCACCAGGCATAAACAGCCTCCTGGCTGCTCCCTTCGAGAGTGTCAGGCTCGCAGAAACTTGCCCAACTCTGTTAGAAGGCAGCCATATCCCGGCCCCACCCGAACATTGATCGTGTCTGGGTGGGGCCGGTTCATGAGGTGGAGGGCCCGGCCTTGTGAGCCGGGTCCTACCGGGTAACGCTGAGGCGCCGCTTGAGCCACGCCGCCAGGTTGTGCCTTTGGATGGTGTTCCGCAGACGCTTCTGGCGGTTCGCGCGCTCCCGCTGGGGCATCTCACTCCCCTGCTGGAGCAGGCGCGCCAGTTGCTCCACTTCGTCGTCGAGGCTACGCCCCGGCTCGAAGCGCAGCGCGCTGTCGGCAAGCAGCTCGTACGCCCCGGTGCCCGTGCTCAGGATGAGCACGCCATCCCGCTGGTTGACCCACGGGCCTTCGACGGCCGTGAGGGCGAAGCCGTCCCGCTCGGACGGGACAGCCAGGACGGTGTAGCGGGCGTAGAGCCCGAAGTGCAGGTACGGGTCGGAGGCATAGTACGCCTCCACCACGTCGCGGCCCCCGGCCTGCGCACGGTAGCGCTGGTTGATCTCCTTCACCAGTCGCTTCAGCAGCTCATTGTGCTGCTTGTAGACCGGCACGTCCAGCCTGCTCTCCGTGAGGTGGAGCAGGAGAACGCTCGCACTGACCCTCTCCGGGTTGTTCCGGAGGTAGAGGTCGAACGCACGCAGGAGGACATCCAGCTTCTTCGTCGGGTCGGTCCGTCCGATCCCGGCGAAGACGTGCGGCCGTCCGTCGATCTTGCGCTCGATCTGCGCGATGGCGTCCGAGCCGCCCGGGCTCGCCAGGCGGCTCGTCATCTCGCGGGTGTCGATGCCGATGGGGTTGGCGATCAGCGTGACGGTGTGGTTCGAGAACCACACCGTGTTGCCGCTGACCCGCGCCTCACTGGGCAGCCACTGCTTGACGCAGTCCGCGAAGTTGCGGGCATCGCGCTGGGAGTGGAAGCCGAGCGTGTCGGCCCCCAGCATCCCGCGCGCGATATCGGCGCGAGCGGCGGCCGGAAGCACGTTCCAGTGCGAGGGACCCGCCCACGTCGTGTGGATGTGCATCTGCAGGGACACATCCTGGTCGCGGCCGTGCTCTTCGAGCAGACGGCGCGCGAGCCCGGGCGTGAGCACCATCTGGTAGTCCTCGAAGAAGATGCCAAACTTCGTGCCCCTGCTGGTGCTCAGGACCTGCTCCAGTGCGGCCTGGACCATGGCCTGGCTCCCCTCCGTGAAGAGGTTCCAGGTCCGGTCCCACGAGCCCCCCAGCTCGCTCAGCATAGGCCGGGCGAGCGCCTCCTGGTAGAGCGCGCAGTGCACCAGGATTCCGTTGGAGATCCTGGTGTAGAGCGCCGCGCGCTGCTCGGGCGAGAGCTTGCCCAGCACGACTCGGATCTGGCCGAGGGAGGTGGAATTCCCCCTGGCGGCCATCCCGAACTCGGCGGGGGTCGCCGGGGCCTGAACCCAGGTGAAACCGCCCATGACGGAACCGAGCCCGCTCAGGGCGGTCACAACACCCCCTGCCGAGAGGGTGGCGTCGCCGCTCTGGTTGAACTTGGCCGGTCCCGCGTTGGAGACCACGATGATGCGCGAAGGCATCTGAATCACACTCCTAGAGGGTAGGAGAAGGGGCCACCCTGTGGTGCAGGTGGCCCCTTTGAGGATGGGGGTTGAGGTTGTGCTTGAGGGGAGATGAGCATCAGGGTGATCTGATGCGAGGCATATTGCTCCTTCGAGGTTGGGAGTTAGCGCCGACGACGCCGTACGCGCTCCTGGCTCGGCTGGTTGGACCGACGGCGCGGGACGCGGATCTTACTCCGCAGCCAGCGCAGGGTCACCAGCCCGATGAACCAGTCCTTGAACAGCTCGGAGGCTCGTGCGAGCAGACCGGCCCACACCTGCCAGAAGACAGGGCGCAGACCGGAGAGCAGCAGTTGCACACCGATACCACCGATGATGACCTGCGTCGTTTCCTGCCCCAGGATGGAGAGGAAGTTCTTGACGTAGTGATACATCAGGAGGTGGCCGTACGTCGCCTCGGGGTACACGCTGGTGAAGGCGTGCCCGATCAGCTCGGCGACCGCGATCCCGCAGACCGCGCTGGACAGAATGCCACCCAGGATGGGCAGCATGCCTGCCAGAAACTGCTTCCAGAACAGACCGTCCAGCTTGCGGCTGCGCTTGCGCATCCAGCGCCAGGGACCGAACAGCGCTTGCTGCCCCGTGTTCAGCGGCACGAGTGCGTAGAACAGCAGCGCGCCCCGATCGATTCCCAGGACCGACACGTTGAGCAGGGCTAGAACCAGGCCCGTACCCGAGAGCAGCAGGAGCAAGAGCGTCGCCCAGGCGGCATAGCGATGCCACTTCAGCGACGGCTGCTCGTGGTGCTTGTAGAGCAGTTGGCACCTGCGCAGCCCCGTGACGTTGCTGAGCAGGGCCTGGATTGCGGGGATGAAGCCGAACGAGAGCCCCAGACCTGAGGCGAACAGGTTGGCGATGGGGTAACCCAGGCCACCTGCCCACACCGGGTCGACGAAGGCGACCCAGGCTTCGCGGGAGGTCATCGGGCCGGTCTGCCGGATGGAACGGGGCGAGGACTTCTCCTCGTCTGCGTTGTCCCGCAGGTGACGGCCGAGTTCGACCGCGTACAGGTTGACGCGGCCGCCGATGACGATGCCGATGAAGCCGGCGATGATCGAGCATCCCACCAGGATCGACGAACCCAGACCCCAGAGGGTGAAACCGGGGCGCCAGAAGACGCCCAACGCTGCCAGGGCAGCGATGACAAGACACAGCTTGCCAAGTGCGGTGCTCCAGCGCGCGAACCACTCGCGCCTGATGCGGAACCTCACTACTCCCACCTCCACATAACCTCTTGTCCGGGTAGTCACCCAGAACATGTTTCCGCTAATCTCGGAGCGATCCGGGGGAGCGTCAGGGCCACAGGACCCTGACGAACTCCATCAGGAAGTCCGCCACGCCGGGGACGCCGGGGACCCGGAGGTCGGCGGCGGCCAACAGCTCCGGCCTGGTGTCCGCTCGTTCGGCGACGACGCCGATGCCGTCGATGCCCCGCTTACGCAACTGCTGGACAGCGCGCAGCGCCGACAGGTCGGTGAGGCTGTCACCGCAGAACACGACGTACCGGGCACCAGTGGATTCCACGGTGTCCAACAGAGCCGTGCCCTTGTCCCGTTCCGGGACATCCGGAAGGAACTCGACGGTGGTAACATCGTAGGTCCACCGGAAGCCGAGGGCCTCGGCGAACGAGCGCAGATCGTGCTCGATCTCCTGAACGGTATCCTCGGGGTTCGTGCAGCCGCCCACGTTGAGGGCGAGCGAGACCCCCTTGGGCTCCAGGACTACCGATGCGGGAAGGACCTGCCTGGCCTTCGCCAGCAGGTCCTGCGTCTTCCCGAAGTACGACCGCACCTCGGGGACGAAGTCCACATCGCCCGGCTTCGCCGGGAACTTCGCGGTCTTCCCGTGACCATGGTTGCCGATGTACAGCAGGCCGGGGAGTCCGACCAGCTTCTGCACGGTCGGGATGTCCCGGCCAGTCAGGATGCCGGGCTGGATCTTCGCCCACCGCGCCCCCGCGAGGAGCCGGAAGGCCTCCCTGGCCTTCGGGTTGATGGCGACCGTGGCGGGGTCCTGGCGGAGCTCGCAGACCGTCCCGTCGAAGTCGCTCATGGCGACGATGGGCTGCCTGCCCAGGAGGCGCTGCATCGTGCTGGCCTGGTCGGCCGTGATGTGCTGCATGTCTTCCCCTCAGGGTAGATGTGTGTCGTTCGGGACCACACGGAACATGTGTGGTTTCTTGCTCCCCTCCTTTCTGTCTTCTTTCCCCTGTGCTCGTCCTGAGCACAGCAAAACGAAGACTCTGAAGCCGAAGCTTCCGGGTCTCCTCTTTTCAAGCTGGGGAAACTACTTAGCGTTTGTGAGATACGTGGATAGACGGTTGATGGAACATGGAAGGCAATCCGAGCCTACGGCTCCAGGAGTTGCCAGGGGTACTGCTCGCACCTTGCGCTAAGGAAGGTCGCGAATCCGAGCCTACGGCTGCAAAGAAACGCTGTTATCCTCAATCTGTGCGCTAAGAGAGCTGTACCACGAAACCTTTACACTTATCTCTGTAGCATACTTTCGCAAAAAACACAACCCATAGAGCGCCTCAAGCCGCTCCCCAGGCCAATCAATTCGTGCAATGTTTTTTTATCAAACCGGCCCGTAAAACCCTGATTCTTACCCACATCTTTTTGGAGGGTCTTCACAGGCCCGTCGCTATACATGAGTTTGTGAAACGCGCAGCAGGAGGAGTTGGCTTCCTGTGCTGTTCCACAAAATCTAATTGTAAAATGTGGGTAAAAGACAGGTCTCAAGCCAGGGGTCCCCGCATGGCGCAATTTTATCAAAACGCGCCGTAAAACCCCTGCCTAAAGGCAGGGGTTTTACGGCGCGTTCCTTTGTAGGCGGTTTGGGTTGGGTGGATACTGTTGACTTTTTACATCTTTTATGCTATCATGTAAGCTATGAAACAGAAGAGAGCGTATAAATACCGCATATATCCTACGCCAGAACAACAGCATATTCTTGCTTGCACCTTTGGATGTTGTCGCTTCATCTATAATTGGGCATTGCGCCAAAAGATCGATGCCTACTACAACGAGCACAGGCGCCTCTACTACAAAGACTTGAGTGAACGGTTGACCGAACTCAAAAAGCAAGAAGACTCTAGCTGGCTCTCGGAAGTCTCTTCTGTTCCCTTGCAACAAGCCTTGCGTCATCTGGATAAGGCATTCCTCAACTTCTTTGAGGGACGTGCCAAGTACCCAACCTTCCACAAAAAACGAAGCAGGCAATCGGCTACCTATGCCGCCAATGCGTTCATCTGGCGCGATGGGGCTATCACGCTTGCCAAGATGAGTGAATCGCTCGACATACGCTGGTCGCGCCCTCTGCAAAAAGATGCAATCCCTTCGAGTGTTACCATCACTAAGGATTGCGCGAATCGCTACTTCATCAGCATCCTTGTGGAAGATGAGATTGAACAGTTGCCTGCCAATGAGCAGGCGATTGGTGCTGACCTTGGCTTGAAGTCCTTTGTGGTTCTCTCGACAGGCGAAATTGTGGGCAATCCCAAGTTCTTTCACAAGGATGAAAAGAAACTGGCCAAAGCCCAACGCCGCCATGCCAAGAAGAAAAAGGGCTCGAAAAACCGAGACAAGGCACGTCTCAAAGTAGCACGCATTCATGCCCGTATTGCTGAGCGCCGTCGTGACTTCCTGCAGAAACTTTCGACCCGACTCATACGCGAGAACCAAGTGGTGTGTGTCGAGTCGTTGGCAGTCAAGAATATGGTCAAGAATCCAACCCTGAGCAAAGCCATCAGCGATGTCGGATGGTCTGAGTTGGTGTCCCAATTGGAATACAAAGCCGACTGGTATGGTCGAACCCTGGTCAAAATTGACAAGTGGTATCCCTCCAGTAAGCGCTGTTTCGATTGTGGGCATATCCTCGACTCCTTACCACTTGATGTCCGTCAATGGGACTGCCCTGAATGTGGTGCCCATCATGACCGCGATATCAACGCAGCAAACAATATCCTTGCCGTGGGGCTCACGGTCAATGCCTGTGAAGAGTCTATAAGACCTGGCGCGGTGAAAACCAAACCAGGCAAGACTCGACGAAGCAGGAAAGCCTGGAGGTGACTCCAGGAATCCCCTGGCTTTAGCCATGGGGAGGATGTCAAAAGCAGAAATTGAGCAACTCTTGGCCACCTATCCGGGAATCAAAGGGCTGCAGCAGATCCCCGAGTTTGGCCCCAAGATGGTGGCTGTGTTGCGCGCGGAGCTGGGAGATATGCAGCGTTTTGCGTGCGTGGACGAGGTAATTGCCTATGGAGGCATGGATGTTTGAGGTGACGACTCCCCACGGCTACAAGCCGGGGGCTTCTGGAATGACGCGGCTGTGTCGTCCCACAGCCTTTAAACCTTCATCTAAAATATTTTTGCTGCCATTGTGATCGCGATCGATCACGAGTCCACAGTTGGGACATTCGTAGATCCGTACAGAGAGCGGCATCTCTTGCACATGCCCGCAGCAGGAACATCGCTGACTGGTGTAGGCCGGGTTGACTTTGACCACTGTGCGGCCAGCTTCTTCCGCTTTGCTGCACAGAAACGCAAAGAACTGCGACCACGCTGCATCTGCGATGGATGCGGACAGTTTCGGATTCTTGACCATGTTGCGCACGATCAGCGCCTCTACGGCGATCAGGTTGCAGGTGTTGACAATCTTGCGCGAGTGCTGGTGCGCAAAGTTCTTGCGGCGATGCTTTGTCCGTTCGTGGACGCGTGCCACGCGTTTCTTGAGCTTCTTTCGTTCTTGCGATTGTTTCGGGGCTTTGTCTCGCTTGCGTTGCGCCTTCGCCAGGTTCTTTTCTTCTTGCCTGATGAAGCGTGGATTCTCAAGAGACGTGCCATCGGAGAGATAGGCAAAGGTTTTGAGCCCGACATCGATGCCGACTTCTTTGTCTGATTGAGGGACGTTTCCCTTTGGCACATCTTCACACGAGATCGAGACAAACCATTTGCCTGTAGGCGTCCGCTTCACAATCGCTGTTTTTGGCGTTCCGGCGAGGGGCCGATGCATCACCATTTTCACCTGGCCCAATTTGGCGAGCACGAGCGTTCCCCGGTTCTTTTGAGCGCTCGCTGCAACGTCGAAACTATTGCCGTATTGCTTGAACGTCATGCTATCATAGCGAACATGAGACTTGTATCTGGGATAGCCTGGCTTCTCTCCACTCGCACATCTCTGGAAAAATCGATCAAAGGCAAGATCCACGCGTTTGACCGCATCTTGGAGAACTTGGGAAGGCACCTCAGCCAGATCGGGACGCATGTGTCTGCACTCGGGCAATTCGGCGCACTGATGGGAAAAGCCGATCGATTTCCCCGCCATTCTATAGGCATCCCGGCGTTCTTGCAAGGCGGCGTTGTACGTCTCACACAGCAGTTGTAGCCAGTGGGTGAGGGTCGTCTCTTGCTTTTTTGTCGGATAGATCCGGTAGTGAAAGGTCTTGTGAGACATGGTTTTGTTGCTCAATAGACTGCTTGATGACGCTCAAGGAAGCACCACCTGATGTGCTGACACAAGAGGAATTCGTCCACAACGTGGGCAATGCTCGCTTGAGTTGCGGGAACTCCTGTCGCAAGCATCGAGAGGAACGATCTGTGATGCGTTTCACCAGCCGATGGATCCCAAACAGGAGGTCCATATTGACCCGCGAGATGCACATGATCTGGCATCACCTCTCGCTCTGCTTGAAGCTCTTCGCAGACCTGGCAAATGATCTGCTTGAAGCGGGTTTCGATGGTCCCGACAAGCAGTGTGCGTCGATAGTTGGGACACCAGACCACATGAGAATGGCACGCAAAAACCACGTTCCGATTGCTTCGATGCCCTTGAACATGAGTTCCAGTGTACAGCACTTTTGTATCTCCTGTCAAGAGGAGAATACCCCAACGCGTTGCTCTTCTTCCCCTCTCCAAAAAGGAACGCGTCTTTCATCCCCATGGCTTCAGCCAGGGGCTTTCAGACGCGGTTATGGGTAAGACACGCCGACAAGTTGGAGGCTAACCACCAGCTTATACCTGCTTGCTCTCATCGAACGAGGCCTGGTGTGTTTGATCGGGCTGGATCATCGGCGCAAAAAATTGTGCCCGGTATGCAGAGGCGCTCACCCCTACCTGAGCCTTGAAGCGACGGGCAAAATGCCGTGGTTCGGGCCAACCTATTGCTGTACCGATGGCAGCAATAGGCAGATCTGTAGTAATCAGCAAATGTGTCGCCTGCTGGATGCGCTGGCGCGCGAGATACGCTATAGGCGATATTCCGATATGTGCTGTAAACAATCTCACCAGGTAGGAACGATCAATTCCCAGGCGTTTAGACAACGTTTCCAGACTCCAGGGATAGGCAAGTTGCTCATCGAGCAGGTTTTTAGCAGAGAGCACAGTCATAGGTAACGCCCGTCTCCATGCCAGGGAAGGCTCATCGATTGCATCGTGATCGCCCATATCTTGAGCAAGTTGGGCGAGGAAGAGGAGCAGATGCCCAAGGATGGCAGTTTTTTGTAAAACACTGTTTGTCTGTTTTGCAATGTGAATAGTGTCCAGGTGGCTCAAGCATGTAGTAGAGATCGTCTGAGCAAGATGAAAAAAATGGATACTGTGCTGTTCTACACTGGTCGCTTTTGCCACAAAGAGGTGCTGGAGCCACGCTTCTTCGCCCATCCAGGAAAGCTCGTTTTGCAGTAATCTGTAACTAAAGCAGCAATTATAGACTTCGAGTTGTCGGCAAGCACGGTACACATGCCAGGCACCAGGCCGAAGAATGATGATGTCACCTGGCGCAAGTGATTGCTCTCCTACGAGCGATATATGGTTTCCATACCCCGAAAGAACCAGGACGACCTCGACAAAATCATGCCAGTGAGGTTCAAAATCTCCATTCATCAGGGAAACGCGCTGTGCAATGACCGGTACACGATCATTGCCGTAGAGATGCTGCCAAAGTAATGCTTTAGGTCTTCTTTGGTTACTCATCATATCACTTTCATGCCAACCAAAACTGCACGGGTTACGCATATAGTTACCGTTAAAAACGACTATAGTCGGTACTGACGTACTATGTCAATAATAGCGAAGAAGTAGACGTTTTTTGCCTAACAGTTTCTCGTTAGAAAACGGTATATTACAGAGAACGGCCCAGAAAGCCCCGCTCTTTCTAAGGCGGAGATGAATGGGCGTTCCTTTCGGGCTGGTTGGGTGGAGAGGAAGCATCGCTCTTCTTTCGCACTGTGTTCTCCACAGGATGAAGAACGATCATCGCCTTGTATTGCCTCACGCTTGCGAAGAAGCTCATTGAAGTCAGAGCGCGGAGTTGCTTCTCACGAATCCATTTCCGAACGATACGTCGTCGAGTTACCGGAAGAAGCCTGCTCAACTGGAATAGCTGTGTAGGCATGTGAACGTGGAGAAAGACACGAGGGACGGGCAGTAGTCCCGTCTCTTTCTGAAGAGATATTCTGCATTGGAAGGCAAAGCACGTCATGAAGCGAGCAAAGACACCGACCTTTCTTCTCGAACTCCCTCTCCAGATCGATTGGAGCCAGGAACGCCAGGTACGTGCGCACCTGGAAGCGGCTCGGTGCCTGTATAACGCTCTGCTTGCTGAAGCCATGAAGCGGCTCCGATGCATGCGCAATGATCCTGCATGGAACAAGGCGCGGGCTCTCCCACGCTCGCACAAACAGCAACGCGCTCAGGCTTTTTCTGCCTTACGCAAGAAGTATCACTTCTCCGAATACGAGCTACACGAGTATGCCAAGCTTGCCCGTGTCTCGTGGATCGCTGATCACATTGAGAGCACCATGGCTCAAACCCTTGCGACTCGTGCCTATCAGGCGGTCAATCGGGTCTGTGTTGGGAAAGCCACACGAGTACGCTTCCGCAGCAAGGGACGTGGCATCGATAGCGTGGAGGGCAAACGCAACGATGTCGGCATGCGCTTCGTATGTGATCCCAATGCAGGCGATGGCGGCTTTCTGATCTGGAACAAAGAGGTCATCCCAGCCATCATCGACTGGCGAGACCCGGTGGTGCAGCATGGCATGCGCCACCCCATCAAGTATGTGCGCCTGGTTCGCCGCAAAGCTTCCTCACCACAGGCACAGGGAACCGATAAAGACGGCAATCGTTATTACGTGCAATTGGTTTTAGAGGGCCATGCCTTCGTCAAACCGAAGCATGAGGAGGGAGGCAAAGACACGATGGGCCTGGATATTGGCCCATCGACACTCGCGATTGTCCCTCGTCAAGCAAAGGCGGACCTGGTCACGTTCTGCCAGGAGCTTTCCCCCAATGCCAGCAAAAAACGCCGGTTGCAGCGCAAGATGGACCGGCAAAGACGCGCCACGAATCCCGACAATTACGACGAAAAGGGCCGTGTCAAAAAGGGCAAGGGTCGTCTCAAATGGAAGGAGAGTAAGCGATACCAGGTGACCAGGAGACACCACGCCACTACCGAAAGAAGGCTGGCTGCTCACCGCAAGAGTCTGCATGGACACCTGGCTCATCGCATCGCTTCGGTGGGTACCACGATCAATATAGAGAAAACCTCGTTCAAAGGATGGCAGAAGCAGTATGGTCGGAGCATGGGACTTCGCGCCCCAGGGATGTTTGTAGCGCATTTGACTCGCATAGTTGCAAAAACTGGCGGCACCCTGCGCGAAGTTTCAGCCTACCAGACCAAACTCTCTCAGTACTGCCATCAGTGTGGGCAGTATCACAAGAAGCCACGATCTGAGCGTTGGCACCGTTGTGAGTGCGGGTTGGGACCAGTGCAGCGTGATCTGTATTCGGCCTTCCTGATTGCCCACCTGGAACCTGAGCAAACAACACCCTCCATCACCCAGCACGTCTGGGAAGGTGCGGAGCCGCGCCTGCGAGCCGTGATGGAGGATCTGCAACAACGTGCGAATGAAGGGGAGCCATTCCCCCGAAGCATGGGCGTGTCGGCTTCTGGCAAAGCTGCCCGTGCCAGAGCGCGTCGGCTGAAAAGTCCTGCCTATCTCCACCAAGAGCCGGTTTCTCCTTCGGGAGAGGCCGGAAACGGTGGGTGAGGAACAGGAACCTCCGTGCATTTATGCCGGAGAGGCCTCAGTATCGTAAGTATACAAAAAGATCCATTCGATCGGCGCTTGGTGTGGCGTGCCGTTATCGTAGTTGCTTATACGCCTTTTTAGGAACCTCATATGTGAAGAGTAAAGGAGTTTTCACATGACAACATCTATCTATATGACGACTGCGGAAAACCTTTCTACTGAAACTATCGAGACGTATCGCAGGCAAGGATTCGTGTCTATTCGTGGCATTATTTCGCCAGAGGAAGTGGCACGATTCCGCGCCGCTACTTTGGAGACGCAGAAACGCATCAAGAGCTACTCACATCACAGCAACATCTTCACGCAACTGGTCAATGTCTGGCGCGAAGATACGACGATACGCCAGCTTACTCTCCACCCCAACGTGGCCGCGATAGCCCAACGGCTGGCAGGCGTTCCCCTGCGTATTTGGCACGACCAGACGCTCATCAAGGAACCACACAACAATGCACCAACGGAGTTTCACCAGGATCAACCTTACTGGCCGCACACCAACTCAACCCATGCGCTGAGTGCCTGGATCGCGCTCGTCGATGTGCCAGCCGAAAGGGGCTGCATGACCTTTATCCCCGGTTCACAGACAAAAACTGAACTCACCAGCCAGGATCTTTCTGATGCCCATGACTTGATGAGGAAGTGCCCTGACCTGGTATGGATGCAGCGCGTCACGGTCCCCTTAAAAGCGGGCGATTGCACCTTCCATCACGCTCGTATTGCCCACATGGCAACGCCAAATTTTACCGATGAGCAACGTATCGCGCACGTCGTCATCTATATGGATGCCAGCACGACGTACACCGCGAAGCGGCATGTCATCACCGATCCGCTAGGGCTACAAATGGGCCAGAAACTGGAGGGTGACTTTTTCCCAACGGTCGAGGAAATAGTCGCGCACTAGTGCAAAATGAGGAGCATGTCACGCTCTCGAAGTCTCGTCGAGTTCTGCATCTTTCAAAGCCTGCCGCCACGTTTCCGCTACATCCAGCGTCTGAGCCCATTCTGCCAGAAGCTCCACATCGAGGTTCGCGCCTTGCATTTTGAGCATGCCCACGATGTCGTTCCACTCCTCATCGTCTCTCATACCATCAGTTCGCGCGAGCGAAACCAGGTGAAAGCGCTGAAGCTTAAAGAGAATCATTTCACTGGCCGAAGCAACGGGAAAGGAGGGTACCGCTCATCAAGCTCGTAACTGGTCACCAACCGAGACAGAGAGGCATCAAATGCGGTGCATCGGGGGACGATGTTATCGACCCTCGCCAGTGAATCGAGATGCAAGAGGGAAAAGGACGTGCGCTGCCTTACCGCCTTCCGGATGGAGCTCTTCTCAAAGAGAAAATCATGTTCAAGGGGTGCCAGGAAGGCGGGGAGGGTTTGTTCGTCGAGCTCGGCAAGCAGATCAATATCTTGAGCCATCTGTTGCATGCCGCGAAGCGAACTGGCAATCGAGCCGCCAAGGCAACAGGGCACCTGTATCCTCTCACACGCCTGGAGCACAGAACGCGCGACGGTGGCGAGATCAATTGGCTGCAGATACCAATGCTCTTGCCTCTCCAATGCGACTTGTATGTGCTGAGCAAGCACCTCCCCATACGAGAACGAGACAAAGCGTACTACAACCTCCCGCTCAGTGATCCCTGCACAACGTTCTTACCAGGAACGAATATTTGCCCACAGCGTGCTCTGGGTCAGCGATTGTACGAGCCTGAACCGCCTCTCCACAGGTGCCTTGCGGATCAGGTCGATGAAGACCCGCTCAGCATCAGGATGGGTATCAACAGATTGCGTACTCATCTCTTCCTCCTCATAAAAACAGTGCACGAGCATTGTGCCGGCAAGTCAAGAGACAGATCGGGTGGCGGATTGATGGCGGATAAGGCGGATAAACTATCTCCCGATAGTTCCCTCTATTGGCTCACGAGCACGATCATACTTGCTGACAACTGCCTGGATGACACATCGGGAAATCGGGGGAGAGTACCCCTCACTTCACCAAATTTGACGGCAAAGCCGCCGGACGCCAGCGGATTGCGGTGTCCGGCGGCGAGCGGTGATTCCCCTCGGGCCACATGGGGAGCTCCCCGGCGGACAGCGGCGAATAAGGGCGTGGAGGCGCCCACTGATCTCTCCACCGGCAGCTCTTTTATGATGATGATGCTCTCATGCCGCTTCTAGACACCCCTGAGATCGTTTCACTTTTTTGGCACAATGCATCGTTGACAGCAAAACTGACAGCGAAACGCAGAGGTGTTGATTCGCCCTTGTGCTAGCGCAACGCGCCATGGAAAGCCATGAGCATGAGATCAGGGCCGCAGTTGCCCTGCTGCATCCAGCCCTGGTCACAAACCGCATTCTCAGTGCTGATGCGATGCACATTCCAAAAGAACAGGCGTGCACGTTGAAGATTCCCCAGATTTTGCCACATGTGATATTCTCACATTGACACTCAGTTGGCATTGATTCGGTGCAGAACAGCGGAAAAAGAAAAAATCAGAGGAGAAGCTCTTTGCTATGACCACCCTTCCCAATGGGAAACCCATTGATATGGAGATGCTTGAGGTCGCGATGGAAGACTCCAACCTGACTAACACGTATTACCTCAATACCCAGACTGGAGAAGTGCTCTTCCTGTCGGAAGATGATGATATGGAAAAACAAGAACAGCTGGCGGAAGAAATCGAGGGGAGCAACGACTATGTACGCATTGAGCGTATCCCATCCTCTGAAGCCTATCAATGGATGAACAGTTTTGTGGAGGAGATAGTTGCGCCCAAAGATCAACGCGCCGCCCAGAAATTATCCGCTGCCTTGCAGGGGAAAGGCGCATTTAGGCGCTTTAAAAATACGTTATACACACTGGGAGAACAGTGGACGCAAACCTGGTATGACTGGCGGGACCAGCAGCTCAAAGAAGCCATGGAGGCATGGTTACGGGAGGTGCTCTAAGCCTATGGAGACGTTTGAGACCTATGACCTGCGCCAACTTGATCCCAGTGGAGGCGTCCTGGCCACGATCACGCATTGGCGGCCGTGCGTGAAAGATCCTGACCCCGACCATCCAGGAGAGAAAGCCACCGCCCTCAGTTATCTGCCGACGAAGGCTGAGGCAAGTTGCCCTTGCGGGAGTGAGCGTGCGTTTGCGGACTGCTGTCAACCTCTGCCCTACTGGCGTCCCGTCTGCCCCAATCCCGACATGCAAGGATATAGTCTGCTGCACCCACAGAGCGCTCGCTTCACCCTTGTCGATACGCAGAAGGTGTATGCCTTTTTGCAAGCTGATGAACAGCTCTATTGTGTGGAGGAGACGTCCCAACGAATCTTCTGGCTCTATTGGGGAGACCCGGCCTACGATGCGCCCCCGTTAGGCACCATCTGTTTTGGCGATCTCGAACTACAGGAGCCCAACACGCTGCTGGTCAGCGCACTGAGTGATACGCGGATGAAGGTGTTGCTGGACCTGTTGCGTCCACTTCAGCTGGGCGCTCCGCAGATGCAGTTCGAGACGCCTCCCACTCTCCCCAAAGAACCACGGAGAAGGCCGCGAAGAAGCTATCGCCGCGCCTAAGTATTGCCCTACTCGCGCTGAGAACAACAACAGGTTAGCCAGCATACGCGCACATACCAACACGGGGCGAGTTCACCACTGGCAGAAGCATATCTTCACCGCACTCGTGGCTCTCCGCATGTTCATCGCAGAGCCAACCTTTGTTCTCAAAGATACATTGAGAACAGACTTCGCTGGCTGGCTGGGCACAGACATCGCACACACGTAGTGGCGGAGTATTCCTGGCCAGGATGCGGATGGCCTGCCCTTTCGTTTCCGTATCCTGTACGCCAATCACCTTCAACTTGAGCTCTGTGGTTGTGCCATAATCATACTCATACGTACAGCTTTGGCCAGGGTGCAGCACACTCTCCAGGCGGACCCGCATACTTTTCTCTTCCATCCCCCATTCCTCATCCATGCCCGCATCAATCGAGTAACGAACTCCACCAATCTCAAAGGCACTCAGGTGCCCACAACATTCCAGCCAGGTTGCTCGCAAAAAGCGATCCAGCGTCGTCAGCGTCGTTGTGGCAGCCACGTCCAAATGCATCCAATATTCAGGAAGATCTCGTCCCTCAACCAGCAGATGGAATTTCCTGACGGGCCTGGCACTTGCTCGTTTGCCAGCCTTTGTATCAGCCACAACTCGTTGCTCACACGCTTCCAGGTGCCTGGTCATACCTACTTTCGTCAATTCAGCATGACAAAAAGCACACACCCCTTTTGATCCCTGTTTCGCCATACGACTCCTTCCTCTCCCTGACCTGATGATATACACTTCACTACAAAAGAGCATACAACAGGAAGGGCAGAAAGCAAAGCACTCCTTCCAGGTTATCACTGCACAGAGGGCTGGTTGGACTGAAAATCCTGCCAGCCCTCTTTCCTTTTGCAAAAATCCTTGGAGCACCCAACGATTCATGCCTCATTCAACGTTTGCCAGAGCTCCTTGTCGGCCAGCCGAATGTCTTTGCCGCTTAATTTGACGGTGCCACATCCTCCTGCATCTGCCTTTGCCGTCAAGACGGTTGCTCCATTCCTGGAGAATGTCAGATCATAGGTTGGTCCCGCCATTAAGGTACATATCTGCCCGGCAGGTATAACAGGCAATGCACGGATATGGTCATACACTTTTTGAACGCTATCAAGCGAGCTCACGTTTTTCTCAGTAGACGTGTTTGTGTCTACTGAATGAATAACAATATGAAGCTTATTGGGTTGTGGTACCTGAGCGGCTTCAGTAGGTGTTCCACAACCCATTACGAGCAAGCCGCTTACTATGAGTAGCAATGAGAGAAGCTGTCGTTTTCTCATCGCTTTCCCCTTTCTTCTTGTACATAATGGAAGAGGTTGATAAGCCTGGAACAGTGATGGTCAGTGTGGTAAATGAACCAAACGATGCATATACCTACCTACCTACACACTATGCCATCCTTCAAAACCAGACGATCAAGGGAAAGACGTGCTGGGAATACATATTGTTTCCCACGCTACGTTACTGAGGACATCGGGTTGTGATGCAAAAAGTTGTGGCGCACCCATAACGGACTGCTATCCAGTGCAGCACGTAATGCCTGTGATCCGAACCCCTGGTTCTGGCTGGCAATCTCGATGGTTCGTTCGATAAGCCGTCGATCCATTTGCGTCTCAATAAGAAGCCTTCGGAAGGCCACCAGTGTGCCTTTGCTGAACAGTGCCTGCTCTGTATCCAGACAATCTAACACCAATTGCCAGCGCCGATCCATGAATGTTGCTTCAATCACTTCGTCATCCGAGGCTCCTGTGTATGCTTGAACAATGATAGCGAGGACTAATTGCGCTGGCGGAATGGGAGGCTGCCCACGAAGACTCGGCGCATAGAGTGTCGCCAGTTCTTCTTGAAGGCCGGGCCGCCGCATTCCCCTCGCCTTCAGGCAGGGGTTAGGCGGCCCCTCTCGCTCTATTCTAGCATGGTATGGCATACCATGCTAGAATAGAGCGTATGAGAGAACAACATACGAAGCATGCCACATATAAAATAGCATACTATTTTGTATGGTGTCCCAAGTATCGCAAGACTATTCTGGTGGGGAATATTGCCACGTTTATTGAGGAAGAAATCAGGCGATTATGTGAGGCGAATACTTGGGAGATCGGCGCACTCAATGTACAGGAAGACCACGTTCACCTCTTTTTGAGTGCGCCACCCGCTATTGCGCCCTCTCTCATTGTTAATACCCTCAAAGGGACTACTGCGAGACAAGTCTTTAAGCAGCATCCCGAAGTCAAAAAACAACTGTGGGGTGGGAATTTCTGGTCTCGCAGTTACTACGTTGGCACCGTCGGAGACATGACCGAGGAAACCGTCAAAAAATATATCGAGTTGGGACAAGGGACATGAGAAAAACGTACAAGTACCGTTTAGCTCCCAATAAGACGGTGGAGAACAAACTCCATTGGGTTCTGGCACGTTGTCGAGAACTCTACAATGCGGGTCTTTCCGAGAGGAAGGATGCTTACCGTATGGCGGGCAAATCGATCACCTACTATGATCAACAAAATGTCCTTCCAGAGATCAAGGCAAAGATCAGAGAAGAGTATCAGGATATCGCTGCTCATGTCCTGCAAGATGTGTTAAAACGACTGGACAAGGCATTTCAACGGTTTTTTGATCGCTGTGCCAAAGGCCAGAAACCAGGATACCCGCGTTTTCAGGGTCGTAACCGCTATAACTCGTTTACCTACCCGGACGGCGCTGGCTGGAAATTGGATCAACAAACACGCCTGCCTGATAAGAAGGGCATGGTCAGAGTCAATCTGAAATTGACGAAGATTGGAACAGTGAAACTGCACCTGCATCGAGACATGATAGGCAAAGTCAAAACCTTGACCATCAAGCGCGAGGGAGAGCATTGGTATGCCTGTTTTAGCTGCGAAGTGGACAAGCCGGAAGCCTTGCCTACCAGCTATGAGGATGTAGGGATAGACCTGGGTGTGACTCACTTTGCCGCCTTGTCCAATGGTGAATTCCTTGAGAACCCGCGCCATTATCGGAGAGCAGAGAACAAGCTCAAGAAGCTACAAGAGTCCTTGTCTCGCAAGAAGCGCGGCAGTCATCGCAGAGCGAAGGCAGTGAAGCGCGTGGCAAAGGCCCATCGTAAGGTCCGCAATCAGCGTGCCGACTTCGCTCACAAAGCCTCAAGAAAGCTCGTCAATCGCTATCAAGTGATCGTGCTTGAGGATCTCACCATGGCCAATCTGGTGAAACAGCCCAAGCCGAAGCAGGACGAAGAGACAGGACAGTATTTGCCTAATGGGGCGGCGGCCAAAGCGGGATTAAACAAATCAATAACCGACGCTGGTTGGAGTCAATTTGTGGGAATGTGTACGTACAAGGCAGCATGGGCCGGGCGTACTCTCGTACAAGTTGATCCTAAGTACACCAGCCAGATTTGCCCGAATTGCGGGAATGTACGCAAGAAGACGTTAGAAGAGCGGTGGCATTCTTGTACGTGTGGGTGTGAACTGGATCGGGATACGGCCTCAGCGAAGGTCATCCTCGGTATCGGACGAAAACAGCTTTCGGTCGGGACGCGGCCAACGCGGGCAACTGCGTAGAAGCCTCTCCATTCTATGGGGAGGTACGTTCACAATATCGCACCTACCAACTTATCCAAACGGGCCAAGCCCAAACAGGATGAAGAGGGAAAGTATCTTCCTAACGGGGCCAGTGCGAAATCTGGCTTGAATAAGTCCATCTTAGATGCTGGTTGGGGCCAATTCATCACGTTCTGTACCTACAAAGCTGAGAACGCTGGTACATCAGTCGTGTTGGTTGACCCCAAATATACCAGCCAAGTGTGCAGCGGTTGTGGCACCATTCGCAAGAAGACGCTTGCAGAGCGTTGGCATTCCTGCGAATGTGGCTGTGAACTGGACAGGGACCACAACGCTGCTCTCAACATCAAAGCTCTTTGGCTCGGACGGAGCCATCAGGAAGCGCAAGCCTCCTGAGAAGCCCCGGATTTATCCGTGGGGAATCGTCACGTAATTAAACCATGTTCCTGAACATAACTCAACGCTTGTGTAATAAACAAATTCATGAATGTGAGCAACTTCACAAACGATTCTCATGTTGCATGTTACGATCAACTCATTCTCTGATTATCGCCAGAATACCGTTGGCTTCCCACTCTCAATACAACAACCTCCATTCGGCAATTAGTCTATGAGGTAAGAAATATGGACCATTTCTTGGTACGTTCACATGGATAGTAACGATATCTTTGTTAAGAAGCAAAAATTGCTCGCCTTTCTTCTTAAGACAGACTAAACATCACTAAGATCAATTCAGGAAAGCCGAAAGTAAAACAGAATTTCTTTGATCTAATAAGACTCTAGATAAGGGATGGGTTTGTATGTCTACTGCAAAAAAAACACCGGAAAATCAACACACTCTCATAGAGACGGAAAAATTGGAAGAACAGGTGCGGATTTCATCGGCTATTGATGATATATCCATGCATACCCATACAAAAAGCGGTATTTCCTTGCCCTTTGAACAGGAGCAAATACGAGACCAGGAGATAGAGGAGCACATTGCTTATTGGAAAGCGTACCTCTTTACTATGCCCACAGAGCTTAAATTGCCCGTCGACTATCCACGTTCCGTGCATACGAACAATGAAGAAGCGATCTATACATGGACATTGCCACAATCACTCGTTAGTACACTCAGAGCGTATTGTCGGCTAAGAGATGTTACCTTGTCGGCGCTCTTCCTGACAGGATTTCAAGTGCTACTCCACTTCTATACCAATCAGGATGAATTCTTCATCGGTGTTCACTCGCCAACGGATAGATCGCTTCAATCCGAGCAACAGGCACCCTTTTCTGATAACGTGTATCCTTTACGCACCCTCTTTACAGAGAATCCAACAATACAATCACTGTTTGAGCGGACACACCAGGAACTCATACAAACCACCAGGTACCGGGACATTCCCTTCACACATGTACTCAAGAAGTTAAAAACGGAACATAATTTGGTATGTCCTTCGCCTTTTCAGGTGCAATTTGCCTTTTCAGAATCGCTCCGTTCTACTCCTACGGCCTTGGGGATCATCCCCTCGGCAGAGGATTCGCAGGCCGTACCAGGTGACCTTGCGCTGCAATTCATCGACCAGGGTGAGAATATCATAGGCCAGATGAGCTATAATCAGGCTCTGTTTGACTCTACTACCATAGCACGCCAAACAGAACAATTGCAGATATTGCTCGCAGCCATGGTCAATGCGCCAACGCAACCTCTCGCGGCTCTGCCTCTCCTCACGGAAGAAGAACATCAACAGATTGTGATTGAGTGGAACCATACCGCAAAGGCATATCCTGATGACCTCTGTCTTCATCAGCTTATAGAGGCTCAGATTGAGCGCACTCCTGAAAGATCTGCACTCATTTTTGAGCACAGACAACTCTCCTATCGGGAACTAAACGAGCATACGAATCAACTTGCACGCTATCTACGCAAACTAGGGGTAGGGCCCGAGGTACTTGTTGGCGTCTCTATGGAACGCTCAGTTGAGATGGTTGTGGCCCTACTCGCTGTTCTAAAAGCAGGCGGAGCATATGTCCCGCTCGACCCAACCTATCCATCTGAACGCATCACCTTTATGCTTGAGGACATAGCGCAAAGTGAGCACCAGCAGCAACTTATCCTACTCACCCAGGCTCACCTCGCAGATACATTGATAGCGGATAATAGGCACATCATCTGCCTGGACACAGAATGGGAGATAATCGCACAAGAAGATAGCGGCAATCTTCCTGCTATCGCGCAACCTGGGAACGCAGCCTATGTTATCTATACCTCTGGATCAACAGGAAAACCGAAAGGCGTCATCAATACGCACCGTGGCATTTGTAATCGCTTGCTCTGGATGCAAGATGCTTATCAGTTGACGGAGCAGGATTGCGTCTTGCAGAAGACCCCATTCAGTTTCGATGTCTCAGTCTGGGAATGCTTCTGGCCGTTGATGGCAGGCGCGCGACTCGTCGTAGCGCGCCCCGAGGGGCATAAAGATAGCGCGTACCTGGTCTCGCTCATTCAAGAGCAGCAGATTACAACCCTTCACTTCGTGCCCTCAATGCTCCAGGTTTTTGTGATGGAACCGGGTCTTGAACAGTGTACCAGCCTGAGACAGGTCATGTGTAGCGGTGAAGCACTTCCCTATGAATTGCAAGAGAGCTTCTTCACTCGCCACGGTGCGGCACTACATAATCTCTATGGTCCGACTGAAGCCGCTATTGACGTGACCTATTGGGAATGTCAGCGCCAGGATCCACGGCATATTGTGCCAATTGGCTATCCTATCGCCAACACCCAAATCTATATCCTTAACCGCTATGGTCAGCCCGTGCCTGTTGGCGTACCAGGTGAGTTGCATATTGGCGGTATCGGGGTCGCGCGCGGCTACCTCAATCGAACGGAATTGACCAACGAGCGTTTTATTGCCAATCCCTTTAGCCAGGATACCAACGCTCGCCTCTATCGTACAGGCGACTTGGCACGTTATACACCGGGAGGCGAGATTGAATACCTGGGTCGCATGGACCATCAGATTAAGTTGCGTGGCTTCCGCATCGAATTGAGCGAGGTTGAGGCGACTATTGGCCATTATTCCGCTGTGCGAGAGGTTGTGGTGGTGGCACGCGAGGATATTCCTGGCGATAAACGCCTGGTCGCGTATATTGTCTGGCACAAGGAGCAGCCTGGAAGCATACACGAGCTGCAACAGTACATGCTGCAACACGTTCCTGAGTATATGGTGCCATCAGCCTTTCTGGAACTAAGCGAACTCCCTCTCAGTCCCAATGGGAAAGTAGACCGCCGCGCCCTTCCAGCCCCGGTCACCACGCGTGCCAATCTGCGAGAAGATTATGTCGCGCCACGCACCCCGGCTGAGCAGGTACTTGTGGACACCTGGTCGCAGGTGCTCGGTCGTGAGCAGATTGGCATTCATGATAACTTCTTCGCGCTCGGTGGACATTCCCTGCTGGCGGCACAGGTCATCTCGCGTTTGCGCGCAAGCATACAGGTCACACTCCCCCTTCGCGCTCTCTTCGAGGCTCCTACTATCGCCCAACTCTCCACATACATCGAACAACTCAAGACGCGACAAGAGGCTGACGCACTTCCACCACTACACCCCTTCGTCCGCACGTGGCAACCACTTTCCGCGGCCTCTTCAATGGATGGGCAAAAGGTCATGGTCGTGCCAGTCTCCTTCGCGCAGCAACGACTCTGGTTTATGGATCAATTGATGCCTGGAAATCCCGCCTACACCATTCCTGCACTGATGCACTTCACAGGCGAATTGCATATGGAGGCCCTGCGCATGAGCCTGGAGGCGATACAACAACGCCACGAAATCCTGCGCAGCCACTTCGCGCTTATCGATGGACAGCCACAGCAAATCATTCGACCAGCACAGCCCTTTACATTGAAAGAGGTCGATCTTCAGGCCGAAACAGAACACATACGAGAGCTGACCACACAGCGCTTGATCGAGGCTGAAGCCCAGCAAGCCTTTGATCTCACGCTTGGCCCCCTCTGGCGCGTCATCATCTATCACCTGACTCCCCAACAGCACGTGCTCGCGCTCTTCATCCACCATATCATCTCCGATGGTTGGACGATCGGCATCTTCTTTAAAGAGCTAGAACGGCTCTATACATCCTTCGCTACAGGTCAGCAACCAGATCTGCCGGAGCTCTCAATTCAATACGCCGACTTCGCGCTCTGGCAACGTGAGGCTCTGCGCGAAGACCGGCTCAAAGAGCATCTCTCTTACTGGAAGCAGCAGCTTGCCAACGCGCCTGGCGTCTTAGAATTACCCACCGACAGATCGCGCCCCGCGACGCCAACAACACGTGGCGCGACACATACATTTTCCCTTAGCAGGGCGCTTACAGAGGCCATTCAAGCTGTCAGCCTCCAGGAAGAGGTGACTCCCTACATCATCCTGGTCGCGGCCTTCCAGCTGCTCCTCCATCGCTATACCGGGCAAGACGATATCGTTCTTGGGACCGCAATCGCTGATCGTCAGCTTCCCGAAGTGCAGGAGGCCATGGGCCTCTTCCTCAATACCCTGGCCCTACGCGTCAACCTCGCGGGAAATCCGACGGTGCGCGAGTTGCTACGCCGCGTGCGCGACACGACGTTGGACGCCCATGCTCACCAGGATCTTCCTTTTGAGACGCTTGTGCGGGAGTTACAGCTTGTGCGTACACCAGGCCAGAACGCCCTCTTCCAGGTTGCGATCCAGCTTGATCCCCCCTCCACTCCCTCCACAACGCCCTGGACGCTCACACGCATGGCCGTGGGAACAGGAGGCAGCAAGTTCGACCTCTCGCTTGAACTGGATGATCATCTTGAGGGTCTTATTGGACACTTCGAATATAGCACGGACCTCTTTGACGCAGCGACAATTGAGCGTATGGCCGAACACTGGCAGCACTTGCTCACCCAGATCGTGGCCGATTCAAGGCAACATCTCGCGGACATATCTCTGCTAACGCAAAACGAGTCTGAACAGCTGCTGGCCCAGGTTCATACAACCCGACGCAACTACCCACGTGACAAGAGCGTTCATCAGCTTTTTGAAGAGCAGGTCACACGCACCCCGGAGAGTATCGTCGTGACGTTCGCGGATACGTCCTATACCTACCGGGAGCTCAACGCCCGCGCGAATCAGCTTGCACGACATCTGCGTACGCTGGGCGTTGGACGCGATACGCTCGTCGGTCTCTGCCTCGAGCGCTCGCTCGATATGATCGTTGCCATGCTGGGTATCCTCAAAGCGGGGGGAGCCTACCTCCCGCTTGACCCCACCTATCCAGCCGAGCGCATCGCCTTCATGCTTGAGGATGCGCAGGCACCAGTCCTCCTCACTCAGCAAGCACTGGCTTCTCAGCTCCCGCCACATACGGGACACACTGTCTACATAGATCGGGATCACGAACAGATCGCGTCGAACGACGAAAAGAATCTTGACCCCGTCATCGATGGCGAGCAGCTTGCCTACGTCATCTATACCTCTGGCTCGACAGGGAAACCTAAGGGCGTCCAGATCTCACAGCATGCCCTGGTCAATTTCCTCCTCTCAATGCGCGAGGAACCCGGGTTAAATGCTCAAGATCGCTTGCTCGCGATCACCACGCTCTCCTTCGACATCGCGGGCCTGGAACTCTACCTGCCCCTGGTGGTTGGCGCGCGCCTCATTATCGCCAGCCGCGATGACGCAACCAGCGGAAGCGCGCTCGCCGCGCTCTTGGAGCGTGAACAGATCAGCGTTATGCAGGCCACGCCCATCACCTGGCGTCTACTCCTGAGCACTGGCTGGAAAGGCCATCCCGCTCTCAAGGCCCTCTGTGGCGGTGAGGCGCTTCCTCTCGAACTGGCACGACAACTCCTGTCCAGGGTCGGCTCGCTCTATAACATGTATGGACCAACCGAAACCACGATCTGGTCCACTCTCAACAAGATTGAACCTGAAGACCAAAGCATCTCGGTGGGAAGGCCTATCGCCAACACCAGTATCTACATACTCGATGCCTACGGACAGCCCCTGCCCCCCGGCATCCCTGGTGAGCTCACGATAGGCGGAGATGGCCTGGCACGTGGCTACTTGCGCCGCCCGGGATTGACCGCCGAGCGCTTCCCGGTATACCGTATTCAGGGGAAAGAGGTACGGCTCTATCGCACCGGTGACTTGGCACGCTTGCGCGTCGATAGAACTCTTGAGCTCATTGGACGCGTCGATCACCAGGTGAAATTACGTGGCTATCGCATCGAACTGGGCGAAATAGAATCAGTGCTCGCGCGCCATCCAGCCGTCCAACAGGCAGTGACACTTGTGCGCGAGGACGAGCCCGGCAATCAACGCCTGGTCGCCTACGTCCTTCCACAGCCAGGACATGTACCCGACACAAGCGAGCTACGGCGCTTGGCGCAGGCGCATCTACCAGCTTATATGGTACCTTCTGTCTTTGTCGTCCTGGAAACGCTGCCGCAAACGCCCAATGGCAAAGTGGACCGCCGCGCCCTTCCGATGCCAGATATCAGCGCTCACGAGGGCCTTGAGAGCTATATCGCGCCACGTACCGCCATTGAGCAGGAGATGGCACATATCTGGTCGCATGTGTTAGGCAGAGAACGCATCGGTATCCATGATAACTTTTTTGTCATGGGTGGTCACTCGCTGCTCGCGATGCAGGTCGCGGCCCGCATCTACACCAACTTGCAAACCGAGTTGCCACTACGCCTGTTCTTCGAGATGCCAACCATCGCTCAGCAGGCAGCATTTCTGCATCAAGCCCAGGCCGGTGAGGCCAGCCCCAAGCCGCCAGAGATACGCGTCACACCACGCCAGGAGCAAACAGATGGGACGGTGCAACTCCCAACCTCCTTCGCCCAACGCGGCCTCTGGCTCATCGACCAGTTAGATGAGCATACGACCGCCTACAACCTCCAGGCCACCATGCGACTACGCCAGGTGCTGAACCTAGAGGCGCTACAAAAGAGCCTGGACACATTAGTCCAGCGGCACGAGGCTCTGCGCACGACCTTCGCGACACACAACGATGAGCCAGTTCAGGTTATTGCGCCTGCACACCCGGTATCCATCACCCTGCATCAGCTTGGGAACCTGCCAGTCGAGGAGCGTGAGGCCGAGGCCCAGCGCCTTATCACACAGGAAGTGCAAAAGCCTTTCGATTTGCAGCATGGCCCGCTCTTCCGCGCCTCGCTCTTCCACCTGGAAAGCGAAGAGCATCTCTTGCTCCTCACCATGCACCACATCATCGCTGATGGCTGGTCAATTAATCTGATGCTTCGTGAGCTAGCGACGCTCTATAGCGCCTTTGTGCAAGGCGAGATACCCGGCCTTCCCGACGTTTCCACGCAGATGGGCGATTTCGCGGCCTGGCAGCGTCAATGGTTACAGGACGAGTTGCTCTCACAGGAGCTCGCATTTTGGAAGCAGAGGCTCGAGGGAGCACCCACACTACTCGAACTCCCAACCGACCGACCGCGACCCACACAGCCCACGCACAAGGGTGCATTACACTGCTTTACACTGTCCGCTTCGCTGAGCGAGGCCCTCAGACAGTTCAGCCAAGACGAGAACGTCTCGCTCTATATGACCCTCACCACCGCCTTCCTACTCTTGCTTGAACGCTACAGTGGGCAGCAGGATATTCTGCTGGGTACGACCGCCGCCGGACGCGGGCAAACGCAAACCGATACCATGGTTGGTTATTGTATCAATACCCTGGTCCTGCGCAACGACCTCTCGGGTGACCCCAGCGTCCGCGAACTACTCGCGCGCGTACGGGAGAACGTTCTGACGGCTCATACTCACCAGCATATGCCCTTTGACAGGCTTGTTCAGGAACTGCACCCGGACCGCTCGCTTGGTCAGAGTCCGCTCTTCCAGGTCTTCCTGACCCTCGATCCCCCTCTGCCTGAGGATGTAGCCGACTGGGATTTCACACAACGAAACGTACCAACGGGCTCAGCCATGTTCGATCTCTCGCTTGAGCTGGCTGATCACCCCGATGGCATTGAAGCCTTGCTCGAATATAGTACGGATCTCTTTAATGAGGAAACAGTCGCCCGGATGGCCGAACACTGGCGACACGTACTCGAAAGCATGGTGGCTCATCCCGAGCAGCATACGCGGGAACTTTCCATGCTGAGTGAGGCAGAGCAACGCCAACTCTTGCGCGACTGGAACCAGACTTATGCCGCTTATCCTCACGAGGCCACCATTCAACGTCTCTTCGAGGAGCAGGTCGAGCGCACGCCCGATGCTTTCGCCATTGTTGACGCCCAGGGCTCGCTGACCTATCGTGACCTCAACACGCGCGCCAATCAACTTGCGCACTTCCTCCGCCGTGAGGGCATTACGCCGGAGACGCGTGTTGGCGTCGCTCTGCAACGCTCTCGCACCATGATTGTCGCGCTGCTCGCTATCCTCAAGGCTGGTGGTGCGTACGTCCCCCTCGATCCTACCTTCCCTCAAGAGCGCCTGCGCTTCATGTTGCACGATGCCCAGGTCTCCCTCCTGCTCACCCAGGAGCGCCATATCACCATGCTTCCTCTGGACAGCGACATCCACGCGTTCTGTCTCGACCGCGATTGGGAGTGCGTCGCGCAGGAGCGCACGGAGAATCCCGCCGCTGAGACCACGGGCGAATCGCTGGCCTACCTGCTCTACACCTCCGGCTCAACGGGTCAGCCCAAAGGCGTGCTCGGCACCCATCGCGCCAGCCTCAACCGCTTCCACTGGATGTGGACCCAATATCCCTTTGCCGCCGATGAGGTCTGCGCTCAGAAGACGACCCTCAACTTCGTCGATGCCGTCTGGGAGATCTTTGGTCCCCTCCTGCAAGGCGTCAGGCTCGTGCTAGTCCCGGAGGCTGTAGTGAAGGACCCACAGCTGTTTCTGGATCTGCTTGCTCAGCACCGGGTCTCGCGCCTGGTCCTGGTCCCCTCGCTCCTGCGCGTCCTGCTGGAGAGCGAGTCCGACCTGCAAGCCCGCTTGCCCCATCTACGCCACTGGATCTGTAGTGGAGAGGCCCTCCCCCTCGACCTGGTGCACCGCTTCCAGCAGGCGTTGCCTGAGAGTCACCTCCTCAATCTCTACGGCTCCTCGGAGGTGGCCGCCGATGCCACCTGCTATGAGCTGCCTCCCCAGGCCGAGCGTGTGCTCATCGGACGCCCCATCGCCAACATGCGCGTTTATCTGCTCGATCAGCAGCGACGACCTGTTCCCGTTGGCGTTCCCGGAGAGCTCTACCTCGGTGGTGAGGGCGTCGCACGTGGCTACCACCAGCGCCCCGACCTCACCGAGGCCGTCTTCCTGGCTGATCCGCTCACTCCCGACGCTGAAGTGCGCTTCTTCAGGACAGGGGACTGGGCGCGCTATCTGCCCGATGGCACCCTGGAATATCTGGGGCGCGTAGATCAGCAGGTCAAGGTGCGAGGAATGCGCCTGGAGCTCGGCGAGATCGAGGCCGTGCTCTCCCAACATGAGGCGTTGCGTGAAGCCGTTGTCGTAGCGCGTGAGGAGCGCCCTGGTGATACACTCATGGTCGCCTATGTCGTCTGCCAACCAGGCCAGCAGGTAACCCAACAGGAGCTACGAGATCACTTGAGCGCTGCATTGCCGGCGTACATGGTTCCAACGCTCGTTGTCACGCTCGATGCACTGCCGCTCACGCCCAACGGCAAGGTTGACCGCCGCGCTTTACCCAAACCAGAAAACGAACGCCTGGATGTTAAAGGGACTTACGTCGAACCGCAAACGCTCATGCAGCGTCAACTGGTAGGTATATGGGAGGACTTGCTGAATGTGCGCCCCATCGGTATCCGCGACGACTTCTTTGCCCTGGGCGGTCACTCCTTGCTGGCAGCGCGCATGATGACCCAGATACAACAGGTAAGCGGGAAGTCCTTGCCACTCTCAACGCTATTCAAGGGCGCGACTATTGAACGCCTGGCTGAGAGCATTCAGTCAGATGAGCGTAGCGATACACGCACGCCAGTGGTCACAGTCCAGGCTAACGGTTCCGAGCGCCCATTCTTCTTCCTCCACGGAGATTGGAACGGGAAGGCATTCTATAGCTTAAAACTCTCCCAAGCCCTGGGCCCAGAGCGCCCATTCTACCTGCTGGAGCCATACATTTATACAGGTCTCGATGTCATCCCCTCACTGGAAGAGGTAGCAATGGCCCATATCAAAGCCATGCGCACAATCCAACCCGAGGGCCCCTACCTACTCGGCGGCTGGTGCAATGGCGCGCTAATCGCCTACGAAATGGCACGGCAACTTCAAGAGGAGGGGCAAGAGGTTGAGAAACTGATCATGATGGATCCCGGAAGCGCACCCACCTTCTCTACCTGGCTGATTAAAGGAATACGCGGCCTCAATGCACTTCTCCACCTGGACACTAAACAACAGGATAGGCTCTTCTTCCGCACGCTGCATGCCTATGAATATGTCAGATTGTGGAACTATCGCCAGCACCTCCTCAAAAAGGAACGCGAGGCTCAGGGAACCCGTGATCCAGAGGAGGTAGAGCTACCGCATCCAAACTTCCAATGGGTCTTCCCGTCAGTAGAGAAGTTGCACGAGAATTATAATAGCCTCTTCTGCTGGCTCGCTTCCGGCTATACCATTCGGCCACATCGCGGCGCGCTCGCTGTATTCTGGGCCAAGGAGGATAACGCGGGAAGGCGAGCGTTCTGGACCAGCCAACTGGCAAACAAGCGAGATGTCGAGATCTATGAAGTCGAGGGCAACCATCTGACAAGCCGTACTAGATACATTCATGTCCTAGCTAATGCGTTACGTATTTGTATTAACAAAATCGGCAAAGAACACATAGAGGAGAGTTAATGCAAATCGCGAGGTCTATATATGCGCTATGCATACATAGACCTCACTTAGCGAAAGCGCAAGGAAATTATGCGTAAAGAAGCAGTGTGAAGCGTGAGCCGCCTCCGTCGCTAAAGAGAGAAACGCTAGTACATAAAGGTAAAAAAACATAATAAGCACGCCAAGGAAGACAAAGTTATGTTGAAAAAGTATCAGTTTCTCTGGGTCATCATCTTAGGAGGAAGCCTCGCCGTTGTCCTCGGCCTTTCCTGGCTGGAACTTCCTTGGATGGCAAATCACTTTGGATTTGCCTTACCAGGACAAGGAGGTCTCCCCTATCGCATCACATATGCAACTCGGACCTACGTCAACCACGCAACCTGTGCACACGCGGGCTGGTGTCAAACAGACACACAATCCAATCCACTGTGTTGGAAGGAAGCGGATATCAGACAGCATGATAACTGGCCACTCATTCGCATTGGCACAATCACTACACTCTTTGGCTCACCGTACTCCTTGATAGCGAAATCCAATGCTTCCAGCAAGCGAACAGTAATTGTCATCTATCTCGTCTTTGACACAAACTGTTATGTTCCCTATGCCCTGGAGGGAGGGCCATAATCGCCTCTCCCTTATTTCGCGTGAGGGAAAGGCGAATGCTCACGCAAGAATTGAAGGATAAGTTGTCCTGCACCTTGAGCATATGAATCAAAATAGGGATAGTTCATTTCATCATTACAGGCATGTGTGGGGGTATCAAAGCTTGTCAGGTGTGTCCAATCCCATGAAGCATTCCCATCACCGTCGCCACGAATAAGTGCGCCCGGAGTAAGCGCCCAGGCTATCAGCCCGAGATGCAACGCCTGCACATACCTGAGAAATTGAGGAACAACCGTACCGGCGTTTGCGATACAACCACTCCCTGGCGTTTCGTTCCATTCACCAATGACAAAGGGAACATCTAGCTTGCGTACTGACAGTCCCCACCAATCCTCCCAATCATCTTGCGTTGCATGCTGTGTATTGCTTAAATAAGGGTGGATCGCATAGACAATGTTCGCGCCCTTCAACAAATGACCGCGAAAGTTGTCATAGTCGAAGCTCTCACCCGCACCCTGCCCCTGCGCCAGGATCAGATTTTGGGCTCCGGTCTGGCGTATGGCATCTACAAGTTGCTGCATTCCCACATACTGCACGCCGTCACGCACGCCGCCATTCTGCCAGAGATTCCAGTCGTAAAAGTTTCGTGGCTCGTTAAAGATGTCAAAGAAGACCTTCTGATTCTCCTTATAACGCCCCGCGACAACCTGCCAGAAAGTGATATCAGCCGGAGTTGCCATAATCTCATTGCTAGACGCCTCAGTTTGCAGGTTGAAGATCACATTCATTTGCTCCTGCGTCGTCCATGCTACAGCCCTATCCATTGCCGCCAGGTAGTCTTCATCCAATGTTGTCGGGTTTTGATGATCTAGAAAGAGGTTCTCTCGCGAAATCTGAAACGTGATTACATTAGCGTGCCAGAAGGTTCGCGCTGCCTTGATCTGATCCTGAGTAAAGTTTATGTAATCCGGGCTTTGACGCCAGTTGGGCTGGAACAGGGCTGTACTATGTACACCATAAGGGATATATACCTTCCCTTGATTATCAAAGATCGTCTTACCTTCAACATAGTATGAGGGAATAGACGAGGGCTTATGCTTCGAGACTATAGGAGTTGAAAGAGGAGAGGAAGAGGATGCAATCTCGTTGAAAGCCACCAACCTTATAGCTGCTATTACGCTTGCCACAACGAGAACGAGAACGAGAACGAGAAGTAAGAGCCAGGTTTGCTTAATTCTTCCTATAAACATGAGTGCTCACTTTGCGCCTGGGCGCTCTTTAAGGTTGCACAGCCGTGATCAAACCGCAATTACAACCTTATTCCGCATTACCTCCCCCTCTGAGGGGTGCTCCATGTAATAACCAGCGCCAGATACCGATATGACTGGCAAGCTTTGACGCGACAATAAAGGGAGAGTACAATAAGACAGCAGGATGTTCACGCACTGTCAGACGCACGATATTGAGCGTAGCCCCCAGAGAAATAGGCAGCATCATCAGTGGATAGAGATATGGGTGCTGAACCATGGACAGGATCTTGTTGCGTCGTGATAATCCTGGATAAAGACGCTTTACATGGAGGCCGCTCACACGCCCATAAAAGTAACTATAACGCAGCAACGCGCTTAGCGTCGTGCGCCGATGGTCATGTATAACCTTGATAGTTGGCTGGTAGAGCGTTCTATACCCATGTGCTTGCAACCGATAGCAGAAATCCATATCCTCCTCTGAACGTAGCGTCTCATCGAACCCGCCGACCTCCATAAATACCTCTCTCTCTACACCAAGACTAGCAGAACAGACCACCATCGTCCTTTCTTTACCGACTTGATAGAAACCAAAGCGGCTAAAGTCCACGCAACGCGCAAAAAAGGCTCTCGACTTGCCCGCGATCAGGCCTCCCACGGCCCCTATCCCCGGCCGCTTCAGTGCTGCAACGTTCTCTTCAATCCAGTTAGCAGCCGGGGCACAATCATCATCGAGGAACAAGAGATACTTGCCCATTGCCTCGTGCGCACCAATGTTTCGTGCCTCACCAGGATAGTAAATGGGCTTCGTTTCGACGGCCTTAATGGCCCAGTGTTGGGATAGGACACTGCTCTGCGCGCCAACAAGCAAAATCTCTACAAGATCCGCTGGATAGGTCTGTTGCCCCAAACACGCCAAAACAACCTGTGCCTGCTCCTTACGAGAGAAAGGGATAATAACACTAACATGAGGTTTGGTCATGTGATAGCGCTCCTTAATCATCAGCGAGCACGCGAGAAGGTTGATCTGCTCCTTGCCACGACGGGCTCCTGGTCCATTCCTTTCGTAGGGGGCAGACCAGCTGCTAGTTCATAGATTCGACAAGTTGCTCGCGCACAACTCTCGCAGGTAAATGGCTCAACCTGTGTTTTGCCGTGTCGCACCAATTGCTCGCGTAGCGCCTGGTTGGTAACAACCTCAACGATAGCTTCAGACAGCTTCGAGGTGTCCTCACAATCGACACGCATAACGGCATCCCCAGCGATCTCCATACTGGCAGCTCCAGGGCTAGCAATGACAGGCGTCTCACAAACCATTGCCTCAAGAGCTGGCAGGCCAAAACCTTCATGCTTTGAGGGTACAACCAGGACCTCGGCTGCGGCGTACAACGCGCTCATATCCTCATCAGGAATCCAACCAGCCAGATGAATACGCTCGTGAAACGGCGAAGTCTTCGCCTGCTGGACGACGTCAGCACTACCATGGCCCTCGCCACCCACCAGCACCAGATTCAGATCAGGTAACCGATCAGCGATGGCATTGAATGCTGCGATAAGCGTCTCTACGTTTTTACGAGGCATGATACGCCCTACATGCAGAATATAACGTTTGCCGTAACGCTGGTGCATCCTCGCTTGTGCTTCATTCGCTACCGTATTCAGGTGCAACAAAGGACGGATGGCGTTATGAATCAAGTGAATTCGTTCATCTTCAATGCTCCAAAGCGTTCGCAATTCTTCGCTTGTCTGCTCTGATATCGAGATGACGCATTGCGCACGGCGCACGCTTTCACGCAAGAGATACTGCCAGTACAGGCGTGCATACAGGGATGATTGTTGGGGAACTTTGACAAACGCCAGATCATGAACTGTGATAACGAGTGGACCGTGCCAGCCAATAGGCGCGGCAAAGGCTGGAACGTGGAGAACATCTGGCTTCAATTTCTTAAGGATATCCGGCAATGTCAACTGGTGCTGAATCAAAACCCCTCGCCAGGTACGCAACTTCACCGGATAGATAGTGATAGAAGGCGCGTTGGCAAGCTCTTTATATTCTTTAGGACGTGTCGTGATAACGATATATTCGTTCGTCTGGTCAGTTCGTGCTAATCCTTCTAATAAAGCGCGAGTAGCAAAAAGCATCCCACCAGGTTCTTTTTCCGCGATTATTAAATCAATTGCGACACGCATACAAGACTCCTCTTAATTAGTACGAAATCATTATTTCCAAGATCGTTTGTTTGTACATATCTTTTTTCCACATATACTTCCTTCCACATTAAGTGGCTTTGCCTGTCCGTTTTAAGACGACCTGACGAATCAGTCGAATATCCTTCAGTGATACCGCCCTGGTTAGAGAACAACCAACAAGCACAAGTACAAAGAACACAGGCGTGAGGTAGAATAACGACCACTGCACTTGCCAGATCAGAAAGAGTGCACCAGGAATAGTCCCAACAATAATCTGTGCGAAGACACGCAGAATACGCCAGAGTTGAACATCACGCGCGAGTAGTAATGAGAAGGAGCAGACAGAGAATGCTTCGCTTATTACGGCGGCAATCGCCGCCCCTGTTGCGCCCCATAGTGAAATAAACAGCACATTTGAGACAATGTTGACGATCAGAGTTGCACCTGTAATGAGAGGAATTCTGTTCTCTTTATTGGCTGCCATACAGGTTCGCACCGCTAATTGCGTAAAGAAGCCAAAAGTAATACCTATCATTAAAAACTGGGTTGACGCGACAGCCATCGTATACTCAGGGCCTGCAATCAGCCCCACAATCTGGGGAGCCATGATAACTACAAACACCGCCAATGGAACAATCCCAAGCGCCAGGATACGCGTTGACTCATAATAGAGATTTGAGAAAGCATTGAAGCCCTCTTCAAACGTCTTGCTCAGATAGGGGAATAACCCGCTTACATAAGCAAAGACAATATTCATGAGTGGATTGGTAATTCTCAGGGCAAGCGAATATATCCCTACGTTCAGCATTCCCCCCAGAGGCCGTAAAACTAACACATCCATCTGTCCAGTGAGAAGCGCAAGGGCGTCGTGGCCAGTAAAGATAAGGCTTTCAGTAATAATCTTCCACATACGCTTGGGCCTGAAGCGAAGGTGTATCTTATAACGCCGCGATGAAAGGATCACAAGAATAATAAAGTAGGGAATATCAGAATAGGCAATTAATACATACATCCAGAGGAAGGAGAGGTGCAGATACACGGCCAACCCGATCAGCCCGGCTGTTGTTATGCGGTTGATTGTCGTCAACAGCGATATGGCACCAACTCGTTGTTCCGTACCAAAAGCAGTTTCATAGACACAGCGCACGCAATTAAAAGAGTAACTAAAGAGCAATGTGCCATAACCAAGAAGGAGCAGGCTGCGTTGCTCGCTCTCCATTGGAATAAGGCAGGTCACCAGTGCTGCGCCAGCTGCGACTATGACGCCAGTGAACAGGCGTGTACTTAGCGCGTCGCTAAGTGTTTCACTCCACTGCTCACGCTTTTGTCGGCTCAAATAGCGACTGATTAAGGGATCCATGCCAGTCAGGGAGAGCAATGCGCATATCGCCAGGACCGTTAGCATAAAGTTATATTCGCCATAGCGCACAGGTCCAAAGGAGCGAGTAAGCATCGCGGTTGTTGGAAAAATGATTGGTATCGCAATTGCCCATGAGATCAACTGAATAATGATTGAGTGGCTGGTTTTGCGAGCGCTAGGAGCCACTGCATCCGCTCCAAGGTCAAGTGCCGGGAGCGGCATTGTCAATTCTCTTGACGCATCATAGCTCTGTAGTCTTGGTGATGGAGGTAGATAGCCCTTTGCGGATTGAATACGCTCACTATTGAGTGCTCGCATATATGGCGTCGGCAAACGTAAGGTTATCTTCCCTGTATCTGTCATCCCAGGGATAAAGGCAAGCCTGGCTTTCTCCTGCTCGTTTTCTTGATCGACCTGCACCTTTGCTACACGCTGAGCCAACACGCTCCGAGGTGCTATGGTTGTCACTTGTGCTGTCCTCGAACGCACCCGCACGGCACATCCAACAGCGACACCTGCAATGAGAAAGAGCCATGTCGTTGATTCCGGCTTGTCAAATGGTACATCCGTCAGGCAGATACAGAGATATCCAATCACCATCAAAATGGCCGCCAGGTGGATCACACGCGTTTCGTGTGCGGCGGTATATGCTCGCCGGCAAATCACAAGCAGGCTTAGCATCAGAAGAACACCCGCAATACACCATAAGACCCCGCTCTCCATTGCCCATTCCAGATACTGGTTATGCACGCTGATTCCCGCTGGATCGAGATGATCCGCAAGGCTCACGATGTAGGTACTGTAATAGTTGGGGAACTGAGCCATGCCAATACCTACCCAGGGATTCTCCTCAATCAAATGTAGAGCCTTGCCCCACAAAAAGAAGCGATTGCTATCAGACGCCTCGCCATGCAAGAATTTAGGAAGCAAGGTATTAAAGAGCAGCGCGGCCCCAAGCGCCAGCAAACCTAGAGTAGCGAGCAACGTCTTATAACGTCGCGTCATCAGGAGCGCTACGATCAAGAGGAGTAGAGCTATCGCGCACGCCATACGTGTGCCACTCAGCAGCAATTCCGCAGCCGAGGCTATACTCATACAAAAGCCCACCACGCGGTCTCGCCTGCGCGCGCCAAGTAGCCAGCAAGCCAGAGCTACCGCAAACACTACCAACATGGAATAGGCGAACGTGGTAGGGGAGTCGAATGGTCCGCTTAAACGCCCCTCTTGCGTCACCTCAATGGCCTGGCTTGGCACCAGCAGTTCCGGCATGGGAAGTTTTAGCGCCTGCCCTAAGCCAATCGACAACATCGGCACATTCGACAAGAGCGCGAGCGTCAAAAACGAGGAGACATCTTTGACATATCCGGCAAAGAATGTACCAACAAAGAAGGATAACGCCAGTAACAGCGCGCCATAGAGTCGCTTATTCGCTCCATACGAGTTCAAATCGCCTATCTGCGGCACGTGTATAAAGGATATGATAGCGATAATGAAGAATATCGCCATTATTATGTGGGGCGTTCGTGGGTGGAATGTAGGGCGACGCACAATAATGAGACCCACACATAGAAACAACGCGGCTTCAATTGGACGCATTGTATGCCCCGGCACCGGCACAAGAAACGACGGCAGGCCCGCGCCCATACAGACCAGGATTAAGGCCATGAGTGGATAGCGCAGTGTCAAAGCGACGACGCCCGCCCCCATAAGCCCTCCAATGGCAAGCACTGGCGAGACCATACCCGCACTCCCCGCAACCACCAGAAGCATGAACAGGATAAAAAGTAGCAACAATAGGGCCTGTGGTAGCGAAAAGGTAAAGTTTTCGGTAAGCATCCGCCGGAGCGGCTGCGGAGAAGGGCTTCTCCTCACCGCTCGCTCCTCAGTAGACATATCCATGGCTAGTTTCTATTCTGCTGATAAGACTGCTCTGGTGCAGAAATGACATGCTGCGAACGTCCCCAATTGTCATCCTCCTCTGCCTTTTTAGCGCTCGGTGCCTTCCAACCACTCGCTCGCGCCATACCTACACGCGGGTTAGCCTGGGCTTCGGCCTGGGGGGCATGCTCTTCACTCTGTTCAAAAGATGTCGGGCTACTACTCTTTCGCGCTTCAGGAGTCAGAGAGGCAGATTTGGCGACCAGTGCGGGCGCGGATATCTCCTCCAAGGCGAGTAGAGCAGTCGGCACATCAGGCGTGAGGGGAACGGAAGAGGGAAGTACTGGGCCCGGTTTAGGAGAAGGAGAAGGGACAGGTGCGGCTGCTACCTCTTCTGCTGAGCGTCGGGGCGCGTATTTAGCGACAGGAACTGTGTCTACAACTACACCTTCCTCCTGTTGCTGGCCTGCATAGAAATAAGGATGATGTGCCTCTTTCTGGCGATTGACCACGACGCCAACGAGAGGAGCAGAGAGGCGCTGGAGCAGAGCCTGGGCGGTTTTCAGGCTATCCTTGCTTGTCTTTCCAGCCTCCATCACAAGCACACATCCATCACAGAGCGTGGCGAGCGTGCTAACATCAGCCTGCGCATCTAGCGAGGGCGCGTCAAAAATAATCAGGTCTACCGCTGAACTGCCTCCCGGCGCAGTAATATCCTGCACCAGCCAATCCACAAGCTTCCGTAGCTCCATCGAGCGCAGAACCGTCAAGGGAGGAACCGAGACGGCTCCAGCAGGCAATAGCCAGAGATTCGACATCGGCGTTTTCCATTGGCTAAGCCACGCGGGCAACTGAGAGCGCTGCTTCTTCAGCACATAGACATCTGTCAATACTGTTGCTAAACCTCGCGCGTTATTCGCCTTAAACACCTGGTGCTGCGCCGGTCGACGCAAATTGGCGTCAATCAGCAACACGCGCAATCCAGCCTGTACCAGGGAAATTGCTAGCTGAGATGCAACCGTCGTAACACCATCGCGACCGCGCATGCCCGTCACGAGCAGAGAGCGCTGGCCCACATACAAAGCCTGGAAATTGGCTCCAACAACTGTAAATGCCTCGTCCAGTACCTCATCATTGGCAACTAGGGGCGGAGCCAACGTTGAGACGCCTTTGCGTAGTGGAATACTACCCAATGGCTCAAGCTGAGCAAGCCGGGCCACATCTTCTGGCGTCTTAATCGAAACGTCAATCCAGTCAAGCAAAATCGCAAAGACACACATCAAAACCAGGCTTAATCCGAAACCCAGGACAAGGTTAGTCGTCAAACCGGTGCCATTGGGCGTCGTTGGTGGCAATGCCGGCTCTTCAAGAAAGAGACCGCTATCCAGCATAGAGAGCTGAGTCACTACATTATTATAGGTCACCTGTAATCCGCTGGCGGCGGTCTGATCACCCGCGCTCTGAGCGGTTGTTATTTCGAGCCGGAGTTTGTCAAGGATGCCCTGTAGGCGCCGGGTCTCGCTACCCTTCTCATACTCAATAAAAGCATTGGCGACGGCGTTGGCCTCAAAGGCAGACTTTTGCGCGTCTTCCGTTATCGCGTGTACACCGATAAGCTGGGTGCTATCGAGAGGCGCGGCAGTGATAGAATCCTGCAGATCCTTTACCGATACTCCCGATTTCTGCGAAGCCGCTTTGAGGACTTCGCTATTCGTCATTTTGAGAGCATAGCCGACGGCAAGCGCCTGGTTACTATACACATCATTTGTGCTATCGCCAGTAGCGATAGAGACCTGGACCGTGGCCACAGCCTCATACTTTGGCGCTTTCATGACACTGACGACTCCCGTCAGCACGGTGCAGAGCACGACGCCAACGATGATCAGCAACAAGTAGCGCTTCAGGACCCAAAGGAAATGCCGTATATATATTTGCATTTTTGCACTCTCTTTTTTAAAAAGCTCCATCTCCGTTCAGAACGACAGGGAGTGTCTTTATCAGGATTTGCAGATCCATCCTTAGCGAGCATTCCATAACGTAAGTACAATCAAGAATATTTCGCTGCTCATAGCTGGTCATCGAACGTCCACTGACCTGCCATAAGCCAGTTAGGCCGGGCTTAACCATCTGACGCAAGGCAAATAGCTCGCTAAAGGCTTCGATCTCGGAAAACTGGATCGCCCTGGGACCAACCAGGCTCATATCTCCACGCAACACGTTCAACATTTGCGGTAGCTCGTCAAGGCTCGTACGGCGGAGAAACCTTCCAATCCTTGTAATGCGAGGATCATTTTGCAATTTACCATTTATCTGCCATTCAGCTAACAAAGCTGGATGCTGCTTGAGATACTCATCCGCATTGACGATCATAGTTCGTAATTTATACAAATAAAAAGGCTTCCCATAACGCCCAACCCGTTTCTGCTTATAAAAAAGAGGTCCTGGATCTTCGCAATACATAAGAATACCGACAAACACCAATGCTATGCCTAGCAGAGCCAATCCACACAGAGCTCCAGTAATATCAAGCGCTCGTTTCGTCATATGGTACACTCGTGAAACACGCGCCTCCTGCCACTGCATATCGTGAAGCGAAATAAAAGACATCAGCAATTCCGGTTGTCCATAGTTAAGCTTACTATACACTCTTTGATTCACCATGCCCTGATCTCCTCCAACATACACTTTTATGCTTGTCTTCATAGGCAGTGCTCTTTGCTTAACGCTCCTGTGCAAGTAAGCGAGCATTAGTATCATATATGGTTTGCGCATATATTGCTGTTAAATCGTTCACAATATGCTTCCAATTATGGTGCTTTTCAATATACATATGCCCATTTTGAGAAATCATCTGCCACAATGCCTGGTCCTCTAGCAGGCATAACACAGCTTGTGCGAATAGCTCTGGTTCATCGGCAACCAGAATATCTTGTCCAGGCACAGCCTTTAAACCGGCGGTGACGTGAGAGCTGGCAACAACTGGAGTTCCCAGGGCCATAGCCTCGAGAGCCTTATTTTGCACACCTACGGCATATGGTAAGGGACAGACCGCGACATGGGCCTGTCTGATGGAAGACCGAAGATCATCAATATATCCGGTTACGCCAATACGTGAGTCCTGCGCCAGGGAACGCACGTTGGTTGGTGGCTTACTACCAGCTATCACCAGGCGTACCTGTGGACGCTCACGCCATATCAAAGGCATGATGTTTTTCGCCAAGTGTAACGCTCCTGCTACATTGGCGTGAAAGCTCATCTTGCCTGAGAAGATGAGCATCTCTGGCTGCCGCTCCCCTTGATAGTATTGGTAATACTCTTGATCCACGCCATGTGGCAGAGCGGTAATGGGAGCGGGGGGCCGCTTATCCGCTCCAAGCCCGGCATCTTGCGCGATAAGCTTGAGTGCCTCTTGGTCGCGAGGCGAGGTCACCAGCACATGCTGAAAGCGCCGGAGCTGCGTATATTCATATGCGCGTGTACGCGCGGCTTCACTTTTGCCTATCAAGCGTAGCACAGGAGTCGCGCCGTATTTCGCCCCCTGCTCATAGAGCATGCTAATACAATCTACAGCGTCCCAGACTACCGGAAGACTTATCTCTTGTGGTAGAGCACCAAGCGTGCGAATTAACTCTACGTGGACAATATCAAAGTCTCTGCCAGCAAGCAGCTCATTAAACGCTCCACGGAGAGAGGAAGAGGCGTCGAAGGCCACTTGTAGTGGCTGAGATGTGAATATGGCGCATAAGACACGCCATACTTTCCACACGCGCTTATCCTCAACTGCACATACCGTCAGGCCATCATCTCTCAGATCCTGTACATCACGAACTTCGCGCTTATTGGAACAAAGCACCAACGCCGTTACATCATGCCGTTTTGCCAGTTGACTGACAAATCCATATGACCGAATGCGAATACGCGATAATGGATAAGGTGCAACAAACAAAATACGCATGGATAGGCTCCAAAAATTCATAAATATTTTTTTAATAATTAACGGCGGGAGTTTTCCTAACTACTCTTCCAGGGCAAAGGTTTAGCCCCATGGGCTCCCTACACCTACCTCAATATTTATACCTATATAAGATATCGCTAAAGTAGCCTATATTGTCACGCTATTTGCTTGGTTTTTGTCATTTTTCCTATTTCGAGGCTTTAGCCCTTATGAGGTTGACTCCCTTTATCAATTCATAAGTCACTACCTCCTGTCAGCTCTCCATGAGTATTAACTGTTGCTCAAGCGGAAAAGAACAATACCACTGCCACCACTGAAGAATCTGCTGTTGAATGGACACTTGTTCTCTCATCTATTTCCTGCAAAGGGTCTATCTTCTTCAGAAAAGTCTACCTTTGGCGTTGCAAATAATAGACTTTTTGAAGAAAGTAAACGTTTAGAAATGATGGTAGATCTTTCAGCAGCGGATAGACCTTTCATCCGCTCAGGAATGACAGACTCTTCGGCAAAAGGCAGACCTTTCACAGACGCGTTGAATGCAGCTTTTCGAGGTTCGTTTATCCGATTGCTCATGCCTTCTAATCCCATCAGCAAAATACTACATGAGCTAACCATCTGGAACCCCCCGTCCTAACTTGCAAGGAGAGCGATTCTCGCCCCTCAATTTTGACAGCAAATTGACGGCAAAGCCGCCGGATACCAGCGAATCACGATGTGCGCCGATGAACGACGATTCCTCTCACGCCGCACGGAAAGCACCCTGGCGGACAGCGGCGAAAAGAGGCGAGGAGGCGCCGGCGGATCTCTCCACCAGCACCTCCTTTATGATGATGATGCTCTCAGGTCGCTTCTAGACACTCATGAGCGCGTTTTCTTTTTTTTGCGCAACGCATCGTTGACAGCAAAACCGACGGCAAAACGCACAGGTGCCGATTCGCTCTTGTGCTGGCGCAACGCGCCGTGGAAAGCTATGAGCATGAGATCAGTGCCGCAGTTGCCCCGCTGCATCCAGCCCTGGTCACAAACCTCATTCTCAGTGCTGATGCGATGCACACTTTAGCATGATCTGCCTTTCTAAATCTACTCAAAAGTGCTTACGCACTCTCAAACAAATTCAATTGCTGCACTTGCCCCTCACAGGATGCCCTCGTGACATCTACGCCGCTTTGGGGCGTATGCAGCACACCGCACCTTTCGGTGTGTGGCGCTCGCCGCGCAAAGAACCTCGTCAGGATATTGTGTGCACTGTTCTCATCTCGATCCATGACGAGTCCACATTCGACGCAACAATACGTTCTCTTCCACAATGGCATGGCTTGCAGATTGCCACAGCCACTACACTGCTTGGACGTGTTGCGCTCATCTAAGAAATGCAACTCTTTCCCAGAGAGGACACATTTGTACTTCAGCATTTCGAGAAAGGCGTACAAGCCCCACTCGTTATAGACCGCTCGATTCAGATGTTTATTGCGCTCTACATGCTGTTTCGTAACCATTTGCCTCTGTGAAAGGTCACCAACCACAATAGTTCTTTCAACCAAGTTGTGGCTGATAAGATGGGATGCTTTATGCAAGCTATCCTGTTGTTTGTTGCGTTTCTTCTGGGAAACGCGCTTGTAAACCTTACTGAGATGGATATACCGACGTGATTTTTTCTTACACTTATCACGCTTGGATCGAATCTTGTCGAGTTGTTTGTTGTACCAGCGTGATCCTTTAAAGCCGCCAACCGTGTAGATTCTGCCTTGCTCATTTACGCCAGTTGCCAGTGTTTTGATGCCAAGATCAAAGGCAACGATTCCATCTATCTCATGCTGTTTCTCTTGGCGCTCTCTCACAAATGACGCGAAGTAGTTTCCCTTACCATCTCGACTGATCGCCACTTCTTTAAACTGTTCAGGCGGTATCTCAGTCAAGCGCGCAACGATGTTGGAGTATTGCTTGTTTTTGCCCTTGCCTCCGGTGGGCAAAATGAGCTTGTCGCCTTCAATTTTGAGGTACATAGCGGGATAGCAAAGCGTAAAAAAGGAATGCCGTGGGCGTACCCGTGGGAATCCCGGTGCTTCTCCGGCTTTGACTCTGCGAAAGAAAGCTTTCATGGCTCCATCGAGGCGATAGTAGACCTCTTGTAAAAGCTTTCCATACACCTGAACAAGCTCGGGATCATGTTGTTTGCTCTCTTGTAGGTTTTTCTTAGCATCGTAGAGATCCCATTTCTCACCATTCCTGAGCTTGAGCACCCACCAGTTGTAGAGTCCCCTGCACTTGCCTTGCATAAATTCAAGGGTTGCCGCGTCTTGCTCAGAAACGTTCATTCTGATCTTTTTGCAAAGCAGCATCCTTAATCGCTTTCTTGTAGGAACGCAGTCCATGTAATCTGGCAGAGAAGACTGTCACGATAGCAATGAGGTCACGTACCAATTCTTGTTCAGGAGAATGATTTTCGCCATTGATGACGATAAGTTGGGTATGATGTCGCTCACAAAAGGCTTCAAAGTATTCATATCCAAAACGAACCAACCGATCTCGATGAGCAAGAATGATACGCCGTACCTGACCAAGTTCAACCATCTCCATAAGCCGATTGAATTGTTTGCGTTTGTAGTTTAGCCCACTGCCAATATCCGACATCCATTCATCGACCTTGAGCGAATGCTGATGACAATAGGCTTCTAACGCTTTTGTTTGGTTGACTAAATCAGGCTTTTGAGTAATTCCAGAGACGCGTGAGTAGGCAATGGTAAGTCCCTGCTCCGGTGCTTTTAGCCCACGATACTCAAGATACTGGTCGTGAGTATAATAGCGCCTATTTGATTGTGGAGAACGATGGGCGACGAGCTTGCCTTCACGATCCCATTTTTGCAGCGTTTTGGTAGACTTCCCAATACGTTTTCCAAACGCTTGAATATCATATGTGTTCTGCATAAACACATTTTAACACAATTGAGTGCTTATGTCAAAACTGTTTCAGTATCTCCTAAGGCGTGACGTGCTGGTACGCCCACGCTCGAGCTGCGTCAAACCAGAGTGGTGCCGTTTTATGTAGGTTGAGATCATGCCCAGCATTAGGAATGACCACTACCTGCAACTGCGCTTGTGCTGTGTAGAATGGAGCTTCAGCTTGCTGGACTGAGGCCGCACTACTGCAATCTGTGGCGGCGAGGCCGCAAAACAGACTATCTTGCTGTCCAACCACCACAAGCACAGGGACCTTTATCAGTTCTGAGACGCCATCAATAATGGGTAGTGAGAAGCTAGCAAACTCTCCAGGTGTTGCCGTCTCCTTCGTCGCCTCATCGGTTGCGAGGACGCCAGGGTCAGCACCGGGCACATAGTAGAAATCATGTCCTCGCGTCCCCGGCACCGTCGTCAGATAACCCAAGTAGTTCACATTGAGCAGATTACCTATAAAACGCGGGTCCAGAGTGGCGGGATAGAGCGTGGCCACGACCGCTGCCAGGCTGACCGTATTGAGATGATGCAATAGTCCACTGATGATGACTCCATTCACATCTTGATAGGTGCCTGCCTCGATCCAGGCGGCGACTGAGCCCAGCGAGTGAGCAACCAGCAGCACTCGGGCAAACGGCTGATTGCCAATGATCCCGTTGCGTAAGGCCTGCACAATCTCATGGACAATGTAGGCATTCGTTCCCATGACCACCGTGAGCAGGCCAACAGGGGGATGCGAGCTTTGCCCTATACCGATGCGGTCGATGGCAAAGGTACTATATCCTGCCGCGTTGAGTGCACGGACATAGGAATAAAGCTTGGGCTGGTAGGGAAAATCCCAATAGACGTGGCTGTAGGTTCCGCCGGGGACCAGCAGTTGGACGGTGTGGCTTGGACCACCGGGCGGGTTGCAAAGCTGACCGTAGATGCGGTAGTTCGTAGGGAGTCCAGGACCTAGAGCCACAGGCACAGAGAGCGATTGACAGGTCGCCGTCTTTGGCGCGGCATGCACTGAGGATGGGGAGAAAACCGCCCCAAAGAGTGCAAGCGCAACCAGGATGAGACACACTGCAAGACGATGCTGTCTCATAAAGCCTCCTTTGCTTCATCTCCGCCTGTGAAGCCCCCTGTGCTTCAGTCAGGGGAGGAAACAGGCGTTCCTTGTTGGGACAAAGAAGGGTGGCATCCCTTGCCTTTTGACGATGTGTGCTTTCCTCTGATCAACCAGGAGCGCCATGCCACCCAGGTCAAGACGCGACAGGTCTCCACTTTCGCTCCTTGCGTGAGTCGTTTATTCGTTCGGTATTCGTGCAAACTGATGGTGTTTCGCTTGCGGTCACATCCGCCGACGGTACAAAGTCCGTATTTCTTGTGCTCGACAAGGGTTCCCCGTTTCACGCCCAATGAGCGGGTTCCCCCATAGGGCTTGCGCACGCCTCCCTTTGACGCTTGCAAACGATGGAGTTGCCGACGATGCAAGATGGCTGGCACCATGTACCACAGACGGGTGCAGGTGGGGTGCTCTGCCCCACTAATCGAGGCGGCGAGCACCCAACTATCCACCGTATGCGACTCAAAGGACTGCTTCGACTTGCTCTTCGTCTTTTTGAGGCCATGCTGCTCTCGAAGTTCCTTCGTCTGCCAGCCCTCGCGCAGATGCAGGGTGAGTCCCATCTCTCGCAAGAGTCGGTAGAGATGCTCCTTCCCCACTTGCACAGGACTAAAGGAGCCGTTCCATGTGCCCCCTTTGCCCTTGCGTGTGACCGCCTGCACATCTTCTACCACCACATCCGTCAATGGAAGGATGGTCCGCAAGTGCGCAAGAATCCTGGCTTTGGCTTCCCATCGACTTCTCGTTGAGGGGGGAAGGCGCTGCGTGTGGTTGAGACGGTTGTGAAAGCGCTTGGGCCTACGTCACTTTCGCTGCCGTCTGGCCCTGCGCATCGTGCGCCTGGTCGCAACCGCACCTTTGACATGATCGGGAGCTTCCACCATCAGGTTGAGCACGGTGTCTTTGGTGCCGACCACGCTCACCCCTTCAAACTTCGACCCAGGATCGACCCCTGCGACGAGGGGTTGGTTGTCCGGTTCCTGTTCGTAGCTCAGTTGGATGTAAAACAGCCCAAGCTTGTTGCGCTTGGGTCGTGCGTTGCCGCTTTTGAGCAAGTGGCGGGCTTTCGCTGGTGTGCATGGCATGAGCGCGATCCCGCGTGTATCGACAACAGGTATGCGCATAAGGGATTGCCCTTCTCCTGGTCCAGGCCAGGGTGAATATGACCCTTCATGGTGGCATGAGAGGCGTAGCTACGAGTGTATCCGTAGCATCAGCTTCGGCGTGGCTAGGAGTGGTACGGATTAGGGTGGCGTCCGTGTACATCCTTGTAGCCCCTCACGCTGCTGTCTGTTCCGAAAAACAAAGCCCACTAGTCCAAGAATTGCGTTGCTCTAGCCGTTTGAGCAAGCCCCCACACATTCAATGTGGGGGTTCTTGACCCATCATCCTTGACTACAAGCACGGGTCGTATGAGCACGCTATAGAGTAAGAAGGCCTTATACTGGCGTAGTTCCCCAAACTGTCAGCAAGTACCACATGCCACAGAATGCCTCCTGTTGCATCTCAGAGAGCATGGTATGATACAGAACATCCAATTCTTCTTTGCTTGCCATATCCACTTTTTGTAACATTGGTAGAGCTTGGAGGAACACAATTTCGGTATTGCGGTAGAAATCCGTCCACGCCTCTGCGTCTCGCGAAAAATTGACCGCATGAGCCTGCCGCTGCAGATGGCTATAGTTAGCCTGGCGAAATATACGTTCAAGCATAGGGGTGATACCAAGTGTTACCCCATTTGGGGCGAACCCATAGCCCATCGTGTGCATGGCACGAAACAGGAAGGTATTAAGCTGATCAAAGGCAGGGCTGGAGGTAATGCCGCCGTGATCCGTTTCGGTGATGCGCAGAATGCCTCCTGGTCGCAGGATGCGTTGGCACTCCTGGAGCAGGAGTGACCAGGCATCTCGACGCAGAAAAGAACTGAGTAAGCGCCCATTCACCAGATCAAAGGAATGGTCAGCGAAATCGAGCGGTTTCGTGACATCCATCACCTCAAAAGAGACGTTGTTATTCCCTTGCGAGTATGCTCTGGCATTGGCATACGCAATCATGGTGCGGCTGATATCAATACCAACCACTTCCATATCTGGATGCAAAAATGCCAGGTCAAGCGCCCAGCAACCGGGGCCACAGGCAATATCCAGCACCTGTGCGCCTTCTGGCAGCGGCTGCAACCCTGCCAGATGCCCCCCCATACCTTGTGTAGTCATCTGGTCGAGCCTGATTAAACGTGCCATTTCCATGGCACTTTCCGCGTCAAGGACATACGTATCGGCTCCCTCTAGGGGTGGAGGAAGATCCGGTTCCATAGCTGCTCTCTCTTTCTCTCCAAAGGCATCTATCGTCTACTTTTCTCACATATATTTAGTATATTCATGTTCTTTTAAAAGAACAAGGCATATTTCCGTATTACCACCTTTTTTTATGGCTTCTTAATACACGAAAAGCACCTGTATGCTTGCTATCTTAACTTTCTTATCAAACCGCGCCATCGATCCCCCTGTTTTTGAAACCTGTCTCTTCTACACATTTAACAAAGTGAATTCGCCACATGGCTGAAGAAGCTATCTGGGAAAGAAGAGCTGGCAAACAGGGAGGTGAAAGCTCAAGCTTCCTGTCCTGCATCTGATGCTGCTTCCATCATAAAATTGCGCCATGCGGGGACCTCTGACTTTAGACATGAGGAGGAGCATGGCGCACTCCTTTCTTCTTTTCTCGCATTTTGCTATTTGGCACAAATTATGCATATATGGTATATTTTGCGTATAGATAGGACAGTACGGATTCAACTTCAACCGAATACGGAACAAGCACAAGCCTTGCAGGAGACGTTGGCGCAATTTACCGTTGCCTACAATCATGTGTGTGCCTATGGATGGCAACACGGCGAGAAGAACGGTGTCAAACTTCATCACGCCACGTACTACGAGACGAAAGCCTTGTGTTCTGGTCTGGTCAGTGACTTGCTCATCCAGGCCCGTGTCAAAGCCACAGAAACGTTGAGAAGTGCCTTGACCTGGAAAGCCAAGAAGGAAGCTGCCTATCCCAAGAAGGTTGCCAAAGCACAGAAGCAAGGCAGACCTGCCCCCACCTTCAAACCTGTTCGCTGTCCTCATTCCGAGCAGTGCGCGGTTCGCTATAACGTTCACACCTACTCTCTCAATTGGGCGAGGCAAACGGTTCGTGTCTCGACCACCCAAGGCAAAATGAGTGCCCCCTTTCTCGTTCCTCATTTCAGCGAGCGGTACCGAGAATGCAAGGTTGCCACCGCAGACCTTCTCTCCCGCAAAGGGAAGTGGTGGTTACACGTGGTTGTTGAGATCCCTGAGCCAACCGTACAACGCAATGACACAGTTGTTGGTGTGGATTTGGGTTTGAATCGTCCCGCCGTGACCTCGCACCGTCAGTTCCTTGGCTCTCGTCACTGGAAAGAAGTTGACCGTCGCCGTTTTCGCCTCCGCCGCAAACTGCAGTCCAAAGGATCGCGCGTCTGCCAAACGGCATCTCAAAAAGATGTCGCGGAAGCAGATGCTTTTCCACCGGGACTGTGATCATGTCCTCTCCAAACGCATCGTGCAAAGTGTCATCCCTGGGGCTACTCTCGTTCTTGAGAACTTGACCAACCTTCGAGAAGGGGTTCGCCATCGCAAAGGTGAAGGGCAGCGGAAACTGCATTCCTGGTCCTTTGCGCAGTTGTATAGCTTTCTTGCCTACAAAGCGCAAGAGCAAGGAGTGGTGGTTGAGCGTATTGATCCTCGTCATACCTCGCAAGCCTGTTCGCAGTGTGGGTATCAAGCCCGAAACAACCGCCGTTCTCAATCGGTCTTTCACTGCCGCTCCTGTGGCTATCAACTCAATGCCGACCTCAATGCTGCAATCAATATTCGGGAGAAGTGCATGGCTTCTCTTGCTCAGGATGGTACATCTGTCCTGAGTGGGTCGTTGTCAGACGGCCTCTCGTCTCAACCCCTCGTGGGTTAGGGACAAGCCCTGCATGTATGCATGGGGTATTGAAACCGATAAAAGTCGGGCCTTCAGGCAGGAGACTCCTGCTTCAAGGTGTTGATATTTTTAACATGAGGTGCTAACATAGCGCAGTAGGGAGTAGAAACGTGCTAAATTGGCCGGGTAGGAAATATGGGAGATAAATGTGTATCGTACATGGCAAGAACTCCTGGGAGAAATTATTAAGGATCCTCAAGAAAGACAACGCATCGCTCAAGAGGTTGGTATCAATCCTATCACTCTTCTACGTTGGGTGAATAAAGATTCAAAACCTCGTCACGAAAATATACGCCTCTTGCTCGGAGCGATCCCGCGCCACTCCCATAAGGCATTTGCTCAATTGATCATCGCAGATTTCCCGAGTTTCTCTCAGGAGAATGCAATGACAACGAGCAGACCACCAGATCCGCCATCTGCATTTTATACACGTGTCCTGAGTGCTTACGCGAATACCCCTAAAGCATTGTTTTCGTTTGTAATGTATGAACTCATTTTACAACAAATCATCGAACACCTTGATCCAGACCGCCTGGGGATGGCGGTAACCATTATGCGCTGTGTGCGGCCCCTTCAAGGAACCAGGGTTCGGAGCCTGCGTCAAATTAACGGGAAAGGAACACCTCCCTGGAATAGCAACCTCGAACAGGAAACGATCTTCCTGGGGGCCGAGTCTCTTGCTGGCACGGCCGTTATGTACGGTCGCCTGACCGCGGTTCAAAGTCGCGAAGATCCGTACACGTTTACACACTGGACAGAACATGAACAAAGTGCGGTAGCGCATCCTCTCACGCACAAGGAAAAGATAGCTGGGTGCTTGCTTATTTCAAGCACCCAGCCTCAGTATTTTACCAGGAATCACTTAGCCGCGGTTGAACATTACGCCAATCTGATGTCGTTGCTCTTTGAGCCAGAGGATTTTTTTGATTTTAACAATATCAAACTGGATATCATGCCGCATTATACGATACAAAGGCCATATTTTCGCCACGTAGGAGAGCGCATCACGCAAAAAATAGCGGCAGCAACAGCAGCAAAAAGCTTCATAACGTTTCAAGAGGCCCAGGAGAGCGTATGGCAGGAGATAGAAGAGCAGCTTCTAATGCTACCATCTACTTGGGAAACATAAAGCCCCTCAACCTGTTACCTCTCAGTCAGAAACCCCACACATGAATGCCTGACTTTTCTACACATTTAACATTGGAAACTCGGGAGAGAGTATACCTCACCAAATTTGACGGCAAAGCCGCCGGACGCCAGCGGATTACGATGTCCGCCGACAAGCAATGATTCCTCTCACGCCGCATGGGAAGCGCCCTGGAGTACAACAGCGAATAAGAGCGGGGAGGCGTCCACGAATCTCTCCACCAGCACCTCTTTTATGATGATGATGCTCTCAGGTCGCTTCTAGACACTCATGAGAGCATTTTCCTTTTTTGGCGCAACGCATCGTTGACAGCAAAACCGACGGACGCCAGCGGTGCGCACCTAGTATTACAACGAGACTTTACCAACGCAGCCCCTGCAATTGGGCAAGAAGCCGCTTGCGATGAGAGCAATAGGCGGCGTAGTTGTGGCGTTGCTGATACGCGATCAACGCCAGGGCTGCAGGCAGATCCAGTACGGGTTGGGGCAAGGCAACCTGCAAGAGCAAGCGTACCTGGGCGATGCTCAGTGGCAGAGAGGCATGCGCGTCCAAGCTGGGCACCTCACCTGGCGTGGGCAAGGGGCGTGTCGTTGTTGGGCGCAAGATCCCCCTCTCTCTGGTTGAGGCGTTGTTGCCAACGAACCAGGAAATGATGAGCGAGAATGACCATAGTCATGTGATGGTGCCACCCGCGCCAGAACCGCAGCTCGTAGTGGTCCATGCCCAATTCCCCCTTGCATTCGGTAAAACAGGTCTCGATGGGCCAGCGCATCCCGCTCACCCGCACAAACGTGGCAAGCGGTGTCTCCAGCGGAGCGTTGCTCAAGTAAAATTTCCATTCCGGCTCTTCTGCAAAACCGCTGACTTTGCGTCGGATCACCACCCAGACCTGAGGGCCTGGCAGCCGATCAAGTGGCAGGATAGCGCGCAGCACGAGAAAATCAGCGACCAGCGGGCCTTTGTGCCCCTCCAACAGACGGTAGCGCTGCCAACGAGAAGCAGGCCACTGCTTGGCCAGGTCCTCTAAGGGCACTTTGGCTGGACTGCTGGGATGCAGCCGCTCACGCCGAGGAACTGGCCCCTTGCGCGAGGGGATCTGGGACCGAAACCAGCTGTGCGGGCGCGCGCGCTCCGTCTGCCCGTCGGTTTCCAGCAGTGGCCAGACCTTGGTATCTCGCGGCACCTCGGCTAGATACCACAATCCCGCCGCATCCAGCCGTTGCAGGAAAGCAGGGGAGTCGCCATATCCTTCGTCGCAGACGACCCACTGGGCTTGGAGACGACCCGAAGCCATGATGCCCTCGACCAGCTGCGCCGCTAACTCATGCTTTGTCTGAAAGACGATCTCATCGGGAATCTGGCAATCCTGCCACCGCGTTTGATGATCCTCAGCGAACCAGGATTCTGGCAGATAGAGCCGCCGGTCAAGTAATGTGGCTCCCTTGCGACTGGCATAGCCCACGAAGATGCCGGCCTGGCAGTTGTCCTTTTTGCCGGTGTGGCCGCACCATTGAGGCGCCACACCGGCTGAGTGATTCCCATGTTTGGGAAAGTCCGAGCCATCCACGATCAGGACTCCATCCTCTTCGCCAAGCGTCTCGTTCACCAGGCGCTGATGTTCGGCCAGCAGCGCGTCATCATCCCACTTGCCTTCCCCAATGAACTGCTGGAGGGCACGCACTTGCCGATCCGCATGTGGTCCCACTCCCAACAGACGCAAGGCCATCGCTTCGACATTTTTGCGGGGCACATCCGCCGTGAGCAGTCCGCGCACATAGATCTCCGCCCATTCCCGCTGTTCGCGCCGATACAACAACGGGGCGAAGTGCTGATGATAAGCCAGTAGTTCTTCGGCCAGGGAAGCTACCTCTTCTGAGGTCAAGTCCTGCACTGCCAGTCGACCTGGAAGAGGCGGCTGCTCGGCGGTTATATCGACCATGAGAGACATTCGGTTTCACCTCCAGGTACAGACCTCTCTCCTTTCAGTATATCCCACAAAGTCTCGTTGTAATACTAGAGCTTCGGTCAAGTAATGTCACAGAGAGAAAAGCCGAGGAAAGAAGGGCTCTCACAAACTCGACGACAGCAAAGAGTGCTCTTCTTTACGCAGTCTGTCGGTTTTCTGAGCGCTTCTGCCTCAGCTCCTCTCCTTAAAAAGCGAGACCTATTTGCTCTCCCCATACATTGAACTGGCGAAGCATGGGCTCTAAACTCCATCCCTGTTCCGTCAGCGAATATTCGACCTTTGGGGGGACTTGTGCATATTCCTCTCGATAAATCAAGCCCAATTGCTCTAATTCTCGTAAGTGGATGGTAAGCATTTGCCGACTGGTCTCAGGAAGAAGGCGCTGCAATTCGCCAAAGCGCTTGGTCCCGCTGAGCAAATGATAGCCAATCTGCAATTTCAATCGCCCCCCAACGGAGAATATTCCAGCGGGACATTTCGTCGCCTTCGTTTGTTGAGTCATGCGTTGTAGCATACGTGTTACTCCGTCTCAGAAAATCTGCGCTTCCTTTGTCAAATTTTTTTGCGTACTTGTTTCAGCTCTCTCTATCAGGTACAGTCATTGTACAGAGTGAGATGGGAAGATAGCAAGTATGGAAACGCGTTTTTCACGATGTTTGTTGCAAGGAGAAAACATATGCACAGCCACAGAATGAGAGGACAGGCAAAGGCCAGACACCTCTCGCACTTCAATTTTTTGTTTACGGGTAAAGGCAGTCATATTTATGACCTGACGATGGTACGACTGACCAGGCGACTGTATCAACGAGTCATCGAAGATCTCCATACGCTTCAGCCTGGTGCGGGAAGAGTACTGGACGTGGGAACGGGGCCGGGAACGTTAGTCAGGAAGATCGCGCACCATTTTCCGCAGCTTGAGGTGTATGGGATTGATCTTTCGGAGAACATGATTCACCTGGCGCGCGAGCATGCTAGACGTGAACAACTAGAAGAACGGGTCCAATTCGACATCGGTGATGTTGTGCATCTGCCCTATCCAGATCGTTCGTTTGACCTGATTGTCTCAACCATCAGCATGCACCACTGGCATGATCTGGAGCAACCGTTGCAAGAACTCTATCGCGTGTTGCGACCAGGCGGAAAACTCTGGATCTACGATTTTCGCTTTGTCAAAAGGCAGGAGGTAGAGAAAGCTCAGGCCCTCACATCTTTCGTCGGAACACTGCTTGAGCACCAGTTGCTACGCACAGGCTTCCTGCCGTTTGCCCTGTATCAACGCTTCGTCCTGCGAAGGGTGTTGTAATCCGAGGAGAATGTTATGAAAACGGTACGTCTCATTTCATTGATGGCTCGGATAGCCTTGATGGTTACGATGGGGCTGGGCTTGTTCTACTGGATCGCTCTGCTCTTTTCGTGGAGCTGGCTTCTGGTTCTCCTAGTCCGGATCGATTTTCCGAATATTCACGAATTGTTTGGCACCATTGGAGCCATCGGCCTGCTCATCCTTGGAGGGATAACTGTGTGGACCCACAGGAACAGCTTGCTGGGTGTGGGAGGTATCAGTTACGCGCTCCTGATGCCAGCCTTTGGGATGACACAAACGCTGATCCTGACGGGAAACCTGCATTGGCTGATCCGAATTGCTCATCTGCTGGTGGGAATTGGAGCGATGGCTCTGGTGCAGGCAATGGAGAAGCGTTACCGACTCCGCAGGCAGGCCATCTCTGGAGAGACTTCCCCCCAGACAACGACGTTTCAAGCCACACGATAACATGGCGACCAAGAGCAGCGGATCGATGAAGGAACACCCTCCGGCCCGCTCTCCTGGTCGGTTCGCGATTGAGTCACTCATTTCCCATTCGATCGATCCTCAAAGCAGGGGGAGGCCAAGCAAGAGGAGAGAAACCATGAATCAGCAGTTGAGGTACAGCCTTGAAGGTAATTATATGAATCAGGGAGAATTGGATGCAGCCATCGCTATGGCAACCTCCAGTGGAGCTTTCCGAACAAGAGGAGCAGATCGTGAAACGGATACGACGAGCAAAATTGTTTGTATTTCTTCGCGCCCATCGGCACGAACTTCTGGGGGAGGCGTTCCAACAGGAATTGGCGAGTTTGTACCAGGCGAGTAAACGAGGTCAGCCACCCATTGCTCCAGCACAACTGGCGCTGGCAGTCATTGTGCAAGCCTACACGGGTGTTTCTGATGATGAGGTCATTGAGGCAACGTTGATGGATCGACGGTGGCAATTGGTGCTCGACTGTTTGGACACTGATCACGCACCATTCAGCAAAGGAACGTTCGTCGCTTTTCGGAAGCGCCTCATCAACGCCCAGATGGATCGACGACTCATTGAGCGAACCATCAAGCTTGCCAGTCAAAATCAGGAGTTCGGATCACGAGCCTTACGTGCGGCATTGGATAGCAGTCCGTTGTGGGGAGCGGGACGAGTCGAAGATACGTACAATTTGGTCGGCCATGCACTCAAAAAGGTCTTGCGTCTGGTGGCCGATCAGCAGGAGAGGGAACTGGTTGAAGTGGGACAAGAGGCTGGAGCAGAAGTGATCTGTGGATCAAGCTTGAAGGCGGCGCTCGATCGCGATTGGGATCAACCTGGACAGCGAGAAGAAACATTAAGCTTGGTTTTGAACGTGTTGCAGGCGGTAGAAAGCTGGGTGCAGACCCTGCCTCAAGATGAGATGGAAGTGGTAGAACCATCTCTAGAAATCGCCCGGCAGGTGAAGGAGCAGGATGTGCGAGTCGATGAGGAAGGGCGTGCGAACCTGATCAAAGGCGTGGCGAAAGATCGACGTATCAGCGTCGAAGACTCCGAGATGCGTCACGGACGCAAAAGCCGCAGTGTGCGCGTGGATGGGTACAAGCGGCACGTACTCCACGATCTGGACACCGGCCTCATCCGCGCAGTGGGTATTACTTCAGCGAATGTGCCCGAAGCCAGCGTGACCGAAGCCATCAGTGAAGATTTGGCTCAACAGGCGGCTTCCTTGAAGGAACTGCATATCGACCGGGCGTATTTGAGCAGCCATCTGGTTCGTGAGCGCGGCGGCGACCTGGAAATCTATTGCAAAGCTTGGCCAATTCGCCAGGGCAAGCGCTTCCACAAGCAAGCCTTCACCCTGGATTGGGAACGACAGATCATCCAGTGTCCCGCCAAGAGGGAAATGCCCTTTGTTCCTGGTGGCGTGGTCCATTTTCCCAAAGAGGCTTGTACGGAGTGCCCTCTGAAAGCCCAATGCACCACCAGCTCCAAGGGCCGCAGTGTCAGCATCCACCCTGATGAAGCCTTGCTCATCGAGTTACGAGAGCGCCAACAAACTCCGCAAGGACGAGCCCAACTGCGCGAACGGGTCGCGGTTGAGCATACGCTTGCTCATGTTGGTCGATGGCAAGGACGGCGCGCTCGGTATCGCGGACTGCGCAAGAACCTCTTCGATTTACGCAGGTGTGCCGTTGTCCACAATCTGCACGTCCTGGCCCGCTCCCAGTCGCTTCAAGCCGATCTTCAGGATGCAGCTTGAATTCTTGACCGAAGCTCTAGGAATGATCTTCGCGCAAGGTGACGTCGCGTCGCCAATGCAGCCGGTTTTGGTGAAGCGAAGCGGCGGAGGCGCCTCCGCCGCTTCGCTTCACCAATGAAATATCACGGGAGGACTAAGGATATGACTGAAGCGCGGACTATGCTGGAAATGGAAGGAGGGTCCGATTTGAGCTCTACAGATCAGTTCATTTTATCCTTTATTGGTGCGAGACAGAACATCGGGACTCTCTATTGATCCCAAGTAGAGCACAAAGGAGCGGAAACGTTCATTTCCTTGGGGTTGACCGTGATTCCCCGGTAGAAAGGCCGAAACGATGCTCAGAGCGAGATTTCTTTTCTTCCTTGCTACTGGTCTGCCATTCTAAACCTACTCAAAGGTGCTTACACACCATCGAACAGGCTCAATTGCTGCACGTGCCCCTCACAGGATGCCTCCATGGCATCTACGCCGCTTTGGGTCGCCTGCAGCACACCGCACTCGGTAAGCCGAGTGTGTGGCCCTCGCCGGGCAAGGAACCTCATCAAGATGTTGACGGCGCTATTGTCGTCTCGATCCATGCTGAGTCCACATTCCGCGCACTGATACGTTCTTTTCCACAGGGGCATGGCGTGCAGATTTCCACAGCCACTACACTGCTTGGACGTGTTGCGCTCATCTACGAACTGAAGCTCTTTCCCATACAGCTGGCATTTGTAGGTGAGCATCTGGACAAAGGCAGACAAGCCCCAGTCGTTATAGACTGCCCGATTGAGCGCCCTGTTGCGCTCCTGATGCTCTTTCATGACCATTTGCCGTTGAGAGAGATCCCCCACGACGACAGTTCTCTCAACCAATCGCCGTGCGATGAGATGCGACGCCTTGTGCAGGCTATCGCGCTGTTTGTTGCGCTTCTTCTGCGACACGCGCTTGTACACCTTGCTCAAGTGGATATACCGACGCGACTTCTTCTTGCACGTGCCGCGTTTCGAGCGAAGCCGATCCAACTGTTTGTTGTACCAACGCGAGCCTTTGAACCCACCGATGTGATAGATCCGACCCTCTTGCGTGACCCCAGTTGCCAGCGTCTTGATGCCCAGATCGAAAGCCACGGTGTCACCATCGCGTTTGGCTTGCTCGGGCTGTCGGTAGCTGAAAGAGGCGTAGTAGTTGCCCCTGCCATCGCGACTGATGGCCACCTCTCCAAAGCCTTCGGGAGGCAGTTCCGTGAGTGCGGCACGGATGGCAGGAAAGCGTTTGTGCTTGCCCTTGCCTCCTGTGGGCAAGATGAGCGTGTTTCCCTCACGCGTGAGATACATCGCCGGATAACACAGGGTAAAGAAGCCATGGCGAGGTCGCACGCGGGGAAAGCCTGGGGTTTCCCCATTGGCGACCCGACGAAAGAAGGCTTTCATGGCTGCATCCAGGCGATAGTAGACTTCGGCAAGCAACTTGCCATACACCTGATTGAGTTCAGGATCATAGGCACGACTCTCGGCCAGCGTTTTCTTGCAGGCGTTGAAGCGCCACGTCTCTCCGTCTCTGAGCCTCATGACCCACCAATTGTAGAGGCCTCTGCATTTGCCTTGCATGAACTCAAGGGTGGCCGTGTCTTGCTCGCTAAGGTCAAGCTTGATCTTTTTGCAGAGGAGCATGAAACCCCTTCTCTTTCAACACCACCCCGAAAGGCGGAAAACATCTTCTCTTGCCAGAAACAGAAGATGCCCTGATGTAGAACATTCTTTCTTATTTGATGGGTGTATCATACGATACTATCGTCTCTCTGTCAACGCATACGAATGTGTGCAACAAGCGCACGTTTGATCATGTTTGCGCATCGTTTTGATTGCTGTTCTTATGCTCCTTACCCTTTCGTTCCTCGCAGCTTGCGGCAGCCCTGCGCGTTCCCTTCGCACCCACCTCAACATCGCCTGCCTCGTTAGAGCAGGTCGATTGGAACAATTTTACCTATACCTTTCCCTGCTATTCGGATCATCCGATTGCCGTCAGAATCAGAAATGGCAGTGCAGAGCTGAACCATGTTCACTACTACATCCGCAAAACGGTTTTTGGCGATCTCACGGGCCATGGTCAGCCAGAAGCGGTGATCCTGTTCCAGTGCACGGCGGCTGACGCAGCCCCTGCTCAGGTCTTCGTCTATTCGGGCACAGCGCAACATCCCTCCCTCCTTGCAACGCTCCCCGCAGCAGGAAGGCCCTGGTTCGATGTTCAGCAAGTCAGGATCACCAACGGAACGCAGCAACTCTCCGGCTACGGCTATAAACTGCAAGACCCCCTCAGCAGTCCCAGCCTGTGAACCACGAGAATCTATCGATGGAATGGCTCCAGCTTTGTCGTTATCGCGACACACTCGTCGCCTCTTGCAATGCCAACACCGTGATAGGCATTCATGCCGGGGTTCTTGACTCTCCACCCACCTCAAAAAACAATACGCTCCTGGTATTGTTTGAAAAATGTTATGATACCGTTAAAGTGATTTTTGGGAGTCTCTCTTGCCTATGTCCCCCAACCAGCTTCTCGAGCGCGGATAATAGCCTGGGCGCGCGTGGCAACCTGGAGTTTGCTGAAGATATTAGAGACGTGATTGCGTACAGTTTTGGGGCTGAGCACGAGGCGCTCTGCGATCTCGCTGTTGGTAAGGTGCTGAGCAATCAAGGCGAGGATCTCTTGTTCGCGTTCGGTCAGTTCAGGGAAAGCCTGGGCAGGGGGCGCGGGCAGGGGTGCGGAAGGTTTGAGCGTGGCAAAGTAGGACATCAGGCGTTTGGCGATGGTAGGCCCGAAGATAGCCTCTCCCTGGCTCACGCCGCGAATGGCGCGCAGGATTTCGGCCTTGAGCGCGCCTTTGAGAAGGTAGCCACGCGCGCCAGCCTGCAGAGCGGCGAAAACGGAGTCATCGTCTTCAAACATGCTCAACACGAGGATGCTGATATGCGGGCTGGAAGCAAGGATGGAGTGTGTTGCCTCGATGCCGTTGCCATCGGGCATATGCAGGTCCATCAAAATAACGTCAGGCTGCAGGTCTGCAACCCTGGCAATGGCCTCTCTGCCTGTAGCGGCCTCGCCAACAGTTTCGATGTCGCCTTCCGAGCGCAAGAGCGCGCGCAACCCTTCGCGAAAGGGTGCGTGATCATCGGCAATCAGTACGCGAATTGGCTCCATAACTCGATTACTCCTGCTGTTTTGTTTCAAGTGGCAGAACCACGTTTACACGGGTTCCACCCGATGGCACGTTCTCCACGCTGCAAGAGCCGCCCAGCTCAGCAGCTCGCTCGCGCATAGAGCGGATGCCTACGCCCAGCGAGGGCTCGGCGGGCAGGCCGCGCCCATCGTCCCTGATCGCCAGGTTGAGCGCGTCGTCACAGTCCAGCTGGATCAGGCACGAGCGAGCGCCCGCATGGCGCATGACGTTGGTGAGCGCTTCCTGAATAATCCGATAGGCCGCGACCTCGACCGCGGCTGAAAGCTCCGGCAGGCGCGAAGGCGCGTCGATAGTCACACGCAGGCCGGTATGCTCGTAGTGCATGATCTGAGCACGCACAGCGGCGATCAGGCCGAGGTCATCGAGAGCTGGAGGGCGCAGATCATAGACCAGGCGGCGGATATCGCTAATGGCCGTCTGGGCCTGATTGATCAGGCCTTCCAGCAGGAATACGGCCTGGTCAGGTTCCGTTGAGATGGCATCGCGGGCCGCTTCGGCCTGGAGCGTGATCGTGGCGAGGGCGGGACCAAGCCCATCGTGAAGATCGCGGCGTAGGCGACGGCGTTCCTCTTCACGAGCCGTTACAAGTTGCGTGCGAGATTGCTGTAAATCGCCGGTCAGGAGCTGGAGGTCGGTGGTGAGGCGAATGGCGTGCGCGGCGATGCCCGCTTGGCGCGCCAGGTCATTCAACAACTGGCGATCAGCGGCTGAGAATGGTTCGGCCGGTCCACGAGGCGCGAGAATGAGTTCGCCAATCTGCTCACTTTGGTAGGTAAGCGACAGAGAAAGAGGCTTCTCTCTCAGTTCGCCATAGGATGCTGTGGTCAAGAGTTCGCTCCCCTCTTTCAAGGCGATCGCGACATAGGGCAACTTGAGCGCCTGGGCAACTGTCTCCACAATTGTTGGCAGAACTGTTTCGGGGGCCAGCGCCGCTTCCAGGCGGCTTCCCAGGCGCGAAATAACTTTGTACGGATCGGTGCGTTCCCCATACAGCAGGCGATTGACGACCTGCTGGAGACGTTCGCGCAGCGGCTGAAAGAGGACCGCGACCAAGCCGGTCGCCAGCAGCGAGATAAGCAGGTTGCCGCTGGCTTGCAGCAATGCGCCAAGCCCGACAACGACCAGGACATAGAGGGCGACCACGAAGGCAGTGAGTGCGCCATAGATTAGTGCGCGTTTGATGATGATATCGATATCCCACAGATGCGAACGCAGGATGGCAACGCCGATGGAGAGCGGGATAAGCGAGAGAAAGACGTAGAGCAGGCTACTCCCAATCAGGTCGGGAATGATCGGCAGCAGGATCACCGATGCCACGATCATCAACGAGAGAAAGCCCAGCAGGGCCAGGGAGAGACCGAAGACGACCCACTTCGTTTGCCGGCGCTGCTCAAAGGTGGAGACGCGCCGATAGCGATACACTTGGGTAACGACCATGCTCAGGAGTAGGCAAAGAAAGATCACGAAGTCGGGGCCGGAATTCGTGGTGATCATACCCAGAATCAGATTTTTGACGGCCCAGTACAGCACCCAGGCCAGCGCAATCCAGAACACCCAACGCGGTGCGAAATGTCCCGAGGGGAACAGGTAGAAAAAGAGGCCAATACAGCAGTTGCCGAAGAACGCCATCACGAGCGAGAGAATGTAGAGAACCAGCGAAAGCGATGGCTCCGGGTTGAAGCCGCGGAAGATCGCGCCAAAGGTCACCAGAGACAGGGAGCCTAAGAGCGCTATCCAATCGTCGGACCGGCGCCAGAAGATCACCACACCGACAGCAATATAGATACATTCAAGAAAGATCGACCACGCGACGCCCAGATAGGCATAAAAATCGAGAGAGAGGCCCAGGTTTTGCAATTCGCGCGCCTGGACCGCGGTAAGGCTGCTATTGTTGCTACAATCGGCGGCGGAACAGACGACGTGGGCATCGGCGAAGATGAAAGGGATGCTGGAGATGAAGAGGCCGACAGACAGTGCGAGCACGACCAGCCAGAGCGTCCTGGCCAGGATCAGCCAGCCTCCTCGCAGGCGCGCCTCAGCCTGACTCTGCGCGCGTTGAGGCGCGCCTGACTGCGTATGAGCTTGGTCCAGATTCATGTTGCCTACCCGCCTTTGCTGGAAATCGATTCAACGAGGCGATTGTTTGCTCTTCATTCTACCCAAAGATGGGCTGCATGTATAGTGTCAGGGCTACATATTCGTATCAGGTGTTCTTTTTGGATCGATTTTACAGAGCCAGAGAGAGATGCATTCAGGTTGCATAGTCTCCTCGATTACGGTTACCAGATGCTCGCTCAACTGATTTAGATCGACCTCGCTTTGCAGGGTAGTGCTAAACGTCTCCAGCGTCCTGGCCGCGTCGTACTTGCGGCGATAGAAGCGGCGATCAATCAGCGCCTGGATACGTCGGCGCAGAGGCTGGAAGAGGAGCGCGATCAACAGGGTAGAGCCGACAATGGCAAACTGGTTCCCGCTGAGAAAGATTTGCAAGATGGCCTGCAAGGCGAAGATACTGCCGCCATAAATCAGCGCCAGAGAGATGGTCAGAATACCGTAGACCAGTGCGCGATTGATAATAACATCGATGTCCCACAGGCGCGAACGCATGATGGCAACGCCGATAGAGAGTGGGATAAGCGAGAGAAAGACGTAGAGCAGGCTACTCCCGATCAGGTCAGGAATGATCGGCAGCGGGATCACCGATGCCACGATTATCAACGAAAGAAAGCCCAGCAGAGCCAGGGAGAGGCCAAAGACCACCCATTTCGTTTGCCGGCGCTGCTCAGGTGTTGAGACGCGCCGGTAGCGATAGATTTGCGTGGCTACTACGCTTAGCAGCAGGCCAAGAAAGAAGACAAAATCCAGGCCAGAGTTGGCGAGAACCGTACCCAGAATCAGAGTTTTGATAGCCCAGTAGACTCCCCAGATCAGTGCGAGCCAGCGTACCCAACGCGGAGCAAATGCTCCGCTGGGAAACAGGTAGAAAAAGAGACCGATGCAACAATTGCCGAAGAAGGCCATCACGAGGGCCAGAACATAGAGAAACAGAGAGGCCGAGGGGTCCGGATTGAAGCCGCGAAAGACCGAACCAAAGGTCACCAGCGTCAAGGAACCTAAGAGCGCCATCCAGTCATCAGCTTTGAGCCAGAAGATTATCACGCCGATTGTAACATAGACCACCTCAAGGAAAATCGAGAGCCCGACACCCAGATAGGCATAAAAATCGAGAGAGAGGCCCAGGTGTGCGAGCTGGCGCGCCTGGTTCAGCGTGAGACCGCTGCTGCTGCATTCGGCAGCGGAGGGACAGATGATATGGGCGGCAGCGAAAGCGTCCGGGATGCTCGCGGCAAAAGTGATCAGCGACGCAGCAACCAGGAGCAGCCAGAAGATTCTGGCAACCAGGAGCGGCCTGCCCTGCAAATGTGATATCGTTGTGCCAGGCTGCCTTGAAGGCAGGACCTGGCTCGATGATGGTTGAGTCATATTTATCCTCTTACGCTCGCTGGTAAACGGCAGCACTGACCGAGGTATCGGCCTGCTTCGGCCACAGACCAATGGTCAGCCAGATCAGTCCGATCAAGACGATCACTGTGCCCAGATCACCGATGGGGCCCTGGAGGAAGCCACCGGCGAAACTGACCAGAGCGCCGATGATGAGCACCAGGCCAGACCAGCGAGGTGGGACGGCGGAGCGCAGAATGGCGATGCCCAGCAGGACGCCACCTATGAGCAACATCAGGCCGTCAATCGTAAAGAAGATGAACAGTGGAGCCGGGGGCGGACCGCTCACGAGCGACGGGTCTTTGACAGCCAGGTAGGGAAAGACAAAGGCGAAGATGGGCTCCGTGGCCAGGGCCATGAGGAAAAAGAGCGACGTGCAAACAGATCCGATCAGCCCCAGAACTCCAATTCTCTGGTTGCCTCCAAGAGAAACGCCGGGCAGACCCAGCACTACCAGCATCGCGCCAATCAGGCGGATCAGGGCAGTGGCAACGCTGAGCGTATCAGCCGGGCCGGAGTCTACAAAAAATCCCGGCACAATGCCGACGATCACGATAACGCTGCCAGTGAGCAGGCTCAGCCCGCTCAAACGCTTTAAAGAAGTTGATGACATCGGTGATAGCCTCCTTGCAGGTTTTTCCTGCTTCCCATTGGTATGCAGACACGCTCTGCCGCATGCCTGCGAGAGCCGCGCCGGGTGCAAGAGCCGGTGCGACATTCACAGGTGAAACGTTTTTCATATCGATACTTCAATGGTACTGGAGAGGCTATTGCCTTGTCATGGGACAACGACCCAATTCTTGCGGGCTATTTGTCCTATGGAGAACACTCAATCGGGATAAATGTCCCAACGAGAGGGAGGCCCAGGATACGCATAAAATGTATCGCCAGAAGCGATTTTTACGCGTACCGATGAAGTACCCCTGTCAAGGGGAGATATTGTCAACTTATTCGTCGGAGCGCAGTGTATTGTCGAGTTAGAAGGAGGGAAAAGCTGGAGAGCAAGACGCGAATGGGGGCGAATGGGAAGTATGCTGCTTGATTTCCTCTGGTTACCTCGTTCCACACCAGAAAACGATCCTGTAAAATGGCACGATATTCCCCGGCGCTCAAATGGTGACGGCGAGGTTGGAAATGCCCTGAAATGGGACCAAAATGGGAACGGGTTGGAATGCACTCGCCCGTGTTCAATATCATTCACACCTATAGATTTATAGGTTTACCTGTGGCTCTCCACAATAACTGCCTACCAATCCCTTAGCGGAATTTAGAGGGGCTTTTCTGTCAGTGCCCCTGATTGATCACTTGGTTGCCACTATTGCCGGAGTTATCCTGGTTGTTGCCCCAGTTGTAGCCCGAGTTGCCATCATTTCCCTGAAAAGAGCCATAATAGTAATTGTTATTACTATTAATACCATCATCGTTTCCGCTGCTATATTGATTATTCTGTGGATACCATGCTGCTGTGCGCTTCGAATAAGCAAATGCAGTTAGAGGTAAACCTGTCAGAAGTATTATTGAGATGGTCAGGCTTATAATAATGAAGCATAAACTCTTTTTGGGGGAAGAAAGTATCATTATGCTCTCCTGTCTAACTCTCCCGAACAAAAAACCTTTGATAGAAGACTTCTACTCTCCGTTAAGAGCCCCCGCTTCTACCAGTGTATCGCGTGTAAGAAGAGGCTGATTTGTATGTGTTGGCGCAGAGCGTTACAGGTTGATCCGTGGCAGAAATGGGCATGGCTCCTTGACCAGGATCAGGGGAAGGTGAGTCGCTGGTAGGAACAGCTCACCACAGGATCCTCGGGCGCTGCCGTCGAGCTGCGATGCCGTACTTGCGCATCACGCGTTTGACTCGGTTTTTCCCGGTCGCAAGCATCACAGCGAGCTTGCGGTGCCCCATCGTGTCATCGACTTCATGCAATGCCTCGATGCGCACAGCCAGAACTTTGTCCATCCTGGGCCGCTTTGGCTACACGTAGAGGCTACTGCGAGCAATGCCCAGCGTACGGGCCAGCTGACTCTTGTTGATCGGACGGCGCGGCGCACACAGATCTGGCGAGCCAGTTCCGCCTTTTGATGTGCGCTCAATTGCCCAACAGACCGCGGGATTTTTTTAGCAGTTCGTTCTGCACCGTCAACTCGCCAATGATCTTTTTGAGTTCTTCGGGCGATTCTCCAGGAGCCGGAGGGCTTTGCTGCTTCTTCTTGCCCTCAAAGGCTCCTGGACCATTCTGCCGAAATTCCTGCCGCCATCGACTCAGGACAAAACCGGGTACATCGAATTTTCGGCACCCTGCCTCAATGGTGGTGTCTCGCTGGAAGCTTTCCATCACCACCTTAAACGTAAAACTCCGAGGTGTACTGTTTGCGCTTGCTTGCCATGATTCGTACCTGCTCTCTTCGATTAGTATCTATTTTACCAGGTACGCAACACATTATTCCCAATGCTCCTGAAGTAAGAAGGCCTCTGAGGAATAATGAACGGTTTTGCACGTTAAGGAAATTTTGAGCATGAGAGAGCACTTCCTCTTTTCTTCAAAGATCCATTAGCAGAAATAATCTCTGGCAAATGCCAGAGATTATTTCTGCTAATGCTCTCTACAACGCTGAAATTCGATTTCTGCTAAGGTCACTTTCTCTCAAACGTGCATTTTCGTTCCGCTGCACCTCAGAGGCCTATATAACCTCTTATAGCGCTGATTACTTCCCGCTTGTAGCAGTATGAGCAAGCCAAAACACATATTCCTATCTCAATTTTGCTGTGCTCATTGTCTCGCTCTTCCCGCTTTTTTCCTAGCTTGGCCCAATGCTACGCAAGCGGTCATGAAGTGCACAAGAACTCGCGATAGACAAGAACGATCCCGATCCCAAAGCGCTGGCGTGTTACGGGATGCTCTCGGCAGAGAGCGGTCGCATGCGCCTGTGTTTCGTGCCAGGACGCCCCGTGAGCCAGGTGACCACCGATTTTCTAGAGTGGGCAAGTCCATGCGCAGGGAAAACGCGTGCTGCTCCTCATTTGGGATAACGCTTCCTGGCATGTGAGCAAACGGGTCAAAACCTGGCTTCGTGAGCACAATTACCTGGTCCAGCAACAAGCTCACGCAGGTCAACCCGGAGTACATCTTATCCCATGCTGGCTCCCGATCAAAAGTCCGTGGCTCAACCGCATTGAGCCAGAGTGGGTTCACGGCAAGCGAGCGATCGTCGAACCTGCTCGGCTTTTGACGGCGGCGGAGCTTCGGCAACGGGTGTGTGACTACTTTGGCTGCGAACAAGCTGATCTTCTTACCCATAACCGCGTCTGAAAGCCCCTGGCTTCAGCCATGGGGATGAAAGACGCGTTCCTTTTTGGAGAGGGGAAGAAGAGCAACGCGTTGGGGTATTCTCCTCTTGACAGGAGATACAAAAGTGCTGTACACTGGAACTCATGTTCAAGAGCATCGAAGCAATCGGAACGTGGTTTTTGCGTGCCATTCTCATGTGGTCTGGTGTCCCAACTATCGACGCACACTGCTTGTCGGGACCATCGAAACCTGCTTCAAGCAGATCATTTGCCAGGTCTGCGAAGAGCTTCAAGCAGAGCGAGAGGTGATGCCAGATCATGTGCATCTCGCGGGTCAATATGGACCTCCTGTTTGGGATCCATCGGCTGGTGAAACGCATCACAGATCGTTCCTCTCGATGCTTGCGACAGGAGTTCCCGCAACTCAAGCGAGCATTGCCCACGTTGTGGACGAATTCCTCTTGTGTCAGCACATCAGGTGGTGCTTCCTTGAGCGTCATCAAGCAGTCTATTGAGCAACAAAACCATGTCTCACAAGACATTTCACTACCGGATCTATCCGACAAAAAAGCAAGAGACGACCCTCACCCACTGGCTACAACTGCTGTGTGAGACGTACAACGCCGCCTTGCAAGAACGCCGGGATGCCTATAGAATGGCGGGGAAATCGATCGGCTTTTCCCATCAGTGCGCCGAATTGCCCGAGTGCAGACACATGCGTCCCGATCTGGCTGAGGTGCCTTCCCAAGTTCTCCAAGATGCGGTCAAACGCGTGGATCTTGCCTTTGATCGATTTTTCCAGAGATGTGCGAGTGGAGAGAAGCCAGGCTATCCCAGATACAAGTCTCATGTTCGCTATGATAGCATGACGTTCAAGCAATACGGCAATAGTTTCGACGTTGCAGCGAGCGCTCAAAAGAACCGGGGAACGCTCGTGCTCGCCAAATTGGGCCAGGTGAAAATGGTGATGCATCGGCCCCTCGCCGGAACGCCAAAAACAGCGATTGTGAAGCGGACGCCTACAGGCAAATGGTTTGTCTCGATCTCGTGTGAAGATGTGCCAAAGGGAAACGTCCCTCAATCAGACAAAGAAGTCGGCATCGATGTCGGGCTCAAAACCTTTGCCTATCTCTCCGATGGCACGTCTCTTGAGAATCCACGCTTCTTCAGGCAAGAAGAAAAGAACCTGGCGAAGGCACAACGCAAGCGAGACAAAGCCCCGAAACAATCGCAAGAACGAAAGAAGCTCAAGAAACGCGTGGCACGCGTCCACGAACGGACAAAGCATCGCCGCAAGAACTTTGCGCACCAGCACTCGCGCAAGATTGTCAACACCTGCAACCTGATCGCCGTAGAGGCGCTGATCGTGCGCAACATGGTCAAGAATCCGAAACTGTCCGCATCCATCGCAGATGCAGCGTGGTCGCAGTTCTTTGCGTTTCTGTGCAGCAAAGCGGAAGAAGCTGGCCGCACAGTGGTCAAAGTCAACCCAGCCTACACCAGTCAGCGATGTTCCTGCTGCGGGCATGTGCAAGAGATGCCGCTCTCTGTACGGATCTACGAATGTCCCAACTGTGGACTCGTGATCGATCGCGATCACAATGGCAGCAAAAATATTTTAGATGAAGGTTTAAAGGCTGTGGGACGACACAGCCGCGTCATTCCAGAAGCCCCCGGCTTGTAGCCGTGGGGAGTCGTCACCTGAAGTGATAGCCCCCTGGAAAAGGAACGGTCAATTTCTTTCCTGAGGCAAGGAGACTCTTTATCGCAGAGGATAAACCATATTTGTGGCTGCCATTCTAAACCTACTCAAAAGTGCTCACGCACTCTCAAATAGATTCAATTGCTGCACTTGCCCCTCACAGGATGCCCTCGTGACATCTACGCCGCTTTGGGTCGCATGCAGCACACCGCACTCAGGACGAGCCTGAGCGTGTGGCTCTCGCCGAGCAAAGAACCTCGCCAGGATGTTATGAGCACTATTCTCATCTCGATCCATGACGAGTCCACATTCGACGCAACAATAGGTTCTCTTCCACAATGGCATGGCTTGTAGATTGCCACAGCCACTACACTGCTTAGAGGTGCTGCGCTCATCTAAAAAGTGAAGCTCTTTCCCGTACAACTGGCATTTGTAGATCAGCATTTGAATGAAGGCGTACAGCCCCCACTCGTTATAGACCGCTCTATTGAGATGCTTATTGCGCTCGACATGCTGTTTTGTGACCATCTGCCGTTGGGAAAGGTCTCCAACCACAACGGTTCTTTCAACCAGTTTGTGGCTTATCAGGTGGGATGCTTTATGCAAGCTATCCTGTTGTTTCTTGCGTTTCTTCTGCGAAACGCGCTTGTAGACTTTGCTCAGATGGAGGTACCGGCGTGACTTTTTCTTACATTTGTCACGTTTGGATCGAATTTTGTCCAGTTGTTTATTGTACCAGCGTGCGCCTTTGAAGCCACCAATGGTATAGATTCTCCCCTGTTCGTTGACGCCTGTTGCCAGTGTCTTGACGCCAAGGTCAAAGGCAACCGCTCCATCTGTCTCATGCTGTTTTTCGTCCCGCTCTCTTACAAATGAAGCAAAGTAGTTCCCTCTGCCATCGCGACTAATAGCCACTTCTCGAAAGTGTTCCGGTGGTGTTTCTGTCAGACGTGTAACGATATTGGGGTATTGTTTGTTTTTGCCCTTGCCTCCGGTGGGCAAAATGAGCTTATCGCCCTCAATTTCGAGATACATGGCAGGATAGCAAAGCGTAAAAAAGCAGTGCCGAGGGCGTACCCGTGGGAATCCGGGCGTTTCCCCTGCTTTGACCCGACGAAAGAAGGCTTTCATGGCTCCATGAAGGCGAAAGTATACCTCTTGAAGCAATTTGCCATACACCTGAACCAGTTCAGAATCATGCTGCTTACTTTCTTGCAAGCTCTTCTTGGCCTCGTAGAGATCCCACTTCTCGCCGTCTCTGAGCTTCATAACCCACCAGTTGTACAGCCCGCGACACTTGCCCTGCATGAATTCAAGGGTTGCGGCATCTTGCTCAGACACGTCAATTCTGATTTTTTTGCAAAGCAGCATCTTTAATCGCTTTCTTGTAGGAACGCAGGCCATGTAACCTGGCAGAGAAGACCGTCACTATGGCAATGAGGTCGCGTACCAATTCTTGCTCAGGGGAAAGATTTTCACCATTGATGACGAGAAGTTCGGTGTGGTGTCGTTCGCAAAAGGCTTCAAAGTATTCATACCCAAAGCGAACCAAGCGATCTCGATGAGCAAGAACAATACGTCGTACCTGACCAAGTTCAACCATCTCCATGAGGCGATTGAATTGCTGGCGTTTGTAGTTAAGCCCACTGCCGATATCCGACATCCATTCATCGACCTTGAGTGAATGTTGATGACAATAGGCTTCTAACGCTTTTGTTTGGTTGGCTAAATCAGGTTTTTGGGCAATCCCAGACACACGCGAATATGCAATGGTAAGTCCCTGCTCCGGTGCTTTTAACCCACGATACTCAAGGTACTGGTCATGAGTGTAATAGCGCCTATTCGATTGTGGGGAACGATGGGCAACCAACTTACCTTCGCGGTCCCATTTTTGCAGCGTTTTGGTGGACTTGCCAATAAGTTTCCCAAACGCCCGAATGTCATATATATTCCGAATAAGCACATTTTAACACAATTGAGTGCCTATGTCAAAACTGTTTTCTTTCTCCTTTGGCTGTCAACAGATTGACCATCTCGCACAGATGATCACTTGAACCTGCACTAGCCACCATCCGCACCAGCCGGCAGCGCTCCTGCGGTGTCGACTCCCGGCACGACATCGACACCGAGCACAATCACCATGAGTTGGCCGCCACGCTGCACGCCACCGCCGCGTCGATGCTGATCAAAAGGCTCACGGCTGGTTTTGGCAGTCGTGTGGGGCGGTGGCGGTGGCCTTGGTGCCCAGGTCGTCAGAGCGTCCAGCCGCAAGCCGGGACCATTGGGCAGTGGGACGTCCGTCCGTGCGGAACTGTTCGCCGGCGTTTTCCCACCGTTGCGGCCAGCCAGTGGGCGAGTCTTCCCAGGTTTCCTGCCGGCCGTACACGGTCATGTCCAACAGCCCGTAGCTGGGGGCCATCGCCTCCACGCCGCGGCCGCTGGTCCAGTAGGTTTCGAACACGCGGTCGCCGTGCCGCAGGTAGCACACCAGCATGCCGAACCAGCGCCCGGCGAGCAGGGCGTCGGCGGAGTCTTGCGCCGAGTACCACGGGACGTCCCACCCCATGAAGTCGCGATAACGAACGCTCTCCTCGTACGGACCTTGGCAGAACGTGGTATAAGTGACGTCGCGAGAATGCAGGTAGGACAGCTCGCGAACATGGCCATTGAAGAAGGTGCAGCCCTCACACTGGGCCCCGGAGGGTTGACCGGTGTGCCACATGTGAAAGTAGGTGATCAGCTGTCGGCGACCCTCGAAGACCTCCAGCAGCGTGACCGGTCCGTGCGGACCGATCAGCGTGATGGTGGGGTCCACCTCCACCATCGGCAGAAGCCTTCGAGCTGCCGCGATCTCATCCCCTTGGCGGGTGTGCGCCTTTTCCCGAACCAGCAGCGTGTCCAGTTCCGCCTGCCAGGTGGCCCGGTCGACCACCACAGGCAGCGCAGAGGTGTCGCTGTCTGTGATGAAATTGTGCTGATCAGATGTATTCATAGGTGTTTCCTTCTTTCATCTCCCTCTTGCATTCAGGATGACTGATGGGGAGAATAGATCTTCTTGCAATTTGCAAGTACATCTATTCTACTGGCAGAGAAAGAAAAAAACTTCTCCCATCTTGCTCAAATCCTCGTTCCGCTGCCGAAAGCCTAGCAAGCGTACTGCTCACTCGCCTTAAGCTGATCAACATGCTTCCTCGCCTCTTTTTCACCAGAAAAAAGTATGCTGAGAGAGCATGCTTTTTTCTGCTCCTTTCCCCAGGAGGTCGATGGGCCCGTCTTCTCTCTCTACCACCTTAGCATTTTCTGCCAATTGGCTACCTCACCATCTTAGCGACAACATGGGGCCATTTTATGAGTGAAGCACGTGTGCCAGTTGATGAACGCCAGCCTGAATCTCCTGCTCATTCACTGCCCCATAGCCGAGAACGAGACCGCCTCGTTGAGGTAAACCCAGCGCCAACTTGGAAAGAGGCACTACTTCGAGTCCACGTGCTCCTGCCCGTTGTGACATCCGCTGGTCATCTATTTCTGGTGGTAACCAGCACAGAAGATGCAAGCCTGCCTGAGGCGGCTGTACTTCCACCAGGTCTCCAAGTTCCCGCTGAAGCAATTCGATGAGTATGGCTCTTCTGGCCGCATAGATCTCTCGCATATGCCGGATGTGATGCAGAAAATACCCTTTGGCGATAAACGCTTCCAGGATCAGCTGCTCAAGAATAGGCACATGGGTGTGCGTACAACTGCACAGATTGGCAAAAGGTGATATAAGCTGAAGCGGCACGATCAGATACCCTATGCGTAATGCTGGAAAAAGAACTTTGCTGAATGTTCCAATGTAGATTACTCGCTGAGCGGTATCGAGTCCCTGTAATGCATCGAGCGGTCGACCACTAAAGCGGTAATCACTGTCATAGTCATCTTCGAGAATCCAGGCATTGGCCTGGTTCGCCCATTGGAGGAGGGCAACGCGTTGCGACAGATTCATGGTGACACTCGAAGGAAATTGATGAGATGGAGTGACATAGGCCAGGCGAGCTTGTGGGTAGAGCTTTTGTCCTACTTCGACATTCATCCCTTCTGACGTCACGGGGATAGGAGCCAGTTGTGCGCCAGCATTACGTAGGGCTTGTTGCGCTCCTGGATATCCTGGATCTTCAATCCAGGCAAGCTCCCCTGGATTGAGGAGGAGGCGAGCTGCCATATCTAACGCTGATTGCGCGCCTGGCACAAGAAGAACTTGCTCTGCCTGGCAATGCACGCCTCGTGTGATGCTCACATGAGAAGCGATCGCTTCGCGCAATGGATAGTAACCTACAACCTCCTGATAATCGGCCACGCTTCTGAGCGTCGATCGTGCGCAGTGGGCAGCAACCTGGCTCCACTGCTGAAAGGGAAATGCGCGCAGATCAGGGACGCCCTCGCGAAAAGCGCGTGGAGCATTCGGTCGAGGATGGGTCAGCGGAGAACGTACAGGTGCCTGGCGCGTTAAATCCTCTCCCAGGTGAGACAAGGAGAAGGGAGCGTGTATGCTCTCGTCAGGAGCTGTTTTCTTCTGGGGAGCTGCTCTTGGAATGAAAAAGGTCTCAGGAAGGTCACATGCCACCCTGGTCCCTTGGCCAACCTTCCTCTCAAGATATCCTTCAGCACAGAGTTGTTCGTAGGCATTACTTGCTGTATTACGAGAAATACCTAACTCACTCGCGAGAACCCGTGTTGATGGGAGGCGTTGGCCTAGCTGTAATTGACCACTGAGGATAGCATGGCGTAGTCGGTCGTACAACTGGCGGTGCAATGGCATCGTTAATGCGCGGTTGAGCGTGATGTCTGCTGTATTTTGAAGTGTGTGTTGTCTTTTCGACATGGCTGAAAAGGAAATCTCCACGAAATGGCTCCATCATGTTTGTAAAAATGACCCTTGAAAGGGCTCTCTTTCTAGACTATGCTTCTCTCACAAGCTACAAGCTACGACTGATCTTCTTTTAGAAAACTCATCTGAAAAATACACAAGCGACGCTTCTCTTCGTCCTGAATAGGGCATTTGACAGGCCTCCTACAAAGATATGGAGGAAAACCACTTGCCACCGATCCAGTCGCCTTCTATCGCCAGGTACAGCAACACTGGGACAGCCGTGCGAAGTAGAAGCACAAGATGGCTGGACAGTTCAAGCTGGCTTGGACTGTCCCCGACGAGGAGTCCGGCGTGGTCTAGAAAACTGAAGAAAAAAAGTACTCAGCGTCGTTCGTAGCATGGCAGATTTCCATCATAAAAGAGATGGGCCGTTAAAGAAGACAGAGGAAGATCAAAGATATGGAACCTCTCCCCTGCCGTTATCACACCTTTGGATCTGTTGAAAGCGATCGTCAAGAAGTGCAGCGTTTGCAAAAAGCGCAGCTGGAATATGGGGTCTATGCATGTATTCCCGGAACCCAGCATACCTATGAAGAGGTGATCCAATCGCTTGTCGGGCTCGATTTACGCCGGCAGTACGAAGAACGCAGGCAAAGAAACCACACGTACGAAACAAAGCGGCACATAACCATCAAGATGAAAAGGAGGAACCAAAAGGAGACTCCTGATGAAACAAGAGAACGAGCTATACAGCGGGACGTCTGGACCCACAACCATGGTGCTCAAGAAGACCATCGCTGAGAAGAAAAAATGCATAAACGGACTATAACATAAGTATACAGCAAGAGGAGATAAAACGAGAGAGGCCATGACCACAAAAAACATGTGCAGGCAATCGTTGGGTAATTGGGATTGATTGCTCTAGGAGAGGCTCAATTCTACTGGGGAAAGGAGAGAAAACAGATGACGACCATGCAAGAATTGCAAGAAATCGTCGAGCAATTGGGATTGATTGATCTAGGAGAGGCTCAATTCTACTGGGGAAAGGAAACAATGGAGAAAGACATGAACGACAACAAGCGAAAACAACGCCTTGACGCGAAGGCACCTATCGAGAGCCATTCTCTCTCTTTGCCGACCATGTCATGACTCCCCAACGGATTCGGCTTGCCCCCAGGGGAAAGCTGTCGGCTCCTCAGCAATGTGGGTCATCTCCGTTATTGGTTTGGGCTTCCTGTTGAAGGAAGGCTTGATCTCCAAACGCTCATGATGAGCCTTGATCTCATCCTCATGCGTTTCGAGAGAGGCATTGATAGCTTCTTTGCGACCACCCACCAATTTCTGGATAGCGAGGGTCGTAATATGCCAGCGCTCTGCTCTAACGGACGGTGCGTCTCATTCCATTGCATCAGCGTATACACGGCACGTCGATAGCGCTCATTACCCGCTTCAGGGGCCTTCATCTCTGCGAGTTTGGAGGTGGATAGCGGCATAGCGTTCGCTGTCATGTCGTCTGGCCTGGCTGCGCAGGTGGCGCGCCTCCCGCTCTCCTGCTACCAGGAGATAGGACAACAGATCGGAGGCTCCCGTCTGTGCCATGGCTTCTTGTAAAGAGAAACAGGCAAGAATCGATCTTCTCACCTGTTTCGTTGCGCCGACCTTGGGATTTACAAGACCGGCGATTGCTCCAGCAGACTGTCTCGTTCATGCTCCCTGGTTTCGGGCGCTTGCTCGGTGGTTCGCACAAAGGCCTTGTCGCGCCTGCCAGGCAGCACCAAGCCAGAGATGGCCCCCATGAGGGCGAGAGCAGAGGCGACGCTGATCGCAGAGGCGAAGCCGTTGCTGAACGCCTGGGCGGAGCTGAAGCTTCCGACCCCGGCAAACACCGCAGCCAGGATTGCGACCCCGAACACCCCGCTGAGCTGGCGCAGCATGCTGAACGTGCCGGACGCCTTGCCAATCTCGTGAGCTGCGACCGAGTTGATGACCGCGTTTTGGGTCGCAGGGATTGCCATCGAGGCACCACAGCCAGCAATGATAAGCGGCGCAACGAGTTCAGGGTAGGGAAGGTCGGGCCTGGCGATCAGTGCGATCCAGATCATTCCGGCTGCTTCTGCAAGCAGCCCAACGACAATGAGCACACGCTCACCCACCCGGTTGACCAGGGCCCCTGCGATCGGGGCGACCACGAACAGGGTGGCCGTCCAGGGGAGCAGGCGCAGCCCGGAAGCAAGGGGCCCGTAGCCCTGCGCGGTCTGCAAGAACTGCGCCATAAAGAACACGGCACCGTTCATTGACGCGAAGAGCAAGAAGTTCGCCGCGTTGCCCGAGGAGAAGGCGCGCGAACGGAAAAAGCGCATCGACACCATCGGCACGTGAACGCGTAGCTCCCAGGCCACGAAGGCCACCACAAGCCCTGTCCCGGCCAAGAGCGTTGCGACGACCTCAAAGCTCCCCCAGCCCGCCCGGTTTCCACGCACCAGCCCCCACGCCAACCCCAGGGCCGCGCCGCTCACCAGCAGCAAGCCACCGAGGTCGAGTACTGTGCGTGGGCCCCTGCTCTCCGGGACGCGAAGAGACACGAGGACAATGACCAGCAGGCCGATGGGGACATTGAGCCAGAAAATCCACCGCCAGGCAAGACCTCCGGCGATGGCGCCCCCCACTACTGGGCCAGCAATGAGGGCCAGCCCGGTCACGCTCCCGAAGATCCCCAGGGCTCGCCCTCGCTGCGCAGGCTCGAACGCCGCCGAGAGCAGCGTCAAGGCCAGCGGCAGCATCAGCGCCGCGCCACACCCCTGAACCGCGCGCGCGGTGATCAGGGCGCCGATGGTGGGTGCGAGCGCACAGGCTGCCGAGGCTGCCACGAACAGCAAGAGGCCTGCAACGAACAGGCGCCGACGCCCAAAGCGGTCGCCCAGGGCCGCGCCCGTCAACAGGAGTACCGCGAACGTCAGGATGTAAGCGTTCACCGTCCACTCCAGCTCCTCGATGGAGGCCCCCAAGTGCAGACGGATCGTGGAAAGCGCAGTCGAGACGACCTGTACGTCGAGCGAGATCATAAATGATGCCACCGATGTGAGCGCCAGAACCCAGATGCTCGCCGCTTTTTTGCTTTTTTCTTTCATCAATTTCCTCTTTTCAATTTCATACAAAGACTCCCCCTGGATGTCGAGCACAGGAGTAATTAAGACAAGATCATCATCAGAGAAGGTCAAAGGCTCGCGCCAGACCAAAGGAAGGTTGGTGCAGCACGCGCAGCGATGACTTGCTTCTCAATCGAGATAGACACTGGTGAGACTGTGAGGAAGAGCAAAACTGTGCGGCCTGATTGGGGAGAATTGCGGCTTTGCTCACACTGGGAGAGAGCAGAGAGAGGCGCACCGGTCGATCTTCGATACAATGGGTGAGTACTGAAATCATCAGATGCAGAAAACTCCTCGGTGAGACCGCACAGTTTTGCTCTTCACTCCAGTCTCATAAGTAGACATCCAGGCGGAGGCGACACGACAAGGTTGGGTGATCTGACACTTATCCTGCGTCTGCATCATCCAAGCAATCAGGTCGGGCTGATCAGAGGAGGGCCATGCTAAAGAACTTTGCCCTCAAACATCCCGCCTTCGTCGGTCGATCAGTCCGTGACGTAAAAGCCGAAGCCGACTTCTACGAGAAGACATGCAGGCACAATCCTGCAAACATACTATGGAAGCATCCATGTGTGATAGAATCGAGAACAGGCATGTGGTGTTCCAGACACGCCCCTGACTGATCACGCTTATGATCAGGGAAGGATCAAGACAGAGATGAGGGAAGCAGTGTGACATCTGAACAGAGGAAGAGAGAGAGCCTCTCTGGCAAGGCAAACCGCGTGGATGAAGCCCTGGTCACGGGTCTGGTGACTCAGAGCCCATCTGACATCAGCTCCCTGATTGAACCCTATCGCCGGGAACTGCACCTGCACTGTTACCGTCTCCTGGGATCCCTGCACGATGCCGAGGATGCAGTGCAGGAAACCATGCTGCGTGCCTGGCGGCACTTTGACAGCTTCAAGGGCTCTGCCTCGCTACGCACCTGGCTCTATACAATTGCGACCAACGCTAGCCTCGATGCCCTCAAGAAACGCTCGCGGCGCACGCTACCAACCGCAGCCTCTCCTGCCTCCGACCCGTTGATTCCAGTTGCGCCCAGGAGTGCCGAGACGCTCTGGCTTGAGCCTTTCCCTGACAGTTGGCTGGCATCGGTGGAAGAGCAGGCGGAGAACCCAGAAGCACGCTATACCAGATCCGAGAGCGTCTCGCTGGCCTTCCTCACCGCCCTTCAGTTGCTCCCACCCCGCCAGCGGGCCATCTTGATCCTCTCGGATGTGCTGGACTGGCGTGCTATCGAGATTGCGCACTTGCTAGAGCTCTCGGTGTCAGCCGTCAACAGTGCCTTGCACCGCGCCCGTGTGACCCTTGCGAAAAACTATCATCCCGGTAAACGAGAGCAGGTGCGGGTTCATCAGGCTGATGCGGAGACGAACGCGCTGCTCTCTCGCTATCTGCAAGCATGGGAGACAGATGACGTCGCCGGGCTCGTGGCGCTCCTGAAAGAAGATGCCATATTGAGTATGCCACCGATCCCTTCGTGGTATCAGGGTCGAGAAGCGATTCGCGTCTTTCTTCTTGCGAGATTTGGAGTGCAGAACCGGTGGCGGATGGTAGCGACGCATGCCAATACACAGCCAGCATTTATCTTGTATCGAGCTGACGAAGCGAAGAGTCTCTACCAAGCTTTCGGGGTCCAAGTCGTCACCCTCGGTAGTTCGCGACTGAAGAGGCAGATCGCCGAGGTGACGATCTTTCGTAGCCCAGCGCTCGTGACCGCTTTCGGATTCCCGCTTCAACTTCCTCAAGAAAGTTAATCTCCCGCGCTCGCAGCCCTTCCCCCCAACCTCCAGGTCTCCCATATTGACACATGAAGATTATTAGTATTCGTGCATATAGCATATATTGCCTTATTATTTACCAATCCCTGTAAAATTAAATAAAGAGCATATTATTTATTACAAGGAAAATGAGCATATGTTGATACACAAGCATGTGGCTGCGCAGCTTTTTCTATGTGCGGCGCTTCTAATGCTGCTTGCCGGACAATCGGCTTTGACATACGCCAAAGTGGCACATCCATGGCGTTCTGACACGCCTCCCAACTGGCCCCTGGTGCTAAACGAAAAGCAAACGCTTGACCAGGCTCTGGCCAGGGGGTTACAGATCTCGACGGAGACCCTGAGTACGGCTGATGGGTCTCAGCATGCCAGTCTGTTGAATGTCGACCTCTCCGATCCTTATCTACGCCTGGGGGTCGTGCAGGCCAACGATCAACTGTTGAGCCGGGGCGAGACGGTTGGCTCGATGGCGAACCGCTCGCAGGCGATAGCTGGCATCAATGGCGACTTCTTCGAGATCAACACGACAAGCGCTCCAATCAATATGGTGATGATCGATGGCGAACTCTGGCAGAGCCCGACCCCGCCGTCACGCAATGCCAATGATTTCGCCGTCTTTGGCATCAATAGCGATGGGAATATGGTCATCGATCATGAACAGTTCGGCGGGACCGTCAGCACTGGCAGTGTCAGTCACCCCCTCAACGCGGTCAACCGCTACGCAATTCCCAGAGATGGCGGCATGCTGCTGGTAACCTCCCGCCTCGGCGCTATGAGTGTGAGTGGATACACGGTAGCGCTTCTCAAGCCGGTTGATGGCTCTCGATACATTGTTACCTCGCTCCAAACGAATATGACAACGCTAAACAAGCTTACGGGCGATCAGCAGGCCCTGGTAGGCGGCGGTGAGTCGGGTCGGTGGCTCCAGGCCAATATCCACCAGGGAGAGACACTGGACATCACCCAGCAGCTTATGCCCGATAGTGATCTGCGATACGCCCTGGGTGGGGGTCCACAATTGGTCAAAGACGGGCAGATCCCCAATGCCAGCGAGCTTGGAGATAGCGCCGCCGTCAATCCGTTGACCGCCGTGGGCATCTCGCGAGATGGCAGGCACGCCTTCTTCGTCGTCTTCGATGGGCGCGAGGCGGGAGCAGACCACAGCCACGGCCTGACGCGTTCACAGATGGCAGGTTACCTGCTAGAGCATGGAGCCTACCAGGCCCTCCTCTTTGATGGTGGTGGCTCTGCCGAGATGGTCGCGCGCCTGCCGGGGCAGGACAGGGTATCAGTCATCAATACGCCTTCGGACGGTCATGAGCGCCTGGTCGCCAATAGTCTGCTGATCTATAAAACAGAGCAGCAGGCCAGCCAGCCATCAACACGCCGCTACCGTTGACACTCCCCCAGATAAATCCCTGTCACTTCTACACATGCAACAATGGCAAATGGGAGGCAGCATCAGATGCGGAACGGGAAAGCTTGAGCTTTTCTATCTCTATCTGTCAGCTCTTCTTTCCAATACAGCTTCTTCAGCCACGTTGCAAAATCACGTTGTTACTTCGAGTGAGAGTGGTCTGTGACTGACTGCTCTTCTCGAGGTAAAAGATATTCTTCCCCGGTCGCGCCTTCGGCTTTCCGCTGCTCCAATGGGCAGATCCATAAAGAGAGCGAGGTTGGCTGTATGGTCTCTTGCACCACGGCCAGCAACTGCTCGCAGAGCTGATCCAGGTTCACCTCTTGGCGCAGATTCGCACTAAAGGCTTCCACCGTCCTGGCAGCATCATATCTGCTGCGATAGAAGCGCAGGTCGATGTTCCGTTGAATGCCATGGCGCAGCGGTTGGAAGAGGATAAAAATGACGAGAGTCGAGCCGACCAGAATGAGTGGAGACTGCGCTGCCTGCGGGCTGAAGGACGCGAACGCAAACTGTAAGCCGAGGATCAGGCCCACATACACCGCAGCCAGAGTGGCGGTGAGCAGCGCATAGACCAGCGTACGCCTGACAAAGACATCGATGTCGAAGGCATTGGCGTACAAGACAGCCATCAGAAACCCCGCAATATTGATGCCACAGCCAAAGAACCCCGCGATATTGATAATGAGCAAGGCGGGCGCGTCTGCTGGGGCGAAAGCAGGGACAAGGAAAAAAAACAGAAGAAGGAAGAGGATGAAGAGGCTCAAACTCGCAATAATCCACTTGGTAGCAGCTTGCTCACGGGCGGTCAAGAGGCGACGGGAGCGATAGATCAGGATTCCCACCAGAAGAGGAAAGCTGAGCATGGTGAACACCGTGTTGATCAAGGCAAAGACCGGAGTTGTGAGGAAGGCAGAGAGCACGACGACCAGGCAGTTGATCAGATAAAACCCGAGCACCCAACGAGAGCCAAATCGGCCATTGGGAAAGGTGACAAGTGCATACATGCCGAGCAGGCCCATTCCCAGACCGATCAAGAATTGTGTGGGTGTATACAGGACAGTATAAGCAGCAGCAAGGGCTGGATAGTCGGCTCCCTCATAGGCCGATAAACCGACGAGAAAAGCGCTCATGCCCAATGGGACCCATTGGCCAGGCTTCTTGAAGACGATGAGCAGCGCGATCCCGACACTGACCAGGATATAGAGCACCTGGATCACTGTATAGAGGGTGGCATAGGACGGGATGGAGAGGCCCAACTGCTCCAGGGCGCGCATATTGCCGGGGGTGAGCGCACACCCATCGAGGCAAACCGTGTGCAAGTAGGCGTAGCCCAGCGGGAATCCAATGAGATGGCCAGCCAGGATGAGCAGCGTATAGATGAGAAAGCCAATCGTCATGAGCCGAACTGTGCCTGGACGATGGGGGGTATCTAATACCTTACGCACAGAGCTATCGAGTGCAGCCGTCATAATCATCTCCTGTTGAACACGGCTATGGCTAGCAATCGCTCTATCCAGCCAAACGTAGACGGTAACTGCTTTGAGTATAGCATGGCATCGTCTGAAAAACGTTACGATCGCTCGGATGCATAAGAGCCACGATATCCTTCACAGAGTCATTTTGAGTCGATGCGCAGCATTCCCGCTGTGCGCGCTCGCGAGCCGCGTGGGAAAGCAGCCAAGCTCTTGCTCTGTGAACCATGTGATATTCATGTGTAGCATATGTTGGTCGCGAAAAGCAGAGGCAGGAGCGCCGAAAGTTGCGCAAGAGACAGGACACGACGGGCCTCTTTCGTATTGAGCCGCTTCAGGCCACGAATAGTCCAGGTGAGACAAGAATGTTCTTGAGATCGAGTTGCATGTCAATAACCCCATGCATAAATGCAGGGGCTTGCCCACATCCTAGGACTGGGCTTCAGGGCTGATTGACAGCAGCCCACTACCCCGAAAGGCAGTATAGCGGTTGCGAATGTTTACCGCCGCATTGACGTCAGCATGGTCCCTGTGACCACAGTGAGGGCAGGAGAAGGCATGACGTTTGCGCACCCCACGCAAACCACAGCGAGAACAATTCTTACTCGTGTAGGCAGGATTCACCTGAGTCACACTCAGCCCACATTCCTGGGCTTTGTTCTCCACACAGGTACGAATGAGGTGCCGTTGCCACAGCGACATTCGACGTCGAAGTGCCTTGCCTTTGAGCGTGCCCTTCTCTGGTTTGGGCAGATGCAAGTCCTCAAAGACAAGCACGGCATTCTCAGGGGCAAAGGTGATCAGTTGCCTGGCTGTTTGTTGGGCAAAGGTGCGGGTACGATTGCGTTGGGTGCGACCAAGCCGTTTGAGAAGACGCCGAATACTGCGTGTATCCTTCTTCTCTGCCTTACGGATCGCATGTTTGCGCTGGAGGCGAGCGCGGGTCTTGGCGGTACGTCGATTCTTGACTTTGACGTCTTTCCCTCTCACAAAGAGGGTGCGCCCATCGGGGTCAACGGCGACAAGGGCATTGGTTTCATTGAGGTCAATGCCTACTGGGAGAATCCCTTGAGGCTCTGGGGCGTCAAGGGTAAGCGTCACACGCCCAATGAGCTTGCCATGGCGCTTGATAACGGTGAGGCTATCAATCTCAATGGCTTTCATAAAGGTCGTCTCAAAGTCTTGAGGGAGCGTATACGTGAGGTGTTTCCGTCCTGCTACCGTCCAGAGAGAAAGGGTGCCATCTTTGCGAAAGTCAGCGTCACGCCCACGCTTGCCGACCAGGAACAACGCACGAGCCTTCTTGAAGAGAAAGGGGCGTTGTGCAGGTTTCTTGTTGGATTTGGCGCTGGCATAGGCAGCGGAGACAAGACGAATAGCAGATATCGTCATTTGTGCCGAGAGCGAACCTTTCACCTGATGGTAACACGCCCGTTGCAACGCGAGAGCACCAAGAGGTTTCCCACCATTGAAACACGGTTCAGAGAGGGCATGTTGCACCTCCCGAAACACATCAATGGTGTGCTCAAGGTCGCTGTCAGGCTCTATGACGATGGGAACGGTTCGTTGTATCTGCATACACCCATTTTACCACTAAACAACAGTAGTGTCAATTTCGCATGTGGTATCTGCGGCAATTCCTCCCTACGGCTCAAGCCGAGGGCACCCTTGCCGCAATCCTGGTGGTAATAAGCGCTAAGAGTGGTTCTTACACCGGAGCCCTTTGTTTCCCTTCTAAGTGTTGATGAGTGGCCTTCCTTTCCCATCAGAGGCGTAGACCTATGGCAAGACCTTTGACAGGCTGCCTCAATCGAGGTAGAATGGGTTTAAAGATAAATAAAGGGTAAGGCACCCCTGGCTCTGTCCCGCGTGCTTCACGAAAGCTCACGAAAGACGTACCGGAGGTGTTATGCTACCACGACTCTCAAGACTCTTACAACTATCAGGAATCCCCAGGATACAAGGGCGCGAGGCCCTTGTTCTTGCATTTCTCATAGACGCGCTTGGCACCGGACTCTACCAGCCCTTCTCGCTGCTGTACTTCCAGAAGATTGTGCAACTCGACCTTCCGGCCATCGGAGTCGCGCTCACCGTCGCCACCATCCTGACCTTGCCGATAAACCCAATCACCGGCAGCCTTGTTGACCGCTTTGGGGCCAGGCAGTTCGTTGTGATAAGCCAGCTTCTTCAGGCGATAGGCTTCCTGGGCTACCTCTTCGTTCGCACCATCCCCCTGCTATTTGCAATGGCATTTCTTGTCACTGCTGGCAATCGCATCTTCTACGCGGCCGCCACGACGCTGATCGCCGAAGTCGCGGGCCACGATGAGCGAGACCGCTGGTTTGGATTTGTAGGGGCAACACAGAACATCGGGCTGATTGTGGGCGGCCTGCTGGCGGGCCTCATTGTGACGTTTGGCGGCTCCAATGGCTATCGGGCGCTCATCCTGGCGAACGTATGTAGCTTCCTCCTGATGGCTCTTGCGCTCTGCTGGCGTAGAGATGCCCATCAATCCAACAACCAGGTTGAAGACCTGTCCAGGGATCGGGTTGAGGGCCTGCCCGATGATTCGCTTCGTGGGAGTGCTCTCGCTGACGAGCGGATTGGATATCGCGCCGTCCTGGCGGATCGTCCGTTCCTTGTGCTGGTTGCGTGCAACGTCGTCTTCGCACTCTGCTCCCTGATGATGTCGCTTGGGCTGCCAATCTACGCGACGGAGACCCTGAAGCTTTCAACGGCGACGGTGGGCGCACTGTTCGCCTTCAACAGCCTGCTGGTGATCTGCACGCAGACGGTGACGGTGCGGTTCCTGGAGTCCTTTCGTCGCACACGCTCCCTGCTCGTTGCCTGCCTGCTATGGGTTGCAGGCTGCATGTTATTTGCGCTAGCCCCGCTGATACCAAGCATTCTACTCATCCCCTACCTGTTTGGCACGGTCGCCATCTATACCTTCGCAGGTATGATCGCTGGCACCATATCGGCGGCTCTGGCAGCAGCCAGCAGCCCCGCGCATACGCTGGGGCGTTACATGGCTCTCTTTGAGCTTGCGTGGGGAATCGCCGGTGCCATCGCTCCGGCAATGTTCGCGTGGCTCAACGTTGCCGGCCCATCGCGCACGTGGATAGCGCTGATAGGACCGATGCTTATCGTCGGCCCGCTTCTGCTCTGGCTCGAAGCGCATCTTTCGGTGCGTGCTCTCTATGTTCGCCGCTCGGTCGAGATGCGTTCCGACAAGCAAGTCGCCCGGCGCTCGGAGCGTGCGCCGAGGTGAAGCCCGCCGAAAAACACAAGCAGGCCCAGACCCTCTATCAAAGGAATCAAGGAAACTCCAGGAACTCAGGCTTATGACGTTTCAAAATTGGGGATGACTCATAGATACAAAAATGTCACACCCGAGCCGCGCTCGCCTGGCGCATAATTTCACGCAGTTGATCAAGGTGGTCTGCATCGTGATACAGACCCAGGATAAAGCGGCCAACGGCGTTGAGTTCGCCAGCTTGCGGGAAAGGTGAATAGGTGATATCCAGGTGAGGCTCGTCAGGCCACGCATCGAGCATGGCTTGACGCATCCGACGGCTCTCCTCAAGACGCTGGCGCACCTGGGCGATACTTGTCACGCTCTCCCATGGCGTCTCGTAACGCGAACGACCCTCAACCGGCAGGCCACGAGCCAGTACGAGAGCCAGCGCAGCTGCCTCTTCGGACGAAGCGGTGGCATGAACCACCACGTGGCCCAGAGTCCACGCCAGGGTGGACTCTTCGGGTTTACCAAAGGTATCGTTCGCGTTGGGGTCTACCGGCACGAATGCCACGTCCGCGTCAACTGCGTCAATGACGATCCCCTGCATTACATCGATCATTTCATTGGTAAGTTGATAAAGATCGGCCTTTGTCAGACCAGCAGCCACATCTGCAAAGCTCTGAGAGCCGCTTTTTACTGCATTGAAATCGAGCATAGGGGTTTTCTCCTTAAATGACATTTGTTGAAAAATAAAAGAATCTTAGGTCTTATCCTAGCCTGTTTTTTTGAGCAAGCTGAGATTGTTCATCTCTCTACAAAACACTTTATCAAAGCAGCCTATTCCATCCAGAATGGGGCTACGTCTCAAGGAGATGGTGAGCACATATGAGGGTAGATACTGACCGCTTTTGGTGGTAGCATGTCGAGAAAAGAAGCAGAAAGGAACACATGTTATGGCTGAACAACCGATGGAGACGACGTTGCGTACCGCTCTGTGGTGGCAGTTCGGCGCGGCTATCGATGTGCTTAAAAATGCCCTGGTAGCCTGCCCTGCCTCGCTGTGGAAAGAGCGCCTCTGGAGCGCGCCCTCGGACCACTCCCTCCCGCCGTGGCTCCCACCGGAATTCGCTCATTTCTGGTATATCGTGTATCATACGCTCTTCTGGCTCGACTTGTATCTCTCGGGCTCCCGGGAGGAGGACTTCGCTCCCCCCGCTCCCTTTATCTGGACTGAGGGCAACCCCGCCGTGTCGCCCGAACGGCCCTATACGAAGGAGGAGCTGCTCGTCTACCTGGTGCAGATACGCCAGAAATGCCAGACAACGATTGCTGATTTGTCAGACGAGAAAGCGCATCAACAGGTCGATTACCCTTGGACCGAGGGAAAGCTGGTGAGCTATTTAGAACTCCTGTTGTACACCATGCGCCATGTCCAGGAACATGCGGCCCAACTGAGCCTCTTTCTCGGACAACACGGCATCCCAGACGAGGCACTCGACTCGGTCGCGCGAGCGAAGGATGCACCTAGCATCTGAGGCGCGCAAGGCGAGAGTGGGTGTGGTCGTCGGGACGACGCGCCCAATCCCAAACACACGTCTTCCAACGGAGAAGATAGGAATGGTTTGATGATTTCAACAGAAGGAGCATAAGAACAGCAATCAAAACGATGCGCAAACATGATCAAACGTGCGCTTGTTGCACACATTCGTATACGTTGACAGAGAGACGATAGTATCGTATGATACACCCATCAAATAAGAAAGAATGTTCTACATCAGGGCATCTTCTGTTTCTGGCAAGAGAAGATGTTTTCCGCCTTTCGGGGTGGTGTTGAAAGAGAAGGGGTTTCATGCTCCTCTGCAAAAAGATCAAGCTTGACCTTAGCGAGCAAGACACGGCCACCCTTGAGTTCATGCAAGGCAAATGCAGAGGCCTCTACAATTGGTGGGTCATGAGGCTCAGAGACGGAGAGACGTGGCGCTTCAACGCCTGCAAGAAAACGCTGGCCGAGAGTCGTGCCTATGATCCTGAACTCAATCAGGTATATGGCAAGTTGCTTGCCGAAGTCTACTATCGCCTGGATGCAGCCATGAAAGCCTTCTTTCGTCGGGTCGCCAATGGGGAAACCCCAGGCTTTCCCCGCGTGCGACCTCGCCATGGCTTCTTTACCCTGTGTTATCCGGCGATGTATCTCACGCGTGAGGGAAACACGCTCATCTTGCCCACAGGAGGCAAGGGCAAGCACAAACGCTTTCCTGCCATCCGTGCCGCACTCACGGAACTGCCTCCCGAAGGCTTTGGAGAGGTGGCCATCAGTCGCGATGGCAGGGGCAACTACTACGCCTCTTTCAGCTACCGACAGCCCGAGCAAGCCAAACGCGATGGTGACACCGTGGCTTTCGATCTGGGCATCAAGACGCTGGCAACTGGCGTCACGCAAGAGGGCCGGATCTATCACATCGGTGGGTTCAAAGGCTCGCGTTGGTACAACAGACAACGAGATAAGCTACGTTCGAAACGTAGCAAGTGCAAGAAGAAATCCCGTCGCTCTCTTCATCTGAGCAAGGTGTACAAGCGCGTTTCACAGAGGAAGCGCAACAAACAGCGCGATAGCCTGCACAAGGCGTCGCATCTCATCGCACGGCGATTGGTTGAGAGAACTGTCGTCGTGGGGGATCTCTCTCAACGGCAAATGGTCATGAAAGAGCATCAGGAGCGCAACAGGGCGCTCAATCGGGCAGTCTATAACGACTGGGGCTTGTCTGCCTTTGTCCAGATGCTCACCTACAAATGCCAGCTGTATGGGAAAGAGCTTCAGTTCGTAGATGAGCGCAACACGTCCAAGCAGTGTAGTGGCTGTGGAAATCTGCACGCCATGCCCCTGTGGAAAAGAACGTATCAGTGCGCGGAATGTGGACTCAGCATGGATCGAGACGACAATAGCGCCGTCAACATCTTGATGAGGTTCCTTGCCCGGCGAGGGCCACACACTCGGCTTACCGAGTGCGGTGTGCTGCAGGCGACCCAAAGCGGCGTAGATGCCATGGAGGCATCCTGTGAGGGGCACGTGCAGCAATTGAGCCTGTTCGATGGTGTGTAAGCACCTTTGAGTAGGTTTAGAATGGCAGTCAGGAACAGAAAGCAAACAGAGAGAAGTATAGGGATACATATCAATTTTTTGCAAGCACAGCCATTCATTTCTACCGGAGGCGCGCCTCCGGTAGAAATGAATGGCTGTGCAAAGACATGACGCGCACCCGAAGTTGGGTGGAGATAGTGACCGGTGCTTTCTCGCCACGATCTCTGTAACAGAAGCAGAACTATACCTGTTTGCGCCAGGAATATTTGGGATTGTAGCCTAGTAGTTTGCGGGCTTTGTCGATCGAGAGCAGTGTCTCATGCTCGCCGACTCCCTCACGTAGTGGCACGCTGGGGTAGACTTCGGCCATTAACTCGCTGTTGGTCTGATTCTGTGTAGTATCCGCAGCGGCAATAATAAAGGTTTCAGCGCCAGTGATATCGGCTTCGAGACCCAGGCGGCAACTCTGTGCGACATCACGGGCATCGACGTATCCCCACAAATTCCATTTGCGCGTCAGTACGTCCTCTGAAAACGATGGAAAGCGAGCGTAGTCGTGTGGCTCCATGATATTAGAGAAGCGCAAACCTACAAAAGGGATGCCACTCCAGCGGTTGAATTGCCGTGCCATCTCTTCACTAATGACTTTGGAGAGCGCATAGCTGGACTCTGGATAGAGAGGATGCTGTTCATCGATAGGAGCATAACTGGGTTTCTCACGGTCGAAAGGCAGGCCCAGTGTGGTCTCACTTGATGCCCATACAACGCGCTTCAGGCCTAATGAAACAGCTGCGCTAAAAATATTGTATGTACTGAGCGTATTATTGCGAAAGGTTGTGCCCTCTGTCTGCCTGCCAGGTGCCGGGATCGCGCCGAGATGCACGACGCCATAGGCTCCTTGAAGCACCTCGATGGTCTGCCCCAAATCTGTCAGGTCAACTTTAAGGAATGGTGAAATCTCTTCACGAGGTGGCACCAGATCGACATTGAGTACTTCATAATTATGATCTATGAGCTCGCGAATCACGGCTCTCCCGGCCTTGCCACTACCGCCGGTAACAACAATCTTTTTCATCAGACCTCCCGCTTCTGGATACCCCTGCCTAGAGGCATGGGAAGGAAAGAAGCGTTCCTTCCTCGGGGAGAGGAGTAGCGTTGCCGGTTGCTCCGTATGCCTTCAACGCAACAAATGTCGTCCGCCTTTGGGAAGAGTCGACCCGCCTCCTTGCCTCAGCGGATCGGCGTACCGGGCAAGACCACTGATAATCACCAGAGTGGGTTGTGCCATCTCCCAAACAGGCCACGTGATCATGCACTAGGAACCGGCAAAGGGTTTCGCTCGACGAACTGGTGCTGATGCCAGTATGGATAGATACCCACGGATCTCTCCTCTGGTACCTCCCTCTTATGAGGATGACACTCTTATGGGACATTATGGTGGTACTGGTAAATTGGGCAAAACTTGAGTCTGGCACACATTTGGTGATTCGACTTTCCCAACGCTCTCCTCTTTCAGGCCAGCGGATGCAAGATCACCACAGGAATCTTGCGGGTGGTGCGTCTGGCATACGCTTCCCATGGAGGATTCTGGGCAATTAGCCGCGGCCACAGTTGAGCGTACTCCTCCGGTCCGGCCACGGTGGCCTGCGCGGCCTGCCGGTGGCGTCCAATCTGGATGCGCACGTGAGGATTGCTGAGTACGTTGTGATACCAGCCTGGATGACGATCTTGACCGTTATTACTGGCCACGATCACATAATTGGCTCCATCAGGCATATACTGCAAGGTGTGACTGCGCTTCTCGCCGCTTTTGCGCCCGGTTGTATGGAGTACTAACATTCCCATTTTCCCCAGGCGACTTCCCAGCCGCCCGTCGCTCTTTTCATAGACCCAGGTCATCGTGCGATCAACCAGGGTCACCACAAAGTGAGAGATAGCCATCAGCATAAAAACCTTCCTTCCCAGTCGTAACTCAGGCTTACTATAGCACATGGCTGCTCATTTCAGCATGGCATGGGACCCTGGCCAGGGACGGCAGAGATCATTTTCAGAGCCCTGAATCGAATCACCAAATGTCATACTGCTGGCGAACCTCACAGAGAGTGATGAGACAGCCAAGCAACAGAGACACTGTGACCGGCTCGGATCAACGAAGACATATGAACCAGGCAAATGGGCAGCAAAAGATGCATATGTTGATCTCTGATACATGATGCTGAAGATCCAAGGGCCTTCAGTGTGATTGAAATCCAGACGCGCTTTTTACGATGCCTTCCTGATGCGATAGGGAGGGATTCGCCAGCAGTGAGTCGTACCAAGAACCAAGTTTTACCTAATTTACCAGTACCACAAGAGGGAACGTCCTACGCGTGAGCAACACGGCGAATCGCCTCGAACTCGTCCTGGCTCAGTCTGATCTTGGCAGCCTCGACGTTCTCTTCAAAGTGCTTGACCGAAGCGGTGCCGGGGATGGGCAGGATCGTTGGTGAGCGTTTCAGCAACCATGCCAGGGCAATCTGGCTGGATTGTGCGTTGTAGCGCCTGGCAATCTGATCCAGGACACTCCCTGGACGTGCCAAGTCACCGACCGACCGAGGATGCCAGGGAATAAAGCCGATGTTCTCTTGTGCGCACAGATCGATCAATGCTGCGGTTTGCTGGATGTCTATCCCCACAGCCTGTGGTTGCTCCAGATTGTAGTGGTTTTGCACCGTCACAATGGGTACAATCTTCTGCGCCGCCGTAAGCTGATCAATGGTCACATTGGAGAGACCGACATGGCGGATCTTGCCCTCAGCTTTCATCTTGGCGATCTCACCTACAGAGTCTTCAAACGGCACGTTCGGATCAGGATAATGCAATTGATACACGTCGATCTGATCAACGCGCAGACGTCGCAAGCTGCCTTCCAGATCCTGGCGCAGGCGCTGTGGACGTCCATCAGGTCGAAACTGGTTAGGGCCAGTACGTAGCAAACCACCCTTCGTGGCAATAACCAGGCCCTTTGGATAGGGGTAGAGAGCTTCGGCAATCAAGGACTCACTGATCTCGGGTCCATATGCTTCGGCGGTATCAATGAGGGTGATCCCCAGGTCCCATGCGCGCTTCAAGACAGCGATTGCCGCATCCTTATCCTTTGGCGGTCCCCAGATGCCCTCACCAGTGAGGCGCATTGCCCCAAAGCCGAGACGAGAGACCGGCAAATCACCACCAATCGCAAAGACACCGCTTGCTGCCGCGATTTGCTCGTTTCTGTTCTCCATCATATTCTTTTCCCTTTCTGGAAATAGAATTACATCATAAAAACGTGCATAGTAGTCGAAAAAGGCAAATCAGATGCGTATCTGTCACACAATAGATGACGTATCTGACTGGCTGCGTTCCTTCTCCACATGTTCATAGATCGAAGCCTACACCTTTGAGTGCACTCTTAGTCAAGGGGTCTGGCACTCTTGCTTGCCTTCGTTAAGAGACAAAAAACTCCACTTTCCTCTTGACTGAGAGTGCACTCAAAGATGTATGTTTAATGCAGACAGTATTGCGTCTTCCTCTCTGAAGAGGTCAAAAGTGACAGCAGGAAAGGGAAAACAGCGGAAAAGCGTCTCAAACGGTTGCAACGTCGCCTCTCCAAGAAACAGAAGAAATCAGCTAATCGCAAGAAAGCCCGTCAAGCCGTCGCCAAAGCGCATTTAAAAGTCCAAAGGCAGCGTGAAGATTTCGCCCGTAAGGCAGCGAACGCGCTCGTCTCGTCTCACGACCTGATTGCCTTTGAAGACTTGCAGATTCGCAATATGGTGAGAAACAGGCACCTTGCGAAAAGCATCAGCGATGCTGGATGGGGACGGTTTCTCGCCTGGGTGAACTACTACGCCGCTTTGCATGGTATCCCTGTGATTGCCGTTTCACCTCACTACACCAGTCAAAACTGTTCGGCGTGCGGTACGCTCGTCAAGAAGAGTTTGAGCGTGCGTACCCATGTCTGTACTGGCTGTGGTGTGGTACTAAACAGGGACCACAATGCGGCTTGTAACATTTTGCAAAAAGCTCTCAGTACCGTAGGGCATATGGGAACTGATGCACCTTTGAGTGCTTGAAACGCTTCTGGACAGGATGGCCTCTACAAGCTTTTAGCAATGGGAGTTTGCAAGTTGCCTGGGTGAAGGAAGAATCCCCCTGGATGTATCCGGGGGAGTGTCAATACACAAGTGGATCAACCTCAAAAACCCTCTACGAAAAGCTCGGTTTTATCGAGAAAGAGCAGAAGTTGGTATACATGGTCTTCTCGTGGAACCACAGTCAGAGATTTTCGAATAATGGCTATCTCATTCCAACTCATAATGGCTCTTTTTCACAAGCCACTTTCATGATAAAGTCTCCCTTAAACGATACGATAGAGACAATGAAGGAAAGTTAGAGATGAAGATATTACTTGTGGGTGCTGCAGGAGTTATTGGGCGCAGGCTCATCCCTTTACTGGTCGAGTCAGGCCATGAAGTGATCGGAACGACACGCGCAATCGAGAAGAGAGAGATGCTTCAGAAACTAGGCGCGTTTCCCGTAATTGTTGACGTGTTTGATCGCGAGGAACTCTTCAAAACTATGCGCGAGGTACAGCCGGACGTGGTCATCCACCAACTTACAGACCTTGGTATGCGGGATCTCGCGGCAAATGCCCGTATACGACGGGAAGGGACGCGGAACCTGGTTGACGCTGCCCATGAGGCGGGAGTGCGCCATCTCATCGCACAAAGTATCGCCTGGGCTTACACGCCCGGCAAGGGGCCAGCTGATGAGGGTGTTCCCCTAGACATCGAAGCCCCGGAACCGCGCTGCACAACTGTTGAAGGGGTCCAGGCGCTTGAACAGGCGGTTGGCGAGATGGAGCGAGGTATCGTGCTGCGCTACGGACTACTCTACGGGCCTGGAACATGGTATGCTCCTGACGGCTCTATTGCAGAGCAGGTAAGACAGGGCCAGGTGACCGCCGATGAGGGTATAACCTCCTTCCTCCACGTCGATGACGCCGCACGTGCTACCTTGCTCGCTTTGGGCTGGCCTAGGGGCGTCTTCAATGTCGTGGACGATGTGCCAGCCCCCGGCACTGCCTGGCTCCCAATCTACGCAGCGACCCTTCATGCCCCACCCCCGCCCATAAGCACAACCCAACCCCGTGCCGCTCGCGGAGCAACAAACGCCAAAGCCCGCCGCCTCTGTAACTGGCAACCCTCCTATCCGGACTGGCACGAAGGCTTTACTCGCGCCGCGCAGGAGTAATGCGGCAACAGACAAAGCCAGCCTGAATGAAAGGATACAACGCATGAACTATTTTTCGCGAAGCAACGTTGCCTGTTCTTGCGTCCAGGTCAGTGCCGCCTGAACAAACAATTGCGCTCCCGGAGAGGCCGTGTCCCGCGAGCGAACGGCGAGTCCAATTGGGACATATTGTGGAGGATCAAGCGAAAGAGCAAGCACTCCTTCAAGCTTCTGTGGAAGCATCATACGCGGCATAAGCGTAATCCCAAGGCCCTCTCGAACCATAGCAACGATCGTGGTGCTGTCGCTGGCTTGATAACGCACATGTGGCCTGGCTCCGCCTGACTCAAAGTTTACCATCTCCATTAACTGAGATACGCATCCAGTCTTTGCCATAATCAGCTCTTCGTCGCGCAACGTTCCTGGAGGCACGGCGGTCTCCGTGTGAAAACGATGTCCCGGTGGAACGATCACACACAACTCGTCCGTCGTAATCAGCTTACTCTCAAGTCCACACGCAGAATGAAACACGAAACCGACATCAATGACGCTGTTCCCAAGCCACTCACTCACTTCTTGCATGGCGCCTTCAAAGAGCACTACTTCAATATCAGGATACAAGGCTCGAAAACGCTTCAATACACTGGCGAGTACCTCTGGACACATCGAGTGAACCGTGCCCAGCCGGAGTTTTCCTGAAACCTCGCCACGAAGAGCCTTTGCTTCTTGTTCAATTGCCTCCGCCTGTGCCAGGAGCGCGCGCACACGCGGAATGACCCTTTGACCAGCAATAGTTAGCGCGACCACCCCTTTGCGGTTGCGTTCCAGGAGAGTGACCCCTAGCTCGCTTTCAAGGGCTGCCAGGGCATGACTTACCGTTGATTGCGTTAAATCAAGCGAATAGGCAGCTTCAGTGAAGCTCCCCGTTTCGACCAGAGCGACAAAACACTGGAGTTGTGAGAAGTTCATATGGTTAATTTTCATAATATTATGGTTAATATGATTTGCGTTCATTATATCAGATCCAGTATACTCCTGGCAATTGACCGTCTTGCATAGAGGCTGAACAGGAGAAAGAAAAGCATTATGCCTATCCTTGACCTTTCTATTGACGAAGTGCTGAGCACAACCCGCGCGGTACGCCGGCGCCTGGACCTCACGCGCTCGGTAGAGCCAGAGGTAATCCGAGAATGTCTGTCTCTCGCCGTGCAGGCTCCGACTCCAGGCGGTATGCAGAACTGGCACTTTATCGTTGTCACCGATCCGTCCCAAAGGGAAGCCTTAGCTGCGCTCTATCGCAAAAGCGCCTCTGCTCCCGGTGGGCAGGAGGATATGCTCAAACAGGTAATCGCCTCCGCGAACTCAGAAAAGGAGGCAGCAGACCTGATCAGGAAAGTAGCCCCGGCACGGTATCTGACCGAGCACATACACGAGGTTCCCGTGTATGTCATCCCCTGCATCGAAGGGCGAGCCGAGCACCTCTCTGCCGTTGAGCAAGCTGCCCACTGGGGTGGCATCTGGCCTGCGACCTGGAGCTTTATGCTGGCCGCACGGTCACGTGGTCTGGGTACCGTTTTGACAACGCTTCACCTCGCATTTGAGCAAGAGGCAGCGGACATACTGGGCATTCCTTATGAGCAGGTGATGCAAGTAGGGCTCATCCCCGTCGCGTATACACTGGGAACAACATTCAAGCCAGCAGCACGCAAACCCCTGGATACCGTGCTGCATTGGGAACGGTGGACACCAGAACAGGAAATGAGCATATCCAAGAGCGATGAAAACCGATGATAGAGCAAAGTGGTTTAGATGGGCTTCGTGATATCAGTACAGAGAAGACGCATGCTTGGGAATGTGAATGTTGTCGCATTTTTGCCCTCCAGAAAACAGATGCGAGAGAAGCATCTGTGATGCATCGGTTCTGGCCCAATGGCAAAGGGCGCGAGCAAGATGAGCGAGAGTGGTTGTATTGCTTACAATAATGCCTCCTCATTTCTTTCGCTCCATTACATTTGCATGGAGAGGTTTTTGGTTAAGAAGTCATGCGCCAAAGGCGCATCACCCAGAATGAAAACGGGGTAGAGTGAGGGGGTGAAGGTCCTGGCGAAAGGACGGGCTTAGGTTAAGGCCATCGAGCTTGGTGTTGTTAAGATGTCCCAAGGTGCCTGGGTGAACCACCCTTTGTCGCTCGCGATCCGAAGCACGCAGAAGAAAATACGCAGAAATGGCACCTCGCAAGGAACCTTCGAGAAGCGTTAAATGTGAGAAAGAAAGCAAAGGAGGAAACGCCATGGAAGTGCTTTATCCACGCTGCTGTGGGATTGACGTCCATGATGACTTCGTTGTGGCTTGTTTTAGCCGGGTAGAGCGGGGACAACGGAAGAAAGAATTGCAACGCTTTCGGGCAGTGACAAGGGATCTGATTGCCCTGCGAAACTGGCTCCTGGAAAGAGGCTGTACCCACGTGGCCATGGAGTCAACGGGTGTGTACACGCCTCCCCCAATGTTGCCAATTGAGGGAGGCCCCGTTACCAGAGGAAGCAGGAGATATCGGGCTCACACGGAAAACGACGCGGATCTGCTGCTCATCAACCTCAATCCGTTTGACCAGAGCACGAATAACCTCCCGGCGCGTCTGAAAATCAGCGTCTTGTAGCTCGTCTTTGACTTTGGCGGCAAACGTTTCCAGACGTCCCAAAATCACACGCACCTCCTCTTCCACCTCGGCTTCTTCTTTGAGGCGTTGCAGTTGTTCATCAAAGTGCTGGAGCCGTTCACGCATGCGCATCACTCTCGGCTCAAATTCCTGTTTGTCAATCAACCCATCAGCATAGCTATCAATGAGGCGTGCCATTCCTCGGCGGAGCTTGCCCATCTGAGCTTCCAGACTTTCCTGCTCACTAGGCGTCTGTTGCGGTTGCAGCCGTTGCCGATATTCCTGCTCTAGCCGGTCTGGGTCCTCCAGCAGTTGGCAGACCTCTTGCCAGACCGCAGCATCGGCTTGGTCCATGCGTACCTCCTTGTTCCAACACACGCGCTCGAAGCCCTGTCGCGGGACGTTCATTGCTCCCCCACAGCGATAATACGCGTTACGCTCATCGTTGGTTCGTCCACAATACGCATACCCACACCTTGCACAGACGAGCAAGCCCTGCAACAAGTAGCGAGAGCCTTTCGCAGGAATGCGAGCTCGCAGCCGATTCTCTTCCAATTGTTCTTGCACGGCATCAAACAAGGCAGAAGCGACCAGCGCAGGCACAGGGATGGGAATCCACTCGTCCTTGGGTGCATCGTTTCCTGCGTATCCACGCCGGGATTGCTCCGGCCTGCCTCGTGGAGCCCGCAAACGCGGCCCAACAGGGCGCCAACGGGTTTTGCCAAAGGCCGCTTCGCCTTTGTAGGCGGGATTTTTCAACATATCCCAAATGGTCTTGTGATCCCAGTGTTCTTTGCCGGTCTGCGTATGGATACCAGCTTGGTGAAGACGACGACACACTTCATTGATCGTGCAACGTTCCTGCCCTACCCACGCATACACCTGTTGCACGATGCGAGCTTCCTCAAACACGATTTCAAAGCGAGCTTCTCCGCCTCCTTCCTGTTTATGCACATAGCGGTACCCATAGGGCGCATGACAGAGGATACCAACCCGTCCCTCTTGAGCAGCATGGCGCTTGCCCCGTCGGCTGCGTTCGAGAAATTTCGCCCGCTCATACTCAGCAATCACGCCTTGTACTTGCAACAACAACTGATCTTCTGGCGTCTGCCCAAGCGGTCGATTCAGGAAGATCACCTCGACACCCCGTTGGCTGAGTTCTTCGACCAGTAAGACCTGGTAGGCATAATTGCGTGCGAAACGGTCAGGGCAATGGATATACAATCGGTCCATTCCTCCCGCTGCTGCCACATCGCGTAAACGCTCCAGCGCTGGTCGGACCAGCGTCGAGCCACTGTAGCCATCATCGACAAACTCGAGAATCGTGGAGAGATCAAAGCCATCGGCAATGATCCTCGCACGGATCTCCGCCAGTTGGCTCTCAATGGTTTTAGCCTCTGCTTGTTGCTCGCAAGACACACGGGCGTAGAGGGCGACTTGCATCTCATTCATGGCTCACTCCTTTCTCGGCAATGAGGAGACTTCGGCTCCCGTTCCATGGAATGGGAACTGGCTGCTGCACGATGGTGAGACGTCTTCGAGACAAAGGAACCAGAGACGCATAGGCAGCCTGGAGGAACTCGTGTTGAAGTCGATGGGGCTCAAACATCACTATTACCTCCAGCGCTTTGTTGGGGCAAGACAACACCTTGGACATGGGCCACTCCCGGACCCTGTGGATAGGAGCCTTCGTGAGACGATGCTGGGCTGTGAGGTGGAGCTTGTGGCTGGTCTCCAGTGTGAGCGCGAAGGTGGACTCGCAGGATCTCTCTTGTATACTCCCAGTCTAGCACTCCCTTGGTAACATTAGGGGTGGCGTGTACTGGCGTCCGGTGTATGATCGGCTCTTTGGCTTCTTCGAGTTGACGGTGGCGAATGCCCAGCATATGAAAGCGGTTCCGGGACACAAAACGGATAAACAGGATGCGGAATGGATTGCTGACTTGTTGCAACACGGCCTGCTCAAGAACAGTTTTGTGCCGCATCGTGAGCAGCAAAACCTGCGTGGCTTGACGCGATTGCGCACGACGCTTGTCCAGGAACGGGCTCGGTTAGTCAATCGACTCCACAAGACCCTCCAAGAGGCCAATATTAAGTTGAGCGGCGTCTTGAGCGATATCGTGGGGGTTTCCGGCAAAGCGATCTTGCATGCCTTGGCGGCAGGAGAGACTGATGGTCATCGGTTAGCTCGCCTTGCTCATCCCAGCGTACGATGTCCCCACGATCAACTGGCAGATGCGCTGGAGAGTGAGATCGGAGAACATCATCAGTTCTTACTCCAAGAGCTGCTGACCTTGATTGAAGGGTTGGATCACTCAATCACCCATTTGGAGCACAAGATTGAAGAGCGGTTGCAGCCTTTTGAGAAGACGCTTGAACGTCTTGAGGGGATCACCGGAGTCAGTCGGCTGGTTTTGCAGGTCCTGTTTGCCGAGGTGGGAACAGATATGAGTCGCTTTCCCGACGATGCTCATCTGGCCTCTTGGGCCGGAATGTGTCCAGGTCAACACGAAAGTGCAGGCAAGCGGCTCAGCGGTCGGACACGCAAAGGCAATCGCTGGCTGCGAGCCGCGTTGATTCAGGCGGCGCATGCAGCAGGCCGCACCCAGACGTACTTGGGCGAACAATATCGACGGATCAGCAAACGGCGCGGCAAGAAGCGGGCAGCAGTAGCAGTCGGGCATAGTATTCTCGTCATTTACTCTCACATGATGCTCACCGGAGAGCATTACCAGGAAAAAGGAGTGGAACTCTTTCGGCAGAGAGACAAACAACAACATGAGCGTCGTCTGATCCAACGGCTAGAGCACATGGGCTATCAGGTCATCTTACAACCACGCCCGGCGGCTTAAGAACTGCAGGTAGCTGAACAAGAAAAGCTGGCGGAGGGGATGAAGGGGGAGTTTTGTGCCTTTTTGGCTGGGTTTTCAGAAGAACCTAAGCGGTGGGGGTGACCCATCGCTTAGGTTAACCCTTATCTAAGATGCTACCCAGTTTCGCTCCTTGTTATCTCCCGAAGAAGCGCTGGGTAAAGGTCGCCACAAAGCTGATCTCGATAAAGAGGCCGATGACCGCCTCACAGGCCGCCAGAGTCGTTTCAGGACTGGCAAGCAGGAAGGGGCCGGGGAGAAAGCCTCGGCCATGAAACGACGTTATACTAAAGACTAGCGCTTCTCTCAAGGAAAGGCCGCCGGTAAGCAGGTAGAGACCGGCAAAGCCGAGAACTGTGAAGAGATACAGCCCCAGGCTGCGTTCAGGTTTGTAGCCGTAGCCCGCCAGGATATCAAGAAACCATGAGAAGAGATACGAGGCACCCGCATGTATTCGCCCCCATAGAGCATGCACCCACCGACGAATCCCTGTGTGTGCTGACTCTTCCTCAAAGAAGATGCTGGTTCCCCAGAGCAAATAGCGCCAGAGGAGCGCCCGTTGTAGGATTAGGGCGTGATAGGCAAAAGGAATAGCTTCATCACTCATCCCTTGTGAACGCATGGCATTGGCAAGTTGCCGGTTAGCACGAACAGCGCCTCGGTACATATCAAGATGGCGCCGTTTCTCTTTGTCTGATCCCTTGCTATCCGCGCGTGTTGAGAGAACGCGTACCATGGTTTCGTCGCCCAGGGGAGAGATACGTCGCCAGTTGATCAGCGAGAGGTTACAATCATTCCAGTGTATATCTGCAAGTCGCACACAACCCCATTGTTTATCGGAAAGCGTCACCTTTTCAAGCGTTGTGGCACTGTCAAAATAGGCATTGCGCAGGTCTGCCCCTGTGAGCTGAGCTTTGCGGAGATACGTTCCTTCAAGGTTGGCATACATCATATTCGCCCCTTCAAGGTGCACACTACGCAGATATGCCTGCTCCAGGTGCGCATTAAAGAGGACAGCTTTCTCCATATGTGCCAGGCGTAGTGAGGCATTTTGTAGAAACGCACCGCGCAGGATTGCGCCCTCTAAATGCACCTCGCTGGCGTCCGCATGCTCCAGGTGGACCCCCGCCAACCCTCGTTGCTCAGGTGTGGTCGCAACCCATTCCTCCTGTGTCAGACCACCCCGCAGGCAGGCAAGTGGCAGACCACGCAGGTTGACGCACCGCAGGTCTGCCCCACGCAGGTCGAGCCCCTCTCGTGTACACTGTGAAGGATCGCTCCAATCGATGGGTCCACGCCCCTGCTCATGAGTTGCAAGCAGCCATTCAATATCGGCACGCGTGAGTTGCACATCTTTAAATGGATAGATACTGCGCTGAATATCAGGTCTCATGGCCAGACGCTGGCGCAAAAACTCCTGTCGGGCATGATCGATCTCCGGCTCGCTACGCCAGGCTGGAGCCACAAGCGTTGCTTTCGCTCCTTCTAATAGCTGATTCTGATTATTCTCCACAGACATTATTCATCCCGCATAGATTACACTAGCAATTTTTGCCCACTATCGCATGTATTAAACCCGTCCATAGTATATACTCAATAGCGATATCCAGCCAGTACAAAACGACATAAGCATAAGCCATCCGATGGCAACCTTGCCCTATCTGATATACCCGCTTGCCCCACCATTGGAAAATCCCAGTCTCGGTCCGTTTGTGTTATTACAGTAAACGAGCCAGAAATCCCCTATTGCTCGTCTCATCAAAGGACGAAGTTCGCATGCGTTGCGGGAAGAATACCCCCATTTGATGCGGATGCCTTCGCTGTGGACGCGTTCCACTTTCTCCAGCACGATGGGCCATGTCAGTGCTGAGACCATTCGTGCCTATATTGAAAGGCAAAGCACGTCATGAGCAAAAGAGCAAAGGGGGTACAAACGACGCTCCAAGTTCGCTTGCACCCTACACCTGAGCAATCACGTTTGTTGATGGCCCATTGCCAGGAGTACATCAGTGCGGTCAATGTGTTAGTGTCGGCTTTGGATGCTGGCATCTTGCCTGAGAAAGCCAATACCAAAGACTTTGCTGCCAGGCTCCCAAGTGCAGTAAAAAATCAGGCATTGCGCGATGCTCACTCTCTCTTCAAGCGTTCTTTTGAGTTGGGCCGTCTTCCGCTCCTCAAGAAACCGTTGTCTGGGGTGTGGACATCTAGGACACCCACGGTCCAGTTCTTGCTTCAACCGGGAGAGTTTCACTGAGTGGTGCCACTCAGCCAGCGCTCCGCCCGTCCACAAGCATTTTACGTCCGGTGCAACTCACCGTTGACAATATTCTTTAAAGCGCTTGATTCTTCTTTTGCCAGTTTCTCAAGGTTCTGTGAGGCGTTGCTATCCCGATCTTGAGGAACCTGATGCAGCGAACAGGCGGGGTTCTGGCAAAGAAAGATGCGATCTGAAAGCTGCATGTCTTCCCATTTCCAGCCACAAGCATGACATTGCTTGGAGGATGGGAAAAAGCGATCTGCAAAGATGAGGTGCTCCCCATTCCATGCACTTTTGTACTTCATTTGCCTACGAAATTCACCCATGCCCACATCGCTGATAGCGCGGGCAAGCTTTCGATTGTGCTTCATGCCCTCTACGTTAAGATCCTCCAGGCAGATCACCTGAGGACGGCGTGGGGCATTCGCCTCGGTAGCTCGGTGCAGCACCTTTTTCACCTGCTTTTTGACTTTCTTTTGCTCTGGCTTGGTTTTCGCTTCGGGGAGAAGAGAAGTCAGCGAGGTCTGCAGGGTGCTCCGCTCTTCTTTGGTAAGTGGGGCATGTGCAATCGAACTGGTGGCTTTGTGCAGGGCATCTTCACGAATATTGGCAATACGAGCGTGCAGCTTTGCTACCCGGTGGCGAGCCTTCTCACGATTGTTTGATCCTTTTTTGCAACGCGACAGATGACGTTGCGCACGCTTGAGGCATTTGAGGGAGGCGTTAAGGGCTTTGGGGCTTTTGATGGGTGGGCGACCGTCCGAGCAGACCGCGAGCGACGTGATACCGAGATCGACACCCAGAGGTGCCCCGAGAGCCGAAACCGGCTCAGGCACATGCTCTTCTACCAGCACCGCAACATACCACCTGCCTGCTCGTTCACTGATGGTCGCGGAGAGGACTTTCACTTCAGAAGTCGGGATATAACTGTGTTCTTTGAGGCGAATGGTTCCGAGTTTGGGCAGTTGGATACTGTCTTCAAAGACGTAAATAGGCTTATCGAGACGGAAGGAGCCAATTCCCTCGCTCTTCTTCTTGAAGGTCGGGAAGCCCAGACTTTGGTGCTTCTTCCCGGCTTTGCGCTCCCCGAGACGCCGAAAGAAGCTGTCAAAGGCTTGATCCAGGTCACGCAGGGCATTTTGATAAATCCACTTGGAAACCTTTTTGAGCCAGGGGAGATCGGTGTGTTTGTGGGCGGTCAGTTCCTTCTGAAGATCAATCGCAGAGATGCGCTTCCCTGTCGTCGCGTAGACTTCTTTTTTCCGAGCAAGACCGTAGTTGTAGGCATAACGAGCTACCCCCGCGCATTGAGAGAGAAGGATCTGTTGCTTCACCGTCGGATCGAGTTCCGTCTTGTATCCCCTGGTGATCTTCATACAGGCTTTATTCCTCTTTCTCCCACTCCACATACTGCTCCCACTCTTCAGGTGTCATTTGGCGACAGATATAGGTTTTCTTCATGGCCTGGAAATCCAGTTCCACATCCAGATAATAGCCGTTACGTTCTGCTTCGTTTTGAAGCTCTCGAATGGAGTAATCAGCATCCACCGTGAAATTGTAATGGCCTCGATCCATCAAGCGCTGAAGATCAGGCCGCTGATCAATTTCTCGATCGCGTCTGTCGTGAAGTTCAATAAACTGTCTCTTGGCTTGCTCCGGGTCAAAAACTGTCATGAGGCTGGCTCCTGTTTCATGACCTGTTCCACGCACTGCTGAATTTTCTCCGCTCGTTCTTTGGAGTGTCTTCGCCCATAGATGCGACTGGCCATCGAAGCGATCACCGCGATAAAGTCGTCAACGAGATCGGGCTGGGTCTCTGTGGGAAACATCACCTCAACAGTACGCCCTTGCATCTGGAAAAGCTGGTCAATGTAGACAAAACCGAATCGGGTTAAACGATCTCGATGCTCAATGATAATCTTACCAATCTGCGGGTCAGTCAAGAGCTTGAGCAGCTTGGGGCGCGAATCGTTCATGCCTGAAGCAATTTCCTGCACGATTTTGGTCACCTGATAGCCACGGCTGGCAGCATAGGTCTTCAGCCGCTCCACCTGGCGCTCCAGGTCCGCTTTTTGTCCTGTGGTGGAGACGCGAGCATACAAAGCAATGCCTTGGGGAGTCTCTTGTTCGGGTTTCGGGTCACGAACAATGATCGTGCCTGTATCCAGTTGATAGGCATCCAATCGCCCAGCTTGCCACCACCGGAAAGCCGTCTTGTAGCTCACAGACATTTTTTTCGCATATTGGCTCAGTCTCATGGGATAATTTTATCATGAATAGGGATAAATGTCCATGTAATATGTTGCTATAGATAGCCCATTGTTCAGTGGAATAACCAGAATTGGCAGATGAGCGCGACCACCTTGCCTCTTCCCATGTGTATGGATGGCAAGACCCAACAAGTGCATATTTCTTGTGAAGGTATCGTCTATGCGGATACGCCTGGGATCTTGCGCATCAAGAAGAAACGAGGGAAGTGGGTTGCTGATATCACACTCACTATCGAGAAGTCTTTGCCTGTCGAACACAATGGGGTGATGGGTGTTGATCTTGGCGTAAAAGTGCCAGCCGTGGTCTACATTCAGGGGAAAGGAACGCGTTTCTTTGGCAACGGGCGAAACCTTCGATATATGCGGCGCCGATTCTATGCCCGCCGTAAGCAATTGCAACAAGCCAAGAAGGTCCGAGCAATCAAGAAAAGCAAGGGGAAAGAAGCTCGGTGGATGAAGACTATCAATCATCAGCTTTCCAGGCAAATCGTGAATCACGCGAAAGAGCAAGGGGTTGGCACCATTAAAGTAGAGACCCTTGCGGGTATCCGACAAAACACGGCACGTACAAGCCGTGGTGCATCCGCACGCAAAAACAACCGTATGATGGCAACATGGTCTTTCTATCAACTCACCCAATTAGGGCTCTTCAGAAGCTCTTTTCGATGGGGAGAGCCTCAAGGCACTCGTTGGCCAAAGAAAATTTTGTACAAAGTCGAGTTGAGGAGTTTGCGAAAAAAGCGTCTGGCTGCTTTTTTGTTGCGTTGACTCTGTACCAGAATATCCAGTACAACTCCGTTTTGATCCACCGCTCGCCATAAATAGTGCCTTTTGCCATGAATCGTGAGAAACATCTCGTCCAGATGCCATTTGTCGCCGCAACAGGGGTGACGACGTCGCAATTCATGAGCGTACGTTTGCCCAAATCTCAGACACCAGTGACGCACTGTTTCATACGTCACGCCAATCCCGCGTTGTGCGAGAAGTTCCTCAACATCGCGGAAACTGAGTGAGAAGCGGAAATACAGCCACACGGCGTGGCTGATGATTTCGGGTGGGAAGCGAAAGCCCTTATAGCTCGGAGCAGCGGAGTTTGTTTTCGTGAAGCCAGAGTGGCACACTGTTCAGTTCTCTACCAAGTTGACAATACCCAATCGATGCACATGAGCGATCTGGCCGTGGGAAAAGCGGTTTTCTCCTTACCGGAAGGACTGCGTGCGAACTGGTTGGAACATCTGCTCCTTCTCTTTTAAAGAGGCTATTATAACCAGACGACATAGAGAGGGGAATATTCGTGGTTGATTGTAACACGTGTGCTTGTCGATTTTTCAGATGAAGAGGCTGATAGGATTTTCTGGGTCACCTGAAGGAGATCCTGAAAGCCAAAAGGAATCGCGAGGCAGCCTTTCGCTCCGGCAAGTCGCGCTTTCAAACGATCCACAACGCTATTTTGATATAAGAGCATGATGATGGCAGTATGAGTGAACTGGGGCTTCGACTTTAGTGAGCGTGCCACTCCATATCCACTTTCATGAGGAAGAACACTATTAAGAAACATGAGGTCGGGAGCCAGTGTGTCAGATTGCTTCAACCATTGCATTGCCTCCTTTGCATTGGAAAAACTTTGGACCACGAAGCCTTCACAATTCAGGCATGTCTCAATGACCCCACGAATCGTGGGGGAGTCATCGATGATCATTACCCGGCCAGTCCACCGAGATGTTTTCGCCTTGTCACAAAGATAAGGCATTATTTCGTACTCCTCCTCACTATTACTGTTTATGCTCCTCTTCTCGCCGCCATATGCTGCGCGATGAAATGGGTTGTATCCATCTCATGCCCACCCATCACACAGCAGCAATACTCTGAGGTATTTGATCGCAATACCTATCCTCTCAGGTTTTGTCACAACGCCCCTTCTTCCCCCATCTAATGTGCATTCACTATTACGCTCTGAAGCAGCACGCATGGTGTGCTCTATAGTGCCGCAGAAGCATCTCTGCATGCCGTGGGCAAATCCCATGCGAGCCATTTCCTAATTCCAGACCCTGCTCACACAGGCACCAGGCACAATGTGGACACTGCCATTCTGCTACACCATCTTTAGATAGTTCTTCATTGATCAGAGCACTTCGCTGCTGCCCTTCCATCATCACTTGACTGCCTATCATCTCTTGTTCTTCAACTAATATTTTACTGTTTATCATCTCCTGCTCCTCTTCTGGCATGACCAAGCATGCTCTATTTCTCAGTCCCCCTTGGTAAGGAGCACCGTCCAGCAATTATGAGCTCAAGCGGATTTCGTCGCGTCGCTCTGGTTTGTCCCCTTCCTCCAAGAGAGTATAGAAGGGGGAGCAGGAGAAGTCACTTCTTTTTGGGTGTCACCTCGCTTCATCTCGCTTCATGTTTTTACAGTTGCCTGAAGAACTTTAGAAGAGCTTGACAAAGGATGCTATCACTAGCCCCAAGAACACAAAGGGCATGACGACTATTGAGGGGCTATCCAGAAGAGCAGGAAATGGGAGACAAAGAACTCTTTTGGCTCCTCATGCCTAGCATTGTGAAAGTGGATGTGCTTTCGGTCGATCCTCATTGTTCGCGAGGCAATCTGCTATGATAAAAAGAGAGGAAAGAAGCAGGGATTGTAGAGGTTCTCCCGTCATTGTTCTCTACAATCCCAGATAGGTGTTGGCCTGTTGGAAGGTCCACGTATCACAATAAGCCTACCAATGTTTTGCTATGAAGTCACCGCTCATTAGATGGCATATTACTTCACATTACTTCACATTGCGCTGCTCCAATGAATCACGTAGAAAGGAGAGCGCCGATGGCAAAATCCTTCTACCGTGAGCGAGACTATGCGTTCGGCCAAATGATGCTCACGCTCCGGACAACCATCGGTTTCACCCAGGCGGGGCTTGCCGAAGTCCTCGGGGTCTCTCGACGTGCAGTGGCAGAATGGGAAGCAGGTAGTAGCTATCCGAAAGCTGAGCACCTCAAACATTTCATTGAGCTCGGGGTACAACAGCAAGCCTTTCCTGCTGATCAGGAAGCCGAGGTGATTCGCGCATTCTGGAAAGCAGCACACCAGAAGGTGCTGCTTGATGAGCAATGGCTCTCCCTGTTGCTGACCAAGCAACATCTTTCGTATCATCATAAAATCCCGGCACCGATTACCCCGATCAATGCCGATGAGGAAAGCATCCCTCAATACGTCGCTGGACCGCGAGTGGATTGGGGTGAAGCTTTTGCGATCCCCGCCTTCTACGGGCGCGAGCAGGAACTAGCCCTCCTGACACAATGGATTGTGCAAGAACGTTGTCGTGTCGTGAGTTTGCTAGGCATGGGAGGTATTGGCAAGTCGGCGCTGGCCGTCAACTTCATGCGCCAGGTGGCCGAGCATTTTGAAGTGGCGCTCTTTCGTTCGCTACGCGATGCTCCCTCGTGCGAAGCACTGCTCGATGACTGTCTGCAAGTACTCTCATCACAGCGTCTGAGAACAGTGCCTGACAGTCTTGAACAACGGATCACCCTCCTGATTGAGCACTTACGAAAGGGACGTGTGCTCATGATCCTGGACAATCTAGAGACCATTTTGCAAGAAAGAGAGACCAAGGGGCATTTCCGTTCTAACTTTGAAGACTACGGGAGGCTACTACGCCGGGTCGCGGAGACAGAGCACCAGGGGTGCCTGCTACTCACTTCGCGGGAGAAACCAGCAGAACTGAGGCCACTAGAGGGCAAACACGCCCCAGTACGCTCGCTACGCCTTTCTGGCTTAGATCTTACCGCATGTGAACAGGTACTGACAGAAAAAGGGATAGAGGGAACTTCGCAAGAGCAGACGCACCTCATCGAGGTATATGGAGGCAATCCTTTGGCCTTGAAAATTGTCTCCGAGACCATTACCGACCTTTTCGGCGGTGAAATCGGGCCGTTCCTCGCAGAAGGCACGATAATCTTTGGTACCATTGCCAACCTGCTCGATGAACAATTCGCTCGGCTCTCGGTTCTTGAGCAAACCCTACTGCGCTGGCTGGCAATTGCCCGTGAGCCTGTGACTATTGAGGAGGTGCTGACGATGCTGGCTGTTCCTCTACCGCGTGTCCAGTTGCTGGAAGCCGCCGATGGTTTGCGCCGCCGCTCACTGATTGAGCCGGGACAACGGCGAGGTAGCTTCACGTTGCAATCTGTCGTACTGGAATATATGACCTCTGAGCTGATTATGGAGGCAACAAATGAGATTCAGCAGGGCAAACACGATTGTCTCATCCGCCATGGATTTGAACAGGCGCATGCGAAGGAATATGTACGACAGACCCAGAAACAGTTGTTGGTGGCACCGCTGTTAGAACGTCTGCAAAGCGTGTACCATGGGCAGGCGGAAGTCGAAGAGCGCTTGCTTTTGTTGCTCAATCAATTTCGCGCATGTGACTATGCTACCCAAGGGTACGGACCGACAAATGTGATCGCGCTGCTGCGTTTGCAGCGGGGGCATCTACGTGGGCTCGATCTCTCGCACCTCTCCCTTCGAGGTGCCTATCTGCAAGACTGCGAGATGCAAGATACGTCACTTGCCGAGTCGGTTATCTGTGATGCCGTCTTTACGGAGGCGCTCGATGCTATCTGGGCAGTGGCTATCAGTAGCAAGGGAACGTTCTGGGCGGCGGGCAGCAGGGGAGGGGAGGTGCGCGTGTGGAAGGAGGAGGGAAGGGCCCTTCATCTGATCTGGCGGGCACATACCGACACGATTTATACCCTGGCATTCAGCCCAGACGAGCGGATTCTGGCAACCGGAAGTTGGGATGGTACCGTCAAGCTGTGGGATCTGGAGCAGGGAGCGTTGCTCTGGATGGGGTGGCACACGAATAGCGTTAACTGTGTCGCTTTTGCCGCCGATGGCAGCTTGCTCGCGAGTGGGGGAGATGATGGAACAATCCAACTCTGGGATGTGTCATCTGGCCGACGTGTACAAACGCTCGCTGGTCAGGACAAAGCAGTACATGCCGTGAGCTGGAGTCCCACTAGCCGTCTGCTGGGCAGTGGCAGTGTCGATGGAAATATTTCGCTGTGGCAAGTGCAAGGAGGACAGGGAGCGCAGCCAGCGACGTGTATAGAGATCCTCACAGGACATACTAATTGGGTAATGGGCCTGGCCTTCGCGCCCGATGGGAGGTACCTGGCTAGTGCGAGCTGGGATCACACCGTCAAGCTGTGGGATGTAGCTAGTGGACGCATGCTTCAGACACTCACAGGGCAAACGCATCGAATACATTGTATGGCCTGGAGTCCCGATGGACGCCTTTTGGCCAGTGCCGGCCTTGAGACAACAATCTGGCTCTGGGATGTTGAACAAGGCCGGTATCGAGCGGTCCTCCATGGACATAGTGCTGGTGTGCTTGCGCTTGCCTTTACCCCTGACAGCAGCAGCCTGCTCAGTAGCAGTGAAGATGGGACGTTACGTGTATGGGATGTAACAGATGGGAGATGTATACGCCTTATGGGGGGGTACGCAGGCTCCCTCTTCGACGTTGCGTGGAATCCTGCTGGCACGCAGTTGGCAAGTGCCAGTACTAACACGTGTGTCACAATTTGGGAGGTGGGCGGCAGAACAGTGCCTAGAGTCTTACGCGGGCATCACTGGATCGTCCATGGAGTGACTTGGAGCCCGGATGGGAGGTGCCTCGCCAGTAGTGGATGGGATAATGCCATCCGGTTGTGGAACCCGGCGACAGGGACCTGCCTCCACGTGTTTCAGGACCCTGACTCTGTTGACACTATCTTCCAGGGCATCGCGTGGGAGCCAGATGGGCAGCTTCTGGCCATCGGAAGCTATATGCGTGGGGTGCAAGTATGGGATATGCAGATGTACGAGTGCCGCTGGATTGGGTTCCCATCTCCGACCAAGCTCCGTGGTGTGGCGTGGAGTCCAGATGGGAGCCAATTGGCTAGCTGCGGCGACGATGGTAGCATTTACCTTTGGAAGTCCTCCAATGGGTCATTGCTCAAGAAGCTTCAGAGGCATCATGGCAGGGCCGCGAGCGTGGCGTGGAATCCCGATGGGAGCCAATTGGCTAGCGGAGGAGGAAGCGAAGATGGGGAAGTCCTAGTCTGGGAGGTCGCCAGTGGAAAGGTCGTACACGCCTTGGGCCCATCCAGTGGAGGAGTATCTGCGGTGACGTGGAGTCCGAGTGGAGAGGCAGTGATAAGTGGTGATTGCTATGGGAAGCTGCGATGGTGGGAGGTAGCATCGGGGAAATGCCTGGCGACCTGGGAGGGGCATGAAGGAACGGTGCAGGCGCTGAGGGTGAGTCCAGATAGGCGCCTGCTGGCCAGTTGTGGTGATGACAGCGCCATCCGGTTATGGAATCTGGAGACGGGTGAAGTGGTGCGGACGTTGCGGCAAGATCGCCCCTATGAGCGACTCAATATCACAGGTATCAGAGGGATGACCGTGGCACAGAAATCTGCACTACGAGCATTGGGGGCGATTGATAATTTATCGTAGCAGGGTGTTTTCTTTCTTGTTATGTGATTCTTAATATACATCGTATTCCGAGCATTGGTCAGTCTCTGTCTCGCTGATCAAAATCCTTCCCATACAGAGGCTGCTCTTGCTCAGAATGACTTGCATTTCCCAGAAACCAGCCTTCGTACCTCTGCGCGAAGCAAGGAGGGAAGATGAAACATTCACATTCCGATCAACACACAGGTAAGAGCTCCTTTGGGTACTTCTGCATGACGCTGCGCAAGCACATGAACCTGACTCAACGAGAACTAGGGATATTTCTTGAGATAAGCGAGCAGGCTATTCATCGATGGGAACGAAGCAAGCACTCACCTACGCGAGAACACCTCACACAGTTGATTGCATTTGCTCTCCAGCGCCACGCCTTTACGCCAGGACAAGAGCGCGAGGCGGCGAAACAACTCTGGCTGGCAGCAGGACAGCAGGATGACTTTACTGCCTTCTGGATTCAGGCGCAGCTCGCTTCAGCAGCATATGCGTCCTCTGCTCTTGCGGTGCGCGAACCAAGGGTCGCTCAGAGCGAAAAGAGGAGGTACTCCCAGAAACCTCCTCTTCCCTCATCGCGCTTTGATTGGGGAGATGCCCTCGATGTGTCTGATTTTTATGGGCGCCAGACCGAGCTCTTGCAGCTTGAGCGATGGGTACTTCAGGAGCACTGCCAGGTGGTGAGCGTGCTGGGGATGGGAGGTATCGGCAAGTCAGCACTCTCGGTCTCCCTGATGCGTCAGGTGGCTCCCACCTTCCAGATGGGGGTCTTTCGCTCCATACGCAATGCTCTCCCCTGCCAGGACCTCCTCACCGACTGTCTGCAGGTCCTTTCGCCTCAACCGCTACCAGCACTGCCATCCACAAGTGATCAATGTATCGACTTGCTGCTGGAGTGCTTCCAGACGCGGCGCTGTTTGCTCGTGTTGGACAACCTGGAAATATTGCTGCAAGAGCATGATCCAGAGGGACGCTATCGTCCGGGCTACGAAGACTACGCTACCCTGCTCCGCCGGGTGGCTGAAACACCACACCAGAGCTGTTTGCTCATCACGAGCCGGGAGGCCTCACCCGAACTCGAGCAATTGGAGCGTCGCCAGGTTGGCGTGTATGGGTTGCGCCTCGGAGGGCTGGAGTTGGACGCTTGCAAGAACCTCTTCGAGGAAAAAGGCCTTGCTGGCACCGTTCAGGACCAAGCACAGCTCGCCCAGCTCTATGCGGGAAACCCACTGGCCTTGAAGATTGTTGCGGAGATCATCGTTGAGCTCTTTGGGGGCGAGATCAGCGCCTTCTTGGAGCAGGAGACGGTCATCTTTAGCACTATTCGCGACGTGCTTGCAGAGCAATATAGCCGACTCTCGGCTCTAGAACAAGCACTATTGATCTGGTTGGCAATTGGACGCGAGCCATTGCATATTGTCGAGCTGCACATGATGTTGATTCCCCCGGTTGCAGAGGGAGAAGTGCGTGAGGCACTGGAAGCGCTCCAACGCCGCTCACTGGTCGAGCGGAGCAAGCAGCAGGCGACGTTTACCTTACAATCGGTGATCCTGGAATATGTGACGGAGGTGCTGGTGGAGCAGGTGAGTGAGCAGATCCAGCATGCACTGTGGGAGCATCTGATCAGGTATGCACTCGAGCAGGCAAGGGCCAAGGAATATGTGCGGCAAGCACAAGAGCGGTTGATTGTCTCTCCAATCCTCGTGCATCTCCAAGCCATCTATCAAGGGACAAAAGCAGTTGAGGAACTACTATTGCAGTTGCTCAGCCAATTGCGTACGCGAGAACAGGAGGAGCAGGGCTATGGGCCAGCCAACCTCATCACGCTCTTGCGAGGGTTACGTGGACACCTACGCGGACTTGATCTTTCAGGGCTTGCCATTCGGGGAGCGTATTTGCAGAGTGTCGAGATGCAAGATACGACCTTGTCTGGAGCGTTGATCCAAGACAGCGTCTTTACCGAAGCTTTTGACGCGACCTTAGCGGTTGCCACAAGCTCCAACGGGCAGTACTGGGCAGCAGGTAGCAAGCGGGGGGAAGTGAGAGTGTGGTATGGAGGTGGTCAGACCTTGCATCTCGTCAGGCAAGCACATACCGCCAATACATATGCCCTCGCCTTCAGTCCGGATGCGCACCTGCTCGCTAGTGGGAGCTTTGATGGCAGTATTACGCTCTGGGATGTAGCAAGTGGGGCTCCTCTCTGGTCGGTTTGGCATACGAAAGGGACCAATTGTCTGGCCTTTGCTCCCCATGGAGAGATGCTTGCCAGCGGAGGACATGATGCAACGGTCCGGCTCTGGGATACTCAGCAAGGCATCCATCTGCAGGATTTGTCGCACCCTGGCCCGATCTTCTCTCTCGCCTGGAGCCCGAATGGGACGCTCCTGGTCAGCGGTGACTTTGAGGGAACACTTCGCTGGTGGGAGATGCGAACACCGCAAGCCGCTACTTGCCTGCGGAGGCGCTTAGAGCATTCCAATTGGGTGCGGGGACTGGCCTTTGCCCCCAACGGCAGCGCCTTAGCCAGCGGGAGTTGGGATGGCACCGTCAAGCTCTGGGACGTGAAAAGCCAACGTGTGCGCCAGACACTGGTCGGGCACACGGAGCGGGTGCAATCATTAGCCTGGAGTCCCGATGGGCAGACGCTGGCTAGTGGTGGATTTGACCACATGATCTGGCTATGGGATGCTAAGGAGGGGAGAACTCGGATGGTGCTGCGTGGGCATACCGCTGTGGTGAATGGCCTGGCCTTCACCCCCGACAGCCGCCACCTGCTTAGCGGTAGTGAAGATGGGACCTTGCGTCTCTGGGAGGTTGCCAGTGGGCAATGCATTCGTATCATACAGGGCTACGCAGCCACTCTGTATGATATTGACTGGAGTCCCGATGGCACCCAACTTGCTAGTGCAGGCTCTGATACCCTGGTGACTATTTGGGATATGAGCAGTGGGATGCCGAGTGTATTGCGGGGACATCGTTGGACAGTCTACGGAGTCGGGTGGAGTCCCGATGGGGGATTGCTGGCCAGTAGCGGATGGGACAATACCATCCGCTTGTGGGATCCGACCACGAGGACGTGTATTCACGTCTTACACGACATCGATCACCCTGACACTCTTTTCTCCGGTGTGGCCTGGAGCCCCGATGGGCATCAACTGGCAAGTGGAACCTTTCTCCGGGGGGTGCTGGTATGGGATGGGGCAACGCGCACGCAACGTTGGATGAAACACGCACAGGCAACCTGGGTCAGACGCGTGGCCTGGAGTCCGGATAGCACACGACTCGCCGGAGGAGATGAAGATGGAAATGTGTATCTGTGGAACACAGCCGATGGATCCCAGATCCTACAGTTGCAGAGGCATCATGGGGCAGTCATGAGCGTGGCCTGGAGTCCGGATGGCGCACAGTTGGCCTCTGGCTGCGGGAGTAGAGACAGTGGAGAACTTGTGGTATGGGATATGCGAACCGGTGAGCCAATACGATCCTTAAAGGGGCATTCGGGGGTGGTCTCTGCGGTGACGTGGAGTTCGAGTGGAACGCTACTGATCAGTGGGGGAAGTGACGGGATGCTGCGCTGGTGGGATGTCTCCAGGGGAGCGTGTGTGCGCGTGCGTCAGGCCCATCAAGGGATGATACAGTCCCTCAAAGTGAGTCCCGATGGCCGCTGGCTGACGAGCTGCGGGGATGATGGAAGCATCGTGCGTTGGGACCTACAGTGTGGCGAGTCGCTCCACATGCTGCGCCGCGACCGCCCCTACGAGCGATTGAATATTGGAGGGGTTCGAGGCTTGACGGAGGCACAGAAGGCCACGCTGAGAATGTTGGGAGCAATTGAGTGCGCTCCAGCTGAGTAGGCTTGTTCCTGCTAACTTGCCAGCTTCACACAGTAGAGGCGGAAATAGCTGAGGCAATGATGCGGATGCAGCATGTGTGGTCGCAATTGAGTGTTTCCTAACAGCGAATGAAGTGGAAACAGAGCACAGAATATTTCTGTACTCTGTTTTTTGTGCTGATCGGTAAGACCAGAATAAGGGGGTGGATCACGCTCCAATCTAGTTCGTCGTGGGCCACGCGGCATGCTACCAATTTTCAGCCACTCTCCCCGGCGCGTCATCCAGAGGAGAAATAAAACAGTTTTGACATAAGCACTCAAATGTGTTAAAATATGCTTATGCAAAACATATATAGCATTCAGGCATTTGGGAAGCTTATTGGCAAGTCAACCAAGACGCTGCAAAAATGGGACCGCGATGGCAAGTTAGTTGCTCATCGTTCTCCACAATCAAACAGGCGCTACTACACCCACGATCAGTATCTTGAGTATCGCGGGCTCAAAGCACCAGAACAGGGACGTACCATTGTCTATGCGCGCGTTTCAGGGGTCTCACAAAAGCCTGACCTTACCAACCAAATGACTGCCTTACAAGCGTATTGTACTGCTCATGAGATCACTGTCGATGAATGGGTACAGGATATTGGCAGTGGACTCAATTACAAACGCAAAGGCTTCAATCATGTGATGGAGATGGTTGAGTTAGGGCAAGTTCGCACGATTATCATTGCCCATAAGGATCGCTTAGTGCGGTTTGGGTATGACTACTTTGAGGCGTTCTGCGAACGGCATCACACCCAACTGGTTCTTCTTCATGGTGACCACCTTTCTCCTGAGCAAGAGCTTGTGCGCGATCTTATCGCCATCATAACCGTATTTAGTGCCAGGCTTCACGGACTCAGATCCTACAAGAAAGTGATGAAAGATGCTGCTTTGCAAAAAGATCAAGATTGACGTGAGCGAGCAGGACGCTGCTACGCTTGAGTTCATGCAAAGCAAATGTCGAGGGCTGTACAACTGGTGGGTTATGAGGCTCAGGGAAGGAGAGAAGTGGAATCTCTACGAAGCCAAACGGAGTTTACAAGAAAGTAAGCACCATGATCCTGAGCTTATTCAGGTGTATGGCAAGTTGCTTCAAGAGGTCTACTATCGCCTTGATGGGGCCATGAAAGCATTCTATCGTAGGGTGAAAGCAGGTGAAAAGCCTGGATTTCCACGTGTACGTCCAAGACACGGCTTTTTTACGCTCTGCTATCCTGCCATGTACCTCAAACGTGAGGGTGACAAGCTCATCTTGCCTACAGGTGGTGGCGGGAAGCATGGGGCAAAGGTACATCCCAACGTCACTGCCCGTCTCACTGAGAGACCGCCAGAACAGTTCAAAAAGGTGGCGATCAGTCGGGATGCCAGAGGCAACTACTATGCTTCCTTCCCGGCAGAGCGGCCATCAAAGCCCTGTTCAACTGATGATGTTGCCGCCTTTGATCTTGGCATCAAAACCCTGGCAACAGGCGTGAATGAGCAAGGCAGAGTCTACACCATTGGCGGATTCAAAGGGGCAAAATGGCATAACAAGCAACTGGACAACATTCGATCCAAGCGTGATAAATGCAAGAAAAAGTCACGTTGCTACCTCCATCTCAGCAAAGTGTACAAGCGCGTTTCCCAGAAAAAACGCAAGAAACAACGGGATAGTTTGCATAAAGCATCCCACCTGATAGCCCACAAACTGGTTGAAAGAACCGTTGTGGTTGGCGATCTCTCCCAGAGACAAATGGTCACAAAACAGCATGTAGAGCGCAATAAGCAGCTCAATAGAGCGGTCTATAATGAGTGGGGACTCTCCACCTTCCTCGAAATGCTGAAGTACAAATGCCAATTGTACGGGAAAGAATTGCACTTCTTAGATGAGCGCAACACCTCCAAGCAGTGTAGTGGCTGTGGGAATCTGCAAGCCATGCCGCTGTGGAAGAGAACCTACTGTTGCGTCGAATGTGGACTCGTCATGGATCGCGATGAGAATAGCGCGGTGAACATTTTGACGAGGTTCCTTGCCCGGCGAGGGCCACACACTCCCTCTGTGGAGTGCGGTGTGCTGCAGGCGACCCAAAGCAGCGGAGAAGTCAAAGAGGCTTCCTGTGAGGGGTAAGTGCAGCAATTGGATCTATTCGAATGGGCTTCGCGCACATTTGAGTAGATTTAGAAAGGCAGTATGATCATTTTGTGCGTATGCTGGTCTCACACTGCAAGGGGCGGGTCCGTTACTGGTAATGCGAAAATGAGCCGACGAACCCTCTGCTCTGGGAAGGAACAGCGCAAGACTATGTGAACCACCTCAAGGTCTTCTCACGTGCCGTCAAAGAGGTTGATCCAGAGGCTATGGTGATCCTTGCCGGCGCCGTTGACGCATTTTACCCATCCGCCGACGCTCAGCATCCTGATCTGCAAGCGGAGCAAGACTTCTTTGATTACCTACTACGGGAAAGTGCTAGCGACTTTGATGTTTTCGATCTCCATCTCTATGGCGACCTCGATGCCATCACGGCAAACATCAATGCGGTCAGGCAGAAAATGGCCGCCCTGGGGTATCAGAAGCCGATCTTCCGCGGTGAATACAATGGCCCGAGTTTCTTCCAACCATTTCACCTTTTCCCTTGTTCAAGCATCTTCTGCGTGATAACGTGCTGCTTTTCGGGCTGAGAGAACGTAATCGAGGTTGAAGGCTGACCATAGACGGCAAGTTGGTCAAGGATGCTATCCAGGTGATCGATCGAGGTTGCAGCTACTTTGACTAATACCTGATCATTGCCAGCCATGCGATAGCACTCAAGCACCTCTGGGAGTTCACTGACAGCGGAGGCGATGTTCCGACAGTGAAGTCCCGCCGCTGGCACTAAACGAACCATCGCTACAAGTGGTAAACCGAGCTGAGCGAGGTCTACCTCAGTATGATAGCCCCTAGTGACGACTCCCCACGGATAAATCCGGGGGCTTCTCAGCAAACCGAAGTTTCCTGAAGGCTCCGTCCGAGCCAATACGTGTTTGCTCTCTTGGATGGCAAGGCGGCTTTGAAGCTCTTAAAAGACCTCACCGAGAGGGCACAGGGACACTTGTACGCAAGTGCTTTTACGCAAGGGAACGATTTACCTTGCAACGCCCAAACACTTTTCAGTTGTGTCTGTACCAAAACACTTGTTCTAGTGTAGTGTAAAAGGTGGATAGTGTCAAGAGAGGGATATCCCCAACCACCCTATCCGCCTTCAAAGGACTCGCTTCTATCCCTAGGGCTAAAGCCCAGGGTTTTACGCTCGGGTCGATAATTCCCTGTTCCTCCATCTTGCGCATTCGCTCAGCTACGGCGGGCGCAGTGAGTCCCACCCGTTGCCCTAACTCGCTGTAGGAGAGGCGTGCGTTCTGTTGCAACGCTTCAAGCAGTTGCCAGTTTGTCTCATCAAGAGGCTTTTTGGTTTCCAAAGCCATTATTCGCTTTTCCTTTGGTATCTGAAGTTTTCTGGGAATATTACTTTCATTTTTTTCTCCACTTTACCACAAAATGATGCTACACTGGAAACGCAGAGCAAGCAGATCAGGAAAGCCATTGTGAGCATTATTTTGCGCATGAGTGCCTTCCTTTTGCTCTCCCGCTTCTACCTTTTGTTCCTCTCAGAGATGGAAGACGGGTACGTGCGCCTGCTGGATGGGCTTTCGGATGCACCACAATCGTCACGAGATCTTGTGCATTCCCGATGATAAAAAATAAGGTTAACAGGATGTTATCACTGCATGAAATGAGCCATCGTAAGACAAGAGAAGGAGAAACCAATGAGAGAACAGCATATTCGTTTCTACATAGTTGATGTCTTTGCACAGGAGCCACTGAACGGTAATCCACTCGCGCTGGTGGTGAATGCACAGGACCTGAGTCAGGAAACCATGCAGCGGATCGCGCGCGAATTTAACCAGTCGGAGACCACCTTTCTACTCCCTCCGACCAGGCAGGAAGCCAATTGGCGTCTACGTTCATTCACCCCAGTGGGAATTGAGGTCGGAGGTGCTGGTCATAATGCGCTTGGGGCCTGGTGGTGGTTGGCCGAAGCAGGACAACTGGAGTTGTCTGGGCCTCAGACCACCTTTCAACAGGAGATAGGGGAACAGGTCCTAGAAGTGGAAGTATTGGCGGAAAAGAGAAGAGAGGGTGCACCGTGGGAACCGACCACTATCGGGATGAGACAGACAGCACCATCATTTGGAGACACCCATAAAAATCCAGTGGAGTTGGCAGCAGCGCTTGGCCTGGAGGTAGCCGATCTAGCTGTAGAGGGTTTACCGGCGCAAGTTGTTTCCACGGGGGCAGCACATCTACTTGTTCCAGTACAGAACCGTGAAGCAATAAGGCGTGCTCAACCAGATGCGAAACGTCTGTATCAACATCTTCACTCAGTTGGTGGTCAAGGCTGCTATCTATTTAGCCTGGACCCAGTCGATCCGGATGCCGCTGCTCATACACGCTTCTTCAATCCCACGGAGGGGATTGTCGAAGATCCGGCCACGGGAACTGCGGCCGGCCCACTCGCATGCTACCTGGCAAAGTATGGTCGGATCAGCTCATCGGGAACAGTGACGATTGAGCAGGGATATGAGTTGATGCGGCCAAGCCGTATTGAGATACGCTTGCATGGCGATGAGGTGCGCATCTTTGGCGCTGGCGTGACGGTGGCTGAAGGTGTGCTACGGCTCTAAGCTCTCATGCCACTTGGTACGGTCCAACACCAGTATGATGCACCTATCTGGACCAGCGCTAATAGCTTACGCAAAGCGCTTTCTTAGGAGGGCTTGAGCTATGAAATGGCCAGTGGTAAGCGACCGTGAGATAAGTGAACGTGCTGCATGCAGCCTAGCGATGAAGGTGCAATTGAGACACGTTTCAGCTTTTCTTCAGGAACATATTGTACTCTCTTGAGAGAAAGTACTGAAAAAGTGTTTTTCCGTAGAAGAGGTGAGTCGTGGGTACGCCTGAAGATGAGCAAACCATAAACGATACTGAAGTCGAAATGGCCGATTTGGACCCACCGGGCACAGTTCACAAGGGGTTGGGCATACAAGTCATTCAGGGTCAACGTCTTTCATTCCAGATACGCTGGTTCCTGCTCCTGCTGACCATCATGGGAGGATTTGTCTTTCTTTTTCTCTGGCTTCCAAATATACCTCAGGGGGCCAAAGATACCCATCCAATGGGAACTCCGGTGGTGGCTCACCCAACGTTTGTGCCAAAGTCTCTCTCTCTGCTGGATGGGGTGATCTACATCACAACAGCAGACGAGAATATACATGCGTTGCGTACCAGTGATGGTTCTCTGCTCTGGCGCCACCCAGGGCTCGTTGATGCCTATCCGGTAGCCAGCACCAATGGGGTTGTGTTCCTATTAGAACCACAAAGCGGAATGGTCGATGCGCTGCGGATCAGTGATGGAACCGTGCTCTGGCAAAGGAGAGGGCTTGGCTGGCCTGACGTCGAAAACGGGCTCGTTTATGTAAGCGAAGAGACGACGGTAAAAGCCCTGCGCGCCAGCGATGGCACAGTCGTATGGCAACGAAAAGTCGCCAGGCAAGGACTTTGGGTTGCAAACGGCGTCGTCTATGCGCTACCAGATTTCGGCGGCGTGGGCGCATTCCGCGCCACTGACGGCTCCCCGCTCTGGTACCACAAAATCGACGGCCTTATCCTCGGAGTAGACAATCGTATGGTTTACCTGGACTTATGGGATCATAGTGTTGCAGCCCTGCGCACCAGCGATGGCTCCGACGTCTGGAACCAGAAGGCCGTACAAGCAGATACCCTTTCCTCGATCAAAAACGAAGCACTCTATTTCCTGACCCCTGGTGGTGAGTTAGACGCGCTACGCACCAGTGATGGCTCTTTCCTCTGGCACAAACACCTACCCCCAGCCAATCTTGCGGGCGCGTATGTGTACGCTGACGACCAGGTCGTTGCCCTCTGTTTCCAAAATGGTGCGAGAGACTTTCTGCGCGCCAGTGATGGCTCTTTGCTCTGGCACGCTCCCAATACAGCCAGTGGAAGCGCTTTCGGATTAGAGGCAGACCATGGTCTCACCTACTTTAACACATCAGATGGGGGAGTGGACGCCCGCCGCGTGACTGATGGCATGCTGCTCTGGCACCGTCGCGTTAAAGGGAACGTCATGCTGATAGAAAAGGGCATCATCTACTTCACTACTGATGACGGGAGCATTCATGCCATGCGCGGCAGCGATGGCGCGCTGCTCTGGCATCGTGTCTTGAGCATCTCCGGGCTCACCATCAACGAAACCGCCGAGCATGACCAAGCTATCACACGTTGATAGACATGGACTACCAGTTCTTGAGGGATGATCGGTAGTACCCGTGCCGAGAGGCATTTGGCGTTTATTACCATCGCCAATGGATCTATGTGGGAAATAGCGGCAGCGATGTGTACACCTTTTGGCAGACATGTGAAGATCGCGGATATAATCGTACAAAAAAAGCACAGCCTTAGGGTCGCGCCGCGGTGCCATCTGGTGTGCGCGCCAGGGTCCACTGTGGTGGCCCATCTGAACAGGGATAACGCGCGGCCAGTTGCTCATCGATAGCAATGCCCAGTCCTGGCCGCTCGTTGGGATACATGTAGCCGTTTCGCACTTCCGGGCACCCTGGAAAGACCTCGCGCACAGTTTCACTAAAGCCGCTCCACTCCTGTACGCCGAAGTTATGGCAGCTTAGATCCAGGTGCAGGTTCGCCGCGTGCCCAACCGGTGAAGTATCGCCTGGTCCATGCCACGCGGTACGCACGGCAAAGGCTTCGCACAGGGTTGCCAATTTCCTGGCCGGTGTCAGTCCACCGACCTGGCTTACATGCACGCGGATGAAATCGATCAGGCGCCGGGTAATCAATGGCATCCACTCGTGCTGGTTGTTAAACAATTCGCCCATGGCGATGGGCGTAGCGCACTGTTGCCGCAGCATCTCAAGCCAGCCGCCCTGCTCCGGCGGCAGGGGATCTTCAAGAAAGAACAATCCGTATGGCTCTAGCCTCTTCGCCAGGTGTATGGCCTCAATGGGCGCCAGGCGTTCGTGAACATCGTGCAACAATTCTGCCTGGAAGCCAATGTGTGCGCGTATATACTCAAAGAGCGGCGGTATGCTGCGCGCATAAGCGGCCGGGTCATAGTATGTCCCTGGCTGAGCCTCCTCCGGCAACTGGTTGAGCGATGTCTTACCCCCATAGCCTCCCATCTGACAGCGTATGTAGTGATACCCCTGCTCCATCAATGCCTGGACGCGCTCTAGCACTTGCGCCTCGTTTTTCCCATCTGCATGCCGGTAGACCGCTGCGGCTTCGCGGCACTTTCCTCCTAGTAGTTGGTAGATGGGCATACCGGCAAGCTTCCCTTTGATGTCCCACAGGGCAATATCCACGCCTGAGATGGCATTGTTGAGCACTGGTCCATTGCGCCAGTAGGAATTAACCCACATCGTTTGCCACAGGTCTTCAATCCTGTGGACATCCTTTCCCAGCAAGAATGGCCTTAGGTACTCCTCCACGGCACTTCGCACAGCCAGGGGACGTTGCGTAAAGGTCGCGCAGCCCAGGCCATAGAGTTCCGGCTCAGTGGTCTCGACCTTGACGATCACCAGCCGATTTGCGCCATCTGGCATCGTTAAAATAGTTCGAACATCCCTGATGGCCAACATCATCAATATCCTCCTCGGTTGTAATTATTCCGAACGCCCCGACGCCAGATTTCGCGCGGGGAGCTCTCAGAAACATTATGCGCTCTCGGTACCGATCAAGCGGGCAATACCCAGTGCAATTAAGATAATAAGCCCATTGGCCGCATCTATCCAGAAGGTCTGGATTTGCGAAAGAATGAGGATGTTCGTGACCAGCGCCAATAAGATGACACCCGTGAGGGCACCCACGATACGTCCTCGACCGCCATCCAAGGAGATACCACCGATCACGGCGGCCGCAAAGACCGAGAAAATGAGATTGTTACCCTGGTTGGCGGTTACCGCCACTACCTGCCCCGCTGTCATCAGTCCGGCCAGCGCAGCCAGGAGGCTCCCAACAATAAACACTCCTATGCGGATACGGTCTACCTGGATCCCAGCAGCTCGTGCCGCTTCCGTGTTCCCTCCGATGGCATAGATAGCGCGTCCAATCCGATGATACCTCAGAAAGAGTGCCGCGACCAGGAAGATCGCGCCAGTAATCCACACTGAGACCGGAATCCCTAGAACGTATTCCGACCCCAAATAGATATATGCAGCGGGCAAGCGATAGATGGTGCGTCCACCCACAATACCAACCTGGATACCTGCCAGGAGGATCAGCATGGCCAGGGTAAAGATAAAGGCATTGAATCCCAGCTTGATCACCAGGATACCATTAAGAGTTCCGATCACCAGACCTATGAGCAGAACAATGGCGATCCCAAGCAAGGGAGGCCAGTTGGTACCCAGGCCCTGGCTATCCTTTGAGACAATCAGCCATGCTCCTACCATTGGTGCCAGGCCATACGTTGATTGCAGAGACAAATCAAACTTGCCGGTGAGCAAGATGAGGGTCTCGGCCACCACAACGGCACCTAAAGCCGCCGATTGCTGCGCAACGTTGATGAAGTTATCCGCAGTCAGGAACGCGGGATTGACAAAGGCGCCCACGATCACGATCAAAATAATGATCGGAAGCAGGGCCAGTTCTCGGATCCAGCTGGTAGCCATGGAGCGCCCACGACGCAGAAGCGTCCCATCAGTAGGCTGTTGCAATGGTTTGACCTCGTGTTCGACCATTGACTTTCTCATGACAATTCCTCTCCGTTCGTTTCGGTATACCCTTGTGCGGAGGCCGGCTCAAGCCCCTCAATTGCAGTAATGAGCACATGGCGGTCCCAGGGCGGCTGGTACTCCTTGACCAGTCTCCCTTTGACCATAACTAGCAAGCGTGTGCAGATGCGCAGGTCATCCAGATCGTCAGAGATGAGTAAGACAGCCGTCCCATGCACGCGGGCAGCATCGATTACATTGAGAAGCGCCTCCTTAGCGGCGACATCCACCCCGACCGTAGGCGTCACGACCACCAGGACCTCGGGCTGCCGGGCCAGTGCCCGCCCAACCACTACCTTCTGCTGATTTCCTCCACTCAACTGCCCAACTGGCTGATCGAGGCCGCTAGCGACGATCCCCAGTTGTTTGACCAGGCGTCTGGCAACCGTTTGGCTGCTGGAACGCGAAACGATGCCCCCCTTTGCGACACGATCCAGAATGCATAATGTCAGGTTCTCTTCAACACCAAGATACGGCACGAACCCGCGTGCATGCCGATCCTCAGGCACATAGGCAATCCCCTGTCGCAAGGTAGCGTCTACTCTGCCCGCCTGAATCGGCTTGCCATTGAGCTTAATTTCTCCCGAGGCTGGTTTTCTCAGACCAACGACAGCGTCCGCGACAGTCGTCGTACCAGAGCCTTGTAAACCGACCAGGCCAACGCACTCCCCCTCTCCCACCGTAAAACTTACATCCTGCACAGGGCCCAGGGTGGCGGGGATATGCAGGTGCGAGATTTCGAGCCGTGGGCGTGGGGAAGCAACGACCTGGCTCGCGACTGCGCTGTTTGTTTCCTGTTGCGGCGCAGCTCCAACCATCGCCTCGACAAGTTGCTCCTGCCCGATCTCCTCAACCTGCCTGTTCAACACACGCACACCGTCGCGCAGGACGGTGACCTGGTCGCACACCTCATAGATCTCCTCCAGGTGGTGCGAGATAAAGAGGATAGCGACGCCGCTCTCCTTAAGGCGACGGATCCTTTCAAAGAGTCGTTCAATCGCGACCTTCTCCAGCGACGCCGTGGGTTCATCAAGAATGAGAAAACGCGCTCCCACCGAAAGGGCACGCGCAATCTCAACGATCTGCCGCTGCTCAACGGTCAGGTCATGCGCGCGACGGTTGATATCCAGATCGAAGCCCCAGTCGAGCATGACCTGCCGGGCCCGCGAACGCATGGTACGCCAGTTGACGATCCCTCGGTACTTGCTGGTCACGCGATTAAGAAAAATATTTTCGGCGACGGTCAGGTTGGGAACGACCATCGATTTCTGGTACACACAGGCCACCAGGTGCTGCCAGGCGGCGCGATCCACCAAAGGTGGCGCGACTTCGCCTCCGATTCGAACGACGCCGCGGTCGGGGTACGTCATACCGGTAAGGATGGCAACCAGGGTGGATTTCCCGGCCCCGTTACGCCCAACCAATCCGTGGCACTCGCCGGCCCTGACCTCAAGTGAGATATCACGAAGGGCCTGGGTTTCACCAAAGGCTTTCCAGACGCCCTGTGCTACCCCCACAGAGGGCTGGGCGGGGCCCAGCCCTCCATTCACAGCTTCTCTCACGATTCCTCCTATGTCAGGATCTCTCCGCTTTCAGGCTCTTCCCTTAGGAGGTCGACTTCGCATTTCCCCACAGGTTAGGATCGCCCACGTTGGTTTTGTCGACGATGGGCGCCGGAAGTGCGTCCTCAAGGTTGCCTTGCAGGCTAACGATGGTACTTTTATGATCGGTGCTCTGTCCGGCGGAGTAGGTCTTGCCCTCCAGCGCAGCCCGGGCATAGAAGACGGCATATTGCGCGTAGGCATTAGCGGGTTGCGAGATGGTTGCATCAAGCTTGTTGCTGCGAATGAGGGCATGTTCATGCGGCACGCCATCATTGCCAACCAGCACGATATGTGACGATCCCCCCACAGAGGTGAACTTGCCAGCAGCCTGTTCAGCCGCCAGAATACCATCCTCGGGTGCGCCCCACTCCACATAGATGCCTTGCAAATCCGGGTAGGTACTCAGCGCCGTCTTGGCGTCGTTAACAGCGGTCGGCGTATCCCATTTCGTGGCGTACTCAACCGTCTTGAATTGCGGATAGTTCGACTTGATCACCTGGGTGCAGCCATCGGTCCGGTCCTTGCCGTTGAGCGAGGCCAGGTCGCCCTCCAGGATCGCGATGTGCCCACCGCTACCAGATGCATGGGTGGCAATATATTTGCAGGAGTTTTGTCCATACAGTACATTATCCGCGCGTACAATCATAAAGACCTTGCCCGTGCTTGGCGCGACATCGACGCTAATCACGGGGATGTGCTTGCTGGCAGCGTAATCGAGCGCGGGAGCAATCGCGGCGCTATCAACCGGGTTGACGATCAGCGCCTGGGCGCCTTCCTGGATAAGGGTGCGAATATCGGTAATCTGTTTGGCGGCGTCATTATTAGCGACCAGGGGTCCAATTAAGGTTGCCTTATACTGAGAGGCGAACTTGGTCTCATAGGAGATATAGTTAGTCCAGAAGTCGGTGTTGTTGAAGGTGAGTGACACACCAAGTTTGAAGCTATCGCCTGGCGCGAGTGTCCCACCTGAGGATGAACCAGCTGTCGTGCTACCTCCGCATCCTGCGAGGGCAAGTGTGGCGAGGATAACGAGTACCCCCAGTGCTCGTAGACGGCTTGCGAACTTCGATGTCATGGTTTTCTCCTCCCGAAATATCAGCTACTATGCTGACATACAAACGCTATACTTCTTCGGAGCCATGTCTAGTATTGGGAAGTCCTGAAGTCAAGGGTTGTACAAGCGCCTCCTTTCCTCTGCATGGATGCACTTATTTAGATAAAAGCGGCACCTCATTACTCTCTTCTGTTTTATGTATTACATGCTAGCAGAAACGGCGTTCAAATTCAACCATATTCCCTACCCACGCCCTCCTGAGGGACCCACGAATTGCGCAACGAGATGATCATAGGTAGCGAGAAAGCAGAAAATGTGCCTCTTCGATGGGAAAGAACGAAACAGTTCCCAACAAGGAGGCACACATGACGAGTATCGCCGCTTCAGCGGTCAGGATCCAACCCTCTAACCAATCGATACCTCGACGCCATGCTGGCTGGGAGGGTCACTCTTATCAAACCATGCCAGAAGACCCCTGTTTTCAAACACTTTGTCCCAGGTCTTTCGATTGGGTTCGTCGCCAGAAAGAGGGCCAGAGCGAAAACCACACATCACGACGGTTTGTGCCGTAAGCAGTTTGAGATTGACCGTCATAGAACATCTCCCTTCCACAACGTGTCAGCGAAAACACGCACTTTTCCTTTGCCCGTAATGAGTCATGATTCGCCTGGCCTCGCGTCCTTGAGATAGCGATAGAAGCTGGCACGAGAGATCCCGAGCGTCGAACAGATCTCCTCAATGGACTTGGTCTTATCAGCATACAGGCGCCGAACCTGGTCGACCTGTGCAACGGTCTTCAATTTCTTCGAACGCCCGCCTTTTCTTCCTCTCGCACGGACGGATCTGTGGGCACGCGATCGATCATCCTCCACCTTCGCCTGATCACCCACTTGAAGCTGTTCTTGTGCGCTTGCCACAGAACGATCCAGATACTGCTTCAAGGCATGGGAAGCCATCTGGAGTGAGCTGGATGGAAGCGGGTCACGAGGCTCTAGTGTGCGATGACCCGTTTCAGCTATCAACTCTGCCAGTTCCTCGTCAGAAGGTTTGAACGCATCTGGCAAGAAGGGAACCGCGAGGAAAAAACCGGTAAAAATGGAACTGAAAAGGGCTCCTAGTGTGTGCAGAGAGAGATCTGCGCGCACCAGTCCCTGTTGGCGCAGCGCTTCCAGATAGGCCGTGAAGCCTGCCAGCACCTCTGTCGAGAGAGTGCTGCCCTGCTCGCGCTGGATAACCTCTCCGAAGACCTGTGTATCATGCAGCAGAGCTGCTTTGAGCAATGGGCGCTGCATCAGCGCAAGTGCTGCGTGTTTGAGAAGCCCATGCAACGAGGCTCCCACAGGATCGCCTGCAATCCGCTGCTTGATGTCTTCTGCCATCGCGACCTTTTCCCGGAGAATGAGCGCAGCGAAGAGCGCTTCTCGCGAGTCCCAGTGCAGATAGAGCGTCCCCTTCCCGACGCCGGCTTCCTTGGCGATCTCCTCGATGGTGGTCTTGTCATAGCCATCGTGCAAGATCAAGGTCGAGGCCGCATCCAGAATGCGCTGTGCTCGAGCCTCACGTCTCTCTCTGGTCTGCATCTGTCGGCTTTCTCGCCTGTTCTGCTGTGCCAAATGTCGTCCTCCTGTTGCACAGCTCAAGCTCTCTGGACCTTCTTGCTCATGAGGCGGATCGCCAGCAGAGCAATCCAACTCCAGCCGATAATGATGCAGATTCGTTGCATGAGCCCTGCTGGCCCGTTGAGCAACGCAACGACATCGGTCACGACGAAAAAGACAGCGACCAGGATACCTGTGGCAACGGAATACCAGGCCCAGCCGTGCCCGGCAGGATCAGCGGCCTCGCGCCGTGCCAGCACGAAGCAAGCCGCAATCAGCGAGGCGAAGACGAAAAGGCTCAAGAGGTTATGGAGGGTCCCGTGAACGGTTGGCGTGCTCGATGCTCCAGGTGGATAACCCAGAAGTGGGTCGGTCACGAAGATCCCAGCACCAATGAGGCAGAGGCCAAAGATACCTAGCAGGATGGGCCCCCAGGTGGAGCCACGGCCTGCACGCAAGGCACGCCTCAGCCCGATGGCAAAACCGAGCACGAGCGCTCCGCAGACGATGAAGTTCGCCATTTGTATCCACCCACCCTCACCCTGACTGAGTGAGCTGACAACGTTCTGCCAGGCGCTGTAGTGAGGACGTATTGCCCCTTCGATGAGAAACACAACAATGAAGAGCAGCGGACCGATGGCCCCACAAGCTAGCAGCAGTCTGATCGCTACTGGCTGTTCGCCTGTGCTTTGTGTTGAGGTTTCCATGTACTTTTTCCTTTGTAGGAAGATAAGTGACCATTTTATGATAAATAGTCATGAATATATCAGTAAAACTATACCGGAGAGGAGGGAAAAAGTCAAGGAACGAAACATCATGATCGATGTTCTAGAGCCTCTTCAAGTGAGAATTCATGAGCTGCGAGTGCTTCCCTTCTTGATCTTACTGAGCGCTAGTCCCATAATCAACGTCTCAAAACATACTGATACCATGGGAACGTAAGACACACGGAGGAGGGGGATTGAATGTGCATCTCTTCTCCCTCTGCGCTGATCAGGACTTCGGAGATGCAGGAAGCCCTGTTTCGCTTTTCACTAGGCGCCGTGAGATACAAGCTCAAGGATGGCTTGAGGTGGTCCCCATGCATCTTGGTTGCTGATGCTGCCTATGATGCATGGTACGTCTATGAGGCGGCAGTCTACTTTTTCGCATACATCAGCAATTGAGAGACAGTCACAAACTGATAGCCTCGTGCCTCTAGCTCGTCGATGATCCTGGGGATAGCCTCGCGGTCCGCTGCACAAACCTTGTCACAGAACGGATGCAACAAAATAATCGAGCCCGGCTTTGTATGTTCTAGCGTATAGTTCACCAGGAAATTCGCATCCCCGTTGCTCGCACCTGTATCCTCAAATGTGTCGGGTTCGACATCCCACATGATCGTACGAATATGCTGCTGGCTGAGATACCAGGGCAGACCAACGAGCTTCTTCCCATTTGGGGGTCGAAACATAATCTCCCCGCTATAGCCAGTACCCCTGATCAACCGATTCGTTTTGTCCACCTCGTCCTGGTAAAAGGAAAACGGCTTCAAGACCATGCGTTGGTGGGAATAGGAATGATTGCCCACCTGCATGCCCGCCTGTGTGATAGCCCGCGCTAACTGCGGATACTTCTCGATTGCTGAGCCAATCTCGAAAAAAGTGGCCCGGACGTTTTTTTGTGCCAACGTCTGCAACACAGAAGTAACCTGTAGGGTTGGAGCATCATCGAACGTAAGTGCTACCACCTTTTGATCAGTCTCGATGCGATCAACCAGGCCACCAAAAAACTGGAACGTGCGCATATCCATCAGTCGTAATGTCCCATAGCCCACTGCCGCAAAAACCAGAATGACTACCAGCGGAAGAAGCACATATTTCTTTTTCACTCTCATAGTATCAGCCTGAAAGTCTCCATCATCTCACAGTTCCCTCGCCTCGCCGTATTTCTTAAGCATAACCTCAAGAACATCTCTTGTCCAGTAGAACCACTTCACTAGAAGGCATCAAATTTCCCCCTCTTTACACAAGGGCTTTCTTGAACCTGCACTAGTAAAGCGGATACCGGGCATTCTATGAATACACGATCAAATGCACGTCTTCCTCAGCTCTTGATCCACATTTCCTCGACGCCCTTCGTTATCTGCTCCGAACGCACGATTATACGTTCGACGCGCTATCAGATCATCCTTTTTTTCAGGCAGAAGAATTGTCTGAGGGGGAATGCTCTGGCTATGATAAAATACCGTAGCTACTTCTTTTATATTATTGATAGAACAAGGAAGAATACGTCATGCATTGGTACAACGAGCCTCCCACGTGGACGATCCAGGACAACAAGGTAATCGTCCACACAGGGCCTAAAACGGACTTCTGGCGTCTGACTGCCGGGGGCTATATCCAGGATAGCGGGCATTTTTACTTTGAGCGACGGAAAGGAGACTTCCGGGCCGAGGCCAAATTCAGCGGGGAGTACCAGACCCTCTACGACCAGGCGGGACTGATGGTACGCTTAAATGAGACTACCTGGATGAAGTGTGGCATTGAGTTCATTGAGGAGAAACAGCATGTCAGTGCCGTGGTGACGCGAGATACTTCAGATTGGTCAATGGTTGCCCTTTCCTCCAATCCTTCAGCACTCTGGCTTCGTGTAACCAGGGCCGGGAACACAATTGAAGTCCATTATGCTCTGGATGGAAGCCACTATCAAATGCTTCGGCAGTTCTCTCTCCCGCAGGAGGAGATGTTGGATGTGGGGCTGATGTGCGCCTCCCCTGAGGGCACTGGCTTTGTAGTGACCTTTGAGGATTTCTCCATTCAACCAGAGCAGCATCCATAACTCTTGAGTGTGAGGAAAGAAAAAAGCGACGAAGACAAGGGCCGTCTCTCCTTGTACTGAGAACAGCGCTCGCTCGCAAATGGTAGAAGCGCTGCTCCAGCACCTGAGTCATGGAACGATCGAGGCGTTCAGCGCAGGAAGTGCTCCAGCAGCGCAGGTCCATCCGCTGGCGGTACAGGTTCTGGAATGCAGGAGTGCTCTTCTCGTTGGCCCATTGATTGGAGAGGCTGGAGAGGCGTGATGTCAGATCCGCGAAGCTGAGAGCCTCTGGCCCGGTGACATCAACTGGTCCAATGGTTGTCAGCTTGCCTATGAGTGCACCGGTAGCTGCACGTGCACAATCCTCGCGGGAGATCCAGCTGTGTTTGGCATTACCTTGTTCTGCGCAGGCACATGGAATAGAGTAGGTGAAAGAAGAAAAGAAACAGGCATAAACGAGAAAGAAGAGAGCATGGATCAGAGAGACCGTCAAGAACTCTTTCTAGATGAGGGCCCAACCTTTGAGCAACAGTGGCAGGCATTGAGTTTGAATAACCAGGGCTGGTTTGCCCGCTGTGCGCAAGCCAGGGCGAAAGAAGTGGTTTCTGAAAAAGGCATCATGTGGACGAGCGGGCACCTGGCTATTTCTTCTGTCAATCCTCTCCAGATTGACGACCAGCTAGACCGTGCGCTGGAGTGGTATCGCGCTCAACGTCCCATGGGGGGGGCGATCTGCTGGTATCTCACTGCGATTCCTCCAGGCGACCTTGCCGCGCGCTTGCTCGCTCGTGGGTTTGAACCAAACTGGCAACCGCACTGGATGTGGTGCAACCTTCGTGATCTCTCAGGCCAGCATGTCCATTCTTCCGCCTTTGACATTCAGGCTGTCGAGGACGAACCAGCCTGCCAGGTAGATGATCTTTCTTTCTACCCTGCAGAGAAGAGAGAAGCTCGCGCTGCCCTACATCAGATGTATCCACACCATGTGCGCAGCCTGGTCGCTTTCCAGAAGAATCAGATAGTGGGGCGGTGTATGCTCAATATCACGACCGGCGAATGGGGGATAGGGGGACTATTTGCGATGGAGGTGGGGCTTTCGGCTCGCAACCAGGGGATCGGGACCGCGCTGGCGTGGGAGGCATGCGACCTTGCACGGCAGATGGGATGCCATCATGTTGTGCTCAATGCAACGCCCATGGGAGAGCCGGTGTACCGACGCGTCGGCTTTCAGTCCATGGGATACGGTCCAAGCTGGCATCTGCGCACGCAGACGCTAGCGGCTCCCCCACCAACAAAGGATCAGGTACTCTTTCTGGAAGCGATCGGACGAGGTGAGGTCATGGCCCTCGACGAGAGAGGCAAACGTGTTGAAGACAGGTTCTTCCACGATTCCCTGCCCAATGGGCTGACGCCCCTGGATATAGCAGTTCACTGCCAGCAACCCGCCTCGGTGGACTGGCTCGTCAGCCACGGAGTGCCTCTTGATCTTCTCTCCGCATGGGATATAGGATGGAAACAGCAGGTTCACCGGTTGCTGATCGAGTATCCAGAACTGGTCAACGTCCAGCGTGGAGAAAGGCAACTTACCCCCCTTCATATCGCGGCCGAACGGGGCGATCTTGAACTCGCGAAAGTTCTGCTCACCGTTCCCAATGATCTTGACCTCAAGGATAGTGAATTTGAGGCAACAGCATTAGGATGGGCACAGCATTTTCAGCGTGCGGAAATAATCATACGCATTGAGCAGCACCGCATGAGCCAAAGGAAACTGGATCACTAAAGAGATTTTCTGGAATATTCAGTTCGGAAGTATCACGCTCACGAGCATCTCGCCAGGTGGCGAGATGCTCGTGAGCTACGATAGGCAGGATATAGCAGTCACGACACCTTGACGGTTCCTCTTGGTGTGCTCATCAATCCAGGCGCCTGTTTGCTGATTCATTGAACTCAGCCGCATTGTAAGTGGCTCTATAGCTCCAAATGGTAGTCATTGTAGTTCCGGGGATTGACCTGGACGGTCACGTACTCACCCTCACGCACGACCGGACGCGAGTTCTTATCCTGCTTGAAGCGATAGCGCGAGCCCGTTCGCGGATCGAGCCACTCGGCATGTACGGTATAAACGGTATAGCTATTGCCGGGCGAGCCCGCATTGTTCACGTAGCGGTGCTTGATTGCACTGACAAGCGCGGAGATGCGCATGCCTCCCTTTGAGAGACGGTCGCGCTTAAAGGCATAGCTCACGCTCTGGATGAAGACGATCAGCCCGATGAGTATCCCGCAGCCTACACCGATGAGTGTGCCAGCGCTGGCAAGACCGGGTGTTTGCAGGACCGTTGACATATCCGATGGATCGATTGAAGAGAGTGAAGTTCCGTGCGCAAAGAGCACTTCATACAAGACCGTTCCAATAATACCGCATACGAGAACGCCCACGACAGTCGCGAAAGCGCCCGCAATTACGGCTCCAATTAACCGGATAAGAAGCATGCTAGCCTCCCCGCCCTCAAGGCATCTATTAAACTTGTATATAGCCTGGTATCATTATCTGAACGCGGAGAGCTGTGAGTTTCAGCGGTTGGCTTATACCCGAACTACAGGCGCGACCTGAGATGTAAAACGCAGCCTGCCGATACAACAATGCCCCACTGCCAACCACAACCCCTCGCAGTCAAGAAACCTGTCAGGATCTTAGGGAGATACGCATAGAAATATACATATGGTCTTCGTCCTGGTAATTTTACCGGGTAGGTCCCATTTTTCGCCTCATCGTGAAACAAAACCTGGCTCCAAATACCGGTTATATTACAGATGCGTAAAGGCTGTTTCCCCCTGTATACTCTCCCCATACGCAAGAGCTACGGCTTCTACAACCTACGATTGGCAGTGTATAAAGAACCCGTTGAGAAGGTACAGCATGCAATTACAAGTTTGATTGCGAAAAGAAGAGGCTTTGTTGCCGGTAAGAACAACATTATGAAAGGACAGCTGTATGTATCAAGCAGCCAGGCGTATCTGTTCTGCATGTGGAACAGCCCTCGCCACGCATGAAGCATTTTGTCATAATTGCGGAAAACCCTATAGTGAGCATTATAACGCGGCATATGCTCCGCCCCCTCTCCCTATGGGAGGCCAGCAGCCATATGACAATCACCAAAATGTTCAGGCGCCACAGCGTCGGTCTCTATGGTTTATTGGAAGCATCAGCGCGTTTGTCTTGCTGGCTCTTCTTGGAGGAAGTTTTTTTTTCCTGATCTTGCCCCGTCTCCAGTCGCACGCTGGCAACGGTGTCCAGAACTCTTCCACTCTGACCCCGACTATTGTACCCCTCCATATCAATCCCTATAGCTACACAGGACATTCATCAGTGGTCTGGCAGGTTGCCTGGTCCCCTGATGGGAAACGAATCGTCTCCGCAGGCGGACTTGGCGACGATTCGGCGCAGGTTTGGGATGCCGTGACTGGCAAAAAACAGATGACCTATGCCAGTTATACCGTCATGAATGCGATTGCCTGGTCGCCCGATGGGAAATATATCGCCGCTGGCGGAAATAGCAATGATGTGGATGTCATTCAAGTTGTTGGCAAGCAGAAAATCGCTACCTATAAAGGGCATCAGGATGTCATCCTCTCCCTTGCCTGGTCGCCTGACGGAAAATATATTGCTTCTGCCAGTTATGACAAAACCGTGCAGATCTGGAACGCCATGACTGGCGCTCATGTGCTTACCTATCAGGGACATAGTGATACAGTGAGTAGTATCGCCTGGTCGCCCGATGGAAAGAAGCTGGCTTCCGGGAGCTTTGATGGCACCATCCAGATCTGGAATGCCACAAGTGGTAAAGCGATCCTCACCTATAAGGGGCATACCGACAAGATTTACGCGGTTGCCTGGTCGCCTGATGGCAAACGCATTGTTTCGGGCAGCGTTGATGAGACCGCTCAGATTTGGGATACCAGCACTGGCCAGATGGTGTTTACCTACCGGGGACACCACGCGAGCGTGAGCAGCGTCGCCTGGTCGCCTGATGGCAAGCACATTGCCACTGCCAGCTACGACAAGACAGTGCAAGTCTGGGACGCGACCACTGGGGGTAATGTATTCACGTATAGCGGCCATCATGATTATGTTTACTCCATTACCTGGTCCCCTGACGGTCAGTATATCGCTTCTGCCAGCGCCGATCACACCGTGCAGGTCTGGCTGGTTCGCTAATGGAGGTACCGTAGCAGAGGCTGTAAAGCATTTTCTGTAATATGTAGGGGCGTCGCACCCGCATAACCTCTGATTTTTAATACATTGCTTTTGAGCGTTTCGCGTATGCAATGCAGATCTAACCCTAGGAGAAAATCATGATAAAAAAGCATCTTCTATGGCGAGCGCGCCACCTGAGCTTGAGTTTGCTTGCTATGATCGCCGCCTGTTGTCTGTTCTTTGCTTCCTCGTTACCAGCGCAGGCGGATACCGTCCACGTCAGCGATCCAGTAGAAGTACTCAATGTCCAGCAAGTGATATATGAGGGATCAAAGCTCGCCTACCCACTCGACGTCTATACTACCAGCACGTTCAGCGGAACGGCGTCTGACTTTGTGCAACGCACGGTCAGCGCTCATCTGACCAGCAAACGGTTGATCGTGATTGCCATTGACGCCGCGCATCACTACTTCACGGTAGTTGGTGGTTCCCAAGTTCCGTTGTCAAAGTCGCAATATACCGCTGCTGGGCAGGCTTTCAAAAACGCGGCTGTCGGCAATCATTTCACTTCAGCGACGCTTGCGGCCATTCAATCTCTGGAAACCTCTCTGCAAAGCCGCTCTAGTGCAAGTTCTGGTAATGGGGGAATGCTCCTAATGCTCTTGGGTGGGATCGCAGTTCTCGTCGCTCTTGGGTCCATCATTGGTTTCATCAGGCGACTCCTCGGATTGGGTGGACGCCTTGCAGTCACTCAACCTCCATCGGGAGGTCAGCAGATACGCTACGGAGATGGGCGCGATAATCTTGGCGGTGGCGTGGCAGGGGATTTTTAACCACCAGGATTGCGGCAAGGGTGCCCTCGGCTTGAGCCGTAGGGAGGAATTGCCGCAGATACCACATGCGAAATTGACACTACTGTTGTTTAGTGGTAAAATGGGTGTATGCAGATACAACGAACCGTTCCCATCGTCATAGAGCCTGACAGCGACCTTGAGCACACCATTGATGTGTTTCGGGAGGTGCAACATGCCCTCTCTGAACCGTGTTTCAATGGTGGGAAACCTCTTGGTGCTCTCGCGTTGCAACGGGCGTGTTACCATCAGGTGAAAGGTTCGCTCTCGGCACAAATGACGATCTCTGCTATTCGTCTTGTCTCCGCTGCCTATGCCAGCGCCAAATCCAACAAGAAACCTGCACAACGCCCCTTTCTCTTCAAGAAGGCTCGTGCGTTGTTCCTGGTCGGCAAGCGTGGGCGTGACGCTGACTTTCGCAAAGATGGCACCCTTTCTCTCTGGACGGTAGCAGGACGGAAACACCTCACGTATACGCTCCCTCAAGACTTTGAGACGACCTTTATGAAAGCCATTGAGATTGATAGCCTCACCGTTATCAAGCGCCATGGCAAGCTCATTGGGCGTGTGACGCTTACCCTTGACGCCCCAGAGCCTCAAGGGATTCTCCCAGTAGGCATTGACCTCAATGAAACCAATGCCCTTGTCGCCGTTGACCCCGATGGGCGCACCCTCTTTGTGAGTGGGAAAGACGTCAAAGTCAAGAATCGACGTACCGCCAAGACCCGCGCTCGCCTCCAGCGCAAACATGCGATCCGTAAGGCAGAGAAGAAGGATACACGCAGTATTCGGCGTCTTCTCAAACGGTTAGGTCGCACCCAACGCAATCGTACCCGCACCTTTGCCCAACAAACAGCCAGGCAACTGATCACCTTTGCCCCTGAGAATGCCGTGCTTGTCTTTGAGGACTTGCATCTGCCCAAACCAGAGAAGGGCACGCTCAAAGGCAAGGCACTTCGACGTCGAATGTCGCTGTGGCAACGGCACCTCATTCGTACCTGTGTGGAGAACAAAGCCCAGGAATGTGGGCTGAGTGTGACTCAGGTGAATCCTGCCTACACGAGTAAGAATTGTTCTCGCTGTGGTTTGCGTGGGGTGCGCAAACGTCATGCCTTCTCCTGCCCTCACTGTGGTCACAGGGACCATGCTGATGTGAATGCGGCGGTAAACATTCGCAACCGCTATACTGCCTTTCGGGGTAGTGGGCTGCTGTCAATCAGCCCTGAAGCCCAGTCCTAGGATGTGGGCAAGCCCCTGCATTTATGCATGGGGTTATTGACTTATAATCCAACGCCAGACACTACCCAATTTCTCGTGGTACAATGCGGAAGACACGAGGTGTTGTTTCCCCAAAGAAGCCCGTTCTCCTCCTCGTCAGGCTTGGAGGTCGGGAATGTAGGAAGAAGGAAGGCAATGACTGAGATATCTGTGCCGGAAAGAAACTGGGCTGGCACCTACACGTACCAGGCACAGAAGCTGCACCGACCGCGGACGATTGAACAAGTGCAGCAGATCGTCGCCAAGGCGGCCAACGTGCATGTGTTGGGCTCGCGGCACTCGTTCAACGGCATCGCCGACGCATCGGAGCTGATCTCGCTCGAGGATCTGCCTGCTGATGTGCTCGTCGAGCATGAAGCACATACGGTCTCCTTAGGCGGGGGGATGACATACGGCAATCTGATCAAGACATTGAACGACGAGGGAGTGGCCTTGCACACCCTTGCCTCGCTTCCCCACATCTCCGTCGCTGGTGCCGTAGCGACGGCGGCGCATGGCTCAGGCGTCACCTGTGGCAACCTCGCGACTGCGGTCGCCGGGCTGGAGATGGTGACCTCCAGCGGTGAGATCATCAAGGCATCCAGAGGCGATCCCGACTTCGACGGCCTGGTGGTCGGACTTGGCGCGCTTGGCGTGGTCACCCGAATCACCCTGGATGTGCAGCCGGCCTACGAGATGAAACAGCAGGTGTATGAGGGGCTCAGTTGGAAGGCACTCTTCGACCACTTCGATGAGATTACCTCGTGCGGCTACAGCGTCAGCATCTTTACCCGCTGGGGCCAGACGAACGATCAGGTCTGGGTCAAGAGCCGGATGGATGAACCCGACCAGGTGGAGGGTGACCTCTTCGGCGCGATTGCCGCAACGGTTGATCGGCATCCGATCGTTGGACTCGATCCGACCCCTTGTACACCGCAGTTGGGGCGGCCTGGTCTCTGGTCCAACCGCTTACCGCATTTCCGCATGGGCTACACGCCCAGCAGCGGCCAGGAAATCCAGTCGGAGTATCTCATCCCCCGGCGGCACGCCTTCGCGGCTATAGAAACTCTACGCGCCCTCGCAGACAGGATCCAACCACTCCTACAGGTGAGCGAGATTCGCCGGGTGGCCGCGGATCGGCTGTGGATGAGTATGAACTACGAGGAAGACTGCGTTGGCATCCACTTCACTTGGAAGCGCGAGCCAGACGCAGTCCAGGAGATGGTCATCCAGATCGAGGACGCTCTGACCCCGTTCGAGGCGCGCCCGCATTGGGGCAAGTTCTTCTATGCGAATGCAGCGGCAATTGCTCCGCTCTATCAACGCCATTCCGACTTTGTCCGTTTGGTGGAGCGGCTCGACCCGCGCGGCGCGTTTCGCAACGCATGGCTCAAGGCCCACGTGCTTGGCGGCAACTGAGAGCTCCCCGCGCTAAAACCTGACACTTATACACAAGTTGTGGCGTACTGAAAAGAAAGCAGAACAATGGAGATCTCAACAATGCCAGCATTGCGCATGGACGCCCACCATTTCCGCGTCGAGGATGTCGGAGAACACTTTACAGCATCCCTGACCACCACTACTCTCACGAATGGTGTGCACCTCATTCATTTACACCTTCTATCAAACTCCCAGACCGCGAACTACCTGCCACAAGTCAAACTGCGCTGGGAACTCCCCATCCACGATATTTATACCCACTGGCACCCTGCAAGCGACCGCAATAAAACACTGTTGCCCGATTGGATACGCGGCTATAAAGCAAAGGTGACTTCACAGATGCCGGTCAGTTCTCTCCTGAACGCTCAAAATGAGAATCGCCTGACCTTTGCATTCTCTGATGCGCTGGAAACAGTTGAAGTACGCGTTGGTGTGAACGAGGAAACGGGCATGCTCCACTGTGCCCTCCATCTCTTCCAAGAATCTTCTCCTTTCCTAGCCAGTTATGAGGCGACGCTACGCTTCGATACTCGGGCAATCCCTTACTATGAGGCGCTCGCGGATGTCCAGCACTGGTGGGCAACACAACCCGACTATACCCCCCAACCCGTCCCCGAACAGGCTCGCTTACCGATGTACTCTACATGGTATAGTATTCATCAGGCCCTGACTCCGGAAAATGTTGAAGAGCAGTGCCGCATCTCTAAAACGCTTGGCTGCGAGTCAGTGATTGTGGATGATGGCTGGCAAACGACGGATAATGCTCGTGGCTATGCCTATTGTGGCGACTGGCAGGTGGCGCTCGAAAAAATGCCAGATATGCGTGCCCATGTTGACCGCGTACACAAGCTAGGTATGAAATATATTCTCTGGTACTCGGTCCCTTTTATTGGGATGTATAGCCAGGCCTGGGAACGCTTTAAAGATCGCTTACTCTACACAATGCCCGGTCTGATGAGTACGGGGGTTGTCGATCCACGCTACCCCGAAGTGCGCGAATATTTGATCCAGCTTTACGAACAGGCGGTTCGCGAATGGGACCTCGATGGCTTCAAATTGGACTTTGTGGATAGCTTCCGCCCCTCCGACAATGAACCTGCTTCCTTACAACCAGGTCAGGATGAACTCTCGGTAAACAAAGCTGTCGATCGCTTGCTTACCGATATCACGACACGCCTGCGCGCCCTCAAGCCAGATATCTTGATCGAGTTCCGCCAATCCTATGTTGGCCCTCTGATGCGTAAATATGGCAATATGTTTCGCGCCGGTGACTGCCCTTATGAGTTTGTGACGAACCGTGTACGCACTCTGGATATTCGCTTACTCTGCGGCTCGACGGCTGCTCACTCCGATATGCTGATGTGGCATAAAGATGAAACTCCTGAGATGGTCGCCTTACAGTTCATCAATATTCTTTTCTCGGTACCTCAAATCTCGATCTTGCTCGATCAGCTGCCTGAGTCACACCGCAACATTGTGCGCTTCTGGCTCTCGTTCTGGCGTGAACATCGCGGTGTGCTTCTAGATGGCAGGTTGATGCCCCTCAATCCCGAATCTTCTTACCCTGTTGTACTCGCCTCTACTCCTACGAAACAGGTGATCGCGGCCTACCTGGATACTGTCCTTAAACCTATCGGCGAGGTTCCTGCCCACCTGCTTATTGTCAATGGCACCCTTGAACAACGACTCATTCTTGAACTATCCACTGATACAGGTGAGCGCGCAGTGAAAACCTTTGACTGCCAGGGTCATCTCGTACGTTCCGAAACGTTACATCTCACTGCCGGGATCCATCGTCTCGCTATCCCACCCGCTGGTGTTATCTCCTTACACTTACGAGACCAATCAGGCTTATCATAACAATTCACGTATCCAGCGCATAACAAGGCAATAAAGATTGCCGTTTTTGCATGAAATAATACTTTTACGCCACTCATCTGAATAGTTACAAGAAAAAGGACATCTTCCCAAGCTTGGGACCAGTTAGGCAAAAGCAGCACAGCGCGACACGCCCAGTATCGCTCATGCAAGGATCTGGCAGAAGTGTTCTGCCAGATCCTTTTTGTGCTACCAAAAGAGCGGGTCTCTGAGAGTCGTCTCTAGCAACAACATACATCGCACCTACTCAATCGCACAACCTTGCTTTACTACGACACCTGTCCCCACGTGAATTGCTCCCAGCCCTGTACCTGGGTCACATTTGCATCCAGAGGCGTATTGCTTTGGTCAGTTCGGGCGCTCACATAATTGTTATTGGCCACGGCTTGCAAGGCGACCGTCCCATTGCTCTGTGGAAGCCACATGAACTCTTCCCAGGCCTGTACCTGCGTAGCAATTGCCTCCAGCGGCGAATTGGTTTGATCTTTGCGGGCACTCACATAGTTGTTATTCGCGTGCGCCCTCAAAGCGATGAGTCCATTGCCAGCATCAATCACATCAAACTCTTCCCAGGCCTGCACCTGGGTCACGTTTGCATCCAGGGGCGTATTGCTTTGGTCAGTTCGGGCGCTCACATAGTTGTTATTGTTCGTTGTTTTGAGCCAGATGGTATGGCCCACCGGAGCTCCAGAACCACCACCCGTTTGTGTTCCACTCCATTTAAAGGTTACAGCCGCACCTGCTGGCAGCGTATAGGCAAACGATTCCCCGCCCCACTGCACATTGAAGGTCTGGCTGCTGGATGCGGAATTATAGGCAACCAGTACTTTGGTTCCATCGGGATTCTTGAAGGCGACATTCTGAATGCCATTGCTGCCAGCGCTGGAATCAATATGGTAGGCACCAGGGGTGACGAACTTGCTGGCCTGCCCCAGACCGTAGTAATCTCCGTTATACGTGACGTTGCCATTGTTCTGATCCACGCTGACAACGCCGCGACAGGTGGAGCAGGCCGCACCTGTACCGAGGTTCGGCTGGCCATTGGGATCGAGCACCATGCCCCAGCGGACAACCGACTTGCCCCAATTGCGCACAACGCCGATCAGCAGTGACATCGTGTTGGGGAAACCATTGCTATTTTCCCATGATCCACCAGAACATTCGGTTTCCCAGGTATCTTTGTTGGGGAACGAGTTATGTACCGACGTCTGCGCATCGACGGTACCACCATAACAGTGCCAGGCGGTACCAGCGGTATAGGGGTTGGAGGTTGAGTCACTCAGAATAGTGGTAGGATAACCTGGTTGATCCCAGTTGTGATCGTAGCCCAGGATTTTCGTTGTAATGCCGTTACTGGCAAAGGCCGGCCCCAGGTTAGTTTTGATAAAGTTGGTCTCATCGCTCGCCGGAAAAGACATCCCAGGATAGCCATTGGGCACATAGAGAGGCTCATTTTGCGGTGTAATGGCATAGATGGGCAGTCCCTGTGCCTGATATGCCTGAATGTACTTGACGAAGTAGTTGGCATAGGCACTATAGGCGCTCGTGTTGAGTGTGCCACCCTCCATCGAGCCAGTCGACTTCATCCAGCCAGGAGGACTCCAGGGCGTACCCATAATCTTGAGAGCGGGGTTGATCTGCAACGCCTGTTGGAGCACTGGAATGATGTAGGCGGAATCGTGGGCAATGGAGAAGTGCGCCAGCGTCGGATCGGTCTGTCCACTGGGCATGTCATCATACGAATACTCACCCACGGCAGGAGCTGGCCGCGTGAGATCTGAAGCGCCTATAGGCTGGCGGAGGAAATTCAGACCAATGCCGCTACTGCTACTAAAGAGATTATTCATCAACGTAGAACGCTGGCTACTGCTCATCTTGTTGTAGACAAGCCACGCCGAGGAGTCTGTAAAAGAGGCTCCAAAGCCATCCATCTGTTGATAGGTCTGATTCTCGTTGACGGTGATCACATTTCCAGAAGTGTTGCTAGAGGAAAACGTGAGATTAGATTGTTGCGCAAGATGTGTGCTCAGATCGCCGGTGGTGAGCCACACGCTGACCGTTTCGCCAGCAGCATGCGCCTGATACGTACTCAAGAAGAGGGCAAAGACACTACTTACGATAACAATACAGATCACGGTAATATGAAGTACTTGTACAGGTACTTTGCGCATAAAGGTCGACCAGAACATATAATCCTCCTTGATACTTTTGTCGGTCGGACACAAACAAATGCAACAGGCTCCTTCCCCATAATGCGGGTTGGCTAAACATCATTAATCCATCGATAGCATGGGACCCCCCTTCTCCCCGATGAGGGTTGCATTAAGACACATTCAATCCTCCTAATGTATTTGTCTTTTCCAGGTATGTATAGCGCCTCTATCAGCATTCCTACACAATACTAGCGCTCTACAAAATATACCTACCCTCCTTCCCAAATGTCAATATGTCTAGACCTCTATACCAAGGTCCACCTACACTTCCCGTATAGTAGGATGGCACCCTCAGGGGCATTCTAAGGTGAGGGAGATTATATGCTTTTTAGGTAAACGTTCACCTAATTCGCTTTTCCAGATAGGGATGCAAAGTGATCTAAAATGCCAAGTAACCTGGCCTGATATTCGATTTTAGTCAGACATGACTGCTCAATCTTAGAAAACAGAAAGAGAAACGCCCTCGCTTTCTTGACAATGATGTTTTTCTATGTTACTTTTCTCTATAAGGAAGAGTAAACGTTACCCCTTTTTCTCTATGAATGAGAGCAGAACAATGACGAGCATTACAGTTGTCTCTTTGACTGAAAGATCTGCCAGGAGATAGCCGTTCTGCGTAATGGGAGCGTTTGCGATTCGTATGTCCTCTCCCATTTGAGCAATAACTCTTTCTCTGGCTCCTTTTATTCTTTTGTCGAGGTTTGACAAAGAAACTATCTGTGAGGAGGTCTTTTGAAGCTATGAAGCTGATGCCTTTGCGGCGTGCCAGAAGCCAGGGAACACTTTAAGCCACAGCATTTTATGCGAACTCACCACCCATATCACGGCTCGTTTTCTCCCTGTCCTTCTAGGCGTATAACTTACACGATCTATTTTTCGAGCATGTTCATGTTGAAGGGTGGTATTTGACATGCTTACGACATGACATAAGAACTACATTATTATTTGTCGCAATTCTAGGAATTGATTCAACCAACATACGTGCTCTTTTTTACAAAAGCGGCTTTGCAAAGCCCACATTTTTGGATGAAAGGAGGATCAATACCCAGCAGGATATACTTCCAGGGCCTTAATGGAATAAGCGGAAAGGAATATATTTTATGCAAGACATTGTGCGCACGAGGCGCAAAAAGAGGCTGGCGGGACTTGTTGCCTTGCTTATGCTGGTAAGCGCCGTCAGTCTGGTGGTACCTTTTCCCCACGCGGCTGTAAGAGCCGCGACTTCCCCGCGCGTGACCGTCGCCGCAATCGACCCGTCGCTCGTCGCAGGACGCGGCGCCCAGCTCGGTATCGTCCAGCAGGAGGCCGAGAACGCCACGACGAACGGGACGATACTCCCGTTCGACACGTCGGCTTACACGCTGTCGAGCGAGGCATCAGGCCGGCAAGCCGTGCGGCTCACGCCTGGCCAGTCCGTCGCGTTCACGCTCACGCAACGGACGAACGCGGTGACTATCCGCTACGCAATCCCCGACGCTCCGACCGGCGGCGGAATCAACGCCCCGTTGACCGTGAGCGTGGACCACAACGGCCATGAGAACACGCATCCGCATACGATCGCGCTGACCTCGAAGTACTCATGGCTCTACAACCTATATCCGTTCACGAACGACCCGAATGCGGACTTGCTACACCCGGACTGGTGGATCACCGAGTGCTCGTGCGTTCCGGCTTCTACGACACCGCCACCGACCATAACGAAACCGTTCAGGCCGATGCACTTCTACGACGAGCAGCGCCTGCCGCTCCATAACACCTACCAGGCGGGAGACGTCGTCCGCCTGACCATGCCTGCCGATTCGAATGCAGCGTGGACGGTCATCGACCTCGTCGACTTTCAGAAGATCGCCGATCCCACGCCGCAACCGAAGGGCTCCGTCTCTGTGACCAAATTCGGCGCCGACCCGAGCGGCATGCGCGACTCCGCGGATGCGTTCGATCGCGCGATTCAGGCGGCGAAAGCCTCAGGTAAGATGGTCTATATCCCGACCGGCACGTTCCAGGTGAACAGGCACATCATCGTCGATAATGTCACTGTCGAAGGCGCCGGCAGCTGGTGGTCGATCGTCAAAGGCCATCAGGTCACGCTCACCTCACCGGCGCCCGACGGCTCCATGCACACGGGCGTCGGTTTCTACGGCAAGTACGCAGCCGATGGCGGGAGCCACAATGTACACCTGTCGAACTTCGCAATAGAGGGCGACGTCCGAGAGCGAATCGACACCGATCAGGTGAACGGTATCGGCGGGGCGCTAAACGACTCGACGATCGATGGCCTCTACATCCATCACACGAAAGTTGGCATCTGGCTCGATGGGCCGATGAACAACGTAGAGGTCAAGAACACGGTCATCGCGGACCAGATCGCGGACGGCATCAACTTCCACCAGGGAGTGACAAACTCGAGAATCGTCAATTCGCTCATTCGCAATACGGGTGATGACGGACTCGCGATGTGGTCGCAAGCGGTTGACGGGCAGCCCGGAATCGAAGACACCAACAACGTGTTCGATCACAACACGGTGCAGAACCCGGTGCTCGCAAACGGAATCGCCATCTACGGCGGCCACAACAACACTGTGTCGAGTAACATCGTCGCCGACCCCGTGCGCGAGGGCAGCGGCCTCCACGCGGGATCGCGCTTCGGCTCGACCCCGTTCGCCGGCTACCTCCGGTTCACGAACAACACGACCGTGCGGGCCGGCTCGTTCGAGCTCAATTGGCAGATTGGCCTTGGAGCGATCTGGCTCTACGCACTCGAAGGCTCTCTCACGGCGGACATCGAGGTTACTGGTGACAACTTCCTGCAGAACACGTATAACGCGATCCTGATGGTTTCCGACTTCCCAGTGAAGGATCTCTACTCCATCTCGAACGTCCATTTCCAGGACATCCACGTTGATGGAACAGGCACATCAGTGCTGAGTGCGCGTTCCTCCGGAAACGCGACGTTCCAAAACGTCATCGCGCGCAACGTCGGGGCCGTCGGCATCAACAACTGCGGCTCCTTCCACTTCACGTCGGCGGGTTCAGAGTTCCAAGTGACCGACCTCGGCGGCAACACCGGAAGCGGGACCACCGGTCCCTGGCTCGCGCCGTGGGAGCTACCGAACACAATCACCTGCAACGATCGGCCGCCGGTCGTTCCCCCTCCGCCCCCCTCCGCCTGGTAAGCGGTCAGATCGCGAACTATGAGTCATCCCTGATTTTTCTGGCTACCCGCGTGGAGCAAGGAGCAAGACAACAGGGGTGAAACAAAACGGATCGGCTCGTTTCAGTGTTGAATAATCAAACCAACACCGAAACGAGCCGATCCGTTGTTATCGTTGCATCCTCCAGAGAGATGCCTCGGCGAGGACCGTAGTGGGTGAGCCATACCCTCGCGAGGCGTAGGACCCCTCCAAAGAAAGCCCACACGTTCTATCCCTGCCAGGTTACCATCGCGGTAGCGTTACCGACCGAGGAAGTAATTGTAAATGTCAGTTGGCCACGCTGGCCCGGCGTGCTACGGATATAGAGTGTCAACTGGCACGGTTGCCCTGGCTGACCTGTTCCCTGAAGCGGGGTAAACTGTACTGGGAGCGTCGCGGGGCCAGTTTTCCAGATCCAGGAAGATGCCCCCTGTCCGTTGGTATAGAACCAGAGTTTCACATCGCATCTGTAGCCAAGTGTTTCCAGACTACACTCCTGAGGAGTTAAATTCCTGGGATCGGCCTCGGCTTCGAGAGAGGAAGATGAGGGTATCACGGAGACAGAAGATATCGCAGGCGTAGGAGATGGGACAGGGGACGGTGTAGATGTCAAGAGTGGTATTGTACGGTTACTTGATCTATCAGGCACCCTTCCCTTGGTGCTTACGTTTTCCTGGGTGGGCAAAAAAGCATGAACGCCTGAGGATGAGGGTGAAACGAGGGGATACATCTCTTTGAAGGAAAAGCCCCCTAGAAAAAAGGCTGAGATAACAAGCAGGGCCAGCGCAATACCTAGCGTCCTATGATCCGGACGTATATGAACGATATACGTACAGGAAGGCACAACGGGCGGAACGGCCTCCTCCTCGCAAATTTCTTCTCTCGACCGCTCCCCATGTGCGTGCGGTGAGGACAGAATACCAGGCGGTTGGAGAGGTAGATCACTACATCCTTCCTCGCATAATCGACGCGAACTCTCCAGTAGCCCCAACTCCTCGGCATTCTGGTCGAAAAGTACGCAGAGTTTCTCGCGAAAATACGGAGTGGGCGAAAAGAGTCCACGTTCCCAGCGGCTCACAGTTGTTGCGTCTGTACCGATTTGTTCAGCAACCTTTGCCTGCGACCAACCTCGTAGTTCGCGCACCTGTTTCAAACGATGATTAGACGCCATAGATCCCTCCAATAGCCTCTTGCCGTAAACGTTTGATTGAGTAGCATCTTGCTCACAAAATCTTCTGCAATAAATTATCCCAATTTATTGTTTTCACCCATTTATTCCATTTCCCCCCTTACAACTCTTTATCATGAAACATCAGAGAAATCAACAAGAAAGGGGAAAGTGAATAGAAAGTGAATAGAAGGACGGCTCATTCATCTCCCATATGAATAATGGGGGGATGAATGAGCCGTTTGCTGGAATTTTCCAGCGCGAAAAGGGGTGGAGCCGATTTACGGGAAAGCTGGGTAGGCGTTGGAGACGAGCGTATCAAATCCCGCCTGGAACCAGGCTCCCGAGACCGGGGCGTTGGCCATGGCACCAGTAGGCATGTTGTTGTTGAGCGCGTCTCCGCCAAACGTCGGGTCACACATGCGATCAAAGCCCTTACCAGTCGGGTTGTTCGGGCCAGTCGGAATCAGCGAGCTGGAACCATCGGACTCACCGGGTGGTTTGATCCAGACATAGGCGTCAAAGCCTGCTGCTGGATTGGCGACTGGGCGAGCGCCGATGCCGCCGGGCTGGTTGCACCAGTTGCCCTTGGCGATGCGCTGGTCGATCCTGGTAGCATTGACAAATGTGTTCAAGTCGGTCGAGGTACTCGGGCCAGTCGGGCGCTTAGGACCACCCCAACCGTTACGCGACGTATCGATCAGCATGCCAATGGTGCTGGGGAAGCCAGCAGCGATAAAGGCATTGCGCATGTCAACGTCGTAACTCTGTTCGTCAATGTACGTGTTCCACTGGAAGAAGCTCGCCGAGCGCACTGGCTGACCACCAACCTGCTGGTTGGCAGTCATGTATGGCTCAACGGTTGGCGTGTAGTTGGCCGTGTTGCTAATAAAGCCATCGAGGCTGCTCAATCCCGCGGTCGTGCCTTTTGCCACACTGGTGGCCAGATTGACGAATGGCTGGAAGTTGCTATTCCAGCCGAGCCAGCCGGAGTGAGCGATGTCGAGGAAATTATACACGTTCGGGATCGCGTGTAGCTTGTTGAGCGCGTACTGAATCCCCTGCACATAGACGCCACTGGAGTTCGCGTCAGCACAATTCTGAATACTCAGGTTGGTGACCAGGTTCGGCAGGGAATCCGGCTCAATGATCGCCGAGACACGCAGGTTGGAGAACTGCGGCTGGCTCAAATCAGACGCGATCACATCAATGTAATTGTGCTCGTAGGTCTGCAGGCCATTGTTGGCGATCTGTAGTTCGCCGTTGGAGGCGAGGGCAGCACAGTCGCGGTCGGGCAGATCATAAACGACAATGGTCACTATGATCGGCTGGCTGCTGCTGGCCGCCTGTGTCTCCGCGGCTTTTAAGTAATCAAGCAGGCTAGAGGTGTAACCAGTTCCACCGGTGACTGCCGCCATGCTATCGAGCCAGATGGCCGTTGGATAATTGGCAACCGCTGCCTCCTTCGCGCCAAGCGTGCCACCTACAGAGGCCCCAGCGGCCTTCACTTCCGCAACGTAGTTGGGGTTAAGGAAACCCTGCGCCCCAGCATACGGATTTTGCACGTGACCACCACCCGTCACGGGAGTACCGGTCGGGGTTGGGGATGGCGTGCTGGTTGGCGTGCTAGTCGGTGTCGAGGTCGGCGTGCTGGTGGGTGTACTGGTTGGCGTGTTGGTGGGCGTATTTGTGGGCGTTGGTGTGGGAGTGCCACCGCCAGAACCAGTACAAACATTCCCATTAATAGAGAAACTGGTCGGCATGGGATTGCTCGTCGTCCACGAGCCATTGAAGCCAGGCTCTGAGCTGACTGTGCTACCGGCCGGGACAGAACCATTATACGACAGATTTGTAATCGAGACGTTCTGACCGGACTGCGTATAGTTACCATTCCAGACCTGTGTGACTTGCTGGCCGCTAGCAGGGAAGGCGAAAGTCAACGTCCAGTTGCTCCAACTGGAGCCGCTAGTATTCTGGATAGTGAAACTCGCCCCGAAGCCACCAGTCCACTGGTTGGTCACCGTGTAAGTTACCTGGCAATACGAGGCTGCGTGCGTGGGCGTCACCCACAGAAAAAGACTGCTCATGGCGATGAGCAGCATACAGGTAAGCAAACCCAGACTGCGAAGTGGCCTTTTGAACAGGGATCTTCGCAATCCGCTCTCAGAGAAATCGCGCTTAAATTCGCGCATTCTCCCCCTCCTTTGGGTAAAACTAAGGCAAACGCTCCTGGTTACCTCCTTTCTCAAGTGTCGCGTTTGCTGCATTGATACCTTCTCATCCTTGATTGGTATATGCCGCGATTCATCTCTACCAGGTGCCAGCTCCGGCATTGCTGGCATCATTCATGTGAGCGAGTACGGCTATAGACAAATGATAGAAGGCGGTGGGGAAACAAACCAGAACAGATAGAAGACACTTGATCAGCAGTGAGACAGCATGTCCTTTAGGAGCCTGCCTCTTATCTGTCGATTGGATGCTTCGTATGTGCCGTGGCTTTCCTGGAGAGAAACCGTATACTTTTCTTCTGTACCACTGTGAGCGGAACGGGATGAGTAGACACCATTAAGAGCAGGAGGAGCATCTTTCGCTTATGATTTTGTTCTGGAAACGGGCTACCCGATACACAACGCTGGCTTTGAGCATCTGGTTCCTGCTAACGGCGCTGGCGGCCTGCGGCGACACTACCACAAGTGATCCGCAGCCAAAGCCAACTCCAGTAGTGACGCTGCGAACGTACCAAGGAGCGGGCTTCACACTCAATTACCCATCAAACTGGGGTGTGCACGCTTCGGGCAACCAGGTGACGTTTGCCGATCCTCAGGGGAGAAATGTGCTGGCCATCTTTGCCGATCCCGATCGAGCAGGTGAGCCAGATGCCAGTGTGGTGGCCGATCAAGCCATGTCCCACTTCAAGGGCACGCTGCTGGCAAACGCACAGGACATATCCGCTCCCCAAACCTTCACCACGGGCAAAGTGACCTGGATTCAGCGGAGCGCAACGGGAAGCCTGGCGATTACCGATCCTGGCGTGCAAGGGAATCTTTTCCTTCTCGTGACAAACTTCCCTCCTCAGGCGAAAAATACCGTGACATATGAGGTCGAGTACTATGGGCCAACTGCAACATTTGGCCAGGCAAATGTGAGCTTTATGCAAATGTTGCAGTCGTTTACCTTTACAACGCGATGAACGCCACCCATAGTGTTCGTCAAGGATCGCGTGATACATGCCGCAGATCCATAGATACGGGTAACGACATGTTACGTGGTCACACGATACCTGGCACAAACTCTCTCCTCACGAATAAGGCCGCCTCTTGTGGATAAAGGGCATGCTAGCCGCTGGCGAGGCCAGCAACTGCATGCCCTTATCCACAAGAGTACTTAGATTACTGCCTGGCTGCCTTGTAGGGATAATGCAAGGTCTTGCCGCCCTCCCAGTTCTCGCGGAGACCGGGTTTGGCGAGATCCCAGTCGGGGCGTGTCTTCTGCATAATGGCGCGTAAGTCTTGACGCAGATCGTCAGGCGACGGACGTCCCCAGAACCAGTAACCATTGTAGATCTTGTAGATCACCAGCCCTGGCTCCAACACGATGGTATGTGGGATCATCGGATTATGGTGGGGATCGGTGTATTCCTGGATATCCAGGTCTTGCTGGACCTTGCGACCTGAGTCAGAGAGGAAGGTCCATTGCGCCCCCACCGCGCTACGAAACTCGTTTGACTCCAGAATATTGTCCGTCGAGATAGTCACGATCTGGGTATAAGCGACGGCTATTTTGGGATAGAACGCGGCCAGTTCTAGATGCTGCTGGTGGTCTTTGGGACAGTAGTGTCCACGTGAGAGAAGCAGGACCATCGGATCGATGCCCTGTAGCTCACTAAGCTTACGCCGGGTTCTGGTGTGATCGGTCAGTTCATAGTCGGGAAATTGCGCACCGGGAATAATATCTGCTCGCACGCTAGATCTCCTTTGTGTTATAGGTGGAATACTGGAAGGTCACATCTCTACTATAAGCTTGACTGCTTACTTCTCTATAACACGCGGAGTGAGAGGCTTCTTCCCCTGGATGCAATTGGCATTGAATGCTCTTTGCCATCGCATACCCTTGATCAAAGTTTCACATATGGAAACGATTTCGGCTGTGTTGCAAGAGAGTCAGCCGATGTGTCAAAGAGCGTCGCTGAGTACCAGACACCTCACTCCAGCGGCACATAATCAAACCAGTCGAAATCCGCTGGCGCGCTCGGACCCTGGTTATTGCTGGTAGCATACATGCCGAGGTAGACTCCGGTAAAGCTGCCGGCTACTTCGCTTCCAAGGTAGCGCGCCAGACCCCTGGCCAGGATACGCGTATCCTGGCCAGGTAGGGCATACGCGAAAGTATACATATCTGCGTCGGCCTGAATGGTCAATTCCAGTTCTTCTGTGTCGACCCGCTCGCAGGCAACGAGCGCGCTGAGATCGCCGATGCGCCGGCGCACAATTACCTGCACCTGGCCCTCCAGGCGGGTGAGCGCAACCTCATAGTGGTGCTGATCATTCATCAATACAGTCAGACCGGCTTCTTCACCGTCGCGGGGGGGAATAAAGCACAGATGGGATCTGACTAGATAGGGCTTTAGCCCGCCGCAAGCCACGGTTCTTTCGACCGTGGCGAGGCGTGTTATTAGGCTTTAGCCCTTGTACAATAGAGTACTATATAGAACGTATGTTTGACAATTTTACATCAGTCTGGTATTCTCGAAGAGAGATACCATATATTTTTGTGAGAGGAGGTACTATATGGCAAAAGCCACGAAAACCATCAGGCAGGCGTTACACTATCCACCGCAGTATGCTGCCTACTTCGCGGCAAACCAGGTCCTCTTCAATCGCGTCGTGGCCTTTTATTTTGAAGTCATCCAGGCACACGAAGGTCTTCTTGCCCTCAACAAGAAGGAGGCCCTCACGGCCCTGGAGAAACTCACGCATACAACGGAGTCCAACCCCAATCCGATCATGCCACTCACCGATCTCGCGCCAGATATCCCTGCGATGTTCCGACGCGCTGCTATCAATGCCGCGCTCGGCTCGGCTCGCTCCTTCTTCTCCTCTCTCAAAAAATGGCGATCACGGAAGCAGAAACACGAAGCCAAACAAACGAAGAAGGGCAAGAGTCGGCCGTTCAGGGTGCGACCACCAGTCCCGCCCCGATCATGGAAGAAGTCAGCTCCCTTCTACGCAAGCCTTTGGCGCGAGCGTTGTACCCGTTCTATCATGCTCAAAGTCTGGACCGGCTCATGCTGGTCCTGGCTCAAAATACACACGCTGGGTCGCGATCTCCCTGATGGTGATCTGATGGGCAGTCCGCAACTCGTCCGCAAGGGAGATCGCTGGTGGTTGCATACCCCTATCGAAAAGACATTCGAGGCGCCCGCAAAAGTCAGAGAGCAACTCACCGCCGCCGATACACGTCTCTGCGCGGTGGATCTCAATCTTGATCATCACGTAGCCGTGTGCAGCGTCCAGACCGTTGACGGCACCATCCTGGCTACTTCCTTCATTGGGAATGGCACAGCGGTATCGGGCTGTAGGAAGAAACTGCTTGGACGTATTGCACACAACCGATCTCAGACTGGCATCATTGCCGAGAACGAACAGGACAATGCCGACCTCTGGGCCAAAATCAGGCACGTGGACGAACAGATCGCGCACCTGGTGAGCGCTCGCATTGTCCAGTTCGCCACCAAGCACGAGGCGAGTATTCTCGTCTTCGAGCATCTAGGCAACCTGCGACCAGAGCAGGGCACGTATTCGCGTCGGGGTAATACGAAACGGGCCTACTGGATGAAGGGCCGCATTTTCCGCTACTCAAAGTACAAGGCGTGGAATGGAGGCGGTATCATCACGGCCCGTGTGAATCCGCGCAATACAAGCCGGGAATGCCATCGCTGTCATGGCTTGGTCGTGCGCTACAACCAGGGACAACCCCAGGAGGGCTATACTCCCGGCGCCGCCCTCTGCTTCTGCCCACAGTGCCAGATGCGCGATCATGCCGACAGAAATGCCAGCCTGAGAGTCGGACAGCGCTTGATCGAGCGTACGCAAGCACCTTTGAAGGAAAAGCCACATGCTCTGACGCGACGTGCGAAGAGGGAGCCGAAAGGCTCAGGTGTTGGGATCTCCCAGGATGCCAAACGCCAGTTGGGACCATCTCTCCCTGCGGCAAGGCGTGGAGATCATGCCAACGGGCATGGCACCGCCCAGAGAGGAAGGCGCCGGATGGGCGCGCCTCTCCCAGATATTGCGTCCCAACTACGGATTCACTTTGAGTAGTGGCTACGCCACATATCCCACGAATCCGACTACGGCACAGTGTCAGAAGCTGCTCGGCTTTAGCCGACGCGGAGTGTCACTAGACAGGCAAAGTGCTCCTGGCACCGGCCCACGAAGGCCGGAGAGGCCAGATCATTGAGGGTGAGCGCTGAGCCATACAGGCGCAGCCAACCAGGACGCGTGCTGAGAGACCAGCTCGCGGCATCGGGGTTGCGCAAGAAGTTCCAGCAGAAACGCAGACCGGGTTCGTCAAAATCATCGCGCGCATCTTCTTTTGGCCAGGCATAGGATGGCAGTGTCTCGGCCTGCATGGTGAGAGCGAGCATTTTATCCGAGGAAACCTGGAGCCAGCCGTCTGGAGTCCAGCTAGCCGGTGCGAGAAAAGTTTCACGGCCAAGGTGATACTGGCCATTACGCGGGCGTACTCCGAGCAACACGAGCCACCAGCTGTCATCGTGAGCCTGGATCAAATCCGCATGGCCAATGCATTGAATGGGATTGGTATCCACATCCCGGTGGGTCAAGATTGGATTATGTGGACAGGCTTCAAACGGCCCCCACGGACTCTTGCTGCGCGCCAGCGTCTCCATATGCCCATATGAAGTTCCCCCCTCGGCAATCATCAGATAATAATACTCACCCAGATGATAAAGATGTGGTCCTTCCGGCCAGCGCCCGCCCGTACCGGCCCAGATCATACGCGTCTCAGTCAACTGCTCTCCGGTAGCAAGATCGATCTCGCATTGTAAGATCCCATGGGGCTCCCACGCAGCGGCACTGGTTAGATATACATGCCCTTCATCAAAATAGAGCGAAGGATCGATGCCCCTTGCTTGAGGTAGATTGGCTCGGACCACTCACCAGCGGGATCGTCTGCATACACAAAGAAGTTGCCACCGGATGAAACATTCGTCGTCACCATATAAAAACGCCCTGCGTGATAACGCAGGGTCGGCGCAAAGATGCCTCGCGAAGCGCCAATATTCGCCAGCGGCACCTGGCTGGCGCGTGTCAGACAATGCCCGATCTGGCGCCAGTGGACCAGATCACGACTGTGAAAGATGGGGACACCGGGAAAATATTCAAAGCTGCTCGTCACCAGGTAATACTCCTGGCCAACACGACACACGCTCGGATCAGGGTGGAAGCCTGGTAGCACCGGATTTGTATAGGTCAACTTCTCAGTCATGGCACATACCTTGTATGCAGAATTATCTTTGCAAACGTTTGCAAATCCTACAGAAGATATACTCTATTTCTTCTCTGCTGTCAACCTCTGTAAAAAAAGTGCAGAACTATGTATGTAAGAATTAGCGGCAATTCTAGGAGCAAGTGCCATTTTTCTTCCAGACACTTTAAAATACGGGTAAGATGGTGAAAGAAAGGCTCTGGAAGGGCCTTTCGCGCGTTGGTAAGAGATGGGAGAGGCCCTGCAATGCCCTCTCTCTTCAGTATTTTTATGATTTCTTTGCGCTGCGTGGAAAAATAACCGCAAAAAGCCTTGACAGTAAGGGAGAGTCTATGGTATCACTGGATACAGAGATTGTAAACGTTTGCAAATTCATCCCCTGAGGCTGAGCGAGCAAACGGCCTGGGTGCTGGCTTTGATGGCTTGATCCAGGCAAAGGAAACCGATCCTCCAATGTTGAAGGAGCCCAGGCTTTGCAGAAGAGAGAAACGGATAAAGAGAGCCAGCCAGCGCGCGAAATCACGATTGTCGATGTTGCCGATGAAGCCGGAGTATCCTATGCAACGGTTTCACGTGTGATTAATAATAAAGATCATGTGAAGCCTGAAAAGCGTGAACGTGTTTTGCGAGCCATGGCTCAGCTTGGTTATGTTCCCAATATGCAAGCGCGCAGCCTGGCCGGAGGTGAGTCGCGGGTCGTTGGTTTGCTGGTCGATTACCTCAGCAGCAGCTACATTGATGAAATTATTCGCGGCATCGATGAAGCGCTGGACGCCGAAAACTACGATCTGATGCTCTATACAACACACCGGCGCAAGACGAAGGAATCGGCCTATGTAACCAAGCTTACGCGCGGACTAGCTGATGGTCTGCTGCTGATTCTGCCGCGCAACGCGGCGGCATATTTAAATACACTGCGCCAGCGCCAGTTTCCGCATGTGATCATAGATTATCTCAGCAATAAACAGAACGTCCCATCTGTTTCAGCAACCAATTTTCGCGGAGCCTATGACGCGATGTCCTTTTTACTCTCGTTGGGACACCAGCGCATCGGGTTTATTACCGGCACGATGGAATTAGGCAGCGCGCGCGATCGCCTGGATGGCTATCACGCGGCTCTGAAGGACCATGGCATTCCCGCCGACCCACACCTGATCTGCGAGGCCGATTTTACGCAGCCACAGGGCTATCAATGCGCCCAGGAGTTGCTCAGCTTGCCTGAGCGGCCTACCGCAATCTTTGCGTCCAACGATATGATGGCCTTCGGAGTCATGGAGGCCGCCAGAGAGCGCGGACTGCGTCTACCTGAGGATCTATCAATCGTGGGCTTCGATGATATCCCCCAGGCCTCTTATGTCCATCCCGCGCTCACAACTGTTCGCCAGCCTCTTGAAGAGATGGGTCGAAGCGCGGCTCATCTCCTCTTAAAATATATTGCACACCCCAACGCGGAAATCGAGCGCATCGAACTACCAACCCGCCTGATTATCCGCGAGTCGTGCCAGACACTTTCGTCGTAGTAAAGGTCTTATTTGCCGGACGCTGTACGCGCTTTTGTTAAAAGAAAGGAGCTTTTACTTTTTCTGAAATCTCTCATGACACTCATACTGTCGTATGGTCGTATTGCCATGCTTGACAACCTCTCGTTTGTGAGGAGAAACGACAATGAGCACGACAGTGGCGAAACCCGGTTGTTATCAGTCCAGAGTCGGGCGACTCTCCATGTCTATTTTTGAAGGGAGTAATACAACCTTATGAAACGACGCGAATTTCTTACCTCCGTGGGCGCGGCTGGTGCTGCTCTCTCTTTCCCCTCGCTTCTCTCTGCCTGTGGTTCTTCCCCTAGCTCCGGTGGTAACGGGAAGGCCACGATCAACTGGTGGCATATCGCCACCGGTGATCCAGGCAAATCGTTCTACCAGAACCTTGCCAAGCAGTACACGAAGGACCATCCCAACGTTAAGATTAACATTACCGTCCTCGAAAACCAGGCCTTCAAACAGAAGCTCACGACGGTTATGCAGTCGGGTTCACCCCCGGACCTCTTCCACACCTGGGGCGGTGGCGTGCTTTTCCAGTACGCCAAGGCTGGATTGGTCCAGGACATCGGGTCGTATTTCCAGGACGATTGGGGCAAGTCCTTCGATCAAGGGGTCTTGAACAGCGTCTATAGCGATGGTGGCAAGTATTATGCCGTTCCGGTCGATAATGGCGCGATTGCCTTCTGGTATAACAAGGCACTCTTTGCCAAAGCGGGCATTACGAAAACGCCAACGACCTGGACCGAGTTTTTGGAGACCATCAAGACGCTGAAAGCCGCGGGTATCACGCCCATCGGTCTGGGCGAAAAAGAGCAGTGGCCGGGTATGTTCTACTGGGCCTATCTCGCCACACGTATCGGCGGCAAGGACGCGTTTCAAAAAGCGTATAGCCGCAACGGGGGATCGTTCGCCGACGCGCCGTTTGTGCAGGCCGGTCAAAAATTGCAGGAGCTGGTGGCTCTCCAGCCCTTCCAAAAAGGCTATCTGGGGGCGACCTATAGCGATGAGCAGAGCACGATAGGAAATTCCCATGCCGCTATGGAGCTGATGGGGCAATGGGCTCCTGCCAATGACAAGGGTGTTGCTACTGACAAAAAAGGTCCGGATTTTGGCATTTTCCCCTTCCCGATGGTTGAAGGCGGGGCCGGCAATCCGACGGATGTGATGGGCGGCGGCGGCGGCTTCGCACTCGGCAAGAACGCGCCAACGCAGGAGACAATGGATTTCCTGAAATTCATGACCAACGCGACTAATGCACCTCAGCTGGTCAAGCTGAACATCGGTGTTCCGCCCATGAAAACGGCCGAGTCTGTCGTCACTGATCCGCTGCGGAAGCAAATCGATGATATGGCCGCCGCTGCGCCGTACTTCCAGCTCTACTACGATCAGTATCTCCCACCGGCGGTTGGCCAGGTTCTGTTGGATCAGACACAGGGCCTGTATGCCGGGACAATCACTCCGCAGGCTGCAGCCAAAGCCATCGATGACTCGGTCTCTTCGTCACTGAATCAATAGATGCAAAAGAGTTGCAGGACAGCAACATCCTGCTGGTGTAGGAGCAAGCTCCTACACCAACTCTTGCGGAAAAGGACGCGGCTACCGATCTGCCACGGACAGCTAGGGCAGCGCAAGGATGTAGCTTCGCTCTCCGCGTAATGGATTGGTGCCGCTCCCCAGGCTCGTTGAAGAGCTTTGGAAAGGATTTTTCGGATGCAACTGACTACCAGACCTCGCGGCACAATGGAGGCGCCGGTGCTGCCAGAACCTGCCAAGTTCCCGGGGAAAAGAAGCAGATATATACGCACGCTTGTGCTCTTCTTATTGCCCTGTGCTGTGCTCTATGGCGCGATTGTGCTCTTTCCGGTCGTCCAGGCCCTCTACTATAGTCTCTGGAATTGGAGTGGCCTGGGACCGCTGACAAGCTTTGTCGGCCTGAAGAATTTCGTCACGGCCATCAGCAGTTCGACGTTTCGGACAGCGCTCGGTCATAATCTGATTATTCTAGTGCTCTCGCTCTGCGTGCAGCTGCCACTCGCCCTGGTCCTGGCCCTGGTCATTGGCAAGTCGCTTCCTGGTCGCTCCATATTCCGCATGATTTTCTTCATGCCCTACATTCTCTCCGATGTTGTCGTCGGCGTTATCTGGCTCTTTATCTTTGAGCCAAATGGTTTGCTCTCTAGTGTGTGGCAGCATGTGTTTCCTGGCTCGCAGAGTCCACTCTGGATGGGTGACCCCAATATCGTGCTCTATGCCATCTTCATGACGATGACCTGGAAATACCTGGGCCTCTCCCTGGTGCTCTACGCTGCCGCGATCCAAAATATTCCCGACGAACTGGTGGAGGCCGCGCGCATCGATGGCGCATCGATGTTCCAGGTTGTACGCAGTATAACCATTCCCCTGATGGGCAGCACTATCCGCCTCACCATCCTGCTCTCAGCGCTGGGTTCTCTGCAATACTTTGATCTGATCTGGATCATGACCAACGGCGGCCCAGTGCATGCCAGCGAGACGATGGCCACCTATCTGTACAAAAACGGTTTTGTGAGCTTTGAGCTGGGCTATGGCAGCGCGGTAGGTGTGATTATGTTCCTGATCTGCTTTGTTTTTGCCATCCTATATCAGCGCTTTGTAATGAGCAGAGACCTGGCTGGCAGTGTTACCGAGGCAGTTGTCTAAAGGAGGAAGAATCGATGAAGATTAGCGTTACCCGGCCTCATCAGGATCTGGCCCTGCGGCGGCAGGCCGCGGACACACAGCGGCGGCGCGCGAAAACGCAGCAGGTCGCTGGCTTGTCTGTGCGCTATCTGATCTGCATTGTCGTCGCCATTTTTATGCTGATACCGATCCTGGTGGCCTTTCTGGGCGCCTTCAAATCCGATGATGAATTGAATGCCGCACCTTTCTCGTTGCCAAGCGTCTGGCATTGGGAGAATATTATCTTCGTGCTGAGTCAGGGATCTTTCTGGCAGTCCATCCTCAATAGCCTGCTTATCACAATCTTAACGGTGGTTCTGTTGCTGGCTGTGGCTTGCCCGGCGTCTTTCGTCTTTGCGCGCATGCCGTTCCGGGGACGAGAGATGGGAGTCAACATCATCCTGATTGGCCTGTTGCTCCCCTTCGCGATGGTCATTTTGCCGTTGTACATTACCCTGCGCAGCCTCGGCCTGCTCAATACGATGTGGGCAGTGATCCTACCGCAGGCGGCCTTTGCCCTGCCTACAACGATCCTGATCCTGCGCAATTTCTTTCAGAGCATTCCAGGCGAGCTAGAGGACGCCACCTATATTGACGGCGGCACACATGTTGATTTCTTCTGGCGTGTCCTGCTGCCCCTGGCTCGCCCCTCGCTGGCGGTGGTGGTTGTGTTGACCGCGGTCGCGAGCTGGAATAACTTTTTGTTGCCGCTCATTGTGCTAAACGATGCTAACCAGTGGACCGTGCCTCTGGGCATTATGCAGTTTCAGGGCGAACATGCCTCTTCGTGGTCCGCGATCATGGCCTATGTCTCGCTAATGATGCTTCCTGCTCTGATCTTCTATCTGTTCGCGGAGCGCCACCTGATTGCTGGCCTGATGGCTGGTAGCGTGAAAGGGTAGCCATTTTGCAAAGTTGGGAGGTAAAATGACGCTCCCAGTTTATCTCCTAATGAAGTGAAACGACCTGTAGGGCCCATGCTGGCATGGACTCTCACACCCACCACGTCGCTTCGCTCGCAGTTCATGCCAGCATGGGCCCTACAGATTACATGAATTCACCACTTATTCTATAAAGGAGTATCTCTAGTTCTATGTCCACGCCATCCTATCGCGATCCCCATGCCTCGCTTGAGGAGCGGGTTGAGCATTTACTCTCTCTGATGACGCTTGATGAGAAGCTGGCGCAGCTCGGCTGTCTCTGGAGCACCTCTTTTGTCCGCGCGGGCACGTTTGACCCGGAAGAGGTTGCCAGGCAAATACCGCATGGGATCGGGCAGGTGACGCGGATCGGTGCCGCTACCGGCCTGCACCCACGCGAGAGTGCTGCCTTTATGAATGCGATCCAGAAAGTCGCCCTCGAACGGACGCGCCTGGGCATCCCTGTCATTGTGCATGAAGAAGCAACGGGCGGCTTCTCCCATCGCGATGCGACAGTGTTTCCTCAGGCTCTTGGGCTGGCCTCAACCTGGAACCCCACGCTGATGACAGAGGTGGCCGGGGTGATGCGTGCCCAGATGCTCGCTGTGGGTGCGCGTCACGCTCTGGCGCCAGTCCTCGATGTGGCCCGCGATCCCCGCTGGGGGCGCGTTGAGGAAACATATGGCGAAGACCCCGTGTTAATCGGCGCGCTCGGTAGCGCCTATGTGCAGGGTTTGCAGAGCGACGATTTGCGTCAGGGTGTAGCAGCGACAGGCAAACACTTCCTGGGTTATGCCATGTCAGATGGCGGACGTAACTGGGGACCAGTACAACTCGGGCCACGCGAACTACGCGAGGTCTACGCTGAGCCCTTCGCTGCCGTCATCCGCAATGTCGGGCTTGCCACGGTGATGAATTCTTATGCCTCGATCGATGGCCTGCCCTGCGCTAGCAGCCCGGCGATTCTGACCGACCTGCTGCGCGAGGAACTGGGCTTTGGTGGTGTGGTCGTGGGAGACTACGACGCGGTAACCCAGCTCATGGACTATCATCGTGTGGCTGCAACCCGTGGGGAAGCAGGGCGCCTGGCTCTGCTGGCCGGTATCGATTTGGAACTGCCAACCATGGACTGCTACGGAGAGCCGCTCAAAGCCGAGATCGAGACCGGACGGCTTGACATAGCAGTGGTCGATACCGCAGTGCGCCGTGTGCTGCGCATGAAATTCCAGCTTGGACTCTTTGAGCAGCCATATGTCGATGATGCCGTGGCCCACGAGATCTTTCAAACTCCTGAGCAGCGCACACTGGCGCGCCGGGCAGTTGCCGAATCAACTATTCTCCTCACCAACGATGGCGTACTCCCGCTGGCTCCGACGATCAAACGCATCGCGGTGGTTGGTCCCGGTGCGGATGACGAGCGGCTCTTGCAGGGCGATTATCACTACCCAGCGCACCAGGAAATACTCTACCAGGCAGCACAGGATGTTGAGATCGCGGGTCTCGCTACTCCGCAGACGGCGGGGAACTATGCGCCCGGCCCCTACTTCACGCCTCATGTTACGCCCCTGGCTGGGCTGCGTGCCGCGCTACCCGATGTCGAAATTTCCTACGCCAGAGGCTGCGAGGTGCTGGGCAACGACACTTCAGGCTTCGAGGATGCGTTACGGATCGTGCGCGAGGCCGATATAATCGTAGCGGTGGTGGCCGGCAAGAGCGGCCTTTTGCGTCCCGTCACTGTGGGCGAAGGCAACGACTCCACCAGCCTGGACCTCACAGGTATGCAGCCCGAGCTTCTCAATCTCCTCGCCGGCACAGGCACACCCCTGGTAGTGGTCGTACTCAGCGGGCGCGTGCATACGCTAGCCAGCGTCGCGTCCCAGGCCAACGCACTGCTCCAGCTATTCCCGGCTGGCGAAGAGGGCGGCCATGGTCTGGCCGACGTGCTCACCGGCAAAGTCAATCCCGCAGGCCGCCTGCCCGTCACCCTCCCGCGCTCGGTCGGCCAGGTGCCAATCTTCGCGAGCCAGCGCGCTGGCGCGGATCGTATACCACTCTTCGGCGATTATATCGACTCGCCACCCACGCCGCTCTTTCCCTTTGGACATGGCCTGAGCTATACCACCTTCGCGTACGGCGATTTGAGCATATATGCGACGGACATCACCAGACCAATCGCGATCTCTGTTGAGGTTGAGAATACTGGCGAATTCGCTGGCGATGAGGTAGTGCAGCTTTATGGACGCGATGATGTCGCCTCAGTGGCCCGGCCTGATCGCCTGCTGCTCGGCTTCGCGCGCATCTCGCTCGCACCTGGTGAGTGCCGCCAGGTCACCTTCACCGTCCATCCTTCTCGCCTGGCCTTCTACGATCCACACATGCGCTTCGTCACCGAGCCTGGCGCGTTTACCTTTAGCGTTGGCGCCTCCTCTGCCGATATTCGAGCAGAAAGTACACTTATCCTCGACGGCCCGCTTGTCGAATATAAGCAACGCGAAGTTGTGGAGACGACAGTACATATTCGTTAGACTTTATCTCTATCAGGCTTTGACACTCCCCCGGACCGGATACATCACGGGGGATTCTCCCTTTATCCAGGTAGATATATTTACTCCCATCGCTGAAAGCAATACATTTGAGCAAGAGAAAAGAACTATGACGCGAGAACGCCTGGAGGTGTGCCGACACACCTCCAGGCGTTCTCGTGTCATCACCTGGACACGCCAGCAGACCTCCTCCTTCGCCAAATGACTCTTTCCCTTACCCTTATTTATCCTTCGCCGCCTCTGAAAACCCCTACATTCACATCTGTCTTTTGCAACACAACCTAAAGAAACGAAGGATATCTCCGATGTATTACCTTGACTCTAGAGAAATGGAGGGGTTTCTCTGGCACTCCAAAAAGTGTAGTCTGCTTATTTCTCGACGCTCTCACTCACATCATTGAAGTATTCATCTTAAGATCAGAGCAGGAATGCGTCTTCATTCTCAGGGATCGAGGTATGTGAAAGGGGTATGAGCGCGATATGTCTCATACAAAGCAGAAAAAACGTGTCACGCCTGCATCGAGTGAGACACTCCTCACTCTTCTTGAGACGCTTCCCGGTGCCTTGTTTCTTCTCGATGACGACACGACGATTGTGTATGCCAATGCAAATGCACAGACCATGACACGAAAAGATGTCTGTGGCAAGCCATTGTGGCGTGGCGCGCCCCAACTGGTGAGTACATCGCTCTATCAAGCTGTCCAGAAGGCCAAACAGACCCGAGAACCAACCGAAGTGGAGTATATTTCTCCCGTCACTAACAGCCGGCTGCACGTCTCGCTCTCACCTACAAACGAAGGCCTCGCAATCTTTTTCCAGGAATATCTGGAACCACAGTCCCCCAGAATGCCTTTAGCCAGAACGAACACATGTATCGAGATCTCCTGGAAAGCTTCTCTGATGGGGTCACCATCTTGACCCCGGAGGGGCTGGTTCTCGACGTCAATCAGCGTCCCCTGGCCGATGCACACCTCCAGCGAGAGGAGATGATTGGCAAACCGTTCGCCGACTCCCCAGCATGGTCCCATGACCCTGCTGCCCAACAACAATTGCGCGCAGCCATTGCACGAGCCAGCAGGGGAGAAACCGTGCGCTTTGAGGCCAGAATCCATCCACGAAGTGACCTGTCTCTGGACATTTTGATGACGATTACCTCCCATCGTGATGCCAACCAGCAGGTCGAGTATCTCATCTGTGCAGGCCGAGATATCACTGAGCGAAAGTACATCGAAGACGAATTGCGCACTCTGGTCGATGCCATTCCCCACTTTGTGTGGATTGCAAGACCCGATGGGCATATCATCTACAACAACCAACCCTTGATAGATTATCAGGCGATGTCCCGCGAACAGGTCGAAGGCGATGGCTGGATAGCAGCTGTGCATCCTGATGACCGGCAACGTGTATGGGATGTGTGGCAGACCGCCATTCAGAGAGGCGTGCCCTATGAAGTGGAACATCGTATGCAAGACGGTATAAACGGAGCGTATCGCTGGTTTCTTGTGCGAGGAGTGCCGCAGCGAAATGCAGAGGGCACGATCCTGCACTGGATTGGCACCTGTACTGATATCGATAAACAGAAACAGGCTGAACAGAGAATCAAAGCCAACGAGCAGAACTTTCGTGTGCTGGCCGAAACGGTGCCGCAACTCGTGTGGACTACGCGCCCTGATGGATTGTCAGACTATTTTAATCAACGGTTCCGTGACTACACCCACGCCACTTTTGAGCAACTGTATGGCTATGGATGGAGCCAGTTTTTACACCCGGATGATTCTGAGCGCACCCTGGCGGCGCGAGCGCATGCGTTCCGCACAGGCACTCCCTATGAGGTTGCCTACCGTTTCAAGGAGGGCCAAACGGGTGTGTATCGCTGGTTTTTAGCCCGCGCCATGCCGGTACGCAATGACACCGGTCAGATCGTCAAGTGGTTTGGGACTATCACTGACATCGACGATCAGAAACGGACCGAGCAGCGGCTCAAAGACAGCGAGGAAAACCTGCGTGTGCTGGCCGAAACGATGCCGCAGTTTGTGTGGACCACTCGACCAGATGGCCGTCTTGACTACTGTAATCAGCGCTATTGTGAGTATACGCATGCCACTTTTGAGCAAATCCAAGGCTATGGATGGCGTCAGTTCTTGCATCCTGAGGATATTGAACGCTCGCTGGCTCTTCGGCATCACACGCTCGAAACAGGTGAGCCCTTTGAGCGCGAACATCGTCTCAGAAATGGTCAGACGGGGGAGTATCGCTGGTTCTTAGCCCGCGCCATGCCGGTACGTAATGAAGCAGGCCAGATCGTCAAGTGGTTTGGGACCTGCACCGATATCGAGGAGCAGAAACGGACTGAGCAAGCCTTACGCCAGAGCCAGGAACGCATCCGCGCCCTCATCGACTCCAATATTATCGGGATTACTTCAAACGAGGGGGATGAGGAAGTGCTGGTGGATGCCAATGACGCGTTTCTTCACATGACTGGCTATACCCGAGAAGATCTCAACAACAGAACGTTGAACAGGATGAGGATCACTCCCCCGAACATGCACCTCTCTTCCAGCGCGTGCTCCAGGAGGTAGCTACACACGGGCAGCATACGCCTATTGAAGCCGAGCTGGTGTGTAAAGATGGCAGTCGCCTTCCTGTCTTAGCAGGTGCCGTCACCTTCCAGGACCATCCGCGCCAGATGATTGGCTTTGTGCTGGATAATTCGGCCCGCAAGGAGTTGGAGCAGCGCAAGGATGACTTTATCAGCATGGCCAGCCATGAACTGAGGAACCCGCTCACAGCCTTGAAAATGCAGACCTCCTTGCTACGCAGGCAACTGGCAAAGCAAGGCCTCCAGGCTTCTGCTCCGGCTCTTTCCAGCATGGAGACCCAGATCAACAAAGTCACCCGGCTCGTGGAAGAGTTGCTGGATGTCTCCAAGATCCAGGCGGGCAGACTGGAGTATCGGCAGGAGACGGTCGATCTCGACGCATTGCTGCGGGAGACCATCGACACTATGCAGCAAACCCATCCCAGCCATAGCATTCTAGTGCGTGGCGCCGTTCAGGCCAGCCTGATGGCGGATCGAGACCGGCTCGGACAGGTCTTCACCAACTTGATCAGCAATGCCATCAAGTATTCTCCCGGTGCAGAGACCGTCGAGATAGACCTCGAGGCCTCCCCAGAGACCGTCACGATCCGTGTGCACGATCATGGCCTGGGTATCCCACGAGAGCAGCGCGACAAAATCTTTGAGCGCTTCTATCGGGCCACTGGTCCCAAACAGAAAGCAATCCCGGGACTGGGAATGGGATTGTACATTGTGGCGGAGATCGTCAAGCGTCATGGGGGAACCATCACAGTGGAGAGCGCTGTCGGAAAAGGATCGATCTTTACGGTGACTCTTCCCAAGAAGAGGGATACTCTTGATTGAACAGTTTCCTGGTTTTCCATGGGTGACGTTGACCCACTTGTATGCAAGCTCAAATGGCTTCACTCTCAGCAAAACTATCGTCTAAGGAGCGTCACCAAAACTATATATGAATGCAGAGGTATCCACAAAGCCGATTAGTTAGATGATAGCCCGTCTCCTTCTGTTATAATTAGGTGGAATTGCAGCGTTTTGAGATATGCGAAACAAAAGAGGAGCCACTGCATGACCATTTATAGCATTGGGCCAGAACGAGCCACTCTCCACGGAAGCTTTTCCCGCGAGTTTCCCCCCATAATTACTATTGCATCGGGTGATGCCGTCCACTTTCGTACCCTTGATGCTGGTTGGCATCTTGGACCCTCTACAGAAGAGTTGCAGAATCGCTTTGAACCACGTGACCTTGTGCACGATAGTGGTCATGCGCTGTGCGGCCCCATAGCCATTCATGGTGCTCAGCCCGGGATGACGCTCGAAATACAGATACACGAGGTACGGCCGGGAAACTGGGGGTGGACGAGCGCTGGAGGTCGGGAAAGTGCTATGAACAGGTATCTGGGACTCGTTGAGAGCCATGAGCTGCTTCACTGGACACTCGATGCTGATGCCATGACTGGGACAGATCAGTACGGCCATACCATTGCACTACGCCCATTTATGGGTGTTATGGGCATGCCTCCCGATGAATCCGGCATCCATTCCACTATTCCCCCGCGCTTCTGTGGCGGCAATATTGATTGTAAGGAATTGGTTGCTGGCAGCACACTCTATCTGCCAATCAGCGTTCCTGGAGCACTCTTCTCTGTTGGTGATGGACACGGCGTCCAGGGGGATGGTGAGGTGAGCGGCGTGGCTATCGAATGCCCTATGGAACGCGTTGATTTGACATTCCATGTGCGTGAGGATATGCCTTTGAAGACTCCACGTGCGAGAACGACCAATGCATGGGTAACCCTGGGTTTTCATGAGAATCTGCATGAAGCATCTTTCATTGCACTTGAGGCCATGCTCGATCTGATGCGTGAGCAGTACGACATACCCCGCTCACAAGCGCTCGCGCTGGCGAGTCTCGTCGTGGATTTGCGGATCACACAAATTGCCAACGGAGTGCATGGTGTGCATGCGGTACTCCTTGATGGCTCCATAAAATAGTACCATCTGGATGGCGGCAAGAGCGCCCTCGGCTTCAGATATGTCTTTTCTAGACATGGGATTTTGCAACGTGGCAGAGCGTGAGAAGCCGATTCTCACCATAGCCTTTCTTTCTACAATCTTGTCGCGCCTTCTTAAAAAACCCATTAATTCATACTGGTCATTATTTTGCTTGTAATATCATAAATCACAACATAGATTATCTCCGTTTATCCTTGTAAGTAAAATAAAGACAGAAGCATGATATATGCTATCTTGCAATCAGGTTGCACCATTTGCTCTCAAAAAAAGAGTTCAAAAAGTACAACATTTTTCAATAGGACATTTTCTGATGGAGAAAGGAACGAACCTATGAAATCTCATACACTCGCCCCCATCACACGTGCTTCCTCGCTTACAGAGCAATTAGGGATCCACGACCTCACCGAACAGGAATTGGAACAGGTCGCAGGGGCTCAAGGCTATGGCCACGATCATGACTATGGTCGCAATGATCATGACCATGACTGGGACGATCATCGCCGTGGCTGGGGCTGGCATTATTATAATCGCGGCTGGCATTATAGCCGTGGCTGGCGCCGCTAGCCTCGTCGCCACTGTTATAAAGAAACAAAAGAAAGCGGGTATCCTTCTCGGATACCCGCTCTTCATATCTCAAGTTCGCTACCCGACTTCTTAGCGTGTACTCGCTTCCTCTACTCTATACTTCCTCGTCGCAATCTGGAAGGTTTCCTCATCAATATTGCCACCAGATATCACAGCGGCTATTCTTTGACCTGGATGGTTCTCCAGGTAGCGTAGAGCAGCCGCGACAGCGGAAGCACCCGCCCCCTCCGCGCGTATATCGTTGTGCTTCCAGAGGAGATATAACATGTGCTGTATCTCTTCCTCAGAAATAAGCTCAACGTCGAAACGCGGATAGGCCCTGGCTCTCTCCAATGGAAGGACACCAGCCTGCCGTACCAACATTCCTTCGGCCATACTCCGCGCCGGAGGCAGCAGCACACGCTCATTGCTCTCAAGGGCGATCTTCATCGAGGGAACGCATTCCAACTCAACACCAATGATATGCATACCTGACCCCTGGTAACACTCCAAGCATCCAGCCAGTAGGCCACCCCCACCAACCGGCAGCAAAAGCGCGTCGAGATCCTCTTCGGCCTGCTCTCGAATCTCGCGGAAGAGGCTCGAATGCCCGTGTATCACCGAGGGGTCATCGAGGCTGGAGATGTATGGAGCACCTGTTTCCCTGGAGAAGCGCAATGCTTCCTGCACACACTCATCATAGCCACCAGCCACCTTCTCAACGTTCGCCCCCAACTGCACTAGCTTCTCTGCTTTTACTGCCGAAATGTGTGCTGGCACAAAGACCTGGACTCGCAGGTTCAGAAGCTGGGCAGCTAATGAGACTCCCATGCCATGGTTGCCTGTTGATGCAGTAACGACGGTTGTTTCAGGCGCTTCCTCAAGCAAACGATGATATGTGCCACGAAACTTGAAGGATTTACCAACCTGCTTTGTTTCATCTTTCAGCCATAGCTCACTTCGTGGAGCAAGGGGTCCCTGATAGCGCACCAGGGGAGTATGAATCACATGCTGATAATATTGTTGTGGAAACAAGATATATCCTCTTTAATCTAGCCAACTGCTGATATATGACTTATACAATATGAATCACTAATTCATGACAAAACGGCATTTCGTTAGCTTATTGTGATAATTCATTTAGCCTGCGCGCTTTGCCGTATAAATTCGTCTCGCAATATGCTATAGACCCGGACGTTGTGATACGTTCCGAAGCGCAGAATGGCCTCACGCAGAGTACCCTCTAATTGGAAACCCGCTTTCTCGTCCGCGCGCCAGCCACCAATGTTCTCCTCCATATCCTGCGTCTGGATACGATGAAGATTCAATTCCATAAATCCATACTGGATCATAAGTTTGGTAGCCTCGGTGCCATACCCTCTTCCCTGGACGGAAGGATCAACCTTGATATAAAACTCAGCGGTTTGATTGAGCGTATTGATGTCTTTCAGACCCACCACACCAATAAGCGTGTTGTCTTGCTTCAAGGCAACGCCTAAGAGGATATGTCGAAAGTCGCGATACATTTGGTCCAGTCGCTCTTTCGAGCGCGTATCGCTGGTCGGATACACGTTAAAATAGCTGCGCATTTCCTCGCCGTTGTGCCATAACGCCACATGGTGATAATCCTGGGCTGGCTCTAATGGGCGCAGGTAAAGGCGAGGGCCAACACTAAAAGGATTCTGCATTGCTAATTCGTTATTACGCATATATATTTACCCTTTCCTACATAAGGATGTGATTAACGATAGGAGCGCAACTGCTGGCGTGTCTCATGCTGCCGCAAAGCCAACTCGATAAGCTGGTCAAGTAATTGGGAATAGGCAAGACCACTGGCGGCCCATAGTTTAGGATAGAGGCTCATTTCGGTAAAACCAGGCAACGTGTTCACCTCGTTAATGTAGAACCGACCAGTAACCTTGTCCTGGAAGAAATCAACACGAGACAGCCCTTGGAGATCAAGGGCCTGGTAAGCTCGCAAAGCCATATCACGTAACATTTGCGCTGTTTCTGTAGGGATAGTTGCAGGAATAACAAACTGGATGGTGTGATTGACGTACTTATCTTCGTAGTCGCTAAACTCGTCGCCGGGAAGGATTTCGCCGACAACTGAGGCGCTCGGCTCGTCATTGCCCAGGACAGCACACGAGAACTCGCGACAATTGATGCCCTGCTCAACTTCAATCTTGCGATCATAGGTAAACGCCTCGTTCATTGCCTTGATAAGCTGATCCCGATCATTTGCGCGACTGACGCCAATACTCGATCCAAGATTGGCAGGCTTCACAAAGCAAGGGTATGCCAACTGATGCTCGATCATAGCTATCAGGTGTTCCGGCTCACGCTCCCACTCAAAACGCCTATAGGTAAGGGTCTTGACCACGGGCAACCCGGCAGCCTGAAAGAGTTCCTTCATGATCTCCTTATCCATACCAGCCGCCGAGCCAAGCACACCACAGCCAACATAGGGAATATTGGCCATCTCGAAGAGCCCCTGAATAGTGCCATCCTCTCCATATGGGCCGTGGAGCACGGGAAAGAGTACGTCGAGTTCGCCATTAGCCGGAAGAGGCTGAGCTTTATTGATGCTGATAAAGCGTCTACTTTGTGAATCAATAACCAGAGTCACGACAGGAGAGGATGCAATCTCTGTCGCCAACATAGGATCATTGACGGCTCGAAGCAATTGTTGGGGCTCAACGCCCCAGAGCCACGCCCCATCTTTCGTTATAGCTATAGGAACAATGTCGTACTTTTCCGCGTCAAGATTCTGCACGACCGATGCCGCCGAAGCCAGAGAAACTTCATGTTCACAGGATCGGCCACCAAAAATGATGCCAATACGTTTCTTCTGTTTCATCGTTTTGCCTTTCTCCTTCTATCTAAAACATTGAAAGCATAGTTTCCATGCGCATTCCGCGCGATCCTTTGACAAGGACGAGATCTTCAGGGTGCACCCTCTCTTTGAGCAATTGCACAACGGCACGTTTGCCATCTTCCACTTCAGAGACATTGGCAGGATCGACGGAAAATACGTAGATATGCTCGGCAGGCATCCCCGCCTGCATTGCCCCTTCCGCGAAGTAGCGCGCGAAGTCCCCAAGCACTACCAGGTAGTCAACCTTACCCGCCAACGCCAGGCCAGACGCAATGTGTTCATCCATGGTATGCTCACCTTGCTCAAGCAATTCGCCTAACACTGCCCAGCACTTTCCCAGAGGGACCAGCGGAGTCGTCTGCATTGCCTGAGTCATAGCAATGATAGATTGCCGTATAGAGTTATAGGTATCGTCGACTAACGTGCTCCCATTCGGGCCAGCGCTTGTCTTGATCTCACCGCGTCCCTGGACGGATGAAAGGTTTTCTAGTGACTCGCGAATGTTCTCAAGCGGAACGTTAGCGGCATAGCCGACAGCCGCCGCCGCAAGGGCAGTGGTTATGCCATGCGTGCCGGGTAGGCGTAACTGTACTGGCACCTCCTCATCCTCGATGCACAGCGTAAAGCGGGAGCCGAGGAGTCCCCGTTCTTCGACGTGCCGACCGCGCACCATTGCCCCATCACCCTGCCCATAATAGATCACACGCGCCTGCGTCTTCTCCTTCATCGCTCGAACCACTGGATCATCATAATTGAGCAGCGCGATTCCTTCTGGAGAGAGCACCTGAACCAGTTCGCTCTTGGCGATTGCAACATTCTCCAGTGAGCCAAAGTGCTTGAGATGAGCAGCCCCTACAGTAGTAATCACTGACCAGTCTGGACACGCAATCGTCTCGCAGAGGCCCCGCAATTCGCCGACCCATTCAGCACCCATCTCCAGCACCGCGTATCTATGCTCGGCTTCCAGGCGTAGTAGCGTCAGTGGATAGCCAAGCTCATTATTATAGGAGGCATAGGTTTTTAGTGTCGGTGCGACACTGCCGAGTACAGCGGCAATAGCTTCCTTGGTTGTCGTTTTGCCACTACTGCCTGTAATGCCAATCTTGATAGTCCCCGGTTGACGCTGTACACGCGCGCGGGCAGTGGCTTGCAATGCCTTGACAACATCTGGTACCACCAGTTGGAGAAAACTGTCGGGAACGTCCTCAGAAGGCGTGGTGCAGAGTGCTCCAGTTACTCCCGCACGCGCAATTGCAGGGATGAAACGATGTCCATCTACACGCGCTCCAGTGATAGCGACAAAAAGGTCATTTTGTCCACACTGCCTGTTGTCATGCTGTGCGCTCTGGAACACTGGCTTCTTAGAGCCCACCAGAGAACCATGAATGGACAGGTTCTCCTGGTTGCCAGACATAACATCCTGTAGTTCAAACATTTAGACATGCTCCTGATATATAGGAAAAATCATTATCTGAATTCACTATCGTTTTCTGTGCGAAAATACCTAACAGCGCCGTTGCTGCCAGGAGACATAGCCCCACAATATCCCTAAGACAACCAGAGCAGTACCCACTAAGGCTAACAAGCTTTCTAAACCCTCGAATGGAGATACCACCATCAACCCGCTATCAGCGATAATAGTAACACCGAAGAAGCCATTCGCTATAACCATACCAACTGGTGTGAGAATTGTACGACTAATAGTGGGCACACCATAACCCGGGCGTAAGAGATTCCCCCAGAACCAATAGCAGATGAACAGGAAACGATATAAATTCGTGCCAAAGAAAGCTGGCCCTGCCAGCGAAAAAGCACTGACAAACAGCATACCGGGTAGCATAATGACTGCAAAGCAAAGTACGCCATAGAATACAGCCAGAATATCACGCACGAGCCAGCACAAATAGGCAACACCAATTCCATAACAAAGTAAAACAGGCAAAAGGGTTGCACCTAAATTCCCCAGATACTTTCCCAGGATGCGTACGCCTACAGGCACAGATAAGGCCTGGACCAATTCTTCCATCATTGCGTTGCGATCCCGTAGTAGGCGATCCGCCATAAGTATCCCTACCCCCAGTGGCAGGAAAAGGTTGGCATTGCTAGCTAGGAGGGCACTGATGTGCAAGAGAGCGCTATCAAACGCAACGTGTTCATCAAATGAGCTTTTATATAGAAAGCTGCCCATAGAATGTGGAAGCCACATCCTGTTCAGGCCGAATTGGAACGCGATAAGCAGCACAGGTACAATCCAGACGGCAATACGCCGGATCTGCATACGAAATTCATAGCGCATTATGCCCACGAAACTCGAAAAACATCTCACTGTCCGTCAGAATCTCCTTACTCTAGAACTCTAGAATAAATTACATATGTCGTTTCCTTGCCTACGACCACCTCGACCACCTGACCACTCTCGGTTGGCGTGGAATAGCGACCAGAGCAACAACCAGGCAAAGCGCGGTAAGCAAACATATTGATAAATTCGTTTGCCACCAGGAAGAAAGAACAAAATCAATACCCAGAAAAGTATTTAGAGGCGTTGTCTTCATCTGGATAGACTGGCTTGCTTCCAACAATAACGTCACACTGGCCGCACCCCAGGCTCCAATCAGCGACGAGAGCGCCAGGGCCATAGAGGCAAGCAAACACATGGGACCTAACCATATGTGCAAGATATCCAGAAAGTTTTCGTGATGGGTTAGAGCCAATAACACGGACATCCCCAGAGCCAACAAGACATTGTAACCAACTACTAACAGAAAGCGGCAGAACACTATCAGCCGCATAGAAGTAGGGGTCGAGCTTATTAATTCGAAGCCCGCGTCGTGCTTCATCCCATAGAGAAAGGGTACATCACAGGCTGCAGCTGCCGTCGTGAACACAGCGAGGACGGAGACAGCCATCTGAAGCTGAGTTTCAGAGTGTACTTTAAAGAAAAGGAAGATGCCTACACTAAATACCACCAGGAGCGGAGCAATCCAGACACCACTATGAATCAGGCGTATCTGCATCAACAAAAGTTGCCAGACCTTTAAGAACGCGCCACGCCATGATCGACGAGTTGGATGTGACATCAACTGAGCAACCGTATCCAGCGCCTGTGCAGCGGCTGTTCGGACCATGCTATCCTGGTCGTGGGCAACGACAGACAATGCTTCAAGTGGAAGAGCAATACCCTGCTCACTTAACATACCGAATGTCAAAGCAGCAGCCTCGCGCACAACCCAGGAACGATCCTGTAAAGTGAGAGATAATTTGTCTGCTGGAACGTCTTCTCCCAGAGAACCAAGAGCATGCACTGCCGCTGCACGTACCGCTTCATCTTCATCATGAAGGGCGGCGCATAATGGTTCAACACAAACTGGATCCTGAAGGTACCCCAACATCCGCACAACTGCTTCGCGAACACGCCAATCGTCGTCGTGTGTACGTATTTCAACCAGCTGCTCTAGCGAAACACTGCTTCTCTCCATGCTTAACACACGAAGCGTTGCCACACGTATGGATGGGTGAGGGTCCTCTAACATAACAAGTAAGCGTTCATGATACTCCTGAACAGCCGATGGAGGTATATCGCTCAGGGCCTGGAGACGGACATGCCAATCAGAACTCTTTAGTGACTGATCAATGTTCACGTAAGGATGCTCAAACAGCGAAGCGCTTTGACCTAATCCCAATTGTCGCAGAACATCACTTGCCAGCGTAGTAGGAACCACATGCTTTTCAGCCCCTTGTCCAGACACAAAGGGTGTAGACTCATTCATCTCGACCGCACCTCGCCTTCCTGAGTGGTTAACGCACGACGCAACAATTGCGTGCCACGATAAATACCAGATTTCACAGTGCCCAATGGGATAGCAAGCAGATCTGCAATCTCCTGGTGATTCAGTTCTTCGAAATAATAGAGATTGACGAGTGTACGAAATTGAAGTGGGAGACGGGCTATATACTCTTCAAGAGTACGTATCCATTCCCGCTGTTCGCTCATTATATCTGGCTGGTCATACCAGGCACTTTGCCAGGTTTGATCGAAGTCCTCAAGCAGGTCAAGGGAAATTTCATGTACCCTTGTCTGACGCAGATGCCCATAAAACGTATTCACCGCCACTTTGTAGAGCCAGGCTTGAATCTTCAACGTACGCCTCCGTTCGGCCGGGTAATTGCGCAACGTTGAGTACGCGCGTAAAAAAGCTTCTTGGAGAATGTCTTCCGCGAGTTGGGCATGGCCTGTCTGGCGCAAGATAAATACATATAATCCCTGCTGATAGCTCGCGACTAGCTGCGCGAAGTGCGCATCAAGATCCAGCGCGAGTAACTCAGGTAACCCGATTTCCGGATTCTTCATGCGCCTGCTTCATTCCCTTTCGTCAATCTTTTGCTCTGTCTATATAGTAGAGTGCAGAAAGTTATGTTTTGGTTCCCGTTTTCAGGAGACAGCAGAAGCCTTTTTGATAAACGTGAGCCGCAATGTGCCCTTGTAGCTCTATTCAGCAGGCATTGAGATATGCCCAGGCAGCACCGCGCTATCACTGTATATGCTCTAACTTCAGGGTATCATTTATCAAGAGGGGATATAGTAGGGGCTAGAGTTTGACGGGCATTACGCATAAACCAGACATAACTGTCTTCCAGGTTGGGATCGATGGCTACAACGTTGGAATAAGATGGGTATTCACCTACAACACGATATTGTGTGTTCAGACCCATATTGAGCGTTGAGACAACAGTAAAGTTGCCCGCTGGCTTTTGACCAGCGGTTGTGATCTGCCAAACCTTGCCACGTGTCTCCTTCAACATATCTGAAACCGTTCCCTGAAAGAGCATATGGCCATTTGCCATTAGCACAAGCTGCTGACAGGTTTGAGCAATGTCTTCGACGATATGCGTGGAGAGAAGCACAGTTCGTTTACCCGCCAGGTCCGAAAGCAAGTTACGGAAGAGGATACGCTCTTCAGGATCAAGACCCGCTGTAGGCTCATCGACGATGAGAAGTTGAGGATCGTTGAGGAGAGCTTGTGCAATGCCGACGCGACGTTTCATGCCACCGGAAAACGTTTTGAGCTTGCGATGAGCGAGATGGCTAAGCGCGACTGTCTCTAGCAACTCATCAACACGTCGCCGTCTCTGTTTACCATCATTGAGGCCTTTGAGAATACCCATATAGTCCAGAAACTCATACGCTGAAAGGTCAGTATACACCCCTAATTCTTGAGGCAGATAGCCCAGGATACGCTGGATCTGGGTCCGACCTCGCTCTGTAGCCCCATCATAGCTGCCGACACGAATTGAGCCTTCAGAAGGGGAAAGAACTCCCGCCAGAATGCGCATGAGGGTGGTTTTGCCCGCGCCGTTGGGGCCAAGCAGACCAAACATGCCACCAGGGATGGTCAGGTTCAGGTCCTCAAGAGCATGGATACCTCCCCCATAGACTTTGGTAAGATGCCGAACTTCTATTCGCATGCTGAGTATTCTCCTATCAGAGTAAACGATTGTCACCTATAGCGTTACTAGCGAGCATACGGCCATTGTACCAAACCACGTAAGATGAGTAAAACCAAGATGGCATCAATGAACATTCTCGGGAAACAATCAATCAAGAAGCAGGCTTGAGTAGATGGAGTTCCTTTTTTGCTCGTTAATGCTTGACTTTCCCTGGCTTTTTCTGTACACTACTTAGTGTATACTTCACACTAAGTAGCACTCTGTTCAATTTCATTTGAAAAGGATTCATACCGCCTGCGGCGGTAGGGGAAAGGGACGTAGAGGGGCTGACGCCCCTCTGCACTCCCTATCTTTCATTTTCAAGAGAGCTGTAACAGAACAGTAGGTATGCAGATTCATGCTCGCTCGCATGGAAAGGGAAATCAGCATGGCACTCTTCTCATACTTTAAATCAGAGCCAACAGAGTATATTCTCGCGTATGTGAATGGACATGTGGTGAGACGGGGCACGGGACTCTCTTTCTGGTATTGGGCACCCCATACGTCGATCTCTCTGGTGCCAATCTCGACAGTGGATGCGCCTTTCATCTTTAACGAGACAACAAACAATTTCCAGGCCGTGACCGTCCAGGGCCAGGTGACGTTTCGTATTGTTGCGCCTGAGACGATGGCACAGCTCCTCAATTTTACGGTTCAACCACGCACGCGTCGCTACCAGAGTGAGGACCCGGTCAAGTTGCAGCAGCGCATTGTCAACATTGTGCAGATGCATACGCGGAATCAGCTCCAACAGCTCTCGCTTGAGGATGCTCTGCGCAGCTCGGAGTCACTGGCCCGGAATGTCCTGGCCCGTCTACGTGAAGGAAATGAACTGGCAGCCCTGGGTATTGAATGCATGAGCCTCTTCTATACAGCACTGAAAGCGACGCCGGAGATGACGAAGGCACTGGAGGCAGAGCAGCGTGAGGCACTACAGCGTCGCGCGGACCAGGCCATCTATTCGCGCCGAGCAGAGGCAGTCGAGCAGGAACGTAAGATCAAGCAGAATGAGCTGGCAACCTCTGTGGTTTTGGAAGAGCGTCGTAAGGAACTCGTCAACCTGCAAGGAGAGAATACCCGTCAGGAGGCCGAGTACGAAGCTATGGCTATGCGTATTCGCCTCGCCCCTTATAGGGAGCTCGAGGTTAAACAACTGCTTGCCCTATCCTTCCACGATTTTGCGGATAACGCCCATAAGATTGGCAATTTGACGATCACCTCTGAGATTCTCGAACAATTATTGCATGGGCAGTAAGCCTTGAATACATACCACACCAGGAACAGACATATGCATGTAGCGCATCTGTTCCTGGCTACTGCTACACCATGGGAGGATTTATGGCTGCTATTGAACGCATTGTTGTTGTAACCAGAAAAACGGCTCTGGAGGAGTTGGTGCAGCGTATGAATAGCTGGGCGCAGGCACGTTTCTATCTGGAACAGAATCAGGTCGCATTTCGCGAGTATGAGCAGGCCGATGCACAGTACCACCGTGCCGTTGACTTTGCGCGCCAACATCTCCCATCTACAGTAAAGCAACATTTCATTGACCGGGACTTCCTGCCAACCTACCAGTTTCGTGAGCGCGACCTGGTCGTGACGATCGGACCTGACGGGCTGGTCATCAATACCGCCAAGTACCTCACAACACAACCCATCCTGGCTCTCAACCCTGATCCTCAACGCGTCGATGGAGTCCTGATTCCTTTTCACTACGAGCAGGTGCGGAGCGTTGTCGAGCAGGCCGCGCGGGGACGCAGCGAGATACGGCACGTCTCGATGGTGAAGGCGACGTTGAACGATGGTCAGATATTATACGCCATCAATGACCTGTTTATCGGTCAACGCAGCCACACCTCAGCCCGCTATCTGCTCCAACTTGGGGAACAGCACGAAGCACAGATATCAAGTGGCATTATTGTCTCTACCGGGGCGGGCAGTACTGGTTGGTTACGCTCGATTGTACAGGGGGCATGGGCAATTGCGCACCCCCAGGGGCATGAACAGGTGTTGCCAGTGGCACCATGGGATGCTGATACGCTCTGGTACACAGTTCGTGAACCATTTGTCTCGAAGGTTTCCCAGGTAAATATCGTCTTTGGACAACTCAAACCAGGCCAGGAGCTTGTGATTACCTCGCAGATGCCCGATAACGGCGTTATTTTTAGCGATGGTATCGAGAGTGACTATCTTGCCTTCCATTCAGGTCTGATCGCGCGTGTGGGATTGGCAGAACGAAAGGCACACTTTGTCGCGGCCCAATGAGCTATGCATATAATGATCTCTTCTACTTTTTGGTTCCCAAAAAAGCATATCTCTTACCCGTCTGACAGCGGCATGCAGAAAGGTTGATCTCGTGCTCCGACCGTCGTGCCCCCGCAAAGCTCAATGTATCTGCACACTACTTTGAGATGTCAGGTAAAAAGTGGTGGAGCACATATCCATCAAGCTCTATTTCTGCTATATTACTGGATAACAGTTGAAATCTCGCATGAAGGATTAAACGAAAGCGTATATGGAAAAACAGGATGTTTTACCGATCACAGAAGTAGCCGCTCTAGGCCGCTATAAGATCGTACGGCGCATTGGACGCGGCGGAATGGGTGAGGTTTGGCTCTGTGATGATCCTCGCTTAGGTCGCCAGGTAGCGATTAAAACATTGCCCGTTCATGGGCAGCAGGATCAGGATTTTGTAAGACGCTTTGAATACGAGGCCAGATCAGCTGCCGTCTTGACACATCCCCATATTTTAGAAGTCCATGATTATGGTAAAGAAGTGTTGTCAGATGGCTCACTTCTTCCTTTTATCGTCATGCCGTATATTCAGGGCAGATCCCTCGGTAAGTACCTGGCAATCCGGCCATACCTGCTGCCCCCTCAGGGCATCTTTCTCTTTTTGAGACAGGCAGCCGAAGCCATTGATTACGCGCATAAACAGGGCATCATCCATCGCGATATTAAGCCCGATAATATGCTCCTGCGCGATGAACAGTGGCTTCTCCTGGCCGATTTCGGTATTGCCCGCATACTCACTTCAAGTGTGCAGATGACGAAAGGGAGTGTAGGCTTCGGCACCCCTGAATATATGGCACCTGAGCAGGCACAAGGCAAGGCAACGATCACGAGCGACAATTATAGCCTGGCTGTGATCGCCTTTCAATTCTTCACCAGACACCTCCCTTTTCAGGGAGAGACCGCTCTCGCTACGATCTTGCAGCATCTCACGCTTCCTCCCCCCTCTCCGCGCCAGTATAACAACGATCTTCCTGCCACGTTTGAGCAAGTACTCTTACAGGGCCTGGCCAAAGATCCGCAGAAACGCCCTGCGCTCGCGAGTGAGTTCGTTCAACAATTGGAGCAGGCATTCTTTGATTCCTCCTTTATATTTCGGCACCTGGGCACGCTAGAAGAACATCCGGAACTCGCATTTCGCGAGACGCCACCAGGAGAGGCTGCAACTCAGGAGACGGGCAAACGTACACTCTCGCGTCGTCAACTCCTCTTTGCGGGTGCCTCTGGCGCCGCGCTCATCGCGGGTGGAGCACTAGGGGCCTGGGGCTACATACATATACAGCCAACACATCTCCAGGACCTACCACAACCGCCCGCCCTCTCGGCTCGCCCGCCCTCTACGGGCCCTCATAAGCCCTCATTAGTTCTGATCGGGCATACGAGACATATCAATAGCCTCTCCTGGTCGCTCGAGAGTACATCGCTCTTTTCCGCTGGCGTGGATGGCTATGTGCTACGTTGGGATATTGAGGATCTCTTGCGTCAGCCTGATCAAGCACCGGGTGCTCCGCTCTACGCGGCTCAATCCCTGCCTTATTACGGCGGGCAACTCTATCCCTCCTGGTCACCCGATGGCAAAACATTGGCGATTGCCAATACCGTCTGGAATGAGCAAAAGGTCCAGGTCCAGCTTTGTGACGCCAAATTTCACGAGAGGGCAACAATTACCCTTGCAGATGGCACAAATCCTCTCGCAGGGCTCACCTGGCTCTCCAATACTCAACTCGCGCTCGTACACATTGAGGGGTACACACAGCAGAATCCTACTGACCCTGGAAACTATACGGTCTATGTTGTGGATACACGTAATCCCAGCCAGCCAACTAAACTATTTACGCGCGCGAACGATCTCATTGTCGGCGACAATGTATTGATCACTCCCTCAGCAACGAATACAACGCTCTACGCCTTTCTTCACGGAAGGAACATCGAAGTTGGGGCGTTCTCGCTTTCTGATCACCCCGACTGGCAAATAAAGGAACATTTCACCCTCCTGCCAGCACCTCACACTGGGTATGAAGGAGACACTATTCAGGATGCACGCTGGGTCGCTGATGGCAAATATATCGTCGTGCTTTCCGAGATTGACCCCCGGCTGTTCTTTTATAACTGGCAGGAGCAATCTCCCGCTTTACACGCCTTCACAGTCCCTACGACTGGTAAGGGAAAACCACGGAATATCAACTGCATAGCATGCAATCCAACGTCAATGTCACCCGCTCTGGCTACTGGCACAGATACCGGTGACTTGTATCTCTGGGATATGAATGAAAGCAAGGCCACGCCTGTTCGCACGCTCGATACACTTGGCCGCACAACGCCTATACCTACACTCTCCTGGTCGCCTGATGGTAAATGGCTGGCCGCTGCATTCGATGACCGCGATCTCTCGCTTCTCATCTGGCAGCTAGAAGGACGATAGATAATGTTCGCACATCAAACACATCAATGGCAGGGCCGCTCACTCGGACGTTACCTCCTGCTCAGCCTGCTTGGGCGTGGGGGAATGGGTGAGGTCTGGCAGGCTGAAGATACACAACTCCATCGCCAGGTAGCCATCAAACTCTTGCTTCCTGTTCTCGACAGTGAGAAGGAATACCTGGACGCCTTCCAGAACGAGGCACGTCTAGCCGCCTCACTCGATCATCCCCATATTCTCTCTGTCCATGATTTTGGGGAACTACACCAGGGTGATGATGTTATTACCTACCTGGTCATGCCATTTCTCAATGGGGGCGCGCTGCGCAATCGTATGGAGAGCCTGGGGGAGCTTCTTCCTACCAGGGTGAGTTTGCGCTATCTGCGCCAGGCTGCTGAGGCCATTGACTACGCGCACAGTCGACAGGTGCTACATCGTGACGTGACACCCTCCAATATGCTACTCCAGGATGACCAGCTCTATCTCTCCGATTTTGGCATTGCGCGCTTACTCTCGACCTCGACCTATCACAGCCGTACCAGTGTGGCGGTCGGCACCCCGGAATATATGGCCCCTGAACGCATCCAGGAGAAGGCTGTCACGGCCAGCGATCTCTACAGCCTCGCAGTCATTGCCTATCAACTCTTCACTGGCAGACTACCATTTGAGGGCGAAGATGCTCTCGCTGTGCTACTCAAACATATTCAGGAACCACCTCCCTCTCCTCGTCAGTTTCAGCCGCAACTTCCCGAGGAGGCTGTGCAACTGCTACTTATCGCGCTTTCAAAACAACCTGAGGAGCGCCCTTCGAACTGCGTAGCCTTTGTTGAGGCCCTGGAGCAGAGTTTACAAATACGCCAACCGTCTCATATCACGAAGGCAGATGATCCCGATGCAACGCTTGTCGCGCCCTGGAATAAGCGCGCCCACAATGCTACACGAGAAAGCGGTCCCTATCAAACCCTTCCCGTTGGGATTGCCTCTACGTTGAACCTTGCCACGCCTGGCACACAACTACACACGTTTTCAACAGGGCAAGCTCTTGAAACGACACAAACACAAGTACCCGACCAGGCACGCAAACGCGCTCACGTGAACAGGCGGGCCTTTATGCTGGGTGTTACCTCGGCAGCCGTCTTCCTGGCTGGCTCAGGCCTGGCGTTAGGGAGCTCGCTCTATCGCTCATATGCGCAGGTGCCTGGTCCCCAACAGTTGCATCCCGGTCGACCCATCCTGAAACTTAATGGACTAACCGATATTATCTGGAATGTCCGCTGGCACCCGCGCGGCCGCTACCTGGCAACCGCTGGCTACGATAACCTGGTCCAGGTCTGGGACCTTGACGCCTCACTCTCTTCCCAGGGGCATACGCCAAGCAACCTCTCCCACGCTTCGGCAAATTGGAAAATTGGAGCCACTGTCAACCGGAATAGCCTGACCTGGTCGCCAGATGGACACGCTCTGGCGCTCTTTGCCCCTCTGGAAGGATGGGCAGGCTCAGATGCAGTCCTGGCAACGGTCGATGTCTTTCAGCCTCGCGCCTCCCTTCAGCTCTACACTGATCCCAGCACCAGCGCAGATAGATTGTATCGCGGCTTGAGTTGGTCATCTTCTAATCAGGTGCTGGCAACAGGAACCAGGCAAGGGAATATTTCGCTCTGGCATCCAGGGACAACCCATGGTGTCTTCAAACGCTTTACCAATCCTGAGCAATCCACGCAGGATACAGTGTCGGATCTCTTTGATGCCCCTCCAGCCCTCTGCTGGTCACATGACGAGCAGCAAATTCTGGAATACTTTCAGCCAAACAGCATTACGAGCTGGAATGTCCAGACTGGTCAAAGAGCCACGCTACTGACCCTTCCTGAAAAGCCAGGGCAAAAGGGTATCGTGTATTTCTTGACGTTCCTCAATTCGCCCACTAGCCCGACGCAGTTCCTTGCCAGCGATGTCGATATTGCCGTCATCTTTGACACCGCTCAGAAAAAGGTGCTTTCTATCCTGGGATGTGCTGACCTGGACGCGCACCGCAGCGTCATGATACCGTCCTATTCAACTTTCAATAAGTTTTGTCCGCAATTGGGGCAACTCACATGGTCACCCAATGGCCGTTATGTCGCGGGCACCTATTTGAGCAGTAATCAAATCTTCGTCTGGGACTTACACAATACCCAGCCGCACCTCTCCTCGGACGGCCATCACCTTCCTGAACTGGCCTTCGGCAAAAACAATGGGCACAGCCAGGGAGAAGTTATTGTCGACCTGGCCTGGTCTCCTGATGGGCGTTATATAGCATCTTCAGCAACCGATGGCATAGTCCTGATCTGGCAGGTAGATGGAGAGTAGACAATGATACATACCTCTACAACACTTCAACGCCTCAATGTGAACTCATTGGGACGCTACCAGATACTGCGCCGCATCGGACGCGGCAATACAGGCGATGTCTGGCTCTGCCGAGACCCACGTCTTGAGCGCCAGGTAGCAGTGAAAACACTACCTATTTACCCACAACAGGATCGCGCCTTTGCACGGCGCTTCGAGCGAGTAGCAAGAGCGGTCGCGGCCCTTGCTCATCCCCACATACTTCAAATCCATGACTATGGGAAACACCTCCTTCCTTCAGGAGAAACGCTCCCCTATATAGTGTTCCCGTTTATTGAGGACGGATCGCTGCAAGGTCACCTCACATCTAACCAACCACTTCCAGCGGATAAGGCATTTACGCTCCTCAAGCAAGCTGCTGAGGCCATCGATCATGCCCACCAGCACCATATCATCCACCGCGATATTAAGCCTGCGAATATGCTAATACGCGATGGGCGCTGGCTCTTGCTTGCGGATTTCGGCATTGCACGCCTCTTGACATCTCCTGAACAAGATGCCAGGGGCGAAAGTGACCTGGGAACACCAGAATATATGGCCCCCGAACAGGCTCAGGGCCGGGCCACGACGACGAGCGATATCTATAGCCTCGCGATTATTGCCTATCAACTCTTTACAGGTCATCTTCCCTTTGAGGGTGAGACCGCGCTCTCGACAATAATGCTGCATGCATTAGAGAAGCCGCCCTCGCCTCGTCAATTCAACGCCGCTCTCTCGGCTACCTTCGAGCGGATCCTGCTTCAAGGCCTGGCAAAAGAGCCCCAACAACGCCCCGCCCTGGCAGGGGAGCTGGTGGAACAGTTAGAGCAAGCCTATGGGCACACTGCGCACCAGTATGTCGCTTTGCGTACGCAGCGTGATCTACCGACGCTCGCGTTTGAGGACGAATCCATTCATGACATAACACACCAGAAGGTTACACGACCTGACCGTCGTCAATTCCTGCTCAGTAGCGCGGTCACGGTTGCCTTTGTAACTGGTGGAGCATTGGGAACCTGGGGCTGGCTACAACATACCTCTACCTCTTCTCCCATACTCCCGTCCCAGCCTCCCCTCTCCGCTCGTCCTGCTCCCTCAGAGTCACGCGATCTGGCGCTTGTGCTGACCGGGCATAATGCTGCGCCCACTCAAATGGCCTGGTCCCCTGATAGTAAAACACTTATTACCGCCGGTGACGATACGCTGGTACTGCGCTGGGATATTGCCAGTCTCCTACGGAAACCAGATCGTTCTGATACGTCCCCATTATATAGTGGGAAGCACCTGCAATATGAGTTTGATGGGTCTCTCGTGGCGTGGTCACGAGATGGGCAACGCGTGGCCGTGGCGAACTACCTCAACAATAACAAGGCGCAGCTGGGTATCTTCTCACCACAACTGGCGCCTCTCACTCCTCCCATAATGTTAGAACGCTACCTCAGCCTCTGCTGGCTCCCCAACAATTCCCTGGTGATACTCAGATTCATTCCAGAAGATGTCTCAAAGAAAACGCCGAGCCGTACTGAGATGTGTACGCTGGACGCGCAGCTACAAAATCTGCATGTCATTGACCCCAATGCGGGCAAAAATTTAGCCTTCAAATCCGACACGCTGTCTCTCTCCCCTGATGGGACACAGGCGGCATTCCAGCGTGATGACAACATTGTTATTGGTTCCTTCCAGATATCATCTGCCACCACAAGCTGGCAGCCGCGCAGCACCCTGCCCTTGCCTTCATCAAATTATGACGTTGCCTGGGCCGCGGATAGTAAAACACTTGTAATGCTCACGGACTCTGATACTGGCAACATCAGCTACTTCTCTTCTCAGGATGAGGCGCTAAACCTTCAAATTCCCTCTAGCTTGAGAAAGCCAACCGACGACGCGAATATACCGCTGGATTCTTCCATTAGCGCGCCGCGTATTAATTGTATCGCCTGCAATCCCGCATCACTTGCTCCCGCGGTAGCCGCAGGCACCACCGGCGGGGAAATTTTCCTCTGGAATCTTCGAGATAAAGCTCCTCCCATACATGGCCCGCTTACCAGTACAACCACTGGCACGCGAAGCGTTGAGGCACTCTCCTGGTCGCCTGATGGCAAATGGTTGGCAGCAAGCTATGGAGATGACAACGCCTCTATTTTGATCTGGAAAGTGCGAGGATAGCCCTATGTTAGCGCAACACACCCAATGGCAAGATCAGATGCTGGGACGCTACCGCTTACAAAGGTTGTTGGGACGCGGCGGGATGGGTGAAGTCTGGCTGGCAGAAGATACCGATCTCCAACGCCAGGTAGCGGTGAAACTGCTTTCGCCAGTTTTTCGCTCACAACAGACATACTTTCAAGCCTTCAATCGTGAAGCACGCCTGGTTGCCTCGCTCGAACACCCGCATATCCTTTCCGTCCATGATTTCGGCGAGTTTGAGCTTGCCGAAGACGTGATAACGTATCTCATCATGCCCCTTATTTCTGGTGGATCACTTGAGAGTCTCTTGCGCGAGCAGGAGCAACCGTTACCACGCTCCATTGCGCTACGCTACTTGCGCCAGGCTGCTGAGGCCATTGATTTCGCGCATAGCAAACGGATATTGCATCGTGATATCAAGCTCGCCAATATGTTGCTGCAAGATCACTGGCTCTTCATCTCTGACTTCGGCATCGCGACGCTACTCACGACTCAGGCATTTCGCAGCCAGACAAAAGCTGGTGCGGGCACACCTCTCTATATGGCTCCTGAGCAGAGCCTCGGCAAAGCACTCCCCGCCAGTGACCGCTATAGCCTGGCAGTCGTAGCCTACAAACTCCTCACAGGTCATGTCCCTTTTGATGGCGATAGTCCTTTCGCCGTCGCGCTCAAACACATTCAGGACGTGCCGCCCTCACCACGCCAGTTCAATCCTGAGCTTTCTCAGGACATTGAGCACGTCCTCTTACGTGGCCTGGCAAAAGATCCCGATCAGCGCCCAGCCTCGTGTGTGGCCTTTGTTGATGAATTAGAGCGCTTGCATCACCCGCCGCATCTCGTTCCACGCGTTGAAAACGATCCAGCTTCGACCTTGATCAAACCCATGGACGAGCTACACTCTGCACGTCGCTCTTCTCCTCCTCAGGAGACATCACAGGCGGGCGAAGTCTCCCCCCGTGATCGGTCACGCTCCCAGAACGCAAACAGCGTTGGAGATCAGGCGGCACAAGAACAGTTAGCTACAACTGCTGGCGCGCATCGGCCTCTCTCACGCCGCTCGCTTCTGCTTGGAGGAGCTGCCGCTACCATACTCCTGGCTGGCGGAGGCTACGCCCTCGCCAACGCCTATCAACCAGAAGCAACACCGCGCCGTGGGCCACAACGCCTGATTCCAGGTATTCCTCGCCTTAAGTTTACCGGGCATGCCGATGGTGTGAATAATGTGTGCTGGAACCCTCAGGGGCGTTTTCTCGCATCTGGCGGTCTCGATACCCGGATCATGGTCTGGGACCCAACCTCTATCTTACAAACACCGACAAAAACAACACGATCAGTTACACAGCCTGCTGCTCAATGGAAACTATTCGCGGAAAACTATCGCCATGACCTGGGCTGGTCCCCTGATGGCCGCTTTCTGGTAACCGCCCCTCATGAGAGGGGTGCATCTGTGACGTATATTTTTAGTAGGACGGTTGCGACTATTGATGTCTTCACACCCCAGGCTCGTATCGCTCTCAATAGTGATCGTAGCGGAAACTATGATACGATCGACGAGGTTTCCTCGCCTGCCTGGTCTCCTGATGGTAAATCTATCGCTACCGCGACCGACCAGAACCAGGTCGTTTTCTGGAATGCTCCCGGCCCAAATAAAGGCCGGGGAATTATCAAGCTCTTTAATAATAGTGTTACGAGTACCAAAGATTACTATGAAATCTCTGTTATTCGCTGGTCTCTCGACGGATCTCTCCTCCTTGGTTTGGACAACAAGTTTCACCTGCTCGCCTGGGATCCCCAGACGGGGAAACAACAGGTATTCCCTCTTCCCGACCGCTCTGCTGAGCTCAAGGTATGGGCACAGACTCACCAGACACTCAATATGCGCAGCCTGGCAACCTCTCTGGCTCTGCCCCATCAGATCCTCGTCGACGCCTTCGATGTCGCGGCTATCTTTGACCTTCAGCAACACAAAATTGTTACGCTTTTGACCGTCGCCGACCCCGTACTCAAAGGGTTACTCCAGGTTAGCAAACTCGCCTGGTCCTCCAATGGCCGCTATGTGGCTGGCTGTTACCTTGGTAGTAACCAGATCTATATCTGGGATCTCGCGAACTCGCGCTCTCGCAAGACCAGCAACGGTTTTAAGTTGCCCGACCTATCCTTTGGCAAAAACAATGGACACAGTAGCGATATCTTCGACCTTTCCTGGTCACCTGATGGTCGTTTCCTGGCCTCTGCCTCCGCTGATCACTCAGTGATCATCTGGCAAGTCGATGCGGAATAGGTTTGTCAGATAGTTATTAATTTCATGTCAGCATCAATAGAGCGCTCTACGAGTAGACAAAGCAGTTCTCTTTTGAGTACACTAGAGGTGGAAATAGATATATGTCGTGCGTTCTTCGAAAACGGTAACCATTCCTCCTCCATGTTCTTGAAGGGAGCGAAGGAAAAACATGAAGTAAGCTAGCGGTAAAGAAAGGAACCCTTCATGTCGCACCAGTATCATTTTCAGGTCGAAGATGTCACGTGCGAGAAATGCGACGCCCGGATTCGTCAGGCACTTCTGGCGCTTCCTGGTACCCAACAGGTCGAACTCACACGTACACAGGACAACGAAGCTACCGTCATTTTGACGACAGCGGAAGATCTACCCACCACACACATTGAAACGGCCATTGAGCAACAATCAGCGGGAACATCTCATCAGTACAAGGTTCGTTGGAAAAAAGCATAAATAGCAATGAAAGAAGCGTTTTCCCCTAACATCATCAATGGGGCGATAAACGCTTCTCCAGCCTTTATTCCTGCAATTCCGCCTTTACCACACGTATGGCACCAACCGATAGTGTACCTTCTGTGTGTACTCGCTATATCCGTCTAACTCTTGCTTGAGCATCTTTTCTTCGTCGAGGATGCGGAAGGCGAGCCCAATCACGCCAGGGATGAGGATGACAAGCCCCCACCAGGAGTCGAGCGCAAGGGGGATACCTACCATCATGATCAGCGTTCCCACATACATCGGGTGCCGCACGAGCCCATAGAGACCAGTGGAGATGACTTTCTGGCCCGCCTCTACCGTGATGTTGGCGGCTGCATAACTATTCTGTATGACCACAAGCATGGCGATACCAAGTCCAATCGCGACCAGAGCATCCCCAATCACTGAGACAGCCGTTGGAACTGGCGACCAGCCAAAACGATGGTCGAAGGCGCTGAATATCATCACCGCTGGCAGCGACAGGAGTGCAACAGAGATGATAATTTTCTGCACTGTTCTGGTTTCCGCCATTGGCCCGGCATGCATACGCCGCTCAAGGGCTGCCGGGTTCTTCAGACTCAAGTAGATGCTAGGGACACTCGTCGAGAGGGTAAAGACGGCAATAAAAACCCATGCCTGCCAGTAATTGAACGTCCACGCTGGCAAAAACAACACCAACCCAAACACTACAAGTCCAATAAGTCCAGTACCGACTGCTTGAAGACCAGTTTTCATGATCGCTTCTCTCTTTTCTCGTCGCGCGTTCTCTTGGCTCATTCGCTTGCCAATTGGACGTGGAGGACGGTGTTGTAACCCCATTAGGGAGCTTGCCCTGGATCTTCCTGCTGATTATTCTCTCGTATCGCTTCAACCCAGAGTTGCACCCCTTCGGCATTGGTTCGGTAGAAGGTGTGCGGTGGCACACCTAATACTCGCTCGATAGCATCCATGTAGACGGCATGGGTAGTAACTATCTCTTCAATGAGGCGTTGATCATTGTCGCGTGTCCGGTCTAAGGCGAACAGTAATTCAGCATGCCTGTCTCCCATCCCTTGTAGCAGGGTCACAATGACTTCCCCTGCGTTGTCAGGATAAGCGACGACAAAGCTGCCTTCCTGAATGCCTTGCCGGACGATCTCGTTGAGCAGTTGCGCTCGCTGTCTGGCAATCGCCTCAGTCACTCTGAGTCGCACAACGGCATTGCTATCGGAATACCAGACACGCCCAATCCTGACCACTTCCGCCTTGCGCTCCATTCTCAAGCGGTCCAGCGTATCAAAGAAGCCCTGGAATTTTTCGCGGGCGCTCAGCTTAGGGTCATCAATGAGCTGTCGAAGCGGCTTCCCCGACTCTTCCTTGATCTGCTTGATGAAGGCTTCTAACAAGGCTTCGCGCGAGGCGAAATAATGATGGAAGGCCCCTCTTGAGATTCGCACTTCCTCCAGGATGTCCTGGATCGACATGCACTCATACCCCTTGCTCAACATCAGTCGCTGGGCCGTATTGAGGATCTGTGCACGTTTGGCTGCGTATTGTTCTGGTCTAACGATTCGTGCCATTGCCTCTCCTCAATTAATAAAAAGACACTCTGACTATTAATTATAATCAACAAATTTCTCTTGTCAAGGATTCAATCACCTCCATCTTCGTATTTCGGACTCTACAACAAAGCGGAGCAACAATAAGAATGGAGTTAAAAAAACGACTGGGAAAGCATATGATAGCTTATGCTTTCCCAGTCGTGTCTCTTCCATGTGCGTCTTACACGTGCTTATCTCTGACCACGATCCATATCGCCAATCGCCTTGCTGACATCCGTCGGCTTATTGAATGTCTCATTGGGTAAGCGATTCAGCATTTGTTCAACTTGCGCATCGGCTCCATGTTGCTTGGCATAGTTGATCACTTCTTGTTTGTCGGCCGGATAATCCATTCCCTTGAGGCACTTCTCGACCTGAGCGGAATTCACTGGTTGTTGTGACATATCAATGTTCTCCTATTTTCCTGTTTTTTCCAAATACATACTCGTATGTACGACGTGGAACACACGTCTGTGTTGTGTCCACGCAATCATCTTGAAACAGAGGAGGTTCTGATTGCTTGCCGATTCTCGTTTCCTTCGCCGGTGCGGAAGAAAGGAGAATCGGGGGAAAGCTTTCTGCTCGCTCTGTCGTCCTTCATTAGTATGAAGAGGATGAAAAAATAGCATATGTTGGGGTATCAACCTAACAGGATGGGAAAAAATCATGTGCCCATAAAAATGTCCCTATACCAGCGAGTTGAGCACATTGCTCATCGTTTGCAGTATCTCCAATCAACACGGCCTGTGCCAGATTGATCGCATGCGTTCGCGCCAGGTCGAAAACCATTCCAGGTTGTGGCTTACGGCAAGGGCAGCCAGCGAGCGGATGGTGCATACAGATGCGATAGTCAGTAATCACCTGTCCAACCGCAGCATTGATCTGGTCAATAAAGCCTCGCGCTGTCGCTTCAGAGAGTTGCCCCAAAGCCACAGCTGCTTGATTGGTAATAACAAACACAGGTGTTCCGCGTAGAGGCAAAAGATGATCTCTCACACCTGGCAATAGCGTGACCTTCCCCGTCTCAGAGCAGGCGATCTCATCCTGCTCAAGGGCAAGTAATGTGCCGCCCAGGTCAAAAAAGTAGGCACTGTAGTGTTTCTCCATGGTCATTGCTCCTGCTTTCGGGAAAGCGCTGCTGCGTGCCGCACGCTCTCCAATAAGATCCTGAGATCATCCGGAGTTGTAGCATCGTGAAGGATGCAAGCACGTAACGCAAACTGGCCGTGAAGGACAGTACTGGTGAGAAAGGCTTCTCCTGTCAATTGGAGCAAGGGAACCAGAGCACGGTTCATCTGCTCAATACCCGCCTCATCTCCTTGCAGTTCCAGAGGCAGGTAGCAGAAACAGACGATAGACAGCGTCACTGGAGCAACACGTTCAAAGTCAGGAGCTGCATCAATCAGCGATGCCAGCTGCTGCGCAAGGGCATTATGATGCTGGATACGCTGTACCAGCCCCTGACGTCCCGTGGTTTGTAAGACCATCCATACCTTCAGTGCGCGAAAACCGCGGGTTTGCTGGAAACCATACTCGGAGAACCAGGGGAGATTCGCAAAACCTTTGCCTTCTTCAAGCTGCAGATAGGGAGGAACAAGGCTAAAGGTTTCACGAAGCAGGTGTTTATCTGAAACCAGGGCACAGCCACATTCGACGGGGACAGAGAGCCATTTGTGAGGATCGATGGCGACCGACTGTGCACGCTCAATTCCCTCAAACAGAGGCGCAACCTGCGGGTCCACTTTGCCTACCGCACCATAGGCCCCATCCACATGCAACCAGAGTGACTCTTCTGCACACATATCTGCCAGGAGAGACAAAGGATCGATTGCCCCGGTATTGACCGTTCCTGCACTTGCCGCCACACAAAAAGGCTGTCGTCCCGCAGCTCGGTCAGCTTGAATGGCTGCTCGAAGTGCAGTCACATCCATCCGAAAGGTTGAATCGGTTGGAATCAGGTGCAAGGCGTTGCTACCGAGGCCAAGCATCTCAGCTGCTTTGCGAATGCATCCGTGCCCTTCTTCCGAGAGATAGAGGACCAAATCTGGATTCTGTGCTTGCAGCCCTCGTTCTCGCACGTTCCATCCCGTTTCTTTCGCCGCCCAGAAGCGCGCTGCTGCCAGGCAGGTCAACGTTGCCATCGAGGCCCCGCTCACGAAAAGCCCCATACTTTTCTCTTGAGGAAAGCCGATCAATTCCATCAGCCAGCGGATGACACTATATTCCAGATAAGTGGCGGCATGATCTCCCCCTGCGCAGCTGGGATTGAGGGCCGCCGCCAAGAATTCGGCGATAATGCCAGGCAGGGCAGGAGGCGAATTGACCCAGCCGAAAAAGCGAGGATGCCCATTGCCCATGGGATGGGTAAAAAGACGATCGCGAATAATGGTCAACAGTTCTTCTGGCGGTATTCCCTCTTCGGACAAGTCCTGGGTCAGTAACTCCTGTCGCTCATCAGGAGTCATAGGGACGAATACCGGGCGATCTCGGAGAGTTTCGAGGTAATCGGCGGCCATATCGACTGCCAGATGGCCGAGTTGGCGAAACGTGACCAGATCCTCTACAAGAGGAGATACGAAGGAATCAGACATACAACGAACTCGCTATCTATGATGAACATGTGGAACGGGAGAGGGTGGAATCTCCATCACAAGGTAATAGGTGCAGGGCTTTTCCCCTGGATTGGCAAAAGCATGCTGGCAGTCGCCAGCATAATAGATACTATCTCCCGCCTGGAGCAGATAAACAGTGCCGTTCAAGGTCAGTTGCAAGGTTCCTTCTTCGACAGCGATATATTCGCGAGAACCAGTGCCGTGAGGAAGAAAGACCCCCGCATCGACTCCAGGCAAGATGGTGGTACGCATAAACTCAAACTCTATTCCAGGCAAAACGGGAGAGAGAATGCGCCGCTCCCAACCTGACGGATCTTGTACAACCTCTTGCTCCCTATGACACAGAACAATCACCTTTGCTTGTTGTTCTTCTTCAAGAAGCCGAGCGAGACTGGTTCCCAGGGCTGTTGCAATAGAATCAAGCACGAGGACGGATGGCACCTTTTTGCCGCGCTCAATGTCGGAGAGCATACTACTGCTGACTCCCGATTGTGAAGAAAGGACCTCAAGAGAGAGATGCCGACGGAGTCGTTCCGACCGAATACGCGCTCCTAAGTCAGTCAGATCAAGTCCACTCGCCAAACGTGGCATTGGTACTTCCATAACAAAATCACCTCCATAGAGAAATTATATCCTCTATAGAGGATATAAACAAGAGAGAAGGCACGACCACTATTCCCTTTTTCTTAAATAACCCATGGATGCCGCTCTGTATGTCCTCTATGTCATGGGGCGGAGTGATAGCCGCTGACGCCTGTCACCGAATATGAGTTTCGGAGGGCATGAAAAATGCTCCTAGAACCATGTCTACAGAGTGTAGAATAGCTTTACAGAGAACGCGGAGAGAAAGCCCCGGTCATTCATGCCGGGATGAATCGCCGCCTCTGCTGGATGAGAGGAAAGAGAGCAGGGTCAGAGGCCTGGAACTTGCGTTCTTCCGGACACTCTGCTACAATAGGCGTCAGTGGATCAAGATCACGTGTGCGTTCATAGAAGGGGCCAGAATGCCGAAGAAGTGTCAGGGACAACGCAAACAGAAGGAACAGCAGAAGAAGCGACCTGCGACCCCCACCTTTCTGCTGGAACTGCCCCTGGCCGTCGATGCAGGGCAAGCCGCCCGCCTGCGAGCCCATCTGGAAGCCGCTCGTCAGCTCTACAATGCCATCCTCTCCCACGGGCAACAGCGTCTGCGCCATATGCGAGCTGACCCCGCCTGGCAAGAGGCCCGCGCCCTTCCTCGCACCCACAAAGCGGAACGCGCGGCAGCCTTCTCCGCCTTGCGCAAGGCGCATGACTTCTCCGAAGCCGCCCTGCATGAAGCCGTCAAGGGACTACGCGTGGGCTGGATTGCCGAGCACATCGAGGCGGTGCTGGCGCAAACCCTAGCCACTCGCGCCTATCGCGCCCTCAACCGCGTCTGCCTGGGCAAGGCCACACGCGTGCGTTTCAAGAGCCGAGGGCGCGGCTTCTCCAGTCTCGAGAACAAGCGCAACGATACCAGCCTGCGCTTTGTCCTGCAAGCACCCGAAGCCGGAAACGCAGGCTTTCTCCTCTGGAATGGAGACCAGCTGCCCGCCCTCATCGACTGGGAGGATGAAGTGGTCACCCATGGTCTCAAGCACCGCATCAAGTACGCTCGCCTCATCCAACGTCCCGCCAGCAGTCCCAGAGCCGCCGGAGCCGATGCGCAGGGCTCTCGCTACGTGGTCCAACTTGTCCTGGAGGGCAAGCCTCACCAGAAGCCCAAACACACCGTTGGGACGAGCACCGTTGGAGGAGATCTGGGACCCTCGACGCTGGCTCTGGTTCCCCAGGAAGGGGAGGCGAGCCTGCAGGTGTTCTGCGCGGAACTGGCCCCTGATGCCAAGGCCATTCGTCGCTTGCAGCGGCAAATGGAGCGGCAGAGGCGAGCTGCCAATCCTGAACACTACGACGAGAAAGGTCGCATCAAAAAGCAAGGCCAAAAGAAGCGGCGATGGAAGCAGAGCAAGGGCTACCAGGCGACGCGACGGCGCAAAGCGAGCAAAGAGCGCAAGCTGGCGGCGCACCGCAAGAGCCTGCATGGCCGCAAGGTGCATGAGGTGGTCGCGCTGGGCAGCACCATCATCATCGAAAAGATTTCCTACAAAGCCTGGCAAAAAACGTTTGGCAAGAGTGTGGGACTGCGAGCCCCAGGGATGTTTGTGGAGTTGTTGAGACGCACCGTTGCAAGCACGGGCGGCATCCTCATTGAAGTTCCCACACGCACGACAGCGCTGAGTCAATGGTGCCATGGCTGTGGCAAACGGGTGAGGAAGCCCCTCTCCCAGCGTTGGCACCAGTGCTCTTGTGGCGTGGGTCCCGTCCAACGCGACCTCTACTCGGCCTTTCTTGCCGCCTATCTCGATCCAGCAGATCCCATTCCCTCGTGTGCCCGATACCAGGGGTATTGGGAGGGTGCGGAAGCGCGCCTGCGGGCAGCACATGAGTGTACAGCATAACGCGCGAAAGAGGGGCAGGCTCTGCCCCGAAGCTTGGGCCTGGCCTGAGCTGGAGCGCGTCTGCCCAAAAGTTCAGGGGAACCACCACTAGAGCCAGCCTCCCTGCTTGGGTGGGAAGAACTGGAAGCGTGGGCCGAATCCCTGGAACCCCCGCTGCTTTCGCGCGGGGAGCTCTCAGATCTGTCTCTTCTTCGAGTATGCTAAAGTTAGTAACACACGTCAAGAAGCAAAACATGCCGTATTCTCCTCAACACATGGCTCAATATCTGCTCGCGCTCCAGAGAACACCTCGCAACGAACCTGGGCTTCAGGTCTTCCTGTCGCATAAGTGACTGAGGATGCGGTGTATGGAAGCGCACAGCCGCCGCGGGCTGACCTGGAGGCACTGAAATAGCAAGCGTTGAACGTGTCATTACAGAATACGCAGGAAAAAGACGTTCGGGGCAAGGATATGCCCTCAATGCCGACCTTCGTTGAGCTGTCGAACAGTACGCGATGGAGCACGCAAAGGCCTTTTATATTCTCTATATTTGCTGGGTAATTTTTGGGTAATATGATATTACCCAGTTAGTTGATTGCCTGACGGAGGTGAGTTTGTATGCCGCGTCGCTTGATGGCACGTGTTATCGATAACCAGCTAACTTTACCTTCATCATTCGCAAATATGTATGCAACAATTGAGGTTGACTCTTCTGCCTGGTTTACCTGGCTACAAGCTGAAGAGGCGCGTGCTTTTGCGTATCAGACCGCTCACGGGTCCTTTACAGCCAGGCGAGAGTTCCGACAGGGCAACGGTTACTGGTATGCCTACCGCTCCCGCAACGCAAAATTGCATAAAGCGTATCTGGGTAAGTCGGAGGAACTTACCCAACAGCGTTTAAGTGATGTCCTTAAAAAACTTTTAGAGCGCTCTGTTGGCATAAAAGATATTCTTCATAAAAATGATACGCGGCTAGAGCAATTACATGCTTCTCTTCTTCTGGCGAAAGTAGACATACCTGCGGTTCCCGGTAACCTGGTTACACGTCCGCGTGTCATGCACATATTGCAGCGCGCGCTGGTATATCCAGTGACTATGGTGTGTGCGCCAGCTGGCTTCGGTAAGACAACACTGTTGAGTGAATGGGGTAACCGTAACAGGAGTTCAGTGGCATGGCTCTCTCTCGATAAAGAGGATAATGATCCACTCCGCTTCCTCGTGTATGTTATCAAGGCGCTACAACAGCTCTGTCCTGGCGTTGGCCAACAAGTACTGACAGCTCTATCCATTTCATCCACATGTTCATTGACACATAGCTTGTATACGGTAATAAACGATCTGGCAGCCAGAACTTCCTCTGCCACCCTTATCTTTGATGACTACCAGGCTATTGATTATGAAGTTATTCACACCACTATTCAGACAGTCGCTGAACATCTCCCTCCACATATCCACTTTATACTTGCCTGCCGTAGCGTGCCCGCCCTGCCACTGGCACGATTGCGCGCAAATAATAAATTGGCAGATATAGATGCTACGACACTTCGTTTTACTCGTGAAGAGGTAGACACGCTTTTTAACGCTGGGATGAAGCTACGACTTGCTGCGGAGGAACGAGAAATACTATTTCAGCGTACCGAGGGATGGGTTGCAGGTCTGCGCTTGTTTGGCTTGGCAATGCTAAATAGATCAGGCTCCTCTTTTGCTGTTTCTTTGGCGACTGGCAATCGCTACGTTATAGCATACTTGCTTGAGGAGATATTCGATCATCTTCCCGTACAGATACGGACTTTTCTCTTATACACCTCTATTCTTGAGTGTTTGAATGGATCGCTGTGCAGGGCGGTCACAGAACAGGAGAATGCAGCGGCGTTATTAGAGTGGCTGATACAGGCAAATTTCTTTATTTCTCCCTGTGCGGAGGCAGGAAACGTCTATCTCTATCATACCCTTTTTGCGGAAGCCCTGCGTCATAGGCTAGAGCTTGCTCATCCAGAACTCATACCTGTCCTCCATGTCCGCGCCAGTCGCTGGTTTGAGGCTCATCACGCTCTCGATAAAGCCATTAACCATGCCCTGGAGGCGCAAGATCACGAGCGCTCTCTGGCGCTCATCGAACAGGTGGCACAGGAGTTTCTGGCAAAAGGTGAGATTGCCTGCCTACAGCGCTGGCTTGATGCATTACCAATTAAAGCGCTTTACACGCGACCCCGCCTTTGCATGGCGGCAGCCTGGATACAACTGTTGACAACTCAGACAGGTTGCCATTCCTGGCTCGATGCGGCAGAGCAGGCCATTAACCAGCAAATAGAGACACTCCTTCCGACTGTCGCGCAAGCAATGACAAATGAAGTACAGACATTACGAGCTATTATGGTCATTGCCTGCAATGAATTTACGCGTGCTATTGAGATGTGCAGCCACATCCTCTCGCATCTGCCCGGAGAAAGGTTGTTTGAGCGAGGCCTGGCATTGTTCGTATTAGGGACGGCACATTTGCGAGGGGCCGATGTGCATATCGCGGTGCAAGCTCTTTCAGAGGCGAGTAGCCACATTCAGGCCTTAGGACATGATCTGTTGACGCAGTATATCATGGTCATCCAGGTAGAACTATATCGCATGCAAGGTTATCTCCTTCAAGCAACCAGGCTTTGCCAGCAAATTATTAAGCATTCCCCACAGCAAGATGGGCAGCCTTTTCCAATGGTAGGTATTGCCCAGATATGGCTAGGTGACATTTTCCTGGAATGGAACGACCTGGAGCAGGCGAAGCATCATTTACTGCTGGGGTGGCAGATAGGGGAGCAAATCCATAGCAGACATATTACCGTGCACAGTGCTTTGAAGCTGGTTCACGTGGCGCAGGCACAGGGGGATATAGAGGAGGCAGAGCACTGGTTGCGCCAGGCAGAAGCGCTTGCCCAAAGAGCGAATATTATTGAAGAGATCGAAGAGGTAGCTGCTGTACGCGCCTGGCTTGCACTACGTCATAATCGCTTACGCGAAGCGCTGTTATGGGTACAGGAACGTAACTTCTTCTGCGATGAAATATTTCATCGACAAGAGCAAGAGTATCTTATGCTTATCCGAGTAATGCTGGCAGCCGAGCAAAATACTATGAACGGACAATACATACAGCAGGCTCATGCGGCGCTCATGTATCTCTATCGTTCGGCAGAGCAGGCAGGGCGGGTTCGCTCTCTTATAGATATCCTGATTTTACAATCTATAGCATTTTATATACAACAACAAATAGAAGATGCTCTGGCAACACTCACGCAAGCAATGCATCTCACTGAACAGGGAAGACACATCTATCCTTTCGTGAGTGAGGGTGAGGTGGTCGAAAAGCTGTTGCGCCAACTCCTGGAACGACAACGTACACATAAATCCGGCGAGCAGCAGGTGAATCTGGCATATCTGCGCACACTTATAGCCGCTTTTGAACAGCCTACCCTGAGGATCCAATTTGTGCCTTCTGTAGATGAACAACCTCTGTTCATCCCGCTGAGCTGGCGCGAACGCGAGGTGTTGTACTTAATGGCTGCCGGGCGCAAGAACCAGGAGATTGCTAGAGAACTGTTCGTCGTCACCGGGACGGTAAAGGCTCATATCAACAATATTTATCGTAAGTTGAATGTGAACAGCCGGGTGCAGGCTGTAGCACGTGCCAAAAAGCTACACCTACTGTAAAAATATACCTTTCACTTTTACCCTTTGGTAGATGTCTCTTACCAGACCGCTTGAGTATACTTCCTCTCATACACATTGGTGCGGTGTCTACTGGATTCGTGAAAGTTGATATGAAAGGCTCCTTTGCCACTGGCCTGGATGGCGATATCGAAAGTTTCTCCTTGCCTATCGAGCCAGGGTTCAAGCCGCTCGTCTTCACGCGAGTAGCAGATAAAAGCTTACGAGAGAAAAGTGTTTTACTACTTATCCGAAACCCTGAGCGCGAAGCGCTAGGCACGCGAGTGACGTTGGGTTTCGGAATAAGATCTTAGAGAAAGAGGAAGCGATATAATGACGAATACATCTGCATCTGTTACCGACACAGCATTGCAAGGATTACCCGAAGTTATTGAAGCGATCAGAGATGAGTGGAACGTTCCAGGTCTGGCAACAGCCGTGGTCAAGGATGGTCAAGTGATCCTTTCCCAGGGCTTTGGCAAGCGTTCTATCGTGGGTAATCTCGACACTACGGATCAGACCCTCTTCGCTATCGGTTCCAGCTCCAAGGCCTTTACAGCTATGGCGATTGCGATGCTCGTTGATGAGGGCCTAGTCAATTGGGATACTCCCATCAAGCATTACTTGCCAACATTCAAACTCTATGACCCTATAGCGACCGAGCAGACCACAGTAATTGACCTGCTCGCCCATCGTACCGGTCTGCCACGCTATGACCTGGGGTGGTACAACTCTTCCCTTTCACGCAAAGACCTGTTCGAACGCCTCCAATACCTGGAACCCAACAAGAAGTTCCGCGAGGTGTGGCAATACCAGAACCTGATGTACATGACGGCGGGCTACCTGATCGAAGCCCTGACAGGGCAGACCTGGGAGGAGTTTGTTCAGCAACGTATTTTCACGCCTCTGGGGATGACTACTAGCAACTTTACACCTAAAGACTCACAGCAGACCTCCGACTTCGCTCTCCCTTACCGGGAAGCCAAAGAGGAAGTGCAGCAAATGGAGTTCTACGACCGCTTTCAGGCGGTAGGACCTGCTGGTTCGATCAACTCCAGTGTGCAGGAGATGTGTAAGTGGCTACAATGTCTCCTCAACAAGGGCAAATATGGCGAGACCACCCTTGTTTCAGAGGCACAGTTCGCGCAACTCGTAGCGCCTCATATGGTCATTCCCCCCGATCAACCGGCGTTTAAGAAACAACCGGAAACCTTTTATTACAATTATGGCCTGGGTTGGGGTCTGACGTCCTATAGAGGGCATACGCTTGTTGAACATGGTGGCAATATCGACGGCTTTAGTGCCCTGGTAAGCTTCCTGCCCGATGACAATATCGGCCTTGTTACATTGACAAACCTTGATAGCAACCTCGCGACACAATCTGTGAACTATACGCTATGTGACCATTTACTTGGATTGGAAGAGCGTCCCTGGAGCACGCGCAGCAAACAGTTCATTCAAGGCCTAAAAGAGCAGGCAGAGAAGGCCAAGGAGAATAGCCTGGATACCCGTGTACCAGACGCGCCACTTTCGCACCCCCTCAAGGACTACACGGGAAGTTTTGAGCACCCCGGTCTTGGAGTATTTACCATCACCCAGGATGACGAGACGCTGAAGGGTACGTATAACGAGACCGATTTCACATTCCAGCACTTGCACTACGATATCTTTCTTGTCACGGCAGAGCGTTTCGAGGTCCATATCAAAGGGTCTTTCATTACCAATCTTGATGGCGATATCGAAAGCTTCTCTTTGCCTATCGAGCCAGACGCTACACCTATTGCCTTTATGCGGGTAGCGGCAAAGCACCTGCAAGAGAAAAGCGTCCTGGAGCAATTCTGTGGCGCATATGAGGTCATGGACCAGGCCGCTACGGTCGCCTTCAAGGGTGAACATATCCTCTCTCTAACGCTGCCAGGCCAACCCACATACGAACTAGAGCCGTATAAGGAAGATTCCTTCCGTGTAAAGGGACTGAGTGGCTACAGCGTTGCATTCCAGCGCGATGAGGCAGGAGTTGTAACGCAGGCCCTATTCAAGCAGCCATTCGGGACCCTGGTAGCCACGAAAAAAGCAGAGCAGCAGTAACAAATTGTCTATGTATTGCTATATGAAATGCACATAGGTTAAGGAACGACTCAGGTCCCATCTTCTCAAGAAGGTCTCAGCATCATTACCCAGGCCGCTTCATAGCAGATGGTGACCTGAGTCGTTATTGAAGCGAGTTTTACAGGAGTTATTTACAGGAGACGTAATGGCATACACATCACCTGCTTCTGTTACTGGCACAGATCTGCAAGGATACCCTGAGTTTGTTGAGGTAACTATGCAGGAGTGGAAGGTACCGGGAGTGGCAGTAGCGATTGTGAAGGATGACGAAATAGTTTTCGCGCAGGGGTTTGGTAAGCGAGACATTGCCGAGAATCTGGAGGTCACGCCTCAAACTGTCTTCGCGATTGCCTCGTGCTCCAAAGCTTTCACCACTATGGCGCTGGCTATCCTGGTGGATGAAGGAAAACTTAGCTGGGATGAGCCAGTCAGAAACTATTTCCCAGCCTTGAAACTCTCTGATCCCACGATCTCCAGGCTTGTCACATTGCGTGACCTGCTCTGTCACCGTACGGGCATACCTGGATACGATCTTGTGACTCTTCACTCTTTGATGTCACGCAAAGAGTTGGTGGGGCGCCTTCAATACTTTGAGCCGAATAAGGGCTTTCGAACGACCTGGCAATATAACAACGCGATGTATTCCCTGGCAGGCTATCTTATCGAGGTGGTAACTGGACAAACCTGGGAAGCATTTGTGCAACAGCGTATTTTGAACCCCCTTGGCATGACGAACACCTACTTCTCTGTACGGGATGTGCAGCAGGTGGCGGATTTTGCGCTTCCCTACAAACTCATTCAGGATGAGCCGCAAAGAACTGATTTTTATACCAGGGAGGATGCTATCGGCCCTGCGGGTTCGATGAGTTCTACTGTACTGGATATGAGCAAGTGGCTACGTTGTCTCCTTAATAAGGGAAAACATAGTGAAAGTACGCTCGTACCCGAGGAGCAATTCCGAGAGCTGACTTCTCCACAGATGGTCATGTCCGCATTCCCGCATAATCTCCCTAAATATCCCGAGGAGTTTTATTACAGCTACGCGCTTGGATGGTGGACGACATGTTACCGTGGGCATAAGCTTGTGCAGCACAGCGGCGGTATCAATGGTTTTAGTTGTTTAACGACGTTCCTGCCCGATGATAACATTGGTATTGTCGTACTTACAAACAGACAAGCTCACCTGGTACCAGTGCATGGTATCTTTACCTATAATGCTGTCGATCGCCTGCTGCAACTGGAAAACGTTCCCTGGAATGAACGTACCAGGCAAAGCTATGACAAACTGAAGGAACAGGAAGCTAAAAGCCAACAAGAAAGCCTCGCTACTCGTGTTCCAGATGCGCCGCTTTCTCATCCCCTCAGCGCCTATGCCGGGCAGTTCGAGCATCCTGGAGGTGGTACATTTACCATTGTTCAAGATGGCGACACCCTCAAAGGATGGCATAACGACCTGGAATACACCTTCCAACACCTGCATTTTGATGTCTTTCTTGTATTCCTGGAACGTTATACCCTCTATCTCAAGGGTTCTTTTGTTACCAATCTAAATGGTGACATTGAAAACTTTGTACTTCCTCTGGAGCCTGCTGCCAAACCGTTGGTATTTACGCGCGTAGTGGTTGAAGCTCCTGTTGCAAGCCTTTAAGGGTGCACAAGGCCAAACCACTATCATTCTAGACCAACTGGTCTACAACATCTTTATCTTTTCTTTTTTGTGCATTAAGATCTTATTCCGAAACCCAACGCCACTGGCGTGTCTAGCGCTTCGCGCTCAGGGTTTTCGGAGAAGTAGTAAGTGCAGTTTGAGAACATAAGGGGGCATGATTATGCCGTATCGCAAATTTTTCCGGTCAGCGCTTCTTCCTGGTATTTTGGGGATACTTGCCATACTTGTTCTTGCCTGTAGCGGCGGTACAGGTCCAAGCAGCAATACAAGCACTACGCCAGCACCTGACAGTAAGCAAATTTTCCGTTATCCAATCGGGCCATCGGACTTTGGTTCTCTGGACCCCGCTCTTACTGTACAGAATACCGATATTTCTGCAATACAGATGATGTTCACCGGCCTGGTAGCACTATCATCAGATGGGAAGGTTACAGACCAGCTCGCAAGCAACCATACCATTTCTTCGGATGGGCTTACCTATACATTCACCCTCAGGCCCAACCTGACCTTTAGTGATGGTACCCCGCTTACCGCTAACGACGTTGCTTACAGTATCAATCGCGCGTTGTTGCCCAGCACAAAATCACCCGCGGCCTCCTTTCTCAGTCCAATCAAGGACTTTACCAAAATTATTAGCGGGCAGCTTCCTACATTGATCGATGATAGCCTGATTGTGAAGGATGATCACACCATTTCTATCATCCTGGCTCAGCCAACAGCTTACTTTTTACAGTCATTAGCAGCTCTCCCAACTGCCTACACAGTCAATAAGAAGGTAGTGGAGAAATATGGTGCTAAGTGGACCGAACACCTGGGTGAAGGTGGAGGAGCAGGTCCCTTTAAGGCTTCTAGCTACAGTCATAATAAAGGACTTACCCTGATCCCCAATACGAACTATTATGGACCCAAACCACGCTTGCAGCGAGTAGAGTTACAGCAGTCGGGTAGTACAGATACAACCTATAAATCCTATCAGGCAGGTCAGCTAGATTACGCAACTATTCCACTTGCCGACCTGGCAAATGCCAGGAAACGCCCAGATTACAAGCACACGCCAACGTTAGGGTTGAATTATGTGCTCATGAATTACCTGGCAAAGCCATTCAACAACATCAAGATCCGCCAGGCCTTTGCACTTGCCATCAATAAAGATATTCTAGCTCAGAATGTGATGTACGGCTCAGTTCTTCCTACGAATCATCTCATACCTCAGGGTGTTCCAGGCTATAATCAAGCCCTGGCGGGGCCCGCTGGTGTAACAAGCACGAAAGGTGATTTGCAGAAGGCGAAACAACTCTTTCAGGAGGGGTTACAGGAAGAAAACTATCAAAACGCCGCTGCGTTGCCGCCTATCACGCTTTCATATCTTGCAGGTAGCAACGATACGAAGAATCTTGTAACCGTCCTTGCGCAGCAGTGGCAGACAGCCTTTGGCGTCAATATGCAGGTGTCTAGCATGGAGGCCAGTGCTCTGATTCAGGCTCAATTGGGAACGACGGGCAAATCCGGTCCATTACAGATATGGACGATCTCGTATGGCAACTATGCTGATCCTCAAGCCTGGCTGAGTACATGGTTTGCGAAAGGCGCTCCATTCAACAATGCCAACTATGGACAAAATACCTCTAGCAACGCCACCCAGCAACAGGCCATTCAGAGTGAGCTTGCCCAGGCCGACGTAAACCAGAATCAGCAAGAGCGTCTACAGCAGTATAGCTCAGCTGAACAGCATCTGGTTGACGATGTCGCTGCAATTCCGCTCTACCAGGTGGAGGCACATGTACTCATTAATCCTAAACTGCAAAATTATTCCCTGAACCCGCTTGTTACTATTGCACCGAATGACTGGGGCAACATCTACATGAGCCTATAAACACAATCTCTTATTGCTCTCTTGCCTTTCCTGGCCCGGTGCAAGGAGTTGGCAAGAGAGCAACATGTCCACATTTCAGGTAACTCTTCAGGGCACCTCTGCGTCACAGGCGCTTCGTTTCGCCACCTGCGGTGGCGAGGGTCCTAAATAGTTACATCGCATACGGAAAAGAAGGGAACCTTAGTACATATGGTCCGTACAACAATCACAGCAGTAAAAGTCGAACCTCTTAACATTCCATTGCGCGAAACATTTACCATTACCACTGGAAGCGTCTCTGAAGCACGTAATGTCCTGATCACTATTGAACTTGCCGATGGGAGCATCGGCTATGGTGAATGCTCTCCATTCGCTCCTAGCACAGGTGAGACACAGGAGACAGCCCTGGCAGCGGCGCGAACCTGCGTTCCATGGTTAGAGGGGCAGGATGCCTCACGCTGGCGCCCGCTCTCTAAGCTCATCAAACATAACTACTACCATCAAAATACTGTCCGCACAGGTATTGAAATGGCTCTGCTTGATGCCCTCACACATTCGTATGGGATGCCTCTCTATGTTTTTCTGGGCAATGCCGGAACAACTGTAGAAACTGACATGAGCATTCCCCTGGCCTCGCCTGAGCATAGCTACGAACTGGCGCAGCAAATCGCGGCGCGTGGTATCAAATATATCAAAATCAAAGTGGGCGTCGACATGCAGGAAGATATAGCGCGTATCGAAGCCATTCATCGTGCAGCCCCAACACTAGCTCTTACGCTAGATGCCAACCAGGGCTATACCCCTGATGAGGCATTGTCGTGTCTGCGCCAACTTGAAGAGCGCCAGATTTATCCGATCTTGCTGGAGCAACCTGTATACAAAGACGACTTTGAGGGACTGCGCTTCGTTACACAGCATACGTCTGTTCCTGTTGCGGCAGATGAAAGTGCCGCTAGCCTGGCTGATGTGGAGCGGCTGATTGCCATGAAGGCTGTGAATGTGGTGAATATTAAGTTGATGAAATGTGGCATTGTCGAAGCGTTGGATATTGCAGCCCTTTGTCGCGCAACCTCAACACAACTGATGATCGGTTCTATGATCGAATCGCGCCTGGGGACGAGCGCATCGGCACATTTTGTTGCTGGGCTGGGTGGCTTCCGCTTTATTGACCTGGATGTACCTCTACTGCTAGCGGAAGATCCCTTTACGGGAGGCTATGTGGAGCAACAGGGGGCATCTATGATGTCTCTAACATCGAATCAGGACTGGGCATAGCCAGGAAAGTCTGAAAAGAAGAGGGTCTGGCTCAAATTTGGTGATTGAAGACCTTATTACCAAAAGTGAGCCAGATCCCAAACGGTACCGCCGTGACTTCACGTCGTCCTAATTGTTCTCTCATCCTCAGTGAATGGCTGACTTCCAATCTGCGGTCTCAGGATTCTTCTTGTCATAGAATGGGCGACGACTGCGAACGATGGGTATGGTAAGGAAGTTATACTTCTTCGGCGGCGATGTCGTGTCCCACTCCAGGGTAAAGCCGTCCCAGGGATCATTACCTACCTTCTGGCCTGACTTCATGCTTGTGACAAAGTTGCAGAGGAAGACCATGACCGCGATACCAATCAAGAAGGCTCCAATTGTCGACATCAGGTTCAATTCGTTCCACCCTAAATTCGCTGGATAGGTGTAGACGCGACGCGGCATGCCCAGCAGCCCCAGGATATGCATGGGGAAGAATGCCAGGTTGAGACCAATCATCAGCAGCCAGAATTGAATATGTGCCAGCCTCTCATTCATCAATTTGCCGGTCATCTTGGGAAACCAGTAGAAGAGGCCCGCGAAGATCGCCATTACGCTACCACCGAAGAGCACGTAGTGAATGTGCGAGACCACAAAGTAGCTGTCCGTGACCTGGTAGTCAAAAGGCACGACAGCCAGCGCGGCCCCATTCAAACCACCGATGAGGAACATAGCAATAAAACCGAGCGCGAAGATCATAGGAGCCTTAAGGCTCAATTTCCCCTTGTAGATCGTTCCCAGCCAGTTGAAGATCTTCACGGCGGTTGGTACCGCGATGAGAACCGTGCTGGAAGCGAAGAATGCCTGTGCGACAGGTGGCAGACCAACGGCAAACATGTGATGAGCCCAGACAGTGAAGCTCAAGAAGCCAATCGCCACACCGGACCACGCGATAAAAGTATAACCAAAGATGGGTTTACGTGAGAAGACCGGCAAGACCTCCGAGACAATGCCGAAGGCTGGCAGGATCAGGATATATACCTCAGGATGACCAAATGACCAGAACAAATGTTGCCACAGAAGCGGGTCACCACCATAGGCAAACTGATAGAAGTGCGTCCCAAGATGGCGATCCAGCAGCAACATCAGACTCGCCGCCGTCAGACTTGGCATCGCGAATAATATCAGAAACGCCATGACCAGGATCATCCACGTGAAGAGCGGGATACGGTTAATGCTCATGCCAGGCGCGCGCATCTTCAGAATCGTTACAACAAAGTTAAGCGATCCTGCGATTGAGGAGATACCAAGCATTGTTATACCCAGAATCCAGAAATCCGCGTTCATCCCAGGTGTACACTGATAGGCATGGATGCCGCAGACCTTTGTCGTCAGACTCAAAGGAGCGTACATGAACCAGCCCCCATTAGGAGCCACGCTCAACAGAAAGCTGGACTGTAAGAAGAGGCTACCAAAAAGCAAGATCCAGTACGCAAAGGCATTCATGCGTGGGAATGCCATATCGCGGGCTCCAAGCATCAGAGGTACAACATAGTTGCCCAGCCCCGACAATATCGGCATGACGAATAAGAAGATCATCGTCGTGCCGTGCATCGTGAAAATCTGGTTATATTCTTCGGGACTGAGCACCTTCCCATTGGGGACCGCCAGTTGTGCCCGAATGAAGAGTGCCTCCACACCGCCGATCAGGAAGAAGAAGAAAGCTGTGATAATGTACATGATGCCGATCTCTTTGTGATCGGTTGTCGTGAGCCAACTACCAATATAGGTGTCGCTCAAGTGCCTCTCACGCACGCTCACTGACTCTCTATTACTAGTGCGAGTTGCCATATCTGATTTCTCCAAAACATCTCTTCTATACCAACACTAGTAACACCACATACTTCATTTTATCTTTTAAGTATAGTCAATGCAATCTCAAGATATTCTCCCCTGTGTTTTAAGGATCAGTCACGTAAAAATATCACTCAACGTGATTCTAGATGTTCCTAAAATGTTCTCACAATCTTCCTCACAGAAAAAGCTCAACCTAGTAGTCAAGAAGCGCACAACTCCTGAGAGCGACAATCTGTAGACACTCGAGGACTTCGTCTTAGAGACGCAAAAGGATGATTGTCAGGATGAGTGGGAACATGTGGTTCTAGAGTGAGGAATAGTACCTTGGCGATCTTCTCCCGAAAGGAGAACTATCATGGCTCAATACTCAACAAGAACATCGGAACATCGTGACTTGGCCGAAGGACGTATTGCAAGCCCTATCCCTCTTGGGCTGAGCGTTCTTGCACTGACTACGGCTATTCTTGGCTCCTGGTACGCTGGTTTTATTCTTCCATTTGGAAATCAAGGCGCCCTCAGAGCTATTGGACCGATCATTCTCGTGGGAGGAATTGTTCAAATTCTGGCTGGCATGTGGGAGTTCCGCAAGGGAAACATGGAAGCGGCTACGCTCTTTACCTCGTATGGCGGCTTCCTCACAGCCCTTGGCGTGATCTTCATGCCAGGGTTTGGCATCTTAACGAGCATGAGTGCGGGAGTGCAGCATCTCCTCTTAGGGCTTTTCTACCTATGCTGGACCATTCTTCTTGCGGTGACCTTCATTGGATCACTCAGGATGAATATGATCTACCTTGCGGCCGTTGGTTTGTTGTTTCTGGCCTACCTCTGTCTGACTATCGGGCACCTAACAGGATTTAACCGGGTGTGGCTTGGCATTGGTGGTTGGCTGGCTATCATCTGCGCGCTCGTTGCCTGGTATGCGACGATTGCCAGTATGCTGCGTACGGCCGCTGGTATCACGCTGCCAACAGGCGGGCGCGGACCTGTTGCAACTGAATAAGCACGCATCGATGCTCACAATGTTTTCTCGTACGTACCTGGAGCAATCGTCAGGTGGTACGAGAAAACACGCTCAAGAGGTAAGGCGCTGGAGATAAGCATTTTGCCTATCTTATCTCGCTTATACTAAAAGTTTTCCTTCTTTTCTTTCTTCTTGCAGGGTATATTCCCCATCATGGTCTGTTTCCCGTTCAGGAAGAGTTCTTGTTTTGCTGTGGAAACCAAATGTGCAAAGTGCGAGGATCACACATATTGAACCAGCAATACCTAGCGTCAGAGACGCTCCAATGTCCTGAGCTATCCAACCAGCAACAAGGTTGCCAAGTGGCGCGAGGCCGAATGCAGTCAGTATCCAAAGGCTGAGAACACGCGAACGCATCTCCTGTGGCACCATCATTTGTAGGATGGTATTGGTGAGGGTTGAGGAGAGCACTGAGCATATACCTATGCAGATGAGCAGGGCCAGGGAGAGGGGTAAACTGTTAGAGAGCGCAAAAGCCAGGCAAGCGCCTCCTCCCAGGCAACAGACAATCACCAAGATACGCGACCCATTTTGAATGCGTTGTGTCATCATGACTAGAATGATGGAACCAAGTAGAGCCCCAATGCCTGCCGCAGAGTTCAATAGACCCAGCCCGGTAGCCCCGATATGGTAGATGTTGTTGGCAAAGATTGGAAGCAGTGTCTGGTAGGGGAAAACCAGAAAGGCAATAAAAAATTGCAGTAAGAGCACGATTTGGGCTATAGGCCGCTTTCGCACGTACTGTAGGCCATCACGTAGGTCGCTCCACATACTTTTGTGTGTGCTTTTGCGTTGCTCTCGATTGGCGGTGTGCATCAGGAGGAGTGGAATAATGACCGCAATGTAGCTTAGAGCATTGAGGTAGTATGAGCCTGCGATCCCAAAGATACCTACAGAGAGGCCTCCAATAGCTGGACCGATCACACGCGAGAGATTAAATTGAGTTGAGTTGAGCGCGATGCCCTGCCTTAACTGCGATGGGGGTAACAGGTCGCCAACAAATGTTTGCCATGCGGGGAAGCCAACCGAACTGAATACCCCATTCAGCAGTGCAAGCAGAATAATCTGCCAGACAGTGATGATGTGTAAGGTGGTAAGAATGCCCATGAGAAGGGAGATGAGCATATAGAAGCACTGTGTAAAGAGGAGCAGATGGCGCCGATTGAAACGGTCAGCTATAACTCCCCCAATAGGGGAGAGGAGAAGGTTAGGCAATGTCGCTATGAAGGTGACCAGGCCAAGCAGCAGGGCAGAATTGGTGAGTTGAAGCACCTGCCAACCTTGACCAATAGATTGAATCCAAAAACCAGCATTTGAAAGAAATGCTCCTACCCATAGAAGTGCGAAATTTTTTTCCGCTAATGGGCGTAGTGACGATGGGAGAGCAAAAGCGCGTGTTTGAACAAGGTGAGATGATTCCGAAAGTTTTTTAGTATCTTTTATATTCTCAATAGAGGGCGATAACATAAAATATCCTTGCTAGACTAAAAATGAGGATTTTGATGAAGAAACTTTACTTTTTATAGTGTAACCGGATAGGTACATGCATACAATGTATAAATGCTCTATAAACAAGGCGAATAAGGTATGCAAAACACGAAAGATCGAAATCCACTGTTCCTTTTGCTCGGCCATAGACGACTTTTTGGGACAGCTTTCTGGAAAGCTGTCCCAAAAAGAACGGTTCAACCCTCTTTAGATATGATGATTATGGAAATAGTCACCCTCGCCATGCCTCTCCTGAGAGAACGCGCAGAAAAATGGTTGACATTTAGCCAATGGAGATTTATTTCTCCAGATAAAAGGAGCTTCCTATGAAATTGAACCATATCAATTTGACCGTTACCGATACCTCAGCAGCAACCCACTTTCTCGAAACATACTTTGGGTTACGTACACTAGCCGACAATCAGATGTTAACGGTGCTCACCGACGACGACAACCTGATTTTTACCTTGACAAAAGCTGGTCAGGTAAACTATCCCAACTCGTTTCATATCGGCTTTGTTCAGGAGAATGCAGAACAGGTCAACACGATCTATCACCAGTTGAAAGATGGTGGGTTTGAGATAAAACCACCACAGCGGAGTCACGCTATGCCTGGAGGAAAGTATGCCTGGAATTTTTATGTGCAAGCACCAGGCGGCTTTATGGTTGAAGTACTCACCGCAGTTGATTGATCAGCTTGAGGGTATCTGCATACTCAAATGCAAGATTGATTGTACCAATCAATCTTGCACCCCTGGCTCAAGCGGAAGAGAAGTTTTTCCCTCACTATCCAAGTACAGCAAAATCCAGTCAAGAAGCTCTAGAGCAACCTCCACACGCTGCTTAGTTTCCCCACAAAAGAATTGTTTTAGCCGCTCTTCGACATCAGGAGGTCCTTGTGATAAATCCTCGAGGTGCGCCCAGATTGATCCGTTAGGTGGAAGAGGCCTGTTATTTGCAGCCCATAGCCCCTCGATAACCTGCCAAGAAACTGTCCCAGCCACGAAAGCTGCTTTCAACAGATGACCCCCTCTCTCAGCTACACGTATTTTGAAGCGAGCAGCCTCTAGCCAGGAGGTGATTTTCTCCCGCTCTTGTTCAGAGATCCGGTAGGTCTCAAAACGTCTTTGCGCCTGTTCTTTCAGGAGCGCAAGGATTCCCTGCGGATCAAAGAGGATACAACCATCTAGATAGGCATAGACTTCCATTGGGTTCGTTTCGAGTTTGTACTGAGTTCCTGCCGCATCAGCATATTCCTGTTCAACCAGAACCCCCTGGCGCAGCCCTCTATGAAACGCGCGCCTGGCACCTGGAGTAAGAATGAAGCGTAGGTCAAGATCGGCTCCCGGCAAGGCATCACCTCTCGCGACGGAGCCAGTGAGCAGGATGCCAATGATCTCTTCCTGCCCAGATGCCTCTTCGATTATCTCTTGCAGGAGGGTCTGATACAACAAATCAGCATCTCCTTTCATAGGTTTTGATCTCCTTATCCATGGATTTGCGCTCAATCGAACCAAATCTCTCAATGCTCGACTTCTGCAAATGAATTAGTTGCACCCTCGCCAAGGACATCACGCAGCACATCTGGCGTGTGAGAAGCGTCAGGTTCGATGTTCATCATACCTCTCTCCTGCTGTTGGAACTGGGAGAGACCCGATCCACAAACAGGCGGGACGATCTCTTGCCAATCCAGGTGTAGTTTTACACTTGGTACAACACATTTCCCCTAGTATACTCTTCCCTGTGAGCAGAAAATGGCCCAATGCGCGTGACTGCCTGGAAGAGGCTCTCTCCAAGAGGACCAGCAGAAGCTTCACCTACCAATGAGCGAGAGCTGTTCTTGCGAGAAAGACAAGCTCACGTTCATGTGGGATTTCAGACACCTAGTGCAAATGCAAGAGAAAAAGGAGATATAACATGGTGACTGTAGGGTTTCTCATTCGATATGAGGCAAAGCCCGGAAAAGAGGCGGATGTCGAGCGCGCCCTCAAAGAAGCGTTGGCAGCAATCCAGGAGGAGCCAGCAACGACCGCCTGGTTCGCGATCCGCCTGGGACCCTCGACGTTCGGCGTCTTCGATGCCTTCCCCGACGAAGAAGGAAGGCTCGCACACTTCAATGCCCGTGCGGCGCAGTTGCAGGCGAGAGCTTCCGAACAGTTTGTCGAAGGGTCACTGGTCATGGAGAAGGTTGATATCCTGGCAGCCAAGCTTCCTGGATAGAGACTCTAAAGATCGTTATGTGCCGAAGGAAACATCTGTGGTTGGGAACCTCGCCAGGACCGGCGTGTCGGTCCTGGCGAGGTTCCCGTCGTTTTCCACAAGGAGGATATCTCACCAATATGTCCGTTTCCGCTCTTAGGATAGAAATTGTGGCTATAGCGGCTATTTCAGCACACCATCCGTCAACCCCCTGATGAAATACCGTTGCAAGAATAGGAAGAGGAATACCGCTGGCAACATACTTATCAGGCAACCCGCAGCCGCCCAGTTGACATTATTATGGTACTGAGAGAAGAAAGCCGCCAGGGCCACAGGAAAGGTTTGTACCTCTGGTTTCTGAAGGAAAAATACAGAGAACTGGTAATCGTTCCAGATGGCAAGCCCAGCCAGAATAATCACCGTTGCCGTCACAGGCTTTAAGAGGGGGAGCAGCACGTGAAAGAAAACGGTAAAGCTATTGCACCCATCAATAAGCGCGGCCTCATCTAATTCCCGCGGTATCGTGCGCAGGAAACCGGTATAGAGGAATATAGTGAGCGGCAAGAAGAACGTGACCTGAACAAGGATAATTGCCCAGTAGGTATCGATTCCGTTGATATCCACCAGGAGCTTGTACAGGCTCACCAGGATGGTGAGGCCGGGGACAATCATAGACGCAATGCAGAGCGTATAGACGAAGTTATTCCAGCGGCTTGGGAAGCGTGCCAGTGGATAGGCAGCCGCGGCGCCAATAAGTACGACCAGGATCACCGATACAACTGTAATGAGAGAGGTATTGAGTAGCGCTTGATCCAGGTGCGCACTTTGCCAGGCATTGACAAAATTGTCGAAGAACCAGTAAGTGGGGGTTATCCACTTCGAACTGGTATCATTCGGCGACTTAAAGGCAATATTGACTAGAATAAAAAAGGGAATACTATGTATCAGGCCAATAAAGACCGTAAGCGCCCCCAGAGAGATCTTTTTCGTCATAGCTGCACTTCCTTTCCTCTGAGAGAGCGTAATGAGAAGATGCTGATAATGCTGATGAGAAGAAACATCACGATCCCCATTGTTGCTGCGTACCCAGCATCCTGGCGCGCAAAGTAGAGATTGTACATCATGGTTGAGAGAGACTGCGAAGCATAGCCTGGTCCACCTTGGGTCAAGGCAACAATGATGTCAAATAGTTTTAAGCCACCTATAATGTTGTAAACAATGCTAATAGTTACCGAAGGCATGAGAAGAGGTAGCGTCACATCTTTGAAACGACCAAATGAGGAAGCTCCATCGAGCGCGGCAGCTTCTAAATACTCCTTGGGGATAGCTTGTAGCCCAGCGAGGTAAATCAGCATGGCAATCCCAACGTATTGATAGGAATTGACAAAAGTGATGATCCAAACAGCGAGCGTGCCATTACTCAACCAGTCGCGTGGAGGATTGCCAAATATTTTCAGAATGTCATTGACAGCACCACCGTCATATTGGAAGAAAAAGTAGCCAATGTACCCCATAATCAGTGGGCTAATGATAATTGGAAGGTATATGATGGTGCGGACAATTCCCTGTCCGCGCACTTTGCGGTCTAAAAACAGTGCATAAGCCAGGCCAAAAATATTTTGTAGCAGGGTGCTACCCAGCCCATAAATCAGGGTATTCACAATCGTATGGAGAATGTCTGCATCAGTCAGTATGCGACGAAATTGCAACCAACCTACCCACTGCATCTCATCAGAATAGCCATCCCAGTTGGTAAAGGAGAGACGAATGCCCTGTAAAAAGGGATAGAAAATAAATACCGCTAACAGGATGAGCGCGGGCACATACATGAGGTTAACCAACCAGGTCTTTCGTTTTTTCCCCTTGTGAGCTTGTGTTAATAATCGCGGTTTTGCCAGTCGCAGTTGAGCCTGAAAACGCACTGTTAACTCCTCACTACTAGAAGCCGTGTGATACATGCGTCATCCCAAATTGTTGTCCGCGAGCTTTCCTATCTGGAAAGCTCTCTGCGCGCCCCTCCCTCCCAAGGATCAGGATGCCGGTGGTGAAGTTGCAAGCCCAACCACCAGCATCCTGATCCCTGGAGCGCCAGAGACGCGCGAGGAGCACAGCAAGCCAACGTAGATGTGAATATTTGGAGGTGAGCATGTTTGGCTTCAGAATCTCAACTAATGAGACCCTTTAAGCCGGTCATACTCTTGTTTCAAATTCGCGGAATATTGGCTGGGCGTGATTGCCCCCGCCAGCATATTCTGTGCATTCTTACAGAGCGGGTCCCACATCCCATTCGGCAAGTAGACGCGATCAAAGTATGGATACACAGGCGTCGAACTGTATTTTTGATAGTATTGAGTCATTTCACCAAGATCCACCTGAATGCCTTGCAGTCCTGCCGGTGCCTCGCCAGTTTTCGCGAGATACTTGATATTCTCAGGCTGTGCCATGAAGTCCAGTAACTGCTTGGCTTCTTGCAGGTGAGGAGAGTCTTTCCATATCCCTAGAGTTGTTCTTTCACCACCGGCAAAACTTGGTTGATCTCCCGCAACCATGGCGGGAATAGGCATCAGTCCAAGATGGACATTGGGGTTCACCTTCTTTGCCTCATCAACAATGTACGAGCCATAGAAGCCAAAGGCCGCTTTTCCCTGCGCCAGAGCTTGTGCCGAATCACTGTACTTCGCGGTCAGCACATCTTTATTCAAACACCCCTTTTTCTGCAGATCCAGAAAATCCTGTGCGAGCGGCGTATAATGCGACCAATCGAAGGTGCCATTGAGTAGATCTGTTGTGTAGTTCTTCTGTGGGCTGATAAGGAGTGACGTTGAAAAATAGTCGAAGTAGTTTCCTAATGGCCATGAATCCGCACCGCCGATATGCATTGGCGTCACCTGCCCGTGACTCTTCTCATTGATCGTCTGACAGGCTGTGACAAGTTCATCATAGGTCTCAGGGATGGCAATCCCGTATTGCTTTAAAACGTCGGAGTTAAACATTAGGCCCGATTTGTCCTCATCGATTGGTAGGACATAGACCTTTCCGCTGGAATCAGTAATGTTATCCTTGATGGTTGGGCTCAAATGGCTAGCCCATGGCCTATCGCGCAGATCAGCCAGGAAGTTCCCATAGCGAATCTTTGCCCATCCATGCGTCGAAAATATGTCTGGTAGATGCTTTGAGGCCATCTTCACCTTCATAATATTTTCATAGTCCGCCCCTGGCGCGGTCACGTCAACTTTAATAGTAGGGTGCAGTTGGGTAAATTTTTGCGTAAGCGTTTCAATTGCCTGCGCTTCAGCATCTGTTACGTTTGTCTCCAGCGTCAGCGTAACAGTGCCTCCATTAGAGCCACCGCCACCTGAACCACAAGCACTCAATAAACAGAGCAGAAGACAAAAACCTGCCATCATGGCTTGTAATGTGCGACGCCGCATAAATGCCTCTCCTGTTCTTTCCCTGGAGAGTAAGCTCAACGAGCCTGGACAGCCCATATAAACCACTGCACCTGGCTCCAGGAAATACTGGATACGCCAGCAGATGTACTCTCCAGAAAAATGTACAATAACGTTGAAGTGCCTTAAGAGCTTTGTATAATAGCCACCTCTATTACTGGCCGCTTGCTTCTTGACAACAGATAAACGATCAGCTACCATTCACTTCAGGACCTGATAAAAGATTAATCTGTATTATTGTGTTTGTGTATGCTGTAAAACTACGATATGCGCGCTCATTTCTCTTCATTGGGGTAACTACTTCAGATATATTCTTGCTCACGGCATTCCTACCCACACGTCCATACCTGAAGAGTCATGTAGTGGCGAGAAGTCCTGTGAATTGGCTGAACATCGTTTGCAAGGAAGAGGCGATGAAGTTCACAAAATCATTGCGGATGAAGCTGTCAGTCTTGTATCTGTTGACGACTGTTATACCCCTGGTCGTTATTGTTTTTGCGATGCCCAGCTATACCGAGGGGGTCATCACCCAAGATACGCAAACCTTGACTACCGCTACATTGACAGCAGTATCGCGCAACATTGATACCTACCTCGATGACTTAGACCGCCTGACCCTGACCCCTTATCTCAATAGCGAGGTGATGTATGCGCTTAAACTCAAGGCGAGCAACGAGTATGCACACGCGACACCTTACCAGCAGCTCATCGCGGACCAGGCCCTATATAGCACCCTTCCTAATTACCTGCGCATTACCAGAAAAGACATCTTAAATACCATTATTTTGCCACTTGATGGTTCTGTTTTTGTGGCGTCCAAATATCCCTCCTCCAGTCCCGTTCCCAGGTATCCATTTACAAAACAGGAGTGGTATCGAAAAGCCATCCAAGCCGACGGAGACATTGTCTTTGTGAATCCACATTCGCAGGATTATCTGCTAACGTCCACCGCGACGCAGGTTTTTTCCGTCGCGCGGCTGATCAAGGACCCCGATTCCGGGCTTCCCCTGGCTGTTATAATGGCGGACGCTGACACAGTGGTATTACATGATATTGTCAACGGCATCAAACTGAATGTCAGTTCGATCATCGCCATATTTGGTACAAACGGAAAACTTCTTTACTCCAGTCAGCCACTCTCTACGAATGTGGAAAACGCAATAGCCCGCAGAGATCCAGGTGCCCAGGGTGCCACTGATAATTACATCCCAGTTATCCAGTCTACGGCCTCAGCGCAGTGGAAAGTCGTGATATTACTCTCACAAGCAGAAATAATCGCGAAATTGCGCTGGCTGTATATCACAGGGATTGGCTTTGCCATCGGCGCGGTCTGCATTACCCTTCTTGTATTTTTCTTTCTCTCGCGCTGGATTATCACGCCTTTTCAACATATGATTATTGCCATGATGCAGGTGCAAGAAGGAAATCTGCACACGCGCTTTGTCACTGATGGAGAAGATGAAATCGCGCAGCTAGGGAATGCCTTTAACACGATGGTTGCGCGCTTGAATACACTCATTGAACGCGAATACGTCGCGACATTAAATCAACGCAATGCCGAATATCATGCGCTCCAGGCGCAAATACAACCGCACTTTCTTTACAATACCCTCAATGGCTTTATTGGCCTCAACCGTTTAGGTGAGAGAAAAACGCTGGAGAGCGCCATTATCGCACTCAGTGGCCTGCTGCGCTATGTGCTCAATAGTGATGAGCAAGTCATGCTCAAGGAAGAGTTTCTGTTCGTAAAGCGTTACTGTGAGCTTCAGGCACTTCGCTTTCAGGGTAGATTGACCTATCACCTGCAATGTGAAGATGGGCTAGCAGACTTTATACTCCCCAAGGTTCTTTTACAACCCCTGGTCGAGAATGCCATGATTCATGGTATCGAACCCTCGGACCGTCCATGTCACCTGAATGTCTGTGCGACCTCGTTGTTAGATGAAGAGACCGGGCAACCCATGATACACATCCTGATTGAAGATGATGGAGTAGGTTTCTCTACGGCTGCACAGCGTGAACGGTGTGGACTTGGCCTGAACAATGTACGCGAGCGCCTGAAAATGGCTTTTGCGGCAGCCTCTCTAACGATCAACAGCCAAGTGGGTCAAGGAACACGCGTAGCTATTAAAATTCCCAGAGGCGAGGCGGTAAGGACATGAATATTCTCATTGCTGACGATGAACACCTGGCACGGATGAGCTTAAAAAGCATATTACAAGAAGCAGGTCTTCCCCTAGAAGCTATGAAAGAAGCTATCAATGGCGAAGAGCTGGTCGATCTGGCTCGTCTCCACAAGCCCCTTCTTGCGTTCGTAGATATTAGAATGCCCAGGCTGAATGGTTTGGAGGCTATCAAACAGGCCAAACTTCTCTCACCGCAGACGCGCTGGTTTATCCTCACAGGCTTTTCGGAGTTCCAGCATGCCCATGACGCGTTACGTATAGGGGTCTCCGACTATCTCCTTAAACCAATTGATCCGGCAGAGATACACACAATCATAACAAAGGTCACAAGAGAACAGAGACAGCACCTGCTCGATCGCAATAAACAATTCGCTATGGATCTCACGGCTATCTATCATGGTGTTAGTCCTCTATCGCAGGAAGAACAGGATGACCTCCTGCAACATGCATGCTTCATTGGCACCATATTTTGTATTGACACGACCTTATCAGCGATAGAGAAGGCCAGGCGCCAGGATTCTCTGCTCCAGACCGTGCAGTCTATCATTGACGAAATGGTGACTCCTGAGTTCAAAATGACGGTCTTTGTGCTCTCTAATGGTGAAATAGCCTTAATTGGCACTTGGGGATCAGAAGATGCCGATCAGGGGATGCAGCATTGCCTGAACTGCCTGTACCAGATTGAGCAAACTGTATATCGTCCTCCAGATACCGGTTTTGACGTGACGCTGCTACAAACAAGTGTTTGTCCATCCTACAAAGATTTGTTCTATCAGTTCAACTGGCTACAACAATTTTCTAACTTGCGAGTGATTTACGGGATTGGCAAGAAAATCCAGCAACGCGACCTCTTACCCTATGCAGATACTCCACGTTTTCTCGCTATAAGTAAGCTGGTTAATACCTTGACCGATTACTACAGGCAAAGCATGTATGTAAACTACATGAGCACGCTTGACCGCTTCATGAAAGCGTGTGCAGAAGAGCGTGCCATTGACTACGGCGTAAAGAAAAGTGTTGCGGAGTTCCTCAGTCAGATGCTTCCCTGCCAGATTTCCCCTCAACAAGACCTTGCCGACTGGTATCAGATCTTGAAGGACTGTGGAGAACATCTCTTACATACTCAATCTCACAAGGAAGCTGTTGGCCTGGTTGAGTGGGTCATAGCGACTATTGAGCAGGAATATCATGCCAACATTAGCATCGCTCAGATCGCTGTAAAGTTAGGAGTATCACCAAACTATTTGAGCACCCTCTTTCATAAGAAAACAGGAATGACCTTTGTAAGGTATGTAACAAAAGTTCGCATGTTCAAAGCGAAAGAACTGCTTAACAATCCTTCTTTGCAAGTCCAACAGGTTGCCGAACAGGTAGGCTACTACAGTGTGCGACACTTCACCAAAGTATTCACCGAGTTCTTTGGCTATTATCCGTCAGCCCAACGTAAAAAGCGAGACAAAAATACCACACCTGCCCAAGTGGAACAGCAACCTTAGTTGTTTTCATGAAGGCTTCTTGACGGCTTCTATGCAGAGCTCAATGCGCGTGTCGTAGCCGACAAGAGAGATGCCCATGTCCAAGACCTGGTTGAAGTGCATACCAAACATGCGCCGGTCGATGGTAGCAACTGAGAGGAGGCCAAGTCGCCAGCCATCGCTAAAAGGATCGCGTGCGTAACCATTGAAATCAGTTTGAAAGCTGACAGTACGCGTAATGCCATGTAGGATGAGATTACCAACGATAACACAGCTTTTGGACGTAGTGCGCCTGACCCGTGTGCTCTCAAAGGTAATTGTAGGATATTGTTCGACGTCAAAGAAATCAGCAGAGCGCAGGTGTATATCTCTCTGCTCAGTACCCGTTGAGAGGCTGGCCGTGTTGACCGATGCCTTGACCCAAGAATTTTCTGGTTCCTGGGTATCCAGATAAATACTTCCCTGTACCTCGTTAAATCGTCCTTTGACAACATTAATCATCAGGTGTTTCACGGAAAATTCAACGAGCGTGTGATAAGGATCAATGTCCCAGTACATAGAGATACTCCTACAAAGATGGCCAAACTCCACAAAATATAGATATGTGCGTGAGAGAGGAGATATCGCACCTCTTCTTCTTACTTTGTCTCTTTACCCTGGATATGTCACATGTTTAGCAATTATGTCGCTTTAAAAGCGGTGCCGTTTGATGATAGCCCACACCTACCGCCGCGAACACCAGGTAATCGGTCGCGATATTCAAATATTTGCGACCGGAATCCATCTTTCTCAGCTTACTCATTTAATTTTTCGTGTTGCCACTCATTGTTGCCACTCATTATAGAATAGAAGCGTGAAGACATTGTGAATACTCGCAAAGCACTGGTGATAGTTTTGTAATGTTCATAGGATATTCTTGTGAAGATAATTCTTTCCTGAAGCAGAGGAGCGTTATGTCTCATTCAGAACAAGATATGCAGCAAGAAAATCTTTTTCTGTCCATGCTGCGTGCTCTACGAGAGGAAAAGGACTTTTCCTGTGATGGGACGCAGGAGATCAGTGAGAAGCAGACCCATCTCTCAGTGGTGTTGCTCACGCCGCAGTACGTGTACAAGATAAAAAAGCCGCGAGACTTTGGCTTCTGTAACTACACGACACCTTCACGCCGCCGCTACTTCTGCCTGCAAGAGGTCCTGTTAAATGCGTCGCTGGCCCCGAATGTTTATCTTGGAGTGGCCCCTATTCTTCGATGCTCAGGAGAACACTTCCGCATAGGCCCAGTCATCGCGAGCGATGAGTTGCCTGAAGCTGGGACACACTATCAAGAGGGGATCGTCATTGACTACGCGGTCGTGATGCGGCGCTTGCCCGAAGATGCGACACTCGCCTCCCTCATTCAGGCGGGTCAGGTCACCCCTGAAATGATGCGCGAGGTCGCGCAGACGATTGCACATTTTCATATGGCAACCCCTACGAATGCCTCTATCATCACCTTTGGTGACGCGCAGACAATACAGCAGAACTGGGAAGAAAATTTTCGCCAGATCCAACCCTATATCGGTCGTGTGTTAGAACGAGAAGCCTATGACGCACTGCGCCGCTACGTCGCTCAGTTCTTGCAGGCGCATGGCCCACTCTTCACGCGGCGTCTGTTACAAGGACGCATCCGTGATTGTCACGGGGATCTGCGTTTGCAGCATGTCTATGTATTGCTCACTACCAACCATTCCCCCACTCGACATATCCTCCTGCTTGATCGCATAGAGTTCAACGAGCGATTTCGCTACGGAGATGTCGCCAGTGAAGTCGCGTTTTTGGTGATGGAGCTGGAGATGGCACAGCACCATGACCTCGCAATGAACTTCCTCCAGGTCTATATCGCGGAGACCGGGGATACCGATCTCTACACACTTCTCCCTTTTTATATCTGTTACCGAGCTTGCGTACGCGGCAAGGTGACCGCATTCCTCCTCGATGATCCCGAGATCGAAACTAATCAGAGCAGGCAAGCTATTCAGGAGGCCTCTGACCTCTTCGCCTTCGCCGTTCGCACCACAAACAGCGACACGCACCACCCGCTGCTACTCTGCATAGGCGGGCTCATGGGTAGCGGGAAGAGCACACTTGCCCAAGCATTGCAACAGCATCTCTCCTTTCCCTTGTTCTCCTCGGATGTCATCCGTAAACAACTCACGCAGCAGTCGCCCGCTATGCATCAGGCGGAACATTATGGCAAAGGAACCTATACCCCCTCCTGGAACAGGAAAACGTATGCTGCTCTCGCGCAACGCGCGCTACTATATCTGGAGCAGGGGCAATCGGTGATCCTTGATGCCAGCTTTTCACGTCGAGAGGAACGACAGGTATTGGCGCGTGCAGCGATGCCATTGGGAGCCAGGATCGTTTTTATCGAGTGTGTCTGCCCGCCAGAGGTCGCACTGGCGCGGCTCCATGGTCGCTGGCAAAGCCATTTCGATGGGACCAACCATGAAGCGTCCCCTGAAGCTGTTCAGGCCTCAGATGGTCGTCCAGATTTGTACGCCGTACAAGCAGCACACTGGGAGCCCTTTGAGTCTGCATTGGAACCATGGGTTACACATATCCTTCTCACAACGACCTCTCCTCTTGTGGAAACAGTACAGCAACTTCTGACAAAGCTACCGCTAGAGTGTACCTCGCGCTACGCTTAGTTGGGGAATGCTGGGCGACAATGCTATTTGAACCAGTGCAACAACGAAATTGGATACATATGTATGCGTACATATGTATCCAATAATCGGAGCAGGATGTCATTCCCTTTCCTTCCCTAGCTCAAAACCGACCATCCTGCGCTGGCGAACGGGGTGACAGCATAGGAGCATGCTTTCCCTGGAGCATGTAGTAGAGGTGCCAGGAAATCTCATCAATAACGGGTACCTGGGTCATGAAGAGCTGAGGATCAAGCCCATTGACCATACTCTGGCCAGTGTTGATACGCTGTAGCATTGTTAAAAGCAATTTAGCAGCATAAGCTGTCTGCTCATTTGTAGCGCCGCCTTGCTTGAGACGATAGAACTGCCTCAACTGGTTGTTGATGAACATCCCTTGCTGATGTAGTGGATGGTCCGAAGATAAAATGATGAGCCCTTCCTGGCCATTTGCCAATAAACGCAAAGCATTGATGACCTCCTGCACAAACTCTTCCACCCGTGCTTTGCGTTCAGTCTCAGCCATACTAAAGCGCTGCTCAATAGTTCGCAATTCCTCTGCCCGATCAGCGCGTCGCACTGCTTGATCCATGCCACGTACCCAGAGAAAGGCGATAACGGCTGTCATAATCTGAATCGCTACCGGACGCCCAGCGATAACAGCCATGCTGTATTGAGATAGAGCCTGGTGAAGATCAGTGGACCAGGGCTGCAACATCAGATCGCCATAAATAAGGACAACATTCACACCCGCAATGATAAACGCTGCACCGCGTGGGAGAATAGAAGCACCAAGAATGACAGAGATAACCAGAACATCGTACGCGGGCAAATAAACCAGGTGGATTTTGCCATCCGTTGAACCTAGAACAACACCGATGACTGCCAAACACGATAGTATCACTAGAATAGTTCCCGCTACAGTGACCAGGCCCCCACGATTGCATAGTATCGCGACCAGCACACCTGCAAGAGCAAAGAGGACGGCAAAAGCTGAGGCTCTGTCCGTAAAGGTAGCGGGAATGAAGGCCACAAGAGTGACAAGCATACCCAACAAAATCCAGGAAGTCAGGCGACTGCGGCGAACGTTCTCACGTTGCTCAATTGTTTCCTGGGGTAAATCCCAACCAGTACTTGTCATCCGCAACCACCAGTTTGTTCGAGGTACTGGTGGCGCAGGGGTTTCACGCAATGGCATACTTGTCCGAGTCTCGGTATTGGTAGGGTGCGTCATAAGCTAGCCTCCTTTCACTGCCATGACTAAAGGGAATACGCGACAAAACTCTATTTTCTACTTGCTGGGAATAGGTGAACCCTCCAGTAGTGCTTTGAGCTTCGCGAACATCTCTTTATGCGATGCTAAACCTTGCTTATAAACCGTTTTGATAAGCAAGCTCGGTGCCGTAATTTCAACACGCTCTTGTATTCGCGTGCCATTTCCCTCAGGGAGACAGATAGTAACATTGTGCAAATAGATGCCTGGAGATTGGTGCGCATCGTAGACGATCTCGCCTCGAGCATTGATGCTCATCTCTACGCTATAGGTAAAGGTGGTCATAAAGGGACCCTGCTTCATACGATCACGAATCTTATAATGATCAATACGCGAACCATCAGCCGCCTTCGTTGTTTTCTCATATGCGATATTAACAATAAGCGGGTGAATCTGGGTATGGTTACTCAGTGTAGAGAGGAAACTCTTCACCTTTTCAGGTGGCACCTCAATAAAAGTGTCGAGTTCGAATGAGTCCTGCGCCATAAAACACATCCTTTCGCTGCCAAAAAGATAAATAAAGCATTTTTTGCGTTTCTAGTGAGGTGGATGCTTTCCATCTATGAGTGCAATGCCTCTATATGGCTCACATATAAAATATAAACGCTAAACGAACTATAGCAGCACCATAGAAGGCAGTCAATATACATATTGAAGGTCCTAATGAACAAACGATTCAGGCCGGTATGCAAAGGTCATTGATCACGTCAAAAATTGTTTTGATCTTCATTGGCGAAATCATCATCTCATGCCAGGTTGACAAAAGCAGAAATTCATATTATCATTTTCATGAAAAACGATAGGTACAACATAATATATGACCACAACAAAACTCATCGATGTAGCGCGCACTGCTGGTGTCTCTCCAACGACAGTCTCGCGCGTATTGAATAATACGGGACCGGTCAACGAAGGCACGCGCGCGCGCGTGTTAGCGGTCGTTGCCGAATTAGGCTATAAGCCAACCGGTGGCGTACGGCCACAACCTAGAAAAGAGCAGCGCACTATCGCCCTGGTTATTAGCGATATTCTTAATCCTTTTTTTCCTGAAATTGTACGCGGGGTCGAAGATGAGGCAGGCACGAATGGATTGACCATGCTCCTTTGTAACACGTCAGAAGACCCGCAAAGAGAGGCTCAGGCACTCACGACACTCATTGAACGCCAGGTAGATGGAATTATTGTCTGTGCTTCGCGTATTGAGAGTAGCGCCCTGGTTACGCTCTATGAGCAGAGCAAGATCCCCCTCGTGATCATTAATAAAAATCTTAATCATCCCGAAATTCCTTGCATCCTCATCGATTTTGAAAACGCAGCGTATCGCTCGACACAACATCTACTCAGGCTCAATCATACACGCATAGCGTATCTAGCAGGCAACAGTCTCGCCAGCCCTTCTTTAGCCAGAAGGCGAGGTATCGAAATGGCACTTCGCGAGAGGAATCGGACATTGCAGCTTGAATGGTGCCCCACCAGTTTTCCTAACGTTGAAGGAGGATTTCAGGCGATGAGCTCACTCCTCTCGCGCCCTCGTGCTGAGCAACCTACCGCTGTGATAGCTTACAACGATATTATGGCATTAGGCGCTCTCCATGCTATTCGCACATACGGACTACGTGTCCCCGACGACATTTCGGTCGTTGGTTGCGACGGTATCGCGATGGCGGCTCACTCCAACCCACCTCTCACCACTATCGACCAGCCAAAGTATCGTATGGGGCAACTAGCCATGCAGATGCTTCGACTGCTCATTGAAGGGCGGAATGCACCGAGCAGCGGCTACACACTCATGGAAAGCCCCTTGATCGTACGGGAGTCTACCGCCCCTTGTGTGCCTTAAGCCAACAACTAGCTCCAACTCCATACACCATTTCTCTCTGGGATCTTCGCCCTCTTCAATTTCATGAAAATATTACATTCATTTTCACCTTCCATTGAGTAAGACCCGGGAGCGCAAACAACACATTTGCGCTAAAACTGAGGAAGAATCTGCATTTACGAGCTCATAATTAGGGAGATTTGTTCTTTTTTTTCTGACACTGGTATGCGCAGGCTTTACAAGGCCAAAGGTGAAATCACTGAAAGTGCGCCTTGACAGAAGGGGTAATCATATGCTACCTTCTGAAAAGTAGTGAAATATTTTCATCTTTTTCTGGTAGCTAGCTGGCATTAACAAGGAAGGTGTGTCGCAAGAAAGATCAGTACTTCCCCGGCAGGTATATTTACACACTACCGCATGACAGAGGAGTTATATCGGGTAGTGCGATCAAGCGCACTTATGGCAATTCGCGTCAAACTACGGTGACTTGTCGTCAGAATAGTACTTATCAAGGAAGAGGTACACAGTGCAAATGGTGAAGAACCCGCTAAGGTCGCCAGTTCTCCGTATCGTATTTCTAGGCATGGCCTTTCTGCTTGCTGGATGCAGCGGAACTGGAGGATCGCCCAATACCAACCACCCCATCATATTACAGGTAGTCGATGCCGGAGGATATACCGCGCAAGTAAAACCCATGCTCGACGCCTACCAGAAGGCTCATCCTGACAAGGTATCAAAGGTCGTCTATCCTGCACGCATTCAAGCCCCCCAACTTCCTGGCAAGCTCAAGGCCGAAGAAAATGCCGGTAACATCCAGGATACACTTATCATTACTGGCTATGATGCTGTCGCGAGCACTATTCAACAGGGGCTAGTCGAACAACTGACACCGGCTCATAACGACAAATTCCCTAATCTCGACGCAAACTATCTGCCTGCGGCAAAGGCTTATAACGACCTGGCTCAGGGTTACGGCCTGGTTTTTACCTACACACCAAGCGGCCCCGTCTTCGAGTATAATCCAGCTAAGGTGTCCAATCCCCCCACAACCATTGAAGAGCTACAAGCCTGGATTAAAGCCCACCCACACCAGTTCCTCTATGCGCGTCCCTCAAACTCTGGACCTGGACGAACAATGTTGATGGGCCTGCCCTATCTGTTAGGTGACAAAGACCCCAAGGACCCAATACATGGCTGGGACAAAACATGGTCATTCCTGAAAGATGCAGGCTCCGCTATCGATGCGTATCCAACACGAACCGGAGACACAATGAAAGCCCTTAGCACTGGTGAAGCCTCAATCATCGCCAGTACCCTGGGATGGGATATTAATCCTCGCTTCCTCCAACAGGTCCCCGCGGGAGACAAAACTTTTGTCCTTAAGGACACGACCTTTGTGGCCGATGCGGCCTTTATGATGATGCCCAAGGGGCTGGATCAGGCACGCCAGAATGTCATGCTGGACGTGATGGCCTGGATGCTTCGACCAGATCAGCAGGCATATAACTACGATTCTGGATACTTCTATCCCGGCCCAGCAGTAAAGAACGTGCCAATCTCTCTGGCACCAGCTAGCAGCCAACAAGTCATGCAACAGTACGGTCGCCCAGAATACGACACGCTCATTAAAAACATCAAAATCGAGCTGCCATTGAAAACTGACCAGCTCGTAGCGGCTTTCCAAAAGTGGGATAGCGATATTGGTAGTGGCAAATACCAAACTTCTTAAGGCTTTAAGCGAAGATCGTGGTGCAGGAGGAGAATTTCCTCCTGCATCTTGCTAGAACCGAATACACCACCAAACCAGGACACAAGAAGCATGAAGAAAATAGAGAAGCTCGTGATCAAGGGCATGACGCGCCGCTTTGGTGATGCGACAGCCTTACACGACTTTACCCTCGAAATAGCTGGCGGTCAGTTTATTACCCTGCTGGGTCCTAGCGGCTGCGGCAAGTCCACAGCACTCAATTGCCTCGCTGGACTCCTTGAATTGACTGAAGGCGAGATCCTACTCAATGGTGCACCTGTCCAACACTTACCGGCGGAAAAGCGCGGCTTTGGCATGGTTTTTCAGAACTATGCCTTGTTTCCGCACCTTACCGCACAACGAAACATCAGCTATGGACTGGAAATTCGCCGTGTTCCCCGAGCTGAGCGAGAACAACGTGTCCGTAAAGCCCTGAATATGGTCCATTTGCAGGATTTCGGGAAACGCTATCCGGCCCAGATGAGCGGTGGTCAGCAGCAACGATTAGCGATTGCGCGTACGATTGTTCTGGAACCTTCTCTCCTCCTTTTAGACGAGCCGCTCTCCAACCTGGATGCTAACCTGCGCAACGAGATGCGTATCGAAATTAAGCGCTTACATACTGAGCTTGGTCTGACAACCGTCTACGTGACGCACGATCAATCCGAAGCCATGTCGCTCTCAGACAAAGTCGTCGTCATGCGCCAGGGTCGCATCGAACAGATTGGGACGCCACAAGAAATTTACAATCGCCCTCAGAGCCTCTTTGTAGCCAGATTTATGGGGTATCTCAATCAGTTCCCTGGCACAGTTATAGGAAGAGATGGCGAGTACTGGCTCATTCAGACGGCATCCGGTGTGCAATTTACCGCCAGTAGTACAGCGGCAGAGAGTACCAACTGGCAAACGGGGCAGCGTGTACTGGCATGCATACGTCCCGACGAAACACTGGCTGATCCGTTGCCCGCCGAGAACCACGTCCAGGGCCATGTGCGACTGGTGGAATATGTGGGGCGAGCATATGAGATTCTGGTACAACTTGCGGACGAGAGAGGCACACAATTGCTGGTGCACAGTGCCCACGCGCCAGCAATTGGCACTCCGCTTACATTTGGCGTGCAACCCGACAGGCTTTTGCTCTTCCCTGACGACGAAATGACAACAGGTCACACCAGCGCGGAGCAGGATCTAGTAGATGTCGCGGCGATGAGAGTCGAGAGATAATGCGATGGCAGATATACCTCATTCCTCCATACGGCGCAAGATAAACAGGCGCGGACTTCCTTTCAAGGTCAATAGCAGCGCGGTGTTGCTCTCGCTACCAGCGATCATGCTGGTACTTGTGCTGTTTTTCTATCCTTTGCTCTTCGGTCTTGATATCAGCTTACGTTCAAGCGAGCAGGCACCGTCCTGGAGCCTGACAAACTATTTCCAGTTTTTTAGCAATTCCGACCTGGTTGCCACCATCTGGACAACCTTTCGTGTCGCCTTGCCTGTGACCCTCTTTAGCGTGCTGGTCAGCATTCCCCTCGCCTATTACATGCGTCGAGGAATTAAGTTTGAACGCCTGCTCACCGCAATTTTGATTCTGCCCATCACGCTCGGAAACGTTATGGTGGCCCAGGCGATGCTGGACTATTTCTCGCCTACCGGTTGGTTCAATCGCGTGCTCCTCTCGTTACACCTCATACAGCAACCCATGCACCTATTGCATCACTGGCTCGCGGTCGAGATCGCGCTCTTTATCCAGGGCTTTCCCTTCACCTTTTTGTTGATCCTGGGCTATATGTCAGCGATCAGCCCGGATCTGGAAAGGGCCAGCCGGATGCTAGGAGCGAGGCCGTGGCAAACTTTCTGGCGCGTTGTACTTCCCCTCTCATTACCGGGTATCGCGGTCGCGTTTTGTCTCAATTTTGTTGCCAATTTTAGTGTTTTCCCTTCAGCGAACCTGGTTGGAGAACCATCGCATGAGACGCGCGTGCTAGCCATCGCCGCCTATGAAACGGCCTTTACCAATTACAACATCCCGCTTGGCACGGCGATATCGTTGATCATGGGCGTTATTGAATTGCTGGTGATTGCACTGGTCCTGTGGCTGCAACGCAAAACGGCACGTGGCGCGACCATCAGTGGCGGCAAGGGGGTATAGGCAATGAACATTGAGGTTTCCCAGAATACGGTCACCAGTACCACGAACAACGTGCCAACTCGTTCGTCAGAGGGGCCACGGCGTCAGAGGCGCAGGGGGCGTTTCTGGAGTACGCTCGCCTTTTACACTGCGATCGGCTTCTTTATTCTTAACATCCTGGCCATGGTCTGCACGGTTGTGCTCGACTCGCTGGGCAAGCAGTGGTTCGCGACCTGGTTCCCAGAAGGACTATTTACCACACAATGGTACGCCTTCGCATTTAGTGACCATGACATCGTGCAACTCCTCTCGAACACGCTCATTGTCGCGATTGGCGCAACCTTTATTTCCATGCTTGTAGGCTTCCCCGCCGCCTACGTGCTGGCGCGTCAACAGTTTCGCTTCAAGGGAGCGCTGATGGGCTTTTATCTGCTACCAATGCTTGTACCGCCACTCGCGTACGGTATTCCGCTTGCGACAGTTTTGCTACGCTACATTGGTGGCGAATTACCAGGCGTCATTCTCATCAACGTTGTGCCCACGCTGCCCTTCGTTATACTCATTCTCGTTCCTTTCATCGAACAGGTGGATATCTCGCTGGAATCAGCCAGCCATATGCTCGGCGCGAATCGCTTACAAACGTTCTGGCGAATCGTGCTCCCCCTGGTGATGCCAGGTTTGCTCACCGCGGGCATACTGGCGGTTGTGCGCGTTATCGCGATGTTCGAGCTGACCTACCTGGTTGCCAACGCCGATGCCGGAACTCTCGTCGTCACCCTGTACGGAGATGCCTTTGCTTCGGGTATGCGGCCAGAGCAAGCAATCAACGCCATGGCTGTCGTCTATATGCTCACCACCATGGCGCTGCTGATCATAGCGCTCTGTTTCGTCAAGCCGACACAATTCGTTGTGCGCTTGAAAGGGAAGTAACACGCCATGTCATCCTGCCAAATTATGCGCAGCGTTTACGCTACAGCGCTTTATTCCTCGATATGTTCATTGTTGGTTCATAGATAGGAGATCCAATGACTCAGTCATTAGAAGACCGCTTCTTTTCATCGGATCCTGCTCAACGCCAGATTGCTCGCAGTCTGTATAAACGCGTAAAAGACCTTCCTCTTGTCTGCGTCCACGGACATGTTAATCCAGCGATGCTTTGCGCATCCAACTACGACTGGGGGACGCCCGTTGATCTCTTGATTATTCCCGACCACTATATTTTCCGCATGCTCTATTCCCAAGGTATCATGTTAGAGGACCTGGGCATCCCCTCCAAAGAGAAAGGGAGCCATCTCGCGACGCCAGATCATCGTAAGATATGGCAGATCGTCTGCGACCACTGGTACCTGTTCCGAGGGACACCATCGAGTCTCTGGTTGCGTGATGAATTGCGCGATATCTTTGGTATCGAGGAGAAGATAAACTCCGCCAACGCGCAGAAGATTTACGACGCCCTTGAAGAGAAACTACACAGCCCTGAGTTTCAGCCGCGCCAGATGTTTGAACGCTTTCACATTGAGGTACTCGCCACGACCGATGCCGCTACCGACACACTTCACTATCATGAAAGCATTCGCCAATCGGGCTGGCACGGGCGCGTCATTCCAACCTTTCGTCCTGACATGGTTGTGAATATCGACGCGGAACACTTTGCAGAGAATATTCAACGCTTGAGTCAGGTATCCAACATCGATGTAACCAGTTATCACTCGTATATCGCAGCGCTGAAACAGCGGCGTCGCTTCTTTAAAGAGATGGGAGCCACCGCCACCGATCATGCCGCCATGACCGCGTACACCGAGCATCTCAGCGAACGTGAGGCTGAGATTATTTTTCAACGAGCATTGAAGGGTCAGGTCAGTACAGAGGATGCGCGCCGCTTTACAGGTCATATGTTGCTTGAAATGGCGCGCATGAGCGTTGAAGATGGCCTCGTCATGCAATTGCATATTGGAAGCTATCGTGACCACAATCCTGCGATTTACGAGCGCTTCGGACGTGACATGGGCGCTGATATCCCTGTCGCCAGCGAATTTACACGCAACTTGAAACCCTTGCTTGACCGCTTTGGGCGGGAAGATGACCTGACCATCGTTGTATTTAACCTCGATGAGACAACCTATAGCCGAGAACTCGCGCCACTGGCGGGCCACTATCCCGCCCTGCGCCTTGGTCCCCCCTGGTGGTTCTTTGATAGCTTGAACGGTATACGCCGCTTCTTCGATAATGTCGTGGAGACTGCCGGGATATACAACACCACTGGCTTCAACGACGATACGCGCGCCTATCCCTCCATTCCTGCGCGCCATGATTTATGGCGGCGTGCCAGCGCCGACTGGCTGGCTGGAATGGTGCTACGTGGCATCATTGATGAAGAGGATGCCCATGAGATGGTTGTGGATATGGCCTATCGCCTGGCAAAACAGGCCTATAAACTGGAGTCATAAGAATGCTTCATAATCTCAATCTACCGATCATTGATACATCAGTCGTTACCCTCGATAACACAACATATGCTCTGATCACGACAGCCATACCAGGCGAGAAGCTGCTCGTCGTGCAGGGCCATACCAATGGCTTTGTTGGGGAACTGCGACACAGCGACCAGGTTATGCTATGCGCCCGAACCCCTGAAAACGCGCGTGTTCTACGCGCACGTCTTCCATGGCTACAACCAAGCGTACTAGGCCTGCAAACATCAGCAGGCTTTGGTGATCGCCTGGGCATCGCCACCCCCGGACATGTGCAAAGCGTACGCGGCACAGGCGTGGCTCCCATCTTCGCGCAACAATCAGTACGCGAAAATACACGTACGGGTCGTACACCACAACAGGTACTCGATGACGCCATGTGGGGAGCGTTTGAAGCGGGCTGGCGCGAACCCTGGGGAGCGGATGCCGACCACTTGAAAGCTCTGGCTGATATTGAACCCTTCATCGCCGCCGGTTATACATTCTATACTATTGACCCCGGCGATTATGTTGACGATGATGCCGAAGAAGATAACACTGCAACCCTACGTCAGAAAGCCTCTGCTCTTCCCTGGAGCGATCTACGAAGCTCGCTCAATGAAACGCAACAGCGGTATCACCGACAATTCGATATTGAAGATCTTCCTCTAGCGTTTGATGAACATACCTTGCTCAAAGCGGTTGTCAAATATGGTGCTGCCGTGGCTCACATGGCGCGCATGACACGGAGGATTCAAGAACTCGCTGGTCAGCGTCCCTTTGAAATGGAGATCTCGGTTGATGAGACCAGGACCACAACCGCATTGCTTGAACATTTCTACATTGTATCCGAGTTGAAGAGGCTCAGTGTTCCTTTCGTCAGTCTGGCACCGCGCTTTGTGGGACGCTTCGAGAAAGGGGTGGACTACATTGGTGATCTCGCGGAACTGGAACAAAATATCGCTGGACACGCCAGCATTATGCGCTACTTTCACAATGACTATAAGCTCAGCTTGCATACGGGCTCGGACAAATTCGAGGTCTATCCCATCACGATGCGCCATACCCAGGGCCTTGTACATCTTAAGACCGCAGGAACAAGCTATCTTGAAGCCCTGCGCCTCATCGCTTCCATCGACAGTTCGTTCTTCAGGGAGATCGTCGAATTCGCCTGTAGCCGCTATGATACCGACCGCAAAACGTATCATGTCTCGGCCACGCTAGCGAAGCTCCCACTCATCGCGTCCTTAACTAAGGATCAACTACCAGATCTCTTAAACCAGTTTGATGCACGCCAGGTCTTACATGTCACCTTCGGATCAGTCCTAGATACCTTTGGCTCCAGGCTGCATCACCTCCTGAATGAACACCAGGCGGACTACCATGTGTATATCAAGAGGCACTTCGATAAACACCTGGAAGCCTTTCGAAGCCGTTGATCTCATAAGGAATGTCTTTTGAAATAAAGAAGGCACTAGGAAGAGCACTATATCATGAGCTTTTCCTGGTGCCTTTTAAATGGGTCTAATGACCCATGTTTGGCGTGACCAAGAGACATATACTGAGGTGACAATGGTCGTTGTTGATATGGTAAAAGCACCATAAGAAAAATATTCTCGTGGCCCAATATATCACAGTGGCTCAATATATTACATTAGAATAGCAAGGAAGTTTTCATGAGCACTTTCATCAGCAATACGCCTGTTCGGGTTGTAGCCCCCAGGAAATCTCGCCTTCTGAGTCCGCAAAGGATCTTAGTGACCTTGCTCTCGCTGATTCTTCTATGCGCAATCGCGTGCGGAGGCATTGGCTATTACTTCTCCAATGTACTTTTAGTACCTACGCACGATATATCCTATAATTTAGAGGCAACCAATGTGAGCACGCAAGTGGTGACCCTGCCACACACCCAGGACACCGAGCAGCCAGGTACATTTGGCATCACCTGGGCCAACGGAGCAGCCATCGTGGGCAAGGTTACCGACGAAAACCAGGACACCGTGACGCGCCAGTTACTCCAGACAACCGCCCCTCTGGCATCACACACTATGGTTTCCTGGAATAGAGAGGTATATCTAAACGGATTGAAGGATACACTGGAGCTACATATCAGCACCGTTCAAGTCTCGACGTCTTTAGGAGAGATGCCCGCCTGGTATGTGCCTGGTAAGCTGGATACCTGGGGCATCCTGGTTCATGGGCGAGGCGATACGCTCGATAGCAGCCTGCGCTTCATGCAACCGCTGGCGAAACTTGGCATACCCATGCTTGCCATCTCGTACAGAAATGATATGAATGCCCCAGCTAGCCCGGATGGCTACTATCACCTGGGTGATACTGAGTGGCAGGATCTGGAAGCTGGCGTCAAGTATGCTCTGGCTCATGGCGCCCACCACCTCGTGCTATATGGCTGGTCGATGGGTGGCGCGATCGTTGAAGCGTTCCAGCATCGCTCACAATATGCGAGCAACGTTCAGGCACTCGTGCTCGATGCCCCATTACTCGATTGGCGCTCCACGCTGAGCTTTCAGGCTGCCAGTCGCTACTTGCCAGATGTGGTTGCCAGCACCGCCGAGTTCTTCGCCACTCAACGCGCCAAAATCAATTTCGACGCGCTCAACCAGCTCAATCAGCCGCAGGGCAAGACCCCCATTCTGCTCTTCCATGGCACAAATGATACCACCACGCCCGTCTCGGTAAGCGATACCTTCGCGCAAGCACATACCGATATTGTCACCTATAATCGCGTCAATGGCGCGGACCATGTCCAATCATGGAATCTCGATCCTCAGTGGTATAACACACAAGTGGAATCGTATCTGACGCGCGTCCTGCACCTGTAATCCTTCTGGTGAATCTCGTCTCATTCGCCTGTTTCCTCCTCATGTATGAATGTGGGGGCTCCAAGAGCATTATCCAAGAAACAATACAACGTGTCTCTGATGCGAGTTTCATCGATATATACCGGGTAACCTGCCTGTTGCTCAGCACACGAGAAGCGAATGACACGTTGCGGATGCGCATATTGTACCTCTTCAACAATGTGTCGTGTAAGCTCGGCCAAATTGGAACGTTGTTTATGCAGGATGAGATTCCCGGACTGGAGCAGTGAGTCATCAATCATGTGATTGATGAGGCGCTTCATCTGGTAGGCACTCAACCAGGCGCTCCTGAGTCCATGTTGCATACGCTCAAAGCATCGTATCAGTTGTTGCGGATCGATATTCCCATTTGCGCATTTTTGTAAACGATGTTGCGCCAACTGCAGGCTTCCCATCAAGCTGGTGAGCGGAGTGTTCAATTCATGGCTGGTCAAGCTGATAAAGCTGTTCATGCGTCGATTCGTCTCTGCGAGCGCCACTTCGTTTGCCTGAGATTTTACCCATTCATGCATTACAAATAAACGCTCGAGCGCCAACATAATCAGTGTGGCAATGGCTTTGATAATCTCGAAGTTTTCCTGTGTATACGCATTTGCGTAACTCGGCTTTCCTACGATAAGAATGCCACTCAAACAATCTCTTGCATAGAGAGGAGCAATGAGAACATTTTGGTCTCGCATCATCCCCTCATATTCGGAAGGAATGTGAATATGTGTGCGAGGCAAGAGAAGCACTTGCCCCGCGTGGAGAGAGGCGCGTGCATCTGCATCAAAGTAATCTGAGAGGGTATGGCTACCAGATCTTTCTTGTAAAAATTGAGCTTCTACAGGCGTAAATCCACTAACTGCCACTGTATGCAAATATTCTTCAGGAGGAGAGATAGCAATCATACCGATCTGATCACAATCAATTTGCTGTTTGGCAAGCATGATCAGATGTTGCGCCATGCCCCTCATCTCAGTCAGTGCATGCCAGGCCTGTTGAGGTGGCATGAGGGATGTATGGACTGGTAATGCTTCAAGCAGAGAGACAAACGACAACACCGGCTGCTCGGCCGCAGTCGATGCACTTTGCCTCTTTTCCGCTTGCGCTGTTGCTGTTGACCGTTTAAAGGCATGACTATCTTTTTTCATAGGTTGCCTCATATTGTTGGAGACCTGGCGCCAGCACGCATGAACTCTCTACACATTCCCACTCACATCATTATTTTGCCGTCTTCCAACCTGAGCAAGTGCAATGTGGGGAGTTTTCAGTGCTTTAGCCAGGCAGAGGCATCAAAGACGTAATGTCGCTGTGCGGAGAAAGAGGCAGGGGAACGATGGAAAAATCAAGAATATCCTCATCCATATGCAGCATCCTGAAAAGGCTGTTCTTGAAAAAGAGCGGCACCTTTTCACCATTGAGCCAGATACAAATAACTCCTTCCTGTCTGCGCTGGCTCGAGCCAGAATAAGCAATTCTTGCTTCTCCCGCAGCTTCTGCCTTAATTTTATCTTCAATTTCATAGGCGAGTTGTCTCAAAACAGAAAGTGAGCATGTACATATAATATATGATTCAGTTCCTTCTAGCACCTTCCCACCTCTCTTCATATACATCATTCCTCTCTACCTTTCTGACAACAAGAGCAACCTATCTGCTTTCAGGATGGTGTTATTACTATCTGCCCTTGTGCTTTGCTTCTTCCGCGATAATGGGTATAATGTGAGAGAAGTGTAGCATATAACCTTATGGTCATACATCGGTGAGTTCCCCTATATCCAGATCTTTTTATAGAGTAGAGAGCTGTTTGTGCACCACAGGTGAGAGCGTGTTATGGTTGAAAACAAGCAGTCAGATGAGAATCTAGCGACGCTGCTCTGCGCGCTTTCCTTTGCCACGGGTATGGGCTTTGGTGAGGATATGGAGCACGGGATGAAAAGCGCCTACCTTGGCCTCCAGCTTACCAACGCCCTTCGACTCTCGCCCGACATACAGGAAGCCGTCTTCTACGGCGCGCTACTCAAGGATGTCGGCTGCACCGCCTGTTCGGCAGGTATCTCGGCATTCTTTCCGGACGACGAACAGGTGCCGCGTGCTGATTTCATGCTCGTCGATCCATCACAGCTTCATGAAATGCTAGGCTGGCTCTCGCGCAATGTCCCCCTGGATGCACGCTTCCCCAGTCGCGTCACCAAACTCTTCTCCTTCATCGCCCAATGTGGCCCTGTCATTCGTGAAGCTATGCGCGGACATTGCGAAGTGGCTGAGCTCTTTGCGCGCAGGCTCGGGTTTCCAGAGACTGTACAACATACGCTCCGCTTCCAGTGGGAACGTTGGGATGGCAAAGGGTTGGCTTATAGCTTAAAGGCCAGCGAGATACCGCTTCCCGCGCGTATCTTACACCTGGCACAGGTCATGGAACTCACAACCAGCGTTGGAGGAATAGCCGCAGCACGCACCCTCGCCAGAGAAAAGCAAGGTACCCGCTTTGATCCAGACATTGTGGAGGCGTTCCTGCACCTGACCCCCTCAGACCAGGGGGGAGACGACCTGGAGCACCCAATAACCCGCGAAGCGATCATACAAATGCGCCCATATACATCCGCTGATACTGTCACGACAGACCGCAAAGAAGACGTATGCCAGGCCCTGGCGGACTTTGTTGATGGCAAAACGCCTGGAACCTGGCATCACTCACAACTTGTCGCCCAGGTAGCGGAGGGCATAGGCAAGCAACTTGACTTAAGCCCTGGCGAGCTCTACACACTCAAATGCTCGGGCCTGGTCCATGACATTGGCAAGGTCGCGACACCCTCTGGTATTCTTGTCAAAGGAGCGCGTAGATCCCAGAGCGAATGGGAAATTTATCGTCTCCACTCTTACTATACCCAGCGTGTCCTGGAACAGGTCGCCCCATTGCGCGATCTTGCCCCTATTGCCGCCTCACATCACGAATGGGTCAACGGGCAAGGCTACCATAGGCAACTCCAGGGTGAGCAGATACCACTTGCAGGGCGTATTCTTGCCGTCGCCAATACCTATGTGCGCGCAACGCAAGAGGGGCAGCAAAATCATGAAGAACAAAAATCGCGTGTACTCGCCTCAATGTCTGCATGCGTGGGAACGCAACTTGATACTGCATGCTATGAGGCCCTGGTCGCTTCCTTGCAAGCTGGCGATACTAGCAAAAAAGTAGCGCCGAAGCGCTCACAGGCGACTGATCTGACCCAGCGCGAAATAGAGGTGGTGCGCCTCCTCACCCGGGGGCAGAACACCCCTCAAATCGCACGCACCTTGAGTATCAGTAAAAAAACGGTTGAGCACCACCTGGCCCATATCTATACAAAATTCGGCGTCTCCTGCCGTACCGCCGCGGTTGCCTATGCCGTACAACAAAACCTCGTCTAGTATACTGCGAATCTCATCAGGTTAAGGAGAGCGAACTTTGGGGGCTGTGCCTCGCGCCATTGTGAAGCGCCCCCGGTGGCCAGCGTTCGTACCCGGCGAGATAATGCATGCGGGCTAAGGTCTCATTCTAGCACATGGGGATGAAAGCGAGCTATCCAGGAACAAAGCGACCAGGTAAAACACATCGCAGATATCTCGATGAGATACCCGCGACCAGGATCACTTAGATTTGTGCCTGCCCTCCATCGACGAAGAGTTCAATCCCATTGACAAAGCTGCTCTCATCTGATGCGAGGAACACGGCGGCTTTCGCAATTTCGTCAGGATCACCCAATCGCCCTAGCGGCACGATGGACGCGAAGTGCGTCAAAAGCTGTTCACGCTCCTCCTCAGTCTGTACTAAGCCATTCAGTCCCGGCGTATTGGTCGGGCCAGGGCTGATGGCGTTAACCCGGATCTGGCGGGATCTCAGGTCCAGAATCCAACTGCGCGCGAACGAGCGTACAGCAGCCTTGGCTGCACTGTAAACACTCAACGCTTCAATACCTGTAATCGAGGTCGTCGAGCCAGTGAGAATGACTGAACCGCCGTCTCGCAAGAGGGGAAGGGCCTTTTGCACGGTAAAGAGCGTCCCTTTGACATTGGTGTTAAACGTTTGATCGAAGTGAGCTTCAGTGATGGCCTCTAATGTAACCAGTTCTCCCCCACCGGCGTTGGCGAAGAGGATGTCAATGTGATCGTGACGCTGCTTGACCGTGGCATATAACTGATCAAGATCCGCGAGATTCGAGATATCCGATTGAACTCCAGTAATGTTTCTCCCGATCTGCTTGACTGCCTCATCGAGGAGGCCCTGGCGGCGACCGGTGATGTACACGTACGCCCCCTCTGCGACGAAGCGCTGGGCTGTGGCGAGGCCAATGCCACTGTTCCCACCCGTGATAACAGCAACTTTCCCTTCGAGTTTGGTCATGATTGTTCCCTCCATTCGTAGTGTGGGTTGTCAGAAAAAAATAAACAGCCTCAAGGTCTCTCAAGCCACTATTCAGGCAGTTTTGCCAGGAGGATATCGACCTTCTCTATGGCAAGCGATCCCTCAACAAACAGTTGGGAAGCTCTTGTTTGCAATTGCGGCCAACGGGCCTGGTAATATGCTTGCCGACCTGCTTCATCGGAGAACACATCGAAGACATTGAATACTGAAGGCTCCTGGCGAAATGCGACCCAGGTGGTTGTGGCATGCTCCTGCTGAACGATGGAGAACGCTTCCTGGAGAGCCTGTACAATGAGTGCCTCATTACCGGACTTTACCTCTACTCGCGTAAGAGTTCCTACAATCGCCATTACCGTAACTCCTTTTCTTCTTGCCTATACCCTTTCTGCAAAATACACCTCTTGCAGAAAAACATCTTAATTCCTCATGTATTGGTTCCAGGAAATAGTATAGAAGGGAGCAGGTGTTGTACCAAGTGTAAAACTACACCTGGATTGGCGAGAAATTATTCAATGGATCGGATCTTAGCCAGTCCTCATAGCAGGAGAGAGGCATGATTGAAAGCAACCCCAAATCTTCTCAGAGATCAAATGTGCTACACGACACCCTTGAGGAGATTGAAATCCTGCGGCTCGCTCGTCAGAAAGAGGTGAGGGATCACCCTCATCCACTCCTCAAACGCTTTACGCAACAGGAGCTAACTGATGAAGTGTGTCCCACCTATAAAAATTTGCTGGTCGGCCGCTCACAGCGAATTCCCAGCCGCCAGACATTGATGCAGATTGCCGATTATCTGGAATGTACCATTGCCCAGCGCAATGACTTGCTCTTAGCCGCTCGCTATCTTCCAGAAAGTCTTGAATTAAAGGGCATTGAACTTCGGCAAGCATTAGAGCAAGCCCGACAACTCATGGGAACCCTCCCCTATCCCGCCATGCTTGTGACCCATACCCTGGAAATAGAGACAATCAACAAGGCCTTCCAGCGCCTCTTTGAGCTTCCCTCACTCACCGCGCTTCCACGTACACAACGACATGTCCTCCCTTTATTTTTTCGGTATGATTTGCCAATCCGAAGGCGCTCAACCTTTAATGAGCAGGCCGTCACAGCCTGGCAGGCGGGAGTGTCACGGGGCATTCAACTCTTTAAGCAAAGCAACAGGTTATATCAATTTGAACCGTGGTATCAAGAACTGGTAGATCAGTTCTGCGCAGTTGCTGATTTTCGTCAGTATTGGGAACGAACGCCTGAGCTACACGATCAGCATCAGGAGCCATCAAAGTTGCTGCTCGGCCAAAATGCCACAACTGGAGAAATGCTCCCCATTCAACTCCAGCATGTTCGCATCTCGGTCTGTAGCCACATGTATCCCTGTATCATAGCGCTTCTCCCCCTGGATGACGCGGCTCGCGCTGTCATTGCATCCCTTAGCAATGCTGAGGGATCTGTGCTCAATGATCTGGCATGGGCAAAATCAGGCCAGAAAGTTGTCCCAAAAGTGACCGCGTAACCCTCTTTCTCTCTAGATGATCACCAAGAGTGGTCATGAGCATAACATCTCCATTGCTAGAAAAGGAAAGAGGGAAGATGGCAACAGATATCCCATCAGGCTCTTTAGCAAGCATAGTAGCAAGCACGATTCCAACCGACATTCCATTGCAGGAACAGATTGATACATTCGTGGCTCGGGGGGCAAAATATGTCCCAGAAGAAATGGCGAGGCAAGTGGATAGCCACATTGAGCACCTTGCCGCATCTGGCGTTGCGGAATTCGCGCTGAAGGAAGATGAGCAGGCACCTGATTTCACGCTGCCCGACGCCTTGGGGCAAGCGGTGACGCTCTCGCAGCTACTCACACAGGGGCCGGTCGTCATCATATTCTATCGTGGCGAATGGTGTCCCTACTGCAACCTGGAATTGCGTGCCTATCAGAAGGCGTTGCCGCAGCTCCAGGAACTGGGGGCAACACTTGTCGCGATTTCTCCACAGACGCCAGACCACAGCCTCTCAACGCAGGAAAAGCACGAGCTGGGCTTTGTCGTACTTTCAGATAGGGGGAATCGTGTGGCACGAGCGTACGGGCTTGCCTTCGAGCTCGACGAGGCAGGAAAAGCCTTGCATGCCCAGCTTGGCGCAGACTTACCTGCCTACAACGGCGACGATTCATGGGAATTGCCGGTGCCAGGAACATTTCTCATCGATCAAGCCAGGACGGTTCGCCTGGCTTCCGTCGACTCAAACTTTTTCCATCGGCTTGACCCATCGGTCGTGATTGCGCGGCTTAAGGAGTTAAAATGAAAATTGTCATTTTTGGCGCGAATGGTGCGACAGGAAAAATCTTGACCAAACAGGCCCTGGAGGCAGGGCATATCGTGACGGCTGTTACTCGCCACCCGGAAACCTTCCCCCTGCAAGATGTCCACTTGAACGTGATGGAAGGAGACGTGTTCGATCTCGCGGTGGTTGAACAGGCTGTTGCTGGACAGGACGCGGTCCTCTCCACCCTTGGTGTCCCCTTTAGTCGCGAGCCAATTACCATCTATTCGCGGGGCATGGCCCATATCACACAAGCCATGAAGCACTCCAGCGTTCGTCGCGTCATCTGTGTCAGTTCAAGCGCGACTGGTACGAACCACGAGACGGGAGGCGGTTTCATCTTTGATAAAATTCTGCAACCGATCGTGATGTCCACAATTGGGAAGACGACCTACGCGGATATGAAAGAGATGGAAACTATGTTGAGGAAGAGCGACTTTGACTGGACGGTCGTCCGGCCCTCTGGTCTCTTTGAGACAGAAACCGTCACCGATTACCAGGTGGCTGAAGATCACATCAGCCGACAATTTACCTCCAGGGCAGACCTGGCCGACTGTATGCTCAAACAACTCACCACGAACCAGTACGCACGTAAGGTGATCGCCGTGGCAACGTTTTCGGCGCAGCCCAGCATGCTGAAGTTTATGCTGCAAGAGGCCTTCAAAGAGCCCGCCAAAAGCTGAGAAGAAGGACGAAAAACACTCTAAGAGATTGGTCATAATTATGGCAAAAACATATCATGCCCCTCTGTTTGTACGTTTGGCAAATGTTATGACAACGACCCTGCTGCGCGCGGGCTTCAAGCTCGTAGGACCCGGCAACTACCCTATGTACCTGCTTACGGTGCGTGGGCGCAAAAGTGGACAGCCACGTACGGTTCCGATTGTAACTATTGAGCGTAATGGGAAGCGCTATCTGGCCTCCCCGTTTGGAGCCGTGGCCTGGGTGCGCAATCTGCAAGCCGCGGGAGAGGCTACCCTCACGCGTGGGCGGCGCGTTGAAAGAGTCAATGCACGAGAACTACCCCTCAAGGAGGCAGCTCTCGTCTTGCAAGAAGATATCAAAGGCGGCAACCCTTTTGCTAGCTACTACCAGGTCAACGCGGAATCTTCCTTTGAGGAATTTGAACGTGTGGCGGGCAAACATCCTGTGTTTTTGTTACAGGGCGCCATGTGAAACCTTATATAACCGCACTGCCCTCTGCTGGACGCAGAGGGCAGTGCGCTCATTATTTCGTGCCAACGACCGAGGCGAGTACCAATGGCCGCACCCGTTGCAGGAGTTCGTTGAGAAACTGTTCTGGCCGTGCAAAAGCCGCCAGGTGACCAGCCTGTTTGATCAGGACAAATTCCTTGTGCGGAGCCTCAAGTGTGTCGAAGTAGGCCTTCGCCGCAGCTGTTGGCGTGATCGCATCGGTATCGCCCTGGAAGACGAAGAATGGGATTTCGAAGCGCGCACCAAGCGCGCAGAGATCGGACACCATAAGTTCGTTCAATAGTTGATCAGTCGAAAAGTTCATGCCCTTGAAGATGTCTATAAGATCTCCCAGCGTGTGATCGGGTGAGGTCAGCATGGCTGGCAACATGATATCCATAATCATGTTTGGAATCGTTGGGTTGGCCTTGATCGTCCACTGGTGCAGTGCTGTAAACTCTTTAGCAGTAAGCTTCCCTTTCCTGGCTCCAAGTTTCTCCACTGCTTTCACACCTCGGGTATTGCCTGAGGCGCGAAGCCACTCCAGCGTCAGTTGATACGAAAGCTCGCTGGCATCGGGCGTGCTATTTTGGTCGGTGCCCACATAGGCGGCAAACAACTCAGGCCGATGTTTGACCATCATGGTCCCAGTAATGCTGCCGACCGAGCTGCCCACGAGAATGATGGGCTGACCAAGGTATTGGCGCAAAAACTCCGCGATCTCGATCCCGTCCTGGACCAGGCGCTCAAACGTGAGGGGGCCGGTGCCAGCCTTCCCATTTTTGTGGAAGGTCTTGCCCGCGCCGCGCTGATCCCACTGAACGAGCGTAAAGTACTTTTCCCAGGAACGTAATAGGGGAGCAAAGATCGAATAGGTTGAGCCTGGGCCACCATGGACAAAAAACAGGACCGGGTTGCGGCGGTCCTCGCCGCGGATCGTGATCCACTGGTCGATACCACCAACCTTGATGAAGCGTTCATTGACAATCCCATTGGGAGTAGTGATCATAAGCGCTTTCGCGAGCTTTTGCTGCCTGCTTTTGCGTGTCATAAGAGCGGTGAACATGTTGACAGCCATGAATATTTTCACTTTCTTTTCGCGCCATCTCTCTGGAGAGAAGAGCAAGATTTTTGTTTTTTATTGTGTGTCTGTTGTCATTGCTTGCTACTGTTGAGAGTATAGCCATTTCAGGAGAAGAACTCCCCACCCATGCGGGTAGTGCGAAGGGTAGTTGATAGAGAGGCGAGGAGGTAGTGAAGAGAGGAGAGGCTATCTAGCGTGGCTCATAACGCTGAGTATTAGAGGGAGAGGAGAGATGTAACTGGCGCGCCGCCTCACTGGCCTGGAGGCGGTTGCTGACACCTAGCTTCTGATAGAGGTGCTTGATATGGTACTTCACAGTATTGACTGAGATAATCAATTCGCTCGCGATCTCCTGGTTGCTCAAGCCCGCGATCAGCAGGTGCAGCACTCGTTCTTCGTGCGCGGAGAGCGGCTCCACCAGTCCATTGGTTTCCACTCTCCCTTCCAGTCTGTCCAGCTCACGCTGCGCCTCTACGATCACCTTCTCATCAGAGAGTTCGCGAGCGCTTAAGAGCGCCTGGTGAAGATGCGTTTGCGCGAGCGCGAAGTCGCCCTGGGCCAGGTAAATCTTGCCCAGGGTCAGAAGAATGTCAACGGCAAGAAAGCGGTTGCCAGGCGGAAGGTTATCCTCCTGAGCCTGGAGCAGCATCGCGCGCGCCTCGCTCACCTGGCCAAGATCCAGCTTTTCCTTGCCCACAAAAAAGAGGCATGCCGACCGATACATCTGCACTCGCCGATCCAACGCTCCTTTTCGCGGCAAGAAGATGAGTGCCTGCTGGGCGAAATGCACAACTGAAGAGAAGGGGGCTTCATCCAGCAAGGCGCTCAACGCGCGGTGCGCCCAGATGGCACCAATCCAGGAGACGTCGCCACTGCGCTGCCAGCCCTCTTCGGCCAGTTGCAATAACCTCTCGATACGCACGCGTTCGCCATCAGGGATAGTGGCCACCTCAGTGGCTAACGCTGCTTCCTGAGCAAACCAGAGTTTCACCGGAAAGCGGAGTTCGGTGGCAAAGAGAAAGCAGAGCATGGGATGCGCGCGTACAACCACTTCCGGAAGCAGCTCCATCCATCGCAACATCGTTTGTGGCTCAGAGAAATTTTGGACGTGTACCCGCTCGATCAGCCGCGCGACCCGCTCCATATCCTGCGCCAGCGATGCGGCCTCGATAGCCTCTGTGAGCAACGCCTCCTGCTCATACCATACGCTGGCTCGCAAGGAGAGGTCACGCAGGGCCTCTTCACCCAGCCTCCGTTCGGCCTCATGCCGCATGGCCGCCGCAAAGAGCGCATGATAGCGATACCAACCTCCAGGTCCCTCCAGGGCTTCCAGGAAGAGTCCAGCCTGCTCGGCTGCCTCCAGTTGAGTCGCGCTCTGCTCATCCCCGGTGACGGCTACACACAGCGTAGCAGAGAGGCGGCCGAGAATGCTGGTTTGAAGGAGAAAGCGCTGTATTGGCTCAGGCTGCGTCTCCAAAATCTCGTAGACAAAGTAATCGAGTAGCGAGCGATCGGCAGCGGTATCCAGCGCGCCAAGCGAGAGGACGGCCTGGTCAATGGCCTCCTGAGTTCGCCATTTCGAGAGGGCCAGCGAGAGCAAGCGTAATCCGGCAGCCCACCCCTCCAGCTTGTTATCAAGTTGCTGCAGAGCCATTGGCGACAGGTCGTGAGGGAGGGCCTGGCGAAAGAACGCTGCTGTCTCCTGGAGGGAGAAGCGCAGATCGCTTGTCTGTAGCTCGTATACCTCACCCCTGGCTCGCCAGCGCAGGAGCGGAAGTGGCGGTTCAGAGCGCGAAAGCAGCAGAATATGAATCGTCGCGGGCAAGTAATCGATAAAAAAGGCCAGCGTCTCATGAACACGAGCATCCTCGATCACATGATAGTCGTCGATTACCAGCAGACCCTCGAAGGGCGAGCGCGCAAGGGTGTTGAGCAACTGCGTCAGAGCCGAGTCCAAGGCAGGTGGCTCAAAGGGTGAAGGGGTGAGCGGACTAAGCAGGGCCAGCGCTGCCTGTCCCGAGGCCTGCTGCTCCGGTGCCAGGAATTTGAGGCAGGCAGTCATGAGGTAGCGCCAGAAGCGCAGGAGATCGTTGTCGCCAACATCAAGCGAAAGCCAGGCAAGAACGGCATCTGCTCCCGATGTGTCCTGTGCCTCAGGAAAATGGAGATGCTGCCACTGATTAACCAGCGTCGTTTTGCCGGAGCCTGCTGGCGCCTGGAGCACCGTCACTTTGTAGTTCAGGCTCGCGTCAAGCTGCTCAAGCAAGCAAGGTCGTCTGACCAGCTTCCCTGAGAGAAGTGGCGGATGCAGCTTGGTTTCCAGCAGCGGTAGCACGGATGGAACAGGAATCAGGTTAGTATCCTTTTCAAAAGGCGTATCGCGAGACACAGAGCCGCCCTTTCCAGTCGTTGATGTCAGAAATATCTTATCTGAGAAGTATAACAGATAAAGAAGATTTTGGATAAAACTTGTTGCGCTTCCTTCCTAAAAAAGGATTGGGTGATGGGTCAGTTGACTCATCACCCAATCCTTTTTTAAGCGCCTACCCGACGCATGTGCGGGTTCAGTGTGGCTGCGAGGGCAAGAAGTATAAGGCCGGCTGTCATGATGAGGATGGTGAACGTCGTCCCGGCATTCTGGAGCAGGAACCCGGTCAGCGCCAGGCTCACAGGGTTACTACTAAAGACAATCAGTCTGTACACGCTATTGATGCGACCCTGTAAGGCATCAGGGATCAGGGCCATACGCTGACTTCGCTGTAGGACATCAAAGATAGGAAAAAGGAAAAAGAGGAGGGCGAGAATAGCCCCAAGCGTGAGCAGGTTGGGAGCCAGGATCAGCAAAGGCGCAAGCAATGCCTGTGCCCACAAGGTGATGAGAGAGATCACAAAGAAGCTCAGACGGCGGTGGAGTAGCGGCGCCGCCAGCGCACCAAGCACCCCGGCAACCCCTGCGACGGCGAACAGGACGCCAAGATCTACCGTCGAGGCATGCACATGTTGCCCCAGCACAATACTGACCAATGTGATTCCCCCTGTCATCAGATTGATCCCGCACAGGAGCAGTGCCAGCGAGCGAATGAAGCGCTGCTCCCATAGCCACTTCAGACCCTCTTTGACCTCTGTCATCAAGGCACGTGAGGCCCTTGCTGTACGCTCCTGTTGAAATGAGGTTCGAATGAAGAGAAGCGAAAGACAAGAGCAGAAATACGAGACAGTATCTGCCAGAAAAGGGAAGAGACTCCCAACACTATAGAGGAGGCCACCCAGCGGCGAGCCGAGGAGCATCGCAATATTATAGGTCGCGATATTTTGCGCGCTGGCGGCAGACAATTGCTCCTTTGAGACGACCTGCGGCAGGCTGGAGACTTCGGCGAGGTCGAAGAAGACAAAGAGAGTCCCTTCCAGAAGGGAGACAAGATACAGTTGGATAAGGGTCAGATGGCCGAAGAATAGCGCCAGCGGAATGCTTGCCATACTCAGAAAACGCCCAATATCACAGAAGATCATCACCTTCTTGCGGTCCCATCGATCCATCAGGGCACCTGCGGGCAAACTGAGGAAGAGATAAGGAATGGTACGCAGCGCCGCCGCAATCCCGGCCTGAGCAGGTGAATGGGTGAGCGCGAGGATCAGCAGAGGGAAAGCCAACTGTGACACCTGTGAGCCAGTCTGCGAGACCACCTGACCACCCCAGAGGAGCAGATAGTCCCGATTCCGCCACAGCGGAAGAGGCGCACGTGCCTCTGATATCGCTTCTTTGATCACAACCTGATTTTGATTCTCTATCACGAAATTGTTCCTTTTTAGTTAGCTTTATAAATTGCACGAAAAGCATGCAGGCATAAAATGCTTGCAAAAATGAATAAGGGAGTGATGGATGCATCCGAAATCAGGCCAGGTATGAGGGCTGATCATCTTCGAGACTGAAGGGAATGCAAGGGAGGAAACATGTAGAGCTGTCTTAGCGCGTTGTGGATGTGCCCAACCCGGAAAGGATGCACCATCTTTCTGTCGAAGGAATGTGCTGCATAAGAGTGCCCCTTTCTTTCTGTTGGATAAACGACGCTTGCCTGGCTTAGTATAGCATACCAGGTAGCCCATCGCAACGAACGAGCCAGAGAAGGCAAAGAGCCGCAATACGATCTTGAACATGCCCTCATGGACCATCTCAGCTTAAAAGACGGGGCTTTCTCGCTCGCGGCTGTAACTCATGTGGGAATACCATTGCAAGTCAAGCCATTTTCCTGGCTGGTTGATGGGAAAAAGCCTGAACATTCTGCTCTATCTCAAGAGGGATTTGTACAAAAAAGGTAGTGCCTTCTCCCTCAATGGATTTCACCCAGATTTGCCCGCCGTGGCGCTCGACAATTTCTTTACTCACAGTGAGCCCCAGGCCCCAACCTTCTCTGAAAAGAGCCTCGGCGTAAGGAGTACGATAAAATGGGTCAAAAAGGTGTGACTGCTGCTCGAGAGAAAGAGCAGGCCCCTCATTATGTATCTGGAAAAGCACAGAGGCATCCTCCACGTGTGCGCCAATAGAGATCACCGTGTCTTCTAATGAGTAGTGAAGAGCATTGCTCACCAGGTTAATCGCAACCTGGGTAAGTCGTTTGCCATCAGCTTGCATGATTATAGGATCGAGAGGAAGTTGTAGCTCAATCTGGCGACCTGAATACGTACGTTGATCCTCGACGACCTCATCACAAATCTTGCTGAAATCGCAGGGGCCAAACTGCAAGAGCTTCTCCCCGGTATGTAAACTACTGAACTCAATCAGATCTTCAACCAATGCCTGTAACACGCGTGTCCTTGCCTCAATTTTGTCAAAATGCCTTCTATACAAAAGTGCTTCTTTCTCTGTGCTTTTCGCTTTATCCAGACGTCGTAGAGCGAGCTGCACTTCTCCTAGTATGGTGGTAAGAGGGGTTCGTAACTCGTGAGCTGCGCGTATCATAAAATAATCCTTGAGATGGTTGGCCCGCTCAAGCTCTTGATTGATTTGTTCAAGTTTATGGTTCGTTGCTGCCAGTTCCTGGGCATAGGCATGCACCTTTTGTTCGGCCACACGTATACGCCAGTATTTCACCATATTCTGGCCCGCGAGAACAGCGATTATGCATTGGGCAAATACGAAAGGGCCAAGTGTTGCTATGGCAGTTCCAAAATTCAGACTCACTATATCGTAATGGGGAAAGACAATGAGGAAAAAAGCAAGCAACCCAACCAGAGTCGTTACCAGAGCAGGACTTACCCCCCACACAAAGCCAACGATAACAGATGCAAGGCACAAGGGTACCCACATAACACGTACGCTTGGAATAAGAAGAGCTAAGAGCACTGCTATACCCGTGAGGAAAAGCCCGATAAGATACCCAAAAACGGGTAGACGCCACCTTGGAAGGTATATGGTAGCCTCATGATGCACCGCTCTCTGGCGATCAAGGTACTGGCTTATTTTTCTCCTTGGCATCATAAGGCACTCCTGATCATTTACCAATCCCTTGTTTCGTTGCTACGAGGGGGGGAAGATTATACAGCGGGGATAGGCTATTTCATTTTTATGATACGCCTTGGAGACAAGAGAGATTTCACAGGATACAAATAGGTCACCTTTATTGAGGAAAGGGAGATCTCTACTAGGTATTGACAAAGTGTGCGGAAGTGAACTAAAATTATTACATGTACTCAGTCGCACAGTTTGCCAAGCAGGTGGGTGTCAGCGTGAAAACGTTGCAGCGCTGGGACCGGGAAGGCAGGCTCAAAGCCAAACGAACGCTTTCTGGGCGTCGCTACTATAATGAGGCCGATCTGGCTACGGCGCTCAACCTTCCTCAGCGGCCAGCCGCTCGCCGAACGATAGCCTATTGCCGGGTGTCCAGTCCTGCTCAACGACCGGACTTGCAGAACCAACGGGCAGCGCTCTCGAGCTACGCGGTCTCCAAGCAGCTTGTGGTAGACGACTGGATTATGGAGATCGGCGGGGGTCTCAATTTTGAGCGCAAACGGTTTCTGGCTCTGGTGGATGCCATTGTGGCAGGAGAAGTGGAGCGTGTGCTCATTGCTCACCAGGATCGGCTGGCGCGCTTTGGCTTTGCTCTGATCAAGCACCTGTGCGAGACCCACCACACGGAATTGGTCGTGATGAACACGGAGACGCTCTCTCCAGAACAAGAGCTTGTCCAGGATTTGATGAGCATTCTCCACTGCTTTTCATCGAGATTGTATGGCCTGCGGAATTACCGCAAAGCGTTAGAAAAGGCGCTGAAGGATGAAAACCGCGCACAAGATCCGGATGAATCCCACGCCTGAACAGGTGGAGTATCTCAAGCGAGCCTGTGGCACGAGGCGATTTATCTACAACTGGGGGCGGGAGCAGTGGGAAAAGCAGTATCAGGCGTATAAAGCTGAGCAGGAAACCGTTCCCGAAGAGCAGCGCGTGCTCAAACCGCCACATGCCCTCGCACTCAAGAAGCAATTCAACCAGATCCGGGAGCAGGAGTATCCGTGGACCTATCACGTGACGAAGTGTGTGGTGGAAGGTGCGTTCGATGACCTCAAAAACGCCTACGACAACTTCTTCGCGGGTAGATCGAACTACCCCCAGTACAAGAAAAAGGGGAAGTCGCACGAGTCGTTCTATCTCTCCAACGATAAATTCGTCTTGGGGACCCATTGGATCTCCATTCCTGGCTTGGGTCGCTTCATCCTCGATCAACGCCAAACGAAGAAGGACCGAGGCAAGCTCTTACGCAGACTGGGGACGGTGAACGTCGCCGAAAAACTGCGCTTCGTCGAAAAAGGGAAAGCCACCACTCCCGCGAAGAAGCGAAACAAGCGCAAGCACGTCGTGTGCGAACGAGTCAAGATCCTGGGGGCGACGGTCTGCTGTGAAGCGGGGCACTGGTACGTCTCCATCCAGGTAGAAATCACACGGGAGCGCCCCAAAACTCCCGAACCAGTGGTGGGGGTAGATGTGGGCTTAAAGCAAGCTGCTGTGGTGAGCGATGGACGCAGGCTTGAGAACCAAAGGCCATTAGCGCTCCATCTCAAGAAACTCGGCAAGCTGCAACGCCAACTCAGTAAAAAACAGAAGACGAAAGACCCGGAAACCAAGCGAACCGTGTTCAGCAAGAATTATGAGAAACAACGGCTCAAGGTAGCGCGCAAGCATCAGCAAATTGCCACTCTTCGCCGAGATGTGCAGCACAAGTTCACGACCGAGTTGGCGCGCACCTGTGGGGTCATTGGCATCGAAGACCTCAACATCCTGGGAATGATGGCCAATCGGAAGCTCGCCAGAGCCGTCGCCGATGCAGCGATGGGGCAACTGTTGCAATTCTTGAAGACCAAGGCCGCCAACGCAGGGGGAAATCTCTTCATCGCCTCTCGCTGGTTTCCTTCGACCAAACGCTGTTCGTGTTGTGGGCATGTCAAGAAACGCATGCCGCTCAAACACCGCACCTATGAGTGCCAGATCTGTGGACTGGTGATCGACCGGGATTTGAACGCCGCTTTGAACCTGGCCTGGTTCGCCATGGAAATGCTTCGCCAACGAGCAGAGCCTCACGTTGGCCGTCCTGGGTAGTGGCTACGACCGTGACGTTAAATGCCTGTGGAGCTGGTGTGAGACCGAAACGAGAGGGCTGATCCAAAGGTTCTCGTGCGATGGCAACTGGCTGAGAAACAGGAACAACTGACCGCTCGGGGATGTTTACACACGTTCGAGTATGAGAAAGGTAGCAGGATACCGTAAATTTCTCGGCAGGCCACGAAAGTCGTAATAGGAACTGACCGCTTCGCGCGCCTCTGTCTCCAGGTCGAAGGATTGGTCGAAGGGTTTGAGGAGGATGTCAAGCTCATTCTTCTTCAGCGTGCGCTTCCAGGTGCCAGCAATCTGGCCCGCGACGACAAGCATGGGCATGAAGACACCGTTGTTGCCCGGCACGACTTTCTGGACATGCTCGGCAGCGAGCACGGCACTACGGTCCTTGTATCCAAGCAGGTATTCATCGAAGCCGGGTAGCAAGTAGAAGTCAGAGGATGGATGTGCCTCGCCGTTGAGCACGTCACCGGAGAACCAGTACTCCTGCCCATTGTGCTTCTCGACACACAGCTCGCTTCGGACGGCGTGAAATCCGGTCCTGGCCTCGCTGATGGTCAAACCTGTCCACCAGGCGAAGTCGTGAACAGTAACCGGCCCATGACTCGCCACATAGCGCTTCACAAGCTCGTTCAGGGCCTCCTCGCGCGAGAATTTACGTGGTTGTGGCACCCATTCATCGAGCAGCACAAAGGTCTGTTGCTTGCCCTCGTATGGTCCCAGGCAGATCAGCCCCGTTTGGGCCAGGTACCACAACAGGTGATAGCCACGCTGGCCCCTGGTGCTGATACCCGCATCTTCCCATAGCGTCATGACACCGGGGCGAGAGAGACGCTTGCCACCGTGCAGTGCGTCGTGAAGGAGTTGCGCGGCACGCTCGATGATGGTCTCGTCAAGTTCAAGCTGCTCCTGTCTGCGCTTATCCTTCGCGATCATGCGCGTGGCCGTCAGTTCCAGCATCCATTTCGCATCTTGCGCCGGGACAAAGTGCAGCGTGCCACGCATAGGCCAGGTGCGTACGATCTTCCCCTCGGCTATCGCTTGTTCGACCATTGCCAGTGTCGCGGAGCGCGTGCGCAGACCAATCGCCCACAAGGCCTCCTGATACTCCTGCGCCTGCATCGCGCCCAGCCAACGCACCACCTCTTCCGGCGTCTGGCAGCGCTCACCATTAATCCGCTGGCTCAGCAATCGTTGCTGCGCAATGTCCATGCTTATCTTCTCCCTCATGGTCTACAAGTATTCATGGTTTTCACTCATTGGTTCGCATACACGAGTCGTTGGAGCGCACTCAGGCAGACCTGGCGCATCTGTGCAGGGCTAAGTGTGGGATTCTGGAGCGTGGCTTGAATAGCTAATCCATCAATCAACGCCGCCAGTTGCGTGGCGACGATAGCTGCATCAACTGCTGCGAATTCGCCGGAAGCGCTCCCTTCGGCGATGATGCGCGCCAGAAAACGCGTCCAGCGGCGATGTTGTTTCTCACTGACTGCGCGCAACCGTGCATTGCGTGTGACTTCTCCCCAGAAGATCAGCCACAAACGCCATTCGTCGCGGACCTCCTCGCTTTCGGGCAGGCTGGCCGTTACCAAGCGCTCCAGGCGTTCCCAGGCACTCTGGGCGCCAGTGAGCGCCGCCCGAAAGGCAATGCCGGTATCCTGCACTTTCTCAAGAAGCGCGGCCTCAAGCATGGTGTCTTTATCACCAAAATAATGGACGATGGTTCCGGTACTGACTCCGGCCGTTTCCGCCACGTCACGCATCGTCACGCGCTCATAGCCGAGTTCCACAATACAACTGCGTGCGGCGCGCAAAATTTGCGTGCGGCGAGCAGCCTCATGGATGCCGGGTTTTGCTGGCATGGGGTGAGTCCTCCTTTGCTCTTATTGCCTCACCTATGATATCATAGAACTGGCCGTGTTTATAAAACGAACATTCGATTTACAAACACGGGAGTGATGATTGTTATTTGACAGTGTGAAGGAGAGTTGAAAATGATCCAAGCAATGATTCCTGGCTATCCGCGTCTTGGCGCCAGGCGCGAACTGAAAAAGGCGCTTGAACAGTTCTGGTCTGGTCGTATCACTGAAACAGAACTGCTTGAACAGGCAAGTGCACTACGCAAGCAGCGCTGGCAGTTGCAACGCCAGGCCGGACTGACTCACATCCCGTCGAACGATTTTTCCCTCTACGACCATGTACTTGATACAATCGCCCTGGTTGGAGCCGTTCCCAGACGCTATCAATGGAATGGAGGCCTGGTTGATCTGCATACCTATTTCGCTATGGCGCGTGGCATGGAAAAGGACCAGGCCAATGCGGTTCCTGCCATGGAGATGACCAAGTGGTTCGACACCAATTATCACTATATCGTTCCTGAGTTTGAGCCAGGGCAAGCGTTTCACCTTGCCTCACGCAAGCCTGTCGAGGAGTTTTTGGAGGCGAAGGCGTTGGGCATCCAGACATGTCCAGTGCTGCTCGGCCCGCTCTCCTTCTTGCTGCTCGGCAAGACAACACAGAGCGGGATGAACCAGCTTGCACTGTTGAATGCCCTCCTGCCTGTCTATGAGGAGACTCTGCAAGCCCTGGCGCAGGCGGGGGCTGAGTGGGTACAGATCGATGAGCCATGCCTGGTTCTCGATCTAGATGAGGCAACGCGGGCAGCCTACCAATCTGCCTATACGCGCCTGGCTGCGCAGAGAGCGGCCCAGGCCCCATCACTGCGCATCTTACTCGCCACCTACTTTGGCGATCTGGGCGAGAATCTGCCGCTGGCGTTACAGTTGCCCATAGATGCGCTGCACCTTGACCTGGTTCGTGCTCCAGAACAGCTTGAGCAGGCGCTTGAGCAGGCCCCGTCCTCGCTCTCACTCTCACTCGGCCTTGTCGATGGGCGCAACATCTGGCTCACCGATTTTGAGCGTGTGCTGACTGTGGCTTCGCAAGCTGTGCAGGCACTTGGCACAGAGCGCGTCTTGCTCGGCGCCTCCTGCTCACTGCTGCATGTGCCTATTGATGTGATGCAAGAGACGCATCTTGACGAAGAAATGCGTTCCTGGCTCGCCTTCGCCAGGCAAAAGGTCGAGGAGATCAGTCTGCTCACCCGCGCGCTCAATGAGGGTCGAGAGACGATTGAGGCTGCGCTCCAGGCCAATAGGCAGGCGCTGGAGAGCAGGCGCAGTTCAGCACGCATTCACAAAGTGGAGGTTGCCCAAAGTGTCCAGGCCATTACAGAACAGATGGCACAACGTTCGCGGCCATATCATATGCGCAAAGAGCGTCAGCAAGCTGGACTAAAGCTGCCGCTTTTACCCACCACGACGCTTGGCTCCTATCCGCAGACAGCAGATGTGCGCGCAGCGCGTGCCGCCTACAAGAGCCACAAGTTGGATCAGAACAGCTATGAAGCCTTCCTCAAGCAAGGGATCGAAGAGGTGATTCGCTTTCAGGAGGAGGCCGGGCTAGATATGCTGGTGCATGGCGAGGTAGAGCGGGGTGATATGGTCGAATACTTTGGTGAGTATCTGACCGGGATGCTGCTGACACAGCATGGATGGGTCCAGAGCTATGGATCGCGTGCCGTGCGTCCCCCGATCATTTATGGTGACGTGGCACGCCCTGGGCAGATAACCGTTGAGTGGTCACGCTTTGCCCAATCGCTCACCGCTCGCCCGGTCAGAGGGATGCTCACCGGTCCGGTGACTATCATGCAGTGGTCCTTTGTGCGCGATGACCAGCCCCGTTCAGAAACGTGCAAGCAGATTGCCCTGGCGATTCGCGAGGAAGTCCTGGACCTGGAAGCGGCTGGCATACGCGCGATTCAGATCGATGAGCCAGCACTACGTGAGGGCTTTCCTCTACGCCATGCTGACTGGCAGGAGTATCTCTCCTGGGCAATCTTCTGTTTCCGCCTGGCTGCAAACGGTGTACGTGACGAAACGCAGATCCACACCCATCTGTGCTACTCAAAGTTTGATGACATCGTTCCTGAGATCGCCAGCATGGATGCTGATGTGGTCCTCATCGAAGCCTCGCGTTCTCAGTTCGATCTCCTGGAGGCACTCAGAGCCTATCGCTATCCTAACGGCATTGGACTTGGCATCTACGATGTGCACTCGCCGCATGTGCCGACAACACAGGATTTTGATGAGAAACTGCGTCTCGTCCTCCAGATTCTTCCATCCGAACAGTTGTGGGTGAATCCAGATTGTGGTCTCAAGACACGCAAGTGGGAAGAAGTCAAGCCAGCGTTGAAGCACATGGTCTCTGCCACTCAACAAGTGCGATCCTCACTACCACTACAAACCGGTACCTTGTAATGATCTAGGGATCAGACGAGAAACATTTGCAGTGCTGCCCAGGTTTGTGCGATAAAGCAGTGTCTTCGTTCACAAAACCTGGGAAACTTGAGCTGGCCTCTCATCAAGTACTTCGCGCAAGCGGTGGGCAAAAGCCCTCGGATTGCTCACATAGCCCGCGTGGCGGCCCGGGAATTCTACCATATCCGTTCCGAGCCGGTCCGCCACGGCGGCGGCGCTTAAGTATGTCGCGGCCTCCTGATAGTCGTGTCCGCCAGCAAGCACAATTCGCGTCTGACTGGTAGCACTTGCGAGTGCGGCAAAATCCAGTAGGTAGTGGTCGTACATGGCTACCTCATGCTCAAACAAGAAGATCGTGTTCTTCACAATCTGATCCTTTATAGAGGCAGGTAGCTCACTCACTATGTCTCGGCCGCTCTCGTCCAGGCCATCCAACTGAAAGAGCGCCTGTAAGGCCGCCATAACTCCTGAATGCCGGTACACGTCCTGGATGCCTTTCATCTCCTGGATGGGGTCAGTCTCGGGCAATAGGTGCGTTGGCGGCTCATGCGCGACCAACGTATAGACCTGCCCGGGGTGGCGGGCCACCAGGTCAAGTCCAATAATGGCACCGCCGCTACTCCCGAATACATATGCCGATTCATAGTCGCTCCCCAAGGCTTTAAGCAAACGATGGGCATCGTCGCTGTGTGCCTCGACGCGCTGTTCTTCACCTGGATTGTCGAGCTGACTGCGCGAAAGGCCCCTGCGATCATAGGTCACAACGGTATATTGATCGGTGAGATAGCCCACAATCTCATGGAAGACAATGCGATCATTGCCTCCACCAGCGATAAGAAGCAGGAGAGGACCGCTTCCACGCACCTCGTAGGAAAGAGTCGCGCCAGGCACACGTAAAGTGTTCGATTTTGTGCTACTCATGAAAAAGTTCTCCTTTTTTATCTCATTGCTTCGATGTGTTTTTGACAGAATGGGGCTTTAGCCCGCCACAAGCCACGGTTCTTTCGTCCGTGGTTAGGCGTGCTCGGCTTTAGCCCTTGTATTTCCACTTCTTCTCCTTTCAAAAAGAAGAGGTCAGTAGTACCTTGAAAACTGAATAGTGTACGGGTTTCGTAGCAAAGGGCTACGAGTAAAAACACTACCATGTTCACCAATGTGCAAGCTATTTGCTGCTGCGAAGGCACGGGTATCCATTCCACGGCTTTAGGAAGTGGAGCAGCCAGGACAAAATAGCACCAAGGAAAAGCCTCCACTCTGACGGGTACATTCCTCAGAGAGTAGCATCGAAAGATGCGGGTGTTGCTTCTCTCCAAGTTGCCAAAAACGGAAGTTGTGGACTATTCTTTCCTTTCCGAAAGGCATGAGAGAGGTAACGCGCAGGGCACCGCGCATGAAACAGTAGGCATGGATGGATGCTCTGTTTTAGCTTTTCTCTGTCCACTACGATGCTCAACGAGTCGTGGCCACGCCACATTTCTCAGAACATCGACTACGCGAGAGAGGCAGAAGAAGCCACTGGTCTTTAGACCATGTGGAGTGTCACATATAGACTTGATCCTCTCAATGCCAACGTCAAGCGTATGCAATGTTAGGTCTCAAGAAGAACAATACATGGGATTTGTAAACACAATTTAAATTGGCGCCCGCCAGAAAAAGCCACCCCGCCCACTCTGAGTCAACGATCCCCACGCATGAATGCGGGGGCTTGTCCCTTGTGTTGATGCCGTTTTCGTTGTCCAGCCGAGGTGGTGCGCCGCGTCACGAGCATCTGTATCCCTCGCACAGCGAGGATAGACTCGGAAGGAGGTCTATGGGTCAATCGGCTCACCTGGAGCGGAAACGCAAAGGGGACCTTAGCATGCCGATAACGCAGCAAAAAAAAGCGCTGCAAGACCCGCGCGATATGGCTAAACCTAAACTGGTTGAACCCTAATCCCTAAACGGAGAATGCTGGCTCTCACCGCGATGAGCGATGCCAGGGTGTGCCGCCATTTGGCACCTTGATGGTGGCAACTTCCGCACCCTGGGTGCCTGACAACGAGACAGGTATAAAGGGATGAGTAGGGGGCCTACGTCGTGCTCGATACGTACAGGAGTGACGGAACGCGGGATACCCTACAGGCCAAAAGGCCCAGGGGTACGGAGGACCCATAGTAGTCCGATCTCAGGAAAGCTGAGAACATGGCGAAGGGGTCCAGGGGATCTCAATAGCTCACACAGAGAGGTACTCGTGATGAGAAACGCCGAAACAGTGTTAGCTGTTATCCGTGATCGTGGCAGACACTCATCGTCTGCCATGAATGTCACGTCGCTATTCATGCCGGAAAGCCGACGCGACAACCTTTACGGGCATAGATCTCTGGAAAGCCGGATGAGCTGAAAGGTTCAAGTCCGGTTTGGGAAGGGGCGGATGGAGACGTACTGAGAAGCAACGCGCCAGCCGCCTACTTCACCCAGAGCCCGCAGGCAAGGCGCTGATTGGCACCAGCGTTACGCTCGTCATGACACCCAGTCGTGCTTCCTCAGTGGCTGGCGCTGTCGCTCAGCGTTAAAAGCACCCGTCGGGGTACGGGTCGGTGCGCTGAGCCGAACAAGCGAGTGCAACACCGGCGAGGGGAGCGTCCTGAGTCAGCCTGCTCAGGACCGTTACACCGCCCGGTAACGGGACCCTCACACGAGGGAAACGAAAGACCCTCTATGTCAAGAGCCAAAAAACGAGAAAGGAAAAAGCAAGGTGAGCAGAGGTGAAACTGCCTCCCGGTGTGGGCTTACAAGCCTCCCACCTCGGTCAAGGCCAAGACGAGCGCGCCCACCCCCGACTCTTTCCCCTCCTGCGCGGCCTTGACTCGAGGTGGGAGGCAGCGAGTAACCCACACCGGGAGTCGGGAACGCGGTGGTGGGCTGCGGCAGACGTTGGAGCGAGGGGCGGGGATGAAGGAATGGCTCACGCTCGGCAGAAAGAGCGCGGCGGGAACCGTTTGGGCGGCTCCGTTGGAGCACACAGTCTCAGCACTGACAACAGACGTTGCAGTGCTCAGTGGACCCAACCAGCCATGACGCCAAGGGACAGCCTGGGTTTAGGCGACACGTTGACGAGGCGCGTGAGCCAGCTTCGCCGCTTCAAACGTTGCGGCCTGATAGAGGTCCTTCCTCACCCACATGCGATAGATGATGCGTACCCAGACATTTGCCAGGCAGCGGACGGCCAGACTATGGGTCTTGCCTTCCATCCGCTTGCGCTGGTAATACGCTCGTGCCCAGCCATCTTGTCGTGTCGTCTGCCAGGCGAACTGATAGAGCCCATTACGCAGCGGCTTGAGGCAGGCAAAGCGTTTATGGGCTTTGGAAAAATTGCCGCTTTGGAACGGCACAGGAGCCGTACCCGCCAGTTCCTGCACGCTTTGGGCATCTCGGTAACGCGCTCGGTCATCACCCCATTCGGCAAGCAGCCGCGGAACCAGACGCTGAGCGGCCCGAGGCAGCGATTGCCACAGGTCATGGTCGGGATGCTTCAAAAAAAGGGTCGCAATCTCCTGATCGTAGCCTTTGATGTCCTCAAGCAGTGGCAGCAACTGTCTGACCAGCGAGAGCATCAGGCGCGATTTGGCACGCACGATGACCTCATTGGCCGTCAACTCTTGGTGATGCAGTTGCTCTACCATCTCAAGGGCTGCCCGCCGCGCATTGGGATACTTGCAGCTTTTGAGCAGTGCCTCAATCTCTTCAAGGGAAGCGGCGGCCGCTGCGGTTGGAGTCGGATACGCCTGCAAAAACAGCAGCGTCGAGGGCTGATGCAGTTTTCCAAACAGCTTCAAGCTGACCGGGTAATACTCTTTGAGGCAGGCGGTGAGTTGGTTGACCAGTCGCGTTTGACTTTGAATCAGAGCATCCTGATCGCGTGTGCGCGTCTTCAATTCAGCAATGATCGGGCTATCAGGAGAGAGGCGACGCAGATCGGCCAGGTCGAAGCGTCCGGTTTTCGCCAGCAGATAGGCATCAATGCGGTCTGTCTTCGCGCCTGCTGTTTTACGCAGTGTATTCGCGGTCTTCGGGTTGACCGGATACACCGGAATGCCTGCTTCCAACAGGAAGGTAATGAGCAGGCCGTGATTCGTTTCGACGATACAGGCCAGATCCTCCGGCCTAGAGGCGATGCCCAGCAAAAAGTCTTTCAAGTGGTGCAAACCTTGATGGCTGTGGGCAAAACGCTGCGTTCCCACCCGATGTCCGGCTTCATCGAGGACAACCACATCATGATGGGTATCGCTCCAATCCAATCCAACATACCACATCTTCGAACTTCCTTTCGCCAACACTTCCTGGGAGCGGTCGGGTCCTTCTATAACGGGTGCTCGAAGCAACTACCCCCCAATCATCGATTGGCCCAGGAAAAACTGCTGGGAAAGAGCGATCTTTCGTTGCCGGTCAAGCCGTGTGGAGTCATTAGCCTTTCCCCAGCAGGACGAATCGAGCAGGGAGCGACCCTGCTAGCCCTTGGTCGAGAGGGCTTGAAAACATATTAACATATAAGGAGTCACTGATGGTGTTTGTGCTCGACAGACACAAAAGGCCACTCATGCCGTGTACCCCCAGGCGCGCTCGCCTCCTGCTTGCGCGCAAGCGGGCCGTGGTCCATCGGCTCAGCCCCTTCACGATCCGGCTCAAGGACCGCAGCGTCCAGCAGAGCACGCTGCAACCGGTCGTGCTCAAGATCGATCCAGGCTCGAAAACGACTGGCCTGGCTCTGGCGCGGGTGGAAGAGACTGGCGAGGGAGAGGTGCACCACGCGCTGCACCTGGCCGAACTTTCCCATCGCGGGGAGGAGATCCGCGACCGGCTGCGCAAACGGGCCGGGTATCGGCGACGCAGGCGTTCGAGCAACCTGCGCTATCGGCCGGCGCGCTTCCTCAACCGCCGTCGAGCGCCTGGCTGGCTTGCGCCGTCCCTGCGCTCACGCATCGATAACGTCCTGTCCTGGGGCAGGCGCTACCAGCGCTGGGTCCCGCTGGTGCGTATCGCGGTCGAGCGCGTGAAGTTCGACACCCAACTGCTGCAGCATCCGGAGATCTCCGGGGTCGAGTACCAGCGCGGGGAACTGGCCGGTTGGGAAGTGCGCGCCTATCTCCTGGAGAAATTCGGGCGCAGGTGCGTGTACTGCGGGCGCACGAACACGCCCTTCGAGTTGGACCATATCCAGCCGCGCAGTCGGGGTGGCTCCAACCGCGTGTCGAATCTGGCGCTCAGTTGCCACGCGTGCAATGCGGCCAAGGGGGAGCGCACCGCCGCGGCGTTCGGCCATCCCGAAGTGGCCGCCCAGGCGAAGCAGCCGCTACGGGACGCGGCTGCGGTCAACGCCACCCGCTACGCGCTCTGTGACGAACTGCGCGCGCTGGGTCTGCCGCTCACCACCTGGAGCGGCGGACGCACGAGGTGGAACCGTGCTCGCTTCTCGATCCCCAAGACGCACGCGCTGGACGCGTTGTGTGTGGGGGAACTGGCAGGGGTTGCGATGGGTGGGCAGAACACCCTTGCGATCACCGCCACCGGTCGCGGACGCTACAGCCGGACCAATGTCGATGAACATGGTTTCCCCGTTGGCTATCTGATGCGCCGCAAGCAGGTCCTGGGCATCAAGACCGGTGATCGGGTGCGGGCGGTGGTCCCAGAGGGGTTTGCGGCGCAGGGGACACATACCGGGCGCATCGCCGTGCGCGCGAACAAGCAGTTTCGCATGGGCAAGGTGCAGGGGATTCCTGCGCGCTTTTGCCGGGTCCTCCAACCGGCCGACGGCTACGACTATGCTGTGGTGGCGACAGCCTTGCAGGGATGACGGACTGAGGAGCCCCTCCCCAGCCACCAGGAAAGGAATGCCTGCTTCCTCCCCATGGGTGAACCCAGGGGCATCCGCAGGCCGAATGAGGTGATAGTGGGCGGGGTGGCTTTTTCTGGCGACCTTATTCTGCTGCTGGCAAGGAAACAAACATACTCGTTCCGGCATGTGGTTGACTCACCACCTTAATGGTCCCCTGGTGGAGTTCCACTATTTTTCTGACGATGGCGAGTCCTAATCCGCTTCCCTCGCGGGCACGCTCCCGTGAGGCATCGACCTTATAGAAGCGCTCAAAGATACGCGTTTGCGCCTCCAGGGGGATACCTATCCCCGTATCCGTAATCCTGCATTCGATGCAACGATCCTGCCGATGCACTTCAACACACACTTTTCCGCCCTCTGGCGTGAATTTGATACTGTTGTGTAGGAGATTACTCCACACCTGTGAGAGCAGGTCTTCATTCGCGAAAAGCAAGACCTCTTCCAGATCCACCTCCATGGTGATGGCTTTACGCGTCCACTGTGGCTCACAGGCCAGGATCAACGTTCTGATCTGCTTATCCAGGCGATAAGGCTTCGGCTCAACCATCAGATGCTTTGATTCTAGAGAGGCGAGCTTGAGCATATTCTCAGTCATTCTGGAGAGCCGCATGCTTTCGGTTTCGATAATACCAAGATAGTGTTCCCTCTCTGAAACTGACAGGTGTTTATCATGCAGAGCCTGCGCAAAGCCCTGAATTGAGGTCAACGGTGACTGAATTTCATGCGAGACATTCGATATAAACTCCTGTCGCATATGCTCCATCTGGTTCAGTTCCTCAGCCATTTGATTCACACTCTTCGCCAGTTCGCTTGTAAACCCATTGGCCCCAACCTCTGGGTCAAGCCTGATCTGGAAATCGCCTTTCGCGATCCGCTTCATCGCCTCGATAATAGGTTCAAAGACCTGCATGCGTTGTCGCCTGACTTCTGACCTGGCGCTGCTCCAGGCAATGTAGGCAATGAAAAGCAAGACAAATACCAATAGACCAAAGAGTGAATTCAAGACCTGAATCAGGAAGGGCGGAAGTGTCAAGCCAGTCGCAGCGTACAGCGACGCCGTCAGAAAAAAGGTGCCAGTCCAGATAGCGCACAAGAGCAACATCGCGACCACGCCCACAGCAGTAACCTGAATAACCCACCTCGTCTTCATCCGTCCACCTCCAACCGGTATCCCAGACCACGGATAGTTTTTATGCGGAAGGAATGCTGGTTTTCGGGAAAGCGCTCGCGCAGCCGATTAATATGCACATCCAGAGTACGTTCATTGCCAGCAAAGTCATAGCCCCAGATATCCTCAATCAACTGGTCGCGAGAAAAGGTCCTTCCTGGCTCGCTCGCCAGCTTGAACAGCACCTCAAATTCTTTCAGGGGTAACGTGAGGCGTTCCCCATACACGCTCATTTCAAAGGTTTTATGATCCATAACCAACTCACCAATCTGAAGCCGCTGTGAGGTGGCAATGCGATAGCGCTTCAACAAGGCCTTGACTCTGGCAACCAGTTCAGGTGGCTCGAAAGGCTTGACCAGGTAATCATCAGTACCCACCTGGAAGCCTTTGAGTTTCTGACTGGTTTCCCCCCTGGCTGTGAGCATGAGGATGGGGACATCAGAGTACCTGCGTAGCTCCTGACACAACTTCCAGCCGTCCATCTTTGGCATCATGATATCAAGAATAACCAGGTCGATTTTGCTTTGTGCAAAGACGGCAAGGGCTTCAACGCCATCAGATGCTTCAGCGAGCGTAAAGCCTTCCTGTTGTAGGAAGATACGCGACAGCTCCCGAAGATGAACATCATCATCTACCAATAAAATAGTGCTCACAGAAATAGTCCGCCCTGTTTCTGGAATAAGAACAACAACCTGACGATCCCATCCAACACGCATCCAGCCCATTGATGGTAACAACCTTGCCTGGGCTGATATTCTCCGTGGGCTAAAGCTGTATGAGCAGGAAGCGCTCCCGCTCCTTCGCTGTCTGGGCCAGTTGTTGCGTCATCTGGCGTAGTATAGCACTCTGGCTCGCCCAATCCTCAGGAGTCATACGCGAAACGTGCTGATATATTTGCTCGCTGCCGCGTACAAGTAGCAGGTCAAAGTTCAGCAACTGTGTCAAAAGAGCGTGCTCTTGCCGAAAGCGCCACCATATACGATCCTGGGTCGGGACCGACATCCCACGGATGCCAGATTCCACACTCGCAAGGGCCTGTTGAGCCGCCTCAATGGCTCGTATTTGCGCCATGGCTTCCTGGGGTGGGTCAGGGTTGGCACGCGTCAGAGGAGGAATGAAGCGCGTATGATACTCGCCACGCAATTGTGCGAGCAGGGATACCGCTTGTGAAAGAGAATAGGAGGCTCGCTCTCGTACAAGCACATCGTCCGCGCGTGCCTGGTCTGTCTTATTATAGAAGTTATAGCCATAGCCCGTGAGCAGCAATTGCAGTTGTTGCACGAGCGGATTGTTGGATGGTTGTGAACTCATCTCGATCCCTCCCGATAACGGGCAAGCATGAGCTCGCCCGTATCCCTTTGATTATTCTTTTAGCGAGGTGGCTGACCCGGTGCGCGTGGAGGAGTGGGTGCAGGAGCGTGTGATGAGTTGACCGTATAGTGATCAGCATTTGTAGTTGGCTGTACACCATTGACATTGAAGGGTTGGCCAATCGCCATATTGGGAGCGGAGACAATCCCTCTTTCCGCCATCAACATCGCTGTATAGTAGCGCACCGCCTCTAGCTCGCTCAAACCAAAAGCCTTGAGCGAAATCAGCGCCTTCATGCGCTCATCGCGAGGAAACACCAGGACTTTCACTGTATTGAGCGCGATTCCATACGTCGTCAGGAATTGCTGGAGGTGCTGAAATACGATCTGCGAAAGATCGTGAATCTTTTCATTCACCACTTCGAGGGGTGTAATCTGCACAACCTGGTTGACCGCCTGCTCAATGACGGGGCCAGCATAGGCGTTGATCTCTTGCGTTGTCAATGCATGTCCCCGGTAGGGCATATGTTGGACAAGTTGTACCGCGGCCTCGCGCGTCTCAACATGAATATAGTAATCCACGCTGTAAACCATCTCGGCCATTTCTCGCGAGAGGGCCATGCCGGTTGTTTTCAGCACGAGCTTGGCGCGATTGATGTAGAGTGCCTCATACTGCCAAGGGCTCTGCCCACCATAGAAGGCCTGTTGCATAGAGCCGAAAAGCGGACGATCAGGGGTCTGAATCGTATACTGCCCTGTTTCATAGACATTGAGAATAGCTCCCCGCGACTTGAGAACGCAGAAATGGTTGCTCTCCACCGTAAGCAACGAGCCATTCATGATGCCATTGTGGGGATAATGCCAGAGGAGAATTTCTGGCCCCATTATCTCCTCGCCGTTTTCGCTCAACGTCGAAATCACGTTACGGATGCCTGTCATGATACCTCCTATTATCTCAAAACAAGATGCGAGACTTTTCAACCTGCTGGCAAATAAAACTGCCAACACATTGATAGACGTACTGATAGACGGCTTTTTTTGCATCTCATCAAATAGCGGCCCCTAGGTGTCCTACCTTATTTATGACTATTTTTTAATCTAGTTATTAAACATAATGTGTTTGATCGTATGCTTTATGTTGAAAATCTATAGGTAGAATGTCGAATTAATAATTGACATTCTTAGATTTATATGGCATCTTTAATTACGGTAGTTATGGCAGAGTTTATGATTGTTGAGCAGATCCAGGCAAGTTTGGAAATAGCCCAAGCATGCAGAGAAAGCTAGGTAAAAGAATATATGAAAGACAACATAAAGTTATTTTGTATCTTCTTTCTTGTCCTGTTCGCCCTTGCAGCCTGTGGTGGCGACCCAACAACAAAAACAGGCGACCACATCACTAAGATCCAGACAGGTAGCGGTTTTGATTCCCATGGAAATACAGTACAAGGAGAGAATAACTGCTCCAATTAATGTAGTAAAACATATGCAAGCATAGCTCTACCACACCTTTTGTTGTTCCTGTTTCATCCGTAGGAGCCTCAAGGCTGAAGCCTTTTTGGTCTTACCCCGCGTCCGCAGGCAAGTTTACGTCCTCGTCTGAGCCAATACCGCTGACGACTTGGTCAATGAGCCCGATCAAGTGAAGGGCTTCCCGCAGGATATTCTGGCTCGCATTCTGATCGCGATCTTGCGGGAACTGAAAATAGGGGCATGATGGATTCTGGCAGACAAAGGTGCGATCTTTGAGCGTCATCGCTTCCCACTTCCAGCCGCAGCAGTGGCAGGTCTTACTCGAAGGAAAGAAGCGTCCCACCTTGATCACCTGTCCACCCCGCTGCTCTACCTTCGCCCCGAGCAGGGAGAGCAGCTTGCCCAATGCTGCGTCAGAGAACGAACGAGACAGCCGCCGATTCTTGAGCAGTCCCTTGAGGTTGAGGTCTTCGATGCCAATGCTTCCATAGCAATTGGCAAGCTTGGTTGTGAGCTTGTGGAACACATCATCTCTCAGAGAGGTAATACGATAATGGAGTCGTGCCACCTGTCTACGCGCTTTCTCGCGGTTTTTTGATCCCGGTTTGCGGCGATGCAGTCGCTTATTGGCCTGACGCAATTTTTTGAGCGCCGTTTTGAGGAAGGCTTGGTTCTCGACTCCCTCTCCTGTACTCAAGGTGGCCAATCGGTTCAGTCCGACATCGATACCAACAGCGGCTGGTTTCTTCGTCGGGATCGCATCTGGGAGTTCGACCTGGAGAGACACAAACCACCAGTCTGCTGTTTTCGTGATGCGTGCTCCGGTCACGCGACCTTTGAAGCGCAGATTTTCCGCCATGTTGACCCATCCGAGCTTAGGAACCCACAGGCGGTGATCCCCCACCTCGAATTGATCGTTGGCAAGGTAAAAGGAGGCTTTGTTTTGTTTCTTGCTCTTGAACTTGGGGCGTTTGGCTTTGCCTTCAAAAAACGCGGTGAAGGCTTTTCCTAGATCGAGAAAGGGCTGATCTGAGGCGTTCTTCGTTACCTCCCATGTCCAGGGGAATTGCACCCGCCGGATCTCGTTGAATTGCTTCTTGAGTTTCAAGGCAGTGGGTTTCTCCCCGGCTTCGTATTGGCGGTTCCATTCGGCCAGCGCCCAATTCCACACAAAGCGAGCAACGCCTGCGGCACGAGCAAGGGCGTTGGCCTGCTCAGGTGTGGGATGCAGTCTGATCTTATGGGCGCGAATCATGCAGTTCTGCTCTTTCTCTTGCCTACTATCTTTTCAAGTATAGGACAAACGTTCTCATCTGTCAAGAAGCTCGAAAGTGTGGCGTCTTGCCCATGGTTGATCCCTTTTTCCCACTTTTTTGGGAACAGTTGCATTCTCTTTTGGGGTTGGAGAGACAATATATGTCGTCTTCACGGTAAATACAACAGACAAAAACGCTCTGGTGACACTTAGAATATTGCATAGTGGCGTGCTAGAAGATACCAGTATACCTCTGGCTATTCAGCAAGGAGAACACATTTACAATAAATCCATCGATATCCATGCAGCGGGCAAATACAGCATTAAAGCTGAATATAACAATAATGATGAGGCTTCTATTGATTTTTCAGCAAATTAGATTGTAGAGGCAAGCAATGAAACATATTCTACCGCTGGGTTGCATCTTTCTTCTCATTCTTCTTCCAATGCTTGGTTGTGGTGATGATTCGTCACAAACAACAGCGCCTTCCTGTAAACCCAAATACGTGTATGATCAAGTTAAGGATGGAGGCGAAGCATTAGAGGTACTCGATTTCGAATCTGCCTATAATGGCACGGCTGATAATGCAGACTTTACCCTCAGCGCTACTCATAGCGCGTCTGTGGCCATTTCACGTAGTGAGACTCAAATTCAGAAATTCCATGCGGAAGTCAAGGGTGAGGCTCCTGTCATAACTGGAAATGCCTTTGTACCGATGGCAATTGTACAAGCTAATGCCGTCTACGATAGCGTTCACCAGCAAAGCGAGAGTGTAAGCAAGACTATGACGTCAGTAACAGGCAGCAACATTAGATTAACAATCCCGCCCATGGCAAAAGGATATGGAATCTATGGGGTCGTTGTAAAAATCACCTCTGGACATCTCTACTCACAAAACTGTACCAATCATGACGATTTAGGAAACATATCCACTATTATTCCCGAACATTTCGATTGGTGTACATGGACAAGGGGACCCAATCTTTTTACAGAGGGTGGCCAGGGTCCATGCCTCGTTGTGGCTTATAATTTGTGAGAAAGCTAGAGCATAGCTTTTCTGCGCGCAGAGAACACCCTTTCAAGATGGGACAGCCATTAAAGAGTATGCTTTATAGTGTACGGGCCTCCTTCTTGGAGAAGGCCTGTACCATAAGAGCGCTTATCAAGGTCTTTCTGCAGTAACGGGTGGTTCCAGAAGGAGCACAGATGGTACCCGTCCCGGGTCGGCAAGCCTGAGCAAGGCGTAGCCAATGCCTGCTAATCCGATCATCAGCCCTGGCGCTTCAATGTTGTGTGGAGTACCCGGACGGAATGTACCGGCTTCGATACTCCTGAGCAAGCTTGTAGCGACAACGTTCAGTCGAGCGCTATATTCCTCGGCCAGTGGACCACGCAGTATCCGTCCAGCTAGCAAGAGCGCCTCCAGGTTGCCCGCGTCGCCATGGGCCAGGGAGTGATTAGGGCCAATCTGCTCATGACTATACCCAAAACCCTCCTCGCTGGTGGTGACAAGTGCAGCAGTGATCTCCTGGCGTAACGTGTTATCGTCAAGGTAGCGCAAGGATGCGAGCCGCCCCAACGCAATCCCAGGGGCACCATGCGCCCACGACATCCCATACCTCTGCGCCTGTGCCGAGAAGCCTGGCTGCTGGCGCAGGTTGCGCCAGTTGCGCACCTCCGGCACATACAGGCTACGCTCGTATGCAAGTGCCGCCAGAGCAGCCTGCCGAAAACGTTGCTGACCACTCACCTCCGAGAGGCGAAGCAAGCTCCAGACAATCCCCGCTGTTCCACGCGCAAAACCCGCCAGCGGAACCTCCTGGCGCAGCGTCTTCCAGCCTGCTCCTTGCGCACTGTGCTGAGCCTGTGCCAGCAGGTGATCGCCGCAAAGCTCAGCCATAGCCAGTGCCTCTGCTGTCGGCGCCATGGCATAGAGGCTCAGCAGACTAGCAATCCCACCGGCGCTCCCATCCACCAGGTCATAGCGCTCATCCTTCTTCAATACGTCTGGAAACAACTGAACCAGGCGCTCCGCTTCCTGTAAGAAGGTGGAGTCACGCCAGAGGATAGCCAGTTGCGTGAAGAGATAGATGCCTGACCCCCAACCATTGAAGCCTCCCACGCAATAGCGGTCGGGATGGACTGTAAGCCTGGCAAGCTCGCGGCGAAACGTCTTGAGGGCATAACTGGCCAATTCCGTATAGCGTGCGTTCTCGGTGAGTGCTCCCAGATAGCTCAAGAAGAGGATGATACCTGGCAAGCCATTGTAGAGATCGGCTCCAGCCAGTGCCACACCCCAGTCACGATCCATCACGAAGGAGAGTCCAATCCAATCCGCCATATCGTCTTTCACAATCGCGCTCGCGCAAAGGCGATCTCCAAGCACCTGTGCCGCCCTGAGTAGCCTCTCACGCTCAGGGAAGGGGCACGCCTGCCCGGTGGTAGGCTGCCCACCAGAGATGGAAAGAGCCGTGAGCGGTACACTGGCAAATGAAGCACGAATCAGCCAGATTTGCCGCTCCAGGTCCTCCTCATCGAGAGACGCAAGGCGCTGCCTGACCATGTCCAGGCTCGAAGTGGCAAAGAAGTCTGGAATGCGCTCGCCCTGGCTTGTGAAGAGATCACAACTGGCTGGACGCGTTGTAAACATCGGGATATCGCCTTGCCAGAGGTCCGCGCGCTCAGCGGCAATGAGACTGGCCAGGAGTGGTTGTTGCTCAACCTCTGTCCACAAACCATCAAAGAAGCGTTCGCGCTTCAACGCGTCTCGCAGCATATTGGGATGAAAGCTTTCGGTAAGCAATATCCCATAGGTCCTGGTAGCGCGCGCCACAAAGCGAATCTCATCCTGCGCGAAAAGCGAGAGGTATTCACGCGCAATACGCTCCTGGTGACGCACGAGGAAGTGGTACATAGCGCGAAAACCGCTCACAATATATTCAAGGTAGTCAACGGCCTGCATAGGACGCCCATTGAGACGTGGGAGGTTATTTCCGCCTCGCATCTCAATATGCTCACGCACCAGCTTCATCTCATCGCTCGCCACGTCTTCCCAGCGCGCAACCGGGTGAGGACTCAGCCCCTCTCCACTCCCTAACCCGCTTAGGTCAACTCCCTCAAAGGCTTCTGTGGACCAGAAACGCTCTGGTAGCAGGGCGATACGCCGTACAGAGTGATCAAGAATGTGGAATGCTGGGCGCTTCGCCACGCCATCCTCATCGAGGGTCCAGCGAGGATGAAAGAGCGCCTCCAGGTCCACCAGGACAGGATGCTCGCCTGCGGCCAGGACATTTTCTCCGTGAAAATCGCTGGCGTCCAGGGTATAGAGCAGAGCCAGGTATCGCCCCTGCCGTACAAAAAAGCGTTTTACCTCTTCTTCAGAACCGCACTCAGGAGTTGTCACAAACTCCGACCAACCATAGGTTTCGCGATCAAGAAGTTTCAGGGTACGAAACGCTGGCCCCTCACCCTGCTCATTTAGCCATTGGAGCAGTTGTTGAAAATGCACGTCAATTGCCAGCGATTTTGGCTTGTACACCAGTTGCAAGCCAGAACGGAACTTCAGCAGCATGACGCTGCGTCCACCACGATGGGTATCGCCCGCGCTCCCCCAATCTCGACGAGTTGTCCAGGCTCGCTATGAGGAGAGAAGAGCGCGCACATCTCGTCCCAATCCGCGCAGAGACGAGATACGAGTTCCTGGCTGCATAGCACCCAGCGATCCATGGCTACAAGAAATTGCCGGGCCAGGACGCAATACTCCTGCAGAAAAGCGATCAGGTGCTCACGTTGGCACAGGCGCTGGATATAGCTATGGAAGCGCTCTTGCGGCGTCTCACCCTGTAACTGGCCTCGTAGGCGCGCAATATTAAGTTCCAGGACCAGTGTCTTGCTTATTTTAGGCATAATCTGCTGGACAAAGTTCGGCAGAAGAAGCTCCATGATACGCTGCTGATCAAAGGGGAGAGAGCCATGAGCAAGCTTCTCTATTCCCGCGCGTAGTCGCGCAATCCCCGGGCGCATCAGTGAGGTAAATGGCAACAGGAAGGCAACCGCCTCCGACTCTGGCATCGCCTCGGCAAGCAGCCGCGCTATGTCCTCGCCCGGCGTAGGATCAAGAAGCGCGCTGCTCAATTCTACCAACCATTCAGGCGGATAGGGTTGCGAGAGCCGGGCCTGTAGAGACTCAAGCGGTTCGCCAAGCAGGGTCAGCAGGTCTTCTTCCGTAAGGCCATCCATCTCCAGCCGTTGGGTGAAAAATGCCCCTGTATTGAAGGGGGCCTGGTCTCGCCAGCGTTGAAATTTCTTCTGGGCCTGCTCAAGTTTGCTCCGGTCCGGCACAGGTGATGGCTCAGTACATAAACATGATATAATTCTCTCGCTTAATAGCGCGGCGTTATACCAGCCAGGAGCCTGCCACAAAGGACTTGTTGCCTGGTCTGTTTGGACTGGTGTTGTTTCCATATGCTAGTTCCTCTTTCCCTTCAAGACAAAAGGCAGGATGGCTTTACGTAAGTGGACTACTCCCACAGCAGCACCGAGGGAAGCTCCTGTGGGGAGGCCAGGTGCAAGAGGGTATAGCCAATGCCTGCCGTTCCATGAAAGAAGACCGGGTTGGGCACCCATTTCGGCAACAGGTCGTTCAGAGCCAGGCCACCTCTACGCTGTGCGCGTGCCAATATCTCCTTCGTCTGCCTAAGCGCGGCATCCGCCAGGTCAGAACGTTTCAGGCGTTGAGCCGCTGTCCACAAGATCTCGACGCGACCAAAGTTGCCACAACAGATGTGGTCGTCACCATAGATCCCCGCCTTCTGTGTAGTCCCCAACGCGACCTCAATATCGCGTCGAACCTGTGCATTATCGAGACAACCCAGACCGCCCAGGCGCGCGAGGCCAATGCCAGGAGCGCCATGACACCAGGTTGAAAGCACGACTGGCTCACCTGCTCCTTCTTCAACGAGTTCTTCGGCCCAGTTGTCCAGGGTGGGAAGAAAGGCTGCATCCTCGTAGGCGAGGGCCTCCCTTCCCGCCTCTAACAAAGTGGGGTCATGCGTGACCTCGTAGAGCCTGGTCAGGGCATAGACGATACCAGCCGTTCCATGCGAAAAGCCTGTAGAATGTCGCTTGTTCAGCGTTGGCCACGCGAGGCATCCGACCGTGCTGGCCGTCCGCTGGCGCAGAAGATGCCGAGCACAGAGGATGGCTCGTTCCAGAATCTCCTGGTCATGCGACACCTCATAGAGCGCCAGCAAACCGAGAATAGCCCCGGCTGAACCAGCGATAACATCGAGCGCGAGATCGCGTGCGATGCGTTCACGCGTCACCAGGCTCGCGGCCTGGGTCGCTACTACGTAGAGTTCTGGTAGGTCTAGAAATTGAGCCATGCGCGTCAGTGTATAGACCAGCGATCCCAGGCCAAGCGTGCCACCAATACCCATTTCATGCGCGAGCGTCTCGCCCTCATGTTGCAACGCTTGACGCAGCGTGAGAGTGGCTCCCTGCGCCAGGCGATGATAGGTCTCATTTCCTGAAAGTTTGGCGGTAGCGGCCAGAAAGAGTGCGATTCCACTCAGGCCATTCAGGAGGCTATAACGGACTGGCTGGAGCTGATAGCGCCTGGAGCGCATCTGGTACTCTGGCGCAAGCCAGGTGATACAGCCATGAGGCAGTTCTATGGCCTGCTCCGCAATGCGTTCCGCGATAGCCAGTGCCTGCCTGATAAGCACCTCACGCTCAAGATCAGGGCTTCCCTGGCGCTCCTCGCCGTCGATGTGATATATACGCGCAACACGCTTCTCTCCCAGCGTTCCAAGCAAGAATCCCTCCTGGCGGCGCATATCCTCAATATCAAAGTTCCGCAGTCGTTCAAGCACCAGCGCAAAACCGGAATGATAAAAACAGTCGGCGATGCTTTGTGCCTCGTCAAGGAAAAGCGTGGTACTATCTGTAGGCACCGTAAAAAAGGGCATATCTGCGCGTAAAAGCGCCGTCTCTTCGGCGCATTGGACTGGCAGCCAGTGTGCGAGATCCCCCTGTCCCCACAGGTAGTACTCGACAGGGATGGGATGTCGGCGCGGCGACTCCAGGAGCACCTGTCGCTGCACGCCATCGCACAGGTGCTCCGCGAGCAGTAGTTGTTGAAAGAGCGCGTGGTAAGCCCGGTCAGGGCGATAAACGAAACGCGCGAACCGCCCCCTAAAGGCGTAGAGAGGACTTCCAGGGGTAAGCAGGGTTTCACGTTTCCCCATCAACCACTGATACATGTCGACAAAACCCGTAGCGAGAATGTCGCGATACGCTTCCAGGCGCAAAGGGAGACCATTATACCTCGGTACATGCGCGCGTTCACGCATCTTCACCACCCCATATTTGAGCTGCAAAGGACGATACTCATGTACACCTTCAAACTTGAGAGTGGCCGCCTCCTTGCTCCGACCAAAGCCGCTGATATCCATATACATCTCCCCGGCTCGTGAAGATCCATCATGTGGAGTAAGTTGATCCCAACTGGCAAGGAGACCCGTATGCAGGACAGAGTATGTGCCCTCTTCCCAATTAGCGCCGGGAAGGAATTCTCGTGGCTCGGGGTTGACAAAGGGCTGGAGAAGAGCGCTCGCGTCAACCAGGACGGGATGTTCGCCATGCGCGACGATGTGATCGTAGAAACACTGCTTGCCTCCCAGCATATACGCCAGGCAGAGCAGCATCCCTGCGCGCCGGTAAAAGTTCTGCCCCGCCCGCTCATTTTCACACTCGACGTGCGCGACATACTCCATCCAACCGTAAGAGCCGCGCGGTACGACCGTCACAATTTTGAAGGGAGGCTCTACGCCCTGCTCATTACACCAGGCAAGCAAGGTAAAGTAGCTCGCCTCCATGCCAATGTCCCTGGGTTTATATACCAGCTTGCGGCCCGAGGCAAAGGTTAAGGCCATGGCCATACGCCGGCCATGATGGGGATTAGAGAAGGCAGGCTGGAGAGCAACAACCTGGCCTAGTGCTTGTCCATCCGCAAACTGCTGCTGGAGAAGCTCCTGGTCATCTGCCAATCGCCTGATAAATGCATAGGTGTTGTCGATCCAGGCCTCAACCGTTGTAGCCAGGAGGCGAGCCAGGACGCTATAAGAACATAGAAAGCTTGCCAATCCACCTCGTGCGGCTTGCTGGAGAAACTGCTGATAGAATCCCTGCTCATCGAGAGGTTGAGCCTGCTGCCTATACTGGCTGGAGAATTCGGTATAGAGCGCCTGCACTGCCAGCGAAGTGAGCGCCTGGAGCAGGTGTAGCTTGAGGCTAGTATGAGCCTCCTGAGTGAGCAAATGATACGAAGGACTAGACTGCTCAACGTAGCGCTGGTGCCCAACAATCACAAAGGGGAGCAAGAGCTCTACAAAAGGGGAAGGCTTCTCGGCAGCAGTTTTATACCATTGGTCCTGCTCGCCCAGATAGGTCTCGGCGGGAGTGCTTTCTATATATTGCACAATGTCCTGTAAAAGCTCGGCCCAGGCGGGGAGATCTTTGCGCAGGTACGGTGGACTTAGCAACCGTACAGCATCCTGCGACTCGTCTGGGATAAAGCCACTGCATTGCCTCTCGGCAAGTGTACTGGCAGCGCTCACAATGGCATGCAAATCAGCGTGAGAGAGAGGCATTGATAATGGCCCATCCTTTCTTCTACAAAGGGATTTAGCACAATACGGACAATAGGCTGAAGCCGCCTGGAGGAAGAAGCCGCCAGCATAGTATCCAACGGCCCCTTCCTCGCAGGCAGAGCTAGTGAAGAAAAGGTGACAGATTGTGAGATTACTAAATGGCAGAGAGCCTACAGGTGGGGTTACAAACCAATGAAGTTTCCTCACAGGTCACAGTACAACGCAGTCCGCCGATCACTTCCTGCAACTCCTCTTCCGTGAGTTCCTGGCCCACCGAGTTCGCCGGAATATGAGCCTCTAATGCGGTCTCCTCGGACTTCCAGGCTTTAACGATCTCTTCAATACTCATAGCGGTTATTTCCTTTCTGCTTTATTCTGCTTTAATTTTGCTTTACTGGAGTGTGCTCTACATCTTAAGGCTGGATCTTGGAAGGGCCTGGGCGGCAGTCCAGTGAAGTGTCAAGGCAGGTCATCGTACACATCATCCCGCCCACAGTCTCCAGGAGTTCCTCTTCCGTGAGCTCCTGGCCTACCGGGTTCGCTGGAACGCTTGCCTCAAGAGCCTGCTCTTCAGACTTCCAGGCTTTGATGATCTCTTCAATGCTCATGATGATTCTTCCTTTCTATGCTCTTTGTCTTCGACTTCGAATATGGCACACCTGGGCAAGTAACAGGCTCAGGCGTAGGAGGTATAGCAGGTTGGATTACACTGGAGCGATATTTCCTCACAGGTGATGGTACAGCGCTCGCCGCCAACCACCTCCTGTAACTCTTCTTCTGACAGCTCCTGGCCTACCGGGTTCGCTGGAACGCTTACTTCAAGAGCCTGCTCTTCAGACTTCCAGGCCTTGATGATCTCTTCAATGCTCATTTTTCACCTCCTTTCTCCGCGTGTTTTGAGGTTCGCACAGTTTCTACCACTCTTCTGCGGCATATTTATAGATGCGATACCAATCTATGGCAACGGCAGAATGTCTTACGCACAACCCGTCATCATAGTTGCTTAAAAAGGTGCTTAAGCGAGAGACGGTGTCACAGAACGCGTTTCCATTCACACCGGAATGCCCGGAGTTACTCGTTTCTCAGTGCTCCATGAGCCAGTTGGTGCTCAATTAATTGCGCATAGTAACCACCCTGCTGGAGCAGTGCCTCATGGGTTCCCTGCTCAACCACGCTCCCCTGTTCAAGAACCAGGATCAGATCAGCATTGCGAATGGTGCTGAGGCGATGGGCGATAATAATTTGTGTGCAAGCCAGATCGCGCAGGTTTTGCTCGATGAGATGCTCGGTCGCGACATCCAGGGCGCTCGTGGCTTCATCAAGCAGGAGCAGCGCTGGTGAATTCAGGAGGGCGCGCGCAAGCGCTATCCGCTGGCGCTGGCCGCCCGAGAGGGCGTTGCCCGCCTCAGCTACATAGGTCTCATAGCCCATGGGCATGCGTACAATATCCTCGTGGATGGCTGCCAGGCGCGCGACCCTGACGACTGCGTCATAATCAATCCCTGGCCTGTTCAAGGTAATGTTATCCCGTATCGAGCCACTAAAGAGGTTTGACGACTGGATCACACCCCCAAATTGGGAGCGTACCGCCTGGTAGTTCAGCGTATGTAACGGCCTGTTGTCGAAGAGAATCTCCCCTTGCGTCGGCAGATACAGACCCAGGAGCAGGTTTCCCAGCGTGCTCTTGCCCGATCCTGTACGCCCCACAATGGCCACTTTCTGGCCAGCCCTAATGGTCACATTGATATGATGTAACACCTGCGGCGCGTGCGTATCATAGCGAAAACAGACATCTTCGAGGTGCACACTGCCCGTCAAACGCGGGGGAAGTGCCACCGTATGCCCCTCCTGTTCTGGCGCGGTCTCCATTACATCGGCGATGCGCTCCAGGTGCGAGTGAATAAGTTGCAGGCTCTGCCCATTCGTCACCAGGGTGACAAAGGGAATGAGGCAGGCGGTACTTAGAGCATTCAAGGCCAGCATGGTGCCGACCTGCAGCGTACCAGCAAGCACCTGCCAGGTTCCAAACCAGAGCAAGGCAACAGGCGCGAAGACGCGTACCGTGGTCAGGATCGCATTAATGATCGTTGAAAGCATGTTACGCCGCACCGATATATTCATCTGCTCATAGAAGAGATTGGACCAGCGCTCAAGTGCCTGCTGCTCTGCGCCCATAGACTTGAGCGTCTGTATGCCAACCAGCACCTCTGCCATATAGCCCTCCGCCTTCCCCTGAGCCATCAACTCACGATGCGAGTGGCCGCGTACCTGACGGTTTGTCGCCAGTAAGAGCAGAAACTGGAGCGCGCCAATGCCCAACACCAGAAGACCGAAACCTGGAGATTGAGATAACAAGATGATGAAATAGACAATGGCAAAACTGCCATCGAGTACCGTTGAGATGAGCTGGTTACTAATCGTCTCGCGAATAACCAGGTTGCTATTCATGCGCGCGAGAATATCACCGCTGGACCGTTGCTGGAAGAAGCGCTGCGGCAACGCCAGGAGATGCTCAAAGAAGTCAAGCATCATATGCCTGTCAATGCGTGTCTGCAAGTAGAGCAAAACCGAGCCACGCAGGAACGTCGTCGCCAGTTGCGCGAGCAACAGAATCCCCATGCCAATACCCAGCAACACCAGAAGGTCTCGCAACGTATGAGGGATAACCTGGTCGATCACGACCTTGGTCAGCACGGGAATCGCCAGGCCAAAGAGTTGAAGCAGCAACGAGGCCACGATAATCTGGAGAAGTGCTACAGGTGATTGTTGTACATATTTTCTGGCATAGGCGCGCAACCTTACGCTCACATCAGAGCCCTGACGGGAAAAATCGGACCCTGGTTCTAGCAGGATGGCGATCCCCGTAAAGCTCTGTTGAAACTCCTTCGTGGAGACACGGGTTCGCCCGCAAGAGGGATCGACTACATCCAGGGTGGTAGCCGACCAGCGCTCAACAACCAGGAAATGATTAAAGTTCCAATGAATAATGGCTGGCAAGGGCAGAAAACGAACCTCTTGCTCAGAAACGCTGACTGCACGTACACGCAGGCCATAGGAACGGGCCACACTTACAATAGCAGAGGCAGAGAGGCCATCTCGGCCCGGACCACAACGCTCCACGACCTCCGCGACAGTGGTTACGCGTCCATAATAGCTGAGAATCATAGCCAGGCAGGCGGCACCACACTCTACCATTCCCATCTGCATACGTACCGGTACGCGCCGCCGAAACTTAAACAGAATCGCGGGTGGCGAGGCAACGCGAAGGAGAATATCTTTCTCCCTTCTTCGCGTATAATGCTCCAAGGCTGCCCGGCGAAAGATGCCGCGTTTCTCCTCTGACATGGTACTGCATTCCCTCTTTTGCTCTTTCGTTCGCTCTCGAGTACCTTCAAAGTCTAACGCAAAAAACGGCAAATTCCGCCTGTAGAATTACTGGTTCATGAAACTGGGGATATAGCCAGCCAGGAGGAGGCAAAGCCGGTAGAATTACCGGTTTCGCTATCAGGACCATTGCACTTCAGTAACCATCGAGTACTTACCACCACCCTGATGATCGAACCAGATATAGAAGCACTTCCTTTCGCACCTGCATGGACGTGGGAATTGAGCAATCACCCTTAACTTAATGCATATGGTCCATGCAAGCATGGACCATACAACTTTGGGACTGTGCTTTCTCCAAGGCTTTTCAATTTATCTGGCCAGGTAGCCACCGTTAATAAAGAGTGTTTGCGCTGTAATCCACTGAGACGCTGGCGAGGCGAGAAATTCGATCAAGGGTACAATATCCTCGACTTTTCCCAGGCGGCCAGCAACGCTTGCCAGCGTAGCACGCGCGACCGATTCGGGTTCTGGCACCTGGCAACCCTCACCGTCAATCCGCTGACTCACCAATCGTTGTCGCGCAATGTCTATATCTACGCCTATCTTCTCCCTCTCGTCCTGCATTGAGAGCTTTCACTATATCAGCTATCAGCCTCGTCCGTCAAAAAATTAAGCTTGGCCCCTTTTCAGTGAATACTCACTGAAAAGGGGTCAAGCTCATCTTTCCTGAGCTGGTTTCCTCATCCCTGCCGAAGTTGAGACATGGGGACAGGAATGGTATAGGTCTGACCCCCTACACCTACTCCTCCTTCGCAGCTATTTGGAGGGGTCGTACAGGCACCCCGCGCTGAAGGACACTCGGCGGCCCAGAACATATAGCCCAGCATCCCACTCGTGGTCCCTGCTCCGTTAGGAGCCACCGAATGCACATAGCTGCCAGTGGTATCTATGAGCGATCCACTGAAATGGTAGCATTCCGGCTGAACAGCCCCGTTGGCACTGGTAATATAGAGACCTCCGGTGAACTTGGCTGGAGCAAGTGGGGGAATCGGGGGGCTATACTGGGGCTTCCCATCAATATGTTCTTGCCAGTTCCCCTCAGCGCTGCTTGCACTGCTTGGTTGTCTGCTCGGCACCATGGCATTGGCATAATCGAGTACAGGAGTCGAAGTTGTAAGCCAGGAAGTGGTCGCCTTCGTCGTCAAGCCTATCAGCCACCGATCGCCAGCAGCCAGATCAATAGTCAAGCGCGCCGCGGGATTGCTCCCCATCGCATCGTAGGGCTCTACAGAACGATAGGCATCAATGAACGCTTGCATCCCCGTCAAATTGGGTGAGCTTGACTCCTCATAGTCAATCTCGATGCCCACTCCCAATTGTTGAGCGACCGCTGCCGCGTTAAGCCCTAACTGGGTGGGATTGGTAGTAAGTGCCTGATTCCAGGCATTGACATAGGTAATCCCGCCGATGGAGAGCATGACACGGATATTATGACTCTTGAAATAGTTCACGATATCCGCTGTCATCCCAATGGGAAGACCCTGCGTTGTTTGCGTATCTGTGGTCTTATTGAGCAATTTGAGCGGTTGAACGAAACTCAAAACCACCAGATTTACAGAGGGAACACCGTCTCCTCGATCAATAAGCCAATGATTTTTGCTATCGAACTCAGTCACACTACGTACCGTTCCCCAGAGGCATCCATCGTTACTACACTGCCAGGCACCATAGACCGAGATCGGGGTAGAAGTGGCAGCTCCTACATGGGATGAGGCTTTACTAAGAGGAACGTGGATAAAGAGCAGAAACAGTGCCGTACAGATGCCTAGTACATGAGCTACGAGCTTTTTGTGTGGCATTCTCTCCTCCTCAAAAACAGGGGATTCACATACATTAAACAAAACGTTCGTAAAATGAAGCGAAAAGAGGCCCTGCAATCTCCAGCTGAGTGGCGTCCCCATTCGCTATCCGGGGTGGTATCACCCCGGATAAGGACTGTTGAACCGATGCGAACTAGCTTAGGGGTAGCTGACCTGATCAGCAACATTGGTGCTGGAGTTCGATGGACCGCCAGTTGTGTTGATAATATGAGTAATAGTGCCAGTTCCACCTAGTAGTCAGTCTAGTTTGAAATTTATGGTATGCTGAGGAAAAACAGGAGAACATCTCATGGGACGACCAGCTCCGATGCACCTCAGCGAAGATGAACGAGACCACGTGCAGGTGTTTGTGCGACGTGGAAAAGCCAATGCGCGAACCCTCACACGGGCGAGAGTGCTGCTGAAAAGCGATGCAGGCTGGATAGATGCCGAAATCGCCCAGGCTCTCGACATCTCGGAGCAGACGATCCGCAACATTCGCCAGCGCTTTCGCGCGGGAGGCGTCGAGGCAGTGCTGACCGACAAACGGCAAGAGCGCCGACACCAGGCACTGACGGATGAGCAAGCTGCCCATCTCATTGCCATTGCGTGTAGCAAGGTTCCTGATGGACATGACCACTGGACGGTGCGCATGCTGGCAGGCCAGGCGGTCGAGTTGGGATATGTTCGGGGGATCTCGCCAGAAACCGTGCGCCAGTTACTCAAAAAAACACGTTGAAACCGTGGCAGCACGAACACTGGTGCATTCCCAACGTCGATGCTCCCTTTGTGGCGGCGATGGAAGACGTGCTGGATTTGTACGCCCAGCCCTATGATCCAGACGCGCCTTTGATCTGTTTTGACGAAAAACCGCTGGTGGTGCATGGAGAGGTCCGTGAGCCCCTGCCAGTGAAACCGGGATCTGCCCAGCGGTCGGATTATGAGTACGAACGGTTGGGGACCGCCAATCTGTTTGTGTTCGTTGAACCTCTGGCTGGACGCCGTTGTGTTGAGATGACTGAGCGACGCACCAGACTGGATTTTGCGCAGACCATCCGCTGGCTGGTTGATGAGGTTTATCCTGATGCTCGCGTCATTCGCCTGGTCATGGACAACCTCAACACCCATACGGCGGCCAGTCTCTACGAAGCGTTTCCTCCCGAGGAAGCGCAACGCATCTGGCAACGACTGGAGGTGCATCACACGCCCAAACATGGGAGTTGGCTCAATATGGCAGAGATCGAGATCAGCATTTTTGAGCGAGGCTGTCTGTCCAAGCGCGTCACAAGCTTCGATCATTTGTGGCAACACATCGTGACCTTGGCTACTGAGCGCAATACGCGCCAATGGATCTGACATTGGCGCTTTACCTGTGCTGATGCGCGCGCTCAGATGCATGATCTCTATCCTTCCCCAAAATTCAAAGTGGACTGACTACTAGCGAGACGGTGACCATATCGTGGAATTGGACCCCAGAGGTAGTGGGAAACTCTCATCGTACTTTCCTCCATGAAAGGCGAGAAATAAAACCTGGAAGTCCCGCGTCTTGAGGGACTGGGAAGGTGTCACCGGCAAAAAGAAAGAGGGGAACGGAAACAAAGGGGAATTTTTGGGAAAGGAACAGACATATTTCCTCCTTGAAATATCTAGCAAACGCGGCATTTTCTGTTAGCAAGCTCCTGCCTGGAGGCCTTTCCGCTTCATGCGTACTTGTTCACCTGGCGTTTCGCTCACATCATGCAAAATAATCTCTAGGGAAAGCATACCATGCTTCTAAGCATAAGGTCAATATATCTATACCACCATACAAGATCTCATAACGGTGAGTTTTGGCACTTGATCTTTTACGCCTTAGGGAGAAAAAGCGTATTTTTCGAATGTTATAATTTCCCGTTTTTTGCGATAGAAAGGAGAGATCTCAAAAGGTAGGGAAACAATGAAGAAAGGATTCACTGTAATAGAGCAGGATAGAAGCGCACTACTCTATAAACGGCAGGCGCCTGCCATTCTCGCCGATTTCTATCGGCAGACCGCTTCCTGGAATGACGCTGAAGATCTTCTTGTCGAGGTCTTTTTGTCTGCTCTGGAAAATCAGCGTTTTCGAGTCATCTCCGAGGAAGAGCAAGAACGCTGGCTGTGGAAAGTTGCACACAATAAGGCGGCGGATTACTTCCGCCGCCTCAAACGGCAAGCTAGCCTACCGCTCCATGTAGAGACAATCGAAGCCGTTCTTGCAGACACGGCTCTGACACCGGAGAATCGTTTATTACGACAAGAAACATATGCTGATTTGGATGCCATGCTCAAGACATTACCCAAAATCCAACAGGATATGTTGGAACTGCACTTTGCCCATGGACTCAGCGTGAAACAGATCGCGGCGGTCTTTGAAAAAAATGAGGGAGCCATCAGAATGCTCCTCTTCCGTACGCTCAAACACCTACGAATCATCTACACAAAAACGGCGAGGTGATCAATGACAGAACATAATCCAGACTTTCACCCAGAAAAAGAAGAGAAAGATATTGAACAATACTTCCACCATCTTTCATCCGAAGACGCACAACTGCTGGATGATTTGCACAATCACTATAGCTTGATGCGTGCGCGTAGCACACGCATCCTCGCACATGCCTGGGAGCGCATTCAGCAGGAGCAGCCATCATTGCGAGATGAGAACATGAACGTGTTCATTTACCCAACCAGTGAGATAAAAAGAGAAGGACGTCTGAAAGTTGCCTCAAAGAAGGTAGGTCGGCTGAGACAATTAGTGAACGTACTGGTAGCAGCGATACTCCTGACAGTTATCGTTGGAAGCATGGTACTGGTCTCAAGTTATTTTCGCGCACAAACTAACACAGGGCATAGGGATAAGATCGTCATCACAGCAGTCACTCCTTCGCCAGGGAAGGGGACAACTCCTGGTGCTCAAGGAGGTCAATCGTCCTCAACCGGAGAAAAGTCTCTCGACTGGCCCGTTGGACAGGATACCTACTGGGCCAATCGTCGCTATCATCAATTAACTGGTTACTGGATAGCCTGGCACGGCGACGCGAACCAATGGGTCTCTGGCGCACAAGCCGCAGGTTGGCAAGTTTCACAAACACCACACTTTCCCTCTATCATCGTACTGATGCCATCTGTACAGGGGGCGGGTGGACATGGACATGTCGGGGTGGTCGAGAATCTTGACACCACCAGCAGTTCTACAACAATACACACCAGCAACATGGATTGGTACATCAATGGAGGCGGTCTAAATCTTTTATCATACGCCGATTTCACCGTTGGGACGGGCGTCTATTTTATCCGGCACCCTTAATTATTGCGCGTAATGAGCTTTATACCAACCAGCCTGGCGTATGTGTTACAGTCGCGCCAGGCATTTACTCTACGCCCACCTATCATGTAACTACAAGGATGTGAGCAATAAATGAAGGATTCACACTTCAGTTCGGAGCCCCGCAGAGCAAGCCATACCACTGTGTTACGCGATCCTATTGTCATCAAACCAACAAACACCAGGAGTTCCCCGCCTCGTCACTCGCAAGGGCAGCGCATCATTATCCAGATCACAGTTACTTCGCTTTTCATCATGCTTCTCGCCGTAACGCTGCTTGCAGCAACAACGAGTGGACAGGCTGAAACTGGCTCTGGGAATGTTTTCAACAGCGTTAGCCATCTCTTTGACTCCAGGAACGACAATTCAACGCTGTTAGCTCAACAGGCTGCAACGGCGACAGCGGTGACCCAAGATGGCTTTGATGGAGGTAATCAGTCATATGCTGGAGTGAATGGAGGCCCGGTCCTAGATGGTACAGGTAATCATTTTTTCCAGGGACAATGCACCTACTGGGCGGCCTTCCGTTTTCACCAAATATACAAGGTGTGGGTTCCCTGGCTAGGCAATGCCTGGGAATGGTTGGGGCAAGCACAGCGCTATGGCTGGAAAGTTTCCGCCCAACCCACTGTAGGCGCGATCCTTGTACTGCAACCTGACGTTCAAGGGGCAGGTGCCTATGGCCATGTAGCCATCGTGGAGAAGATTAACACGGACCATACTGTGTATATCAGCCAGTACAACTGGCAGGGAGGCTTTGGTCAGCTTTCTAACTGGAATTTTTCATATCCAGACTATCCCAGAGTAGCCTTCATTAGTTTACCGTAGATATGTTCTTTTCCAGTGATGAGAAGCGATGTCAGGCCTGGCAAGAGGGCAAACAGCTCTTGACGAGTTTTCTAAATCAACCTTACAATGTTTCTGCATATAAAGATAAAAACCAGGCAGGAACGCTCCTGCCTTAAGCAGCGTTGTGGAGGATACAGAATGCTCACGGCCATTGCTTCTCAGATCGGCTCCTATCGCCTCAAACGCCAGATTGGTTCAGGCGGCTTTGGGAAGGTATTTCTCGCGGAACACACCACAAAGCAGACTCAGGTCGCTCTCAAAGTACTCCATACGTTCTCTGATGGCGACGAGGAAGAGAAAGAAGCCTATGCAGAGGCAGTCGTAGCCTTTCAGCAGGAATTCCGCATATTGTAAAAAATGCAACACACTCATATTGTGCATGTGCTGGATGGGCAGTTGGAAGGAGAAACGCCGTATGTGGCGATGGAGTACTGCTCCTATGGAGCCTTTGCGCGGCGCTACCCTCTGGGAGTGATTTTCCCGCTGGCCTTAATTGTCTCACGCGTGCGCCAGATCGCGTCAGCACTGCATTACGCTCATGAACTGGGAGTAATTCATCGCGATGTGAAACCACAAAACATGTTGTTTGGGGTCAACGAGGAAATCTTGCTCAGCGACTTTGGACTGGCGGCGCTTACGCACAAGGGTGACGGTGATCCTGATGATCCCTACCGCTTCTCCGGCACTCTATACTATATGGCGCCTGAGCAGTTCTTCGGGTCTCCGGTCCCCAACAGTGATCAATACGCCCTCGGCGTGACCGTCTACAACTGGTTAAGCGGCAACTTTCCTTTTTCTGGCTCGACCCACCAGTTTGCCGCGTATTTCCAGGGAGCAACGCCACCTATACCATTGGGCGATCAGGTGCTCGACCTGCCTGCTGGCGTCGAAGCGGTAATCATGCGCGCCCTGGCGATAAACCCCGATGAGCGTTATCCCAACGTCATGGCCTTCGCAGATGCCCTGGAAGAAGCCAGTCAGGTTAAAGCAGACTTCTATGCCCTGCCCATTGGCTGGGATCAAGAAGCCAATGCTCAGCGCTGGGCCGATCAGGCCCTGGTGCTCCATGATGCCAAACGCTACGAGGAGGCCAAAGAGGCCTGTAGCCGTGCGCTAGCACTCAATCCCCGTTTCTACGAGGCCTATGCCCATCGAGGTTTGATCAAATATGAGCTCAAAGACTACGCTGCGGCGCTAGAAGATCTAAGTCATGTGATTGAGCTTGCTCCCGACCTACAAATCGCGTATAAATATCGCGCCCTGGTCTATCACAAGTTAGAACAATTTGAGCAGGCCATCGCTGACCACACCCACATTCTTGAACGTGATGATGCGGACGCGGTTATGTATAATAATCGCGGCTATGCCTATCAAAGGTTGGGGCAGTTCCAGGCTGCGCTCACTGATTTTCAGCAGGCCCTCACACTCTTCCCACGTTTCGCCCTCGCGTATGCCAATCGGGCTGGAGTCTATCGTGAACTTGACGAATTCCAGAAGGCGCAGGACAATATCCAGCAAGCCCTGGAACTGGAACCAACCCTGGTTCTCGCATACAACGAACAGGCAATGTTATTGCATAAGCTTGGCAGGCACGAAGAGGCACTGGTCAGTATCAGGCGCGCACAGGAAATAACCCCGCATGATAGTCAGACCTGGGTCGTGCTGGGTGGGATAACCTATGATCTTGAAGAATACGAGCAGGCCCGCGTCGCGTTCACTCGGGCGTTAGAGCTTCATCCAACCTCCGCTGATGGCTGGTATCTTCTTGGATGTATCTCCATTAAGCTCGAAGATTACTCTCGTGCGCTAGAAGAACTTTTGCAAGCCGTGAAGGTTCGTCCAACCTACACGCGTGCCTATCATGAGCGTGCCCTGCTGTTGTATACCATAGAGCAATACGAACAGGCGCTGGTGGAATTTGAGAAAGCGTTTGAACTCGATCCAACAAATGCAAAGTACTGGTCTGAGTTCACCTCGCTGCTCCTCAAACTGGGGGGAAACGACCTGGTTCGAGACATGTTGCTGCGCGTCATTCAGCACCATCCAACGCTCTCCGAAGCCTGGTTTCAACTGGCATCGTGTTCCGCGTATAACGACCGTTTTGTCTCAGCGCACCAACAATATAGTAGAGCACTTAAATTCAATCCCCATAACGCCTTTGCCTACGCTATGCGCGCCCTGTGCAACCTGGAGATGAAGCACTATAATAGCGCGCTCGTCGATTGTCGCAGAGCCAGCACGCTTGATCCCGAGCACTATCTCCCCTGCCAGACACGTGGAAACGTTTTTATGGCAATCGGTCAGAATGACAGGGCCTACCAGGCTTTCAGCCAATTGATTGAAAGAAACCCAGATGATGCTGCCAACTGGCAGACACGCGCCCTTGCCTCATATCAAGCACACAATTATGCGCAGGCCATTGCTGACTGCACCCAGGCGCTCACGTTGGATGAAGAACTTGCTGAAGCCTATCTGACCCGAGCACAGAGCCAGCGAGAATTCGCGCATTTTACTGAGGCCATAGCGGATTACCAAACTTACCTGGCTACCAGCTCTGAAGATACAGATGCCTGGAGACAATTGGGACAGGTCTACGATATGCTGGGTGATGTGGAGCACGCGCAGGCAGCGTATCAACAGGCCGAGCAACTAATGACGTCGTCGCATGCATTGGTCAAACATCAGAGCAGAAGCAAGTAACCAGTAGAGGTTACACAAAGCAGTCAGGCGGTGTGACATAATACTTTCTTAGAAAGCATGCCGCCTGTGATGATATGACGCACTTTCACACATCCACGGCTTAGGAGCATTAAATGACAAATTCCCACTATACAGTCTATGTTGGCAGTTATGCCACCGCCGATACACCCGGCATTCATGCCTTTACCTTTGACACGACAACTGGAACATTGCAGGCCGAAGGGTCCTCTGCTGGCATTGCGCATCCATCCTTTATTCTCGCTCACCCCAACCGGCGCTGGCTCTATGCGGTAAGTGAACAGAGTGAACAGGTAGATGGCAAGGCCGGCGCGGTCTGGGGGCTGGCACTGGACAACATCAGCGCACTGAATACTTCGCCCCTCTTAAACAGTCAGGCCAGCGGCGGCAACTGGCCCTGTCACCTGGCGCTGGATGCCAGCGGCAAGTGGCTGGTCGCATCCAACTATGGCAGCGGAACAGTCGCTGTTTTTCCCATTCAGGATGACGGCAGTCTTGGCGCAATGAGCGAGCTTATCCAACACCATGGGAGTGGACCAAATCCAGAGCGACAGGAGGGTCCACATGCGCACTCCGCGCTCTTTACGCCTGATAGCCGTTTTCTGATCGTGGCAGACCTGGGAATTGATCAGCTTGTCATCTATGCCTTTGATCCTGTTAAAGGAACCCTCAAAGCGCACGCACAGGTTCACGCCCGGCCTGGAGCCGGTCCTCGCCATATGGCTTTTCATCCCCAGCGTCCACAACTCGCGGTCGCATGCGAGCTAGATAACACCGTAGTCATCTATGACTACACCGTGGAAGACTGCCGTCTTGAGGCACGCCAGGTACTCGAAACGCTACCGCCAGGCGCCCCTGAAAGTGCGGTCGCCGATATTCACTTTGCCCCTTCAGGGGAACGGCTCTATGTCTCGAATCGAGGCCATAATAGCATCGCAGCCTTTGCCGTTGCCCCAGATGGAGAGTGGCAGCGCCTGGCAACTGCGCCCACGGGCGGCGATTGGCCTCGCAATTTCGCCATCGCGCCCGATGGGCGCTTCTTGCTGGTCGCGAATCAGTATAGCGGCGAGATCACGGTCCTCCCAGTAATAGAGAGCGAACAAGCTCTCGGAGAACCCGTGACCAGAGTAGCCGTTCCAGGGGCATCATGCATACAATTTGTGAGCAGAGAGAGCTAGATTATGCGAGTTTGCCGATTTGTTGCAATAGCTCCTGGTTAGAGTTGTGTCCAGCGATTATAAATTCAACATGTGTTAAAATAGGGTGAGGAAACCCAATATCCAGGAGATAGATAAGGAGATACAGAGGATGAATGATACAGAGTTCATTGAGCGCAATCAAAAAGTTGTCGAGGAATTTCGCGCTAATAGGGGAAAGGTCCCAGGTTGGGCGCCTTTGATCCTCATTACAACGAAGGGGGCGAAATCAGGTCAGGAGCGTATTTATCCGTTAATGTCGGTTCCTTATGGAGATACCTATCTTGCGGTCGCCTCCAAGGGAGGCTCACCGAAGCATCCTCTATGGTATCACAATCTCATGGCACATCCCGATATCACGATTGAGGTTGGAAGCGAGAAGTTTCCTGCCAGGGCCAGGTTGCTCAGTGGCGATGAGCGGGCGCAGGCCTTCGCGAAGGCAATCTCGGTCTTTCCCCCTTACGGCGAATATCAGAAGAAGACCGCCCGCGAGATCCCCGTTTTCCTGCTCGAGCGCATCTAATTGCAGTAAAAGCATGTTGAGAATACTTGCCACTATCCACTCATAAGGGAAGGCATGGGCTTTTGCGCGATCTTGGTACAAAAGTCCATGCCTCTTAGCTCTTAGTCGTTCTGGGGAATGGCGCAGTTGTCGCCTTCACAGACGCCCGCGTCCTGCGTGTTTCCGCTGAGATTGATAAGTGGATGGGACTCGGACCACGCCTTCGTGAGCACCTCCGCAAATACCTGGCTCGGCTGCGCGCCGGAGATCCCATACTTCTCATCAATGGCGAAGAAAGGAACACCCTGAACGCCAAACATGCTACCACGCTGGAAGTCCGCCTTTACCTCGTCGGCATAGGCATCACTCTCAAGCGCCCCCCGCAGTTCATCGGCATCGAGACCAATCTCGGTCCCCAGGCGCACAAGCTCATCAATATTGGCGACCGCCGCGCCCTCGGTAAAGTGCGCTTTGAGCAGGCGCTCTTTAGCCTCATCCTGGAGGTTCTTGTGAGCCGCGAAATGGATCAGGCGGTGCGCGTCAAAGGTGTTGTCGTAGATGGCCGTGTCTAGATGATACTCCAGACCGGCTTCGGCGGCGACCTGCGTCACTCGCTCGTTCATAGCCTTTACCTTCTCGGGTCCACCAAACTTCTTCGCGAGGGCCTCGCCTGTGGTCTGCTTCGAGTCGCGGGGGGCGTTGGGGTCAAGCTGATAGCTGCGCCAGATAACATCAACCTGCTCGCGCTGTGGAAACTCTGCCAGCGCGGCCTCAAAGTGTCGCTTCCCAATGTAGCACCAGGGGCAGGCAACATCGGACCAGATTTCAACCTTCATGGATAGTTCTCTCCCATATTCTTAATGCGCGCCCCCGAATATGAGCGGGGTGACGCGTTTCATAATAACATCGCTCTATAAATAGCGTACTCTGCCATATAAGAACAATCGCCAGCGGAAAAATCTTCCACGCACACCTGTTACTCCTGAACGTGGCAATTCGAGGCGAGGCAAGAGCCAGAAGAAACGTGGCAGACACCTCTTGAATACATACTGCAGTGTTTGCAAAAGAGCAAATCTGGGTCTATACTAGTAATGTCCCAATAAAGAGACGCGTCAATATTGGAAGACCGTCTTTGCTATGTGGTTTGCGCGAATGAAAGTTGCGCAAGAAACACCGCCAACAAAGATGCATTTCTCTGCAGTGCCTCTTAAACTTTCACGACTGAGAGAAATGAGTTAAAGCCGAGTGCTTACCAGATATCGGGCAGCACCTCGGCTTTAACATTTTTGGCAGGATTTCCCATGTAGACATCGCCATAACCACATGTTTCAAATCACCTTCAAGACCTCATTCCGCATATAGGCACATGTGATATCCTTAAATTGCAATTGTACCTAGCATTTCGCACATGTAGAGCCGCAAAAAAATAGCAGGAGGGAATTTTGGTTATGGCAACCCTTCCCAATGGCAAACCCATCGATATGGATATGCTGGAAGCAGCAATGGAAGATAGCGACCTGAGCCATATGTATTACCTCAACAAGGTCACGGGCGAAGTGCTCTTCTGGTCAGAAGATGACGATGAGGAGGTGCAAGAAAAAATGGCGGCAGAAGTCGATGGAAGCAACGACTATGAGCGCATTGACCGTATCCCCTCCTCTGAGGCCTATCAATGGATGGCCGATTTCGTGGATGAGATAGTTGCACCCAAAGACGAACGTGCCGCCGAAAATTTAGCCATTGCTTTGAGTGGGAAAGGCGCGTTCAGGCGCTTTAAAGATGTGTTAGCGATAAGGGGAGGCAAGTGGCAGCAAGCCTGGTATGACTGGAGAGAGCAGCGGCTCAATGAAGCAGTGGAGGCATGGCTCAAGGACATATTTGAGCAGTAAAAGATTGTGCTGGATATGCATAGACACATATGATAGAATAACCGAAATGGGGCAATAGAGCCAGAGGTAGATAGAAGAGTTTGGAGCCAATGAATACGACTGAAGATCTTTCCATTTCTCCCGCATTTAATATCACAGATCGCTTGCCAATCTTTAGTTACCTTGTCAGTTCCAATCGCATTCGCTGGTATCGCACGATTATGCGTACCTTCCTCCAACACCATCGTGAGTTTTATAGCTATCAGCTCACGACGCAGGAGATTCGTGACGCAGTCCGTGCCGCCTTTGATCCTGAATATACACTTGAACAATGTCAGAATGACCTGGTGGCACTGAAAGAGTGGGGCAATATAACGACCATCTACGACTCCAGTCGCGCTTCCTCTATCGCCAGCTTCCTCTCACCCGCCCTGCTCTACCAGGCCACGCCCGAGGCTATCGCCATCGAGACATTCCTCGATGAGCAACATCGCGCCAGTGCCGCCAGGGGTTCGCTACGCCAGGGCGATCTTCCGCGCCTGTGGGCCTCTCTCCAGTCTATCGATGACGCCCTGCAAAGCTCTGGCCTGGATCTGGACTCCACCCGTGGACGCGAACTCGCCGAGGAATGGCAACGCGCCTTTGAGGTCTGGAACACGATGGCACGCGAGGCCGCGCAATACCTTGCGACGATGATCAGTGCCGCTCAACAGGCTCGCCCTGACCTGGAGGCGTTCCAGCAGTATAAGTCAGCGGTCGTCGCCTACGTGCATGGCTTTGCTCAGGCCTTAACCCAATATAGCAGGCGCATCCGCGAGCAACTATCTACGTGGAGAGCAACGGGTAAACAAGCAGTACTGATCGATATTGTTGCCCGCTACCTTGAGCCTCCCGCCCCAACCGCCGAGAACAGGCGCACATCCGAGGAGTTGCGGCAGGAGGCCAGCAACCAGGTCGAGGCCTTGCAAAACTGGTTCGCCGAGGGGAAGAACGCCGATTCCTTCCGCCGCAACGCCCTCGCCGAAGTCGATAAGGTCGTGCGGCGCGCCTCGGCACTAGCCGCAAGCGCTCGTCCTAACGCCAACTACGCCACGCACCTGGATACACTGGCACGATATTTGCTCACGACCCGCGATGGCGAAACAGCCCAGCAGTTGTTCTCCGTTGCCTTCGCCAATCACCTGCCAGTCCACCTGCCTGAGAGCTTCGCTGGCGACCCGAGCGCGACCTATGATTCCCAGCAGCCGAATGTCTGGCAAGAGGCTCCTGCAGTGACTCTCTACTTGCGGCCGGTCAATCGCAGCTTTCGCGGCAATCCAGCCATGGAAGATCCCATCATCGATAACCAGACCATTATCCGCGATCTCGTAATACAGCATGAAACACGGCTACAAGAACAGCGAGCACGCATTGCCCATCTCTTCGCCACCGATACGCTGGATCTTGGCGCGCTTACCCATGTGAGCGTGGATGACCGCGCGGTGCTCACCGAGATCATTGATGCCTGCCAGGGACATACCTCTCATCAGTATCGCGCCCTCGATGGCTCCATCATTACACTATTGAATCCAGGCGAGCGGATCTACACGCTTCTTCACGCCGATGATGGTACCCTCTTCCTTCCACGTTATCGTCTGTCACGCCAACCAGCAAGCGTGCCTCAGAGGCAGAGAGAACTGGTATAAAACAAGCATCCACACAGGATAGAGAGCATGCAAGAGACTGAAGTTCAGCAAGACATCCCAATAGGCGAAGGCATAGAGCCAGCCCAGGGAGAACAACGCCCCACCAACGTGGTAAATCACCGCATTCGCTGGGCAACCATGACGGCGGATCTGCTCAAGGCCCACGTGACGTTGATGGAGAAAGAGGTTATTCACTCCCATCAAGGCGACCTGTTCCGCCTGGTACAACATCATTACTATACCTTGCAGGCATGGCATGATCAGCATACAGGCTGGCGCATTCAGCGCAATAGCAGTGTAATCCGCCTGGAGCGCCATCTCAATGCCCTCACTCCTGGCTATCTCTACGAACGGCTGAAGGAGCCCAAGGATTTTGCCTGCCTGACCTGGCTACTCTGGTACTCCGAGAATCGGCAACTGACGGGTCGCGGCAATGAGCTACAATTCCTGCTTTCGCAACTGGCCGAGCAGGTTCAGGAACAGTCGGCACTCGGTCTCGATGGTGAGGAACCATTCGATTTTCGCAGGGCAGCCGACCGTTATAGTATGCAGCGCGCGCTCCACTACCTGGAGGACCTGGGAGGACTCCAGCTCGTCGATGGACAGACACGGGAATGGGTGGAGCAGGCAGGAAATGCCGATGTCCTCTACGAGTTTACACCCGTGGCACGCTCACTGGTGGCCGCGCTCAATCCACAGACCGTCAAGAGCGCGGCAGCACACCTGTCCGATCCAGCTACGGCGCTCCAACCAGCCTTACTCACGGACATGACAAGGTCGCCCGCCCTCGTACGCGCCTGGCGGGTTCTTCTGCTCGGCCCCACGCTCTTCCGCTTCGATGATCCCTCCGCCTTCGCCGAGCTGCTTACGCACGCCGACAGCGTTGCCAATGAGCTTCTTGATACCTTTGGCTGGCTGCTGGATATCCAGCGTGATTATGCCTGTATCGTACGCGCGAGCGGCATGGCGCTGGGGCCTATCGCCCCCTTTTCCCTCTATGGCACCAATGACCAGATTACGCTCCTGCTCTGCCAGGCTATCCGCAAGCAGGTCGAGACCAGTGCGTGGTCCCCGCCCGATGCCTTTGGGTGCCTGCATGTCTCCGTCGAAGATATGAGCGCGCTCCTGTATAGTGTGCGCGAACAATATGGCGAGAACTGGGGCAACGAGGCTCGCAGCAAAAGTTCACGCGTGCTACTGCAAGATGTGTACAAGAAGATGCGCCAGGTCGGCCTGCTACGCGGCCCCGACGAGGAGGGGCAACTGCTTATCCTGCCAACCGCCGCCCGCTATGCCGCTACCTATGAGAAGCCAGGCCCGGAGGTCACGACAACCACTCGCGGGCGCGCAAAAGCCAACTCGAAGCGCGCCCAAAAAACACGTTCCACGACCCTACCCGGATTGGAGTGAGGAAAGAAATATTTATGCAAGAAACATTCGACCAGCTCACCGAATGGACAGCGACGCTCGATGAGAACTCGGAAGATGCGCTTACAAACCAGGTCACACGCTTTGTCGAGGTCCTCCAGGCACAGGCAGGCGGTCCCGAAGGCTATCGCTTGCGCCGCATCATCCTGACCAATTTCTGGCTCTATGGACGCCAGGAATTTGAAGTCCCGCATGGTCGCCTCTTTCTGGCAGGCGAAAATGCCAGCGGCAAATCCACGGTGCTGACCGCCGCGCTCCCGCTCGCGCTTGAAGGCGACCTGCGCCCCAACCGCCTCGATACCTTTGGTGGTCGCGAACGCCGCATCGAATACTATGTACTTGGCGACAGCAATTCGGCCACCCCCTACCAGCACGAGCGCCGCACAGCCTATATCGCACTGGAATTTGAGTGGTGCGATGAAAACAGGCCACCCATCGCCGACGAACTACGCCAACGCTGGGAGAACGGTGACCGGACGAGCACACGCTTTCTCACCATCGGCTTGAGCATCTCTGGCAACGCCAACACTACCGAGCGCATTCGCGCGCTGCGCTTCCTGATTACCGATGGCTCACGCCTCGGCTACGAGCTTGATACTATCTATGACACGAAAAATAAGGGCGAGAAGCGCGCCTATGACCACTTGCGCTTCAAACAACTGCTCGAAGGGCATGGCATTATCTGCGAGACGCAGGCTGAATACGAGCGCCAGGTCGCCCGCTACCTCTTCGGCTTTCACGATAGCAAGGACTTCGAGAAGCTGATCAATCTCCTGCTCATCCTGCGCCGCCCAAATCTAAGCACCGAGCTCAACTTCTCGCGCGTCCATGACTATCTAAAAATGTCGCTGCGCAAGATCTCCAGCGAAACCACCTCGCGCGTCATCGGTACCATCGAACGTATCGACTCCATCCAGAGCGAGATTGAGCGCGTCCAGCAATCCTACGACGCCGCCGAGCGCCTTCACCGCGCGCTTCAGCACCTCGCTAGCGTCCGCGCACAACTGGCGGCCTGCGAATATGAGGGCGCGCAGTTAATTGAGGACGCGGCCCAGAGCCGGGCGAGCACCCTTCGTCGCTCCCTGGAACGCGCCGATAAAGAGCGCACGGAGGCCGGGCAGCGTTCACAATTGCTACAAGAGGAGCAGCAACAAATCCACGGGCAGATCAGGGCGCTGGAAACAAGCGAAGGTCTCCAGGTGGCAACCCAGCTTGTCGCGGTACGCCAGCGCGTCCAGGCCGCGACCTCACAGATGAACCTGCAACAACAGAGCCTCGACGCCGCGCGCCAGGCCAGCAACGCCAGCGAGCAAAGTGTCCAACGCCTGCAGACACACTTCAGTCGGATGAAGGATGAGAGCGCGGCTCAGTTGCGTACACTGCATACCCTCGCCGCCGAGAAGGCGCTCTGGGAGACCGCCGCGATCCAGATCGAGAGCGCTATCGCGCAGGTGAAGGCCTTCGCAACAAATGCATCCTTCGCGCCCGAAATCCCCTCCGGCGTGACCACGCTTCTCGGCACACCAGCCGAGGAACGCATTGCCTGGCTCCAGCGCCTCGAAGCCCTGCACCAGCAACGCGCACAACTGGATAACAAAGTGCAGAACGCGCGTCAGCTTGAGACGACACGCTTTCAAGAGCTTGATGAGGTACGCAGCCATCTCCAGGCGCTCCACGACAGCTCCCGCCAGGCACAACAGCAGGTTGAGCAAGCCCTTGAGACCTTCAAGCTTAATGATGACGCAGTTTCAGTAGCAACCTTCACAGCAGATGAGATGGAGCTCCTCCTGGAGAGCGATGAGGCCCAGGAAGGCACGCTGGTCGAGCGCTTCGCGGCCCTGCTCAGTGGCTATCGCCAGACCATCGCGCGCCTTGAGCGCGAGCTGAGTGAGGCCGCCGCCGAGGTACAGGACGAGATGCATGAATTGCACCTCCTCATCGGCGGCAAGACACATGAACGCCAGGTGCTAAAAGAGCTGTATGAGCGTAAAAAGACTGAACCGGAATACCAGCCAGCACACGCAGAGAGGCATATACGCGCCCGCACCCGGCTAGCGGAACAGGGCATCACCGCCCTCCCGCTCTACACCCTGCTTGACTTCGCCCCCGGCAGCGACGACCAGGAAACGGGACGTATCGAGTCCGCGCTAGAGGACGCAGGCCTGCTCAATGCGCTCGTCGTCCAGCCTTCCCAGCAAGCCGCCGCTGCCACGCTCCTTGCCAGCGAAGACCTCAGCGATTGCTGGCTCGATCTCAGACGCTTGCAGCCGCGCACACACGCATCGCAGACAAGAGATATTCTGTGTTTTGACACCGCTCTCCAGGCACCTATTGGACAGTGGGAAACGCTCACCGCAGACATCATCGCCACACTGCATTCCAGTGATATATACGGCATGGAGAGCAACGGCCAGTGGATACATGGGTTGCTGAGTGGCCACGCTGGTCCGGGCCAGGCTCGCTACATTGGGCGCAAGACACGCCTGCGTACACGGCAGCGCGAACTGGAAGCGTTGGAGAGCCAGCAGGCCCAGCTCGAAGAGGAGTTTCAATGGTTCACCAACCGTCTCTTCGCCTATGAACAACAACTTGAGCAGGTACAGGAGAAGCAAACACAGTTACGCAAAGTCCTCCCCCAGAGCGGCCTGGAAGAGGTCTACCTTGAACTCGTGCAGACCCAGAAGACACTCCACACAGCCAGAGACCGGTATCAGAAGGCACGCCAGCACACGCAAGAGGCGCGGCAAAGTTATAACACCATCACTGCGCAGCTTGAGCGCGAGAGCCAGGGCGTTTCGGCACTCGCCAGCGAGGCTGGCCGCGTCCAGGCCACGCTCTTCAGCGTTATTGAACTCAAAAACCAGGCCAGCTCGCTGCAAACACACTTCCAAAGCCTCGCCCATAGCTGGGAAGAATACCAGCGGGCCAGTGCAACCCTGGAACGGGCCCAGGCGAACGAGGTCAATAGCACACGCCTGTATGAGCATGTACACCAACAGATGCTCCAGGCCCGTGCTGAGATGGAAGAGTTTCAGCGTGTGGCCTCGCTCGCGAATGCCGAGGAACTGAGCGAACGGCTACGCGTGTTGCGTGAGCGCGATGACAGCCTCACCGGTGAGCTTGATGAGGCCCGGCAAAAACACACCCGTGCCGACGAGCGCTACCAGAATATCGAGGGCAACCTCGTAGAGATCGAGGCCCACTTACAGGAGGCCCAGGAAGAACGCGCGCAGAGACAGGCTCGCTTCCTCGATCTCCTGACAGCCTACCCGGTAGAAACGCTGTTAGCCGCCAGCCAGGCTGACACGCTGACAGCCGCGCACCGTCTGCTCAATGGCGCGCTCTCCGAGAGCGAGGTTCCGCAACGTAAAGAACGACTCGAAAACGAGTACCGTAACGCCTATAACGACCTTGCGAGGAGCTTCAATCAGGAGCAATCGCAACTCCTCGAATATGGGCCAGACCTCGACGGGCAGGGGCGTGTACATTTCCTCCATGAGAACCAAAGCCGCCCTATCGAACTACTGAAGATCCTGAGCGAGCGCATTGAGATGCAGAGAACCCTGCTCGATGAGCAAGAGCGCCAACTCTTCGAGGACTTCTTGCTACAAGAGATCGCCGAGGCCATCCGCATGCATATTCTGGAGGCCGAGGAATGGGTGCAGCAAATCAACACTGTGCTCAGCAACCTGCCAATGATTGGCGAACACTACGCCCTGCAATGGAAGCCGCCAGCCGAATACGACCAGACGCGCCTGGGCAGCCAGCTCGCACAACAGCATCGCCTCCTGCGCAAGCCAGCCCAGGCCCTCACCGACGAGGAGAGCGACGCCTTGATGAACGCATTCCGCCGCGAGATCGAGGCGGTTCGCCTGCGTCAGCAAGAGTCTCCCGATCTAAACTTTATGGAGGCCCTGGAGCAGATCTTCGATTATCGCGAGTGGTTCCACTTCGACGTCTGGGTGACGCCCATCGGGGGCCAGCGCCAACGCCTGACGGACCGCCTGGCAGGCACACGTAGCGGCGCCGAACAGCTCTTCGCGCTCTATGTGCCGCTCTTCGCCGCGCTGGGCGCACTCTATGGCAGCGCCAGCCCTGGCGCCCCTCGCCTCCTCGCGCTCGACGAGGCCTTTGATAAAGTAAGCGCCAGCAATACCCAGCGCATCATAGAGTTCCTGGTATCACAAGGCTTCCAGTGGATCATGACTGGCCCACAGGTCAGTGGCGCGGGCTCCAAAATTCCCGCCAGCGCGCGCTACCTGATGATTCACGACAAAGGCTCAGCGATAGCCACCGCCTCCGCCTCATTCTGGAGCGATAAAACAGGTATGCAGGCTGAATAAATATGGAGCAGAACAAGCGCGATCAGGCCAATGTCCAGAGGGCAGTTGTCTTCTTTACGCAGGCTGGCCTGTCGCGCCTGCTCGCCAGACTACGCGACAAATATCTTGAGCTGGGGCAGGTCGGAGGGCAGATCATGCTGGAGGAGAGCACGCCCCAGGAGCGCCGCGAGATCGCCAGTTTTCTCGGCAAGCCCCCTTCTTCAGGCCCCACGCTCAAGGTCAGGGCGAGCGACGTTGATAATGCGCTCAGGCGTAGCGGCTTCGCCTGCACCCTCCCCGAGCTTCTTGCGGCCTTCTTCCCCGCCTCCGCGCTGGTGACGCGTCACCAGCGCCGTGCCACCCAGACCGCCTACCAACAGGCCTTTCGAGATGCACTCGACGCGCTTCGCGCATCCTTGCCAGAGGCAGCGCGAGGTCGCGCCTGGCTCACAGAGGGCACACATGGGCAAGAATGGCTCTTCTCACGCTACAAAAATGCCAGGCCAGAAGAGCAGGCACGACAACTGGAGATTATTGGCTATATCGCACGCATCCTCGACCAGTTATCGGGTGAGGCCATGCCGCAACGCCTGGCGCTTTTCGCCCAGCAAACCAGTGGCGACCCACATATGCTTGACCCCAACCGCGCAGCGGGACGACTGCTCTTGCTGGCACTCGGCGACCTCACGCATACACCACTCCAACCCGGTCTAAACCGCGAGGATGCCCTGCGCCTCTACATGGAGGTCGGCTTGCAGGTCGATACCATCTCCTCCTATGTTGTCGCCTTCAACCTTGCTAGCGCATCTTTTCAGGATGGCACGCCCGACCCAATGATCGCCGCCGCGGGAGAGCGCATTCTCCCCCTGACCCTGCGCCAACTGTGGGATTGGGGCAGGGTCCAGGCTGCCACCAGAGATATCTATATCATCGAGAATCCCCAGGTCTTCGAGGAAATCATTGACAACCAACCCAGCACTACACAGGCCCCCACCATCATATGCACCGCTGGCTGGCCCAGCGTGGCGGCCCTGACCCTGCTCGACAAGCTCATCTCAGCCACGCCCGATTCTCGGTTTCACTACAGTGGCGACTTCGATCTCAAAGGGCTCCAGATCGCTGCTCACTTTCTTGACCGTTATCCTGACCACTGCACCCTCTGGCACATCGATCCAGCGGCCTATATGCTCGCCCTCCAGGTCGGTGGCGTGCTCGCTCCAGCTCACGAGTTAGCCCAACTCAAGGCGCTCCCCACCATCTTCGCCCCTCTTGTGCAAGCGCTGCAAACACACCAGCAATGGGCCTATCAGGAAGGTATCGTCCACCTCCTCACAGCATTTGACTAACTGGTGCTGGCTTTGCGCCAGGATACATAATCGCGCACGCTCCCTTTTATGCGCCGCGCCGAATGAAGTGTTTCTCATTCTCCAAAGTATGCGTCCACCAGCGTTGATCATGTAAGATCACTTCTCATCCGCTTTGGCAACACGTTTTACTTCAATAGTACAACGGTCTTTTTTGCGCCGCTTTATCAAGCGCATAGATGCTCATACAATGTAAGGAGAACACTTCCATGGTTCAACAACCAGGTCGTTCCTGCCCCTCGTGTGGATCCCCCTGGGCGCGGGACAGCGCTTCTGCTCAAATTGTGGCTCAATCGTTGAGGAAGATATCAATAAGCCGACGGAACGTACGCCAGGGGAACTTCAGTATCGTGATCTCCAGCGGGAGGCAACCCAATGGAGTTCGCCCACACCCACGCCTCCTCCTCCTCCTCCTTCTCAAGGACCAGCCATCTCACAACAAGCCTATGAACGGCCTATGAATTACCAGCCTGTCCCGTCCTACGCTCAGGCCCAACCCTCTTCATCAGGGAAAGCACTCCGACAGATTGGATGCGGAACGGTACTTATCCTGCTAGTGCTACTCTCGCTCTGTGGCGGAGCGGGATACCTTGGTTTCCAATGGATCAAAGGCGCCGCCACCAGTGCTTCTCGCAGCACGCCATCTACCTATAACTCTAATGGCAATAGCTCAGATAACTCAGGCACCAGTGGTGGTTCAGTCATCACGACGGCACTCAATACCAAGGCCGTTACCTATGCCAGCGTCTCCATCAGCATCGCCAATGTTCAGCAGGCGAACAGCCTGCCAGGTGATGAGAATGGGAATCAGACGGGCCTGCTGCGCTTAAACCTGAAAGAGGATAATACCTCTTCAAAAGGATCGTATTATTACTACGGAGACGTCGCGCATCTGATTCTGCCCGGTGGCAATAGTATCGCGCCAGGCACCATGCAAAAATCTTCGGGTCCCGATGCCTCGACCAAGCGCGATAACTGGCTTGATTTCCCGGTAGCAACGAATATTAAGCCAGATCAGTTGACCCTGCGCCTGGGCAAGAGCACTGAAGCCCAGATTGATATTCCTTTGAAATCCGATGCAGACGTGGCGAAATACCAGCCAACGACGATCACACCCAATAAGCATGTCCAGTATGCCGATGTGACCTGGACGATTACCAGCGCCACACTGCAGATGAGCTTCCAGAGCAAACAGGCCGATAATGGAAAGCGCTTTGTCGTGCTCAAGCTGCGCATGGATAACACCAGTTCCAAGACGTTTATTGGCTACGATGGCGATTATATGCGTCTCCAATCTGGCGACACCACAAGCCCCCCAGACGGCGACAGTGATGTCCCTACCAGCGTCGACTCTAATCAATCAAACGTGACTGGTACTGCCGCTTTTATGATTCCCGATGGCAACCCCAATTGTACGTTTATCCTGTTAAATACGCCCTCTACTGGCTCTGTGCCACAACAAACCATTGACCTGCAATTCAAATAAGCCAGATAGTTTGTAGGTGGTATGGTAAAGCCCTGGCAGCTTGCGACTGCCAGGGCTTTACCATACCACCTACAAACTAGAGGGTTGTCAGGTACTGGACGCTAAAGAGCCGTTGCTCATCGCACCAGGCGCGTTCAACGCTAAAGCCTGCGGCCCGCGCCAAGCGCGCAAACTCCTCCAGGGAGTATTTATAGGAACTCTCGGTCCAGATGCTTTCGCCACGCTTAAAAGGGATCTCGATATCGTCGATATGCACAACCTGTTCCTCCAGGCTCACAAGATGCATCTCGATACGCCCCTCACCCGGATTATAGCAAGCGTAATGGCGAAATTGCGCGAGCTGGAAATCGGCCTCCAACTCCTGGTTGAGCCGCCGCAAGAGATTCAGGTTAAACTGAGCGGTGATCCCCTGCGGATCATTATAAGCATGGTGTAGGACCGTAAAGTCTTTTTTGAGGTCGACGCCGATGAGCAGCCCTCCACCTCTACAGGTGTGCGCGATCTGTTGCAGGAAGCGCCGGGCCGCCTTTGGCTCAAAGTTGCCAATTGTGGCCCCGGGAAAGTAGCCGATGCGCTGGCGTACCGCTCTCGCAGGCACGGGAAGCTCAAACTCACTGGTATAGTCGGCGCAGACAGGCAGTACTTCGAGCGCTGGATAGGCCAGCGCCAGGGCAATAGCCGCCTCCTTCAGATACGCTTTTGAAATGTCTATAGGAATATACCCCACCAGGTCCTTCAGCGTATCGAGTAACATGCGCGTCTTCAGGCTATTGCCACTCCCATACTCGACAAGCAAGCAGCCTGGCCCGAGCAATTCAGCAAGTTCTCCCACGCACTGCTGCATGATCCGCCTTTCGGTGCGCGTTGGATAATAGGCCTCCAGTTCGCAGATCTGAGCGAAGAGTCTGGACCCCAACTCGTCATAGAAGTATTTACTGGGCAGAGTCTTGGGCGACTGCTGCAACCCCTGTATGACCTCCTGCCGCAACGTTGTGCAGGTGGGAGCGCAATCAAGCAGTTGGAGTGTCAGATGCTTGCTACGCATGCGCCTCTACCCCCCTGGCCAGGCGAATGCCTGTAAATTGCCAGCGCGCATCTGGTGGGAAGAAGTTGCGGTAGGTTGGGCGAATATGTGAGAGGGAGGTAACACACGAACCACCCCGGAGGACAAACTGGTTACACATGAACTTACCGTTATACTCACCAACCGCTCCTGATGCAGGTCGAAAGCCTGGATAAGGAGCATAGGCACTCTGTGTCCACTCCCAGACATCGCCATACATCTGCATGGGACCCTCTTTCTGGAGCGCTGTCTGCATAGGTACAGGATGGTAGACGCCACTCTCCACAAAGTTCCCTCTCACGTCCAGGCCACTGGCCGCGACCTCCCACTCCGCCTCGGTCGCAAGTCTGGCATGCTTCCAGTGGGCGTAGGCATCGGCCTCGTAGTAGCTGACATGGCAGACAGGCTCGCCCTTGTTGACTGCACGCAGGCCGCTCAAGGTCATCATGCACCATTGACCATCCCGCTTCTCCCAGTAGAGGGGTGCCTGCCACTGCTGCTCTTGCACGGTGCGCCAGCCATCCGAGAGCCAGAGCGTGGGTGTGCTATAGCCGCCATCCTCGATAAACTCAAGGTATTCACCATTGGTGACCAGGCGTGAGCCCAGTTGGAAGGGCTGGACATAGGTTTTATGCCGGGGTCCTTCGTTGTCAAAGGCAAATCCCTCGCCTTTATAACCTATCCAGTAGACATCCTCCTGATAGGTTATCCAACTCAGGGGCGCCACCGAGAGCGAGGGAGAGGCAGGAGCCTCATGATAGGCGGGATTGAGAGGATTACAGGAAAGTACGTGCTTGATATCAGTAAGCATTAGCTCCTGGTGCTGCTGCTCATGATGCAGACCCAGCGTGATAATAGGTGTGAGAGCGCTCAGGCGGTTCTCGTCGAGATGCTCAAATAGGGCCTGCATGTGCTCATCGACATAGCGGCGATACTGGTAGGTTTCCGTAACAGTTGGACGAGAAATCAGACCGCGCTTGGGACGACAATGGCGCGCACCGACGCTATTGTAGTAGGAATTGAAAAGATATGTGTACTGGGGATGGAGCGAGGTATAGCCAGGTTGGGCGGCGGAGAGCACGAACGTCTCCCAGAACCAGCTCACATGGGCTAAATGCCATTTCGTCGGGCTGACATCTGGCATAGATTGCACAACATAGTCTTCTGTCACCAGCGGCTTACAGATCAGTTCAGAGAAGGCGCGCACCTGTTTGTACTGCTCAGTGAGAGCATGGCGGGAGTGGGTCAGGGCCGAGGATGTTTTGGGCTGCGCATAATCTACCATGAGTATTCTCCTTTAGTGGTGGCTTAACGCCCAAGGATATGCTGAATTAGTTTCTGCCAATGGTGCATTCGCTTTCAGCATACACGGCGCAAAAAACTACACGATGGCAGATTCTCTCACATCACTCTTTCCCCTTTGCTGCATGTTTATGATGAAAACAGACCCGTAAGCATCCCATGGATGCATAGATATTTGCTTGAGAAACAGAAAGGAAATACCAGAATGAACTTTGATATTACCCAGGTAGACCAGATGGTCAATAAGATTCCCTACCCTGTGTCCACATCCAATCTTAAACAGATGGCACAGCAGTTTAGCGGAGGCAATCCGCAGATTACGGCGGTTATTGATCGCCTGCCCGAAAAAACCTATAATTCGTCTGATGAACTCAAGAGTGACCTCCAAAAAAACCTGGGGAACCTGGGGAATATGGGGGGCTTCAAGCTCTAAACTAATTCCCTGGTTAGCTCGCTTCTATAGCGGGTGGGTACATGTTCCATGCTGTAAGGAACATGTACCCACCTGCTGCTACTATGCTTTACCAGGATCAGGACGTACCAGCAATACGGGCCTCGCCGCCGCCGCCAGGACGCGCTCAGCAGTGCTCCCCAGAACCCAGCGCTCAAAGCCCCCACGTCCATGTGTAGCAAGCGCTACCAGGTGACAAAGCTGAGCCGCTTCATCACTCTGACTGGTCTCAGCCAGGTGAAGCAGGGTATGAGCCGGGTCGCTCCCCTTCACAATCGCCCATGATAGCCGTACGCCGGTTTCCGCTCCAAGCGTGTCTTTCAACCTGGCAACCAGATTCTTGAGATACTCATATGCCAACGATGCCGCCTCTTCTTCAATGTTCTGGACGAGGCACGCGCGACGGTACAGGGCGAGTTCATCGCTAGAGAGTGACTGAATTACGCGTACCAGGTGCAATTCACCTTGCTGGGGTGCTGAGAGCAGAGACACCAGTTGCGCCACTGGATACAGCACTGACTCTGCCCACCTCGACCCATCCAGGCCAACCAGCGCGCAGAGCGCGCCTGGCTTCTCAAGCGTAAGGCATTCCTCAAGCAGGCATGCGCGACTCATAATGAGTACTGGCACATGACTATGGCGTGCCACCTTTTGCGCTACGCTTCCCAGCATCCAGTGCTTAAAACCGGTCCTCCCATGCGTGCTCATCACGAACATATCCACATGCTGCTCACGCGCAAAGGCTAGCAGAGACGATGCCGCCTCGCCATATAAGACCACTTGCTGAGTCTCTATACCAGCGACCGCTGACGTCTGAGCCAGGTGTGTGAGGTAGTTCTTCGCATCCTCCGCCGAGTCGACATCGTCATCGGCATACATATAGCAGGCATAGGGATTGGCAAGCGCCATATACGACGCCATGTTATCAATGACTCGCACCACGCGTGCCAGAAACAACGTTCCCCCCGCACGGCGCACAATGGCAGCGGCAAACGGGAGCACGCGTTCAGCAAACGCAGACCCATCCAGAGGAACCAGAACATTGTGAAACATCTTATGTCTCCTCTTCAGTCTCCTCTTCCCCTGTATGTTCCTCGACCCAGGCTGGACGCGTAATCAAAAGCGGCAACCGCGTACCATGCAACACACGCTCCGTCACACTACCCATGGCCCAACGCCGGATGCCACTCAGGCCATGCGTCGCCATCGCGATCCCATCACACCTGGGCATGCTCCCAAGACCATCCTGCGTATCGCCATGTTCGGCCACGCGCACAATGGCATTTGCGACGTCATTGTCCAGGATAACAGACCAGGTGACCATAAAGTTTTTTGGCGAGAGCGAGGGTTCCACCAGGCTCTCCTTGACCTTTTTAGTCATGGACTGCAAGTATTCTCCCGCCTTCTGCACCAGCTCGTGTCTACGCCCCCCATTTTCTAAAAGCTGTACATTAGCAGGAATGACATGCAGGAGATGCAATTGAGCAGGCGTTTGTGGGGCCAGGTCCGCCAGTAGAGAAGCCGCCGATATAAGCGCTGTCCTGGCTGGCGCCGAGCCATCCAATGGCACCAGCACGCGAAGAGGTTCAGTCGCGTCTGGATGTGGGCCCGCAGGCACCCCGCCCTCCTCTTTGAGCATCAAGACCGGGACTTTCGCGTGCCGTACGACTTTGGCTGCGACTCCGCCGATACGCCAGTGTGAAGCAGCATTTTGTCCATGGCTACACATTACAATACCATCCGCCTGCGTTTCAGAGGCCGCATTCAGAATGCTGGCGGCTGCGCTTCCACGCAGTAACAACATTTCGGTGGGGATGGGCGGCTCCGTTATCTCTGCCTCCTCCCCCGCTGGTGCAGGACTTAGCAAACTGTTGAGATACATCTCGGCCTCTCGCAGGCGCATCTCCACCAGGGGGCCTGTTCCACTGCCCAGAGATCACTTATTGGATCCACCACGTAAACCAGGACAATCGAGCCTCGTGTGGCACGCGCTATCCTTTTTGCTAGCGGAAGCGCGCGCTCTGCCCGAGGTGAGCCATCCAGGGGAACTAGAATGCGCTTAAACACTATTGTCTCCTCCTTTTGCTACCCATCTTGCCTGTCTCCTCTGCTCCCCACTGACATCCTCATCACACATTCAGTATAGTTTGCCTCCTGTATCTCAGCCACTAAGCCAACCAGCAGCCCATCTTTGAGAAATTCCACCAGGAATAGTGTGGAGGCTTTTCTTGTTTATATTGATAAAAATAGTTCACAGCTAAGCTGTAAAATAAGAAGGTCAGGTGGTGAGACGGGATCAAGCCATAGAGGAAAATGAAAGGAAGAGCTATATCCGTTTTTCTTAAGCCATTTATCGATGCTATGGTGTCCACGCCATAAAGTACTAGGGATTATGTTTCCAACAATAAGAGGCCGATAGTAGGGTATAGGGCACGGCAGACCATGTAATCGTGTGAGCGAAACTAGTCGCTGTGAAGCGGCGTTCACGGTTGTTCTTTCATGGTAAAGGGTTGCCTGCTCCATGTCGTTTAATTGCTCTCGCCCGAGAGGGGCGCAACTGGTTCAAGCAACCAGGAAGCGTTGGCATCATGGCTCATGACCTGGTACCGATGTAACCCGCTGGCGAAGTTATACTTAGTTACATATGAAGTGTAAAACCAAGGTCGCGGTTTTAAGCCCGATGCTGGTTCTTGAAATGAAGAAATAAAGAAGTACGCGATGTTGAAAAATGTTTACACTCCTGGTACGAGCAACGCAAGTACAAAACCAACTGCAAATCCAACTGCGAAATACGCTGGTATTCGACTAGAAGATAACACTTTACATATAGCAGCCACTCGTAAAAGCGAACAGGATGTGAAGTTCCATGCTTTTACTCAACCACTCCACCAGGATGGAGTAGAGCAGGTACTCACCTTTTTGCGCCAGGCAGCCCAGGAACACAATCTACAGTACATTGCCAGTACCTTTACGCACGATCCTCGCTTCCAGGATCTGCACTCTCGTCTCTGGCTCGAAGAGGATATTGTCCCCTTTCATCTGCCAGCAGATATGGGTACAACCCTGGCCTCAGGTATAAAGACGATGATGAAAACATTCGATGAGCAAAATATTGTGGACCCGGTACTCACCAGCGTCAATGAGGTTCTCCCATCGGAGCTGGTGACAAAGGAAGACTACCGTCGCGTCACGGCACCATCCAACTTTGCGCGCCTGGAAGCCCTGGCCCAGAGCCTACAGGGTCGAAAACTCATTTTCATCAACGCGACCCCGCGTGGTGGTGGCGTCGCCTTAATGCGCCATGCCCTCATCCGGCTTCTCCGCCTCTTTGATGTCGATGCCCACTGGTATATTCTTCAGCCCAGCAAGGAAGTTTTCGACATCACAAAGACTAAAGTACATAATGTCCTGCAAGCCGTCTCAAGTCCCGACACGGTGCTCACGCCTGAAGATATACAGGTCTACGAGTCCTGGACGGAAGAGAACGCGGCGATGCTGCACGAGGTTTTCACCCAGGCAAATGTGGTCGTGATTGATGATCCTCAGCCCGCTGGCCTTATTCCGCATATTAAGCGCGTCAATCCCGAGGCAAAGATCATTTACCGCTCACACATCCAGATCGTGAGTAGCCTGGCCAACCAGCCAGGTACACCACAGCATGTCACCTGGAGCTTCTTGTGGGAAAAGATTCAGCTCGCGGACTACTTTGTGAGCCACCCCATGAGCATGTTTATTCCAGATAATGTGCCCGCTAACAAGGTCTTCTACATGCCCGCGACCACTGACCCGCTCGATGGCCTGAACAAGCCACTGAGCGAGAAGCAGCTCGATACCTATATGCAGCTCTTCAATACCTACCTGGAAGCTGCCGGTCAGACTCCATTGGATGAAACACGTCCCTTCATTGTGCAGATCGCGCGCTTCGATCCCTCCAAAGGCATACCCGATGTACTGGACGCCTATCGCAAGCTGCGTGAGATGTTAGAGGAGCAGTGCCTACCCGTTCCACAACTGGTGATCGCAGGCAATGGTTCGATTGACGATCCAGACGGGGCGCCCATCTACAATCTCATCTGGAACATCCTGCAAACAGCTCCATATGCCCGTTTCGCGCATGATATCAAGGTGTTACGCCTGCCACATCGCGACCAGGTGCTCAACATGCTGCTGCGCAGAAGCAAAGTGGTGCTTCAGCTCTCAACCAAAGAGGGTTTTGAGGTCAAGGTGACGGAGGCCCTGATGAAGGGGAGGCCCGTTATTGCCTATAATGTGGGGGGTATTCCACTCCAAATCGAGGATGGTATTACCGGCCACCTGATCGAGCCAGGCAACACGACCCAGGTGGCGAAGCATCTGTATACTCTGCTTACCGAAACAGAGAAGTATCAGCGCATGAGCCAGGATGCCGCCGAGCGCGCTAATAGCGATTACCTGACGCTACCGAACGCCATCAACTGGCTCTTCCTGGCACAGCAACTCCTACAGGATACCCCTATTGAGGGGAACTACCAATGGGTCAAACGCCTGGCAGAGGAGCAGATTCCCGTAGACCTTGCTCCAGAAATACTCCAGCTCGATATGCAAGAGCTTTCAGCGTAACGCTAGACACCTCTCATTCCTTCACCACGGTTGTCTAATAGCGTTATGATATGAGGACTCGTTCTCAGAGATGGGAACGAGTCCTCTTTTTTGTTGTCCCAGGCATCTCTCCTTATATAACGCTCACTAATCCTGCCGCTTCTTCTCCTGGTCTTTCGCCGAACTATAGGCCTGTTGACGCTCCTGTTCAATATCCTCAGCTATATCCACTCTCCCCTCGACAGGGGGCTGTGAAAGCACCCCTGGCTCTCCTGACCCCACTGGCGAATACCTTTCTAAATCGTTCTCACGTCCAATATCGTCGCGTCCCTCTGCGGGAGGCAGCGAAGCCGGAATAGGAATATCATCGTGACGCTCTTCGGATTGGGGGAAGGTCTCCATGACGCTCGCTCCTTCATCGAGAATGGCGGCATACACATGGCCGCCTGCCAGGAAAAAAGATACTTTTTCTCTTCTCGTTATACAAGCAACAACAAGCACCTTAACGTTGGCTAAATTTTTTCGCTCCCGCAAATGTTGAGATCAGTCTCCGTTTTCTTTTTGCCAGATGAAGCGTTCTATATATGAGAGGCAAGCAATGAAGCTTAACTCAACACTAGAAAAGAGTTATACAGCATGGTACAGGATCACAAGCAGGTGCGCTCACGCAAAGTCCCGTTTGCGAAGATAGCATACGAAACCTTTGGCTACGATCAGTTACGCCCTGGACAACAAGAGGCACTCCAGGCGGTTTTCTCAGGACACGATACCCTGGCCGTCCTTCCAACAGGATCTGGGAAATCATTTATCTATCAATGTGCCGGGCACCTCCTCAAAGGGGCAACGGTCGTAGTCTCGCCCTTGATCGCGCTCCAGCGTGACCAGGTCGAAAATATTGAAGAACTCAACATCGGCAATGCCGCACTCATCAATTCAGTAGAGCGCGATGTAGAGGCAAGCACTATCCTGGAGGACCTGGAAGAGGGAGACCTGGAATTTCTCTTCCTGGCGCCCGAGCAATTCAACAACGCGGAGACGCTGGAGCGCCTTTGTCAGATCCAACCCTCGCTCTTTGTCATCGACGAGGCGCACTGCATCAGCGAATGGGGCCATGACTTCCGGCCCGAGTACCTGCGTCTCGGCTCGATTATTGAGGAGCTTGGACATCCTAGAATTCTGGCTTTGACCGCCACAGCCGCGCCCCCTGTGCGCGAAGAGATCCTTGAGCGCCTGCACATGCAAGATGCCAAAGTCATTGTCCAGGGCTTTGATCGCCCCAATATCTGGCTGGGTGTTGAGCGCTTTCAGGATGAACGCACCAAGAAAAAAGCGCTCGTCGAGCGGGTACAGGAGAACGCCAAACCAGGCATTATCTATGCCGCCACGCGCAAGCACACTGAGGAGGTGGCCGAGACACTTCAAGCAGTCGGTATCAAGGCCGCCTTCTATCACGCGGGCATGAAGGGTGAGGAACGCACCCAGGTTCAGTCGGACTTTATGGAAGACCGGGTCGAGGTCATCGTGGCCACGACCGCCTTTGGCATGGGTGTGGATAAGCCCAATGTACGCTTTGTCTACCACTATGATATCAGCGACTCGGTCGACTCCTACTATCAAGAGATTGGGCGTGCTGGTCGCGATGGCGAAGCGGCCAGGGCCATCCTCTTCTATAGCCCCAAGGATCTCAATATTCGCTATTTCCTCTCGGGACGCTCACCCGTTGACGCAGAAGAGGTAGAGCTGGTCGCGGAAACCATTCAGGAGCAGCCAGGTCCCATCACTACTAAAGAGCTAAGCGAGGCCCTCCATCTCTCCCAGACCAAAACCATGCAGATCCTCACTGCACTGGAAGAGCTCAACGTGATCGAAACCCTCTCCACTGGAGAAGTCGTCGCCAATCCCGAGTATACTGAGCATCACCAGGCCATCGAAGAGGCCATTCATATTGATGAAGCGCGCCGCCAGCATGATCGCTCACGCATTGAGATGATGCGCGGCTATGCCGAGCTCCATGACTGTCAGCGCGAATATATGCTCAACTACTTTGGCGAGGTCTTTGAAGGGCCATGCCAGAACTGCGCAAACTGCGATGCTGGTATCGTCACCACGAACATCCCTGTTGAGCAGCAACCCTTCCCCATTAACAGCCGCGTGCGGCATACCTCGTGGGGACCCGGACTGGTGATGCGCTACGAGGAAGATAAAATCATTGTGCTCTTTGATGAGGTTGGCTACAAAGCCCTCTCACTGACTGTTGTTCAGGAAAATAACCTCCTGGAATCACTGGTGAGCGCCTAGCAATACGCAGAGACCCCAAAAGAAGCCATGGCGAGTCGGATGATCCTCTCGCCATGGCTTCTGTACTTCCGCCTGCCAGGCTAGCGCGTCTGTAGGGAACCATGATCGTCGCAGTGGTCACCATGTGGATGATGCAGGTGCCCCTGATAGAGGTAATCATAGTGATCGCCATGGGGAACCTGCTCATGCTGGGAAACATCATGGCCGCCACAGGAGCACTCCATTGGCTGACACGAGGCGGGATTCTGCGCATTCACGCCAATCACATGCTCATCATAATGCCCCTCGTGGGGATGGTGCAGGTGACCTTCATGCAGATAGTCGATATGCCCCTCGTGGACGACCGCAGTATGACCACACTGCTCCGTATGTTCATGTTCGCCGTGCGTTTCATGCATAGAATGGGTCATGCGTTATCACCTCCTGATCGCTAAACGCTACCAAAGCAAGTATACTTTCTCAAGAGGACACGCACGCTTAAGCCATTTCGTCACTAGCCCGGCCATAAAGCTGCAAATGCGCTAGCCCCCACCAGGCACACACCCCTCCTGGCCCGCTACTGGCGTACGCGGCTACGCAGAAGTAGCCGCGTACGCCAGTAGCGGGCTACAACTATAAGCATTTATTTTCTACCCTTTTATACTAATCTCAACAAAAATAAAGCAAGCTCGCATGTTGACAGAAGAGATTCAGTGTGGCATAGTGTGAACAAGCAGTCTATTGGTATATACAACATATCAACTGCATAGCAATGGCAAGAAAGGTTGAGCGATATAAATAGTCACAATTCACGTGCAACCTTTTTTCATGCCTACGCACAGCGCGGATTCAAGCGGCGCGTTGCCTGAATCCTGATCAGCTCATAGACGAGTGTGTCCAGCGAGGAAGCTTTCGCTCCTGTGACCGATCCTCTTCTTGCAGGATCGCTCTTCCTTCTACCCTATTTCCCTTGTTCAGGTAGAAGTCCATACGAACTCTGGACCATTCCTCACGGCTTATTCGCGATACTGAGCATGTATCCTTTTTGTCTTCATCAAAGGAAACGAGGAGTATTTTAAAACTATGTATTCTACGACACGTCGACAATTTCTTGTGGATGGCGGCAAGGTCGTCGTCGGAACCAGTGCATTGGCTGCATTCCTCGCGGCCTGTGGCGATTCCGGTGCCAGTGCAGCATCAGGCACCCTCAACTACTGGGTCACAGGCTATCAGCCTCACGGTGCCAATAAGACCGGTAAACTCACTGATGCGGCAGCGGCAGCCTACAAAAAAGCCCATACTACTCTCAAGGACGTCAAAGCCACTGGCTACACGGGTGACCAGGCCGGCTTCACCAAGGTCACACAGGCGGTACGCGGCGGCACCTCTATCGACCTCTTCCGCTATCCTTCCGACAATCTGCCCTTGCTGATCAAGCAGGGATTGGTCGCTCCTATCGATGAGTATCTGAGCGCGGAAGACAAGGCAGATTTCTATCCCGATATCCTTAAATCCGTCACCTTTGACGGCAAGGTCTATGCCTGGCCGCTTTGGGTTCCCCCGGTGGCCATGTATCTCAACATCGATCTCTTTAAAGAGCGCGGCATCGAGTTGCCCAAAGATGATTGGACCTACGAGGAGTTTGTCGATATCGCGCAGCGCCTGACCTTCAAGCGCTCCAATGGGCAACAGGTCTATGGCTATACAGGTGCCATCGATCCCGACCTGGTCAATACCTGGTCCTTCCTCCTGGGTGATGGGGCGACGCCTCTCTCCGAGGATAACAAGAAATATACTCTCAATACCCCTGAGGGCGTGAGTGGCCTACAGAAGCTGGTTGACCTGGCACAAAAGTATAAGGTTACGCCTCCCGACTTTGGCACGCAGTCGCCCGACGATATTGGCACCGGCTTTAGCCAGAACAAGAATTACGCGATGTACAGCGCACCCAGCGGTGACTCCAGTGGCTACCGCCAGTTGGGCCTGAACTTTGAAGTGCGCGCCATGCCTGTCGGCAAACGCAACAAACCCTTCACGGTTGGCGGTGTAGGTCTGATTGTGGTTGGCAAGCACAGCAACAAGGGTCAGGAGAAGCTGGCTATGGACTTCGCCAACTACCTGACGGGCAAGCAGGTTGGCACGGATGTCAACGGCTACTATCTGGCTCCGGGCGCGCGTAAATCTATTACGGTGCTTGATCCCATCAACAAGTTCTCGCCTCTTGTGGCCAGCACGTACTTTATGCCCATCATTGCGCAGTGGTCTCAGATTCGTACCCTGATCCACTCACAGTTGCAAAACGCGGTGCTGGGCAAGTCTTCCGCGCAAGAGGCACTCAATGCCCCTGCCGACGAGATCAATTCGATCCTTTCCAGCAATGCGTAAGCACGCATAAGAGAGGACGCGAGTGTACAGGCACGTTCTTGTACACTCGTGCTTCCCCTGAGCCATGAAGGACACAGCCTGCTCCTGATGTACATAGATATAAGGGGGCACCTGACTCACCTCGGGGCATACTGGCGGCGTCACAATCGTCTGTCGCACGGTCCTCTCCTCTCGCAATGTACTACCCTGACCCTTTCAACATCATCACAGGAGAATGGTCATGTCAGACATATCACTGTCACGTGCGGAGAAGCGCACGCCGTCTCGCCCATCGGGTGCGTTCGGGCGCACTCTGAAAAAACACGGCTGGAGTTACTTCTTCATTCTACCCAGCATGCTTACCTTTGCCATCTTCACGCTCTTTCCTATCCTGTGGGCGCTGGTCATCTCCTTCCAGGATAGCGATATCGTGACGACCGGCAAGTGGATTGGCCTCAAAAACTATGTCTCGGCCTTCACCACAGAGGGGGGTATCTTCCTTAAGTCTATCGAGAATACCCTCTACTACACAGTCATTACCGTCATCGCCAATATTCTGATCGCGCTCGTCCTCGCCGGGCTGATTCAAAAGCGCGGCAAGATCGCGAAGACCTTCTTCCTGGCGGCGTTCTACCTGCCCGCAGTCTCCAGTTCCGTTATTGTGGCGATTACCTGGAAGTGGATCTTCAACTCTGAATATGGCATGCTCAACTATTTACTGAGCCTGGTGCATATCGCCCCCATCCGCTGGCTCTCCGATCCCAATGTGGTCCTCAATAGCATCACACTCTCTACGGTGCTCACCATTCCCGCGACCGGCGTGGTGCTCTTTAATGCCGCCATGGCCAGCATTCCACCCGAGTTCTACGAAGCGGCTCAGATCGATGGTGCTGGCCCCATTCAACGCTGGTGGTATATCACCCTTCCGCTGATCAAGTCAACCACGCTCTACCTGGTCGTGCTCTATACCATCGCCAGTTTCCAGGTCTTTGAGAAGTTCTTCGTCATGGTGAAGAGTGGTGTGGGTACCAGCACCCAGGTGATGGTAACGCAGATCTACGAAAATGGCTTCCAGCAGTCACGCTATGGCGTTGCCTCCGCGCAAGCCTTTATCCTCTTCTTGATGATCGCCTCCGTAGCTGTGGTACAGTTCCGTATGCTCCGCAGCGATGTGGAATACTAGGATCTTATTCCGAAACCCAACGTCACTCGCGTGCCTAGCGCTTCCCCATTCGGGGACAAGCGGTGGCACGGCAAGCGCGCTCAGGGTTTTCGGAGAAGTAGTAGGTTGGAGTGTCAGTAATGGCTCAAGCAGAACTCAAACAGCGGAGCGTGACTCCGCGCAGGATCAAATGGGGAAGCGTCGCACCCTGGCTCGTGCTCCTTATCGTTGCTGTCATCGCGCTCTGGCCGATGTACTGGCTCTATGTAACGGCCTTTACGCCGACCACATTTTCGCTCAAGACGCCCCCGGATTTCTTTCCCGTACACGCAGACATATCGAACTTCCAGCGCCTGCTCAGCCAGGCCACCGATTACTGGAGCTGGGGGGCAAACAGCCTGACGGTCTCCATCGTCATTACCCTGTTCCATATTCTCTTCGATACGATGGCGGGTTATGCCTTCGCGAAACGTAAGTTTCCTGGTCGCACCATTCTCTTCTGGGTCGTGATCGGCACGATGATGATTCCAACATACGTGACCCTGGTTCCCATGTACCTGGTCACGCAGCAGCTCAACCTGATCGACTCGCTCTGGGCCGTAATTCTACCAGGTTTCGCCAATGTCTTTGGCATCTTCTTGATGCGCCAGTATATCCAGACCCTCCCCACAGAGCTGCTGGATGCCGCTCGTATAGACGGCTGTGGCGAGATGGGCGTCTTCTGGCATGTGATCCTGCCTCTGTGTCGGCCTGCGGTTGGCGCACTGGCCATCTTTACCTTCGTCCAACACTGGAATGATTTCCTCTGGCCCTTGATCGTATTGCAGTCCAGCAATCACTATACGCTCTCCGTTGGGGTGGCCAGCTTGCAGGGCGAGTTCACCACAGATTATGGTATCATTTTTGCAGGCGCTGCCCTGGCCGCGCTTCCGATGATCATCTTCTTCCTGATCTTCCAGCGCAACTTCCTCTCTGGTGTGCGCATGGGCGCGATCAAGGGATAAGACCATAACCTGTTGAGCGAAAGGAGTATCTCATGAAGGGGTCCACCCACGCTGTCGTCCAGAATGGACTCGATGTCTTACTGGCGGGAGGAGTGCCAAGCCTACACGGGAAACGTTTGGGACTGATTACCAATCCAACGGGTATCAACAGGGCGCTCCAGGGCGGCGTTGATCTCCTGCACGCCGACCCGCGCTTCGGGCTTTGCGCACTCTTTGGACCCGAACATGGCATGCGCGGCGATGCCCAGGCCGGTGTACATGTACAGGCCAGCACAGACTCACGCACCGGCCTCCCGGTCTACAGCCTCTATGGCGAGACCCGGCGACCACGTCCCGAGATGCTCCAGGGGCTGGATGTCCTGCTCTTTGACCTCCAGGATATCGGCGTGCGCTACGCGACCTATCTCTCAACCCTGGTCTACGCCATGGAGGCCGCGGCGGAGGCCGGGCTACTCTTTGTGGTTCTGGATCGCCCCAATCCGCTTGGTGGCCAGCTCCTGGCAGGCAATATCCTCCATCCCGATTTTAGCTCCTTTGTCGGCATCGCCAATATCCCCGTCTGCCATGGACTGACGGTCGGCGAGTTCGCACGTCTGTATGCCGCTGAACATGCACTGCCTGAACCCATGGTGGTGGCGATGCGGGGCTGGCGGCGCGATCTCTGGTTTGATCAGCTCGAGCTGCCCTGGGTGCAGCCCTCACCCAACCTGCCGACGCTGGACGCGGTGGCGCTCTACCCCGCGACCTGTCTGCTTGAAGGTCTCAGTTGCTCTGAGGGACGCGGCACGACGCGCCCTTTTGAAATCCTGGGCGCGCCCGATATCGATCCCTTCGTCCTGGCGGAGACCCTCACGGTCCATGCCTTGCCTGGAGTGGCCTTCCGCCCGCTCTATTTCACGCCAACCTTCTCCAAACACGCTCAGACGCGCTGTGGAGGCATACAGGTCTACCTGCTGGACCGGGCACAGATCCCTCTCATGGAACTGGGGCTACACCTGCTGGCGGACCTGCGCCGCCTCTCACCGCTCTCACGGACCTGGATTCAGGGTGAGAATGGCACCTATTTTCTCGACCTGCTCTGCGGCAGCGACCAGGTGCGCCTGGCCCTGGAGGCCGGCGCAAGCGTAGCAGAGATCACGGCGAATTGGGAGGGTGGCCTGGCTGCTTTCGCGCAGCGACGCGCCCCTTTCTTGCTCTACCAGGATGGTATACAGGAGTAGGGTCCATGCTGGCATGGACTACGAGCGAAGCGGCGTTCCCCTGGCGGGAGTCCATGCCAGCATGGACCCTACATGCTGTCTCGCACTTAAGAAAGGAGCACACATCCGATGCGCGTACTTGGCCTGAACTCGGGTACCTCCGTTGACGGCATCGACCTGGCTCTCTGCGAGTTTCTGCCTGTCGCACCAGGCGAACTCTCGCTGCGCCTTTTGGCATATGAAGAGGCCAGCTTCCCCGCATCCTTGCGCCAACAGGTGCTCAACATCCTGCGCATGCCCCAGGCGCACCTGGCAGACCTGACAGAGCTAAACTTTCTCCTGGGAGCGGCATTCGCCGAAGCCGTCGAGATCTTCTGCCTTCATCAGCAGGTCTCACACGCCGATATCGACCTGGTCGCCTCTCATGGGCAGACGCTCTATCACCTCGTTGAACCTGGACGCGTCCGCTCAACCTGGCAAACCGGCGAGGCGGCGGTAATCGCGCAACGCCTGGGCATAAGCGTCGTGGCTGATATGCGCGTGGCCGATGTCGCCGCGGGCGGGCAGGGGGCGCCCCTGGCCTCATTCTTTGACGCCCTGCTCTTTAGCGACCCGCAGCAGACACGCGCCCTGCAAAACATAGGCGGCATCGGCAACGTAACCTTTCTCCCGGCGGGTCAGGGTCCATCCGGGGCCTACGCCTTTGATACTGGCCCGGGCAATGTGCTTATCGATGCCGCGGTCCGCCACTACACGCAAGGGGCGCGCCACTTTGACCGCGACGGAGCACTGGCACGCCAGGGCACAGTTGATGAGAGCCTGGTAAGCCAGGTCCTGGCCCATCCCTATTTTCACCAGTTGCCCCCCAAAACCACCGGGCGCGAACTGTTTGGCGATGCCTTCGCGGCCCAGCTCATCGCCCAGGCCACAGACGCGGGTCTCTCACCCGAAGATACCATCGCGACGCTTACCGCCATCACAATCGAGAACATCATTCACGCCTACCGCACCTATGGTCCGGCGCACCTGGACGAGGTCCTGGTCGGTGGTGGCGGCGGCTATAACCCTGTACTCATGCAGGGCCTACAGGCGGGCCTTCCCACCACACGAGTCCGCCTCTTCGAAGAGACGGGCCTTCCCGCCGGGGCTAAGGAGGGTATCCTCTTCGCCCTGTTGGGGCATGAGTGCCTCTATGGCCGCGCCAACAATCTACCAGGCAGCACAGGGGCAAGCACACCCGCCATTCTGGGCAAGATCGTGCCAGGGCGCAATTATCGCCAGCTTCTCCGCCAGGTACACGCAGACCTGGCACACGAGGAAGAGACGAGCACAGCAGGCACCTATCCCATGCTGCACCGCCTGCACCTCATACAAAACACCGTGCCCGCACCGGGCACACAGCAATAGTAAACACACCACCAGGAGTAACGCATATATGTCGAGTTCATCAGGACAGCCAGAACTCAATCTTCAGGCTATGGAGACTGAGGGGGCCAATCCCGCCAGCGCGCAAATCGACCAAATGAGCGCACTTGAGATTGTTCAGGTCATGAATGCGGAGGACGCCAGGGTCGCCCTGGCCGTACAGCAAGAACTACCTCAGATCGCGCTTGCCGTGGAGGAGAGTGCCAAACGTCTGCGCCAGGGAGGGCGCCTGATCTATCTTGGCGCGGGTACCTCTGGTCGCCTGGGCATTCTGGATGCCTCGGAATGTCCCCCCACCTTTAGCACACCGCCAGAGTTAGTGATAGGCTTGATCGCGGGCGGTCCTCCCGCCATCCTGAAGGCGGTCGAGGGAGCGGAAGATAACCCCGAGGGTGGCAAGGCCGACCTGCAACAGTTGCATATTGAGGCCAGAGACATTGTGGTTGGTATCGCCGCCAGCGGGCGCACTCCCTATGTCCTGGGAGCCGTCACTTACGCCCGCGAGGTTGGCGCATTGACCGTGGGGCTCGCCTGCAACTCACAGACGCCCCTGCATTCCACAGTCGATATCATGATCGCGCCCGTGGTTGGTCCCGAGGTTGTCAGTGGCTCCACGCGCCTCAAAGCGGGCACCGCGCAGAAGATGGCGCTCAATATGCTCAGTACCAGTGTCATGATTCTGCTGGGCAAGACCTATGGTAACCAGATGGTCGACGTGCATGCCTCAAACTATAAGCTCCAGCGCCGGGCCAGCAAGATCGTGCAGACCATCGCTGGCATTGAGCAGGAGCAGGCCGATGCTCTGCTTGCCCAGTGCGACGGGGAGACTAAGACTGCGATTGTGGTCGCGCGCGCTCATGTCAGCCCACAGGAGGCTCGTCAGCAGCTCGCGGCACACCAGCAGGTCTTGCGCGCCACCCTTGTGGCCTTGCAGGCAGAGTAACCTGGCACACACAAACGAAAGACCTATTACATGACCTCTATATCTAAGAATGTGATAATATTGTGATAGTTGCGGTCAATGACGAGCGCGATGCATGCCAGTTATAGTTGTTTTTGCGCGTTTTGAATCAAGTTCTATGGAAGATTGATCATCTACGCGGGAATGGCGGGGAAGCCTCTTCGCTTCACGTAGCCGAAGGCGAGTCGCAGCAGCGGCGTTGTGAAATAGAATCCAGACAGGGATGTTGCCCACACCTCTCTTCCTTCTACAGGATTTGGTATGACGCGCCTGTACGTCAAACATATTATTTTCGCTTCACGCGGCTTGCACAGCCTGGTGAAGAAAGGATGGGGACACATGTCTGATTACACCCGAGGCATGGAGCTTGAGCGGCAGATCGGGCAACTGCTCAGTGTTGGCTTCTATGGTACCACCCCAACGCCTGAAATCATTGATTTAATCCAGAATCACCATGTCGGAAACATTATTTTCTTCGCGCGCAATATCGAGAGCGCCCACCAGGTCCACCAGCTTACCAGCGAGCTACAACGTATCGCACGCGATGCTGGTCATCCTTACCCCCTGCTGATCTCGACAGATCAGGAGAACGGCATGGTGCGCCGTTTCGGCAAAAGCTCGACGAGTTTCCCCGGCAATATGGCCCTTGGCGCCATCGATAGCGAACAGGAGACTTACGAGATCACCCTGGCAACGGGCAAAGAGCTTAAGGCGCTGGGTGTCAATATGAATCTGGCTCCGGTCGCCGACGTCAACAACAATCCCGCCAACCCGGTGATTGGCGTGCGCTCCTTCGGTGAGCATGCTCCCCGCGTCTCGCGCCATCTCGTGGCCGCGATTAAGGGCTACCAGGAATCGGGCGTCATTACCAACCTGAAGCACTTCCCCGGCCATGGCGATACTGCTGTCGACTCCCACCAGGCCCTGCCGGTCATCCCGCATACCCTCGAACGCCTTGAGGAGATTGAACTGGTGCCCTTCCGCGCTGGCATCGCCGCCGGGGCCGATTCAATCATGATCGCGCACGTCTACCTTCCAGCCTTGATGAAAGAGGAGATGCTACCCGCGACAATCTCCCGCGAGATCATTACGGGAATCCTGCGCGAGCGGCTGGGCTTTAATGGCGTTATCACCACCGATTGCCTGGAGATGAACGCGCTGGCAGACACGGTTGGCATTCCACGCGGGACGGTGATGGCCCTGCAAGCCGGTGCCGATATCGCCCTGATCTCCCATCACTACGAGTATCAGAAGGCGGGCCTTGCCGCAGTCCTTGAAGCCGTGCAGAAGGGCGAACTGACAGCAGCTCAGATCACCAGCGCCGCCGAGCGTGTGCTTCAACTCAAAGCCAGTTACCTCTCCTGGGACGATCTGCCACAGGAAGAGAGTGTGCGCCAGATCGCGATTCCCGAGCATCTCGACCTGAGCAAGCGCGCCTTCGCACATTCGACCACGCTGGTACGCAACGCCCAGCAGCTTGTACCCATGACAGGCGAGCAGGCACAACACCCGCTCTTCCTCTTCCCAGAGACCGATCACGCCACCTTCGCCGCCGACCGCTACCCCTCGCTGGAGGAACTCCAGGTCGCTATTACGGAGCATTTCCCCACGGCAGAGGTTCTGGCCGTCCCCAGTCAGCGCGACGAGGCAACGGAGGCCCGGCTGCAAGGCGCCATTGCCAGCAGTTCTACACTCGTTGTCGTCACTGTTAACGCGAACCGCTACCAGCCCCAGGCGGACCTGGTACGCTCCCTGCTACAACAGGAGAAGCCAGTCATTGGCCTGGCCGTCTATGACCCCTATGACCTGCTGGCCTTCCCTGAACTGGAGACCTACCTGGTCACCTATGAATACACCCTGCCAGCCTTTGAGGCCGCGCTGGATGTCTTACAAGGCAAACAGGCCGCTCAGGGCAAGCTTCCAGTAAGCATTCCTGGCTTGCACGAGCGGGGCCACCGCGCAGAATAGCTCGCCCTGGTTATGGGTGTGCTATAAGTAGCCGCGTACGCCAGTAGCGGGCTTACTGTGGCACACCCATAACCAGCAATCCCTCAGGCAAGAGGTTAAGAAAGAAAGTTCTTTTTGCTATGGCACACCATTTTGCTATCTTTGAGCTAGAACGCGACCTGGACGACCTGGTCACGCTCTGGCAGAGCACTGTTGGCTCGCAATGGCCGCTTAGTGCCGAGCGCATCCAACTGGTTCTCAACGGACCAGAGGCACACCATTTTACTCTCCGCGAGGAGGGTAGGCTGATCGCCTTCGCGGCCACTTTCCAGAGTCCACGGGGACACGACAAGGTTGGGCATCTCGCCGCACTCCTGGTCGCCCCTGATAAACAACGCCAGGGAATCGGCAGTGAGCTACATGATGTGGCCTTCAACTACTTGCAACAGCAGCCGGGTCTGCGCGCCATCCAGCTTGGCAGCATCTATCCACGCTTCTGGTGCGGCGTACCAACCAACCTGCCCGTCGCGCCATTCTTCGCCCGCAAAGGCTGGCAACTGGATGAGATCGTCTATGACATGGTCCGCGACCTGCGCGACTTTAGCATCCCCACACGTATTGTTGAGCGTATGCAGCGCGAGGGCATTCGCTTTGAGGTTGCCACCCCCGAGACGATTGACGCGCTACGAGCCTTCGAGGAGCGCGAGTTTTATAACTGGCTGCGCGCGGTGAACTATATGGCGAGCGTGGGCGATTACCAGGACCTGCTCATCGCTTTCGATGGAGAGCGCGTAGTTGGCTCGCTCGTCACCTCCAGCCCTCAGTCCAACACTGAGCGTACCGATGTCATCTGGCAGGGTCTGCTGGGCGAGGACGCTGGCTCCCTGGGTTCAGTCGGAGTGGCCGTCTCCGAGCGCGGACGAGGCATCGGCATCGCCCTGGTGGCCTACGCCTCAGAGATCCTCAAACAACGCGGTGTCCGCAACTGCTATATTGACTGGCTCGTCCTGACCGACTTCTATGGTAAGCTCGGTTACGAGAACTGGCGCACCTACCAGCCCTCCTGGCGCGAGCTCTAGCCATAAGCAAGGCCAGCCTGCACAGTTCAGACAAGCTGGCCTTAAGCATTTGTACAAGTCCGCTTAGCGCTCGCGGAATGTTCTCCCGCGACCCTCTTCGCGAACCGGACGCCCACGCGTCTCTTCGCGAATTGGACGCCCACCTGTATCCACATGCATATCTGGCTCGCGCACTGCCTCGCCACGCGTTACGGCTGTGCCCGAACGCGTCATGCCACGTTCCGCCAGCACGCGCCCAATAGTATAGTCATAGCCAAAGGCCGCGATCAGCCCGCCCACAATGGGCGCCACAATGGGGACCCAGGTGTAGCTATTCAGCGCACCCAATCCACCACCAGCCAGGGTCATCCACAGACGCGGGCCAAAGTCACGCGCAGGGTTGACCGCAAAACCAGTAATTATGCCAAGCGAACAACCGATAGCTGCAAGCACCAGGCCAATGATCAAGGGATTGAGGTTCGCCTGCACAGGCTGATTGCGTGCATCCACAATTGCCAGGATCAAGCCAACGAGCATGGCTGTGCCCATCGCTTCAGCACAAAACGCTCCAAACAGACCCACAAAATCTCGTTTCCCCGTGTAGAAGGCTAATCCTACCTTATTAACATTGGCGGCATTCAAGGACGCCCCACCTAGTGTATGCGTGATTGCACCACGATAGACAAAGAAAAGGAAGGCCGCCGCCACAAACGCGCCAAGAAACTGCGCCACGATATAGGGCCCCACTTTATTCCAGGGGAAACGCCTGGTGGCCGCAAAACTTATGGTCACCGCCGGATTGAGATGTGCTCCGCTAATCGCGCCCGCGATATAGATGCCCAGCATCAGCGCAAAACCCCACCCGAAAAAGACTACCGGCCAGGTATTGGCAAAAAAGGCGTTCGTCCCTGCGATATTGTTGAATAGAAGGAAGGAAGCGACCGCGCCATTTCCTAACAGCACGAGCACAAAGGTCCCGATAAACTCTGCCAGCGCCTCGCCGCCAACCCCAGCCAGAGGCGCAACTGGATGTACTGCTCGATTTGCCATATGTTTCTCAAACTCTCATCTTGGACTAAGGATAACATCTCGTCATATCACACAAGCGCAGCAATACCTATCTCTCGACCTAGGTAGTTTTAGTATAAATAACATACATACTCCTCTCTTCTCAAGACCACGCCGGAGTATATCCATAGCAAGAGAGGCGGGCACGACCGCGGTTGTGCCCGCCTCTCTTGCTATGGATATACTCCATCTAATCGCGGGGGACCTCGCGCTCATTCTGCTCAAACAAATCATGCCAATCGTTTTCACGCAGGTCGACGTCAAATTTCTTGGCTGCTTTCTGGATACGATGCCAGGCCTCTTCACGCTCTTCGTTCGATACCCCCTGCACCTGGTTAAAACGCGCTACCGCCTCCTGCACATGACGTGCGTCAATCAGCGGCTCTTTGCGCTCCTTAGGAAATGCAAAGGCGCTCTCTGGCAGATTCTCTTTATCTTTATCTGAAAGTTTACTCATCACAAAACGCTCCTTTCTCTCTCTATCACGATGCGCAAGAAGGGAGTGTTTCTCTTGAGCTCGTGCCAGAGAAGAGACAAGCCAACCTTGCGTTCAGGTAGGAAAATACTCTATACTTTTAGGACCGGGTTATCTACAAGATGAGAGACGACGCTTCATACATGCCCATCTATCCGTCGCTTATCAAACAAGCGATCTAGCAAAGGTGCATACTAACATGTCAATTCCCACACTTCCCTTTGGTCGTACTGGCCATTTCAGCACACGTACCCTCTTTGGGGCGGCCGCCCTTGGCTCCCTTTCGCAGGCCGAGGCGGATCAGACCCTTGAGGTACTGCTCCAATATGGTGTCAATCATATCGATGTCGCCGCCAGCTATGGCGAGGCGGAACTACGCCTGGCTCCCTGGCTCAAGCAGCATCGCGACCACTTCTTTCTCGCGACCAAGACCGGCGAACGCACGGCAGACAAGGCCCGTGAGGAACTTCACCGCTCGCTTGAACGCATGGGGGTGGAGTATGTTGATCTCTGGCAACTACATAACCTGGCCGATCCCATTGAATGGGATATCGCACTTAGTCCAGGTGGCGTACTAGAGGCAGCCATTGAGGCAAAAAAAGCGGGGCTGGTACGCGCCATTGGCGTGACCGGGCATGGGTTGCAGATCGCCGCGACCCATCGCCGCAGCCTTGAACGCTTTGATTTCGATTCGGTGCTCCTGCCCTACAACTATCTCACCCTACAAAATTCCTACTACGCGGAGAACTTTAACGCGCTAGTAGCAACCTGCCAGCAGCGCAATGTGGCGGTGCAAACCATCAAGTCTATCGCCTATCGCCCCTATATGGGTCGCGATCACACACATAATACCTGGTACGCGCCACTAACGGAGCAGGAAGATATTGATCGCGCGGTCCACTGGGCACTGAGCCGCCCCGGCATCTTCCTCAACACAGCAGGCGATGTCACCCTGCTTCCCAAGGTACTCGACGCGGCCAGCCGCTTCGAAGCCAGCACCACACCTGCTGAACACGAGATGCAGGGCATGGTCGACCGCCTGGGCATGGAACCACTCTTCGTCTAACGAGAAGGCGAGCAAGCGCTACTGACGTACGCGCCTAAAAAATACGCGGGAGGACGCGCCACACACTTACGCGTTCTCCCGCTCTTTTTCATTGCCAGGTACAAACTGTCTCATCACTCCTGCATTCCCAGGCGGCCTCATTGCCGTTCAAGCTGCTAGAGCTATGACAATTTCCCTGGCTGCACAGGCCTACATGCCTGTTGCGTAACGGCTATTCTCCTTTGCGTTCACGGCCTGGTAGATGTCCTCCTTATGCCGCGAGAGCAGATTGAGCAGGCCCAGCATCTCCTCGGCATCCATGCTGCCATAGAAACCACTGGGGTCCCCTACCTGGTGGTAGTAGAACTTTAACGTGCCGTTCTCCAGGCAAGATTGATAGCGACCAATGCGAACACACTCTTGTGCCTTGTTGTCCATGACAAACTCCTCATTGATTTTCAAGATGGCACGGCTTCATTGCGTACCTCTCAAATTGAACAGACACATGCATTACTTGTGTTCATAAGCCTACACACACAAAGCCTATGAACTACACACACTACTACTATACCGTATTTTCTTGCTATGTGGAATACTTACGAAACCCGTGTACGCCCAAAATGTTACTTTTAACTGCCTCTGTCACCTGGTACTGTTTGTTCTAGCTATATGTTGTGCTCGTTTTGGCTCTTTCTTTTCCCCGCCGCGTTGTAACCATTTTCGCCATCCTTGTGTTCTAGAAGATAGAAAGCATGGGCTGGTTAGTAGAGTAGTGGGTGCGGGCAGCCAAAGGCCGCCCGCACCCACTACTCTACTAACCCTGCCTTATTACGTGTCGCAAAGATGCGGCACAACAGTAGGAGGCTGGCCGTTCATGAAGAAACGCCACACATTTTCACTTTTCTTTACCTTTCTCCTGATCTTCCTGCTCACAGCCTGCGGCGGTAGCGATACCGGCAGTTCTGGCGGCAATGGAGGTAGCGGAGATACGCACCAGGGACTTACAGGCGGAAATAGTTATATCGCCTGCCCCGGCAATACCAACGATAAGACCGCAGATAAAGAGAGCGGCACCGTGACACTCACCGTCGCAGGCTGGTCCTCCTCACCCGCTGAGGATGCGCTGGTCCAGCAAAACTTGAATAAATTCGAGGACGCTCATCCCAATATTAAATTGAAGTGGTCCCCCATCACTGGCGACTATGCGACCAAGATGCGCGCTAATATCGCCAGTGGCAATGTGCCGGATGTCTTCTATCTCTCAACCGACATGGCACCCGAGTATATCACTGCAGGCAAATTGCTCGATCTCTCGCCCTATATGAGCAAGTCGAATGTGAGCACCAAGGACTATTATGATTCTCTGATCACGCCCTTTAGCTGTAAGGGCGGCCAGGTCTACGGCCTGCCAAAGGACTGGGGTACGCTGGGCGTCTTCTACAATAAGAAAATGTTCCAGGACGCGGGCGTGAGTCTGCCAACGGCGAACTGGACCTGGAACGATATGCGCTCCATGGCCAAGAAGCTGACCAAGTCCGGCAATGCCGCGACTTCAACCTATGGCATTACCCTGGGAGCTGCTTCACAGCGCTGGCTCCCCTTCATGCTCGCCGATGGCGGCAAGGTGCTTAATTCCGATGATTCCGCCTCGGCCTTTAACAGTCAGGCAGGCATCGATTCGCTCAAATTCTACACCGGCTTCCAGAAGGATGGTTCCTCGGTACAGCCTGGGGATGTCGCGGCCGGCTGGGCTGGCGATGCCTTTGGTAAGAAGCGCGCGGCGATGGCCCTGGAAGGTCCATGGCTCATCCCCTATATGCAGCAGAACTTCCCTGATGTGGACTATGATATCGCGCCAGTTCCCCTGGCCCCCAATGGCAAACGTGCGGACCTGATCTTTACCAACTCCTGGTCCGCCTACACCAGCACGAAGCATCCCGAAGCCTCATGGGAGTTGATCCAGTACATGACAGGCAAAGATGTCCAGGGCAGTCAGTTGCATGCCGGTTTCGCCCTGCCTTCGCTCAAGAGCCTGGCTAACGATTCCTACTTTGAGCAGCACCCTGGCTTTAAGACGCTCTTCGAGGCCGCGACCTACGGCTATGCCGACAACTTTGGCCCACATACCGACAAGATTCACTCGCTGCTCGACGCTGCTGTTGAGAAGGCCCTGCTCGGGAAAGCCAGCCCCCAGGATGCCTTGAAGGAGGCCGAGAACAAGATCAATAACGAACTGAACTCCTGATCACCTGTTCTCTATCGTTTGTAATACGCCTGTCGCCCTGTCTCTCCTTCTTCCCCGGGAGTACAGGGCGGCAGGCCCTATCCCTAATGAGTGTAAGGAGTTTTGCTATGGCAGCATCACCACAATCTGCGGCGATGGTTACCGGTGAGAAAAAACCCGCCTCTCCCCGCTTTAAAGGGGCCTCTGAGGGTCGCCGTCGCGACGCCGTCGCCGCTTATCTCTTCCTACTCCCATATCTATTTGTCCTGATCGTTTTCTACCTGGTGACCATGCTCTACGGCCTGGGACTCAGCTTCTACAAGGTCGATATTGGCTTTACCATCCCCCGCTTCGTTGGCATTCGCAACTACCAGAATCTCTTCAACCAGCTCTCATACGCCGCCGATAGCGACTTCTGGGTCTCGATGATCAATGTCTTGAAGTATACGGTGGTCGTCGTGATCGGGCAGACGATTGTTGGCCTACTGCTGGCGCTTCTGCTCCAGGCTATCGCTCCCCGCCTGCGTGGCCTCTTCCGCAGTGTCTTCTATCTTCCCGCTGTGACCTCATCAGTGGCGGTCTCACTGATGTTCCTCTGGTTCTATAATCCCCAAGGACTGATCAATTACATGCTCTCGCTTCTAAGCTTGCCAGGCCCCCACTGGCTTGAAGACCCCAACTTCGCGCTCCCGGCCATTATGATGCTCAATATCTGGACGACCTCGGCCACCTTTATGCTCTACTTCCTGGCCGCGATCCAGGATCTCCCCCTGGAGCTCTATGAGGCGGCGCGCGTCGACGGCGCCAATCGCTGGCATCTCTTCCTCAATCTGACAATACCTTTGCTACGCCCAACCATCTTCCTGGTCGTGGCCCTTGGGACCATCAGTAGCTTCCAGCTCTTCGACCAGGTCAAGTTTATGACGGAGGGCGGACCACTCAACTCTACCCTGACGCCGGTGCTTGAGATTTATAACGCGGCCTTTAAAGATAATAACTTTGGTCTCGCGGCATCCATGTCCGTGCTGCTCTTCGTTGTCATCTTCATTGTGACCATAGTTCAGCGCCGCCTGATCGACGTCAATAACTAGGCAAAATCACCGGTTGGAAGAAGGAGAATTGCTATGGCCCAGGCCCAGACAATCAACAAACCACTCGATATCAGCCAGCAAGAGAGCGAGAAGCCGCGCAGGCCATTTCGCTGGTACAATGTCTTTCTCTATGCGATGCTTCTCGTGTTTACGATTACATCGCTCGGTCCCTTCATTTTTACCTTCCTGTCCTCCTTCAAGACCTTCTCGCATATTCTGGACTATCCCCCAACGCTGCTGCCGAATCCTGTAACCTACGATAACTTTGCCCGTCTGATCAGCGATCCCGACTTCTTACGCTGGATCCTCAATTCGGGCATTTACGCGGTGAGTGTGGCCGCGCTAGATGTGCTCTTCTCGGCTATGGCTGGTTATGCCCTCTCGCGCATCAAGTTCCGTGGGCGCGAGGTCATCTTTCTGGCAACGCTGGCCGTGATGATGATTCCCGCCCCAATCACGATTATCCCCAAGTTTTTGATCATGAACAGCGTGCATCTCGTAAATACCTACTTCGCACTGATCCTCCCTGTTATGGCCCAGCCCTTCGCGGTCTTTCTGATGGTTCAGTTTATGAAGAGCCTGCCACGCGAGCTAGAGGAATCGGCCATGCTAGATGGCGCATCGCGCTGGACTATCTTTACACAGGTCATCCTGCCTCTTGTGAAGCCCGCACTGATCGCGGTCGCTATCATCAGCTTCCAGGGCGCCTGGAACGATTTCCTCTGGCCTCTGCTTGTTCTCAATAGCCGCAATATGTATACCCTACCTCTGGGCATGTTCTTCTATAAGAGTGCCTACTATACCGAGTACAACCTGCTTATCGCAGGCTCGATGTTTAATACCATCCCCATGTTCATCCTCTTCTTTATCTTCCAGCGCTACTTCATCGAAGGCGCCACCAGTGCCGCCGTCAAAGGGTAAGAAAGTATGAAAGGCCTGTTGCGAAAAATGCGCAACAGGCCTTTCATACTTTCACCTGATTTATGGGCTTAAAATCTGGTTGACCTGCATTGCCGCCCGGTTCAGAGCCGCTTGAGAACTGGTCTGACTAAAGAGGACGCTTTGAATGGCCAGGTTGAGTCGGTCGTGAATATACTGGTCATACTTACCAAAGTTATCCAGGTAGCCGTAGTTGGCGCCTTCAAACAAGACGTTAATCTTAGGGTGTGCCTGAAGGTATGCATTTATATTCATATTCTTCAATGTTGGCAGCGCGAAGCCAGCCTGGAGTTGGCTACGCTGTACATCCTGCCCGGTCATGTAGTGAATCAATTCCCAGGAGGCTTCTGGATGCTTGCTCTGGGCGGATGCGGCCCAGGCATTGGTGTAAATCAAGTTGGCCTGCTTACCACCTGGACCTTTGGGAAGAGGCGCGATGCCGTAGTCGGTCTGAGGATAGTTCTGCTGCATATAGGTCACAAGCCAGCCGCCCTCAATGACCATCGCCGAGTGCCCCATGCCAAAGGCGTCAAACTCTTCCTGGGCGGTCGCCGGCACAAGCGCGGTTGGCAGCGTAGAAGAGGCATCCTGGCGCATAAAGCTGGTGTAGTAATCCATCGCCTCAACCCCGGCCTTACTATTAAAGGTGGCACGGGTTCCATCGGGACTAAGCACCAAGCCGCCGTTCGCGAGGAGAAAGGCCAGCCAGCGCGAGGAGTCAAGCTGGAGCGTCAGGCCATACGTCTGCGCTCTCCCCTGGGCGTCTACGCTTGTTAGCTTCTGAGCGGTTGTGCGCAGGTCCTGCCACGTCCAATTCGGGCCTGGCTCTGGAAGATGGGCGGCTGCGAAGAGGCGCTTATTATAGAAGACACCAAGCGCGTTCCAGTCCTTGGGCAGACCGTAGACCTGCCCACGCTTACAACTAAATGAGCTGATTAATCCTGGATAAAAATCAGTGGCGGCAACCTTGTCACGCGCCATGTAGGGGGAGAGATTGAGCAAGACGCCCTGACTGATATAAATATTGGCCATGCGCGGCTGCAAATAAAAGACGTCCGGCATCTGACCACGCTTGAGATCAGCTTGAATCGCGCTACTATAGTCTCCGCGAATGAGTTCTTTCTTGATAAGGATATTCGGGTGCAGGCGCTGAAATTGCTGTAGATTGGCTTCCACAAGCGCATCCTCGACTGGCGAAGACGACCAGTAGGCCACGGTCAAGGTGACCTTTCCTTGCTCTGGGAGCGCCACTCGAGTGTTTGTCTGTTGTGGGCACTCCATAAAGGGGTCGCCACTCCTCAAGGAGTACTGACCGCTCTCCCTACCGCCCCCCTGGGAACCTCCATTCCCGTTTCCTCCCGTGTTACTACCGGTACATGCCAGCATCATTACCATCATGCACAGGAGCAAAGGAGTGACCACGCGTCTCATACTGTACCTCCACCAGTGCCACACGGCCAATAAGACTACTCGCTTCGTCGCGATCTGGGCTATTGAGACACACTACATTCACCACTACCAACCTACACAGCATCATACGCAACCAACATCCCCCTGTCAATAGGCATCACCATATCACAAAAGACGTTCAAATCGAGGTAAAAAGCAAAGGAGACCCCACGGGGCGCGGCACCCAACGATCCGTCTCTCTGGCCCACCTGGAAGAGATTCAAACTCAATTTTTGACGCCCCATACAAACAATGTGCCATTCTCGTCAACGGAGGCGACCTGCGCACCATCGGGGGACCAGGCTACGTCTGTGACAATGTGTTTATGCTGCTCAAATGAGCCATCCGCGCACCCCGAGGGATCACATAGTTGAATACTGCCATCGCTGCTCGCCGTGGCAAAACGGAGGGCATTTGTGCTCTGTAACGGAGACCAGGTGCTAACAACCGAGGCTTTGCCATTCACCAGCACAATGCCATCGGCAGCAAATTGCTTCAACAACCACCGTTTAGCCCCATCCTGGCCGTTTGTCCCGATAAGATACATGCTATCAGGCGACCAGGCCAGCGAATCGAGGGCATAGGTAGGATAGGCCGGCTCTACTGGAAGCAATATACCATGCCCCACGATCTCCAGCGTGTTACCGTTGTTTACCATCTCAGGCGTACTACTGGCAATGGCCAGCATAGCGGCATCATCCGAAAAGGCAAGGGCGGTCACACGGAGATTGAGCGTGGGATAGGTTGTAAAGGGCGTGCGACTATTCCAGTGCCAGAGCTGTACCCTTCCCCTTCCTCGGGCGCCTGTCACACTATCATTGTTGTTCAGTGCAAGTGCGATAGTATTGCCATCGCGTGAAAGCGTGGCGACGGAATACCGGCTTGCCTCTCCTGGCAGCGTATAGTTACTTTGCGCATCGCTGCCCTGGTAATTCACAAAGATGCGCGTCACGACCACCTGTTGATTCAGGTTAAGGTCAACAATGGTGAGGCCATCCTGGCTCCACTGCATCGCGAGCACAGATCCAAAGACACCAAAGCTCTTATCGCATACCTGGCGCGAGACATCACAGACCTGGATATAGCCTGCCTCGTCTGCGAAGGCCAGCAGGTGCTGCCCATGGCGCGCACCTCGATACGCGGTCGGCGCCCAGGAGACCTTCTCAATACTGCGCGCATTGACATAGCTAAAGTAGGTCTCGGTGCGCCCCACTCCAGCAGCGGGGGGATGCGTCCACGAGCGTAGGGAGAGCCAACCCCCAATGATGAAGAGCAAGAGGGCAACCGCGAGCAGGCGCCCGCCCCACTGCTGCCAGGGCGTCGCGCTGCGTGGCGCACGCTCCCGGTATTTCGCGCGGGCTCGCCCACCACGTCTCTCCGCACCTGTTCCCCACGCTGGGCGTGACACTTGCTCCTGTGGCACATCATCAACCACCTGTTCAGCTTCCACGACACCAGTAGAGAGACCTTCACTATTGTCCGACTGCGCGCCAGGTGTCCCGGTCTGTTCAAGCGATAAGGCAGGATCAGTAAGCGGGAGCAATAGCGAATCGGTATTCGTGGATGAGGCGGAGGGAGTTTGTGCTATATGCCGCCTGAGCGCTCCATCTTCCGACCCGCGCTTATGATCTGCCTGATCCAGTTGCGCACGCACAAAAGGCTCCAGGGAAACCTGTTCGTTTAATTCGCCCAGGGCCTGAATAGCGGCTTCATGTACAAGATTGGACTCATCAGTAAGCCCTTCGACCAAAATATTTACTGGCGCGCGCTCCCCCATTTGCCCCAGGGACCACACCACAGCCGCGCGTACTGTGGGATCGGTATCGTGCCAGGATTTACAGAGGAGATCGAGAGGAGCACGCGGGCCTTGCTTGCCCAGGGCGCGGGCCGCCTCCGCTCGAACCTGCCACTGCTCATCGCGCAAAGCTTCGGCTAGGATAGACACCGATGCCCGCTCTCCTCTACTACCCAACGCTCGCACGGCCGCCGCGCGCACAGCCTCATGCTCATCATGTAAGGCAGCTAGCAGTACCTCTGGCGCTATATCTTCCTGCCTGCGCGCCAGTTCTCGCAAGGCCATTACCTTTTGCTGCCAGTTCTCCTGCTGAAGGGCGGCGCGTAGCTGGTCATGCGAGAGGGCGCGCGCCTGTTGACGCACCTTCCCCAGGCCCAGGTGCGCGAGCACTGGTGGCTCAGATGGGGCAGAAGCTCTATCCAGAGGTGTGGATGGGGCTGATGCAGGCTCCTGCTTGTCACGATTTAGTTGTGATCGGTAGGCATCAAACTCCATTGGCTTGCTTTCTTTGGTTTCCCCTCATTTTTGCTCTTCGTGACTTTTTTCACCGGTTCGGCTGAACCTGTAGGGATACCGGGGCGCGCCTCTTCAAAGGTCTTGCGCAAGAGCTTAACGCCCCTATGCACATACACCTTCACCGTCCCCAGGGGCTGCTCAAGCACATCCGCGATCTCCTGGTACGTCAAGTCCTCAAAAAAATACAGACTTACCACGTCGCGATAATGCGCCGGCAAGAGCGCGACCAGTAGCTCCAGTTCCTGCCGACTCTCAGCCAGTTCAAAGGCTCGCTCCGGCTGTGCATTAAGCTCATCCTCGCGCGCAAGGTGCGGGCTCTCATCTGAAGTATCGAGATAAATGGATGGAGGCGCTTTCACACGCCCGGTATAGTTGCAATAGACATTCCAGGTAATCTTATAGAGCCAGGCACGCGCTTTTAGCATCTGTATACGCTCTGGAGAATACGTCTCCAGAGCCATATAGGCACGCAAAAAGGCCTCCTGTACGATATCTTCCGCATCTTGCATGCTCCCTACCCGCCGGTACACGAAGGCACAGAGCTGGTGCCAGTAGAGCACAACCAGTTCTTCATAGTACCGTTCGACGTCATCGGCGAATAGAGCCAGCAAATTTTCTCCTGCCGGTTTCATAGCTCTTTTTAACCATGCTCTTTATATTTTTCTCTACCAACTACAACACAAGCATTCAGCCAATGGTTACAATTAGCACCATCAATCCGGCACGTCTCCTCAAAAAGGGCATGTCTTCTTTACGTATGATAGCACAGCAGGAGGGGATGAGAGCGAGTCCAGGTATATGCGCTAATGAAAGATAGCAAAACGAATTCACAAATGGATTCAATGCTTCAGTCGGGCTTTCACCTATGCGTCATGCTAGTAGGAGAGGCCCTCCTTTTTGGTTCAGGCCTGTCTCGCTTCAAGCACTAAATGCAGTATTATACGTAGTGAGGAGGAACACACATGCAACGAACAACAGCCGACATCTATCAGGGCGCGTATGGCACGACGGGGTCCACCTGGCTTATGGCTATACGTGGTGTCGTCGCTATCATCTTTGGCATTGCCGCACTCTTATGGCCGGGTCGAACACTGCTTATCCTGGTCTACCTGTTCGGAGCGTTCGCTATCGTTGATGGCATTCTTGCCGCCGTTGCCTCGGTGCAGCTGCGCCATCTGACAAACTACTGGTGGATCATTCTGCTGGAGGGTATCTTTGGCATCATCATTGGTATCGCCGCCTTTGCCTTGCCCGGCGTGACCGCGCTGGCACTCCTGTTCCTTGTCGCGACCTGGGCCATTCTCACAGGCATTCTGGAGCTTGTGAGCGCTTTTTCGGGACGCGCACCAGTCAGGCGTGAATGGGCAATGGGTATCGCGGGCGTGCTCTCTATCGTGCTGGGTATCTTGCTTATTGCCCAGCCACAAGCTGGACTCCTCACGCTCGTCTGGCTCATCGGTATCTACGCCATTGCGTGGGGCTTTACCCTGTTCGTGCGTGCGTTTCAACATCGCGAGCCTCATCCCCCTATGCCTGGCTAGACGGTGCCAGGCATAGGGGCACTGTATTTTATCTTTTATTGTACCAGGGATTTTTTACCTACTTCTGATCCGAAAACCCTGAGCGTGAAGCGCTAGTCACGCCAGTGACGTTGGGTTTCGGAATAAGATCTTAAAGGAGATTTTTAGCAGTGAGTATGCCACAGCAACCATTTGGCAATCCACAACAGCAACCCGACTATACCCCTGCTGAGGAACAGGTCGTCCCGCAGGATGTCTCAGACCAGCCAACCATGCGCACTGAAGCAGTCAATAGCCAACAAGTTCAGGCTCAGCAAGCTATGCCAGGCAATGAGGAAGGCGTCGATATGGATGTCGCAACCCTCGAACGCGAGCTCACTGAGGCTCAGCGCCAGGCCGGCGAGTATCTGAGCATGACTCAACGCCTGCAGGCTGACTTTATCAACTATAAGCGGCGCGTGACCCAGGAGCAGTCCGAGGGTCGCCTACAAGCCCAGGCCCAGGTCATTGAACATATCCTTCCCGTGCTCGATGACCTGGGGCGTGCCCTGATGGCGGTCCCACCTGAACTAGCCCAGCATCCCTGGGCGCAGGGCATCCAGCTCACTTCGCGCCAATTGGTCTCAGCCCTCCAGCAGCTGGGTGTACGCCAGGTTGGCATGCCAGGTGAACTCTTCAATCCTCACTGGCATGAGGCCTTGATGAAAGAGCCACGCCCCGATCTTCCAGAAGGGACGGTCGCCCAGGTCTTCCGCCCAGGCTATGTCTTTGGCGAACGCGTCATCCGGCCAGCCCAGGTCACAGTGGCAGGTCCCGCTCCATCAGGAGAACAGAATGTGAGCCAGTAGAGAATAAATTTTGCCAGAAATATGTTATCATTCTCTAGAAGAGACTGCTAGCAGTCCGGGAACAGGAGAGCCAGAAGTTTATGTGCTCTCCTGTCTTCAGGCTATGGACCCACGCTCTTCACCGCTCTAGCGCTTGAAGGTCCTTGTATTTTTCGCACAATAACTAGCAGCGTAGGAGAACCGATCAATGGCAGTTGATTATAAAGATTATTACAAAGTACTTGGTGTCAGCAAAGACGCCGATAAGGATGCGATTCGTAAGGCATTTCGTAAGCTAGCGCGCCAGTATCATCCCGATCTCAATCCTAATAACAAGGAAGCGGAAGAGAAGTTCAAAGAGATCAATGAGGCATATGAGGTGCTGGCCGATCCTGAGAAACGCAAGAAATACGACGAACTCAGCGATTACTATCAGCAGTATGGAACCTGGCCTGGGGCGGGGGGCGGAGCCAGCAATTTTAGCGGCGGCAACTATCGCTATCGCACAGTCAGCGAGGAGGACCTGTCCGATCTCTTTGGTGGTCAATCGCCCTTCTCGGACTTCTTTGAGACCTTCTTCCACTCCGGCTTTGGTGGCCAGGGGGGAGGTAGTCCCTTTGGCAATGTACGTAGCCAGCGTGGTGCTCAACGTGGGCGCGTCACCCAGACCCACGGCCAGGATGTCGAGACAGAGGTAGAGGTCACGCTCGCCGAAGCGTATCAGGGCACTACGCGCACCCTGCAACTCGCCGCACCTGACGGCAGCACCCGGCGTCTTGAGGTCAAGATACCCGCAGGGGTCAACGAGGGTGGGCGCATTCGCATCGCGAAACAGGGCCTGGACGGTGGCGATCTCTACCTCAACATTCGCCTGCGTCCCGACGCACAGTTTGTGCGCGAGGGCGCGACCCTGCGCACAGTGATCGATGTTCCGCTCAAGAATGCGATCCTGGGCGGCGAGGTCCAGGTTCCCACACCCGACGGAAAACGCCTCCTGCTGCGCATCCCTGAGGGAACGGCCAATGGGCAATCCTTCCGCCTGCGCGGGAAGGGTATGCCACGCGTGGGCAAAGGCGATGAGCGCGGCGACCTCTACGCGGAGGTACGCGTCCAGCTCCCGCCCAAGCTGAATGAGGAGCAGAAGCGCCTCTTCCAGGCCTTCGCGGACTCACTTCACTAAACTTACAGACATGATGAGCTGGAGCTGCTAAAGCAGCTCCAGCTCATCATGTCTGTAACCTCTTCTCACGCTCCTGGCCCCTGCGCCTCATGCCGCATTAATTCATCGGGATTATAGATTGTGGCATAATGCTCAACACCCGGTTGTAGAAACTCCTTCAGATCCAGGTCAGGGGGCATCAACAGACCATCCAGTGTATAAATGATCCCATTTGAAGCGAAGAGGTCTGCCTCCAGAACGGGGACGCCACCTACCCGCATGGGATTGCGCATATCAATCGTCAGGAGGCGGCCTGTGCGGGTCTGAAGCTGAATCGTAGTAGAGTGACTCTGCTCCGCCTCCCGGCGCAAATCCGCAAGCGAGATACGCTCAGGCACGATATGGTAATCAAGCAAATACTTGAGCTTGCTGAGGTGCTTCAACAAATCAAACTCGTTCACATCCTTCAGCTCATTCAAAGCCTGGTCATGCGGCGCGAATAGGGTGATCTGTGTATCCTCCTGCAAGAGATACTCCAGGCCAACCGCGCGCACTAACGCGTCCAGGTCATGAAAGGTATAGGGGTAACTTCGCTCTTCAAGAATGTCGATGATCCGCTCCATAAAATTTTCTCTCTTCGTGTGAAAAGGGGTGAAGATGCATGTATCGAGATCACGAAGAGCGAAGGAGAAACGTTTCTCGGCAGAAGACTAGCTGGGAGCGCGCCAGACGCGGGCCGTGGCGTCACCCTTGGTTGTGGAAAACCCTTCGTCCAGGCCGCTGCCACTGAGCAGCATGCGGCTATCCGGCGACCAGGAAGCGGAACAAATGGGTTGTGTATGCCCGCGATAGACTTTGACCACTTTGCCTCGCTGCGCTCCCCCTTGCATCTGCCAGACATAGAGATTGGTATCCTTGTTTTCATAGTCTCGCGCCCCTAACAGATAGCGCCCATCTGGCGACCAGGCTAACACCTGGGGTCCCTTCAAGGCTGGTGCGCAGGCAAACACAACTCGCTGGCGCGCCACATCCCATACCTGGACATCCGCATTTTGATACGAGACCGCCAGCAGCGTACCATCTGGTGACCAGGCCAGGGCCTGCGCATCCACATCTGCACGGGTGAAGAGGGCCTGCACCTTGCCATACGCTCCCGCTTGAGTGCTCCACAGGCTCACTAACTCGCGAAAAGTCTCGCCGCGCGCGTCACTACTCTGTGTTAATGAGGCGATTGCGCGCCCACCAGGTGCCCATTGCAGCATAGAGGCAAGCTGGCTCTGGGGAAACTTGACCGTGTTGTTTGTATAGACCTGTTTCTTCTGGCGCACATCCCATATCTCAAGCTCATTGCTGGTGACCAGGACCAGAAAGTCGCCCCCAGGCGACCAGTACATATTCAGAAGATAATTGCGCGTGGCTAATGTCTCATAGGTGTCGGCGTTGAGATGGCCCAGGAGCAGGCCCCTATCTGTTGCCAGGGCATACTGTCTCCCATCCGGAGCCAGGCAGATGTTTTTTAAGAGCGTGGTCCCATATAGCCTGGCACCTGGATACAGCCATTGCTCGTTCGCGCCAGTCTGGGCATCCCATAGATAGGCATCGGTATCATCGAGAAAGGTCAGCACACGCTTGCTATCAGGGAGCCAGGCGACATAGCCAACCTTCTGATGCGCCCGGCGATAGACAGCGATTTCATCCCCCATAACCACCGGGGGCGCTTTCCGCCAGAACCAGGAACTCCCCAGGGCGCCCAAACCCGCAACGCCTGCTACGCCAACACCTCCAGCCAGCAAGGCACGCCGCGACAGGCGAGGTGTGGTGGGAGGAGCAGACTTCTCCAGTGGCACAGATATCTGTACCTGCTGCTGGCGCCTTTCGGTCGCTTGCAGTGCCACCGCTAGATGCTCGGAGGCAGAAGCCTGTAGCGTCCTCGAAGCCCCAAACAGGGTTCCATAGTCTCTAGAAGCCCGCTCGTGCATCCTTCGATCCCCTCCGTGGACAATATTGGGCGCACTCACAGCGGCACTAGCCTGGGCAAAGGCCTGGGCAAAGGCCAGTACGGAAGGGAAACGCTTCTCCGGCTCTTTCGCCAGCGCACGCAGGACAACCTGCTCCAGTTCGTCAGGGAAATCGGGCTGATAATAACGCAACGGATAAGGAGGGGTGAGCAGGTGTTGCGCCAGCACCTCGGAGATAGAACCTATGAAGGGGGTCTGGCCACAGAGCCACTCGTACGCCACGATACCAAGCGCATACTGGTCGCTGGCGGCACCAGGCTTCCCTTGCAACTGCTCGGGCGCCATATAGAAAATTGTACCTGCAATCGTATCCTGCGCACGCTCTTCACGCACACTATTGGCAATCATGGCAATGCCAAAATCACTGAGTAGCACCTGTCCTTCTCGATCTATCAGCAGATTCTCCGGCTTGATATCGCGATGCACAATTTTATGCTCATGCGCGTACTGTAAGGAGGCGGCGACCTGCGCGATATAGGATGCTATCACCTTCAACGGTGGGCGCGTCCCCCGGGGATAGAGGGTGCGCGTGGTGCCCCTGGGAGCATACTGCATCGCCAGGTACGTCGACTCGCTCGCTTCATCTATACCAAATTCCAGGATACGCACAATACCAGGGTAGTTCAACTGCGCCAGTACTCGCGCCTCCTGCAGGAAGAGTTCCCTGTTCTCTTTTGTCAGGGCGGTAGGCATAACCTTGACCGCGGCCTGGCTCCCCAGGTAGCGATGCTCACCCAGATACACTGAGGCAAAGCCACCCTTCCCCAACAGCCTGGTCAGGTGATAGTTCCCAACTTGTCGCCCGCTATAGTCGCTCATAACTTCTTGCTGCTCCAAACCTTTTCACGGCCCTACCTGTGGCTGGCCTTATTCCGCCTGCCAGATATGCACAACGCTTCCATCCGTGGAGGCGATACGCGTGCTATCCGGCGACCAGGCCATAGCACGCACATAGTCTGTATGCTTTGCATAGGAACCCAAGAGCCGCTTCCGCGCGATATCCCAGACTGGCACTGCGGAGACATACCCCTGCGCCTGTAGCGAACCAATAGAGGCGGCCAACCGCGTGCCATCGGGCGACCAGGCCAGGGCCAGTACGCTCTCTCCATGCTGGCCCGCCTGAAAAACCTCCTGCTGCGCGCCGCTAAACGCATCCCAGACGCGCACATGCCCCTCGATATACCCTGTTGCCACCAATCGCCCGCCTGGCTGCCACGCGATATGCAACGCATCGTGCTCTCCCGAGGGATTGCTCACCAGATCGCTGCCGTTATCTCGCCTCCAGGTCATAATACCAAGTAGCGCGATATCAACATCGCCTGAACTGCTACCCATACTAAAAGCGGTGGCAATATATTTTCCATCGGCAGACCAGGCAGCATCAACGTTCGAGAGCAAGTGCAAACCAGGATGAGTTGTCTGCGTCTCCCCCGTGACCAGGTCCCACACAAGCAGATTTCCCAGGTTGGAGGCATTCTCCTGGTCTGATACGTTCTTCATCCCCAGGACGGACTTGCCATCGGGAGAAACGGCTATAGGAATGGCGTTTCCTCCACTATGATAGGTGGCTTGCACGACGCCGCTATGCGCCTTCCATACACGCACACCCGGCTTGCTTGAGCCTGGTGTTGCGCCCGCCTTTTGTCCATTGACGGAGACAAGAGTGTCGTTGTCGCGCCAGTTGAGGCGGGTAATGCTTCCCAACTGCTCCCACGGTTGCGCGCTCAACTTCCCCTGCCCGGCGTCCCATACCAGGACACGGTTGAGATCAGCGGAAGCTATTAGCCTTCCGTCAGGCGACCAGCCCAGGGCAGTGATGGTGTTATAGCTCCCGGCCTGCTGGGGATCGTTATGAATATCATGTCCATTGAAGGTGAGCAGGCGCGTCCCAAAGGGAGGCAGTGGCTTCTGCGCTGGACTATGTGTCGCTTCTGGTGACTGCTTCGGCGTACTCTGCGCCGCTTCTGGTCGCCTTAAGGCCCACCAGGAGACACCTCCGCCCACAGCAATAATGCCCGCCCCTAGCGCGATACTCCCCACTACCGCGCGCCGAGAGACACGACGAGTGCTTTCTGGTATGCGCTGCGTCTCAGCTTCGATCTGCCTCGTGGACAAGGCCTCGTCCCCGGTCGGTATTTCCACGACGTGCTCGCGCTCCACTATGCCGGGTTGAGCCTGGTAGCCAGCTTCATATGGCCCGGGTTCTCCCAGGCATGCCTGCTCAAAGGCGCGGGCGAAGCTGCTGATGTCGGGGAAACGCTGATGAGGATCCTTCGCCAACGCCCGTTCTATGACGTGAGCAACGCCTGGATGGACATCTGGCAGCAGCGTGGTCAGAGAGGTCGGGGCCAGCGTGAGGTGCTGGGAGAGAACCTCGCGGAAGGTTCCTGCGAAGAGCGGCTTCCCGCTCAGCCAGGTATACATAATCGCCGCCAGCGCATACTGATCGCTAGCGGGACGCGGATGGCCTTGAATGACCTCCGGCGCCATGTAGTTGACCGAGCCAGCGAAGGCCTCTCTATGCTGCGAGTGCGTATGATGCGCAGTAACAGCCAGGCCAAAATCACTCAAGAGTGCCTCATGAGCCGCGCCCAGCAGGACGTTCTCCGGCTTCATATCACGATGGACGATACGCCGCTGATGTGCATAGGATAAGGCGTCCGCGATCTGTATGACATGCGGCAAAATAACATGGGGTTCATAGCATTGCCCCAGACGATAGCGCTGCTGCAAGGTTCCATTTGGAGCATAGGCCATCACGAGATAGGGGACATCTCCATCGATGCCACCCTCCAGCACGCGAATAATGTTGGGGTGCTCCAGTTGCGCCAGGGTGCGTGCCTCAGCATAGAAAGCCTCCGCTTCGCGCTCCTGGATATGCGTATGCAGTACTTTGATCGCGGCCTGCATCTTCAGGTGACGATGCTCGGCCAGGTACACCTCGGCAAAACTTCCACGCCCCAGCAATTGTGTCAGGCGATAGTTACCAAGGTGCTTACCCACCAGCCCAGCGTTGCCTGTTCCATACATTTCCATAAATATACGACTCTCTCATTAACGGGCTTAACCTGTCTATAGCGTCTACCATAGCATATTTAGAAATAGTTTGTATATGACATCCATCACATCATGAAGGAATTTCTCTTCTTATGTCCGCTGCCAGAGGGTGAGGGTACTGCTGGTGCATAATATGGCCCCCCGCGCGCCGCATGTGCTCTACACTCCCTGGGGAAACACCACACACCTTGTTCCTGGTCTAAGCACAAAATAAACCCGCCTTCGGATCTCCTGGGCGGGCGATCAGGCGGGTAAAATGCGTTGATAGTGTTATTTCGCCATCATTATCTACGCATCACTTGGTTTTGTTATGCTGACGCGGATGGGTTGTTCCTCCAGTCTTATGTGGCTTTTGATGTGGCTTTTGATGCCCCTTCCCGTGGTGTTTGGGGCCTGGCGTGCCTTTTGGGGGGCCGGCATAGGTGTCCTTGTGCAATAATGTACTCACATGAGAAGAGCCATGCGTTCCCAGATTCATAGCATGGCTCGCTGCCAAAGCAGGAGTCCTGGTTCCCACAAGCAGACACAAGACCAACACACACGTGACCAGGAAGAGAACGATACTCCTCTTCATCGCCGAAGCGCTCATGTTGCCTCCTTCATACCAATAACTGTCTTCGGACCTTCTCTCGTTACAAACCAATCTACTAGCTTCTCTCAAGAGCAGCTAGTGAGGTCAAAGATATAGCCGTGTTTTCACGTAGTACAGCTTTTCTCTTTTCCCTACGAGTATCAGTATAGATCGTCTCCAATGGTAGCAGTTGATGAACCGATTTCCATACCTACATTTCACAAATGTGCAAGGGCCTGAAAAAGCCAATTCGCAAGTTTGCGCCCTACATCGGCTCTGGCCTGGTTTCAACACATCCACAAATCCAGGCGATACTTCAAGCGGGCGCTCAGGCCGTGGCGATTCATCATGCCCATCTCTGGCCCTGACGCTCCCGCAGACGATTAGGGAACTATCATGCTCTCATGCTAGAATACTGTGAGCACCGCCGCTCGCATTTTCACTACTACATTGCTGTTTGTTGCTCAAAGAACACGGAGGATTGTACGTATGGCCAAGTATGTATTAGCACTGGATCAGGGCACCACCAGCTCACGCGCGATTGTTTTTGACCATGATGGGGCAATCGTCAGCGTCGCCCAGCAGGAGTTTCCTCAGATCTATCCCGCTCCCGGCCTGGTCGAGCATAATCCCGAGGACATCTGGTCCAGCCAATTGAGCGTTGCGCAGGAAGCCTTGAAAAAAGCTGGAGCCTCCTCTATCGACGTAGCGGCAATCGGTATCACGAACCAGCGTGAGACCGCCATCGTCTGGGAGAAGGCTACTGGCAAGCCTGTTTTCAACGCCATCGTCTGGCAGAGCCGCCTGACCGCTCCTATTTGTGATGAGCTCAAGGCTAAGGGCTTTGACAAAGAGCTCCGCGCCCGTACTGGCCTGGTAACGGATGCCTATTTTTCGGGAACCAAGGTTAAGTGGATTCTCGACAACGTGGAGGGAGTACGCGAGAAGGCGGAGCGCGGCGAGGTCCTCTTCGGCAACGTCGATACCTTCCTGATCTGGCGCCTGACCGGGGGTCGCGTCCATGTTACCGACGCCACTAACGCCTCGCGCACCCTGCTCTACAATATCCACGAGGGAGAGTGGGACGAGGTCATTCTCAAAGAGCTGGGCGTGCCACGCGCCATGCTCCCCAATGTGCGCCCCTCCAGCGAGGTCTACGGAGAGACCAATCCCGAGTTCTTCGGTGGCCCCATTAAAATCGCGGGTATCGCAGGCGACCAGCAGGCCGCGACCTTTGGCCAGGCCTGCTTTGAGACCGGTATGGCCAAGAACACCTATGGCACCGGCAGCTTTATGCTGATGAATACCGGTTCCGAGGCTGTTGAATCCAAGAATGGTCTCCTGACCACCATCGCCTGGCGCTTGCAGAATCAGACTACCTACGCCCTTGAGGGCAGCATCTTTATCACTGGCGCGGCCGTGCAGTGGCTACGCGACGGCCTGAAGGCGATCGAGAGCAGCGGCGATGTCGAGGGCCTGGCCAATACCGTTGAGGATAATGGCGGCGTCTATCTCGTTCCCGCCTTCGTGGGCCTGGGCGCCCCCTACTGGGACTCCTACGCACGTGGCGCCATCCTCGGCCTGACTCGTGGCACCACGATGGGCCATATCGCCCGCGCCACTCTGGAATCGATGTGCTACCAGACACGCGATGTGCTGGAGGCCATGGTCGCTGATAGCGGAGTCGATCTTAAGGCCCTGCGCGTCGATGGCGGCGCCGCGGTCAATAACACGCTGATGCAGTTCCAGGCAGATATCCTCGGCGTGCCTGTACAGCGCCCCAAGGTCGCGGAGACCACCGCGCTGGGCGCCGCCTACCTGGCTGGTATCGCCACCAACTTCTGGGGCGGCCCCCAGGAGGTCGCGGCGCAATGGGCGATTGATCAGACCTTTGAGCCACGCATGAGTGAAGACCAGCGCGAAAAGCTCTATAAGGGCTGGAAAAAAGCCGTCGAGCGCTCCCTTCACTGGGAACAGTAGCTTGCTGGAGGTTGCGTGAGAGGGGGAGAACCGTCGCGACGGTTCTCCCCCTCTCTGTTCTACGGATACTTAGCTCTCTACAGCCTGCACAGGCTCAATCGCTGGAGCAGCGGACTCCTCCTTCAACTCCTGGCGGAAGGCCTGGCTCTTGGCGACCGCGGCCTGGTAGCGCTGCTCTTGCTCAGCACGCTCCTCTTCGGGCCAGCCGCAGAGCGTGCACATCTCCTTGAGGACACGTGGCAGGGCCGCCAGCCCCTGGTCCTGAGTATAACCTAGCATTGTCCGCCGTAACAGGAAGTCTTCGGCGTCCACGCAGAACTCGCGCGCAACGGCGTGATGGATCTGCGCCACAATGTCCAGGTAGGCGGGATGGATACGCTCCCCCAATTCTGGCTGCCTGCGCAACAGGGCGAAGATGCTTAATGCCTCCGTCCCATACAGGCTCAAGAGATGTTCGACCTGCTCATTTGATAGGTTCAGACCCTCGCTCTCTTTGTAGAGCAGGTCGCGCATATAGCGCAGGCTCTCGTCCCGCCCCTGGGTTCGAACACTCAGGCGCGCACCGGGCAGAGGAACCTTCGCGGTCTGCGCTCGCGCCGAGAGCCCCAGTTTCTGGCAGGCCATGTCTACGGCGTCTTCTGCGATACCGCGATACGCCGTAATCTTGCCGCCCACCACCGCCATGTAGCCGTGTAGATTATTGGTTTTGGCATAGTCGACCAGAGCATGCTTGCGTGAGACGGCCGACTCGCTTACGCCCTCCTTACGCACCAGGGCACGCAGCCCAGCCGTGGTATAGTAAATCTTGCGCCACTGCGCCTCCGGGAGAAACGTCTCGACCGAGTCGCGCAGGTAGTCGACATCCTCACCATTGGCGCGTACCAGGTCAGGCAAGTCATCGTAATCAGTATCGGTTGTACCGACCCAGGCATAGCCCTGCCAGGGAATGACGAAGAAGAGACGGTCATCCTTGCGCGCAAAGAGAACCAGGGCATGGTTGCTCGCGGGAGGGGAGGTAAAGTGAATGCCCTTGGTCATGCGTACGCGGTGACTAGGCTTATGCAGCAGCTTGCCCGTCAGGCTATCGAGCCAGGGTCCAGCCGCGTTAATAACCAGGCGTGCTCGGACCTCACGCACCTCCCCACCGCGCTCATGCCGCACCTTGACTCCGGTAATCTCCTCTCCTTCTCGCAACAGACCCACAACCCGCGTGTGATTCCAGATCTGCGCGCCGTGGTCGCGAGCATCGAGAATGTTCTCCATAACCAGGCGCTCGGTCGATGGCACCTGCGCATCATAGTAGCACAGCGCCCCTTGCAGGCCATCAGGATTGAGCAACGGCTCACGCTTCAACACCTCTTCCCGATTCCAGAAGTTATGGTTCGGCAGGCTCTTATCATAGGAGAGCAGGTCGTAGAGGATCATGCCCATTTTGAGCCTGGCGCGATAAAATAGACTGCGTGACCACATCGGTACAACAAAGCGGAGCGGATTGACCAGGTGAGGGGCAATACGTAACAAGATCTCGCGCTCACCCAGGTCCTGGCGCACCAGGCCAAAATCGAACATTTCCAGGTAGCGCAGGCCCCCATGGATCAGGCGCGTTGAGGTCGAAGAGGTTCCTGCGGCAAAGTCGTCCTTCTCAAAGAGCGCCACTCTTAAGCCGCGTAGAGCCGCATCACGTGCAATACCCGCCCCCACGATTCCTCCGCCAATAATAACGACATCGAAAAGCTCTCCTTCGAGCTGCGTGAAAGGAGATATTGTACTCATAGCCTGTTCCACTCCAGTCTTCTTTTAGAACGCTCTATCTCTACTATGCCAGCCCGCCCGAAGAGAAACAAAAAAAGCCCTAAGCCTCCTTTGTCTATCTTCGGCTCAGGACTTTTCACATCAGTGTCCCAGGTTATATTACGTTGCAATCAAGTCAAATCGCTCCACGCTTGCATATGAGCACGCTGACTGCCGTATTTTTAGCTGCAATATTTTTTACCATTCAATTATACCTGAAGCATGGGTATTTGTCAAGTTATTTTTGGTTCCTTCACGCCCCTTACCCCGAAGGCTCACTGAGTAGGCATGTAGCAATGGCGGGTCAGTACCGTTTGCTACCCACGCCCCTTACTCCGAAGGCTCGCTTAGCGGGCAGAGGCAGAGGAAGCGCCACCTGGAGGGCGTTCGCGTTTGACGCGGACGCTACCTGGATGTTACCTTTAGGGAGGACCACACCACCCCGGATTTTTTCGCCAGCGATCCAGCCTGGCTAACTATTTCAGAGGAGAGATCTCTTATGACCATCGTTGTTCGCCAACTCGCGACGCCAGAGGAGATGGACCAGCAGTTTATCTGGGCCGACCAGGCCTTCGCGCCCACGCCCGATCCCGCCAATGCGCGCGCCTGGGGCCAGACGGTCTTGACGCAGCCTGACTTCCGCCCCCAACAACTACGCGGCGCCTTCCGCGAAGAGGCACAACTGGGCGGCTATGGGCTCAATGAATGGATACTGCGCATTGGCGAGGCTCGTATCTCCACCGGCTGCATTGGCATGGTCGTCACCAACTCCAGTCAGCGTAAGCAGGGGGTAGCGACGGCTATGATGCGCGACGCGATCCAGTTTGCGCGCGAACAGGGTCATAGCCTGCTCCTGCTGGATGGCATTCCAAATTTCTATTATCGCTACGGCTATACCGATGTCTTTGATTCCTCTACTGAGGAGATCAATCGCGCGGCCATCCTGGCTCATCCCGTAAGCTCCCATACCGTGCACCAGGCCACACCAGAGGATGCACAGTCCATACGCGATCTCTACGAGCGCCGCCTGAGCGGTTTTACTGGCAGCTTTGAGCGCTCGCGCGAGAAACAAGAACACCTGTTGCGCCACCGCTTTGGCAAAAATACAATCTTACTTGCCACGTCTCCCGAAGGCAAGGTTGAGGGCTATGTGCTTGCTTCACGTGCTCCAAGCCCGGCCGTGGCTCTGGAGCTCTGTGCCGACAACTGGCCTGCCCAGATCGCGCTCATGCAGGCACACGCACATCTCTCTGATGGACCAGAGGCACCAGCGACACATACCTATTATCTCCCGCCTACCTCAGAAGAACGCTATCGCGCCATCGCCCATCTCGAAGTGCCCGATACCTCCCACTGGCACGGCCCTGCTGAAGAATGGGGCATCCGCACAGTGCAGGCGCACCATCGCTACGCGGGCTGGATGGGGCGCATTGTTCATCTACCAACCTTCCTCGATGCCCTGCTGCCCGAGCTGCAAGCGCGCTGGCGCCGCTCCCTGGCCTACTGGTCAGGCGAGCTACATTTCCTGGTGGGCGAGGAAAGCTATACGCTTGGCATCTCTGGCTCCGAGCTTCAGAGTACCACGAAGCCAACCGATAACGCGAGCACCTTCCAATGTTCGCCCCAGGACTTCGCGCAACTGGTCCTTGGCTATCGCCCCCTCTCGTGGGTCCTCACACAGCAGCCACAAGAGCTTTCATCAACTGAGCAGACCGTGTTGCAACACCTCTTTCCGCCCAGCCAACCCTGGATCAGTTTTAGCGACTGGTTCTAGACGACTGGTTCTAGAAATATAGATATAGATATAGATATAAATATAGAAGATTGCGTTTGTCTGCGTCATGCACCGCTAATGCGGTGCATGACGCAGACAAACGCAATCTTCTATACACTATCTTAATGCTTTATACGCCGCTCTCGTACCAGCAAGATGCCCTCATGGGGAGCCATCTGCCCCTGAATACGTTTCTCCAGCAAGACGAGAGCAATGTAGAGATCCAGGTAGTGCCCCAGCACGCGTTCAACAGACGCTTCCGCTTGCTGTGGCCCCCCACCTGCTGCCATCCCGACATGCTCTTCACTCCCCCGATCAGGTGAACCCGAGGGGCGCGCCCGCCAGTCATAGACATAGAGTGCCAGCGAGAGCAGAATACTCCTCACATACCTGCGCAGATAGTCCTCGCTCTCATTATTCGGTCTCGATGCCTCTTCATAGAGCGGCATGAGGCGCGAACGATCCAGCATAAAGGCCAACATCCGCTCCAACTCGTGCATTTGCAGGCGGACACGCTGAAACTCGCGCGCACTATTGCGCACAAACGCTGCCAGGTGTTCCTGCATAAAGGCAAAGGTAGGCGCCAGTTCGCGACCACGATCCAGGTTGCAGGCGTTCTCGCGCGTGCATGCCAGCGTCAAGAGACGATCATAGGAGAGCGGGCGCCCCTGATCTAAATCCATACTGCTGGCAAGCGCGACAACGTGCGCGCGTTGTATGGCTCGCTTAAGCGCCTGAGCCTGCTCGATTCTGAACTGGATCTTGCGCACACGCATAAGGGCGCGCTCGCTCTCCCTGGTCTCCGCAAGCGAGTACGCGCCAGAGAGAGCATGGAAGAAAGAGCTGAGCAACGGCTCCATCTGCGCGAGCAGCTCTCCCAGTGTGGTGGCAACGTCCCCAACCAGTTGTAAAGGTAGTTCGTGCTCCCAGATATGGAGCAGTACTTTATACATATTCTGCATAACAGGCTTATCATAGATCTTGAGTAGCGCCTGCACACACTCGATAACGCGTGTCAGAGTCTGCTCCAGCTCCTGGCTGAGCTTGCTATTATAGGTAAGATCCTGCTTATACACTTCCATGAGGATGCGTCGCAGGGCCTCAGGTGATGAGGCGTCCTCTTCGACCCAGGCAAATCCCTGGCCCTGCTCCACCCAGTAGCCTAGCGAGGCGGACAGCCTGGATCTGATACTCTTATCCGCGCCTACCAGCCGGGCCTCAGCACGCGTGGGTAAGCGGTAATACCAGGCGCCAGGCTCCCGCCCATTGAGCCAGTCACAGAACGCCACAGCGTCCGTTGGGCGCATTCCCAGTAGGGGCGTATGCCCTTGCCCATATTCAAATGCCGAAATAGACAAATGGTCCGGCAAGCAGTTATTGCCTTGAGCGCGCTGCTCATCCAGGAAGAGCTGGTACTCAGCACAGGTTACAAAAGAGGGGTTGAGATAGACCTCTCCATGCAGGTGTAGCATCTGCTGTAAGCGACGGGTGAGCAGGACATTGGTAATCAAACGCCGCCGCTCTACGTCGCTATCCTCTACCCCCTGCTTGAGCAAGGTCTCCAAACGCAGGCGAACCTCGGGCTGGACTTTCAAGGCTTCACGCTGGCATTCAAGGGCCAGGGTCAGCGTGGCGACCGAGGTCTGAGCATCCAGGCAGGCGGCGATAACAGGGGTGGCATCGGCCTGAGCGCAGTAGAGGCGGATCGTTTCATGCCACCAGCTAATAGCAATCTGCTCGACCAGGAAGTTGCCCAGCCCCTCCTCTTTGATATGCACAGCGGCCAGGTACTCTTGGAAAGTGAGGTGCGCGAAACTATACACCCCCTGCTCCCGCTCCAGCAAGAGACCGCTGGTGTTCTCCAACTGGCGTAAAAAGGCCGCTGGTTCCAGGCTCGTGCCGAGCTGGGATAATGGCGCCTGAATGATGCGATAGGCATCTTCAAAGGGGATATCGCGTATCCCCATACAGAGCATCGAGAAAGCCAGGAAGCGCAATACCTCGCGTTTTTGCGCCACGGTAAAGTCTAGCGCAATGCCTTTCGCCTCCTGGCGCTTGCCCAGGAAGACATCACAGATCTCGTCATAGAGCATCACGCGCTTCACTGGTAGGGTATCGCGATAGCGGTGCACCGTCGCGATCATCGTCAGCAAGAGGGGATTGACCGCCAAGGCTATCAGCGCCGGATTTTCATACAGACGCCCCAGCAAATCGTCCGCGCCGCTCCGCGCTTTCGCTCGTACCTCCAGGTCGTCGCGCTGGGCACTCATAATTTCGTTGGCCTGGTACCAGTTATAGATAAAGCGCTCGACCTGGGCACGTGTAAAGACGCTCATCTCCAGCACAGTAACGCCCGTCAGCGGGTTACTCCGGTAGCCAAAGGGGCGCGAGGTAATAATAAAGCGGTTCTGGCCATAGACCAGCATCTGCTGCTGCACCCAGTTCACCACCTGCTTGCGCGCCTGGAGGTCCGCGACCTCGTCAATACCATCCAGAAAGATCAGGCAATTGCCACTCTCCAGGCGCTGCTTCAGCCAACCTGCGGGCATACTCTGCCGCCAATATTTCTTGTGGTGATCAGCAGCAGCTTCCTCTAAGGTGTAGCGCTCGCCGCGACGTTTGATGGTCTGAGCATGATCGCGCAGAAAGAGCAGAACCGGCAGTTTTGTGGGAATAGCACTCCCCTGCTCCAATCTGCGCCGGCTCGCCAGCGTCAGCACCATATGCTTTAAGAGCGTTGTCTTACCACTGCCAGGAGAGCCAACAACCACAAAATGTTGCTGCTGTAAGGCTGGAGATGCGAGAAAATCCCAGATCTGGTGCTCGCCTGGCGCAAGATCCGGACGCACACGCAATGGGTCAGCCGATACCTGGTGGACGGGCGTTGGCACCATACTCAGCTCGACAAAGACTTGCTCCAGGGCCAGTGTATACATACTCTGCGTTCCTAGACCCTTCACATCCAGGTCGCGATGCTGGGAGAGCAGATAGTGACAGTAGCGCTTATGCACGCTTGAGAGGTTCCACTGCATATGGACATCTAGCCAGCTTGCAATCTGCTTAACGGCGACCAGGGGCGCCGCCACCAGGTGTACAGGCGCGCCCACTTGCTGAGCGGGAACGGGTATCATGCCTGTGGTGGTGGAGAGCCATGCTTCAGACGACGCTTCTATTGTGTTGGCCGCCTCCGCGAGCGCCAGCGCAAAGGCCTCAACCGTAGAGAAACGTTGCTGGGGTTCTTTGGCGAGAGCGGTTTGAATGACCTGTTCGACGGCCAGGGGGAGCGAGGGCCGCTTGGCGCGCAAAGAGGGAATATCCGCGAAGAGATGCTGGCTCCCAATCTCAGCCAGCGTTCCCTGAAAAGGGGGCGCGCCTGTCAGCAGTTCATATGCAATGACCGCCAGGGCGTACTGATCGCTGGCGGCACAGGGATTCCCCTGATGTTGCTCTGGGGCCATATAGGCAACGGTTCCACCGAAGTGAGGGTGGCTACGCAAATACGAACTACGCAAGATAACGGCGATGCCAAAATCACTGAGTTGGTACTGCCCTTGCGCACCAATCAGCACATTCTCTGGTTTGACATCCCGGTGGACGATCCCTCTCTCGTGCGCATACTGCAGCGCTGCCGCAAGTTGCTTAATACAGGCCAAAACCTCAGGCAGAGAGAGCGTATTCCCCGTCTCACAACGCTGGCGCAGCGTTCCATGGGGGGCATACTCGACGACAAGAAAGGGAATGCGCTCTCTCCCTTCAAGGCCGAAGTCGAGCACATGGACGATGTTCGGATGATTGAGCGCGGCAATCGTACGCGCCTCTTGCAAAAAAGCCTGCACATCTTGATAGAGAAATGCCGTTTGTTGAACTTTGATCGCGGCCTGGCGCTCCAGGTAGAGATGCTGGCCCAGGTACACTTCTGCATAGCTTCCCTCTCCAAGCAGGCGTACCAGTTGATAACTACCAAATTGCGCCCCAACACGGTCAACCATCAGAACATCTCCTACAAATACATACTTGCAAATACCTCGTTCCGAAAACCACTCTTGTATACTAAAGATGCAAGCCAAACCTGTCAAGGTATATACTATAAGTAATTTCTCCTTCCCCATCCAAATTTTGATGAGTCAATATACAACTATCTCAAATAACGGTGGGAACGGAGAAAATTGTAACAACGAAAGGAGCCGTAGAGCAACCACTCATGAGCAATGCAGTACTCTTTTTCCCGGCACAAAACTTTCTTGGCGAGGGTCCACTCTGGAACGTGGATGAGCAGGCGCTGTACTGGGTCGATATCATCGGTCAATATTTTCATTGCCTCGACCCGCGCACTATGTTGCATGAGAGCTTTGATGTTGGCACACCCGTCTGTGTGCTTGCCTTCCGCAAGAGCGGCGGATTGGTCATGGCGCTACGCGATGGCTTCGCCTACTGGAATGCCCAGGAGAAACGTCCCGAATATATCGTGCGTCCGCTGGAGCATCTGAACAATGTCCGCTTCAACGATGGCGCCGTTGACTGCGCGGGGCGCTTCTGGGCTGGCACCATGAGTACCACCGGCGATCTGAACTCAGGAGTGCTCTATCGCCTCGATCCCGATGGCTCACTCCATGTGATGGACACCGGCTTTGGCATTTCAAACGGCCTCGGCTGGAGCCCGGATAACACCATTATGTATCTGACCGATTCGCCTCGACGCGTTATTTATGCCTATGACTTCGCGGCCACAACTGGCGCCATTAGCAATAAACGTGTCTTTGTTCAGCTTCCCAATGATCCACCTCAGCCCGATGGCCTGGTCGTGGATAGCCAGGGCTATGTCTGGAGCGCGCACTGGGACGGGGGCTGCGTCACTCGCTACGCCCCTGATGGCTCCATAGAGCGTGTCATCCAGGTCGCGGCCCCACACTCCTCCGCCTGCGTCTTTGGTGGGGCAGCGCTCACCGATCTCTATATCACCAGCGCCCAACAGGGTCTCTCGCAGGAGCAGCTCAAGCAGTATCCACTCTCCGGCGACCTCTTCCGCTACCAGAGCGATGTACCCGGCCTGCCAAAATTTCAATTCGCCGGCTAAGATGCGCTACTTGCGTACGCGCCTACTCCTGACCTGGAGAAGAAGGCGCGTACGCAAGTAGCGCGCCTGCCTCTTGCACCACCGGCTCTGGCTGCTCCTCTACACGCAAGGAGAGAATGATATATCCGGAAATGAGCTGGGTCAGGCCAACAAAGGCCATCAACAGGCTGATGCCGTGCACTCCCTCTTTGCTCGTCATAATCCAGCCCATGAACAGGGGTCCCACAATCCCACCGATACTGCTAATCGAGCCAATCATCCCCACGCCCGCGCCCAGCGATTCGCTGCTCAACAGCAAGGCGGGCAGGGTCCAGAAGACGCCACCTGCCGCCAGCATGCAGCCCTCCGCGATAACCAGGCTCCCAATACTCATGTTCCGGTTGATCACTACCAGAATACCAGCCGCCAGCAAGGCAAAACCAGCGAGAAGATGAGGCACGCCCGCGTGCCGCTTACGCTCTTTGCTGCGATCAGAATGCCGGGAATTTATATAGAGTCCAACCATTCCCGCAAGCGAGGGCAGGACCGCGATCAGACCTACTGTGCTGGAGCGCTGGTGCGTCACACCCGTAATGACCACTGGCAGCCAGAAGTTCATGCCCCTGGCTCCCAGCGCTCCTAAGAGTGATGCTATCCCTAATGCCCAGACACTTCCTAGCTTTAACACCTCACGCCAGTTCTGTTTTCGTGTTCCTGCCATACGCGCCTTATCGCGGGCAAATTTATGCTCCAGTTCTTCTTGTTCTTCTACACCGATCCAGCGTGCTTTTCCTGGTTCATCCGCGACCAGGAAGAACCAGAGCGGCGCCCACAGCAAGGGTCCAATTCCTTCAATCACAAAGAGCATACGCCAGTTCATGTATAGCAACAACAACCCCACAAGTGGCTTTAATGCTAAAGACGTCAGGGGGATACAAAACATCCAGTACGTGTTTGCACGTGCTCGCTCCTCCAGGGGAAACCAACGCGAGAGGAGCACTAGCAGCGCGGGACCCATCGCGCCATCTATCATACCCAGCAGAAAGCGTACAATCAACAATTGCGTCGCGTTCTGCACACCACTATTGGCCAGGGCCAGTACGCCCCAGGACAACAAGGCCAGGGTGACGAGACGACGTGGACCCCACTTCGCCACCCAGTAGCCCGCTGGCACCTGCGCCAGCAGCGCACCACAACTTAAGACACCCGCGGCAATCCCCACCAGCGTGGCGCCAATCGCCAGCGAACGCTCCATCCCTGGCAAGGCAAAACTCAGGTTAATATGGTCCATGGATATCAGAACATGGGTCAGCATAATCAGCGGGACAATACGTCGCCAGCGCTGCCCCAGGCGCGCTGACCGTGTCGAAAAAATATACTGCATACGACATCTTCCCTTCCATCCACCCGTTGTAGGGTCCATGCTGGCATGGACTGCGAGCGAAGCGACCTGCCCGTATTAGGATATTGGCTTGCGGGCCGGCCGAGTCCATGCCAGCATGGACCCTACACGTTCTTCGTGAACTAACCACGTAAGAATATTCATCTTTTCTGGTATAGCTCAGAATCAGGCATTTTTCCAGCGCCCGGTTTACATACACCTATGTTCCCACCATAAAACCACAGAGAGGAGACATTTCCCTGCCTCCTCTCTAGTACTTTCCGCCCAGCACTCTTATAACAGCGCGCGCACCAGGCCACCATCTACCTGAATGGTTGTCCCCGTAATATAGGCGGCCTGCCGCGAGGCCAGAAATGTCACCATCGCTCCCATTTCCGCTGGATCGCCCAGGCGCTTCATAGGGATGTCGCGCGCGACACTGGCAAGGGCCTCTTCCTCGCTCATGCCAGCGCTTATCCGCTCCTCAATCCTATACACCTGGCGCACCCGGTCCGTCAGGATACGCCCTGGGCAGACGTTATTGACGGTAATATTATCCTCGGCCAGTTCGACGGAGAGCGTCTTTGCCAGGCCTACCACGCCCGAGCGTACGGCGTTGGAGAGCACCAGGCCATCTATCGGCTGCTTGACTGAGGTGCTGACAATATTAATAATGCGTCCCTCGCCCGCCTTCCGTAGATGCGGTACCACCTCGCGCACCAGGCGCACGGTGCTCAGCAGATTGAGCTCAAAGGCCGCGACCCACTGCTCCTCGTCAAGCATTTCAAAGGTGCCGGGTTTAGGACCGCCCGCGTTATTAACGACGATATCCAGCCGTCCCAGTTCTCGCACCGTAGTGGCGACAATATTCCGAATATCCTCAAGCCGGGTGACATCGGTTGGCACGGGCAGGACCCTGCTCTTGCTCACAGCTTCAATTTCCTGGGCCGTACGCGTCAGTGCCTCCTGGTCGCGCGAACCAATGACGACAGACGCACCCTCCCGCGCAAGCTCCAGAGCACTAGCGCGCCCAATCCCCTTGCTCGCCGCCAGGACGATGGCAACCTTTCCCTTCAGACCTAGATCCATATCGCTCTATTTCCCCTTCATATACGAGCGGAGAGCCGGGCTATGTTCCGACTCTCCGCGTCTCTGTCTACACTTCCTAATTATTCCTGCTCTTTGTCGAGGCCCGCGTCCTCTGCCACACCTTTCGCGAGGGCGGTCCAGTCCATTCCTCCTCGTCCCTTCGCCACGCCCGTCAGCAGGCGATCATGCATCAGGCCAGCCAACGGCATAGGCATACGCACCTGGTCGGCTGTATCCAGTACGAGGTTGAGATCCTTGAGGGCCAACTCTAACTGAAAGCCGACTGGCTCATAGCGCTGTTGCGCGATCATTTTCCCGTAATTTTGATAGATGCCACAGGCAAAGAGCGTCTGCGCGAACATATCCATCACCTGCTCGCGTTGCAAGCCGTTCTTCTCGGCCAGGGTCAGAGCCTCTGCCATCGCCTCCTGCGCGGATGCGATCATGAAGTTACCGCACAGTTTGACGACGTTAGCCGCGCCCGGATCCGCGCCATAGTCAAAGCTTCCCTGGCCAATGGCTTCTAGAAGCGGGCGTACGCGCGCCTTCGCCTCTTCGGGACCCGAGACACAGAGCCAGAGCTTGCGAGCAGCGGCGGCATCCGGTCGGCCAAACACGGGCGATGCCACATACTGGCTACCATATTCAGCATGTAGCCGGGCTAGCTCACGCGAGGTTTCAGGCGAGATGGTGCTCAGCGAGATATGTACTCCCTCATGACCCAGGCGATGCAAGAAACCATGCTCACCCGCGACAACCTCCTTAACAGCAGCATCATTAGAGAGCATGGTGAATACTAAGCCACCCGGCTCGACGGCTTCAAAAGGCACTTCAGCGCGCTGTGCGCCCTCGGCAACCAGGGCCTCGGCCTTCTCCGTACTCCGGTTATAGACACGCAACTCATAGCCAGCCTTGAGCAGGTTCCGCGCGATGGGTTCGCCCATTTTGCCCAGGCCAATAAAGCTTACCTGTTGAGGCATATGTTCTCTTCCCCCTTCTCACAATGAGTTAGCAACATTGCAATATGGCGACATGCATATTAAGAAACATATACTCACACCACTGCAACATCAGCAGCTAGTACGCCTGCTTCAGGGGAAACAAATCTTGTAGGGTCCATGCTGGCATGGACTCGCCCGGCCCGCAGACTGTCCCCTGCGTGAGAAGGTCGCTTCGCTCGGAGGCCGAGCAAGCGCTGCCCCTACAACTTACTGACTGCTCCTCTTAGGAGATCACCTCAACCGGGCAGGTCAACCTACGCTGGTCCTGTGTGACATCCACAGCGCCAGCGGCTTCCTTCCATGGGTCTTGCTGGGGAAAGAAGTTTGGCGAGAGCGTGCAGTCCTTGTAGGGGATATGAAACACGGGCGTCACTGAGCCAGACATGGGCGGCACGATCCAACTCCAGTCGGCGGGCAAGACCCGACCAGCCTCCTCTTCGTTGCGCTGGTGATGCATAAACTGGCGCGAGGCAGTATGATGATCGATGATGGTCACGCCATGCTGGGTAAACGAGGAGAGGACGGCGACGTTCAATTCGACCAGCGCCCGGTCCTTCCAGAGCTCGCGATCCAGGCGCGTTTTTAGCCCCATCTTCTCCGCGATGACTGGCAGGAGATTATAGCGTTCAACATCACCCAGGTTCCGCGCCCCAATCTCGGTTCCCATATACCAGCCATTGAAGGGGGCAGCGGTATAGGAGACGCCACCCACCCCCAGGCGCATGTTGGAGATGACTGGCAGGGCGTGCCACTTCAGTCCCAGATCCTCAAACCAGGCATACTCTGGATGCGTCAGGGGTACCTCCAGGATCACGTCGTGAGGTAACTCAAAGAGCATCGGTTGCTGGTGCGGCATCTGAATAATCAATGGCAAGACATCAAAGGGGGTTCCCGGTCCTCCCTGCCAGCCAAGCTGGCGCGCGACCTCGCTCAGTTCCTCCTGCATGGGATCGCCGATAAGCAGGCCATTGGGCTGGCGATATCCAGCGTAGCGTATGAGCTGAGGATTCCAGATACGGATGCCCGGCTCTCCCGGTACCTGGGGCGCGAAGATGGAAATAGTGGAACGAATCTTCCCTCCATTAGTAGCGACGCGTATATGCTCGACCAGCGCTTCATAAATCTCCTCGGCTGTCTGCACATGCCGCATATCTCGAACCGCCAGGGAGTTCCAGTGCAAGCGCCCAATACAGCGTGAGTTATTGCGCCAGGCCACACGCGCACCATGGGCCAGTTCCTTCTCTCCCTGCCAGTACGTTCCAGTCTGCATAATTTCGTCGTGGATACGCGCCATTCGCGGTATAAAGCCATCAAAACCTTCCTGTTCTCGATAGTAGAGCGATAAATAGGCCATAGCTTCCATAAATATTCGCTGGCGCTCATTATTAACCCCCTCACCATATTTCATCTTCATGACTTCTCTATGCTGCGTCTCCTCTCGGACAGTTTTTTCCTGGTGGACATACCGGAGTGCCATCTTCAATCCTCCCCTTTGACAATAGTTGTCTGCTTCTGTTTTTCTCAGGACCGTGACAATATGTTCATGAGCATTAACAAGCGCAAGTATAGCATATTTCTATTTATCATTGAACAAAAGCTCATGTTTTATTACAATTAATTCACAATGTGAGAATAACGCCGTCATCTCGCTTCATTCATTACACGCACAAGTCGTCGTTTTGCCTATAAGACCTTTCGCACTCTTAGTTCTCTTCATTCTAGACGTTGTTTCTGGCCTGGATGCCTGGTTCATACAGCTAACCCTGGCCTCTCTAACGAGGGCCAAAATGGCTATTTTATGACAATTAATTCATTTATTTTTCCGCAGCTTGTGCAATAAAAATAGTATTAAAAATATAAACAACCAGCGAGGCCTCATCTTTCACTAGAGAAACGCCCTCAGCCAATCACCTGGCATTCCACTTCATGAATAATCTCTCACAAATAGAGACAAAAATCACTCTCCCGAGTGATGAGGATCCGGTGCCCAGTACTCTATACTAGCTGGCATACCTTTCCTTTTATAACCATTATCCCAGCACAAGAGGTTTGCCATGAACAGCATGAATCAACTCAGTTCTTCGCGCCGCCCCATGGGCGTCAGTATCGTTTCGCTCATCGTAGCGCTTAATGCCATTCTGGTCCTGTTTGCCGCGGCCACCTGGATCTTTGGCATTGGACTCTTTGGCTTCAATGTCCCTGGCAATGTGCGCGGATTCGCGATCTGGTATGGGCTTTTCGCAGCTCTCTTCGGGATCATACTTGGGTACCTTTCCTGGGGGCTATGGTCGCTACAGCGCTGGTCCCTATACACCATCGTTTTTATCGAAGTCCTCAATATTGTTGAGATCCTTGCCGCCTGGGCACAAGGCTTTCTCTCTCTGATCCCATTCATCCTAAGCTTGATTCTGCCCATCGTCATCCTGACCTACTTCCTGGCTGACCGCCAGGTTCGCCAGGCCTTCAATGTCTAATTAACCCGACTCCTCGCGCCTGCGGCGCTCGCCGGGGTAGTGGGTGTGGTGCTGTTTGGCGACCGCAGGTCGCCAAACAGCACCACACCCACTACCCCAAATAACACGCCTCCTCACTAACCCGACTCCTCACTCCACCTACCAGGAATACACGAGCATCGGGTTATCAAACCGCGCCAGAAGACCCCTGTTTTTGAAACATGGGGATGAATGGCGCGTTCCTTTTATGAGATGGATAGGGTGGTGCACATTGTTGCATCTTTACATCTTATATGCTATAATGTAATGCATGAAACAGAAACGCGCGTTCAAGTACCGGGTGTACCCCACAGCACAACAACAGCAGATCCTTGCTCAGACCTTTGGGTGCTGTCGCTTCATCTATAACTGGGCATTGCGCAAGAAAACCGATGCCTATTACAACGAGCAGCGACGCCTCTATTACAAAGATCTGAGCCTCTTGCTGACTGAGCTGAAACAGCAAGAAGAGACCCACTGGTTGAATGAGGTTTCCAGTGTACCCTTGCAGCAAGCTCTTCGTCACCTGGACAAAGCGTTTCTCAATTTCTTTGAAGGGCGTGCCAAATATCCTGCCTTCCACAAGAAACGGAACACCCAATCCGCGACCTATACCGCCAATGCCTTCACCTGGCGCAAGGGCTGTCTCACCCTTGCCAAGATGAGTGAGCCTCTCGATATTCGCTGGTCGCGTCCTCTGCCTGATAGGGCAACTCCTTCGAGTGTCACCATCTCCAAAGATGGCGCTGGTCGCTACTTCCTCTCCATCCTGGTGGAAGATGAGATTGCCCATTTGCCCTCCAATGAGCAGGCGATCGGCGCTGACCTTGGCTTGACGTCCTTTGTCGTCCTCTCGACAGGTGAAGTGGTGGGTAATCCCAGGTTCTTCCACAAGGACGAGAAGACGTTGGCGAAAGCCCAACGCCGCCATGCCAGGAAGAAAAAAGGGTCCAAGAATCGGGACAAGGCGCGTCTGAAGGTGGCGCGCCTTCACGCCCGTATCGCTGATCGTCGCCGTGACTTCTTGCACAAGCTCTCGACCCGTCTGATCCGTGAAAACCAAACGATTTGCGTGGAGAGCTTGCAGGTCAAGAACATGGTCAAGCACCCGACCCTCAGCAAAGCCATCAGCGATGTGGGATGGAGCACGTTCGTGTCCCAACTCGAATACAAAGCCGACTGGTACGGTCGAACCCTGGTCAAGATCGACAAGTGGTATCCCTCCAGTAAGCGCTGTTTCGCGTGTGGCCATCTCCTCGACGCCTTAGCGCTTGATGTCCGTCAGTGGGACTGCCCAGGGTGTGGTGCCCACCATGACCGCGATCTCAACGCGGCAAAGAACATTGTGGCCGTGGGGCTCACGGTCCTCAACGCCTGTGGAGAGTCCGTAAGACCTGGACGAGTGTTGGCTCGTTTGGGCAAGACTCCGCGAAGCAGGAACCCCTCGAGGTGACTCGAGGAATCCCCTGGCTTTAGCCATGGGGAGGATGTCAATAGCACAATTGCTATATGCTCTCGGGCTTCTCCCATCTGCGGCCCTGTTTCCAGAAGCGTTCTATCTCTTCCAGGTTACGCCCCTTCGTCTCGGGAATAATAAACCAGCAGAAGAGGAAGGCAAGCACACAAAAACCAGCATACAGCCAGAACGTTACAGGCAGACCAAGGTGAGCCACCAGTGAGAGAAAGGTTATGCTTATCAGGAGGTTTGTGCTCCAGTTAAAAAAGGTGGTTATGCTCGCGCCACGCGCGCGAAAGGAGGTGGGGAAGATCTCCGAACTCATCAGCCAGAAGACAGGACCCATACCAATCGCAAAGGCAATGATATAGAGGAGTAGCGCCCCTAAGACCAGGTAGCCCGTGTGCGACGTTCCAAGCGCAAAAATGCTCCCCATCAGCACCAGGGCCACAAACATGCCAACCAGGCCACCCAGCAAGAGTGGTCGCCTTCCCGCACGGTCGATAATCAGGACCGAAACCAATGTGGTCAGGAAATTCACGACGCCCACGACACTGGTAGCCAGAATCGCCACAGAGGCAGAGCGGAAGCCCGCGAAACCAAAGATAGTGGGCGCGTAATAGATGACGGTGTTAATCCCTACCAGTTGCTGAAAGACCGCCAGGCCAATGCCCGCTACCAGGGCCAGAATCATGCCCGCGCGCGCGAACTCGCCCAGGGTCACATGTTGAGTATCGCGGACAGCCTCACGAATAGCCACCATCTCCTCGCGACGCTCCTGGACACTTAAATGTGTCAACGCCTGCTCGGCCTCCTGCCAGCGCCCCTGCTTTGCCAGCCAGCGCGGCGTCTCTGTGAGAAAGAGCATTCCTATCAACAACCCCATCCCAGGGATAGCCGCCACCGCCAGCATGGGTCGCCAGCCCATTCCGGCATTGGCAAAGGCCAGGTCTACCCAGTAGGAGATGGCGATGCCAGCCGTGATCAATAACTGGTCAAAGGCGACCAGTCCGCCACGCAAGGCAGGCGGGGCCATCTCCGCGATATACATCGGCGCGAGAAATGAGGAGACGCCAATCGCGAAACCAAGCACAACACGCCAGAGCAGGAACAGGGAGAAATTGGGCGCACTAGCCGTGAGTAAGGCACCAAGCGCGAAGAGCAGGCCCATGCTGATCAACGCCTTGCGCCTGCCCAACCAATCGCTCAACCTACCACCAACCAGGGCACCGATAAGACTCCCTACCAGGACTGAGCTTACCGCCAGTTCCTGCTGAAAGTTGGTGAGGGCAAAATCCCGTTTGAGGAAGAGTAGTGCCCCCGAGATTACTCCTGTGTCGTAGCCGAAGAGAAAACCACCGATGGCCGCGACCAGGGCGATTATATATACGCGTGTTGCATAGCGCTTTCTGGTCCGCGTTGGCGGCATCAAGCTCTCGGGACCAGGCGTTCGCGAGGAATGCGGAAAAGACATAGTGCGTTCCTTTTCTCGGCTTCGGGCAAACAACTCTGTTCGTCCCCTCTTACCGCCGAGGCATCTCTGAGACCACGCGCTCCGACGATGCTTCGCGCTCGCGGTTCATCAGGCGCAGGAAGAGGTAACCACCACCTCCCGACACCAGGGCCGCCAGCAGAATACCCATTTTGGCCTCGGTGAGCAGGAGCGGATTCTGCCCCTCAAAGGCCAGGTCCGCGATAAAAAGCGACATCGTAAAACCAATCCCTCCCAGCCAGCTCACGCCATAGATATGCCGCCAGTTCGCCTGCTCGGGGAGAGCCGCCCAGCCCACTTTTACCACCAGCCATGAGAAGAGTATGATGCCCAACTGCTTGCCGACAACCAGGCCCAGCATCACACCCAGCGTAACTGTGCTCAATAACTCAGCAGGATGTAGCCCCACACGAAGGTCAAGGCCTGCATTCGCCAGCACAAACAGGGGAACAATCACAAACGAGACCGGGTAATAGAGCGAGTGCTCAAGTCGCTGGGATGGCGTTTGAATCTGCTCACAGGAGACCTCAAACGCCTGTACCGCCGCCACCTGCTGGTCATTCATGTGCAAGCCTAACCCGGGCCTACCTCCACGCTCAAACTCATCGAGGAAGGCATGGCCCTCGGCCAGAAATTTCCCCGCATTGATACGCGCTCGCGTGGGGATAAGCAGCGCCAGCAAGATTCCCGCCACCGTGGCATGCACACCTGAAATGAACATCAGCCACCAGAGCACGATCCCCAACAGTGCATAGGCTGGTATCCAGCGCACACCCGCCAGATTTAGGCCCAGCACACAGAGCAGCACACCCGCCGCCGCGATCAGCGCCAGCCAGTTCAAGGCCTCGGTATAAAAGGTCGCGATGATTAACACAGCAAGGATATCATCAAAAATGGCATAGGCGATGACAAAGACCTTCAGACTCCACGTGATACGTCCCCCGAGCAACGCCAGTACCCCCAGCGCAAAGGCGGTATCCGTCGCCATAGGAATAGCCCAGCCCTTGATGCCCGATGTACCCGCATTCCAGAGCAGATAGATCAACGCGGGGCAGATGGCCCCTCCTATGGCGGCCACAAGCGAGAACATTGCTTGCTTCAACTTCGATAGCTCACCTACCAGGATCTCACGCTTTAACTCCAGGCCGACCAGGAAGAAGAAAAGCACCATCAAGCCATCGTTGATCCATGTATGCAGGGGCTTATCCAGACCGTAGCCCCCCAGGAGAATGACCAGGTGTATCTCCCAGAGCTGCTCATAGCTCCCCGCCCAGGGAGAGTTGGCCCACACCAGGGCTAGACAGATACAGAGTATCAAGATCAAACCACTCGTCGTTTCCGCCTGCACAAACGCTTGAAATGGTTGTAACAAGCGACCAGCAATGCCCTCGCCGGTCGGTCTGCGAATAAATTCTCGCAATCCCTCCATCGCGCGTCCTTTTTGACTCAAACAAAGAGGAGCAGGGGCCGCAAGCGGCTTCCCTGCTCCTCCAAGCAATTGTATCGCACTGGTACCTTCAGCATAGCACGATGACGAAAAAGGGGAAAGTATGTGGTGGAGAGTCAGCAGTTGTAGGCTGCTCCCCCCCACCACATACTTTCCCGAACTTGCATTCTCGCGCCTCTATGAGGTACAACGCATAGAGAACACTCTTGCTCACATTGCAATGGCTAGACAGGATGGAACACTCGCTTATGACCACAACCCTACCCCAACAGGGAACGCCCTCTTCAGGCTCGCCAACGCGCTTCAAGACCTTTCGCGCGCTGCGCTATCGCAACTTTCGTCTCCTATGGATCAGCCTGATCGTGTCCTCGGTGGGTACCTGGATGCAGATTGTGGCCCAGAGCCTCCTGGTGCTCGCGATTACCAACCACTCCGCCTTCGCACTGGGAACTGTCTCGCTGGCCCAGGCCTCCTCCTTCTTTATCTTCGCCTTTATCGGCGGCAGCGTCGCGGACCGCATCGATAAACGTCGACTCCTGCTCTTTACGCAGACGCTCTCGATGCTGCTGGCGGCCCTCCTAGGCGTGCTTACCCTGACTGGTCAAATTCAGTTCTGGATGGTCGTGGTGATCGCCTTCTGCTCAGGGACAGTCCTCAGCTTTGACCAGCCAACGCGTTCGGCCCTCGTCCCCACCCTCGTACCACGCGAAGATCTGATGAACGCCATCTCGCTACAATCCATCGTTTTCAATGGCTCGGCCTTTATTGGTCCCGCCCTGGCTGGTATCATGATTGGCGTGCTGGCGCAGGCCGGTCATGCCCTTGGCCTGCATGGTCCCCTGATTGGCTACGCGGGCAACTTCCTGCTCAATGCCGTGAGCTTCCTGGGCGTGCTCGTGGTCCTCTTCCTCTTACAAGTGCCTCACGATGCCGAGACCAGCGAGCGGCGCGCACCGCTGCTCAGCTCAATCAAGGCCTCGCTGAGCACCGTACGCCGCGATAGCGTCCTCCCCTGGGTGCTCTCAGGCTATGGCATTATGCTCTTCTTCGGCCCCTCGACTTCGCTGATTCTCCCGATCTTCGCGACCCAAATACTCCATCTGACTGACGCTCAACTAGGTCTGCTCTTCTCTGCTAGCGGCCTGGGAACAATCCTGGGAGCCTTGATAGTCGCCTCTCTCGGCGAGGTCAAGAAGAAGGGCTGGCTCATGCTCGGCTCACTTCTCATCTGGGCCGGCGCCTTGCTGCTCTTCGCCTTCAGTACCGTGTTCTGGCTCTCACTTCTGACCTTGCTCATCTTTGGTATCGCTCAGAATGGCGTGGGCGCGACGACCATTACTCTGATGCAGACCCGCGTGCCGCCCCAGATGCGTGGGCGCGTTATGAGTCTCAATACTCTGATGATTATGGGCATTCGCCCCCTGGGCGACTTCCCAGCTGGCGCGGCCATCGGGCTAATCGGCGGTCCTTTGACGGTCTGTGTTAGCTCCCTCATCATAGGCGGCTATACGCTCTTCCTGCTGCTGACCCGTCCCACTGTACGCGACGTCGTCTGAGGAACACACTACTCGTTGCTGACACGCATCTGGCTACGAAAGGCACCCGGACTCAGGTTTAGGAGGTGGTGTGGGCGTGGCACGAAGGCGCCACGCCCACACCACCTCCTATAAGTCATCCCCTAGCTTTCATGCTCCGGCTGCTGTCGCTTAGTGACCTCACGCTGCACACGCGGATTCCGTGCTACTCGCGGAGGTACATCCTGCTCCCTAGTCTCAGCGACATAGTTTACCGACCGCTCCTTATCGCGATGTTCGGTTGGCCTGGTATCAACACGGGCCTCCGACTCATCCTCGGGGATATCCTCGTTGACCTTGCCCGCCATGGTGCTATAAAAGGTAGCCAGGTCATTGGGCGTGGGGCGCACCCTCTCGACGAAGTAAGCATTGACCTCCGCGCCCAGGAAGAGCAACACGGCAAAGTAGTAAAAGAATACCAACAAGATAGCCGCAAAGCCGACTGCGCCTACCGCTCCTTTGAGGAAGTGAGCCGCGTAAAGTGGGAAAAGCACCAGGTAGAGTTGCAGCGCGACCGCCGAGACAATCGCTCCCTTCCAACCATGGCGCAGGCGGATATGCAGATTGGGCACAATTACATAAATTGCCAGGAAGAGGAGAAACGCTGCCAGGACACCACCTAGAAGACTGGCAGCCGAGGTCAGGAACGCGAAATGCCCCAGCGGTGTCGTCTGGAGAAACGAGGCCAACAGCACCGGAATACTCGCCGCAAGACTCATCACCGGCACCAGCAAGATAAACAGAATAAACACCGCTATCGCGATGGCCATCCGGTGCACAATGGGCCGTGGGCGCACATGGTAGACAATCGAGAAGAAGGTTTCTAGCAACGCAAAGAGCCGCGCCCCCACCAGAATGGCACTCACGACCGCGATAATGCCCAGTATACTCGAAGACGCCTTCAGATTACTCTGCACTCCCTGCACTACTCCCTGAGGATTGGTTACCGAGGGCAGCGCGCTTACCATCATATCCGTCACGCTTTTGGTCGCATCCCTACCCATAAATCCAAACACCAAACCCAGCAGCGACAATAGCGCCACCAGGACAGGAAAAGTCGCCAGCAGGAGATGATAAGCCAGGGCCGCCGACAAGTTAAAGGCCCAGTCGTTCTTAAACTTTAACGCGAACTCTTTCCACGGCCTTACCTCTCGCTTTTCAGTGAACTGTTGTGCCTGCTCAGCCATCACTGCCCTCCTCGTGCTTATAGCTCTTGTAGAAGAGCCTACCCATACGTCCACGCTCTACAATAGAGAGATACCTATGCGCCAGTTCTTGCATTCTCCAGGGGGTAAAAAGTCGCTCTCCATATTCCACAACACGCTATAAAGCAAGCAAACGTAGCAGTGGGGCAAGGCACAGAAAAAAGGATGATAATGGCAGATGCCATATACGTGCTTTCCCCTCTTTTCCCGCTTTCCCGCACATCACTCCTGTGAAGATTAGCTCCTTGACTTCAAGTCAACTTGAACATGTATACTGACGGCTAACTTCTGGTAAATAGCAATCGAAAGGAACATAGTATGCATATCCTGGCCATTTCTGGCAGCCTGCGCGCCAGTTCGACGAACACGACCCTGGTGCGCGCAATTATGCGCCTGGCACCTTCGCATATGATGTTTACCCTCTACGAAGGCCTGGCCGACCTGCCTCATTTTTCGCCCGATCTGGATGGCGACGAGCCGCCAGCGGCAGTCCGTACTCTACGTCAGCAACTTCAAAGCGCCGCGGGCGTCCTCATCTGCACACCCGAGTACGCCTTCGGTGTTCCAGGAGTCCTCAAGAACGCGCTCGATTGGACGGTATCTTCGGGAGAGTTCTCAGATAAACCGGTCGCCGCCATCAGCGCCTCTCCATTATGGGGTGGAGGCGAGAATGCCCATGCCTCGCTCCTGCTCACGCTGAAGGCGCTGGGCACCAAAATTCCCGAGCAAGGGAAGCTTATGATTCCCCATATCAACAAGAAACTGGACGCCAATGGCGATATCTCAGATGCCGAGACCAGGCAGGCACTTTTAGCACTCCTCGAGGCCCTGGCCCAGACCATTACTGTGACATCAGATAAAGAGAAAAAAGACCGCTAAAAAAATGTAGCGGTGATAATCTCACCGCTACACTCTAGTCACACTACACCTGATCTCCAGTTTCTCTCATTCTGCCAATGGGAATGACACATAAATGATCTCTTGCTCGCTCGAGTCTTGCTCACTCCACAGGTGTCCTCCATGCTCTCGAATTATCCTATAACAGAGTGCCGTACAGATATTCTGGTCTCTTTCATCAAGCGTCTGAGACCATACTTCAAACAATTCAGTCGACTTTGACCTTCGAGCCATCAAAGTGTCATGTATATGAATGGCTACTCTGGCCTCGTGAAGAGCGTAAGCGGCATCCTGACACAGCATGACCTTGACATCTACTGGAATCGTCCTGGCATGGTTAGTAGTTAGATGCATGAGAATATGTTCTAACGCAAAGGTTAGCCACTGCGAGTCACACATAATATAGCAAGGTGTAGCCGACAGCTCTAGATGCCAAACGTCTCTCTCGTAGAGTGGCCTCAGCTGATTTGTGATCTCCTCTACTAACAAGCTCAAATTATTTTTCACAAAACGCGCAGAAAAATGCTCTTTATCCAGATTGGCAGATAAGTCACGAAGCTGGGATAGAAAGGCGTTAAGTCGCATCTCTGCAGAATGCATTGCTTGTAAATAGGCCACACAGCGTTGCTTTTGTTGCTCCCATCCTCTATCTGGTGAAATCTCCTGCGGTTCACTATTCGCAACTCGTTCGAGAAGTTGAGTGTACCCCGAAATTGCCGCAAGCCCATTGCCCATAACGTGATGGATGATCTCTAATAATGAGTAGTTGATAAGACTCTCGCTTATCATCTTGCATGCTCTGGGTGATGTCTCCTCTGGCATCGTATCTCTCCCTATTAGTATTTCTCTGTTTCACTGTATAATTTTCAGCAAGCAGAGCAGGAAAGGTGGCCGAGACCCACAAGGGCAAAGTCAGAGCCAATCCACACATCTCTCAACACAGCCATACGTCTTAGACGCGAAGAAATCAGACGCTTTATGTAGCATCAGGAACATGGATGCGGAAGAGGCTATTCCCATCCCCCCAGTAGTGGGCATAGAGATAGGCCCTGCTACTCGAACTGCTGGCGATGCTGGCGCTCCAACAGAGACCACACCCCTCGTTGGCGGTATAGCGTAATGGACTTGAAAGCACCTGCCAGCTTGCTAAATGTGGATTCCATATCCACAGTCTGAAGCTTGCCACTGGCTGTTGCAAGGCTGGCTTTGTTATTCCATTCTGGGGATCGGCGCCAAAGGCAAGCAGACGCCCGTCGCTGGTAACCGTCAGCACCTGGAGCAGTCCGGAGCGCTCACTACTTCTTCCCAGCACAGGCAGGGCGGGCAATTGCGCCCACTCACTCTCATTCTCGCTCTGATAGATCTGCGTCTGATACAGGTGAGATGGAAGTTGCTCATGGGCCAGGACATAGAGAGGAGTCGCCTGGGATGGCTCTTGCGCTGGCGCAGCTAGTAAAAAGGTGCCAACCTGCTCGGGCAAGGCTGCCTGAGGCTGCCAGGAATTGCCCGCATTATGGCTCACCCATAGGATGGAGCGCGAAGACCCGGAGAGAGAAGAGAGATGGGTCACGATAGTCGCCAGATTCTTCCTATCATCTATCACCTGGGGTGGCGAGAAGAAAGCTTCCTGCCCCAGGGCGCTATCCGCACGCGTCCAGGTGCGATGATCATCGGAACGTTCCAATATGCTTACCTGGGGACTGTGCTCAGGCAGACTATATGAATACCACCAGTAGAGATGCCCTTCAGTGGCTGCAATCTGGCAAAAGTCTGCCCCTTTTCCCATGGGCGCGATGGAGGTATGGGGAACACGCTCCCAGCTAGCTCCATCGTCACTACTTAGAAAGAGCATATTTTGATCGCAGGCGCGTTGTTTCTCAATAGTATTGGTAATCATGACCGCGATCTGTGCTGACTGAGTCGCCGTACTTGCGAAAGAGCAACCAGTGCCAGTAGCTCCTGAAAGGCTGATACGCCTCCACTGCCCCTCATCGCGACTCTTCTTCCACAGGACAATAGGGCCTGGAGCTGCGGCACTACCAGTGCAGATATAGAGCGTATTGGGGTCACTGGAAGCCACCATGTAAGCAAGCAATGGGCCAGGCAGTGGTATACGTTCCCAGTTGGCTGAGACAATCTGTGCTGGCTGAGTGCTTCCCGTATTCATCGAAGTGGGCGTATTCTCTGGTGCGCAGCCCACTAGAAGGAGTACGCAACATAAAAGAGCCAGCAGCGAGCTACTACTCAACAGTTGCCGTAGCACGTGCATAGGCGGAAATCCTTTTCGATGACATCGCATCGTAGCGATTTGCAAGCAATATATCTTTTTACAAGATTATACAACTTTTCGGACAGGATTTGCCAAGGCTCACACGCCATCAACTACAACAAGGGTAAGCCCATGACGAGAGGCGGATCAGTCAGGCGCGGGGGATGTAGGACCAGGTCGGCGCTACCAGACACAAGGCCGCCCTGCACAACAAGCGGGGACATATTACTGCCGAGCAAGATCTTCTCGCCTGGGAGCAGGCAGGCCCGGAGATCCGCAGCCTGCGGAAACGCGGCGGAACGCAGGTAATACACCCCGTCGATAACCCCATGCAGTGCATATGTACCTGCTGCGTGCAGCTTCGTGCAACGCACAGGCGCCCCCTGAGGAATGGGGCTGGTAAAGAGACCAACGTAGATCGTACCTTGAAAAGATGCAGGAGCACTGATCCATCCCCGGATCGTGTTTTTCATCCGCACATCAGAATTCCCTGAGAAACGCTTCGCCGCTGCTTCTACCGGTTCTTCTATAAAGGGCGGCTCAAATTCATGCGCGCGTTGACGCAAGAGGCGAGGAGACAGGCCCACTAGTTGAGTAAAACGCGTTGTGAAAGAACCCATACTGCTATAGCCAACTTCGAAACAAATATCGGTCACGCTGAGCGAGGTGGTCAACAGTAAGCGCCTGGCCGCTTGAAAGCGCAGAGCTGAGAGGAATTCCACTGGCGGGATTCCGATCAGGCGGCGAAAAACCCGGTTAAAGTGATAGGGACTCAGGCAGGCAACCGAAGCCAGGTCTTCCAGCGCCAGGTCCTCATGCATGTGGGAATGCATGACCTGTATTACACATTCAATGGCCTGCATGTGAATATCCAGCGTCTCATAGCGCGCAAGGCCTTGACCCGATGCTGGCGATGCGATTTGCATGATAGCCTCCCTTACTATAGAGTTTTTGTTATGAGGTTATTCTTTTCGACCGAGCCAAAGGCGGCAACGATGAAGAACAGCGCAAGAATGGACCACTAGAACGGATTTTCGCCTGCTATACTTGGGGTAGTGATCACGAGGAGGAGGAACGCCATGGACTACCGGATGTGCATCCAGAGGAGTATTGATTATATTGAGGAGCATCTGCGCGCCTGTATTACGGTCGACGAGCTGGCCCGGATCGCGGGGTTCTCTACCTACCACTACTATCGCGTGTTTAACGCCTATGTCGGTGTACCAGTGGTGGAATATATCAGGCGCAGACGCCTGGCATATGCCGCCGCCGAACTCATACGTGGCAAGCGTATCCTCGATATCGCCATGGAGTATGGCTTTGATACCTACAATGGCTTCGCCAAAGCGTTCCGTAAGACATATGGCTGTTCTCCCGAACAGTACCGCAGCCATGTCTCAGGGCAACTTCCCCAAAAAGTAAATTTGCTCCTTTTTCAGGAATACAATATCGCAGGAGGAATCGTTGTGGAACCAAAGATTATCAGCAAACCCGCAGCTAAAGTCGCGGGCTATGAACTCAAAACGACATGTCTTGAGGGCAAAAATTTGCAGGAGATTCCGGCCTTCTGGTCAGCCATGACCCCGGAGAAGTTCGCCACGCTCCATAAAACGTTCCCCGTCGTGCATCACAATGAGCTGGGCATCTGCTATCCGCCCGACAGCGTCACCGGCGAGTTCTCGTATGTCATCGCCGTCGAGGTGGAGAACTATGATGGCGTCCCAGCAGACATGTTTCGCGGCGAAGTGCCCGAGGCAAACTATGCCGTCTTCACCGTGCCTCCAGTTGAGAACATAGGGCCGGAATTCTCGGATGCCATTCAGGGGACATGGAAATACATCATGACCACCTGGTTCCCTGAGTCCGGCTACGAGTTCGCCGAGGGCAAAGCCGATTACGAACTCTACTACGATGCCACCAAAGTAGAGATCTATATCCCCATCAAGAAAAAAGCCTGAGTTTCCTAAGCGTCTGCTTGTGCGCCTGCGGCGCACAGGGAAAGAGGGAGGAGCATGTGGCGCGGGTAATTGCCCGCGCCACATGCTCCTCCCTCTTTCCGTCAAAGATTCACCCGTTCGAGAGACAAAGTGTCCCATTTGCCCCCATCCAAAAAATAAATTGAGGAAATTTACAAACTCTTTTTAATCTTTCTTTAATTTTATGGGCTACTCTTAAAGGAGATCGAAGATAGAGATAGGCAGTTTGCATTGAATAAATTCAATACAAAAAGGGTGTCGTAGGATGAATAGGAGTTTGTTTCATGGAAGTCTCCACGCCGGGTATCCAGCGTCAAAACATTGCTGCACGCATTGACCGCTTGCCACTGAGTCGGGAAATCTGGAGTATTCTATTTCTGGCAGGTCTCTCCTGGCTGTTAGAATCATATGATATCGGCATTATTGGCACTGTTCTCCCCACTATAACGAAGCAATTTCACCTTGATACATTTACCGTAGGCTGGCTGGCGACTGCGTCCACGCTGGGAATTGTCGTCGCCATTCTCCCGGCAGGCTGGCTTACTGACCGGATTGGGCGCAAGCATATGCTGGCCCTGGGAACCGCCTGGTATGCTTTCTTCTCTCTGCTATGCGCCTTTACCCCCAATATTCCTCTCTTGCTACTCCTGAGATTTGTGGCAGGCTTTGGCATGGGCGCGATCTTCCCCATTCCGTATGCGATGGCCGCTGAGTTTACGCCCGGTCACAAGCGTGGCCTGATGACTGGAATTCTGGATTCCTTTCTCTCAGTGGGCTACTTTGCCGCGCCGTTGCTCGGCTTCCTGGCAAACTCATGGTTTACCAGTGGCCAGAGCTGGCGCTTTCTCTTCCTCCTTGGTGGTCTTCCACTCCTGTATGTCCCCGCCTTGCTGAAATGGATGCCGGAATCTCCACGCTGGCTACAAATTCGGGGCAGAAACAGCGAGGCGGACGGCATTGTGCATCACCTGGAAACCTCCATCGAACAGCGTCTCCAGAAACCTCTGCCAATGCCCCGGAGCAGTGTCCTGGCATCTTCCGAGGAGAGCGCCTCTCCGCTTGCCTTCCTGCGTAGGCCCTACCTTAAGCGTACGCTGATGATGTGGGTCTCTTTCGCCTGCATCCTATTCATCTTCTATGCCATTCAAACCTACACACCAACCGTCCTGGTGAAGCAAGGATATGGTCTGGATAATGCTTTCCTCTATACCAGTTTCATTGTCATTGCCTCTATTCCTGGCAAGTACGCTGTGGCTTACGCCCTGGAACGCTGGGGACGCAAGAAGACCCTGATCGTCTTCACGCTTATCGCGGCGGTGAGCGCTATCGGTTTTGGTTTCTCCCATACCGTGCTTCTCTCGCTCGCCTTTGGCGCGCTCATGTCGTTCTTTGGCATCGGCGTCGATCCAGGCATTAAGATCTACGGCGCTGAGCAGTATCCAACCAGCATACGCGCGCTTGGCATCAGCGGCTTTGAATGCGTGGGACGCCTCTTTGGGGGAGCGCTGGCGCCCTTTATCATGGCCTTTATCATCGCTGGCGGCGGGATCGCGGGATCGTATATCTTCCTGGCCACGGTGGCCCTGGTAGGGGTCCTGGCCGTCGCCTTCCTTGGACATGAAACGCGTGGAAAAACTCTGGAACAGGCCGTGATCATTGAAGATGAACGGCGCATCGCCTGAACAAACCATTCAACGACAAGGAGCGTCATATCGCGAGGGATGAGGAACATTTATGAGCACCTTCTATACCCGTTTACACTACTGGACACAGCACAGGCCTGAACACATCTTTCTCACTGAGATTGAGACAGGGCAAAGTTTCACCTATCAGCAGTCCACACAGGCCGTGCAATGCCTATGCCAGCACCTGGGCAGTTCGCCCCAGACCATCTTCTTACAATTTCAGAATAGCATCCTCAACGCGCTTGTCTGGCTAAGCGCCTTCGCGGGCGGTCATGTCCTGCTGCCCCTGGCCCCCGATCTCTCCGAGCGCGATATTGCGCGTGCGACAGAGATGTTTCATCCTGATATCGTGTTCGTGGAGCAAGCAAGCCATAGAGCGCAATTTGAGGCCAGTGGCACCCGCGTCGTAACGCGAGAGGAGTGTGAAGCCTGGCTCACACAGCCTCTCGCCAGGCCCAACCGGCTCCCGACACCTCCGCAGGAGGGGCGCATATGCATCATGACATCGGGAACCACGGGAGAACCCAAAGGGGTTGTACTGACTGAGCAGCAGGTCGCCTGGACGGCGGACCAGGTACGTCTAGTGCACCGCCTAGGGCCACAGGATCGTGGCCTGACACCGCTCCCATTTTTCCACATCAATGCTCCTGTAGTTAGCCTGTGCGCCTCCCTGCTAGCGGGGGCCAGCCTGGTCATCGCCAGGCGCTTCAGTCGGCGCCAGTTCTGGACCTGGCTCGAACAGCAGGATATTACCTGGGCTAGCCTGGTCCCGGCCATGATCGCTATTCTCCTGGAGGGTGATTCTCCACCGCTGCTGCCCTCGACGCTACGCTTTGTACGTACCGGTTCGGCCCCTCTACCGGCGGCCCACCTCGCACGTTTCGAGGAGTACATCGGTGTGCCAGTCATCGAGACCTATGGCCTCTCCGAGGCGGCAAGCACGATCGTGGCCAATCCCCTGCCACCAGAATTCCACAAACCCGGCTCGGCAGGGCGCCCTGCAGGCGTCTCGCTACGCATCTGTAAACCCACAACGCAAGAGAGGCGTCTACACGATGTCGCGCCAGGGGAGGTTGGTGAAGTCTGCATCCAGGGACCCAACGTCATTCAGGCTTACTATGGGGATACCGGACAGGAGGCCTTTGTGGCGAACTGGTTCCGCACTGGCGATCTCGGCTACCTGGATAGAGATGGCTATCTCTTTCTGGTTGGCCGTTTGAGGGCGGTCATTAATCGCGGTGGCGAAAACATCGCGCCACGCGAGATTGAGGAGGTATTGCAGGCCCATCCAGCGGTTCGCGAGAGCGTAGCCGTAGGGCGTCCACACCCCATCTATGGTGAAGAGGTCGTGGCCTACCTGGCGCTGAATGAACCCCAAACCAGGCAGCTAGAAGAAGATCTCTGGACCCATGTCAGGCGCCACCTCAGACCACCCAAGACTCCGGTTGACCTGATCATTCTCGACGCCTTGCCCAAAAATCGAATGGGGAAGGTTGACCGTCAACAACTCAAGCTACGAGAGGAGACCATGACCTGTGGGGCAAACGTTAACGCCTGCTAGACAGGAACAAAGGGAAGCAACAAATCAGGCAGGCGTAGCGCAACAACACACGACGCGTAAACCTCACATCTATGAGCTAGATCCGTTGCGGGCCATTACCGCACTCATCGTCGTTGCTGTACACGTTGTCTCCTTCACCACGTTTCTCAATACAAGCGCGATGGGAGTACAGCTACAAAATGCCGTGCTCTCTTCCCTGCATTTCACACGGGCGCTGTTCATGTTCGTGACGGCATTCGCAATGACCTATGTCTACTACGACCGCTTCGCTCAGGGACAAGGCTTCTCGTTTATCCGCTTCTGGAAGAAACGCGGCATAGGTGTGCTGCTGCCATACTGCCTCTGGAGCATCGTTTATGTCTGGGTCAACAAGCACCCCCAATCCTTGCTCCAACTACTGCAAGAAAGCCCGAGCGCGATCCTGACCGGGAGCGCCTCATATCAGCTGTATTACATCCTGCTCACGATCCAGTTTTACCTGTTGCTCCCGCTTTTCCTCTGGTTTCTAAAGCAGGTCAGGGCCTATCCCTGGCAGGTTCTGGGCATCAGTTTCCTTGTGCAGGTCCTTGTCTTCTCCCTGGACTTCGGGTATATTCAGATGGGAACTCTTAACCAGGTTGAACCCTGGCATACGCTCTGGCTCTATCAAGAGCACATAGCCCTGATGTACCAGTTCTACTTTGTGCTCGGCGGCATCACCGCGTTGCACTTCCAGTCTATTCGCGCCTTCTTGTTACGCCACGGGCGGTGGATTGTCTGTGGTATGCTACTGGCGCTGGGTATGCTCTGGCTAGGGTTCTATGCACAGCTTCAGTTCTTGCATGAAGAAATGGGGCTGGCTATCTCGGTACTACAACCCATCATGGTACCCTATAGCGCGGCCATCATCATAGGTGCCTTCTGGTTGGCATCCCGCTGGGCTAATCCAGCTCGGCGCCGTCCAGGTGAGCGCCCACGCTGGTATACACTCTGGCATATGCTCTCAGATGCCTCCTTTGGCGTCTACCTGATTCACGCGCTGATTCTGGCGGCGGCCATGAGCTGGCTCGTACCCGCTATGCCAGCCACCTGGCCCGTCGTGCTTCGCGTCTTTTTGACCTGGGCCTTTACCGCCGGAAGCTCGGCCCTGATCAGTATTGCCTTTACCCAGACGCCAGTATTTAGCCGCCTGGTTGGAAGATCCCAACCATTGCCGTCCTGGTTGGCAAACGTCCCCAGGAGAGCCTGGGAGCGCCTATCAATCGCAAAAGATCGTTAACCCAGCGAAATCGAGAAAAAAACCGTGCGCTTCTTTCGTTTTACGGGCAGCTCGCTCAAATATGGATCATATGGACTCATCGCTATCTTACTTTGTATACTGACAGGCTGTGGTACGGCGGAAAAAGCGCAGGCGGTCAGCACCACAGCCCAGGTCGCTGTCCTCTCTGGGTATGGCTGCGGCGCGCCCTTCACACCTCCACCTGCAACCAGCGTCAATGAGACCCTGCTCTCGGGAGGACGCTCCCGCCAATATCGTTTACATATTCCCCATACCTATCGCAGCACGCTCAAATATCCATTGGTTTTGAGTTTTCATGGACATAGCGGCAATGCTCTCATGCAAGAGCGCATCAGCGGCCTCTCTACGCTAGCGGAGCAAAAAAACTTTGTCGTGGCCTATCCCCAGGGTAGCATTGGCCCCGACCATCTGCGCGGATGGGACACAGGGCCGCGTAACTATCCCCATGTCGATGACGTGCGCTTTGTAAACGACTTGATTGGACACCTGGAGCAAACACTCTGTATCGATCCCCATCGTATCTATGCCACGGGCTTTTCTAATGGAGGCTCGCTCACCAATATCCTCGCATGCAAGCTCGCTAACCGCATCGCGGCCGTGGCGATTGTTTCGGGAGGCATGCATCCCGTCGCGGGCGGCTGTACCCCACAACGCCCAATCTCTCTACTAGAGTTCCATGGCACGGGAGATCACATCGTCCCTTATAACGGCAACAGCGCCAATGATCAAGAGCCTCCCATCCACACCTGGCTCTCCCAATGGGTCGAGAGAGATGGCTGCCAGCCCACACCCACGCCAATTTTTCAGCAGGGCGACGTCCTGGGCGAGCAATGGATGTCATGCCGCGCCCGCACGGTAGTCATGCACTACCGCATCACTGACGGTCAGCATACCTGGCCCAAAGGCAGCTTTGTCGACGAACAGGGGCAGAGATATGCCAGCGCGACAGATCTGATCTGGCACTTTCTCCAGGCCCACCCGCTTACACTGCCGACATAAAGCAAGCCAAGCAGACAGGCATACTGATGGCCTGGGTTCCCTCCTGGCCTGTGGGTCCAGAGTGAAAGGCATTGTTGAGCGCGTTAAACAAGAATAACTTCTACCAGGCAGAAGTGGTTGTGCTACAATAAAAAGACCTTTAATGTCGTAAAGCGAGGATAAGAAAACAGTGGCAGACAACTGGTTTGTACGTCTCTGGCAGAAACAACGCTTCAAGGTGCTGACAATAGGAGCATCTCTCTATGTATTGCTCGTCTTGATCTTTCTGATAAGTCATGCCATTGCTCCTCAGCGCGTGGGTCTGCTCGCGCTGGCAGGAATCTTTGCGCCCTATCTCTTTGCGCCCCTCGCGCTCCTCGTTCCCTTCTTGTTTCTACGTTTTACCGCGCTGCTACGCATTGCCTTTGCCATTGGTGTCATCCTCTTCGGTCTCTGCTTCTCGCCACGCCTGGGTGCTGGCAACGCTCAAAGCATCGAAGGAGGACGAACTATTACCGCCATGACCTGGAACTTCCTAGGCGACAACACACGGGGCGGCTATGTGCGCCAACTGATCAACACGCACCATCCCGACCTTATCGCCCTGCAAGAGGCGGACTGGAACGGAATCGATGAGGCTCAGGATATCTTACGGCAGTATCCTTATCACCTCTATGGCTCGGGAGAGGCACCGCCTGGCGAGGTCCTGCTCAGTACCCTTCCCATTCTGGATCATGGGCAGGTCACGGCCCCGGATGGCTCACGCGCAGTCTGGGATATTCCTCGTATTCTCTGGGCGCGCCTGGATTTAGGGCATGGACAAACGCTGCTCGTGGTCAACGCACACCCCATCTCATCCATCAACACGGTATATGGCTGTCTCTTCTGTCCCCAGCGGCGCGATAGCCAGGTCAAGGCACTCCACCAGTTCTTGCAACCCTTCATTCAGCATGGCGAGCGGTTGCTCCTGCTGGGTGATATGAATACGACTGATCGCGAACCCGCCTATCAAGATCTCTCTGCCGGGCTGCAGGATACGCACCTGCTCGTTGGCAAAGGCAGTGGTCACTCATGGGGCATTCGCAGACTCAACCAGTACTGGGCCTTCTTGCGTATCGACTACATGTTTGTCACACCCAAGGTCAAACCTCTCAGCCTCGATACCGATTGCACCTCGCGCGGTAGCGACCACTGCGTCCTAATCGGCAAATTCTCCACTTGATTCACTCCCCCCCTGACAAAAGTCATCTTACTTCTTCGCGCCTGCGGCGCTCAGGGATAAGGTGCATGTGGAAAAATTGAGCAACGCCCAATTTTTCCACACACCTTACTCAGATGACTCGATTCTGCATATGTGAGATACTCTTCCTGTACAATGCCAGCCTTGCGAAGGATATTCAGGCAAGCATCTATTGATGGTTATAAAACTCAACGCTCCAACGCCATTCCTGGTGATCGGGGGCGTTCCACCAGGCGCGTAAAATTCCAATTTCGCCTCCTGGCAAGATCACTGGTAGGCCATAGGCTGTCTCGGTCGGCCAGATCTCCTCGCGCACGACCTGCCCTTCCTGAAGTTGAAGCCTGGTGATCGGTGTCCTTGCGGCGTGACGCTCCAGATTTCTTCCCCGCGCCAGCAGGTCCCCCTGGTCACTCCAGACATCAACTGAGAGGGAGAATGGCGCCGCATGTACCAGCATAAACTCGGTCTTATCACAGCGCCCACGCGCAAAGGGCAGCCCTTGCGCTCCAGCACCAGGCATCCAGAGATCCCATATCTGTCTTTCATCGTGTGGCATAGCACGTCCTCCAATGCTTGAGCAAGCGAAGAGAGCAAGTGTGCTTATCACCTGCTCTCTAAACACGCATCTCGCTTCCGTAGGGTAACCGCAAAAGGCCCGAGATTGCTTGGCCTCCGAGCGCAGCGACCTTCCCATCGTCTGAGTATCGGTCTGCAGACCTCGCAGTCCATGCATACATGGCAAAATCTTGAACAATTCTTGAGATAAAGAGTTCCTTTTCCACAGAAATCATTGAGCGTTCCTGGCCTATACTTTCTCTAACATGGATATTTGGGTATGCTCTGCCCTCGGCGACCAGTTCATGTTAAACAACTTACGCCTCGCTGACAGCACTTAGCACTCCCTGAAAGGTTAACCTGGCATGTATGGCATAGATCAAATAACACCCCTGGTTGAGGAGCAACAGCGTACCTGGACCGCGTATCTCCTCGATACTCTTTTTGCCGTTGCGGGCGTAATGCTAATTACTACTCTCATTGCCTTATTTCATCTTTATCCACGCATTCCCAATATCTCCAGTATCTACCTGCTTGCAGTCCTGTCCCTGGCAACCTGGCGTGGACGCTATACGGCAACGCTGGCCTCGCTTCTGGCTTTTCTCTCCTTTAATTTCTTTGTCATTCCACCAGTCTATACCTTTACGGTTTATCGTACGGAAGAATGGATAGCACTCTTTGTCTTGCTCATTAGCGGTTTACTTACTGGACATCTCACCACCACGTTGCGCCAGCAGAGCCTGCGGATCGCGCGCAAAGAGTATGAAACGCGTATCCTCTACAATCTTGTGCGTCTAATTAACCAGGAGGGGCACCCCGAGCTACAACTTAAGGTGATCGCACGCGCCATTGTTGATGTCTTCACCTCCTGGGGCGTTCAGGACTGCGAGATTATCCAACCAGATGCTCAGGGGACATTGCAGGTGCAGGTATGCGCAAGCCAGGACCAACCCTCACCCTTATTGCCAGGCGAGTTGACGCACGCAACCTGGGTCATCAAGCACGGGCAAAGCCTGGAAACCATCGAACACGCCAGCACACACCATCAGCGCGCCTATGAACACGCTATCTACCACACGTGCTACTGGCTGCCGCTCATCATTGGAGCTAAAGCAATCGGCGTCCTGCGCCTGCACATACACAAAAAGGGAGGACAGGCAGAACACTTTGATTTCTCTCAGGAGGCACGTATAGATACCCACAAATATCCTCATAATGCGTTCTTCTGGGCATTCCTGGACCAGGCGGCCTTACTTATAGAGCGCTCGCGCCTGCAAAAAGAGAATCTGCACCTTGAGGTGCTACAACAGACCGATACTCTGCGCGCGGCCCTCCTCTCCTCCGTCTCACATGACTTGCGCACGCCCCTCACTGTCATCAAAGCCTCTGCCAGCACCCTCTTAGAGCAGGATATTCACTGGGAAGAGGCGGCCCAGCACAGTATCGCCAGCTCCATCGAGCGCGAAGCCGACCGCTTGAACCGCCTGGTTGGGAATCTGCTTGATATGTCGCGCATCGAGGAGGGCGCGCTCAAGCCCGAGAAAGAGTGGTACCAGGTGCGCGCCCTGATTCAGGATGTCCTTGATCGGCTCTCCTCACTCTTCGAAGGGCGTAGCGTTCAGCTCCATGGGCCGCGCGAACTGCCCCCAGTGGAGCTGGATTACCTACACCTCGATCAGGTTCTCACCAATCTCCTTGAGAACGCTGTTCGCTACACTCCTCCTGGCACCCCTATCGACGTGACCGTCCTGCCACAGGAGCATGAGATGTTCATCAGCGTCGCGGATCGCGGCCCCGGCATTCCACAGGCTGAACAGAAACAGATCTTTGATAAATTTTATCGAGTGCTACACCACAAACAGCCCGGAACCAGTGATACCTCAACGCCCGGCTCAGGCCTGGGCCTGGCTGTCTGCAAAGGCCTGATTGAGGCGCACGAGGGGCGCATCTGGGTAGAATCACGCCCGCAGGGGGCGCTCAATTCTTTATCGCGCTTCCCCTGCGACCATTTGAACACTAAAGGAGTCAAGTATGCATAAGCAAGGGGCCTATATATTAATCATCGATGATGAAATAGAGATTATCCGCGCCCTCTCGCGCGGGCTGACCGCGCACGGCTATCGTGTTCTGACCGCACGCAATGGCGAAGAGGCTCTCAAAACAGTGTTTCAGCAGCGACCAGACCTGATTTTGCTCGATCTGATGCTACCAACCATCAGCGGGCTAGAGGTCTGCCGTCGCATACGCGAGGAGTCAAATGTCCCCATTATCGTGCTCTCCGTCAAAGACCAGGAGCGCGATAAGGTCCAGGCACTCGACCTGGGAGCCGATGACTATATCGCTAAACCGTTCGGGATGGGTGAAGTTATTGCACGCATCCAAGTCGCCTTGCGCCACCTGGCCCGCATCCAGGCCGGTACTGCACCCAGGCTCGAGATTGGCCTGCTCAAGGTTGATTTTGCCCAGCGCCGGGTCTGGGTGGGGGAAACAGAGATAAAGCTCACGCCAACCGAGTACGATCTGCTGAAGGTCTTCCTTACCCATCGCGGCAAGCTTCTCACACGCGACATGCTTCAGGAGCAGATCTGGGGGGCACAGGGCAAGGGTAAGCTCCATAGCCTTCATGTTCATGTCGCACAGCTACGACAAAAGATTGAGCCAGACCCAGATCACCCCCGCTTTATCCTCACTACGCCCGGCGTTGGCTATCGCTTCGACGACGAACAGGGAGCAAGCTAGCCTTAAACCAGATATGTGCCGTTTCGATGAGAATTTTTTTAGAATACACGACTGGACCCGGAACGCACATTGATATGTTCTTGCCTATACTTACAACGAAAGGGGAGGGAGAGGAGGAGAAGCAAAAGGAGTCCGTTCCATGCAAAACGCTCAAACACATATTCTGCTGGTTGAAGACGATGCCGTCTTAAGCGAGGTTATTGGTCGCAATCTTCAGGCGCGCCACTATCGCGTCGATATGGCCCATGATGGGCTTACAGCACTTGAGTTTCTCCGTGATAACACCTTCGACCTTATCTTTCTCGATATCGATCTACCCGGTCACACTGGATGGGAGGTTTTGCGGATTGCGTCACGAGAAGGCTTTCTGCCAGCCTGCATCACTGAGGGGCTGCGCCAGGTCATGCCTGTTGTCGTGCTCTCCGCCGTACGCGTTAGTCTAGAACGCCTCACGGAGTTCCAACTTCTCGCCTACTTGCCCAAACCCTTTCCCATGGAGACCTTGTTACGCTTCGCGTCACAAGCCGCGATCCGCAGCCCCTCTCCACCGCGTAAGATCATTTAGGCTCAACCCCAGGGGAGCGAGCGCTTCGCCAGAAGGGAGGATTTCTATGCTCGATCTCATCATTGTTGTCGTGACCATTGCAAGTTTCTTGCTGCTCATAGGCTTTACTATCGCCTGTGACAAGTTGTAAGGAGGCATGAACTATGAATACCCCTCTTGAATATATCCTCGTGGGGATTGTCTCATTGGCTATCGTTGTCTATCTCGTGGTGGCATTGCTCGCACCAGAGAAATTTTAGTCGCAAGATGTTGAGGGAACACAGATGCCTGTAACATCAAATAGTGTTTTGCAGGTCCTGGTCTATGTGGTAATACTCATCCTCATTACCAAGCCTATGGGCCTATATATGACCAAGATATTTGCCGGCGAACGAACCTGGCTCTCGCCGGTATTTGTCCCGGTAGAGCGTTTTTTCTATAAAATCTATGGCACCAGGGAGGATGAGGAGCAGACCTGGATCGGCTATACCGTCTCCATGATTGTGTTTACTATCGTCGTCATCCTGCTCCTGTATATCCAGCAACGCGTTCAGCAGTGGTTGCCGCTCAATCCGCAGGGCATGGGCCCCGTGGAACCTGCGCTGGCCTTCAATACAGCGGTCTCATTCTCCAGTAACACCAACTGGCAGGCCTACGCTGGCGAGACGACGATGAGCTACCTGACTCAGATGATGGGTCTGGCCTTCCACAACTTTACCTCGGCCGCGGTCGGTATCTCCCTGGCAGTCGCGTTTATTCGCGGTCTGTCTCGCAGAAGCGCGCGACACCTGGGGAACTTCTGGGTCGATGTCACCCGCTGCACCCTGTACCTGCTGCTGCCAATCTGCACCATTGGCGCGCTGGTCCTGGTTTCCCAGGGCGTGGTGCAGAACTTCAACGCCTATACAACCGTACATACACTCAACGGTGCCATTCAAACCATCGCGCAGGGTCCCGTGGCCTCGCAGGAGTTTATCAAAGAGTTCGGAACGAACGGTGGCGGCTTCTTTAACGCCAACTCGGCCCATCCCTTTGAAAACCCCAATGCTGCCACCGAACTGATGGAGACGCTTGCCATCTTCGCCATCGGCGCGGGCCTGACCTACCAGTTTGGCAAAATGGTCAAAAATACCCGCCAGGGCTGGGCGCTCTTCGCGGCCATGCTCGTGCTCTTCCTGGCTGGTGTTGCTGTGGCCCTGCCCGCCGAGCAGGCTGGCAATCCCGCCTGGAATAACCTGGGCGTCGATCAGAGTGTCTCCGCGACTCAGGCGGGCGGCAATATGGAGGGCAAAGAGGTACGCTTCGGCATCACGCAGTCCTCGCTCTTCGCGGTCATCACGACTGACGCCTCCTGTGGTGCCATCAATGCCTGGCATGATAGCTTTACCCCGCTGGGCGGTATGATCCCCCTGGCCAATATTGCTCTGGGTGAAATCATCTTTGGTGGTGTCGGCTCCGGCCTCTATGGTATGCTGATCTTCGCTATTCTCGCGGTCTTTATCGCGGGCCTGATGGTGGGTCGCACCCCCGAATTCCTGGGCAAGAAGATCGAGCAGAAGGAGATGAAGATGGCCTCGCTCGCCATCCTGATCCTACCCGCTGGTATCCTGCTCTTCTCGGCGGTCGCGAGTGTTCTTCCGGTTGGCACAAACTCGATTCTCAATCCTGGTCCACACGGACTCTCGGAGATTCTCTACGCCTATACATCGGCGCACGGCAACAATGGTTCAGCATTTGGTGGCCTTACCGTCAATACGCCCTTCTATAACTGGACTCTTGCTTTCTCCATGATTATTGGCCGTTTCGCTTTCGTCATCCCGGTCATGGCCCTGGCTGGCTCCCTGGTACAGAAGAGGGTCGTACCCGCAGGTGCAGGTACCTTCCCCACGACGGGACCGCTCTTTGTGTCCCTGCTCATTGGGGTTATCCTGATCGTTGGCGCCCTGACCTACTTCCCCGCCTACTCGCTGGGACCGATTGTGGAGCATCTGCTGATGCTGTCGGGAAAGGCATTCTAAGAACATGAGCATTCAGACAAATCAAGATCCATCAGATATGCAAGAGCAGAGCGCGCTAGAGACAAAACCTGTCAAATCGCGCCGCAAGGGGGACCGCTCGATCTTTGATCCCGCGATCATCCGCCGCGCCACGCTCGATTCATTCAAAAAACTCGATCCACGCTGGCAGCTCAAAAATCCGGTCATGTTCGTGGTTGAGGTCGGCAGCGTCATTACGACCCTTGAGTTTGTACGCCTGCTCCTCTTTACCACGCCAACCAGCTCGTTTACAAGCGATCAGCTCACGGCGGAGACCTGGTTTGTCTTCGCGGTGGCGATCTGGCTCTGGTTTACCGTCCTCTTCGCCAACTTCGCTGAAGCCATGGCCGAGGGTCGCGGCAAGGCCCAGGCGGATACGCTTCGCCGTACGCGCAAGACCACTATCGCCAAACGTCTCAAATCGAGTGAGCGCAACTCGACCTATGAAGAGGTCCAGGCCCCCGACCTGCGCAAGGGTGACTATGTACTGGTCGAGGCCGGCGATGTCATCCCTGGTGATGGCGATGTGATCGAGGGCGTGGCCTCTATCGATGAGTCTGCCATCACCGGTGAGTCCGCCCCCGTGGTTCGCGAGAGTGGTGGCGACCGCAGCGCCGTGACCGGCGGCACGCGCGTCCTCTCGGACTGGATCGTCATGCAGATCAGCGCCAACCCCGGTGAGACCTTCCTGGATCGCATGATCGCCCTGGTTGAGGGCGCCAAACGCCAGAAGACGCCGAACGAGATCGCGCTGAACATTCTGCTAGCTAGCCTGACGATTATCTTCGTCCTGGTCTGTGTCTCGCTCGAACCCTTCGCCATCTATTCTGGGGTGGCGGTCTCCGTAACGACCCTGATCGCCCTGCTGGTCTGTCTCATTCCTACCACCATCGGTGGCCTGCTCTCGGCCATCGGTATCGCGGGTATGGACCGCATGGTGCAGCGCAATGTGCTGGCAATGAGCGGTCGCGCCGTTGAAGCGGCTGGCGACGTCGATGTGCTCCTGCTGGATAAAACTGGCACCATCACGCTGGGCAACCGTATGGCGAGCCGCTTTGTTCCCGTCGCTGGTGTCGATGAGCGCGACCTGGCGCATGCGGCCCTCCTCTCCAGCCTTTCTGACGAGACACCGGAAGGTCGCTCGATTGTCAAGCTGGCGCAGGAGCGGTATGGCCTCTCCCCAGAGAATGTTCAAGGCGCAACCTTCATCCCCTTCACCGCGCAGACGCGCATGAGCGGCGTGGATCTGAATGGAAACATGTTCGCCATCCGTAAGGGCGCGGGCGACGCCGTCAAAGCCTATGTTGAAGAGAACGGTGGCGTGAGCAGCGCCGAGCTGGACGAGCTAGTCTCCTCCATCGCGAAGGCTGGTAGCACGCCCCTGGTGGTCGCCGAGACTCGCGGTGGCCGGGCACGCATCCTTGGCGTCATTGAGCTCAAGGACATCGTCAAGAGCGGCATGCGCGAGCGCTTCGACCAACTGCGTTCTATGGGTATCCGCACCATCATGATCACTGGTGACAACCCCCTCACCGCGGCGGCAATCGCCAAAGAAGCGGGCGTCGATGACTTCCTGGCCCAGGCCACGCCTGAGACCAAGATGAAGCTCATCCGCGAGCAGCAGGTCGGTGGTCGTATGGTTGCCATGACTGGTGACGGCACCAATGACGCGCCCGCCCTGGCCCAGGCCGATGTCGGCGTGGCGATGAATACAGGCACGCAGGCCGCGAAAGAGGCCGCGAACATGGTCGACCTGGATTCCAATCCCACCAAGCTGATCGAAGTCGTAGAGGTTGGCAAGCAATTGCTGATCACTCGTGGTGCGCTGACGACTTTCAGCATCGCCAACGACGTGGCCAAGTACTTCGCGATCATTCCCGCCGCCTTCGCCGTGACCTATCCACAATTGAATGCACTCAATATCATGGGGCTAGCCACTCCGCATAGCGCAGTACTCTCGGCAGTCATCTTTAACGCGATCATCATTATCGCGCTCGTTCCCCTGGCTCTGCGTGGTGTGAAGTTCCGCCCGATTGGTGCCGGTCCTCTTCTGCGCCGTAACCTGCTGATCTACGGTGTTGGTGGCATCATCATCCCGTTCATCGGCATCAAATTGATCGACCTGATCCTGGTCGCCTTGCACCTGACGCTTTAGGAGGAGAAAAGGTTACGCTATGAAAACCGTTATTAAAGTGCTCCGGCCCGCCATCGCTATCACGATTGTGCTCACAATCGTGACGGGTCTGATCTACCCTGGTATCGTGACAGGCCTGGCCCAGTTGCTCTTTCCCTACCAGGCCAATGGCAGCATGCACTATGTGAATGGACAGCTTGTAGGCTCCGACCTGATCGGCCAGGAGTGGACACTGCCAAAGTACTTCCACGGTCGCCCCTCGGCAACGCTGTCAGATGATGGCAGTAAGGCCCAACCCTATAACGCCGCGAACTCGGCTGGCTCTAACCTGGGACCAACCAATAAGAACTTGCAAGATGCTATCCAGCAGCGCACACAGGAGCTGCAGAAGGAGAATCCAGGCGTGCCAGTTCCCGTTGACCTGGTCACGACCTCGGCCTCGGGCCTGGACCCTGATATTACGCCCGCTGGAGCCTACTTCCAGGTCCCACGCATCGCGCGCGAGCGCGGCCTGAGCGAGGACGTCGTCAAGAAGCTTGTTGATGATAATATTCAGGGGCGCTTCCTCCTGATCTTCGGCGAGCCCCATGTCAATGTCCTGCAACTCAATCTCGACCTGGACAAGCTAAATTCCTAATTACGTAGGTGGGCGCCTGTATACCATACAGGCACCCACCTGCACTCTCCCGCATCCATGGGCGTGGTTCTCATAAGCGAGAGCTGCGCCTTTTTGTACATGCTTATGCCAAGACACCACAAAGTCTTCCTAATATGTAGCAGGAAAGCAACAGTTACTTGTTGGTGGCAGAGAATCCTTGATAGTCTTCAGCCGCGGGTAAACCCCTCTATGCTCAGTGCAATTCAGCTTGGAAACACGCCAAGAGTGAGATGTACGTTTCTCGATCTCAACACTATTGAGTGGACAGCGGAAACGATAGTGGATTTCTAGCCACCAAGAGTTCCGTTCCTTCTATGAGAGGAAAGAGGAAAGGCGGAAGCTCTGTCAGAAGAGTCCGCTGTTATTCCACAAAACATGTATTTCATGCAAATACTCTACACCGAAAGCTTCTGAGTGACCTCTTACCTCCGTAGGTCTTTTCTTGACAATCTTTTGATCATCTGTGCGCTATAGTAGGAACTATCACAGTCTGTTCTTCAGAAAGCAGGAGATCTCGGCAAGAAGGATATCACCATGACAGATGTTCAAGAAGAACAACCGGGCCAACAAAGTCAGCAAAGCCATGAAAGATGTGTTGTCCAAAACGAAAAGAAACGGTTCATGGTGATTTGTTTGTCTTTGCTCGCGATAGTCTGCGCTTTTGCTCTCTTCCTCCTCGCAAAAAGCGTCTTTCCCATGTTCTTCACGATCGTCCTAACGTTCCTCTGCTATCAACGTCTTGACTTCTCCCTGAGCAGAAGGGAGAAAAATAGCAAGATGTCGTCTACATCCACAAACGGAGAAGCACCCAGGTCATATACGTCACGAGCAGGAGGGCACCCGCGATCCGACTGATGCGGCCTCTCACTACCCAGAAGAATACACCTATGGTGAGCACCAGGGTAAGCGGAGCATCCAAAGAGAGCACGGAACGGTCCTCCAGGAAACCTGACAAAAATACGAGCGGCAGGACGATGCCCAGCGCGGTATTAATACTTCCACTGTTACAAACCTCTTCAATACATGCTGCAGCTTCACCAGTACGCACGAGGCTAATGGCAACGACCGTGTTGGGCAATGATGTGGCGACAGCGAGCACAAGCAAGCCTGCGAGAACTGAGGGCATATGGACATCGGCAGTCATCGTTTGTCCTGACTGGACCATTACCAGGACCCCACCCAATGCAACGACCAGAGTAAAGATGATTTCACTCCCTAGACGAAGTATCGACCATGACGCTTCCCGTTTGGGATGATCATGAGGATGCAGAGATATTCCTTTACCGCCACGTGGGCGCCTGATGAGGTGAAGCAGGAATGCGCCAAAGATGCCCAGTGTCCCCAGGGCAGCCAATAGAAGGACGATGTGCGTAGTATGGATGGTGCTCAGGCTTGGTTCGTCTGGAAGCCAGGCGATGACCACGAATGAAAGGAGCGTAATCACAAAGGTATAACGGACAATCGTGCGGATATCTCGTTTCTCCTGTGTATTCAATGTCATCCCAGCACGTTCAGGAGTAAAGAAGGTGCAGAGACCGAGAATAATGGCAAGATTGTAAATATTCGAGCCAACGATGATGCCAATACCAACATCGTCATGACCAGCAAAAATCGCGAGGGCGGAAGCGACATAATTTGGAATATTGGCTCCGAGAGCACTCAACAGGCTCAGCATACCAACTGAAAGATTGAATGCGACACATAACTCCTCTAGTTTGCGTGTAAACCGTGTGGATGCGGCGATCACGATGATAAGTGAAACGAAAAACAGCCCAAGAGCCACAGGCAAAGATGAAGGAATATTAAAAGGAAACATAGTGTTCGTCCTGTTCTAAGCCAAGGTTTCGGCTCGTGCAGAGCAAAGTATTATTTTGCAGAAGCATCATATCAACGGCGACAGGACGTTTCCACGTAGTGTGTTAAGTGATGGACCCTACTTTTCCACAAAGAAAAGCACCGAGAGCGATCAGGTTGCTGCGCCTTTGTGCATCCATCACATGGTGATGAAATGTACAAAGACACCGTAACCGACCAGACTTCCCGGTGCTTTCCAGAAATACATAAATATAGATTGTGGCAATCAGTATAGCATGATGAGACTGTGAAGACAAGGAAGTAGACAGTCTTAAACACAATGCCAGATTGCATTTTCGAGAAGCATGAACTATGCTATGAAGCAATAGGCAGAAGCATAGGCATACACGAGCTTTTTGCCTGGAGAAAGGTGTACCGGGAAGGCTGGTCGGTTTTCAGATGTCTTTGTGTCTTGAAAAGGCAGAAAAGAAGGGACTCCGAAAGATGACCGGTTCTGGTACATTTCCCCCATTCCGAGAGATGACCACATCGCGAACAATCACAGTGCCCCTTGTTCCCCTTCCGAAGCGTTTCTTCAGCGAGAGAGACTGCTGAAGGGTCTTTTTTGCCTCTTCTTCACTCTTCCAAAGGAGAAAGAGCATGCTTGACGTACTGGTTGTGGCCGTAGTTATTGGAGTGTTTTCTATCTTGATAAGCTTTGCCAAAGCGTTGGATCGTTTGTAGCAAACACCACAGCAGACAACAATGATGTTTCACAAGGAGAAAGGGCATGGCTATGCGTCGATTTTTCGCACCATCTCTCAGTTTGCTTTTCGGCCTCTATTGTATTGGTTGGAGCATTGTTGCTTCATCCTCGCCCACCTCGATGCGCGTTGGCGGAGCCTTCTTTGGCGTCCTTTTGCTCGCGCTGGCTTTCGTTTACTTGCGCATTATTCTTCCCCAAGAGCAAAGGGAAAACCACGCTCCCTAATCGGGTGAGATACGCTTCTTTTCTTCGTGGCTAGTTGTAGAGTCCCAACAAGCACCCAACCAAGTTCTCTGGCCGAGAACGTTGATCCTCAGGCCAGAGAACTTGGTTATTACGCACGCATTATCCATTGATACCAAGCTCTCTTCCACCCAGGAAGCCGCTCTCGTATGGAGCACGGGCAGTGCGGATGAGCCATTTGAGGGTCTTGCTACTTTCGGTGGAGAGGAGTACTCCGTTTTTATCCAATAGGACTGTGCACAGACATTAAGCGTCATAAGGCAGGGTCTCATCAGGGTGCGTAGTGGATCGTCGCCGCTTAACGCACCATCTTTCAGCAGGCACTCGATGTGTCGTACCACGCGGCGTAAAGATGTGGTATTATATGTCTTGAAAAAAATGCTTAAAAAAATAATTTCGATGGAGTGCCGGGAAGTCTGGTCGGCTATCGGCGCTCCTTGTTTGTTGTGGGTCGTGGGAGTGTCTATCCTTCTCTGGCTGGTAGCCAGCTTTAGCGAGGTCTCCATGTTTGATGAGGTCAAAAAGACGCTTGATGACTCCATGCGTGCGCTACTGAACTCATTCTGGTTCGTTCCCGCGCTTGTCTCGTTGTTTGGTCCGTTTCTGGCAATCTTTCTCCTGATGTTTGACCACACTTTTCAGGTCAAAAACGTGCCTCTGCTCTTCAGTGGTGGGTCAGCCGAAGCCAGCACGATTCTCTCGATTATTGCGGGTTCGCTCATCACGGTCGCGGGCCTCACCTTCTCCATCACCATCGTCGTCCTGCAACTGCTCTCCAGTCAGTATACACCACGCGCGCTGCGTAGCTTCCTTCAGGACCGCGTGACGCAGGTGGTCGCGGGGGCTTCTTCGCCATTTTCGCCTACTCGCTGATTGTGCTTATGACAGTGCGCGACCCCGCACCGTTTGATCCCGGCTTTCTTCCCGCGGTCAGCATCACCGTCGGGATCAATCTGGGTTTCCTCGGTCTAGCTCTGCTGCTGGTCTTTATTCACCATACCGGGCAGATCATCCAGGTATCGGATATCGCCGCGCGCATCGCCACACAGACGGTGGAGGCTATCGATGCATCGTCCCCTAACTGGTCGCATGAGCCGCACGAAGACGAAGTCTTCTCCCTCATCCAGACCTGGCATACAAGCGAGAAACCAGCCCAGTTGCGCGCGCCCCTTGCCGGTTACATTCAGCGCATCTCACTCACGCACCTGCTCCAGGATATCAAGTTCCTTCGGCTCCAGGTCCACCTGCTCGTCAGCCCCGGCGATTTCGTGACAGAGGAGACGGTCATCGCGCATATCTGGCCCGCACACGCCGTCGATGAGGCCTTCCGGAAAACGCTGCTGCACTGTATCTACATCGAGCGCGAGCGCGACATTGCCCAGGATATCCGCTTCGGCGTTCGCCAACTCGCAGATATCGCTCTGCGCGCGCTCTCACCCGCAGTCAACGACCCGACAACCGGTATTCTCTGCATTAAGTATCTACAAGCCGTGCTTGAACGCCTGGTACGCCGTCAATCGCAGCCGGACACCTATTACTTCAACAATCGGGCAGGCATACTAAAAATCCGACAGCCTTCCTTCGAGGAGTACCTGGCAGTCTTCACCGAGATCAAGCACTACACCGGCGGCAACCAGCGCGTCGAGATCGTCCTGGCGAACGCGCTCAATGCTATTCACGATGTCGCAACCCGCCTCCGCAATGAGGAGGATGGCGATCTCCTGGCGGCTTTCATCGCCGATTTTGCCTCCACTGGCAGCGCTCTCGAATCTCAACCGGCAACGAGCGATCTGCCTTGCACTCTCCTCTGAAAAGCAAGAAGGCTACATATAACTCGCCAGCAAAGTTTGCCGGATTGACTGATAGAATCGATTGAGGCAAACCTTGTTGGCAATCAGCACAGTGAGAATAACTGAGTTGGAGTCATAACATTTGTTCGTACCATTTTCTCCGCTAACGCTTGATAAAGTCGAGAGAAGAGCCATAATCGTAGGGTTGGTAGGCTCTGCTCAACAAGGGAAAGCGGCACGATTGCTGTTAACCTGGACCGCTAGAAGCCTCATTATTACAGGCTTCCGACCCGAATTTCCTTAGCGGGAATGTCAGAACGAAAAATGTTATGGCCCCGTGATGATCGTTGTGGAGGTGAGGTAGAAGGTGGGCCAGTATGGGATTGTTTTCCTCGTGGTGTATGCTGGCCCATCTGTGTGGTTGGCTAGAATTCGTTGAGTCGTGTGTAGATGCCCCAGGCAGCGCAGAGGCCGATGAGGGGGTAGAGTATAGCGCTGAGCGAGGTGTAGATGTTCAGGGTGTTCTGGGTGCTACTGAGCGTGATATTGTAGTGATCGTAGTTGGCTTTGCTCAGAGCAGTAACGGCGTCTGAGAAGGTGCCGAAGGCAGCGTTGGATGGTCCGGTGCTGATGACCTCAGCGTTATTGATATGCTGCGGATCGCTGCCGTTATTGGCGGCTGCGCGGATCTGTCTGTCGAGGGTAATGTATTTGTTCCAGCCAGAATGGATATCGGAGAGAGGTTGGATCTCTTCATTCCAGGTCTGGTTGTTCTGGGCGTTGGCGATTAGCTGTTGTACCTGCTGGATGTTGGTGCCCCAGTCGGCGGCCCAGTGGTCTGCACCACTCGCTGTGGTTGTATCGTTGAAGGTCAGCGCGATCAGCCAGCGAGACTCATCAGCGTTGGCATCGGTGCCGTAGCGTTTCAGTTTTGCTGCATAGTAGACACTGTCGTAATCGTCTTTGACTAGTTGCCGATAGGCCCCGTCCTGACTGGCAGTATGTGTGCCTGGGAGTCCGGTGAAATTGAGCAGGGTACCAATGATCATAAGACTGAAGATCAGTCCGACGAGTAGCGACAGGCTGAGCCCGACATTGATCACGCGGTGAGTGACCGCCGCCATACGCCAGGTAGAGATGAGCAGCCAGCCTACGAAGATAATACTGAGCAGTATGGCACCGATAAGTGCGGTGTTTAAAAATGATATTACATCATTGTAGCCACCACCAGTACTAGTTGTCCCTTGCAGGTGGGTATAGTTGATATCGCTCAAACAGTCGATATTGTCTGCAATGCCGCCGTTGACCCAGGTGTTGGGTTGCGCCAGGTGCTGGTCGATACCAATGTGGCAGGCTGGCAGAGTTGACCTATCTTCAACGATACTCGGTTGGCGTTGAATCCTGGTGTGCAGGACACTGCTGGCTGCCAGGTAGGCCTGGTAAGCATTGCGGAGATGACTATCCTGCGCATTAGCCGTGTTGCTAGCCTGGTCAAACTCGTGCTGCATGACGGTCAGGTGCCCGATATATTCCTCCATGCCAGCAGTAATGCGCTCCACAGCAGTACGCTCGCCAGGGTAGGTAACGTTGTGGGCAGCATTGAACAATTGTTGATTAGCCAGGATAATTTCAGCATCGATATTGAGCTGATCACAGTCATGGACGCGCCTGGGTCCTACATTTTTGCTACCACTGGCAGTAACGACACTGCACGCTTCTATCTGGGTCAGCGGAGCAGTCGCAATGTAGTCAGCCGCTTTTGCGTCGATATCGTCAATATATTGTGCCAGCGATTGCGCAGCATCGACACTGGGGATACTGCCATTCGCGATAGTATTCAGATCTGTGGCGGCACGGTTGAACGAGAGAGAGATAACGAGGGCTAGTAGTATGGCGAGTAGCAGGCAGCCGCTAGCCAGAGCGATGAACTGGCCTTTCAACGTACGACGAGCCTGTTGCCAGACACGACTGACAAACTTTGGACCTGCAGGTGTCGTTGTTGGTGGCACAGCCTGACCTGGCACAGGCGTGGACTGTGCCTGCTTCCCAGCGCCTGTATTCGATGTTGCAGGTGGCGTGTAGTAGGGGGTTGACGTACCTGTCGTACTCACCCGTGGTTTAGCCATTTTAGCGATCTTCTTTCAAATTCTTCTAGTCGTTTTATAGAGAGCGGTATTACTGCAATTTTGAGGTCTTGCTGACATTGATGGCCAGAGTTTTACGGGCCACGGCGTCGGCCTGTTTGTTGAGTTGTATCGTCCCTTTGGCGTCGCGCGAGATTAGCTCACTGAGCAGACGGGTCACGCGTGCATTGCCGGAACGTTCGCTAATCTCCAGCGCTCGACCTAGCAGACGTGTGGCCTTCTCATTGTCTCCCGCAGCGAGAGCTGCCTGGCCATCTTTGATATTGTTGGATAGTTCTTCTTGATTGGTATAGTGGGCGATATGGGCCTCGATCTGAGCGGCCAGGGATACATCCTCGGTCCATTGTACGAAGACCCAGCCGGAACGTTCGCTTTTCTCCTCCTGCTCCGTTCCCCCACCCGCGAAGTACTTGAGGGTGGGACGGACAAGCATAAACTGTTGACCCGGTGTGTTGACCGGCATAGTAATATCTAGCAGGTAGTCGCGCTGATCACCAGGAGCGAATGAGCCGAGCGCAATCACCTGCTGACGTGGACTGGTCGGATCGGGTTCTGTACCCAGCGGCACAATCGTAGGATAGACCTGCTGCAGGTTGGTAATCTGGACACCCGCAGGTGACCAGAGGTACATGCGCGCATTCGTGATAGCTGTCCTGCGCATCTCACTAAACGAACTGCTGAATGCCGCCTCGACCTGATTGGGGGTCGGGATAATATCCGCCGAACCACGCGTCACCTCCGCCATATGCAGAAGTTCAGCCGCATCCCAGTCTGTTCCAACACCCCACGCACTGATACTGATATTCGCAGCCGAACAACGTGCAACCGCGCGATCAAGGGCAGCACGCGGTTCCCCTTCATTTTTACCATCAGTCAGGAAAAGGATACGCGTAGCACGTGATTGATTGCTGCCAAACTTATCCACAATCGTATTCAGGGCAGTGCTCATACGCGTCCCGCTAGCCGCATAGACCGTCTGGATAGCAGCAATCGCGCGATTTTTATTCTCCTCAATTCCAGCCGCCGGACCAAAGATGATACGGGCGTTATCGTTGAATGTCACAACCATAAATTGCATACTGGCATCGATCGCCTGCACAACCTTCACCGCCCCGTCACGAGCAGCACGCATCTTCGCACCATCCATCGAGCCAGAACGGTCCAGCGCAATCGCCAAAGCCAGCGGAGCCGGAGCCGGAGCAGCGGCCTCATCTATACAGACCGAGAGGACCGCCTGCATCGTTGATTGTCCAACACGCAGGTATGGATTGTTATAAGCAGTAATTTTAAACATAGTTTTTGTAGTTTCCTTTATAGAAGACGCCAGGGAGCAACTTCGAACTTACGACGGATGATAGTCTCACGGTTTGCAGGTTTGCGGGCGCGGCGTAGATACTCATGATAGCTCTCTTCGGCAGCCTGGCCTAATGTTGCTGGTCTGAGATCGGTCACCCCGGCTATCTTGCTCGTGGACGGTAGTTGTTTCGCGCGAGCCAGGCCATACGCAACCCGGTAGACATCGCCACGCGCCAGGTAATAGCGCGGATCTTCAGTGCGGCCATCCAGTCCGTTCACCGCCTGCGACGCACTCTGCACATTCTGAGGTGTGAGCGGAACCATGCGGCTGAGATAGAGGTCACAGAGCATCAACTGAGCCTCAACATACTTTGCGGCCGCCTCATTGATACTACTGAGCACCCGCGCAGCCTCATCCCAACGTTGTAGATTGAGCAGAGAGCCCGTCACCCCCAGTACAGCCTCCGTATTGCCCGGATCAGCCTTGAGCACTTTAGTGAACAGCTCCACAGCAGTCAGATCGTCGCCCATACGCGCACAGACACGTGCCAGCGCCTGCTGAGGTGGTAGTTCACCTGGTAGGTCCGCAATCAACTCACGGTACTGATCAGCCGCCGCAGCATACTTCTCCTGCGCCTCCAGTAAGCGTCCGGTGTACCAGGCAACCTTCCAGTTACCAGGAGCCATACGCTGTACCTTCGTAACCTCAGCCAGAGCCATGCCAAATTCGCTGGTATCGATATACACTTCAGCGAGCCGGAGATGGGCGTCGACACTGTTGGGGTTAATCTTTGCGGCCTGTTTGTAAAAACTTTCCGCGCTAACGTAGTTGCCTCCACGTAGCGCCTGGTCACCAAAACGCAGGTGGTCGATCGCCTTATCGCCCTCATCTAAGACCGCCTCACCACGAAAGCCCAACTTGCCAGTCGTCGTCATAATCCCTGGCACAAAGAGATTCGAGCCCACAGGTACGCCTGGCGTGCCACCCACAATCTGACGCAGAACTCCAGCCAGCTGATCGCTCAATTGTTCCGCACTATGAAAACGTTGCGCAGGTTTGCTGTGCGTCCCCTTGGCCAGCAGACGATAGAGAGCAGGATAATCGCGAAAAGCCTTGTAGTATTCGGAGGATGGCATGCCAAAGATCGGACTTGCCAGGTCCATCTGCGTCACGAGATATGCAAGCGTGCGGCAGATAGTATATAGATCAGTCTCGGGCGACGGATTCTTAACCGCCTCCGGAGCATAGAAGCCGTGCGTGCCATAAACATCGCCTGGACGCGCCGTATGTTTGATCACAGTACCCAGATCGATCAGCTTCACAATCTGAGTCCCGTCTTTCAGCGTCTCGACCATCACATTCTGTGGTTTAAAATCACAGTAGACAAGGTCGAGTTTCGCCAGATACGAGAAGGCCGGCAGGATACCCAGTATATAGCGGATCGCTTCAGGCACATCAAAGGGGTGACCGCGTTCCTCTAGCAGGTCGTCGAGCGTCTTGCCCTCGACATACTCCATCACGATATAGCCACGCATCCCAATCGTCAGAAAGTCATAGATCGAGACAATATTGGCATGCTTGATCGCAGCCAGGAACTCGCGCTCTTTCACACTCTGAGCCGCCATATCAGGATCATCATCGCTCAGCAGTGCCTTAATCACCACCTGGCGTTTCAAGACCTGGTCATACGCCAGGTAGACCGCACCCATACCGCCTGCCCCAATGACACGAGTAATCTCATATTTATTATTAAGTATATTTCCCACCTGTAAGGTAGATGGTGGGCTTGCAACCGAGGTAGAGTTGCTCAAAGCGGTCGGTCCCGTAACACCTACATAGCTAAAGCCACAACGATTACAAAACTTAACGCCCGGTATGCGTGGACCGTGACATTGGGGACACTGCTGAGCTGTCGGCGTGCTGGTAGGATTAACAACAGCACTATTCGTAGTTGCAGTTACAACCATGCCACACTGCTCGCAGATATCATCGCCTGGTTGTAGAGCACTGTGACAGTTAGGGCAGACAGCAGGAGTTGTCGAAGTGATCACGGCAGATGGAATGGCTGCAGGTAGCTGCATTGAAGCGGAGGCAGCAGTAAAAGTCGGAGCAGCCAGTGCACTATCAAGGACAGCGCCACAATTTTCGCAGATATCGTCACTGGCACCGACCGGTTGATGGCAATTAGGACAGTTGCGCATAGAAATCTCCTCATGAGACATTCCGAAAGCAGATACTGCCGCCCAACTCTCCTCGCCGCTCCGCGGCTCACTTTTTCTGGTGTGTGATGGCCGCTCAATCTGCCACCACACAAATGATGTGAAGCGCCGAAGGCGCTGAAAAGTCGAGAGAAAAGGTTTGCCAGCAATATCGAAAGCAGAGAGTCTTCTCTGTACTCCACACCGCCCCACATGGGGGCAGGCAGAGCAGGAATGGGAAAGGATTCACCTCCAAAACATTACGCCACCAACTTGAGAAAATGCAAGAGCTACACATAAAGATTCGCTCAAGAACGGATATATTCGTTAAAGAAGGAGCTTTTCTTCTGAATGCTACCATAACAGACCCTTTCCTTGAGCACTTTTTGAAGGCTTCCCCCTCTCCTCTTACCTCCCTTTGATGTTTCCAAAGCTAGACTATATAGAGAACAATAAACGAGCGTGCTTACGCTCGTGTTCGTCTTTAACCAACTATCACCAGCGTTCACGCGTCCTTGCTCTGAACGTTAGCACCATCAAACGAGGGTTTTTATGAAGCAAAAACAAGCTACGCGTCCTGAGGCCGCGAAAGAAGAACCTGAACAATCTTCCAGGATCTTGTCCGAACCATCCCCTAAAGCCAGTGGCATCCTGAGCTATTCCTGGGGCGCCTTCAAGCTTTTCGCTATCCTCCTATTGCTCTGCGGGGTGATTTTTCCCGCCCTCGTCTACGGACTGGGTCAACTCCTCTTCCCTGACCAGGCCAACGGTAGCCTCCTCTACAATCAGCAACACCAGGTAATTGGTTCCCGTCTCATTGGGCAGCAATTTACCCGCCCTGAATATTTTCATGGTCGCCCAAGCGCCGCTGGCTATAACGCTAGCAGTTCTAGCGGCTCTAACCTGGGACCGACAAACCCCCAGCTACTTGAAGGGAACGGCACACTCATCACGCTCAAGCCTGGTGACAAGGTCCCGGACAACGCAACCCCCGTTGCGGGCAAACCTCATACCTACTACGTTCCCGGTACCTATGATGGTATTAAGGCCTACGCCACCCAGTTCCGCAAAGAAAATGACTTGCCCCCCGATACCTTGCTTCCAGCCGATATTATTACCGCCAGCGGCAGTGGCCTCGATCCGCATATCTCTGTCGAAGCCGCCCTGCTCCAGGTAGAACGCATTGTAAAGGCCCGCCATGCCTCAGGTAGCAAGAACGCAACCCTGACAGCTGACCAGGTGCGAGCACTTATCGCCAAACATACCGATGGGCGAGATCTTGGCATCTTTGGAGAGCCACGCGTCAATGTGCTGGAACTCAACTTTGATCTGGATAGCAACTATGGCTCTCCTGCTAGTTCACACTGAATACCTGATGCCCTTTTAGCAGGAAATCTGCAATAAAACGAGAAATAACAAAGGAAGAACGAAGATGAGTTCCTTAGCCCTCCTGCAATATGGGGTCTTTCTCCTGGTGGTGATTCTCCTGGTGAAACCCGTGGGGATATACCTTAAGCGTGTCTTCGCGCGTGAACGAACCTGGCTTGATCCGCTCCTTTGCCCGGTCGAACGCGCTATCTACCGCGTAAGTAAACTTGATGCCACACGTGAGATGAACTTCAGACAGTATAGTGTCGCCTTTATCGTCTTCACGTTGATTGGCACGCTGGCACTCTATGCTCTGCTACGCGTGCAACAGTTCCTCCCCTGGTTCGATGCGGCCCATATGACGACACCGATGACACCAGACCTGGCCTTCAATACCGCCATTAGCTTCACAACCACAACCACCTGGCAGGCCTACGCGGGTGAGACGACTATGAGCTATTTGACACAGATTGTTGGCCTCGCGACACAAAACTTCCTGGCTGGAGCGGCGGGCCTGGCGGTCGGTATGGCTTTTATACGCGGCCTGGCGCGGGAGCGCACGCCCTTCCTGGGCAATTTCTGGTTCGACTTAGTACGCTCTCTTCTCTGGGTACTCCTCCCCATTTCCCTGCTTGGCAGTCTCTTGCTCATCTGGCAGGGCGTGCCCATGAACTTTCATCCTTATACCGAGGTCAAGACGCTTGAAGGAGGCACCCAACTTATCGCCCAGGGACCTGTAGCCGCGCTTGAATGGATCAAGAACCTTGGCACCAATGGTGGGGGCTTCTTTAACGTCAATGGCGCCCATCCCTTTGAAAATCCCACTCCCCTGACAAACGTGCTTGAAATGCTGGCAATTGTGGTACTACCAGCCTCTCTCACCTACACCTTTGGCCTGATGGTTGGCAACACGCGCCAGGGCTGGGTCCTTTTCTGGGCCATGACGATCCTCTTTGTCGCAGGCCTGCTTCTCTGCGGCTGGGCCGAACAACGCGGCAATCCCGCGCTCACACCCTATATCACCGGCGGCGCCGGCAACATGGAGGGCAAAGAGGTCCGCTTTGGTATCGGCGGCTCTGTGCTGACGGCTATAACTACGTCAAACGGGGCGACCGGTTCCTATAACTCCATGCATGACAGCTATACCCCCATCGGAGGTACGGTGCCGCTGGTCAATATGCTGCTCGGCGAAATCATTTACGGCGGCCTGGGAACTGGCATCTACAGTATCATCATGGTGGCACTGATTGGCCTCTTCCTGACAGGCTTGATGATCGGACGTACCCCCGAGTACCTGGGCAAGAAAATCGAGCCACCCGAGATGAAGCTCCTAGCGCTTTATACGCTCCTGGGTTCAATCGCGGTCGTGACCTTTACGGCCTTGGCGGTCGTCACCGCGCCCGGCCTGGCAGGACTGACGACAAATACCGGGGCACATGGCCTCACCGAAATTCTGTATGCCTATGCGTCCTCAATGGCCAACAACGGTCAGAACTTCGCAGGGCTGAGCGCGAATAGCCCCTTCTACAACGTCACCACGGCTATTGTCATGCTTATTGGACGCTTTGGCCTGGCCATTCCAGCCCTGGCGCTGGCAGGCAAATTCAGCCTGCAAGATCGACGCCCGATGTCCATCGGAAAATTTCGTACCGACTCTGTCATGTTTGGCACGGTGATCATTTTTACCGCCATCATCGTTGTCGGCCTGACCTACTTCGCCTCCCTTTCCCTTGGACCCATCGTCGAGCAACTACACCTGGGATAGGAGCTATATCTTGACAATCTTTTGATACCTGACACTCGCCTCCATACACTTTTTTGATTGTCTATCGGATACAGTAGAAGAGCATATATATCTCCTCTCAGACCAGAGGAGTGAAGTGATCAATCCAGACTTCTAGGCGTTCACGAGGAGTTACGATCTATGATAAACCCATCATTACCAGCGACCGATCAGCCATGGAACAGGCATGAGTTCATCCCCATGGAACATACCAGCTCCAGCAAGTGCTCATTTTCCCAGCTCAAAGGAAAGACTTTTGTCATCAAGTTAGGGGGCAGCACCCTGGAGTATCAGCGGAGCGTACTCCAGGATTGCATCTGTTTACAAATTCTGGGTGCGAACATCGTCCTGGTACATGGGGGAGGACCCGTCATCAACGAGTGGCTCTCGAAGCTCCACATCCCCATTCACTTTGAACATGGCCTGCGAGTAACAGACGCCCAGACACTGAACGTGGTGCGCATGGTTCTATGTGGCCAAATCAATAAAGAGATCGCAACCAAGATAACACAACTTGGAGGACAAGCCGTTGGCCTCTGTGGCACCGATGGCAACCTGGTACAGGGACACATCGCTGACGAGAGCCTGGGCTATGTGGGAGCCATAGACACAATCAACCCTACCTTGATACGCCAGGTGCTCGACGATGGGTATATACCGGTCCTGGCTCCCCTGGGTCTAGGACCAGACGGCAGCAGCCTCAATATGAACGCAGACCTGGTTGCCTCTCACCTTGCCGGCGCGCTAAACGCAACCCGGTTGACATTTCTAAGTAATATTGACGGCATCTACAATGCTGATGGTACAATCATCTCAGAGTTGAATGAGCAACAGGCCCAGGCACTGATTGAAGAACATGTCATTCGAGACGGCATGCTTCCCAAGGTACACGCCTGCCTACACGCTCTTGAGGAGGTACCCTGCGTCCAGATCGCGAACGGCTGCACCTCACATGTGCTCTTGCATACTCTGGAAGACCTCCCGATAGGGACAAAATTCGTACGCTAAATCAGCGTTACCGACGTACGCGCCTACGCCTCCGGGCTAGATGTAAGCGCCCAGCGTAGACGCGTACGTCAGTAGCGCAATGCACCGCATATACATATACTTGAGGAGGCTGCGATGCGTACTATACAACAGATTCCCCAGGTCCCCGTACAACTCAAGAGAAACTGGCGAAGCTACCTTATAGACAGCGCGCTAGCCATCGTCGGAGCCTTGCTATGTACCGCGTTCATCTACGTGTTCCACCTCTATCCTACGATCCCGAACATTTCCGTGATCTATCTCCTGCTCATTCTGGCCCTGGCAAGTACGCGAGGCCGCTATGCAGCCCTGCTCGCGGCGCTGGTAGCCGTCTTCTCCTTTGACTTCTGGCTTGTTCCTCCTCTCTACACCTTGACTATCTCGCGTTGGGAGGAAGTGCTGGCGCTTGTTGTCTTTCTAGTGGCAGCCTTGCTGACCGGGCAACTGGCGGGTGTTATGCGCCGCAGCATCCAGGAGGCCTGGCGACGCGAACGCGAAGCACGTATCCTCTATGAAGTTGGGCGCGTGATTAATAGTACAGAACAACTTCCCGAACAATTGCAGAGCATTGCCTTGTCCATAGTCAGAGTCTTTGCGCCCTGGGGCGTGCAGGCATGCGCCCTGCTTCTCCCCGATAAACAGGGCAACCTCACGCGCCAGGCGGAGGCCCCAATAAGCATCGAAGACTTCGCCCTTTCACCTTCAGAGCTTGCATCCGCCAGCAAGCTCACGGGGCAGACGAGCCTGGAGAAGCCGCTCCCCTCCATCGCGCACCCCGAGGAGGAAGGTCAGATCCTGCGCCTCATCCCGCTGCGTACACCTAGCCAGGTCCTGGGCGTGCTCTGCCTGCGCCTCAAACATCCCATCCCCTGGCTGGCCGATGATCAACTCTTCCACGAAGAGGAGCGACGCCATACAGAGCGGGCCACCTTCTTCTGGACCTTTCTCGACCAGGCTATCCTGGTCATCGAACGCGCCCACTTCCGCATGCAAGCTCTCTCAGCTAATGAACAATAGCATTGAACCGTGATAGCTCGACGCTGCGAAAGCGTGTCTACATATGGCACTAATGTAGACACGCTTTCGCAGCGTCGAGCAACAGCCAATAAGCAAACTTTCTGCTCACTCATTTCTCACTCTATCCCCCACGCCACCCACCATGCCTTCTGCTGCGTATCCGTATATCCCGTGAGGAGCAGATGAAGCAAAACATCCACCAATTTCGATGAATCTCCACCAAACAGCAACCATCTAGACACACGACAAACACTGAAATTACATAGACAAACGTCTATACTCTTCCTGGTGCCATTTCTGCTCTTCACTCTTTTTTTTATACGACTCCTAGAGCTGGAGAACATTATGCCGAAAAATTCCTTTTTTCGTCGCATGCCCAGAGTGTTATTTGCCTCCACTGCTATGCTCGGCCTGCTAGCTAGCTTCACGTTAGGCACGGGCCAGGCGGCACACGCAGCTGGACACGCCAATCCGAATGCGGTCACCATCCACCCCCAGCATGTCTATGCGGGTAAGGTACAGGATGGTCCCACATTCAGGTGTCAGTCCGCGACCGCGGCGGTTCGCTGCTACGGACCACAGCAGATTCGCACGGCATATAACATTCAGTCCGTTCTTGATTCCGGTATCACCGGCAAGGGTCGCAGCATTGTGATCGTCGACGCCTTTAGCGCTCCGGCGATTGCCAGTGACCTGCAACTCTTCGACAAAACCTTTGGTCTTCAGGATGCGCCCCTCAATATTATCGCTCCTGATGGCCTAACGCCTTTTGATCCCAACGATGCCAACCAGGTCGGCTGGTCTGGTGAGATCTCCCTGGATGTCGAGTGGGCACATGCTATCGCTCCCGACGCCACGATCAACCTGGTCCTGGCCAAAACCAATAACGATGAGGACATCCTCAGCGCGACCCGTTACGCGGTTGACCACAACCTGGGTGATGTGATCTCGCAGAGCTTTGGTGAGGGCGAGACCTGCGTCGACCCCAAGCTGCTCAAGAAAGAGCATCAGCTCTTCTTTGAGGCGACACAGAAACACATCACGCTCTTTGCCTCCGCTGGCGACCAGGGTTCTTCGCAGCCCAGCTGCGATGGCTCTGGCAACTTCTTCCTGAGCGCCTCTTCTCCCGCTACTGATCCCCTGGTGACCTCCGTTGGCGGCACTCAGCTCATCGCTGATCCCGTTACCGGCGCCTACCAGAGTGAGGTGGTCTGGAATGAGCCTCAGTTTGGTAGCGCGGGCGGCGGTGGCTTCAGCACGATCTACCACAAGCCGTTCTACCAGTATGGCACCCCGGGAATTAAAAACTTCCGTGGCGAGCCTGACGTCTCCTACAATGCCGCCATCAATGGTGGTGTGCTGACCGTCTGGAGCGAGTCTGGAATTTCTGGCGGTATCTTCATCTTCGGTGGAACCAGCGCCGGATCTCCTCAGTGGGCTGGCATCGCTGCGCTTGGCGCGCAGAAGGCCAACCATCGCCTGGGCTTCCTCAATCCCGCTTTCTATCTGATCGGACATACGTCGCTTGCCAAGCAGGTCTTCCACGACACCACGGTTGGCGATAACGGTTATGCCTATGCGGATGCCAACGGGAACACAGTTACCATTCCTGGCTACAACGCCGCGAAAGGCTGGGATGCGGCAACCGGTTGGGGCACCCCCGACGTCTCCAAACTCCTGTCCGTGATCGTGCCATTCTCCTGCGGCGAGAACAATGCTGCAAACATCGCTTCACTGCGCTAATACAATAAGCCTATAAAAAAGAAGAGCAAGAGGCCCACACAAAGAAGCGGAGGACTCGCTAATGAGTCCTCCGCTTCTCTGTGTTCTCTGCCAGACCCTTGACTGGCAAGATGTGAGGGAACTACCGTTCTGCCTGATTATTATTGTGCGCCTACCCAATAAGGAACGCGACTATGCTAACAGCTTACAGAGTAGCTCGTAAAGTCTTTGTTCCCCAGGTAGGTATAGCGCCCCTTGTAGCCAATCGAGGGACTCTGACGCGAGAACCAGGAGAAGTTGACCTCGTCCTGGAGAGTATAGCCATCCTTGTGGAAGACGAAGCCCACCAGGGGATCGCCAACCTCAAGGACATTGCTGCACCCATACTGCGGCTCAGATGGCACCGACCAGCTTGGAACAACATTAGTTGTGTATGGGTCAGCGACCCACTCGGCCAGCTCGTGACTCAAGGCACCCGTGTTCGAGAAGCCACTGTAGAGGTACTGGTCATAGTACGACGCCCAGGCATAGGTCAGGTCGCCAGGCAGGCCCTGCCCGGTTGCGTTGTGGTAACCACCTACACCTAGCTCGATGAGCACATCATAGGTCAGGAAGATGGTCAGGCCGTTGGAGGTTGCCTTGTATTTCCCCAACAACTGCTGCATCTGTGTATCCCACCAGTTGATATCATCGATATTACCATAAACGTGGTTGGTATTCGTGGATACGAGCTCGCCCTGACCCGGAGCCACGTTAATCGTGTAGGTCTTCTTGACGTTGGGTTTGTCCAGCAGGACGTGATAGTTAGGGCTGAACTTCTGGATCGTTTTCCAGAACGAGGCACGCTGAATGGCATCGGTATACTGCGTATGCCCGGTCTGGAAATCCTCTTTTTTGAAGAGGGGCGAATTCACAACTGAGTCGACCTTCTTCGATCCATCAAACACAGTCTTACCAAAGACTGTCTTAATGGGTACGATAGTGACCGGAATCTTAGTCGTCTTCGATCCCTGCGTGGGGTCGGTACCAACCATGGTATAGGGATAGGTCACTCCATCAACCGTGAACGTCGAGGTCCATGTCGCCAGGGCGGCAGGCACATGGTTGCTCCTCATAGCGTTCTTAGGTGGGTCATGATGGAAATAGTAGAAACGCGGATCGATCTTTGACGCCACGCTGGTGGCTGCCAATGCCGAACCATTGCTCAGCAAAGAGATGCTTAAAGCCAGCAGTGTAGACAGCACCAACACACCCAGAGACGAGAGGTTTAGCATTTTTTTGTGTAAGGCCACAGATTTTCTCCCTTTTTGTGATTTTTTATATGTATCGAGGTATTAGGGGTTATAAGCAATCAGGCAGAACTTGGCATCCCTCGATATCCCAGGAGAAATTCTTCGTCCATCTAGAAGCTTCAACCTACAGAGGGCTTACATCAGTTTTCAGCTTCTGGCTAAACACTGAAACGCCGTAACATATGCTAAAGGTTAAACTTCGGATTGAAACCTCCTAAAGGATCGAATACCTCAAAAGTATAAATTGTCGCGTATAGAAAATCAAGTTATTCTAGCAGCATTTCGCACTAGTTTGTCGAAAATATCACAAGAGAGGTATGAGCATGGGGATGCGCCAATGCCGCATCCCCATGCTCATACCTCTCTTAGGGACTCAAGAAATATTAACTATCCCGGATGGCTGGTGCGAGATACTCGATGTCCACAAACCATTTTTCCAAAGAAGGTAATCGCTGAACTTGAGTTTCCACTGCTTTCATTGCCTCCTTGGTCAGTTTGACGCCGATCTGATAGACGCTCGTTACCAATTCGACCACCGAATGTTTCTTTTTCCAGGTCATGGTTCTGGCATACTGGATCACGGCGTCTACCGAGTCGAGCAAGGAACCATTCCAGTGCTGTTCGAGAATGCCCCAACAGCGTTCAACCGGGTTGTATTTGCTGTGGTGGGTGGATAATACGCGAGGCGTACAGTGATATGATAAGAGTCAGTACCCTACGGCTAAAGCCGAGGGCTTGGAGTTGTGTCTGAACTCCACCGCAACTCAGCATACCTTTTCAGGCGTGCTGCTTTGGCTTCATCGTCCGACACATCAGGGCGTACTGACAAGAGGCCCGTTCCTATCCAGTCTTGCCGGATAAGAAGCGTTCGCATCGCAATATTCCTCGCGCCAACCAGATCGGCATGGAGCGTGTACTGACAATTCTGACAGACAAAGAGCAAGCCCTTGTGAGGGCGATTCTCTTTGCAGGTGTGCCCACATTGGGGGCAAGACTGCGAGGTATAGTTGGCATCCACCTTGATTGCCATACTTTGATGCAAGAGCGCTTTATAGGCGATCATCGCGTGCAACTCACCAAAAGCCCATTTGGAGAAGGTACGATTGGCTTTTCGCTGTTTGGCACTGGCTTGTTTGCCTTTCCGTCGTTTGGTCCGCTCTCGAATGTCTGTCAGATGCTCCAGTCCAATCAAGCTTTGAGAATAGTGGGTAACAATCCGTTTACTCACGACATGATTGGCGTTTGCTTTCAACCGTCTCTCTCGTCCACTGATGGCGACGAGCCTTCTCGTCGCGGAACGAGTGCCTTTCTTTTGCAGACGCTTTCTCAATCGTGCGTAGTGGTGAGACCTGGTAATAGTAGAGATGTCAGCATGGAAGGTGCAATCGCCTTGCATCGTCGCCGTGACGGCAAGGTATCGCATCCCCACATCCACGCCAACGACTTGCTTGTGCGTTTCTGGGGTAGGATCAGTCGTCTCCACTTCTAGGGTGACGAGCAGGTAAAACTGCTTCTTGGGCTTGTCATACCAAAGTTTCGATGCACCTATCTCCGTACCACGCTGGATCAATGCCACGTGCTTGTCATAGCCAATATAGGGAACCTTGACCCGTCCCTCAAGAGTGAGAAGACTCACGTGCTGCTCTTTCTTGAACGTGTAGTCTTTCTTATACTGGTAGGTCAACGTGGGGGAGAGAAACGTAGGAGCCTTATCAAGCCCTTTGTACCGCTTTTTGGTGAGACCTGCCTTACGATGAGCAGCATTGTTCTTCACCTTTGTCCATAAACCTTTATAAGTGGCTCCAACTTGGCGAGGAACAGAACAGGCCATTTGTGAGGGAAGGTGAAAACGGAGGCGAATCTCATCATACGTGCCATCTTGCAGACGAACAGCATTACTCATCTTGCCATTCTCAAAGGCATATGTACTGACATAGTTGAGAGCATCACGATATGCCAGTTGTGTCTCACGTAATGCCTTGAATTGCTCGGGTGTTGTATTCAATTTGAGTTTCGCTGTTAACACCGTTTTCATGCTTTAGAGTATATCATGGTTTTCATCTACCTGCCAATAGAAAAGGAGCAGATGAAAAAGCTGTCTACGGTGTCTTTCACCCAAGCCACCGACAAAGGAACGCCGCATTCCTCCCCATGCCTGAAAGGGCAGGGGCATCCTGCGGCGGTTTCGGTGAACAAATTCCAGCAGACGCTGCATAAACTGGGTGCGCCGACTGTGGTTCTCCGGTCCATTATCCAAATTGATGAGGAGTGTCTTGATGTGAGGAAAGCGCTCACGAACACTCTCCCACCAATCGATGAGACGATCCACCAAACAATCACTGGTCACTTTGGAGGTCACAGCATACAGAAACAATTCATCGGAGGCTGGCAAAAAAATCCCCACTGGTGTGACCATCGCCTCTGGTTGAAAGTCGTGATCGGCAGCGTTGGTTCGGACGCGACTCTTGCCTCCCCGCGCAAAAGGACCAACCTTGACCGCAGCTTTCGCACCCATCGAGATCCGTAAGGTTTGCGCGTCGGCATCAGCTTCCTCATTCATCTGTTTTATCTGGGCGAAGATGGCATCGGTTTCGGGCAGTTTTTTTGGGGTTGGCTCTTGGCCACCTTTTTCGGGTAATATCCCAGCTCGTTGAGTTTGGTGGAGATCGTCTCCGCTGTGGGTAATTCGTCTTCACGATAGCCTTTTTGCGCAATCAACTGGCGGCGCACTTCTGTGGCCGTCAGGCGTGTGTACAAACGGTTGGTACGCGCACTGCGGGTCTGCTTGATTCTGCCCATCTACAATAGCGGTGATATCGGTGAGCAAGTTGGGCAGATGCTCTTCACTCCGCTTGCGGCCTCGCAAGGTGTAAGCATCAAGACAGGTAATCCCCTGCTCCAGTTCATGTTGACCTTTGCGGATCGTCCCACGATTCCAGCCTAACTCCCGTTCTTCTAGACGTTGTCCTCCCTCTCCTAATGCTCGTACGGTCCGTGCCATAAACAAGCGGCGGGCACTGCCTTTGAGCGCTTTTTCCGTCTCTCTCAACAACTCTTTCACTTCCTCGGCTAATTCCATCTGACTGCCTCCTCAAGCTTTGTACATTCTAGTCCATCATCTGCCATTCTAAACCTACTCAAATGTGTTTATACACTATCGAACAGGTTCAATTGCTGCACATGCCCCTCACGGGAAGCCCCCATGACTCCTACGCCGCTTTGGGTCGTCTGCAGCACACCGCACTCAGGACGAGCCTGAGTGTGTGGCCCTCGCCGGGCAAGGAACCTCATCAAGATGTTGACGGCGCTATTGTCGTCTCGATCCATGACGAGTCCGCATTCCGCGCACCGATACGTCCTCTTGCGCAGTGGCATGGCGTGCAGATTGCCACAGCCACTACACTGCTTGGAGGTGTTGCGCTCATCTAGAACGTGAAGCTCTTTCCCATACACCTGGCATTTGTAGGTGAGCATCTGGACAAAGGCGTACAGGCCCCAGTCGTTGTAGACCGCCCGATTGAGGGCCTTCTTGCGCTCCTGATGCTCTTTCATGACCATTTGCCGCTGGGAAAGGTCCCCCACGACGACAGTTCTCTCAACCAATCGTCGTGCAATGAGATGCGATGCCTTATGCAGGCTATCGCGCTGTTTGTTGCGCTTCTTCTGCGATACGCGCTTATAGACCTTGCTCAGATGAAGAAAGCGGCGGGATTTCTTTTTACACTTGCTGCGTTTGGAGCGCAGTGTATCAAGCTGTTTGTTGTACCAACGCGAGCCTTTGAACCCACCGATGTGATAGAAGCGGCCCTCTTCCGTGACGCCCGTTGCCAGCGTCTTGATGCCCAGATCGAAGGCCACAGTATCACCGTCGCGTTTGGCTTGCTCGGGCTGTCGATAGCCGAAGGAAGCGTAGTAGTTTCCCCTGCCATCGCGACTGATGGCCACCTCTCGAAAGCCTTCGGGAGGCTCTTCGGTGAGTGCGGCATGGATAGCGGGATACTGTTTGTGCTTGCCCTTGCCCCCTGTGGGCAGAATGAGGGTGTTTCCCTCACGCGTGAGATACATCGCCGGATAACAGAGGGTAAAGAAGCCCATGGCGAGGGCGCACGCGAGGAAAGCCCGGCGTTTCCCCATTGGCGAGGCGACGAAAGAAGGCTTGCATGGCTGCATCCAGGCGATAGTAGACTTCGGCAAGCAGTTTCCCATACACCTGATTGAGTTCAGGATCATAGGCACGGCTCTCAGCCAGCGTCTTCTTGCAGGCGTTGAAGCGCCACTTCTCTCCGTCTCGCAGTTTCATCACCCACCAATTGTAGAGGCCTCTGCATTTGCCTTGCATGAACTCAAGGGTGGCCATGTCTTGCTCGCTGAGGTCCAGTTTGATCTTTTTGCACAGGATCATGAAGACCTTCTTTCCTTTCACCCCCATCTCTCCTGATGAGGAGAGATCCCCTTTCGCGAGAGACGTGAACTGTTTTGTGTTAGAACATTTTTTCTTGATTGGTGCGTGTATCATACCATGATAGCGTTTGCATGTCAATGCGGAGAAATGTGTGCTTGTTGCGCACATTTGATCATGATTGCGCATCTATTTGATTACTGTTCTTTTGCTCCATTTGATGGAGCTCACATCTCTTCTTTTCCTCTCAGTGTTTTTGCGACGCAGCCCCCTTGATGTGTTGGGGCTGGCGCAGCTTGTTCAGGATCAGATAGCCGCAAGCGATGAGTGCGCTGACCACAAAACAACTGCTCCACAAAGCGGTTGGGCCTAACTGTTCAAGGATCAGGCCGCCCAGCGCGGGAGCGAGAAGCGAAGACAGCGCGCGAATGCTGCTGTAGATTCCCTGATACGAGCCGCGCAGGAGAGGCGGAGAGAGTTCCGCGATCAGCGCCAGTGCAATCGGGTAGGAGAGAATTTCTCCGACGGTCCAGAACAGCACTCCCAGGATATAGCCAGCATACGTATGTAGCCAGATATAGAGGCCCATGCCCGTGCCCAACATCAGCGCGGCTATGGCCAGCGAAAGGTGCCGATTGACGCGCCGAAAAAGTGTGGTCAGCGGCAGGCTAACGAAAACGATCTGAGCCGCGTTTACCGCCATTACCGTACCGAAAGCCAGCGTACTCATTCCATGTGCGTACATGTCAAGCGGCAGCGTAGTCGTCGATTGTACATAGACACAGTCGAACAGGAGCGCCAGCAACGCGTAGGACCAAAGCCAGGGATCGGTAAAAGCCTGACGCAGAGGGAGCTTTGTGGGCGCTTTCCTCTCCAGCTGTTTTTTGACATGCGAACGGTTACTCTGACCCGTTTCAGGTACCCCGAACCAGATCAGCAGGCTAAAGCTGCAGGTTGTGAGCGCGTCTCCCAGAAAGAGGAGGAAATAGGAGATGGGGGCAACCAGCCCGGCGATGAGCGGTCCAATCGCGTTGCCAATGTTGTTCGCCCAATAGCGCAGGGCATAAGCTCGCGTATGCTCTTCTGGTGGCACCAGGTCCGCTATGGCTGCCGAGGTCACAGGGCGAAAGAGCTCATTGAAGAACTGGTAGAGGATGGCGAGCGGAATAATCAGGGGCAGCGTCTGGGCGAAGCCGAGGGCCAGCATCAGGGTAGCTGTCGCGACCAGACTGAAGAGCAGCGTTACGCGTCGTCCAATTCTATCAGCCAGTATACCCCCACAGACCCCTGCACCCAGCGAGCCAAGGCCCATCAGTGAGATGATGAGCGTCGCTGCACTGATAGACAGATGGTGAAAAGAGACCAGATACACCGTAAAGAAAGGCATGATAAAATTGCCAGCTTTGTTGATGAAGGAGCCAGTGACCAGGAACCAGAAAGGGCGCGAGAAGCGCTGGTTCTGCAAAAAAGTGGCAAGCCGCTTTGTGGACATGTCCAAAATGGAATCCTTTCAGAGATGTGCAGCGCAGCAATCGCACTGGAGGCGAGCCCCGTTGTGATCCCACGTCTGCTCAAGTTGCTCATTGTTTGGCAAAAAACAATCGATGTGTTAAGATTTTGCCAGCAACAGAGCAAACCTACCAGCAGCAGAAGAGACAGAAAGCATGCAGAAATTGCCATGTATACAATTGCGATCATTGCGTACGACGCGGTGAATCTTTTTCAATTGGGAGTAGCTACGGAAATTTTTGGGGTTGAACGCGCTGAATTGAAGGTACCCTGGTATCGGCTGCTCATTTGTGCCACAGAACCAGGGCCAGTTCGGACTTCTACCGGCCTTCTCCTGAACACTCCCTATCATCTGGAGCATCTTGCGGAGGCAGACACGATCATTGTGCCCAGTTCTCCTCGTTTTCGTACCACAACCGCGCCAGACGATTTGCTGGAGGCTTTGCGCGCGGCTTATCAGCGTGGCACACGTGTGATCTCATTTTGCACAGGAGCCTTCCTCCTGGCTGCCGCAGGGTTGCTGGATGGGCGCCGGGCCACGACCCACTGGGCCTGGGCTGCGGAACTGGCTGCGCGCTATCCGAAAGTCCAGGTCAATCCCCGCGTGCTCTATGTCGATGATAGCCAGGTGTTGACGGCTGCAGGAACGGCAGCGGCTATCGACCTGTCTCTCTATATTGTGCGCCAGGATTACGGAGCTGAAATTGCCGCGGCTGTCGCACGGCGGATGGTTGTTCCTCTCCATCGCGAGGGTGGACAGGCACAATATATCGAGACGCCCTTTCCCGACCTGGATGAGAACGACCCCTTTGGCGCGACCCTGGCGTGGATCGCGGCCCACCTCGACAGAGAGTTTACCATCGAGCAACTGGCAGCCCAGGCCGCAATGAGCCAGCGAACCTTCGCGCGCCGTTTCAGCGCGACCCTGGGGATGACTCCCTATCAATGGATACTTCAGCAGCGCATTGTGCTGGCTCAGCGTCTTCTGGAAACGACCAACGAGCCCGTTGAGCAGATTGCTACGTGCTGTGGTTTTCATTCAGCGGCGACGCTGCGCTTGCACTTCCAGCGTTTTCTGCGTATTTCACCACAGGCCTATCGTCATACTTTTCAGCAAAAACAAGGGAAGAGGCGCATAGAGTGCGACCCTGGTGATAAAAGACATGAAAAGCGGATCTGACACACTCATAAGGTGTATGGGAGGTGAGGCGCAAATACCTGAAATCGCTTGCATGCACAATTCGCGCCGCAATCAACCACAACTTTCAGCATCATGCTTCCATAAGAAGCTCAAAATAGGTTCAGGTAGAGTTAATGAAACCTGTCAGCTATCTGGGATCATTAATTATTCTTGAGTCCCTTAATGCTTAGGGCGCGCTCTAAGCCAAGAAGCCAACCAGGACTTTCGGGGAATCATATAGAAAGATCTTCATGTTATTCGTCTTATACATTGAGGAAGCGAATAAGCAGGTAATAGATAGCGATACTGACGATCAGGAGAGAGGACCCATGCACCGAATGTCTCTTCTACGTGTGCAAGGTACGCGTATAATGGCGAGTCTTTCCATGCTCCTCGTCCTCTGTGTCGTCACCGCATGCAGCATGGATTCCTCATCGTCTTCTGTGCCTCTTCCTCCTAAGGCTCAGGTTGCTACGCCGATACCCACACCTCCTAAAGATGGCTGGAACTTCCCCTCACGCCCAACGCTAACTCCCGTGCCGCCAACGCTCACAAAGCCTGCTCCTACCACCGTTACTACTACAGTCAGGAACCCCATGCCTAAAGGCAGGGGCTTGCGTAAGCAAGCCTGGACCTGACCAGTCTCAGCCAGAGCGGACTTGATGGATAGAATCATCAAGGCTATCGGGCTACGTTAGGAACGAAATAGGTACGTTGGGGTGCTTTGCCAGCTCCAACCGCTACGGTACAGCATTAAACATCCCTAGAGGGTTAAGGACGTGTGTTGTACGTAAAACCGTTCGCTAACTTTGACGAGGCGCACATTACCTACGAAAGTAGAGGCTCAACTTGAGCAATGTTTTTGTGATTGATCGTGACTATAAACCGTTAAACCCAGTGCATCCAGCACGTGCAAGGCGCTTGCTCACACAGGGCAAAGCCGCCGTGTACAGGAGATACCCATTTACCATTGTGCTCAAACGGGTGGTAGATCAACCAGAGGTGCACCCCTTGCGCCTCAAGCTTGATCCTGGCAGCAAAACCACGGGGATTGCCCTGGTGAACGATACCAACGGGAACGTTGTTTTCGCGGCTGAACTTGAGCATCGTGGGCACGCTATAAAAGATAGCCTGGATAGTCGCCGTGGTGTTCGTCGCAGACGACGCAACCGCAAAACAAGGTATCGCAAACCGCGATTTCAGAATAGAAGGCGCAAGAAAGGGTGGTTGCCACCATCGCTGGAAAGTCGTCTTGCCAATATTCTGACATGGGTAGCTCGCTTGTGTCGCTCTGCTCCCATTACTGCTCTGAGCCAGGAATTGGTCAAGTTTGATCTGCAACTGATGGAGAATCCCGATATTACAGGCATAGAATACCAACAAGGCACCCTACAAGGGTATGAAGTGAGGGAATTCTTGCTCGAAAAATGGGAACGTACGTGCGCCTATTGTGGCAAGCAAGATGTGCCCTTGCAAATTGAGCACATTCATCCTCGCGCCAACGGTGGCACCCATAGGATAAGCAATCTTACCCTGGCCTGCGAGCCATGCAATAGTGCCAAAGGGACGCAGGATATTGCGGTGTTTCTTGCGAAGAAGCCTGATGTGCTCAAGCGCATTCTGGCTCAGGTCAAAAAGCCTCTCAAGGATGCCAGTGCCGTGAATGCTACACGCTTTGCCTTGCTTGAACGGCTCAACGCATGTGGCTTGCCTGTCGAGTGCGGCAGTGGTGGGTTGACCAAATACAACCGAACCACAAGAAGGCTAGCCAAGACGCATTGGCTCGATGCCACCTGCGTGGGCAAGAGCACCCCTTCTGCCATTTCCCACAAAGGGGTGGTTCCTTTGCTTATTACTGCCAATGGTCATGGAAGAAGACGAATGTGCGTTCCTGATAAGTACGGATTCCCAGAAAAACAGAAACAACGAAGAAAAACGTTTCTTGGATATCGCACAGGTGATATGGTGAAAGCCATTACCTCCAAAGGAACATTTGAAGGAAGAATAGCCATTCGCCATCGTCCGTCGTTTCGCCTTGGGAAGGTCGATATCCATCCCAAATATATGCGTTGTATCCATCAAGCAGATGGCTATGAGTACACACAGAAAGGAGTGCGCAATGCTCCTCCCCAGGTCTAAAGCCTGACACTTACACACAAGTTTTGGCGTGCTGAAAAGAAAAGCGTGAAAAAGCCAAGGAGGAAGGCTCATGGAACAAGAACCTTTGCAGCATGCCGACGAATGGGCCGCCCAGACCTTCGGAGCAGCAGAATTGGGGGATCCACGACGCACAGATCGTTTGCTCAAGGTCTCCAGCGCGTTGGCAACAACCCCATCGGGTTCCTTGCCTCATGCGTTGCAGACCTGGGGCGAAACGCAGGGGGCCTATCGCCTGCTGAATCTGGACGCCATCACCTATCAGGATATCCTGGCTCCCCACTGGAGCCAGGTCTACGGCGAGGCAACCCAACACTTTTGCACCCTGCTGCTGGCAGACACGACCGAGTTTGACTTTTCGACCCATCATGCACTCAAAGGACGAGGGCCGATGGGCAACAGCAAAAAAGATATTGGCTTCAGTTTACACACCGTGCTTGCAATGAATCCGCACAACCAGCAGATCTTAGGATGTATGACGCTCTCACCCTTCATTCGTCAGCTTGCTCCCGTTGGGGAAACCAAGGCGGAGCGCAAAAAGAGAGAGCGAGAATCCCACGTCTGGGAAGAGAGCGTGCGGCAGATCGGGCGAGTGCCTGAGCATCATCAATGGGTCTATGTAAGCGATAGCGGCAGCGATGTCTACACGTTTTGGCAGACGTGTGAGGATCTAGAGTATGATTTTGTGTTGCGAGTGGCCCAGGATCGTAACGTGGAGATTTCCCAAGGGGATGCGCAAGCAAGGCTCGACGAAGGGCATCTCAAGGCCCTGGCTCGTGCCCTCCCTGGCGTAGATGCCCATCTGGTGCACATTCCTGCCCAGCATGCTCAGCCCAAGCGAGAAGCACTCTTACAGATGAATTTTCAAAAGGTGCGAGTCCAGCCACCTGTGAACGGAGCCTGTTTGCGCAAAACGGAGATTGTCGCCTGGGTCGTCCGGGTTTGGGAACCGTCCCCACCCGAAGGGCAAGAACCGTTAGAATGGATCGTGTTGACCACGCTGCCGATCACTTGCCCAAGCGAGGCATGGGAGGTGGTGCAATGGTATGGCTGGCGTTGGCTACTGGAGGACTTCCACAAGGCACTCAAAACTGGCTGTCGGATGGAGCAGCACAATCTGCAAAGCATGCAGGCCCAATGGAACCTGTTAGCCATCCTCACTCCCATTGCCTTGCGCCTGTTGCTGATACGACAAGCGGCACAGCAAGCCACCGAGATCCCTGCGGGGAATGTGGTTTCTCAAGAGGCTATCCAGGCCGTGATCTTGTTGGATCACCGTCACCGCAACATTGTGACGGCCGAGCACTTGTGGCGCGCGATTGCCCGTCTGGGAGGTTACCTCGACCGGAAGAGTGATGGACCACCAGGATGGCAGACCTTATGGAAAGGATGGATGCGGGTCATGGACGTCTTGGAGGGCGTTCATCTCGCCGCTCGTCTCCATCCTTCATGATTTGTGTGTAAGTGTCAGGTCTAAAGCCAGGGGTCCCCGCATTGCGCAATTTTATGATGGGCATGCTGTCCCCTGGCTCAGCTCTGCCTGGCGAGGCGGAGTGCGCCGCTCGCGTTCAACGCTCATCCTGGGAGCCACGCCCCCAGAACGCCGACGCCAACCATCGCGTGCCCACAGCATCCCAGTTGGCCCAGCTTGACCCCAAACAAAATCAATATATACGCCAGATTACCGGCAACTTTACCAGTACTACTGACGAGATCCTGCAATGGGTGGCCTGCAAATAAAATACGCTCATTTCAAACTCCATTGACGCTTAACGATTTAAAAGATAAAATCAATGTTTAAGACTGTTCTTTACAGTAGAAAGAGAGTACGGCATGACCACAAACGACTCCCTCAATCCACAGGACGTTCCCATGCTTGGCCAGGAAAAAGCCCAGTTGACCGGCTTGTTTGGCGCCGAATATACCTGCCCGGTCTGTCACAAGGTGATCATCTCTCTCGCAGGCAACGAAATCCAGGTTAACACGAGCCATGTCAAAGTGGAACAGAATGCCAACGGAGAGATCTCCCTCTTGCTCTACCATCGACCTGACTCCGGCAATTTTGTCCCGGCCAAGGTTCTTGAGAAGCCCTTTCTTGTTATAAAATCCTCCACCATTACCTCATTCTAATTCACCGAACACGCCGCAGGATGCCCCTGCCCTTTCAGGCATGGGGAGGAATGCGACGTTCCTTTGTCGGTGGCTTGGGTGGAATACGCCGTAGGCATGCTTTCATCTGCTCATGTATTATTTACAGGTAGATGAAACTATGATGTAATTCAGAGTATGAAAACGGTATTGACAGCGAAACTTAAATTGAATACAACGCCCGAGCAATTCAAGGCATTACGTACAACGCAACTGGCGTATCGTGATGCTCTCAACTATGTGAGCCAGTACGCCTTTGCGAATGGCAAGTTGAGTAATGCTATTCGTTTGCAAGATGCCACCTACGATGAGATCCGCCTCCGTTTTCATCTCCCTTCGCAAATGGCCTGTTCTGTTCCTCGCCAAGTTGGTGCCACCTATAAAGGCTTATGGACAAAGGTGAAGAACAATGCTGCTCATCGTAAGGCAGGTCTCACCAAGAAACGGTATAAAGGGCTTGATCAGGCTCCTACGTTTCTCTCTCCCACGTTGACCTACCAGTATAAGAAAGACTACACGTTCAAGAAAGAGCAGCACGTGAGCCTTCTCACGCTCGATGGACGTATCGTTGTGCCCTATACTGGCTACAATAAGCATGTGGCATTGATCCAGCGTGGTACGGAGATTGGCGCATCGAAACTCTGGTATGACAAAGCCAAGAAGCAATTTTACCTCCTTGTCTCCCTGGACGTGGAGATGGCTGATCCTATCCCCGAAACACACAAGCAAGTCGTTGGCGTGGATGTGGGGATGCGATACCTTGCCGTCACGGCGACAATGCAAGGCGATTGCACCTTCCATGCTGACCCCTCCATTGTTGCTAGATCCCATCACTCTGCACGACTGAGAAAGCGTCTGCAAAAGAAAGGCACTCGTTCTGCAACGAGAAAACTCGTTGCCATCAGTGGACGAGAGAGACGGTTGAAAGCAAACTGCAATCATGTCGTGAGTAAACGGATTGTGAAGCAATATCCTCAAAGCTTGATTGGACTGGAGCATCTGACAGACATTCGCGAGCAGACCAAACGACGGAAAGGCAAGCGAGCCAGTACCAAACAGCGAAAAGCCAATCGTACCTTCTCCAAATGGGCTTTTTCTGAGTTGCACAGTATGATCGCCTATAAAGCGCTCTTGCATCGAAGTATGGCGATCAAGGTGGATGCCAACTTTACCTCGCAGGCCTGCCCCAAATGTGGGCACGCCTGCAAAGAGAATCGTCCACACAAGGGCCTGCTCTTCGTCTGTCAGAATTGTCAGTACACGCTCCATGCCGATCTGGTTGGCGCTAGGAATATTGCGATGCGAACGCTTCTTATCCGGCAAGACTGGATAGGAACGGGCCTCTTGTCAGTACGCCCTGATGTGTCGGACGATGAAGCCAAAGCAGCACGCCTGAAAAGGTATGCTGAATTGCGGTGGAGTTCAGACACAACTCCAAGCCCTCGGCTTTAGCCGTAGGGTACTGACTCAAGTACGACTTTTGTTGTGACTCCTCGCGTCTGAGGAGGGGAGTGTGGTGCAGGTTGGCAGCCGCCGATTGCCAACCTGCACCACACTTGATAGATAAGCGCCGCCAATTGCAAACCTGCACCATACTCAATAGATAAGCGCCGCTGGCGCAATGGGCCAGGCAAAACTTATGCATGGCGTTAGTTAATTATTCGTGTGCAATTAGGCCTCATTCCCCTCGTTCACTTCACGACAGGACATGCATGGCGTCCAAAAAGTGATACGAGGGAGGCTCCAATGATTGATCGCATCACGCCTGACGAAAGCACACAGAGAGGACAACACCACCCACCTCAAAGCCTACAACGCGAAAACCACCAACATTCAGAGCATCTCTGGAAGCTCCCCGTTACCTTTACGCCCCTCATCGGGCGTGAGCAAGACCTGGCGATGGTCACAGCGTTGCTACAACGTCCAGAAGTGCGCTTACTAACGCTTCTAGGCACCGGCGGGGTAGGCAAGACTCGCCTGTCCATAGAGGTAGCGTCCTCTCTCCAGAATGACTTCGCGGATGGGATCTGCTTTGTCTCGCTGGCCATGCTCAGCGATTCCTCTTTCGTCCTGCCCGCTATCGCCCAGGAACTGGGTATTCAGGAGCTGGCCGAACAGCAACTCTCCGAGCAAGTCAAGGGGGTCATCTCGACCAGGCAGCTCTTGCTCGTATTGGACAACTTCGAGCATGTCTCTGCCGCCGCGCCCCTGCTAGTAGAATTACTCACGGTCTGTCCCCAACTCAAACTCCTGGTCACTAGCCGCGCCGTGCTCCATCTACAGTGCGAGTATGAGTACCAGGTTCCTCCACTCGCGACACCAGAGAGCGAACAGCTCCCTCCTCTCGACACGCTGGCCCACAACGCTGCCGTAGCCCTCTTTCTCCAGCGCGCCCAGGCCATTCGGCCACATTTCAAATTGACGAATGAGAATGCGCCAGCTATCGCGGAGATCTGTAGGCGACTGGACGGCTTGCCCCTGGCCATCGAGCTGGCGGCGTCGCGTGTCAAACTCCTTCCACCACAGGCGCTCCTCAATCGCATGGAGCAGCGCTTCTCGCTTCTGATTCACAACGTCCTGGATGCACCAGGCAGGCAGCGCACGCTGGAGGCCACTATCGCCTGGAGTTATGATCTCTTAAACGATGAAGAGCAACAGCTCTTTCGCTACCTCTCGGCCTTTACGGGTGGCTGCTCGCTGGAAACAATCGAAGCCATTGCCAGGCCCTTACATAACAAAACATCTGTGATCTTACAACTCGTTGGCGAGCTGCTCGATAAGAGCCTGCTCCTACAAATCGAGCAACAGGGCGAGTCGCGTATCTCCATGCTCGAGACGCTACGTGAATACGGCCAGGAGCGCCTGCGTGAGCAGGGTGAACTGGAGCCAGCCCGGCGTGCTCATGCTCTACACTATCTCAAGCTGGCACAGGAGGCCGAGCCTCACCTCAAGGGCGCGCAACAGCTTGTATGGATGAGGCGCCTGACCCAGGAGCAGGAGAATATCCGCGCCGCCCTGGGCTGGTTAATTGAGCAGGAAGAGATCGAGCTTATGCTAAGCTTCTGTGCCGCGTTGGGCTGGTTCTGGCACCTGCGCGGTCATTGGAATGAGGGACGCCGCTGGCTGGAGGCCGCGCTGGTGCTTCCACGCGCCGAGCAGCCCTCCGCCACACGCGCGACTGTCCTCTACAGCGCCGGAGACCTGGCTTACTATCAGGATGACTATGCCGTAGCCCGCGCCCGCTTCGAGGAGTGCATCGCTCTCTGCCGCAGCTTAGACCACAAAAGCGAACTCGCCAGCGCCCTGGGAGCAGCGGGCATGCTGCTCCATATCCAGGGGGAGACTGAGGCGGCTCGTCCCCTCTTAGAGGAGAGTGAGCACCTCTGCCGTACCTTCGACCTGCGCTGGGAGCTTGCCCACCTGCTACGCAAACTGGGCCGTATTGCCTGGGGTCTGGGCGCGCTGACTGAGGCAGCGGCCTATACAGAAGAGGGCCTCAAGCTCGCCCAACAGCTCGGAGATTTCTCTCTCGCCGCCATGACCTATTCCACTTTATCGGCAATCGCCATGCGCCAGGGCGATCTCACTCAGGCCGCCAAACTCACGCGAGAGAGCCTCACACTCGCACGCACCCTGGATGATAAAGCCCTCATCGCGACGGCGGTCCAGAACCTGGGATATCTCGCCATCCAGGAGCGCAACCTCACCGAGGCCTCCGCCCTGGCACAGGAGGCACTAACCCTTTTCCGCGAGCTGGGCGACAAAACGTTTGTAACGATCGCCCTGCATAGCCTGGGCGACGTCTACATGTTACAAGGAGATAGGCAGCAGGCCACTGCCGCCTATCAGGAAGGCTTGACCATGGCCGAAGAGATAGGCAATGCGATCCAGGCGGGCTGGCACCTCATCGCCCTGGCGAAAATTGCCGCCGCCGAGGATCGCTTCCAGCAAGCCGCCCGTCTGCTAGGCACGGCCATAGTAAAGATAGATGTCAGCATCCATATGAATAGCGCTGAGCGCGCAGAGTATGAGCAGTTGGTGCAAAGCATACGCACGCACTTAGGGGAGAAGAAATACGCCGGTGAGCTGCTCGCGGCAAAGAGTTCGGGCGCGGAACAATCCACCAGACACACGGAGCAAGGCGCAGCCATCCAGCCCCCAGCGGACGAACCAGCACCTTATCCCGCCGGGCTTACCGCCCGCGAAGTAGATATCCTCCGCCTGGTCGCCCAGGGCCTGACCGATGCCCAGGTGGCGGAGAAGCTTATCATCAGCCGGCGCACCGTGAACTGGCACCTGACCTCTATCTACAGCAAGCTGTCCGTCTCATCACGTACCGCCGCCACCCGCTACGCCATCGAACACCAGCTCGCCTGATAGATGTCAAAGGTAAGGACGTGGCGGTGGACCAGTGGAGCTGGTCCACCGCCACGTCCTTACCTTGCATTCTTCCATGCTGCTTTTCTTCTTGAATCCTCTATCAGCCAAATTGCCTACTAATACGCTTTTATATTGACACCCACCTTTTTCACCATTATAGTGAGCACACTATTATAAATGGAAGGTGGAAGTGTCATGATTCATCCTCAACTGCATGCGCTCTATCATGGGCGCATGAACGAAGAGCAGCAAGCCATCATCTCCCACAAAGAGGGGCCGCTGCTGGTCATCGCTGGTCCAGGCTCTGGTAAAACTCATAGCCTTACCCTGCTGGCGATGAATTTACTCCTCTCGGGAGAGGCCACGCCCTCCCAACTGGTCCTCTGCACCTATACCGAGAAGGCCGCTCTCGAGATGCAGGATCGCCTGGCAGGTATCGCCAAAGCGGTTGACTATCGAGCGGACCTCTCACAGCTCAAAATTGATACCATCCATGGCCTCTGCAACCGCCTGGTCGAGGAGCATCTCCACCATACCCCGCTGGGCAATGACTATGAAATCCTCAATCAGTTCACCCAGCCACTCCTGATCTTTGAGCATCTAACAGACATCTGTCACGGACAGACACTCCCCTTTTTTGTGAACCTGTGGGGTAACCACTGGCAGGTCGCCAAATACCTGGGCAAATACTTCGATAAGATCACAGAGGAGCTGATCTTTGAGCAACTCAAAGACTATGTCAAGCAATTTCCGCGCCCCACCAGCGAGCGCGATAAATTCCTCTATGCCCTGACTTATGCCTATAAGAATTACCAGCAGCTTCTCACAAAGACCAACCGCGTGGACTTTGCCCACCTGCAGAAATGCGCCTATAACCTGCTGCAGAGGCGACCAGAGATCATCCAGGGCCTACGCTACATTCTTGTCGACGAATATCAGGATACCAACTACATTCAGGAGCAAATTCTGCTCACGCTCGCACGCGCCACAGAAAACTACAATCTGGTTGTGGTGGGAGATGAAGACCAGGCCCTCTACCGCTTCCGTGGCGCCACCGTACGCAACATCCTGGAATTCACCGCCAGGAGCGAGTTCGCTGGCGCCTGCGTCCAATACCATCTGACGACGAACTACCGCTCCCATCCGCAGATCATCGATTTCTATAATCGCTGGATGCGAACACTTGATTGGAGAAATGACGAGCACGATAGGCTCTCGCGCACGGAAAAGATCATTCAGGCCGATCCACAGGCAACCTTCTCCGACTATCCATCTGTCCTGACACTTCAGGATGCAGACGTCGAGCAAGAGGCAGAACAACTGGCCGAGCTCATTTACACACTTAAAGAGCAAGGGCGCATTTCGGACTATAACCAGGTGGCCTTCCTGCTGTATAGCGTGCGCTCTTACATGAGCGAAACCTATATCGAGGCCTTTCACAAACGAGGTATCGCGGTACATTGTCCTCGCGCCAGACAATACTTCGAGCAAGAAGAGATCAGCTTGATCATTGCCTGCTTCGCCTATCTGCTCGATTATGATGGCATACACCAGGATACTGTTATGGAGTATAGCGCCTTCCCAGGCTACGTCCGCGCTTGCTTGCAACAACTCCACACTCACCCCACGCTGGTACAGGTCCTCCAGTCCCTGAAAGAGGAGGTGGCACACATCATAGAGGTAAGGGAGCAACCAGGCAAACAACTACTCGACTACTTTTATCTTCTGCTCTTTCACCCCGCATTCTCCGGCTTCCTCGCTAACGAGATGCAGCGCGCCAACCTGGTGGCCTTTTCACAGCACCTGGCAACCTTCCACAGGTATTATCGCGATATATCTCCCGACATGTCAGCGCTTGAACAGGCCCGTGCGCGCTTCATGCACGCCTTTCTCTGCCTGCTCTACGAAAACGAGGCCAATCTACCGGAGGATCCCAACCTGCTCTTCCCCTCCGACCATGTACAGATGATGACGATTCACCAGGCCAAGGGCCTGGAGTTTCCCGTCGTGATCGTGGGGCGTCTCGACAAGGCCTCTTCCCTCTCCAGGGACGAGTATAAGAATGAAAATAAACACCTGCAAGGCTTCTATCACCGTAAGCCCTTTGAAGCTGAAGAGAAGATCGCCACCTTCGACTTCCGCCGCCTCTACTATGTCGCCTTCTCACGCGCCAAACACCTCCTCATCCTTACCGCCAAAAGGCAGCCACATGTAGAGTTCACCACTATCTGGCGTACCGCCCCTGAGAGCGTCTATGTCCGTGATAGACTACGTCTTATGCCACGTACAGAGGCAGAACCACACACGGCGCTCAAGCCTCGCTATAGCTTTACCGGGCACATCCAGCTCTACGCCACCTGCCCACGCCGCTTTCAGTTCTTTCGCCAGTTTAACTTTGCCCCTCGGCGCGCGACTGAGCCCTTCACTGGCCTTATCGTCCACCACACCCTTGAGCACATTCACCGCCTGGTCCTTGAGCAACCACACACGAACCTCGACGATACACAGCTTACACGTATTTTCGAGCGCACCCTGGGCTTTCTGACGGCAACCAGCCTGGACCCCAGCGATACCAGCCAGAATGAGAAAGCCCTGCACCAGGTCCTCAACTACGTCCATACAAACCAGGGCACGCTCAAAATGATCGCGGGCGCCGAAGACAGGTTTCGCGTGGAGAAAGAGCGCTATATCCTCACAGGCAAGATCGACCTGCTTCTACATGACACGCATGGCCTGGATATCATGGACTTTAAGACCAGCAAACGGCCAGAGAAGGATACGGACTACCTGGCACTCTACAAGCAACAGCTCTACCTGTACGCCTCCGCCCTCCAGGCGCGCACCGGGCAGGCCCCCAGACGCCTCTTCCTCTACTGGACCGCCGAGGAGCACAAAAAAGATGCCCTCATGGAGATTCCCTATACCCCTACCCACATCCAGGAGGCCAATGACTACGTTGAAGAGGTTGTGACGCACATCCAGCGACAAGACTTTGCCATCCAGCAGCTCCCTCGCCCCGGCGTCTGCAAGGCTTGCGACGTCCGCCACCTCTGCCGGAGAGAGGGGATCGTTTAGAGCATTTCCCCTCTTTCCAATCAAGGAGGGCATCCCCTTTCGCTACATACAAAGGGAATGCCCTCCTTTTCTTCTGTAACAGAGCTTTGACGTAGCACATGCCACAGGAAATCCTATGCCGTTGCTTGTTGGCTATGCATTTTGTAGGTTTTTATCGAAATCGTCCTGAGAGCCAGAGAAAGGAACTCCATCGTTGCTCGTTGGCCTGACAGCCCCATTCTGGACTTTAAAACGCCCGGTTGGTCCGCCAATGACATTTTGGGCTTGAGCCCACCGCAAGCCCCGTCTCTTGAGAGCGGGGTAAGGTGTGTCCGGGCTTTAGCCCTTGCTTATTGAACAAATGTTCCAGGCATGTTATACTCAGTATCAGGAGTAGCACACGGGGCAAGGAGGAAGCAGACATGGCTAAGGCGATCAGCACGATACGATCGGCATTGCACTACCAGCCGCAGCATGCTGAAGTCTTTGCGGCCAATCAGGCCCTCTTCAACCGTGTCGTCGCCTTCTACTTCGAGTGTATCCAGGCTCATGAAGGTCTCCTGGCTCTCACAAACAAAGAGGCCCTCACGGCGCTGGAAAGACTCACCCATGCGACAGAGGCAAACCCGGCGCCCATCATGCCGCTCACAGACATCGCCCCAGATATCCCGGCCATGTTTCGTCGTGCTGCCATCAATGCGGCGCTTGGTTCTGCTCGCTCCTTCTTTTCCTCGCTCAAAAAATGGCGAGCGCGCAAGGAGAAACACGAATTAAAGAAGCCCCGCAAGGGCAAAAAGTCGAAGCCGTTCCGAGAGCGACCACCGGTCCCACCACGTAGCTGGAACAAGTCGGTTCCCTTCTACGCGAGCCAGTGGAAAGAGCGCTGTGATCACTGCATCCTGCTCAAGGTCTGGACCGGGACGTGTTGGTCCTGGCTCAAGGTTGCTCTGCTCTCACGCGATCTCCCCGAAGGTTTCCAGATGGGGAGCCCTTCCCTGGTTCGCAGGGGAAAGCAGTGGTGGCTGCATACTCCCATCGAAAAGACCTTCGCTGCTCCCGCTAACGTTGAGCAGCAGATCACGACCAATCCCCAGACCCGCATCTGTGCGGTCGATCTCAATCTCGACCAGCACATAGCCGTATGCAGCATCCAGACAGTTGAAGGCACCATCCTGGCCACCTCCTTCATCGGAAATGGCACAGAGATAGCGGGCTTTAGGAAGTTGCTGCTTGGACGCATTGCACGCAACCGATCACAGACTGGCATCCTGGCGGAGAATGAACAGGACAATGCCGACCTCTGGCGCAAAATCCGCCATCTTGATGAACACATCGCGCACCTGATCAGCGCTCGCATTGTCCTGTTCGCCAAGGAACATCAGGCCAGCATCCTGGTCTTTGAGCACCTGGGCAATCTCCAGCCAGAAAAGGGGAAGTATTCGCGTCGTGGCAATACGAAGCGAGCCTACTGGATGAAAGGGCGCATTTTCCGCTACAGCAAATATAAGGCGTGGAATGCAAGTGGCATCATCACCAGCCGGGTCAATCCGCGCAATACCAGCAGACACTGTCATCGCTGCCACGCCGCTGTCATTCGCTACAAGCAGGGACAGCCAGAATCGGGCTATACTCCCGGCGCTGCTCTGGTCGTCTGCCCACAGTGCCAGATGCGCGGACACGCCGACCGCAATGCCAGTCTCAAGATCGGTCAGCGCTTGCTTGAGCGCTATGCAGAACCCTTCAAAGAAAAGCCTCATACTGCTGTGCGACGTGCAGGCAGAGTCTCGAAAGAGACAGGTGTTGCTCTCTCCCAAGACGCCAAATGTCAAAAGGGACCATCCATCTCTGAGGCTAGGCATGGAGAACGCAACGTGCATGGCACCGCGCAACAGGGAACGCTCTGGATGGACGAGCGACCCTGAGCTATTCCTCCCCCACTACGGCAGTCACACCGAGTAGAGGCTACGCCTCACCTACTCAGAATGCCGACTACGGAAGAGTGGCAGAAGCTGCTCGGTTTCAACCGATGCGGAGTGTCACAACGCCCCCCGTCTGGTGGATCGTAATCCTGGTCGCGCCCCCGACCACGGCATTTTTTGTGAGGCTTTTGGCTGGATCATGCGCGACATGCGACACCGTAAATTCAAAGTTGGTGTAGGGAATACCTGTGCTATCGACCTCCTGATTAATGATACGAGTTATGGTCCCATGGACCACGACGCCGGCATCCTGTTTGAGATCTTTGAGCGTGTGATAGTTTTTGCTCCAACTCATATCCAGGTGGACTATCTGGGGCGTAGTGTTAGAGGATGTCGTGGTTGCCGACGCTTGATCTGATGCCGATCCGCAGCCTCCCAGGGCGAGGAGCGAGAACAGCGCACAGACCGCGAGCAAACACAGGGAAGAGAGGCTTCTTTTCATTAACGTCTTTCCTTTCACATGCCTAATAGAGGGCGTTTATGCCATTGACATCATCTGTTTGAGGGGTCGTCAGGCCACAGCGTGAAGAGGTGTATGGGTTCATGATGACGCACCCGTTAGTATGAGCCAACCCTAGTGCATGCCCCAGTTCGTGCACAGCAACTCCTTGAATAGTGCCGGAGCTGTAATTCATGGTGTAGTAAAAATTGATCAAAATATGAGCGTATGTAAAGTACTCATGGCCACTCGATGTGCTCCAGGCATAATTGGTAATCCCATCCCAACCAACGGAAGAATTATATGTATCATTCAGCGTCAAACTACCAGATTTCTCATAGAGGAGAACATTGGCCGGGCTACCATTCCAGGCTTTCACAGCATTATGCAGGGGGGTCTGATCAACTATGTACAGAGTACCGTTAAAGTACACGTTCACGTGCGCACAACAGCCACTCGCTGGCTGTCCATGCCATTTAGGACCTTCGAGATGATAGGCAAAAGCTGGTGAGGTGGCAAATATCATGAGCATAAACGCGAAAATCACGATAAGCATCGCTTTACCAATTCGCCTGCTCACATAGGGGAAGAATGGAGGACGTGTAGGCATGTACGGCATGTACGCTCCTTTTCGTGCTACTGCGCAAAAACAAAAAACAATAGATTTACATGTACATATCTTGGCGCCAGAAATATTCTACAAGCTGAAGCATAAAAAGATAATATCGAGTACTTATCTTTTTGCCGTCATTTTCCAGAAAGATGGCCTCTTTTTTGTAAATAATTTACGCATATGGCAACACATACATCCGCCCAAAATGACTATATAAGCCCTTCGTTTTTGCCCCGGCAATAGAATGTTTTGTATACTACCCTAAAAGTAAACTGAGCATGACTTATCATTTCACACCTGTAGCACCTTGAAAGAGGGACGCAACTGCTGAGAATTGGAAAGCCCCGCAAAAACATTTTCTGTCGGAGAAAGGATTCAGAAGATAGATAAGAGGAGCAATTCGATGAGTGGAAGGAAAACCAACCAGGCACAATTCAACACCTTACTAAAAAATGCACGTTTAGAACATCACTTATCACAACAGGAGGTGGCCGCGCTCGTTGGCGCACCACACGCCTATATGATTAGTCGCTGGGAGAATGGCGCATCCTCCCCAAGCTCCTACTATGGGGAGAGGCTCTGCAAGCTCTTCAAAAAAAGTTTGCAAGAATTAGGCCTGCTCAGGCCAGTTCAGGCCCATCTCAGACATCCTCTCTCCACTACAATCTATGATCCTATGCTCCCCAGTCGCTTAACCAGTGATATCCCACTTGTGGGAAGAGACGCCCTCTTACAACGCCTGAAAGAGTTCTTACAGCCAACCTCCCCTCACCGCTCCACACGCCTCGTCCTGCATGGCCTTCCCGGTGTAGGAAAAACCACTCTCGCGATGGAGCTCGCCGCGCATGAAGAGATACGCTCCTGGTTTCCCGATGGTATTCTCTGGGCCGGACTCGGACCTCGCGGACAGGCACTGACGGTGCTTAATCGATGGGGCAATCTCCTATCCCTCAATGAGCAGGAATGTCGCTCACTGCATACCTTGCAAGACTGGACCCAGCGGCTGCACGCTCTTATTGGAGGGCGGCGCCTGCTTTTTATCATCGATGACGTCTGGGATATAACAGAGGCCACCTACTGCATCATCGGGAATACGCACAGCGCCTGCATCCTCACAACACGTTTACCCGAAATCGCGTACACGCTTGGAGGTGAGGTTATCCAGGTTCCTGAATTAAATGAGCAGGAGAGTCTGCAACTACTACAGCATATGATCCCCACCCTCCATAACACAGCACAAACAGAGATACAAGAACTCGCCCATGCTGTCGGCGGGCTCCCCCTGGCGCTCACCCTGATAGGTAGTTACCTGCTAATACAGACACGACACCAGCAATCTCGTCGCACCCAGCAAGCCCTCTCACGTCTCAAGCAGGTTGAGCACCGCTTGAGTTTGACCCAACCTGGCATTCGAATCTCCAGGCTCGGCTCGGACACGCTCCACGAGACAGACGTCAGTCTGCAAGCCGTCATCGAGATGAGCATCTCCATTTTGGAGAAAACAGAACGCGAGGCGCTCTATGCCCTGGCACTCTTCCCTCCCAAACCCAATACCTTCTCAGAGGAGGCGGCGCTCGCGGTCACAGCAACAGTGCCAGAAGTGCTTGATCGCCTGGTTGATGTAGGATTATTGGAAGTTCATGAGCACGAACGCTATCAACTCCATCAAAGCATCATCGACTATGCACGCATGCACTCTGCTGAAAGCCAGGCCAGAGATCGTTTGAGCAAATATTTCTTCCAGTTCCTTGAGAGCCCTACCCATGGGCACTATGCCCTTTACCTGGAAATAGAAAATATACGTACCGCCTTTGAGTACGCCTATGAGCCAGAGACATATGCCTTGTTCGCCCACGCTGTCCTTAACAGCGCCCCTCTCTTCATGAAGCACGGCCTGTTCTCCCAGGCACAAGAGCTCCTCCTCAAAGCGAGCAGCGTTTTTACAGAAGAACACGAGCAGATCAACCAGGCTCGCGTATTGTGCCACCTCGCCTCTCTCTCCCGCATTCTTGCCCATTATTCAGACGTTGACACCTATGCCCAGGCCTGTCTCACCCTAATGGAGAAGCATGATCCCCAGCATGAAATAGTCGCTACGGCGCTCTCCTGCCTGGGCCATAGCGCTATTATCAGGGGAGAGTATGCCGTAGCTGAAACCTACTTACAGCAAGGGCTAGCAGTCAGCCGCCATCTTCCACCAGTCACTTCGACCTGCCACATACTCAGACTCCTGGCAGTCATTTTAGATTACCAGGGTAAACTAGCGCAGGCAGAGCACTATTTTCAGGAAGGACTCGAAATCGCACGCACGCTTTCAGAACATGAAGCCCTCATCTCACTCTTAGGCTCGGCGGGCGTCTATATGACTACGCATGGCCGCTACGCTGAGGCAGAGCAGCTTTTAAGTGAAGGGTTCGCGCTGGCACAACAGATCGGCCTCCGCGCGGAAATTTGTCACTTTCTCCTCGACCTGGGAGACCTGGCCTTCAGTCAGGATGACCTGGCGCAAGCTGAGAGTCGCTGGCAGGAAAGCCTCACCTACGCACGTCAGATGCAGCTTCAGCAAGCGACCAGTGTGCTCCTGCAAAACCTGGGGTTACTTGAAATCAGGCGTGGGGGAGATGACGCCCAGGCCTTAGCCTATTTAACAGAAGGTTTAGAGATCGCCCAGGCCAAGCCTTATCCTGATACCGTCAGTGGCATCTATTGTGCCATGGGCGATATCTACCTTAAGCAAGGCAAGAGAGGCGAGGCCCTCCAGGCCTATCAGCAGGCACGAGCCAATGCCCCGGACGGTCACCAGATCAACATGGCCAGCGCTCTCTTCGGCCTGGCCCAGGTCTATGCGCTACACGGGGAGAGAGCACTCGCCCACGACTACGGCAACCAGAGCTACCATCTCTTTAGAGAAGCAAAGGCCCCTCAGAGCGCGCAGGTAAAATACTGGCTGCAACACAACAATCTACCATTGTTGGAAGCCTGGTAAGCGAGCGATCTAGAAGCCAGTCGTCCCATTCATGATGATCAATAGAATGGCGTCTGCCATCTCTTCCCTTGGCAGTACTAGTTCCTCCTGGCTCCATTGGATCGCTGGCCCCAGGATCGACCAGTTGACGATGCGGGCTGTCGTTTCTAGCCGTGTAGCCTCCTGGGCACTCGCTCCCCTCCGCTGCTTGAGCCAGGTGAAGAGCAGTTGCGTCAGTTCCTCGTGCGTGGCCCGTTCAAGGAGTGGGGCCAGGACACGTGAGGAATGCTGCTGATGGTGGTACTTCTGCTCAAAGCTCTCCAGCAAAGCCAGGATCAGCAGCCGCAAGGATTTCCTGTCCCAGGCAACTGTGACAGGAAGCGTCTCTGTCAGCATCAGGCAAAACTGCTCGCGCGCCACGGCGTCCGCCAGCATATACTTATCCGCGAAATGCAGATAAAAGGTGCCTCGATTGACATTGGCCCGCTCCGTCACGTCCTGAATATTCAGCGCGAGGAAGCCCTTTTCTGTTCCTCGGATACCCGTCGTCGTATGGCCCTTTTCACGTATAACGTCCTTAAACGCCTGCTGCAACACCTCACGTGTACGCTGGACACGCCGATCGACATGCCGTTTCTGCGTCGCCATTGCGCCTCCTCTCTCTGTCTTCCTACCAGCACTCCGCTGCGTTTCTCAACAGTTTTACCCTAGGACTGCATTTTTCTCTGGGATAGCTGTTCCTCCAGAACATATAAATAGCGTTCTGGGTCTTTGCGGAAACGATGCTGTTCCCGTCGAGCTTCATGCCGATAGTCAACCTGCTTTCTGAGCGTTCGCCACTGCTCCAAGTCGCGAGGGGCCAAAAGAGAACGCCTCTTGCACTTCTTTGAGCAGCGCTACCAGATCGGCCTCGCGTTCGCTCAATAAAGGCCGAGCAAGCAGGATTTCACCTGAGACACAATCACGAACGACCCAGAGGACTTCATGGCCAACATCTGGCTTTAAGCCATCCACTGCCAGAATGAGCGATCCCTGCTTCTACACAAGCGGTTGGAGGCGTTCTCGATCTGTCGTGTGAAGCGTCACCAACTCTTCATACCGTGCTAAGAGGTTGAGCACCGTTCGTTCGCCAATCGAGAGCCCTGGGCTTTTAGGCTCTGATGGATCTCTGCCAGACTTTGATGGTGTCGATAGCGCAGAAACCCGATGAGCGCAATCACACCTCATCCATATTCTCCATGTGGTAATGCCCATGCTCCTTCTGCTTCTGGCCGATAGGGCTGGTGATAGCGTGGACAGTCAGGAGAGGTACATCGGCGCACTGCTAGGTGCAGACGACACCGTCCCGTGAGGGTGGTAATCGTGTGTTGCGTATGATAGGCGATATGAGCAGCCTTGCCACACGTTAGGCAAGCGGTTGAGAGAGGTTCAAAGGTTTGGAGAGAAAGCTTATCCAAAGTATGATGGGGCCTTGCCATACTATCATCTTCTTTCCGTTTCAATAAAGCAGAGAGGTGAGAGAGAGTCCGAAACGTCATGCGCTGCTGGCGCAGCGCACCACTCCGCATGAAAATTACTAACGAGCTTTCTTGCGGTGTTTCAGAATATACTGTTGCCAAACCCTCCCTTGATCAGCTGGATAGCTTGCGGCTGGCCCGAGGAATCCAAAAGCGGTTTCGGCAACGGTATCGCAGAGAGCATAAAATGTCAGGTTGATAGAGCGAGCTGTACAGTAATCAACGCTTCTCCTGCTTGGTGAGACACGCCTTTCCTCTGATCAGAGGAAAGGCGTGCCGTAACTCTTGCGCAAGCGCTTTTCATATGTGGCTCGCGCCTACGCTTCTTCGTTCTGAACCTCCAGAAGATTTGTTGAGCTGATCGCGGAAGATACAAGCGTTGCCAATCCCATCTCTGAAGCCAGAGCGGACGCCTGTTGCAGGTGGAAATGCGCTCTAGCTGTATCTCCTTTCTTGAGGTAGATATCTCTGAGCGTCAGGTGATCGAATGGCTGGTAGGGTCTGAAGCCAGCTGCTTCCCGGAAGGAAAGCGCTCGCTGTGCATAGGTGAGCGCCTGATCCAAGTCTCCTTTGAATAAGGCGTCGAGAGTCAGGTGGCGATTGGGTTCGGCCTGTTCCAACACGTACCCGGACTCTTCGGCAACCTGGATGGCCTTGGTAAAGTGTTCCCGAGCCAGCTCATTCTGCTGCCAAAACTGATAGATCAGGCCGATGCCAAAGGACGATTCGCTGATCCCTCGGGTATCGTGCAACGTTTCCTGAAGTTCCAGGGCCTGCTGGTGATAGGCGAGGGCTTGCTCGTATTTCCCCTGACCTTGCGTGCCGAACGGTAGGGCACCACTCTTTACTATGGCTATGGTGGTTGCGTTGCAGTGAGCCTGACCGAACAAACTCAATGCGGACGCTCGTCCTTGCTCATCCTGAGCCGATTCGGCGATCTGTTGTGCCTGGAGGATGGTCGAAAACAGAAGATCGGTGTCGCCTCTAGAGAGAAGGTGATCGACGTTGAGAACCTTTCCATGGAGGAGCAAGAGTTTGAGGTGATCCTTTTGCGCTACCTCGCCTCCTTCTATCAGGTGGAGAGACGTACCGAGCACGTGAAGGGCGTCTCTTAACCTACCGAGAAAAAAGGACGAGCGAGCGATCTCACAGAGGGCATCAATAGCTGTGGTGTAGTGGCTGGTATATTCGTTGTTCGAGGATACAGATGGCTGCATGGTGTTCTCCTTTCGGGAAGTAAGTGCAAAACAGTCTGCCAGTTGCTTATCTCTACAACCGTCGCCTATAATACTAGGGTTTGATAGCACAACAAGCAATGAGCAATCACTGTGCCGTTGTTGAGAATTGAACACGAGTGAGAGATTGTTGAGAAAGAAGGGACAGCAGCAGAGGATATGACGACCCCGAAGAGACACGAAGATCGGCGTATCCAGCGAACGCGCCAGGTATTACAGCAAGCGTTTGTAGAAGTAGTGCGAGAAAAGGGCGAGGCCCTGAGGAATCTGCGGGAGATAGAAAAATGTTTTGTGGCGACGAGTATCCAGGAGATAACCGCGCGGGCCAATGTCAATCGCGGGACCTTTTATCTCCACTTTACAGATAAATATATGCTTGCAGATGCTGTCGTCCGTGAGCAATTTCACCAGCAACTGGCAAGCGTCCTTCCTCCCGAATGTCGCTGGGACAGAAAGACCTTGCGCGTGCTCATCCAGGCAATGTTGAACCTTTTTGAGGGGAAATATCACCACCAGCATCAAAAGTCGCTGATTTTTGCTCCAATGGTTGAACATGCAATTCATGAGGAATTGAATGAACTGCTCCTCACGTGGCTCAAGGAGGCAAAGGGTGGAGAGAAACGAATGTACGAGCCACTGGAAACGACCGCCAGCGTAGTTGGCTGGGCGATCTTTGGAACCGCGATCCAGTGGAGTCAGGAGGAGACGACGGTGTCGTCAGAAGAGATGGCGGATATTATCTCACAGGTGATTATGGAGGGGGTGGCGCGTCTTGCCCCTGATGCCTTACCAGAGGAGTAACTTGCCTGCACCTCTCAAGGCACTGTAGACTATCTCCCTGCGTGGCGTTGCCCGTATCGACTGCATTGCAACAATTGACAGATCAGTACCCACCTTTGTGTGTTTACAACTCTTACGAAGTATCTCCTCCCAGAGAAAAATGCGGTCCTAGGTTTTACTTATGTGTTCATGAACACGGCGGTGCGGGTACCCTTGCGTTTCAACCAAGGGAGGAAGCACCGCCTTCCCAAGGACTTTACGTGCAAGTATTCCTCTCATTTCCTCGATCACCATTATCGTTATTTGGCATATCTCTTACTATGCTCACAAGATGACATAAAAGCAGCTAGTTGTAAGGTAAAACTACAACTAGCTGCTTTTATGTCTTTATAGCAACCATCAGAGCGTTTGAATTTCGGCACTCTCTATGGTGACTTCATAACCTAGCTTTTCCGATAATACACGGCAGATAGCAGATGCAAGATCGGCGCGTACTGGTTTATTCTTTTCCATCTTCTCGATTGTTGGACACGATACGCCCGACAGCCTTGAGAGGTTAGAAACGTTCAAAGCGGCTTTAATACGAAGCTCTTTACTTTGGACATAACTCGTGGAGAGAAATCACGTTGCGGGTAACTCTTGATGATTCCTGAGTTGTTGAAGAGATGATAGCCTCTGCTGAGCATTTCTTGTAACCAATATTTCTCTCTCTCACAAGCAATCTCTTGGATATTTGGATCTACCGTCTCTAATATCTGGAGGGTAGGAGAAAGTTCAGTTGTTGCAGCTCCTTTATCCATTGCCTCTCACACTCACCAATGCCTATACAGTGTAAATGTTGATAAAATCTATATTGAGCATCATCACTCATGCCAACATATCGTATTGCGTTATCTCTCGGGTCGACAAGTGCATATATTTGATATTTTTTGTCGCGCTATTTTAGACGTTTTGACATAATTTACATTTTTAACTTCTGATTGTACATGCACCACCTCTAAAAAGTTGGTGCATGTAGCTCGTACTATTTAGCTGCAAATATGAGCGAAACCTACAAAAGGTTCAGCCCACTCACATTATCAGGTGTTAATTCACGTTTAAGGCGTTCAGATAACACGCGCAATACACGATAAACAAGTACTTCGCCTACAGCTTCGCCCCTCACCATCTTGCGATAGGAAGTTTCTGAAACATCAGCTAATTCTGTTAGTTCCTTGACTTGCAAGCCCGCACGCTTACGTAGTTGATCTAAGGTTTCCATATGGCCTCCTGACAAATATTAACCGTATTTTGCGACAAATGACGGTTTCTGTCAGGAGGATTTTTATAACGACATTTATAATATTTTAAGATCTTTAACCTTATTTGGAGTAACAGTATACCCTAGATGTTGCGATAACACGTGTAGGATACGATATGCTATATCGCTACTAATAGGCTCACCCCGTAAAATTCTACGGTACGTTGTCTCTGAGGTTCTTGCAAGTCACGTTAGTTGATTGATATGAAGTCCTGCTTTTATTCGTAGCTTATCTAACGAGAGGCAGGCCTCTGTTTTTGTTTCTTGCTTACTCACAAGACGAGGATGTTGATTTTTTCGCAACAACCCTCTATTGTTTCGCTCTGTCTTGTCTATATTAATAACTGCAACCAGATTGCTCTAGTGACCTTATCCAGAACTTTTCTCTATCTTCTGCTAGGTTTCTTTGCGGTCCTAATGTTTCCAGAATCTTAACAATTGGCTGTAAACTGTGTCTCTGCAAGTCTCCTAACCATATGCCTTTGGAAGTATTATTCCCTGCCTCTCTCATGTGGAATGAGAAGCGCATAGCTATATTTTTTGTTAATCCTACATAGCGAATCTCATCATTACGTGGATCAAGCAAAGCGTAGATAACAAACCCATCTTGTGGTACAAAATACGTGTCATCCATCTTCGTATCTCCTACAGTCACCCAGGCCGTTACTCCCTGGGTGATCGCTAGCTTTACTTGAACAACTCCATGTAAGATGCACCGTCACAAGCGTATACAGCCGGCGCTTCCGTTAAGATGCGCAATCTCATAAGACGACTAATACGTTCGCCTTTTTCTGCTCGCTGGTTAGTAGATGTACCTATTTCTTTAATTGCCGTATCTACATCAATGTTAGACCGATATCTTCAAGAGAGACTTCTGGTTTATCGTGTTCCTTTAAGATGCCATTAATAGCGTGTAAAATTTCCTGGGCTGTGCTGTATTTTACTGGCAGCCCATTTTCTGCTCTCCGATATGTCCCAGTAGTTAAACTTGTTCTGCGAGCTAGCGCTTCTTGAGATATGCCTAGCCCTTCACGGATGCTGCGTAATGGGGTTTCTTTCTCTTCCATATATTATAGTCCTATCAAATATTTGGTTAATGCAAGTCTAGCATACGTGCTTTGTTAGAGTCAATTGATTTATGCTAAGGGACCAGTAGATTACCCATTAGCACTTATCAATTATGTATCATGTAACATAGCTTGTCCATTGACAACTATACAAAAGTTATGCTACATTATCAATAATGGAACATCGCTAACGGATTCAAACTTACTTACGTGTTGTGGAATTTGTAGAGAGAAAGCTGATTAGTATGTCACCAACTACCGATTGCTTTTCTCAAGCTCATTTCACAGCATTATGTGCAGTGAGATCTGAAAGCAGGTGATAGAAGACAAACAAAAACTGACTCTCGTGGATCAGACGAGAGTCAGTGAGTGAGAACACACAAAAACATTTGGACCGTTCAGGAGTTCTCTGTGCTCAGCATAGCGCATTGAGGCTCCGCAGTCAAGAAAGAGATGATGCAATATGTCACCGCGAGCTTCAACGGACGTACGTTCAGGCCATCTCATGGATGCGCCGGTCACCATTTCTAACCTGACCTTCTTACGCAGTGTCCAGGCAGGATATCAAGCCTATCAGAATGAACTATACCCACAGAATGAACATGAGATTTACGAATGCCTTGTTCATCGCCTGCTCGCGTATCCTGATTCAGCCTCCGAGAATACCGGCTGGGTCATCGGCTGGGTGAAGGGCTTGCTAGAAGCTTCCACTCCTCAACAATCTTCCCCGGCTTCACCTGGTAGGCGTTGTGATGAGCCTGCGCCCTATGGGGATAATTTCCTTCTTGTGATTCCCACTGATACCTATCGTCATAGCGTGACCAACCCGTTTTGTTTTGTTCCGTCTTGCCCCTGCCACGAGGACAAGGACAATATTGCTGAGGTTGCTCAGTTTGTCAACGACGGCCTTTTGACCTCAAAAGAAGCAACCGAGTATATCGCAGGGAAGCATATGTAGCTCATCACGCTCTCCTCTTGTTGCTTATGGGCAACAAGAGGAGAGACAGAGGAGAAAATAGCATGAAGCACTACACAACGGGAATGGCCTTTTACCTTTCTAGCGAGCAACAACAAGGCGCATCACAGCAACGTGTCGGTACCTCGTACGGCATCTATCCAGAAGGTACCCCCAGGCTGACAGATGAGACGAAAGACGCAGGCATTGATAACATCCTGATCTGTGCTGACCCGGCTTTCCATAATGGTGTGCAGTCGGGACGAGCCGAGTTTCTCGCCTTGGCTTTTGCAAAGCGCGAGATTGTGGTCCAGGATGTCGAGAACGCCTTCCGGTGGGCGTTGTATTGTCCCTTCCGCCCGGCCATTTGGCGCTATGGCTATGTGTGTGGCTGGAACGAAGAGTTCTATCAGTACGCCATGCGCAAGCATGAGGAGCAAGCCCAGACCCTCACCCTCACTCGCTACATAAGGGAGGAACGGTAATGCCTACCCGCTATCGCTTCAACTTGGAAACGGCCGAGGCTCCCACCCATGGCAATCGCGCGACGAGAGCACACCGGGAGGAAATCGACACCCAAGAGCACATTGACGAAGACGCCTTGTATGACACACGCACCCGTACCAGCGTGGTGCGCCAGCCGATCTACGCACCAACTCAGACCCAGACAGACGAGCAGGCAACGCGCCGGGTCAGTATTCATGTTCATGACCAACCCAGGCAGCAGAGGCAACACGAGCATCTGCCACTCTTGCCCGTTAGGACACCCAAACCGTTTCACTTTCCCCGCTGGCCTGCTTATGCAGGACTCGTGGGCCTCGCAATGTTTGGGGGATGGTTTGGCATGAACATGGGACAGCAGGCGTGGCAGGGATGGCAAGATGATATCCACTATGGACGCCCCCGTACCTACCAGACTGACGCCGTTGTCGGCCACAACCACGATAGCAGCGCAAACCCATCCCACTTCATCGTGCTCAATCTGCATGGTCAGATTCTGGTCATTGAAATCGCGGCAGGCGACCCAAGCAAGACCCACCTGTATAAAACCGGGTTGAACTTGCTTGGCAGTGGACAAGACGTGACCCCGGCAGAGGTGGCATTCAAAGACCTGGATGGAGACGGCAAGCCGGACATGATTGTTTCTGTTGGAGGGCAAAGCATCGCCTTCAAGAACGAGAACAACACGTTTAGTGCGACCCCTATGAAGGAGGTGAACAAGTGATTGTCACCCTAGCGTACCCCATGCAGGCCGAGCAGCCACAGCGCCCACAGGAGAGCGACCCCAGAGGAGCACGCCGAACCCTACGTATGTTAACCCACCGAGTCAATCAGTTGATGGGTGTCACCTTTAGCAGAGAGGATGAATATGTGGTTATCGCCTGTAAGGAGACGATTACCGCCACCCTTGCCCTCAACTTGCAAACCTCGTTCCAGACGGAACGCCCCATCTCAGCGGTTCTCATCTCGTATGGCAAAGCCAACCCGTCAGGCGATGGCTATATTGTCATCCGTTGGCGGGGAATTGTTCCGGAGAGTTTCTTTGACCGGCTCGACGAGCACACCCAAGATATCGCCTACTACATGACCTTTAGCGCAGGCCCGCTCGATACCTGTAGAGCGCCGTGGGACGGAACCACACACGCCTAATGTTTCTGGGAAGAGTCGCATCACGGTGTACTCTTCCCGCTCTTCTTGGAAGGGAACCCATGCAAGACCGACAGATACACAATGACATTGACCAGCTCCTACACGAACTAGATCAGCAGCAGCAGCAGAACCAGCAGGCGCACACCACGGACGACATCCCACACATTGAAGCCAACCAGGAGTACGACCCCAACCGCCAGCAATGGGACGTTGAGATTCACATTTACCCACGAGCCGAGCCAGAGGAACCCGCCAACGTGGTTGAGAGTGTCCCACCCATCAACCAGGAGCCAGAATCAGGAAGGAGAGGACCGTTACCGTGGATGAGGCAGCACACGCACCCCCTTGTGCTTTTCTGCACCATCCTCTGCACATGTGCGCTTGTTGTAGGGGGGCTGCTGTATATGTCGCCTCTCTGGACAGCAACCACCACCGTGACGCTGGTTCCTGTCTCACACATGCTCGAAACCCGCTTGACCGTGACTATTGGAGGAAACACCGACCAGACCCAGAGCCAGGTGCCAGGAAGGCTACTTCCCACAATCACGATGAGCCAGGTGCGTACCATTCCCACCACAGGAAAAGCGCTCCAGGACGCCCAGGCCGCACACGGATACATCACCTTCTATAACACAGCAACCTACCCACAAACAGTCCCTGCCGAGACGCTTTTAACAGGTGCAGATGGTGTGCAGATCGTCACCGATCAGGATGCAAGCATACCCGCTGGAACCCTGGCAACCAATGGGCGGGTTACGATCACGGCTCATGCGGTCCAAAGTGGCCCCGTAGGCAACATACAAGCCTCAGACATCTATGGGCCATGTTGCCGAGCCAACGTGCTTGCAGCAAATACAGCCTTCAGCGGAGGACAGGACGCACGCGACTACCAAAGTGTAACGCAACACGACATAGACACCGCAGGCGCAAGCCTGAAAGCCAGCCTTGACCAGAGCACCACCGCAGCCCTCCAAACGCAGGTGAGGAGTACCGAGACACTTGCAATGCCGTTGCACTGCCAGCAGAAGACGAGCGCCAATCATCAGCCAGGAGAGGAAGCTGCGAGCGTACAGGTCACCCTTGACGAGATCTGTACAGGCATGGTTTACCAGACACAAGCACTACAAACCTTGCTCGCCCAGGCACTTACCACTCAGGCAAAGCAGCAGCTAGGAACGCAGTACACACCGAGCGGAGACGTTCACATCACGACCACCGCACAGGGAACATCAAACATGCAGGCGACAGGGACACAGACATGGGTGTATCAGTTCTCCCAGTCCGAGCAGGAGCGCATCAGAGACAGCATTGCAGGCAAGAGCCAGGCCCAGGCCAAGAGCCTGCTCTTAGCGCGAACAGGAATACAATCGGTGTCCTTCTCCAACGACGCGACCCTTCCAGATGTTAACCATATCCGCTTGTTGTTCCTTCCCTACTGACACGGGAGGAGAAGAGATGTCCATCAGCAAAAAAAATCGGTTCAGAGCAGAAGCGGAATAAACACCCGAACGCTCTGCACGAAGCACGTCATTGGAAAAAGCTGGAGACAGACCGAGCGGCGTTCGCGCCCCTCACGAAAGTGAACAACATGCACCAGATCATCACCGCTAAACTCAAGCTCATACCCAACCCAGAGCAGTTTGAGGCCCTGCGCCACACGCAACTAGCGTATCGGGATGCCCTCAATGCGGTGAGTTGCTATGCCTTCGAACAGGGCAAAACTAGCAGTGTGACCAGGCTGCACAAAGGGATGTATGTTGAACTTCGCGCTCGGTATCGTCTCCCTTCCCAACTGGCCTGTAGCGTGGAGCGGCAAGTCGCCGCTACCTACAAAGGACTCTGGACCAAGCTCAAGAAGAATATCGAGCATCGCCGTGCGAAACTCACGAAGAAACGCTTCAAGGGCTTAGATCAGCCACCACACTACACGTCTCCGACGGTGCAGTACACCTATGAGCGTGACTACACCTTTCAGCGAGACAGTCGGGTGAGCGTGGGGACCTTGAATGGACGAATCAGCGTTGCCTACCAGGGGTACAACAAGCATATCGCACTCATTCAAGAAGGTGTCACCATCGGGGATGCAAAACTCTGGTATAACCGGCCAAAGAAGCAGTTCTACCTACTCGTTTCCCTCTCTATTGACCTCTCTGAGTCAAGAGCCGAACACTTCCATGACGTCGTGGGGGTGGATGTGGGTATTCGTTACCTGGCCGTAACGTCCACCTTCACAGGCAAAGTGAGCTTTCATTCAGGCAAACGCGTTCGACACCAAGCCAACCATTACGCACGACTACGCAAACGCTTGCAGCAAAAAGGCACTCGTGGCGCGAAACGTCGACTAAGACGCATCGAGCAGCGAGAGAGACGGTTAAAATTGCAAGCCAATCACACCCTTGCCAAACAGATCGTTGAGCAGTACCCACACACCCTCATTGGATTGGAACACCTGACGGATATTCGAGAGCGCACCAAACGCCGCAAGCGCAAACGCAAGAAGAACGGCAAAGGCTATGAGCCAGTCTCGCCAAAGGCCCGCAAAGCCAATCGGGTCTACTCGCAGTGGTCCTTTGCCCAGCTTCACACGCTCATCAACTACAAGGCCGCGCTTGCCGGGTCGCTCGCCGTGAAGGTGGATGCGCATTACACCTCAAAAGCCTGTCCGATGTGTGGGTACACTGCCGATACAAACCGTCCAGACAAAGGGTTGCTCTTCGTGTGTCAGCAGTGTCATTACTGCCTGCACGCGGATCTAGTTGGTGCGAGAAATATCACAATGAGAGCGCTCCTGGTCCGGCAAGACTGGGCCAGGACGGGATGTTTGTCAATCATCCCTGATGCCTCGGACAACGAAGCCAAAGCAGCGCGCCTGCGAAGGTACGCTGAGTTGCGGTGGAGTCCAGAGGTAACCAACAAGCTTCCGGGATCTTCCCGGAGGTGATTGACTATTCAACAAAAAAACTTTTTTTGCGCATTGCTTGCGAAAGCGTCAAGCCTTAGTGACGTAAAAATCTCTACTGAGGACATAGAAGAGTGCAAGGCAGGAAACCACGTTCAGTTGTATATGGCAGAAATAGGCGCGCAGGCATCAAGCGCAGCCGCTGGCCTACTAGCACCGCTGGGACCAATTCCAGGCCCTGGACAATTTGCTGATCTGCTTATGTCTGGTTTCAGGCTCCTCATCGATCTCATTCCAGAATCAGAAGAGACCAGCAACATACATATCGGCTACGAACAAACCGGCGCACTACGAACGGTGCGCAACCTCAAACGTGTTAGCCACCTTCAACAACGCATGGAGGCATGGCAACCATTGGGGCTGAAAATGTACTTGCTCACCGGTGACGAAGCCAGAAAACAAGAGCCACTGCTTGACTCTCACATTCAAGCAGCTATTTATGCTCCAGAAAAATCACAGGTCAAAGCACCTCAAGTCGTCCAGGCTTACTATCAGGCCGCCCAAAGGCTCGGAGCTATCTTCCTATCCCCATGAAGAAGTTATAGGCTTTCAGCATCACGACAGCCAGATTACAGAGATAGTCACAGCCTGCCGGTCGATCTCGTGCAAATACCTCATCATCACAGCAGGATCATGGGCGGCTCAGTGTGGAGAATGGCTCAATCTCAACATCCCCGTGACTCCCCTCAAAGGAGAAATCATTTCCTACTGCCAACCCTCTCACCAGCTCCGGCATATCATCTTTGGGGAAGGAGCCTATCTTGCTCCAAAGGGGGAAAGCATTATTGTTGGAGCAACAAAAGCAGATACTGGCTTCGATACCCAGGTCACAGAGAAAGGCGCCACCTGGCTACAGAATGCCACAGCCAAACTCATTCCAAGCCCGGCACAAAGCACATTCACATCGGCATGGGCAGGACTACGCCCTAAAACACCAGACACACGCCCGATCCTTGGCCCAGCTCCCCAATGGGGAAATGTCATCCTCGCCACAGGTCATAATAACGTGGGCATCATTCTCAGTACCATCACAGGACAAACTATCACAGAAATGATCATCACAAATCAGATGCCACAAATTATTCAGCCATTCACATTGGAACGGTTTAAAACTTAGCGAACATTCAAAAAGTGTAGTTCGCTTCAGCTACCATGCGCTGACCAGTCCCGTTTTGCTGTTTGTTATACCCAGGTTTCAGATAATGTTTCTGCCTGTTGAAGAACTAAATCAATAGCGCGTTGCTCTAAATCAGGAGGATATTTATATTTTCGTAAAATACGTTTTACCAAAAGCCTCAGTTTTGCTCTAACCGTCTCTCGTACAGACCAGTCAACAGATATGTTTTTACGAAGCCGGTCAGTTAATTCCGCAGCAATTTTTCTGAGAATGTCGTCGCCCAATTCCCTTACCGCTGCCTGGTTAGTTTCTAGGGCATCGTAAAATGCTATTTCATCGGCGCTTAATCCTAAATCCTCGCCGCGCTCCGCCGCAGCTCTAAATTCCTGTGCCATAGCAATCAGTTCTTCGATCACCTGGGCTGTTTCAATAGCGCGGTTACGATAATTATTCAGGGATTGTTGCAATAGATCAGTAAATTTCTTGTTCTGTACCACATTGTTCTGGAACCGTGACTTAATATCGTTTTTTAGCAGTCGTTCCAAAAGCGCAACTGCCAGATTTTTATGGGGGAGCAGGCGGACATCATTGAGAAACTCATCCGATAAAAGCCCAATATTCGGATTTTTCAATCCTGCCGCCGCGAATATATCCACCACCCCGTCTGCGGCAATAGCTTTACTTACAATTTGCCTTAACGCATGTTCCCGTTGTTCGTCATCAAGCTTGCTGGACGCTGTACTATGCTTGGTAATCACGGCTTTTATGGCTTGCAGGAAAGCCACTTCCTCCCGATAGGGAATCGCATCTTCATAGGTACTGCACAAGGCAAAAGCTCGGGTCATGCCTGTAACACAATCAGCAAAGCGTTTCTGGCCGTCTTTCTGACTAAGGACATGGTCTGCCGCTCCCGGCAGTAATTCAAAGGCTTCAGTTTCATAGTCGTCATAGTCAAATCCGTGCATCATGCCGCGTGCTATGCTGAGTTTTTCAAGAAAGACGCCAAAGGCTTTCTCAATAACTTCTGTTGGCTCCCCTTTACCGCCGCTGGCGGTGTATTCATTCAGCGCTTCGCGCAATTCATTTGCGATGCCGATATAATCAACCACTAACCCGCCCGGTTTATCCCTAAATACGCGGTTCACACGGGCTATAGCCTGCATTAAGGTATGCCCGCGCATTGGCTTATCAACATACATCGAATGCAAGCACGGTGCATCAAATCCAGTGAGCCACATATCTCGCACAATGACGATTTTAAAGGGATCAGCAGGGTCTTTATATCTTTGCTCCAAATCCTTCTTGACTTGCTTGGAGTAAAGATGAGGGCGTAGTATGGCTTTATCGCTGGAAGAACCGGTCATGACTATTTTTATTACCCCTCTTTTGGGATCATCATCATGCCATTCCGGGCGTAAATCTACGATAGCATTAAACAAATGAGCGCAGATTTCCCGGCTCATAGCTACGACCATAGCCTTACCATCAATTACCCTAAGCCTGGCTTCAAAATGTTGCACCAGATCGGCGGCAATCTGTTTAATGCGAGGTTCCGTTCCCACTAATTTTTCTAATGCCGCCCAGCGAGATCTGGTTTTAGCAGCAGCACTTTCTTCCTGGTCTTCCGTCAGTTCATCAAATTCTTCATCAATCCTGAGATTCTCATTGTTATTAAGTTCCAGCTTGGCCAGCCGTCCTTCATAGTAAATTTTAACTGTGGCCTGATCTTTTTCCGCCTGTTCCATATCATACACATGGATGTCCGGGCCAAAAACCGCCCGTGTGTCACGGTCGGTCTGAGAAACAGGTGTCCCTGTAAAGGCAATAAAGGTTGCATTGGGCAGGCCGTCACGCATGTGTTTTGCGTACCCATATTCATACTCGCCTTTTTTATTCAGACGGGCTTCCAGCCCATATTGTGTGCGATGGGCTTCATCACAGATAACCACGATATTGTGCCGCTCGGATAGAACAGGAAAACTATCTTCATCCTCACCAGGAGTGAATTTCTGAATAGTAGTAAAAATAATTCCACCCGATGGCCGGTTTTCAAGTAATTCCCGTAATCCCTTGCGGTTGTCGGCCTGCACAGGTGTTTCACGTAATAAATCCTTGGCCATGCTGAACGTGCCAAAAAGCTGGCCGTCCAGGTCATTTCTGTCGGTTACTACTACAATAGTCGGATTTTTCATCTCCGGGCCTGTCATGACCTTACCAGCGTAACAAGCCATAGATATGCTCTTGCCGGAACCTTGCGTATGCCATACCACACCAGCCTTATGGTCGCCATCAATAGCGGCAGCAGCAAGAGTCCTGGTCATGGCTGATCGTACAGCATGAAACTGATGATATCCTGCTATTTTTTTGATAATGCCTTCTTTATCTTCCTCAAAAAGGATATAATTCCGCAGGTAATCCAGGAAGAATTCCTTATTGAAAACGCCTTTTATCAGCGTTTCCAGTTCTCGCATTGGACCTAGCGGATCATTCGAACGGCCATCAATCGTGCGCCAGGTCGAGAAGCGTTCCTTATCGGCAGTCAGTGAACCCATACGAGCGGTCACACCATCGGAAATAATCAATACTTCATTGGTATTGAATAAGTCGGGAATTTGCTCCTTGTATGTCTGGAGTTGATCGAAGGCTTTCCAGATATCAGCTTCTTCGTCTGCTGGATTTTTAAGCTCCAGTACGGCAACGGGTAGTCCATTTAAGAAAACAATGATGTCCGGACGGCGGGTGCGCTGCGGCCCTTGAATGGAAAATTGGTTTACCACTAACCAGTCATTCTTGGTCGGTTCGGAGAAATCCAGCAGGTAGACCTGATCACCAACGGTCTCATTGTCACGCTGATATTGCACCTTGACACCATCCCGCAGCCAGCGGTGAAGCTGCCTATTGACCTGGATGACAGTAGGCAGGTTTGGGACAAGAATCTGGCGAATAGCATCATCTATGGCAACCACGGGAATAGCCGGATTGATAGCTTGGAGCCGGGTCTTCAGGCGCTCCATAAGGATGGTCTGGCGGTAATTGTCGCGCTCAGGCCCTACTCCGTCTGGTGGCGGGGCTATATCCGGGCCGAAGACTACCTGATAACCTAGTGTCCGGAACCAGCCCAATGCTGCTCGTTCAAGTTGATCTTCTGTGACGTGTGTCATGATGCCACTGCTTCCGCGATTTCGCTGATCTCACCTACTCTCAGTTTGCCAGAGATGAGGCGAGGAAGGAGCAGGTCGCGCAACTCGGATAAATTGTTTACTTCTTTGGAGTTAGCAAGAATTTTCTTATGAAGCGAAAGGATAATCTTATCGAATTCTTCAAGTATCTTTTTAGAAGGCTTAGTAAACGTGATAGTTCTTAAGTAACTTACTGGCCTTGCAATTGAAGGAACTCCGGTTTGTGAGGTATTAGCTAGCAATCTATGTTGTCCTTCAGGTGACTTAAAAAAATAAACCATAAATAACGGTGACATTTTTTGTTCGTTACAGCGAAGATAAAACTGACGCTGTGAAAGAATGTAACGTTCAAACTTTGAGCCTTCGGGAATATAGGAAACTTGCCCTATGTTTCCTGCGTGAGTAAATACTACATCTCCTCGTTTGACATTAGCTTTCTTTAGTTTTTCAGCGTGTTCCTCTGTGACAAAATTAAATTCGTTATCCGTCAGCATCACATCATTCAGATGCTGACCACTGATAATAGGAATTCCCTTACTGACAAATGTAGAAACTTTGATTGAGGAGCCAAACGGCCCCATAGCCACTTGTTGTGCAATTTCCTCAACAGTAGAGATTTCCCACCCCTCTGGGATAAGACCAAGGGATGATTCAGTGAAGTTAGATGGGAATAAAGCGGCAGTAGCTTCATCTAAGCCTTCAGGTTCATGGCCTTCTGCTTTAGCTTTTACTGGGTCAAAATCCACAAACCATGATTTGAAAAGCGCTCTCGCTATGTCTTCAAGTGTATCATTCATATGCTGATTCAGTGCAATTTTATCATCAATGATAGCCAGCAAAGAAGCTATATTATTTTGTTCAGCCAAAGGTGGAAGGTAGACTTCAAATTGCCTCATTGATGCAAGTGGTTGGCCTATTCCCGGAGTTCCCACTTGCGATGAATACTTCATTATTTCTGATCTTCCTGCGGGAGAGCGAAAATAGTAAAAAAGATAGAGGGGATTCGCTTTCTCAGGATCAGAAGTGAATTTCATCAGACTTGTCGAAATCATATATCGCAAGCTATTGTCAGGGATAATCGCTACCTCGCCAATTGAACCTCGATGAGGAAAAACCAGATCACCCGATCTAACATTACAATTGGGCATAGAGTCTGCTACCTGTTCCGAAACGTAAACCCAATCCCCTTTCCATTTTCGATTATCTGAAATATTTGTGCCTCGGATTACTGGTACTCCAAAAGAAACATAGCAATCAGCTTTCATGCGTGAGCCAAACGGCCCAATTGCAATCGCGCCAGGATTTTTAGAACTGAGTTCACCCAATTTGACTTTTCGCCACTCCGCCATCGCATATCACCTTTCTTTTTCTTGAGGGGCCTAGCGTTGCTGGCTTTTGATTCTATTTGCTCCAGTTTCTTCAAACTTTTTAAATGCACCTCTACCCGCGTCAAAACCAAACCCGTCTTCCGTCATAGTGTGAACCCCACTTGTGCCAGTTGTTTCCTGATTTCAGCATCTATTGCCTGCGATTGCTGCATTTGATCCGCCAGTTGAACGGTCAGGCGTTGCATTTTCTCGGCAAAGGTTTCGTCATCATCCTCAATTTCTTCTGCTCCGACATAGCGCCCCGGTGTGAGGACATAATCGTGGGCTTTTACTTCCTCTTTCTTCGCAGCATACGCGAAGCCTGGAACGTTCTGATATTTTTCTTTGGTTTCGTCGTCCGTCCGCCAGGCATGATAAGCGGTAGCGATTTTGGCAACATCGGCTTCATCAAACACGCGAGTTACGCGAGTTTCCATGCGCCCCAGCTTGCGGGCGTCAATGAACAGGATTTCCCCACGCCGATCACGACCATTGGTGCGTTTGTCTTTGGTCAGAAACCATAAACAAGCTGGAATCTGCGTATTGAAGAAGAGCTGCGGTGGCAGGGCAACCATACAATCCACCACGTCACGCTCAATCATTTCCTTGCGGATCACATCCTCATTACTCTGGTTGGAGGACATAGAGCCGTTTGCCAGCACTACACCTGCTAAACCGGAAGGTTTCAAATGATACAGGATATGTGACAACCACGCATAGTTAGCATTGCCAACAGGTGGGGGGCCATATTCCCATCGCGCATCCCAGGCGAGTTTCTCGTTCCACCAGTCAGAAATATTAAAAGGCGGATTTGCCATGATGTAATCCGCTCGCAAGTCCGGGTGCTGATTGCGGGTGAATGTATCAGCAGGTTCTTTACCTAGATTAAAGTCCATTCCCCTAATAGCCAGGTTCATTGCCACCAGTCGCCAGGTCGTAGGATTGCCTTCCTGTCCATAAATGCTGATGTCGCCAAATCTGCCGCCATGCGATTCGATGAATTTTTCGGACTGGACAAACATACCACCAGAGCCGCAGCAAGGATCATATACCTTGCCCTTATGCGGGGCGATGATTTCCACAATCACTTTGACGATAGAAGCAGGAGTATAAAATTGTCCACCCTTCTTGCCTTCAGCGTTTGCAAACTGGCCAAGAAAATATTCGTACACCTCGCCCAATACATCACGGGATTTTCCCTTCTCAAAGCCAATTTTAGAAATTAGATCGACCAGTTCACCCAACCTGCCTGGTTCAAGCTCTGTACGAGCAAAGCGTTTATCCAGGATATTTTTCAAGCGTGGATTTTCGGCTTCGATGGCAAAAAGTGCATCGTCTATCAGCCTGCCAAGATTGGGTTGCTTGGCATTATCGCGTATGCTCTCCCAGCGCGCAGTCTCCGGTATCCAGAATACACTGGCTTCTGTATAATAGTCCCGGTCTTCCAGTTCTCTTTCCAAACTGACCTGATCAGAGAGATAATATTCATCATTAGGATCGGTAAACTTACGACGCAACTCCGACCGGCGTTCGGAAAACGTATCGGAAACATATTTTAGGAAAATGAGACCGAGAACGATATGTTTATATTCGGCTGCGTCCATGTTAGAACGCAGTTTGTCTGCTGTTGCCCAAAGTGTTTTTTTCAATTCTTGGCTGACCATCATTTGTCCTAGCAATTTATATTTGTTACGGACTTATTAAGCCGACAATATAGCAAATTAATGAATAACCACCAATCTGTGCAAATATGTCAGCTCTTTAGTTTTGCTGCAACATTCTCTACAATTCTATCACTAATATCACCATCTGACTAGCTTCATCCGGTGCAGCAACTCTTCAGACTTAACCCAAAGGAGATTTTCCAGTGAGGGCAACGAGGCACTAGTGAAAGGACTGTCATTGCTTCAACTAATCGCAGTTAGTTCAAAGCTTGGCACAAAACATATTCACATATGCCTGGGCAGGGCTACGCCCCAAAACACCAAACACACCTCATCCTCGACCCGGCACCTCAATGGAAAAATATTAATATCGCTACCAATCATAACAGTGTGGGTATCATCCTCAGTGCTATTCATTATCATCCAAATTATCACCAAGACTGTCATGATGGTTCAGGTACCACAAATGATCAAACCATTTGCTCTTGAACGTTGCCATCCTTCCAAAGTACTAAACCTCTAAAAGCAAGAAGAAATACAATCTATGGGCTATTAAGTGAGAGCCAGAAGCAATTAATGCTGATTGTAGAGTGAAAAGTTAATATACTTGCGAATAGAAACTAAAACTATGTATAATGATCTTCTAAATACTAGCCCTTTGTTCAGGTAGAAAAGACACTTGAGGAGCACACTGAAGGGAGCCAATCAATAATGAATCATGCCATTCAGCCATCTTTTGATTTTCACGTAGATGATCTTCCCATATATTTGAGATCATATGACGATTTAGCCCAATATTTTAGCGGTCAACTACATGGATTAAATACAACCGAAAAAGGCAGCCGATTTGCCCACGCTGTGGCAAAATTAGTCCCCCAAACAGATATGGGAAGTGAGTTTGATCTACCTACATTGAACAGCAAAAAAACTAGAGATGAAGGTATAGACCTTATAGCAAAAAGAAAAGATGGCCGAACTCTTTATATTCAATCTAAATTATGGATCAATAAATCAGAAGACATTGACAACATAATAAGCAAATTTCATGCTTTTTCCCAGTCTACTTTGCAAGCTAACAATGGACAATTACTCATGAATTTTGACTCTTTGGAGAGCAGTTTTATGGTAGTCACCCTCTCTCCAATACAAGGATTATTAACGCAGTACAAAAAAAGGGCTTTTTCTTCAAAGAGTTTTTATAATGATTTAATACAAGCAAAACGCCTGCAAATTATAGACGGCCATCAAATCTTAACTATATTACAAGCCTCTTACAGCAAAATTAACAAAGTTAATACCAAGATTCAATTAGACTTTGAGACTGATATAATCCACAAAGATAACGTTTATATTGGCGTTCTTTCTAGCACCTCCTTAAGAAAACTTTATGACAAAATGGGTGATGCTTTATTCTTTGAAAATATACGGGACTTTCTCGGCATAAACAATAAAGAAAAAGCTAATAGAAAAACACCAAATAAAGAAATTGTCAAAACCATAGTAAATGATGCTGATAAAATGCTGTCAAGAAATAACGGTATAGTTTTTAGCGCAGCTAAAGTAGAAATGGGAGCATCGCCTAAAGAACTTACGTTGCATAACAGCAGTGTTGTCAATGGCTGCCAAACCACAATGTGCATTGTTGAACATGCAAAACAAGACTGTTACGTACTGGCCAAAATCGTTGAAATAAGTGAATCATGGGACATAGCAACCTCAGCCAACTACCAAAATTCAGTAGCAGATATTGATCTTGAATTAGCACAATACTTAAGACCTCAGCTTGTTAAAAGAGCAGCGGCAATATCAGGGGTCCAAGTTGATAGCCCTTTAAAATCACCTTTTCAAATCATTGAAGACATCTACGACCGAAAAGTTGTATACGAAGAGACTCGCCTCATTTACATAGGTATATTTAGCAAATCTCCTAAAAACATTTTTGAAGTACACTATAATCATTTAATGCAAGATTTACTGCAAAAGTTTTACAAGGATGATAAGTATGGCTCAAAGATATTTGATATAGTATTTTCTTTACAAACAGCTTCTCAGAGAGGCTTAAAATTAGCGCAAGAAACATTCAAAGACGAATCATATGCTAATTTATTTGACAGACTTTACAAAGAGGATAGCCTTTCCTACAGATGCTTTATTACTATTCTTGCTTTATGCGGGCTAGTGAACATTAACATCGCGAAGCGTGAGTCAGACCCAACATTAGAATATGAGAGAATGAAAAAATTTTTTTTAGAAGCTCAAAAGATGCTTGATAACAATAGTGAGGCATTTCTAAGATGTTACATTTACGCAGTTAAAGTATGGATGCAAGAAGTTAGTATCGATGCAGATCCTACAGAGATACAACAGAATATGTTTAGCCGAAGCAAAAGCCTTGACTTCAACAAGTTATATAGAAACTTTTGTGTTGAAAGAGACATGCAAGAAAGAATGGATAAATTCAATGCGACTAATATAAAATAAAAATTTTATAAATCTATCCAACGAGTTAATCTTATGGTAAATATTCTTTTTACAAGAAATAAAGGGAACTACAAGAAGAATAGTTCCCTTTTAAAACATATAATTGGCAAACGAGCTGGCCAGGAGAAAATAGTTAGCAATAAAGGTTAAGGCATGGTTCAAATCCATGTGACAATTGTGAACGAGGCGAGATAAAACCTAAAGCCTCTCTGGAAGCCATTTTGGAATTAATTTTTCGATCACCAGATCGTTCAAATTGTCACATTGGTTTGAGCACAGTTTGAACCATGCCTAAAACATTTAAAACCAATCATCCAAAATCGCCTTTTTTATCCCCTGCAATAGCAGTAACACAGAACTTATAAAACTGCTCCACAGGCCAACTTGACTATAAGAGGGACTTAAAATCCCCTGGCTTAGAAATTAAGCACGAGCTATACAGTTTATATTCTGACATCCATGCGCTCCTACCAACCCAAAGGCAATCATAAAATCACAAGAATCAAAACAAAGAAACCTGGGAGCAGTACCCAGGTTATTTTTTGCAAAAAATAGGATAAGGCGTCACGTTTAGGTGTTCATAAACTTCAAAGCGAAACATGAGAGCAACACAGAGTAATAACGACAAAACACGTACTTAGATAGAACTATATCAATACAAATTTTGTAATTATTCAGAAGGGTTGAGGGCAAAAGAGTTCGAAGATTCAGGCAACTGAGGGATGCCAGCCAGAAGATCCTCATTACACAACATCGACAAGGAGCAGAACATGCAGTCATCCGTACTTACGCACGAAGCCATTACATCTTCTTACGCACATGTCAGTGAGACACTCGCTGAGATCGCTCAAGCCTACTTCCTGCTTGGCAGACTCAAGGACGCTCAGCACCTGCTTTCCACTGCACTGCGCCTGCTAGAGGCGAGGGAGGCGACGCCACAGCCACGCCTCAGGCTCTTACTTCTCTATAGCCAGGTCCTCATCGTCGACCACTTGCTTACACGTGGGGAGACAGAGCTCATGTTCTCGATCATTAGCCAGGCCCAACAGGTCGCCGAAGCCATTCAAGATCCCCAGGGCCGCGCAGACGCCCTGAGCCTGCTTGGGCAGGCCCACTGCAATGCCACAACTATCGCAAGCTTGAAGAGCGGCGTTTCGCCCTTCGTTCCACAAGGGCAAGGGAGATACGACGAGGAACTTACCACGGCCCTTGCCTATCAACGACAGGCTCTGCAACAACGTGAGGCGCTCAACGATACACGCGGGATCAGCGAGTCCTACTTCCTAATTGGCCTGGTGCATGAGCGCTGGTGCCTGGATGAGCAGGCTCAAGACTACTACGCCAGGGCCAGTCAGGTAGCCGAGGAATCTGGACACGCCTTTGAAAGGACCGAGCCCGCCCGCCACACCGCATTGCACGCCTTAAAGCAAGGCCACCTGGAGCAGGCCCTCCCTCTAGCCCTACAAGCACTCAAGCTACGCGAAGAGGCCCAATTCCGCTCCTACCAGCCCCTGGATCACCTGCTCATCAGGGACATCTATCTCGCCAGGGGAGACACCGCCAGGGCGCAACACCATACCGAGGCCGCCTCCGCCATAGCCGCAGAAATGAGAATGGAGACACTAGTGACCTCTATGCCCAATATACGCGATATACTCACAGCTAAACACAAGGAAGAGTAGATACAACGCGGAAGAAATCAGAGTGGCGCGTTTCCCGTGGTAAAATGAAAACATTGCGGCAGATGCATGTAGCCTTCAAGGGCTCTCAATATCAAACCTCGTTTAAGAAGCCCTCTAAAGGACTGACATGCATTTTCCTCGCGCCACTCGTGACTAGAGACTTTAAGAAGGAGCTGCTGGTATGTATCATCCTCAGGTAGGAGATCCCCTGGAGGCACTCGACACGCCATCGATGATTGTGGACCTTGCATTGATGGAGGAAAATATTGTCAGGCTGATGCAACGCTTTCGCGAAAAACGGGTTCACGTCAGACCTCATCTCAAAACAGTCAAGAGTCCTGAGCTGGCACGCCTGTTGCTGGCGGCAGGCGCCATTGGAGGGTGCGTTGCCAAGGTCAGCGAAGCGGAAGTCATGGCGCAAGGCGGTATTGAGGATCTCCTGATAACGACCGAGGTTGTTGGTAAACCAAAGCTACTGCGGCTCGTTGACCTCGTGCGCCAGCACCCCAGGATCAAGGTTGTCGTAGATAGTTTTGCAGGCGCCCAGGCACTTGACCAGGCAATGAGTGCGGCCCAGGTCGAAGTCAACGTGCTCATTGATCTCAATGTTGGGCAGAACCGCTGTGGAGTACTGCCTGGGGAGGAGGCGCTCATGCTGGCGCAGCGGCTCAGCAAAATGTCCAACATCCACCTGGTTGGCGTTCAGGGTTACGAGGGGCATCTCCAGCATATACACGATCCAGAGGAGCGAGGGCGTCGCTGCCAGCAGGCTATGCAGGCCCTCACAGAGACTGCCGCCCAACTCCGAGCAAAGGGCTTTCCCATCGAGATCGTGACCACCGGTGGAACGGGAACCGCGGAGACCTGCGCCAATTGCGCTGGAATCACAGAGGTTCAACCGGGTTCTTTCGTGTTTATGGATACCGATTATCGTAACGCCCTCGGCCCAGCCTATGCCAATGCCCTGACCATTCTCTCGACGGTCATCAGTAAACCAACCCCTACCAGGGCCGTCGTTGATGCCGGTCTCAAGTCGCTCTCTATTGAGAGCGGCATGCCTGAACCTAAAGGCATGGCTGGCATTGCATATCAGCCAGGGGGAGATGAGCATGGAATTCTTACGTGGAGCATGAGCGCTGCATCCGCACTAACGCCGTTGGAGATTGGCGATCGTATTGAGTTCATCCCAAGTCATATTGATACCACCATCAACCTTCATGACACCTATTACGCCCATCGAAATGGAAGACTGGAGGCTATCTGGCCCGTTACCGCCAGGGGCAAAGTTCAATAATTCGTGTGGTGGCTGTTGTCGAGTTCCGTCGTGGAACACAAACGCCTATCTACCAGGTAGAGCACTGGGCGTTTGGGGAGCTGCTCCCCAAACGCCGAAGGGTACAGGTCCTCTATGATCCCTCTAATCCTGGTGGTTGCGCACAGGTGGGATTCGCAGATGGCGACTTGCTTGTCTACACCATCCTCGGCGTGTTGCTTGTCGGCTTGCCTATTTTCATCATCATAGGGATACTCACCCCCCTCTTGCCTGGGTAAAATTCCCAGCTCCCACCTTCCTTTTGCCCCCTCTTGCTATCAGCAAGGAGTCTGGTCAGCGCTGAGGGGGAGCGTAAACCAGAAGTGGGATCCCTGGCCGGGCGTGCTCTGCAAGCCCACAGTGCCGCCGTGTTGCTCCACGATGGTCTTGCAAATGTGCAGTCCCAGGCCGAGGCCGAGGCCATTCCCGCTCATGACGTTGATACCTTTAGCGCGATAGAAGCGCTCCCAGATGCGTTTCTGCTCGTCAGGGGTCAGGCCTGGCCCCTGGTCGCTTACTGTCACACGGACCATAGCATCTTCGGTCGTGATGGTTACCTCGATAGGCCTCTCAAACGCTGAGTATTTGTGCGCGTTGGTCACATAGTTATTCACGACCTGACCTAAGCGTTCAGCATCGCCATGAATAAGCAGTTTCTCGTCCGACTGCTTCAAGGTAATCATCCGGCCACCAGTTATCTGGCGCTGGTCCTCGACCGCCTCTCGTACCACCCGCCCAATATCGCAGGGCCGCATATGAAGCTCAAGTGTGCCCGCCCGAATACGCGAGACATCCAGCAGATCGCTTGCCAGGCGGCTCTGCACGTGCACCTGCTGCTCAGAACGCTCGAGATAGCGCTGGATCTTCTCCAGCAAGGTGGCGGAGGCCTCTTGCTCCTGCATCCGCTGAGAGCGCAGGGCTCGCAGTGAGCGTTGCGCTAACTGAATGTTGCCTTTTAAGCCGGTTAATGGATTCTTCAGTTCGTGACTGGCAATGCTCAAGAACTCATTAAAGCGACGATTGGTCTCCTGCAATGCCAGCGCATGCGCACGGGCCTCGGCCTGTTGCAAGAGCAGGTGTTCACGCTCATATACCAGTCCGGTCAGCTTGGCAACGGTCTTGATCAGGGTGTAGTCAATGGGCATAAATGGATCGTCATTCTGAGGTGAGATCAGGACGAGTGCACCAAGCATGCGGTTTCCCAGGAACATTGGCGCCTCGACCATCAATGGAGTATCTAACCCCTTCTGTGGGGACAGCTCATGCATCACGATCTCATTGTTGCGCAGGCAATCTGTATCTCGCTCCTGGGAAGAGGCAAAAGTTTGCCTGACGTCATGCCACCATGGTGCTTCCTGTACCTGGTCAGAATCACCTTCGTTCAGCAAGTGCCAGGTTACAGTTTCAGGATCAAGGGAGAGAATGCCTACGTCCTGGCAGTGCATGATGACAGATATAAGTTGTCTCAGGCATTGACAGGTAAAGCGCAGTGACGATGCCTGATCTGAAGAGGACACGTCAGTAGAGAGCGTAGGCTGCGTTTCTGGCAAGCGCGCCAGGGATTCGGCCAGCATCAGAAGCGCGTCCAGTGTTTCATGCGTGCGCCGCCCGAGCAGATAGCGTTCAGTTATATCGCGAAAGATGAGCACACCACCGTTGTCATGACCATGCGGATCACAAATCGGCCGCCCGGAGACACCCAGGAAGCGCCTCTCACCTCGCGCGTTCTCCCGCTGGATGATGACCGTCTTTTCTCCAACCAGGCGCTCACCTCGCAGGACGCGCATGATAGGTATATCCTCAGGAGCTATGGGGCGACCGTCTTCATCCCAGATCATCGTCCTCGCACGCTGGCGATCAAGCACATCATGAATATTGTTACATGAGGGGACCACAGACAAGAGGTGTCGGGCGGCATCATTCATACGAAGCAGCCCATTGCTGTCGCACACGAGCACGCCATCGCCCATGGCATCAAAGATAGCTTCTAGTTCCTGAACGCGTCGGTCGGCATCCAGTCGCGCTTGCTGCTCCTTACACACCAGTTCAGCCTGAGTTTTCTCTGCCGCACGCAACTGCTCCATCAACTCTTCCCGTTCAATATGCGAAATCAGAAAACGAGCCACAATTTGCATCAATTCCAGCTTCTCCGGCTGCTGCGTAAGTGGGCGTGGATGCGGGTCCTGAGAGCAAAGGGTACCATAAACACGGCCATCGCTGTAGAGCAGGGGAACACCAATATAGGACCCGATGTTGTACTCTTCGGTCGTGGGAAGTTGCTGGTAATAGGGATTACGCGTGGAATCTTCGACAATAAGGGGTCGCTGTGTGCGCCAGATGGTCTGACAATAGGTTCGTTTCAGTGGCCCCTCCGCTCCCGGTGCGGGAATCGATGTGCCTTGATTACGCGCCTCCATAATCTTGAGGGTATGCGCATCTATATGCCCCTCGCAGATCGTTTCTTCCGTCTGGTACATGCCGACCCGGGCGACAAAGAGGGTCTGGCAATCCAGGAAACGGCCTAGCATTTCAAGGGCAACGCGCATAGCCTCCTGCGAAGATTGAAAACTCTGGGCAGTCATCTGCGCCATGTCATGCAATATATGTGCACGCCCCTCCTCTGCTGGCTCCTGGTGACCAATAGAAGCCTGTTGCCCGCCAAGGCCTTTGTGAGTGAAGGCCGAGACTTCTCCAGGTAACGTGCTTGGCGTTTGACTGGCAGCATCTTGCTCGGTTGGTCGCTGAAATAGCTCGGAGGGCTGGTGTTCCATAATAGAGTTCCCTTTCTCCCATCATCGTCCTTGAAGGAGGGTCATTATCGGTATAACTGTGAAGACGATACGAATAGAGTATGCAATCGACATACCTGCTCGATTTCCGAAGAGAAATGAGGTTTTCCTCTATACCAGGTCGCTACAAGACCGGGTTGGATCTCTTGCGAGGAAGCGTTACGCGAAATGTAGAGCCTCTCCCCACTTCGCTCTCCACTGTGATCGTTCCCCCATGATGTTGTACGATCTCCTGGGCAATAGACAATCCCATCCCTAGACCTGGAATCGCTCGCTGGCTCAAGTCAAATGCACGGTAGAAGCGCTCAAAGATTTTCTCACACTGCCCCTGTGGAATACCAATACCGTAGTCTCGCACACCGATAGTGACAGCCTCGGTGGTAACATCCAGGTCGATATCGACTGTGGTGGCATCAGGCGAATAGGTGATGGCGTTGCTGATCAGGTTGATCAGGACCTGTTCGAGCCGGCCCTTATCGCCAATGAGCGTGCAAGGAGCAGAGCCATGTACCACGATGGTGTGATTTGTACTCATCAATTGTATCGTTTCGGCGATCTCATACACCAACGCCTCTATATCCACTGGTTCCCGGAGGTAGTCAAGCCTACCAGCCTGAATTTTGGAGACGTCCAGCAACTCTCCGATCAGGCGATCAAGGAGTTGAACCGGCTCCTCCGCTCTCAATAGCGTGGCCGCCGCCTCGCCAAACCCTTGCTTCAACAGCCGTGTCCTCGCCAGTTGCAAGCGCATCTTAATAGCGGTCAGTGGCGTCTTGAGTTCATGGCTGGCCATGCTCAGAAAGTTCTCTTTACGCATCTCCAGTTCCTTACGGGCAGAGTTATCGAGCACAAAGCAGAGATTCTGAGAGGGGTCAAAGGGCAAGGCCACGCCACCCACAAGTACAGGGAGACGGCTCCCATCTTTACACACATACTCCTTCTCATAGGGAATAAGTGTCTGATGCTGTACGAGCTCTTGCCGTGCCTGCTGGGTGCGCGCAAGAAAATCCGGATGTGTCATACGAAACCAGCCCATTTTCCCCTGGCGCAAGTCTTCCTGGCTATAGCCGGTCATACGCAGAAAGGTACTATTAGCCTCGATAATTTCATCATCCCTGGAGATAAAGATGCCTATAATATTCGAGTCCATCAGGGTACGCGCTCGCTCCTGGCTCTGATAGAGAGCGATCTCCGCCTTTTTCAGATCATCAACGTCTGTACAGGTTCCGACCCATTGCCGGATCGTCCCCTGCTGATCCCTTCGTGGCGTGCCTCGTGTGAGATACCAGCGATACGCGCAGGTTTCCATCTCCAGGAGCCGGTGCTCCACTTCATAGGATGTACCAGCATGCACAGCTGCTTGCCATGTCTCCAGCACACGCTGTCGATCATCGGGATGAATCCAGCGGCTCCAGCCATCATTCCCCTGGTCTTGTTCGGCAGTCGTAGCAGTATAATCGCGCCAGCGCTGGTTCCTGTAGGGGGTAGAACCATCAGGATACATTGCCCAGACAAAGTGAGGGATGATATCAAGCAATGTACGCCATTCTTCTTCGGCCTGCTTCCACTCGGTAATATTGAGGCCCACACAGGTCAGATACTCGATACGCTGCTCCGCATCGCAATGAGGAGTCATGACAAACGCAAGGTCACGGTAGCTTTCCGCCTGCGGGTAGAGTCTGACCTCAAAGTGAACCGTCTCGCCTCTCCTGGCCTGTTCAATGGCGGCGCGCAACTGATCTTGAGCAAGGGGCGCAGACCTCCAAGAAGGAAATTCAACCATTGGCCTACCGATGACCTCCTCTCGCCTGGCCTGGGCAGCCAGGAGAGGGCGCTGATTGATGTCGAGGATTAACCCTTCAGGAGTAAGAATGACGATTCCATCCGTAAAACTCTCCAGCAGGCTGCGATAGCGCTGTTCGCTCTTATAAAGAGCATCATACAACCGTACAGGCTCCTTACCTTCACGGAAAAAGGCCAGAACGCCGCCATTCGTCGGAGAGAGCTGCACACGCAACCAGCCCTGGGTGATTGGAGAGCAGTAGGTTATTTCAAGCGACTCCTGCGTGTGAATAGCTGTAGTAACGGCCTGGTAGAGCGCGGTACTTACAAGGTGTGGTGCGCTCTGCCAGAGGCTTGTCCCTAGCAACTCATGTTTGCTTGCTCCAAGCATGGCCGCAGCTCGCCTATTGACATACTGAATCGTTGCCGTCGTATCAAGGAAGAGCAATGCGTCGGACAGCGTCTCCAGCAAAGATGGCAGTTCGGGATATGATGTGAGTGGAGCACCCATTGAGGTATCATCAAGACACATAGCGTTACTTATCTCCTTTTTCCCTTGCTCAATCCTTTGGGCGAAAGGAGCATACTTGCTCGCTCAATGAAACAGTATATTGACGCCTGGCCGGGTTTTCACCATGCCACCCTTCCCTACAAATGCATTCTACAAAGGATAGCCATTATCACTATCACTGTACAAAGCCATCTTTTTTACAAAAGGCAAAGTTCAACTGTAATCCTGTATAGAAAAGACTACTCTCTAAATATGGAGTTGTCAATAGGATTGCGCACAACTTAATTTTCAGGGCCCGCTTGACAGATGGCATTGCTCGCGCGTATGGTTAACCTCTTAAGTACATTTCTCCTAGACACTTCGAGTTAAAAAGGGCATATACGCATATGACGATGCACGATCGCTTACAGCAAGCAATTCACCTCCGCGAGACTGGGCATGCCGAAGAGGCCCGCGAGATCCTGCTGGACCTGGTTGCCGCCGCTCCCGATGATCCTCAGATTAATTATCAGACTGCCTGGGTGCATGATAATTTAGGACTGGAGCATGAGGCGGTTCCTTTTTACGTCCAGGCCATTGAGCAGGGGCTTGCAGGCGCTAACCTGGAAGGGGCACTACTGGGCCTGGGGAGCACCTACCGGGCGTTGGGAGCATACGACCAGTCAATCGAAACTTTCAAACGTGGGATAAAGGAGTTCCCGCATAATCGCGCCTTCCCTGTCTTCCTGGCAATGGCTCTCTACAATGCCCGGCAGTACAGCGAATCAGTGGAACTCCTTCTAACCCAGCTCGCGGAGACGACCGCCGACGAGAATCTCTTGCGCTACAAGCGAGCGCTCTTGTTCTACGCCCCCCAACTTGATAAGACATGGGAGTAAGGTAGGTGCGATGGTAGGACCATGCCCACAGGCATGGTCCTACCATCGCACCTACCTCACGCACACATCGTTTGTGGCTCCTTCTCGGTAATGAGGAGCGCTTCGACCGCTCCATCTGGGTCCAGGTAGGCGATGGCATCCCCCAGGTCAATCAAGCCAAGCGCCTCTATCAGGTCGAGCAATTGTTCTTTTGTCATGGTTCTCTCTGTTTCAAAGATAGTTATGCTTCCGTAGTCTGTTGTGGGCTCTTCAACAAGGCAAACGCCACTCCAGCCATGCCTAACGATAAGGCGACACCGATGGCGAAGGTCGTCTGCGGGGTGATCCAGTGTCCGACGAGCGCTTGCGTCAGCGGGCCAAGCATCACGGCCAGAGAAATGGCTGAGCCACGTATCCCCATTACCTGGCCGCGATTCTTATCGGTCGTAGCACCCAGATAGATGCTGCCCATCGCTGGCTGCACCAGGGCACTTCCCAGCCCTCCCAGTACCGAGCCCAGCAGGAGCAGCGGATAGAAGGGGGCCGCAAACATAAACAGGTTCAGGCCGCCAAAGAGCAAGCTCCCAATCACAATGAGTGGCTTCTTCGGCAGGGTCTCGCTCAGACGACCCAGGAAGAGCGGGAACACGGCCAGGGCCAGCCCATAGGTGCTGATAATGATGCCATATTGGGCCGCGCTATAGTGCAGGACCTTTTCAAAGAAGAAGGGGTATTGCGGAAAGACAAATGGATAGGTGAAGATCATGCCAAAATCGATCACCAGGAATGGCAGGAAGAGCAAGACCAGGCCAAGAAGACTCAAATCTTGCTTGTTGCTCGTGATTGACCCCGACTTTACCTTTGGTTGCCGGGCCTCTAGCCGCACCGCATCCGGCAAGGTTTCGGGCACCATAAAGATTGCCAGGAGCGAAGCCGCCAACGCAATTCCGGCTGAGAACAGGAATGGGCTGGTAAAACCCAACGATTGGTAGAGGAAGCCGCCAATTCCGGGTCCCAGGGCAATCCCAACCGCCTGGGCCGTCGTGACAAAACCAATCCAGCGCCCCTGTCGCTCCAACGGAATGGTATCGCCAATCATCGCCATCGCCACAGGCATCAGACCAGATATCAGCATGCCCTCGACAAAGCGAATGAGAATAAACAACAGCGGCACATTCACAAATGCCAGAGCGATATTCGTGCCAATAAAACCAGCTAACGAGATAAAGAGAATAGGTTTACGACCAATACGACCCGCCCATGTTCCCATTGGTGTGCTAAAGAGGAACATGCCCAGACCAAAGGCACCTTCCATTAACGCCAGCGTCTCAGGTCCCAGCCCCAACGCTTGCAAACGCTGGGGAAAGACGGGGATGATAATCGCAAACCCGGTCATGATTAAGGTGACGCACCCTATGAGAAAGGTCAGAGCAAGAGTAATAGATCTTGTCTGTTTGCCAGGAGGAACCACACCGGGTTCCACCAGCACCGCCTCTTCAAGAGTGGGAGTAGTCGCATTATCAAAGTGTGTTGTCTGCATATATTTTATTCTTCCCTTTTCAGTGAGGGACAATATCCTTCTTGCGGAAATAATCTAATGCTTTCCTGATTTATAACCCCTCTCTACTACATTCTTATTCCTGAGATAAAAAACAGTATATCTGGCCAACAGGGATGCTGTCTTCACCTCTTCGGGTGATTGCGAGAAGGAGTTGTTCAGCTTTGTTGGGGAAGAACCAGGTGACAAGGCGCCCCTAACGGTTGACCTCAACCGTCAATACCCATCCGTTGTCTGGGGTGTGGACATCTAGGACACCCACGGTCCAGTTCTTGCTTCAACCGGGAGAGTTTCACTGAGTGGTGCCACTCAGCCAGCGCTCCGCCCGTCCACAAGCATTTTACGTCCGGTGCAACTCACCGTTGACAATATTCTTTAAAGCGCTTGATTCTTCTTTTGCCAGTTTCTCAAGGTTCTGTGAGGCGTTGCTATCCCGATCTTGAGGAACCTGATGCAGCGAACAGGCGGGGTTCTGGCAAAGAAAGATGCGATCTGAAAGCTGCATGTCTTCCCATTTCCAGCCACAAGCATGACATTGCTTGGAGGATGGGAAAAAGCGATCTGCAAAGATGAGGTGCTCCCCATTCCATGCACTTTTGTACTTCATTTGCCTACGAAATTCACCCATGCCCACATCGCTGATAGCGCGGGCAAGCTTTCGATTGTGCTTCATGCCCTCTACGTTAAGATCCTCCAGGCAGATCACCTGAGGACGGCGTGGGGCATTCGCCTCGGTAGCTCGGTGCAGCACCTTTTTCACCTGCTTTTTGACTTTCTTTTGCTCTGGCTTGGTTTTCGCTTCGGGGAGAAGAGAAGTCAGCGAGGTCTGCAGGGTGCTCCGCTCTTCTTTGGTAAGTGGGGCATGTGCAATCGAACTGGTGGCTTTGTGCAGGGCATCTTCACGAATATTGGCAATACGAGCGTGCAGCTTTGCTACCCGGTGGCGAGCCTTCTCACGATTGTTTGATCCTTTTTTGCAACGCGACAGATGACGTTGCGCACGCTTGAGGCATTTGAGGGAGGCGTTAAGGGCTTTGGGGCTTTTGATGGGTGGGCGACCGTCCGAGCAGACCGCGAGCGACGTGATACCGAGATCGACACCCAGAGGTGCCCTGAGAGCCGAAACCGGCTCAGGCACATGCTCTTCTACCAGCACCGCAACATACCACCTGCCTGCTCGTTCACTGATGGTCGCGGAGAGGACTTTCACTTCAGAAGTCGGGATATAACTGTGTTCTTTGAGGCGAATGGTTCCGAGTTTGGGCAGTTGGATACTGTCTTCAAAGACGTAAATAGGCTTATCGAGACGGAAGGAGCCAATTCCCTCGCTCTTCTTCTTGAAGGTCGGGAAGCCCAGACTTTGGTGCTTCTTCCCGGCTTTGCGCTCCCCGAGACGCCGAAAGAAGCTGTCAAAGGCTTGATCCAGGTCACGCAGGGCATTTTGATAAATCCACTTGGAAACCTTTTTGAGCCAGGGGAGATCGGTGTGTTTGTGGGCGGTCAGTTCCTTCTGAAGATCAATCGCAGAGATGCGCTTCCCTGTCGTCGCGTAGACTTCTTTTTTCCGAGCAAGACCGTAGTTGTAGGCATAACGAGCTACCCCCGCGCATTGAGAGAGAAGGATCTGTTGCTTCACCGTCGGATCGAGTTCCGTCTTGTATCCCCTGGTGATCTTCATACAGGCTTTATTCCTCTTTCTCCCACTCCACATACTGCTCCCACTCTTCAGGTGTCATTTGGCGACAGATATAGGTTTTCTTCATGGCCTGGAAATCCAGTTCCACATCCAGATAATAGCCGTTACGTTCTGCTTCGTTTTGAAGCTCTCGAATGGAGTAATCAGCATCCACCGTGAAATTGTAATGGCCTCGATCCATCAAGCGCTGAAGATCAGGCCGCTGATCAATTTCTCGATCGCGTCTGTCGTGAAGTTCAATAAACTGTCTCTTGGCTTGCTCCGGGTCAAAAACTGTCATGAGGCTGGCTCCTGTTTCATGACCTGTTCCACGCACTGCTGAATTTTCTCCGCTCGTTCTTTGGAGTGTCTTCGCCCATAGATGCGACTGGCCATCGAAGCGATCACCGCGATAAAGTCGTCAACGAGATCGGGCTGGGTCTCTGTGGGAAACATCACCTCAACAGTACGCCCTTGCATCTGGAAAAGCTGGTCAATGTAGACAAAACCGAATCGGGTTAAACGATCTCGATGCTCAATGATAATCTTACCAATCTGCGGGTCAGTCAAGAGCTTGAGCAGCTTGGGGCGCGAATCGTTCATGCCTGAAGCAATTTCCTGCACGATTTTGGTCACCTGATAGCCACGGCTGGCAGCATAGGTCTTCAGCCGCTCCACCTGGCGCTCCAGGTCCGCTTTTTGTCCTGTGGTGGAGACGCGAGCATACAAAGCAATGCCTTGGGGAGTCTCTTGTTCGGGTTTCGGGTCACGAACAATGATCGTGCCTGTATCCAGTTGATAGGCATCCAATCGCCCAGCTTGCCACCACCGGAAAGCCGTCTTGTAGCTCACAGACATTTTTTTCGCATATTGGCTCAGTCTCATGGGATAATTTTATCATGAATAGGGATAAATGTCCATGTAATATGTTGCTATAGATAGCCCATTTTCGCTCACAAAAACTTATCAGCTGCTAGAAAATCATGCCAGCGCGAGAGCCACGCTGAGTAGCACGCCTATGCCGAGGCTCGCACGACGACCTTTGCCTGCAAGGTGCCGGTCTCCAGAACAGGACCACCCTGGCAGACGGAGACAACGCTCGCGATCAGGTGCTCGGTCAGGTTGGGATTTTCGAGGCCGATGGTGGTGAGCGGAGGAATACTCAGTTCGGCAATCATGGTATTGTCGTGACCGATGACGCTGACCGCTTCCGGCACGGCAATGTTGAGGTCGGAGAGCGCGGCCAGGGTGGCAAAGGCCACGTCGTCATTGTATGCGCAGACCGCGAACGGCGGAGACTGCACTGCCAGGAGATCCGAAAGCTGCTGGCGCGCCTTCTCGCGCGTCTGGGAGATGGTCACTATACGCGGTTCGGGCAGGCCATGTTCGCGGCACATCTGCTGCACGGCTTCCTGGCGCGTGCGCGAGAGATGCTGCAGTTGCGCCTTTTCTGTGGCAGCATAGACAATAGGACGCGGACCGAGCTTCAGCAGGTACGCCACCTGCGCGCGCGTGCCTGCGTTAATCCAGTCCCGATTCCCCAAAGTAATAATCGGGGCGTGAAAACGCTGGAGGCTGGCAACTGCAGCCACATCGTTTTCATCGACCATCCCGACCACGACCGCTGGCGCGAGGTTAGCTGACAGGTGCTCCTGTTCAGTGGAGAAGCCCACCTGCCAGACAAGGCTGAAGCCCACTTTTGCCACTGCCGCTGCCAGTTCTTCAATCATTTGAGAGATCGCTGCCTCAACGACCGACATTGGCCAGACAACCAGCACGATTTTGCTCTTTCCCGAGCGCAGCGAACGAGCTGGCGCGTATGGTTGATAGCCCAGTTTGCGCGCGGCCTCCATCACTCTGATCCGCGTCTCCTCTGGAATACGCTGGCGCGGATCATTATTGAGCACATAACTGACGGTGGCTTGCGATACCCCAGCTTCCCGCGCCACATCGACACTTTTGGTTCTACGCTGCTCGCCTCTCATGTCTTCGATCTTCCTTTAACTCAGCCTCTTGACTTCTGGATTTTCCCAGATTATACTCCAACTTATACGAATAAGTAAAGGCGGGAACGATGCTGGAGGCCCTCACCGATGAGTTGGCAAGCCGGGTTCAGCGTCTTCAAAAAGGAGTCTCAACGATGGATTCTTCATTCCAGAGCGCTTCATCCTCTGATGCAGGTCAGACAGCACAAGAGCTCGACAAGACGGGTGGTGGAGATATGGCGCTGCCCTGGTGCTCGTCGTCATCGGCGCGCTTTGTGTGCGTCCCATCCGTTCTGTGCGATAAGACGCAGAACTAGCAGAAAAGAGAAAAAGAAGCACATGTCTGTACAAACACTCTCTACTGATGATGGTTTCGCGTATCGCGATCTGAACAAAAACGGGCGCCTGGACCCCTATGAAGATCCCCGTGTGCCCATTGAGGAGCGCGTGGAGGATCTACTGGGACAGATGACGCTGGAAGAGAAAGCGGGAATGCTCTTCCAGACCATGATTGCGATGAATCCCGATGGGACGTTAAACGAGGGCGGAGGCGATTTCCCGACGGAGCCGACGACTGAGATGGTGTCTCGGAAGTTGATGAATCATTTCAACATACTCTACGCCTCTGCCCCCAGACAGATCGCGGAATGGTACAACCGACTCCAGGCCCTGGCCGGGGATATGCGCCTGGGCATTCCAGTGACCATTTCCACCGATCCACGCCACGCCTTTAGCAGCAATCCCGGGGCCAGTTTTCTGGCCGGCGCCTTTTCGCAGTGGCCTGAGCCGCTGGGTCTGGCTGCCATCAATGATCCCGCGTTGGTGGAGGAGTTTGGTGATATGGCACGCCAGGAATACACAGCGGTGGGTATCCGCGTGGCACTTCACCCCATGGCCGACCTGGCGACAGAACCGCGCTGGGCGCGCATTAACGGGACCTTTGGCGAGGATGCGGAGCGTTCCGGCAAGATGACCGCCGCGTATATTCGCGGTTTCCAGGGTGAGCGCATTGGCCCGGAGAGCGTCTCCTGCATGGTCAAGCACTTTCCTGGCGGAGGTCCCCAGAAAGATGGTGAGGACCCGCACTTCACGTATGGACGCGAGCAGGTCTATCCTGGCAACAACTTTGACTATCACCTCCAGCCCTTTGAAGATGCCTTTGCGGCAGGCGTTTCCCAGGTTATGCCTTACTACGGTATGCCAGTGGGTTTGCCCATTGAAGAGGTTGGTTTTGGCTTCAACAAAGATGTCATCACCGGTTTGTTGCGCCAGAAATATGCCTTTGATGGGATTGTGTGCACCGACTGGGGGCTGCTTACCGACGCGGATATGATGGGCGAGCCTTTCCCGGCGCGCAGTTGGGGCGTTGAGCACCTGAGCATCCCGGAGAAGGCCAAGAAGGTTCTTGACGCGGGTGTTGACCAGTTTGGCGGCGAAGCCTGTCCTGAAGTGATTATCGACCTGGTCAGAAGCGGGCAGATCCCTGAAAGTCGGCTTGACATCTCGGTGCGCCGTCTGCTGCGCGAGAAATTCCGCCTGGGTCTGTTTGATCAGCCCTTTGTCGATCCTGATGCTGCCGAACGGATTGTTGGCAACGAGCGCTTCCAGGCGGCTGGAGCGCTGGCCCAGCGCAAAGCCTTTGTGCTGCTGAAAAACGCTACTGGCGCAAACGGACCGACGCTGCCTCTGAGCGGCAAACCAAAGATTTACATTGAGAATATCGCCCCAGACGTTGCCAGTGCCTATGGAGAGGTGGTTGCCACGCCCGCCGAGGCCGATCTGGCCATTCTGCGCCTCCAGGCGCCGTTCCAGCCTCCCAAGGGTGGCGGTTTCCTGGCGAACTTCTTCCACTCGGGCGACCTGGATTTCAAGGAAGAGGAACTGACGCGCATCCTGAACGTGTTGCGCCAGGTTCCCACCATCGTTAACATCTACCTGGATCGACCAGCCGTGATGCCGGAGATCGCGGAACACAGCGCCGCTCTGCTGGCCAACTTTGGGGCCAGCGACGCAGCTCTGCTCGATGTTGTCTTCGGTCGCGTTGCCCCTCAGGGTACCCTGCCTTTTGAACTCCCCTCCTCCATGGAAGCGGTGCGCAAGCAGAAGTCAGATGTCCCCTATGACTCGGAGCAACCGCTCTTTCCCTTTGGGCATGGGTTATCCTATTAAAAAGCATCTCCCCGAAAGAGGATGTGCGGTAGAACCACACTATGATAGTGTGGTTCTACCGCACATTACTTGTTCCAATATTTGACTCTCTACAAAAATGGTTCAAACTTAAACTTCGACTGCAAAGCCGTATCCTCGGAGTCTTCTCTCCCGCCACTCGTAACACCCAATAGGTCTAGTATAGGCGAGATCAGACCGGAAAGCTGTCCCAAAAAGGATATCTCAACCTTCTTTATAGGTGGCGACCATGCAATGGTCATTTCAACCATGCCTCTCTTCGAGGAAGAGGCATGAAACAGATTGATATTCAACCATCGGAGAGTTACTTCTCCAGATAAAAGAAGGAGGAATTACATGTATAAAGGGATACGGGTGGTGTATATGATCGACGCCTGGCTGTTCCCAGCAGCCATTCTTGTTCAGGTCTTCTTCGCCGGCCTCAGTCTCTTCACTCGGCAGAGCTACTGGGGCGCGCATGACCCCTTCGGTCATATCATCGGTTTTCTCCCTCTGCTCCTGGTCTTACTGGCGTACCTGGGACGTCTCCAGCCTCCAGCGAAACGTCTCGCCTGGACCTTGTTAGGCGTCTACTTTATCCAGGCAGACCTCTTGACACTGCTTAGCTCGACTGTTCCGCTGCTGGGTGCCTTGCACCCTGTCCTGGCGCTCGTGCTCTTTGCCCTTGCCCTGACGATTGCGTTCCAGGCACGAGCGCTGGTGGCGGCGGGCATCCAAACGCCCTCTCCTTCGAAGTCTTTCGCTATGAGAACCCCTAACCCAACAATAGAAGAAAGGAACTAGCTATGATCCTGGTTACTGGAGCGACGGGAAACGTCGGACGTGAGGTCGTGAACCTGCTGCTCTCTGGCGGAAAGAACGTGGTAGCAGTCACTCGCAATCCCGCCACTGCCGCCTTGCCCGATGGGGCGCACGTGGTCGGCGGCGATCCCTCCCACCCACACACCCTGGCAGCGGCACTGCGCGGCATTGAAACAGTCTTCATCAGCCCACGTGCTCTGGGAGATGCCACAGCCGGGGCCGCGACCGTTGAACTGCTCAAGCTGGCAAGCGAGCATGGCGCGCGGCGAGTGGTCGCGCTGTCGGCTGTCACTGTGGAGTATGGCGGCGGGTATCAGCGCTTCTCTGATGCCTTCAGGGCTGTTGAGGATGCTGTCACAGCTTCTGGCTTGCAGTGGACCATCCTGCGCTGCGCTGACTTCGCCTCGAACGCCCTGGCCTGGGCACCACAGATCCGCCAGGCTGGTGTCGTACGGGGCGTCTACGGCGATGGAGCAACGGCGACCATCCACGAACGAGATATTGCTGCGGTCAGCGCTCGTGTGCTGGTGGATGCCGCGTACGCGGGGCGCTCCTATGTGCTCACCGGCCCGCAGTCGCTCACCCAACAGGCCAAACTCCGCCTGGTCAGCGAGGCCATTGGCAAAGAGGTGCCCTGGATAGAAGTCGCCCCCGAGCAGTTCCGCCAGGCCATGCTTGCCCAGGGCCTGCCTGAGGATGTCCCCGACAGGGTGATTGGCTACTGGGCCGACCGCGTTCAGCAACCAGGACCGTCTTCGGACGCCGTGGAGCAGATTCTGGGCCGTCCTGCGCTCACCTTCGCCCAATGGGCAGCCGAGCACGCTTCTGCCTTCCGAAACTGACAGAAACCCCATTACGATGGGCAACTCCGCATGAGGAAGTTCACCCGCGCTTTTGCGCAAAAGCGCGGGTACGCAATAGCATTGCAACATAGACACAAACAGACCATAACCAGTGTTCAGACAAAGGAGAACATCATGACAAAAACACTCACCGGGAAGCGGGCCGTGGTGACAGGCGAAACCAGCGGCGTTGGGGCCGGAATTGTCCAGTACCTTATGGAGGAAGGAGCCACCGTGCTCACATGCGCCCACTCCAATAAGGCACGGCCTCCCAAAACAGCAAAAGAAATGGCCCTGGTCCGCCTTCCTGCAATCACGCTAGGAGGCAAATCTGGGCCTTCAATCATTCAGTTATCCCCAATGCTACAGCCCTCACCCTTGCAAGGAGAAGGCTTTTCGTTGTGCTAATGAGAATAGAGTATGTGGCTAACTCCTCCATTGCGCAAACAGGCGCCCTGTTTTCCACCTGACTTACTATATTGTCCATCCTGGCACTCAACCACATAACCCTTTCCACTCGAGAACGAAGATATGCAGTCAAAGTACCTACAGAAGCCAGCCGGCGGATTGGTGATCACATTCCCTGGATTGAAATCATACCCCCAGGGGTTACCATTCACATCCGTGGCCGGTGTCGGCGTAGGATCTGGCAGTTGAGTAGGTGTTGGTGTGGGCAATAGTTTAGGTGTGGGCGTTAGGCTAAACGGTTTTGTTGGTGTTTCCTGCATCTTTACCGTGGGTGAAGGTTGTGATGCAAGTAAATTGCCCGAGAATATGTGGGTGATCGCGCTAGCGCACGAGAGACAGAGCATCAGTGCTACAAATATCATAAAGCCGCCAATGCAACCTTGAGCCTTTTTCGATTGTTTTCTGTACCAGGCCCAGGGCGCAAAGGGTTGGCGCGGCGGGCGTGGCGGTGTCAATGGCAAAAACGGTGGAGACGGAGGTAGTACAAAGTGCGGTTGCGTTGGGTCATCATTATACACCCCTAAAATATCCTCCTTTTTTATGTAAGATACATTTAAAAATATAAAAATGCAAAATGGTAGACGTATAGCTATGTAAAAATCAGACGAATCTCACAACTCATCCCTTACAAAATCTCAGAACGTCAGGCAGTTGACGGGAAATGTGAGGCAACAAGTGGGGAAACAATCTCGCTGCCACCCTGGAACACTGTCCCTATTATAACTGTCCCTATTATAACTGTCCTTATTATATAAGTGGGGAAAATATTGGTAAAAATGTCGGGACCCCGTTTCGCACACAAATCGACAATTTGGATCTCAGGGTCGTTTTAACTTCCGCCTCATCCAGAATCCGGCGATCACCATGACAATGCCCAGGGCGATGGTCGTGTAGATCATGACGTGCGCGGCTGTCCCGAAGCTGTTCGCGGCTGCGTTGAAGTTAGAAGCGTCTGGCATCTCCGGGAACCCCTCTACAGGCTGAGTCATGGTATTGACAATCGCTTCAAAGAACGGCAGCATACCGGCAGCAGGAATGCTCGTTATCAATCCCCCGATGATTAAGAGAAGACTGATAACATTTCTCGCAGTACGTCTGGGGCCGGGTCCCACCAGATCGCCTGCATTGACGTTCACTTGGTCACGCCCTATCTGGTACTGGTTGCCCCCTACCTGATAGATCGAGCCCTTGACCGATGCGTTCTTTAAGCTGATACTCTGATGTTGCTGAACCACGATCCGCAGACGTGTCACTGCAGCTCTCACCTCCGCATCCTGCCCCGCATTGACAGCCGTCAGTTCCTCATGGAGCACTCCCTGGCGATGAGTCGAATCGAGTTTGCTTTCTAGTTGGGCAAGAGCTTGTATGACACCGCTTCTGGCTCCGAATTTCCTGTTGAGTATGGACTTGAGATGCGTATACGCATCGAAGAGTGCCGTTTCTCCTACCTTAGTGAGGCCATTCAGCGCTCCTGCTGCCAGGGCTCCAACAATGGAGGCAGTGATCGGATCCATATTCCCTCCTCGGACGGGTCTCTCTCTACTTATGAAAGTGCCAGACGTCATTTCAGTCACAAGGTCATGTAGCGCCTCTAAGAAAACGCTCAAACACTCGCCTTTTTGTACCCCTGATGTAAATGTTGACATTTCATGGGAGAAATCTCAACATTTACATCGTGGAGGCAGAGAGGAGTCATATTCCTGCAAAATAAAAGTGTGCATGTTTCTTCAAGCCAAAGCCTGAACAGTATCCTTCAACGAAATCTCTTGACGTATATGCCTCTTTTGCCCTACAATTGGCTTTTGTGGAGAACGCATTTGGTCTCATCAAGAGACTTGAAGGATAAGCAGAGTCAGGAACCCCATGTCTAAAGACAGGGGCTTGTGAAAGCAAGCCTGGACCTGACCAGTCTCAGTCTTGAAATACAGACTACGTTAGGAGCGAAACTAGGTACGTTGGGATGCGTTGCCAGTCCCAACCTCTACGGTGCAACATTAAACATCCCTAGAGGGTTAAGGGCGTGTGTTGCACGATAAACCGTTCCATAACATTGACGAGGCAAACATCACCTACGAAAGTAGAGGCTCAACTTGAGCAACGTATTCGTGATTGATAGTGACTACAAACCATTGAATCCAGTCCATCCTGCACGAGCGCGGCTTTTGCTCACACAGGGGAAAGCGTCAGTGTATCGGAGATACCCTTTTACGATCATTCTGAAACGGGTGGTAGAACAGCCAGAGGTCCACCCCTTGCGCCTCAAGCTCGATCCGGGCAGTAAAACGACGGGAATTGCCCTGGTGAACGACACCAACGGCCACATTGTGTTCGCGGCTGAACTCTCACATCGAGGGCATGCCATTAAAGACCGTCTTGAGAGTCGTCGTGCAAGTCGCCGGGGGCGTAGGCAGCGTAAAACACGCTACCGCAAGCCGCGATGTAACAATCGACGCAGGAAGAAGGGATGGTTGCCACCCTCGTTAGAAAGTCGCCTTGCCAACATTCTGACGTGGGTAGCTCGCCTGTGTCGCTATGCTCCCATTGCCGCTCTGAGTCAGGAGCTTGTGAAGTTTGATCTGCAATTGATGGAGAATCCCGACATTGCAGGCGTGCAATACCAGCAAGGAACCTTGCAAGGCTATGAAGTCCGGGAATACTTGCTGGAAAAATGGGAACGCACGTGTGCCTATTGTGGCAAACAAGAGGTCCCGCTTCAGATAGAGCATATCCATCCACGTGCCCGTCGTGGGACGAACAGGATAAGCAATCTTACCTTGGCTTGCCAAGCATGCAATACTGCCAAAGGCACTCAGGAGATCGACGTCTTCTTGCAAAAGAAACCTGACGTGCTCAAGCGTCTTCTCGCTCAGGTCAAAAAGCCACTCAAGGATGCCAGCGCTGTCAATAGCACACGATGTGCTTTGCTAGAACGGCTTCAAGCTCTCGGCTTGCCTATCGAGTGTGGGAGCGGTGGATTGACGAAGTTTCATCGTAGCACGCGAGGACTGCCCAAAACCCACTGGCTCGATGCCGCTTGCGTAGGCAAGAGCACGCCTGATGTGCTTTTGCAGAAGGGAGTCATTCCACTGCGAATCAAAGCGACAGGGCATGGGAGGAGGCAAATGTGTGTGCCTGACAAGTATGGCTTCCCCAAGCAGCACAAAGAGCGCAAAAAGACATTTCTTGGGTATCAAACGGGTGATCTGGTCAAAGCCATAACGCCCAAAGGACCATTTGAAGGACGGATAGCCATTCGTCATCGGCCTTCATTCCGACTGGAGAAGGTCGATATTCACCCCAAATATATGCGTTGTGTGCAACGATCCGATGGCTATGAGTATACACAGAAAGGAGTGCGCCATGCTCCTCCCCATGGCTAAAGCTAGGGGTCCCTGCATGGCGCAATTTTTAGATGGGAGAGCGGGTCAGCCGCAGAGAACAGCGTCTTGGCAATTACCGCCTTATAAGTTTGTTGGGCGAAGGGGGCTTTGCCCAGGTATACCTGGGTGAGCACATCCATCTGGACACCCAGGCCGCTATTAAAGTGCTACATACTCGCCTGTCTCCTGATGATATTGATAAGTTCCGTGTGGAGGCGCGTACTATTGCGCGTCTAGTTCATCCTCATATCGTGCGCGTTCTTGAATTTGGCGTGGAGGACAACACCCCTTTCCTTGTCATGGACTATGCTGCGGAGGGAACCATGCGGAGGCAGCATCCTAAAGGGACAATCCTGCCGCTAGAAACGGTTACCTTCTATGTGCAACAAATCTCCGAGGCATTGCAATATGCGCATGATCAAAAAGTGATACATCGAGATATCAAACCTGAAAACATGTTGTTAGACAAGCATCATCGGGTGCTCTTGAGCGACTTTGGTATCGCGGTAGCTGAGCAGAGTTCGCATGATCAGAAAGCGAGAGGGATGGCAGGAACTGTCACCTATATGTCCCCTGAACAGATCAAGGGCAGATTCTCTCCGGCAAGTGATCAGTATGCGCTAGGTATTGTCGTCTACGAGTGGCTTTGTGGAGAGCGCCCTTTTCAGGGTTCGTTTACTGAACTCTGCACACAGCACTTGTTTGCCTCTCCTCCTTCACTGCGTGAGAAGGTCCCCGCGATCTCGCCTGAGATTGAGCAGGTGGTCATGAAGGCCCTTGCCAAAGATCCAGCGCAGCGATTTCACAACATACACGCCTTTGCTCTTGCCTTGCAAGAGGCTTACCGGGCAAGAGGGGGCAGCATCGTGCAGTCTTTGCGAACAGATCTTACATCGGCAAACTCGCATGAAGACTCTCCATCAACAGCATCGAGCGAGGAGACACCACCAACAGAGTTGAAAACAGCTATACCCTCAATCAGGCTTGAGAAAGATATTCCATCGGCAAACGTGAGTCAGCAAAGGCTTCCATCTGCCAAGGGCCTCTCGCGCCGTGCGATGATTCTAGCGACTCTAGGGGGAGGAGTTGGTGTGGGTGGAGGACTCATCTGGTTTGTGGCCTCACACAATGGACGACCAGCCACGCCGGCTTTGACGCCTCCTCTATCCTCGCCTCCAACCCTGCCATCAAGAGGAACTACTCTTTATAGCTATGAAGGGCATGATGATACGGTTGATGCGATTGCCTGGTCACCTGATGGGAAGAGGATTGCCTCTGGGGGTGGTGATAAAACAGTACAGGTTTGGGATACAGCGAAAGGCGACCATATCTTCACCTATCGTGAACATAAAGGTGCCGTGGAAGGGCTGGCGTGGTCACCCGATGGGAAACGAATTGCCTCTGGAAGCTATGACAAAACAGTGCGGGTATGGGATGTTGCCAGTGGTGGTCATGGATTTACCTATGTGTATATGGGACATGGTAATTTGGTAGAGGAGGTGGCCTGGTCGCCTGATGGAAAGAGGATTGCCGTTACCGGAGTAAGAACAATGGAAACCTGGAACGCGGAGGATGGCGGACAGCGCACTATTTATCAGCGGGGGCTGGAGGCCGCGAAAACAGTGTCCTGGTCCCCCCACGATGGTCGCCAGATCGCCTCTGGTGGTGGGGTCACAGTTTATGTCTGGAATGCAGTAGATGGCAAGCAAGCCTTTGCGTATAGTGGGCATACAGATCGTGTGGATACTCTCGCCTGGTCGCCTGATGGGAAGAGGATTGCCTCTGGTGGAAAAGATAAGACGGTGCGAGTATGGGATGCCGCCGATGGTGGTCATGTTGTGATCTATCGTGGGCATGCTGATTACGTGAACTCTGTTTCCTGGTCGCCTGATGGGAAGAAGATAGTTTCAGGTGGCAATGATGAGACTGTGCAGGTCTGGGATGCTACAAATGGCAGCCCCATCTTGACGTATCGAGGGCACACCAGTGATGTGAATGTAGTGGCCTGGTCGCCTGATGGGGAGAGGATTGCCTCTGGTGACGATGGGAGAAGTGTGCGTGTCTGGATGGCACCATAGCCTGTTTGCCGAATATTCACCCCATTTACCAACAACCTCGACTGAGCTTGGGGCGTATAATACAATGATCTTTTTATATCTATCGTGATCTGCGAGGAGAGAAGGTATTTATGCAGAGCCAGGAAAGCGGCTACGAGTCACAACAACAAGTCACACCGGAGCGTGCGGTCAACGGGGACCCGCGCGAGCAGGCTTCGCCCTATACGGAAGGGGCGCACGTGGACGAGAGGGAGCGCACGTACGAGGAAGGCTATACGGGACAGTACACGCAGGATAGCTGGTTTCAGGAGGGCGAGAAGCTGCACCCCCAGGCACCCCGGCAGCGTAACGCCTCCAGCGTCTTCGTCTTCATAGGCATCCTCTGCCTGGCCTTGATCGCGAGCAATGTCCTGGGTCTGCTCTCCGGCTGGCTGATCTGGGGTGGTGTCCTCCTGCTGATCGGTATTGGCGCTTACCTCGCTATCCTCAACTGGCGCGTTGTCACGCTTCCCATGCCCACGGAGAGCTTTATGATTCAGGAGCATGCGCGGCTGGACATCAATAACGTCTCGGGTCGCGTCACGATCCGGCAGAGCGAAGACAACGTGGTGACGGTCAATGCCACGAAGAAGGCCAGTGGGATCGGTATGACGCTCGACTCGATGCGCATAGATTACCAGCAGCAGGGCGACTCCATCACCATGAAGAGCGCCGCTAATGCATCCTTCTTCCAGTTTGGTTGGAGAAGCTTCGAGCTTGAGATTACAGTGCCGAAGGGGTGTGATGTACAGATGAAGACCGGCTCGGGTCGTGTCGAGGCGCGGGGCTTTAAGGGCGATATACGCCTGCGCACCGGTAGCGGTGGGATGGAGATCGCGGACCTGGAAGGGCGCATCGATGCCCGCACTGGTAGCGGCTCCGTAAACGCCGATCAGGTCAAAGGCAATCTCTTGCTCAAGACCGGGAGCGGACACATCACGGCTCAGGAGTTGAATGGTAGCGCCGAACTGAATACGGGCAGCGGCTCCGTTACTGTCATGCAGTCCAATCTTGCGGGAAGAGCCACAATCAAGACAGGTAGTGGCTCAATCACAGTTACGCAATCGACCCTTGCGGGAAGCACTCTCTTCAAGACGGGCAGTGGCTCGGTTACCTACTCCGGCGGGCTCGACCCGCTCGGCACGTACGAACTGCGCACCGGTAGCGGCTCCGTCTCCATGACGCTCCCGTCACAGTCCGCGCTAACGCTCAACGCCTCGACCAGCTCCGGCAAGGTCATCAACGCCTTTGAGCATATGCCCGTGGATGGTCCGCGCGCCCAGGTTCGAGTCAAGACCGGTAGCGGCTCCATCACCGTCACAAAGGTGTAGAGGCTGAACCTGATAAGCAGAGCCCTCTCAAAAAGTGAAGAAAGGGTCATCGCGAACGGCTGCCAGGCATTCATCCACCGTCATGGCCGAGTAGGGCTCGATCCACTGGCCAGTGTAACGCATAAATGCCAGATCAAAGAGCCTGGAGCCCGCATAACGCATGCGCGCAAATTTCACCTCAAAATGGGAGACTTCTGCTTCAGGATGCGGCACGTGATAGGTCGCACAGAAATAGAAAGCGCTGTGATACCACTTCCCATAGACATCTACCACGTAGTTGAATTGGGGCTTCTGAGGTGGTGGTTGAATGTAGCGCGCTTTGAGCACCGTCTCGATGAGCATATTGGCCTTCGTGCTCACCTCTTGCTTTAGCGTTTCGGGCAACGTTGACGATGTAGTTTTGCGCGGACTAAACATCCACGATTTTGGCGGCTTTCTCATACCGGCTTTCCCTTCCCCATTGGAACGACGAGAGCTCTCCAATGTAGGTCGACAACCAGCCAAACAGCGCTCGCAACCGTTGGGCAGGATGAAATTTGAACACCCATCTCTGCGGTTTATGATTCCTTTCTCAGTTCCAGTTTGACATGATCATGATCTACTCTTAATATAACATGGGGAAAGTTGGTGCGGCACACCCCGCTGTACTAACAGACCAAACAGCAACAAGCAGTGTGCGTGGAGAAGATGCATGAGAGGAGTTCAGTAGCTATGGCAGCAAAGTTATCATCGCAAGAGAAAGAGCGCTTTTATCGGATCTGGTTTGTCTTGTTGCATTGGGTCAACGAGCAACTCCATCTGGTTCCCTGGCTTCCAGCAGTACCTTCCGAGGGATCAGTGCAACCAGAGCAAGCCATGCAGGTGCGCAACGCCCTGTGGGCAAACGACCGTTTGCTCACACGTTTCATTACCGAAAATCCCACCCAGCTCTCAGATGAGGACCTGGCGCTCGTAGAGAGTTGGCAGTACCGGCTCGCAGGCAATTTCTTTGTTGTGCGCGCACTCAAGAACTACACCGTCTTGCTTACTGACTTTGCTCCTCATGCGCGTGCCTATGGAGTGGTAGGACTCACCGATTCGGTGGCCGAGACGATGATCCTCCCGCTGCCCGTGTACATCCAGACCGTTTTATTACCCTTTGAAGAGCGGATTATCTACGACAGTTTGCTAACCACCTACAACGTCTCTTTCGGCTCCGGCATTCGTCGCAGTCTCAAAGAAGCCTATCGCAATGCCACAGAGCGGGAAGGCATTCTGACTTCGCTCTTGCCCACAGCACCAGCGAACCTGAATGAGCTGCGTCTCCAGATAGAGGCGCGCAGTGAGAAGCTCTTGCAGGCCTTTCGCAAGCACCTCACCCAGACGGGTTTAAGCCTGAAGATGGTAGAGCAGCACGCCAGCACTATCCAGCATTTCGCCTCCAACGTGTTGTTAAGCCAGACGCCATCGCACGGGTTGCTGGATATGACCCCGAATGAGGTCGAGTCCTATTTGCAGAAAGTTGACGTTAAAACGGCGAAGACAAGCTTCAAGCGTTTTGTGCGCTTTCTTGTGGAGACGGGAAGGATGGAGTATGGGCAAGCTGAGGAACTGCGGCAGATGCTCAAATAAGGAGAAGTGAAGCCTCCCGCCTGATACACTTCAATTGAAAGGAGAGTGAAGGTGACCTATGACCTGACGCCAACACAGCAGCTTTTAGAAGTCCTCAAGCAGAGAACATTAATAAAACACGATATGCCCTTTTTTCTGCTCTCCTCATCTCGTTGCACAACCCGTGAGCTGCACACATCAGCACAAGGCTTAGCGTCCTTGATGCTCCTTGGAAAGATGACCGCCAAGCCTTTTGTGTGCTCTTGATCGCAATATGAAACGGAAGAAGAAAGCTATGTGCTACCCGACGCTCTGTATGAGAAACACTGGATGGTGTACTGCCTCGCGCTCAAAGTCCTGATGTGGAGCTTCTTTTTTCACATCGAAGTAATCGCGCGTGAAGAAAGTACCGTTCCCAAGCGTGTTTTTTAGAATAGGAGCCGCTTCATCTGAGGGAAGTTCCCTTGCCCTGATAGCCTCTTTGTAACGACCAAGAGTGAGGGTGGCCTCTCCCGCAACTCGCAGATTGCGTACCCAATTGACCTCTCCATATGCAGCGACAAGATATCGCTTCCCATCCTGTTTCACAACGGCCACCGGGGTCGTACGTAGCTCACCACTTTTGCGTCCACGTACGGTGAGGAGCTGGATTGGCCCGACCTTCAGGCCGATACGCGCTATACTTGTTGCGAGCAGGTTGCTCAGGCGGACAAGAAACGTGACACGAAATGTTTTCGCCATGCATTTTCCTCCTTTAGCCGTCTTCGCCTTCAAGGATAGCGCAGACCTCATAAGTGCGCATATCTGGAGTTGCGATTTTGCGGAGTTCAGCAAGCTGTGGGTTCTCAGTATCTCTCAAGATTTTTATCGTGACTTCCTCCACTGCTTCCTGGCTATGGTATTGCGCATAGTTCACTACACGCGTCCCATCGATGCTCTTATGAAAATTGGCTGACAAGAAACCTGGGACGGTAGCACGAAGCTGCCTGGCTATCTCAATCAGCAGTTCGAGAGCCCGCTGCTGCTGCTGTGGCTCGACGGTAAAGGTATTAATGGTGGTCACGACACGCCGGGTCGTCGAAATGTTTGTCATCCTAATACTCCTTTTCTTTCTCAATTTGTTTGGTCGTACAACCAGATTGAAGCAAAAAAAATGATGGGCCTTATGATTCTTTCACAATGAACAGTTGTTGGAGTTGCCGATACGCCTCGGTAAGATCCAGGTCAGGCTGCGCAATGTACTGGAGCGCCAGCCCATCAGTGCACGCATGAACAATCGCAGCAATAGCCTGCGCTTGCGCTTCATCCATCCCAGTATACTGCTGAATCGTGGTAGCGATGCCTTGTCTGCCTTTCTCCAGCATCTGAGCAACGGCGGGCAGAAAAGCGGCCTTGCGTAAACCAAGGGCGTACAATTCGTATCGCAAACGATACCATGTAGGATCACGGCGTGTGACGGCAGCGACCGCGAACATAGCCCTCTCCGAGAAGCCTTGGGCCGTTGCAACTCCACGCATTTCTTGCATCAATTGCTCTCCAAAGCGCGCACCTGCCTCGTAGACGATTGCGAGTAAGAGCTCGTCTTTGGTCGCGAAATAGTAATGAAACAAACCAGGAGAGACGCCAGCGCGGCGAGCAATCTCTTTGACGGTTGTCGCTTCAATACCCTTCTCGGACAGAATGGTCGAACCCGCTGCGATCAAACGTTCCCGATTATCGGCCTGGTGAGTCCAGCCTCGCTTCTGCTTTAGTATTGTTTGGTCGTTCATACAAATAGGGTACCTTATTATAAGTGCTTTGTCAAGAGGGAAATCCGTCTTCAGATTGACAGTTGCTCGAAATGCCCATATGATGATGGAAGCACATACTTGATGAACTTGCGAAAGGAGAAGCTCTTGACGGATGCACACGCTCGTACGAGCACTTACAACTCGAAATTTATCAAAGCGGCGCCTGAGATACTCTACCAGGCCTTTACTGATCCCGCAGCCCTGGCTGCCTGGCTTGCACCTGGAGACATGGCCGCTAAAGTCCATCATTTTGATCTCCGGGTTGGTGGAGGATACCAGATGTCGCTCTACTATCCTTCGTCCGAGTTACCCTCTCTCGGCAAGACAAGAGAAAGGGAAGACGGATATACTGCACGATTTACGGAACTGACGCCACCACGAAGAATCGTCGAAACGATCACCTTTGATTCAGCTGATCCAGCCTTCTCAGGAGAAATGATCATGGTGGTCACCTTTGAGGCGAAAGACAACGGAACAACCGTATCGATCTTCTTCAAGGACATTCCACCAGGGATTCCACCCGAGGATAATGAGACTGGCACACAGTCGTCACTCGAGAAGTTGGCACGCTATGTCGAGTAGAGGCTGGTATCCGACATGCGGAGGCAGGGAGTGGGAAAGCACCGTGACAGACCGAGAAGGAGACAAAACCTCACATCCCATGAAGCTGAGGGCTCCCTATAATGGGTCTTGCGACACCCCGATTTGCGGCAGGATGTCAACCACGACAGGGCAGGATGTGGTTGGAGGAAGTATGAACCAAAACGACATCGTCCCTTTGCTCGCCTCTCGACCGGTCACTTCCTGGTGAAGTGGCCTCTCATCGGCTTGCAAAGGGACGATTGATAGACAAAAAGCGGGAGACGAGACTCGAACTCGCGACAGCCTGCTTGGAAGGCAGGAACCCACAAGCAGCCCTCCTCGACCCTATCGATCGGCCTGACAAGCCATTTTACTCACCTATCACCTGTTTTGAGCAGCACTGGAAAAAGATGTTACGAACGTTTTTGCCCTCTCACGACAAAAGATGTCCCAGCATTTCCGCTGTTTTCGGCATTTTATCACTCACTGCTTTTCGCTTTAAGGCAAAAGAGGCTATAAGATATACTATCTTTTTCCTCTCTTATGCATGAGCTTTTTCAGCAGTAGTACAAAAAGCGCTACACCACCCTTCGACCAGGGAAGCGGAACAATGCCCTCTTCCCGCACCTCTACTGAAGAGAAACGCCTCGTGGGATGGCGAAAACAGCGACATCTTTTCTCCGCAGACATACTCTAAAGAAAACTATAAAGACTTTCTGCCCCCATTGCAAGCGGGACATCCTGCCTCCCAGTACGCCATACTTGTATCACCACAAACGATTTTTCGTAGCAATCGTCGCCGGCGATAAGGGAAAGAGGCCTTTCCTGTTCCAAAGGTTAACAAGACGAATTCGTTCATACGCAATGCTGCTTCTAGAGTACCAAATTTAATGAATTTGAAATAGGCATTTGCAGTAACTTCGGCACTTATGATCAGTTTTTCACATGACACACACTTTTTCTTGCACCATACTTTTAGCAGAATAAAAGACTCTGAAGATTTCATTTTGCCTTTTAAAACAAAGGAGCACACTTCTGGTCATGGCGTACCGAGGATCTGATCCGCGAAGCGAATAAGCGATTGACCCATTCGCTTACACATGATGAGTGGCAAACACACTTAGGCAATGAACAGTATCGAAAAACGAGCGTCTGGCTCGGTTGGCGTGAACGCACAAGAAAACAGCAAGAATTTGAGAGGTAATCTCGGATCTTCACTGCTACCTGCCAATGAGCGCCTCTTGGTACGCAACAGAAGGTTCTTGGCACTTGTAATTCCTCTCTCGGATCCTCATCGCTACCGGCGCAAGGCTTCCCCATGCGGGCAATTTGAGCAGGAGTCTGTCCGATGAAGCGCTTGAGCATGCGGGTCAGATGGGGTTGATCGAAGTAGCCAGCCTCCTCCACCATGTCGAGAACAGAGACGCCTTGCTGTAGCAAGTTTACCGCATGTTGGGCACGTTTAATGGCTTGCAGCGTGCGCAGTGGTAAGCCGGTAGCTCGCAAGAAGCGGCTGATCTGATGCAACCGAGATGCACCTAAGGGAGAGAATAGGCCCGTCTGTAACTTGCCCGACAGTGGTGGCCATTTTCTTCAAGACACTCTCTCCTTGTCGGTAGTATACTCCCCTTGATCACTGCTCACTCAAAAGAGCGTACAGCGTTCACCAATGGACGAAGAGAAGGAAAATGAGGAAAACCATCTCTATAGCTAGAAAGATGAGCAGCAAGCGAAAAGGAATAAAGAGAAAAGATATGAGAAAACTCGCTGCCTTTATGCATGTCTCGTTGGACGGGTATGCATCTCCAAAGGATGGGAGCCTTGAATGGACATTCCGGGGGATGAGCGAAGACGTTTTACAGGCTGCTCACGCACTCCTGAGCGATGTGGATACCGCTCTCTTTGGACGTCAAACCTATCAGGGAATGCAAGGATATTGGACAACAGTTCCCGGCAATGCCGAAAGCACACTGGGTGATATCGAGCACGCTCACTGGCTCGAGCAGGTCACCAAAGTCGTGTGCTCAACCACACTTGAAACGGCCGATTGGAACCATTCCATCCTCATCAAGGACCATATTGTTGAGCAAATCAACGCGCTCAAGCAACAGCCTGGCCAGACCATGAAGATCTTCGGCAGCCCCAGGTTGGTCCATTCGTTGCTCGATCTTGACCCCGGATTGATCGACGAATATCGGCTTTTCTTTCATCCTACCGTGTTAGGGAATGGCGTACCCTTATTCAAGAATCTCAAAGAGAGTATCAATCTCAACCTGATTGATTCCAGAATCTTTGGGAATGGGGTTGTCTACCTCCGTTACCAATCAGCACACCATGAGACTGAAGAATAACAGTACCAAGAGAGAGGAAAAAGATGAGTCAACTTGAACTGCACCAATCCGAGCAAAGAAAAAAACGTCTCTCGTGGAGGTTGTTGTCCATAGGAATTGTTGTCCTGGCTGTACTAACCGCATTGGTCCACCTCGTCCTCGGTCTGGGGACGTTCTGGGTGGCATCCCATGGGCCGGCACCTGTGGGCTCGACCCCACAAGGATTAGTGACGATTGCTACCCTGTTTCTTCTGAACTGTATTGGCTACTTGGCCCTTTTAGTTGCGTTCTATCTGCCGTGGTTCAAGCAAGTGACGACTCCCCACGGCTACAAGCCGGGGGCTTCTGGAATGACGCGGCTGTGTCGTCCCACAGCCTTTAAACCTTCATCTAAAATATTTTTGCTGCCATTGTGATCGCGATCGATCACGAGTCCACAGTTGGGACATTCGTAGATCCGTACAGAGAGCGGCATCTCTTGCACATGCCCGCAGCAGGAACATCGCTGACTGGTGTAGGCCGGGTTGACTTTGACCACTGTGCGGCCAGCTTCTTCCGCTTTGCTGCACAGAAACGCAAAGAACTGCGACCACGCTGCATCTGCGATGGATGCGGACAGTTTCGGATTCTTGACCATGTTGCGCACGATCAGCGCCTCTACGGCGATCAGGTTGCAGGTGTTGACAATCTTGCGCGAGTGCTGGTGCGCAAAGTTCTTGCGGCGATGCTTTGTCCGTTCGTGGACGCGTGCCACGCGTTTCTTGAGCTTCTTTCGTTCTTGCGATTGTTTCGGGGCTTTGTCTCGCTTGCGTTGCGCCTTCGCCAGGTTCTTTTCTTCTTGCCTGAAGAAGCGTGGATTCTCAAGAGACGTGCCATCGGAGAGATAGGCAAAGGTTTTGAGCCCGACATCGATGCCGACTTCTTTGTCTGATTGAGGGACGTTTCCCTTTGGCACATCTTCACACGAGATCGAGACAAACCATTTGCCTGTAGGCGTCCGCTTCACAATCGCTGTTTTTGGCGTTCCGGCGAGGGGCCGATGCATCACCATTTTCACCTGGCCCAATTTGGCGAGCACGAGCGTTCCCCGGTTCTTTTGAGCGCTCGCTGCAACGTCGAAACTATTGCCGTATTGCTTGAACGTCATGCTATCATAGCGAACACGAGACTTGTATCTGGGATAGCCTGGCTTCTCTCCACTCGCACATCTCTGGAAAAATCGATCAAAGGCAAGATCCACGCGTTTGACCGCATCTTGGAGAACTTGGGAAGGCACCTCAGCCAGATCGGGACGCATGTGTCTGCACTCGGGCAATTCGGCGCACTGATGGGAAAAGCCGATCGATTTCCCCGCCATTCTATAGGCATCCCGGCGTTCTTGCAAGGCGGCGTTGTACGTCTCACACAGCAGTTGTAGCCAGTGGGTGAGGGTCGTCTCTTGCTTTTTTGTCGGATAGATCCGGTAGTGAAATGTCTTGTGAGACATGGTTTTGTTGCTCAATAGACTGCTTGATGACGCTCAAGGACGCACCACCTGATGTGCTGACACAAGAGGAATTCGTCCACAACGTGGGCAATGCTCGCTTGAGTTGCGGGAACTCCTGTCGCAAGCATCGAGAGGAACGATCTGTGATGCGTTTCACCAGCCGATGGATCCCAAACTGGAGGTCCATATTGACCCGCGAGATGCACATGATCTGGCATCACCTCTCGCTCTGCTTGAAGCTCTTCGCAGACCTGGCGAATGATCTGCTTGAAGCGGGTTTCGATGGTCCCGACAAGCAGTGTGCGTCGATAGTTGGGACACCAGACCACATGAGAATGGCACGCAAAAACCACGTTCCGATTGCTTCGATGCCCTTGAACATGAGTTCCAGTGTACAGCACTTTTGTATCTCCTGTCAAGAGGAGAATACCCCAACGCGTTGCTCTTCTTCCCCTCTCCAAAAAGGAACGCGTCTTTCATCCCCATGGCTGAAGCCAGGGGATGAAAGACGCGGTTATGGGTAAAACCGTCTATCCGCTGGCTGCTCATTGGGTATACGACCCTCACCATTGTGGTGTGGTACTTCGTTGAGTTCCGTCATGCAGATATGTTTGATTATAGCGATAAGCTTATAGAGGTCCTGCTTATTGCGTTGCTCCTGCTTGATGGCAGGCGGGCTCGTAGGCTTCCTGCCTGATTTCCTCTGCTGACCTGGAAACGCTGGTAGGCGCGATCTTGTCCATCTCTGTTTTCTGTGGCTCTTCCTCATTTGAGAGGCATGCCTTGCAGGGCAGGGTCAGCGTGCATTTCGCCGATGGATCAGAGCGCGACAGTGAACTGGGGACAAGTATCCGGCCCTGGTTTGCTCGCTCCCTCAATGAGCAGCGATCTGGCCTCCAGCTCATATGGGAGCCGTATGGATGAATGCAAAAGATGTCCAACGCAGGGCTTCTTGCTTCTCACCGCGAGGGACGATTTTCTACAAAGGCTGAGGATACCAAAGAAGAAAGGATAGTCTCGTATGGTACAGATCAAGATCTACAGTTTAAAAGATCATCTTGCACCCCTGAAAGAGCAGTTTTCGGATGTCCTTCATGCTTGTGCCGTAGAAGCTCTTCATCTGCCGCCCGAGAAACGATTTCATCGCTTTTTCCTGCTCGATCCTTCTGATTTTGTCTTTCCCAAAGATCGCAGTTCACGGTACACTATTTTGGAGATCAGTTTGTTTGAAGGTCGCTCCATTGAAACGAAAAAGCAGTTCATTCGCTTGCTGTTTGCCAGGCTGCATGAGGAACTGCTCATCCCTCCGCAAGACCTCGAAATCACCATCTTTGAGACGCCGTCGCACAATTGGGGGATTCGTGGGCTATCAGGGGATGAATTACACCTGAATTATCGCGTCGAAATTTGAACTCTCGAGAAGAAGGGCAACTGTTCGAAGGGCGAATGGCGGTCCAGCATGGCTCTCGCTGATGCGCCCTGGAAAAAGCAGAGGAGACTTGAGATGATGCAAACAAGCAAAGTGTTTTTCGATGTCGTGATGTCCCTGGACGGCTTCATCGCCCCTGAAGGAATGGACATGGCCCATGCCAACGACCCGGAATACAAACAGTGGATGAACAAATGGATGCAACTCCAGCATTGGATGTTTCAGCAGCAATTCTTCCGCGAGAATCTCAAACTGGGCGAAGGTGGCGAGACAGGTCTCGCCAACAGCATGTTGGAAGAAACCTTTCAACGTACCAGCGTCAGTATCATGGGGAAGAATATGTTCAGTGGTGGCGAGCGCTTCTGGCCCGAAGAGGCTCCCTTCCATACTCCCGTCTTTGTCGTGACCAACCAGGTACGTACCCCATGGGAACGCCCTGGCGGCACGACGTTCTACTTCGTCACTGACGGCATCGAAAGCGCACTTCGTCAAGCCCGAGCTGTTGCCAGCAATGGAGATATCCGAATAGCAGGAGGAGCCAATACTATCCAGCAATATCTCAACGCAGGGTTGATCGATGAGTTCACGATCCACTACGTGCCGGTAGTTTTTGGTCACGGCACCCCGCTTTTTGCGAATATGAACCCCGATATCAAGATAAAAATGAGGGAGGCCGTTCCATCGCAAGAAGTTGCTCATATCACTTACGACGTAGAGAAGAGATGAGAAGAAGGATATAATTTCTCATTTCACCATTGCGATAGGCGTAAATGGGCTGCAATCTCCCCCATATGGCCTATTTCCACTGTTGACAGTTCTGAGAAGAGAATTTAGTTGCTCTTGAAGCATCATCTGGGACGCTTCTCATTCCAGATGATGCTTCTGAGCGAAGAAAAGGGAATGGTTTTATGGCCTATCTTCCAAGTCTTCTTACGCTTGTTGGAGTTACACTTGTTGGAGCTATGAGCCCGGGTCCGGACTTTGCCACCACGGTCTACTACTCGACCCGCTCGCGTCGCGAAGGGATCTTTGTCGCTCTAGGGATCACGAGCGCGCTCTCTGTCTGGATCATCGGGAGTATGGCGGGGTTAGCGGTGGTGTTAGCACAAGTCAGTTGGTTAATCCACATCATACGCCTGCTCGGGGCGCTGTATCTTATCTACTTAGGGGTTCGAGCAATTCTTCATGCCCACCATGCTGCTCCTTCTTCCTCTGTTGCAGCAATCACTGCCTCAAGACTTGCTGCCTGGAGAGTTGGTTTTCTCTCGAATATAGGGAATCCAAAGGTGCTTGCTTTCTTTAGCAGTATCTTTGTCGTGCTTTTCCCTGTCCATCCCCCATTCTGGGTTGAGGCTGCAAGTGTTGCTCTGATGTTGGGTGTCAATATTGTCTGGTATAGCCTGGTCGTCTGTGTTTTCTCTCTGAAACCAGTGACCCGTCTTTATCAGAAAGGAAAAAGATGGATCGGCTACCTCACCGGGGCGCTATTTGTTGCGTTGGGTGTGCGCCTGGCACTCGAAAGATAACCCCAAACCGCTTCACCACCTGGACGAGATAGGCTCATAGAGGAACTTGAGATACTTTTGCCAGTTGGCTCCTTTCATCTCATTTTTGTCCAGCATGGCTCGCTTTTTTCGGTAACATTTTACGTGAGTGCATACAGTATTGAAAACTCCTAGCAAGCCCATTTATGCCCCTATGGATAAGGGCACGGGATGTACTGCACATCCTCTACACCTTCGCTCAAAGGCGGCGGGTGCTACTTTCCTGATGATATTTGTACGAGCCGTTCACGTCCGCGTTTATGAGCGTCCCCAATTGGCTACGAAACATTCCCCGTTTGATGCGTCTGCCTAGTCCTACAGTTGTAGATGAAGGAAGAAGAAAAGCCATGCAAGGGAAACGATCCTTCATGTTCCGGAGAAAACACCTCTCCCTCTCTTGACAGGCGACGATGGGTCTGGTATTCTATTTTCATAATGAAAATATATGGAGGGGGTGAACAGCCAGATGACGCTGGCGGCACACCAGGCATGAAGGAGTTCCATGACAAGCACATCGTTTCCTGATCGGCCAGAGATGACGACGGCCTTGCTCCGGTTTATCTTCTTTCTGAGCGACCACATCGAGCAACAACAGTGGAACTTTGAGCAACAGATGAAGGGATGCCATCCCGAGGATGTGCGTGTGCTCTTCCTCTGGATGGAACCGCGTGGCCCGTTGATGGTCAAAGAGATCGCCCAGGCTCTGGGTGATGTGAATTTGAGCACACTGACCCGTATCTTAGATCGGCTGGAGCAGCATGGCTACATCAGGCGGATGCTCAATCAGGAGGATCGGCGCAGTTTCCGAGTCATCCCGACAGAGCAGGGCCAGCGGACCATTGAAGCCTTTCTGCAGGAATGGCAAAGTATCTCACAAGGCGTGCTCGATACCCTGACGACAACGGAGCAACTGGTTTTCATCGACCTGCTGGCGAAAGTCCAGCGAAACTGGCCCTCCCGCTAGCTGATGGTAGCCCTTCGCTGTCCCTGAGCGGGAGTTTCCTGCCCCGGCACAAGCGTTGCTTTTTTTTGCCCTGTATTTGATTTCACTTTGGTATTATATCAAAATGGTATTATCTGAGCAGGGCGGTTTTTCCCACGAAAGGAAGACGATCATGACAGAGAAGACAGCTAAATTGAGTATGTTTGCGTTAATTGTCTACAACCTGACAGGTGGGCGTGTTCAGATGAACAACGAGAAGGATCCGGTGGGGATGCTGGAACTCACTACAACAGGGCGCAAGTCCGGACTCCTGCGCAAGGTTTCATTGGTCTATGTCAAAAGTGGCGCCACCTACGTTGTGGCTGGCTCGAACGCTGGACGAGATCGACATCCCGCGTGGTTTTTCAATCTCCGCAGCCAGCCGCACGTACAGGTGCGCATTCAAAACTGGCAGCGCACCGCCATCGCGGAAGTCGCCGATGCCGAGCAGCGAAAAGTGCTCTGGGAACGGCTTGTGACGGCTTCGCCGATGTTTGCACGGTATGAGAGGCTCACGCAGCGAGAAATCCCTATGGTGCTCTTACGCCCGGAAAAAGAATCTGGTTTCTGATCGAGAGAATAAGGAGAGAACCATGCAAAACATCTCAGAGAGAGAAAAGACGTCTCTTGCAGAACCAGCCTTGGGCTGGCCCCGTTGGGGAGGGCGCGCGCTGGTGTTGGCAGGAGGGCTGTGGATCATCACCTACCTGGCGGGAGCTATGGACAGAAGACTCATTGACCCGGATTACTTTGATGGATCGGTGCTCATGTGGATTGGCATGATCGCTTCCGAGGCGGCGCAAATCTGCCTGGGAGTTGGTCTGATCGCACTGAGCACGCGGCTCTGGACGCGGGCGAAAGGCACGGCTACCGTGGGGATTGTGCTGGAGGCGATCGCGCTTGTCACCCTCCTCATCGATCTCGCCCTGTTTCCGAGTCTGCTGAATGGAGCCATTCTTCCTCGTGAGCTGTCGGCTGTCACGACGGTCGCGCTTTTTGCCGGGATGGCGTTGCTCGGGATCGCCACCTTGCGCGCACGAGCCTTACCCGTCTTCGCAGCACTGCTCCTGCTGCTGGTCGGAGTGCTCACCGTCCCCTTGATTTTTCTGGCCTTTCCGCTTGGAAATGTCCTGCCCAATTATCTCGTCAGCGACCTGCCCCTGGTCACAGCCAGCGTTCTCCTGATTCTCGTTGGCGCTCTGGTTCCTGGTAGATGGCGTGAATGAGGGTTTCGCGACTCCCCACCCGATTGGCTCCTCACTATCCGCGCCCATCCGCAGGTGACACTTCGGGTAAGGAACCATATCGTGAAAGCGGAAGCAGAAAGAGCAGGACCAGAGTAAAGGCGTGAACTGCGGGAGCGCTTCGTGCAAGGCGCTCCCCATATCTCTGTGTAGCGGTCTAACCTTAGGTGATCCCGAAATTCCACACAGAACCTAGTCAATAAGTAGGTCTTCCATTAGCCGGTATCCTCTTCATTAGAGGTTGCCTGGTGGATTACCTTTCACCGTTCTACACACCTTAACAGTGAACCACCAGCATGCCCAATAGTACCGTGAAGGCATGGGAGGAGGGCAACTCCACGCTGCTGGAATTCGGGCAGAACAGCCCTGACCATATATTGCCTAGCTGACCGACTCAACTTTAGGTACTTATTTGCCGCTCGGCCTTTTTACGCCATGCTACTGTCCCATTTCCCTTTCAGGATCAGGTAAGGCGCTGCTTTAGTCACATTGGTAACAGTGACACCTTGCTATCAAGGCTAGGTTCTGTGCGTCTCATCGGCGCACTGCATATCCCTACACTGTGCACAATCGCCAGTCAAGGTTCGGAAGTGATATGGGTATTGCCATGAGCAATTCCATTTCCTTCAGCCTTCATCAACGCCAACTTCTGTACCAACATCTGAGTGAGATAGGTTTGCACTTGGTCTAAATCTGCCTTTTTCCTCTCTATATCCTTTATCTTTTGGCAAATAAGCTCAACTTTCCTTTGGAGAGGGAGTTCATTCGCTTCATCTGCGTTGATGAGTTCTTTCAACTCTGCTAGCGTAAACCCTGCCGCTTGACCTGCTTTGAGCATTTTGAGATACGCAACCGTCTCCTCGGAATAATTCCGATAATTATTTTCCTCACGCCGGAAAGAGCCGCTCGCAAGGAAGCCTTGTTTCTCATAAAAACGAATGGTGTGACGCGTCAAACCGGTCTTTTTTTCCAATTCTTTGATGAGCACTGAAAACTCCTCCAAAAAGCCTTGACTATAGACGCTACTCTACAGTTTACACTCTGGACATGAAAGAGGCAAAAACCTTTGAAGAGGAAACAGAGCCAGCCCGAGAAGTTCCAAAGCATTTGGAGACGAGGAGATACGAATCATGGCGATGAATAACCATAGTATGCAGGGAAAAGTCTGCCTGGTGACGGGCAGCAGTTCAGGAATTGGCAAAGTCACAGCCAGAGAACTGGCTAAAATGGGCGCGACCGTAGTGATGGTCTGTCGCAATCGTACAAAGGGAGAAGCAGCACAAGCAGAGATCAAAGAGGAAAGTTCGAACGACCAAGTCGATTTACTCGTCGCAGACCTCTCAGAGCTTTCTCAGGTACGCCGCGTGGCCAATGAGTTCAAACAGAAATATCCACAACTTCATGTGCTGGTCAACAACGCCGGGGGAGCGAATAGCGAGCGCAAAGTCACCTCGGAGGGGCTCGAGTTCAACTTCGCGACGAATTACCTGGGCCCATTCCTGCTCACCGAACTGCTGGTAGATGTGCTGAGGGCCAGCGCGCCAGCACGCATTGTGAATGTCAGTTCTTCTGCTCATACCCAGGGAAAGATCGATTTCGCTGACCTGCAAGGGACAAAAAGATATAGCGTTGTGAAAGCGTATAGCCAATCCAAACTCGCACAGATCTACTTTACCTACGAACTGGCTGACCGACTCAGGGGCACAGGAGTCACAGCCAACGTACTCCATCCCGGCATGGTCGTTTCGAACTTTAATAGTGGCACCAGAGGCATTATACATCTCATGGGAGAGGTGGCCTACTTTTTTGGCGGCATAGATGTCGAGAAAGGAGCGCAGACCACCCTCTATGTGGCGACTTCTCCTGAACTTGTGGGAGTGAACGGGAAGTATTTCTCCCAAAGCAATCAGGGCAAAGAGACGCCCTCTTCTAAACGCTCCTATGATGCCGCCATTAGCCATCGTCTATGGGAAGTCTCTGAGGCGTTGATTGATCAGAGCGAGCGGTTGCCCTAGCCAAATAGGGAAGGAGAAAACAGATGATGTTACCACAAGATCACTCAAATGCTCTCTCACAGCGCTCTTTGCGTGACCGCATCGGGGTCTGCATCGAAGGCTCAGACCCCGTGAACAGTCTCAACAAGATCCGTGCAGCGGAACTGGCGGGCGTCCAACAGATCTGGATGACGGCGGGCGGCGCGGGTTCTGGATCTCCCGATACACTGACGCTCTTTGCTGCCGCTGCAGCACAAACTGAGCGCATCAGGCTCGGGACCGCCATTACGGTGACCTATCTGCGCCACCCGTTGCTGATGGCGCAACAGGCGCTCATGGTACATGCCCTTGCTCCGGGACGCCTACGGTTAGGGGTCGGGCCTGGCGCTCGTGAGAGCCTAGAGGGTTGGTATGGTCTGGAAATTTCTGAGCCCCTATCATATCAAAAAGAATACGTGCAAATCTTGCGCGGCTCGTTGTGGAAAAACAACGCAGACTTTCACGGCACCTTTTTCGAGACAAGAAACGCTGTTCAGATGGGCAATTTCGACACAGTCATTACTGCTTCGCACAGTACTCAGATTCCTTTGCTTGTCGCAGCGTTAGGCCCGAAGGCGTTCCAGCAGGCTGGAGAGATCGCCGATGGGGCAATTTCTTGGATGTGCCCAGTTCCCTATCTGCTCAACCAGGCCAAACTCGCGCTGCAAGCCGGAGCCGAAAGATATTTGCGTGCCGTGCCTCCGCTGATCGCGCATCTGATGGTGGCCATGAGTACAGATGAAGCAGCGACCCTCGCTGCGGTACGTCAGAGAGTGCAAGTGTACGCCAGGGTGAGTGGGTATGCGCGCGCGTTTGTACGGGCTGGCTTTGCCAGAGCAGTAGAGGGTGATGAGAAAGCGTTAGATGCGTTGGCGCGGGCACTGGTGATCAGCGGTGATGAGAGCGCCGTGAGCCAGCGCATCCAGGAACTTTTAGAGGGTGGTCTTGATGAACTGATGCTGCAACTCGTTCCCATAACTTCCGAGGCGAGCGAAAGAGATCAGTTGCTTCATCTGGTTGGCTCCCTCAAGGCATGACAACGATCAACAGATGCAGAGACGCAACGCCCTCCCAGAGTTCTCGCAGAGAGTGTGTTCCTTCTCTGCATCTGTTTTTCTCCTCGTGCCAAATGGCAATGAAGAGGGTTCTAAAACTGAGAAAGAGAAAAAGCGATGCCACGAACACGCCCCTGGGAAGTCGGCGACGACTGGTGGGAGAAAGTCAAGTTACTGATTCCACCAGCACCCTCACGTGCCAAAGGGGGACGACCACGAATGGATAATCGGCAAGTATTTGCGGCAATCATCTACGTATTGCGCACAAGAATCCAATGGAAGCGTTGCCCTGGGAATTGGGAGCGAGTTCAACAGTGCATGGCCGTTTCCAAGAGTGGGAATCGCAAGCAGTGGACGGAGCAATGACGAAAGCCCCCTTCGGCAAAGCCGCAACCGGAGCCAACCCCACCGATCGCGGCAAGAGTGGAACCAAATGCAGTTTCCTCACCGATGGGGCCGGGATGCCCCTGGCTCTCGTCGTTGATGGAGCGAATCGTCACGATACACGCTTACTCTGTGCTACTCTGGACGGTATCGCAATTCTGCGACCCGATCCAACAGAAGAGCACCCTCAGCATCTCTGTCTGGATGCAGCTTACGATGGAGCTCCCGCACATCAGGAAATCGAGAGCCGCCATTATCTGCCTCATATTCGCAGTCGTGAACAAGAGAAGCAGGAGAAAAGACGTCTTCCCAGTCATCGAGCACGACGATGGGTAGTGGAGCGCACTCACTCATGGATCAATCGCTCGCGTCGTCTCCTGGAATGAACTGGCCTTTGAAAGCCCTCGCCTGCATGAGTGGATGCATCGTCGTCGCTTGCTCATGCTTGCCAGCCTGGCCTATGCCTTTCTTTTGGAACTCATGAAGCCGCCATGGGAAGGCACGAAGGACTGGCTCTTGCACTTTTGGTGCCGTCGCACCAGAGGCGAGAGCTGTCCGTTTGAGGAATTACCACTTCAAGCCAAAGGCCTCGCTTAGCAGCAAGGCCAGGCCAGAAGCGGGAGCGGTCTGGATGAGGAATTATAACAATAATCTCGCACTAGTTTGCGATGCGAAATGCATGAATCCCCTCCCCAGACTGGTTTGTGACATATAAGCTCAAGATTATTAAACTGCCTGATAAGCGACTTGAATCACTTGGCTAGACTTCTAGAAAGATGATTAGCTTCTGGAACGGGACGAAGGGGCTCATTTTGCACCACTAACTAGTACTATAGTGACCCTTACTCATCTCAAGGAGAAGAAGAAATGGAAACTTGCGGTTCTTGCAAGATCTGAAGGATGAGAGCCCATTTCCCTTCTCTGCACCATCGATGATACTGCTCGGCGGTGCTAGACCACGAGCCCAAATATTCTAGATCACCCACCAAGAAGCGCCAGTGCTCATTACAACAATTTCTTTTGTTCATTGGGCGGGATAGACCCACGAGTTGCGCAACGAGGTTGTCAAAAGGCGAAAATTGCGCACGCACCCTCAAAATGGAAAGAACTCTCTCGAAAAAAGAAACCATTGGAGATGGAGAAGCTTGACATGATCCTCTGAATGTTCTATTATGGACTCAATGAGTCTGTAATAGAAAGGAAAGAGGTGTGAAGTATTCCCAAGCGACCAATTATGCGCTCCATACCATGCTGTATCTGGTGGCTCTCCCTCTCGGAACAACCGTCGGTGTCCAGCAATTGGCAGAGCTTCAGGGGCTTTCCCCGACGTATCTCTCCAAGATTTTGACCAAGCTGGTGAAGGCGGGCATGATCGAGTCTACTCCCGGAATCAACGGAGGATACAAGCTGACGAGAAACAAAGCAGATCTTTCTTTTCTGGAGGTTATTCATGCCATTGAAGGGACTGCCTCCCTGTTTCATTGTGATGACGGTGAAGATCATCAGGGGTGCTTAATTCAGGGGGTGATGACACATGCAGAACAGCAAATGGAAGCGTATCTCAAAGAGCGAAAGCTCGTTGAACTGGTTGGACAAGTAGGCGATGTAAACGCGCTTGTGTGAACGCGCCTGCGTGTTTTTTTGGCCCTATTGTAGATATTAAGAGTCTATAATATCCTTTAGAAGGGGTTGATCCGATAACCGTTGGCTGGGCTATGCTCGGCGGTGGACCGACAGGTTTTCATGCTGCGCTTGTGCCTACGCAGAGCCAACAGAAGCGTCATGGTGTTTGACACAAGGAGGAACGGTATGTTTCAAAAAACGTTTGGAGGCAAGCAAGACATCGTAGATGTGGTGGTGGTTGGCGCGGGTGCTGCGGGATTGAGCGCGGCGCTGTTTCTCTCCCGTGCGCGACGCCGCACTATCGTCTACGACGGTGGTCCAACGCGCGATTCGGTGATAGAGCAGGTCCATGAATTTCTTGGGTACGAGGGGATCACGCCAGCAGAGTTGCAGGCACGCGGACGCGCCGAGGTCGTGCGCTACGGTGGCGAAATCCGCAGCGAGGCTGTGCTCAAGATTGAGCCGAGGCCCGACGGGCTCTTCGATGTCTGGAGCAGGCAGGGGATGGTGACAGCCCGCGCCGTCGTGCTCGCGACCGGGCTGGTGGACGTGCTTCCATCGGTGCCGGGCTTGCGCGAGGGCTGGGGTCGGGATGTGCACGTGTGCCCGTGCTTCAGCGGCTATGAAGTACGAGACAAGCATCTCGTCGCCTTCGGACTGGGGGAGCGCCTTGCGCAGCTCGGTAGTTTGCTCACCGCGTGGTCGTCCTCCGTGACGGTGGTGACCCCGCACGAGTTCGACTCCGCGGCCCTCGACCGGCTGCATGAGCTTGGCGTCGAGATCGTTCGGGATGAGGTGACGGCGTTGGTGCGGCAGAACGATCAACTCGTCTCGGTCTCGACGGCGGGTGGGACGGAGTTGCCAACCGATGCTGTCTTCGTGGCCGCACCATTTCGGGCTGCATCTGATCTCCCAGCGTCCCTCTGCGAGGTAAATGAGGCTGGTTTCGCCGTCACCGATGTTGACGGACGGACGAGCCGCCCCGGCGTCTGGGTCATTGGGAATGCAACCGATCCTGTCGGCCATCTCGCTCATGCAACCGCCGCTGGCGCTCGCGTTGGACCCTGGGTCGTCACCTATCTGCTTGACTCGTCGCGCTCTCCGAGGACAACGTAAACGAACCGCTTCTCGCTGTTTTTTTATCGTTATCAGAGATATAAAGGATCTAGAAAGTCTCTTTTAAGAAAGGAAGGTCATCCAATGATCATTGACTGTGCCATTATCGGCGGTGGACCGGCAGGGTTAAATGCGGCTCTTGTCCTGGGGAGAGCCAGAAGAACGGTTCTGGTGTTTGACGAGAATCAACCAAGAAATGCCGTAACGCAGGAGTCGCATGGATTTTTGACACGAGACGGAGTCAAACCGAACGAGTTCAGAGCCATTGCACACCAGGAAATCAGCAAATATCTTTCGGTGGAAATTCAGCACGTGCGAGTCACTGGTATTCGCCATACTGATGACTCTTTTGAAATCACCACAGAGAAAGGGGATCTGCTCTCCGCAAAGACAGTCTTGCTTGCCACCGGTCTCAAAGAGATTCTTCCCACGATAGATGGTTTGCATGACTATTACGGGAAAAGTGTGTTTAGCTGCCCCTACTGCGATGGATGGGAACTCAAGGAGAAGCCCCTTGTCGTGATCGCAGAAGAAGGGCAACAGGCTTTCCATATGGCCAAAATTGTCTGGAATTGGAGTCACGATTTGCTCCTCTGTACGAATGGCCATCAGATTCTCACTGAAGCACAACAAGAAACGTTGCGCAAGAAAGGGCTTCAGGTGGTGGAAGATCGTATTACCGCTCTTGTTGGAAAACATGGGCAGCTAGAGCGGATTGCGTTTGCCACGCAGGAAGAGAAACGCCGTGAAGGCGGTTTTGTCGCCTCCCAGTTGCTCCAGGCTTCGCCTTTTGGCGAAGTACTCGGCTGTGAGATGAATGTCATGGGGGGAATCGTCACTGATCCCTTGGGGAGAACGACAGTTCCAGGCGTGTATGCCGCAGGTGATGCCTTAGTGGGTGTCCCTCATCAACTGATCATCGCGGCAGCCGCGGGAAGTCGGGCAGCCGCAGGCGTAAATACGGATTTAACCGAAAGCGAATTTCTGTAAGAGAGGAGAGAAGCCGCATCATGGGGAGGAGGAAAGGCACAGAGCCATACTTGCGCACGAGCTGAGCCGCGTGGTGACAGCAACCCTCACTCTCCTGCGGCTTTCGGGAAGAAAAACACATGACCCCTGAGAAGAAGACCGATGGCTCCTCTTGCTCTTCGGATGTTGCCATCCAAACCTCTGCGCAATCTGTGCCTTCAACACCGTTCTGGTTCAGTGAAGTGACCGTGATCGCGCGCTACCTTGGATACCAGGGCGTGCTTTCGGCCATTACGGAGCGTGTGCGCTTTGCCCGGCGTCGGTTCGGCCATTACGACCTGATTGACTTTGTCTCGGTGTTATTGGGTTATGCCATCAGCGGTGAACGAACGCTGGAAACGTTCTATGAGGGTTTACAACCCTTCGCTGCCCCGTTCATGGCTCTCTTTGGCCGAGAACACCTCCCCCACCGCTCGACACTCAGTCGCTTTCTCGCTGCGCTGAACCAACCAGTGGTTGAGGCATTGCGCGCGGTGTTTCTCGAAGATCTGGTGGCCCGCCTCTGGAGAAGGAGGAGAAAACTGGTGGGTTATGGGATCGACAGGGAAACCATTGGGTGGTGTTCGACGTTGATGGCACACGACAAGCGGCTCGCCAACGCGCCCTGCCCTCCACACCCGATCTCCCACCAGCCCAACGCCGACTGAACGAGGTCTGCGCTCCTGGCTATACAGGACGCAAGCGGAGTGAAACCGTCCGGACGCGGACCACCGTGCTCCAGGCACATACCCACCAATGGCTCGGCACCTTTTCGGGGCATCGGGGGCAGGCAACGGCGACTATCGCGGAGAACTGCGGCAGGCAATCACGGTGATCCGCGCGTACCTGGAAGAGCTATCTGTTCCATTGAGTCAGGCCGTGGTGCGCTTGGATGGGCAATATGGCAATGGCGCGATTGTCGCGGATCTGGCTGGACTTGCCTACATCATGCGGGGCAAGGACTATGGTCTCCTCGATCTTCCCCAGGTGCAAATCCGCCTGGCCCAACCGCCTGACCAGCACACGACCCATCCAGAAACAGGAACCTGCCGGGCACTTTTTGACTGCCCTGATCTGCTCTTAACCCCGATCGGGCAGCGCACACGGGTCATCGTCGCAACCCATCCAGGGACCGAGACGAAGGCTTCTGTCGGGACCACGCGCGGCGAAGTAGTCTACGAGTTGTTTTTCACTGCCTTGCCGGTGGATGCGTTTACTCCCGCTGATGTCGTTGCCCTGTACTTGCATCGCGGGGCATTTGAGGCGGTGCTGGCCGATGAAGACGAGGAACAGAATCTGGATCGTTGGTGTTCGCATACCGCCTGGGGTCAGGAGTTCTGGCTCATTCTCGCCCAATGGATTTGGAATCTCCACCTGGAATTGGGGCATACCCTCCACCCCACACCCATGCGCACAACGGAATTTGCTCCTGCCCAGATCGATGAGCCTGCGGCGGCTACGCCTGATCCTGTCTCTCAGCCAGCTGATCCAACTCCGGTCACGTATGGACCACCACAGTGGGCACGTCCATCATACACCAAAGGGTTTGCCGGGGCAGATTTCTCTCTCCAGCCCGATGGGACGCTGCGCTGTCCAGCAGGCTGCCCTCTCTATCCACAAGAGCGCCGAAAGGAGCGCGATGGCTCGCTGCGGGTGCTGTATGCAGCCCGGATCGGCCATTGTCGCGCGTGTCTGCTCCGTGAGCAGTGTCAAGAATCGGCAACGACCATGAAAGCGCGCCGAGTGAGCGCCGTCTATTGGCCTGTCTCTTCGCCTGCATCGATCGCAGGTGAGCCTCTTTCTGCACCAGAGGAACCTTCGCCTCCACCAGCCTTGCATCCGGTGCTCTGGGGAGATTGGCAACGGCGCGCTCATCGGCGGGAGGTCGTCAAACTCCTTCGCCATCAGCGTGTCGATATCCAACTCACGGAACGAGCTTCACAGGATCAGCCATCTCAGTCCTCGCCAGTTCGACTGCTTTCCCGTGCAGAACGAGCACACTACCGGCTCTCCTGGGCTGAACGCTTGGCGTGCAATGATCTCATGATAGTAGCAGAATTGGGGGAAGATGCTGTGGAGATCACTCCGGTCATGCGCCTCCTGTGATACCAGGAGAGCATACCCCTGTATTGCCCTGGCCCTGTCTGAATACTCATGGACTTGCCCATCAGCAGTAATCGCGGTGTAATAGGTCGTAGAGGGAAACTGCATACAAGGGCGAAGGAAGAGAATATTCCTGTACGTGCTACCATTGAGAAGCGTGGCAACGTCCGAAGAGAACCAGGCTCTCCAGGAAGCATTGGCAGCATGGCCTCGTTTGGGGTCGAGATAGTAGACGGCATATTCAACCCCAGAGACGACCTCCGGCATTACTTTGGCGTTTCCATAAATGAGAGTGTACACGTTTCTATTTGGCCTCCATGTCTCAGAGGTTGCTTTCAAATGCTCCCACCGATGCTCGCCATAGAGTAGAACAGGGCATCCTTCTTGGTAGCTGGTACCTGCTTCTTCTGGTGAGATTTCCATCCAGGTAGAGATTGGGATGGAAACGTTGGTACTCTTCTTGGCAGACAACTGCTCTGGTAGCTTTGATTTCCAGGACTGCGACAAAAGAGGAACATCGACATCAGTGAGCTGCTTCATGGCCCATGTGAAGTCAGGAACAGAAAGCTCCCGACCATCGCGCAATTGGGCGTGATATGTCCTTTCAAGAAGCCATTGTTCGCTCTGCTGTTCAGAAAATGGGGTAGTCATTATCATCATCTTCTCTCTTCGTTATATGTGTTCTAAAGGAGCGAACGGAAGCGTAAACCAGAACGTTGATCCCTCTCCAGGAGTGCTTTCGACGCCTATTCGCCCATCATGGCGCTCAATAAGTGTTTGGCTGATATAGAGACCTAAGCCCAGGCCCATCCCTGATCCACTTTTCGCTTCAATCTCTCCTATCCGATAAATTTTTTTCCAGACCTGCTGCTGTTGTGTTTCAGAGAGACCTGGCCCCTGATTATGCACTGATACGCGTACCATTGTTTCTTCTTGCTCCAAGCGAACATCTATCGGCGTGCCGGCTTCAGAGTACTTGAGCGCATTGGAGAGATAGTTGTTGACCACCTGTCCAACACGGTCTGCGTCGGCCCATACCTCTGCCTGGGAAACCAGAGTATGCCAGCGAATCGTACGCGTAGGGGCAAGGATGCGCTGATCTTCAACCACCTCGCAAACAATCCTGACCAGGTCGCACCAGGTACGCTGCAGGGTAAATTGGTTCGTCTGGATACGCGAGATATCAAGAAGATCATTGACCAATCGATTTTGCCTCTTGATCTGGCGCTCGACACGATCAAGCAAGCTCCGAACCGTGGTAAGGGTCAGGGCCATGGTCTCGTCGAACGTTGTTTCCGGTTGTTGAAGGTGTGTGAGCTGGAGTTGTGCGAGTTGAAGATTCCCTTTCATGGAGGTTAATGGTGTTTTGAGTTCATGGCTGGCGATACCAAAAAATGCATCCATCTGGCGTGCTGTTTCCTGCAAGGCTAACTCACGTGCCTTCGCTTCGGCTTGTTCTTGCAGGAACTGTTCCCGCTCGGTAACATCCTGATTCATCTCCACGATGACCGCTGCTTGACCAGCCTTCGCAGGCACGAAGATCTGACGACTCTCCACGATCAAAAGTTTCCCATCGCGCGATGTCTGGGTGAGTTGCCCTTGCCAGTGTCCACGTGTGGCCAGGACGAGAGCGACCGCCTCACGCGACGCGTAAAAGCAGGTCTGCAAAAGGGTGTGGATATCCTTCCCAATAGCTTCCTGCTCGGTCCATCCATAGAGCGCAGTCGCCCCCTGGTTCCAGACGAGAATACGGTCGTCTGGGCTATGGATGATGATAGCATCGTGAGCTTGCGCAAGGAGATCTCCCTGCACCTGGACGTTATGCGAGCGTGACGTCTGTTCCTGATATGTTCTCATAAGATACTCAGCAAAGGGACGCGAAGGGTCCATTGGTGTTACAACCCTCCAAAAACGCGCTCTTCCTCTAGCGGCTTGCTGCGTTATGACATGAGTACCAATTGTATTCATCACCACCATGTTCCGTTGTGCCAGAAGCGGATGGAGGACAGAAGAGGAACGAACATCGTCTTGTTCGGCGCGTTGTTGCTCAATTTGCTGAGGGGTATGCCCATAGTACACACTGGCAGCATGCACGTCCTGCAACAAATCATGCTCTGGCAGCGCGAAAATGGCGTCTAAGGCTTGCAGCAAGTTCATTCTCCGATTCAGCAAGACGAGACGACCATGGGCAAGGCGCTGTGCCAGATCCTCATGAGGAGGAAGAACAGTTGCAGCCTTCTCGATTTTGCGCGTGAGACCAGCAAAAGCGAGCCCATCCAATTTTCGCTCGAGGAATGCCACCACCGCAGCTGTCTTTCCCTCCTGCCAACCCTGTAAGAGACCTAAGCACGTGTTCCCCTCATATCGTCGGCTGTGCGTCGAGACATTCAGGAGGTGGTCTTTACATGCACAGATCCAGAGGGAATGAAGATAGTGGACAGTTTCAGCAACAGGAAATGCTGAGAAGCGCCGCTGCCCATGTACGTCCTGAATGAAGTCAAGACTTGCCTCAAATTCGGATTGTAGCCGCTCAAATGCTTCGAGTTTCTGCGTTACCAATACCGTTCTCACGATTGCTTCTTCCATAGCAAGCTCTTCTTTCTTCGCTTCTCACACCTGGTAACTGCCAGAAAGAGGCTCTTTCGAGGCACACTCGTGGCAGCACCTGAGAGGCGTTAGCGTTGTACATTGTGGCGAGGTGAAAGGCTTCCCATCTCAAACGCGGCATCAGATGTGCCGCCATCGTCGAGCCAACGCCCTATGGCCTCAGTCTCGGATGTGTTGCCATCATCACGCCAGCGTTCCGTTACCTCAGCCTCAGAGATCACCTCTAAGAAGGGGTCATCAGAACGGTACGTTCTGGCTCTCGTTTTCCGCATCACCTGGGTTGCAGGAGCAACGCATGGTCTTCCTCGCTCCTGGTCATAGCAGTCATAGACCATCTGATCCGTGCGCTTTGGGTGCGGTTTCTGCCCTGGAGGAAGGGGGATGACCGGCGGGCCGGGCTTAGATGTCGGCCAAGCCGGGTAGACATACGGAGTTTGAGCATGTCTCTCCGGCATGGTTGTCTCTGCGAAGTTGCCCTGGCTTGCACTATCTTCTCTCGCAGAGGAGCCCTGCACAGATGGAGAGACGCCTTGAACGATCACGACTGTTTCTGGATGCTCATCTGGTTGTGCGTTTCTCATCGCCTTGACTGGCGGGTGTGTTTCTTGAATAGTGCTCATAGGAGTTGCCTTTCTTGCGAGAAACCAGAGGAGCACTTCTTCGGTTGAAGGCGTGTCAACCAGGAGCAGACTCTTGAAACAGTGTCATCGAAGAGATGGTGTCGTTTTTCCTCAGTGGGCTCGTTGGCGCCGGTCCTGTATTTCTCTGAACCAGAGAAGAGTGATCAGGAGGGCAAAGAGCGCTAAGGGGAGAAGGAAGAGTCGCATAATCATGTGATCCTGTATGGTTTGCCTCCAGATGCCTATGCCTGAAGGAGGAGAGGAAGCACAAACGCGAGAGCGCAAACGCGACCATTGTAGCAATCATGTCTGCCGAGTGGGGAGAAGAGCGCTCAGAACGTTAGTAGTTACGAGGGACATGGTGTGAGAGGCTTGACTCAAGAAAAGATCTATGAGCTACTTTTAGTATACACTATTTCTGAGAAAAATACAAATATATATCTAAGCTATGATATTTTGATTTCATAACTTTTTTATGAAAAATTCAACTACTAAATAGAATATCCCCAGATCCTGGGCAGACGAATAAGATAGAAGGAGCTATGAAGCGAGAAGTTAGAAGGATATCTATTTAACGACAACGGTAGAGTTCAGAAGAAAAGACCCGGGTTGTTCACGGGTGAGAAGGAAAAAGCAATGTCACAACCTGTCATATCACAGCAAGAAGTAAAGAGTTATAGGCCCGGCCTGTTTCGTTCATCGTATCAGAAGTATGAACATGACTTGAAACGTCACACAGAACGAGGCTGGCGACTGGTCTCTTGTACAATAGCGGGACGGGATATCTTTGGGCGTACATGGCTCACGGCGACCTATGAGCGGTGAACGAAAGAGAGTAGGGATTATTCTTCATTCCTATCCCTTTGCTCAAGAACAATACTGCGGTCCTTTTGGGGCAACCCCAAAAGACGTTGCCCCAATTTGGTGGAAACTCCTCATGCATACCGTCGCATCAAGCGGCGCTTGACCAACTCCACGAGGAGCAAGTAGCTCACAATCATCCCTGCCAGGAAGAGAAAGTAGAGGGCGGGCAATGGTGTGAAACCAAGTGGTCCGGCAAGTGGCGTGTAGGGGAGCACAAAGCCAACCAAGACAATCAGGAGCGTAGTCAGCGTGAGCGGAAGACTGGGGCGACTGTGTAGCGGATTGCCTGCCGTGCGAATACTAAAGAGGACCAGTGTCTGAGTCGCAAGCGACTCCACGAACCAGGCAGTATGGAAGAGTACTGCTCCAGCATTGAAGGTCCGTAACATGATGAAGAAGGTCAGGAAATCGAAGATCGAGCTGACTGGTCCAATGAAGATCATAAAATGACGGATGAGCCTGATATCCCAATGCTGCGTTTTTTGACATAGCTTGCATCTGAGCTTGCCCCAATTTGGTAGAGTGGGGGAAGGTAAGATATACTACTCAACTGATTCTGTTAAGAAACAGCATTGACTTCGGATTTTTCAGCCAGGAAAACTACTCACACTTCATCTGTGGAATAATTCCCTCCTGGTTGTATCCTGGCAGTTGCTTCTACCTTCGATCAGGTAGAACAGATAGCAAGCGTGAAGAGGCATGCATGCACAAAGTATGATCTGCTCTAAGATCTATAATGCCCAATGATCAATATAGTATTACTAAAATACAAACAGAAAAGCTATTGACATTCCCAGCCACAAAAATCTGCGTTAGGTTAATAATAGTGGACAAAATTTCAAAAACATGGTATTGTTTTTACAAACTAAAGATAAATTAATTGTAGAGTATGCTGGAGAGGCATCCTCTTCGAGCCTCTCAACATCAATCGGTAAATGGAGAGCAATCCCAACACGTTCCAGATAAAATGCGCATTTTATACAAAAAAGGAGGGTATCAGAGTTATATCCCTCTAAATGTCTAAAAGCTGGATGTGTAAAGAGATGCGCCCTGTAGCAGAGCACGCGTCTGGCACCAAAACGGACCAGGACCTGCTCCTTTGGGCAGCTCATTGTTGTGTTGGTAACGTAAGAGGGAGGGAATGATGGGTGAGCATCATGTGACGGTACTTGTACCTACATCAATAAAGAATGCCTATGCGTTCTTTACACATTTTCATGATTTCCCAAAGTATATGCATTCCGTTCGGGAGGTGACGTACTATGACACTCAACGTAGCCATTGGGTTGTACAGGTAGCAGGAAAACAAGAGTGGGATGCTGTGAATGAGAACTGGATTCCTGAGCGGCAGGTAGGCTGGAGATCAATAAAGGGGTTGCAGAATAGAGGTACGATCAAGTTTACGCCCTTAGGAACTGAGCAAACATTAGTAGATGTCTTCATCAACCATGACCCTCCGATGGGTATCGTCGGGAGAATGGCAGAATGGCTGGGAATAAATAGCTATTTTCAAACCGTGCTGGAAAAGGAGATACAGAACTTCGCCAGAATGGTAGAGGAGGCACCCCAGGGAACATCAGATCCAATGTCATCGCACTACCTGTTTCATCAAGAGAGCGCATTCACAAGAGGGGAAACGACGGAGAGACAACGGGCGGCAATGAAGGATGATCCGAAAATGTCTCCAGTGCATCTGCGAGAGAGAGAAAAAAGAGTGGCATCTGAACGGGAGGAGGAAAAGCGAGAGCACGAGGTCAGACAAGCCAGAGCACAACGGAAAAGGCAGCAGATGCAGGAGGCGGTTAGAGCACAAGATGAGGCGTTGCAGCGACAAAAAGTGTCTGATGTGCAAGAAAAACATGCAAAGGAAGAGAGAGAAGAGAGACAGAAAGGCATCACACACGAGTTAGATCCAGTGCATGATACCATAGGGGGAAGGAACGCTTCAATGGAGCGTACTGCCTTTGGCGATCAAGATGCCAGACATGAGCGTTTTCCACAACATGACGCAGGCCCAATGACGGCACGTTCGTTGAAACCGCGGAAAGAGGAAACGTCAGAGCCTGTAGCAGACGAGAAAGCTGAATCCCAGTGGAAAAATCTTATTCGAGGACGATCATTAGATGATGAGACGAGGTGAGTATGACGCCTAATGTTCAAAAGCTAAAGGATGTTAGCAGGAGTGCGCTAAGAGCCTATTGATCTCTTAGCGCACTCCTTTTAATGCCTCTTGGCGACCTGGTCAAGATGATAAAACGGCTATACGCATGGGATTTCCTTTGCTTTTCACTATGGTGGCTGTGAGGTGCCTTTTAGGGGGCGAACCTGTTCGAGCGAGCTTCAAAATGAGGCGTCCATCCCTGGCACGATACCAACTGCGCGCAAGACGCTTGCCTAAAAACACCGGCTTCTCAGCAGCGTTGGCCTCATAGGTGGGAATGGGGTCGCCGTCCAGAAAACTGGCCTTGCTGGTATAACTTTCTTCCTGAAGGATGACTCTGATCCCAATCAGGTGCGCTTTGTAGGTTAACTGCTCAATGAAACGAGCATGGGGAAGCTGCACAAACTGCTGATTGTTCCTGCGCCCCATGGTCACCTCTTGTTTCCACAAGAGGTTCTTGCCAATCACCAACGTCCCGATGCCTTCGCTCACCAACAGGTCAATGATCCGACGGCTGGCCGTGTGCAGATACGTATCCACACGGCGATTGCGCTTCGTCGTCACGCGATCCAACTGGCGCGAGGTGTATCGGTTCTCATGCGCGAGGCGTTGCTGCTGCTTGGCGCGCTGTTTATTGTAGTACTGATTGAGACTTTTCAAGGGTTTGCCACTCACCAGGCGAGGCACAAACCCAGGTTTGTCGCTGGTGATGGCTGCCAGCACATTGACGCCCACATCCACGGCGGCTCGAAGCTGCGGGTTGACCGCAGCCGGTTGGAGCTCCTGCTCATAGACGACCTCCACCATGTAGCCATCAGCGCGTGGAACGATGCGAACCTGCCGGATGGCCTCCCAGGTGATCTGAGTTGCTATCTCGATGGGCAATCCTGATGGGACCAGCTTGCTCGTGCGCTTGAATGCCCTCTTACCCAGGGCTTTTTTCTCGTAGATGAGCAGGAAACGGCCTTTGGCCTTGTCTTTGTACCCTGGAAGCTTGGGGCGCCCGGTGAAGGGAGAAGGGTCTTCGCGATAGGCCTTCAGAGCTTCAAAAAAGCCGACCCAATTGTGGTGAAGCTGGATGAGGATGGCGTTACTGACTTTGCGAGGCAGAGCACAATAGCTTTCATGCTGCTTCAAGCGATGAAAGAGAGCGGCATAGGGGAGGTAGGTTCCCTCATGGATGAAGGCTTGTCGAATCTGATAATTGGCCTGATTATACAGGTTTTTGGCGGCAAAGGCGGCCTGATCAATGATGGCAAAGGGTTCTCCGTCCTTCCGGGGGAAGGATGAGATAATTGTGCCTCATACAGCATCTCCGATCAGGATACGAAGACGCAGATTTCCAAGGTTACGGTAGCCATATGCCTGACGCATAATAGCCTTGGTCCGGTTGTTTTTGCCTTCGACAAACCCGTTCGAGATGCGTGTCGGCAAAAAACGGAAAAAACGCCAGGATTTCTTGTTTCCATTTGGTGAAGGCCGAGAGTGCTTGGCGCAGAGCATCAGGTCCCTTTTCTCGAACCTGATTGATCCACTCGTCAAGGTGCTTCTCGGCAGTCTCTGTGGTAGCTGTCGCATACCAGGTTCGCAGGGCTTCTTTCAACTGCCAGGCCTCCTCAAGATCAGGCAAATGAGAGGCAATGCGTGCACGCTCCTTCTGCTGATCTGGGGATAAGTTTTCCTGCGCGCTCAGGAAGAGATGCTGCTTGCGATACAAAAGGATTTGTCCTTCTTTCTTGTGAGCCCAAGCCGATACGACCTTTCGGAACGCTTTCATGACATGCTGGATGACATGAAAATGATCCACCACAATCTGAGCGTGTGGCAAACAAGTTCGAACCGCTGGCGCAAAGGAGGTGCTCATATCCATGCTGACAGCTTCTACCTGCTCAGGCGCGGCAAGCCGTTGAAGCAAAGGGATCACATCTTCCAGTCGACGTCCGTAACAGACCTCAAGCACCTGCCCTGCTTGCTCGTTTCTGTCCAAAAAGCTCATCCTTCCCCGGAAGGACGGGACCCCACCGTTTTTCCCCTACTTTCTCCTAAAGGATGTAGGCCCCTTACATGCCATTCCTTGACAACTCTTGTAGCTATAGAGTACAATTCCGCTGAAATATCCACTACTACTTTTATGCAAAGGGAGGCTTTCATATGTCTATCAAGTTTGATGCTGCCCTCCCTGAAGCCCTCATCTAGCAGCTTTCAGCGGGCCTCGGGGAACATTTCTTTGCCTGAGGGTCCCTTTGTGTCTTTTTTGCCTCACAGGTACTCTCCATATAACCTCTACATCTATCATCGAGTGAAATGGACCATCGTGCGGGTACATGATGCCACTTGCTCTGTTTTGCGAGCAAGGGCATAGGGCGTGTGCTCTCTGTTGGTGCACAAAGACGAGCTGATTCGCTGACGAAGAGCGGGCAGCACTTGCTACAGATGCCTCTCATGCCGTGTTGTCTGTAGTCATTGTGCCTTCCTGGGTGTCACATTTCACTCTGGCTCGAATGAAAAGAGAATATATGGCAGCACATCCCAAAGAAATGACGAGCGTCACGGGTCCATCCAGGTCCTCCGTCTCGCTGTTGGGAACCTACCTTCAACCGTACTGGCTCAAGGTGAGCCTGTTAACGCTTCTCCTGATAGGAAGCCTCGGACTGGAACTCCTGGATCCTCAACTTATAGGACAGCTTATTGATTCGGTTCACGGGAGTATGTCCGTTCTTGTCTCTCTTGCGCTGCTCTTTATGAGCCTGGCTATCGTTCATCAGTGTGTCACCGCATGTGCCAGTTACATGAGCGAAGATCTCAGTTGGAGAGTAACTAATGCGTTGCGCCTTGATCTCACCCTGCATTGTCTGTCGTTGGATCAGTCGTTCCATCAGACACATACGCCGGGTGAACTCATTGAACGTATCGATGGGGATATCGCTCTCCTCGCCACGTTTTTCTCACGCTTTGTGTTCACTGTGCTTGATCGTCTGCTCTTGCTGGTCGGTATTGTGGTGGTCACGTTTCTGGCTGATTGGCATATTGGTCTTTTGCTTCTAGCCTTTGTCGGGCTTATGATCACGTTGCAACGCCCACTACAACATGTTGCGGTGCCCCATATTCAGGCCGTGCGTCAGACGAGCGCCGAACTGGCGAGTTTCTTCGAGGAGCGCTGTTCCAGCATTGAGGATATTCAGGGACTCGGCGCTCAAGACTACGTGATGCTCAGGTTGAATCAGCTGGTACGCCGCCTCCTGCGTACCACCCGTGTAAGCCGTGTAACTGGGTGCTTCTTCTCCAGTACGATTCAAGTCGGCCTGGCATTGGCCAGTGCGACTGTATTGCTCATGGGAGCCTACTTGTTGCGCAGTGGTCACATGAGCCTGGGAACGATTTATATCACGTATTACTACACGGCCCTGCTCACGCAAAACCTGTTTGCTATCAGCTTCCAAACCCATTACGTTCAGCGTGCAATTGCCAGTCTCCAGCGGATTACCGAACTGTATGATACTCCCATCACCATCATTGATGGTCCTGGTCGTCCGCTTCCAGCGGGACCCCTTCCAGTGAAGTTTCACCAGGCCTCCTTTGGCTACACACCTGAACAACTGGTGCTACGGGACCTCTCGTTTGAGCTGCCTGCCGGGAGAACGCTCGGACTTCTTGGCAGAACGGGGAGCGGAAAAACCACGTTGACCAGTCTGCTTTGCCGAGTCTATGACGTTGAGCAAGGATCAATTCATCTTGGCGGCATTGATGTTCGGCAGGTGGCACTCAGCGAACTGCGGAGCCGTATCGGAGTGGTGACCCAGCAAGTCCAGCTGTTTCACGCGAGCGTTCGCGACAACCTGACCTTGTTCGATTCGTCTGTCTCTGATGACCGCCTGGCACAAGTTCTTACAGGACTCAATCTCACGCGCTGGTATGCCTCGTTACCGCGTGGGCTTGATACGATCATTGCAGGCTCTAGCATGACCCTTTCCTCTGGAGAGGCACAATTACTGGCGTTCGCTCGCGTCTTCCTGCACAACCCATCTCTTGTCATTCTGGACGAGGCGTCCTCACGTCTCGACCCGGTGACCGAACAGTTGATTGAGGAGGCCAGTGCTCGCTTGCTTGTGGGCAGGACGGGCATTCTGATTGCGCACCACCTGAAAACCCTTCAGCTGGTTGATGACATCCTGATCCTTGAGGATGGGATGACTCGCGAATATGGCGAGCGTCGCAAACTCGTGGCAGATCCTACATCCCATTTCTCGCACCTCTTGCGCTTGGGCGAGGCGGAGGTGCGCGCATGAACACATTCGGCACCCTCTGGCGGATTATCACTTTTTCTCCCTGGTGGTATCTCCTCAACGTCTTTTTGCAGCTTATTCGGTGTTTATTCTTGCTCTTGCCAGGTTTGATTGTCTCTGCGATCTTTACGCTGCTCAACGGCAATGCACCTGTTGGCTGGGACATGTGGACACTCTGTGCGCTCCTGGTGGGAATTGCTGTGGCTCGTGTGACGGTGGTGCTCGCCAATGAGGCCGTGGACGCAACGTGTATGGAGTATGGCAATACCTTGCTCCGGCGGAATATCTTTGCCCAGTTACTAAACAAGCAAGGTGCGCAAACACTTCCCTATCCGCCCGGTGAACTGGTGAATCGATTCAATACGGATACCACCATGATCACCGAAACGATTGGAAACATGAATATCGTTCTGGGAACTGGGATTCAAGCATTGGTGGCCTTGATAATCATGCTAACAATGAACTGGCAAATCACGCTTGTCGTCCTGGTGCCGCTAGTGGGATCTGGGTTCGTGATGCATCACATGAGTACGAAAATCCAGACCTACTATCGTGAAAGCAGACGGACTTCGGGAGAGGCCAGTGCGTTTCTGGGAGACATGTTCCACGCGACGCAGACGATCCAACTGGGGAATGCCCACTACCGGGTCATCGAGCGTTTACACAAGTTGAGCGAGGCGCGTCGGCACAGCACGCTCAGGAGTCTCTTGTTTGCCGATGTCATCCTCGATTCTCTCGCGCGCAACACCACAAGTATCGCTACAGGAGTCATTCTTCTGCTAGCAGTCCAAGCGATGAAAGCAAACGCGTTTTCTGTAAGCACTCTCGCGCTCTTTGTGGCTTATATTGACCAGATCGCCAGCTTTACGGTTGAGGTGAGCCAGAATATGGTGCAGTACAAGCAGGCAACGGTCTCTCTTCAGCGTCTCCAGGCTATCCTGCCTGTCAGCGTTGCAAAGACGGAAATAGTCGCTCACACCCCGGTGTTCTTGAGAGGGGAGCCTCCCCAGGTGCCTGTGTTGCAGAGGCAGGCATCGCCCCTTGAGCAGCTGGAAGTTCGGGGGCTCACCTATCGCTACCCACAATCGGGGCGAGGGATCGCACACATCACTTTTCAACTTCAGCGCGGTTCCTGCACAGTCATTACGGGGAGGATCGGCTCAGGAAAAACCACCCTCTTGCGTACCATCCTCGGGTTGCTTCCCCGACAAGCCGGTGAGATTGTGTGGAATGGTGAATGCATTGCTTCTCCCGAGCAATTCTTTCTTCCACCGCAGAGTGCTTATACCCCTCAGATCCCCCGCCTGTGGAGTGAAACGCTCAAAGACAACCTGCTCATGGGCTATCCCGATGAGCCAAAGCGCCTGGCCTCTGCGCTCTCTGCGGCAGTGATGGAGCGAGATATCCCGAGGCTTCAACATGGCCTGGATACGCAGATCGGGTCAAAAGGAACCAGACTTTCCGGTGGTCAGATGCAGCGCACTGCCGCCGCGCGTATGTTCCTTCGCGAACCTGACCTGCTGGTCTGTGATGACCTCTCAATCGCGCTTGATGTTGAGACCGAACAACTTTTATGGGAACGTCTCTTCATGAAGCAAGCTTCCACCTGTTTGCTGGTATCGCATCGCCGGTTTGCCCTCCAGTATGCTGACCACATTGTTGTGCTCAAAGATGGTCAGATTGTCGGCTAGGGAGCGTTAGCAGACTTGCTGGAGTCAAATGAAGAAATGCGCCAACTTTGGGAGGGCAATATGAATTATCACGAAAGAAAAGAGAGGATGAAATAAATTATGCGTGAACAACCAAGTGTTTCAACAGAGGTTCTGTGTGCCTGTTTGCAGGAGCACTATAACCTGATTCCCGCTACACTTGACTTTCTTCCCCTGGGCCTGGATTACCGGGCCGGTGTCTACCGGATCGTGAGCGGGCAGGGAATCTCCTACTTGCTCAAAGTGAAGTCTGGGTCACTCTACGAATCAGGGTGTTTGGTGCCTGACTATCTCAGAGATCAAGGAATAGCGTCAGTCGTAGCTCCTCTTCCCACCAGAAACCATGCATTGTGGGCAAGGGTAGAGGATTGGACCGTGATTGTGTACCCCTTTCACGAAGGAGAGACAAGCTGGAGAGGCATGACGGATGAGCAGTGGAAGGAGACAGGATTCATCTTTAAGCAGATTCACCAGGCCACCCTGCCATCCTCTGGCATTGAGTCACTGCGCAAGGAGACCTTTGACCCAACTAACTACGCTCAGTGGATACGGACGTTTGAGGCCCAACATCTGCATGAGTCCAGTGGAGAAAGTGCCGCCCAGCATGCCCTTCGCTCCTCCTGGATCGAGAACCAATCAACCATCCATGCCGTAGTGGCCTCTCTGGAAAAGCTCGCAGCGGTGCTCCACAGGCGCAATCTTCCCTGTGTCATCTGCCATGCGGATCTCCATCCAGCCAATCTGCTCCGTGATCGTATGGGTCGTGTATTTGTGATCGACTGGGATGAGGTGATGCTGGCACCCAAAGAGCGAGATTTCCTCTTTATCAAGGAATCTCCAACCGATAGTGAGACCTTGCCCGGAACCCCCGCCTTTTTTCAAGGATATGGGCAGGCGGACATTGACTGGATCGCGCTCACCTACTACCGCTATGAGCGGGTGATTCAAGATGTGATCGCCTGCGCTGAGAATGTGTGCTTCAGAGACGATTTGGGAGAGGAGTCCAGGGCGGATGAAGCTCAGTTATTCCAGGATGTTTTGGCGGAAGGCGGCGAGATTGATGCCGCGACTCATGCCTCAACTCATCTTTCCCCTGAACTCACTGTTCCTATCAGGAGAAACGCTTAATGGGGACACGGACAGAACAAAGACAACCTGAGGCGTGATCAAGGTGTGAAAGACGGCTTCATAGTGATTGCACAATTGCTCTCAGGCAAAGACTAAAGAGTGGGCTGGAGTAATCCAGCCTTTTCTGCTAAGCCTTTGCCTTTCTCTGCTTGCTCGTTTCTGCTAAAAAAAGCTCATCCTTCCCCCGGAAGGACGGAGACCCAAAAAGCGCCGCTACTACTACGAGCCCCTACCCGAAAGCGAGGATAATAGGAGGCATTTTCTAGTGGGACGGATCCAGTTTATCAGCAGAAGACTCGACGATTGGCAGTGTAAACCAGAATGTTGTGCCATGACCTGGATCACTTTGCATGCCAACGTGCCCATGCTGATCCTCAATAAAGGCCTTGCAAATGTAGAGTTCCAGGCCTAAGCTAAGATCTAATTCATGTTGTACCGCAACCCCCTGCGTGCGATAAAATCGATCCCATACGTGCTCTTGCTCCTGTAGCGAAATACCAGCCCCGTAACTATGTACTGAAACACGTGCCAATGCGCCCTCTCTCGCGACTTGAGTACGCACGGGGAAATCTCTTGGTGAATAGGTAAGGGCATTCTTCAGGTAAATGATAAGCACCCGACGAATACTTTTCTCGTCAGCGATAACGGGGATGACTTCGCTAGAAGGCATAATTTCTAGAAGAATCTTATGATCTAGTATCCGCTCCTGCTGCTCTCGTATAGTTTCTTGAACAATCTGAGTCAGATTACATAATTTCATGTGCAACATAAGCGTATTGGTCTGAATACGAGTATCATCTATCATGTTTTGGATCATCCTCTCTTGCAAATGCGCACTTTGTGCAGCTTGCTCTAAGGGCTGGCGAAGGTACTCCAATCTCTGTGCGAGTATCTTTGGATGATCCCTAGCTTGACGTTGTAAAACATCTAAACGATGCAGAGCTAACTGGAGATTGCCGATAATGGCGGTTAGAGGCGTTCTTAATTCATGGCTGGCAAGATACAGAAATTCATTAATGATTTTATCTGCTTCCTGGCGCATGAGTGCTTTGCCACGCGTTCCATTCAGTTGATTCAACGCACTGACACACTCAATCACAAATACTATCAAAGTTGCAACAGATTTCGCTAACGTGATCTCTTCAGGAGTATAGGCGTTGTCAGAATCGCTTCTGGCTATAAACAGAGTTCCCGCTAACTGTTTGTCAACAAAAAGGGGGACATGCAGTGTCAACAAACCACTCCTATCAGAGCGCTCATAAAATGGGAGATGGATACGCGAGTATGGCAAAATGACAACCTCACCTGAATATAGTTTGGCTCTAATCTGCTCGTCACAGAAGTCAGCAAGAGTGTAACGCCCACTGTTCTCACGCCGAATCTGTTCTTGCTCCGGCTCCAGTCCGCTCACAGCAACGTAATAGAGGTGATCCTCAGGCGGCCTGAGAGAGAGAAGCATAACCAACTTACAGTGTAGTATCTCAAGCACCAGGTTAGTCAATTGCTGCCCAATATAATGCATACTTGGAGGAAGCAGGAATGGCCCTTGCTCCTCGCGTGGGAGAAGATCAACAATAGTAGGAAGATAGGTGATTGCAGTGAGCCAAGAAAGCAACGCCTGCAGGGATTGATTGCTTTTTTGATATTGTAGTTCTTTTTGACGAAGCTCTGTCATATCGTGAAAGACGTGGATCATTCCTCTCTTTTGCTTCCTCTGATCGAAAATAGGCACAGAACGAACTTGCACATATGCCTTCCGCCCTGAAGGAGTTTTGATAGATATAGTGTGCATGTCACCAGCATCAGAGGTTTGATCTTGTACAAATGTAGTTGAACGTTGATCTTCATTATGAATGACATAATGGGAGAGGAAGTGGTTATAGTCTGTTCCGAGATAGGATGTTTCTCCAGAAATTTCAAACATTGCCAGCGCTGCAGGATTGATTAGCACAATCACATTATCAGGGTCACAAATAATAATGCCATCGGCGATTGATGTGACGGCGGCCTTGAGTAAACTCATTGGCGCAACAATCTTAGATCGTTTCTGCTTTGATATAGCGTTGCAATCGTTATGCTGGTAACCCTTGTCCACTTGAAGCCCCATTCTGCTTTCGCTCATTCAGCGTAGCCATCTTTTATGAAATGAATGAACCTCTTTCTATACGCTGTGTTAATAAATGATGCATTGTACAGTGTATGGAGAAAAAGCCAAGAGCTTTCTCCTTCCAGTGTGAACTTCCTACAAAAACGGGGCTATCGTTATTAGCAACTGTATTTTGCTGCTGTCAATCCCAGTGTTTTTTCTTTTGCATAGGCTGGTGATAGAAGGGAGCTGAGACAGATGAACTACGCATTGATCAACTTACAAAAAATACGGGCTATCGTTAATGCTCTAGCACAATACGCGGATACGGTTGATTCGCTAGAAACAAATATCAAATTGATGACTCAAGGGCCTCCTTCCGAAGACATGTTCGCATCCGCTGAACATGACCTGGAAGGCATGGAAGTGACATTTCGCGAGGCTGAAAAGCTCGCTAGAACCATTCGGGAAGAAATCGACGAACAACATTGGAGAGTAAAAAAGATCAAAGAGAAAAAGGAAAAAGATAGGAATAAGAACCAGGCTTAAGCCCGGTTCTTATTCCTATCCACATTTACCACTACACAACCCATAACACTCTCCCCTATTGCAATTAATGCACTTTCACGTCTATACGACGGCATTGATCGCCGCCAGGAGAGTTTGAAGATATAAACACCTTCGTAACGTAGACCAGGAGTTACGCACAAAGAATATATTCTAACCCAAGTCTATGGCAGTGTTTGATTAGCTGATCCTCATACCCAAATTATTCTCATCTACGACGAATTACTATTTTTGACTTGCCGCTTGTCACACCTTTCTCCATGGCCATTCGTGTTGATGTCAGGAGGTATGTCTTCTACACAACAAATCTTGTGAAGACGTTGTACAGTGCGGAAGCGGGGTGCTTCATGATTGCAGCAAGTGACGTCACCAAGGGAGTCACTATCCAGGTCGAAGGCGAACCCTATACGGTTGTCAATTTGGAGAAGGTTACCAGGGCGCAAGTTGATCCGGACATAAAGGTAAAGTTGCGCCACATACGTACACATGAATTGATCGAGCGAACCCTGGATGCGCATTATCCAGTAGATATCGTCCCGATTGATCGCCTTGCCGTCGTCTTTACCCATTGGGATGGTGAGTTCTACCACTTCGCAGACATCGGTTCCGACAATCCCGACGATCCAGATGAGTTTCAACTCCCACCAGACATGCTGGGGAATGCGGCCAAATTCATCGTTGATGATCTGGAACTCAAGATGCTGCTGCTGAACAGCGAGCCGGTTGGCGTTGAATTACCGTCATCGGTCATCATGCGTGTGAAAAGCGTTGACATGGTTGGGCGTTTCTGGCGCGCCATCATGGAGGGGCCCGCGAGACTTGAAACGGGCCTGGCTGTTATGGTTCCCCCTATCGTCTCTCCAGGTGACCGCATCCGCGTCAACACGGAAAACGGAGAATACATGGAGCGCGTCTAAGAGATACACACATCGACTCCATCTCCAGGGTTCAGGCAACTTAGTCCAGTTGCCTGAACCCTCCTCGCTGCCAAACATCCTGAAATGATGCCTGGAGAGCAGATTACATCATTGATTTATTGCAGCCTTAGTATGGTCGATAGCATACTTCCGTCCCCTCATACAGTTTCTAAGGAGAGCAAAGATATGATTGCTTGTACACATCTTGATCTAGTGCGAGATGTCGAGCCTCGCTCACGAGGGTGTGAAGAGTGTTTGCAAATGGGAGATACATGGGTGCACCTACGCGAATGCCTCATCTGCGGTCATGTTGGTTGCTGCGATTCTTCAAAGAACAAGCACGCAACGAAGCATTTTCACAAGACATTACATCCCATCATACGCTCCCTGGAACCCGGAGAAGACTGGCGCTGGTGTTACATAGACAAGGTGCTTTTCTAGGAGAGCCAGGTTACATCAAAGCCAGGCACCTCTAAAACCTACCATAGCTCCCACCCAGGACGAGAAGGAGGCATGTAGGCTTATCAAACACATTGTGCCTGCCAATCAGTGCATGGGGCACATCTTAACAGGGCATAACGAAGATAAACCTCTCGACTGAAGCCAGGACTTTTCTGCTGGAAAGCTGAATCCCGCCTGCAATGAGAACTGTTCCGTCTTGCAGGAGGGTCGCGGTGTGGCAGCTGCGTGCTTCGTTCATATCGCCACCATTTGTCCAGCTTCCGTCCAGGGGGGAGCTATCAGGTAGCATTTGATAAAGTTCCGCTGAACGAAGACTTCCAACATCAGTTGGTGACCCTTTAGAGGTCGTAAAGTAGTTTCCTCCAGCGACCAGTACAACTCCTTCCTGGAGCAGGGTGCTGGTATGCCTATGGCGCCGCTGCTGCATGCTGGCGGTCTGCTGCAGTTTGTGAGTAATAGGATAGTAGCGCTCCTCGACTGGAGTATCTGCGTGCTCAAAGAAACCAGCTAGCGCATTGGCGCTTAATCTAGTACCCCCGCCAGCCAGGAGGACAGTGCCATCGGGCAGGAGAGTAGCGGTATGCCAGGCGCGAGCATACTTGAGCGGCAATGTATCATCCAGGGCATCATGCACCGGATCATAGATGTTAGACGCAAAGACAGGATTCTCCGCCTTGCCGATGAAATTCGAGCCGCTGAACAGGAGCATATACGTGTCCGCGAGCAGTGTACCGGTCCCAGCATAGCGGCAGTTCCCCTTTGCCTTCTGGTGCCACGTTTCGGTAATAGGGTCAAACCACTCGACCAGGTCGAGACTAATCGCAGGTTCACCGACGACCCCGCCGTTGCCGTTGGCGACGAAAACCTCCCCACCAGGAAGAAGCGTGGCGGCGTGTTCTGCATGAGCGCTGATCATGTCTGGAACTCTCTTCCAGGTGTTGGTAGTAGGGGAGAATAACTCAGCAGATGCAAGGACCGGGATCCCCACACCAAATTGTGCCGCCTCGTATCCACCGGCAACGAGAACCTGCCCATCTTGCAAGAGCGTCGCCGTATGACCCCAACGTGGGTCGTTCATCGACCCAGTATGCGTCCATTCGAGCGTCTGAGGGTCAAAGATCTCGGCGGTTGACCTGGTTAGCCCCACATCCAGCCCGTTCCCGCCAGCAACTAAGACTCGGCCATCTTGCAAGAGTGTCGCCGTATGGCCCCAGCGTGTCTCATTCATTCTGCTGACTGTTTCCCAAAAGCCTGTCATAACAGCTCTCCTTCTCGTTTCTTCGCTTCTATCGAGGAAAATGGATTGAACTACCTATCGACCAGTGTTCAAAAATAGACCCGCTCATACTAGCCAGCAACAATATCCACAGGCCCTCATTCACGGCCGCTCCATTACACTTTGTTTGTCTTGAGTTCCTTTATACATTGCACAGTACGAAGCAGCAAACTTCTGTATGCCCTCCTCTTGGAGTTGCTGTGTGATCTTCTCATAAGAGATGCCTATCTGCGCCAGCGATGTAAGTACATTGCTCGCCTGGGCAAGATCCCGCTCGATACTTAAATGCACTTCCCCATGATCACGAAAGTGCTCTATAGTTTCCAGCGGCATGGTATCTACGGTGTTTGGCCCGATCAGTTCTTCCGCGTACAAAACATCGCGATATGCGGGGTTCTTCGTACTGGTACTGGCCCACAGTGGGCGCTGCAACTTTCCCCCTGCTCGCGCAAGCGAGGCAAAACGTGCTGAACTAAACACCTGTCTGAACTCCTGATAGACCAGACGCGCGTTCGCAATTGCAGCTTTCCCGCTCAATGTGGCGATTTTGTGCTGCTCTAAGGGATCTCGTGTGTTTTTGATCTTCTCTTCAAGCAATGAATCAATCAGCACATCCAGGCGGCTGACAAAGAAGCTAGCAACGGATGCGAGATGTTTTATATCCAGGCCTCGCTGCAGACGAATCTCTAAGGCGCTCACATAGGCTTCCGCCACCCGGCGATAATTCTCCAGAGAGAAGATAAGCGTCACATTGACATTGATGCCCCCTGTCAATGCCTGCTGAAGCGCGGCAATCCCCTCCGGCGTTCCTGGTATTTTGATCATGAGGTTTGGGCGTGCAATCATGTTCCAATACCGACGCGTATCCTCAAGCGTTCTCGCGGTATCGTGAGCAAGTTCAGGCGAGACTTCCAGGCTGACATATCCATCTTGTCCACCCGTTGACTCATAGATGGGATACAGCATCTCGGCCACTGTACAAACATCGGTTGCCACCAACGTGTCACAAATATCTTTGGCGCTTTTACCCTCACGCATCAGTTGCTGCATCTGCTCGTCATAGGCATGCCCTGCGCGTATGGCTTTCTCAAAGGTCGTGGGATTGGCTGTCACTCCTACAACGCCGTCTTCCTCAAGGAAACGGTGAAGTTGTCCGGACTTGATCTGGGCACGATCAATATTGTCATACCACAGGCTTTGTCCCAATGGCCTCAATTGAAGTAATGGATTGCTCATAGCCTCATCCTCTTTTCTGCTTGCTGGACTCTGTCCAAATAAACACGTAGCTCGCTTGTTAGGCGTTTCTCCAAAAAGAGCTTCAGAGTATCAGACTCTCACTTTCCCAAGAAGCGCTGGGTGAAGGTCGCAATAAAGCTGACCTCGATCAACAGACCCAATACTGCTTCTATGGCAGCCAGTCGTGCGAAGGCATCTCCTAATGACATGTTTTGCAGCAAGAAGCCACGCCCATGAAAACAGACCACGCTCAAAGAGAAGCGCCGGGAGGAGCAACACACTTCTGCTTTCAAGGAGGAATACGCGCTACGTGCTGGTGTCGAAGGAACGATCTTACAAGCGGTTCGTCAGACAAGAATGCGACGCGCGTCCCTATCGTGGAGAGCGGAAGACACATCTGCATCATGTACAGATTGCGGCTGGGATAAATGTGCTGCGGATCGTTACCTCTCTTCACGCACACGTTCAAGGAAAATCTTTGCGCCCTGAACGTCGAGCCTCGCCCTTTGCTTGTCTCAAAGAGGGGGCTCGACCAATTTGTCCAAATGTCTGAACAAAATTTCCCAACAGAGTCATGAATGACCGGGGCTTTCTCGCTCGGCTTTCTGTAATGAAAGGGGCATAGTGGAAACATGTGCCAGAGATGTTACATATCCTTTTCTCCAAACGTAGTTTCCATAGAACGAAACACAAGAGAAAGCTCGACATCAGTATTCCTTGAACAAGCAAGAGGCAGGAACTATTCGAGCCTATCTCATTCGTTCTTACGTACCAAAGTGAAGTGCAGGAGATTGAAAAGAAAAGGAAGGAAAAGGTTTATCCTATGCTCATTCGCTCAGATCCACTACGCGGGGTGGCAAGTTTACGCCAGGCCATGGATGATGTGCTTGAGCAAAGCCTTGTGCGTCACGGATGGCCGGAAACCTTGCCACAAATGCTTCCTCCTATGGATGTGGAAGAAACTGACCAGGGCTATCACATTCGCTTGTCCGTTCCAGGTTTTAACCCAGAAAACCTTGAGGTCATTGCACAGCCAAACACACTGACTATTCGAGGAGAGATTAAGCAGGAAGAAACAGAACGGCAGAAGCGAAAGAATTTGCTGAGACGAGAAATTCGTACAGAAGCGTTTGAGCGCAACGTCACCTTTGATCGCCCACTTGATCCTGATAATATCACCGTTTCCTACGAGAACGGCATCTTGGAATTAGACATTCCTGCGCACGAAGAGGCGAGAGCACGTCACATCAGTGTTACCAGTACCAAGCAAGCAAAAGCGATGGGGGCAGGTCAAACTGAGCAGGCAGCACAAGGTGGACAAACGAAGCAGCAGCAAGCGCAAGGTGGGCAAACGAAGCAGCAGCCACGTGGACAGGGGTGAGGCTTTAGTTAAAGCGGTGTGGAAATGCGCAAGCATTTCCACATTTGTCTTGCTCAAGGTGATAGAGCTGTTCTCAGTAGGCCGCTGTTAGTGGGATTCTCGTCTTATACCCCTGCATAGCAACAATATGGGGTTTCTGACAGGATCTTATCCAGTAATGGGCTCCAAGGCGGGATCAACCTTGATCTGGTTTTCAACTTCGGTGACACCGGGAGCTGACCACGCGCTCTCTTCCGCCACCAGTTTCTCCATATTCGAATGCGCCTTACCACGTAGGATAACCTTACTCCCCTTAACCTCAACCTTAATATGCTTTGCGTCCGTCTCCGCATTGCGGACCAGAGCTTCTTCAATCTTTAGCTTCAGGTCACCTGGCACCGGATTGGGTTTGACTGTGATAAGATTGGTGATACCTTTGACCCCTGGTATGCGTTGAACAACATGTTCGGCTTCTCTCTTCTGGAAGTTGTATTCAACCTCGCCCTTAAGTGTTACCCAGCCGTTGCTTACCCTCACATCCAGATCATCAATTGGAACGGGCACATGCCAGGCGAGGGTATCTTTCACAGATTTCGCAAGGCTATCATCGGTGCGCTGAGCGGAGCCAGCCAGGCGAACCTCAATTTCATTGATGACATCCCTGACTCCACGAACGCGGCGAGCAGCGGCCTCGGCAGCAACCTTTTGCACATATGAATCGACCCAGCCCAGCAACGTGACGACCCCATCCCTGGTAATGACGCCGATTTCATTTGCGCGGACACGTGGCTCCCACCTCAATTCATTCAGCACATCCTCTTGAATTTCTTCATCAGTACGTGGGCTAATCGCCATGGTGTGTGCCTCTTTCTCCTATTTTCACCGTAGAGTCTTCAACACCTACCGTTTCCGTTCTATCAAACAATAGTTTCAACCTGATCCTGGTGCAGCCTTCAATGCTTGCCATGCATGTCATGATCCGCATTAGAGCATCTCAAGCGGCCGCTTCGCGGTTGGCGGTGGAAACGCGCTGTCGAGGATGGCAAGCTCTTGTTTCGAGAGGAAGATTTTGAGCGCTCCGCAGTTCTCCTGGGTGTGCTCTGGTGTACTGGCTTTGGGAATAGCATTCACTCCATCAAGCCGGATTACCCAGGCAATTGCCAGCTGAGTCGGCGTCACTCCGTGACTGGCAGCTATTCTCTGAAGCACGGGATGATTAAGCAGTCGACCCTGCTCAATCGGCGAGTAGGCCATGATTGGAAGGCTACGTGCGCGGCACCAGGGCAACAGATCATACTCGATACCGCGACGCGTGAGGTTGTAGAGTACCTGGTCGGTCGCGACGTCCGCGCCATTACGCGTGATCACAAGTTCTTCCATATCGAACACGTCGAAGTTGCTGACGCCCCAATGGCGAATCTTGCCCACGCGAGCTAAATCCGCCAAGGCACCGAGCGTCTCTCTCAATGGCACAAGGCCGCGCCAGTGTAGCAGATAGAGGTCAATACGGTCTGTTCCGAGACGCATCAGGCTACCCTCGCAGGCCGCGATTGTCCCGCCCCGTGTTGCATGCTCTGGCAACACCTTGCTGACCAGAAAAACCTCGTCGCGCCGCCCGGCAATCGCCTCGCCAACAAGTTCTTCAGCAGCACCATCAGCGTACATTTCAGCTGTATCTATCAGTATCATACCGAGATCGAGGCCAAGGCGTAATGCCGCGATCTCGTCATCTCGATGTCGCGCGTCTTCCGCCATGCCCCAGGTCCCCTGTCCAAGCACTGGAATTGCCTCCCCGGAGGGAAGCTTTATCGTGCGCATGGCAACAGACATGGTAATTCTCCTTTGTCTGGTAGACAAACTTCGCTAAGGCACTGCTGAAGAGCCTTTCTACTCTCCTGGCTTTATAAGGTTCTGATAACCAACCTTGCAGGGAGATGAAATCTTCATTCCCATCTTTACCATAAACGCATGTATATTATTTTATTTACTCAAATGACAGATATCATAAATGTAAATCTTTGTCAAAGTCATAAATAGAGAATTTTCCTAAAGAGAGACCATGACTCGTGTAAGAATTGAACCTCCTAAGATCTTCAGATGCGAAAGGGAGAAACCTCTTTTGGCGACCAAGCGTGTAATAGGCTGAGAGAGAGCGATTTGTAGAGCATTAACACTATTAGTTGAACTGGGGTCAGATATGACGAAGCCTGCTCTCGTTGTAGTGGATGATTCGCCCACCACTTTGCATCAGCTTGAACATGATCTCCAACAGAAATACGGAAACCGCTTTCGCATCCTTGAAGCGACCTCGTGTCAACAAGCCATCGATCAACTTCGAGAGATGAATGTGCAAAACGAGCCAGTTGCCGCTCTCCTGGTTGATGCGGACATGCCAGAGATGCAGGGCTCAGAGTTTCTACAAATCGCACGCGCCCTCTATCCCAAGGCCAGGCGCATCTTGCTCACCACCTATGAGGATAGCCGAGCAGCCATTCAGGCCATCAGCTCGGCACTCATCGACTATTACATCATGGAACCATGGGAACCACCAGAAGCCAATCTCTATCCCGCACTCGACGATCTCCTGGCTGACTGGCTGGCTTTCTATGAAACATCCCAGAACCAGCTACGCCTTGTAGGCCATCGCTGGTCACCCCAGATGCATGAGATTGGCGACTTCCTGGCACGTAACCGCATCCCCTACCAATGGCTCTATGTCGAAAATAGCTCGGAGGCGAATCAGGTACTGACTCAGCTAGGTCTCAGTCTGAGGAATTTGCCTGTTGTGATTTGTCCAGATGGCTCTTACCTGGTCAAACCCAGTTTAGTTCAGCTTGCGGAGAAAATCCACCTCAAGACGCATGCAGAGCAACCTTTCTATGACCTCATCATCATTGGCTCGGGGCCTGCCGGACTTGCAGGGGGAGTCTATGGCGCCTCAGAGGGGCTGCACACCCTGCTCATAGATCAGGAAGCAGCAGGGGGACAGGCTGGAACCAGTTCGAGAATCGAGAACTACCTCGGTTTTCCAGTGGGATTATCGGGAAGCGATCTCGCCTGTCGCGCCGTTATCCAGGCCAAACGCTTTGGGGCGGAGATCATCATGCCGCAAAAGGCCACAAAAGTGCGCCTGGATGGACAGTACCGTTGTGTTGAGCTAGGTGACGGCACAGAATTACGTTGCCATGTCCTCGTGCTCGCCTGCGGGGTCTCTTACCGCAGATTGGATGTACCAGGAATTGGACACCTGACGGGGAAGGGAGTCTACTATGGCGGCTCCGTTACTGAGGCCATGACTTGTATAGATGAAGACGTGTATATCGTAGGAGGCGCGAACTCGGCTGGTCAAGCCTCCATTTACTTTGCAAAATACGCTCGTCATGTAACCATGTTGGTACGTGCCGACTCGCTTGCAAAAGACATGTCCAGGTACCTCATTGATCAGATTGCGAGCACACCCAACATCGAGGTCAAAACGAGTACGCACGTCATTGCCGCCCATGGCAAACAGCACCTCGAAAGCATCACAATCTTCAATGACATCACCCAGGCTGAGCAAACGCTGCCCGCAACCTCACTCTTCATCTACATAGGAGCTGAGCCTCACACGGAATGGCTAAAAGGCATAGTGCGGGTGGATGAGAAAGGCTTTATCCTGACCGGTTCGGACCTTATTCACGAAGGGCGGCTTCCAGAGGATTGGGCGCTTGATCGTGAGCCATTCCACCTGGAGACAAATGTACCCGGCGTTTTCGCCGTCGGCGACGTACGCCACGGTTCTGTCAAACGCGTCGCCTCCAGCGTCGGCGAGGGAGCCATGGCGGTCATGTTCGTACATCGTTACCTGGATAACATCGCCCTCAGAACGTAGTGGTTTTCATCCAATTGTTTACTGCTTATGCGAGAAAAGTCGCTCCAGGTGCGGCTAAGGAGAGGGATCATGGAACATTCCATCCTTTATAAGGAAAATGTCCCCTACCTGAGACCGGTTGAAACGCTTCAGATTGGCGATACCCCGCTATGGCCGCCGCTTCTGAATGACGACATGCTCTACATTGCTGCGCGCAACCACACGCTCTATGCCCTGGATAAGCATACACACAAGCCACTTTGGAGCTATAAAGCACAGGGAGATCTTCTATCTGCACCAACTCTGCTTGACGATGTCCTCTATATCGCATCCTCTGATCGCACAGTCTGCGCACTCGAGGCCAGGACTGGCGGTGTATTATGGTATTACCAGGCCCAAGGGGCATTACTATGCGCGCCCACCATAGCTGAAGGTGTTGCCTACTTTGTCGCAGGCCAAACACTCTACGCTTTAGACGCCGGATTAGGTGACGTACTCTGGTCTTATGACTTGCAAGAACGTGCACACGTACCTTTGACGGTAAGCAACGGCATTATCTACATAGCGGAGAAAAGCAGGCTCTACGCCCTTGATGCCATTCGCCGGGTCATCATCTGGAGTTATGCGACTCAGGATACAGTGCGCGCAGCGCCGGTCGTCGTAGATGAAATGGTGTACCTCGGTTCGCAAGATCACACGCTCTACGCGCTCAATAGTGAAACCGGGCAAAAGCTCTGGAGTTATACCACTCGGGACGCCATTCTCGCCTCGCCAGCCATTGCCTATGGGATGGTCTTTGTTGGCTCCAATGATTACACACTCTATGCTCTGGAGGCCAGATTTGGCACGCTGCGGTGGCAGTATGCGACCAATGGGCCTCTTCTCGCACCACCTGCCTTCTCAGATGAAACACTGTTTGTGGGCTCTTTCGACCACTCCTGCTATGCTCTGGACGCACTCACAGGAGAGAAACTCTGGAGTTACGGCACCAGGGGACCAATAGATACGTCGCCGAGCATCGCGGAAGGCATCTTGTATGTCTCCTCCACCGACACTTACCTCTACGAGTTCGCCAGCGACCGCCGATGGACCTTTACTACCGGCAATGCCATCGAATCCTCGCCAGCGACTGCAAATGGCATGGTCTACTTTGGCTCAACGGACCATAACGTCTACGCGCTTAAAGGGGAGGCTGGTGAAGTGCAGTGGAGCATAGAAACCGGCGAGGAGATCTTCTCCTCTCCCCTGGCAGATAGCACACGCGAGGTCATCTACATCGGGTCAAATGATTTTACGCTTTACGCCCTGGCCGCAAGCACAGGAGCTATCCTGTGGGATTTCCTTACTGCGGGACACATCATCTCTTCGCCTGGCGAATGGAATGGCATGGTCTATGTCGGTTCAGCTGATCATTGCGTCTACGCCCTCGATGTAGAGACAGGCGAAGAAATCTGGCATTATGAAACAACTGGAAACATCACTTCCTCGCCCTGCATTGTTGATGGTGTTCTCTACATAGGTTCACTTGACCAGCAAGTTTATGCGCTCAATGCCAGCGATGGAAAGCTCATATGGTCGTACATGACCGGAGGAGGGGTCCATTCTTCGCCCACTGTAGAGCAAGGACTCCTCTATGTAGGCTCACGCGACTATAAGCTCTATGCTCTGGATACCAGGACAGGAGCAAAACGCTGGGAGTTCGAGACAGGCAACATTGTGGATTCATCTCCTACCGTTGCCAATGACATTGTGTATGTTGGCTCACACGATCACCATCTCTACGCATTCGATGCGCGATCGGGGAAAAAGCGTTGGCAATATAGAACAGGCGGCGCAGTAGCCTCCTCACCGAGAATAACCGATGGAACAGTTTATGCAGGCTCGGAAGATGGTAATCTCTATGCACTCGACATTCATTCAGGAGAGAAGCGCTGGTGCTACCGTACAAAAGGGGCAATCCACGCCTCAGCGGCGACCGATGAAGACACTGTCTACATTGGCTCCTCTGACCACTCCTTCTATGCCTTGCAGCGCATCCAACTTCCAACGCATCTTCACCTGCCAAGCTGATGCCTCTGCGCCAAGTAGCAGGAATTCGGAAAGGTAGCCAAACAGAGGCGTCACGTTGACGGGCGCAAGGCGATGGTGCCTGTAATCAGTCAGATACCTCACGGCTAAAGCCGGAGGCTTGTCCCTACGCCGAAGCGTGAGACGATAGGTCGTCTGACAGCGGCCCACTAGCCAAAGATGTACCGAGGCTAGCAAGGTGTTTCTCTCGAATATTGCGAGAGGCGTTGAGGTCAGCATTCAAGCTGAATCCACACACACGACAGAGGAAGAGACTTTGAGAACGACGGTTATTGCGTGCCTGATGCCCACAGCGAGAGCATGTTTGGCTGGTGTGACGCGGGTCTACCTTCACCACGTCAATGCCCTTCTCTTGCGCTTTGTACGAGAGGAAGGCATGGAATTGGGCAAAGGACCACGAATGCAAGCGGCGCTGCCCTTCCCCCTTGCGCATACGAGTGCGAGAGCGAATGTGAGTCAGGTTCTCAAGCACAATGGTAGAACCGGGGGTCGTGTGTTGCACGATACGCTTGGAGAGCACATGGTCATGGTCTTTGCGTTGCCGAAACAGTTTGCCAGAGAGCTTGCGCAGGTGACGTTTCGCGCTCTTGATGCCTTTGGCTTGCAACTTTCTTCGGAGGCGGAAGATACGGCGCTCTTGCTCTTTCCAGCGTCGTTCTCCCAAGAAGTGGCGATTGGAGGTCACAGCAGGATGATTGAGGCCCAAATCGACGCCCACAACCTCTTGCGAGGGGGTAACAAGAGGGTCAGGAAGACTCACCACCACATGCAGCGTGTACTTGCCCTTGCGAGAACACAGATCAGCACTGCATACCTTCCCGCCAATGTACTTTTGAGCATGTTTGGGAACGGTAAAGGCAAGCTGAACTCGTCCTTCAACGGTGGCAAGGCTACAGGTCAGGCTCTCCCACTTCACCCAATACGAGCGAGCATCATAGCGGATAGGACAGACACGAGAGTGTGGTGTACTCGCCTTGAGCCCCTTCTTGCGTCGGTCAAGCGCACTCTTGACCGCTTCCGTGGCTTTCACACGAGCGGCACATACCAATTGCGAAGGCAAGTTGGGATACTCACGGCGCAAATCGTAGTAGGTGCGCTTATGCAATTCAACGCCATTACTGCACTGAGAGGTAAAGCCTTCTTCAGCCACAGTATGAAAGCAAGCGGTATGCTCCTGCAACGTTTGCTGCAAGAGAGTGGCTTGCTCGTGCGTCGGAGTAAGTTGCAAAACAATCGTTCTGTCCATAGAGAATGTATCTCATATATAACGTGTTTTGTCAAGTCGGGAGTACTCCCGGCCCTATCTACCCCAAGGAAAGGAACGCCTCTTTCCTCCCCATACCTTCAGGTAGGGGTATCCAGAGGCGGAGGTTCCGATGAATGTGGGGAAGGGGGCCGGGTTCTCTCACACAGCCCCCCACTGGTCACTCGCAGGGCGGTGTCCCTGAAAAGGGTGCTCTCGCCCTCCCCTCAGCACATGCTTTGCAAGGAATAGGGGCAAGAAGTCGTACTCTCATGATCTCTACTATAAATAGTTAGATAGCATGCTATTTATAGTGGATCATGGGTTTGCAGCCCAGCACAATTAAATACTTTATTAGTGTTACTACTGACAATAATTCATAGAGATATTTTTCATTTTATGCTATCTTTCATTTAATGAAAGGAAAAGAGCAACAGCAGGGCATAAATAAATACTGATCAATCAATTGGTGCAGGTCTCATTCCGAGGAACTATAAGGGCGATCATTGTTACACTCTTGTTTTCCAATGTACCGTCATTGAGGATCCTCTCTCTTAGGACCCTCAATGAAGAGAGATACACCTAAATTTCAGTATCTAGATGGATTGCCGCGTCATCGTTATCGCAACCTCAAAGGTATTTCGGCGTAACACGCAATCAAGTGAGCGAAGCTGCCGGGAAGGCGACTAAGTGCGCTTCTGAGAGACGAATATCTCAAGGGTGAGATATGGCGGCCCCGTCAGCCACTACTAAGTGGTGCTCACGGTTGCTTTTTCATAGCTTGTTTGTTGTTTGGCAAGATGCCGCTGATAAGAGTCAAAAACAGTGCTCAAAAGAGGAGGGTCATGCTATGCAGTCAAACAATCCGGAACAACAAAAGGCCACAACTGGAACCACGACAGCCACCCAGGCAGCCCAACAGGGTCAACCAGGGCAACAGCAGACTCCGCCTGAAGCGACTACAGCCATCCAGTCAGTTCCCCGAGCGAAGCGGAACAGGAAGAGCACCGCAAAGCGGAAGAGTACCTGGATCAGCTGCGCAGGACGCAGGCAGACTTTGCCAATTATCGACGTCGCATGGGCAAGGAACAGGTCGAGGGGCGCATCGCAGCCCAGAGTAGCTTGCTCTATCAGATGCTGCCGGTCCTGGACGATCTTGAAATAGCTCTGCGCTCGGCACCTACGGAGATGTGTCCGCATTCCTGGGTGCAGGGTCTGTTTCTGGTCGCGCGCAGACTCGAGTCAACGCTTGACCAACTGGGTGTGCAACGTGTTGGTGCCATCGGCGAACAATTCAACCCACGCTGGCATGAGGCCATCGCGACCGAGGCTCGAAGAGATGCGCCAGAGGGGACCATTCTCGATGTACATCAACAAGGGTATATCATCGAGGACCACGTCATCCGTCCAGCCAGGGTGAGTGTCGCGGGAGCCTCCCCACAACGCGAAACGCCCACGGAGCAAGAAAAGACTGATCCTGACAACAGGCAAACGCAAGCCGAATGAGTTGTGACAACGCCTCATTGGAGTCGAGGATGCCAGGAAAAGAAGCAGCTTCTGGCATTCGACAGTTCACGTGAGCAGGCCACATACGTGCTCGGGCTCCTTGTCGAGAGGAGCCGTGGACACAATACGAGAGAGAGGGGCAACAATGGCAAAGGTACTCGGCATTGACCTGGGAACAACAAACTCAGTCATGTCAATCATGGAGGCAGGCGAGCCAACCGTTATTGAGAACAGGGAGGGTGCGCGGATTACGCCCTCTGTCGTCGCGATTACCAAGAGTGGCGAGCGCCTGGTGGGCCAGGTCGCCAAACGCCAGGCCGTGACCAACCCAGAAAATACCGTCTTCTCCATTAAGCGTCTCATGGGGCGTAAGTTCGACGATCCCGAGGTACAGCGTACGATAAAAATGGTTCCCTACAAGATTACAGGTGCTGCGAACGGTGATGTCCGCGTCGTGATGGGAGGGCGTGAGTATAGTCCGCCAGAAATTTCGGCCATGATCCTCCAAAAGCTGAAAGTCGATGCGGAAGACAAATTGGGAGAGCGCATTACGCAGGCCGTCATCACTGTCCCAGCCTACTTCAACGACTCACAGCGCCAGGCCACGAAAGACGCGGGTACCATTGCAGGACTTGAGGTTTTGCGCATCATCAATGAGCCAACCGCGGCCTCACTTGCCTATGGGCTGGACAAGAAGCATGACGAGCTGATTGGTGTCTATGACCTTGGTGGTGGCACCTTTGATATCTCCGTCCTACAACTGGGGGAGGGTGTCATTGAAGTCAAGTCCACCAATGGTGATACTCATCTGGGTGGCGACGACTTTGATCAGCGGATTGTGGATTGGCTTGCTGACGAGTTTCGCAAGGATCAGGGTATTGATTTACGCAACGATCGCATGGCGCTACAGCGCCTAAAAGAAGCAGCTGAGCGCGCCAAGATCGAGCTCTCCTCATCGACTCAGACCGAGATCAACCTCCCCTTTATTACAGCTGACGCCAGTGGGCCAAGGCACCTTGTGATGACACTCACACGTGCCAAGCTAGAGCAACTGGTGGGCGACCTGATCGAGCGCACGCGTGGTCCGGTCATGCGTGCCTTAGAGGATGCGCAGGTCAAGCCAAGCGACGTCAACGAGGATGTGCTGGTGGGCGGGCAGACCCGTATGCCAGCCGTAGTTGAGTTTGTCAAAAACATTTTCGGCAAGGACCCGCACAAGGGGGTCAATCCCGATGAGGTCGTCGCCGTTGGCGCGGCTATCCAGGGAGGTGTGCTGGGAGGCGAGGTTAAGGATGTCTTACTCCTGGATGTCACCCCACTCTCACTTGGCGTCGAGACATTGGGTGGAGTGACAACCAAGCTCATTGAGCGCAACACGACCATTCCTACACGCAAGAGCGAGACTTTCAGCACAGCAGAGGACAATCAATCAGCAGTGGACGTTCATGTACTCCAGGGCGAACGCGAACTGGCAAGCGATAACAAGAGCCTGGGCCACTTCCGCCTGGAGGGTATCAGTCCCGCGCCGCGTGGCATGCCACAGATCGAGGTCACCTTCGACATCGACGCAAACGGCATCCTCAACGTGACCGCGCGCGACAAGGCCACGGGCCGCGAACAAAAGATCACCATTACCGCCTCCAGTGGTCTCTCGCAAAGTGATGTTGACCGCATGGTGCGTGAAGCGGAGCAGCACGCTCAGGAAGACCGCCAGCGCCGCCAGGAGATCGAGACACGCAACAATGCTTCCAGTGTGGCCTACCAGGTAGAGCGTACTCTCAAGGAGAACACGGAGAAACTCTCACCCAGCATGCGCAATGAAGCTGAGAGCAAGGTCAAGGCTGTGCGCGACGCCCTAACTGGGAGTGATATAGCACGTGTGCAAAGCAGCATGGCTGAACTAGAGAGCACCTATCAGCGCATGCAACAGGAGATTGCCAGCTATGCAGGCGCTCCAGCTGGCAGCGAAGCCACTGAAGCAAGAGCGCAAGCCAGTTCTGGCAGCGAGCCAGGGACCGTCGAAGGAGAATACCGAGAACTCTAGCGACTCACCTGACTCACTTATAGATATCCTGGGGGCTGCCTCTCTAGCTTTGGAGCACCTCCAGGATAGCAAGCGCACCGTTACAGTGACAACTGAATGCAGACATACAAGATTGCTCTCTATGGATGCACTTAGGAGAGCAGGAAAGGATGTGCAATATGCTCTTAGCTTCAGCGCATCTCATCGCGTTACAAGAGCTGGCTGCCGAAGAGGCTGCGGGACACGCAACACATTCATTGGCAGAAGATGATCCTCAGGAACACATTTATCGCGAACTTGAATTGCAGGGCCTTGCCCTTCTCCAGCCTCCTCGCGCCTACCAACTCTCCTATGCCGGGCGTGAGGCGCTTGACCTCATGAGAGCAATGCATGCGGAGAACTTGCTTCCTACTATAGATCGTCTCGAGCACAACTGGCGTTTTCTCGGCTCAGATATTCTGGCCGCTTTACACGCAGCAACGTTAAAAAAGGGGCAGGTTGGTCCGGTAACCGTAGATATGCTGCGTGCACGCGGCTTCACAAAGCAGGTGCAGGATACACTCAAAAAGCGTCAGCTTACCTGTCTAAATCGTTATGGCGAGGCCTGGAGGGATTTCGCTGAACACCATCGTCCACATCTGGAGATTTATGGCGATCTCGCAAATGCGATCCGCCACATGCATCCTGGCTATGCCCAGAAACCAGCCGCTCAAATGACCGCAGAACAACTAGCGCTCATGGAAGCCATGAACCTCCTGGCCTGGTCGATTCCTGAAGGGGATAATTATGTCCTAACGGCATTAGGCCAGGCCGTCTATGATGCTTTGCGTAAAGAAGGCTATAGCCCTCTAGATGTGGCTCTTGATGAGCCATTGCTCCAGGTACTAGCAGAGTTAGCTGATAAGGGAAGCTCCGTTTTAACGCCTGAACAAATAGCCAGCCTCCAATTGCTGGGCTATGTCGATGCGGATGAAAAACTGAGCGAAGCAGGTTATGTAGCGCTCAAAGCATATTCTCTTCTACAAAAAGAGGTACCAGAAAAGACGCGTACATTCGCGATCACCGAACCTGAAGTTGAATTACTCACGACCATCGATCACCTGGTTCAGGAACATAAACCCACCAATAAAGAGGCCCTACATCGCGTGCTAGTTAATCGTATGGTCAAACGCTATCGCGCCCTGGAAGGACGCCGTGGCCGAACCTTACGAGAGAGAACGCCGTTGAAGCGTCAGGCTGTGGCGCTGCTAGAGCAGGTAAAAGAGCACGATGAATGGTTTAACACCAATTGGGATCTCGAGGAGCTCCTCGTTGGCCTGGAGGCCTTTGACTTGCTAAGAGCTGAAATGGAAGGCCGTAATATGGGCTATCGCCTGACGTTCACAGGTCAAAAAATTGTGGAAGAGCAGGAGGGGAACACACGCGAAATCAGCGCTACAGCGGTTAAAGCTCTAACGATTGCCGAAACCCACCTGGGCGTTCCTGCGCAGTGGTGGATTGAGCAGGCACGTGAAGAAGAGCTTATTGGCACTGGAGGGATCACTGCATCGGGCCGCTTTTACGCCAATCTCGCCAACCACTGCATACGAAGGCTTGCACTTACACGAGAGGAGGCCAAACTTTTGGAGCAACTCCCCGACACCGAAGGGGAATCATGTGGTTTTGGCAGCAACAGCCGAGAAGGGCTCGACGAAGAAAAACGCAACTGGGCGCTGGAAAAGCTCGAAGCACGCGGCTTTATTGACAGACTTGTTGATTGTCAGATGATACGTACGGAGGCGGGGCAACTCCTCACCAGAGCTGTGAGCGGGGCTATGCACCTCGGGCATCCCATTACGCCAACCCTCGTGCGCGTGCTCGCCGCCATCCGGCAGGTGGGGACATTATATGTGAAAGAGCGCAAGGTCCGTATGCAGCCTCACCAGTGGGAGGAAGCAGAGCGCCTGAGCGGTTTAAGGGAATCTGAATTTCGCGAAATGCTGCACATTGCCCGTATGGGTCAGTATGTCGGGGAAGCAACGCTCACAGAGGCAGGTCTAGATCTCCTGGCTGTCCAGGAGCTCATTGACAAAGAATATAGCGTTGCTGCGAAGAGGGCTTAGGAGATCGATATCATTCGGATCCTCTAAAACTCCTCTTCCAGGGAGAAACAACCCATGGCTGTTGATTATAAGGACTACTACAAGACGTTGGGCGTGGACAGGAACGCAAGTCAGAAGGATATTCAAAAAGCCTTTCGCAAACTCGCGCGCCAATATCACCCTGATATCAATCCAGGTGATAAGGCAGCCGAGGAGAAGTTCAAGGAGATCAACGAAGCCAACGAAGTGCTCTCCGACCCAGAGAAACGGAAAAGCTACGACGAGATGGATAGGTACTACCAGCAATACGGGAGCTGGCCGGGTGCAGGCTATGCGGCTGGAACGGGGGCAACAGGCGCTGGTAGAGGACACACCCACTATCGTACCGTCAGCGAAGAAGACTTAAACGACCTCTTTGGCGGCGCGTCTCCGTTCTCGGATTTCTTCGAGACCTACTTTGGTGCAGGTCCAGGAACCAGGCGATCGCGTACGGCTGGCCATACGCGGGCCGAGGCTCGTGCCCCGGCCCGCCAGGACGTCGAGGCTGAAGTCACCGTGACACTTCCAGAAGCCTATAAAGGCGCTACGCGCGTTTTAGAACTGGCCACTACAGATGGCGGCACACGTCGGTTGGAGGTAAAAATCCCCCCTGGGGTTGACGAGGGTTCGCGCATACGGATAGCTGGTCAGGGCCAGGAGGGGCCTGCTGGGCGCGGTGATCTGTACCTGCGTGTACATATGGCGCCTGACCCTCGCTTCACACGGGAGGGGACGACGCTGCATACGCGCGTCGAGGTTCCTCTCGCCGAGGCTGTATTAGGTGGAGAGATACAGGTACCGACCCCAGATGGCCGCCGCCTGTTGCTGCGTATACCGCCCGGGACCGAGGAGGGTACCGCGTTGCGTCTACGGGGCCAGGGCATGCCTGTTATGGGAGAACCAGATAAAAGGGGCGATCTCTACGCTGACGTACACGTGGTAATGCCTAAACACCTCAGTCCAGAGCAACGTCACCTCTTCGAAGCCTTCGCCCGTTCTGTTGGCTACGTTCCCCAGGCAAGCCCGGTAGAAGAAAGGAGCAGACGTGGATAACTCATATATCACGCGTATTGTAGTACAACCATATGCCGCGCTACGCTCATATAGCGCGCATGAGGCTGTCACCGCGAGCCACCTCAACATGCGTGCGCTGCATTCCCTGGAAGCATTAGGCCTGGTCCAGGGCGAAGGCAGCAGTAGAAACCGGCGCTATAGCGAAGAGGATGTGCGACGCCTGCGGCGTATTCGCCGCTTACAGCATGAATTAGGAGTGAATTTGGAGGGCGTCGAAGTCGTTCTCCACTTACTCAAGCGCCTGGCAACGTTGCAGCAAGAACTGGAAGAAACGCGAAGCCAAGTGGCTCAGATACAATCTTCATCATGGCAATTTTCTGGCGACTGAGAAAACTGACTCGTGGTCATTGTAGTGCTCAACCTACAAGAATCGTTCATTTGTACACCAACAAGGGAAACGAGAGAGTATGAACATTGAGCGTTTCACCGAAAAAGCTCGTGAAGCCATCAATGAAGCTGGCCAGATCGCGAGAGCAAACAATCATAGTCAGGTTGATGTAGAGCATCTCCTTGCGGCTCTGCTCAGTCAGGAAGGCGGAGTGGTACAGCAAGTTATCGCGAAGGCAGGAGGCAATCTTGAGGCAGCGCAGCGCCTGGTTAGCCAGGAACTTGAGCGCATGCCAAAGGTGTATGGTGGAAGTGAGCCAGGCATTTCACCGCGCCTGCGCAAGCTCCTGGAAGATGCATTTAAGGAGATGGGAGCCTTTCACGACGAGTATCTCAGCGTTGAGCACTTGTTGCTGGCCATGTTTAATATAAGCGATGGTGTAACACCAAAGGCGCTAGAAGCGGCAGGGCTTACACGTGACAAGGTGTTACAGGTTCTCACGTCCATCCGAGGAGGGCAACGCGTGACCGACCAGAATCCCGAAGGTAAATACCAAGCACTCGAAAAATATGGCCGCAATCTCACTCTGCTGGCAGGGCAAGGAAAGCTCGACCCGGTCATCGGCAGAGACGCGGAGATCAGGCGTGTCATCCAGGTCCTAAGTCGCCGCACCAAGAATAACCCGGTCCTAATTGGAGAGCCGGGCGTTGGCAAGACCGCTATTGTAGAGGGATTAGCCCTGAGGATCATACGTAGCGATGTGCCAAAGACACTGGTCGGCAAACAAATTATCGCTCTCGATCTCGGCGCACTCATCGCTGGCGCCAAGTATCGCGGTGAGTTCGAGGAACGACTTAAAGCCGTGCTCAAAGAGGTAATCGACTCCAACGGCAACATTATCCTCTTCATCGACGAGCTTCACACCCTGGTCGGCGCCGGGGCGGCAGAGGGGGCCATGGATGCCTCCAACATGCTCAAACCCTTGCTGGCCCGTGGCGAGCTCCACTGCATCGGTTCGACCACACTGGAGGAGTATCGCAAATACATTGAAAAAGATGCCGCGCTAGAGCGCCGCTTCCAGCCCGTCATGGTTGATGAGCCAACCGTCGAGGATACCATCAGTATCCTGCGCGGCCTCAAGCAGCGCTATGAGACCCATCATGGCGTACGCATCACCGATAGCGCCCTGGTCTCCGCAGCCGTCCTCTCCAAGCGCTACATCACCGACCGCTTCTTACCCGACAAGGCCATTGACCTGGTGGATGAGGCAGCCAGCCGGAAGCGCGTCGAGTTGGATAGCACCCCTACCGAGATCGACGCGCTGGACCGCCGCATCAGGCAGTTGCAGATTGAACATGAAGCCCTGAAAAAGGAGTCTGATCCTGGCAGCCAGGAACGCCGTGCAAAAGTTGAACAGGAGATCGCCAATCTGCAAGAGCAACTCAATACTATGAAGCTGGCTCTAGAGCGCGAACGCGGCCCTGTCGAGACCATGCGCCGTGTACAGCAAGAACTCGAACAGGCCCAGATAGAGCTGGAGAAAGCCGAGCTCGAGTACAACTTTGCCCGCGCGGCTGAACTGCGCCATGGCGTCATTCCCAGGCTGGAGCAGCAACTCCACGAGATGGAGGAGAGGCTCGCCAATATCAAAGGTGCTCGTATGCTTAAAGAAGAGGTGGATGCCGAAGATATTGCCGAGGTTATCTCGCAATGGACCCATATTCCCGCGACCAGGCTCATGGAGGGTGAGATAGAGAAGCTTGTGCATATGGAGGATAACCTGCGCAAACGCGTTGTCGGGCAAGAACGGGCGTTACAAGCGGTCTCCGACGCTATACGTCGCGCGCGAGCGGGACTCCAGGACCCCAACCGGCCGCTGGCCAGTTTCCTCTTCTTAGGCCCGACTGGTGTAGGGAAAACCGAGCTGGCACGAGCACTCGCCGAATTCCTCTTCGATGATGAGCATGCCATCATTCGCATCGACATGTCCGAGTATATGGAGAGACATAGTGTAGCACGCTTGATAGGCGCGCCTCCTGGCTATGTCGGCTATGAAGAGGGAGGTCAGTTAACCGAGGCGGTACGCCGTCGTCCCTATAGCGTTGTGCTCTTCGACGAAATCGAGAAAGCCGCGCCAGAGGTATTCAACATCCTGCTCCAGGTACTCGATGATGGTCGCCTGACAGATGGACAGGGCCGCACTGTTGACTTCAAGAATACCGTCCTGATCATGACAAGTAACGTTGGAGTCCTCTGGCTGCCTGAGCTTGAGAAATTGGACGAGGACGAGGTCCAACGCATGGTTCGTCAACGCTTGCGCGGGGAAGGCTTCCGTCCAGAGTTCATCAACCGCATCGATGAAATCATCGTCTTCCATCCGATTTCGCGCGAACAGATGCGAGATATCGTTAATATCCAGCTGGATCGCCTGCGCCAGCGCCTGAGCGAGCGCCACATTACGCTCCAACTCACCGGCACTGCCCGTGATCGGCTGGCCGAAATGGGATACGACGAGGAATTTGGTGCCCGTCCGCTGAAGCGCGTCATTCAACGGGAGATTGAGAACCGCATCGCGCGCGAACTGCTTGACGGGACAGTGCGCGATGGAGATACCGTCGTCATTGATGTGAAGGATGGCAAGTTTACGCTTGAAGCGGTCAGGGTGGAGGTCCCTGAGGAAGTTCATGCGCGCAGGTAGCGGTTGTATGCCTTGAGCAAAACCACATGGAGGGCAGAGAGGTGCTTGCCAACGATGCATCTGCTTTGCCCTCCTGTCGGGTTCGAGGCAATAAGTAATTGTCTTGTTTTATCTCTCCTGGCTTTTCAGTGTACAACAAGCGGATTGCTATGCGTCATTCGTGCTGGAGGAATAAGATGCAAAGACGATTTTCGATGTGGTGGACATCTATACTGCGGCATAGAGCACTCAGTGAAGGGATAGCCATTGCACTAGTCGTCTCCATTGCCGCCATTGTGGCTGGCTATCACATGGACTGGACTGGTTTTCAGGGGAGAACGCTCTGGGACTGGCTCTACCTCCTTGGTGTCCTGGCAATTCCAATAGTAGTCGGCGTGGGGACGGCATGGATTAGCACTGAACAGGCGCGAGAAGCCGCCCTCCATGGCTACCTCGACAAAATGGCGGATCTCCTGTTGAGCGAGAATTTACGCCAATCAAAAACCAATGCGGAGGTGCGCGCTGTTGCCCGCACACGCACATGGACCATATTGCGGCTCTTAGACCCCGGTCGCAGAAGCATCCTCTTCGCGTTTCTAGCGGAATCTGACCTGATTAACATCATCGATTTGAGCAAGGCCAATTTCAGCGGGGCCGATCTCAGCGGAGCAGACCTGCGCGGTGCCGACCTGAGCGCGGCAAATCTGAGTAGCGCTAATTTACGAGGGGCAAACCTGGATGGGCTTAATCTTCTGGCGACGAACGTCACCATGGCACAGCTCCTTCAAGCCAAATCACTCGAAGGGACTATCATGCCCAATAAATCTCGATCGTCCTGACAGAGAAGAACCCGTTGCAAGCCCCGCGGCTTGCAGCCCCAGCGATGAGGCGGGCTTGTCTTAGCTTCAGCCTTTTCTTGCCTCAGCCTCTAACTAGGCTGAGTTCCTTCATTCTTTGGTAAAATCAACATGCACATGATCAAGTAACTTTAGTGTGACTCCCAGAGCAAGGATTATAGCGGCGCTCACCCCTAACTCCACGATAGCCTGGGTGAAGTTCACCGAAGGCGCCTGGGTAGCCCTGCTCGCTATTGGGCTGTTCATCCTGGTCGCGATGCGCATTCGACGCCACTACGACCTGGCCGCTCAGGCGCTCGCGCTGCAGGCAGGGGTGGTTGAAGTACCACAGCCACAGCGCCTACCTGCGCTCGTCTCAGGCGTGGAGGCAGGCCTGGCCGAAGCGGAGGAAACGCCCGAGGAGATCCACCACCTGGTGATCGTACCAGTTGCCTCGCTGGACCGCGCCAGTATGCGCGCCCTGGCGTATGCGGCCTCGCTCCAACAGCCCGTGCTCGCACTGCACCTCAGTTCCACGGAGGAGGATGCTAAACGCTTTCGCGATTACTGGCACCTCTGGGGGGACCATCTGCCGCTCGCGGTTATCGTCTCTCCCTACCGCGCGATCGTTGCGCCGATAGTCAAATACATCGAGGTGTTACATTGGCAACGCCCCGACCTCACGGTGACGGTGATCCTTCCAGAAATCGTCGTCCGGCACTGGTGGCACCGCATCCTGCACGGTCAGACTGCGTCACAACTGAGGCATGCACTCCGACCTCTGCCGAAGATTGTCGTCACAACCATCCCGTTCCATCTGCCCGACTAATGCCCATTGTGACACGAAATTGGTGAAATTTGGAGCATGTTCTGTGGATGAGTTGTTTTCTCTCTCTCTCCATTTGATCAGCCTTCTCACTACTACAAAAGTAGGTTTATCAACAGAAGAAATGGAAAAATTTTCACTATTTTCGGTCGTATTCTGAGGTAGGCTTTATCCAAATGTTTCAAACACTATGTTTGCACTAAGCAGCAAAAGCGAGTGTATCCACGAGGCGATCAAAGAGCACCCGTGGAATTTGAACGATGGCTCCTTCGAGCGCTTATGTACAACCACCTGCCTTGAGCAGCATATCACCTCTAGCACTGCTGATTGAGCAGTGTTGGATTGAGGTACAGGCTGGTCAGGGTCGCCCCCACCACTTGCGCCGACTCCAGGACGAGACGTCCTGCCTCCCGTTTGGCATCCTCGACCTGCTGATCAAGATGGGCCAGCGCATCCTCGATCAAGGCACGTTCCTGCCGGGCCTTGATCAAAGCCTGCTCCAATGCAGCAATACGTGGATTGCCAGCCTGAAGTTCGCGCTCCAGATCCGCCAGATCCTGAGTAAGCGCAGCCTGCTTCTGGATATAGTGAGCAGGTTGTGTATCACGCTTTTTAGTCCAGGAGTCAATCGTGGGCTGGAGATCAGCATGTTGCCTCTCTGCCTGCCCATAGGTCAGCTTGGCTTTGGCGATCCGCTCCTGTATAGGAGCCATCTGGTCTTGCAGTGTGCGCAGGAGTGCGGCAAGTTCCTCAACGCTGGCTTCCAAAGCCTTTTCCCACTTGCCGGTCAAGAGCTGGACAAAAACACGTGCAACAGGCCGATACTCATGCAGCCTGATCCTGTATGTAGGCATCAATGAGCGTTGTAATGATGCGCCGTTTGGCCTGGGCCTCTTGCCGTGCTGCTTTCTTGTGCCGCGTAGCCTGAACAACGGCTTCTTGCACTTCTTGAAGGTGCCGGGTCTCAACCTGCGTGTCGAGTTTGGCACGTTGGGCTTTGGCACGTTCTTGTGTGACGCGTGATCCTTTCTTGTGCGTTCGCCTGTCTGCTCCCCTTGACTGCACGGCGTGTGCGATAGAAGAATCGTTGTTTGTCGCCTTCAATACCATGGTTGCTAGTTTCCTTTCGTCCGCATCATCTTGAAGTCTTACGGGATCTCGGTGACGCATCTGTGTAACACATCAACATACGCGAGCAGTGTTTCAGGTTACCGAGTACCAAGTCTAGCTATGCGTTCTTGCGATAGAAAAGGAATCACGTCAGGCGGCCTCCAGATTCGCGCGAGGAAGAAGCTGAGAGGCAGGTGTTTGCTTAGGTGGAAAGGCAGGTGGTCATGGATTGAATGGCTTGTGAACACTTTTGTCAGAACGTGGAACGCGAGGCAGGTGTTTCCCGGAAAATGAAGGCAGGTGTCCGTTGAACGCCTTTTGGCCATAAAGAAAACCGTCCTTCTCATCTGTCATCACTGCTCGCTTCATCTGAAGCAGCTTGTGAAGCACATTGAGAAGGACGGTCTATGAAGAAAAGCGGGAGACGAGACTCGAACTCGCGACAGCCTGCTTGGAAGGCAGGAACTCTACCAACTGAGTTACTCCCGCATAATCGGGGTGCGCGGACTTGAACCGCGGACCTCCTGCTCCCAAAGCAGGCGCGCTACCAACTGCGCCACACCCCGTTTGTTACGGTTGAAATATTAACATGGTTTTGACGGCTTGTCAAGCACTTTTCGGCGCGATTTCTCAGCCATCCATCATATCCAATTCACCCTTAGCGCGGGCGGTCATTCTTGCGATAACGTAGCTTCAACAAGAACAGGTTCCAGCGCGTGCGCAGGTTGCTAAAAGGGCCGCGCCGCAAGGGGGTAATGGTGACATTGCCAAACTGGACCGATTGATGGCGCGTACGCTGCGCGGAACCCGAACGAGGCGAGACAAAATTGGTGAGCGCGACACACACAATACAGATCATACCCACAATGGCCAGCAGACCTGTGATGAGGTTGGCCTCATGCGTTGGCGTAGCATAGGCATAGCCACCACCCAGCAAGGCCGCCACAATGGCGCTCAGGAGAAACCACTCGTTGGGGGAAAAGTTCCAGGAAAAGCCCCGAAAACGAGGGCCACGTGGGGGTCGCTCCTTCTTCGGGGGGCCTGACCGGCGCTCGCTTCTCTTCCCCCCAGACCCCGGAGAGTCTGAGAGTTCCAGGTTGCGCAGTATCTCTTCAATTTCGCGTTCATATTTATTAGGCATAGCCGCTCTGCTTCCTTGTATGGTTACCAGGACGCTCTTGCTTGTAATCATACCAACTTTTGAGCGTCGATACAAGTAGTTTTCTTCCTATTTTCTTCTATCTAGCCAGGTGGGTATATTGTTTCTGCCGCCTACGGCGGGGGGAGAAAGAAGAATTTGGGGACACCCCAAACCCCGCCAGGGGCTCCGCCCCCGGACCCCGTTCTCGCTCCTTGCCGGGGAGAAGCCTGGGAACCTGCCCCTGGACCCCGTTCTCGCTCTTCGCTGGGGAGAAGTGGCCCTTGACCCGTTCTCGCTCCTTGCCGGGGATAAAGCCTGGGAACCTACCCCTGGACCCCGTTAAAGCATTTGGAGCTTCGCCAGGGGCCGCACAGATCGGGTAGTGCTTGTAAAGGGCGCACCTACCCTCATTTTCTTGGCAATGCCCCCGCCCGGCAGGAAGGCCAGGTAGGTGCGCCCTTTAGAAGCACTACTGGCCTTCCTGCATGGGCGGGGCCCCTTCCCGTTCTTGCGTTCATCAGGCTTGTTTGGGGGGGCCTACCAGAGTCTGCACGCGCTCTACGAGTTCGAAGGGGTGAAAGGGTTTGGTAATATGGAGCGCCGCCCCCAGATCTTCACTGATCCGCTCGTAGATGTGCTCAGCGCGTGCTGTGACGATGATGACAGGGATGTGCCTGGTTCGACCATCCTCGTGTAACCCCCTACAAATATGATACCCATCCTCCCCAGGCATCATGACGTCCAGGATAATCAGGTCGGGTAGCGGTCCATGCACAGGGGCAAGGAGCTGCTGCAACTGAGAACCATCCTTCGCGCACTCCACTTCAAATCCATAGCGCACCAGGACAAATGCGAGTATCTCCCGCACCTCCCGGTCATCATCCACAACGACAATTCTCTTTGGCATCATTCCCAATCCCTTTACGGACCGCATCTCTCGCATGTATATATTCTCCCATACATGCTGGCTTACGCCTCTCCTCTGCATCTACTCTATACACGTTCGCCGCCCCAATGGTTGACTCACTCTACCCCCTCTGTTATCATATACAAAAGCGCAAATGGAAGTCAGAAACGCATCTAATTATGTATAAAAGGTGGAACTGGCATGAGTAGCAACGCTCCTTCCTGGACATCCATCCTCCACTCCATCATTAAGTCAACCGCCGAGCGTCAACGGATCGCCAATGAACTCTCAATCGCTCCCATGACCCTGACCCGCTGGGCCAATGGCGAGACAAAACCGCATAAGCAACATCTTGTTCGCCTGCTTCAAGCTGTCCCCGTCAAGGATCGCCAGGAGCTCTTTCAAGCCCTGGAACAACAATATCCCGACCTGCATGCCTGGCTGATTGAAGATACCGTCGATACCATTCCTTCTGAGTTCTTCGCCCAGGTCCTGCATATGCGTACCATCACCAACGAACGCCTGCTCTTCTGGCGCCTGGCCGATCTCATCTTGAAACAGGCCCTGGAGCAGCTCGATCCTAATCGCCTGGGCCTCTCCATTCGCCTGGTCCAATGCATGCCACCACGCGAGGATGGGGCCATTCATAGCCTGCGTGAGATCGCGGGCAAGGGGCACTTCCCCTGGCCGAGCGACCTGGAACACGAGATCTGCTTCCTTGGGGGCGAGACCCTCTGCGGCTACGTAGTTGAGACTGGCTACCTGCAACTTGTGAGCGACCTGCGCCATGAACATCCTCCCTTTCCCGTCTATCATGATAAATTTGAGGTCAGCGCGGTCGCTCACCCCATTCGCTACGCGGGATTAACCGCCGGGTGCCTCCTCGCCGCCAGCAGCCAGCCACACTACTTTACCCCCCTGCGCGTGGAACTGGCCAAACATTTTAGCGACCTGCTGGCCCTGGCCTTCCCCAAAGGAGCCTTCTATGCCAACGAGGTCATCAAGCTGCATATCATGCCCGAGCCAGAGAAACAATATGCCCTGATCAACACCTATCGTGAACGCACAGCCCGCCTGGCTCAACAAGCCGCCCAGGAACACTTACCCTTCGATAATACTCAGACCAGCATCCACGTCTGGCAACAAATTGAAGGCGAACTCCTCCAACGCTGCTGAAGCACGCGTCTACATATACCTCCGACGCTGCTGAAGCACGCGTCTACATATAATGGGGCGGAGCGTATCGTACCATTATATGTAGACGCGTATTTTAGTAGCGTCGTTCCACCACAACACCATCTCTTCCCTTTTTAATCAATGCCGTGTTTGCGCATGAGGTAGCGGAGCTGGTCGACTTTGGCGAAGCCGAGCAGCTCCGCGGCTCGCGTGCGGTTGTGCCGGGTGGATTCCAAAGCCCAGCGGATAAAGTGGCGTTCGATGCGCCCGTTGATCTCTTCCAACGAGACCGGGCCGGTGGGGCGCGCGTTAAACCACTGCTCCCAGGGGTCTATCGGACTGGGCGCCTGCCCGTCTTTTGAGCCGACGATCTCATGGGGCAGGTGCATGGGCAGCAGCTCTTCGCCGCTACTTAAAATAATGGCGCGCTCAATGACGTTTTTTAGCTCGCGTATATTCCCCGGCCAACTATAGTTCTGTAAGAGGTGTTGCGTCTCGGGCGCAAGCTTGCGCACGTTACGACCAAGCGAGCGATTGAAGTCTTCGATAAAATGGGCGGCGAAGAGTAGGATATCTGCTGGCCGCTCGCGCAGGGGCGGCAAGGGAATCTTCAGGACCGCCAGGCGGTAGTAGAGGTCCGAGCGGAAGGAGCCATCCTTCATGGCCAGTTCCAGGTCGCGGTTGGTCGCGGCCAGGATACGCACGTTGATCTTGACCTCCTTGTTGCCGCCCAGGCGAAAGAAGGAACGCGTCTCCAGTACGCGCAGCAGCTTAGCCTGCATGTCAAGCGGCATCTCGCCGATCTCGTCCAGGAAGAGTGTGCCTCCTTCTGCCAATTCTAACAGGCCGCGCTTCTGCTTCTTGGCATCGGTAAAGGCATACTGCTCATACCCAAATAGCTCGCTTTCAAGCAGGTTGTGCGCGATGGCGGCGCAATTGAGCGGGTGAAAGGGGCCGCTGGCACGTGGACTCTGCTCATGAATGGCGTGCGCGATAACCTCTTTGCCGGTGCCGCTCTCGCCGGTGATGAGCACCGAGGCATCGCTGCGCGCGATCTTGGAGACCAGCTCAAAGACGGCATGCATACGCTCACTATGCCCCACGACGTGATTGAAATGATAATTATCGCTGCGCTCTCGCTTTAACTGTCGCAGTTCTCTCGACATCGCGCTGGTATCCAGCGCTCGTTTTACAACTAGCAACAATTCCTCCAGGTCAAATCCTTTGAGTATGTAATCTGAGGCTCCTAACTTCATGGCCTCTACGGCGGTCTGGACGTCGCCATAAGCGGTCAGGATTACCACGGGCAGCTCCGCCTCATGCTCGCGAATACGCCTGAGTACCTCCAATCCACTCAATTTGGGGAGGCGCAGGTCCAGCAAGACAAGATCAATCGTATTCTTCTGGAGTTCGCGCAGGCCCGCCTCGCCATCTGAGGCAGTATAAACATCATAGCCGCGCTTGCGCAGGTAGCGTGCAAGCTGATGCGGTAGATGTGGCTCATCATCGACGATCAGAATACCCAGGCTCATCAACGCCCTCCTCCACTAACATCTCCTCTTCCAATAACATGTCGCCCCAGGGCGCTTCATAAGCATATTTTCTGCGGGGGCTTGTACAGGCATCCTCATCGAAGACGGGCAGGCGAATCGAGATGGTTGCGCCATAGCCATAGTGCCCCTCGACGCGGATATAGCCCCCGTGGTCCTCGACCAGGCGGCGCGTGATCGCCAGCCCCAGGCCGATACCGTGGGCTTTGGTGGTAAAGAAGGGTTGGAAGATACGCCCGAGTTGTTCTGGCCTGATGCCCTCGCCAGTATCGCTCACAGCGATCTCAACCCACTGTGAGAGGGTGATGCCTGGACGCTGAAGCCCAACCAACACCTGGGGTGAGCGTGTAGTGGCCACGTCCTCCTGCTCGCCCTCCGCTCTCTCCTGCTCGGCTGGTAGCGTCATGCAGGAGACGGTGAGGATGCCCCCTTCGGGCATAGCCTGCAAGGCATTCATGTAGAGATTAAGCAAGACCTGCTCCATTTGCCCGGCATCGACGCCGACGGCAGGGATATCACGGTAGACACGATGCACGACGACATTGGCTGCCTCGCACTGTGGCTGAATAAAGTGCAATACCCGGTCACTCAATTCGGAGAGGGAGCAGGGCGTGCGGTGCAATTGGCGCGGCTTGGCGAAGAGCAACAGGTCATGCACGATGGCATTGAGCCGCTCGACCTCTTTCAGGACGACCGAGCTCTCCTCGCGTATCCAGGCCTGGTCGCTTCCCAGGCCACAATCAATCTCGTCCGAGGGCAGAGGCTCGGTCGTGGTGGAGAGTTCCTCCATGATCATCTGCATAGAGGTCTTAATCGAGGCCAGGGGGTTGCGCACCTCGTGGGCGACGTTGGCGGCCATCTCGCCCAGAGTCGCCAGGCGGTCCAGGCGCCGCTTCTCCTCCTCCAGGCGATGGACCGAGGTGACATCGGTGAAAGTCACGAGCATACCAATGGGCATGTTACTCTCATCGCTCAGGGGCAGGGCATCGACCTCCAGGACCACTTCGCGCCCCTGCCGGTCGGTGTTCTTGATGGTTCCGCTGCGCAGCTCTCCCAGCAGGGCGTGAAAGGGAGCTGGCAGGCGCTGGAGCGGGCCGGTGGATCCCGGCTCGCCATCCGCTCGCGCCGAGGGGCCGTTCAGTCTGGCTCCTTCACCTGGTGCCTCGCCTCGGAGAGCGCTGAGGACCGCCTCGAAGGTCTGCGTCTCGCGCACCGGCTCATCTCTGCCTGGCGGCGAAGATGGCTGCTCAATAGGTGAGAGATATTGCTCATACGGGGCGGTCGCGACATGCAGGGAGCGTATATCCAGAACACACGCCAGCGGCTGGCCTACAATCTCGCGAGCATGATAGCCAAGAATGGCGGCGGCTGCGCGGTTAAAGGTGGTGACGCGCCCGGAGCGGTCGGTCGTGATCAGGCCACTGGGAATGCTTTCGAGGATCATCTCTTTGAGGCGCTGGTCCTCAAGCACCTGGCGCAGGAGCTTGCGGGCCTCATTGCGGGCCTCAATGACCTCGTGCATGAGCGTCATATTCTCCAGAGCCGCCCCCGCCTGGCTGGCGAGCACCTGGAGCAGTACCAGTTCGGACTTGCGCAGCTTCCAGGGCGCGTGATAGGCTCCAATGACCACACCCAGGATACTCGTCTCCTGCGCATACTCCTGGTCTTTGCTGATACTCCCACGCAGCAGGGAGCCGCCACGCCGCGCGCCAATCTTGCCACCCAGCAGGGGGACCGCGAAGAAGGTCTTCACAGAGGAGGGGAGAGCCTGAGCCACTTGCTGGCTCCAGGGATCATTTCTGGCACCAGGCAGTTCTAGCAAGAGGATTTCGGGAAACTTCTGTTCGCCAAAGTAGCGCAGGAGGAGGGTACGTAACTCTTCTGTCACCCATGTTTCCTTCTCGGGAGACCTGGGGCGCGTCCGCGCGCTCCTTGAAGGCACCTCTAGCAAGGCCCCCAGGTCGGCCATCGAGATCTCGCGTGCGCGCTGGACGATGACGGCACGCATACGCTCATACTCATACATCGAGTAGTGCATCTGGCTGCTGATGCTGTTAAGCAGCGACAACTCATGGATACGCTCCCGGTCGCGCTCCAGCAGACGTGTATTCTCCAGTAGTAGCGCGACCACGCCCGCGACGGCCTCTACCATGCTCACCTCGTCCGACTGCCAGGTCATAGGCGGCTCAGAGAATTCCTCGCGCGGCAGGCGAATGGCGACCATCACACCGATACAGCGCTGGCGATAGATGAGGGGTGCCGCGACATGCGTGGGGGCACGAGAGGGTGTGGCCCTGGCATGCCGCTCGCGCCAGGCCTGCGCCTCCAGGAGATCACCTGTGAGCAGGATAGGATTGATCCGCGCCACCGAGAGTAGCCCGCTCGACCAGCCCGGCTGATCATCGAAGGAGCCAGCCACAAACTGGAGTGTCTCGCCAATGCGCTGATAAAAGAGGACACAGCGACAGCGCAGCAGGGTCGCCAGCCGTCGCGGCAGGCTATCCTGTAACGTTTTATAATCAATAATGGCGCTAAAATCTTGTAGCAGGGCCTGCACGACCGCCGCAATCTCAACCTGCTCCACCAGTGGCACCTCTTCTTCTACCCATCAACCCAATCCCCACACGCTCCACAACGACATGCACCAGCCAGGCGTGCCCTCCCACGAAAAACGCCTCTCCACCGCTCTGGCTGAAATCAATCATACCAGATGCCCCCCGCGCAACGCACGCAATAGGACCGCTTTATGAAAATATTGTCACTAAATATCTGAAAGCGCTCGATAGTTGATGTGATATCGGGCAGATCAGAGCCGTACATATATAAGCCGTACATATAGACATTGAAGAATAAAAAATATGCTCAAACGGCTTTAAGGAGATCACCACATGAGGAAACATCACTTCCACCTGCGACTCATCGCGCTCCTGCTACTCTGCCTGGTGCTCGCGGCCTGCACATCAGGAGGAGGCTCACCACAGACCTCAAACCCTCCTACTCCGACCGCGACGCCTCCCATCACTCCGACGCCTACCACGCCCACAGTCACCAGTCAAGAGGTCCACTTTACGACAGCCGATCATATTAAGCTTGCTGGCCTGCTCTATAGCAAGAGCGGCACGACGGCGATTATCTGTTCTCATGAACTCAATAGCACCAAGGCTATATGGCAAGGGGTCGTGCCCTGGTTCGCCGCACGCGGCTTTATGGTCCTGGCCTATGACTTCCGTGGCAACGGCGAGTCCGAAGGGCAGCGTGATAGCGCCCAATATAGCCAGGATTTACTTGCCGCCATCACCTTTGTCAAAAGCCAGGGCGCGAAAAAAGTCATTCTGCTTGGCGCAAGCATGGGGGGATCCGTGAGCCTGGACGCCGCCTCCCAGGCCAAAGTAGCAGGCGTCATCACCCTCTCAGCCCCTCTCAAAGGTTGGATTGAGGAAAAGAAGATTCCCGCAATCACCGCACCCAAGCTCTTCATCAATAGTCAGGATGACGCCTACGCCGAGAATACTCAGCATATGTTCGACATCGCTCAACAGCCTAAAGAGATACACATCTACCCCGGCGGCGCCCACGGTACCGCAATCTTTGAAACCGAGAATGGCCGCGATTTAATTGACCGCATCATCGCCTTCACAACCAAAAACGCACCCCAATAAGACATTCCTTTTCCCTAAACCTTTTTAGTCCATGCAAGCATGGACCCTACAACGCCCTTATCCCTACACCTTTGATAATATGGGCGTGCATTGCGGGCGGATGCCCGCAATGCACGCCCATATTATTACCCCTGAGCGCCGCAGGCGCGAAGGCGGGGGATACAGTCCTCCCAGAACAGGAAGCAGGCTGTATTAGGGTAGACGCTGAGACGGAAAAAGAGTACAATAACTCATGCGCGAATATGTATGTATTAACTATATCTCTGTATCAAAAGGCCGGGTGTTGCAATGGCGCGCACATCGCCCACAGGTGCGCACGCTGTGACGTATGTTCTATTTGGGGAACGCGAAATTTAGAGGAGGAACAATGTCCGCCAAGGCGAATTCACATCTACCCTCAGAGGCCGCCGAAACGCCTGAGAAAAGTCTTGAACGCCTGCGCTATGAAAACAACAAGCTGCAAAGGCTGCTGGAGGCGCGCACGCAGGAGAACGCCCTGCTCAACGAGGTCATCTCGACGGTCGGCTCAACGCTGCGCCTGGAAGAGGTGCTTAAACGCCTGCTCGAATCCATTAACCGGGCCACCTCCTGTGATATAGCAACTATCTACCTCTATGATCCCGAGAAGGATCTGCTGGTGCTCTCCAGCGCGACCGGGCCGTACGAGGGCTATGTAGGCAAAATACATATGACGCTAGGCGAGGGCATTACCGGCTGGGCAGCCCTCCACCGCAAGCCAATCTTCCTTAAAGAAGCGGCCCTGGCCGATCCCCGCTTCCACTATATCCCTGAGTTTCAGGAAGAGAAGTTCCAGTCGATCTTTAGCGTGCCCATTATCGCCAAGGACAAGAGCCTGACAGGCGTGATCACGCTCCAGGCCGTGGCTCCTCACGAATTTAGCAAGCAGCAGCGCAATTTTATCAGCAATATCGCGGCCCTGGTGACGGGCGCCATCGAGAATGCGCAGTTGTACGAGAGCGCTCAGCGCAAACTGAGCATCCTGACCTCGCTCTCGATGCTGAGCCAGACCATCAGTTCAGGCCTCTATCTCGATGATATGCTCCGCACCCTGGCGACGCTGACGGTCCAGATCATGGAGGTCGATCTCTGCGTAATCATGCTGATGGACCAGGCCCGCGAGCGCGATGCCGACACCTCGCGCCAGCTACGCCGCCTGATCGTTCACGCCACAGCGCCCAACTGGAACGACCAGAGCCAGTTTCAGGCCGTGGATGTCGATCCGCATACCCTCGACCACCTGCGCAGCTTGAGCGATAAAGCCGACCTACAGACCATGCGCGCCTATAGTTCAGAGGCACAGGACCTTCCCGAGGGGGAGACACTTGAGCGCTTGAATCCCCTGCGCACCTCGCAGTATAAATCCCTGATCTCCGCTCCCCTGATCGCGGGCACCGAGCAGCTTGGCCTGATCAACTGCTATACCTATAAAACGCGGCGCTTCAGCGCGGAGAATCAGACGCTCCTGACGACCATCGCTAACCAGGTAGCCATCGCCATCAAAAACAGCCGCCTCGTAAACCAGTTGGCACAGAAAAACCTGGTCAAGGGCTTCTTCGAGGATCTCATCCAGGGCTTGCCGGAGAACGAAGAATCCCTACGCCAGCGCGCGCACTTCCTGGGCTGCGACCTCACGCAGCCACATGCCGTGGTGCGCATCGAGATGACGCGTGGCGATGAGAGCACCCACCCCGCCAGTGGGCGCAAGGAGGGCGCACCAAGCTCCAGCGCGCTCCAGAACACCTACCGCAGCCTGGGCAATCTCGTCCGCCGCCGCATTCAGGAGAGCGCTCCCGGCTCCATCTTCTATGAGCATGAGAACCTGCTCAATTGCCTGCTTCCGCTTCCGAAGGACTCCGATAGCCTGCGCCTCAAGACCTGGATTCAGGAGCTGGCCCACCATATCTATGATGAATACGATGTCAGGCTGGCCGTGGGCCTGGGCAATGCCTGCCAGCAGATCAGCGATTACCGCCAGGGCTTCGCCGAGGCCAGCGAGGCGCTCCAGATGGGCCAGAGCATGCACTCGACCGAACGCGGCCCCGCCGTGACGCACTTTAACGACCTCGGCGTCTACCGCTACCTCTACAAGATCGCCCACATGGACGACCTGCGCGACGTCTACCAGGAGCAGGTGGCAAAGATCGATGAATATGATAAACGTAAAAATACCGAGCTGCTGACCACGCTGGAGATGTACCTGGAGAACGCGGGTAACCTCACCAAGACCGCTGAGCACCTCTACGTGCACCGCAACACACTCATCCAGCGCCTGGAACGCATCCAATCCCTCTGCAGCATCGACCTGCAAGAGCGCAGCAACTGGCTCACCTTCCAGGTCGCTATTAAGATCTACCGCTTAAGGATGGAGTAGCCGCGTACGCCAGTAGCGGGCGGCCGCCCATGCAGGAGGGGCCTGGGTGTGCTTGTAAACGGCGCACCTACCAGGCCCCTCCTGCTGGGCGGCTGCATTTCCCTGGAGTGAGGGTAGGTGCGCCATTTACAAGCACTACCCGATCTGTCCATCGGAGCGCAGTGAACCCCTATTCAGGAGTGCGGGGGCGTTTGGCTTTTGCCGCGGAGGGGGATCTCTTTGAGGAAGAGGACGACCACGAGACCAAGGCAGAGTAGCAAGGTGCAGAGCAGGAAGACATGGTGGATGCCCTGGGTCAGACCGAGCTTGACGGCCTGCATGAGCTGGGTGTAGAGGTCCTGGCCCTGGGGGCCGAGGGCGGAGAGGCTAGAGTGGACGTGGCTCTGCATCTCCTCGGAGAGCAGGATCTGCGGGTTGTCGAAGAAGTGGAGGGTCCCGGCGGGCAGGGCCTTCTTGCTGGCCTCGGGGAGGGCACCGTGGAAGGCCGGAAGATAGCTGGCGTTCATGACTGAACCCATGGCCGCGAGGGCGATGGTGCCGCCGATGGAGCGGAAGAAGACCAACGAGGAAGTGGCCTGGCCGATCTTCTGCGGCAGGGCGTTCTGCACGATCAGGGTGTAGAGGGACATGCTGGTCCCCATGCCCAGGCCGAGCATGATCATGGCCAGTAGCACATCGCTGTCGCTGGCGTTGATGTCCAGGCGCATGAGCAACCAGGAGCCAGCGATACCGATAAGCATGCCGCTGATGGCGGCCCACTTGTAACGTCCAGTGCGGGCAACGAGCTGGCCTGAGATGACGCTGCCCACAACCGAGGTGAGCATGAGTGGGGTCAGGACAAGGCCGCTGTTCGTGGCGGTGATACCAACGACCCCCTGGACGAAGAGCGGAATAAAGAAGGTGCTACCGAAGAGGGCCATGCTAAAGATGACCGTGGCGATAGTCGAGATGGTGAAGATGCTGTTGCGGAAGAGCGAGGGCTCGATGATGGGCTGTCCGCCCTCGCGCTGCACGATAGACTCATAGAGCACGAAGACGCAGCCAACGCTGATGGCCAGGGCGAAGAGTCCCAGGATGATGGGCGAGCCCCAGGCATACTCCGAACCAGCCCAGGAGAAGCCGAGCAGTAGCGGAACCGCCGTGGCGACCAGGAGAGCGGCACCCAGGTAGTCAATCTTTGGCTTCTTACTCGTCTGCTTGAGCGTGGGCATGAGGAAAATGAGCACGAGCATGGCCAGGAGGCCGATGGGCAGGTTAACGTAGAAGACCCAGCGCCAGGTCGTATGCTCGGTAATCCAGCCGCCCGCGGTGGGGCCGACTATAGAGGAGAGGCCCCAGACCGCGCCCGTGACGCCCTGCCATTTGGCGCGCTCGCGGGGAGCAAAGAGGTCGGCGACGATGGCGATGGCGATGGGCATAAGTGCACCGGCGCCGATCCCCTGGAAGGCGCGAAAGAGCACCAGTTGATCCATCGTCTGCGCGGCCCCGGAGAGCGCCGAGCCCGTCAGGAAGATGACGACGCCCACCAGGAAGATAGATTTGCGCCCAAAGATGTCTGAAAGTTTGCCATAGATCGGTACCATAACCGTCGAGGCCAGGAGATAAGAGGTTGAGACCCAGGTGTAGCGGTCAAAACCTTGCAGGTCGGCGATAATTCTGGGCATGGCGGTCGAGACAATGGTCTGATCCAATCCTCATCAGGGCCGTTCATGTCCACAACCGGCAACACCCACCAACAACTGAGCGGCGTCTCTTTGCCTGTGGTGTGCGCATAGTAACTCAGCATCTCCAGTATCTTCATGCCTTCCTCAGTTTCGGGGCCGACTTCCAGGGCTGCACAGGCCCCTGTCCAGTCGCTATAGCACAACGCCCGGTGCAGCGGACTGCGACGTTTCTGAAAATCCTCGCTTCGACGAACACCGAGTTGTAAGGCACGTACCTTCATGGCATGACTGGTTTTCGTCGGGAGTTCCCGAGATATCACGAACCCATTGGTGTTGGGCCATAACCTCCGCAAAATGTCGTCTTCTGCGGGCGTCCACTGCGAGACGTTGAGCAGTTTCGAGCGTATTGCCTGCCGCTTGAAGAGAATCGCGCAATCCCACCGGTTGGCGACAGGGTCTTTCCATTTCAACAGCAGCTTATAGAGATGAGGGGAAATACTTGTCACTTGTATTTCCTCAATAAGCAGACTCAACATGTGGCGCTGCCGGTCAATATCCAGGCTCCAGAACTCGCCAGGCGCTTGGCCTAAGATCCGGTAGAACTTCGGGATGAACTGTGCTGGTTGCATCCGGTCATATCGCTCCAGCGCGCTCTGAGCCTTTGCCAGATCGCGTTCAGCCTGCGCCTGTTCGCCCAGATAGCGGCCCTCCTGCGACTCAGTCAGAGGCCTCGCCGGTCTGGTGAGCAATTTGTCGTAGCGGGCAATTTTGGCTTGCAGGGCAGTAATTTCACGCAGAATTGCCTTTTTCTCACTCACCGTTTTGGCATGCAGGTTTTTGTAGTAATTCTCGACGCGTGCGGCCAGTTCTTTGTCGTGCGCGGCCAGGGCGCTCAGACGTTCGACAATGATACGGTCAAACGTCGTGCATGGCAGCGACCATAGCCGATTGCTTTCCATATAGCTGTACGTCTCGGTAGTCTGAGTTGTGCGTCGGAGGTAGGCAGCATAGTAGAGCGGCGGACCGTCTTCAGTGCGCACGCCCCATGTATTGTCCGGCGCGCGGAAATGCTGGGTAAGCAGGGCCGTCTGATCTTCAATCGGCTTGCTCCGCACGAAGCGCCGGTGGTTTGGGCGCACGGTGCTTGGCTGGCCGTCGAGCGTGAAGCCGGTAATTGTCTCGTATGCTGGCTCGAATAAATCGCGCGGGATGGCCGCCTCGAATGCTCCTTCGATATAGACGTGGCTGCCCTGTGTATCCTTGCCGACACCAATATAGCCCTGGTGCATCAGATTGGATAGCCACGTGGACAAGCGGCTGTTCACCGTGAAGGTGTAGCCAAGGCCGGATACCGAACTCATTCTGGTCTTAAAGATGTACTGTTGCATATCTTCAGCTGAGGGAAAAGGGAAAATGTATTGCCGCTCCTCGATATAGCGACCCATGCGCGAACGGGAATAATCAAATAGCTTGAATTTTTCAAACAGCTCAACCGCGATCTCCCGCCACGGTTCGTAAATGACTGGTCGGTAGGCTTTGGTGATGAGCAGTTCTTCCTCGTCACTTGCCCCGAACTCCTTCATTATTTTCCGGTGCTCTTTGGCTTCCTGGATCGCCAGCCGGTCCAGTGTATACGGTGCGATCAGATTGCCCCCGACCCACTCACCGCGCTGAAGCTTCTGAAGTTTCATCTCCATCATATATTTCACATGCGTGTCGATATAGCCGTACGCCTCCTCCATCTTACGCAGGAAAGCTTTGAAATCGTCCTGAATGCGAAAATCGTAGGCACGTCGTCCGGCAACGATCAGAATCACGCCACGCTGGGCACACTCCGCAGCGAATTGGGTTGGCTGTGTCAGCCAGCGGTCCCTGAATAAACGGTCCTCACGGGCCACGATGATACTGCCAATTGTACTGTCCAGCAGCGCCTTCCAGAGTTCCAGGAGCTTTGGCCGTTCGTATATTTTTTTCTGGCCTGAGACACCAGCGCCTTCGTCGTAGGGTATCACCATGAGCGGGTCGTGATCTCCGCGTATCTCCAGAGCAACAGTAGCAAGGCCCTTCTGGCGCAGGCGACTCTCCGGGTTGTCTTCATCAGCCCCACGGCGGCTTTGGCGGATGAGCGCAGCTGTCTTGCGTGTCAAATCGATTTCATAGCCGTGCATATACCTATGGGTGTTGTCATAGCCGGTACTCTGTGTCGAGAATACGGTCGCAGCCTTAATAATGCGAACGCCATCACTTCGCATGACTTTCTCCGTTCGATTGACAGGCCATATTCCGTAATGCGACAATGCGCCCGGAAGATCTGTACCTGTCTGGTATGGAATATCTATACAGATAGATCAGCAGGACATACCGAAGAAGCCTCGGAAACTTTCGCGGTGCGCCTGCTGTGTGGTACGACTCATCTTAAGAAGCGCCCGTCTCTGACCAGGAGACCACGGGCGTTTTTTTTATGTGCGAATGGCTTAGGATTAATCGGCAAACACAACACCTTCGAGATCGGTATAGAGAATAGATGATTTGCCGCGTCGTGCGAGTTCCTGGTTGATCGCCTCAGTGATCGCCCCCACTTTGGCGCGATACACTGGATTGCCAGCCATCGCGCTACGCAGCGTATTTTTATCTATACCTGCCTCCTTAGCCATATGCCGCCGCGACCAACCGAATTGCACACGGTAATCGTCTATGGTCATATGCGCCCCTTAAGAGTAATATCAGGTATAGAGTACAATGAAAGTGACTTAATGTCAATGAATATAGACTATATTAATCTATTATGAATAAAAGTGGATGAATGTGACTGAAAGTTAGTGATAGTTGTGCTTCAGGCGTGCCTGCATCCAAGTAAGATACTGTGTCGCTCTTTCAGTACCCAGAAGGGCCAGTCCCCATTTGAGCTGTATCTGAGGATCAATAGCTGGCGGTCGCGTCCTTTTCCTATTCACAGAGTGTATACGCTTTTGCATAGTGCTTGCCTTTCTACAACTGCTTTACCAGTAATAAAATCATGTGTCCACAACGCGCTATTAAACAGTATTTTTGAGCGCATCATGTATGCTACAATCATGAAGTGAAATCTTCTTGTCATCGGGGTGGCACATCTCCTTCATATCTATGAATCTCATACATATGGTGAAAACTCAGCAATTTGGCAAGATCTGCAAACGCAGCATGTATTGAAGGTGGCTACTATTTTCAAGCACATGAACGATTTGGCATCAGAACCAACCCGCAAAATACAACACATAGATGAAGCCAGCTTCAAACATGTCCAATTGCTCAAAGAGCTGCATCTTTAGATGCTTGATAAATCAGATGCCAGACTTGCTAACTGTTTTTATATTGTTCCTCAAATGTTATGCTTCCGCACCTATCTTTTCAGGTATACCAATCGAGACGTGAGCATACCATTGCAGCCAGGCAAGAATATGCTGTTGATTTCCCAGATACCAGACCCGTTGTGGATTGGCATGCTCGCTGATTTCAATGACACGTCGACGGCTACGAGGTGCCAGACGCACGCTGATACAATAGCGATCAGTATCAATTCGTCTTTGGAGCGCACTCACCCATTGCACTAAGGGACGCGGCAAATCCGTCAGGAGCGCCTGCTCTTCTTCCGCAGGAAGATGCTGCGTCTTCGCCCAGGCCAGATAGGTCTGGATTTCGTACATCACCTCGGCATCGCCGGGATCATAGGGAGTAGCAAGGACTTCATTGACCGCAACCTGGCGAGACCGCTCGTACTCTTGAGGGGTCAAGAATTCGCCATCACGATCCACAAAGAGATAGCCGTAGCGCTCCAGGCCTTGTGCGCCACCTTCCGCCCAAAACTCCTGCAACCATTCGGCATCTATAATCACTTCGTGAGGAAGTGGGCGTTTCCCCTCACCTGGCTTGATGAGCCCACTGCGCGCTGCAATTTCAAGCACCCACTCCAGGCGGTTATAGGTCAATCCACCGTTCAAAATCCACTCTGCCCAGGCCACCATTTCGGCGGGAGGCTCTTCCTTCCCCTCCACATACTCACGGTATTTCTTGATCACCCAGCCTCCCCCCAGGCGAGCGGCACGACGTCCAGGATCAGGGAACCAGGTACGCACCAGAGCGTCCACCGCTGCCACATGCAGCCACTCTGGGTGCTCGTGCATACGCTTGAGGTAGACTCCGACATCCTCATTGCTCTGGTTAAAACGCTGTGAGTAATCCAGCGCTAGCGCCTCAAGCATCTCACGGGTCGCCGGTTCATACACCCGCTTCATTGCGGCTACCTGATCTCGACGTGAGAGAAAAGAACCATCAGCCTCATCCTCTTCATTCGTGGTCACAAGAGAGACCTCTTCTTGTGCTGTCGAAGAAAGCGAGGAAGAAGGATCATCAATAATTTTTCCGCGAACGCATGCAGCAATTGATCGACCTGATTCCTCTGCGGTATGCACCAAACCATCGACCTGTTTTTTTGTAAGATCCTGTTCTCTCAATTCATCTTCACTTTTTTCATGTATTTCTTTTTTTGGTAATTGATGATTATTGAGAGAAGTGAATTCAACGCGCGCACGCGCGTGTGTACGCGTATGGGCCTCCTGGATCTGCGTTTGCGTGCCGCACCGGTCGACGGTTTCTTGCGGCATCGGTCGACGATCCTCCACAGAAGTCGAAGGTTTGGCGAGAGGTCGACGATCTTCTTCCACGATCGTCGACCTTCTTCGAAAACGTCGACTTTGGCGTCCCATCATCGTTCGATCATCATGCATCACTTCACCTGGTGGTTTCGGCTGCGTTTCGGATAATGAGGAAACTGGCTCTCGCTCCTCAGGTGATTGTGGTGAAACCGCCTGTGTTAGGTGGGTCAGTTCCTCCCAGACAATCGTGGCTATCGATACTTTCACGGGAGGGGTCACACGCATTCCATAGGATCGCATCATCGCCATCAGGCGCTCAACCGTACGTTCCACCTGGTCTTCTACGCCAGATAACTGACCATGCCGTTGCGTCGTCTGAGAAGCATGATCATGTGTTCCTTGCTCATGTTGTGGAGGCGGGACCAGGCTCAGATACCCTGGACGAGTTTCCATGTCTCCTGTTTCCTTTCCGTCGTGATCGCTCTCGACGCAGGTGGTCTGCTCCAGATACGCTGAAACCCGTTGCAGCGCACGCGAACGTTTGACGCTTTTGCGTCGACTCGTGAGTTGCTGCACCTGCTGGGCACAGACGGGCAGACAGGGCGTCGAGGTCAGTGGAAAATAATAGGTGGTTCCCATTCCTTTGGGCTGTTTCACTTTGAACAGGAGACCTGCGGCTTGTAATACCGAGACGTATTTTGCGGTGGTATCATAGCACCAGGGCCAGCCAAGCGAAGGCGAGGTACAGAAAGCACGAAGGCTCTGGATCGTGAGCACTGCAACTGGTTGAGGACCTTCATGAGGGATAAGAGGGATCTGTTCGACGCGCGCCACACGAAGCCAGTGAGCAAGAAACGTTTGCCCATTGAGACAGCGCCGGTCCTGTGGGAACCCAAACACCTGCTGTACCTGCTCAAGCAATGCCAGGGGAACCATGTGCAGAGCATGCTGTGTAATCACCTGCTCCTCATGCACTTCCACACCTGCTGAAAGGGAGGAAGGACCATATTCAGGAGCATCTGCTGGTTGCAGGATACTCGCTTTATTGAGCATGTTGTTCTGTCTACCTTTCATCATGATAAGGCCATGCGGTCCTCACGTGCTTGTTGGTCGTGGAGAATAGCGGGGGGGTAGGGAGGCATCACGTGGGAACCACACGACCTGCTTCTAGTGTACAGAAAAACCCTCCCAAAAGGGAAGAAGAAAACCACCCAATAGTGGGCGAAGTACTTCGCAATTTTGGGCGAAGTTGAAAACATGCAGAGAGAAACAGCGTATTTTCCCCTTTGCATCTGTCACATTTTTCTATGTTCAATCCGCTCCCAAAGCCAATCACGCACAATGAGAGGGCGCATTCTTCACGAGGAGACAAGCAACATGCTCTTCAACGTCGATTTTCACTGTATTCTTCCCGGAAATGCCCTATTGACCTGAGGTGCTGTTTTGGGTACAACAAGAGTGGAAGTGCTGTTCATCCAAAGGGGATGAATGGATCCTGGCAATGTCCAGGGGTGCCTTTCGACCTCGCGACCGGGGCGGAAGGAAGTGGTGCAGCCTGTACCAGGGCGAAGCGGCTCTCCCTTCTCTCGTCAATGAGAGAGAGTCGTTCGCCTCGGTGGCACCACGGGCGCGAAGCAACGTTGAGTCTCTCCGTTACTCCGCGCTCCCAGGCACTCCTCATCCAGGCATCGAGCATCTCTGCCTGTATGCGTTCGCGTCTCTCGTCCACTGGTTTCCCGGCGACTATTTTTGCGCAGAAAGGAGGTTTTCCCCACAAAAGAGTATCAGTGACTCTTGTCCTCTTTCCCCGCTCGGGTGAAGAGGTGTGGCCCCTTTCTGTGCTTTTTTCGTCTCAAGAAAGGAGTCACCACCATGAGTCAAGGATCACTCTGCCCCTGTGGGAAACACTGCCGCGCTACCCAGGCCCTTCGCGATCTCATCGACACTCAAAACCAACTCTGCCTCCTGGCACGCGAAGAGTCGGTCATTGTAAGCATTCTGGAGAACCTTCAGCATGTGGTGAGCGCTTCCCAACACCGCTTTACCTCGTGGTTGAGTGCGGTTACCGCCTGCGAGACCGCTCAGGCCAATCTCGCGCTTGCCCAAAGCGTCTCCAGGTCCAGGAGTACCACACCTCGCTGGGCTGTCGAAGCCGAGCAGCGTCTTTTTCACCAATGGGTGAAGCAGCAGCAACACCACTGGGAACAACGGCTCTTGCAGATTCAACGGGGCATGGCCACGTATCGCGCCTATCTGCAGAAGTGTGCGCAACAGTTCGTGCTCACGCCGGAGTGCCTGGCGTTGTGTCTTCCACTTCTTGATGAGCTCTTACGCCATCAGGAGGAACGGATTGAGCACCATCACCTGGCATCCATCTCCGCACACGAGCTGTTCCTGCAATTTGAGCAGCGCTGGACCTACGAGCGAGACCGTCTCGACTATGAGATTGCTCAGGTTCCCCAGGCCTATCAAGCAGGTCGGAATCAAGCATACAAACAATGGGGCTTACACGTCGTCACCGGGATTGGTCGTCCAGTCAGTCTTACCCAGACGAACATGAACTACGAGTCGATGGTCCATACCCGGCAGTTGGATCTCTACTCACAACAAAGCAAACTGTTTCTTACCACAAAAGTCGAACAGTTTCGCCTGTACGTCCAAAAGATGGAAGGGGAGTACAAGGCGACGGTGCTTGCCGCCCAACAAGAGCGCTGGCACATGTTGCACGCGCACCTGTCCATGGGTGTTGCTGATCCCGACCAACTCCCATCGCTTCAAACGCTAGTCCTCTCATACTTTCTCTAATCCTGTTTCCCTCCGCCAAACGCAGCCCCAATCCCTTCTCCCGCGCGGGAAGGATGGGCTGCGTTTTTTGTTGTTTGTCACCGTGTTGAAAAAGGAGTTTCACGTCATGACACATCATGTTCACGCTTCCTGGTCCTTTCCTGGTATCCCCTACACCGGATATTCTCCCAAGTGTACAGCGGATACCAGACATGTGAATCACGTGCTCCAGGAACGAGGCCCCCTCGTGCTGCCCCGGATCAGCCCGTTCCCTGTTCTCCGCGTCTGGTGGACGGTATTTGGTCCCCTGGCAAGTCTCCAGGTTCCCCCAGGACATCCTGCCGCGAGCCAAAAGCTGCTCTCGGCTCGCGAATGGACAAGCCTGCTGCTCGTCACTGGCGTGGTTCTCCACGCGTCGCACTGCGGATCCCATGCTGCCCTGTAGGACATTTTTGGACCAAGACCAGGCATCGGCCTGTGTCAATTAGCCCGCGTGAGAAAGAGAACGATGATCATACACCAAAAAACACCCAACGTATTGCAACTACGTTGGGTGTTCCTTCAGTCCTCTCTTCTCACGCGGAAAAGAAAGGATTCTGTGATTCATGTTTAGTGTAGCATCCCTTGATGATGTTTTCAATGCAATTCCACCCCACTATGACGATTTTCGCACCCAGCAACAGGTGTTGCTCTCCAGAGAGTTCTCCCAACTCTTTCCCGAGACCGTGTACGGCGGGCGGCAGGTCCTCTGGTGGTGTCCTCGCTGTGCCTTTCCCTGGTGGCAAGCCGATCACCGGCTCTTCGTGCTGCAACTTTCTCCGGAGCAGGCCGCTCGGATCGGACATCAGTTGCATGCTCCGATGCATCGAGATGGCACCTTTCATGAATTACCGATGCGCATATGTCCCAGTTGCATAGGTGCCGTCTGTACCATCGACATCTATCCTGGTCGCCTGGGCACCCAGATCCTCTGGCATACCCTGCCCGATGCTACTCCCTCCTCCACGAAGGCTCCATCGACTGGCCTGGGGAGGCTCCTGCCTGCAAGCAATTTCCAGACACAGGGTCTCTTCCCTCAGGCCTTTCTGTTCGCGATGGCAGAACAAACAGCGGACGAGCTCTCGTGGCCTCTGGCGCACGTGGGAACGGCTATGCTCACTATGCAGACTGATCTCCCCGGGGAACTTGACGCGGTCTCCTGGCAGTTACGCTGGGTCGAACGCGTTCTTCCGCCACCCAGGCATCAGGAATGCGAGCCACTGAGTACCTCTCACCTTGCACGCCTTGAGCACCTGGTCGAACCTCGTCCAGGGATGCGCTGGCAAGGCTTTCTCTGGCGAGTCCCCGACTTACTCAATAACGTACTGTACACCCGTCACCCTCTCACGCTTCTGTACGCTGCTCTCTTGCCAGAGGACGAACCCACCTCCAATGTAAACCTCTATTCCCTCTGGCAACGCCTACTGCCACACGTCTTTGACGTTGTTCAATGGGATGAGCCACACGCATGATGACGACCCCTCAATGGAATGGGCGCTCGCCCATGCCCACTGCCCGCTCTCCTCCTCCAGTCCATTTTCCACGCTCCTTCTTCTTCCTTCACTCCCGCCAGGAACACTCTCTCACGATGCTGCGCTTCATAACGCATAGAAGAGTGCTCCTGGTGTGTGTGTGTTTTTCAGAAAGGAATCTGTATCGCTATGACGGATTTGCTTCTTCCCTGCTGGTACAGGGCCGTTGAAGTCCCCGGCCCTCGCGAGCAAAAGGCCCTCTTTGCTACGTTCAAAACCCTGCTCGCAACCGTACAAGGAACGCTGACAGTCAACACCTACATGGTGGCTGGTCGCTACTATGCCGTCCTCTTTTGCCTTGATGAGACACCCCCTCCAGAGCATGAGCAAAAGCGCCTGGAGGCCACCTTCGCGCCCTATCTTCCTTTTCTGACACTTGATGAGACCTTCCTCGATGCCCTGGTGCGGGCTCGTTTAAGCAAAGAACCTGAGATTGCTGCTGACACGCGGTATGGACGCCTCCACGTCTCCCACAAGCAGCGTCCGATCACCCTTACTGATCCCGATCACCCCGAACTTTCTGAGGAAGAGCGAACACAACGTCAGCAGTCCTGGATTGCCACGATTGAGGCGCTGCTTGCAGAGGGGAAACCCTTCGTCGAGGTCTTCAAAATGATGTTCGCCGGGGAGCGGCTGACATCAGGCATTCCCTTGCCACAAACTGACCCCTTTCAAGCCAACATCTTTTGCCAGATGCTCGATCATGCCCAGCTCTGGCTCTGGACAGCCTCAGCCAGACAGATGTATCAGGATCTGGCACAAACCCTTGAAGCGTTCTGCATGCGTCAGGGCTGGACAACACGAGAAGATCAACTGGCCCACTACAATACCCTGGTCACAGACCTCTTCCAGACGGATCAACGCCTCTGGATCGAGTTTGATGAGCCGCAACCTGATCTCCTTGGCCGTGTGCGAGCTGTGTTTGTCTACCCACGCTACCCCGAGCAGGAGCTGAACAGGCTGCTTGATCCGCGCGAGGATTTGATCGCGTGGCTTCAGGCTCATCAGATCCTCGGTCAGGAAGCGGCACGCTGGAACATTGATGTCATTGGTGAGAATGCGAGTGTGCTCTTGCGCCTCTCCTACGACACCCAGTACTCGTGCTGGGTGCTACCGGAAGACCAATATATGAGCCAGGTATTCGCATGGACACGCTGGCTTGCTATCGCAACTGGGATGCTCCACAAACGCTATGCACGCACCCCGCAAGTTCCAGCATTTCCTGAGCATATCGCATCCTATCAGATCAAAGAGCAGGTGCCTCGCAAGCGAGGGAAAGGGAAACCGAAAGACAAATGGGTCACACACAGCAGGAGGTATACCACCGTCACCTATGATCTCTCAGAAAAACCTCCCATAGTTCGCGCGAACGACGCGGCAGAAGACGAGCATCTGCCCAAACGTCAGAACTGGCTGGCCCAGGCCCAACCCGATGACCTGATTTATGAGCAGAGGGTCATTGACACCTTTACCCGTAGCTACCCGACGCGCAAGGATGGCACCCGCCGAGAGGGAGAGGTCACCGTCAAGCACCTCGAACCCAAGTGGGTCCCGCTTCTGCGACCTGCACTGCGCAAGCAGCAGGTGATCAAAAAAGCCGTTGCCAAATCCTACGAAACGTCCCCTGTGCTTCCAGAACAGGAAGTACAAGATGCGCACCTATCGATGCCATCAGTGAGCGAGAGCACAGAGGAAAGGAGGGACCCATCATGCTAGTCATACGACGCAAGAAAGGGGAGCGAATCATCCTCTCAGGCAATATCGTTCTCGAAGTGCTTGAAGTAGAAGAGGGGAGAATAAAACTCGGTATCACCGCTCCTCCCGAGGTCACTATCGTGCGCGAGGAATTACTGCAGCGGCAATCACCCCTGCCGAAGCCTCCTGTCACCAAACCAGAGTGAGATGCTTGTTCCCTTTTCAATGAAAAAGCCGTTTTTTGAGAAAGTGAGGAGAAACATGTAACCACAGCATGTTCTCACCCGTATTACAGGAGAACATGTGTTCTCATTTGTGAGAACCGCATCGCATAAGAAGGGAGATTCTTGGGTGGATGTTGAGTCCCTCCATTTGTCCAAGGATCTCCTGGCGCTGCACCTGCACCAGGTCGTAGCCCTGCTCCCTGGCTGCACATCCGAGTGAAGACAGAAGCACCTTGTTGTCTGGGCCTCTTCTGAATGGAAGAATAAACAGACAAAGAGGATGTTCGAGAGAGAACGGAGCATCTCCCTGCCTTCATCCCGCCTGCTATGGTGCCTCAGGACACCTGCATACTGCTTCGGAAGTACTGAACGGAACCCTTTCTTGATAGGGGCAAACCATGCCTTTCAACCGAAGCAGGATGTGTACACGCCATGGGAAAACGACCCGGACTCCTCTATGAAGCGCTTCAGCGCCTCGACGGCTTGATGGCCATCGGCCAAAGCCGTGCCGATGCCAAAGCGCAGGCCCGCGCGCAGGGTGAACATTTCTGGTCGTTCTCTGATGGGAAGATGCACTCCTATCAGACGCGGGCTACCTACCAGGACATGGTGATGCGCTTTTTGCGCTGGTGCCGAACAACTCACGGGACGAAACGCCTGGCCGAGGTCGACCAACGTGCAGACGAACTAGCCTCAGCCTATGTGCTCTTGCGCGTACAGGAAGGCTATAGCCCCTGGACCCTGGCCACCGAACGCAGCGCATTACGGCTCTTCTTTGGCTCTCCACTCCTGGCAGAACAGGTTCCACTTCCACCACGTCACCGGGAAGCCATTCACCGTTCTCGCCAGACCCCTGGGTCTGAAGAACAATCCTCGCCCCATTTTCAACCTGAGCACTGGCAACCCCTGCTGGCCTTCCTTCGCGTCACCGGATTACGGCGGCGCGAAGTGAGAATGCTCCGGGTTGCACAGATCCAGGAGCAGCCAGATGGGGGTGTCGTCCTTCATGTGCAGGGCAAGGGCGGCAAGGTGCGCCAGGTCCCGGTCCTTGCAGGGCAAGAAGCAACAGTGCTGAGTCTTGTGCAAGGACGAGGTGAGGACGAGCTGGTCTTTGCCCATATTCCCAGCCACCTCGATATTCACGCCTATCGTCGGCACTATGCGCAGACCCTCTATCAAGAACTCTCGGGCCTGCCTCTACCACCTGCCGCTGGTCGGCTTCCACGCGGCATTCTCGATGAGCAGGCCATCCTGGCGGTCTCACGAGCGCTGGGGCATAATCGACGAGATGTGGTCCTGACCTACTACCTGCGCTAATTACCATCCCCAGGGACAATGATGTCCCTGTTCATATACATTCCCTTACATTCCCTCGTGTTTTCTTCGTGTTCACTGGCTCACCCGCCTGCATTGGCAGCTGGGTGAGCCAGTTTTTTCATGTCTTGTTTCCATACAACAGAAGGATAGAATACTAATGCGTCGAGAATATGCACGCTATCGCTTTTTGCTCAAAGAACTGGAGGCCTTCACCGGCGTCTACAGGCATACTGCCGAGCGTTGGTTTGCTGACTTTACCAGTGACCCGTCCAACGTGACCGACCAGGAACATGGCTACCGACACGTCTTTCCCGAACACGTCCTCTCCCGTATCGAGGGCTTTGACACCCCCAAGCAACTCTTCAAGCCCTTTGGTCCACTCCCACAACCCGTGCGCTTCTTTCTACCCTACCGTGACAAGGTCTTAACTCCGTTCAATGATAAGATAGAACAGCGCCTCGCCACGTGGTGGCAGCAGGAGTGGCGACATCAGCATCTCGATTTTGCCCATATTCCGCCGGCGCCACCGACACGCGCCAGGGCACTCATCCCCTGTGGCTTTCGCACCTGGCGCTATACCGATCAATTCCTGGTCAAGATCGAAGGTGGAGTAAGAACACGCCGATGTCAGGTGAGCACCTGTAGCACAAGCTACGTTATCTGGAGCCTTCCGCTCCCGCCCGCCCCATTGCACATCCTGCCTCACCTGCTCCTGCCACGACTCCATCGGCTGGCGGCCCTCACTGACTGGCGACAACTGGAACACCTCCCACCCCCAGTACATCGCGCCCTCGCCAAACGCGTAGCCCAACTGATCACCTTTTACACAGAGCGCCCTCTTCAGGTCACCCCACTGCCATTGCCCTCGCACACACCACTCTGCCAGGACATCCTACAACAACAGACCGTGCAGAGAACCTCCACTCATGAATAACCGTCCCCTTCCCCGTTGCCGTAGCCCTCCATCACGGCTCTCACACGATCAACGTCTCCCCAACAACTCACTTATAGAACCGAAGAAAGGATCCATACACCCCATGAACACACAGCAGCAACGTTCCCCCCATCTCTCACTCATGCCCTCCGTCACGGAGACAGCCTCAGAGCCGGGCGAGAACACCGACTGGCGAGAAGCAGGATTGGAAGAGGACGCAAGCCTCGTGCTCCTGCTTGAGGCTCTCGCGAGCCCCGTCCGGTTTCGTTTGCTCCGTTTGCTCGCTCAAGAAGGCGGCAACCTCTGTGTTAGTGAACTGGTCGAACGAATCCCACGCAGCCAGCCTGTCGTCTCGCATCATTTGCGGCTCTTACTGTTTGCCAAACTCATTGGAGTGAAACAACAGGGGACGCATAACTACTACTACATTTTGCCCGACAAGCTCAAAGAGATACGCGAGGCCCTGGCCTCCATTGAACACCTACTTCAGCAGAGACGTGAGGATCAGCACTAAACACAAAAAAACCTCTTCAGGGACTTGATCTGCAATATCACCCCTGAAGAGGCACAGTGAAGAGGAAGTCTTCCAGAACTCTCTCCTCTGAGGATACCTCACGCTCTCCCGACATGCAACATTCTCCCCATTGTTTTCTGATGACGACAGCCTCCCACCTGCGTAGTGGGAGGCTGTCGTTCTTTGTCTGAAAGGAACGCTCTATGACGCATACCAACCCACCACGCTTTGATTACCAACAGGCTATGGAACAAGCACGTGCCCTCCTGGAAGAAGAGCAACAGGCAAGTCTCATGCCCTCAGGCCTCTCTCACAAAGCGCGAACACAGAGACGCGAACAACTCGGACAACTGCTCATGCAGATTCAGATCCGCATGCAACAGGAAATTGGTCAACTACGTTACGCCCTGCACACGCTCCCATCACTGCCGCCCTTGCGGGAAATCCGCTGGGCACAGGAGATGCTGGCGCGTCCCGATCTGGCCGTGTTCCACCTGACCACCGCCGGGCTCTCACATGACGCCGAGATCATCGCAGTGACCCTGGTTGATCAAGCAGGTCTGCCCATCGAGCACCTCGTGGTTCGCCCAACGGAGCCCATTTCCTTTGCCCGTGGCGGGACCTCTGGCCTGAGCGCCGCCCAACTGGCGTCGGCGCCCTCTTTCCCTGAGGTGTGGGATCAACTTGCCCAGGCCTGTCAGGGCCGCGTCTTGCTCAGTTTCCAGCGCGACTACGACCTGGCACGTCTTGAAGAGGCAGCCACACAACTGCACCTTCCGCCTCTCTGCGTCCAAATGGAGGATCTGCGCGTACACACCCGGGCTTACTTCGGCGAACTGGGGTTACGGCTCTCAGATCTCTGCGAGCGATGCGGGATCACCTTGCCACCCACACCCAATCCCCTTCAATGTGCCCAGGCCTTCCATGCTGTGCTTTGCGTCATGGCCCGCGCAGGAGAGGACTAACCCTTGCCCACACGACACAAACACACCAACGGGAGAAAGCAACAATACTGCCCTCTCCTCTGGTACCTCACCATCAGACCATGTTCTCAGTTTTGAAAGGAGTTCTGTTCCATTATGTCCATTTCATCACCAGCACCAACACTCGCATCAGAGATCGGGTATGCCTTGCGCCAGATCCTCATCCTGCATCCAACGCATCCGCTCATAGAGGTGTGCTCCTGCGTCAGCGACGATGGCACCGTTGAACGCACACACCTTGCCAAGCTCGTGACCATCTGGTCAGCACACATGAGGCACTCTCAGTCCAACCCACGCGCGCGCTTCTTCCCGAAAAACAAGGACACGCAACGCCTGCTGCTGCAACGTGGGACCACCTATGCCCTGCTTGGTGCCCCTGAGCAGGCACGGCAGGATCTGCATGCACTCCTGCAACACACGAACGGCTGTAGAGGGGGAGCCACGAGGCAACTGGAAGGGCTCGTCTGTCTGGTGCTCGCCGTCCTCGCCACAGCACAGGAACGCTACCCAGATGCGCTCCCACTCTGGAAACAGGCCCGGGCCTGGCTCCACCCACAGGAGTATGACCTGTTAGCGTGGACCTGGTACGACGCGAAGGTCCTCATTCAGCTCCGACATCTGCACAAGGCCCACAGGGTGCTTTCAAACATCCTCACGCCAATCAGCCCTGATCCACGTCTGCCACGGCAAGAGGAGCGGGCGGAGGCGTATGCCGAGCTCTATGCCCAGCGTGGCGGCGTCTGTTCCCTCTTGCGCTCTCACCAGGAAGCCATGGAGAATCTCAACGCCGCGATTCGTCTCCATCCCACGTGTGGGCGGTTCTTTCATATTCGTGGGTTACTCCATGCCAAACAGCAGCACTGGCAGGCAGCCTATAATGACCTCTGGCGTGCGTTGCACGAGATGCCAGAAGACCCGGAACTGGCCGACTGTTTCTTCGTCGTGATGCAACATCTGGGCACAGAGCTTGCCGTGCCCACGACCTCCGCCCCGCGCACGAGAGGGAGAGCCACGCATGCATAACCGCCGAGTTTCCACATTCACCCGTCAACTCCAGGAGTTGCGTGCATCGCTTCCACCAGAGGCACCTGACCCTCTGATCGATCCGCCTCCCGAAGCATTTCTGCACCTGTGGGAGTGTGCCAGAGCCTCAGGGATCGAGGTGAGTACGCTTCTGGTGGTTCGCCAGCCACTGGATGTTCGCGCAGCAGGGGCCTATTCCATCGAGGAGCATGACATCTGGGTCTGGTATGCCCCCGATATACCAGAGGAACAGGCATTGCGAACCCTGCTCCACGAACTAGCCCATGCCCAGTGTCCTCCCACGCTGCCCTATGCCTCGTTTGAAGAGGAATGGGCGGAAGAACGAGCGACCTGGCAGCGTGCCATCACCCTGGCCCGAGACTGGGGTAGAGAGCATCTCTTCTCAAAGGTGTGCGTAGAAGACATCTTTGACGAGGTGGAGGCCTGCTTGCAGCAGCGCCTGGCCACCTCAGCCATTCTTGGGAGCAGGGATATGGAGCGCACCGAGTGCGCGCTCAAGCAACTCTGGTGTGAGGCCACGGCACGCGGGTGGAGCGGTGAACTCCTCCACGACGTGCTCACTGGCGACAAGACACACCCGGCCTTCCTAGGTGAGGTGCTCACCTTTGACCGGTGCGCCCTGCATCCCTGTTGGGAAATCATGCATGAGCCAGAAGACGATCCTGATCCAGACGCCCTTTTTGGCCCCCTCTCTCGCCTGGGAGAAAGTACACTTCTGGCGAGCGCGGTAGAGATGCTCCAGCGGACGCTCGCCTCCTGCGCCCACCAGGAAGAGGCGTTGCGCACTCGTCTCGCCATGCGCTCCTGGCAGGCAGTGACCTTGGGAACGATGTCCTATGAGCGAAGCCGCCAGGTGGTCCAGGATGAGGCCTCGCTGCAAGAGGCACTTGCTTTAGTCAACCAGCTTTGCTTCGAGGCTCACGGCTATGCTCTGCGGATGCACTGGCAGTGTTTTGACGAACTGTTCTCAAAGCAAGAGCAGCTCACACACCCGGCGCGGCTCTACTGTCTTCATCTCTTCTACACTCCCTGGAAGGAGGTGTTGAGCGATATCTCTCCCTGGATAGACCCGGAAATACTCCCAGACTGTCAGAAACGCCGCCCCAGAGCCGTCTGGTTCCTGTTCCCCAGAGGGGTAGACACCACGCTGCTTGAAGCCTCATGGCAACTCTTCCTGCTGTCCTGGACCAGGTGTGCTGAGATCAGCTATGAAGGCTCGCTCTCCACTCCCGTGAATCCGCTCCAAGATAGGAGAGAGGCTCAGCGGGCACCTTCTCCAGAGGACAGCAAAGGTGGTAATGAGAACACGATGGGAGGGACAGCGTGACATTATTGGATCAACGCCAATTCGATGCCCTCTCTACCCTGGTTACAAGAACCCCAGCAGTGCCATGCCAGGCCGACCAAGAGTGGCTGGTGCTACTGGTGTAACCACATCTTTGAGCATACAGCTGTCTGGGTCTGAATGTCGAAAGCCATCTGGCGCAGCTCAGAGCGCCAGGGATCACCTGTGATTGTGACATCCTCTCGACGCTCATTGACTGACCCACCTAGCCAGATTTCGCTGTTTCATTTCATCCCCCCTCTTCCTTCCTCTCCGCACTCCCACAGTGGTGTGCTGCTTTCGTTCCAGCAAGACCGCACTACGTACATGGTGATAGGATCACGTTCCTGCTGGGTCTCAAGCGCACACTCATAAACAGACGAAAGAGAAGACAGAGAAACAGTATCAAGACAACAAGTATGCAGAGAAGGCACGTCATCTCTGCATGCTTGTTATGAAAAAGGAATGCCTCCTGCTCGGCCATGATCACAGCTGAGTAGGAGGCATTGTTGCGTTCAAAAAAGGAGATACATCTATGTCAGAACGACAAGCGAAAAGACAACGCCGTGCCGAACGACAAGCGGCAGCAAGCCAGAAGACAACAAACTCACGCCCTCCCATGAGTACATCATCTCATGCCACTGAGCAGCCTTCAGTCGCATCAAGCCATCTCGCCATCGCGCTCAGTGCCGCCGTTCCACTACGTGTGCTGGCACTCTATGAACGACAGGGCCCCGATGAGAAGGATCTGGAAGCTGCCCGTCAGGCAGGAACACTCCTCGCATCAAAAGGAGATCGCCTTCTTTTTGGGAGTCAGGGGAGAGGAGAAACTGCTAAGCTCTTCAATCATGTTGCACAGGCTCTGGCGGTACTCTCGTTTGCCCCAGGTGGCGTGACTTGCTTTGGTCAGCATTTTGACGCCCAAACCATCCTCGCTGGCTTCTTTGGAGGAGAGGCTGCAAAGCGCTATTGTCAGCGTATAGCGGGAACACCCCTTGCTGAACAGCAGGAGAAGACTCCTGACAACAAAGGTGAGTACTGAGCCGCCACCTCAAGAAAGGCTTGAAAAGTGAAAGGCTACACCCTTCTAGAAGGGCGTAGCCTTCTTGCTCTAGAAAGAAGAGGTGATGAGAGCACTTCTACAGAAAAAGAAATGCAGTCATTCGTAAACAAGCAAGGAGAGATTCCTCCAGATACTGTCTCATGAGACAGTATCTGGAGGAATTCACAGATGCCCTTCAAGTTATCCAATTTTTTTTAGCAGGTATTTCTATGAATAATCGTATTACCAAATTTTGGTAATTTCGGTTCCCAAAGAACGGAGAGCATATTGTTTCCATTCACGAGCTTTGTTACCAATTTACACTCAATTGCATATAAGCTGACAGCCTATGCTCTATGCACCTTCAGTCGTTTCATAGCACCTGCAATCAAACCCCACAGAGGCTTTCTCTCGCGCTTTTGAAGAAGGATGAGAAAACTATCTGTGAGGTTCGCAGGCATTATCTCAGCTTCTCTGGGTCGCCATATTGCTGCAGTGCCACATCCATTCGCTGTCGTTCCTCTTCAACCTGCTGCCCCAATTCGTCAATCGAGGATTCCAACTGACGATATGCTATCAGCATTGCGTCCTTTTGTTGCCGTGTTTGCTCAGCACGCCCAGCTACCAGTAGTTCTGGTCCTTCCACCTGTCGCAGAAACGCTAGACTCGCATAGACTGTCCGCAAATTCGCTATGAGTTGCTCGATATCGTCCATATCCACCCCTCAATATTTCTTGTACTGAATACGGCTCACTTCTATAGAGTGTACCTCGCTTTAAACGTTCTCGGAAAGCAGAGTATACCCCGCTATGCTTGTAATTGGGAATTGATAGAGCCGTATGATCAATGGGAAATACATTTCCCGTATTTTACTTTACGGCGAATTGTTGTATAAGAAGTGCTTGCCAACTCTTACGTGGTTTCTGCCTCTTAGTGAGAATAGAGTGATTGGAGATCACCTCCATGATGCGAACAGCTTCCACGAATGCCGCCAGACTTGCTATACATCCCGTCCTGGCACTCCTCAACATAGCCATGCCCGTTCCAGAAACTGCTAATGCATGAAAAATAAGTGCAAAAGGCGCCCGGAGGCGAGTAAATCACGTTCCCAGGGGTAAAATTGTAGCCCCAGGGATTCCCATTCACACCACTCGCCTGGGCTGGCACAAGTGTCGGCGTTGGTGGTGGTGGTAATTGTGTCGGCACCGGCGTTGGTGTCGGCGGTTTTGGCGTCGGCGTGGGCGAAGGTTTTGGGGTTGGCGATGGGGTTGGCGTTGGGCTCGTCGGGTTCGTCTTGGTGTATTGAACCTTCACTGCGGGCGATGCCTGTTCTGCCGCAAGCGAGTTGCCTGAAGATGTATGCGCGCTTGCGCTAGCACACGTAAAACAGAGCAGACATGCAACGACAACGGTAAAGCAACCAATACCCCCCTGCGCTCTTTTCGACTGGCGTCGATACCAGCCCCACGGTGTAAAGGTTTGGCGCGGTGGGGGAGGAGGGGTTAATGGCGCGTAATGTGGGGGTAGTGGGAATGGAGACTGGTATGGTTGCGTTGGTTCATCATTATTCATCCTCTCAATATTCTTCCTTTCCATTTCAAATGCAAAGGGGTAAACGTGTCGTTCTGGAAAATTTAGGGGACGAATAGATGTGTTTGTACGTTCTTTATAGAAAGCAGGCCTGGAACGAAAAGAGAAGAAGGTGTACATCTGGCTTCTCGGTCATCTGCTCAAAGCACCCACCCTCCCACATCTGCTGAACTTGACCCAAGTTGGCAGGGGTGGCACAAATAATATTGTGCCTCTCCTGGAACTCTCTATAAAAGCGGGTGATGATCAAAGTGTGTTCGCTGAAAAATAAACTTTTCCGCTATATCCCAATCAAAAGGCAAAAAAAGTGTTCCATCGAGAAGCGTGGGCTAGAAGATTTGCTAGACATAACACACAAACGATTTTTAGGACCCGATGAAACACATACAGAACTTCTATAATCGGGCCTTCGGGCGATGTCAGGAGTTAAACCGCCAGGCACAAAAAATAAAATGATGCTGCTTAAAGCGGATTTTAACTTAGGAAGGTGAATCATGTTTCTCATTGGTTTGGCAATTATTATATTCCTAACGTTTGGTCTGACGATGTTACGCGGTGCGCCCTATCTCCCAGCACATTATAAAGATGTAGAGGCTGTATTGAAAGGGCTTGAACTAAAGCCAGGCGATCTGATTGTTGATCTTGGCTCGGGAGATGGAACAGTACTGCTGGCTGCTGCTAGACAGGGATTAGTAGCATATGGTTACGAAATTAATCCGCTCTTGTGCATTATAGGATGGCTGCGCTGCCGCCACTATGGTAAACAGATTAAAATACTGTGGCGCGACTTTTGGTTTATCGACTTGCCGCCTGAAACCAAGGTCATCTTTATTTTTGCAGCGGGACCGTACATGAAGGGTTTAGCGAGGAAGTTTAGTACGCTTGCCTTACAGCATGGTGAGCCATTCTATGTAGCAAGCTATGGCTTTAGCTTACCCCAGGTCGACTCACTTCGCATTGTGAGCGGCACATATATATATCGGTATAATTAGGAAAAATATCCTCTGTTGACATATGCATAATTTTTCTTATATTACCTTCTTCACAAAATTGTCTTGAATTCATATCTATAAAAATGCATTTTCAAGTAAAAAACTCATAAGCTCTGCGCGTTCTTTATAGGAAAAGATAGTAAAACAAAACCTGTTCAAGAGAACTGCAAATCTAAATTCTTAAAACGATTATTTTTCATTGCACAACACCCTACATAGGAGGAAAATATTTAACATGAAGGTTTTTATCGAGTTTGTAATTATTGTTTTTTCTGCTCTTGCTGATTTCTATCTCTTACTAGGAGCAGTGAGGTATGTCCTCTCTGGAGGTGATCAGAGCAGTATAGTAAACGCAAAGAACCAAATACTTTATGCCCTCCTACTCCTGATCCTCCTTATATGTTTATCATTTCTTGTTTTCTTTCTTCTTCCTCCTATTGCTGTAAACACTTTATCTATAACCTCTTTGTTACTACCTCTCCTGCTCCCGTTCCTCTTCATAGGGCTAACTATGTTAGCAAGCATATCAGAGGCAATAAGTAGGAAAGATCGCAGTACTCCTCTTGCCAGGCCGATGGATTCTTCACCTTCAGAGATCATCCCCAACGAATCGGAGTTCTCCGAAATGACTTCTCATACTTCAGAAGAACTACAAGAATCTCCGAAGCAATCAACCTCCCAGGGGAACAGCCATACATCACCATTCATACTTGTCTATAATATTCATTCTGGTTGGGTGCTGACAGTTTCTTGGTCCCCCGATGGTACCCGTATTGCCTCAGCAGGCGGGGATGGAGTGGTACGAGTGTGGGATGCTGATACAGGAAACTCCTTCCTCAAGTATCGAAACGCTTTCACACACGTCTCCAACTTTGCCTCGTCTCCTAGGGTCTATACCGTTAAGTGGTCGCCTGATGGTTCACGTATTGCCTCAGCAGGAGATGGAACGATAGTCAATGTATGGGATGCAATAACAGGACAGACCACCTGCACCTACCGAGGTCACTCTGGACTATCTGGTATGATCTACGCATTGTCTTGGTCTCCTGATGGCAAATACATCGCATCTGCATGCAGTGCCATAACTGCTTCAGATAAAACAGTGCATATATGGGAGGTAACAACAGGCGAGACCATTCTGCGATGTGACACCTCTCTTGGTTTACGACCTGTCATTTCGGTACTTGCAGTTGCCTGGTCTCCTGATAGTGCATATATTGCCGCCTGTGAAGATCACATCATACGTGTTTGGCACGCAACCAGTGGACAACTCATGCAGGTCTATCGAAGCAATTCAGGGGTGATAAGCCACATTGCCTGGTCTCCTGATAGTTCCATGCTCGCCGCAGCGAACAGCAATCATACCGTTCAGATATGGGACACGAGGACAGCCAAAAGTGACTTCATTTACCATGGGCATGCAAATAGTGTAAGAGACGTTGCCTGGTCTCCTGATGGTACCCAAATCGCCTCGGCAAGCAATGACAGAACCGTTCATGTCTGGAATCCAACTACGGGTCAATTAATTTTTCAGTATAAAGGGCATTCCGATATGGTGACGGCCATCGCCTGGTCTCCTGATGGCAAACGTATCGCTTCAGCCAGCAACGATGAAACTATACAAGTGTGGCAACTTGATCAGGATATCTCTGAAGTAAGTGATGGAATACAAGGCAGGATTGATCCGAGCGATAGTAGAGAAAGTTTCATTAAACCGGCAATACCAAGAGAGCACGCATCTGTGTTTCGTATTCGGATTGTAGAAGACCCTCTCACCCCAACTACTCTCATATCACTCCTTTCAGCAATGACCGACCTTGTGACAAAATGCTGGCTGATAGGCCAGGGAAGATTCGCTGACCTCATGGAATACACGCAAACTCGGGATAGACGTTTTGTTGAAGAAACTCAGCTTGCTTTCACCAGGATCACTTACAACTCACCTTTTGAGGCAATCTTTAAGGTAGATCTTTCTGCACCGAGTGTGGCAGAAGGCATAAAAGTCGCTATCGATGCCATTACGCAAATAAAACATAGGATTGAGAGAGCTGAGTTAGAGAATCAAGAAAAAGCGCAAGAATTAGAAAATGTGAAGCAAAGGGCTCAGCAGGAAAATGCGTCTGCGCTTCTTGAGAAAGAGCGGCAACAGCTTGCTCTTGAGCGCGAGCGTTTAGAAATCTTGGAGAAGCGTCTGGATGTGCAGAAAAAAGGGATAACATATGCTCTAGAGATAGCGGCTCAAACAGTTATGGTGCTTCATCCAGGTTCCGACGAGCAAACCAAAGCCATGCTCATGCAAGCATTGTTACCTACTATCCTGCAGTTGCAAAACGGTAAAAATCTAGAGCTATCCTTCCCCGCATTACAAATAGGTGATGAAGATGCAGAGCAGGACGAATGAATCAGAGGGTGTCAAATATTTGACGCCCTCCTTTCAGTATCAGCCCTTAAAAATCCTCAATAGGCGTACCTTGATCAGTATATCCCTGATTGGACTGATCAATGGTTGCATTTGAGAATTGTCTCATATAAAATGGAAGGGACAACAACAGGCGGGAGTAACTGGGGACTGGTACCAGCGCACTTCTTCCTTCTCCGCTGCATTCCCCTTAGAGGAGCTATCAAGCATGGTTGCTAACGCTGCGCCAATATTTCAGCAAGTTCATCAAAGCTAGCGCTTTATGACCTGATACTCACTCTCACGCTAGACCTCAACGATGGCATACTGCTCAACATTGCGCCGCACTGGGAACTCGTCCCCTGGAAAGAAGCCAAAAGCGCCTGGGAGCAGTTGTTGGCGGGCAAATACGGCTGATCCTCCATTGGAAGCAGTTGCGCGAGAACGGTCTTCTGAAGGAGAAGTAGAGCAGTGCTCTCGCTGCCAACGCAATTCCTGACAGCTATTTATCAAAGCAGCTATTAGAAAGAACAAAACCATGACAATGACTGTAGAAGCGTATCATCAGCGATGGCAAAAGGCAATGTAACCTAGCGCGAGCTCCGAAGACTGCCCCTGGTACGAGCAGGAAATCACCCCTACGGCATGTATCTTCTTTGAGGGCGCTGTGCACTCTGCTGTAGGTGGGGGAGAAGGCTATATCATCCTGCCTGATTTTGGCGATGGAATCTGTTGGTATAGATACTTGCGGTATTGGGATGAGTTTGAGGACAAAGAGCAACCACTTTCCCCAGAAGAGATGGCTCGTAAAGAAATGGCGCAACGGGACCTTAATGCCCTGCTTGAGCGCTATGTACGCGAAGGCTACCAGCATGACATGGGTGAAGCATTAATAGCCGCCGTGAAGCGCTCTTTTAGGGAATGGGAACTGCTCCTGGTATATGTGCTGCCAGAAGATTTGCCCCGTCTTTTGGAAAATCGTGGCAATCCGCTCCTCACTGAGGATGAAGAGCCTGCTGCTGGGCAGGCGCCAGTCTTTGATTTTGATAATCCAGATCATCGCAGAGCCTTACAAATCAGCCTGGTGATCTAATGGATGGCAAGGCAAAAGAGCGTGTAATATAAGTATCATCAGTGACTATTTGCAAAATCTCATGATCAGGTAGGTCAGCGAGAAAAGTATTGTGGTCCGGTTTGATCCGGAGTGTGTAAGTTTCAGCATAAGCGCGAACGAGAAATGGGCTTGAAGCGACCTTTTTTAAGCCACATAAGCGCGAAATAAGTACAGATTTTCAGCGTAAGCGCGAATAAAAGACCATTTCCTAGATGAGTAAATAAAAGACCTGGCGCATTGCGTATCCGAGGAGATCAGCATAGCGTATGTAGTCGCGAAATCTTGCTTGTCCTGTTTTGCTCAAGGAATCCATAGCTCGAACAAGCAACGTCTCCCGGTCTAAACGACGTGCGTATTCTCTCGATAACCTCTCTATTCGATAGGCGAAGATGCATCCTTTTTCTAAGGCGTCTTTTTCAGCCTTTCTTTGAAGGCTAATACCTTTGTTGGGGTAGTGTAAAGGTAGACAAATATGACCTCGATAAAGTTCAAAAGAACTGTCACATCTTCCTCTGTTACCTCATTTGCATCAACATGTGCACCGAGATTGCCAATATGGCGTCCAAGGTGTGCCATGTCGGCAAGGAGCTGGGGGATAGTTGCAGATTTTAACAGATAATCTACTTTTTGTTCGAGGGTTTTCCCCTGAGCCTTTTCGTGGTTAAAAAGAGCCTCCAATGTTCGTCGGAGAAGCACTGCGCAAGCGTTCAATGAAATATGCTGCACCTGGAGAGCTGCTTCGTACTCTTCTGCAATTTTCGGAGGGAGATCTGACAGCACCACTTTTTGGATAGATTTGGGGTAAAGCACAGCCGTTTCGGCATCTGTAACTTCTGGTTCATAGATGCCGTCGTGATTATACGTAACAACTTCTTGTACAAGCGTTGGTTGATGGCACACTGAGCATTCAAAAATACGCCATGTTGTAATTATTTGGAAGTCAACTCCGGCGTTTTGAGCGTCGCGGCTGTTTTTCCAGAGAGTCTCATTGTGCTGCGTTCCTTCGCCTCTAAGTTGGAAAATACTCTGTTTTCCGCAATGACCGCACACCATTGGGGTCGAACTTCCGTTGGTTAAAGCGAGCTTTGATTTCGTCATAGTTCTGCACTCTCACTTCTGTAGCGCAATTTCGGGCATAAAATTGTGATTTGAGATTGACTATAATTTAAACAGTCTGCCGAGCCACTTGCACTGTACATGGGCACCACTATCTCTTCGCGTGTCACCCATTCAGGGGCTGAATCTCTTGAGGAGGAGAGGTATTTTGTCCATGCAAGGCCTTCATCTCCGCCTGGATACGCCTATGGGCCTCTGGGGAGAGCGATGTTTCTTTCCGCATAATCTCATCCGGGTGGCGTATCCCCTTGCGCAAGTTACAGGACTGACAGGAGGGCACGCAGTTGAGCGCCGTCGTCCCACCATCGGGGGCAACCAATGGCCTTTGGTGTTCCAGCGCCTCATAGGGTCCTCCGCAGTACGCGCACTTCCAGTCGTAGAGGTCAAGCGTCGCAATCCACTGAACAATCGTGAGTGTAGCCTCGCGTCCCATTTGCCGCGCTCGCTCGTTGTGCGCCTCTACACGCCCATATTCCCTCTTATAGCAACTGGTGAGCCTGAACTCCCGTTCATACTGCTTGTAAAGCCCAGCCCAGCAGGTAGGACAGTAACACCCAGGACGAACTCTTTTCTTGTGCCGTATCCACGTATCGAAAGGGTCAGAACTGAGCGACCAGAGCATGCGCGGAAGCAGATCCTGATACAAGTATATCTCCTGACACCCGCGACAGGGAGTAGGCGTCTCCATCTTCTGCTGATGTGCTTCAGCCATACGCTCGCCCAAGACCACAAGATGGAGGCCTACCGTTTTAAGAAATGCACGAATCGTCATGTCTGTCTACATTGCCCTTTTCTATTTTCTCTTCTATTCTCACAGTGCTGCGCCAATGCGGAAAAAATATTGAGTTAGAGAGGCAAAAGAAAGCTCACCCGCCATTTTGATGATGAAGCAGAGGTCAGCAGCAGTGAGGTTCAGGCGGCATGAACCCCACTTAGGGTAACCCCTGCTTCGTTGAATACAGCTTTTCGGAATTCGTCTGTCCGTTTGCTCATGCTTTCCAGTTTCATCATCAAAATAGCCAAACGGCCTGTGGAGTTAATTGGTTTACTATTGGCATCTCGTTGCACATCCGTGGGAAGATCCCACTCTTCGCGCTTATTACCAATTTGTCAGCTCCCCTTCTTTTTGGGGCGGGAACCCGCCCTGTCGACGCGCGTGCTTCTGGCTTTCTTCCCTTTTTTTTCAGCCTTCTCGCTGGATTCCACAATTTTGGCCCCAACCTGTCTCTTTACCCTCGCGTCCAGCACCAGGGCTTTAACATTCAGCCCCTCGCGCGATGACATCGCGCTCGCCTGGGCATCGAGGCGTACACGCACCTCATCCAGAGAGAGCGAGGGTGTCCTTGCGTAGCGATAATCCCCTTTGCTGTCCCAATGCTCGCACATAAACCAGGCAACAAGATAGAGACCATCCCGACAACTGTTGCCACTGAGGTAACGGTTGACCAACTGCTCTTCCATGGCGGTATCCCACTCGTCGTTCCAGCACCCTTTGACCTCGATGATCACGGTTACCCGGTCGTACACGTCCCCGCGTTGATCACGGCAGGTCGCGCTGATATGGATGTCGGTGCGCTCACCGCGGCTTATTTGAACTTCTCGATTTGCAATGATCCCACGTGCTTTGAGGTAGGTATCCAGATACCTTTTGAGGTAATCGGAAACCTCCTCTTCCTCAAGAGGTCGATAGAGCCTCCGCTCCGGCACTATCTTCGTAGTACATGTCGAACAAACAACGGGTAGCACCGGGTCCCAGACATCCCTCCACGCAGGTGTCTCGTCACCAAATGACCGCTCCAGGTCGGCAAGCGACTCTATCACCACTTCGAGAAGATGCCCGCCGCTCTGGACGAGGCGAGCTTTTTGGTCGTAAAAAAGCGCAAGCAAGTCCTTGGGGGTAAAAGGCTGCCACAGCCCCCGTGCGGCCTGCCGCTGGGTATCTAGCAGAACCCAGTGCAAGTTCAGTTGGTCAGCCACATCTGGCCGTTCTCGGATAATGCGCGCAAGCGCGGCTGCTGCTGTCGGGGTCCCACGGCTCCTCAACTGTTGGATGAGGTTATCTCGCCACAACGCGATACTGTCGACCACCCCAACGAAGCCTCCTATTTCAGGGAGTGGATGCTGCGCGGGTGGGTAGTGCTGAATCAGCCAGAGGTAGAGGTCGACCAGTTCTTCCTCTTTCAAGAAAGGAGGAGCCCATCCAAAGCCGCCGTGAGCGATTTTCACCACGAGCCGCCTTCCGAACGATTCGTTCTCGCGCAGCGCATCCCAGATAGGCTCCCATCTGGGGTGCTCCGTGTAAAAGAGGAGTGAGTAGCCCGCAACCGTCGCCCGTTCGTGGCTCTCTTCACCGCCGCGACGTACCTGCTTAATGAGCTCATAAGCAAAATCCACTGCCTGCTTGACTCCGCGCGACAGCAGCACGCGGAAAAAACCATGTAGCCCATCGGATGAGATCGCCGGATCCTGCATCTTGGTGAGAAGCACTCGCTCCAGCGCCTCATCAAAAAACTGGCTCATTTTTTCAACGATATGTAACGCGTGGAAAAAGCGTTCTTCACTTTCGATTACTAATAGTGTCGCCTGCGCGACCTCCTTGGGAACAACACTCTGAGCAAGAGCAATCAACGCTCTATCGCTTTCTGTTGTCGTGGGTTCGCCCATCGTCAAAACGACGGGGAGCAAGCGGCACCAGCGTTCTCTCGAAAGAGAAGTAAGCCAGGCTGGATCTTCCTGCACCAGCAATTGCAACGTTTTATAAGCAACCCACACGGCATAAGGGAGACGATTGGAGGCCAGCCATTCTTGCGCCTGTGGATCGTAGTCCTCCAGATAGCGTTTTCCCGCGTGAAGTATCTGGTCGCGTAAAACTTGCCCCGCACTCTCCCAGCCAGGAAATACGGTGCGGTCGAAGTGCCGATCGTAGATCGACCCTCCAGCCGCGCTCACCGCTTCGTTCCAGAAACGCAGCCAACACTCAACGGCATCATTGCTCTTGCTGAGCACCTCGCTGAAATGCTCTTCACGGGCGCTTTTCGGCACACGATGTTCTTCTGATGCCTGAGAGGTTGTCGTCTGCCGTTCCGCTCGTTCTTGCTCTTGGGCAGCAAGGAGCTTCGCCATTTCTTCTTCAAAGAACGGGTGGGATTGGCAAGCGGCATCGATCTCCTCCGTCCGGTCGAGGGCATAGCGCTGGATCAAGAGGTGAATCAGGAGAGCCATTTCGCGCTGGAACGTCTCGGGAGCCGAGCGTGCCAGATGCGAAAGAAGCCAGGGAAGATCCTGCGCGTGGAAAAGCGAGGGCTTCAGGTACTGGAGGTGCCCTGCCCAGTTGATCTGATCTGAAAGCATGCCCAGGACGCGAACCAGGAGACGCTGGCGGGATTCGCCACTTGCATCGAGGAGAGCGCGGGCCTCGTCGGCATTTCCACATACCCTCGCGTCAAAGGCGATAATCCTCGACACAACCACGCGCGCGCAGGCGTCGCAGGTCTCTGGATGGTCGAGGCGTCTGAATGCATGAAGCATGACTTGGTCGGCGATGGCAAAGAGGACGTCCCCCCGTAGCGTGGGAAGGTCGCGGGCGGGAAGACCTTCGATCCACGCGAGGGCTACGGGGAGATCTTGCGACTGGAGATGCTCGACGAACGGCGAGCATAAAAAGCGGTGGTACGCCCCGCTGAAGCGTTCGTTCCTAATGGGTGTGAGAGCTGAGAACAGTTCCTGCGCACTCATCTCATCCGGCCAGAGTGCCGTCAGAATGTGGCCTTTAATTTCATCATTGGGATCCTGGTCACTCGCTAAAGCGGTGAGAGACAGGAGCCGTTTTCGAGTCTCTTTATCCCCTAGCGTCGTCAGAGCCTGCACCGCATCCTCCCGGACTGGCCCCAACTGGCTCTGATCGAAAGCAATCGCGAGCAGGTCGCCTTGCAGGTTCTCCAACCCGCAGGCCTCAGCTATCGCTATAGCCACTGTCCTCGTGGCTACGGGAAGGTCTGCAATGGAAAGCACAGAATGGAGCTGTGTAGAAAGCGTGGGATGGGCAAACCGGTGGTAGAGGTGGCGGGACGTGAAGTGAAGTTGTCCAAGCCGTGTCGGCCCGATGCGAAATAAGGCATCCACCAGGACCGCTCTCTCTTTCTCGCTTAGCCTGGCGACATCGCCATGCACAATGATCTCAGGCTCTGTCTCCACCAACGCGCGAAATACCTCTGGCTGCATCGTCGCCAGCCACGCTGCCGTTTCAAGCAACTGTGGAACCACTCGTCTCTCTCCATCGATATACTGGTAGAGCAACTCCAGGGACTGGACAGCGGGAATGTGGTTGATCCAGAGATAGTATGCAGCGAGAAAATCGGCATAGCTTACGTGAATCCAGCCCAGACGTTCACTGTCGCGGAGTGAGAACAGCCCAGTGTCCAGCGTCTCACCGATACTCGCTTCGGTGATATCGAAGGCCTGGCCGCGTACTTGCTCGGCATTCCCCCACATATCTCTCATGCGCAGATCGGGCCTAGCCTCGTCCACGTGGATGCTCCCGATCCAAATGGTCGGGCGCGCGGTGAAGGTCGAGAGAGTGGCAATGCGGGCAGCAATCTGAAGTCGTGCTTCGGCGTCGAGCTTTCTTTTTCGCCTTGACCGGTGGCGGTCATTGCATTCTTCACAGAGCGCCTGGCAACTCTCGAGGTACAGCTGGGTGAGCGTTGAAGGGAACGCCTGACGCTGGCGATAGCTCGCCAGGAGGATCGTGAGAGTGAGCGGACGAGCAGCCAGCGGGACCAGATCGTGGCGTGCTACTTCCTGGAGAAAGTGAGTCACATTGAAGCCTTGTGCGTGGGCAGCCTCGGCAACATCTTCACGCGAGAGTGGTGCGAGCTGGTAGATGCCCATCGTTTCCCAGACCCTTTGGAGGCCCTCCTCGAAACTTCGGAGCCAGGCGTTTGGACGACACGTGATATAGAGGGAAAGGCGCGCGATTTGCTCTTTGGGAAGGACATCAAGCACCAGATAGAATGGAATACTGCTATCTAGCCACTCATCCAATCCATCGAGTAACAGGTGCAGGTGATGGCTCCCCTGCAGCCAGGAGCGGTATTCGGGAGCCCGGCTTATTGCGTTGCGCAGCAGCTGCTCAGTGGGCTTCTTGCCAAGTTCAATACGCAGCACGGCTTCGTGTTTCTCAACGCTTAGTTCGCGCTCTAGGCACTCCAGTTCACGCGTTTTCCCGATCCCTGGTTCTCCGAGAAGAACCACGCAGCCAGCCTTCGCCAGATCCAGCAATGTCCTCCCAGGAGATTGCACAAGGTGTGCGTACTTCTGCACAGGAGGAGAGAGATACCCATTCTCCACAAGTGGGGGATGATATCCATCTGCGGCCGGGTACCAATAGCGTTTCCAGTGATAGTGTGGTTGCTGCACGCGACTTCCAGTTCCTTCCGAATCTCACTCGATAGCCTATCGGGGAAGCGAACGTATGCATGGTTCGCTATAGTAAAGCGAGCGGTGCCAATTTTTTCGCTTCAGTGCCCGCTCGCGTTTTGTCATTATACCATAAGTCGTCCTAAGGACATTCCAAGATTCTCTTGACGAATTCAGACCTAGTGCCACATAAGTCGAGATTACGTAGCACTACCCAAAATACGTGCACATCGTGCAGGACAACTCAACACCCATACGCCGGCGAAGTTCTTTCAGACATTCTCTCCAGAAGAGGCTCGACAGATTCTGAGGTGCGTGGAGTTTCGCTCGATCCCCAAGCATGCCAGTTGGTTGAATATAGCCGAGATCTAGATCAGCGTGTTCCAGTGAGCTTGCCTGTCTCGCGATGTGGGCGGCATGGGACAGTTGCGCACCCGCATCAACGAGGTGGAACTGAAGCGCAATTGCCAGCACTGTCCCCTTTCTTGGCAGTTTACGATCAACGATGCTGGTGATCAACTTCATCATCTATCTCCTGATGTCAAAGCCAAAGGAGACTGACCATTAGAGCTGAATAGGTTGATAACTGAGTGCTTTCTTCACGATCTTTTCAGCCGTTGGGATGCGTTACAAGCCATAGTGGGCGAAATGTGATGGAGTATCATTTCGCTCTCAGTACACCATCTCTTACCATTACCCTCAAATATCCAAAATCACAACTTTATTATGCATTACAATTATTCTTGCATAAAAAGTTTGTAACGCATCTTATAAGTACTGTGATTGTAACAGCAGAGGGAGGATAAAACAATCCCTTTTGCTGTATCGGCAAAAGGGAGAGAATACACTCGATCCAACCTCTATTGGCATCGGCTGGATCAGCTCGACGGTCATCTCACTATTATCTCCTTGTATGGCTATCTCCATTTCCTCCGCCAGCTTGATCGCTCCCGTCAATCACCTCCTGCTCAATAGGGGCGGCTTCCTTGGTTCCCTAAAAAGCCTTGTGGTAGGCAAGATTAGGCAAGGTCTGGAGAAGAAATTGTTTCTATCTTTAGCAGCGGTTGACTATTTACCTTTGGTTCTGGTGGCAAGGGTAAAAGTTTATCAGGCTGCATTTTCTGCTGAGTTGAGTTCAAGTGGTCTTGCATGACCCGTTGTATAACTCGTTGAATGCCCTGTGCGACATCTTCAAATGCCCGGTTACGATCGGGATAGTCTGTAATAGGCCGAGCATTGGTTGGTAGCGCTTGGTGACTGTCAAGAAGGCCGCTAATAGGATTTCCTCCCCAGTACCCATAAGCAGGACGGAGGTTGACTGGAATAACAGACGTTTTACCAACAGAATGTTTCTCCATTATCCTGTGTATCTCAAGGCTGTTGGGATAATTTGAACGCAAAAAGTCTGGACTTATTAGTAGCAGAACAATATGGGCTTCGTCGAGATACTTCTCTCTTAGATAGAACCAATCCGTTTTAAGCGGGATTTTGCAGTCATACCATATAGTAGGGCTTGACCAATTTAAATGTTGTAAAATTTCATCCCGGAACTTCTCGTCTTCAAATGCATAACTACAGAAAATTTTGATGGGTTCCATGGTTGCAAGGGATTGTCCGAGATGTTGGGGTTCAAGCTGCTTTTGCCAAATATGCCCTTTGGCATCGCCCACCACCTTGTGCCTAAGAGTAGCAGATTCCTCTCTACCCGGATCAAGGCTCCTTATCAATTCAGTAAGAGGCGCTGCATTCTCCCTATCCGGCTTCTCGTTTGCCCTTACTTCTTTGACTTTTAATCTCTCTAGTGAAAGGGTAGGTCTCACAAGTATTCCCTTAAATGCAGTCAAAAATTCTCCTGCTGTTACGTAGCGTTGGTCAGCCCGTTTTGCAAGAGCTTTTCCTAATACATTTTCCACTTCTTGCGATAATTCTGGCCTGAATGTTCGTGGGGAAGGAGGCCACTCTGTGACATTTTTGAACATGATAGCCTCCATTGGTGCTCCTTGAAAAGGTAATCGTCCCACAAGCATCTGGTAGAGTATAACCCCCAGAGAAAAGATATCACTTTGTCTCTCTGGGTTTCCCCGAATATGTTCTGGAGCCATATAATGAGGAGACCCAAAACGCAAACTAGAACCACCTTCCACCTTGCCTTGCTTCATAAGGTGTGCCAAACCGAAATCAGCAAGAAGCAATCTCCCATCGTCATGAATCAGGAGGTTATGAGGTTTGAGATCTAAATGAACTACTCCACGCGCATGAGCATAATCTAACGCAGTACAAATCTGCTCTAAATAGAAAGCAATCTGCTCCAGGCCAAGAAATCCGTGCTGTTTTCGCAGAACATCTTGAAGTGTTCCACCCTTGATGAAGGGCATTACCAGGTATGCTTGTGTTGACTCTATCCCAAAATCATCGATGTGAATAATATTCGGATGATCAAGAGTAGCGACCGTTTGAGCTTCACGTAGAAAGCGCTCGCGAAACGCTTTTTTTTGAAAAAGACGCTCAATCAAAATTTTAATGGCTTGCTGGCGCTGCAGGTGAAGATGATACGCTTTGTATACGATTCCAAACCCCCCTTCTCCGAGCAACTCAGTGAGTACATACTTGTCTCCTACTTTCTGACCAGAAAGGGGACCCTGTTCTGCCATAAAACCTCCCTTTTACATTACAAACTAATGGCAAGCACTCTCGAGCATGGGGCTATTGCAAAAGTAGACGTACTCTTGTGAAGAGTTGGACGCCGAAGGCGAAAGACTAAGCTTTTCACATCGAAATCAAAGGACACGTACAATGTTGAGATGAATCAAATCTACAATAGTTTGTGCTCTTGCTCGAAATCTCTTATTGCCTCATTTGTCAAATTTGATGCAATACTTTGATGGCAGCATAGCTTTTAAGACGCATACGCAGCCCCCAATAAACCTCAGCAAAACCTCCTCGACCGAATAAGCGAAGCAAACGATAGTTCCCTAACTGTTGGTCAATTAGATGACTCACTTTCAACCTCTTTTCAAAGAGAAAATCCTGTCAGCGATGGGGTCCAATGCCCAAAGAGTTAGTTAAATGTACTTGAGTAACAATATTGTGCTTTTCATTATTCTTTGGCAGAGATGCCACGTTCTTCTTCGTTAGTTCCTCGCTAACTTTTCTTAAGGCATCTGCACATATTAAGCTGGGCAGGCTTGCGAAAATGCTGTAAGTACTGGTTGAGTAGGAGCTTGCTGATTATTAGTATCTATTAGAAGACAAGTACCATTAAGAGTCATGCCTACATTTTGATTAGCTTCGAAATCTTGATATGCTTTCACTGTCGTGCTAAATGCCTCGATTGTGAACCATCCACTACTCGTTGTCGCAATCATGGCAGTACCCTTATCTGGAGAATAGGGAGATGTCACTATAGGATCGCCACTGGCATCACCGCTGTAAATCCATTTGTAGATGTCTTGCGGATCTAAATCTTTCATGCTTTGTGCGACATCTACAGCATTGGGAGCCTTTGGCGCTGTTGTTGGTGGTAATGTACTGGTCGGCGTTGGTGTAACTACCAAAGTGGGAATTACAGTCGCAGTTGGAACCATAGTCAACTGCGTAGCAGGCGTATGGACTGACGTCTGCAAATGAGCATCTTTTTTCTGGAGAGATGGCAGTACGCCAAATTGCAATACGCTAAATATGATAAAGCAGATAAGCATAGCTAACAATCCCACGACTAACCATCGCTGCTTTTTATGATGAAATGGAGATTGGGTAGCAATTACAGGTTCCGATTGAGCATATGCCAATGGCGTAGTTAATGTTGCTGGATAGACCTTTTGTGGAAAAACGGGTGACGGCAGTAGATCAGGGACAGTTAAAGCTGATGGTTGTGGTGCTCCTGTTTCAATATATTGTTGAAATGCCTGCGCAAAAGCCATGACTGAAACAAAACGTTTTTCCGGTCTTTTCTCAAGGGCTCGAAGAATAATCTGATCAATAGTTATCGGGATCTGAGAATTGGACTGACTTGGAGGAACTGGTTCTTCGTGGAGATGCTTATACATGACTTGCATCGTTCCTCCCTGAAATGGAGGACGCATGGTAAGCAGTTCATATGCCATAATAGCCAGGGCATATTGATCAGTTGCCGGGACAGGGTGTCCTTCCCAATGCTCAGGGGCCATATATGCCGGAGTACCACGCACACTCTGACTAGCGGTGGTCGTAGCATTAATAACTTTAGCAACACCAAAGTCCGTTAAAAGCAAATCAGGGTACTCAGGTTGATCTCGACGATTACGCACAAGAAAATTCGACGGCTTTACATCCTGATGTACTACACCTGCATCATGTGCCGCCTGCAATGCATCAGCAGCCTGCTTCACAAAATGAAGCACATGCTGTGGTGATATAGGCCCGACCATGCGGTGCTCTCGCACCCAGTCAAGAAGAGAGCCTTCCTGCCGATAGGGCATGACCATATAAATAAGAGAAGCATGATCAACCTCTGCTTCCCCAAAGTCGTACAATGGCAAAATATGCGGATGATCAAATTGAGAGATAATGCGCATTTCCCGCTGAAAAAGCCGCTCTATCGCCTGGACCTCCTCTGCGTTTGGATAGGCTGCTGGTTCATTGCGCACCACCTTAATTGCCACTTGCCGATCAATACGCATATCCTGGGCTAAAAAAACCTCCCCCATACCTCCGCTCCCAATGCGATTGATAAGTTTATAATTTCCCAATTGCTTATCTATTAGATCCATTTAGGTCCTCCACGTGAAATTACAAAGTGCAGGAATTTAAATAAACGCCATGCCAGACGTACTAACTGCAGATACCCTTTTTTTATCAGATGAACCGTAGCGCGTAAGCCCGTTAACCTTGAGCAACAATGGGAGAAAGAGGAAGGTCCTGAAGGACGAGCACCAATGGAACATGGCACAATATTTACGGCAACCTCATGGAGCAGCTTCAGGCAAATGATATGGACTGTCTAATAAATGTGATCCCTCATCATCACTATTGCGGCTTTAAGCGGTTATCGCGCTGGCGGGTCTTCTTTTTCTGCTTGCCACGCAGCTTCTCCCGAACCTGTGCCTGCTTCCGTGCGGCACTCTGACCCATTGCTTGCAGGAGTGCAGTATAGTTAACTCGCGCCTCTTGCGTACGAGAATGCTTAGGCCCCAACGAGCGCTCACAGATCATCAACGCTCGCTTATACAATGGCTCCGCTCTTTCGTAATTCTCCTGTTTTAGGTAGACTGATCCCAGGTTGACTAAACTACCTACGATATCAGGATGTAGTTCATTTAGCACCTTCTCTCTAATTGCTAATCCTTGACGTGCAAAAAATTTGGCTTCATCATATCTTTCTTGTTTTAAATAGAGTGCAGCGAGACTATTCAAGCTTTTTGCAGTTTCAGGGTGCAACAACCCAAACGCCTGTTCTCGAATCGCCAACGCTCGCTTAAGTAACGGTTCCGCATCATCGTACCTTCCCTGGTTCAACCAGATAGCAGCTAGATTAATCAAGCTTTGTGATACATCAGGATGCAGAGGTCCTAGCATTTGTTCTTGAACTACTAACAATTGCCTTAACAATGGTTCTGCTTCTTTATATCTTCCCTGCTCTTGATAGAGAGCAGCCAGATTGCTTTGGACTAACAATACTCGAGGATGCGTTGGTCCAAGTACTTGCAGATTTATTTCAAGTGAAAGTTTATATATCGGTTCTGCTTCCTCATATCTCCCCTGATGCATAAAAAGCAATGCCAAGTTATTCAAGCAAGTAGCCATAACTAAATCATTCGAATAAAACCCTTGCTGATAAATCTCAAATATCCGCCCGAATAATGCCTCGGCTTCTTTATATCTTCCTTGATCCTGGTAGAGACGAGCTAAATTATTAATACTTATTACTATCGCAACGTGCGTGGGATCAAGATTCTGTTCTCGAATTACCAATACTCGTTCTAGTAATGGTTCTGCCTCAGCATCCCTTCTTTGTCCTCGGTAACATAGCGCTAGGTTATTCAAACTTATTGCTGTAGTTAAATGTTGACTCCCAAGTTTTTGCTCACGAATGGCTAATGCTCGCTTATGTAAGCGCTCGGCTTCTATATAGGCATCTCGTTCCAGTAGATAATAACCTGTATCATCGAGCAAATTCGCGACCTCTAGTGTTTCGATCTTCTCCTGCTCAGCCCAAATGAAACATAACTGCGCATGAGACAGCCAGCGCTCGCAAGCCTCCCACTGCTCAAATTCATAAACGTTGGGGAAGCTTGACTTCACCGCTTGGATAGCACATTCAATCCATAGTTTCCTCTCCTCAGATGGCATAACGTCTTGTAGCACAGCCTGGACGAGTCGATGTATGGAGAGCGACTTCGTTTTTTGGTCACGCTTAATTAGCGAATAGGCCAGAAGCGCCTTAAGAGCATCGTCTAGTTTCAAGGCATCAGCGGCAACGGGGGCAAGGGTCTCGCTGAGGTACTCGGACTCGGCGGTGATGATTTCTTCAGGGATGTCGTCGGGTGCCAGGAAAGCAAGCAGACGCAGCAGGTCAGCGGCAGCAGGGCTGCACTGGGCGACGCGCTCGAAGGAGAGAGACCAGGTGGCGGCTACCGGCTCGGGATGGTCCGGCGCTATGTCGCCACGTTTAGCAAGCAGTTCGGCGCGGCGCTGCTGGTAGAGGTGCAGGTAATCTTCCAGGCTAGTTTGTGCTTCTTCAATATAGGCACCAGCCTGATCGAGAGCCAGGGGAAGTCCGCCAAGCTCCTTCGTAATTTGTAAGGCCAGTTCACGCTCCTGCTCAGATGCTTGTTCAAGAGGTGTATCTACAGCGATGATCTGAGTTCGGCGGAGAAGGAAGAGGGCACCCTTCTCAGGAGTAAAACTTTCGACTGGCAGACGGCGAGCCAGGCGGCCAAGGGTAGAGGCACGGGTGGTATAGAGGCAGTGTCCCCTGGGCGAGGTGGGAACATATTTGGAGAGAATACCAGGTTCATCAGCGTTATCGAATATAAGCAGCCAGCCGTCATTATTACGCAACCAGCGCTTAACAGCCTCAACAACCTTGTTCTGATCCTGCTCATCTTTCTGGGGCAAGTTCAGTTCATGGGCGAGGGAGACGTAGGAGGAGATGAGGCGCTCCTCGCTCTCTGCACGCACCCACAAAACGTAATGGTACTCCTTTTCGTAGAGATAAGCGTACTCCACCGCCAATTGGGTCTTGCCCACACCGCCCAGACCGCTAATGGCCTGCGAGAGCGCAATGTCCTGGCCCGCGGACAGTTGCTCATGCAGACGATCCAGCAGGTCCTTACGTCCAGTAAAGTAGGGGTTGCGCTGATAGGGCACGTTCCAGACCTGCTTCGACGGCGTGGGCCTACTCTCAGAAGCATGATAGTGCTGAATAATATGAGGATTGTACGCATTGACAATCTGACCTTGCACACAGCCATCATTCTTTACGTTGTATGTGCTACCGTCATCCATCGTGTATTCCTTCATCAATGCTATTGTTACTTCAAGCGATTCTCGCGTTGACGGGCCTTCTTTTTCTGCTTGCCGTGCAACTTCTCCTGGACGAGAACTTGCCCGCTTATGATATTTTGACTCATCGCCTGCAGAAGCGAGATATAATTTTCCCATGTTTTTTGTGTCTCAGGGTGCCTTGCTCCCAAAGAGCGTTCAGAGATCTCCAATGCTCGCTTCAACAATGTTTTTGCTGCCTCATACTTCCCCTGATTTTGATACAATAACGCCAGATTATTTAGGCTCGCTGCTGTATAGGGATGTTCAACTCCAAGCTCCTGCACACAAATTTTTAACGCCCGCTTTAACAAGGGCTCTGCTTCCTTGTACTTTCCCTGATACTGATAAAGTAACCCCAGATTACCCATAGTCGATCCTGTATCAGGATGATTGGTCCCTAACCCCCCCTCACAAATCGTCAATGCTCGCCTCAACAACGACTCTGCTTCCTCAAACTTTCCTTGATGCTGGTAAAGCGACCCCAGGTTGTTCAGACTCTTTGCCGTTCTAGGGTGATCAACTCCGAACTCCTTTTCACGAATCTCCAATTCTTGTTTATATAACTGCTCTGCTTCCTCGTACTTCCCCTGATATTGATAAAGCAACCCCAGATTGTTTAAATTTAACTCTGTTAGAGAATACCCTGCTCCTAAATTCTTTTCGTCAATCTCCAATATGCGTTTATATAGCTGTTCCGCTTCCTCGTATTTCCCCTGCTGATGATAAAGCGACGCCAGGTTATTCAAGCATGTCGCAACTTGCGGGTGTTCAGTCCCTAAGACTCGCTCATCAATCGCTAATGCGCGGTCATACAATGATTCTGCTTCTGAGTACTGTCCTTTTTCACTTAAGTAATATGCTAACTGATGAAATACATATGCGACTTCAGGCGTTTCGATCTTCTCCTGCACAGCCCAGCTAACACATAATTGCAGGTGGGGCAGCCAGCGCTCACAGAATTCCCACTGTTCAAAGCAAGATGGATCCCGGAACGTTTTCCCTACAGCAAATATTGCACACTCCATCCATTGCCTTCGTTCTTCAGTGGGCATTATGTCTTGCAGTACAGCTTGGACAAGGCGGTGGATGGAAAGAGCCTTCTGCTCACGGTCACGTTTAATTAGGGAGTAAGCCAGGAGAGCCCTGAGAGGTTTGTCCAGATTAAAGGGGTCGGAAGCAACGGGAGCAAGCGTTTCACCGAGATATTCAGCGCCACCAGTAATGATCTCCTCGGGGATGTCGTCGGGTGCCAGGAAGGCAAGCAGGCGCAGCAGGTCAGCAGCAGCAGGGTTACGCTGGGCGACACGCTCGAAGGAGAGGGACCAGGTGGTCGCAACCGGCTCGGGATGATCAGGAGCAATTTCTCCACGCTCGTTGAGCAGTTCGGCGCGGCGTCGTTGGTAGAGGTGGAAATACTCTGCCAGGTTTGTTTGAGCTTCATCAATGTACGCTCCCGCCTGGTCAAGTGCCAATGGCAATCCGCCGAGTTCTCTGGTAATTTGTAAGGCCAACTCTCGCTCATGCTCATACGCTTGCTCCAGGGCGACATCAGGCGAGAGAATCTGAGCGCGGCGCAACAGGAAGAGAGCCCCCTGCTCGTCAGAGAAGCTCTCAACTTCCAGGCAGTGGGCTAGGCGACCAAGGGTGAAGGCACGCGTGGTGTAGAGGCAGTGGCCCTGAGGCGCAGCGGGAATGTAGAGTGGGATGATCTTTGGCTCGTCGGCGTTGTCTAGGATAAGCAACCAGCCGCTGTTGTTTTGCAGCCAGTGCTTGATGGCCTGGATGGTGATGTGCTGATCCTGCACATCTTTCTGAGGCAGGTTGAGCAGGTGGGCGAGGGTGACGTAGGAGGAGATAAGGCTCTCCTCGCTCTCCGCGCGTACCCAGAGGATGTAGCGGTACTCCTCACGGTAGCGGTAGGCGTATTCCACCGCCAGTTGCGTCTTACCCACGCCTCCCAGTCCGCTGATGGCCTGCGAGAGCGCGATGTCCTGCCCCGCGTGCAGTTGCTGGTGCAGACGCACCATCAAGTCTTCGCGACCCGTGAAGTAGGGGTTGCGCTGATAGGGCACGTTCCAAGCCCGCTCAGGCGGGGTAGATTTGCTATCAGATGCATAGTAGTGCTGAGTAATGTAATGCCCGTGGCCGCCTATAATTGGGCCTTGCATCAAGCCATCATTCTTTATGCTGCCATCATCCATGAAGCGGTCGCACCTTCTCTACTTCTTTGGAGGTTCCCCAAAACTCATGTCGATTTTGTGGCCCGTGCCCCCTATGATCTGACCTTGGACGAGCCCGCTATTCTGGATATTGTAGTTGCCCGTGCCAACCTGTTGCTGCTGGATCAGCGTTAGAAGGTGTTGAGCCGCTCTGAGGATCTCGTCGTCGTTCTCGATCTGGGCGCTACGCAGAGCCTTTTGCAGAGGTTTGGCGTAGGTTTCGGGATCTTCCTCGTGGTCTTTGAGCGCTTCCTGCACTTTGGGTTTGTCGCCGTAGCGACGCACGATGAGAGCTTTCAAGCCCTGATATGCGTCTTTTAGTGCTTGGCTGACCAAGGGTTGCGCGCTTGTCGCAACGCCTGCTGTAAGCGCAGCCTCCACGGTAGAGATTGGGTCCATCGTATCTCCTTTATCATTGTTTTCACATCAATTCCCTCTTATATAAACGCATCAATATGCTGAAAATGCAATACATATTCTTATTCCTCTTTGCAGATTATGGTGCTGAGCCACCTCATCCCGATCGCACTGCTTTGTGTAAGTGTGTTGGCTGCGGACATGAAACCAGCCTTTGTACAACTCAAGACATTCTGGTGGACGAAAATCCTGGTCTTATTGAGGTTCTTGCCCCACTGATGATCAACAAAGGAGAAGCGCTACACTGCTATGTTCACCAGTTCGGCCATCAAGGAGTCATCTTTGTTGGTGATAATCGCCTTGATCATGACGCCCTACTCGAAATCAATACCTCTGCCAGGAAGGGATAGCTACGCATTCTATCGTGGTGCGGCGTCCCTATACCCTACCTGCCTTGCTTAAACATTCTGATATGATCATCTATAATGTGGAAGGCACGGTAGAACAGTTACACACCATCATGTCTTTATAAGAAGAACACATGGGCGTATAACAGCCCGCCAAGCAACGAAAGGGCACACACCTAAGTCAATCATAAAGCTTAAAATCGTCAAAGCCATCCAACTCAACATAAAATGCGCCCTGCACACTCTCTCCCTCTAAGAGTCTGCTACTTTCTTTACGTTGTTTAAAGAAGCACAGGTGCATCTCTTGATGGGTGGCATCATTGGCTAGGAGCTGATAAAGAGGATGCAAATCCAATATTCTGTCATCTCTATCCATCAGTACAATATGATCATGCTCTGCTTGGATAGGGATCAAGCTACCATTTTCTTTCTCATCCACTTTTGGCATCACCCCCTGGTAAATTTCCATTCTATACATTAATTTGCCTTTCTTAATATGGAAAGAAGGTACTCGGATGAGACGATAGGCAGACAAAAATTCTAGCTGGGTAAGCATCTCTTCAACTACAGGCTGATATCTCTTGAGAATCTTTCTTTGTTGACTTTCTGAAGGTGTAGCAGTATGCGAGAGTTGATTACGAAATTTATCTTGTAGTTCCTTTGCATGAGGAACTACAGAGGACTGAATCAATTCAGTCAAAAACAAATCTTTGCCATTATTGGATCTTGCAATACTAATAATAGCATCCACAAAATCCATACGAGCACTCATGGAATAGCCATTATAAGCTTTTCGTGCTCCTTTATCTGCAATCCGATATTGGTTGGGATCAAGACGTTGCAAAGCATCAGCTAGAACAACATTATAAATAAAAAATCCAGTTGCCTCAAATAGATCTTTAAGTCGCGATACCTGCTCATACACATTGAATTTTGCTTCCAAAAAACGTCTATATGCTAACGCTATAGGCATTGGATAGCTATTCATAACTTTATCAGCTAAAGACGGAGGTGATAACAGAAATGCAAGTTCTTTCAATCTTCCTGCAACCGACTCTATTTGTGGATCATTGACCTTTGCTTGACTATTTGGTTGCTCTGCCAGCTTGTCTAAAGCCGGCACAATGTCATTTTTCAGTTGGTGAACCACTTGGGACAAGAAGCTAAGTTCCTCAACGTTGACTTCCTTAGTGTGAGAGGAGTTAGGAAGGAAGATACTAATCTGGGCAAGGGTGTAAGTGTTAATTTGCGGAAGATTGCCTCCGAGGGAAGATGCATAACTCCGCATGATTTGTTGCCCCGTCTCGGATCGTAAAAATGTAAACACACTTTGGGGATCAGCTACCGCTGCATTCACTCTAACCCTTAGAAGTGATTGCGTGAAAACAGTATTTTCAGATAACTCATCATTGATAATTGCAACAGGTATATTTCGAACATTGCCTATAGTTGCGACTAAAATATCGTATGGTTGCAAAAAATACTTTTTGTCTATATTTCTCGGCACTGTTATATCAGCGCCATCAAAATCTACCTTCTCTAAAGACTTTATATCAATATTTCCGTTATCCTGGATATTTCTTGATTTAACAAGATATAAGTCAAAAACATTTACAATAGATATCTTTTCAGTTGGATCTTTGCTCCTTAGGGGAAGCCCTCTCTGTATCTCTGCTATTTCATGTAGTTTGGCTTGTTTAAACTTTTCAGGTGGAGTAAGTAACTCTGTATAACGACTTGGATTAAGGCTCCACTCCTGCGCTTCGATCTCTGCAAGCGTAATCACCTTACACAGTCCTGGTATATCAGCATACACTCCATCAGGAAATGTTTCTTGCAGCCTTTGACTGCCATATCTGTACTCTACGCGCTCCTCTCTATAGAGACGCACAATGTTAGCGATATACTCGACGTCTTCAGGCCAGAATTCACGATGCACACGATCAACCTGATGATAAATATTGCGTGCGTCAATAAAAAGAACTTTATTTTCACGATCTGTGCCGACTTTGCCTTTATCAAGGAACCAAAGCGTACAAGGCAATGTTACAGTATAAAAAAAGTTGGGGCTAACTGAGATAATCACATCAACAGCTTTCTTCTCTAGCAGTTGACGGCGAATATCCAGTTCCGAACCACGAGCATGGTTGGCTGAGTTTGCCATCACAAAGCCCGCACGCCCTTTGGCATTCAACGCACTGTAAAACATCTGTATCCAAAGATAATTGGCATTATCCACGCGTGGTGAACCAAAAGGATAGCGCTGATTATCACCCATGACCTTCGTTTTATCTACACCGCTGATATTGAAAGGGGGATTGGCCATCACAAAATCGAACTGTCCCCAAAGATCTTGTATTTCGCCATAGAGACTATTGGTAAAAGCAATATTGCCTGAAAGCCCATTCACGGCCAAGTTCATACGGCATAGGCGAACCATCTCTTCCTTAATCTCCTGACCCCAGATATAGACGCGGTTTTCTGGATTGAGCTGATGATTGTGTAGAAAGCGCGCACTTTGGACAAACATACCACCAGAACCACAAACAGGATCCAAGATATGCCCCTTGGCAGGTTCAAGGACTTCCACAATCAATCGTGCAATAGAGGGTGGCGTAAAAAATTCACCGCTGCGCTGGCCCTCAGCCATGGCGAATTTACCCAGGAAATACTCATAGAGCTTTCCAAAAACGTCAGGCTCAATATCGAAAGAAACATCTTTCAGGGCTTCGAGAAGAGCAAAAATACTATCAGTCGTGAGCCGAGTAAATTTTTTTGGCAACACCCCTTTGAGAGCTTCATTCTTTGCTTCGATAGCGCTCATGACGTTGTTAACAATTTCGCCCATATTTGTGTTTCTGGGCAGTTTCAATAACTCATCAAAGTAAGTTCTTGGAGAGAGGATGAAAGCACCACGTTCTAAATAATCATTATCCGTGATCTCATACCCTGCTGGACGCGTCGCTCGTATCTCAGCCTTTACTTGTTTAACGCGTTCGTTAGCAAACTGAAGAAAAATCAATCCCAGGATCAACTCAGAGTATTCTGACGGTTTTAGGGTAGAATTAGCACGTAGATTGTCTGTTAATGCCCATAAGTGTCTCTTTATCTCATCTAATTTTGCCACTATAATGATCCTTCTAGAAAATACTTTTATCCAGCAGATTCAGGAGCGCGACATCGACAGACAATTTGATGTTAAACCCAAATCACATCTATTTACCAAAATGCACATTATAGCTACCAGACATACTCAAAGCAAATCAGCTTGAGATCTTCCCGTCGTATCCTCTCAGTTTTCTCCTGATCTTGTTCTCGAGTTGGACTTTGTTCACCAATACTGAGCACAGTCGAAAGTAAATTTGTCATCTGTCCATCACGTTTGAACGTATCATAAGCCTTACGCAGCGTTCTCGTATAAACTCGTGGTTGTGGCACATTTACCCGTTGCAGTGCGGCAATAACCTCCTGGCGCTGCACTCCAGGATGATTCAGATACCGTTTCAGTACGGATGCTACCGTTTGTTGAATGGGATCTAGTACCCGCGGTGCTTCCTCGCGAGCCACTTGCTCAGCCGACGACTGCAAGATCGAAGCTATCACTTTCTCCTGCAACTCAAAGATGTTCACCTCTCCACGTACGGGAGCAATACGTGGGGTATCAGGCTGGCACTGAATAAGGTTGGTAATCAGATACCGGTTCTCTTCAATCTCGCCATAGTCAGCACTCCCATCAACCAGGTCAATGTAGCGCCAAAAGTGTTGCTTTTTCCCAGTCGTCGTTACTTGCCTTCGCTCAAAGTTCAGCGCAGCCCCAGACTGGCGACGCTTCTTCTCCTGTGCAGTAAAGTAGAAGAACACGCCTTTGGCCCCGCGGCGTCTCAACCCACTATGAATACCATCGGGTAAATCTGTCAGGCTTTGTAGAAGTCCCTGTCCCAGGAGATCTTTGAGGTGTTGTAACAAGAACTCGCTGCTAACCAGTTCCGCAAATTGCTCCTGCTCTTCGATGACGCTTCCATCCTCCTCCGCAATCCTTTTGAGCGTATTAAAGTTTTGAGGATGCACGACCTCCCCAAGGATGCTTGCATCAAGCAAACCGTTCCGATCAATCTCACTAATCTTGCGCGAGAGGCTCTCCACCAGGTTAAGCAATTGTTCCAGCCCATCATCAGGAAACATATTATGAACCCAGAGCGTCTCAAAGCTCGTTCCCAAGCGATCAATACGACCGGCCCGCTGAATCATACGCGTTGGGTTCCAGTGCAGATCATAGTTGATGAGCACGCCACAATCCTGCAAATTTTGCCCTTCGGAGAGCACATCGGTCGAGATCAAAATATCAATTTCATCGTCCGTCCCCATAATATCAGTCCGCTTATTCGCGATAGGCGCGAACTGCGCCACCAGGCGCGCCCGCTCTTTGGTATCCGCCCCGCTATCCATACGGCGAATATGCGGATTCCCCGCCTCACTGCGCCACTGCTCACTTGCTGCATCATCAGCACACAGCTCTCGGTAGAGATAGCGCGCGGTATCCTTATAGTACGTAAAAATCAGGACCTTCTGCCCTTTGAGTTCCCCGGCCAGCAACTCCTTGAGGCGCGCTAACTTCGCATCATTCCGCGGCGTAATGAGATTAATACGCTGCCAGATAACACGCAACGCATCGACATCTTTTCGAATATCCTTGTGCAATCGCTTGAGATCATACTGGGATGCCTCAAGTGTGGGCAGACCCTCCAGGAACTGGCGTGCCTCCACATTGGCATCCAGGTCATCTGCGCGTGAGTTGGGCATAGCCGTAGCATCATCTTCCTCATCCTCACGCGAAAGGAACCGCATTGCCTTCTGGAAACTCGCACTATCAAGCACTTTGCCATCAAGGATATAGCTCTCAAAGGTTTCGAGGAACTCCAGCGCACGCCGCACGCTAATGCGGAAGGCCTCGATACTACTCTCAAAGCGCTTCAAATAGCGGCTCTTGAAAATGCCTACCAGAGCCTCCTCACGCCCCTCCTCAAATTGATCGCGCTCGACCCCTTTCTTCTTATACGTCTCCAGGCGATAGGGAGCCAGACGTAACATCTCAATACCATCTACAATCTGGCCATAGATACCACTATAAGCGTGCTCCAGGTGATAACGAATGGTCCTGAGCCGACGTTCCGGCCAGTGAATAGGTTGCCCATTAATCATCGCGTCCGGATACGCTTTCTTGATAAAAGGGCGTGTACGACGAATCACTACTTCTTCAAGCAAGTTAAAAAGGGCAATGCTGCTCTCACGTTGGCGACTCATCTGCCGTGCGACGGCAAAATAGCGTTGTAGATCGCCAATGCCTGCTGCGGCAAAATAGCTGCGATCCCCACCGGTAAACAGGTTGATCTGATTATAGAGGTCAAACACACCATTATTAATGGGGGTAGCAGTAAGCAAAATAATTTTCTTGCGCTCATGACTAATCCCACCACGACGCTGGTTCGCGGCCAGTAACCGCTCCAGGTTCTCGTAGCGCTGAGTAGCATGATTCCGAAAGTTATGACTTTCATCAATCAGGATCACATCCGCATCGGCAACGCTGTGCAGGTCAAATTCCTCGCGCCCCAGTGCCTCCTGGGTCACGATCTGGGCGGCAATACTGGCATTGAGGAGCTCGTCATGCCACATCTTTTGCAATGCCGCCGGACAAATCACCACTGCCTTATAGCGCAAGTGGTAGGCATAATCTTCAAGCAGTTTCTTCCCAATCCAGGTTTTTCCAAGTCCCACGCTATCAGCCACCATCACCCCATCATAGCGTGCAAGGATCTTCCGAGCCTTTTTAACCGCGTCCTCCTGAAACTCACTCAATTCTACGGCAGAACGCGCGACAGGTTTGCCCTCTTGCTCCGTCTCCAGGTCATCACGAAAATACTCATAAATCGCCTTCATATACACCTGATAGGGACTGTATTCCTTCTGTCCAAACTTGGAGGCATTGAGCAGTTCTAAGAGCTCTGCCTTAAAATCCTGGGAGGACTCCCAGTGTTGCTCATACCATTGAGAGAGCTGGTTCATGGCAAGCAATCCTGGAACGTTACCAGCCAGAACACGCTGCGCCTCGTCCATTTGCGTCAACTGCTTCCGCTCAGGTCGCTCCATAATACCTTTGAGGCGTTCAGGATCAATCTCCTCAGGAAGCAAGGCAGCCCGATGCACCAGGTTCAACTCTTTACTGGTATAAAGACCCGCACGAGTAAAGTTGGACGAGCCAACAATGGCCGTATGGGGAGAGAAACGCGCAAAGTCGCTATCATTGTAGAAAAGGTAACATTTGGCATGGAGAAAGGAAGAGGTGTACCGACGTACCTGTACAGAATCCTGGCGTAAAAAAGCAACCAGTGTCTCAACAAGACGGAGCGTCTGCTCATTGAAGCTCACCTCAGATAGTTCCTGAATGAGCCTTTTTACTGGCTTGGCCCCAATCTCACGCAAACCAATATCAGCACCAGCCTCAGGCTCATCTCCAAGCAGTAGACGGAAAGAAGCAAGAGCAATGAGACGTTCATGGAGAAGACGCCAACCGCCAATGTTGAAATAGGCCGTTGCAATATCGAGTGCATGCTCCTGGTGATGTTCTAATAAGGTATTGAGAACATCACTCATCATGTATTGTTGGTTATCAATAACAAAGGGAAGTTCATCGAGCTTTTTGGTTTGCACACCGTCATCATCGAGAGGAAGGCTGAGTTGCTTATTGACAGATTCAAGAGATTCCACTACTGTACCTCGCCTTCAACCACTCGGATCTCTTCGTCATTCAGGTCATAGAGGCGATAGACAATTTGGTCAATAAGGTAGTCAGTGCGTTGTAGGCGTTTCTTGAGTTGCAGCACTTCAGGCAGGTTATTCTGGTAAGCCTTCTCAATATCCGCTAGTACACCTGCAGTCAAAGGCACTAAGTAACGTTTCTTATTGCTACTCTCTAGAAGGATTCCCTTTAACTGCTCGAAGGTGAGATGAGACTCATTCTTTTGATAATCACCAGAGTAGTCAAGCAATTCTGCTTTATATTTCATAGCATCAATACCCACCTTACCATTCTTATCGGGTTGTGGCTGAATCCGAAGAATAGAGGTGAGGTAGTCAAGGAATTCACGCTGAATAGTGTACTTTTCTTTATTGAAGCTTAGCATCACTTGAGCTACATATGCCAGTAAATCGTGCACAATATCTGAAGCCTCTGGTTTACACTGCAAGCATTGATCAACAAAAGTTAATATTAATGCTAAATCAGCATCCCGAAGGAAGCGCTCAAAAAGTTGCTTTACCTGTTTCAAGGCAGCATTTCGTTCCTCTTTAGGAGTTACAAATTGAATCCGACGAATAGGCAATTTACCTAAATCAACGATCTTCACTTCGGCAAATACTTTCCCTGCCTCTCCTACTTGGGCCCGATGGTAGTAAGTTGATAGTTTGGAGTTAAGTATAGAAAGCACATATAACTCACTCAAATTTTTTTTATGTACGATCAAATTAAAAATGTTATTCAACGTGATAAATTTTTTTGTATCGTATAACGCAATGATAGAATCTCCTGTTCGTCTGACAAGAATTTTTGGGACATCAAATATTGCTGGATCACGGGGAGCAGCAAGCCAAGGCCCATATTGAATCCAATAGTCATGGTTCCATAGGTTAACATACCGCTGAATGAGAGAGCCACGTAATAATGGTGACCATGTAGAATCAGGAGCGCTCCCCTCAAGAACATATGGTTTTTCTTTTTGTATTTTCTCGGTTTGAGGTGGCTTCCCTTTTCCTATCTCAAATGGCTTGGCACCTGTTGCAATGTCACAAATATCTGCTAAATTCCACGAGGCCGAGTGTAATTTCTTCGCAAATGTTTGGTTTTGGGATTCTTCCAAAAAGAAGAAGTCATTTTTGTCATAATTCAAAACATCATCAATGCTAAATACAATGGGAGCCTTGTCATGATTAAAAAAAGAGGTGAGCGAATCGTAGATAAAGGCTTGTCCCAAGATATTAGATTGATTAGTTTTTTCTCGGGCTTGAAGAATGGCTAATGATGACTCAACTGTTGCATCGCCAAAAACGGGAAATTTCAATTTACTCAAACTGACAGGCGTTGTATTTTCCAAAATAAAACGACGCAATTTAGAAAAATAGTGCATACCTATGTATGTTGTAGGAATTATAAACCCAAGTAACCCATTTTTACGTGCCAGTTTGATCCCTTGCTCCACAAAAATTACATAAGTATTGGTTTGATACTCTGCCGATTTAAAGTGTTCTATGGAGAACTTTTTCATGGGTTCTCCTATAACTACGCCATAAGGTGGATTCCCGACCACAGCATCAAAGCCTGGATTATCTTTCAAGCTGGCATGCTTTAGATCAATAAAGATCTCAGGGAACTCCAGTTCCCAATGAAAAAAGCGATATTCTTTATCGTCGCGTTCAGCATTCTCTAGTACTGCAAGCTGTTCTTCATTGAGTTGCTGTTGAGTACCAATTTCTACCCAAATCTGTGCTTCATCAGATCGTATGAAATCGAGAGCCTTATCTTTGTTAACCTTATCACGTTTACTTACCACAATTGAATTAGTAAACCAACGGCTTGAGTAGACATCTAATAGATGTTTGTAAGGCGCAATTGCAGCTTCAGAGCGCATATATTCGTCTTTGCTCTCACGTGCTTGTCCTGGTGTCACATCCGTAAGTTTACTTACACGAATCATACCTTCTGTTGAAAGGAGCGCACCAGCCCAGATATTATTGCCAAAGAGTGAGAGCTGCCCCTCTTCAATGGCTTTGCGTATCTCGTTTATCCTTGTACCAATAAGTGAGTTTCCTGTCTTAAGGTGATGATCAAGAAAGGAGAGTGGAGCACCAAGAGTAAAACTATCTAACCAAACACTAACTTTTGCCAATTCGACAGCCATAGGATTGACATCTACGCCATAGATACAACGCTTGAGAACTTGTCGTTTGAGCAGATTAACTTCTGTCAATTTCGAGCGATCAATGACAATATGCTGTCGCTCCATCTCCTCAGCAATAGAGAGTTCGATTTTTTTCAGCTCATAGCGTACAGGATTTGTTGGTACCTGATCAAGGAACTTAAGCATACGACGCGTGATATAATCAACAGCTTCGACGAGAAAGTGTCCACTTCCCATGGCTGGATCAAGCACCTTTATGTCAAAGAAATCATCTACAAGATGCTGATAGTCCTTGTAAATATTGCTGAGATCTGTTGAGACCATATTGCGTAGCTGCAACACCCGACTCTCACGTTGACGCTGCAAAATCTGCTGTTCAAATGAGCGAAATTTTGGCAGCAACTGTGATTCCTTCACATCCAGCACTGGACCAACTGTCTGCTCAATAATGTACCCAACAATATAATCGGGAGTATAGTAGCTTCCAGTTGCTTTTCGCTCCTGGCGATCATTTTCGATATAGAGCTCATTCGCCCGAATAACAGGCGTTCTCCCTACAACATAACTTCCCCCACGAACCGCCTCACTCAAGGGAAGATACTTTTCCTTGATAACAACCATTTCTTCAAGAGCGATACGCAGTTTGAACTCGAGTAGTCCTTCATAGATACTTCCAAGTTGGCGCACCCCAAGGCTCTTATAATCAATAGAGACTAATTCATGCCGCGCTGGGTCTACCCCACGAGCAAGTTTGTCAAGACCGATCGATAGAGAAAGATCAGGCACACGAAAGGTTGCCAGAATATAGGTTACAATCTCTTCCGAGGTTGATGAATCGATCAACTTCTTCCAATCTGCAGGTGTAGTTGGTTGACGCGTAATAGCACTTTGAGTCGCAAACAGGCCGCCATTATAGACCGGCACATTCCAATCCTCACGACCTCGATCAATAGCTTCAAAAAGCGCCTGCAAACGTGCATAGAGGTCAAAAGTCTTATCGCTATAGTGTCGTTGCAGTTTCGCACGAACCTGAACTTCATTGTTCTCAGCAAACCCTGCAATTTCAGCCTTAAGATTTGTCAAACTGTGGGGATAGAAGCCACGTCGCTCATGTAGTGGCAACAGATATCGGCTCTCAGCATAGAGCAAAAAGAGTAAGCGATAAAGCAGGGTTAGGGTAGCATTAAAGAAAGGCTTCAGTAAACTATCCCGATCCTCGGATGTTAACATCCCCATATCCGTAGGGAGTGCTCCTCGACGCTGTGCATCATGCATCAGTCCTCCCGCAAAATAGGTAAACACCTCCTCGAAGATATTCTTCTTCAGCGAATCACCAAGGGCCAGCGAATAGCGCTCACACTCACGCAACAGCCAGTCAAGAAATGACAGGGCTTCTTCATAGCCATCACGCTTCTTTGGAAGAAAAGCGTTGGCTCGAAAAAAGAACCAGAAATAGCGAAACGCTTCTTTCGCATCTGTATGATCGCGCGGCATTGCAAGTGTTTCATCGAGATCAATCTCATAGTAATTCGTAGCCCGACTATGAGTTTTGGCCGAATAGAGACGCCAGGTACGTCCATTTGTTAGGAAAGCCCAATCAACCTGTTCCTGATCAAGTAAACTCACCACTACAGCGCCTGGATTTTCGCGATCGGTCGGGTCAAGAGATGTCACCCCCAATACATCATCTACCTCTTCATAACCATCTAAATTACGTCCCCACTTATAGGCCAGGCAAATCGCCACTTTTGATGTCGGCTGTCCCATGTCATCTGGTACATAAAGGGTGTAGTCAGGGAGACGACGATTCTCCCCATCTTGCGTATACGGCTGAGATGAGGTCTCTTTTGCAAAGCCAAGGATCCTGAGCGCCGGTTCAATGAGCCGTTGCCTCATGGCTCCACTCGGCTGCTCAAAAAATGTATCAGCTGCATCATCGTAAAGTCTACGTAGCCCCTGGTAAGCTGCTGTTAATTGATTTGCCTCACGCATGTCATTTCGTGAGTCAAGCCATTCATCTTGTGCAGGAACATTTGCCGTCAGGTAGTGATCTGAGAAAAGCGCACGGTTGTTAAAATATTCCTCACTCCACTCGGCCACATCATATGCACTGCTCAGAATTTCACATTGCGTGACCACACTCCTGGTTGTAGGCCAGCGAAAACGGTTCAGAACACGACGAACCACATGGGAAGGATTTGAGCGCTTGATAGAGAGAAGGCGCATACGCGTGGAAACAGGATTTTGAAAAACAGGCTGCACTCCTGGAAGAGAGGGCTGCGTGGCAAAATGTGCATTGGTTCCAAACGTACGGTCAATATAAACGATATCGATTTCTTCAATTTTCTCGTCACAAACGACTACGAGATAATCGCCCTCATGTTTGCTCAGATCGCGAAATATTCTTTTTATCAGTGTTTGCGTAAGAGATGATAGAACATACACATAAACATAAAATTTGGAAAAAGAAACATCGCTGCGAAAACCGATTCGACGCATTTTGCGTATTTTGCTGCGTAGTTCTTCATCGCCTGAATGCAAATTATTTTTTAAGGCTTCAGTGGATTGAGGAAAACTTTCGGGATTGGGGTTATAGCCAAGGGCAGCAAAGAATTCAGCGATACGCTCAATCGAAGAGAGATCTAAGATAACTTGCGAAGGAATTTCATACTCATTGAGTAGCATAGTACCATCTCAAATTCTAGCAGAAGTGCAAGTCTAAACAACAAAAATACCAATACGTGTAAATAAGGCTATCATTTCTACTGAAGAGTTGTCAATAGACACTCGCGTGTTTACTGCCTAAAAATAAATAAGAGGATTCACAGAAAATTAGTGATACCTTTTCACAACGCGTAACTGAGTGTTATCAGGGCCACTGGCAATAACAGTGACACCAGCACGACGGCAGACTGACCAAAGTGCTTGATGAATCTGATTGGCAATATCAGAACCAGGTAACAAGTCAACTAACCGATGTACAGTCACTTCATCATCAGCAAGCATTCCAATAACATCAGCAATGGCCGCACGTACCTCCCGAATAATGACACGCCTGTGTAGTAGTTCCAACAAAGGGGAAATAACCGTCTTTTCATCTCTTTTCCTAAGCTGACGAACGAAATATATCCTCCACTCCAGAGATAATGTTGTGTCTTCAAGAAGGGGTAATAGTTCTGCTATATCAATACGCAGGGCAAGACATCGAAGAGCTAACTGCCTCTGGTGCCGTTCAGCCAATCGCTTTTGCATACAGAGCTGTAACAGTTCCTGAAGCGCAGGGTAATCTCCCAACATCGCAAGAGCTAAAACGGCTTCGTTATGCATCTCTTCTGGTTGCTTCTCTGAGGTCAATTTTTGCAGGAGAGGAAGATACACAAAATTACCCTTTAGTCCGTATCCTCGTATAATAGCGCAGCGAATGGAAATATTCGTTGTCTCGTCATTCAATAGATGCATTAAGTCTTCTTCAAAGGTTGTCCCCCACGACGAACAAGCAGAGAGGCAATACGAGCGCGCAAACCAGCTCCAAGAGAGCTATCATGAAGGAGTGATACCAGATGCGCGAGGACACTCTCCTCATACAACACATCCAGCAAACGTGAGATTTCTCTTCGAACCTCCTCAGAGAGAAAGGGATCAGAGAGGAGCTGAACCACATCAGCAACAATAGAGCGATCTCTTATCTGTGCCAATGCAGTAATGCTTGTAGAAAGTAATGTCCTCGAAGTACGAGGATCTGCAAGAACAGCAAGCAGAACTGGCACGATGGAAACATCCTTGAGCATCGCCAGAGACTTAATACACGCCGCTTGGAGCATTTCATCCTGTTGCGTATCGCGAAGTAGACGATGTAATGTGGGCACGACACTACGATCTCCCATCACCCCAAGCAGCGAGACCACATTCGTACGAAACCAGCTATCAGCCTGGGTATCATCAAGGAGAGGTAACAGACGAGAGGCCATGTCAGCCGTGCCGTATCGGCTAAAAATATCTAGAAAAAACGGAGAAGCAGTCAGTGCATGCTGTTCGAGTGAAAGATGAAGCAGGTGAGAGGCTAATTGCTCCGACCCAAAAGAGCTCAATGCCTCGAATAACATATCCTGTGATAGAAGAGTGTCATCTTCTAAAGTTGTCAGTGCATATGACAGCAATTTCCCGGCGATACTGCCATCAGGATCAGTGCGTGCGATCTCAGTCAATACTTCCGCAGCATGTTTTCGTACAAGCGCATAAGGACCCTCTTCAAGGAGTTGAAAAAGGCGCTGCGGAATCGTATCACGTAACGACCTGTCAGTCCTCAGGCGTGGACGTGCAGCAAGACAGCGCCCAGCCAGAATTAACTTCGTTGAGAATATATCTTCGGGCACTTCATCGACCCCGCGATATGTAACAAGATGGGTAAGCAAAGCGCTGGCATCGCGTACCTGCCCGGCAAAAAGTAATACAATTTCTTCCCACCATGGAGACCCCAAGTAAGGCAGTAAAAGATTCACATCTTCATTCGCAAATACAGCAACAAAGTATTCTTGAATGGTCAGATGAAGAAAGCCATAAACCTCATCGGCCTGCTCACGTAATAGGCCTTCTTCACCCGCAATTTCTTGCAAGACAGCTTCCATTAACGTTGGGGGTTTCCCCAAACTTTCCAGAAAATCCCCGACAAGGGGGCGAAGATCCCTCTTACTAAAGTAGCGCAGACCTTGTTGATGAAAATGCCAGGCCACTTGTTGAAGCAGTTGCTTGCGATCCTCGCGGTTCAAGATATGGTGCCGAGAAATAAAGCGATCAGCGTCCCAGCGAGAAAGCAGAGTATCAACACAACGTTTGTAAAGATCTGCGCGACTCTCAGGCAATGTTGGATCATCATGCTCATAGGTAATCGCTAAAAGGGAGAGCAATAGAGGATTGGCAACCAGGGTAGCAATCCGTGGACTATTTTTGAGTGCAGCAGTCAAACGTGGACCAAGGGCTTGACGCTCTTCGCTGCCATGACTAAACCATTTGCCTATAAACTCTTCAATATCCTTGGGTAAAAAATCCAGAATCTCTAATTCAGTAAAACCTGGAAGCTGTCCACGTTGAAAATAGCCAACTTTGCGTGCAGTCACCACAACAGGAACACGATGAAATCGCCGCTTTATATTGAGGATCGCCTCATGCACCTGTCGGTAAGACTCTTCGGCGGCCTGGCTTGTCTCGCCAACCACCGTCTCATCCAGTGCATCGAGTAGCAATAAAACATCACCAGCCTTCATACGCTCCTCAAGCAGCGGTGTAACCTGGGCACGAGAAAAACCATATGCAACTAATACGTCTACAGACGCAGCGTAGAGATCAAATTGCTTCTTCCTGGCAATTTTGTGGAGCTTGATATAGATTGGCAAAACAGGCATATCTTCCAATGCCCTATCGATTGCTGACAGTGCCAGGCGCTTGAGTAATGTCGTTTTTCCAGCACCAGGATCCCCCACAATGACACAACTACGATGCCGTTTTACAGCCTCAGTTGGATCCATTGAGGAGGAGGAACGGCGCTCAACCCATGCCTGTCGTTGCTGCAACGCCATCAGTGGATCACGCAATTGCTGCTGCTCATGATCTAGACGTGAATGGGGGCGTGGATCATCATGCAGACGTACTCTCACATAGAGATCAGACACGGAAAGTGGTTCTCGCATCCCCAGGATTTGAAGCTTCGCGATCTCTGGGTCATCATGCAATTTTTCACGATACACAGCAAGAAAATCATCTAGTTGTAGCGGTGGCTCAGAGGCGACTGGAGCGGCAGGGGTTGTATTGTAGAACGATATTGTAACAGTATTATGTTCGCCAATTACTGTTCCTTGAGGATGATCGAGCGTGACAGGAAATGATGAAGTCACCAACGGCTGATCAAAGAGGCCTGGTTGACGAATATTTTGCTGCTTGCGTGGACGAACATTCGCCTTTTGCTCAGAAGCAATCTTCTCCGCATGAGAAAATTGCTTCCCATTCTGTTCATCTGAAACAAACGCTGCCGTATGAATGGTCTGTGCTACCTGAGCCCACCACTCTTCGCGCCGCTGAGGGGCCGTAATCCATAACGGACGAGAACTATCATGCGCAGGATGATAACGAGCAATCTCTGGATAGAGTTCAAGTTGACAAGGTCCAACAAGCACAGGAAAAATACGAAGCGTTCCTTGCTCAACAGCCTTAAACAACAACGGCAGTGCTTGATCAAGGATAAAAGAGGATGCAAAAAAATCGGCGTCAAGCAATAACACAGCGGCCCTTGTCCTCTGAAGCTGCTGCTCAAAATAGGCAAGTGTATCTACCCCCGCAGGTGTCATGGAGATATCCCACATCACATCTTCAGGCTTTTGTGTTCGCACAAAAGGAGCGAGGTGTGTTCTTAGGCGTTGCACATACCCTGCATTCTTCTCATCAGTAGCGTAGAGGACAAGAATAGACTGATCATGCTCGGATCTAAAAGAAGCATCCATGCTCCTATGCAATCCTTTCACTTTATATTATTTAAAGTCTCTTTTATGGAATAACGCCCCTTCAACGATTTTTGGGCACATGGATTTTTACATATGCCCTGTCATCGTAGGAATTGTTCGCAAATACCACACCCTTTGTGGAGAGGTATTTGCGAAAGAGGAGAGGATCTTCAACCAGCAGTTCTTGCAATGCTTGCTCAGAAGATACCAATGTCTCTGTCAATACTGGATATCCATCTGAAGCCAGAATGATGGTTGTAATATCTTCAGGCAAAGGAAGAACCCGGATACCCTCATCGGGGACATGAAAACCATCAAGTACGGGGAACCAGTATTGACCGGCTGAAGGATTGTTCTGGAAGATCATTTGCCGCTCGAGCAAGGGAAAAATAAATGCGCGACCCGTATCCTCCTGACGTAACTGGTCAAGAGATTTCCCCTGAGCAATCTCAGCCTCTAAAAACATCGAACGAGCCAGGGATGTAATGCGGTCCACTTCCTTTGTATTCACAATATGTTCCTGATTGAGCAAGCACTGGCAATCACCAACAAGCCATACCTCTTTCCGAAAGAAGCTTACCGCGATGAATGATGCGACCGCACGCTGCACTGGATCAGATTGCATAATATCGACGACCTTATGCTGTTCATATAACTGCTGGAGTGCCATCGTCAATTGATCAACAGCCTGGCGCGCAGTGGCATCAGGTGGAAGCGTTCCAAATGCATCTCGTAACACCGTCGCACCAATACGGCCCCCTGTTTGACCATCCCACCTTCTTGATGTTTTCGAGGTCGCCCCATCAATCACCGCGATAAAATGGGGTCCAACATAAATGGTATCTTCACAATCCACCTCAACACCCGTCTTTGCTGCGAGAAATTGTTCTTCCACAGTGTACTGAAGCGAAGTAGCATCCGTTGACGTTTGACTTGAAGCGTTGTTCTCTACCATGCGTAACTTCTCTCAACTTTCATGCGAGTGGGATATCCTTCAACAACTTGCGTACTCACGAGTATCACAAAATTTTTTCGCCCATCTTTTGTGAGTTTACGCAGCAGTCCTTGCATATTCTCCGTAAAAAATTTTGCTGCTGCTACCGTACCATACGTATGCGAGCCTGAAAAGAGGATCGCGGTTCGTTTTCGTAAGGTAAAAGGGTTATATGCTCGTATAATGAGGCCGTAGTCATTCACAACCTGGCGCTTCATAGCACTTCCCTCATATTCAACAGCTCCTTGATCAACCCACTGCCCTCCTGCCTTATGAATACGCCAGATGATGAGGCTATCAATGACTTTGGCCGGTTGTTCATCCTCCAACAATTCCAGGAAGCGTGCCGTCACAGCGTTGGTTTTGGAGCTCCCAAGAATAAGGAGATCGTTCTCAATACGTTCTTGTAGGTGATCCGTCGAAAGCAAAATATTTCGAATGTCGAGATGCTTGTGATAGGCGTGATGGAGTGATCGAAGAGCAAGGGCCAATGCCCGCACCTGCCCAATCCCTGTTGCAGGGCGATTGTACACACCAGTATTCGTCGTAGTGGAACTAGAGGCACAAACAACCAGATTTGCGGGATCTTTGACCTGCCAAAGTGCTCTGTGGGGAAGACGAACACTGAAGAAAAAGCCGATGTAGGCGAGAAGGGCTCCGATTGGCAACCAAACAATATTAGAAAGGACATTAATGAGGATTGAATGGATGTCTTCCATGTTTCACATTTTCCTTCATACATTCACGTGTTTTACTTCTCACGCCTATGAAGGAAATATACATGGATTTTTGGCTTTCATCTACCAAAAAGATACTTTTCCTACTCCGATGGGGATCTCAATTTTTGACGAACTCATTCCAAATAAATAGGTAGAGGTTAAATCGATGACAGCTGTATATGGCATACAAACATTAAACAGTGTGTATATAGTTCTTTTTATTCGCCTTCAGGAGTATCATCTGGCACATCTTCTATCAAGTCCGATGTAGCAACCCCGAGAGCCTCCGCTAAACGAGCAAGCGTTGTTGTTGTGATTTCCACATATGGATCACGAAACAGACGGCGAATAGTGTTATATGCCACCTCAGACCGTGTGTGAAGCTTGGTCATAGAGACACCCCTAGCTTCAGCAACTTCTTTTACCTTCAGTCTTACTCTCATAATCTCAGCATACACTGATGGAGAGGTTGACAATAGAGTGATTGTAATGTTACCATTGCGATACCGCCATTGAAATGGCAAAATTAAAAATTGAGATGTAAAAATCCTAGTTCTAGGTGAGTTATGAAATGGTGAGGGAATAAAATAATGCAAGGCTGGAAGGGAAAAAAACAAAACAAATATGGTTCTCTGCCTCTCCAAAGTATCTGAGTTCACACAAGCAACAGGAGTAAAATCAGTCTGATTTATTAGGTGCTACTTGTGTGACCGGTCATCACTAGGAGCCAAAAAGATCCTCTCGTATTCCCATTTTGCTACAGTGAGCATCAGATCCAAAGGCAATCTTCTCTATTGATTGGAATTTAAATTATTCCTCAGACTCTTTTGAGCGATCATGAGGTTCGCCATGTATCTCTAATATGTCGGTTAAAGGGACATCAAGCGCCCAAGCAATCTTAACAGCCGTGCTTAAGGACACGTCTCTTGTGGGATCTTGAAATATCCGCTTCACTGTTTTGAAATCGACATTAGCAGATCGGGAAAGGGAGGATTGATTAAATCCCTTCTGCATGGCGATCTCTTTCACTTTTAACCTGATTTCCATGCCTTTTAATATAGCAGTGATTATGCCTTGACAGTATTGGTCTTTATAGGCTATCCTTCTTTCATAACCTATGAAGGTTATCCTTATAAGGGTAATCGACGTAAATTTTTCTCTCTTTAGAGAGCAGCTTCCTAGCTTGCTCTTACCTTTTCAAACAGTAGGATTTTGAACAATGCATGAAAGAAAGAAAAAGCCAACGCTAGAGCAGATACGGACCCTCTTTCCCTTCGACGTGCCCAATCTAGCGCGAGGTGCAAGAGTAGAAACCAGCATTGTCTACCAGGCATTACTTCAACACCCCATCCATCGCCAGGATGCGGAAAAGGTCCTCCAGGCGCTCTCCAACCACACCAGGCTCACATTGACTCTGGAGAATGTCGATATTGTGCTCTGGGAAGAATATCTGACCCTCTGGCTTCTCCGCGCCTCGGCCTCGGCACAACAGCAGGAAGGATGGGAAGGAGGAGGCACTGATGCCTACCATTTCGTCTATGCCCGTGACGAGTTGGAGGCTCAGTTTCGTGCTCAAACCTGGCTTGCCCAGCACCCCCATCTTCCCCATCACACCTTCACCCCATGCCCAAACGGCTTTCAGATTGGGCCTGTACGTATACCAGGTATTTGCTCCGATGAACTGGTGGGCACAGAAGTATTCCCATACCCCTACTAACCACAGTGACGATTATCAATGCAGAAAGGATTATTGTTTCTCACCATGAACACCATCCAGCCAAGCAACACGGCGCGCCCTTTACTGCTTGACAACCAGCAAGCCACACTCAACGAGACCCTACATCACCTCCTGGCTCACCACGCTGGTCGAGCCCTTGATCTCTGTACGACACGTCTCACCCTGCAAGGGTGGACACTTGTGCGTGACGGGCTCCAACAGCTCGGAAACCTTCGCCTCCTGCTTCCTCCCACAGCCCTCGCCACCACTGAGGATGAGCCGCTAGAGGATACACACGTTACACTCACTCCCCATCCATCAGGCGCCGAGCATCCCCAAGCCTCCCAGGAGGGATCACTCGTGCAGATCGAAGCCCTGATTGCCTTCTTGCAGCAGGATCACGTAGAGGTTCGCTTTGTTGAGCACCCCCCTCTTCATGCTCGCTGCTTTCTCTTCTACGCCGACCGCGATAGCGTACGCATCGCACCACAGACTGCCATCGTCGGCTCATCCGATCTGACCCGAGCAGGGCTCCTCACTAACGCCGAACTCAACATCATACATCGCGCCCCTCTCACCCACGAGGACATCGCACTTAAGCATCTCCGAGGGCTCTTAGAGCGAGAGGAACGTACTCTCTTGCTAGAATGCACTCAGGAGCAGCGTCTGCTTGCCGCCAGGCTCCCTACTCTCTTGCTCCTAGAGCACCTCACCACCTGGTTTGCCCACCACTGGGAGCACGCCACCGACGGCAAACACCGCCTTATCACCCACCTGCAAACCCATAAAGCACACTACTATGGTGCACCTCTCACACAGCACAGTCAGCCTGGTGGAGCACCAGAAGAAGGGCAACCACTGCACAGGAAGCATAGATCTGCGCCCCTCTCAGGCACCCACGAGGAAACGTGGGCAGAGCATGACTATACGCAGCACCAACGAGATTGATGCAAAGAGAGAGATGCACTTGTCATTTTGTCAGGTTGATAGGAGAGAAGAAGAGGAAAGAAGGGAAAGATGTTTCACGCCTCCAATTATATTTACGCAGGAGCCAGCACACATGGTCCCCTGCTGCTTGATCCACTGGCCTCCGCCGAACAAGCTCGTGTGATCGCGCAATATCACATGCTCGCCTCAGCCCTCAAGGAACCCTTACCCGAACTGGAAGAGATGGCCTTCACGACGTCCACCACCCCTCACCTCATCCTGGATCTGGGATGTGGGCCAGGAGGGACATGGGCCTGTGATGTGGCCTTTGACGATCCCTTCTGCCTGGTCTTTGGGATCTCGGCGCTTGCCTCTTACGTCCGGCAAGCCACGACCTTTTGCCAGATGCAGGCCCAGACACGTGTCCAATTTCTCCAGATGGACTTTGCCCGAGCGTTGTGCTGCCCGACCAACTTCTCCACGCTCATCAATGGTCGCTTCTTACGCACTTTCCTTACAGAAGCAGGCTGGCCACGTCTGCTCCGGGAATGCTTCCGTGTGCTACGACCGGGAGGGCTTCTTCGCCTCACGGAATGTATCGCGGCCTTCTCCAATAGCCCGGCCTGTGAAACGCTGACCCACTACTATGAGCAGGCCCTTGCTGTGCGGGCACAGACCCTCCTCGCTCAGCGCAAAGAAAGCCAGGAGGGCTCAGACCTTGCCAGCATACTGTTGCAACACACGTCCCTCTTCGAACTCCTGCACGACATCGGTTACTGTGCCATGGAAGAACAACGGATCATGCTCGACTTCTCGGCTGGCACCCTCTATCAAGCCAGTATGCGCACCAATGCCGAATCCTTCTTTTACCAGCTTGCCCCACTGTTCTATCAAACCACCGACCTCACCCCGGCGCGGTTTGAAGACCTCTTTGAGCAGATGCGTGCCGAAATGAGTGCCCCCACCTTCAAGGGGTTCTGGACCCTCTCTCGTGTGCATGCCTCTAAACCAGCAGGAGGAGCACAATGACAGCACCACTCTTACATAAGCAATCGGGACAAGGCCTGCACTGCCTGGACAGGAACGAGTCCCTGACTCCCTCCAGGGTATCCCGCCTCCTCGTCCCACTGTTCCACGAGGACATGGGCTATCCATCCCCTCTTGCACCAGAGGGAACACTCTACCCCTTCTACACTCCCTCTGACCCCCTGGTGGTTGACGAGGAGGCGTTGGTATCGCCAATGCATCCCCTTGAATGGCGACGGCGCACACAGCAGGCGCGTATGCTCTTGCAGCATTTTCACGCGCCACTTCCCGAACACCACGAAAGCGTACCCATGGCACGGGTCCTGGAACTCACCATTGACCCTCATGGTGAGTGGCTGCGGCAGGTTGCGTCCTTGATGCCAGATACACACGTCATTGGCATCACGTCACAGGAGTTCTATGCCAGGCAAGCCACCTTCTTTGCCGCCGTCCAGGGATGCCGCAACATCCATATCCAGATGTGCCCACTCTCCCAGTCACTTCCCTTCCCGGCGGAGAGTATAGACCTCATCCGTGGCAGTTTCCTTCATGCGAGCCTTCCTGAGCATCTCTGGCCGCTTCTTCTTGAAGAGTGCTTTCGGCTCCTTCGGCCAGGAGGGGTCCTCCACCTGCTTGAATGTGGACGAGGAGAAAGTACCAGCGCTGCCGGAGGCACCCTGTGTGCCGCCTACAGACACTCCCTGGAAATGCGACGGAACGCCTCACGTCCGTCTGTCCCAGGAGCACGGACCGTCCGCGCCTTTCAGCCTGAACACCTCCCTATGAGGCTTGCAAAGACAGGCTTTGTCGCTGTTGAACAGCAGGAGAGCCTGCTCGACTTTTCTGCCGGGATGCCCTTTCATGGCACGCTCCGCGACCAGGCCGATGACTTTTTTCAGCTCGTTGCACCTCTCTGTACCCACGACAATGGACCACTTTCACTTGAGGCCTACCAACGGGCCTATCACGAGATGCAATTGGAGTTGCTTGAGACGACCTTTCGTGGGTACTGGCACCTCTGCATCATCCGAGGTTACAAGCCATCGGGACGCCTCTCGCGACCGATCGCAAGTATGCATAGAGGGCAACCATCCTCGCACATACGCTTGCAGCCATGCTCCCTTCTTGCCATGCAGGAAGAAGCCCAACAACGCGAACAGGCACCAAACGAAGAAGCCGACAACAGAGAAGACTGATCAGCACAAAAAACAAGCCATATCACAAGGAGATCATACATATGCAGCACATCCATCAGACACAGACAGCACACGTCTTTCACCTGTCTCTCGTTGCCTTACGTGAGCAGATGTATGCGACGCACGCAACGCTCTCACTCTCTGCCATCGTTCCGCCTTTAGCGCCTGTTGCCACTCTCTCAGAAGGACAGAACATGGTCGCGGAGCTCTCCTTTGAACAGGGAAGGATCACACGCTGCCAGCTTTCTCTCCAGACAAGTGAGCGAGTGCTTCTGCAACAAGGTGAAGCCTTGCAGGTGCTCCACACACTCGGCCTGCTTCCCTGGCAGGTTGTTCGCCCTCAACAGCACGATACTGAAGCAGAAACAACGCCTGTATCGGCGATAATCTCCAGCAACACCACGGAAGCTCCTGTGCGCATTCCCCTCCATGCGGTGCCCGTCGAGCACGTGTCTCTCACCTCACTTCCGGTCCGTATCCGTCATGTCTTTTTGCTCAGTAATGGGCAACGAACTCTTGAGGACATTGCCCTGGTGCTGCGGTTACCGCTTGAGGAGGTCGAGCGCGTCATCCAGATCCTCCAGAAGCGCAAACTGACGATCTGGCAGTCGAGAGCATCCTGAACCGATGCATTGTTCTTCACATTTGTGAGCATAGACATTTTCTGCTAGCTCATCTCACTCACGAGGCCATGCCTCATCAAAGAAAGGAAAGCACAAGAGACCATGAATGCAGAATATTCCGTACGAACTGTGCAATCGCACCCTCCTCACATTCTCCTGCTGGGGACGCAGGAAGAAGCGCGCCTGTTGCGGCCACAGTTACGAGGAGGCCATTTCAAGGTCACGCACCTGATGCATCTGGCAAGCAGTACCTCTGCCATGACCGTTCGGGTCATGCAACACGACGTCTGGCTTGCCTGCTGTACATGCTCACGTGATGTTCAACAGATTCGTCAGGTGACGCCTCGCACACCGTTGGTGATCTGTTCCGAGACGACAGAGGAAGCGCACATTGTCAGAATGCTTGATGCTGGCGCCGACGATTATGTCTTCTTTTCCTGTGGGAAACAGGAACTGCATGCCCGCTTACACGGACATGCAAGGCGGTATCGAGCGTCTCTGGCATCTGACACCACGAAGCAGGCTGGCCCCTGCTTCGTGCTGGAAAGTGAGGATCAACAGATTCGCTTACTATGCCTGGAGCGGTGTGTCGTTGTTCGTGGACAAATGTTGCGTCTCACGCCCATCGAGTGCACCTTGCTGCTGACGCTCATGCGCAACGGAGGAAAAGTGCTCTCTCATCAGTCGTTGCTCCATACCGTTTGGGGCAGAGGGTATCACGAAGAAGTCGACTATATTCGCGTTTACCTGCATACCTTGCGCCTTAAACTGGAGGATGACCCCAGGCATCCAATGTATCTTGAAACGATCACTGGTGTGGGGTACCGGTTCCGACAGTCATGCATCTCCAGGTAATAAATATCATTATGGGCTCTCATCATATATTCCATATTTCAAACAGTATTTCTTATAAAGCACTAAATTAGGCAAGTACGCAACTCAACCTTAATAGTATTGTTAAGGCTATATTTACTATGATATACTATCTAAATGCCAGATACTTTTTAAACCCGTCTCTCAATATGAGTTGCGAGGCATTTTTGTTGCCGACAACGTCTCCTATAGAACGAGAAATCATAAACGATTTTACTATTTTTTCTACAATTTGAGGTGTTACCTTTGGAAGAGAAAAAATCCTTTCTTTGGTTCTCTCAATACTTTGGTATTCATCAACCCCAATACAAGTTGCCCTTTGTAGATTTTCTCCTTGATGGAGATGTTCCCCTTTACCTTGATTCCTATGCAATCGCAAAAGATGGGTCAGAACTGGCCATACTTTGTCATCAAGCAATTGTATCTTATTTTCAGGCACTGTTAGAGGCAGTAAAGAGTGGAAATACCATACAAATAAAAAATTTAATACGTGGTCGTTTAGTAGAGCCAAAAGAGATTCATTTGGGTGTCTCAAAAAGAGCACGAGAGGGAGTTGGCCTTGGTCGAGTGCAAGAAGGACAAATTATACAAGCAATAACAAAATCTAACGCTCTCACCGGAGGAGCTATTCTTGATATACAAGAACTAGAATTGCATATTGATGGTCTAGGGCCAGACAAAGTGAGCGACCTTATTGCAAATGTTATCAAAAATCATCTGGCTGATTTTACCCAAGAAGTATGTGATCATTATAATGTGGAAACAAGGCCCTGCGTCGTTAACCTCTTTTGGGATGCCGATACTTTACAATGGGCATCCAAATCTTATGATTTACCCGTAAAAGGGCGCGACTCATATATACTCATCCCTAAAGATTTTGTTCGTCGTGAGCAAGATACTGTCAACCATCGACACTTTTACGATCACTATGTTTTAGATTTTTATGTGCGTGAAAAGCAAACAGCTCTGGATTCTCTCGCAGCAGCGCTAAAAACACCTCCCACTCGGGTGACAAAATCAAGTATAAAAAAAGACCCACCAATTTCCTCAAAGAAAACTGACATCAGCAATTTTATTCAGAAGCATCCAGAGGTGATTGGTCAATATAGACAAAAGTTAGAACAAGGTCCACAACCCCTTGACTATGCTGTAGTCTCTGGCAAGGCAGAGATAGATGATAAGCTTATCCAAGATACACTCAAAAAACTTGACAAAACTCCTGCTGGCCAAAATTACGCTACTCAATATCAAGACATCGTTTTTGAGCTGCTTACGTTTATTTTTGATTGGTGCATACAAAATCTTGAAAAAGAATACACTGTAGATCAAAATCGTGGACGCATCGACATTATAGGTGATCGTTACGGCGAAGGGTTTCTCAAGGAATTATGCGACCGATTTAACGCTACTTCCATTCCTATGGAATGTAAAAACTACAATGGGAAGTTGGGAAATAACGAATTTAATCAGTTAGCTGATCGTCTGAGCCCAGAAACAGGTCTCTTAGGTTTTTTGTTTTGCCGCCGCATAAAAAAGCGAGAAGATATAATTCAACATGTTTCTGGTCGCTATATGATGCACAAAAAATGTATCTTTGTTTTTGATGATCAACGATTGAAAAGCTTAGTTGAAATGAGGCACAGCCAAAATTATAAGGGTATTGAAGCATTACTTCGTAAGATGCTTCGCGAGGTTAGATATGGTTCGTATGAATCATAAGGGCGCTCACTGCGAAATGCTGGACCGGCACCCCTACGAAAGACTTGGTTTGCACCGCAGCACTAAAACACCGCGCAAGCATGCCGGTAGTGCAAGAAAAATAGGGTCAATGCCTTTTTTAAGGGGTTACATAATGGCAAATGCTGATTTTATGAACTTCCTTTGTCTCCTTAGAAGTATATGATACTCCTCTTGCTTTTTAACGCTACGTCTTTTTCTCTTTTGGACAAGAACGAGACTCAACCTGTCCACTCACCCTCCTTTATCTCGCCCTCAGAACACAAGCAATAAAAAAACTGCATATCCCACGGGGTGCGCAACAAGATGTGTATTCGGCTGAAGCGGCTTCGCTAGCCTGTTCAATTCTCCCGCTTATTTTGAGCAAGGGGTTGGAAACATCCCTGTCTTATGGAACCAGGGGAGCAATAAAAGACATTCTCAAACCAGATTACTGCTGAGTTAAAACTCGTTGCGCAACCCGCGGGTACATGAACCGTTTTTGATTTATCAATCAACATGGTGCCACACGATACTGCCGCTTCCTCACTTCGCCTGAAACTGGGAATGACTTCGCCCACTATTGGGTGGTTTTCCTCTTCCCATTCAATATCCTCTTTGAGTACACTTACCCCTGACACAGATAGATCAACAACGAAGAAGGAGTTACTCAATGTCTCACCTGTTTACTCACGCATTGCTTTCACTGATGATAAGAAGACCGTACGTCATGCTCACACGCTGGGGAGGTATTGTTCTCCTCGTGATGGTGGGGATGCTGCTCGCTATTCATCCACCTGCTCCCTCTGGCGCATCTCCCGCCGTTCAGGGGATCTCGCTTTCTGCTCCTCCCGCCACCCAGGCTGGTGGAAGCGAATACACAAGCATGCTTCTCAGCCCTTCCTCTCAACAACAAACCTTCGCCTGTGGCATTGGAGATGTTACCTGCTACAGCAATGAGTTTCTGGCCAATCTGACCGAGCAGATCTGGAATGTCGTCCGTCCCATCATCGAGCTCTTCATGCAAAATCCCTTCAATTTTCTGTCCCAGACCCCGGCGCTCGCTACCTATAATAATACCCAGATTCAGCAGATGGTGAGCTGGGAGTTGGGCTTTCTAGATACCGCCGTGGTGGTCCTGATTGGTTTTCTGGCCTATAACGTGCTCATTGGAAGAAGTATCGGCGTGCCCATGCCCTCCTTGCATGAAGCGCTCCCACGGCTCTGCGTGGCCTTCCTCGCCGCCCACATCAGCCTGTACATCTGTCGACTCATCATCGATTTCAATAATGCGCTCTGCCTGGATGTCGACGAGTTATTTCTCCATTCCTTTCTCAAAGACACCCTGTCCTTGATGATCAATTTTGTAGGACAGATGCCTGACCAGGTTGCCCTCGTCTTCTTGCTCCGCGTCTGGTTTGTGATCTTTCTCTTCTGGCACCTGCTCTGGCTCGCCTGGCAAATGCTGGTCCGCCTGGCGGTGGTCGCTCTCCTAACAGCCCTCTCGCCCCTGGGGCTCCTCTGCCTGGCGCTGCCACAAACGCAGCGCTGGGGGCAGATCTGGCTCTCCGCCTTTGTCTCAACCGTCATCATCCAATTCATCCAGGTGGCGGCGCTGAGCATGGGAGGGCTCCTGGTGAGTTATAGCACCAGCATCCAGATCAGCACAGGCCCCGCCGCGGGGCTCGACACCATCATCCAGCAGATTGTGGCGCTTCTTCTGAGTGGGGCCGTGTTCTACCTGGTCCCGCGCTTGCCCTCCATGATCCAGAACTATGCCCTGCGCCCAATCTTGCAGGCGCAACAGCAAGCCGACACCGCCCAATCGCAAGTCACGACCCAGGTCGAGTCGATGGCCATTCGAGCCATCGCGGCCCTCTAAGCAAAGGGAAGAAAGGAGAGAAGGGATGCTCAAGTTTCTCCTTCTTGGCGGCATGGTCCTCGTCATGCTAGGAATGTTTGGCACAAGCATGACGGTCGCCATGGACGCACAGGCTCAAGGAGTCCCTCAGACAACGAATCCCGGTCTGCAAACCATCGATACCTCGGGCTCGGGAAAACGTGGCGAAGTGGTGCAGTGGGCCCTCAAGATGGCAGCCCATCTGCACTGCACGCCCGCTCGCCTTCCTACCGATTGTCAGGGCAGTGGCGCTGACCACTACTATGACGCGGGCTTCCCGCCTGAGATCATCGCGTGGGCCAACGCGCACTGCTCCGGATGTGCGGCCTGGCAACCAGATACCTTTCAGTGCGTGGTGTTCGTCATCGCTGCCTATGCCTATGTCCAGCCACTCCCCGTCCAGGGCCAGAATGCCAATCAGTACTGGGGGCACTTTGCCAATGAGCCGGGTTGGCAACGCCTCCCTGCGCGTGGGAACCTTCCACAACCTGGCGATATCATGGCCTGGAATGGAGGGGCCTACGGACATGTCAGTATTGTCCTTGGCGTTGCCCCTCACCATACCGCCATTACCTTTGCCCAGGCCAATGGGGAATTTCCCATTCAGACCCTCCCGCTCAACCCGGATGGATCCATCAATACCCACAATGGGTACTGGAATGCCTTTGAAGTGGTGGGCTACCTACACCCTCTGACCCTTTCCTAACAAAGAACGAAAAGGAGAACACGATGATGACCATGATTTACTGGCATCCAATACTCGCAGCCACCGTGATGCGGGTCCTGGGAAGCCTGCCCACGCTTCGCCTTGTGAGCTGGCTCACGGACCCTCCCATTCCCCATCCCCTCTTCCCACTCGCCATAGCAGATGCTGGAGGAGGTGGAGATGCCTCGACCATCACCCAGTTTTTCAAAAATCTCTATGACAACGGCATTAAACCCGTGGCGTATGCCGTCGCCCTCTTCTTCTTTGCGTGGGGTGCGATCGGTCTCATGTTTCCTCATGAGCGATCCCAGGATCACGCGAAGGCCGCGCTCTACCGCGCCCTGGGAGGACTGGCGCTCGTATTGCTCGCAACGGCCATCTCGTCCATCATCAATAACGCTGCCCCCTGATGGAATGCGTAAGAGACGTCCAGCCACATCCATCTTCCAGCAACGAAAGGAGTATTTTGCGATGACCCACACGACAGATGCGTCCATAAGACGGCAGACCTACACCGTCCCCACGCATATGAACGAACCTGATAAGCTGCTCTTTGGACTGACAGCTCGTCAACTCCTGGTACTGATCACCGGGGCTAGTGTGACCTATGCTTTCTTTCTCCAGGTCCTGACCTGGGCAATGGCCTGGGGAGGAGGGCTCCTCTGGAGTCGAGGCCTCGCCTTGCTGGTCGTGCTCCCACTCATTCTGGGAACGCTCGCCTTCACCTTTCTCCAGATTGCAGATCGCTCGCTTGAACTCTGGGTCGTAGTTTGGATGCGCGCGCGCCTGGCTCCGATGACCTACGTCTGGCGCAGCGCTAAATGGGATGAGGTCGAGCAACGCACACGACAGGCACGAAAAAGAGCCCATACACGGCAGGAGGAACACAGCCAGAGTGAACACGAACAGGAGGGATGGTCATGATCGTGAAAGATGAGCAGATTGCCAACGAACCAGTGCTCCTCACAGTGCGACAGGAGCGTTCACAAGTGGGAAAAGAGCGTGCACGCCGCCAGCGTCCACCTCGTGCTCGTCGCAAGCATCGACGGAGCCAAAAACATGGAAGCGTGCAGCGCCAGTTTGTCTTTCTCGATCACATTGTCCAGGATGTACTGGTCAATCGTGCGCCTCTGGCAGAGGGGCCGCAAGAACGTGACTATCTGGCAGTTCTTGAGATACGGGCGACCAACTACACCCTGAAATCTCAAGAGGAACGCTCGACGATGATGCTGGCCTTTCGCGCCCTTCTGCGTTCGCTGCGTTTTCCCATCCAGATCCTCATTCGTTCGAAGCCGATGGATCTCTCCTCTTATGTAGAACAACTCTATACTCACGAGGACCTCTGGCAAGGAGAAGCCTCAGAGATTGCCATCTCGCATGAACGCGCCATGCGTCTCCTTGGAGCACAACGCACGCTCATTGATCGTCGCTTTTATCTCCTGATCAGCAGTGAGCAGGAAGGGATACAGAGCACCTGGAACAGCTCCCTCTGGCGCCTGCTCAGCCGTCGAGCCAGAACACGTGCGCGAGAGAAGCGTCTGGATGAGGCCCAACAGATCCTTGCTACCCGCATTCAGGCACTACAGCATCAACTGGCCGCGATGGGGTTACTCAGCCACCGGCTGGCAGGCAAAGAGCTGGCCGATCTGACGCATGGCGCGCTCCAGGGAGAGCAAGCGCTGGGCTTTCCGCTGCCTGAGAGCATCTTCGCGCTCTCGGATAAACCATTCGCGCGTCCAGCCCTTGATGTGCTTTCACCCACATCACAGGAGGAAGAGGCATCGTTCGATCCGTATACTGCACAGATGGAAGAGGCCTTGCTCCTGCCCTCAGCCCGTGACCGTTTGCTGGCCCCTGCTGATCTCATGGCTCTCAAAGACCTGCTGGCTCCGGAAAGCGTTCGCGTTACCTCGCGCTACATGCAGGTTGGCGAGGAATATGTGCGTGGACTCGCCGTCGTTGGGTTCCCGCGCGAAATTGTGGAGGGGTGTCTCTCGCCGCTGCTCGCCTGTGATGAAATCTTTGATCTGTGTTTCCATTTCTCGCCGCAAAACACGGCGGAATTCGTCAAGCGACTCCTCTTCCGCAAAGAGCAGTACGCCTCTACCCAGCGGATGAACCTGCATCGAGGCCGACAACAGGACCCGACCCTCCAGGTTGCTGAAGCCGATGTGACGGCGCTCATTGGGCCGCTGGCATCCGGGGAAGAGAGCATGCTGGAGATGGGATTCTATCTGTTAGTTCGTGCGCCCGACCTCACCACGCTAAATGAACGAACCGAGCGCCTGCGCCAGATCCTGCATCAGCATCTCTTTGTGGCCCACCCAACCACCCTGGAACATGCTGAGGCTTTCCGCGCATGCCAACCCACCTGTACGGATACGCTGGGGCGCACCTTCACGACCACCAGTACAGTCGCCGCCTGCACCTTCCCCTTCATGAGTGAGTCCTTCGCCATGCAGGATGGCACCTTTGTGGGCGTGACCACGAGTGGTGAACCCGTCCTGCTCAATCCCTGGGCGCTGGAAAGCCCCCATGAGTTCTGGGGAGGAGTCACCGGAAGTGGCAAGTCCTATGCCGTCAAGTTGTGGCTGTTGCACCAACGCTTCCGCCATCCCGATACCCAGGTGCTCATTCTCGATCCATCCCGCGAATATGAGCGCCTGGTCAACGTGTTTGGGGGGACGGTCCTTCGCCTCTCGCCGGGTTCAGAGCACGCTATCAACCCCTTTGATGTGCTCCCGCGGGGCGTGGACATGGACTGGTACGTCACCACCCAGCGGCGTGGAGATCGGCTCGCGGAAAAGATGACGCAGTTGCACGCCTTCCTGGATTTGCTCCTCGCGGAATACATCCCTCATCCTACCACGCTCTCTGCGCGTGAGAAAGCCTTCCTGGATCGGGCCTTCTACGAGTGCTACCGGCGGGTAGGCATTACAACTGACCCACGCACCCATGATCGGCAGGCGCCCTTCTTGCGCGATCTCTACGATGTGCTCAAAAGCGGAGTGGTCGGCCAGGATGACTATGGGCTCGCTGATCGGCTGGAGCGCTACGTCCATGGCAGCCTCTCTGGCCTCTTCAATCGCCAGACCAGTGTGACGCTTGAGACCTCGCTCATCAGCTTTGATGTGAGCGAGCTCCGTGGCAGTCGAGAACTGCGTCCCATTGGCATGTTTTTGATTGCGGAACTCATCTGGTCGCAGGCCCTCTTTCATCCACGCCCCAGGCGTTGCTACATTGATGAGGCCTGGTCGCTCATCGCACACGAGGAAGGAGGGCGATTTCTGGAACGCCTGGCACGTGAAGCGCGCAAGCACTACCTGAGCCTGGTCACCATCACCCAGAACCCGGAGCAATTCATTCTCAACCCCTACGGCAACATCATCGCGCAGAACGCGCTCATCAAAGTCTTAAAACGCCTGGATAGCGTCGGTGCTCAGGCAGCCAGTGAGGCATTCGGGTTGACACAAGAAGAAGAGCAGTTGCTCCTCTCCATGCCACAGAACCGAGCCTTGCTCTCCGTCGGCTCCAAACGCATGCTGGTCGAAATGAACGCCTCACCTGAAGAGCATGCCCTGATCACCACTGACCCACAAGAACTGGCAGTTCAACGCCAGCAGACACAGAAGGAAGGAAAGAGAGCATGAAGAACCTCCGGCCATTGACACAGCAAAAGTCCCTCTCCTTTGCCGCCCGCATCATCCCTGCTCGTGGGATGACGCTGGTTGAACGTAGCGCCCTGGAAGGCACCATGCAATCCCTGGTGCTGCAAGGAAGCGCACTCGCCCTGGAAATCGCAAGCACACCTGCCAACACCCATCAGGCACGCAGCGTGCAATTTCTCCTGCGCGCCCGGTCTGAAGACGCCCTACGTGCCGCGACACGGCAGATCCAGGTGCGCTATCCCCAGGCCATCGTACGCCACGTTCCCCCTGAAGAAGACCCGTTACACCTACAAGAACATGAGATCGTGAGTGCGATGGAGCTGCGGGCCGGGGGCGAAGCCTACGAGACACTGCAATCCTGGTCCCCCGGAAAACCACATGAGCAAGGGATCGATCCCTTGCTCGGGGTGCTCACCACGCTTGAACATCTTCCTGTCGGGATACGCGCAATCACGCAACTGGCGCTCACTCCGCTGCCGCCGACCTGGGCGCGCAAGTATCAACGTCTCGCCGTCGAACACCCGCTTGAGGAAGAGCGAGAGCAGCGTCGAGAGGCGCAAGGGCGTCTGCGCCGGGGCACGCCCGGCTGGGAACAACTCGTGCTCCTGGGCATCGTGGTAGGGCTCCTGCTCGTCTGGAACTACGCCCAGGCACATCATCTCTTCCCCTCGTGGCTTCAGGAGGACGTGCTGAGTCTCCTGCATGGCTCACTTCCACATCTCTCCTCTTCCCAAGAGGCCATTCTTGGGATAGGGCTGGTGGTGGGAATCACGCTCATCGCGGGAACCATCAGAGGGATATGCTGGCTAGGAGAGCGTCTGTTTGGGGGGACGAGATACTATGACATGAAACGGGTGGCCGAGAAAATTGGCAAGAGTGCTTACCGGGCGCGTCTGCGTCTCTATCTCATCGAAGAGGCTCCCCAGATGGATACCCATCAGACGCAACCGCTCATGCAGACGCCACAGGCACTCGCCACCATCATCAGAGCACGGCTCACATCCTCCTGGCACACGTTGCAGCAGAAACGAGCACAGCAACGACGCCATCAACAGATGCATGCCATGCTCGTTGCCGCCTACAGGCATACGCACACTTCAACGGCCTACTTTACCACCCGCAGACTCTCTGCACATCACGCCCAGCGCCTGGCGCAGGAAGGCACCTGGTGGAGGGGCCTCCAATGGGGCCCACTCTTTCTCACCGGGGAAGAAGTGGCAACCCTCTGGCATTTACCACCTGGAGACCACTTGAGTGAAGGGACCAATGTCGAACAACGGCAAGAACGCTCGCTGCTCGCTCCCCATGTGCTCACGACCGGGAACGGGTGGCAGCTTGGCACCTCTACCCATGCTGGCAGAAGTGTGCCGGTGCGCTTTCCTCCCTCGGAACTCCTCAAGCATAAATTCGTGATCGGGCGGACCGGAAAAGGCAAGAGCACCCTCTTTCACCACCTGGCGCTGGCGCATCTCTCTACCTGTCTCCAGCCAGACCCCGGCCTCTGCGTCATCGAGCCGCACGGTGATTTAATCGAGGATCTTCTGGGGTTGCTGCCGCCAGAACGAGAAGAGGAAGTCGTCCTTCTTGATTTGCATCAACAGGGGTTTCCTCCTGGGATCAATCCCCTTGATGCCACACAGGTCGCGTCCCTGGAAGAAGCAGACCTCATCGTCAGTCATCTTCTCACCACCTTCAAAGGCATCTGGAGCACGGCCTGGGGACCGCGTGTGGAAAATGTGATGCGCTTTTCACTCAAGGCTCTTTTTGAGGCCAACCGGACACTCGTACATACGGATCCCCACCAGGGTCCGGCGCAACAATATACCCTGCTCGATCTCACAGTCTTGCTCAATAAGCAGAGCTTTCGTGCACGCGTCCTCGACCTGGTGGAGGATGTGCACGTGCTTGACTGGTGGCACCAGTATTATGAACGTCTTGATGCCAGAATGCAGGATGAGATTACCACGCCCGTCCTGACCAAAATCTCGGCCTTTGCCAGTGCGCCGATCTCACGGCGCCTGCTTGGGCAACCCACCTCAACCATCAACTTTTCGCAGATCGTGGAACAGGGCCAGGTCCTGCTCGTCAATACGGCAAGCGGGCATGTCGGCCAGGATGTCTCCTCCCTCATTGGTGCATCCGTCCTAGGACTCTTTTCAGCGGCGCTCTCACGGCAACTCTCTCTTCCACCGTCAGAGCGCAACGTCTTTTTGCTCCTGGTCGACGAGTTCAAAAACTACCCCGTCAATTACGGCTCCATCCTGAGTGAACTCCGCAAAGCCGGCACCTTCCTGGTCCTGGCAACCCAATCACTGGCCCAACTCGATGTCGTCGATCGGGCCTTGCGTCCAACGGTGTTTGCCAACAGCGATCATCTCTTTGTCTTTACGCTTGCCGGAGAAGATGCCTACCTGCTACGGCACGAACTGGGCCATCTTTTGAGTCCTGAAGACGTGACCAACCTCCCCGACTACACCTGCTACGCGCGCTGGTCACTCAAAGGGCAACGCCTTCCGTTCTTTTCCCTCAGACTTGATCTGCCACCTGCTGGGAATGTGTCCGTGGCAGAGCACCTGCGCGAGCAATGTACGTTGCGGTACGGTCGCCCAGTCGATGAGGCCGATGCCCTGCTTGATCTGCTCAATGCGCGCCATGGAGCGCGTCCACGCAAGAAAGAGAGTCTCCATGAACAGACAGCATCCCCATTCCCACACCTGGAGTCCGTCGCCTCTGTTCGGGAAACAGACGACCGACCTGTGGCACACTCCTCCTCACCTGCCATCCTCCCCGTATCCACGCTCTCACCGTTGGAGGCAACAGAGGAAGCCCCACACACGCAGGAAGCACAAACGCTCATCGCTCAAGACGAACAGACCCGCGCATCAAGCGAGAAACGGGTCCGTATTCGCCGCCCAAAGGCATCAGTAGCACAGGCCTCAACAGAGAGTACTGAAATGCCTCCCCAGGAAGCATCCGTTGCGCCTGGGGGACAACAGGCTACTTCTCAGCCTGTTCCTCCCCTGGGGACCCTAGAAAAACACTAGCAGAAAGGAACGACATCCATGCACCTGTTCCATGCACCTCGCACACCCATCGATCAGGAACACACAGAAGCCCTCATTCTTGAGCAACATGCCGAACGCCAGGCGCTCTCGGCAGTACGCGGTGCCAACTTTACGCAGTGCTTGAGCTTGCATCACCTCACAGCGGACCTGGAACTGGTCGATCCGCGAGGAAGGCCTCATCTCATGCACGGCAAAGATCTCTTTGATGAGCGCACCTGGAACAAGTTTCTCGCCTCCCTCCAGCACTCCATCAACGTCCTCTCGCTGACGCAGAGCGCTGAACCGCTCACCAAACTCTATCGCACCTGGCTACTCACCAAGTACACGCAACGCTACCGCTGGCTCAGTACCCCGGCGCAGATTCAGTGGTTTGAGCAGGTGACCGCCCTGGTGATCCTGCGCAAAGTGATGGAGGCCAAACACCACGCCTGGACGTACCAGCAAAACGAGCAGGCCTTTGCCGATAGCTGGTGCGCCATGGAGATGAAGAACCTCATGACGCTCAATACCATGACGACGGAAATAGCCAAGGCCATTCATCACATCGTGAGGCAACCTGAACAGGCAAAAGAAATGATCGAGCATCTCTTTGAGATCCAGGCAACGCGTCTCTTCGATCACCCGGTCTCTCTTCGCCACCCACTTCCCTCGCTCCCTCCATTGCCCGAGGGAGCGGCCTTACCGCAGGCAATTCTGCCTCTCATTGCGCCCCATGCAGAGCAGGCAGAGGAAGCATCCCAGCGTGTCACCAAGGGAAAGGAGGAATGACGAGCATGCAAACGCCTCAACACACGTCTCAGCCACCAGTTCAGCATCTCGCGTTCGACTACACCGTTCTTGACGAAGAGACCCGTCACTTCGTCTACCAGAAAACCGTTGAAACCCAGGGCTATCTCAAACGAACTGCCGAAGATGTGATCCAGATTGGACGTAATCTGCACGCTGTGAAAGAGCGCCTACCTCACGGGCAATTCATGACCTGGGTGAAAGGGGAATTGGGATTGACCCGGCAAAGCTGCCAGAACTTTATGCGCGTAGCGGAGCGCTTTGGAGAGGATATCCATCGGTTTGGTGCCATCCCCATCTCGGTCCTCTACGAACTGCTCAATGCCCCCGATAACGTGCTCAAGCAGATTGAAGAGCACGAGATTGCGCCCACGCTCCCAGCGGTGCGCGCGGCCAAAGAGCAGGCACGCCAGGAGACAATGGGAGACGCTGTGATGGCTTCATCACAGGAACAGGCACCAGACTATGACAAACTGCTCCAGTTTCGTCGGCAGATCGAACTGTTGGAACAAGAACGCCAGCAACTCCGTGAGGAGATTGCCTTTCACCAACACAAGGCACAGGAGGCCCCTGTTCTTCCAGCAGAGGTCCAACGACACATACAGACACTAGAGCAGCACGTCAAAGAGCTGATCAGCCAGCGCGACATGCTCTCACGCCACCTTGCCAGTGTGAGCGAGCAAGCACGGGAAAGCGTGCTTGAACGCAATACCTTGAGCCGCGAGCAGCAGGCACGGATGCGTTGGCGCGAAATCGCCATGGAATTTCTTCAGCGTGGGGGAATGCTGTTCGCCAGCATGCCCTCCTCTCTCATGCTCGAAGCCTTTGAGGCTGAAGATTGGGTCAGACTGGAACAGATCGAACAGATCCTGACACAGTTAACCCAGGCAGTCACCCAGCTCCACGCGCATTCTTCCTCTACTGTTGAAGCCGGGTGAGAGATGCTTGCTTCTTCCAAGAACAGTGATGCAGAGAGAAGCACCTCTTACCTCAATACGCTGTCCCCCCATCCCACGCACAAACACGAGTTGACCAACATGCTTCATTGGTCAACTCGTATTTTCTTTCCTGTCCAGGTTTTCCACAAGTTTTCCACATCGAAAAAAGAACACTGTGGAAAACCTGGACACACACACGTTTTTCGCCGCTCATCTATCTGATACTGACGACGGTCAGGGAGAGCGAGCAGGCTCTGAGATCTGGCATACAGACGCTTTTTCTCGTGAAGGGACCAGATGTGCGAGCAGCCAGGTCAGTGGACCTGCCAGAGGCATCCAGAAGCAGGTCAACAGGACATTAAATCCAAAGTGCGCCATGGCAACTTGGAGCGTAGGAGTCTGCCAGCACACAGCGAGCAAGGCGGCAAGAGGCTGTAACACCACAAAGAGAAGACATGCCCCCAGACACTTCATTCCTGTATGGATGAATGCCAGGCGCTGCCCCAACGCCGCATGGTGTGACACCGCCGTGAGCAGCGCAGGCAGCGTCGTTCCAATATTTGCCCCCAGCATCGCTGCCAGGGCGGGAACCAAGGGCAACGTGTGACGTGAAGCCAGAACAAGCACGAGCCCGATAGTCGCCGTACTCGAATTGAGCAGCATCGCCAATGCCGCTCCCAAAAGAAGGAGCAAGAGCGGTGAACTGACCCCTGCCTGGAGTATCACTCCCGCCCATGGACTACTCACCAGAAGCTCGCTTGCCTGCGAGAGGGTACAAAGGCCGAGCAACATGAGGCCACAGGGAAACACCATTTGCCCGACACGCCTCCAGCGGGTGCGGGCAGTCATGAGCGCAAGCAAGGCAAAAAGACCAGCGATGTTGAGTGCATAATCTGTGACATGGAAGGACAGCAACTGCACCGCCAGGGTCGAGCCAACATTGGCGCCAAGTAGCATCACAATCGCCGTTGAAAATGGCACAAGGTCCGTGCCGACCAGTTCAATCAGGAGAGAAGACATCGCGCTCGAACTTTGCAAGCAGGCCGTCATGAGAAGACTCACGAGATAGGCAATCACAGGAAAACGCGCCGCGTGGAGAAACAGGCGGCGAACATGACTACTCGGGATATGCTCAACCATTTCGGTGAACGACCGGATACCATACAGCAAGAGGCCCATGCCCGTGAGAAGTGCAAAGAATATTTGTATCAAGAGTACATAATCAAACATGTATTTTCCACCTCCCTCTCTTGCACAGGTGCGTGAGAAAGAACGCATGACTCGCCCGCTCCGTGTTTCAGCAGATGTCTTCAGAGTACTTGATGCGAAACCAGATAAGCAGGCGTACAGAAAGAAGGTATGCATCGTCTGGACCCATCAAGAACGCGTGCGAAAGCGAGCACGAAACTGCGTCAGATAGGCAGATGCGGAGGTCTGCATACCCAGATAAGGAGCCGTTCCCCGGAATCCTGCTCGTCTGAGCGCAAAGTAGTGACCTTGCGCCGTCCTGGTGTCGACCTGTCCAAGCGTTGGGGGAACCTCAAGTGTTGCGACTGCAAGTCCTGCAAGCAGGCTACTATGTATCTGGTACGGCGTGAGCACGCCGCACCCTTCCCTCGTTTGTAGAAGCAGGTCAAGCATGGACCCTTTCTCAAAGGCTCGGCGTTCTTGCATCGGCATCGGAGAGGTCAGTTCATCTGCCTGGGGAGCAAGGATGTCTTTCTGTATGCACATCCGCGCCAGGAATGGCTCTGACACCAGTGGAGAGAGACCTGCAAGCATGAACAGAAGTGTCCCGGCACGAAGGCGCGTTATATCGAGTCCTTCAAGCAAACTGGATGTCCCAAAGAACAGGGTTGCCTCATACATCACATCTGGAACCCCTTCTCCTCCTTGCATCTCACAGAGCACTGTCTCCCCCTCAAAACCTGAAGCCTGGAGTGCTGCCACCAGTTCCTCAACAGGAGTGTCCTGATCTGGAAACACACAGAGGGTGAGAGAGAAAGGATGTGGCAACGTCGCGAGCAGGAGGCGAAGACAGGTGCTGGCGAGAGGATCAGGTCCTACCATCACGGCCACACGTTCCCGGCAAAGATCACGGGCAACGCGAGCCAGGACCCATTCCAGAGTCAGCAGGAACGCGGCACTGGTGGTTGCATCTGTGCTCGTGACACGTGGACGATGACCAGCACGCACGTACTGATTCTCTTGAATCAAGTGTCCTCCATTGGTCTGTGACGCAAGACGCGCGGAGAGGGCCACACTTCGTGCACTGCAGGCCCGGGCAAGGGCTACCGCCTGGCAGGCCTGCTGAATGACCTTGTGCTGCTGCTGTTCTTCTCCAAGCGAGTTCTCCAGGGAAAGAAGGATAGTCCCCACACGTCCAAGTTGCGTTGTGACGATGTTGGTTAGCACTGGACGTCCTTGCTGCCATGCCTGTAAGAGAGAGGCTTCTTCCTCTTGAAGAGAAGGAAGGCACTGCAACACCACTGCATCGAGGGGAGCCTCGCTTTTTGTAAGCACCCTCTCAAGGAGCACATTGGAGGACGGTAGTTCCTGCTGCTCACCTTGCGTGTACGTAGAGTGGGAAAACGTTCGACTCATAACTACGTTCTTTCTAGTACTTGACGACAATATGACATGTTGTCATTGTTAGAAACTCTACAGTGAAAGTGCCTGCCTTCTCCATTGTGCGCGTAGAAATGAGAGAAGGAGCGCAGCACCGCTTCAACACTGTTCATCAGGAGCGCATGGGAGCGAGAAAGGCGCTGTACGTACGCTCAGATCGATCTTCTGAGAGCAGGTCTCTGTGGCAAGAGACACATCGCTCTGCATCACAAGACACGAGAGATCCTTGAGCGTCTGAAGAATCATGAGTGGCTTTCCCCACCGCATATACTCTGTCTCCATGTATTCCACCAGGTGGCAGAGTTCTGCACTCGCTTGAGGGTGCACCAATCGAATCTGGGACAGGAGTTCTCCGTGTACCCGCTCAAGAGCCATACCGTCCTGTGGAAAGAGCGGCAGCAAGAAGGATGCGAGTTCGTGAGCAGCACTATAGGATGTTTCGATATCGAGAGAAGCCAGGCGTGTCAGGAGAGCAAAAGAATAGGAGTGTGGGAAGGGAAGAATGGTGAATGCTCGTAGGTGCTCTGCCACGGTAGCGTGCCATTGCAATGCATCAAGCAAGCACATGCCAAAGCGCCCTATCGCGACCACGTGAATGCCATCCAGGTGAAGCGTGGTGTCGCATAATATCGCCAGGTCCTCAACCCAGGAGAGGATACTGTACGCAGATCGTTCCGCCGGTTTAGAGGAAAACCCATGCCCAAGGATATCCGGAGCCACAACATAGTAGTGGCGAGAAAGAGACTCCATATATGGAGTAAACACCGCGCTACTTTGCCACTCGCCGTGAAGCAAGAGTAGCGGTGGGTTCTCAGGGTTGCCCGCGAAACGGCACCATATCCGTCGTCCAGCTAGGTGCAGAGATACATGCTGATCAGAGTAAGGTGAAAGGGATGTTGCCATAGTGAAAGATCCTCCGATTTTACCAAAATTTTGTAATTTAGTTAGACATACTGTTGTTCTGTAGACATGCCTTTAGTGTTTGTACCGTTGCTATAAAGGTGATGGATGATGAAGCGGTCCCTGGTATGTTCCCGGCGCGCGGTCGTCATCACTGCCGCCAACGCAGATCCAGGGATGCTTCAGTGAATGTCGTGAGGTACGTGACTACGTGTACCCGAGGAAAAGGAGGCAAAGGAAGATGAAAACCACCCAATACTGGGCGAAGTTCTTCCCAATTCTGGGCGAAGTATCACCTATGTGGGCAATCTACCAGGCGCTTGCTCATCCAGACACCAGATTTTGCTCATCCTGGCGAGGGCGAAGCACATAACCATGCCCTTTGACCGCAACCAGTTCAAGAAATGGTGGCAGTTTCTGCTTGAGTTTGGACATGTGCTTTTGTAACGCCACAATATCTCGCGTATCACAGCGAGAGACATCGAGATGAAAAGCATAGGCAGCCAGGTCGCGAAATGAGAGTTCTTGCTCAGGATGATGCAGGAGTGCAACCAGAAGGCGGCATTGCATCGGGGTACAATACAGTTGAAAGCCCTCGGTCAGCTGTTTCCGATGAAAAATGTAAATAAAACGTTCGTTAAATATGAGCGCCTTGTAGGACAAAATTGAAATGAGTGCAGGAGCGTGATCTGAAGGCCCATCCTGCTCCTGCGGCAGAGATAGTAGGCCTATAGGCGGCATGTCATTCTCAAGAAAGATCATTACCTTCTCCCTCAGTCTCTTTCTGTTATTTTCCCCAATGAGAGTCGTATTGAGCCACATCATATTCTGCCAGATAAAGCGCGATACCAGAAAATACCATCCATAGCAACGCGCTCAAATCCTTTTCATTCAACTCCGTATCGCAACAGTAGCGATGATCCCTTGAAGCGAGCTATAAGCTATACAATGCATTTCTTCACTCCTTCCTTTCAGTGCATCGAGTGGGGCGAGCGACATCCCCTTGTAAGCTAAGCAAACGAGAGTGCCGCTCGATGACAGAGCAGGTGCCTATCTCCAAACTCTTAGTGCTAGTATGTCAGTTTTCGTGTGAGAAAAGAACCTACAGCAATCACACAAAACTCACACAAAACTCATACAGAATCCATACAGCAGACTTCGCACAGTTTCTCATGGCTTTAAAGCGCTTGGAACCTTGTTTAATAGGAAAAGCTGTGATATTATCAATTTGTGCATTTAAATATATATGGATTATCTGACTTGCAATCTTGTATTTCTAGACATTGTTACACATTGTCTTCTTAGTTGTTGCAGGGGAATACTGTATGAGTCCAAATATCTTGCTCAAGAAAGCAAGAAGAGAACGAGGTCTGACTCAGGTTCATCTTGCCGAGAAGCTTCATGTCGATGTTCAAACCATCAGTAGTTGGGAACGAGGGATACGTGCTCCGCAGCCTGACGTTCGCAAACGATTATGTGAGATCTTAGAAAAGTCTCCAGAGGAACTCGGCTTACCTCCGCTCGATATCCACTCTTCGCCCCAGAAAGATCATGTCACATTGACTGTGGTACTCTCTACTGCTGAAGAAGATATGGTATTACCAGAAGGGGTTTCAGAACGAGTGCGGGATGTTCCCTCAGTGAGAGAACAGGAACAACCACTACCTGTTCGTCGGAACACATTTGCGTATGCATACGAAGATGTAAACCGTCAGCGAATGCTCACCCGTGTTCACGAGCGCTGGATCAAGGGCGTTTTTGAAGAATCGCTCTATCGTTCGACCCTCCTCGTTTTACCTTTACAAGAACAACCAGATTTGATTGAAGACCCATGGCAAGAGGTGTTTCAGGAGTCTATCTTGCCATCACGTTCGTTGCCACCTGGAACCCGGATTACTCAAGTGTATGACCAGGCGGATGGAGAACTGCTCATTCTTGGAGAGCCTGGTTCAGGCAAGACAACCCTGCTCCTTGAACTGGCACACCACGAGATTGCACGTGCCAGGCACTATGAACGATATCCTCTTCCAATCTATTTCAATCTGGCATCGTGGGCTGAGAGGCAGCTTCCCCTAGAAAAATGGCTGGCCGAAGAAATCAATACCAAATACAGAATCCCACTCAAACTTGCCAAAAAATGGATTGAATCGGAACACATCGCGCTCCTGCTGGATGGATTAGATGACGTTAGGTCTGAATACCGGACAGCATGTATTCAGGAGATCAATATCTATCGGCAAAAATATGGATTAGCACCGGTTGTAGTCTGTTGCCGTTCTGCAGATTATATGGCGCAACCAGTTCGTCTTGCCTTGAATAAGTCGGTCGTGGTCAACGCGTTGACCACTGAGCAGATAGACGAATTTGTGGCTCGGGCGGGCCAAGATCTTGCCATCCTTCGCTTGGCGCTCCAACGTGACACTGCGCTTCGAGAAATGGCCTCCACTCCCTTAATGCTCAATACATTGGCCATTGCCTATCAAGGTGTACAGATGGAGGAGGTCCTTACTGATGGCGTATTTCATACACAACGAAATATGATCTTCGCGAAATATGTTGAGCGCTTGATTGAACGAGGAGGCGCCAATACAAAGACGTACACCAGCGTACAAATCAAACAGTATTTGACATGGCTGGCGCGGCATCTGCAAGCACATAACCAGACAGAATTCCATATTGAGCGCATTCAACCCGATTGGCTGGAAAGCAACCGGGAGCAACATCACTATCAACGAACCGTTATTCGTCTCGTCACCAGCATCCAATGCATCGTCGGAGGTGCCCTTGCAGCGTGGTTGAAAGGAGGGTTGAAGAATGGTGTAGTAGGCTCTGGAAACGGGATCCTGGGGCTATTTGGCGGTGGAACAGGCAATAGTATGCTTGGATGGATGGCACCAGGCATTGGAGGGGGAAGCCAAGGGGGAGCAAGTCTTATTCTCATTCTGAGTATCGTGATCTGGTTGGTCTCCATCCTGGTGGGAAGCCCCTCTCTCCCAACGCTGACCCTTCGCGCTATCTGGCATGGGTTGGTAACTGGGCTACGCACTGGACTGAAGTTCGGCCTCATTATCAGTCCGTTCTCCATTGCCTTGTTTACCGCTCTTGGTGGCCTTATGCATGGAATCTCCTATGGGCTGGGAATTGGCTTCTTCCTAGCCATGCTCATTGGACTCCTCAGTGGATTAGGAGATGGATTACGCTACCAGCAAGAAGAACCACCAGAAAAGGTGTCATTTAAAGATCGACTTGTTGATGGTCTGATCTTTGGCGTTGGAGGAGGACTCAGTTTCGCCATCGTCGAACTTCTCCTCCAGGTCAATCACCAGTCCACCGTTATTTACAGTTTCATCGCAGCGCTCTTCTATTTCCTGGCGTTTGGCTTTGGTGGGGGAACCCGTCTCTTCGCTTTGTTGGGAAAAACTATTCAGCCTGCTGAGATTGTCACCTGGTCCTGGAAACAGATGGCCCAGGATATGGGAAGCACTATCAAAAAGAGTCTCTTGGTTGCACTCGTTACGCTCACAAGCGTAGGCGTCATCATCGCCGCGATCACGAGCCTCTTTTTTGCTGATCCTGGATATGGACTCCACTACGGACTGGTTTTTGGGACGATCAGTGGCCTCATTGTTGGCATTGCAGGTATTTTAACCAGCATGCTTCAAAGTGGCTGGTCAAGTGATATTCTCGCAGATGACCAACATACGATCCCGAATGAAGGCATCGCTCGTTCGGGACGCAATGCACTGATTGGAGCTTGCGTCTTTGCTCCAATTGGAGGAATTGCCAGCGGCCTCGCGACTGGCATTGGTTTTGGCCTGCTTGGACAGCTTTCAACCTGGCCAGTGATGGCGAAAGCCTTTGTTGTGATGATTGCCATACAGTTCTTTGTGATTTTTACCATCGCTCATGGTGGTATTGCATGGATAGAGCATTATACGCTCCGCTGGTATCTCTGGAAGTGGAGGCGAATACCCAGGAACTACGTGGACTTCCTCAATCGTGTCACCAGCCATGCATTGATGCGCAAAGTTGGAGGGGGTTACATGTTCACGCACCGATTACTCTTGGAGCACTTTGCACAGCTTACTCCATCACAGAATGATCATTCAATATCTGCGCTCAGCGAGAAACAAGAACGCAGTGCACGCCAAGAGCTCAGCACATTATAACGGGAAAGATCCCAGTAGTATTAGATGCCATTTTTTTCCGCACCTATTACATTGCTAAAGGATTGATTATGTTGACGTTACTCGTATATGTTCTTCTCTTCATTACTCTTCTGCTAGTGGTTCTCGGTGTCGGTTTGTGTTGGTATGTTGCACAACGACTGCTCCATCGCACAACCAATGCATCGACCGCTTTCACTATTCCTCTCGTGGATGTCAATGCGGAGACCATTACGTTGCAAAGCACAAAGAATACCAGGCGGCCAGGGGTGTTTGGTATTCAGGGTCCAGAAGGACAGGCCATTGTGGGGCCTATTCTCTCCTCTGATACCAAGACGGTGACCCGCCAGCTTCTCCAATCATCAGGAACGCTCACCCCTCAGACAAAAGTCGCCTGGAACACGACTGTCTACGGTGGGAAACTAAGAGGGCAACTCCAACTCACCATCCATGAGATATCCATTCCTAACCCTCTCGGCAATATGCCGGCATGGTTTGTTCCTGGGCAGCAACCAATCTGGGTCATTCTCGTTCATGGCGCAACGGGCACACGAGAACAAGGGCTGCGCGCGTTTCAAACACTGGCCAAGCTGGGCTTGCCCATTTTAGCTATCACGTACCGCAATGATAAAAACGCTCCAGCAAGCACTGATGGACTATCGCATCTGGGAGAGACGGAGTGGGAAGATGTGGAGGCGAGCGTCAAGTATGCCCTGGGGCAGGGAGCACAAAGCATTCTCCTCTATGGCATATCCATGGGAGGGACTATTGTCGAAGTCTTCCTGGCTCGCTCATCCTATACACACCATATTCACGCGGTGATCCTCGACTCACCTGTGCTTGATTGGCGTGCCACAATCGAGAGCCAAACCAGAAAGAACAAACTCCCATCCTTCATTGCCAAAGGAGCAGAAGCCATTATCTCAAGGCGAACAAACATCAATTTTGAGGCACTGAATCTCCTCAAACAACCACCTCGTCACATTCCAACACTGCTCTTTCACGGCATGAATGATACGAGCGCGCCTATAGAGCTAAGCGACAAATTCGCGTCAACCCACCCTTCTATCACGTATATTCGTTTTCCTGAAGCAGAACACACCCAATGCTGGAATGCAAATTCCCAGGAATATGAATCCCAGTTGCGCGCCTTCCTTGAAGAAGCCGTCTTAAAGGAATAGCCCCATCGATAGCCTCGAAATCACAGAAAAAGCCATCGCCCTCTCGATCACCCCCGTAAACAGAGAGAGGGCGGTGACTTTCCTTTGTGTGCGTGAACATCCTCCCTCTTGGAAAGGTACAGCTCGCGCTTCCTCTCCTATGCCTTTCACCTCCTTGAAGGACAAGGGAATGATCCGGCACTTCTGCATCAGGAATTTCCGTATTGCTTGTAGCTCTCGATTTTGCCTGGCAGATACAGCACCAAGACACCCTTCGCCTGACCTCTTGTGTGCGACCATCCGGTGGAAATACGCGTGCTCTCTGCAACAAGCGGAACCGTATTTTCAACAAGGTTGGGAGATGGCGCAACGTGAACAGGGGCAGACACTTAAAAGTGGCAATCAGTGCCTCCTGGCGCTAGCGCACTACTTCTCGTTGCGCAACGAGGCGATGCGAACCATCCATTTGTGCCAGAAAGCCTCCATTTATGCCCAGATCCTGAAAGAAGAGCAGTACGTGCTGGCGATGGTTTTCATGTCTCTGGGAGTAGCGTATCTACGCAGAGCACGGGAATGCGGCCATGCCTCATTCTATGTAAATGCGCTGCTCTATTGCCAGGAAGCGCGTCCGTTGGCCTACGAGGAGCAAGCGCAGAAAGATCCTCAAAGGGATTCGTGACGATCCTCTTAACGTTTTTACAATAGTTCAGCTTTCACGGCTGGACACTCCACTAAACTGGGGTAGGGTCAGCGGCGGGAAGTCTTGTGGACACTCTACTAAACTGGGGTAGGGTCAGCGGCGGGAAGTCTTGGCTTATTCGTCGCTAATTGGAACAGCCACATGGCAAAGTCCAGCAGATTGTGATCGACTTAGAAGGTAAATTCTCAACCCTGCGCAAGCAATTTGATTATATCCTAGCCGGGAAAAAACGGCGACACCCTAGCCAAACCGCGCAGTGCTTGCTATGCTTATGACACTATGAGTCTTTCGAGCGATGGACTTTAAGCAGAATTGGAGCCTCCGGAGAGCTTCCGAGGGATGGATGAGACGCTTCATCAGTGACAAGGTCTAGATCATCCTGGATAGTGATTGGCGTTGACATTGCTTTTCGTTCGATAAGCTCGTCAGCTTGTTTTCTTGACAATCGTGGCAATCCTAGTACGCGTCGAGCAGCAGTATAGCTCGACGGAGAGAGCCAATAAAAATAGTCTGGCTCGCTCTTGAACCTATATGTTCCCAACCACTTTCCCTTTATGATCCTCCCTCGCAGGTAACCATTACCGGCAGCATGGCGCAGAGCATTCTCCGTTTCACCCAGTTCGGCGAGGATAGCCAGCGAGGCAAGCATATATGAGTCCATTTCTTTTTGTGTATCTTCATCATAAGTGTCAGGTAACTCGAGCCTGAGATGGCCGAGTTCATTGACCAGATTCTTGAGCGCCTCCGCATTAAACAGATGCTCTGGATAAGCGTCAGCCAGCACATCATATACTTGGCTTAGAAAAAATCCACAAAGGTCTTTCGTACCTGTTGTCTCACGAATCAATTCACAGAGCACTAATACAAAGTAATTGACCGCATCGACATCCTTCAAGCGTAGCACATGATTCCAGGTTCGGTTTACTCGACTATAAAACCACCATTGGAGATTCTTCAATTGTTCGGGAATCCTAGCTGTTCGAGGCATCCATGCACCTGGATCTCCGATTTTCCAGAGTGTGAAACCAATGTGAGTGAGTAGGTTCATATGCGCTTTTGTCCATGGCTGCGCCTTATCTAAGGCATCACAGAATGCATCGAGGATAAATTGAGCGTAAGCAATCTCCTCCTTGTCCAGAGCCTCAGACAGGATTATACCCAGCAAATCATAGTAGGCATGAGCCGCTTCGTCATCCAAGGGAGAAGAGAGGATAACTCCGATAAGTTCTTTAGCTACCCAATTTATAGAGAGCAACGTACGGTGATATTCTAACCAATCTATCATCGCCTGTCGGTTCTCTGTCCGTCCATGCAACGTCGCGTTCAGCACTTCATGGGTAAGTCGTACATCATTATGCTGGATCACGTTCAGCAGGATGTCCTCAAGGATCACAACCTGACCTTTTCTTTTTCGGAACCAAGCAATGATCGGCGTCCCTTTAGCCAGGCAGTGCATCATCCGGTAAACAGTAGCAATGGTTACGACAATCGAGACCACCAAGAGGCCAAAAGAGAGTACATCACCCACCCAAGAAGGGAAAGATGCAAAGATGGGGGGAGCCATCGGAAATAGGAGGCTACCTGCGATGCAAAGCAAAATCACTAATGTAATAAGAGGTAACAGAGCGATGCGACGGAAAAAGGTCACCAGAAGATTTGGGGTATACCGGTCACAAACATGCTGGATACCCCATACAAGGGCTGCAACGTAGACGGTGAGCATCAAAGCAATCGTATTGAAAGCCGGTTCTCGCATTGCTCGCTCTCCTATTTCAAAAGGTAATATAACATACTTATGTGATGATAAAGAAGATGCAAACCAGTTAATTCAAGCAATACACTTTATATTATTCATTTGCGCACGAAGCTCAATATGTAGCATTAACTTGTTAAGTTGCTCAGAAAACTCTTTCACTTCTTCAAGACTTTGATCCGCAGCTACTCAACAACTTTCAGCACTGCCTCTATTGCAGCTTGGGGCGCATCGTCGATGCCTAAGCTCCAACTAATATCCTGAATCAGTTTTACAAAGAATTGCTTGAATGCTGAATCATCATAGAGAGAGGCTGTATCTATTTCATACGACCAGTTATAGCTGCTCAGCCTTACTTTACCATTCCGGGGAAAGTACATAAAGTTGCCAGACCCTATAGGAGTAACATCTGCGCCACTACCTCCAGAAAGACTTATTGTACAAACAATGACACCTGCATAGCCAACCATTTTGTAGTAGTTTTGAGTAAGCCTGAGATGGCAATACAGATTAATGCCTACCAGTCCCAAATTTATTGTTCTTGTACCTACCTCTGAGTTGAAATCCAAAACATCTATTATCAGGTTGCTTACGCCATTAGCATATAACTGTTCACCCCTAACATGACCATTGCCTTTGTGCCACGTAAAGCCAGCGATCCCACCGGGCAGTGTGTCAGGACTGTTGTTAATGAATGTGGAGCGAAAGTATGCCCGGCCACAGTAATCCTGTCTACGTTGAAGCAGATCTTGGGGGGTAGTTAACTGTTTATTCGGATAATAGGGCTGGATTGTCAGACTAAATATCGCACTGGTCTCCCCACTGCCGAGGGTATACTTGTAGATACCCATTTTTCCAGCTTGTATGATCTGCCGTCTTTCTTCTTCGACTTCCTTAACACGTGCCGCAAAGTATTGCTCAGCAAATGTAATATTTGCCGCCCGTACGGCTTCTGCGTCACGCCTTTTATTGGCCAAACGCAGCAGTTCCTCACGGCTTGCAGGCGTGCTCACATTGCCAGTGCGTATCCATACAGTTGGGTCATTCAGCGTGGTGTATGGAGTAGCAGCGCCTTCATCAATACGTACTAAGATAAATACATTGCCGTCTTGCTCATTGGTCGTACAAACATCATAGGTTGGCAGTGGAGTAACATTTGCAGCAAATTGGTGTATCCGATCTACGAGTTTACCATCATTGGGTACCCCATCAAAGGTAGTTGGTAGTCCCTTGTCATCCTCGCCAACGCCAATAACAATCAGGCCACCTTGCGTGTTTGAAAATGTGGCAAAATGTTTGGCGAGGTCTTTAGGTATATTCCGTTTGTAATCAAGCTGCGTGCTTTCGAGTACTTTTTGTTTACAAAACTCAACTACATCATCATAGATAATATCGTGAATGTTTCTGGATAATAGATTAATTACTTTATTCACCGCTCTCACCTTATTCTTTCGATTCCAATCACCTCGACCGCTCAAAGCCCTTGCCATTTATCTCACATCGCCCTATTAAGTTACGATACTTAAGATAAGTATTTTTATGGCCCTGATAATAGAACGTTATCAAAGTCAGTCAATAACTGGGTAGTGACTCTATTGAGAAGTGGTAAAATAGAAGTCAGGAGGACTGACTATGACAACAATCTTCTCCCTGCCAGCATGTCCCAACCCTGCATGTGAATAGCTCCACGTCATTCGCAATGGCAGCAGCAAAGGGCGACGGCGCTACCAGTGCCGTGGGTGTGGCCGCTTCTTTGGTGAAACGGAAGGCACTCCGATGTACCGCCTGCATACACCAGCCTCAGAAGTGGCCCAGGCGCTCCTGATCGTGATGCGTCGGGGAAGCCTGCGGGCAGCGGAAGAGATCACGGGCCATAAGTATGAAACGATTGGCGAATGGTTGCGACTGGCAAGCGAGCATGCGGAAGCCTTGACGGCCATCCTCACGCAGGATCTGCACCTCTCGACGGTCGAAATCGACGAGTTTTGGTCCTTCGTGTACAAAAAAACGGAGCCCCCGACGAAGTTGATGCCGGTGAACGCTGGGGATGCCTCGTGCAAGATCGCCCCAGCCGCTTCATTGCCGCCTGTGCCAGCAGTCCGCATCGGCGATGATCTCATCGAGCGAGCGATCTCCCTCGCCGTAGCGCGCACCCAGGGGCGTCCCTTGAACTGGTGCAGCGATGGCTGGCGGGGCTATGCCGCGATCCTCACTCGAGCCTATCGTCAGCCTGTACGCTCCGGGCAGCGCGGTCGTCCCCCACTGGTCGTCCCTCCAGATGTGCGCTTAACGCAGGCCATCAAGCATCGCGATGAGCATGGGAAACTGCTCTCCGTTGAGATCCGTGCCGCCTTGGGCGAGGTGATCACCCAACCAGGAACCGTCCATGTTGAGCGAGCCAACGGTGCTCTCCGCGATCGGCTCAATGCCCTCACTCGCAAGACCCATGCCTTTGCCAAACGTGATGTTACCTTCGATGCCTTGATCCATCTGCAACTCTTTGAGCACAACTGGATACGCCCTCATCACGCATTACGTCTCCCAATGCCTGCGGAGTCGCGACGCTATCAGCCACGCACTCCTGCCATGGTCTTGGGACTCACCAACCATCTCTGGTCCTGGATCGCGTTCTTGACCACTTCTCTCTACACCACTCCTAAATAGAGTCACTACCCAATATCAGCCTCTCGTATAAAATGACGTGGCATTTTAACTCATCTAGTTATCCCTTGCCAGATGCGACAAAATGATCAATTTCTCGTATAATATGGCGCGTGCCTCTTGGAAACCGCTTCTGGAAAGGCACAGTCTTTTCCTCCCATAAAATGGCGCAAAGCTGGAGAGAGGTCACAACCTTTACCCCAAAATCCTTGCGAAAGGTATGAGAACCTGATCTTCGTTGCTTTTTCTCCGGCTTGGCTGACGGTGATAAAGGACCTCCTCCGCTCTCTGCAAGAGACAGATCACTCGCGGTAGGCATTTTGCCGCAATTGTTCTCCCTTCACGGAGAGCTGGTCAACGATAGGCTGGCTAGAGATCTTTGTGGTATCGAGAGATGTATATCCGAGCAGCGTTGCGAGCCCAACTACATTGCCGGGATATTGTGCCAGGTAGTTGCGCGCAAAGGTATGCCGCAAGGTATGGGCGCTTGTTTGTACCGGCACAAGGCCGCGTGCCGATGCATCTCATACCAGTACATCGATCATTTGCCGCATGGCCGAGGTTGTCAGTCTTCCCTTTTTCTGGCTCTGCCATAGGAAGAGCGATGGTCTGCCGGTCGTGTGGTGCGGCCGGGTGAACGCGACAGCTTTCACTGGCGGATCACAGTTCAAACGTGGAGCCAGATACGAGCGTGCTGAGGCATTGAGCGGAATAGTGCGCGCCTTGTTCCCTCTGCCTCCTCGGATCGTCACCCGTCCACTGCACTCTCCAAACTCGATACAACCTCTACAAAATGGACTGTATCATACTCTGTATCACCACTACAAGATGTATGGGTCCTGTAGGCAAAAAGAGGATAAGAGGATACAGCCTAAAACATGAGCCAATCCATTGCCTATTTGAGAACTTCGACCGTTATTTTCCAGACCATTTGGTATGTCTTCTTCGAGAAAGCGCATCCCTCTTCCTTGGAAGAGCGCATCCGCCAACGTTGTGTTGTAAAAAGCTTACGCTCCCTGGGAAAGGAGACCAAGATCTCGTGCTCGTGCAACCGCCTGTGTGCGATTGGTAGCTTCAAGTTTGCTGAGGAGATGCGTGATATGATGCTTGACGGTGCCAGGTACGACTACCAACGTATTTGCAATCTCCTGGTTCGAGGCACCGCGTGCGAGCAAGTGTAACACCTCCTGTTCACGTACAGTCAAGGGGTCCAGCAGCGGTTGTGGACTCAGGGATGGCTCTTTTTTCCGATCGGTCGGCTGGGGTATCGGCTGCTGGTTGAACGCACGCACAAGCGTCTCCAGATACGGGAGATCTTTCGCCTGATGCTCCTGTTGTCTAAGCTGGGAGATCAAGTCAGCTATGAGTGGCCCTTCGTCCACAAAGGAACGGATGTAACCTTCTGGTGCAGCCAGGTGCACGGCCTGTGAAAGCAGTGCCAACGCATCTTGCTCTTGCTGGAGCATCTGATACGCCTGCACAAGCAAGAGCCACATTTCCAGCACATGATACCACCGCTGCGTGGCCGTTGCTCGTTTCACCAGGGGAGTGAGCAGGTGCAACGCATGCTCTGGTTGGGATTCGGCAAGCAGCAGGCGGACGAACGCAACGCGCTGCCGTTCCCGTGCCAGCGGAGAAACCAGCGGCTTCTCCCGCTCCAGATCGCTCACCCAGCGTCGTGCCCGTTCCAGATCGCCACCTGCCAGCCAGAAACGCATCTGATCGACGTCGCTCCAAAGCGCTGCGCGATACGGCGATGACATGATTCTCCAGGCGTATTCCATCTGTTGAGAGGCTGTTTTGGCCTCCTCCAGCCTCCCTTGCGAGAGGGCAAGCCGCAATAACAGGGTATAGCCGAGGGGCAAAAACGCCAGGATTTCGGCCTGTTCGCCCAGATGGATCGCCTCTTCGGCGAGGGAATGGGCTTCCTCCAACCGGTTCCGCTCGTGCAAGATCCTGCCCTGCAACATATAGAGCCAGCATAGCTGAACTGGCTGGTGCCCCTCAAGGAGGGTGTGGAGCGCGTGGATCGCCTGCTGGCTCAAGTGCCATGCCTGATGCAATTTCCCCGCCATCAGGCTTTCCCAGACAGCCTCGTGCCAGTAGATACTCTCGAGCTCTCGATCGCCCTCCGCTTTGATTCGGCTCCATTCAGCCTGCATGGTCAGCACGCCCTGCTCGACATACCCCTCAGAGATGTTCGCCCGAGCCAGGGCAAATGCCACCTGGACCCGTGCGGCCCATTGCTGCTCCTCAAGATGGGTGAGTGCCTCCTGACAGAAAGCTCGCTTTGCTCCTGCATCTCCATAATAGAAACCCGCAATCGTGGCCTGCAAGGCGGCGATTTCCCCCAGGAGAGACGTTGGTGCCTCTGGTTCGTGTGCACCTCGCGCCATGATTGTCTGTTCTTCTTGCCGATGGGCTCGTGTCCAGGCGCTTCGGGCATCGCGCACCCAGCTTTCGGTAACCTCTGGCGGAGCGCTCCAGAACAGGCTCTGGGCTGTGGCCAGGCATAAACGAGGCCTCTCACGCACGACCTCGCGGGGAAGTTGCTCCATCCAGGAAGGGAGCGATGCGTACTCGAGTTGACTCCAGATATCCTCATGGGGGATCTGTTCCATCAGCAGCGCTGCCCAGGACCACTCGTGCGCCTGCAGCGCGTGCTGAATCGCTTCACTGCGCATCTGATGCGCCGCATACCACTGACTGGCCCGCAGATGCAGAAGCGGCACCTCTGTGGGAGCGGTCTGCTCCAACTGCGCACGCAGTGCCTCGGCAAAGAGGGGATGATAGGCATACCACTGACGTTGGTCATCCAGGGGATTAAGAAAGAGATTGGTCCGTTCCAAATTCTCCAGGAAGAGCTGGCTTCCCTGCTGCTCCAGGACCGCATTGCACAGGGAGTTGCACAGGCGGGATAAGATGGACGTACGCAGGAGGAAGATCTGCACTTGCGCTGGCTGGCGGTTCAGTATCTCTTGCACCAGGTACTCGAAAAGAGCGGGCTGGGTTCCCTGGGACACTTGAGGCAGACCTTGAGGGGGTGCCTTCCCCTTGAGGGCGAGCGCCGCCAGTTGCAGACCTGCCCACCAGCCCTGCATCCGTGCGTCCACGTCCTGGATGTCCTGCTCGGAAAGCCGAAGATCCATCACACCACGGAGAAAGGCGGTCATCTCCTCTCTAGTCGCACGCAATTGCTCGGTGTGTATTTCCAGGATCTGTGCCTGCGTGCGCAGCCGGACAAGAGAAAAGGGAGGATCAGCACGTGTTGCCAACACCACACACAGGGTGGGCGGCAGGTGGTTGAGCAGGAAGGCAAGCTGGGCATGGATCGTCGGCTCTGTAATCTCCTCATAATTATCCAAGACCAGCACCAGGGGTTCGCGCAGCCTCGCCAGGTTATTGACGAGAGCAGTGAGCATGGCTTGCCAGGAGGGTTGTAGCAGCTCGGACAAGGAAGCAATGGGAAGAGGCGAGAGCCCGGGCTGGCACTGTTCCAACGCAGTCAGCACATACCTCCAAAACTGCGCGGGCGCGTTATCGCCTGCCTCAAGCGACACCCAGGCGGCTTTCGGGTGGCCTGGAGCAAACGAGCAAACCCAGCTTGCCAGCAGCGTGCTTTTCCCAAAGCCCGCGGCGGCGGAGACGAGAATAAGGCATCGGTGGAGGCCAGCGTTGAGCAGGGCCAGGAGACGAGGGCGAGCAATAATCTCATGGGAAGATACCGGGGGAAGGAACTTGGTCGCAAGCAGAGGATGAGAAGACGAGCCTGGGATGGGCTCGGGCGCGTTACCGTGTGGTTTCTGGTTCATATGGTCCATGATTGTTTCTCCTGTATGGAGGAGCCCTCGTTAGCCCTTGTGCGGCAAGGAGGTCAACGCATTGGAACTCTTGCGGGCCCTTGTCCCTGGAAGAAGATCCCTTGTTCCTTGTTGCTGTGGCAACGTTCTTTCTATCTGGCTATCCCCTGCGCATGCACTTTCGCCGACACAGGCAATCGACCAAGGCATATGACCTTCGTGCTGGGTGCCAATTGTTACTGCTCACCTTCTTCTGTCACCTTCGATCCATGCCTTTCCCCCTCTCTTCTACTATACTCTGAGAGTCAGATATACTCCGAGAGTCAGAGGTCATCCGCTAGCAGAGGCGCTGGCGAGACGTGATGAATAACACTCTCTACCACATCGAAGCAAAACCGCTTTTTCCTCAAGGACGTGGTATATGGAAGGAAACAGAAGAGAATGGCACATCGACTTGCAAAACTGCATAAAAATGGAGCAAAAGAAGATTAACATGCACTCATGGATGCCCTGCCTCAATTTGTCTGGCTCATGCGGCCTGATGGCTCTCTCGTCTACGCGAATCAATGCTGGCGTGACTATCGTTATCTGCCGTCTCAGCACGCTGGAGAACAGGAGGAGTTTGCCCATCAGCCGCTTGATGACTCTCCACGCGTTTGGGAACAGTGACAACTGGCAGGCTCTTGGCGACGCTATACAATGCTAGAGGTGTATCTCCTCCCAAGAAATATATCCGAGCTCTCAAACTCCTGGCTAGGCGAGACAAAGATCAGGAAGACATGCAAACGCTGTGCCAGCATCTGCGCATTCACAACAGAAGCCTCTCCTGTGAATGGCGAGAGAAGGCGTACGAAGAGGGAAGGGTGGAGCGAGAACGCGTTCTTCACTCAGAAGCTCATGCGTCAGATGGTTTGCCAAACAGAAGAGGTTTCCCGATTGCGCCGCGCTATGACGGGATGTCCACTTCATTCCCAGACAGACGAGCAATTTCCCGGTATCCAATCGTACAGTTTGCTTGTTGCTCGAAAAGAGCATAGTTTTCCTTCTAATAGCCTCTAATAGCCTTCTTTGATAGACTTCTGCGGATCAGAATAGATATGCAGCTTCGCTACCAGGGATAGGGACACGTGAAAGGGACATTGACCACATTATGTTGAATACACCGCAGACCAAGCGTCACACTCTTGCCTCGAGTGTGACGCTCCTCACTATTCTCGAGACGCTTCCTGGGGCCTTGTTTGTGCTCGATGATGCCTCAACGATTCTCTATGCCAATACAAGCGCACTGGCCTTGACCGGAGTCGCGGCAGAGACACTGGTTGGAAACAGCTTCTGGCGCTGTGCTCCACAGTTGGTGAGCCCCTCGCTCTACCAGGCCATCCAGAAGACGAAACAGACCCGAGCACTGACTGAGGTGCAGTATGTGTCTCCCGCCACCCAGAGCTGGTTGCACGTGCAGCTCTCGCCGACGGTTGGGGGGCTCCTGTTGCAGTTCCATGAGAAAAGAGAACCGTTACCTCGACGAGAGACGTGTTTTCCAAACGAACACCTCGCCGCTGATGTTCTGGAGAACATATATAGTGGGGTCGGAGTGCTCACGCCCGAGGGGATCGTGTTGGATATCAATAAGGTCCCGTTAGAAGATGCACAGATCCGACGGGAGGGGGTGATTGGCAAACCGCTGGCTGAGGCTCCCTGGTGGTCCTTTTACCCTGCGAGTCAACACCAATTACGCGCGGCCATCAGACGCGCCAGCAAGGGAGAAACCGTGCGTTTCGAGACGGTGGTTCGCCCCAGAGAAGGAAGAGTCCTTCACCTTGAGGCAACGATCACTCCCCACAGGGGCGTGGACTCCCACGTCGAGTACCTCGTCTATGTCGAGACCGACATCACTGCACGCAAGCGCGCCGAAGCGGAACTCCGCGCCCTCATCGAGACCATCCCCCAAATGGTTTGGACCAGACGACCCAATGGCTCTATTGACCCGTGTAATCAACGTCGGCGCGACTATACTGGCCAGAGTTCCGAAGAGGCTCAGGGGGAGGGGTGGTTGCAGTGTCTGCATCCTGAGGACCGACAACGCGTCCGCTCTGAGTGGCAGCGCGCCGTCCAGACCGGCGAGGGATATGAAGTGGAGTATCGCCTTCGCAATGGCAGGACGGGAGCCTTCCGCTGGTTCTTAGCCCGCGCCTTGCCCGTGCGCGATGAAGCGGGTCAGATTCTCAAATGGGTTGGCACCTGCACTGACATCGACGAGCAGAAACGGGCGGAGCAGCAGCTCAAAGAAAGCCGGGAGAGCTTGCGTGTACTGGCCGAAGCGGTGCCACAACTGGTATGGGTAAAACAACCCGACGGCCAGTTCGAGTATGTGAACCAGCGCTGGTGTGACTATAGCGGGTTGACGCTTGAGCACGTCCAAAGCGACCGGTGGGCGTATCTCCAGTGCATCCATCCTGATGATCGTGAAAGCAACCGAGCTCTCGTGCAGCATGCCCTGGAGACGGGAGAAACGTATGAATACGAAGGGCGTGTCAGACAAGCTCAGACCGGGAAGTATCGCTGGCTTTTAGTCCGCGCCCTTCCGGTGCGCGATGAAACGGGCCAGATCGTCAAGTGGTTTGGTACCAGCACCGATATCGACGAGCAGAAACGGACGGAGGAAGCCTTACGCCAGAGCCAGGAGTGCATCCACGCCCTCATCGACTCCAATATTATAGGGATTGTGTCTGTCGACCTGGAGGGAAAAGTGATCGTGGAAGCCAATGATGCCTGGCTTCGCATGAGCGGCTACACCCGAGAGGAGGTGCGCAGCAGAATATTGACCGCGGCGAGGCTCAGGGTCCCAGAAGCTGCCCCGCTCTTCGAGCGCGCGAGACAGGAGATCGCCGCATGCGGGCAATACATGCCCTTTGAAACCGAACTGGTGTGTAAAGATGGTTGTCGCCTGCCCGTGTTACTGGGCGGCGTCCTCTTCCAGGAGCAGCCACACCAGATCGTCACCTTTGTGCTGGATAATTCGGCGCGCAAGGAACTGGAGCAACGCAAGGATGACTTTATCACCATGGCCGGCCATGAACTGCGGAACCCACTTTGCGCCGTAAAGATGCAGACCCAACTGTTGAGCAAACGATTCGAAAAGCAAGCCCAGTACGAGGCGGTCACCGCGCTTTCCAAGGTGGAGGGGCCCATCAAGCAACTGGAACGCCTGATCGGAGAATTACTGGATGTTTCCAAGATCCAGGCGGGGAGCCTCGAGTATCAGCAAGAGCGGGTAGATCTTGACGCGTTACTGCGGGAGATCGCCGACATGTTCCAGCCAATCTATCCCAGTCATCGCATTCTGGTGGACGGCGCCGTACATACCAGCCTGATCGGGGATCGAGACCGACTGGGGCAGGTCTTCACCAATCTGCTCTGCAATGCCATCAAGTATTCTCCGGGAGCCGAGACGGTCGAGATGGATCTCTCCGCCTCCGAAGAGGCTGTAACGATCCGTGTCCGCGATCATGGCCTGGGCATCCCACGCGAGCAGCGCGACAAGATTTTTGAGCGCTTCTATCGGGTCGCTGGTCCCAGGCAGAAGGCGATCCCCGGCCTGGGCATGGGGCTCTACATTGTTGCGGAGATCGTCAAGCACCATGGGGGAACCATCACGGTGAACAGCGAGGTTGGAAAAGGATCGATCTTTACGGTCACCCTCCCTACGCGGAGAGATGCCTGACTGGGGAGAGCACACCACACACGTCATCTGAGCCGGTGAGGGCGTAGAAAGGGGTTGGGCTCGGATGGTACGGCGATCACGCGCTCGCTTCCTGCAAATGCTCTCCCGCGTTTCGTGCCGCTTGAAGGGCATCCCACCATGGTGCGGTGGAACATACGCTTCTGGGGCAGGAGCAGCCCAACGAGAGCGGCAGCTTTCGCCCGTGCGCATGCGCGGGATGTCCAGGTGGGGACGCCTTGCAAGGCTGGGAACCCGGTTTCTTTCTAGCGTTGCAGGCGCCGCCCCTCCCGATGGGGAGCGGGTTGCCCAGGGACGTTCCTCTCAGTGCTCATATTTGGGGTAAAAGCTGTTTACATGTCACAGATCTTTTACCACTTCCTGCGTGAGGCCATCGAGAGAAGAGGCCAAGAAAATCAATCGATCTGGATACTGTAATGCCTTATGGAAAGGATAGAGAAAGAGGGAATAGATGACAACACGAGCAAACCGCCGTTCCTCACACGCTCACTCGGCTCGACGCAGCAGAGAGATCTCCTCCTGGTTGCTGTCCCCCTGGTTGGGCTACCTGGCCTGTGTGCTTCTTATCGGGGGCGTATGGCTGCTAGAAAAGCTTGACGAAGCTATCCCACACGCACCGATCTTTCTCGCCACACCTTTTGCCATGGTTTCCGTTTTTGTTGCCATGGTATGGGGAATTGGTCCCGCGCTGGTTTCCGTCGCGCTCGGGTTGTTTGTTATCGCCAGGTTCCTCTCACCCGGTATAGTGGCCCCTGGCCTTCTCACAGATCTCTCCCTGGTTGGACCATTTATCTTTGTCCAACTCATGGCCATTGGAGTGGTCATGCAACTGGAGCGATCTCGCCGGAAGCTTCTTGCTACCTCTCAAGCACTCGCCGAAAGCCACCAGCAACTTGAGCGAGCAAATCACGTGAAAGACTATATCATCATGCGCTCATCTCACGAACTGAGAACACCTTTGACTACTATCCTCGGTCGCACGCAGCTTCTTTCTGCCCGCCTCAAGAAGTCTGAAGCAATGCCTGAAAACTGGGCAGTTGTACAGCAATACTTGGAAGTCGTTGAAGCACGCGCGCTCCATCTCCGAGCCCTGATTGATAGCCTCTTTAAGCTGAGCCGTGTTCATGCCGGGGAAATTCCCTTAGGGGGAACGTGCATTGAATTTGGAGCACTCTGCCGTAAAATTGTGGAAAATCAGCAGAACCTTGCTGGTCGCTCAATCGAGATCAAGCTTCCGGCACAGCCTCTTCTGCTGCAAGCAAACGAAGAGCTTGTCTCCCAGGTAGTGGTGAATTTAGTCACGAATGCCATCAACTATTCATCGGAGACCTCTGCCATCCAGATAGGTGCCCAGTCAGATGATCACCAGGTAACGCTCCAGATCCAGAATGACCATCCACCTTTTTCTCCTGATCAACTCGAACATCTCTTTGAGCCGTTTTATCGTACAACTGATGTAGCGTATTCATCTATCCCAGGGTGGGGGCTCGGGCTCACTATCTGCAAAGAGATTGTTGAGCAGTACGGAGGGCAAATCTGGGCAGAATCTTCAGAAGAAACCGGGGTCTCATTCTTTGTCAAACTCCCGCTCGCGGCAGAGGTTGAGCATTTCTGAAAGGAACGCTGAGGTGGGTAAAAGTTTGCACCATGTCACACAACGCAAACAGGAACGGGGTGGGGGGATATCTGGAGGGAAGCCTATTCCTCACTCTCGCCCTTTGAAGGGAGCACATACGCAACTCAACCGAGCGGAAGCCATCTGGGAGTCTTTCCCGGAAGGTCTCATTGCGTGTGATCGCAACCAGAAGATTGTACAAGTCAATGCTGCTGCTTGCAAGCTCTTTGAAGTGGCTTCCGAAGGCCAATGCCAAGGAAGAGACTTCCGGCAGTTTCTCGAACACTACATACACTCTGATGAGCTGTCACCATTCGTTTCGAGAGAGCAATGGCTAATGAACCTCGTTCCTGCTGGGAAAGCAGGAGCCAGCTCGCCGGAACAGACGCTTCTGCTGGCTCTCCCTTCTGGGCGCAAGGTCTTCGCCACTGTCCGCTCCTTTCCCGTGGCCGATCAAGAGCGCGACATGGAAGAAATCGTCTTTGTCTTCCATGAGCTCACCTATTATTATCAGCAAGTCTCCCACCTCCAACGTGTCCACAAGGCAACGTTGGACCTACTCACCGCAATCGCGCAGATTCCTGAGCAGATGGACCACATCTTGCCAGAAGAAACCTTCCTCCTCTCGCCTCCGGTGCTCTTCGTGGCTCAGCAGGTGGTGAATGTCATCCGGCAAGTCCTGGATTGTCACCGGGTGATTATGTTCGCGTTCGGTCGTCGAACAGGTCATCTGCATTTTGTCGCAGGAAATGGCTTGACTGCTGAACAAGAACAGCACTGGCGAGACATTGGGGGACGCTTCCATCCCTTAGACGCGGTTGACGACGCGGTATTCGCTCGCCTCGGCACCAACCAGGAGGTGGTGCTTGAGACTGATCAGTTGCGCACCATTGACTATCTTGGCCAACAACGACCTTTTCCAGCGTACCCTTGCCCTGTGCCTTCTGGCTACGAGGCGTTCCTGCTCATTCCTCTGTTTCTGGAGCAGCAATGGGTCGGGGCGCTGGTTATCGGCAAAGCGAGTTCCGAGGATGCGTACCCTCCAGAGGAGATTGCGCTCGTGAAAGCAGTCACAGGGCAGACCATGCTGCTTATTGAGGGGATCCACTGTTTTTACGCGCAGGGAGAGAAACAGAAGAAAGCACTTGCCCAGCGCGAAGTGAGTTGCCTGACGGGCGAATTTCTGACCCTGGCCAGCCATGAATTGCGTACTCCACTGACGAGGATCATGGGCAATCTGCAATTAGCACAGCGCCGATTGCAGACCTTAAAAAACAGCTCGCGCCTCCGTCTGCTCAGATCCGTGAACCCATTGCCCATATTCAGCGCCCCTTAACGGCTGCCTCGCAGAGTACTCAGCTTCAGCAGCGTATCATCAATGACTTGATCGATGATGCGCGTATCCAGACCCATACGCTCACGTTGTCTTTGAACCCTGAGGATCTGCTCACTCTGCTCAGAGAGGTGGTAGCCAGGCAGCAACAAGCTGCCCCAGAGCACACCATCGTGCTGGACATTCCTTCTCCGGAACAAAGGGTGCCCATCATCGCTGATGCTGGGCGGATCAAGCACGTTCTCACTACCTACCTGACGAATGCGCTCACCTATTCCCCCCTAAATGGCCTGTGGTGGTGCAGGTAAGAGTTGCGGATGCGCTCGCCCGTGTCTCAGTCCATAATGAGGGGTCTGTCATTGCGAGAGAAGAGCTCGATCATATTTGGGAACGCTTCCATCGTGCCAAAGGCAGTGCCGTCCAGCATGAACTGGATCTGAGCTTCGGATTGGTCCTCTATTTGTGCCAAGTGTTCATTGAACGGCATCAGGGGAGCGTTGGGGTAGAGAGTGCTCCTGATCAGGGAGCCACGTTCTGGTTTACCATCCCATCTCAGGGAGAGTGACCCAAACGCTCCTGCCATGTGTCTCAATCTTTGTGAGCACTGCTGTAGCGCACCGGAGGGGAAGAACGAATGGACGCGACGAGCGCTTCGGTTTCGGGGCTCAACTATAGGCGCTGGCTCCAGGTATGGAATACTTCGGGCGTCATTCTCATGACCATCTTCCCTGAGGTCGTGCTAAAATCGCGTGCCTTTTTCTCTCTCAAGAGGAAGTCTACCTGAGATTGCCATAAATGCGACCTTTTTCAGGCATTTCTTGGCGCATTCTCCAAGTACCTTGGCGAACATGTTGCGGAATCTGACGCGTGAAGAGAAATGGAAAACGGCAACAACGTCCCTTGTGATGCTACGCCTTATGAGAGAAGCCGATTCGCTGAACGCGCCTGGCAGAGTGGCAGGTTATCTGGAAAACCGTGTTTTATCCCGATAAATGACAGATACAGAACACTAGCGCATATTTTCAACAGGCTTCTTTGAACACAGAAAGAAGCCTGTTCTTTGCTGAAAAAACACATGAAGAAAAGGGGAACTCGACGAGGTCTGGTAAAGGATTTTGATTAACATTTTGAAGCAGATTGTCTCAGGTGGTAAAGATTTTCGCTAACATTTGAAGGGGGGGTGGCAGTAAATATGAGTGAGGAAAACATGTAGCATATCGTGGAACTCCATCACTTTCGGTGATGGAGTTCTACTCTCGCCTCTTTCATCATATTGCTGAGCACGGAAGATGGTGGAGAACCAGCATTAGATCGGTTTCTTGTGATCCTCTTTCATAATAGAAGTGGTAATAGTATGACCTTGGAAGTAGCACTTGGGCGAGACTGGATTGGAGCCTCCGTGCCGTAGTACAGCTTGTTCTTACAAAGAAGAAGAAAGTGAGTATACGATTATGGATAGAAGTAGACGTAGAATGATTCAATCCATGGCAGCAATGGGTGTAGCAGCGGGAGTAACTTCTGCGGTTCCTGGTGTAACTAACGTAAGTCCATCTGGAATCATCACAGGGTTGCCCCTGGTTCACACGGTCACGAATAGCAGCGTACCGCAACCGGAGCGAAATGGACTTGGTGGGACCGATCCAGGACCTCGTGATATCGCGATTGATGAACAGAATCCTGATCTGCTGGCCCCTCCTCTGACCGACGCAGGGACTGTACCCAATCTGAAGTGGCCATTCTCACTCTCGCACAACCGGCTTGCGCCCGCTGGTTGGGCCCGGGAAACGACGATCCAAGAGCTTCCAGTTTCGACTGAAATGGCAGGCGTCGATATGCGTTTGAATCCTGGAGCCATTCGTGAGTTGCACTGGCATCCGGTAAGCGAATGGGGAATCGTCACCGTCGGTTCCGTTCAGATCACCTGTCTTGACGCAGATGGGCGCATGTTTGTTGATAATCTCGACCAGGGTGACCTCTGGTTCTTCCCCGAGGCTTTTCCACACTCGCTTCAAGCCTTTGGTGGCGTGGGCTCTGAGTTCATACTGATTTTCACGAAGGGAAATTATTCCGAGAACGACACCTTCCTGCTCAGTGACGCCTTTGCTCATATCCCCAAAGATGTATTGGCGAAAAACTTTAGAGTCCCTGTAAGCGAAGTGAGCAATCTTGCATCGCCAAGCCAACGCTATATCTATCCAGGCGAGATACCTCCAACGGACGTGACCGTCCCCGAACCTTATGGGAAGCCGCCCCGGGCCTTTGGTTATCACATGTCGAACAATGAGCCCGTTCTTCAGAATGAGGCTGGCACTGTGCGTATCGTTGATAGTTCTTCCTTTCCAGTGACTGGCGTTTCGGTAGGCCTGGTGACAATAAATCCTGGTCACATGAGAGAGCTCCACTGGCATCCAAATGCCGAGTGGGCGTATTTCCTCCAGGGTCAGGGACGTCTCACTGCTTTTGCCTCTTCTGGAACAGCGGCTACCTTCGACTATCAGGCCGGTGATGTGGGCTATGTACCAAGCAACTATCTCCATTACGTTGAAAATACAGGCGATACGCCGCTCCAATACATGGAGGTGTTTAGATCACCCAAGTTTGAGAGTATCTCATTGGCTCAGTGGATGGGTGTGACGCCGCCCTGGTTAGTGCAGGGAAACCTGAATGTATCACAGGCGTTCATGAGCCAACTACCGACGAAGAAAACGTTCCTTATTTAAATCGGCGTGAGAGAGGAGGCGAGGAGTTTGTCGTGGTGTTACCAGGAAAAGAGCAGGCCGAGGCGTACAGGGTGGCGGAACAGATTCGGCGGCGGGTCGCTGAGCAGACGTTTGCCGGAGAGGCGCGTCTTTCGGTGACCTGTTCGCTTGGGGTTGCGACCTCTCCCTCCGATGCAACTGAACGAGAGCGCCTGATTGCCTGTGACGACCAGGCGATGTATGTGGCGAAGCGTCTGGGACGTAACCACGTCTCACTCGCGCACGAATGGGAGGGAAGAGAGTTCTGACACCATGCAGGAAACAGTCACACAGGTGTTTTCTGGAGAAAGACGATGCTCTTGAGACTGCCACCGCTTATCCCAGCAGATCGGCAAGACGATCAATCTGCTCAATCGCGGTACTCCACGTAAAGAAGACCAGCTCATCGGTGCCCATCTGCTCCAGGCAGTGCATGGTGTCCAGGAGTTGCTGCGTGGTCGTGAGCAGCAGCGCCGATTTGGGGGCAGCGAAAGCGGGGAGCGTGGCATAGTAGTCGAGTAGGTTCTTACGTCCCTCTTGTGCCCCGTTCTGCTCCAGTGCGATATCGATCTGAGCGACAAGATAGGGCTTGCCGGCCCTGCTGGCCTCGTGCCAGCTCTGCTCTACCGCGCGGAACGTCCGCTCAATCTGTGTGATCTCGTTTGTCCCGGCAATGATACCATCAGCAATGCGCGCAACTCGCTGGATCGTCCCTGCTGTGTACCCACCAAGCAGCAGCTTTGGTCCATGGGTCTGGGCAGGGGGGGGCCCAACTGGCCCCACGTTGGGGCAAACCGGTTGCCCGGCCCAGATGCGCTTCAACTGCTCCAGCTGCTCGTCCAGCCGTTTTCCGCGATGCACATAGGGCATGCCGGTCGCGAGATAGTCATCCTCCCGTCCCCCAAGCCCAATCCCAAGGGTCAGACGCCCTCGGGAAAGCAGATCCAGGGTTGCGCACTCCTTGGCCAGGATGGTCGTATTGCGGACTAGCGAAATCAAGACCTCGGTCATCAGGCGTACACGGGTCGTGAGCGCCGCTACTGTCGCCAGGGTCACGAGGGGCTCCAGATTCGCGTAGACCACGCGATCAAGGACACTGAGGGTGGAAAACGGGCCAGCGTCGACCCGCCTGACCCATTCCTCAACGTGGTCCGGTGATGTGAGGGTGGGAGGAATATTCAATCCGATCTTCATGGGTCTTCTCCTTCTCTTTCATGGTGCAACGAGCGCCGTTGTCAGGCGAGCAACTCCGCGAGTGGAAAGGAGCGATGGCCCCGAGGTGGAACCAGATAGTTCTGCCGGTGGGTCGTGAACAAGACCGAGTTGATGCCGGCGTGGGGGGAGCGCGGTGCGACGGAGAGGGCCTGATCGGAATAATGGCCGTCCATCGCGAGCCGAACGCGATTAAAAATTGCAATCGTCGGCTGGAAGACGATGAAGTGCAGCCCGGCGGCGGGCGTGCTGCTGTAGTGGTCTGCCGCCGGATCGGAGGTGTAGTGGAACGGATTGTCCACCGTATTGAAATCACCGCGCGCGGGGATGGTCGTCCCCGTGGGGTAGTCCACACCGTAGTTGCTGGTCGTCGGCGCTGTCGTGCTGTCCACCGGCGCCATGCTCCCAGTGTGGCCGTAGGCGTGGTACTGGTGGACCCCTTGCACCACATTGGCCTCACTTTGACCTGGCGGATTGAGGATGAGCGTCCCCGGCGCAGGCGAGAGGCCGGGCTGCAACATCGCCTGGACGCGATCAGCATATGTAGGGAAGCCCTGTCCGTACCACGTAGCCAAATCTTCAAAGAGGTGCGAGAGGTGCATGGTGGTTCCCTGTTTGAAATACCCGTTGGGCCATTGATCGGTCTGACCCGGGATGGTCTCCAGGCTCGGAATATTGTCGGGGGCCATATTCGCCTGTAACGTGGTGGTGAAGCCAAGAAAGACCTGAGCGTGAGGAGGAATAGACTCCGCACCGGGTATCTTCGCCGCCAGAGCTACCTTGCGTGGGATGCTCTGTTGTCCATAGAACCCTCCCCCGCTGGAGCCCCGGCGAATACTGGTCACCTTGAAGAGACTACCCGTCTGGTTGCTTCCCGTCCCGAAGATGGCATTGGTGGTTGCCATGATATTGTCCAATGAGTCACTGCGGAGGATCACGGCCACATCATTCTGCTCCAGGCGCACCGGCCCAAAGCCAGCCGGGGGCTGGTCACTTGGGAACGTCATGGCCTCCTGGACCGCATACACCTTCTGTTTTTGTTTCTGAGACGTCGCCAGGTCAACCGGCATATAGTCTGGGTAGCGCGTCCCAGCCTTGAAAAAACTCGACGATTTCCCCAAACTCGGGATATAGTGCTGGAAATAAGGGAGTCCCCAGGCGACCTGGATGGCCACTCCGTTGGAAGTCGCAGGCGAAAATTGCTGTTCCAGACCCCCAAGGACGGACTCCAGATGGTGCTGTGCCTCCTGTAAGGCTTTCGCGTTCGCCGGGACGTTGACTTTCGCGGTGATGATATGGTTGTGGAGGGGATGGAGTATCACCGGAATCGTGCCAGGGCCACTCCCGCTTACCCCTGCACTCGTCACGTTGACAATGCGAGTACTCGGGACGATATACTGTTCTGGCGGCAAAGGCTGGGCGGCAGCGAAAGCAGCCTGCTCGGGCTTTTGCGCAAGATTATCGATGAGCTCATAGAAGACACCGGCAGATGCCAGGGCCATGCTGAGGGTACGTCCCGTCTCTGCAAGGAACTCCCGTCGACTCATTCCCTGGTGGTGTCGTCCTGCAAATGCATCATTGTCGTTATTTGGCATAAAATATTTCCTTCTACTTGACTGTTAAACTCCCCCACCACTTTTTGTCTATCTACAGGAAGTATACATTCATACACAAAGGTAACTGGCCAGGCTCAGGAGGGTATATAAACTGCCCCTGCATCCCTGGCAAAGCTCTCTGGCTGTGTTACAAAAACACTGGGAGAAAAAAATGAAAATGTCCTGCTCTACTTATTGGGTGATACAGCCACTCCAAACAGTTCAGCACTATCCACCATCCTTTCTGAGGAATAGGACCAGAAACTGGCTTTGTAAGCAAGTAATCTGTATTATTCATCAACTTCGCGGGAGAGCCAGCATCATATGGTGAGGTGTCGACTGGCTCCCTTCTCATATTTCTTGTCGCGTGAACACTCCACCATGACACCTCCTCTCACCAGAGATGCACATTAATCTCCTCTGACATCAAAAACAGGAAAAAGGAGGTCCCCTGGTAGGACAAGGAAACAACAATTTGTGCGATTTCTGGAGGCTAGCGCACGCACTTCGTGAGGAAGCAACAACGCCTCTTCTTCGATCCTACAAAGCACAGATTGCTGTAAAGGATTTTCAAGAGTGGGACTCTCTCCACGCTGATGGTATCGTTGGAAGACAGACCTGGTCCACCCCCTACTTCTGCTAGCGCACTCAAGGAGAGGAGCATACCATCTGGGCTTAGATTCATGTCCGGTCGTAACCTCACTCACGCCATCAAAGCGCGTGCCTCGACAGCAACAACCTGGAGGCCTGCGTGGGACACACCCAGGTCACTGCCTCCTCCCCTTCTACCGCCCCTCGCCCCAACAGCTCTAACTCGTCGCCTAGACACCCGCCTCACGCTCACGCCAGGGGCATTGAGGATGTTCGTCATAGAGTGACGGTATTCAATATTGGGCAACCTGTCTTCGATCGGACCAACAATGGAGCCTGCAGCAGTGGAAAATACGAGGCAAATCGATTCCCTTCGCTAGCGTTGGTAGGGCAACTTGCGTTTATGTTCGATGACAAGATGGGTTATTTCCTCTAATTTTGCCTGTGACCAGACCGCGAAATGGTCCCAGGGGCTTGTTTGCCAGTCATCAACCGGGTGGGAGCCTGGCAACCAAGAGGGAATATCGATGAGCAGGTAGTCTGCCAGACCTAATACAAATGGTTCATAGAGCTTGCGCATCTCCGAGAGTTGTTGTTCCGCATCCTCCCGGCGAAACGTGAGGTTGAATGATCCCAGAGCATCTCCTAGGCGCAGGAAGTCTTCTGAGGAGAGGCGATTGTATGCAGACCGTCTTGGCGATGTGTGGTAAATTTGTGCCAGATCGACTGCTGTATGGCGAGCAATAGAGAAAAGGAAGCGAGCTGTGGGAATAGTGATCTCATCAAGGCCAACGAGGAGGAGCGCACAAATATCGAGCATAGTGGTGAGAGCTGCCAGCCAGGACTGCCGTTCATGCTGGGAGCGATAGTGGAGCAGAGCCGGGTAAGAGAGGTGGCTCTCCAGGATATCGGCACACCAGAGTTCCCATGTGTGGAGCACATCGCCCATCTCTTCCTCGTTTGCCTGCATGTTGTGCTGGCGGTGGATCCACTCTATGGCGTGAGGGGGTGAGCCAGCATGGGCATCCAGCAGGGTGATCTGGGCTTCGCGCCGTGAAAATGCCTGGTAGACGACGGGAACATAGCCAATGATGAGTGCCAGGAAACCGAAGCCTATTCCAGCCTCGGTCACCGCGAGAAAGCGGGTGAATACTGTAGCCGGCTTGACATCACCCAGGCCGAGGGTAAAAAAGGTGGACCCACTCATGTAAAGGTAGGTTTCGAACGTGGCAATTTTCTCTGGTGCGATAATAGGTGATGAGAAACCCCATTGAATCAGCGCAAATGACACGATTAATCCTACCGCCCAGGAAGCAAGCATAAACAGCAGTAACAGCGGACCAAAATAGCTGAGGTAGACCTCGCGCATGCCGGGAGAGCGCAGCAAGCGTGCAACCGTGACCCATCCTCTCCAGAGACCATTGTGGATGAAGAGCGAGAGCTTGAGTCTGCGTTTGATTCTGCGTGGCAGAACCATCGTTTCAAAACTATCGAACAAAATACTCAACAGCAAGAACAGCCCAAGAAGAACTGCCAAGATACGCATTGCCTGTTCCTTTCTCGCCTGCTACTTTTGCTTCCGAGCGCCTGGAAACGTGCTTGTCTTCTCTCTCTAGTCTAACAAATGGGCAGTTTTTTTGGGGTATTCCACTATTTTCATTTGAACTTTGAGTCAATTTCCCTGACGTGCCCAACCGTTACTCAGTGATGAAGGACTTGACAACCGGCCTATAAATTAGGTATAGTTGTGGTAGCGCTTCCACATTTTGACCATCGTATGCGAGATAACGTTCAGGTGGTTGTGTGAAAATAAAAACATGCGTCGGGCTCTAGAATGTACCCAGCACATAGTAAGGGGTGAGAGAAAAAGAAGATATTTCGTGGATGACGCTCATACGCTTCCTCTTTCTCTGACAAAAGTGGGTGCAATTCATTTTTGTGGGAATAGGTGGCTAGAGAATGAGGGGGGATATGGGAATATTTGGAGCAATTGAACAGAGACTCTTTTTCACACGGAGTGTCCTCTTTTTTTGCACGGTGTGGTAGCGCTTCCATCGACTTTGGAGAATTGCAGGTGAAATATATGGCCACGATTAAAGATGTGGCACAACGGGCTGGTCTGGGTGTGGGAACGGTCTCGCGTGTCCTCAATGGCTCAGGGTATGTGAGTGATGAGGCGCGGCAAAGGGTACTGGATGCGGTTCGCGACCTGAATTATGTGCCGAATGCTCAGGCGCGCGCGATGATGACCAGGCGCACAATGACCCTGGGAGTAGTGTTACCAGATTTAGCCAATCCCTACTTTCCTCGCCTGGTTCGCGGGATCGAGGATGAGGCCCAGCGCCATGGCTATTCGGTGATTTTGCTGGAGACCGATTGGCAACCTGCCAATGAGCGGCGGGCGATAGATATTCTTCGGCGGCAATCGGTGGACGGCACCATTCTTGTAGATGTCACACTTAGCGATCTCCTGACCAATCTATTGATAGCAGCAAATATTCCTGTGGTGCTTATCGGTAGGGGGGCCGAGCGGCAGGATGTACCGCAAATTACCGTCAATAACTATAAAGGTGCAACGGAAGCGATGCAGTGGATGTTTAGCAAGGGACATCGCCGGATTGGCTTTCTGGCCGGACCAGAGCATGCGGTGTCCGCGAAGCAACGCTTGCGCGCATACCTGGATTTTATGGGATGGGATGCTATTTTAGGAGATGAGTTGGAGAAGCATCCCGAATTGCCAATTGCTCAAACTGATTACTCGTTTGAAAAGGGCCGCGAGGCGACAGAACAGCTTTTATGGAAGCATTCCGATATTACCTGTATCTTTGGCGTCAATGATATGACTGCCCTCGGTGCTTTGGCTTATCTCGCAGCTCAGCGCATCAGTGTTCCTGATACGTTAGCAGTTTTCGGCTTCGATGATGTTTTAATGGCTTCCCTGGTCCATCCACCGCTTACCACGATGCACCAGCCAGTCTACGACATGGGCGTAGCGGGGGCACGCCTACTCATCGAACGTATCAAAAATGCTGAGCGCGAAGTTCAACGACTCGTGTTTGACCCTGTTCTTGTCGTGCGCCAGTCCTGCTAGCCTATTTTCTCTTTGAGAAGGTTTTGCTTATGCAACCACATATAAAACCAGTGTTCAGTCAGAGATTGTCCTGAATAGGCCAGAGGGAAGCATTGCCATACAGATACATGTTGATAACAAACATGATCTGGTCACAGGCAAGAAGCTTTTATCTCTCGCAAAGAGCAACAACGATGGATCTGCCCATCCTCTGCTCAACTATCATGTTTACATTTAAAAGAAAAGAGGCGTACATCGATGGAATATAGACAACTTGGCGGTTCTGGTCTGAAGGTTTCTGCGCTGAGCTTTGGGACAGCTACCTTTGGTGGTGGAAACGCTTTCTTTAGTGCCTGGGGGAATACTGATGTGGCCGAGGCAAGTCGCATGGTTGACATCTGCCTGGAGGCGGGTGTTAACCTGTTTGATACGGCAGATGTTTACTCTGGCGGACTCTCAGAAGAGATTCTTGGCAAAGCGATTGCAGGACGACGAGATCAGCTCCTTCTCTCAACGAAGGCCACATTCCGCATGGGCAATGGGCCAAACGAGCTTGGTTCCTCACGCTATCATCTGATCCGGGCCTGTGAGGAGAGTCTGCGCAGACTGAATACAGATCATATCGATATCTACACGCTGCATGGCTTCGATGCACTCACCCCTGTTGAGGAGACACTGCGGACCCTCGATACCCTGGTCCAGAGCGGCAAGGTACGCTACATCGCCTGTTCCAATTTCTCCGGCTGGCACCTGATGAAGTCTCTTGCCACTGCGCAGACCTACGGCTGGACGCGTTATGTCGCTCACCAGGCTTTTTACTCCCTGGTCGGACGTGAGTACGAATGGGAACTTATGCCGCTCGCCCTTGACCAGAAGGTTGGGACCATTGTCTGGAGTCCTCTAGCTGCAGGGGTGCTCTCGGGAAAGATCCGCCGCAGCCAGCCAGCCCCTGAGGGCAGTCGAGTGCAGCAGATTGGCTCAGAGGGATCGCGTCTCTCTGATGAGAAGGTGTACGAGATTGTGGACGCACTCGACGCAATAGCCGAAGAGACGGGCAAATCAGTAGCTCAGATCGCCCTGAACTGGTTGTTGCAGCGTCCCACGGTAGCAAGTGTCATCGTGGGTGCTCGCAACGAGAAGCAGCTCACACACAACCTTGGCGCGGTCGGCTGGGATCTCACTGCTGAGCAGGTTGAGAAGCTCGACAAGGCCAGCGAGATCCCTACAATCTATCCTTACTGGCATCAACGGCCTTTCGCTGAGCGCAATCCTTTAGCTGTCCCCGCTTATAAAGAGCGATAAGAAAAGAGTGCCGAGAGATTGCGTTCTTTTTCCAGTTATGTTGCAAAATGTTGAAAACACATCAAAGCCAAGCACTGAATTGCAGTGTAAAGAAGCGTCTTGTAAGAAAATGCGCGGCTTTTGAGCGTTTTCCTTTCATAAGATTGAGGAACGGAAATATATGAGTCAGAGATTAAACGGATCTGTTTGTTTGATTACAGGAGCCAGCGCAGGTATTGGCAAAGCATGTGCCCTGGCCCTGGCCAAAGAAGGAGCCAGTCTTGTGCTGATTGCACGTCGCAAGCAGCGACTCGACGAGCTTGTGGAGATGATCCAATCCTCAGGGGGGCGAGCCGTAGCGGTGGTTGGGAATGTTCGAGAGGAGGAAACGGCTCGGCGTGCCATTCTGGTGGCAAAAGAGCACTTCGGGGCGGCGCATATCCTGATCAACAATGCCGGGGTGGGAAACTACAAACAACTGATCGACACCAGCGCTGAAGAATACGACGAGATGATGGATACCAATGTGCGTTCTACGTTTCTCTTTACCCGCCACATCGCCCCTCTGATGATCGAACAACAGTCAGGCACCATTCTGATGATCTCGTCGATGGCTGGCATTTATGGCTTTGCGGGTGAAGCGGTGTACTGTGCAACAAAATTTGCGCAGGTTGGGTTTGCGCAAGCTCTGGACAAAGAATTACGTCCTCATGGCATCAAGGTAGGGGTGATTTGCCCTGGTGGAGTCAAGACGGAATTTGCACTAGGGAAGGGACGTACACCAGAAAGGGTCGCACAATCAGGCATGCTTGACCCGGAGGATGTTGCTTCAGCAGTTCTCCTGGCCTGCACGCAGCCTGCTCACTCACGCATCATCGAAATTCAGATGCGCACCATGGCTGAACCCCTTACCTGAAATGAGGGTATTGTCAACTTAAAAAATTTTGTTGATGAGTTTTCACCACTTCAATGCCACATCAGCCAGACTTCTCTAGCAACCAAGGCCAGAAAAAGGGTGCAATCCCCACTTTGAGGTCTGTTTCTCTTATATAAGCTCTACAATTCCAATGAAGTTGACAATACCGTATAGGGTCGTATTCTCAGGATGAGTAAGAGATACCAGCGAAGGCTTCCATAAACTGGATGATGGCTGAAGCATCTTCTTCGCCATAGCCTGGCATCGCAGCCGCGGCTATTTGCTGTGCGGCTGCCGTCATTGGCAGCGGCGCGGATACCTCAAAGGCCTCATTGAGCATGAGCTGAAGGTCCTTGGACATCAAGGCCAGGGCAAAATCGGCTCCATACTCCCGCTGCCGTGCGTGCTCCAGGTCGGCTTGTTGACGAGGAGAGACCACCGCTGTCTGCTTGAGAACATCGATGAGTTGTTCTCTTTCAAGTCCGGCCTTTTCTCCGAGCACGAGCGCTTCCGCCAGCGCCTGCCTGCCCAGGCCCAGCAGCAGATTGACCACCAGCTTCATGGTTGTCCCTTTTCCGCTTGTGCCCAGATAGATGCTCTGCTTTCCCAGCACATCAAGGATGGGTTTGCAGCGCTCATACGTCTGCCGCTCGCCACCCACAAAGATGACCAGGCTTCCTTGCTCGACTTGAGGCACGCTACCAGAGACAGCCGCGTCGATCATCGGCACACCCACAACTTTCGCGGCCTGGAAAAGGTGGCGCGAAGTCTGCGGGGCAACGGTGCTCATATCGATGATCGCTGACAAGGCATGCGCTCCCGCCAGCGCTCCATCTGGCGCCAGCATGACGGCTTCCAGAGCGCGGTCATTCGTGACACAGGAGATGATGACGTCGCAACTGGCAGCCAGCTCTCTGGGTGTCTGGGCCACCAGCGCCCCGAGTTGGCCCATGGCTTGTGCCCGCTCCGCTGTACGATCATAGACCGTCAGGTGATAGCCCGCATGTAGCAGCCTGGGCACCATATGACTGCCCATATGCCCTATGCCGATAAAGCCGATGTTCTGCCTGGAATGCTTCGTTCCCGCCATTGTTCAGTTTCTCCATTTCTTCTGTTTGCACGAGAAAACCTATTCATATCCTCTGACCTACACTACTTTACCCTAAAAGTGTACCTGACCTATGGAACAGAGCCTTCTAACCACGGCCTGACAAGAGCGGGGTTCTACCCCTCTTCTGTCAGAATGGGAGACGGGCGTGAAAGCCGTCCATGAAGGAGATGAGCTTGGCGAAGCCGGAATGGATTTCAGGGATGTCGAAGACCATCAGCCAGGGGAAAAGGAGGGAGTAGAAGACGTAGGGTTGGAGAATGAGACGCAGGTTGTTCAACAGATTCTTCCATCCCTGTCCCCGATCCCACCAGACATGCTCGGAGAAGCGGTCAGATGCAGCCTCTGGAGCAGCCGCTTGGGAACTCGCTTGAGGAAGCGGCTCAAGCCATTCACCCGTTTGGGACTGGAAGACAGGACTGTAGAGGCTCACGAGCAGGTAGGCGCAGCACACCAGCTCCCACCAGCGCTCGATCGAGGCATAATCGGTCACGCGGTAATCCGCCCAGCCCAGTTCATTCTTCGTCTGCTTGAAGCCATACTCAATCCAGGTCCGCAATCCATAGGTGTCGCCAAGCATTTTTCGCAGGTTCCCTTGCAGATTGGTCATCACATACGACGTGCTTTGAGCCGGCATCGTCTTGGGATCGGTCGTGAGCAGATAGAAACGGACGCTCAAGCGTTGGCCATAGATCACCTCACGGATGAAGCGGGTTTGCGACTTCCCGTTGGAAAAGGTCCGCTCGAATGGCCGCCAGGTGGTGTAACGGATGCGCTGACCAGGCGGGAGCCACATGCCGTGATCGTTGCGAATGGCCAGGACGTAGGTGAGGTGTCGCTTTTCCAGTTCCCGCACAAACTGGGTACTCTCGCCATACAGGCTGTCTGCCAACACGACGTCAAACTGAAAGCCCCAGGCTTGCAGTTCCTCAATGATCTCGACCGCCAACTCCGGTTTGGTCTTGTACTGGTCCTCTCCCTTGAGGCGCTTGTCAGGTTTGAACACGCGAAAGAGCAGCGGAAAGGTCATCTGATCGAGGACCCCATAGGCATTGACCGAGACGATGCCATTCTCGATTTTGCCCAGGTTGCCGATGTATTGTGAGGCCACATAATCGGTTGTCTTCCCTTTCTTCTTGTCGCCTGTCTCATCAATACAGAGGACGAATGACCTGCCATCGAGAGCTTGGCGCAAGAGTTGGAGTCGTCTGGTTCGTATCGCTTCCACGTCCCAGGGAGTATTGGCCACAAAATGGTGGAGCCCTTGGGCATCAATGTCCCCACAGCTTCTCGCGATGGCTGGCAAGGTCTTGCGTTTCATCTCCGACAACAATCCCACATGAATGTATTTAAAGTACTCAAAGCTGCGCACGTCGGGAAAGAGGTCCTCATAGCACGTGCAATACTCGTCCACAAAGGCCACTGTGGGGGCTGCTTGTCTTGCTAACGTCATCTCCCATCTCCTCTTTCTGCTCCGATACCTTTTCTCCTTCTCTTTTCAATCTATCCCTCCCTGACAAAAGAGGGCTACTGATCTCGGCATAGATAACTAAATTTGAACTTCCTGAAAACGAGCAAGGAATGGCTAGCAAAGTTTAGCTTTTTACGTAGAGATCAGTAACATTTTTCTCAGCATTTTTCTTGAAGGTCCTTCTTTATTTTCAAGGTTCAACTATATCCTAGATGGAGAACAGTTTTGCAGGCAGTCAATGGTTGTGCTGCTCAGGCCATTTACCACAATAGCTCCTAATGGAGGGTCATTCCATGGTTTCGTGCAAGGATTCTTGCACGAAACCATGGAATGACCCTAAGACATGCCTCAGACGAGAGACACAATTGCACCTGATGCCAGGCGTTATTGGCGTAGCCCTTGAAGTTCCAGAGGGGGCGTGCGTCCTGTGACTGGTTCGGTCTGCGGCATCTCAGGCGCGGACAAGAAGCTGGTACTTTCCAGAAGGCAGAGAAAGGCGGGCTTCCCAGAAACACCAGATCCAGCGATCCGTCTTTTCCCGGATCGTCGCAGGTATCCAGGTGGCTTCTCGATCAATAGAAAGCTCGACGCGCTCGACTGGCGCCTCCTCGCCAGCGAGCGCATACCCTTGCACCAAGACGGAACCCGCCTGGAGCGTCTCTCCTGACTTGGGAGTACAGATGACTGCGTTCAAGGCAATCTCTTCCAGGGTCTTCCCCTGCTCCCAATCGACGGTTTCCGCTGCCACCGTTGGAGGAAAGGTTTTGTAATCGCGAGCCTGGAAATAATTGGTGGATGGCTGGCTCTGGAGCGTGATGTCCTGCAGCCACTTGACGCTTCTGGCCCCGACATAGTCTGGCACGAGAATGCGCAAGGGAAAGCCATGTTCACGAGGCAGGGGAGCGCCGTTCATTTCGTGGACCAGCAAGACTTCGGGCGTCAGCACCTTTTCCAGGCGGATTGAACTGCCAAAATGCACCAAGTCGCCTGCGACCTGAGCTTGGTCGAGCCCACGAAAGGCTACATAGCGGGCCTCTTCCTCGACTCCCGCCGCGTCATCTAGGATGCTGATCCAATCAGCATCCCAGAGGATTTCTCCCGGCAGAGGGGTAATCATAGCTTCTTGAACTATGAACATTTCTTGCTATTTGTAGACATTTAATGCTCTTGACTCATCTGCTATACTTATTGCTAGTACGGCGAGTTACGTCGGAATTTACGCCTGCGGAGATCCTGTAAGACCTGGGAAACCAGGCAGGTTGTTCGTTGAAGCAGGAACCGAACACCAAGTATGGCTTGTCCATATTTGGGTAAGTTTCGGATAACGGTGAATGGCCACCAGTTCATTGCGCCGGCTGCCGGCACAGATAAGTGTCGCGACAAGCTGGCGCTGGGGAAATTGGGTGAGTAGCTCCTCCATCGAGAGCTCCAGGGGATGCTGGACCATTCCCTTCACGACGAGACGATAGGTGTCTCGGCCCACCAGAGGGATCGTGCCGTGTCCACGGATAAAAAACCAGTCGGACGGTGTCAAAAATATCTGCGTCAGATATGCAAGTGACGTTCCGGCATTCAACGGGTCTTCTTGATAGACCGTTAACACTGAAGCGGTCTTCATTTTGCATCTTTTTCTCCTTTCACGACGCGGTACACCAGGGAGCAACCCCTGATCTCTCCCTGCAAGGGCAGGGCTGGCCTGAGAAGAGGGTTTCACCATGCTTCTCGCTTGGGAGGATCAGCTGGTTTTGTGAGACACGTTTGTCCCGTTTTTTCGCTAAAATGCTCCCCACCCGACTCCATGCAAGATCATCTCGATGGCGCTGACGAGCAACACCAACAAGAAGATCAGCCGAAGCAGTTTGTTGCTGATGCTCGCGAGCAGGCGTGCTCCGACCAGCGCGCCAACGAGAATGCCCAGCGCGACCGGAGCCGCGATCAGCGGGGGAATGTCCCCACGCGAGAAATAGATGCCCGCACTGGCCGCCGCCGTGACCCCAATCATAAAATTGGAGGTCGTCGTACTGACCTTGATCGGCAACCGCATCAAGGAGTCCAGCGCGATGACCTTAAAGGTTCCGCTGCCAATGCCCAGGAGCCCTGAGATCAGGCCAGCAACGTACATCATAGCCAGTCCCCAGGGAGTGCGCGTTACCTGATACGCCATATCCTTCCCCAGTTTGTGGTCAGGGTAGATACTGGAAAGATGCAACCAGGTTGCCAGGTGATCGTTTTTCACCCCCTGAGGAGTGTCTTCGCCGATTTCGACCACCAACGGCGCGGCAGAAAGCAAGAGAATGACTCCAAAGATGATGTTCAGCAAATTGGGAGCTAGCACACCGGCGAGAAACGCCCCACTGATCGCTCCGATCGTGGTGGCAATCTCCAGAAACATCCCAATGCGCAGATTGGTGAGGCGATCGCGTACATAGGCTGCTGCCGCGCCGCTGGAGGTCGCGATGACCGAGATGATGCTCGCGCCAATGGCAAACGTGACGGGCAGTTTAAAGATCAGGATGAGCAGCGGCACGATTAGCACGCCACCGCCGAGACCCACCAGCGAGCCGAGTAAACCCGCGGCGATCGACGCCAGGAAAATCAGCACGGGAGCCAGTGCGGAAAACTGTATCCCTCCAGTCAGCGCGGCGTGTTGCCCGGAACTCCAGGTGCCCACACCAAAGATACTGAACAGCAAAATAGCCAGCACTAGACAGGTAATGAACACATAGGTGTGATCACGTTCTACCGCAAACATCACGATCGAGACCGCTACGCGTAAAACAGGTGTGGCAATCAACAACAGTAAGCCCAGTGTGATGATCCCCTGGGGATGCCATTGAGCCAGGCTGGCTACCAGTGCAAACCCGGTGAACGGAAAGACCAGTAAACGCTCTGGAGAAAGCCCCCCTGGTCGAGTGGGAAGCAGAATAATCCCAACCAGCATCACCGCAGCACTGATCAACACGCCGCCTTGCAGAACCCCGCCAATTAGAGCAGTCGCCCAGGCATATGGGTAAGGTACTGGCTCTTGCTGGTGTTCAGATGGGTCTGAGCCCTGCTGATCCCCACCAGAAACCTGATGAGCCGAGAAAAAGGAACGCAGGTGTCGTATCACTCGAACCTCCCCAAAAACCTTCCGATTCTTCCATTTTTGATCAGGGGATCTTCTTGAGACACGTTTGTGTATGACTCGGATGATCCTGTTCTTCTTCAAGAGAGATTATTACCGCACATAATGACAATTTATGATTTGCATTGAATCATAGCCTGTTGGAATAATACAAGAGCAAGCTGTAAATTTTTGCACATATGGCTGCCTCCTTCTCTTTTCAGTGTGAGCGTGTAAACAACCTGTAGTACATTGCAGATAAAGCGCGAGATGTGTGACCTCCTGCCCACCAGAATTACCAATGAAGGCGTACAATCATTCGCTTCTAGAGCCATATTTCCACACTGCAATGGTTAAGCTGCTCAACATTTGGCTCTGCCCATGGGATGTGAAACGAGCTTACAGTAAGCAGGCGATATTGTTTGAGTCGGCTTTACAAGCTACTTCGGTCTTATCACTTGCTTGCTGGAGAGGTGCGTGAAAATTACGCTTTATCGCCAAAGCGCGATGGCGACAAAGGGCGGTCCAAGCCACTTTATTTTGTTTATACGTACATCTCGTTGTTAGGATGTTGCCATGGGGTGTGCCGCGTGCTACCCTACCAGTGTTCACTGGCGGGGACGCCGCCGTGGTGCGTGGTGTCGGGGCTGACCGTGGTATGCGCATGGGACATCGAGCCCGTCTCGTTGTTTGGTCGCCCGCCCGAATACCTGAACTGAGATGGCTCGCAATGCCAAGCTCGTATTGGTGAGTGATTTCCCACAAGCCCGAATGGCGCACCTCATCCACCCGGATTGTTTACGTAGTGCAAAGGTGGGAGGAGGATGAAATGCTCACAGAAACACCTCGTTCGTTGGCCACACGTTTTGTGGCGCTGGATGTGCATCGTCAATACCTCATGGTTGGTGCGGTGGATCTCCAGCAACAGGTGGTGCTTTCCCCTCGGCGTTTTGGCTTTACGGCGTTTGCCGAGTGGGCGAAAGTCCATTTAACCCATGCCGATGCGATCGTGCTTGAGGCGACGTCCAATGCGTGGCTGCTGTACGATCAACTCCAGCCTCTGGTCGCAGAGGTGGTCGTCGCTCATCCGCAAGCAGTCAAACTGATTGCCGCTGCGCGTGTGAAGACAGACTCGCGTGATACGATTAAATTGGCCAGTTTACTTGCAGCCAATCTCATTCCTGCGGTGTGGGTGCCGCCGCAGGAAGTGCGGGAACTGCGCGCCTTGGTGACCCATCGCAACCGATTGGTCCAGCAACGGACACAGGCCGCTAATCGTCTGCACAGTGTGTTGCAACGCCATAATCTCGATCCATCCCCAGGTATGCCCTTTGCTGCCCATCAACGGGAATGGTGGCTGGCTCTGGATCTGCCGCTTGCCGAAAAACTCCGAGTTCAACAGGATCTGAGCTTGTACCAAACACTCAACGGGTTGATCAATGAGATCGAAGCAGAACTTGGGCGGCTTTCGACCTGCGATCCCTGGAGAAAGCAGGTGCCTTTCCTGGTGCAGTTGCCAGGGTTGGGAGTCCTCTCCGCCATGCGTATCCTGGCTGCTATTGGTGAGATCAGCCGCTTCCCCTCGGCCAAACATCTGGTGGGCTATGCCGGTTTAGGAGCCAGTGTCCACCAGTCTGGGGAAACCAACCGAGGTGGTCGTATCACCAAGGAAGGACGCAGTGATCTGCGTGGAATCATGGTTGAGGCAGCCTGGGTGGCCGTTGAACATCACCCACACTGGCAAGCCCAGTTTGAGCGGTTGGCCGCGCGCATTGGCAAACAAAAGGCGATCGTGGCCATTGCCCGCAAGCTGTTGGTGACCATCTGGCATGTCCTTAGCCAGCAGGAATCCGATATCCATGCGCAAATCGAGGCCGTGACGCGCAAATTGCTGAACTGGATTAGTCATACCGGGACCATTCCCGGCAAAAAACGCGACCGGCTTCTGCTCTTGTATGACTATCTTGACCAGCTTGGTTTGAGTGAGGAGGTGGAGGAAATCCACTACGGCGGCTCAACCTATCGGCTGTCTGAGCGACAGAAGCAGCTTCGAGCAACACAACAAAAGGGATGATCAGGGGCGTTCATCAGACCACCCCTTGTTTCTCGCCGTTGTTCTTCTCCGTCAAGGGGAGATGGTGCGTGGATTCGCTCCATTCCCTTCGCCTTGACGCCGGATGAGTGTGTGCTGTTTTTGGTCCTGAGACGTACTTAGCCAACATCACCGGTTCCTTTCTGTCAGCCAGTCGCGTGGGCGATCCCGCCCTTGACTGGGGTGGGTGGGCGCTGGGTGCCGAGAGCGAGCGGGGTCCTGCAGTGCGCCGCATCAGCGGCAGAAAGTGAGTGTATCAAACGATATTGGAACTGATGGACGGTTCCATGCACTCCTCGCTTACCCCAAACCTTGAAAAAGGAGGGCGACCATAGCATGCGAGGACAGCCACGTAGGAGGAAGTCACCAATCCTCCGGGTGGGTTAGTGCAAGACGTGTATGGCGAATTTGCGCCGTATCGTCGGCAAAGATGAGTGCAGCAAAGGCTGTCGGGATTATCGGAATATCTCGTGTACATCCAACTGATCCTTGCCGCAAGGCTTGAATCCCGAAAGGGAGAGGGGAGTGTAGCATGTTGGAGAAAAAGGCAACGTAGTAGGTAGTCATCAATCCTGTGAGTTGTCAGTACAAGGCGTGTATTGGTCAAAGATCGATTTCTTGAACCTCAGTTCCTATGGTCTTCCATACAGACGCTAGCGAAAGATGGCCGAAGCGCTAGACCAGAAGGTAGAACAGTACGCTTTGACTACTGCTCTATCCGATTCTTCTGGCATACCCTTCATACGAGGGTTACAGGGACGAACGAGGGGCCTGGAGCACGCTCCATTCTCACTTTGCTGGAAATGCGGGATCATCTAAACAGGAGGTATCTCCTGCATGATGACGGAGTTGCCGTAGTAGTGCGCCTTTGTGTCACAAATGTCTCTCTTACCCGTCGGGGTAAGCTCACTAGAGCAAGGTGAGTAACACAGCGACTTACTCGCTCTCGTACGAGAGTGGGGACACCTTCACCCGAAAGACGTGAGGGGAAAATAGCATGTCGTGTAAAATGCTGGTGAAGCTCCAGTCCCAGGAGTCAGAGGTCAGCAAGTGAAGCTGTATATGGTGAAGTCTTGATTGGCTAAATCCAAGTCACGGCGGAAATGCCGCAGCCCACAGGAACGGGATAATCGCCTGTGTCCAACGTGCAGAGGAACGGTACTATTTTCGCTGCAAGCTCTCGTTGGAGCCAGCCCTCACGGAGAGGGAAATGACGAAATGGGCACCTACGTACAGACTGAGACATTTGATGGAACTGAGGGATTGCCTAAACTCCGTAAGGAGCAAGGTAACGGAGCGACCATAGGAGTTTCCCCATGTGGGAGACAAAGGGTCGCAGGAGGCCAGACTCAAAAGTGGCGGTTGACATGGATATGTCATAAGACCGCTATGGGAGTGGTGTTGAAAAGACACGGGCCTCTGGAGAGCTTAATGCATCGAAAGGGTGCACGTTAAGTTCGGAGGGGAGGGGTTGATGCTCCCGAGTAATCGGGACTTGGCCTCTTACCCTACCCCAAGGTAGACCTGTAATGGTGTCCGCAGCTTGGCCTCACAAAGAAGTGAATCCAGGACCGACAGAGGGATAAATGAGAAGTAATCCTCATGAAACCTGGCCTGTTTGGGGGGGAAGGGCAACAGTGTACTAGGCTTCAAATCAACCGAAAGCGAGGGTGTGCTGATGCTACCCGCTACAGTCATTAGGAGGTTAGAAGCACTTGGAGCAATCTCTCAGCAGGGAAAACGCCTCAATGGTCTTTTCCGTCTGATGGAGAACCCCATTCTGTGGTACGAAGCCTACGCCAACATCTACGCAAATGATGGGGCAACGACGCCAGGAGTAGGAAAGGTGACGCTGGATGGCTTCTCTGAAGAAAGAATTGCTTCAATCATCACACGGTTGAAGAACGGAACCTACCGTTTCAAACCAACTCGTCGTGTCTATGTGCCAAAGAAAAACGGCAAGCAACGACCTCTCGGTATATCTTCAGGGGACGACAAACTCGTCCAAGAAGTGGTGAGGATCATTCTGGAACGAATCTATGAACCCATCTTTGAAACGAGTTCACACGGCTTCCGCCCAGGACGATCTCCTCATACTGCTCTCCAACAAATTGGGCAGGAATGGACAGCGGTCAAATGGATCATTGATATGGATATCCGAAGTTACTTCGATACCATGAATCATGACCTCTTGTTGAGCTTTCTGAAAAAGAAAATTGAAGATCACCGCTTTCTACGCCTCATCAAAGCCATGCTTGATGCTGGCTACTTGGAGGAATGGACCTACCATGAAACCTACAGCGGCGTGCCTCAAGGCTCGATTGCCTCGCCAATTTTGGCGAACATCTACCTGCACGAATTCGATCTATTCATGAAAGGCATGAAAGAACGGTTCAACACAGGGGCAAAACGTAAGCTGAACAAGAACTATCTTGTCCACTCATATACCCTTCGTCGTCTGAGCAGGACATGGAATAACCTGAAGAGAAAGGGGGCGAGTAAGAAAGAACTGCGAGAGGTCCGGCAAGAAATCAAGCGCGTCCAGCAACAACGACGAAAATTACCAAGTGGGGACCCATTTGATCGTGACTACAAGCGGCTCCACTACTGCCGTTACGCAGACGACGTGCGCCATTTAACCGGCTGCTAGATCCCTCTCCCAGAGAGGAGAAGTTTGGAGGAAATGACTTCTGGGTCACCCAACCTACCTGGAGATGAAAGTCGAAAGGGAAAGGAGCATGTTGGGAAAGCGGAAAAGGCGTGAAGACGCTGAAGCCTTGTTCTGCAAGACCCGCCTGATATGGTGAAACCTACACTGGCTGAACCGCAGCTTCCAGCGATGAAAGCGTACATTCCCCGATTACAGCGTCTGTTGCGGGGTCATCCTCATCGGGTGTCAAAGTCGTCGGCACCTTAACCCTCCAGAGGATGAGCGGTGGAGAACGACTCCACTCAAGGGAGCGAACACGGCACCTACGTCAGGCTCGATACGTCTAGCAATCAGGGAACTTGGGATGGCCTACCCCGCGAGAGCGGCACGGTCACGGAACCATCGTAGTAGTCCGCGCAAGGGAATACGTAACCTTGTACATGGCGAAGGATGGTAGGTGTTTTCGATACTCACCACCAGAAAGGTACGCGAGATGCGAGATGCCGATCAGATATTGAGTATCATCCATGAACGCGGTAAACAAGGATTGCCGCTGGAACGAGTCTATCGACTGTTGTTCAATCCTGCTTTGTACCTTAAAGCCTACGGAAAGATCTACAGGAACGATGGTGCCCTCACAGCAGGAACCACGGAAGAAACCGCTGACGGAATGTCCATGTCCAAAATTGAAGCCATCATTGAAGCCCTGCGATATGAGCGCTACAAGTGGACACCTGTACGCCGCATTTACATCGAGAAGCGACGCTCGAAGAAATTACGGCCACTCGGACTCCCCGCCTGGTCAGACAAACTGCTACAAGAAGTGATGCGGTTAATCCTCTCCGCATACTACGAGCCTCAGTTTAGCCCAACTTCCTACGGATTTCGCCCAGGACGAGGTTGCCATACTGCTCTCAATGAGATCTACCACAAGTGGATAGGCACAAAGTGGCTGGTAGAAGGCGATATTGCTCAGTGCTTTGACGCACTTGACCATACGGTCATGATGGCAATCTTGGGGGAGAAAATCCACGATGGTCGTCTTCTTCGGCTCATCGAAATGCTCCTGCAAGCTGGCTACCTGGAGGAATGGTGCTATCACGCCACCTACAGTGGCAGTCCACAGGGTGGTATTCTGAGTCCGCTACTAGCCAACGTCTATTTAGACAAATTGGACAAATTTGCCGAACACACTCTCCTTCCAAAGTACACACGAGGAACGGTACGAAGAGAAAATCCTCCCTACACCTCTCTGAAGCTTCGAGCTTCATGTCGGAGAAGATCAGGCCAAACGGAAGAAGCAGAACGGCTCCGCCGACAAATGCAACAGATTCCCGCACTTGATCCAACCGATCCAAGCTACAGACGCATTCGGTATGCAAGGTATGCGGATGATTGGCTCATCGGTTTTAGCGGTCCACGAGAAGAAGCTGAAGAAATTAAGCAGCAGATCGGAGAATTTTTGCGCGAAACACTCAAGCTCCAACTCTCCGAGACCAAAACGCTTATTACCCATGCGCAAACGGAAGCTGCCCAATTCTTGGGCTATCAGATCGTGATGTGCAAAAACGACCAGAAGCATGACTGGCGTGGACACCGAAGTCTCAACGGTCAAATTGGCCTCAGAGCGCCCATGCACGTCATCCAAGAGAAATGTCAGGAGTATTTGCAGCACGGAAAACCCGTTTCCCGAAAAGAACGAACAGAGGATACCGTCTACAGTATCATCTCTCAGTATCAACAGGAATACAGGGGATTGGCAGAATACTACCAACTAGCGGGAAACCGCTATCAACTCAATCGACTCAAATGGGTGATGGAGCGATCACTGGTGGCAACACTCGCGCAAAAGCTGCGCATTACGGTCTCTCAAGTCTATGACCGCTACCAAACCACCGTCGAGACGCCACATGGTCCCAGAAAAGCGCTACAAGTGACTGTAGAACGAGAAGGGAAACAGCCACTGATAGCACGATGGGGGGGAATTTCTCTGGCTCGAAACATGAAAGCAATCCTTGAAGACTCCCTACCCTGGACGTGGGGACAACGATCAGAACTGGAAAAACGGCTTTTGGCCAATGTCTGTGAACTCTGTGGTTCTCAGATGCAGGTAGAAGTCCATCACATCCGGGCTTTGAAAGACCTCCAACCCAAGGGACAGCGAGAACGACCACGATGGATGTATATCATGGCAGCACGGCGGCGAAAAACCCTGATCGTTTGTCGCAAATGCCATGAAGACATCCATGCTGGACGAGCTAATGGACAGCGCATACGGACTTGAAAACACTGGAGAGCCACGTGCTACGGAAACGGGCATGCGTGGTTCGGCGGGGGGCCGGGGGAAAAGGGCTATGTATGTAGCACCTCGCCTGCGGCCTACCCGACTATGTGATCGGTATCATCGGCTCATGGGCCGATGCCGAAAAGATCAGGGAAGAGGTTAAACGGTATATCCAGGACACCTTGAAACTGACCATTGCGGAAGACAAATCACATATTCGTCACAGCAAAGAAGGGGTAACGTTCGTTGGATACTGGATAAAAACCTACTCCGGCGATCGTATTGTGAAAGTAAGGCGTGGCTCACGCCATACTACATTCAAATCGGTGTCGGAAAGGCTCCAACTCCATATTCCACCTGGCAAACTTCAACGATTCTGTGAAAGCAGGAGATATGGCAACTACCGCACAAATCAAGCGCTTCACAGACCAGAACTGTTGATGCTGAGCGACGCAGAGATCATTCTTGCCTACAATGGGGAATTGAGGGGATTAGCGAACTACTACTCCTTAGCCCAAAATAGGAAACGAGAAATGAACAGACTCCCCTATCTATGGAGAGGGAGTCTGTTCAAAACGCTAGCACATAAACACAAGACAAGCGTGATGAAAATCATGAAGCAACTGAAAACGGAAGATGGACATGTTCTCACCGTACATGGAGAAAAGAAGACTCGGACGATTCGAGTGTTCCGACTCAAAGACCTCAAGCCTCCACGGTCAAGTGGCCAGAGCCTTGATTTGGCTCCCAACACATTTGCACTCACGCTCTGTCGTTCGGAGTTGATCCGACGGCTAAACACGCAGATCTGCGAATACTGCGAGACAACGCAAGGTCCATTTGAGGTCCACCATGTTAGAAAACTCAAGGACGTTGCTAAAGGGAAAGAAATGTGGCAGAAAATGATGATCGCGCGACAAAGGAAAACATTAGTTCTCTGCTGCCGATGTCATCACCTCCTGCACGCAGGAACACTCCCTGACAGAGAGCACCCCAAAGCGCAAGTACATGGAGAGCCGTGTGCGGTGACAAGCCGCACGCACGGTTCGGGGTGGGGGGCACGGGCGACCCAGTAATGGGCGACCGGCCCCTACTCCACGCTAGACTGCGTCAATCCCAGTCCTACTGGTTTTCACCCGTGACCCCAACGGAAGGTGGCTGTGCGCCGTTTCGGCGATCATGAGATAGCCTCAGAGAGGCAGGAGGTTGAGAGCGAGAGACCTTTTAGGACAGCCGACCTACCTGGAGAGGAAACTCAAAGGGGAAAAGAGCATATCGGCAAAGCAGGGAAGCGCGAAGGTATGTAGCGTAGTCGTACCTGCAAGTCCTGTGCGTATGGTGAAGCCTGCATTGGTTCAACCCAAATTCCCAACGGCGATTTCCGCGCCCATCGCAGCATACCTGAGGCGGTGACACCACAATAGGCACCGAGTAGCTACGGGTGCGCTAACGCTCTCTGTGGTGAGTGACTCACAATGAGTGAGTAGAAGGGGATGAGTTGGGCACCTAGAGCGCACTAGCACGTCTCATGAGCGTAAATACGGGATCACCTAAGGGACGCGAGTCCTACGGTGACGGAGTGTCCATAGTAGCCAAATGCCTGGGGTAATGCCTGGGACAAGACGAAGGGACACAGGGAGTACAAAGGGAAAGAAGGAACGCTCGCGTAATGCAGTAGAGCACCTTCTCGAACGAATGGAAACTGGAGAGCCGTGTGCACTGAAAGGCGCAAGCACGGTTCGGGGGAGGGCGTGCGACACGAAGCCGTATGAATAGCTGTGAGATTTGAATGAACAGAATCTCACCTGGGGTTCTGCCCTCAGTACCCTACCAAGACATGCGGTTGGAGTAATCCGGCGGTGTGAAGCTCTTGGGACAATGGATGCCTCGCTTGCAAAAGTGGTAATGAACCCGCGAGGAGTTCACTACGACTGCTAGCATCAAAGCGGTCGGGAACTAGGGTTGGATCGTATGGTTAACAGATGTGAACTGCCTAAAACGTCGTCACCGAAAACAAGCCAAAGATGCTGACAGGCTTGAGCCAAAAGGCAGTGTGGATCGGTCCAGGGTGTGCCCCTTTACCCTGGCGCAGACGCTGTATCCACCGGCGCAGAGGCAGAACCTACTCGATCCGGGTATGCATACGGAACGTGGTAAACCCGTAGTCCTCCCGAAAGGGACAGCCAACCGCAAGGACGGCCTATGGGAATGCGGGCAAAGGAAAACGGAGAAAGCGAAAGCCGCCTGCAATGGGGTGGATAGGGATTACGTCGAGAGACAACATGATCCCGCGCGAAAGCGAGCAGACTTCCGTTTGGTCTTTCTTGACGAGAAAACTTGACGAACAGACACAGGAGGCAAAGCAGATGACAGCGAACATGTTTGCTGGTGCAGCTTCCCACAGCGAGATGAAATGGCACCAGATCAATTGGTCAGCCGTTCACCGCAATGTGCGTCGGCTCCAAGCGCGTATCGTCAAGGCAACACAGGAAGGCAAACGGGGCAAGGTGAAAGCCCTGCAACGCTTGTTAACCCACTCGTTCAGTGGCAAAGCGCTTGCCGTCAGACGAGTGACGGAAAACCAAGGCAAGAACACTCCTGGAGTAGACAAAGACATCTGGAATACTCCAGAAAAGAAGGCAAAAGCCATACAATCGCTCAAGCAACGAGGCTATCATCCTCAACCGCTGAAGCGGGTGTATATCCCAAAAAGCAACAACCAACTGAGACCCCTCTCCATTCCGTGTATGTCGGATAGGGCCATGCAAGTGCTCTACTTGTTGGCGCTTAGTCCTATTGCCGAAACAACAGGAGATCGGAACTCATATGGGTTTCGACCAGAGAGGTCCACAGCCGATGCCATCGAACAGTGCTTCACTGTGCTGAGCCACAAGTATTCAGCACAGTGGGTGCTCGAAGGAGACATCAAGGCGTGCTTTGACGGAGTCAGCCATTCATGGTTAGAGGCTCACATCCCGATGGAGAAGAGCATCCTCCACAAGTGGCTGAAGGCGGGCTACATCGATCAACAGGTCTTCCACCGGACAGAAGAAGGTACCCCTCAGGGGGGCCCAATTTCACCCGTGCTGGCTAATCTAGCCCTTGATGGACTAGAAAGCAAGCTACGGGCACTCTATCCAGGAGATCGCCAAAGCCGAAAGGCGAAGGTGAATCTGATACGATTTGCGGATGACTTTGTGGTGACAGGGAGTTCAAAGGAACTGTTAGAGCACGAAGTCAAACCTCTTGTGGAACAATTCATGAGGGAACGAGGGTTGAGACTCTCTGAGGAGAAAACCCTCGTGACGCATATTGAAGACGGCTTCGACTTTCTCGGACAACATGTACGTAAGTATCATGGGAAGCTGATCATCAAACCAGCCAAGAAGAACGTGAAAGCGTTCCTGGAAAAGGTCCGGAAGGTCGTGAAAGATCACCGGGGAACCACAGCTGGGCAGTTGATCCTGTTGCTCAACCCCCTTATTCGAGGATGGGCAAGGTATTACCAGCATGTGGTCAGCAAAGAAATCTTTCAAGATGTGGACAATGCCATCTTTGAGATGTTATGGCAATGGGCCAGAAAAAGACACAACAACAAACCGCGACGATGGATCAAGGAGAAGTATTTCCATGACCATGAAGGACGGCATTGGGTCTTTTCAGGCATGGTGATTGGGCGAAACGGCATGTGGGAAACGGTTCGACTGTTCCGCGCTGCCCAAACACCCATCAAGCGGCACATAAAAATCCAGGGAGAGGCGAATCCCTTCGATCCCGCGTGGGAGGTGTATTTCGAGAAGCGCCTTGGCGTGAAAATGGAAAGCACCCTCAGGGGAAAGAGGCAATTACTCATGCTCTGGAAAAACCAGAAGGGGCTTTGTCCTCGCTGTCACCAACGGATCACCAAACTGACAGGGTGGCACAACCACCATCAAGTCTGGCGATCAAAAGGAGGCGGGGATCAGCTCGAAAACCGGGTGCTGCTCCATCCAACGTGCCATCAACAACTCCACAGCCAAGGGAATACCGAGGTGGAGCCGTGTCCTGAACAGGGCATTTGAAAGGCTTGAGCTGCTTGAGGGGGAACTCTCACGAGCAGTTCTGAGGGGAGGGGACGATGGCAACATCGTCTCCTTACCCGACGGTCGGAAAAGGACTGGCAGAGATACCACCAGGAAGGCTCCTGGCAGGTCAAAGCAATAAGCAGTACCTCGCTGGCCGCCTATCCTACACAAACGTTGGGTCCAGCATCTAAGGACGTAGAATGCAGATGCGCCCTTATCCATCGATGTTGGCAGACCCTTTCTACGAGGGCAATACAGGACGAACAGGACGCCTGGAGCACGTCGGATCTCACTCTGCTGAAAATGCGGGATGCCCTAAACAGGGAGCAATCCCTGCATGGGTACGGAATTTCCGTAGTACCCAAGGTGGGCCTGTAATGGGTTCCGCAGATCGCAACACGGGTAGCCTCGTGGATGCGATACGGGCAAGAGGATAAGTGAATAGTAATAGTCACGAAACCTCCGCTGCCTGGGGGAAGGGAAAGAGTTTACGTTGCTGATAATAAACCGAAAGCGAGGATGTGCTGATGCTATCCGCTACAGTGATTAGGAGATTAGAAGCGCTTGGAAACATCTCGAAACAGGGAAAGTGCTTGAATGGATTGTTTCGTCTTCTGGAAGATCAAATATTGTGGCATGAAGCCTATGCAAACATTTACGCCAACAAGGGTGCTCTCACCCCCGGAGTAGATGAAGTCACATTGGATGGTTTCTCAGAAGAACGAGTTGCAACCATCATCAAACAACTCAAAAACGGATCATACCAGTTCAAGCCTGTCAGAAGAGTCCTCATTCCAAAAAAGAATGGCAAGAAACGCCCACTCGGTATCTCTTCTGGAAACGACAAATTGATCCAGGAAGTGGTCAGGATCATCCTGGAACGGATCTACGAGCCAACCTTTGAGGATAGCTCACATGGGTTCCGGCCAAAGAGATCCCCCCACACGGCCCTGGAACAAATCAGCGAGCACTGGGGATCGATCAAATGGATCGTAGACATGGATATCCGCGATTACTTCAACACGATCAATCAGGAGCTCCTGGTTGATCTGCTCAAGAAGAAAATCGATGATACCCGCTTTTTACGCCTCATTCAGGCCATGCTCGACGCTGGCTATTTAGAGGACTGGACGTACCATACGACCTACAGCGGTGTACCACAAGGTTCTATTGGTGCGCTACGAAGCATACAGCAGTAATCTTCACGAAAGGAGAAATCCAATTGACGAAGTAGCATCTCCCCCAAGATGCTAAGGCTAATCTGGCAGGCAGGGGACAATGAGCATCAACTTGTCTGAAGCCCAGAAAACACGGGACGAAATACTGGCACTCCGTTACAGTATGAGGTCTCTAGCCTGAGATTCGCTATGGCTACGCAAGGAACTCTTGTTTGAAGCGTCCTCACCTTGAACACACTGAAAATAACGGAGATGGTGTGAGACAGCAGGTAATTGAGGTATGAATTGGCCTGGATGAAACGGTCTATCGATTGGGACCAAACCGCTCTAGCTACAGGGGTTTAAGCTATCGGCTGTTGTCGCGGGTACTGGGTGTGTACCTGACGGGCGTAAAGAGAGAGCCTACGGCGAGACGCAACACGTACTGCTGTGTGAACGTAGGAAACGCGATGATCGATCTGAGACGACGAAAGGTCGAACGTTGACCCAGACTGGATTAGCTGCGATTGAAGTGATCATCGCGTGGCGGAGTGGCCGTAGTAGTCGGAGCCGGAAAACAGTCCGGCACAGGGCGAAGGGCCACAGTCATTGTACAAGGAAACGACACGGGTACGAGAGGACTAAAATGTATGTCCGATATCATCAAAACCCAACGTAGCCTTGCCCTAAAACGGGGATCACAAACGATTGCAATGAGGGAAAGCCGGATGATGCGAAAGTATCCAGTCCGGTTTGGCGAGAGGAGTAGAGAAACACGCTCATTGAGAGATGAGAAGGTGCGCTCCGCTCCTACTCGACTCTCTCCCATCCTTGCAAATGTCTATCTCCACGAACTGGACCTCTTCATGAAAGGATTGAAGAGACGGTTTGATCGGGGAAAGAAACGCGGGAAAAACTTGCTGTACTATCGCTATTCAGACAGAATTAAACGGCTCCGGGCAAAATGGGATAGGCTGAAGGGAAAGGAGGGAGGAGAGCAAGACCTTCAGACCATCCAAGAGGAAATTCGGCAACTCGACCAACTGAGAAAACAGATCCCCAGTGGGGACCCGTTCGACGCGGGATACAAACGACTGTTCTATTGTCGCTTCGCAGATGATTTCTGCATTGGTATCATCGGTTCACACGCCGATGCAGAAAACGTCAGGCAAGAGGTCAAAGCCTTCATTGAAGGAACCCTCAAACTGGCTATCGCAGAGGAAAAATCCCACATCTGCCACAGTAAACAAGGAACCATCTTTGTTGGGTATGAAGTGAAGACCTACTCAGGAGACCGCGTTATCAAGGTGAAACGTGGCTCGCGCCATACCACCTACAAATCGATGTCTGAGCAACTTCAACTCCATATCCCCGCCGGAAAACTTCAGAAGTTCTGTACCTCAAAAGGGTATGGAAACTATGAAGCGATAAAAGCTATCCATAAGAACAAATGGATAACACTCAGTGACGCCGAAATCATTCTTGCTTACAACGGAGAACTCCGGGGCTTGGCGAACTACTACGCTCTTGCTTGCAATGTCAAACAAGAGCTACATCGACTCGCTCTGATCTGGCGAGCAAGCCTCTTTAAGACCCTGGCTTGCAAACACAAATCAGGGATGAGCGCTATTGCCAAGCGACTCAAAACAGAGGACGGCTATGTCCTTACCGTTCCCGGAGAAAAGAAGACTCGCTCCATCAGAGTTTTTCGTCTTAAGGATCTCAAAGCGCCATTTCCCAACGACCCTCGACTTGATGTTTCACCCAATATTTTCGTGTGGACGCTCAGCCATTCGGAGATTATCAAACGGCTGAACAAAAAGCAGTGTGAATATTGTGAAACTACAGCAGGACCATTTGAGATCCATCACATACGAAAAATGAAAGATGTTGCGAAAGGAAAAGCTTTCTGGCAGCAGTTGATGGCGGCTCGCAACAGGAAAACGCTGGTCCTCTGCCGATCTTGCCATCAACGACTCCATCAGGGAACCCTTCCTGATAAAGGATTTTTCAAGAAACACGTAAAGGGCGAGCCGGATACTTGAAAACGAGCACGTCCGGTTCTGAGAGGGGGTGACGGGTGATCCAGTTCCTGGACAACCGCTCCCCACTCTACTTGAAGAGCGTCACCATCTCCCGCTCGCTCTCGTTCTGCAAGTCTTTCCACCCCAGTCAAGGGTCGCTGCTCTCGGGATCGCTTGCTCCACGCTCCTGGCTGAAACCGGCATTTCAGCGCATCCACCAGGCCTCAAGCTCGCAAGGATGCTTGATGAGCCTCCGGCTCGCCTCCTCCCAAGGGGTTGACAAGTAGACACATTGGTGCGCATCCCGTGGGCAGAACCACATGGTAGATCAGTTACCATTTCTGCCTGTCGTTTCGCCTGGCGCTCGCGTTCATAAACCTCCAGGCGCTCTTGCCGCTCACGTTCCTCCTGTAATTGTGCCTCGCGTTCGCAGCGTCGACGTTCCCATTCCTCATGTTCACGTCGTTGGCGTTCCTCTTTATTCTTCTTGAAACATTGGATGCACATTTTCATCCGCCCATCAGCCCCGTTTTTTTGTGCGATAAAATTCAATGAGGTTTTTCTCTTTGCTGCACTGCGCACATGCCTTCTTGCCTTGTGGCTCCTTAACTTGCTCCATGCCCTTCTCCCGTATTTTCACCGTCCAGGTCGAGATGAGAGGAGGGGCTGCTGACGGGGAGACGTTACCAGTTTGCTGGCTCCCATTCTCTCTCAATCCATAAGGTACACAAACAGATCGTAGGATTTGGCTGCAGGATTATGGTAAATCTCGTGACCAGAGAAGCGAAAAACCTGAAAACCATTTCACTGTAATATTCTATCCCTCGCTCTATCGTTCGAGAATAAAGCTCTACATGAGTAAGGCGGAAACCCTTGAATGACAAAGCCAGGAAGAGAAAAGGGACGTGGAAGCAAAATCGTTACCTCCCACCAGCAGAATGGTTTATGCGTTTCATGGCTCGATAGGTCTGGCAGATGATTCGCGTAAATCAGGTGGCACGTCTCTTGCTCTCATCAACTATTCTTCTTGTTGGAGCACTCGCAGATTACAGGGATGGCCATAGAGAGGAAGATCAAGGCCATGCGAAGAGCCTTCTAGCGTTTTGTCGTATTCCTGCGCCGATGGGGAGAGCTCAAGGATGAGGACGTTCCTGCTTACAGACGATGTAGAGGATCTGTACGTTCCCGAAGGAGACAAGAGGAGGATGTGATGGAAAGAAGGCGATCAATAGACGTCCTTGGAACTCGCGGGCAGCGACGAGCTGAAGCGCGTCTACGTGCAGCCGAGCAGTGTGATGAACCTTCACGAGCAACGACTATGGACAGGCTGAGAGGCAGCGTGCCTCTCTTTCACTGGATGGTGTTCGGTTTAGGGGTGTTACTTCTTGCCACCGCTCTCATCATTGGCATCACCCTTAGCAACACGACACCCTCTTCGAATGCTGAGGAAATGTCGTTCTTCGCCAAGAATAATGCGGCAATGGCCAAAATGATGGTAGGGATGAAGATCAAACCATCTGGTGACGTGGATAGAGACTTCGTCGCCATGATGGTGCCGCATCATCAGGGCGCCATCGACATGGCAAAAGCCGAACTGAGCTATGGGCATAACGAGAAACTCCGCGCCATTGCTCAGGAAATCATCGTCACTCAGCAAGAGGATATTGCTACGATGCGGCTCACACTCGTTGATATTCCTACATCTTCCTCCCAGTTCACCAGCCAGGATGAGGGGCCGTTCTTCGCCAAGAACAATGCGGCAATGGCCAAAATGATGGTAGGGATGAAGATCAAACCATCCGGTGACGTGGATAGAGATTTCGTCGCCATGATGGTGCCGCATCATCAGGGCGCCATCGATATGGCAAAAGCCGAGCTGATGTATGGGAATGATGAGCCTCTTCGCGGCCTTGCTCAGGAAATCATCGCTACCCAGCAGCAGGAGATCGTCGCGATGCAACTCGGCGAGCGTGGGTGACCTCCTTCGTCTGAGTCGTTGTCCCATGAGCTATCTTTGATCAGCATATAACGGCTATCTTCGTATTGTACATTTATGCGGTATCTGTAACAAATAGGAGTATCCGCATGAAACGCAGCTTTTTTAGTATTGTGCTGATTACCATGACCCTGGTTATGGCATCGCTTATTCCCACGGCCTCTGTCTCTCCCCCAATCGCCTGGGCGGGGCAGGTTCCGTTTGGGACACCAACCTCTCCAGATATAGCCCTCAGCCACCGAGACCGCGTCTATACTGCGGACCAATGGTCAAACACCGTCACCGTCACCGATCCGGTCGACAACAAGCTCCTGGGTGTCATTAATCTGGGAGCCCCAACCCCAGCCAATCTCAACCCACTGTATACAGGGCAGTTGCTCGTGCATGGCATGGGCTTCTCACCCGATCATCGCACCCTCCTGGTCGTTTCGATCGCCTCGAATTCCGTTGCCTTCATCGACACGGCAACCAATACCGTGAAACACGTCACCTATGTCGGACGCTCGCCTCATGAAGCGTTCTACACGCCAGATGGGAAGGAGGCCTGGGTGACCGTCCGTGGCGAGAACTACGTCTCCGTTCTTGATGGCGCCACGTATCAGGAGAAGACCCGCATCACCGTGGCGAATGGACCAGGCATGACGATTTTTTCCCCCGATGACAAATACGGCTATGTCTGCTCCTCCTTCACTCCTGAGACCGACGTGATCACGGTCACCGATCACAAGGTTATCAAGCGGATCCCCCAGGCAAGCCCGTTCTGCCCAAATATTGCGGCGACGCCGGACGGTAAACAGGTCTGGTACACATTGAAGGACACGGGTAGGGTGCAGGTGTTCGATGGCCAGCCACCTTTCTCGATGTTGAAAACACTTGACACGGGACCGATTACCAACCATGTCAATATCGTCCACAATGCCCACGGCACGTTTGCCTATATCACCATCGGTGGGCTCAACGAGGTCAAGGTATTCCGCACCGACAACTTCGCTCAAGTCGCGACCATTCCGGTCGGCGCGTTGCCACATGGGATCTGGCCGTCCGGCGATGGAACACGGATCTATGTCGGGCTTGAAAACGGAGATAACCTGGTTGCCATTAATACGCTGACCAACCAGGTGGTAGGGAAAAGCCCGATTGGGCAAGGGTGTCAGGCGATCACGTACGTGCCCAATGCCGTGCCGAGCGGCACTGGTACGCAGGGCCTCACTTCGCTTGGCATCGCTAAACAAGCCACGCATCTCTCGCTCGTGCCACTAAAGAATGGCAAGCCGGCAAAACTGGCAGCCGGGCAGCAAGCCCCTACCAGTGCCTCGCTGTTTGATCAAGGGCAGGTGCAGGTACTGCAAGCAGCCGTGACCGGGCTCGCCCCTAAGCAATCCTATGTGCTTGCGCTCTCCTCAGATCCGAATGGCAACGGCACGCTGGAGCCGCTGGAGGTCTTCACGACGAACGCGGCAGGCGCCGCTATTGTCAACACCGTCGGTCCGATCCGACAAGTCGTGCAGGGGCAGAACAACATGCCACGCCGCTACCTTGTGATCTATCCTGGGACCGCTACGCAGCACGCAACGCCCGTGCAGGTCCAGGCGCAATGAGGAAGAAATGGTGCCATGATAGGGTCACAAGATTACGGCGGGCAAAACATACGCTAAGCCCGCCGTAATCTTGTGACCCCTCAAAGGGGTGTAGATCTCGTTGTTATTTACGCTCTTCTCTGCTGATACCCCAGATGTGAAGCGGTTGGCTCAAGTAGTTTTGTACCAGTGCTCACATTGGGGTAGTGACTCCCTTATATATCACTTCTCAATAGAGTCACTACCCAATCGTTGCCAGCGATTCGTATCCTCTTCGAGATCGTTCACATAGGTATCAATGGTGGAGCGAAATCGAGAGCGTTCCTCTATCCTCTTTTTGTTTTCCTTCTCTATGGCATCCTGCTTTGCATTTTCTCCTGCTCAATACGTCGCTTTTCAGCGGCTCTGGCGAAGCGTTCTCTCATGGCGCGCTCGGTCTCTTCTAGCTCTTCTTCTTGAAACTTTTTTCAATAGACGCTTCGATATCAGCATCTACTGCCTCTAACTCTTTGGCAAGAAGAAGTGAGCCTGCCGCTTCCTGCAATTTTGCTTCCTGAGCAATTAAGGCATCATGTTGAATACTGAAGTCTTCTTCTGTAATCTCATTTTTCTTTCGTCTCGTATGTAGTTCACTCAGATCATAACGAAACTTGCGAGAAATTAAAATCTCAGGCATATTTGCCCCTCCTTATTCTGTGTTTTTTATAGATAAATATATAAAAATCATTTTTTTGCATGTTTTTATCTTATTTGCTTTATTACTCGTTTGAGGAAGCTTGTGAAGGGTGAGGAGAAAAATCTGAGGCATTGAGTATAGGCATGTATTTTCGTTGCGGTTTGCCCATCTCCTTGAAAGACTTGTCTTTTACCAGTATGCTAAAGCACTACTTATACAAGGAGAAGGATAGGCTCGTGCTCTTCCTTCTCAGTCCCATTACACTTCGCTCAATGTGTTCCTGCAATCGACAGCCAGCAGGTTGATCGCCGGTGCAATGAAGCGTCTCAGCATACTGAGCAACTCCATCTATTGGAGGAGGTGAGGCAGGCATTGAGCCAGTTTGAGGGATCTGATGGCCTAGTGGCCCCGGCAGAATTCCTGCTCGGTGCAGAAAGCAAAGAGATGCCCGAAGGCGGCTCGACAAACATGTGAATAACAGGAAGGAGATGCCTGCCCCCATGAGGAAGCTGGCATCTCCTTCCTGTTAGAGGTGCAGGGGTTCGGGTTTCTCTGTCGTTTTTTTGCCACGCAGGGGAATTTCTTTGAGGAAGACGACGACGAGCAGGCCAGCGCAGAGTAGCAGAGTGCAAAGCAGGAAGATCTGGTGAATGCCCTGGGTAAGGCCGATCTTGACAGCTTGCATGAGCTGAATGTAGAGATCCTGGCCCGCTGGACCAAGCGCGGAGAGTCCGGCATGGACGCGGCTCTGCATCTGCTCGGAGAGCAGGATCTGAGGGTTGTCGAAAAAGTGGAGGGTCCCGGCGGGCAAGACCTCTTTGTTGGCATCGGGGAGGGCGCTATGGAAGGCAGGGAGGTAGCTGGCATTCATGACAGAGCCCATGGCGGCAAGGGCGATAGTACCTCCAATGGAGCGGAAGAAGATCAGTGAGGAAGTGGCCTGACCGATCTTATGCGGCAGGGCATTCTGCACGATGAGCGTGTAGAGAGACATGCTGGTTCCCATACCCAGACCAAGCATGATCATAGCGAGGAGCACATCACTGTCGCTGGCATTGATATCCAGGCGCATGAGCAGCCAGGAGCCCGCGATACCAATCAGCATGCCACTAATGGCGGCCCACTTGTAGCGCCCGGTGCGGGCTACGAGCTGACCCGAGATGACGCTGCCTACAACTGAGGTCAGCATCAACGGCGTCAGGACGAGGCCGCTACTGGTAGCGGTGGTGCCCACTACGCCCTGGACAAAGAGCGGGATAAAGAAGGTGCTACCAAAGAGCGCCATGCTAAAGATAACCGTGGCGATGGTCGAGATGGTGAAGATGCCATTGCGAAAGAGCGAAGGCTCAATGATAGGCTGTCCGCCCTCGCGTTGCACAATGGTCTCATAGAGCACGAAGACACAGCCGACGCAGAGAGCCAGGGCGAAGAGTCCCAGGATAATGGGTGAGCTCCAGGCGTACTCCGAGCCAGCCCAGGAGAAACCGAGCAGCAGCGGGAGCGCCGTGGCGATGAGTAATGCCGCGCCCAGGTAGTCAATCTTTGGCTTCTTGCTTGTCTGCTTGAGCGGGGCATGAGGAAGATCAGCACAAGCATTGCCAATAGACCTATGGGCAGATTGACGTAGAAGACCCAGCGCCAGGTCGTATGCTCGGTAATCCAGCCACCTGCCGTGGGACCAACGATAGAGGAGAGGCCCCAGACCGCGCCCGTGACGCCCTGCCACTTGGCACGCTCACGGGGCGCGAAGAGGTCAGCAACGATGGCGATAGCGATAGGCATGAGTGCACCCGCGCCAATGCCCTGGAAGGCGCGAAAGAGCACAAGCTGATCCATCGTCTGCGCTGCCCCGGAGAGTGCGGAACCAGTCAGAAAGATGACGACACCCACCAGGAAGATGGGTTTACGCCCAAAGATATCTGAAAAATTGCCATAGATCGGCACCATCACCGTCGAGGCCAGGAGATAGGAGGTCGAGACCCAGGTATAGCGGTCGAAGCCTTGCAGATCGGCGATAATTCTAGGCGTAGCAGTAGAGACGATAGTTTGGTCCAGAGACGCCAGTAGCATCACCATGAGGACCGCCAACATGGTCAAGAGGGTCTCGCGGGTGGTGTATTGTGGCTCTTGGTAGGTCTCTTCCTGCCTGGTTTCACGTGGCCTGGAAACAGTAGTCATGGGCTTGTATCCCCTTTCTACGCTCTTAGGCCTTCCCTGGCATGACTTTTCGCGCCTGCGGCACTCGCTAGGGAGTGTGTGGAGCTGTCGTTGAAGTAGATGTGTTTCAGGTGCTGGACCAGGTCTTGAACGCCATGTACTCACCAAGGACCAGGCGTTCATAGCTGTGGGGCGAGAGCAGGCTGAAAAAGGTGGCGCTTGTGGGCATTACAGAATCGAAGTCGACACTGACCTTGCCTGCCTCTAGAATGGAGCCGGCGCGCACCGCGAGCTGCACCCACGGGCGCAGCCCCTCCTGCTCACGACTGACCTCAAAGAGGAGCTTCATGTCGACGCTATTGTAGAGTGGCTGGATCTGCTTGATAGAGAAGCCGCCATACATGCACGCCAGGATCGTTTCAAGCTGCTGGCGCGGCAGCATAGTCTCGCTAAGAACCTCATCAATAACGCGTACAAATGTGTCGAAGTTATGCAGAAAGATGGCGAAGACCAGGTCTTCCTTGCTCGGGAAATGCAGATAGACGGTAACTTTAGCAACGCCTACGCGCGCAGCGATCTCATCGATGGAGGAGATATCGTGATACCCTTTCTCGTAGAGTACCTCTTCCGCCGCGCTCAGAATTAGTTGCTCCCGCTCCTGGCGCTGTTTCTCTTTTAAGTCCTGTGTCTGATCGCTCGTTGAGGTTTGTTCCATTGCTCCGCCTCCTCTGACCCTCTCGTCACAATTTTGCATACCGGTCAATCTATAGATCAGTGTACAACGCCCACAAACTCTCCTTAAAGGGAAGTTTCTTCTTGCCGCGTACTAGACTATAGCGTGTCAATATCTTCTTGTCAGACGAAAGAGCATTGGTGGCAGATTGGAGTGAACCCTTTTTGCCGGGTCTGACGCATTTTTGATGACACTCAATGAGTCATTGGGAATGCTGTAATCTGTGGAGCACTACGAGGCTGTACAGCGCTTCGTGAAACAAGGTATGAGTCATCGCGAAATTGCATGGCGATTACAGATGTATCGAGAGTCGGTGATTCGTTATGCGAGAGCAGAGAGCTTTCCTGAAACACCTTCCCACACGTCCTTACGCCTCTTATCTGTTGTCTAGTATAAGAAGTTCACGTATCCTCCTCGCTCTAAATTCCATCCTGAGACCAGTTCCCCCAACAATCATCACGTAACAGAGAAAGGCCAGCAGGCTGATACAAACACTACTTGGGTATCCTGTGTAGAAGCCAATAACAATGCCAAGCCAGGTGAAGACGATACTGAGCAATGCGGCAAGGCCAAGGGCCACAAAAGGACGGTCGACGACCTGGTAGGCAATGGCGGCTGGTAGGAGGAGTAGCGCAAAAACCAGAAGAGCACCTACGGCCAGGGTCGCCTCACTCACCGTGATGGCCAGCAGGACCATAAATCCCAGCCCTAGCAGGCGCACTGGCAAGCCATGAGCCGCTGCCACATCAGGGTCAAGGGAGGCGAAGAGCAAAGGCCTCGCGAACAGTACAAGAACAAGAACAACGCCACTACTCACCAGGGCAATTGTGCTTAGCTGATCCAAAGAAATGCCCAGAATATTGCCAAAGAGCACGGTGACACCCGAGAATCCAGTTCCAGTTCCGCTCACATGTGCTGTGAAGAGGCTCAAAAAGAAGACGCCTACGCCAAAGACCCAGGAGAGGACAGTACCAATCGCGACATCCCTTCCCCGCAAGCGCTCTCCCAGTCCTCCCATCGCAAGCGCGACGATAACAGTGGTGGCAAGTAAGCTGATAAAAGGATTGATGCCGAATGCCGCACCACCCAGCGCACCTGTAAAGGTAACATCGGAAAGGGATTCTCCCGCAAAGGCCAGGTGGCGCAAGACAACAAAGTAGCCCACCAGTCCACAGACAATACTCAAGAGCGTTCCGGCGAGGAAGGCCTGGCGCATAAAGTCGTAGCTGAGCATCACCTGTAGGTCCCGCCAAAGATTGAGGGTAAACGGAGGAAGCATTGTTGTGATGGTCAAACTCATATAAATTCCTCTCTTTGCGAACGAGCATATTGACGGAGAAGCGTCGTTCGAATCAGGCACAAGCCACGGGCCAGGACATAAGTTCCGAAGGCAAGAGTGGTAATGAAAAAGCCGACTGGATAGGGCGTGGCATAGCCAATGGCCAGTCCAATCCAGGCAAAGAGCAGCGCCAGAAGGATGGCCATCAGCACCGCCACCCCTGGCCGAGTCGTTACCTGATGCGCAACCGCTGCGGGCGTCACCAACAGCGCAAAGATGAGCAAGACGCCGATGACCTGGACCGCAACCGCCACCTCCAGCGCCAGCAGCACAAGGAAGCCAAGCGAGAGCGCACTCACTGGGACACCATGCGTCTGCGCCACGTTCTCATCAAGAGAGGCAAAAAAAAGGGGGCGCCCGATACAAAACATGATAAGGAGTAAGAGCAGGGTTGAGCAGGTAATAATCGTCACATCGGTATCACTAATGCCAAGTACATTGCCAAAGAGCACGGTATAGACGCTGCCCGCATACTCGACTGGCGAGAGATGGATGAAGAGAAAGCCCAGCGCCAGTGAGGCTGTAAATACAGCACCGACCGCAATGTCGCTTTGACGATGCTGGCGTGTCGCGCTCGTAAGTGTCCCAATCCCCACAGCGGCAAGCAGACCTGCCAGAAAGAGACCGAGAACTGGCGCGATGCCAAAGAGTGTCGCCCCCGTTGCGCCTGCAAAACCAACGTTGGCCAAGCTATGGCCCGCGAAGCTCTGGTTGCGCAAGACCATAAAGTAGCCCATGACACCCGCCGCTACGGCTACAAGCGTCCCCGCAAGATAGGCGTTTTGCATGAAGTGATAGTGAAACAGGAGTTGGAGATCCGCCACCAGATCCCAGGAGAAGGGATTGGTGTCAGCGAGGACGATGGGCATGATAACTGACCTCCTCTTCAGGCTGTCCAACCACGACAATACGCCCATCACTGGCACGCAGCACCTCAATCGAGGTATTGTAGAGACGCGAAAGCGTCTCCGTGGTAATAACCTCTTCAGGCTTGCCAACTGCGACCTGCCCATGGGCGACATACACCACGCGATCAACCGCCGAGAGAATGGGATTGACATCATGAGCAACCAGGAGCACCGAGGCCTCCGTCTCGCGACTGATCTGCCGGATTACGCCTGCCACCCCTTGCTGGTTGCGTAGATCCAGGCTGTCAAGGGGTTCGTCCAGAGCCAAGAGACGTGGGCGCTTGACCAGGGCCTGGGCGATCAGCAGGCGCTGCTGTTCACCACCAGAGAGCTCGCCAATTGGTCTATCCGCGTATGCGCTCGCACCGACCCGCTCAATAGCCTCCTGCACACGGAACGCAGCTTCACGCTTCTGGCGTGGTTGAACCAATGGCAGTGGGAGTCCCCAATGTGCGCCGTCCAGCCCAAGACGAACGATACTGCGTCCGCGTACATGGACATCGGCCTCAAAATGTCGTCGCTGGGGAACATAGCCGATAGCGGTATGGCCCCGGCGCGCCGGTTGCCCAAGGACGGTAATAGTGCCCTCTGAAAGGGGGAGCAGCCCAAGAATGGCTTTGAGCAACGTTGACTTGCCCGCCCCATTGGGACCCAGAATCGCCAGAAACTCGCCTGGCTGAACTGAGAAATTGACCTGCTGCCAGATTATGCGCCCACCGAGGACGACTGTGGCGTCCCTGACCTGGATAAGAGGCGAGGAAGCGTGTGAAACGGAACCTGAAGCGGATGAAGAGGATATCTCAAACATAATATATCTACCTCTTATTGGAGCGGAAAGCGGAAGCTTTCCGCTCCAATGTGTTATTTACCCGTTGCCTGAGCAAGAGCGTTTTCGATACCTTGAAGTTGTGCTGATTGCCACGCTTCGAAGGAAGCAGTCGGCGGAGTCAGCGTCTCCGTGATGGTAGCAACAGGAATATTGTTAGCCTTCGCCAAGTTGATCAGGGCCAGGATATTATTCGGAGTATTCTGCGAATTGTAGATCAAGACTTTCATCTCTCTCTGCTTGATCTGCTGCTCAACGGTCACTTCATCACCTGCCGTAACATCTTCGCCCTCAGAGACGGCCTTGAGATACGAATAGGGCGTGATCAACTTGAGCCCTAGAGCAGGAGAGAGATAGGAGAAAATACTTTCGGTGGCACCGACCGGTGTATCGCTATACTTCGCTTTGATGTCGGCAATCAGCGTGTGATACTGCCTTAACCCACTTGTGAGAAAGGTTTGTGTTGACTGGTCAAATGTGGCAGCATCTCCTGCGTCAAGCGTTTTCAGATCGTCGCGAATCTTGTTGGCGACACTAGTCACATACTCTGGGTTGTACCACAGATGAGGGTTATCACCCTCTTTCTTGCCATTGAAATCGCCTATATTGAGTTCTTTGCGTCCACTGGCTGGATTGGCCTGCAAAAGCTTCTCTATCCAGGGATCATAGCCCGCCCCATTGAAAATCACATACTGCGCATCGGCCACAACGCGCGCATTGGCTGTCGTTGGCTCATAGCTATGAGGGTCGGCATTGGGATCGACAATCAGGCTGGTCACATGTACATGGCTTCCACCTACCTGTGAGGCAATACTGCCCCAGAAGTTCTCGGCGGCAACCACCTCAATTGTTTTTTTACTACTAGATGAACCTTGAGCGTTAGCCCCACCACAGGCCTCAAGGGCTAGCAGGAAGACGATGCAGAAGAATACAAACGGAAGTGCTGCACGACGTGAGGGAGACATTAGGAATCCTCCTTGAACAAAACGGAAATAGGGAACATAGACAAGCTGTAATCAGGAATAGCGGCCTAGCTTATGAGAATGCTTCAGCTCTTTGCCTGAGAAGCATGTCTTCAACCAAGCTTTTCACGAGCCAGACGATAGTTGCAATTATCGATACAATATATCAATATGCCTCTACAGTACCATTTATTGAGACTCAGTGTCAATAGCTAACGAGACACAATCTCAAAAGTCCTACAATGTTGCCTCTCAATGCAAGTGAATAACACAGCATTCAAAGGATTGCTCTATGTAGCGTTCGGGCAATGTATGACAATTTTTTCATAAATGAGACGCCATATCAATATTGACAGCAAAAAGCCTTGTTTTTCTCTTCTGCCCATGGCATACTCTAGTAACAAATGAGATGTGATCTCATTTACAATACACGTGAAAGTATGTTGGTATGAAAATTGCGTTTGTAGGTAAGGGGGGCAGTGGAAAGACAACATTGTCAGCCCTCTTCTGCCGTTCTCTTGCTTGCTTTCCAGTTCCCATTCTGGCCTTTGATGCCGATATCAATCAGCATCTTGGAGAAGCGCTGGGGCTCTCAGAGCATGAACTGGCACACATCCCTGCATTGGGGCTGGAGATGGAACGAATAAAAGAGTATCTGCGCGGCTCGAATGAGCGCATCCCTCGGGCGTCGGTGATGACAAAAACCACGCCTCCTGGGCGCGGCTCCCGCCTCTGGCGTGTGCGCGAAGACAATGCCCTGCTCTCCTACTTTGGTCGCGATAGCAACGGAGTCAAGCTCCTGGTTACGGGGCCATTCCAGGAGCAAGATCTGGGACTCAAATGCTATCACTCAAAAGTAGGTGCGGTTGAACTGCTCCTCAATCATTGTGTTGAGGGACCAGATGAGTATGTGGTCGTGGACATGACGGCTGGTGCAGATAGTTTTGCTTCTGGTCTCTTTACGCGCTTTGACATCACGTTCCTGGTCGTTGAACCCACCAGGAAATCACTCGGCGTCTACCGTCAGTACGCAGAATATGCACGCGGCTACGACGTGCATTTGCAGGTCATTGCGAACAAGGTTGAGACTGAGGATGATCTCACCTTTGTGCGTAAGTATGTAGAGGAGAATCTCCTCACCTGGTTTGGACGTTCATCGTATGTGCGGGCCATGGAGAAAGGCGAAATCCTCCCGCTAACCGCGCTAGAAGAAGACGCTCAGGTCGCACTTGCAGTCATGAAGCGAGCTGTCGATGGCTGTTCGCAGGATTGGGAGAAATTCTACCGCCAGGCGGTCGAGTTTCATCGTCGAAATGCGCTTGCCTGGATGAATACAAGCCTTGGGGAAGATGTTACCACACAAATCGCCCCCAGCTTTTCCTTGAGTGCTATGCTCACCTCTGTATCGTTGTAAATCGGACAAATGTTCTCTCCATTCTTGAACCAGAGAACATCAGTAGCCAAAAGGAGTATTGCGATGTCTCTTACGGTTTCCCCAACCTTATTGGAGCAAGCCCAGCAGGGTTCCGTCTCACAAAATGATTTTCTTGCCTGTATCAAGGACTCGCTCCCCTATGCCTGGAATCTTATCGAGGAACTGGCAGGCAAGCTCGCACGGAGTGAGGCCAGCTTTGTGGACAATCAGACGCCACCACCTAGCGAGCAGGCGCGTGGTCAACTGCTACGTGTCCTTGCTAGCGACTCTATGCGTACCGCTTTAGAGGACCATTTTGGCGTCAAACTGGCCTTCCAGAATTGTCACCGGGTTGCGCTCTTCCCCAAAGACCATTTTGATCAGGAGAGCTATGAAACATTCATTTCTCCTAGAAGTCAACTCCTTAATCAGAGTCCTGAACTCGTTGACTGTTAATGAAGTCAACGAGGATACCTCAACTGAGAAGTATTCACCTCTCCTGGCTGCCAAATAAATGGAAACTAGTTCATTGGCATAGTTTCGTATGGCATGAAGTTGTCCTAATCCAGGAGAAGCTAAGAACAGAAGGAACACTTCCTTCGCCTAACAATTGAAGTGTTCATCAAGAGAGAACACAAAAGAGGCTGAAGTAAAACAGCATCGCTTCAGCCTCTTCCTCCTGATGCCAGAATCTGGTAAGACAGCGATAACTATTCCCTTTCCCTCTAGATGTCGCTCAGTACGTTTTCTGACTCGCGAGGTTCTAGAACCACAAATTTGTTAAGACAAACGTTCTCTCATCATTGTTCTGATCTGATCACTTCTTCGTAAACATCATTTGCAACGTTAGCTAAAGAGAAGCTAGAGGGGACTGCATCACCCTTCTACATTCGTTTACACAGCAATACTGAGCAGTTCGGCCAGTTCCTTCCGTCTCTCGCAGAAAGTATTGTGTAACTTCGGGCTGCATCAGACGAGAGCAAGTAACTCTAACAATTTGTAGGATAATCAGCACATATCAATATTGCATTTCATTTTGTTGCCTGTAATATTGTTCATCATTTTCTTGCGCAGTATAGATGCGTATACTGGTGCCTATATAGATGCCACCATCAGGACCACTCCACGGTCCATTAGGCCAAAACAGTCTGATAATTAATGCTGTGTTTTTCTTAGGGGCTACAATTTCGTCCAGTATAGCATCATCATCTGTGCCAATCATTCCAAAGCCAATCTTTGCAATAATCGACTCAGAACTCAATAATCTAGGGAATTCGTCTCTTTTAAGGTATTCTGCTACTTGATCTAATGTTTCATCGTTTTTGCAAACATACCATTGGTAATTGTTTAATTCGCGCCTCTCTAGATCTTTATAGCTGTACAAGAGGAGGCATAAATAGCTCATTCTACTAGGTAATTGTTTTTTTTGCTGCCTGGTAAACTGTCCCCACTTTTTATCTTTGCTCTTCATTTTTGCTTGGCATAATATCCCTCGACGATAATCGCCATGTTTTATTAGATATTTCTGGTCTCTTATGATTTGAGGTCTGACGATCATCAAGCCTAAATCTCCACCAGTTTTTCTTTCTGTTGACCTTTTATGGAGGGTGACATCCGCAACTAAACCATTTGCGATCTGTTCTAACGCAGTTTCTAGTATGTCGGGGTAAGCAACCATTAAATCTTTGAGAAACGCAATAGCAATCAATTGGTCATTACTGGCTTTTTCTAAAGCGAAAGCAAATCTCCCATGAAAAAGCTCTGTAATAAACTCTTCCTGCTTATCTGGATAATATTTTTTTATCTCCTGTTGCATCTCAGCCTCAGCCAATCTCCAACAATCATTAATCACTCCTAAAGTTGTCGGTATTTGCAAGATATCATATGAGAGAAAGTTATTTATAGCATGATCCTTTCTTATTTCACTCATCATTCTATACATAACAAATATCACATTATTATGATTGTCTGCTCTTTCGTTTAGGGAATAGCGTTTGACCATCACTTCATGACAAATGGTACCAGTAGGTAGTATCCATGGTTGGAAATGCGAGGTTGGAGGAGCCAGCCTTTCCAGAAAAGCCCGAAGCAAGTCACCTCTCTGTCTCGAAGGTATACGGACCCCTACAATACCAACCCATGTCATTGGCTGCCAAGACCGAAGAACTGATACTAAAGAATTTGTTTCCTCACGATGATGAATACGTTCCTAATGGCAGCGGGGCAAAATGAGGTTGCGTGTCATCGTTATATACCCTAATACACATCCTTTCCATCGCGATCTCTCAATAAACGGTAGAATAAGGAAGAATTAGAGGATACATGAATCGAATTCTTGTAAGAGGTAGCGCTTGATCTCCTCTCAAAGAGTTACTGTATGCTTATCTCTGAAAATTGGTATTGTCATGAAAAGTCTACCATCTGGGAACAATGATAGACTCTCCGTGCTAATGGGAAGCTTTTTGAGCTTCACCCAAAATGCAGTTTTCGGATATGCTCATAGACAGGAGAGAAGAGTGCTTCTTCTCTCCCCCACATCAGTGCCACAATGACAGAAGCTTCTTCGCTCCTTCCTGGATCAATTTTCCCCATACTGACGCTACCTGCTTGCGCAGAATAGAGCTGCGTTGAAGGCGTCTGACCCATGGAAGCGAAAAGCTCCAGGTAGAAAGTCCCCTTCGAGAAGTGAAGGAGAATCGCCAGAAAAGAGCTGAAAGAACGAGCGACTCCAGTTTTGCCCCTCTCCCTCGTTTATTGAGAGAGTACGGAATGATGCTCAATATGAGCCAGATCCACCAGGGTAAGTGAAACAGAATCTCCATCAAAATCCTCCAGTAGGAATGATGGTGCGCACCACAACGAGAGTTCCTAACCGGTCAATCAAAGTATGGGGGAAAAAGCAGGATCAAGGATGTGCCAAAACAGTGCATTTGATGTGCAAAGGGGATATGGATGGCAAACAAAGCGCAATTTGCTGAGCTTCTTGTTACCTATTACGGGCGATGTGGATGGAAACAGAGCGAACTCGCGAAGAGGATGGGCGTGCATCGCAATACTATTGCCTCGTGGGAAAGTGGAACTATCCCCTCAAGAGGCGTTGTCCTCCGACTCGCTGATGAGCTCGTACTTTCTCAAGAGGAACGCAAAGGATTGTTAATTGCAGCAGGGATGAGCATCGAACACTGGCCTGCCGCTTACTGGGACGTTCCCTATCCACGCAATCCCTACTTCATTGGACGTGAAACGGTTTTGGGCTCGTTACGACAAACCCTTGTTCCAGGAGCAAGAACAACCGCGTTAACTCAATCGCTCAGTGGCTTAGGAGGCATTGGCAAGACCCAGGTCGCAGTGGAGTATGCCCATCAATATGGGGAGTATTATGAAGCTGTACTCTGGATACCAGCAGACTCGTTAGCGGTTGCGACAGCAGCGTATCTTCGACTGGCAACCGAGGTATTGGGACTCCCAGAACAGCAAGAGGCGGATCAGCAGATTGCAGCCGTCAAAGGCTGGTTGCAGAAACATTCTGGCTGGTTGCTTATTTTCGATAATGTCGAAGACCCTTATGCCATTCTTTCCACCTTCATTCCAAGTAAACATCAGGGAAGTGTGCTGATTACTACGAGAAGCCGGGAGTTAGGGACGCTGGCTCACAGTGAAATCCTTCCTTTGTTTTCGGAGGAGGATGCCATCCTTTTCCTTCTGCGGCGTTCCAAACGTATCAACAGAAAAGCTCCTGTCACAAAGGCCAGCGCTGATGACATCGTTCTTGCCAGAGAACTGTGTCAGCTTCTGGACCGGCTTCCACTGGCCCTCGATCAAGCGGGAGCATATATTGCCGAGAATAGAAAATCACTGAAGCAATACATTGATCTCTATCACCAGCGTCGGCAGGACCTGCTGGATCGTCGTCAGGCCAAAGACCTGAGCAACATTACTGACCATCCCGATTCGGTCTTCATGACCTTCTGGCTCTCCTGGGAAACGATTCAGGAGCAAAATGCGCTGGCAGGCAAAGCGCTCCAGTTCTGTGCCTTTCTCGCTCCTGATCAGATCCCAGAACCACTTGTGGTTGCAGGGATCACTGCATCTGAGCATCCAAACAATACCTTGGCGACCGATGAGGCGCTTGGACTCCTTTACCGCTATTCATTAGTAGAATGGGCAGAACAGATCCTCTCTCTACATCGTTTAGTGCAGGAAGTAATCCAAGACGTGCTCGCTGAAGAGGAACGACAGCAGTGGATGGGGCAAGCAGTCCACCTTGTCAATGCCGTTTTCCCAAGTGGGGAATATGGAACGTGGTCGGAATGTGAGTTCCTCCTTCCCCATGCGCTCATGTGTGCGAAGTGGATTCTTATCTTGAGACATAAGAAACTGGAAGGAGCACGATTGCTACATGCGATAGCTTACTACTTGGACAAACGCGCTCAGTATGAGGAGGCTGAACCACTCTACCAGCATGCCCTGGCGATTACTCAAGAGCAGTTGGAAACTGATCATCCTGAGATTGGCACCATCTTCAACAATCTGGCGTTACTCTATCTTCATCAGGGTCGCTACGCTGAGGCTGAGCCACTGTATCAGCGTGCTCTGACGATTGCTCAAGAGCAGCTAGGAGCTGACCATCCTCAGACCGGCACCAGCCTCAACAATCTGGCCGAACTTTATCGAGCCCAGGGGCGCTACGCTGAGGCTGAGCCACTGCATCAGCGTGCTCTGACGATTGCTCAAGAGCAGCTAGGAGCTGACCATCCTCAGACCGCAGCCAGCTTCAACAACTTGGCGCTCCTCTATCGAGCCCAGGGTCGCTACGCTGAGGCTGAACCACTTTTCCAGCGTGCCCTAGCGGTTAAGGAAGAGCAGTTGGGAGTTGACCATCCTCAGACCGCCGCTGGCTTCAACAATCTGGCCGAACTTTATCGAGCCCAGGGTCGCTATGCTGAGGCCGAACCACTGTATCAGCGTGCTCTGACGATTGCTCAAGAGCAGTTGGGGGTTGACCATCCTCAGACCGGCACCAGCCTCAGCAATCTGGCGGGACTCTATCGAGCCCAGGGTCGCTACGCTGAGGCTGAGCCACTGTATCAGCGTGCTCTGACGATTGCTCAAGAGCAGCTAGGAGCTGACCATCCTCAGACCGGCACCAGCCTCAACAATCTGGCCGAACTTTATCAAGCCCAGGGGCGCTACGCTGAGGCTGAGCCACTGCATCAGCGTGCTCTGACGATTGCTCAAGAGCAGCTAGGAGCTGACCATCCTGATACCGCTGGCAGCTTCAGCAACCTGGCGGGACTCTATTATGAGCAAGGGCGCTACGCTGAGGCCGAATCGCTTTCTAGGCGCGCCGTGACCATTACTTTCGCATCTTTAGGGAAGGAGCATCCTCAAACACAGCAGATTCTGATGAACCACCTGGCCCTCTTATCACATCTGTATACGAACGGAGATCTGGAGGCACTTCTTCAATTGTTTGCGCAACAAGAGCAGGGCGAAAACAGGGAAAGTGAAGAAACGCAAGAATAGATTGGTTCATCCTAAATTTTTGAGCAACGAATCACAACGCCTGAAGATAACGAATGTGTTTTTTTATTGGGATTATATGCCCAAAGATAGGCAATACTCCTGGTATCGTACGTTAACTATACAAACGTACGATATCAGGAGTATCCCAAGAGTTTACAGAAGCGTACGGACTATTCCATCTCTTCCAGAGAAATGCCCAGGAGGTCGGCCAGTTCGAGGGTCAGGCGCATAAGGTCATGTGCGGTTTCATAGCGAGTTAGTCTGGTCCAGCGAGGCCAGCAGCATGACCATGAGGACACCTAGCATGGTCAGGAGGGTATCGCGGGTGGAGTACTGTGGCTCCTCGTAGGTCTCCTCGTGCCTGGTTTCAAGTGGCCTGGAAACTGTAGTCATGGGCATGAATCCCCTTTCTACGCTCTTAGGCCTTCCCTGGCGGTATTTATAATAATGCTTCGCGCACTGGCTCGCGCCTACGGCGCTCGCTGGTTGATGTGGTTGTGGTGGGTCGTGGCAGCCTCTGGCTGCCACGACCCACCACAACCACATCAACCATTATTTACTCTTTGTGAGCTATGATGCCATTGAAGTAGATGTGCTTCAGGTGCTGGACCAGCTCCTGGACATCCATGTGCTCGCCCAGGACCAGGCGTTCGTAGCTGCGCGGCGAGAGCAGGCTGAAGAAGGTGGCAACCTGGACGCTGGTCGGCGTTACAGAATCAAAGTCGCCACGGGCTTTGCCCGCCTCCAGGATGGAGGCGATGCGCGCCGCGAGCTGCTCCCAGGGGCGCGGCTCCTGCTCACGCCTGACCTCGAAGAGGCGCTTCATATCGACGCTGTTATAGAGGAGCTGAATCTGCTTGATATAGAAGCCACCATACATGCAGGTTAGAATGGTCTCAAGCTGCTGGCGCGGCGGCATGTCCTCGTTCAGGGCCTCATCAATGGCACGTACAAATGCGTCGAAGTTGTGCAGAAAGACAGCGAAGACAAGCTCCTCTTTGCTGGGGAAATGCAGATACACCGTCCCTTTGGCAACCCCCACACGCGCGGCAATCTCGTCGATGGAGGTATCATGATACCCCTTCTCGTAGAGTACCTCTTCCGCCGCGGCAAGGATGAGCCGCTCACGCTCCTGCCGCTGCTTCTCCTTTAATGTCTGTGCTTGCTCGCTTGTAGATGCCTGCTCCATGCTCCACCTCCCACACATTTAGTCCATGCAAGCATGGACCCTACAGGGTTGTCGCCCTCTCTTTGTAGGGTCCATGCTTGCATGGACCAGGCGTTGACCCTATCGTCATCTTTTCGCATTCACGGTCATTCTACAAATCAGTGTACAACCCACACAAACTCTCTCTAGGAGTCAGTTATGTTCTGGTGGGTTGCGGGCTCAGCCCGCAACCCACCAGAACATAACCATAACACAGCTATTTTCCCGCCTCTTGCAGTTTGATTTCATAGCGTGCTAGACTATGTTGTGTCGATATCTTCTCGTCAGACCAAAGAGAATTGGTGGCACCAGCAGCGAATCAAGTTTCGCGTGGGCTACCTGCTTATAGGGCTTATCCTGCTAGCTATCGGTAGTCTCGGCCATCTCCGCCTGCTCAACGAGGTTGGAAAATCGTTTGGCGGCTTCTACTGGGCTGTAGATACCGATGGACGGGTTGTTATTGTCTCCACCACGCCTGAGCTCACAAATTTCAATGTCAGGCCCGATACCCTCACCAGTAGCACACGCCTGGTCTCGGTGAATGGGGTACCCGCCCCACAAGGGCTAACTCAGGCCTATGCTCATGCCAGGCCCGGCACGCTCATCACCTATACCTTCACTACAACGAGTAACAGTCAAACTCAGACCAGCACCATTAGCAGTCCCGCCATGACCTTTACGCTGATGATGTGGTGGCAAAACTATGGTCTGAGCCTGGTGGCTGGCTTTATCTGGCTGCTGATCGGGGGCATCCTGCTCTTTACGGCCAGCGATTGGAACGGCGCGGTGGAGGGCATTACGATGATCCCGCCCGCGATGCTGCTCCTGCTCTATAGCCATTGGGGGAATATCCAGGTGGCCTATGCGCCAAGCCTGGTCTTTCAGTTGCTGTGGGTCCCGGCCTTCGCCCTGATGGGGGCCTGCTTTATCCACCTGAGCCTGACCTACCGTCCTACCTCGCTGCACCATTCGCGCATGCCCAGCCTGAGTATAGACCTCCCGCCCTACTTGCCGCTGATCGCGCTTCTGGCCTACGAATGGAGTTCGTTACTGCTTACCGGGCGGGTACCTACGCGAGTGAACCTGACGGCGAGCCTGGGCTACGCGGTCTTCGGCGGCCTGGTGAGTCTCTTGATTGGCCTGAGCACCCTGATCTATGTCTTGCCGGGCCGCGATGGCCACAGGCAGGAAGGCCCCATCCCAACGCGGGTGCGCCACCGGATCTTCGATCTCTTTATGCTCTGGCTAGGGGCTGTGGGCCTGGGCGCTTGCCTTGGCGTTGTGCCCATCCTCTTTACCGGGCATACGCTGATCCCGCTAACGACCTTCTATATACTGGCGGCGATCTATCCCCTGGTGCTCTTCTACGCCATTCGTTCGCTGCGCCTGTTGGATCGCTTACACCTGACGCTTGAGCAACGCGAGATGGCCCTTCAGGAGCTACAGAAGACCTCGACTGAGCGTGAGCAGGCGCTCTATGAGCAGCAGAAGACGGCGCGCGAGCTACGCCAGAGTAACCGGGAGTTGGAGCAGGCGACCTCCCTGCTGCTGCATGCCGACGCCCATCTGCGCTCACTGCTCTCCCAGCGCATCCACGATCAGCCGAAGCAGCACGCGCTACGTATCCGCTCACTGCTGGGACACTGGCAACATAAACTCAGTGTAGAGACCGACCGCTCGCCTGATGGGCGCGTCGATGTCCGGCCGGTAGTGGAGGCCCTGACCAGGGTGCGCAAGATCAGCGAGGAGCTTGAGAGCGATCTGCGGGGGCTGCAATTGCTGGTTGAGGACGCCTATCAGCGGCGCAGCCTGGGCCTGCGCCTGCACCTGGAGAAGCTGGTCCGCGAGGATCTGCCCGCGCTCCATCCCGAGTCGCATGTGCGTGTACAGGCCGATCTCTGGGCACTGGATGTCCTGACACTGGACCTGGAGAAGACGCCCGAGGGGGAGAGCATTGCGGAGGCCATCTCTTACACTATCACCCAGGCCCTGCTTAATGTCTACAATCATGCAGGCGCCAAATATGCGCGTGTCTTCACAGAATATAATTCCAAGAACGCCAACGCGAAGCTTGAGGTGACCATTCAGGATAACGGGCGAGGCTTCGATCCAGTCGCGGTACCCCTGACCAGAACAAGTCTCTTCAAGGCCCGACTGAAGGCACGCGAGGCGGGCGGCTTCCTGACCGTCGATTCCGTTCCCAGGACACAAGATGATGCCACAGAGCACGGGACCGTGGTGCGCCTGACGCTCCCGCTTCCCGCCTCCCTCCTGCACCAGGAGGCCGCGCTCAACCCGACCCGCGTCCGCGAGGAGAGTGAGTAGCGTCGGGCCATTCACTTTAATCTCGGATGGGATCGGAGGGCTTGCCACGCAGGCCAGCGTAGGCCTCATAGGCGTGGGCCAGCAGGACGCGTCGGCCGGGATCACTGGGGGCGCCGTAGATGGCGAAGAAGTTGTAGAGCTCGCTCACGAGGTTCTCGACCGGTCCAATATTGGGCAGCCCCTTGCTATTTAGGAAGCCCATACGCGTGGCGATCTCATCATTGCTCAGGCCAAGCGCGATAAGGGAGGCGCATTCCTCCTGACGCGGCGTCAGGCGCTCGCCCCGCAGGCGCTCCAGTAGGAAGTTCAGCACCTCGTCATCGATGAAGGTCTCATTCTGGTCCACGACCTTCTCAACGATGCGCTCAAGGTAGTCGGGAAGCATATTGCCGAAGAGGACATAGCCATGCAGGCCCCTGGTCTTGCCCCGGCGACGACTGGCACTGCGCGATGTCCCACGGCGCGTGTATTCCTGGCGAAAGATCTCCGCCGCCAGCGCCCAACTCGGGTCCTGGGTATAAACAACTATCCGCAGGCCAGGCGCCATTTCAAGCAGGGTTCGCCCCAGTTCTACACCGTTGTCCGAGCCTAAGCGCAGATCAGAAAATACAAGCCAGCCTTGCAAGGAGGGATTTTCTGGCTGTCCCTGAATCAAACTCTCTACCAGGTGTAAAGCCTCCTCAGCCTCCTCAGCCTGCCCACATAATTGTAACGTCTGCGTCTCCTCGATAAACTCGCAAACGCCTCGCCGTTTGATTGGTGTGTCATCAACGACCAGAACTGGTATACGCTTCTCTTCCATCATAGTGCTTGTTCAAATTCCTTCTTGTTGACCAGCAAACGCAAGCTTTCGCACACTTTTCCACTAACAATTGTACCTCATTCACCTTGTAAGGCCAACAGATCCGCTACTGGCGTACGCGGCTACTTGCAGGTTAAAACAGGGGGACGACAGAGCCGAGGAGAGCGGCCTCGCGCCCGAGAAGGCCGGGGACGACCTTGACCAGGCTGCGTACACGGGCGTTGGTGTCGGTGTTGGCGGCGCTTTTGGCGCTGGAGAGAAGGAAGGCGCTGCTACAGAGGATGTCGCCACCCAGAATAAACATATGAGGCTCAAAAAGTTCAACATAACGGGTAATGGCGTTGCTGAGCCAGCGTCCCATCTCGCTGTAGATCTGGAGCGCGACGCTATCGCCGTTTTCGGCCTCCTCGGCCAGCAGACGCGGCGTGAGGGTTTCGCGGTTTACCAGGCGCGTGATGAGGTTGCTTTCGTCGCCGCGGCGCACGGCCCGCTGGACCATTTTCTGCATGGCGTCCAGCGAGATCATGGTGTTGATGCAGCCACGCTTCCCACAACTACAGCGCGGGCCGCTCGCGGAGACCGAGATATGGCAGATATGCCCCATATATTGGCGCAGGCGCTGCTCGTATTCATGTCCGGCTATCTTGCCATCCACGATAAAGGCCGCCCCGACAATTGCATTCACATGTAAATAAAGCAGGCGTTGCGCCCCCTGACCCGAGCCAAAGCACTGCTCGCCCAGGAGCGCGGCCTCCATATCTTCAAGCAGGCAGACGGGCAACTTATAGCGTTGTTGGAGTAGTTCGTAGAGGGGAAAACCGTTGAGGGCGGGGATTGAGGGAATGAGAAGCGGTCGCTGTCTTGTGTAGTCAAGCGTACCAGGAAGGCTGACCCCGATGCCCTCGACGCTCCAGCCTTCTGAGCGAGCCTGCGCCAGCAGGCCCTCGATAGCGCGGACATAGGGTTCAAGCGTGGCCATGGGAGGTCGCCCGCGCAGCGTTTTGGTCTCGCTCCGCAGTCGTACACGCCCCTGCCGGTCAATTATAGCTACAGTTGTTTTACTCCCCCCAACCTCCAGCCCCACCGCGACACTCCTGTCTGCACGCATTGGCCAGACCGCCGTTCCGCAAGTGTTCTTACCCTGGCTCTACTCATAGGCTAGAACATTGGTTCGCACTACAACAGGTCTACAGCAATAGATATGAGATTCAAAACTGAGTTTATTTAAAGAAAGTATAACTGGCGAGTAGAACATTTGTCAATACAACATAATACATATAGAACATGCGTTCAATCCTTTCTTGAGAGGCAAATACTTCTCGCGCCTACGGCGCTCAAGGGGTAAAGTGGTGAAGTGAGGATGATGGTCGGCTAGTATAGCCAGCCGACCATCATCCTCACTTCACCACTTATAACTTCTCTCTGGTCAAGCAATTCGATCCGTGGTACAGTAGGACTATGGCTTGATGTCATGATAGCGCAAAGAAGAGACAAGGAGATAAATTATGCCCGATATGCCCGATCAGTATTATGACGATGAGCAGCAGCCGCAGAAGGACCCCATTCTCGGGCAGGGACATGGCCTCTCCGACCAGGAGGGGGAGATGATTACACGCATGATCCGCGAGGAACAACATACACGCCGCCAGCTTCATATCCCTGAGCAGGACCTGGCCGAGGAGGCCACGACGACGATGCGGCCCGAGGTGGCGCGCGTAGTGGCGGTCAGCAAGGTACGCCAGGTGCTCGGCATGTTTAACCGCGATTTCCTCTATGGGCAGGGGCGCTTCGATGAGTATAAGGACGGCCTGATCCTCAAATGGGGCGATGGCTACTCGCGCAAGCATATCTGGATCACCGTGGAGGCCAACAACCTGGTGATGGAGACCAGTCACTTCAAGAAGTGTGACAAGTCCTACTGCACGGGGACGCATCACGTACTCACGCCCGACCTCTACACCAATATCGACGTCATCAACCAGGAGCTAGGAGATCGCTTCCGCCGCCCGGTCTACGAGCGCTCGGAAGATTAGACAAGGGGCGAGCCGTGACCATACGCGTTCTAGCACTTGAGAAGGATCTCTTCTTCTCGGTCAAAATTCAAGACACGCTACGCCACCACGAGATGGAGGCCAGCATTGCGCGTACCCTGGCGGCCTTTGAGGAACGCCTGGATGCCAGCGGCGAGGAGCGAGCCAACCTGGCCATCGTCAATATCTCCATCCGAGGCGTTGACTGGGAGGCAGCTATCCGCGCGGCCCGCGAGCGCGGCTATCCCGTGCTCGCCTTTGGCTCACATATGGACCTCGATGCACGCGCCAAGGCCCTGCAAGCCGGTGCCCAGCGCGTCGTCGCCAACTCCAAATTCGCCACCGACATGCCCGGCATCATCCACCGCATGCTGGAACAGCCTGGCGAACAACTCGACGAATAACCTGTCGAATAACCCGGCTAATTACCCGGTAGGGACCAGCTTTAGCGCGTCCAAAGGCGATGAATCGCCTGTCGGTGCAGCCCAAAACGTTCCATGGCGGCATGTCGCTCTGCGGGTCGCCTGTTCACTGGCAAAGGATTGGCTTGCGCCGCACTGCCATGAATGGCATTTGGACGCGCTAAAGCTGGTCCCTACCAAACAGGGCGGGGGTGAAAAGCCATTTCACGTGGTATTCTGTATAACAAAAGAGTGCGAGCCGTTTCTTGCGAAATGGCTCGCACTCTTTTGTTTTTCTGCTTGCTTTTAAAGGTCTAGTGACCGCAACCGCAGCTGCGGGCCTCGCCGCCGCCATCGGCGGTTTTGAAGGAATGGCCACAGCCACAGGAAGAGACAGCATTGGGGTTATTGACAGTGAAGCCAGCACCCATCAGGCTATCAACATAGTCTACTTCACTACCATTGATATAACTGATGCTCATCTCGTCGACGAAGACTTTGATGCCACTCATGTTGATCACGGTGTCACCTTCCTGCTCCTCGTCGAGGGTCATGCCATACTGGAGACCAGAACAACCGCCGCCAGCGACGAAGATGCGCAGACCGAGGCTAGGATCATTCTCCTGCTGCAACAGTTCGCTAACCTTCACAGCTGCGGTCGGGGTCATGGTGATGACCTGAGTCTCTGTCGCTGTTTGCTGGTTCTGCTCAATCATGTATTTCACCTCTCATAGGGGCCATACAGCCCCAGGCAATCCCTATTAATAGACTAAAATGTGTTTTTCTGGCTTCGTTTGTGCGTATTATATCCTACACAAAATGAAGCGTCAAGATAACTGTACAAGCCCTAAAGGACCTGTAGGTAGTGTAGCACAGTAGCCGCGTACGCAAGTAGCGGGTTACAGCACAACACTATTCTCTATAAACCAAAACGCTGCTGCACCCGGATCATATTCCCTAATAGGGACGGAATTTCTGGCTCGACCCCAAAGAGCGGCTCCCCTCGTCCATCGCCACGTGCGGCCAGGCGAATCATAGAATTGGCCGCCGACCAGCCCTGGGCCATCAGGTGCGCGCCAAGCCCGCTGGCGATGGCCGTGGAGAACGAGGTTCCACACCAGTCGGCCCAACCAATATCATTATGATCCCCATTGGGAAAGGTCGAGGCAATATACAGACCCCGTACGGCATCAGGGAAGGTATTGCCATCCGCCACCCCATAGCCATCGCCGCCAAAGGTCGCGACCCCTGTATCCGCGGGGGCGATATTAGCAGCATTGGCAAACATCGATGCTTGCCCCTGGCTGTTGACGGATGAGACGCTCAGGACCGAGTCGTAACGCGCGGGTGCGCGCGGCGGGCGCGGAGTTGCACTCTGTTGCCGGGATGCCACCGAGTCATTTCCGGCAGCGGCGATGATGAGCGCGCCATGGGCGTGCAGGCTCTCAAAGAGCAGGCGTAGCCCGGCCTCAACATGTTCCAGCAATCGCGTGACACCGTAGAGCTGCGTGGTGGGCCACTGGCGCTGGTCCAGCCAGACATAGGGCAGGCGGCGCACATCGGGCATAATCGTCAGGCTCAGGTTAATGACCAGGCGCCGGATCGAGCCCGCAACCATCTCGCGCCCCAGGTCGCAGAGGGCCGCGAAGAGCGGATAGAGATCGCCACCGCCAAAGTCGTTGAGGACGCGGATCAGGCGTATACGGGCGCGGGGCGCGACATCGCGGACCAGGCCCGCCACCGCCAGGCCATGGTCGGCCATGTTATAGTAGCGCGCATCATTGTAGTAATCGCGGCCCGTGCGGACCTCATTCGTCAGCGGATAGCGGTCATACTCCACTGAGAACGCGCCATCTTCGTTGCGCAGGTCGGACGCCAGCTTTTGCAGTAGCCAGTTGCGACGAAACTCGGGCCGGGTCGCGGCGCTCATGATGCGGTCGGGATGGGGCGCGCTATCTAGAATAGCCACCAGGACATCTTCGGCAGACCTGGTATCCAGCGGAATGTCAGGCTCCATGAGGCGCATGCGCCAACCTATCAGGGCGTTGCTGGGCGCGGGGGCCTCTAGCTGGGGCGCGGGACGCGGCGGCAGCGCCGGTCCCCCTTCGCTAAAGTAGAACGGGGCCGCCGTCACCAGCCAGTTGGGCATGGCCGAAACGATCTGCAAGCCTTGCTGTGCCAGGAGATCCAGGCGGGCTTGCAGGTAAGAGAGGACCATAGGCGTAGCATCCGCCACACCCGGGTCCATATGGCGGGCGTGAAAGAAGATCGCGAGTAGTGGCTGCTTGCGGTGCAGACCAAAAATAAATGAGCGACGACGCACTGGCGGCATCGTCGGACTCCCCTTCCACCTTCCCGCCGTACCATACGGCTCCAGCGCCAGTTGATATGGAGACAGAAATGTGTTGAGTCGAGTGCGGGCCTGCTCTAACAAGGACTCCAGGGCCTCATCAGCAGGCAGGCGCGATAAACGCACCACAACGACCAGTTCACCAGGAATCCAATGGTAAAGCTCGTTGGGCGCGCCCATAACCTCCGAATAACTACGAGACATGCGGGCATGCTCCCCCTCTAGTGGTGTGGGACGTGTGTGCCCTCCGGGGCAAATTGTGCGTATGAGTGGAAATGTTAAACCAAAGAGCTAGAAATGAAGCGCATTCGTTAGCCTCAATTATAGCTGAAGCGGCACCAGGAAACAACGCCTAGTGCGCTACTTGCGTACGCACCTACACTGGGTGCTTACGTGGGAGATGCTACTTGTGGCGCAGTGACATGTGTGATGGATATATATACGTGGTACGATGTGGTACATTGAGCAAGTTGTAGGGTCCATGCTGGCATGGGCTTATTTGCTGAGGGCGAGTATGTCTTCCCGGCAGAGAGAGTCCATGCCAGCATGGACCCTACAATTTCCCTTCATGATTTGGTGGATGCACCAATTATCAATGGCAACCTACCAGAAGGAGTGACATACATGTACGCGGAGCAATTGTATCAGACGCTGCGGGAGTTAATTCGCCTCCCGAGTACTTCGGGGCATGAGGAGCAGGTGCGCGAGTATCTTGCCAGTGTGCTTGCCAGTCGAGGACTGGAGAGCGCCGTTGATTCCCAGGGGAACTTGATCGCCTTCCTACCGGGTGAGGGGCGCCCCCTCCTGCTTAACGCGCATATGGACCGCGTGCCGCCGGGTCTGGGGCATGAGCCGGTCCTGCGCGAGGATGTGCTCTACAGCGATGGCGCGACCAACCTGGGCGCCGACGACTGCGCCGGGTTGACGATCATCCTGGAGGTGCTGCGGCGCACGCTGGAGCAAGGCCTGCCCCACCCACCGCTGGTGCTGCTCTTCACCGTCATGGAGGAGACCGGCCTGTGTGGGGCCTCGCGCTTCGATGCCAGTGCCTGGCATATTGAAGAGGGACTGGTCTTTGACAATGCCTTTGAGGCGGGCGTGGTCGTCTCGCAGGGCGCGGCCTACGAGGCCTTTGACGTCACCATCGAGGGGAAGACCGGCCATCCTGGTAAGGATCTAGCCCAGACCGTCAACGTCCTGAGCATCTTCCGCGAGATGCCGCTCACCCTGGGCGCGCTCAATGAGGATCAGACGCGCATCAATATCGGGCACATTACGGCTGGCAACGCGCGCAACGCCGTTCCCGCCACGCTGACGCTTGAGGGCGAACTACGCAGTTTTGAGCCAGAGGCGGCCATTCGGCGCTATAGGCAGGAGCTTAAGGAGGCATTCACGCACACGGCACAGCAAGCAGGCGGCTCGGCACATGTCAAGTTCAATACACACTCGCGTGGCTATCGCGTCGATCCCAACGAGCCGCTGCTCCAGGTCTATGGCGAAGCCCTGCGCGAGCGTGGAGTACAGCTTGAGCTACGTCCAACCTTCATTGGCAGCGATGCCAGCGGCTTCCGTGCCTCGGGCATTCGCGCCTTTACCGTCTCCACAGGCGTCGTCAACGAGCACTCCTTCGAGGAATATGTCGCGCTTGCCCCCCTGGAGCAACTCGTACAGGACACCCTGCGCCTACTCGCCCTCTGGGGTAATAGATAACAGACAGGAGCTGGATGCTCTGCATCCAGCTCCTGTCTGTTATCTATTACCCCTTCTTCTCTTCTTTTCGACCATACATTTGCTTGGCAATCTCGATGCTGGCCCAGTTAAAGTAGGCGTTGGTGAAGAGTAGCACGGCACAGGCCGCGACGAAGCCCCAGCCCAGGCCAATCGTCGCGCCCCCACTTACGCCGCTTGCCAGCGCAACGCCAAAGGCAATAAAGATAGGGATGACTGCGACCACGGAGATGATACCGAGCCACATGCGCATGATGTTCATTTTGGAGAGCTCTTCACGTGCCTTGTCGTCTGCGCCGGACTCCTGGCGCATGCGCTTGATGAGCATATCGGCGAACATCTCGTCGCCGTCAACGTTGAGCTTTTGCTCTCGGCTCTGTCCAGGGCGATACTCGTCATCACCCCGGTAGCCTTCATAGCTGTCCTGCCAGGCTTTGGCCTGTCCTTCTTGCTCCTGCATATGAGACATCACATTGCTCCTCTTTAGATGCATTTAAAATAAATTTTATTCCATGTTTTATACGCAAAAACGCGAAAATAGTTGGGATTGTGTCTGATGTGCATGTAGTGGCGGGAAGGCGAAGCCTTCCCGCCACTACATGCACATCAGACACAAATAGATGTAACATCTGCTTGTGTATGACGACTGTGTGGGTGAGGCCCCTGGATGATATGTACGTACATTCAAAAAAATGGAATTTAAAAGAATGTTATTGAGATCGAGTCAAAAGATACATCCCAGATCGTCGAGCACGACGGAGCTATTTGAGCGCTATGCTCCAGCTGTCTTCACCTTTCTGAAACAACGTATGAACACGCGGGAAGACGCCGAGGATATGCTGCTCGATATCTTTACGGCCGTGCTGGAGAACGAGCAGGTTCACGATTGGTCTGAAGTTGAACAACGCCGCTGGATCTGGCGCGTGACGCGCAACAAGATGGTCGATGCCTACCGCAGGTCTGCTCGCATGGTGCCAGTACCGCTGGAGGATGCCTTCGACGGTCTCTTCGCTGACGAAGCGCACGCGCCTGAGCAAACGGCCCTACGTGGCGAGGAATACACGCAACTACGCACGGCCATAGGCACGCTACCGCCCTTGCAGCAGCAGATCCTGACTCTGCGTTTTGTACACGAGATGCGTAGTGCCGATATCGCCAAACAGGTAGGCAAAAGCGACGGAGCGGTACGTGTCCTGCTTTCGCGGGCGCTCAATGCGCTGCGCCGTGTCTGTAGTGAGAAGATCTAGGGAGAGCAAACAATGATGGCAGAACACGAAGATTTCTTCCTACCGGGACAGGTAGATGAACAGATAGAACAGCTTTTACACGAGGGTGGTCCCACGCGGAGAGAGCAGCGGCTCGCCAGGTCCCTGCCGACCCTCATGCGCGACCATGAAGACCAGCAATCCTTGCAGCGCGTCCTGAGCAAACTGCACAGCAATCTCAACGCGACAACGCCCCAGGACATAAACGTCGTATCCCTCCCCCAGCAACGCCAGCGAAGAGGAATAAACGCCGGGAATGCGCCAGCCGGGCGGAAGCCGAAAACGCTGCCCAGGGCCTTCACGCTTCTGGCCGCCTGCCTCGTCCTGGTAGCCGTGGTTGGCAGCCTGCTCCTCGTGCTGAACGCGGCCCAGCAGAAGAGAAACGCGCCCGGCAATACAGCGACCCATACGCAAACACCCACACCAGCCCCACAAAAGACCGCTCCAAGCGAGCCATTGGGGAAGGTAGTGTATCGGTCTGAGCTCTACGACATGGACTATGGGCTACACTGGTCGCCCAATGGCCAGCGCCTGGCAGCCTCGCTCAATAGAACGACGCTTACCAGCTGGGACGCCAAAACCGGCGCGCATAAGCTCACTTACCCGACTCCTGGCGAAACGTTGCTCGGCGATGTCGCCTGGTCGCCTGATGGCAAATACCTACTGGTCGTGGCCCAGTCAAAGATCTATGTCTTTGACGCCCAAACGACGGAAAGAGTCAGAATTCTGACGCTTCCCAGCGAAACTACCAGCACAAACTCCCATCTTCTGAGCAGCTCAACGACTCATGGTACCTTCTTCAGCAACCTGGTCTCGCTCTCAGGAGGGTTCTACTTTAAGGATCTCGCGCTCTCACCCGATGGCAAGTATATTGCAGCAACTTACCACGGCAGCAATCCACGTACACCACTTTTCATCTGGAACGCGCACGATGGCACACTTATCAAAACATTAGATATCTTCCCGCATGGCATCACAGGCCTTTCCTGGTCGCCTGATAGCGCTTCGCTGGCTACGCTGGTCTACCCATCAGCACAAGATGCTCAGATGTCCACGGCAATGATCTGGAGCACCACAAACTGGAGCAAGCTCTGGGAACACCCGAATGTTCTCAATCTAAGCTGGTCGCCCAATAGCGAGCAAATAGCCGTTGTGGACGGTGATGGCGCCACCGGAATGGGGACCGCCATCCGACTTGTCGACGCCCACACGGGCCAACCTATCAAGCCATTGAGAGCTGAGAACAATATTATCTCTGCCAACTGGTCGCCCGATGGCAGCCGCATCGAGGTCGAAGTACAAAGTGTGCATACCAATATTCAGATTCTGGATGCCAGTAATGGCACGCTCCTCTACACCTTCGGAGAGACTGGCTACAACGGCGTCTGGTCCCCCAACGGGAAATACATCGCCTGTAGTCAGACAGTCATTGTCACAGGTGACGACAAAAAGCAGTACTACGAAGGCCGTATCCTCGTCTGGGTAGCGAAATAAGTTTTATACATAAACGCCACACCGAGCGTAAAACCCCTGGCTTTAGCCCTGTCTTTTATACACAAATTACAAACGGAGATGAGAAGCGGCATCAGAAGAGGGATGCCAAGCATGAGCTTTTCAGAGCGTACTTGCCAGCTCTTCCTTTCAAGACAGCTTCTTTAGCCACGTTGCAAATTCGCTTTGTTAAATGTGTATAAGAGACAGGGCTTTAGCCATGGGGATATAAGCGAGTCCTTTTGAGGCGGACAGGGAGGGGTGAAACCGCTTGACATGCAACCAATACGGTATTACAATGGTTGCATGGAACATGAAACACAATCACTTACGGTACGCTTTCCTCCTGAGCTACTGAAACAGATGAAGGAAAGCGCAAAGAACAATCACCGTTCCCTTAATGGGGAAATTTTGAAGGCTCTTGAGGACTACCTCAAGCAAGAGACCAAGAAGAAAGGCAAATAACGTGGTCAAGAAGGCGTATAAGTACCGATTTTACCCAACGGACGAACAGGCGCGCAATCTGGCGCAAACGTTCGGCTGTTGTCGCTTCGTGTACAACTATGCCCTCTCAACCAAGAAACGTGCCTACTTTGACCACAAACGCAAAATGAAGACCTCCGAGCTCAGTGCCTCCATCACCGCCCTCAAAAAAGAGGAAGGGACGGCGTGGCTGAAAGATGTGAGTAGTGTTCCCCTGCAACAGGCATTACGTCATCTAGACAGCGCCTACAAAAACTTTTTTGAGGGCCGCGCTAAATACCCCCACCTTCAAGAAGAAACACGAAGGGCAAAGCGCCACCTATACGGATAATGCCTTCGTGTGGCGTGATGGCATGCTCACCCTTGCCAAACAGCAAGCCCCCCTCGACATCGTGTGGTCGCGCCCCCTGCCAGCAGAGGCACGCATTTCTCGTGTCACCGTTTCCAAAGATCCAGCGGGGCGCTACTTCATTTCGTTGTTGGTTGATGAGTGGATTGAGCCGCTTTCCCTGACAGAGAAGGTCATCGGGGTAGACCTGGGGCTCAAATCGCTGCTCATCACCTCCGATGGGGAGGCGATTCCCAATCCCAAACACCTCCACCGTTACGAGAAGAAGCTCGCCAAAGCGCAACGCAAGCATGCGAAGAAGAAAAAGGGGAGCAAAAATCGCGACAAGGCACGCCGCAAGGTCGCTCGTCTGCATGCGAAAATTGCCGATACTCGTCGAGACTACCAGCACAAAGTCACCACCAGACTGATACGCGAGAACCAAGTGATCTGTCTGGAAGACTTGCACGTGGCTGGCATGCTCAAGAACCATTGTCTTGCCAAAGCGATGAGTGATGTGGGATGGGGCGAAATTCGGCGGCAACTGGAATACAAAGCGGCATGGTACGGACGCACGGTCGTCATCATTGATCGTTGGGAAGCCACCAGCAAGACCTGTAGCGCCTGTGGACACAAACTGGAGAGTCTCACCCTGGACGTACGTGAGTGGGTCTGTCCAGACTGTGGTGTCTGCCATGACCGAGACATCAATGCAGCATACAACATCCTGGCTGCGGGACTCGCAGTCGTATTAGCCTGCGGAGAGAACGTAAGACCTGCGACCTCGAAAGGGGCGTAGGCGGTCCTCGGTGAAACAGGAAGGCCCTCTCGTGAGGGAGAGAATCCCCTGCCCTTCAGGCATGGGGAGTAGGTCAAGTATAACTCATCCCTATGAGAGGGAATAAGTGCGTGTTATAATCAGTGGACATTATTTTTTGTGGTGAGGATCAGCAGGGCAAGCCTATAGGAAAAACTCGGGCATAAATTGGGCGCGCTCGCTGTTTTCATAGGCGAAAGCAATTCACTGGCAATACGCAAAGCAGACTTAGCTTCCAAATAAAAGTGAGGATTGAGAGACATGGCGAAGGTTTACGGCACAATCATTATCGGCTCAGGCCCCTCGGGCTATACGGCGGCGATCTACGCGGCTCGCTCCAATATGTCCGTCCTGGTGCTTCAGGGCTATCAGACCGGCGGTCAGTTGATGCAGACGAGCGAGGTTGAGAACTATCCCGGCTTCGAGGATGGCGTCATGGGACCGGAGATGATGGAGAAGTTCGAGAAGCAGGCGCAGCGCTTCGGGGCCGAATTGGTACCTGAGGACGCCATCAAGATCGATACCAGCGCGAAGCCCTTCACGGTCACGACCGATAGCGCCGAGTACCAGGGACATACGATCATCATCGCCACGGGTGCCAGCGCGCAGTGGCTGGGCCTGCCCAATGAGCAACGCTTACAGGGGCGCGGCGTCTCGGCCTGTGCAACCTGTGATGGCTTCTTCTTCCGTGGCAAGGATGTCGTGGTCGTGGGTGGCGGCGATACCGCGTTGGAGGAGGCAACCTTCCTGACGCGCTACGCTAATCATGTGACCCTGGTCCATCGCCGTGACTCTTTCCGCGCCAGCAAGATCATGCAGGATCGCGCGCGCAACAATCCGAAGATCAGCATCGTCCTGGAGAGCGAGGTCGCCGACGTCCTGGGCGAGGAAGAGGTGACCGGCGTACGCCTGCGCAACGTCAGGACTGGCGAGGAGAGCACGCTCGACGCGCATGGCCTCTTCATTGCCATCGGGCACAAGCCCAACACCGAGATCTTCAAGGGCCTGGTCCAGATGGACGCCCAGGGCTATATCGACCCGGTCGAGTACACCATGACCAATATCCCTGGTATCTTCGCTGCCGGTGACGTCACCGACCATCGCTATCGCCAGGCCGTGACCGCCGCCGCCGATGGCTGCCGCGCCGCCATCGACGTCGAGCGCTGGCTGGAGAACCAGGGCATCCACGTCGGCATAGAGAACTGGGAATAAATGTTGTAGAGAGAGGATGCAGAGAGAGGGCGTGCGAGCACGCCCTCTCTCTGCATCCTCTCTCTACGTTACCAATTTGCAGCGGAGGTTACAATGTAAAGAGAACTCTTGAAAAGAAAAATATTAATCCAGGAAACCTCCTAAAAACAATCTGGTAGTACACCAAGAAACACTTGTTAACCACGTCTTGACACGGGAAGGCTTGTTCGGGTCGTTTATGAGGACCCAACAAGCCTTTCTTTTTTGCAGAAACATAAGTCATCCCAAATTTTGAGGAAAAGGAAGAGATCCGGGGCCTTCTCCACGTGCGGAGAAGGCCCCGGATCTCTTCCTTTGTGCAGGAGACAGGTACCGGCCTGCCATTTCCCCCCGTGCCACGGCCAGGGGAGCACAGCTTGTGCACGCCTTGCCCCATGATCTCGTGTGGCGGCTTGTCCCTGTGTATACGAAGCCAACGCGTCCCCTGCTGCGTTTTCCCGCTTACGCTTGCACGCAGGTGCTTGTGGCTTTAGACGGATGCTTTTTCTTCCGTGACGATGACGCGCCCGGCCACAGGGGCTCCCGAGGGAGCAACGCCTGGGGTGGATAGGCCTGCCAAAGCGCTCGTACGGCCTTTCGCAGCCGCACGAAGGGATGCTTCACCAGGCGCAAGTGCCGACCCGTGCGCGGACAAAAGGTCTCGATGCACCAGGTTCGCAGCGGCTCAAGCCAGGGATGCAACAACGAGAGCAGAAAGTCGTAGGCCAGCGTCGCGATCAGCAAGAGCTTTTCGCGCGTCTCCCATGCCTGCACGCGTGGACTCTCAAAGCCGAGCTCACTTTTTTGATCCTTGATTTCCTCCTCCACCTGCCAGCGACGGGCGTAGGCCCAGTAGGTGGGCCAAGCCTGCGTGGGAGTGCTGGCAAGTTCTGCCGTCAAGAGATACCAGGGCTCACGATCTTGGGAGCGACAGACCACCAACCAGAAGGGATGCTCAGGGTGGTCAGGATGGCGAACGGGAAAGGCCACAATCCCTCCTGGCACGAGGCACTGCTTGCGCGCATCCCAGATGGCCATCTTCTCCCAACTCGGTTTGCCGCGGGCGATCTCCCAGGTTTTGCGCAGACACCCCTGCTCATCAAGGAGCTTGTAACTGCTCTTCCAGCGCATGATGAAGCGCAGCTCCAAGCCCAGGAGCACCCCAAGCCAGAAGCTGCCTGCAAAGCCAGAGTCAAAGATATGAATCACGCGGCGACCAAAGCGCTCCTTGAGCTCAACGAGCAGCTTGCCTTGTTCATCGCGTTGGAAGGAGGCATGCACTCCCCGGCTCGTCCACCAGCGCATGGCGGCCACCTGGGGAGGATCCTGACGGGTGGAGAGACCCACCAGCAGGACGCCTTCCCAGTGAAGCCCGGGGACAAAAACGGGACCACTGGGAGGCGTGTAGAAGCCCTTCTTGATCCGCTTCAAGCGCGCTGCTTTCGTCGAGCGCACTGCGCAGTACTCCTCATTGTGGATGCTTTCGGCTTTTTCCTGCTGACTGCTATCCCAGACCAGGAGCGCGATGAGCTGCTGGGCTTCCCACTGCTCAAGGCGCTCGTGCGCTCGTTGCAAGAGATACTCACGGATGAGGGAGCTCGACCACTTGGGAGAACGCAGCAGATGGCTGATGCGCTTGACAGCAGCGGGTGTCTGCTGAGCTGAGCCCAGGTGTTCACCCAGTTCGGTCAAGAGCAAGGCATTGACCCGGTCACGAAAAGTGATGATGGTTTGCACCAACCGCGCAAAGGTGCGCACCAGGCGCTTGTCTAGCTGGGCATCCAGCTGCAGGAGCAGGGGCATGAGGTGCTTAGCTAACAGGCGTAAGAGCGCCTCTGACATCAGTTCGGGGTCAAAGGCCCACACTTGCGGACCCTCTTGCCATATGAGAGAATGCGTTGACATGTCGAGCCCTCCAGTTGAGTTCTTGAGGTGGTAAAGGGTGTTTTCCTCAAGTTTCTCTCTGGAGGGCTTTTTGGCAAGCTCATCCTCAAAAAATTCGGGATGACTTATGTTTCTGCAAAATGACCCTTGTCAGTCCTCAACATGGCTGAGTATAATAGCCAACACAGTCTATTTATCGTAATCTCTCTAAAGCACATTCAAGGGGATATCTAAACATGGAGATATCTGAACAGCCTGGCAGTGATGCCACGTCGCCGGTGTTGGCGACCGAGCCGCGTCCCGTCTCGCTCCTGGAGCAGATCAACATCAACGTCTTCTGGCTCGCGAACCAGTTCCACTGGAACGCCATTATCTCCGTTATCATTCCCAGCATGGTTGCCAAGCTGCTCGATCCAGCGCAGAAGGATATCAATCTGACGCTGGTCGTGGCGTGGGGGACGCTGGCCGCCGTGGTCGTCAACCCACTGGTAGGGGCCATCTCGGACTACGCGACCTTCCGCATGGGACGCCGCCGCCCCTTTATGCTCATCGGCACTATTTTCAACATTCTGGCCCTGGTCGCCTTCGCTTTCGCGCCCTATCTGAGTCCCGGCCTGCTCCTCCCCGCCTTCGCCGTGCTCTTCCTGCTGCTCCAGGCTAGCAATAACTTCGCCAACTCGCCCTGGAGCGCCATCATTGCCGACAAGGTTCCGGTCAAACAGCGCGGCCTGACGGCGGGTATCAACGGCCTCTGCCTCCTGCTGGGAACCGCCATCGGCTCCGTCGTCGCGGGCCTGATCATCAATAAGCGTGACGCCCTGGATGTCTATAAGAATGAGATCGTCTGGATCTTCCTGCTGATTGCCGTGGTGCAGATCATCGTGGTGGCCTACACCATCCTGACCGTCAAGGAGACGCCCCTACCGCTGGAGGCGCGGCAGCAATTTCGCCTTGGTCCCTTCATGCGCAAGTTCTTCTTCAAGCCCTCGCAGTATCCCGATCTCTCCTGGGTCCTGCTGGCGCGCTTGCTGGTGCAGATGGGCATCTGGACCATCTTCTACTTCCTGCAATACTATGCTGACGACGTCCTGCACATCTCGGGCGAGCAGTTTATCGGCGGGCAGTTCCTCCCCGTCCTGCTTATCGCCTCGCTGCCGACCTCCCTGTTGGCGGGCTGGGCCTCCGACCGCTGGGGACGCAAGGGCCTGGTCTACCTCTCGGGCGCGATGATGACGCTGGTCTGCATCCTCTTCATCTTCTTCCAGTCCACCAGCATCTCCCTGATCGCCGCCCTCTTCTTCGGCATCGGCTATGGCGCCTACTCCAGCGTCGACTGGGCGCTCGTCGCCGACGCCCTGCCACCCACCGACGAGGCAGGCAAGTTCCTTGGTATCTGGTCCGCCATGGGCATCCTGCCGCAGGTCGTGGGTATCGCCATCGGCGGCATCCTGCTGCAGGTCCTGCACAACACACCCAACCACCTTGGCTATACGACACTCTTCGCCGTCACCGTCATCTACTTTGCCCTCGGTACGGCTGTAATTTACCAGGTCAAGGGAGTGAAGTGAACGAAACAAAGACCAACAGTAGCCGCGTACGCCAGTAGCGGGCCCGCTACTGGCGTACGCGGCTACTTCTGTGGCATGCATGATATGAGGGCTACCGCCTGCGGTTCTCGCGCTGGCGGGCCTTCTTTTTCTGCTTGCCACGCAGTTTCTCGTGAGGTGATGATTGTTCAGGTGTTGCGTTTTGCCGTATAGCAAGGAGTAGCGCGGCATAGCTTGCTCGCGCTGTTCGTGTATGAGGATGCTCAGTCCCTAACTCACGCTCCCAGATCGTCAATGCTCGTTTACATAATGGCTCTGCTTCCTCATATCTTTCTCGAAACTGATAGAGCATTCCCAGATTATGCAAGCTCGCCGCCGTTAAGGGATGCCAGGCTCCTAACTCCCTTTCTCGTATTTCTAGCGCTCGCTTATACAATGGCTCCGCCTCTTCATACCTTTCCTGATACTGGTAGAGCGCACCCAGATTGTTCAAACTTAATGCTGTTGAAGGATGCCAGGCGCCTAACCCTTTTTCATGAATCGCAAGCACGCGTACAAACAAAGGCTCCGCTTCCTCATATCTGCCTTGATATTGATAGAGCGTTCCCAAGTTGTTCAGACTCATCGCCATCTCTGGGTGCTCAGTCCCTAACTCACGCTCCCAGATCGTCAACGCTCGTTGCAATAACGGCTCTGCTTCCTCATGCCTACCTTGATGTTGATAGAGCGTCCCCAAATGGTCCAGACTGATCGCTGTTAAAGGATGCGCTCTTCCTAACTTTCGCTCACGAATTGCCAACACTTGTTTATATAACGGCTCTGCTTCCGCGTATTTTCCCTGATCCGTGTAAAGCTCCGCTAGAATTCCCAGGCTCCTTGCTGTATCCGGATGCCAGGCTCCTAACTTCTTTTGATAAATCGCTAGCGATTGCCTTAACAATGGTTCTGCTTCAGCGTACTTTCCCCGATCTAAATACAATCCCGCCAGATTATGCAGGCTTGCCGCCGTTAAAAGATGCCAGGCTCCTAACCTCGTTTTATGAATTACTAGCGCTCGCTTATATAATGGTTCTGCTTCGGCATACCGTCCTCGTGCTTTCAAGTAATAGCCGGCATTATTAAATAGAGATGCGGCAGCAAGTGTTTCGATCTTCTCCTGTATGGCCCAGGTGGTACACTGCTCCACGTGAGACAGCCAGCGCTCACAGGCCTCCCACTGCTCAAAGGAAGGTTCAGGGAAAGTTTTCCCCACAGCAGCTATGACATGTTCTATCCATTGCCCGCGCTCTTCAACAGTCATTACATCTTGCAACACAGCCTGTACAAGGCGGTGTATGGAGAGAGCCTTCTTCTCACGGTCACGCTTGATCAGGGAGTAGGCCAGGAGAGCACTGAGAGCTTTATCCAATTTAAAGGCGTCAGCTGCAACCTGAGCAAGCGTTTTGCCGAGATGCTTAGCGCCGCCAGTAATAATCTCTTCGGGGATGTCGTCGGGGGCCAGGAAGGCGAGGAGGCACAGCAGGTCGGCAGCGGCAGGGTTGCGCTGAGCGACGCGCTCGAAGGAGAGAGACCAGGTGGTGGCAACTGGCTCAGGATGGTCAGGAACGATGTCGCCACGCTCAGCAAGCAGTTCGGCGCGGCGCTGCTGGTAGAGGCACAGGTACTCGGCGAGGCTGGTTTGCGCTTCTTCGATATAGGCGCCAGCCTGGTCGAGGGCCAGTGGCAGGCCGCCAAGCTCTCGGGTAATTTGCAGGGCTAGCTCTCGCTCCTGCTCAGACGCTTGCTCCAGGAGAGCATCAGGTGCGAGGAGTTGGGCGCGGCGCAGGAGGAAGAGGGCGCCCTGCTCGTCAGGGAAGCTCTCGACTGGCAGGCAGTGGGCCAGGCGACCGAGGGTGGAGGCGCGCGTAGTGTAGAGGCAGTGGCCCTGGGGCGCTGCGGGGATGTAGGGGAGAGGATCTTGGGCTCGTCGGCATTGTCGAGGATAAGCAGCCAGCCGCCGTTGTTTTGTAGCCAGTGCTTGAGGGCCTGAACGGTAAGGTGCTGGTCCTGCGCGTCCTTCTGCGGCAGGTTGAGCAGGTGGGCGAGGGCGACGTAGGAGGAGATCAGGCTCTCCTCGCTCTCGGCACGCGCCCAGAGGATGTAGCGGTACTCCTGACGGTAGCGGTAGGCGTACTCGACCACCAGTTGCGTCTTGCCCACGCCGCCCAGCCCACTGATGGCCTGCGAGAGCGCGATGTCCTGGCCCGCATGCAGTTGCTTATGCAAACGGGTTAGCAGGTCCTCGCGGCCTGTAAAGTAGGGGTTGCGCTGGTAGGGAATGTTCCAGGCTCGCTCGGGCGGCATGGACGTGCCAGCGGGCGGATAGAAGTTCTGGGTAATGTTGTGATTGCGCCCACCAAAGATCGAGCCTTGCATCAGGCCGTCGTTCTCTATGTTATATGTGCTGCCATCATCCATGTGGCTAGTCCTATTTCCTGGGTGGCTCCCCGAACTTCATGGTAATAGTGTGATTCTTGCCATCAATAATCTGGCCCTGGACGGTGCCGCTATTCTGGATGTTGTAGTTATTGGTGCCAACCTGTTGCTGCTGGATTAGCGTCATGAGGTGCTGGGCGGCTTCGAGGATCTCTTCGTCGTTCTCGACCTGGGCGGTGCGCAGGGCCTTCTGGAGGGGTTTGGCAAAGGTTTCGGGATCTTCCTCATGCTCCTTGAGTGTCTCCTGCACTTTGGGCTTGTCGCCATAGCGGCGCACGATGAGGGCTTTGAGGCCCTGGTAGACGTCTTTGAGTGCCTGGCCTGCCAGAGGTTGCGCGCTTGCCACGGCGCCTGCTGTTAGCGCGGCCTCCACGGTAGAGATCGGGTCCATAACCATATGCTCCTTTTCTTCTGCTTTTACATCTACCATCGTTTATATAAACGCACCAATACACCAAAAGTTCGACCCATGTTTAGCGTTTGCGGCGCTGGTGAGGCTTCTTTTTCTTTGGGGCAGAACCATTGCGGGGGGCATAGGCCAACCTGGCACCAGACATCATGTGGCGCAGGGCACTATAGTTTATGCGGGCTAGCCTCAACTGTAGGTGCTCTGGAGAGAATGAGCGTTCACAGATCGGCAAGGCCTGGTCATAGATGGCTTTGGCTTCGGCGTATCTGCCCACGTCCTGGTAGAACTTCGCCAGGCCAAGCTGGCTGATGGCCGTTGAGGGGTGCTGGGAGCCTAGACTCCCCTCTTTGATGCTAATTGATTGCAGTAACACGTCCATAGCCTCTTTACGCCTGCCTTGAGCATAGTAGAGAGATGCCAGGTTATTCAAGCTCGCAGCCGTATCGGGATGTAATTCGCCATACGCCTGTTGGAGAATCTCCAGCGCGCGCTTGAGCAAAGGCTCAGCCTCTTCGTGCCTCCCCTGATTATGGTAGAACATTCCCAGGTTGTTCAAGCTCCCTGCCGTATCGGGATGCCAGGCACCTAGCTTGCGCTCACGTGCGTCCAGGACCTGCTCATACAAGGTCTCCACCAGATCAAACTGCCCCACGCTATGGTAAAGGATAGCCAAGTTATTCAAGCTCGCCAGTGTTGAGGGGTCCTCACTCCCGGCTTTGCGCTGCAGGATCACCAGGCCTTGCTTGAGCAGTGGTTCGGCTTCGGTGTACTTTCCCTGCTCCTGATAGATCGAGCCCAGCTCATTCAGGCTTATCCCCGTCAGGCGATGCCCTTCTCCTAGCTCTTGCTCTCGAATCGTTAATGCCCGCCGCGCAGCTGAAGCTGCCTCGGTGTAACGCCCTCTCTCTCGCAAATAGTAGCATAGCTTCTGGAGGAGAGAGGCGCTATCCTCCAATGCTACCCGCTCCGGCTCCGACCAGTCAACGCACGCCAGTATGTGAGGCAGCCATAGCTCATAGATAGCCCAATATTCGAAGTCTGATTGAGGCAGGACAGCACGGGCTGCTTGCAGCACACGCTTCTTCTGGCTGGCGCGAGAGCTACGACGACGTAGGAGGCGCGAGAAGAATGACTCCTCTCCCGTCCGCGCTTCTTCCTCTCCAAGTCCCTCACGCAAGACAATCTGTACCAGGCGATGCATCGACAACAGAGAATGTTCCTGGTCGCGCTTCACAAAGGAGTAGCGCATAAGCACACCAATGGCCTCGTTGAAGCGCTGTGGACGAGAGACAATGGAAGCAAGCGGGCGCCCAAGCTCTGTGCCTATCGCAAGCAGCAGGTCCTCGGGAATGGCGTCGGGCGCGAGGAGGGCGCAGAGCCTCAGCAGCTCGGCGGCGTCCTGGTTCTGCTGCTCGACGCGTTCAAATGACAGCGACCAGGTCGTCGCCACCGACTCAGGATAATCTGTCGAGAAGCCCCGGCGCTTCAGCAGCTCGGCGCGCCGCTGCTGGTACATCTGCCAGTAAACGCTTAACATCGTCTGCGTTTCCTCGATATAGGCCCCGGCCTGGTCCAACGCCAGGGGCAGGCCGCCAAACTCGCGGGTCATCTGGAGGGCTAATTCTCTTTCCTGGTCAGGCGCTTGCGCCAGGAGAACGTCAGCGGCGAGGAGCTGGGCTCGGCGCAGGAGGAAGAGGGCGCCCTGCTCAGGGGTGAAGCTCTCGACCTCCAGGCTGCGAGCCAGGCGACCGAGGGTGGAGGCGCGAGTGGTATAGAGGCAGTGTCCCCTAGGTAAGGTAGGGACATACTCAGGGAGGAAGCCAGGTTCATCGGCGTTATCGAAGATGAACAGCCAGCCGCCATTATTGCGCAGCCAGCGCTTGACGGCTTCAATGGCCTGGCTCTGGTCCCGCTCATCCTTCTGCGGCAAGTTCAACTCATGGGCGAGGGTAATATAGGAAGCAACGAGGCTCTCCTCGCTCTCGGCGCGCACCCAGAGGATATAGCTGTACTCCTCTCGGTAGCGATAGGCATACTCCACAGCCAGTTGCGTCTTGCCCACGCCACCCAGCCCGCTGATGGCCTGCGAGGGTGCCACACCTCGCTTGGCATGTAGTTGCTCATGGAGACTGCTCAGCAGGTCTTCGCGCCCCGTAAAGTAGGGGTTTCGCTGGTAGGGTACATTCCAGACCCGCTCAGGCGGCGAGGAGGAGCCTGCCGCCGCATAATAGTGCTGGGTAATGTGATGGTTCTGCCCGTTGAGAATCTGTCCTTGTATTTGGCCATTATTATGCACCTTGCCCATACTACTATCTTCCATATATATCTCTCGCTTACCCTACCATATTGATGCTTCTCAAACCTCATGCATTATAATCGATCCAAACCAGGAATTCAAGTTACGTTGTTGGGTGGAAGCACAACTTAAAAATTGATGTGATAAAAATCGTGTTTTGTACGTTCTACATTGTAGAGATAATAAATATGCAACATTTATAGCTCCATGGGTATAGCAGCCTTAATGGCTACAAGAAAACCATAGGACGTGCCTTCTAAAATTCTGATTGTCATACCTTGCTCTGCCAAATTGTGTCATGCGATAAATCGCCTTGCACGCCGTAAACGATTCCTTTGACACATTTTAGGAGGTTGTCCGAACAGGCATCTGTGAAAGGCACGAAAGGTCGGTAGGGACCAGATTTAGCGCGCCCCATTGGCGTCAAGTGAAGAGTTCCCGATTCTATCGGAAGACCTTTTGAGCGCCATTTGGCAGGCCCACCGCTCATGCAGGTGTGAAAGGTAGGTGCTTGTAAACCGCGCACCTACCTTTCACACCTGCATGAGCGGTTGCGTTCGGTGGTCAGCGCATCCCGCGTCCGGCTGGAGAAAAAGGGTAGGTGCGCGGTTTACAAGCACTACCTTTTTTTCTCCAGCATGGGAGTGGGAGTCGAGCAACTGCTCCTTAACTTGACGCCAATGGGACGCGCTAAAGCTGGTCTCTATCGGTCTGGGGAGCCGCCTCGCGCAATGGATGGCTTTCCAAGCTCGGAACTTGTCCGACAAAATGTGTCAAAGGAATCGTAAACGTGGCGCCTATGGGATTATAGCTACCGGTGTTTCTTTTTGCGGTGGGCCTTGCCGGAATGCTTGCCGCCTTGCTTGAAGGAGAGAGGGCGCGAGGCTCTGGTTTGGGCCTCCTGCTGAGAGAGGTGGGAGATGACGTCCATGTATTTCCCCATCAATTCGATTGTCTCGGGGTGGTCCACGCCCAGGCGCTTCTCATAGTTGGTCAGCGTCTGCTTCAGGAGCTTCTCAGCTTCCTCGTAGCGCCCGAGAAGGTTGTAGACCATGCCAAGGTTACCGCGCATCTTATCAAGCTGGGCACTGTTAGCACCGTAGCGACTGCTAGAGGCCTCATAACACTGCTTCATCAGTGGCTCGGCCTCCTCATAGCGCCCCTGGGCCGCGTACAGGTTTGCCAGGTTATAACGCCCAGCCAGCAGATTTGAGTCATCGGGTGGCACAAGCGATGTGATCATCTCAAGCGATTTGAGGTAGAGTGACTCGGCCTCGTCCAGGCGTCCCTGGTACTTGTAGGTGAGCGCCAGGTTCCCTAGCGCTCCCATGGCTGGAAGCTGATCAGACTTCCCCTGTTGCTCAAATAGCTCCAGGGCGTGCTTAAAGAGAAACTCTGCCTCCTCGTAGCGTGCCTCATGCAGAATCCCATGCCCAATCAGATTTAGCTTTTCGGCCAACACCTCATCGTCAAGGTCACCCTTCCGCAAGCCTGTTGGCGAGAACAAACGCCGGAAGAGATCATCCGCCTTCGCATTCTGCTTCTGCCGCAGGTAGAAGAGGGCCGCGCTCTGTAGAATAAGATCCATAGTCGGGAAGAGGCGCTTCGACTTGCGGGCAATCAGGGCCAGGGCGCGCTTATAGCACTTCTCAGCCTCGCTTGCCCGTCCCATAAGGGCGTAGGCATCACCTAGCTGGCTGATATCTAAAGCCACGTTGGGGTGACTCTTGTCATAGAGCCTTGTGGTGATATCAACGGTGGCTCCCAGTAGCGGCTCCGCCTCGGCCGGTCGCACGCGCTCCAGCAGATACATGCCCGCGTGGCGTGTCAACTGCTCCGCGTCATGGGTGATGAACTCCTCCTGCCTGATCCAGTCGAGACAGCGTACAATATGGGGCAGGAGAATGTCATGTTTATCCCAATGTTCGACGCTATAGCCTTTAGGCATGCAAATATTAAGGAGCACAATCACGGCATCTGCCCATTGTCGCCTCGTCACCAGCGGATACTTGATGCGCGAGGAGCGCAAACGCTCGCTGATAGGACGCTTGCCTGGCTTCTCCTCGTCCTGCTTTTCAGGGATCAATGTACGCACAGCCTGCTGGACCAGGGGGTGCAACGAGAACCAGGAGTTCCTGCTATCACAAGTGAGTAACCCGTAATTTACCAGCAGGTCTATGGTCTTCTTCCACTCACGCTCATTTTTGGCCACAGGTCCCAGCACAGGCCCCAGAGAGGCATGCTCATCCTGAAAGAGCCGCTCGGGAATATCATCGGGCGCGAGAAAGGCACAGAAACGCAACAGGGTCTGCGCGGCCGGGTGAAGCGCTTCGATAGTAAAAAAGGTCAAGGAGAAGACAGCAAACAGGGAAAGTGAGAATCCTGCTAATTCATGTGACACAGCCACCGACGCCTGAAGCGCTTTCTGATACATCTGTTGAAAGTCTGCTAGCGAGTGCTTACTCTCCTTGATATAAGCGCCAGCCAGGTTAAGGGCCAGCGGAAGACCCTCCAGGTCACGCGCGATCTGCAATGCCAGCTCACGATCCTCAGGCAAAGCCTTTCCCAGCGGATCCCCCAGGATGATACGGGAGGTGCGGCGCAGCAGCAGCAAGGCTCCATCCTCTGGGGTGAGAGCCTCTACCGCCAGTGTGCTTGCGACATCTTCAGGCAATGGCTCCCGTGTCGTGAGCAGGATATGGCCGTGACTTTTAGCGGGTAGCAGTTCCTGCAACAACTCCAGGTCTGTGATATTATCGGCAATCAGCAGCCAATCGTGCTGCTTCTCCAGCCAGGCGCGCAGGTCTTTTATGAGCGTAGACTGGTTCTTATCCTCATAGCTTGTGATATCAGCATCGAAGGCAATCATGTTGCATGAGGCAAAGAACGTTGAGCGATTGTAAGCGTTAAGCCAGAATATGCCCTTATACTCGTTTTCGTAGTGATTGGCATATTCCTGTGCGAGCTGCGTCTTGCCCACGCCTGCCGGGCCACGCAGGGCCAGCATATCCGTGTCTTTGGAGCGCAAACGGCTACGCATCTCTTTGAGAGCACTCGCACGCCCTGTAAAAAATGGGTTATGAGCAAAGGGCGTTGTCTCTTCAAACATCAGTTCTTTGAGCAGGGGATCGTCGGGGGTAAGAATCTTGATAAATTTTGCCAGCTCGCTTTCGCCGCTCAGTCCTGGCGTCAACTTCTCTTTGCGCGACCGCTTATTACCTTCTTCCATAGCACCTCCATCCCTTCATCTTCATCTAAACATGTCAGTCATGTTACATTTACATTGTATCTGCGCCTGTTGACAGCAGTATAATCCCTTCGCCACCACATGGCAAGCTCACCCGCTACTGGCGTACGCGGCTACTGTTATCTAGTAAGGGTGTGTGCGGGTGGGCTGGCTTCGCCAGCCCACCCGCACACACCCTTATCCCTCGTACTCCTCGGGGCGAATCTGGATGTAGCGCTCGAACCAGGCAAGCATGTGCTCACGCATGGCTATGGACTGGCTGGGTTTGGGGGTGCCACCGTGCCAGGCGCCGGGGACGCGCACCAGGTCGACGGGGACCTTGCCCATGAGTTTGAGCGCCATGTAGAACTGCTCCGATTGCTCGATGGGGCAACGCAGGTCGTTCTCGGGATGGATGAAGCGCGTGGGTGTGGTAACACGGGCAGCGGCGTTGAGCGGCGAGCGTTCATAGTAATAGGCGGCACGCTCCTCGTCCCAGGGAAAGCCTTTGGACTCATAGGTCATCCAGGGACCAATATCTGAAGTACCGACGAAGCTGGCCAGGTTGGAGATGCCCGCGCGCGGTACTGCCGCCTTGAAGCGCTCGGTATGCCCGATGGTATACATGGTCATGTAGCCGCCATAGCTGTAACCCGTAACCACGAGACGCTCGGGATCGGCCACACCCCGCTCGATGCAGGCATCCACACCGCGCATGATATCCTCGAAATCCTTGCCCCCCCAGTCACCCAGGACGCTGCGCAGGAAGGCCTCGCCATGCCCGGTGCTGCCATGAGGATTGCAATAGAAGACAGCATAGCCCCGCGCCGCGAGATAGGCGTCATAGGGACTACGCCCATCGCCATAGCCCCAGTGAGGACCGCCATGGATCTGCACTAGCAGCGGGTAGCGTACCCCCTCTTTCGCCCTGATGGGATAGACCAGCCAGCCATCGATCTCCTCGCCCGCCGCGCCCTCGTAGCTGAATTTCTCGACTCTCGGCCAGGCTAGGTCGCGCATGAGATCGTCGTAGAGCCTGGTCAGGCGCTCTGGCTTGCCCTCGCTCTCCAGGGGCAGGTGATAGAACTCACAGGGATGCTGCGCCTGCTCCTGCGCCACCAGCAGACCACGCTCCCCCGGCAAAAGGTGCAGATAATACGTAATGCTCTCGCTCGTCAGCTTCTTCAACGTGCGCCAGACGACCTCCAGGCGGTAGATATGTGCCTGCCCACGCTCGGAGGCGATAAAATAGATAGCCTGCCCATCGTGACTCCACTGGGGCTTGTAGGGGCCAGGCATGCCGAAGTGGCCGCCAACCCAGGCCGAGGTCGCCAGGTCCAGGTCGGGGGTCAGCAGCAGCGTGCGGTCACCAACATTTCCCCAGCGCGTCACGAGGTAGAGCCGGGCCAGGCTGCGCGCGATCCGCTCATCCTGGTCCGCCACGACCATCGCCATCTGGCCGTCTGGGGACCAGGAGAAAGACTCAATGGCCAGTTTCCCCTCGGTCAGGCAGCGCTCCTCGCCGCTCGCGGGATCAATCGCCCAGAGATCGCGGACCCAGATGCCCATAAAGCGATCCTCGCGCCGGTTGCTCAAGACGCCGATCTCCTGGCTATCAGGCGTCCAGGCAGGCTGAGCGTGCTCGTAACGTCCACGCGTCAGGCGGCGAATCTGCGCCGGATCTACCGCGCCATTCTCGCCAGGGGCGGGCATGACAAAGAGGTGCGCCTGCGTGTCGTAGTAGCCTCGCCCATCACTGCGATAGTCGGGATCATTAATGACGCGGAGGCGGTAGCGCCGCTCCTCATCACGCTTCTTACGCTCGGACTCGGAGAGACTCTTGAGGCCGACGAGCAGGTCGTCCTCGTCCTCCAGCTCAGCGGAGGCGGTAAAGGCGATCCAGCGCCCATCGGGCGACCAGGTGGCCTCGTTGACGCCATGCAGCATTGTGGTGAGCTTGCGTGCCTCCCCGCCATCGGTATCAATCAGCCAGAGCTGGTTCTGCTCCCCCTCGCGATCCGAGAGGAAGAGCAGGCGCCGGCTATCAGGCGCCCAGGCCGGGAAAGACTCGCTCTTCGCGCTCCGGGTCAACTGGCGTGGCTCGCCCTCAGACTGCCCCTGCTCATCAAGACACAAGAGATAGAGCGCGCTTCGCAGCGTATCCGCCTCGCGCTCCGCGTAGTGCATCTCAAAGGCCACGCGCCTGCCATCGGGCGAGACCGCGACCTGCCCCAGCGTGCGTAGCGACCAGAGATCCTCCACGCTAAACTTCCGTGTAACTGGCATACAACTATCCTCTCTTTGTACATGCAGGTTTATTCATTCTCAGGATACATTACAGGAGGAGAAAAAAGTAAGAGTAGGACATACAGGCTTGTAACGTTTTGCCCACTCTGACGTTGCACTGGTTGAGATATCTCAAGAGACAAATACAAACGAGGAAAAGAAGTTGCTACATAAAGGAAACATGGATGTTCCCATCCCGCTCCCCCTCTGGGGAGACGCCTCGCTGTGTGCTCAGCTTTACCGTGAATGTGCGCCAAAACTGCTGGCCTATCTGCGGCGGCATGTGCCCACGCAGGAGGACGCGGAAGACATGCTACTCGAAGTCTTTCTCGCAGCGCTAGAGCACGAAGCGCGCCTGGCAAAGATGGACGAGGACGAGCGACGCGCCTGGCTGGGAACCGTTACCCGCAACCGCGTCATCGATTTTCATCGGCGCACGCGCAGACACCCCGTCCTTCCGCTGGAGAAGGCCGAGGAAACGCCCGGCTCTCGCTGGGAACAACCAGAACATCTAGTCTTGCGCCACGAAACATACACGAACTTACACAATTCTATTCAGAACCTCTCAGCAATCCAGCAAGAGGTGCTCCAATTGCGCTTCACGCTTGGATTACGCTGCACCGAGATTGCCAAAATACTGCATAAGCGCGAAGGAGCAGTGCGAACCATGCTTTCGCGCACTCTGAACGCCTTGCGTGACCTCTACAAGCAGAAGGAAGGAGGGAGAGAGTGAACAAGCAGGACAAGCATACCAGATTTCACCCACAGACCGTTGATAAACAGATCGACGCCTGCCTCGCGGGCAGGTCAGCCAATGGGCAGGCATCCGACCGCTATGCCCAGGCAAGCGTACGCGACGTACAGGCCTATTTCGCGCCACCCGAGCAGGATGAGGCCCTGCAACGCGTCTGGCAGCGCTTCGCCGAGCAGCGCGCAAATCTCCAGAGGCTCCAGGCGGGACAGCAAACTCCCCAGGTTCTGCCAATAACAGGGAGGAGCAGATCGACGCAACAGAAAAACACTCGTCCGCTCGGGCGGGTATTGAGCGTTATGGCCGCCGTCATCGTCGTCGCCCTGCTCATCGGGAGTACAATGTTCCTCTTCCAGCAGGCCCGGCAGACGGACAAGCCAGCGGGGCAGGGACAGCACCAGACAGCCATGTTTGCCCGCGTCAACCAGACGCTCTATCGCCTGGATATGCAGACGCACCGCCCCCTCTGGCAATTTCAGGCCCCCCCAGGACAGCCCGCGCTTGCCGCCGTCAATGGGCATTATATCGCTGGCATGGCTATTGATAGCACCTATTATGCCTGGGGGTATGACGGTCAGCAGACGGTGCTGTACGCGCTCGATATCGCTAACGGCAAGCTACGCTGGCAACATGATACCTATGGAATGGGGGCTATCGCCGCCTCCGGGAATACGGTAGCTCTCTCGTTCATCAAAGGCACAAACCTGGAAGTCGCCGCGCTCGATATCATACATGGCACCCTCAGGTGGGAGCATATTCTGAGTCCGGTCGCCAGAACAAAAACGCTGCCATCCACGATCAGCCTCTTTGGAGCCTCGGATACAGCGGTCTATGGAGCCGTAAACACCCCTGAAAATCACAGCGGCCTGCGCTTCGCCTTGAGTGTCCAGGATGGGCAGTTCATCTGGCAGCAGAAAGAGGTATATGATGCCTCCATTTCCTATGCGGCTCTGGACCAGGGATTTCTCAGTGACGATATATTATGTGTCACGCAGCATCTGAACTGGCAAAATCCCGGGCACATTCCCGAGTCGAAGAGCGTCCTCCTGGGTTATGATGCCCACAGCGGCAAGCAGCTCTGGAAGTCCTCATCGATTGATTGGGCAACAACAGCCACGTTGGCCAATAGAGTTCTATACCTGGAGACACCTCCTGATTCTGCGGGGGCGCACTATGGAAGCATCTATGCCTTCTCGCCCAGGGATGGCAGCTTACGCTGGCAGTATCAGGAACCAATACAGAACCCACACCCCCTTATTACCGAAGAAGGGGTCTACCTTATACAGGATGGCGGGAAACAGGCCGGGTCAACCCTGGTGGTACTAGATCCCGCAACCGGCAAGCAGCGCTGGACCTATGCCTTTCACGACCAGATCACCGTTGAGTATCCTCCTGCGGCTGATGATAACCAGGTCTATCTTAGCCTGCCAGGGAACACCATCCAGATCCTGCGTGTATCAGATGGCAAGCCACTTGGTTCGTTCAAAGTAGACCCACAGCATGTCGATCCGAATAATCGTATCCTCTTGCAAATAGTCTAGCTCTAAAATACACAGGCATACAAAAGGCGTCTCCGCTGGAGTGGAGACGCCTTTTGTATGCCTTGAACGAGGCTGGTTCCAGCGATACACTGGCTTATTTTTGCTGTAGTCAGGCTAGTTTTCTCGCGTTTGTCACGAGCCATATAACTAAAAAAGTAGCCGGTGAAAGAGGCTATTGTAGTGCTTCGTACAGAAAGTTCATCAGTAGTTTTACGCATAAAACATGCCTGGGAAGTTTTATGCATTACATGCAACGGAGGAACTTAATGATATTTTGGCGTCTTTCCACAAAAGCGGTGTGCTTCGTTACTTTTAGCGGGCTATGTGCGCTCTTATTGCTCCTTGGCACAACCTTTTCCGCATCAGCGGCCGGCGTCAAGGCAAGCGTACCAACAAAGATTGTGACCCATCACCAGGCAATCGCCTGGGGACCAGGTGGCATGTACGGTGGCACCGGTGCCCCAGTCAATGTCCCTGGCAGTGGTACTGGTGGTGGCGGCAGTAGTGGCCCTGGTAGCGGCACCGGTGGTGGCGGTTGGGGCGGCTATGGTGGTGGTCAAAGTACTGGCGGTGGCTGGGGCAGCCAGGGCGGCGGTTGGGGCGGCAACACCGGTTGGAATGGTGGCAACACTGGTTGGAATGGCGGCAATACCGGTTGGAATGGTGGCAGCAGTTGGGGTGGCAATACCGGTTGGAATGGTGGCAGCAGTTGGGGCGGCAACACCGGTTGGAATGGCGGCAACACCGGTTGGAATGGTGGCAACACTGGTTGGAATGGCGGCAACACCGGTTGGAATGGTGGCAATACTGGTTGGAATGGTGGCAGCAGTTGGGGTGGCAACACTGGTTGGAATGGCGGCAGCAGTTGGGGTGGGACTGGTGGCGGTTGGGGCGGTCAAGGCGGTGGCTGGGGCGGACAAGGTCGCGGGACCGGCGCGTATGGTTGGGGCGGCCCGGGCACGAGGTGTCCTGCTGGTGCCTACTGCTAATATCGCTTCAGGTCAAGAGCACAGCGCGTAATGTATCACTAAGAGAGCCTGAAGCAAAGGCGTCCCCCATTAGAATGGGAGGCGCCTTTTATAGTGTCTTCTGGAAGGAGCAAAGCTACTAAAGTACGCGTCTACATATAATGGTCATATGTAGACGCGTACTTTAGCAGCTTTGAGCTATCCCTACTGGACGGAGCCTTCGTAGATGCCCATGATCGTGCCCAGGAACTTGAGGGCGTCTTCCTTCTTGCGCTGGAAGGAGTTGCGGCCCATGATTGAGCCAAAGCCGCCACCATCGCGAATGGCGCGCACTTCGTTGAAGACCTGGTCATCGCCAGCGGCCGCGCCACCGGAGAAGATCACGATGCGGCGACCATCGAAAGAACTCTGAATGACGTGCTTCACGCGCTCAGAGAGGGTCGAGATCGGAATCTCATATTTCTGGTAGACCTTCTGAGCCTCGGCCAGCTCCACCTTCGCGCTAGGCAGCTTCACCTTGATGATGTCCGCACCTAGTTGTGCCGCGATCTGCGCGGCATAGGTCACGACATCAACGGCGGTCTCGCCCTCTTTGCTGATGCTGCTACCACGGGGATAGGACCAGACCACCACGGCCAGACCAGCCGCCTTGGCCTCAGCGGCCAGATCGCGCAACTGCTCATACATGATCGTGCGCTCGGAGGATCCAGGATAGATAGTGAAGCCAACCGCGACACAACCCAGGCGCAACGCATCCTCGACGCCCGCGGTCACCGCCGAAATAGGATCGCGCTCGTCGTTCAATACGTCGTGGTTGTTACATTTGAGGATCAAGGGAATCTCGCCCGCATACTCTGAGGCACCAGCCTCCAGGAAGCCCAGGGGCGCGGCATAGGCATTACAACCAGCCTCAATCGCCAGTTGAAAGTGATAGCGGGGATCATAACCCGCGGGATTGGGCGCGAAACTACGCGCGGGACCATGCTCGAAACCCTGGTCAACTGGAAGAATGACCATCTTGCCCGTGCCACCCAGGCGGCCATGATTGAGCATGCGCGCGAGATTGGTGCGCACACCAGGATTCTCGCTGTTATACCAGCTTAAAATTTCTCGAATACGATCAGTCATTTTCTTCGTTACCTCTGTACTCGTCATTAAGTCAGAAAACTATCTTCTCATACAAAAAACAACCCCACTCGCGTGGCTAGCGCTCCGCGCTCAGTTTTTCGCTAGGAAGTATATCCACATACATTGTGGCTGCTCCATTGTACCATGAAATGGCGCAGCCTTACATGTAGCAGCATGTTTGCTTTGTGTCCAGACAATATCCAACTCATCTTCATTACGTTAGCATATATTAGCGTTTCAGTGAAGATGTGGTTCGCCAGACACATATACCATTGTACATCATCTCGTGCGAGATCGGCATAGCAAAATGTGCCATATTGTTGGCATTAAAAATAAGCATATTTTATACATGCCTATACTCCCATACATAAACATACCAATTTATAGCCCGATCATAAATAAGTGTTACTCCTCCCCTAATTGACACGTTTCAATACCAGACAGGGGGGACAAAGTAAACGTTTCATGTTTTGACCGATAGCGATACACAGAGACACGCTCTGGCACAAAGCTGTAAGACCGCAACAGCGAGACCAGAAATGTGCTCCTCATAGCTTTTCATAGCTCTTCTAAAAGGGTAAGCAGCCTTCGTTCTATGTATAGGACAGAGAAGTTGTGTGTCTGCTATTTGTAAGCATGTTTTGAAGGAGTTTTTTATGGGTGGTTTTGAGCATCTTTTGCAGGCAGTGAAGCAACAGCAGCAGTTGATGGGAGAGTTGGAGGCGGAGAATCAGGAATTACGTCGTCAACTCACTGAACTGCGAGAAGGCCAGAGCATTTATCTCGATATCAATGGGCAGCGCTTCGCCCTGACTGTCGATGGTATCATCGCCGAGGCCAGCAGCTCGACCTTCGCACCCGTGGTAACCATCGAGGCGACCGAGGCTGAGGCCAAGGTCGAAGAGGTATCACTTGCCGAGTACAACGTGGTCCCACAACAGGTAAAGGAAGAGGTCGCAGCGGAGGAGGAGCTACCCGCTCTGCCCGCAGCCCCAAAGACGCCCTTCCTGGAAGAGATCATGATCGATGAGTTTGTAGCCCAGACGACCAGCCCCATATCTGTCTGGAATGGCCCGGTTAAAGAAAAATCCCTGGAGTCAATCGACGAAGAGCAAAAAGCCGCTCTCCGCCAGGCTCTCTCGGGCAGCTACATCCTCGAATAGAGTATTTACATATCAAGAAAATGGCGACCCGGAACTGAAAGCTCCGGGTCGCCATTTTCTTGACGCATCGCCTTCTACTTGCTTTATTTCACGTCGAATGTGATGGTAGCATCGGTAAAGCCGCTATTGGCGGGAGCGTGGAGCGTGAGCGTGAGGTGTTTCTGATCCTGGGGCACGAGGAAGGTGATCGTACCACTGGTCCCCTGTGTCTCTTTATCAAAGGAGACGGGCAGCGTCGTCAGGGCAGGCCTGGCGGTCGTGCTACCAGCCGCCAGGGTGGCGTAGTCGAAGGCCGAGCCGGGAATGGCCGTCTGCTCCAGGGCACTATTCACCTTAAGCGTTACCGTTACATAGCGCATCCCCTTGCTGGCCTGCTTGCCATCGATGCTCCACTGCGTTGTCGCGCTATCCAGCGTCCAGTCGAGACCATAGAAGGATTCTTTGGAGTCTAGAGCCTTGCCGATTTGCGTGGTTTGTGGCTGATAGGTGCTGGCACCAGAGTTCGAGCCAAGAGAAACGTCCATCTGGGCCTCGTTCGCGCCCCCCAGGCGCAGCGCGATTTGCCCCGTATTGGTCCCGCTGGGAACGGCGAAATCCACCCAATCGCTATGGGACTTCCCCGCAGCCAGGCCCGCGTTACCATTGACATACGTCGGCTGGACGACCTTGCCGCCAGGCAAGACCAGCCGCGCGATATCGCTATAGACCATGTTGACGGGCACGTTCGTCTTGTTGTCGGCCAGGAGATGGACACGCAACATGCCATCGCCCGCCGAATGCGGATCATCGACAAAGCGTTGCGCCTGTTCTAGCCTGGTAAGCGTCACATCCACGCCCGCGTACTTCACGGTGGTACTCAGCGTTTGCGAGGTGATCTGAGGCTGCGTGGCATTCTGCACGAGAAGCGCATAGGCCAGGTAGCCGCCCGCACCCACAAAGGCCAGCAACAGGAGGATAATCAACAAGGTGCGCCCAATGCCACCCCGGCGCTTCGGCTGCGGAGGTGACATCGGAGTTGGCCCAGGCTGGTAGGCCCAGGCTGGCTCAGAGGTCGGAGGCGCACCTTGAGGCCCAAAGCCGGGCTGGCTCACTGGTCCCTGGGGCGCGAAGCCGGGCTGGCTTATCGGTCCTTGCTGAGGGAATGGCGTCTGTGGAGGCATAGGCGAGACTGGTAGTGGCGTGGCGCGGTCCATAGCCTGAACATTCGCGCCCGGCGCATCTTGCCGCGCAAACATATCAAAGTTACAGCGCGGACAATATCTACTGGCTGCCGATACCTCGGCGCCGCAATTGGGGCAATAGCGGGGTTGCACGTCTCTTCTCCTCACTCTCTGAAAAAGCAAGTTTCCTGGTCCCAGTCCCCCGCCCATCCTCAACGCAATCTACCAGGCATAGATAGCACTATATCGATTCCTTTGACACATTTTGTCGGACAAGTTCCGAGCTTGGAAAACCATCCATTGCGCGAGGCGGCTCCCCAGACCGGTAGGGACCAGCTTTAGCGCGTCCCATACGCGTCAAGTGAAGGGGCATCTGCTCGCTCCCCACGCCCATGCCGGAAGAAAAAGGGTGTGCTTCTAAAGGGCGCACCTACCTTTTTCTTCCAGCCGGGCGTGGGGCGTACTTGGCAAGTACAGCCACCCGGCGGGAAAGCAGCCGCCTAGCAGGAGGGGCCTGGTAGGTGCGCCCTTTAGAAGCACACCCAGGCCCCTCCTGCATGGGCGGCGGACCCTTCACTTGACGCCAATGGGACGCGCTAAAGCTGGTCCCTACCGACATTTCGTGCCTTTCGCAGATGTCTGTTCGGACAACCTACTAAAATTGGTCACAGGAATCTATATCATAGAACGTGTCTGAAGCCATCAAATACACATCCATATATCTTAATCGAATAATCTTGCCTTCTGCTACGTAGTGTAGCATATTTGGCCCCAGGCGCTGTGATCTTGCTTACAATTTGGTGTCGAAAGAGGAAAGAGGGGGGCTGGCAATGCGGTTTCTCTGCATTGTCAGCCCCCCTCTTTCGATACAGGCCCTTCTTAGGGAGCAGCGCTGTAGAAGGCGTCCAGGTTGGGCGTGCCAAGGCCGGTGGCGAAGTCCCAGCCCTGCGAGGCGCGATAGTACAGGTTATTGCCCTGGGTGATATCAAAGTAAGCCTGCCCTTTATCCGCCTGGTAGAAGGTCTGCGGGCCATAGGAGAAGCTATGGCGCTGCTGCATCTTGCCCTGGTTAACTAGCGCCATGCCGGTTGCCCAGATGGGTGCTGCCGCGCTTGTGCCGCCAACGGCGCCCCACTGGCCCTTAAAGTAGACTGCCAGGCCATAGGCCGCCGCCGAGACATCCGGCACCTGGCGCATCCCCCGGCTATATTGATTCTTGGTACCAGGAGCGTTCTGCCAGCTCGGCTGCTTGAAGAGGATGCTGTTGCCACCGCCGCTGCCCCATTGGTTCTTACAGCTATTCCCCGAGTTATCGGACCAGACAACCTCCTGGTTACGCTGGCGATTCTGGTTAACCTGGAGGATGGTGCCACCCACCGAGGTAATCCAGGGATCACTGCCAGGATAGCTAACCGCCAGCTTGCCATACTGACGACTACCGAAGGCGCCGCAGTCCCCACTGGCAACGAAGACGCTCATATGCTCCACACGCGTCAACTGCTGCAAGGTGCTATCGAGCGCGCGCACATCGTCCTGGGAGACCTCGTTCTCGGGCGCGCCCAGGCTGATGCTGACAACGCTGCCGCTATTGGCCCCATTGGTGTTGTCGTCGAGGATGCGCTGCAACATATCGTTGACGCGCCCCCAGACATTATCATCGGCGTTACCATCGGTCTGATAGAGCTTGATGTTGGCCGAGCGCGCCAGGCCCGCTGCCATCTGTACATCGAGCGTAGACTCGCCCAGGGCGTCCTGCGGGGCGCTATCAACGTTGACGACCGAGAGATGGCCCTTAAATTGAATACAATCAAAGTAGTTCTGAATATCATCCCGGTAGGAGCCATCGATCTCGACCAGGTTGACCGTCATATTCTGCCCATTCCAGCCCTTGTTCCACATGCGATCAAAGCCATAGGCGCCCGCGACATCCTTGGGGAAGAGCGTCTGGTCAGGTGGCGAGCAGTCCTGCTGTGGCGTGCTGGCCTGCTGCGTGGAGAGCGTCTGCCCGGAGGTCAGTAGCTGGCGTGAGCTTGTCGCTTGCTGCTTCGAGTCTGCCTGTTGTGTGATGCCTTGCAGGGTATGCACCGGCTTGGAACTATAGTTGTCAAGACCCGTGACCGACTCGATGGAGCTGGTCATAAAGGCGGGGACCTTGGGGGCCGTCTCCGGGCCATAGAACTCGCGCCCGTTATACTTGCGCACCACAAATTTAGTCTGCAAGAGCTTTGCCAGCGTGCTGGCCTTAGCGTCAAGGGTCAGGTAGGTATGCAGTTTGTTCAGCTTTAAAGCAATACCCTGAGGCGAGAAGAAGTCCTTGAACTTCTGATAGGTCTGATCATCGATGCCTACCTTCTTCGCAAAATCCTCCAGGTGCGAGGGCTTCCCTGGCTCAATCTTGGTCCCCTCCATCTTCTTAAGCCAGTCCTGATTCATCTTGAGCGTCACCCCAACATGCAGTTTCTGACTATCGGGAACCGGCCTGACCACGGGTGCCTTCAGCGCGTCAGGCGGAATATTAAGCTGCAAATCCGAGAACTGGACGGCAGTGCTCGGGTCACACGCCGCCAGGGGGAAAATCAGGAGCATTAATCCAACAAGCGCCATCATGGCTCTTCCTGAGCGGCGCCAATTGAAGATGGGCCGCCACGTGCCAGCCCTTTTATAGAATATATTCAATGTATTCATGAACTTACATGCCTCCACAATGAAGCCGCATTCGTCGCCATGTCAGGCGCTCCTCGCGTCTGCTTCTCTCTGGTTTTTACCTGTTATATGACTCTTAATTAAGAGCACATGTACTCTTTGCAATTCTCTGTTAGTATCACGGACAACCCGCGAAAATCAGTTCAAAAATGTAGATTTTCTGCGCCCGGTTTCATGTTCTCTTCAGTTTGTTGACTGCTTTATATATAGACAGAGACACAGACAAACGACTACGTTGTAGGGTCCAAGCTTGCTTGGACATTAGACTACGTTGTAGGGTCCAAGCTTGCTTGGACTTTAAACGCTCAGGCTAGCCGGGTGCTTCCACCAGTGGGAGAGTCCATGCCAGCATGGACCCTACAAAGCGCCGAATGGCCTCACGAAGCAGTAGAGAGTCCAACTTAAACAGCATTAGCCTTATCAGAAATTCAGAGAAAGGAACGCATCATGAAAAGTCAGTTCATCAGGATGAGCGCATATGCGTTTGTACTAGGGTGCCTGATCTCGTTTTACACGGTCCTTGGGCAGGCTCATTCTGCCCATGCCTCAAGCATCGCAGCTGCCAGGATCAATAAGATTCAGCACCACGTTCAGGGTGGTCCCAACGAGATCAATATCGGCTTCGGCAATGCTGGACTTGGCAATGCCGGCTTACCTAACGCTGGTCTTGGCAATGCTGGCTTACCTAACGCTGGACTTGGCAACGTCGCCAATAACCCTAACATCAATATTCGCTTCGGCTTCAACAATCCTGGCATGGGCAATGTTGGCATGGGCAACCCTGGCATGGGCAACATTGGCATGGGCAACGTTGGCCTCAACCCTAACCTTGGTAACGTTGGCATGGGCAACGTTGGCCTCAACCCTAACCTTGGCAACGTTGGCATGGGCAACGTTGGCTTCAACCCTAACCTTGGTAACGTTGGCATGGGCAACGTTGGCTTCAACCCTAACCTTGGTAACGTTGGCTTCAACCGCTTTGGTGGCAACGTCGGCTTCAATCCGGCTCTGAATAATGTTGGCTTTAATCGCTTTGGTGGCAACGTCGGCTTCAATCCGGCTCTGGGTAATGTTGGCTTTAATCGCTTTGGTGGCAACGTCGGCTTCAATCCGGCTCTGGGTAATGTTGGCTTCAACCGCTTCGGTAATGTCGGCCTCGGTAACGTTGGCTTCAACCGCTTCGGTAATGTCGGCCTCGGTAACGTTGGCTTCAACCGCTTGGGCATCGGCAATGCTGGCCTCGGTAACGTTGGCTTCAACCGCTTCGGTAATGTCGGCCTCAACCGCTTCGGCATTAACAATGCTGGCCTGGGCAATGTTGGTCTCGGCAACGCTGGCCTCCGCAATGCTGGCCTGGGTGGCGTGAATATCAACATACGTTAGCCAATAGCACCTGCCTTGGCTCACTCACTCAGTGAGCCATCAATAGATGCACTACATGGGACAGAGGCGTGCCTCTGTCCCATGTAGTGCATCTATCCCGGCTATACCCAGGCACTGCAATTCGTGGTATAATGAGCTGAGTTTCGAAAAAATATTCTACAACATAGATCCAGTGGGGATGCCGCGCTATGCCAGATTTTAAAGTTGAATCACCTTTTGAACCGACCGGTGATCAGCCCCAGGCGATTGCAGAACTTGCCGAGGGCATTCGCAATAATCAGAGATTTCAGACCTTGCTTGGCGTCACTGGCAGCGGTAAAACCTATACCGTGGCCAAGGTGATCGAACAGGTGCAGAAGCCAACCCTCGTGCTCGCACCCAATAAGACGCTCGCCGCTCAGCTCTATAGCGAGTATAAAGAGTTCTTTCCCAATAATGCCGTCGAGTATTTCGTCTCCTACTATGACTACTATCAGCCAGAGGCCTATATCGCCCGTACCGATACCTACGTTGAAAAAGAAAGCATGCTCAATGAGGAGATCGAGAAGCTACGCCTCTCCGCCACACGCAGCCTCTTTGAGCGTCGCGACGTCTTGATTGTGGCCTCGGTCTCTTGCATCTATGGCCTGGGCAGCCCCGAGGAATATGGTGAGGTGGTGCTGACCCTCAAGGTAGGTGAGGAGCGCCGCCGCGATAAAATTCTGCGCCACCTGAACTCTATCCAGTATGAGCGCAACGACGCCAACTTCGTACGTGGGCGCTTCCGTGTGCGCGGAGATGTGCTAGAGATCTTCCCGGCCTATGAAGACGTGGCTGTACGCGTGGAGTTCTTTGGCGACGAGATCGAGCGCATGACCGAGATCGATCCCCTGACCGGCGAGGTCCTGGGACAGCGCACACGCCTCGATATCTATCCCGCCAAGCACTGGGTCACGACCCAGGAGCGCCTCAATAAGTCCATCTCTCTGATTGAAGAGGAGTTGGAGCAGCGCCTGGAGGAACTGGAGTCCGAGGGCAAGCTGCTGGAGCATGCTCGCTTGAAACAGCGCACCAACTTTGATATCGAGATGCTGCGCGAGACCGGCATCTGCTCAGGCGTCGAGAACTACTCACGTCACCTGGCGGGCCGGGCCGCTGGCGAACAGCCCTGGACCCTGCTCGACTACCTGCCCGAGAACTTCCTGCTGGTGGTCGATGAGTCGCATATCTCTCTCCCCCAGGTGCGCGGCATGTTCGCGGGCGACCGCTCGCGTAAACAGGTCCTGGTCGACTACGGTTTCCGCCTCCCCTCGGCCCTGGATAACCGCCCCCTGACCTTCCCAGAGTTTGAACACAAGCTCAAGCAGGCCATCTTCGTCTCCGCCACACCCGGCCCTTACGAATATGAGCATAGCCAGGCCATTGTGGAGCAGATCATTCGCCCAACCGGCCTGATCGATCCAGAGATCACCGTTCACCCCACACGTGGGCAGATCGATGACCTGATCGCCGAGATTCGCATACGCGTCGAGAAGGGGCAGCGCGTCCTGGTCACGACCCTCACCAAGAAGATGGCCGAGGACCTCGCCGACTACATGCAGGAGCTCAGCATCAAGGTCCACTACCTGCACTCCGAGATCGACACCATTGAGCGTGTCGAAATCCTGCGCGACCTGCGCCTGGGCGTCTACGATGTCGTGGTTGGTATCAACCTCCTGCGCGAGGGCCTGGACCTGCCCGAGGTCTCCCTGGTCGCCATCCTGGACGCCGATAAAGAGGGATTCCTGCGCTCAGAGGGCTCGCTCATCCAGACCGTGGGTCGCGCCGCCCGCCACGTCGAGGGCAGCGTCATCATGTACGCAGACAACGTGACACGCTCGATGCAGCGCGCCATCGACGAGACCAACCGCCGCCGCAAGATCCAGGAGGGATATAACGAGCAGCACAACATCACTCCACGCGGCATCAAGAAAGAGGTCAAAACCCTCTCCGAGCGTCTTAAGGCCATGGCTGGTCCCGAGGCAGGGGCCGACGGCAAGACCGCAACCGCCGTCGCAGGCATCCCCAAAGACGAGGCCCTGCGCCTGATCAAAGACCTCGAATCCCAGATGCGCTCAGCCGCCAAGCAGCTCGAATTCGAGAAGGCCGGACAGCTCCGCGACCAGATCATCGAGATTCGGCGCCTCATGCTGGAATAAAAGTCACTCGGCAGGTCCGCCGCCCATGCAGGAGGGGCCTGTTGTGCTTGTAAACGGCGCACCTACCAGGCCCCTCCTGCTGGTCGGCTCCGTTCAGAGGAGGCAGTGCGCCCCACGCCCAGCCGGAGAAAAAGGCTGTGCTTCTAAAGGGCGCACCTACCTTTTTCTCCGGCATGGGCATGGGGATCAGACGCTGAGAGTACCCCTTGAAAAGAGTAAACAGTTACAGCCATGGGGGCGAGATCACGCGTGATCTCGCCCCCATGGCTTTTCTCTGCGGCAGAGGTATGTTACACTAAAAAAATCAAATACACCATATATTTCTATTTCTACAGATACACTGAGGACTCCAAATGATCAATCTTGTAGACCAGCAGTTGGGCAATTATCGTTTGCTGCATCTCCTTGGTCGTGGTGGCTTCGCCGAGGTCTATCTCGGGCAACATATCTGGATCCAGAACAAACAGGCCGCAATAAAGATACTACGTTCCCAGATAGCGGAAGAGTATATCGCCGATTTCCGCCAGGAGGCGGAGCTGATCTCCATGCTGCGCCATCCCCATATTGTCCCCATTCTCGATTACGCCGTCGAGCGCGATACTGCCTACCTGGTGATGGATTACTACCCGGAAGGCACGCTGCGCAGGCGCCATCCCCGTGGCTCATACCTTCCACTTACAGAGGTTGTCGCCTACGTCAAACAGGCCGCAGAGGCGCTCCAATTCGCCCATAATCACAAGCTTATTCATCGCGATGTCAAGCCAGAGAATATGCTTATTGAACGCCAGGGCGAGATCCTGCTCTCCGATTTCGGTATCGCCGCCATGGCCCATCAAACCTCCTCAATGAGCACACAGCAGCCTACGGGAACCGTCCCCTACATGGCTCCTGAACAGATCAAAGGAGCAGCCCGTCCCGCCAGCGATCAATATGCCCTGGCAACTATCGCCTATGAGTGGCTGGCGGGCGAGCGCCCCTTCAGCGGCACGTATCACGAAATATGCGCTCAACACCTGATGGCACCACCACCACCCCTGCGCGAGAGGGTCAACAATATTCCTATGGAGGTTGAACAGGTCATCATGCAGGGGCTGGCTAAAGATCCTGCTCAGCGCTTTCCCAGCGTCTTAGATTTCGCGCTGGCCCTTGAAGCCGCCAGCCTCTCTGGTACAGCGGGTTCGCTCTCGACCCTCCCGCGAGACCTCGCACCACCCATGCCGACCGTCTCAGGCTCAACCTCAACCCCGGTTACGCCTCCCGAAGTCAATATCGACCCATCCCACTCATCCTCTCTCCAGGCGCCTGCGAAGAGCACACAGCCAGCGCCACTATCCACACACGTGCCTAAGCCCCAGAGTCGCAACCGACGCAGCCTGCTTCTCGGCATCGCGCTTGTCGCCTGCGCTCTGCTGCTGATCCTTGGCGCGCTCGGCCTCTTTACCTATCAGAACCACGAGCAGCAGATACAAAAAGCGAACGCCACCGCGACCACGACAAATATGGCCGCCCGTACCGCGACCACCAGTACTCAGCAGACGGCTACAGCCCAGGCCAATGTCAACGCGACAGCAACCTTCACCCATCTCTCGCCTCCCGAACAGTATAATCAGCTCAAGCGCACGCCGCCGACGCTGAATGATCCCATGCGTGACAACTCACAGGGCGGGCGCTGGTATGAAGGGGAACATAGCTTTGGCACTTGCAAGTTCCTCGCGAACGCCTATCATGTGAGTGTCACCGAAGCAGACTATGGCAACTCCTGTGGAGGAGGCACCGACGCCCCTGTCCACGATTTCGCCTTCGAGGTCCAGACCACCATTATCCAGGGCTATAGCGGCGGCCAGACCTTTGGTTATAACGACCAACAGGCATATCACTTTGTGATACGCGTTGATGGCACCTATCGTATCTCGCGCTACTCAAGCGCCAAAAATTATAACTCCACCCTGATCTCTGGTTCCAGTTCCGCTATTAAGCAGGGACTCAATCAAACGAATATCCTGGCAATTCTCGTGCGTGGCAGCGATTTCTCATTTTTCGTCAATGGGCAGTATATTACCCACTGGACCGATACCACCTACACAGCTGGTTACCTGGGCCTCTATGCTGCCTCCGCTCAAAGCCGCACCGAGGTCGCCTATAGCAACGCCCGCATCTGGAAGCTATAATTGCGCGATACGGGCCGAACGTATTATCGCAATCATCAAATTAAAAACCGCTATCCTAGAAAGGGGAGCATGGCATGGAGACCGTACAGCAAGCTGAAGACGATGCTCAAGATAGAGCAGCATCTCACCTGCCACGCCTGCGCTGGACGCGCATTCTAGCCATCAGCGTCTTTGCGCTGGCCTTAAACTTCCAGTGGGCCGCGCTCGGCACGATTATTCTGCCCAGCCAGGTCTTTAAAATGGTTGGTGATCTTGATAAAGGCACCGCCCTGGCTTTTGTCCTTATCCCAGGGGCCTTCGTCTCCCTCTTCTCTAATCCCTTGTTTGGCTGGTTAAGTGACCGCACGCAGGGACGGCTCGCCATCTGGGGCCGCCGCCGCCCATATATCCTGCTGGGGACCCTGGCGAGTGTGTTCTGCCTGGGCTGGATGGCCACAGCCCCCAATGTCCTCACCCTCGCCATAGCCTACGCCCTCACACAGTTTGTCAGCAACGCTGCGCAGGCCCCGTTTCACGCCCTGCTGCCGGATATCGTGCCTCCTGAACAGCGAGGCCTCACCTCGGGCGTCATCAGCCTGATGCTCATTTTTGGCAATATTGGGGGTGTCCTGGTGGCAGGTAACCTCATCAACTCATCCCTGCCCTTGGCGAGCTACACCCAGGGCCTCTGGCTGACCTACGGCCTGATCATCGCCGTCTTGCTTGTTTTTATGCTGATCACGCTTATCTTCGTCCGCGAACTACCAATCTCGGCACGGAGCGCGGAGGCGGGACAAGCGGCAACAGGCACGGCACGTAGGCCCTGGTATACCCTGCCAGCCGTGAGAACGCTGGCTGCCTCGCTCGTGGTAGCGCTGCTGGTCTGGGGCCTTATGACCCTCTGGAATGCCTGGCGCATCGCAGGCCTTGAGATCAGTAGCAACTTTGAGCAGGTCATTATCGAGATCATCATCACGGTCGGCATCCTGCGCCTCTTTGACTTTCGACCGCGCCGCGATCCCGACTTTGCCTGGGTGCTTGCCACGCGCCTGATCATGATGCTAGGCATCTATACCATTCAGTCCTTCTTGCAGTACTACATGCGCGACGTAATCCATGCCCCACACCCCGAGCAGCAGACGACCACCTTCCTGATTATCGTCTCGCTCACCAGCCTGCTCAGCGCCTTCGCCGCCGGCTGGATCTCCGACTACCTGGGGCGCAAGCGCGTGATCTACATCTCGGGCGCACTCATGGCGGTCGTGGGCGTGGTCTTCGTCGTTACCCAATCGCTGCCTCTCGTTATCGCCGCCGGGGCCATCTTTGGCCTGGGCTATGGTGCCTACCAGAGTGTGGACTGGGCGCTCGTCGCGGACACCCTGCCATCGAAGAAGAATCATGCCCGCGACATGGGTGTCTGGAACGTCGCGCTCTCGCTCTCACAGGTCATCGCCCCCGTCCTGGGCGGCCCCCTGTTGGATAGCTTCGCCCGCGCCGGACACCAGGTCCTGGGCTACCAGGTCATCTTCGGCATGTCGATCATCTACTGCATCGCGGGCACCGTCACCGTCCGCTTCATTCGCGGCGTGAAGGGGTAAATATGCATTGATTGTGGTGGCGTGCAAAGCACGCCACCACAATCAATGCATATTTAGAATTTTACCGGCAGGCTAGTGAGGCCCCGCAAGATGGGGCTGGAATTCCACATGAGTTGTTCAGGCTCGCAGGCCAGGCGCAGATTGGACAGGCGTTGCAGCAGAGTGCTAATGGCGATCTGCCCCTCCAGGCGTGCCAGCGGCGCCCCCAGGCAATAGTGAATGCCCTTGCCAAAGGCCAGATGTTGATTCTCCCGGCGCGTAATATCCAGTACCTGTGGATCAGTGAACTGGTGCTGATCAATATCAGCGGCCACCAGGGAGACAAACACCATCTCGCCTTTGCGTATGACCTGGCCATGCATCACAATATCCTCGCTCGCCCAGCGAGGGGTAGAGAGTGTCACCGGAGCCGTGTAGCGCAAGAGTTCCTCAATAGCTGATGGCAGCAAGGATAAGTCCTGGCGCAACAGCTCCATCTGCCCTGGATGCAATAACAACGCCAGCATACCATTGCCAATCAGATTCACCGTCGTCTCATGTCCCGCAACGATGAGCAGGAAGATCGTTGAAATCAGCTCGTTCTCGTGGAGCCGATCTCCACCCTCTTCAGCCTCAACTAAGGCGCTCGTCAGGTCATCAGCAGGATGAGCGCGCTTAGCTACCAGGAAGTTCTTGATGTACTGGACAAATGCCTCCAGGGCGGCCAGCGCCTCCTGTGGTTGAGATCCCACAGAGTTCGCTATGATCGTCTGTGACCAGGCCCGAAACTGTAGACGATCCTCGACAGGAATCCCCAGCATCTCTGAAATGACCGTGATAGGCAGAGGAAAGGCAAAATCGGCAATGAGGTCCATTCTTCCTGATCCCTGTACGGCCTCCAATAGCTCGTCCGCGATCTGCTGAATGCGTGGGCGCAGTTGCTCAATCATGCGTGGTGTGAAGGCCCTGGAGACCAGGCCGCGCAGGCGCGTATGATCAGGCGGATCAACGGTGAGCATATCGCGGCGAAAGGCGAGGAAGCGCTTAAAAATGTCCTCTCTCTCATCGCTGGATGTCTGCTCATGTCCTGCTTGCTCGAATTTCAATGTGTCTTTGGCGAAACGTGGATCTTTGAGAACGGCTACGGCATCCTCGTATGTCGTTGTCATCCAGGCGCCTGTACCAAAACCAAAGGGTGCCGTGAGAGGAAGAAGCGGCCCCTGCTCGCGCAAGCGCGCAGCAAAAGCGAGCGGGTCACGCTTTGTCTCCTGGGACAGGAGATCAGCGAATGATATCTGTTTCATCCTGTTATATGTCCTTTCGTTCATTTTCCTGGCTGCGAGGATCGCGCCCCAATTCCGCTCAGGAGCGCATCTACAGCCATTTCTGGCTCAAAAACTGTCTGTGTATTGGGAAAGAGCAGTTCGGTAAAGAGGTTGCCATATGCCAGAGAAATGACAATCTGATAGAGGATAAACGTCGCATCTATATCCTGGCGCAGCTCACCACGCTCCTGAGCGCGTTCGACAACCTGGCGAAACTGCTGCATACGTGGAGTTGCCAGCTTGTCATAAAAGGCCTGGTAGATCTCGGGCCTTGACTTGATCTCGGCAATCATTTTGGTAAGCAACTTGCCCATCAAGGCATTGCGCTTAAAAAGTTCGTGTGCTTCCTTCGCAATATAGAGCAAGTCATCGCGAATATTCCCTGTGTCGGGCAGAGGATGCTCGCCGCGAAACAGGTCCAGCGCCTCCTTGATTACATCCTCTTTTGAGGACCAGCGACGGTAGATCGTGGTCTTGCCCACCCCGGCCCGCTCAGCAATCGCCTCGATACTCAAGCCCTGAAGACCCTCCTCGGCGAATATTTCGAGCGTTGCCTCCAAAATGGCCTGGTGGGACTGGACGCTACGCGGACGCCCAGCCTTACGCACCACCAGCCTAGGTTCAACTTCATTCATCTACAGTCGCTCTCCTCTCTCCCTCTTTTGACGCTTTACAAATTCAAATACGATACGGTAACGTATCTATTAAAGAGAGTATACCATTACAAATTACAAAACGCAACGGCATCGTATCATTATGGCGCGATTCTTTTTTACGATCTCACAGATCCTGCATTTATGCTATTGCGGAGAAATTTCATCAGGTTGTTCGAACGAGCCTCCCCGAAAGGCGTCATAAATTCGGTAGGGACCCGGTTTACCGCGTCCAAATGCCATTCATGGCATGTCGGCGCAGCCGAAACCGTTTGTGAGCCGATGTGATGTAATGCGACGTCATACAATGCAGTCATATGGGCTGCGCCTGCAGGCGATCAATCGCCTTCGGACGCGGTAAACCGGGTCCCTACCATATTGGGAAGCCACTTCGCGGCGTGGGCAGCCTTCCAAGCGCAGCAAATTGTCCGAACATAATTTACCAGCAAAATTATTGATGGCACGCCGATTCATCTACCTCAGGCCCATCTCGATCAGCAGATCGAGCATCAGGTCGGGGCGGTTGGTGAAGAGGCCGTCAGCGCCTAGCTCGATAAGCTGGCGCATCAAGGGCTTGTCATCAATCGTCCAGTAATAGAGGTCCATGCCCCGGCGGTGCGCGCCCCGGATCAGGACTGAGTCTTTCAGATTGACGTTACTATGGGCATCGGGAATAGCCAGCAACGTCGATTGGCGACGATAGAACCAGGGCAAGCGCGCCTTATGGGCGAGGACAAAGCTGGCCACCTCAGGCTGGCCCGCGCCAGTCGCCACCTGGCCCCCGCTCAGCTTTTGAAAGCGCGTCACAATCTCCTGCTTAAAGGAGGAGACGATCACGCGCCTCTCCATACCATATTCCTGGATCAGCGCCCAGAGCATCTCCTCAATCTGGGAGGGACCACCTTTGGGATAGGTATCTTTGACCTCAAAGTGCAGATAATACTTCGCGGCATACCTGCTGAAGATCTCCTCCAAGGCGGGGATGTAGACCCCCTGGCCGCGATAGCTATAGCGCCCCTCCAGGTCGCGGAAATGGTAGCCTGCGTCCAGCTTTTGCAACTCGGCCAGGGTATAGGCGTCCACGCGCCCACTTCCATTGGTGGTGCGATCTACGGTTGCATCGTGGATGCCAACAATATGCCCATCCTTCGTCATATGGATATCGATATCCAAAAAATCGACGCCGCCAATGGCATCGGCCACGTCGAAGGCCGCCAACGTATTGGTCGGCGCCAACAGCTCGCCCCCCTGGTGCGCAAAAATATACGGCTTCTTCAGCTCAGGAAAGAGGTTTGACATATTCTGTATTACCATAGTCTTTTCTTTCGCATACGTTAATTGATTAAATAATGTGGGCTGGTGGGCTGGCTGCGCCCACCAGTCCACATTATATAACCTCTTGCCAGGAGTATTGTTCTGTCATATCCTATAGGGCATTGGCATCACGCCTCCCAATGTTTTATATTCCCATTCCCGGAAAGGACTTTTTCGATGTCGCATCATGACTCTCACCATACAGAGGACGAGCAGCACCAGCAGCACCAGCCAACGCAACAGGAGTATTTAAGCGGGCAGCGCATTCTGCCTAACCGTGTCCGGCCCAATATGACGATCACCGAGTTGATGGACGAGCAGTTCCAGGCCTATAACTCCGCGCGCCTGCACGAGGCGTCGCGTCTCTTCGTGGAGAAGATGCTCAATCCCGAGCAGAATACGACCGTGGGCCTGACCATGGCGGGCGCGCTGACACCTGCTGGCCTGGGTGGCTGCCTGATTACACTGATGGAGTATGGCTTCATCGACTTTATCGTGAGCACGGGCGCCAACCTCTACCATGATATGCACCACGCCCTGGCCCTCTCGCTGCATCGCGGCGACTTCCGTCTCGACGATACCAAGCTCCAGGAAGAGCATGTCGTGCGTATTTACGATATTCTCTTTGAGGATCGTGTGCTGCTGGATACTGACGCCTTTGTGCGCGAGGCCCTCAATAGCCTGCCCAACCGCCCTATCGCGACCTCCGAGCTGCACCACCACCTGGGCACTCAGCTCCTTAAAGCAGGCGTCAACCCCGAGTACTCGGTGCTGGCCCAGGCCGCGGCCTGGAATGTGCCAATCTACACCTCTTCGCCTGGCGACTCCTCGATTGGTATGAACGTGGCGCGTAACGCCCTGGAGGGCAGCAAGCTCACCCTCGATCCTCTGGCCGATGTCAACGAGACGACCGCCATCGTGCACCATGCCGACCAGAACGGCGTCATCATCCTGGGCGGCGGTAGCCCCAAGAACTTCTACCTGCAAACCCAGCCTCAACTCTGGGAGGTCCTGGGCATCCAGAAGGGTGGTCACGACTACTTTATTCAGATTACCGCCGACGCGCCACACTGGGGCGGTCTCTCGGGCGCGACCCCCTCTGAGGCCGTCTCCTGGGGTAAGATTAAGCCCAATCAACTCAATGATACCGCTGTAGTGTATGGCGATTCTACCATCGCACTCCCCCTGCTCACCGCCTATGCCGTCAGCAAGGCCCAGCCGCGCCCGCGCAAGGAGCTGTACGCAAAACGCGAAGCACTGCTAACAGAACTCAAGGATGCGTTTGAGGCCCATAAGCAGTTTCGACCGTAGAATAGACTCGATCTAATCACAAGTCTGGTTTCTCATTAGATGGAGACCCACCTGGCAATTAAGTAGACAAGGAAGCAAACAGCCAGGTGGGTCTCTACTGGTGTTTAGGTGGAGTGCGACTGGTGTTTAGATGGACCTTTGCTGGTGTTTAGGTGGAAGAAAGCTTGTTATTAGATAAAATTTCGTCCTATTTTCTTTGCATTTTCTTGACAACCTAATATATAATATCACTCGTGCGTAAAATTTGAAGAAGCGATGCGCACCCGAAGTCTCGGCAATCGTGGCTCCTTATAATTCGGAGGGACACGCCACGCTTTTAACCCGGAGGAAGTAAACGATGCTTGTACATTTGATGTTGGAACTCTACAACTGCGCCCCCGAAACCCTCAATAGCGAGCCCCTGCTGCGTCGCGTTCTCGACCAGTATCCTGATCGCGTAGGCATGGAAAAAGTCAGCCCAGTTCACCTGTATGATATTGAAACATCTAACCCACTAGATGCTGGTATGTCTGGTTTCGTGGTCATCGCTCAGAGCCACATCAGCCTGCACGCCTGGCCCGAGTACGGCGAAGTAGACATCGACATCTGCTCCTGCAAAGAGTTCAGCCAGGAAGATGCCATCGCCTTCGCCAAAGAAGTTTTCAAGACCGACGACGTTGAGTCCCATTTCATCGTGCGCGCAACCCGCTCCCTACGCCCCGACGAGCCAGATCCAAAGCGCCTTGAGGCCGCCATGGAAGCTCGCCGCGCCAAGAAGGCCGCCGCGGAGGTGCGCTAAAGGCAACAAGCGCAAGGCGAAGAGTATCCCTTCGGGTTTCCTCTGCCGCCTAAAATTCTACTGATAATAGAGAGTAAGGTGCAGTTACATCGTAGTTACAGCGTTCTTACTCTCTATTTTATTTATCGAATTTCTCTCCAAAGCTCTTCTATAGTATTCATTACCTCCTCTACATGCCTCTCCCCCTTGACAACTAGCGCCCGTCTGCTACCATATGCACGTAATAGAGAACGCTGAGCTCATTTTTATTGCCTGTGGTGAGCCTCAAAGGTCAACGTTTTCTCTACGTCAAGCATAATTACATCAGAGCTACGGCTCTCCTCGCCACCTGGCGGTGGCTCGCAGGGGTTAGGGGATGTTGTGGGCGTGGCGTTCACCACGCCCACAACATCCCCTAACCCCTGCGAAGCGCCGTAGGCGCAGAGAAAGGTCCTTACCAGGCTCTACTGCTCTGTCAACATTGATTGGAAAGGTGGGGAGTGCAGAGGGGCGTCAGCCCCTCTGCGTCTCTCCCCTTGCCGCCGCAGGCGGCTTGAAGCCTTTCCAATGAAGATTGACAGAGTACTAGCTGGTGAATTACAGAAAAAATAAAAGGATAGAGATACATGGAATATTCTTCCATTAGCCAGTTTGGTGCCCCTGATGCCCCCCACTGCAATCCAGAGACGGCGCAGGTCACTATTATTCCCGCGCCGCTAGAATATAGCGTCTGTTATATGAAAGGGACCGAGCATGGTCCCCAGGCCATTCTCGATGCCTCCAGCCAGATGGAGCTGTACGACGAAGAGCTCGACTGCTGCCCCATCGAGATCGGCGTCTATACCCGCCCCGTCCTCGACTATAGCGGCATGGACCACGCCGAGGCCCTCAAGGCAACCGGCCAGGCTGTCCGTGAGACCCTGAAGAAGGGCCAGCTCCCCCTCATCCTGGGTGGCGAGCACTCGCTCTCCGCACCCTGCATCGCAGCCGTTCACGAGAAGTATCCCGACCTGACGGTGGTGCATATCGACGCCCACGGTGACCTGCGCGATGAGTACGAGGGCACCCCACTCTCACACGCCAGCATCGAGCGCCGCGTGGTGGATATGGGCATCCCCCTGCTGGAGATCGGCATTCGCAGCTTCAGCCCGGAGGAGGCCGAGTTCCTCAAGTCTGGCCCTAATGTCGCTGTGGTCTGGGCCTACCAGATCGCCAGGGGCATCGCACAGATTCCCTGGGAGCGCCTGGGCAAGCACGTCTATCTGACCATCGACCTCGACGCCATCGATCCCAGCGAGATGCCCGCTGTTGGCACGCCCGAGCCGGGTGGCCTCTCCTGGTACCAGGTCCTCGACCTCGTGCGCGAGATCTGCCAGCGCAGCACGGTCGTCGGCATGGACGTCGTCGAACTCTGCCCCATGGATGGCCAGACCCGCGCCGACTTCCTGGCCGCCAAGCTCGTCTACAAAATGATCGGCTACCGCTTCAACCAATAATCCTGCATAGAATGGGAATGCGAATGGACAGGGCCGCTGGCCCTGTCCATTCGCATTCCCATTCTACTAGTGACAAGCTTCCAGGCGTTCGGCTACAATACAAAGAGCATGTTGAATTTATTTTATGGAGATTGCACCCTATGCGTCAGCTTGCCCGGAAGGTCACATCCACGCTGCCCAAATCACGCCATCGTCGCTCTCTCATCGCGCTGAGTAGCCTCTGCCTCCTGCTCCTCGCACTCGGCCTGGTGGCCTGCGATTCAGGGACCGCGAAGCAGAAACAGATCAAGATGATTCAGCAGGCGAAGGCCAATAAACAGGTCACCTATAGCGCCGATCCCCAGGATGTGGTTATCCGCACGCTCTATGGCGGAGGACTCAAAGGCTCGCTCTCGCTCAGTCCGGTGCTCAGCATCTATGGCGATGGCACCTACATCCTGGGAACTGAGCGCACAGGCAAGCTCGCCCCCGACGCCCTGCAACAGCTCCTCGACGCACTCGTCAACACCTACGATCTCCCCGATTTCAGCCAGAAGCAGTTTATAGACATTCAGGACCTCAACGCCACCTACCTGCAACTCGCGCTCAACAACCAGCAGACAGAGTTTGCTTATGGGAGCTTTGGCCACTACCAACCCAAAGCCCAGGAGCTTGACGAGTATACCCGCCTGGGCAAAGCCCTGACCGCCATCAATAACGCCGTCAACGCGACAAGCAGCCAGCCCTACAAGGCCTCGACCTACGCCCTCCTGGCGCGCAGGACCTTTAGTGCCGATCCTCAGCGCGACTACCCCTTCTGGCTCCTGAGCGACTACACGCTGGAGCAGGCAGCCACCTATGAGTGTGGTAGCATTCCCGAGAACGAGAACACGCCCAACCTGGAGACCCCTTGCCTCAAGTTCACCATCCCCAGCCACGCCCTCCTGCTCAACCACGGGCAATACCAGAGTCTCAAAGCCAGCCTGAACGGCAATAGCGGCACCATGAGCGAGGCTGGACTCTACTACACCCTCACCCTACGCCCCCTGCTCCCCGACGAGGCACAGACCAAGGCGCTCGCCATGTTCGGCAGCCAGCAAACCCAATTCACGCCCGTCCCCCTGGCCTCCACCCCCTAGCTCAAACATCACGCGGACCTTCCCCCAAGCCGGTCCACAAACTGGTAGGGGCCCGCAGGGCAATCGCATCTAAATGGGAGGTGATAAAAGAAGCTCTAAAACTGCGGAGAAGTTGGAGTTTACAGAGCAACGAGAGGAATAAACTATGCAGATTATGGGGTTCTATTACATGAAAGGCAATCACGCCTTTCAGCCAAAGTAATGTCGAGAGGTTATTTGCATGGCCGATTTGAATAGTCCCAAAGTTCAGAAGATACTCAACTCGAAAGCGTTCGCGCATCTTGCAACAATTGGCGCTAAGGGAGAGCCAAATTCATCAGTGATGTGGTTTTTGTGGGATGAGGAATACATCAAGTTTACCCATACCACTGAACGTCAGAAATACCAGAATCTCAAGCGTGATCCGCGTGTGGCTATCACGATTACTGACCCCGATGACCCCTACACTTATGCCGAGTTTCGTGGGATGGTTGATAAGATCGAGGAAGATCCCACTGGAGCCTTTTACAATACCCTGGCAGAAAAGTATGGCTCCTCCTCGCGCTATCGTGGCGATCCGCGTGTGGTTTTGTGCATAAAGGTTGACCGCATCCTGGGGTACGTGTAGGCGGTACTGCTCCCTCGTGTCTGCAACTCCTGCAACTGGCTGGTTGCAGAAGTTGCAGACACGAGTTTTTTTAGATGCAATTGCCCTATTAGGGGCCCGCTTCAGCGCGTCCAAAGGCGATTAATCGCCTGTAGGCGCAGCCTAAAACGTTGCGGCTAGTACAACCATATGGTGGGCGCGTTTCCAGCAAAAACAGGCTTACGCCGCGCTGCCATGAGAGGTCTTCGGACGCGCTTCAGCGCGTCCCTACCAATATTAAATACATCCACGATAGAAGCATCTATAATTGCTCCAGCGCCGCCAGTTGCTTCTGGTCTTTGGCGGTGAGGCGATTGGCAAAAATGGTAAAGGTAAAAGAGCCTGTTGCAACCAAAGCAGTGTTAATAAGCATTAGCGTCTGAACATGCTCGCCAATAAAGGTGCTCACTGGATCGGCAGACCAGCTCCAAATATAAGCCAGCTTCAGTAAACAGACAATCAACATCACAACGAAAGGAATGAGCATAAAATATGAAGAGAAACGCCTGGTTGTGCCCTTAGTTTGTGCCTTTGGCATCCTTGTGATCTGGTACCCTAGCAAAGGAGGCAGAAGCAGCCAGAAACAGGCACTCAGCACGATCCAGAACACCTCAGCTGGGGAGCCAACAACTATCATGGAGAATATAACTAAAACGTCCAGCAGAATACCAGCTAGCACGTTAATAACAACCGCCAACTGCATCTTTCGCCTGATTGTTTTGCGCAACCTCTGCTCATCTGGCGAACCTGCGGGATCTGCATTAAACAACTGCGGCACGTAGTTGCGGATCGCCATGCCCAGCTCGCTCACCTGCCAGTTGCGGCGCGGCACAGTGTATATCAATGGGACAGCAGTGAGCAGAAAGTCTCTGTTGCCTGCCCACTTATATGTGATCGTAGCTATACCCCGCTGCCGCCCCTCCTCAATGCGCCCTTTGATGGCGGGCTCCTTCAAGATCAAAGAAGGAGGATGAAAAGCCCCAAAGCCACGGGGAGCAACGCCCACAACATTGCTCCAGGGTGTATAGATGCTATAATCAACAAACTGAAATTGTATGCCATCAGGGGTCACAATATGGCGTGTAGCTTTCCATAAAAACCATACAAATGTATATGTCGACAAACAGCCAACAAGCATGCCCCCTAAAAGAATAAATGCCGGGGAAACCGGCAGCAAAAAAATATTTCCCCCTCCCGTCAGAGTAGCAAACAGTATAATCAATGCAGGTAACAGACAAATTGTGCCAAATACACACGCTGGCAATACCAGGTAAAATAGCCGCCAGCCTGGCGTCATGCGAAAGGTTTGTTGCAAGGGATCGGCATACATATCTTCGGTCACTCCTAAAAATACAATCTCTTCTATATTAGAGAAACGAACGAAGATCGCGCCACTCAAAACCTCCAGAAGCATAATGCAGTCCCTGGGAATACATAGTGCTTCCGGGTGTGTTTATGTTACTGAATAGTCGGCCGAAAAGAAATATGGTATACTGTAGGCAGACGCGCCCCCCTACATAGAAGCATCGGACCCTACACGCTCTTTATGCGCGTCAAAGGATTTTTTCGAGGTTGGTGTGGCATGACCGACGGGAGGGACAAACGATCTTGCCGTTATCCACCATTCTTAATTACATTACATACCCCCATAACAAGAGAAGACACTTTTGAAAGGAACTATGACCAGAAACTTCAATCCACAGCGAAGAGATGACGCGCGCCCACCGTACCGCGATTCATCCTCTTTTGGTAAATCTGATGGTCAGCAACAGGGCAATACTCAACGCCCAGGCAAAGTACGCCTCAATCGCTCCATTGTTGATCGCGCCTGGCAAAATGGGGCCCAGCGCAATCACGCAGACTACCGCCCACGCACAACCAGCAACAACTCATTCAATACGCCTTCTAATGGTCAGCACTCCCGTCCCAACCATTACAACGGCAATACCGGCGCTCCCAACTATAATCGCCCCAATCAGCATACTGGCTCTCGCCCCGGATTCTCCTCTCCATCACATGACCAGACCCAGTATCCAGAGCGTCGACGTCCCTACAACAACAATAATAATACGAATACGCCGAATTTCGCGCGCCGTGGCAATGAACAGCCTGAATGGGAGTCGGGGCAGGAGCGTTACCCCTCCCATGGCGGACCTCGCCCACATGGCGGCCGCTTCCAGGGTTCAACTGGCCCTCGCCGTCCCTACGGTGCAGGCCCCAACCGTTTCGAGCAGGACCAGGCACCGCGTCGCTTCGAGCGTGATTCTACGCCTCGTCGCTTCGAGCAGGATCAACCTCCTCGCCGCTTCGAGCGTGATTCTACGCCTCGCCGCTTCGAGCGTGATTCTACGCCTCGCCGCTTCGAGCAGAATCAACCTCCTCGTCGCTTCGAGCGCAATTCTGCTCCCCGGCGTTTTGAGCAGGATCAGGCACCGCGCCGATCCCACCCAGGTCACTTCGAGGGCGACTACGAGTCGTTTAACGAAGAGGCTCGCACGCCTCGCACGCGTAACTTTCGCCAGGCCGAGAAGACTCAACAGCCTGAGTTCCATGTGACCCGCCTCCCCGATGGACGCGTGCTCAAGGGACCTCGCCCGGTACAGCGTCGCAACGCCGAGTTCTGGACCGAGATCGACGAGGACGCCGATAACTTACTCAAGCCCGTCACACCAGCAGAGCCTGCCGAGGGGACACCAGCCAAGAAAAAAGTGGCCAGGAAGCAGGATGCAGACAAGCCGTCAGACGCGAAGGCCAGAACCCCTCGCGCGAAGAAGGCTACCAAGGGCGAGAAGAAACCACGCACACCCAAGGGACCTAAGCCCTCGCATCCCGGCTATAAATGGCCCTCACAGGACTAAGCTACTGGCTCGACACATAGGGTATACTAGGTATATCCGTTGACCAGGACCTGGCCCTAGAGGGTCAGGCATACAAGAACAATTCACATAAGAGTGTCCGGTCATCGCAGAGAAGGCTGGGCACTCTTCTTAGCGCTAAAGGCGTCTTGACCATATCCGATCATTTCGCAATCTCGCACTTGGAGTTGCCAGATGCTTTATCCCAGTTACCTTCAACTCTATGAAACCGGTGAACTAGCCGAGCGCGCGGCCGCTGCCTGGGAAGTCCTACGCAGTTGTACTATCTGCCCACAGAACTGCCGCTGCAACCGTATCGCGGGCAAGACTGGCGTCTGTCACTCGGGGACCGAGGCCATCGTCGCCTCCTGGAACGTCCATCGCCGCGAAGAGCCACCCATCAGCGGGACGCGGGGAGCCGGAACCATCTTCTTTGGCTACTGCCAGGCTCGCTGTACCTACTGCCAGAACTTCTCGCTTAGCCAGGGCGGCCTGGGCCATCGTGTCACCCCCGAACGCCTCGCGGACATGATGATGTATTTGCAGAAGAAACGCTGCCACAACCTGGACCTGGTGACTCCAACCCACTTCGTACCACAATTCCTGGCAGCCCTGGTCATTGCCTGTGAAAAAGGGCTACGCCTGCCGATTGTATACAACTGTGCAGGCTATGAAAACCTGGAGACATTAAAACTCCTGGATGGCGTCATCGATATCTATTTACCCGATGCCAAATACTCAGACAACAAAAACGCGTTACGCACCTCGAAGATGCCTCGCTACGTGGATTATAACCAGGCGGCGCTCCGCGAGATGTACCGCCAGGTTGGTCCCCTACAGCTTGATGAGGAAGGCATAGGGAGACGTGGGCTGCTTATCCGCCACCTGGTCATGCCTGAGGATATCTCTGGTACACGTGAGGTCCTGCGCTGGATCGCCGAGGAACTGGGGCCAGATACTCCCATTAGCTTGATGGATCAATACTTTCCCGCCTGGAAAGCCGTCAACGATCCCGTGCTCAATCGGCGCTTAAGCTGGAGCGAGTACCGCACGGCCCTCGATGTGCTCGATGAGTTCGATTTCACCAATGGCTATGTCCAGGAAGACCTGGTCGAGATCGATACCACCGCTGAGGTGTAATAAATTGGTGTCGTGGTGTGGAGGTGCCAGGCGGCCTGCAGCCACCTGGCATCTCCACACCACGACACCAATCGGGATATCTTAACAAGCTTGGACAAAGCGCGTTATAATCTGATTAGCAACTACCTTGTTAAACTTTAACATGGCTCTTTTTTTATGATCGTTCGTACCTATAAAGTCGCTTGTTTCGCCTTGTCAGAGCGCTGACAGTCAGGGGATGCCTTAGTACTGTGCCTACAGACATCCAAAGGCAACTACCTCCTTATGCGAAAACCAACGCCGCTCACGTGGCTAGCGCTTACGCGCTCAGGTTTTCGGGAGGCACTACCATGAGGAAATGGAGAATCCTACCATGAACACAACGGCCACTTTGAGCCGACTCTTTGCCGGTATCCAGGCTGATCTCGACACGGTCGATAAGACGTTTCAAGAGCGAGCAACCTCAGGGCTGACGATCCTCAACTCGGCCTCGATGCATGCCCTGGGCGCGCCAGGCAAGCGACTGCGTACCGCGCTCACCCTGCTGGCTGGCAAACTTAATACCTATCGCTTTGAGAAGCTGCTACTCTTGAGTGTGGCCTTCGAAATGACGCATCTAGCTACGCTCATTCACGATGATATCGTTGATGAGTCGAGCACCCGGCGCGGCAACCCCACCGTCAATGCCCTTTTTGGCGATAAGATCGCGATCCTGCTTGGCGACTACTACTTCGCCAAAACGGCGGGTCTGATCGCCGACATCGAGGACCCCCGTATCGATCACCTCTTCTCCGACACTGTCGCCACTGTCTGTGAGGGCACCATCCTGGAGATGATGACGGCAGGCAATATCGATCTGAGTAAAGAGACCTACTATGAGAAAACCAGGAGTAAGACCGCCTGCCTGATGGCCGCCTGTAGCAAGGGTGGCGCGATCATCAGTGGCGCGACCCCGGAAGAGATCGAGCTACTGCACGCCTATGGCATGCACCTGGGTACCGCCTTCCAGATCATTGATGATATCCTTGACTATACCCAGGATCAATCAACGATTGGCAAGCCCGCGGGCAATGACCTGCGCCAGGGCATGGTCACGCTCCCCCTCATCTATGCCTTGCAGGATGCGCCCCAGAACGGGCATTACCAGCAAGTGAAGACCCTGCTTGAGGAGAAGACCCATAAAGACGAGGAGATCCGCGAGATTGTGGAGTGGGTCACCCAGGGCAACGGCGTGAAGCTGTCGCTGCTGGATGCTCATGCCCAGGCCAACAAGGCGCGCGAGGCGCTCTATCACTTCCCAACCTCGCTCAACCGCGATGTGCTTGATGAACTGATCGATTTTGTCCTGATGCGGAAGAAATAACTATTCATAAACTCTACAAGGATGCCTCTTAGCTATGTCTGCAAAATTGTCTCTCGAAGAAAAATTTAAGGAAACTGGCGGCAAGAAGCCCTATGTGCGGCGTCTCTTTGGGCGTATCGCGGGCATCTATGATCTCATGAACCGCCTGATGAGCCTGGGACTCGATCCCTACTGGCGCAAGCGGGCCGCACGCTACCTGGCCCTGGCAACTGGCGAGACCGGCCTCGACCTGGGCGCGGGCACCGCTGACCTCTCGATCTCGGTCATTCGCAACTCGGGACCCGGCACCCATATGATCGGGATGGATATCACGCCTGAGATGCTGGAGGTTGGCGAGAAGAAACTCAGGCGTATGGGCCTGCAAGACCGCATCGAGCTACGCGTCGGCGACGCCGAGAATATCGATCTCCCCGACAACAGCGTTGATGGCTGCTGCTCCGCCTTTACGGTGCGCAACCTGACCAATATCGGCAGGGGCTTCAGCGAGATGCTGCGTGTTGTACGCCCCGGCGGGCGCGTCGTCTGCCTGGAGATCAGTCACCCACCCGGCAAGATCTTCGGTACGCTCTTCTATCTCTACTTCTACAAGCTTGCCCCCCTCTTTGGCACCATCCTGGGCAAAGCCTTCGAGGAGTATAACTACCTGCCCAACTCACTGACGACCTTCCCCAAGGCTCCCCGCGTCAAGGAGATCATGGAGGAGGCCGGCTGGAGCGATGTGCGCTACTACTACCTCAACGGTGGTCTCGTCGCCATCCACGTGGGCACCAAACCGGAGTAAATAAGCAAGAGACGGATCAGCCCTCGTATAAATGCGCTTCAATAGCGGTAGGGACCAGCTTTAGCGCGTCCTATTGGCGTCAAGTTAAGAGTTCCCGATTCTGTCGGAAGGCTTTTTGAGCGTCATTTTGCAGGCCCGCCGCTCATGCAGGTGCGAAAGGTAGTGCTTGTAAACGGCGCACCTACCTTTCGCACCTGCTGAACGGCGGCGTTCGGTGGTCAGTGCGTCCCACGTCCGGCTGGAGAAAAAGGGTAGGTGCGCCGTTTACAAGCACTACCTTTTTCTCCAGCATGGGCGTGGGAATCAAGCAATTGCTCCCTAACTTGACGCCGATGGGACCAGCTTTAGCGCGTCCGAACGCCATTTATGGCAGTGCGGCGCTAGCCAAAACCTTTTTGTTGGCAACAAACAACCGATTACTAACATAGTGCAATGGAACGTTTTTGGCTAACGCCGAAGTGCGATTAATCGCCTTCGGACGTGCTAAAGCTGGTCCCTACCGGCCTGGGAGGCCACGTCGCGTAATGGATCGAGGTATGATGGTCCCATGATATGTAGACGCGTACTTTAGTAGCGTCGGGCCTCTTTCTCATAGAAATCCCTGGCTGACCCAGACCAGGACAATCACACAGAGCATGATCGCGCCCAGCCAGAGCAGGGATTGGAGCAGGTCGTTGCCCTCGCTCATGGGCGGGAGATCCTCTGGCTGTGGGAGCTGTGACTTATCTTCATCCTCCAGGTCACCAAGCATGCTGGGGAGCATCTGGGCCACGCTATCCGTCGGGCGACGCTCGCCCAGGAGGGCGCTATTAAAAGAGACCGGGGTCACGCTGGTAAATGAGGCGCCCGAGGCCGAGACAATCGCTCCCATGCTCGATGTCGTCCCCCCATGCGCCAGGACAGCAAGTCCTGCTTCAGTTCAGCGGGACTTTGATAACGCTGAACAGCCAGGGGGCGCAGGCCACGCGTAAGTATGGCATCTAACCGCGGCGAGACCTGAGGTGCGACCCGCCTGGCGGGCGTAATCGTATTGCTCGCCGGATCATGCTCAGGCGCCCTCCCCGTCACAGCATGGTAGGCTGTCGCCAGCAGCGAGTAGAGATCCGAGCGCACATCGAGTTTACCACTTCCCATTTCGGGCGCGGCATAGGGCGAGAGGCGCGCCTGCTCCCGGTCAACCTCATACTGCCCCCGGAACCAGACTGCACAACTGAGAAACCCGTCAGCGCGTATTGCGCACCATAGCGGCTGATCACAATATTTTCGGGGCAGATCAAGCCATGCATAAGCGGGGGCTTTTGCGTTGAGAGCGCCTCCAGGACCTCCGCGATATGCACACAGAGGCACACGACCTCCTGTTCAGAGAGAGGCCCTGCCACGCGTTGTAGGCGTGCTATGAGCGTCTCACCCTCCAGTGGCTCAAAAACAAAGAAGTTGCGCCCATGCTCCATAAAGGCATCCCAGAGCGCGGGGACACGCGGAAGGCGACCAGCCTCCATCAGGGCCACGATCGCGTTCCGTAGCAGGGCCTGGGTACGCTCGCGTCCCTCCGCCAGTTCAACCTCTTTGATGAGCACCAGGGCGCCCGCGCGCTGAGCATCCTGGGCACGCCAGGTCGTTTCATAGGTACCTGGCTTCCACTCATGACGCATTTGCGGCTCGCTCAAGCGATAGCGCCCATTGCGCAGAAGGGACCCTGAGACCAGGACGGGCGCGCCCGCTGGCTGACTGGTATCAGCCAGCGGGCGCGCCCCCATCCCTGAGCGAGCAGACTCGCCACCTGCCTGCTCGATACTTCGTAGCGAGGCGATATTATTGGCCAGGCGGTTCACACGTGCGGGCAGCGACGATGGCGAGAACTCGCTGCGACCAGGCTGGGCCGGTAAGGACTGAGAGCGCAAAGGTGGGGTCATCTGCGGGTAACCCGGCAGAGCCTGCGCAGAGCGAGGCGTCGCCTCCTGGGAGCGCTGCCCCCCGGACGCGATAACGATCCTGGAACCGCCTGGGATACTCCAGGTGGAGGCGTAGCAGCGTAGCGCGCCTGCCGCACACGCTGCTCATTGCGTTCTCGCAGGGGACTGCGCGCTTGAAACGTCGAGGCGGTCGCCGTTGCCTTGCGCGCTTCGCCACCCTCATCTTCAGGGGGTGAGCCTTGCGTCTGCGCAGCCGCCGCGTCCTGGGCAGCGGTCCCCGTACTCGTCACTGGAACAAACATTTCACACCGCTCACAGGGCTTCTGTGTCACATCCCCCTCATAACCACACCGCGGACACACCATCTCTTCTTACCACCTCTCAACTCGCTAACAGATCAAACACCCCTTCGATAAATTGATATACGCAACGAGCTATCCTCACATAGGCACCACGCCGCGCCCCCAGAATGGGGATTGATGACTCCTTCAGAAAATGCACCACCCTCGGTAGGGAACCAGCTTTAGCGCGTCCGAAGGCCATTCATGGCAGTTCGGCGCTAGCCAAAACTTTTAGTGGGCAACAAATGACCCACCACCCGAGATGGTGCTGGGAAACGTTTGGGGCTGCGCCCACAGGCGATCAATCGCCTTTGGACGCGGTAAACCGGGTCCCTACCAAGGTCTGCGCGTTTCAAATGTGCCGGCAAAGTCATAAATCGTGCGCCTACGATGGACGTACAGGCCAAATAATTCCAAGAAAATAAAATGGCATACTGACTCTTCAAGTATAAGCTTACGCTCAGAAGGTGTCAATATACGTATCTACTTGTACTATTTTATCTATTGGACTGAAAAATTTTCTACTTTCTTGTGCATCAAATACATGGTTATGTTGCGCCTAACTTTGCCTTTGCAGCCAATAAATGAGAAATAATTCTTTGTGCTCAAAAACGTGAGGGAGCTTTCAAAAAAGCTCCCTCACGCATTTGCAACTCTCGACTTCGGTACCGAATGCCAGTGGAGAGGTAGACGCCCTCACCAGTGCCTACAATGAGGAACCGACTATCTCTCCATCTTAAGAGCGTTTTTGGGAGAAACGCTCGAAACCTTCGCTGGTTAGCGGCACTTCCCGGCTGGCATGACCATCTGAGACACCAGGGTGTTTGGGCTTGTGACCAATACGCCTCCCGGCGCTGGATAGGTATGGTCACCTGGAAGACTTCCTTGCCATGTGAACGTGTAGTTTGAGAGGTACTGACCAGGCAGAATAGTTAACTTTTCCGCCGTTTGGGAACGCCCATTGTTGGTGGTATAGGAGAACACAATCGTTCCCCCATTTGGGCCTGAGACGACATGGAAGACGGCATTGTAGGTGACTTGAATGTAAGAGCCGCATCTCCATAGCGAGGTGGTGCTTGGGGTGACAGACATATCAATGCTTGTTACCCTGAAGGTTGAGGCGTTCGTCGTGATTACATCGGTTGAACCGCTCATCCTGACTACATTGGTTGAAGTGTTCGTTGTGACTACATTGGTTGAAGATGCTGAGTGTGAGTGAGATGGCGAAGTTGTTGCTGCATTAGCTATGCGGCTACCTATGACACTCCCAAAGGATACTATTCCTACTACGAGCAAACAGACTATGATGATGAATGTTTTTCTTGTCCTGTTGTCGCTCCACATTGAGGTACCTCCTTTACAGAACCTCCGTAGACGAGAGTTGGCTGTGTTTGGCCTTCTCGTTTGATATCGTTACCCAACATGAGCTGCGACATCAAAAACCTACTACTCTAGTAATGCTTGCAATTGTTGTTTCGTTCCGGTCCAACACATCATCTTCCAAAGTGTTGCTAAAATAGTGTCTGTAAAGATGCCCTTTACTTTCTCCTTCATGCTTCCCCCTCTCGCTCTTCGGTGAGACGCTGGGTGACCTTCTGTGCCATTTCGCTAAAGACGCGTGCCGCCGCCGATTCGGGCATACTTACGACCACTGGATAGCCCTGGTCGCTCATTGAAACCACGCCGGGGTCCAGGGGGATATCGCCGAGAACTGGTACGGAATCAAGGGCATTGCGCTGCTCAGTGCTACGAGGAAAGACCTCAAATAGTTCTCCACAGTGGGGACACAGGACGCTCCCCATGTTATGCACCACGCCCAGCACCGGCACATGCGCGCGCTGGAACATCGCCAGCGCCTTGGCGGTATCGATGCGCGCTATATCCTGGGGCGTCGTGACCAGGACCGCGCCATCCACAACTAGCTCACGGCAGAAGGTATCCTGCGGCTCGCTCGTGCCGGGTGGCAGGTCAATCACTAAATAATCCAGCTCGCCCCAGTCCACGGAGAAGAGCAACTGGCGCATCAACAACCCCAACGCATCGGGCATCGGAGCCACCGCCTGCTCCTCACCTATAAAGAAACCTACTGAGATAATTTTAACACCATAGCGCGTGAGTGGCTGAATCTTGCGCTGCTGAGTCTTGAGGTCCGCCAGGGGCAAAGCCGCGCTCCAGCCCTTGCTCTCCGAGCGCTTACGCACTCCTAACATCAAGGGAATGCTGGGACCATAGGCATCGCCATCCAACAAGCCCACAGACGCTCCCTGTTTCGCTAACGCGACCGCCAGGTTGACGCTGACCGTCGATTTACCTACGCCCCCCTTCCCACTTCCCACAACCAGTAACGCACCAATATTCTCCAAACGCTTGCGTGCTTCTTTAGGCATCGGAATTACACTCCTTGTCTCTTTTCTCAACCTTATCCCGTTAGTATAGAAGCAGTATAGTATGTATGCCTTAATACTTCCAGTCCTGGGCCTCTTTCATATACATGTTAAGCATCACTCCTTCCCATCAACTTTTTGATGGGAAGGGGTGATACATGCGTGGAGAGAGACAAGGTGACTTGAGCTAGCTTACTACTTATCCGAAAACCTGAGCGCGAAGGGCTAGGCACGCGAGTGACGTTGGGTTTCGGAATAAGATCTTAGTGCAGTGAAGTGAGTTACGCACCACATGCCCCTACAGCCGCTTTTGGACCGCAAAGCTGGTTGCCCATACCTATGCCAGCAGAAAAGCGTACCTGGTTTCCAGGCAGAAGTGTCAATGTCGCTTCTGAACCAACGGGACGCACATTTCCAGCCGTAATTGTCCCATAAGCGACATTGCCGTCTACCCTGGAAAACTGTATATTTTCTGTATAGCCGTCGAGAATACCTCCCTGTGACGAATCACACGGCTGCTTTACCCCAGGACCACACCAGGTATAGGTGCGCGCACCAAAATGTGCCTGACCATCCGCGTTAACGACCATGTCTGCCCCATGAGCATACCAGAAACCAACAAACCTGCTGAAATCAGGCACCTTCCTCAACATATATGTATCAGTTGCTATTGAAGTTAAATGTGTAGCAGCCCTGGCAGCATCAGTGGTATATCCCATGAGCAGCAGCGCAAACAGCCCACTTAATACGGTCAGAACAACAGCTTTTGCAAAAAGTCTCACTGAGCTCCCCTTTTCGCTTTAGCACATCAAAACACTTTAATGTGTTAAAAAACCATAAAAGTACTACCAATCTTAATATGAGCTGGCACTACAAAAACACTTTATCTCTGGACACCTGTATTTATATCACTCCGAACAAACACCAGCACACTCACGACATCGGACTCTTATAAACGGCTGGTTGTCTGAGATATGTTACAATGGCGGGCGAGACATATATACAGGCTATCTCAATTTAGGAGCTCTTTTCTATGTATCGTTTGCTGGCACTCGACCTCGATGGCACGCTACTCAATCCTAAGCGCGTAATCACGCCGCGCACACATGAGGCGCTCAGGCGGGCCGTTGAGGCGGGCGTAACCCTGGTGATCGCGACCGGGCAGACCTTTCCCGCGCTCCTCTCGCTCTGTCCCGGCGTTCCCCTCAACGGACCACAGATCGTCTATAATGGCGCGATCATCGCCGACGTAGCCGATGGCTCGCCCCTCTATGAACAACTCGTTCCAGATGAATATATTCTGCCCACGTTGGGCGCTCTGCAGGAACAGGACGTCTTTCGCGTCTACCATACCCACGAGCGCGTCTTCGCCGACACGGGAACGCCCGGCGCCAGAAACTGGTATCTTCCGCCCGCACCCACGGCCGTAGAGGTCCCGGACGTGGCGGAGCTCTATCCCCAGCCCTGCATCAAGCTGGTGGGAGTCTGTGATCCAACCGAGCTGGCACGCAAACGCGTGTATTTTGAGGAGCTCTTCGCCTCGCAGCTCTACGTCACCCAGGCCGCCTCGGACCTGATTGAGTTCCTGCATCCCGCAGTCTCCAAGGGGCGCGCCCTCCTGAAGATCGCTAGTATGCTTGGCATCTCCTCAAACGAGATCGCCGCCATTGGAGATAACCACAACGACATCGACATGCTGCGTTTCGCGGGCCTGGGCATCGCCATGGGCAATGCCTCCGAGGAAGTAAAGGCCGCCGCCCACCATGTCACGCGCAGCAACGCCGAAGATGGTGTCGCCCTCGCCATCGAGGAGCAGATCCTACCCTTCATCGCTATGTGAGAAGCCCGCCGCCCATGCAGGAGCGCAAGGTAGTGCTTGTAAACGGCGCACCTACCTTGCGCTCCTGCTGGACGGCTACGCTCTTCAGGGGTGTGAGTGAACTTCCCCTTGGAAAGTGAGGGTAAATGCGCCCGAGAGTGAGGGTAAATGCGCCCGAGAGTGAGGGTAAATGCGCCCGAGAGTGAGGGTAAATGCGCCCGAGAGTGAGGGTAAATGCACCCGAGAGTGAGGGTAAATGCACCCGAGAGTGAGGGTAAATGCGCCCGAGAGTGAGGGTAAATGCACCCGAGAGTGAGGGTAGGTGCGCCGTTTACAAGCACTACCCGATCTGTGCCGCAGGCGCGAAGAGAGCACTGGCACAATCAGAGCCATATGCGGTACTATATAAGCCAATAGGGAAGATATGTTGTAGTGACTCACAAAGGGGGAGCTTCAAAGATGAATGACGAACAGAATCAAGCACCTAATAATCTGGTGAAGGACCAGATTATTCCGGCCTTTACGCTGCCGGGACCCGATGGTATGCCGCATAGTCCCTGGGATTATAAGCAGCGTGAGCATCTACTGCTGCTCTTCATCCCCAGCCTCACCGATGCGCGGGCGCGAACATGGCTCAGCGGCTTCGTGGAGCAGTACCGTGCCTTTCGCGATGAGATGTGTGCTATTCTAGCCATCACGCCTGATCCTGTTCTGAAAAACCTCCAGGTCCAGGAAGAGCTGCACCTGCCTTTTCCCCTGCTAGCCGATCCGCAAGGGAGCGTTATCGCACGCTATACGCAGTGGGACTCCGCCACACGCACACTGCTTCCAGGCGTGGTGCTGGCGGATCGCTATAACGCGCTTTATCAACAGGGCTTCGCACAGGATGAAGAGGCTCGCCCCTCCATCGCAGAGCTGTTGGCCGATCTCCGCTATATCAACACGCTCTGTACGCCCTGAGAACACCGGCCCCCGGCGCTCCCGCCCGGCTATCGCTTCTACAGTAAAGAGGTTGCTTGCTCATGACAGACTACAATACTAACTGGCACCTGGATACGCAGCTCATCCATGAGGATCGGAGCGCACGCTCGCGCTACCAGACTGGCACACCAACCGTCCAGCCCATTCACGCCAGCACGACCTATATCCACGAGAGTTGCGAGGCCCTGGACCAGGCCTTTAGCGGCAAGACGCCCGATGGGGACGCCGCTTTCGTCTACGCCCGCCAGGGTAATCCCAACGCCCAGACGCTTGAAGACGCCCTGGCCCGTGCCGAGCGAGGCGTAGGAGCCATCACCTTCGGCTCAGGCATGGCAGCCATCAATGCCGCGCTCATCACAGCAGGCCTGACCAGTGGGACCAAGATCCTGGCCTCCAAAGACCTCTACGGCCCCTCGATTGGCCTCTTGCAGGCCCACTACATCCCCAATGGCGTTGAGGTCGTACTCAAAGATCTCTGCGTGCCGGAGGTTGGCGCCATCATTCGCGAAGAGCAACCAGACGTCGTTTATTTAGAGACCATCTCCAATCCCCTGGTCAAGATCGCCGATCTCGACGCCATTAGCGCCGCCGCGCAAGAGGTCGGGGCCATTACCGTGATCGATAGTACATTCGCGACCCCCTATTTAATTCGCCCACTCGAACACGGCTTTGACCTGGTCGTCCACAGCACTACCAAGTATATCAGCGGGCATGGAGATAGCACAGGTGGGGCCGTCATCAGCTCCAAGAACTCGCTGATGGGGAACCTGCGCACCAACGCTAACCTGCTGGGCGCCATGCTCAGCCCCTTCGAGGCACACCTGACCATGCGCGGTCTACGCACCCTGGCCCTACGCATGGAGCGCCATTGCGGCAATGCTAACCAGGTCGCGGCCTTCCTGAGCGAGCATCCCGCAGTCGAGTGCGTCCACTTCCCCAGCCTCGCCAGCCACCCACAGCATGAGTTAGCAGAGCGCCTCATTGGCCAGGGGCGCTATGGTGGCCTGCTCTCCTTCGAACTCAAGGAGCAGAGCCAGGAGGCCGTCTATCGCTTTATGAACCGGCTCCAGCTCTGTCTACCTGCCACGAGCCTGGGCGATGTCTTCTCGCTCGTCAGCTATCCCCCCATGTCCTCACATCGTACGCTCAGCGACAAAGAGCGCCGCAACCTGGGCATCAACCCCGGATGCATCCGCCTCTCCGTTGGCATCGAGCACATCGACGACATCCTGAGTGATCTGGACCAGGCGTTGAGAGGGTAAAAGTGTAGAAAAAGAAGAAAAGGAGCATGAGGCATGCCCCATGCTCCTTTTCTTCTTTTTCTACTGATAGTTATTTGGTGTGGCGGACATATTTGCCGGGGATCTGGTCCTTGGGTTCCATGCTTTCAGTGCTGGAAAGGACGTAGAGCATGGAGGTGGCGGAGTCGACCCGCAACTCATTCTCTACGGAGCGCACGCCGGGGAACTTGCTGGCGATCTCTTCGGCGGCCTGCTTCTGCGCCTCATCGCGGACGCTACCACTCAGACGCACATTGCCCAGGCGTGGATAGACACCAATTGGCAGGCCCTGCGTGCGGGGATCATGCGCCATGGCCATCGCGAGCTGACTGGCCAGCGTATCGTCGGCCACCAGGCGATTCTTGATCTCCAGCAGGCCAGGGACGCCCAATGCCTGATTGGTGACGATATCGGAACGCAGCGAGCTAGAGATGTTGCCGTTCAGGTAGAGCACGCTATCGAGTACACGCACCTCCATACCCTTGAAGTCTATATGGAGCGGCCCCAGATCGAAGAGGATCTCTTCAACCTCGTTCTGAAGCTCGCCATCGGGGCGATAGTTCGGCAGGCTCTGCAAGGTAGCCTCGGGCAGCGAGGCCTCGATGCGACCGCTCTCCAGACGCGAGAGATAGCGTCTCGCCAGCAGTACGTCCTGCCCCTTCAGGCTCTTGGCGACCACGTAGGCCAGTTCGCCACTGCCAGGATGCACGGCGATCAGGTAGAGTGCGCCCGTCGAACCCGATTCGCTATGATGCACCTGCGAACGGCTATCGAACATAGCGGCGCCGGGCGCCTCTTTGCGCGCCTGCTCCTGCTCATCACGCGAAATAGTCAGGTTGGCGCCATTGCTGGAGGCGCTCGCGACCGTATTGAAGGGCACATAGACGGTGCGGCCCATAAAGCGACCTAAGCGCACACCCAGCACAATGGCCCGCCAATCTCGGGCATCAAAGCCTATATGGGTCAGCGTCCCACTCTCACCATCGGAGCAATAGACCTTGCTGCCAAAAATAAATTTCTGCATCTCAGAGATTGATGTCGTCGTCGTTTCCATAACACCATTATTCCTGCTTTATTATATTAGATACTCTCAGCGTCTGCGGCGCTTCTCAGGGGGAATGGTATGTGGTGGGCAAAGACTAGTGGCCTTTGCCCACCACATACCATTCCCCGCGAGCCACATAGTGACGAGAAACCTTGAGGTAGATACACTTTTCTAAAGTATACAACAAACAGTGTCAGTGAACATTAGCAATATCCACTGACCCATTCATCAACCCTACACCTATTACACGTTTCTTAGCTATACTTGGGTAAATGATATGGAGAGCCCCTGGCGGTCATAGGCCGCCAGGGGCTCTCCATATCATTTACCCAAGCGAGCGCCGCTGGTGCGAGAAGTCACACCGACGACATGGTTTTGGCCTGCTGGCGACGCTGGCGGCGCGCTCGCAGCCGCTTCACGATCTTCGTGCCTACAAAGATGAAGAGCGCGAGACAGAGCACGACAATCACGACCATCACCGTAGGCGCCAGCAGCGAGAGTATGACCGAGATGATCATCCCTATGTCTTCCAGGATGCTGATCCCGATGTTGAGAAAACCCGCCGTTCCCACGGTTGAGGCGGCACGTGTGGTGGCCTTGGTCGCGTGCGTCACGCCCGCGATACTACCACCCACGATCAGTGGAATCGCCAGGGCAGCCCCGGAGGTATGACCAGAGGCGGCCGCGGCCACCAGCGCGCCCGCGATGGGACGCACTACAGTATGAATGATATCCCAGACATGATCCACACCAGGGATTTTATCCGCGAAGAGATCGGCCAGGGCCAGGATGGCCAGCGCGATCATAAACCAGTCGCTTGTGATATACGCAAAGTCAGGATTGACTTTGTACAGGTGAAAGAAACGCGCCGCGATCGCGTACGACAGGAGTGGCATATAGGCGTTAATGCCCGATGAGAAGGCCAGGCCAATGCCAGACGCTGTAATATCCATGCATTCCTCTTGATGAATCAGTTATGAAAGCTTGATGCAAAAAAACACAACACCCGAATAAAGATTCTACGTATAAGGACGCACAAATGTTCCATGGATCAAATCTGGCAGCTCAAGCAACTACACATGCAAATGCTGTAGCGCTTCACGAGGGCCAAAGATGCTCTCCAGGGCTTTGGGAGCGTAACGCGCCACAATATCCTCGGTAATCGCGTTGGCGCGACAGATTTCACCAAACATGCTGGCGCTGCGCCGGGGCGTACGCCGCTGCGTTCGGGGGTCCAGGTCGATCAGGCCAAAGCGCACATGCCAGCCATTATTCCACTCAAAATTGTCCACCAGAGACCAGTAGAAGTAGCCCTTCACCGGGATGCCATCCTGAATGGCGCGATGCGCCTGCGCCAGGTGCTCCAGAATCGCGGCTGGTCGCCGATCATCGCGGGCATCGCAGAAGCCATTTTCGCTGATGTACAGCGGTTTATTGCCACGCGTGCGCCGGTAGACCTCGTACAGGACGCGATACATCCCCTCGGGATAGATCTCACCGAAATGGCCATCCAGCCCCTCGTCATTGCAGACCGCGCCCGGGCGGATCGAGCGCCTGCCAAAGGCATCGCTCGTCGCACCTGGATCGAAGCTCACCAGTTCGCGGGTATAGTAGTTGACCCCGTGATAGTCGCGGGAGCCTGTCGCGCGCCGGATACCTGGCGTAAGCAAGTTCCAGGGGAAGGCATAGCGGCCCTCCTCTGCGAGCTTGAGCGCGTTCCAGTTGAAGAAGGAGTCCTGCACGCCTGCCACGGCGTGATCGAGTGGAGAGAGAAAGAACGCAGGATCGAGGAGGCGGTAATGCAGGCAGTAGCCAATGCGCGCCTGAGGCTGGTGCAGCCGTATGGCGTAGAAGGCCTCTACATGGGCGCGCATGAGGTTATGCAGGACACGCAAGGCGCGCAGCAGATCGCGCTCACCCGGCGGAAACTCGCCCATCTGGTAGCCCTGAACCGCGTAGACGTTTGGCTCATTCAGCGTCACCCAGAAATCACAGAGGTCCTTGAGTGCCCGTGTCACATAGTTGACATAGCGCAGGAAGTAGCGCACGTTCTCGCCGCGCGCGAAGCTGCCGCGCTCCGCGAACCAGAGCGGCTCGGTAAAGTGGTGCAGCGTCGCCACGGGCGTCATATTGCGACGCCGCAGGTCCTGAAGCATCTCGCGATAGCGCTCAAGCGCCGAGCTATCCCATACTCCCTCGCGAGGCTCGATGCGGCTCCACTCCAGACTCAAGCGTAGCGCGTTATTCTCCATCTGTTCCGCCAGCTCAAAATCCTGCTCGGCGTTCTCCCACCAGTTCGCGGCCTGCCCACACTCCTCGCCACTGAGAATGTGGCCCTGTTGCTCCCAGCGATACCACTGGTTATTGACATTGCCTCCCTCGCACTGGTGCGACGAGGAGGCGGTCCCCCACAAAAAGCCTTTGGGGAAGCGTAACTCACGTTGTTTCGCCATCGTAACCCTCTCCGACTTTGGCGGCCCGCTACTTGCGTACGCGGCTACTAGCATCTACCACTAACGGGCTGACAGGCAATTCTTCTCTATCCTACCATCATACACGGATGGGTGCCCGCTCCTGCCTCACCTCTCCATGACCACGTTCCTCATATGATACCAAATACACGAAATTTCCTCTAGCCGAAGTGCTTTTCCTGGGTTGTTTCTCAGCAAAAACGCAAGAGCGTCAGTCCCCCCAAGGGGGGACTGACGCTCTTGCGTTTTTGCTGAGAAACTCTCTTATTCGCGGATGCCGCGGGCGGGCAACGGGCGAACCAGCGGGCTCATGACGGGCAGGCTCTTCTTGCTGCGGGGCAGACGCTGGCGAACCAGGTAGTTGGGAGCCTGGGCCAAGTCTTGCTTCTCCAGGGTCACGTCCTCACCGAAGCGGTTGAAGAACGAGAGCTCGAAGTTGGGGGTCTCACCCAGCGCACCGTGAGGGCAGACCTCGACGCAGTCGCCGCAGAAGATACAGCGGTCCAGCGCGAAGGAGTAGCGTGTCAGGTGGCGCTCGGCCATCATCAGCGAACCAGTTGGGCAGACCTGGACACAGGCGCCACAGGAGACGCAATCGGTGTCATGCAGGCTGACATTGAACGGGGTCGAGACGATGGTATCAAAACCCTTACCAAACATACCGTAGCAGTCGGGGCCGATGACGTCGTGGCAGACGCGAACACACTGCGTACAGTTGATGCACTTGTTGGGATCGCGCAGGATGAAGCTGTGCGAGAGATCGGTCTCGTAGTCATGGTAGTCGGTCGGCTCACCGTCATGGAAACGGTTGTCGGCCAGGCCATGCTCGATACTGTAGCGCTGAAGGTCGCACTGGCCAGCCGCCGGACAGGCACACTGGAGACAGCGGGCAGCCTCGCGCTGGGCCTGCTCCTGCACATACCCAGACTCAATAATCTTGAAATTGCGCTTGCGCTCCTCATAGGGGAGCATCGGCATCTTGACCTTAGGCTCGACCGGCTTGTAGGGCACGATGTCGAAGAGGTCAGGCTTGCGCTCCTCCAGCTCCAGGCGGCGGGAGACCTCGTCCATGTCCTCACCCATCAGGAAGGCATGCATTGAGCGCGCACCCAGTTTGCCCTGAGCGATACACTCAATGACGGTCTTAGCGCCCATCTGACAGTCACCACCGGCGAAGACGCCGTGGCGGTCCGTCATGAAGTTATGGGGGTTGGTCTGGATCGTGCTCCACTTGGTCCACTTCACACCCGACTTGGAGTCAAGCACACGCTCATCGGGCTTCTGACCGATGGCCGGGACGACCGTGTTACAACCAACGATGAACTCGGAGCCGGGAACGGGAACCGGGCGGCGGCGGCCACTGGCGTCTGGTTCGCCCAGCTTGTTGCGCTGGAACTCCACGCCCTTGACCTTGCCATTCTCGGTGATGATGCGCGTCTGACTCACATAGAGCTGCAGATGCGTACCCTCGGCCTCACCATCCTCAACCTCTTCTTCAGTCGCGCCCATCTCACTACGACCGCGGCGGTACATGGTGTGGACCTTCGCGCCCAGGCGCAGCGAGGTACGGGTACAGTCGAAGGCGGTGAAACCACCACCGATAACGACGACCTCGTCGTTCTCGCGAACGGGAACGAACTTACCCTCGACCTTTTCACCCAGGAAGGCGATAGCGTTAACCACGCCCTCGGCATCCTCACCCTCGATCTTCAGCGGATTACTGGTCCAGGCACCGATCGCCAGGTAGATGGCGTCGTAGCCCAGGGCGAAGAGGTCATCTACCGTGAAGTCTTTGCCAAGCTCGACATTAAACTGGATCTCGGCACCCAGGTCGAGGACATGCTGCAGCTCACGATCCATCATATCCTTCTGCAAGCGATATTCAGGAATGCCATAACGCAACATACCACCTGCCTGTGGCTGCTTGTCGAAGATCTTGACCTGGTGGCCGCGCAGGGCCAGGTAGTAGGCACAGGCCATACCAGCCGGGCCAGCACCGATGACCGCGACCTTCTTGCCGGTGGCTGGATCCTTCTCGTAGGGCACAGGAGGATCAAGCAGGCAGGTCTCAGCGGCATGACCATGCATGCGACAGATAGCGATCTCTTCCTCGACCAGCGCGCGGCGGCAGCCCTTCTGACAGGGAGCCGGGCAGACCAGGCCCAGGATATAGGGGAAAGGCAGCACCTCTTTAACCAGGCGTGCGGCCTCTTTCATCGAACCCTGCGCGATCAGCTCCAGGTAGCCAGGGATGTCGATGTGAGTTGGGCACTCGACCTGGCAGGGAGGCTGACAGTAGGCATTGTGGTCGGAGAGCATCATCTCCAGGTTGGTGCGGCGAATGTGGAAGAGCTCATCCGAGTTCGTCGTCACCATCATGCCGGGCTGAGCAGGCGTGTTACATGAGGGCAGAGGCCGGTCGACGCCATCAATGTGCACCAGGCACATGCGGCAGGCCGAGGTTGGCTCTAGCTTCTCATCATTACACAGATTAGGGATATCTTCAATCCCATTATCAACCGCCACACTCAGGATGGTCTGGCCTTCGTAAGCCTGCATGACCTTGCCATCAATGGTCAGGGTAAAACTAGGATGGCCGACCTCGTTACGAACGAGAGGTGTCTGCTCCCGAGTGCTGACAGAAAAATTATCTCTAATTGTAATTGCCATGAATACTTATCCTCTTCGCATCGCTGACTACGGCAAAACGTGCTTCGTCACGAAACGATGAGAGCGCACTGGCGCGCATTTTCCGGTCGGACACTGCAACTCCTGCACATGCATGGTGAAGTGTTCCGGCCAGTAACGCTTCGCGGTCTTCAAGGGGTTGGTTGCCTGTACACCAAAGCCACAGAGTGAGCCATTGGGGACATACTGCGCAAACTCATCGAGCACATCCAGGTCGCCATTGACGCCCAGATCGCTTACGACACCCTCAAGAATTCCTGTAATGCGCTTCACACCCAGACGACAGGGAACGCACTTTCCACAAGACTCTTTGCTCAGATAGCGGCTCCGCTCCATTGCCCATGCCACCATGCAGGTGTCGACGGGCAGGACCTCAATTACGCCAGAGCCAACTATCGCACCAGCCTCTTCAATGGGATCGTAATCAAAGATCGTATCCAGTAGAGAAGGAGGCAGGGCTCCACCTTCGGCACCACCGACCACCACGCCACGGATATCATCGGCGCTCGCATTGATTCCGGCGCGCGTCAGGATATCGCGAATGGTGGTTCCAAAGGGAACCTCGATCACACGTGGCTCGCTCTCGGCACCCGCGCCATAGACCGTCAGGATCTTGCTGCCGCCGGTAATGCTCGTGCCGGTCTGGGCGAATGCGCCCGGGCCTTCACGCACAATTACGGGCACGTTAGCCAGCGTCTCCACGCTATTGATCGCCGTTGGTTTATCCCACAGACCGTACTGGGCTGGGAAGGGTGGGCGCTGCTCAGGCATACCACGGCGTCCCTTGATGGCGGCGATTTGCACCGTCTCCTCGCCACCGATAAAGCCAAGATCTACCGCGACCACTGAGATGGAGCAGCTAAAGTCGGTCCCCAGGATATCACGTCCAACCAGGTTGGCCTCGACCGCTTCCTGCAACGCGGTCTGCACCGTCTGAATGCCTTCTTTGTACAGGCTGCGCGTAAAGAGATACGCCTCAGACGCACCTACCGCGTAGGCTGCCAGGATGATGCCCTCGATGACCTGGTGTGGATTGTACTCCAGCAAGAGGCGGGCCGCCAGGGAACGGCTATCGGCATCATAGGCATTACAAATAACATACTTCTGGTCGTCGTCGGTTGAACGCACGACGCGCCATTTCTCGCCGGTCAGGCGACCAGCACCACCACGACCACGCAGCTTGGCATCCGTCACCTGCTGGATAATCTGGTTGGGCGTGTTCTGGCGTAGCGCACTCTCGAGCGCGCTATAGCCGCCGGCACTACGATAGGCAGCAAGCCCGCGTACATCGCGGTCATCCTGCTGCCTCAAGAGACGATTTATGTTTTTCTTCTCAGGCATTTGGCTGCCTCACATGATGGATATTTCCCCACACACCACGCTTATCGGGCGCCCATCCTCTTTCTGGCTGATCGTCGCGCGTAATGCCTTTGACCGCGGGTGCGGGCTTAAACTTCGGACTCATGGTGGCGATACCGAACACGTCACTCAGATCAACACCACGCGCCTGGACCACACGCTTGGCCGCCTGCAATGGAAGATAGCCATGCATATCCATGATTGCATCTAGCAGGCCAGGGAGCGAGGCCGCGTCATAGGGCCACTGTTCGATCAAGGCGTCCACCTGACTCAGGTCGATCTGCGGCTCCAGTTCGTCTTTGACTGGGGTGGTCACGCAGGGGGCAACGGGCTTATTGAAGTAGTCTACGGCGTACTCGGAGATACGCGTCTTGTAGAATCCGGCTTTGGGCGAGCCGGAGGCGGTCCCCAGCTTACGCGGGGTGAACTTCTCAGCGCCATCGCGGATGTACGATTTATACCAGGGGCGTTCCCTCCACTCGTACATCGGCTCGTACTCAATGGTGATCGCGCGCGGAGGACAGGCCTTCTCACACAACAGGCAGGCTTCACACTTCAGGTTAAACTCTGTCTTGAGGCCCTCTTGCGCAATCAATTGGATCAAGCCACGGCTGCGGGGTGGCAGCTTCGGCTTCTCATATGGATAGAGACGCGTGACCTTTGGGCGAAACATATGACTAAAGGTCAGGCTCATCCCTTCAAGGATACCACGCATACGCTATACCTCAATCTCCTTCTCACCACGCACTTTGAGGCCCTGTTTCGCAATCTTCTCGCGCAACTTCAGCAGGCCCTCGATCAGCGCTTCGGGGCGAGGAGGGCAACCAGGAATATACACATCAACTGGCACGATCGTGTCCACACCCTGAACGGTATAGTAGCTATCATAGAACTCGCCGCCAGAGTTGGCACACTGTCCCAGGCTGATCACCCATTTTGGTTCAGGCATCTGCTCGTACAGCAAGCGCAGGCGGGGGCCCATTTTAATCGATACCGTCCCCGCGACGACCATCAGGTCGGCCTGTCTTGGGCTGGAACGGAAGACCTCAGAACCGAAACGCGAGAGGTCATACTGGGGGGCAGAGGCAGAGGCGATCATCTCAATCGCACAACACGCCAGGCCATATCCCAACGGCCAGACAGACTTTGAGCGTGCCCAGTTTTGCGCCCATTGCAACATATCGGCCAGGCTCGTCAGCTGAACGGGTAACTCCTGGTCACCAGGGGTATATTCATGGGGACCAGAGGCCATTGACAGTGGAATGGGCTTGCGCCGCAGACCACCCTCAGGGCCGTTCCCATTGTCACTAAAATTGCTGCTCATAACGTATAGAACTCCTAATGCAAAGGCTTAGCAGCACCTATTGCTCGGTTTAGATTTGGCAGGGCAAGAGATAATTACGGGGGTTATCTTGTACAGTTTTACTTGTTTGTACATTCCACCTTGCGCCTATTATAGCACGTCCGGTCGAGCGGTGCCACAGCTTCGCGCTGCCTCTTTCCCCCTTTTGTACGCCCTTAATACCTCTTCGCGCCTGCGGCACCCAGGGGTTATATGTGAGGTGCGCTATCCCGGCGTTGCCTGGGACAGCGCACCTCACATATAACATATACTTGTTACACGTAGGGCGCATGGGTTAAGATTACTGGTATGCAGATGACACATTGGCGCACGCCTCCCTTCAGAGTAGACACGAAAGAAAGATGCGCCCGCTCCCCACTTAGGGTAGCATCTCTTTGCGCCATTAGACTCGTGTCCCCTGTGTAAAGTCGCACGCTGTACGTGCATAAAGGAGTTTTATTTTGGGAACTCAAGGAACTTACTCTATCGCGGTCCTGCCCGGTGACGGCATTGGTCCAGAAGTGACTGAGCAGGCTGTTCACGTTTTACAGGCTATCGCCCAGCAGTATGGTCATAGCTTTCATTTCCAGTATGGACTGGTAGGCCTGGCCGCCATTGAGGCCGAGGGCAAGGCCATCTCTGACGAAACTCTGGCCGTCTGCCAGGGTAGCGATGCCATTCTCTTTGGCGCGGTCGGTGGCGCTCAGCCCGGTGCCGCGGTCAAACCCGAGGAAGCACTCTTCCGCCTGCGCAAGGGACTTCAATTCTTCGCCAACCTGCGCCCGGTCCGCCCCTCACCCGCCATGCTCGATGCCTCATCCATTAAGCCCGAGATTCTCCAGGGCGTTGATCTGATCGTGGTTCGCGAGCTGACCGGGGGCCTCTACTATGGGCACCTGGAACCAAGCGTTCCCGGCAAGCCCAGCGAGATCCGCGAGACCCCCCAGGGCTACGAGGCCATTGATACCTTGCTTTACACCGAGGCCGAGATCGAGCGCATTGTGCGCGTGGCCTTTGACCTGGCGCGCGAGCGGCGTAAGAAGGTCACCTCGGTCGATAAGGCCAACGTTCTCAGCTCGTCTGTCCTCTGGCGGCGCGTGGCCGAGCGAGTGAGCAAGGACTACCCGGACGTCGCCTTTGAGCACCTGCTGGTCGACGCCTGTGCCATGCACCTGATTCGCCGGCCCGCCAGCTTCGACGTGATCGTGACCGAGAACCTCTTTGGCGATATCCTGACGGATGAGGCCTCCATGCTCGCCGGGTCAATGGGTATGCTCCCCTCTGCCAGCCTGGGCACGCGCCGGACTGAGCACGGCATCTTTGGCCTCTATGAGCCTATTCACGGCTCCGCGCCTGATATCGCGGGCCAGAACAAGGCCAACCCGATCGCGGCCATCCTCACGGCGGCCATGTTGCTTCGGCATTCACTGGGACTAAAAGAAGAAGCCGCGACCATTGAGGCCGCGGTGGAGCAGTGCATTCAGGCGGGGTATCGTACGGAGGATCTACGCGAAGAGGGTAAAGAGATCCTGGGTACGAAAGAGATGGGCCAGCGCATCGCTGAAAGGGTGGTCGCTCTGGCTGGCAGCCATACCGTTTAACCCATCATGGGTTTAGGACAGGGACCCAGGAGATGCAGTTTCTGCTGCGCCTGGGAAACCTGCTGCGCGACCTCGTCCGCCTGGGACGGCGTCGCGCTCTCTGTGTTCGCGCTCGCTTCCTTGCTGGTGCCGGGCGTCAGCTTTGCTTCTAGCGCTGAGATCTCGCTCAGCAGCATCTGGCGCTCAACATACCAACGAGTGACGGATCGTTCGACCCCCATCGTAACACTCCTCTCGAACATTGCCTCATAACTTGAAAGCGCTCCCTTTCGGTAGGGACCCGCTTTAGCGCGTCCAAAGGCGATTCATCGCCTGTAGGCGCAGCCCAAAACGTTCCATGGCACAATATTGCGCGATGGGCCGCCTGTTACCTACAAAAAGGCTTTGGCTTGCGCCGAACTGCCATAAATGGCGTTCGGACGCGCTAAAGCGGGTCCCTACCAAATTGAGAGCCCAGTTTTGCGAGCAGGCCATAGGTGAGCCAGGCCTGCTACCGTACGGGCGCGCCGTAGACAAGCGTATTGAGCGTATTCAACAAATCTTCGTCCTGGTATGGCTTGATCACGTAGGCGCTCGCACCAAGCTGCATCGCACGCTGCTGGTGCTTTGTGGCGGCGCGGGAGGTCAGCACCACCAGTGGTAGCGTGCGGTATTGCTCCTGCGCGCGTACCGTCGCGATCAACTCATACCCATCCATGCGGGGCATCTCGATATCCAGCAGGACCGCAGCCGGTGTCTCCTGGGAGATCATTTCCAGGGCTTCGACGCCATCGCGGGCCACCTGTATTTCCCAGTTATGCTGCTTCAACATGTTACCGACGACGCGGCGCACGCTGGGACTATCATCCACGACCAGGATATGCTTGCCACGTTCAGCCGACGCGCTACTCACCGGGCCAACTGGTTGCATCATCGATGTCGTGGCGCGTCCCGGCTTCGGTAGATCGACACTCTGACGTACCGTTGACGCCATAGCTTGGGGCTGTTGCGCGGCAGTCTGCCTGCTGGTAACAGGCGATGGGTTCGCCGTCCTGACGCGGGCGGTGAACAGGTTGTTCATTTCCAGGATCAACACAACCTGGCCGTTACCAAGGACTGTCGCGCCCGCGATGCCATGGACCTGGCGCAGGTGCGGCCCCAGGTTCTTCATCACGATATCGTAGCGTCCCTTGATCTCATCGACAATCAAGGCCATGCGATGACCGCCAGCATTGACGATCAGCAACTGTGCGCGATCATCAATCGAGCTGGCTGGCAGCGAGAGATACTGCGAGAGCAGATGCAAGGGATAAAGCTCGTTGCGGATCAAGACGGCTGGCTGATTGCCAAGCATGGAGCGCTTAAAGCTATCCAGGCGTCCAATCGACTCCACCACCAGGGTCGGAATCGCGAACTGCTGGCTCGCTACACGCACCATCATCGCGTTCTGAATGGCCAGGCTGGTCGGGAACTTCATGGTAAAGGCTGTGCCCTGTCCCGGCGCCGACTCAACCTCCAGCGTTCCCCGCAGGCGTGACACACTATCGCGTACCACGTCAAGGCCAACGCCACGACCGCTCTCCTCGCTCAGGACCTGGGCCGTTGAGAAGCCGGGACGGAAGATCAGGTCAATGACATCACCCTCACTCAGAGGCTGGCTAGGGCGGATCAGGCCGCGCTCAATCGCCGTCTGGCGAATGATGTCTGGATCAAGACCCTTACCATCATCGCGCACCGTAATCACAACCTGGTTACCCTCGTAGCCCGCGGAGAGCTTGATCATACCCGTGGGGGCTTTGCCTTTCTGTTGGCGTACCTCCGGGCGATCCAGGGCATGGTTGACGGCGTTACGCATCAGGTGCAGCAGGGGACCAGAGATCTCTTCGAACACGGTACGATCTACCTCGGTCTCCTCGCCTTCGAGCAGGAACTGGAAATCTTTCCCCTGTTTGAGGGCGACCGCGCGCGCCGCTCTATAGAGGCGCGGGGCCATCGTCGCCAAAGGGACCAGGCGCACCTTCATCAGCCTATCCTGGAAGGTTGTGCTCAGGCGATTCTCACGCGCGAAGACGCTTTCACACTCACGAATGACGCCCTCCATCTCCGTGCTCAGCGTTGCCATATCGGAGATGCCTTCGCTCAGACCGCGTGTGAGCTGGTGGAACTCGGTGTAGCGGTCCAGCTCCAGTTCGTCGAACTCTGCCAGGTGCGAAGGCGCACGCTGCATGCCGTTATTCACCAGCACCAGGCCCTGCTCACCCTCGCTGTTGGAAACCTCAAGTTTACGACCGCTGGGCAGAGTTGCAGCCTCAAAGCGCGACTCCAGTTTCTGGCCGACATCTTGCAGGCGATTGCTACTGACACCTACGTCCGCGACCAGGCGCATCAGACGCTGAATGCGCTCTTCCAGCACGCTACGGTTGACCAGCAGCTCGCCGAAGAGATTGACCAGTTCATCCAGTTTTTGCAGGCGTACACGCACGTTCAGGTCGCTACGCGCCGTACGCGTCGAGCCAAGCTCGCCAGTGATGGGCTCTTCCTCGCCCACCACGCTGGAGGAGAAGGCGACATCGCTCGCCGGCTGATCCTCGTACTCGCTCAGATCTTCCTCTATAGCCGTCGAAGGGGTGTGTCCACCCAGAAGCTCGGAGTAACGCGCCCGTAGTGACTGCGCTCGCGTCTCATCAGAGCTAAGCGATGCATCCAGGTGGGAGACCATGCTATCCAGCGTCTCGGCGGTATCCAGGATCACGCTAACCACGTTCGACGTGATCTGTGTGGTCCCCTCCATAATGCTATCCAATAGATCCTCAGAGGCATGTGAGAGATCGGCAATGGCGCGGAAGCCCATCATGCCGGCCGCGCCCTTGAGCGTATGCATGGCACGGCGAATACCCTGGATCAATTCGCTGTTATTGGGATCATTCTCCAGGGCTGCCACGTGGACACTGATACTCTGGAGATGCTCTTCAGCCTCCATGCGGAAGATCTCCGCTGCCTCATCGGCGAACTCAGCTCCAAAGGACTGAGCTGGCGCGGGCGCTGGAGGAGCAGGCTTGGGTGCGGGGGCCGAGCGCGAGGGCTGCGGCTGTGGTGGCACCGTAGGCTGGGACCTTGAGGGCATCGTGACCTCGCCTCCCAGCGATTGACGTGCCCGATCCTGAAAGTTTGCCGGAGACGAGGCCTGAGCTTCGCGGGCGGCAGCTTCAGGGGCGCCACCCAGGGCGGATGGTTCCATAGTTGAAATCTGGCTCAGGAACTCCTGGCGCACCTGGATCTCGATCTCGTTGCGTAGGCGATGCTCAAGGTCCGGAATGGACTCGTTTGTTCGCGGGAACGCGTTCGCCTGAGAGCCACTCACGGAAGCCTGGGGCGCCTTGCTCTCATACTCGCGACGCATCTCCTCGCGGATCTCGTGTTCAAGCTCCTCACGCACCTGGGCCGCGATCTCAGCTCGCAAGGCTTGCATATCGCCCTGGCGCTCGAAGACAACGCGCTCGCGTACCGTCTCCGGCTGAGCATTGTTCTGCATCTCCCAGGGGGTCCAGCCGGCATCTTGCTTGAAGACTGGCGCGTTCTGGGCCTGCTGGAAGCGCACCTGCAACTGCTGGAAGGCCAACCCACAGGACTCTATCGAGGCTTGCAGTTGTGAAATGGTACCCTGAACCTGCTCATCGGTGGTCTCAACGCCCCCCGAGATATGTTTCAGACGCTCCAGTACCTTCTTCAGCTTGCTATTAGAGACCCACATTACCGACAGTGGGAGATAGCGCCGCACCTGCTCAGGACTATTGCGCAGATTTAGACCCATGGCGCGCCCGGCCCAATCCTCCATGCGATCAAGCGCATCCTTAGAGCCATCCAGGAAGCCACGGAACTCCTTGCGCTGCTCCTCGATAATCTCAATGGAGTCGCGTAGCTGGGCGATGACCTCCTGTAGCGAAGCAACCTGGGAAAGGAGATTCTGTGCCTCGCGTTGCGCTTGCTCATAGCTCTGTGGCAGCGAACCAGCGTGAGCCAGAGACAGGGAAGCAGGCTGCGGTATCTGTGGTTCAGGGACGAAAGGCGGGTATTGTTGAGTATATTGTGGTTCAAGCTGCGCGGGCGCCGGCTCAGGCGTGGGTGATGCATAATGGATGGGCAACTCTTCAGCCTGGAACGTTGGCGTGGGCGAGTTGGCGGGCGTCGACTGCTCTGGTACCAGGGGCCACTGCTCAACCTCGATCTGCGCAAAGTTTGCCAGATCCGAGAGATTGGGCTGTACCACATCCTCATTGCTTGCCTCACCACTCATGCCTGACTGCCACGAAGTGTAAGCCTCTGGCACGCCTGGCGTCTCCTCCTCTACGGGCTGAGGTCGTTGTGACTCTTCATAGGAGGGGGGAGAAACCGCGAAGGGTGTCTGCGGCGGTACAGGCGGCATTGAACGCATCGAGGCCATCAGCTCTTCCAGCGCACTGGATGAAGACGACGACGACGAGGTAGGCTGCCCCTGCGCTGGCGGTGTAAAGAGCGGGGCAGGTGGTTGAGGAGCCGGAGCAGGCTCTACAGGTTGTGCGGGCGAGGAGAACGCCTCTGGCCACGCAAGATCATCATTGGACGAAGTACTGGGAGTGCGGAATGACTCCAACACTTCATCAAAAGATGGCATGGGGGCCGCACTTGGAGTTGTCGGCGGCACAGGAATACCAAACGCTTGGTATCCCGGATCGTAGCTCTGGGATGTCGTCGTAAACGGCGCCATCTCCTCTAGCGAGAACTTATGAGCGCCCGTCGCCTGTGGTGTGGGAACCTCGCTTGAGGCGTCCACCATGGCTCGATAGCGCGCATAGTCCGCATCATCCTCCGCAATAATCGCATCCTCATCAATCCCGTTACGGATACCCTCTAAGAGTTGATGCAACCGACCTAACGAACGATGCAGTAGACCTAGCGTAGGCTCATCGAGTGTCGTTAAACCATCTAAAGCATCACCTAAGATATCTTCCATTCCATGAGCGACATGAGCCAGACCCGGGAAGTCCATCATGGAAGCGGAGCCACCGATTGTGTGCGTTCGCCGGTATGTTTCTTCAAGGGCATCCATGTCGTTTGGTGAAAGGGCCAGTTTCTCCAGGTTCTTCTCGATTTCTGGCAGATAGCTATTCACCTCTTCGATAAACGAATCAAGGACGGATAGTTTATCAAATGTATTCGACATGTTGCGCTTACCCACTTAACTATCGCAGCGTTAGGTGAACTCCCCATGAGGAGAGGCCACCTAACACTGATCTGCTATATATTGCTTTTCACTACAAGCACGTAGCCGTTATCGCTGGAAGGGCGGTTGATCCTGACCGAAGCGATACTGGTCGGGATTCTGCTCGCTTGATGACCAGCGCGGCTGTTGTGGCTGCCGCTGTTGCCCATTAGGCTGGTCTTGCGGATAGCCGGGTAGTGAGGCAGGACCCTGGAAACCAGGCTGAGAGAAGGACCCGGGAGGGGTATTGGGTGGCATTGGGAAGGCACCCGAATTCGGGGCGCCAATGCCTGGCAATGAGGTCTGAGGACGCCCAAAGCCATTATTCAATCCTCCTGAATTCTCCATACCACCACCGAAGTCGCCAAAGCCTTGCTGTCCATTAAATCCCTGCTGTCCGTTAAATCCCTGCTGTCCGTTAAATCCTTGCTGTCCGTTAAATCCTTGCTGACTATTATAGCCTTGCTGGCTATTATAGCCTTGCTGACCATTATAGCCTTGCTGGCTATTATTATAGCCGCCGAACTGATCGGGCTGACCAAAGCCACCCATAGGATCGCCGAAGTCAGGCTGACTATTAAAACCGCTGGCACCAGAGCGCGAGCCCAGCGCAATCAGTGAGTCGTTGTCCGGCTCAGGCAGAGGCGGGAAGGCATTAGGGAAGCCCTGGTTGTCGCCCCAACCCATATCTCCACCAGGACCGGCGATGCCGGGCACACCGAAGCCATCGTTGCCCGAGGGCAATTCAGCGAGCGAAGACATGCTGGGGAAGGAGCCACCCGCAGCCTCATTGGCGTGCTCAGGCAAGCGGAAAGTTGACACCGATGCGCGCAGTTGTTCCGCCAGTTCCGCCAGGTAGCTCACGCTGACCGCGGCCTCCTGGGTACCGGCGTCCGTCTGACGCGTGATTTCAGAGATGCGACCCATGGCCACCGCCACCGCCTCAGAGACAGTTGTCTGCTCGTTCGCGGCGTGGGCGATGTTCTCAATCATCTGCGCCTGGCGCTCAACGTCAGCGTAGATAGAGTTCAATGAACGTTCGACATTATCCGCGAGCTGTGAGCCTTTGACAACCTCTTGTGTGCTGTCTTCCATAGCGACAACCGCTTCGTAGGTATCGCCCTGAATACTCTTGACCAGAGTCGCGATACGCTTGGTTGACTCGGTCGAACGCTCAGCCAGGAGGCGGATCTCATCGGCAACGACCGCGAAACCGCGACCATGCTCACCAGCCATCGCAGACTGAATAGCGGCGTTCAGCGCCAGCAAGTTTGTCTGATCAGCGATATCTTCGATGATACGCACAATTTCGCCGATCTCGTTGGAGCGCTCACCCAGGCGTTTAATTTTCTTCGCGGTATCCTGCACGTTCTCACGAATGAGCATCATACCTTCAATCGTCTGACGCACGGCCTGTTGGCCGGCTGTAGCGTTACGCAGCGCCTGCTGCGATACCTCCACGCTCTGCTGAGCGTTTTTGGCGACGTTTTGAATAAAGACGGCCAGGGCCTCAACGGCCTCGGTTGTCTGCGAGATCTGCGCCACCTGGGCCTCGGAGGCCTGGGTCAGTTCATTGGAGCGATCCAGAATACGGCGGGTCGCATTCGTGACCTGCACCGCCGTTGACTGCACACGTCCGACGACCTTCGCAAGCTCTTCGATCATATAGTTAAATGAGTCCGCCAACACACCCAGGGTATCTGGAGTTACCTCAGCTTGTACGCGAAGATCACCATCACCAACTGCGCTTACCTCTTGCAGCAGCTTCTCAATCTGTGCCTGTAGGGCCGCGGCATCGCTACCGGCGCTTCCCAGGCTGGCATTGCCGCCCACGCCGGGCTGCTCAAGCAAGGAATTAATGGACATCGCCAGGACAGCAAAGTCGTCATCTCCGCTGACCGCCACGCGTGCGCTGCGATCTCCATTCGCATATTCGCGACAGACTTCTACCAGGGATTGCACACGATCTTTAATACGTCTCTGCATTAAATAATTAATAACGCCGATAGTGAGCAACACAACAATGGCAACCCCAATGATCCAGCCAAACAGAGAGCCGCCGTTTGTTTGTTGTAGAGATACTATGATTAAGACCACGAAGGCCAGCAACGTGACAAGCAGTGAACTGACTATACTCCACTGCATGATACCGTCGACAGACCCCTTGTTGCGATCAGGATTCATCCGCCAGACCTCCTAGAAATTTACGATCGACCTCAAGCTGGACACCATGGACCCGTTAGCCTATGGCTTCATAGCGCTGCATTTTTTCGGAGAAGAGTAGGCGTGCCACATCCAGTAAAACCAGCACGCGATTCGACAACAACGCACACCCAGCAGCATAGGGGGCTGCCCAATGGGGAAGAGTAGCCTGGCGCATATTTCCATTGAGAATAGCCGTATCAGGCACGGGAAGCATCTCGCTCACACTATCAACAATGAAACTAATTACCATGTCATTTTCCTGCAACGACAACAGACGCGTGCGGGCAGTAGGCGATGATATCCCTAGCTCTAGAAACTGGCGTAAATCAACTACAGAAATAATTGAGCCACGCAAGTTCATCACGCCCTTTACCCACGCCGCGACATTGGGCACAGGAGTAAGTTCGCCGAGGCGCTCCACACCTTGTACCTGACCAGCCTTCACAGCGAACTCAAAGTTCTCGATAGAGAAGACCAGATATTGCTCACCAACAACCGTGGGGGCACTTTCCGTTCCGGGCATACCAGTTGCGGCCTGCATGGAGGTCGCTGAAACCATGCGCTCACGTAATTGTTGAATGGCAGCAAGCCTATCGCGTTGTAACAAATTTTGCTTATCGCTAGACACTAAACCACTCCCCGTGTGACAAAAAGCACAGAGTAGCGCTCATGTCATCTTTTCGTTTCAAGCTCTTCCGACTTTGCTCTTCTCAATACACCTGTCTCTAGACGAGACGGCGCACACTCGCAACCAGCTCTTCTTCCTTGAATGGTTTCGTGAGGTACATGTCTGCACCTTGCCGCAAGCCCCACGACCGATCTAACGGCGTATTCTTGCTCGTTAGCAGGATGATCGGAATGTGTCGGCTTACCTCCATACTTTTGAGTTTTCGGCAAACCTGGAACCCATTCTGCTTTGGGAGCACTACATCCAGAACGATACATTGCGGGCGCTCTTTGAATACCTTCTCGAAGGCCTCGTCACCATCTACCGCCGTCACTACTTCAAAGCCGCTATTGCGCAATGGTGCCACAATCATCGTCAACTCTGTCCAACTATCATCCACAACGAGTACTTTCTGCCCAGGCATCCTATTATAACCTTTCCTAAACATACCATACCAGTGTGATGGGAGTTTAAGGCTATAATACCGTGTTTCCCTTTACCTGATGAGTTCAAGATGAGCAAAGATCGGTAAAACTAAACACAGATATCTACTGGTATTATCAGCCTCGACGGTATCTCGTGCGTGGGCGCATCTGCTCCTGGCGGGCGGGCATACGTTCCTCCCAGTTCACCAGGTGCTTTTTAACTGTCTGCACTAGTTCGGCGGAGTCGAAAGGCTTGGTCAGGTATTCAGTCGAACCTGCCAGGCGGCCTCGCATTTTGTCGAACAAACCGTCTTTCCCACTGAGCATAATAATTGGAATTTGGCGAAACTGCAAGCTTTTACGTATAATCTGGCAAATATGGTACCCATCCATACGAGGAAGCTGGATATCGAGCAGAATTACGGCTGGCATCTCGTCTGCAACCGAGGTCAGAGCACTCAGGCCATCACTCGCGGTAATCACGCGAATGTTCTCCCTCTGCAATGTCATCTGCACAATCTTGCGCACGGTTGGACTGTCATCCACAACCAGTACTGTAGGTTGATCCGCTGCCATCAAATGGTCCTCCTTTGCGTTTCTGGTGACCAGAACTCTCCCTCGTTCTGCGCCACACGGTTATCCTGGATAATACCAAACGGAGCACCCGGCTGCATCTGCTGTACCTGCTGGCCCCTGGTCCGTTGAACATTCTTTTGCGCGCGATAGAACTGGTACTTTTGGATTTCGGCGTCGATCTCGGAGAGAAGGACACGCCAGGCCATGGCGATCTGCCGTCCCATATGGGAGTTGCCTACCTCATCTTTGACCAGCGCATCAAAGACCATGCGCAGGAAGGCTGAGAGGCCCAGGACCGCCTCGCCATAAAACTCTTCCAGTTGCTCGCCCTTGACGACTTTATTGAGGGTAAGTATATCACTACAATCAAGTTGTCCACTGACGAAGGTCGCGGTCTCAAGGATGGGGAACTGGCGCCTGGCCAGATCATGGAGCTGTGGCACAAAGCGGCGCTCGATAAAACGCATGATCTCGACCTGTTGCAACTGTCCTCGCCCACGCAGGCTACGCGCGAAGCTGCCATGATGCACAAATAATTCGTTCACGCAGTCACAGAGCGCTTTAATGAGGCTTAACAGGAGCTGTTCGACGTTCGTTACCTCGCGGTAACGCTGGAGCGTTGTCTGGCAGCGAATAATGATGTTCGAGAGGTCGCGTTGGAGGTCGTTTTCCAGGGCTGTGTCGACGACTTCGATCAGGTGCAGTTCCAGGAGCTGCATCATGCTCTGCACCACCCTGGCCTCCGGCATCATCTCGACAAAAGCGATGGCCTGTAAAGGAATTTCGCCATTGCAGAGACAGAGAATCTCAATCGACTCCTGGCCCAGGCCCAGGCTGCGCAGGTCACGCTTGACCTCGGGCGACCAGCGAGCAACCGTGGTACGGGTAAGTTGAGTCACACTCTCAGAGACAATCGTCTCCCACTCATCGGCCTGGCGCAGTGCCTCCAGTAAGATGGAATCGACATCCAGAGGCTGCATGGCTGTATCCATTGGCAGAAGTTGACGATGAAACGAGAAGCGCCCATTGACCCAGCGCATCGCGTGGCTAATCGACTGCGTCACGGCAAATTCCAGCCGACGCTGCATCTCGCTGGCGGGCATCCATCCACGCTCGACGAGCAGTTGCAACGACATTTGCACATTGCCACGAGCTATCTCATGCACTGCCTGGGCGCGAGGAGGATCAAGTTTATTGATCAGGCAAAGCATGCCTAGTAGATCTGGTTGTGGTACCCCTTCCTCGTGTAGCCCGACGATCTTTCCCTTTCGCAGGCTGATCGAGAGCGTATCCGAGCCAGATGATACGAATAACTTGCCCGTCTTTTCACTCAGCGCAAGCATTTTGAGTATGGATTGGAGTCCTAGCGTTTGCAGGTCTCCGTCCATGATGCGGTCTTGCTGCTCCATGTGTCCCTAGTTTCCTTTGCCGACTAGCTTGTAAGGCCCCATTCTTGATCCTTACAAGCAGTTGCGTCTGTAATTGTTGCGTTTTGCAATAGCATTCAATAATAAATTATTAGCGTCTTTTTGCCTTTTTGTCTTTTTGTATAATACATCAGGTCTGGAGCCTGATGCGTCAGGTCTGGAGCTTCATTACTCCCACCTTCCCCTGCATCCCCGGTACGCCTTCAAGCCGAAAGCCTGGCCTTACATATATCCCTGTTGATCGAGGTACGCTCCCTGTGCGTTGGTCAAGGCACTGTAGCACATTATCCGCTTTCGGCCAACTCTCCCCTTTATATCATTCCCAATACCCTACAGTGTATACTAAACGCGCTCAGCTTGCTACAGGTTTTTGGGCCGAAATCGTTAAGATTGCATTAAGGATTTTAACCGATTACTTCTTATCTGGAAACCAACGTCGCTCTCGCGACTAGCGCTTCCCCCATTCGGGGACAAGCGCGCTCAGGTTTCCGAATAGGCACTTAGGCGTTGCGGACCTCGACCTGCCCCCGAAAGACATAGCCAATCCCAGGCTCGGTAATAATGTAGCGCGGATGAGAGGGCTTCGCCTCTACTTTTAAGCGCAACTGCCGTACATAGACGCGCAGGTAATCGGCTTCTTCGCCATATTCAGGTCCCCAGACTGCGCGCAGGAGCGCGCGATGCGTCAAGACCTTACCCGCACAGAGCATCAATTGTTTCAAGAGTTCAAACTCGGTCGGAGTTAGACGAACTTCGTTGTTGCCAGCCTTCACCAGGCGCCGCGCCAGGTCCATGTAGAGATAGCCATCCTCGCTGATGAGCAACTCAGGCACCTGCTGTATCTCCTCGCCTTCATTCGATTGCGAGCGACGCAGGCAGGCTCGTACACGCGCCATTAACTCTTCGCTACCAAAGGGCTTGGTCAGGTAATCATCGGCTCCCAGGTCGAGCGCCCGCACCTTTTGCCGCTCTTCGCTCATCGCGGAGAGGACAATAATGGGTGGCTTCTGCCCGCGATGACGGATCTCGACACATACGTCCAGGCCATCTAACTCGCCAGGCATACACAAGTCGAGAAGAATAAGGTCTGGCTGGTGCAGTTTGACCATCTCAAGCGCCTCTCGCCCGTCTCCAGCCACGAATACGTCATACCCACCGGCCAGCAAGTTCTTCCGAAGTACCCTTTGTATAGGCTCTTCGTCATCTACAACGAGTATGCGCTTCCCTTTCGCTCTCATGTTGCCTCTCCCTGAGATACTTTTTAGTAGTTTGCTTCCTTAAATGGCTCGTAGGGTCCATGCTGGCATGGACTCTTTGGCCAGCAGGCCGCTTCCTTGCAGCCAGGACAAGTCGCTTCACTCGGAGTCCAAGCAAGCTTGGCCCCTACAAACGGCTGTCACGTGTCTCTGCCCCGGCTATGGATGTAGGGGCAAGGTGAAAACGAAACTCAGGCCCGTGCCTTCGTGTGCCCCACCTTCAGGGAGCCTCCCCCGCTCACCTGAAGACTCTTCCTGGATAGTTTCGACCCAGATCTTCCCCTGGTGTGCCTCCACAATCCCTTTACAAATCGCGAGGCTTAAACCATTGCCGTAAGTGCGCGAGCTATAAAAGGCAGTGAAGACACGTTCGCTCTCTTCTTCAGGAATACCACTCTTGCTGTAGCCGATGACCGCGCCGCGCAAAAAATCCCCGACATTGTCTGCCTGCACAGTAATGACGCTTTGCCTGGGACTATGACGCGCGGCGTTCTCTATAAGATTATAAAATACGCGTTCCAGTTGCACATGATCAACGTAGGCCATAAGCATACCTTCAGGTATCACCACATTGACCCGGTGCGCCTCCACAATCCGTGTCAGCTTGTTTAAGGCCCCATAAATGACTTCAACGACATCACACCAGGTCCGCTGTAAGACCAGGGCCCCCATTTCGATGCGTGAAAGTTCGACCAGGGCGTTGACCTGGACGGTCAGGTGGTCCGTTTCGTTCTCGATATCTTGCAGCAAGATACGCCGATCCGTTTCGTCCCACTCTAGATCCTCCTGGAGCAGGCCGGTCACCGCCGCTTTGATCGTTGTGAGCGGCGTGCGCAGGTCATGTGAGACCGAGGAGAGCAGAGCCGAGCGGTTATGCTCATCACGGGCCTGCTCCGTCACATCCCGCACCTGCAAGACATAGGCAATCAAGTGGCCATCGCGATTACGCAGCTCGTGGCGTGTCAGGTGATAGTGGTGATCGTTGGAGTTACCTTCCAGCTCACGCCTGGCCCGCCCCCAGTTTCCACCACCCTTCTCGCCCCCCTCCTGGGGCAGCGGCCGGGCAGCCAGGATACAGCGCAGTTCCTGGGTCTCACTCGTGCCCTGGGTAAAATCATGCAGGTAGTGACGCACCTCGTCCACGTTGCGCATGCGGGGCATGAGCTTGGCGAAGGCGCTCTCCAGCGTGGTGACCTCTGGTTGCTGGCGACGCGAGAGCCAGAGTCGCTGCTCGTAGGAGTTGTAGGCGTTATAGACGGCATTGAGCGCGGTCATGCTTCCTGATAATTGCATATCACACAAGGCCTGGGCGGCAGGATTCATAAAAATACAATGGCCATCCAGGTCCACCGCCAGCCAGGCATCGTCCTTGCCATTCTCACGCACTATAAGAGGGCTTAGCTCGCCGAGCATTCCCGTGCCGCGCAGGGCATCCTCGGCCGCCTGGGTGAGCCAATGCATGGCGTCCGACTCCTCCCCCTGTCCCTCATGCTCGACGGAGAATTTGAGCCGCTCCGCCGAATGCATCTCTTCATCGAGAGCGATTGATGTCTCAGATACTGTCACGGCTTCGGAAAGCGCTCTACTCTCCATACCCAAGCCCTGTTCGGCATGGATCATGGCCTGCAAATTCAGTTCGCTATTGGTCAATAGAAACTCGCCCACAAAGCGTAGCACGCTGTCCAGGCTTACCCCATAGGAGCGCTCAGTCTCCTCGCGCAGGCGCTCAAAGAGGGCCATCTCCTCAGCACCTTGGACCTCTCCATGCCCATTATTGATATATGCATCCTGCTGGCGCTGGCGATAAGCAAACTCAAACTGCTCAAGCGCCTGCCGGAAGCGGCTGCGTTGATGAGCTGATTCGAGCATCATTCCATTGTGGATTGCGAAGGTCGCCTGATTGGCGAAGAGCGAGAGGATTTCGACCTTGAGCGGGGTAAAACCGCCAGCTTCAGGCGAGCAGAGCAAGAGCGCACCAAGCACCGTTGTGCCTGTGATGAGGGGATAACATAAAATAGAATGCATGCCGAGTTCTTCGGCGAAGAAACGGCTGGCGGGGAAGCGCTCATCACGCGAAATATCATCCGAGACATGCGGAGTCCGCTGGCGAAGAGTCTGACTGAGAATACAGGCATCGCTTAGCTTTTTCTGCCGCACATTCTCCTCAAACTGGGTCGCATCAAGTCCCACCTGCGCCTCCAGGCGTAGCGCTGCGTCGCGCTGCTCCAGCATAATGATGGCAGACGAGACGTTTAAGGCTTTGGCAATGCCTTCGACAATCTGGTTCAGGATCGTTGGCAGATCGATACGCAGCGTCAGGGCACGGGTCACGTCTTTAAGCGCCTGGCGTTGACGATCAAAGATGGCCGCGCTCCCACCCAGTTGCGCCCGCTCAATCGCCGCCGCCAGCACGCGTGCCACGGCACCAATCAGGCGTTGCAGGGTTTCATCGACATAGGTATTAGGGATCGAGCTACCCAGTTCGAGCGTACCCAGGACACGCTGATCCTCCAGAACCAGTGGAGCGATCACGGTTGAGCGCAGTTGAGGGTGCCCGCTGAGCGCGTCTCCCGTTTCTCCCGGTGGCCCCTCCTGCCCTTCAGGATAGTCGTTTACCATGAGCATGGGCGAGGCCAGCACACGCTCTAACATGGAGTCCTTTACCGGGTGCTGATGGGGAAAAACGCGCCACTCGCCCTCTTCACGCCGACACACCGCTACACGCACCGCTTCGCGATCATGCCGCAACAACACTACGCCAAACACATCAAAGGGAATAGCCGGCTCTAGCTCTGCCGCCAGCAGAGCATAGTTGGGTTTCGCGTCCCGTACGCTCATCACGATACGCACAACACGCTCAATGATCGCCGATTCTTCGACCGCTGATGTATTTGTTCTCACATCCATAGCTATCCTGGTGACTCCACACAATCTATTCTCAGGAACGAGAGGACTTGTCTCCCCCTCCTCGCCTACCAACCTAGCCTATCAATCTATAAGGCCTGCTCGCTCGCCAATCCTCTTATGCAAATCTTATACTACAAGTGCGGGATATTACAAGCTTTCCGTACAAAAGGATGTAATATCTGTTTTACATTGTCAGTACATATGGAAAATGAAATACAAATAGCTCTAGAACATCGCCTCAAAGTATACCATACTATCGCGCTTTGTCGTCAATAAAGAACCGGCGTACCCAGGCATACTCTTCGTCCCTGCGTATATGGCGCTTATGGGCGATTCCCCTTGTAAAGCCATTCCAGCCTTCATCCAAGTATAGCAGGACCAACTTCTTTTCCCTTCCCTAACAGAGAGATTTTTATGAAAGAGTCTTCATTCTATCCAGCTTTAGCGCGATTTTCCGCGAAGTCGCTGAATACTTTGTCAGAAAGAACGGCCCAAAGGGGCAAAAACTACCAGTTATATACCAGATTGCACCACAGTATGCCATATACGTCCAAGATATTTCACCACTGTCTTATGTAAGAGCATGACCCTGCTTGCGCCAATAACGTAGTCAGGCGTAATATAAGCTGAAGCACATTCGAGCGCTATTTGAACATATGCTATCGATGAGAGGATGGATTACATTCTATGGCCCTTCCGCTGATTGGTCCAATCGTACGCGCCACAACGGCGAGCGAGGTCGTCATCTGGGCGGAGTTCGCGCGCCCCTGCGAGGTTACCGTTAGCGCCACCCCCTTACACAATCTGGAGGCCGAAACGGTCCAGGTCACCGCTAGCACACTCCTGGCAGGCGGACATGCCTATCTCTCCGCGCGCCTGAGCGGCCTGCTACCCTCAACCTGGTATACCTATGCCTTACATGTAGAGGATAAGGCTGATGACGGTAATGCTACGCAGCCCGCTCTCTGGCAAGGCTTTCGTACCTTTGCGGCGCCTGGAGAGGCAAACAAACAGCCGCTACGGGTGGCATATGGCTCCTGTCGCAAGCTTGACCAACCCGAGAAGGATACGCTCGCCGCCTTTGGCCGCTGGCTTAGAGAACATAGCGAGCAGCGCGAGCAGGACTGGCCCCACCTGCTGCTAATGATCGGCGACCAGATCTATGCGGATCAGCCATCGCCCAGCCTGGTGGCGCGTCAGCCCGAACTGGCCCAGGGAGCCTCGCGCTTCGAGGAGTTCGCCCTGCTCTATCAACATGCCTGGTCCTCGCATGAGGATGTACGCCAGGCTCTGGCGGCGCTGCCAACATTTATGCTTTTCGATGATCACGAGATTACCAACAACTGGAACGCCGAGCCTAACTGGCAAGAAGAGGCCCTACGCCAGGGGCAAGAGCAGACGATTGTGGATGGGCTGGTCGCCTACTGGCTCTACCAGGGCTGGGGCAATCTGCTGCCCGGCGCTACGCTGACACACCCGCTCCTGGATGTGACACAGGCTGCGCTTCAGAGTGGCAGAGATTGCCTGGATGATCTACGGGCCTGCGTACGTACCGCGCTCACCGGCGCCACAACTCTGCCCTGGCACTACACCGTTGCCACACAGCCCGCTATCTTTGTCACCAACACACGCACGGAGCGGACCGCGCAGCTCACCTCATCTGATGAAGCGCTCTACGCGCCCACCGCCATCATGGGCGAACAACAGATGGACGAGCTTCAACAGTGGCTGGCGAGCAACCCTTCTCCAGTGACGCTCCTGGTCTCCTCGGTTCCCCTGCTTCTTCCCCCGCTCATTGGTATGATTGAATATCTCTCCGGCCTGCGTCCCTGGCATGCCCAACCAGGCTTGCTCAAGCGCATAGGAAACTGGTTCGCACATCAGCAACTAGCGGTAGCGCGCAAGGCCAGCTTCGATCACTGGCCGCTCTACGCCCGCAGTTGGCAACGCCTGCTCCAACTCCTTGAGCAACATCCAGGCACCGCCCTGGTGCTTTCAGGAGATGTGCATTTCTCATACGGAGTCTCAGCGCAGGCCAACTCGGCGAGAACACCACACCTCTACCAGTTTGTGTGTACGCCCTTGCAGAACGCGCTTGCGCCCTCGGACCGGCGCAAGATCGAATGGCAGTCAATGATCAACGGCATGCGCTATGGTGGCCTGCGCACACGTATGCTGCCTCTGCGAGAAGAGGGCAGTTCAGGAGCAGTCAAGCACGACATCCTCTACCAGGACGCCCTGGCCATTCTGACCCTCCAGCCAGAGACCAGCGGCGGCTACAAGCTGACCCACGACTATCTTGGCCTCGGTGAGGATGGATTGACAAGAATCGCCTCCCTGGAACTGCCCATGATCAAAGCAGACCTGTCTCCTGCCACAAACCAGGAAGAGACGCCAGCAAGTCTCAAACTGTAGGGTCCATGCTGGCATGGACTGCGAGGCCCGCAAGCCAACACCCAGGCGCAGGGGGTCGCAGTCCAAGCTAGCTTGGACCCTACAGATTATTTTGTATAGCCAGTTAGTTCGACGTAGCCTTGACCAGAGAGGGATTGGCCGTTCTGTTGGCCCTGGATATCGACGGCGCCCTCCCAGTAAACGTTGCCGGTCGACTTGGTAACGACAAGTTCCTGATCCTTGAGCTGGGGCGTGAGCGTCAGGTCAACCTTGAGGCGAGGGTCGTTGATGGAGACGCGCCAGCCGGAGGGATAGTTGATCCCCGTGTGCGGGCTGAGCCAGTGGTCCAGTACCTCGTTCTGTACGGCATTCTGGGGAATGACAATGCTCTGCCCCTTGTCGTCGGTATAGCCCACGTAGGTTGAGATGACCTTCCCCGTGGCATCGCGAATAAAGTAGATCATGATGTCCGCGCCATTACTGAGCTGGATGCTATACCAATCCCAGCCACCGCTACCGAGGGTCAGGAAGTTGCCCCACTGGTGATCCATCCAGGCCTGACCATTGACCTGTACTGGCTGGCCGTGGTCGAGCAGCGTGCCGCTGACCTGCATACGCGTGCGCGAGTAGTAGTATGAGTAGCCCGCCAGGCCATAGGTGATCAGGCCCTTGCCATCGTGCAGAGTGGGCGCCTTAACGCCGTTGAGATCCAGCTTGATAGCATAGTCCTTCATCGAGGCCTCCAGGCGGTCGTGTCCATTGAGGCCCTGGATACGCCAGTCGCCAATCCCCACGTTAATGCCCGCTTGCTTTGAGTTGTCCAACGGTAGCATGACATTGCGCTGAGCATAGGCGAACTGACCCCGCGTGATATCGCTGATAGCAAAATGCGAGGCGAAGAGTGGAGGCAGATCGCTGCGCGAGACCTGGAAGATCACGAACTCAAAGCCGTAACGATGACCATCCTGCCCATTGAAGTGGCCGGTATAGTACCACCACTCGGTCAGGTTATTATGCGAACCCTCGTCCTGGGGAAACTGCACCGGCGGCAAGGGCTTCTGCTCACCAACTGGCACATAGGCTGGCAACTGGGCATTGGTCGAGACCATGCCGGGAAAGGTACAGGAGGAGAGCGCCAGCATCAGTCCCAGCAGCCCGGAGAGCAGAACAAGCTTCCAGGCACGGCGTCCTTGAATAATCCTCTGCATTAGAGCTTCCCTCCTACGTTGATATCCTGCACGTCCTTACTCTCGCTATGTCCATTGAGTGAGAGCGCCGCCGCGTCCTCGTCCAGCATATATTTATCGAGGGTAGGAGGCTTGCGCTGCACCCCCTTGAAGGGGAGCCACCAGTTCCAATCGCCCAGCAGGCGCATCGTCGAGGGGACGAGCAGGCCGCGCACAAAGGTCGCGTCCAGGAAGACCGCGAGAGCCATACCCACGCCCAGAGCCTTGACCAGGATCACATCAGCCGTGGCGAAGCAGGCACTCACCACGATCACGATTACCGCTGCGCTGGTAATGATGCCGCCACTTCGCTGGAGCCCCAGGGCCACCGAGCGCGTATTATCGCCCGTCTGCCAGAAGGTCTCCTGGATGCGCGAGAGCAGGAAGACCTCGTAGTCCATCGAGAGGCCAAAGAGCGTACAGAAGAGCAGAATGGGACTCGACGCCTCCACAAAGCCCAGGGGCGAGAAATTTAAGAACTGGTGCAAAAAGCCATCCTGGAAGATGATCACCAGCGCGCCATAACTGGCCAGAATCGAGAGCGTATTCATCAGAATAGCCTTGAGTGGCAGCACCAGCGAGCGGAAGAGCAGGAAGAGCACCAGGTAAGTAATAGCGAAGATAATCAATACGGCCTTGGGAAAGTCGGTGTAGAGCGTCGTGACATAGTCGTAGTCCGCCGCCGAGCCGCCATCCACCAGGACATGGATACCATTCCCTGGATTAGTATTGCGAATCGTGACCACCAGTTCCTGTGAGCGTATATCGTTCATCTCATACTTGCTCACCACCTGCACCAGCATCGTATTCCCCGAGACGGTCGACTTGAGCAACGTGCCCAGGTAGGGGTCGGTCACCAGTTTGGGATTATGATACAGCAGCTCATACTGATCCAGGGTAAAGCGCGGATCGGCGCTCACAATGCTATCCACGCGCTGTACACGTGGATCGGCCTCAATACGCTTGGTATACGCGTAGAGGTTGCGAATATTCTGGTCACTCAGCACATCGCCCTTCGTCTGCACCGCCAGGATAATCGGCGTCGTCTCACGCAGGTTGAAGCGCTGCTGCAACATATCATACGCCTCGCGCGAGGGGACATAGGGAGGCAGGATCGAGGCATCGGGCGCCGAGAAGCGTACTCCCAGGAAAGGGAGACCAAACGCCACCAGCAGGCACAGCACGCTCACAAAAATACGCACCGGGTAGCGCATCACAAACTGCGACAGGCGATACCAGAAGCCATGATGGTCGTCCTGTGCTGCCTGCCTGCGTCGCCACAGGCGTGGAACACGTACCGGGAAGGCATTGATGCGCGTGCCGAGGATTGAGAGCAGCGCGGGGAGCAGCGTCAGGGCCGCCGCGACTGCCAGCAGCACCACAAGCATACCACCCAGGCCCACCGAGCGCAGCATGTTGATGCGGAAGAAGGTCAGGCCAAAGAGGCCAATCGAGACCGTCAGGCCAGAGAAGGCCACGGCGCGGCCTGCGGTCGCAATAGTGAGAACCGTGGCTTCATTCACACCTCGTCCACGCGCCAGTTCCTCGCGGAAGCGGCTGACGATGAAGAGCGAGTAGTCGACGCCCAGGCCCAGGCCGAAGAGAGTGGTAATATTAAGTACAAAGATGGAGAGATCGGTCACCTGCCCCAGGCCAAAGAGCATAGCTAGAGTCACAACCACGGCGAAGCCACCGACCAGGCCGGGGAGAATCGCCGCCACCACGGAGCGAAAGACGAGCAGCAGGGCAATGATCGCGAAGGGAAAGGCCAGCAACTCGGCGCGCCGTAGATCGTTCTCGCTCACCTGCTGAATATCTTCATAGAAGACCGCGCCGCCACCGACGTGATACGTCATGCCATCCACATGACGCAGGCGCTGCTCTAATTGCGGCAGAATCTTGGGCGCGGTATCGGCATCGGTCTTCAGCACCACATTGACATAGGCCGCGTGGCGATCCTGCGAGATCTGGCGCGGATTATCCGTATAGCTGACCACGCCTCCCACCATCGACCAGTTCCGCACCTGGGCCAGCGATTGCTCAACCTTCTGCGTAAAAATGGGATCTTCGACGCGATACTGTTTACTATCATAAATAACCTGGACGGTCGTCAGGTTCAGATGCAGCTTACTTGTTAAAAGATCAATCGCCTTTTGCGACTCCGCATTGGGATCAAAGAAGCCGCCCGAACGCAGAACCGAGCTGGCGCGCGGAGCGAACGGCAAGGCCAGCAGCCCGGCCAGCAGCCACACCCCGACGATCCACCAGCGATAGCGGGTCGCCAGCTTACCAATAGCATAGAACATACCAAGTACCTCTTGTACCTCTACTCTTGTGAACGTGTGAACGCGAAAAAGAAACCCTCCCCCAACCAGCCCATCACCCACCCTCGGCTTCTTGACGCCTATCCCCCAACAAAAGGGTATTTGCGACAACTAATCTCAAATAGTATAGCGCTTATGAGTATCCCCGAGACAAGTGGTAGATGGAGCGTCGCTACACGTATTTGTTAAGGTAGAGTTGTATTAGCCGCAGGCACATACTATAATAACCCTATCCCATTTTCAGGTCTTTGCACGCGCCAGGGGCGGGAAGGCGGCAGGGAGAAGCTTTTGCCACTTCCCCGTTCGGCGTATCGCAGAGACCTCCTGTGGCCTACTCACACGTGTAAAAGAGTGGAGAGAGACCACAGTGTTCCTGCTTGCTTGTTAGCAGGCAGTGTGACGACCTGTGTTGAGGAGGAAGAAGACGCATGGCAAAAGCAAGCACAACCAAACAAAAAGAAGAGGCTCAGCAGGAGAACTCCAAGGTCGTATCGGTCAACCGGCAGGCGTACCATGACTATACCGTTGAGAGCACGATTGAGGCGGGCATCTCGCTGGTGGGAACCGAGATCAAATCGATTCGCGATGGCAAGGTCAACCTGCGCGGCTCCTACGCCATCATCCGCAATGGCGAGGTCTGGCTAGAGAACGCCCATATCGCGGTCTACGAGCATGGTAACCGCTATAACCATGAGCCGCTACGCAAGCGCAAGCTTCTGCTGCATAAACGCGAGATCGAGCAGTTGGGCCAGCGCGTGGCGACAAAGGGCCTGACCCTGGTCCCGCTCAAGCTCTATATGAAGCGTGGACGCGCAAAGCTTGAGCTGGGACTCTGTAAAGGTAAGAAATTGTTCGATAAGCGCCAGAGCATCGCTGAGCGCGACGTCAGGCGTGATATTGAGCGTATCGTCAGGGGCCGCTAACGCTTTTCCAGCATCCCTTAGAAAAGAAGGATAACCTGTATGCGTATTGAAGGATTACATCATGCTCAGATAACGATCCCCAAAGGAGCCGAGGAGGGGGCACGCAAGTTCTACTGCGATATCCTGGGCCTGCCCGAGATTGAGAAACCAGAGTCGCTTCAGGGACGCGGCGGCTTCTGGCTCCAGGTCGGCGACCGGCAGGTACACGTTGGCACGGAGGATGGCGTCGACCGCACAGCTAGCAAGGCACACCTGGCCTACCAGGTCGAAGATGTCGCGGCCTGGCAATCTCACCTGCAAGAGTATGGAATTAAAGTGCTGGAATCCGTGCCCATCCCTGGCTTCGCGCGCTTTGAGGCCCGCGATCCCTTCGGCAACCGCTTCGAGATGATTGAGCCTCAAGGGTAATAAAGAAGTGTCGATGGCGCGGCTCCCCCGCGCCATCGACACTTCTTTATTATCCTTGAGGCAATGGGTGCCAGGTCTAACGGGCTTTGCGGTAGGTGTAGAGGGTAAAGAGGGCGATTGCGCAGCCCAGTACGATAAAGAGCACACCTACGATAAGCATCACCGTAAGCCAGGCGCGCTCGCCACCAGTATTGCTTGCGGTCATCAGGGCCAGCGTCGCGGAAACCAGCATAGTATCAAAACCTCTCCAGGAAGAAACAGCCTTCACATTATCATATTACTACTCTTTATGACGCAAACGAGAGCCTTATTAGTACATGCAAAATAAGGGACGGCTACCTCGCTTAGTCAGACTGTAAGATCAAGCCGCGTATTGTCAAAATGGCGCACACACAAATCGCTAGCAGGCACAGAGTACAGGTCTTCATCCCTTAAACAAAAGTGACTGCTCTCCGACCTGGAGAGAAGTCACTTCACCGAGAAGCGCTGCACTCCATTGCATCCCCGTTATACCACAAACAAAAAAACAGCCTTACAAGAGAAAGCATTTCCCTCTTTAACAGTGGATCCGCATTTTATGCAATTTTATCTCTAAAAATTAAGAACCGGTTTAAGCCGCTTAGTGCACACTCAAGATACCAGTACCCTTATGGTCTATAAAGAATACGTATTTTTACATAGGTATTTTTTCTCTTAGATAGACATTTCTGTATCTTTTATGCATACTTTTATCAATTAAACGTTTTTTCGCTAGCAAGCCATAGCCACCACCTATTTTATGCGCAGGTTTATAGGGAGGGTAACAAAAGGAAAAGCCAGGAGCTTTCTGTGTACTGGTACCTGCAACTCTATGCACCTCCTTTTCCTATGAGATCTTTTGGCTTTATATGATTGGCCTACACGCTTTCTTCATACAGAGAGCGGATTTGGGAGGAAGTTATGCGTTGTCCACGCTGCACCTTTACTGGAAATGACCAGAATGGCACCTGTCCACGTTGTGGATATCATCAGGAATCAACCTCTTCAGGTAATAGGCAACTTCGATCTATCCATATGAAACCGGCACCCCCGATAGAATCAGGTGAATTTACTTTGATGCGTGGTGATGTACTGCACAAAGGACGTTATCGCTTGATAGAAGAGGTCGTCCTCCCCAAGAATCAACAAGGGATCGCGTGGTCTGCAACTGATACGCGTTCCGCGCGAAACCGTGTCCTCCTCTATCGAATGGCATTCCCCGATAAAACAGAGGCAGAGGCGTGGCAAGCCATCAAAGCCATTGTGCTCCGTTTGACACAATTATCTCAATATCCATGTTTCCCAACTGTTGTTGAGGTATTTAATGAATACAAATCCTATTATATCGTTCTACTCTATCCCACAGGAGAAAGCCTTGCGTCTCTGATGCAACGGCAGGGTGGAGCAATACCGGAACGCGATGTTGCTGAATATGGACGACAAGTGTGCCAAATGTTAGAGGTTTTCGCTAGCCAGCGGCCGCCAGTAATACATGGTGCCATCAGTCCAGAGACGGTTATTGTCAACCCATCAACACATCAGGTATCCCTTATTTATATCCCCTTGTTTCCACTAAAACCGCTTACTAAGGACAGTATCTCATCAGGTTACACGGCTCCAGAGCAGGTACGAGGCGATATCAAGCCATCATCAGACCTTTATTCACTTGCCGCGACATTACACCATGCGGTTACAGGTTTTGATCCCAGGGAACGCTTGATCCATTTTTATCCTCCCGCCCGCCGCCTGAACCCTGTAGTCACTTTGGGGATGGAAGCTGCGCTTTCCAAAGGATTGCGCCTCTCAGTCCCTCAACGTTACGCAACTCCCTCCGATATGTTACAGGATCTTAGAAACCTGATTGCATCCTACCCTCCCGTTTCAGAGCTTCCTCAGCTTAACAGGCCTTTTCCACCTGAGGGCAAACCTTCGCCGCGAGGAAGGCGACGCAACATCATATTCACCGTAGTAGGGATATGCGCTGCTCTTGCTCTTCTCTTTACGATCCTGCTCCCCATCCTTAATAATGCCAATCAAGCAGCACAAAGGAAAAGCACTCAGCAGACAGCCTGGCGCGATGAGATGGCATTAGAGCAGCAAACGTTCACAAAGCAAGGAATCGGCATCAGTGATGGTCGATTCGTCTTTGACACATATCCAGGTCGCAGTGATGTTGCGTTAAAACAGCAAGCAGCCCAGGCGCTACAGCACAATGACCTGGCGAACGCAATTAACTTCTTCTCTCAGGCGGTTTCAGCAGATCCAACGGATGGGGAGGTCCAGATCTATAACGAAAATCTGCACGTGCTCCAGAGTAATTCGCCCTATGTCACAATTGTGCTCGGCATCGCGTTTGATGAGAGCGCTGACGACTTACTACGGGCCAGGCCCGACACGCAAGGTGCCTTTATTGCCCAGTACGAGATCAACAAAAACGGATTGCTTGGTCATGGGCTGAAATTGCGCATTCTGCTTGATAGTTGTGGAGCACACCGGGCGGATGTAGCGACGGTGGCACAATTTGTTGCGAACCGCGTTAGTAAGGCTGGAAATCCAGACCACATCGTTAGCGTAGAAGGCTGGCCCTTTAGCTCCCAGACCATCAACGCGCTTGACATTATTACTTCCGCACATTTACCGATAGTATCGCCTGCCTCCAGTGTAAAACTGAGTGGTAGCAGTCCCTATTTCTTCCGCATAGATCCTCCTGATGACATAGAAGGGAACCTGCTGGCTAAAACGGCAGCACAACAATTGCATGCCAAAACAATCCTCGTTTCACGCGACTCTACCGACCCCTATAGTGTGTCATTAGCCGATGCATTTAGTGCCAGCGCGACAAAACTTGGCATACAGGTAATTAACAGCCCAGGCGACTATTTCAAGGAATCGACATCAACTGTCACTGATTTTCAGAAGGTAATCACCGATGCTCAGACTCATGAAGCCAATCTAATTTTCATTGCGGGATACAGCATTGATGGGATACGCTTGGCACATGCCCTCGGTAATGCGATAAGAATTGCCCCAAACAACACAGTCCTTGCCAATCTCAATATTCTAGGCGGTGATGGCGTCGATACAAACCTCGTTATAGGGCAAGGAAATGGGCCGGATGCCCAGATTGCTACAGAGTTTCCACAAGATATGCGGCACCTGATCTTTACGGCTTATTGCGCTCCAGACGAATGGGATCTTCAAGGTATCCCCAAGAAAGAGCAACCAGCCTTCTTCAGCGATTGGAACAATTTCTATAGCAGTTCAGGAGTAGCAAACAATAACGCTCCCCCACCCGGAAACGATTCGATGCTCGCGACTGATGCTATTCAGGTTATTGCCAGAGCCATCTCGCTGATCCATGGAGAGGTAACAGGCCAGGCCACCCGTGATGCTCTAGCCTCTCTGGGAAAGGGTACAACTCCGGCATTTCAGGGCGTAAGTGGACGCATTCTGTTCGATAATCGAGGGAACCCGATTGATAAAGCAATGGTTGTCTTACAAGTCGCTTCAAGCAACAATCGTAATGCCATCCAATTGCAGCATGTCATCGGTACATTCCGCTAATAACGCAACACGACATAATCGCATAGCGTAGCCCGACCAGCGTGACAGCGCTCTAGCCAGTACATATGAAATTGATACTAGCTAGAGCGCTATTTCATGAATTTCTGCGCGGGATTACCCTTTGTCAACAGCGCGAAGGACCCGCTGTCTCAACCTTGTGAGTATGCTCACATCCGTTCATTGTGCCATCTGGCCCAAGAAACTCTCAAGCCCTTGCCAACAAACTACAGATAAAGCGCCCCTGTTACTGAATGGGAATGTGTTCTCTCACCAGCCTGTACCAGCAACAAGGTACTATAGCTCCCTGACGCTTCTATAGACTATCTATAGCGTTAGCAGACGACCTCTTCCCGCAACATGGCATTAGTTATTGCTGGACGAAGTACCCGCTGGTAGACCTCGTACTGCTGCGCGACATGGGAATCTGCGCGCCCGGCAATGACGCGGCTCGCCAGGGCTTGTGAGGCATCGACGTAGAGATCCATCGTCAGCGGCTCCTCCTGCTCTGGCTCTTGCAAGGACTGGAGCAGGGTATCATCGCGCTCCAGCGAGACGCGCCAGAAGGGCTCAGACGCTGTATAGCCCTCACGCTCTAGGAGCTGTTTCGCCAGCCTGTTCTGGCTATGTACTGTGGCACACAACGCCACCTGCTCTCCGGTCGAGAAGCCATACGTCAATTCACGCGCACGCTGCTCAACCATGCGCAGCAGCAAGGTTCCAATACCGCGCCCCCTGTACGCGGGATGCACCACCAGGGCGAACTCAAGCCCCAGTTGCCCCTCCTCACGCTGCACATCGGCATACGCGACCACACACCCCTGGGTAGTAACTATCACCCAGGCATCCTGCGCCAGGTAAAAACCATCTCTCTGCCATCTACGTTGTACGTCTTCCTCAGTCATCACTACTAAGTTCATATCCTTACGTTTACTTATGCTCCACAACTCGGCTACCGCCTGTATATCTGTCATCCTGGGACATCTTGCCGCCAGTTTATGTAGACGTACAATCATTGTTTTCTCCATCCGTCAGCGAGGATGCGTTTGGCTTCCCCCAAACCTATGCGCTACCATATATCATTTTCGAGAGCTGCAATGGAGAAAGAGTCAGGCAGGGAGCGGTCTGATAGACGCGCCACAAATATGTAGGGTCCATGCTGGCATGGACTCTCGCGCCCGAAACGTCACCGCGCTCGCAAGCCCATGCCAGCATGGACCCTACGAAACACGTGAATGCATTATTTAGACCGCCAGTGTCTGTGTTCTTAGCTCCTTCCCTGCCCGTAGTTCCTTCTCGTACTGCGCGGATTGCCGTGTGACATGCATGCCCGCGCGTGCATATAATTTTGTGGCCCCCGTCAGACTCTGCCCATCAACGTAGAGGCTCGCATGTTGGATACCTCGGCGGTAAAACTCGCCAAAGGCCTGCTGCAAGAGCGCCAGGGCCAATCCCTTGCGCCGCCAGGAGCGCCGCACTCCCAGGGTATTCACCCAGCCCTCACCGTGCTCATGGCGACAGAGAGCCATAGCGACAATATCCTCGCCAGCCTTTACCAGGAAATAGAGTGATGGATCAAGTTCGTCAAAGGCGATATTGAAGTGCCGCCACTCCTCGTAGTCGCGCGGCATAAAGCCCCAGTGATCCTGGAAAAACTCCATTTCGGCATTAAAGATAGCGCGCTCCATCCCCGGCTCAAATGTCGTCAGTTGCACCTCCTCGGGCCAGCTCGCTTCAGCTGGTTGGGCATCCAGTGCGATACCCATGCGCAATGAGTGGCGAATGACCTGGAAGCCATGGCGCTCAAACACCTGGCAGATGGCTGTTCGCTTCACGCTGGTGCCTACACCCATCGTCACGCGCAGACCTGGTTCGGCATGCTTCATCAAGGCGCGACTGCGCTCTTCAGCCCAGGCCAGCAGATAGTCAGCGAGACCTGACGCATATAGTGCCGGATCGACAAAGAGATTTGGCTCAAACTGCATATGCAGCGTGTGGTACAGTATGACAGCGCCGATCATGCGCCCCTGGTCATCTAACAGCGCCAGGCTATTCTGCTCCAGGTCCAGTCCTGGCATGGTCATAAAGCGGATGGCGTCGCCCTCAGTGAGCTCCGCCTTCCCTTCGGTGGCAAGCTCCTCTAAATTACAGAGCCGTGTCACCTCGGCCGCATCCTCCACTCTCAGAGAGCGCGCACGGTATTCGTGCGGCAATTGCTGTATATTCATTTATCTATATAGTTCCTTTCTAATGTTATGTGCATCCGCACCACCTGACGTTGTTGGGTCCATGCTGGCATGGACTTGCTCGCCGAGGAGAGTCCATGCCAGCATGGACCCTACAACGTCAGGCGAGTTCTTCGGTGCCGGACTCCTTGCCGGGGCGTAGTTCCTTCCGATAGGCCAGGAACTCGCGTACGGCGTGCATACCGACGCGCTCATAGACGCGTAGCGCTCCAGTCAGGCTGCTGGCGTCCACGCCGAGGAGGACATTGTGAATGCCCCGCTGATAGAAGGCGTTGAAAGCCTCGTGTAAGAGCGCCTGGGCGATGCCCTTGCGCCGCCAGGGACGCCGCACCGCCAGATCATATACCCAGCCCTTATCATCGCCCTCTTTACCACAAATCGCGAAGCCTGCGATCTCCTCGCCATCCATCGCCAGGAACCAGAGCGTGGGATCAAAGGTGTGTGGATCAAGAGCATAATGTGACCAATTTTCGAAGCTGTTCTCGACAAAGCCCCAATGATCACGGAAGGCCTCATTATTAGCCTCAAAGATAGCACGCTCCATACCTGGCTGCGTATTCTGAACACGAATACCATCAGGCCATACAGGCTGCCGAAGTGGTTCGGCAAGCTCGATCTTCATGTCATAAAAGTGCCGTACGACCTGGAAGCCATGCCGTTCCAGCAGGTGCCGGCGTGATACATAGTGCACATCACAGCCGTTGCGTAATGTAACGCGCAGGCCCTCGGGAGCCTGGGCAATATACTCCCTGGCTCGCGTCTCGGCCCACTCCAGCATGGCGTCCGCGAGTCCGCTCTCACGATAGTCGGCACGCGTCTCCAAGTTCATAAAGATATGCACATGTTGCTGATCTTCCACCCAAGCATAGCTCACCAGTTCACCCATTGAGGTGAGTGCTACAAGTGAGTCTCTTTGTAGATCCACATGGGGTTTAGTAAAGTCGCGCTTAAGATTCTCTGCCGTCCGCTCAGGCTCGATGCCAAGTTCTCTATCACGCGCCTCAAACAGAGCCACGAGGGCCTGGATATCATCCAGGCTCGCGGGCCGCACGCTTATGCCTGCTGGCAATGTAGATACATCCATGATTTCCTCTTTTTCTCTCCATAGAACTATGCCTGGTTGAGCGAGAGGGTGCGCATATCGCGACCTGGGCGTAGCACCTTCTCGAAGTTTGCAAAGCGGCGCTCAACATGCATACCCGCGCGCTCATAGAGCCGAGTCGCGCCTGTGAGGCTCTGCGCATCCACGCCCAGGCGAATGGTTCGAGTGCCGCGCCGGTAGAACTCGCCAAAGGTGTGATGCAGGAGCGCCAGGGCCAGGCCCTTGCGCCTCCAGGCTCGCCGCACGCCCAGGGTATGCACCCAGCCACCCTGTTGGCCTTCGTCGGCGCAGCGAGCATAAGCAGCGACCTGATCGCCGTCCATAACTAGGAAGAAGAGCGAGAGATCGGCCTCTTTCCCCAGGTGATGCTCGTGCCACTCCTCATAGATGCCGGGGATATTGCCCCAGTGGTCGCTAAAAGCCTCTTCGTGGGCCGCGAAGAGCGCGCGGGCCAGGCGCTCGTCTCCCTGGGGTGCTTCCTCCTGTAGCTCTTTGAACGTGCGCAGGCAAATACCCGGAGCCCACTGTGGCTGCTCGGGAGCCTGTGTGAGTTCACGCTTCATATTCCAGAAATAGCGCGTCAGTTCAAAGCCCACGCTCGTCCAGAGTTGCTGGCGCTGTGTATCCTTTTGATGCGCCCAGGTACCGAGCAGGACCTGCGCATCGGCAGGTGCCAGCGCGATATGATCTTGCGCGCGCTCCTCCACCCAGCGCATCAGTGGAAGCTCCACTTGTCCGCGATAGGCTGAATGTACATCCAGCTCCATATCAATCTTCACATGCCGTTTGTGGCGCGTGTCCACGCTGGCGATAATCTCATCTTCCTTTGTAACAATCACCCGAACATTCTCCTCGGGCTTGTGCGTCGATAGGCTCCAGTTATGGCGCAAGAAATCCGCTGAGGTATCGGGCTCGCCCAGGTACTCAATCTCATTGCTGTTAGCCAGGCGCACTACCTGCTCCACATCGGCAAGGGTCGCGGGGCGCATACGCAGCCCCTCTGGTAGGCTCGCGTCAGACATCGTGTCTCTCCTTCGTCCATGCAGAGTCCATGTAAGCATGGACCCTACAGTTCACATCGTGCAGCGTCCATGCAAGCATGGACGCTGCATCTCGTGTTTAACCGTTACGTTTCAGGCGACCGGTGCGCTTGGCGTAGCGCTCGGCCATGCGGAAAATGGTCATCCCCAGAGGGATGCTGACCACGCTCATGATGATCAAGGGCCAGGTATAGCTCCAGATCTCAGGCGACCAGATAGGCTTGTTGCTCAGCAGGGCTGCGCGCAAGCCATTGAGCACGTAGGTCGCGGGCGAGAGCCAGGAGAAGGGCTGCATCCAGGCTGGCAGAACGCTGACCGGGTAGTAGACACCCGACACCAGCAGGATGATGGCGCGCACGATGAAGGACATCTGCATGCCTTTCTCGGTGTACAGGAGCGGCAGGACTGAGGTCGCGATACCAAAGCCGATGAACGAGACGCTACCCAGCAGGAGCATGAAGATCGCCGTCAGGTAGTTTGCCTGGCTGAGGTCCAGGTGGAAGAACAGGACCACCACAAACAATTGCAGGCCTGTGAAGAGCAGGCCGTGCACGATGGCGTACCAACAGCTCCCAATCATGTGCGTGAAACGCGAGATAGGTGCCATAAAGGTATGCTCGATAGTGCCTTCCCAGCGCTCGATGTTGATGACGTCTGTTACGCCATCAAAGGTCACGCTCAAATAGGTCCACACCGAGGTACCGATCAGCAGGTACAGGATCATATAGTTGACCTGGGCGGGTTTCAAGTCTGGCGTAGCGCGGGCAATGAACGTAATGCTCAGGGCATTGACCACGTTATAACAGAGCCAGACGATCTCCCAGGCCCAATAGCGCTTGGTCAGGTTCCAGTTGCGCTCAAAGAAGGCATAGGCGGCACGCCCCTGATGTATCAAAGAAGCCATGTATATTTTTTCCCTTTTGTCTTTTATTACTGCATCCTAAAGATAAGGGGGAGTTTTGTGGGGACACCCCACACCCCGGCAGGAGGGAGACCCTCCTGCACCTCCCCTCACGACAGCTACTCTTCTTCTTCGCGCTCGGCTTCGAGGGCCTCGAAGGCCTTCTCCCAGCTGCCATAGCGCTTGATATCTTCTGCTGTGATTGGGCGCGTCGCCGTATAGTGCATGAAGACTTCGTTCATCGTGGCGGGCTCCCCGCGTCCCATCAGGCGTCCAACCTCGCGCTTGAGGTCTTCGGTCTTGCCCAGGGCCATCATGCGCCCCTGGTCGATGATCGCCACGCGGTCACAGAGGGCCTCGGCCTCGTCCATGTCGTGCGTCGTGATCAAGATTGTTGCGTCATGCTTGTCGCGCAACTCGTTAACAAAGTTCTGCACGTCGATCTTTGAGCGCGGGTCCAGGCCCGTTGTAGGCTCGTCCAGTAGCAGGACGATGGGCGAGGTCAGGAAGGCGCGTGCGATGGCGACCTTCTGCTGCATGCCACGTGACATATTCTCCAGGGGCGCATCAATACGATCCGGCTTGATACCCAGGCGCGCCAGGATGCTCCTGATTTTGCTCCGGGCCTCGTCGCCAGGCATGTTGTAGAGGCGTGCCGCGTACAGGAGATTCTCCATTGGCGAGAGCTTCTTGAAGAACGACGCCTCCACGCTCACCCGGTTGATCAGACGCTGGATCATGCGCTCGTCCTTAATGACGTCGTAGCCAAAGACACGGATCTGTCCCTCGTCCGGCAGCAGGAGCGTCGAGATCATACGGATGAGTGTCGACTTGCCTGAGCCATTGGCTCCCAGAATGCCGACGATCTCACGCCGCTTTACAATCAGGCTGACGTTATCTACAGCTCGCACCTCGGTGCTTTTCTCTGGCTTCTCTTCGCTCTTCTTCAAAAACTTGCCCAAGAATGGGCGCGGCTTTGTGAATATCTTTGAAACTCCGTCGATCACGACTGCATCCTGGGTAAAATCCAGTTCAATGTCGTCGAACAGAGAATTTTTCATAGTAACGGTCAAGTAAGTACTCCTTCCAGATAGCATATTCAGGCAATAACATGTATAAAACCTACAAGAGAGACATCCACCACGAGACAACATCCACGCGTCACTTGCGCATAAGGCCTCCTCCATTGGCAAATAAGAAAGAAAAATACAACAAAAAACCGTGGGAACTGGATTTGCGTCTTAACCAGTTGCCCACGGTTGAGGATTTTTTTATGTACTCACCTGTCTCTCTCGACAGGCGGTCCTCCACCCGAAATGGGCATACTGCTCCCCTGGGCCACCAGGAAAATGTCTGCCTGGAATGCGCCGATTCCAACACCCGGAGCGCAGAAGGCGAAGCAAGCAGCAGGCAACGCATAGCCATCAGAGCGCACAAAGCCACGAGGGCGCACAAGCGCAGCATGGTCTGTGAAATGCAGAAGCATATGCTCTGTCATCATTGCCTACTCCTTTCCAAGAGTGTTTTTTACTGAAGCGATAGAGGTAGAAGGTAAGTGCGCGTCTATCGCGCGCCCCACCGTTGGCAAGTATAGAATATGGTGGGACCAAAAGTCAAGACATCGATGACAGTCCGACAGTTTGATAGTATATTCATCATGATTGACACGGTGTTCTTTGTCAGCTATACTCTCCATAAGAGCACGTTTTCAATCATGTTGCGCAGGGCTTGTAGGCAAACGCTCCCTACGGGAAAAACATGAGCGTGTTAGGGGTCCCTCAATGGACCGATTCGGCTCATTTCGCTGCAAACGTTTTGCAGGAGCCTGAGAGGTTCTCTTACACTTAGAGAAGGCGTGGATTGCGATGCTTTCTTTCACGGTTGGTCGTAGTCCAACCGCCCGCCTAGTTGGTTCGTCAACAGGCGTAGGTTAAAGCGAGTTTTGTGGGCAGTGCAATACCTGTCCATGAAATGAGCAACTATACGAGACGTTCCTGAGCTTTGTCAAGGGCAAGAAGGCGAAAAATATGGACGTGTGTGGCGCAAGCAGAATGCCCGCGCCACACACGTCCATAGCTTGTTTCCCTGTTTATTTAGCCAGGGAGGCAAGCAGTTCTTGCAATTTTCCCTGCTGGATCATCTGAATAAAGCGGGTGTGCTTCTGAATGGCCTCCTCAATCGTCTCGCTGCTGGACTCAGCAGTCACGAGGCGGAGAAGGGTCAGATAGCCCCCCTGCTGGGGATAGATGGCCGTGACATAATCTCGTTTCAGGCGCTGATCATTAAACGTGGCCACAACATAGCGTTTGCCATTGGGCGCTATCGCGACGTGACGCGCCACATCTAGTGTCTGGAAACGCACCGGGGCTGCGCCAGCAATCTCTAACGTCTGCTGCTCATTTCCCGCGATAGGAATAAGCATCTGCTCACTATTTTCCATTGTCTCCAAGGTCATTCGAACCCTCCTGCATCAAAACCCATGAGAAGATGCAGTCTGCGAGCCATATAAAACCTCTTCAATCAACAGACTGCACCTCATAGTGTATGCAAACAGCTCTACCAGGTCAAGCTAACTTGACCTATGTCTCATAGGTTGTCGTACAGCATCTTGTGTTGCTTGCGACGCTCCCGGGCCTCGCGCCAGAGTACGAGCAGGCGGCGTGGTCCCCAACGCAGGAAGTAGGGATGGCGGGCCAGGTAGAGGAAGAGCCTGGGCTGGAGCCTCTGCCAGAGCCTCCCGATCTCATTGAGGTCGCCATTGTGCTTTGGATGGTCGGGACTTTCGGGCGGCGCCCAGCGCTCGCGGGTATAGATATCACCCAGGCGATGCAACATCTCGGCCTCGTCGGGAGACGCCTGCGCCAGCTTATCCATGTACTCCGTTGGCGTGTTTGAGGGTTGCAGGCGGATACCAGCCCAGTCGGCAAGCATACAGACACGCCCATAAACCTGACTGGTCACGCTCAAATTGCGGAAGAGCTTACGCCACCAGACGCTAAAGAGGATACAGCCAAAGAGCAGTAGCAGGATCAAGCTTCCCGCGGCCACGCTCACCGAGCGCCCTACATCTGGACCGATGGCAGATGCATTCGTCCCAGAACCATCAAGGGAATCGTTTGCGCCAATTTTGTGGCGTGGATCCTGGTTCTGCGGATTGTTTGGCCCATTGGGGCCACCCGGCAAGTTACCAGTTGATCCTGATCCATTCCCGCTTGTATCCGGCAAGGGGCGGCTAAAGGTCGCGAACGACTGCGAGGGTTCAAAATTGATCCAGCCATAACCGGCGAAGTACACCTGCGTCCAGGCATGGGCATCGACGCCACGGATCACGCGCTGGTGTGTCTTCGTGTCATAGTTGCCATTGGTATATCCCACCACGACACGCGCCGGAATCCCCAGGGAACGCGCCATAACTGCCATAGCCGAGGAGAAGTAGTTACAGAAGCCCCGGTTATTGCTACGGAACAGGAACCAAGAGACACCCTCCTCGCGCGGTGGCTTGTTGATGTTAAGGTCATAGGCATAGTGAGCACGCAGGTATGTCTCAAGCGCCAACACCTTGTCATACATCGTCTTTTTATCCCTGGTGATATTCTGTGCCAGGATGCCAATCTGGGGATCGAGGTCCTGGGGCAACTGGGTGTACACCCTCACTATATCGGGATCATAGGCATCGGCTGACGCCTGCCCGGAAGGACTATAGGTACTCGTCGCGTCCTTTGGTAATGGGATTGTCCGTAGCGAGGCCTCGTCAGCCGAAGAGGCATCGGAAGTGACGGTATAGGTATTTCCCCCGGTTATAAAGCCATTCTGGTTGAGCCAGGCCGTGGTCTCGCCGGTTGTACGGCTCTGCATAATACTCGCGGGCAAGTTCGTCGAAACAATCTGGGGCGCGCCAAAGAGGTAGGGATACTGGAGCGCGGGCTGATTGACAACCGTGATACTCTGCGTCACAGGCTTGATCTTCAGCACTGGCAGAGGATTGGTCTCTTTGGCTTTTAGGCTATGATTGGAGGTGGGGCTGATCGTCCATCCACGATCAGTATAGGTATCAAAGACCGTTGATTGTAGATACTGCGATCCATCATCGCTTTGGACGGTAAACACAATCTCGTTATTGAGATTAGGATTGCCACCCAGGGTGAGGGTATCACGAAAACTTCCGCGATTGGCGGCGTTCACGCCTCCATTGACGGACATAATACGGTCCCAGGTGTTTTGCAACTGCACCCAGGGGTTGGAATCAACCGTCCAGATCTGTGAGACATTCGGATCGGTATAGCCATAGGGTAATATCCAGGAGAAGATCAGGATACCAATAGAGATCAGGGCGCCAGCCTGCATAATGTCCCAGCCAAGATCTTCGGAGTAGCGCAACCCCTGGCGATTCCAGCGTTTAATGGACTCGTACAGGTTAAAGCGCAACACCAGGAGCAAGGCCGCCAGCAGAAAGATGACCAGGAAGATAATATAGCCATTCGTTGTATTACTCAGGTTGATCAGGAGGACGACAGCGTTAGCGATAATCATCAGCCAGGGGCTACGGGTCCGGTAGACCAACCACGCGCTGGTGTACGCCAGGACAAAGCCCAGCGTCACAATAAAGAAGAGGAAGATGCTATCATCATTGCCAAAGCCACCATGCAGCACCGTATTAAACCAATCACCCAGGCTACCAGCAAAGGCGGCGAAGCTCCCATTGTGGAAGGCGCCTGCGGTCTGCCAGAAGGCCACAAAGAGACCGAAAAGCATTGCGACAACGTGTACTACGATACTGGGGAAACGATATTGCTTGGAGGCCAGCACGCCCGCGACCAGGCCAAGCAAGGTTGTCAGGGTAAGCACATTCAGGTTATCAACCCAGCCCACAGCCTGCACACACCAGATAGTGCTATAGACGACAGCCGCCAACAGGAAGAGCGAGAGCCACCCCTCCTCCATGCTCAAGTGGAAACTGCCGGACTCGCGCGGTTTCCCTTTCTTTCTTCTGCCACGTCCATCATTGGGTGAGCGGGAGAGCACTCTAAGCATTTGGTTAACCGCAGCATCTTGCATGGTCACTACCTCCGTTGTGCGTAGCGGGCTTCCGGGCCACTTTCCAGAATAGGCTCCAGGGAGTCTTGCCTATGTACACGTAAAACAGGAATGCCAGCGCCTTCTAACAAGGCTAAACTATCTTCGTCAGCAGGTCCCTCCTCGAAGGAGGCCGCGTCCAGGCCAATCACGGCGACCTGCACGCCACGCCGTTGTAACTGCTGAGCACCCGTATGCCAATCGCGCGCGTTCGAGGGCGTAATGATAATGGCGGCGGTGTTGCGCCCCAGGTGAAATGCATCGAGCGCCAGGGCCTCTTTTAAGTCCGGGCCAGAGCCTGAGCGCACGACCGCGAGGAGTTCCAGCACACGCTCTATCTGTCGGTCTCCACGATCCATAGACAGCGTCTCACGCTTTTCGCCATTGACGATCAGGCCAAGCGAGAGGTCCTGGCGTAGGAGATACACTGAGATGGTCGCGGCAATGGTAACCGCGTATTCTTCGGTTGAGATCTCGTCCTCGCCGGTCTGTACAGCTTCATTCAAATCCAGGAAGATCCAGACATCAACCGCGGGATCTAGATCGAACTCCTTAACCATCAACTTATTGTAGTGCGCGCTTGAGCGCCAGTGGATACGGCTCAGAGCATCGCCCGCGACATACTCACGAATCGTCGTCGCGTTGGTTGTCGTTTGCAGGGCGCGCCGGGAACTCTTCCCACGACCCGGAAGACCACCCGAGAAGAGCGCGAAGCTCGTAATAGGCAGGACACGCGGCAGCACCAGGAGTTCATGCGAGGGCGCCAGGGAGACATGCCTGCGAAAAAGGCCGAAGGGATCGCCACTAATCGCGTTCACCGGTCCCAACTGGAAACGCCCTCGTTGCCAACACGATGTACGCACACGCCACATCGCGCGCTTGCGTCCCCCCATGCTGGCGACATAGCCGGCGCGATGTCCGGGTAGATCGGAGCCATCAACGATTTGCACCCAGAGTTTAGGCAAGACGCTCAAATTATCAAGCATCAGGCGCTCCTCAAAGGCTTCACCTACCTGTACGCGTCCACTGGTACTTGAACGGCGGAAGATGAGCTTACGCACACTATAGCGCGCCCACAACCACGAGAGCACAAAAAGTACCAGTAAGACATAGGTTAACACATAGAGATCATGCCAACCGCTGCTAACAGCGAAGAAGGCTAACAATACAATGAGGAGGAGAGCTTGCCAGGGACGTAGCATACACTAGCGCCCCCTTCCACCACCGACCCAGGCATTGGGAACCGGTACACTCTGCAAGATCTCATCAAGTACAACAGAAGAGGTAACTGAACGCACACGAGCCGCCGGAGTCACAATAATGCGATGCGCCAGTGTGGGTTTGGCAAGCAACTTGATATCATCTGGAATAACGTAGCCACGACCGCGCATGGCTGCGAGGGCCTGCGAGGCACGGAAGAGGGCCAGCGAACCACGGGGACTGACGCCCAGGTAGATATTGGGATGGCTACGCGTCGCGCCCGCCAGGCTCACAATATATTCACGAATAGACTGATCAACATGTATAGTTCTTACCTGTTGCTGAATAGTCACCAACTCCTCGGCAGTCATGATCTGTGTCAGGTCATCCAGGGGATGATGGTGCTGGTGAGTGTCAAGGATATTGACTTCATCGGCAGGCTGTGGATAGCCCAGTTTGATATTCATCATAAAGCGATCCAGCTGGGCCTCTGGCAAAGGAAAGGTACCTTCATACTCAATAGGGTTCTGCGTCGCCATCACCATAAAGGGTCTGGGGAGCTGGTACGAGACGCCATCCATCGTAACCTGGGTCTCCTCCATCGCCTCCAGCAGAGCGGACTGGGTCTTGGGCGTCGCACGGTTAACCTCATCTGCGAGCACGATCTGAGCCATAATTGGTCCCGGGCGAAACTCAAAGTTCCCCGTTTTCTGATTGTAGATCGAGACACCCGTCACATCACTGGGAAGCAGATCAGGCGTAAACTGAATACGCTTAAATGAACACCCAATAGAACGCGCAATAGCCTTCGTCAGCACCGTTTTTCCCACGCCCGGCACATCTTCAATCAAAACATGCCCCTGGCAGATGACCGCGATCAGGCTAAACCCTACAGACTCAGCTTTACCAACAATGACACGCTCAACGTTAGCAACCACGCGCTGGACCGCCGTTGCCAGATCCTGTACAGACTGCATATTTTTTACCTCAGTGAGGGACTAAGAGAGGTCAGTATATAGAACAGATTTTACCATGATTCTTACCGCAATGTCCTCTTCTTATACCAATGCCTGAACACAAAAACATGTTTCTAAGCATTTTGAAAGATTTGAAATAAAATTAAACGCGCCAATGCTCCTTGCACTTCTTACCAACTGACCTCTTTTGATCCCAGAATAACGTACAATTGCCATGACTATCTTTTGTACAACTTTGTACTACAATATACGGCCTTTGCCTGCTTTTCCTCACACACACTTATATATGTGTGACTCCTTGCGCCTGCGGCGCTCGCCCCGGGTAGTGGTGTGATACGCCATGGCAGCCGTAGGCTGCCATGGCGTATCACACCACTACCCCAAAGGAGGCTACACATAGGAGTAGCGAACCGTGCTACCTATCAAAGCCGAAATTCCTGCTTTTATAAATACGCCCATAGAAAGCAATTGTTACAAAAACGCTTAGAATCGTGTTAAGGAGTAGGACCTTTTGTTGGGTTTATCACCCGCGCTGCTGAGAAATGAGGCCCGGGCAAAAGCGGGACTATGCGCATAGATAAGAGTATGCTAGAATGATGCCATGAGCCAGAGCGAAAACAAGCACAGTCCCACGCAGGTAGAAGAACTCTATGCCATCGTACAAGGGTGGGTACAGGGAGTTGGTTTTCGTCAATTTGTCGTGCAGCAAGCCCGCGCCCTGCATCTGCGTGGCTATACACGCAATAAAAGCAACGGCGATGTCGAAGTCGTCGCTCAGGGACCGCGCCTGGTGCTGGAACAATTACTTGAGCACCTGCGCCAGGGGCCTTCCGCAGCCGATGTGCGCCATGTCGAGGCTGAGTGGCGCACGCCAGGCGAAGCCATGAGCAACTTCACTATTCGCTGGTAAGTATACAATAGTACATCCAACAAGTTGTAGGGTCCATGCTTGCATGGACTCGCTCCGCCGGGAGACATGCTCGCCCTCAGCACATAAGTCCATGCAAGCATGGACCCTACAGATCTCTGTGTCACCTGGCGGGGCACCAAACAAAACCAACTAGAAAAGTAGCACGAAGAGGATTTGTTTTATGATTGATCGCGAGACAGTAACGAACGTGGCCAACCTCGCCCGGCTAGCACTCAGCGAGGAAGAGGTTACGCTGTTTGGAAGCCAGCTTTCCGCCATTCTTGAGCATATTCAGATTCTCCAGGAAGCCGACGTGAGTGGCGTCTCGCCAACGGCGCACGCCTCACGCCTCACCAATGTTATGCGCCTGGATGCTCCCCAGCCTTCATACTCACCCGAGGAGCTTCTGGCCAACGCCCCCGATCAGGAAGAAAACAGCCTGAAAGTCAACGCGGTGCTGGAGGGAGAATAGTTCGAGATGACAGATCTACATACACTCACCATACACGAGGCAGCCGAGTTGCTTCGGCAGCGCAAGCTCTCATCCGTGGAGCTGACTAAAGCGCACCTGGAGCGCATTCGTGCCGTGGACGACAGGGTCAAAGCCTTCACCCTGGTAACAGATGACCTGGCACTCAAGCAGGCCGAAGAGGCGGATAAGCGCCTCGCCAGCGGCGAGAACCTATCGCCACTCACCGGCATTCCCCTGGCCATTAAAGACGTTATCTGCACCAAGGGTATCACCACCACCTGTGGCTCCCGCATGCTGGAGAACTTCAAGCCGCCATTTGACGCCACGGTCATGGAGAAGCTGAACGCGGCTGGCGCGGTGATGCTGGGCAAGACCAATATGGACGAGTTCGCCATGGGTTCTTCAACCGAGCACTCGGCCTTCTTCCCCACGCATAATCCCTGGGACCTGGATCGCGCCCCAGGTGGCAGCAGCGGTGGCTCGGCAGCAGTCGTTGCCGCGGGTATGGCCATGGGTTCCTATGGCAGCGATACCGGCGGCTCCATTCGCCAGCCAGGCGCGCTCTGCAACATCCTGGGCCTCAAGCCCACCTATGGGCGCGTCTCACGTTATGGCCTCGTGGCCTTCGCCTCCTCGCTTGACCAGATCGGCCCCTTCGCGCGTGACGCGCAAGATACCGCGACACTCTTGCAGGCGGTCGCGGGCCATGATCAGCGCGACTCCACCAGTTCAACCCAGGAGGTTGCCAATTATAGCCAGGCCCTGACAGGAAATATCAAAGGTATGCGCATCGGTGTGCCAAAGGAATACTGGGTTGAGGGCATGGATCCGGGCGTCGAAAAGGTGGTCCACTCGGCCATTGAGGCCTTGCGCGACCTGGGCGCCGAGATCGTTGATGTCTCACTGCCTCACACGAAGTATGGCCTGGCCGCGTACTACATTGTCGCGCCCGCCGAGGCCAGCGCCAACCTGGCCCGCTATGATGGTGTCAAGTACGGCTACTCCTACCGCGACACCGATGACATGTGGGAAGCGATGGAGAAGACACGCCAGAATGGCTTTGGCGCCGAGGTCAAGCGCCGCATCATGCTGGGTACCTACGCACTCTCCGCGGGCTACTACGATGCCTACTATAAACAGGCCGAAAAGGTTCGCGCCCTGATCAAGCGCGACTTCGATGAAGCCTTCGCCCAGGTCGATGCCCTGGTCAGCCCGGCCAGCCCAACGGTGGCCTTTAAGCTGGGCGAGATCTCAGATCCCTATCAGATGTATCTACAGGACATGTTTACCATTCCCGCGAACCTGGCTGGCATCTGTGGCATCTCCATCCCTGGCGGCTTCAGCGAGAACCTCCCCGTCGGCGTCCAACTGCTGGGCAATACCTTCCAGGAAGCAGCCATTCTGCGCATCGCCGACGCCTTTGAGCGCGTCACCGATCACCATAAGCAGTGGCCCAAGAATCTCTAAGACATGGCTCGACGCTACTGGCGTACGCGTCTACTTCCGGAAGTAGACGCGTACGCCAGTAGCGTCATACACGCCCCCAATATTGATAAATACCAATATAAAAACTATTACTATTTCTTTGAAAGAGGGTGGCCATGAATCGCCGTTTCATCATGGGCGTCATCCTGGTTATTATTGCCTGTTGCCTGCTCCTGACATCACTGACGCTGTACGCCACAAGTATCGCGGGCGTCACGCTACCTGGAATGAGTAGTGTCGAACCTACGCCGACGCCTGTACCCGAGACACCAACGCCTATCCCTACGCCCAAACCTGAACTCACGGCCCAGGGTCCGCTGCCCGTTCTCCAGGCCAAAGTCGCCTATCTTGTTGATATGCAAAATGGGCATGTGCTCTACGACATCCATGGCGAGCAGGCCGCCCCCATGGCCAGTACCACCAAGATCATGACGGCCCTTATCGCGATTCAGACCGGCAACCTGGACCAGGAGATTACCGTCAAACGCGACGCCTATTTACACGTCATTGAGTTAGGCAGCAGTAATGCGGGACTGGTCCCCGGCGAGCAATTTACCCTGCGCGAGCTACTCTATGGCCTGATGCTTCCCTCGGGCGGCGATGCCGCAATAGCCATCTCTGACGCGCTGGCTGGCTCGCCTGAGAACTTCGTAGTACGCATGAATCTCTTCGCGAGCAGGTTGCATCTCTTTCAAACGCACTATACCAATGTGGACGGCCTGACCAGCGAGGATACCCACTACTCCTCGGCGGCTGACCTGACCAGGCTCGCACGCTACGCGCTCACTAATCCTGTCTTTCGTCAGATCGTTGATACGCCGACCTATACCCTGCCCACAACCAAACAGCATGGACCACATACCTGGACCAATACAAACACCCTTTTAAGTACATACAAGGGCATGCTGGGCGTCAAGACCGGGCATACCGACCTGGCCGGCTACTGCCTGGTATTCGAGGCCCAGCGCAATGGACACTCACTTATAGGCGTCGTACTCAATAGTCCCGACCAGGCCATTCGCGATCAGGACGTCTCAAAGTTGCTCAATTGGGGCTTTAGCCTACCCATGAAGTAGGCCGACGCTGCTAAAGCACGCGTCTACATATCAAGGCGCGACCAGCTCCGTCCTATCATATGTAGGCGCGTGCTTTAGCAGCGCACCACTCCGCAGCGTCGGACAGATCTCTGCAAGGACTGGCAAGGACCAGGCAAACATGATAGAATAGTTCCACCAACTTCTGCCATATAACGAGCATAGTAAAAAAAAGAGTGTTGTCGAATGCGTTACGCTATTTTTACCGATATCCACGCCAATCTAGAGGCTCTCGAGGCCGTACTCGCCAGAATTGACGAGCTCGCCAAAGAACAGCCCATTGATCAAATCTGGTTTTTGGGCGACCTGGTTGGCTATGGACCAAATCCGAATGAGTGTATCGAGACGCTGCGCAAGCGCACAGATGTGATCATTGCCGGTAACCATGATTGGGCCGCCGTGGGCAAGATCGATCTGGAAGAGTTTAGCGAGGCTGCACGCATCTCTGCGGAGTGGACGCGTGACCAACTGACTGATGAGCACTTCGAGTTCCTCGCGGAACTCCCTGAGCGTCTACAAATGGGCGCCTGCACGCTGGTCCATGGGAGTCCCTATGGTCCACTGTGGGAGTATCTGACCTCAGAAGTCCTGGCGGAACGCAGTTTCCAACACTTCGACACACGCTACTGCATTGTCGGGCATACGCATGTCCCGATAATCTTCCAGCAGCCTGATACCTATGCGACAACGCCAACCGTTCCCCTCACTGGTGAGCAGGAGGTACAGGCGCTTGTTGACAATATTGCCGCTGAGGCAGAGGTACAGGCGGCGGACTCGCTGATCGAAGAGGATGATGACGACACCGCCGAGATGGTGGCCGTGCGTCCCGCCCAGCAGCAAAGCGCGCAGGCAGCACCCTCCGAAGACATGGCCCATGTCGCGCCCCACCTGGAGCAAGAGCCAGACCTGCTAGAGTTGGATGCGGAGCAAGCACCGGAGCCAGGAGACGAGGACATCTCCCTGGAAGACGACGCAGAGGGCGACGAAGAGCAGGAGCGTGACCTGGCAGAGGACGCTCTTGTGGACGAAGAAACGCAGGAGTTGGAGAAAGAGGCGGACGCGCTGGAAGAGACGGACGAAGAGGAGAGCCATGGTGAGCACGTCACCTCTGAGGCCGATATCCTGAGCGCGGAAGATAGCCTGAATCAGGAGATTGAAGAGCTGCTGGCCCTGCTGGGTCTGAGCCAGAGCATGGTCGAGGTCACCAACGACATGATTGTCCCGCCCGAGGGCAACTGGCAGGCCCCGGCTGGCTATCGCGCCATCGTCAATCCCGGCGGCGTCGGTCAGCCTCGTGATGGCGATCCACGCGCAGCCTTTATGATCTACGACACTGAGCGCGGCTTCACATTCTACCGCGTTGACTATGATTTCAAGAAAACGCAGGAGAAGATCGAGAAGGCGGGCCTGCCTCCCTACCTGGCAACACGCCTGGCCTACGGTCGCTAAGATCTTATTCCGAAACCCAACGCCACTTGCGTGTCTAGCGCTTCGCGCTCAGGGTGTTCGGAGAAGAAGTAAGAAAAACATCTTATGAAACTACTTGTTGGCCTGGGCAACCCTGGCGCCCAGTACGAGCGGACCCGGCATAATGTGGGCTTCCGCGTCATAGACGCCTTGGCGGAGAAGCTAGGAGTGCGCTGGGAGCGTCGTGGGCGGGCGATGATTGCCAACGCCACCCTCGAGCATGAGAAAGTTGTCCTGGTAAAACCCATTACCTTTATGAACAATAGTGGCGAGGCTGTAGGCGAGCTACAGCGCTGGTTTAAGCTTGAACCCGAGGATATCCTGGTGGTCTATGATGAGCTCGACCTGCCCGTGGGACAGCTCAGAGTACGCGCCAGAGGCAGCGCCGGTGGGCATAATGGCATGAAGAGCCTGATCCAATACCTGCATACCGACCAGTTTCCTCGCCTGCGCGTCGGCATCGGGCGCCCCGCCAACCGCCGTCCAGACACCATCAACTATGTGCTGGGCATCCCTCCCAAAGACGAGTATATTACCCTGCTTCAGGCAGAGGATAAGGCCCTGGAAGCCTTCTCGCTCATCCTACGCGAAGGGCTTGATCAGGCCATGAATACCCTCAATGTTGATCCCGAGGCCCAGCGCAAGGCAGAAGAGAAGCGCCGCCTCAAGCAAGAGCGCGAAGCCGCCCGCCAGCAACAAGCCACAATCGGTGAGAAGCAGGCAGAAGACTCCTCCAGCCCCAGAGCTTAACATTCGCTCCTGGAACTTCGCCTTTTTTGGCTTGACCCACGTCGCAGGCGCCAACTTCCCTCAAGGGCCGGTAGGAGGTGTAGTAGGCTATGGTACCTCAAAGCGAGAAGTATAGGTAAGGTGGCTCCTCGCTTTGAGGCACCATGGGGGAGAGAGCAGAGAGAGGAGAGAATGGTAACATGCAGCGCATTTCCCGGCAAGCGCTTCAGGAAGATCTCTACCAACTTACGCGTCTCTTGAGCGAGTCCCATCCTGATCCCTATACTGCAGGCGGAGGTTCCCTCGCCTTTCACCGTCGTGTTGACACGCTCCTGAACAGCATCCCAGCAGATGGACTGACTCAGACCCAGTTTCTCTGCCACATACGCCCGCTCGTCGCTTCGCTGGGGGATGGACATACATGCCTGTTTACGCCAGAGGAGGAGTGCGAGGCCAGGACGCGCCGTCACCCCTGGCTGACCTGGTCGGTAATCGAGCAGGATCTCTACCTCGCCCGGGTCTACCAGCCTGAGCAGGAGGTATTACTGGGAGCGCGCCTGCTCGCCCTGAACAGCCTACCACTACCAACCCTCCTCACACGTATGGGCAAGATCCAGGGCTACGATAACATCTACCAGAACCTCGTTCACCTGTCCCTGGCTCTAAAAGACCCTTTGCTCCTCAGCACCCTCCTGCACCAGGACGAGCCACCCAACACCATCGAGGTGACGCTCACGCTGCGCAATGGCGATCAGCAAACCATCCAGATTCCGCTTCTTGAGGAGCGCCCCGGTATTCCCCTGGAGCCAGATAGCGCCTTTATCCTGCCCCCGCTCAATTCAGCGCGCATGTGCCGCGCCTTCCTCGATGTCGGACACCAGGTAGCCTATGTGCGAGCCGACTCACTCCTGCACTATCGCGAGAGCTTTGAGCAGTTCCACGCCCTGGGTGACATCGGGCACGTGGAACAACTGCTTGAGGATGCGCAACGTTACCCACCCCTTGACACAAATCTGCCTGGGAAGTTGGAAGAACGCATCGCCCTTGTCCCGGCGGCAACGGACCTGCTTCGCGACCTCTTCTCCGCAATGCGCCTGGCACATACCTCGGTACTCATCATTGATCTACGCTTCTGCCCTGGCGGCAACTCGTTCTTTGCCACCATCCTGAGCTACTTCCTTTACGGCATCGATGCTATGCTCGCGAGCGCCTGGAACGAAGGCTATCACATCAAGCGCTACTCAACGCTTTACTTCGAAAACTATATCAAAGACACACCAGAAGAACACAGTGAAGCGTTGCGCAATGGTGGCTATGACTACACCGACGAAGCAAGCTGGTTGCAGCGTCAGGAGAGCGGCTTTACGCCACGCGTACGCCTGCAAGCTCTGGCGGATCTGCGCCAGCGGGTTAAGGCATCCCCAACCTTCGCCAGCGAGTTTCAGAAGCGCGCCTACGAGGCCTCATGGGCACCAAAAGTCTACGTGCTCATCTCAGCGCAAACATATAGCGCAGGCTTTGATACGGCTGTGACCCTCCAACGCCATGGCGCGTGCGTCATAGGTACCCCTTCGGCTCAGTCTGGCAACTGCTTCACTGATGCGCTCAGCTTCACCCTACAATATTCGCGCCTCAAGGGGCATATCGCCTTCAAACGCCGGATCCTCTTCCCCAACAATGAAGAGCAAGGCAACATACTCAAAGCAGACCATGAACTCACCTATGACTATCTCGCCACGCACAGCTATGATCCCCACGCAGCCATCCAGCTAGCTCTGGACCTGGCTGGCCTGGCCTGAAGATTGGGAAATGCTTGTACACGGCGCACCTATCCTCACCAACGTCATAGAGGGTAAAAGGACCACTGGCATCGTCCAGGTTTTCGGTTGTGGCGCGATCTTCTCGCGCTCGTTATCAGAAGCGCTCATGGTGCTCTCCTCTATGCTTCATCGCGTATTACATGGATACTTAATCATGCTCAGCACGAGCCTCCGGCTCTGATTCGTCGGAGGGCTCTTCACCTGACAGCATTTCGTCTTTCTCCTCATCCATTCCCCCCAACCAATCCATGATCTCAGCCATCAGGTCTTGAAAGACAGTTGTGTTTAGCGAATAGACTTGAAACTGACCGCGTCGCTCGACGCGCACCAGGTCAGCCAGTTTCAGCACCATCAAGTGATGCGAGAGCGCGTTGGGCTTCGCCCCTGTATGCTCCGCTAGTTCGCCCGCGGTGCGCTCTCCTCCCCGCAAGTATTTAAGAATACGCCGCCTGGTCGGATCGGCGATTGCCTTATAGGCCTCTTGCATATGTTCCCCTGTCTCTACCTACACTTCCCGCCTCAGCACCTGCGGTGCCTCGCATGGGGTAAGGGTGTGTGGGCCGGCTGGCGGAGCCAGCCGGCCCACACACCCTTACGCTTTACTATTTCAATGATTCAGCATTTCAATGACTATTGAAATAGTAATCGAGAAAAACCCCACTGTCAAGAGGGAGAGACTGCATTTTCACCGAAAACGCCGCAGGATGCCTCTGCCCTTTCAGGCATGGGGAGGAATGCGGCGTTCCTTTGGAGGTGGCTTGGGTGGAATATGCCGTAGACATGCTTTCATCTGCTCATGTATTATTGACAGGCAGATGAAAACTATGGTATAATTCAGACTATGAAAACGGTATTAACAGCGAAACTTAAATTGAATACAACGCCCGAGCAATTCAAGGCATTACGCACAACGCAACTGGCGTATCGTGATTCACTCAACTATGTGAGCCAGTACGCCTTTGCGAATGGCAAATTGAGTAATGCTCTTCGTTTGCAAGATGCCACCTACGAAGAGATCCGTCTCCGTTTTCATCTGCCTTCGCAAATGGCCTGTTCTGTTCCTCGCCAAGTTGGTGCCACCTATAAAGGCTTATGGACAAAGGTGAAGAACAATGCTGCTCATCGTAAGGCAGGTCTCACCAAGAAACGGTATAAAGGGCTTGATCAGGCTCCTACGTTTCTCTCTCCCACGTTGACCTACCAGTATAAGAAAGACTACACGTTCAAGAAAGAGCAGCACGTGAGTCTTCTCACGCTCGATGGACGTATCGTTGTGCCCTATACTGGCTACAATAAGCATGTGGCATTGATCCAGCGTGGTACGGAGATTGGTGCATCGAAACTCTGGTATGACAAAGCCAAGAAGCAGTTTTACCTCCTTGTCTCCCTGGAAGTGGAGACGGCTGATCCTACCCCAGAAACACACAAGCAGGTCGTTGGCGTGGATGTGGGGATGCGATACCTTGCCGTCACGGCGACAATGCAAGGCAATTGCACCTTCCATGCTGACACCTCCATTGTTGCTAGATCCCATCACTCTGCACGACTGAGAAAGCGTCTGCAAAAGAAAGGCACTCGTTCCGCGACGAGAAGGCTCGTTGCCATCAGTGGACGAGAGAGACGGTTGAAAGCAAACGCCAATCATGTCGTGAGTAAACGGATTGTGAAGCAATATCCTCAAAGCTTGATTGGACTGGAGCATCTGACAGATATTCGCGAGCAGACCAAACGACGGAAAGGCAAGCGAGCCAGTGCAAAACAGCGCAAAGCCAATCGTGCCTTTTCCAAATGGTCCTTTGCAGAGTTGCACAGTATGATCGCTTATAAAGCGCTCTTGCATCAAAGTATGGCGATCAAGGTGGATGCCAACTACACCTCGCAGGCCTGCCCCAAATGTGGGCATACCTGCAAAGAGAATCGTCCACACAAGGGCTTGCTCTTTCTCTGTCAGAATTGTCAGTACACGCTCCATGCCGATCTGGTTGGTGCAAGAAACATTGCGATGCGAACGCTTCTTATCCGGCAAGACTGGATAGGAACGGGCCTCTTGTCAGTACGCCCTGATGTGTCGGACGTTGAAGCCAAAGCAGCACGCCTGAAAAGGTATGCTGAATTGCGGTGGAGTTCAGACACAACTCCAAGCCCTCGGCTTTAGCCGTAGGGTACTGACTTTCTGTCTCAAAGGGTGTGTGCGTGGAAAAGACACTGCCATGACCTCTATCAATATAGCTCAAAACACAACAAAAAGGTCCATTGCTATGCATTGGGGCATTGCGAAAATGTGTCTTGTACGCTATGATAGCGACTAGTAGAGAAGAAGCTGCCGACACGACCCCTACCCCCACGTGGTTGTAGGGGCATTTCCCATTATCTATAACTTGACATGCTAAATTTTCTTTTGATATACTCCTCGTGCGGATGTAGATTGGAAGCGATGCGTGGCTATCTGGCCTGCAAAATGTCTCTCGATCCGTTTGAGGGTCTTGCAAGGCATGGCATGATACGACACCGCATTAGCTGGAGGGTGATGTGACTTTACAGGGATTACTTTCAGTACTGGCTCAGCGACCCGAGTTTCGCCGTCTTCTGGAGCAGGTTCGCCAGCCCGAAGGCGTTCCCCTGCTCACGGGTATTACGGAGGCTGCGCGCCCATATGTTATCGCGACCCTCTCCGTCTCGCTCAAGCAACCTTTGCTGATCGTCGTACAGGACGAGAATCAGGCTACGCAGCTGGCGGAGACACTCAAACAATTTCTTATCAATCCTAGCGATGTCTTCTGCCTGCCAGACCGGGATGCCATGCCCTTCGAGCGCCTCATAGGCGACGCCGAAACCACGCAACACCGCCTGCAAACCTTTATAGCTCTGGTCGAGCGTGAGCGTACCCCGATTGTTGTCTGCTCGGCACGTGCCCTGACTCAGCCAGTCATTCCTCCACAGGAGCTTGCCACCGCCCTCTTTCAGTTGCGTGAGGGACAGGAGACCGACCTGACCTCGATGCTTGAACAGCTCTATGACCTGGGGTATGAGCCGGTCGCCGAGGTTGAGCAACCGGGGCAGTTCAGCCATCGCGGCGGTATTATCGACCTCTTTCCACCAACGCTGCCACGCCCGGTACGCATCGAATTTTTCGGCGATGAGATTGAGTCTATTCGTACCTTTGACCAGGCCACACAGCGCTCCCTGAACCCGATTCAGGACTGTGTAGTGGGGCCTGCCCGCGAGGCGCTACCGGTACGTGGTCCTCAGGCCGCGCAGGAGCTTGCCACGCTTGACAGCAAAATCCTGCATCGTGACGCCGAGGAGCGCTGGAACAATGACCTCGACGTGCTCAAGCAGCGGCGCTCCTTCGACGATATAGCCTTCTATCTCCCCTACCTGCATCAGCCTGCCACTGTGCTGGACTACCTGCCACGTACAGGCCTGCTCATTCTGGATAACCCTGGTCTCATTCAAAATCGTATTCTGGAGCTCGACGCCCAGGTCCAGGAGATCAAAGAGCGCCTGGAGCGTGAGCGCGAGAACCCGGCGCATCTGAAAGAGGCACATATAGCCTGGCCAGAGCTAGAGCTTGCACTCCAGCAGCGGCGCCAGGTACGCTTCGCAGATATCCTCTCCGCCGCCGAGGGCGAGTTTGAGATGCGCCAGCATGGTGGCTCAGAACACCTGATGCCCCCCTTCAGCAGCGCCAACTCTTATGGTGGACGCCTGCGCGCCTTCGTCCTGGACTGCCACAAGGCCCTGGAGAACCGGGACCGCATCGTCATCGTCACGGCACAGGCACGGCGTATGGCCGAGGTGCTCAGTGACGAGAGTATTCTTCAGGACAAGGCCATTCACGTTAGCCCTGGCACCAATATTAACCAGTTGCCTGAAGCGGGCACTCTCACCCTCATCCAGGGCCAGATGAGCGAGGGCTGGCAGTGTCGCTCGCTCGCGCTCTATATCTACACCGATACCGAGATCTTTGGCTGGTCCAAGCGACGTAGCCAGCAACGACGCAAGCCCGTCACCCCCGCCTCATTCCTGGCGGAGGTCAACCCTGGCGACTATGTCGTACACCAGGAACATGGCATCGGGCGCTTCGAGGGCCTGACAAAAATGAACCTGGCCGGCGTGGAGCGCGAATACCTGCTTATTCACTACGCCGGAACCGATAAGCTCTATATACCAACCGATCAGCTTGACCGCGTCACGCGCTTTATCGGCATGGGCGACTCCGTCCCCGCGCTAAGTAAGCTGGGTACGACCGAGTGGACGCGGGCCAAGTCGCGCGTGAAGGAGAGCGTTCAGGACGTTGCCAGAGAGTTGCTCAAGCTCTATAGCGCGCGCGAAGCGGCCCCTGGACACGCCTTTTCCCCTGACTCCGAGCAGCCCTGGTTGCAGGAACTGGAGGATGCATTTCCCTACGAGGAGACGCCCGACCAGGCCCGCGCCATCGAAGAGGTCAAGGCGGACATGGAACGTCCCAAGGCCATGGATCGCCTCGTCTGTGGCGACGTTGGCTACGGCAAGACCGAGGTCGCTCTGCGTGCCGCCTTCAAATCCGTCCTGGACCAGCGCCAGGTCGCCGTGCTCGTGCCCACCACCGTCCTGGCCCTGCAACACTATAACACCTTTAAAGAGCGCCTCAAGGCCTATCCCGTACGCGTTGAGCTACTCAGCCGCTTCCGCTCGGAGAAGGAGCAGAAGCAGGTACTGGAAGACCTGGCAATGGGCAAGGTCGATATCATCATCGGCACGCATCGCCTGCTCCAAAAGGACGTGGTCTTCTTCCACCTGGGCCTGCTCATCGTCGACGAAGAGCAGCGCTTCGGCGTCATGCATAAAGAGCGCCTGAAACAACTACGCAACGAGGTCGACGTACTCACCATGACCGCGACCCCCATTCCGCGTACCCTGCACATGTCCCTGGTCAACCTGCGCGACATGAGCGTCATCGAGACGCCACCGCAGGAGCGCCTCCCTATCCGCACCACCATCCGCGAATATGATGATGAGTTGGTACGCGAGGCCATTCTACGCGAGATAGACCGGGGAGGGCAGGTCTTCTTCGTGCATAACCGCGTACAGGGTATTCAGATGATCGCACAGAAGCTCCAGAAACTGGTCCCCGAGGCGCGTATCACCGTTGGTCATGGTCAGATGAACGAAGACATGCTGGAGAAGGTCATGCTCAGCTTTACTAATGGCGAGTATGACGTCCTCATCTCGACGACCATTATCGAAAACGGCCTGGATATTCCAAACGCCAACACTATCATCGTCAACAACGCCGCCTATTTCGGCCTCTCGCAGCTCTACCAGCTTCGCGGGCGCGTGGGGCGCGGCACACACCAGGCATACGCCTACTTCTTCTACGGCAAGAACGCGCGCCTGACGCCTATTCAGGAGAAACGCCTGCGCGCCATCTTTGAGGCCACTGAGCTGGGAGCAGGCTTCAGAATCGCCATGAAAGACCTGGAGATTCGTGGCGCGGGTAACCTGCTGGGCGGCGAGCAGTCCGGCTTTATGAACACCATTGGCTTCGACCTGTACTGCAAACTGCTGGCAGAAGCCATTCAGGAGATACAGGGCAAGCCAGTCGAGGTCGCGGGCATCGCCACCAGCGTCGATCTCCCCCTGGACTCCTACCTGCCCGACGACTTCATTGGTGACCGCACGCTCAAGGTCAACTTCTACCAGCGCCTGGCCAACCTGAGCCAGCCCGAGCAGGTCGAGGCCATGGAGGCTGAGCTAACTGATCGCTTCGGTCCCCTACCCGCCCCGGTCCAAAACCTTCTCTCCCTGGTACGGCTGAAGGTGCAGGCTGCTCAGCTTGGCTATGAGTCAATTGCCCTCAAGGATAACGCCTTTATCTTGAGCGTCAAGCGCAATATCATTCCCAACCGCATCAACCTGTATAAGCGCTTCCGCAATGATGCCCAGGTGCAACAGGGCGTGGTCCGTATCCCGCGTCGCCTCCTCGGCCCCGACTGGATGGAGAAGCTACAGGAACTACTGCCCTCAATTACCGCGGCGGTAACCCATAGCGCATAAAAGGGTACTAATGGAGCATGATGAAGCGCGCCCTGGTAGTCTGTGGCTACCAGGGCGCGCTTCATCATGCTCCATTAGCTTAAATCTTTAGCGCCGTGTATGCATAAGATGGAACATCAAGGCCTGCTTATAATCCATCAGGGAGACCTGGCCGGTCTTGATCACCTGGTTCGCGAGGTTGAGCAGGGTCGAGACGACTTGCAGGCGTGTCTCATCGATGCGCCCCTGCTGCCTGAGCAGCTCAATAAGCTGTACGGGTCCCTGACTATCGATCTCCTGGCCAGAGGTAATCACCTCAATGCGCAACCACACGACCAGCTGCTGACGCATCTGCTCAAAAATCGCGATATCGTCATCGCCCACGGCCAGCGCGTTGGATTCGCGGGACTCAGTCGGAAGATTGGACGCGATAGGGGCGGGAGCCGTGGAGCGGGTAGGAGAAGGCTGTGCGGGCTTAACGGTAACCGGAGCGACATAATCATTCTCGCGCTCCTCTGAAGTCGACGGATTGCGAAAAGCGGTAAAATCCTCTGGGCGTACAGGAGACATAGAGGATGTCTGCATCGACTCAATAGCCCCATAGGAAGGGGCAGTGCTCCCTCCACGATTATGGCGCGCTCCATTGGAGGCCTGTGGCTGATAAGGCTCGACGGGTTCAAAGACCTGCGCGGCCTCAGGCTGCACTGACTGTGATGCCTCGACGCGTGCGCGTGGGTCGGGCAAACTGGTGCTTGGGCGCCGAGCCTGTGTTCCAGAAGAGGCTGGTGGAACGTCGCCTCTTATATTATTACTATTACGCCATGTGTCGGATGGCGGGATTGTGGGTGGTGCAAGAGGCCCGGAGCGGCGTGAAGTTTCAGGCCTGGTAGCAGCCGGAGCGTCGGCGCGAGCAACGGGTTGAGACAAAGGCTCGGAGGGACGTCTTCCCTGCTGAGGAGCCTGCGTGGGCTGAGCTGGAGCTACAGTAGCCACAGGACGCCCCGGCGCATTCGCCGCCGGGCGCGGACGCACATGAGGCGTGGGAGGCAAGGCCTCCGCCAACGTCGAAGCCGCTTGCCCATACTCCTGTTCGGCTGGCCCTTTGTTCTTGAACTCAGCGTATATCCCCGCGGCAGTAGAGGCATTCTCGGCACGCAATGCACCGCTTCTGGTGCCACGCGCTGGTGTTTGGGCTGGCGGAGCATTCCTGGTGGGTTCGCCACGTAGCTCCTGCAACTGCTGCTGAAGCTGCATCGTAGAGGCTGCGATCTGCTCCCAGCCTGGCTCGACCTTCCCGCTTAAACTGGGTGCCGACCAGGAGACCACTGGGCGAGGGCTGCCAAAGGGAGGATTGAGCTGTTTCTGCCCCGAGATATGCAAGCGCAAATTCTGTACGACAGATGATGCACATGTATTGATAAGCATGCGAATGTCCGCCATGCGTCGCCGGCCCTGCTCCCCGAAGAAACTCCGGTTGCGCTGCACAAACTGAATAAAGAGGCGCTCTACCTGGTGCTGAAGATCCACCGACATCAGATCGAGCCGGCCCCAGGTCGTAAAGTCGAATGAGCTTAAGTATAACCAGACTTCCTGGCGCTTGGCACGGTCGACTGGCCGCGTACATAATGCCTGTTTCCGGTGGTCAAAAAACCGTGGGTAACAGAAATTCGCGATTAAAGTTTCGGCAAGCTCAGCCTTCAACCTCGCAATCTCAGCAGGCGGTAGTTGACCTATATAGACGCCCATCGCAACATCCTCTTTCATCTAATCGGTCTGCATGCCAACGCATTCAGCATCAGGTGGGTGAATTTTTTTAGATCAGGTTCAATGCGAACAAACGCAAGAGCCGCGCGTTTTGATTGACCTCAACACCATCCTGGCTCTTCTCCATGTCGACATGAAGGCGTGCTTGTACATCCATTATTGTACTAGAAGGCTGTGCTAGAGGTAAAAGGGCTATGGAAAGATGGGCTAGCCCTTTCGGATAAAGAGGGCTTCCCGGATGCAGCAAGAAGAAATTATTCGACTGCATCTTGATCACATCACCCGGCTTCCAGGTGTTACTTTGACACCAGTTTAGCAGCGGCACATCAGTACTGGACAGGTGTTCTTGCCCATCACTTGTCTCCATAATAAAAGCGATTTGTTGGGAGACGCGAATGGGTTGCACGACTTTCCAGTAGGTCGAAATCGTCGCATGCACATCGGTACGATCATACTGATGTGTCTTCGCATTCTCATATTTGCTATTCAAGGTTGCATCATAGCCCAGCAATTGTAGACTGCCATTCCCGGCACTGAAGGTAGCCTGGAGTGGATGCTGAATTTGCTGCATCTCTTGAGGGGAGACGAGTGTATCAGCGCAGAGTGAGGCTGGGAGATTTGGAAGCGCATGCGTGAGATCGGCGCCTGGACCAGCCTGTACAGGAGAGAGTGGGGAGAGGCCAGGGGCTGGCAACCCCTTCTTCAGCAAGAGCATCCCATCCTCAGCCTTCACAATCCCATATTTACCGCTCAGCAAAACGCTCTTCACCGACCGGCTATAGGCATCCGACCCATAGAAGGGATAGAAATCTCCCTGCAAATCCAGTATCACATAGTCCGCCTGGTCGTTAGCGTAAGGAAACATATAGATCCTCTGGCGTTGACTCAAGTGGGGCACCAGGCGTGTCTGAGCCGAGATTGATGCATCGGGTGGCACCATATCGACAAATTTCTGTAGTAGTTGTGTGCGCGTGGAGATCTGGGGCCAATGAAAATCGACCGAGAAAGGCAGAGCACCATGGAAATAGTAGTCTGTGCGCAGCGAGCTAAAGAGCGTCACACAGAGGAGGGCTGTCATCACGCTCAATTGTAACAGGCGACTAGCCAAGCGTGGTTTGCGCCTCTGAGCTGGACGCAAGGACTCAGAGTCAGCAGGCTCGGCCTGGGCCGTGCGCCTGTTCAACCAATCTGAGCCAAGCTGTATCAACCAGAGCAACAATACCAGGGCCTCAATCGTCGCAAAAATCAGCACAGGAACAATCTCGGCATTATATTGGAAGAGGCCACTGTACTGTCCCTCATGTGACGAGAGCAAATTCAAGGCCAGGGTTGGCGCAGCCAGTACCATCACCCATGGAGCCAGCACAGGCAAGAAAACAGCAGGTTCCAGGAGAATTTTGAGATAATCGCGGTGCTTGCTATCAAGCAGATACTTATGCAAGAAATCCCTGGTCGTCCCCTGGCTCGCGCCATCATAGCGTCCTGAGAGCAGAGGCTTTCCCGTTGGGCTAAAGTGTGGGAAGACATAGTAATAAGCGATTCCAAACCAGGCCAGGGCAATGACCAGCAGAATAGCGCTACTGCGCCAGCGGCGCTGGAACACCATCGACCAGAGACAGAACATGGCGATAACGAGTGGAATCTCCTCTTTACAGGCCATCGAGAGCAGCGCAAACACAAACATAGGTGCGGTACGCCGGGTATACATAAAATAAAACGTAAAGAGCAACAGGCTCGTGGTCAAGGTTACGGCGTGGAAGTCATAGATCGTCGCTTGCTGCTGAGCGGGATAAAGCAAATAGAGCAGGGCAATCGCCACAGCGGCCAATTCGTTGCGTAGACGGAGTCGGGCCAGCAAGAAGGCCGGATAGGCCCCCAGAGCCACAACAACGGTCTGAAAAATCAGCAGCATGCGTGGATCGGCCCAGAGGTAGTAGAGCCACGAAATGGGCCATAAAATCGGCTCAAAATGAATCGCGAAGCGGTTGATGCCTTCAGGTGAGTAACAATTTGTATCAGAAATAATATTGCAGATTGTTTGATGAAGCTCACCGTGATAGGCCAGATTCCAGATTGCCTGGTCCATGATCCCCAGGTCTTCGGCGTTAGTCCCAAACGCGCTATGGCCAGTGGTCAGCAACAAGATAAAATAGGCAGAAAACACCACCACAGCTGTCGTCACCAGGCCAAGCGCGACCCAGAAGAGACGCGTGCGTTCTAGCGGCTCAGGGCGTGGATAGAGATAGAGTCGATTTTGCCAGATAGAAACACGCTTCGACAAACGTTTTCTCCAGGACATACTTACCATACGATACCACCTTGTCACCCAGCATACGATTTCTAGTTACGGGTGTAGTGTGTGCTGGCAACCTGCGGCAGCCAGCACACACTACATCCACGTGGGCGAGCATCCCAGGCGCGAGCCATCACACTCACACATTGTGCATCGAGTTAATTCAGTTCCTGTTTGATGCTATACTCTTCATCAGGCCGGAACGCGTAGTAGCGAATCATTTCACTTTGTAGGCCGGTCAAGATAAACTGCACGCCAAAGATCATCAGGAGAATACCCACAAACAGCAGGGGCTGATCATGAATAGGCTGATTGAGCGTAAATTTGCGGATCACCACAAAGATATCGATAAGGAAGCCCAGGAAGAGCGTAAAGAAACCAAGTGGGCCAAACAGCCGCAGTGGGGTGCGCACAAATGAGGTCAGGAAGAGCACGTTTAAGAGGTCAATCAAGCCACGAGCAAAGCGTCGGAAGCCATACTTGGATGTACCAAATTTGCGTGGATGGTGGCGGACCTTGATCTCCGCAACCTTGAAGCCACGCCAATGGGCCATAACAGGCACAAAACGATGGAACTCGCCATACAGCTTGAGATGCGGATCCTCAACTAACTCACGACGGTAGGCTTTGAAACCATTGTTGATATCATGCAAATGGACGCCAGTCATCGTGCTCACCAACCAGTTAAAGATGCGTGAGGGGAAGGTCTTGGAGATTGGATCGAGGCGTGGAAACTTCCAACCCGTTACCAGGTCATAGCCCTCATCCAACTTCGCCAGGTAACGGGGAATTTCCTCGGGATCATCCTGCAAGTCGCCATCCATGGTAAAGATAACCTGGCCACGACTCCGGCTAAAACCAGCCACCAGGGCAGGCGTCTTGCTAAAATTGCGCCTGAACTGGACGATGCGCACGACACCGGGATGCTCCAGGCGTAACTTTTTCAGCTCCTCAAAGGTGTTATCAACGCTACCATCATCAATAAAAATGACTTCGAAGCTCTTGCCTAGCTGGCCAATCTGTTCCGCGAGCTTATCAAATAGGATTCCAACGCTCTTTTGTTCATCTTTTACTGGCACAACTATCGTTAAATCAATAGCGGGAGTCGCTTCTTCAGGTGCAGCTTCAGCTGGCACATTCATAGATACTTGTGTCTGTTGCATGCCTCGTGTACTCCAAACCATCATTACTCAAACAGAAAAATTGCATGTATTTACCTGCGGCTCATGCTCGTCAGTCTCTCCAATCGGGACCTATTATAGCATACGCCCCTGTAAGCATCATAAAGCTATGGTACCTTTGCCCTCATGGCTTCTTTCAGCAGTGACCATCCACCCATTCAGACGCGAGGTGCTCGTGACGAGCGCTTCGCACTCAGGTTAGACAATAAGTTAAAACGCGCTACCTGGAAAACGAGACACATCTATAGTACGATTCACAATAACTTTTAGCCTATGCATCCCTTTTTTGAGGGCACGCAACAATGGAGAAGCGCGATAACATACTATACATGCAGTGAAGACCGTAGCATCAGATCTGGGCGATCCGTGGCAAGCGCCTCCACACCCACCTCCTGACAATGCTGGATATCTTCAGACGTATTCGCGGTCCAGGCGGCCAGGTGGAGGCTCTCCTGCCGTATGATCTGAGCAACCCCTGGTGTCAACAGGTGATGATCAATATCAATCCACGCGCTCCCCAGTTCACGCGCTCGCATACAGGCAGCCGCTACCCAGCCATCTGCCTGCACATCCCATACCTCGCTTGAAAGGATCAGGCCTATCTCGACCTCTGGCTGTCGCTGTTTCGCCTCGGCCAACAACTCCCAGTCAAAGGCGATCAGCAAGACCTGGTCTAGCATCTCCATACTCTGGAGATCTTCGAGCACGGCAGGTACCATCCGTGGATAACGACCATACACGCCATCACGCTGGCTAGACTTCAACTCAAGCAATACATGTGCGCGCCCCTTCACCAATTCTAGGACCTCGCGCAGTGTTGGAATCTGCTCACGCTCCGACCAGCCACCCGGGAAGTGGGCTGCGGCATTGAGTGAACGCAGATAAGCAAAATCCTGGTCTAGCAAGTTTCCATGCCCCTCAGTCAAACGCTCAAGCGTATTATCATGAAAGACAATCAGCTGACCATCACGACTCATCTGCACATCTAATTCAACGGCATCGACCTCTAAAGCCAGGGCATTGCGAAATGCCCCTAAGGTATTTTCAGGTGCCAGTCGTGCTCCCCCACGGTGCGCGACACAGGCCATTCGCCCGGCAATCTGCATACAAGAACTCCTATTTCTATTTCACATTCACAGCCTTCCGGCCGGATATGCCCAGGGAAGACACGCGCCCTCTGCCACACTACCTTCAGGTTATCTCCTCCTCAAACATTATATAAGTTTTCCTCGCCCCCTAGTCCATTATTGCAACCCAAAGGGCTATTTGGCGCCTGGCCTGGCGTGTGAAGCCTTGTACTGGTTATAGCACCCATCTTGACAAGCCACACTCCAGGTTGTATCATATCTTTGTGAAAATGAGAATAATTCTCATTTTCAGGTGAGCCTAACAGATGAGATTAGGGCAAGCTAAGGAGCAATCATGCGAGAGAAACTGAACGCGAACGCGCAAGCCGTGCTTGATATTGTACGGGGAGCTGATCACCCGACCGCGCTTGACATTTATGATGCAGTGAAGAGCCTGCGTCCGCGCATCGGGTTAGCCAGTGTCTATCGCATCCTTCACCAGCTCGCGGAACGTGGATATATTAAGGAACTGGGGCGAACCGAAGAGGGATGCCGTTATGACGCGCATATTGAGCGCCATGATCACGCCATCTGCACCATGTGTGGAGCGCTCTTCGACGTACCCGTTGAGATCCAACTTCCACAGGAGATGCTCCTGGCGGCAGCGCGTGCGACCGGGCTTACGCTCCGCTCACATGAGCTACGCCTCTATGGGACCTGTCCGCAATGCACGGGAAAGACACACGACTAAAAAGCGCTCTAGCTTGTATCAGCCAGAGCGTTATCCATAGATAGACAACAAGGAAGAAGCGATGACAGAAGAGACCAAAGTGCCGGTGCTCGAACAGAAAGAGCCACAACTTCCCGCGAAGATGACCGTAAAAGAGGAGATTCTCGACATTGTCGAGGCCATACGCAGGAACGATGATTCCTCGCATAACTTTCTCCTGCGTGTCGTCCAACCTGGCCTGGCCGGACTGATGGATGGCTCGGTCTCCACCCTGGCCCCCATCTTTACCGCGGCCTTCACCACGCATAATCCCTTTATAGCCTTCCTGATTGGTATGGCGACCGCCACAGGCGCGGGCATCAGCATGGCCCTCTCCGAGGGGCTCTCAGACGATGGCGAGCTAACAGGGCGTGGCAGCCCCATTGTGCGCGGCAGTATCACCGGCATCATGACCTTCTTCGGCGGCGCGCTCCACACGCTCCCTTTCTTGATTGGCAACCTCAGTGTGGCCCTGGTCACGGCCTACATCGTCGTCGCCTTTGAGCTCGTGCTTATCGCCGCCATCCGCCATCGCTACTTTGGCACCAGCTGGCTGCTCTCGACCCTCCAGGTCGTTGGTGGTGGTGTCCTGGTCTTTATCGCGGCCCTCATCTTCGGCAATGTCTAGCCTCTTGCCCGGCTCACGCGCTTAAACGAGGCAGAGCTACGCAGGTAGGAGCAAATGCGGCATATGTTATAGTATATGCATCACCTCAGAAAGGATGGCTTGCATATGCCACTTGCACCTGGTATGACCGCTGAAATCAGCACCCTCGTCACGCCGGAGAATACCGCAGCCGCCGTGGGAGCGGGAGGAGTCGAAGTCTTCGCCACCCCAATGATGATCGCGCTAATGGAGAATGCCTCCTGGCAAGCCGTCGCGCCAGGACTGGACAAAGGGCATGTCACCGTAGGCACCCTGGTCAACGTGAAGCACCTGGCCGCGACCCCGGTGGGGCAGAGCGTGCGTGCAGTCGCCACCTTGCACGAGATAGACGGGCGCAGACTCGTCTTTCAGGTTGAAGCCTACGACGAGCGCCAGAAGATCGGCGAAGGCACGCACGAGCGCTTCATCGTCAAGCTCGACCAGTTCCTCAAAAACCTGGAGGACTAGGCGAACCAGCTGGTCGTCGAGGGTCCCGAGGGGATAAGCGGTGCCTCCCAGAGCGGAATAAGACGCCAAAATAGCTTGTTATTTAGTAGTGAGTATGATATACTATCCTCCTACGAAGAAGCTCCTCCGAGCTGAAGCGTAAGGAATGCTTCATCTGGGGATGTCGGGTTTCGACAGGCGGTCAGATTGAAGATTTGCAGGCCGAGGTGCCGGTATGCACATCTCGTTAAACAACCGGCAAAAAAATAGTTGCCAAACCAGCAACTTCTTCCTACGCTCTCGCTGCTTAATAACCAGTGATGCGTCGTCCTCCTAACTTTCGTCCACGGGGTTAGTAAAGGGCGCCAAATTACATGGGCTGCTGTGGTCGCCACCGTCTTCTAACGACCACTTAAGACCAGAGGGCCACCGTAGAGGAATCCGGTCGATGGGAGTCCGCTACGGAAAGCAAAAACATCGGCTAAGCCTGTAGCATATTCTCCAGTAGGACTGGTTGGACGGGGAGTTCAACTCTCCCCCATCTCCACCAACGAAAAGGCTAGAAGTAGGTTAGGTTAACCCGCTTCTAGCCTTTCTTTATGCCCTATAACAACTCCTGTTGTTAACCTCCACAAGTAGCAAAATGTAGCAACGAGTTATAGAGACGCAATGAAGGGGTAAAAATTTAATGCGCGGGGGTTACTTAACGCCAAAAGAAGAAGAGATTATTCACCAACTTCTAAGTACTACAGCACCACTTAGCGAGGTATGTATGTTACGAAGTGGCTTCGTAGGCTTCTTCTTTGTAGAAGAATTGTAACGTGGCAGTGAGCTTGTGGAGCCACCCCACGTTTTAAGTGGTGCTGTAGTACTTAGACCGTGTTTTGGAATGCGCGGCGGTAATGCTGCATGGACAAAAGAGCAAAATAGGAGAAGTTTTTGCTTTGTAAGATGGTAGAATATCTTGCATGCAATTGGGGAGCGGAAGACCTTTGTCTCAAGACATCCAGGAGAGCAGACGACTCAAGCTGGGAGAAACGCAGTCGTTACGTTCTGGGGTCGTTCTGCTTCAGTCTCAAAGAGCATGATCGGAAAAGACTTTCGCCTCTTCATGGATTGGAAAGGAAACCATCATGAAATTGCTTCTCACCTCGGCTGGCATCAAAAACGACAGCATTCGCAACGCTCTGGTTGATCTGTTGGGCAAACCGATTACCGAGTCCAGTGCCCTCTACATTCCCACCGCGATCTACCCCTTCCCTGGCGGTGCTGCCATGGCCTGGCGGCTGATCCGCGGCCCCTTGTGCGAATTGGGGTGGAAGTCGTTGGGCGTGCTGGAGCTCACCGCTCTGCCCAGTATCCAAGAGGACTGTTGGGTCCCAATGCTTAAGGAGACGGACACCCTGCTGGTTGGCGGCGGCGATCCCCTGTATCTGTGCCACTGGATGCGACAGTCGGGACTGGCAGACCTGTTGCCCTCTCTGCTGCGCGAGACGGTCTACGTGGGGGTGAGCGCCGGGAGCATGGCGGCCGCCGCCACCTTCGGCGAGACCTACCGTGATCCGCGCAGGGGCAGCGGTGAATCGCTCACGTCGGAAGACATCGTGTTCGCCACACCCCAGGGAGAAATCAGCAGGATCTTGGTCACGGCTCAGGGAGTGGGACTGGTTGACTTTGCGTTGATTCCGCACCTGGATCACGAGGATCACCCGGACGCTTCCCTGGCCAACGCAGAAAAGTGGGCTGCGAGGCTACCCATGCCAACGTACGCGATCGACGATCAGACCGCCATCAAAGTGATCGACGGAGCAGTCGAAGTGGTCTCCGAAGGCCATTGGAAACGGTTTACGCCCTAATGGGGTGTTTGGGAACGGGTTCGTTCTTGCGCCCCAAACGAGCGAGGAGCAACCGAATCATTGCCACGCGGGATCAGTGTTTCACTCTTCTGCACTTTTCGCTCGTAATCCTTACTCATTCTTCTGTTACGGAAAATCCAACTGAATGTTCGCTCCACGACCCATCTACGAGGCACCACGCTGAAACCGCGGGTGCCTGATGGGCGTTCCACGACTTCCAGTTCCCACTCTCCTGTGGCTTGACACCACTCAGCGAACTCCTGCCCACGATAGGCCGCATCTGCCCAAATCTTTTTCAGACGCGGCACGAAGAACTTGAGCCCTGCAAGTAGACAACGAGCCCACGCGGGTATCATGCGTATCGGCAGGGGTTACGTAGATGGAAATGGGGATACCTAGCGTATCCACGAGGAGATGCCGTTTTCTCCCTTTGATGTGTTTGTGGGCATCGTAGCCACAGATCCCAGACGACTCCTCAACCGTTTTCACGCGGATGGCGAATCCATGCTGGCTGCACTTGGGTCAGGGCGCCTTCCTTGTCGTTCTCGTTCAGCCTGGTGCAACGCCCGCAGCAAAAGCGTCCAGGTCCCTTTGAGGCGCAGGCGCCGGAAGTGATAAAAGACCGTTTGCCATGGCGGAAAGTTGGTTGGCAGGTAACGCCATGGGCAACCAGTGCGCAAAACGTAAAAGATGGCATTAAAAATGGCACGCAGGGAGTGGGCGGGTGGCCTGCCTCGTTTGGACTGGAGAGGGAGGTGGCGCTGCAGGCACTCCCACTCCGCATCAGACAGATTACTGGGATAACTTGTACTCATCCTTCCAGTTTATCATGTGAGGCCATCTCTGCGATTAACAAAACACGGTCTTACAGAACGGGGCATTCTAAAATACGAAATAGTAGATGTGTCGAATGAAGGCCGAGAGTTGCCAGGTAGCCAATACCCCTGGGAAATTGAATTATTATGCGCAACTATTGCAACACCAACCTCTGCTCATAGTTTCTGGCTCGATTGGATGGATGGCCAATACACACTAAAGCACTGGTATGATTTTACACCTGATTTAAGCGAAATATACCCCCAGCCCTTGATTTCAAAAATGATATCCTGGCTGCCCAACAAAGGTTAAAGCAAGAAGAGTAATTTTATGACCCTTCTTGCCTTAATCTTAATGTGGTTTGCCAGCCAGTTTGTCCCCACAGGACAGGATATGGGTCAATGACGAGTCAGACGGTTTATCGGTCAAAGCCGTATTGTAGTTCATCTGCCAGAAAAGCCTGTGTATGCGGCTGAGCAAAGAGGGACTTTTCCAGCAGAAGCACTTCGTTATGAAGAAAACAGATGATATGAGTCGTCATCAAGAGATGATACGTACAGCTCCTGAGATAATTTGCCAGCGCTCATCCTGAAACAGCCATACACGCAGATAGCGGCAGAAAACCTCAAGAGGTTTTCCCTGTAATCGCACCTTTACATGAGCTTTTACTGCAACAATTGCGCTTTCTCCATAGAATTGCATAACTGGTTCTTCGACAAACTCCACTGCTGTCTGAACAACAGCACCAGATGCATGACTTTCGATATCATCGCGTTTCCCCTGTACATTTCCCTCGGCATCAATAAACACCAGATCATCATGTAGTAATCGTTCAAGGGCTTGCACATCATTGTTCACCATTGCCTGTTGAAGCTGCTTCTCAGCATGCACAATTTCCTCAAGAGAGTGGTTCACTTCTCTCTCCTTTCATTCGGGCTAACAACAATTGTCTGTCTGTCCACTTCCTCAAGGATAGATACTCAAAGCAAAGAAGTAAAGAGGAAACCCATGCTCATAGCATACTTTTTAACTATAAGATGTCCCGTTTGACGCATATCTGAGAACGCGAGTCCGAAAAACAAGAGCATTTCGTCCTCTCGATCAGGAGCACCTACAATACGAGAACCAATATCTTGATCAAGACGCTCGTTCAGAAGCACAAAGACATCAGGTTGTACGATATTCCCATAGCTCAACTCCACATCCAGAGGAGAGCGTGCCCACATTCATGTGAGACAGCATAGCCAGAACACTATGACGCAGATCATGAATACGCATCTGAGGAATGCCAGCCTCATCTAACAGCCGATCAAACATCTTAAGGATATAACGAGGGTTAAGGTAACCGCCATCCAGGCCACAGACTATTAGATCAAGCCCCTGCCAGACATCGCCAACTTTCAAATGATGCTCCAATTGAGCAAGCTTATGATCTTCTAGCATCTTTAAAACAAAGCCAGGCAACAAGATTTTACGGTGACTGCGTTTCGTTTTAGGCTCAGTCTCGACATAGCCATAACGAGCAATATAGTCAGCAGTTCGCCTCACATGGAGGGTACCAATCTCAAAGTCAACATCAGACCAACGCAGGCCAGCAGTTCACCACGACACATACCCGTAGTCAAAGCCAGCGCAATAAGCATCTCCAAGCGATGACCACGAGCAACAGCGAGAAGAGTCCGAGCCTGGTTAATCGGCGTCAATCAAAAGAAGGTCGGTTTCGATGGAGCATGAGCACTTAAAAACCCATATGCAAATAAAATGCGTATCTGCGTTTAAACTATCAGAGAAGAGAGAGAAGGTTCTTGATCTCTTTGTTCTTGTTCTAACCCACTTGACCATGTTCAATAACTATTGATCGGCAGATGGCTTTCAAAATCTTCGTTCGCTTCAAAGGAGCTCTCCATGCAAATTATCAACGACGCCACGCTTGGACAAGTGAAGCTTTCCACGAATAGGCTGTATCTGATTCAGGAAAACGACCATAAACGACTCTATGTAGCTCAAAACACTAGCGCGCCTTTCTTCTGTGCGCAAACAAACGGGACCATTTCCTTTCAGGGAACTACCTACGAGGCCTTTGAGCCGAAACAGTTATTTCTGCATGACTGTTTGCACACTGCCGAAGAGATCATGTACCAGAAAATACTGCCATTTGGGGAGGATGTAAATAGCAAGATAGTAGGCAAACCAACAAATTTCGGCAGGAGCGGGGCGAATAACCGGCAAGCAGCGCTGCCTAACCGCAAAGGGGTAAATGCAGCTCCGAATCAAGGCCAGGCCTTTGTTATCGTCTCGATGGATAAGAACAGCGAATATCCCTACCATGCGGCTGCCGTAGTGGCTGAGGACAAGGATGATCGGGTGACTATAGAGGTCTTTGCCACAGACCAAGACGCGCAAAATACTAATCGTACGACAGCAGGTGATTTCCAAATGTATGAGATTGGAAGCGCAACTCATTCCTTTCATGGGGTGTGGAACGGAAACGCCGTGTTTGGGGACACGGAGCCGTGTACCATAGTTATTGAGCCAAACAAACTGTAAAATCTGCTAAAATCTCTCCATCAGCATCAATGGCAAAACTATTCTTCTGAGAGCTCCCCGCGCGAAAGCAGCGGGGGTTCCAGGAGTTCGGCCCACGCTTCCAGTTCTTCCCACCGAAGCAGGGAGGCTGGCTCTAGTGGTGGTTCCCCTGAACTTTTGGGCAGACGCGCTCCAGCTCGGGCCAGGCCCAAGCTTCGGGGCAGTGCCTGCCCCTCTCTCGCGCGTTGGATACTACGCTCGTGTGCTACCCGCAGGCGCGCTTCCGCACCTTCCCAATACCCCTGGTATCGGGCACACGAGGGAATGGGATCTGCTGGATTGAGATAGGCGGCAAGAAAGGCCGAGTACAGGTCGCGTTGGACGGGACCCACGCCACAGGAACACTGGTGCCAACGCTGAGAGAGCGGCTTTTTGACCCGTCTGCCACAGCCATGACACCATTGACTCAGTGCGGTCGTGCGTGTGGGAACTTCCACCAGGATGCCGCCCGTGCTTGCAACGGTGCGTCTCAACAACTCCACAAACATCCCTGGGGCTCGCAGTCCCACACTCTTGCCAAACGTTTTTTGCCAGGCCTTGTAGGAAATCTTTTCGATGATGATGGTGTTGCCCAGCGCGACCACCTCATGCACCTTGCGGCCATGCAGGCTCTTGCGGTGCGCCGCCAGCTTACGCTCTTTGCTCGCTTTGCGCCGTCGCGTGGCCTGGTAGCCCTTGCTCTGCTTCCACCGCAGCTTCCGCTTGCCCTGCTTTTTGATGCGCCCCTTCTCGTCGTAGTGTTCAGGATTGCCCGCTCGCCTCTGCCGCTCCATCTGCCGCTGCAAGCGACGAATGGCCTTGGCATCAGGAGCCAGTTCCGCGCAGAACACCTGCAGGCTCGCCTCCCCTTCCTGGGGAACGAGGGCCAGCGTCGAGGGTCCCAGATCCCCTCCAACGGTGCCCTTGCCAACGGTGTGTTTGGGCTTATGGTGAGGCTTGCCCTCCAGGGCCAGCTGGACCACGTAGCGATATCCCTGCGCATCAGCTCCGGCGGCTCTGGGACTACTGGCGGGGCGTTGGATGAGGCGAGCATACTTGATGCGGTGCTTGAGACCATGGGTCACCACCTCATCCTTCCAGTCGATGAGGGCGGGCACTTGGTCTCCGTTCCAGAGGAGAAAGCCTGCGTTTCCGGCTTCGGGTGCTTGCAGGACAAAGCGCAGGCTGGTATCATTGCGCTTGTTCTCGATGCTGGAGAAGCCGCGCCCTCGGCTCTTGAAACGCACGCGTGTGGCCTTGCCCAAGCAGACGCGATTGAGTGCGCGATAGGCACGGGTGGCCAACGTTTGTGCCAGCACCGCCTCGATGTGCTCAGCAATCCAGCCCACGCGCAGCCCCTTGACGGCTTCATGCAGGGCGGCTTCGGAGAAGCCATGCGCCTTGCGCAAGGTGGAGAAGGCTGCCGCGCGTTCCGCTTTGTGGGTGCGAGGAAGGGCGCGAGCCTCTTGCCAGGCAGGATCAGCCCGCATGCGGCGCAGGCGCTGTTGCCCGTGGGAGAGGATGGCATTGTAGAGCTGACGAGCGGCTTCCAGGTGGGCGCGCAGGCGGGCGGCTTGCCCTGCATCGACGGCCAGGGGCAGTTCCAGCAGAAAGGTGGGGGTGGCAGGTCGCTTCTCCTGCTGTTCCTTCTGTTTGCGTTGTCCCTGATACTTCTTCGACATTCTAGCCCCTTCTTTGAACACACACGTGATCTCGATCCGCTGACGCCTATTGTAGCAGAGTGCCCTAAAGAACGCAAGTTCTAGATATCTGCCCCTGCTCTCTTTCCTCTCATCCAGCAGAGGCGGCGATTCATCCCCGGCATCAATGACTGTCTCTTACCCACATCTTTTTGGAGGGGCTTCACAAGCCCATCGCTCTACATGTGTTTGTGAAACGCTCAACAGGGGGAGTTGGCCTCCTGTGCTGTTCCACAAAATCTAATTGTAAAATGTGGGTAAAAGACAGGCATCAATGACCGGGGCTTTCTCGCCGCGTTCTCTGTAAAACCACAGGGACAAGGCAAGTAGGCTTGAACTAGAAAACCTGACATCCATTTTGACATCCTGGTGCGCCGTCTAACGTAGTGCGGTATGGCCGAACATCGGCCTAGAATTGAAGAGATATTCTAGAGGTCACCGGATCTACCTTGAGTGGAAACACAAGGGGGAAATTAGCATATCTGGAAAGCGGTGGCGGGCGAAAGCGTGTAGCCTGACGCGCCGCAAGACCTGTGAGCATGGTGAAAGATGTATTCCCTGAACCCTAGTTGCCAGTGGCGCAATCGAACACCAGTCGCAGCACGTTTGAAGCGACTCCTCCGTCTATCTCGGTAGTTTAGGATGACCGAGATACTCTTCGATGGGAAAGGGCGTTGAGTAGTGAACTCAATGAAGGCAGCGAACGGGGCACCTACACTCACTGAACGTATCGCACGAACGGAATTCGGGATGATCCTCCTTGCGCGAGCAGAAGGATCACGGAACGGTGGTAGTACTCGTCGGAGTGACGCCTGACCAGGGAGTTGAGGAAAGCTCAACACAGGGGGAAGCACCGTAGGGAGTACAGCATGAAAACGTCTGTTGGCGCGTGATGCGCCAGAAAACATACGAGAGCATGCTAGAAACTGGAGAGCCGTGTGCGCTTAACGGCGCAAGCACGGTTCGGGGCAGGGGGTGCGACACGAAGCCGTATGAATAGCTGTGAGATTTGAATGAACAGAATCTCACCTGGGGTTCTGCCCTCAGTACCCTACCAAGACATGCGGTTGGAGTAATCCGGCGGTGTGAAGCTCTTGGGACAATGGATGCCTCGCTTGCAAAAGTGGTAATGAACCCGCGAGGAGTTCACTACGACTGCTAGCATCAAAGCGGTCGGGAACTAGGGTTGGATCGTATGGTTAACAGATGTGAACTGCCTAAAACGTCGTCACCGAAAACAAGCCAAAGATGCTGACAGGCTTGAGCCAAAAGGCAGTGTGGATCGGTCCAGGGTGTGCCCCTTTACCCTGGCGCAGACGCTGTATCCACCGGCGCAGAGGCAGAACCTACTCGATCCGGGTATGCATACGGAACGTGGTAAACCCGTAGTCCTCCCGAAAGGGACAGCCAACCGCAAGGACGGCCTATGGGAATGCGGGCAAAGGAAAACGGAGAAAGCGAAAGCCGCCTGCAATGGGGTGGATAGGGATTACGTCGAGAGACAACATGATCCCGCGCGAAAGCGAGCAGACTTCCGTTTGGTCTTTCTTGACGAGAAAACTTGACGAACAGACACAGGAGGCAAAGCAGATGACAGCGAACATGTTTGCTGGTGCAGCTTCCCACAGCGAGATGAAATGGCACCAGATCAATTGGTCAGCCGTTCACCGCAATGTGCGTCGGCTCCAAGCGCGTATCGTCAAGGCAACACAGGAAGGCAAACGGGGCAAGGTGAAAGCCCTGCAACGCTTGTTAACCCACTCGTTCAGTGGCAAAGCGCTTGCCGTCAGACGAGTGACGGAAAACCAAGGCAAGAACACTCCTGGAGTAGACAAAGACATCTGGAATACTCCAGAAAAGAAGGCAAAAGCCATACAATCGCTCAAGCAACGAGGCTATCATCCTCAACCGCTGAAGCGGGTGTATATCCCAAAAAGCAACAACCAACTGAGACCCCTCTCCATTCCGTGTATGTCGGATAGGGCCATGCAAGTGCTCTACTTGTTGGCGCTTAGTCCTATTGCCGAAACAACAGGAGATCGGAACTCATATGGGTTTCGACCAGAGAGGTCCACAGCCGATGCCATCGAACAGTGCTTCACTGTGCTGAGCCACAAGTATTCAGCACAGTGGGTGCTCGAAGGAGACATCAAGGCGTGCTTTGACGGAGTCAGCCATTCATGGTTAGAGGCTCACATCCCGATGGAGAAGAGCATCCTCCACAAGTGGCTGAAGGCGGGCTACATCGATCAACAGGTCTTCCACCGGACAGAAGAAGGTACCCCTCAGGGGGGCCCAATTTCACCCGTGCTGGCTAATCTAGCCCTTGATGGACTAGAAAGCAAGCTACGGGCACTCTATCCAGGAGATCGCCAAAGCCGAAAGGCGAAGGTGAATCTGATACGATTTGCGGATGACTTTGTGGTGACAGGGAGTTCAAAGGAACTGTTAGAGCACGAAGTCAAACCTCTTGTGGAACAATTCATGAGGGAACGAGGGTTGAGACTCTCTGAGGAGAAAACCCTCGTGACGCATATTGAAGACGGCTTCGACTTTCTCGGACAACATGTACGTAAGTATCATGGGAAGCTGATCATCAAACCAGCCAAGAAGAACGTGAAAGCGTTCCTGGAAAAGGTCCGGAAGGTCGTGAAAGATCACCGGGGAACCACAGCTGGGCAGTTGATCCTGTTGCTCAACCCCCTTATTCGAGGATGGGCAAGGTATTACCAGCATGTGGTCAGCAAAGAAATCTTTCAAGATGTGGACAATGCCATCTTTGAGATGTTATGGCAATGGGCCAGAAAAAGACACAACAACAAACCGCGACGATGGATCAAGGAGAAGTATTTCCATGACCATGAAGGACGGCATTGGGTCTTTTCAGGCATGGTGATTGGGCGAAACGGCATGTGGGAAACGGTTCGACTGTTCCGCGCTGCCCAAACACCCATCAAGCGGCACATAAAAATCCAGGGAGAGGCGAATCCCTTCGATCCCGCGTGGGAGGTGTATTTCGAGAAGCGCCTTGGCGTGAAAATGGAAAGCACCCTCAGGGGAAAGAGGCAATTACTCATGCTCTGGAAAAACCAGAAGGGGCTTTGTCCTCGCTGTCACCAACGGATCACCAAACTGACAGGGTGGCACAACCACCATCAAGTCTGGCGATCAAAAGGAGGCGGGGATCAGCTCGAAAACCGGGTGCTGCTCCATCCAACGTGCCATCAACAACTCCACAGCCAAGGGAATACCGAGGTGGAGCCGTGTCCTGAACAGGGCATTTGAAAGGCTTGAGCTGCTTGAGGGGGAACTCTCACGAGCAGTTCTGAGGGGAGGGGACGATGGCAACATCGTCTCCTTACCCGACCGTCGGGAAAGGGCTACAGTAATGGAGTACCTCGCTGGCGTCCTATGCTACCAGGTTAGGATCATACAAATTCGATTCGCCACCGATGGATACATCGTCAGCGATAAAGAGTCCCTGGGAACATAAAAGCGAAGGGAACCACAATATGACATGATATGCGGTTCTCTTCGCTTTTGCGTCGTTTATGAAGCAATATGTTTAGCTATTGGGGGTCGTCTGGCAATGTGAGGGCATCTCCTCGCTGGGGACCACGGCGGCGGCATCCTCGATGGCTTCGACGGGCTTGACGCGGAAGACGAAGCGATCAGAGACCAGGAACTTGTAGACAAAGTTGATGATGATGCCCAGGGTGTTGGCCACATAAGGATCGATATGGACGACGACAGAGAAGAAGAGACTGATCAGGGTTGCCACTAGGAAGGCAGACATATTGGCGATCTGGGCTTTGATGCTCTTCACGACCCAGGCATTAAACGTTGTGGGCATCTGGTCGCGGTAGGTAATCAATTGATTGAGCACAAAATTGATGATGGTGCCTACTTCGAAAGAACATACCTGGGCAACGACATTGAGCCAATTGTCACGCAAGCCGGTCAGGGCAAAGACCGTGAGAAAGAATTTCAGAGCTACCAGGTTGATAGGAATACCAATAAGGCCGATCAGAGCGAACTTTACAAAGCGCTTTTCCCAGATTTTTTTGATGAGCGTCAAGATATTTATAACCCTTCCTTAGCTGTTTTCTCTGAGTACTTATTCTAACGATTGGCAATCAGCTTGGCCACGCTGGGTACCTATAGTCCTAGTTATCAATATGCGCCCTTAGATTCAGCAGGCAACCGGCACCACACCACTAACCAAATGACGTGCATGCGAGGATTGCTAGACTATCCTTTTGCCCTATACGTTTGACCTGTGTCTCAAGAACGTGTTACGTTTGCTGTAATTAAACTTATATATGTGGAAGTGTTGTTTTTTTGTGAGGTGGTCTATGACAGAGGTAAAATCTACGTCTCCCTTTACCAGTAATATCTCCCCCTTGTATCCCGCAGCGATTCCGCGCACGGAGGATTGTCTGCTCCAGTTGCCTGAGGTTGAGCAGGCGCTTTCTGCACTGGCAGGCTCGCAGAGTGAAGCCAAAGGACAAATCACGCCAGAACATGTTTCCTCAAGGAGAGCGTTTCTGCTTCAGGTAGGGCTGGGCCTTTGCGCCGGGGCGATGCTGCTGGTGCTTATTACACGTGTCGTTGACCTTCCGGTGACGCTGGCGGTCCTGCGACAGAACCTGGAGACCTGGCAGGGGTTGCTCTGCGCGTCAGGGGCAGCGCTAGCCTTTATCGTAGCCTTTAGCGTACGGAGCTTACGCTGGCGACTTTTCTTGCGTCGTAGTGAGAATATTCCCTATCTAACTGTATTGCGGATTTACTGGATTGGCGTGATGCTCAATTTTCTGCTTCCAATCCAGGGGGGCGAGGTAGGCAAGAGCCTGTTACTGAAGCGGGTGACTGGCATGTCTGTAAGCAGGTCTTTACCGACGGTGGGGATGGATAAGGCGTGCGATCTGCTGCCCGCCCTGATCATTATTGTCATGGCACCTTTTCTACCAGGCTTGCATATGAGCCTGCCGTTATGGGGTATTCTGGGGCTGGTAAGCGGGCTTCTGCTAGGATTGATTGGCCTGGTGCTCTTCACTGCCTGGAAGCGCCAGCTTGCGCGGGCTGCCCTGCAAAAGGTCTGCGGTATATTTCCAGGCCCTTTGCGCTCGAAGCTGGAGGGGTTCGCGCTGGGGTGCATGGATACAGGGTTGGAGTGTATGCGCTATCCAGGAGACTTTCTGCGGGCGCTTCTACTGACTGGCATCGCCCTGACCTGTGATGGCATCTTCGCGATGCTGGCCTTCTGGACGATTGGCATACCTATCCCCCTGGGCATAGCGTTATTCGGATATACCATCTATAACATGTTTTGCATTCTGCCTACGCCACCGGGACAGCTGGGCATCAATGAGGTGATTGGTGTGCTGGTCTTCTCGGGCTTGCTTCACTATAATCGGACACATGTCCTGGCGATGTTTGTCTTCTCACATCCCCTGGCGGCTCTCATTATGCTTCTCTTTGGCCTGTTGAGCCTCAGCCAGCTTGGTTTATCGCTCACCCAGGTGCTACGCACACGCCGTTAGTCAGCTTCATGTACAAGTTTTAGCTTGACTGCTCGCGCCTGATAGGTAATGTGAGAGGTCCCTGGCAGCCTGCGGTTGCCAGGGACCTCTCACATTACCTATCAGAATATTTATTACCAGCTTTGAGGAGGCTGCTGAGGGCGCTGGAACTGCTGTGGCTGCTGAGCCTGCTGTGGATACTGAGCCTGGTTCCAGGGGCCAGCGGAAGGGGCCACGGGCTGAGCAGGCTGCTGTGCTGCCGTTGCCTCAGCGGTGGCGTGCTCGGCGCGGGCCTTGCGATCATTCTTCACATGGCGCCAGACATACAGGGCAACCAGGGCTACGAGTAGCACCAGGATGACCACGTCAAAGGCATGGAAGAGTGGGCTCAACTGGTCGATATGGGCGCCAAGGACCAGGCCCAGGTATGCCAGCAGGATACACCAGGGGAAAGAACCTAGAAATGAGTAGATGCAGAAGCGAGCGAAAGGCATCTTCGCGATACCAGCGGGCAGCGAGATGTAGGTGCGCACGACGGGAAGGAGGCGTGAGAAGAACGCCGTGGCGCTACCCCAACGCTGGAAGAAGGCATCGGCCTTGTCCGCATCATGCTGCGAGATCAGGACATAGCGGCCATACTTGAGCATGAGGGGGCGACCGCCTTTATAGCCGATATAATAGGCCACCATAGAACCAAGCAAGCAGCCAATGGCGCCGGATAACGCGACCAGCACAATTGCCAGGGGAGTATTTACTCCGCCAAGCAGCACGCCACGAGAAATCAAAATACCAGCCACGGGCATAACAATTTCGCTGGGGAGAGGGATACAGCAACTCTCGATGGCCATGGCCAGGACAATGCCCAGTACGCCCGTTGACACATAGAGGTTTGTAATTAGCGTCAGTAATAAGTCGGTAATATTGCCTAACAAGAGAAAGGCCTCCTTCGCATAGCTAGGTACATTTTCGACCAATACTAGCATATTTTATAAAAAGAGGCCAGGATATGTGGGACTTATAGCGTGTTCTACCACCACCAAAAGGACTAGAACTCATCCTCTTCTTCGTCAATATCCTCTGGCTCATAGAGTGAGGAGCGCCGTTTGGTGGGCTGCTCAAGCTGACGTGTCAGCTCCTCGCGTAAGGGATCGTCGTCATACATATAGGGCGCGCGCCGTACCAGGGGACGGTTAAAGTTTTCGCTACGGGGGAGTTCGCGTGTGGGTTTGCCTGCGGGTTTGCCACCCTCCAGGCGTGTCTGGCGCGTCTGTCGCTCGTTTGTCGTTTCCATCTCCTCTCCCTGCTCAAGAAAATCGGTCCGGCGACGACGTAACTGGGCAGAGGTGCGACGCGTTGAGGCCGAGGACTCCCCAGCCGCGGGGAGTGCCCTCTGGTTTGCGCCGCGTGAGGAATGGGGGTCACCGACCTGGTGATTGTTCCGCGTCTGCCGTTGGTTGGTTAGCTGTTGCGAGCTGCGACGCGTTGGTTCAACGTTACGCTCTTGCTGAGATGAGAGGGCCTGGCTCGCGCGCAATGAGGATGTGGTAGAGCGGCGCGGCTGCTGTGTAGGCGAGAAATCCAATTCCTCATCCTCTTCATCCTCATCTACCTGCTGAAATGCCTCTATGCGGGCTGCTCGCAGAGCTTGCGAACGATGACGACTCTGTGGAGAGCCTGGCTCATAGCCAGGAAAACCAGGATAGAGGGGGCGCCGCATGGAAGTGGCTCGCCCTTCGGCTGGTGGGTTGGAAGGTACGTTGCGCGTCGCCTCCTGAGGTGGGACGCGCTGCAAGGAGGTCGAGGTAGAGCGCGTATTTTTTGCTATGGGTAGACGCTGCGAAGTAGGGGCTGGAAGCTGGCGCGTGGAACGCTGACGCTGCATCACCTCAGCCTCATTCATGGCGGAAGGCGCCGGAAGCGTATAGCTCTCAACCTCGTATACCCTCTTCATCTGGCGAGAGGCAAGACGCGGACGCACATAACCATCATCCTCAAAGAACGTGTCTTCTTCATAGACTTCGGCATGCAGGTGTTCTTGCTCTTCATGACGACGCGAGAGGTACGAGAATATGATGAGGGAGATGGGAATACTTAACAGGAGCGCGGCTAATCCGCCAATCAGCCCACCTAGCACCCAGGAATTGAGCGTATTACCAAACCAGAGAATAACCGCGGCACCTGCGATTAGTACCAACGCTGCGGCAACCGCCTTCATAAATTAGCGAGTCCTTTCCGAGCTGTCGCTAGTGGTGTCGGCTCCAGAATATCTGAGAACAGCGACACTCCAGGGAAGTACATAGACCAGTATAGCAAATTTATGAGCAGAGAACAAGGGGAAATCCAAGCATAGACAAAGTGAACAGGGAATAGACGCAAGTCGTATCAGGGCCAGGCAAGCGTCCCAGTCACACTGAACACGGGTTTGAATGTTCCGCAAAGAGACAGGTTATTTTGCATACATCACGAAAAAAGCGCCGCAATCGATGCACTGAAGATACACATTCTGGCTTCAGTACCTATTGCGACGCGCCTGCCACAGGGTCAGGGGCAAGAGATCAAGAGAGATCTAAGCAGCGGGTTTGCACTGGCGGAAGATGGCGACAACCTTGCCTTGAATCTCCCACTCGCGATCCCAAATGCTCTTGGGAATCAGGATGGGATCGAGTTCTGAGTTGGCAGGTTGCAAACGAACCCGGTCATGATCCTTTTCCTGGAAGAAGCGTTTAAGGGTCGCGCTACCGCTCTCGCCTTCAAATTTGTGTACGGCAACCACAATATCGCCATTCTGGCAGATATGCTGCGGTTGAATCACCACGTAATCGCCATCACAAATATGATCTTCGATCATTGAGCGCCCTTTGACGATGAGTGCATAGCAGTTCTCGCTATCGATAAAGTCACGTCCCATATCGATGCGCTGCGAACCATCAGCATAGATGTCTAGAGGCTCGCCAGCGGCGATCGTACCTACGAGTGGAATGCCAGCTGGGACCGACTCATCTTGCTTGACCAGCTTGATACCGCGACTCTTCTTGGGCTGGCGGATAATCAGGCTCTTCTTCTCCAACATGGTCAGATGGTAGTCTACATGCCCGGTGCTGGCGATGCCCAACTCCCGCCCGATCTCGCGGTTGGTTGGTGGCATCCCTTCACGCTTCATATAATTGACGATAAACTCGTACATTTTCCGCTGTATCTCGCTGGTTTGTTCTATCGACATAGAACGATCTCCTGCCTTTCTGAAAAGACGATTGTCTACGATCTCATCCGCCCCCTGATACTAGAACGGCCATTCAAAACCATGATACCATAACCCTATAGGCAAAACAAGGCTTTTTGAACGGAATTTTCGAATATTTTTTCGTACTCAGCTGTATGCTTAGGGGGAGTGTGTGGATGGCAGATGGACCTGCGGCCCATCTGCCATCCACACACTCTTTACTCTAAAAGCCTTTGGCATGAGGTAAGGCTGGAAGCCAAAGTGAATGAGGAATCCTGTCCCTATAAAGATAAGTTTGGAGGTACATGCCGGGTTTGCTATACTGCTCTCAAGAGTGCCAGGAAGAGGCACGATAGCAAGGAAAGACACAAATAGACAGCGTTCTGATTTGCGTCAGTGATCTGGATAGGTGTACAATAGAGGCGTAAGGTATGCGACGGACTTCGCGACGAAAGAGAGAGTCAGAAATACTATGGTAGAGATGACAGTTGAGAGCGTGCGAATCAACCTGGCTACGCAACAGCGAGTGGTCATCTTGAAAGCAACACAGCAAGAGCGCTATCTCTTCATCTGGATAGCTCATGCCGAAGCATACGCTATTGCCGTCGAACTTCAAGGAGCCACCTCCCAGCGTCCACTTACGCATGACCTGCTCAAAAACGTCATTGGAGAACTTGGCGCTCACCTGGAAAGCATTGTGATCTCTGACCTGGTCGATGAGATCTTCTACGCGCGCCTGGTCCTCGATGTCGCGGGCAGACATGTTGAGATCGACTCTCGCCCGAGCGATGCTATCGCCCTGGCAGTACGCACCAAGACCCCCATTTATATCGATGAGAGCGTCCTTGAGCGCGCTGGGGTAACGCTTGAAACGAGCGAAGAGTCCCCCACTGAAAAAGAGAACGATGTCCAGAATATGAAGGAAGATGAAAACCTTGATGCCTATCGCGACTTCATTAATAGTCTGGATGTCTTAGACGAGTTTGGCAAGGATTAACGCCTCTCGGGATATAAGTTGATAAGACCACCTTCAGCCGTTCAATGAGGAACATATCCAGGTGGTCGCCCTCACGTCAGCTCAAAACGCACGCACAATAAACCGGAGAAGCTTCACCAGGATACGCGAGAGGACGCCATAGATTATAATGGCGGGTAACGCGTATAACTCAGGATCCACCGTGAATGGGAGATGCACCTGTGCCCCCAACAACTGGACAGGGATGAGAAAAACGGTGCTAAACGTATACAGCGCTGCCACCCACGACTGATCAGCAGGTATATGCAGGAGAAACCTCATCACGAAGCGGGCGAACAGCGATAGCTGTACTATGACCAGAAAGATGGCAAGAAATCCGGGCAGTAACCTCCATCCCTCCGGCCCTCTTCTTCTTGCAGGCGGAGTATATGCTGGCTGCGGGTGCGCATAGCGATCAGGCTGGGGCTGTGGTGCATAGCCTGGGTAGGCCGGTGGTTGCCACTGCATATGCGGGGGCGGTGGCACAATTTGACGTCTCCCACGAGCATGGGGAGCATGGCTGGCTGGTGGTGGCGGAGTCGCGATGGTGCGATCGTCATAGAGACCCGGATCAACGCCTGGCTCCTGATATCCCTGGCCGTAATAGCCTGGCTCAGGCACAGCTTCAGGGTAGGGCACCGGCTCTGTGGGCATATCATGGTCATCAACTTGTTGTTCGGGCTTCCGTGTTAACTTCTGCCAGTAGTTCATAATAATGCCTCCAGCGTTCTTCTTACGCGACTCCTGATGCCGCCAACCACCAACATCCATCATCGAAACTGGCTAGCTCTCCTGATAACGGGCAAGAATATCGTCGTATGTTTCACGCCGCTCCATGACCTGCACACGTCCTTCCTCTACTAAAAGTACGCCCGGTCGTGGCACCAGGTTGTAGTTACTTGCCATTGGGAGACAATACGCGCCCGCCAGCGGCAAGAGGAGCAGCTCACCCTCACGCATAGCGGGCAGACGTACATTATCAATGAGCATATCGCCTGATTCACAATACCGTCCCGAGACGCAATAGTCAACACTTCCTGGTACGGAGATATGCTCAACGGGGAGAGCGGTATAAAGTGCATGGTAGAGGGCCGGGCGAATATTGTCTGCCATACCACCATCCACAAACAGATAGGTCGTGCCAGCAGGCGTCGCCTTCAGGGCACCTATGCGATAGAGTGCCACGCCCGCGCGCGCTACAATTGAGCGCCCAGGCTCCAGAATGAGCGTGGGAGCAGGCAGCATGCCATTCGAAATGCTCGCCAACATGACTTGCATCTGGTGCTGCAAGGCCTGGGCAAGCTGGTCAAGTCCAGGCGTCCCAAGTTGATCAGGAGTATCAATGCCCCAGCCGCCGCCCGGGCTAACCTCCTCTGGCCACCATTGCGTCTCGTCATAGATGGCCTTCGCCAGCGAGAGCAAATGCACGAGGCACTCTTCATAGGGACGTGTTTCGCGCAGCATGGTTCCCGAGTGCGCGTGTAGCCCTACCAGGTGAAGCTTACCCTCACTAAGGATACGCAGGATCGCCGTTTTCGCCTCTCCGTTCTGCAAGGGGAAACCGAATTTAGAGGCGGCATGGCCCGTCTGCAAATAGCGATGGGTATCGGTCTCCACACCAGGAGCAACGCGCAACAGAACCGCCGGGCGCTGTCCCAATTCATCAGCCAGGTGAGTGAGGCGCTCCAGTTCACTCCAGTTGTCCAGAATGATGCGCCCAACGCCCAGTTGCAAAGCCAGTTTCAGTTCTGCGGTCGATTTATTATTGCCATGAAAGGAGATACGCTCCATCGGGAAGCCCGCGCGTTGTGCGACGGTCAATTCACCGCCTGAGACGATGTCCAGCCCCATACCCTGCTCGGCAATGATGCGCGCCACGAGGGGTGAGAGATAGGCTTTGGAGGCATAGAGGATGCGCACAGCAGATGCCTGGTAGTAGCGCTCAAAGGCTTGAAAGTAGCGCTGGCAGGCGTGCACAATCGTTGCGCGATCAAAAATATAGAGTGGTGTACCGTATTGCTCAGCCAGCGCGGGTAGCGCGTGCCCCGCGATATGCAAAACATCGTCGGTCGAGACCGCCGCGGTATCAGGGAGCAACGTCGTTAAAGATACCAGGGATGAGGACATCATGTGTATTCCCCTCTTCTATGATAGAAGTCGATAGCTATACCTATATAACGATTGATAAAAGAAGAATGCATGCCGAGTAAGTCGTCCGTCCTACTCCAAAGAAAATATGCTCAGTGATTAGACTGTACTATAGCAGGAGTATGATGAGACAAGCAAGCAAGGAAAAATCGCACGACACGAAATATGTGCAGATGCTACACAGCAACAGGCTAACTATGCTACAATAACGCGGTAAGTAGACAGTTGAATAGGAGTTTTTTTCCCATGACACAAATCGACAACCGGACGCAGGAGCAGGCAAAGCTACCAGCCAATCGCCCGCCGCGCTTGCGCTTTGCTCCCAGTCCCACTGGCTTTCAGCACATCGGCGGCTATCGGACAGCACTCTTTAGCTGGCTATTCGCGCGCCACGGCGGCGGGCAGTTTATTCTGCGTATCGAAGACACCGATCAAGCACGCACAGTGGAGGGTTCGGTTGAAGATATTATCAAAGGGCTGCAATGGTTTGGCATGGATTATGATGAGGGTCCGGTTGTAGGTGGCCCCTATGGTCCCTACTTCCAGGTGCAGCGCAAGGCCCTCTACCAGCACTATGCCAATCAGCTTATCGAGGCAGGGCATGCCTACAAGTGTTACTGCACACCCGAACGCATCGACCGGGTGCGCCAGGAGCGCGCGGCCAAAAAGCTGCCACCGCGCTATGATCGCCACTGCCGCAACTTGAGCGCGGAAGAGCGCACGGCCAACGACGCCGCGGGCCTCTCCTATACAGTGCGCCTGGCGATGCCAGAGGAGGGCGAGACAATCGTTCCCGACCAGTTGCACGGGAACATGAGCTTTAAGAATGCCGACCTGGATGATATCATCATTCTCAAAACCAATGGTCTGGCGCCCTACCACCTGGCCCACCTGGTCGACGACCACTTGATGGAGATTACACATGTCTTGCGTGGTGAAGACTGGATCTCGACATCGCCGTATCACGTCTATCTCTACAAGGTCCTGGGCTGGGAGATGCCCCTGCTCTATCATGTACCCAACGTTCTGGGCAATGACAAGAAGAAGCTGAGCAAGCGACGTAACGCGCCCTCCTGGTCGGATTACCAGCGCGATGGCTACCTGCCCGAGGCCGTCTTTAACTTCATGGCACTGCTGGGCTGGGCGTATGATGATAAGACGGAGATCTTCACCAAAGAGGAGCTGATCAAGGCCTTTACGCTTGACCGCGTCAGCGTCTCCTCCGGCATCTATGACCCGGATAAGATGCTCTGGATGAATGGTCTCTATATCCGCAAGCTCTCGCTCGATGAGCTGGTGGAGCGCACGCTGCCCTATATGGAGCGTCCCGAGGCAGAGGGGGGACTCCCTGACAGCGTTCAGCGTCCCCTGAACCGTGCCTACACAAAACAGGTGCTTGAGCTTGAGCAAGAGCGCCTCAAGACCCTGGGTGATGCCGCCCACGCCGTCGCCTTCTTCTATCTGAAGAACCTGGAATACGACGCCAGCATGCTGATTCAGAAGAAGATGGACACGGCAGGCACGCGCAATGCTCTCCAGCACGCCCATGATCTGCTCGCCAGCATCGAGCACTGGGATCATGAGACCCTGGAGCCACCAATGCGTGAGCTAGCGCAGAAGCTTGAACTCAAGCCGGGGCAGCTCTTTGGCGCGGTACGTGTCGCGGTCAGCGCGAGCAACGCTACTCCGCCCCTGTTCCATATGCTCGCGGTACTGGGTCGCGAGGTCAGTCTCAAGCGCCTGCAAGAGGCTATCGCGAAACTGGCATAAGAAGAAGAGGAGGGTGAGTGTGTAGGGGGAGCTGGCTTCAGCCAGCTCCCCCTACACACTCTTCCAGAAACCAATAAAGGAAGCCTGGGGAAGCCTGGAGGGAAACATGGTTAATAGAGACTACATCTTGCGGTTGGCCGAGAAATTGGGGCGCACCCTGGCGATTGTCCTGCGCTTACGTGAGTACAACCAGCAGGAAGAGGCATTGCTACACGTTGACGAAGAACTGTTCCGAGCCACCGGTCTTACCTCCAGCTTTCTCAACTCGCTCAGTGAGGAGACTCTGATCCAGGTACTTTCCCCCCTTGGACGACCCAACGTTGATGCAGCTCTCTGGGCGGCAGTGCTTCTCAAGGCTGAAGGAGAGATTTACCAGGATATAGGAAACACCACGGAGAGCTACTACCGCGCAGTCAAGGCCCTACATCTCCTACTCTACGTTCATCAGTATGAGCCTATTGAGGAAGTGGAGATTCTACGCGAAGACATCCAGATGCTTATCCACACCCTGGATGAATATACCTTGCCTGTGTCCACCAGGCAGTTGCTCTTTCGTTACCAGGAACACCTGGGCTTCTATGCTCAGGCTGAAGATACCCTGTTTGAATTGCTGGAAGACACTCCCGGAGACAAAGCGCTGCTTCAGCAGGGGCGGGATTTTTACCAGCGTCTCAGCATCAGGAGCGCTCCAGACCTGGCAGCAGGCAACTTTTCGCCTGAGGAAATCCAGGAAGGTTTGGAGCAACTTACACGCTTCTCAAATTAAGGTCAGGCACGACCAGCGAGTTACCTGACACAGAAACGCATCTTACAGTCTATTTCTTTAATCCCTAGACAGATAGCCCAAGTTTGATTACACTTGCTTAAATATAAATTAACACTCCGTTAACGCAAGTATAGAAAGTAAGTGTATTACATGGCCACTGTCACCCAGAAAAAAGAGATCTTCTTACCAAGGAGAGGTTCACGCGTGTCGAACGCCACGTCAACGCAACTCGTGCGCTCCACCGTCGCCACTAGCTGGCGTTGGATGTGGCCCGACCTGCTTATGCGAATTATCCCCATGAGCCTTGTTCCGCTCCTCTATATCGCCTTTTTTCACCTGCCGCTCTCATTTCTGGGACTCGCCCTGACGCAAGTGCCACTACACCTCTTCGTTGGCCTGCTGGTAGGAATTGGCATGGCGATCTTTGCCATTTTCTACCGGATGTACGTTGTCGGCCCCTGGTTTCGCTGGCCGACTGCAAGCGACCAGTGTTTCCAGAGCTTCTTCTACCTGTGTATTAACGCACCAGTGGAAGAGCTTTTCTTTCGTGGCTTCCTCCTGGCGATCGTCACCCAATGGACTGGATGGCTGGGCTGGGGCTGGCTCGTAAGTACGGCGGTCTATACCCTCTATCATCGCCTGGGCAAATGGAACTGGCGTAGCGTGGGGGGAGTCGGCCTGGCGGGCATCGTTTTCAGCCTGGTCTACTTACTGCTTCCAGGACCCCATTCGCTTTTGGCGGTCACGCTCGTTCACGGCTTTACGACCAGTGGCTTCTTGAGTTGGGGAGATGAGGCGCTCTATCGCACCTGGAAACGCCGCATTACCCGCGCAGAAGCGGTGCAAAAATAGGCATACTGCTTTTCTATATACTGACGCAGGGTGCTACAACATATATCATTGCAAAAAATACATCTCTTGGCGCGCTTTGATGACCTGAATGGCTAGTGCTAGAGCCAACTCTTGAGTCACACCCCAAAAAGCGTTAAGATAAGAGGGCCTGGTACGGCGCGCATAACTACACCGCGTTTATTTGTATTTCTTGTGCAGATAAAGGTAACATAACACGACAGAGGGTAAATACCACACCAGAAAAACTCGTGCATTGAAACATAGCTATAAGGTGTTCTTAAAAGCGTGTTACCGTTACCTAAACATACTCAATTCGTCTAGCCATTAAGGTACAATAAAGATATGTCACTGGCAAAAACGTTATCCCAACCGTGGAGGTTTACTTCTTTGAAAATCGTAGTTACTGGTGGAGCGGGCTTTGTTGGCTCCCATCTTTGTAAGCGTTTGCTCGACGAAGGGCACACCGTGTTATGCGCCGATAACTGTATTACAGGATCGACACGCAACATCGATGCTTTACGCACTCATCCGAATTTTCAATTCATCCAGCACGATGTGACCGAGCCTTTCGACTATGAGGCAGACGCCATCTTCCATATGGCCAGTCCAGCAAGCCCAATTGGATATATGGAGCATCCTATCGAGACCATCCTGGTCAATACCCAGGGCACGCATCGTATGCTCGAAGCAGCGCGCAAAAACAACGCCCGCTTCCTGGTCTCATCCACCTCCGAAATCTATGGTGATCCCCTGGTTCATCCGCAAACTGAGAGCTACTGGGGCAACGTTAACCCTATTGGACCACGTGCATGCTATGATGAGAGCAAACGCCTGGGCGAGACATTGACCATGGAGTTCGTGCGCCAGTATAACGTTAACGCGCGCATTGTGCGTATCTTCAACACCTATGGACCAAATAGCCAGATTCATGATGGCCGCATGATCCCAAACTTCATTACGCAGGCGCTCAAAAATGAACCACTCGTCATCTATGGAGATGGCAATAGGACGCGCAGCATCTGTTATGTCAGCGATCTCATCGATGGCTTGATGCGTGCCATGTTTAGCGAGAATACGCAGGGTGAGGTCTTCAACCTGGGCAATCCCAACGAGCATACCGTGCTTGACTATGCGCATGAGATCATTAAGCTTTGCAACTCGCGCTCAAACATCCTCTTTGAGCCAGTGCGTGTTGATGATCCAGAACGCCGCCGACCAGATATCACCAAGGCACGCCAGGTACTGGGCTGGGAACCCAGAATCGAGAAGGAAGAGGGGTTACGCCAGACTATTGCCTGGTTTAAAACGCAGATCCCTAACCTTTCAAGCGTCTTGTAAGCACATTCGGCGCTTTTCGTTGTAATTGAGAAACATAGAGTAGAAACGGATTCGGATGAACAGTATCTCTGCCCAGAGCATGGATCGCCTGGATAATGCGCCACGTCCTTCAGGATTCCAGCGTTTCCTGAGGATGTTCCACGAGCAAGGGGCAGTAGCCAATGTTGTGGGAGTTCTTGGTGCATTATGTGTTCTGGCATGCTTGATCGCGCTTCCACCTGCCATAAGCATACGCGTTCTACTCTATGCAACCGCTAGCATCTGGGTCCTGCTCCGTCCACGCATGGCCCTCTACCTGCTTCCTTTCGCCGTCCCCTGGGGTTCACTCGATGCACTCAACCTGGGCGGTATGAACCTGACCAGCGGAGATATCCTGGTCTTCCTGCTTGCAGCAAGCTGGTTACTGGGATACGTCATTCGTAACCGGCTAGGGGCACAATGTATTCATACAGGAACCTTTGATCGCGAAAGCTACAACTTACCGCGCATCTTGACAATAGGGACAATCGTCCTGCTTGCAGCGATGTGCCTCTCTATTCCAACTGCATTCAGCGTGAAAGCGAGCTTAAAAGAAATCGCGAAATGGCTAGAGGTCGCGCTCATTCTTTGCCTGGGGACGCAGTATATCCGCACACGTCGCCAGGTCTGGACGCTTGTGATTCTATGCAGCCTGGCTGCCCTCTCGCAGGCCTTTATGGGCTATGCACAATATGCCTTCAACCTGGGACCACAGTCGTTTATCCGCGATCAGGGACTACGCGTCTATGGGACCTTTGACCAGCCCAACCCCTACGCTGGCTATATCGATATGACGCTGCTTGTCACAGGAACGCTTATGCTCCTGGGACGCAACTGGTTGACACAGCTTGCCGCGGGCCTGGTAACACTGTTGCTGGGCATTGCCTTCGCGCTGGCTCAGTCGCGTGGAGGGCAGATTGCTCTGGTCCTGGCCCTCCTCTTCGTGTTTATCGCGGGTTTTCCTCGTTTTAACCTGCTCGTGCGCATAGGCGTTATCGCGCTCCTCCTCGGTATTGCGGGCTACTGTTCGGGCATTATTCCAGAGCACTATGTCAATCCTATTTTGAATAAACTCGGTCTGACAGGCATCTCCTTTGCCAGTCCCAGTAACGATGATTTTTCTACGGCTGAGCGCCTGGCACATTGGATCGCCGGCCTCAACATGTTTCTGGATCACCCCTTCTTTGGCGTCGGTATCGGCAATTACCCCGTGGCTTACCCCAAATATTTCATTACGATCTTCAACAATTCGCTTGGGCACGCGCATAACTATTACATCAATATCGCAGCTGAGGCCGGTATCTTCGGCTTGATCGGGCTGCTTACCTTTTTGAGTGGCATTTTCCTGGTTGGCAGGCGCGCGCTACAGTCTATGCATCTGCGTTTGCTGCAGTTGAAAACCCAGACCCTCCCAGCTCAAATCAAAGCGGGAGCTGAGGGCTGGCAGCAGCGGCTCACCCTTCGACAGATACATTTGTTACAAAACGATTACGCCCTGGCGATTGGGCTGATCGCCTCACTACTCGCTATCTGTATCCACAACTTCTTCGATAACCTCTATGTACACAGTATGACCAATCTTTTCGCGTTACTCATCGTTTTGCTGGTTCGCCTGCCTTACGTAACGCGACAGGAGGAACAACGGAGGTAGACTTGATCTCAGATAACGCAGATCACACTGGTGATGAAAACACGTCTTCAGAGAGCCTGGCTGAAGATGCACAACAGCAAGCAAGCGTATCCGCGATCCCTCAACCTGATAGTGTTCCTATCGGCGTGCCAGAAATCACGCGTGACCAGCTCTCACTCTCGAAGCGTCTGTTGAACTGGCGTACTCTTATCCCCTTGATTATCGTCATTGTGGCCCTGGTCTACTTCGCGCAGAAGGCCAATATCAATCCCGCCAGGACCTGGGAGGCCATGAAAAGCGCGAATCTCTTTTTCTTCTTGGCAGCCTTCGCCATCTATTATCTCTCCTTTGGCATTCGGGCCTGGCGCTGGCGCCTGCTACTCGAAAATGTGGGCTATCGCCGGGAGCAAGGGGTGCTCCTGCCGGGCTTCTGGAAGTTCGTTGAGATTATATACATCTCCTTCTTCGCCAATGTAGTCGTGCCCGCCAAGCTTGGCGACCTCTACCGGGCGTATCTCTTGCGCCAGCAGGTCAACGTCTCAGGGACACGCAGCTTTGGCACGGTGCTCTCAGAGCGTTTGCTCGACTTGATCATCCTGCTGCTGCTCTTTATTCCGGCGATTATCGTGAGTCTCCACGAGCATCTGCCTCCCCAACTCCAGCTTAGCCTGGAGCTGCTACTGGGCGCGGTTGTGCTGGGTATCCTGGGCCTATTCGTGCTCCGCCAGGCGCGTGAACCGATTGCACGCCTCATCCCAGCACGTTTTCGTGGCCAGTACTATCATTTCCAGGAGGGAACGCTTGGCTCATTTCGACGCCTCCCCATCCTTATCCTGCTCACGGTTGGTGTCTGGCTCTGTGAGTCGCTACGCTTCTTCTTTGTCGCCGTCTCGCTGCACCTGATCGGTGGCAGCATCTTGCACATTACGGCGGCGGCAGTGGTCATTGGCCTGGCTGAGGCCCTGCTCACGATTGTACCCGCAACAGGTGGGGGCCTGGGCGTGGTTGAGATTGGGATGATCCCGATCATCGGCCTGTTTTACACTGGTCCCAACGCGGTCAATCTCTCAACCGCGGCAATTCTACTGGATCGTACCATCAGCCTTTTCAGCGTCCTGGTCTTTGGAGGGATCGTTTTCCTCATTGCCTTTGGGCGCCAAACGACGACGAAACCAAAGAAAATATACCTTGACAACATGGATAGGGCTTGACTATAATTTTCAGCGCAGGTCGGTGAGGATAAAGACCGTAAGCAGGTAGACATATACGCTACGGTTTTGCCCTTGCAAACAGGCCATGAGAGGGGGGATTCCTGGTGTCTGAGATTAGAATCAGCGAGAATGAGTCGTTTGAGACCGCTCTGAAACGCTTTAACCGCAAAATTCAACAGGACGGCATCCTTGCGGAAGCACGCCGAAGGGAACACTTCGAAAAGCCCAGCATGAAACGCAAACGTAAAGAGGCCACACGTCGCCGCAAAATGCAGCGCAGGGGTTAAACTGGAACGCGTCTGATGCCTACCTCCATTTCTGTTGAACATTGCCACTAAGAAATGGAGGTCTCTTATTTTTTGCGAATATACCCCGATGTGTAAGTTGTTTTTGCCAGATTCGGTTTATGGTGTGGTGGGTCCTGGCAGCCGGAGGCTGCCAGGACCCACCACACCATAAACCGAATCTGGCGAGCGCCACAGGCGCGACAGGAAAAAGAAACATTATGCATGAGCATCCACTAATAGAGCTCTACATCACTATCGAAGATGCACAGCAGAGCGCCACAATTGAAAAGGCCCTGGAAAACGTTAACCTGGATGAGGTAGTCTCGCAGACGCTGTCCGCCGTGAATATTCATGAGCCAATTATGGTAACGCTGCTTATTACCGATGACGAGGGCATTCGCGATATGAATAAACAGTATCGCGAGATCGACAAGGCAACCGATGTCCTCTCTTTCCCGCTGCTCAATGAGCCGCTGGTACAGGCGCCCGCCGAGCAGCTCTGGCCCGTCAGGGAGAGCGAGGCAGGAGCGCAGGAGAGTGTGCCCGATTTTATTACCCCACCTGAGACGGTCCAGAATCTGGGTGATATCGTGATGTCCTGGCCCACGCTGGAGCGCCAGGCTCAGGAGGCTAGACATAGCACGATCTACGAGCTACTCTATCTCCTCTCACATGGGGTGCTGCACCTGGTTGGCTATGACGACCATACCGAGGCGGGCTACCAGGCCATGGTAGGCATTCAGCAACGCGTCATGAACACACTTCAGCAAGCCTGAGAGCCATATATGAGAGATCTCATGAATAACCAGCCATCAGCGCCGCCACCCTATCAGCCTGTGCCCCACAAGAGTAAGTGGGGCAAGTTTATTGCTGGATTCGGATTCGCCTTTAGCGGCATCCGCCATACCATCACGACTCAGCGCAATATGCGCGTGCACATCCTCATCGGGTTATGCGCGGTGCTCATGGGGCTGATCCTGCGTATTTCAGCGTTGGAGTTTGCGGTGCTCTTTGTCACCATGATCTGTGTCTTCACGGCAGAGATGTTTAACACCGTCTTTGAAATTTGCGTGGACCTGGTCTCTCCCCAATACCATCCCCTGGCCAAAATCGCTAAGGATGTTGCGGCGGGGGCAGTGCTCGTCAGCGCGATCCTGGCAGTGATGGTTGGCCTGTGTCTCTTTGGGCCTCCCCTCTGGCACCTGGTCTTCCATTCTTGAGCAACTGGCCTCGGCTCATTGCGCGAGCCTTCAATAAAAGAGGATAGGCATAAAAAAATGAGGGCAATGCCCCCATTTTTTTATGCCTATCCTCTTTTATGATTAAGCCTTGACACGCTCGACGTATTGACCGGAGCGTGTATCGATGCGAATTTTATCGCCAGGATTGATAAAGAGGGGAACGTTGATGGTCGCACCAGTCTCCAGAGTTGCAGGCTTGGTTACATTGGTCGCGGTATCACCACGTACGCCAGGCTCAGCGCTCTCTACGGTAAGCTCAAGGAAATTGGGAAGTTCAACTGCAATGATGTTCTCACTCTCGACCAGCAGTTCTACCTCGTCCTGCTCTTTAAGAAACTTTATCGCGTCGCCCAGCATGCTTTTAGGTACTGGCTGCTGATCGAAGGTCTCTGTGTTCATAAAGATGTAGTCGTCGCCATCCACGTAGAGGAACTGCCAGTTCTGGTGCTCGACACGGACCTCATCAACCTCTTCGCCCGCGCGGAAACGCTGCTCAATCACGCGGCCAGACTTGATATTCTTCAGGCGCGTGCGCACAAAGGCGCGCCAGTTGCCGGGGCTGACATGGTGGAACTCGGTGATGATATAGAGATCGTTGTTAAAACGTATGACCATGCCGTTACGAAAATCGGCAGTCGTTGCGTTAGCCAATGGAGTAACTCCTTCTCGATTACAGTGTTTGTGCTTGCAAAGCAGCCTATATAATATCATTGCTCATGAGCGAGCGGCAACAAAAATGCTCGCAGGCTGCCCCAGAACGACCAGGACAACTTTCTTTGTGATGCGCCAGTTCTGTTCGCGTAGCGCGGCCTCCCACAGGCGATTTTCGCTTGTCAGGGCTACCAGCAAGCCATCCGGACTCAACACGCGCCGGAACTCGTGCGCGAGGGCCTTATAGAGCTTGACATTCTTCTCGGGTGTTCCAATCTGCTTGCCAAAGGGCAGGTTGGTAATGATACGCGTTACGGAGCCTTCCTCCAGGGGAAGGGAGCGCGCATCCCAGGTCTTAAGTGTCATCTCGACACGGGCATGCCGCGCATTACGTTGCGCAACCGTCACGGCCTCCTCACGTAAGTCTCCACCCAGCAGGGCCTCATATGGCTCCTCGGCAAGCCCACGCTCAATGAGAATGGTGCCCGCGCCACAGAGAGGATCAAGCACAATATCTTGCGCCGTTGGACGCGAGAGAACGCACATCGCGGCCGCAATGGTGGGCCGCAGCGAAGCAGGCAGGTGCTCCTGTTTATAATGGCGATGACGCATGGTCGCGTCACTGAGCCGGACACCTATCAGGACCTCGCTCCCGCTGATCCAGACCCAGAATTCTATATCGGCATCATCTTTCACGAGGCGCATCCCCCGAGGCAAGTTTCGCTGGAGGGCCGCGCCCACCGATTCGCCGGCATCAATACGCCGGAACTCATGATAACCCGATTTCTGGCTCACGACGCGCCACGTTTTGGGTAGAGAGCCATGGTGCGCGCGACGCCAGAGCGTCAGCGCCTCGCTAACATTGGCATTGAGGGTCGCGCCATGCACCACGCGCAGGGCATCACGCCCGGGACCTAAGCTCTTGATATGTGCCAGGGTGACAAATACATCTTCGACTGTGCGCAACTCCAGCAACTCGGCTGGGGAGGCCGCTGTACGAAACAGCGCGATGCCGCGAGAGAACTTCACAAGCTCAGCATCAGCGAGCCTGGCATGAATCTCACTAAAGGCGATCGTCTCCAACCCCGGCATCGTCATGACATAATACAGATACGACATCCACGTACTTTTTCTAATGAATAACAGTCACACTACATTACACACTGAGAAAGGGCAGCAGAGAATGAGGAAGCCCAGCGTGCAATGTTATCACAAACCATTCTCTGAAGCAACGTAGAGAGATGTTGAGTGGCTGGTAAGCTTACATTGCAAGCTTACCAGCCACTCAACATACCTTATTCTTCTCTACGCAAGCAGCCTGGCAACCTGCTCTGTATCGCGCACAAACCTGGCCAGGCGTTTCTTTTTGAGGTTTTCCCGCAAGATCCAGGCAATATCAGTGTCGTTCCACGAGGCACACTCGCGCATCAGGGCAAACCCCTCGTTGGGGGAGGCGGCTGTTGCCACGCTCAAGGTATAGGCCAGGGTCCGTCGCAGGATACGAAAATCCTCATGCTTACGCTCAGCCAGGGGTACCGCCCTCGCCCGCTCCAGAACGATCCGCTGTAGATCCAGTGCCGCGTTCATCAGCTCCGGTGCATTGAGCAGAGGGGATTCCGCCAGCGTTGCGATAGCCGCGCGCTGTTGCAAGAAGCTCCCCTTCGTCGCCAAGGCGCGCAGGTGCGCCAGTATGGGAGAGGAGTTGGCCTGTAGCAGATGTTGAAACGCGATGGCCACTCCTTCGCGAATACGCCAATAGGGGCTACAGGAATAGCGATCCAATAACTCCAGCGTCTCCTCCTGCCAGCTCGGCTCAGCGGCTGCACACATCCCCGCGGAGATGACACCGCAGAGGATCACGAACTCAGAAGGGGTATTGCCCGACATCCATTTTCGATCGCCACTGACAAAGTACTGTACCAGGGAATACACTTTATCGAAGTACCTGGGTATAGCCGCCGCCAGCAGGCCTCCGACATCATTTGCCAGCTCTAAGTTAGCGCGAGGTCCAGGTAGGCGGCTATTCTCGCGCAAATAAAACTCCAATGGTCGAGGATTACCCGTTAACGCCCTCTCTACCAGGGAAGACAAAGTATCATGCATGGCAACCCGTCCTTGTCATCCGCAACTAGGTTCAACTATGCTTCGCTCTTTGCGTCTCCAGCCACGCCTCTTTCCACCCTCGCCCGAGGTATCAGAGAATAAGCGTGAAGCACCTCACGCTCTCCCTTTATTACCCCTTGCTTCCTTTTTTCGCCAAAGATACAGAAGCTCGTATAACCTATTTTATCACAAGTTTGTTGTGGCTTTGCATATGGAAGGGTTATGATATTTGTTCAGCGCTCTTCTCATCGGCTCGCGCAGCGAGCCGATGGGTAAAGGGGTGTGCGTGGAAAATGGCAAAGCCATTTTCCACGCACACCCCTTTACCCTGGAAGGCACAGGAACTCCTATGCTACTGTGCGGCAGCTACAGCACTGCTCTGCCCATATTTGCGGGCGTGATATTCAATGGCGCGATCCATAGCCGCCAGGGGATTCTTGACGACGGGGCCATGGCCCGCGGAGAGACGCGTAGGCTCAAGGGCGCGGAGCTTGCGCGCACTCTCCAGGGCCAACCCTTTGTGCCAGGTCGCCGGAGCGACCAGGGGGAAGAGCAGCACAAAGGTGCCAGTTACAGCAACTTTTGCCATGGTCTGAAAGGCATCGCCAGCTATTAGAGTACGATCACGCGTATCCAGGAATGAGAGATGCCCAGGAGTGTGTCCCGGCGTAGCAATGACCTCCAATGAACCCACGCGCTCGCCCTCGTGAATCAGGCGGGTGGGACGCGTTTTGCGCGCGGGCCAGCCCCCACGCAACTGGTCCTGTGGCTCATCCTTATCCAGGCTCATATCTCCGGCAAGAAAACGGGACTCGCGCGCTCCAACCAACACTTCAGCATCTGGCAAGAGGTCATGCAGGGAGTCCAGCGCCCCCACGTGATCGACATGTACATGGGTTAGCAGCAAGCGTACAATTGGGAGATTATACCCCTGCGCGATTTTGAGGATCTGCGGCGCAATACCTTCAGTTGTACCCGCATCCACGAGCGTAAATCCATCCTCTTCGCGCACCAGGTAAAAGTTGACAAAACCCATCTGGGTTATCTGGATAAAGTTCTCTCCATGTTGGCGGACTTTCATTGGTTTCCCTCTTTCATTTTTTGTACATTTCGACGATGCCATACGCTACTTCTGAGTTCAGATGCATGCTAGAGGCAAACTACACACAGAATGAGTGCAAGTAAATGTATTAATCCAGATGTATTGTGGATTCATTGACCTCTAGCATGTACAGGAGCAGGCCCAGATTGTTGAGCTTGAGCAACACCCCATAGAGTGCTGCTTGATCTGGCAGAACTCCCTTAAGCAAAGTTGTTCCCTGCTCCTCCTGAATGATCTCCAGGTCATCGAACCAGGATTGCCAGGATGAGTCCAGGTGACCAGCAATGCGAATGCGGCATTTCATCATTCCCAGGTGCTCCTCTGTATATCTTCGTTCTGTGACAAGGATACCATGAGCATCGGGTTCATAATGATAGCCAAAAGGCTACCTAATGGCCACCTTTTGGCTATCGTCGCAAAAAGAAACGGCAAGCGCAGAAGAGAACTAGAGCAGAGAGCGCTCGCGGGCACGAGCCACGGCTTGCAGACGATTCTCTGCTCCCAGTTTGCTCAGAATGCCCGCGACATGCTTTTTGGCGGTGCCCAGTGACACTACAAGCTGGCGCGCAATGTCCTGGTTGGTCGCGCCCTGGGCTAACAAACGCAGAACTTCCTCTTCACGCCGGGTAAGTGGCTCGTTTGGTAGTAACAGAGACTGCTTCTGACCCTCCGAACCTTGTTTTGGTGGCTGAGACGAAGGGCTGATATCTGGTGCAACTTCTGCCGTTGTGTGAGCGTGGTCGGCTGGGAAAGCCGCGAGCAGTTTGCTGATATAGGGGAGCGCAATCATGGAGTTTGTTGGATTGGTAAGCAGGCTTTGTAACACTTCCTGCATGGGTTGACCTACATCGACATAGACCCGGACATAACCTGCTGGTTCACTGATGGTAAGCGCGCGAATTGCAACCTCTCGCGCGCATTCAATCTCACCTGCTTGCTGATAGGCCGCGGCCCACAGGGTCAAAAATTCGATTCTAGAGCTACTATCCCCAGATTGATCCAGTTCTGTGCTGAAACGTTGTAGGGCCGCCAGTGCTTGTTCATGCTGATGCAGGACGAGATACACCCGTATCAGAGTCATAAACTCCTCTTTGCGTTTAGCATCCCAGGTTTCCAGAAGCGCAGCCTCGCGTTCAGCCCAACTGCGAGCTGCTACCAGGTCGCCAGTCTTGAGCCAGTACCAGACCTGTACAACGGTGACCCGGAAGCTGTGGAGAGCAAATTGTCGCTGCTGTACAATCTCCCCGGCCTTTGCAAGCATCGCTGGCACCACATCCAGTTCGCCGGAGATAACTGAGAGCCAGGCCGAATAGGTCTGTCCGACAATGATCTGATCCACCTGCTGCCAGATATGTGAGAACTCGCGTAGGGTCTGTGCGGCCTCCAGTGCTTCATCCATGCGGTTCCAGGCATAGTAGATACAGGCCCGGTAGTAGTGTAAATAGCCTGTCTGGGCCGTTTGCCCTCCAACCTGCTCAATGAGATCGAGCGCGGCCTGGCACTCGTTATAGGCCAGGTGGAGCTGACCGGCTCGCGCATAAATATGCGTGAGCCAACGCATAATCTTAATCAGCACGAGACGGTTGCCTGCCCGGCTCGCCTGGTGTTTAGCCTCCAGGAACTGTGGTACCAGATTTGCCCCCTGGCGTTGCAGCGACTCGCTCATCCAGAAAGTTAAAGCGAGTGGGATCATGCGCCAGGAGATATCATCTTCGTCCTTGATCAACTCCTGCATCTCTTGCCAGAGCTGTTGAAGCATGTGACTGGAACCCGCTGACACAGCATCAAAAGCCGCGCTCCCGGCGCGTAATAGCTCGATTCTTCGCTGGAGCAATCTCGCAGAGGGAGTCGGAGTCTCCCGGGTACGCAGCACGGCCTCGACGCGCGCAATCGTCGCTTCGACCTGGAACTGGGTACGCGTTCGCAGAGGCTCGATGCTCTGGTTGACCATATCCTGCAAGCGGAAAGCCGCGTCCAGTGCCAGGCGCGCATGCTTTTGAAAAATGGGATCGGGCAGCAACATGACCCAGTTGTAGACGGTTCGGGCCTCCCCACTCAGCCAGAGTTCCTCAGCAGCCTGTTCCATGAGCCTGGCAGCCAGGGGATAGTCGGCAGCGGCTACCGCATAGGGGATGGCTTCCTGCAAGATTCCCTGCTCACCGTACCAACGCGCCGCGCGGCACTGCAATTCCTGGGCCAGCGCTGGCTCTGTAGCCAGCAAACGCGCCAGCAGCACGCCGCGAAAGAGATCATGCAGACGATACCACCGTTGCTGCTCATCCAAGGGTACAAGAAAGAGGTTACTTACCTCCAGCGTCTCCAGCATCTGCTGACAATCCGCCTCTCCGGTCACGGCCTGACACAAGGATGCATTCATACGCGTCAATACCGAAACCTGAAATAGAAAGCGCTGAATCCTGGCAGGCTGGCGCGCCAGAATCTCCTCCTGCACATAGTCTAGCAGCAAGCGGTGGCTACCGCTGAGTTGCTGAACAAACGCCGCAGTATCTTCGTGTTGCCGTAGAGCCAGCGCGGCCAGTTGTAGACCCGCAATCCAGCCTTCAGTGCGCTCGGCAAGTCGCTTCACATCCTCTTCCGCCAATGGGAGATGCATAGACTCCAGGAGAAAACGCCCGGTCTCTTCCTGGGTAAAACGCAGATCCTTGTGGCGGATCTCCTCGACCTGGCCATGCAGGCGCCAGCGAGCCAGTGGAAAGGGGGGATTTATGCGCGAGGCGAGTATCAGGTGTAAATGAGTAGGCAGGTGTTCCAGGAGAAAGATTAACCCCTCCTGGATAGCTGGCTCATTAATACTATGATAGTCGTCGATAATGAGTACAAGGGGTTCAGCCAGGTGAAGCATATCTTCCAGAAACGCGCTCAAAATCGTTGTCAGTGGGGAGGCTCAGGAGAACTAAGCAGAGTCAATGAGTTCTGCCCAATTTCCGGCAGGCGCGTGCGCAGGGCGGCAATCAACACTGTCCAGAAGCGCGTTGAATTGTTGTCTAGCTCATCCAACGAAAGCCAGGCCACGCTTTGCGAGGTACGTGCAATCCAGGCTCTTAAGAGCGTTGTTTTGCCCGATCCAGCCGGGGCAGAGAGCAGCGTCAATGGCACCATCAATGCCCGGTCCAGGGCTGCTAGCAAGCGTTCACGAACTACCAGCGTCGCAGGCAGACGCGGAGGTGAAACCTTGGGGAGTAAGAGAGCCATAGGGAGGCTAGAACGGTTGCTCATGATGTCCTTTACTCGCGTATGTGCGGCTACAGCAAAATACATAGTCCTTTCTAAATTTTATAACACAGCAATGGACAAATGAGCAACTTGATTGGAGAACAAGCATAACATTGACGTTAACGTCAATGTTATGCTATACTATGCATATATCCAAACCTACTTTTTGTGTCATTTTGACGCTGGGAAGAAGCACCATGTCAGTTTCGCAGGAGCCGGAGACTACCGGAAGTGAGCAGGATTCCCCCTGCTATAGTATCGAACAGGTCGCGACGCGCATTGGTATGACCAAGCGTACGCTGCGCTATTACGAAGAAATGGGCTTGCTGCCGCCAACTGATCGCACCGAAGGAAATTATCGGCGCTACAGTGAAGCAGATGTGCAGCGCTTGATACGAGTCAAAGAGCTACGTAGTTTACTTGGTTTCTCGCTGAGCGAGATTCGCGAATTGTTGAGTGCGGATGAGGAGCGAGATCAGCTTAAGGCAGCATATCGCGCTGAGAGCGATCCCCCCACGCGTATAGCACAGCTTGACCGCGTTGATGAGCTTATCGGGAAACAGCTTGAACTGGTCGAGCAGAAAATCGCGGGCCTGGAACAGATGCGTGCCTCATTGCAGGCCAAACTGGCGCGCCACGCGCAAGTCAAACAACAACTTCACCAAAATTAATGACTAAAAAACTAATTATCTATAACGTCTCTGCTTAGGTTATAGCGCCACTTCGTGGCTCGTTTGGGTAAGGGTGTGGTGCAGGCAGGCTACAGGCTGCCTGCACCACACCCTTACCCAAACGATGGTCAGCACTAGAAATGGAATCTCTCTGCATTATGCACACATTAACGAATGAACAGAAGGAGTTAACAGCTCAAGAATTAGTAACGCCAAACACTGTCCGCGAGATTGAGGAGACCTCAAGCAAACGCTGGCGGACATTCGCAGCTCTCCGCCACCGTAATTTTCGCCTCTTCTGGCTGGGGCAACTCATCTCTCTTATTGGCACCTGGATGCAAACGATTGGCCAATCCTGGCTCGTCTTACGCTTAACAGGCAGCGCCTGGGCGCTGGGTATTGTTGGAGCACTGCAATTTGTTCCCATCCTCTTCTTTGCCCTCTTTGGTGGTATCCTGGCCGATCACCTCCCCAAGCGGCGCGTTTTAGTCTTCACCCAAACCTTCGCCATGATCCAGGCGGCTGTGCTTGGCGTCCTGGTCATGACACATACCGTACAGCTCTGGCACGTCTATGTGCTAGCACTCCTGCTCGGTTTGACGAACGCCTTTGATATGCCGACACGTCAGTCCTTCGTGGTTGAGATGGTGGGACGCGAAGATCTGACCAACGCCATCGCCTTGAACTCCTCACTCTTTAATATGGCACGTATTGTTGGCCCTGGCATCGGCGGCTTAATCATTGCCTGGCTGGGCGAGGCTCCCCTCTTTGTGATTAACGCGGTCAGCTTTGTTCCCGTTATCGCGGGACTGCTCATGATCGATACCACCAGACTGCATGCGCCAGTGAAGCGCGCGGGGCAGGTGGTGGCGAATAAAGGGGTGCGCGGGACCTTCTTGAGTCTGAGCGAAGGCCTGCGTTATATTCAGCGCACCCCCCTGCTCCTGCTGACGATCATCATTGTAGGTGCGGTCTCGCTCTTTGGCATTAACTTTAATGTCACCCTACCTCTGTTTGCGACGAACGTGCTCAGCATAGGACCAGATGGCTATGGCTTTCTCTCCTCGGCCTATGGCGTGGGTTCACTGGTCGCGGCGCTCTGGATAGCCACACAGGGCAAGAAACCCATTTTTAAAAAGATTGTCCTGTTCTGTATCGCCTTTAGTGCGCTTGAGGTCATTTTCTCGCTCTCGAAACTGCCTATGCTCTCCTTCTTGATCATCGCGCTCGTCGGCTTTACGCAAATTAGTTTCTCCGCGGCTGCCAATACGCTACTCCAGACTGTGACGCCAGACCATTTGCGTGGTAGAATAATGAGCGTTTACACCTTAGTCTTTGTTGGCACCACGCCAATTGGCAACCTCTTTATCGGCGGCCTGGCGAGTGCCTTAGGAGCATCAATTTCATTCCTTGTCGGTGGTGCATTAAGCTTGATTGCCGCGATTATCGGCTGGGTCATACGCGCCTCCGCGGAGCAGAACACCGTTGAACAACGCACAAACGTACGCTAACGAGTGGTGCAGCTATCCACTTTCTATTGCTGACCAGCAAGAGCATATTCAGCACTATGAGCGGCTCTTTGATGAGATCCAGCCCGGCGACCCGGCTCTGCTGTACTGGTCCCTGGCACAGCACCATGGCCTGGTCCTGGGTATCTCACAAAAGCCTGAGAGCCTCAACCAGGAGGCCTTGCGCGAACGAGATCTGCCGGTGTATCGCCGGCGGGCAGGGGCACGGCGGTCCTGGTTGGGCCAGGGCTACTCTGTCTCGATGTCATTCTGCCAGCGGGACATCCCTTTATTACCACGGATATTGTTGAGTCCTACCGCTGGTTTGGCGAGGCCTGGGTCGAGACCTTGCGTGTTCTGGGCATCAAGACGCGCGCCATCTCGGCTGAGGAGGCTCACAGTGAGCGCGCACGCCTGAAACAGGCTGAAACACACGCCTATGAAGCCTTGATGAATCGCTCCTGCTATGGCACGCTCTCCCCCTATGAAGTCGTCGTTGGCAAGCGCAAAGTCGTAGGACTCTGCATGGTACGTCGTCGCCAGGGGAGCCTGCTCCAGGCAGGGATCGTGCTTGATTGGGAGAGCGATCTCCTCGCGCACGTCCTGGGACAAACAGCCCAGGAACAGGAGTTGTTACGAAGCGGGCTACCTGAGCGCGCCATCGGCCTCAATCGGCTTAGCGCCACCCCTCCAGGAATAAATGCTATCATTCACGCGTTTGAAGAAGTGGTAGCCATGTTCACGCACGTCTCAATTGAGCGTGCTACTACCACATCAGAGACCATGGGCCAATCCAATTGACCCATAGGCTATTTATTATTGGACCACACAAACCATAAGTAACGATCCGATAAACAAAAACAACGGACCAAAAAATTTCACGCAAGAGGGAATAACTATTATGGGAGATCGAAACGCACCGGGAGCCGTCCAGGTTATTACTGAGCCAGATTACGAGGCTATGGTTATTGGCGCCCATCCTGATGATGATGACTTTGGGGCTGGCGGCACCAGCGCCTTGTGGGCCAAACAGGGCAAAAAGGTTGTCTGGGTCGTCATGACTGACGGCGTCGAGGGTGGCGAAGCTCCAGATATGGACGACGTCGATTTTATGCTGGCACGTGAACAAGAGCAGCGCGCCGCCGCCGAGATTTATGGGGTGAAGGCAGTCGAGTTCCTGCGCTTCCCTGATGGACATCTCACCAATAACGATGAGACACGCAAGGCCATTGTGCGCCTGATTCGCAAATATCGCCCACGTGTTGTGCTTACCCATGATCCATCGCAGCATATCTTCGCGCCAGATCCCAATACAGAGCCAGAGGCAACCGGGCATCTGAATCATCCTGATCACCGCGCGACCGGCAATATCGTGTTGGACGCCATCTTCCCCGCGATTGGCAACCCCCGCTCCTTCCGCGAGCTTCTGTCGCAGGGCCTGATGCCCTACCGCGTCCACGAGCTCTATCTCTTCTACACCTCACAGGCCAATACCTATGTTGACGTCACTGAGACGCTCGAAATCAAAGGCCAGGGCCTCAAATGCCACGTTACCCAATTTGGTCCCAACGTGGATATGACGGCCAACCTGCGCGAGCGCTCTGCGAAAACGGCCAAAGAGGCCAAAGAGAAGCTGGGGCTGGAGATGCAGCACGCCGAGGCCTTCCGCCGCATCAAACTGCATATTCCTCCAACACCCGCGGACGAGGCTCCGACCGAGGTCGAAGAGTAAGCAAACATTGTAGCATCAAAAAGAGCGAGGGCCGAAATAATTTCGACCCTCGCTCTTTTTGTATTGGAAGTTCCGCTTTGAGAACCTACTTCTGATTCTTTGGAGTTACAACTACGGCAAAGCCAGCCCAGTACTTGTTAAATGTTTTGTAGTCCATGACCTGCATATTCAAACGCGAGGAATCGGCCAGGTAAACGCTTGTATTATTGCCGCCACGAGCAACCAGCAGATGCCCACCTGACCAGCGATCAGGTGGAAAGCTAATGATAATCGGTCGGCCACTGTTACCAATGCGCACCAGGTCCTGAATCGAGGGTTTATTGAGCCAGGAGGTCTGGAAGCCGAAGCGAGACACGGTACGGTCTATTCCCAGCGGTTCTAGCAAGCCCAGATCCGGGGTGATGGCGTGTACAGAGGTTTCAGTGCTTAAGATATCGGTAATGCGATATTGCTTCCCCATATTATTGGCCTTTTGATAGGAGTTAATAACCTCGGTCATTGCCGCCGCTGAGCAGGCCGAGTAGGCCCAGGTGTTATACTCCTGCGTCGAGTTATACTGCTGGGGGTCGAGCTGACTCACACGCGCCAGGACCTTGGATGCCTGGAGCTGTTGATTGATCGAGGGAGTGCTTGTTGAGGCAGGAGGAGACGCAGAAGCCGCGGCATCTGGATATTGCTGCTGCAAAATGGTTGGCGACGACGAAAAGACCCTTGCCCAGAGCCAGAAGCCAGCGATCACAAAAGTCGCCAGGATAAGTAAGGAACCATAGAGTGAACGGCTCGCTACAGAGCTTTGCAATCCAGCCCAGGAGAGAAAGCTCGCGCGTGGCTCAAAACGATAGTGATGATAGGTTTGCCTCAAATGTCTGCTTGATGTCCCACGCCCACGGACCTCGCTCAAGCCGCGCGACGCATTACGCTGCGACCTGTCATAAGGGAAGGATCGTGAGTCAGAGTGGGGGGAACGATGCGAAAAAAACAAACCTAACAGAATCGTAATACCCGCGATCAAGAGGATCACCAGGGGAACAAACATCCGTGACTCCCGTGCTTTCAATGTGGCTTAGATTTACATTTTTCAATTCGCAGTATCAAGGCTCACCTGGCTCCGCAAGCGTTTTGAACTCAAGCATTTAAAAACCACATTAGCCGCTAGAGCCTTGTTTTACTTCAAAGTAAATATACCATTACTTTTCTTCTATCTGCAACAAGTGCCGGGTGTAGTGATAGGAAAACCTGGAGCATGGGCTGACAGGCATAGCTCCATGGTATATCATAGAGAGCAGCACGCTGTGCGTGAATCCACTATTGCAAATCCGTCGAAAGGGCGAGAACTATCATGTATATTTACTATGTGTTACGGGGAAAACAAGGGGCTGAGGAACTAGAATTTGACGGTGATATCGACCAGGATACCTTCCCTGGCATTGATCAGACCGAGGGGTTGGACGTCATCGAGTATCTCACCAAAACGCTTCACGCCGATAAGCCAGAGGTCGAATGGTATGAATGCGACCTGACAAACGAATACTTTGACCGCGAAGACAGCTACATCTTCTTTAACCAGCGCTGGATACGACGCTCAGAGACACCCTGGCGCAGAGATCGGATTAATTAGCCTTATTGCACCTTTGGTACTACTTCTCGCACCTGCGGCGCTCGCCCTGATTAGTGGTGTGGAGCGTGCTGGCAGCCTGCGGCTGCCAGCACGCTCCACACCACTAATCAGAAATAACTCGCGTACGAGATTAATTACAGGATGAGAGGGAACGATTATGGCAATTCTCGCGGGATGGATTACCGGCGAGCAGGTTCCTCAGGAAACTATCGAGCAGGTACTGCAGGTCATGAGTAGGGCGCTACAGCGCCTGGGCGGCACTGAGGCGCGCTCCGTCCTGCCCGGCGCTGGCATCCTCTCTTTCGCCGATTCGGCCTATGCCATGCGGCAGAACGATGAGCCTCCCCTGTTAGACTGGATACCTGAACGCCGTACGCTGGTCTATCGCAGGCCGCGCTCGGGGCTGCATCCGCTCTACTATATCGAGGATTGGCCCGCCCCAGGGAACCTGCTCTTCGCTAGCGAGATCAAGGCCTTGCTGGCTGTGGGAGTACCGCGCCAATTACATGTCGGGGCACTGGCGGCCTGGCAGCGCTATGGTTTTCTTCCCGCCCCCTGGACCTTCTTCAAGGGCATTTCGGTTGTGCCTGCGGGGGCGCACCTGCGCTGGCAACACACCAAACTCGTCGTCAGCCCAGCAAGTGAAAATGCGCTGGAGGCCGGAGAGCCAGGAAACATACCCGATCTTACTGCGCTCTCAGAGCGCCTGGAAGAGGTGTGCGCGGGGCAACTTCCCACCCATGGAGGCGTCATTGGACTCACAGGCATGGATAGTGCGTCTCTGCTCGCCCTCTCCTACGCGCATACGCAGCTAGAACAGTCAGCTTCCACCGGTTCAACCAACCCGGACACACGTATGACACTGGCCAGCTTTGATTATAGACAGAGGCATACCGGAGAAGGCTGGCGCGCACTACGCGACCTGGCGAGCCAGTGGCAGCATCCCTTGCTTGAGATTACCGGACTGGACCAGGCCGAGTTCTGGAGCGCTACGATCTATGGCTGCGAAGCTCCAGGTCTGACGACAAACCTGCTGGCCTGGCATCAGCTCTTGCATACCAGCGCGCTTGAGATCGGGGCGCGTGTGGCACTCACGGGACTTGGTGGAGCGCCCTTGCTCGCGCGTACGTTGACCTCACAAGCGTTGTCGCCAACGTCAGAACTACTTGCGGCATATACAGAGGCCATTCGCGCCACCCAGGGCTACGACCTGGCGCCCTTTTTTACCCCAGAGCTACGCCAGGCCATACAGGGGGCCAGTCCCTGGGAGGAGACCCTACACGCACGTCGTCTGTTCCGCCAGGCCGAGAAACTGGATAACCTGGAGCAACGCCTCGCCTATCTCGATATTCACCTGCGCCTCCCCGATCACCTGGTGACACCTGTCTACCGTCTCGCCCAGCAGGAGAGGTTGGCCCTGCGCTCTCCCTACCTGCACCAGCATATCCTGCCAGCCCTGGCCTCGCGGCGCCTGGCTCCACAAGGGCGCTCTATTGATAGAGAGACGCCTATACAATGGCTCGCCCAGCAGCAAAGCCTGCCAGACATTCAGGGTAGTGCGCTCCCGCTTCACCTGCCCTGCGCCTCGCTCTGGCAGATCAGCCAATCTGAGTTCTTGCAGCGTCTCCTCTCTGAAGAGGCCCTACGGGCTAGCGGACTCTTCGATGTACAGGCTGTACAGAATCTGTTGAGTCGACCTCCTGCCCGTCGAAACCTGACAAGCGGGCAGCACCCCCTCGTGGCAATTGTCACGTTACAGTTGTTCTGTCAGATCTTTGATCTACGCTTCTCATAAGCGACGTGAACGGCTGGCTGGAGGGGTCGGAGAACCCTTCCAGCCAGCCGTTCACATACTTCATTCCTTTTGTCAATCAAGAAGGGAGGCTGTACATGCCATACTGGCTGCGCAAGACCTTCTTGTCGAATTTGCCGACGCTGGTCTTGGGAACTGCATCGATAAAGATCACGTCATCGGGGAGCCACCACTTCGCCACGCGTGGGCGCAGGTAATCGAGGATGTCCTCTTTCGTCACCTGGTCCACATACTCCGGTTTGGGAACGACACAGGCCAGTGGGCGCTCCGACCATTTAGGATGCGGAATACCGATCACACAGGCCTCAAGGACCTTGGGATGGCCCATGAGTAGGTTCTCAAGCTCTACAGAACTCACCCATTCTCCACCAGATTTTATAACATCTTTTGTTCGGTCTATGAGCAGGATAATACCATCCTGGTCCACTACGGCGACGTCGCCGGTGCGTAGCCAGCCGTCGGCGAACTTGGCGGCGGACTCGCTATCCTTGTAGTATGCCCGCGCCACCCAGGGGCCACGCACCTGGAGTTCACCGTAGCTCTCGTCGTCCCAGGGAACCTCCTGGCCCGTCTCGATATTGACGACCCGGAACTCGACTCCCGGCACCACGGTCCCCTGGCGCGCACGAATGCGAAACTGCTCTTCCTGAGATTGATCAAGATGGTGGCTACGCAGTTGCGATATAGAGGCCAGGGGCGAGGTTTCGGTCATCCCCCAGGCCTGGATGATCGTGATGCCATGCTGCTGCAATCCCTCGATCAGAGCCTGTGGTACCGCTGAGCCGCCGCACACAATCGAGCGCAGGACCGAGAAGTCAAAGTGTTCTTTACCCAATAAGTTCAATAAGCCGATCCAGATCGTGGGCACACCTGCGGCAAAGGTCACACGCTCGCTTTCCATCAGCCTGCCGATACGCATGGGGTCCATAAAGCGTCCTGGGAAGACGACCTTTGACCCGAAAAGAGCTGCGGCATGTACAAATCCCCAGGCATTGGCATGAAACATCGGCACAATGGGTAGTATCACGTCTTGCTCACCCAGGGCGGGGCCGTTTGCCAGTCCGGATGCCATAGCGTGTAGAAAGGCCGAGCGATGGGAATAGACGACCCCTTTGGGATTGCCGGTCGTACCAGAGGTATAACACATCGCCGCCGCGGCGTTCTCGTCCAGGGTGGGCCAATCGTAGCTCTCGGGCTGTTCCGCGATAAAGGTCTCATAGTCGACAGAGGGTTGTAGCGCGCCCGTGGCGTAGGGTGCCTCGCCCATAATGACGTAGAGCTTCACCGTAGGAAACTGAGGGGCGAGTTGCTCCAGAATGGGCACTAGATCGGCATCAACAAATATAATCGTGTCTTCGGCTTCATTGACGATGTAGGCGAGTTGTTCCGAGAAGAGGCGAATATTGAGCGTGTGAAGCACGGCCCCCATACAGGGGATAGCATAGTAGAGCTCAAAGTGACGATAGGTGTTCCAGCCAAAAGTAGCCACGCGGTCCCCTTCCTGTACACCGGCCTGCTTGAGGGCATTGGCGAGCTGGTACACGCGTTTGCCCCATGTGCTATAGGTATAGCGGTGAGGCTCGCCATCGGTCTGGGTTACGATTTCTTTACGGGGATAGAGACGAATTGCGCGATTGAAGGCATGCTGTAGCGTCAGCGGGAAATCCATCATCAAACCTTGCATAGCACCTCTCCTTTGTAATGATCTTATTCCGAAACCCAACGCCACTTGCGTGCCTAGCGCTTCGCGCTCAGGGTGTTCGGATCAGAAGATGCGGAAAAAGCGAGAAACGGTCTGAAATATCGCCGACTGTGGAATATAGACGCAATTATAGCACACGCGCACCGTTCGGGGTGGCATCCTCTCTTCTCGCGCCTGCGGCGCTCAAGAAGAAATGAGTGAGCATGAGTGCATTGGGCAGATGCCCAATGCACTCATGCTCACTCATTTCCAGTTTTTTGCTCGCGATAATAATAAGAGGTTAATGATCAACGCCCTCTATTTCGGCGGCGGCGCGCTGGTCGCCTCGGGCGGCGGCCCAGCGGATGGCTTCGCCCGCAAGATAGATGGAGCCGGTGGCGCAGACCAGGTCGTCCTTCTCAGCCAGGCGCACAGCGAGGTCGAGGGCCTCTTCGCTTGTGGGTGCGCTATGGAGTTCGACGCCGGGGGCATGCTGGGCGAAGAGCGAGGAGAGTGTCTCCAGTGGTGTAACGCGTGGGTTATGCATACTAGTCAGGACGACAACGTCAGCGTCAGCGAGGGTCTGGATCATCCCCTCCTGGTCCTTGTCCTTCGAGGTGCTCAGGACGAAGAGCAGACGACGAGGCGCAAAGGTTGTGCGCAGGGCCTGTACGAGCTTCTGCATGGAGTCGGTATTGTGCGCGCCATCGACGACAACGGTAGGCTGGCGTCCCACGACCTCGATACGCGCAGGCCATTGTACAGAGGCCAGACCCCGGCGCAAGGCGTCCTCATCCCAGGTCAGGCCCTGCTCGCGCAACTGCTCCAGGGTTGCCAGCGCGACCGCCGCATTCTCTAACTGATGCTCGCCAGCCAGAGCCAGCTCGAGGCCCGTATATTCGCGTTGTGGCGTCCAGACGCTAAAGCGCTGGCGCTCCCCCAGGCGCTCCTCCAGGCGGTAGCGATAGCTTAAAGGCGGCAAGTTGCCTGCCTCAACGTCTTGTTGAGCTGGATCTGCATCCGCTGACCCGACACGGATCATGCGAGCCTCGCGCTGCCTGGCGACCGCCGCGATGGCTAACAGAGCCTCGGGATCATGCGCAGAGGTAACCACGATGCCGTGATCCTTGATGATTCCGGCCTTCTCGGTCGCGATCTCCCGCAGCGTATTGCCAAGCACATTCATATGATCATAACTGATCGAGGTGATAACCGATACGAGGGGATGGGTGAGATTGGTAGCGTCCAGGCGGCCACCCAGGCCCACCTCCACGACGGCATGCTGCACCTGCCGTTGCGCGAAATAGAGGAAGGCCAGCGCCGTGCCGATCTCGTAGGTAATAAAGGGACCATACTCCTGGCTGGCTTGAATCTGCTCCACCTCATGTTTGATTGTGGGAATCAGCTCAGCCACCTCGTCTTCTGCGATCAGGGCGCCGTTGACGCGTATACGTTCGCGGAAGGTGTGCAGATCAGGTTGGGTATAAAGCCCGGTGGTGCTGCCAGCCTCGCGAAGCACGCGCTCGATCATTGCCGCCGTCGAACCCTTGCCCTTGGTGCCCGCGATCAGCGTATTAGTGTACTTACGATGAGGGTTATCAAGGAGTTCTAGCAAGCGTGCGGTACGCGTGAGATTCTCGTTGCGGTCACGGGTATACTTGCCGCTACGCTCATAGTCAGTAAAGCCATAAATGTAGGCGAGTGCTTCCTGGTAATTCACGGTAAATGTTTTCCTTTACTTGCCGACTGCGCTATAAACAAAAGCGCAGGAATCAGGATGGAAGAGTGTAGCTACCACGCACAACGGCGTCGCTCATCTTCACGACACGCATCATTTCGCGTACATCGTGGACGCGCACGATATCGGCTCCCTGGGCAATACCCAGCGCCACGGTGGCCGCGGTTCCCTCGACGCGCTCTTCGGGAGGCACCCCCCCAAAATCTGGCCAATAGTTGACTTACGCGAGGTTCCCAACAGGATGGGACGGCCCAGGGTCCGCAGTTCGCCCAGGCGATGCAAGAGCGCCAGGTTCTCATGCGAGGTCGTGCCAAAGCCTATGCCGGGATCGATGACCAGGTACTCCCAGGGCACACCAGCTGCTAAAGCCATATCGATACTGCGCGCGAGGAAACGCGTGACATCACTGACAATCTCGCGCTTCACGGTCTCGCGCATGTTCGCCATAAGTACGATTGGCACGCCATGCGCGTGGGCGACCTGGGCCATGCGGGAATCTTTGTGCAGGCCCCAGATATCGTTGAGCATATCGGCTCCGGCCTCCAGGGCCTTCTCTGCCACCTCGGCCTTATAGGTATCGACAGAGATAATTACCTCCGCAGGCAAGGAGGCACGCAGGGCCCTGATCACGGGGAGAACGCGCTGCATCTCCTCCTGCGCGGAGACAGCCGGGAAGCCTGGGCGCGTGGACTCACCGCCCACATCAATCATGCGCGCCCCTTCGCCGACAAAGGCCTGAGCCTGGATCAGCGCGCGCTGTGCTACTTCATCAGGAGCCAGTTCTTCGCGTCGCAGGCCATCACCTGAAAAGGAATCGGGGGTCACATTCACGATCCCCATAACATGCGTTTGTTGGCCCCACTCCAGGCTATGCTGACGCCAGATTGTGGGAGCCAGGGGAAGAGAGAACGCCATCTATCTAACCTCTATAATAAGAGATATGCCAAATATGGTAGCACTGATGGTAAGTGGTACGTGCCAGTTAAAGCCCAACACGTGCCATCCAACACCAGCTAACAAGGGTCTTGCTGACATAATAGCCTGTTTCGTTGTCTGGGGCAATGTGCAAATGTTATACTTGCGACAGGCTTGATATAATAAGCATTAGAACCATGTATAATCCAATAACGCTCAATGTAATCCGCCAGACCCAGAAAAAAAGATTGTGAGAGCATACGTATTATGACCCTAAGGAATGTGCCAAAACGTCTTCATCGTGTAAGCCCTAGCCGCCGATGTAAAGAGTGTGATGCCGAGGCGCTTGGGCGTTGTCCAGATTGTCATCAGGGTTTCTGCCAGGATCACTTTCCCAAGCAGCAACATTCACCCTGCGCAGAGAAACAGATGCGCCTGGCCAGTACACAGGTCTGCTACGTCTGTGGAACCCAGGTCTATCCGGATCAATGGTCTATTTCGAAGACGTCGCATTTTGTCGATCACTTTCAGTGTAAGGGCTGTGGTCGCCACATTTGTGATGAACTACATACCAGGCGCAAAACTGAGGATGTGACGATTATTCGTGAAGGTATGCGCGGTCATCGCTACCAGTATACCAACCGCTACTGCGATCTCTGTTCCCCGTTCTATCGCATCGGGGGCATCAGGGGAATAGCTGGCAGCCTGGCACTTATCGGTGCCGTGCTCGCGATTGGCTTGTATTATATTAAACCATAATTGGGGCTTATCTATTCAGGACTTCTCGCCACTGCGTGGCTCGCCGGGTCAGGGTGTGTGGAGCAGTAGCCGCTATTTGCGTACGCGGCTACCGTCCGCACACCCTGACCCCTGCGAAGCGTCGCAGATGCTGAGAACACTCCGTAAGGAAAGATTCGTACGTTTATGACTTTAACATCAACGCTACAAGCAACATTACTTCGCCACCAGCAGGCGATTGATAGCGCGCTTCATAGCGCCTTCGAGCGTCTCGCTGAGCGTGATGACACTCATAACCTTCAAGAGTATTATGGGCAGATGCGCTATCACCTGGGCTGGGTTGATCGCCACTTCCAGGCCATGCGGAGCAACGCCGGCAAACTTATGCGCCCAACCTTGCTCTTGCTAGCCTATGAGGCTGTGGGCTCCTGGGAACAGACAAGCAATCCAGACTACCTGCGCCGGGCTCTGCCAGCCGCAGCAGCAGTCGAGCTAACCCATAACTTCACATTGATTCATGATGATATTGTCGATGGGGATACTGAGCGGCACCATCGCCCAACCCTGTGGACAGTGTGGGGCATGCCCAATGGCATCAACTCCGGTGATGGCATGTTTGCGCTCTCGCGCCTGGCGCTCTGGGGCGTCCTTGATGAGGGCGTCGAGGGCGACATCGCGGCTCGCCTGGGTGCGTGCCTGGATAAGGCATGTTTAGTCGTTGCCGAGGGCCAATACCTGGACGTGAGCTTTGAGGGACGCCAGGATATCTCGGTCTCCATGTATATCGACATGATTCGCCGCAAGACGGCTGAATTGATGGCTTGCTCGGCGGAGATGGGCGCGAGACTGAGCACACGCAACGAAGAGGCGATCACACGCCTGCGCAGCTTTGGCGAGGCCATTGGCATCGCCTTTCAGGTGCGCGACGATCTCCTGGGCGTCTGGGCCAGCAGAGAAGAGCTGGGCAAGACCGAAGCGGGCGACATCTACCGCCGCAAGCAGAGTCTCCCCATCCTCCATGCACGTGAACAGGCCACGCCCGAAGAACAAGCCGCGCTGACGCGTATCTACCAGCAGGCGGAGCCGCTGGAGAAGGAGCAGGTCGACGAAGTGCTGGCCATTCTGGAGCGCACAGGAACGCGTGACTATTGCCGCCAGTTTCTGGCTCAACAGAGTGAGCGAGCACGCGAGGCCCTGGCCAGCGTCCCCGCACAACAAGCCGAGGTCTCGACACGAGCGATGGAAGACATGCGTGTCTTGATCGACTTCGTGGCCGCAGCCGCGCAGTAGTGTGGCGGCCCGACGCTGCTGAAGCACGCGTCTACATATCATGAAATGTCATATGTAGACGCGTGCTTCAGCAGCGTCGTCTATAGCAACTCCCAGACGGTCGCGTTCTGACCGGTCGCCGTAACGACATGCTTCCCATCATGGCTCCAGGCAACACTCGTCACAGGAGTCCCCTGATGCATGACAAATAGAGGCTTCTGGCTTTTCTCGGGATAGAAGAATGCCAGGGTACCGTCCTGGCTCCCTACCACGATAAAGCGTCCATCCGGTGACCAGGCCAGGCTTAGCAACGCAGCTTTGGTAACAGGTAGGCGCATCGGCGCATCCATGCACTGTGGGCCAAAACGTCCCTGCCCCGGTTGCTGACAGACCTCCCCATTCCAAATACGCAACACTCCATCGCTGCCCGCAGAGGCCAGGCGCATCCCTCCCGGCTCAAAGGCAACGGCGCGCATGGTGGGGGCCACATCCATAAAGAGTCCGTGTGTCTCCTTGGCGGTCGCGGCCCGCCAGACGCGTATGACGCCCCCCAGCGAAGAGGAGGCAACTACATCTCCAGCCGCGTTCCAGGAGACGGATTCTATCGCAGTCGTATGACGCTGAAACACGTGGAGAGGGCGATAGGTTGTGCTGTCCCAGACAATGGCCCGATGATCCAGCCCTCCCGAGACAACCTGTTGCCCACCCTGTCCAGCCCAGGCCAGGCTCGTCACACGTCCGATATGGGCGCGTACGGGACGCCCCAGCATGGTCTTCTGTCCCGTATTAAAGAAATTTACCTGCGTATTCGCGCCCACCGCCAGCCGCTGCCCATCTGGCGCCCAGGCCAGAGCTGAGACAGGTGCTGGCAACTGAAAGTTCTGCTTGATGGTTCCATTAGGCTGCCAGAGATACACGCGTGCATCATTGCCCCCACTGGCGATCATCTGCCCATCAGGGGACCAGCGAACACTCTGTATCTGCCCCTGGTGGTGGGCAAAGACAGTGATTGTCTTGGCACTATTGGGGACTTGCGGCTTCGCTGATGTAGGAGGAGGGGTGGCATTCTTGCTTTTCCCGGGCATTTGGCCTTGCGGCTGCATAGCTGGATGCAAGGGGCCAGGTAGCCAACCATGAACACCGGCATAGGCCACACCTCCGCCAGCCAGGGCAAGACCACCCAGCACTAGAAATGCCCGCCGGCTCTGCTTTTTCCTTTTTTTTGGTAAAGAAGGCTCTCGCAAGGGCGAGAACCCTGTCTCATCATCCATTGTCTGCGAACTATGCAAGGAATTACCAGGAGATGCGGCACTTTGAGACGCGCCCATTAAAGGCACAAACAGCAGGTCTCCCTCACCAGCGACCGAGGCCTCAAGCATCAGGCGTGTCCCGGTGGTAATACCTGCCCTGGCCAGAGTGATATTCTCTGGCAACACGTCGCCACCTGGAGTAGGGCGAAGCCGATAGTTCAACCTCTGGCCGAAGAGATCCGTCTGGGGCAGGTGAAATTCATCCACGAGCGTGGGGACCAGGGCCGACACCGGCGTATCCGCTACCACCTCTAGCGGCTGAGGCACACTAAAGGCGTCCTTCTCAATAAGCACTTCAAGTGTACGCATAGGCCTCCCAATTAACCTGTCTACGAGACAAATACGCGCTATATTTGCATTTATGGATCACAGTGTAGCATGATGTCTTGTTTTGCCAGCAAAAAATAAGTAGAATAGGCTACTTTTCTAGCAACTCTTCTCACTTTCTTCACCAGGGCCCTACAATACGTAAGTCAGGCTCAGGATGCAATAACAAGAAGATAGCTAAGGCATTAAGATAACGCATATGTGATATTGAGCCGCGAATCTGCATAGTTTTATTAGAGATTTGCGCCAGGCGAGCATATTAATTTCAGGCCGCTCACCTCGATGTATAGAGATATGCATGCTTGCTTCTTCCCAGACAGACAGCGAGGTACACTAATGCCTGCCTGAAGAGCGACAACAAGGAGCATTTCATCATGTCCAGGCACTCACTATCACTTGCGTTACTGCTCTGTCTGTGTATACAGTTACTCGGGTCTTCAGTCGTACTGGCCGGGTCCAGCGTGCAGTCACATAGGCAGGCACACCAGGTCCAGATAACGAGCAACTTCCCTACAGTCGAGCCGGATTATATCTATACGCAGCTCGCCACTATGGCGACCCGCTTTCAGCACCGCGAGGCCGGATACGATAACCCTCAGGCGGCTGGACAGAATGGTCACACAGGCTTTGCTAACTACTGGATGCAGGAGATGACTCGCAATTTGCAGGGGTTTGCCTCATTAGAAACGCGAGATGCATTCTCTATCAAGGGCTGGTCCGGGCGAGGCGCGACCTCGCCCGCATACAACATCGAGAAGAGCGTTCCAGGGGCGCTGCATCCCGAACAGATCGTCGTCATTGGCTGTCATTATGATGGAGAAGCCATCTCAACCCAATCAGCCTATGATGACGCCAGCGGCTGTGCCATTGAGTTAGGTATCGCCAGGGCCCTGGGCCAGTTCTGGCGCGCCAACCAGGTCTATCCAGCACGCACATTGCGTTTCGTGCTCTTCGATGCTGAGGAGCAGGGCTTATATGGCTCATTTCAGTATGCAAACGAGCTCGCCAATGGCGACATGAAGAATATAGTCGCCATGTTTAATGAAGAACAAAACGGGATCGCCTACCCTCTGCGCTACCTGGGACAGCTCGCCAATCCGCAGCTTCCGCTTACAATCGATGTCTCGCCGCTTCAATCAAATGAGCTCTACCCTCATCAAGAAGCCCTTTCGAGCGAGCAACGCCAGCATATCCAGCGCTTTCGTAACTTGCTGGGGCAAGCGCTGTCCGCGGTCTTCCAACAGTTTCAAACCATGGGCTATAAAGGACTCACCTATCACGATGGCTTGCAGGAGGTAGCACAACCCATCTTTACACCTGAGCAGCTAAGCCTGGTCAAGATTGAGGATGACACCCTGGGATCAAGCGACCAGGTGCCATTTACCCTGGCGGGGCTTCCCTGCGCGACCATCGTCGGGAACGCAACATATTATGACAACCATCCACCCGCGTGGTCCTATCCTTACGACCAGCGTGACGATACCATTCAACTCATGAATACCTTTGCGCAGGGAGGATCAAAGAAATCTAATGCCCTGACGCTGGCCCTGGCGCTGCCAGGCATGATAACAACCTGGATGCTTCACCAGCCCGATATCGCCGGCGAGACGAGCAAGAGCACTCTTCTCCCAGGGCCTATTGCCGATATAGCTGATATAGGCAAAACCGTCACCCAGCAACCAATCAGCTTGAGTGCACAAGGCTATGATCCCACGGGAAAGAACGAGCCTATACAATACGCCTGGGACTTCGGTGATGGAGCCAGGGCCACAGGGAATACCGTTTCTCATGCATATACGCACGCTGGCACCTACACGCTAACCCTAACAGCCAGCAACACATCGGGAACGCGCAAGATCAGCAAAACGCTCACCATCACGGACAAGGCCCAGACGTTTGATAATTCCTATGCTGCATACCAACCCAGTGGGACACCACGCCGAAATCCAGCGGTCCAACTGCCAACGACCAATGATGCCTTAACGGATAGCGTCATACACACCCAGGTAGTCGCAACCAATACGCCCAGGCAAACGGAGACACAACCCGTTTTTATCTACTGGTTCATTGCCTTAGGTATCTTACTTATCGTTGGCGGATTGACCTGGTGGCTCGTTAGCCACCGCCTACTTAACCAGAAAAAAGTCTAAAAGACGGCACTGCGCCTACCACGTTCAGTGTCAAGTGTGTGAAGCGAAAAATGCCGAAGATGTTCATCGCTTCACACGCTATCTTTGTAGCAGACGTTGCATAAGAATAAAAGGGCATGGCAAAGGCCTTCAGAGGCTAAACCACTTGCGAAAGCAGCCAATCATGATACAATTGTTACATTGAATCTGAGCCAACACTACTTGACGATGCTTGCAAATCTAGCGATAATTCGATGGTCACCTATACACCAAGCAAGCACAGAAGCAGCCTGATTTGGAGAAATTTCATCTATGGCACAACAGTCTATCTATGTAATCGGACATAAAAATTCAGATATGGACTCCGTGGCCTCGGCTTATGCCTATGCACGCCTCTTACAGCTTCAGGGCCAGGAGAATGTTATACCCGCTCGTCACGGTCAACTCAAGCCGGAAATTCGCTATGCGCTCGAGCGCTTTCAGGTCACTCCCCCCAGGCCCTGGAACATATCTACCTGCAAGTACAGGATTTTATGCGCCAGGACGTCCTGACAGCGCATCTCAATCAGTCCCTGCTTGAGGCTGGGCAGATGATGCAGGAACACAACCGGCAGACTATGCCCGTGGTAGACGATGAGAATAAAGTCTATGGAATTATCACCAATAAAGATTTTGCCAAACTCTTCTTCCATGATCTCGATCCCCAGACCGTCAATCGCATCCCCCTCAAGCGCGATAATCTGATCAAAGTCCTGAAGGGGCGCATCCTTGTCGAAGGTCGGCGCGAGTTGGGCAACCGGGTCCTTGTCGGCGCCATGCAGGCTGAAAGCATGGCTGACTATGTCGAGCCAGGCTGCCTCGTGGTAATTGGCAACCGCGAGGATGCCCAGTTGACCGCGATCCAGCGCGGAGCCGCCGCCCTGGTCATCACAGGCGATCTCAATGTCTCCGAGCAGGTCCTATCAGCCGCTCGCGAACAAGGGGTTATGGTCTTAAACACCAGCTATCATACCTTTACCGCTGTGCGCCTGATCAACCTGAGCATCTGTGTTGAAGATCTCATGGAGCGCGAGTTCGCCTCCTGCCATCCCGACGATTTGATGAGCGATGTGCAGGCCAAACTACAGCGCGAACGCTCGCTCACAGTCGTGGACAACGAGGGAAAACTCGTCGGCTTTATTACGCGTAGCGATATCTTAAAGGCTCGCCCTAAGCGCATCTTCCTCGTCGACCACAACGAACCCTCGCAGTCAATTGACGGCGCGGAAGAAGCCGAACTCCTGGGTATTATCGACCATCACCGCATCGCCAATGTGCATACGAACAAGCCCATTTTCTTCCGCTCTGAGCCTGTAGGCTGCACCGGCACCCTGATTTATAGCCTCTACCGCGAAGCCGACATCGAAATTCCACGCGATGTCGCTGGCCTCATGCTCGCAGGCTTACTCTATGATACGCTGATCCTGCGTTCACCAACCTGCACACCACGCGATGTCGAGGTCGCACATAAGTTAGCCGCCATCGCACAGGTCGACTTACAGGAGTTTGGTCAGGCCGCCTTTGAAGCGGGTGCCAGTGAACTCAACGACCGTAGCGCCGAGGAACTGCTGACCTCAGACTTCAAGGAGTTTACGGTTCAGGATGTCACCTTCGCGGTTGGCACGGTAGAGACCGCCAGCCCCGCCGTGGTAGAGAAGCGGACCACCGAGCTGCTGCAAACAATGAAACTGCTCTCGCAGAAGCATAACTACACCTCCTTCCTATTCATGATTGTCGATATAATCAATATGAATTGCCACCTCCTCATTCATGGCTACGAGGACGCGACGGCTGATGCCTTTAATGTTCCGCTCGAAGCTAGCGGGCATTCCATTATGGTTGAGGGGATGGTCTCGCGTAAGAAGCAGATGGTACCTCAACTCTCTCGCATCCAGCACCTGATCGCGAACCACGCGGGCGTTCACTAAGCATCTCCGTTACGCTGCTGCCAAAGAAATACACAAGAGAATAGGGATAAGAGTGGCCTGGCGCTACTGGCATATGCCAGTAGCGCCAGGCCACTCACACATAGTCTATATAAACAGCAGTTACAATAATTTTCCACCTCTATCGCGCCTCTTTTTTGCCAGGTCCTAGCAAAACAGTCATTTCATGCTTTGCGCACCATCGCATTTCACCACTTTAGCGTATACACTGTTTACAACCAATTTCTCAGCCTACTAGCTATGCAATACTTACATTAAATATACATTTCCTAATTACATTATTTGCAAATCAACCCTTAGGCAGAAGACGTTCAAATACTCAACAGTAACGTTCAAAAGGCTCTACATGCCAGCCAAGAGAATTGCGCCTGCATAATTTTATGCTACAATCTCTTACAATTATTGCCTCTATTGCTGGCCAGGATCGTTTATCCTTTTTATCCACAACAAGCATATCTTTACTCGTAATATTGTGGAGTTTAGAGGTAGGAATACATATATCACCGTGGCAAGCAGACAGTGTTTAGGTATGAGTGTAACAATTGTACGCTTAGTAGACATTTTTTAATTCCACTTCATAACACGCTGTGCCTCAGATTAAATAGAATACTCTTGTCACAGAAGACGCGCGTATGTTACACTATCTTTCGACTCGGGTTTTCCACAGAAGTTGGGATCAGGAGCGCTGAGCCTAAGAGGCGGAGGGGGTTGTGAGAAAGCCAGCATTTGTGAACTATGCACCTGATAACTTTGTTGAGGCCCACACACTTCATGCTCATTCAGAGACGGCGCTCCGCGTCTAGCCTCCGGCTGATCTGAATGCAAGATAAGAGCATTCAGAAAAACGCAAGTGAGTTGATCAACGCGGATCACATCACCCTCATCCCTGTAAGGAGGTATTGTGAGTAACTATTATATTTGGGTACCCATCGTCGTTGGGGTGCTCGCTATCATCTTTGCCATTAGCCTGGCAAACTCGGTCCTACGCAAGGATACGGGCACGCCCGCAATGCAAAAAGTCGCGAACGCCATTTTCCAGGGCGCCATGGCCTTTCTCAATCGCCAATATCGCACCATCGCGACGCTCTCTATCGTTGCGGCCATTGTTGTAGCCACCGTCCTTTACCTATTTAGTAAGGGGACCGACGCTGACCGCCTCTCGCTCGCCTGGCACACAGCGATTGCCTTCATCATTGGCGCGCTCTGCTCAGGCCTCTCAGGCTACATTGGTATGTACGTAGCGGTCAAATCCAATAGCCGCACCGCCAGCGCAGCCACGCGCAGCCTGGGAGAGGCCCTGATTGTCTCGCTACGCGGCGGCGCGGTCTCCGGTTTCCTGGTGGTGGCGCTCTCGTTGCTAGGCGTCTCGATTCTCTTCACGGCCTATAACGGCCTGAGCAACCCTTCGGTGGCGCCTTCGCTCATCATCGGCTTTGGCTTTGGTGCGAGCTTTGTCGCGCTTTTTGCGCAACTAGGTGGTGGCATCTACACCAAGGCCGCTGACGTCGGCGCAGACCTGGTGGGCAAGGTTGAGGCCAACATTCCCGAGGATGATCCACGTAATCCCGCCGTCATTGCGGACCTGGTGGGAGATAACGTTGGCGACTGCGCGGGTCGTGGTGCAGACCTGTTCGAGTCCACCGCCGCCGAGAATATCGGCGCGATGATTCTGGGTGTTACGCTCTATACAGCCACGGGAAGCCCGAGTTGGATCCTCTTCCCCCTGGTTATGAGCGCATTTGGCTTGATTGCCTCCTCTATTGGCCTGCTCTCGGTACGCAAATCGGCCGTCATTGAGCCTGATAAGGCCGCGGGTCGCGATCCTGGCGATATCGCCATGCGCCAGCTGACTATTGGCTACTGGATTACCTGTATCCTGGCAGGTATCGGCGTCTTTGTAGGCAGCTATCTCCTGTTTGGCGACAGCAAAGCGGTCGGTGCCGCCGGGCTTGCCCCCTGGGCCTGGTATGGCCTGTCAGGTCTTGTTGGCATTGTGCTCAGCATCGCCTTTGTCTATATCACACAGTACTATACCTCCGGTACCTGGCGGCCTGTACGCGAGATCGCGGCGGCCTCGCTCACAGGCCCGGCGACAACCATCATTTCCGGCATCTCGGTCGGCTTCGAGTGCGTGGCGCTTCCCGTTATCGCGATTAGTTGCGCGCTTGGTCTCTCCTTCTTCCTTGGAAGCCACGTTACTTTCCCAACCAACAGTGGCCTCCCCACGGCGATCAATCCTGGTGGTATCTATGGAACCGCGGTCGCGACTATGGGTATGCTCATGAGCTGCGCCTATGTTCTGGCGATGGATACCTTTGGTCCCATCACCGATAACGCCGGTGGAATCACCGAGATGAGCAATCAGCCTGAAGCTGTACGCGATGTGACCGATGCCCTGGATAGCGTTGGCAACACCACCAAGGCCCTGACCAAGGGCTATGGCATTGGCTCAGCCGCCCTGGCCGCGTTCCTGCTCTTCAGCGCCTATCTGGATGTGCTTTTCTCCTACACGAAAAATCCCGACGTCTACCATGTGGACCTGTCGAACATCACAGTCTTTATCGCGGCGCTGCTCGGCCTGACGCTCATCTTCTTCTTTAGCTCGCTTGCCATCCGCGCGGTCAGTAGAGCCGCGCAGAACATGATCGAAGAGGTGCGTCGCCAGTTCCGCGAGAATCCCAAGATCATGGCCGAGAAGGTTGAAGACCGCGTCGATCCTGATTACGCGCGTTGCGTCGATATCAGCACGCGTGGCGCCCTGCGCGCCATGATCCTGCCTGGAGTCATCGCCGTGCTTACGCCTATCGCGGTCGGGACGATCCTGGGTCCCCAGGCCGGAGCGGGCCTGCTCATGGTTGGCACCATGGGTGGTATCGTGATGGCCCTCTTCCTCAATAACGGTGGTGGTGCCTGGGATAACGCCAAAAAGTTCATTGAGGCTGGCTACCTACGCGTAAACGAAAAAGGTGAGGTCGTTGATTCACTCGATCCGGACGGCATCATCCTGGGTAAGAAAAGCGAGGCCCACAAGGCCAGCGTAGTTGGCGACACCGTCGGCGATCCCTTCAAGGATACGGCGGGTCCCTCGCTACACGTCTTGATTAAGCTACTGAGCACGATCACCCTGGTGCTGGCCCCGCTCTTCGTGGCTCTGCACCCCTAAGCCCAAACACGTTTTTCAGTGCTTAAGCAGGCCCTTCAGTCTCCCGATAATGAGAGGCTGAAGGGCCTGCTCTTCTGTCATATCCCTCCCCTAAAGCAAGGATATCCCATGACGTGCATCACACTTTTCGCTGGATCATGCGTAATAAAAATGTGCTTTCCGCTGCGCCCCCTAAGCAGTGTATATAACATTGTAGAAGGCGTTTTCTAAAAATAAGTGGTCTGGAAGGATTTTGTACGAGGAGATATATCTGATGAAACCAATAACAAAGTTAACGCACTGGTCTATACTTATACCACTCCTGCTAACACTCGCCCTCTTACTCGCGGCCTGCGACGTGAATGGCGGCGATTTGACGGGAACCAGTAGCAATACGTCAAATGGGTCACCTACCAGTCTCGGGACTGGTTCCCAGGACGTTCAGGTCTTTGTCGAGCCAGATGCAGGTTACCAGGTGATCACCGATGCCATTAACCAGGCACAGAAATCAGTCTGGGTCGAGATGTACCTGCTCACGGAGCGGCACGTCATCAGCGCCCTGGAAGAGGCCGCTCACAGTGGGAAGGATGTGCGTGTCATGCTTGAGGGCCATCCCTACGGCAGTGGAAGCAGCTCACCCAGTCAGACCATCGACCGCTTGAACGCCGCTGGCGTCCAGGCAAAGACTACCAATCCCGCGTTTGCCCTTACGCATGAGAAGGGCATGATCCTCGATGGGAAGACTGCCTATATTCTCACCGCCAACCTGACCCTCTCGGCCCTGGGCGGCAGTTCCAGCACGACCAACCGCGAATATGGCATCATCGATACCAACGCACAGGATGTACAGGGAGCGATTGATATCTTCAATGCCGATTGGGACCGCAAGGATGTGCAGGTCAATGGCTCGAACCTCGTGGTCAGCCCGATCAACTCGCGTGGCGCCTTCCTCTCGCTCATCAACGGGGCACAGAAGTCGCTCATTGTCGAGGCGGAAGAAATGCAGGATCAGCAGGTTGAACAGGCCCTAATCAATGCCGTCAAGCGCGGCGTCGCAGTCCAGGTCGTCTTGCCACAACCCCAATCGAGTAGTGATAGCAATCAGCAAGGTATTGACACAATCACGAATGGTGGCGTCAAGGTTCGCGAGTCCAGCAAACTGTATATGCATGCCAAAATGATGGTCGTAGACAGGCAGAAAGCCTTTGTGGGGTCAGAGAACATCTCCACGGCCTCATTTGAGCGTAACCGCGAACTTGGAGTCATCATCGCCGATGGCAACGTGATCAATACGCTCCAGCAAACATTCCAACAGGACTGGAGCGACTCCCAGGGCAGCTAACGCGCACGCCAGGAGGAAATAGCATCATGCCTACTCCCTCCTGATGGATGCTGCTTTCTCGCCATTTTCGATAATGCATCAGCTAAGCATTTTCGCGACTACCACCCGCTTGCATTCCGTGATAGGATAGGGCAGGGCCTCACAGCCAGGGTGAGGTCAGTGTACACGATGGATATTTTGAGGAGGTTTTTCCATGATAACAGAGATCGCGGTTTTTACGGCGGTTGTCGGTAAAGAAGAAGAGCTGGCCCAGGGTATTATTCGCGGGCTGGAGGTTATTCGCCAGCATCCAGAGTGCATCTCCGCGCATGCCACACGTTGTATCGAGCAGCCAGGGCGCTTTATGGTCACAAACTCATGGAGCACGCTCGAAGCCCATACCGTCGATTTCCGCGAAGGCCCCTCTTCCCCCAATGGCGCAGTCATATCAATGGACTCTTTGAAGGCTCGCCCGAGGTCTTCCACTATCAAGCCTTTTAAAAAGAAGAGATAAGCAGACAATCCACAAACGTTTCCCACACGCTATTTTTTATCAGGAGCGAGAGGATGCAAGAAGAGCAAGCAATAATATCCGGGCAGGACCAGGCGAATGAGCAGTCACAGAGCCTCTTAGAACATGCTGGGCAGACGGAGGAGGAGAGGCTCGCCAAGCGCGTCGCCGAGCTACGGCACCAGATTGAAGAGGCCAACTACCAGTACCATGTGCTGGATAATCCCACCCTTTCCGACGCCGAATATGACCAACTCATGATTGAGCTACAGCGTATTGAGGGCGAACACCCCGAACTAGTGACCCCTGAGTCTCCGACGCAACGCGTGGGTGCGAGTCCCTTGCAGGATGTAGCGCAATATAGGCACCCGGTGCCAATGCTGAGCCTCGCCAACGCCCGCAGCGAGAAAGAGCTCTATGACTGGTACAAGCGCGCACAGAATATTTTGCCCAATGCTACTTTTACCTATGTCTGTGAACTCAAAATTGATGGCCTGGCGATGGCCCTCACCTACGACCAGGGACGCCTGACAATGGGCGCCTCACGTGGCAATGGCCTGGTAGGCGAAGACTGGACCCCCAATGTGCGCACCATTCGCAGCATTCCTCAAAAACTGCACGACGCGGCCCCCATTCCCGAGAAGGTCGAGGTGCGCGGCGAGATCTATATGTCGACGCAGAGCTTTGAGAAGCTCAATGAGCAGATGGTTGACAATAAGCTCTTCGCCAATCCACGCAATGCAGCGGCTGGCTCGCTACGCCAGAAAGATTCCCGCATTACAGGTACGCGCAACCTGGATTTCTTTGGCTACCAGATCGGTTATGTACAGGGCATGCGCATCCAGAGTCACTGGGAGACTCTCCAGCTCATCAAAGCATGGGGCTTCCCGCTCAATCCGCATGTGCAACTGGCACACACACTTGAAGAGGTTATGGCCTTCTGCAACAAGTGGGAACACGAGCGCTTTAACCTCCCCTACGAGATCGATGGCGTGGTCATCAAGATCAATGACCTGGCCCATCAAGAGGAGCTAGGCGTCGTAGCGCGCGATCCACGCTGGGCCATCGCCTTCAAATACCCGCCCATTCAGGTTGCGACGCGTCTACTCGACATCAAAGTCAATATTGGGCGCACTGGCTCGGTTAATCCCTGGGCGGAGCTTGAACCCATCAATATTCGTGGCGTGACCGTCTCACGCGCATCACTGCATAACGAAGAGGACATTCAGCGCAAAGACCTACGCGTGGGCGACTGGGTGCTGGTACAGCGTGCGGGCGAGGTTATTCCCCAGGTCGTTAAGCCCGTCATGGAGAAGCGCACCGAGAACGAAGAGGTCTATCACCTACCAGAGAATTGCCCCCGTTGCGGCACGGCCATCATCCGCATCCCCGATCAGGCCATGGCCTACTGCCCCAATCAGCAATGCCCGGCCCGCAACTTTGAGAGCTTTACGCACTTCGTCTCCAAGGGCGCGATGGATATGGATACAATTGGAGAGAAGACTTGCGAGCAGTTAATGGAAGCAGGCTATCTCCAGAGCGTCTCCGACTTCTATCACCTGACCCGCGATGACCTGCTCGAACTAGAGGGCATCAAGGAGAAGAGTGCGAACAACATGCTCAACGCCATCGAGGCCAGCAAACAACGCCCGCTCTCACGCCTGCTTTTCGGCTTAAATATTCGCTATGTTGGCGAGAAGACGGCCCAGTTGTTGGCAGACGCCTTTGGCGATATGGACACGCTTATGGTCGCCAGTGAAGCCCAGATCAACGAAGTACCTGGCATTGGCCCCAAGATTGGACAGAGTGTGGCACAGTGGTTCCAGCAAGAGGAGAACCAGGCCTTAATCGAGCGCCTGCGTGCGGCAGGGCTCAATATGCGTGAAGAGCGTAAGCATGTTGAAGGTCCGCTTACGGGTCAAAGCTTTCTGCTCACAGGTCGTCTAAATACGATGACGCGCACAGCGGCTGAAGAGGCCATTAAGGCCCTGGGTGGTACAATCGCCTCGGGCGTCAGCAAATCGCTTAGCCACCTGATCGCGGGCGAGGATGCTGGCTCAAAACTAGCAAAGGCCCAGAAAGCCAAAGTGCCTGTACATAATGAGCAGTGGCTCCTGGATCTGCTCCAGCAGTACCAGCAGTCCGAACAAGCTGTTTCCTAGCAAGCAAGGGAAGGATACAGGATGCTAGAACAAGATTGGGGACGCCGTCAGGCACTTGTGGAGTTAGATCTCGCGACAATCAACATGCTGGCGCGCCCCGCCTTCCCCGGGCACCAGGTCATCGGGGCGGAGCTATTGACGGAGGGACACTGTAACACCAACTACAAACTGACGCTCGCCGGGCTTGATAAGCCCTTTGTCTTACGTGTGTACCGACGTGACCAGGCTAGCAGCCAGAAGGACAGGGATCTCTATCAGCTTGTACAGGGACGGGTTCCCGTTCCACGCATGCTCTATCACGACGACTCATGCCAGCACCTGGCCTGGCCATATACCATTATGACCTGGGTCGAGGGTATCCTCCTCCGCGATGCCATCGAGAAAGGGGACGCCAGGGAGCAGAGCAGCTATGGCTACGCGGTCGGGAGCACCCTGGCTGCGATTGGCAGCTTTACCTTCCCCCAGGCAGGCTTCTTTGGTCCTGACCTGCATGTTGAGCCCTTTACTGGCAATGAGTCGTACCTGCAACTCATACGCCATTTCCTGACCACGGGACCAACTCAGGAGCGCCTGGGGCCAGAGCTTAGCCAGCGCCTCTGGAACTTTGTCGAAGCGCAACATGACTATCTCGACGCGCTTCCGCATACGGCGGCGCTGGTCCACTCAGACTTTAAGGGGATCAATATTCTTGTACACGAGGGAGAGGTGAGCGCGGTCCTGGACTGGGAATTCGCCTTCGCGGGCTCGCCACTGACCGATATTGCGAATATGCTGCGTTATGAACACCGGATGCCTGAGGCCTTTGTGAGCCAGTTTCTGCGCGGCTACCAGGTGCAAGGAGGCGTACTCCCACCGGACTGGCATCGCTGCATTAAGCTGCTGGATCTTATCAGCTTATGCGAGTTCGCGCACGCCCCGGAAGTGAATGAGGTCGTGGTACGCGACGTGATCGAGCTCATGGAGCGTACGCTAGCTCAGTACCAAGAAAAATAACGAGGATATTTTATGTCATCCGTTCATATTGTAGATCTGGAAGCAAATAATAAAGCAGCCGTTGAACAGGCCGCGCGCATCCTGGTGGATGGCTTCGCGGTCTCCTCACCCATGGCATGGCCCGACCTGGAGAGCGCGCAAGAAGAAATCTATGCAACCTTTAGCGGCGACTGTATCAGCCGCGTAGCTACCAATGAGTTGGGCGAGGTTGTGGGCTGGATCGCAGGCCAGAGCCAGTACGATGGTCGCGTCTGGGAGCTGCATCCCCTGGTGGTGGCTCCCCACTACCAGGGGCAGGGCATTGGACGCTTGCTCATCGCTGATTTTGAGGAGCGCGTCCGCGAGCGTGGTGGCCTTACCATCATGCTTGGTACAGACGACGAGGACGGTCGCACAAGTCTATCAGGGAAACATCTCCTGCCCGACCTCTGGCTAAATATCGCGCAGATAGAGAATTTGGGCCGCCATCCTTACGAATTCTATCAGCGTTTAGGCTATACCATTGTAGGGATCATTCCCGACGCCAATGGACCGGGCAAACCAGATATTTTAATGGCCAAGTCGCTGCTCGCGCACGAGTAAGCAAAACTCGTCTCAGTCCAGGGCGCGGATATTGCTATGAATATGTTTGAGCACCTGGCGCAGGTGTTTACGCGTCTCACTATCGATGCCATCGAGAACGCGATCCTCAAACTCCAGGCGCGCCTTCACCAGGTCCGTCAGCTCTCTGCGCCCCCGGGGCGTCAGGGAAACCAGCGACACGCGGTTGTCATTGGGGTTGGCACGCCGCGAGATGTAGCCCTCGCGCTCCAACTGCTTCACTTGCCGCGTGATTGCAGCTCCGTCCACCCCCAGGCGGAGCTGCAACTCGGCCTGACTCACCTCGCGCTCATGTAGTAGCTCGCTCATAATCAAGATACGCGCCTGGCTCATCCCAAGCTTGCGCTCAAAGACACGCATAGCATCGATATAAAGACGTTTAAATTGCACCAGCAATGTCTCGGAATCTTCGCGTTCTTGCGGCTCCATATCTCCTCCGTTGGCCCTCCCGCACACTCAGGGGTAAGCAGTCACATACTGCTTATGCGCTCTGGCAACTTTGACGAGCGCTGATCTTCATATGTTTATTTACAAACTGGCATATACCTATTCATTGTCTCTGTTCAGGACATCACGGTCTGTCGTTATCTGAACTATTCCTGTTGCTATACACTATAATGCAAGCGAGCGTTGAAGTCAAAACAATGGCCACTTTATTCGGGGCTTTCCTAATTCCCCTTCGACGCCTGACTCGGCTTGTATGCTCGCATTCAGGTAAGGGGTGTTTGATGGCGACCTGGCAAAGCCAGGTCGCCATCAAACACCCCTTACCACTGAGCACCGCAGGCGCGAAAGGCCAGCTTCGGCTGATGCCTCAAGCTTACGATCTTAGACGTATCGCATTTCGGTGTAGCGCGCGCGCAGCTTATTGACCTGCTCTTTGACCTGCTGGCCACGCACCGCGTCATGCATCAATTGCGCCAACTCACCCATGGCCTGTTCATCCATGCCATAGCGCGTCATCTCGGAGACGCCGATACGCAGACCGGAGGGATTGCGAGGATCCTCGTCACCGGGGAGCATGTTGTAGTTCACGATAATATCGTTGGCCTCCAGGCGCTTGGCAACCTCCACGCCCGCGCCAAACTGCGCCACATTCACCGCGATGATATGACTCTTTGTGTAACCAAAATCACGGGCCTCCACTGGCGTACCCAGTTCATCGAGGCTGCGACCAAGCGCCTGGGCGTTGCGCACGATCTGCGCGGCATAGTCGCGCCCATATAGCTTCATTTCGCGAGTTGCGACCAGCAAGGCAGGTAATGTATTCAGGTGATGGTTACTGGAGGAGCCTGGGAAGACGCCACGGTCGGCTGCAGGCCAGAACTTCTTCTCGCCCTCTTCATCCAGGTTACCCAGGATCACACCGCGCTGCGGACCGGGAAAGGTCTTGTGCGTGCTACCGGTGAGCCAGGTTGCCCCCTCGCGCAGGGGATCCTGGAACTGACCACCAGCGATCAGGCCAAGGACATGTGCCCCATCATACAGCAACGGAATATTCTTCGCGCGACAGGCCGCTGCGACCTCGCTAACGGGTTCGGGGAAGAGGAAGAGGCTCTTGCCCATGATCACCAGTTGGGGCGAGACACGCTCGATCAACTCAATCGTCTTCTGCGCATCGACGTGATAGTGGTCCTCGGTCAGGGGCAGATAGTGCAGGTTTACCGACTTCTCGCTGCCCAGCTTGAGCACCTGCCCGCGATTCTGGATACGTCGACCAAAGACGCCCACCGGGCCGTGACTGATATGTCCGCCGGCGTCGGTCGAGTTGGCGATAACGGTATCGCCACCGCGCAAGTATCCAAGTGCAATGGCGGTATTGGAGGCGTTGCCGCTGATGGGGCGGACATCTGCCTGGCGCGCTCTAAAGAGCTCCATGATCTCTGTACGCGCCTGGCGCTCAATCTCGTCGATATAGCGCGTCCCTTGATAGTAGCGATTCACCTTGCCCGGCTCATTAGGATGCCCCTCGGCATAGCGCCCCATAAAATCTGAATTTTGCACGCGGCGCACCGCCTCACTGGGGGTGTTCTCGCTGGCAATCAGGTTAATCGCCTGGCGCTGACGCCACTGCTCCTGCTGCTCCAGAAGCTGTTCAATATCATGTATATCTATGGTCATATGTTTTTTACTCCCGTACGCTAAAAGCAAAGACTGTGAAATATCTCCTTCAGTATAGCAGCAGAATGTAAGGTCTCACAATAGAAGATATTGTCTGAAACACGTTCATGTTTATTGATTAAAATACATGATCCTGCTATACTAAACCTATTCAACAGGAATAGCGTATAGCACAGTATTCATGTGCTAGCACCGGGCATACTGTCAGGAACCACATGCGCGGGGGAGGTCTTACAGGTCAGACCCTCCAGAAGGCCTGGCGAGAGACCCCCTCTTGCGAAAGAAGTCAGGAGGATGACGGCTTATGAAAGTATACGGGGCGGAATACATTCGCAATGTAGCGTTGATCTCCCACGGGGGAGCAGGGAAAACATCCTTGATTGATGCCGCACTATTTGACACTGGAGCCGTAACACGACAAGGGAAGGTGGATGATGGAACCTCGATTGCGGACTACGATCCTGACGAACTCAAGCGTCGGATGTCCCTTCACACCAAAGTGCTTCCCATCGAGTGGCATGAGCATAAGATCAATTTTATTGACACGCCTGGCTACGCTGATTTCATTGGTGAGGTAAAAGCTGGCCTACGCGTGGCGGATGCCGCCCTGGTCGTGGTGACAGCCGAAAAAGGGGTAGAAGTCGGCACTGAACTAACCTGGCACTATGCCAATGAACGCAACCTTCCTCGTATCGTCGTGGTCAACAAGCTCGACCGCGAAAATACCTCCTTTGATATGGCGCTTGAGTCGTTACGCGCCAAATTTGGCACCAAAGTTGTCCCTCTACAAATTCCCATCGGGGAACAGGCCAACTTCAAGGGAGTTGTTGACCTGCTGCATCAGAAGGGCTATACCTTCGAGGGCGGCAATAGCGTGCAAGAAATCTCCATCCCCGATGAGCTACAGGACACCATCAATAGTTACCGTGAACAGCTTATCGAGTCAGCGGTCGAGAGCGATGATGAGCTGATGGAGAAATTTCTGGAGGGGATAGACCTTAACGACGACGAGATCCTTAAACTGGTCAAAGTGGGTACGGCCTCGGGTCAGCTCATTCCAGTGCTCTGTGCCTCCGCGGCGAAGAACATCGGTATCCAGACAATGCTCAGTGCTATCCTTGACTACCTCCCCAGCGCGGCGGACGCCTTACCAGAAGATGCTCAGAACTTTGAAGGACACACTTCGGCCCTGGTGTTTAAAACGACCGGGCAACAGTCCGGCACTGTCTCAACCTTCCGCGTCTATACAGGAAGCATCAAGGCTGATAGCCATCTCTTCAATATCCAGACAAAGACGGATGAGCGTGTAGGCGCCCTCTCGTTCCCACGTGGCAAAATGTCAGAGAATGCCAGTTCCATTTCCGCAGGCGATTTCGGTACCGTGTCCAAGCTTACCAATACCCATACAGGTGATACACTCACCGATAGCAAAAACATCACCACGCCCCTTGAGCCGATCCGCTTCCCCGAACCCTGCTTCACCCTGACGATCATCCCCAAAAGCCAGAATGACCTGGACAAAATGGGCAACGTCCTGGCACGCATCGTGCAAGAAGACCGCACGCTACGCGTCTCACGCGATCCCGAGACGGCGGAGACGCTGCTCTCTGGCATGGGCGAGGCGCACCTGCAAATCATAGTGGAGAGTATCAAACGCAAATATGGCGTCGACCTGGAGACACGCGATCCACATATCCATTACCGCGAGACCATCCGCAAGAAGGCTAAGGCTAATGGACGCCATAAGCGCCAGAGCGGTGGACACGGCCAGTTTGGCGATGTCTGGCTGGAGATCGAGCCACTGCCCCACGGAGGAGAGCAGGACTTCATCTTTGAGGACCGCATTGTAGGCGGCGTCGTCCCCAACCAGTTCATTCCTGGTGTCGAGAAGGGGGTACGCGAATCGCTCAAGCGCGGCTTCATCTCAGGCAACCCCATGCTCTACGTGCGTGTTGCACTCTATGACGGCAAGTACCACCCGGTCGACTCATCGGCGCAATCCTTCGAGGTTGCGGCCTCCCTGGCGATGCAAGAGGCCGTCCCCCTGGCCAGCCCGGTCATTCTGGAGCCTGTCATGCATGTCAACATCCTGATTCCAGAGGCCAATATGGGTGACGTCATGAGTGACATCAATACCAGGCGTGGCCGTGTGCTCGGCATGGAACCAGATGAGCAGGAAGAAGGTATGCAGCGTATCACCGCCACCGTTCCCCAGGCCGAGATGCTGCGCTACGCGACCGATTTGCGCTCTATTACCCAGGGTCGTGGCTCCTTCACTATGGAGTTTGCCCAATATGAGGAAGTCCCTCCTCACATTCAGCAGGCGCTTATCGAACAACACAAAAAGGCCGTTGGCTAACAATTATTGCAAACACATATCAACAGGAAAGGGATGGTGACGTGTATCTCGGGCATTCGCTCGAGATACACGTCACCATCCCTTTCCTGTGAGCACCGCAGGCGTGAAATGGCAACAAAAGCTAGCGGCTAGCGGCCTGTGTGCGCCGACTATTGAGCATATACACGGCAAGCGCTAATAACAGGAACAGCAACCCCACAACACAGACACCAAACCAGCCCGCGAAGTCCCAGCCATAGGTGCCAAGAAACGAGCCAAGTGAGCCACCAATAAAGTACGACACCATATAGATCGTATTGAGGCGGCTGCGCGCGGCGGGATTGAGGCTATAGACACGCGCCTGATTTGAGATCTGGTTGGCCTGCGCCCCCAGGTCCAGCAAGATGACGCCAATAATCAGGCCCCAGAGATACTGGCCCGTCAGCCAGAAGATACCAAACGAGGCCAGGAGAATGAGCAGGCCGATGCCAATCGTCTTACGCGGATTGACTTTATCGGCAAGGCGGCCAATAAAGGAGGCTGCGAGTGCTCCCACAACACCTACCAGGCCAAAGAGGCCCGCCACCTCGCTGCCATAGTGAAAAGGCGGCGTTTGCAGGCGGAAGGAGAGCGTAGCCCAGAACGCGCTAAAGGCCGCAAAGCCTAGCGCACCAAAGACGCTCGTCTCGCGCAACACAGGCTCGCTTTTAACGAGGCTCCAGAGCGAGCGCAAGAGTTGTGTATAGCTCATATCTGACTGAGGGCAATCAGGAGGCAACAAGAAACGCAGGATCAGGGCCAGGAGAACCATCAATCCCGCGGCAACCCAGTACACCGTGCGCCAGCCCAGGTGTGCAGCCAACACGCCACTCACGGTACGGGCCAATAAAATACCAATTAGCAAACCACTCATCACAGTTCCCACCACTCGTCCACGCTCCTGAGGCCGCGCCAGGCTCGCTGCCAGCGGCACAACCAACTGTGGAATCACGGTAGTAACACCTACAGCGAAGCTCGCGATTGAGAGGAGCATCAGGGTAGGCGCCAGAGCCATCGCGATCAAAGCGACTGTTACGGCAACCAGCATTGTCACAATTAGCGTTCGACGATTATAGCGGTCTCCCAGCGGAATAATCAGCAGGAGACCCACGGCATAGCCAAGCTGGGAGAGAGTGGCCAGAACACCTACCTGGTTTACAGAGACGGCAAATTCATGTCCAATATCGGCCAGAACAGGCTGCACATAATAGAGGTTGGCAGCCGCGAGGCCACAGGCCACCGCCAGCAACAAGACCAGGCGCTGGCTAAGCTGGGGAACATTTACCTTATTTATCTCTTCTTCTGTTGATGCGAGAAGAGTATTACTCTTGCCCAATTCACATACACCCCTTCTGCACATATAAATATAGCGCTTTTATTCATCTGCTTCATTATTATCGCTACTCAGCACAACAGAATTACGGCTCTGATCTATTCCCCAAAAAATGATCAGGGCAGGAGTGTCCTGCTCTGATTCGATACTATGAATATCGGGATATCACTAATAGTATCGGCAGCCTGGAGCACTAACTACAGCCAACGCTCGCTTTGGGACTCATTAGGACTCTTTCGGCGTGCTCTTAGCTGGGCCTCGCTCACCTTTAGCGGCTGGTTTGCGTCCTTGCGCCTGCTTCCCGCGAGGCTGCTGTTTTGCCCGTCCCTTGGATGAGCCACCTTTGGCGCCAGCTTTCCCCAGCAGGGCCTCAGCCGCGCTCGCGTGCCCATGGCTGACCAGCCACTCACGCGCCTCTTCATGCAGGTCGCTCAGTTTCTCGCTGCCGCCGATCATAAGCCACATGGCATATTCAGGATCAGCGGGCGTGCCTTCATACCACTGGCCATTTTCAATCATAAATGTCTGCACCTGTTCCTTATCACGGGTGCGAAGCAGGTTATCAAGCTGCTGCCGAAAACCGGGCAACTCTCTCATCTCGTCCCATCCTCACTTCTAAAAATTAGTGTGTGCTTAGTTTAGCATACTCCGGTCCTCAGGCAAATTCTTTGAGAGGATTTGCCGCATAAAGGGTACTTCTCGTCGCAGAATATTGATCTCGTCGCGCAGGCGTTCCTGCGTCGAAGTACCTTCAAGGAGGCGCTGTTTCGTTTCGTTCTGCACCTCGAGGAAATAGGCGATGAAATACGAGAGATCTTCCGGGTCTTCGGGGAGATCGGCGTAGCTACTATCCTCGTTCGCCGCCTCTAATAACATCTCCAGGTAGTTACGAAACAAGCCACACACCTGAGCCATGGGGAGGGTTAAGATCTGGGCCGGCTCGGGATCATCCATAAATGGCTCGACAGTCGCTGACAAATAGGGCCTATCTCGATGCTGGCTGACGATGCGAAAACGACGTGTCCCTATTGCCATCAATGTAAAGCGACCGTCTTCCATGCGCTCGACGTTGCGCATCTGCACCATTGTGCCGACACTGTAGGGAACCTCGTGTAGGTAGACGCTCTCAGGCTTTGTCAGCACAATCCCAAATGGCTTCTGCGTCCGCTGGCAATCCTGGATCATCTGCCGGTAGCGCGGCTCGAAGATGTGGAGCGGCATGACTGTCCCCGGGAAAAGCACCACATCTAGTGGGAACAAAGGTAATTCTATCGCGGTAATCGACATGAGTCCATCGCACCTCCTAGCGTTTCATGACATATACCATCACTGAAACTAGATGCCTCTTCGCGCCAAAACGGAGCATACATTTGCACATCCACACAGAACTATTTATTCTGACCATAGTATAACATCATGCCTAATGCCAGGAATAAAATCGCTGGCGCAAACATGACGACTGGTTCATAAAACTACTTCTTTTTGCTTGACAAGCAGATAGTAAATCATTATGCTTTTAATAATATCTTTTCGCTTCTTGCTTCCAATTCCCAAAGGTGGGAACACAACTGCCAGGCGCCATCTGAGCCTTTGGGCTACAGATAGAAGGTATCCTTTCTACATACAGTTGTCGTAGTTAGTGTTCATCATGATGATGAGCATAAGGAGGCACCATGGCTAATGTAGCAACGGGAGAAGTCTCGGTTCGCCGTATGCTGCCCGTAATTACCGCGAGCACGCTGGGAACCGCCATTGAGTGGTATGATTTCTTCTTGTACAACTTCTTTGCTGCCACTATTTTCGCCCCGCTCTTCTTTCCCAATCTCGATCCTGTCACCGGCATCTTAGCATCTTTTACCACTTACTACATCGGTTTCCTGGCTCGCCCTATCGGGGGCGCGTTCTTCGGCTGGTTCGGCGACCGCGTTGGACGCAAATCGACGCTCATCACGACACTCATTCTCATGGGGGTTGCGACTGTATTGATTGGTGCTATTCCAACCTACAAGAGCATCGGTTTTGTCGCGCCCCTATTGATTACGATTCTGCGCTTCCTGCAAGGGGCTGGAGTCGGAGGCGAATGGGGTGGCTCGGTACTGCTCTCGCTGGAGTATGGCGATAACCGCCGCCGTGGCTTCTGGGCCAGCTGGCCTCAGACAGGCGTTCCGGTGGGCCTGGCCCTGGCCGCCATCGCACTCCTGATCTGTAAAGCGCTTTTCCCTGGCGAGGCTTTTCTTCAGATTGGCTGGCGTATTCCCTTCTTCCTGAGCGCGCTTCTGATCCTGGTTGGCTTCTTTATCCGTATGCGCATCCTCGAAACTCCTGAGTTTACGCGCCTTAAGCAGGAACAGCGGGTAGCCAAGGCTCCCCTGGGCGAGGTTATCCGCCACTACTGGAAGGAGATCATTCTCTCGGCGCTTCTGCGCTCAGGTGAGCAGGCTCCCTTCTATCTGTTTACGACTTTTGTTCTATCATATGGAGCCAGTACGCTCAAGATACCTGTGAATACGCTCTACACGGGGATTATTCTCGCCGCGCTGATCGCCTTTGGGACAATGCCATTTGCGAGCTATCTCTCCGATATCGTGGGGCGTAAACGCTGGTTTATGATCGCCTCTCTTGGCATGGCGATCTATGCCTATCCCTTCTTCCTCTTACTCCAAACAAAAAACAGTGTGCTTGTCGTGCTGGCGCTCATAGGAGCCATTAGCATCTTTCACGCCAGTCTCTATGGTCCTGAGGCAGCGTTTATCTCCGAGCACTTCAGCACCCGCCTGCGTTATAGTGGGGCCTCGCTCGGCTATCAGCTTGCCTCGCTCACGGCGGGCGGCCCGGCCCCGATTATCGCGGTGCTCCTGCTTGCGGCATATAAATCATATATTCCGCTCGTGCTCTACATCATTTTGATGGCGTTGATCTCCCTGCTGGCCGCGTGGGGTTTGCGCGAATATGCCAACCGGGATGCGGCAGCCGATAAGGATATCCAGGTTGCAGAGGCAGCCATAGCCTCAGAAGCTCCGTAGCAAGCAACCAGGATCAAGCACAAGGCCCCTGGCATCGAAACGCCAGGGGCCTTGTGCTTATTATTTTTTGAGAGAGGCTTTACTGCGTTAACTCTTTGACAATGCCCTGAATACGTGCGCCGTCGGCTCGCCCCTTGAGCTGTTTGGCGGCCTGAGGCATGACTTTGCGGAACTCCTTGCCGTTTTCCGCGACCAGGGCGCTTACGACCTCGCGGATCTCCTCGTCGCTCATCTGTGAGGACTTGAGGTAGGTCTGTAGAATATCCAGTTCCGCTTGTTCTTTCTCGGCGAGTTCCAGGCGACCGCCCTGCTTATAGAGGGGGATAGCCTGGTTGCGCTTCTTGACTTCCTGTTCGAGCACACGCAAGCAATCCGCCTCGGTGAGAGGCTGACCATATTCGGGATTTTTGCGGTCGGTACGCGCGACTTCAAGGTTATGAATTGAGTTCAAGGCCATACGCAGCGTATCCAGCTTCACCTGGTCGCGTGCGCGCTGCGCATCCTGGGCATCCTTACGTAACTGCTGCTCAATCGGAAATTCCTGCCGAGCCATAACAACGTTTCTCCTCTTAATACAAAAACAGTGTAGTAACGCACCATAGTATACTACGCCTGCGTGAAAAAAGCACCTTTCGCGCCTGCGGCGCTCAGTGAGTTTATGAGTGTGGATGGTGGTTTCGGGTGCCAACCCGAAACCACCATCCACACTTGACCCAAGTTATTGGGAGCGATTGCTATCTCTTCGTCTTGACAGGATTACACTGGACCGATGCTTGTGCGTACTAGTTCGCCTTTGTAGTACATGCTGACAACGTCGCGGCGGCACTGGCTGAGGTACCAGTTGCCTGTCTGCGCCAGGTCGAGGGTAGCACGTAGGAGACGGGTCTCCTCGCCCGTAACCTCGGCCAGGACCTCGCCATCGGGAGCAATGATCATGCTGGGGCAGTGTTGCACAAAGTGAGCGATGTTGGCAGCCAGCACAAAGCGCTGGTTCTCCGCCGCGCGACTGACCAGGTGGCTGCGCCAGACATCCGGCTTGACCTCGGGATTAGCGGCATTGGTAATGTAGACAAAGAGTTCGGCGCCACGCTGGGCCAGGCATTGCCACTGTTCGGGGAAGCGGATCTCGCGACAGAGCTGAATGCCTATATTGACGCTCCCCTCGGCAAAATGGAGGGGAAAGATAGGAAGGTCAGCACCCGCGACAAAGTGCCCACGCTCGCCCGTTGCCAGGTTCACCTTGCGATAGAGCGCTCGCTCACCACGAGGCGAAAAATAGAGCCCTGCGTTATACCACTCACCCTCTTCCTGCAGGCAGGAGCCAGCGATCAGGTGCACCTGCTTGCGCTTCACGACCTCCGCGATGCGCTCTACCGCATCCGCCAGAAGCCTGCGATCAATTAGCTCAAGAAAGCGGCTATCCTCGTTATACCCAGAGATGGCTCCCTCGGGGAGCACAAGCAAATCGTCGGGCTCGACCTGTTCGAGCATGGAGAGGATATACTGTACATTCTCTGTGATAGCAAAACTGATGGGGAATTGTCCAACGGCAACCGAGATCATCAAGCCAACCTCCTCTATGAGCAACCATACAGTGGGCGTATCTCTTCTCAGCAATAGGCAAAAGAATCCGTCGCACTTCGCCTGCATCTTCAACTTCTACGTTCACAGGCATCTATCTCTATCCTACCATATTCTGCATAAACGCCCAGGGAACGTTTCAGTGGCTGGCTTTGTTCTCACATATGCTACAATTTTGGCACCTGAAACTCACCCTCAAGATAAAGAAAGAGGTAGACTATGGCGCAACGCTTTCGCGGTGAGGTGCGCGCACCCGACTTTCCCACCAATCTGGCCTGGATCAATAGCGACCACCCTCTCAGCCTGAAGGAGCTGCGCGGGCGGATCGTGATCCTACATTTCTGGACCTTCTGTTGCATCAATTGTATGCACGCACTCGCCCAGCTGCGTGAGCTTGAAGAGAGCTTCCCTGAGACGTTAAGCGTTATCAGTATTCACTCGCCCAAATTCCCTGGCGAGCATTTTACCGGCAGCGTACACAACGCTGTCCTACGTTACGGCATCGAGCATCCAGTGGTAAATGATCACACGATGTACCTCTGGCAGCAATACGCGGTCCGCGCCTGGCCCACCCTCGTCTTTATTGACCCGGAGGGGCGCGTCATTGGCAAACATGAGGGCGAGATCTCGCCCACGCAAGGCAAGGACCTGCTACGCCAGATGCTAGAGGAGTTTGAAGCTCGGGGTCTGCTTGACCACCGCCAGCTGCGCTTTAGCGCTGCGACGGCGCCCTCGTCGTTCTTGGCCTTCCCTGGCAAACTTGCGGTAGATGCACAGGCCGACCGCCTCATTATCAGCGATTCAGCACATCACCGCCTGGTCGAGACCGATCTCCAGGGACGAGTACGCACCATTATCGGGTCAGGAGTCCAGGGTCAGGCCGATGGCTCGTTTGCGGAAGCACAATTTAACCATCCTCAGGGCGTAGCCCTCGTCGACGACCTGCTCTACGTGGCGGATACTGATAACCACCTCGTCCGGCGCGTTGATCTACGCACACAACAAGTGGAGACACTGGCGGGAACCGGTGAGCAGAATGGCATGGTGCGGACCCAGCTCCAGGGTCCGGCGCGAAGTATTGCGCTTAGCTCGCCCTGGGACCTCGTGGTCTTTGAGGAGAAGTTGTATATCGCCATGGCGGGGATGCACCGCATCTTTGTGCTCAACCTGGCTACTGATCAGATTGAACCTTTCGCTGGCGCTGGCCCGGAGGCGCTACGCGATGGACCACGTGCCGAGGCCCTCTTCGCCCAGCCGACTGGCATCACCCTGGACGTGGAGAAACAAATACTCTATAGCGCCGATAGCGAGGCCAGCGCCATCCGCACCATCGAGTTGACAGGCGAGCAACAGGTGCATACGCTGGTAGGTACCGGTCTCTTTGACTTTGGCGATGTGGATGGCATCGGCGAAGAGGCTCAATTACAGCACGTGCAGGGCGTCTGCGCGGCAAATGGCCTGCTCTACCTGGCAGATACCTATAATAATCGCATCAAGGTCCTTGATCCCCGAACACGCGAGGTTCGTACCCTTGCCGGAACAGGCAAGGCAGGCATACACAATGGACCAGCCGACCAGGCACAATTTAATGAACCTGGGGGCCTGGCAGTCACCGGCAACACCCTGTATATCGCTGACACCAATAATCATGCCATTCGTCTGCTAGACATGACTACACGAAACATCACCACCCTGGGCATTCAACCTTAGATGGAATATAACAAAATATAAGGAGAACGCACTATGGCTTCTTATCTCTTTGGAGACCGTATTGGCCGTGAGGGGCAACTGGCACTCACGACCTCGGTTGTCATTTTTGACGCTGTACACGAGAAAATACTGCTGACCCGGCGCAGCGATAACGGGCGCTGGTGCCTGCCCGGTGGGCATATGGAGGCAGGCGAGAGCGTCAGCGAAGCCTGTATCCGCGAGACCTGGGAAGAGACTGGCCTGCGTATCAGCCTCAACAGGCTCATCGGTATCTACTCCAATCCACATGTGCTCCTGACCTATCCTGATAGTAACCGCTATCACATGGTTAACATCTGTTTTGAGGGCGAGATAGTGGCTGGCGAGCCTGGTTTAAGCGATGAGACTACCGAAATTGGCTACTTCACACCAAAAGAAATAGCCCGGATGGACATCGTGGAGCCTCACCACGAGCGCATTCGCGACGCGCTTGCCCAGGATAACGCCCCCATTATTCACTAATACAGTGCATTGCCGGCTTGCTGCACGCTAGAGATAATACACAGAAGCGTTCCTCTACCATCACCCCGCCTCTATGAGATAGAATAAGGAGGCAATCAATCACATGACACGATGAAGTGTTGAAGGAGTTTATACATCATGGCCAAAGTTTTAGAAGATATCAAAGGGCGTCTCCAAACGCCTTTCACAAATGCACCTTTCACTGATTTCAGTAAAGAAGAGAATAAACGTGCCCAGGAAGAGGCAATCGCCCAGGTGAGAAGCGAGCTGGGTCAGACCTATCCGCTCATCATCGGTGGCAAAAAGATTACCGGTGAGAAGACCTTCGCCTCGGTCAATCCCTCGCAGCCCGACCAGGTAATAGGTCACTTTACCAGCGCGACAGTCGAGCAGGCAAACGAGGCGGTCAAAGTCGCGGCCGAGACCTTCGAAAGCTGGAAACATATTCCAGCCGAAGAGCGCGCCAGCTATCTCTTCGCCGCCGCCGATCTCATGCGCCAGCGCCGTTTCTACTTTAACGCCTGGATGATCTTTGAGGTTGGTAAGAGCTGGGTCGAGGCCGATGGCGACACCGCCGAGGCCATTGACTTCCTCGAGTACTACGCGCGCGAGATGCTACGCCTGGCTGGCGACCAACCAGTCACGCCCTTGCCCGGCGAAGAGAACAAACTCGTCTATATTCCGCTGGGTGTGGGCGCGGTCATTCCGCCCTGGAACTTCCCTAACGCCATCATGGTTGGCATGACAAGCGCCTCGTTTGTCGCTGGCAATACAGTTGTGCTCAAGCCTGCCAGCACCTCGCCCGCTATTGCTTACCAGTTTATGCGCCTCCTCGAAGAGGTGGGTCTCCCCGCTGGCGTGGTTAACTTCCTAACTGGCTCCGGTTCAGTCGTAGGTGATACCCTCGTTGATAACCCCAGCGTGCGCTACATCTCCTTCACTGGCTCGCGTGACGTCGGCTTGCGCATCTATGAGCGCGCGTCGAAAACGCCCAAGGGGCAGCGCTGGCTGAAGCGTACCATCCTGGAGATGGGTGGCAAAGATGGAATCGTCGTCGACGAGACCGCCGACCTGGATGCCGCCGCCGCCGCAATCGTTGCCTCTGCCTTTGGCTTCCAGGGGCAGAAGTGTTCGGCTGGTTCCCGCGCCATCGTCGTCGAGCAGGTCTACGACAAGGTATTGGAGAAAGTGGTCGAGAAGACCAAAACCCTTACCATGGGCGATGTGACTCAACCAACCACCTACATGGGTCCCGTGGTTGACGAGAACGCCATGAAGAAAATCCTCGAATACATCGAGCTTGGCAAGCAAGAGGGACGCCTCGTCACTGGCGGTAAGCACCAGGGGCCGGGCTACTTTATCGAGCCAACCATCTTCGCGGACGTCGCCCCCGAGGCGCGTATCTCGCTGGAGGAGATCTTTGGCCCGGTTCTAGCCTTTATCAAAGCGAAAGACTTTGACGATGCCCTCGACATCGCCAACAATACCGAGTACGGCCTGACCGGCTCGCTCTTCTCTAACGACGAGCAGCGTCTTGAGCGCGCTGGCGAAGAGTTCCATGTTGGCAACCTGTACTTCAACCGCAAGTGTACAGGCGCCATGGTTGGTGGTCATCCCTTCGGTGGCTTCAATATGTCGGGTACGGACTCCAAGGCAGGAGGCCCAGATTACCTGTTGCTCTTCACACAGGCGAAATCCATCTCGAAGAAAAAGTAAGGAAGCGAGGAGTTTACACTCTTGACAGAGGTAACACAACTCACCCCTGGAATCTGGCAGATTTCTCTGCCGTTCCAGGGGGAGACAGACATTATCGGCTCCTATCTCCTGGCGGGTAGCGATGAAATCGCGCTGATTGATCCAGGGCCGGGAAGCACCAGCGAGGCCCTACTGGAGGGAATACGCCAGGCGGGATTTGATCCCGCGCGCGTCACCCACATCCTGGCCACGCACATTCACCTGGATCATACTGGAGGGGTCGGAAAGCTTCTCGCCTCTATGCCCCAGGCACGCGTGTTCGTTCATAGCAAGGGCGCGCAACATCTCATTGATCCTGGGAAACTCATCGCCAGCTCGGAGCGCATCTATGGCGAGCGCATGCAGGAGTTATGGGGCGAAATTCTCCCTGTGCCCCAGGAGAAGGTCCAGGTCATTGAGGGCGGAGATATTCTCAATGTCGCAGGTCGGCGCCTGGAGGTTCACTATACTCCCGGCCATGCCATCCATCACGTCATCTTCTTTGATGTGCATAGTGGAGATCTCTTCGCGGGCGACGTCGCGGGCGTGCGCCTGCCTGGCATCTCTTATGGGCGACCTCCCACCCCCCCTCCAGACCTGGATATCGAGGCCTGGTCGAGCAGCATCGATACGCTCAAAAAGCTGCGCCCCGATGTCATTTACCTGGCGCACTTTGGTCCCGTCCGCAACCTGGCTCCGCATCTTGAAAGCATACGCGCGAAGCTCTTTAACTGGGGTGATCTCGTGCTACGAGCCATGCGCGAGAACAAGAGCGAGGCGGAGATTATTGAACTCTTCATCGCGGAGACACGCCCTGAATTACAGCGTCTCTCGAACGATCCGCGTACACTTGAGCGCTACGAGATCGCATCGAACTACCCTATGACAGTGCAAGGGTATATGCGCTACTGGCGTAAGCATCACCCCGAGCGACTCGAAGCATAAAGCAACCACTTCTCAGCGGATAGACATCTACCTGCCAGAAGAGAAAATGTCGGCGTGAGAGCAGACAGGCGCCTGTCTGCTCTCACGCCGACATTTTCTCTTCTAGTGGCACACACTATTATTGTTAGCCAATCGGCTGGCGTGAGCCTATATGCATGATACGCGTCAAGACTCGCGTGACATCCTGGGTCAAACGCCCGGCCTGCTGGAGCGCCTGGTTAACCTGGAAGCGCCAGCCGAGGCTAGTCTCAGGCATGGCTGGAAGACGAGGGGTCTCAGGTACAGCTGGGAAGCGAGGCGTTTCAGGCACAACACATATTGCCATTTTGGCAGAGACCCAGAGAGCCAACTGGGCATCTTTACTGGTGCTAACAGAGGCCCCCTCAGTGAGGGGTCTGGCTGGCAAGTGGGCCGTCATATATCCCGCCAACCCATCGAGGGAGGCATGTGAGACACCATATACGACGCCCTTGACCTCCACCAATTCTAGCCAGCTTTGGAAGAACTCTGCCTGATGCCAGGTCACGTCTCGGAAAGGGGCCCCTATCTGCGCATCGAAGCGTACCTTTGCCCTTTGCCACTGGAGTAAGTCCTGGAGTAACGCTTCAAGGTTACGCTTATCGCCCATAATATGCACCAGGCGTCCCTCTTGAAAGTAGAAATGAATCAGGCCCCGGCGCTCATCGCTACGTATGGAGAGTCGCCCGGAGCGCTCCTGATCGCGCACATCGAGCAAAGCATTGATAGCATCAAGAAAATAACGCTGTGTAGCATCACAACAGAGCGAAATCTGTGTCGAGGATAATTGAGTTATCAACCCTTTCCACCCCCACAAAAAAGATTTTTCGAAGAACCAAGTTAACTATACATATCATTATACATGCCATTATCCATATTTGCAACTTTTTGCACATTATTACTATTCAAAATGCAAATTTACCCATCCACAAACCTCACACATACCAATCAATACATTTGCATCTTTTGTAACTGAAGATAAACGGCGTGCGCAACGACAGATATAACCGCGAAAGCGTGCTGGATTGCCCAGCACCAGGGTATAGGGCACGACATCTTTTGTGACCACTGAGCCTGCTCCCACAAGCGCGAAGGTGCCGATAGTCACGCCACAGACCACGACCGCGTTTGCCCCTATCGATGCTCCATACTTGACAAGTGTCGGCGTAATCTCCCAATCCTCGCTCCCTTTAAGCTGGCCATCAGGTGTAATGGCCCTGGGATAGAGGTCATTGGTAAAACAGACGTGCGGGCCAATAAAGACGCCATCCTCTACTGTGACACCCTCAAAGAGCGAGACATGGTTCTGTATCTTGACCCGCGCCCCAATATGAACGTGGGATTCGACGTAGACCCCTTTGCCAATATTGCACATTGCGCCAATAGTGGCGGAGGCTCGCACATGAGCATGGCGCCAAATGCGCGTTCCGGCACCAATCTGCGCCCCTTCTTCGACCTCTGCTAGAGGATGGATATAGCTTGTTGCTGCGCTGCGCCCTTGCATATCTTTGGCTCCTTCTGATCTCATTCTCAGCACCTGTGGTGCTTCGCAAAGGAGTAAGGGTATGTCATCGAGGGCAGGCGATGCCTGTCCTCGATGACATACCCTTACCCTGTTTCAAAAGTTTGCTTGGTGTCTTGTTAGACAAACTCTTGTACGAGGAAGATACTATGCGGGTATAGTATCGGAAACCAGGGTGTGTAGCTGTTGATTTAAGGCATCCTGGGCCGCGGCCAGGACGCGTACGACGGAGAGTCCGACCTCGCCACTGGCGCGTGGAGGCGTACCAGTGCGGATGGCACGAATAAAATCTTCACACTCCAGGCGTAATGGCTCGATCCAATCGATATGCGGAATAGTAATCGCACCATGGCGATAGGACACTACAGGGTCGGCATTGACATCCGCGCCCTTGTTATAAATCTTGATCATCTCAGCGGGATTGGTATCGTCGTACACGACCATCCTGGCATCACCGATGACAGTTACCCGCCGCAGCTTGCAGGGGTGCAGCCAGCTCACATGGATATGCGCCGTCATCCCATCTGGGAAGCCAAGATCCAGGTGCGCGACGTCATGAATAGGTGGCAATAGGTGCGCGTTCGCCTGCACCTGGACCTGTTCAGGCAACTGGCCAAACAGGTAGAGCAGAATTGAGACATCATGAGGGGCCAGATCCCAGATGACGTTAATATCGCGACGAAATAGGCCTAAATTGACACGTTCGGCCTCAACACAATAGATCTTCCCCAATTCACCGCTTTGTACTAGCTTGCGCAGTTCGTTGACTGCGGGGCTATACTCAAAGGTATGCCCAACCATCAAGATCCGGTCTACCTGGCGTGCTAGCGCGACCAGTTCTTCCGCTTCCGCAACGCTGGCCGTCAAGGGCTTTTCAACCAGGACGTGCTTGCCATGGAGCAGGGCCTGTTTGGCGAGTGCGTAGTGTGTACGTACAGGTGTCGCGATGATGACAGCATCAACATCTGAACGGAGCAATTCCTCCACCTGGGATGTCACCTGGAGACCTGGTTGTTGGCCCGCAAGCAGCGCTACCCGATGCTTATCCATGTCGGCGACTGCGGTTACTGCGGCATGGGCGATACTATCCAGGTTACGAGCAATCTTTGGCCCCCAGTATCCCCAGCCAATGATGCCAAAACGTAAATCAGCCATATGTCGCTTCTTCCTTTTTTATCCGTGCCTTATAAAGGGTATAAATGACTAACGTTTATTTTTGCGTTGCACCGGTCAAGAGCGCCTGCTTCACCGTCTCGACGACCAGGTGCAGCTGCTCTTCAGTTAATTCAGGATACATAGGGAGTGAGACAATACGCTCGGCGGCCTGCTCAGTCACAGGCAGCATGCCATGTGTATATCCATAGTCTGCGCAAGCCGGCTGCAAATGAATGGGCACTGGGTAGTGCACATTGGTTCCAATTCCGGCCTCTTCTAATGCTTTGCGGAAGGTATCACGCTGCTCCACCTGGATCACATAGTAGCAATAGACATGTGTGCCCCATGAGCAAACCTCGGGTACCTGCGGCACCACCGCGCGCAACCGCTGGGTGTAGAACTGAGCATGGGCCTGGCGCGCCTGGTTCCACTGCTCAAGGTAGGGCATCTTTAAGAGCAGGACTGCCGCTTGCAATTCATCCAGGCGATAATTGCCCCCGATCACCTCGTGATGATAGCGTACACGTGAGCCATGGTCGCGCAGCATACATAATTTCTCCGCCAGGACGGGATCGCTAGTCGTACAGATGCCAGCCTCGCCAAAGGCTCCCAGGTTCTTACTGTAGTACAGGCTAAAGCAGCCAATATCACCAAAGCTACCGACGCGCTGGCCCTGGTAGGTCGCCCCGTGCGCCTGTGAGGCATCTTCAATGACGCGTAGCCCACGCGCTCGCGCAAAATCAAGGATAGGCCCCATCTCAGCCGCATGCCCATAGAGATGTACAGGCAGAATGGCGCGTGTGCGTTCTGTGCACACAGCCTCTAGTTGGCGCCAATCCATCAGGTAGGTTTGGGGATCCACATCGACAAACACCGGCCTGGCCCCCACGAGGGCAATGGCCTCCACTGTGGCAATAAAGGTGTTGGAGACCGTGATGACCTCGTCGCCTGCTCCAATATCGCAGGCACGCAGGGCCAGCACCAGCGCCTCCGTTCCCGAGGACACGCCTATGCCATAGCGACAGGCACAATACTCAGCGAACTGCTGCTCAAAGGCATAAGTCTTCGGCCCCAGGAACAAGTGCATACTCTCCAACACTTCAGCAAAGGCCGCCATAATTTCAGGCTTCAAGCTCTGATACTGGGCACGTAGATCAACAAGAGGAACTTGTAAAGGTACCACTCCCTCAGCACTCCTTCTCTAAAAAATGAAGCTCAGCCTCGCAGCGAGCAGCAAGACTACTTTGCTAGTCAGGATAGTACCATGCGAGAGTGATCGGCTGATACTCGTTGTGGTAGAGGTTAGGTGAAACTTTGTCAGCGGAGTGGAGAACGTGTGGCTAGCCAAAAGGTTCTAAAGAGATTCCAATCTGCCATATCACAGCGCGTCATTTTACCTCAATTTCCCCCTTTCTAGACGAGCCGCTACCAGTTTTCTATGCTCATCCGTACCGTTTCTGCACCCTCATACCGTACCATTGAGGCAGTATAAGATAGTTGAGGTTACGAGGAATTCCTCGTATGAGTCTTCGGGGAGGAATAGCCATGGCTGTTCAAGCACAAGCGACCCAGGTCCAGCAAGACCTGGCGTTCAGTAGAAGCTACCTGCGCTACAAACGCCTGCTTGACATCGCGTTTACGCTTCTCATCGGCCCCTTTGTCTTGCTCGTGTGTCTCCTGGTCGCGCTCTGCGTTCGACTTGATTCACAAGGCCCGGTGTTCTTTCACCAGAAGCGAGTGGGGCAAAATGGAAAAACCTTTGAGATGCTCAAGTTTCGTTCGATGTATACCAACAATGACCCCAGGCTCCATATCGAAAAGATTCAGCAGTATATGCGTGGCGAAAAGCTGAGTGAGGAGGCTGGTGAGGGCATGGCCTATAAGATCCACAAGGATCCCCGAATTACGAGGGTGGGCCGCATTATTCGCAAATTGAGTTTTGACGAGCTGCCACAATTCTGGAATGTCTTGCGAGGCGAGATGACACTGGTGGGGCCGCGCCCACCTCTATCCTATGAAGTCGAGATATACAAAGAGAGCGACTGGCTACGCCTCAGCGGCAAACCCGGCCTGACCGGAACCTGGCAGGTCTATGGCCGCTCGCGTGTTACCTTCCAGCAGATGGTTGAAATGGATATCGCGTACCTGCACCAGCAATCGCTCTGGCTCGACCTCAAGCTCATCGCCCTGACAGTACCTGTCATGCTCTTGGCCCGTGGTGGCGGTTGAGATTTTGCTTGTATAGAGATAAAAAGCACAGGACCGTGGTCCTGTGCTTTTTATCTCTATACAGACATTGAAGGATATGAGGTACGAGCCTCTAGATGGAGAGCACGCGTAAGGCCTTCCCGCTCTCTACAGGTGTCTTCTGTTCCTCGTTACGGCGGATCAGGGTATAGCCTACGCCAGGAACGGTCAATATATAGCGTGGATCGCTGGGGCTGGGTTCAATCTTCTGGCGCAGGTGACGAATATGCGCTTTGATGAGGCAGGCATCACCATCGCCATCGTAGCCCCAGACATGAGTGACGATCTGATTTGCGGTGCAGACATCGTTTGCATTGATCGCCAGCAGGTGTAATAGTTTGCTCTCAGTCGGAGTCAGGCGCACCAGTTTGCCATGAACACTCACCTCATTATGCAACGAATCGACACGAAGAGGGCCTACTGTGACCACAGAGGAGGGGCGACGCTCCAACGTAGAGCGAGCGCGACGACTCACCGCACGAATCCTGGCCAGCAATTGTGCCGGGAAAAACGGCTTGCGTAAATAATCGTCCGCCCCCGACTCAAGGCAACGCACCTCGTCCTGTACCTCTTTACTATCAGTTAACACCAGCACCAGTGCATCGTGCTTGGCGCGTAAATCGCGACACATTTCCAGCACATTCCCCCCTTCAACATAGGATCAATGATTACCAGATCGGGACGTTGTTCGAGCCATTCACTTCGGGCTCGCTCACTATTATAGGCTCTGTATACTTCATACCCCAGAGTTTTTAGCCAGCTTGTGAGCATTTCCACCAAATCACGGTCACTGTCGATGACCAGCAATTTCATATGTCTCCTCCCCTGATAGACATAACACATCTGCATATTGCGAGTAGTTGCCCAATGAGTACCTGTCTCCCTTCTATGACCGCTTCTCATGCCATACAAGATCGTATCGATTGACGGCAGGATATTTGAAATTCTCACCTGATACACAAAAGCAAAAAATTGTCTTCATCCCTCACATCCTTGTAGAAATTTTTGCGCAGAACGTTTCAAGTGCTTTGGCATAAACATAGCGAGGCTCGCTTCTCTTACAGTCTCCCCCAAGACATGCAAACAAAGAAATAATTGTCCTGCGTCAAGGAATATTCCTTTTTGTACGGGGAGTGGCGAGAAAACCACGAGGTCTTCAACCTCGTGGATGAATCGCCGGACTTGTTCTGGTTGATTGAACCCAACCAGAACAAGTCCATTGACTCAAAAAACTCTGCCCGAAGGCAGGTGATGCGTATCTCTTTGCTGTGACCACAAAGAGAATCCGACTTCATCTCGACAAGGTTCAAAAGGCTTTTTGCACCTGGATCACCGGACCTTTCCTCAGTCCTACTTAAACCCAGGCGACAGAGCAGCGGTCTGATGCGTCAACCGCAGGTGTCATGACCTTTCAAACGGTCTCATCATTTCTGATGAGGAGTCTGGTGAACTTGAGCTTCCGAAAAAGCTACCAAACCGCAGACCCGACGACTTCCGAAGAAGCCGCTGCGTCTTCAGCTCAGTGGTAGTTCACACGTGCAGGACTCGCCAGGGTAGAAACAAGCCACCCCCATAAGCGTTGCTTATGGCTTTGCAAGAGGAGGACATGTACCTAAAAGTATCAAGATAGCAAGCTTAAACTACGCAACGCGCGACAACGTCTGACATACATAAAAACAATAAGATACAATATACAAGATTTTAAATCTATTGTGCCAAAACCCACCATTATCCACCTTCACACAAACACAGCCATTATTTTAGCATATTTTTCGCTCTATGGCAGGCAAAGCAGGACACAATCACAAAAACATGTTTTTGCACTGCCCCCATCTTCTTTGCACTTCCTAAATCTTAGACGCTTCCTCCACATTTTTTTGGGGCACTAAATGACTGGTTATTCTAGAGAGACATCTTCTAGCAGCAAAGCATTCGGGGAGAATACAAACTGATCAATAAAAAGCTTCTTTCGTGCAGCACACATAAAGAGGGACATTGGGCGCGTTCTCTTTGAGGGAGTTGTTCTAAAAATTGAAGCAGAGGCAAGATGTCTTAACAAAAGTGTAAAGACATCTTGATTGGCGGGGGAAGAGATAGACAGGCTAGTAGGTCGCAAGCCGCGCAAGAAACCTGCGGGCCTGACAAATAACGTAAAAAGCGCTAGTACTTGTTAGCACTTGTTAATAACTGGTGGCGAGCAAACCAACACAAATGCCCAGTAATCCACCTACAAAAACCTGGATCGGGGTATGCCCAATCAGTTCACGCAAACGTTTTTCCGCGAAGGGATGCCCCTGAAAGGCTTCATCAATCATCTGATTTAAAATACGCGCCTGAATACTTACTGCACGACGCACGCCTGCCGCATCATACATCACGATACCTGCCAGGACGGCTGCGACGGCAAAAGCCGGCGAACTGATACCCATCACACGGCCCACAGCGGTAGCCAGCCCGGTCACCAGGGCGGAATGCGAACTTGGCATACCACCAGAAGAAACGAGACGGCTCAGCACCAGGCGGCGTTCTTTAATAATCTCGCCCACCGTCTTACTTACCTGGGCAAGCGCCCAGGCTAATACCGAAGCCAGGAGCACATGATTGTCTAAAAGCGTGTCACTAACCATAAATTAAAAGAGCTTCTCCCCTCTTACAGGTCCAATGATTGCAAGGACAACGTGCCCTCACTATCCACTTGCAGTTGTTGTACCGTTAACTCAGCCTTCTGTAAAAGTTCATTACAGTACTGAACAAGCGTCACGCCCTCCTGATAAGAGCTGAGTGCCTGCTCTAAGGAAACCTGTCCATCTTTCAGGGCTGCAACCGTGGCTTCTAGCTTGGCAAAAGCCTCTTCAAACGATAATGCTTCCATGACCTTCTTCCTTCCCCACAAAACAATGGTAGAAAATACCTGACTGCCACCAGGCAAAACAGCATATGGCAAGGGCTCTTATCCCAGTTCTTCGCGTACAGACACAGGAATGCTGCCGTCCTGCACCTGAATACGCAAGGCATCCCCGGCCTGTACCTGCTTCACGCTTGTTATCAGCCGCTGGCCTGGCTCCTGTCTGACTACCGCATAGCCGCGTGCAATCGTCAAGAGCGGACTTAACGCGTGCAATTGCAAGGTTTGTCCACTGAGACGCTCCGCGCGTATGCTCAGCAGGTGGCGCATATGCGTCTGCAAGCGCTCACTGGCCTCGTCCAACTGCTGGCGATAGTTATTGATCTGTCCAACGGGACTCTTATGCTCAAGTTGATACTGGAGATCGGCGACCTGGGTCGCAAGCTCTTCCAGGCGTTCTTCCATCAGCGAGCCAAGCTCTTGCTGACGATCAAGCAACTCAATGCGCCAATCCTCGATGTTGGGAACTGCGGCAGTCGCGGCAGCGGTTGGCGTCGATGCGCGCAAATCGGCGACAAAGTCGGCCAGGGTAAAGTCCGTTTCATGGCCGACGCCACTAATCACAGGGATACTTGAGCGTGCAATGGCGCGCACCACGACCTCTTCGTTAAAGGCCCACAGCTCTTCGATGGAACCGCCGCCACGCCCGGCAATGATAACCTCTGCCTCGCCGTGCTCATTCAACGCATCGAGGGCGGCGGCAATAGAGGCAGGGGCTTCACTTCCCTGAACCTGTGCGGGGGCAAGAATCACGCGCGCCAGAGGGTAGCGTTGGCGCAAGACGCGCAACATATCACGTAGGGCCGCAGCCTGCGGCGAAGTAACAATCCCAATAACTTCCGGGCGCTCGGGCAACACTCGCTTTCGCTCTTCCGCGAAGAGTCCTTCCGCCTCCAGGCGCGCTTTCAAGCGTTCCAGGCGCTCAAAGAGGGCGCCTACCCCCAGAGGTTCGGCGCTCTCCACATAGAGTTGCAACTTGCCGTCACGTTCATAGAATGAAATACGTCCATTCAGGGCGATTCCCATGCCATCGCGTAGCGTGGGAGCGGATGAACGCAGACGGGACTGCTTAAAGAAGACGCAGTTGAGCTGTGCGCCACTGTCCTTGAGGGTAAAATAACAATGACCGGAGGGGTAGGTCTTGCAATTGGAGACTTCGCCATACACCCGGACATCTTGTAGCATGTCATTGGTCTCAAGCCACTCTCGCAGGAAGACCGAGAGGGCCGAGACACTGATGGCTTCATTAAATCCTGGAAGATGCATGGCGGTCATACCCTGCTATGCCTCCTCAGCCGTTTCAAGCGTCATCAAAGCCTGTCCATACTCTACAGGCTGGCCATCTTCCACGAGAAGCTCTAGCACACGGCCGGCAGCGCTCACCTCAACCTCGTAGAGGACATTGAGGGACTGAATTGAGCCAACCAGTTGTCCGACTTTGACTTTATCGCCCGCGGCAACCAGGGCTTTCCCTTTCGGCTTGGCCCAGGTGTGGAAAATTCCTACCAGCGGCGCGGTAACAGTATGCTGTGGAGGTGCAGACACCGAGGAGTCAGCCACTTCAACTACTGGCTCGCTAACACTGATCGCGGCGTTCTCTCCGGCCCTGGCCTTGCGCAAGACCAGGCGTGTTCCCGTCCCGCTATGCTTGACTTCAATTTCGGAAACGTCGCTTTTATCAAGCACTTTAACCAGGTGGGTCAGGTGTTCAATGCTCATCTGCTCCGTCTCTTGCTGCACTTCCTCTGGAAGTCTCTCTAATTGAGAGGAAGCACGTCTGCTGCCATCCATAGTCATACTCCCATACTACATTTATAAATACTTAGTGAGCCAGATGCAGACGCCTCGATTGCTAATGGTTACGCGACGCCCCCTATGCTCACTCACTTCAGTTTCCAGGCATGCGCTGGTCTCTCCCTATTTACAGAGATCGTATCAGAGATAGACCAGCAGAACCGTTTTAGACACGCTCCACGTACTGACCCGTGCTGGTATTCACACGAATCGAGTCTTCGCTAGAAACAAACAAGGGTACCTGTACTACGAGACCCGTCTCGGTCGTCGCGGGCTTCGTACCACCTGTAGCGGTGTCGCCTTTGAAGCCAGGCTCGGTATAGGTTATTTTGAGTACGACCTTTTCAGGCAGCTCCACCGAGATAGGCTCTTCGTTGTAACGAATGATGTCAAGCTCAAGATTATCAATGAGATAATCCTTGGCATTGCCCAGTTGAGCCTCATTCAGGACAATATCATCATACGTGCTGGTATCCATAAAATGATACAGGTCATCGGCATTGTACTGATAGGTGACGGTCGAACGATCCAGATAGAGGCGTTTGAACTTATCGCCAGCGTCACATGTACGATCAAAAATCGCGCCGCTACGCAGGTTACGCAACTTCAGGCGCACGATAGCACCACCACGGCCAATTTTCACGTGCTGCCACTCGAGAATCGTGCAGGGATTCCCTTCAAACTCGATTGTGACGCCTTTTTTCAGGTCACCGGTGGAAATCATTCAGAAAACTCCTTTGACATTGAATGACCAATGGTCGTTCATCTGTATTTCTGTAGCAGGAAGCTACTTTTGTTCTTGTAAGAAGGCCACAAGCGCCTCCAGTGCCAGAAGATAGCCACGCCAACCCAGGCCCGCGATATGCCCATAGCTAATGGGAGCAATCACAGACTCATGGCGAAAAGGCTCCCGGGCATAGATATTGCTCAAATGGACCTCGATGATGGGTAGCCTGGTGCCCGCAAGCGCGTCGCGCAAAGCATACGAGTAGTGCGTAAAGGCGCCAGGATTGATAATTATGCCCTCTACGCGCTCGGCATACTGCTGAATGGTATCGATCAGCACACCTTCATGGTTGGACTGCACACACTCTACTGTCGCTCCCAGGCTGGCCGCTCGCTCCCGCAAACGCGCCTGGATCTGCTCGAGTGTCACACTGCCATATATCCCTGGGTCGCGCTTCCCCAACGTATTCAGGTTAGGTCCATTTAAAACCAGGATCTCCGCCATCGCCTATGACCTCGCTTCAGCGAAAAAATCTGTGACCACGCGCTCGACAAGATCATCGGGCATCTCGGTAATGACGACTTCGCCAATCCGTCGGGGCATGATCCAGCGAATACGTTTGCCCACCACTTTCTTATCCAGGCGCGTTTTCGCCAGTATATCCTGCGCCCGCACCAAACCCCGGTAGCGCGTGGGGAGTCCCAACGATGCGAGAAGTGCGTTCTGTCGCTGTTCTTCTTCCGCACTCCACATGCCAGCCTCACGCGCGATCTCAGCCGCAGCCACCATGCCCAGAGAAACCGCCTCGCCATGCAACCATTCGCCGTATCCCGCGACACTCTCCAGTGCATGGGCAACGGTATGGCCATAATTCAAGATGGCACGCAGGCTGCTCTCCGTCTCGTCTTCTTCAATAACCTGCACTTTGAGGTCGATGCAGCGAGCCACAATCTGGACCAGCAAGGAAGCAGGAAGTGACGAGAAATCGCGCAAAGCGTCTTTGTAGGTCTCCAAAAGCGCAAATAGCTTAGCGTCGAGTATGATACCATACTTTACAACTTCTGCCCATCCCTCTGTACGCTCCCGCACTGGCAGCGTCAGCAGGGTCCTGGGGTCCACCAGGACCAGGCGTGGATGGTAGAAGGCACCGATCAGGTTCTTGCCCTGTCGATGGTTGATACCGGTCTTGCCACCAATGGCCGCATCCACCTGAGCCAGCAGCGAGGTCGGCACCTGAATCAGGGGCACACCGCGCAGGTAAGTAGCCGCGGCAAATCCGACCAGGTCACCAATGACACCACCGCCAAGCGCGATTAGAACTTCACGCCGCTCGGCATGGTGCTCAAGCAGCCAGTCGTAGATTGCCTGTAGCTGTTCAGGTGATTTGCTCGCCTCGCCTGCCGGGACCGTGTAGAGATAGGGTTCAAATCCCTGTTGCTTCAGGCTATGCACAACCTGCTCGCCATAAAGCGCGCGCAGATTGCTATCCGTAAAGAGGAAGACCCGCGAGGGCAGTCCCAACTGTGTCAGATACTGCGAGAGTCGCTCCAGCCCGCCCCAATCCACCACGGTGTCATAGCCTCTACCAATGTGAACATGCCTGACAACAGGCGCCCCGTCCCTCGACGCGTCAGCAGCGTTTACCATAGCCATAATCTCCATAACCACCCGTTCCACGCTCCGGCCATGAGTCTGGCATACCAGGTCAGCCTCCTCATACCAGGCGCGACGGGTCGTGTACAAATTCCGCAATGTGGCCAGGGGATCGGGACCGGCCAGCAGAGGCCGGATCTCGGGCGAGGTGCTCTTGGCAAGAGAAAGTGTATGCTGCGCTCGCAAGCGCTCAAGAGCCACCTCAGGCTCCGTTTGCAAGTAGACTCGAACACCACGCTCGGCCATCAGCCTGCGATTCTCCTCGCGCACCACCAGCCCCCCACCTGTCGCCACAATCGCGCCCTCCTCATTTTGCGCGACACGCGCCAGGACACGACGCTCACACTCGCGAAAATACGCCTCACCATACCGGGTGAAAATCTCGGGGATACCCACGCCCTCTTCTTGCTCAACGAGAGCATCAATGTCAAGTAAGGGTCGCCGCAACTCTTGCGCAAGCAGGCGGCCCACCGTGCTCTTCCCGCTCCCTGAAAGCCCAATTAAAAAAACATGTCGCATGGCGCTATTGTAACATTAAACGGCTGGCGTGTGTATCATCTACGTTGAGAAGCTCTGGCTAGGGAGTACTTTTCACTTGACAATCAGGGGAGGTCGTGGGACGATAGCAAGGTCAAAATAGGGTACTGTCTCTTTTTGCGCTTTAAAAGGGGCAGAACTCTTTCTCGCATATCTAAACACGGCTCTTTATTTAAATATTCAAAAATTAATTTGGTGGAAAGTACTTGATTGCGCATGAACACAAACCTTCCTACAACCAGCGCTTCGTCTCAAGAGACGCTACCAGGCAGGCAGCAAGAGGAGAACTCGCCCAGCCTATCAAAACGGCGTTCACGCTGGCTCAGGCTCTTTGATGCATGCATCCTTATTTTCCTATGCGTCGCCCTCTTCGCTGGCACCAGACCAGCCCTTTTTAAAAATAATACCGACGCGGCAAAGTACCAGTGCTATGCGATGGCATTCTGGCACACACTCTCCATTACAGAGAGAGAGCCATGGAAGACACAGTGTGGCTTTATCACACGCCCCATTACGGCGGACTATTTAGATGTGATTCCGCCTGGTCAACATACGCCAACGTTGCTTGAGAAGGCCGAACGCTATGGTCTCCCGGCCTCGTTTGTGAATACCATCGAACAATGGCAATCCCCTAATCAGCGCTTTCACGCCCTTCCTAATGAGTATCCCATGCTGGTGCTGGTTCCCTTTTCGCTAAGCTTGATTGTGCCCAGTCACTGGTACCAGGTTGCCTTCGCGGGCTGGATGGGCCTCTTCGCGATCATTATCTACTACCTCCTGGTGCGCTATCGCTCTCGTGGCTCAGCCATGGCCTTCGTGGTCTACCTTCTTGCCGGCTGTTATGCGACCGCACTGGGGCGTTTCGATCTTGTTCCCGCCTTGTTGACATTGCTGGCTATCATCTACGCGGACCGCTCACGCTGGAACTGGGCCTATGTCTACCTGGCGCTAGCAACGCTCTGCAAATTTTACCCGGTGATCCTGCTGATCCCATTCCTGCTCCAGCAACAGCGCGAGCTCCAGGGCTCATGGCGCATGCGCCAGCGCTGGCTTTCCCTGGGAATATTCGTCGCGCTCTGTAGTGCTGTGATGCTGCTCTCGCTGGCCCTGAGCGCCGAGGGAACTCTCAAGCCCTTTACCTACTTCATTGGGCGCCCGACACAGGTAGAATCACTCCAGGCCGCTATCGTGTGGTTTACCAGCCGGCACATTACGCATACCCCGCTCTCTTACCGCTATAGTTATGGCTCATTTAATATCTTTGGCACGCCAGAGAAACTGGTCAGCACCCTGAGCACGGCCCTCCTTCTTTTAGGGCTTGCCTATATCTACTGGCTCCAGTGGCGCAATAAAATCGACCTGGCCGTCAGTAGTGTGCTGACGCTACTCGTCATCATCAGTACTGGCAAGGTATTTAGTCCTCAGTACCTGATCTGGGTCGCCCCACTCATTGCCTATATTGGACGAGCCAGTTGGAAATGGCTGATGCCCTGGACAGCATTGAGCCTGCTCACGACTTTCATCTATCCCTATCTGTATGGCAAGGCATTGCTTCACGACCTACCCAATGTTTCAATCTTCTTCCCTTCGATCATGGTCCGCGATGTTGTGCTGCTGGGCATCATCCTGGGTATCCTCCTGGCTGCCACCCTGGGCTATCTCAAGCCACACCACAACAGGGTCGAAGCCAGCCAGCAGACGCCTCTCCCTACACCCGCCATTTAATTTATTCAGGAGTAAAGGAGAGCGTGCCTGGATAGCGGCATCTGCCGCCATCCAGGCACGCTCTCCTTTACTCCTTCTAGAATGCCCTTAGTACAATTCCTGGTTGTGGATATCGGTACTAAGCGTTGAGGCCAGGTTGAACGTGGTGGTATCCAGGGAGCTGACATACTGCTCGGAGGAGGGGGCCACGCCCTGGCGCTCAAAGGCGCGCGTACGGTTATCATAGACCTTGAACTGGCGGCCAAAGGAGAAGATATATTGCTGTAGCTGGCCCGTCTCACGATTGAGGACCAGGATATCATCTCCGTTCGCGCACTGGCCCTGGCCCAAACACTGGGAGCGGTCGGTAAATGAACCCACCAGGACTTGCCAGTGCTGGTCCCAACTCTTTGTGACATATTGATGCGCCACTTGTAGCGTATCATCAAAGGCCAGGAACGTGCTCTGCCCCGCCTCGGGATCGTAGAGCATAACGCCTGTTGAAGAGGTGCCAAAGCTCCCCACATATGGCAGGAGATTCTGCCCCCAGTCGGAGTAATCCACGCTCTGATCAACCGTGAGATCCGCCTTCAGGGACCTGATCTGCGCGCTACCGCTACTAGGATCATACAGAAGAATTTGTGCCCGCCCAGAGGCGTTAAAGTCTCCGCTGTAGACCATCCAGTTACCACTCAGATCACTCATATCCTGCTGTTTAGTCACCTTGAGCGAGCCATCCAGACCCAGCATACGCCCCTGACCATCGATGCGATCATAGAGGAAGATGCCATCCTGATCGGGTCCTATGAAGCGACCCACGTACACCTCCCAGCTCGCGTGCCAGAGCGTATACACCTGGCGATGTTTGACCTGGAAGTTCTGATCGAAATCGAGCATGATTACATTGGCGGTCTTTCCCTGCATCTCCCAATCGGCAAGGCTGGTGCCACTGAGATCACCATTCGAGCCATCTACATTACTGGTATGGCTTGTGGCGGGAATAGTATATGCCGTAGGCTCCACGGTACTCTTCGCCTGTGTAGGTTGCGCCGCTGGTGTACTTGTCGACGATGGTGTTTGCGTCGGAGTAGGCGATGGCGCGACTGTAGGCGTAGGCGCGGCCTGCGTCGGGGTAGGCGTAGGCGTTGCCGTCGGACTTGGTGTCGGTGTTGCCGTTGGTGTTGGAGACGGCGTCGGACTTGGTGTCGGTGTTGCCGTTGGTGTTGGAGACGGCGTCGGACTTGGTGTCGGTGACGGCGTAGGGCTGGGCGTCTTTGTCGGCGTCGGTGTCGGACTCGGCGTCTTCGTTGGTGTTGGTGTCTTTGTATGAGTTGGCGCTGGCGTTGGCGTTGTAGTACCTGGATCAGTGGGAGTGGTGCCGCTTGTATCCCCACCATTATCCGTCGAATCGCTGGTCCCTGGATCATAGGCACTGGGATCGGCAAAACGGTTATACATCATAACAGAGCTACGCTTGCCATCGAAACGACCAACATAGAGCTCCCATCCCGGCCCCTCGCCATCAAGGACGACATGCTTTTTTATCGTCAAAGAGGTCGTTAAGCTGATAAGGTGAATCTTGCCTGTATCCCGATCATAGAGCAAGATATCCGATGCACCGGTGCCATCGAAGTCGCCCACGTGAATATCGAGCGACGAACCCCACTTGCCCGCTGACACAGTAGAGTCACCTAAATCCACCAGTTTAGGGGCGCCTGGATTCATTCGCACGCCATGTGATATGCCATCATCAGAATTAGGCACAAAGGTTCCCGCCAGCGTTCGGCGCTTCTCCAACTGCAAGACCTGCAATTGCCCTTGCTTACGGTCATAGAGCAGGAGATCGCTATAGCCACTCCCGGTAAAGTCGGCATTAAACTCCTGATCGGAGGAAGCGGGAGAGAGTCCTAGCGAGATGCGGCTGGAGGTATAGGTCGTAGTGGCACTGGATGAGTTCAGCAGTGCGTTTGTCTGCTGCACCTGGGAACTCACATTGGATGAAGTGCCAGCCAGCCTGGCAAAATGCTGGGTATCAAGCGTACGAGGGAAATAGATAAAGCGCAGCTGCCCATTCTGAAAATGGGTCGCGTTGATATAGTTTGTGTTGTAGTCGCGCCCGACATGCATGTAAGTAGTATCGCCATAATTTTGATAGGTCACATCAAAGGTCAGGCCATCGGGATACACAGAAGAGACAAAGGCCACATGCCCCGGCGCTCCATAGGCCCAGACCCCATCGGCAACTGGAAAGACGGCTATCGCGCCCAGGCGTGGAACCGTACCGACTGCTAATCCCGCCCGTGTGGCGTCTACGGCCCATTCAGCGGCATTACCCCAGTTACGCGGGAGATCATACCCCAATAAATGCCACTGCTGCCACGCCCACCAGGTGCAATTGCCACCAGTAGGAAACGGGCCAGGGCAGATGGGATAGGGGTTGCTATTGGGCGAGAATGTGACATGCTGGCACGATGTATCGACCGTCGCGACCGTATGCTGCTCCGCCTTGGCATAGGTCACTGAACTATTCCAGGGCGCAAACTCAATCGCGACAAGCGCACAAATAAATATAAGACTACACACATGTAAGACCAGGCGCCTACGTTGGACAACAGGTCTGCGAACACCAGGAAACATACTAAGAATCCCTTCTCAAAAGGAAAAATAACAGGAACAATCCTCGTCCTTCTTATAAAGGAAACCAATAGTAGTATCGCTTGCTTCATACCACTGGACGCATTCAGGCACGTCTTGCGCCTCAAAAAGTATAGCACCATATCTATATATGGGCAAGCAAAAACGAACAGGATCAGGACCTATCGCTTATCGGTGAGCATGCCCGAGGGCGCGCTATACGTTACTTCTCCTCGTCAGAAAAGAAGCCAGAAATTCCCTTGCCATAGATCGGATAGGAATTTTCCCGGCGCGAAAAAAAGAGCTAGAAAATCTATTGACAAAGTAGAGCCACAATGATATTATTCTCCATGTCGAGAGGGCGATTAGCTCAGTTGGTTAGAGCGCCACGTTGACATCGTGGAGGTCACAGATTCGAGTTCTGTATCGCCCATTTTTCCAGGCGGCTTCGTATGAAGCCGCTTTTTTGTGCTCGCTCACTTACCAGCAACCTCTCCCGCCATATCCCACAAATAGCATCTATTTTTGAGGTCATATATATAAAGCCCGGCAGGAACGCTAGAGCCACGTCTATGATGGCTCCTGGCATTCTTGCCGGGCTTTTTCTATTCGTTTAAGCTAGCGGGACGCGGGCAGGATAGGCAGGTTCATACCCTCGTCGCGGGTACGGTGTGTGCCCGCCACGTCTTTGATGCCACCCTCAGGATACACCAGCTTGGCCTCACCCTCAGGCAGCAGACTCGCAACCTCTTTGAGGACAGCGTCCAGGAACTGGTCTTCAGGAACGGTTTTAATGACCTGTCCCTTGCGGAAGATGACGCCCTTGCCTTTACCACCAGCCAGGCCGACATCGGCGTCGCGCGACTCACCAGGGCCGTTGACAACACAGCCCATGACGGCGACATGGATGGGGGTCTGCACCTTGGACAGACGCTTCTCTACCTCGTTGGCGACGCTAATGACGTCGATCTCAACGCGACCGCAGGAGGGGCAGGAGACAAAGGTCACGCCGCGATTGCGCAGCTCAAGCGACTTTAGAATCTCATACGCCACAGGAATCTCTTCCTCAGGCTCGGCACTCAAGCTGACGCGCATGGTATCACCAATACCGTCCGCCAGCAGAAGACCCAGGCCAACCGAGGACTTCACCGCGCCTGTGACCAGCGTACCCGCCTCGGTAATGCCCAGGTGGATAGGATAATCCGAGCGCTCCGAGAAGCGGCGGTAGGCCTCAACCGCTGTCAGAACAGTAGAGGATTTCAAAGAGACAATAATATTGTAATAATCGAGCTCTTCACACCAGCTAATATATTCCAGGGCCTTGGTGACCATGCGTTCAGCCAGGCGCTCGCGCTCAAGACGGCGAGCCTCGGCAGGATCGCTGCGCTCCAGAGTGCCATCCTCGCGCAGGCGCACCTGAATGCGCTGCATCTGGGCCTGCTTGTCCAGCGCATCAATCGAGCCGGAGTTCACGCCAATACGCATCGCAATGTCGCGCTCTTTAGCAGCCCGCGCAATCTGCTCCAGGGATTCGCGTCCATTGAGCAGGTTGCCTGGATTGATGCGGACCTTGTCGATCCCCTGGCGAATGGCTTCCAGTGCCAGATTAGGATTATAGTGAATGTCCGCGACCAGCGGAATCGAAATCTGCTTCTTGATCTCGCCCAGGACAACCGCATCTTCCATCTCGGGAACAGCTACGCGCACAATCTCACAGCCGACCTCTTCCAGGCGTTTGATCTGCGCGACCGTGCTTTTCACATCACGGGTATAGGTGGTGGTCATAGATTGCACAGCCACAGGCGCGCCGCCACCAACCAGAACATTGCCAACGCGAACCTGACGAGTTTTCTTAGACATAATTAGTAGTACGCTCCATTATCAGCCACCCCAATGTAAGACGTCGCTTACAGTCACGACAACCATCAGAGTAAGCAAGATTGCCATACCAACAAGATTGATAAGCCCCTCGCGCTCGGGCCTGAGACGCTTCCCTCCACGAATCATCTCGATGAAGATCAGCACCACACGCCCACCATCCAGGGCAGGGAAAGGTAGAATATTGACAATTGCCAGGTTTATACTCAACATCGCTGTTAAATTCAGGATGTACCACCAGCCAACAACGGGTACCGTCTGGGCCACTTCGCCCGTAATCTTAACGATGCCAACAGGACCCGCAATCTGCGGCTGGATCGCGCCTACAATCATCTGACCAATTGTAACAATAAAGAGGCGCGTGGTCGACAGGGTTTGCTGAATACCTCTGATGGGGGCCTGCCAGAGGGGAATGCTGACATTGACCGTCTTACCCAGGACTCCCAGGTGGCCTTTATCAGCGGGCGGGTTGACCAGGGCATGAACGGTCATATGGAGCGGCTGCGGCTCGCCCTTGCGCTCCACCACCAGTTTCACATCAACAGTCTGCTGCCCCTTACTCTGCGTCGAGGCCTTATCGACAATATCTTTCACTTCCTGGAACTGGGTGACGGACTGTCCATTGACGCTGAGGATCTTGTCATCCGCGTGCAGCCCTGCCGCCGCAGCAGGCGAGCCAGCGTTCACCTGGGCAATGATGGCCGGTGTCGTTGGCACCCCCTGTCCATAGGCAATCGTGAAGAGCACAATCGCCAGCAAGACGTTCATGATCACGCCCGCACAGAGGACAACGATGCGCTTCCCGGCAGGCTTGGCCGCAAAGCTCTCAGAGTCGTAATGACCATTCTCATCATGTGCATCGCCATCTTCGCCCGGCATACGCACAAATCCGCCAATCGGCAGCAGGTTGATAGAGTAAATGGTATTCTGCTTCGCGGAGGCATGACCCTGGCTTACTCCACCGCTTGTACCTGTCAGTGGACTCTCTAGCCCCTCCATCTGCTCGGAACGGCCGCCAAACCAGACCACTTCCCATCCACCCTGAGGGCGACGGCGAAAACCAACCAGGCGTGGTGGCAAACCAATACCGAATTCATCAACTCGAATACCCGCCCAGCGAGCAGTGATGAAGTGTCCAAATTCGTGTACAAGCACAAGCAATCCAAAAACCGGGATAGCTGCGAGTAGGTACCAGTTATTCATCTAGTATTTATCCTTTGCTCCTCAAAAATGCCTCCGGCAAGAACACACTACAATACGACGCTCCTGATTATCTAACCAGCCAGGTGTTTTTCACCCCATTCTCGCGCCGCACGGCGTGCCCATGCACAAGCCTCCAACGTCGCGTTCACATCGGGCTGGGCAATTGAGTTATGTTGCTCAAGCACTGCCTCAAGCATCTGGGCGATCCCCAGATAAGGTATCTTTCCCTCCAGGAACATCGCTACAGCCTCTTCATCCGCGCCCACCAGCGCGCAGGGGTAGGTCCCTCCTCGCTTCCCGGCCTCAAGCGCCAGGCGGAAACAGGGGAAGCGCTCCAGGTTCAATTCTTCAAAGTGCAGCGCCGCGATCGAGGGCCAGTGTAGTTCGCGAATCAAGTTTTTATCGGCAGTATCCAGGCGCTCCGGGTAAGTGAGCGCATGCATGATAGGTAGATGCATCGTCGGCAGACTGGCCTGCATCTTAATCGAACCATCACAGAATTCAACCATGGAGTGGATGATGCTCTCAGGCTGCACGACCACCTCGATGCGCTCGTAGGGCACATCAAAGAGCCAGTACGATTCAATGACCTCCAGGCCCTTGTTCATCAGCGTGGCGCTATCAATTGTAATCTTTGGTCCCATGCGCCAGGTGGGATGGGCCAGGGCCTGCTCCACAGAGACATCGCGCAACTCTTCAGGAGGTATGGTACGAAATGGTCCACCAGATGCTGTAAGAATTAATCGACGAATCTGGTTATTTTCTTCACCATGCAAACACTGCCAGATGGCACTGTGCTCACTATCAACGGGCACAATCGAGACACTATTGCGACGCGCGGCCTCCGTGACAATATGACCTGCCATGACCAGCGTCTCTTTATTCGCCAGGGCAATGGTTTTACCAGCCTCAATTGCCGCCATCGTTGGACGCAGGCCCATCAGGCCAGAGGTCGCAGCCACCAGCACATCCGCATCCGCGTGCGTCGCAACCGCCAGTAGACCGCGCTCCCCTAGGATGGCATTCGGAAAGAGCGCGCGTGCCTTCTGCTCTAGCTCTGCTGAATCGGCAAAGCAAGCAACCAGGCTAGGACGGAACTCGCGCACCTGTTCAGCCAGTAGATCCAGGTTACTGCGGGCCGCCAGGGCCACCACCTGGAACTGCTCTGGGAAGCAGCGCACGATATCGAGTGTCTGCTGACCAATCGAGCCTGTGCTGCCAAGTAAGGCAATACGTTTAGGATATGCGCTCATGCACTCTTACTCACGGGCCTGGAAGCCCCTCTCATCTACGCCTCTACGATAAGCGTTGCTGACGCCCCTCAATAATACAAACGCGAGATGAGCACACAATCTTCCAGGAGACCCGCCCTTCTCTCTCTATAATAGCGAAGAACCTATCTTCGCGCGAATTTTCATCTTTTTAGTGTGACAGCTCGCGCCTGTGCCGCTCGCCTTGGAGAGGTGGTGTGGTATGTGCTGACAGCCTGCGGCTGTCAGCACATACCACACCACCTCTCCAGAAATAATTTGCCCATGACGTTAACTAAGCTGCAAGAGCGAGGCGAAGAGATAGACGGCGATAGCCGCAAAAAGCAGGCTATCAATGCGATCCAGGACGCCACCATGCCCAGGCACGATCTGACTACTATCCTTGACATGCATCTGTCGCTTGAACAATGACTCCGAGAGGTCTCCCAGCGTACCAGTGACGCCCACAAGCACTCCTACCAGGACCGCCAGGTACCAGGGAAGGCCCAGGGGGATGACGGTACAGAGCAGGGCCGCGATAATGGAGAAGATCAGGCCACCCAGGAACCCTTCCCAGGATTTGGCCGGACTGATGCGAGGAGCGAGTTTATGCTTGCCAAAGAGGCGGCCAATGAAGAAAGCCGCGGAATCAAAGCCCCATACGCCAAGGAGAGCCGCCAACGTCCACCACGCACCCCGAGGAAGCACAAGGGAGAACGTAGGAGCAAAGCGCAACCAGCCGACCTCCGTCCCACGCAACAGGAGCAGGAAACTGGTCGAGCCACCTACGTAGAGCGCTGTAGCCAGGGTCAAGGCCCAGTCCACCACTGAACCCTCAAGGCTTTTACGCGCAAACAGGCAGGGGAATGAGACCAGTAAGGTAATCCCTAAGCCGCTCTCCAGGATCAGAGATCGCTGGAGAGGGAACATCGTAGCCAGTAGCAAGAGCAGGCCCCAGCCCATACTCAGCCATAAAATGGGGCGGTATCCAGCTTGCACTAGCATCGTGTGGAGCTCATAGATTCCCAGCACCACCAGCACCACGGAGGCCGCAAAAGCGACCCAGGAGCCAAACCAGACGACGACAAGCACAATCGGAATAAGAATAAACGCCGTCAGCAGGCGCAGGCCCACTGATGTTTTCTCTTTATTTGCTTCCTGTGGAGGAGGAGGAGTGGAGACCTCCGGCTCTCCCTTTTCATTCGCGCCTTGCAAAAAAATCCCTTCCTCTGTGGGACAAAACGCTGTCAAACGATAAGCATTTACTTCTTATGCGGAAACCAACGTCGCTCACGCGACTAGCGCTTCGCGCTCAGGTTTCCGAATAGGCACCTATAAAAACAATAGGACGGTAACAAGGACCGCCCTACATTATATACTATCAAAGCCTGCTCTGTTGCCACCTCGCCTCAGGAGAGTGAGGCAGCCCTCTCAGCAGCAGAGGCGCGTTACACCGATGTTGGCAGCACGCGTCCGAACTTGCGACTGCGTTGCTGGAAGCTTTGCACAGCCTCGAGCAGATCCTCGCGCCCAAAGTCGGGCCAGAGGGTAGGCGTAGCATAATACTCGCTATACGCCGATTGCCAGATCAAGAAGTTACTGACGCGCATCTCACCAGCGGTGCGAATGACCAGGTCTGGATCGGGGAGGTCCCGTGTATATAGATAAGAGCTGATCATTTCTTCAGAGATGGTCTCGGGCTGGCGACCATCCGCGATAATCTGGCGGACCGCGTCCACCAGTTCAGCCCGACCACCATAGTTAAAGCATACGTTGAGGCCGATGCGCGTATTGTCTTTTGTCAAATCCATTGACTCGCGCACGGCCTGCTGAATGTCTGGAGCGAGATCATATAAACGACCAAGATGGCGCAAGCGCACACCATCGCGATGTAGCTTCTCTAGATCCGAGCGAATAGTCTCCCAGAAGAGGCGCATCAAACCATCGACCTCGGTCCGAGGCCGGTGCCAATTCTCGGTTGAGAACGCATACACACTAAGCATCTCAATATTTTCGTCTGCGGCGCACTCAACGACACGCCGGAGTGCGCTTACACCCGCCTTATGTCCTGCCAAGCGTGGCAGGTGGCGTCGCGTAGCCCAGCGACCATTGCCATCCATAATGATAGCGATATGGCGCACGGGTGACTGAGACTGATCAGCTGCGACTGATTGTGGTTGCGACGAAACATTCTCTTTCCTACGTGAGGATAAGAGATTTTGTATCTTGGTCAACGTTAGACCTCCAGAATCTCCAGTTCCTTAGTTTTGCCGACCTTATCCATCTCCTCGATGAAGCGGTCGGTGAGCTTCTGTAGCTTTTCAGTGCTACGCTTCAGCTCATCCTCGGACACTTCTTTCTTCTTTTCACGTTCACGCAATTTATCCTGAACGTCGCGGCGCACGTTACGGACGGCAACCTTGTGCTCATCGAGCTTCTTATGCAGAGACTTGACGAGATCCTTACGACGCTCTTCGTTCATGGGCGGAATATTCAAGCGAATAACCTGACCGTCGTTATTTGGATTAATACCCAGGTCAGACTTCTGAATCGCCTTCTCAATATCCGCAGACATCTTCTTGTCCCAGGGCTGAATCACAATAAGGCGAGCCTCGGGAATCGAGATGGTTGCGACCTGATTGACAGGCGTTGGGGTTCCATAGTAATCGACGGTAATGCGGTCAAGCAGGGAAGCACTCGCCCGACCGGTGCGAATAGATCCCAGATCCTGCTTTAAGGCGTCAATGGCACGTTTCATGCGCCTTTCTGCATCGTCAAATAAGTCAGCAGTCATAACTTCAACCCCTTCTCAACTGAGCACTGTCTCACAGCAGTGCTTACGCGAATGTGAGTAGACAAGTGATGCAAGCGTTGTTCAAGAATGCACACTCTCTAGACAGGTTCTTTGACGTCTTTCGAGACCAGTGTACCACATTTCTCACCGCGCATTATCGCCTCTAAAGCCCCTTCTTGCTGGAGATCAAACACGATAATTGGCATATTATTGTCTTTACACAATGAGAGTGCAGTACTATCCATTACCTTTAATCCCATATTGAGCGCCTGCATGTAGCCGATTTCATCGAACTTGCGTGCATAGCGATTCTTTACAGGATCATCGTCGTAAATGCCATCGACTTTAGTGGCTTTGAGCAATACCTGCGCGTTCAACTCCACCGCGCGCAAAGCCGCGGCAGTGTCGGTCGTAAAGAACGGATTGCCACTACCCGCGGCCAGGATTACGACGCGCCCCTTCTCCAGGTGACGCACCGCCCGGCGGCGGATAAACGGCTCCGCAACAGGAGGCATCTCAATAGCCGTCTGCACACGCGTCGCCATGCCATGCTTTTCCATAGCATCTTGCATGACGAGCGAGTTCATGACGGTCGCTAGCATACCGACATAATCGGCGGTGGCACGATCAATACCTGTGGCGGCTGCATCCGCACCGCGCCACATATTGCCACCACCAATAACCATCGCGACCTCTACTCCCAGGGCGTGGACGCGCTTGATCTCGGCAGCAATCCGCTGCACCGTCTGAGCATCGATACCAAAGCCCTGTCCACCCAGGGCTTCGCCACTGAGCTTGAGTAGAATACGCTGATATTTCAGTTCGGCTGCCATGAGCAATTTCCTGCCTTATTCTTCACCCAGCTTGAAACGGCTGAAGCGGCGCAGGACGATGTTCTCGCCGGTATCCGCGATCACCTTGCGGATCAAATCGCCGATAGTGAGGGTCTCGTCTTTGACCCAGGTCTGCATAGTCAAGACCTGCTCTGAGAAGGCTTTCTTGAGCTTACCTGCAATCACTTCCTCTCTCTTCGCCTCGGGGACGCGTGCCATAGAGGGATCTTCCAGGATCTCTTTCTTCTTCGCCTCAACTACCTCGGCAGGCACATCCTCGTAATTGACATACTTGGGTGCCACGCCTGCAATCTGAAGTCCCAGTTCACTGGCGAGCTGACGGAATGACTCGCTGCGTGCGACAAAATCAGTGCTGCAATTGAGCTCCAGCAAGACACCAATGCTATGGTTATGGTGTACATACGAGAAGACGCCGCCCTCTTTGGTCTCGCGACCAGCGGCCACCATCTTCTCAGCCTTGCGGCTGCTTCTGGCCTCAAGATACTTGACGGCCTCATCCCAGCTCTTTGACTCGGTCAGGGCATTCTTGCAGTCGGCAAATGTCGCGCCAGTCTCCTCGCGCAACTTCTTTACATCCGGTGCCGTGTAGTTCATGGTTGATTTCTCCTCAATTCCGTAGATGTATGATACTCAGGTGCCGTGGGCGGCGCAATGACCACCGCCCTTTTTTTTGGCACTCGAGTGCTTGACAAATGTGAAACACGCTTTCATGAGGCGCCGCACGCCCGGCCTAGGAAAGAAGTACCTGACCTGGAGTACAGGAAAAAGCGGGCGCAGGAGGAATTGTTCGCCTCTTGCCCCCGCTTACTTGCTGCTGTGTGTTACTCTTTCGTAACCAGCTCGCCCTCAGAACCGGCGGCCGGGCTCTCGGCCTCTGAAGAAGCCTGAGGGGCTGCCTCTGGGGCTGCCTCTGGGACTGTGGCCTGTGGAGCTGCTACCTGTGGGGCTGCAGCAGCGGCCTGTGGCTCCTCGGCCTGAACCTCTTCCTCGCCCGTGGTCTCGTCCTTATGCAGGGCCTCAAGCTGACGGCGACCTTCGACCGCGGCATCAGCAATCTTGGCGCACAGGAGACGAACCGCGCGAATAGCGTCGTCGTTTGCAGGGATGGGATAATCCATCTCGTCGGGATCGCAGTTGGTATCGGCAAGCGCGATAATAGGAATCTCCAGGCGCAGGGCCTCAAGCACCGCGGTGCGCTCTTTACGTGTGTCGATGATGAAGAGTGCACTGGGGAGCGACCTCATGTCTTTGATACCGCCCAGGATGCGCTCCAGGCGCGCAATGTCGTCCTGCAAGCGCTGGACTTCTTTCTTGGGCAGACGCTCGAACTCGCCACTGTCGCGGCGGCGCTCCAGGTCGCGCAGGTATTTAATGCGCAACTGAATGGTCTGGAAGTTGGTGAGCATACCACCCAGCCAGCGCTGGTTGACATAGAACATACCACAGCGCTTGGCCTCCTCAGCCACGGCCTCCTGCGCCTGCTTCTTCGTGCCCACAAAGAGCAAGGTACCGCCGCTAGCGGCGAGCTGCTCGACAAACTTGTAGGCCTCATTCAAGCGCGTCACGGTCTGCTGGAGATCGATGATATGAATGCCGTTGCGGTCCATGAAGATGAACTGCTGCATCTTCGGGTTCCAGCGCCGCGTCTGATGTCCAAAGTGGACGCCTGCCTCAAGAAGTTGCTTCATTGAGATAATGTTAGCCACGATACAAATCCTCCCTTTGACCTCCGCTCGCGACTCTTACCTGACAACAGGGCCCCCCGGTACTACCACTACCAAGCTGTTTAATCAAGCTGATGGACCCCAGGGCGTGCCTGGTCGCAGAGCGTGCGTAGTCTGTTGTAATACGTTGTGATACTATACACAATCAATCGTGCGTAAACACAACTTGTGCAGGAACATACCGGATCCTGCCAGTTGAGAAGTATAGCATAGTGAGACTACGGACGCAAGAAATTTGCCAAGCAGAGCCGTTCTTCCCTTTTTTCGCAATCTCAGAAAACACAATAGCCTCATTGGCTACTATCTTCCCTAAAAACGCTAAAATAGCGTATACTTGAGTAGGACAAAATAGTGGTGGTGTAAAGAGTGGAGGAAGAGTATGCAAGGTAAAACGCGTTTAGCGCGCGTCCATCTTGTCGCCTGCCTTTCGACCCCCAGCCCGCTCTGGATATCACTGCAACGCCTCCCGACCCCCAGCCCAACACCTATACTGTTTCTTCCCCGGAGGAAAAAATATATGCCTCGACGCATTCATCTCGTGCGTGTAAGGCAACACCTCAAATAATACTGTCTGTTTCTTGAAACAGACAGTATAGTATAGTGTATACCCATACACATTTATAGCTAAAAAGCTAGAATAACGCAGCTAAGATTGTTTATAGGGGTAGTTGAAGTAGAAAGGGATTTTAAGCACATGGTAAAGATCCTCATTGTTGATGATCATTCGCTTATGAGACGCGCGGTCCGCGAGGTCCTCGAAAAGGAGGCCGACTTCAATGTGGTGGCCGAGGCCAGCACGGGGCAAGAGGCCGAGGCACAGGCCCAACAGACGCAGCCAGACGTTATCTTAATGGATATGGATATGCCTGACTGCAATGGCTTTGATGCAACCGAGCGCGTCCTGGCACACTCACCACATTCGCGTGTCATCATCTTTACTGCCGCGCATGAAGATGTACACGTCTTTCGCGCCCTCCAGCGCGGAGCAATGGGCTACATCACTAAAGATATAGAGCCCGATGCGCTCATCCACGCGGTACGCTGCGCCGCTCGCAACGATCTCTGCATTCCAGGGGCCCTCGCCAGCCAGGTCCTGGCCTATATTCGCAATATCTGGCGAACACAGGAACAATTTTATACCACGCGCTTCTCACCCGAAGCCATAGCCTATCGTACACCACGCCGCGTTCGACGAGCCGCAAAAGTGCAGGCACTCCACGAGAACGCAACTAGCGAGCTACTCAATCGCACCACTGGGGAGCTGGAGGAACAGGTTGAAGTAGATGAGAAAGCTGATGACGAGGGCGATGAGGAGGCCGCAAAGGGTGACAAGCCCAGGCGCCGGCCACGCCCCCTGACCGGGCGCGAGCGTGAGATCCTCGACCTGATGCGCCTGGGTCGCAAGAACCGCGAGATCGCCAAAGAACTCTGTATCGCTGAATCGACGGTCCATAAGCATGTGCAGAACATCTTTGAGAAGCTTCGCGCTCGCAATCGGACCGAGGCCATCTACTTCACGAGCATGGGTGGACAGTTTATAGGCGAACAGCTTTTACCTGAACAACGCCTGCCGGGCCAGTTTGTGCCCACCACACCCTTGCCGGAAATCGATCCGCGTCATCCTGACTTCACCAGGCTGGTTGAGGGGGATCAAGAGGAACTTATCGAACATCTCAGCTCCAACACCAAGCATGTAATGGTACAATAGCACTTGTTACACCATCATTTCAGATGAAGGAATACAAGTGCCATCGTGCAAGAGAAACAAGCGCTGAACCAGCAACGTCCAGTATCACACAAACAGACAGGCGCAAGGGATGCCTTCCTGGCACGCAGTGAACTCTTCCGCCACTTACCCGCGGACGATCTTAACGCACTGCACCAGCGTACAACCGAGACGTCATACCCATCCGGCTTTGTCTTCTATCGGCCCGGCGATGCTGGCAGCGCCTTGTTTCTCTTGAAGCAAGGCGCCGTTCACCTCTATCATCTCTCGCCCGATGGGCGGAAACTGATTATGGCAACTCTCCAACCTGGAGCATGCTTTGGTGAAACGCTCCTGCTGGGGCAGGGACAGCAGCGCCACTTCGCAGAGGCCGTCTCTCCCACTCGCGTGTATAGCATCTCCAGGCACGATATCGAACACCTGGCAAGCCAACGGCCCGGCGTGGCCCTCGCGCTCTTCTATAGCGTTGAGCAGCGCCTTCACCAGATCGAGACACAACTGATTAATACCACCTTCAAAAGCACCCTCGCACGCCTGGCTACCCTCCTGCTACAACTGGCGCACGCCCAGGCACGTGAGCAGGGTCAACTGGTGGTGACGGGTCTGACTCACGAAGAGCTGGCCGAACACCTGGGTGTTTACCGGGAAACGGTCAGCGCGACCCTACGCGAGCTTAAAGATCTTGGCACAATCGAGCCTGGACGACGGCATATTCTTATCACCTCGCCTCACCTGCTAGCCACGCTCGCCAACCCCGAACTCGGTACAGGAAGGAGTGCGCCATGAACACGATACCCATTATTGAAGCCCAGCATGTCAAAAAAACGTATCGCCTGGGACAGCAGCGCATCGAGGCTCTAGGAGATATTAACCTCTCAGTCGCACGTGGGGAGATGGTCGCCATTATGGGGCAGAGTGGGAGTGGCAAGACCACCCTCCTTAACTGCCTCTCGGGGCTTGATACCATCGATGAAGGCGAGATCGCGATCGCGGGACAAAACCTACGCGACCTGAGCGATAACGCGCGCACATCGTTTCGCGCACGCCACATGGGCTTCATTTTTCAGGACTTTAACCTCCTCCCCGTGCTGAGCGCCGTGGAAAACGTTGAGTTGCCCCTGCTGGTCGCCAGGGTGCCTGCCCGCCAGGCGCGTAAGCGCGCCCTGGAGATGCTTGAGCTGGTCGGCCTGGGACAGCGCGCCTTACATCGACCCGCTGAACTCTCTGGTGGCCAGCGCCAGCGTGTCACCATCGCCCGCGCCCTGACCAATAATCCCGCCATTGTCTGGGCCGATGAACCCACCGGCAACCTTGACAGCGAGACCGCTCAGGAGATCCTCCAGTTACTCGTCACTCTCAATCAGACGCAGCAGCAGACCTTCGTCCTGGTCACCCACGCTCAGGAGATTGGGGCCATGGCAGATCGCCTCATCAATATGCGCGACGGGCGCATTATAAGAGAAAAATAGTGTGTTGCGTCGTGGCAGCCTCGGGCTGCCACGACGCAACACACTATTTTTCTTATCGATATTGTTTTTAGGTTTCTATTAGGCCAGGGTATGCTGCTGGGTCCCCAGCATCTCGCGTACAACCTCTTTCAGGTGCGCGGAGGAGAGACCATAAAGCTCCTTTAAGATCGTCGGCGCACCATGCTCCACATATTTATCGGGGAGAGCGATCAATCGCGTCTCGATATCGCGCAACAGCCCATGCTGCTCGAACAGCTCCAGTACGGCACTGCCAAAGCCACCAGCCAGCACATGATCTTCAATGGTGACGATGCGGCGCGTCGTTTTCGCCAGGTGCAAGAACAACTCTTCGTCCAGCGGCTTGGCCCAGCGCGCATTGACGATGGTTGCCTTAATGCCTTCCTGCGCCAGTTCTTTGGCCGCGATCTCCGCCTGGGCCACCGTTGAGCCATAGGCTAGAATCGCGCAATCGGTGCGCTCCGCCTCCTCCAATGTCGCGGGACTGAGTAGCTCAGCTTTACCGACCTCCAACATGTGAAGTTCGTCGCTCATCTCGATACCCAGCGCCTTGCCACGAGGATAGCGCAAGGCAACCGGGCCATCCAGGTACACGGCGGTATAGAGCATATGGCGCAGTTCCTCTTCATCCTTGGGCGCCATAACCTTCATATGGGGAAGAATACGCATAAAGGCGGTATCAAAGACGCCATGCTGCGTCTGGCCATCCTCGCCCACGATTCCGGCGCGATCCATGGCGAAGACGACGTGCAGGTCCTGCACACAGACGTCATGCATGACCTGGTCGAAGGCGCGCTGCATAAAGGTGGAGTAGATCGCGATCACGGGTTTAATACCCAGCGTCGCCATACCAGCGGCAAAGGTCACGGCATGCTGTTCGGCAATGCCCACGTCAAAGTAGCGCTCGGGGAAACGCTGGTGCATCTTCTTCAGGCCCGTGCCCTCAGCCATGGCGGCGGTAATACCAACCACTGAGGGGTCTTTCTCCGCGATCTCAACCAGAGTGTTGGCAAAGACTTCAGTGTAGGTCGGAGGATCACCGGCGTTCTTTTTGATGATGCCAGTCTTGTAATCATAGGCGCCCGGACCATGCCACTTGGTAGAATCGCTCTCAGCGACCTCCCAGCCCTTGCCCTTCTTCGTCACTACCTGGACCATCACCGGCCCCTCGATATGCTTCACATTCTCGAATACATCGAGCATGCCGGGGATATCATGTCCATCAAAGGGGCCAAAGAACTTGATACCCAATTCTTCGAAGATCGCGCCACTCTTGCTATGCATCACAAATTGCTTAAAGCTGGTCTCAGCTCGCCCCGCAGCCTCGCGTGCCTTGTCGCCCAACACAGGGAAACGCTCGATTGAGCCCTTCGCCATGTCGCGCAAGCGCTGATAGCTGGGAGTCGTCTGGACCTTGCGCACCTGGCTAAGATATTGATGTAGCGCGCCTACATTGTCGGAGATAGATTTATCATTATCGTTTAGAACAATGATCAGGTTTTTCTTCATGCTGCCAGCGTTATTGATGGCTTCCAGGGCCATACCACCAGTCAGCGCACCATCACCGATAATCGCAACGACCTTGGTATCTTCACCTTTCAGATCGCGCGCAGCCGCCATACCCAAGGCCGCAGAGATCGAGGTGCTGGCATGGCTGGCACCAAAGGTATCATAGGGACTTTCATCACGGCGCAGATAACCAGAGAGACCACCAAACTGGCGAATGGTATGGAAGCGCTCACGGCGCCCGGTCAAGAGCTTATGAACATAGGCCTGGTGCCCGATATCCCAGACAAGAAGATCATTTGGCGTATTAAATACGCGATGCAAGGCCATTGTCAGCTCGACCACCCCCAGGTTTGGCGCGATATGTCCACCCCGTACGGAGACCTTCTCAATAATCTCCTTCCGGATCTCCCCCGCCAGTTGTTCCATTTGCGGAACCGTGAGGGCGCGCAGTTGTTCTGGGCTATCAATGGTATCAAGTATGCTGGTCAAAGGTTTCCTCCCACTATTGTTGCACCGATCTCTCTTGCCGGGGCAAAACACAAACAGCCGGACATCCTCGGTGATATCCCTATTATTTTACTTTTCGATCTACTATATATGATGATGCAGATAAACGACAGAATGGGTCTACTTTGTTAGATGCTCTCCGTTATGCTTTCAATATTATAGGATTGTCGGCTTCTTTCTCGCAAACCTTTGACCCAAAAAATTCATGCACTTAGGGTCTTGACAAGGCTTAAAACCGCTCTGCAAGCGGCTTCAATCCCTCTCAAACCTCCCTTGACAGCCTGGCACTTTCTTTTTATTATGACACATGAGGGACTACTTTGAGCACGGAACATCGTTCACTTGCTCTAAAGCTCGTATCGGCTCATCTTTCTTTTTCAGCGTAAGTTACCCATTGCTTCATTATAAACACAGCAGTAAACGCACACGCTACGGCGTGCAATGAAAGGAGGGGCGGCTCTCGCGCGTTGATTGGACCCCAGGGATGATGGACCTGTACACGCAACAAACGCGAGACCGCGCAACCCATGTCGAAAAAAGATAACGAGAAAGACTCAGAGAGGCCACATTACTATTCCCAGTTCTGGCTGGATGTCGCAGCCGGGCGCAGAATCATCGGCGCTCCCAAGGAAGAGGGCGAGAGCGAGGGCGAGAATGAGGCGCCTATTGCGCCTGCTCCTATTCGCAGAGCTTCTCGCGTACAGGAAAACATTCAAGAAGAGATCGTTCATCCCTCGGCAACCCTCGATCAGGAAGAGGTAGCTGAAGAGGAAGTAGGCGATTTCGCTAGCAACGAGCTAGAAGAAGTTGTAGACGCGGACCTTCCCGACGTTGACATCGCTGAAGACGAAGAGTACAGCGAGGAAGAAGAGGAAGAAGAAGAAGAAGATCTCTACGACTCAGCAGAGGAAGAGGAAGAAGAAGAAGGTGCGGAATGGGGCGCACGCGGACGCAAGAAGGCCAAGCCAACTCGTGCCGTCAAACCCGCCAAGAAGCCACGACGGGACACTCGCCGGGGTTTCTAGCACACATCAAGAAGCAGGTCGCCTCTCGCGAGAGGCGACCTGCTTCTTGATGTGTGCTAGAAAGCACATCGTACGCCTGAACGCTCCTGTGCTAAGGATAGATGCCTCGCACCTGAGTTGCCTCCGCAACACGCGCAATTGCCAGCATATTCGCCGCCAGGCGCATATCACAGTGATATTCATCAGCGGTCCGCGCAACCGCGTCAAAGGCTTTATTGATGATGACTTCAAGCCTGCGGGTAATTTCCTCGACCCCCCAGAAAAAGCTTTGAATGTCCTGTACCCACTCAAAGTAACTCACCGTGACGCCACCTGCATTGGCCAGGATATCAGGAACTAATAATATCCCCTTCTGGAAAAGGATTGCATCGGCTTCAGGGGTTGTCGGGCCATTGGCAGCCTCGGTAATAATCTGGGCTTGAATGCGCCCGGCATTCTGGGCATGAATCACACCTTCAATCGCGGCGGGGATAAGCACATCGCATGGCACCTCCAGCGTCTCCTCAGGTGTCACGACCTGCCCAAGGGAATAACTGGCAACCGAGCCATGCTCTTGCTTGTGGCGCAGCACCGCTGCAGGGTCCAGGCCATCCTCGTTGTAGATGCCACCACGACTATCACAGACCGCAACCACCTTACAGCCCTCGTTATGGAAGAGGCGTGCGGCAATCGCCCCCGCATTGCCAAAGCCCTGGATGCTCACTCGTGCCCCCTTCAAGGGCATACCCAGGCGCTGGGCAGCGCGCCTGCTCACGAACAAGACACCTGTGGCGGTCGCCTCGTTGCGCCCCTCGCTGCCACCAATCGAGAGCGGCTTGCCCGTTACCACCGCTGGAATGGAGAAGCCCGCGTGCATAGAGTAAGTATCCATCATCCAGGCCATAATCTGGGAATTGGTGTTGATATCGGGGGCTGGAATATCGCTATGAGGACCAATGATAATCGAGATCTCGGTGGTGTAGCGACGCGTCAGGCGCTCAAGTTCGGCGGGGGTCATACGCCGGGGATTACAGATCACCCCACCCTTCGCTCCGCCGTAGGGGATGCCGACCACAGCACACTTCCAGGTCATCCACATAGCCAGCGCTTTAACCTCGTCAAGCGTCACCTGGGGGCTATAGCGAATACCGCCCTTGGCCGGGCCACGATTAACATTATGCTGGACACGATAGCCAGTAAATGTCTTGATGGCCCCATCGTCCAGGCGTACCGGAAAATGGACGGTCAACTCACGCTTCGGCTGACGCAAGATCTCGCGCATATCTTCGGAGAGTTGCAGCCGTTCGGCGGCCAGCTCAAACTGCTGGACCGCCATCTCATAGGGATTGAAAGAGAAAGACCTGACCTCATCGTCCATGTCTTACGCTGCTCCTTCTTTAGCGCGCAAGCAGCCTTTCTGACTCGCGGGTCTGACGCGGGAGACCGCTCGCGTGCAAACTATCCTTGCAGGCTCTCTAATTTAGCCTTCAATACAGACTGTACCATATCGGCCTTGGCCTGACCACGTGTCTGTTTCATCACCTGGCCCACCAGGGCTTGCATGGCATTCATCTTGCCACCCAGATAGTCATTGACGATCTTCTGGTTTTTGGCAATGATATCGTTAATAATAGGCTCAAGGGCGCTGGCATCGGTAATAGGTGGCTTAAAGCCCTTCTTCTCGACCACTTTCGTTGGCATCTCGCCGGTCGCAAAAGACTCATCCAGAACCTCTTTGGCCTGCTTGCCTGTGATGCGCTCGGCATCGAGCAGATCGAGCAGGTTGGCAACAGCCTCGGGCGAGAGGGGCGACTCTTGAACCGGGATGGATTTCGCCTTCAGCAGACGCACCACTTCGCTTAAGATCCAGTTGCTGGCGGATTTGGCACGTCCCTTTGTATCCTTCACTTTTGACACGCTTAGCACACGCTCAAAGTAATCGCCGAGTGGTTTATCCTCGGTCATGACATTCGCCTCTTGCTCAGAGAGGCCATAGTCTGAGGCATAACGCGCACGACGGGCATCGGGTAGTTCGGGCAGGCTGGCCTGAATCTCCTCAACGTACTTACGGCTAATGACCAGGGGTGGCAGGTCTGGCTCAGGGAAGTAGCGATAATCGTTGGCATGCTCTTTGACGCGCTGGGTTACTGTGACGCCACGCGCCTCGTCCCAGCCACGGGTCTCCTGGCGAATATTGCCGCCCTCGCGCAGGACAGCGATCTGGCGCTTGGCCTCGTATTCCAGCGCGCGCTCGACCGAGCGGAAACTGTTCATATTCTTGATCTCGGTCTTAGTGCCCAACTTCTCCTGGCCACGTGGGCGTACCGACACGTTAGCGTCGCAACGCAGGCTGCCCTCTTCCATACGTCCGGACGAAACGCCCAGGTAGACCAGCGTCTCGCGCAACTTCTGCATATAGAGGCGCGCCTCCTCAGGAGTGCGCATATCCGGCTCACTGACGATCTCCATCAGTGCCGTCCCCGCGCGGTTGACGTCGATCAAGCTATAGCCCTCACGGTGCTGCAACTTGGCGGTATCCTCCTCCAGGTGCACACGCGTGATGCCGATACGCCGACTCTGCCCGCCGACCTCAACCGTCAAATAGCCATCGCGGCTCAAAGGAATATCGTACTGTGAGATTTGATAGCCCTTCATCAAATCGGGATAGGGATAGCTCTTGCGGTCAAACTTGGAGTACTCGGGAATCGAGCAATGCAGAGCGAGCGCCGTCATAATGGTATACTTTACGGCCTCTTCGTTGATGACGGGCAATACACCAGGCATGCCCATGCACACGGGGCAAACATGGGTATTGGGAGCCTCATTAGCATAGCCAGTGCTACATGAGCAGAACATCTTACTCTTTGTGAGCAGTTGAGAATGGACCTCCAGGCCAATCACGACCTCGAAATCCGTATCGATGGGAGTAGAAGCAGTTGTAGTCATACAGCCAACCCTTACCTTCTCTTTATCTTCTTCGCCTTCTATGACTCTTCAGATACCACTCGCGCCTGTGGCGCTCACCCGAGATGGTAGTGTGGTGTTCCCTGGCAGCCTGCTGCCGCCAGGGAACACCACACTACCATCTCGAAATACTGTGCCTATGGTGTTAGCTTACGCTATGTACAAGTTATTTGGTTTGTGGGTGTGGAGCGTACTGGCAGTCTGTGGCTGCCAGTACGCTCCACACCCACAAACTGGGCAGCGCCGCAGGCGCGAGAAGTCCTGAATATTTGCTACCTTCTGAAAGACATGAGGTTTCTTGCGTTTTGCTGTAAGTCTAGTCCTTTCTGCGCCATTCGTCAATGGGATAGCGCAACAAAAGGCAGAAGCCACAAGAAACAGCACAAATAGACCTTTGGATATACCACTAGCTACTTGCTCGCTATCCATTGCATTACAAAGCAAAATAGCGTACAATTTTGGCTGTATCAACGGTTGATTCATAGAGAGAAGATAGCCTGTCACAGGCACTACTGCTTCATCGCAACGTTTGTTTCCTTCTATAAGCACATCTGTACATAGCGCCTGGAGACCCTCATTTCTCTCTTAGGGCGAGCCGTTGGCATTTTTAGCAAAATACGATATACTGTCCTCGACAGTAGTAGCATACACTACTGCCTGATATACCCTATGGGGTTTGGGGTGTCCCCAACTTCATTATATAGCATATCTCAGGCGGTGGACGTAAGAGCGGGCAGGAGAACGAATTGACATGTCTCTGATCAATATGGCAAAGCGAGAGATCAATTGTAAAATTGTCTACTATGGCATTGGTCTATGTGGCAAGACAACAAACCTTCACTACATCCATCAGGCCGTCAGCCCTAAAGATGTTGGGAGCATGGTTTCCATCGATACTGAGACCGAGCGCACGCTTTACTTTGACCTGCTCCCCCTCGAGTTAGGCAAGGTCCACGGATTTACTATTCGCTTTCAGCTCTACACTGTTCCTGGCCAGATTCTTTATCAACAAACACGCATCTCCGTGCTCAAGGGTGCTGACTGCGTTGTTTTTGTCGCCGACTCGCAGGCCAGCAAGCTACAGGAAAATATCGAATGCTGGAACGAGCTGCAAGAACAGTTGCGCCGCATGAATAAGGACGTTACCGATTTCCCCCTGGTCATGCAGTGGAATAAACGCGACCTGCAAGATACCCTGCCAGTCTCGGTCCTGGAGAAGTACCTCAACCCCTACCGCGTCCCCAGCTTTGAAGCCGTCGCGGTCACTGGCAAGGGCGTTATCGAATCCCTGCGTGTGGGTATCAACACCACCCTGCAGCGCCTGGAGCGCATCTAGCTCTCATACTCACCTATGCCTATGATCGTAGAGACAGTCACACATTACGTCTCCAGAAGGGAGTTGCCTCGTCGGCAACGCATTCAGATACGATGCAACTCCCTCACATAGGTTGCCATTCCCTCCACCTTTCAAGCCTTTTTCAGTTCTCCTGCCCAATTCTCGCATTTGCAATGCAAACAAAATTTTTGTCCCTAACCAATTGTTCCCAGGACGTTTTGTGTGTATAATGGGCACACCAAAGGTAATAGTACTTTCCCCTGTCACCACAGGGACCATATTACTGGTTTAAAGAGGCTCTTTTAGCCAGTGCCGTGATTTAGGAGTTTTTGCAATATTAAGAGTGTAGGCAGTGTCGCGGTGGTGCCCCCCACGCTGTCTGCTGCTCTTCGATGAAGGATTTGCATGGAAACGATACGTGTCATCATTATTGATGAACAACCCCTGTTCCGCGAGGGTATTCGCGCCACCCTCCAAAGGATGGGCAACTGCGAAATTATTGGAGAGTCGACCGACGCCACAGAAGTGCTGGATATTATCCGCACGAATACCGCTGATGTCGCCCTTATCGATGCAGGTCTCACTTCCTCTGATCCACTCGAGATAGCCCGGCAGACGCGTCATCTTGCTCCACGGACGGCCATCATTATGCTTACGCCCTCCGAGGACGAGGAACGCCTATTTCAGTCCATCAAGGTTGGTGCAGCCGCATACTACACACGCAACATCACAAGCGAAGAACTTGTCGATGCCGTGCGTAAAGTCAGTCAGGGCGAATACCTGATTAACGATGATGTCCTCTCCAAACCGCAGCTTGCCAGCCGCGTCCTCAGGTCATTCCACGAATTAACCGTGGAGAAGGAAGAGGGTACCCCCAAGGATAGCTATTCGCCCCTTTCAAGCCGCGAGGTCGAAATTCTCGACTATATCGCACGGGGGAATAGCAACAAAGAGATCGCCAAGTCATTGAAGATCAGCGATCAAACGGTGAAAAACCATATCACCTCTATCTTGAAGAAGCTCTCGGTGAGTGACCGTACAGCGGCTGTTGTACACGCGCTCCGCCACGGCTGGATCAAGATTAACAACGAAAGCTAGCTTTCAACCAGAGCACAGGAACAAGAAGGGCGGCCCATTCCAAAGATCCACTTGGAAGTCAAACCACCCTCCTTTCCTGTGCCTCTTTTAAGGTAGAAACGGCGAGTACTCTACCAGTTGCCAGTGCAGCGGAACAGCTCCTTTCGTCTCGATGACCTCTTCAATGCTAAACTCTACCAGGCGCTCGGCGCCAGCAAAAGCGGCTACGCGTTCTTTCTCCCAGATTACTTGCGCTTTACCAGTGAGTTGGAGCGTATCTCCGCTCTTAAAGTCAAGGAAGAGCAAGCCAGTCTGTGGTTCTACGCTGATATTACCCAGAGTCTGGAACATCCTGTTGCCCGAGTAATCGGGAAACACCAGCCGGGTTGCATTCTCAACCTGTACAAAGCCTGGAGTCCCCCCGCGATGCGAGACATCAGAGCCACCCTCACGATGACTGCTTGCGATAAAGAAAGTATCTGCCCGCTCTATCCATGTGCGTTGCTCACTAGTCAACGCTGCGTTGCAGACTGCCTCTGGAGAAAGCTGCGGTGTAAGAGGAGCGGACGATGGGGGCTCATTCGTGTTCGCACCTGGCAACACGCGGGCTTGAATGTATTTAGGACAGTTGGAGTAAACCTGTTCCGTGTGTACCACAATCTCCCCCTGTACACTTTTTATCCGCCCATTAACCCTCATACGCCTGCGCGTCGCGAAGTCGATCATGATCATTCCAATTGCCCCTCCGATCTGGAGATTCTTTGAGAGTGGATCAAAAAGGCCAGGAGCCGCGCTGATCTTTACGGTCTGTTCATCGGGTGTCTTAAGGAAGCCAGGCTCTCCAGCGAGTATCGATGCCCAGACACGCCTTTCGCTATCAGTAGTGCTCAGAACAACCATATATTGCTCGTGCAGAAATGTCTGCGCAATAGGCGGCAACGTGGGGCGAAGGCTTTTGTTCACGCGAGATGCCCTGGGCGGTATTCCCGCCTGCCCCTGCACCTCAAGCTCTCCTGCATGATAATCCAGCATACACTAATCTCCTTCACAGAGGGATGACAACAAGGCAAAAACTAAAAGAAGCCGCAGGTAGGAGCTGAGGCCGTAGGGGCTGGGTTCTCACTGGCCCCGCTGGGACTATAGATTTCCAGACGAATCCCATCAGGATCAGTGAAGAAGATACCGCCCGAATCTTGCCCCTCGCCATGAGGCACAACACTTTCATACAAAAAATGGGCCTCAAGGCTCTTGAGCCGAGCCTCGAAGATACGCACTTCCGCAATATCATTGACTTTAAATGAAAGGTGATGAAGACCAGGGCGGTCTTTCGCAAAGGCTCCCTGGCTCTGCTCCCACAGGGTCAAGACCAACCGCTGGCCATCGCCGAGAAACGCACAACGACGGCCTGGCTCCTGTGACTCCCAGGTTACAGAGAAGCCAAAGACGGCTTGATAAAAATGTTTCGATTGCTCGATATCGCTGACATTAAGGCCAATATGACCAGTCTGAAGTGCCGGAGTAACAGTAGACATTGCGATTCCTCCTGAAGCAACATAGTATGCAAACTTTTAAAAATGTCCATATCTAAATAATATTTGGCTTGGATAATTCGAGTGTACCCTGAAAAATTGTCCTTGTCAATAGTCCAATAGTGTTGGATAATAGAGCAAGGAGGAATTTGTGTATGCTTGAGGAAAAAGGGAGAACTCAATATGAGACGCCATTTCTCGTTGATGGTGAGAATCTGGCGCTCAGCCTGGTAAATACAGAGGTCATGACACGCGGGAAACGAGGCGATCTGCTGATGACATCCCAAGATGTGGCTCGCTGGTGGCAAGAGACATGTCAACGCCATCCTGAATTCGACGAGGTGCGCAGAGAGAACGAAGAGCCAATTATGTATGATACGGCATTGCTCAATACCCTCAAAACGTTGCGCGCGGCCCTGCGAGCCATCTTTAACGCGCTTGTAACGGGAAGCATGCCAGAGAAGGAGGACGTGGCCATCCTCAATGCGATTCTGCGAACGGGCTATACGTCGTTGGACCTCACCGAGCAGGGAGAGTTGGTCCCCAGAACCCACACCACGGATCCGACGCAAGGCCTGATGCTCTTGCCCATTGCCCTTTCGGCCTCGCGCCTCATTAGCCAGGGCGAGAGAAAGCGCCTGCATCACTGTGAGAATGAGCGCTGCATTCTCTTTTTCTATGACACAACGAAAAGCGCGACACGTCGTTGGTGTAGCCTGGGATGTATGGATAGGGCGCGCTCAGCCCAACGCTACCGAGAGGCCAAGCGACAACAAGCAGCAGGCAAAAGAGGAAAAGGGGAGCTTTAGTAAAGGTATAAAAAATTGCTAGAGAACCTTTTTATTTTGTGCTGTTTTTTTGTATACTGGAAATACGTACACTCATTATTCATACTGAAATACGTTGATACGTGAGTACTCACCCCAAAGTGGGTCCTCATACACATACACCCCTCCGGTGTTGGTAGAGGGTTGAGAGACATACGCATCATTTATCTTTTTCGCAGGATTTGCCATGCCTGGTTGGGAGGAGACATCGTCGGGAGCACCGCTTATTCAAGCGCGACGCGCCCACATGTGATTATAATAAGGAGAAATAAACACTCCTGATGTGGCGGGCGCCCTGCTTCACACCTGTACATGGCAGAAATTGATTGCGCAAGCGTTGCATATGTCCTTCGTCCGCGAGAAGAAAGGAAGTCTAGACCTGTGAAAGTCTACGGTCGCATAACGGTCTTTCCCATTATGCCATCTCGTATCAGTCGCCTCTATGAGTTGGCGTACAATCTCTGGTGGAGCTGGCATCCCGAGGCTCGCGAGCTGTATAGTTCGCTTGATCCAGAACTCTGGGAACAGGTTGGGCATAATCCGGTACGCTTTTTGAGCGAGGCGGAGCCACAGAAACTAGAGCAAGCCGCCACAAACAGCCAGTACCTGGAACGCTACGACAGCGTCATCAACGAATTCGATCACTACATGCACCCACGCCAGGACGAGACCTGGTTCTCGCAAAACTATCCACACCTGCAAGATAAGACAATTGCCTATTTCTCCGCGGAGTTTGGGCTGCATGAGTCACTCCCCATTTACTCCGGTGGCCTGGGTATTCTCTCGGGCGATCACTGTAAAGAGGCAAGCGACCTGGGTCTGCCATTTGTGGGCGTGGGCTTCCTCTATCCACAAGGATACTTCATCCAACACGTTACCCGCGATGGTGTGCAAGAGGCGCTCTATGATAAGCTGCACTTCTCCGAGGCGCCCGCGACCCCCGCGGTTGGGCCTGACGGCAATGAGGTAGTCATTAGCGTTGACCTGCCTGGCAGACGCATCTATGCCAAGGTTTGGAAGCTCATGGTTGGCCGTGTGCCCCTGTACCTGATGGATACGGACGTCGATCCAAACGCGCCCCATGATCGCGAACTTTCGGCGCGTCTCTACGCAGGTGATCGTGAGATGCGCATCTCGCAGGAGATCGTGCTGGGTATTGGCGGCGTACGCGCCCTGCGCGCCCTGGGCATCTCGCCCGCGGCCTGGCACCTCAACGAAGGCCATGCCGCCTTCCTCAGCCTGGAGCGCTGTCGTGAACTGGTAGCGCAAGGGCTGACATTTCATGAGGCGCGCGAGGTTGTTACCGCAAACTCGCTCTTTACCACGCATACGCCGGTGCCGGCTGGCAATGATACCTTTAACTATGACCTGGTCGATAAGTACTTCAGCTCCTACTGGAGCCTGCTCAAACTCAATCGCGACCAGTTTATGGAGGTCGCCCGCGAGGATCACGGCTGGGGCTCGACCTATGGCATGACGGTGCTGGCCCTCAAGCTTACGGGACAGCATAATGGCGTCAGTAAGCTGCATGGCGCGGTCTCACGCAAGATGTGGCAGTTCCTCTGGCCTGGGCTGGACGTGGACGAGGTACCCATCGACTATATCACCAACGGCGTCCACACCTTCTCCTGGATCGCGCCCGAGATCAACGCGCTCTTCCGACGCTACCTCGATCCCGATTGGGGACGCTACGTCGATGATCCTGCGTTCTGGGACAAGCGCATCGATATGCTCCCCGATGATGAACTCTGGAAGGTTCACGCTACACGCAAGGAGCTGCTAATCAATTACGCGCGTGAGCGCCTGAAGCAACAGCATCTACGCCTGGGCGAAGGCTCACTCCAGATTGACGAGTTCGAGCAGTTCCTGGACCCCAAAGCCTTTATCATTGGCTTTGCGCGCCGCTTCGCCACCTATAAGCGCGCGGCGCTCCTCTTCCGCGATCTCGAACGCCTCAAGCGCTTGCTCAATAATCCTGAGCGCCCGGTGCAGATTGTCTTCGCAGGCAAAGCCCATCCCGCGGACGATCCAGGCAAGGCGCTGATTGAGCAGATCTATCGCGCCTCTCGCAGTCCAGAGTTCAAGGGCAAGATCGTCTTCCTGGAGAACTACGATATCGATATGGCGCGCTACCTGGTGTCAGGCACTGATCTCTGGCTGAACACGCCCATTCGCCCCTACGAGGCCAGCGGCACCAGTGGTCAGAAGGCCGCCCTCAATGGACAACCCAACTGTAGTATCCTCGATGGCTGGTGGGCCGAGGGCTTTAATGGTGAGAATGGCTGGGCTATTGGCGAGGAACGCGAATACCATGACCAGGAGATTCAGGCGGAGGCCGATAGTATTGCCCTCTATCGCCTGCTGGAAGAGGAAGTAGTTCCCTCCTTCTTCGAACGTGGCGAGTCTGGCGTGCCTCACCGCTGGGTAGGTACCATGAAAGAGGCTATTCGTACCTGCACACCCCAATATAGCATGCGCCGTATGGTGAAGGAATATACCCAGCGCTACTATGTTCCAGAAATAGAACAGAGCGTCCAGGTCGGCGAGAACTCGTATGAAGAGGTACGCGCCCTGGCAACCTGGAAGGAGCGCGTTCAGAAGTACTGGGATGGCGTCCAGCTCTATGTCCAGGGCCAGCGCGAGGGACAGCTCAGCCTGGGTGAAGGCATTACCGTCAAAGCCTGGGTACGCCTCAATAACCTGGCCCCCGAGGATATCAGCGTTGAACTGGTCTATGGCGAGACAAGAGACGAACTGGCCATCCCCCAGCACACCATTCCCATGGAGTATAGCAAGCGCGAACAAGACGGAGCCTATCGCTTCGAAGCGCACTTGCAACCGGAGGATAGCGGGAGTATCGCCTATAACGTCCGCGTCGTCCCCACCCATCCCCTGCTCAAAGGTAAGTACGAGATGGGCCTGATTCGCTGGGCCTGATAGAAAGCCCTGCCTCCCAGTAAAGTAGAACAAGCGAGAGGCTGTCCACAATGATGTGGGCAGCCTCTCGCTTGCTTATCTTTTTCTTCTGTCACATAGCTTCAATGGGCATATTCCTGCCAGCCACATATCCTCCGCCCCAGGAGAGAGTTTGTCTTTCGCGTAACTTGGTTCTTCTGTTTACAGACTAACGATTAGAGCGTTTTCTCAGTCTTCACATGCCGATAGGTAAACAGATGATGAACAGTAAAGTTGTAGAATAGCACAATGATCAGCGCGGAAGCCTGGGCGAACAGCGGCCAGACATGCACCAGGTAAACGAGGCTAAATTGAATCAAGGCGGTCAGCGCGCTGCCACTAATGCAAGTCAGCTGGAAACGCAGGCAGCGCTGGAGCCACGAACGTTGGCGAGCTCCCGCAACATGCCGGAAGGTAAAGTAGTCATTGGGGACAAAGTTGGCCATGATAGAAATTTCGGTCGCACAGAGGAAAGCAACCACCAGATGCACCGTATCCGTTCCTGGCACTGGAACAAAGTGATAAACAATATAATACACAATCAGATTGACAACTGCCGCGACACCACCAATCACAACGTAACTGCTCAAACGCTGGAGCATGCCAGCGCGACCGCCAGTTAAGGTATCGACGACATCCAACACGCGATTCGCAACGCTCCAGGAATAGGGATGGTAGGAACGTGTAGGAACGTCGGCAGGGGTGGCAGGCACTACAGATGCAGCTGGCTCCTCAAGGAGAACCGACTCTACAGAGACTTCTTCCAGGTTACTTAACGACATACGTATCTCCAAAAATCTTGCATAGAATCGTTGCACAGGATGTTCTGTTCACGAATGCAAGACGGCCAATCCTCGACCAAAGTAACACATGAAAGATAGGCCCCCATGAGTACTACTGGGTGCTGGTGTTCTCCAGAAGCATTTTAAACCTGTGGGATTTTCAGCGAGGATCAGGAGATATATTCTTCTAGTAAGTAGTGTGGAGCGTCCTGGCAGCCTGCAGCTGCCAGGACGCTCCACACTACTTACTAGAAAGCGAGCGCCGCAGGCGCGAGAAGTCAGGCGGCTGTCCCAATGCAGCGAGCCAGGCAGAGTGAGCGTGCCTCGGGAAAAGGCTCTAATAGTGCAAACATATTCTCATCAGGATCAGTGAAACGAGCCTCGATTCCATAAAGTTGCCTGGTAGGAGCCTGAAGAAAATGCACACCTCGGGCAGTCAATTTTTCATAGGTTTCACCACAATTGTTTGTGGCAAACATCCAGGGATTGCGCGGATCCATGCGCCTCAACACATCCTGCATCCAGGCTTCATCATGATAAATACCCGGCTTCGCCAGCGCCAGTTGCGGCTTTCGCTGCCCCCTGGGGGCCACAGTCACCAGGCGTAGACCTGGAGCATAGGTAATATCCAGGCACTTCTCTAGCCCCATAATATCGGTATAGAACTCAAGCGCGGCATCCTGGTCCTGCACCAGGATAGAAATGAGGGAAAGTGATGTTACTAGTTGCATATGTGACGATCCCTAACCAACCAATGAGCAACAGCTCATAAAACTGCTACAAACCATGTCTACCTTACTATTCTCACGTCGGCCTCTCTATTATATAAAACATTTGTTCTAAAAGCAAGAGTAAATAGACATAGTCTTATTCGGCATCCGCAGGGAAAGTGCGGTACAATATCTGCAACTCCCAAAAACCTCAAAACAGGCAACAATAAAACCGCTTAAAAAGCGGCTTTATGTTGCAGAAACTCTATACACCTAGCAATTTACATCACATTTTACATCAATTCTCCCCTTTCTGATCCTTTCCTTCCTCCTGATCCTCTTCAAATGTAAAAGCAAAACCCATCTTATCTGCGACCTCTTTCTGCATAGAAGGCAGCACATGTGAGTAAGTATCCATCGTGATCCCTACGGTACTATGCCCCAACAGGTCTTGAACCAGTTTGGGGTGTACACCCATGGCCAGGAGCAAGGTCGCTGCACTATGTCGCAGATCATGAAACCTTATCGGAGGGAGTTGGGCCTTGGCAAGCATCTTCTTAAAAACGTCCACCATGTGATCAGGGTCCCAGTATCCACCTCGAGTATTGGGAAACACCAGGCCAAGATCAGACCAATCTGTAGACTTTTCACGCCGTTCTTCTTGCAGGCGCTTGTGTCTTTTGAGAGCCTCTATGGCATAGTCCGTAAGCATAATTCTGCGTCTGCCAGCTTTGGTTTTGGGTTCCTTAACAACAAAACCTACATGACGCACACGTCTGAGAGAACGCCTTAACTGAAGCGTTTTATTCTCAAAATCAATGTCACTCCATCGCAGGCCAAGAAGTTCACCCCTTCTCATGGCGGTTGTAAGAGCCATTATAAGCAGAGCTTCTAGTCGAGAAGCACGGGCAAATGTTACCAACACTTTCGCCTCTTCTAAGTTTAGAGTGCGGTAGTCATGGCGTACTCTTTTAGGCATTTTTGCCTTGTCAGTCACATTGTGCGATATAAGCCCCCAACTTACTGCATTCTCTAAAGCCATATGCAAAACACCATGTATAAAAATGACAGTCCCAGGTGCTAGCCCTTCCTCCAGCTTTTGTGCATAGAAGGACTGTACCTGCTGAACAGTCAACTTATGCACCATGGTACTACCAAAGGCGGGAAGCAAATGTTTATTAAGCGTAGATTTATATTGGACGTAAGTCCCGCTAAAAATCTGTGGCTTGGCTACAACCTCTAGCCACTGAGGAAGATAGTCTTTCATGAGCATACGTTTGCCAGATGCAAGAAGACCTTTCTGGTCTTCTTGCATAGCCTTGCGCATCTTCTCAAGCGCTTCTGACGACTTCCAGGCGTAAAAGTACTTGCGCTTACCATTAGAGGTAATAAAACTGGCTTGCCAGCGTCCATCAGCACGTTTAAAAAGTGTTCCTTCGCCGTGTTTTCTACGTCCAGCCATATACTAACTCCTACCGTGTATTTTCACGCTCTACAAGCCACCGCTTGAGAGAAACAGGATCAATTCTCACTGATCGCCCTAGTGAAATCGTGGGTAAGCCTTCAAAGTCAATGAGCTTGTATACCATGCGTTCACTTACACTGAGCATCTTTGCCGTACCAGGGATTGTCAGCAAGGGCTGTAACTCACCTGGTGCCGTGGTTACTTGTTTTTGCATACTGGCAACCTCCATAAAAAAACCTCGTGTGCCAGTTGACACATGAGGTTAATATGATTGAAAATCAAACTGCATCTGATACGAATACTCATCCGTATACTTGAGTATAAAGTTTGTCGGACCAAGCCTGATGCCATTCTAGAACACGGAAAGGAGCTTTTACGTCATGTCTGCCCATCTTTTGATTATTGATGACGATCCGTCAATTCTCGAAATGATGCGCCTTGTCTTAGAAGAGGAAGGCGGATATCAAGTAACAATTGCAGAAATGATTTTTGAGGATGTCATAGATGTTGAGCGCCTTCAACCTGATCTCATTCTCCTTGATTTCAGATTTGGTGCTCACCGAGATGGATGGGATTTTTTGCAGAAACTCAAACTCCATCGCCCAACTATGCATATCCCTATTATCCTTTGTACTGCAGGCCTTGCTGATGTTTTGCAACAAGAGGCAATCCTTGAACAAAAAGGCATTCCCATTCTGTACAAGCCCTTTCATCTCGATGAATTGCTTGATATGGTTGAAAAATGCCTTGCACATGCGGCTTCCACTTCGCCGAAAATTGAGGCATGACGTCTAAGCCTCTTCCCTTATAGAGAGAACGCTTTTCAAGAATCAAATCATCAGGGACTAGGAAATGTGATACACACATTGCTTTTGACGTCGCAATGTTTGGAAATCAACGCCGCGCTCCTCCCAGATTTCAAGCATTCTGGTATAGAGCCGTTGCAGCACCATAGAAGCATCAGCATCCGGGCTAAGCGCATCTTGCAGCCACGCCCCATAGGTGGTGGTGTAACCTGCTATGGCCTTCTCGGCCCGGTCCAGGTTAATTTCGCGCTTGCGCTCACGTTGGATAGCTTCAATGTCGGTCACATCGCGCCAGCCGGACAGGAACGCTGTTTGCACTGTCTGCCATGCCTCCGCTGTCTCCCATCGCCGCCGATTGGAGTCTTTTGTGTTGGGTTCGACCATGCGAATCCAACCCTTTTTCTGCCCTGGATGCCCAACGCAGTAGGCCCAGATGGCGGGGGCTTTTTCTATGGCTTCATACACATCCTCTATATCCATCTCGTGGAGGGCTTCACGCTTCACCCGGCATTCAATGCGCCACACGGGCGTCTGCTCGTCCCATTGGCGCTGTTTCCAGAGATCATAGAACCATCGCTTTTCACGGGACTTTTGCTCGATCTCAGCCGGTTTATCGTAGATCGTCACACTAAGAGGGTTGCCATGCCCACTAAACTGCAACGTCTCCAGCCGGTGGTGACGGTAGACAGGTTTATCTAGCTGAGACTCTTTCACTGGCCGCCACTTGGTGGCGAGGGAGACAAACACCCGCTCATAGTTGCGAGGGATGTGAAAACCCGCTATATCGGCACACAGGTGCATTTCTGCCGGTTGGAGATTAACGACCTCTTGCAAGAGGCTACTGAGAAACATATGTGTGCTCATCACAGCATCATCGACGCCACGCCGCCACAGGTACTCACTAGAGAAGCGCACCCGCGCAGGCGCTCCGTGGTGTAGATGTGGCCCCATCATCAGATCGATGTACCCGTTCTTGAGCAAGAAGTAGTGCGTCTGTGTCCCGTTGGGAGACATCAAAAACGCTTTTCCCTCATGTTCCCACGTGGTGAGTTGTGGCTCTTTCGCGATTTGCGCCTTCTCTTGCCACTGGTAGAGTTGCTCCACAAGAGCGGAAAGACGCGCGTCGTATGTCTCCTGTTTGGCCTTCTTCTGTTCCTCGGCCAGCTGCTCATGCTGGGGAAAATGCGCATTGATCACGAGTGTATCAATGCCTACAAGAACCGCTTTTGTACAAGATGCCATACACACAATTCCTTTCGGCCTTTAAATGGCCCTAGAAGCGGCACCATCACGCCAAATCGGTACACAGAGGGGCGCGTGTTACTAGACCGCGCCCCTGGTTCATAAGAAATGAAACTGCAACCATATTGAGCACAGCCTCTCGCAAGGCTCCACGAGAAAAGTGATAAAAAAACAAAACGAGCAATGTTTCATAGAACCCTCCAAAATGAGTAAGAAAAAGAGTCTCTTGCAAAGGCTCTTTTTTGACGGCTTGTAATGTCTCTCTTAAGAGAAGCAGTGTAAATAAAAATTGGCATTTAAAGTATTTGGAGCAGTTTGGCCGGAATGTGTCCGGTTCTTGTCCTGGTAGAAATCACCCATTTGCTTGTATGGTTATCTGCAGGAGTGCATATGACTTATTTGATAAGGAACAAGGAATGAAAAGTAAAGGAATGCTTTGGGCCAGTTTTTTTCTTGCCCTTTTGCTTATCGTGGGAAGCATTATCTGGATAGCACAGGATCAGAACAATAGACATCAACACGATCTTTCTGTCCAGGCCACCGAGACCGCCGTAAGGAATGGAACGAAAACAGCGGTTGCATATGCATCAACCGGAACGGCTGTCTATCAGGCGACGGCAAATGCTGTACCGAATGCGTTTCCCGCACCTTTCGTTGCTACAAGCATCTTTCATGAGGATCTGAGTCAGGTAAATAGTAATTGGGAGCAGAGTGGGTGTGATTTTCAGGACGGTAGTTATCAGATAGCACTAGACCAATCATATTATAAGGGCTGCCCCCGTAGCGGAACGTCTGGGTTTAATAATGTTGCATACCAGGTTGTTTTCAGAGATATGCAGAGTCATGGGGATGGGGGAGTCGGCATTGCCTATAACATCCAGGAGGAAGGTGTTGTGTCGGCTGGTGATATGTTTTTGATCGATAAAGATGGAAATTATAGAATAGTCACGGTCAATATCCTCAGCTCATTTAAGCAATCGGGAAAGGTTTCGTTTCCCATCACCTTTCCGCTTTCTATTGGTATGAAAGTACAATCTGATCAGTGCAGGTTCTATGTCAATCGCCATGAGGTGAAACTGGATACACCTATTCGGGACTGCCAATCATCCTTCGGAGTGGCAGCCTTTGGGACGTCGACCACTGCACATTTTATCGAGGATGACCTCTGGAGACTTCCCAGTTAGTAGCAAGCGGACATCATCACTTACAGGCGTTGAAGTTGTCGTCAGTATACTCTAGAGTTTGCTATGGTAGACTCTAGAGCATCGTTTATAAATGTTGTTTCACCTCTGCCGTAACAGGAGGATAGCCACACAGAGTTCATCATGGCTTACATCTTTGTACAACGCTCTAAAATATGTACAACCAGCCCTTTAACAGGTGCTATAAGGGCTGGTTATACTCTTTTCGTTATCTTCGCCGCCGAAATTCGACGGTTGGGTGATCAGTGCCGTGATCGTCAAGAATGGTCACTTCGCCGCGCTCTTCGGCTTCAATCCATTCTTGCGCTGTCGCGTCCCTCGGTTCCTCTTGCTCGCTCTTAGGCCAGTAGGCACAAAGCACAATCACAATCACAGCAGCAATGAGAAGCAGTCCAATCATTCTAAGGGCCTTTCTAGGAACGCCCGCTCAGAGAGAGGCCAACGGCAAGTTATACGAGCCAGCGCTGTGTACACGCAGTCTGAATGATGGTCTAACACGGTTTCAATCTGCTGTTGTTCTTCTTCTGAGAGGTACGCTTCAGCCAGCGCGTGAATGAGAAAGTGGAGATCGCCATTGGCAGCTGAAAACACATCTTCAATCGGCTTTTTCTCTAGTTCCTTCTCTTCAAGGCCACGACGAATAACCGTAAGAACACAGGGTATATCTCTTTTCATGGTGTTAGACCTCCCCGGCCTGAATCCTGCGCCACATGGTGGCGGCATCGACGTTGTACCAGTGACAGAGAAAATCAAAGACGTTGCCGCCCCGGTTCCAGGTGTAGCAAAACCAGGAAGAGCCGCTAACGCGTTTGGGCTGATAGACCTTGAATGAGGGGTGACGATCGCGCCCGCCCTGGTGGTGATCACCAAAGGGACAACAGGCCATGCCCCGCTGGTCTAGCTGGACATAGCGCCCAATGACCGCGAAGGGGTCTTGCATCTCACACCAGGCGTGTATGGTGTTCTGCGAATAGGTCAGGTGTGTAAGTGCTGTAGGGGCTAACGATGGGTGGTGTGGCTGCGTGGGTGTCGCGCCTACGGACGCGAGAGGCTGTTTACGCGAAGCTGGAACGGGGTTGCGCTGCACACTCATCAGCCGGTGCAGCTGGTCCTCGACGCCTCGCCAGAGGGCATACACATCGTCATCGAAGAAGAAGGGGTAGCACTGGCCCGACTTCTTATGCACGCCAAGGGGGAGACGGATTAGCGAGCCGTACGCGCCGCCCTCGCTCTGTTTGGGGTAGAACTCGACACCTGACGGACAGAAGGGGAGAAACCAGTCGCGCACCTGCGAGGCTGGAAGCAGTTCTTCAAAAAACACCCATAGGTGACCGCCGCGCCGGGAACGCTCCAGGTAGGAGACGTGGCCGTGTTGGCGCAAGACCTCTTGCAGTTGCAGGAGCTGAAGCAGGCCACACTCTCTATCGTCATCGTAGACACAGCAGCGACACATGCCCTGCCCATCAATGAGATAGGTTCCCAGCGTGCGCCAGCCCTGGAAATGTTTCAACAGGTCTTCCAGTTCCAGGGAACGCCCGGCCCGAACATAGCCGCCGTTGGTGGTCTGGATGGCAAAGTCAGACCACCGCCCGACAAAGAGATCAGCATAGTGGCGCACCTGTTCCAGCGTGCCAACCATGCGAGGGATAGCAACCGTATGCATAGACGTTGTTTTCCTCCACAGAAAACGCCCGAGCACCTGGAGGTGTCGGGCGTCTCCACTCATGAACACACTAGAAGGGGTGGCCGTTCAAGTCGCCAAGATCGTCATCGACCCGTCCGACTGCAACGGGTGCGTGTTGCGGTCGCTGCGTCAGTTGGGCGCTGGTCGCTACCACATCAAAGGCTTGGCGTTTCGCGCCGCTCTTGTCCTCATAGGCGCGCATCGTTAGCCTCCCCTGCACGAAGACCTCCGCGCCCTTAGCGAAACGTTCATTGGCACGCTCGGCCAAGGTGTCCCAACACACAACGTTGAGCCACATCGCGTCTCTGTCCTTGCCCTGGTCAACAGCGATAGAGAACTTGGTCACGGCCTGGCCAGCGGGGGTGTAGCTCATCTCGGGATCACGGCCTAAACGGCCTGCAACGGTGATTTGATTAAAGAGCATGATGGGTTCCCTCCATTCGTTTTTGCTGTTCCCAGACGGTTTCACTTTCAGGATAGGTCGGGATCAGGCCCGGCCACATGATCAGGGTGACAATGCGTGCGTTCACGTCGACCCATAGCCAGTGGCCCTCATTGCTGTCATAGCCATAGGTGCGCTGCTCTTTCGTGCAGCCCAGGCGCGTACAGTGTCGAAAATGTTGAGAAGTGGAGCGCCAGGCGTGGCCCAGTTGCTGACAGACGGGGTTTTCCTTGGGTTCTTCCATCGCGGTTGCAACCGCTGTCGCTGTGCTCATAGCTGCCCTCCTCGCCAGCGAATCACGTCGGCCATAACGCCCTGGATGTAAGCCCCTTCGTCGTTGTGATCCATTTGGGGGGCATACTTGGGAATGATGGTTGCAACCGTGGTCCGGCCTTCTGCGATGTACACTGTTTTCATGAGGGCGTACCAGTCCGCGACACTGGCCCGCCAGAAGGAATAGGCCCGATACCCGCCGCTCGGGTCGCATCGCCAGCCGGTGGTGCAGCGGATATTGCCAATGCTCAGCGTCACCACTGCCACGCCTCGCAGGCCAAAAGTGCTTTCGTGGTGAAAGAACGCCAGAGCGAACACGGGATCAATGCCGTACGTCACGCCCTGGTCATACATCGTTTGTCCAATGCCCTGCGCAGGCGAACCCGCCGCTACTAGCACGCGATCAATGAACGCCGCCGAGATGGTGGGTGGCCTCGTGATCGTGTCCGAGGTGGGCGCGTTCAGAGTGTGCGAGGCTGCATACGTGGTGGGGATTGTGTATTGCTTCGCGCCCGCCCAGATGTAGACACACCCACCCGCAACCAAGAGAAAGAGAAGCGTGAGAAGTGTTTTTTGCATGTGGAGATCCTTTCCACAGAAAGCCCCACATGGTATAATAGCCCATGTGGGGCAAAGTTTTTCCACAGGCGGGATTCTCTGGTTACAGTCGCAAAACTATACATGCAGAGAACCGCCTACTTTTTTGTCTTTAAACAGGAAGACATACCAGGTATGGTATGCCTTCTGCATTACATGATTCGTAAGCGCTTGTGTTCATGGTAGCGCTTGAGGCTTGTACTGATCTTTTCGCCAATTTCGTGCCGCTTTGCATCCGTGAGAAACGCCAGCGGTCGACCTGGTAGCGCCTCGCCTGGATATCCTCTTTCTCATGCTCCAGGCGGTTTTGCGTTCTCAGTGGGAGCGTCTTTGTAAAGGTGAGTGCGTCCTGATTGCCTTCGATCAGTGCACCGAGTAAGATGTTGTGTCCAAACTGCGTACAGCGAAGCCGCTCAAACGTGGGCGAAGTGATAGCAACCGCTGTCTCACGCGCTTTGTAGCGCTTGTTGGTTCGCATCTCCCACACGGGAAGATGGATGTAGCTATCATGCAACCCACATATCACCAGGCGAAAATCGGGGTAGTCCGATAGGTGGTAGTAGTGGTAATCGCTACTCTTCGCCAGCACCACCGCTTGACGCGCCCGTACGAGAAACTCTGGGACACGCTTTGGTGCCTCACTTGCCCCATAGAATGCTGCACACACTTCAGCCTGTTCAAGCAGTGCTTCCATGGTTGCCTGTGTCTCTTCAGGAGATTTGCACCGAATCACTTTTGCCTGCCAGCAATATCCTGATATCCAGATAACAAAGCTTTATGCTTACGCATCCAGTCCCGAGGGGTGGGACTTAATGAAGCGCTTATTCTTCACTCCACGACGAGACATCGATAGAAACGCGTTTGAGTTAGACCTCTTTGAGCGGAACCCATCGCCTTACTTAAAACCGTTCCATGAATGCCTAAAAGCAAAAGGGGCGACGATCTTTGAGCCAACATGGTAAAAACCTTAAAGGGCTTGCCAATAATGCTCGCAATGATGTACATCATTTTTACATCAGAGACTATGCAAAATGGTGCAGATTAGTTACCAAACGTACAAATACTGATATTGTTGCTTGAGCGCGAGAGTATTTGCTATCGTCCCTCTCCAAAAGATAAGGTACAATATCTGCAAATACTCCCGCACATATGTAAAGCCAACATTTCAATGGAGAACTCTGTTGCAGCCTCGTGTGCTAGAAAGGCAAACAACAAGGATGAAGACAGTACGCTTCGCTCGCTATGGTGGGCCAGAAGTCCTTGAAGTCCAGGAAGTAGCGGATCCAACACCAGCAGCCGACCAGGCACTGATCGAGGTCAAAGCTACGACGGTCAACCGCCTGGATCTCTTTCAACGTGATGGCAATCGTCCTGTCCCACACCTGCCCTTTACTCCCGGGCTGGAAGCCGCAGGGATCGTGCTCGCGGATGCCCATGGCTTCCATGCAGGAGAGCATGTATTGACCACTCGCGCCGCCGAGGCCACGGGAGGCGGTGGATACGCCTCTAAAATCGCGGTTCCCGCCGACCACCTGGCTCGCCTGCCAGCAGGGGTGAGCTTCGAAGAGGCCGCCGCCGCTGGCCTTGCCGCCTCAACTGCCTGGGGCAGTCTCTTCGACCTGGGAAAGCTACAAGCCGATGAGCGAGTCCTTATCTGGGCAGGCTCCAGCGGCGTTGGCACCGCGGCGATTCAGCTCGCCAAACAGCGGGGGCCTGGGTCGCCACCACCGCCAGTTCGACGGAACGGGCAGAGGAACTGCGCAAGCTTGGCGCAGACCTGGTCATCAACCATCAGCAGCAGGATGTAGGCGCGGAGCTACAAAAGCTCGGCGGGGTCCAGCTCGTTATAGAACTGGTCGGCTCAACGTTACAGCAGAGCATTACAGCATGTGCACCTAATGGGCGTGTCGTCTTGATCGGCAACCTGGGAGGCAAGGAGAGCACCGTCGACACACAGACCTGGCGCCTCAAGCGCTTAACGGTCATCGGCGGCGGGCAGCTACGTGCCGCGCCACGCGACGAGCAGAATATTCTCCAGCTCATTGCGGACAAGGCATTTACCCCATTGATTGCGCGTGTCCTCCCTATTGAACAGGCAGCCCAGGCTCATGCATTGCTCGCCTCAGGCCAGGTGCAAGGGAAAATTGTGCTGCTACATACGTAGTTCTACCTGAAACATGCAAAGGAGTTTGTGAAAGCATGCAGAAGACCACTTCGTCCATCAGTAACAATATTTCATTTACACGCGGCGTGCCCGCGCTCGAGGCCTTGCCAACGACCCTCTTTAGCGAGTGCCTGCAAGCGGTTCTCGCGGGTCCAGACGGAAAAACTGTGCTCCAGTATGGGCATAACGGTGGCTATGTGCCCCTCAAACAATTGCTCGCGGAACAGTATCAGGTAGACATCGACCAAGTACTCATTGGCAATGGCTCGCTACACCTGCAAGATATGCTTACCGCTCAACTGGTCCAGCCCGGAGAAGTCGTCTTTACCGAGCAGCCCAGCTATGATAGGGCCATCAAGACCTTTCGCCGTCGTGGCGCCAAAGTGATCGGTATTCCGCTCGCGCTCGATGGCGTCGATATTACGGCCCTGGAAGAGGCCCTGGCTCGCTATACGCCTCGCTTTATGTATATCGTGCCCGATTTCCAGAATCCCGCTGGTGTGACGACCTCCCGCGAGAAACGCCAGGCTCTGGCGCAACTGGCGGAGAAGCATGGTTTCTACCTGGTTGAGGATGTGCCTTACCGCACGCTGCGCTACAGTGGCGAAACGCTGCCGCTACTGCGCGAACTCAACCCCGAACGAACCATTACCGTCAGCTCATACAGCAAGCTCATTAGTCCCGGAATCCGTGTCGGCTATCTCATCGGCCCACGCGATATCGTCAAGCCACTCATCGCGCTGGCTGAGGACACGACGCTCGCCCCGGTGCTTCCCACGCAAGCCGCTGTACTGGAGTTTCACGAGCGCGGTCACTTTAAGCGCAACCTGGAGAATCTGAAGCAACTCTATGCCCCACGTTTGCAGGCGATGATCTCCGCCATCAAGACCTACCTGCCGGGTATTGACTTTGCCGAGCCCGAGGGTGGTTTCTTTGTCAGCATCACCCTGCCCCAGGAGAGTAACTACCAGCACTTGCTCCAGCGTGCCAAAGAGCAAGGGCTCTTGCTCACTGATGGGAACGGCTTCTTCGCGGACCACCTGAACGCCCAGGTCAACCAGGCACATACAGGTGACCGCTTTGTGCGGCTCCCCTTCTGCGCCCTCACACCTCAAGAGATTGAGGCCGGGATGCAACGCCTCGCCGAATTGGTGCGCGCCTAAGCTAGTTTCTAGCAGAGAGCCTGTTCGCAGGCTCTCTGCTACCACCTCTCCTTATCCATTACAGTCTTCTCATACATTCCTGTTTGCTTCCTTTTCATCAACGCTCTTCTTACATGCAGGACAGGCATAGACTACACCTACCACGCTACTCAATCCCATAAAAACGGTTTGAAGCGCGATACTACAATATTAAATAATCGTTAATATTGCGAAATGCGACTTTATAATATTGACACAGTTGCTCTATTTTCGTATATAGTTATAAGCAATAACTTAGCGATCACACCTCAAAAGTATTTATACAAGAAATAGATGCATGTGCGGAGGGTTTTGTGAACAATCCAGAGGGTTTCGCCTACAGGCATGATGGGATACGCCTGCACCAGTATCAGCGAGCCATACTCACTCGCCTCCCGCTGGTCGCAGCCGAGGTCACGCACTTTGATGAACTCCTGCAATGGTTGGGGGAGGCGCTCATCCACTACTTCCATATTCAGGTCACTCAATTCTGGGTTGGTCATCACCGCACGACGACAGGACAACTCTACCTGGAACTGCGCATGATGGTCTTTCAGAACCCCTTCCTCTCGCAAGAGATCGTCGTCAATCCCCAAATGGCAGAGGCCATAGAACGGATCTTCCTCGAACGACGCGGCCTCATGCCTCAGAGCATTGATGCCTTTTTCCCGCCCCAACAGACCCAGGCACTTCACTACAATCATCTCAGCTACTGGTCCTGCTACTTTATGAGCCATGGCGCCCTTCTACCAGCAGCTAAAGGGCAGGGCGGATTGAGCAAAAGCAAAATTCCCTTCTCCATGGCGGTCACCCTTCTCTTCCAGGAGATGCCACACCCACGCCTACTTCCAGTTATCAGCTCTATCTTAGAGCAGGCCATCGTTGCCGCCAAACAATATCAACTCCTCAAACCCCTCACGCTCTAGGAGTGTGCAATAGGAAGCCATATGTGGCCCGACGCTGCTGAAGCACGCGTCTACATATGATGGGGCCATTATATGTAGACGCGTGCTTCAGCAGCGTCGGGCAGCTCACTTATTTAGCCAGGTCCTTGCGGACCAGGATCGCCATGTCATATGAGCCATCGGTGCTGCCGATGGCCTGGCGGTACCACCACCAGTTCCAGATGTGGGAGGCCGCGCTTGCCGGGTTAAACTGCGCATGTGCTGGCGGCATGTCGCCATAGCTGAGCCAGAGCAGGGGGCCAACGCCTCCCCAGGTTGGCTGACCGGCGCAGTTATTCGTATTTGTCGGCACACAAGGAGGCGGCTTATACCCCTCGTCCCACCAGGTACGCATATGATAGGTCGAGACCACGTACTGGTTCTTGTAGAGCGCTTTATAGGTCGCCAGGCAGTCACCACCGACAATCACCACCGGCGCGTTGGTTGAGAGCGGAGGGCAGACATTCTGCGAATCGATGTTCAAGAAGGTTGTCTGGTGATAATCGCGCAGGTACCAGGCGAAGGGCCAGGTCGCATCGCTCACCACGCTAACCGGCAGTTTCTTCTCTCCGTGATACAGCTTGTTATCCACAGCGTCAACCTTCGCCATCACTTTATTGACGTCAAAGGTCGTCTGCACATACACCATCATTTCGTGCGGACCATCGGCGGCATGCACATATGTGACCTGGAACATATTCTGGAGCGTTGGCACGAGCAGCAGTAGCGCGAGCACGAGGACTGCAATAGAGCCAAAGACCCGTCCCGAAGACGGAGGGCGAGAAGTCACCGGTACACCCACGGGAGTGCCTGCCCGCGCGTTCAAGCGCTGGCGCGCCCAGTCTACAACCGTCACCACCGCTGGCTGCAAGCCGAGCGCGGCCAGTAGCATCATCGGCATCGTCATATGGATCATCAGCCAGGGCATCTTCTCGCCCGCCCAGGAATAGATGAAGACGCTACCCACAAACCAGTACACCAGGAAGAGGCGGAAGCGCGATGGGCGCCGGAGGCAGCGTACCACGCCCACGAGACCAAAGACCAGGCCGATCTGCTCATACAGCGGGATCAGCATAAAGTAGTAGTACCAGGGCTGCTCGCCACGAGCGACCTGCTGCTGCTGCAACCAGTAATACAAGCCCTGCCAGATGCCATCCCCAATGCCGCCACGGATATTGGTAAAGAGGACCGTAAACAGGATCAAGAAGACCGCCCAGCCACACAAGATAGCAAAGACCCAGTGCATCCAGGGCATCGTCGTAACCACGTCAAGCAAGGGCTGGCGCACAGGATCAACAGACTTCGCCACGCCCCGACGACGCCCGTCGTAGACAGGCAGTTTCTCGAAGTATTCCAGCATCAGAATGACAAGCACATAAATGCCCAGCGCGATGCCCAACCAGGGCACAATCGCAACAGTGATGTTTTTTAGATTGGCCACAAAATTATTCGCCAGTGGCTGCGTCTTGGGATCATTGATATAGAGCGAGACGGCGTGCATGTAATGGAAGAAGGCCAGAGCCACCGGCGCAACCACAACGGCCAGAATCAGCAACGCCAGGGGCGCCCACGTTCGGGGCAGGAATTTTGCTGCCTTTGGCGCACCCTCGGGTATGTCCTGCGCAAATGGGAAACGCACGGCGATATCCCAGACGACCAGGCCCACAAAGAAGCTACCCAGGATCGCAACCGTGAGGAAGGTCGCCTCCTTGGTCGCGTAAGAGAGCGCAAAGGCAACCGAGCCAGTGATCAACCATTTCAGCGAGCGATCACGGCAGTAACGCGCCATCGAGACCACCAGGAGCAGGGTAAAACAGGCCATGTAGATATCTTCGCGCGCGAAACGCGAGAAATACACCAGACTGGGCGAGATCGCCAGCAAGAAAGAGGCCAGCAACGCCCCATATTTTCCCAGATAATCGCGAATAAAGAAAGGTAAACCAACGATCACCGTCCCCAGGGTCGCGGCGGCGATGCGTACCGTTGTGGTATTTACGCCATTGTCCGAAAATCCCAGTAACTGGCATATTTTGTACACCAGGGCAATGGCATGGAACTGGAAGGGACCATGCAGCAACGGATCATAGTGGTAACAACTGCTGGTAGGGCTAAAGCAACTCAGCCAATTCTCCATGTTGTGCATCAACATCAGCGAGTAGTAAGCGTGCAAGCTTTCGTCGTGATGCAGAGGCTTATCGCCCAGGTTCCAGAAACGCAGGATAGCGCCCAGCAAGACCAGGCCGAGAAAAGGCGCCCAGGCGATTACCTGTTCGCGCGAGGGGAGTTTGAAGGTAAAGCCCTGGCCAGACGGCTGTAATTTCTCTGCATAGGCCTCTGTCTCAAATGAGGGCTGCTCCTCCTCAAGCGTTTGGGACTCACGCTCCGACTGCTCCTCATCTTTGCGCACAACATGCGTCGCCACAGACGCATCCTCTTGCTCCGGCGCGCTTGCAGCACGCTCTTCATCCGCCCCTGGTACTTCTGCATGGGACGGCTCCAGGGGCAATGCAGTGCTCACAGCTTCAGGCTGCGTTTCGGTCCTCCCCTCACTCAGAGCCTCCTCTGACTGTTCCAGTTGTGTTTGCTCATCTGGAATCGTCTGCTGAGGGATAGGCTCATCTCGACGAGTGTCAGTATCTGGTCGCTTCAAAGACTCTTCCTCCTTGCACGGCTTAGCATAAATAATCGCTCAAGTGAATGCTTGATCTATTTCAACCCGTGATTACACGTTGACTTTGTAAATGGTCACACCATTCGCATTATAGACAATTTGCATAAAAGCGGCAAAACGATGGAGATCAGCCGCCTGGTACTTTCGATACTCTAAAGGCCCAACGTATAGATACTGGATGTTGTAACGCGCCATATTTTGCAGGACTATCTTCTTATCAGGATCCTGGTAGATTAAGTCAACCGCTGTCTGCCGCTGGTTGAAATCCTCCGAGTTCTGCGCTGTATGCAACATTGTCACACGCCATTGCAGTTCATGCCCAGGCCAGTTGATCGGGCTCGACAGGCCAGTAAAGATGGAGATCCGTCCATATTCAGAATATTCGGCGCCAACCGCCTCCACGATGCCAGGGTTCCCCTGTACATGCGTGTTGAGCCAGAGAATAGCATCATAGTCGCCCGGATACGTTGGATCGCTCCGTAAGTAATCAAGCCCATTTAAGCTTCCCGTTGAGGCCAACAGACGACTCGGCAAAGGAAATTTTCCTGGCCCATAACGCGCATAGGGGGCCTGCAAAGGATAGAGCATGCCAGACAACAGGAAGAGCAGCAATAATGCATACCAGCCCACGACTCCAGCCATTTGCCACCAGTATGCCACAAGTGCGCCAATTTTCACAGGGCGAAAACTCTGCCAGAGAAAGTATAAGCCAGCACCCGAGGCAATTGAGAGCAACGCCCAGGCCTGAAAATAGAATTTAAAGACTGTGTTCATGCGCGGGTCCTGGTCCGCAAAGACATCGCGCAGGAAGAAGACTTCACAGCCCGCGATGAGCAGAAAGGCTAAGGCCCCCAACAAAAGTGGGTAGGCATGGGCGCGGTCTCCCAGGTGATAGAGCGCGAGCAGAAACGCCGCCAGCGCAATACCCGCCGCCACCAGAAGCGTGGCGCTATTAGGTACCAGGACCAGAACCAGCAGGCCCGCCACCAGTAAGATAGCCACAAGTAACCAGGCAAAGCGTGAATTGCTCAGTGTCAACCAGGAGGGTGTCTCCTGCGGATACAGCTCCGCCAGGTCCAGCAGTGGGCGCTTCAACGCGCTGGCAAAGAGAAACGAGAGCACCACAAAGGCGAAAATACCGTAAATAAGCCACTCGCTACCGAGCGCCGAGCGATTTCCCGGCTTCACCAGTCCCACGCCCTGCGCTGGCGAGACAAACGTGATAAAAAAGGGCAGATACAACAGAAATGTCAACACAACAAGCGAGACACAGGCCACAACGATATCGACGACCAACACCCACGAAAAGTTCCGCTGGTAGGTAAGCCATTGTTGAAGCGCGATACAAGCCAGACAAAGTCCCACATAGGTTGGATAATCCCACCCATTCATCAAGAAGAGCCCACCCAGGATCAAGGCGGTGCAAACAAGGGTCAGTACCAGCCGCCAGCTCTCACCAAAGACGTTTAAGCCGCGCCCTGTAGGCTCTAAAAAGAGATTGAAAACGGCGCCAATCCCCAGCACGGTAAAGGCAAAGGCCAGCACATGCGCATGAAAGCAGGACAGGAGAAAGCTAAAGGCGGGAAACTCATTGATCGTCTTATTGATGACCCGCGAGGGGCCAACCCAGAAGGTGTAGGCCTGGTCAAACGTGGTCGTTACCATGCCATGGTTCTGCCACCATAACTGTGTCGCGGCCAAGTTGCCCATGAGCAGGGCCATCACAATCGTGAGCAGGCCAAAGACAATGCCGCCCGCCAGCGGCGGATACACCGTCGAGGGATGCTCCTGTGAGACAGTCCCTCCTGCATGCACCTTGCTGCGTAGGTAACGCGCCCAGGCCACGATATTGCAGGTCACGCCAAAGAAATTGAGGCCAGTTAAGCCAAAGAGCAGGCAGATACCCGTATTAAAAGCAATATAGGAGGGTTGATTGAGCAGTTTCGCCAGCGTCGCGATAAAAAAGTGCGCGTAATAGTAGTAGTTGATGGGCGAGCCGGCATACCACATATCAGCTGGCGGGAGATGCTCGCTGCGCAGAATAGATGCCAGGAAGCCTTCATCCATAAACATCTCCCAGCCCCGAATCTCAGGACCAAAGGAGCGTACCCATCCCAGCAGACACATCATTCCCAGAAAAATAATCTCGGTCGCTATCACATATCCCAGGTTCACACGCAGGACCTTGCCAACCTCGTGATATGTCTTCCTCCAGCCAAATAGCGCCAGCGCCGCGAGAATACACAGCACTCCCACCAGAAAGAGCCGGGTATAGGGCAAAAAACGCAGCCACATCAGCGGACACCAGGCACAAAATACAAAGACAATCGCTCCCAGCGACTTACTAAATGCCCAGCCCCGATCGGGCAAATTATGAAAGACCATCAAAGCGAGTGGGAAACCGATCAGACCGATAACCTCAATCAGCGCCCACATCTGTAATAATTCCAGCATAGCTTCTCAACCTGAATAGAGGACTCTACTAAATATATAAACGGCACATCCTGCCGTTCCTTCATATCATCAAGCTCTACAGTCATGACCATTGGGCCTGCCTCTGCGCACAAACGCCCCTCTGGGTCAAGAGTGTCCGATGGTAGGCTGGCTTTGCCAGCCCACCACCAGACATACTTTACCTTACTTCTCTGGCAGTGAAAGGCCGCTAATTAACTTTTGATACACCTGCTCGGATGTATAGGGGTATGGCTGCTGATGCACAAAGATGCGCACCATAGGATGATCAAAGACCGAATAGCTCTCATCCGCCATACTATCGTCAAGGGTAATACCTAACAGGTGTGGACGCACCTCAAACTGCGCCGCCAGCCGAAAGCCAAGCTGTCCCTGGAACAAGAGTTGGTAGTAGCGGATAGTTAAGGGATAGCGCTCAGGCATCCGAGGAATCGATTTATCCAAACGATCAGAGGCCATAGTAATCGCATTGAGGGTGGGCAAGAGCCGGGCCAGGACCCGCGCCTTTGCCAGCGTGTCATCATCATAGAGACCCAGACCCGTGGTCATATTCCCCTGCGCATCCGCGTAGCTTGCCTGGGCAAAATAGGAGGGATCGTGGCCATCGATAGCCACGGGCAAGGCATCATCCCATTGCTCGTATGTCAGGACACTGCCACGCGCCAGGTGCGCGTACAGCCAGCGCGAAGCCTGGATACGCGTATTGGGCTGGCTATAGACCTGCAAGAGTGCCAGGCCCTGAAAGAGCGTTCCTCCCACTACCAGCACCAGTAGGGCTCCTGTCACCAAACGAGGGCCATAGCCACCTCGTAGGTGCCTCCAGAAGCCAGCAGGAGCCTTGACAGGTGGCGCGGACCAGCCCGCTGCTACCAGCGCGACCAGGACGGTCGCAGCCAGGAGTGCACATAGGGGATAGATTGGCAAGAGATAGCGCATAAACTTGACATAGAAACTCCCGGTGATGGCGCTATACGTCACCATCCAGGCGAAAACAATCCACCAGGTTGAGGCCAGGGTACCCCGCCAGGTCGCCCAGATCCCCCAGCAGAAACCACAGATGGCAGCCAGGCCTAGCGTCAAGCCCAGACCCCAGAAGAGCAGGTTATAGCCCTGGTAGAGATAGGGCAGCGTCTCCGCGAATTGTCGGACATAGGGGTAATCGAGGCCGCCCCGCGCCATCGAGCCCTGCTCCGTCACCTGCGCAATATAGTTATGCATATCCAGCCAGGCATATGGCTGTGTCACAAAAAAGGCCACCACCGCCAGCAAGAGCGGGAACAGGAAACCAACCAGCGCCTCCGCAATATCACGCTTACGCAGGTAGCGCAACAGCACCGCAATGACTATAGGTAAACCCAGCGGAGCCGCGCTAAACTTGGTCGCCAGGGCCAGGCCAAAGCTAATACCAGTCCAGCTAAGCCAGAAGAGGTCATGGCGCGTCAAGACATATTTGACACATCCCACAAGCGTCAAGAGCTCAAAAAAGAGCAAGAGTGTATCTACAGTATAGAAATGCGAGAGTTGCAACTGTAGGGGCGTAAACGCGACCAGGCCCGCCGCCAGCAGAGCCACACTCCAGCTTGCACGATAACTAAAGCCACGCTCCTGCGTCAAAAGGCGCGCCAGCCAGGCTGTCAACAGGAGCGAGCCTGTATCAAAGAGTGCCGAGACCGCTCTTCCCACCAGGGAGAGTGCGGTATAAGACAGAGGCCAGGCAAAGAGGCGCGAAAGCAGAGACCAGGTACCAGCCAGCAGGTAGAGGGGCAGCGAACCATAGGCAAAAAAATGTGGATTAAGAGGTGAGTGATCTGGATCTAGGAATTGGGCCATGCTGGCTGGCCAACCCAAAGCAGCCACGCGAAATAAGATTTCCCGCTCATCTGGATGAAAATTCTCTCCCATATCCCAGTTGAGACCATACAGGCGTGCACCTAGACCTAGAAGAGCAATAACCAGGAGCAGTGAGAGCTGCCAGTGCCATACAAACTTTCGTCGCATATAATGCTATCCTCTGCTATACATTGGCAAGCATACTCTCATCTACCGAGCGCCACGAAATCGCTCACCACGTGAGTGAGGTGCCCGCGAAGCTACACCAATCCCATTATTTCCTCTGCCAAAAAGGAAACTGCTTGAATTATAAATATCAGGGAAGCCAGGGTCAAGAGAGCAGAGCTAGTGGGCACCCTGCATCTGAAGTTGCAACAACTTCTGCTCGATCTGTTGCCAGACCAGCTGCTCAGCCTCGTTCACGCGTAGCCGCTCACGCATCATCAGCTGTGATACCCAGCTACGAAAATGAGTGAGATAGCTTTGCTGCAAGGGATAGGGCGGCATCTGACACAACTCTACCTGTTGTAGTGGATAATAGGCACCCGGCTGAAAGGCAATATTCATCAGCTCAGTGTAGGCCGCAAAAAGCGCCTGACGTGACTCGGGAAGGAAGAATTTCGGGCGCGTACTTAAACCAAGGAGGCACCCTGCGATGGTATCGCCCAGGAGAATAGGGTAGGCCATAGCGCTTTGCTCGTGCTCTCCCCAGACAATGGGGAAAAACTGGAAGCCCTCAGAACGCTCTGTCACCACGCGCGCGCGCCCCATATTGATAACATAGCCCGCCAGGGACTCCGCACCGAGAAAGGCCGTATGATGCTCCAGCTCACGATCCCAGGGTGGCGTACCGCGCCCAATGATTTCACGCACGCTACGCACTTTGCCCCCCTCACCTGGTGGCATACATGTGATAACCGTCAATTCCAGGCCGACCCGGTGTGGATCGAGATGCTTGAGCGCCTGCTGTAACACCAGATCGCAAATCGCATTGAAGCGCAGAATAGCCGTCAGGTCACAATGGGCATTAACGATGCGCGAGTAAAAAAGCGCAGGAATCTCAAGATTCTCCGTGCTCTCCTCTAGCAAATCGGGATCTCTAAAGGGCTTGCCCACTTCCTCAGGTAACAACTCCACAAACCTGGCACGATGTTCTGGCAAAGTCTGGAGCAACTGGCGTAAATTCTGTGTTCGAGGAGTTGATTCGCCACTGGCCCAGCGTGTAAGCGTCACGGGACTGATGTTAAGTAGACTAGCGATGCGCTGCTTCTCTTGAGGATCATGAATAATCCTTCCGAGGAACTCACGCCAGGTTTGTACCTCGCTCACCGTATATCCCCCCATATCGCGGCTCAATGTTGAAATATGGTAGTATCATAACAGCAAAATATTCGCAAGTCAAACTTAATGCATATATCATATATAGTTAATTTAATGCGATAAACGCGCAATTTCTCTTCTTAAGTTATATAAAAGGTTAAATAAAAGAAAGGGAGCAACCGACACCGGCTTGCTCCCGATAGAGATGTACGCACTTCTTATGCGGCGTGTATTTTGGCCACGACGGAGCTTGCCTCGACCGTAGCGAGGGCCGCTACGGCTGACTCGTGCTCGATTACCAGTGTGCCGTTCTCGCTATCACTATCCACGGTCACCTGGTCGCCCTCCTCTATTGCGCCACGCAGAATGGCCTCAGCGAGCAAATCATTCAGCAGAGACTGGATCGTGCGACGCAACTGGCGCGCACCATAGGAGACATCATAGCCATGCTGCACCAGGAAATGACGTGCCTGAGGGGTTACCGTCAAGGTCACTGGCAGGGCGGTAAAGCGCTCATTCAGACGGCTCTGGGTCTGATGGATCATCATATCTACGATCTGGTTCAGGTGCTCACGCGTCAACGAATGGAAGACGATGATATCATCAAAGCGATTGAGCAGTTCAGGACGGAACATCCCTTTCAAGGCCGGCAAGACGCGCTGGCGAATACGCTCCGTATCCTCCTGCTGTCGTACCTGGGCATTCTTCTGCCGTGGAGTAAAGGCCATCGAACCGGTCGAGAGCTGCTCAGCTCCTGCGTTCGAGGTCAGAATAATAATCGTATCTCTGAAGGAGACGCTCTGTCCATGCGCATCCGTCAACACACCATCATCCAGAATCTGCAAGAGCAGATCAAATACCTTGGGGTGCGCCTTCTCGATCTCGTCGAAGAGTACCACGCTATACGGCTGGCGACGCACGGCCTCCACAAGCTGTCCAGGCTGGTCAGAGCCGGCATAGCCGACAGGAGTACCAATCAAGCGCGAGGCGTGGTGGCTCTCCATAAATTCGGACATATCAAAACGTATGAGTGCCTTGCTATCCGTGAAAATGGTCTCCGCCAGGGCACGCGCCAGCTCTGTCTTCCCTACGCCGGTTGGTCCCACAAACAGGAAGGAACCAATTGGGCGCCGTCCATCATGCATCGAGGAGCGGGCGCGGCGTACGGCACGTGCGACGGCCTGTACAGCTTCGTGCTGCCCTACCACACGCTTATGCAATTCATTCTCCAGCGAGAGCAGCATGCGGCGTTCAGAGGTCGTCAGGCGTGTGACGGGAATGCCCGTCCAGCTGGACACAATATGCGCAATAGCCTCTTCGTCAATCGTAGGGTAGGCCTCGCCATCAGCCATCCAGCTCTGCTCAGCTAGCCAGAGCTCGCCCCGCAACTCCTGTTCCCGCTTGAGCAAGACCAGCCCCTTGTGAAAGTCCTGCTGCGAGATGGCATAATTTTTCTCACGTGTTGTGCTTGCCAACTGGTCGCGCAGATGCTGGATCCCCTGGGGGGGCAGCGAACGCTTCACACGCGCACGCGCGCAGGCCTCGTCAACCAGGTCAATGGCCTTATCGGGCAAGAAGCGTCCCTGAATATAGCGCTTCGACAGTTGCGCGGCACTCTCGATGGCGGCGTTGGTGATATTGACCTCGTGGAATGTCTCGTAGCGTGGACGCAGTGTGCGCAGACAGGCGATGGTCTCATCAATAGTCGCCTCGGGCACTATCACGGGCTGGAAGCGGCGCTCCAGGGCGGGATCAGCCTCGATATGGCGGCGGTATTCCTCCATCGTCGTTGCGCCAATACAGCGGAACTCACCGCGAGCCAGCAACGGCTTGAAGAGATTGGCGGCATCAAGCGACCCCTCGCCACCCGCACTCTGCACCAGGGTATGCACCTCATCGATAAAGAGAATCAGGTTCTTTGCCGCCGCGACCTCGCGCATGACTCCGCGCAGGCGATGCTCAAAATCGCCGCGCAGCTTGGTACCCGCAACCAGGGACGCCACATCTAATCCGACCACGCGACACTGGCGAAACTCGTCAGGTACCTGCCCCTCGATAATCCGCGTCGCCAAGGCCTCGGCCAGGGCGGTCTTACCGACACCCGGTTGTCCGATGAGGATAGGATTGTTCTTCGAGCGACGTGCCAGAATCTGGAGCATACGCTCAATCTGTACCTCGCGCCCCACTACCGGCTCCAACTCCTCCATCAAGGCATCCATAGTCAGATCACGACTATACTCATTCAGGAGAGGGGTCTCATCATAGAAAGCCTGGAAACGCACCGCGAACTGGAGGTTATCATAGCCTTTATTCGTCAGTTGTTTGAGTTGTTTCTGTGCAGCGTCCGCCGAAATATCCATAGTATTCAACACCCCCATTGTCGTGCTGTCCTGGTCTACAAAAATAGCGCGCAGCAGATGCTCTAGCGAAACAAGTTCTTCATTCTCCAATAGGGCCTCCTCTTCAGCTCTTTTGAGCGTTGCACGGGCGGATGGGTTGAGCGCGGGCGTGCTGATCAACGCTTTATGACCAAATCCAAGCACAAACTCCAGGGTCTGGGCGACCCGGTACGGGCTGGTATGCATTGACGCAAAGAGGGCTTCTATCAGAGGATTATTTAGCTTGAGCAACCCCAGGAACAGATGAGCACTACCCACCGAACGATGGCAGAGGCGAATCGCCTCTTCACGCGCCAGGGCAAGTACCTGGCGAAGTTCGGGGGTATAATTACTGTATTTTTTGGGCTGCTTCATCCTTAGCTCCTTTTTGAGATAACCACGTCAAGATAATGAGAATAGAGCGAGACTGTAAACACACGTCTCTCATGTCACGAAAGCCACGTTAAGAGAGACAGGCTATCGACCAGTAAGTGTTTAGCAAGGCTGTGTTGCAATTGTACTCTAAAAGGTTTCCCAGACTCTATCCCGAAAAAGTTTTTTTGCCTTGTACCAGGCCCATAACTACCAGTCGGCAAGGCCCAACCCCCATTGAAAAAATATAGGACCACACCCCCCAATAGTACCAACCAGGCGCTCTCTAGCAGGGAATTTGTGGTCCAACACGAGTGATACAGCAGGCGGAGCCTCAATGCAAGATCGATTCCTCGGGTGTAGCGAGCAGGAGCGCGGCCCCAACCAGAGGCGCATCCTCCTTAAGGCGAGCAGGGATCAATACCAGGCGTGTCCAGTTTAAGCGGGCGTCTATCTTCTGCTGCAAGAGGGGGAGGAGAAATGGGTTATGCAAGGCAATCGCGCCACTCACGGCGATAACCTCAACCTTGGTGAGCTGGGCCAGGTTCACCAGGCCCAGAGCCAACTTGTCACTGAAGGTCTCCCAGAAGGCCGAGTCCTGTAATTGCTCGATGGGGCGCCCATAGCGTTGTTCAAGCTGCCTGCCACCAGTAAAAGGCTCCAGGCATCCGATCTGCCCACAGAGACAGCGCAACTCATTTCCATCTAGCAACTGATGCCCAATCTCAATGGAGACCGTCACTCCCACGCCCGCCTTCTCAAGATGTATGGCGGCCCCCGTACCCGTGGAGAGCGTTACATAGGCACAGCGCTCGCTCGACGCCAGGACACCAAAACGCTTCTCGCCCAGCAGCCCACACACGGGATCATGTGCCAGGCGAGCTGGGCAACCCAGGCGCGTCTCCAGATCGGCGGCCAGGGGCTGCTGAACATAGTCCAACAAGTTGGGGGCAATCGTGACCATCCGGCCATCCAACGCAAGCCGCCCACCAATCGAGACCCCAATTCCAGCAAGAGCTTTCAGTAAGCCATGTTCGCGCAGGGTCCCACATATCTGCTCCACCTGCTGTGCATACTCTTGCGGCGTCGGAAAACGCGCCAACAGGGTAAACGTGGGGGTATCAAGTGAGGCAAAGAGGCCAATACGTGTGTTGGTTCCTCCAATATCCACACCGACAGTGGGGAACATCATCGGCGTAGATGAAGTGTGTGCCATGTGTGGTAAGGCATCTGACTGAGTTGGCATCGCAAGACATCCTATCTCTTTGTAGCTGACACGACTATTTTCCCACTCTCATGGGAAGGGAAAGCTCCCTTTCCGTGTTTGTAACTGAGAGAGGGCTATAAAATAAATTTTATGTCAACTATAATACATAGTAATTCTTAGAACTAACGAGGTATTCGTGACAGACAAACAATCAATACAAGGGGGAAATGGTGTTCCCCCACCAGCGAAAATCGATCCTTATGGTGCGCTCCGTATTCGCGACTTTCGTCTCCTGTTCCTGGGTTCGCTCATCGCGAGCATAGGTCAGCGCATGCTGAGCGTGGCTATTGGCTGGGAACTCTATGTACGCACACATTCAGCACTTATTCTGGGCGGAGTAGGCCTGGTACAGGTCCTACCGGTCATATTTTTATCACTTCCCGGTGGCCAACTCGCCGATACGTATAACCGCAAACGTATCATTCTGGTGACAGAGGCCGCCCTGGTGCTCATCTCACTGGCCCTGGCGGCTCTCTCCTACACCCAGGCCCCCATCTGGATGGTTTATTTCTGCCTCCTGCTTGTGGGATGCGCATCCGCGTTTAACAGTCCCGCTTCCGAGGCCTTTCTCTCGGAAACGGTTCCCGAAAATAGCTTTGAGAACGCGGCGACCTGGTTCAGCAGCTCATGGCAACTGGCCTCGGTTCTCGGCCCGGCCCTGGGCGGCTTCGCCATCGCTCTCTTTCACGGCACCATTCAGGTCTATCTCTTCAACACCCTGACAGGCCTCCTCTTCGTCATCCTGCTCTGGCAGATACGAACCCTGGTTCCGACCAGTATCAAGAAGACAAGCAGTAAAAAGACCACGCTTCAGGACCTTGGCGAGGGCTTTGCCTTTCTACGCCATGCCCCGATCATCCTGGCCGCGATTACACTTGATCTCTTCGCCGTGCTCCTGGGCGGCGCGACAACCTTAATGCCCATTTTCGCGCAGGACATTCTCAAGGTTGGACCTACAGGCCTGGGGTGGCTGGAGGCCGCGCCCTCGCTTGGCGCTATCTGCGTAACGCTATTCATCGCCCATCGCCCACCCTTTCAGCGCGCCGGGCGGACCTTGCTCCTGGCGGTCGCGGGCTTTGGCCTGGCCACAATCGTCTTCGGCGTTTCGCAGTCCTTCTGGCTCTCGCTCGTGATGCTTTTCTGCCTGGGCGGGTTGGACAATATTAGCGTCATTATTCGCAGCACCCTTATGCTGACTCGGACACCCAATCATATGCGCGGGCGGGTCTCGGCGGTCAACTCCATTTTCGTCGCCTCATCCAACCAGTTAGGCGGCTTTGAGTCGGGAGTCACAGCCCAATTCTTAGGGCCTGTTCTCTCCGTGGTAATCGGTGGCATCGGCACCGTTCTGGTTGTCTTAGCCGTAGCTGGCATCTGGCCCGAGATGCGCCGCCTGGGCACGCTACGCGAGACAGGAGACGAGGCCGTAGCGCTCACAGCCCAAAACGAGATTGCTGAAGCGTCTGAACTCCCAGTTCAATAGCAATTGTAGGCGTCCTCCTGCTCGGGATCGCTAAATACAAAAGAAAGACCAGCTTATATAAGCTGGTCTTTCTTTTGTATTTAGCGATCCCGAGAGGGGTCGAACCTCCGACCTACAGATCCGCAATCTGTCGCTCTATCCACTGAGCTACGGGATCAATCATGTGCTATTCAATTGTTTGCAACACCAATCGTTGCCGACTGATATCTGGCGATCCCGAGAGGGGTCGAACCTCCGGCCTACAGATCCGCAATCTGTCGCTCTATCCACTGAGCTACGGGATCAATCACGGGTTGTATACTACAGCATTCGTGGAGAATTGTCAAGAGCTTTGAGGGCCTTTTTTCAAAATTAGTTTTTCTAAGCATTCAACTCTTCAGAAATGGCTGCCGCATCCTTACACAGAACCCAACGCCACTCTCGTGGCTAACACTAACGCGCTCAGGGTTCTGTATAGGCACTTCCCCTGTTGGCGCAGAGATAAAATAAGCAGACATATACTCTACACCGGGTAACCAGGTTACAGGATCGCGGCAGACACAAGAACTCACAATAAGACCAGCCAGAAACGCGTAAGAAGCGAGCAGGGCGCACTAAACACGCTCAGCGCGTATTGCCCGAATCGTATCAGTGCGCATGCAACCCAGTCCCTACATCATAAGTGACTATGCAAGCCCCTCAATGACATCACGCGCGCGTGCGAGAGCATCGCGACGCACATAGTAGTAGGCCCACAGGCCCTTCTTACGGCAATCGACCAGTCCCGCATCACGCAGAATGCGCAGGTGGTGCGAGATTGTTGGCTGCTCTAGTGTGAAGCTCTCTACTATTTCAAAGACACACACTTCTCCTTCGTGTCGACTTAGCAGGCTCAAAATGCGCAAACGTGTCGGATCAGCCAGCGCCTTGAGCAGGCGCGCCTGAACCACGGCGTCATCCTCACTTAGAGTGGGCACAAATTTAGGTGCAATACCTACGGTAGTGCTCCCGAGAGCGGCCGCCGCCTGGCGGTGTAGTGCATTGGCGGCAGATGGTGCCGAATTCACAGCTGCTGTCGCGATACGATTGGTATTTCCCTGATTCATCGATGTCATAAACTTCTCTCCTTCCATCCTCCCAACCGGATGTCAAACCTACGATTGAGTCTGGGGTTTTTCGTATGGTACCTTTACCTATAATAACTAGATACCTATAATAATTATAGAACTCTATCCAAATCGGCCTTGTAAATACACTTTGCCCATCAGTCAGAAACGGCTTTTTTTTCTCTTAAATCTTCACCTGTCACTAAATGGGCAAAGGTATTCTTTGGCGTTCTGGCGCTATTCTAGCGGGCAAAGAGAAAGAGGAATAACCCAACAACAATCAACGTCATTCGCCCATCTGAGCAAGCTCTGAGAAGCTTTTACGCAAAAACTATACAGGATAGATCCTAACAAGACAGGCCTCCTTATATAAGGAGGCCTGTCTTGTCAGCAAAGTACCAACGCTCTTAATGGTACCAATGTTGATAGTAGAGAAAAATCTGTCAAGATGGAGGCAAGCGCTGTCTGCCTCCATCTTGCATGTAAGAGGCATCGTTGAATACCAGGCGCATAACAAAAAGAGCGAGAGCGAGATAGATATGCTCTACCTCACTCTCGCTGTACGTTTTCCTCGCCCCCTATGGGAAACAAGCGTTACTTCGTTGGCTCTGGGCGCACCTGCAAATGTAATTCGTTAAGTTGCCTGTCATCGACCGGGGCGGGCGCTCCCATCAGCAGATCTTGCGCGCTCTGCGTCTTGGGGAAGGCAATTACTTCGCGAATATTGTCCTCGTCAGCGAAGAGCATGACCAGGCGGTCGACGCCCAGGGCGATGCCACCGTGGGGGGGCGCGCCATACTCAAAGGCCTCTAGCATATGCCCGAACTGCTCCCGGATCTGCTCGTCGCTCATTTTCATCAACGAGAAGACCTTATGCTGGAGTTCGGCCACATTGATACGGACGCTACCACCGCCGACCTCAAACCCGTTACAGATGATGTCATACTGCTTGGCGCGAATGTCCAGCGGATTGGAGTCCAGGCGCTCAATATGCGCCTCATCCATGCCCGAGAAGGGATTGTGCTCCGCATCATAGCGCTGGAGATCCTCATCGTAGTGGAACAGCGGGAAGTCCACAACCCAGCACAGCGCCATCTCCTCTGGATCGATCAGCTTCAGGCGCTCCGCCATCTTGACACGCAGGCGGAAGAGGACATCATTGGCAACCTTGGCACTGTCGGCCACAAAGAGCAGGAGATCGCCAGGCTGGCCCTCCAGGCGCTCCACAATGGCCTGCACCTCTTCAGGAGCCATGAACTTGGTCAGGGGAGACTTAATCGCGCCGCCCTCCTGAATCGCCAGTTGCACCAAACCTTTGGCCCCCAGTGTACGCGCAAACTCGGTGATCTCATCGACCTCTTTGCGCGTATAGCTTGCGCCACCAGGCACCTTCAAGCCCTTGACCATGCCGTTCGCGGAGAGTGCGCTCTTAAAGACGCCAAAGGTACCCGCCTCCGCCAGGTCTGAGATCTCCACCAGGGGAAGATCAAAGCGCAGGTCGGGGTGGTCCGTGCCATAGCGGTCCATGGCCTCTTTAAAGCTCAGATGTGGGAAGGGACGCTGCTTAATACGCTTCTTCGTCGTCTTCTCGATCAGCTTAATCAGCATATCCTCGATAAGACCCATGACATCTTCTTCAGAGACAAAGGCCATCTCGACGTCAAGCTGAGTGAACTCAGGCTGACGGTCGGCACGCTGGTCCTCGTCGCGGAAACAGCGCGCGATCTGGAAATAACGATCCAGTCCCGCGACCATGAGGAGCTGCTTGAGCTGCTGAGGCGACTGGGGCAGCGCGTAAAACTCGCCCTCATACAGGCGGCTTGGCACCAGATAGTCGCGCGCGCCCTCTGGCGTACTCTTCATCAGGATGGGCGTCTCAATCTCCAGGAAGCCACGCTCATCGAGATAGTCGCGCATCTCCTTGACGATGCGGTGGCGCAGGATGATGTTATCGCGCATATGGGGGCGGCGCAGGTCGAGATAGCGATACTTGAGGCGCAGAGGCTCATCGACCTGGATTGCGTCGCTATTGATCGGGAAAGGCGTCGTGCGCGAGTGATTGAGAATCTCAATCGACTGAGCGACAATCTCGATCTGGCCTGTGGGTAACTGTGTGTTCTCTGTTCCAGGGAGACGACGCTTCACCAGTCCTTTTACCTGCACTACATACTCTGAACGTACCTCAGACGCAATCTGATGCGCCTCGCGCGAACGTTCGGGGTCGCAAATAACCTGCGTTAAGCCATAGCGGTCGCGCAAATCGAGAAAGATCAGGCCACCATGGTCACGGCGACGATTGACCCAACCGGAGAGCGTCACCTCGCGGTCAATATCCTTCGCGGTCAACTCGCCACAGGTGGCGCTGCGAAAATGCACCTCAAAAGCCACGTTACAATGCTCCTTACTGCTTTTTATTGCCTTTTATTTCCATGTATCGGACGATACCGCATAGATCTAAAGATTACGGATAATGATACTGCGAACAACAAAAAAAAGCTACCTTTCCCAATGTCAGTTCCCAGCCAGCGGCTTGCTGTTTCTTGCGCTGTCGAGAACTGTCAAAGGAGAGGTAACTTCCTGGCCCGCTCAGGGCTGGCAATCGGTCGGGATCTTGCTGGTGTCAATAGTGAGTTGTGTGCGTGGAGCATCCACCGGCCCCGTCTGCGAGACCAGGTAGAGGATGTTCTCCCCTGGATCGGCGGCGATACCTTTTACATTACCCAGTAAGTTCGTCGACACATATTGACGCGATAGCTGGACCTTAATAGGGGATGTACCAGTTGTCTGCCCCTTTGGCGCCGTCTGCGAACTGCTCGAAACCAAGTTCAAATCAAGCAAACGATGGCTGGCACCATCCGCGACGAATAAGTGGGGCGTCCCCCCTACCTTCATGGCAGACAGAACAGACGAGGTCGCGCGTGAGATCAAGAGCGTCGCCTGGATCTGTGGAGCAGGAGCCGGCACGGCCATTTTACTTGTAAAGGCCTGTGCACTGGCGTTGAGCGGAGCATAAATGGGCTGTTGCACTCCAACGTTGACCGCTGCACCCTTGCCCCCATTGAACTGCACACTCTGCACGGTACCATTGTCAAGCAAGAGGAAGAGTTGTTTGCCTGGGAAGGCTGCCATACTCAGGATGTTAGCCGAAGAGAGTTGCATCTCTGGTGGCACCGCATTCGCATCAGTAGCGCCAACAACCTTATCCAGAGCATAGTCGAGAATGAGCGCGGTGTTGTCAGCGTTAGTCGACGTGAGCAAAACATACGCGTCTTTATCCCAGGCCGAGACGAGGAGCGGCTTATAGCCCTTTTTGATCTGATCGTCAGGAATAGTGATTTTTGCGTCTGACGTTGTGAGTGCTCCACTATCATCTGGCGTGAACACCTGTAAACTATAGCTCGTTCCACTATTCAGGGTAAGCACAAGAAGATGTCCGTCGGCGCCCGTGATGGAGGTAATCTGCCCATCCACGCCTTTGAGCTTATCGCCTAACTTATGCTGATTATCATCCATAAGATAGAGCGAGCGATAATCATACCCTTCGGTATAAGAAAACTTCTTGTTATTATGCTGTACTACCGCCAGCCCAAATGGTTGCACCTTCGCGTCACCGCTGGCAATAGAAACAGTGGTGGTGTTAGCACAGAGGAGGTTTGAAATCAAATAACGCCGATTATAATTGGTGATCGCACTCTTCGTGCTGGTCTCAAGGTCACTATTGAGGCTGTCTAGTTTTGCCCGCTGATCGCTCGTCAACGAAACCGTCTGGACTTTTCGCAGTTGCTGTTGCGCTGTCTGCAAGTCCTGGAGAGCATTTTCGGGATGATTGGCGGTCAGCTTTACCCTGGCGCTTGTTATATGCTGATCGGCAGAAGTGAGCGATTCATTGACATTGACGCCCAGTTGCCCAAGCCCCAGAAACCAGAAGGCCCCGCCACCAACCAGCGCCACAATTAAGAGCACGAAAAGCGCAAGTGTGGGAAAGAGAAGTCGCTTGCTACGTGGCGATGGCAACGGGACCGCCGTTTGCGGCGACGCCATCCCCTCCGTCGAGGTCAGGGGACCACTTGCCACACGCAAGGGTGTGTTGCCATAGGACGCGTCAGCATTGGGGGCCAGCAGCCCAACCGGGGCGCCCACCAGGCTCCCCATAATCTTCGTGGGCTCTTCACTGACTTCACGGCTGGTCATACGCATTGGACGACGCGCATTGGGCGGTTCCCAGCCCAACTCCTGGACACGGATCACAATCGCGGTAATATTATCGGTTCCGCCATTCTCGTTGGCGCGCTCAACAAGGTGATAGACGCTCTCACGTGGCACATATTGATCAACAATCGAGCGTAGTTCTTCATCATCGACCATGCCCGAGAGGCCATCAGAACAGAGGAGCAGTGAGTCATTTTCATCGAGGGGTTCCGCAAATATATCGATCTCAACCTCGGCATTCGTACCCAGCGAACGCGTAATCACATTGCGTTGCGCATGAGAACGAGCCTGGTCCTGCGTGAGCAAACCTGCACGCACCTGTTCTTCAACCCAGGAGTGATCCTGCGATACCTGGCGTACCTGCCCCTTATGCACCAGGTAAGCCCGGCTATCACCTACATTTGCAACATAGGCCGTGCTTCCTCGCAGAACAGCGGCGACGCAGGTAGTACCCATCCCGCTACGCATCACGCTTTCCGCGGCTCGCTGGTGAATTGAGGTATTCGCACGCTTAATGGCATATACGAGTGATTCGGCGACATCATCCCTATCATCTTGATAGTACACTTTGCTGATCGTGTCGACAGCAATTTCGCTTGCTACTTCGCCTGCGGCATGCCCACCCATCCCATCGGCCACAATGAAGAGAGCCCCCTTCTTTGCCATCATCTGGGCATCCTTAGGAATGACGTAGGCCATATTGTCTTCATTATGGGGACGTCTACGGCCAACATCAGTTAGCTGTGCGACATCGAGCCGAAGTTGTTTGGACAACGCGCATCTCTCCCGTCAATCAGTAGCTCTCATAGTGTGTAAAGACGTGGTACGAAATAGACACACAGAACACACTAGGCGGTTGCTGGAACCTTAGGCTATAATACACCGATGCAGAGAAAAACGCAATGTAGCGCATAGAGCACGTGGTGAGATTTTCTCTTTCGTGTATTGCCTGTCTCGTTTACTGTTCCAGAGTATACTCTTTCAATAGAGAGCATGCAAGATATTTAGCTTGCGGTACTAGCAAAACCAGAGCAAAAGTCCTGGAAATATGCCGCTTTTGCTCCTGCTGGCCAGGCATAGAGTCTATGGAGCCGCGCACATGATCGATACCACCTTTTACGCTCAGCTACAGGCCTTTGAGCGCATGCATCCATTTATCCCGGCAGAGATAGTCGGCGAGGCACTCTCCTCCAGGCCAGAAGCCTGGCTGGATCAGTTCCAGAGCCGCCTGAGCCAGCTTGGTTTTACCCAGCCGCCCCTCGCGACCTCCACCACGTCCCATCCCCCGGTAGGTAAAATACCCACGCTCTTCTATAGTGAACGTTGCACACACCCACATTCGACCCTGTTACTCTATAACAGCTACTCCCTATCAGGAAACCAACCATGGCACAGTCTTCCTATTTTTGCATACCTGCAGGCCCTGGAGGCAGTTAAGCATATCCTGGGCGATCTGCCGCTCTCTATCAAATGGCTGATCCACTTCCAGCAGGATACAGAGACAGATCTTCTCCCGGCGTTTCTGCGTGCTAACCAGTCCCGACTCCAGGCCAATGCCTGCCTCTGGGATGATACCATCGGGACCTATGAGGCCGGTCTCAACGCCGCTAGCGCCCCACTCCTTCTGCTTGGTAGCAAGGGCCGCCTGGGCGTCAGCCTGTATACTACCTCGCCCCAGGCGGCCAGCCATAGCATGCATGGTGGCATCGCACCTGGCGCCGCGTGGAGATTGCTCTGGGCCCTGCAAAGCATCAAGGATGAGCACGAACAGATCCACCTTAAGGGCTTTTATGATGCCATCGAACTGCCCACGGAGGAGCTGTTGCAGGCAACAGCTGAGCTGTTGGATCGCTCGGAACTCTTGCGCCAGCGTTGGGGCCTACCAGCCTTAGCCCTTGACCTTGAGGGTCTACAACTGCACTACACGCAGCTACTGGTCCCCACCTGTAGCCTCACTATGCTCACAGGTTTGCCTTTTTCTGCGAACGCCAGCGATAATGGCGAGCACGTGGTGACGCATGCGCAAGCAAACCTGGATTTTCACCTGGTCGCGGGGCAGGTCCCCGAGCGGATCTATACGCAATTACGCCATCATCTTGACGAGCGAGCCTTCCACGATGTTCAGACTCGCTGGCGCTATGGTTATCCTCCAACCCCTGCACAGGCCCCAGATGTACCCTTTGTACAACTGGCACGCGCAAGTAGTGAGCTAGCGTATGGGCAACGGCCAGCCTTGCTTCCAACAACCGCGAGTAGTCAGCCGCTTGCCCTCCTTGCTGCCCAGCATTCCTTACCTTTTGTCATCACTGCGCTGGCCGGAGAAGCTGAGACCTCAGACTTCACCAGACAGACAGCATTACTCATTGCTAGCTTTGCGCAGAGAAAAAGTGGAGAGCGATAAATAGCCATATATTTCGTTCTCTCTTATGAGCATAGTTGCAATTGAAGAGAATTTCCTCCCATATAGGAAACAGGCTAATAGGGCCATTTATTATACAACTCATCGCTTAGAGAGTATACTAAAAACTGTCAGGGCTCTGATCAGGGTCTACAGTTACAGCTAACAGCCGATATTTAGTATGAGAGCATAATACACAACATTTTCTACCCTGATCGTTCGTTATAACTCTGTTTTTTCGTCCAACATCGAACTCTTTAAAGCTCTCACAGCAAGAGCCTATCACTCTCATCTATCTGCATCAAGGCATTTACTGCCAATATTTCATTAAGCAACCAGAATGGCTGGCTGTTACTGTAAAAAAAGCGACGTTATGCAGCTATAGGAGACTGTCATCGATATGCATATAGGTATCAATGCTCAATTGCTATCCTTCGGTCAAAACTATCGCAATGGTGGTGTCAGCCGCTATATACGTTACCTGCTCCGCGAATTAGCCAGGCAGCCAGGAGAGCACCACTACACAGTCTTCATCAATGGAGAGGATATCATTGAGCAGCTACATGCCTATCACCCACAGATTACCTATGTTTCCGCTCCCTGGCCAGAGACTCAGCCAACCGCACGTGTAACCTGGGAACAATTCACGCTTCCAAATCAGTTACGCCAACGGCACATCGACGTTCTTCATTCCCCGGTGAATGTTTTACCAGCCCTGCTTCCCAAAAACTGTGCCAGTGTTGTAACCCTGCATGACCTCGCGTTTCTGCGCTTTCCTGAAGTACTGACAACAAGTAAACGCCTGTATCATCGCACGTTTACGCTTCGCAGCCTGCGCCAGGCTACAGCGATTATCAGTGTCTCGGAGAGTACGCGCGCCGACGCCCACACCCTGGCCCACATTCCGTTGGAGAAGATCCACACTGTGCATATGTGTATCGATTCACGCTTCGCAAACGTTCACTCAGAAGAGGAACGTGCAGGCTTCCGTCAGAAACACAGGCTTACGGATGGGTATATTCTCTACCTGGGAACGCTTGAGCCAAGGAAGAACATTCCAACCCTAATCAAGGCCTATCATAGCTTGCGGCAAAGCCAGGGGCGACGTGAGAAGCTTGTCCTGGCTGGCGGCAAAGGGTGGCTCTACGATGAGATTTTCGCCCGCATTCAACAACTGGGGCTAGAACAGGACGTCATCTTTCCAGGCTATGTGAATGATCAGGATCAGGAGCTCTGGTATCAAGCAGCCAGTGTTTTTGCCCTTCCCTCGCTCTACGAAGGGTTTGGTATCCCGGTCGCGGAAGCGTTAGCAGGAGGTACACCAGTGGTCACGACCAATGTATCAAGCCTCCCCGAGGCAGGTCTAGATCTGGCGCTTTGCGTCGCACCTCAGGATAGCGAGGCCCTGGCCTCAGCCCTTCACCAGGCCTTGACCGACACTCAGCTACAGGAGCGTTGTCGCAGGGAAGCGTATAAGGTGATGGAGAGCTTCTCCGTCCAGCGGATGGTCACAAAAACGATTGCGGTATATGAGCAGGCCGCCCGGGAACGGCCTCGACAACAAGTAACGAACTAGCTATTTATTTGTGAGATTAACACGCGTTTCTTTCTGCCCGCGAAAAGCGTCTTTATTATTTGAATGAACTTTAAGGCATCCAGGCGCTACTCCTGCATAGAAATATACAGAGAAGCCAAAGTGCCATAGTAATATATGAAGCAAAGTAAAGAGACCATGCAAAAAGAGACCATGAATATAGATACGAGCAGAACGGGGATCACCCGGACCCAGAACGCTCCTCAACCCGGCCTCTCTGGTACGACAGGAGCGACAGGTCCCATTACCCAGACCATTTCAAAACGTCGATCACATCGCAAACAATGGCGCATCTTTGAATGTGTCGCTATGCTTATTCTGGATGCGTGGCTTATTCATGTTTCATTTCAGCTGGCCTACTCACTACGCCAGGCCTTTGACGAACCTGATAGCGTTCTCAGCCATCTCCTAGTCAATGTACGCATGAATCTCCTGAACAACGATACGGCGACCTATGTCTTGCGGGGGCCAGATCAGTTTCTGGGACTAGAGATTGGTGTTGTTCTGGGACTGCTCATCATCTTCATCTTTCGTGGCCTCTATCGCCTGCGCCTGACTGGTACCTGGTTTCGCCAGGCACAGATTATTCTTGGCTCTACAACGCTGGGCCTGGCCTTCTTGATTACGTACTACTTTACCTTCCAGCCGCCAGCCACGTCACGCTTGCTCTTCGTCTTCACCTGGCTGATCACCATTCTTGTGCTCATTTTGGGACGCCTCCTCGTCTCTGCGGGTATGAGTATGCTCTACCGGATGGGCCTGGGAGAAACGCGCCTGCTGGTCGTGGGCTCGGGGCGCCTGGGCAAAATGGTCATGCAGCATATTACAGCCAGCCCCAATCTCGGCTACTCGATTGTGGGTTTTCTGCACGATATGAGCGAGGAGCCAAGCGATTTTGGGCGCTTTAAGATGCTGGGCACAATTGATGATATCGCTATGGTTATTCGCTCGATGCAGATTGACGAGGTCATCATCGCGCTCCCCTCCAACCTGCACCAGCAGGCTGTACGAAGCGTGAAGCTCTGCGAGCGCCTGGGAACCTCGTTTAAGTTAATCCCAGACTTATACGAACTAAGCCTCTCGCGCATCGATATGGAGGCCATTGAGGGCATCCCCTTGATTGGTATTCGCCAGGCCTCGCTCAATACCACGCAGCGTATTATTACACGCCTGATTGATATCCTGGGGTCGGCATCTGTGCTCCTGCTTGGATCGCCACTCTGGCTCGGCATCGCCCTCCTGATCAAATTGACCTCCAAGGGGCCAGTCATTTTCCAGCAGACGCGTATAGGGATGAACGAGAAACCATTCAAGATGTACAAGTTCCGCTCAATGTATCAAGATGCCGAGCAGCGCAAGGCCGCCCTCCAGGCCAGAAATGAGGCTCAGGGCCATTTCTTTAAGATGAAGGATGATCCACGTATCACCCCCATTGGGAAGTTCCTGCGCAAAACCAGCCTGGATGAAATTCCCCAGCTTCTTAACGTGCTCAAGGGCGATATGAGCCTGGTTGGTGCCCGCCCGCCTGTTCCCGCCGAGGTCGCGCAGTATGAGGAATGGCAGAAGGGTCGCTTCGCGATGAAGGGGGGCTGACCGGCCTGTGGCAGGTACGCGGGCGCAGCAATCTCAGCTTCGACGAGGGCGTGCTTATGGACCTCTATTATATTGAGAATTTCTCGCTACGTCTCTACTTCCAGATTCTCTTGAGCACTATCCCGGCAGTCCTACTACGACGAGGAGCGTATTAATAGCCAATGAAAGTCGCACTAGTACACGATTATCTCAATCAAATGGGGGGGGCGGAGCGTGTAGTCCTGGCACTGCATGAACTCTTTCCCGACGCCCCTATCTATACTTCTATCTATGATCCTGAGCGCGTTGATCCCGCCTTCAAAAACATAGATGTTCGTACCTCTTTTATGCAAAAACTGCCCATGGTGACCAGGCACCACCAGCCCTACCTACCCTTTTATCCCTTCGCGATGGAGAAACTGGATCTCCGTGGCTATGACCTAGTACTCAGCAGTTCAAGCGCCTTTGCCAAAGGCGTCATCACCAGGCCAGAGACAATGCATATTTGTTATTGCCATACTCCTATGCGCTGGTGCTGGAATTATGAGGAATATGTCGAGCGCGAACAACTGGGCAAGGCGGCGCGCACACTTCTTCCCTTGATGATCACAGGTCTGCGTCTCTGGGATCAGACGACCGCGATGCGCGTCGATCATTTTATCGCCAACTCACCGGCCATCGTCGACCGCATCCGCAAATACTACCGGCGTGAGGCCATCTTCATTCCACCTCCAGTTGAGGTAAAGCGCTTCCCCTTCGATCCAGCCACGCAACCAGGAGATTATTTCCTGGTCTTAAGTCGCCTGATACCATATAAGCGTATAGACCTGGCGATTGAAGCCTGCAATCGACTACAATTGCCGCTGGTCGTGATTGGAAAAGGCCGAGATAAAGAACGACTGCAAAAGCTCGCTGGCCCAACCATTCGCTTCATGGGTGGACTCTCCGATCAGGAGGTTACCCATTATATCAGTCATTGCCGTGCCTTTCTCTTCCCTGGCGAAGAGGACTTTGGCATTACGCCCTTAGAGGCACAGGCGGCGGGCCGCCCGGTTATCGCCTATGGCGCGGGAGGCGCCCTGGCATCCGTTGTAGAAGGCGTCACTGGCGTCTTCTTCCGCGAACAGACCGTCGAGAGCCTGGCCGACGCGCTCGCCTCCTTTGACGAGCGCCACTTTAACCCGATGGCTATACGCAATCATGCCCTGGAGTTCGACACGCCACGTTTCCAGCGTCGCATCTTGCAATTTATAGAAGCCAAAATGCAGACTGGACAGTCGCAGAGAAGCGTCCAGCCGAGCAATGATGTCATCTCGTGAAGAGAACACTACAGCGCATAAGAAGCTAGGAGAAAGGGTAGAGAAACGTGGAACTACGAGCCTATTGGGCAGTAATACGACGAAGGCTCTGGATCATTGTAGCCCTCGTCGTAATCGCAGCGGCTTTCGCCGGTTATCAGTATTATAAATTGAGCAAAACACCTGGTGCACTCAAGACCTACCAGTCAAATGTGACGGTTCGCATTGGCCTACAGGCAGATCCTAATGATAAAAATGCTAATGCTACCGATTACCTGACCACCGGGGAGACCCTGGCCGATGAGATCGTCACCGGACCAACCCTCACCTCCAAGGATTTTGTGGCCCGGATAAAACAGCAATTAGACCAGGATTATGCTCATAATGGCAATCCGCAAGGCGCCAACCAGATTGATGAGGGTGCCATTGCTGGGGCCTTGACTTCGACACACGCTCATAGCATACTCTCCATCACCGCAACCTATCAAACTCCTGAAGGCGCCAAAGCCATTGCTACGGCAGTGGGCGAGGTTTTTACGCAACAAGGCAGTTCTTTCCTCGATTATGAAATTCGCAATGGCAGTAGCGCGAGCGATGCCAGTATTCATCCCCAGGTCGAAGCGCAACTGGTCAGTGGTGCCTCCGATCCAGGCCTCGTTAGTGGTCCTGCTGGCAATAAACCGCTCCAGCTGGCGGCCCTGGTTCTGGTCAGCCTGCTACTTGGCATCGCCCTGGCATTCCTCATGGAATATCTCGATGATCGTGTGCGCACCAAAGAGGAGCTTGAAGATCTCCTGCAACTGCCTATCATCGGTGAAATTCCAGCCGCCTCCGCAACGGAGAAAGGCCAGAGCAAGCCTCGCCAGGCTTCGGTATCCTAAGGGAAGGAACATAGACGTGGCTTTACAAAAACAGGAGCAGGCATCTCTGCTTAGCGATTACAACACAAACTCAACTTATAGTCTCGCGTATACCGAGATCATTGCCAATATTCGCTTCTCTCTCGATGCGGCACAAAAACAACCCCAAGCGATCGTGCTAGCCTCACCCACGAGTGAGCACGAACCCGGCCTGACAGCGACAAATCTGGCCATCGCAGCAGCACAAAATGGCTTGCCAACCTTACTGGTAGACGCGAACCTGCACACCCCTCATATCCAGCAGCGCTTTGGCATAGGTCAGACCAGTGGACTCAGCGATCTGCTCGCCTCCTTCAATAAAGAGTCGCAACAGATTGAGCAGTACGTGCGCCCCACATTTTTGCCAGAACTCTCACTCCTGAGTGCGGGCACGCTTTCCCTATCCAGTCAGGAAACCTCCCGGCTGCTCATGCGCCACATAGACGAGGCCATACAAGCACTAAAAGCCTATATGGCGGCCCGTTACCCTGGATTAAGCCTGCTTATTTTACATGGCGCCCCCGTACTCACGGGCGTGAACGCCTCTCTACTCACCGCTCACGCCGACCAGACCTACCTGTTAATCACCAAAGGGCAAACAACACGTACCCAGGCCCGCAATGCACTGCGGCACCTGGAGCGCACCCATGCGACAGTCGCAGGGACTATTTTGCTAGACGTTTAATGATAAAACGTGTATAGTAGAAACCACGATTCACTAACAACTTCGCACACGAGGAGGACCGAGCATGCAAGGACGACAAGGACAGGGAGGGGAGTCATGGGAGAAGTTGGCCAGTAAGAAAATGGCGGCTCTCAATGGTACCGGCAAGGTACCAGCCATCCCCCAACGTCCTCCCGGCATGGTACGTGTAAACCAACCCCCACCAACGCCGCGAGTCGGGCGGCCCAAACGCGAAACGCCACAACCGAAAACCTTTCGCAAGGCAGTTTTTGTTGTCGCGGCGATTCTGTTAGTCTGTGCTGTATTTGGCTTCTTTGTCGCAATGAACCTCTTCCAGGGAATTGCCGAGGGTTCCGGTCCTGCTGGCACAAATACGAGCTTCCTTTCGGCGCTTTCGACCAGGGACTACGCTCAAGCCTATCGCACGCTTGGACCGTCCATCACGATCCAACTCTCGGAGGGCGATTTTACCCACCAGGCTCAGGCAAGCGACAAATGCTATGGCGCCATTACTGATTACAAAGAGGTCGCTGGTAGCGCTACCAACGATGGGAATACTCAGAGCTACTCCTACACCATTAAACGTGAACATCTCCAACAGACCTATGAGCTAAAGTTCACCCTGGTGAAGGATCAGGATGGCACCTGGAAAATCTCGGACTATGGCAATGACCTGGGTCCCAAGGGCCTGAAAGATCTTCCCGCCTGTAAGAGCTAAAATCCTCTTGTAGTCTCTACACCTCTGAGACGCGCCAGCAGGTTCATACACATAGCTAGACCAGGCAAGAAGGCCGTGCGGAGCTGCTACTCCGCACGGCCTTCTTCTCATCCTCCGCTACCTTTCCACGCACAACTATCTGCACTGGATAGGCGTAATAACTAGAGTGATGTGTAGCACAAAATTTTCCGTATCATTATATGTAGACGCGTGCGCTTGCCCCCGAATGGGGGTTAGCAGCGTCGCCCCACTACCACGCGCCAACTGTGACCTACTCTTTGCCGGAAGGATAGAAAAATACATGCACATCTTACGCGCTCTACTCATACGCCAACAGGTCCAGGCAGCCCTGATCTCACTTGAGACCCTGCAACAGTTGCTGGCCTCCTTCGGCTACCCGATGGTCTTCCTCTTTGTCATGATTGAGAGTATCGGGATTCCCATTCCTGGGGAGACAATGCTCCTGCTTGGCTCCTTTTACGCCGCTATCGACCACCGCCTGAATATTGTATTTGTGATCGTTTGTGCCGCTATGGGGGCGATTGTGGGCGATAATATCGGCTTTGAAATTGGGCGCAAAGGTGGCCGTCCCTTTGTCGAGCGCTATGGGAAATATGTTTTCATCCGGCAGAAACACCTGGCGAAAGCCGAGCAGTTTTTCGAGCGTCATGGTGGCAAGACCGTCTTTCTGGGACGCTTTACCGCGATCTTACGTGCCTGGGCTGCCTTCCTGGCTGGCGTTAATCATATGCCCTGGCGCGCATTTCTCATCTATAACGCAACTGGCGGCGTTCTCTGGGCAACTATCGTCGGCCTCGTCGGCTACTACGCGGGTCGCATCTTCCATGAAAACTTCACCCAGGTCGAGCACCTGGTGGGAACAGCAGGCTGGATTATCGCGGGCGTCGTGGTCCTGGGCGCGATTCTCGCCTATGTCATCACGCGGCTGCGCAAGAAGAACGCATCAACCTCCCCTTCATCAACGAAAGAAAACCATCACCAGGAGCCAGAGCACTAAAAGCAACAGACGCCTATGATAGATCCTTTGGGTGACTGCAATCTCATATATTGACGGAAAAACGGTATGAACATATACTAAAAGTGAGTTTGTACCGTAGTTTTATTTACGTCTATAGGAAGCAATGAGGAAGCTGCTACTGTATAGTCAGGAACCCCATGCCTAAAGGCATGGGCTTGCTTGCGCAAGCCTGGACCTGACCAGTCTCAGTCTTGAAACACAGGCTACGTTAGGAATGAAATTAGGTACGTTGGGGTACTTTGCCAGCCCCCAACCGCTACGGCGCAGCATTAAACAGGTGTAGAGGGTGAAGCCAGTGTGTTGTGCGTTAAACCGTTCGCTAACATTGACGAGGCAAACTTCACCTACGAAAGTAGAGGCTCAACTTGAGCAACGTTTTTGTGATTGATAGTAACTACAAACCATTACATCCGGTGCATCCAGCACGTGCAAGGCTCTTGCTCACGCAAGGCAAAGCCGCCGTGTTTCGACGTTACCCGTTTACCATTGTGCTGAAGCGGGTAGTTGAACAGCCAGAGGTGCAACCCTTGCGCCTCAAACTCGATCCTGGCAGTAAAACAACAGGGATTGCCCTGGTGAACGACGCCAACGGGAAGGTTGTTTTCGCGGCTGAACTTCACCATCGTGGGCATGCCATTAAAGACAGCCTGGAGAGTAGGCGTACAGTTCGTCGTGGCAGAAGAAATCGCAAAACACGCTATCGTAAGCCACGATTTCAGAATCGAAAAAGAAAGAAGGGATGGTTGCCGCCATCATTAGAAAGTCGGCTTGCCAATATCCTGACGTGGGTAGCTCGTTTGTGTCGCTATGCCCCCATTGAAGCTATGAGCCAGGAATTGGTGAAATTTGATTTGCAACTGATGGAGAATCCCGATATTGCAGGCGTGCAATATCAGCAAGGCACCTTGCAAGGCTACGAAGTCAGGGAATACTTGCTCGAAAAATGGGAGCGAACCTGTGCCTATTGTGGCAAACAAAATATTCCGTTGCAAATCGAGCATATTCATCCTCGCGCCAACGGTGGCACGCATAGGATCAGCAATCTTACGCTAGCTTGCGAGCCGTGCAATCTCGCCAAAGGCACTCAGGAAATCGAAATATTCTTAAAAAAGAAGCCAGATGTGCTCAAGCGTATTCTGGCTCAGGTGAAAAGGCCCCTCAAGGATGCCGCTGCTGTCAATTCCACACGTTTTGCATTGCTCGAACGATTGAAAACCTTTGGCTTGCCTGTCGAGTGTGGTAGTGGAGGATTGACCAAGTACAACCGCACCACAAGAGGCTTGCCAAAAACACACTGGCTGGATGCCGCTTGCGTAGGCAAGAGTACACCTGATGTGTTAGTGCATAAAGGGAACATTCCTTTGCTGATTACAGCCACAGGGCACGGAAGAAGGCAAATGTGCACACCTGATAAATATGGATTTCCTGCAAAACACAAACAACGCAAAAAGACATTTCTTGGATATCGCACAGGCGATATGGTGAAAGCAATTACGCCCAAAGGAACGTTTGAGGGGAAAATTGCTATTCGTCATCGGCCTTTGTTTCAGCTTGGGAAGGTCGATATCCACCCTAAATATATGCGCCGAGTACACCAAGCCGATGGCTATGAGTATAGACACAAAGGAGTGCGCAATGTTCCTCCCCATGTCTAAAGCCAGGGGCACCCACATGGCGCGATTTTATGGTGGACTCCTGCTGGTGGTGATCATGGGAGTCTTGATCTACAACTATAACCGCCAGGCTGATACCACGAAGATCGCCCCCTGGCAGCCGGCGAAGATCCGCATCCCTAGTCTGCATATCGATGCGTCCGTTTTGGGAGTTGGCGCGACGCCCGATGGGAAGATGGATGCCCCTACCTCGCAGGCGCTCAACTCCCCCTACTGGACCAGCGTCTTCTGGTATGAGCTAGGTGCGGCTCCTGGGCAGGCGGGGAACGCCATCATCGCCGGGCATGTGGACCGCGTGGGTGGCGATCCTGCCATCTTCTGGTCCCTCCACACGCTCACGCCTGGCGCACGCATCTACATCGATACGGGGGGAGAAACAACCCTGACCTATGTGGTGGACAGCGTCAAAAGCTACCCAGCAAATGAACCCGGCAGTGAGGCTCAAAATGAGGTCTTTGGCTCCACTACCGAGCATCACCTGAACTTGATTACCTGTAGCGGAGCCTGGACCGGCACTGGCTATGATCAACGTCTGGTCGTCTTTAGCCACCAGGTAGCACCATAGCGGAGACTACTCAAAGGCATTGATACCCGTTAAGGCCTGGCCTATGATCAGGGTATGAATATCGTCGGTGCCCTCATACGTAAAGACCGACTCCAGATTATTCATATGGCGGCTGATCGGATATTCAAGCGTGATGCCGTTCGCGCCAAGAATGGAACGCGCCTCGCGCGCCGTCTCCAGGGCTTCGCGACAGTTGTTGCGCTTAGCGAGCGAGATCTGCACCGGGTGCAACAACTCCTCGTCTTTCAAGCGTCCAAGCTGCAAGGTCAGGAGCTGCGCCTTGACCAGTTCCGTGGCCATCAGGGCCAGCTTGCGCTGTACCAGTTGGAAACTGGCAATGGGACGCTTAAACTGGACACGCGTCTTAGCATACTCCAGCGCCGTCTCAAAGCAGGCGCGAGCCGCACCAGTTACGCCCCAGGAGATACCAAAGCGGGCCTCATTGAGGCAGGAGAGGGGACCACGCATGCCCTTCACGTTTGGCAACATATTGCCGGCAGGCACACGGCATTCCTCGAAATGCAACTCAGACGTAACCGAGGCACGCAGCGACAATTTGTGATGGATATCGCTGGTCGTAAAGCCCGGTGTCCCCCGCTCAACCAGGAAGCCGCGAATACCATCTTCGGCGCGTGCCCAGACCACCGCCAGGTCCGCCACACCACCATTCGTAATCCACATCTTTGTGCCATTCAGGATATATTCATCTCCGTCCCGGCGCGCGCTGGTGCGCATGCCAGCGGCCTCGCTGCCAAAATCAGGCTCCGTCAGACCAAAGCAGCCAATCACCTCGCCTCGCGCCATACGCGGCAACCAGTGCTCTTTCTGCTCTTCTGACCCAAAGGCATAAATAGGATACATGGCCAGCGAGCCCTGCACAGAGACAAATGAACGCAGGCCGCTATCGCCAGCCTCAAGCTCCTGGCAGGCCAACCCATAGCACACCGCGCTCAAGCCAGCGCAACCATAGCCATCGAGGTGCATTCCTAGCAGCCCCAGTTCAGCGATCTCTGGAATAAGCTCGCGTGGGAAGGTACCGGCCTCAAAATGCTGGTCAATAATGGGCAGGACACGCTCGCGTACAAACTTACGCACGGTATCGCGCACCATACGCTCTTCATCAGAGAGCAGGTGATCAATATTATAGAGGTCAGTCGCGGACGGAATCTGGGCCAGTCGCTGGGCAGTTATCTGAGACATATGAATTCCTAATTCCCCTCTGTGGTCTTCTTCTCCGAAAACCCTGAGCGCTTGTCCCCGAATGGGGGCGAAGCCCTAGACACGTAAGTGGCGTTGGATTTCGGAATAAGATCAGTATCCTGATGTTCATGCACCCTCCCCTTTGAGGGCACATTGCCTGTAGCTATTATATCGCAAAAGCAGGCGAGAAGGAGGGAGGGGAAAGGGTGTGGGTGGGAAACGCGGCATTGCCACGTTTCCCACCCACACCCTTTCCTCTATATCGAACCTCATGGGTTGCTCTGCGTATATATGGAAGAGAACCAGAAATCACGCTCCTCAGAGCGACCAGTATACAGCCGAAGACGCAGCACGATAAGGACATTGCATGTACGACCTGCCGACAAAGCCCTTAAGAAATGATAGCCAGTGGCGACAAGCTGCACCGGGGCTGCCTATGACGCCCCAGCCTCCACGCCGTCCTAAGCGCTCCTCCTGTCTCTATGTCCTGCTCGGCACGGGTGGTTGTTTACTATTGCTGGTATGCATCCTGGGAGGCGTACTGGCGGGCATTGCCCTTCTGCCATCGTTCACCTTTCATCCCGCGCCCCAGCAGCCCTCGTATACCCCTCCTTATGATGAAGCGAGCACCTTCGGCAATACACCCAAAGACGCCGTCTACCGGGTCATGGGCAAGCCGACCCTGACCCCGGCTTTTATCAACCTCGTCCTCGCACGCAATGACTCGCCCGCCTCCGGCAAGGGGCAGGCACTCTATGATTATGGTGTGCAATACGGAGTTGACCCCGCCTACGCCCTGGCCTTCTTCTGGCAGGAGAGCCACTTTGGCAAGCTGGGAGTCGCCCAGGAGACCCACTCTCTGGGCAATATTCGCCAGCGCCCAGACGAGCCAGCCTATCAGGGCTACCGGCTCTACAAAACCTGGGAAGAGGGCTTCCAGGACTGGTATCGCCTGATCGCCCAGACCTATGTCCAGGGATGGGGCCTGGTGACCGTCGACCAAATTATCCCTACCTATGCCCCCAGGAAAGATAATAACGACGAGGCCTCCTACATCCTCACCGTCAAAGTCGCCGTCGACAAATGGCGCTCAGAAACCACCCCAAAGAAATAAAGGAGTAAAGGGATAGGGGCGCGGTTTGCGGGTCCTCGCCCGCAAACCGCGCCCCTATCCCTTTACTCTGAGCGTCGCAGGCGCGAAAGCTTACACTAGCATTGGCGAGTCCCACAATGCCAAAAGGCGAAAATTGACCAGAAACCCGAAAGGATGTATCATAAAAGATCTAAACGGTCGAAACACAAAAGTAAAGACGACTAACTGCCGATTTCACATACCTATAGATAGAAGATAAAAGAAAGTTCAGCGCGAAAGTTTGGCATAATGAAACCAACCTCTTTCTGGAATACACTTCCACAACCTATTATTGGCCTGGCGCCCATGGATGGCGTCACGGATGCCCCCTGTCGCACCATGCATGGCCTGCATGGCAGACCAGATATCGTCCTGACCGAATTTACCAATGTCGAGGGCCTCTGGAAGGGGAGCGACCGTATCTTCCGTGACTTCCTCTATACCCCTGCGGAGCGTCCAGCTATCGCCCAGATCTTTGGCTGCCGCCCCGAATACTTTTATCTTGCCGCGCACGTCGCGTGTGAACTCGGCTTCGATGGGGTGGACATCAATATGGGCTGTCCCGCAACCAAGATCGCTAATAAGGGCGGCGGGGCCGCGCTCATCCGCGTGCCTGATACAGCGAAGGCCATTATTCGGGCGACGCAGGCAGGTGTGCGCGACTGGGCCAATGGACAGACGCTCGAAGAACTGGGAATGGAACCTGAGCGCATCCAGCGCATTCGCCAGATGAACGAGGAGCGTGTGCGAATCTGGGGGATAAGGCAGTGATTGAGCGGCGCCTCCTGCCGGTCTCAGTGAAGACCCGCCTGGGATACGACTCCATTACCATTACCGACTGGGTGAAAGATCTGCTGGAAATGGAACCCGCCAATATCTCCCTGCATGGGCGCACCCTCGCGCAACACTACAAAGGCGAGGCCAACTGGGACGCCATCGCCCAGGCGGCCGAGATCGTCCGGCAGACCGATACGCTCATCCTGGGCAATGGTGATATCCATAATCTCTATGATGCCGCTAAGCGTATTCGCGAGACAGGCGTGCATGGTGTGCTTATCGGGCGCGCGACCTATGGCAATCCCTGGCTCTTCCAGAATAAAGCTCAGATGAAAGAGGTCGTCAATAGTAACGTTGAGCCAACGCCTGAGAATATTCCCAGCATTATGCCCTCGCGCGAAGAGCGACTACGGATGGCCCTGGAGCACGCGCGTGTGCACGCTCGTCTCAAGGGCGAGGATCATTTTGTTGAGCTGCGCAAGCATATGGGCTGGTACCTGGGCCATTTCGCAGGCGCCAAGCAGGTTCGCAATGAGCTAGTCAGAATCAACAGCCTGGCAGATGTTGAGGAGATTATCGAGCGTGCGCTTACGCAAGAAGAACCCGCCGACACACCAGGCAGCGATGAGGGCATCATACAGGAAGAGCTGCGCGATCCCGAACTCGACCTCAGTTGCTCCCTCTAAACCGATGAAAAAGCAGAGTGAGGCCCTCGTTTCCCGAAACGAGGGCCTCACTCTGCTTTTTCACATGCCACTTTTTTAGCAGAATTTGTTCATACTCTTTCATAGGGAGACAATCTCGGAGGATATTTATTGACTATCAATCATAGAAGAAACAAAAGGGTAAAAATAGTTAATCAAATGATAAAGCGACGGCGAGTGTCGGTGCGAAAAATATCCTCTCCTGGGGAGAGAAGGCACCCAGAGAGAGAGCCAACGAGGATAGTTGGATTAGAGACATGGGTGGTGTAGCCGCCTCTCTCAAGCGAGGTAGTCAACTACACCAGGACGACCTCGCTAAAATCACCTACCAGCTTCTGGATTTCGCGCAAGCGACGCTCAGCAATTTCCACATTTTCTAGGGCTTGCGCCAGGATACGAGCCTCTAGCGAAGGATATGACTCAGCAATTTCCGGGTCAATTGAACCGACAAGCTCCAAAGCCTTGTCCAGCTTGGTTTCCAGGGTTGCGGTTGACATAATCTGTTACCTCACATCATCGCAAAATATGTAACGTCTCGAATGTAAAGAATGTCTATCCAGTCGCTACGCTACTAGAAACTAGTAGGCTCTTGAGATCTGCTCCTTACTTCTAATTCCCCTTGCCATATTCCTTATGACGCCAGGTTTTAGTAAAGAGAGTAAAACCTCTTGTATCTACGTCTATATTACACTAGAAGCAAAAAATCCCAAAATAAAAGCCCCAAAATCCGCCCAACATTCCTATTGACAGCCGACATGAAGCGACTGAAAGCGGACCCTTGCATGTTTGTCAGAAAGTTACTTTTCTCAAACTCTATAACACACAAAGGGCTCAGGTTATTTCCGACTACGCAACCAGGATAAAATAGGTTTTTTCAGGAGCACTCGATCAGCCTGCCAGCTTGATCGACATATTCCACATTCTCGCTCTATACCTATTATAAGGCAGGGAGGCCAGTTTTCGCCTGAGAATTCGCTGAGAAAATATGTGCCCATAGGGAGAGCTTGTAACAAAACAGCTATCTGGCAAGTGTACATATACATAGGGAATATCTACCCAGAAATGGGAAGAGGGTAGTGGCGAATGTGAAAAGGGTAGGTTTGATTTACCAAGCAGAGTTGTTACTGTAATTGTAACTGACATATCAGGAGGTTCCAATTCTTATGGCGAAAACATATGCAGAGCATCATGCTTCAGTAACAGTAGATGCACCTGTACACCAGGTTTACTCCTTATTCTCCCACTTTAACGACTTTCCTAAGTTTATGAGCTTTGTGAAAGAGGTTACCTATCACGACAACCAGAATAGTCACTGGGTCGCCGATGTGGCGGGTAATCACGAGTGGGACGCGAAGAATGAAAATTGGATTGAGGACAGGCAGATCGGCTGGCACTCGACCCAGGGTCTCGACAACTTTGGCAAGGTGACCTTTGAGCCGACCAGCACGAACCAGACGAAAGTCGATGTTTTCATCAACTATAACCCACCCGCCGGTGTTGTAGGCGATGTTGGTGAGAAGCTTGGCGTTGGGGGTCGCTTTGAGCAGAAACTCCAGCACGATCTCAACCACTTTGCTCAGATGGTGGAACAGGCTCCTCCAGGCTCGCTTGATCCCAATTCGTCAAGCTACCTCTTCCATGAAGAGAGCGCGGCCTCGCAAGGAAAAACCACCGACAAACAGAACCAGACCATGACCGATGAGCCGAATCTGAGCAGCCGTGAACCCGTTCTGGACCGTGATATCACTGGCATGTCCTCAACCGCCGATACCCCACCGCTTCAGCGCAGAGACGATATTCCCCCGAACATATATAGCTGAAGAATAGCATCTCTACTAAAAGCGGCGATCCTTGCAAGGGTCGCCGCTTTTAGTAGAGATGCTATTCTATAAAAACTCAACCTTAAATCTTAAATAGATAGATGTGTCATGACGCCTTTTTTGCCAGATCCAGGCATGCGGGTACCCCACAAATGACCTCAACGCTTCTCCCTCCCGGACCAATTTCTCACGTTCCTGGCGCCTACCATGACTCTTTATACCAGGCAAGCGCAGCATTATGCTGCAACACAGGATACACAAATACAATATTGCTGAGTCGGAATTTTCTAGAATCTTGAAAAATTTTACGCTTTAGGTATTGACATTCCAAATTGTATATGTTAATATCAAAGTGTTCCAAATGATTCGATTAGGAACGCTTCCAGAGAGGAAAGATACTCTGGCACTTGGCTATAGGCCTTGCATAAGTAATCCGGAAGGAGGGCTTATGACTCTTCCATTGAAGAAACCAATTCGCGTGCTAGGGATGGTGTATCAAATTGACAGGTAGTGCCCGTAGAGGCGGGCTCGCCGCACCGTCCTGAGTCTCACACCACCTGAAGAAAACAACTCGTTCACACGAGAGAATCAAGTCTATCGGCTACTACAGCCGTACATCTGGTGGGGACCAACAGGAACACAAGCCTGGAAAGCCAATAATTCTTGGCCTACGTGGAATCAGGAAAAAGGTTGAAGAAGCACAGGAGTTGTGTAGAATAAGACAAAACACGCTGGTAGCCGATTGAAACATGTGAGAACTGTCTCGGCTACTAGCGCTTTTTTATGCCTTAGAGAGAGTGATAGCGTTGGAGCGTGGGGGGAATGCCCACACTCCAACGCTATCACTCTCTCTAAGCCTTATGGCTGGACTGCGTACACTTTTTGGTGATATACTCGACTGGTTAGCATGCAGCTTGATCACCTTTTAACCTGAATAATCCAGCCAGCGACACGGGCATAAGAGAGAGTATAGTATGCGAAGAACAAGTCCCTTCATAGAACGATTGATGCAAGGTCCTATTCTCTGCGATGGTGGAATGGGAACCCAGCTCTATGCCCGAGGTATCTCCTATGAGCGATGCTTCGAGCAACTCAACCTCACCTCTCCTGAGCTGATTAAAACCATTCACCTGGAATATGTGGCCGCGGGGGCCGAAATCATCGAGACCAATACCTTTGGCGCGAACCGCTTTCGCCTGCGCGAGCATGGACTCGAAGAGCAGGTTCATGCCATCAACCGGGCTGGCGCCAAGATCGCACGTGAGGCGCGTGAACTGAGTGAACAGCCCATCTTTCTCGCTGGCAATATTGGCCCCCTCGGCAGCCACCTGGCTCCCCTGGGAGACATTACGCCAGAAGAGGCCCGCAGTGCCTTTCAAGAGCAGGCGGCGGCCTTGCTAGAATCGGGCGTCGATCTCTTAATCATTGAGACCATCACCAACCTGGAGGAGATGCGCGAGGCGCTCTCAGCCATTCGCGGCATGACAGATCTGCCCATTGTGGCCCTGATGTCCTTCGATGAAGAGAATACGGTCTCAAGCGGTGAGGAGCCGCTCCTGGTGGCACAGACGATGCAGGAACTGGGGGCCGATGTTGTGGGTGTCAACTGCGCCCTGGGACCCGCCGGTACCTTTAGCGTCATCGAGGGCATGAGCACGGGGGGGCCAGAGCACTTTCTCCTGGCGGCCCAGCCCAACGCGGGCCTGCCCAAACGTGTGGGCAATCGCTTCATCTACGGAGCCTCGCCTGACTACTTCGCTGATTACGCGCGTCGCTTCCTTGAGATCGGGGTGAGCCTGATCGGAGGCTGTTGTGGCACGACGCCTCAGCATATTGCCGCCATGCGTAAAGTTCTGGCCGAATACGCTCCCGAGCTGGGGACACGCGAGGTTACAGTCCCCAAACGCCAGCCTCGCCTTGACACGCTCTTTGAGCGCGATCCAGAAAGCTCCAGCGGTACCCAGACGCACAGCACCTACCTCTCACAACGCCTCGCCACAGGACACTTCGTGGTGAGTGCCGAGATGCGTCCCCCACGCAGCGTCAAGTTTACGCGCTTCCTGCAAAATGCTGAGTACCTGCGCGACATTGGCGTGGATACCATCAATATTACCGATAATGCCATGGCCCGTGTACGTATGAGTAACGTCGCCGCAGCCCGCCTGATTCAGCAGCAGGTTGGCGTGGAAACCATTGTACATTTTACACCGCGCGACCGCAATTTGATGGCGGTCCAGAGCGATCTGATTGGCGCCCACGCCACCGATATTCGCAATGTTCTGGCTGTGACCGGTGATCCTCCCACCCACGGCGATTTTCCCAACGCCACGGGCATCTGGGATGTCGATAGCATTGGTCTGATTGCCATCTTGAATAATCTCAATCAAGGCCTTGATGGGCGCGGGCGCAAGCTGGGAACGCCCGGCTCCTTCTGTATAGGCTGCGCGGCCACCCCTCCCGCGACTGATATCGCGCTCGACCTGGAGCGCTTACACCGCAAGATCGAGGCAGGCGCACAGTTTATCATGACCCAGCCCGTCTATGATCCCGAGACGCTCATCAGCTACTTTGAGCGCTACAAGCAGGAGTATGGTCCGCTCACCATTCCCATCCTGGTTGGCCTGCAACCGCTTCACTCCTATCAGCAAGCCGAGAAGTTCCATAACGAGGTGCCCGGCATCGTCATTCCCGAGGCTGTCCGTGAGCGCCTGCGCCTGGCGGGCGACCAGGCCTGCGATACGGGATTGGAGATTATTAAAGAGCTCTTCGATGCCATCTTGCCTTATATCCAGGGTACCTATATCATGCCTCTGGACCGCTACGATCTTGTGGGCGAGCTTCTCCCCTATATTCGCCAGCAGACCGTGGATCGCGGCAGCGAAAATATTGTTGGATTATAGCTGTAGTGGGTGCTGGTGGCCTATGGCCACCAGCACCCACTACAGCTATAATCCAACAAGCTACTCTTCGCCCAGAGAGAGCACCGCCATGAAGGCCTCCTGCGGAATCTCTACGCTTCCCACCATCTTCATGCGACGCTTGCCCTCTTTCTGCTTCTCCAGCAGTTTGCGCTTACGCGAAATGTCACCACCATAACATTTCGCCAGCACGTCCTTACGCATGGCTTTGACCGTCTCGCGCGCGACGACGCGTGAGCCGATGGCTGCCTGAATGGGAACCTCGAACATCTGACGTGGAATCAGGCTGCGCAACTTCTCGACCAGCGCTCGCCCTTGATAGTACGCCTTCTCGCGATGCAAAATGAGCGAGAGCGCATCCACAGCGACAGCATTGACCAGGATATCCAGCTTGATCAGGTCCGATGGCTGGTAGTCGGCATAGGCATAATCCAGCGAGGCATAGCCCTGCGTGCGTGACTTAAGCTGGTCATAAAAGTCGATGATCAGCTCGGCCAGGGGCAAGCTATAGGTCAGGAGCACGCGCTCGGCCTCAATATACTTAAGCTCTTTATACACACCGCGCTTGTTATTGACCAGATCCATAATAGTGCCGATATAGCGCGAGGGTGTAAAAATAGAGACATCCATCCAGGGTTCTTCGATCTGCTCGATATCGCCAAACGAGGGCATATCAGATGGATTGTCGACCTCGATGACCTCACCGCCCGTCTTCGTGACGCGGTAGGCCACGCTCGGAGCGGTCGCCAGAATATCCAGGTTATACTCACGCTCCAGGCGCTCCTGAATGATCTCCATATGCAGCAGGCCCAGGAAGCCACAGCGGAAGCCAAAGCCCAGCGCGCTTGAGGTCTCAGGCTCATACTGGAGCGCCGCGTCATTGATTTTCAAGCGATCCAGGGCCTCACGCAGTAAGGGGTAGTCATTGCCTTCAACGGGATAGATGCCCGCGAAGACCATGGATTTGGCTGGCTGGTAACCCGCCAGCGCCTCGACCTTGCCCGCGTAGGCTGGAAAAATGACCGTGTCGCCCACGCGACAATCCGTCACCTTTTTAAAGCCGGTCGCGATATACCCAACCTCGCCTGTGGTCAGCTTGCCTGCGGAGGTCAGGCGTGGATGAAAGTAGCCAGCTTCAAGGATATCGGTGTTACTGCCAGTTGCCATCATCGTCACGCGCTCGTCGGTATGTAGCGCCCCGTCTACGACGCGTACATAGGCGATCACACCTTTGTAGGCATCATAATGCGAGTCAAAGACCAGGGCGCGCAGTGGGGCTTCGGGATCACCCTTGGGGCGCGGCACATGCTTAATGACCGCCTCCAGGATATCCTGCGTCCCGATGCCCTCTTTGGCCGAGGCCAGAATGCACTCTTCCTTGGGCAGGCCAATGACGTCCTCGACCTCTTGCATCACCTTCTCAGGCTCCGCGCTGGGGAGGTCGATCTTATTGATCACGGGGATAATGGCCAGGTCGGCCTCTAACGCAAGGTAGAGGTTCGCCAGCGTTTGGGCCTCGATACCCTGAGTTGCGTCAATCACGAGCAGGGCGCCTTCACAAGCTGCCAGGCTACGCGAAACCTCGTAAGCGAAGTCAACGTGTCCAGGCGTGTCGATCAGGTTCAGCTCGTACTCCTCACCATCCTGCTGAGAGGTATAGCGCATACGCACGGCCTGAGCCTTAATCGTAATGCCCTTCTCGCGCTCCAGATCCATCTGATCGAGCGTCTGCGCCATCAACTCGCGCTTGGTCACGGTGCCTGTGAACTCTAGTAGGCGATCAGCAAGCGTGGACTTGCCATGATCGATATGCGCAATAATACAAAAATTGCGAATATGTGCTTGATCGGTCATTCGATAATCCCTCCACCCAAGACCTCATCACCATCCTCGCCTCCGTAAAGCACGGCGGCCTGGCCTGGAGTGATTGCGCGCTGTGGGTGTACAAGTTGTACTCGCGCCCGTTGCCCTTCAAGAGGCGTGACTAACGCGGGTTGTTCGGGGGCCTTATAGCGTACGCGTACCAGGGCCTCAAAAGGGGCTGTAGGCACGTCGCCAGTGGTGTAATGCATCTTGCCGATGGTAAACTCCTGCTGATCCAGAGCGGTGGCAGGACCTACAATCAGCGCGTTCTGGTCAGCGTCCAACTTGAGCACATGCAATGGAGCAGGTGACGTCAAGCCCAGTCCCTTGCGCTGACCAATAGTATAGTAAGCCAGGCCGCGATGGCGTCCCAGGAGCTTCCCCTGCTGATCATAGATGGGGCCCGGACGCGGTATCGTGATCAGTGGCTGCGCAGCCGTGGCGGTAGCGGTTACACCAGCGGCCATCAAGGCATCATCTTCCTGCTTGCTTGCCGCATAGCGATCAATAAAACCGCGATAGTCATTCTGCGCCACAAAGCAGATCTCCTGGCTCTCAGCCTTGGTCGCCACGTTCATGCCACGCTCAGCCGCCATGGCCCGCACCTGGGGCTTGGTATAGCCTCCCAGGGGGAAGCAGGCGTGACCGAGCTGGTGCTGGTTGAGCACATGCAACACATAGGACTGATCTTTGTCGGGATCGAGGCCACGGCGCAGGCGGCGCCTCCCCGTCTGGGGATGATCGTCCACGCGCACATAGTGACCCGTCGCCAGGTAGTCAGCCTCCAGCGCCAGGGCCTTATTGAGCAATACTGTGAAACGAATATGCCGGTTACAAGTCAGGCACGGGTTGGGCGTCCGACCAGCAACATAATCTTCATAAAAGGAGTCAACAATGCGCTCTTTAAATTCCTGCTCGACATTCACCAGGTAAAAAGGAATATCCAGCATACGCGCGACGCGACGCGCGTCATCCACTGACTCCAGCGAACAACACTTGTTCTGTACTACGCGCTCAACGCCATCGTCCTCTGCCTCAATCACCCCTGGCTCTGACCAGAGGCGCAGCATCATACCGATGACTTCATGTCCTTGTTCTTTCAGCAATGCAGCGGCGACCGAGCTATCTACGCCGCCGCTCATAGCGACGACTATCCGAGCCATAATATAATACCCTGCCTAGTTGTAGTTGACTAACATGACGACCGCGGTCGCAGCAAGCGTAGAGAGTGGAACGAGATACGACCGATAATAGCAAAAAGACTAGCCAGATGGGGGGCTAGCCTATGATTCTGAGCAGGCATTGCCTGTTCTTGATTTCAATCCCTCAGTTCCAGTCCCTCAGACGAGTATACGCCTCTTCAGACCTTTACTGCCAACGTCTAGGGTAGCATAGTAGAGACAAGTTGTCAAACAGCAAGGCCAGCGCAAGGCCATCCAATTCTCTTTCAAACCTTGCCTCGGCTCGCGGCGCGATGAAGAAGAGACACATAAACTGGATGAATTCCCTTTGCCTGTCGATGATACATAGAGAAGATTGCTGACGGCGCTGCTAAAGCACGCGCCTCCATATAATAGTACGACATTCTCGTAGTATCATATGGAGACGCGTGCTTTAGCAGCGTCAGACCTTCTAATAATTTCGGCTGATGACCAGGGCGCTAATGTCGTCTTGTTTGGCGCGAAGCACTCCCTGGTGCTCCTGGAGGGAGAACTCAAGCGCGCGCTGCACCAGTTTCTTCGCGGCGGTTGTACGCGCAGACGAGCGCATGATAGCAGCAATCTCGATATCGGTCAGGTTATCATGAACGCCATCGGTACAGAGCAAGGCGCGATCACCTGGCTCAAACGCCAGTTCAGCCAGGTGGACGACAGGTTCAACCTGGTCGCCCAGCGCTTGCGTGATACCGTTACGGCGCTCAAAGTAGGCGCGCTCTAACTGGCTCAGTTGCGAAGCGTCACTCGCCTGGTCAATACGCCAGGCATCTTCAAGCGTCAGCATCTCACGTGCTACTAACAGCGAGAAGAAGCCATCATCATCGGTCAACCGATGAAAATCGCCGTTGGCCTTGAGCAGGTAGATGCGACTATCGCCCACGTGCGCGCAAAGCAAACGACACTCAGAGCTATTCGGTTGGTAGTCAAGGGCGGCCAGGGCAATCGTGGTGCAGGGGCGCAGGGGCGTGCCATCTTCTTTTGTGCGGCGCGTGCTCTCCGCGCAGAGCCGATGATGAGCTTGCAAGATAACATACTCTAAAAGCAACAGCAGATCGATGTTTGAAGCGTCGCTCTCTTCATCGTTGGTCGAGACCTGGCGTGCGGACAGTACTTTTTTCCAGTGAGAGCGAACTGTTTGTGAGGCCACAAGTGAACCAATATACCCATCTTCGCCACCCACCCCATCAAAGACGGCGCCTAAGCTCGTCCGGGGCAGGGACAGGATACGATCCTCATTTTGATCTGGGCGTGTCGCCTTCGCGAGCGAATACCGGGCAAAGGTCAGGGGTGGGGGAGTCTTGCGCGAACGCGGCGCGAGAGTTGGAGTTACAGAGACAGGAGAATGAACTCGACGAGAAAGGGATGCAGGTTTTTGCGCGTTTTTTAACATAACTTTTAGATTCCTTATTACCTAATAGGAAACTTGAGCGCGGAGCGCTGTTAGTTTCCGCATAAAAAGATAGAGTAATAGACCAGGCCACAAATAAACATTTACTAGCAATTATAACCAGAGCGACCAGCAAAGAGCAAGAAGGGAAGGGTGAGGTGTATCAGGTGGCGAACTGGCTCCGCCAGTTCGCCACCTGATACACCTCACCCTACATACCTACTCGACTGATATCCTGGATTCGTGTATAATGGCACCAATGCCAGCAACGTGCATCGAAGAACGCCATTATCATTGCTATTCTTCTATCAGATCTTCTACACAACGCTGTTGAGCAGAAGAGCATCTTTACACCATTTTGACCGAATGAAAGGCAGAGTACAATCATGGCTAAGAAGTCAGCAACAGCGCGCAGAAGTGCTCAGCGCTCCAAAGCGACCCGCACCAAAGGCATTGAACTGATCCAGCCCGCCGTTGAGGAGCGCGAAGAGGAGAGCCCTCTCCTCGAGGTAGAAGAAGAAGAGATCGTCACTTCCGAACCTGAAATCGAGAACGTCGCTTCCAGCGTTGTCGAGGAAAAGGCAAGTACCCCGGTAGCGGTCGCTCCCGAGCAGGGAAGTGCACGCGCACGTCTGGCAGCACGTCGCCAGGCCAAAAATAGAAGCCAGCGCGCGGCCCCCCAGTTGATTACGGTTGAGCATTTTGCGTATGTGAAACGCGACCTGATTACCATTGGCATCCTTGCCACCCTGCTCTTCGTAGTAATTATTGTGCTTTACTTTGCCTATGGCAGTGTGCTCTAGTCTGCTCTAAAAATAACCAGCCAAGCAATAAAAAAAAGAAAGACACTGACCGTCCTATCCTTAGAGACATGAAATACGGTCAGTGTCTTTCGCCAAAGAGAAAAAGGTTATGAAAGGGCTGCTAGTGCACCAGCGGGCTTGTGCCCAGGCCTGAGGGGACACCGTGACGATAGGCGGCGGGAATAGTCACGCCCAGCACGCGCTGCATCGCCATAGTGTGACAGCAATCACCCCAATCATGGAAGAAGCGGCACGTGCAATCCCACGTCCCATTATCAAAAGTGGTGGTATGAACGTCATTTTCGCCGTGGAAATTGGCTTCAAAACGGGTAAACTGAATGCGCTCCGGCTCCTCTGCGTAACGTTTGGCTTTGGCGATTTTATTGATCATGCTCGAGTTCATGGTCTGCACTCTCCTTGAATTCTAAAAACCACTACCGTACCACATACCGTTTATCACTTAGGCCTGCTTACGTCTCCTACACTCTTGTATTCAACGAAGTACAGTGCCGAACGCTCAAAAAAGAGATGCGGCCTCCTTTCTTTGCAGGACAAATACCGCTCAGGATCGAAGCAGAAGCGGTCCTCCGAGCCAGGGCTCAAAATGCCAAAGGAGCAATGTAGGGATGTACCCGTCCACGTAAGAGCGACTATCCAGTTTTCAAGGTATAAAAAAAACACCAGGGCGAAATGTCCCTAGTGCGTGTTGCTATGCATCGGTGTTCGTCTCGTCAGACGCCAGCAGCGTATATTTCAGCTGATAGTGTGGCGAAGTTGTTGAGACTGAACCCATAAGCATGTAGCCTCCCACTCGTACTCTCGAGTGTAAACGCCTGAGAAGCAGAACATTGCTTCTCGGCATGGATGCCTGATCAATAGTGTCTCGTGATGAAATGATTATACCATAGAGAAAGTTGAAAGTCTACCCTTCTACATTTTCCCATGCACTCATACATCTTCCCCGACCTCACATATCCTCACACCGAAAATAACCGCATCCATAGCGTTTACGTATCAGTAAGATCACTGTTAGCGAATCCGATGCGCAACTTTCGGTCGTGGCTCCTCACGCCTGCGGCGCTTGCCTGGGTAAGGAGTGGTGGTGCGTGCTGGCAGCCTGCACCACCACTCCTTACCCGGAATAAGTGTATATGGCGCTAGCTTAGCCAAAATTAGGTGCGCATAAGTTAGTTATTTCACATTCAATGTATGGCTCCTCTCATAGCGCCTCTCATCAAGGTTGCGTACACTTCTTGCTAGTACAACTTGCCTTTATCGCTACTACTTGGAGGTAGATGTGGCCACACGTAACCGAGCGTTCCTTTCCGCGCTCCTACTCCTGATAACTGTCTTACTAAGCGCCTTATTGAGCGCCTGTACCGCTGATAATAGTGGAGGCAACACCAGCGCTACCAATGCCAGTCCGGGCGGTGCGCCACGCAAGGCCCCCACGCGCAAGCCCGGTCCTCTAGCCAATCAACCGCTAGAGGCGCAAGCCGCGCTTCTTGGTTCGCCCTTGTCGCCAGGGAACCAGCTGACGCTGACCTTTAACCTGGCCTTTGACGATGATGCGCTGAATGCCTTCGTCACTCAACTCTATACGCCTGGCTCGGCAAGCTTCCACCAGTTTCTGACGCCCGAGCAATTAGTCCAGCGCTTCGCGATGCCGGATGCCCAGACCAAACAGATCCAGACCTGGCTAACGCAACAGGGCTACACCCAGATCCGCACCGATCCCTTGCATAGCTCTATCAAGGCTCAGGCCACGGTCCAGACTATTCAGACCTCTCTGGGAACCCAGCTCTACGCCTTCTCTCTTCTGGATCAACAATTCTATATGCAGAACAAAGATCCGCACCTTCCCAGTTCCATTGAACCCTATATCCAGACCATTGCAGGCCTGAATAATCTCGCGCTTCCCGACATCAAACCGCCACGTCAGAACACGCATATACAACAACTGGGCCAGGAGAGCAATTGCACCAAATATGGCGCGAAGCAAACTCTCACCCAGCAAAAACTCGCGTCAGCCTACCAGGTTGATCAACTATACAAGAAAGGTCTGCAAGGCCAGGGGGCCACGATTGGCATCGCCGAGTTTGGCGATCCATATGACATCAATGATGTGCAGAATTATATCGCCTGCACAGGGCAGAGCATGCCTTCAATCCAGAATATCGATGTGGGCACACCTCTTCCTCCTGGCACGGGCGAGGGCGAGGCCACAATGGATGTCGAGCTGATCGCCGGGCTAGCACCCAAAGCCAGTATTCTGGTCTATCAGACGCAGTTACAAGACGCCAATAACCCTATCTCGCAGGTCACCTCATTTGCACAGGGCATGCTCGATGTCTTTAATCGCGTGGCCAGTGATCATAAAGTCCAGGTGCTGAGCGTCAGCTATGGGCTGGGCGAGGAGATGTTTAGCACCAGTGATCAGATCGCGATCAATAACAGTCTGCGCAATCTCGCCGCCGAGGGCATCTCGGTCTTTATAAGTAGCGGCGATTGTGGCGCGTACAGCCTGCGTGCACGTTTTCCCCAGATCGCAGAGGTCTCCTTTCCCAGCAGCGCTCCCTACGCCATCTCTGTTGGTGGCACCTACTTACAGGTTGGTAATGATCTCCAGCGCTCCAGCGAAACCGTCTGGGGTGGCGATGATGGCACGTCCGTCTGCCAGAACTCCTGGGGGTCAGGCGGCGGCGTGAGTCAGAACTCCGCGTTTACACGCCCGAGCTGGCAGGCTGGGGATGGCGTGACCACGTCCTATGATGGCACAACTCAGGGCGTCTTTGTACGCACCCTGCCACCTCAGACGCTTCAGGCCCCCAACGGCTTACGCCAGGTTCCCGATATCGCCGCGGCGGCATATCCCAATATCTGCATCTATTATGATAGCATCTGGGTGCGCAGCGGTGGCACCAGCGCGGCAGCTCCCATCGCCGCCGCTGGCACAGCCCTGGTCGATCAAGGGCTCCGCCAGAGTGGAAAGCGCCCACTTGGTGGCATCCCCGAGTTCTATCGCCTGGCTAACAAGGCAGGCAGCAACCAGCCCTATACCGACATTACTCAGGGCGATAACCTGTTCTATCCCGCCACCAAAGGCTGGGACTACACCACCGGCTGGGGTTCCCCCAATTTCGCGGCCATCCTGAGCATGGAGAGCTAATCAACGCTACTTGCGTACGCGTCTACTTCCGGAAGTAGACGCGTACGCAAGTAGCGTCGTCCCATACCCACCTTCACCTATCTGCCTCTCACACAATTTATTGCGCGATCAAGCAACTGGCCTCATCCAGGAGGGCCTCGTAGAGATGCTGCACCTGTTCCGCCACGCTGTCCCAGCTAAAGCGTAACACTGAGTTGCGCGTGGCCTGTGCTATACACTCACGCAACGCAGGTTCACGCAGTAACGCATCCAGGCGCTCGGCGAAGAAACCAGGGGCGCGCGGCACCAGGAAGCCGGTCTCATCATGGCGCACCACGGTCATCAATCCACCCGCACGCGTCGCGACCACAGGCGTACCACAGGCCAGCGACTCCACGGCGGCGAAGCCAAAGCTTTCGTGATAGGAGGGAACAACGGTGACATCGGCGGCACTATAGAACAAGGGCATCCGCCCCTGGGGCTGCGCCTCCAGGAAGTGGGTGCGCTCGGCAATCCCCAGTTGGGCCGCCAGTTCGCGTAGCTTACGCACATCCTCATCCTGCTCTGAACGACCACCCACAATCACGATCTGCGCCTCTTCCTGCATCATGGCGGCGGCGCGTAACAGCACATCGGGTCCCTTAAACGGGTCCAGCCGCCCGGCGAAGAGCAGCAGGGGCTGCTGATTTGAAAAGCCCAGTTGAGCGCGTGCCTGGCGCTGATCATATGGCTGAAAGAGCTCGATATCTACGCCACAGGGAATCACACGCACACTGCGCGAGGCCGCGCCGCAGAAGCGCAGAATCTGGGAGCGTTCGTCACCAGTCGCGGCGATAATTCGATCCACCTGCTGGATTAATTGCTGCTCCATCTCCAGGCGTAGAGGAGGTTCTGGCTCATCAGGGTGCGCCATCTGTTTGAGGCGCGCCAACGTATGGAACATGGTCACATGGGGGACCTGCCAGAGTTCAGACAGCGCGAGTCCGGCAACGCCAGAGAGCCAGTAGTGGCTATGCACCAGATCGTACTCACCCTGCTCTTCGGCTCGAAACTCATCTATGTTGCGCACAAAGGTAGGGAGGTACTGGTACAGCTCATTCTTATGTGTGGGAGCTTGAGGACCTGCGGGAATATGAATCACACGCACCTGGCTATCAAGGTGCACAACCTGGGGGGTAGATGGATCAGTTTTACGGGTAAAGATGTCAACCTGGATACCGCGCAGCGAGAGCGCATGGGCGAGAGCACGAATATAAACATTCATACCACCAGCATCCTTGGTACGTCCTGGAGCATCGAGCGGAGACGTGTGGACACTGAGCATGGCAACAGAATATGACATGTTAGAGAGGCTCCTCTTTCTTCAATTGGTGCTAGTGTTGATTGCAGATGCGTGGCCAGCGTCCTTCACCAGCCAGGGCCACATAGGAGTGCGACATCAGGCACACCTTCCTTTCTTAATTTTTGACTACTTATTAATATGAACAATTGCAGGGCTGCTTCTATTTCACGTATGACAACGCTGCTGAAGCACGCGTCGTGCCTCCCTAGGGCTGCTGCTCGCGAAACTGGGCGACAGCCTCAAACATCTCCTCCTGATCGAGGCCCGATCCCTGAGAGATCTCTTCGAGGAACTCGGTCCGTCGCGTCACTTCAGTAGCAAACTGCTGGCTCGAAATTCCTATCCAGTTCGCCAGGCCATCCAGGATCGCCTGGTCTGCATACAGGAATGTATCATCCACCTGATTCCAGAGGGAGAGCGGTAGTGGCTCGGCCACCTCCGGCTTGTCAGGATTGACATTCGGCTGAATAAAATGCGTGCTAAACCAGCGGCGACGCGGGGGATAGAGCCGCCCCACCAGGCCAATATTCACCACCAGGCCCAGGCGACGCGTATCCTCCGGGCCAACCCGCAAGGTACGCTGATACATACGCATAACATCATCAATAGTGTCGGCATGCACGCTGGTCGCGATATGGTACCCCTTCGCAGGCAGGGTCAGGTAGCGACGCGCCACGCGCCCCCACATATAAATAGGCAGATGATCGCTCACCTCGTTGCAAAGCGCATATGTGGTCTTAGGATCAATATCTGGAAGATTAGTAAAGGCAAAATTTTCATACATGCCCGCCATATACGCCAGGGAAGTCCCCTCAGGCAAGAACTGGAGCAGGGCATTAAGCGTCGTTGTCTTCCCAACACCTGGCTGGGGATCGGTCGGGCCAGCAACCGTCAAGGAAGAACCATTTTCGAGCAAAAGCCAGATCAGGGCGGAGGTCTTCGCGTCAACGCTCCCCAGCGCAATAATCTGCGCCATCGAAAGCGGGCGACGAGACTCATAATGCCAGTAATAGCGTTCATAGGGATCACGCGGATCAAACATGCTATGCTTCCCTTCCAGGTGTACGTTTTCAATAGCACCAGGCGACAAACGACACACAATATTACGTTCTCTTCACAAGCGATCAGGTCTTTTGTTCGCCAACCTCTTGCGCATGATTAGACGGCGTAGGCTCCTGCGGAGCTGGCGCAGGCGGAGCGGGGGGCTTCAACCAGCCTGGCTGAGGGTTCCAACCCATCGCCACAACATGAGGAGGTTGATCTTTATCAAGCTCAATTAAGCTAACAGAGGCATTATCAATATGCAGTGAGCCAGCGCGCCGTGTCTCCAGTCCCATATAATAAGCAAGTAAGAGCTTGATCACATCGGCATGGGCCACAAAAACGGGATGAGTGCCAAGATTGTCCTGGGCCAGCCAGCGCTCGATGGCAGCCACCACGCGTTGCTGCACATGGGGAAAGGTTTCGACGCCCTCAGGCGCGGTGGTGGGATCCTTTACATACGCCTGCCAGGCCGAGTCCTCTTTTGAAAGCTCGCTAATAACGCGCCCCGCCCAGGGACCCACATCAGTATCCACCAGGTCCGACTCAATCTGAACAGGAATATCACGTCCCTGGGCAAGATAGGCCGCTGTATCTCTAGCCCTCTCCAGGGGACTACTAATAATCGCACTAATGGGCATCACGGAGAGCGCCTCCGCCAGGCGGGCCGCCTGCTTACGGCCAGTTTCATTGAGCGTCACACCTGGCAACAGGCCCGGCAGGCGGTGCTCTGTATTCCAGGTCGTTTGCCCATGACGAACTATGAGCAGTGTTCGTTTCATAGAATCCTGCGTACTTTCTTCCTTCATATCATGCATACGTCGCCACAGTCGCCAGCGCCAGCGGAGAAAGCGGATCTGCACCCTGAGCATAAGCCACAATACCTGAAGCACAGCACATCTCCCCTGCCTATCAATACAATCTTGCCTGTCGCCATAACGACGCACCTACCACTCAACAGCACATATTTGTACTGTATTGTATCAGTACAAAGAGAAACGACGCAAATTATATGGGTAAAGGGCCTGGTGGTAAGCTGGCTTCGCCAGCCTGCCACCAGGCCCTTTACCCATATACGTATATACTCTATGCGTAGCGGCGGCGCTCCGGCAGGGCCAGTTGCACACCATTCAACGCCAGCACCGGGCCTGAACCATTGGACGCCTTGGTGAAGAGCGATTTGTCCAACGTAGGAATCGGCTCCTGCGTACACACATCGGCAGGTTGATTATTGGTAGCGCGACAAATGGCGGTCGTGAGATAGTTCGCGGCCCCAATTATACCCTTGCTGACATCCGAATTGGGGTCCTTCAAGTCATTAGCGACATCCTGGTAGGAGAGGTTCAACAACTGCTGTGGAGGATAAAATGATCCCGAAGAGATCGCGACCTTGTCGACAAGCAGGAAGGGAATCGAGCCCTTCTCGTTAGCCCCCACATAGGGCGGGGCATCGTAGGTATCCACCAGTTTGCGCTGCTCCGTTGTCGGCGTGTCGAGCGCCTTGCCAGTGTTATCCTCGGTCTCGACCGGGACAAAATCAATATACTGGCTGGTATACTTCGCACCGTGGAATGAGAATGTGACGATGTTCTGCTCGGCAGAGGCTATCGTATCCAGCTTGCTGAAAGTACCAAAGCGGCTCAGCGAGGCAATGATAGCCCAGCGTTGCGCCGCGCAGTAGGGACACCAGTCGGCACCGATATAGAGCACCTGCGGCCTACCATTTGGCCCCTTAGGGATATCAGCATTGGAAGGAAGAGGCTTGAAGAGGGTCTTTGCGTTTCCCGCGCCCACCTTCTTAAAGGTCTGGGGACTGATAGTGGTAAGAGCCTTCTGAATATCCACGTTCCCCTTGGTCGCGCTGCCGGTCTGTTGATTCGCGGCCCAGACAAAAATACCCACGACGATGGCGACCATCAAAACGATGCCGCCAACCAGCAGCCAGGCTTCACTGATTTTTTTCCCTCTACCTCGCCCACGGTAACGTCCATTCTGATTTGTATTGAGACGCTGATCGCGCTGCCTGCGTGCCTGCTCGCGACGCTGAGACGCCGAATCGCGTTGTTTCGGATTTGCCATGCGTTTTCTCTGACCCCTCTAAATACATTCGTAAATCAATTCGCGTCGTATTGTAACACACCTGCTCCGACCTGCGTATAGCTGTCTGCTTATATTTCCAGCTTTTCCACCTACCCCCTAACCCTGAGCGCCGCAGGCGCAAGGGAAGACAAATATGGCTGATATCAAATCCTTTTAAATAATGATTATTTGGGGACACCCCAAGCCCCGCCAGGGGAGACCCCTGGACCCCCTTTGGTCACTATTCAAGCGGATTTGATATGACATGCACAAGGACCATGCTACACTATCCGTGACTAGTATACTTCGCCTCGAAAGACACAAGCGCCAAACTACTTTTGGCCAAATCAGCTAATGACTACCGCGAAACGCTTGACAAATCACGAGTACTAGGGTACAATCCTAGACGTCGGCATGAGAAATCATCGGCGACACAAAGCCCGCCTCGTTCGTCTAGCGGCCTAGGATGCCACCCTTTCAAGGTGGAGATCACGGGTTCGAATCCCGTACGAGGTACTATTTTGTAGAGAAGCCTGGCATCGCTTGTTTATTTCGGCGTGTCAGGCTTCTCCTTTTTTGTTTTGGCAGGAGAAAAAAAAGCCATGCTTAGCGTTGAAGAAGCCCTTTCCCGCATCCTGGCGGAGATTCGCCCGCTCGAAAGCGTCTCGCTTCCCCTTGACCAGGCCCTCGGTTCTGTCCTGGCTCAAGATATCGTCGCGCACGAAGATATGCCTCCTTTTGATAACTCCGCCATGGATGGCTTCGCGCTCCTCAGCCAGGATAGCAAGCCGCAGGGGGGACAGCCACCACGCCTGCGCGTCATCGGTGGTGTGGCCGCTGGCTATGTTGCGCAAACACGCGTCGAGGCTGGTACAGCGATGCGCATCATGACTGGCGCTCCCGTCCCGGCTGGTGCCGACACCGTTATTCAGGTAGAATTGACTAACTCTGATGGCCCCCAGAGCGAGTGGGTCGAGATTCTGCAAGAGGTTCCACCCGGCAATAATATTCGTCCCGCGGGCGAGGACATGCGCAGCGGGCAAACGATTTTAACGCGTGGGCAGGAGATTGGTGCCTGGGAGATTGGCATTCTGGCCACGCTGGGCTACGCTCAGGTGCAAGTGGTGCGTAGACCACGTGTGGCGATCCTGGGTACAGGCGACGAGGTCGTGGATATCGATGCCGAACTGCAACCGGGCCAGATTCGCAATAGCAATAGTTACCTGCTGGAGGCCGCCGTTCGCCAGGCGGGTGGTATTCCCCAACGTCTGGGCGTGGCCCGCGATACTGCCGAGAGCCTGCGCGAGAAGTTCAGCCAGGCCGTTCATGCCGACCTGATCCTCACCTCTGGCGGCGTCTCCGTTGGCGATTTCGACCTCGTCAAAGACATCATGCATGAGCAGGGAGCCATCAACTTCTGGCGCATTAATATGAAGCCCGGCAAACCCGTTGCCTTTGGCAAAATTTCTGGCGTCCCCCTGCTGGGCCTGCCTGGCAACCCGGTCTCCAGCGCCGTCACCTTTGAGCTCTTTGGGCGCCCGGTCGTACGTAAATTGCAGGGGCATACGCGTTTACAACGCCAGCAGATAGAGGTCATCGTCGAACAGGATATCCAGGAGCGTGCCATGCGCCGCCACTATGTGCGCGCACACATCACACAACACGCGGGCAAATTTATCGCCCGCCCAACGGGGAACCAGGGTTCCAATATCATGACCTCGCTTCTGCAAGCCAACGCCCTCCTGGTCATTCCCGAGGGCGGAGCCACGGTCAAGGCAGGCGAGCATATCCAGGCTATTATGCTCGACTGGCCCGAAGATTAGGGAGGTAAGCACACAATCACGCCATATTGCTCCCCAGACCGTAAATTACTCCTTGGGCAGGCGATAGCGCAACTGGTCGCGCGAGAGGCGCAACAAGGCCGCCGCGCGCACCTGGTTGCCCTGGTAGCGCTCCAGGGCCTCTCGTACAAATATCTGCTCGATGCCCGCCAGGTAAGCACGTAGATCGAGGCCTTCGATGGGGAGATGCATCTGGGCCTGGAGTTCTCGTAGGCGTTGCTCGTCGCTCTTCTCCACGTAACGTACACTCTCGGGTAAATCCTCGGGGCGAATCTCACCATCCTCGCAGAGGATCTGCCCGCGCTGGATAACGCTGCGCAGCTCGCGGACATTGCCCGGCCAGTGATAGCGCATCAAGAGGGCCATGGAGTCGGGATGGATGCGTAAAGGGATTTCGGAGCCATTATTGTAGCTCTGTATAAAGTAGTCAACCAGTGGCTCGATATCCTCCAGGCGCTCGCGGAGTGGGGGGAGATAAATGGTAATCACCTTCAAGCGATAGAAGAGATCATCGCGGAACGCCCTGCTCGCAACGGCGGCTTCCAAATCAACATTGGTGGCCGAGATCACACGCAGGTCGACATGCATCTCCTTGGTACTGCCCACACGCCTGAAGCTACGCGTCTCCAGAAAGCGCAGCAGTTTTGCCTGGAGCACCAGGGGCATAGACCCGACTTCATCGAGGAAGAGCGTGCCACCATCTGCGCGAAGCAGATAGCCCTCGCGCGAGGCTTTAGCATCGGTATAGGCGCCCGCCTCAACGCCAAAAAGCTCCGTCTCCAACAGGGTCTCGGGAATGGCAGCACAGTTAATATCGACAAAGGGGTAGGTCGAACGGCTGCTTAAGGCGTGAATGGCGTGTGCTACGACATCTTTACCCGTGCCACTCTCGCCCTGCAAAAGCACAGTCGTGGTTGGATATTGCGCCACCTGCCGGATCATGGTCATCACCTCGCTCATAGCTGGACTCTGCCCAACCATCAAGCGCGACAGGTGTTCCTCGGCGTCAGGAGACTCAGACGCCTTGCGGTTCATCGAAATAACACGTCCCTTCACAACACATACCCTTCTCAACCCAACAAACAACACACTATCCACAAAACCGATATTCAAACCCACCAGTAGCCGCGTACGCCAGTAGCGGCGGCCCGCTACTGGCGTACGCGGCTACTGCACTACCTATCTAATAAATCCCGCTTGCCAGCGTACCAGTTGTATTCAATGGCTGCGAGGGCTGTCCATTCGAGGCAACCCAACCCTGACCCGGGACAAAGGTCGCGCCATTGCCACCATTCCCCCACTGTGACTCGGTCTCAAAGGGCAATCCCGAAGAGAAGGGTGAGCCTCCTTGCATGGGATCAGGCATCGAAGGCATTGCAGGCGACCAGGGAGAGGCGGTCGTCGCGGCATAGCCTGGAGCCATATAGCCTCCCTGCATGGGGTCAGCCGGAGCGGGCGGCGCCTCGCGTGTGGGGGCAAACATTTCTTCCGCATTATTGAGCACCGAGATCGGAGCCACGTGAATCAGCCCCATCGCCATCAACTCGCCCGCCACCTGACACAGCATGTCGGGCGTCATGGCTAGATCCTGGCATGCCGTCTGTAAGGCCGTCTTCCCATCCACGCGGGTAAGCAAGCGCCACTGCTCGGGCGTCATTTGAAACTGGGGATTCTGCGCGCGAAACGATGAAAGATCGGCGGGAATGAGCACCATATCCGGGCGCATAAACGAGGTATCCATGCGTGGCGGAGGAACAGGATTCATCACTGGCTCCGGGCGCAGAGGAGCCACAGCCGAACTATTCTGCAACATACCACTGAGCGATGCGCCACCCATGAGGTTCATCTCAGCGCTCTGAGCAACCGGAGCAAGGGCCTCCGTCGAAGGCAGCGATGTGGGAACCGCGCTCACATCAAAGAGTGAGGCCGCGTTAATCTTGGCCGGCACTTCTTTGACTTCAGCCGGCTTCTTCACAGGCGCCGGGCTAAGCTGTACAGGTGGAGCAGCGGGGGGAACCCGAGGAGGGGTCGCCTGCTGAGGTGTAGGAATGCCAGGAGGGGTCGCCGTACGAGGTAGCGCAGTATTCCAGGGCTGTGCTCTATCCGCCTCCTCCGTTGAAAGCACGGGAGTCGTTTGCACCCGTGGAAGTCCGGGAGGTGTGGCCTGCGGCGCGGGCGTCTGCTGCACTGGCAGCACAGGCGTAGGTGGAACAGGCGCAGGCGGCATCGAGGCCAGGAGTTGCGATACGGAGACAGCGATAAGCAAGCGCTCAGCCCCTGGCAGTACACCCTCATTAAAATGGACCTCGCCCTCCGGCCAGAGCATCAGCACATTAAGCACATCCAGCGCGTTGCGATTTGCCCAGGAGCGCAGGGCCTCCTGGCCCAGGGCATGGCGGTCCATCAGTGTCAGAGCTATGCGCGTCTCACTTGGCTCAGCCGAACCAATGGCTTGCAGCGCCTCGCGCAGCATCTGGGATGTAATGACACCATCCTGCAGCAAACGCTCGCCCAGGGTCACATTTGTACGAACCGGACCGATACACATCAAGCGTCCGTCGCGAAAATAGAGTTCAATCAGGTGTGGCCCTTGTTTGACTGTAAGCAATCCAGTTTTCGCATACGCTTCTATGCGCTGGAGAACACTAGACAGATTGAATTGACTTAACGTACCTATAAGTGACACCGTAAATTCACCGTCCGTCCAGAAAATTTACTCAAGCGCCGCGCCAAGCCGTCTCTATGACCATCCTCCCTAATGTATACATCTTCCTACCTGGCTTCACATACCGGCGTCGCGCCAGAGACTAATACACCTTTTTAAGTACCTAATTGCCCATCTCTACAGAATACGCAACAGGATAAAAAAAAGAGACCTTCCAGCCATTCTTCCTCCGCAAAATAGTACAAGAGTAAAGAAGAAAATCGCATTGCAGGTCCCTAAAAAGAAAAAGCGGAAGGAGAGGGATTCGAACCCCCGGGGCTCATCACCCAGCTGTTTTCAAGACAGCCGCAATAGACCACTCTGCCATCCTTCCGAGACATACTATACCACAACATTCTCCAAATGAAAAGAGGGCAAGCCCGAGTAGTACCATTGGACGAGGCCTACTGGTGGCGCTAGATTGCGCCCGCGCTCGGGTCCATCTAGCGCTTCACCGGCCCCATCAAGGCGATTCCCATGTATGGACGCAGTACTTTAGGGATAACCACGGAGCCATCGGCCTGCTGGTTCAGCTCAAGGATCGCCGCCATGGTGCGCCCCACCGCCAGTCCCGAGCCGTTGAGCGTATGCACATACTCGGCCCGCGTGCCATTCTGGGGCCGATACTTGATGTTGGCGCGTATCGCCTGAAAACTCTCGCAATTGCTGATTGAAGAGACCTCGATATAATCTTGCAGGCTGGGGAGCCAGACCTCCAGGTCAAAGGAGCGCGACGCGGAGAAGGGCAGGTTAGGAGCACAAAGCTCGACCACGCGGTATGGGAGTTCTAATAAACGCAGCACCTGTTCCGCGTGCAGCAACATCTGCTCATGCGCGCTGTAGGATTGCTCAGGCGTAGTGAACTGAAATAGCTCGACCTTGTTAAACTGATGCAGGCGCAACAGTCCCCGCTGGTAACGGGAGGCCGAGCCCGCCTCGCGGCGAAAAGCCGTTGTCCAGGCAGCGTAGCGCAGAGGCAGTTCCTCACGCATCAGAATGCTATCGGTATGCATCCCCACCAGGGCCACTTCAGCCGTTGGATTGAGGTAGAGTTCATCCATCGTACAGGCATACGCCTGCTCCTCAAACTTAGGCAGTTGACCGGCGCCCAGCATCACCGAACGTTTGGCGAGGAAGGGGGGGATAATCTCTGTATACTCAGCTTCGCGCGTATGTAGATCCAGCATAAATGAGAGCAGAGCACGCTCCAGCCGCGCGCCATAGCCACGCAAGGTCATAAAACGGCTGCCCGCCACCTGCGCGGCACTGGTGGGATCGAGAATTCCCAGGCGCTCGCCCAGCTCCCAATGTGCAAGCGGCTGAAATTGAAAAGCGGCGCTCTCCCCCCAGCGCCGCAGCTCGACATCGGTATCATCGCGCACGTCCCGTTGAGGGAGGTTAGGCAGGGTCTGTATCAGCAGGCGCAACCGGGTATCGGCGTCGCTCATCTGCAATTCAAGCTGCCGTATCTCCTGCATAATCGCCTTGATCTGCTTATTGAGACCAGCACGCTTCTCTCCTGATGTATTGCGCACCTCCTCACGCACGCCCTTCAAGGCCGCATAGAGACCATCCGTGCGCGTGATCAGCCCCCGACGCTGCTCAGCCAGGCGTAGAATTTCATCAATATTGTAGGACTCGCGCCGCCTCTCCAAGGCCTCGCGAACCACCTGTGGATGTTGACAAATAAAATCCAAACTCATCATAACAACTACAGTATAGCATAAAAAGGGGCACAAAGAGCCATAACGTAATGCATCGTCTCGGGACTTCTCGTCACCACATCCTCTATCCTTCGCGCCCAAAGCAGACTTTTCTCTCATCAGTCAGGAAACCATTGCACAATAGAGGGAATTTGCGATACACTTACAAAGGTCAAGCAAAGAGACAACGCATGATATGTTGAGATGCATGTGGATGAGTTTATACAGCAGGGACCAGGGCGGCACGTGGAGAGAGGAAATCTTGTCAGCAGACCAGGCAACCAGGGAAGCAGAAAACGACATGATCACTATCATGAAACTAACTCCTCAAGGACAGGTAGCTATTCGCTATGAAGGCGAGGTCGTAGCACACTTCCCCAATGGAGCCAAAATTGAGGCATACTGGACGCTCCCAGCGCGTGACCTGGGTTATGCACACTTCGAGCCAGGTGATCGCTTTCTGGAGTACTACTACATCGATCACTGGTTCAACATCTTCGCCATCTTTCACGCAGATGGCAGACCCAAAGGCTGGTACTGCAATATAGCCGAACCGGCCATCATCAGTAACACCTCTATCCAGCAAGTCGATTTATTTTTAGACGTATGGATTAGCACAACAGGAGCAACGCTCATTCTGGATGAAGATGAATTCAACCAGGCTAGCGACCTGAGCGAGGACCAGCGCCAGGGTGCCAGGGAAGGTCTTAAAATGTTGCTGCATCTACTACACACGCGCCAGGAGCCTTTTACCATCCTGGGCAATCCAGGTGACTAACCAGCGTAGCAACAATATCGATCCTTGATGATCCAGATAATGGGGCTGCCACACGGCTATAGTGCGAAGTACGTCAATTGTACGGTTGTTCGTTTGTAGGGAACTTACTTGAGTCTCCCCTTTCTTACAAATGATAGGATCATTATGTTAAAACTTGACATTCCTGAGCGCGAGACCATTGAACTCCAGCACGCAGTCATTGATATCAATGGAACGCTGGCAGTTGATGGCATTGCCATCGCAGGCGTCGCGGAACGCCTTGAAGAGCTTTCGGAGCATCTGACCATCCACCTTGTTACCGCGGGAACCCACGATCACCTACAAGAGCTGGAGCGCGATCTGGGCTTTCCTATCCATGTCACGCATCGCAGCGAGGAGAAACTACGCTATGTCCGCGATCTTGGCCCCTCCAAGGTTATCGCCATCGGCAATGGTGCAAACGACACGACTATGCTTCGCCTGGCTGGACTCGGCATCGCGGTCATGACTACCGAGGGCGTTTCCATCCGCGCGCTGCAGGCCGCTGACGTCGTGGTGGGCAACCCCCTTGACGCCATCGATCTCCTACTCAAGCCTAAACGCCTGATCGCAACTCTACGCGGCTAAAACGTACAGCTTATTTCATACTTTAACCAACCTTAAGTGCAAAGTTCTTTCGGGGTAAAATGGTGTAGTGGGTACTGGCGGCCTCGGGCCGCCAGTACCCACTACACCATTTTACCCCGTCGAGCGCCGCAGGCGCGAGAGGTCAAGCCAAAAACGTGCGCATAACATTAACATAATATAACTAAAATCAGCTTTTTCAGTTTGACAGGATACTATGACCGATGAAAACTCGCTTCAGCGCCTCACCAGAAGCCAGCGGCACTTCAACAATGCCAGGGACCTCACCAGAGCTAGTCCGGCGTGGTCTCCTCTTTGTCTGTATCGCAGTCATCTTCTTTGGCTCCAACCCGGTCTTCGTCCGCTGGGCCGCGCCCTTTTCCTCGCTTGAGATCGCCTTCTGGCGCCTGGCTATCGCGACGCTGCTGGTCGCGCTCATGGGTCTCATCACGCACCAGCCCCTACGCATCACTCGAGGCGAGATTCGTAACTTCGCCTTTTACGGCCTGGTGACGGCGCTCCACTTTGTTTTCTATATTTCATCGCTCAGCTTCACCACCATCGCCCATTCCCTGGCCCTCACTTATACCTCGCCTATTTTTGTGACCCTCTTCTCAGTCATCTTTTTAAAGGAGCCGCTACCCAAGCGAAAATATGTGGGCATTGGCGTCGCCGTTCTGGGCGTGGGCATCCTGGCTGGCTTTGAGCCAAACTATACGACGTGTAACCTCAATGGAGGCAGATGCATGATCCTGGGTGATGGACTCGCCATTCTCTCGGCACTCTGCTTTGGCGTCTACTCCATCGCCGGGCGCAGCGTTCGTGACGCGCACCCCCTGTTCCGCTACACCACAAACGTGTACGGCTTCGCGGCCCTCTGGCTCCTACCTATCGGGGCTTACCTGGCCTTCCATCACAGTTACAGCCCGCTCGCCATCGCCTCAGTCGTCGCGCTAGGTGTCTTCCCTCTGGGTCTGGGCCATACCCTCTACAACGCCGCCATTCGCTACGTCCACGCCACCTACGCCAACCTCATTGCCACCCAGGAGGTCACTATCGGCATCATTCTCGGCATCATCTTCTTCCACGAAATCCCCTCCTGGTCCGCCGTCATCGGCATCATCATTACCCTCCTCGGCATCATCAGCGTCATATTTTAAGAAAAGAGAAGCGTATGGTGAGTTGTGTGGGCGTTTGTCCACACAACTCACCATACGCTTCTCTTTTCTTAAGTACACAAGAAGAGGAGTAAAAAAAGGGCAGTTTAAAGTTGGGTCATGACACTCTTACTGATAGCACGCAGGGACGCGAAGACGCCCTTGCCGGAGGAAGCCACAGCCTCAAAGGAGGGAACCCGCCGCCGATTCAAATAGCGGTCGAGCACCGGCACTGGCAGTGCATTGGGGAGGTCACGCTTATTCCACTGCATGATAAAGGGGAAGTTCCCTAAATCCTTGCCCAGGCGGCGCATATTCATCTCAAGCTCAGCTATGCTCTGCACATTCTCCTCAAACTTCTCCGCCTGAGAATCGACGACAAAGACGATGCCGTCCGCGCCATTTAAGACAGCCAGGCGGGTGCGCTCATAGAGGATCTGGCCTGGAACTGTGTAGAGATAGAAGCGAGTGCGAAAGTTTTGGATTTGACCTAGTTCCAGAGGAAGAAAGTCAAAGAAAAGTGTACGTTCGGTGTCGGTCTTAATCGAGAGTAGATCCCCACGCACCTGGGGATTAATACTCTTGTGAACGTACTGCAAATTGGTTGTCTTCCCGCAGTAGCCGATGCCATAGTAAACAATCTTACAATGGATCTCGCGGGTCGCAATATTTATAAACGCCATGTAAGCCAGGCCCCTTAATCGCGGAAGAGCAGATCAATGGTATCTTCAACAGACGAGCGGAACTGCAAATTGATGACTGACGACTTGGTGCGTGAAGTATCGCTACGCACGCGTTCGAGAATACGCCCTAATTCGTCAGCAGCTTTTTTGGAGAGCACTTTTACCAGGCCAATATGCGTTAGTTTATCAAAAATAATTACCAGGAGCCACTGCTCCTCAACCATAGACGTGAAGATATTTTCCTGGACCCCTTGCTGGAAAATGCTGCGAAAATCCTTCTCATTGAGCAGCCTTGCCACCTCACGCGAAGACGAGAAGACGCCCGCCAGCAAGGCACCAAGGGTCGTAGCCTTACTGCGCGACTCAGAACCCTGAACCGCTACCACCTGCCCACTCTTATCGATCAGCATCGTAGAAGTTGCATTGGTATCGTTCATCAATTTTGTCAGCAAAGCCGTAATCGCCACGAGTTCGCGATCAGAAATGACCAGGTTTGTCAGTTGTTCCATGAACGCGCCGCCCTCCATATACACGCCAAACAGATGTTATTGACCATATCTTCTACCTAAATTACGCAATATCAAGAGCCTCAAGCACTTCATTGCGACTCGTTCGGACTAGATGACGTACGCGCCCAAGATTTGAGGCATTATCAAAAAGGGTCACCATCAGGGCGAAATCGCCCAGGGGATCAATGCTGACCAGGCCTTGTTCATATTCCATCACAACCCCAACTACCCCACCACGCGAAATTTCCTGCCCCAGGGCTTCGGCGGTGCTCAAAGCCGTCGTCATGATGGCTCCGACAGCTTCCATATTATCCTTGCCATCACGTGTCATGCCTTCGATCAAGAGGCCGTCTCGTCCTACAAGGATCGCGAGACGCACTCCAGGAATAGCCAGAAAACGGCTTAGTGTCTGTTTTAAATCAACCATTTCTCTCCTCCGCGGCCGGCAGGTTTTTGAGCGTGTGTGGTGTCAGGGTATGACCCTAGTTATTCTATTCTATAGAGGAACGGGACGCAATTGGCTGGGACATCTTGGCTAATCTATAATTAGGCATTCTTTATTGTTAGGCTAGCTATAATGGCTACACCACCGGGCGGCTATGTGGTATATGTATACCCAAAGGCGTCCTATAGAAGCGTCGAGACTTCTCACAATAGGCAGGAGCATATTCATGGATGAACCAGGAGTCCTCTGGCTACCCTCCAATAATTATTTCCCCGGACGTAAAAAGCATAGTGTGCGCTGGCTGATTATCCACGGCACGGCTGGCTTTAACAGCGCGCAGGAGGTTGGGGAATTCTTTCAACGCACCGATGTCAGTACGCACTACACCATTGGGCGTGATGGTGTGATCGTGCAGTCCGTGCGCGAACATGACGCGGCCTGGGGCAATGGCTATGTGAGCGAGGGACATGATCCCTGGTGGAGCAAGGGCCTCAACCCCAACTATGTCACTATCTCGATCGAGCACGTGAAGCCCAGCCGTGACAACTCAGATGCACTGACCGCCATCCAGACCGAGGTCAGCTTCCGCCTGGTCAAAAGCATCTGCGAACGCCACGAAATTCCCAGGCGGCGCGCCGATGCCATCGGTGGCATTACCGGTCACTACTCCATGGACCCCGTTGGCCGCCATTTCTGTCCCGGCCCCTACCCCTGGGAAGAACTCTTCGCCTATCTTGCCCAATAAAAAGCAGAAAAAAGGCTCCTCTCGGGGAGCCTTTTTTCTGCTTTTTACTTATTTTTGATTAGGGCTGGCACTGCCACTCGTACCAGCTGTAGCCATCGCGCTGGAAGATATGGTAGGCGGCCTTGATGTTGGCGTAGGCATCATAAGGTGAGCTACCGGCCATAGGCGTCCCATTCCAGGTGCTTGGGTAGAGGATCTGGAAGACACCTGCCGCATGGCTATTACCAATCGCCTGCGTATTAGTCGCGCTCGGATTAAAGTGCGACTCACAACGGGCGATGTTGATCGCCTGGTTCGCGTGAGGACCAAAGACCTGGCGAATCATCGAAACGACGTCCGCATTGGCATTGGCAGTATGGACTTTAGCAGAGGCTGTCCGCGCACCCAAACCAAGCATGGCGGTCATCATCATAACACCAAACAGTGTTGCCATTCCAAGCTTCAGCAGAAGGCTCTTCATGTTCTTAGGCTGTTTGGATGTCTGGATAGTATGCTCTTTCACGAATACTCCTTTTACTTCTTCTCCGAAAACCTGAGCGCGCTTGTCCCCGAATGGGGGAAGCGCTAGTCACGCAAGTGATGTTGGGTTTCGGAATAAGATCTTACTGTCTCAGAAGCCTTAATCTTGCCTTCCAAGAAATTGTTATAACACATCTGTGATTGTAGTTTTTCTTGGGAAAGTTATTGGTGACTACTATGTATTTCATCACCGCGTCTTGATACTAAAGATACACGGCTAAAATTCTGCATACTTGAGAAAATATAGTACCCCCGGGCTACCTAACGTACCGTATTAAACAAGTATTTTCTAACTTATATCGCCTTAAATAACATAAACGGTGGGACCCTACGGGGTTATAAATATTTATAGCGTTAAAAGCAGCAATTTTTCTCAAGAATTTGCCCAGTACTTTGGTAGTACTATAGGTAATGAGAAGAGGGTGGCCTGGCGGCTTCTGGCCGCCAGGCCACCCTCTTCTCATTAAAAAACTTAGCGGCCTTTGCTGCCGTAGTTGGGTGCTTCCTTGGTAATCATGACGTCATGGGGATGGCTCTCACGCAGGCCCGCGCTGGTGATACGCACGAAGCGCGTCTTCTCCTGCATCTCCTGGATCGTCGCCGCTCCGGCATAGCCCATGGACTGGCGCAGACCACCAACCATCTGGTAGACGAAGGGGCTGAGCATACCCTTATAGGGGACACGCGCCTCAATGCCTTCCGCGATCACCTGGCCCTCGTCGCGACCCTCCTGGAAGTAGCGATCCTTGCTATAACTTCGCTGCTTCATAGCGGCTACGGAACCCATGCCGCGATAGTCCTTGAAGCGCTCGCCATGCGAGATGATCAGTTCACCTGGGCTCTCGTCCACGCCCGCCAGCAAGCTACCCATCATAACGGTATCGGCGCCAGCAGCGATGGCTTTAGCGATATCACCAGAGTACTGGATACCGCCATCAGCGATTACAGGCACATTGTACTTGCGCGCGACCTGGGCGCAATCAAAGACGGCTGAGACCTGGGGCATACCCACGCCAGCGATGACACGCGTAGTGCAGATGGAGCCGGGACCGACGCCAACCTTGACGGCGTCAACGCCAGCCTCGATCAGGGCCTGTGTGGCTTCGGCGGTAACCACGTTACCAGCAACCACATCTACCTTCTTGCCAAAAAGCTCTTTAATACGCGCCACGCCCTCGATGACCATGTGCGAATGCGCGTGCGCGGTATCGATCACGATCACGTCTACGCCCTCTTCCACCAGGGCCCCACAGCGCTGCTCCGAGTCGGCACCCACACCGATGCCCGCGGCCACGCGCAGACGACCAAAGCGGTCTTTGGTGGCATTGGGGAACATAGTCTTCTTCTGGATGTCCTTCATCGTGATCAGGCCCTTAAGCATATTGTGATCATCGACCACGGGCAGCTTCTCGACCTTGTAGCGATGCAGGATTTCGCGCGCCTGCTCCAGGGTGGTACCAACGGCAACGGTGATCAGGTTCTCGCGCGTCATCAGCTCAGAGATTGGGCGCCCAACATTGGTTTCAAAGCGCATGTCACGGTTGGTGAGAATACCAACCAGTTTCCCTTCCTCAGTAATGGGGATACCAGAGATATGGAAATGTGCCATCACATCCAGCGCCTCGCGCAGGGGAGCCTCAGGGGACAGGGTAATGGGGTCGGTGATCATACCCGACTCTGAACGCTTGACCTTATCGACTTCAGCCGCCTGGCTCTCAATCGAGAGGTTACGGTGAATCACACCAATACCACCCTCGCGGGCCAGGGCGATGGCCAGGCGCGCCTCAGTTACCGTATCCATGGCCGCGCTCACAATAGGAATGTTGATGGTGATATTACGCGAGAAACGCGTCTGTGTCGAGACTCCACTAGGGAGAACAGAGGAAGCAGCGGGGATAATAAGAACATCGTCAAAGGTAAGACCTTCTTTGGCGAACTTATCAGCAAACGCACCAGACAAGTGCTCCGAAGACATAACGGTAATATCCTCCTTAAAAAAAGGCCAGCACACGTCAACAACGCATGCTGGACATGCCTCACACGGAGGCAGTACGCAGATCATTTACCCTAAAACAACCTACACATCTCAAGATGCACAGGACAAAGTTCATCGAATATTCCGATTAGTGTAACACTTGAGATTGGGCGACGTCAAATTTTATCTACCCAATCTTCTCATCACGCTGTAAATATGACGCCTACCACTCCACATCCAGGGATATATCTCTCCTAATCGGCACAATCTTGCTATATCTTTGCCCTTAGATCTCGGCTCGCAAGCTCGCCTCTAGGTAGGAGGGATGGGCATGTGGCGCGGGCGCGAAAGTTTACTCTTGTCAGTAAATGAGAACTGCGGTAAGGTATGAGGCAGAACAAACGCAGTATTCTTCCATTTCTATTAACAAGGAGCAAGAGTATGTCTGCACGAGCGCAGACGACGAGTCAAAAGGTCTCAGGCAGCCCCTCCACCGGGAATGAGGCCATTGTCGTTGAGAATTTCAAGAAACGCTATGGCTCTAACGAGGTCATCAAGGGCCTGAGCTTTAGCGTCCGCCAGGGCGAGGTCTTTGCCCTGCTGGGACCAAATGGTGCCGGGAAAACCACCACGGTTGAGACTTTAGAAGGCTATCGCAAGGCCGATGCGGGCACGATTCGCGTCCTGGGCCTTGATCCGATACATGAGGCCCAGGCGCTGAAGCCACGCCTCGGCGTGATGCTCCAGCAGGATGGGCTATATCCAGCTCTGACGGCCCGCGAGGTCCTTGAACTATTTGCCGGCTACTTTGAGCAACCACGCAATGTCGCCGACCTGCTCGAACTGGTGGGACTGGCAAACGCGCAGAAGACACGCTGCCGCCGTCTCTCGGGAGGCCAGAAGCGCCGCCTGGCCCTGGCCCTGGCCCTGGTCGGCAATCCCGAGCTTATCTTTATGGACGAGCCTACGGCTGGCATGGATCCCCAGGCCCGCCTGGCGACCTGGGAGATCATTCGCGACCTCAAAGCCAGCGGCGTCACCATCCTGCTCACAACGCACTATATGGATGAGGCCGAGCGCCTGGCCGACCGCATCGCCATCATCGATCACGGCGAACTGATCAAGCTGGATACGCCTGCCAACATTACGGGCGTGCAGAACGCCAATGTCGTGCGCTTCGTCGCCCCGGCTGGCCTGGATTGCACGCTCCTGGCTTCCCTGCCCGCGGCAAGCAAAGCGCAGGAGATCCGCCCTGGCAGCTATCTCCTGGAGACAAAAGAGGGCCAGGAGGTACCACAACTAATCGTCGAACTGACCACCTGGCTCCGCGACCAGCATATCACCCTCTCCGAACTGCGCACGGGTCATGGCTCACTGGAAGACCTGTTCCTGCGCCTTACTGGATCGGAGGTTCGAGACTAACCATGGCAATACAGACACAAAAACACATAAATCCATCCGCCAGCGGCAGCAATCGTGCAGCCTCTTCCCTGCGCCAGGTGCTTCAACAGACCAAATATGAACTACTTCTGACCTCGCGTCGTGGCGAGAACGTCCTGGTCACGCTGATTATCCCGGTCATGCTCCTGATCTTCTTCGCCTCGCTCAATATTGTCCCTGGCGTAAAGGGAAGCGCAGTCAATTTCCTGTTGCCAGGCGTGCTGGCGGTGGCGATTATCGCGGCTGGCATGGTCAACCTGGGCATCGCGACGGCCTATGAGCGCTATTATGGCGTGCTCAAGCGCCTGGGCAGCTCACCCCTCTCGCGCGGTGGACTCATTGTGGCCAAGGTCATCTCCATTCTCGCGCTAGAGCTTGTACAGGTGATCCTGCTGGTGGGGGTTGCGGTCCTGCTCTACGGCTGGCATCCCCTGGGTTCGCTCCCCCTGGCCCTGCTATTCATTATCCTGGGTACCATCACCTTCTCGGCCCTGGGCCTGGCGATGGCGGGGGCGCTACGCGCGGAGCTGACCCTGGCTGGAGCGAATGGCCTCTTCCTGCTCTTCCTGCTCATCGGCGGCGGCATCCTGCCCCTGGACCACCTGCCCGCGCCTATCGCAGCGGTCTCACGCTTTCTGCCCTCGACGGCCCTCACCCAGGCCCTCCAGAGCACCTTGACCGATTCCAACGCCTTCCCAGGCTTCCAGCTCCTCATCCTGGCCATCTGGGCGGTCGTCATTCTCCTGGTCGCCATCCGTACCTTCAAGTGGGAATAAGAGATGTGTGTAGAAAAAATGGCGTCCCGGCCTTAGCCGGGACGCCATTTTTTCTACACACATCGATTGCCTGATCAAATGTTTGCTTCTTTCCAGATCCATTTCTGGGACAGGTATAGTCCACAATTGCCAGGCGGCCATGCAGAAATGAGGCGACAATAAACTGGGGAATCTGAGCACGCCGTAGATGGTTCGACTGGTCCGGCAACAGCACAAAGATACCGTCCTCTTCATGCACACGCGTCAGCGAGAGGTGATAGGTATTCACCTGGGGCAGCACCACATCAACGTTCATGTTAATAGTTTGCGTCTGAGAATTGTACGCCAGCATACGGGGAATAATGGTATCCTGCGTCTTGCGAAAGGGATCGGCGAAGGTATAGTCGGTCTTGAAGGGGATAGAAGCATCGGCATAAGGAAAGGCATAGGCCTGCGCGCACATATCATACTTATACAGGCTTTTGGCCGCCCTGGCGAGAGTGGGTGACGGCCCAGACGAGGTATGCAGCGTAGCGAATTGCCATCCCCAGAAAGCGAGAGGAAGCATCAGCGCCAGAGCAAGCGCCAGCAACAACCAGCGTTTCATGGTCATTTCCCCTTTGAAGCAAGAGCCAGGCAAGACAGCAAGCCCTTACACAGTCCATACACGTTACGAGTCCAGCACATAGCCATGACACGTGCCAGGAACGCCAACCGTCACACACACTATATCTAGCGGCGGGAGGCAGCTTTTGAGGGAAGCACTTCCTCGTCCTCTTCGTCATCATATGTATTGCCCTCGCCGTTGTAGAGGGAGGCGACGGTAATTAGCAGCATGACCAGGATAATGACATGCAGCGAGGTACACCAGGCGCAGATGGTATGCAGGCGCACCAGCTCAACATACACCAGGTACAGGACGGTCAGCAGACCCACACAGCACCAGGCGAACTCAGCGATGCGCACGAGGCGCAGGGCGGGGCTGGCCAGCCAGGCCACAGCGGCCAGAGCACCACTCACCAGGAACCAGAGCAGACCCGGAACCGAGATCGGAATGGAGGTCCCAGGCACAACGGAATACATGCTGGAGAGCACACGCTCACAATTCACCAGCCCACTCGTCGTACAGACCAGGGCACCGCTATTATAATGCACATAGGTCAGGTAAATAGAGACGCCAATACCAATGACCGAAAGCACAAGCAAAATAATCTGAGACACGGAACGTCGCGCGAATGTCATGCCAAACCCCTTATGTTAAGCTGAAGCACCAATCTTACACATCATCATTATGCACTATCGGCACAATCAACACAATTAAGAATTTTGGTAGATGGTGTGGAGCCCTGGTCGCCGACGGCGACCAGGGCTCCACACCATCTACCAGACCTATTCATGCACGACAATCTTGAATGAGGTGCGGACGTCGTCCATACCGGGGCGCCGGACCAGGATCGCGATCTGCCAGTCACCGCCCATGCTCAAGATGCTATCGGTCGAGCTATACAGGCCGGGCTTTCCCGCCACGGGTTGGAGTACTAATTCCTGCACGCCCATCTCCATATCCAGCATGGTGAAGCGCAGCAGGACCGCATTCGTCCTGGTCACAGGCTTACCATTTGCATCGGTCAGGGACAGCTCAAAGGCATTGCTGCCGATGGTCCCGGGAGTGACCGCCAGGCGATAGCTCAGGTCGCCCATCTGCCCCTGCTGGAGCAGCGCATTGCCTGTACGCGTGCTCGCCTGCGTAGGTGGACTCAGGCTCGTCAGGCCACCCACAACAAGCAGCAACAGCACCCCTATGCCTACCTCTATCAAGATCGAACGTCTGAAGGTTCTCTGCAAGCTCCCTGCCGCGAAGGAGGCCGCCCCTGTCTCCTTAGAGGGATCGGCGGCGTAGCGACGCATACGCGGGCCAACTCTGCGTAAGGCAAAGGCACCCAGTCCAATCAGGACCGCGAAAAGCCCGACCTTGATCTCCAGGGCGATCCCATATGGGCTGGTCAGCAACTGCCACCAGGCCGGCGCGCTGAGCCAGCCATCGCCAGAGACATGGCTCCCCGCCTCCAGAATACCCGTTACCGAGAGACAGATCACGCTGGCAAGCGCGACCCGCGAGAAATGGGGAATCAAGGCCGCGAAGAAACGTGTACGGTCGCCCGTTCCGGGGAGTAGGATATGCAGTGTCGCAGGCAGGATCAGCACAAAGGCGAAGAGTCCGCCGATCCAGAAGCCGGTCGCGGAGAGGTGCAGGACATCGAACATGATCCAGAGACCCGGATCATGATTCGCCGCCGCGTGCGAGTCAAGGGAGGTCGTGGTCATCACACCAATTCCCAGCAGGAAGAGGTAGACCGGGAGGAGATAGCTAATGCTCCCTTCATGCACGCCATAGCGCCAGAAGAGCCACAGGACCACACCCAACACAATCAGCCCCAGGCGCGGAAGCCAGGTACTGCCAAAGTGACTCTCAAAGAGTAGGCTGCGCACCGTGCCATTACCGAAGGCCTGCCAGATACTACTATCACTCGCCACGCTCGCCTGGTAGAGGGTGAAGGCAACCCAGCCAACGAGCAAGAGCGCCAGGCTCCCTACCACAATAGCCTGGATAGCGCGCTCACTCCGAACACGCAGCAATTCGCGATCCGATTTGATAAGGGGATCGGCGGCCAGGCGTACCTGCGCGGGACGAAGCACAAGCAAGAGAAAGGTCAGAGCGCCCACCAGGCCCGCCATGCCCAGGTAATTCAGCCAGCGAATGGCGACGCTCCAGACATTGAAATTATCGCCGGAGGTTTGAAGCTGCTGCAAGAGCGCGTTATCGGGTGGCGGCTGAGGCATATTGCCCACAACAAAGCTAAAGCTGCCCACCACGGCATGACCGTCGTCACGCGACACATTGCGAAAGACGACCGTGTAGCCACCGTCGGGCAACTGCGAGCGCAGCGAAACCATCAGGCCAGAGTCGTCGTTGGGGATCATATGGCTATCGCCAGCGTCGACCCGCTGGCGCGCTTTGTTGTACACCTCAAGCTTGCTAAAGGCAGGTTCAATGCGCTCGGTAAACCAGACCTTGACCTGCGCTGGCGGCTGACCAGAAGGCAGGGTCGCGTTCGCCGCGGGATCGCTATGATCATACTGGGCATGCGCCAGGGCCGGCAGCGGATGAAGGAGAAATATCAACAGGCAGAACAGCAGTGCGCACGCACCCTTGCGCCACAGCGTCCATCTATAGTGTTTACTCGCAGATGTTAAAACAGACATATTCGCCACTTCTTCACTCCCAGGTCAGATACAATGCCCTCATAAACAGAACGTATCCTCCAAAGAAACAGAGACATAGGGTAGATCACAGAACCTACCCTGTATCGGCATTAGGAGAGGATACCCCGGAGAAACCGGAGAAATTTGTCTGGCCCCAGGCCCTCATTCAAGCTAGCTTCTAGCCACGCAGGCTCTCGGCAGGCTCTTGTGTCGCCTGCATAACGCGAGATTTACGGGTAAAGGCGAACGCCGCCAACGCCATCCCAACGACGCCAACCACAATACCAGCAATGCCAAGTGTGGAAGCCACCTGCGCACTGTTCTGCGCATCCTTGACCTGCTGTGCCAGCGCGCTCGTATCAGCAGCGCTCGTACTCACATTCTTCGTGGTCGCGGGATAGGCTGTGATCTGCTCCACCTCGCCAAAACCATTGGGGCTACTGGTAAATTTCTCGTCGATCTGCTGCCCATTCAGTGTACCATAGATGTGGAACGTATAGGCACCCGCGGTCGTGGGCAGAAAATAGCCCGCATACTTGCCAGGATTGGCATAACGTGGCTCGACGGTCAGAGCCAGAGGCTGCGCGCCACCCTGGATGACCTCGGCCTTCAAGGTCTGCTCGGCATTCTCGACCGGGTTGGACACCACCTTCTGCCCATCCGTCACAGTATAGGTACAGGCATCGCCATTACAAATAGTCAGGTCCAGGCCATTTTTTATATTCGCGTAGGCCGGCTCATCCAGAAAACCAACCACGAAGGTATACTTCCCAACATGACGCTTCTCATGCGCCAGCGCCGACTGCGTCGTCAACAACAAGGCGCATAGTGCCACCAGGCAGCCAAGAACACCCACATACAACTTCTTCTTCATTAGAAACTCCCTACCAATGAGACTGGTACCATCAAAGGGTAAAAAAGCCACAGCATTACCACTGGCGGCACCAAAAATATACCAGGCATACAAGCCCTTAGAATGTGTACATATCTATCATAGGGCAATTTCTGCAAAGTGTCATTGGGAGTTCTACCTATCTTTTCATCCCGTGGGCAGTGAGAACAAAGGAGGCTGATGATGTATTATCAGCCTCCTTTGTTCTCACTGAGCTGAGCCACGTGTGTTGCGGCTGGTTGCAGGGAGGAGTCTTTAGCCGTTTGGATACATGATGGATAGGCTGTAGCCAGGATAGGCGATGCCTGCGGAAGGACCGCTATATAGATAGACGATGGAAGGGCTGTGGCCAGGATAGACGATGGATGAACTGTAGCCAGGATAGACGATAGATGGGCTGTAGCCAAAATAGACGATGATGGGAGCGAGTCCACCCAGGATAGGCGATATCGAGGAGGCTAGCGCTATGCGGGTAGGCGACCTGGGGGGTCGAGTTATGCGGAATGGCGGCGAGGAGGCTAGCGCTATGCGGGTAGGCAACCTGGGGGGTCGAGTTATGCGGAATGGCAACGTCGGGGCTAGCGCCATATGGGTAGGCGACCTGGGGGGTCGAGTTATGCGGAATGGCAACGTGAGGGCTAGCGCCATGTGGATAGCCGATAGATGGATGTAACGAGCGTGCATAGTGCGTTGTCGTTTGATGGGTGGTGGCGAGGGAGTGGGCAAGCAGGACCAGGCTGGCCAGGAGAGCAACAATGAGGAGGAATGTGGGCTTTCCATACAGTCGGCTATGATGTTGACGAGTGAACATGATGGTTCGTCGTATGTAATATAAAAGATAGGGCATATCTAATCCTTTCGTGTGGTCGTGTAAGGGAACATGAAACGGGACGCACGGTGCTATCCCGGAGAAGTTTAGATAACCTCTATATTTCAATTATAGTGGGACATACTTCCCCCTAATTGGGTATGCACTTGAACGTGCTGAACCCACGGGTTGCGCAACGAGATTGCAGCAAGCAGTTGGTAGAGTGCGAAACGGCCAAAATTGCCTTGGGCAGGATCAGGATAACGCGGTGAGCGATCTGCTCCTTTTCTGGGGAAGAGTCGCTCACCGAATTTATCGAAATTTCGCCCATGTTGGGCATAGTGATTATCGATTGACTATGAACGTTTATACTCATGTCGACCTGGCGATGCAAGAGGAACCTGCAAGGCTTTTAGATAAGTTCTTTGAAAAGACTCGGCTTGAGGAGGATCGGAAAGGCTAATTGGTGTTTGTCTTGGTTATAGGTCCGTGGAGAGTGTGGAAGGAGCGAGTGTATTCCCTATCCTAGATTTTGCGGGATCTAGATTTTGCGGGATAGGGAATACAAGCGCTACGAAGGCATTCTCACATTTAGCAGTCGCGCAGTTCGGGAGACTGGTTGAGGAGCTGACTACGAGGAGAAATAAATTCCTCATAAGTCTCGCCTAGCTGATCCTTGCGGAAGAGCGCCACGCGGTGGCAGTTCTGGAAGGCCAGTTTTACGCCAAAGTGGGCTTCAAGGGTGTTGCGCATCGCGTCGCTTGAGAGCACGCGCAGGAGCTGCCCACGCTCATACTCGCTGGGAGGCGGAACCTGGTTATCCACAAACGTGTCATCCCCCTGGCGCAGACGAAGCGCCAGGCCTTCAATGAGATTCCACGCGTAGGGCAGGGAGTCGCGGATACATAGCAAGAAATCACTCGTGCGTACCTCACCCTGTTGAGCCTGCTCAAGCAGCGCTGGAGAAACGTCTAATGACATCGAGGGTACTCCTTTCATTGAAGCGAATTCGTCGCCATCGGTACTCAGGAACATTTTAGTAATAACTTTTATACGGGGAGCGGCGAGAAAACCACGAGGTCTTCAGCCTCGTGGATGAAACGCCGCTTTTACCCTTGACTCTCAATGAGCTACCATCTTGTATCCTGACTGGCATTGCCAATCGTATAGCAGAAGTACCTATTACTCCAGAATGTCCTTTCCTTCCAAAAGGGTCTTCTCAATGACGTACAGACAAAGATGAAATGAGGGAACATGAGGGATGGAGCATGGGTCTTTGTGTCATCATCCATGAGGAACGTGCGCTCACTCGCTTCATCTTGTCAAACTTGGGGATTGGCTTCAATGCGACCTTATTCCCAGAGATATCCATCAAGATGGCATATCCGGTCGACATTCTGCCCTTGATAAAGTGCTCCTTACCCAGGTAACGCACCTTGTCAAACTTGCGGAATCCCTTGACCTTGCCTGTCGTAATCCTTTGCTCGCTTCGCACCCCTTTTGTTTGTTGATAGTCCCCATCAGAAACGCAGCGTTTTGAGAGCACACTGGTTGTGCCAAACGTTGGGTTCACCCCTCGTGTTGCGATCATCGTTGCATCAAAGATATGCTCTTTGGGCAGCCCTGCCAGGAGGCGGTGTTCTTTCGTGACAAATCCCCACGTTTCCTCGGCCTCAACACGCTTGAGCAACTGAACACGGATGCTGTTCATCTGCGTCGCGTGTCGTAACGTTCCTCTTTTCTTGCCAGCGCGTTTGAGCGTGATGGTTCCCGCATGCAGACTATCATGGCAGGTTTTGCAGAGCGTTACTAAATTGGCCTCCTCATCACTGCCGTTCTGGCTACGGAAGATGATGTGATGCACTTCAAGTCGTGTCTCCTTTGATTTCCCCTTGCAGTGCTGGCAGGTGTAGTCATCACGCGTGAGCACATAGGCTTTGGTATTGGCAAAACCGTAGTTAATGCCCTTCTGGTAGAGCCACTTCTTTTGGAGAACTTCAGGGTTCTTGAGAGCGTGAGGGTCAAAGGTTCCTGTTTCCAGCACCATAGATGTGATAGGCAAGAGCGACCGGACAAAGCGGATTTCTCGCAGATGAGCATCGAACTTGCTTCTCATGGTTGGGGAGAAACGTCCTTGCTGCATGGAATGCTTGCGATTGAGCCAGCGTGCAGGACGATAGCGTGTTTTGCGGTTGCGGCGATTGCGGCGTGCTCTGGCCCGTTCTTTCATCGTCTCGGCGATATCGTTGCGTACCTGGACCTCTGAGAGAGAGAGAACCGATCCACGCGCATTGGAGACGGCTGATCCGAGAACGGAACTGCCTGTATCGACCCCGTACGTCAATGCTTGCGCGTAGATTTGCTCTGGTGGCGCCAGGAGTTGGATGGTAAAGGGCGTTCTCGATTTCACCCTGGCTTTGCCTTGCTTGAGTAATAAACGGGCAATGACTGGCTGACAGGGCATCAATGGGACGCTGTCAGGGGTGAGCACATATACAACGTTCATTGAATGGAATCCTTTCGGAAAATGCTCCGGCAAGCGCCGGGTGGTGCGTATCCCCTCGCTATGACCACGAAGAGAATCCGACTTCATCTCGACAGTGTTCAAAAGGCTTTTTGCACCTGAATCACCGGACCTTTCCTCAGTCCTACTTAAACTCAGGCGACAGAGCAGCGGTCTGATGCGTCAACCGCAGGTGTCATGACCTTTCAAACGGTCTCATCATTTCTGATGAGGAGTCTGGTGAACTTGAGCTTCCGAAAAAGCTCCCAAACCGCAGACCCGACGACTTCTGAAGAAGCCGCTGCGTCTTCAGCTCAGTGGTAGTTCACGTATTCTGCTGGCACAGAACGATGCACCACGCAGGAATACAACACATTTGCAAGCTCCTACTAACTGGCAGTCACATAGCCTCGCGCCGCCTCGGAGAGAGAGAACGTGGGATCAATCTGGGAGGTAACGTCCTCGCCTAGCGAGGCATTGGCCCAGCCCAGCGCATTTTTGCGGTGAAACTCAACTGTCTGCGCGTACAATTTCTCCCAGTCCTTCTGACCACTATCTAGAGCCTGCTTCATTGTCACAAGCGCCTGGACATGCTCAGGCTCTAAACGCTCAAAGGGGAGATATTGCCCCTTCTCCTGCGCTCGCACATAGGCTGAGCGTCCTAGCCATGTCAGTAGATCAGCGCCCACCTGCTCGCGCAAGAACTGCACATCCTCCTCTGACTCAACTTTGTTCCCAATCACGCGGATACGCACATCATACTCACGCGCGTACTCTTGATATTGCTTGTAGACGCCAAGCGACTTGAGCGTTGGCTCAACCACCAGAAATGTCAGGTCGAACTTGGTAAACATGCCGGACGCAAATGAATCAGCACCAGCTGTCATATCGACCACCACATACTCGCCTGGACCATCCAGCAAGTGGTTGAGAATCAGCTCGACCGCGCCTACCTTTGAGTGGTAACAGCGATGCCCCAAATCCTCCTGGCTGAATGGACCAGTGACGAGCAGGTGCACACCGGCTACCTCGCGCGCAAAATGCTCCCAAAGCGGATTTGGCTCATCCAAGCGCAACAGACGCGAACCAGTTCCTGGAGGCGTGGTCTTGAGCATCGACGCCGTCGAAGGCAGGCGGGGATTAGACCCGCGTACATAAGCCTTGATCCGCTCGATCTCCAGGCCCATCGGCACAAGCGTGGCAGCCTCTGTCTCGGAGAGACCCAGCGCCATTCCCAGGTGTTGATTAATATCCGCGTCCATGGCCATCACAGGCCACTGACCACTCGCTAGATAACGACAGAGTAACGATGAGAGCGTGGTTTTCCCACTGCCACCCTTTCCAACAAAAGCCACTCGCATACTTCAAACTCTACTCCTACAAATTTGACGATACAAGTCTTATTGACCAGGACAAGTATGACATGCTTTTTCACAAAAATCAAGACTATTGAGATGACATCTCAAATATACAATTGAGACGATATCTCATTGACAAATATGGCGAAGGAGGGTATACTCTCCTCAAAGCTAAAGAGATATCGTCTCAATTAATGGCATTAGCATACTCAGGAGATAAAGATAGATCATGCACGCAAAAAGAGCAGGGATAGCACTACTTCTCTCTATTTCACTTCTTGGGCTGTTTACGGCCTGCAACAGCTCTAGCCTGGCGCAGAGTTCAGGCAAGACGAATGTGGTAGCGGCAGAGAATTTCTATGGCGATATTGCGAAACAGGTTGGAGGTGAACACGTCAATGTGAGCAGCGTCCTCTCCGATCCCAACGTTGATCCACATGAATATGAGTCAAACGTGGAGAATGGCAAGGCCGTGGCGACCGCCCAGCTTGTCATTCAGAACGGCGGTGGCTATGACGAGTGGATGAAGAAACTGCTCGATGCCTCGCCCAATGATAACCGCAGCGTCGTGACGGCCTTCGATATCGCTCCACAGAAGCTGCCTGACAACGAACATGTCTGGTATAGCCCCCAGAATGTGAAGGTCATTGCCAGCTCCATCGCCACGGCTCTCAAGAAACAGGATGCAACCCATGCCGCCGACTATGATGCCAATCTAAAGAAATTCGACGACTCACTTCAGGCACTTGAGCAGAAGATCAGCGAGATCAAGAGCCAGTACGCTGGTACCCCTGTGGGCCTGACCGAGACGATCTTCCTCTATCAAACTGGCCCGATGGGATTGGATGTAAAGACGCCAGGCGAGCTTCAGAAAGCCATTGCCGAGGGCAATGATCCCCCGCGAACACGGTCGCCATCGCCAATAACCAGATCACGCATGGCGAGATCAAAGTTCTTATCTACAATGAGCAGACCAATACGCCCATCACTAGCAAGCTCCAGCGGGATGCGCAGAGCAAGAACATTCCCATTGTGCCTGTGACCGAGACCATGCCCCAGGGCAAGACCTACCAGTCCTGGCAGCTCGACCAGATGAATAGCCTGGAGCAAGCCCTCAAGAGCAGCACCAGTAAATAGACATAATGTTGCAGGGAAAGGATATTGGCGGGCAGCTGCCCGCCAATATCCTTTCCCTGCAACATAAAAACTTTCCCTAGAGCGCCTGCTCGTGATATACTATCTCAGTTAACATTTAATAGCTTCTTAGCCAGCCACTCAAGCCCTTTCACTCTCCACTTAGCCGCTCATGACAGTCAATTTGACAGCCATTAGGGGTTTTTCTCCTCTTTTTTAGAGACAGAAAACGATGTGGGTGTGCTCACAACAACATCGTTTTCTATCTCTAAAAAAGTGCGCGGTAGCGCGTGCCTCATGATTCTGTCCACACCTGATGCAATGCAAGTGTGTCGCAGAATGTTGGGATTCACAACATATCTTCTCTCTCTTCCGCTAGTGGCAAGGCAAGAGAAATAGTTCCTTCTTGCTCGCTCCAGATCCGTCCTCCATGTTCGTGCAAAATCTCATTACACAGCGCAGCACAAACATCCGGCTCGCCCTGGTCAAGTACCCGTAACTGTGCTTCAAAAAACCTCTCTTCTATTCCTGAGGCACGTCTTGGCAGATCGCGTCTGATGCGAAACGTTATTTTCGCTTCCCGACCCATGTTATTTGGAAAGGGCTCCAGATACACCTCAGTAGGCGTCGTATTAGTATATTGTGCGACTATGTAGTTTAATATATGTTCGAGAATCACTTCCAGCCAGAAAGGCTCGCACATGATAAAAAGCGACTGAGTAGGCATGATAGCTTGCAAGATAGGATCAGGATAGAGTGGAACGCGTTGCTCGATAACCCGTCCGAGTAAGACCACGAGGTCAGTCCGGACGAAGTTCTTGCAGAGCGGCTCATCTCTTGCCCCGGGCACGAGCTCACGCAGTTGAACCAGAAGATCTTTCATGCGTATTTCTCGGTCCTGCATCTTTTGCAAATAGCCTAACCATTGTTCATTCCGATCTTGCCAGACATCCCGTGTTGAGGGCAAAACTTCTTGCTCCTGCTCCAAGATCGCGCGCTGTAATCGGTGCCGATATCCGCAAAGCACGGCCAGCCCATTGCCCATTTCATGATGGATCAGTTTGAGCAGCGGATAACTGATCGAAGCCTCTCTGATGTACTTGACCGCGTCGCTTTCGTTTGTTGACATGTTTGTTTTTCCTTTCCACCCTAGCGCTTTTTCACGTTCGAAAACCTCTCTTATCTCACTATGACACGAATTGGAAATGAGTACATCGCCAAAGCCCCTTTCTCGCGTTGCTTTCGGCTGGTTTTCCTTCTACATCCCACTCAACGAAACTATAAGCTTACTACCTCAGGCTCTGGGAAGGCGACGGACCAGTAGACCGCACCGCTGCGCGTATCAGGCTCGCCTTTGACCAGGTGCAGGCCACTTTCATCAAATTGGGTGCCGACCCGGTAGGAGAGGGCCTTGCCCAACCGCCGCCTGAAGTCGCCTTTCTGGATATCCGCCAGATCATCAGGCAAGGCATTGTAGAGACCTGCCAGAGTTCCCTTCTCGTCTTCGATGGTGGAACGCAAGCAACGACGCCAGGATCTGGCTTTGCTGATAATGCGTGCACAGGCATTTAAATAGCTTTGGTCTGCATTTTCGGGAGCAGTCCAGGCGCGAACAATAGCGACCGTACAGGTACGGCTACGCACGAGGTACGAACGTCGGATGCGAGCATTGAGCGTTTGTGATATACTATCTCAATAGAACTGCACAGGTGATCTCTACCCCGTGCGTAGCCAGTCCAGAAAGAGAGTAAGCAACGTGACCGAGGCACATCCCATCGAAGAACAAATCCGTGCCGCGTTCGATGAAGTCAGTCAGCGCCGCACGCGCCCGCGTCGGCTTATCGAACAACGGCTCGTTGAGTTCGCGGAGAACGAAACCAATTTCACCGTTGATGACCTGTGGCAGGATATTCGCAAAGATGATCCCCACCTGGGTCGCGCGACCGTCTACCGCTCGATAGAAAAGCTCGTTAACAAGGGTCTGCTCAACCGCGTCGACTTCGCCGATGGCACGCACCACTATCGCGTCTGCGGGCACAGCCACCACCATCACCTGACCTGCAACCAGTGTCATCGCGTGGTCGAGGTAGACATCTGCCTCCCTAAAGAACAGCTCGCAAAGATCGGTAACCAGACTGATTTCACCATCGAGGGGCACTCCCTCTCCCTCTTCGGCCGCTGCTCCGAGTGCCGCACCGAGTAGCATCTCGGCCCGCAAGTAGCGAGCCGAGATGCTACTCGTCTTGCTTGTAACCTTTCTCGCCTGGCACGGCTGGCTCCAGGTCTGGCATATCATCATCATTAGCCTGATCTTTGGCACGGCACGTGGCTTCTTTGGTCCGGCTTATCGCTCGCTCTCTCCCCAATTGGTGGAGTCGAAAGAGCACCTTCCCTCGGCCAATGCTATGAATGGCCTCTCCAAGCAGAGTAGCCAGCTTATCGGTCCGCCACTGGGTTCGTTCCTCTTCATCGCGAGGAGCGCGGTCGGCGCCTTCTTCTTTGATGTCCTGACCTTCATCTTCTCAGTCTGCTGTATGCTTAGCGTCAAAGCTCCTGTGCAGTCCAGCAGTCCAGCGCCAGATGAGGCCTCAAATCAATCATCGCAGCCGCGTAAGCTCTTTCGCGGTATGGGAGATGACCTCCACCAGGGGATACACTATGTCTTGCGACTCCCCTGGCTCTGGCTCTCGATCCTCGTTATCAGCCTGGCCAACGCAGGAGTCACAGGGCTGGACCAGATCGCGCTTCCCAAGCTGCTCGTCACCAACTTCCTCAACCAGAATGGCATCTTCCTGTTAGGTGGCTTCTCCTCGACCCTGGCGCTGGGCGCCCTGATCTCGACCATGCTCATAGGGCTGTTCAACCCACAGCATCAGAGACTCTACCGCTATGGTGGCCTCATTCTCACCGGCCTGGCCTTCACCTTCTTTGGCTTGCCCCTGGCCCCCACCTGGCAGCCGCTGGCCTTTCTGCTAGCAGGCATGCTTGTCGGCTTTGGTAGCGGCATTACCGAGATCATGTGGGATATCCAGTTACAGAACCGCGTCGCCGAGGGCATGCTGGGGCGCGTCTACAGCATCTATATGCTGGGAGTGTACGCGCTCGTCCCGCTCGCCCTCTGGCTCACAGGCGTGGTCAGCGACCACATAAGCCCCACCTGGGCCTTCCTGGGCGGCGGCCTCTTCAGCGTCCTACTCGGGGTGGTCGCTATTTGCGTACGCAGCTACTCAGACACCCCATCTATGGCATCTTCAGAGCACTGACTCCTGAGTGCCTGGCGGTGCTACGCCTCTTTTAGGCAACAAAAACGCCATACAAGAGATACTATTCATTTTGTCACCTTTGCAGCTTTTCTTAAACTTTGAGTAAGAGCAGAATTTATTCTTGCTCATGCTTAATATGCGCTTTTTGAAAGGAAAAATCATGCTCTCTATAAAGAAAAAAACTATGCTCTCTGTGGCACGCCTGCTGGCTGGCATACTCTTCTGTGCGGGCCTGCTCCTCTCGACGCAGCTCTGGGTAACAAACGCACATGCTGATGCAGATTCCCACTATCTCCCAGGCAATGGTGATCAGGTGCAACTCACATTAAATGGAAGCGATTTTGGCTTTGAACAGCTCAATGACGGGAAGTTAGTATTAACATCGGGTGCGGCAAGTCCGGTCAAGTTCACTGTCGAGGTCCTGGCTGGTGGCAAGCTCGCGTTTCGCACACCCGATGGGAAACACCTTTGCCATGATACTACTGACTCCCCCATAATTATGGAGGCGGACCTGCCCAATACTGATCCTACATGCCAGGTTACTGCTGAACAGACCGATGACGGATTTGGTCTCAAGGCCGACAATGATGCATATTGGCAGCTTACCTCTTACGCCGACCGCAACGTGATAGAACCTATTGGTGAAGACCTCTCCACTCCTGATTCAACCTCGTTCACCTTCACCAAAGCGGCTTAAACACCAGGGTTGTGGCTTGATATTGGCATTTATGGACGCTAACTGGGGAAAGGTCTTTATATCCAAAGACGAACATAAGAACATGTCATAGAAAAGGGCCTGGATAGTATAGTATCCAGGCCCCGTTTGTGTCTGCTTATCGCTGCGTCTCGTTCGCAATCCAATCCAGGTAGCTCTCATTACCCGCCACTATAGGGGTTGCAAGAACTTCCGGCGTATCATACGTATGAATCTCTTTGATGGCTTTCTCTAGCTCGTCGTAGAGTTCCTTACGTGTCTTCATCGTACATACCCACTCTTCAGCCTGCTCTAGCTTTCCTTGCCACCAGTACGTACTCGTTATGGGACCGGAGACCCAACAACAGGCCACAAGCCGCCTGGTAACGACCGCATCTGCTATTCTCTGAGCCGCCTCTTTGGAATCGATAGCAGTATACACCTGTATAAAGTCCATTTATTCACTCTCCCTAATGGAACACCATGAACACAAATAAACCCGCCTTGAGAGCGGGTTTATTTGTGTTCATGGTGTTCCCGACTGGAATCGAACCAGCGCACACGGCTTCGGAGGCCGATGCTCTATCCACTGAGCTACGGGAACGAACTTCACGTATAAATATACCACAAAGGTCAACTAGCTTCAAGACTCTTGTCCGAGCATAGCAAAATCGGCTTCCAGCTCCATCTACATCTATCTTATGCACATACGTATTTCACACAATATTAACCATTATTACCATAAATATTGACTGTTTTAACTCAAGCATACTATACTCATAAAAAGTACTTTGATCTCTATTATTGGAAGTTGGAAGAAGGGAAGGATCATTGCTATGAAGTATACGACCCCATTTCCAGAGCCGTTCTCATCCGAGGAAAGCCAGCGTATCGACCTGGCTAAACAGATAACACAACCTTATCCAAGCATTCCCATCTCTATATTCAAGCCTCGATCTCTCGATGAAATAACCCATATTGAGCCAACTGTTCAAGCCGCGACCCTGCCTGGATTAAATGGTCCTATGCAGGAAAAAGCCATGATTGAGATACTAGATGACCCAGAGTCAGGGCTTCCACCTGCTGAAAGTCAGCGTACACTTCCTCGCTCCGCGCTTATCCTCATATTAGGCCTATTTCTCGCAATAGGCGTTGCCTTTTATCTCCTGTGGCAACCAGCGGCAAGCACTCCAGCCTCGGCCAATAACCAGGCCATTACGACAAATACGGCGCTCAAATCCACGAAGAATACGACGAACGCTCCCAATACGGGGGGTATGTTGCAGGTCTATGCCGTGGGAGCCATCAAAAATCCCGGCATCTATCGCCTGGCGGCGGGTTCGCGCGTTTATCAATTGCTCGCTGCAGCTGGCGGTCCCCTGCCGGAGGCGAACCTGGTCGCGCTTAATCTGGCCGCGCCGCTCAGTGATGGCGAAGAGGTCTATGTCGCCAAAATAGGTGAGACACCGCCCAGCAGCGCGAGTAGCTCATCCAGCGCCAAAAGTAGTACTAATACACCTACAGCGGCTACTGGTGTCCTGGTCAATATCAATACCGCCAACACTACTGAGCTACGCCAGCAGCTCCACGTCAGTAGCACAACGGCAAACAATATCGTCAATTATCGCACCCAGCACGGCGCCTATAGAGCCGTTGACCAGCCAGCTACTCCAGGTCGTCAGCCAATCCATTTACAATCAGATTAAAGACATCGGTTATAGCAACCGTGACGAGAAAGGCCCGGTCATTGATGCCAGAGATGAACCCGCCATCCGGGGCCACGGGCGTCACCTCCGCTGTAAAAGGGGGAAAGGAGACAGTGAATACACGAGAAGAACTTGTGTTCTTCCAGCCCTTCTGCTAGAATAGATGTATCAGCATGGATATCAGGTGAGAGGAAAAAGGAGACGTGGGAATGCCCAAGCAACCACAAGGGCAAAGGGGGAAGATGAGGCAACAGGAGAAGCGGGCTGCGACACCCACCTTTCTCCTCGAACTGCCCCTGACAATCGATTCTGGGCAATCGACCCGTCTGCGCGCTCATCTGGAAGCCGCCCGCCAGCTCTACAATGCTATCCTCTCCGAAGGGCAGAAGCGGCTGCGCCGCATGCGGGCTGATCCTGCCTGGCAAGAAGCCCGTGCCATCTCTCCCACCCTCAAGACGCAACGAGCCGCCGCCTTCTCCACCCTGCGCAAGGCGTTTGGCTTCACGGAAGCAGCCTTGCATGACGCGGTCAAAGCCCTGCGCATGGGTTGGATTGCTGAGCATCTCGATGCCGTCCTCGCTCAAACCCTGGCCAGCCGGGCCTATCGCGCTCTCAACCGCGTCTGCCTGGGCAAGGCCAAACGGGTCCGCTTCAAGAGCCGAGGTCGCGGCTTCTCCAGCATCGAGAACAAACGTAACGATACCGGTCTGCGCTTTGTCGTGCAAACTCCTCAAGTAGGAAACGCAGGGTATCTGCTCTGGAATGGAGACCGCTTGCCTGCCCTCATCGACTGGAACGATCCGGTGGTAAAGTACGGTTTGGAGCATCGCATCAAGTATGCTCGCCTCATCCAACGCCCAGCCAGCAGCTCTCGAGCTGCAGGAGCCGATGCTCAGGGTGACCGCTACGTGGTCCAACTGACCCTGGAAGGGGTGCCCTACCATAAAACCCAAGCACGCCGTCGGGCAAGGCACCGTCGGTGGCGATCTGGGACCCTCTACCCTGGCGCTTGTTCCCCAGGAAGGGGAGGCACATCTGGAGGTATTCTGTGCTGAGCTGGCTCCTGATGCCAGGGCCATTCGTCGTTTGCAGCGGCAGATGGATCGGCAGAGGCGAGCAGGCAATCCTGAGCACTACGACGAAAAGGGGCGCATCAAGAAGCAGGGCCGAAAGAAGCTGCGGTGGAAGCACAGCAAGCGCTACCTGACCACGCGACGACGCAAGGCCATCAAAGAGCGCAAGCTGGCAGCCCACCGCAAGAGCCTGCATGGCCGCAAGGTGCATGAGGTGGTGGCGCTGGGCAGCACCATCATCATTGAAAAGATTTCCTACAAGGCATGGCAAAAAACATTTGGCAAGAGTGTAGGACTGCGAGCTCCAGGGATGTTTGTAGAACTCCTGAGACGCACCGTTGCAAGCACGGGCGGCACCCTGGTCGAGGTCCCTACACGCACGACTGCGCTGAGCCAATGGTGTCATGGCTGTGGTAAGAAGGTCAAGAAGCCGCTCTCCCAGCGTTGGCACCAGTGCTCCTGTGGCGTGGGTCCCGTCCAACGCGATTTGTATTCGGCCTTTCTTGCTGCCTATCTCGATCCAGCAGATCCCACTCCCTCGTGTGCCCGATACCAGCGGTATTGGGAAGGTGCAGAGGCGCGCCTGCGGGCAGCACATGAGCGTACACGTCAACGCGCGAAAGAGGGGCAGGCTCTGCCCCAAAGCTTTGGCATCTCCAGAGCCGGAGCGCGTCTGCCCGAAAGTCCAGGGGAACCACCACTAGAGCGAGCGGTCCTCCTCATAGAGGATCAGCTCGAAGCGTGGGCCGAACGTCTGGAACCCCCGCTGCTTTAGCACGGGGAGCACTCAGAGCTCCACTTCAGGATCATATTACGGGTTTACAAGACGTTGCGGCAAGATACACTATTGGAAGAGCAGTAGACGCAGGAATGCTTCACCCCAACGCAACCTACGCCCGCTGGCGGCGTACTATAAGTGAACGCGCCATTCCCTATGTGGTGGCGCAGCAGGGAAGCATGATTCCGTCAGGTGCCAATATGCAAATCCAGGTACTCTGGCCTTTGGAGCTGCACAAGGGCAGTGATGAGGCGCGCGATAATAGCTTAGTCTTACGGTTGACCGCTCCGGGACTGAGCCTGCTCTTGCTGGGGGAGGCCGCGACAAGTAACTATGCCTTACAGGGACTACTCGACGATATTGATCCGACGTACCTGCAAGCTGACATCGTACAGGTAGTAGACAATGCGAACAAACCCTTTCCCCAAGCATTGGCAACCTTGCTGACGAAGGCACAGCCAGCACAGCTCATCGTCACGCCGGGCACACCCGGGCGGGGAGTAAATAAACAGGCATTGTCAACGAGCAGTGAGGAGTTATCTACACTTCTGTCACGTGAGACAGGCGGCCTGTTGAGTACTCTCGCTGTACGCTTTATCGCGCAGACTGGCACATTGACGCTTCGCGACACAGGGCAGGGATGGCAGAGCTTCGAGGAGAATGATTTATTCTCTAGCTCTTGATGAAACATAGCTAACAATGACTAACCCGGCAAATAGAAGGACACGGACGATATGCGCTGTGAATATTGTGGAACCGAGATCGTGAACCATACCCCTACCTGCCCCACCTGTGGCGCACACCTTGAGCCACGTCAAAGGCGTGTTTCAGCCAGTACACAATATAATCAGCGCGAGTTTGAAGCAACGCTCAATGCCGTCGCCTCCTATGAGGAGGGCTACCAGGAACAGCCGTACGAGGAGAAGATCGTCCCACCCAGGATACCAAGGACCGAGGCACGCTCCTATGGCTATGGTCCCTCAGATCCACGCCATCGCTCCTACCCTGGACACCAAACGGCCTATACCTATGTCACCTATCAAGCCCAGCCAATCCCTACACTGCCACGCAAGAACGATGGCGCACTCATCATCGAGATCTTCCTCTCGCTTTTCGGAGTCTTTGGTGTGGGTTGGCTTACGGCAGGCAAGACATCTGTAGGGCTAGCCTTGCTACTTGGCAGCATCTTCATCTACTGGCCAGTTGTGATTCTGGGGACCATCTTTACCTTCGGCATTGGCCTGCTCTGCCTGGGGCCCCTGGCGATCCTGGCAATTATTATCAACGCCATCCTGCTCAATGGCATGCTCAACCGCCAGCTCGCTCAGGCACAATACGTGGCCTATACCCAGCAGCCCCCTATGCAGACGCCCCCACCCTTCATGCATAAATAATACTGTCAAATGAATTGTGGAGTCCGTGCATGGCACGGACTCCACAATTCATTTGACAGTACTATTTACTTGGGGAAGGCGAGGCGGCGGTACTTTTCGCGGGACTCGAGCCAGGCTTCATCGGAGAGGCCCAATTTCTCGCGCAGGACTTCGGGGGCGACGCCGGAGCGTAGCTGTTCCACGGCGAAGGTATCGCGCAACAGTTGGAGGGTGACGCGCTTCTTGATCTCTGCTGCCTTGACGGCACGCGCCAAAATGTAGTTCAGGTTACGGTCGGTGCATTTGAAGACCTCGTCGCCCACGTGATACTGCTGCTGATAGCTCCGAAAGATATTGGCGAACTCTGGTGGCAGGGGAAGGCGCCGCTCGCGGTGCTGCTTGCCAGTCGAGGCAGGGAATTGCACTGTGACCAGCGGTTCACGCGGATCGGTGAGATCGATGTGATGCAGGCGCAGGCGCATGACCTCTTCTTTCTTCAAACCAGCAAATAGCACCAGGTATACCAGGCACTGACAACGGGGATCTTCAGACGCAGCCTCTAACAGGGCATGGACCTCTTCGGCAAATAAGAGTTCGGGCAGCGGCGGAAGAGGGCGCTCCAGAGTCAGGCTGGCCGCGGGGTCCTCGCGAATCGCGTTGGCGCTCGCCAGCCAGGAGAAAAAGTTCTTTAGAAAGGTAACCCGGCGTGCCATGGTCTTGGGGGCCGCCGTATGGCCCGAGCCGTATTTCAACTTTACCAGCCAGTCAGCCAGGTTCTCTTTGGAGAGACGCCCAACGGGCGTGTCTGGTCCAACGAAGTCACTAAACATCTTCAGATCTGAGAGAAAGCACGTGACCGTATAATTTGATTTGCCACGCAACATCAATTCTTGTCGGTAGGGGACAACGCATTCGGCCAGGCTCGACTGATCGGTTAGAGGGCTGGCCTGGCTTACCGGCGGGAAAGGTGTCTCCTCGGCGCCAGGCAGCTCCTGAAGGGCGGTAGAGTTCCCCACAGGGGTGGCTACCTGTCCATTATGGTGCGCTCTCTCCGCGTCCGCAAGAACTGCATCTCTCTGTATCTCCTGCTGCGGATCCTTCTGCATGATCAATCCTCACTTTTCGAGATCTTACGTCAACTGCACTCTACATTTCATTATAGCATACCTGATTGCTGCCCTTCTGAACATAGAGGCGCTATGTGAGGGCAGCATGAGTAGGGGGAGACGTTGACAGAGGACAAAGAAGAGCGCTCACACCTTTATGAGTGGGTACTCGTAGAGATGTGAACGCTCTTCTGTATGTTAGATACCATGACCTGCTACTCCCCATTGAATGGCGGGGCATGTTATCTTAATAGGCGTTATCGGTTTTGCGCGGCAAACCCTTAAAAAACAATTGTGAACGCCGCTTCGCAGCGGCTAGCTCCGCTCACACGATTGAAGGGCAAACCCTTGTGCCGATGGCAGAAAGGAGCTATGCCTTACTCTTCCTCGTCGCGATCCAGATCCTCAGCGTTAAGCAGATCCTCTTCTTCCTCTTCTTCCTCGTCATACTCATCGAGATATGACAGGTCGGAATCACGAGTCGAATAGGACTCCTTGCGGATCGTGATCGTTGGATGAACGGCGGGAAAAGGTTTGAGGCCCGTAGGGTCCTGGCCGCCTTCGTAGCTCGACTCATACATGGTCGGCATACTCTCACGCACCAACACCTTATCCTCTAGAGCCGCAGCCTCAAAGCCCAGGCGACGGAGATCCATCACCATGCCAGGCCACGTATCATCGGCATCAACTGCCCACCATTCACGTCCCATATAGCGGACGGGGCGCACACGCATAGGCCGGTTAAGATCGCCAAGGGTAGCCATGAGATTTGCACGTTTGCGCTCGGCATTTTTCACGATAAGAAACCGTCCCTTCTCTCAAATGTACAATGCTTTGTCTGCTCTCCGCCTGAATCATGGGAAGAAAAATTGATGCTTCTGATGATACATTCTTTTTCAGCCTCAGCTAGACGGAAACAGGGTGCGTGTACCCATACCATACCACATAACCCATACCATTTGCCAACAAATACCATATTTCTATTCACCATAACATATCATCATACCTGAAACATTCCCCCCGGCTCGCAAGCTCGCCTTATAGGGAATAGTATGCTGGCGCGCGGGCGGCTGCCCGCGCGCCAGCATACTACTGTGAATGTCTGTGGTGCTGAGCCGTTACATTCGGATTGGGGAGTCATGCGAGCATGGCCCCTACAGCACTTCCAGGTCGCTAGCACTCCTTCCGGAGTAAGGTATGTTGGGGTGTGGCGCGGGCGGATGCCCACACCCCAACATACCTTACCGCGAGCGCCGCAGGCGCGAGAGGTTGACAAGCAAGGGGGAGAGACGCGATACTAAGCAGAGCCAGAGGTAAGAGAGGGTATTTTGTAACTGCAAAGGCGGCATTCATGAAGTTATATACATCGATATTTGCGCGCATCTACAAGCGCTTTCTGGCGGATACAGCCGGACAGAGGCTACGCGCGACGCCGAGCTACTTCTTCCTGATATGGCGTTGGAGTATGTGGCTCTACGCCCTGGTGCTGATTGTTGGCTCACGAGAACCCTATACAAAATATCCTGCGTATGGGATCAGCGTCGTGCTCCTCTTTGTTACGCTATTACAGACGCTGATCGTGACGCTGTACTCCCCGGTCGCGCGCCACTTTTTCCCTCGTCTACGCCTACCCTTCGCCTCTCCTCCACACAGTGAGATCGACGAGGAAGAGCCGATTCCAACTGCCCTGGCTCGCCTGCGCAACCCCTATAGCAATCTTATTCTCTACGGCATTGATTTATTGGTCTGTGGACTGGTGACCTACCTGAGCGGCCCTTTCGCCTTGCATCCCTACTTTGGCACCTCCTCGCCCTTCTATCGCTATGGGATCTCGACGGCCTTCGCGGCAGCACTGGCCTATGGCTATCGCGGAGGACTGGGCGCGGCCCTGGGCTACGATCTCTTTATAGTGTTGGGTATACTTTTCCGACCCACCTATGCCGATCCCCTCTATACCCCCAATGTGATCGATGTCGTGGGTTCGCTGGTTGATACGCCTGTAGCGGCGCTGGTAGCGGCCTTAATTATCTCCTTGCTGGATCGCTATGTGCGAAGTTTGCAGAGCGAGCAGGCGAACGTGCGGCAACAGAAGGCGCAGCTCGACCTGGGCAATGTGCTCATCCAGGCGGCCTATGAACGCCAACACTTGCTCACGAAAAGCGCCGAGCAACTCCGCCAGGGCGGGCGTTTCGAGAGCCTGGCGCTCGCCCTGGTGCCTCACACACCCGAATTGGATACTGATATGACCGATACTGAGGTGCCCCGCCCGCAGCAGCTAGAGATCTATACCTCGCCTGCACATCTCCCGCACGAGGGCGAGGCATCGCTTCCTGGTGAGCTGTTTGAACAGGTGCGCCAGACGGGAGAGCGGCTGACAAGAATTGAGCCACCTGTGCCCCATCTCTATCCTCCACGCTTTCCCCACCAGCTCTACCTCCCCTTCGCCAAACAGGGCGAAGTCCAGCTAATCCTGGGTGTGGAGAGCCATCGCCCCATTGATGAGAAACAGGAAGACTTCCTGGTAATCGCTGGAACACAGTTGCTCACAGCCCTGGAGAATATCCGCCTGACCGAGCAAACCATCCTGCTGACCGCCCAGGAGGAGCGCAACCGCATCGCGCGTGAGATCCATGATGGCGTGGCCCAGTTGATTTATATTCTCAAGATCAGTGCCGAGACCTGCATTGCCTATACTCAACGCTTGATGGAGGCATCAGAGGAGGAGGCAAAGCAACTCAACCCTCTTGAGGAGCGTTTACAGAAGTTGGTAACTATCTCCAAACAGGCGCTGTGGGAGACGCGTAGCTATATGTTCTCGCTCAAACCGCTCAATCAGGAGCACCTGAGCCTGCAAGACATCATCCAGGGGCAGTTGCGCGAGTTTGAGACGATTAGCGAGGTACCAACCAGCCTGTATGTGGAGGGCGAGGAGGCATCCACCGATGGCGATAATGAGTATGCACGCCAGCGCGAGCGGGTGTACGCAGCCTTCTTCCGCATCGTCCAGGAGGCGCTGACCAACGCGTATAAGCATGCCGAGGCCACACGGATAGAGGTGGCGCTGCGCCAGGGTCCAGAAGACATCCTGGTCGAGATAGGCGATAACGGTAAGGGGTTGCCCAAGCCAGCCAGAAGCGACACGCGCTTCTACTCGGGACATGGACTCACAGGCATGCGCGAGCGCGCGACTGAACTGGGCGGGACCCTGGATATTCTTCCCGGGCAGGCAGGTGGCCTGCTGGTCCGCGCCTGGATTCCATTATCTCATGCGAAAACCAACACCGCTCTCGCGGCTAGCGCTAGCGCGCTCAAGTTTCCGGAGAGGCACTGAGCAGAGGAGGCTCCAGATGAGCAAGATACGTTTGATGCTAGTTGATGACCATGAAGTGGTACGCCTGGGCATGCGCGCCGCGTTCGAGCTTGAGCCGGATATTACCATTGTGGGCGAGGCCAGCAATGGCGCTGAGGCCGTCGCCAAGGTCGGAGTTCTCGCCCCCAGGTGATCCTGATGGATGTGCGCATGGAGAAGATGAGCGGGATCGAAGCCTGCCGCGAGATTAAGAGCGGCTATCCCCAGGTCAATATCTTGATGATTACCTCCTACACAGATGAGCGCGCTATCCTCGCCTCCACGCTCGCCGGGGCCAGCGGCTACCTACTCAAAAACGTGAGTCGTGCCGAACTGCTCAAGGCCATTCGCCGGGTCGCCACCGGGGCCTCGCTGCTCGACCCCAAACAGAGGCAGCAGGCTCTCGCGAACGCGACTGCCAGCGCGCCTAAGGAGACCATTACCGAGCGCGAACGCGAAGTCCTGGCCCTCGTCGCCCGTGGCTATACTAACAAGCAGATCGCCGAAGGGCTCTCCATGAGCGAGAAGACGGCGCGCAATCATGTCAGCCACATCCTCGAAAAGCTGGGCCTGACGCGGCGCAGCGAGGCCGCCGCCTACGCCGTCGAACACAACCTTGTGCCACCACGCCAATCCCAGCAGCACGAGGAGAAAAATGAATAAAAGAAAGAGAATAATTTATGAGCGATATCGCCAACCAACAATACCTGTTAGGCAATCAGTATCAGAACGCTGAGAAGTTGAATGTTCGCATCCAACTTCACCAGCGCTTTAGCCAGAATAAGTATGACTGGCACCGCTGGGTCTTCGATCACCTGGCATTTACCCCTGGCGCTAAAGTGCTTGAGCTGGGGTGTGGTCCCGCGCACCTCTGGCAGCGGAACCTGGACCGTTTACCCCCAGATTCTTCTATCACACTCTCCGACTTCTCTGCTGGCATGCTGGATGAGGCCCGGCAGACGTTAGCAGAGAGTTCTTATCCCTTCACCTTTCAGGCCATCGACGCGCAGGCCATTCCCTTACCAGACCAGAGCCTGGACATGGTGATTGCCAACCATATGCTCTATCATGTGCCTGACCGCCAGAAGGCCCTGGCTGAGATCAGGCGCGTCCTCAAGCCAACAGGGCGCTTCTATGCCGCGACCAATGGGCGCGACAACCTCAAGGAGATCAGGGAGCTCTTCCACCAGATTGCGGGCAATTATTTATGGGGCGAACAGGGACAGCTCACCTTTCACCTGGAGATGGGAGAGGAAGAGTTACGCCAGCATTTCGCCAGCGTAGAGGTCATTCGCAACGAAGACCAACTCGTGGTCACCGAGGCCGAACCGTTGATCGACTATATACTCTCAGGCAGCGCGGGCAAGGATCTGACGGATGAGCAGAAGGCCACGCTGGCGGAGATCATTGAGAGGCAGATCGACACGCTGGGAGCAGTGCGCATCCAAAAGGTCGCGGGCCTCTTTGTAGCATATTAATCCATAAAAATAATGAGCTCAGGATGACAGCCGCTGGCTGTCATCCTGAGCTCATTATTTTTATGGATTAATTAAACACTTTCAGGTTGCTATAGACGACGTCGGCATCTTCCTTCTGCGCGTTGGCGAGAAAGGCGATGACACCTTGATCTGGATGGTCAGCATTGCTGAGCGATGCGACAAAGATGTTGTTGACATAGAATGAGAGCGTTGTCCCGTGAGCGATGATTTGGAGCGTATTCTTGACGCCAGGACCCGTGTGGAAACCTGTGGTAATGGTATCCTCTTTCAAGGGAGTAGAGCCAGTGGAGAAGTTCCCGAAGAAGAGATTTTGTAGTGTCCATCGGGTCCAATCTGAAAGAGATAGCCCGCGTAAGTTCCAATAACGCTCTTGGCTACACGGAAGTAGACGCCGCCGCCATCGCCGCTCTTGATGAGCATATCTACACTAATGGTCTGGTCGCCAAACTGTTTCTGGCTCTCCGAGCAACCCTTATTTGAGCTTGAGCCTAGAAAACCCTTGGCCACCGTCACGTGATAGCCCTCATTAGGAATGAAGGAACAACTGGAGCTTGATTCCCATCCCGCCTCGCTGCCGGCGTCCGTCAGGGGGTCCTGATAGACGGGGTTGGTCGCGGTCGCGGTTCTGATGACCGAGGCTGTCGCCTGGGCCTGCTGAGTGGCCTGCGCCTGCGCCTGGGCTGTCTGGGTCGCGCCAGGGTCCTGGGTGCTGATCGCCGTGGCGCTCGAGCCGTTTGTGCCGTTGTTGCTGGTGCCTGGCGTGCCGTTCTTCAAGAGCATATAGGCGGGAACGGCGATGATCAGCAAGATGAGAAGGGCGGCACCGACCATAATGTAGCCACGATTGTGAGAGGGTGGCTCGGGTGGTGGGGTAGGCGTGGCGGGACGTGGACGCGGCGCCTGGTGCTGGGGCGAGGAGGCAGAACGCGGTTGGGGCTGGTCATAGCGATCCTGCTGCCCGTAGCGCTGCTGCTCTGGAGGATACTGGCGAGATTGGGGCTGCCCATAACCCTGTTGCCCGTAGTTCTGCTGAGAAGTTCGGGGCGCCTGCTCGCGTGTGGGAGTGCCAGCGTGCGGGGCATAGTTCTGGGGCGAATGCGCCGCCTGGTAAGGAGGCTGGCCCCGGTTGGGTTCGGCTGCGCGCTGCCCGGCAGGCGGTGCTGGCAATACCAGCGGACCATCAGCGCGCTCGGTACGCAGCGAATGGATGGATGGCTCGGCGGGAGCCGCCTCAGCACGCTCGGTGCGCGCCGAATGCATGGTTCCTGCGGGGAAGTCTCCCCGGACCGTGCGGTCGGAGTGGAGGGTGGCCCCCTTCGGCTCCGGTTTAGCCTGCGGCTGCTCCTGGAGCGCATTGGTGAAGGCATCGGCCATCTCGGTCGCGCTGGAGTAGCGTAGCTCCGGGCGCTTCTCCAGAGACTTGAGAATGACCTTCTCGGCGGCGACGGGCAGGTTTGAGGCATAGCGTCGTGGCGATGGCGGCTGCTTATTGATGTGCATCGAAACAACGGCAATCTGGTTCGCGGCCTCAAAGGGTACACGGCCAGTGACCATCTCAAAGAGTAGCACACCCAGACCATAGAGATCGCTGCGGGCGTCGGCCTTGTGGTCCTCCTCGAAAAGTTCGGGTGCCATGTAGTCAACCGTACCCATCAAGAAGCCGGTTGAGGTGAGTTGAGTCACGTCGCCGGTGTTACGCGCGATGCCAAAATCAGCAAGGTAACAACGCCCCTCGTTGTCCAGCAGGACATTTGAGGACTTGATATCGCGATGGATGATACCGCGAGCATGGATATAATCGAGGGCGGAGCCGATATCGCGCAAGATACGGGCGGCCTCCTCTGGTTTGAGCGGTGAGCGGCGCAGGCGGGTGCGCAGCGTCCCCCCCTCAAGATAGGGCATCACCAAATAGTAGCACTCGTAACCATCAACGCTGTTGCTACCCGCGTCAAAAATAGGAATAAGATAAGGATGGCGCAACTGTGCCATTACCCGGGCTTCGCGCTCGAAGCGGCGGCGCATCTCTTCATCGTCGCGTTTAAATACTTTGACCGCCACGATACGCTGGAAGCGGGTGTCGTATCCCTCGTATACGTCCGCCATACCACCTTTACCAATGATTTGCCGCAATTCGTAGCGGTCAAGGGTCCTTCCTTCCAGGTCTGCCATAACTTTTCTCCCGAAAGAATTTATTTGTGATGATGAGTTCTCTCTCAAACGAACGAGACTTACGCACTATTATACCGTACGCGTCGACTATTGCACGCTCGCTTGCCTGTTTTGCCTATGCATGAAAATAAAGGGCGCAGGGCAGGCATCCAGGGCAATTAGCAGCATACCACGCAGCGATTAACTGTGCTGTTAGCAAGCTCACAACCTACACAATTGTGTCAAAAAAAAGAGGCCCGAACTAACGCATGTACAACGATGCGCCGTTCGGGCCTCCCTCAGGTTGAAACGAAATCAGCTTGCGTCCTTACAAACCGTGGTGGAGTTTTTTGCATAGCTCCTTATGCGAAAACCAACCCCCATTCGGGGCGCAGCGCCACTCTCGTGGCTAGCGCTTTGCGCTCAGGTTTTTCGATAGGAAGAGTAAAAGAGAAAGAAAAGAAAGATAGTTTTAGCATTGGTTATAGCATTGGTAACAGGCGCTCCAGGTCCTCTTCACCGAGCCAGAGCAGGGGAAGGCATCTTCCTCCAATGCTAGCATCAGGTGGTCGGCTTCACGCCAGGCCGTTTCATACATAACCGAGGTCACCGCTTGCTTGCGTAGTGCCTCGTCCAGGTCGACGATCCCCAGCAGGTGAATCTCCCCCAGAGGCGAGACGTCAATAGTAAGATAGAGGCCCTCGCAAGTGAGCATGCCCTGTTCATTAAGGTAGTGACGCGCCACAATATCTACGCGCCAGCGCACCAGTTCGCGCTGCGCATTAAAGATAGAGGTGACGACATAACGCGCGCCAGCCGGGAAGTGTTGCAACCAAAGGAAGCCATCGTCGGCTATGCACACTTCCGTCCCTGGCAACGTTACCATGAGTGGCTCGCGCACTTGCTCCAGTAAGAGCAGGCTTACATAGCCTGAGAACTCGCGCGAGTCGATGCGCGTCATGGCAAAGCGTTTCTTTTGTAGATCTGGTCCTTCCGGGTGATCTACCTGCCACGTTTTCATTATAGGGACCCTCTACTCATAGTTTTTGCGAATGTATCGCATTTATTTTCTAGCATTTTCTTTCTAGCAATTTTAGCCAAGTATAGCATAACTCTTCGTGCCTGCGCCGCGCAGAGGGATTAATAAATGGATGAGAGTGGTCCTGGCGGTGCCAGGACCACTCTCATCCATTTATTAACTTCTTTCTTTTAATAATCGAGGGCGAGAGCGTAGTTGCAGGTGTTGGCCATTTTTTGGAGGGCGGTGTCTGAGGAGAGTTGGCCAGTGAGCGCGCTGGTATAGCTGGTGGTGATGGTTGAGCGGCATTGGTCCCAGGCGGGGAGGATGCTGGGGACAAAGCCGTAGACGATGGATTCGGGTCCGGCTTTGCGCTCGGGATAACGTGTGTAGAAGGCCTTGAGGGGTGCGCCCTCATAGGCGGACTTGCGCACGGGAATATAGCCTGTGACCTGGACGAAAGTCGCATTCGCTTCGGGGCTGACGAGAAACTTCATAAAGTCCCAGGCCGCGTTCCGGGCCGCGTTGTCGCTGTTGGAGAAGAGGGCAAGGTTTGTACCATAGAGCGAGGTATAGCGCCCACCGGGGCCGGAAGGCAGCGGAACCTGGCCTATATGCAGCTTATTATGTGTGCTCTTGAGCAGGTAGGGGTAATGCGAGACGGAGCCGATGGCGAAGGCCGCCTTGCCCGAGGTAAAGTCGTTCTGCCAGGCATCCTCACGAGTGATATGGATCGCGCCAGAGTCGACCAGGGGAGACAGATCATCCATAGCTTGTAGAGCGGATTTCGCGTTCGCACCCTCGCTAAAGGTAATCATCTTTTTGTCCGCGCTAATAAAGTCACCGCCTCCAAAGGCTTTATAGAAGGTTGCCCACTCATCGACCTGGGGCGTAAAGGAGAGACCCCAGCGCGAACCATCACCCTTGGAGACCTTCTTAATAGTAGCCTCCAGTTCACTCATGGTATCCGGCGGTTTGATGCCTGCCGCCTTCAAGAGATCAGTGTTATAGTAGAGCACCTCAACGCTCTTGTTGAAGGGCAGCATATACTGGGTGCCGACGAGCTGGCCATCACGCCAGAGCGTGGGGTAGAAATCAGCGATATCGGCCTGGCTTAAGCCGTTCTTGCCGGAGATATAGGGCTGGAGTGAAGCGAGCGCGTTGGCCTGCTGGTATTGCGCGGCCCAGCTCTCATAGGCCTGGGCCATAGTGGGAGTCTTATGCGCCGCGATGGCCGCCGTGAGCCTGGTCTTCAAGGTGTCATAGGAGTCAAAGGCCTGGAGATTGATGGTGACATTAGGATGCTGATCCATATATTGCTGAGCGAGCTGCTCAACGGCGTCTTTGTCAGCTCCGCTGGGGAAAGCTTCCCAAAAGTCGACCGTGTATGTCGCGCCCGGATCCAAGATACCAAGAAGACCCGTCTGCACACGCCTGGCACTCTCATTGAAGCCACATCCACTCAATGGCATAAATAAAAGTACAAGGCAGAAGCATGCCGCCATAGGGGCACGCGACCAGTGATAAGTCATGTTCTTCCCCCTTGCTAAAACTAGCGAGCCATGTCTTACCCTTTCGCGCCGTCGGCGGTGAACCTTTCGTGAAACTGCTTATACGACAGCAGGGTAGACGTATGACAAACCTATTCACATATGGGAAACATTTGATACCCTCTTTCCCTCACGCCAACCTGGGCCATACACCTACTTTGTTTTAGCATGGAGATTGACCTACTCCCCACGCCTGAAGGGCGGGGGATTCTCTCCCTCACGAGAGAGCCTTCCTGTTTCACCGAGGACTGCCTACGCCCCTTTCGAGGTCGCAGGTCTTACGTTCTCTCCGCAGGCTGATACGACTGCGAGTCCCGCAGCCAAGATGTTGTATGCAGCATTGATGTCTCGGTCATGGCAGACACCACAACCTGGACAGACCCACTCCCGTACATCCAGGGTGAGGATGTCCAGGTTGTACCCACAGGCGCTACACGTCTTGCTGGTCGCTTCCCACCGATTAATGATGACGACCGTGCGCCCGTACCATGCCGCTTTGTATTCCAGTTGCCGCCGAATCTCACCCCATCCTACATCGCTAATGGCTTTGGCAAGGCAGTGGTTTTTGAGCATGCCAGCCACATGTAAGCCTTCCAGGCAGATCACTTGGTTTTCGCGTATCAGTCTGGTGGTCACTTTGTGCTGGTAGTCTCGACGGGTATTGACAATCTTGGCATGCAGACGAGCCACTTTTTTGCGGGCCTTGTCGCGGTTCTTGCTGCCCTTTTTCTTTTTCGCGTGTCGTCTCTGAGCCTTGGCAAGCTTCTTTTCGTAGCGGTGGAGGTGCTTTGGGTTAGCGATGGTTTCCCCATCGGAGGTAATGAGCAGGGATTTGAGGCCCAGGTCCACCCCGACGACCTTCTCCGTCAGGGGAAGAGGTTCGATCCACTCTTCAACCAGCAAAGAAATGAAATAGCGCCCTGATGGGTCTTTGGAGATGGTCACACTGGAAATACGTGTATCCTTTGGCAGTGGGCGCGACCACACAATATTGAGGGGGTCTTTCTGTTTGGCAAGGGTGAGCTTTCCCTCACGCCATGTAAAGGCGTTGTCGGTATAGGTCGCGCTCTGTCCTTTGTGCTTCTTTTTGAAGGTGGGATACTTGGCTCGCCCCTCAAAAAAGTTTTTGTAGGCGGCGTCAAGATGACGAAGGGACTGTTGCAAGGGGACGCTGCTCACATCTTTGAGCCATGCCGTCCCCTCCTCTTTTTTGAGGGCGGTGATGGCGACACTGAGTTCGGAGGTTTTGATCTTGCGTTTGTGATCAAAGTAGGCACGTTTCTTGGTCGAGAGGGCATAGTTGTACACGAAGCGACAACAGCCGAACGTTTGCGCCAGATGACGCGCCTGTTCGTCCGTTGGGTAAAAGCGGTACTTATACGCCTTCTTGACCACGTTACTGACCTTTCTTCTTTGCCTCTCGCTTCACATGCTCCTCGATTGCCGTAAGAATCTCCCCGTTGAGGGAACAGTTGTTGATGATTGCGCATATCCTGAGTTGCTTCAAAAGAGCAGGAGGGAAACGCACTGTAAGCGGTTGTGTTTCTTGTTTCATGCAACCATTTTAACACTGTAATGGTTGCATGTCAAGCGTTTTTACCCCACCCTATCCGCCTCAAAAGGACTCGCTTGTATCCCCGTGGCTAAAGCCTGTCACTTATACACAAATATGCGATCTGGAGAAAGAACACGGAAGCGATGCGCTGCAGGTACCTCGTTTTTCCCCACACGAAAGGTGACACACGTTCGGTGAAAACGTCGCTTGTCTCGCCAAACTGAAAGCACATCATTGTGCATCAAGGGGCTTTTTTTCAACACCTTTTCCTTGCATCATGCTGAGGATCTTCTGCAAACTTTCATATTTGTGTATAAGTGACAGGGCTAAAGCCAGGGGTCTTACGCTCGGTTATGATAAAACAGCGCATTTATTCTAATCAATAAAGAAGTAAGGGATGTGAAAATGCCTGCGCATTTTCACATCCCTTACTTCTTTATTGATTCTTCAATTTTTTAGGAGCGAATGGGTTCCTGGGCGGGGGACTGGGCTTGCGCCTGGGCCTGGAGTTGCGCGTGCCATGCGCGTAAGATGCGCTCAGGGGTCAGGGGGAGCGATGGCAGGCGGATTCCGGTGGCGGAGGCCACGGCGTTGGCGATGGCCGGGGCGACCGCGCCCATGGCGACCTCGGAGACGGCTTTGGCCCCAAAAGGCCCGGCAGGCTCGGCCGTCTCGACCAGGTAGACCTGAGTGCGCGGCATATCAACCGCGTTATACAGGTGGTAGTCGCCCAGATGCTTTGTGAGCGGCTGCCCCTTCGCGTCATAGAGCAATTCTTCGCTTAAGGCGCTGCCCAGACCCTGAGCAAGCGAGCCCTGAATACGTGTCTCGGTGAGCAGGGGATTGATGACGCGTCCGGCATCCACGGCGGCGAGGATCTGCTCCACACGCACACCGCCGGTCTCGGTATCAACCTCTACCTCCGCACCAACCACGGCGAAGGTCAGAGGTACCTGCGCCAGGCGCCAGGAGGCGCTGGTCATCAACTGGCGATTCTCGACATAGAGGGCGTAGGCCGCGACCTGAGCAACGGTGAAATCCTGCTCACCCACGCCAGAGATCAGGCCATCACTCATCTTCAAGGCCTCGGGCAAGGCATTGAGCATGCGGCCTGCAATGGCCAGGATCTGGCGGCGCATTTGTTCAGCGGCCTTGCGCACCGCGCCTCCGCCAAGGTAGAGCGTCGAGGTGACCCCCTCACCTATGGCCGTGGGCGTCACAGCTGTATCTTCAGTATAGATGACTATGCTCTCCAGAGCCACGCCCAGGGTCTCAGCAGCAATCTGGGCCAGGAGGGTGCGCTCGTTATCCTCGCAACTACCGGCGCCAACGAAGATATCAAAGGACCCGTCCTCGTTGAGCTTCATGGTCGCGCCACTGGTGGAGGCTGGAGGCAGGGGGCTGCCCTGCACCGTCAGGGCTACGCCCACGCCACGGCGCAGGCGTCCATTGTTGACCACTCCGCGCTTGATATGCCAGCCCAGCTTCTCCTCGACCAGGCGCAGACATTCGGCCAGCCCGCTGCTCTCCACGAGTAAGGAGCCGACATCCTGGCCTGCGGTAGCGGCCTTGGCCAGGACAAGCTCATCACCTGTACGCAGCCAGTTACGGCGACGCAATTCAAGCGCATCCAGGCGCAGGCGACGCGCGATCTCGTCCAGGTGGCTCTCAAGGGCGAAGGCTTCCTGCGCGGAGCTATAGCCTCTCAAGGCGCTGGAAGGCGGTGTGTTGGTATAGAGTACCTCGGCGACATAGCGCATATTCGCGCAGGGATAGAGCGAGAGGGCCTGTGAAACCACGCCCTCGGGCGCGGCAAGAGGATGCGTGGCGTAGGCGCCAGTACTGGTCAGAAGCGCCATCTGGTTGGCTACCAGCTTACCATCTTGTTTGACGCCAGTTTTCAGACGAATGATATAGTTTGGCCAGACGGGACTGCTGGTAAACTCCTCGCTACGGGAGAAGGCCAGGGTCACGGGTCGCCCAGTCACCTGGGTCGCCAGTGCACAAAGGTCTTCCAGCACCACAGCCTGCTTGCTACCAAAGCCGCCACCGACCTCGGGACGAATGACACGCACCTTACGCAGGGGTAGATTAAGCAGGCGCGCCAGGGTGCGTCGCACATGATGCGGACTCTGTGTATTGGTCCTGACAACCAGCACTCCATCCGCGTCGAGATAGGTTACCACGCGATGGGTCTCAAGCGGGGCGGGCTGTGCCATTGGCACTATATACTCACCCTCGACGATCACGTCGGCCTCTTCGAAGCCCTTATCGACATCGCCTACCTCGTTGCGCACACGTGTCGCAATATTATGGGCGGCATCAAAAATGCCTCGCGCCTCCGACTCAGGATGCACACGCGGTGCATTCTGTTCCAGCGCCTGGCGAGGATCAAGCAGCGCGGGTCTGACTTCATACTCAACCTGAATTAGCCCCAGAGCCTCTTCAGCTATCTCGGGTGACTCCGCGACGACGAGCGCCACGCGGTCCCCCGCATAGCGCAGGACATAATCGAGTAAGAACTGGTCATATGGGCCACTCTCCAATAGCCCACGCTCGACGCTGGAATAAGGAGAGCGCGACACATCTTTATACGTCAATACGGCATGTACGCCAGAGACGGCCCTGGCCTCCGCGACATCGATATCACGAATGACGGCATGAGCGTGGGGACTGGTCAGCAGGCGCGCGTGCAGCATACCACGCCGCTCGATATCGGTCACAAAGGTAGGCGTACCGCTCACAAGCTGCGCGGCGTTGCTCATCGGCAGGGGCTTGCCGACAATGGCATACTCGGTATCGGCGTTGGCACTCATCCCACTGGTAATCACGGGCAAGCGATCGGTCGCGCCATTTGCGGTAAGCTGGCGATCCATGCCCAGGGCGGCCAGGGGATTCTGCTCGCTCTGGCACACGACGTTGGGGGTTACCTCCTCAACCTCTTCGCCACGTAGCAAGGCGGCGGCACGCAAGACGGCCTGCACAGGCTTCTCATATCCGCCACAGCGGCAGAGGTTGCCCGAGAGAGCCTCACGCACCTCTTCGTCACTGGGATGGTTGTTGCGCTGGAGTAAGGCATAGGCTGAGAGCAGCATACCCGAAGAACAGAAGCCACAGGGAGCGGCCCCGACCTCGACGAAGGAGCGTTGCAGGGTATTCAAGCCCTGTGCGCTGGGTAGGCCCTCGACCGTGGTCAGGGAACAGCCGCCGGCCTGGGCCGCCAGCATCACACAAGCTGGGCGCGCCACGCCATCGACAACTACCGTGCAGGCGCCACAATCGCCCGTCTCGCAGCCCTGCCGGGTTCCATAGTACCCTTCGCGCCGCAGGAGGGAGAGCAGCGTCTCATTCGCCTCCACCTGCAAACTGGTGATGACGCCATTAATCTGTAGCTCTAGTTCCATTAGACATCTCTCCCTGTGCCTGAGGCGACGCTACTACGCCAGTGCGCGCTATTGATCGCCTCTTCTAATGCATGAAACGCCAGGTTTGCGCCGCTGACGCGTCGATAGCTTCCACTTACGCGCACATCCGTTGGAGGTCGGAAGAGGGGGATGCCATTGCGCACAATGGCCTGGAGCGTGTTAGAGCTAACCGGCTGGGCCGCGGGTTGACCCTCCAATTGCTGCTCGATGGCTGTTACGCGTACAGGCTCCATGTTCACACCACCAAAGGCCAGACGCACACGCTTATAGAGACCGTTCTCGATCTCGACGAGAGCGACAACGTTCAGAAGGGCGGCGTCAGAGGGGGCACGGCTCACACGCTGAAAAGAGGTACCACAGGCGGTGAGTGGACGCGGAATGGCGATCTCGGTAATCAACTCGTTGGGGCGGCGCTCTAACTCAAACGTGCTACTGGCGATGCGACGCTCCTGTCGACCCTTGAAGACCACGCCGGAGAGGGCCAGGCCGGGGCGATCCGTCGAGCCTCCACTGAGATTCACCTGTGTGCGCGAGCCTGAGCGTACTACTATCTCGGCATCTAGTGCCACCAGGGCCGTCAAGAGATCGGCCTGGGAGACTGGACCCGTCGCAACGGTGCCCCCAATGGTCGCGCTATTGCGGATCAGGCGCGATGAGGCGGAGGCGTGCGCGGCCTGTGAAAGCACATCGATGCCTATGCCTTTAAGTTGAGGAGCCTCTGAGAGCGTTTGTAAGGTGATCATAGCTCCAATGCGTAGATAGTTAGAGTTATTATTGGAGCTATCCTCGATATACGCGAGTTGCAGATCACGTAGATCCACAACCGCCTGAATATGCTCATCCCTCACACCCAATAAATATGTCCCCCCAGCCAGGGGAACGGTTTTCACATCCAACCGCCCCAGCAGGAGGAGGGCATCCTCAATATGTTCCGCCCAATGATATTCAACCAGCTTTAGTAGCATGTACGATTACCTTCGTTGAAGAGGAAGCAATGTAAACGTTTCAACATCGACCAGTCCCTGGTCTGTAAGTTTTAGTGCTGGAATCACCGAAAGCGAGAGAAAGCTCAAGGTCATACAGGGGTGCGCCAGGGCACAGCCAAGCTCTGCCGCCGTAGCATCCAGGGCCTGCAACTGCCGCAAAAGTACAGAGACAGGCTCCAGCGAGACCAGCCCTCCAAGCGGCAGGGGTACCCGCGCACGCACCACGCCATCTACCACACAGGCAAAGCCCCCACCCATCTCTTCCAGCGCACGCGCGGCGTATAACATATCCTGATCATTGGTACCCGCGATCACCAGGTTATGCGCGTCGTGGGCCACACTTGAGGCCAGGGCACCGCGCTTGAGGCCCAGCCCCTTCACCAGCCCCAGCCCAACGCGACCGCTGGCATGATGCCGCTCGACGACCGCCAGTTTGAGCAAATCCCGCGCTGGATCGGCGACAAGCTCACCATCCAGGCACGGCGCCTCCTCTTGCAGGTGCAGTGTCGTGATCTGGTCAGGCTCAATGCCAATGACTTCGACCTTCCCGGGCTGGCCCGGAAGCTTGAAGTTGTCAAGCGTGAGATTACCAATATGGATGGTATTAGGAGCTTCTTGCATCTGTGCGCCACCAGCGGAAACCGTAAGCTTACCCGCGCATGCCACCATTTTACCATCTTTATAGACCGACTCGACGTTAAAGGTCTTCAGATCATCGAGCACCACCATATCGGCGACGAAGCCGGGGGCCAGCGCCCCGCGATCATACAGGCGGAAATATTGCGCCGTATTATAGGATGCCAGGCGAATGGCCTCCACAGGCTCCAGGCCCAATTCGATGGCGCGGCGCACCATGGAATCGATATGCCCACGCGCGATCAGGTCCTGCGGATCGCGATCATCGGTTACAAAGAAGACGCGTGGTGGGTGCAATTCATGTACCAGGGGCAACAGCGCTTCGAGATTGCGCGCCGCCGAGCCTTCACGAATCATCAACCACATCCCGAGGCGGATACGCTCGCGGGCCTCCTCCGGCGTCGTGCATTCGTGGTCGGAGTGTACGCCAGCGGCAGCATAGGCGTTCAGGTCCTTGCCACGTAGCCCCGGTGCGTGGCCATCTACCACCTGCCCATGCCGATGCGTAGCCTCAATTTTGGCGAGGACCTGCTCGTCCTGTGTCAGCACGCCTGGCATATTCATCATCTCCGCCAGGCCAAGAACGCGCTCATGTGAGAGCAAGGGCAGGAGGTCTTCAGCGTGCATGACCTTATAGGGGCTTTCATAGCTCGAGGCAGGGACGCATGAAGAGAGCAGCACATAGCTGGTGAGCGGGAGATCCTTTCCGGCATCAAGCACATACTCGATGCCCTCGCGCCCCAGGACATTGGCGAACTCGTGTGGATCGAGCATCACCGCCGTCACGCCACGTGGAACAACCAGGCGCGCGAACTCGGAGAGCTGGAGCATCGTACTCTCAATATGCATATGTCCATCGATCAGGCCGGGCGCGAGCCAGCGCCCCTCCAGATCACGCTCTTCTTTTGCTTGATAGCCAGATCCAGGGGCAGCAATACCCGCGATATATCCATCGGCCAGAACCACGTCAGCCAGATAGCACTCCCCGCTGCACACATTCACCAGGCGCGCATTGCGCAACAAAAGATCCCCGGACTGCTCTCCCCGCGCGATCTGGATACGGCGCCGCAAATTCTCCATACCACATCCCTCATCGACAATGACAAAACGACGATATTTTTAGAACTCAGTAGCAGATTTTAGCACATGGAGAGGCTATTCATATAATTTGTCAGTGTACATCACCATTATGGGTAAGCCAACGGATTGGTAGGCTCCATCGTATTAGTAGTAACGAGGTGGTAGCCCGCTACTTGTGTACGCGGTTACTGTACCACACCATCAAAGACCGGAAAAGCAACGTGCACACAGCGTTTAGTCATCTTGTAAAAGGTCCAGAAAGGATCGAAGAGATCATGAGTAATTCGACATCATCCTCACTGGCCAAGATCGCCGCCCTTATAGGCGGGGCCACGGTTGGTGTGCTGATCGCCAACTGGCTCGATGAACAACTCTTATCGCGTGCGCGCAAGCGCTCAGACTATGACCGCACCCGCTACGAGCAGGGCCTGGGGCCAATCGCCGTCACACCACGCTCAATGGAGCCTGGCCCCGCCGAAGAGATGTCAGACAACAACCTATGAATAGGAAGGGAGACGCCATGAGCACCATGACCCCTGGAGAACGTGTTCGCGCCGCGGTGGCAGGCGAAGAGGTGGATCGTGTGCCACTTTGCTTCTGGCACCACTTTCGGCCTGAGGGATCTGGCACACGCCTGGCCGAATTGACCAAGCACTTTTTTGTCGACACCTTTAAGCTAGATATCGCGAAGATCATGCCTGATCTCCCCTATTCAGCACCAGACACGGAACAGATAACGGTCGAGCAGATGCGCTTCTTGCCCCGCCTGGACCTGGATACACCGAGCTTTCGTGAACAGGTCACCTGTGTCCGTACTCTGCGCGGGATGCTGGGTGATGACTATCCCATCCTGCTCACCCTCTTTAGCCCACTGACCTATGCCATACGCTTCCTGGGCAAAGAGCAGGCACTGGCAGCAGCTAAAAACCAGCCTGACCTGCTTGGCGAGGGCCTGGGGACGATAGCGGCCAACCTGCATAAACTGATGGAGGCGGCGCTTGAGGCGGGTGCCAGTGGCATCTTCTTCTCATGTATGGGCGCGACCACGGCCGATCTGACCCTGGATGAGTATGCGGCGGTTGGCTATCCCTATGACATACAGGCCTTGCGCGGCGCCAATGGCGGCTGGCTCAATACCATCCATATCCACGCTGATCCAAACCAGGGTACGGACCAGATCTACTTTGAGTTCTTTGACCGCTATCCCGCGCAGATTCTGAGTTGGAGTGATCGCCTGACGGGTCCCAACCTGGAGGAGGCGCGAACCCTGACCGAGAAGTGTCTGATGGGTGGACTCTTTGAGCGCGGCCCCCTGACACATGGTAGCGAGACCGAGATTGAGAACGAAATGCTCTCCGCCATCATCCAGACCAAAGGACACAAATTGATCCTCGCCAACGGCTGCTCCATCCCTGACGACACTCCCGAGCAATGGCTACATATAGCGCGCAAACTCATCGACAATCCGCGCTAGGGGTTATGGTGAAATGTGTGCGTATGGGTAATGGGCTTGGCCCATTACCCATGCGCACACATTTCACCATTCCTATTTCTAGGCGAAAGCGGCCCAGGGATTGGAGGGGTAGAGAGACATAGCCGAGAAGGCCATAGGCTCGCTCTCAGCAACAGGGAGAGGCGTCACCACCCTGCCGCGCAGCGAGCGCAGCGTATCTTCCAGGCGATCAAGAATCGTGTCGATCTCGCGATAACTAATAATCAGTGGAGGTTCGACGCGAATCACGCGTGAGTTATTGAGCGTCCCCGAGATGAGCACGCCGCGCTTGAAAAGGCCCGACGCCACGGCATAGCCGGTCTCATCATTGACAAAATGCTGGCCGAGCAAGAGACCCTTACCGCTGATCCCGCGATAGATATCGCTGTAACGCTCGGCAAGGCCCTCCAACTGGCGCTTGAAGTAGGCCCCCTTCTCCGCGGCCTGCTCAACGATGCCCTCCTCAAGGGTCACATTGATCGCGGCAAGCGCGGCGGCACATGCCAGGGGGTTGCCACCCGTGGTTGAAGTATGGATGAAAGGATTTTCGTTGAAGACCTGCCAGATCTTTGGCGTCGCCATAAAGGTCCCAATGGGCATCACCCCACCACCGAGCGCCTTGGCGGAAGTAATAATATCTGGCGCCACGTTCCAGTGCTCAACACCCCAGAACTTGCCTGTCCGTCCCATGCCGGTCTGCACTTCATCCGCGATCAAAAGTACTTCATATTCGTCACAGATGCGGCGCAGGCTCGGCCAGAAGTCATCGGGGGGCACAATCGCACCCGCCTCGCCCTGAATGGGTTCCATCACAACGGCGGCGATATCGTTGCCCACTTCGCGCGCGATGCGGAGCTGCTGCTCGACGGCCTGGGCATCGCCATAGGGGACGTGATAGACATTGGGGTGGAGCGGGAGCGCGGGTCGTCTGAAGACCGCTTTCCCTGTCAGCGCAAGCGAGCCAGCCGTCTTACCATGGAAGCCACGGACCGCGGCAATAAAGCCACTCTTGCCCGTATACAGCTTGGCAAGCTTCATCGCGCCCTCAACGGCCTCGGTTCCACTCCCGACAAAGAAGCTATATTGGATATCGCCCGGCGTAACCTCTGCCAGCAGGTGCGCCAGCATGCCACGCAGCGGATCAAGCAATTCCTGTGTGGGCAGGGCACTCTTACCCAGTTGCGCCTGGACCGCGGCAATAACTTTTGGATGCGACCAGCCCAGGTTGAAAATGCCAAAGCCACCCAGGCAATCAATAAACTCGCGCCCCAACACATCTTTAAAGGTGGCGCCCCGCCCATTCCACTCCACCGCGGCCACATCTTCGGCCTCCGCGACCGATTTGCGGTATTCAATAAAACCGCTATTGTAGTACTTCGTAAAGTTCTCGACCGTGGTCTCGATCAACCACTGGGCCTCTTTGCGCTCAAGTTGAGGTTTTTGTACCACGTCGAGGTAGCGACGTGAAACATTTAAAGCCTTAAGTAAACTACCATCACTCATAAAAATCCTTTCGGGAAGCGCAAGCAAACACAACCAATTCCATCCTGGGCCGCGCACCAGAAACACAACAGCGAAACAGAGACTGTTTCCTTAAGGGTTGCTTATGGAAATGGACAATGGATATATAATCAATCAAGCAAGCCAGCCAGGGGCAAACACACAAATGTGCATAGCCACACTCGCCTAATTATCGAATATAGTAGGAGAATAGCTTCTGCTGCGGAAACCTACAGCACGGCTATAAATAGCGCTGTGTGCTCAGGATTCCGAGAGATTATGTATGGGGAAAAGGCATGAAGAGATCACGGGTAACAGGTAGAGAGGTGGAACCCTCTGAAGACATCAAATTTAGGAATGTAGCGACCTTTTCGCTTACCAGAGAAATCTGTTTTTCGCATCGCAACACCGCTTCATTGCTGAGCATTTTGCAGTATTAACATACTACTATAGTATCAGTATACCTCACGCTTCCTCACAAAGCAAGAAGGGCAAAGGTAGCTTTCGCGCCTGCGGCGCTCAAGGGTAAGGTGTATGGGCATGTGGCGTGCGCATTGCGCACGCCACATGCCCATACACCTTATCCAGAGTTGAGATTGCAAGGCGATACCGGAAGAGCATGGATGGCCGTTGTAATTCTGATAAATTCCCGCATTTTTATGCCCGCTGTAAAAATCTTCCTGGCTGGACGTGAAAAGGAGAGAGCGGTGCGGTGTGATCCGCTGCGCCGATCATGCTATCTGGCTTGTAGTCTTGTAAGGAGTTGTTCATGACAGCCCAAAAGGTGGCGCTTATTATTCCCGCGCTCAATGAAGAGGAGGCCCTCAGGCACCTGCTTCCGACCCTTCCCCACGATACCATTAGCTGGCAGATTGTTGTTGATAATGGCAGCACCGATAGAACGGCCGAGGTGGCGCGTGCGGCGGGAGCTATCGTCGTTCAGACGGCGGAGTGCGGCTACGGACGCGCCTGCTTCCGGGGGCTACAGGAGGCGTGCCGCCTGGGCGCGGAGATCGCCCTCTTTATGGATGGGGATGGCAGTGATGATCCCGCCGATATTCCCGAGATGCTAGCTCCGATCCTCTCGCAGCAGGCCGACCTGGTGATGGGGTCGCGCGTAAGCAAACGAGCTGAGAAGGGAGCGATCCCACCCCAGGCACGCCTGGGCAACTGGCTGGTCAGTCGCATGATCACCCTCCTCTATGGTGCCACCCTCCATGATATCGGCTCGTTTCGCGCCATTCGGTGCGAGCAACTGGCACGGCTGAATATGAGTGAGATGACCTTTGGCTGGCCTGTGGAGATGCTGGTCAAGGCGGCCAGAGCGCGTTATCGCATCCTGGAGGTACCTATTCACTATCGTCAGCGCAGCCATGGCCACTCCAAGGTCGCAGGTACGCTCGTTGGCAGCGTCAAGGCCGCCTATTATATGCTCAGCACTACGCTACGCTACGCGTCGGCAATTGCAGGATCCTCTGACGGATCGAAGGACAATACTAGTAGCTCAGCGATCGCGTCTCCCAGCAAATCTGGATTGGCAAGAAAAATATAACAAGTAAAAACAGGTGTGTCAAGTGTTTTTTTACAAAAGGAGGAATGCATGGATGACACAGCGCTCGTCATTATAGCGCGCGCCCCCGAGCCTGGAAAAACCAAGACGCGCCTGGCACGCTCCATTGGGGATGAGGCGACAGTGCTGCTCTATCGCGCATTCTTGAAGGACCTGGCCCTGCGCTTTAGTGAGGCTCCTTATGCCTTGCACTGGGCCTATTCGCCCGTGCATGTTGATTATAACGCGCTGTTAGAGGAGCTGGTTCCTGGCAGGGGGCGGCACATGCGCTGCTTTCCCCAGGAGGGCCAGGATTTCAATACGCGCTTACATCATATCTTTCGCTGGACAGAGCGCCAGGGGTTTCGCAAGACGATCCTGCTTGGCTCTGATTCGCCGCACATCAGGCGTCAAATTATTGATGAAGTAAACGAGCGCCTGAATACGACAGATATTGTGCTTGGGCCAGCCGAGGATGGCGGCTACTACCTCCTGGGCATGCGCCAGGCACACGACGTCTTTAGTGGCATTCCCATGAGTACCGAGGTGGTGACACAGATGACAATTGCCGCCGCGCACCGGAAGCGACTCTCTGTCCACCTCGTGGAACAACTTCAGGACATAGATGAACTACCCGACCTGCTTAAGCTAGCGGAGATACTCCAGGTCAAACCAGGCCTGGCACCAATCACCGCCGCACATTTAGCCACGCATCCCGCACTCACCAAAGCCTTTAGCCGCACAAAGGAGTCTGTATGACAATCACGACACCTGTTCTTACCTTGCCACGCTCGATCTATATTGAGCCCACCAGCCGTTGTAATGAGTTCTGCCAGCAGTGTCCACGCACGCTGCTCTCACGTGAAGAGGACCGGGATCTGCCCTTCGACGAGTTTCGCAAGATCGTCGATCAGTTTCCGGTGCTCGATCGCGTCGTGCTGCATGGGTTGGGCGAGCCACTGTTAAATAAAGACCTGCCTAAAATGGTGCGCTATTTAAAGGATCGCGGCACCTATGTGCTCTTCAACTCCAATGGCATTGCGCTGACTGAGAAGAAGGGCGGGGAGCTTATCGATGCCGGCCTCGATGAGTATCGCCTCTCGATGGACGGCTCCAGTCGCGAGATCTACGCACATGTGCGGGGCGTCGATGCCTTTGAGAAAATCTGGCGCAATGTTCGAGCCTTTGTGCAGTTGCAGAAGGCGCGTAACGCCAGCAAGCCAGCCATCTCGCTCTGGTTCACCGCCATGCGCGAAAACCTGCACGAGCTGCCGCATCTGGTTGAGCTGGCGGCCGAGGCAGGTATCCCCGAGGTCTATATGCAGCGCCTGGTTTACTTTGAAGAGGGACTGGCAGCTTCCAAACAGTCGCTCTTCCGTCGCTCAAGTCAGGAGGAGCTGGCCCTGGTACATCGTAGCGAGGAGCTGTGCAAAGAGCAGGGCATCCGTTTCAACGCCGCCGGGTCCGCGACGCCGATGCAGAGTATTCTACGCGACTTTGGGGAGCGCCCCTGGTCCGGCTGCACACGCCCCTACAATCTGACCTACATCACCTCTAGCGGCAATGTGCTCTCCTGCTGCTTCGCCCCTTTGGGCATCGCAGCGCGCGCGAATATCGCGAAGAGCGCGTCCTGGGCAATGTCTTTCAGGAGTCCATCGAGCAGATCTGGTTCGGAGAGCGCTATGAGGCCTTCCGTCGCGCCTTTGAGAGCGAGCATCCCGCTCGTCACTGCTCCCAATGCGGCCTGAACTGGAGCTACTAACAAAGAAAGAGAAGGGTACCCGCCTTGCGGATACCCTTCTCGCCAGTCCCCACGTTGCTCAATCCCCGTTGTAAGAAAGGAAGTTCATGTCTCCCTGTGTGCGGCTGTTGGCATTAGTCGATGTCTGGTGCACTCATGCACACAAAGCTCCAGTCAAGAGGCGAACCTAACAGGCCATATACCGTTGCCTGGTTATCCAATTGATATGTTCCCGCATCTACCTGTGACTTGATTTGTTCCACTCTAGCGAGGCGGGCCTTTTCATCACGTTGCACTTGAATACGTACCTGGAGGGCTGCGATACTCTCCCCTACAGGTGGACTGGAGTGCCGCCTGACCTGCGGCTGTGACGAAACCATTCCCGTTGTTTCAACGGCTGTATCTATACGTACGGCGCGTGCTTTCATGTAACTAACAGAGCAGCTACCCCTAATCTGTCCTATGCTCTCTATCATCGAAGAGCTATGCATAGGCAGGAGTTGAGCCGCACACTCCTTTCTCCCAATCTTCTTATATCGTATTTTTGCAGCCCTCCCCAAGGCGATCAGGGGCTTGTACACCTCATACCTTCCAGATGGCCACACCTATAACCCAAAAGTCCACTTTCCATCACTCCCCACACCTATCTATATCGGCCCCTGATCCTATAATAGCAGTGTAGAAAAGCACATGCCTTGTGTGTAGAGAGGAAGGTCCTTAGCTCTAGGGGCGAAGGCCCCTATCATTGGTCCTTTCCTTTCGCGCCTGCGACGCTCACAGGATAAGATGGTTCGGCGTGGTGTGCGGGCGAACGCCCGCACACCACGCCGAACCATCTTACTCAGAGGGATAAGCGGATACGCGAAGGGGTCAGCGCGCACTGGCTATCTCCCTTGCTCAGCGGGATGAAGACGGGCTGGCGAGAGCTTCCTGGCGCGTGCGGGCGAGGTAGCGGCGATAGCGTAGGAGGCGCTGCATCCCTGCATCCAGGCGGGCCTTCTTGCCCAGGCGCCAGAGCAGGAGTGAGGCCAGGGTGAACGCTTCTACCGAGGACCCTAGCGCGTAGCCCAGGGGTATCGCGAGAATGACGTAGGCTCGTGGTAGTACACCAATGAGCACGATAATGGTGCCCACGCGGCAGAGTAGGGAGAGGATACCAGTAAAGAGCGGAGTCGTGGCATCCTTCAAGGCCAGGAAGCCACGGCTAATCATGTCGCCTGCCGTGACCCCAGGAATGGCAAAGACATATCCCAATAGCGCCAGGTAGGTCAGCGCGGTCGAGTGGGCATCGAAGGCTCCATGCTGGAAGATCAGGCGGATAATCCATTGACCCGTAACGGCTAAGCCTATCGCCGCGGGCAGCGTCAATAAAATGGAGGCGCCCATGACCCTCAAGGCCATGTAGCGCATGCGCACATAGCGTCCTGCGGCGGCATGGATCGTCATATGCGGCAGGAGCGCCTGGCCGATGGCCTGCGAGAGTAGAGAGAAGGGGAGAGCCTGTAACATATCGGCGTTATGTAGCGCCGCTAGACTGGCGGGATCAGGCAGGAAGGAGACGAAATAGGTCTCGATAATAAGGGCCAGGTAGGCCACGGCAAGCGCGAGCGAGTTAGGTCCCAGGAGTCTCAGGACCTCCAGCAGGCCGGGATGGCGAAAATTCCAGGTAAACGAATAGCGCACTCCTTGCCTGAAGAGCGGGATAGCCTGCACCGCGACCTGCAAGAACGAGGCCACCAACACGCCATAGGTGGGACCATAGATGCCTATGCTAGGAATGAAGCGCGTACAGGCGAGCCCGGCAATCTGGCCTAGATTATAAATCGCGATGGAGAAGGCAGGCAGTAGGAACTGGCGCTTACTATTTAAGACGCCGGTGACAATCGTTCCCAGGCAGAGCAATAGAGGCTGAAAGAGCAGGATGCGTGTGAGCGAGATCGTTAGGACCTTCTCAGTCTCGCTATAGCCTGGGACCAGGAGCGAACGCGTAAAGGTTGGCACAAAAAACTCGCCCCCGATCACGACGAGCGTCAAAACCAGCAGCATGACATTAAAGACCAGGCTGGAGAGCTTCCAGGCGGCCTCCTGTCCCTTCCTCTTCTCATACGCCAGGAAAACCGGGATAAAGGCGTGGCTCAGCGCGCCGCCTGCGATCAGGTTGAAGAGAGCATCCGGTAGACGGATCGCGGCATAGAAGGCATTGGCCTCGGGACCAGTGCCAAAGAAGGCGTTAAAAAGGCTCTGGCGGATGACCCCCAAACCTCTTGAAGCCAGGATACCGATCATCAAGAGCAGAGCGGCCTCTACGATACTAAAGCGTCGTGAGGTCAGCCCTCCACTCAAACGAAAATTACGGATGTTAAAACGAAAGACACGGCCACCCCATACACGAAAGACACGGCCACCCCACACCTTTGTCAACGCATGCTGTTTTTTTTGTTCAGACATAAATAGTGTTATTACTTTCTCCCTGTCCTACTTTGCGGGTATAAAGAGCAGGGTATAGAGCCTCCCAACCTCAAATAGGATCTTTTCCCTTCCCTATTTCACCTCATCCCAAACAAGCTTTGCTCGCCGTTATTTTTGGTAGCTATGAATAAAACGTCATCATCTCGTGCTATTTTCATATATCTTCATTTTCTGACATATGGCCTTATAAGGAAACAAAATAGCCTTTTTCAGCTATCCATTGCCAGGGAAGCTAGTAAAGGCCGGGTTTATCAGCTACATTAAAAGGTAAAAGAAAAAACGCGACGGCAACGCCATCAGCGAGGATTTTAATTATGTTTTCATCCGCGAAGAAAAAAACGCCCGCCTCGCGCTCAAAGCAGAGCGAGAATCCTGTGCCTGTACCCCCACAAATCCCCATGCCAACCCCATGGGGCAATGCGCCCTCTCCCTCTTTTCAGCCGCCACAGCCCACCCCATATATACCCGGGACACCCTTCGTCCCTTTTGGCGCACCACAAGGAACACCTGGTATGGCAGAGTGGCCAAAACAGATGCCCGGGGAACCCTCACAAACACCACAGGATGCGCCAGCGGCAAGACAGAGGCAGAGAATCACACGCCAACTCTCTTCCATCTCTACCGAAGAGGGCAAACCGCTTCCCACACTCAATACTCCTCCTCGCTCCACCACCTCGCCGCTCGCCACACGCCCACTCGGCGCTATGTCATCTCAACCAGGACACGCGACGTTTAAAGCGGGGACACGTCCTCTCACATACATTCCCGGCACCCCTCGCGTCGTAAAGACCACGCCACTGCCGCCAGCGCCCACACCACGGAGCCGCTCACGGAAGTTTGTGATCTCTATGGTGAGTATGCTGATAATTTTACTCTTGACCGTGGTCGTCACCACACCACTTGGCAACTCGAACGCGCCACTCCTGCAAGGTATCGGCAACCTGTTGTTGAGCGACGCGCAAAATCCCTTCAGCCCTGCCCAGCATATCGCGACCCCCACCGCCACTCCTGCCTTGACCACCCTGGAGGGATCCTGCAATGCCCCTTATATGGGCCTGTGGGGGATCTGTGCCACGGCGGTCACTGACAGTGGAGTCATGGGCACAGGCGACATGCAGCCACCAATGAAAGGGGAGAGGATCACCCAGGGCTTTGGCTTACCCGAGTATCAGACCTGGTGCAGTTGCGTCAAACCGCATACCGGGATCGACCTGGCAACGGCGTATGGCAACCCGGTTATGGCATCTGATAGCGGGCAGGTCATCTGGGTGGGCTGGGATTGGTCGGGCCTGGGGAACGCCGTCAAGATTAATCATGGACACTATATCGCGACCGTCTATGGGCACCTGGCCAGCTATATCGTCCATGTGGGACAAAACGTCAATAAAGGGGATGTCATCGCGTATGAGGGGAGCACCGGGGCCTCTTCTGGCCCTCATGTGCATTTTATGGTGGTGGATAATAATCACTTTAAAGATCCGACGCTTTACATGACACTTCCTTAGCTGGTATTCTCGCGCCTGCGGCGCTCGCAGAGTAAGTAGTGTTGTGTGCCCTGGCAGCCTGCGGCTGCCAGGGCACACAACACTACTTACCAGAAATAGCTTGCAACGGGGTTAGCCCGCATGACCTGCCAATTTTTGCAACGGGGTTAGCCCGCATAGCCTGCCAATTTTTGCAACGGGGTCCAGGGGCGCTGCCCCTGGCGGGGTTTGGGGTGTCCCCAATTCCTCTTTCTGTCGCCGCCGTAGGCAGTAAGAAAAACCTGCATATGGGGTAAGCTGAGAGAAAAGAAAAGAGGCCGGAAAGCAGCATCGGCCTCTTTTGAATTGCTCTACTTTAGTACAGGCAGCAGTGTTGTATGCGAATACAGGCATGCGTATGCCCATACATGAGCACTAAAGGCTACGCCTGTACATTGTACTTCGAACGGCGGCGACTGATTGAGCCACCCTTACGCCCGGCAGCCTGGGCCTCTTCACTGGTCCACTTGTGGGCTGTGCCGAGAGCATGAGCTGCTTTTCCGCCTTTGCTCGCAATTTCTTTTTTCTTTTCGGGACTCATAGAAGCGAAACCACGACCGCGACCTTTTTGTGACTGCATCGATTTTCTCCTCTTCAGTTTCTAGTGACTTCTCGTCGTCAATGCTTGCGAACCACACTAGAGAGCCGAAACAGACAACCTCTCCAACTCTCGCAATGAAGATAAGCTCCTAGCTTGCTCTATTTTTACTTTAGAGCCAAGCTGTTGTATACCTCATACACTAAACACGACGCATGTAACGTTTTGGATACAGCAGAGGTGAAGCTTTCTTCGTAAACCCAGCAGCTATCTGCCCACCTGAATGAACTTACAATAGCTTGCTGTGTTCGTTAACAGTTAAAGCATAACAGCAACCCCAAAGAGGGGGCAACCCCTGCCAGAAAATTTTCAGCGTTCTCTAAGGTTTACTTAAGCATTTCTAAGGAAAGGATGAGCTTACAGGGGTGTATCTATGGTCAGGAGAGGAGAAAAAAAGCATAGGCGAGAAGAGGCGCCAGAGAAAGCTTAAAAAAGGCTAAGTTTTTTAAGGCTAGAAAGGAGGGTGCGTGACGATGCGCATAGGACATTTAGGGCTATGACGACGCCAGTGGTCCTGTAACACTTTTAATTAGAGAAATAATCTCGTCGACCGAGAAAGGCTTTTCGAGCAGGGAGACCTGGAGGTCGCGCAAGGCCTCGATATCGGTGAACGTCGCCGCGGTAGTTAAAATAATAGGCAAAGAGGCCAGGTGAGGAAAGCCGCGCATCTGCTTGATCACCTCGAAGCCCGACATCGTTCCATTCAAGCGCCAATCGACGATTAATAGATCAACGGGTTCGAAGCCTGACGCGATATTCGTGAGGGCGCCCAAGCATGCCTCGGCGTCGGCATAGGCCGCCACCAGATAGCCTTCATCTTGTAGCACGAGCATGACCATTTCTTGAATGGCTATATCGTCTTCAAGCAGACCTACTCGCATAACTCTTCCCTTCGAAAACATCAAATACGAGGAATATACACGCACACTATAACAAACTGTGCTTTATTTAGCAAGTGCCAAACAAGCGTGAACCTACTTCATTCTACCATCTAGCCTGAGAAGGGGTAAAGGTATGTCTGGGGATGGGCTGGGGCTGCCAGCCTATCCCCAGACATATCTTTGCGAGCGTTCCTTGGCCAGTACTGCTGATTTATGGCATATGCAGTACTATTTCGTCTGGAGCCGGGACTTTAGCGCGTTGAGGTTGCCGATACTCTGGTTGAGGCGTTTTCTCATCTGCCATAGGCATGGGCGCGATGGGCAGGGCTAGCGTAATACTCGTGCCGCGCCCTTCGTCACTCTGAAGCCATACCTGCCCATGCATCTGCTCAACCAGGGTCTGCACAAGGTAGAGTCCCAACCCATTTCCCGGCACGCGCTCATGCATATCGTGTTCCAGGCGCGTAAAGGGGCGGAAAAGTGCTTGTTGCAGGTGGCGGGGGATACCGACCCCGTGATCATGGACAGTCACGTAGAGATAATGGTCCTCCGCCGGGCGCTCACGCTCTGTATGCGTTGCCACAAGGAAGTAAGAGGATCCGCTATAGGGAGCATGATCGGTCACCAATATCTCGATCAATCCTCCCTGAGGAGAGTATTTGATGGCGTTATCAAGCAAATTAGCCAGCGCCTGGCGTACACGCTCCGGGTCCACCCAGGCAGGTGGCATCTCGCGCGCGACCTCCGCAACCTCCGCGACCTCTAAAGAAAGGCGATACTGACCCGGGCTTACCTGCTCCAGGCGCTCTTGCTCAGGCATAATCATTTGTCGACAGAGACTCACAATATCTACCGCATCCAGGCTCATCCGCAGTTGCCCCTGGCTGACTCGCGCCACATCCTGTACGTCGTTTAGCAATAACTCCAGTTGCTGTGTCTTCTCCTGAACCATGCGTAAGTAGGCGCGCCAATCTAAGCTCTCTAAACTGGCCTCCTGCGCGCCTGGATCATCGCCATAGGTCATATAAAGCTCGGTATAGCCCTTGAGGGCCGTCAATGGGCGGCGCAACTCATGGCAAAGAAGGGCAAGAAAATGATGTTGCTCTTGCAGAAACTGCGCGCTGGTGTCTTGATGCCGCCTGACACAGCTCTCACCGTACAATTCTATCAGTCCCTCAAGCAGTCGGCGCGATCCAGTCGCCAGGTAGTGTTGTAAGAGATGCATAATTCCGGGATGAAAGAACTCAGGCTGGGTATGGCAACACACCAGCATTCCCAACAACCCACCAGAACTCGAGACTGGGACAACCACCAGGCTGCCGACAGACGCCTGACCAGGCAGGTGCGCCGCATTGCTAATCCAGGGTACGCCCATCTGCGTGGTAATGTCATAGAGCGCGCGCAAGGCACCCTCCATTTCCTCATCCCAGCTTCCTGGTTTGCCATATGTACGTTGAAGATCTTCTCGGACGCAGAGACGCTGAAGTAGGGGATGAGCCAGTGCAGTCTCAAAACACACCAGGTCCAGATAGACAATATCACAATTAATGAGCGCGCGAATCTCCATAATCACACGCGCGAATAGAGCTTCAGCCGAAGACATACCATACCTCGTACCAGCCACACATGTACAAATTCTATCTAGTTTAGTATAAATGCAAATAAGGGCAAGCGAGCACTATTTCCGCCTCGTTTTTATTCTTGACCGAAACGAGCCAAAAAGGTACAATGAGCATATATTCCCTTAAAATTATAATTGTACATACAACATTCAAAAAGAGATGGGGAGGATGGGGATGCCAGATACGAGCTCTAAACAAGTGCCTCTAGAGGCTGAGATACCGTCACCAATGGTGAAACATGAAGTTGAAGACCATACACATATTGTGCATATGCTTAAACCAGAAGCCCCTGACATACAGCATACCCAGGAGCCTTTAACAGGAGTACCAGACGCCCTGGCAAGCTTTTCAACGGGTGCGCTGGAGTACAGGCTCCTCCACCAGGTACAGCCTCCGCTTGATATAGACACACCAGTGCACAAGGCCAGCTTGAATGCTTTGCGGAGAGAGGTCACCTGTCTTTTGACCCGCTTGAGCTGGCGGAAAGCGCTACCCGAGGAGGTCGCTGCGCGCCTCACTGAACTCCTGCCAGTCGGCCCCTTCTCTCTCTGGCACCCTCACCTCCTCGCCACCCTCTTTGAAATCGACCGACGGGGACACTTGCTTCCCGCCTGGCTTTATCTTATCCAGCAAGGCGATGTTTCCTCTCAGGCACCAGGTGACGATCCTACCATACAGTCTCACAACTACGCTCGCCGCATCGCCATCCTCTTGCTTGGCTACTATAAACAGGTAGGCACACCAGCAGCGGACTCGCCCGCTAGAGACGCCCAGGATACATTGCCGATGCTACAGGCCCTGCTCCATGATCCCTCTGCCTCATTCTATGCAGCGCGGGCTCTGGCACACCTGGGGCACAATCAGGCGCAACAGATCCTGTTGCAAACGCTCTGCGAGACCAGAGGCTGGAACAGGCTCGCCATTCTTGAACAATGCCTGGCCCTTGGGCATGCACCATTTGCGGAATTCTTGCTAACGCATGGGATCGCTAAGATGCCCGGCCTGGAACACTATGCGGCGAGCGCACTCTATCACGCACTCGACCTGGCACCCTACCTGGAGCAGAGCAGGCAGCAGCCCCGGCTCGCTGCGCAGGCGGCGCTTGTGTTCTATTATGTGATAGAGGAGAGTAAAGAGCCATCATCCGCATACCAGGAGGCAGTCCCACGCCTCTTTACGCGCCCTCTTGCAGACCAGGCCAGCTCGCTCTTCAAAAGTGCAAGGCAGCAGCCATCCTGGCAGGCAGCACTCGCCCTTCATGCCCTGGGAGCGCTCTGTGCTCGCTACTGGCAGGCCATCAACCAGGGCCTGGCCCTGGAGAGCAACCTTGTAGCTCAGATCTATCCCTGCCTCCCCATGATGCCTGAAATTGAAGCATGGATGCAACACAATGGGCGCGAACTGCTCTTTACCGCCCTCTGTTCCCAGCAGGATACCCTCCTGCCCCTCCTCGCCCAGGCCCTGGCTGAGCTTGGCGAGATCCGCGCCGTAGACCCTCTATTGCTCTACCTGGAGAGCGTCCGCACGCTGGAACACCAGGAGCAGGCTCAGGCGCTGAGCAGCGTCTGCCTGGCTCTTGGACAATTTGGTGACCTGCGCGCCGCCCCTGTGCTACAGAAGCTGGTGGCGAACGTCATCGATCCCTCCGGCAGGCGCCGACGCGCTCCACTCAAGGAGGCGCTCCTGGAGCCACAGGCAACCGACTATGCGGGGAGCCTGCTGTATGTGGCAGTACTTCAAGCCTGCCGCCAGCTTCCCACGCCCGAAGCACAAGCATTAAGCTATCAGGGGCTAAACGATCTCGATCCACGTGTACGCCTGGCCGCTCTAGAAACACTACGCATCCTTGATGCCACAGGCAGCGAAGCCCAAAGCCGGGCAAGCGTTCGCCAGGCCCTCAGCGATCAGAACGCGGCAGTAGCCGGCCTGGCCTGCCAGGTTAGCGCCCAGTATCATGACCAGGAAGCCGCACCTCTCCTGCAACAACTGCTTATCACACATCCCGCGGTGACACAAGCCACCCTCCTGGCACTCCACCAGCTCCAAAAAGAGGGGTAATTGGTGGTATGTGATATGGAAAGGCCAGCAGCCTTTCCATATCACATACCACCAATAGCCACGGTTTTGCGAGAAATATTGACCGTTTTCATCCCCAGATGATAGATCTCTATACTCTTATTTTCTATATGGACTGTATTTGTATATATTTTAAAATCAAATTCTTTAATTTCAGGCATCGACTATTACCAACATATACCGTGACTTTTGTAACAATTTCACACTTGTTAACATCTATTTTTCCATACGGAATGTATAATATTTATAGAAAAGCGTATTGTTACGAATATGTGAGCAGGCGCCTTTATAGAGGACCGTGCTCTCATCTTCTGCGCATACTGCCTATTCGGAAACCTGAACGCTGCGCTGTCCACCCCCATTCGGGGGCGCGGCGAGCGTGGTGTTGGTTTCCGCAGAAGAAGATAAGGGATTGTTGGATGAATATGTTGGTGGGGAAGACTCTCGGTGGTTATCGCCTGATCCGCCTGGCCGAGAGTGGAGGGATGGGTGACATCTACTTAGCACAGCACATGCGTATTGGGCGCAAAGTGGCTATCAAAGTCGTTTGTGGAGACCTGCGGGCCGTGCCCAACACACCCGAAGGCAAGCAGGCAGCAGCGCGTTTTGAACGTGAGGCACGCGCGGTTGCAGAACTTGATCATGAAAATATTTTGTCGCTCTATCACTTTGGGGATGAGGTCCTTGAGCAGGATGGGCAGGGCATTACCTATCTCGTCATGCCTTTTATGTCCGAAGGCTCACTCTGGAACTGGCTACAAAAGCGCACACAGCAGTATGGCTTTGGCTGGCCTATCTCGGCTGAAGAGGGTGGCTACTACCTGTTACAGGCAGCGGCGGCCTTGCAATATGCACATGATCATGGGATTATCCACCGCGACATTAAGCCAACGAACTTCCTGATTCGCGTTGAGCGTGGCTATCCTAAGGGTATGCAGCACCTCAATCTGCAACATATCTTTCCTCATGGGCGACCCAAGCTACTCCTGGCCGACTTTGGCCTGGCCGCATTCTACCGCAATGGGCGCTCCCTGCATCGCTCGGTTGGGACACCGCTGTACATGGCCCCGGAGCAGTTCGATGATCCCACCCTGGCAACCTCGGTGCATGTGGGCCCCGCCGCGGACCAGTACGCCCTGGCGGTTATGATGTATCAGCTCATCACCGGGCGCGCGGTCTTTGAAGGCACGGCGTCACAGCTCTTGCATCACCATCATAACACCTCCCCAACACCTCCCAGCGCGCACATCCCCTCACTGCCATCAGAGCTCGACGAAGTCTTTCTTCGCGCGCTGGCAAAGAAACCTGAGCAACGCTACCCCAACATAATGGCATTTGCACAGGCCTATGACACCGTTCTCCAGGAGCGAACGCAGGTCAAGATGTACGCCCAGGGGCGTTCCCTTGACAGTAGAGGCGACATACATGTGGAGGAGGCCGCGTTTGTTATCGATAAACAGCGCGAAGCGACGACGCTGCCCATGCCCCCCCTGGACAAGGTTATCGGCAAAGCCCATGGTCCCGAGCAGCTGCCTACCATCTCTTCCGCGACCGTGCACGCAGCAGCCGTACACGAGGAGGCACCATTGCCACAGCAATCCTCGCTAGAAGCTATTGTCGAGCAGCATCCCAGACTTTCCTCGATGTTGCCTGCTGGCATCTCCTCTCGGAGTCTCCAATTACGGACACTCCCGCTGCACTTACTCCAGCAATCGACGGCCTTTGGAGTAATTATTGTGGGCCTCGTCTTTTTACTTTTACTCACGACAGGCATGCTACTCACCATGCTCCTGCTGGGCCATGGCAGATAACACAGCGGGGGAGCAAGCTTCCGCTGTGCGACGATTTCAACCTCCTCTGCTGTAAGGCTGGCTCTGTATTCCTACACTTTACGCGTTAAGGAGGCCTCCTCGTAGGTCGCGATAGTTCGATAGCCGAGGCGCTCATAGCAGCGCAATGCCGCAATATTATCGGTCTTGACATTCAGGCCAATGTGCTCTACCCGCGTGAGCAACTCCTGACTCAGGCGCGCACAGACCTCTGTCCCCAGCCCTCTCCCTCGCCATTGGGGATGCGTGGCTACGCTTCCAAGAGCGGCAGCCTTATAAGGCTCAGAATAGACATGGATACCAGCAATACTCTGTAATGCACCCGCGCGCTCACCAACTGTAGCAGCACGAATACCGCAGAAACAGCCTGTCTCAAGCATCCTTGGATCAAAGAAATTATTAGGATAACTGACCCGGTAGAACTCCTCAATTTCAGGAAGATCGCGCGGACCTAAAGCTATCGTTTGGGAGGTGTTGATAGTTTGCAGCCGCCTGGAATCCTGGAGAAGCATTTTCATATGCGTTCCATAAGAACGCAGCGTGTAGGCCTCCTCTATTATATCCAGTATCCAGGGCGAGAGGTGGGCATCCAACTGCGAGGGCAAGAGTGGCAATAGCAGGCGCATAAAGAGGCGCATGCCCTCCTCATCATGATCCGTCAGAGCCAGCAAAACGGGCGTTTGGCCGCCGATATAGAGCAAGGCCAGCTGGTGGATCTCCTGCCCATCCATCAGGGCATACCAGCAGGTATAAGGCCAGAAGAAGTCATCCAGGTCACCCAGGTGATAGAGATACAAACCTACGTTCTTTAATAGATATTTTTCGATCTTCTCTTTATCGTGTAGAGCTTCAATATGCATAAACTATTAATATGGAACCTTTCAGTGGTTTACGTTGTAGGGTCCATGCCAGCATGGACCCCGAGCGAAGCGACCATCCTACGGCGGAAAATTGGCCTGCGGGCCGGATGAGTCCATGCCAGCATAGACCCTACAATTTGGTGAATGGTTAGGCCTTCATGCTCCAGGCCCTGGCACGCTTACGCGCTTTCTGCGCCTCTTGTGCATTCCCCAGAGATTCATAGACCTCGGCCTTTAAGAGCCAGGCCCGTGTATACCCTTTATCCATCTCGGTGGCCTCGTTGAGCGCATCCAGCGCGGCCCGGTTATGGCCCAGGCGTGAGAGTGCCTCGGCTTTATTGCACCAGGCCACCGCGCTGCGAGGATTGACTGTCAGCGCGCGCGTATAGGCATCCACGGCCCCGGTGTAGTCGAGCAGGCTGGAATGCACATTGCCCAACCCGTTCCAGGCCTGAAAGCTCCTGGGGTCCAGCGCCAGCGCCTGTTGATAGGAGGCCAGAGCCTCCTCGGGGAGATTCATATCCAGTTGTGCGTCGCCCTTCCCGTTCCAGGCCGCCACATACTGTGCATCGAGTGAGAGCGCACGCTCAAAGTGGACCAGGGCCTGCTGATAGCGTTGGAGGCGCATCAGGACCAGGCCAGCGCTTACCCAGACCACCGCGTTGCCTGAATCAATCTCCGTCGCGTACAGATATGCGTCCAGGGCCTTGCGGTAGTATCCCTGGTTATAGAGAGCCGTGCCCTTGCCATTCCAGGCATAGAAATTCAGCGGATCCATACCCAGGGCCTCTTCGTAGGCCTGCAAGGCCTGCGAGTAGTGCTGTTGCTCAAGAAAGCGATCGCCCTCCTGGCATTTTTCAGTAATGCTCATAGTACTGGCATTTGAGCGGCGTTGCGTGAGCGGGGCGCTCTGATGCTTGCCCGTGTTGCTCATGTTCAGAGGTGCCGACGAGGGACGCGCAGTCGGGCGCGAGGTTGGCTGTGTATGCGCCTCTGGCTGGACCTGCTGTGGCGGAGTCGGGTGGCGAACACGCTGGATCTTGGTGCTCGTGGTAAAGGCCTGCTCAAAAGCCTGCATAAACTGCTGCATATCGCTAAAGCGGCTATCGGGTTTAGAGGTCATGGCACGCATGACGACCTCATCCAGCGCCTGGGGCAAATCTGGATTGAGCGATGAAACCGGAGGAACCGTTCCCCCGGCGGGGTCCAGGGGATGATAGCCAGTTAGCAGCTCATAGAGGACAATGGCGCTCCCATACTGGTCGCTTCGTGGATCTACGACGCCACTGGTCTGCTCGGGGCCATATAACCCACCGTGCCGCGCACCGTCACCGTTCGACCGACACGCTCCCCCGGTTCGAGCGCGCGCGCAATGCCGAAATCTGTAATCACCAGGCGGTGATCATCCTGGTGTAACAAAATATTCTCTGGCTTGATGTCACGATGAATAACCGGGCGCGGGCGAGTATGTGCATAGCTCAATGCACCCGCGAGTTGCAGGAAACTGCTCTTGGCCTCGGAGAGAGGCAAAGGGCCATTGGCCTGCGCGAGACGCGTTCTAAGCGAGCCTGCTGTATAGAGAGGCATCACCAGAAACACACTGGGGCCATCGCGGCCATAGTCGAGGACTGGCGCAATATTTTGATGGTCGAGGGTCGCGGCAATACGGGCTTCCCGCAGGAAATGCTCGTGCTCACTGTTCGTCGTTCGACTTGGAAGCAGGACCTTGATCGCAATATAGCGCGAGAGGTTACGATCTACCCCACGAAAAACCGCCGCGTAGCCACCTTTACTAAGCAAAGCATCCACACGGTATCGACCCACTAGCATAGTATGTATGAGTGGTAAGGAACAGGCACGGCAAAATAAATCGCTGTCCCGGTTTTCATAGCCACAATCAACTTGATCGGCGCAGCGTCGCATTCCCTCCTCCGAGTCGTAGGTTTAAAATTTACCGCGGGCAGATGCTTTTTCTCATCCACCACCTAAGAGCAGCCTGATTCGATCCACTGTCCGGCAGCAACCACCAGTGGTATGTTGGCCCGGTCTACGCTTCACACACCACCCACGAGCCTGTTATGAGGCTTCGCTTCCATTCGCTCGCTGCTCCAGTGAGCGCGCCCACTCCTGGCATGAGATAGCCTCCTGCTTCCTCCCCAGGCGCTGTAAAACAACCGCCCGGTTATACCAGGCGTCTGGCTCATCTGGCGCAAACGAGGTTGCCTGGTCAAGCGCGGCCAGTGCCTCATCCAAACGGCCAAGTGCATACAGCGACAAACCTTTGTTATTCCAGGCCGCAATGTAGTGGATATCTCCCGCCAGTGCCCTGTCAAAAGCCATAAGGGCCTCTTCATACCGTTGCAATTCATGCAGCAAGCTGCCTTTATTGTACCAGGCAGAAGTCAGGCCGTCGTCATATTGCAGGGCACAATCATAAGAAGCCAGGGCGTCTTCGAATTTCTGCTGAGCAGCAAGAACATTTCCTCGATTATACCACGCCCCCGCCATAGTTTGATCAAGTGTCAGGGCATGGTCATATGCCACCAGGGCCTCCTCATAGCGCTTCAAGTCGCGCAGGTCGTTGCCTTTATCAAACCAGAGCGTCGCGTTCTCCTGCTCAAGCTCCAGGGCCTCTTCATGCAGAGGGAGAGCCTCTGCCGCATCGCCCAGGCGACGCAAAATATTGCCTTTGGTGTCCAGGGCGGAGACATTGTTGGCATCGATTTCAAAGACACGATTGACGGCGATCAGGGCCTCTTCATAGCGGTGGAGGCTATAGAGCGTATCGCTCATGGCCTGCCAAACAACGCTCTGACGGGGATCGAGGAGCAGAGCCTTGTCAAAGGCCATCAATGCCTCTTCAGACTTCCCCTGCTCCGCCAGGGCCATACCACGTCCACTCCAGGCATAAATATAGTTCGGGTCGTAGCGCAACGCCTGCTCATAGCAATCCATTTCTTCGTCGAAGCGACGTAGCTCATGCAACACATTGGCGCGCGAGGTCCACAATTCTGGATCGTTTGGGCAGAGCGATATAGTGTGATCATAGGCCAACAAGGCCTCATCCAGTTGTTCCAGGCTTAAAAGGGCCGCGCCCTTACCTGCCCAGGCTTCAATCGAAACCACATCCTGCTCGATAGCCTGTTCATAGTAGCGCAAGGCGGCCTCATACTCCCCCTGCTCATACGCCACATGGCCGCGCGTTAATGGATCGGGCTGGCTCTCCTGCGGCCGTTTCGCATTTTTTAGTTGCGAGAGCGCAGGCATACGTATCACGGTGGCATCATCGTCGCCATTGATATCCAGCGCGAACTCTTCGCTACCAGCCGAGGCATTCCAGGCCAGTTGAGAGTGCTCCTGCTGGCTATTTCCGCGCCCCCCCGCTGTTCAGCCTTGATCAAAAATACCAGGGGACCATCCTGACCATAATCCAGGACACGCACACTTCCCGGATCTTCAACACGCTCTGAGAGCGAGGCCGCAAGCTCGGCATCCTGAAGAAACTCCTCACGCTCGCCCTCGGTCGCGCTCTGGGGTATTAAAGCACGCACGAGCACAGACTGTCCCTGGTGGCGATCTAGCGCGCGCAAAGTGACTGTCTTACGCTCTTTAAGCGCAAGCTCCTGGACCTCATAACGTCCCTGTAAAAATATTCCTTCTAAGGGGATACCGCAATGGGCGCAAAAGCGCGCCTTTTCTCGATTGGCAAAGCCACACCCCTCTAAATCTAGACACATCCCCATAGACACGCTTCCTCCCTAGCCTGCGCACTATCTCTAACTATTGCCATACAAAAGACTTTATTGCCACTACTGTAGCGAAAACGTTATGACCTTGTCAATGTAATATGCTACATTTTGTAGTACATTATGAAAACAGGAAAGAAAATACTATATTTGCCTGCATTATACGCCACTACTCATCCTCGCTCGACACATGCCTTCTCTGGTAAACGTCTGACAGGTCAAACTTTTGCAGATGGACCTGCGCGCCCAGCCTTTTTACGGTCTACTTATAACTATTCTCCAAGGACTATAGCAAGGAACAGACACACTTGCAAGCAATCTCGATGATTACCCTCCTCTATTCAGTATATGCGAGGGGCAACATCCGCTTGAAATAGAATCTCGATATGTCCTGTTTTTCAAACCTGGGGAGGCTGATACTGGTTATACGAAACAGCCAGGCCATTCGCTGCACCTGCGCGTCATCTCCTCCTCACTTCTGGCCCTCTGCCTACAATGATCCCTCCTGATCACAGCTCAATCCCAGTTCCTTGACCTTTTGCACTTGCGCGCTCAGGGTAAGAGGGATGGGTCTGGCAAGCGTACGTCTTGGCGTGGAACTGTTATATAATAACAGGAGTTATAGATATATAAGGTCACAGGGCGACCGTTGCACCTGGTTGGTACACAAGCTCATTCTGCAACGACAAGTCTCCCTCCCCATTAGTTCACGCCATTAAAGGATTTTTTTATGACGGCATACAAAGATGTATTTAACGCCCGTACGCCACTCGAAGGCGCCCACGAGACCACCCACTACTTCCGTCTCGGCGCGCTTGAGCAACATGGCGTACAGAATTTAGATCACCTGCCTTTTACGGTGCGCATCATCCTCGAAAACCTGCTCCGCCATGCCGATGGCGACCTGATAAAGACGGAGGATGTCCTCTCGCTCGCTAACTGGACGCCTGGTAAGGCCACGGGAAATGAGGCCGAGTATCCCTTCCTCCCCGGGCGTGTGCTCTTGCAAGATTTCACCGGGGTACCCGCCGTCGCCGACCTGGCCGCGATGCGTTCGGCAGTGGCTCGGATGCAGGGCAATCCTGAGAAGATCAATCCGCTCGTACCCGCCGACCTGGTCATTGACCACTCGGTTCAGGTCGACGCCTTTGGCTCACGCATGGCCTTTGCGCAGAACGTCGAGCGCGAATATGAGCGTAATAGCGAGCGCTATGCCCTGCTTCGCTGGGCGCAGCAGGCATTCAGCAATTTTCGCGTCGTTCCACCTGGAACAGGTATTGTCCACCAGGTCAACCTGGAGTACCTGGCCTCAGTCGTGATGACGAAAGAGGATGATGGGACGCAGGTCGCCTATCCCGATACCCTGGTTGGCACCGACTCGCACACAACCATGATCAACGGCCTGGGCGTGCTGGGCTGGGGCGTCGGCGGTATCGAGGCCGAGGCCGTGCTGCTGGGACAACCCCTCTACCTGCTAACTCCCGAAGTCATCGGTATGCGCCTGACCGGCGCGCTGCCAGAGGGCGCGACTGCGACCGACCTGGTTCTGACGGTCACGCAGATGCTGCGCAAACGCGGCGTGGTGGGCAAGTTTGTCGAGTTCACTGGCCCTGGCCTGAGCTACCTGGCGCTGGCCGACCGCGCGACGATCTCCAATATGTCGCCCGAGTTTGGTGCGACCGCTACGCTCTTCCCAGTCGATGCCGAGACCATCCGCTACCTGCGAGACACGGGCCGCGATCCCAAGCTGGTTGACCTGGTGGAGCGCTACACCAAGGCCCAGAGCCTCTTCCGTACCGATGAGACCCCCGAGCCACAGTTCGACGACTTGCTGGAGCTGGATCTGAGCACGATTGAGCCTAGCCTGGCTGGTCCCCGTCGTCCACAGGATCGCGTCGCCATGCAGTCGCTGGGTACAGCGTTCCGTAATGCATACGCAGACCGCTTCAAGGCCGCCGCCACCAATGTGACAGTCGAGAGTCCTATCAATCGCCTGGGCAACGAGGGTGGCATCGCGACTCCTAGCTCAGTTGAGCAGAAAGAGGACGCGGAGAGCCAGCTAGCCAGCGGCAATGGCAATGGTCATAGCGTGCTTGAGGGAAAAGATATTCTGGTCAACCTGGATGGGCAGCAGGCTCACCTGCGCCATGGCTCGGTCGCCATCGCGGCCATCACCAGCTGCACCAACACCTCCAACCCCTCCGTCATGGTCGCGGCAGGTCTGCTCGCCAAGCGCGCCGTTGAAAAAGGTCTCAAGGTCAACCCGGCTGTCAAGACCAGCCTGGCCCCTGGCTCACGCGCGGTTATTGACTACCTGCGCAACGCAGATCTCCTCTCCTCCCTTGAGGAGCTACGCTTCAACCTCGTGGGCTATGGTTGTACCACCTGTATTGGCAATAGCGGTCCGCTACCCGAGCCAGTTGCCGAGGCCGTTCAGGAGAATGACCTGGTTGTCGCCGCCGTGCTGAGCGGAAACCGCAACTTCGAAGGACGCATTCATCCCCAGGTGCGTGCAAGCTTCCTGGCATCGCCCCCCCTGGTCGTGGCCTACGCCCTGGCAGGCACTGTCGATATCGATCTGGCGCATGAGCCGCTAGGCACCAACGACAAAGGCGAACAGATCTACCTGCGCGATATCTGGCCCAGCCAGGAAGAGATTCGCCAGCTCGTCACGAAATCGGTTACGCCCGAGGTCTACGCTGAGAACTATAGCCGCGTCTTCGAGGGTGACGAGCAGTGGCAGGCACTCTCCAATTCGACCGGGCAACTCTTCGAATGGGATCCTGAATCGACCTATGTGCGCGAACCGCCTTTCTTTCAGAACATGAGTGATCAGCCCACGCCCGTAAAGGACATTCATAACGCACGCGTGCTGGCCGTACTCGATGACTCCATCACGACCGATCATATCTCGCCCGCGGGCAGCTTTGCTCCCAATAGCCCGGCTGGTCAATATCTGCTTGAGCATGGTGTGCAGCGCCGCGACTTCAATACGTATGGCGCGCGCCGTGGCAACCACGAAGTGATGATGCGCGGTACCTTTGGCAACATTCGTCTGCGCAACCGCCTGACCAATGGCAAAGAGGGCTACTACACCGTTCACCTGCCCGATAGCGAAGAGACCACCATTTATGATGCCTCTATGCGCTATCAGCAGGAGGGAACACCACTATTGATCATTGCAGGCAAGGAGTATGGTTCCGGTAGTTCCCGTGACTGGGCGGCCAAAGGTCCCTTGTTGCTAGGTGTACAGGCCGTAATTGCCGAGAGCTTTGAGCGTATCCATCGCAGCAACCTCGTCGGCATGGGCATCCTGCCCCTCCAGTTCCGCTCTGGCGAGAGCAAAGAGTCTCTGGGCCTGACCGGTCACGAGACCTATGATATCCTGGGAATTGAGCAAGACCTCAAACCACGCCAGACCGTGACTGTGAAGGCCACGCGTGAAGATGGTTCTACCTTCACCTTCGAGACTATCGCCCGCCTGGATAGCGCGATTGACGTCACCTATTATAAGAACGGCGGCATCCTGCTCACCGTGTTGCGCCGTCTCGCGCAGGACTAGCAGTAGAGATGTGAAAAGAGTGTAGCGCACACGGTGACAGCCGCAGGCTGTCACCGTGTGCGCTACACTCTTTTCACATCTCTTGCAGAATAGTGATACAATAAGAGCATGAGCGAGCATCTCTATCTGACACCACAGAGCCGGAGCTATCTACGCGCCATCCAGCAAAGCCTTGATACGCTTGATCCACGAGGCGAACCACTCGTCTTGCCGCTGCCCGGCTCTCCCAGGCCCACTGGCGATCTCATTGTTTTCACTGGTTCTTTTAATCCACCGACCCTGGCCCACCTGGCGATGCTCAAGCAGGCTTACTCTTATACACGAAGCCATGCGCCTATGCGCCTCTATGCCGCGATGAGCAAGCAGACCGTCGATAAGGAAAATATCTCACGCCCCCTCTTTCTGGATCGCCTCGCGCTCCTGGATCGGTTGATGAGGCGCTTCTCCGGATCCGGCATTCTACTCTTCAACCGGGGCCTTTACGTGGAACAGGCGCGCGCTATACGGCAGAGTTTTCCTCGAGTGCACAACATCTACTTTCTGATGGGCTTTGATAAGATTGTGCAAATCCTCGATCCTCAATACTATACGGACCGCGATGCCGCGCTCCAGGAACTCTTTGCCCTGGCCAAACTCCTGGTCGCGCCACGTGGAGAGGATGGGCCAGAGGCATTGCAGGCGCTTTTGCAGCAGGAGGAGAACACACGCTTCGCGCGCTACATCGAGCCACTCCCGCTTAGCAATGCCTATCGCGAGATCTCTGCAACCCACATCCGCAACCAGGACACGGGCTATACTCAGGCTATTCCACACGAGGTCTGGCGCTTTATGTGGCGCACGCGGGCCTATGCCCCTCCACTTCATACCACAAATGGCGGGGCAATCGATGTCTATGCGAAGCGCGTAAGGGAGCTAACTCGTCTATTAGGAACGCCGCCAAGCTAAAGCAAGAATACAAAAGGGTATAGGAGTAGCGTGTCAGGTGTGAGGCGGGTTGGCAGCCGAAGGCTGCCAACCCGCCTCACACCTGACACTCGTATATTCACGAGGGGTTGATCTGGCGGAAGGTAAAGCGGATCGAGCCGATTTGCACAATATCGCCATCACGTAACACCTGTTGCATTATGCGTCGCCCATTGATGTAGGTTCCCGTCGCGGAGCGTTGATCAATTAACTCGTACATGCCTCCGGCAACCTCATGAATCGAGGCATGGTGGCGACTCACCGCGAGGTCTTCCAGAAAAATATCGCATTCCCGGCTCCGTCCAATGGTCATATTGGATACAACCTCTAATTGACGCATGGAACTCTGGCCGCCAGAAGGATAGAGGTAAGCAGCCGAGACGGGTTGCGAATCAGGCTCCTTGCCAATAAGGGATTCTCGTCCACGTGAGGAGGCCAGTTTGAAGGGGCGGGTCCCCTCGCTATCATAAAAGACCATCTGAGTATGGCCAAATTTAAGCTCATCGCCATTGGAGAGGAGTTGCTCTTGCGTAGGCTGATCGTTGACAAAGCTATCGCCACTGCCATGATCGTCACGTACCACAAACCCCTCGGGGAGACGCAAGATCCTGGCTTGTTTCCGATGGACAGTAATATCTTCCAGAAAGATATCGCACTCTCGACTGCGTCCGATAGTGGTACAATCCTTCCATAATTCTACCCGTTTCCCCACGAGCGGTCCCTTTTGGATGAGCAAATATGCACTCGTTGAAAAATCCTGATCCATAACACTCCACACAACGCTAGCTAAACGCCGATAAACATACCGGCACAAGGGCCTCATCGTCACATGCCAACTGAGTATAACGAATTGCATCGAAGGGTGTCAAGTTTTTCCAAATTGTACATTTTAGTTATTAAAAGAAAATACACTTATTGTTTCTTGACTATAATAATGCGCTCTTCGCCGCCCCTCAATCACATCGCTGCCATACGCTGCCCCTGTGTATACGCACCTCTTGCTCCTATCAGTATACGCTTTGGTTTGCCTTATGTTTGTCAATCTTCATTAATACTCCTTACCTAGTTCTCCATGAGTAATCCAGAATAAGGTGTGTGTGATGGTGGGTTGGCTCTGCCAACCCACCATCACACACACCTTACTCCTGAGCGCTGCAGGCGCGAAGGATGGTGCTAGCGACCTCATACCGGGAAGTTGTATGATACATGCATATACATGAATACATATAGTGGCGAGACATTCCTGTTCGTTTCCATAGAAGAAGTTACTCATTTTTTTGCAAAGGAGCACACTGCGTATGACCCAACAAGCAGGGCACCAGGTTGCCATTGATTTTGACGTTCCAGCGCAAATGCGCGATGGCACGATCTTGCGCGCCAATGTGTATCGACCCGCCGGAGAAGGGAAATGGCCAGTTCTCCTGACGCGCCTCCCTTATGGCAAGGATCTCCCCATTGGCTCTTCGCTGCTAGATCCACTCCAGGTCGCGCGTCGGGGCTATGTCGTCATTGTGCAGGATACGCGTGGGCGCTTTACCTCCGGGGGCGAATGGAACCCCATGCGCTTCGAGGCCGAGGACGGCTACGATACGGTGGAATGGGCCTCTAAGCTACACTACAGCAACGGCATTGTAGGTATGTTTGGTATCTCCTATTTCGGCTTCACCCAGTGGGCGGCTATGACCCAACAGCCACCTGCCTTGAAGGCCGCCGTACCGGTGCAAACCTGGAATGATCCTCTCAATGGTGTGACCTTCCGCGGAGGTGCCCTGGAGTTGGGGACCACCGCCCAGTGGCAAATGTCGATGGGTATCGATGTCTTGATGCGCCGCTACCGGGGCGAGGCCGATCCGCGCAAGCTGGGGGCCGCGCTCTACCAGCTTATTCACGATATCGACGCGCTGGGTACTCAGGGTTATACCTCGCTCCCTCTGAGTGAGTTCGCCCCGCTCAAGCGCAACGATGTCTCACCCGCTTTCTTTGATGCATTTGAGTATGAGATGCAGCGCGAGCGCGTTGAATATATGACCATTCTGGGTCAGCACGAGAAGGTAACGGTCCCGACCTTTAGTATCGCGGGTTGGTATGATATCTTCCTCAAGGATACCATTGAGAACTTCAGGATTATGCGCGAGCAGGGAACCACGCCAGAGGCACGCCAGAGTAAGCTACTCGTTGGCCCCTGGAGCCATGGCGGGATGATGAATCCCATTGGCGAGCTGAACTTTGGCATGGGAGCCAGCGCGGCCTTTATCGACCTCAAGATTGACCTGGTCAGCCTCCAGGTACGCTGGTTCGACCACTACCTGAAACAGGTGGAGAACGGCGTCGAGAGCGAGGCCCCCATTAAGCTCTTCGTGATGGGCGCCAACACCTGGCGCGATGAGCAGGAATGGCCGCTAGCACGCGCCGTCGAGACGCGCTACTACCTGCATAGCGCGGGACACGCCAATACCCTTGCTGGCGACGGCACGCTCAGTACCACGGCCCCCGAGAGCGAGGAGCCTGATAACTACATCTATGATCCAGCCAATCCAGTGCCCACCCGTGGCGGCGCACTGCTGATGACTCCCGAGTACCGCTCCGGCCCCTACGATCAGCGCTCCATTGAGCAGCGCGAGGATGTCCTGGTCTATAGCACACCTGAGCTTGAGCAGGATGTAGAGGTCACCGGGCCTATTACGGTTCACCTGTGGGCAACATCAAGCGCACCCGATACGGACTTTGTGGCACGCCTGGTTGATGTACATCCCGATGGCTACGCGCAGAATCTGACGGATGGTATTATTCGCGCACGCCACCGCAACTTTGCTCAGGGTGAGGCCTCTTCGCTGATCGAGCCTGGCAAGGCCTATGAGTACGTCATCGACCTCTGGGCCACCAGTAACCTCTTCAAGCAAGGGCATCGCATCCGCGTTGATATCACCAGCAGCAGCTTCCCGCGCTGGGACCGCAACCCCAACACGGGCCAGCCGCTGGGGAATGATGCCGAGTTCCAGGAGGCACACCAGACCATCCTGCACGATGCAGAGCACCCCTCTCACATCCTGCTCCCCATCATACCTGTAAGTGCATAAAAGATGACCATGAGGGTCCGGGCAATGTCCGGACCCTCATGGTCATCTTTTATGCACTTACAGGCGGGGGAAGAGTACGCCACCGGGAACAACCTGGGTAAGGTCGTGTGCGCCCCAGTGCCCCTCTGTGCGCCATGCTCCATTCGCTAGAGGTTCCAGACCTAGCTGCTCACGCAGGCGGCGCGAGGTGGCGGGGATAAAAGGCGCGAGCCAGAGCGAGAGCAGGCGCAGAGCCTCCGCCGCCGTGTAGAGCACGGTATCCAGGCGTTCCTCCTGCCCGGGCTGTTTGGCAAGCTTCCACGGCTCGCTCTGTTCGATATACAGGTTGACGCGCCGCACACAGCGCCACGCCTCCTCCAGAGCACGCCCTGGCTCCCATTCCTCAAGAGCGTGGCCCACCAGTGCTCCGCCCTGTACTACCAGGGCCTGTACCTCTTCCTCCAGAGGCGTCACACTGCCTGGACGAGGAATGGTTCCGCCACGAAAGCGCTTGATGAGTACCACCAGGCGTTGTAGCAGGTTCCCCAGGTCATTTCCCAGTTCGTCGTTATAGGCACGCAAGAGACCCTCACGCGTGAAGTTGCCATCAGCCGTCAGCGAGAGGTTGCGTAGGAGGTAATAACGTAGCGCATCGCTACCAACTACGTCCACAAGCGCACTCGGCGCGATGACATTTCCCGATGACTTGGAGAAACGCCTCCCCTCCAGCGTGATAAAGCCATGCACGGCAACCTGCCTGGGCAGTGGCAGCCCCGCCGAGAGGAGAATGGCGGGCCAGTAGAGACAGTGGAAACGCGTGATATCCTTGCCAATCACATGGGCGTCCGCGGGCCAGTAACGCGCAAAGCGCTCCTCATCCTGGAGAAAGCCAATCGTGGTCAGGTAGTTGGTCAGGGCATCAAACCAGACGTAGAGCACCTGCTGTGGATCCTCGGGAACGGGAATCCCCAGTTCTCCAGTCCTGGACGCACCTGGCGCGAGATGGAGAAATCCCTCAGCCCCTGCTTAATAACGCCCAGTACCTCGGCCCGGCGCGAAGTTGGAACAATAAAGTCAGGATGCTCCTCGATATATGTGCGCAACTGGTCCTCGTAGCGCGAGAGGGCGAAGAAGTAGTTCTCTTCGTTCAGCCACTCGGGCGAGATTGAAGGATGATCGGGACAATGCCCATCGCGCAAATCCTCGTCCTTATAGAAGTTGTTACAGTTGGGACAATACCAGCCTGAATAGGTGGTACGGTAGACATCTCCGCGCACCCAGGCACGGCGAAAAATCTCCTCCGCGACCTTCCGATGCACCTCCTCCGTCGTGCGAATCCAGCGATCATAGCTGATATCCAGTTTGCGCCACTCCTCGCGGAAGCGCGCCTCCAGGGCCGCGACCCATGCATGAGGCTCGGCATTGGCCTCGCGAGCCGCGCGCAAAACGTGCAGACTGTTCTCGTCCAGGCCCGTGCTAAAAAACGTATCATCGCCCAGTAAACGATGATAGCGCGCCTGGATGTCCGCGATGACCTTCTCCAGCGCGTGCCCCACATGAGGCGCCGCATTAGGGTAATCAATCGCGGTCGTAATGTAGAAATGCCCAAAGAAGCTCCCGGCCCCGGCAACCTCTCCTACACGTTCAGACAAACTCTCTAGTGGTTGTTTCACATTCATGATTTCACCTCTTGTCGTCCAGAAAAACTAGCGTCACATCACCTGGAGAAAAGCAAAAGAAGAGGTGTGAGCGGTATCGCTCACACCTCTTCTTTTGCTTTTCTATCCCCTGCGCTCACCTCAATAGGTCTGAGCGTGGTCTGGGGGTCGAGAGGAACAGCGATACCCGGCCCGATGCCATCATCATCGACATCTGGTCCATAGCAACACACATTGACATGTACATGTTTTTCTGTTGCAGGGTCATCGTGTTCTCTCTTAAATGCTATACTCTTGGTAGGACAGTTAACGAAAAACTCTACATCTACCTACCTTCTTCAGTGTACAGACAAAGCCATGCAGTGTCAAGCAGCAGGATGAAGAGCTATCGGCGCAAAACCTGAAGAAATTGAGGGAGCCGTGTACACGCCAGGGGCATTTGCATCGTCTCCATAGTATATAATCTACCTGTAAAAAGCATATCTAGCGATGGATAACACTACAGCCCAAGCGCTTATTCCTGGCCCTCCGTTATCCATAACGCTATTTCAGTCTAATTACGCCTATATGAAAAGGAGCTGACAATGGCTGTAATTCACACTTCGCATGTGAAGCTACCCGTCAATGGTGAGGGTGCCTATGCTTTCATCGCCCAGCCCGATGACGATGCTAAGCATCCTGGCGTTGTCCTGATTCAGGAATGGTGGGGGATCGAACCTCATATTCGCGACCTGGCGCAGAAACTGGCGCTTGAGGGCTTTGTCGTCGCCGTGCCCGACCTCTTTCATGGCAAAATCGCCTCTGAACCTAACGACGCCATGCGCTTAATGATGGCAACACGCGAAAATGTGGATCGCGCGGTCAACGAGATCATTGGCGCACTTAACACCGTGAAAAATATGGATAACGTCGAACCCAAGAAGCTGGGCCTGATGGGCTTCTGCTTTGGAGGCTTCCTGGCATATACCGCGGCGGCGCACTATCCTGACCTGGGCGCGCTGGTGCCATTCTATGGCGGCGGCTATGATCCCAAGCCTGAAGAGGTCGCACGCGTGAACGCGCCCGTCTTCGCCGTCTATGGTAGCCAGGACGAAGGCATTCCCCCGGAACAGAGACAGAAGATTGAGAAGCTCTACAAAGATGCCGGGAAAGATTTTACGATCAAGGTATATGACGCCGGACACGCCTTCCTCAATCCAGATCACGGCATGGGCAATGAAGCGGCGGCCGCCGATGCCTGGCCACGGGCCATCAATTTCCTGAAAGAGCATTTAAAGTAACCTGATGTGCAACTTTTGGGCTTAAACTCCTCGCGCCTCTGCGCTTGCCCCGATAGATGGTGTGGCACGTCCTGGTAGCCAGCGGCTGCCAGGACGTGCCACACCATCTATCGGAAATAAAAGGATCGCTATTTCATGCTTGATACTCACACTCTATTGCGCCACCATCTTGAGGCCGTCTGGTATATCCAGATTCCTCCACTCACGCAGACACATACCATCGTACTAGCGCCACACCAACCACCCTGGCACCTCTGCATCGCTACACTCCAGCCCACTAATGAACAGCTCTACATCTGGCGCTCTGATGTCACTCCCCAACAGGGCGAGCAACTCCTTCAACATGCCAGGCAGCTACAGGCAGCTACAGAAGTAAAGGCAGTTTCACAGGGAGTTAGCGCCAGCCGTGAGGTCGCGCTTGTTCAGACAGCTACGCCTGCTATGGATCTCGCTGAGGCGCGGCGGCTCGCCCGACGCATCTCGCCCGACGAACGCCATATCATCGCTACCTTCTTGCCAGAAGATGTAGACTATTTTAGTGCGCCCCAGCAGCAACCAGTCTTTGGCGTTGTGGAGCATGATCGCCTTGTGAGCGTAGCCCATAGCTCGCGGCGCACACCAGATGCCTGCGAACTGGGAGTGGAGACACTTCCCGAGGCTCGCCACAAAGGTTACGCCCTGGCGGCTACTCTCCTCTGGGCCGAAGCCATCACGCAAGAAGGCCTGCTTCCCATCTACAGCGCCCTGGCCAACAACCACGCCTCCCTCCGCCTGGCTCACAACGCCGGCTACCGCCCCTTCGCCCACGCCCTCCAACTCACTCTCACCTAACGACAAGCCAACGTTTCTGCTCCTGGAGAAGTCCAAGCCAGCTTGGACCCTACAACTTGCCACGCCACGCGTGACTCTCCGGGTAAGGATGTGTGATAGCCTCGGGGCCAAGCCACGACGCCACCACACATCCTTATCTATGCGAAGCGCCGCAGGCGCTGAGAAGTCCAGCATAAAGATAGTATTAAAACACCCCTAAAATATGCCAAGAACATGAAAATCACGAAAAAACATGGTATAGTCCCCGTTTAGAAAAGTACAACGAACAAACGCCGTTGTTGCGGCAACACACTGGTAGCGTCGCACTGCTCTTTTCCAGGAAAGAAGGCACCATCCTATGCACCAAAGCGAAATCGCCCTCCTGCGCCAGCGCATCGCCGAAGAATATGAAGCGATCAAACAGGGACTAAATGGACTGGCCTGGGGCACGGCCAAGCATGAAATTATGGATCTTCGTATGAGACGTGTGGACCAGTATCAAGGGCAATTAGCGCGACATATCGGTGAGTCAGAGGCAACACTTGCGATCTATGACCTCTACAACCAGGTCATGGGATAACTAGCAGACACCCATCTCTTGTGCTGTTCTGAACTACCCAGCGCCCTCACTTTCAGAAAGAGGGAGAGATTCCATTCTGGTGGAGGTCTCTCCCTCTTTCTTTTTACCTCTTTGGCGTGACTGCTCCCGCCTACGGCGCTCGCCTGGGTAGGTGGTATGGTGGATGCTGCCAACCGCAGGTTGGCAGCATCCACCATACCACCTACCCAGATATTGTTATACAATAAGGCTGAGAGAACGACTATCTTATCCTCATGGAGCCAAACCAAGGAGTTTTTCATAGATGACTTTTCCTCTGTACCCCAAAACGGAGCAGCAACAATACCTTCTTACCCTCGCTGGAGAATTAGCTGAAACCTTTGCCAAACGTGCCCACGAGAACGACTGGGCGGGCATCTTTCCACTGCAAAACTATGATGACCTGCGCGACGCAGGCTATCTCAAACTCAGCGTCCCCAAAGAATATGGCGGCCTGGGGGCCAGTCTGATCGATGTGGTGCTGGCACAGTACCGCCTGGCTCAGGGCGATGCCTCGACCGCGTTGGCCGCCAGTATGCATATCGCCAATATCGCCAAGATGGCCGAGAACGCAGGTGATGAGCACAACGAGTTCTTCGCCAATATCTGCCGCGCAGTGGTGGAAGACGGAGCCATGCTGAACGCCGCGCTGAGCGAGCCTGCCACCGGGAGTCCCAGTCGCGGAGGCCTGCCCACAACAGTCGCGCGCCGCCAGGAAGATGGCTCATGGATCATCGATGGGCGCAAAACCTTTACCACTGGAAGCCATGCCCTCTCCTTCTTCCTCACGAGCTGCGCCATTGAAGACGAGACCAACCTGGAACCCATTGAGGCCGAGCGCGGCCAGTTCCTGATTCCACGCACCGCCGAGGGCCTGCGCATTGAAGATACCTGGAACACCGTTGGGATGCGCGGCTCTGGCAGCAATGATGTCATTTTAGAGCATGTCCACATCCCGGCCGAAGCCTATATGGAGCGCGAGCTTCCGGCCAATCCAGAGGCTAAGCTGCGCCTGAGCGCCTGGTCCTTCCCCACCGTGGCGGTCTACCTGGGTATTGCCCAGGCGGCGCGCAACGAGGCCGTTAACTTCGCGCGCCGGAGGCGCCCCAATTCAATCAAGCAGCAGTCCATCGCCGCCATCCCGCATGTGCAGGAAAAGATCGCGAAGATGGAGCTGGCACTACTGCAATGCCATGCCGTCTTCTTTGGCATTGCCGAGCAGTTCAGCCAGGACCCTGAGAGCGTGCCCGCGAGCCAGTTCGCCGCCGCCAAGTACCTGGTGACAAACCACGCGGTTGAGATCGTTGACCTGGCCATGCGCCTGGTGGGTGGGGCCAGCCTCTCACTCAATTTCCCCCTCCAGCGCTACTACCGCGATGTGCGAGCCGGCCTGCATCATCCTCCTATGGACGATGTGACCCTCTCGTCCCTCGCCAAAGATGCCCTGGAACAAGAGTAAGTAAGGAAGACAGGCATGCGACTACGACGTTCAGAGCTGTCTACACCGGGCAGCAATGAGTATATGCTGCGGAAAGCGGCGGCAAGCCAGGCCGACCTGGTCATCCTCGATCTAGAAGACGCGGTCTCGCCCGATGCCAAGGGCGAGGCACGCGCAAAAATCGTTGAGGCCCTGACCACCCTTGACTGGGGGAAGAAGACGCGCGCCGTGCGTATCAATAACCTGGAGAGCGAGTATGCCTACCAGGATATCATCACCATCGTGGAGGAGGCCGGGGAACAGCTCGACATCTTGATCATCCCCAAGGTCAAGGCTGCGCGCGATATCTGGTGGGTCGATGTCCTGCTCACCCAGATTGAGAAGCGCCTGCACCGCACACATCCCATTCGGCTGGAGGCCTTTATCGAAGAGGTCGAGGCCATGCTGCATATAGAGGAGATCGCCCGCGTCAGCCCACGCCTGGAGGCCTTGATCTTTGGCCCTGGCGATTATAGCGCCTCGCAAGGCGTGGATAGCCGTGGTATCGATGGCTCCTTTGAGATTTACCCTGACACCTGGTATTACGCGCGCAACAAGATCGCCATCGCGGCGCGCGCGGCAGGCATCGATGCCATCGACGGCGCCTACGCGAATTTCAAGGACCCCGAGGGCTACCGCCGCGAATGCTTACGCGCTCGCGCGCTTGGTTTCGTCGGCAAATGGGCCATTCACCCATCCCAGTTAGAGATCGCTAACCAGGTCTTCTCGCCAACAGCCGAAGAGATCACTGAGGCTCGCGCCATTGATCAGGCCTACCGCGAGGCCCAGACCCGGGGCGTGGGGGCCATCGCCGTCAACGGCAAGATGGTTGACGCGGCGATCGTGCGCAGCATTCAGAATACCCTGCGCAAAGCCGACCTGCTGGGTCTCTAGGCGCCACCTATTGATATTGCACCTGCTTTTGGAGGAGGGGTGGAAGTTCATTCAGGGGAAGGTTGGTATGTTGCAGGAGAAAGAGCTTGAAGGCGCGGGCCGTGGCCGAAAGATTCTTCTCCTTGAGGTGAAACAGGCGCCACTGGCGCATTACGGGGAAGCCATCGACATCCAGCATGACCAGACGGTTGGTCTCCAGTTCCATATCGATGGCGACGCGCGAGATGAGGGCGATGCCCAGACCCGCCTGAACCCCCTGCTTGATGGCGCTATTATTTCCCACCTGCATACTCACTAGCAGAGGCAGGCCCGCGTCGCGGAAGACCGTTTCCAGGGCTGCGCGCGTCCCCGATCCCTCCTCACGCATGAGAAAATGTTCGCGTGCCAATTCAGTCAGGGGAACGCCTTCGCAATTTGCCAGGCGATGGGAAGGGGTGCCGACAATGACCAGTTCGTTAGCAGCGAAAGGCGCGACAAACATAGGGACATCGCTCGGAATACGTCCCATAATCCCCATATCGATCCGGTTATGCACCAGTGCGTCTACCAGGTAGTTATGGTTGAAGACCTCAAGTGTAATCTCAACCTGCGGATACATCTGGCGAAATTTCCCCAGTAGCTTGGGGATAACATATGTGCCCACGGTCGTATCCGCACCGACACTTAAACGCCCGTAGTGAGGGCTACGGAGCGCCTCCATCGTATCCAGCGTCTCATCGATCAGAGTAAAAATTTTCTGGCTGTAGAGATACAATTCCTCGCCCGCCTGCGTCAGATGAGTCCGGCGTCCAATTTTATCAAAGAGCTTAACGCCTAGCATCTCCTCTAATTGGCGAATCTGCGCCGAGACGGCTGGCTGGCTAAAATGCAGTTCCTCGGCAGCCCGTACATAGCTACAGTGTTTCGCGACGACCTGAAAGGTTGCCAGTTGATGCAGATTGATATTGCGCACACGTACCCCCTGCGTTTGGAACACTAGAACCAGATGCCTCTCCTATCGAAGTTTACCACACCGCCTAACTACATGCGTGTGGATTATAGCACTCACAGCATTTTTATGGGCCGATCTCAGGAAATATTCCCGCGATCTATCTGAGGGTCCCGCGATAGGTATTCATTCAGCTGGTGGCCCGCGCCACGCACCGTGATCAGGAAGCGGGGCGCGCGTGGATCGTCGCCCATGTGCCTGCGTGTACGTTCCACCAGGGCATCCAGGCGCGCATCGTCCGTCGCCGAACTATATGCCTCGTTGTATACGGCGCTCGTAGTGTCGCGACGCGAACAGACCTCGCCCGCATGGTCTGCCAGGTAACGTAACAGGCGAAGCTCGTGCGGGCGCAAGTAATCGGGTTGGAGCACACCATCAATCCAGCAACGGTAGCGCGTAAAATCAATCTGAAGCCCGGGCGAGGCGGCAGAGAATTGCTGCGATATATACGCCGCCAGTAGCGGCGAGAAGCAGCGATAGGTCTTACTACGCGAGGATTCCGCCAGCACGCCCTTGAGTTGCAGCCACGCGAAGAGGTCATTTACCTGGCGATTGGTCAGTTGTTGCGAGACCGTGGCTTTGACGAGCTGGCCTTTTTGCAACTGCTTTAAGCACTGCTGCTCCGGTTCGCTGAGACTCTCCCAGAGCTGTTCACATTTACTGTTAATCGTTCCATTGCGCAGTAACTTCTCGCTCAGGGTCGTGATACTCTCTCGTTCCTGAAGCGCCACCTGGCCCTGTTCAAGCAATAACAGCGTGGTACGCAACAGGCCATGATGCCCACCTGTTACCTCGAAGAGCAGGCGTTGCAGGCTCACAAGAGGAAGAGGAAAACCTTCATGCAAGGCGGCGGGTAGTCCCCTCTCGATAAGTAGATAAGCGTCCTCCCGCTCAAGGGGCCTGACGCCAAGCACGCGCCCATTCACCAGTTCAGAAAAAGCGTCACTCATCTGCTTCCGTGTCCGCGTCTCACCGAGCAGTTTCGGCGGATTATTACTCGCCAGAACATAGCAGACGCGCCCCTGCGCCCGGTAGCGCAAAGCCTGCAAGAAGCGCAGGAACTGTGGCTCAACCTGGGTATAGACGCTATCCAGCTCATCAAAGAAGTAGACCAGTGTCAGTTGCTCATCCTGCTGCATAAGCTGCTCTACGCGCTGGAGCAAGAGTGTACTGGCGATATCCTCATTGGTGAGGAGCAGGGGATTTTCCTCGGCAGGTGGAAGATCATACCGGCGCATGACCTCGTTCAAGAGCAAGGCCATGCGCCGGTAACAGGCCAGAGCCGATATGCTTGTCAGCTCGTGGGCACTGAGCAAGAGGCAATGCATATGTTTGGACTTCTCACCAAGATAATGCTCAAGCACTGAGGGCGTGGCTAGATGCTGCATGAACCGGCTTTTTCCCACGCCATCCATCCCCAATAGAGCGCAGGAATTTCCAGCACGTAAGGCATTCATGACATTTTCGGCATCCTGCCAGCGGAATTGCAAAGGTCTTTCAGGTTTGTTATCCACTAGTCTCATTCCTTTTTCGCAACCTTAGCATGGCACCCTAGAGAATATTTCCCTCTTCTATCAAGACATCATATTAAGGGAATTTTATGACAAAAAACATTCTCCCTCACTTACGTAGACGCTTTTCCTGAGAGGATAAAAAAAGCGGGGTAGTGAATGTGGTGTGTGCTGGCGGCTTGAAGCCGCCAGCACACACCACATTCACTACCCAATATATCTTTAAACGGTTATCTCTTAGGGCTAATTTCGCGAATCATTTTTCTCCTTATGAGGCATTGCAACTTCTCCTGGCGAGGGGATACAATGCAACTGAAATACAGGAGGTGCCGAGTCATGAGTATGCAATCAATTAATCCAGCTAATGAAGAGCTTATTGAGACATACACGCCGTATACTGAAGACCAGGTCAATGAGGCTCTGGACCAGGCGCACAAGGCATTTCGAGAGTGGCGCGCCCTCTCCTTTGCTGAGCGTGGACGCCATTTCCAGCATTTAGCCTCCTATTTACGTGAGCATAAGGCCCAACTAGCCCAACTGGCCACCAGCGAGATGGGGAAATCCATCGTCGAGTCGGAGGCTGAGGTCGAGAAGTGTGCCTGGAACTGTACCTACTACGCGGAGAACGCAGAACAGTTCCTGCACGATGAGCGCATCGAGACGGATGCGCAAGAGAGCTATGTCGCCTTTCGCCCCCTGGGTGTGGTGCTCGCGCTCATGCCCTGGAACTTCCCCTACTGGCAAGTCTTCCGCTTCGCCGCTCCATCGCTGATGGCGGGCAATACAGCGGTGTTAAAACATGCCTCCAACGTCTCGGGAGTCGCGTTAGAGATTGAGCGCATCTTCCAGCGCTGTGGCTTCCCCGAGGGCGTCTTCAGAACCGTCCTTGTTCCAGGTTCCAAAACCCATACCCTGATCGAGGACCCACGCATCGCCGCCGTGACACTGACCGGGAGCGAGAAGGCTGGTATTCAAGTAGCCTCTACCAGCGGCCAGGTCCTAAAGAAGACGGTGCTAGAGCTGGGTGGCTCCGATGCCTTTATCGTCCTGGAGGATGCCGACCTGGACGCCGCCGCGCAGACAGCCGTCAAGGCACGCTTCCAGAACGCAGGGCAGAGCTGCATCGCCGCCAAGCGCTTTATTGTGGTAGAGTCTGTCGCCAAAGCCTTTGAGGAGAAATTCGCGCAGGCTACCTCGCAGCTCAAGGTGGGAGATCCCCAACAAAGAGAGACTCAGATGGGTCCCCTGGCGCGCGCTGACCTGCTCGAGAACCTGGAGCAGCAGGTGCGCAAGTCGCTAGAGATGGGGGCACGGCTCTTACTTGGAGGAAAGCGCCTGGAGGGCAAGGGCTACTTCTATGCACCAACGATTGTCACGGGCGTAACCCCTGAGATGCCGCTCTTCCGTGAGGAAACTTTCGGCCCTGTGGCGGCAGTGGTCACCGCACGCGACACGGAACATGCGATTGAGCTGGCTAATGACTCCGACTTTGGCCTTGGCGGCAACCTCTGGACACGCGATATTAAACAGGCTCGTAAACTCGCTAGCCATTTAGAAAGTGGTGCTATATTCCTGAACGGTATGACAGCAAGCGACCCGCGTTTGCCATTTGGAGGAATCAAACATAGTGGATATGGGCGTGAACTCTCAGTGTTTGGCATCCGCGAGTTCGTCAATGTGCAAACAGTGTGGATTGGCCCGAAGAAAGAGGCCAGTGCTCCCCAGGTAATAAGCGAGTAGGCGCTAGGTCTAAGTAAGCGGGAGATGCCTGATAGCATCTCCCGCTTACTTAGACCAGGGGACCTGGGCCTTCGGGCCAGCCGTGGAGGAAGGTATCGACGTCGACATTATTGAGCACAGCCTCATCGAGTTTGGCGCGGCTAATATCGGCATCCTCGACGTCGGCATTCGAGAAATTGGCGTACTCCAGATTGGCTTCATGGAGGTCGGCGCCAACAAGGTCGGCGCCACTGAGATCGACGCCCCTCATATTTGCGCCAAAGAACGAGGTAAAGCGCAGGTGGGCCCCAGCCAGGTTTGCTCCTGTGAAGTTCGCGTTATGGCACTCGGCTCGCGAGAGAAAGGCGCCCCGTAAGTCCGCGTTATGGAGATTGGTACGCATGAGTTGTGCCGCCTTCAAGTTGGCGCAGCGCAAGTCGGCCCCACTGGCATCAGCGTCCCTGAGATCCGCTGCCTCCAGGTCGACATCGCGCAAATCGAAACCACGCATAGAAGCCCGGCGAAGATCCGCGCCATACAGGTCCGGGCGCACCTCCTGGTGTTCAGCACGCCAACGCCGCCACGTCACCTCACCCGCCAGTAATGCATCCAACTGTTCTTGCACTGCCATAATTTCCTCCTAGCAACCCACACTGGTCAGTGGACGCTCTCTAGCACTGTGTCTTGCCAGAGAGACCTGTGCTGAGTATACGTGGTAGGGCGTGAGAAAAACATCACTCAAGAGGGGCATCTTCGCCTGCTTCCTTGGAGTGAGTTAAAATACATATGTCCTGCCAATACCCTACTTTGGCTGGGTGAGAGCGTACAATATAGTGAGGCTTTTCAATTATGCAAACGGCGCAGGCAGTTTGCGAGCTATATGGAGGTACTATTCGCATGCGCTATCATGTAAAAGAGCGAGCGCTCACACTCAAGGATGACTTCGTGGTTCGTGACGAGCATAACAACGTCGCCTATGAGGTCAAGGGACATTTATTTCGCATCAAAGATCATTTTCACATTGTCGATGCTACCAATGGCGAAGAGGTCATTGAGATCAGGCAGCGTCTCCTGGACTACACGACCCACTACGATCTCTTTAGCCAGGGCGCGGAGCTTGGCAGTGTGCATCGCAAGGAGGAGGCGACCTACGGGGCGCGCTTCGAGGTCACGACCAGCGATGGCATGGTCCTGCAAATTCAGGGCCAGTTTCACGAGTGGGACTTTACCATCATTGATCACTATGGGCGGCTCCTGGGGCATATCACAAAGGAATTTGCCTTCTTGAGCGACCACTACACGGTGGATGTCGCCCCGGGCGTTGATGGGCCCTTCATCATTGCGCTCGCGGTTATCCTTGACGAGATTCGCGAGGATGGCGGCAAGGATTAAACCTGCTCTCAACACAAAAGCGCCCCTCGGGATCACTCGTGAGGGGCGCTCTTTGGCTTCTTAAGCATGGGGAGAGGATTCTGGCTGCTCACCCAATAGAGTGTCGATCTTCAGTAGTAGCTCGTTCAAATCAAATGGCTTGGGTAAACTCTCGATCCCCCTGGCATGAATCTCGTCCAATGGCAAGAAACCACTGATGATGATCACGGGAATGCCCTGTAACTCCTTACGGAGACGCAGGCGCTCATACAGCTCAATCCCATTCATCGTGGGGAGCCAGTAATCAATAATAAACAGGTCCGGCTTAAGGTGTTCCGTAAATTTGAGCGTTGTGGGTCCATCAGAAGCGTGAAAAACGCGATGCGGCCTCAGCTGCGAAATGATCTGCGCCAGCACGAGTGCATGCTGCTCATCGTCCTCAACGACTAGAATAATCTTGCTCGCTTCTTGCCCTCCTATCGAGCCACACATTGTTCAACCTTTGTTCACCTGAACATAAATGTATGCAACGTAGTACTAGATTATAAAACTAATGCATGTATGACGTATAAAGAGAGCATGCAGCAGGCTTTCGCGAGTATATAGCAAAAGCTTGTTTTCATTGTATCACATCTTGCATGCTTTTAAAAACTATTCTTTTTCGCGCCTGCAGTGCTCAAAGGGTAAGGTCGTGTTGTTGCGTGTGTTACGGGCTCAGCCCGTAACACACGCAACAACACGACCTCGTTACTAGATAGCTGATCTAGCGCCTAGGGCTCGATAGGGGGCGTCTCGTCGGCGAATTTTGAGAGGTGGAGACGGGCTGGTGTTGAGAGCATGGTCTCAAGCAGGGCCGCGCCCTCGGTCTGTACGAGGAGCAGTGAGGCATGATATTGCGAAATAAAGCCTTCCTGCTCCGCGTGCTCAACCAGTGCCAGCAGGGGATTGAAAAATTCGGCTGTGTTGAGCAGGCCCAGCGGTTTATTGTGGATGCCCAGTTGCGCCCAGGTGATCATTTCAAAGAGTTCATCGAAGGTGCCGTAGCCGCCAGGAAGCGCGATAAAGCCATCGGAGAGCTTCTCCATCAGGGCCTTGCGCTCATGCATACTCTCTACTTCATAGAGTTGGGTCAGCCCTTTATGGGCGACCTCAATATCGAAGAGCGCGCGCGGCAGGACGCCAATTACTTCGCCTCCACGAGAGAGCACGCCATCCGCTACGGCCCCCATCAAGCCTACGCGCGCGCCGCCATAGACCAGGCCAATGCCTCGCGCCGCCATTTCCGCGCCGAGCGTATAGGCCGCTTCTTGATACTCCGTCCGGTTACCTGCATGCGAGCCACAGTAGACACATATCCTTTGCAAAACTTACCTCCAGGGAAAAGGGTCTTATACGCACAACACGTCGCCGCAGGGCATGTGTTGGATAGCGCTTCTGTACTGAAACGAAGGAAGAGTGCGCCAGGGTTCAAAACCACAAGGCACTCTTCCTCCATTAGACATTACAGTTATCCAGAAAGCAAGCAGGATTCCATCCGCAAATAAAGGCATAGCGCACTACAAAGTACACACTCCATACATAGGTAGCCACTGCAAAACGTTTAAACAAGAGCTAAAAGTGAGGTAACAGGCCCAGGAGACTTAATAATGTCAGTACGACCACAGCCAGAATGACAAAGATAAACCAGAGACGATACATAACAACTCTGCTCATGGCGGCCTCCTTTGACGCTAGAATCAACCGGACAAGCCTACTGAATGTCAAACAAGTGAGTATAAAAGCGAGCTAACCACGCTTGCTGTGGAGCAACAAGGTGTGGTATAGGCTCCAGGGGTTGCCAGTAGAGATGGAACGTATACTGTCCCTCCGCAAATTGCTCCCACCGCTCTGGTGTTTCGTCATATAATTGGACCTGAAAAAAGCTGCGCCGCACCCACCTGGATAAGGTATCACCCGGCACCCAGCCTCCTACGCTTCTTATGATACGTGGCGGCTCTACCTCATGATTAAATTCTTCGAGGTAGACATAGGCCCAGCCCTCCTGCTGGCGCTCCAGGCGCACGGTTAAACCGCGGCGCAGGGCATTGCCTAATATCTCTTCTGGCGCGACCACCTCAGCATCAGCGGAGGGAGCCTGGCGCAGCAATACATGCTTGACCATCATGCGTTGCGCCTCTCCCAGGTCCAGCGTTTCCTGACCCAAGAGCTGCAAAATACGCCCGTTATATCCCGTCTCCTCCTGTACCTCCCTGAGCACCGCGGCCTCTAGCGCCTCGCCATACTCGACCGTTCCCGCTGGCACCTGGGTCCCCGACAAGCCATGGTCAAAGACAAGCAATTCTCTCCGCCCCCGGTGCTCACGTGTAATAAACGCCGTCACCTTCTCAACACATTCTTGAGACAATTGCTTCTCCTTCTTATACGCTTTAATTCTCATATACGTAGCACAACACGATAAGTTCTACTTTTTGCGCACAAAAAGAACATGAGAGTAGTAGGTAAAGTGAAAGCGCCTGGGCAGTCTATGGCTACCCAGGCGCTTTCACTTTACCTACTGCCAGATCTATACTAGATCAGTTCAAAGTAGCGGCGGCGCTCCCAGTCGGTGACGGCCTTCTCAAACTCGCTGACTTCCCAGCGGCGGGTCGTGACAAAGTGATCGACAAAGTACGAACCAAAGTACTCGCGAGCCATCTCGCTACCCTCCAGCAGATCGGCGGCCTCGCTCAGGTTGCGAGCCAGTGTCTTGATATCTCCACGCTTGAGCGCCTGATCCAGCTTACCAGACTGGTAGGCATTCCCATCCAGACGTGGTGGCAATTCCAGCTGGTGCTCAATGCCATAGAGGCCGCTGGCCAGCGTGGCAGCGAAGACCAGGTAGAAGTTAGCGTCGCAGCCGGGCACACGGTTCTCGATACGAATAGCGCGCTTATGGGTATTGATAACGCGAATGGAACAGGTGCGATTATCCATGCCCCAGGTCGTATTAGTAGGTGCCCAGGAACCCTCCACATAGCGTTTGTAAGAGTTAATGGTTGGGGCATAGATAGCCATCAACTCAGGCATCTTAGCCAGGACACCGGCGACAAAGTGGCGCATAGTCTGCGACATATGCCCCTCGGCCTCCTGCTCCCAGAAGACGTTGCGCTCTTTATTGAGATCCCACAAGCTGACGTGTGTGTGCCCGCTGCTACCATCCTCCTGGTCGTTCCACTTGGCCATAAAGGTGGCGAGGTAGCCAAGCTGATGGCTGATCTCTTTGACGCCATTTTTAAAGAGCATCGTGCGGTCGCCAGCGGTCAGGATATCGGTGTAGCGCATGTTCATTTCGTACATGCCGGGACCATGCTCGCGGGTATATCCTTCAATGTCGACACCATAGTCACGCATCATGCGCGCGATATGCCCGATCAGCGGCTCATCGGTCGTGGCATGGCTGATGACATAGCAGTTCGTACCAGGATTGAGGGGGACCAGGTGCGTACCAAAGTTCTTGTCGCGTAGCGAGGTCTGGTCTTCACGGAAATAACGGACCTCTAGCTCAGACGCCGCCATCGCGGCATAACCCATTTGCCGGGCGCGCTCGATGATGTTTTTGAGCACATGCCGGGGCGAGACGATGATCTGCTCCCCCTGCTCATTCCACATATCGCAAATACAGGAAGCCACATTCTGCTCCCAGGGAACCAGGGCAAAGGTTGAGAGATCCGGCTTCATCACAAAATCGGTAAAGCCACGCTCCCAGTTGCTGATATGCAAATTAGGGAGGACATTCTCCGCGATATCCCAGCCAAAGATAACGTCTGACTGCGCGAAACCATCCTCCACAGAGTCAAGGAAGAAGCGCGCGTCTACACGCTTTCCCCGGAAGACGCCGTCAATATCAGGCGTGCCCAGCTTGATATACTCGATCTGCCCATCCTCGATAAGGCGCTTAATCTCGGCAAGATCCATCAGCACTTGTATCCTTTCTTCACGCTTGGCTGCTCTTAAGCCCTCTTGCGACTGTGCTTCTCTGCTGGAAAAAAGAGTGAGATAAAAAGATTTAAATCATTGATTGCAGCGTAGCATGGAGCCTACGAACCGTCAAGCCCGACGCTGCTAAAGCACGCGTCTACATATGGTGCATCATATGTAGACGCGTGCTTTAGCAGCATCGTCCCTTCACGGCCATACACGCTTATGAGGTGAGAGCGGCTCGTAACAGAGGGCGGGCACGCTGAAAGTAGGTCTTGGCTGTGTTCTCCGGCATGCCCAGGATGCGCCCAATTTCGCCAAAGGTCAGTTCTTCCTGATAGCGCAAAAGTACAATTGAGCGAAAACGAGGGGGTAAGGCCAGAATAGCGCGCCGAAGGGCCGTGCGTATATCTTTACGCTCCAGTTCTTCATCGGGCTGGGGATGATTATCGGCAATCGTATAGGGCCAGGAGTTTTCATCGTCCTCCAGCGGCACATCGAGTTCACAAAAGAGCAACGGGCGCCGCTTGCGCAATTCATCAGTACAGCGATTGGCCGCGACCTGGAAGAGCCAGGACTTCAAGGGCGCGTGTGAGGTCTGACGCGACCAGTTGGCCCGCAATTTGGGCACATAAATGTAAAGCTGCATAAAGACGCTCTGGACAATATCGCGCGTCTGCTCATAATCGCTGATATGTGTATAGACAAACTTACATAAAATGGCCGAATAGCGTTGCATCAGGGTTTCAAAGGCTGCCTGGTCGCCATTCTCTATGTGTTCAAGCAATATATCATCTGCAAGTGACGCAGGTGCAGCATAGACATGTGCGTGTGTTGTTTTCATCATACATTTTCCTGAATATAGTCACCAGACAGAATTCTGGAATAGACACTCTGCTCTATCCCTACACTACCAGACAAACCTCAAGATTTTTTTAAGTTCTTCAAAAAGTTTTGTAAATGAAGCCGTTTTCTCTCCAAAAGGTCATAGTATTCACTCGCAAAAATGCAGACCGGGAGACAATACTATACACTTACCCGAGGAGAAGGAAGCGCTGGCACTCAAGGGGGAGGGACAGGTAAGAATTCCAGTGACACCTGGGCAACACTCAGGAATTCCAGTGACACCTGATGCAACACTATTGCATAAGATACATTACTGGGCATATAATGTTGGCAATAGCCAGAAGCCCGGGTAATATAGGCAAAATATTAAGACATCTAGAACACCCTCTTACTCATTTAAAAGCCCAGGTATAGCCAGAACTTACCTATTTACAACGACGAACACCCGACATAATTTATCTGAGGAGACTCGGCGCATGCCTGACATTCCATCACAAGATGATGAGCAATCGAGATATTATCCACCAGCCCCGACAGACGACGATGACGATTCTCTATATGAGGACCAGGATACCGCGACCACCCCACGCCGCCGCCCCAGGCGTCACTATGTCTATCACACAGGCGAATATACCGACCAGCCAAGTGTCAGACGCGCCTCGCGCCCGCAAACGCTAGAGCAGGAACGCGCCTCCTATGCGCAGCATAACGCCACATACGCAGAGGATTTCGACGATGTGGAATATGATGACGCACATGGAGAGTTCTTCGCGGACGAGGAAGAAGAGACTATAGATCTTCCCTTTGAAGAGGAAGAGCCTCTGGAGCCGGAAGAGGAGGTGGCCGCTCCGCAGCGCCAGGTAAACAAGAAGCCAGATCGTGCCTCTCAGGGGAAGCAGATACGCACGCGCTATCCACGCCGTTCCTTAGAGGATGATGAGGAAGAGCTTGTCGACCCCGATACAAAGACCCGTGCCACCAGTAAAACTCCTGGCGAGGCGCGCGACCTTGTCGTGGTCAGCGGCACAACCCGCTTTCTACCAGAGGAAGAGGAGGAGGAGGATCCCGAGGACAGGCCCTCGCGCTTGCCTCGCACCCCACGTACGGCTCACCAGCGCGCGGTAGCCACTCCTCGCACTCAAGTACGTAAATATACCAGTGTCTATGAGCCAACAGCGTCTGCACCTACGCGTGCGCCGCGCTATCGTCGCCCTTTGCGAGAAGCGCCTGAGCCTCGGCTCCCCTTGCCCGCGTTCTTCAAAGATCGCAACGTGCTTCTATTTATCGCCGTGGCACTCCTCATCCTGGTGCTCCTGCCACTGGGATTCAACTACATCCGTGGCAATAATTCCTCTGCCATCACTCTGCCCAATCCGCTTAATATCGGCAATGCAGTGACGCCAACAGTGGATCCTAACCAGGTCGTGGTTGAAGCGCCCACAACCGACCATCCCTCGCCGCCCGTCTATGCCAATGCGGCTTATGTATTGGATGCCGATACAGGGAAGACGCTCTACGCGCAAAATCCCTTAATGCATCTCCCCATGCTCAGCACAACCAAGCTCATGACCGCTTACCTGGCCGCGCATATGGGGAAACCTGATCAGCGCATCACCATTACCGATGCCATTGACCGAGATCTCCAGAATGATCTCTCGGCCGATAGCTCCCTGATGGGGGTGAAGAAGGGCGAGACCTATACCCTGAAAGAGTTGCTCTATGGCCTGATGCTTGTCTCGGGCAATGATGCCGCGATCGTTATCGCCGATGCGCTCAGTGGCAATGTGCCAGCCTTTGTGGCTAAAATGAATCAGCAGTTAGGAACCTGGAATCTGCATAATACGCACTATATGAATCCCCATGGCTTAATCGTGCCCAACCACTATTCAAGCGCGCACGACCTGGCATACATCGGCAAATACAGCTTGGGCGATCCCTTAATTCACGAGGTAAGCGCAACTCAACACTATCTGATTCCAGGCAATGGTGACCATGCCGCCCACGATATGTACAACGGCAACCAGTTCCTCTGGTGGTATCCTGGCGTCGACGGTGGCAAGCCAGGCTGGGATGGAGAGAAGAACTTTAACCAGGTCATCTCTTGCGTACGCAATCAACATCACCTCATCGGTGTTACCCTGCATACCAGCGACTGGTGGACTGATATGCGCGACTTAATGAACTGGGGCTTCAATACCTATGACTGGATCTCACCCGCCATCGAAGACCTCAAGCACCCTATTCCTTATGACACCGATTGGAACTACTTTACCAAGGACAAGAAGGAGAACACCATCCCTATGGCCAATGGTGGACGTTACTACGTCTTCACCGGCTACAGCACCAGCGGCCCCATCCAACAATTCTTCGATAAGAACGGTGGGCTGAACAAAATTGGCTTTCCTATAAGCAGCCCCAAAACAAACGAGAATGCCACCATCAGCCAGAAGTTTGAGCACGCAACCATCGCCTGCGATACCTCCGGTGCCAAACAATGCAGGAAGATCTAGATGTTGTGGGTGTGGAGCGCCCTGGCAGGTAGCCAGGGCGCTCCACACCCACAACATCGTAAGTAATTTCACACTGCCATTGTGACTATTTCCCTTGTCGATGTGTCCCCTGGTTTGCTATACTGCCACCAGGCTGCACTATTGGATTATTCTCCTAATATTCATGCATTGAACTCCTTGATGCCTATTAGGGACGGTGGTAAAAGTATTATGCAAATAGAACACGAACTCTCGACAAAGCAGGCACCAGAACAGGATAACGCGGCGCAAGCGCCCACTGGCCTGGGCCGGGCGCGTCTCGCCCTGGCTATTTCAGCAGGGAAACTGGCAAGCGCGTCTGGACGCCTGTTGCGTATCGGTGGTGGCACCAGCCTCCCTGGTATGGTCGCGCGCCGTATCGATCCTAATGTATTAAAAGAAGTAGTTGGCGCCAGCAGCGCTAAGAAGATTGTGATTACTGGTAGTAATGGTAAAACGACGACGGCACGCATGACTGCCGCCCTGGCTAGCTCCAATGGGCAGCGCGTCTCCCAGAACCGCACCGGCTCGAACCTGTTGCAAGGCGTTACATCGGTCGCCGTCAATTTCGCCGACATCTTCGGGCGCCTGGATAGCGATGTCCTCCTCTTTGAGATCGATGAGGGGACCATTCCCGCGGCAGTCCCCGAAATTCAGCCTGACGTGGTAATCATTACCAATCTCTTCCGCGATCAGCTTGACCGCTATGGCGAGATGTATTCCGTCGCCAACGCGCTCAATAAGATGCTTGAGAACCTGCCGGAGACCTCGACGATCCTGCTCAACGGCAATGATCCCCAGGTCGCCAACTTCGCGCTCAACTCCAAGGCTCGCCGCCTCTACTTTGGCCTGGAGACCAAAGAGGTTGGCACGCCTGTGCCTGAGCAGTCAGCCGACATCATTCGCTGTATCCACTGCGATAGCGACCTGGCGTACGAGGTCGCCTACCTCTCCCACCTGGGCCTCTACCGCTGTCCTACCTGCGGTTATACCCTGCCCCAGCTCGACTTCGCGGTCACATCCGCACACCTGGCGGAAGATGGCGAAGGCCCCTCACAGGTGACGATGCGCACCCCCCTGGGCGAACTGGAATTCACGGTGCCGCTGCCCGGTATCCATAACGTCTATAATGCTGCGGCCGCTATCGGCGCCGCCTTCGCCACGGAGTTCGCGATTGAGAAAGCCACACAGGCCTTCTCGACCCTGCGCCCGGCCTTTGGTCGCCTGGAAAAGATTCAGGCTGGCGATAAGAACATCTACCTCTCCTTCGTCAAGAATCCCACCTCCTTCAACCTGATCATGCGCTTGATTGCCAAGCATAGCGGCAAGAAGCATATGCTCTTCTCGATGAGCCATACCGTGGTTGATGGACAGGACTTTGCCTGGCTCTGGGACTGCGATATCGAAGAGATCGTGCCCGATGTTCTTGATGCCATCTGCTGTGGCAATAAGGCAGAGGAGCTGGCGCTGCGCTTGAAGTATGCCGAGTTCTCTCCCAGTAAGATCTCTGTCATCCATGAATACGAGGGTGCCTTAGAGGCTGCATTGAAAAATGTCGAGCCGGGTGGCTCCCTATATATCCTAAGCGGCTATACACCAACACAAGAACTGCGTAAAATAATGCAGAAACACGGTTGGGTCAAACACTACTGGGAGGAGTAAATTAGCATGAGCGAGCAGACATCAGATTCACGCATGGTTATTAAGATCGCCCACCTCTATCCAACCTTGATGTGCGTGGCCGCCGACCGTGGAAACCTCTTCTCGATTGAGAAGCGCAGCAAATGGCGCGGCATCTCGGTCGAGGTCGATCCCGTATACGTCAAACAGACGCCTGACTTTACCCAATATGATATGATCCTTTTCCATGGCGGCGCCGACCGCGAGATGGAGATCGCCTCCAAGGACATTCAGGAGAAGGCCCCCTCCCTGCGTGAGGCCGCCGAGGCTGGAACTACCTTCCTGGCAGTCTGCGCGGGCTATCAGTTGCTGGGCCATAGCTATAAGAGCGTCCATGGTCCCGAGCTGAAAGGGGCAGGGGTACTCGACCTGCACACCGAGGGCGACCCCGAACGCTTCATGACACATATGGCGCTTGAATGCGACCTGGGTTCCCTGGGCAAACAGATCCTGGTTGGCTATGAGAACCACAGCGGACGCACCTACCTGGGACCCAAGGCCAAGCCCCTGGGCAAAGTTGTTTCGGGTTGGGGCAATAATGGAAAAGACGGTTTTGAGGGCGCAAACTATAATAATGTGTATGGCACCTACCTGCATGGCCCTCTGCTGCCGAAGAATCCCTGGTTCACCGACTTCCTGATCATGAAGGCGCTGGAGCGCCGCTACGGTAAGGTGGACCTGGCCCCGCTCAGCGATGAGACCGAACTGGCTGCTCACGCCGCTGCGTATAAGCTGGCGATGGAATTTAAGGGAACCGTCTCGGCCATCGAGGCAACTGGCTGGCGCAGGTAAATAGTAGGATTGGAAGCAGGAAGTATATTACCGACGCTGCTAAATGGTGAATTCACAACATCTGTAGGGTCCATGCTGGCATGGACTGCGAGCGAAGCGATCTGCTTGCGCTCGGGTCTCGGCCTGCGGGCCTCGGCAGTCCATGCCAGCATGGACCCTACATCGACGCACTACGTGAATTTACCACTAAAGCACGCGTCTACATATCAAGGTACGGGGGCGTCATGCGCCTCCATATGTAGACGCGTGCTTTAGCAGCGTCGTCCTGCCGCTCCTGCACATCGTTCCAGGATAATTCAAGAAAGGGATTTTCTCATGCCAGCCGCCAGGCACACGCTGCTGCTTACATGCGTGCTCGCGCTTCTGGGTAGCCTCCTGATGGCCTGCTCAGCGCTGCCCAATATCAGCGTGAATGGGACACCTATCACCAATTCGCAGAACTCGGCGAATGGTTCGGACCAGCAGCTCAATGTCTGGCAGACAGTCTCGCCCGGCATCGAGCTGCGTTATGAACGTTGGAAGGGTCCCAGTACCAATGAAGATACCATGGTCATCGTACGCATGAATCCAGCCCAGATTCATCTCAGCGTGCATTACCAGCCAACGCAGCCACTCTCTGTGCGCGAGTGGACCAAAGAGACTGGTGCACACGTGCTGATCAATGGCGGCTACTTTGATAATAACAACCACCCCACGGGGCTGCTTGTCAGCAACAGCGAGGTACATGGCCAATCGTATAGCGCCTTCGGCGGCATGCTCTCCGTCGATAGTCAGGGAAATATTCGCCTGCGCTCTCTGAGTGCGCATCCCTATGATCCCGACAACGAACAGCTTCAGCAAGCCACGCAGTCCTCGCCAATGCTCATTGAGAATGGACAGCGCACCCAGTTTAACGCGAACGGAGCAACCGAGCGCCGCACCATTGTGGCCCAGGATAAACAGGGGCGCCTGCTCTTTATCATCAGCTCTGGGGTATCGTTCTCGCTGGACGAGACAGCAGACCTGCTGGCCTCGTCGGACCTCTCGCTCCAGACAGCGCTCAACCTGGATGGGGGGGCCTCCACCGGCATCTATGTCAAGGATAGCGCAAATAATGAGAAGGTCACCATCGATGCAATAACCGCCCTTCCCATCGTCATCGCAGTTAAATAGATGTGAAGTACCCCACGCGGGGGCTTCGACAGTGGCCAGCGTCCTCCTCAGAGGATACCAGTCGCTGTGGGACGCTTCCCGCCCCGACCCACCTTCCTGCTGGGTTTGCCTTTCTTGCGATCAGGAATGGCTCCTTGCGTCTCATAGCGGCGCAGAATGTTTCGTGCGGCATTTTCATCGCGATCCAGCTCGGTCCCACACGTGGGGCAGGAATGCCATCGCACCGAGAGATCTTTGGGGACCAGAACTCCGCAGCCACTACATTTCTGGCTCGTCTGTTGGGGCGCCACCTTCACTACCATGCCGCCAGCCTCTTCCGCTTTGCAGGCACACAGCGTGATGAAACGGCCCCAGGCCGCGTCAAGGATACTTTTGTTCAGGCCGCTCTTGGCAGCCGCTCCATTAGGTAGATAGTGCGTCACCGTCGCTGCTGTCGCGCCACCTTCGCTTTCCTCTGTCGTTGCAGGGGCCTCCTCCTTCTTGGGCTTGGGTCTTGCCGTCATATTGGGGATCTGCAATGCCTCAAACACCAGGGTCCCATACTGATTGACCAGGCGGCGAGACGCTTGGTGCAGGAAGTCCTGCCGACGGTGGCGCACCTTGCGATAGAGTCGTGTCAATTCCCGCTTGGCCCGGCTGCGTCGATGACTGCCTCGCTTGCGCCGAGAGAGCCTACGATGGGCCTCTTTGATCTGCTGCTCGGTGCAACGGTAGATGCGAGGGTTGGCGATCTGCTCCCCCGTGGAGAGCGTGGCATAGGAGGTGATGCCCACATCAACCCCCACCGCCTTGTTGGAGGGATGCATCAGCGTTGCGCTGCTGATGACCTGCTCCACGCTGAAGACGGCATACCAGCGATCTCCATCGCGTTTGATCGTGCAGACTTTGATGCTCCCTTTGATGGATCGATGCATCAGCATCTTGAGAGACCCAATCTTCGAAAGCTTCAATCGAGAGGTTTTCTTGCCCTTTTTGTCATGAGGGGTGAGGGCACCAATGAGTGTATAGCCACTCTGCGGATAGGTGAAGGAACGATAGCGGGCATTGGATTTGTACCGAGGATAGCCTGGGGTCTGATCCTCAGCGACACGACGAAAGAAAGCCTTCATGGCTTTGTCGAGGCGTCGGAGCACATCCTGCTGCACCTGGGAATGAATCTCCTGGTATTCGGGGCGTTCTTGCTTGACCTGAGGCAATTGGTCGGCCTGCATGCCATAGGAGACCGAGACGCCAGCCATTCTGTAGGCAGCAGTGCGTTCTTCGAGGCTGGCGTTGTAGAGTTCTTTGCAGCGACGAAGCGTCCACAGGAGAGTGCTTTCTTGTTTGCGAGTGGGATACAAGCGATAGACAAAGGCTTTGATCCGCACTGGCGCCTCGTCGGTGTGCGGTCTTGGTGGGTCATTCACGCCTTCCATGTGTCCCCTCCTCTTACGGCATTCCTGCTCATTTCAGTGCTGAGACATGTTTACAGACATAGAACAAGATTTCAAGAAGCAGTATACAGAAGCCTCGCTTTGTTGTCAAGCCTTCATTTCCCTCTGCTTCTCCTCCACCCAGGCTACTCCCAAAAGGAACGGCCCTTGTATCCCCATGGCTCAAGCCTGGCACGTATACACAAATATGTGATCTTGAGAAAGAACACGGAAGCGATGCGCTGCAGGTGCCTCGTTTTCCCCCATACGAGAGGTGACACACTTTTGGTGAAAAAGTCGCTTGTCTCGTCAAGCTGAAAGCACATCATTGTGCATCAAGGGGCGTTTTTTTCAACACCTTTCCCTCGCACCATGCTGAGGATCTTCTGCAAACGTTCATATTTGTGTATACGTGTCAGGGCTCAAGCCAGGGGTTTTACGGGCCGGTTCGATAAAAAGACACAGGAGCTTGTCTTGCGACAAGCTCCTGTGTCTTTTTATAGGGAGAAGGAATGTGGGGACACCCCAAACCCCGCCAGGGGCGCTGCCCCTGGACCCTGTTTTGCGACATCTTGCATACCAGGTTAATTATAAAAGTTGCATCAGAACTTGTTGAATCTCGTTCAATGCTTCACTTAATGAAACAATTTGGCTCGCCTGGCTTGTGCGGGCCTTCAGTTCTACGCCTCCCTGTTTGAGGGAACGCTTGCTGACAACAGCACGCAACGGTAGACCAAGCAGGTCGGCGTCGTTGAACTTGATACCCGCCGATTCGCGCCTGTCATCGAAAAGCACCTCGACGCCTGCCGCACAGAGATCGGCATAGAGCTGTTCGGCCGCGCGACCGATCTCCTCTTTCTCCAGATCGATTCCCACCAGCGAGACAGCATATGGCGCGACCGCCAGCGGCCAGGTCAGGCCTCGCGCATCATGCTGCTGCTCGACAATGCAGGCCAGCAGGCGCGAGATACCAATGCCATATGAAGCCATGATCAGCGGTTGCATGCGTCCCTCGGCATCGAGGAAGGTGGCATTAAAGAGGTCGGAATAGATGGTGCCAAGCTTGAAGATATGCCCCAGCTCGCAGCCACGCAGGGCGTGTAAGCTTCCACCACAGCGTACACAGGCGGCGCCCTCATAAGCCGAAGCGATATCCGCCCAGGTATCAACACGGAAATCACGCGGATAGTTGACGTTCTTGAGATGGTGCTCAGCATGATTAGCTCCGGCGACAAAATTGTTGCCTGAACGAAGGGAGTGATCGGCGACGATCAGCAGGGCCTTGTTCTCTCCCAAGGGTGAGGCATAGCCCGCGACGATGCCCGCACGTTCCAGTTCTTCCGCCGTTGCCAGGCGCAAATCGGTGGCGTTGAGACCCCGCTTTGTGATGACATTAGTCAGCTTGATCTCATTGATATCCAGGTCACCGCGTACCACGGCCATTACCAACTGCCCACCTGCACTATAGCAGACCACCTTCATGGTCTCGCCCTCGGATATGCTCAGGAAAGCCGCCAGGTCGCTGATAGACTTGCAATCCGGTGTGTAGACCTCCTCCAGCGCCCGCTCCTCTGCGGAGACGCGCTCCGGGCGCACGAACTCGGCCTTTTCGACGTTGGCGGCGTAGCCACAGCCAGTGCAACGCAGAATGGTGTCTTCTCCCGCCTCGGTCAGGGCGATAAACTCCAGCGATTCCTTGCCTCCAATGGCGCCGCTATCGGCCTCGACGACGATAAAATCCAGGCCACAGCGTGCAAATATACGGCAATAGGCCTCGCGCATGAGTTCGAAATTGGCGTTCAAGCCCTCTTCGTCGGCATCAAAGCTATAGAGGTCTTTCATGAGGAATTCGCGCAGGCGCAGGAGTCCACCACGCGCTCGCGGCTCATCGCGAAACTTGCGCTGAACCTGGAAGACCAGGCGCGGCAGATCTCGATAGCTGCGGATAAACTCTTGTGCCAGGAGGGTGCAAATCTCTTCGTGCGTCGGCCCCAAGACAAGCTCGCGCTCACGGCGATCATGCAGGCTAAAGAGGACCGGGCCATACCCCTCCGCTCGACTGGCCTTCCCCGACTGCGGCCTGACCTCCCAGATCTCGCGCGGTTGTAGCACAGGCATCGAGACCTCCTGACCTCCTATCATCTCCATCTCAGTACGTATTATCTCTGTGAGCTTGCGCATAACACGCTCACCCAGCGGCAGCATGCTATACACACCAGAGGTAAGCTGGCGTACAAAGCCACCCCGGGTTAACAGGTCCAGGTTCGTACTCTCAACATCATGTGCGCGCTCGCGCAGCGTTCCCCCCAAAAGCTGTGAATAACGCATGATCTCTCTCCTAGTCCAACTTCGTTCTGAAGATTGAAGGCCCTGGTTGCCCTAGGGCAACCAGGGCCTTCAATCTTCAGAACATATTAATACGCGCGGGCGAAGATGGCTTCGCAGGTGGCAGGCTTGCCGGTATAGATGCACTTGCCCTTGACGCCGCCCTCGGGCTGGTCAAAGGGGATGACACGAATGGTGGCCTTGGTCTCGTCCTTGATGGCCTGCTCAGCGGCGCTATCCTCGGCCCACTTGACGCGCACAAAGCCGCGCTTCTCGGCGATGATACGTTTAAACTCCTCGTAGTCCTCGGTATAGTGCGTATTCTTCTCGCGATGCTCCAGGGCACGCTGATAGAGCGCCTTCTGGATCTCATCCAGTTTCTCGGGCAGGCGGGTCTCCAGGGTATCGATGGAGACGAACTCCTTGGAGCGGTCGAGGCGGCTGACCAGTACGACGTTGTTGTTCTGCACGTCGCGGGGGCCAATCTCCAGGCGCACAGGAACGCCACGCATCTCCCACTCGTTGTACTTCCAGCCTGGGGTGTTATCGCTATCATCAACCTTGACACGCACCTTGCCCTTGAGCATCTTCTGCAAACGCTCAACGGCCTCAAAGACAACGGCGCGGTCCTGGTCCTTACGCCAGATAGGAACAATAACGACCTGGAACGGTGCCAGGCGCGGCGGCAGGATCAAGCCAGACGGATCGCCATGCACCATGATGATGCCACCAATCATACGTGTGCTCAGGCCCCAGCTTGTGGTGGCGCAGTATTTGCGCTCGCCGTCGGCGTCCAGAAACTGAATGTCGAAGCCTTTGGCGAAATTCTGCCCCAGGTTGTGGCTAGTCGCGGACTGCAAGGCCTTGCCATCGCCCATCAGGGCCTCAATGGAGTACGTGCGCAGGGCACCGGCAAACTTCTCATTCTCGGTCTTACGGCCCGGAATCACGGGGATAGCCGCGTCATTCTCGGCGAAGTCGCGGTAAACCTCCAGCATCATGCGCGTGCGCTCCTCGGCCTCTTCCAGCGTACGATGCGCGGTATGGCCCTCCTGCCAGAGGAACTCAGAGGTGCGTAGGAAGAGGGTCGTGCGTTTCTCCCAGCGCATCACATTGTTCCACTGGTTGATGAGCAGCGGCAGGTCGCGATAGCTCTGCACCCAGCGGGAGTAGCTATGTCCGATGATCGTCTCGCTGGTCGGGCGAATCGCCAGGGGTTCCTCCAGTTCTTCGCCGCCACCGCGCGTCACCCAGGCCAGCTCAGGGGCGAAGCCCTCGACATGCTCAGCCTCTTTCTCCAGGAAGCTGCGTGGAATGAGCAGGGGGAAGTAGGCGTTCATGACGCCGGTATCTTTAAAACGCTGGTCCAGCAGCGACTGAATATGCTCCCAGAGCGCATACCCATAGGGGCGAATAATCATACAACCGCGCACAGGCGCGTAGTCCGCTAGCTCCGCCTTGCGTACAATCTGGTTATACCAGGCAGAGAAATCATCCTCTTGATCGACAAGTTCTTCGACAAACTTTTCCTTCTGGCTCATAGCATCCCCTCTCGGCGTCCAAATCTTCCTATCCGAAAACCCTGAGCGCGAAGCGCTAGACACGAAGTGGCGTTGGGTTTCGGAATAAGATCATACCCATGAATAAAGACAATAAAAAAACTCGCCCTAGATAAGGACGAGGTTATTGGCCCGTGGTACCACCTTATTTGAAATATGTCTCACGACACGTTTCCACTCTGACGGTCGCTGTTGAACCGCCCCTTCCTGCATAACGGTGAAGGACTCCGGTCAGTTTATCACTGACGCTCCCAGGTGGGTTCGACGAGGCCACTCTACCGACTTTCACTCTCTCGGCTCGCTGCTAGAGTACACCAGCACGCCTACTGATCCTGATCAGCGCGTTCGCTCTTTGATTTTGTGCTCTTTAGTTTTGTATAGGGTCAAGCATACACAATTCATTCTCCCCTGTCAAGCGCAATAGTGTAAATAAAATATGAGTGGTGTAGTATGGATTGACGCCAATCCATACTACACCACTCATATTAGTGTGAGTTTTTGTCTGCTAACTTCGCATAATAAATAGCTATAGCAAGACACACAACTGCATCCCTTTCTTTTATACTAAGTACGTATCTGCTATAATAGGCGCGAATTAACATAGTTAAATTTTCTCTATATTACTGGAAATAACAGCATGCTAGGAACAATATTAGGTCACTATCGCCTGTTGAGCGAATTGGGTCGGGGTGGCACGGCGACCGTCTATCTGGCAGAAGACATACATCTACAGCGCCAGGTTGCGGTAAAAGTCTTTCAGCCCGAACTCCAGGCGGCCAATCGGGCGGAATTCCTTGCACATTTTACGCGTGAGGCACGCGTGCTGGCTCGCCTGGATCATCCACATATTCTCCCCGTCTATGAGTACGGCGAACAGGATATCTGCGCTTACCTGGTTATGCCCTATATGCCTGGAGGCTCCCTCAAAGAGTATCTACAAAAACACCAGGGGCAACTTCCTCTTGAACAGACACTCGCTTTTATCCATCAAGTTCTGAATGCACTGGAATATGCTCACCAACAAGGCCTGATTCATCGCGATATTAAACCCGGCAATATCCTTTTCAAAAACGAGAAGACGCTTATGCTCTCCGATTTCGGCCTCGTCAAGATTGTAGAGCACACGACGAATAAGCCCCTGGCACAGGATGTCACGCACACCAATAGCTTCACCATCAAGGGCACACCTGACTATATGGCGCCAGAGCAGATCCAGAGCAAGCCAGATAAGACGAGCGATATCTACGCGCTTGGTGTTGTACTCTATGAGCTATTGACCGGTCAGCGCCCCTTTTACGCCGACGACGCAGTCGCCCTCATGGTGAAACACCTGTATGAGCCTCCACGTCCCCTTCATGTTCTTAACTCTGCAATTTCGCCTGAACTTGAGGCGGTAGTACTCAAATCCCTGGAAAAAGATCCTACACAGCGCTTCCAATCGGTTGCCGCCTTTCGCGAGGCCCTGGAAGAGGCGATCCACACTGGGACGCCTATCAGGACATACACAAACACCCCTACGGCACTGGGCAATGGGAGGACCCCTCCAGTAAACCCGTTCCAGACACAATTGGCAGCCCCCATGCTACCTAATGCTGGCAGCGCAGCCTTCCAGCATGTTCCTGCTCCCGCTGCATCGATGAATAGTTCACGTCCTCCATCATCAGAGATACGCCAGATACAGGAGCAGGCTACCGCCATACAGGCCCAGTCGCAACCCTCAACCAGGCAGTCAGCATCCGCATCCACTCTGCCGACACCTCCGCCTGCGCAGAAAGCCAATCGCCTCCCGCTCTTCACCTACCTCTTTATTGGAATTGCACTTGCTACAAGTATCTTTGCCATCCTTTACAGCACAGGCTATATCGGCAATCGCCAATCCAACACACCGCAACCACAAATCGTAGCACAAGCCTCCCCCACTTCCGAGACAGGGGGAAAACCTGCGCCAGCAGCCATCACGACGGATTGCCCCGCTGGCAATGTCGCCCGGACTGCAAGTATTCAATCGATCACACCAGGCAACCATCGCCAGGTTGTGTATATCGTCAATGAAGGCCCTGACAATGCGCCGACCCGGGGGACACTGAAACGCCGTGATATCGATGATAACACCAGAGGCACGCCTATCATAGGCATACCTAACCTCCATATTGACGAGGGCGAACTCATGCAGGGTGGTCAATGGATCACCTATATCCTGCATAGCGATGGTATCAGTCAACTACGCCTGGTTCGCATAGATGGACAGGAGCAACAGACGCTCTATTGCGCTCCTGCCAATACCCATATTGCCAATATGCAACTCTCGTACAATGGACAAAACGTAGTCTTTAATCAGTATCCTAATGATGGTGGCAAGCCATCGCTCTACCTGCTTAGCCTGGCCTCGGGCTCGCTACAACTCCTCCTGCAACCACAAAATAATCTGGCTTATACACCAACTACCTGGCTGGACAATACACACATTCTCTTAACCTCTTTTATACCCAACTCTGGCGCGCCACGCAACGATTTATATGCGCTGGATATCATTCAGGGATCTAATCAGCATGATACTGATCTGCAAAAGCTCTTCAGCCAGAACTGGAGTTGTGGTAGCTTCGATGTGAGCTACGATACCACAAAGCTCTATGTTGCCAGTTGTGATGCCAGCAATGGACTTTCAGCTACCGGGCCAACCACCATTAGCGTCCAGCCTTCAATGGGTGGCACCCCTCAGCCCATCGCGCATCTCAATCAAGCGGTCACGATGCTGCGCGCCGTCTCGCCAACAATGCTGCTACTCATGGTCGAGAATGGCAGTGGAGATACCAGCCAGAACGGCCTCTGGCGGATGAATACCGATGGCACAGGCCTCACACGCCTCACCGATGACACAACAGGCGGTCAGTCGCTTTGTCCATATTCCCAGTATGCCTGGTCGAATGTCACGCAAGATAGCAAGCTTTTTGCCCTGCAAGAGACCGATCCCCATAGCGCCGACCGCAAACTGTACTACGGCTCACTCGATATGGGCACCCTGACCCCCTTTGCAGATATCGCCGATGGTACCGATATGCGCCTCGTGGGCTGGACCCTCTACTAGGCCCGCTCCTGGCGTACGCGGCTACTTACTGGCTATCGTGTATCTCGGGTACTTACCTGATAGTTTTTCAGGTGCGAATTGAACTATTCTCAGGTAGACACCGATACTGATCGATACTTATAATAGGACCAGAATAATAAAAGCACGCTATCTGCGCAGGGTGCCGCCTTGTGGGTAGGCCCTGCCATTCTATTAATTTCCAGGAGATTCTCAAACTGTGAAAAAGCTAATCGCGCTACTCCTCCTTTGCTGCACAGTCGCCACGCTCTTTGCGGCCTGCGCTACGGGAGGCAACACGAGCAACCTCCCCAATAGCGTCCATATGAAAGAACTGACCTTTGAACCCGCCTCCATCACCATCCATAAAGGCGAGAAGGTCAATATTGTCAATGATGTCTCCATGGTACACGTTGTCGCGAATGGGACCTGGCAGGATAACACGGCCAAGGCCCTTACCGAAAATGGCGCTCCTCAGGTCAATGTCCAATTTAATGGGAACGATAGTCAGGCCGTTGGCCCCTTTAATACCGCCGGCACCTTTCACTTCTACTGCACCGTCCATCCAGGAATGAATCTTACTGTCGTGGTGAAATAGCTAGCAAGCAAAAAGCAGCGGGAGGGCAAGCCCTCCCGCTGCTTTTTGCTTGCTAGCCGCCTGGCAACGACATATCTCAACCAAATTATAAGCCGTCTCGTATAATATAGAGAGGTTTTTTGGGCATAAAATGGCTCATCCATTGTGTTATAGACTCTGGTGAGCAATTTTCTGTGCCAGCTAGCCCGGGGCTATTGGTCTTTTCGGTATTTTAAAGATAGTAAGCTAAGACGAGGGAGTTGTTTTATTTATGGCAACCATTGCCTTTCAAGAAATTACCAAGCTCTATCCCAAAACGCAAAAACCGGCCGTCGATGCCGTTAGCTTTGAAGTACCTGAAGGAAGCACCTGCGTGCTTGTTGGCACCTCTGGCTCCGGCAAGACCACCCTTCTGCGTATGGTGAATCGTTTGATTGAGCCAACCTCGGGTGCGATCATCATTGATGGGAAGGATGTGCTCAAGGAGAACACGATCCAGTTGCGCCGCCGCATTGGCTATGTTATTCAGCAGGTGGGTCTCTTCCCGCATATGACGGTAGGGGAAAATGTCCGCGTCACCGCTGAAATCGCGGGAGGCTGGGAGAAACAGCGCCTCAACAAGCGCGTTGATGAGCTACTGGACCTGGTGGGACTGCCACCAGCGGATTATCGCAAGCGCTTCCCGCGCCAGCTCTCTGGCGGGCAGCAGCAGCGTGTTGGCCTGGCCCGCGCCCTGGCTACCGACCCGGCGATTCTGCTCATGGACGAGCCCTTTGGCGCCCTGGACGCAATTACACGTGCGCGCATGCAGGACGAACTTCAGCGCATTCAACGCGACGTACATAAGACCATTCTTTTCGTCTCGCATGATATCGATGAGGCATTTAAGCTGGGCGACCAGATCGCCGTCATGTCTGAGGGCAAGCTGGTACAGATTGGCTCGCCTGTGGAACTGCTCGCGCGTCCTGCTAATGGGTTTGTCAGCCAGCTCGTGGGCGCGGATAATACTCTACGCCAGCTACAATACCTGCCCGTTTCAACAGCGCTTGATAACCGGCCTGAGGCGGTTTCGTCGGCACACTGGGGCGATGCGGCTACCTGCTCACCAGATGCAACTCTGCTTGATGCAATGCTTCAACTCCTCTCCACCGGCTCTCCCGCACTCACCGTCACCAACTCTGACTCCACTCAACCTCAAGGCAACATCACCCTTGCCAGCATTAACCGCGAGATTTCACGTCATCGCGGCCAGCAGTCCCAACCTAACCAGCCAGAAGGGTCTCGCGCCTGATTCTGTCTCGCAAGGCTTATATATGCCGCGATGATGTATTCCATTGCGCTTTTGAAGGACGAGGAGTGTTATGCATTATTTACTGAGCGCTTACAATTATGATTTGACGGACCCGGAGAGCATCCCAAACCTGCTTTCACAACACGCCTTCCTGGTGGGAGTTAGTATGCTGATCTCGCTGGTTATCGCGATCCCACTTGGAATCCTGATATCGCGCTATCGCAAGCTGGCGCTGCCGGTGATTACGTTTATGGACCTGCTGTATACCATTCCCGGCCTGGCCTTGCTAGGGGTGCTCATCTCCATTACGGGTCTGAGCTTTACGACGGCTATTATTCCGCTCATTCTCTACACACAACTGGTGCTGATCCGCAACACCTCCGCCGCGCTCAATGGCATTGATCCGCTCTTAATTGAGACGGCGCGCGCGATGGGTATGAACGGAACGCAGCTCCTCTTTCGCGTGACCCTACCCCTGGCGCTACCGGTAATTATCGCGGGCATACGCATCGCGACGGTAACCATTATCGGTATCGCGGCCCTGGCATCCCTGGTAGGTGAGGGCGGCCTGGGCGACCTGATCTTTAAAAACATCACCAGCCGCGATATGGATGCTGTCCTGGCGGGAGCCATTCTGCTCAGCCTGTTCGCGATTGTGACCGACCTGCTACTGCTGGGCGTACAAACCCTGCTCAACCGTGGTCGTAGCGCGCTTTCGGTGGCATAAGGGAGAGGAAGAGAGGTCTTACGTATGAACAGCATCTGGAATTATATCGCCGATCCGTCGCATAACTTTCTCTATGAGACGACGACCTACCTGCAAATCTGCGCCTTTACCATTGTGATCGCTATTGTGATCGGTGTCGGCCTGGGGGTCGTGGTCTCACGCAGCGCCATTCTAGGCTTTATCGCCATCAACCTCAGTGGCTTGATGCGCGCCATCCCGATCATCGCCTTCTTAATCGCGGTTCTGCCCTATCTAGGCCTGGGCTTTACACCTGCGGCAGTGGCACTGATTATTCTAGGTATTCCACCCATTTTGCTCAATACTTATACCGGGCTGCGTAGCATCGATGCGGCCATGATCGACGCCGCCAGGGGTATGGGCATGACGACCTGGCAAATTATTCGCCGCGTCCAGGCCCCACTCGTGATGCCCATTATTGCCGCCGGCATTCGCACGTCCGCGATCCAGATTATTGCTACCGCGACGCTTGCCGCCTTTATTGGTGCCGATGGGTATGGCGTCTATATTGTCGATGGCCTCTACAAGCTCGACAACACCGAGATTCTCGCTGGTGCGATCCCGGTCGCGATTATCGCCTTGATTGTAGAGGGCTTCATGGAGATTCTGCAACGTGTGCTCACTCCCGCAGGGTTGCGCGAGGCAAGCGGCACGCCACAGTCTCAGGTTTCCTGATCGATCCCTCGTGTTTGCTCTTCTTCCCTGGAGAGGAGACGCGATCTATTCTTTGTGATTTTCCAAACAAGGAGAAGTTTTTTTATGTCCTTACGTTCACTGAAAATCAAATCTGCTGGGGCCTTGATCCTGGTCCTGCTGATGCTGCTCTCGGCCTGTGGCACGAGCGGCAATTCATCCTCCAGCAACACTGGCAGCGGCAGCACGCCCAAGGGCAACCTCGTCGTCGGCGGCAAACTGGACGTAGAGTCGCAGTTGCTCACCAAGATGTATACGCTCCTGCTGCAAAAAGCTGGCTACAAGGTCACGGAGAAACCCGCCCTGGGCAATAGCAATATCGTATTTCAGGCCATCAGTAGTGGCTCAATCGATATCTATCCTGAGTTCACTGCCACTGGCCTGAACAAGTTGCAGGTGCCCACCACCTATGATCCCCAGAAGGATTACCAGGCGGTGAAGGATGGCTTCAATACGAACTATAAATTGACCTGGCTGGATGCAGCCCCGCTCAATGATGGCTATGCGCTCTGCACCTCGAAAGAGACCGCGCAGAAGCTCAACCTCACCTCCATCTCGGATGTGAAGGCCAAGGCCTCACAGTTGGCGCTGACCTCACCCAGCGATGGTGTCTCGTTCGTTGACGGTCTACAGAAGGTCTATGGTCTCACCACCAAGAGCTTCAAGAGCACTCAGACCGTCGACTATGCTCTGGGCTTCGACGCTGTAAAGAGCGACAAGGCCCAGATCACCGTCTGCTACGGTACGGACGCGACCGTGCCCCAGGGTGGCTTCGTCTTCTTGAAGGACGATAAGAACGGCTTCCCGGCCTTCAATCCCGCCCCCGTGGTGCGCAACGATATCGCCCAGAAGTATCCTGATATCGCCTCGGTGCTCAATCCCCTGGCGCCCAAACTGACCACCGATGTCAGCATTCAGTTGCAGACCCAGGTGGCGCAGAAGAAAAGCGATGGAGCCTCGGTCTCACGTGCTGTGACCCTGGTCGCCACCGATTTCCTGAAGCAACAGGGCCTGCTCTAAGCAAACACATTACAAAGAGAGAGGGTGTGGAGGCAGCGTCGCCTCCACACCCTCTCTCTTTTTGTTTTACTTCACCTCAATAGTGACCTTGTGGTAGCCGGTCGAGCCTTTGGGGACCGTGCCTTGAATCTTCCCCGTTTGCACCTCGCCTACGCCGTTGGTCATCCGACAGGCCAGCGTGTAGCGGCCAGCCTGCTGCGGCCTCCACTGCCAGGTCCAGAAGACCCAGGCATCTTTGGAGAGCCGCGTGGTGAGCGTGGCATCATTCCATGTCTGTCCATCGTCGACGCTAACCTCGACACGCTGGACGTCCTTGTCGCCCCCATAGGCGATGCCACCAACCTCGACGCTTGCTCCCAAGGCCACGCGTTCTCGTGGATAGTCGATGCGGCTGGTCATGTGCAACGGACCATTATACCAACCCTGATCTGAATAGAGGCCACCGACAAAATGATTGGTCAGCTCGACGCGCGTGAGCCACTTGGGATTCTCCTCACCATAGCGACCAGGAACCAACACACGCATGGGGTAGCCATGCTTCTGCGGAACCTCTGCTCCATTCATACGCCAGGCGAGCAGGGCATCCGCCTCCAGGACCTCTTTGAGCGGTAGGCTGACGGTATAGCCATCGACGCTATAGAAGGCGACATGCGTGGCCTCGGGCTGCGCGCCTCCATGCTGCTCAAGCAAGGTTTTGAGTGTGACTCCCTGCCAGACGGCGGTTCCCATCAAATGCCCGCCTGGACCATTGGCGATACACTCCAGGGTGATCGCGCGCGAGGTCGAGGGCAAGCGCTGCACCTCGTCATAGGTATAGGTGCCTCCGCGCTTGACCAGCCCATTCACCTCCAGGCGCCACAGGTTAATATTGGGATTGGGGTCAACAGTGTTCTGCGTGACGATATAGTGTCCGTCATTAGGCGTAATGGGAACGGTCTTCTCGCCATTGGAGACCGTCTTGACGCCATCATAGGCCGCGTATTCGTTGAGGTAGCCTCGCAGCAGGCCCGCCGCACCGCCCGCGCTCACCAGGCCCAGCGCGGCCACGCCCACACGCGAGAGCGCCTGCCTGCGCCTGCGTACACCCTCTTCCTCGTTCTCAGCCGCTTGCTTTGGCAGGAGCAGGCGGTAGAGGAGACAGAGCGCGATACCGTACACAGCGAAATCGAGTAGGAATGCCAGGTCAGTCGCGATGGTTGCCCATAGGACAGGTAGACCGTAATGGTTCTGCCGCACCTCTTCATTGAAGAGCAATACACCGGTGAGGGTCATAAGCAGGGTCAGCAGCAGCGCGACGACCCACTCTCTACGCCCTGGTCGCGCACCTTGCGCGGGGAGCCGCACCCGGACCAGGAAGGCATATACCAGGCCTAACACAGTGCCAATGGCGATCATGGCCAGCAGGGCCAGTCCAAGCGGCGTCGTCTTCGAGTTGGGAGAGAACATGATTAAGAGCCGGATAAAGGTGCCAACATCAATATGTTTGAGGACATAATCCCCGAATAGCTCCGGGGGCGTTGGCGTGCCAGCAACGAAGAACAGCACGCCCATGGTAACCACGGCCAGAAGGCTTGCTATCAGACCTGCACATAGTCCCCATAGCGAAGAGAAGAGGATGGCTCCCGCCCTCGATAGAGATTTAGGAGACGCGGAACGTGGGCGCTCCTGCGTTTGTTTGTTTTGCATATAGGTTCCCTGACTTCTGTTTGAGCATAAGGAAAAGACACACATCTCTCTTCGCTGACACGCTTAATGATACCTCCTTTTGCAACCTAAAAAAAGTTCGTTTTGTGTACTTAAGACTTCTCGCCACTACGTGGCTCGCAGAGAGTTCAAGTACGTGGTGTAAAAATGCCTGCGGCATTTTTACACCACGTACTGTGAAAAGTCTGGGATAACAAAAGTTTGGGATGACAAAAGTCTGGGATGACTTACGTTTAACTGGTATGTTTACTTGTGGAGGGGCGTTGCTGCTAGTATTCCCTTCCCACTGATGCGTCTATGACGCCAACGTGCCAGGACTACGGCACAGGCCAGGAGGAACAAGGGTAGCAGATAGGCAAGGAGGTAGTAGAGATTCCAGTCGGGTGTGGTGTGCGCGAAGTAGCTGCCTAGTGTGGCACAGGTAAAGTAGCAAGCGGCCAGCGCTGCCAGTCCGATGCTAAGAGTCCGCCGCTCAGGGCGCCACGCTATAGGAAAGAGCAGGGTGATCCAGGGCAGGAGCGTCGGCACATACCAGGGAAAGATATGCGAGGAGGCCGCGAAGACCGCGCCATAGAGCACAAGTACGCTTGCTTCAACGCTGATGCGTTTACGCCAGCGCATCCATAGGACACCTAGCGCCACTCCTCCCATGACTACAAGTTCACTGGCGTAGAAGAGCAATTTAGCCGCGAGGAGATTGGGAATGAGGGTCTGCAACTTCGCCAGGATGAGGTAGACCGGGCCAGCGTTTGGCTGCTGCTCGCTCGCATAGGTGGAGAAGAAGCCCAGCACCTGGCCATGCCCCAGGATAAGATATGGCACATATGCCAGAAAGATCGTTAACACGCAGGTCAGGAGCATAGCCCAATCACGACGCCGCATTAACACCAGCAACAGGAGGATGGGGTAGATCTTGGTGAGCGTGGCCAGGGCGATAAAGAGACCAGTCGCCACGCGACTCCCACGCCAGTTTCCCTGGGCACAGACCACCGCCAGGACACAGAACATGACGGTGCTGGCATCAACATGACCCTGGAGCGCAAACTCGATGATCGGCAACGGACACCAGGCATACAGGATGCAGCGGCTCCAATCGCCACCGCGTCGCGCAAGCAAGTAGGCGATTCCACCACAGCTTACCAGATCCATGAGCACAAAGATGCCTTTGAGGAAAGGCAGATTGCTCGGCGCCAGGAGATAGCTCAGAAGGTAGATACCCTGCGCCACGGGGGGGTAGATAGAGGGGGCCGTACGAAAGCGGCTGTTCGCAAAGATAAAGTCGCGTATGTGCGCAAAGTGGGGATCAAAAGGAGCATAGACGTAGGGACTATAGCCCAGTAATGTGACCCTGGCATCCCAGAGGTAGCGCCAGGAATCACGCGAAAGGTTGGGTTCCAGCGGCAGAAAAAGCGCACGCATCAGCAGTCCACTCAGCAGGATGGCACACAACTCCAGCCAACGCTGGCGACCTCGCGGCGCTGGCGTGCAGAAGATCAACGCACAGGCCAGGCCATAAGGTAGGAAGCTTCCCACATACAAGGCCAGAAAGAGACTGAGCGGAGTATCGGCCGCGGGCGCGTTTACACGCATCACCACTTGCCAGGTCAGGGTCGCAAGCAAGCACACAAGCAATAAAGGGAAGCGCCAGCTAAAACGCCGGATCTCCTCACTCGCCTGCATCCGTGAGGATTCTGTAATCTGCGCTAAGGACATATCTACGAAAGCCTTTCTACCAGAAACAACCTCAACATCTACCCATCCATTGCTTTTCCATTCTTCGCTGGTCTCTGCCTCGACTCTCTACGCGAGCCTTCTGGTAAGGGGATGTGGGTGGGAAAGGTCATGCAAACCAGCAAAGAAATTTTCTTTTCCCCTTGCCACATGGGTAGGTGCTGAAACTATAATATCTAGAGTGCCTAGAGTATCTAGAACTACACAATAAAATTCCTTTACAAACAAAGTATAAGAAACATGCATCATCAAGCACCACTCACTGAAACAGAGATGACGTTTGTCCGTCACCAGCGTGTCGCTCGTCTGGCCACCTCAGATGCCCAGGGGACGCCACACGCTATACCCGTCTGCTATGCCTTTGACGGACAACGCTTCTACACACCGCTCGACGAAAAGCCGAAGAGCGTCTCGCCAACACGGCTCCAGCGCGTGCGCAATATTCAAGCCCGCCCTGAGGTAGCCCTGCTTATTGACCAGTACGAAGATGATTGGAGCCACCTGGGCTATGTCCAGGTTCACTGTCACGCCGAATTGATTGATCCCGGACACGAGGCGCACGCCCACGCGCTCAAGCTCCTGCGGGTACGCTATATCCAGTACCGTGCTATGCTCCTGGAACAGCAACCTGTGATCATGCTCACGCCCACACATATTTCAGCCTGGGGGCCTGCACTCAACAACCAGAACAAGGGCGAGTGAACTCCATATCATTCACCATTTCATAACACGCTTTGGAGCACCTTTTTTTTCGCCTCAGTCGAGAGGCTCGCCTCGTCCCTCTCGGCTGCGGCGGAGCAGTTCGGCCAGAATAGCGGCACTGTTCCAGGCATCATCATCGCCCCGGTGGTGCGTCCCCTCCAGTGGCAGGCGCATGGTATGCAAGGCAGCCTCCAGGCCAATTTCGCTGGGCAGGGCATAACTGAGAGCGAAGAGTGTCTTAATATTGAGGTGCCGCGTGCCAAAGGGGTAGGCAACCTTGCGCTCACGGCACTGGCGCTCAAAAATGCTCCGGTCATAATCGCCATAGCTAGCCCAGACCCTCTCCCGGGAGCGATACTCCTCACGCAGAAGCCCACAAGCCTCGGCAAAGGTGATGCCTCCATCGACCTGCTCTTGCGTCAGAGTAGTCAATTCAGTACAAAACTCGCTCACACGCGAGCGCTCAGGACGTACCAGGATACTGCGCTTCTCCAGGCGCTGCCCCGTCACGAGGTCTAGCGGCACAAGCCCAATTTCGATAATCTCATTCTCCTGACCATTTGGAGGAACTCCCTGCCAGCAGGTCGCCTCAATATCAATTACCAGAAGCTGATCCAACAATTTCTTTGGCATATTATGCAATCCTTTCTTCTCATCGTTAGCTATCAGACCTCCCACACATAGGAAGCAGGTACCAGAATGGGCCAGGCAGAAAGATAATGCTATAATCACCCTGACACACTCACACTCATTGAAAGGCATGCACTATGGCAAAAACCCGGAAGAAAAATGCACAGCCGCCCACCTCTGGTCCTGTGCGAGGAGAGACACAGGCACGCCCTCATCCCACCTCGCCCGGCTCCAATCGCGGTCCAAATAGAAATACAGGTCGAAATGTTCGGCGTCGCGCGACCCGCCAGCGCAGATCGCTCTGGCTTCTGATTGGTGGCATTCTCCTCGCCCTTCTCGCCGTTATTGGCATCTTTATTTATGTAGGCCAGCAAAATCAAGCCCCGGGTGCCTCCGGCCCGACCGATCCCGAGGTTCTCAAAGCGGTGACCAGCATTGATCCCGCAACGCTGAGCACGGTGGGCGATGGCGGAGTGCAGCCCTTCCTCAAGGCCACACAGAATAAGCCACCCATTCTGACAGGCGCCAATGGCAAGCCCAAGATCTTCTACTCTGGCGCCGAGTTCTGCCCCTACTGCGCAGGGGAGCGCTGGGCGCTGGTCGTGGCCCTGAGCCGCTTTGGAACCTTTAGCGCTCTGCCACAAACCACCTCGGCCGCTGAGGATAGCCCACCCAGTCTCTCAACTGTCAGCTTCTATGGCAGCAAATATCAAAGCAACTATATCGACCTGGACACAGTCGAGCAGTTTACCAACAAGCGCTCTGGCAACTTTTATGAGCCACTCCAGACGCCCACTAGCGAGCAACAACAGCTGATTAACACCTATAACGGACCACCCTACATTGACAAGCAATACGCTGGCGGCTTCCCTTTCGTGGATATCGCTAACCAGTATCTCGCGATTGGCCCTAGCTTTAATGTTGAGGTCATCTCCAACCTCTCACAGAAGCAGATTGCGGAGAAGCTTTCAGACTCAAGCTCCGACGTTTCCAAAAGCATTTTGGGCGTGGCTAATACCTTTACAGCAGCCATCTGCAAGGCCACCAATAACCAGCCCGCCTCAGTCTGTAAGGCAGATCCCATTCCCGCGCTCCAACAGGCTCTGCCCGAGGCCCAGGGCAGTGACCAACTGGCCATGTCCCAGGCCCCCGAGGCCCTTTTCCCTCGCCGCGAGGATTAGATTGTGTTGGGGATGAGATGATTGATGGGCAATTGCTCACCAACCATCTCATCTTCAACATACCAGGAATTCCCCTGTACATAAGGCTCATGTATATGGTACTATTCTTTTTAGCAGAGATATATTTTTAGTGCCGGGAAGAGAGACATATGCATCAGATACATCAAACAGCCAGGGGAGATCTGTCTCAGCGCGCCCTCATATGCACCCACCTGCTTCTCACCCGGCAGCAGACGACTCCGGCTCCGGCTCCGGCTCCGGTGCCATAATCCCTTTGCCCTGACCACCCTCAACCCTTCTGCCTGAGCAATTAAGCAGGCAGTGCTACCAGCAGAGCGCCTGGCGTGTCTCTGCCGGCTCTCTATACTATTCCCTCCAGGTTTTTCAGACAAGGATGCTATGCCGTCATGAGTACCAATATTAATATCTACAAATATCCACGCACACAGCATATCGAGGGTTCAGGTATACAACGCGGAGACGAAGATCTCGCGCTTATCCCCCTCCAGGAGTTCGCCGGTCACTATCTCGTCGTTGAAGAAAAGATGGATGGGGCCAATGCCGCGATTAGCTTTGATAGCCAGGGACGGCTTCTCCTCCAGAGCCGGGGACACTTCCTGAACGGGGGTCCGCGTGAGAAGCAGTTCCATCTCTTCAAGACCTGGGCCAGTCGCTATACCTTTGAACTATGGGATGTCCTGGGCGAACGCTATGTGCTCTATGGCGAGTGGCTCTATGCCAAGCACACCGTCTTTTATACCGATTTGCCCCACTACTTTATGGAGTTCGATGTCCTCGACAAGCCTACCGGACGGTTTCTGAGCACACAACGCAGACAGGAACTGCTACGCCCGCTCCCGTTCGTCGTCTCGGTGAAGGTGCTCTACACTGGAACCATTCAGACGCTCCAGGACTTAACGGCCCTGATTGGGCACTCTCACTTTATCAACGAGGAGCACCTGGATATCTTGCAGGCAAACTGTCGTAGTCGGGGGCTGGACGTTCAGCGCGTCCTGAAGGAGACGGACACCTCGCCCCTGATGGAGGGGCTGTATATCAAAGTGGAGGAACAAGGCGAGGTCAAAGAGCGCTACAAATATGTGCGCTCTAGCTTTCTCCAGACCATCTCTGACTCGGAGAGCCACTGGCTGGATCGCCCCATCCTTCCCAATCGCCTCCGCCCGGGCGTCGAGCTTTTCTAGTATCTTCTGATCCGAAACCCCTGAGCGCACTTGCTGTGCCACCGCTTGCCCCCGAATGGGGGAAGCGCTAGGCACGCCAGTGACGTTGGGTTTCGGAAGAAGATCTATAAACCGTCAGCAAGAGTCAACACGAGGATCATAGCATGTTAGCAAACACCCAACCAGCAGATACCTGGACCTTTCCTTTCACGCCTCAGCCACCAGACTGGAAGCTAGACTGGAAAGGCCTGGCAGAGAGCTTCTCCTGGGTCCGCGACCTTGCGGGTACGCCCCAGGAGCCAGAATATCACGGCGAAGGCGATGTCTTTATCCATACGCGCATGGTCGCGGAGGCTATGATCGCGCTCCCATCCTGGCGCAGCCTTCCCGCCTCTGAGCGCTCGCTACTCTTTGCCTCGGCTCTACTCCACGATGTGGGAAAGCCCGCGATGACACACCTGGCAGCCGATGGGCGCATCTCCTCGCGTGGGCACGCCCGGAAGGGCGAGCTGCTTACGCGTCGGATACTCTGCGATGGGCAGGAACTCCCGCCCGTCGCGCTCCAGGCTAGGGAATATATCGCGCGCCTTGTGCGCTTCCATGGACTTCCCTTGCGCTTTCTGGATAGCCCTAACCCCCAGCGGAGCGTGATTGAGGCCAGCCAGAGCGTGCGGCTCTCTCATCTCACCCTGCTGGCTGAGGCGGATGTGCGGGGTCGCATCTGTGCCGATCAAGACGAGCTACTCACGCGCATTGAGCTCTTCAATGCCTTCTGCCAGGAGCAGGAGTGCTATGACGCGCCGCGCCAGTTCGCAACCTCGCATAGCCGCTTCACCTACTTTCAAAAGGAGCAGAGTGATCCGTCCTATGTCGCCTATGACGAGACGCAATTTGAGGTGGTGCTGATGTCGGGCCTGCCTGGCAGCGGGAAGGATACCTGGCTCAAAACCAATGTGCCGGAACTGCCAGTCGTCTCGCTTGATGAGCTACGCAGGGAGCTACATATCGCCCCGACCGATGATCAGGGCCGCGTTATCCAGGCTGCGCGTGAGCGGGCCCGGGTCATGCTTCGTCAAAAAATGGCCTTCGCCTGGAACGCGACCAATATTACACACCAGTTGCGGCAGCAACTTATTGACCTCTTCGTCTCCTATGGCGCGCGCGTGCGGCTGGTCTACCTTGATGCATCTCTCCCACAACTCCTGGAACGCAATCGCGCTCGCCGCACCTATGTGCCAGAGGCCGTCTTGCAGCGCCTGCTAAACAAACTAGAGGTCCCCGACCTGACAGAAGCTCAGCAGGTCGAATGGATCGAAAACATGTAAAACAATATATAGTATACAGAAGGCGCCTTGCATGTGTCATGACACATGCAAGGCGCCTTCTGTATACTATATTATTACTGCCAGCGTTTGCTGTGCTCCAGTTCTTCGATGAAGCGCGCAAAGCCTTTGCGCTCAATTAGCGCCTGTATGCGGCGAAAGCCCTCGCCGTAGATAGGATCGGGGTTGCGCTCCATATTCTCAGCGCGAAAGCGGCTCTCCGCCGTATCCCGGGAGCGTAAATAGCGGTAGGAGAGTACTTCGCAAAAGCCCTCTTCGCGCCACGCTTCTGCCCGAGGGACGCCCTGGACCACTAGCCAGACATGGCCCAGTTCATGCACGACCACACTCTCAAATACAAGCGCGGGCAGGCCCTGCAAGACCGCGACCCCGCTCACCTCAGAGCGCAGGGCCTGCCCCTCCTGGGTGTAGGAGACACTCATGGTCGCGCCCAGCGAATGAGTCGGCCCATTCTCGTGCAAATAGTGGCGCAGCTTCGCTTTCGTACAGAGTTCCAGGCTGAGCGGGAGCTGATGATAGCGCAACCCTTGTGCGCCCACCCATTGAATGAGTTGTTTAAAGAGCGGGCGGGCCTCTTCGACCGTTTCGATGGCGCTGGCCCGGCAGACGCGACAGCGTACCACCTCGGCACCGCGCTCCTGGTCCTGGGGAAGGATAAGGCGGCCACAAAAGTCGCACGCCGGGTATGCGTTCTCATGTTCCTGGCAAAACGCATTGCCCCAGTAATCCATCCGGTACATGCCCAGGAGCGGCTTTCCGCAATAGACGCAATGCTGCGCGATCTCGCGTGCATAGCAATCCTGGTGATATGGCCGCCCCTGGTGCGGCGTAAAGCGTGCATCCGTAATCGGGCGCTTACAAGCGGCACAGAGGAAGTGTTCAGGATGCCAGGTCGCATCCAGGGCGGTCAGAAAGCGACCTGCAATAGGCTGCCCACAGGCCTTACAAATTGGCTGCCCCATGTTTATCTCACTTCTTTAGCAACTGGCATCGTGTTCATTACATTGTCGCTTCGCTCGGAGTCCAAGCCAGCCTGGACCTTATAATTTAGCGGCTGACTGGATAGCTATAGTAATCATAACTGGTGACGACCTGGAAGCCGCAGGACTGGTAGAGCGAGAGCGCCCCCTGGTTCTCCGTCATGACTTCCAGCACAATACGCCCAGGATTACGCTTTAGGGTCTCCTGGATAGCGTAGGCCAGCAACTGGCGCCCATAGCCCCGGTGCTGGAATTCTGGCAACACCCCAAAGCCAATAATATAGGCTTCCTGCTCACCCAGCGAGACATCCAGTTTCCCAATATAGACATCGCGCAGTTGCGCTAGATAGGATGGGCGCCTTAAATTTACATTCCCATTCCCCTGGCTATACCAGGTTACCTCGCTACGCGGCATATCAAAGGCCACCGCCGTAATATGCGCCAGGAGCATGCCATCCTCCGGCTGGGCCTGTCTAAAGGTCAGCCCCTCAATACTCTTGCCCGGCAGGCGTGGCTCTTGTAGCACCATTTTGTATTCGGCATGATGGAAGCGTGTGTCAAGCGTCTGAATATAGGCCTGGCCTGCTTGCGATTTGTGCTCAACAATACAGAGGATCTGTGGAACGCCGCGACGACGCACCTCCTGGGTTGCCGCCTGGAATAATGTGCGAAAAATACCTCTCTGGCGGTATGCAGGATGCACCATCCCACTTATTTCGGCCTCTTGCGAATTAAAGCAGAAGAGCGCCAGGTAGCCCACGAGCCGGCCCTGTTCATAATAGAGAAAGTCGTTTGTCTCACCCGCGGGGCGCTCGCGTAGCACATTCCAGTTTAGCTTCATCTCCAGTTGCTCATACTGCTCACACTGTGCCGCGAGCTGCTCGATCTCCTGTAACTCCTCTGTTCCCAATCCCTGCTTCCGCAACAACCCCTGTTTACCGTCTGCCATGCGCAATAAATACCTTTCGTTTCCTGATGATGAGGACGATGAGTGAAATCTTGTTTTCAAGCATACCATTAATCACACTCATCGCGCCAACACGTCCCCTATTCTTGCCAGTATGGATCCTACATTGAGATAAAAGGGGTGTGGATGGAAAAACGGCTTTGCTGTTTTCCATCCACACCCCTTTTCCTCTGAGCACCACTGGTGCGAAGGACTATCTCAGCCAATTGAAACCAAGAATGCACGTTACTCCGTAATATAGCTAAGCATTGATATTGAGGCATTTTCAATGATTTACATCACGTCGTTATACATACAAGGAGGTCACTTATGTTAGCATCCCTGTTTGTGCTGGCGGATGGCATTACGATCCGTCTTGGGGATAATGTCTGGAGCTTTGGCTGGAATATCATTCTCTACCTGGTTATCGCCGCCATTGTTGGTCTCGTTGCTGAATATATTGTTGGTTGGCGCCTTCCTTTAGGGATTGTGGGCGCCATTATCGCCGCTCTTGTTGGCATCTGGCTGATGACACAAGTAATTGTCATCTCTGGCATCGGCGATTTCGTGTTGTTTGGTGTACCCCTTTTCCGGGCGCTACTGGGCGCCATCATTCTGGTCGCCCTCTGGCACCTCCTGACCTATGGTCTGACCCGCCGGCGTCGCTATCGCCGCGCCGAGGTGTAGTAAACGGTAAGCGCCCTCGTCTAATAGCCTGGCCCACACAAGGGCCTTACGCTACGAGGAGGTAGCTCTATGCCTCAGAAGAGACCTTTGAAGGGTGTTGGCGCAAAAGAACAGCGCCAGTACGAACACATTAAAGAATCTGCCGAGAAGAGTGGCCGCTACGGCGACCGCGCCGAAGAGGTAGCCGCTCGTACCGTGATGAAACACCACAAGGAGTCTCATCACAAGAAGGGGCAGTAATGAGAAGGAGGGGCGCAGACTGCACCCCTCCTTCTCATTACTGCTTTAAGCAGCTTAATCGCCCCCTGCATACTCATCCACCAGGAGGGCAAGTTCTTCCTTCCTGGAAAAGAGAGACTTGCCAAACTTGCGTATATCCAGGCCCTTGATCTGTGAAACCAGGACGCCACCCATTGTTAAGGCTGTGCCCAACCACTGGGCTGGTGTAAGCATCTCGCCGAGGAGTGCAGCCGCCATAAGCACACCCAGAATTGAAGGGAGATAGCCATAGATAGAGAGGCGTACCACGCCCACGCGCGCAAGACCATAGTTCCAGCACATATTGGTCACCGCCGTCGCCCCAATCGCCGTGAAGAGCAGCGCGGGAATAACCACCGGGGGCAACACGCTTATATGTGCATTTTGTACGTTAGCCCCTCCTGGAATAATGAAGAACACACCACCCACGAAGAGCGTCCAGGTCGTGACCCGCAAGGATGAATAACGCGTCAGCGAGCGCCGCGTCAGCAGGGGCATCAATCCACTCAAGAGACCCGCCACAAAGTACAGACCCAGGCCAATCCAGCTCGCAGGAGTAATCGCGCCCAGACTTCCCTTCCCTAATACAACCAGCACCATTCCGCCGCAGGCCGCGAGCAGGCCCCCAATCATCAGGCCTGTCATACGCTCACGCGCAACCAGCGAGGCTACAAGCGTCATAATCGCGCTGGTAAAGGCACTCAGTAGCGCCCCCATCGAGGCCTCAGCGAAGTACGATCCATAGAGAAAACAAATCTGCTGCGCCCCAAAGCCCAGCACACCCGCGACCACCAGCGCGCCAAAATCTCTCCAGGCAACCTTGACATTCCCTTCCATCCATTTCAACATCGCCATCATGACAAGCGTAGAGAGGAAAAAGCGCAGAAAACCCACTAGAAGAGGAGGTAAATACATCACAAGAATTTTTACAGTACAGAAATTTAGTCCCCAGAGGACACTGGCCAGAAGAATAGCGAGATCAGCACGTTGTAGTTTCACCGCAATAAGACTTTCTTTGAGACGGCGCGAGACTCCGACATTTTTTATTTTCTATTTTTCCCGCGCATGAGACAGATAGTATAAGCTAGATAGAGCGTCCAATAGGCTGGACACTTCTCCCGACGAACAAGCAAGCGCGCCAGCAACGTCTCGCACACCCTTTCTCATGTGCCTCTAGATAAATCTCTACTTCAGTGCAAAAACGAGAGAGGTATATGTGCAAAATACACATATACCTCTTGCTCCATCATCTGGCGTCTATTTCTCGCGCCTGCGGTGCTCGCAGGTTTAAGGATGTGCTGACTTGAGGCTTTGGCCTCAAGTCAGCACATCCTTAAACCTGGCATGGTACCTGCTATTGCATCAATAATTATTTAACTCCCTATTAAATAATATGATATCTAGAGCACACCTTTTTCCAATTGTGGAGTTGATAGAAGAGTTTTTCATGATATACTGTTAAGCAGACAGCAGACCACATTTGCCAACCTGCATCGAGTTTGCAGGAATCTCTGTCTACTGCTTATCCGAAATCCTGAGCGCGAAGCGCTAGTCACGAGAGTGACGTTGGGTTTCGGAATAAGAGCCTAGAGCTAGTAGAGGAAGTACAGGTTCAGCCATGCTCAACACAGCCTCAATTAAAGCGGTCAGTCAGTCGAAGTTCTCTCAGCGCTTCGTCAAACCGTGCTATGGCTCCTATTGCTTCGCTTATCTGCCCGCGACCATTCGCGCGCTGCTAACCGGGACAACGCCCATGGCTCTGCCAGCGGATATCCTCCATAACCTGCCCACACGCTATGAGCAGGTCGTATTCCTCTTTGTCGATGGCTTTGGCTGGCATCTCTTTAAACGCCACGCGGAGCGCTATGCCTTTCTCAAAACGGCTCAGGCCTCTGGCGTCGTCTCCAAGCTTACCTCACAGTTCCCCTCAACGACCGCCGCGCATGTGACCTGTATTCATACCGGCCTGGAGGTTGGACAGAGCGGTGTCTATGAGTGGCACTACTATGAGCCGCTGGTCGATAACATCATCTCGCCCCTGCTCTTCTCCTATGCCGATGACAAGGTTGTGCGCGATACGCTCAAACGCGCCTCGGTACCGGCAACGGCCTTCTTCCCGCGTCAGACATTCTACCAGTCGTTACAGGACGAGGGCGTTAACTCGCATATCTTTCAATATCAAGCCTATACGCCATCGACCTACTCCGATATCGTCTTTCGTGGCGCACAAGTTCATCCTTATACAACCATCCAGGAAGCCTTAGGGGGACTGGCAGACTTGCTCGTTCAGCCACCTACCGCGCCAACTTACTATTTTCTCTACTTTGATCGCATCGATACAGCCAGTCACAACTATGGACCCTTCTCACCCCAGGTCGAGCGAGAAATAGACGTTTTTATGCAGCAGATGGAGCAATTCTACCAGCGCGTAGCCTCGCGTTCACCTCGCACGCTGCTCCTTCTGAGCGCCGACCATGGACAGACGCCGGTCAATCCACGTACAACCTATTACCTTAATGAGCGGCTCCCTCAGCTCATACGCTACTTAAAGACAAATCACCAGGGACGCCTGCTCATTCCTGCTGGCTCGCCGCGAGATATGTTCTTGCATGTGAAAGAACCCTATGTCGACGAGGTTGTTGCCTTGCTACGCCAGCATCTCGCGGACAAGGCCGAGGTCTATCCCGTTGCCAGCCTGATCGCGCAGCAATTCTTTGGCCTGCGCGCCCCATCGCAGACGCTCCTGTCGCGCCTGGGCAACGTAGTGATCCTTCCCTACAAACATGAGACCGTCTGGTGGTATGAGCAGGGCACCTTCGATATGCATTTCCAGGGCCATCATGGCGGCCTGACCCCCGACGAGATGGAGATTCCGCTGCTAGCACTTCCCCTGTAATACAATAGTGTGTATACAAAGTGGGCGCGGGGTTCCGACCGGAACCCCGCGCCCACTTTGTATACACACTATTTCTACTCGTAGCGTAGGACCTCGAGTGGGCGCACTCGTACTGCGCCCCAGGCCACGATGGCCGAGGTGAGCATAGCCAGTGCCGCCGAACCCAGGATCAGGGCCAGCGCCATTGGCACGCTTACGCCGAAGGTCGCGCCAAAGGCCAGGGCACCCAGCACACTGATCGCGCCCGTGACGAGTAGCATGGCCAGTAGCGCGCCCGTGCCACCTACCACGCCATTCTCAATCATGACCTCGCTGAGAATCGAACTGCTGGTATAGCCCACCGACTTGAGGATGCCCAGCTCGCGCCTGCGTTCCAGCATGGCCAGCGCCACCGCGTTAGCGATGATAATAACGCCCGCCACTAGCGAGAGAGAGGCGATAGTCGTCAACGTGAGCAGGATATCGTTCAGCAATTGATCGACAAAATCACTGATATTCGCCAGGTTGAGCACGAAGGCGTTAGGAACTGTCTTGCCCATGGCATCTACAGCGCTATTGAGCTTGTTGGCATCGATCTTCATGTAGAAAACCGACTGCTCGACGCCTCCCGGCGAGAGCGCCTTGACGCTGCTGCGCGTTCCCAGTAGTGGATAGAGACTCCCACCCAGGCTACTCTGCTGGTAGACGCCCACGACCGTAACGGTTTTGATGCTGACACGATCCTGGCCCGCCAGGGTAATCTTGTCACCAACCTTCAAGTGGAAGGGATCCAGGTTGGCCAACTCGCTGGCAATCAGGATATTGTCCGTTCCCTCATCGCTGGCGTTCAGGTTGCGCCCCTGGATAATCTGCAGGTCCTTGGTACTAGGAAACTGATTGTTTCCCACATCGTAGCCCTCGACTCCGCTCAGAAAGTAGAGTGCGCCACCTCTGCCCAGCGAACCCGGGCCCGACTTGGCCTTATCGCCTTCGCTAGGCAGGATCTCCTGAAGGGGCTTGTTATTGATCGCCACCGGCACGGTTGAAGCCAGAGTACGACGTTGGTAGCTGGAGAGCCCATTCAAGCTTGAGAGCTTATCCTGCAACTTCTGCGTATCATTGCCACTGGTGATCGAGACCACGTTATAGTTCAGCGTCTTGGAGATGACATCATTGACCTGGTCACGCAGGTCCTGGCCCAGGATCAAGATCAGGCCAATGGTAAAGATGCCTACAAAGAGCGCCAGCATGGTAGTCGTTGTGCGCGCACGCTGCCGTCCAATGTTGCGCAGCGCCATTTTGACATTTGCTTTCCATGTACGCGGCAACACCACAACCAGCAAGCCCAGCAGCGAGATGACCAGGAAGATCAGGCCAAACGTCTGCAAGTAAGGGAAGTTCAGGTAGTTGGGCAAGACCCAGTACAGGAAGAGCGCAAAGGCCACTCCCAGGACGATCAAAGAGAGGTAGCCAACGGAGAAGCGCTCTGGCACAGGCAGTCGGCTAATAAGCCAGACAATCAGCCCAAAGAAGACGCTCAGCAGGGCCAGAAAGATGAAGGTGCCATAGACCACGCCTATGCCCAGTCGGATATCATTGTTCAGGATGACAATCGAGAGGGCGCAGAAAAGCACCGAGAGCACTAGCAGCAGGAAGACGGTCAGGACCAGGCTCCCCGCGCCTTTCCCCTCGGGCAGGTCACGAATGACGTTGAGCGGGCGAATATTCGCTGCCTGGACGATAGGCAAGAGGCCAAAGATGAGCGAGGTCGCAACACCTATGATTACGCCGCCCACAATCGTTGTGTAGTCCAGTATAAAGGGAATATTCAAAAGGAAGGTGTTCTGTACAATGTTGCGCACCAGGTAGCTCACGCCAACCGAGGCCGCAGCGCCAAGTACACCACCAACCAGGCCCAGCAGCGCTGCCTCCAGCCCGAAGAGCAGGTAGAGATCAAAGCGCCGGTAGCCTGTCGTTTTGAGCATGGCGATCTCGGTCTTGCGCCGTGAAAGCAAGACCTGCATGGTATTGACGATACCCACGCCACCAATCAACAGGGCCAACAGACCCGCGATCTCCAGGAACTTGCGGATGTTGTCGATTGTCGCCTGCTGATTTTTGACGGCGTCGTCGACGGTGCGCACATTCGCGATGGGGAAATTGTCGCGCAGCTTTTTGGCCGCGTCGTTCATATGCGCCTTGTCGACAGTACTCACATCGACGGTGTCATAGGTCTGCGCGACCTTCGCGTTAGGATCTTTATAATCGGCCAGGGAGATCAGCGCCACGCTGCCCGCCTGGGAGAGCACGCCACTGTTATCCACAATGCCTGCGATCTTAGTCTTAATCACTCGCACCTGGCGGTCGGACGAAGTTACACGCACATCGAGTTCATCGCCCACTTTTTTGTGATACTGATCGACAAAGGCCTGGGTAACAATGATCTGCTTATTCTGCAACAGGTCGACAACGGTCGCGTTCTTCGGGTCTTTCACGCTCAGCGGCGTCCCCAGGGGATAGACCTTGGGATCAACGACGCGGACCGAGAAGGACTGCCGCAGGGAGATCGAGCCGCTGCCTGAGGAAGCCTGCGAATTCACAACCGGGGTATAGTTGCTAATGACCTTATCTTTTTTAAGCGTATCAAAGAACTTCAGGTCATCCCCATTAAAGGGCTGGTTATTGGAGGTGACGGCAATATCGCCGCCGTTGGCATCGCGCACGTTACTGGTAAAGGCATTATTGATCATAAGCCCCACCAGCTGCAGGGCTACAATCGCCATGACGCCGACCGCTACGCAGAAGAGGGCCAGGACCGTACGCTGCCCACCTCGCACCAGCGAGCGCGAGGTGTAGTTAAAGTACATCGAGGCCTTCATTGCACAATTCTCCCACCGGTGCTATCAATTTCAGCGATCAGCCCATCGACGATACGTATGGTTCGTCCGGCATGCGAGGCCACATTCTGATCATGCGTGGCGATAATAAAAGTCTTACCAGTCTGGTCACGCAGCGTCGCGATCAACTCCAACACCTTCTCACCGTTACGCGCGTCCAGGTTACCCGTTGGCTCGTCGGCGATCACAATGGGAGGATCAGCCGCCAACGAGCGCGCGATGGCGACACGCTGCTGCTCACCACCCGAGAGCTGACTGGGGCGATGGCCCAGGCGATGCGAGAGACCTACCAGGTCCAACAATTCCTTGGCGCGCGCCGAGGGCGAACCCTTGTGCTTGCCTACATAGAGCGGCACCTCGACGTTCTCCTGCGCCGTCAGGGTTGGGATCAGGTTATATGCCTGGAAGACCATGCCGATCTTCTGATTGCGTACCACCGCCAGCTTGCCCTCGGTCATACGCGCGATATCGACACCGTCAATCAATACATTGCCTGTCGTTGGATTATCCAGACCAGCGATAATTCCCAGGAGCGTGCTCTTACCGGAACCAGAGGGTCCCACGATGGAGACAAACTCCCCACGCTGAATTTGAAAACTAATCCCTTTTAGAATCTCAATTCGCTCACGCCCAAGCGGTAAACTTTTCGTGATATCGCGGACATCCATGACAATTTCATGGCTACTGGCTTGCGCACCAGAAACACCCTGCACAGTAGTCTCCATAAAAAGCAGCAGCTCCTTTAAAACTTGGTAGTCAATAATAGCCAAAAACGATATATCGTAAGTTACTACGAAGAGATCTCTACTATTGTTACACTTCTTACACAGTTTTTTTCAGATAGTTTATTAGCCACATTCTCCGGTGGCTCCTTTTAGAAGACGGCTTTTACCCCTGAATTCAGGTAGAGATTTCTCCCTACTTCTAAGCATAGTACTCTCAGGTAGCTCCTAGTCTGCATACTCCTATCTCTCCAGGCCCATGCCAGGTGCGCTTGCTCCACCTGGCCGCCTGGACTGGTATTGGTTTCCCTCAGACTTTCTTTGAGTTTTTTTTGCTATAATAGGTTGATATCGGGCACAAAGAGATGTTCATGTTCGTCGCTGGCGCCATATTTTCCCCTGGGAGGGGGAAGACCCTGCAATTTTTATGATATTTGCCGAGTATAGATTGAGATAATCCAGGGCCGAGTATAGATTTAGGCATCCGGGCACAAAGGCACAACAACAGGATAGGCAATAGCAATCAACTATGCTATACTTCACTGGTATCAGAGAGGCGCGTCTGCGTTCCTAATCATAAAGAACGCTTTTATTTGCGCTCGGTGGAAGATGGGCAGTTAATTGCACAGACTTCAACGTATCACCACACATTGAGTGAGAGGAAACAGTACATATGCGCCGAGGAACACTCACACTCCTCTTTTTAATCATCCTATTAGCCGCGGGCGCAGCCTACACGGTCTTCTGGCCAAACGCAGCGAGCCAGAAGGGTGGAAAGCCCTTATACGGTATTAACAATCCCTTCACCTTTCATCAGGGCCTCGACCTGCAAGGTGGCGTACGCGTGCTGCTGAACCCCAAGCCAGGTCAGAACCCCACTGATGATGAGATGGCGACCGCGCGCAACCTGATCGAGCAGCGTGTGAACAAGGGCCTGGGCGTAAATGAGCCCGTAGTGCGCACCCAGACCACGCTCGACGGTCAGAAAAGCATTGTAGTCGAGCTGCCTGGCTACAATAGCGGCAACCAGCAGGCAGATGTTGAATCGCTGCTGCGCACAGGCCAGCTTGAGATCTGGAACACCGGGACCACACCCTTGCAGAACGGTGCGACCTTAAACCCCAGCGATTTCGCAGCCGACAACAATGGCAGCATCAAACCGCTCTTCACTGGTAATGACCTCGACCCCAATTCTCTGGGCGTCCAACAAAATTCGCAGACCAGCCAGTATGTCATCGCCTTTGGTATGCGTGGCGATGCGGTCGGTCGCCTGAGCACCTATACCTCCCAGAACGTCGGCAAGTATATGACGATTACGCTGGATAAAAAGGTCATCTCGTCCGCCGTCATTAATAGCCAATTGCCTGGTAACGGTGTCATCGAGGGCAACTTCACAGTTGACGATGCCAATCAGCTCGTACAGTTGCTAAAGATTGGTGCTCTGCCCATTTCCTTCGACATTGCCAGTGAGTCAACTGTTGGCGCAACCCTCGGTCAGGACTCAATCACGAAGAGCTTGATCGCCGGTGCCATTGGCCTGGGTATCGTTATGCTCTTCATGCTCCTGTACTACCGCCTCCCCGGCTTTCTCGCTGATGTGGCCCTGATCCTCTACTCACTGTTGACCCTGGCCGTCTTTAAGATGATCGGTGTGACGATGTCACTGGCAGGTATCGCGGGCTTTGTCCTCTCAATTGGTATGGCCGTAGACGCGAACGTGCTCATCTTTGAACGCGTGAAGGAAGAGTTGCGCGAGGGGCGCCTCCTCGCCTCCGCCATCGACATTGGTTGGAAACGCGCCTGGCCTTCCATTCGCGACTCAAACATCTCGACCATGATCACCTGCGCCGTGCTCTACATCTTCGGTACAAACTTCGGCGCGACGATCATCGTTGGTTTCGCAACTACCCTGTTCCTGGGCGTCGTGATTAGTATGTTCACCGCCATCACCGTCACCCGCACCTTCCTGAACCTGCTGGTGCCGACTGGTGTCGTCAACCATCCCGCGCTGTTTGGGCTTCCGGGGAATGCCACCCCCAAAGCGGCCCTTGCACGCCGTAACGGCACAGTCTAGAGGAGGATGCCGTGTTTAACCTGATTAAATATCGCTTTATATTCCTGGCCGCCTCGCTGCTGGTCATCGTTCCCGGCGTCATTGCCCTGTTCATATGGGGCCTGAATGTCGGCATCGACTTCAGCGGCGGTAGTAGCGTCGACCTCTTGCCCAATAAGAGCTTTCAGACGACCGCCCAGGTCAAGGACATTCTTCAGCCGCTTAACCTGAAGGATGTGCAGGTCAACTTCACGCAGAACCCGAAAATTCGCGCCGACCGCGCGGCCTGGATTCGCCTGACTCCGCAGATCGATAACACGGTCCTGAATACCATTAAGAGCAATGTGCAGAAACAGTTTCCAGGTGAGCAGCTGAATTTCCGCCAGGACAACTATGGCACTGGTAGCTCTGCTTTCAGCATGGTCTCGATCTCTGGCTTCTCCAAAGTGCCCGATAGCGCCAAGCTGAGCCAGGCCACGACTGGCCTGCCGAAAATCAATGACAAAGCGGTGACAGCCAATAAGCCCGTGATTGGTGACAACAACCAGACACAGGCCATCTCACTGCTGACCAGCAACAAGTTCCAGACCAATAATGGTGACATCGAGAAAGTTCAGCAAGCTTTCTACAACAAAGGCATCTATGTCCAGTTGATCGATAGCTCGACGGTTGGTGGCTCGGTCGCTGATCAAACTAAGCTCTACTCAATCTTCGCGGTCGCGGCCTCGTCGCTGGCAATCCTGCTCTACCTGTGGTTCTCGTTCCGCAAGGTGAGCCGCCCATGGCGCTATGGCGCCTGTGCGATTATCGCCATGCTGCACGACGTCCTGGTGGTGGTTGGCATCTTCTCGATCCTGGGTCACTTCTTCAATATCCAGATCGATGCCCTCTTCATCACGGCACTGCTGACCGTCGTCGGTTTCTCGGTGCATGATACCATCGTGGTGTTTGACCGTATTCGCGAGAATATGATCCGCCGCACAACTGAGACCTTTGAGCAGGTAGTGAACGCCAGCCTGGTACAGACCCTGGCTCGTTCACTCAATACCTCGCTCACCGTGCTCTTTACCCTGCTGGCGCTCACGCTCTTCGGTAGCAACACCAGCATTCATACCTTTACTCTAACGCTGCTGATCGGTATCGCTAGCGGTACCTACTCCTCGATCTTCAACGCCAGCATGCTGCTGGTCATCTGGGAGCACGGCGAACTGGGTTTTGGCATCTTCGGCGGCAAGCGCAAAGAACAGGTCGCGCTTGCTGGTCGTCGCGAGTCACGCGAGCTTGCTCGCTCCCGCGGGTAAGAAAGATTATAACGACAAAAGAAGAGGGGCAGGGCAACCTGCCCCTCTTCTTTTGTCGTTATTCTAGGAGGATAACGACTATGCTTACAGGAATTGACCATATCATTATCGGCGTCAATGACCTTGAGAAGGCTACACAAACCTTTGAGCAGAACCTGGGGCTGCTTGCCAGTGGCGGTGGACGCCATCCCTTTGGGGGCACGGCCAACCGCATTATCGTTATTGGAGATACCTACCTGGAGCTGATTTCGGTTGAGGAGGCGGCAGAGGCACAACAGAGCATGCTCGACCGGCTGGCGAAGGGCGAGGGATACCTCAATTTTGTTCTTGGCTCAGACGATATCGAGGCCGATAGCCAGGCCATGAGGGCGCGGGGCGTCTCCGTAAATGGCCCCAATGCTGGCGCACTCAATAGTGCCGAGGGTCGCAGCCGAGGCTGGCAGCGTACAGACGTTGAGCGCCCAGATCTCACCCAGCACTATCCCTTCCTCATCCAGCATGACAGTACCGGTGAGGAACGCCGCTTTCGCCTGGCTGGCTGGCAGGAGCCTCCAACTCATCCGTTGGGAGTGCTAAAAGTCCTGAGCACGACGCTTGTTGTGGAGAATCTTGAAGAGGCCACCCACCGCTTTCAACACATTTATGGGCTAGAACCCTCCATCCAATTCGGTGGGGAGCATGAGGGATGGGACGCGCTGCTGGTCTCTTTCCCCCTGGTAGGAGGAAACAGCGCATCGGGGCAAAGCTTTGAGTTGGCGATGCCGTTACCAACAAATATCGATCCATCAAACCGGCAGGGTCACCTCCCTGAAGTAGGTTCGCTCGCTGCTTACCTACAACGATATGGCGAGAGCCTCTGCCGCATCACCCTGGCGGTGGCAGACCTTCCCGCCGCCATGCACTATCTCGATGCGCACGGCGTGATTTATACAATGCAAGAGCAGCCTCACCCACTCGTCTGGATTCATCCAACTCAGACTTGCGGCGCGGCTATTGTGCTCACAACACGGGCTGAGGCATGAGGCAAGCATGCAATAAAATGGTACTCAGCACGACTAACGCTCTTGCGCATACACTTTTAAGCGTAGCTTACGCTTAAATACCTTCTCGAAGAGGTCGGCCTTGGCATAGGCATGGGTAATTTCTTCATCAAGGTCGGCCAGGGGGCGTACACGGAGATCAATCGTCCAGATATCTTTTGTACACCCCTCTTCGTCAGCCACCAGGCCCAGTACACGCCCATCATGACTGTGATCTAACGCATCCGCTACGCGCAGGAGCGCCGCGAGCGTCGAGACGAGTTTGCGTGCTGATGGCTTAAGGGTAGCGAACTCTTCGTGTTCTTTGCTGGGCAACGCGCGGCGATGGTAACGTGCGATACAGGCGATTTCGTGCCGCTCGCTCTCGCTAAAGCCCGGCAACTGAGTCGCCTTGATCAATCGATAAGAGTGCTTGTGGTGCTGACGCTCCTCGACCATCATGCCCGCGTTATGCAGGAAGGCTGCCCGCTCCAGCAAGAGCCATGCATGCTCATCCAGCTTGTGTAGAGGACGCGTCGCTTCAAATAAGGCGCGCGAGAGCCTCACCACGTAGCGTGCATGAGGCCAATCCTCGACCAGCAAGCCTCCGCTCTGCAATAATTCTTCTTCGGTCGGATGTGCCTGCTGCCACCAGCGCAAATCTTCGATTGAACTAGAAGTCATGCCGTTACTCCTTTTGTCTCGCTGCACCATGTTATCCCCCACAACCATAACACAGCCTTGCCGTCACAGCTTGTTACGCTCCTACTCTATACAGATCAGGCCGGATACCAGTAACTCTTCTGAAACCTACCCATGTATAGCATACAGTAATTCGTGGCGAAAATCTCGCTCTTGTAGCTGTTGCCAATGCTCGCGAAAGGCCATATAAGATTGTTCACGTTGTTTTTCATAGGCCCGCAAGAGCACCTCAAGTCCCAGGCGCTCCTCCGCTGAAGGTGCGACCTTCGGTTCGGTCATATGTGCCACCAGGGCCGGTTCTACCACGATTTTTCCCTGTGACTTCTGTCTAGCAAGCGTCGGCGCCTGCGTTAACGCGGCCTGATAAGGATTCCCACCACCCACACTTCCCAGACATAAACGCAGCAATGCAACCATGACATCATTGTCGTGTAACGCCCCTAGCTCCTCCTGTATCTGCTCCACATCTTTGACCAGCACTGCACATGTAGGCGGCAAGGTGTCGGCAAACAGTTCCAGTGTATAGCGCAGACGTTTGGCCGCGATGCGCATATCGTGCAGTTCGCGCGAACGATAAGCCTCACCCACATACTTTTCCCATTGATACAGTTCGTCCAGGCGCGTCTCGATGATCTTACGCGCGTTCTCGCCTGTCGTGGTCTGCGGCTGCAAACCATGAATAGCTCTCGCTTTAGCCACGGCGCTTTCCCTCCTTCGGCAGACAGGCATCGATCAGGCGCAAAAGTTTCTGCTCATCTAATTTTTTTAGGTAGCGCGCCAGCACAAGCTGGTGCTCGTCGCGATAGACACGTAGACGCGCAATAAACCAGTTCAGGCCCTCTTTCTCTTCCGCCTCTGCCTCCTCCTCACGCTGCTGCAAGTTCTGGATCATGACATCGGTATCGCGGGCCTGGCCGAGTATATCCGCAAGTTCTCTGGTCCAGCTATAGACCTTTTTAAAGGCTTTCGGCTCGCAGATATCCTCGTAGGCGTCCAGCACTGCACGCAGGCGCCTTGATGCCACGCGCATCTTATGCACGGCCTCTACATCCTCATTCTTCAATACTTCCGTGCGCCACTCGCCCATCTTGCGAGTCCCCTCACTCAAGAGCCGCCTGCCCGTCTCAGCGAAGGTCTCCGTGACCATCTCCGCCCCTGTGCTGGTCGACTTCTTGCTGCCCGCGCTCTCCCCATGCGACTCCAACGTCGCCAGCCAATCATCGCCATGCCGCGCATAGGCCAGGAGAACTCCCTCGCGGATGCCATGCGTGCTTATGCGAGCTTCGCATAACTGCAAGCGTGTCATCACGGTCTGAATGATCGTCGCTCCCGCGGGTAAGACTGCCGCGCGCTTCTCATCTATGCCATAGCGCCGGGCGACTTCTCCTGCTGTTAACGAACTGAGCAATCCATCACAACGCACAACATCCATAAAGGAGAGGCGCTGCACCTCGTCCCCAAGCTCTAAGGCGGCGCGGGCCATCTTTAAGAGGGCCTTCGCGCTACCACCTGTGATGATGAGCGCCTCGGGCCTGCTTTTGAGGCGTGTTCCATCCATGTATGTCTTGAGGAACACCTGCGCAAGATCGCGCTCGTCCTCAGTTGGTGGATCCGAAGGCATATAGCGATCATGCAGCCAGCCAGAACCAACGGGAACAGAAGTCAGCCATTTTACTTTCCCGCGCTGCGCGTTAATCAGCTCGGTGCTTCCACCACCCAGGTCCATAACGACAAGGGGATCGGGCGCCCCTTGTTGGCGATAATACTCGTAGCTTGCGCCATAGAAGGTCAACATCGCCTCCACCTCACCGCCGATTACCTGCGTCTTGACGCCAACCGCTCGCTCTATAGCGTTCAGGAATTGCTGGCTATTGCGTGCTTTGCGCGTCGCCTCGGTCGCGACCACGAAGATAGACTCTACCTGGTGCTCAACCGCCAGAGCTTTATAGCGTTGGAGAATACCAATGACCTCCTCGCGCTTCTGCGGCGAGATCTCTCCGTGCGCATTGACATCCTTTCCCAGGCGCACCATCTCTTCCTCATCCACCAGGATGTCCAGAGAATCGCCCTGGCACCTCGCGATCAGTAGTTGGAGTGTATTACTCCCGATATCGATGGCCGCTCGCGCGGGGGCAGTCCTTGTCTCCTGCATCTCAACCTCCTTCTGTTTGCTGCACCTCTCTGCACTGACACGCCTTGAACATCTCTGCCGTTACAGCACCTATCTCTCGACGTAACCGCAAAGGGCGCACTCCTCCTCACCCTGGCCCCCACTTCTTCTCATGCAGGAAGGAGAACTCAGGCATACCAAGCAACCAGTTGGAACAATCTCTGTTATTATAGCACGAAAGCTGAGGCCACTGGATGGGATACTGAACCAGCCAACCAGGTGGGAAAGGCCCCCAAAGGGGGGTAGCGATCAACTGAACTGCTTTTTAAGGCGAAGCCCTGAAAAATGGCTGGGAAAACTCTTGACAGGCGAACCTCAATCCTGTATTATAAATCTCGTTCCGAGTAAACGGATCACTTCCGCCGAAGTGGTGAAATTGGTAGACACGCAACGTTCAGGGCGTTGTGCCTTAATTGGCATGGGGGTTCGAGTCCCCCCTTCGGCACCCATACCATGGAGACGAATGCGGCACATAGTTTCTTAAACTATGTGCCGCATCTGCGTTTTGGCTTTTCGCGCCTGCGGCGCTCAAGGGTAAGATGTGTGTGCCTGGTTGATGGGCTTTGCCCATCAACCAGGCACACACATCTTACCCTTGGATTTTTCTAGGCGAGGATAGACTGAAGATTTGTCGCCCTCCTTGTAGAAGCTGGAGAGCTTTTGCCAAACTTTTAAATTGCCTTATCAGGGCTTTCCAATTCTAATAAACCAAACATTGACCAGTGAGAACAAGGTCAAGGGCTTGATCAACATGGGCATTGAAATAGCGCATCTGGCGAGCAACATTGCCAACCCCAATGCGATCCATGAGACTCAACACGGCGCTATTGAGCTGAGCCAGTACACTGGGAGCCGATCCTGTTCGCGTCTGGCACCCATCTTCCCCCAAGGTCACATCACGGCGATGATGGAGTCGGTTTTCAATGGCCCAATGCTCTCTAACGAGCTGGAGTATGCGCTGGGGAGAGGCCTCGCTCATCGAAAGACTACTAAGTCCATAGACCACTTCGTGACGAAGCCGCCCTGTTTTGAGGATACGGGTTGTTCGTTCGAGCCGAAAGACCTGCTCAATGCCTTCCCAATCTTTCCCAAACCAGTCGTTGAGATCAGGGCTACAGACAATGTGGCGATGTTCCAATCGCCCATGTCCTTTGTCCCAGGTCTCTGCTTCTTTCCAGCGCCGTCGATCTGGGGAGCAATCCTCAAAGAGGTCGGCAATGTCTTCTCGCAAGGTGGGTTGATTGTCTTTAGCAATCAGCAGATACGCTCCTGCCAGGCGATGCACGTGCGCACAGAGCTCCCGTTGCGTATGCATGGCATCGAGGGTGACAATCCGTCCACTGACCCATGAGGGAGCAAATAAGGATTTGAGGGCGCTGATCTCATTTTCCTTGTCTTTGACATTGCAATGCCAAAGCACAGTGCCCGTTGCCACTTCATAACAACTGAGTTGATGAACCGGATGAGGTTCTTTGCTGGTAGCTCGTAATGCCTTGCCATCAACGGCGACATGGTCATGCTCCGCCTGCACCGCTGGAGTGAGGAGGCGACTGGGCTCCTCTCCACATCGCGATTGGGCCTCCCATCGGATGAAGAAGGCAGTAAGCAGCTCGTCAAGCTGCTTGCTGTCCACTCGTGCTAATACATTGCAATAGGTCATCTGGCAAGGCATCTGCTGACGGCGGAGTCCAAAGCGCAGGGCGAATGGTTCGCAGCGATGACGAACCCACTCGGTTGCTGCGCTCAAGCTCGTTTGCCCTGCCAGCTTGGCAAGCACGAGCAGGGAGAGCACCAAAGCCAGCTCATATCGTTTTCCTTGTTTACGCCTCCGATCAGGCAGGGCTTGCAAGGTTTGGTAAAGCGAGAGAACCGGAAGCTTCTCTTGGTCATCTTCGACTCGTGTTGAAAGCGTGAATGTGCTATAGTCCATGCAGAGTTTTCCTTGGTAGGTGGTTTGGTTTTGTATTCTACCGGAAAAACTCTTCTTTTTTTACCTCCTTTTTTGAGAATTGGAAAGCCCTGATTGCCTTATGCAAGGGCTTGACAGGGGAGGGCCTGATCCTGTATTATAGATCTCGTTCCAAGTGAACAGATCACTTCCGCCGAAGTGGTGAAATTGGTAGACACGCAACGTTCAGGGCGTTGTGCCTTAACTGGCATGGGGGTTCGAGTCCCCCCTTCGGCACTGACTACAAAGGCCTCATACGAGGCCTTCTTTTTTTGCCACTTTTCCCCCTGCTTCATCTCAGTGCCATGTTTTTGTCGTAACTAATCCCATTGTAGGCGCACGGAGAGTGTTACAATGTGTAAATCTGTTCTATGGCTACTATATTGATATTAATCAAGCTTGTATACGCCGCCCTTTCGCTTCTCTAGCTTTTTGCCCCTTTGTTAAGAAATGAACAGGATTTCATACTACTTTTTGCTCCTCCCTTGCACAAGCCCCAAGGTACGCTATCTTGCTTGCTTCATTACAAATACATGAAAAATGGCTTGTATGGCTATATAAGCCATAATTGACACGTTATATCCATAAATGTACAATGTCGCCTGAATAGATATAGTATTGCTCATGCAACCAATCAGGGACACATCTCTGTGCAATGTAGAAGAGGAGGATCACGCATGCCATCCATCTGCCCCCACTGCTTTGTAGCCAACTTTGAGCAGGCCACGACCTGTCTCCAATGTGGGGCACAAATGCCCACCCGGCGTAAAGGGACGGGGTCCTTTACCAAGCTCGCGCGTTTTACCGAGATACCACAGACACCACTCCCCTCCATGCTTTCAAAGTCCGAGGACGAGGAGGATGCTCTTGCGCTACCAGTCTCCGATCCCATGCTCACCGTTTCTAATATACCGGGAATCGTGGCCAGAAAGACCGTCACGCCCCTGCCACAGCCTGATCCCCAACCCAGGCCGATGCCTCATAAGCAGGTGCAGAAGCTTCAGCTTCGTCCCGTGCTCGCCGGGCATGGCAGCATTATTACCCATCACTCGTGGTTCCTGACCAGTCAGACTGGACATCACATGGAGGCAGGCAGGGTCTATACGCTGCTGGAGGAAGAGGCCAGGCATCGCGATCTCGATGACATCCAGGTGGCCTGCATGCATGGGCAGTCAGGACAGCCAGCGTATATTCAGCTTCAACGCCAGGACGCCTCGGTCTTCCTCTCTCTTACCTCGCTGGCGGAACATCTCTATATCTCGCGCACAACCACGTTGCGTTTACCGGTGAGCCTATTCCGTTGCCTGGCCTTTGCCGCGCTGACTCTTTTTGTTATTATCGCGCCTTTTTGCGCCCCCTCTTTCGTAACTCTCTTCGCTCAATCTTCCTGGCTAAGCGCCCTCGTAAGCCCTTCACCTTCCAATAGTTTTCTCTCCAACTGGTTACTCACTGGACTCTTTGACCTGCTAAGCTTACTCATCTATATTCCGGCCTTATGTCTCTTTCTTGTGTGCCTCTTGCGCTCCTTGCTGGCCTGGAGACGGCAGAGGGATCCGCTCGCGCTCCTACGCTCCAGACATATCCAGCTCTCACAGCGTGATAACGCCGCGCTCCTTGAACACCTGGCCAACGATATTGTACGCAGTACAGCCAGGCATCTCGGCATAGACGCCAACGATTCGCTCCTGGTAACCGCCTCACACCAGGCAAGCCAGCGCCTCCACCTGGTCTAAAATCTAAAATCTAAAATCTAAAATAGGCCAGCGACTCCTGCTGAAAGAGTCTCGCTTGCGGACCAGGTGTATCCCTGGTCCGCAAGCGAGACGTGTTTCTATGTAGCAGGTAGAGTCTCGGTGTGTGCGCTCAGGCCTGGAAAAAGTTGGCTTTGAGCTGTTTTTATTGCTTTTTCTATGGCATACTATTCTTAGAGCAGCGTAGTGCGTTCCTGCCTCGTTCCCCAGGAGGAGCAAAACCATGGATCCTGAAACTGCCGTCTATGTCCTCTATATTGCCGAATTATGGATCGATGACGGCAAGCAGAAAGCCGAGATTCTCTATGCCTATGGACTCAATCAGCGCCATGCCCTCGACAATTTTCAGCAGTGGCTCTCACCCGCAGGCTGGCTCTTCGCCCACCTCGACAATATTAAGCCTCACCCCGAAGGCTATCGCATCAATGATGATCTCCTCCTGGAAGGTGTGATCACTCACGATAGTTACCGGATTTTTCAAGACCAGCTTGCCCCTATTGTCTGATATATGAATGAGTGTTGAGGTAGGCTTCGGGCATCAGCCCGAAGTTTACCTCAACACTCATTCATATCCCATTTCGCGTAAGCCCATGCGTATGTTATAATACAGATACTACAAATAAATACCCCACTTCCATGTTCATGGCAGCCGCGTTCTTTCTCCTGCTTGCTTGCTAGAGTAACGTGCTCGCGATGGAGCATTCTTTTGTGCCCTCGTGCAGATGCTGTCGCCGGCCAGGCCGGCCCATTCTCTTCTACGACATGGGAGGTTTCTCTTGAACCTGGTCTCCTTCTCCATCAAGACCAAGGGGCCGCGCAACTTCGCGCGCCGCCTCTGGACCGTCTTCTCCCGCTTTGGCTTCAGTGAGACACGCAATCGCCGCTCGCTGGAAACGCTCATTCATGAGCTTAAACCCTATCAGGCTGCGCCAACCTTCTTTATTCCCGCCGTGGTCTTACAGCGCCATCCACGCCTGCTAGCAGACATCGAACAGGCAGGGGCCGAGATCGGCATCCACGGCTATGTCCACAACGATTATCGCCAATTGAGCAAGGATGCACAGTATACGCAGACCAGTCGCGCTATCGCAACCTTTCAGCAGATAAAAATGCCGTTTCAGGGCTTTCGCAATCCCTATCTGGGTTGGAGCGAGGAATCGGTTCAGGTCTTCACAGACCTGGGCTTCGCCTATGAGAGCAATGAAGCCGTGCTACATGATGTTGTTGACCAGGCCTCGCTCACCCCAACAATTCTCGATGGCTATCAGAAATCACTGGCGCTCTATCGCGCCCTGCCCTGCACCGCCTATGCCCTGCGCCCCCATTTTGAGGATACGCTTCTGCGCATCCCGACCAGCATTCCCGACGATGAGATGCTCTTTGATCGCTTACGCATTACCTCGGGCAAGGAGGTGGGCAAACTCTGGAGCCTGGTGATGCAGCGTGTGTATGAGCTTGAGGGCGCGTATGTGCTCAACCTGCATCCCGAGCGGGGAGTACTCTGTCGCCAGGCCCTCGCCATCCTATTGCGGACCGCAACTAGCCAGCCTCGCCCCGTCTGGATTACACGCCTGGACGAGATCGCCCGCTGGTGGAAGGAGCGCGCTCGCTTCACCTTCACACTCCAGCAGACTGCGCCTGATACCTGGCATGTCGTGGCCGATTGCACCGAACGCGCCACTATTCTCGCGCGCCATGTCCAGCTCGTCGAGCAGCCCACAACCACCTGGAACGAGCACGAGGTCAGCGTGGAGGCACGCACCTTTACGCTTGAAGCCTCGCAGTGTCCAGCTATTGGCGTTTCGCCTGAGACACCCGAGGCGGTCCTGGCCTTCCTACATGAGCAAGGCTACGCCGCTCTGCGCGCCTCTGAGGAGGAGCGCGCCTCCTACGCGCACTACCTACATCTACCCACTGGCCTGGGCACCTCGCGCTCAGCCCAATTCGAGACGCGCAGCGAGATTATACGGCAGATCGAGGACCTGACCATGCCACTGCTCCGCTTCGCCTGCTGGCCCTCGGGACACCAGGCGGCGCTCTCCATCAGCGGCGACATCGATTCTGTGACCATCCAGGATTTCTTCCTGCGCATCCTCGAAGTGGGTAATGTATAAAATAGATGTGGTTCGTTGGAGCTGGCGAATGCCAGCTCCAACGAACCACATCTATTTTATATGACTCTACTAAGGTTGGCTTATTGCTACTTCTACTTCTTTAGTAGCCCCCTTGGGAGAACTCTTCCCACTCAGGGTACGCAGGAGCTGGCGGTAGCGTTGGGCCATCGCGTCCCAGCGATAGGGGGTGTAGTCCTCCAGCGCGTTCGTGACCAGCCGCTCGCGTAGCTCTGGTTGTTGATACAGGTCGATCATGGCCTGGGCGAAGCTCTCAACGCGCTCGGGGTCGCATAGGATCAGGGACTCACTCCCAAACATCGAGCGGATGGCCTTTGTGTCTGAGGCAAGCATGGGGCGCTGCATCCAGGCATACTCATAAGCCTTGGTGGGGAGCACAAGTTCAGAGAAGCCATTGCAGCGATAGGGGATGATGCCAACATCTCCCTGAAGCAGGAAGTCGACCAGTTCCTCCATAGCGCAGGGATCCGTAAATACGACATGCTCCTGCACCCCCAACTCCTGCGCAAGCTGTTTGAGGTATACCAGGTGCTCGCCCCGCCCCTTGATGTCCAGGCGCAACTGTGGAACTGTCTGCCGGGCCTGGGCCAGCGCCCGGATAGAGATATCCATGCCATTGCGCTCGGCCAACGTCCCGTGATACATGATGATGAAGGGAGTTGTCTCCTCCTGCCCGGTCCGCTCAGCGACGGTATAGGGGGGAGTGCATCGCCGCTCCTCGGGAAAGAGCTTGGGATCGGCACTATTCAGGATGATGGTGATCTTCTCTTTAGGCACGCCTCGCTGGAGCAGAAGCTCTTCAAAGGGCCAGCCGACGGTGACAACGCTGTGCGCAAAGGCACAGGAGATACGCTCCTGCCAGCAGGCCAGGCGAAAGATCAACGCACCTTTGCGCCCACTGGCCTTGGCGACCATCAGTTCGGGAGCCGTATCCTGAACATGCAGGATCACTTTCGCGCCTAATAAGCGCGGGATAAGGGCCGAGAAGACGAGAAAATCAGGGATATTATGCACATGGATGACATCATAGCGACGCCTGAGATGCCTCAAGGTCAGGACCCAGCCCGCTATGAGCATAAACCAGGCCCAGCTTAAGAGCGTCAGCGGCAGCGATTGCCCAAAGCCCCGGTTCATGGGCAGGCGGAAGATACGCACCCCGTTGTAGACCTCAGATTTCTGCTCGCTCTCTTGCCGTAGGCAGATGACATCTACTTCATCGCCCCCATCCACGGCGGCCTCAGAGATGCGGCGTACCAGGGGATCAAATGGATACCAGTCAAAGGTGACCGCGCCGACACGGACCGCGCTCATACCTGTCCTCCCTCTTCACTATGACCGAGCGCCACGGAACTCCTGCTGGTCCGCACCCACTCAGCGCTATGCTGCTTGCTCCGCCGTACCACCAGGTACACCCACAATTTCCAGAGCATAAAACGGGGCGCGTGCCAGAGTGCCTGATAGGTTTCTCGCGTTGGCCGCATAAAGTACAGCCCGGTTCCCAGGTAACAGGCCAGCCCAAGCAGTAGGACGCAGGCCAGTCCCAGAGTGAGCCAGGAGTACAGGACGCAACTCAGCAGGAATAACAGGACACTTCCTCCCACCATCAGGGAGAGCGGGGGCGTCAGGAACTCAAAGGCCGTCTCCAGGCGTACCCAGTCGCGCTCACGCGCGGCGAGTTGGAGCAAGCGGAGCGCAGTCTTCCAGCCTGGTTGCTCGGGGGCGCCACTCTCCCAGCGAATATCCTGTGTGCGCATCTGCTCAAAGGAGGTCGGCATATGTGAGCGTACAACCGCCTCGGGAACATAGCGCACCCGCTCACCATGCTCTACTAACTGAAGGTAATACTGGTAATCCTCCGTCACAGAGAAGGATTGCCAGGGATGGCGTTGCAGTAACGTGCGGCGCAGGCACATACCATTCCCAGTCAGGGTCGCGCTGCTTCCCAGGGCATTGCGCCCCAGTTGCCGCACGTGATTGACCAGTGTCAGGGCCAGCCAGCGTAACACGGTGCTGGGCGAATCGGAGCCATTTAAGACGGTGTTATGCATCTGGAGCGCCACGGTCCCTGCTGCTAGTTCGCGGTCAAGCGCCGCCAGAAAGTCTGGCTCAACAATAGAGTCCGCATCCAGAATAACGTAGGCATCCGCCCACTCCGCGTCGTCCGCTTCAGTTTCGATACGCCCGAGCAGCCAGTGGAGCGCATAGCCTTTGCCACGCTTCTCTGTGTCAAAACGCTCGTAGACGCGCACGTTCTCGCTGGAACGCGCGATCTCCGCCGTGCGATCATGGCAGTTGTCCGCGACGATATAGATTCGGTAGTGCTCACGCGCATAGGTCAGGCCCTGTAAGCTTTTCAGCAAGCCGGGGAGCGTCACTTCTTCATCATGCGCAGGTACTAATAAAGAAAAGCGGCTTGCGCCAGCCTGCTCCGTCACATTCACCTCCTGGTCTGCCTGGCGACGCCTGGCCTCCAGCAACGCCGCCAGGCAGACCAGGCACAGGTAGGTGATCGGCAGCAAGAAGAGGATCTCTCCTCCTGCGAGCAGCCAGCGCAACCAAACAATAAGCAACATAGACATACCCACTCTCTCTGCAAAAACACATCTCGACAATAGCGCGGTATACAGAACCGATCGACGCTGCTAAAGCACGCGTCATGCCATCACATCTTCTTTTGCCAGTGCGCTCACCGCCCGGGTCAGCAGTTCGCCACAGTATCCCCAGCCATAGCGTTGCTCGACCAGTGCTCTGCCCGCACTCCCCAGGCGCGCCCGCTTCTCCGCATCATGTAAGAGCCAGACCACCGCCTCTACAAAGGCGTCAGGTTCCTCGGCGACCAGGAGGTGTGTATTTGCCTCAAGCTCCAGTCCTTCGCAACCAATACTCGTCGAGACCACCGCCTTCTGCATCGCCAGGGCTTCCAGGATCTTCAGGCGCGTGCCACTGCCTACACTCAGCGGAACAATCGCGACCTCGGACTCCGCGAGATAGGGCCGGACGTCTGGCACAGAGCCGGTCACGACCACGCCGGGCAGCGCCCCCAGGCGTTCTACCTCTGGTGGTGGATTGCGCCCTACAACCTGCCAGGTCGCGCCTGGTATCTGCCGGTGAATATGCGGCCAGTAGTCGCGCGCAAAGGCCAGCACAGCCGCGCTATTAGGATAGTAATCCATGGTTCCCGTGAAGATAATTCGGCCCGCCTGTTCCTGCCGAGCAGAGTCTACTTGAAAGCGCTCCAGGTCTACGCCGTTAGGAACGACAGCTATCTGCTGGCCGGGGAGCTTCGTTTGCAACCACTCCTGCTCACGCCCACTCGTTGTCAGCACCAGGTCGGCCTGCTGACAACGTTCAAGCTCGCCACGCTTGAGAACCCTGTACTCCAACCAGTTATAGATTTTGCGCACAGGTTCCTTCTCATTCTGGTAGGTACGCCACAGGAGCTCTTGCTCGATATTATGTTGATCGAGCACTACCTTGACCCCGGGCGGCAAGCGATAGCCCGCCACAAAGAGTCCCTCATACAGGACGGCCTCAAAGGGCTCTTGCGCATAGAGTGCATCGATAGCGTCCTGCACCTCGGGGAGAATACAGGCCTCCAGCCAGTAGGATTTTCCCCGTAGGAGGGCCTCTATCTGCTGCCGACGCTTCGCGCCCCCTGACTGAAATGGCAACACGGTCACACGCCCGTTCAGTTCTTGCGCCAGGGGAAGCTGAGTGCTGGCCTGGACCTCTTCCGGGCTTGCCAGGGCCAGGAGACGTACCTCGTGGTGTTTGGCCAACGCATGCAGCAAATAATAGCTACGCGCGCTGGCTCCCCACAGGGGTGCGGGCAGGTACGAGCTTATGATCAGGATCTTCACGCTTCTCTTGCTCCTCTTTTGCTTCGATTTCGGGCAACTTCAGCAACATTCCCATCATCAGGCCCAGGAAGATCACGTTCCTAAAGAAGTAGAGCTGATAATCGCTAAAGGCCACGGCCACTTCCATAAAGATGGCTCCCACCAGGATCATGCCTATCATCTGGAGATAGCGATCCTTCAGTTGCTTCACAATAATGCAGCCACGGATGATGAGCGAGCCAAACAGGAACCAGAGCGCGAAGTACCCAATATAGCCCATACGCATCCAGATCCAGTAGATGGTGTTATGGGGGATATACTCGTAGGGATTACCGCCCGCGGTGGGGTCATCGGTGGCGAGTTGTGCCAGAGGCAGGGGCTGGAGAAATTTCTTGCCAAAGCCCATCCCTAGTGGATTCTCTTTGACGGTATAGAGCAAATCGAAATCCTCGACATCACGATAGGCGTTTGAACTGGCGTCCGCGCCCTCGGGATGAAACACCGAATAGACGGCGCGCGCTGGCTCACCAATCACACCTCCGCTATGTGCGAAGCCAAAGACATAGCCTATACCCAACACGCCACAGGTACAGAGAATGATCAACAGGCGTTTGCGACGCTGTGGATTCATCACGATGGTGAGTACCCATACAATACCAACGCCGATAATTAAGGCTACGTAGTCGGTGCGCCGCTGGTTGGCCTCCAGAGAATAGAGCAGGGTGGGGAGCGTCAAGAAGATCACCCACATCTGGGCTTTATCTCGATACTGCAAGAAAAAGGCGATCAGCACCAGTAACACCATGACAAAGAAAAAGGAGACCTCATGTCCCAGAATATCGTGCTGCGCCTTCATATCACCATGCAGCGGCCCCAGCACGACATAGACGCCCTGCAGGGACTTGAGCGCGGAACAGAGAATAAGGAACCAGAGAAAATTGCGGATCTGTCTCTTCTCCGTGAGCAGATTATAGGCCAGCACATAGCACATGAAGAGATACCAGAAGGGGCGGATCTCGATGACGATGATTTTGATAATACCGCCGCTCGTCAAGCCATGGACCAGCGCCCAGCCCACACAGAGCAGAAAAAAGGCCAGTGGCCCCTTCATCGCGCCCCCTCTGAGCAAAGGCTGTTGGCGCGTCAGCCAGCGCTTGATGACGATCACCGCAAGTATGTAGAGCATGAAGAAGCCAATGGGGCGCTCTATCAATCCTGCCAGCGCAGGCGGCCAGGCGTAGATAGGCAATGAGTCCGTCAGAATTGGGGTCGAGAGCGAAAATTGTTCAAACACGACCGCGCAACAGGCGATCATATAGAAGCCAAGAATTGGCCTTCGCGCGACCACCACCAGAACGCCAATCACCAGCATGAGGCCCAGCATGAGGCTGAAGCTGCTCAAGACCCCTATCAGGATCAACACTGGGGCCAGAATCAGCACCCCAATACTCACGCGTATAAAGAGGCGGCGCTCGCTCCGTGCTCGTTCCTGCTGGGACGAGGCAACGGTCTCCACGCCCAGGCCGCCGCTGGTTACCGTTGATTTCGACTTGAGCCGTATATCCATGCGCGCCTCAACTCACTTGCTCATTTGGTCAGGGCCATATACAGTAACAGAACAGCAATACCCACGCCCAGGATCCATTTTGTGCGCGTGGTATGTTGTTGTGCCAGCAGGCCAATCAAAAAGAAGAAGCCCAGGAGTCCAAGTATCTCTTTCATAGAGTCCTCCTACATGAGCTGGCGGATCCAGTTCGGGACATGACTCTGCTCCTGGTTCATAATGATTCCCTGCAAGGAGACATCTTTCAATTGCTCGCAGGTCTCAGCAATCATACGGTCAGTAGTCACACCTGAGCGTACGACCATAAACAGGGTATCGGCCAGGGAGGCGGCTAGCGCACCATAGCCCGTACTTACCACAGGTGGCAGATCAAGAATAAAGTATTGCTCACCCAGGGCAGAGAAGAGCGATTTCAGATCGTCCTTGCGCATCTGCTGCAAGAGGCGAACGGCATCCTGGCTCCCGCGACCTGCTGGGATCACTGTCAGGTTTTGCGTGATATGGCGCCGCATCTCGTGCTCATCACATTCGCCACGCAACCACTCGGCCAGTCCTGGCGTCGGTGCGCACTCAAACACCTCGTGCAAGCTGGGATGCTCCCAGTTACACTCCACCAGCGTCACGGGAACATGAATATCTTGCGCCAGGGCCAGGGCCGTCATGCTGGCAAGGTATGACTTACCTTCACCTGGAATCGAACTGGTAAAACCAATACTGCTCACCGTAGTATCACGACGAAAGAAAAGCGAGAGGCACAACTGGCGACAACGCTCCTTCAACATATGCAGGTTCGCGATCTCGCGACGTTGCTCCGCCAACTCGCGCTTGCTCAAATTACGTTGCGCGGGCGCTTTGGCCGGTCGGGCGCTCAGTTGTTTCGGGGTCACATGCTTCTCTTCAGTACGCGCCTCTTCCTTCCTGGCGTCAACGACCATGAGCTTCTCTGTTTTTAAGTGGTCGACGTCTTCCAAAAATTTCTGCTCTCTCTCAGGCTTGTTGGCGCTTCCCTGTTCGACGTTCTGCATCTCCATTTTTTCCATATGCTCCCGCGTTTCTTTTTCTCTGCTCGCTTGTTCTTCTTAACTAACTCCAAATGTATTCATAGATGATGTTGCTGTACCTGGGCAGCCTGCGGCTGCCCAGGTACAGCAACATCATCTTCTTTACTCTATGCTCAGGATGTTGGTGCTTTCTTTGATGTATGGAGCCTGCATCAGGATGGGCAGTGAGGTCACGAGTTGAATCTGTGAGGCTGTATAGACCGCACGATCCCGGCGGACTGCAATCACGAGATACAATACAATCGCGGCTACTGCGCACCCAAGGCCTACGCCCGCGCAGAGCAAGATGGATTTCATGCGTGCAACGGGTTTAGCATCGGAAGTAGAATCGATGACTTTAAAGAGATCGTTTGCCCCCTGGCCCAGGCTCGCGAGCTGCTGGCGCAAATTGTCTATTGATGTTTGGATGTTCTGAAAAGAGGTCTGCGCCTGCTGTGTGTTAGCGTGTAAACGCGCGTAATTTGGATCGTAGGGGGCATCTGTACGCAAGGCATCTGGGTGACCCTTGAGATACCCTGCCTCTGCCACAACCGCATCATTGTACCCTTGCTTCGCCTTGGTCAACTCTTTTTGGTATGAGTCCAGCAAACGCTGCCCATCGTAGAGAGAGAGATTCGTGCTCTGACCAGAATATTCGGTAATCACGTTCTGGACGATCCGCTGCGCAATCTGGGGATTTCCGTTGGCATAGCTGATTGAGAGCAGGTTGTAGCCATCGGGTGTGACGACTATTTTGCTGGATACCTCACTCACCACAGCATCCTCAACATCACCAGGCCGCAACAAGTTATTGACCTTATAGGCCAGTGAGCTACTCAATTCTTGATCTAAACCCGTATTACGGGCCACGTTGAGCGCAAACTGGCGTGTATGGAGCAACTCCAGCAAGGCATTCGTTTGTGTCTGCGACGGAGTCGCATCCAGGTTACTCTCAGGACCAGTTGAACCGACTACTGTATAGCGATGCAAGGCCCAGATAGTCGCCGATGAGGAGTACGAACGCGGCAAGAGATACGCGATACCAACCCCTATCAGTGGCAAGAGAATAAGCAATATGCATAGAGACCAGATTCTGCGAAAGATGGCTTCCAAAGTACGCCGCATGAGAGTTCGCTCCTCCTGAATTTAAACACTACCACGTAGCTTACCTTTCGCATGCGCATATTCGGTGCTTTTTGGTGTGAAGAGCAGGTTATCAAATCCCTTTCTCGGTTCTATTCACGTGCTCAAATAACCAATTTTCCCGCCTGCTACCAGGTTGTATCTCCGCTCACTACGCAACCGCGCGCCCTGGCTTCGTATGCTCTCCAACCGCCTCTATTCAGCACGCATCACGACCGCATTTACCTCTACCACACAACCTCACCTTTCCTCCATAAAAAAACACTACTTATCTACCGGTGCCAACATCCTATTGCTACGTTTACGCTGTATCTTCTGCTATAGCAAGCAAAGCAGGATAGTCAAGAATATGTCTGGCAGGAAAGAGCCGGGAGTGATGCGAGGTCGAGTCGATAAAAAGTCTTTTTTGGCACAATACACATACACGAATAGAGTTTCACTGGTTACTTTTGAAAGGTAGGTTGACGTGGCGCAGGATGCACATGTCGTTATTGGCGCGGGTCCCTATGGACTCTCAGCCGCGGCCCATCTCAAGGCCAGCGGCCTTCCCACGCACATTTTTGGGAAGACCATGGAATTCTGGGAGCAGATGTCACCCCAGATGTACTTAAAATCTTCCTGGAGTGCGCTGAATATCTCCGATCCAGCGCGAGCCTATAGCCTGCCCCGCTATGGGCAAAGTATCGGCTTAGGCAAGCAGGAACCAGTTGCTCTCAAAACATTTCTGAATTATGGACACTGGTTCCAGCAGCAGTTGCTCCCCGAGGTAGACCCGACCTATATCAGCCGGGTCGCCCGCGATGGCAAGGCGTTCCGCCTGGAACTGGCCGACGGGCGCGAGATGCAGGCGAGCACGGTTACGCTGGCGACAGGTGTCGCGCCCTTCGCACACATTCCTGAAGTCATCGCTGGCCTGCCACATGAGCTGGCAAGCCATAGCCAGGAGCATCACGAACATAGCCAGTTCCGCGATAAGCATATGGTGGTTATTGGTAGTGGTCAGAGCGCGCTGGAGTCAGCCGCGCTGCTCCACGAGGCTGGTGCGGCCTCCGTGGAGGTCATCGCGCGCGGCCCCATCAATTGGATTGATCGTCGCCTCTACTACCTTACGGGACCACTGAAACGCATCTTCTACCCACCCAGTGATGTTGGTCCTCCAGGCGTCAACTGGCTTGTGGCGAATCCGCTGCTCTTCCGCCTTTTCTCTGAGGAGACTCGACGTTCCCTGGATCAGCGCGCGGTCCGCCCGTCTGGGTCACGCTGGTTACGCCCACGTGTAGAAGGGCATGTTACGCTTACGCCTCTCACCAGCGTGACCGAGGCCCATGAACAGGGGGGTATGCTCACCTGCGCCTGAGCGATGGCAGCACACGCGAAGTTGATCATATCATCCTTGGAACTGGCTACCAGACCAATATCCAAAAACTGACATACCTGGATCAGGAGCTACGCAACCAGGTGCAACAGCAGCAGGGTCATCCGCTTTTGAATCGCTGGTTTGAGTCGTCCGTTCCCAACCTGCACTTTGTTGGTGCCTCCGCCAACTATAACTTTGGGCCGCTCTGTCGCTTCGTGGTCGGGGCGCGTGTCGCGGCGCAACAGGTTGCCAAACATGCGGCAATGGTGGCCTAGCCTCTGGCTAGACCATCATTCCTCCTGGAATGGAACAAAGGTGTTACCTATGTCAGAACCACAAGCAAAACCCGGTGTTATCGTCCTTGGTAGTGATTTCAAAGCCCTGGGCATCGTGCGTAGCCTGGGGCGTAAGGGCATTCCATGCTATGTCGTGGACAATGTTCCTCGCTCCGCCTGGTTCTCGCGCTACACGACCCAACGCATCAAGTGGCATGGGGAGCGCATGGATGGTCCATTATTTCTGAGTTTTTTGCTCAGCCTCAGCAAACACCTACAACTTGATCAGTGGATACTTCTCCCCACGGACGATACCTGTGTGGGATTTGTTGCGCGCCATACGCATGAGCTCTCGCGCTTCTATCTCCTGGCCACCCAGGACTGGAACGTGATTCGCTGGGCACATGATAAACGCCTGACCTATCGCATGGCGGAAGATGTAGGCGTGCCCGCACCCAGGACCTGGTACCCAACCTCAGAGGAGGACCTGGATCAAATGGGCATTCTCTTCCCCGTGATCCTCAAGCCGGCGGTCTCGATAAACCTGCAACATGTCGTCCGCATAAAAGCCCTACCGGTGACGACGCGCGATGAGCTCTTCACACACTACCGTCGCATCGCCCAGATTATTCCACCTGAAGAGATCATGCTCCAGGAAATTATCCCGGGTAATGGGCTGCGCCAGTTCTCGGTCGCGACCTTCTGTGAGGACGGTGAGATTCGCCTGAGCATGACCGCGCGCCGTACACGCCAGTATCCCATTCACTATGGCCTGGGCAGCAGTTTTGTGGAGGCCATCGAGATTCCAGGACTCAGCGACCTGGCTGCAAAAATTGTACGCCATATGCGCGTGACCGGCATGGTAGAGGTCGAGTTCAAGCAGGATCCCCGCTCGGGCGACTATAAAGTGCTCGATATCAATGTGCGCCCCTGGGGCTGGCATACGCTCTGCATGGCCTGCGGCCTGGATTTTCCCTTTATTCACTATAGCGCTCTGCATGGTGAGTCACCCACACCCCAGCAACCACACTACGACTACTGCTGGATGCGGGCCATCACCGATATACCCGCCGGTATACAGGAGATACGCTTTGGCGATCTCTCTCTTGATTGCTACCTCCGCTCCCTGCTCAAGAAGATTACCTTCTCGGTCTGGGATTGGCGCGATCCGCTTCCCGCGTTTGGTGATATGGCAACGGTGCTTCAACGGGCGCTACGTGGCGCATTCAAACAAAAGGTGTAAACAATGGACAAATTGCGTAAAGTGGTGGGCAGTACCGCTATTTCTCTTTTAGGGCAGGCCATCACCTGGACCTCAACCTTTCTGCTGACCATTGCCTATGGACGCTTCCTGGGGGCATTCAAATTTGGTGAACTCTATTTTGCGCTCAGCTTTGTCATGCTCATCGGCTTCCCCCTGGAGTTTGGCTTCAATCAGCAGATTACCAGGGATGTGGCTCAGGATCATAGCAAGGCCTTGAGCTATCTCTCCAATAGCCTGCTCCTGAAAAGTCTCTTCTGGCTCATCCTTTACGCCTTCGCCCTGCTCTTCTGCCACCTGGTGGGCTATGATGACGAACAAAGCAAGCTCATCATGATCTGTGGCATCTCCCTGCTCAGTGGCTCTACCAGCAATACCTTTGCCGCCCTGCACTATGCCTTTGGCAACGTCCTCTTCCCAGTAATCGGCACAATTCTGGAGAAGGGACTCGCCGCGCTGATTGGCTACCTGGTGCTCAAAACAGGTGGCACCGTACAGACCATGGCCCTGGTATTACTGGTCAGTTCAGCAGTCAACGCGCTCTGGCAGGCGCTATGCTATTATCGCAAGGCAGGCCTGCGCTTCCGGTTTGACTGGGCCACGAGCCGCTCGCTATTGCGCACAAGTATCCCCTTTATCGTCAGTGGCGCGATAGGAGTCATCTACTATCGCATCGATACGCTCTTCCTCCAATTCTTTACCAATACAACGGTAGTTGGCTGGTATGGCGCGGGCTATCGCCTCTTTGATACCCTGGTCTTCCTGCCTTCACTCATTATTAATCCCATCATGGCCCCCATCTACGCCAATCTGACCCTGGTCTCACAGGAGCAGCTTAAGATCGCTATCGCCAAATCCTTCAATTTTCTCCTGTTCTTTGTGCTGCCGATTACCACCGCCCTCATCGTCGCCGCACCCACCATTATCGGCGTTCTCTACCATAACCCAGATTTCCAACATACCATCCCAGCGCTTCAGGCCCTGGCCCCTGGGCTAGTTTTCCTGTACATCAATACCGTGATTGTTAGCGTGATTATCAGCACACGGCAGGAAAAGAAGATCACTATCACGGCCACTATTGCCCTGGTCTTCAACCTGGCTCTTAATTTCGTGCTCATTCCGCGCTTTCTGCATGTTGGGGCAGCTCTCACAACAACCCTGACCGAGTTTCTGCTCCTCTGTATTAACATTCGCTATATCCCACGTCAGGCCTTCTCATTTGAGAGCCTGGTTGTTGCCAGCAAGGCCTTCCTGGCGAGCGTGATCATGGGCGTCGTTCTCTGGCTCTTGCGCTTCCAGACTATCTACCTGCTCTTACCCGCGGGAGCCTGCACCTACCTGGCCGTGGCGCTGCTCTTCCGCACCATCCCGCCCGAGGATCTGCGCATGCTCCAGATGGCCATTCGTCACAAATCTCGAAGCGCACCCGCCGCGGAGGAACTGTTAACGGAGTCTATAGCCGTTGAGACGCTTGTCACTGAATTCGATGAGGCTACGCTGCCACGCCTGCGTGCCATCCAGCTTCCCACAACCAGCAAGGAAGAGACTACGCCTTCGCGCCGCCTGCAACGCAAACGCCGCAACGAGAGTCGCCTGGCTGGCGGTGAAATTGTGTAGTTGGAGGATACCTCATGAAACGCTTTCTCAATGCCGCCCTGCGCTACGCGACCAATCATCTTATCAATCACATTCCCTCGCATACGCTGCGCCGGGCCTGGTATCGGCGTATGCTTGGCTGGCGCATCGGCCCTGGAACGCATCTCTTGCTGGGCCAGCATATCATGTTTGGCGGCCTGCGTAGCGGCGGCAGCAAGGTCTCCATTGGACACCATACCATTATCAATCACGGCTGCCTGCTCTACACCACGGGCGGGCTTATCATCGGCAATAACGTGAGCATCAGCTCTGGCACCTGGCTCATGACGGGGAGTCACGAACTCAACCATCCCGCCTTTCCCGACATCTATAAACCCATCGTGATTGAGGACCACGCCTGGCTCGGCCTTCGCTGCACTATCCTCCAGGGGGTTACCATCGGGCGAGGTGCGGTTGTCATGGCAGGCGCGGTCGTTGCCCGCGATGTCCCCCCTTTCGCCATCGTCGGTGGCGTGCCCGCCAAGGTCGTCAAGTATCGCGAGCTACAAGATCCCTCCTACACGCTGGAATTCTCTCCACTTTTTGAGTAAAAAAGAATGGAGAGAGGGCAGAAGAGCGTGAGGGCCGCGGCCCTCACGCTCTTCTGCCCTCTCTCCATTAATTAATTTTGGTACGCACGGCTTCGAACCAGGCATTGTTCATGGCGATGGCGCCTACGGCGGTGGGGTGGATGCCATCAGGCAAGAAGTACTCTTTGTGCTGTGAGAAGAGCTTGTACAGGTCTGGGCCACTGATCAGCCCTTCATCCTTTGTGACCCGGTCGAGGGCCGTGTTATAGCTCTGGATTAAGGTGTTGACGGCGGTGTTATCTCCTCCTGGGCGGTTCATAGAAGGGATGTGCGCCAGGATCGGTATATGGCCCGCTTGCTTGATTTTCTGGACGAGCTGGCGGATGTTGGCTTCGTATTTCTCGGGCGGGACCTGGCCCAGCGCGTCATTTGTCCCCCATTGCAATAGCCAGTAGTGGATATCGGGGTTGAGTTGGAGCCATTCGTCGATATGCTCAACCGCCCCTTGCGAATTCCAGCCGCCCAGGCCCGCGTCCAGCATTGCGGGGAAACGCTGTGGGAAAGCCTTGTGGACGTCCTCGGCAAACGAGGGCTGATCTTCTGGATAGCGGTTATAGGCCATGGCGGTAATCGAGTCGCCAGAGAAGAAGTAGCTGTCGTCTGCGTTCTGTGAGACGTCATAGGCCTCCAGTTCGTCAATGGCGAAGTCGCCACGCAGTGGTTTCGCCGAAAGTTGAGTTACGGTCATTTTGACCCAACTCTCACCACTGAAGTCCAGCAGGTGTTCACGCACACGTGTGGCGTTGCCGGTGACCGAGACCAGCGTCTTCCAGTGACCATCGCTGCCATCTGTGCTATCGTCCGAGACGGCGATGGTATACGCGCCGGGTCCCGCGCCATTCTCGTTGATGTAGTCAAACTGGTAATCACACACCCAGATAAAGAGCAGCTTGCTGGGTCCCTTATCCAGGTGGATCGCGCACCAGGTTGGCAGCGATTGTTGTGTAGCATCCCACTTGCCCCAGTTGCCATACTGCCCATCATTGATACTCTGCGGGCCACCAGCATTCTCGTTATTCTGGCAGAAGGCGGGCTTGCCACGCGACACCAGCAGCCCATTGCCGCCACTGACGGTCGGACCCTGTTTATATGTCTGAATCAACTCTTTGATGGTCTGAAACTGTGGCTTAGGCTGACCGGTAATGACATCAAACATGTCCAGGCCGCCATAGCCGGTATAGCTGCCCGCGGCATACTGGCAAGCCATAATCACACCGGCCTGTATCATGGCGTTGAGGGCATCCCTGGTGAATTTGGTAATGAAATCGGTTTTGTTGCCATAGGCCGGGGGTGGAGCGTTTGGATCAAAGTTCCACTCGGTCACGGCAATAGGCAAGTCCTGCCCCAGGCTCGCGCGCACATTCTGGCGTAACTGTGTCACTATGGAGCCAATCTCGCTCGCCTTCCCCAGGCAATCAGCCTCAGTATTCTGCCAGCAGGGATACCAGTGGATGCTTAAGACGTCTGGCAAGACCTTTGAGGATTTGATTGATGCAAGATAGGCTGAGAGAAAACGTGGCGAAGATTTTTCATTGTTAGTCTCAATATTGATATTACTCAGTGTGGGACCAAAAAACTTGGCCTTTGAATTGAGTTGGCGCAAGAGTGGTATCTGCTTATTCCACTGGGCGATATAGTCCTGCATAGTATGGTGGTTGTAGTTGGCTTCATTACCGAACTCATACATGAGACAGCGCGAACCCAGGTAACGCACTACATGCTCATTAAAGGCCTGATTATCATAGTCGGGTAGCACCACCAGGCACTGCGCGCCGATCTTCTCAATGGTCCCTATACGCTGATCTATATCCTTATCTGAGATCGTGGAGAAGAAGAACGAGCGGATCAAGGGAATACCAGCCGACTTCATCATACTCTGAATTGTTGGCATCGTCTCAATGTTGTTTGGCGTCCACTCTATTGAGTCATTTGTGCCAAAGAGATACGATGAGACGTTGTTCTTCCAGGTCTCCTGGCCAGGCAGGATCGGCTTAACGGTACTTTTGGTCTGCGTTTCTGTTCCCTGCGCTGGCGGCCCACTTGCCTTCGAATCTGCGCAGCCCGCCAGGAGCAGACACGCCAGTATCCATCCATACCAGAGCCAGAGTGGCCAGCGCGAACGTGATATTGTCTGTCGCACGTCTATCGTCCCTTCATTTCGTAAATACGCTCTTAAAGAGACGTTACCATTTAGCTGTGTATTTGCGATAACTAATGTGGTGCTGAAGCGGTTGGATCGCATTGCTTCCTGTGGTGATATGGTACAGGTGATAGCCATTGCCAGCATCATATATGCGTTCGTATATACGCATATAAACACAAACGAACCCACTATCGCAACGCCATCACAACTTCTTCCAGGTATACTCAAGCACGACAATATAAGCAACTTTATGCATACAGGAGAGAGCGATAGGACTATGCTTGAAACTACGACAATACAAACCTCTCGGCAGGCTTTTATTGAGCAGCATGAGCAGGCGTCTTTCTATAGCCAGCCAGGTTGGCTCGATCTACTCCAACACGTCTATGGCTTTAAACCCACGCACCTGGAGAGCTATACCGCTGGGGCAGGTGACCCCGCTCGCTCGCTCGCGGGCACCCTCTCTCTCTATACTGTGCGCAGTCCACTGGCGGGAACACATCTCGTCTCGCTCCCATTCTCCGATCATGCGCCCCTGCTGGCACAGAATGAGGCGAGCGCGCTCGAACTACTCGAGCAGGCTATCGAGCTGACACGCCAGCGTAAGGCACGCTATCTTGAGCTACGCACTGGCACCAATCCTCTGCTCGCCAATCATCCAGCCTTCGTCGAGAGTGATCTCTATGTCACCTGGCGCCTGAACCTGGAAAGCGATCCCGCCCTCGCCTGGTCACACCTGCGCAAGCCTGTACAGCACCAGGTCAAGAAGGCGCGCAAGAACGGCCTCTCCATTCGTGTCGCAGATAGCACCGCCGATGTGGCAACCTATCACCGGCTCCATGTGCTCACACGCACACGCAAGCATGGAATGCCTGCCCAACCCTCGGCCTTCTTTCACAAACTATGGGAGAGCTTCGCCCCAGGTGAGCATATGATCCTCTTGCTGGCAGAGTATGAGCAACAACCAATTGCTGGCATGGTCCTGCTGGGGTCCGGTACGACGTTGCGCTATGCCTATGGTGCCTCCGATGAACGCTACCTGCGCCTGGCCCCCAATAACCTCTTGATGTGGCACGCCATCGAGTGGGGCTGTGAGCATGGTTACCGCGTCCTCGATATGGGGCGCACCGCCCGCGACAACGAGGGCCTGATGGAGTTTAAACGCCGCTGGGGCGCTGAGCTGACCCCCCTTCCCTACTACTACTATCCCCGTCAGGCGGGCCTGGCCACGACCTCTGAGCAAAGCTGGAAGTATCGCCTGCTCACCTCTACCTGGAAACAGCTCCCACTCCCTGTCGCCAGTTCGCTCGGCGGCCTCCTCTATCGCTACCTGGGATAAAAAAAGGGGTATGGTGTGTAGTAGCAATGCCTGCGGCACTGCTACTACACACCATACCCCTGCGAGGCGTCATAGGCGCCGAGGAGACCTTACGAATATGTTAGTGGATGCTGCTTGAAGAAGTTCCAGATGGTTTCCGACGCGGAGGGCGAGCCACCAAGCGAAGCAGGCCATGCATGCCCGCCGCCCTCAATACGATAATGCACAATTGAGGAGCCATCGCGACAGCGTATCCACTCCTCTCCTGTGACGTTGCCACTCTGGAAAAAGGTATTGGGTCCCTGGGCGCAGTGATCGCGCTTAGCCCATTCATTGAGCCATTGCGGGACCGATGGCAGGGGGAGATCTGGCTTCTCGGGTGCAGGCCCGCCCATGTAGGGCACAACCGTGTCGCCCGTACCATGCACATCCAGAATGGGAACGCCTTTCTTGATATTGCAGCCCGTATCCAGGTCATAGAAATTGCCCGAGACTGGCGCGAAGGCCGCGATCCGCTCCGGCAAGTTGCAGGCCAGGTACCAACTCATGCCGCCGCCATTGGAGAAACCTGTGGCATAGATGCGCTGCTCATCAATACAGAAGCTCTGCTCCAGGTTATCCAGCAAATCATCGACATAGCGGATTTCATCGATACCTTGCTGAGTTGTACCAATGCTGGCCCAGAAGGTCTGTCCGTTGTTATCCTTCAACCCCTGGGGATAGGCCACAATAAAATTTTCCTGGTCCGCTAACTGCGAGAGTCCCGTGACCTGTTCCATGTCTGAGCCTCGCGCCCCCGTCCCATGAAATACCAGGACCAGGGGGATGCTCTGCGTCTTATTATAGCCAGTCGGCACATGAATATAATAATCGCGCATGCTATTGCCATTGGCAACCCTGGGATCGGCAGTCATCGTCTCGTCTTCGCTATCTCCCGCCTTCACCTCAGCGTCTTTCCCACATCCATTCGCGATCTTTGGAGTCATTTTCGCGTTCTTGTTCGCTATGGCGCTTTCTTGCGCCTGCGACACCCCACCACAGCCCGTGAGCAACAGGCTTAATACCACCCACCCGTAGAGTCCTATCCCCAACAGCGTATCTCGTTGTTTCATACGCATAGGCCTCCTCTCACGCTTCCATTCTCCTTTTTGTGCTTGCTTACGAGTTCAAACTATCTCTGCCATTGACGTAGGTGGCTTTTCTTCTACAACGTATTACTCAGTAATTTAGGTACAGTTTATCTTTTCTCCCATTACTCTGCCGCCGCCCCTAGCGTCTTCTCACCCCACACACCTTACTCGTTTAGGTAAGCTCCGTGAGGCAACTACACAGTAGCCGCATACGCCAATTGCGGGCAAACAGCATATTTGCAATCTTCTATGCTAGAATGTATAGAAAAGCAAGATCAACATTTATTTGCATTCTTTCAATGTGCTAAAGGAGTCCTCATGCCAGAAGAGCGCAAGCTTGTCAGTATCCTCTTTGCCGATGTCACTGGTTCGACCGCCCTGGGTGATGAGTTGGATCCCGAAGATGTCCGCGCCCTGATGGGTCGTTATTATGAACATGCACGCCAGGTCATTCCCCAGCACGGGGGAACGCTGGAAAAATTTATTGGTGACGCCGTCATGGCGATATTTGGCCTCCCCCAGGCCCATGGTGATGATCCCGAGCGCGCCCTGGCCGCCGCCCTGGCTCTGCGCAAGGCCGTCGCCGACGATGAGATGCTGGGTTCCCTCTTCCAGCTACGCATCGGCGTCAATACGGGCGAGGTCATGGCGACCAGCGATTCTACTAGCAATCAGTTCATGGCGACTGGTGATGCCGTGAACGTGGCGGCACGCCTGGAGCAGAACGCCAATCCCGGCGAGATCTTAGCCGGAGAACGGACCTATGCCGCAGCCAGTCATGCATTCCTCTTCGAGGCCTCGCGCCACGCCGAGGTCAAGGGCAAGAGCAAACCCCTCACGGTCTATCCACTGCAAGGACCTCGCGCCACGCGCAAGGTTGAGCGCCCGCCCCTGGTTGGCCGCAAGCAAGACCTGATGCAGCTCGCACTCCTACAGGCCCGCGCTCTGGAGGAGGAGCGTCCACAGCTTGTCTCTATTACCGCGCCCGCTGGGACCGGGAAGACGCGCCTGCTGGAAGAGTTTCTCGCTCGCCTGGACCCCGATGAAAGCTTTCAGGTTTCGACGGCACGCTGCCTCCCCTACGGCCAGACCCTGACGTACTGGCCCCTGCGCGGCCTCTTGAGCCAGCTTATTCAGAGTGATATGACGCGTGCGAACGTGGCCCGTGTCTTTCTCAACGCGACCTATGCTCAAGCGGACGCGGAGCGCCTGGCAGACCTGATCCTGGCAACCCTGGGTATTGAGGGCGAGACCACGACCGACCGTGAGAATATCTTCTCCGCCTGGCGACTGCTGATCGAGGTCCTGGCGACCCAGGCCCCACGCATCATTATCTTCGAGGACCTACACTGGGCCAGCGATAGTCTCTTCGATCTTGTGGAATACATCACCCACCTGCGTACCCAGGCCCCCCTCATGCTGATCGCGCTCAGCCGTCCCGAGCTGCTGGATCGCCGTCCTAACTGGGGCGGAGGGCGCCAGAACTTCACCTCCCTGGCCCTGCAACCCCTCTCGCCGCGCAACACGCAGGAGTTGATCTCACGCCTGATGCAGGACGTCCCTCAGGCTGTACGCACCCAGATCGTTGAGCGCTCGGGGGGCAATCCCTTCTTCGCCCTGGAGCTGCTGCGCGGCCTGCAAGAGCGCGGCCTCACTGGAAACGCCGCAAGTATTGAACAGCTCCCCGATACGGTCCATGCCGCCGTGCAGGCGCGCCTGGATCAGCTCTCACGGCCTGAGCGCTCGGTGCTCCAGGTGACCTCGGTCGCCGGGCGTGCCCTCTCGCTGACCATGCTGGCCGAGGTCCTGAGCGAGTATAGCCTGAGCGAGCTACAACAGGCGCTTGATGGCCTGCTAGAGCGTGACATTCTCGTATCATCGGAGGGCCAGACCTATGCCTTCCGCCACATCCTCTTCCGCGATGTCGCCTATGGCACCCTCGCACGTACACAGCGCATACGCCTACACGAGAAGATAGCGACCTCGCTGGAGACACTCAATGCTGACCATCTCGATGAGTACGCCGAGCTAATCGCCTACCATTATCGCGAGGCCGTAACCCTCTCGCGCCAGGCCGCCATTCGTACCCAGCTTCAGTTCGATGTTGTCAAGGCCCTCCACTTCCTGCGCCGTGCCGCCCACCTGGCCAGTCACGCCGGGGCTTACTTCGAGGCCCAGAACTACCTCCAGAGCGCCATCGCCATCGCACCGGAGACAGAGCTAATCTCCATTTACGAAGACCTGGGCGACTGCTATTACTGGTCGTTCACCACGGCAGAAGCTTATCGACAAGCCTTCACATACTGGGAGAAACAATACGCGGAACATACACCAGACGCGGCTCAAAGCCTGATTGGAGCACGTCTCTTGCGTAAACTGCTCATCAACTATACACGCTTTGGTGAGTATGAACGCCTTGAGAATGTAGCTGAACATATTTCCACTCTCCAGAAGCGCGCGCAGGCTCTTGCCACAGCCTCCGGTAACGAGTACGAACAGTGGCGCATCCAGCTCGTTCCCTGTTTCTCACACTACATGAAGGCCTGCAATGAAGAGTTACAGCAACTACTCAATATCGCGCAAGATGCCACCGCCTACTTTGAACAACAGGGCGATTCTCAAGCCCTTAGCGAGGCACTAGATGCTCAGGCATCTCTCTACCAACGCCTAAATGACTTTCAGGCTTCGCTCCAACCCATTCAACGCCGTCGTGCCATCGCTAACCTCTCCGCGTCGGAACAAGGCGATGCGCTACAGATGCTCATTCGCTCTAATGCCGCTCTGCGCAACTATGACACCTGCTTCGATCTTATTCAGCAAGAATTAAAAAGCATGCGCCCGGGTCAATCTCTGCTCCATCTGAGTTCTACTCTCTCCACGGTAATGGTGGTTGCCTTCATTGCAGGTCGCTGGGATTTGCTTGACACACTCTATTCCAAAGCGGAAGAGATACGTGAACAAAGCAGCAATGACTTGAGCACATTCAAAATGTTTGAAGGCTATTTTAATCTCCTCCGCTGGGCATTAGCCCGCGAAGATCGACCAACTATTGATGCCATTGCATCATTCCTACGCCGTTTCCTTGGCGAGGTCCCTACTTTGGGTGAACAATTTACTAATATTATTAGTACTTTTCAGGCTGATGATGTCTCGCTGACCTCTTTAAAGCTAACAGAGATTCAAGGAGGATTGGCACGGGTAATACTGCTATTCTGCCTTGAACGCAACTTAGCTTTTCCAGAAGAGCTTATTACCAACACCCAAAGTGATGGCTTAGGCTCAAGCGATTCCTTCAAACAGTATATTGAGGCTGCTTACGCGTTACTCAATAACGATAACGAGCGCTTTGCCCGCGCCCTGGAAAAGCTTGAACAATATCAAGAAGTCGTCCATGCCGCGCGCCTGGATATCGTGCTCGCCGAGCGCACGGGTGACCGCAGGTACCTTGACATGGCGCGCCCCACCCTGGAGCGTCTCCAGGATCGTCAGTTCCTGCGTCGCCTCAACGACGTCGCCGAGCGCCTCACATCTTAACCTGGTACAAAAATAGAGCCGGGAGGCTAATTCCTCCCGGCTCTATTTTTGTACCAGGTTAAACAAATGCACTGCTTTAGCTTGCACCTCCAGCGATACGTTTGCTACAATGAAAGTCCGCTTCTCCCTTTTCCCAATTCACTGCTATTTTTTCTGGAGGTCTTTGCATGCCTGAGCGACCGAAGATTCTTGTGACGCAGAAAATCCCTGCCGACGCCTACTCCCTCCTGCATGCCATTGGCGAGGTTGAGGCCAATATGGACGAGGGTGTTATCTGGTCTCCGGAAGAACTGTTGCGCCGCGTCCCCGGCCATGACTATCTGCTCTGCCTGCTTACCGATACCATCGACGCGCGCTTACTAGAGGCTTGCGCCAGCGCCTCGCCTCGCCTCAAGCTGGTGGCGAACATGGCGGTCGGCTATAACAATATCGATGTCGAGGCCGCGACTCGCCAGCAGATCGCGGTAAGCAATACGCCGGGCATTCTCTCGGATACCACCACCGACCTGGCCTTCGCCCTGCTGCTGGCAACCGCCAGGCGCGTACCCGAGGCCGAACGATTCCTGCGCGCGGGCAAGTTTACCGGCTGGGGCCCCCTCCTCTTCTGTGGGTCCGAGGTCCATGGCTCAACGCTGGGAATCATCGGCGCCGGGCGCATCGGCCAGCTCATGGCGAAACGCGCCGGGGGCTTCGATATGCATGTGCTCTACTACAATACAAAGCGCCTTCCGGCAGATATCGAGGATCGTTACCAGCTTACCTATGTTGAACTGGATGAACTATTGCGCCAGTCCGACTTTGTGAGCTTGCACGTCCCTTACGCATCCTCAACCCATCACCTCATTGGCGAGCGCGAGCTGGCACTGATGAAACCGTCGGCAATTCTCGTCAACACCGCGCGTGGACCGGTGGTGGACGAGAAGGCCCTGGTACGCGCCCTGCAATCCGGGCGGATCGCGGGGGCTGGCCTCGATGTCTTCGAGCACGAACCCGCCGTTGAACCTGAGCTTCTGACGATGGAGAACGTGGTTCTCGTACCCCATATCGCCAGCGCCTCGCTGAAAACACGCACACGCATGGCAACTATGGCCGCCGAAAATATCGCGGCCCACGCCCAGGGCCAGCGCCCACCCAACCAGGTCAATAGATAATGTGTTATGGTGTATGGTGAATGGAAGTCATCCAGCACCACACACCATAACATGACTAGAAGGGAAAACTACTCATGTCGCAAACATTTGCCCGCCCATATACAAGCTCCTCAGAGGGAGCTACGCCTCCCGAGCTGAATCCTTCCTATCGTCTGCTGCTGGGGCCTGGTCCCTGCAATGTTGATCCGCGTGTGCTACGGGTGGGTGCCGCGCCCCAACTGGGACATCTCGATCCAGAGCTCTTCGCAATTATGCAGGAGACCGCAGGGCTGCTGCGCTGGCTCTTCCAGACCGAGAACGAGCTGACCTGCTGCGTCTCTGGCTCGGGCTTCTCTGGGGCCGAGGCCGTGCTAACCAACCTGCTTGAGCCTGGCGATACTCTGATCGCGGGGAGCCTGGGCTACTTTAGCGGTAAGATCATTGATATCTCGCGCCGCGCCGGAGCTAATGTTGTTGTACTGGCGACCGAGCCAGGCCAGCCCCTGGATTCCGCAGCGCTTGAGCAAGCCTTCAAGGAGCATCCCGAGGCCAAGATCTTCGCTACCGCCATCGCGGAGACCTCGACCGGGCTGCATCAGCCGCTCACAGACCTTGAGCGCGTGACCCACGCCCATAACGCGCTCTTTGTCGTCGATACCGTCTGTGGTCTGGGTGGCCTCCCAGTGCAGGTCGACGCTCTGCACATTGATGCCTCTTACTCTGGCAGCCAGAAGTGTATCGGCGCGCTGCCCGGACTGGCCCCTGTGACGCTCAATGAGCGCGCCGTCGAGGTAATTAAGAAGCGCAGCACACCTGTTCAAAGCTATTATCTCGATCTCCTGGCGCTCAGTCGCTACTGGAACGGCGATCACGCCTACCACCATACGATCTGTAGTAATCTTGTCTATGGGATGTACGAAGCCCTGCGCATCGCATACACTGAGGGACTCGAAGCCCGCTTCGCGCGCCACCAGCTCCATGGCGATGCCCTCAAAGCCGGTATCAAGGCCATAGGCCTGGAACTGCTTGCCCAGCCAGGCTACCAACTTCCCGTGCTCACGGCCATCCTCATCCCTGAAGGTGTCGATGAGCTGGCTGTACGCAAGGCCCTCCTCAACGAGTACAGCATCGAGGTCGGAGGTGGGCTTGGCGAGCTGAAAGGCCGCCTCATCCGCATCGGACTGATGGGCTACAATGCCAGCCGCCAGAACATCTACACCGTCTTGAGCGCCCTGGAACATATCCTGCCTGAATGTGGCTACACACTCCCCCAACCCGGTGCCGCACTCAAAGCCGCCAAAGCCTATTATCAGGCGCATTAGTCCCCCACAGTAGCCGCTACTGGCGTATGCGGCTACTGTATTCCTATCTTCACGGTATTCCACATGCCGGTGGTGTATTGGGCGATCTCGTCGAGAACCAGCATCATGGGGACGAGGTCTTTCAAGGCCTGGCGACGAGCGCTCATGGCCTGGGTCTGCATATGCTTGGCTCGCTGCCAGCTCAGGCGCTCGGCAATCAGGCTTTGCAGGGTCGCCTGCAACTCTTGCAGGTTCTCCACCAGGCCGCTTACCTCCTGCGTCTGCTTGCCTTCAAGGAGCGTCTCCTCGATCTGGTATAAGACGTTGTCTATGGTTCTAGCGAAGCGCTCCAGGCGAGGGAGATTGCGCCGTTCGCGCACCATCAACGGGATGTGCGCGGAGAGCGCGGTAATACAATCGGCGAGCTGCTGATTATAGGTAATCAAGGCGTCCCAGCGCTCGACATCTCCCCTCTGCCCCTTTGGCTCGTCCATGAGGCTCTGAAAGGCACTCGCGACATCGGCGTTGGCCAGTGACATGGCTTTATATACTTTATGTATACCGTTAATGCTGCTCTCCTGGCCCTCGTAGCCCGCCAGCACGCGCCGCAGGTAATCGCGGTTGGCAGCGATGGCCTTTGCCAGCCGTTTGGGCAGGCGCTCACGCTCCCACTCCGGCCAGAGGAAGCGCACCGCTAGCAGCGACAGTAGACAGCCCAGCAGCGTACAGCCCACGCGCAGAAGAGCTATCTCCCATTGACCCGGCATGGCCATGGAGTTAAGCAACAGGGAGAAGGGGGCGATAAACATCACGAAGACGCGATAGTTGCGCTGGTAGTAGCAGAAGCCGATAAAGCCAAAGACCGCCAGTAGCAGCAGCATCTCGGATGGCACGCGTACGAGGGCGACCAGCGCGGCGGCAATGCAGGCGCCAATACATGTGCCTATAAAGCGCTGCGCCAGTTTCTGGTTCGAGGTACTATAATTCGGCTTGAGGCACACCATGATCGTCAGGGCAATCCAGAAACCATGCGGTATCTCAAACAGTCTATAGATCGCTGTGGCAACCCCCATCGCCAGGCCGATTCTCAGGGCATGGCGAAAGGTGGCCGACTGCATCGTGAACTGGGTCTTTAAGGTCTCCAGGAGATTCTTGCGCTTTACCTCCTGGCGATAGGCCAGGCGCAGCGCCGTTTGGAGCAAGCTCTCTTCCTGGTCCTGTTGCTTCAGCATCGCGACGATTACCAGCAGGGCATTGCTTACCTGGTGGAAGGTTCGCAACACCTGCAAGACCTGCATCATCCCCTTATAATCTTCCTCATCCACCAGCCGCGTCAGGTGAACCCTCGTTAGGGTACTCGCGCGCCCCACTGGCTCCGCCGCGTAGCGCGCCATCAGGGACTGCATGTGGCGTCGCAACTCATCCTCACGCGCCTTCACCTCTACCAGCCTGCGATTCAGTTCATTCGTCTCTACCAGCACCTTCTCATTCAGGGCCGAGGCAGCCACCTGACGCAAGACACGCCCAAACTCGCTGACCGCCACGTTCAATGCCTGGCGCACAGGTTCCACACGCGCCACCTGTGGCATTGATTCGCCAAACTTTGCCAGTGAGATTGCCGTCTGAAAGAAGTGGTCCGCGTGCAGGGTTAAGAGGAAGAGGCGCTGCAAAGGCAGGGGCGTCTCCTCCGACCCGGCATGCACAGCAACCACCATGCTATGCGCCTGGTTATAGGTCTGCCAGACCGCTCCACGCACGCGCTTGAGGGCTTTCCGCTGCCCCTCGTCATGCATTGGGCCCTCAAGCGCACTACAAAAGACGGCCAGCGCCCGGTAATAGCTCGCCACAGCCTGTCTCTCCGGCTGGTAGGGTCTCAGCGGCCACAGCAACAGTGTCGGCACTATGGCCCACAGGCCACAGATGAGCATAGACAGTGCCACATAGATACCGGTCTGCCAGCTCCCCTCCTCACTCAATACCATGGCAAAGACAATTGTAACCAGTAGACCCACACGCCCCGCTGAGGTCCCAAATATTCCCAACATAGTGAACGTACCTCCCCATAGAATGGAGAGGCTTCTACGCAGTTGCCCGCGTTGGCCGCGTCCCGACCGAAAGCTGTTTTCGTCCGATACCGAGGATGACCTTCGCTGAGGCCGTATCCCGATCCAGTTCACACCCACACGTACAAGAATGCCACCGCTCTTCTAACGTCTTCTTGCGTACATTCCCGCAATTCGGGCAAATCTGGCTGGTGTACTTAGGATCAACTTGTACGAGAGTACGCCCGGCCCATGCTGCCTTGTACGTACACATTCCCACAAATTGACTCCAACCAGCGTCGGCTATTGATTTGTTTAATCCCGCTTTGGCCGCCGCCCCATTAGGCAAATACTGTCCTGTCTCTTCGTCCTGCTTCGGCTTGGGCTGTTTCACCAGATTGGCCATGGTGAGATCCTCAAGCACGATCACTTGATAGCGATTGACGAGCTTTCTTGAGGCTTTGTGAGCGAAGTCGGCACGCTGATTGCGGACCTTACGATGGGCCTTTGCCACGCGCTTCACTGCCTTCGCTCTGCGATGACTGCCGCGCTTCTTGCGAGACAAGGACTCTTGTAGCTTCTTGAGCTTGTTCTCTGCTCTCCGATAATGGCGCGGGTTCTCAAGGAATTCACCATTGGACAGGGCGGCAAAGTGAGTCACACCCAGGTCTATCCCTACATCCTCATAGCTGCTAGGCAAGGCTTCCGGCTTGTCCACTTCGCAGCTAAAACAGGCATACCAATGCTCTCCCTCGCGCTTGATGGTCAAGGTTTTGACTTTGCCTATCATGTCTCGATGCAGGTGCAGTTTCACTGTTCCAATCTTCGTCAATTTCAGATTGACTCTGACCATGCCCTTCTTATCAGGCGGGCGTGTTTGTTGATCCAATTTCCAGCCAGCGCCGTCCGGGTAGGTAAACGAGTTATAGCGGTTACGACCCTGAAAACGCGGGTATCCTGGTTTCTGGCCTTTGGCACAGCGATCAAAAAACCGTTGAAATGCCTTGTCCAGTCGTTTTAACACATCTTGCAGGACATGAGCAGCGATATCCTGATACTCTTCTCTGATCTTTGCCTTGATCTCTGGAAGGACATTTTGTTGATCATAGTAGGTGATCGATTTGCCCGCCATACGGTAAGCATCCTTCCTCTCGGAAAGACCCGCATTGTAGAGTTCTCGACAACGTGCCAGAACCCAATGGAGTTTGTTCTCCACCGTCTTATTGGGAGCTAAACGGTACTTGTACGTTTTTCTCATGTCCCTTGTCCCAACTCGATATATTTTTTGACGGTTTCCTCGGTCATGTCTCCGACGGTGCCAACGTAGTAACTGCGAGACCAGAAATTCCCACCCCACAGTTGTTTTTTGACTTCGGGATGCTGCTTAAAGACTTGTCTCGCAGTAATCCCTTTGAGGGTATTAACAATGAGAGAGGGCGCAATAGCGGGTGGCGCACTCAAAAAGAGGTGAACGTGGTCTTCCTGTACATTGAGTGCGCCGATCTCCCAAGTATTCGCCTCACATAATCGCCTGATTTCTTCCTCAATAAACGTGGCGATATTCCCCACCAGAATAGTCTTGCGATACTTGGGACACCATACAAAATGGTATGCTATTTTATATATGGCATGCTTCGTATGTTGTTCTCTCATACGCTCTATTCTAGCATGGTATGCCATACCATGCTAGAATAGAGCGAGAGGGGCCGCCTAACCCCTGCCTGAAGGCGAGGGGAATGCGGCGGCCCGGCCTTCAAAATAAAAGGAATCAACAGAGCGGCCGCTATCGCCAGTACAACGCCGCTAACGCTCAGGCCACTCGCCAGGAAGGCAATTATGGCCATGCCGCTCGCGATACACAGCATATCCACCACCCGGTCGCGATAGCGTCCACTCGTGCCACCAATGGCTGTATACAATCCACCCAGCATCCCCATGGCCGCCAGTTTACTCTGACCAATAGCGGGACCAATAAGCAAAGGCGGCAGTACGACCAGGATCAGGCGCGCCCCATAGGCCAGATCCGCCCGCGTCAACTGGAACTGCCGCCAGAAAGCAGAGAAATGCACCAACTTTTTCATAAGACCTCATAATATCAAAAAAGCATAGAACCAGGCCCAACACCAAACTCACACCACGTAATACAGAGAAATATTCCACTGTGGTCATGCTTATACACAGGCCCGCAGGCTCACCGTACATCTTCTCAGAGGAGAAAAACGGGGGAAAACAGAAATGCTCACCCTTCACCCTATTAGTGTATACCCAACACCAATCCAAAAGCAACCAGCCATTACCTCGAACGGCGCCAAAAATAAAAAAGAACCCGCATCGGATGCGTGGGGGGACCGCAAAACCCCACGCATGCCGACCGGGGGTGAGGGAGCAAAGGGACGGTGTGGTGTATGGCACCCTTTGCTCAAACCCGGTGTTTGGCCCGCTACTTGCGTACGCGGCTACTTGGGCTGTGCCCTGGCGTACGCAGCTACTTGGGCTGTTGGTTACAGGACGATGGCTTCGCGCTCGATTTCGCGCGGCTTGATGATGGGCCTGGGCATTGAGGCTACCATCAGGATGTAGCCTGTGGCCAGGATCGATGAGATGTCAATGCCAAACTTGCGCAGCTTGATGCGGGTGCGCGAGAGGGCATCGCGAATCGGGCGCATCTCCTGGTCCCATAGACCTTCTTCCAGCGCCTGGTCGAGCTTCTCGCGGCTCTCTTCGACGTTCTCCTTGCTGACACTGCCGTTATAGAAGCTGGCGTACAGGACTTCGTATGGGCAGTAGTAGGGGAACATTTCCAGCAGCGGGAGCAGAACACTCATCTCGGTGCCGGTAAATTGCTCCTGCGCGATCATCAGCAGGCGGTCGCTCTCGTATGAGAGATAGGAGAGCGTACCAAATTTGGGATTAAGGGCCATGATATGCCCTTGCGGCAACGCATCTTGCAGGGAGAAGTGTAAGATTTCGTTGTCTCGTCGCAGATCGCTTGAAGTCATCTTGCTTTTACTGCGTGTTGCTGGCCTTTGCATGCTGTTTTCTCCTGCCTTGTGAGTGCGTGGCGCTATTGGTACAGCTCTACAGGGTTCCGTTGCCTATGGCGGCGAGCAGATAACCGCAGACTATGATGCCTACGATTCCTAACACCAACAGGCTCAATAGCCAGAGGAAGATGCGTCTCCCTTTCACAGGTTGCTCGTGCTTGCTCATGGTGGGTACATGTTGCTCTACCTGCGTCGCCGCGGATTGCGTGGACTTCGCCTCCAGGATGATCGGCGTCATACCAGTGGTCTGGCCACGCTGCCGGGGAAGCTTCTGCGTAGTAATCCGACTTATCTCGGCGGCCGGGCTGGCCTCGTAGATCCAGTCGATCGCTTCCTGGTGCAGTGGCTCGCTCTGAACATGTATGCCCGAAACGGCGAATTCATCTATATGTTCAGGTGCTTCCCACGCGCCCTCCCAGACATATTCATCGGAGTTCTGTGTGGCCTCGCCCTCAAATGGAACAAGGTCTATGCTGCGTACGCGCCGCACACCTGGATATGCCTGCGTCGCCACCGTTCCCTGTACGGGATTCCACACATTCGCTCTGCATTCTTGCTCTTGCATATGCATCGCAGCTCCTTTGTTGCCTGTGCCCGGAAATGCCTGTGTCCTGGTTTTGCTACCTTCTTACTAAGATCTTATTCCGAAACCCAACGTCACTCGCGTGACTAGCGCTTCGTGCTCAGGTTTTCGGATAAGTAGTAAAAAAGGTTCTGGGGAAGAGTTCCTCATCGCTCCCTGGCAGCCAGTCCCTTAGTTGCCAGCGCTTACGCGCTCCGGGTTTGATGCGCTTCAGTCCCTCCCCCCTTGCCCGGCTTCTACCATTCCGCGTATTCCCTCACGTAGCAGGTAGATTTACTGATCTAATTATGCCTGATCAACATGTACAGAGCAAAGATCATATGTTATCATTCAATTAAACATATTTATCATTTTCTGTTGCCCAGAAAGGAATGGCACGTGGATCACATTCCCTCAACTGAGCCACAACCGCGTCTGAAGCTCACCGAAGCTCGGATGGCGCGCTCGCTCTCACAACAGGATGTCGCGGAACAGATCGGGACCACGCATGTGAATGTGAGCCGCTGGGAGCGCGGCATTACGCGCCCCAATCCTTATTTTCGGCGCAAGCTCTGCCAGCTCTTCGGCCTGACCGCCCAGGAACTCGACCTTGTGCCCAACGCAAGCTCCGAACCCCCAGCCACTACCACTTCAAATATCGATGAAGTAGAATCTCCTGCCGAGGAGCCCCACACACCTACCGCGGCTATTGTTGATCCCTCCGTTCCGCTTCTGCCTGCCATTCGCCTGGTTGGCCGCGATGAAGAGCTCGCCGATATCAAGCGCCGCCTCTTCACGGGCGGCAACGTGGCTCTGACCGCGCTCAATGGTCTTCCTGGCGTGGGCAAGACTACGCTCTCCATCGCCCTGGCCCATGACCGCGAGGTACGCACCCATTTCCGCGATGGCATTCTCTGGGCAGGTCTCGGTCCTAAACCAAACATTCTGGGCCTGCTGAGTCGCTGGGGCACCCTTCTGGGCATCTCCGCGACAGAGATGGCCTCTCTGAGCGATGTGCACGCCTGGGCGCGCGCCATTCATAACGCCATTGGCACACGCTATATGCTCCTGGTCATCGACGACGCCTGGAGCACTGAGGAGGCCCTGGCCTTCAAGGTTGGCGGCTCCAATTGCGCGCACCTGCTGACCACGCGTTATCCCGAGATCGCCTCATTTATCGCCCTGGATGGCGCGAAGAAGATCCAGGCCCTCAACGACGAGGAGAGCATGACCCTGCTGCGCCTCCTGGCGCCGGGCGTGGTTGATCGCGAGGTGCAGAAGGCCCAGGACCTGGTTCATGCCGTGGGCGGCCTCCCCCTGGCCCTGACCCTCATGGGCAACTACCTGCGCAAACAGACCTATAGCGGGCAGACGCGCCGCATCACCGCCGCCCTGGAGCGCCTGAGCAACGCCGAGGAGCGCCTGCAAATTCAGGAGCCACATGGTCCCGTCGAGTCGCACCCTAGCCTGACCAGCGATATCCAGCTCTCGCTACACTCCGTCATCGCCGTCACCGATCAGCAGCTCAGCTCGGCCACGCGCTCGGCCTTCTATGCCCTCTCTGTCTTCCCGGCGCGCCCCAACACCTTCTCCGAGGAGGCAGCTCTGGCCGTCGCCACCTGCGAGGTCGATATCCTCGACACCCTCATCGACATCGGCATCCTGGAGAGCAGCGGGGCCAGCCGCTACACCCTCCACCAGACCATTCGCGACTACACCTATCTCCAGCTCCAGCGCGCCCCCGAGCACGACGCCGCCCAGCGCCGCCTCGTCGCCTACACCTGCGCCTTCCTCGCGGAGCACAGCAGCGACTACGAGCAGCTTGAGCTTGAGAGTCCCACCATCCTCACGGCCCTCGAACAGGCCCACCAGCTCGCCATGCTCCCCGAGCTTATCCAGGCCACTATCGCCTTCACCCCCTACCTCCAGCTCCGTGGTCTCTACGCCCAGGCCGAGCAACACCTCCAGCGCGCCCAGGAAGCCGCCCTCACCCTCAACGACCAGCGTTCCCTCTCCACCCTCCTCCTCTACACCGGCCAGGTCCTCCAGCAGCAAGGCAAACTCCCCCAGGCAGCTGACGTCTTTCAACAAGGGCTTACCCTCGCACGCGAGAACAATGACTTAGAGCAAATTAGCGCGTTCCTAAACGATTTGGGCTGGATTACTTGGAAAAGTGGCAATTACTCTCAAGCTGAGCATTATCTACAAGAGGGGCTAACTATTGCGCGCCAAATTAACGACAAGAAACGTGTTAGCGCTATCCTCAGAGTGCTAGGAGCAGTTAAAAATTTACAAGGAGAATATAGTGAAGCAATAGCATGTTTACACGAAAGTCTAACTCTTGCTAGACAGATGCAAGATCACGAAATGGCAAGTGTTATTCTAATGAACTTGGGTGTTAATGCTGGTCAACAAGGAAATTATTCACAAGCAAAAGAGTACTTTCAAGAAGGCTTGGAATTAGCACGCCAAGTTGGGCATCGTGAACGAATGAGTGCTTTACTTGCAAATTTAGGGGCGGCAGAAATGGGAATAGGTAACTTTGGACAAGCAGAAGCCCATCTCATAGAAGGTCTTAGCATTGCACGCCAAATTGAACATCGAGAATGGACGAGTATTTTGCTCATCAACTTGGGCTTAGTAACTGGCAAAAAAGGGAGTTATAAACAAGCAGAGTCTTACCTGCAAGAAAGCCTAGCATTGTCAAGGCAAATTGGTATTCCTCAGATGACAGCAGGAGCATTATACGAACTGGGTAATGTTCTTCTTATCCAGAATAGGCTTCAAGAAGCAGACGGCGCTTTCTCTGAGATGTTAAATATTCTTCCAGAAGGTGCTATCGATCAAAAAGCCCAGGCTCAATATGGTCGAGCACGCATTGCCGCCTTACAAGGACATGGACAAGAAGCACAACAATTAGGTGAACAAAGCTTAAAGATTTTAGAACAGATAGGTCATGGCAATGCCGAAGAGGTCCGCGAATGGCTAGCTTCCGTCAAATAAAGATAACTAAAATAAAGATAACTATAGTAACAATACTAATGCGCAACAACCACACAAAGGCGCGTACGTAAGTAACGCATCCCCCTGCCAGGGAGCGCCAGCGAGCGAAGGTGGCGCTACTCCCTGCATATAATTCATCATAGTTTTTCTAACCATTCCAGAAGATATTTGGCTGTGTGCTTGGAGTTGGGGTGGTCTGGTCAGTTGTGTGGCGCGTCGGTGCGGTACCGGCGGCGTGGGTATAGGTGACTGCGCCGATGGCGACGACAGTGATGACGATGAGCAAGACGACCAGTGGAATAATCCAACGCAGCATATTTCTGAACATACGATTTCTCTACCTTTCCCTGGGGAAATAATCGCGCGTATTCACTACCTGAAGCCTCAAGTTGCGGTCCAACCCGACATATCCATGATCTCCAATTTAGTAGGCGTGAGTGAGCCTGCCTACTCGCCACCAGTCCCACTGATGTTCAGGATACCCGTTTCTGCCTATGGGCCTCAAGCATCAATACATGTACATCCCCCAAAATTACTATCATGTGCCTTCTTGGGTGCTTAACGCACATGATCTACACATTGTTAGTTTCCGATCCACGGATGTGCAGTGCTGCCTTTCGCAGTGGGATCGTGCTAGCAAATGCCCCACTGGCGTTCAGGGGGATTGTGGTCACTGGGTGCCAGCTCTGGGCTGCCACAATCCGCGCGAACCCTGCCATTGGCGGCGAGCATGTGTGAGCCAGCTCACGCGCCAACAAAGTAATCTTGTATCCTGCGACCAACCCGCCAGAAATATTCCCGATCTCAACCCCTCTGGGTGGTGAGGTTGTGTCTTATTCCAAAAGACTGATAAAAGACTGAAAACGGAACTTCCACGGGTCAAATGTCTTATACCTCAGTATCGATACCTAGAAAAGATAGTATAAGATTTTTTGCTAATCGTCATGTCTAGCATCTTTTCTGGCAAAAAGTACTAGCATGGTCCCGAAGGTTGAAAAAATAACCTGCTCAACGAGCAATCCTGCCCCATTATAGCACAAAAACACCTTCTGCACTCATCAAAGCCGTCAAATTTATGCGTGACGTCCCCAAAAATTGGTATGTCTTGTTCTTCAACCTTCAACTTCTGTAGTACTAACTGACAGGAGAGTCTAAATATATACCTCCGCCCATGCAGGTCGAGCCAGGCATCACATACGTGCAGGCCACCCACGCCCATGCAGGTGCGCGAATGGTTATACATACGTGCAGCCACCCACGCCCATGCAGGTGCGAAAGGTAGTGCTTCTAAAGGGCGCACCTACCTTTCGCACCTGCCGGGCGTGGGCGTACCAGAGAAATGCGGCCTCCCAGCAAGAGGAGTCTGGTAGGTGCTAATAGAAACGTAGCCTCCCAGCAGGAGGGGTCTGGTAGGTGCGCCCTTTAGAAGCACTACTACCAGACCCTCCTGCATGGGCGGTGGGCCGCTTATTCAGCGTGGTTTTCTAGCCAGCATAGAGGGTTATCATGAATGTACTGGCGAGCAACTTCATATTGAGATCGATTCCAAATGATAGTGTCGCAAAAATCGCTTTGCCAACTGAAGTCGAAGGTTCCTGCACGGCGTGTTTGATATGTTGCCAGGCCCTTTAGTTTGCCTACAATATCACCCAAACGAACACGAGTATGCCCAAATTGTGGCTGCGGTTGCTCTCCCACAATGAAAAGAATGTGTATATGGGTTGGCATAACTGCGTAGCAATCTATCTGCACAAAAGGAAAATATAATGGAACCTTCTGAATTGCTTCACAAACGCTTTTTCCTTCAGGAGAAAAGATAACTTGTGCTGTCACGTGATCGATATCACTAAGTGGAGGAGCCAGCTTATGACAATGAATCGTGACATGATATATACCCGGTTTACTGTAATCATACCCAGGCAAATGATGCTGCTTAGGTTCAAAAGAAGAACCCAAGATCCTTTTACGATTATATGAACTCATAACATCTCTTTTATACACTATCCAAAATGGCATCGCAATTCAGGTAGGCAAATTTTCATGTGCAGCCTGGCATTTTCTGAGTACAGCTATTTATTGTTAAACATTTTTGATGTATATTCTAATATAGCTATACATTTGGAGAATGGCAAAATATATCCAACCATCCAAGCCAATTTGGGCGGGTTTATCAGATATCAGATAGTATCCACGCACCTACCGGGCGTGGGGCGCACCCGGACGTGCAGCCGTCCAGCAGGAGGGGTCTTGGTAGGTGCGCCCTTTAGAAGCACTACCAAGGCCCCTCCTGCATGGGCGGCTGGATGATTGCTGGGTACCTCCTGCATGGGCGGCTGGATGATTGCTGGGTACCTCCTGCATGGACGGCGCCGGCTACTAAGACCCCTCCCGCATGGACGGCGGGATGATTGCCTGGCCCCTCCTGCATGGGCAACACGATCATGTCAAGGCCCTTCCTGCATAGGCGGGAAATCCTTAGCTTAAGGCATATAGGGAGCCCTTTAGAAGCACTACCCGATCTGAACAAAATAAAGGAGCTAAAGCAATGAGCAGTTCCGGGGACAAGGATCTTATCTCGCAGGCGCAGGCTGGCGATATCGCGGGTATACAGGGGATCTTCGTACGCTATAGTCCTCGCATCCAACTCTATCTTGTGCGCCTGCTGGGGGAAGAGAAAGCCACCCCTTTGACTGTTCACACATTTCGGAGTGCCTGGGAGGCTCTGCCAGGCCTGGAGCCTGGCGCGGATTTTCTCACCTGGCTCTACCGTATCGCGACCAATATCGCCTATGACGCCCAGGAGCCCTCTGCTCGCGGTCTGCGTCGCCATTCCTGGCCCCTCTATAAACTCCTCGCGCTGCCTACAAGCACCCCCCCACTCATTAAGGCGGTGCTTCGCTTGCCCTTCTATGAACGAGCCTGCCTGGTCCTGCATGTGGTGGCCCGGCTCTCGCTGGCCGAGATTACCGCTTGCCTGGGTCTACCTGAGCGGCGCGTGCGCACCCACCTGGAGTCAGCCTGGTCCTGGCTGCGTTCTGATGAATATGCCTCCGCGACGGAGGAGGAGCTTCGCGAGGCTATCCTGGCTCTGCCACAGCCTGGCGAGCAGGTCAGCTCACCCTTTCTGGCTAGCGAAGAAGAGGAGGGCGAACAGTCCAATCAGCAGGGGCTGACTCTGCTTCGCCTCTCATCCTCGGCCTCCTATACGCGCCCCCTGCGCCAACGCATCTTCCTGCGCCTGGGACTGATGCTTACCTCTCTGCTTCTCGTCGTCTCTCTGCTTACGTCCGGTATGGCCCTGCTGCTTGTGAATAAAAATCAGTTAGTCTCTTCAAGCCAGCTTAAAGCCCCTCCAGTCTTCACCCCTGCGTACTATGATGCCCGCGTCGATCGGCCAGCTTGCTTCTTCGCCGACGAGTCCAACGATAGCCACGCGCAGCCCTCCATCTGCAATTCACATCTCTACAGCGATATTAATCAGCAACAATCTACGCGCCCCGGCTTTATTTTCAGGCTTCAACAAGCTTACGCCGATGCTAATGCTATCGGCCTGGCTTATACTCTCCTCCAGTCCGCTTACAACAACTTGAACGATGTCACGGACATGTTTGGTACGCTCTCCATCCAGGAGCTACACACAAGCATAACCATAGGGCACAAGTACGCGGCCTATAGCACGTTCTTTGGCCAGTACAACACTAACAACGATATCTCTTTCTTCTATCTACCCTCAAGTCCAACCCCAGGCGAGATTCACCAGCTTCATGTAACCCTGGATATCCACTCAATATGGCTTGTCGACCAGACGACAGGCGGCACTACTACCGTCTATAAAGGGTCACAGCCGCTCCGCTTTCAATTCACCCTGCCTTTTCACACTGGGCAGATCATTCCCACACCTCGCTCCAGCCACAATGCGCCATACAGCCTCTCACAGGTAACTATCACGCCCAGCATGACTCATGTCACACTGAACTGTCTCCAATCCTCGGCCTGCAAGGATATCGCCAACCTCCTCCTGACGGCCGGGAACAGCGCCTACCTGCCTTCAGATGTACGCTGGCACCTCCCCACCATCGACCTCTATTACCGCGCCACCAGTTTACAAAAGCATAGCACCTGGCATCTTTCTGCCACCAGCCTCACCGTCAGCATCCCCTCCATCTATTTTTAGTGGCAAAAACAAGGGACAAATACATGCAACAAATGCAAAAGCGACCCGCGTGCTTTAGCAGCGCAGCCCCCTACCAAACTACTATGCATGAGTAGCCTTCTACCCAGAGAGAAACGTACTATAAGGGATGAGGTAAGTAAGATTGTGTTGGTTGGAAGAAGAATACTTTGGTTCTATGAATATAAGAAAGGCACAAAAAGTCATTTATGAGTACAAAGCAAAAGAAACGCTTAAAAATCGCGCAGATCGCACCGCCCTGGCTGCCAATTCCTCCGGAAAACTATGGCGGGACAGAGTCTGTTTTGAATAATCTTGTGGAAGAGCTTGTCGCCGAGGGACATGATGTTACGCTTTATGCACCTGCCGATGCACAGACCTCGGCCCGGCATATCTCATTTTATCATGACTCGCTCCTCAAAGAGGGTACTCCCTGGCAAGCTCACCTTAAGGCCTACTTCCATATGTATAAAGCTGTGCAGCACATCCAGCAGGAGAATGACTACGATGTCGTTCATGGGCATCTCTCTTCATCTACAGATATGTATCTTCTGCCTATGCTGGCCTCGCTGGAGATGGCGCATATCATTACGATGCATAGCCATATGCCCTTTGACCGGGCCGGCACCTGGCTGGGTGACGCGGACAACTACTTCTTCTATGAATGGGGGCGTCAGTGCCCCGTCGTCGCGATCAGTCGCAAGGCCTGTCAGGTGGAGGCGGGGCAGGCGCCCTTAAATTGGGCAGGCGTTGTCTACAATGGTATCTCCATGAAGGAGTATACTGTTCCAGCCGATGCCCAGGTTGAGCCGTACTATGTCTGGCTGGGTCGCTTTTCGCCCGAAAAGGGACCGCACCTGGCTATTGAGGCGGCACGACGTGCTGGAGTTCCTCTGCATCTGGGCGGAACCATCGATACTTCCTCGCCCGAGGCTGAACAGTACTTTCATGAGCAACTTGAGCCACAGTTTGATGATGAGCAAATACGCTATCTCGGTCCTCTGGATATGGAGGGCAAGATCCAGGCCTTTAGTCGCGCCACGGCGTTTCTCAACCCTATCGAGTGGGAAGAGCCCTTTGGCATGGTCATGATCGAGGCCATGGCCCTGGGTTGTCCCGTGATTACCTTTGGACGCGGCGCAGCACCTGAGGTCGTATATAACGGTGTCAGCGGCTTCGTTGTGGATACACTCGATGAAATGGTCGAGGCCATGCCGCGAGTGAAAGACCTCGACCGCGCCCAGGTGCGTGCCCATGTCGACGAACACTTCTCGTCCAGGGCCATGACTCGCGCTTACCTCGATGTCTACCGCCAGGTTATGCCTGATACCGTTCAGCCGGATCGCTGTCTCCTCCCCATTAGCCATCCCGACGCCATCTAAAACCTGGTGAATAAGAAGAGGTTCTGGCCGGGAAGGGCGTGCCCTTCCCGGCCAGAACCTCTTCTTATTTATTTTTCTCGCCGACAAATAGTCCAGTTGGGAGATCAAACCAGTCGACGCCATCTACCTGCTGTAGCTTGAGGCTGGCTCGCTCTTCTGGTGTAGCCGCCGCGAACATAGATAGGATGCGTTGCACATTCTCCGAGGGCGTGCGCATACGCTGCGTCCAGGTTGGTACATCCATGTGAATACCCCAACTGCGCTCGAGGCACGCTAAAATACCTGCCTCCCCCAATAAGTGTAGCCACGTGTTCACAGAACGGTTGCGTATATGTGAGGGATCGCGCAGGGCCTCTATTTGATTAATAAAGTCGTCCAGGGTCTGCTCCTCTGGCACGATTGCATCAATCACTACCAGCCGCCCACCGGGTTTGAGGATACGCGCCCATTCTCTCACTGCCTGGGGCAGGTCCACAAAATGGTGCGCCGAGTGACGGCAGGCCACGACATCCGCGTATGCATCCGGCAGTGGAAGCACGTGCGCATCCCCCTCGATAAATCTCACATTGGAGATATGGCGCTCCTCAGCGAGCTTGCGGCCCGCCTCAAGCATGGGAGTTGTGAAGTCAATAGCCACAACCTCGCGGGCATGGGGAGCCAGCGCCAGCGCGGTATGGCCTGTCCCGGTCGCTACATCCACCACTACCTCGCTTCCATCCAGTCGTGCCACCTCGATTAGCCACTGTAAATCAGGTCCCTGAGCATGTACCGCGCTGGTGACATAATCGCTGGCAGCCACGCCAAAGCGGCTCTGAATCCGCTCATTACGCTCATCGGTCATAAATTTTCTCCTCTTCTACAGCCTGGGCATATCCTAAATGTTGTGCACATCCCAAGTATACCCACTCCTGCTTGATATTGTCTAATACTTATTTTTGCAAAAATTGATGCTTTTAGGGCATCACCAGTAGACGCGTATGCCAGTAACGGGCACCCGCTACTGGCGTACGCGTCTACTGGAAGTTAGGGGGGGGTTGATTTCATGGGTGTTTTTTGCGTCAATTAAAGCAGGGGAGCAGGCTAATTCTTTACGGTATTTTAATGCACTTTTATGTTATTATAGACATTATGAAGTAGACTCTTCTCGTACATTACAGGCAAAGGCTGACTGCCCGGCTCCTTCGCGGCACCTGGAGGAGGTTTCCCTCGTTATGCAACATAACACATCGAAAGCTCAGATGCACTCGCCACAAGCGTCCTCGCGGCTGCACCGTCTGTCCTCCGTGCCCACACGCCCTCTGCCCATTTTTGATCCCGCGATCCCGCGCCAGCCGAGTTCCCCCTTGATTGGACGCGCCAACGATCTGGAACTGCTTAAGCAGCATCTATGGGAGGATGGCAATGCCTCGCTGACCACACTCAACGGATTGCCTGGCATCGGAAAGACAACGCTGGCCATCACCCTGGCCTATGATGAAGAGGTGCTTGAATCTTTCGCGGATGGTATCCTCTGGGCAGGCCTGGGTCCGAGCGCCAATATTCCTAGCATCTTGAGCCGTTGGGGCCGCCTGCTTGGTCTCTCCCTGGCGGAGCAGAGTATAGACTATGCGGCCTGGACCAGGGCGCTGCACGCCGCCATCGGCTCGCGCCGCCTGCTGATCATTATTGACGACGCCTGGTCGCTTGAGGATGTGCTTCCTTTCAAGATTGGAGGGCCACATTGCGCGCACCTGGTGACCACTCGCTTCCCCACCGTCGCCGCGCATTTCGCAGTCAATGGACCATTGACGCTCCCCGAGTTGAATAAAGAGGAGAGTATGCGCCTCCTGCGTCATCTCGCGCCAACCGTTTTTCGTCATGATTCTCATAAAGAGAGTGACCTTGTCCAGGCTGTGGGCGGTCTCCCCCTGGCCCTGACCCTCATGGGCAACTACCTGCGCAAACAGGCCAACCATGGCAATACGCAGCATATTCAGAACGCTATTCAAAGCCTGAGCAATACCAGACAACGCCTGGAATTAAGTGAGGCGTACGACGCTAATTTAGAGCCGGAGCCGGGCGCGCCGAAACTGCGCTCGCTTCAGTCGGTGATCGCTATTACAGATCGGCAGCTCTCCTCAACGGCTCGTGCCGCGCTCTATGCGCTCTCTATTCTGCCACCCAAGCCACATAGCTTCTCTGAAGAGGCTGCGCTCACTGTCGCTGACTGCGATCCCGCTACGCTTGATGTGCTTATTGATGCAGGTCTCCTGGAGTGTAGCACCAGTGAGCGCTATACACTACACCAGACCATCTCCGACTACGCGCGTGCTCACTTAGAGGAGTCTGCGCCCTACGCTCGCTTCATCGCTTATATCCTGGATTATGTCGAGCAGCATGAGAAAGACTACGAGCTACTTGAGGGTGAGAGCGCGGTTATCCTGGGTGCACTCGACGCCGCCTATGAACACCAGTACTGGGCTGAACTAGTCAAGGGCGTCTGTGCCTTCGCCCCTTTCCTGCTCATGCGTGGCTCATATGCTCTTGCCCATACTCATCTCCAGCGCGCTTACCAGGCCGCGAATATCCTTCAGGATCGTGACGGCATCCTCAATACGCTGCTCCAGATCGGCGAGATCGCCTATCGCCTTGGCGAATATACTCTCGCGCACTCAACCTATCAACAGGGCATAGAACTGGCGCGGCGCTGGAATAACCGTCGCTATCTCTGTGCGCACCTCACGGGCCAGGGCTGGCTCGTCTGGAAGCGCAGCGATTATAGCAGCGCCGAGTCCTATCTGCGCGAGGGTCTCACTATCGCCCAGCAGGATAACTATCCCGAGTATCTTATCGAACAACTCCGCGTGCTCGGCTCCATCATAGCCAGTGGTGGCGACTATAACCGCTCCGAGGTATATCTACAGGAGGCGCTTAGTCTCGCCCGTACGCAGGGGGACCGCGAAAAGGTCAGTCGCCTCTATCTCAGCATTGGCGTGACTTATGCCGAGCAGGGCCAGAATGAGAAGGCCGAACACTTCCTCAACGAAGGTCTTAGCCTGGCACGCCAGATCGTCCACTGTGAACTCACTATCATCTTCTTGCTCAATCTCGGAACCCTGGCCTATGAGCAGGAACATTATGAACTGGCCGAGACACACCTCCAGGAAGGCCTGAAGCTGGCACAACACTTTCACCTACGCGAATGGATTGGCATCCTTCTCATTAATATTGGTGAAATGAAGATCAAGCAGGGAACGTACACTCAGGCAGAAGATTTTCTTGTACAGGGCCTTAAAGTCGCGCAAGAAATTGGCTCGCCGCGCATTATCGCCTCAGCGCATAACCTCTATGGCGAACTCTACCTACATCTCGACCTGGTCGAGCAGGCCTCGACAGCCTATCAGCACATGCTCACGACCCTCCCCGAGGGAGACCACGAGATGTATATCCTGGGGCAGTATGGCCTGGCACGCGTAGCCGCCGCGCAGGGCGATATTACCGAAGCGCGCCGCCTCGGCGATATCTGCCTTGCAAGCCTCGTCATGAGTGGGCACCGCAAAGAGGCCGAGGTCCGTACCTGGCTTGCCTCCCTCTCCATGCCCTCCAGCCCACTTTAAACAAATGTAGGGTCCATGCTGGCATGGACTCCGAGCGAAGCGACCTCCCTGTGCAGGGGTATCGGCCTGTGGGTCTCGGAGTCCATGCCAGCATGGACCCTACAAGAGGTTGGGTAAATTCAATTGTAGGACGCCACGCAAGCTAGTGATGACAGCGGAGGCTCAAACAATTAATGACGCCAGGTGTCGAGCCGGGCGTTGGCGTTTCAAAATATTGTAATGGGCGCCCCGTATAGGGGAGCGAGCTGGCCGCGGCAAACATAAGTAGAATACCTACCGCCAGCAACAAAAATGTCATGCTTACAACGAGCATGCCAGAGCGAGGCGAATACTTCATTGTGTTCTCACTAACCTTCTTAACAGGCATACACACACAGCAAATAAAATAGAAATATAACACTCTATTGAGTAAACGCGCAAACATCCGCTTTGTCTACATCCTCTGTTCATTTAGCTGCCCCTTACTCTAGAAAAGCCCTCTACAGCCTGAACGGGGGTATGGTATAATAGCTTCTAGAATAGGCGTTCTTGCTTTTGTCAACCACGCAATGCAAACCGAGAGGTGCTATGGCCACAGGAGAAACAGCGTCATCCACAAACCCAGAAACCCGGCAATCTACAGTAGTCGCCCGATCTCCTATGCAGGATCAGCATACAACTGATGATAGCTATCTCTTTGGTTGGGACCCCATGCCGGGCATTGTCTCTGTCTGGGCGCATCGGGATGGGCGCGCTCTCATCTGGCGGCGCGTACGAGAGCAAGAGAGTGAGCAAGTTGTTTGTCTTCCTGACCGCTTCCGCCCCTGGCTCTTTGCCACAACCCTTGAGGACCTGGCTCACCTGGGTTCAAGCCTGCTTCCACACGAAAGTGTTCCCAGGACGCGGCATGCTATCTGGTTCCGTGAGCTTGATGGCCCACCTGGCTCTTACCGCTATCTCCTCTCGTCCACGGATGGGCGTTTGCTAGAACGTGAGATCCTCTTTGGCGCGTCCCATCGCCTCAAATACCAGGTCAAGAGTCTTGCCGAAACCGACCTGGAGCATACCTATTACCGCGTGGGGGCCGTCGAGCAATACCTTATGAGCACAGGGCGCACCTATTTCCATGGCATGAACTACGAGGACCTGCACCGCCTGCAATTCGACCTGGAGACGACCTCGCTCGATCCACGTCAGGGACGCATCTTTCTCGTCTCCATTCGTGATAGCCGTGGCTTTACTAAGATCCTGGAGGCGCCGCAAGTCGGTGACGAGCCCCAGCTAATTCAGGAGCTTTGCCAGATTATCCGTGAGCGCGACCCCGATGTGATTGAAAATCATAACCTCTTTGGCTTCGATCTCTCATTTCTCAGCCGCCGCGCACTCGTGCATGAGATTCCCCTGGCTATAGGACGCATGGGGCCAGCAGGCTACCATGCAATACTTGAGAGCCGTGAAGAGACGCTGGCCGTGGGTCCCGAGGCTCGCCACCGCACACGCTACACCGTGGCCGGGCGCGAGTTGATTGATACACTTGATGCCGTACGCCGCCATGACTTCGTCGTACGCGACATTCCCAGCTATAGCCTGAAAGAGATCGCGCGCTACTTTGGCATTGCCTCGCCCCAACGCGTGTATATCGAGGGAAGCGCGATCTATGATACCTATCGCCAGCAGCCAGAGAAGGTGCGTCGTTACGCCCTCGATGATGTCGATGAAGTGGATGGACTCTCACGCCGACTCCTGGGTGCCCCCTTTGCCCTGGCAGCCATGGCCCCACGCCGCTATGAACGGCTCGCCTCGGCAGGCCCCGCCATGGGCATCCTCGAACCTATTCTCGTGCGCGCCTACCTGCGCGCCGGAACCGCGCTTCCCTGCCAGGCTGATTATGCCACGAACAACGCCGGTGTCGAGCCACACGCGGGTGGTGCCGTTCACCTCTTCGCCAGCGGAGTCGCCGAACACATCGTCAAGGCCGATGTTGCCTCGCTTTATCCTTCGCTCATGCGTACATTTCAGATTGGTCCCGCCTGCGATCGCCTGGGAGCCTTGCTCAAAATCCTGGCGCGCCTCACAGATCTGCGCCTGGCCCACAAGGAGGCCGCACGCCTCGCCGACCCCACCTCTATTGAGGGGAACCACCATAACGCCACGCAGGCCGCGATGAAGATTCTGATCAACGCCGCCTATGGCTATATGGGAGCTGGACAGATGGCGCTCTTCGCCGATCCGCAGGCCGCCAATGAGGTCACCAGCCGTGGGCGCGCAATCCTCTCGCAGGTGCTGCGCGCATTGGAGACGCGCGGACTCCTACCCATCGAAGCCGATACCGATGGCGTCTATTTCGCGGTCCCTCAGACCTGGACGGACGACAAAGAACGCGCCCTCGTGGCTGAAATCGGAGCCGAGCTACCCGCGGGCATCCGCCTGGAATATGAGGGGCGCTACCGTGCCATGCTCAGCCACGAGGTCAAAAACTATGCCCTCCTGACCTATGATGGCAAGCTCATCGTGCGTGGCGTAGCGCTGCGTTCGAGCCGCTCAGAACCCTTTGGTGAGCGTTTCCTACGTAAAGCCCTGAGCTGTACGCTTATGGGCGATATTCCTGGCGTGCGCCAGGCCTTCCTTGAAACCGTCAATGCCCTGCGCAATCGTCAGTTCTCCGCCGTTGATGTGGCAACCCGCGTGCGCCTGAGCAAGAGTCCCGCGACCTATCAAACATCCCGCAATTCACATCAGGAGCCAGCTTACGAAGCACTCTTAAATGCTGGCCGCAACGAGTGGCTACCAGGAGAGCGTGTGCGCTTCTACAAGGGGCGAGGACAGCGACGCTACATCTGGCTTCCAGAGGAGGCAGCCGAGGAGAATACCACACCGCAACACTGGCGACAACACCAGGCCTCGGAGAAGCAGTCTTCCCCCAAACAACGGGTGCGCCAGGATTACGATGTAGAGCATTATGTGCAAATGCTGGTCACCTCCTACGCCGCGCGCCTGCGTAAAGCCTTCGCACCCGAAGATTTTGAGCAACTTTTCAGCCTCAACCAGCCCGGCCTCTTCGATCTCTATGAGCGCCCAATCGAGGAAATTCGCCCCCGTCTGGAGCGTGAGACAACCAGCATCAATCTCTAACGGCCCGGCTAGCTATCACGCAATAATTCCCACCTGGCTTCGCTGTGCGCGATCATACTAATATTGATGGCAATCACCAGGCATACGGCTGTGATTCCACCAACCGAGACAATCCAGATATCACCCCGGATCAGAGGTGACCAGGGATAGGCAAAGGTGCTCACAATCGTCGCCAGGCAGGTAAGCAGCCCAACGACACTAATTAGTAAGAGCACGGGGCGAGGCAAGATTTTCTGCTGCCCTTGTGCGTGCCGCCTCTTCCCCAGGAAGAGGCTGAAGAGATTTATAAAGTAGAACGCCGTCGCAATGGTCCAGATGATCGTCAGTACCGCCGAAAGTATGGCATAGATACGGGGGACCAGCATGGTTGTTGTCCCCAGCTTTACCACATATGGCAAGACCATAAACACAACAACTACTACAAGCACGGCCGCGGCTGTATGGAAACGTATCGCAATCACTGGCTGTCGATGCCGATTAAGGTAGACCATTTGCCGGGGAAGAAAGCGGTCCGCACCAGCCACAAAGAGTAAGCGCGCCGAAGCTCCGATATAAAAGACAATTGTTGCCAGGCAAGAGAGCAAGGTGATACTTGCGACGACACTTCCAGCCCACGAGCCAAAGACCGCATCCATGACATGAATACCCGCAAATGACGGTACTGCCTCCTGCAAGACAGCGCGCCCGAGCACAATCAAAATGGCAAAGGGAACCAGAAAGTAACAGGCAAACACAATGGGAGTTCCACCAAAGAGGTGGGCCAGTACCATACGTCGCTTTGCCCTCCCTGCTTCACTCCTCAATTCACCCGCCATATTCAAAGGTCCACTCGCGCCGATAAAGCTCAGAGTGACCACACTAAAGAGCGAGAAGTTATCGGGGGTAATACGCCAGGAGGCTCCATCTACCAGGTCTTTCTGCAAAGGGTGCCCACTCCATAGCCATAAAGCGGCCGCAATGACAATACCTAGCACCGCCAGCAAGAGAGCCAGGGCCGAAATATTGATCATGTTGAGGGCGATACGCAAACGCCTGGTACATAAGAAGGAACCTACCAGCAGCAAGCCAATCATCACACATCCCTGCTGCCAGGGCTCTGTAAGCCAGTTTTTATTTAAGCCTGCCAGGATGGTGACAAAGGCATTGGCGGCTGTCACTGGAGCCAGTACACCACTGAGCCAGTAGCATAGTCCGACAAAGAAACTCCAGAAGCGGCCTAAAGCGTGATATGTCCAGTTATAGAGGGAACCTTCATGGGGATAGGCTATGCCTAGCTGCGCGGTCGCAAGCACGCAGGGAAGAAAAAAAGCCACCGCACCCAGTACAGTATAGGTCAGCGCCACTACGCCACCCGAGGCTTGCAAAACCGCGTTTGTAATGAGAAACATGGCCACAATATAACATGCCAACAGGTCCCGCCCACCAACGACAGAGGGCATAATTTTGGGGACATATTGCTCGGAAGGCAACGCTCCCTGGCCTCTCGCCTCTACCTCGCGCGCTGCTCTCCCTTGAACTACTTCAACGTTTTTTGAGGCCTGCATCACTTCTCTCCTCAACCTCAACTTCCAACACTGCCAGCCACCAGCCCACTTATTCCTCCACCCATCGTTTCTACATGCTGGCTTTTTTCTCGTATATTTCAATGTATACAATGTTGTGTCTTATATTACAATCCTTTAGGCATTAAAAATTACTATTATCCTATTATAGGTGCAACAATTTACACAAGCAACAGAAAATCAATCTACACTACACCAATCCAAAATCTGAAAAATAACTTACCCTGTGTGTAAGTTCGGTGAAGCTGCTCTGGAAGCCCTTGGGACTCCATTGGTCGCATCTCTCCGGGCGTGCTATAATACTACGGGTATTGCTTTCTGGCTGCTAACTCCTTCAGAGCGCCGTCGCCACCAAACAGCCCTACTGGCCATTTTCTGGTCCTGCTACAGGACTACTGGCTTCGTTTTTTTCCACTTGCATAGCTACCTGCTCTATTGGTGGCTACATGTGAGTCGAATAATATATTAGGGATTATCGAGATTATCGAGATTATCGAGATTAACCCATGCATGCCTTATTGAGCACGAATGCCACAGGTATCACGCGATGGGCTGTGTGAGCTTCTCACAACCCATCTTTATGGCACTATGCTCTGCTTGCGCGTATTCATCCTGCCTTCTCTGCTCAAAAAAAGACACTATATTGGCATACACATACACGCTCAAATATGACTATAAGCACATCTATTGTATATGCTGTGTAGTATGCATAGCGGCTAGCGTGCTTCCCTGATCACAAGGGCAACTATCAACAGAGAACGATGCCACGTTGGAGACTTAGACTATGGAGACTGTCTTTACAGATAGAGCAACATCACATATTCATAGCACACGCCCCTCCTGGGTGCTTGCTTGCGAGCGAACACAGCTTCTTACCCTCTTGCAACAAGCGGCAACACGCGCCCAACAGCAGCAGCAAAATATCTTTACGGCCCTTACGCTTCCTGTCGAGTCGCGCGATGCCTTACACATCTTTAGTGCCCTTCAAGTCCTTGAGTTGGGCGAGCGTTTTTTCTGGGAGAAACCAGCTAGCAATGAGGCATTAGTCGGCGTCGGAGCCGTCCTGACCATTGCAGCCGACGACGCTGACCGCTTTGATGTGGCGGCGCGGGCCTTGAGCACCTTTCAGGATACCTGCCTGGTCGCCACTACAGTTCCTATGAAGCGCGTCCCGGCTCCAGCTCTCTTTGGTGGCTTTGCCTTCGATCCACAGCGTCCGGGCACACAACTCTGGCAGGGCTTTCCCGCTGGCCTACTTACCCTGCCCCAACTACTGTATCGTCTCGATGACGACCAGGCCTCGCTCTCTATCCATGCCTGTATCCGTCCGCAGATGACCGAAGATGACCTGGAGCAACAGGTCACAGAAACACTGGCCCTGCTGCAACGCTTAAGCGCCATCGTTGAACACTTCCCATTCCAGCGTTTGCAAGAACTCAGCACCCAGACCACGTCCATGCCCAAACATGAAGTGCTGCCCGCTCAGCAGTGGATCTCGATTGTCGCTCAGGCTGTAGAGCAGATGCGTCAGGGAGCCTACCAGAAGATTGTCCTGGCTCGCGCGGTCGAGGTGCTTCATCCAGAGGGGGTTTTCGATGTTGAAACTACGCTGTATCGCCTGCGCCAGAGCTATCCTGACACCTTCGTCTTCGCTTTACAGCGTGGGAAGCACTACTTTGTAGGGGCAACTCCAGAACGCCTGGTAAGTGCACAAGAGGGCAGGATGCGAACCATGGCCCTGGCAGGTTCGGCTCCCCGCGGACATACGCTTGCAGAGGATGAGTATATCAGTCAGCAACAGCTCTACGGAAACAAGACTCGCCAGGAGCACCAGTTTGTGATTGATCTCATTCGTGAGTCCTTGAGTGAGCTGTGCAACCAGATCGAGATTGGGGAACAACCCCATGTGCGTAAACTCAAGAATATCCAACACCTGGAGACCTCGATTGAGGGGCGACTCAAGCCCGGTCATAACCTGCTGGAAGCGGTCGCGCGCCTGCATCCTACGCCAGCTGTTGGTGGCTTACCACGCGAAATCGCGCTCAAAGAGATACGAGACCATGAAGAGCTTGATCGAGGATGGTACGCGTCTCCCCTGGGCTGGATCGATACCAGGGGCAACGGAGAGTTCGCGGTCGCCTTACGCTCAGCCCTGCTTACAGGCGCCAAAGCGACTCTTTTCGCAGGGAATGGGATAGTCGCTAGCTCTGATCCCGAAGCGGAGTATACTGAAACCAATTGGAAGTTGCCAGTGATGTTACGCAGCCTGGGAGATGAAGAGTAAGCAAGTCTCTATTAAAATAGTCAAGCTGACGCAGTAGGGAGGAAAACGTAGTCAATCTTATGCAGTCACAAGAACATCTCCGTCCACAGAACGCAACCTATGCCTATGTCGGCGCCTTCGTTGAGGAGCTGGCACGAGCAGGCGTTCACCACGTGGTCTATTGTCCTGGTTCGCGCTCTACACCCCTGGCATATAGCTTTGCTCAATCACCTCACATACGCGCCTGGCTTCACGTCGATGAGCGTTCCGCGGCCTTCTTTGCTCTCGGCCTGGCCAAAGCGCTGGGGGAGACGGTGGCGCTCTTCTGCACCTCCGGTACAGCCGCGGCAAACTTCTTTCCTGCCGTGGTTGAGGCCCACCTGACCCATGTTCCGCTCCTGGTCCTGACCGCCGACCGCCCACATGAGCTACGAGAGAGCGGCGCCCCCCAGGCCATTGATCAGAATCGCCTCTTTGGCACACATACAAAGTGGTTTATGGATGTCGCGCTGCCAGAGGCGAGCCAGCCAGCTCTCCGTTACATTCGCGCGCTCGCACATCGAGTGAGCGCTCTGACACACGCCACGCCTGCCGGTCCTGTTCACCTGAATATGCCCTTCCGCGAGCCACTCACACAGGACCCACAGCCTGGAGCACCGCTCCCACCACCAGAAGAACGCCTGACCACCGCCTGGCAGGGGCGCGATAACGCACTGCCATATACAGCGGTCCATGAAGCTCCATTAGGACGCTTGCCAGAGGTCACGCTCTCTATGCTGGCCGCGCGCCTTCAGCAGCAGCCTCGCGGCCTGATTGTGGTTGGCCCAGGCACCGATCCTACCCTGGCGAGCTCGCTCATCCCACTGGCACAAAAACTGGGCTATCCTATTCTGGCTGATCCTCTCTCGCAGCTACGCTGTGCGCCTATCGATCAGCAGTTAGTGCTCTCCAGCTATGATGCCTTCCTGCGGCTCAACACCTTTGCTGAACGCTACGAGCCTGAGGTGGTGTTGCGCTTTGGCCCTATGCCGGTGGCAAAACCATTCTTGCTCTACCTACAACACTATCCCAGCTGCCAGCAGATCGTGATTGATGGACAGGGAGACTGGCAGGACCCAACCCACCTGAGCAGCATGATGCTTCACACCGAGCCCGCTGCGTTCTGTCGGGATCTCCTGGCTACGCTAATCGATACAGAGGCACCAGAAAGCTCTTCCTGGCTCGCAGCGTGGCAACAGGCCGACCAGCTAACACGTCAGGCATTACATACCGCGATTCAGGATTTCGCCGAACCCTTCGAGGGGCGAGTCTTCACTGAGCTAGCGGAACTGCTACCCACAGAGGCAACACTTTTTGTAGGCAATAGCATGCCTGTGCGCGATCTGGATACCTTCTTCTGGTGCCAGCCACGCCCTATACGCGTCCTTGCCAACCGAGGAGCCAACGGTATCGATGGCGTGATCTCAAGCGCGTTAGGAACCAGTGCCGCCAACGCGGTGCAGGAGCAGCCAGTGCCGACAGTGCTGGTGATTGGCGACCTGTCGTTCTTCCATGATCTCAATGGGCTTCTAGCGGCACGCCTGCATAAGCTTAATTTGACGATTGTGCTGGTAAATAATGACGGGGGCGGCATCTTCTCATTCCTGCCCCAGGCCGCGCAACCGGCACATTTTGAGGAACTCTTTGGCACTCCGACCGGGCTGGATTTCGCGCCCGTGATTGGGATGTATGGAGGGCGTTACTCCCTCGCAGAGGATTGGAACGTCTTCCGCCAGGCAGTCACGGCAGGTATAGACCAGGGCGGATTACATGTTGTAGAGATACGCACCGAGCGTGCAAGTAACGTCGCAATGCATCGCCAACTATGGCAGGTAGTCGATAAGGCCCTCAAGAACCTGGCATAAGCAGAGCAGAGAGGGAGGTAGACACGGTATGGGCAGTACACTACGCATTATGAGTCTGAGACAGCTTGCTGTGAATGGTGTGCACATGGGGGCGGTGATCTATGGGAAGCCACAGCATCCCCCCCTGGTCTTGCTGCATGGCTTTACCGGGAGCGCCCTCTCCTGGAGCCCACTATTCGCATCGCTTTCTTCATATAACGTCAAACTGATCGCGCTTGATATGCTGGGACATGGCCAGTCTGACGCCCCCAGCGATCCAGCGCGCTATGCTATGGAGCATTGTCAGGAAGATATTCTGGAGGCGCTCCGCCAACTGGATGTCCAGCCAGGGACAGCTATTCTGCTTGGCTACTCCATGGGCGGTCGGATCGCGCTCTACAACGCCTTTTCCGGCTTCTTCCGCGCGCTCATCTTAGAAAGTGCCTCGCCAGGGATGGCTGACAGCGAGGCGCGTCTTCAGCGCCGAACAAATGACGAGGCGCTCGCAAAACGGATTGAGCGCGAGGGCATTCCGGCCTTCGTTGACTACTGGGAGAAACAACCACTCTTCGAGAGCCAGCAAAGATTGCCAGAAGAGGAGCGGGAAGCCATCCATCAGCAACGCCTGGACAACCAAGCGACGGGTCTGGCAAATAGTCTACGTGGAGTTGGCACTGGCTCACAACCAGCGCTCCATGCACGCCTGGGCGAGCTCGACCTTCCCACACTCTTGCTCACAGGCGAATTGGATAGCAAGTTCTGTGCCATCGCGCAACAGATGCAACAAAAATTGCCTCGTGCAAGCTGGCATATCATTCCTGGAGCGGGCCATGCGCCCCATCTGGAGCAGCCTGAGCGCTTTGTTGCCCAGGTAGGGAATTTCTGTACCCAAGTGTTATCATAAGGGATAAAAGAGCGAGCAGGCGCGATCCAGTATGTATTGCGCTTGCTTGCAGAGCATATCTCTTTGATCTATAACTTATTCGAAGGAGAATATACCATGTCTTTGGATTGGCAGAAAGTCTGCGACTATACCGATATTATCTTTGAGAAGGCCGAGGGCATTGGCAAAATCACCATCAATCGCCCCGAAGTACACAACGCCTTTCGCCCGCGTACCCTGTTTGAGTTGATTGATGCTTTTAGCCGTTGCGGCGAAGACCCAGAGATTGGCGTCGTTATCTTCACAGGTGCCGGTGGGCGTGCCTTCTGCTCAGGTGGCGACCAGCGCGTGCGTGGCGAGGGCGGCTACGTTGGCGAGGATGGCGTTCCTCGTTTGAACGCCCTGGAGTTGCAGAAGGTAATTAAATACCTGACCAAGCCCGTCATCGCTATGGTCGCGGGCTACGCTATTGGCGGCGGGCATGTCCTACACCTGCTCTGCGACCTGACCATCGCCGCCGACAACGCCCGCTTCGGTCAGACCGGTCCACGCGTGGGCAGCTTCGATGCCGGTTGGGGCGCGACCTACCTGGCGCGCGTCGTTGGGCACAAGAAGGCCCGCGAAATCTGGTATCTGTGCCGCCAGTACAATGCCCAGGAAGCCCTGGACATGGGCCTGGTCAACACAGTCGTGCCCCTGGAGAAGCTTGAAGAGGAGACCGTCCAGTGGTGTCGCGAAATTCTGGAGAAGAGTCCCATCGCGCTGCGCTTCCTCAAGTCCGCATTTAATGCCGATACAGATGGGCTCGCCGGCATTCAAGAGCTTGCAGGCAATGCCACCATGCTCTACTATATGACCGAAGAGGGCAAAGAGGGGAAAAACGCCTTCCTGGAGAAGCGCAAGCCCGATTTCTCGAAGTATCCACGCCTGCCCTAAGCCAGCTACACGACCAAGAAGCATCATGCGTGCAGCTACCAGCAATCAATCTGGTAGCTGCATGCTATTGTACCTGGGACGTATTGAGAGAACATCTTTGAGCATAGAGGAAACGAGCATATGCAGGTACAGGCAATCGACCTTCTCCCCTATCGCATCCCTATGCCTGGGGGCTTCACGACGGCACATGGCACGTTTGCGCAGCGTGAGGGCTGTCTAATCAAGATTACGACATCAGGGGGCATCATAGGCCTGGGCGAAGCGGCACCACTGCCAGATTTCGGTGGCGCTACCTTCGCCGAGACCTATGCTGCTCTCAACACCCTGCGGGATCAGCTGCTCCAGCGCGACTGTGTGGAGGCAGTAAGCAGCCTCTATCCCCTCCTGGAAGAGCAGGGATATCCCGCCTCAGCCCTCTATGGCCTGGAATGCGCGCTGCTTGATGCATGGGGCCAGCACGAAGGCATGAGCCTGCATACACTGTTAGCCCCCGCTGGCACGCGACCACGTGCTAATGTCGCTGTGAACGCCGTCATTGGCGCCGCCACAACCGAGGCCGTGACACAGGCCGCGCAAAAAGCCATCCAGGCGGGTTTTGGCTGTCTAAAGCTCAAGATGGGTCTGTCTGATCATCCCGAAGAGGAAATTAAGCGAGTCGCAGCCGTACGAGCCGCGATAGGACCACAGGTACACCTGCGCCTGGATGTCAACGAGAAATGGAGCCTGGAGCAAGCAGCAACCATCCTGGAAGCCTGCACCCAATATGACATTCAATATGTAGAGCAGCCACTGCGTGCCTTTGACCTTGAGGGCATGTATCAACTCAGGCAAAGGGTAGCAATCCCCCTGGCAGCTGATGAGGCGGTCTACGACCTGGCAAGCACGCGTCGCATCTTAGACTGGCAGGCCGCCGATGTGCTGATTATCAAGCCGCAGCTGGTGGGTGGGCTCTACCCGGCACGCTCCATCATTCAAACGGCCAACGCCGCGGGCGTGCGTTGCGTGCTTACAAGCTCGCTTGAGGCAGGTATATCACTGGCAGCCACGCTCCACCTCGCAGCCGCCTCGCCCGAAGTGACGATGGAATGTGGCTTAGCCACGCTTGCGCTTCTCGAAGATGATTTACTCACCAATCAAATCACTATCAGGGACGGTTTAATGCCCGTTCCGACAACGCCAGGGTTAGGTGTACAGCTTGATCAGGCGGCCCTGGCTCGCTATACATTCATGCCATCACAAGAGGAAGTTCGATGAACACCGCTTTATCTCACGATACCATCTTGCCCAACTGGCTCCTACGCTGTGCCGAGAATCAGCCTAACCACCCGGCTATACAATGTGGTTCTATGCGTTGGAGCTTCACCGAATTGCTGCGCCAGGCCGATCACCTGGCCTACCAGCTCGCGGCTCGTGGCGTGAGCAAGGAGAGTCGTGTTGCCCTGCTGGCGACGAACGGTCTGCCCTTTGTCGTCACGGTCCACGCCTTGATGCGCCTGGGCGCCATCCTGGTCCCGCTCAATACCCGCCTGACCCAGCAGGAGCTTGCCTGGCAATTGAGCGACGTCCGGGCAACATTTCTCTGTAGTGACCAGCGCTACGCCGATATAGCCCAACAACTAGCTGACGAAATTACGCCTCTCGCGCATGTGCTCATTACAAGCGATGTCCAGCAGAACGTTCTTGTCGCGAATCAGACCGAGGGGCCTGTGATCGCGCTGCAAGAGACCATTGGCCTGGATGCGGTTCACTCCATTATGTACACCTCCGGCACCACGGGGCATCCAAAAGGGGTATTGATTACCTATGGCATGCTCTGCTGGGGCGCGCTCGGCTCGGCGCTCACTCTTGGCCATTATGCCGATGACTGCTGGCTTGCCTGTCTACCGCTCTTCCATGTAAGCGGACTAACAGTCCTGATGCGCAGCGTTATCAACGGTATTAGCGTCAACTTACACGAGAAATTTGAGCCTGAAGCCGTCAATCGAGCCATCTTTGAGGAGCGAGTTACCATTATTTCGGTTGTGGCCGTCGTCCTCCAGCGGATGCTTGATGCCCTCGACGCCCCAGGGGCACAGGGAAGGTACCCCGCGACGTTGCGCTGCGTGCTCCTGGGAGGAGGACCAGCCCCCAGACCCCTATTAGAGCGCTGCGCCGCTAAAAATATTCCTGTAGTACAGACCTATGGCCTGACCGAGTCATGCGCACAGGCGGTAACGCTCCTGCCTGCCGATGCGCTACGCAAACTTGGTTCGGCTGGCAAGCCCCTCTTCCCCGTGCAGTTGCGTATCCTCACTGAAGACCATCAGCCCGTTCCTCCTGGCGAGCCAGGTATTATTCATCTCCAGGGACCAACCATTACACCCGGCTATGATCATCGTCCCGAGGCCACCACGCGCGCATTTCACAATGGCTGGTTCACCACGGGAGACCTGGGATATGTGGATGAAGAGGGATACCTGTATGTGCTTGACCGGCGCACCGACCTGATCATCTCTGGCGGCGAGAATGTCTATCCAGCAGAGATTGAGGCTGTGCTCATGATCCATCCAGAGGTAGAGGAGGCAGGCGTATGCGGCGTTGATGATCCACAGTGGGGACAGCTCCCCATCGCCTTTGTACGCCTGAGAGAGGGGAGTAGCCTCACAACCACGGAGCTACTTCCATATGTTACACAGCATCTAGCACACTACAAACGGCCAAAGGCTATTTACGCGGTCGCACAACTTCCACGCAACTCAGCCGGGAAGCTCTTGCGGCGTGAGCTACCTGGATTACTCCCCTCCTAACGACAGAAGCGCTACAAATGAACAACAGAAATGCAAACAAAAGTTTCGCAAATGCGAAACTTTTGTTTGCATTTCTATATCATTTTTTGACATTTGAAAATACTTATAAGATTTTAATATCAAAATTCACGTATTTCATGGTATTATTGCTTATAAGCAGTTGCGTGTCCAGTATGCTTAATTTCCATTACAAGGAAGTAACGTTATGTATATCGCGGTAATTGAGGAAGAACCACTGATCCGAGATATGCTACACCATGCTTTGGAGCTAGGGGGTCATAGAGTCGATATCTATGGCACAATGCCAGAACAATTCCGCTTATATGACCTGCTCATTGTTGAGCCAGGAGAGTTCGGGCAAGGCTTTCCCGCCATTTCTCAGCTTATGCGTGGCTATTGCATACCCATCTTGATTCTTACTTTTTATGAGTGGAACGTGTGTATGGCGAGGGAATATAATCTACCTGCGATTCACAAGATGCCATTTCGCTTGACGCATTTACTCAGGACGATTGGACGCTTTAGCCAGTTCAAAGCACGTTTGCCTCAACCACAACCTCATCAAAGCCCCCTTGAAGCGTGTTAGGATAGTTTTATGGCCCTGCCTGAAACAGGGCCAGCTCGCTGCGCGATAGTCCAAATCTCCTCTCCACTGGTCACCAACACACTCGCTCGCTTACAATGAGAGAGATGATTTAAATTCCTGATAGGTGGTCTGGTGCGTGCTGCTAACCTGCGGCTGGCAGCCACGCACCAGACCACCTATCAGGCGAGCGCCGCGGCGCGAGAGGTCAAGCACAACTGAAAGAGATACATTGCTATGTTCCAACCAATTTTGGCAACCCTGGGGTATATTCTCTCCCCCGACGGGAAGCAGATCCTGATGATTCATCGCAACAAACGACCAGACGACCTGCACTATGGCAAATACAATGGCCTGGGTGGCCGTGTAGAGGCCAATGAAGATATTGTTACGGGCATGCGCCGCGAGATACGCGAGGAGTCGGGGCTAGAAGCAGACCATATGCAGCTTCGCGGCACCGTTTCCTGGCAAGGCTTCGGCAAGAACGGGGCCGACTGGTTCGGCTTTATCTTCCTGATCGATGCCTGGCATGGCACGGCACACAGCGGAAACGCTGAAGGCACGCTGGAGTGGGTGCCGCGCGATACCATCACCACTCTACCCATGTGGCCCAGCGACAAGTATTTCCTGCCCATGGTCTTTGATGGCGAGCCTCAGCCCTTTCATGGACACATGCTCTTCCGCAACGGCGAATGCCTCAGTTGGAACTATCAACGCCTCTAAAAACCTGATAAAAAGTGTTGACAAAATGGCGCCTGTGCTATATACTTATTTCCAGTTCGAAGGAGTGAATAGCTTCGGCGGACACTGTCCGGAGAGGTCGCATAGTGGCCTAGTGCGGCGGTTTGCTAAACCGCTGAAGGAGCAATCCTTCCGAGAGTTCGAATCTCTCCCTCTCCGCTAGCTTTACAAATATGTAGAGTTAACAGTTTTAGACCCTGTAGGGGTGGTGCCCAACGGTTGAGGCGGTCGTCTCCAAAACGACTTTCAGAAGGTTCGACTCCTTTCACCCCTGTCTAGCTTAAGCGTCTCCTTACTCTAGGAGACGCTTTTTCTTATACAAATTGTTTTTCCCAGCATGAGTTTCAGTTTGACTATGACAGTTGGGGCAAAGTATACGCAGATTTTCTAATCTATTATCGTTATTTATACCATTAATATGATCTAGATCAAAGGCCAGTGGCTTCCCCTGCCATTCGGTTATACCACAAATGGCACACTCTCTTTTTAAGACTCCAGCTCGTAACAAACGATTCTTCAAATGGTATCTTGCTGTTTTATGACGATCACTCACTAACAGAACTTCAAGAGGAATGATGTGGTCGTTCGGTTCAATATCACCTCTTTTAATCGCCTTAGACCATGTGCTATTAGCAAACCCAAAGTTTTTCTGGCATTCTCTCATACCGTGACCTGCATCATGATATTTCTGAATCTCTTGCCAGTCGTACTGAGGCGTTTGGTTTCTAGACATCTTCATCTTTTGGGCATGAAAGGATATAGTTGATTTATTGCATCCCACTTTCTTCGCTATTTCGTTATAAGACATTCCTTGTTGCAGCAAAGAAATAATCTCTTCTTTTTTATCCATACACTGCCTTTCTAAATCTCCTCAAATGTGCGCGAAGCCCATTCGAATAGATCCAATTGCTGCACTTACCCCTCACAGGAAGCCTCTTTGACTTCTCCGCTGCTTTGGGTCGCCTGCAGCACACCGCACTCCACAGAGGGAGTGTGTGGCCCTCGCCGGGCAAGGAACCTCGTCAAAATGTTCACCGCGCTATTCTCATCGCGATCCATGACGAGTCCACATTCTACGCAACAGTAGGTTCTCTTCCACAGCGGCCTGGCTTGCAGATTCCCACAGCCACTACACTGCTTGGAGGTGTTGCGCTCATCTAAGAAGTGCAATTCTTTCCCGTACAATTGGCATTTGTACTTCAGCATTTCGAGGAAGGTGGAGAGTCCCCACTCATTATAGACCGCTCTATTGAGCTGCTTATTGCGCTCTACATGCTGTTTTGTGACCATTTGTCTCTGGGAGAGATCGCCAACCACAACGGTTCTTTCAACCAGTTTGTGGGCCATCAGGTGGGATGCTTTATGCAAACTATCCCGTTGTTTCTTGCGTTTTTTCTGGGATACGCGCTTGTACACTTTGCTGAGATGGAGATAGCGACGTGACTTTTTCTTGCATTTATCACGCTTGGATCGAATGTTGTCCAGTTGCTTGTTATACCATTTTGCCCCTTTGAATCCGCCAATGGTGTAGACTCTGCCTTGCTCATTCACGCCTGTTGCTAGGGTTTTGATGCCAAGATCAAAGGCGGCAACATCATCAGTTGAACAGGGCTTTGATGGCCGCTCTGCCGGGAAGGAAGCATAGTAGTTGCCTCTGGCATCCCGACTGATCGCCACCTTTTTGAACTGTTCTGGCGGTCTCTCAGTGAGACGGGCAGTGACGTTGGGATGTACCTTTGCCCCATGCTTCCCGCCACCACCTGTAGGCAAGATGAGCTTGTCACCCTCACGTTTGAGGTACATGGCAGGATAGCAGAGCGTAAAAAAGCCGTGTCTTGGACGTACACGTGGAAATCCAGGCTTTTCACCTGCTTTCACTCTACGATAGAATGCTTTCATGGCCCCATCAAGGCGATAGTAGACCTCTTGAAGCAACTTGCCATACACCTGAATAAGCTCAGGATCATGGTGCTTACTTTCTTGTAAACTCCGTTTGGCTTCGTAGAGATTCCACTTCTCTCCTTCCCTGAGCCTCATAACCCACCAGTTGTACAGCCCTCGACATTTGCTTTGCATGAACTCAAGCGTAGCAGCGTCCTGCTCGCTCACGTCAATCTTGATCTTTTTGCAAAGCAGCATCTTTCATCACTTTCTTGTAGGATCTGAGTCCGTGAAGCCTGGCACTAAATACGGTTATGATGGCGATAAGATCGCGCACAAGCTCTTGCTCAGGAGAAAGGTGGTCACCATGAAGAAGAACCAGTTGGGTGTGATGCCGTTCGCAGAACGCCTCAAAGTAGTCATACCCAAACCGCACTAAGCGATCCTTATGGGCAATGATAATCGTGCGAACCTGCCCTAACTCAACCATCTCCATCACATGATTGAAGCCTTTGCGTTTGTAATTGAGTCCACTGCCAATATCCTGTACCCATTCATCGACAGTGATCTCATGAGCAGTACAATACGCTTGTAAGGCAGTCATTTGGTTGGTAAGGTCAGGTTTTTGTGAGACCCCTGAAACGCGCGCATAGACAATGGTACGTCCCTGTTCTGGTGCTTTGAGCCCGCGATACTCAAGATACTGATCGTGGGTGTAGTAGCGCCTGTTTGATTGTGGAGAACGATGAGCAACTAACTTGCCATCGCGGTCCCATTTTTGCAGCGTCTTGGTTGACTTGCCAATAAGCTTCCCAAATGCCTGAATGCTATATGTGTTTTGCATAAGCATATTTTAACATATTTGAGTGCTTATGCCAAAACAGTTTTATTTCTCCTCCTGCTCCCACAAACCTTACCAGCGCTGCATTTAATGCTCATGTATCTAAAGACATGCATAAATTTTCGACTCGCATTAGTGGTAATGCCTTTAAGCACATAGACTTATATATTACCGGTAAAGTACCTCACGGCATTTCTGCTCGTGTCAGTGCAAAGACCTGTTTACAGGCATTGAACATAATTTCTAGAAAACAGTATACAAAAGTCCCGCTTTTGTGTCAAGCCCTCGTTTTCCTTTTTTTGTTGCTCCACCATCCAAGTCATTCCCACAAGAAACGGCACTTGTATCCCCATCGCTCAAGCTAGGTTTTTACGGGCCCATTTGATAAATACAAGCAAACAAACATACGCCTATTTATAAGTATGTAAGTGACAAAGAAGATAAGGTACTTGCATATAGAAGGTTCAATTGTTGATTTAGAATGGTTAATATCATTTAGTTGAAAAAAACTTTACTTCAGAGGTAATTCGACGAAGAACTCGCTGCCCTGGCCGGGCTGGGATTCGCACCATATGCGGCCTTCGTGGCGCTCGACGATCTCTTTGGAGATGCTCAGGCCCAGGCCCAGGCCCTTTTTCGTGGAGGCTTCGGCGTCAGGGGTACGATAAAAGGTGTCGAAAACTTTTTCGAGCTGATCGGGGGCGATGCCTTTGCCATGATCGCGCACATGGATCAGCGCCTTGCGCCATTTGCGCTCAACACAGACCTGGACCACGCTCCCCTCTGGAGAATACTTGACCGCGTTCCCCACAAGATTGATCAAGACTTGCTCGATCCGATCTCGATCTACGCTCACCATGACCTCCTTTGGCGGCAACTTTAGCTCTATATGCCGTCCGGTGAGCAATTTCTGGTCATCAACCACCTGCTGGCAAAGCTCATTAATGTTTAGCTTACTCTTATTAAGCGCCATCTTACCTGTACGCAGACTGCTGACATCGAGTAGCTCTTCAATTAATGTCGTCAGGCGTACTGTCTGTTCATTAATACGCTCCAGGGCGGTACCCATATCGCTCACATTCATCTCGCCATCCTGCTTGGCCAGGCGGCGCAGAGCCAGCTGGGCCTGGCCGCGAATAGTGGTGATAGGTGTCTTCAATTCATGAGAGGCAATGGAGAGGAAGCGATCCTTCGTTTGATTGGCATCCTCAAGCTTCTGGTTGCTAACCTCTAATTCAGCGGCATATGCTTTCAGCTCTTGCTCGGCTATCAAGGTCTGCCAACGCGCACGCTCGCGCTGGGCCGTGATGATGGCAATCGTAATGCCAGAAATGAAGAATGGGAGGATTCGTAGACCATCCTCCCAATGTTGCCAGCTAATGCTCTGGTTATAACCGATAAAGAAGTAATCAATATAGAGTGCGCCCAGCAGCACCGTAAAGAGCGAGGGCATGGTACCCCAGAAGGTGGCAATAAACAGCACCGGGAGCAGAAGCAGCGAACCCGCAAAATAGATTCCGCCCCCACCTATCCAGCCATCAAGGGCTTGCTGTCCCCAGCCAAGCAGGCCCACGAGCAAGATGCTCAGGAGATAGCCAATCAGTGGGTGACGCCATAGTGGAAGGGAGGCGGTAAAGTTTCTTCGTAATTCCGCCCGCTGCTCGAACGTCATACGTCGAATACGCCTTCCCTGGTGATCGATATATGTATCTTTTTGTGTTGACTTCGTGGTCGTCATCCGCTCTATCCCTATTGGAACGCCTCTGCTCTTCTCAATTATCAACTCCTGAAAGTCATTTTCCAGGAGTTGGACTGCGCTGCTTTATTATATCCTTGCCAGGCGCTCATTTTCTACCTGCATACTCGCCTCTTGCATGCGCGCATCGTGCATCGCAATCAAAGGTACCTCTGGATGAGAACGTGCGAAGTGATGAAGCTCTAACAATGTCTGTAAGGCCGTAGCTTTATCGCTCGTCACACCATTCCAGAAGAGCGGGTGGGGCGTCGTTGGATAGAGGTAATTTTCGGCCACATGCGCGGCATCGCCCAGGAAAAAGAGGCGAGCACCATTGGCGCGATTGATGAACATACCGGTATTGCCAGGAGTGTGGCCCGGCAATGGAACGAGCACAATAGAGCCATCACCAAACACATCCAGACTGGAACGGAAACCTTCATACGAAGGCCCCTCCAGGTCAAAGCAGGTAAGAGGACTACCCTCCATCAGACGCCATACCAGACCCTTATGGAGGGGAATCACACCTTGCTTGGCTGCATCAAACTCGACGCGATTGACGCGCAGCGGCACACCTACGATATCGGGAACACCGCTGACATGGTCCCAGTGCAGGTGCGAGAGCAACACAAAGTCCAGGTCTTCCGGTTTTAGGCCCTGCTCATGTAAGGCCCCACGCAGTGTCTGTTCTACTTTGAAGCGGGCCAGCGTCTGGCGAAAAGGCAATGGCTGATCCTTCAGGTGCTGATAGATGTCGCCACTCAAGCCTGTATCATAGAGGAAGGTACCCTGAGGATGCCGAATCAGAACCGAACTGTGGGCAATCTTTCTCGGCTTGAGCGAGAGCGAGCCACGAACCATGACCAGCTCGGGCCAGAAGACGCTTCCACAGCGCAAAATATGAACATCCACGTCGGGTAGCTGCTGGTCCCGCTGTTGCTTCTCAGTACCATTCTCTCCGGCGGGCAACAATTGCATGTTAAAACGAGGAGGCATCAAACTTTTGATCGCCGCCCCAACACCGAGCGCTGTCAGCGATACTGCTCCCCAGGCTAACCACTTATTCACTCGCTTTGACTGCATTCTTTTCTCCTGGCATAGCTAGATTAACTCCTGGTGTGCCAGTGGAAGCTCAAACCAGAACGTTGATCCTTGACCGGGAATACTCTCTACACCTACATGCCCATGATGGTGCTCTATAACTGTCTGGCTGATGTAGAGTCCCAGTCCCAGCCCAACGCCAGAACCACTTAACACCCGGATCTTTGGACATTGATAGAAACACTCCCAGACACGCTGCTGCTCTTCCACAGTAAGACCCTGCCCTTGATCGCGCACCTCCAGGCGCACGCACGCTCCTGCTCGCTGAAGAGATAGAGTAATCTCCTTGTCGGCGGCCGAATACTTTAAGGCATTGCGTAGATAGCTATTTACTACCTGGGAGATTCTTCCCGCGTCAGCAATAACTGTCAGGGTATCGTCTGAAGAGAATTCTTTATGTATTGTACGTTCAGGGTTGACCTTTTGTTGCTCACTGACAACCTGCTCCACTATTGCGCGCACATCGCATTCATCTTGCCGCAGGTAGGACGCAAAGCGCCCAGACTGAATCCGCGAGATATCTACCATGTCACTTACCAGGTTGGAAAGCACACCGATCTGGCGCTCGGCACGCTCCATCAGGTCGCTGGCCATCTTAATCTTATCAAATGTCTCTGCCTCATGTATATCCAACTGTTTCATAGCCGTCTTGAGGCGTCGCATCGCCAGTTGAACGTTGACTTTAATCGCAGTCAATGGAGTACGTAACTCATGGCTGGCAACACCAATAAACTCTTCCAGGCGTTGGGCCGTGGCATGCAAAGTCACGACCTGATGCCGTGTCTCCTCACGCGCACGCAGGAGATGCTGCCGCTCGCTAATCAGTACAGACGTCTCTCGTGCCAGATCACACTCTTGTATGTCAGGGTGGGCGGACTCTACGTGCTGGGACATTTCTAACTCTTCACGCTTGCGCTCATCAATGTCGGTGCCGATAAAGATCCACTCCCGCACCTTGCCATACTCACCCAGAACGGGAATGGCACGTACACCAAAGTGGTGGTAGATACCATCAAAGCGCTGGATACGATATGCAAGCTCATACGGTCTCCCGCTGAGGGAGGCGCTTTGCCAGGCATGCTCCACCCACTGTTGATCCTCGGGATGAACCATCGCTTGCATATCTTGATAGCTCAACCGCTTGCCGTACTGCCCGGTATAAGCATGCCAGGCCTCCATCTGGCGCTCCATAGCCCCTTCAGCATCCACTACCCACACCATTTGCGCTAATGCCGCGGCCAGAGAACGATAGCGCGCTTCGCTCTCGTGGAGTTGTCGCTGCAAATTGTTTACTTCCACGCTTTTATATTGTCCCCATTCAGGACTTTTGTCTGCCATCATACGATGCTGCCTTTATTCTTCAACTTCAAAAGTTTTGATATAGACATTTTTACCACCGCCCTGACCCGCTTATGACCACCCTCACCTACTCCTCCAGGCACCTCCCAGGCCCAACAAAACCTCCCAATTTTATAGAGACGTACAGATTATCATGCCTAGATTTTCTGCCAAAAAAAGGGAAGTTTCTTTCACTTGCTCTTTACACGGCTGAGTTCTCAGAATAGATGCAAGCAACCTCTTTTCCCCAGGGATAGAACTCTGTGCCAAAAAGCCAGGCGACCGGGAATCCTCCCGGTCGCCTGGCTTTTTCTTATCTGCGGCTTCGCCTGTGCTAGGCGTTATTTTTCACCGCCTCGTAGGGGCGAACAACGATTTTCTTATCTTCCACATCGACGTATACCGCCTGGCCACTGACAATTTCACCTGCCAGCAAGGCATCTGCCAGCGCGTCATCGACATAGGACTGGATGGCCCGGCGCAATGGGCGGGCGCCATACTCCTCATCGAAGCCTTCCTCAAGCAGGAAGTCACGGGCGCCATCACTGACCACCAGTTCGATCCGCTGCTCGCTCAAGCGTGAGCGAACCTGGTCCAACAAGAGTTCAACGATGCTGTAGAGCTCTTTCTTGGCCAGCGAGTTAAAGACAACGATCTGGTCGATACGGTTGATGAACTCAGGGCGGAAGACCCGCTTGAGACCCTCAAACGCCTTCGAGCGCATGGCCTCTTTCTGCTCCTCGCGCAGAGACTCACCCTTCTTGATGGTGAAGCCAATGTTCGCGGCCTTCTTCAGGTCTGAACCGCCTACGTTACTGGTCATGATCACGACAGTGTTCTTAAAGTCGACCGTGCGACCCTGACCATCGGTCAGGCGACCATCATCCATGATCTGCAACAGGGCATTGAAGACCTCAGGATGCGCCTTCTCAACCTCGTCAAAGAGGATGACACTGTAGGGACGACGGCGTACCTGCTCCGTCAGCTGACCACCCTCGTCATGCCCCACATATCCGGGAGGGCTACCAAACAGACGCGAGACGGTATGCGGCTCCATATACTCCGACATATCGAAGCGAATGATGTGGTCGGCACCACCAAAGAGTTCAGCGGCCAGAGCCTTCGCCAGCTCGGTCTTACCAACACCAGTTGGACCCAGGAAGAGGAAGGACCCAATCGGGCGCTTCGGATCTTTGAGGCCCGCACGCGAGCGGCGAATCGCACGCGCCACGGCTGAAATGGCCTCATCCTGGCCGATAACATGCTTGCGCAGGTCCTGCTCCAGGTGGCGCAGGTTCTGACGCTCGCTCTCCAGCATCTGGCTCACTGGTACGCCGGTCCAGGTCTCTACGACCCTGGCGATATGCTCGGGGGTCACGATGAGTGAGACTTCATCCTGAGACTTACCACGCGCCTCGCTCAACTTCTCTAGCACCAGGAGTTCTTGCTGGCGCATCAAAGCCGCATGCTCGTAGTCTTCCGCGTTCGCCGCGGCCTCTTTCTGAGCCTGAATCTCTGCCAACTCTTTCTCGAGGTCAGCGATCAAAGTTGGACTCAAGATGCCCTTCTCGGTCGCCTCCAGGCGCAGGGCGGAACCAGCCTCGTCCATGACGTCGATAGCCTTATCAGGCAGGAAGCGATCATTGATATAGCGATCAGACAGCTTTACCGCGGCCTCAATAGCCTCATCTGATATACCAATGCCATGGTGGGCCTCATAATTGGCGCGCACGATATGCAGCATGTCGATGGCTTCCTCGACACTGGGCTCGCTCACCATAATTGGCTGGAAGCGGCGCTCCAGAGCGGCATCCTTCTCAATATGCTTGCGGTACTCGTCCAGGGTAGTGGCACCAATACAACGCAACTCACCGCGTGCCAGGGCAGGCTTGATCATATCACCCGCGCCAACCGCGCCCTCAGCCGCGCCAGCACCAACAACAGTATGCAATTCATCAATAAAGACGATTGTATCGGGATTATCGCGCAGTTCTTCCAGAATAGATTTGATACGCTGCTCAAACTGACCACGGAACATCGCACCTGCGACCATACCGCCAATGTTGAGCGAGACAATGCGCTTGCCACTCAGATTGGGTGGAATATCACCCGATTGAATGCGGCGTGCCAGGCCCTCAACGATTGCAGTTTTACCAACACCTGGCTCGCCAATCAGGACAGGATTATTCTTCTGCCTGCGACCCAGGACAGTAATCATGCGGCGTAGCTCTTTCGCACGCCCGGCGGCAGGATCAAGTTTCCCCTCAGCCGCTTCAGCCGTCAGATCGCGACCATATTGATCAAGCGTGGGAGTCTTGCTCTGCTTCGGCTGCCGTTCAGCCGTCGCAGTATTGACACTCCCCTGACCACCCGAAGCTTTCTGTGAACCGCCCGAGAAACCAAATGGGAAGGGAGCACCTGCAATATCCATATTGTCAATGCCACCCATCTGGCCCATCGCGTTCATCAGTTCGTCAACGCACGACTGGCACAAGTAGTGCGATTCGCGTCGCCCGTCAACCATCTGATCTACACGAACACGCGCGGGATTCTTTCGACAACGCTCACATTTCATTATTTATATGCTCCTCATCTTTTCTCAAGATAGGGGATGATTCCCTTCGGTTAGTAGTTAGCAATTGGTTCGTCTGACTGCTAAAAGTATAGCATATTCTTTTTGCTCTGTCTAGCACTCTTGCGACTTGATTGCTAACTCACCATTTATAACAGCGGCTCCGTTGGTATTATTCCCGGTATAGCGTTCACTTACGGCAATGTTCCTGACACGCTCTTTGGGATGCTATTTCAAGGTGTCACAAAACATTTCACATGTGTATCCACAATAACGCCAGGCTTACTATGCTTATTCCCTTCCGTGAGTGCTCCCCACACATGCTCACCGCCAGATTCGGCTGCTTCAGTAAAACGAGACCGATAAAAGTTACTTTCTTCTTTTACGAACATAGAGATGGAAAAGATACGCAACTATTCTCTCTAGTAAGAAAGACGCTGCTCGCACCAAATATATGCGACTGCTCCTGAGAGCTATTACATCAGAATATTATCGGCATATCTCTTTCCTTCAACATCCTACGCCCTTATCACAAGAGACGCATAGGATGTGATATATTCAAAAAGTATGGTAATGTCGCCAAGCAAGACAAAGGAGATCAGGATTATGGATTTCGCCTATTCGGAGAAAGTCGACGCTCTACGACAGCGCCTGACTAACTTTATGGAACACGCTATTTACCCCAACCAGCAACGCTATAAAGAACAGATCGCGGCCTCAGGCAATCCTCACCATCACGCGGAGATCGTTGATGAACTGAAAGAACGTGCGAAGGCAGAGGGTCTCTGGAACCTCTTTCTGCCCGACACTGAATACGGAGCTGGCCTGACTAACCTGGAGTATGCGCCCCTGGCTGAGATTATGGGTCGTGTCACCTGGGCATCGGAGGTCTTCAATTGTGCGGCCCCTGATACTGGAAATATGGAAATTCTTGCTCAGTTTGGCACGGAGGAGCAACAACAACGCTGGCTGCGTCCCCTCCTTGATGGCGAGATTCGCTCGGCCTTTGCCATGACGGAGCCAGATGTGGCCAGCTCTGACGCGACCAATATTCAACTAACCATCATGCGCGATGGAGACGACTATGTACTCAATGGGCGCAAATGGTGGATCTCGGGGGCGGCTCGCGAACGCTGCAAAATCTTTATCGTCATGGGAAAGACCGATCCCCAGAATCCGGCCCGCCATAAGCAGCAAAGTATGATCCTGGTGCCACGCGACACCCCTGGACTGACCGTGGTTCGTAACCTGCCTGTCATGGGCTATATCGATAATGAAGGCCACTGCGAACTGCGTTTTGAGAACGTGCGCGTTCCTGCCAGCAATCTCCTCGGTGAGGAGGGGAGCGGCTTTGCTATCGCTCAGGCACGCCTTGGGCCCGGTCGCATTCATCATTGTATGCGCTCCATTGGTACAGCCCAGTACGCGCTTGAACTCCTCTGCCAGCGCGCGACACAGCGCGTCGCCTTTGGCAAACCGCTGGTCGAGCAGGGAGTTATTCAGGAATGGATCGCGCAGTCGCAGTTGGAGATCGAGCAGGCGCGGCTGCTCACGCTGAAAGCGGCCTGGCTCATCGATACCCAGGGCAAGAAGGCCGCGAAAGATGCCATTGCCATGATCAAAATCGTGGCGCCCGAGGTACATACCAATGTCGTCAGCAGAGCCATGCAGGTCTTTGGGGCTGCAGGCCTCAGCGATGATTTTCCGCTGGCCTCCCTCTGGGCGCATGGACGCACGTTACACATTGTGGATGGGCCAGATGAGGTTCATAAGCGCACCCTGGCACGCTCCATCATCCAGCAGCTAACACAAGACTAATCTATCCATCTACACCACTATAAAGGACCCTTATGGAGAGCAACGTACAGCAAGACCCGTTTCTTGTTCATCGCCAGCACGCGGCAGAGCTCTTTCTGATCCGCCATGGAGATGCGATCCCCGAAGCAGACGAAATTATTCCCAGTGGCGTGTATGATAATCTGCCCTTGAGCAAGATTGGGCGCCAGCAGGCCCAGGCACTGGCCGCACGCCTGAAGAGCAGCCATTTTGACGCGGCCTATAGCAGTCCCCTGCGCCGCTGCCAGGAGACTGGCGCGCCACTTCTGGCTGAGCTAGGGTTACAGGCCATCATCGTGGAACAGCTCAAAGAGATTCGCCTCGACGACCTGGTTCCCATTCCAGAGATCCCCGAAGGGGCCGATCTCGCCATGCTGACCCAGGCACTACATGAGCGCCAGGACAAGATAGTGCGTATTGCAGGTTCCTCGGGCAACTGGGATGCCTTCGCGCACAGCGAGTCATCGAAGGCCTTTCGCCAGCGCGTCGTCCAGGCACTTGACGAGATCGCGAGTCGCCATCTTGGGCAGCGCGTGCTCGTCTTCGCCCATGGGGGCGTCATCAACGCCTACGTCGCCGAGGTCCTGGGACTGGAGAAAGAGTTCTTTTTCCCCTGCGCCAATACCTCGCTCACCCTCGTACGCGCCTCAGGAGACACACGTGTTCTCTATATAATGAACGACATTGCCCACCTGAGTATCCCCTCGGCCCAAAACTCATAGTTAAAATACCAACGCAAGTGGAGCAATGCCTGCGTCACAATGCTTCTCGGATTTTGAGAAAGTTAAAAATTGATCTGGTGGTGAGGATGGAAATGTTAGGTCATACAAGTCTAGAGATGATGGATACTACCTGTGGGCATACGACGCAAGATCAACACAAAGAAGCTGCGCAGGAAATAGGGCATCTCTTTGAAGGAGAAGAGAAAGAATAGCAGAGTTATATTAACATCTGGTAATGGCTCAAGTGAGCCATTACCATCTACTTCGTTATTTAGAGACAATTGGTTCTACATAATAGTGATATGGATTTCTGGTAAAAGTCTTATGATTTCGCCAGTTCCACCTGGACATAATGAGCAAGATGACGAATACTCCTCCATCAGCCATTCCTTAACCATCGGCCATATGGTGTTGAGAGCCAGTTCTGCACCGGCACCTTGTTCATTTACGAGCTCTTTTCCCAGTCTCTCTGCCTCTGCACCGTGTTGGAGACATGAAGGCTAACCTCTTCACGTCTGCTCTTTGCTCTTGGGTCGGCAAAGAGCGCAAAAAGGAGAGGACCAGCGAAAAACATGACGGTATGCAAAACGAGGGTGAACGCTAGGGAGGTGGTCTGGTCTGGAGTGTAGGTGCCAGAGGTGAGGTGGCCAATGAGTACCCAGATGAGGAAGGAGCCGATCATGGCAAAGAGCCAGCCCCACTGTCTTTGCCGAAGCGATTGGAGTATAGCGGCACCGCTAGCGGAGAGCAGGATCATCCAACCTAGCAGGAGCAGGAGGGAGAGTTCCCTGCTAGGCATCCATCCACCAAGGAGACGCAAATGCCAGGAATCCGGTCGCACTGGCTGGACCTACATCGGTTGCTGGGCTTTGTTGCGGCAAGATGCCAATGTGCCCCATTGTATCTTCGTCAGATATAACTGCTCTGCCTACCAAAGCCCAAGCGCTGTCACTTGAAGCTTGTCGTGCTGTTCCCAGAAACTGGTAGTGAATCGGGTCATGAGACAGGCGAGCCATTTCTGCGGTAAAGAGGAAGGCATGAAAGGACGTGATGGCGAGGCCAAAGACGATGATGGAAGTGATGGTGGGAGAAGAGATGAGCGTTTTTTGGGAAAGCGAGCGAGATGGCGCCTGCTCTGATGCAGAGCGCTCATGCGATTGAAATCGTTTCATTGGAAAGATCCTTCTTCCTTAGAAATTTCTCCTTGCTTTTGTCCAAGCAGACAGAGAAAAGACGAATGTACTCGGAAAAAGGTTCCCTCTCTTGCAGATGCCTGAGACATCATGCCGGTTGGTAGCAATGCGCAAGTGAGTTGTTTCGCGCAAATATTTTTCATAGGGAGGCGAGAGCAGGAATGGCGCGTTACCCCGAACGGTGCAGAGCACAGACCCTAGAGGCTGATATGAGTTATTGTTGTACATTCTAATGTAAGAGTGAAGACACTTGAAATGGCTTGCTATGAGGGTTTATATGCTTTTATAAGAGGATGAATTTGACACCTAAACTTGACACCTTATGTGGTATATTTTCCTGGTCTTTGCTGGACATATGTAGATGAGATTTGCCTGGTGTTGTAGAGGGAATAAGCCTGTGGGCTCTTTTGTTGGAGTGAGTTTGATTGTTCATTTGGTTACTGCTATAATAGAGCTATGAAACCTGCCATGCTTCACCATATATGCCTGTCGTTACCGACAACTCTTGCGCGTCATATTTGCCTGATTACCATTGAGCGTTACCTGCTTACAGCCGGGTAGCGACGCCTCATTCTGCCTTCCACCATGCCATGAGTAGAGAGCAATCGGGACCCCTGATTGCATGGCACAACCCTCATTGCAGACCTTAATAGAACCTATAATTATTAGCTGTCTTTTTCACGAAAAAACAAAGCATTTTACCTTCCCTGTCCGCGCATGACTTATGCCCCTGGCTGCAACGAGTATGCCAGGCGTACAGAGAAGAGATAGAGAAGCGAGAGGAACCCGGTCGCTATGGATCTAATGGACAAACTGGCCACACTGGCTACACGCTACGAAGAACTAAACAATTTGATGGCACAGCCCGATGTGCTTACCGATATAGCGCTCTTGCAGCGCTATGGTCGCGAGCAGTCTGAGCTATCGACTGTGGTTGAAAAATACCACGAGCTGATTGATACGGATAAGCAGATCAAGGAAGCTCAGGAGATGTACGACAGCGAGGAAGGCGAGCTGCGCGACATGGCGTTTGAAGAGCTGGAACAACTCAAAGCCAGGAAAGAGCAGCTCCTGGAGGATGTCCAGGTCGCCCTCCTCCCCAAAGATATCATGGACGAGAAGAATGCCGTCGTGACCATCCAGGGTGGAGCGGGTGGCGACGAAGCCGCGCTCTTTGCCGCTGACCTCTTCCGTATGTACAGTCGCTACGCCGATGGCCGTCGCTGGAAGATCGAGATTCTTGACGGGAACGATACTGAACAAGGCGGCTTCAAAGACATTACCTTTGTGATTAGAGGGAAGGGAGCCTATAGCCGGATGAAGTACGAGGGCGGCACCCATCGCGTGCAACGCGTCCCCTCGACCGAGGCCAACGGCCGCATCCATACCTCAACGGCCAAGGTCATCGTCCTGCCAGAGGCCGACGATGATATCCAGATCGAGGTAAAGGACTCGGATATCCGCGTCGACGTCTATCGCTCCACAGGCCATGGTGGTCAGAGCGTCAACACCACCGACTCGGCGGTACGTATCACGCACCTGCCAACTGGCCTGGTTGTCACCTGTCAGGATGAAAAGTCGCAGTTGAAGAATAAGCAGAAAGCCCTCAACGTGCTGAAGTCACGCCTGTGGGACCTGGAAGAGGCCAAACGCCAGGAAGAGCTAGGAAAAGCACGCCGCTCACAGGTACAGACGGGCGATCGCAGCGAGAAGATTCGCACCTATAACTTCCCCCAGGACCGCGTCACGGATCACCGTATTGGCCTGACGCGCCACAACTTACCGGGCATTCTGGATGGCAGCCTCGATGAATTCATCGATAATCTGATTACCGTCGACCAGGCCGAGAAACTCCAGGGCATGTTCGTCTAAGTGGTAGTGTTCAGTAAAAAAAAGAGGGGAGGTGCAGGAGGGAACCCTCCTGCACCTCCCCTCTTTTTTTTACTGAACACTACTCTGTTGCGTAACAGGAAAGGCTTATTCCGCTCTGGACGTGGTCGTGGTTCCCGTTGTGCCAGTATACGGTATCGGCTGAGCACCATCACCATAAAGGAAACAATTGGTCCAGTGACCATTCCCCAGGTCAGTGCGGCCAGGGAAGCGCTCCTTACAGACAGGCATGGCATGGGGACAACGTGGATGGAAGCGGCAGCCAGTCGGCGGGTTGATCAGGCTTGGAATCTCGCCACGTGCGGGGAGCTGACCCTTATCCTTGTTCTTCACGCGGGTAGGATCGGGCGCGGCCGAGAGCAGCAAGCGGGTATAGGGATGCTTGGGCTGCTGAGTGACCTCTTCGCTTGGCCCTCCCTCAACCATCTGGCCTGCGTACATCACCAGCGTTTCTTCGGCGAAGTAGCGGGCACTGGCGATATCATGCGTGATATAGAGTAGAGCCAGTTGCTCCTCATCCTTCAAGCGACGCAGGAGGTTAAGAATATCCAGGCGAATCGAGACATCAAGCATGGAGACAGGCTCGTCGGCCAGCAAGACCTCGGGCTGCACAGCCAGGGCGCGCGCGATGGCGATACGCTGACGCTGACCGCCGCTCAGTTGGTGCGGAAACTTCTCGATGAACTGCTCGGCAGGCGTCAGGTTGACGCGCCGCAGCAGAGACAAAATCTGCTCTGTCTCCTGGATGCGGTTGCGGGCATGACCGTAAATACGTAACGGGCGACTCAGGTGATAGCGCACGCTATGCACGGGGTTGAGCGAGGCAAAGGGGTCCTGGAAGACCAGCTGCACATGGCTGCGATAGGCATTTAAATTGGCACCTCGTCCTAGTTTCACCGCCTCATCACGGAAGCGAAGGGTGCCCGAAGTGGGTTCATAGAGGCGCGCCAGCATACGCGCAATGGTCGTCTTCCCGCTACCGCTCTCACCCACCAGGGCCGTGGCCCGGCCAGGATAGAGCGAGAAAGAGGCATCTTCAACCGCGCGAACCGCCTGAGCGGCTCCAAAAACCTTTATCTGGCGCAAAGGGAATTCCTTGCGCAGGTGCTCTGCCTCCATAATCGGCTGAACGCCAGCATCCCGAACTGGCTTCGATGTAGTGACGTTTGACACGCTCATTACGCACGGCTCCCTTCTACCAGGCTCTCATAGGCACCCGCCACCTCGGCTGCAGATGGTGCCCCCTGAGGCCGGAACTTTCTATCATAGAGATGGCAGGCTACCAGTTGCTGCTGATTCTCAAGCGATGCGGGCTGAAGCTGAGGTACAACCGCGGAGCAGGCCTCAAAGGCCAGCGGGCAGCGCTCGCGGAAGGGGCAACCCGATGGGACGAAGCGCAGATCTGGCGGTGAACCGGGGATACCGACCATCTTGCGAATGGGACCATGCAAGTTGGGGAAAGCATTGAGCAAGCCATGGCTATAGGGATGGCGGGGATGCTCGTAGATCGCCACGCTGCTCGCCTTCTCCACCATTTTACCGGCATACATGATCGCGATCTGGTCAGAGAGCTCCAGCAACAGCGACAGGTCATGCGTAATGAAGAGCAGGGCGGTATTAAACTCGCGGCAGAGATCACTGATCAGCTGCAAAATCTCGCGCTGCACCACAACGTCAAGCGCCGTCGTAGGCTCGTCCATAATGATCAGCTCGGGATTGAGGGCCAGCGCAATGGCGATGACGGCGCGCTGACGCATGCCGCCACTTAACTCATGGGGATAGCTATTCAGACGATCAGAGGCGATACCAACCAGGTTGAGCAACTCAATAGCGCGCTTTTTGCGCTGATTGGGACCCATATCGGGGCGATGAGCCTTCAACACATCCACGATCTGGTCGCCAACCGACATCACGGGGTTAAGGGCGTTCATAGCACTCTGGAAGACAATAGAGACCTCGCTCCAGCGGAAGGCACGCAGTTCGGAGGGAGAGAGTTGCAATACATCGATGGCCTCGTCACCATTACTGCCTATCTGTCTGCCTTTTTTCGGCAATTTGCTCTGTACGGCAGCAGTTGCCCCACCTTCATGTCCTCGAGGGTAGTAGAGGACCTGGCCGCCAGTGATATAGGCGGGTGGGCGCAACAGGCGCGAGATAGCATAGGCCAGCGTCGATTTACCACAGCCACTCTCGCCCGCCAGGCCCAGAATTTCGCCACGACGCAATACAAAGCTCACGTCTCGGACAGCGTGTACAGCGCCATTGGACGCGAAATAATCCACGCAGAGATTGTTCACCTCTAGCAAAAGGTCTTTTGACTGCTTCTTTACAGCCGTGTCCTGCATTATTTCACCACTTTCTTGTGCTTGATCTCTTTGGGTGCCGGCTCATTACGCAGGCGTGGATTGGCGACCTCATCAATACCGAAATTAATCAGAGCCAGACCAGCCCCCAGCGCCGCGATACAGATACCAGGCGGGATAAACCACCACCAGAGACCAAGAATCAGGGCGTTTGTCTTCTGCGCCCAGTAGAACATCCAACCCCAGCTTACGGAGTTGAGATCGCCCAGGCCCAGAAATTCTAGCGATGCTGAGTATAGAATAACATAAATTGTCGTACTTACAAAGTTCGCGGCAACAATAGAGATTTCATTGGGCAAAATCTCAAGGAAGATGATGCGCCAGGTTCTCTCACCACTTGCCTTCGCCGCAGTCACAAACTCACGGCTACGCATAGAAAGAGTTTGCGCACGCAGGACACGCGCGCCCCAGGCCCAGCTGGTGAAGGTTACAATCAGGGCTACCATCTGTGGGCCACGCGGAAAGTACGACGCCAGGACAATCGCCAGGGGTAATGCAGGAAGGACCAGAAAGATATTCGTCACTAATGAAAGGATATCATCAATGATGCCACCGAAGTAACCACCCACCAGGCCAACGACCACGGAGATGAAGGTCACAGCGAACCCCGTGAAAAAGGCCCACATAATCGAGGTACGCGTACCGTAGATGAGCTGGCTAAAGATATCCTGACCCGTCACAGTTGTGCCCAGCCAGTGCTGGGCCGAGGGAGGAGACTTCGAGAGATCAGTGAGCAGCGTGGGATCGGTATGCACGAATAATGGGCCAAAGATCGCCACCAGGATAAAGAGGCCCACGATACTACTGCCTACCGTCACCTTCTTATTCACTGTGATGGCGTGCCAGAAGCCGCGCAAGCCATTCAACACGCGCACATGGAAGGGATTCCCCAGGGGCAACGCCACCGATGTGGCAGTCGTCACGTTGGTACTGGCATGCGCGCCGACACCAACTGCGGCCGCTCCAGCTAGAGGCTCGTTCAAATCCTTTGGTGCAGGAGGCCATTGCGAAGAGGAGGTATTGGACATCGTTTACGCGCTCCTTTCCTGGCGGACACGTGGATCAAGCAGGGTATAGACCAGGTCGGCGAGGAAATTGGCAGCCAGGATAGCCAGAGCAATAATCAAAAAGATGCCCTGGATAAGTGCATAATCCTGGCCTTGCACCGCCTGCAAGAGTGTATAGCCAATACCCGGATACGAGAAAACAATCTCGGTAAGAAGCTGCCCGCCAACAATCGTACCCAGCGAGAGGGCGAAGCCAGCGACATTGGGCAGAATAGCATTGCGCGCGGCATAAGAGAACATCACACGCCTGGGCGCCAGGCCCTTGGCATTTGCCATTAAGACATAATCTTCAGAGAGCGTCGTAATCATCGAGTTGCGCATCACCAGCAGCCAGCCGGAGACGGAGGAGAGCACAATTGTCAGGGCGGGCAGAATACCGTGGTAGAGCGCGCTAAAAATGAAGTCAGGCGACCAGCCTATATCCAGCGCTGTATCAAAGCCATCCGAGAAGGGGAACCAGCCAAGCGTGTACCCAAAGATATACACAATAATCAGGGCCAGCCAGAAATAGGGGATCGAAGACAGAAATGTCGTCGCCGGAGCCAGGAATGTATCCAGGAACGAGCCACGCTTCCAGGCCATAATAATACCGAGCAAACAGCCAAGAATAAAGCTGATGATGACCGCAATGCCGCCCAGGACCAGAGTCCACTGGATGCCTTGTGCGATCACATCTTTCACGGGGGTTGGATAGTTGGTAAGCGAGGTGCCCAGGCGTCCCTGGAGCAGATCGCCCAGATACCTAAAGTATTGTACATACAGAGGATCGGTCGTATTGAGACCAAAGGCAGCCTGGAGCGCCTTCTCCGTCTCTGGCGCCAGATGCCCCTGCCGTTCGAAGCGTAGCATCATGGCCTCAGCGGGGTTACCGGGTGCCAGACGAGGGATAAAGAAATTGAGCGTGACCGAAGCCCAGAGAGCGACAAGATAAAACAGAATGCGACGTAACAGGTGACGCATAATGGTACTCCTTATAGCGTGCAAGCCAGTTCTACCAAGCCAGGGTAGAAGCTACAAATCCTGGGCTTATCTTTACCGGATCGTAATAGTAGCATAGCACGATAGAGATACAGAAAGAATGCAAACCAGTATCTGTCTATTCGGAAACCTGAGCGCGAAGCACTAGCCGCGGGAGCGGCGTTGGTTTCCACATAAGATCTATAAGGCACTGGTGGAGGCAGGGAAAATGGAGATGGCCCTTATGGGACCATCTCCACCGGATTTCGGATAGAAACTTACGATGCAGGAGTCAGATTGAGTACAACCTGGAGGTTGTCAGGCGCCGCGTAAGCGGCACCGACAGCGTAAGCATTGTCTTTGTCAGGCCAGCCAGTGAAGTTCTTGCTGCTGTACTCATACCAGGCAGCGGCGTTCACCAGAGGCACGACTGGCAGCTGCGTAGCGAAGATCTTCTCCAGAGCCTGGATGTCACTCTTCTGCTTCGCCTGATCCGTTGTGGATGCATAGTCATTCAGCAAGGAATCACTCTGCTTATCATTCCACTTTTCCCAGTTGAAGCCATTGGGGGAGAGATTCGCACTATTCAAATGGGTGTTGTAGAGGTAGAAGGGATTCGGACCACCGAAGAGGCCACCAATCAGCATCTGGTACTTGCCGTTGTTACGGGCATCGAAGTACGCGGTATCCTGAATGGCATTGATGTTGACATCGATACCGATATCTTTCAGGTTCTGCTTGATGACCTGGCACATCTGCTCCCAGTCGGTCCAACCGGAGACCACCGTCAGGTTGAAGGACATCTTCTTGCCACTCTTGTCTTTGAAGAAGCCATCGGAACCCTTGGCGTAACCGGCATCCTGAAGCAGCTTGGTGGCCTTATCGGCCTGGGCTGTCTTCTGCACGTCGGCGTAGGTGGGATCCAGGTAGTCTTTGTTGTTGGGCAGGATCAAGCCAGTGGTGCTGGCGGGCTCCACATAGCCGCTCTCAGCCTGCTTCGACAACTGCTGGCGATCCAGCGCGGCGCTGATAGCCTGGCGGACGGCGACATCATTGAAAGGCGCCTGGGTCAGGTTGAGGTAAAGCGCGAAGACGTCGGTTGGCGTCATCCAGTAGTGATTGTGAGCAGAATCCTTGGCAACAAAGGTGCTGTCCAGGTCGGGAGCGAAGAAGCTACCCCAGTCGATCTGACCCTTGGCCAGCTCGAGCTGCAAGGTGGTATTGTCCTTCACGGATGGGTAGTGCAGCTCATCAACCTTGACCTTGTCGGCCTGCCAGTAGCTGGAGCTCTTGGCGTAGACCAGCAACTGAGCTGAGAACTTCTTCAGGGTGTAGGGACCGGTACCAACCGGGTTCTCGTTCGCAAAGGTGGTAGGATCGCCAGCGCCCTCAAAGATATGCTTGGGAACGATGAAGGTCTGGCCAGCGATATACCAGAACAGGGGAGGATAGGGCTTCGTGAAGTTGATAACAACAGTCTTGCTATCAGGCGCGGTCACGCTCTGTAAATAACCACCTGTCCACAGGCCCTGCGCATCGGCAGCTTTGTACTGCTTGAGCATATTGAACGTGAAGGCTACGTCATCGGCGCTAAAGTCTTTACCATCGTTCCACTTAACGCCATCGCGAATGGTAAAGGTAAGCTGTTTGCTGTCGCTGCTCCACTTGTAATCTGTGGCCAGCCAGGGCTTGTTGGTGTTATCAATTTTGTTGATGTAGTACAGCGTTTCATAGACCATGCCCTTGACACCCTCGTTGGCATTGGGGTTATAAGGGCTAAGCGCCTTGGTGAAATCGCCACCAACATGCGCGCCAATGTTGAGTACCGCCTTTTTGCTGCTATTACCAGAGGATGTAGAGTTGCCGCCACAGGCGACCAGCAGCATAGTGAGGATGACCAGCAAGGAACAGAGCCACATGCCGGCGCCCATCTTTTTACGGAACATCACTGTCCGCAAGCTAGAAGAGACAGAAGACACGAAAGACCTCCTGACGCTGAAATGGCAAAGCATATGAAAATATCGAAAATATCGAAAGCATCTATATACTTGCCTCTTCAATACACATAAAACGTTATTGGTTGAACAGGACCTCTCCAACGAGATGCACAGACACCCATTGTCTGTCAGCGTGGGGGGATAGCGTCTAAATAATCAAGTCGTTTGCCTGGCGCGAAAGACAAGAACAGCAAGCATATACTATAGAACCTTCCACAGGGCAAACGGCGCCGAGCCTTCTTTATGAGAGAAGGTCAACCCGACAAACTCATCTCTATGCAAGCTACCACTTAGCATAAGCGTAAAACGCTGCTTCTTCTCCTTTGCTCCTTTCTCCTCAGAGGACGCTACTAGACTTGAATTCTCCCAGACCCTCAATACAAGCAATTCAACTAATGGATCTCTTTTGGGAGTGAAGACTTGAATATCTTAATAGTACTTTAACTCTTCTTTCTCCAAATGTCAAGTCATCTAGACCACTAGACCAAAAATTCCGTTAGTTCCTGTAAAATTCACCTTTACACTTCTGGGCCTGGCTCTTTGTTAGCTGTTTCTTCGCTGTAATCAATACTACGTTCGATTACCGGACAAAATCTCATCCTTTTTCCCTTGCAAAGAAGCAAAGGGATCGTTCTCCAGCAGGGGTAATGCCTAGTCATCTAGACCACTAGACCATATTGTGTGTTATAGTAAAAAGGACTGGAAAGTCGGTATGTTTATCACCACAAGGCTACTCAACGAAGGAGTTCTCAATGTCCTCGCTACTCGAACAAGAAATATACAGCCAGCCCGAGGTCATCACCCACTTACTCGAGCAAGAGACAGAGCATATTACGAACGTGGTTGCCCAGTTGCCACCATTTGATTATGTTCTGATCGCGGCCCGCGGCTCGTCTGATCATGCTGCGACATACGCCAAGTACGCCTGGCCGATCATGGCGGGCTATCCTATCGCGCTCGCGGCCCCTTCGCTCCATACGCTCTACCATAAAGCCCCTCATATGCGCAACGCCCTGGTAGTTGGTATTTCGCAATCGGGACAGTCACCCGACATTGTCGCCGTACTTGAAGAGGGGAAACGCCAGGGACGTCCCACGCTTGCCATCACAAACGACGGTAGCTCTCCCCTGGCCGCTACTGCCGATCATGTCATCGAATTGCACGCGGGCCGTGAGCGCAGTGTGGCCGCGACAAAAACCTATACCGCGCAGCTCGCGGTGATGATGCTCTTCGCCGCGGCCTGGAGCGGGAACCCTCAGCGCATGACGGAGCTACAACGCCTGCCAGAGATCATGCGCCAAACACTTGAGATGTCTGCCCCCCTGGCCCAGCGCGCTGAGCGCTATCGCTACATGGACCAGTGCGTGGTTATTGGTCGCGGCTATAACTATGCTACTGCGTTTGAGTTCGGCCTCAAGCTGAAGGAGCTGACCTATGTCATGGCCACCTCATACTCCTCGGCTGACTTCCGCCATGGCCCAATCGCCACCGTGGATACTGGCCTGCCCGTCTTCCTGGTGGCCCCCAGAGACGCCACATATGACGATATGCTTGATCTCGCCAGAGATTTAAAGCAACGCGGAGCCGAACTCCTGGTGATCTCAGAGGAGCAGGAAATTCTCTCCCAGGCGACAACACCACTGGCGCTTCCACCAGCGGTGCCTGAGTGGCTCAGCCCCATCACCGCCATCCTGCCTGGACAGGTCCTGGCGCTTCATCTTACGCTGGCAAAGGGGCTGGATCCCGATGTTCCGCGCGGCTTACAGAAAGTGACGCGCACGCTGTAGTGGCCTCTAAGATTGTAGGGTCCATGCTGGCATGGACTCTCCTACAGGGGAAACATCGCTTCGCTCGGAGTCCATGCCAGCATGGACCCTACAGGCTCGCAACGAAACGGAGAGGGAGGCGCTTCGTTTAAAGCGCCTCTTCTTGCTGCTTCAAGAGGGATAAACGCTCATCCCAGGCTGGCTGAGCATAGATGACGCGCCCCTGGCACACCGTGGCTTGCAGTTCCAGCGCCTGGTTGAGGATGACAAAGTCGGCATCGTAGCCTGGTCGCAGAAGCCCCTTATGGTCCGCGACCTTGATCGAGCGTGCGGCGTTATAGGACAGCATGCCAGACGCCTCTTGCAGGTTTACCGGCGTCATCTCCAGAATATTTCTCAACCCCTGGTCAAGTGTCAGGATACTCCCCGCCAGTGTGCCATCCTCAAGGCGTGCCGCGCCACAAATCGCACGCGCGACCTGGCCCGCGAACTCAAAGGTGCTATCTGGAGCGCCCGCCCCCGGCTGGGCATCCGTAATCACGATGGTGCGCTGGGGACCCAGCAACTTCACCAGCACATACATCATTGAGGGATGCACATGTACACCATCGGCGATCAGCTCGCCCATGACATGCTCAAGAGGGGCGATAGCGGCCAGTGGACCGGGGTTGCGGTGGTGCAGGGGTTGCATGGCATTAAAACAGTGCGTCACATGCGAGACGCCATATTTAACCGCCTCAAGCGTCTGCTCATAGCTGGCCTCGGTATGGCCCATGCTAATGGTCACTCCCTCAGCCAGCAGGCGCGCCATCATCTCGTTGGCCCCCGCCAGTTCCGGGGCAAGCGTAACCAGCTTTAAATAGCCTTCAGTCAGCTCAAGAATCCGCTCAGTCTCTGCCAGGCTAGGCATGCGCAACCAGATTGGAGGATGGGCGCCTCGCTTCTTCTCATTGATATATGGTCCCTCAAGAAATATCCCCAGGGGTTGAGCACCCTCGGACCTGTGTTGCCAGTCCTTAATCGCCGACACCGCGGTTTGCAGCTGCGCCTCTGGCATACAGTTTGGCGTGCCGACCACGGCAACCAGGTACGATGTTACCCCGGTGGAGGCGACCCAGCGATTATAGGCCAGGATCTCCTCTAGCTTAGTGGTATGGAGATTATGACCACCGCCGCCATGGGTATGAACATCAATAAAGCCGGGCAAAATAATCGCGTCCGTGGCATCAATCACCACTTCAGGCTGGCTATCAGCCTGGTTCGCCGTTTGAATTGTCCCCTGGGCAATAGTCATATTGCCCTCAGCTACATCCATTGTAGCATCGACTAAGCGAGCACCACGAAGTGTAAAACGCATTGACCTCTCCTTCAAGGCGAAACCTAAAAAATACGATAACGACGTAACATCTTTTGTGCGGCTTCCCCTGCTATTGATACGTAACATACAGCACGGTTAAATTGTACAATCTTCTTTCTGGACATGTACGTACCCTGTATATCCAGATCTGCTTTATTGCTAGCTTCACCATCCTTCCCAATCTCTCCCTTGACGCCATCCTGCATTTATGAGATTATGACAGTGCAAGCTGGTATATACAACATACCAATTATACCATCTCTCTTTTCATAGCAGAAGAATAGCAAGCAAACTGGCACAAATACGTCATAGAGAAGGTCTCACTTCGGGGCAGAAAAGGCTAGCCACTGCCCTATAGAACGCTGTACCATTTAGCAATGTCGCTAGCATCGTGCTTGTACGCTGGAGAGCATCCACGGAAAGAGGTATGGAACCTATTTTATGCAAAGCCGAAAAAGCCCCCTACCACGTTACTATCAACTCAAGGAGATCATGCGCGAGAAGGTAACTTCTGGCGATTGGAAGCCAGGTGATCTCATTCCTTCTGAGCGCGAGCTTGGCGAACAATATGGCATTAGTCGTATGACCGCGCGCCAGGCGCTCACCGAACTGGTGAACGAGGGTATCTTTTATCGCGAGCAGGGCAAAGGCACCTTTGTCAGTCGCAACAAGATTACACAGCAGTTAATTCGCCTGACTGGCTTTACCGAGGATATCAGTGCGCGGGGTCAGGCCCCGGCAACACGCGTCCTCAGCATGCATATGATTCCCGCCACAGAAGACCTTGCCGAACGCCTGCGCCTGCACGTTGGTCAACCTATCTTCCGCCTGCAACGCCTGCGGCTCGCCGACAACGAACCGCTCGCAATTGAGCGCTCCCACCTCTCATTTATTGGCTGTGAAAGGCTGCTGGATGAGGACCTGGAGACACAATCGCTCTACCGTATTCTGGAAAGCAGGTATGGCATTCAACTCATCCAGGCAGAACAGGAACTTGAGGCGGGCCTCACCAATGAAGAAGATGCAAAGCTGCTGAATCTTCCCATAGGAAGCCCCGCCCTCTATACGCGTCGCACCACCTATACCAATCGTGATCTACCCATTGAGTATGCACGCTCGGTCTACTGTGGGCATAAATACACATTCTACACTCATATGCTACGGAATCAGTTAGTTCCATAAGTGTGCACGGGGTATATGTCTCGCAAGGAGCAAGTATGACAGAAGAACAGACCCTTTCAGCTCCCCTCGGCTTTCTGGGCATCGATGGTGGTGGAAGCAAAACGCTAGCCATCCTGATTGATGAACAGGGTCGCGAACTTGGGCGTGGGCAGGCTGGCAGCGCGAACTATGCCAATGTCGGGCTTGAGCAAGCCAAAGCAAGCATCTACCAGGCTGCGGCAGCGGCTCGTGCCCAGGCGCCAGGTCCAGTTGAGGTACGTAACGCCTGGATTGGGCTCGCGGGCATCGATACCCCCCAGGCACGCCACGACTTCACACCTCACCTGCGCGCACTGGCTCCCCACGTGCTCCTGACCAACGATGCTGAGTTGGGGCTAAGTGCCCTGCCTCAGGCCATTGGCATCGTCCTCATCGCTGGTACAGGCTCCATCGCGCTTGGACGTGACCTGCATGGCAATATACAACGTAGTGGGGGCTGGGGACACATCCTTGGAGATGAAGGGAGCGGTTACGCGCTGGGGCAGCAAGCCCTACAGGCCGTTGTACGCGCCGCAGACGGGCGTGGACCCGCCACCACCTTAATGCACCGCGTCCTGGAGCACTGGCAGCTCACTAATCCCTACGATCTGATTTCCCACATTTACCCTCTGGGTGATAAAGCCATAATTGCGCAACTCTCTACCTGTGTCCTGCAAGCTGCACGCGAAGGAGATGCTGTGGCCAACGAGATCGTTCACCACGCCGCTGAAGAACTCGCGCTGGCAGTTGGTGCTGTCTATAGGAAAATGAATTTCGCGGGACAGCCGCTGGCCCTGGCACTGTGTGGTGGCTTACTTATACACGAAGGGGCATTTCGGCAGCAGGTCATAGAGCAGCTCGACCGATGCCTCACGCTTGGTGAGATCGCGCTTGTGGATGAGCCTGCACGCAGCGCGGCTCAGGGGGCAAGTAATCTTACGAGCATCACTCATTGGCAACAGTCCTAAATGTTGTGTAGCATGGCCGACGCTGCTCAAGCACGCGTCTACATATCGTACCATGATATGTAGACGCGTGCTTGAGCAGCGTCGGCGAGCTCTATACTGGGCGGATACGGTCGGCGTAGTACTGGACCAGGCGGTTATTGCGTTCCATTCCTCCTGGTACATTTGCGGAGAGATAGACTGGGGCCTCCAGTCCTTGTTCAAGCAAGAGGGCAATAATACCCGCGGTCAACATCTGGGCGATAAGCGCACCCGTGACGGAAGAAATAGCGCAGGCGGTACTGCCATCGGGTAAGGCCAGCAAGGCATCGCCGAATGGCGCCTGGTTATCGATGACGAGGTCGGCAAGCTCATAGAGCTTCTTGCCAGAGGGATGACGAGCTGGGGACTGGTGCGTATGGGCCAGCGAGGTGACTGCCAGCAAGGTGTGGCCTCGCTGCTTCACCTGTTGCGCCACTTCAACAATAGCGGCATTCCCACCAGAATTTGAACAAATAAGAAATAGATCCTCAGGCTCAATGTGGTAACATCCAAGCAGCTCTTTGCCAGCCTGGAGATCGCGCTCAATATCAGGATGCATCACCACCGCAGGGGACCACCCCGCGCGCAAGGCCAGGTCCTCCAGGTCCAGCCGATTCACAGGGACCAGCCCCCCAGCCCGGCCAGCCAGTTCCATAGCAAAGGCGCGTGAATGACCCGTGCCATAGGTATGTATCACGCCACCACGCGCCAGGCAGGCGGCACACAGGCGCGCCGCCTCCCGCAAACCCTCCATCTGCGTTTGCTGTAAGCGTGTAACAGTCCTCATCGCCTCCTGCCAGTAACGCTCCATGCTCACGCCAGTCAAAGCATCATTGACTTCTCTCTGTTGACTCATACATTGTCCTTCCTTCCGTGTAGTAAGGGAACCTACAGCATACTGCTCTCAGTATACGTCATCCTTCCCAGCTTAGCGCATCCTTTCGCGCTGCTAGCACGTGCTAAGAGTAGCTTAATAGATTGCACTTGCCTTAGAAGGAATACTTTCAACATTTAGACATCAATGTATCTTTTCAGAAATTCTCGTTTATAAACATTTCCCTTAGGCATAGAGAGAACTTATGAAATGATATTAATAAAGGAGTGACTCTCATGACACAAATGAAAGGGCATATCAACCAGGCAAGCCAGGATATGGGTGACGCCGCCAAAGACGTGGCCTACAGCAAAGGCATGACTATCTTCGCCCGTATTGGCTACGCCGTGCGCGGTATTGTGTATGTCTTGATTGGCCTACTTGCCATTGAGCTGTCGGTTGGACATGGTGGCAAAACAACTGATCAGACAGGAGCCCTTCAAACCATCAACCAGCAGCCATTTGGCGGATTCTTGCTGGCGGTGGTCGCCATCGGCCTCTTTGGTTATGCCATCTGGTCTCTCTTTCAGGCCATTCTAGACACAGAGCACAAAGGGAAAAAGACCATGGGCATCATTGGCCGCATTGGCTACGCCATTACCGGCATCTCGTATGGCCTGCTTGCCTACGGCGGTATTCAGACGGTAATGAACGGATCCAGCCACCAGTCCAGCTCTACCAAGAACACTCAGGACTGGACAGCGCGCCTACTGCATACAAGCTTTGGCGTACCTCTGCTCGTGCTTGTTGGTATCATTGTGATAGGTCTGGGAGGATACCTCTGTTTCAGGGCCTATAAAGCGGATTTCGTCAAACATCTCTCGCTCTACGAAATTCAGCCAAATATCCGCAAAATGGCGGTGTTCGCGGGACGCTTTGGCTATACCGCGCTGGGTATTGTCTTTGTGATTATCGGCATCTTCTTATTCATCGCTGCGGTCCAGCATAACGCCTACGAGGCCAAAGGTCTGGACGGGGCCTTACAGGTACTCTCTCAACAGCCATTTGGCGCCTTTATGCTGGGTGTCGTCGCGCTGGGCATGCTCTCCTATGGCGTCTATTCCTTTGTTGAAGCACGCTATCGCCGCATTGGCGTAAGGTAAGCCACCAAATCAACGCTGCAAAAGCACACGTCTACATATAACTATCATATGTAGACGTGTGCTTTTGCAGCAACGTACCTAGTATGCCCTCCAGGTTAGAGATCTGGATGCACCAGTGCGCCCACAGCCCCTTCATAGCTCGCCAAAAGCTGGGACAAATCCTGCAATAAGCGTCCCACCCGGTTCATTTGTGCAATGATTTCACTCCGCTTCTGCAAATCATTGCGCAAATTTTCTTCGAGAAATTTTAAAAAGACCATCGCATCCTTAACATGCAAATAGAGCACACCTTTTTTAGCATTCATTTGCAGGTGCTTCTCATACACCTGGGCCAGTTGTGCCAATTGCGGGCTGGCGGGTAATCTGGGCATGGCTTCAATATTCTCCATGGTATCCTGTCGTGGAAGCGAGGAGAGTTCTTCGGTGTGGGACTGAGGCTCGTGCATCTCCAGGGTTTCAGATAAGGCGCGCACAAACTCCAGAAACATATAATATAGGTCGGCAATAAAGCCACGGACGCGATGAAGCGCATCCTCGACGGAGTGCTGCTGGTTCTGAGGCAGTTGCTCCTCTGCTTCTGGGTCAGTGGCAGCCTGGATTTCATCCAGCGTTGCCATAACCTCATTGAAGCGCACCACGAATGCATCGAGAGTATTGCCATTGCCCATATGCAAATATGTGCTATATACGCGATAGAGCGCCTCCAGGTGAGGTTGCGCTCTGGCAGCCGTAAACGCTCCCTGGTGCTGCTGGGCAGGGATCTCCAAAGAAGGTGCTGTCATTTGAGGCGAGACAGGCATTGTGCTTGTATCCTGCTCCTTTGGTGCGTGGGTTGCGGCCAGTGGACCCCGTAAAAACTGGAGCGTCTTCTCAATATCCGAAGCCAGTTCCACACGCTGCTCTTCTCGCAAGACAGCGTTGTATTTCACCATACTGAGGCACGCCAGGACTGTCGCGATTGCGTGCTCCAATTGTGACATTGGGGGCTGCGGTAAATTATCCCGCATCATGCAATGCTGCCCTCCCTTTTTTAACCCAGAACATTTAAGACAATAGTAATAACTTGTGGACTGCCTTTGATACTGGCGCCATTGCTATCATAGGCTGTCAACATCACATGTCCCCGGTAGGTGCCTAAGATTTTTCCCGCAGAATTCACTTCTATACTTAGCTTGTTTCCGCCACTCGTATTACTTCCCGTCGTAGAAGAGAGCGAAATCCAGGATGCATCAGTACTCGCGTTCCAGGTCCCACCACAAGCACCTGTACTGGCGAGAGCAATCTCCTGTGCCTGCGGAGTCGTATCCAACAAGGTGGCCTGGAATGTCAGTGTGCTCGGCGAGACACTAAACGTGCAGGGTTGCGCTGTTTGCTGGGCAACGATGAGATTGATCGCGACCGTTTGTGGGCCACTCATCACGGCCTGGCCAGTGCTATCCGTCGCCGTGACCTGGACCTGGGTAGTATAGCTACCAGCGGCAAGACCCGCAGCGGTAACACGGACAGGAATATCGACAGAGCCACCTGCATCTAATGCGCCCTGAAGTGTCTGTATTAGCAGCCAGGATGCGCCACCAGTGATTTGCCAGGAGAGACCCGCTTGCCCAGTATTAGCCATGCTAATACTCTGTTGCGTACTACTGGCCTGACCTGGTGAAAGCGTAAACGAGAGATGGGTTGGCGTGACTGCCAAGCTGGATGTTGTCTGTGACCCCATGGGCAGAACTGTCGCTTGCACACTGATCATCTGACTTGATTGCGCGGTCTTCAGCACAAAGGAGCCTGTATACAGGCCGGGTGCCAGCTTCGTGGCATCCACGGTCAATGCTATATCTGTCGAGCTCTGCACATCTAGAGTTCCCTGCGCCGGGCCGATCGTCAGCCAGTCGCTCTGCGAGCTGGCCTGCCAGGACAATTTCTCATGACAGCCAGTGGGGACATGTAGGCTCAACTGGTGCGGAAGAGTCATCTGTTGTCCAGCGCTCACACGCGCCATGATACTTGTCACGCTGGGCCACACTTCACAGGGTGGGCGCACCACCAGGGAGAGCGCGATAGATTGCGGGCTGTTCAACGCCTTCTGGTCCGCCTGGAAGGAGATAATGCCGCTATAGACATCGGTAAAGAGCGACTGACTATGCATAGACAGGTGAACAATTTCGGTTTTACCGGGTGCGATATTCCCCATCCTTGGGTCTACATGCAACCACTCTATACGCTGCTGAAAACCAGACTCCTCAGAGAGCGAGGTCAGTTGCACCTGGCTAGCAAGCGACCAGTGAAGTGGTTTATTGCCTGTATTGGTAATCTTCAAGGTGTCTTCCACTGCATCAGGCGCGCCATCAAAGGTGCTGGCTGCAATCGCTGGCGGAGATACTGTCAATACAGGACCCGGGTCGCCAGGCAGGGACTTTACCGTCATCTTCACCGTTACCTTTTGCGTGCCACCTGTACTGGCCATAATCAGCAGCGATCCCTTATATTCGCCAGGCTGTAGACCTGCACGAGAGACGGCCAGGAAGATAGTCTGGCCATCACTAAAGGTTCCAAAGGTCGGTGTAGTAAACAGCCAGGCTGGCTTGACATTGCCAATCGTCCACGAGATGGTTCCTCCACCTGTATTACGTAGACGCAGGGATTGAATAGAGTTTGAGCCTCGTAAGCTCGCTCCCATATCAAGCGTGGTCTGGCTCAATTGCAAACTGGGCGGCTGAACCGCGCCAACCACATGCAATGTAGCATAGGCAACATTGCGCGTGGTGACATCCTCAGCCTGTAAAGTATGCTCTCCCGCTTCCCAGTTTGCATCAATCTGCAAGCGCACCCTCGCCTTCCCAGCTTCATCGAGTTGCACATAGTTATCGGATTGATTGTGAGGGAGCGCTGGTGTCTGAAGCAGGCGCACCGCGACCTGTACATCACGCGTGATACGCACATGGGCGCGAGGCGTAAAGCTGCTCAGGCGCAACTCGATTACCTCTCCATGCGCGACCACGCTCTTCTCCAGAGCCAATGCAGGCTGGGCACTTCCTCCCTGGCCCAGCCGAAAATAGAAAAAGGCCAGTGCCCCATCAGCAAGTGCCAGCAGCAGCAAGACGACTGCAATGATTTTCCAATGTCTGCGCAACCATGTGCGCCGATATGCGGGACGAGGCGTTGTCGGAACCAGGCTAGAAGGGAACATATGCTCCGCGGAGATCGGCGACAGCTCTGGCAACACAGGTGTCACTGGTAGCCTCGGCAGTGCAGATACTGGCGGCTTCGCGGGCGAAAGAACATGCCCTTGTGTACCAGCCGAGAAGAATGTAGATGAACGCTCCTGCCCTGGAGAACTCTCCAGGAGAGCGGTCTGGCATTTTTGACAGAACGCGACATCATTCGCACATGGATTGTTACATCGGAGACATTGATGCATCAAAACACTCCTGAAAAGGCACTATAACCACCAACCCCAATCAAGGTCTCACCTGGAAGCGCTCCGTTTTCTTGAGAGCGCGAGCAGCTTATTTTTTAATATGCAAGATAATTGCTCTTCCCTATTCTACATTGGTTAAGTGTAATTCTCGAATTTTTACCCCATTGGTCATGTTCTTGCATATGCAGTTCTACAAGATCCCTATACGCAAATATACAACATTACCTGTTACACAATGTATACTTAGAACAGTCTATTTTGTCTGTATCGCCAGCGAAGGAGCTATATATGACAGAGAAGGTCTATCGCACAGAGTTGACACCTGTCAGTTTCCTGGAGCGTAGCGCGCTCATTTTCCCTGAAAAAGTAGCCGTTATTCATGGTCAGCGTCACTACTCCTACCTGCAATTTGCGCAGCGTGTTCACCGCCTGGCCGCGCAATTACGGGCGCATGGCCTCCATAAGCACGACCGCGTTGCCTTCTTATGTCCAAATATTCCACCCCTACTGGAAGCACATTATGCCGTACCAGCCGCAGGCGGTATTCTTGTCGCGATCAATACGCGCCTGAGTTCCAATGAGATCAATTTTATCCTGCAACATTCTGGCGCCAGCTTTCTCTTTGTGGATGATGAGCTCTATCATCTCGTGAAGCAGCTCAACCTCGACGCGCTCCAGGTGATACGTATCGCCGACGATGGCACTGACGACGATCCATACGAGCAATTTCTGGCCCAGGGCGATCCATACCCCCTGCATAGCTGGCTGGTTGATGAAGAGGAGACTATCTCCATCAACTATACCTCCGGGACAACCGGCAATCCCAAAGGGGTGATGTACACCTACCGGGGCGCCTATCTCAACGCGCTTGGCGAAGTCATCGAAACAGGCTTGAATAGTGAGAGCGTCTACCTCTGGACACTGCCTATGTTTCACTGCAATGGCTGGTGCTTTACCTGGGCGGTGACGGCTGTGGGGGCCACCCATGTCTGCCTACGCAAGGTAGAGCCAGAACAGGTGTGGGACCTCTTGGAGAGCCAGGGCATCACTCACTATAATGGCGCGCCTACCGTCCAGATCTTTCTGGCCAACCATCCCAAAGCCCATCCGCTCTCGCGCCCTGTAACGGCGACTATCGCGGGCGCACCTCCCTCGCCTACCTTACTGGGGCAGCTCAAAAGCCTGAATATTCGCCCACTTCATGTCTATGGCCTGACCGAAACCTATGGCCCCTACACCGTCTGTGAATGGCACGAAGAATGGAATACGCGCTCAGAAGAGGAACAGGCAGCCCTCCTGGCGCGACAGGGACAGGGCTATGTGACCGCGGAGCAAGCGCGTATCGTCAATCCAGATCTGGAGGACCTGCCCAAAGATGGGAGTACCATGGGTGAGGTCGTCATGCGTGGCAATAACGTTGCCAAGGGCTACTATGGCAACGAACTGGCCACAGAGAAGGCCTTTGCTGGTGGTTGGTTCCACTCGGGAGATATCGGAGTCTGGCATGAAGATAACTATATTGAATTGCGTGATCGCGCCAAGGATGTGATTATCTCAGGCGGCGAGAATATCTCCACCATCGAGGTCGAGCAACTCATCGCCCGTCATCCAGCGGTACTTGAATGTGCAGTGGTTGCGATCCCCGACGCCACCTGGGGCGAGCGTCCCAAGGCCTTTGTAACGCTTAAACCTGAAAGAGAGGCCACAGAGGAGGAGATCATTGCCTTTTGCCGGGAACGCCTGGCTCATTTCAAATGCCCTACAGCCGTAGAATTTGGCCTCCTCCCCAAAACCTCAACTGGCAAGGTGCAGAAATATGTGCTACGCGAGAAAGAATGGCAGGGGCATGAGAAGCGCATCAATTGATTAGCATATCCATGTTTTTTTGGCTTGCCCCCTCGCGCCTGCGGCGCTCACGTTGGGGAGTAGTGTGAAGAGTGCTGGTAGCCTGCGGCTACCAGCACTCTTCACACTACTCCCCAAAAATGATTTGCTCCACGCTATTCAACCTGGAGAGGATGATATTCCTCTTGCGTCATATTGAGATCTACCGCCAAATCCAAGAGTTCTTGCTCAAGTTGGCTCCAGACGAGTGCCTCCGCTTTCCGTATATCCAGGTTCTCACCGCTACGCATGCTGGTCAGCATCACCTCTGCGACCCGCTGGCGGAAATTGAAGAGCATCTTCTCCTGATAGCTTGAGTGCGGCATAATTTGCAGGCTAATCTGCTCTAGTGGATAAAACTCTTCATAGTCGAAGACCAGCGAGAGCAGTTCGGCATACTGCTCTATCAGCTTAAGTCGGGAAGGCAGAAAATAGTTGGGGACAGCGCTTGAGACCAGGAGGCATCCAGCCACCTTTGACTCGCGGTAGATGGGATAGGCAGCCGCGCTCTTCTCCAGTTGGTCCCAATGCACAGGGCGCACCCCCTGCTGCTCCTTCGAACGATTCTGCAACACACTGGATTGGCAGGTTCCTACTACATAGCCTGAAAGCGATTCCATACCCAGAAAAATAGCATGCGGCTCCAGATTTGCGGGCCAGGGCGAATTTCCAAACCCTATACGTTCACGCAGGCTACACACCTTGCCATTTTGAGACGGTGGCATACACTGAATAAGGATCACGGCCATGCCTTGCTTTTGTGAATCCAGTTGGTCAAGGGCGTGCCGTAGAATCAAGTTTGTGATACTCCAGGAGCGCTGTATGTGCGGCATAATAGTATATGTATTGAAAACCTGTGCATACAATGCTGAAGAAATAAGGTCCTGTTCCTCTCCTTGCTTACTCAATTCTAAGCCCAAAGAAAAATCGGGAAATTCGACTACAATGAGTTCTTGCAATTCGGCGCGATATTGCGGCAATACAGAAAGCAGGCGACGCAGGTGCTGGTAACGTGGATTCGAGGCATTGCCTGCCCAGCGCCCCAGGGTCACAACATTGACACCCAACAAACCCGCAATCCGCTGTCGCTCCTGCATATCTTGAATGATACTGCCAAGTAGTTCACGCCAAGAGGTATATTTCTCCACGTTCCTACCTTAATCAGAGCTTTTGTAGCTACATTTTTATCATTATATCTTTCAAAATAATAACAGTCTTCGCACTATTACGTCAATTGCTTGTGTTGCTTTTGCCGTTTTTTTAACAAAATTCTAATATGCGCTTGCTCGCATGAAGAAGAGAAAGATGTTGCATTTGCACTTTTGCATAAATGCAACATCTTTCGCTGAAAAAGTTGGCGTGTGTGTGCTTATGCAGTCTCGATAGAGGCGGCGCCCTGTAAACCTAGTTCAGCGATGGCCTGCTGGCGCATTAAGTACTTCTGAATTTTACCAGAGATGGTCATAGGGTAGGCATCGACAAACTTAATATAGCGCGGGATCTTGTAGTGCGCGATCTTTCCCAGGCAGAAGGCACGCAGATCTTCTTGACTGACGGACTCGCCCGGCTTTAGCTTAATCCAGGCCGCGATCTCTTCGCCATAGCGCTCATCGGGAACCCCAATGACCTGCACATCGCTGACCTGGGGATGGGTATACAAGAATTCCTCGATCTCACGGGGATAGATGTTCTCCCCTCCCCGAATGATCATATCTTTGATGCGCCCGACGATATTAATATAGCCCTCTTCATCCATCGTTGCCAGGTCACCTGTATGCATCCAGCGCGCCTGGTCAATGGCAGCCTGCGTCGCCTCGGGATTATCCCAGTAGCCCAGCATAACGCTATAGCCGCGCGTACACAATTCTCCTGGTATGCCCTGAGGCACGATCTGACCGCTTTCAGGATTGACAATCTTAATTTCGAGATGCGGATGAATCTGGCCCACTGTGGCGACGCGCTTCTCAAATGGCGAATCGAGCCTGCTCTGCACCGAAACGGGTGCCGTTTCTGTCATGCCGTAGCAGATCTCTACTTGTGACATATGCATGCGGTTAATCACGTTGCGCATGACTTCAATGGGGCAGGGAGAGCCAGCCATGACTCCGGTCCGCAGGCTAGCCAGGTCAAAGGTATGAAAATCTGGATGCTCCAATTCGGCGATAAACATGGTCGGCACACCATAAAGCGCAGTGCACTGCTCCTCTTGCACGGCCTGTAACACGGCCAGGGGATCAAAGCTTTCGGAGGGGTAGACCATAGTTGCGCCATGCGTCACGCAGCCCAGGTTGCCCATAACCATACCAAAGCAATGATAGAGCGGCACAGGAATACATAGTTTGTCTTCATGGGTAAAACTTTGCAGACGAGCTACAAAATAGCCATTATTGAGAATGTTGTGATGGCTCAGCGTCGCCCCCTTGGGGAATCCGGTCGTACCACTGGTATATTGCACATTGATCGGATCATCAAATTCAAGCGTGCGCTGACGAGCGTACAGCTGATCAATACCAACCTGCTCAGCTCGCTTGAGCAGCATCTCCCAACTGAACATTCCCTCAGTCGCGTCTTTTCCCATACAGATAACTACATGTAGCGCTGGTAACCGGGCTGATTGCAACGCTCCTGGCTCACAGCTCGCAAGCTCAGGGGCAAGCGCTGTAACCATTTCAGGATAGTTTGAACTCTTGAACGCGGGAGAAATAACCAGCGCGCTACAACCGGATTGCTTGAGCGCATACTCCAGTTCATGCAGGCGATAGGCTGGATTAATATTGACGAGGATAGCACCAATTTTGGCGGTTGCGAACTGGGTCACACACCATTCGGCACGGTTGAGCGACCAGATGCCGACGCGGTCTCCCTTTTCAATTCCCAGGCTCATCAGACCCTTGGCACAGCGCTCCACCTGCTCATGCAATTCGCGATATGTCCAGCGTATCTGCTGAGCACGCGCAATCAGCGCCAGGTGATCCGGATAGCTGGCAACTGTCTGGTCAAACATATCGCCAATGGTGAGCCCCAGGAGGGGAATATCACTGATGCCACTGGTATAACTCCACTTTTGCACTGCCTCCTCAGACGTTGCCTGGGGGGCTGCTGTCTTACTCTCCGTCATGGCTTGCTTGCTCCTCTTAATACAACCGTTACAGATCAGGATCTCACCTTCATGAGATAACTGCCAATGCTATATCTTCATCATATGTACAGAGAATTAGTAAAAAATCCTGAAAATTGCCATCTCTGTCCCTACAAGCCTTCTTGTCGCGATATTAGCTAAAGATTAACTCATGACGCATAAAAATACAACTCTACACAAAAGAGGGATGGGCAACGTTGCCCACCCCTCTTTTGTGTATCTCTTCCTAATGCGTGAGCGTCCAGGTGGCCAGGGTGTGTCGTGCTAAATTCTCTGAATTTTGACCGGTCGCTTCCTGATCAATAGAGATCGGCAGGATCACGGTAAAGGTGCTTCCCTGTCCGAGCGCGCTCTCTACATCCAGGCGCCCACTGTGTCGCTCTACAATTTTGCGCGCGATGTACAGGCCCAGACCCAGGCCAGTTTGCTCACCTGACTGCACCTCGATCCCTGGCGCGCGATAGAATTGCTCAAAGATATGCTGTTGCTCCTCCTGAGGAATGCCCACGCCCTGGTCCTCCACCTGGATCCACGCCTCATAGCCAACCTGCTGTAAACGTATTGTGATAGTGCTGGGGCTGACCGAATATTTGCGTGCGTTGGAGAGTAGGTTGATGAGGACCTGGCAGATACGCTCAGCATCAACCTCTGCTTCAACCGTTTCAGCAACGATCTCACTTGTGACGTCAGGTCCTGCGCCAGCTGTATATTCGCTCAGCACACGCTGGCAGAGTTGCACCAGGTTACAGTGTTTGCGATGAAGCACAAACATATTGGTATCCATCATGGAAGTATCCAGCAAGTCCTGTACCAGCACCTCGGTGCGGTCGATTGCGTGTGACATATCCTCCAACCCCTGCTTAAAGACCTGCTTGTTGACCTCTTCATCCAGTTGTTTGTAGAGGAACTGTGTCATCCCCTTCAAGCCTGAGAGAGGAGCCTTCAGCTCATGGGAGACGATACGGAGAAACTTATCTTTGAGTTCGTTGGCGTTCACCAGTTCACTGGTGCGTTTCTGCACCTGCCATTCAAGCGAGCGTGCATGGTGTGAGAGGGCAATATGCTGTTCAAGCACCTGGCGGCGCAATTGATAGGCTTGAATGGCACGTTGGAGTGCCGCGACAAAGGAGTCTCGATCAATTGGCTTGAGGATATAGTCATAGGCCCCACCACGCAGGGCGCGTATGGCCAGGTCATACTCGCCATGGCCTGTGATAAGCAGTGTGGGGGTCTCAGGGCGCAGCTCCTGAATACGCGCCAGGAGCTCCAGGCCATCCATCCCCGGCATCTTAATATCGCTTATAATAGCATCGTAATCATGCTCTCGAATCATAGCAAGGCCACGTTCGGCGGAATCGCATGTATCAACGTGAATATCGTCCATGCGCAGATACAGGGTTTGTGGCAAAGCGCGCAAGAGGGCGGTATCATCGTCAACGATGAGAATAGAAGGCGTTGTCATGTCTTTTGGCTCCTCCCAACCCCAGATTTTAAGGAAATTCGATAGAAGTTGCTTCTGGTACGACAGCACCAACCAGGATGGATTCAAGGCGAGAGTTTTCTCCCATACACCATAGTGAGTGATCTATTCTCATTCATCTGGCACTCCTCTTTCCCTTCCACACACAAAATACGACGAAAGTAGAGAGAAAAAGCAACTGCTAATAACTTTCTTAAAAACACTATTTAATCCGATTGGCACAATGGAAAGAGGGAGGAGAGAAACGCTACCACCAGGTGGGATCGCGAGCGTCCCATAGTACTTCCCTAGTACTCCTGGTATGTGCTGGTATCTCTGGAGAGAGCGGACAGAAGGGCAGAAGAAGCTCAACTGAGCGAGCGCTAGCTCATATTCCTTGCTCTTCAGGCAAAAACCTTAAATTCTACCCTCACGTATAGACATAACCATGCATATCTTTTGTATAATAATCCTTGGACTGTCATCGGATAGATACGTTACAACCAGTTAGCACGGAGGCGTACAATCAGTTGAACGTTGAGCATACTTTCTAGGAATTTTCCAGATAGCACACCGCCATGTTTTCCACATGTAGCCTTTTCTTGTGCTACCTATCTGGCTGTTTGAAACATAGCGCCTCCCACGTTACAATCATGTAAAAAAAAGAAACCAGGAGCCGTCATGAACACGGAACAGAAAAAGCGGTCGAAGGCCTCTGAGCTTGCTGACAGTAGCAGACCAGACGCCGCGATCATCGCGAACGAAGACAAGGACACCTTACTCAAGTATTACTATGAGATGGTGCTCATCCGCCGCTTCGAAGAGAAATCGGGCGAAATGTACAACAAAGCCCGTATTGGCGGTTATTGTCACCTGAATCTGGGCGAGGAAGCCACCGTCGTCGGCTTCTGCCACGGTCTTAGTCCAGAAGACTATATCTATGCCAACTATCGAGAGCATGGATATGCCCTCAGCCGTGGCATCTCCGCGAAGGCGGTTATGGCCGAGCTATTTGGAAAGTCTACAGGCATCACCAAGGGTCGTGGCGGTTCAATGCACCTTTTCGATATCAATAGTCGCTTTATGGGTGGCTATGGCATCGTGGGTGGGCAGGTGCCCCTGGCGGTGGGTGCCGCTTATGCCATCAAATATCGCGAGGGCAAGGAGGTCGTCGCGTGTCAGATGGGCGATGGCGCGACCAATGGTGGTCCCTTCTATGAGTCACTCAACCTGGCTAAGATTTACCAGTTGCCCGTTATCTTCTTCGTCGTCAATAACCAGTATGGCATGGGTACACGTGTGGAGGCTGGTTCAGCCGTCGCTGAACTGCATCGCAAAGGCAACGCCTTCGATATGAACAATATCCGCGTCGATGGCAACGATGTCCTCGCGGTACGCGACGCCATGCGTTCGGCCGTTAAGCTGGCGCGTGAGAAGAGCGAGCCTACCCTGATCGAGGCGGTCAGCTTCCGCTTCCGTGGGCACTCGGTTGTTGACCCTGACCGCTATCGCGACAGAGACGAGGTTCAGCGCTTGCGCGGTATCAATGATCCTATCGCCAAATATACTGCACGACTCAAGGATGCGGGTCTGCTAGATGACACCAGGATCAACGAGATTGCCGAGCAGGTTGAGCGGGAGGTTGAAGAGGCTGTTAACTTTGCGGAAGAGAGTCCCTTCCCCTCGCTGGATACGCTCTATGACTATATCTACGCTGATGACACAGCCGCTCACTAAGGTTCAGGGAAGGGATTGTATTCCATGGCAGAGATGACATTTAGACAGACTCTTCATGACACCTTGCGCGACGAAATGCTGCGCGACAAGGATGTCTTCTTACTTGGAGAAGAGATTGGAATCTTCGAAGGCTCCTACAAGATTACCGCGGGCCTGCTCAAAGAGTTTGGCTCCAAGCGCGTGCTCGATACACCTATCGCCGAGAATGGCTTCGTAGGTATGGCCGTTGGCGCCGCTATGCTTGGCCTGCGCCCGGTCGTCGAGATCATGACCATCAACTTTATCTTGCTCGCCATTGACGAGATCGTCAACCACGCAGCCAAGATTCACTATATGTTTGGCGGCCAGACGGCTGTGCCAATGGTCATTCGTACCCCCGGTGGTGGTGGTCAGCAGCTCTCGGCAACCCACTCCCAGAACCTGGAAGTCTGGTTCGCACATGTACCAGGCCTCAAAGTCGTCGCGCCTTCAACGCCTGAAGATGCGCGTGGCTTGCTACGCACCTCCATCCGCGACAACAACCCGGTCCTCTTCCTGGAGAACCTGGCGCTGTACAATACCAAAGGCAATGTTCCTGAGGGCGACTATACTGTCCCCTTCGGTAAGGCTCGCATCGCTAAAGAGGGGCATGATCTGACCGTCATCAGCTACTCACGCATGGCCTCCATCGCGCTTGAAGTCGCCACCCGCATGGAGCAGGAGAGCGGCCTGAGCATCGAGGTCATCGACCTGCGCTCACTGCGCCCCCTGGATACCGAAACCATTGTCAAATCGGTGCAGAAGACCAATCGCGCCGTTATCTTTGAGGAGGACTGGCGCACCTATGGCGTTGGAGCCGAAATCGCCGCCACGCTTCAGGAAGAGGCGTTCGACTACCTGGATGCTCCTGTCAAGCGTGTCGCCAGCATTGAGGTTCCCCTCCCCTATTCCAAACCACTCGAACTGGCCGCGCTCACAGGAGCGAAACAGTTGATCGAGGCCATCAACGAACTCGCACCTCGCCGCAAAAGGAGATAAGATACCATGCCCGACGTAAGCATGCCCCGACTCAGCGATACCATGCAGGAAGGTACCATTACCCGCTGGCTCAAAAAGCCCGGTGATGAGATCAAACGGGGCGATATCATCGCCGAAGTCGAGACCGACAAGGCCAATATGGAGATCGAGGCCTACGACAACGGCATTCTCGAACAAATTCTCACCAAGGAGGGCGAGGTTGCCCCCATCGGTCAAACTATCGCCGTCATCGGCACAGGCGCGGGTGCAAGCAAAGGCGCAACAACCAGCGTAGCCGCGAGTGCTGAGAGCAAAGTGGCTGCGAGCGCCAATGGGGCCAGCGCGCCTCAACAGGAAAGCAAACCTGAAGTCGTCGTGGCTTCAACTGTGTCTACCAGCGAGGTGTCTACTACGGCCGAGGGTCGCGTCAAAGCCTCTCCCCTGGCACGCCGCATCGCTGAAGAGCATGGTATTGACCTGGGTCAGATCAAGGGCACAGGTCCCAGCGGGCGCATCGTGCGTGATGACCTGGAGGATTACCTCTCCCAGCAGCGCGCGACGACCCCAGTGGCCTCGGCAGCGGCTCCTGCTCAGCCAACTCAGGCGGCTCCGCAATTCCAGGCGCCAGCCTTTGCCCAGGCAGCAATTCCTGAGGATTCTGAGGTCGTAACCATCTCGTCTGTACAGAAGAGGATCGCCAATCGCCTGCTTGAATCCAAGCAGTTTGTGCCCCACTTCTATGTCAGCAACGAGATTGATATGACCGATGCCCTGGCACTACGTCAGGTGCTCAATAGTGCGGCTGGCGAAGAGGGCACCAAGGTCAGCGTCAATGACCTGATCATTAAGGCCTGTGCCCTGGCGCTGGAGAAATTCCCTGATGTCAATGGCTCATATCGCGATGGACAGTTCATTCGCCATAAGCACATCAATATCGGCGTAGCTGTCGATGTGCCCAATGCCCTCGTCGTCCCCGTGATCAAGGATGCCAATATTAAGGGGGTACGCACAATCGCCCGCGAGGTGCGCGAGCTGATCCAGAAGGCACGCAACAATAAGCTCTCAGTCGCGGACCTGAGCGGTGGCACCTTCTCAATCTCGAACCTGGGTATGATGGATGTCAGCGGTTTCTCGGCGATTATCAATCCACCTGAAGCCGCGATCCTGGCTGTGGCCTCCACGCGCAAGACGTTTGTTCCCGTCGATGGGCAACCCGTCATTCGCGATATCATGCCACTCACACTCTCAGCCGATCATCGTATTCTCTACGGCGCAATGGTCGCACGCTTCCTCCAGGAAGTCAAACGGCTCTTGCAAAATCCCTATGCCCTGCTTGGCTAAGATCTTATTCCGAAACCCAACGTCACTTATGTGACTAGCGCTTCCCCCATTCGGGGACAAGCGCGCTCAGGGTGTTCGGAGAAAAAGTAATCTACAAAAAAAGAAGGTGCTGGCGCGTTGCCAGCGCCTTCTTTTTTTACTCTAACTCTATCACCAAAAATACTGCATAATGAGCGTTTCTATAGTGGAACGATGTTTTTAGTTGACAGGAGGTTTCACCTATGAAAGATGCAAATTTGTATCAACTTTTAATCGTCCTCTTGCCCATCGTTTTACCACCGCTCATCTCGGTGTCCAGCGTGCTCTACAAAAAGCTTATACAAAATCTGCCTGAGCAGCGTCGCTCGATGGTCGAGCAGGTCGTCAACTCCGTAGTTTCAGCTATCGAGCAGACCGCCAACGATGTGACGACCAGCGCGGATAAAAAGCAAGCGGCGGTGACCCTGGTGCAGCAAGTGCTTAAAGAGTTAGGTATACCGGCCTCGCCCACAACCATCTCGGTCATGATCGAGGCGGCAGTTTACACGTTAAACCAGGTGTCTACAACATCCACCCCGAGTAACAATGGCTCCGCACAGACATATAATGGACAGTTCTATGGTCAGAATACGTCCACCCCTCAATACGCGCAGGGGAGCTATGCTCCAGGATATCAACAGGTGCCCTAGCCCTCCATGATATTCATTGGCGCTCATGGTCAAGCGTGTAGGTTGGTTCTTGTCGGGCGAATGCCCGACAAGAACCAACCTACACGCTTGACCATGCATACAAAAGCGTCTAACCTTTTTTTGCCTGTAGCGTACTATATGGTATAAGCATCCTTGCATAATGAATAAAGAGGAAGACTTCATGGGCACACCATCAAATCAAGATCCTAATTCCTATGGGGGCTATAGTGGCTCTACGCCGCCTTCACAACCACCATATAACCCTGACGATCCCTATGGAGCAACATTACAATCATCGCCCTCTGGTGGCTATGAGCAAAGCTATGGAGGTCAGCAGCAGCAGCAACAACAACAGCAGCAGCAGCAGCAATATCAGAGTTCGACCTCCTACCAGCCACCCCGTAGCGCGGTTGAACGCCAGCAGGCTTATGGTCAAACATCGACAGGTATGAGCGCCCGCAAGGCCGCCATCTGGAGCTATGCATTGGGGCCCCTGAGCGGCATCTACTTTCTCTTTCGCGAGCGCCAGAATCGTTTTGTGCGCTTCTCAGCGGCTCAGTCCACGCTCTTCTCGCTGGCAGTCCTTGCATTCATTGTAATCCTCGGCCTGCTTAAGTCTCTCCCCGTTCTCGGCTTTATTATTGGACTTTTTGGGTGCGTGTTCAACATTGTCGTTGTGGCGCTGGTCCTCGTCTGGGTCTTTCTGATGCTTCAGGCATGGCGTGGAGTCAAATTCAAGATTCCCTATATTGGGGATTTTGCCGAGCGCCTCTCAGGCACACGCGGACAACCCTAACGCGCGACGACGCAACTAAAGTACGCGTCTACATATCATGGTTCGACATGATATGTAGACGCGTACTTTAGTTGCGTCGTGCCCGTCCTCTTGTCGCTCTCTACACTCAGACACAATAGTTGCGAAATGCCTCGGCGAAATGTAATACCGATGCAAAACGCTCTTCAGGCCGTTTGGCTAGCGCCTTGAGCAAGACCATATTTACTGATGTCGATAAAGCGGCGTTGTACGAGCTTGGGGGCTGAGGCGGCATGTTGAGATGCATATGCTTCATCGTCTGCTCAGCAGCTTTCTGGAAGGGGGGACGGCCCGTCAATAACTCATACATCATGGCGGCCAATCCATACTGATCCGAGGCAGGCAGGACCCGGCCCGACCAGCGCTCAGGAGCCACATAGAGATAGGCATCCTGAGAATGTGAGAAGAACGAGCCATCCTGTGTCACGGCAAAATCTCCGAGCAAGAGATGGAGGTCGCTCAGCGTCTTCCCTTTCTTTTGTATCAATAAATTGGAGAACTTAAAGTTCTGATAGATCACGTTATTCTCGTGTGCAAACTGTAAGGCCTCCGCCAGTTGCATAAGGACTGGGGCCACGTCGCGTGGTGTAAAGAGCTTATTCTTCCGCTCTCGTATCCACTCATTCAGCGGGCCTTCAGAACACAATGGCATGGTTTTGAAGATAAAAGGAACGCCACTGATATAAGACTTTCCCGTATTCAAAACCGGCAGGATGTGCGCGTGCTTCACCGATTCCAGCAAGCGAAATTCTAGTTGAAAGATATTATCCTCTTCCAATGTCCTGTCCATAAGCGCGTAGGGAATGGCATCGGTTGGATAGGCTTTCAGGGCAATATCGCTCTCACGCATACGATCATAAGTACGATACACATGTTTACTAAGCGGAATACTCACACGATAGCGCCCCAGTTCCTGACCTTCTAATGAGGGCAGTTGAAGTTCAGGAGCCCGTTTAGCAGGAGAGGGCGTTTGCTCACGTGGCCAGCCCGTATTCCCGGTTTTCAAGGCGGCATCGGTATTGGTTGGCAAGGCTGGATAGGATTGGGAAGGGAAATCACGCTGAGGAATCTGAGTTATTGGCGCTTCCCTGCCAGGTCCAGGTAGAGTAGAGGGTGACTGGTAGGGAGGCACTTGCCTCTCAGCGGGAGTCTGTGTCTTACGCTCATTGCCTTCCAACCAGGAGGTGCTAAAAGGCGAGAAAGGCCGAGAAATTGGTGCCTGCGGCGCAGGGGTCGTGGGTGTAGAGGCGGGAGCGTCTGGGTAGTTCAGAGGCGGTAATGTATAGGAAGGCGGGTTTGTTGTAGGCCGTGTATTCCTCTGCATACCCGTCTCCGGCCAGTTTAAAGAAGGCTTGTTAGTGGTAACATCACGTGCTTGAGAGAGCAAACGAATAATCACGACATGCTGCTGCTTCGTCTGGGTCAGAAGGCGTTGCAGAAAGAAGCGGTCATTTGTTTCTGCATGGCCAAGCACAACAGCAAATGGCAGGATGGTCCCCTGTAAAATAAGCGTAAAAGCATCTAAGGCACTGGTCGTCACCATTGACGGATACCCACTCGTTGCAAGAAGATGCTTGATGTAGCGTGAACGATTCTCATTCGGGTCAATAATGAGAACATGTTGTGGACGCATTGACATCCCGGTCGCGGTCTGTCCCTGCTTCTCAGCTTGCTGCAAAATATTCAAAAGCGGGACGCGAATGTACTCAGGTTGCTCAAACGAAAATGGTAGTTCATACCTGTCAACGTTCACCATAACACCAGCTCCTAAATCTGCGGTGACTCACAAAAAAACATGCTTTCCCCCATCCCTAGAGTACTACAAAATCCCCTCTATGAAAAGAGCTTTTATACGCTGTTTTAGCTATAAAATAACTAATTTTAATAATTTCTTTATACGCCAATGTAATAACCTATGCCCTCTGGTGTGGCTTCGCAAGAGCACTGAATATAGTTTCATTTACACTAATATCTAAAATTGCATCTTTTGTTAGCATATGTAATCACCAAAAACCGTTTTTGCTATACCATGCTATTCTTGTTTTTAACGAATCGGTACAGCCCAGCCATTTAAGGGATAGGAGGATACAAAATTTAAGAGGGATCAAAACTGTATCCGCTAAAAACGAACGCGGGCGCGTTCTATTTGTCAGGTAAACGATAGAGTAAGGGACCGGGGGATTGTTAAGAGGGCCTTACTCTATCGTAGCACCTTCTTAGCGCAGGCCCATCCAGACGGTTTTTGTTTGTGTATACGCGTCCAGGACCGCGTGCCCCATCTCTCGGCCATACCCACTTTGTTTATACCCTCCAAAGGGGGCTGCGGCATCGAACATGTTATAGGTATTAACCCAGACCACGCCCGCCTTCAGGGTCGATGCCATTTTGTGCGCGATCTTCACATCGCTTGTCCAGACACCTGCCGCCAGACCATATATGGAGGCGTTGGCACGCGCCGCCACCTCTTCAACGTTCTCAAAGGGGAGCGCCACCACTACGGGACCAAAAATCTCTTCGCGCGCGATACGCATCTCGTCCTGCACACCATCAAAAACGGTTGGACGCATAAAGTAGCCCGCCAGGTCCTGTGTGGCTACGCGCTCGCCACCGGTCACGACGCTGGCCCCCTCGTGCCTGCCGCTCTCGACATAGCCCAGCACGCGCTCCAACTGTTCCTGCGACACCAGCGGTCCCAGATCGCTTGCCGGATCGATACCCGCGCCTATCTTCATTTTCTGCGCATACTCGGCCAGGCCACTTACCACCTGCTCATAGACCGATTGATGCACAAAGAGACGGCTGCCAGCGGTGCAGACCTGGCCCTGGTTAAAGAAGATAGCGTTCATCGCTCCCCGCACGGCATATTTGAGATCGGCATCGGGGAAGATAATGTTCGGCGACTTGCCTCCCAACTCCAGCGTGACCTTCTTCAGGTTGCCCGCGCTCGCCTCGACAATCTTGCGGCCAACCTCGGTCGAACCTGTAAAGGCAATCTTATCGACATCGGGGTGCGCCGCCAGGGCCGCGCCAGCCGTTTCGCCAAAGCCGGGAACAATATTGACGGCACCATCGGGGAAGCCAGCCTCACAGATAAGCTCGCCCAGGCGCAGGGCCGTGAGTGGTGTCTGTTCCGCCGGTTTGAGCACAACCGTGTTGCCACAAGCCAGGGCAGGAGCAAGCTTCCAGGAGGCCATCTGGAGCGGGAAGTTCCAGGGGATAATCTGTCCCACCACGCCCAGGGGTTCGCGCAAGGTATAGGTAAACATATTGGGGATGGAGACTGGGATGGTCTCGCCCTCCAGTTTGGAGGCCCAGCCCGCGAAGTAGCGGAAGTGGTCGACTGTCAGGGGGACATCCCCACCCTTCGCGTATTTGATCGGCTTGCCGTTATCAAGCGTCTCCAACGCGGCGAACTCTTCGGCATGCGCCTCCAGCAGGTCGGCCAGCTTCCAGAGCAAGCGCCCCCGCTGCGAGGGCGTCATCTTCGGCCAGGGACCACTCTCGAAGGCTTTACGGGCCGCAACGACCGCGCGATTGATGTCTTCACTCTCCCCCTCGGCGACCTGCGCCAGTACCTCTGTCGTGGCTGGATTTATGGTGGCAAAGGTCTTGCCACTGGCGGACTCAACCCATTGTCCGCCAATGAGCATCTTCACTGGCTGCTGGCGCAGAAACGTACTCTGAACCGAAATTGCGGTGTTTGTCGTCATCAGTGTGAACCTCTCTGTTCCTCATGAATAATGATAAACATCCTATGTCAGACCATTAACAACATAACAATGAATCTCTAAGTTAGTTGCCCTTGTTGAGATACAGCGTAGGCGTGCTGAATAAGAGTATAAACACGCTTGCCAAATCCTGCAAAGCGCGCGTCCTGCGTCTGGCCTCGCTTCCAGCGAACATAGATTTGTTGCAAGATAACGGCCAGCTTAAAGTAGGCGAATGTCATATAGAAATGCATATCACTGAGATCACGACCACTCTTGCGCGCGTAGAGCTCAAGAAACTCATTTCGCTCATAGAAACCTGGCAGGACCGTCACTGTAGGAAGAATGCTGCGCAATTCGGGGGATCGCTCGGACGCACCCAGTAGCTGAGCGAGATGGCCAGGTCGAAGAGGGGATCGCCCAGCGTCGCCATCTCCCAGTCCAGAACCGCCACCGGGCGCGCCGGGTCATCCTCGGCGAAGAGCATGTTATTCAACTTGAAGTCGTTATGAATCAAGCTGGCAGTGGGACTGGTTGGGATGTGCGTACTGAGCCAGCGCAACAATGGCTCAACCTCGGGGATCTCGTCGGTCTGCGCGCGTTGATACCGCTCGACCCAGCTCTTGACCTGCCGTTCTAGAAAACCTAGCGGATAGCCAAAATGCTCCAGACCCGCCTGTTGCCAATCTATAGCGTGGATATCCACCAGCGTCTCCACAACCGCCCGCGAGAGACGTCGTCCCAGTTCCTCTGTGGCCTCGATACCAGAAGGCAGGGCGCTATCCAGGACGATCCCTTGCCTGCGCTCCATGACATAGAAAGGCGCACCCAGAATCGCCGGGTCGTCACAGAAGCAGTATGGTTTGGGAGCAAGAGGAAAGACAGGATGGATCTGGCGTAAGAGTCCAGACTCACGACCCATATCATGCGCTTTGGGTGGCACCGGTCCTAGAGGTGGGCGCCGCAAGACCCCCTCCCAGGTACCCATCTTCAGCAAGTACGTCAAATTGGAGGCCCCGGATGGAAACTGGCGTACCTCCAGTGATCCTTCAGGCTGAGCGCGCACCTCGGCTATCTGCGCGCGTAAATAGTCTTCTACTACGTGAGGATCAAAGGCCTCGCCGCTGCGTACAGCAATCGTATCCTTTTCTATATTCACACACAACCTCCCTGTAGCATTGCAATCTCCGCTTGCTTGTCCAAAGCCTCTTCGCTCCAGACAATCTATGCCATAGCATATCACACAAGCATGGCGGCCTGGCCTATACGCCGCCAATCGCCTCTTTTACATCGCCTTCATTCTGTTCAGCAAACGGACAGGCCAAATTTACACGTATAGGACCATTATCTTACATCTTCACCTGCCTCAGTAAAGATTTCTCAACCCTAAATGGTACTTTTCTATCTGTTTATTTAAAATGCATGGAATATCAGCATGTTTCACTATAAGCTTTGTCCTAAAGGCTGCTACACAAGTAGTACGCGGACAGCATTCAGCCACGACATGTTCTCGTGAACGCCTTTTTGCTTGCCATCTATTACTCCTTATGCGAAAACCAACGCCGCTCACGCGCTCAGGTTTTCGATGAGGCACTTGTAGAAAGCAAGGCATTGTATCAAAGGAGCTTACATGCAGGTTTCAAAACGTACATGGTCTCTCCCCCTGGCACTGCTCGCCCTGGTTCTCCTCATCGGGGCGATTGTAGTGGCCCAGGTGGTGGGGAACCATCTCGCGGCCTCGGCGAGTGGCCCCTACCAGGGGCGCCTGGCTGGTCAGCGCTACAAATTGCTGGGGCATATCGCACCAGCCATGAAGAGATATACTCCCATGCACGCCTCCAATGGGCAGCAAGAGATGCGCCTGGCAGTTTCGCTTAATTTGCGCAACCAGGCCCAGTTGGACGCCTTGCTCGCCGCGCAGAACAATCCCCAATCCGCGCTCTATCACCACTACCTGACCCCGCAGGATTTTATGCGTCGCTTCGCGCCAACGCAAGAGGACGTAGAGCGGGTCTCGGCATATTTGCGCAGCAATGGATTGCAAATTGTCGATGTATCAACAAACAGGCAGATCATCAATGTACGCGGATCGATGGACAACGTAGAGAAGGCATTCAGCGTCTCCATCTCGGATTACAATATCGATGGCCGCATCGCCTATGCACCTCTCAATGATCCCTCGGTGCCAGCAGACATGGCGGATATGATCTCCAATGTGGCAGGGCTGGAGAGCGTGGCACGCTATCACCACCATGCCCAGTTACAGCCCAATCCTAAGAAACCGCGCCAGGGTCCCCAGGGCGGCTTTACTCCGACTGACCTGCGCACTGCCTATGATGTGAACCCATTGCTCCAGGCAGGCAACAACGGGACCAATCAAACGGTCGCCCTCTTTGAGCTGGATGGGTACACTCCTACTGACGTTAATACATACCTACAGCAGTATAACCTCGGCGCACCTCGCTACTCCAATGTCCTGGTCGATGGCGCGACCAATACAGCGGGGCAGGGCGCAATCGAGGTTGAACTCGACATGGAGGTGGTCTCGGCCATCGCTCCTGGCGCCAACCAGAAAATCTACATCGGCCCTAATAGTAACGCTGGGGTCATCGATACTTATAATAAGATTGTTACCGATAATACCGCCAAAGTGGTCAGTATCAGTTGGGGCCTCTGTGAGACAAGCTCAGGCAATTCTATGCTTGACAGCTTGAGCAACATCTTTAAGCAGGGTGCGGCCCAGGGGCAGGCCTTTTTCGCGGCCTCGGGTGATTCGGGGGCCTATGATTGCAACGACAATCAACTGGCGGTGGACTCCCCGGCAAGCGATCCTAATGTCGTAGGCGTCGGTGGTACCGCCCTCCAGGTAGACGCGAATGGGGCCTACCAGAGCGAGTCAGTCTGGAGCAATCCCAACGCTCAGGGACGTGGCCCGAAGGGTGTTGGTGGTGGTGGCGGCATCAGCAACCACTTTACTCGTCCCGCCTATCAGAATGGCGTACAGAAGAACGCCAATCGCACAGTTCCAGATGTCTCTGCCGATGCCGATCCCAATACTGGCTACTCCGTGTTTGTCACCGGGCAATGGGGAGTCGTTGGAGGTACCAGCGCGGCAGCTCCGCTCTGGGCTGGCATCGCCACGGACGTCAACCAGTCTCTACAGGGGCAGAATAAACCCACCCTAGGCAGTGCCCACACCGCGCTCTATAGCCTCTTTACGGCGCAGCAGGCCCTGCCTCCCTACCATGACATCACAACTGGCAATAACCTGCATTATCAAGCTACCCAGGGCTATGACCTTGCCAGCGGCATGGGAACACCCGATGCCGGAAATATCGCCCAGGACCTGGCCAATGGCAACACTGGCGGCGGGGGGGTACCGGCGGTGGTGGTGGTACTGGCGGCACCACTACACCACTCCTGAATAACGGTGACTTTGAAAAGGGTCAGACCAGCTGGCAGGAGAGTTCCACGGGGGGCTTTCAGCTCATCGATAGTACACACGTGCATGGTGGAAGTGCCAGTGGCTACCTCTGTGGCTACAACAACTGTACCGACCAGCTTTCCCAGACCATCACGCTTCCAGGCAACGTCAAGAGTATGACGCTGAGCTTCTGGCTTAGTAGCGCCACGCGCGAGAGCGCGGGCTGCAATGATACACTGACCGCCCAGATCAGTGATGCCAGGGGACAGATCATTACCAAAGTCACCACCAGTTGTAGCGCCAACAGCGACTGGCAACAGATCAGCAAGGATGTCAGCAAGGCCCTGCTTCCCTTTAAGGGCCAGCAGGTGCAGGTCGTCTGGAAAAGCCAGGGCAACGCCAGCGCCCCGAGCGCCTTTTTCATCGACGATACGGCCTTCACTGTCTCATCCTAGCATACACCCTTCCACCACTTCCTCCGTGGACTGAATGTGCCTTCCTGTACTACACGGAAGCCTCTTCCCTGATAGGGGAGAGGCTTCTTTTCATAGGCAGGGAATAACCATTAGCAACTTCTCTGTTTGTATTCACGAGTAATTTACTCTAAACAAACCATACAAGCTTGTTTTCTCTACTCGCTTCACATAGATTCGTTGTCAAGGAGTTATTGTATCTATGCATATAGCTGAAGAAGCTACGCTAACGCCTGGTCAAGAGAGCAGCATTCCCCCCTTTTCCATCCCCTTCAGCTTCGTGGCATCACGCTGCGCAACCGTGTCATGGTCGCACCTATGTGCCAATACTCGGCTGAAGATGGCTTCGCCAATGACTGGCACCTCGTCAACCTGGGCAGCTTTGCTGTTGGTGGGGCCGCGCTGGTCATGACGGAGGCGGCCGCGGTCGAGGCGCGGGGACGTATCTCGCCCCAGGATCTGGGTATTTATCGCGACGAGCATATCGCGCCCCTGGCACGCATTACCAGCTTTATCAAAGAGCAGGGAGCCTCTCCAGCGATCCAGTTAGCTCACGCTGGGAGAAAAGCCTCGACGTATAGGCCCTGGAGCGGAAGCGGGGAGCTGGCCTCAGAAGATGGCCGCTGGCAAACCATCGGCCCCAGCGAGGTACGCTTCTCAGAGAACTATCCCCTCCCCCAGGAGCTGACACACGAAGAGATCCAGCAGGTCGTCACCAGCTTTAAGATCGCGGCCGAGCGGGCCTTAAAGGCGGGATTTGAGGTCGTCGAGATCCACGGTGCTCATGGCTATCTTGCCCACGAGTTCCTCTCGCCTCTCTCCAATAAACGCACAGATGAGTATGGTGGCTTGCTAGAGAACCGCATGCGCTTCCTGCTCGAGATTACTGATGCCATACGCCAGGTCTGGCCCGAGCATCTGCCCCTACTCGTGCGCCTCTCCGCCAGCGACTGGACCGAGGGTGGGCTCACCATTGAGGAAACGGTTGAGGTCTCCAGGGCGCTCAAAGCGCATGGTATCGACTTAGTCGACGTCTCCTCTGGCGGCAATGCTCTGGCAAAAATTCCGCTCAAGCCAGGCTACCAGGTCCCCTTCGCCGAGCAGGTACGGCGCGAAGCTGGCGTTCCCACCGCCGCCGTTGGCTTAATTACAGAGCCTACACATGCCAATGAGATTGTAGCCAGCGGAGAGGCGGATGTGATCGCCCTGGCGCGTGAGTTGCTACGCGATCCCCACTGGCCGTTGCGCGCCTCGCATGAACTGGGCCATGATATCGTCTGGCCTCGCCAGTACGAGCGCGCCAAGCTCCCCCTCAAATAGCCTGTGGGTCATAGAAATGGATGATGAAGGCGATTGCAGGCCATGGCCTGCAATCGCCTTCATCATCCATTTCTATGTATAATACCAAGCAGAGAGACACAACAATGCAAAGGATATTTTCTCGTGAGCGAACATACAATGGTTCAAGAAACACCCGAGCCACGCACGCGCCAAAGCCTGGCGCACGATCTGCGCCAGCTAGGTGTACAGCCAGGCATGACGCTTCTGGTCCATTCCTCCCTTAGCTCGCTTGGCTGGGTCTGTGGTGGGGCTGTGGCGGTCGTACAGGCCTTGATGGACGTCCTGACTAGCGAGGGCACACTGGTCATGCCTACCCAGAGTGGAGACCTCTCCGACCCGACCCACTGGCAACGCCCGCCCGTACCTCGCGAATGGTGGCCAATCATTCAGGAGACGATGCCTGCCTATGACCCACATCTTACCCCGACGCGCGGGATGGGCGCGATCGTAGAGGTATTTCGCGCCCATCCTGACACGCTGCGTAGCGCGCACCCCAATGTCTCCTTCGCGGCCTGGGGCAAGCACGCGGAACGTATCATCGCGCATCACAGCCTGAATTACAGCTTGGGCGAAGGCTCTCCGCTGGCTCGCATGTACGAGTTGGATGGCTCCATCCTACTCCTGGGTGTAGGCTATGATAGTTGCACAACGCTACACCTGGCCGAGTATCGCGCCCCCGGAGGGAGTGAGATCGAGCGGGCCGCACCCATTATTGAAAATGGCCAGCGGATCTGGAAAACCTATCGAGATATTGATATCGACTCCGACATCTTTCCCGAGCTGGGAGCGGATTTTGAGCGTTCAAGAGCTGCTATCATCGGTCAGGTTGGCTCGGCCACGTGCCGCCTCCTGCGCCAACGCCCTCTCGTAGATTTCGGCGTCGAATGGCTCACCCACCGACGCCAGGCAAACGTCTCTACCGCCGAATAGCTCTAAAACATATACGGTCACCGATAATTGGACACCCCGGATGTTGTAGGGTTCATGTTGGCATGGACTCAATGACTGCGGGAGAAGAAGCCCATGCCAGCATGGACCCTACAAATTAAGGATGGTATTATATGACAGCGTATCCCCCGATTGTTAGCCGCTTTGGCTTTAGTCAAGCCTCATTGGAGAAGTTGCGCGCTGCGGCGCAGACCGATATTCACGTCATAGAGGATAGAGAAGAGTTTAACCGTAGTGTTAAAGAGGCAGAAATTATCTGCGGCTTCCTGCCAAAAAACTGGCGCGAGTTGGCGCCAAAGCTTCGCTGGCTCCAGTCGCCTGCCGCGGGCATCGATAGCCTGCGCGAGAACAGCATTCTCGCCCCTGATAGTGGCATTATCGTCACCACTGGCTCGGGTATTCATGTCACGAATATCAGCGAGTATGTCTTTGGCAGCATGATCATGTTCAATCGAGCCTGGCCTCAACTGGTCGATATGCAGAGGCGGCATGCCTGGCCGCGCAATATAGAGCAGTATTTCCCTGAAACCTACCAGGTGCCCTTCCGTGAGCGTGAACTCCATGGACAGACGCTCGCCATCATCGGCATGGGCAATATTGGGCGTCGCATCGCCCAGGTGGCGCGCGCCTTTGGCATGCGTGTACTGGCAACCCGCCACTCGGCTAAAGATGGAGAGCAAGACCCCGATGTCGATCAGCTCTTCCCCCAGAGCCGCATGCTTGAGGTATTGCAGCAGAGTGACTATATCGTCATCGCCGTTCCCCTTACTCGGGACACAGAGAAACTGATCGGCGAGCGCGAGCTACGCGCCATGCAGGCTCATGCTTACCTGGTCAACATCGCCCGTGGCAAAGTCATTGATGAGGAGGTCTTGCTGCGCGCGCTCCAGGAGGGCTGGATCGCTGGCGCGGGCCTGGATGTCACCGCCACGGAACCCCTGCCCGCCGAAAGCCTACTCTACGATCTCCCCAACGTGATTCTGACCCCGCATATCTCTGGCGCCACCGAGCATTATGAGGCACGCCTGGCCGATCTCTTCGCCGATAATCTGCGTCGTTACCGCGCTGGTCAGCCACTGCGCAACGTCTACGAGCATCAGCGAGGCTATTAGCGGCATAATGGGTCCTGGCAGCCAGTGGCTGCCAGGACCCATTATGCTACCTGTCCGGTAGGCTTATTTCTTAGGTGACGTCGTTGATGTTGGGGTTAATACTGGCGTTGGGCTGGAAGTCGGAGTCGAGGCTGGCCCGCTCTGCCCCAGGTTAATGCTAGTATCGTCAAAGGTCTTGAAGTTTACTACCTGGTTATCTGTCTTCTCAAAAGTTCCAGTGACCGTGTCACCAGGCTGGACCAGCGGTAGCTTTGGCGAAAGCGAGAGGTTAGCGGTAAAGATATACGGCTGCCCCTCAAGCTGGATATAGTACACGGTATTACTTCCCTGCTGCACCGCTGAGGCGCGCAAGATCTTGCCCGTGACCGTCTGTGTTTGCCCTGTGGCAGGTACATTGCCTCCACCGCCAGACTGTGTCAGCCACTGCTGATAGTCCTGCAAAGCCTGCGAGAGCGAGGTATCAAACTGAACATTGCTCCCGTTCAGGTTCCTGGCATCGACGATACCTACTGCCTGAAAGATCGCGCCCGTGGTCTGTGATCCCACACTGCTATTACCACTATTCGAGGTATCACTGATGGAAGGGCCAGTATCCTGTACATAGATCGCGACCCAGGTGGGCCTGTCATAGATCTGGTATAACTGCACGCTTGCCACGCTATAGTTGCGAATGTTGGAGCGCGTCGACTGGAAGGTCTTAATGACGTTATCACCGATGCCAACGCCCTGTAAGGGATAGAAGGTCGCCTGATTCTTATGCGTGTCAAAGAGGAAGACGCCCGTGCTCGAATTATCGCTGCTCGAAGACGAGGTCATTGGCACAAGCCAGACGGGACTATCCACTCTATTGTAGAGTAACTCAGGATCGCCCGCGGTCACCTGCTGACCGGCGCCCGATGGGTTAAACCAGGGCGCGGCATGATAGCGTCCCCACCAGGAGAGATACTGTTGTACGGTATCGGAGGGCATGACCCGGTCCACCCAGGCTGGAACCTTGTTGGGGGCATACTTCGTAATCACCCCGGTATGCGCATCCACCAGGAGCACCTCGGAGAGGACATCACCCGCATAGCCACGAATAGGCTGCATCAACGAGACCGTCCAGTACGGGTGATAGTTATCGTCCAGCTCCAACGTCGGATCGACCAGCTTGCCATAAGTATAGCCATTCAAGTAAACATGGCGCAGGAGATCCTGGTTCAGCAACGCGCCAGGCAGGTAGGCCAGCGAGGTACCAGACTGGACCTGCTCGGTGTACAGCTTAGGTACGGCCTGGGGGTTCTCGGCATCCACGACGACAAAGCCGGGCGTCCGCGGATTCGAGAGATTTACAAAGATGTTATTGTAGCTCAACGGAGCCACGTAGTAGAGGTGGCCCTTGATGGACTGAAGCGTATAGCTATCTGCATCAATGCCGTAAGCGGACCCCAGGTTCTGCCCATTCGAGCCCAGCACCTGCTGCCCTTTATAGGCCGCGACACTCTTGCTCGCCAGCACGATATGATTCTGATCGGTTGGCGGCAACTTATCGCTGGCCTGCATCGTGACCTGGGGAATTGCCGCCAGGGCCTTCGTATTGACATCAAACCAGGTTGTAAAAATGGTGATGAGCGCGGGTGCGGCGATACCAATAACGCCAACCACCACCAGGCCTAGGATACCCGCCGCGATGGTGCCACGTGAGACACCACGAGTCGCGGCCCGCCCAATAGAGGACTGCTGAAAATTGATGCGCACACCACCCGCAGCACTCGACGCGGCCTCCATCACCGGGGCAGCAAAAGTAAAGAGGTTACCCAGGCTACTCAAAAACAGGGGCCAGAGCACCCATTGCCAGCCCCAGAAGGGACCCGTCAAGGCCGGAAGCGAGAAGTACAGGATCAAGAGGCTCAATAAGAAATTAAAGATAGTATACCCAAGGAACCAGCGCGTAAACTTGCCGCGCTCGAACCGCTCGCGCCGGCCAAACACCAGGCGCCCAAGCGTTAAAATCACCATCACGATGACCGTACCAATGAGCGCCAGCAGGAAGATGACCATAATTAGTTCTCCTAATAAAGACGATATCTGCTAACGTAGCAAAAATCTCTCTCAAATCTCTCTCTATATACGTGCTATGCTATGTGTAAGGTGCAAATAGCTTCCACTATTTCAAACGAATAATCAAGCCTTTGCCCCAACAGTTTTGCGGTTGCTCAATAAATCTTGATACAAGCCTCTCTTTATAAGGTACTCTCAACGTCTGCGATGCCTTTTAAGGGTAAGGTGATGTTGGTGGCCAGATCTAGAGGAAATAATTGCTGTTATAAAAACGTTAAAAAAGGTGACCTGAATTGACAATCTGAGTTCGTCATTCTTAGACGACATAGAGAGAAGGAAACTCCGCAGATATTTTGTCTACATAGATTGTACAAGCCAGTCATCTTTCACGATGAAAGAAGCACAGCACAGCAAGGAGTCGTTATCAATGAATCTCTTCGGTCGCAAAACAGTCACAGAGAAGCTCCCAGATGGCAAGGATCGCTTACCATCTGGTCAATATCTCACCAAAAAATGGCCCGTACTCAGCTACGAGCGTACGCCAGCGGGCTTGCCCCCGGACTGGCGCTTTAAGGTCACAGGCCTGGTCGAAGAGCCATTTGAGCTGATATGGGAGGAGTTTCTCCAGTTGCCGCGCACGACGCTGACCGCTGATTTTCACTGCGTGACCACCTGGAGTCGCTATGACAATACCTGGGAGGGCGTACATATCCGCGATATTCTGCAACGCGCGCGCCCACTCGCCAACGCGCACTATGTAATGGCCCACTCCTGGACTGGCTATACCACCAATATGCCGCTTGAAGCGCTCGATGATGACGATGTTCTTATCGCGCTCAAACATGATGGGAAAGATCTGGCTGGCGATCATGGTGGCCCTGTACGCCTGATTGTTCCCAAACTCTATGCCTACAAGAGCGCCAAGTGGCTGGATGGACTGGAGTTTATGGAGCAGGACCGCCCTGGCTTCTGGGAGGTTCGTGGCTATCACAATCACGCCGATCCCTGGAAAGAGGAGCGCTACTGGTAACCATTAGCAGATAAGAGAGAGCGCGGGAGGCGGCAAAATTATCCTCTCCAACCTCCACTTTCTCTCAAAAAGGGTCCCCTCCACGGCTGTTTTTGTGGAGGGGACCCTTTCATGCACTGCTAGAGAACGAGCTCTACTTCTCTAACGTACTCTTACTGCTGCGCTCACCATCGTAAGAGAGCAGGATACGCTTGCCATCAAAGATGGTCTCAAGATGGACCGGGCGTCCCCACAGGACATACACATGCTGCAGGGTCTTCTCCGCGTAGTTGAGGTCGAGATCCTGGCCCTCATGCATATGTTTGATGTAGAGTTCGCGATTACCGCGATAATCGCCGTTATCCACCACCAGGTAGGGATAGCCAAAGTTGGTCAGGCTGCCAACAATCGAGTCGCGCACCTTCTGCCAGTTTTTCTCGACAACGACCCACTCATCGCCCTCTTTCTTGTAGAGATAGAGGTCCAGATCCTTGATGAGATCCTCGGTCAGGTAGTTGCGCAAGAATGAGACATCGTTATCCAGCTCACGCACCTCGAAGATTTTCTCGCGGCCCGCCCCTGGCTTGCGCCCAAACTTGTCCTGCTCCTCCTTGTTAGGAGTGTTCCAGCGCTGCTCGATATCCTCAAAGACCTTGAATCCGATATAGTAGGGGTTGAGCGAGGTCTTCGAGGGCGAGAGCACGCCTGAGTGCAGCTGCGCGAACTCAATCGTCTCCGAATCGGTAATCACGCTTCTATCGCCCAGTTCGCGCATGATACGTGAGTGCCAGATGCTGTTGTGGTGCAGCATACCGTTAGCGATATAGCGATGCGTCTCCTCCACAGTGATATCGTAAACATCAGCAACCCCAGGCTCAATGCTGACGACTTCATCAGTTGGATCTTCGGTTAAGAACCAGCGATGGCACTCCAGGTACTGGCTCAATTTCTGCTGCTTACGCGGCAGGCTAAAGCCAATCTCCTGCGCGAAGAGACGGGCCGATTGGCCTTTAATCCGAATGTTGACATCATAACGTCGTGAGAGAATGCCATAGTTGAGCAAGACCACCTGGAGCGCCTGCGCGATCTCGTCACTGAAGGTGGAGAGAATCACACCATCGCTGCGCGAGGCACAACCATCGCAATCAAAGTAGGCCCGCAAAAAGGCACTGACCACGGATTTGGGTGAACGTAAGATGACGTCAGGAATGGTTTTTGTACGCGCCTTAGCCTGCAAATCGATCCCCAGCGTTTGCAGCAGATCCAGCACATTCGCTGAGTAGAAGACGACGCGCCAGCGCCCACCCTTGCCATTGACAGTGTTATCATCCCATACAGGACGTGCCTCAATGGCAAAGAGACGTGTCACTAGCTTCGCATAGCGCTCGGCCAGTTCGAGGTCGCCACTGGTATAGCCAATGGCCTGTTTCTGACTATGAATGTTGCCATCACCGACCAGGTAGCCCAGGAACTCGGCGAACTCCTCAGTGACATGTGTGGGAGACTGCAAGGGGAAGCGGCTGGCATAGAGCGCCTTACCAGCAGTTCCCGCTGTATAGCCAGTACGCATCACGGCCTCAGTAATACGCTCCTGGGCATATGTCGTCTGCCCACGTAGCGAGCGATAAATGGTATGCACGCCTACACCTGCTGTCTGCGCGACGTCTTCTACCGTGGCCCAGGTTTTCGGCGTAGGGTGAGTAATGGCGACGTACTCAGTAGGCCAGACATTGCTGCCTGCGCTGAGTGGGATGCGCTGCCCCACGCGTACATCCTTCAGCTCCATCCACTGCCCTGGTCCTACACTGAGCTTATGGCCCTCGGCCCCCTCCAGAATCAGCCCTCGACGGGTACGCAAGCGCACAGTTCTGGCGTTGCGCCGGATATGCCGATCACTGACAACATCGCACTGGTGTTCACCGCTGGCAACCTGGATGGTCTGCCCCTCGGCGAGTCGTTTGTGCAACTCATCATAGCGCAGCAGGCCATGTTCAGTCAGCACCAGGCTCTCGGCAACCAGGCAGGCCCAGCCTTCATTCATGACCTTGGTCTGCATCTGGGGGAAAAAGTAGAGCATCTCACTGCGCACGATTTCGATAATGTCGCGCTGCCAGGTCTCCAGGTGGGGCGAGTGCTGCATGAGGAAGAGGAGGATGTCCTTCTCCGGCTTCTCGGGAAACTTGACAGGCTTATTCGCACGCTCTTCATGTTCCTCCGTCGCCTGCTTCAGACGCGTGTCCAGTTCCCAGAGATCGTCGTAATCGGTCGACTGCTTGACAAACTTGCTTTCCTTGGACTCCTGATCGTGATGCAGCAGCAAATTGTAGTCGATATGTTCCTGAATGGAGAGGGCCGCATCCAGGAAACGCTCCACCTCTTGCTTACCATGATCGAATTCGTACTTGGCGATCCGCTCGGCATGAATACTGACCTTGTCGATCATGCGCCTGGACGTATGCTGAAAGTAGGCGTTATTTTTGAAAAAGTCTGTATGGCCAAAGACATGAGCTGCTACAAAGGTATTTTGCAGCATGTCATTCATCTCCATGAGAAAGGCATAGCTAGGATTGGTGTTGACCACCATCTCATAGATTTTGCTTAAGCCCAGGTCATACTGCATCTTCTGGCGATAATACGCCTTACCATGCGTCCAATGGCTAAAACGGCCCGGCAGGCCATAGGAGGCAAACTCGTACATAATGGCAGCTGGAACAAGTTCAAAGTGTGTCGGGAAGGGGTCCAGGCCAAACTCGTGGGCGATCTCCCAGGCCCCTTCAATAGAATCACGCAAGCGCTCAAGGTCGCGATTGGATTCGATACCTGTCATACGAGTCCTCCTAACTACCTGGATGGCACCGGCTCTCGTTGGGCGAAGAATTTGCGCAACGCGGGATAGACCTCTTTCTTATCTGAGATGGTCACGGCGGTAAACTTCTTGTCGTTGATCTTGCCATAGGCCGACATCAAGGTACTGGGCGAGCGATAGTGGCCCTCGCGTATCTCGCCATAGCCAAAGATGTTGCACTGCTCCATCAGCTTATTTACCAGTTGGACACAACGGTCGTTATCCCACGGCAGGTTATCGCCATCGGAGAAATGGAAGGGGTAGATGTTCCAGTCATTCGGGTTATAGCGCTCCTGGATGATCTGGAGGGCCAGTTCATACGCCGAGGATACCTGCGTGCCACCACTCTCGCCCTTGTGGAAGAACTCCTCCTCCGTCACCTCCTTGGCCTCTGTATGGTGGCTGATAAAGACAATGTGCACATTGTTGTACCTTGTCCGCAGGAAGCGCACCATCCAGAAGTAGAAGCTACGCGCGATATACTTCTCGAATTCACCCATGCTGCCCGAAACATCCATCATTGCCAGTACTACCGCGTTGGACTGGTATTTGATGGTCGGATCCCAGACTTTGAAGCGGAGGTCCTCGGATTTGATATCTTTGAAGCGAGCCTCGCCCTTGGAGGCGTTGCGCTTGATATTCTCCATGATCGTACGCTTCTTATCCAGGTTGGGCATGGGACCCTTCTTGCGCACATCGGTGAAGCGAACCGCCTCGGTCTCCATCTCCTGCTGGCGCTTCTCTTCCAGGTTGGGTAGGCTCAGGTCCTCGAAGATGAGCGCGGCCAGTTCCTCCATCGAGACTTCGGCCTCATAGTAGTCATAGCCCGCGTCCTTGCCGGCATCCCCCTTCTTCCCCTTGCCAGGGCGCGGCTCCTGGGCGACGACATCGCCAACCTTGCTCTTTCCATTGCCCTGGCCGGAGTGCGTCTGGCGGCCAGGATCAAAGCGGAAGCGATATTCATCCAGGGAGCGCACGGGCACGCGTACAACTTTTTTGCCATCCGAAAGAATAATATTCTCTTCTGAGACAATCTCACCAAGGTTTTTTTTAATGGCGTCGCGTATCTTCTCCTTGTGGCGCTCCTGGTCTATTTGTCCTTTCCGGTGCAACGACCAATCGTGCTGTGAGACAGACATGGTACGTTCTCCTTACTATCGAGCAACCAGGGGAACACACTGTAGGTGATGGGAAAGGCGGGGGTGACCCGGCCTCAGCAAGAAGAGGCGCGTGAAGGCATCTCTGCCCGGGTATGCCACTAGCTTGCGGCGCACGGCGCGAGCACAAGGCTCGCGCGTGCATCCATATTCCCTACTGCATCAGCCCGGTTCGTTACTATCGGTTCAAGAGACTGCCCGTATACCGGAGAATTTCGTTAGCGCAGACATGACAGTAGCCGTGCTCCGCCATCAAGCGGTTGACGACCTCGTTGATCTTGCGTAACTGTTCTTTATCGGGGGTACGAGTGGATGTGGTAATTTTGACGACGTCGCGCAGGTCCGCAAAAAGCTTTTTCTCAATCGCTTCTTTGAGGCGCTCATGACTGGTATAGTCAAAGGTCTGCCCCTTGCGTGCCAGTGACGAGATGCGAATGAGAATTTCTTCGCGGAAGGAGCGCTTCGCGTTCTCCGAGACGCCGATCTGTTCCTCGATAGAGCGCATCAGGTGCTCATCGGGCTCCATCTCCTCGTCGGTGATTGGATCGCGCAGGCGCGTCTTGTTGCAGTAGGCCTCGACGTTATCCAGGTAGTTGTTCAGCAGGGTGCGCGCCGACTCCTCATAGGAGTAGACGAAAGCCCGCTGGACCTCTTTCTTGGCCAGTTCATCGTACTCTTTGCGCGCCTCGCTGACGAAATTGAGGTAGCGCTCGCGCTCTTCACGCGTAATGCTGGTATGCTGATCCAGGCCATCACGGAGTGCGCGCAGAGCATCGATGGGATTAATACAGGTCACATTGTGCTTGACCAGCGCATTTGACAGGCGGTTAATAACATAGCGCGGCGAGATACCGTCCATGCCTTCGCGCACCGCCTCCTCCTGCAGTTCGCGCACATCCTTCTGCTTGAAGTCCTCCATATCCTCGCCATCATAGAGCTTCAGCTTCTTCATCAGGCTCATGCCAGCTTTCTTCGAAGGCTCCAGGCGGGTGAGTAGCGCGAAGACGCTTGCAATACGCAGCGTATAGGGAGCGATATGGACGTCTTTGAGGGCACTCTGTTTTAGCAGCTTCTCGTAGATCTTGACCTCGTCAGAGACACGCAGATTATAGGGGACCTTGACCAGGATAATGCGGTCCTGAAGCGCCTCCGACTTCTTATTGCCCACAAACGACTGATACTCATGCTCATTAGTATGACTGATTACAACTTCGTCGGCATAGATCATGCTGAAGCGCCCGGTCTTGATATTCTGCTCCTGACTCAGCGTCAACAGAACATAGAGAAATTTCTCATCCGTCTTCAACATTTCTACGAATTCCATTATTCCTCGATTTGAGATGTTTAACTCGCCATCGAAGCGGTAGGCGCGTGGATCGCTTTCGACGCCAACCTCGCCAATCGTTGACAGGTCGATACCACCAACCAACTCGCTGATATCCTGGCTTTTAGGATCTGATGGGGTGAAGGTACCCACGCCCATGCGATACTTCTCGCTAAAGGCCACACGTTTGACGGGTACTTCCTCGATACGTCCTTTAAATTGCGTATCGACCATGTAGCGGCAGTGGGGGCAGAGGTCGCCCTCGATGTAGATGCCAAACTCACGCTCCACATCTGAGCGTAGTTCGTGGGGGATCAGATGCAGGGGCTCCTCGTGCATGGGGCAGCCCTTAATTTCGTACAACGCGCCCACCGTGCTTTTGCTGTATTCTTCCAGGCCACGCTTAAGCAGGGTGACAATGGTGGACTTACCGCCACCTACAGGGCCCATCAGAAGCAGAATACGCTTACGCACTTCCAGGCGTTGAGCAGCCGAGTGGAAGTAGTCAACGATCTGCTGAAGAGGCTTTTCAATACCAAAGATTTCCTGACTGAAGAAATTGTAGTGCTGCTCATTGTTGCGGGTCGTCTCGACACCCGCGTCCATGATCATATGGTAAACGCGCTCATGCGATAGGCGGGCAACTTCAGGCTTCTTAGTCGCAATCTCAAAGTATTGCGCGAAGGTTCCCTCCCACATGAGCTCTCGCTCACGATCTCGATATTCTTCCAACCGCTTCACCAGATCCATGGCTTACCCTCTCTTTGCTGTACGACTGAATAGCGCTCGCGAGGATGAAACGTCTATTCCTCCTTGTAGGATTCGTTTCACCCCATGGTTGCTACTCTAGGAACTGATACTACGAATAAGACAGCCAGGGAAAGACTCCTTTTGGTTGGGCACAGACACTATACGAGGATGGCGCAGGAACTGTCATTGCAACCGGAACCACCTCGACCTCCCCTCTCCCCGCTTGACAGTGACCAGGAAACTGAAAGGGCCAGTTTCTTTCTCGACACACGTCGCAAGAGAACCAGCCCTTTCCAACTTTTTGGCGGATATTGTGGTTGGAGTCTACTATAATTTTAGTCCAACCCTTATACTGAATAGAACCAGGTAGCGTTGTCACACGCATCTACAGATGCTCCTGCAATGTTACACATTGTCCTTTCCTGCTCCAACACATTTCAAAGGCATGTACTCAGTTTGCAGTTATTGACCACCACCCTCATTATTTTTGAACCTTGTCTAGAACCAAAACCCTCCTCAGGGTTATAGGCAAATTATACCATATTTTTCTGTCTCATACAATTCTACGGAGAAGATAAAATCGTTAGTATAGCAGTTTTTAACACTTTGCTCCCGCGCGCATCAGAGACGCAGGCGCAATTGAATGCGTGCTCCACGCTTGACGCCAAGGGTCTGGGCTGCGTTCCCATTCTGGATGGCGACCAGGAGATAGCCGGAGCTGTCGGCCAGCATGAATGCGCCTTGCTGCACCTGGCTCTCGGCGCTCAGGGCAAAGGTGGTGCGTCGCTCACTTACACGAACACCCAGCTCAGGAAATTCTAAGACGGCCTCGGGAGCACTAAAGAACTCTGGAATTAGTTGCATCGGTAGCGAGGTAATCAGGTTGCCGAAATGGTCTACATGCACTACGCTGGCCTGCACCTCGTTCCCCTGGCGGGTAGCAAGCAGGCCGTCCAGGCGGCGTAAGCTTGAAGCCTCCAGGCGGGGCCCTAGCAGGTCCAGAGCCACTCCGCGCGCGAGGTGCGCGGCGGTCGGGGCAAAGATATCCCGACCGTGAAAAGTGCTACTCACGGTCGGGAGGCGATATGCAGGGGCTGTCAGGGCCACAGCCTGGTGCAATATCTGCTCGGCTAAAATAAAGGTAAACAGGCCGTTATCGGGTCCCACAAATAGCCATTCACCTGCATGTAGCGCGACCGCTCGCCGCTCGCTACCGACACCAGGATCGACAACACAGAGAAAAATCGTGCCTTTTGGGAAATAGCGATAGTGGGTCGAGAGCAGCCATGCGCCCTGAGCGACCTGCTGAGGTGCAATATGGTGCGTGAGATCCAGGAATTGTGCGCCATGGGCAATCCCCGACATCACCCCTTTCATGACACCCACATAACCATCCTCCACGCCAAAATCGGTCAATAGAGCAATTACGGGAGCTGCGTCGTTCGCTCGTGAAATATCCATAGATTGAAAACCTCCAAATGGTACTAGGACATATCCAGAAACAGTCTCTCCACCTGGGCACAAGGTATGATACAACCAGGGCATACACCTGTGTAAACAAAAAAGTTGGCCTTCCAATACACAGCAGCCGATAGAGAGGAAGAGGGCTCAATGCCCTGGTACTCAGGGTATGCAAAAAGCGCAACGTATGTGTATGTGATGCGTCATTAGTCACATTTGCTATACCACACTCGCAGCAATATGCTATACTAAGCGCCAATAATGGCTATATTTACTTTCTCTGCGCACCCGATGCCGTTGAGTTATGTAGCACGGCCACGCCTTCTCAACGTCTGATAATAGAGCAAAATTTTGCACCAGTAGAACCCAAACGTGCAGTGACCGGAGCGAATTTATGAATGCTAGTACCAGTGGACCACACATTCTCCTATTTGAACGAGATCAGCAGTTAGCGGGTTTACTTATTGGCGAACTACAACTCGCGGGCTACGATTGTCATACCGCACGTACCGCCGTTGAAGTCTTTGATGCCATCGCCCGCCTCCCAATCCGGCTTATTTTGGTCAACCTCGCCCAGGCGGCAGCCGCGCGTCGCGAATTTTGGGTCGCTTTAGATACGCAACGCCGTGGTCGTGGCATTCAAGTTCTGACATTCAATTGCACTAATATCGCAGGCTATGGGCCACGCGACTTCGATGATCATATCAATACAACACCAGCCGAGGTCGAGGTCGATGGCATGCTTGGGGTGATGGGCCTTGTTGACGCCGTACGCGCTCGCATTCCCTCAGAGCAAGCGAGCACGTCCTCAACGACCCAGCCGCGCCTGACGCGCACCTCTTCGCCCTCTGCTCCGAACAATTCAGGTGCCTCGCCAACGGCGACGCCACGTCCAACACAACCTGTTCAAACACCCGGACAGTCATATCGCACGCACTCATCGCCAGAGCAGCCGGTTACGCCTCTACGAAGTAGCGTCTCTGGCTTTCACCAGCCTGCTCCTGGAACCTTCAACAACACAGGTCAATATTCCTCGCCCACCTCCGCTGTGACGCCCCTCAGACGCCAAATGTGATGGAAGATCCTGCTCAGTCCTCCTACACGGACAAAATCCATGCCGTGCTCTATCCTAATCAGCGCACCTGGAGCGCGCCGAATACGCCCTCCCAATCAGGTACATCTGACAATAGATACGAGGCTCAGAGCGCTATTCTCTCTTCCTTTGCCAATCCTTCCTCCCAGCCATCCGCGGCTCCCATGGGGGGCTCGGGCCTGAATACTCTTCAGCGCCTGGCAAATGGCCAGGTAGATGCTCCCAATGAATCTGGCCTGGCTCAACTCTCGCGCCTCATTCAGGGACGACAGGCTCCGCCCGCTGAAAATCATCCCACGATGCAGCCAGCTCCTGAGCGACAGGCGTTTCGCCCCATCCAGTCTACTCAGCAGGCACCAGTATCCCCTCCACCAGCTCAGTATACACGGAGCGAGGCACCTGCCCAGGCACGCGTTGCGTATCAGGTAAGCGAGCAGCCTTCCTTCGCTCAGCCTATAGCCCAACCAGAACAGGATATACACGTCCGGGCACGCCCATTCTTAGGGGAACAGGGTCTGTTCGCCCGCACCCCTCAAACAGCGCACGAGCCTTCTCAGGTCGCCTCCCAGGCCCAACAAACAACGGCCTATGCCACTCATCCAGCTACCGATGTTCCACCACGACAGGTAAGCGAGCAGCTATTCTCACAACCGTTACGCCCCGCTCCTATCGAGGGGATGCCCGCTGAGCGGCCTACAAATATGCCCCCAGAGAACCCGGGCAGGCGTACAGAGGCGCCTTCACGCCCAAACAATTATGGGCAGGCCACAAATATTGCCTCGCCCCTGGCCTCTATTGTGACTGCTACGTCCTCTAGCCAGCAGCAACAGCACGCAGCGACTCCCCAGGCGACATTCACTGGTGCTCCTGGCCAGGAGTATATCAGCCGCGCATACACTGTAGAAGAGCTGAACTCCAGGCCCAAACGCCAGGAGCCAGAGACCGAGAAGTATCCTCCAACCGCGCCCATCACAGATGAGAAACGGGACGAGGAGTCAGATATCGATCACCAGACAATTGTTGAGCAAATTAAGGCTGAAATTAAGCGGGCAACCGAGGGGCAGGCCGAAAAGGTTGCGCAGAACTCAACCAGTAACGCGGTCCTGATCGATATTATGCAGAGCCTGCCTCCGATGCCCACACCACCACCCCAGCCACCTCAGCCTCAGGCACTCAATGGACGCGCAACACGTTCGCTCGGAAGCGTCTTATTAGAGGGGCACCTCGTTCCCGAGAGTCGCCTGGACGTGGCTCAAAATATCCAGCGTATGCTTAATGGCGTGGATCTTAACTACCAGCTTGGCGAGATCCTGCTGATGTTTAAGCTCCTCACGCCTGACCAATTGCTAGCCGCCAGCCTGGTAAGCTACGGCATGATTAACACTACACAGATCGGTTCCCTTGGTCGCATTCGCCAGGAATTGCATACCATGGGCCTCGAATATGACCTGGAGAACCTGCTCATTATGTTCCGCGTTCTCACACCAGAGCAATTGCGCGAAGTCAAAGCTGATTGGTAGTAACCAGATACATAGAAGAGAGCCTGGCGCTAACCGCGCCAGGCTCTCTTCTATGTATCTGGTTGTTAGTTGACGTTGGCAGTTGCCGTGGCTTCGATGCGCTGAATTTGCGCGCCGAGTGAACGTAGTTTGGCGTCCAGGTGCTCATATCCACGCTCGATATGATCGATGCCAAAGACCTGCGACTCGCCCTCCGCACACAAGGCCGCGAGGATATAGGAGCAACCCGCGCGGATATCGGGGATATAGAGTTGCGTTCCCTTCAGAGGCGTTGGCCCACTAACTACGCAGCTATGCTGGTGTTCTTTCTCGCGGAAACGACAGGGCACCTCGCCCAGGCATTTGCTATACAGCCCGATATGCGCGCCCATACCAATGAGGGCCGAGGTATAGCCGAAGCGATCCTCGTAGATCGTCTCATGTACTACCGACATACCACGCGCCTGCGTCAATAACACGGTAAAGGGCTGCTGCCAATCCGTCATAAAGCCAGGATGAACATCTGTTTCCAGGGCAATCGCGGGCGGTGGCTGGTCATCAGCCACAAAACGGATGCCCTCGTCATCAATATCGAAGCGCAGGCGCATCTTTGAAAGAGTATTCAAAAACGTCAATAGAATATCCTGCTGCGCGCCTCGCAGGTAGACATCGCCGCGCGTGAGATAGGCCGCGGTAGCCAGGGAGACAGCCTCGTTGCGGTCGCTGAGCAGGGTATGACTCGCGCCACGTAGTTTCTCGACGCCCTCGATCACAATACGCCGATCAACCTTAACCTCGATGATGGCACCCATCTTTTGCAGTAGCTTGATCAGGTCTACAATCTCTGGCTCCATGGCCGCGTTCTCAATGATGGTCACGCCCCTGGCCAGCGAGGCCGTAATCAAGAAGTTCTCAGTCGCCATGACGCTGGGGAAGGGCAGTTTGATTGTTGTGCCACGCAGGCGCTTTGTCGTCGTGCAATAATAGAATCCATCGCGCTCAACAATCGTCGCCCCCATCTGGCGCAGTCCCTCGATATGAAAATTAATGGGGCGCGGGCCAATACGATCTCCCCGGGGCAGGTATGCTTACCTCACCACAGCGATGCAGCAGGGGACCAATCGCCATGACGGCGATGCGGTTCAGTCCCCCGACCTCATCTGAGATCTCAGATCTGGCAATAGAGTCGGTACGAAGCGTCAACACATGGTCATCCAGGTGTAGACTGGTGCCAACGCTTTCGCACAGCTTCATGGTTAAATACATATCTCCCAGCAGTGGCACATTACGCAATGTGCACTCTTCAGAGGTCAGCAGCGAAGCGATAATCATTTTGGTGACGGCGTTTTTCGCGCCGCTCAATTTCACTTCGCCCTGGAGCGAGGCTCCTCCCTGTACCAGGTAATAGGGGGAGGCCACTGGCGTTTCACTTTGCTTCATTACTATCAGCCTTTATACAAGTCCTAATGGGCATCCTTCAATTTGTGGAACGTAGCCGAATTTCCCGGCGCCATCCACAACCAGCGCAAGGGGTTCAAGCGCGAATAGGCGACCGCCATATGTGATCGGCTCGCCCGCGCAGGTCGGCCTTTCCTGTCTGTTTCTTCACGATCCAGTGCATCTAACAGATCCAGGAAATGGTTCACACTCTGGGCCACCCCTTCCACCATCAGAAACCCCGATGGCTTGACGGCATCTCCCACGAGATACAGGCCCTCGACGGTTGTTGTTGGTGTGAGGTCCTCTCCCTGCGTCATCCTATTCACCGGCCACTCGCCCCGATAGGTCCCCATCGTAAGTACGCGACAATACGCATCAAAGGCGTCACCAAAGAGCATATGCAAGTCCGCCAGCGCGAGCGCGCGCTCTTCCTCCACATTGTTACTCTGAATGACCTGGTGGGTAATTAACAAATGCTTGCCAGCAGGGGCAAGACTGGGGTCACTATTTGTTGGCTGGACGATACCCGCAATGCGCTTCGTATCCAGGCAATACATAATGCCACGATGAGGGATAAACGAGACATCGCTTAAGATATGGACTTTCAGGCCCACGGCCTCGTGCAGACCCACCTCTGAGGGCGTCTCGCCCCCTACAGACTCCTCTCCCAGCTTCCGCTTGAGCACATCGGCCTGCCTTACTTTCCGATTGTGCAGTAGCCCGTCTGTGGCTCTGGGGCCGATATCGCTCACCACCAGGGGAGCCTCGATCACTTCCTCGGCGCCACGCTCTTTGTAGCGCACACGTACTCCACTCACCCGCCCATCACGCTGGATGATCTGCAATACTTCGCAGGAGAGTGAAAGCTCGCCGCCGAGCGCCTGGACGTGCTGTTCAAGCTGGCGTGTGATCTCACCACATCCACCCTCGACAATCGCGGGCGCGCCAAAGCGAAACATGTTGCGCGTCGTGCGAATCACCTCGCGTGTGCTTACCTGGCTCAGTTCCAGGCTCAGGGCAAAACGCGAGATCCGCTCGAAGAAGGCGACCAGTTGTGGATTGCGCTCGACATTGATGTGCTGCTCTAACCAGCGATGAAAGGGCATCTGGAGTTCGGCCTCAGACAACTGGCTAAAAAACATCAGGTAGCCCAGGCGGATGAACCACCAGGACTGGCGCGGACCCAGGAAACGCAAGACGCCCAGCAAGCCCTGCGCCCGGTACTGTTTGCCATGTACATAAAAAGAGCCGAAGACATCGGCATCAAAGAAACGGTGGGGAACCTGCAAACGATCAAGCATCTGAGCCAGCGCGCCACTGCTCCCGAAGGGAACCATATGCACCGCACCGGTACTTACCTGCACGCCCTGGAAATGTTTGGCGGTAAATCGCCCCCCCGCATGCGGAAGGCGCTCTAGAATGAGAACGCGTTTGCCACGCTGGAGCAAATGGGCTGCGCTTAGTAAGCCGCCCAGGCCAGCACCAATAATGATGGCATCTATCTGTCGTGAAGCAATTTCGTGCATGAAAGTATCCGCTCAGTTGATAAGTTTTTTTATAAACCAAAGGTGCAGTACGTGCTGGTGGACGCAAGCCACCAGCACGTACTGCACCTTCTATTACTCTTCGCCAACCATGCCGCGCAACAGGCTATTGCACTCGGCCATTGTGTTGAGTACATTCTGGTGAATCTGGAAGACCTTGTTGAGTTCGCGAGCCTTCCGCGCCAGTTTCGTGACATATTCGATATCGCGTGGATTGCTCATAACATCTTCCATGAGCTGCAAGAGCTCGGCCCAGGCCAAAGCCTCGCGGCTACGCGCGACATCGGCGATTGTGCTATCCATGCGCTCAGAGACGCGCCGGATGCCACCTCGCAGTTGATTGACGGTTTGGCCCAGCTCTCCCTCGCGCTTACGCATGGCATCCTGCGTTGAGTTGAACTGGTCCTGCAAAGCCGCGATCTGGCCATCCAGAGCGGAGACAGCGGCAATCAAGCTGCTCATGTCTGGCAGATTGGGCATGGGAATGGAGGTCAGACGCTTAAAGGTCAGAGGAGCGTCATCGTAGGCTTTCTGTACAGACTCTTCCTCGCGTGGCTGCGCAGGTTCCGCCGGTGTCTCGGAAACATAGTCAGACGCTTCAGGCGCTTTCTGTGTCTGCTCTTCCACAGCCGGGAAGTCAGCCTGATCGTCTTGCTCAACTGGCGTAGCCAGGGCTGGCACGCCAAAGGGAATCTCTGGCTCCTCCGAGAGAATGGACTGGGTCTCATACCCACTATCGCTCTCAGGAAGCGTGACATTGTCATCAGTCGAGGTACGATAGGTATTAGGCTCGTAGGGATTGGATTCATAGGGAACAGAGACCGTGGGCAGATCTTCGACCTCATTTGAGGCAGTGCCAAAGGCGCGGAAGATCAGCTCATGCTCGCCAATGCCAATATGATCGCCATCCTGCAATAAGCGTGTGCCATTCTCATCAAGCTGTTGCCCATTGACAAAGGTACCATTGGCGCTATGCTCATCCTGCAATACATACTGTCCATTATCAAAGTGGACGACGGCATGGCGGCGCGACGTCAATTTATCTTTCTGCAACAGGATGTCGCTGTTGGGGGCACGCCCAATCACGATCTCTTTTTTCTCCAGCGGATACTCAGTGATGACCTGGCCGCTTTCAGAGCGCAAGATAAAACGCCCTGGCTGCTCAATGCGATCCATCGTTGCCTGGGCGGTAGGAGCGGAATAGTTGGCCTGCTCAGCCCCATAGCCGCCCGCCACGGTTGGAGCCGCCTCGTTGCCATAGTCAGAAGAAGGAACAGTGCCTCCTTCATGCCCAGCCGCGTTCCATTCTCCACTTGGAGAGGCCCCCACGGTGGGGGCGGCATTCATTGGCTGCGCAGCAGCAGCAGGGGTCAGGCGATTCCCACAATTCAGGCAATACCGATCTTCCGGCCTTGTGTCGGCCCCACAATAGGGACACTTATCCATGATATGCAAATCCTCCCATTTAAAAGCACGCAAGGCTCTCATCACGCGCGCACAAAACTTCTGACATTATAGCAGAAGTGAAACTTGAGCGTCGAGCGAGCCTTGCTTGAACTCACCCTTTACGACTAGTCCAGGTTGCATGAAGCCCCTTTCTCTGGAGAGCCTTCGCGCCTGCGGTGCTCAGGGGTAAGGTGTGTCAGGTGGCGAACTGGCGGAGCCAGTTCGCCACCTGACACACCTTACCCGAAAGTGGGTAATAGCTCATCTTTACCTATCACGCTTGTATTGGGGAAGAGTCTGCTGTCGTGGTTGACTGGCTCCCCCAGCCAACCACGACAGCAGACTCTTCCCCAGGCGAGTCACGCAGTGGCGAGAGGTCTCCTCCTGAGGAGGTGCAAGTTGGCTTGAATGCCTGTAAAAAAACAAGAATTACGCGTCTACGTTAAAGATAGATAATAAAAAGAAGTTTGTCTATGAAGTAGTTCTCAAATTGGTACTAGGACGCGAGAACAAGGCCTTTACAGGGGTTTGATTTAATGCTACCATTACATTTCACCATTAAGAAGCAGACACTGGGAGTAGACTAATCGTCGTTTCGTCCAGGCAGGAGCTTTTTCCTACTTGTGACGCCACCATACCAAGCGCCACGTATCGTACATAAGAACTCAACATTTACTTGCGGGAGTAGTCGTGTGTGAATGCAAGACAAATCTGGCAAACTGCAATAGAACGCTTACAGGAGCGCGTACAGCCTAATACCTTTACCACCTGGTTCCAGGGCACCTCCGCTGACTCCTTTCAAGATGGGATCTTCGTCGTCAGTGTCTCCTCGACCTTTGTCAAAACCCATCTCGAGCGTCGCTTCACCAGCCTGATCCGCACCATTCTCACCGACATCACGGGAATGGAGGTCGAGGTCCAGTTTGTCGTTTCCCGCGATAAAACCACACCAGAGCAACCCGGCGAGGCTCTCTTCTCGCCCCCCAAGCGTCCTTCGCGCCTGGGACGAACACGTACATCGCCCGCGCAGCATGTACGTCGCTTGGCGGAGTCCGCGGCCGCCGTGGCGAAGAAGTCTAAGGCATCGCTCCCCTTTCAAACCCTTGGCTTAAATCGAGAAGGTGCGCTAAAAGCAGAAACCCCGCCCGGAGAGTATCCCGCGTTTCCACCACCTCCAGGCTCCGGATCTGAGGGCGAGTCAGAGCGTCCGGCGAGCTATAACAATCCAGCCAGGCCCATTGCCGTTCCACCGGTCATTACCTTTGGGACAGGTGGGCAACTCAACCCACGCTATACCTTTGATGCCTTTATCGTGGGCAAATCAAATCAGCTGGCGCATGCTGCCTCCCTGGCTGCTTCAGAGAATCCCGGGCGCATCTATAATCCGCTTTTCCTCTACGGCGGCGTGGGCCTGGGCAAAACCCACCTGCTACACGCGGTGGGACATGAGGGCGAGGTCAAAGGGCTGACTGTGCTTTATGTCACCTCGGAGAAATTTACCAACGAAATCATTAACGCTATTCGCTATCAGAAAACCGAGGAGTTCCGCGCTAAGTATCGTCAGATCGATATCTTGCTAGTCGACGACATTCAGTTTATCGCAGGCAAAGAGTCAACCGAAGAAGAGTTCTTTCATACCTTCAATTCGCTCCACAACGCCAATAAACAAATCGTGGTCACCAGCGACCGGCCGCCCAAAGCCATACATAGCCTGCAAGACCGCCTGCGCTCCCGCTTTGAATGGGGACTGCTGGCAGATGTACAACCACCAGAGTATGAGCATCGCCTGGCCATCTTACGCTCAAAAACCGATCTCCTGCACTTCTCGGTTCCCAGCACTGTTGTTGAATATGTGGCACGACCAGAGTGCAGCAGTGTACGTGAACTGGAGGGGGCACTCAACCGCGTTATCGCCTACGCGACCCTGCATAACGCGCCGATCACCGTGCAGCTAGCCGCCGACGCCCTGGAAAATATTTATAGCGATAAAAAACCATCTGCCGCCACCAAGTTAAGCGTCTCCGAAGTCATTGATGGCGTCTGCCGCTATTATAATGTGGAGGCCGAACGTATCCGGGGAAAGCAACGCGACCGCGATATTGCCTGGCCGCGCCAGGTTGCGATGTATCTTATGCGTGAAGAGACCACAGCCTCGCTACAACAGATCGGTGCGGAGTTGGGAGGGCGCGACCATACCACGATCATGCACGGCTGGGAAAAGGTACAGGGCGAGATGCGCCAGAGCGATCGCGTCCGCCATGAAATCGCGACTGTCCTGGAGTCACTCCACTCAAAACCCTACTAAGTTGCCCAGCCCTCTCTTGGCGGCACTCCTGGAATATTATACTATTTGATAGTGGATGCACAGCAACCAAAGACACTAACCAGATACACTAGCGCTTGACGTGCCAGCACCAGGCACATGGAGAGATCCAGGGAGAATACGAGACGTATGCAACAACAGCAACAGCAACCTGGCAGCTATGACCTGCTAGCAGTCTTTACCGATGAGGAGAAAGCAGATGCCGCGAGCGCAAAATTGCGCAAGGAGGGCTTTAGCCTTGACGAGGTCTTTCAGCTTGAAGAAGGAATGGTAGGGCAGGGGCAATTCCGTGAGCATGGACCCAACCAGGCCCGCAGCGACTATTTTCTGCGTACGCAGAAGACCGGCCCCAAACCAATCTACATTATCCTCTTCGCGGTGATCTTTGGCGTGATTCTGGGTGTGCTTGCACTCGTAGCGAGCTTTGCACTCCCCCGTATTCTGCCAGAGCCCGCCACGCTTATTGTAGGAGCGTTAATCGGTATTATCCTGGGAGCCAGCACTGGTACCTTTACCCGGCGTAGGGTACGCGGTGCTATTGGCCAGGATGTCACCAAACAGACCGCGAGCAAAGAGCAACCCGTGCGTAGCAGTAAAGGCGCGCTTAATGTAGTGGCCCTGCGTCTGCCCGATAGCGAGAATATCAGCCGCAAGTCGCGCGCACGAGCCATCCTCCTCAACAGTGGAGGCAAGATCGATCGTAGCGTCGGTCGCCGCTAACAGGCAGAGAAAGAAATGCGGGGTGATGTGTGCTGTGCGGCGCACATCACCCCGCATTTCTTTCTCTGCAAATCCGAAATTAGTCGGCAGGGCACTAGAAAAATGCGTAAGTCTTGGTTACAATAGAACTCAACGGCGCACATATTCAGAGTAACTGAAGTACTCACTCAGGAGTGAATAATAGCGCAATGGCACAGAGGCAATGCCAGCCTTCACGGCTAGAAATACGGCCCGAAGAGGTTGTACGTCAACGTAGCAGCTTGCTTCCTCTCTATAAAGTCATTCTTTTCAACGACGACTACAATGACATGCTGCATGTCGTTGCCGCGTTGCTTGAAACGGTCAACACCTTGACGATGCAGGAAGCAACTCACATTATGCTTACCGCTCACCTGAACGGGAACGCTATCGTTATTGTGTGCCCTCACGAGCTAGCGGAACACTACCAGGAACGCTTGCTTGGCTATGCATTAACCGTGACAATCGAGCCAGAATAGTACTATAGTAAGGCGGTCAAGCGACCGCCTTTTCTTGTGTGAGATAGACGTTACTCTATCAGCGTACATCAAACTATATCTATTTCAACCGCGAAAACAGCAAAACATCTTATAGCGTGCGTACGTATTACTAGTAAAGGAGTTGAATCGTTCGGCTAACCCGACTCAGAGTATTGGGCATGACACTCATGCCGTTTAGTGTCATTGACGAACCCGTATTCTGGTACTACAATCCTGTAGGATGGAAAACCAGGCTGCCATTCGTACGCAAAATTGGGTACTGTAACGAATGTTCGGTCAGGAATTTATGATGCTGTTTATCATGCTCCATCAGGAGGAGATCTATTATGGTTCACTTATGGGGCTCCAAAGCCAAAGAAGAGACAGCGATGAGCAAGTCAGCCCTGGGTGAAAGCGCCACAGGCGACGTTGCTGTTGTGCTCTGCGGTGACAAACTGGACTCAAACCTGGTATACCTGGGTTGCCAGATGGCAAAAGGAGCCAAACGTAAGGTCCATCTTGTACATGTCATTGAAGTTCCACGTGCTCTTCCCCTCAAAGCCGTGCTAACAGAAGAGTCTGAGCGTGCTGATCGCCTGCTTACTGGTGCCTTAAGTATTGCAGAAAAGGTCGGCTGCCTGGCTGTTGCAGAGGTAGTACAGGCCCGTGACGCGGGTCCCGCCATCGTCGATGAAGCTAGAGACCACAATTGCGCGCTCATTTTGATAGGATTAGTTCGCAACTGTCAGAAGGCTCAATACGATCTTGGTAAGACAGTTCCCTACGTGCTCTCCAATGCCCCTTGCCGCGTCTGGCTGGTGCAGGATCCTGCCAATCAATCGCAGGCCCAGCAGACCCAACAACAGACAGTAGGAGTACACTAAGATCTTATTCCGAAACCCAACCCCCATTCGGGGGCGCAGCGCCACTGCCGTGTCTAGCGCTTCCCCCATTCGGGGACAAGCGCGCTCAGGGTTTTCGGAGAAGAAGTAAGCCAAAGCGAGAGAGCCTCACGGCTCTCCCCTTTTGTGCTTTTGAGGGAAAACATGAGCGGTAAGCCACAGCTCTTGCTTGTGGTCTGGAAATGTATTGTCTTCCTGAATGACTTTCTATGTTACAATAAGCATGGGATACTCGTGTCTAACATACAGGCTGTAGTCCATGCTTAGTTACCACCTATCCGAAAACCTGAGCGCGCTTGTCCCCGAATGGGGGGAGCGCTAGCCATGGCAGTGGCGCCGCGCCCCGAATGGAGATTGGTTTTCGCATAAGAAGTCAGAAAGTCACCAGGAGAGAAGATAACCCATGACAACAGACGATAACGCTCATCAGTTGCCACGACGTTCACATAGAGATTACTATACAGCTCTCCATCAGGCCGCGCTGACATTTACCTCCAGTCTCGAACTGGACCAGGTGCTCCAGAGCATCGTTACCAGTACCACTGAGGCGATGCAGGTAGATGCCTGTGCTTTACGTCTGCTTGACCGCAAAAGCGGCCTGCTTCACCTAAGCTGCGTTCATGGACTCAGCGGCAACTATCTCGCGAAGGGTCCAGTAAGTCTCACCCAGAGCGCAATTGACAGCGATGCCATGCGTGGCACCCCAGTCTATGTACCCGATGTGCGCAGTGATACACGCTTTCAGTATCAGGATGCAGCCAGGCAAGAAGGCCTGGTCTCGGTCCTGTGTGTACCACTGGAAGTACGGGGAGAAGCCGTTGGGGTCATCCGTGTCTATACCAAGCAGCAAACTGTCTTTGATGAAGATGATATCCAGTTTTTAACGGTTCTTGCAAGCCTGGCCGCGCTCTCAATCGAGAACGCTCGTCTCTACGAGAATGTACGCACATCCTTTGATGGTATCATGGGTGCACTCTGGGGACAGGAGTATATCGACGAACAGCCAACCGAGGTAAGCACCATCAGGACACAAACGGTTATTCAGTTTCGCGAGTCATAAAGCAGCATAAATAGGACGACGCTGCTGAAGCACGCGTCGTCCCTCTTCCCCCTGCAAGCACCTCTAACCACGTTCAATCAACATTCCCACTTGGAGACTGCTGTTGTGTTGAGCGAGGATTTGTTCCATCTCTTCACGGGTGCACCCAAGCAAGATTTTTATCTCACTGTCGCGCTTTAAGGCGTCCACGCATACGATGAGCCCAGTCACCTGCCGCGCTTGCTGCGTCCCCACCCAGACATCAATTCCGTCGCCATCAGCGGCACGTGTCCCTTGTAGATAGCCATAGTCATAGGGGTAAATCATCTCCTCATAGCGTGGATGTCTCGATCCCCTGGGGCGATCTATCACAATTTCACTGTTTGCGACCAGGTCATCCAGCGCCTGCCAGAATCCTTCCTGCTGCGTCAACATAGCATCCTTTCTCTATACAAGCGTATTTGTCAGATACGGCGAGCTAAACGTTGTGCTCTCACCAGCCTGTCTTCCAGGAACCGGGAAGAGGCGCGCCGAGAGCGGTTTGCGCAGTCGCAGAGCAAGCGTCGCTACATCCAGGAGCAGCGCGGCAATCTCTTCGACGGAGCAGTCTCCTGGCAAGGGAACCGTGTCCAGTCCTGTCCCACACACGGTGGAATACAACAGGAGTTGATGGGCGTTGACTCGCCGCTCGGCCCAGCGCTGCCCTAACAGGCGATCCTCCAGGACAGGAAGCATCAGACCGTTATAGCCACAAGTTGGCAGATCCGTCCCCTTCAGGGCAGCGGTCAGTGCCGCGGCGACCGCGAGCGTTCCCGGCGATCCCAGGGGGCCATAGCCACAGAGTTCCATGGCCGCCGCGATACTCTCCTCGCCCATAGGCGCGGGCGAGAGATCTATACCGCCAAAGCGCACGCCATACGCTTCCGCCAGATGGCTGACTGCTTCCACCACCGGGCGCGCCTGTGCCTGCAAGGCAGCCTTGAGAGTCTCGCTTACGAGAGTCAGATCGAGCGGGCCTGCCTGCTGGGAACGTAACTGTTGCAGTGCCTCCGTCACAATACTTACCCCCTGCAAGCCAACACTCAGGCTACTGGTCCCCTCGTGATAGGCCGCAGGAAAGAAGGGGCTGCCGGGCTCAACACAGGCCAGCATAGCGAAACGGAAGTTGCCAAAACCCTCTTCACTTTCGCTCGCCAGGCGCTTAATAATGTGGGCTGTGGGCAGAGCAGCCTGCGCGCGCAAGCCATGCTGGAGCGTCGCCAATTGGATCGTGGCGCTCAAGGCTGGGGCTGGCAATAAAATATCTGCCAATATATCCAGCCGCGCCAGGGGAAAGTCCGGGCGCGTCACCTGGGCCGTTCCCAGCGAACAATAGGCCAGGTTTTGCTCGTCCAATATTCCCTGCAACTCCTGGATATACTGCTGGATCTCCATCGCGGACCAGGACACCAGGTCATCCCACAAGGAACGCGTTGAGAGGCGCAGTGTCTGTAGCTCGTAGCCAGCCTCTGTGAGCCGCGCCTCAACCTCGCGTAACAGGGCGCTCGCCTGTTGTATATGCTTCGCCGTCAGTGGGTGGGCGTCCGCCAGCCCCAGCGTGACGGTACGAATGATGGGATTTTTCGGGGATGCAACCATCTGTTTCCTCTTTTCCAATTGGTCGGTGTATGGTAATAAAAGAACCACAACACGTCTACCGTTCTGGCTTTATTCTCTATGTATCCTTGTTTGATCTAGAGATTGACGAAAGTTTGTTCGTGGCGTACACTGCCAGCAAGAGCAAAATACAGGAGACTTTTTCGCAACTATGACGCAGGGAACTGAACAACCTGAGATCCATACACACACGCCCGAATGCTTCCTCTGTGCCTTCGATCCAGGTCCTGATTGTACGGGGCTGCAACTCGAAGGGCGCATTCTCGCCACTCAGGAACGGCTGGTGGCGGGCGAGCAGGTCGCGGTCTTCGTGCTGGATACCGGGAGCGCGCACATTGAGTTGCACCTGAATGATCACTACTATCGCAGCCTGGTGCGTGAGCTTCGTGCCCGCTGGGATGTAGTCAAAATGCGTCCCTTGCGCCTGCATGTCTATCATCTCCCGTTCGCGCCCACCGAACTTACCTTTCGTGACCGCTCACGTTCCTGCTATCGCGGCAACTCCTATACCCTGGCCGTGCTTGAGCCAGATACCCTGCTTAACATCACTGACCTCAATCAGGCGGAATATTGCCAGCGCCAGCACCTCTTGCAGCGCTTGATCCCTTCGCCAGCAAACGCCGCGACCATTCGTGGTAACATTGTACATCATTGCTTTAAGGAGCTTCTCAAGGAGCATGATCGCGGGAAATTCTTGCTACGAAAGGCAGGTGAAGAGGAAAAGCAGGCACCAGAAACGGCGTATGCAAGCCTGCAACGTCACCTGGAGCAAGCGTTACAGCTCCATAATATTGAGATGGCCCTCGCGGGCATTAATCCTGAAGCGATGCGTCAGGAGGTTCAGCCACACCTGGAAAGCCTGGCGCGTTGGTTTGAACATGAACGCAATACACTCTGGGATATGCCGACCGCGCTTCAGGAGACTCACGAGACACAGGCAGATACTGATATCGCGCCCAACCAGGTGCGCGCCGAGACCTTTCTGCTGGCGCCTGAAATTGGACTACGTGGACGCCTCGACCTCTTCTGGCAGCAGGCGGGTCGTCAACGCCTGCTCGAACTTAAAACAGGGGGCGCCAAAGGCGAGCTTCCCCGCAAAGAGCATCGTTGGCAGGTCTATGGCTATCACTCTCTGCTCATGGTCCGCCGCGATTCTCAGATGAAGAAGGCCCTCGCGACCCTCCTCTATAGCGGTACGCCACAACACGCCCAGGCCTTTGGCATCCCCGCATCTATCCGCGAGATCCAGCGCGTCAATGAGCGGCGCAACACCCTGGTGCTCAGCCTGGCAACTGGCATTCCAACCACACCTCCAGGCCCCTCACGCTGCAATCGCTGTTCGCTCCAGAGCCAGTGCTATCAGCTCTCAAGCCTCCTCGACTGGCAGCTTCCAACCATCGACGCGGCCTTTCAGAATGGACAGGGTGAGGTAAGCGGGCCGGATACCCAGGACAGGCGTCCCTGGCATTTCAACACTCAGGAGGATAAGGCCTTCTTCGCTCACTACTATCACCTGCTTCAACTAGAGGGCCGCGCGGGCGAAGAACAGCAGGCCAGGCTCTGGAATACACCGATAGAGGAGCGCCTTAAACAGGGAACAGCCATTCAGGGTCTGCAAGCGCTTGGCCCTGCCAACATTGCGAATGATGGCTGGCAACAGAGCTTTAGCTGCGAGAATACCTCTGAACTACGCGAGGGCGACGAGATTCTCTTGAGCAGCGGCGATCCCATTCGTGGGGAGGTCGTCAGTGGCACTATTCTCCAGATTAGTTCGCAAGCAGTAACCGTCTGGACACGCGAGCTGATTGACCACCCGGCCCTGCTCGACCGCTATGATAATGACCTGGTGCATGTACGCACGTTGCAGAACCTGATGCGCTGGCTCCAGGTTGATCCTCACCTGCGTGACCTGGTCGCGGGGAAGGTCCGCCCGCGCTTTAAACAGCAACAGGTCCTCCCAAGGACAGGCTTTAACGCTGAGCAGAATCTAGCGGTTGAGCGCGCCCTCCAGATGCAGGATTACCTACTCGTCCATGGCCCCCCAGGAACAGGGAAGACCAGCGTTATTGCCGAGATTGTCAAGCGCCTGACGCAACAGGGGCAACGCGTCCTACTGGCGGCCTTTACCAACCAGGCCGTCGATAATATTCTTCTGCGCCTTGAGCGCGAGGGCTTCGACACCTACCTGCGCCTGGGTCATGAGCGTAGCGTGGCCGAAGGGGTACGCCCCCACCTGCTGAAAGGCCTGGTGGATGAGAGTCCGCACCCAGAGGCGGTACACGATCTGCTGCACTCTATGCCAGTGATTGCCTCAACGACTGCGACCTGGTCCTCTGATAAATATATGCCATCCCACATGCTCACCAGCGAGGATATTGCACGTAAGCAGAGCGGACTGGACTTTGACGTTGCCATTATCGATGAAGCAGGCCAGCTTACAGTACCCGCCATCCTGGGGGCCTTGCGTTTCGCGCACCGCTTTATCCTGGTAGGCGATGAAAAGCAGCTTCCCCCCCTCGTCCTAAACTCGGAGGCCGCGACCCAGGGCTTAAGCGATTCCCTCTTCAGCCACCTTAAGCGCTTCGACGATGACTATGTGCAAAATCAGACTGTGGCCATCAGCGCCTGTGTGCCACTACGCACGCAGTATCGTATGAATAAGTGGATCTCAAACTTCTCTTCCACCGTCTTTTATGAGCGCCTGCTTCTCGCGCACCCCTCGATTGCCGAGCGAAAGCTAGACTTTACCTCCTTCTCATCGGCTCGCCAGGAGACAACGGCTATCGCTGAGGTCCTCAAACCGGGGCGCCCCCTGGCCTTCCTCGATAGCTCACCTCTTCAGGCGGAAGCGAACACATATGAAACGGGACCGGGCGTGAGCGAGAGCAAAACGAGTAACGCCGAAGCGCGAGTTGTACGCGACATCGTCGCGGAACTCCTCAAGCGTGGCATCACACCGAAAGATATTGGTATTATCGCGCCTTTTCGTGCGCAAGTCGCCACCATTCGGCGGCATCTCTTTAGCAGCGATCCTACCAGCGGTTGGGAGGCGCTCCCAACCTCGTCCCTCCTGAGTGTGGATACCGTTGACCGTTTTCAGGGTGGCGAACGCATGGTTATCATCATGTCCTTTGCAACCAGCCAGGAGCCTCCGGCAGGCAGCCAACGGCGTGACTTCCTGACCAATCCACATCGCTTAAATGTGGCTCTGACCCGCGCTCAACGCAAACTGATCCTGGTTGGCTGTGTCCCGGCCCTTGAGCCACTCCCTCTTTTCAGCCGCCTCATTACTTACTGTCGCAGCATGAAGGCCATTTTTCCCGCAGCCACACCCACACTTACCCCCACCTCTTAAGCGTCAAGAAACTGTTTTAACGATAGGTGATGGCGAGCTGGCTATGCAGCTCGCCATCACCTATCGTTAAACGTCCTGCACGTCAATGAGTCCTTTTTTGATCGCGTAGATGACAATCTGAGAGCGATCATAAATGTTGAGCTTACGATAGATGTTGCTAATATGGTTGCGCACCGTCTTCTCGGTTACTGCTATGGCCTGCGCAATCTCTTTAGGCACCATCCCCCTGGCAATACGCAGCAATACCTCGATCTCTCGGCTCGTCAGCCCCTCGCCAATCGGCTCTTTCTCCACCAGCCCTTGCTCATAAAGCTGCATCATGCGCCTGGAGATACGTGATGTAATAACCTGTTCGCCCGCGTAGACTGCGCGAATGGCGGCTACGACCCCTTCAGCGGAGCTATCTTTCAAAAGGTAGCCACTCGCGCCCGCGCTCAATCCCTCCAGAACGCGCTCATCAACGGTGTAAGCGGATAAGAGGATGACCCGAATCTGCGGCCACTCTTCCTTGATACGCCGTAGCGCCTCAATCCCATCCATACGCGGCATCTGCACATCCATTAGGAGGACATCCGGCTTGTAAGTTTCAGCAAGTTCAAGCGCTTCGATGCCATCACCAGCCTGCCCAACCACGCTAAAAAACTGTTCCTGCGCCAGCATACCAGCGATACACTCGCGAAAGAGACGTTGATCATCGACCACCAGGATACGAATATACGTTCCCTTCTCCTCACTACTACGGCGTTTTCCCCCAGGCTTCTCTTCTATTTGCAGCACCATAACACCCTCCCATAACCACATTGCGATATATTTACGCTATTAGCTTTATCTATCAATATGCCCTACAACATGTAGAACGCGCAAGCTCCTTTTAGCTAGCAAAATGGTAAAGATTTTTGCTTTCGTGGCTAAATTCCTTAACCACACACATGCCTATGAATCAATATCCTAGATAATAATACCTCCTATTACGCTTTTTACCAACAATCATGCAGGTGCATTCTCGCAGCCTATTGCGAGAATGCACCTGCATGATGTATGCTCTCAGTGGATGTTCATTAGTACCAATAGCGTTTACTATACTTTTGGGACTATCCCCTCGCCACGCCCCACATAGCTTCTCGCGAGATGCACCTGAGCTATGATCTTATTCCGAAACCCAACGTCACTGGCGTGACTAGCGCTTCGCGCTCAGGGTGTTCGGAGAAGAAGATAACAAGAGAGTTCTGCTTTCCCGCAGGTCATACTGGCATGGCAGTAATGTACACAGGAGAACATTCGTTATGCAACCAAAAAACATCCTGGTAGTTGGTAGCCTGAATATGGATCAGGTTGTACGAGTTCCACATATCCCGCATATGGGTGAGACGCTTTTGGCGGAGAACTCGTTAAAATTTGTTCCCGGCGGCAAAGGAGCAAACCAGGCTGTAGCTATAGCTCGCATGGGAGCCTCGGTCACCATGGCTGGCCGCGTTGGCATCGACTCCTTCGGAGACCGCCTACTAGACGCGATGCGCACCGAAGGTATCGACACACAACTTATTGTTCGAGACAAGGAAGAGAACACCGGGACCGCGTTCATCTTCCTCTCGCATGAGGGGGATAATGCGATTGTCGTGGCCGGGGGAACGAATATGCTGGTCGGAAAAGATGAAGCGCACATGCAGCAGATTCATGCGGCCCTGGCTTCCGCGCAAGCCCTGGTACTTCAGCTTGAGATTCCCCTCGCAACCGTAACCAGCCTGGTTGAGAAAGCCGATACCCTTGGCGTCCCAGTGACACTCAATCTGGCACCCGCGCAGGCACTCTCGCGTGATCTCTTGCGCAAAGTCACTGTGCTCGTGCTCAACGAAACTGAAGCCACACAACTCAGTGGGCAGCAGGTACATAGTGTTGAGGATGCGCGCATCGTCGCGACCATCCTGCACGGCTATGGTATTCAAACTGTAGTGATCACGCTTGGTGCACGGGGAGCCATGCTCGTGACACGCGATGCCACTGGACAATCACGCTGTATCTACCAGGCATCTCCCAAAGTTCAGCCAGTGGATACCACGGCGGCGGGAGACTGCTTCGTGGGCGCGCTCACCGTTGCTCTCAGTGAGGGGCAGCGCGCCGAGGATGCCCTACGCTTCGCGGTCTATGCGGCATCCCTCAAAATCGCGCGCTTCGGTGCGCAAAGTGGAATACCCTATCGGGAGGAAGTTCTTGCATCGTATCATTCTGGACACTGATCCCGGCATCGATGATGCCCTCGCGCTCTTTTTAGCTCTGGCCTCGCCTGAAATACAGCTTGAGGCTTTGACCACTGTATGCGGAAACGTCAATCTTGACCATACGACGCGCAATGCCCTGGCGTTGCTCTCCCTGGCGGGACGAGAAGATATCCCTGTCGCGGCAGGCGCGTCACGCCCCCTCATCCTTCCACATGGGGATGCGGCGTCCGTGCATGGGCTGAACGGCCTGGGTCAGCTTCAGCTTCCCGAACCACGCATCACAGCCCACTCTCAACATGCGGCCGACCTTATCATCGAGAGGGTCATGCAGGCGCCAGGCGAGATTACGCTTGTGGCCATTGGCCCACTAACCAACCTGGCCCTGGCCCTGCACAAAGAGCCCCGTATCGCGCGTGCAGTGCGCGAGGTATATATCATGGGGGGCGCGTTGCGCGTCCCTGGCAACGTCACGCCTGCCGCTGAGTTTAACATCTATTGTGATCCGCATGCAGCCCATGTGGTCTTTCACGCGGGCTGGCCACTACGTATTGTCAGTCTGGATGTGACCCACCAGGTAAGCCTGACCCCCGCAGATTTTGCGCAATTGGCAACCTCCCTGGATGGCTCGGTGAAGCACGCGATCTTACAGATGACGGACTTCTACTTCAACGTCTTCCAGGCAGAGATAGCGACCAAAGCATTCCATATGCATGACCCGCTCTGCCTCGCCGCAACCTTCCTCCCTGATCTTATAACCTGGCAGCCAGCATACGTTGATGTGGAACTTCAGGGCACGCTGACCCTGGGTGAGACGGTCGCCGACTTTAAACGACACACGCAGGCCAATATGCAGACACCAGTCGCCGTCGACGCAGCAGGCTTTCGCGCCCTCTTCCTCGAGCGCATCGGACAAGCCTATCCCTAAGCGGGGTTGCAAAGGGCGAGGCTCTTTGCCGGAGCGGGAGGTGTCCCCACCAACCCTCTTTTTCTTTTGACAAATAGGCTCCGATACAGTATATTACAGAAGAATATATTCCGACCTATTTACTCGGATTAAGAGGAGCCTACCAGAGACAAAGGAGCCGATTATGGCACAAATTAATGAAGCAGAAGTGATGGACGCCCTGCGTGAATGTTATGATCCAGAAATCCCGGTGAACATTGTTGACCTGGGCCTGATCTATGGCATTGATATACAAGAAGCAGATGCCAGCGTAAACGTAACGATGACTCTGACCGCTATCGGCTGCCCCATGGCTGGCGAGGTAATAGAGGAGGTCGAGTCGCGCGTAAAGCAGGTCGAGAATGTACAGAACTGCAAGGTCGACCTGACCTTTGATCCCCCCTGGTCCCCTGAGCGTATGACAGAGGACGCAAAATGGGAACTGGGAATGATCTAAGAAACGTGCTAAAGGCAGGATGAGGCCAGGCGTCGCGCGACGCCTGGCCTCATCCTGCCTTTAGCACTACTAGGCTTGGCACAATACGGGAAGAATGGTATGCTAGTGCATGATCTCGCTCTGTCTGGATCATGCATATTTTATTTTATTGCCCACTGTTTTATTTGTTCTATACATCGGAGTTTTTACATATGCAGCATTGCCCCAACTGCGGAACACCGCTACAAACTGTAGCAAAGTTCTGCCCTGGCTGTGGCCAGCGGGTTGCACTGGCATCCAGTCCAGCACAGCAGCCTGCCAGTGATCTTCCTCCCACGCCCCCTGCGCCCTCCGAACCAGCTATGCTTGCCGGCGAAAACTACGGCTCCTACGGCCCCAACGTGGTAGCCTCCACAGCACAATCCTCAGCACCTACCTCGTCGCCCGCGCACAGCATTTCCTCGCCTTACCATACACCTGTCTCTTACACTGGGCAGGCACCGCTACCTGTTACGCCTTACAGTGTCAATCCTTACGATCCTCCCGTTGATCCAGCGGCAGGCCAGAGGACTCCAGGGATATATACACCTCCTCCTTACATGCCTTATACCCCACCTACGCCTCCCGTAGCTACCAGGAGGAAGCGTTCGCCCTTATTACTCGTTCTCCTGGCCATTTTGCTCATCGTTGTCGTTGGCAGTGGTGTAAGCCTGATTTACTATGCGGGGGTTGCCCTACCAGCTCAAGCTAACGCACAGGCCACCAGTACCGCACAGGCCGCGACCAACACGGCTAATACCCAGGCGACCGGCACCGCACAGGCAATCACTAATGCCACCGCCACAGCCAATGCCCAGGCGACCGCGAGTGTGCAGCAAACAGCAACCACGCGCCAGACAATCTATGCCCAGGCGACCAACGGCTCGCCCGTCTTTCAATCCTCTCTTGCCGGTCCAGATAGCGCAGGCTGGGAGACTTATGATGCCGTAGGGGGCGGAGGATGCTACTATAGCAATGGTGCCTTCCACGCTAGGGTACAAAACCAGCATTATTATGTCGCCTGCTTCGGCCTCAACACAAATTACTCAAATATGGCCTTTGAGGTCAGTATGACGATTCTGAACGGTAATCAAGGAGGACTGATCTTCCATGGGAACAAGAATTCATTAAAGTTTTACGCCTTCCGTGTTAGCAGCGATGGGAATGTGGCCCTCTATGCCTCACAGGATAACAGTCATAGTAATAACCTCTTCTATGATCACTCAGATGCCATCAAGACGGGGACCGGACAAACAAATATTGTGACCGTCATTACCCGTTCCAGCACGATGTATTTCTACATCAACAAACAATATGTCGGACAGGCCCAGGATACGGCCTATAGCTCGGGGCAGATTGGCCTCTTATCCGCGGACATCTCTGCCGCAACCGATGTGGCCTACAAAAACGCTCGTGTCTGGCAGCTTTAGCGCCACAAAGAGGAGTGAACAAACGAGACGCCGGGGTGGTCCCCAGCGTCTCACAAGGCGCGTAAACCGACGCCAACGAAGATAAGGAGGGATATTTATCACTCATGCCTCATCTATCACCAGGCGAAACTCCACATCAATCTGAGGATTCCAGAACCGTACTAGCAGAGAGCCAGCCGGGCAATACATCCCTAGACACAACGACGCCCGCTGAGTCCGAAACGCTCTCTCCCCAGGAGACGCTCTTTGCCGCGCGCCTGGTAGAATTAGATCTCAAGCGCCAGCGGCTCCTGAAAGCCCAGCAATTGCAGAATCGGATGCGCCTACTCGTCTTCACCCTGGCGACTGTCTTGATCGTTAGCGGCTTCGGCTTTATTATCTACAGTACCAGCGTCGACTATCGCCATTCCACGCATGCATTTGCCACTGCACAGGCACAGTGGACACAAAATGTCGTTAATACCGCCCAGGCACGCTCGCAGGGAACAGCCAACGCGATTAATACCGTCCAGGCCAATATTAACGCCACCGCCACCGCCCAGGATGAAAATCAGGCCCAGGCGACCACAACCATTGAAGATATGACCGCCACGGCGACCGCACTCGAAGGCATCCTCACCGACGCAACCAAGAAAGATCCCGACCTGAACGATTCTTTAAGTGATCGTACCGGTGATGGGAAATGGGATATTGGCGGCAACAGCACCACGGGCTGTGCCTTCACTAGCAGTGGTTATCACGCCTTCGTGGCCAAACGGGGCTATATCCAGCCCTGCCTCTCGCAGGCGAAAACCTATGCCGATGCCGTCTATTCAGCCCAGGTCACCATCAATACAGGCAATGCCGACCGCGCCGGGCTGCTTTTCCGCGTCGACAGTACAGGCAATCAATATTACTTTTTTAGCATTGGCATGAATGGAACCTATAGTCTCGACCTCTACCAGGAGTCGGGACAGGGGCAGAACCTGCTCAATGGGCGCAACTCGGACATTACACAGGGGCTAGGACAGAGCAATCAGCTCGTCGTGCTCGCCCAGGGCACAACCTTCTACCTCTTCGCAAACGATACCTTTCTTGGAGGAGCCAGCGATAGCACACTGAAATCAGGGCGCCTAGGCGTGGCCGTCGTTCAATCAGGCATCCCCATCGACGCCAGTTTCAGCAATGTCCAGGTGTGGAAACTTTAAGCCAATCCACACCTTGACAAAGCGCAAGCAAACTGTTACCCTTGTATTTAAGTATACAATCGGTGACAGATCTGTTTTACCAGGCAATACATACACATACCATAACGGCTATGATTGGGACAAGTAGCCTGCGCCACCTTTCAGAGAGCTGCGGTCCGGTGCAACGCAGTAGTGAGCAGCGGTGAAATCCACCCAGGAGCCTGCGCGAAGAACGCTCACGGTTCGCCTCCGTTACCCGGCCAGAACGAGGTTCACTTTCGCTTGAACGAATAAAGGTGGTACCACGATAACGCTGTAAAGTCGTCGTCGTCCTTTCAGGACACGGCGTTTTTTTATTGTTCGCATGTATGCCACTATAGATAGAGGAGGAGATCATGCTCGATCTCACGTTTATCCGCACCAACACTGACGCGGTCAAAGAGGCCGCGCGCCTGAAGAATAATCCTATCGATATCAATGCCCTCCTGGAGCTTGATCGGCGCGTTGTCTCGCTTCAGCAAGAGGTCGAGGAGGCCCGTGCTCAGCAGAACGCGCTCTCGAAGAAAATTCAGCAGGCCGCGAAAGAGAAAAACGTCGAGCTGCGTAACCAGTATATCGCCCAGGGCAAACAGCTCTCGGAGGCCATCAAGGAGAAAGAGCCGCTCCTGGCCCAGCTTCAGGAGGAGCGCTATCAGCAGCTCCTGCTCGTACCCAATATTCCCGATCCTAGCACACCCGTGGGCAAAGATGAAGACGACAATGTGCCCATTAAGTATTGGGGGGAGAAGCCAACCTTTGAATTCCCCGCGCTCGACCATTATGACCTGATGCAGAAGCTGGAGATGGTGGATATTGAGCGCGCCGTCAAGGTGGCTGGCAGCCGCAGCTACTCGCTCAAAGGCGCTGCCGCGCGCCTGGAACTGGCACTAATGAACTTCGCCTTCGACCGCCTGTCGCGCAAGGGCTATACTCCCATTATCGTACCCTCGATGGCCCGCGACTTCGCTTTTGTCGGCAATGGTCAGTTCCCCAAGGGGCGCGACCAGGTCTACGAGATCGAAGGGCAGGACCTCTTCCTGGTAGGTACCGCCGAGGTCTCGATCACCGGCATGTACAAGGATGAAATTCTCAAGGCTGAGGAGCTACCGCTGACCTACGTAGGTTACAGCCCCTGCTTCCGCCAGGAGGCCGGCACCTATGGCAAGGATACGCGCGGTGTCTTCCGCATTCATCAGTTCAACAAGGTAGAGCAGTATATTATCTGTGAGGCCGACCACGCAGTCTCGGTCCAGTGGTTTGAGGAGCTTGAGCGCAACGCGGAAGAGCTTATTCAGGCATTGGAGCTACCGTACCGTATTGTCAATGTCTGCACAGGCGATATGGGTGATGGCAAGGTTGGTATGCACGATATCGAATGCTGGGTTCCCAGCGAGAATCGCTATCGCGAGACACATTCGTGTTCGTACTTCCACGATTGGCAGGCGCGCCGCGCCAATATTCGCTACCGTGATGCCGAGGGCAAGGTCCGCTTCGTACACACGCTCAATAATACGGCCATCGCCTCGCCCCGCATCCTGATTCCGCTGATCGAGAATCACCAGCAGCCAGATGGCAGCGTGCGCATCCCCGAGGCACTGCGCCCCTACATGGGTGGGCAGGACTACATTCGCCCGCGCCAGTAGCGCAAATGCCACACAGCCAGAGCAGGTCTGGATATATCGTTCAGACCTGCTCTACGGCTCCTCTTCAAGCCATAAAATCTCTCCGCGCACACTCATGGCCTTATCATCAATAGAGAGCATCCCTACGCTGCGTTTAAGCTGACTACGCCGCTCATTCGCGCTCCCAGGATTAAACAAGAGGAGGCCCTCGTGCTCTTCATTATATGGAATATGACTGTGGCCAAAAACCACCACCCGCGCCTGGGGAAACTCACGTTGCGCGTTGCGTGCATAATGTTTTCGCTCGCCTAAGACAGGCTGGGACTATTGAAAAGAAGCTATAGAAATTATCTTGCCATCTACAACCAGATAATTTCTCCCCATACCTTCTTCTCCTCATCATCCACATGCAACAACCCAACACTGCACCTCGGTTGCTTTCGTCGATCCGTCGCGCTGCCTGGATTGAACAACAATTGCCCATTATATTCTTTGTTGTAGGGGATATGGCTGTGGCCGTAGACAACGACGCGGGCGTTGGGAAACTCCTGACGAGCCATCCTCTCCCTGTTATGCGCATCTCCTAGAATATGCACAATACCAATACGGCAATGCCCTACGACAACCTCGCGCTTGATAGGCAATTTCTCAACAACCTCTTCATATTCGATATTGCCCTGTACCGCCACAACAGGCGCCAGGGTTTCAAGCTCATCAATTACTGAAAGGCGCGATAAATCGCCAGCGTGGATTATTAATTCTACCTCCGCGAAATGGGCAAACACGGCTTCTGGCAACTGCTTAAACTGCGGGATATGTGTGTCTGAAATGACCCCAATGTGATGTATCATTTGCGTTTTCTCCATCTTACATTGTTATCTCTATTATTCAGCCTCGGTCAAATTATGCGCTAAAAATCTCTGCTATAGCATGCTAGTCCTACGTAGCCTACCAGCACTATACATAAAAATAGCAGCGTAGTATATTTATTCATGCAGCCTGCTCGTTTGTAGTAAAACCAGGGGCGTCCCCTACCGCCATGTAAGTGAAGTGTGCTTGCATTACTTGAATTCCGGCAGGCACTACAACATGTATTGTCCAGATATCTTTACGTTTGAGTATACCCCTTTGTCTATTTAAAGGAAGTGAAAAACATGCTTGGTGCGCAACAATTTTTGAGGAAAATCCGAGGCGTTAGATTCCAGTGCCACCTGAGAGATGTTCCAATAGATACTCCTGTTGGCCTTTTGTGAGTAATTTCGCATTCAGGTTGTGACATTTTTACGTTCGCTCAGGTCTTTTCCTGTTTATTATGTGCTCTGGAACTGTAAACCAATCTTATATCCCTCAATATGGTTTTATCTTGACACAAGATTTTCATGTCACGCAAAGGAATTACAAAGCCGATGAAGGACAATCGCTTGCGCCTATCTTATCTCTGGCTTATCGCGCTCACCCTCTGCCTCCTCTGCGCCGCTTGTGGCACCCCCTCCAGCACAGGCACAACACCACCCGATACTAGCGCAGTCACTCCCACGCCGCAGTCAACAGTAGCCACGGCCACACCACAGCCAACAGTAGCTACGGGCGCTTTGTACAACGATTATGCTTTTGTAAAAAACCACCAGATCTGGCTTTCACTGCATGGCGGCACCCCAAAGCAGGCTACCAAATTTGACCAGATTCAAGACCCTCCAGGGAATTCTTTTTATAACAACTTTCTCTGGTTTGATCATGATATGTTTCTTGTTTTTACACTAAAAGTACTAAATTCCGGTATTGGCGGAGCTGGCTGTTCTATGGGTATCAGTTATAGCCGTGGAAGTCAATTATTCATTCTAAATACTGCCACACTCCAGATCACATCTCCTACGCTTCCAGGACAACAAACAACTACCAAGAGCGGTATTCCTTATGCTGGTCCCTGGAATGCCCTGGTGAAAGCGGACGATACTCATCTGATGGGGGCTGCCTCTCTGACCAACGATACCGCTTTTGCCGCCGATATCTATACCTATGACTTTACCACCAGCTCGTTTGCTCTGACGATTTCTGCGTCCAGTATCCCAAATCTCAATTTCAGGACCACCAGAGAACCCATGCTTGTCCGCAATGGTCTGCTCTACTATCAGACCTTCGTCAATGGCCAGTATGCTATTTATAGCCATTCCTTGACCAATCCTGGTGCGGCCGCAACAAAAATTGCCGATGAGGGGAACGAAACCTACTGCCCAATGGGCCAGTTGCCCGCTGGTTATGGCTACTTTGAAACGCCGGGATGGGACATTTCGCCCGATGGGACGCAGTTGATTGAACAATCGATTGTAGATGCGAATGCCAATAGTCCTAAAACCAGCATCATTCAGCGGGTCAATCTGGCAAATAGCACAGCTACCACCATTTCGCAGGATCTGCCCGCCAATGCTTTAATCATGGATACGCGCATCCAGTGGGCACCTGATGGCCAGCATTGCTCTCTGTTCATGATGCAGCGAAGCGTTCAGCCTGCTGGCGATGCCAGTGTCAACAAGGCGCTGTATACCGTCGATGGGCTTAACCAGAAGCAGCCCTATACGCTCGCCACTCCTAATAATAGCGGAAATTTGATCTACTGGCAGGATGGAACACACTTCCTGGTCTATGATGGTGCCAACATCAACCAGTATCAGGTAGGGGTTGCCACAGGTCAATCGTTGCTCAACCTGCCCTACATCTCCGGGCTGTCCTTCGGCATGGCATAAGATCATGCCGCTACTTATTGACCTCGTAAGAGACAACTAAACCATGCTCTCGCTGAGGTTTGTTTCTCCTACGAGGTCAATAAAAATGCTGACTTTTACGAACTCAAGAACTTTTATATGACTCCAGACATTCCTTACGAAAGTAAATAGCGCAACCGGTCCCGCCTCGGCTTGCTGCGCAAGCCATTAGGGTAAGGAGTGTGTACATGGAAAACGGGCTTAGCCCGTTTTCCATGTACACACTCCTTACCCCTGAAGAATTTCCACAATATTCTTCTCGCATTCCCACAACTGTGGGATATAATGTCTGATAGTAGCTCGATGTAGTTAAACTCATAGATAGAGAACCAGCGCAGAAAAATGGAATCGTAATAGCTATGCGTATAGCAATTATCTCAGATATACACGGCAACCAGGTCGCACTAGAGGCAGTCTTACAGGACCTGGATAGCCAGCCTCCGGTTGACCAGATTATTATCGCAGGCGATCTCTGCCTCAATGGGCCGCGCCCTAAAGAGGTGCTGGATATCGTGCAGGGTCTCCACTGCCCCGTTATTCAAGGCAATGTGGATAAAGAGGTCGTTGACGACAACGGGGTAAGTGGCCCCAAAAAACGCAATATCATCGCCTGGACGCGTGAGCAGATCGGTCGTGAGGGAATCGACTACCTGGCCCAGTTGCCCTTCTCACACCGCGTCCACAATCCTGATGGCAGCGATATTCTTGTTGTACATGCCAACCCGCTGAATATCGAACAGGCCATTTTTCCCAACGCTCAGGACGAGGAGCTTACTGAACTTTTAGCGAGCGTTGAGCAGAACGTGGGGGCGCTTGTCTTTGGGCATCTCCACATTCCCTATATCCGTCGCTGGCACTCCCTCCTCCTCTTCGATGTAGGCAGTTGTGGGCTGCCACGCGATGAAGATGTTCGCGCCTCCTATGGCATTCTTAACTGGCGTAATGGAACATGGGAGCCGGAGATTAGACGTGTCGAATACAGTCTGGATAAGGTCATCAAACAGTTGAAAAAGTGCGGTATTCCTCATTCTGATAAACGCGCCAAAATCCTGAGCAACGCTCGCTACTAAATAGCAAAAGAGAAGCCTGCCCCCTATTCCTTTTACATAAATAGAGAGGCAGGCGCTTTCATATATATACTATAGTTAGTTTTTGAGAATATAAGTGAGAGATGCGGCCATCGCGCTATGTAGCAAGGGTACATACAGAACGCGAAATGCATGAGCCAGGCAAGCAATTACGCACAAAAAGATCCAAAATCATTCAGTGCGGGCAAGGCTGACTGCTCATTAAGCGTAATATCCTCTTCCCTACAAACATCCTCACCCAGGTAACTGGCAGCATCACCGATATCTACCAGCTCCAGGTCCTCAATAATTGCACGCAATTCCCCTGTAGTTGTCATAGGTTTGTCCTTTTGTACATCGATATACCACTATTGAGTCAAACATGTGTACTCATAAATCTGTCCTGCACACACATTGAAGCGCACTGGCGACCAGGGAGATCGCCACAAAACCTCTTCCGTTCCCGAGTGTAATCAAGACAAGTCTATGAAATAGAGTAGTTATGTATGTCTCTTACTTATAGATACGATTCTTACCATACATGATCACGACTCGGCATCTCTGTTAGGCCAAAAAGGCCATTCTTTCCTCCATTCCTCAGAGCATACAGGTCTTTTACCAAGTACACCTTCGCACCTGCGGCGCGAAGGAATGAGACATCTCTAATTTTGATGAAGATGGCTTGAGTATTGTGACACTCCGCATCGGTTGAAACCGAGCAGCTTCTGCCACTCTTCCGTAGTCGGCATTCTGAGTAGGTGAGGCGTAGCCTCTACTCGGCGTGACTGCCGTAGTGGGGGAGGAATAGCTCAGGGTCGCTCGTCCATCCAGAGCGTTCCCTGTTGCGCGGTGCCATGCACGTTGCGTTCTCCATGCCTAGCCTCAGAGATGGATGGTCCCTTTTGACATTTGGCGTCTTGGGAGAGAGCAACACCTGTCTCTTTCGAGACTCTGCCTGCACGTCGCACAGCAGTATGAGGCTTTTCTTTGAAGGGTTCTGCATAGCGCTCAAACAAGCGCTGACCGATCTTGAGACTGGCATTACGGTCGGCGTGTCCGCGCATCTGGCACTGTGGGCAGACGACCAGAGCAGCGCCGGGAGTATAGCCCGATTCTGGCTGTCCCTGCTTGTAGCGAATGACAGCGGCGTGGCAGCGATGACAGTGTCTGCTGGTATTGCGCGGATTGACCCGGCTGGTGATGATGCCGCTTGCATTCCACGCCTTATATTTGCTGTAGCGGAAAATGCGCCCTTTCATCCAGTAGGCTCGCTTCGTATTGCCACGACGCGAATACTTTCCCTTTTCTGGCTGGAGATTGCCCAGGTGCTCAAAGACCAGGATGCTGGCCTGATGTTCCTTGGCGAACTGGACAATGCGAGCGCTGACCAGGTGCGCGATGTGTTCATCAAGATGGCGGATTTTGCGCCAAAGGTCGGCATTGTCCTGTTCATTCTCCGCCAGGATGCCAGTCTGTGATCGGTTGCGCGCAATGCGTCCAAGCAGCAACTTCCTAAAGCCCGCTATCTCTGTGCCATTTCCGATGAAGGAGGTGGCCAGGATGGTGCCTTCAACTGTCTGGACGCTGCATACGGCTATGTGCTGGTCGAGATTGAGATCGACCGCACAGATGCGGGTCTGGGGATTGGTCGTGATCTGCTGCTCAACGTTGGCGGGAGCAGCGAAGGTCTTTTCGATGGGAGTATGCAGCCACCACTGCTTTCCCCTGCGAACCAGGGAAGGGCTCCCCATCTGGAAACCTTCAGGGAGATCGCGTGAGAGCAGAGCAACCTTGAGCCAGGACCAACACGTCCCGGTCCAGACCTTGAGCAGGATGCAGTGATCACAGCGCTCTTTCCACTGGCTCGCGTAGAAGGGAACCGACTTGTTCCAACTACGTGGTGGGACCGGTGGTCGCTCTCGGAACGGCTTCGACTTTTTGCCCTTGCGGGGCTTCTTTAATTCGTGTTTCTCCTTGCGCGCTCGCCATTTTTTGAGCGAGGAAAAGAAGGAGCGAGCAGAACCAAGCGCCGCATTGATGGCGGCACGACGAAACATGGCCGGGATATCTGGGGCGATGTCCGTGAGCGGCATGATGGGCGCCGGGTTTGCCTCTGTCGCATGGGTGAGTCTTTCCAGCGCCGTGAGGGCCTCTTTGTTTGTGAGAGCCAGGAGGCCTTCATGAGCCTGGATACACTCGAAGTAGAAGGCGACGACACGGTTGAAGAGGGCCTGATTAGCCGCAAAGACTTCAGCATGCTGCGGCTGGTAGTGCAATGCCGATCGTATCGTGCTGGTCGCCTTAGCCATGTCTGCTTCCTCCTTGCCCCGTGTGCTACTCCTAATACTGAGTATAACATGCCTGAAACATTTGTTCAATAAGCAAAGGCTAAAGCCCGGACACACCTTACCCCGCTCTCAAGAGACGGGGTAAGGTGGGCTCAAAGCCCAAAATGTCATCAGAAAAAAGACCTCTGACGTGTGGATGAAAAACACAATCCATTGTCACACGTGTTTTATACCCTCGCGAAATGACTCATGACCACGGAGTCTTCTTAAGCTCCAGGAACATCAACGCAGGATACGTGAGTTGGCCAGCGCGACTCTAAAAGCACGTGTAACTACCTGATTGCTTGTCATCATGCGGCTATTTCCGCGCCCTGGTAGCTATCTTGTACTATCCGTCCCTCGAATCTCCCTTATAGACTGGCTAACCTATGCTATACTTAAATGCACTTATTTGATATTTCTAACTGAGTAATTATCTTCTCTATGCATGATCTACTCAAGAAAGGATTTGCCATGGAGGAAGGATCTTCTGATACAACCTCAAACTCCAGGAGATTAGAAGGGCTACTAGATCAATTAGGGACACGCTATAATCAGTCGTTTCCGGGGCCGATTGATGGAGAAGATGTCGCGCCTCCTGCTTCTACGAATGAGCCGCCACCATTACCTGGTAGCTGGCTGAGTAACCTCAAAAGGTTAGAACAAGACCCAGTACAGGCTGACGCCAATGCCGAGCCTATCGTTACTCATTCCCAGCCGTTGGGGATTCCTGGCGACAAGGGATTTCATCCTGACATGGTCGCGCCACAACCGCTCACTTACCCACAGATACCGGGCGCGTGGGCGAGCAGTCACGTCTCCCAATCTGGTATCCAGAGCGCGCCAGTAGCAAAGGCGAGAACAACGAACAAACTCGATGAGAAGTTGCTTCTGCTCCAGGCAAGTGCTTCCGCGAGCACAATCCCCAACGCTGTCACGCCATCTCAGACAACACTGGGGATTGTGCACATTCCACCAGGCCCGCCTCGTAAAAGCTCCGGCTCAAGCAAGAGACGCTATTCTGTCCAGATTATCATCTGCCTGGCGTTGCTTGGTGTCGCTGGCATTTCCTGGCTGCTCCAGCAAGTGAATCTCATGCCCTCTCTGCCCACGCAGGAGACGCAACAACACATTACTTCTGTCGCAACGCCTATCGGCACGTCTGGCATCCAGATCACACCGATTCAAACATCGACAGCAACCCATAGTCCCACGAAGACACCTACTAAAGTAAAGCCCACGCAACCAGCCGTTGTTCCGACGACGCCTCCTACACAGGTCGCGAAGCCTCCGGTCACCTCAACTGGTATTATTTCCTTTGAGGATGGTGGGCTGGATGGTTGGGTACATAGCGATCCTGATGGAACCGTTTCGGCGCTCAAGAATCTTTCAACCAGCAGCGCGAAAGATGGCAGCCATGTTTTGATGGTGTCGTATGACTCCGACAATAACCAGAGCTATCCTACCTTTGAGACTGGTCAACTGCCGAAGACCCTCAATGCCGGGCAGACCGTGAGGACCTATATTCTCAAGACGCAGGGCAGCAATGTGGAAGCCAGTCTCTATATCGCTGACCAGAATGATACATGGTATAAGTCTACGGCGGATAGCGATACTGCCCTGGTCAACAACGCTCAGACATGGTATTCCGTATCTTTTACTGTGCCCTCAAATATACAAGGCCCCGCCACCAAGGTTGGCATTATCCTCTTTGGTTACAATGCCGTGGTCTATATCGACGCCTATAGCTGGTAAGTTGCCTCAGCCCACCGCGCTGGCCTGCTGGGTAAGGGCGTAAGCAGCAAACAAGACTGGAGCTAGAGGAGAATGGGGATGCCCTGCACATTGATCCGCCGCCATACCTGCAGGCGCGTAAACGTGGTATACTGACAGGAAGTTATTCTCTCACAGAAGGGGCCGGTCAACCGGGAATCGATGTGAAAGCAGTTATTTACCACGCCCATGATCACATTGCAGTTGAGCAACGACCAGTGCCAGCTATTAATGATCACGAACTTCTTGTACGTGTACACGGCTGTGGCCTGTGCGGTTCTGACATCCTCAAAATCACACGCCAGGCACCTGCCCCCGTTATTCTTGGACACGAACTGGTTGGGACAATCGTTGCGCAAGGGCGCGCCGTCGATACCTTTCACGTTGGAGAACGCGTCGTCGTAGCGCATCATGTGCCGTGTGGTGAGTGCCACTACTGTCGCAGGGGAAACGTCTCTATGTGCGCATCATTTAAGACATCCAACATCGATCCCTGTGGCCTGGCGGAATACATTCGTGTGCCCGCACCACATGTGCAGCAGGCAACGCTTGTCCTTCCCTCGACCCTTAGCGATGAAGAGGGGTCATTTACGGAACCTCTCGCTTGCTGCGTGCGCGCGGTACGCAGGACACCTCTGCACGATGGAGACGCTCTGCTTGTCATGGGACTGGGTTCCATTGGCTTACTCATGCTCCAGGCCATCAAGGCTCTGAGCAAGCGTGCAGGCTTGAATTGCCGGGTGTATGGCGTTGACCTGCTTGACGAGCGATTGCAGCGTGGGCGCACATTGGGCGCGGACGGGGTCTTTCACGCCCCTTCTGAGCCGGAGGGTCTGCGTAATCTGCTCTCGCCCCTGACCGCGGGAAGAGGTGCAGATACTGTGCTCCTCACCGTGCCTGGGATGCAGCCATTCCAGCAGGGGCTTGCCAGTCTGCGCGCAGGCGGAGCGCTGCATATCTTTGCCGCCCACGCGGGTACCGTTCCCTTTGAGCCAGAGCTGATCTATCAACGCGAGCTTACCCTACTGAGCACCTATTCTTCTTCACCTGAAGATCTACGCATTGCGCTCGATCTTCTAAGCACACGCGAGGTACGTGTTGCCGAACTTATTAGTCATCGCCTCCCTCTGGAGCGCTTTCATGAAGGTCTTCTGTTGATGCAACAACGCTCAGCATTAAAGATATTCTTTCAAATAGCAGGAGAAACCAATGTCTGATAAACACTATGATGTAGCGGTGATTGGTGCAGGACCTGGTGGCTACGTCGCCGCCATCCGCGCTGCACAACTCGGCGCGAAAGTAGCCATCGTGGAGAAGCAATATATGGGTGGCACGTGCCTGAATGTGGGTTGTATCCCCTCCAAAGCCATGCTCCATGTGGCCGAGGTGCTCCATAGCATGGAGAGCGTGGGAGATCTGGGCATCGAACTGGGCCAGGCTCCTACCTTTCATATGCCCAAGGCCGTCGCATTCAAAGATAAAGTCGTCAAACGCATGACCAGTGGCGTCGGTAGCTTAATGAAAGCCAATAATATCGATGTCTATGATGGCCTGGGCGTTGTAGATGCCTCACGCCGCGTCTCAGTTCAGAAGGGTAATGGCTCACACGAGGAGTTTCAGGCCGAGAAAATCATTCTTGCCACTGGCTCCGTTCCCCTTATGCCTCCTATGCCCGGTATCGACGGACGCAACGTCATCAATAGCGATACCTGCTGGAATCTGCCCGCCGTCCCCGAGAGCGTCATCTGCGTTGGTGGTGGCGTGATCGGCATTGAGCTGGCCTGTATGTTCAATGCCATCGGCAGTAAAGTGACCGTTCTTGAGATGCTTCCCAATGTGCTGGCACCCGTCGACGAAGAGGTACGTCGCCTCCTCGTTCGCATTCTGAGCAAGCGCGGCATCAATATCGTGACCAATGCCAAAGTCGAGAGCATCGAAGATGACGGCAAGCTGAAGCAGGTCAAAACCACCAGCGACCAGGGCGAGCAGACCTTTAGCGGCGAGTATGTCTTGATGGCTGTAAGCCGCCGCACCAGCACTGGCGGTCTTGAGCACCTGATCGAGCAGGGCCTGGACATGGATCGTGGTCGCGTACGCGTCAACGAGAAGATGGAGACCAACCTGCCTGGTATCTATGCCATTGGCGACCTGACCAAGGGCGCGGGCCTGGCGCACGTAGCCTCAGCCGAGGGCGAGACTGCCGCCGACAACGCCATGGGACACGATTCTAGCATGAACTACGATGTCGTCCCCAATCCCATCTACACCTTCCCTGAGATCGCCTTTGTCGGCCTGACCGAGGCCCAGGCGAAGGAGAAGGATCCCGAGGCTCGCATCGAGCGCTTCCCATGGGTCGCGATTGGCAAGGCCGTCGCGATTGGCGAGACCGATGGCTTTACCAAGGTCATTCGCGGCAAGTACGGCGAGATTCTGGGAGCACACATCATCGGTCCCGACGCCACTAACCTCATCAGCGAGTTCTCTATTGCGATGCGCGGTGAACTTACCGTTGATGAGATCATCGAGACCATTCACCCCCATCCAACGCTGAGCGAAGGTATCCGCGAGGCCGTCCTGGCCGTGGAGGGACGTCCCATTCACATCGGTCCCAAACAGCCCGCGCGCGCGCGCTAGCTGACAAAGCCCGCGTTCCAAAAGCCAACTTATCAAGCGGTGGCATCCATCAGATGGATGCCACCGCTTTTTTCGCGTTCCACACCTCATCCATTTGGCCTATCTCCATCATCTTTAATACAGAGTTAATTTTCTCAATATACGCTACCAGAAAGCTACTATACTGGTTTTAGGCAAGGAAGAAGGGCTTCCTTCCTCATAGGTTCCAAAGAAAGCAGTCAGTCTTTCCTATGTATAGCACACTCGATACAGGTAGAAACAAACGCCTCGTTGTAGCCTGGATGCTGGTGGCGTTGTCTGTGACACTCTTCCTGACCTCGTCGGGACTCTGGATCTATAACGCGTACTTCCAGGGCAGCGCGCCTCCTTCCACACCAAAGGTTCTCCATAAGCCTGCGGTATCACCGACACGTACGCCAGTAGCCAGCGATACCGCGGGGCTATACCTGCAAAAATTCTTGCAGCATGATTATCCAGGGATGTGGGGCCTGCTGCATCCCCAGGTCCAGGCCACCTGGCCTGATCAAAACACTTACACGCAGTACTGGCAGAAACGCTTCCAGGGCTACACCATCGCGGGCTACACGCTAGGACAGGAGAGCACCCTCTCCTCATGGGTAAATCCTGAAACGATGCAGGAGTACAAAGATGTGGCCATGGTTCCCGTCACGCTCCAGATCAAGCCAACGCCAGAGACACAGCAAGAAGCGCAGAAACTCAGCACCGTCGATCCCGATATCCTTCACCCAGAGGCACTATATAGCAACATTCCCATGTATCTCTCGCGCATTGATGCGACTCACTGGCAGATACTCAATGGCGGCCCGGTGGACCTTGAGGCCCCGATTCTCCCTCCTTTACATCCGGTCTCCCACGATGTCAAGGTGCCTATTATGATGTACCACCATATTTCGGACGCTCCCACCCAGACCATCCTGGAGAAGAGCCTGACCGTGCCCACAAAAATGCTAAGCGCACACCTGGCCTATCTCAAATCACGCAAGGCCCATACCATCACCTTTAATCGGCTCTTCGATGCCCTGTATTACAACGGTCCGTTGCCATCCAATCCGGTGATCCTGACCTTTGATGATGGCTACGATGACGCCTACACCAATGCCTACCGGCTTCTCCGCCAGAATGGCTTTAGCGGAATGTTTTATATTATTACTGGCAAAGTTGGCTGGAAGGGGCAGGCAAACTGGAATCAGCTCCAGGAGATGCTCCTTGGCGGCATGCAAATTGGCTCGCACACCATCAATCATGTGGACATCGGCAATACCTACCTGGCCTCGCATGCCCAGGCACAGAAAGAACTGCAAGACTCACGCGCAAGCCTGCAACAGCATCTCCATATTCCCATTCAGCAGTTCTGTTATCCCTCGGGCGAACCATTTCGCCATGGGAGCCTGGCTCTTCGCGCAGCTATCGTCACTCTGCTGACCTCCCTTGGATATGTCGGCTCAACCACCGATCCCGGCGAAACAGGCATCATCCAAAATAGCTTGACCCCCCAGGTCCTCCTGCGCATCCGCGTCGATGGACGCAGCGACCTCGGAACATTCCAAGCTAATATCCCCTGGTAATGTAGTTCTTCCTGGTCAAGGGTAGAGGTTCAGGTGGACAGGCGCAGCCTGTCCACCTGAACCTCTACCCTTGACCAGGCGAGCGCCGCAGGAGCGAGAGGTCAGATGAGTGCAAGCAACCAAGCGAAATTTTCTAAATCTGGCGATTGCCTGGAAATTTGTTGATAAAAGGGGTTTACAAGATGAGTACAGTGTGGTAATATCTAAACCGTCAAGGGGATGTAGCTCATCTGGTAGAGCGCGACAATCGCACTGTCGAGGTAAGGGGTTCGAGTCCCCTCATCTCCACCTAAGCACTTCTCGGCAATACACCGAAAGTACAATAGCTTCTTACAAAGACCTTGCCAATCGCAAAAGTTTGTGGTATAGTAAGCACTGCCAATACGACAGCGATGAGCAGGAGTAGTAGGTTGTTTGAGTACAGAGAGTAGCCGGGTGGTGTGAGGCTACATATCAGACTGAACTCGCCTGTGAGCTACAAGTGTCAAGTGGCAGGCCGGTAGATAAATACCAGGTAAGCTGTGAGCACTTGTCGGGACGCCCGATATAGCGTATAATGAGAGTAAGTCAGAGACAAGCCGATTCTTTACCTGGGCCTGTAGCGCAGCTGGTAGAGCGTCTCCATGGCATGGAGAAGGTCAGGGGTTCGAGTCCCCTCAGGTCCACCAGTTTTACCCCTTGTCTTGATTGAAAAGCAGGGTGGTACCACGGAACAACCTTTCGTCCCTTGGATGGAGGGTTTTTTTGTTGCTCTTTTTTCTACAGAATTTAACCGAATACATTACTATACCAATTTATCCCGCTGCATGGCATCCTGGGAGGCATTCGCATGATTACACGTACGAAGTACGATCCAAAGGCCGTTGAACATAAATGGCAGGCACAATGGGAGACCGAGCAGGTCTACCGCGCCTCAGATGATCCCGCAAAACCTGATTTAAAGCCTAAATTCTATCACCTGGTGATGTTCCCCTACCCCTCTGGCGATCTACACATGGGGCACTGGTACAACTACTCGCCCTTTGACGCCTATGGCCGTCTCAAACGCATGCAAGGCTACAATGTGATGCAGCCCATTGGCTTCGATGCCTTTGGCCTGCCAGCCGAGAATGCCGCGATCAAACGCGGTGTCCAGGCACGAACCTGGACGCTGGCCAATATTGAGAATATGCGCAAACAACTCCAGGCCATGGGCGCGGGCTGGGACTGGTCACGTGAGGTGATTACCTGCCTGCCAGATTACTACAAATGGACGCAGTGGCTCTTCCTGCAATTCTATAAACATGGCCTGGCCTATCGCACCAAGGCACCTGCCAACTGGTGTCCTGGCTGTAACACGACCCTGGCTAACGAGCAGGTTCTGGCCGATGGCACCTGTGAGCGCTGTGGCAGCGTCGTTGAGCGCCGTGAGATTGATCAGTGGCTACTGAAGATCTCTGCCTACGCAGAGGAGCTGCTGAAGTTTGAAGATATCGAGTGGCCTGAGAAAACCGTGACTATGCAGCGCAACTGGATCGGTCGTAGCGAGGGCGCCGAGGTCCGCTTCAAGGCTGAGATCGAGGGCAAGCAAGAAGAGATTCCAGTCTTCACCACGCGCCCCGACACCATCTATGGCGTGACCTTCTTCGTCCTGGCGCCAGAGCATCCCTGGGTCGCGAAAATCACGACGCCTGAGCACAAGGATGCCGTTGAGGCCTATGTCGACCAGGCCCGCCGTATGACCGAGATCGAGCGCATGAGCGCTGAGAAAGAGAAGAGCGGCGTCTTTACCGGCGGCTATGTCATCAATCCTGTCAGTGGCGAGCAGATACCGGTCTGGATCGCCGATTATGTGCTGATGGGCTATGGCGCGGGCGCGGTCATGGGCGTTCCAGCGCATGATCAGCGCGACTTCGAGTTTGCGCGTAAGTTCAATCTGCCCATTCGCCAGGTCATTCTGGCCGAAGATGAGGAGCCAACCGATCCCGCCACCTGGGAGAGCGCGAAAGAGGCCCTGGGACGCATGATCAATTCAGGCCCCTTTGATGGGACCTCCGGCGACGAGTCGAAGGCCAAAGTGACGCACTCTATCGAGGAACAGGGCGCCGGCAAGGCCACGGTGAACTATCGCCTGCGTGACTGGTTAATCAGCCGCCAGCGCTACTGGGGTTGCCCCATTCCCGTCGTGTATTGTGAGAAGGATGGCCTGGTCCCCGTGCCCGAGGATCAACTCCCGGTACGCCTGCCTGAGAATGTCCAGTTTAAGTCTACAGGCGAGTCGCCGCTGCGCTATGAAGAGTCCTTCTTGAATACGACCTGCCCCACCTGTGGCGGTCCAGCCACCCGCGAGGCAGACACGATGGATACCTTCATCTGCTCCTCCTGGTACTACCTGCGCTACGCCGATCCCCATAACGATCAAGAGGCCTGGAGCCAGGAGCAGATGCGCAAGTGGCTGCCCGTCGACCAGTACGTGGGCGGCGTTGAGCACGCGATTCTGCACCTGCTGTACTCGCGCTTCTTCACCAAGGCCCTGCGCGATATGGGACACCTGAACTTCGGCGAGCCATTCAAACGCCTCTATCACCAGGGCATGGTGCTTGGCCCCGATGGACAGAAGATGTCGAAGTCACGCGGCAACGTCGAGGCTCCCGATAAATACATTGAGACCTACGGCGCGGATACTGTACGCTGCTATATGATGTTCATCGGCCCCTTCGAGGCGGGTGGCTCCTTTAAGGCGGAGAATCTGGAGGGCGTCTGGCGCTTCCTGAACCGCTTCTGGAGCCTGGTCACCGAGTCCTGGATCGACAATCCCAGCACAGTGGAGACCACTGAGAGCAAGGCGGTTGAGCGCCTGCGTCACAAGACCATCAAGCGGATCACCGAAGACCTGAGCAACTTCCGCTTCAACACCGCGCTGGCCGCGTTGATGGAGTGTAACAATGCCCTGATTAAACAGCAGCATGAGCCAGTCGCGCGCACGGCGGCCTTCCAGCGCGCGCTCGAGACCATGATGCAGCTGCTGGCACCCCTGGCTCCCCATATTACCGAGGAGCTCTGGCATCAGACAGGGCATGAGGGCTCGATACACCTGAGCACCTGGCCAGCCTTCGACGAGGCCATGACACACGACGAGAGCTTTACCCTGGTTGTGCAGGTCAATGGTAAAGTGCGCGAGCGCCTTGAGGCGCCCGCTGGTATTAGCGAGGATGATGTCCGCAGGCTAGTGCTTTCTAACGAGCGCGTTCTCTCCTTCATTGGAGACGCCACCGTTCAGAAAGTCATCTATATTCCTGGGCGCCTGGCCAACATCGTTATTCGCAACGTTCGCTAATATCCCAGTTTGTTAGCAGCAATCAGGCAGGCACCTACCCAATAGGTACCTGCCTGAATTTATATGCCCTATTTTGTAACCCTGACACGTCTATAGTAGTAGAAGGTGATGAGAAGATTGAAGATTTGTCATCACCTGTCGATTACACACCGAGAAGGCTATATAATTTGATAGGATGGAAAATTTTCGCGTTCTCTGTGGAAAAAGACAACAAAGTCTTGACTTTAAGTCATAGAGATGGAACTTTTCTACCTCTTCAAACGTATATACCGCAGATAGCCTTTTAAGATCGCTCTCCATGCGTGCTCACACGGCACCTGGAGACGAGCAGCGGTGGTAGTGAGTTTGGGGGACACGTGAAGCGGATCACACTTTTTATGTCACCTGGAACACAGTAACTACGCCGGTTTCCTGCTATGCTTCGTACATACGGAAATAGGTAGTGAGGGTGGAGTAACCTGACGAGGATGGGATAGTGTGATGGGGTACATTCAAAATCTGGTATTTGAAAAACTGTAGGGTGGCGCGTCTATTCAATGAAGCACTCTTTTCTTCGAGCTTTTCTTCGAATAAGAAATGGGCCAGAATAGTCGTTCCATAACAGGTATGCACAGTAGAGAGCAGTGGCGGCTTGCCGGTCATCGGCGTAGGTGGAAGGATATAGAACATGAATACACAGCCTTTGGAATTAATTACTAGCGTTGACAACGCTCTTGACGAGACGGACTTTCTTCGCCAGCGCGGTTTTGCTCAAGATGAGATTATTTCTCTGCTCTGGCTTCGTCAATGGTATCAGAATGGCGGGAGTGATCGTGTGGAGGTGGTGCGACAGCTAGAATATTTGCACTACCTCTACACACAGGGGAAAGTGACCTCCTAGTAGTCTATTTTTGTAAATAAGTGGCGTGGGGTGTACTGGCAGCCGGCGGCTGCCAGTACACCCCACGCCACTTATTTACAATACATGACCATATGTCTGCTTCCAACATGTTGCATAACCCAGCAGGTCGAGGCCGCGACTAACTTTGTCTGCAAAGGAACGCTAGCTCGCTTGGTAAATACGTTGTAGTCATTCGAGCGAATGCGCTCCAGAATACGCCGGTACAAAACCCCGCTTAGTTTCACCGACAACTGACAATCGGGATGCAGCAGGTCAATGCCCTGCTGACCCTTGATATAGTACTCTTCGGCGCGCACCATTTGAAAGTGGATCAACTCGCGGAAAGCATCGTTGATCACGCCCTGCTGTAAATCCTCTTCGCTATAGCGAAAACGCTCCATCTCCTCCAGCGGTAGATAGATACGGTTGCGCCGCAGGTCCTCGCCCACATCACGCAAGATATTTGTCAATTGAAGCGCGATACCTAGTTCCACCGCGTATGTCAATGCGCGCTCATCGTTATAGCCAAAGATCGGACTGGTTAACAGGCCAATAGTACCAGCCACACGATAACAGTAAAGCTCAAGCTCCGCGAAACTCTGATAGCGCCTTTTGCTCAGGTCCATGGCCACGCCATCTAATAGCACCAAAGCGGGCCTTATTGGCACCTCATAGGTCTGTAGCATGTCCTCCCAGGCCTGCATAATCGGGTTATCACCGCTTCCTTCGCCATCATAAACATGCTGGAGCGACTGGTGCCAGTAATCCAGTTCGCGACGGGGATCCTTCACTCCATAGAGATGACCAATGCACGGCTCCTGCGTGCCCTCCGCTTCGACCGCTTCATCCACGATATCATCGACCATGCGACAGAAGGCATAGACAGCCCAGATGGCCTTGCGCTTGGGTTGAGGAAGAAAGTTAGACCCCCAGTAAAAGGTTTTTGATGCTCGTTGGGTAACCTTCCGACAATACTCGTAAGGATCCGTCACGCTACTCTGTCGCATCGCACATCTCCCATTCTACTTTTGATACAAGCGGGCTTCCTGCTCACTTCAAAGGTCACATCTCTCGCTCTATAGCTACAGCTGTTCGCTCGTATTTCTCCGCACATCATCTTCTATTAGTTTAGGAGACATCACTAACCATGCTTATTTATCAGATGATAATTTGCTCCTACGCCAGTATAGATGCCTGCTCGCTCTAGAAATGGGTAATTCCCCTAACGTAATATGCGAATTCGTCTTACTGTTCTCTTCGCGGGAACCTGTTTGAGGCGCTTCGCCATTTCGTGGCTATTGATCAAACCTAAAAGAGGAGGTATACGTACATATGGGTAAGGCGATGTTGTTCAGTTCAAAGAATACTCTATAGCTTGTTCAGCTCAAAATATATAATAAGGAAGCTTATGCGTATTATACTTTATCTTGGAAAAGGCGGGGTGGGCAAAACAACCATCTCCGCTGCGACCGCCGCGCGTTCCGCAGCACTTGGCAAGCGCACGCTGGTTGTCAGTACAGACCTGGCTCATAGCCTGGCCGACTGTTTAGGGGTCCCCCTGACTTCTGAGCCAGGCGAGATCGCGCCCAACCTGTGGGCGCAGGAGGTCAATGTCCTTGATGAGATGCGCCGTGGGTGGGGCAAACTCCAGGAGACTATGACACGCACGCTGCGCAAGCAAGGAGTCGACGATGTCATGGCAGAGGAACTGGCCCTGATTCCAGGCATGGACGAGATCGTAAGCCTCGTCAATATCTACCGCAATGCCGAGCGGGGGAACTTTGACGTGGTGGTGATTGATGCCGCGCCCACCGGTGAGACTGTGCGCCTCCTCAGCATGCCCGATACCTTTCAATGGTATGTTGGACGCCTCTCTGGTATGCGTGGAACCCTTAACCTGGCCCGGCCTTTCCTGAAATCGCTCCTCCCAACGACCGAGTTGCTTGATGCCGTACAAAAATTGAGTGAGCGCGTCAAGACGTTGCGTGAAGTGCTTAGCGACCCCACAATCACCTCGTACCGCCCCGTGGTGAATCCCGAGCGCATGGTGATCAAAGAGGCTCTACGCGCCGAGACCTACCTCTCCCTCTTTGGCTACCCCATCGATAGCGTGGTCTGCAACCGCGTCATTCAGCCCGGCGATTACCAGGATGCCTTTCTACGCGAGATGTATAACACACAGGAGAAGCTCCGCCAGCAGATCCATACGACCTTCGCGCCACTTCCCGTCTGGGAGGCGCCCTATTACGCCCAAGAGATTCTAGGCGTGGATGAGCTTGAGAAGCTAGCCCAGGTGGTCTTTGGCGAGCAGGACCCCACCACAGTCTACCACCAGGGAGCAGTACAGGAGATCGTGCGCAAAGAGCAAGGCTATATCCTGCGCCTCCCACTGCCTCATGTGGAAATGAGTAAGGTCATCATGACCAAGAAAGGCGATGAGATGATTATCGAGATCGGAAACTTCAAGCGCGATCTCACCCTCCCCGCCATCCTCACGCACCACGAGGCGACCTCGGCACGCTTCGCAAACAAGGCCTTAGAAATCCATTTTACCGCCCCCGCCGAGGCCGAGAGCGACAAAACGGCATAATCTTCATTCAGGAAGAGAGTGGCAGGCTGTCGTCATGGACGACAGCCTGCCACTCTCTTCCTGAATGAAGATTAGTCAGGGGACTACCTCTAGCGCTGACTTGCTTGGGCTCGGCTCTTCCTGAGCATCATCCTTCAGGCGCGCATTGCGCAGCGTCAGGAGGGCAACGACGCCTGCCAGGAGTGTAAGAATGCCTGAGATGTCTAGTAGAGTAACTGTACTCAAGCGGTCGCCCACGCCGGTGGCGAGAATCAGGCCTGCAAACATAGCTATGGAGAGAAGCGTCTCGAATGCGCCAAAGACACGACCGCGATAACTATCCTCAACCTTGATTTGCAGCAGCGTCTGTGTCGTTACCATTAAACCAACGATAAAGACACCCACTATACCAATCAGGAGCAGAGAGATCAGTAGATGAGGATAGTGGGTGATGATCAAGATGGCGCTTCCCGTGGCTACCAGCGCCAACACTGCCAGCACAACCGGGCGAACTATCTTACTCACCTGACCCACCAGTAATGCGCCCAATAAAGAACCCACACCCTGGGCAGTAATAATCCAGCCCAGCGTGACCGAGCCGCCATGCAGTACTTTTTCTGTCAGCGGCACCAGCATGACATTCAGCACGCCCTGTCCTATCATGAGCACGCTCATCGTCAAGAAAATGCCCAGGATGACATCATCGCGTTTAACTATCCCCAGGCCACTCCTCCACTCGCGCAAGACATTCTTTGTCGCCTCTCCAACCGAGACCACTGCATCAGGCTGTAGTGCCGTAGCACGAGCAGGGACAGCAATCAAGGCTATCATCAGAGCTGAAAAGAGATAGGTCGCGCTATCCGCCACGACCACCCCTGTTGTACTCAGCCAGGCATACAGTATACCTCCCAAAGGCGGCCCAATCAGGCGCGTCAGGGCTTCACTAAAAGACGAAAGCGAGTTGGCCCCTATCAAGTCTTTCTCACCCACAAGCGTAGGAATGAGTGCCATCGAGGCGGGTGTAAAAAATTGGGAGATGATCGCCTGGCACGCGACCGCAACATAGATGACCCATATCAGGTTCTGTGTATGAACCAACAATATCAGTAGGAGCACCGCTGCACGCGAAAGGTCGGCAATAATCATCGTCCAACGTCGATCCCAGCGATCAACAAAAACACCAGCCAGTGACCCCAGGAGAATACGCGGCAACATCTCAATCATATACATTATGCCCGTCTGTAATACCGAGCCTGTTAATTGATAGATGTAGAATGGTAGCGCCAGGAGCAACAGCCAGTCACCCGATAACGAGACAATTTGTCCCAGCCATAATAACGCAAAATCACGCTTCCTTAGTGCGGTAAACATTCTCAAGCTCCTTCAACTTTTTAAGTCTCTGTATTCTGCCCCACAACATTCGCTCACCATTAGACAAAAAGCTTCAATCATTTGCAATAAAACACCAATCTTATGGCAATATTAACACCTACCATCAACAAAAGTCAATGTCTATTTGCTTATTTTTGGCAATTTAAAGTAAATTTTTAACAAGTTGATCTGTATTTCACCAGCCTCTATTGCTTCCCTCTATGGTACATTGAAAGTATTGGAGGTATGACGTCTCACTCATCCACATACGAAGGAGTTTCCCATGAAGATCTTCGTCGTCGGGACCACCGGGGTCCTTGGACGCGCGCTCCTCCCTCAATTGTTACAGCGGGGACATACCGTGCGTACCCTGGCGCGCACGCTTGATAAGGCTCGTGCACTGGAAGCTGCTGGCGTCGAGGCCGTTATAGGCGACCTCCTGGCTCCCGCCACTATTGAACACCTGCCTTCGCATATCTCTGGCTGTCATGCGGTTGTACACACAGCAACCGCTATTCCACGAGATCCTAATCATCCTGATCCCGATGCCTGGAGAGCCACAACGCGCCTACGAACAGAAGGGACACAATCCCTGTTAAGTGCCGCGCTCGCGGCTAAGGCCAGGCGTTATATCCAGTTGAGTACTGTGATGGCCTATCCCGATGGGGGCGACTTCTGGCTGCATGAGAACGTTCCCCTGGATAGCTCTCCCGCGCGTGCGACTATCTGCGCCCCTGTAATCAAAATGGAGGAAATGGTCAGTTCGTTCCATCCCAGCCAGCTCCACTGGTGCATTCTGCGTGCGGGACAATTCGTGGGCCCAGGGACCGATCAGGAGAACCAGCTTGAAGGGCTGCGAGCCAGTCGTCTGACGGTTCCCGGCAGGGGACAGAGTTACCTATCACTTGTGCATGTCAATGACATGGCCTCTGCGATCGTGACAGCCCTGGAATCAGCTCCGGCTGGCTCTACCTTCAATATCGTCGATGAACCCATTCAATATGGAGATTACCTCGACAGGCTGGCAAACCTGCTGCACGTGCCCCATCCGGTACGCCAGCCAGAACTGCCTGAACCGCACTCCTGCCGTTGCAGCAACGAGGTCGCACGCACCCGCCTTGGGTGGTCACCCCAGAGGGGCATCTGGCCCGATGAAGAGCAACTAGGGATCACCCCGGCAACCGTTTCGAGCACAACCCAGGCTCGACGTGCCGCCAGATAAAGTAGGAAAGATGGACATGGCGCAGGGGTATTTGCCCCTGCGCCATGTCCATCTTTCCTGCCTCCGGCGAGCTTGTGAGCAGGAAGAGAAGAGAATGAATGGCGTTTGAGAAGCATTGTCGTGCTCTCATGAGAGCTTGACATCTGTTCCATAAAACCTCTATCATGGGGGTGAGATCGACAACGACATGACACCGCCTATCAGTCTATCTAAAAGGTGCTTACCGCTAAAAAATCTATTGTCTGGTCGCCAGCATGGCGCGCCTACAGCACACTATCTTATACTTTTTCCTTATGTCACAAACACAAACAAATGCTCTCGCGCCTTACATTGAGCGTGCGCGTAAAATCTTACAACATGAACAACGCACTCAGTACCAGGATAAAGCCATCCTTGGCGGAGGGCTGGAAACCTTTGTTGCCCGCTGGGTGGATGAAACACGCCCACTGCTACAGAATATCGGTCTTGATCCCGCTATCGTGCTACGCCTGCGAACGCACCTGGAAGGGTATCGCCAGCTTACACCAGACCAGCGTGCCAGTCGCCTGCGCCTGGTCCTGGCTGATCTAAACGAGCTTGATGGAGCACCCGCCCCTGCTACGCCCCAAAGCGCCGCCCCAGTCGTTCTCCAGGGAAAGCAGGCAACGACGCTCCCTCAGAATGCTAACACAACACAGGCCGCGCCAGCGCCACGCCAGCAGAAACAGTCAACTGCGCCATCATCCACGCCTGCTACGCACCGCCCACCTGCTCCCCCCCGGAGGAGCCTAATGTACCTCACGAAAAGCGCCTGGTCGAGCCGCCACCACCGCCACCGCCAAACACCATCCGCCTCGAAGCTGGAATGAGCCAGGGGCATACCTCGCTAACGCTCCTCAGCGCGGATGTAAGCGCGGTACCCGGTGTAGGTCCCACAACCCTGAAACACCTGCATCACCTGGGAATTCGCACCGTGCGCGACCTGCTCTTCTATTTTCCGCGCGAGCATCGCGATTATAGCAAGATCACACCCATCGTCGATGTCCCCTTCAATGAGGTCTCGACCACTATGGGCCTGATCTGGGAGGTTACAGTCAAGCGCACCAGGGGCAATCAGTCCCGCACCATCGCCACTATCTCGGACGACAGCGGCAAGCTCTACGCCACCTGGTTTAATCAACCCTATTTACAAAAACAGTTGGAGCGCGCACAGGGCTGCTATATCGTGATAACGGGCAAGAAACAGCGCTTTGGCAACAAGGTCGAGTTTAATGTACAGAGCCATGAGCTACCCGAACAGAATGATCTGCTCAACACAGGCCGCCTCGTGCCGACCTACGCCTTGACCGCAGGCCTCTCAGCCAAGGTGCTGCGTCGCTTTACCAAGTGGGTAGTTGATCGCTATGCCCAGATGGTTCCCGATCACCTTCCCACGCCGATCCGCGATATGGCCCAGCTTATACCCCTACCCGAGGCCGTGGCAAAAATTCACTATCCCGATAACGAAGAAGAGCGCCAGCGCGCCTATCGCCGCCTCGCCTTTGACGAACTCTTTATGATCCAACTCGGCATGCAGGAGCGCCGCGAGCGCTGGCAGTTCGAGGCCCCCAGGGCAACGCCTTAACCATCTATCCCGATAAAATCTTTATCGCCCCCCCGACTGACGAGGACCAGGACACGTCTCCTGCCAGTGGTACCACTTTAAGCAATATCGGTATTGGCTCGACGCTCTGGTCTGTGACGGCGACCGACGCACCTCTGGAGGCAACGCTTCCCTTTCACTACACCGACGCCCAGCGCCGCGTCATCAGCGAGATTTTCATCGATATGGCGAAGAGCAAACCGATGTGCCGCCTTTTGCAAGGTGATGTCGGAGCCGGTAAGACCGCTGTCGCCGCCGCGGGCCTCTTCATGGCGGTCCTCAATGGCAGCCAGGGCGCGATTATGGCCCCGACCGAGCTGCTGGCGGAGCAGCATGCGCGCAGTATCAGCAAGATGCTTGAGCCTTTCGGGATTCGCACCGTCCTCCTCACTGGCAGCCAGCGGGCCAGCGAGCGCGCCCGTGGACGCGCCATGCTGGAGAGCGGCGAGGCCGCTGTGGCTATCGGCACTCACGCCCTGATCCAGGATGATGTCAAGTTTTATAAGCTGGGACTGGTCATTGTGGACGAGCAACACCGCTTTGGCGTTGAGCAGCGCGATGCCCTGCGCAAGAAGGGATATCATCCGCACATGCTCGTCATGACGGCCACGCCCATTCCGCGAACTCTCTCCCTGACGCTCTACGGAGACCTGGATGTCTCTGTTATCGATCAATTGCCTCCAGGGCGTCAGAAGATCATCTCACGTTGGCGCACAGGCGCACGCCGAGCTGAGTCTTATGATACTATTCGCCAGCAGGTGGAGGAGGGTCACCAGGCCTTTATCATCTGCCCCTTGATCGAGGAGTCCGAGTCGCTCCAGGTCAAGGCCGCGACAACTGAGTATGAGCGCCTGCAACGCGAGGTCTTTCCAACGCTGCGCCTCGGCCTCCTGCACGGCGCAATGAAGCCCGCTGAAAAAGACCAGGTCATGCACCGCTTCCGCGACCATGAGCTTGATATCCTGGTCGCGACCTCGGTCATTGAAGTGGGTATCGATGTTCCCAATGCCACAGTCATGGTCATTGAAGATGCCGACCGTTTTGGCCTCTCGCAGCTCCACCAGTTCCGTGGCCGCGTCGGGCGCGGCAAACACCAGTCTTACTGCTATGTGCTGAGCGAAGACGCAGGCGCGCAATCACAGGAACGCCTGGGAGTCTTTGAGGAGATTGATGATGGCTTCAAGCTCGCCGAGGAGGATCTACGCCTGCGCGGTCCCGGCGACTTCATTGGTGTGCGCCAGAGCGGGATGCCAGAGATGCGCATCGCCGATCTCAGCGATACCCGCATGATCGAACTCACGCGCAAGATCGCCGCGAGCGTCTGGGCAGGAGACCCCTACCTGCGCAAGCCAGAGCACACGGCGCTCCGTGAGCGGATGCACCTCTTCTGGCAAGATTTCATGGCCCACTAGCCCCATTTACCGGCGTTGTAGGGTCCATGCTTGCATGGACTCTTATACCCACCAACTTGGTACCCTCTCCAGCGAGAAAAAGTCCATGCAAGCATGGACCCTACAATTTACTGGAGACACTGCTTTTGCCAAGAGTAAACTATGCTGACCTGGAGTCGCCCCAGAGTCCAAAAAGTCTGCGTTTTAAAGAGCCGCGCACACGCTGCCATGAGAGCGAGAGCATCGCCTCAAGCCATTGAGCACGAGCTGAAAGATTTCATCCGCCCGGTTGCCGATAATTCCATTAATGGCCGCGGTAGCGATTAGAGCCACCACTGTACCTAAAGCAACCAGCCCCCCCCTTCTGCTTGAACCATTCACGCATCTCCTGGGCCTCCTGTCCCTCTTCTTCTGCCATACAATCTCTATTATCTCATACTATCCTTCTTCCCCCCACAATAGAGTAAGGTATGTTATGACAGGTTTCGGGCACCCACTCGAAACCTGTCATAACATACACCCCATCCTTGACAGAATTGTCGGGATTTATTTATAATAAGTCAGGACTGACTTAACGATATCTGATAAATGGGATTGGCTATGTATAAACAACTGATGCTGCTCGGACTCTTGCTGGAGCGACCAATGTATGGGCAGCAGATTCGCGAGGTGATCGAGAACCATCACGATCTCCTCGCCGACCTGATCAAAAAGCCAACCATTTATTACCAGCTTGAACGCCTGGCACACGATGGGTACCTGGAGATACGTCGCGAAACGGTGGAGGCTCCTGGTCCAGGTGCCGCGCATGAAGATGTCGCTTTGCGTGAACGTGATGTCTACTATATTACTGAGGCTGGTCGCCGCTATTTTCATTCGCTTCTACGCCGGACGCTGAGTAACTATACCCCCGGTCTGAACAATGCCGATGTCGATGCCTGCCTCTTTTTCCTTCATCACCTGGCGCCAAGTGAAGCGCTTGAGCTGCTCACAGAGCGATATGCCCACATGACCGCGGCTCGTCAGGCCAGTGTCGCGCAAATGCAAACGCTTAGCCATCCTGATGACGCGCACTTATTTGTGCAGGACCACAAATTGACACTGCTTAACGCTGAAATCAGCTGGCTTGAACGCACAATAGCCCATCTACGCACATCTCCCCAGGCAGCTTCCACGTCTGTCCCCTCATAGGCGAGAGAGATGGTTGGAAGCAACTGGGGCGTATTTTTAGCCCATCAGGTCAATTTTGACTTAACGTAGGTTTCACGTCATAATTGACGGCCTTTGCTGGTAGAAAGTAGCTCACGACGCGAGGGTGCAGCAACTATCGCTTCTGCTGCATCGCCTGAGGCAGGTCAGGTACTTCTACCTACTTAGACGCAGCCAGTGAGGTCTGCTAAAAATACGGAACAGGACACACACTTTGAGGAGCACAGTTATGGATAAACAGCAACGCACGGCACTCCTGCTGATGACGCTGACTGTCCTGATCGATATTACAGGGTTTGGCCTGGTAATTCCCCTCCTGCCCTTCTGGGCAGAGCATTTTGGGGCCGACGCCTTTATGATTGGCATGCTCACCAGTCTCTATGCCCTGGCCCAGTTCCTCTTTACGCCCATTCTCGGCACCCTTTCAGATCGCTATGGGCGCAAGCCGATCATTGTTGTCTCCCTCGTCATTGAGGCGCTCTCCCTGGTGCTCACGGCCCTGGCGGGTTCGCTGCCTATGTTGCTGGTGGCGCGCTTCGTTGGCGGTCTGGGAGCCTCAAATATCGGCTCGGCTCAGGCCTTCGTTGCCGATGTCACGCCGCCGGAGAAACGCGCGCAAGGCATGGGCATGATCGGTGCCGCGATTGGGCTGGGCTTTGTCATCGGTCCCGCCCTGGGTGGTCTGCTCGCTGGCGCATATCCTGGACTACCGTTCTGGATTGCCGCCATGGTCGCGCTCCTCAATGCCGTGCTCGTGATTGTGCTTCTGCCTGAGAGCCGCAAACGCCTGGCGGGCCAGGAGCAGGGGCAGAGCAAAAAGACCAGTAAGAGCGGGATTGGTGCCTTCTTCTCCGGGTGGGGCAAACTGGCTCATAACCCGGCGGTGCTCTCGCTGATCCTGGTCAACCTGCTCTACACCGTCGCCTTTACGGGGATGGAGAATATCTTTCCGCTCTTCACCCAGCATTACTTCCACTGGGGAGCAACACAGAACGCCTATGTCTTTACCTACATCGGCGTCATCATCGTCATCATGCAGGGAGGGCTGGTCAGCCAGCTCGTCAAGCGCTGGCGCGAGCGAAGTGTTATGCTGGCCGGGCTGGTACTTATGGCACTTGGGCTTATCGCCCTGGCCTTTAGCACTCAGCTCTCCTGGCTCATGGTCACGCTGGGTATTCTCAGCATCGGCGATGGCGCGGTGAGTCCCACCGTCTCGACGCTACTCTCCTTCGCCAGTCCGGGCGAAACCCAGGGTGAACTGCTCGGACTGTCTCAGGGCTTCGCGGGCCTGGCTCGCATCATTGGTCCCTTGATCGCCGGTGCTATTTATAAGATAGGTAGCGCGGGCACGCCCTTTATCGTGGGTGGTATACTTGTGGTGCTGGCGACGCTTGTAGCCTTCCCCACAATTGCACGAGTTACACAGCCTGTACAGCCAGCTCGGGCCGATGCCGTCGAGGTTCCCTCCTCGTCCCACGACTAGGCTCATCCAGGCCTACATTCACCTTTTTCAATTACAATTACAACTACAACACTGTAAGGAGTTTCTGTAACATGGCAGCACGTATCTCTATCATGGTCCTGCGCCTCGCCGTTCTGGTCGCGCTTATTCTGGGCATCTTCTACTGGGCCGGCAACTATATCGTGCGCACCGATGTACACCAGGGCGTTGGTATTATCGCCGTCATCTGTCTCTGGATCATCGCCGGTACCCTGGCCACCACCAAACCTGGCAATGCAGGAATCGCGATTGGCGCGGCCATTTATGGCCTGATCGTCATCGCCTTAGGTCTTACTCAGGACAACATTCTCATTGGCCCCGCCCATGACATCATTCGCACCATCCACCTGCTGCTGGGTCTGGGCGCCATCGGCTTTGGCGAGATGCTCTACGCTCGCTACAAGCGCATCTAAAAATCTGCTATCTCAAGGATATGAGCAATGGGTGGTGTGGCTCGGGCATTTACCCGAGCCACACCACCCATTGCTCATATCCTTGAGAGCGCCGCAGGCGCAAAGCTTAGCCTGGAAAATTGACCAGCATACACTCTATTGCTGAAATGCCTCCACTATGGTTTAATGGACAGAAGACCCTGCTTTCCAGAGGGTCGCATACTCTGAGTTTTCATATACTATTTAAGGGGGGCCTCAGACGTGAGCAATGAAGCACAACGTCCACGCATAGCAGTCTATCCGGGAAGTTTTGATCCAGTTACCAATGGACATCTCGATATCGCGCGCCGAGCGGCGCGCCTCTTCGATGAACTGGTCATCGCGATCTACGCCTTTCCCGACAAAAATGTGCTCTTCACCGTTGACGAACGCCTCTCACTCTGGCAGGAAGTCATTGCCGCTGAAGGCCTGACCAATGTGCGCGTCGAAACCTTCTCGATACTCGTAGTAGAATATGTACGCTCTCTTGGTGGCTGCGCGCTCATTAAAGGCTTACGCTCTCCCAACGACTTTGGCACTGAGTTTGAACAAAGCCTGATGAACCGCAAGCTCGCACCTGAAATCGAGACCATCTGCCTGCTCACCAGCCTGGATCACCTGTTTATCAGTTCATCCCGGCTCAAGGAAGTTGCTCGCCTGGGAGGCAATGTCGATGATATGCTTCCCGCCGCGGTAGTACGCGCGCTACGCCATAGGTTCGGCCAATAGCGCTCGCTCAGAGACTACCCCCTGGCATCCATACACGTACTTATGACTTCTCGGCGTACGCACCAGGAGAGGGAAGGAGGAAGTTCTTGGACATTCTGTACCTCGTTGATCGCCTGGATAATCTCATCGCATCAAGCAAGCGCGTGCCTCTGACTAACCAGGTCGTCATAAAAGAGACCGACATCTTCAATATTATTGAGCAGATGCGCACCTCGATCCCTGAAGAGGTCAAGCAGGCGCGTCGCGTTATTCAGGATAAAGAACGTATCCTCGCTCAGGCCCAGGCCGATGCTAACGCCTTGCTCAATCGCGCGCGTGAGGAGACCGAGCGCGTCATCAACCGCGAGGGGCTGCTGAAGGTCGCGGAACAGCGCTCGCAGGAGATGCTGAACCAGGCCGAACAAAAGGCCCAGCAGTTGAAGGGCGACGCCGACGCCTATGTCATCGAGACGCTACGCACCCTGCATGAACAGCTTGTGCAAGTGGAGACCAGGGTCAGCCGCACCGTCTTAAGCGTTGAGCGTGGCATCGAGAGCCTGGAGGAACATGGGCAAATCGCCACCGCAGGGGACAATAGCCTGGAAGAGCACGACGCCACAGCATACATCAACGAGGAAGAAGCATTTCTCGAAGAGGAGGAGGCAGGAGAACTAGTGGAAGACTCCCCCGGTGGATCACTGCCAGCCAATATACCACCACAGCCACGTCCACGGCGCTCCTCTCTGGCGGCCGATACCATTGGCATTAACCAGCCTTAGCATGTCACCTGTCGCGCTGGAGGGCAGACGTCAAACGGGTCCTATTCGTACACCAGCCTCTTTTTCGCTCTACGGCGCGCGTAAGGTAAGCGCACTATCCATGCGGCATCCTCGCGGTGCCTCCCTTACCCGTGGCCGCATACGGGTCTTGACACCCTTTCAAGGCTTGTCTATAATGAGCAAGCGCCAGCAAAGAGCAAGAACTTTTCACTTTGCGCCATATCGCTATTTTCAGTATGCATTTTTACTGAGAGGAGATATCCTGATGGTGTCTCACACAAGGGTTCAACTTTCTAGTGGAAAGGGAACAAGGAATGATCTTTAATGTGGCGCAACTTTTGAAATCGCTCGTCGGTACCAGCCTTGAGTCCGACTTTAGCGAAGATGATATTCAGCTTGACGAAGATCTCAAGGTCATCGGTCCTATCGCAGGTCACGCTCGTATACGCCACATCAACCAGGGAATTCTGGTGGACGGCTGGGTAGACCTTACCGTTGAACTAGAGTGCACACGCTGCCTCAAGCATTTCGAGCAGCCGCAGCATGTAGACTTTGAAGAGCGGTTTTATCCAACCGTCGATGTGGTAACTGGTATTCCTGTCGAACCTGTAGACGCGGAAGATGCCTTCCCTATCGACGATCACCACCTGGTTGACCTTACCGAGGCAATTCGCCAGCAGGTCCTGCTCGCGATACCCATTGTGACCCTCTGCCGCGAAGATTGCGCCGGGCTGTGTGCGCAATGCGGGAAGGATCTCAATGAGGGTCCTTGTGAATGCCAACCAGAGCCAGACGCGCGTTTCAGCGTCCTCAAGACACTTTTGCAGCAGGACAATTCATAAGCACATGTCACCCAGATTTTCAACGGGTGGAAGAGGAGAACAATTACCATGGGAGCACTTCCAAAGCAGCGTACCTCACGCGCTCGTCAGGGTGAGCGCCGGGCACATCATCACCTGAAATTACCACAACTGGTGGCCTGCCCTCAGTGCAAAACACCACGTCTTTCGCACCATGCCTGCCCCAATTGTGGCACCTACCGTGGCCGCCAGGTGTTTCTTCCTAAGGCCAGCAAGTAATGACAAGCAAGCGGCAATGTAACGCTTCTTCGTGAAGTCTCTTACATACGCCGCTTCTTTTTTTGAGAGTACTACTTCTCCGAAAACCTGAGTGTGAAGCACTAGTCGCGTAAGCGACGTTGGTTTTCGGAATAAGGATCAAAATAGCATGACGACCAGAGTCGCCTTTCTTTTTCCAGGGCAGGGAAGTCAGGCTGTTGGCATGGGAGCCGATATCTTCGCGTCCTCTCCCGCGGCCCAGAGAGTCTTTGCCGCCGCCGATGACGCCCTCGGGTTCTCACTAAGCGATCTCTGCTTCAACGGCCCAGAAACCACCCTGCGTGATACCATTAACGCTCAGCCCGCTATTGTGACCGTCAGCCTCGCGTATCTTGCCGCACTCCAAGAAGCCCTCTCCCCTGGCGAGCCTTCTTTCTGGTCTACGCCCCTCACACCCGCCTTTGTCGCGGGCCATAGTGTGGGCGAATGGAGCGCGCTGCCTGTCGCGGGCGCACTCGATCTCAAAGAGACCATCCTGGCCGTGCGCGAACGGGGCCGCCTGATGGAGCATGAAGGCACGGTCTGCCCCGGGGGCATGTCCGCCGTCATCGCCATGGACGAAGAGCCACTGCGCCAGGTCTGCCAGGAAGCAACTGAGCAGGCACTCGCGGAGCTAGCGGGGGCTACGACCCATCCCGGTCAGGGACGCGTCATTATCGCCAATTATAACGCTCCCGGCCAGATCGTAATCTCTGGTGAGAAGCGGGCGCTTGAGCTGGCGGGAGAACTGGCGAAGGCGCGTGGCGCCAAACGCGTGATACCTCTCGCGGTCAGCGGTGCCTTCCACTCACCCGTGATGGAGCCAGCCGCGCAAGGCCTGGCGAAAACGCTGGCAGAGCTTGAGCTTCGTGAGGCCGCGCGTCCCATCATCGCCAATATCGATGGCACGCCGCTCACCGACCCCTCGCGTTTGCGCCAGGAGCTTGCCCAACAGGTGGCATCCTCCGTACAGTGGGTCAAGACCATCCAGTACCTGGTGGAGGCTGGCGTCAACATCTTTATCGAGATTGGTCCGGGCCAGGCCCTTGCGGGCATGGTCAAGCGCATCGCGAAGGGCGTCACGATTATGAACGTTGGCAACGCCAGCGAGGTCGCAAAGGCCGCAGCCCAGCTACGCGAACAGGATGTTTTGGCGTAGCAGCTTGCTTGTGTGAGCATATAGACAGGCTCTCCGTCTGAAGAGTCGGAGACCTGTCCAAAACCAGTATTGAAGTCCTCCTACTATGGACGGGCACACCATTTGGGATATATACTTGACATAGTTCGCAAAAGGGCCTATCTTTGGATTTAGATAATTTGCAATAGCGCCTGAATGCTCAACTACGATAGCGACAGATATACCGTAGTCATTTGTCAAATAAGTCGCTCGCTCCTTAACACTGGAAGGTTGCGATCTTACTTACCCATTTCATCTGGTGTGGCACTCACAGAGAAGAGAGGTTAAGATGGCAAGCGCCTATCAAAGCATTGGCTCCGTTCGCGTGGCCAAACAGGTACTTTCGACTATCGTAACGCATAGCGCGTTGCAGATTCCAGGTGTAATCGGTATGGCCAATACATCACCCACAGTGGCGATGCGTAACCAGTGGTCTCGCCTCCTCAAACACGACATTCCTCCTCAGGGGGTCGGGTTAACAGTGAAGGAGAACACCGTCTCAGCCGATTTATACTTGATCGTTGATGCAGATGTCGATATCGTCTCAATCGGCTCTGCCGTACAGGATGAGGTTGCCTCTGCGCTCGAAGATATGGTCGGGATGCAGGTGCAAGAAGTCAACATCTACATTTATGACATTGCATAACACGTCATTAGTTTGACATTTTTTGAGGATACTATGCCAGGGATACGCAGGCAAGCGCGCATGGTCGCACTGCAAACACTCTATGAATACGACATGGTCCATCATGATCCCCTTGAGATCTTGCAGCGGCACGCTGAAGAGCGTAATCTCCATGCCAAAGTGGTAGAATACGCGCAAGAGCTGGCCGAGGGTGTCTGCAAGCACCTGGCTGATATCGACGCGCATATCCAGAGTGCCGCTCGCGAATGGCCACTGCAACAGATGGCTCGTGTCGATAAAAATATCCTGAGACTTGCAATCTACGAGATTCTGTTTAATAATACTGTACCAGCCAAGGCTGCTATCAATGAGGCTGTGGAACTTGCCAAGCTCTTCGGCAGTGACACCTCGAGCCGCTTCATTAATGGCGTCCTAGGTACTATATTTAATCGGGCTCAACAACAGCCCACCCCAAAAGCGGAAAGCGAGGTGAAATAATGCCAACTATTCATGATAGGCTGAAAAAAATTATCGTCGACCAGCTTGGTGTCGACGAGAGCGAGGTCGTTTCTAGCGCGTCTTTCGTTGAAGATCTCAACGCCGATTCGCTGGACCTCGTCGAACTCATCATGTCCCTTGAGGAAGAGTTCAAAGTTCAGATCTCCGATGAGGACGCCGAGAAAATCACGACCGTGCAAGAGGCCGAGGATTATATCGAAGAGCACCTGCGGTAATTTTTTTCTTCCTACGGACTCATGACAGGGTGGCCTAGGCCACCCTGTAACTTTCCTCAAACCCACCTTCAGACAACCTGTATACCTTTCCACACACTCCCCTTTGCGAGATCCCATATATTTGCTACTATTTCTTTGTAAGACTATTTCCATGTATCTCAAAAAAGAGAAGTTACTACTCAATGCCCTCTCTTCAAGAGATGTTCACAGCGTCTGCGACGCTGCTAAGGGTTATGGGATGTGGAAAAAATGCCTTCGGCATTTTTTCCACATCCCATAACCCTGGCGAGCCACGTAGTGGCGAGAAGTACTGAATAATAACAAAAAGAAATTCGTTGTCACACTTTCATGTCCTCGTGCATCTGAGTAATAGAGAGACGTGTAAATCTGGCAATCGTTCAGATACACGGCTCCCGGTAAGAAACGTTTCTTTGCTATCGTCCATTTGTTGAGAGAGTTATCTGTGTGGATACGACGCCTACTGCCAAGGCTATAGAAGCGCTTATTCATGAGTACAGCGCCCTGGTCTTTCATACCATCTATGGCATGACCAATGATTGGGAAGAGAGCCAGGACCTGACCCAGGACACCTTTCACCAGGCTCTGCGTGGGATAGATACCGCTCGTCGCGCGAGTGGAGACCACTTCCAACCTAAGGCCTGGCTCCTGCGTATTGCGCTGAATACGGTTCGCATGCACTATCGCCGCCGCAAGATATTAAGCTTTGTCCCCTTTTCGCGTATGCTCGAAGGGCGCCAGGCAGAGACGGCGAGTAGCGAAACGGTCAGCGAGCAGGCCGCGCCTCTTCAGCCTTCAGGACTGGGAACGCATGCATCTGATGATCCGGCTGACATCATCGCCGAGCGCGACGCCGTACAGCGCGTCCTGGCGCGCCTGGCAGAGCCTCTACGGGTCTGCCTGCTGCTCTCTATCGTTGGCGGCCTGACCACCGCCCAGATCGCCGATCTGCTTGAACTAAAAGAGCCAGCCGTACGCCAGCGCCTCGCCCGCGCCCGCAAGCAGTTTCAACAGCTCTACGCCTATGAAAGCGATGAGAAACTTGTGGAGACGCCTGGGACTTCAGAGCCAATCACGACCAGCGCCGCCTCCACTGACAGAGAGAACATAGGACCATCTACGCAAGCACATAAGCCCTATCATCTCTCGCTCAACGCCCAACCTGCGACACATCGGAGTAGCTATGCATAACGATACCGCAGAAACACTGCTGCTACGCCACTATGGTCCAACAGCGCCCAGGCCCTCGGGACTTGAGCAACGCCTGGTACATGCACTGCACCAGGAGAAGGTACAAGAACCGGCGCTCTTACCAACACGCCAGGCGCGCCTTATGACGCGTCGCCAGATCCTGCGCGCTGTAACCTTTAGCACCGCCAGCGCGGGCCTCGTAGGCCTGGCACTGGAAGGTGTTCAGCAGCTTGACACGAGGTTCTTCGGTCACGATACGACGACGCGACCACGAGCGGCCTACTAGCCTCCACAGGCTGGTCTCGCTCCTATCACGTCATTGCAGACACGACCTTACGCTTGTTACTGTACGCTCGAATCTTGTATGAGATTTGAGCCTGAGCATACAATCAGTTGCATTCAGTTGTATTTTTCGCGTTACCATCTTAGTCCAGAAAGGATCTACCATCATGCCATTTGGAGTACATCCACTTACACTAGTTATCGTCGTCGTCGTCGCCCTCCTGGTCTTCGGCCCCAAGCGCCTCCCCGAGATGGGTTCCGCTATCGGTAAGAGCATTCAGGAGTTCAAGAAGGGCATGAGCGAAATTGGCGCTCCCAAAGAAGAGAAGGAAGAGGTCAAACCCGTCGAGTCGAAGGGCGTTGATGCCATGGACATCGAGGCGCTTGAGCGTGAGATTGCTGCACGTAAAGCTGCTTTGAACGCCCAGGAGGCCGCGAGCCACTCGGTCGATGCCGAGGTTTAGCGGTTTCCAAGCACGAATGTCGTCTTCTAAAAAACCTGCCTGGGAGTGTACATGGCAACTAGCAATCTAGACCAGCAGGAACGTAAACTATCCACATACGTGAGCGAAGACGCGGAAGATGTTGAGGATGAACTGGCGGAATCGGCTATGACCTTGATCGAGCACCTGGAGGAGCTACGCAAGCGCATCTTCAAGAGCCTGATCTCCGTTGTGATCTTTTCTATTGTTGCCTTCATCTTCCGCGGACAAATCATGGGCTTTCTGTCTGCGCCACTGCCAAAGGGTGCCGATGCCCTTGGGGGCAAGATCGTTGTGATGGGAGTTGCCGAGGGCTTTACCATCACGCTGCTCATCTCGCTCGCGGTTGGTATCCTGTTGTCAATACCCGTTCTTCTCTATCAGACCTGGGCTTTTATAGCGCCCGGACTCTATCGGCATGAGAAGAAGCATGCCGTACCCTTTATTCTGATTGGCATCGTACTCTTTGTCGCGGGAATTTCGCTAGGATATGCGACTATTCGCTACCCCCTGGAGTTCCTGGTCCAGTTCTCATCGGACATGTTTACTGAACTGGTCACAGCAGATAGCTACTTTACCTTTATCACGTACTTTATGCTGGCCTTTGGTATCGTCTTCGAGATTCCTCTCGTGCTAACCTTTATGGCCCTGGTAGGCATCGTAGACTCGGATATGCTGAAGAAGCGGCGCTCAACTGCCCACGTGGGCATGTGGATCGCCTCCTGCTTCATCACGCCAGGAGCGGACGTGTATAGTCCCATCATCCTGGGTATAACAATGTCCTGCCTCTACGAATTGTCTATCATCTTCATTCGCGTCTTCGCCAAAAGATAATAAGATAAACAAAAAGGGCACCTGACCGGTGCCCTTTTTGTTTACTTGACCAGTACTTCTTCCCGCCGATCCTGCTCGCGCACATCGACTAGCAGGCGCTCACCAACCCCGCGCCCGAAGCGCCCCCAGAGCATGAGGACAGAGACAGTATAGAGTACTATTGCTATAAGAAATACCGGGCGATAGCCACTGCGTGCGATCAAGAAGCCCCCAATAGGCGTCGCCAGGGCATTGGCGATATAGAAGGCGGCCTGGTAGATACTGTTGGCGACTCCGCGTCGCTTATGGGGAATGACCTCCATTGAGAAGGCCTGGAAGACACCATTGCCCATATCCATCAAACCCTGGCGCAACAAGTAGAGCGGGGCAATCAAGGGGAGAAAGATCACAAGGCTGATCACGAGTAAAACGGGGAGACTGGCGAGACGCGTGATAACCACAGTATTGACACGGCCGATCCGCAGCACCAGGAGAGGCGCGACCAGGATAAGCACGGCGTTGAGTGCGTTCGCTCCACCATCGATGGTGCCAAAGAGCGCGGGCGAGGCACCCAGGAAATGGACAAAATAGAGATTGAAATAGGGGATAAAAAGGCCTGCTCCAAAACCAATCAGCGCCTGCACCAGCACCAGTACAACCAGGGGACTATATAACAAGCCTCGTATATCGCTCTCACGCCAGCGCTGGAGCGTTTGCTTCACCTGGTTGACCATTGATAGCTTACGCCCCTTTTCAGGGGGTTCCAGACGCATTATAGCGTCTTTCCGCTCAGACACACGATTGGGGCGATCATTGCTCAACAGGAAAAGGGGAATAAAGCTTGGGATGGCAATGAGGCCAGCGAAGAGGAGTGAGAGTTGATAGGCGCGTGCCTCTGGTTGGTGCGCCAGGATGGCCTCTAGCCACGCGGGCCAGGCTCCCATCAGCCAGGTACTGGCGCGCAGCCAGACCGGGAGTACGCCTCCCAGCAGCTCACCCAGCACGGTCGTAATCAGGGTCACGACAATCGTAAAGCTGAAGAGCAGGGAGCGCTCGGAGCTTGAACTATTCTGTGTCAGGAAGGGCGCATTGACAACAAGGATAAAGGCGCCCGCCACACCCGCAATAAAGCCACTACACAGCAAGAATGGCGGTTGGCGCAACAGAAACTGTCCCGTCCCCGCCACGCCCACCGCGACACTGGCCCAGATCAGGATGGCCTTACTTCCAAAGCGATCAATACAGAGGCCGGCGGGGAAGATAGCCAGGCCTGCTCCCACCGTCGTCATAAACAATACCAGTCCTACAAAATCAGTTTTATAGCCGAGTGAGACCAGGTAGAGATTATAGAGAACCTGGATAATGCCGAGCGTCATACCACTCAAGGCGTTGCTAATCAGATACAGGCGCGCGTTGCGCTGAAAGCGACCAAACTGCCGCAGGTACTCAACGAGTAGTGACATTACGCAGTTGTTGTGCCTCCATACGTTGACGCGCTCCCTCGCCATTGCTTGCCTCGATTGGAACTTCAGGTGCCTGCTCTTCCATCAACATACGATAGCCGGGACTCTTAAACTCCAGGCCAGCCGCATCGACACGGGCCTCCTCCTGAGCAAGCGTCTCGCGTCGCATCAGACCGGGAAGGAAGAAGGCCTTCAAGATGGTCTGTGCCTGCACGGTACGCGCACGCGCCTCGATGAGGCCCTTCGCCGCTTTATCGGCAAGCTGTACCGTCTTTGTGTCGACCTTCTGCACGCCCGCGGGAACCTTCGCCACGGTACGCGCAAGCGCGCTCTCGTTCTCGTCAGGCGGCAAGCCCTGTCTGGCACGTATGGTCGCCTGGTTGACACTCTCCACTTCCGGGCGCACCTTCTGTACCACGTTCACTTTCTCGCGCAGCAGGCTTAGTCCCCAGGCCATAGCAAAGTTCAAAGCCACTGAGACGATAATGAACACAAAGGCAAACAGGCAGATGATGATGGCCGCGATGCGCCCCCCCATCTCCAGGATGGGATTGACTCCAAGGACTAGAAACATTAGTCACCTCCCGCGCTCGCCTGCATAGCCTCCCGCTGCTGGTTCAGGCGCTCTTCGTATTTACTTCGCTTGCTCCCTTTACCAAAGAACACTTTGACCATCTCACCCGCGGCAACTGCACCCGCGGCCGCGCGCACACCAGGTGCGACAATCAGATCGCTGGCCAGATTCGAGACAGTTCCAACGACCGAGGCCGTATGTCCGGCAGTTTTGGCTGTATCCTGTACAATGCTAACGGTCTCCTGTAGAGAAGAGACGAGCGGTTTAGCCTCATCACGTATTGTTTTGATCGTTCCAATGAGTGAGAAGACCGAGTAGATCTGCATGAACGTCGCGAACACCAGGAACGCGGCCAGCACCATCAAGATGATGTAGAGCGTCTCTAACAGCCTCCCGAAATAGGCTGCCACACCAATGCCCACGATAATTACGCCAAGTATTACCAAGCCCACGATGAGCGCAGTCTTCATTGCCCCCGCATAATGGCCTCCCATAAAAATCTTCAGTAGTTCTTTTTCATTATAACGCACGAACTGAACGTACTTAAACGCGAGTTATCGATCATACTCGGGGCAAAATCTTCTACTACCTATCAGAATTGCCCCAGGGCAAAAAATTCTCCTACCCTTATATACGCACAGGATGCCATTCGCGTCTACAATTTCGCCATCTTCTTCATGCGTCCACCATTAATCTCTACCTTCTGGCTCACGAGAGAGGGCCAAGCTTGCTTGGTCCCTACAATTTGCTGGATGTATGCGTTCGACCCTTTTTTGTTCACATCGAACTTCGTGGATACACCATTCATCTGCGGCTTTTAGCGTATCTTTTCGCCATACTCATCCGTACTAGAGACGAGAGGGTTTAATTCCTCAATTTCATCACATTCTCGGTGCGTCTGGCGCTAATATATATCATTCTTGACAAACTCATTAGGCGCGAGGCGCCCTCTTGCAAAACCTGGAGGAGGTTCTATAAAACATGGGAATTTTGCTGCTGCCCCTTGCGGATTCCGTCATTATGACGGGTGATGTGCTAGGATATCATATCGATATCACGATTGGGACGCTGATTGTCTGGGGCGTGGCCCTGCTTATTGGGCTGATCGCGGAATTTATCGTTGGCTGGCGTCTCCCCTATGGCATTTTTGGCGCTTTCGTTGCGGGCCTGGTCGGGACATGGCTGGCGACTGAGGTGTTTCACTTTAGCCTGCCCATAGACTATGTCTTCCACGATATTCCCCTCTTAAAAGCCCTGCTGGGTGCGCTCTTGCTGATTGTGCTCTGGCACCTGGTCACCTACCCACTCTGGCATAAACGCAGCCACCGTTCACGTCGCTATGCAGCAGCCAGGTAGTGTACCTGATGTGCAAGGTTTTTTGTATAGTGGATGTGGTGCATGCTCACGGCCCTGGGGCCGTGAGCATGCACCACATCCACTATACAAGCGAGCACCACAGGTGCAAGAGATCACGCTCCTCAGCGTAGTGTTTACATAATTTATATATATGATATAATTCAAGCGCAGAAATAAGCTCGACTAAGGTAGTCTTCCACCCTATTTTATGCACTCTTTTTCCAATCTTAACTCGCAATACGAAGGTCTAGAGGTTTTCTGTGCCTACGCTCATTACTTTTACGATTAGTGCTTTCGTGACTTTTTTGACTATTATCGATCCCGTTGGTCTGGCTCCCGTCTTTGTTGGTCTCACCTCCCACCTCTCACGGGCCCAGCGCAAGGTAGTTATCGCCCGTGCCACCTTAATCAGTGCCGCAATTATTGCCTTCTTCGCTATTGTTGGTCGCTTTCTGCTGGACCGCCTGGGAATCTCGCTCTATGCGTTTAATATCGCGGGTGGCGTCCTACTCTTTATGGTCGCTATCGATATGCTCTTTGGTCGTCCCTCAGGGGCACGCGAGACCAAGGAAGAAGAGGAAGAGGCCATGACCCGTGAGGATATCAGCGTCTTCCCTCTTGCTATTCCCCTGATCGCTGGTCCTGGAACCATTGCCACGACGATTCTCTATGTAGGACAGGCCTCGACACAGCCAATGTTGCTCCTATCGGTCTTTCTGGCGATTGCCAGTGCCCTGGCCCTGGCCTGGGTTGCCATGCGCAGCAGTTCCTGGATCATTCAGCGCGTTGGGCGTACCGGCATTATGGTCTTCTCCCGCATTCTGGGTATCCTGCTAGCGGCCCTGGCCATCCAATTTGTGCTGAATGGTGTAACCACCTTTGCCCACACCAGCGGCTTTATCAAGTAAGATGTCTGGGTAAAGAGGTCCTGCCATCTTTGCTCCCTTCAGCCAGGTTGCGACTATTGAGGTGCCCGTTCGTATCTAATAATAAGCCCAAACGTTACGATATATAGAAGTAGAGACGCAGCCATAGACACGAGGAATGCTTGAAGATCAGTCCGCAACAGCAGCAGCAGCCAGCCATCACGCCTACAGCGCGTGATCGCCTGAGCTACCAGGTGGCCCTTTCCAGCTACCAGTCTCGCCGTGGCCTCGATAAGATGGCCTGGGTGACCTGGCTACTTGTTCTGGGCATGAGCCTCCTCTGGATGCTCACCGCGTACAAGGCGGCACTTGCTGCCGGTGCTCATAGCTGGCAGACAATCCTTACATATGTCTGGGCCAACGCGATCTCGATTCAACCTGCAGATGATGCCTCGCTCACGCAGGTTCTGATCGATTATGGGGCCAAATATAATCCAGCCATCGTGCAGCAACATGAGTACTGGCGCTTCTTGACACCCATGTTTCTCCATGCGAACCTCCTGCACCTGGGGCTTAACATGTTGAACCTGCTGATGTTAGGTATCTTCCTGGAGCGTTTGCTTGGTCATACGCGCTACCTGTTTCTCTACATCATCACTGGTATCATTAGTGTTCTCGCGAGCTTCTATTTCGCGCCAGAGGAGGTTAGCCTGGGGGCCTCGGGAGCTATCTTTGGCCTGGTGGGCGTCTTTAGTATCTTTGTGATTACCCATCGACGCGCCTTTCCCTTTGGTGGTCTCTTCTCGATTCTTTATCTCATCGTTATCATTGGGATCAATCTCGGCGTGGGCTTTATGATCGCAAATGTCGATAACTATGCTCACTTTGGCGGCTTAATAAGTGGCTGCCTTCTGGGATTGTGGTTTAGCCCGCTTTATCGCAGTTCATCACCCTATACCGTCGTCGACCGCCACAGCCTGACAAAGCGCTGGCCCTTGGCCCTGTTGACAATCTTAGGTACACTGATACTTACAGTCATTTCCCTATATCTAGTAGGGACAAAAGTGTAACGAGAAGTGCCTTTCGAAAACCTGAGCGCGCTAGCGCTAGCCGCCCCCATTCGGGGACGCGGCGCCGCTTTCGCTTGTTCCCAAATGGGGATTGGTTTTCGTATAAGGAGGAAACACCTTCTCGCCTACCCTTGCTGGTTCTTTTTGGAGGATTCTTGTGGAAGCACAAATGGATATACAGACATACCTGGAACAGGGTAAGCAAGCCCTGGCTCAAGGTCACCCACGTGAGGCCGCCATCGCCTATGCACACGGCGCTCAGCTCGAGTCTGATAACCCAATGATTCACCTGGGCCTGGCGGAAGCCAACCTGGGGCTGGGGAGTTATGGCGTGGTACAGATGGCCTGCCGCCGCGTGCAGGAGCTACAGCCCGCCGGTGGACAGGAATCCCGCCTGGCACAGGCCCTGCTCGACCTCCTTGATCGACGCTTCGAGCGCGCACTTCAGAGTGTGGATGCCGTCATCAGCGAGGACCCGGGCATCGCCTATGCGCATGCGCTACGCTCACACCTGCTACGCGCCATGGGACAGACCTATGACGCCAACCTGGCACGCGCACGCGCGGCACGCCTCTCCTATGGTGGACGCTTCGAGCACTGCTTCCCCAATGTTGAGCCACTCACGCCACCCGAGCCAGCCAAGCAGTCTGCCCAGCCAACTGTACTTCCTACAAATGCGGCGATTGGAGCCAACAGAGAGTCCATCCCCACCTGGTCACGCCCGAATGGTATGCAACGGCGCATGATTCGCACACGCTTCTTGATAAACCAGATGCCCGGCCTGGTAACAAATATCATTGTTGCGCTCAGTATCATCGCCCTTCTCCTCGTTTCTACAGGTGTTGTTACCTTTAGTGGGGCAAATCCTCTCACGTACGTGGCCGCCATCTTCCTCACGGGCAGTCTCATACAGCTCGCCATCAACCTCATCTCGCTCTTCTTTGTCGGGCGAGCCGTCGAGGTGCTCTTCGGCAAGTGGCGCTATATCGTCATCTACCTGGCATCCGGCCTTATCGGTATCCTTGTCGATCAGTACTTTATAGGCAGCCTTGTCCCAGGCATGACCTATGCCGTCTTTGGCATCTTTGGGGCCCTGGGTGGCTTCTACTTTATCAACCGCAAATCCCTTGGTGGCTTTGGTCAGGGCGCGTTCCAGCAATGGCTGATATTCGCAGTCCTCAACATCGTGCTGAACATCGCCTTTGCCCAGGGACAACTAACCCTGGTCTATGGACTGATTGCCAGCATCGTTGGGGGCCTGATCATCGCGGTCCTGCTGGCCCCGCGTCAGCGCCGCAACCTCTTCTAGCAGCTACCGCCCAACAAGAGACAAGGGGAAGCATCTCTCAAGATGCTTCCCCTCTTTTTTCGCCCTTTGCTTGTTGCCGCTCACGTTAAACTTAATAGTAGGAAGTCGAGCTTGCAATCTCGCTGTGACCCGGCTGAGTCACAAAAGTCCTGCCCACGTTCCAGAGTTGTCGCCGTTGAGCGTGGCCGGGATGATCTATCCATGCCCTTTACCCCCCTGCTCGGCTTCCACATTCTTCTCCCTTCCTAAAAATACTACCCATTCACACGTTCATCTACTAATTCAGCGACGATGCGACCGGAGAGCATGACCAGGGGTATGCCGCCGCCGGGATGGGTGCTCCCGCCCACAAAGTAAAGGCGCTCAACCTCAGGAGAGCAGTTGCCGGGGCGCGTAAAGGGGGCCATACGGCCGTTGGAGGAAAGACCGTAGATTGAGCCAGCATTTGAGCCATATTTCTGCCAGAAGTACTCGGGCGTGAGCATCTCTTCACAGACAATGTGTTCGCGCAGGTCGCTCAGGTCAACCTGTTTGTAGCTGGCAAGCAGGTCCAGAATACGCTCACGATAGGCTGGCGCCTCGCGCTGCCAATCTATGGCCTTAGTCAGATAGGGCGCGTTCACGAGAATAAACAGGTTTTCGCCTCCTGGAGGGGCCTGCGTTGGATCAGTGCGCGTGGTGGCACAGATATAGATGGTGGGATTCTGGATAGGCACGCGCTTCTCGAAGAGGTCAGCGAACTCAGCCTGGTAGTCATCGGAGAAGAAAATGTTGTGGTGCTCCAGATCAGGATAGGTCTTGTCTGTTCCCAGTAGCAAGACGAAACCGGAGCAGGATGGCTCAAGCTTTGCAAGCTTACGCAGGGTTGCCTGCTTCTGCACAGCGGGCGAAAGCAGTTGAGAGTGTGTGGTCACGACATCGCTATTGGCGACGACGGCATCGCAGTGAAGCACCCGGCCATCAGCCAGTACGATGCCTCGCACCTCTGGACGTAAACTCGTGAGTTTGCGGCGCACTGAGACCTGGATACGTTTTACCTCGCAATTGGTCTCAAGTGTGACACCCAGTTCGCGGGCTAGTTTCTCCAGCGCCCGCGCGATACTATACATTCCCCCACGCGGATACCAACCTCCATCTGCCACCTCGACATAGGGAATCAGGCTGTAGACCGCGGCCATCTGGTAGGGCGAGGAACCATTATAGGTCGCATAGCGCGCAAAGAGCTGGCGCGCATGCTCATCCTGGAAGAAGCGCCGCACCTCCTGGTCCAGCGTACGCGACGAGAGAGCCGCCATGACGGCCCGCCAGCGCCTGCTCAGCGACTCATCAGCGCCCGCGCCCGATTCATGACCCTTTAAGACATAGTGCCAGAAGATTCGCACGATATTCAGTGGACTCCCCAGGCTATGGTAGAGAAAGGGGTCAGCCGCGGCCTCGTAGATCGAGCGCGCATGCTCAAAGAAGCGGCGAAAGGCCTCTCCATCCTCGGGATTGAACCGGGCAAACTCCTGGGCCAGGCACTCGCGATCGCGCCAGGCATTGAAGACAACGCCATCGCGATAGAAATAGCGACAGGTAACCTCCAGAGGGATCAGTTCCAGATAGTCTTCTAAACGCCTGCCGGCAACCGCGAAGAGTTCGCGCAGGACGTGAGGCATGGTTATGAGCGAGGGGCCAGTATCAAAGGCAAAGCCCTCCTTCTCAATCAGGTTGAGTTTGCCGCCGACCTGGGCCTGGCGCTCCAACACACTGACACGATGCCCCTTTGTGGCCAGGTGGATGGCGGCAGAGAGGCCACCAATGCCTGCGCCGATGACAATAATTTCTCTTCCCTGTTCAGACATATCTATCTATTCTGGCAGGCATTTTCTCGCCCTGGCGATTGTTTGGCGCCTGCTCGCTCCTCATAATTATGGTAGTCCATCTACCAGGACGCCTACCAAGCGCCTAAATGGGTAATCGGGCCGTTAGCGCCGTCGCGCGTAGGCCAGGAGAATGAGTCCCGACAACAGGGCGCAGACACAGCCGCCATAGTAGCCATGTGTCAGATCGATCAGGCCAAACATCAGGAGACTTAGAGCAAAGAGGAGGCGCGGAAGGCGCAGAGCCAGGCGAGGAGGCCCAACCCGCAAGACCTGGACGGGCGCAAACTGGCGATCCGTGAGCCAGACCAGCAGGCAGGCAAGCACAAACCAGCTCATAAAGTTCACCAGGGGAATACCATAATAAATGCTGCCAACGGGCGCCCAGCGCCAGTAATCAACGATATGAGCAGCTACAGGCTCTATCGCGCCATCCAGCAGCACAGCAGCCATGCCCGCCGCCAGAATGTCGAAGAGGCTGAGGCGAAAGCCAGGGCGCAGTGGGCGTACCCATCCATAGACACCAAAGATCACCAGCAACCAGGCAAACATGACGGGCAGAGGGACGCCTCCAGGCAGAGCGGGCAACAAGACGGCTGTATACACGTAGCGGCCAAAGGGGAAACCGGTAGTAACACCCAGAGTCTCGGCCAGGTAGGAGAGAATAATCACAGGCAGTCCAGCCTGGATAGCCCTCCGCCTGCCATAGAGGAAGGCAGTCGCTAGTAGAAGGAGCACGCCTTCAAGATAGAGGAGAAAGCTCGCCGCCCAATCCATAGGGAAGGGTGGTTTCACATCGAATGCCACCCCAATTACCGCCAGAACATAGAGCAGGCAAAACATGGCGAAGAGAATACGCAGCACAAGCTGCCCCGGCGCGCTTCGTGTATGACGCCCAATCGCTGATATACGCATGTTACTTACACTTCTTTTGCTGCTACTCGGGGCCGCGTTGCACAATCGAGAGAATGCGCATATAGCCGCTCCCCTTGATCACGGTTTTCATAGCACCGGTCGTAACATCCATCGCGTAGATGGCATTATCAGCATAGCTTGTCAGGATATGGTCGTTCACCCAGGGCCCTAACTCAACAAAGCGTGCGGACGTAATCGCCAGAACGCCTGGCTTGGCGACCTGAACCTGCTTCCCATTGCCATTAATCTGCGTCATATACAAGGCGCTATGGCGCGCAAAGGGAGCCTGCTCATCGCTAGAAAAGATAACGTAGGCCAGCGTAAGCCCATCCGGCGAAACCTGTGGCGAGAGGACCCAGTGATAGTCGGCATTATTGTTTAAACCATGTTGTTCAGGCAAGAATATCTGAGCATTTCCCAGCGTGGCTTTCGATGCGTCCAGGTTAGCAATCGCCAGGCTATTGGCATTGTTCTGACCAGCAATATCGTCTGGCACGCTATTATCTGTCGGTGCAGTCACCACGCCACTATAGGTTGAGTAGAGCAAGGCATTGCTTGCAGGCGTCAACAAGAGGGGCATCTGTGAGACGTCGTCGGTCAGCAAACTCTTTGGATCTTGGTCTTGCGCCAGCGAATCATCCTGCGTACTGGGTAGATCTAGCAGCCAGAGGCCATACTGCGTAGAGCGACGATCACCGCGATCATCAGTCAAGAGCAGTTGCTGGGGTGCCTGGTTCTTTCTATTTGGCAGAAATGAGAACACACGAAAACAAGGGCAATTCGTATTTGCCTGTTGATAGACCAGTTTGGTATGGTCTAACGCTCCCGTGTAGAGGCTCACATTCCCATTACCGCTTTTAGGAGCCGTACTCCAGGCGATTGAGAGGCCATCGCTGCTGAGCGCCAGCGATGTGACAACCTGATTGCTGTCCACAGCCGCGATTTGTCTGGAGGTTCCGCCAAAGATATCGCTGAGCCAGATACCATTCCCAACATAAATGACCTGCCCAAGGGAATTCACCCGTGGCGGAATCGAGCGGCTATAGGTATACCCCGGAGTATCAAGCTTCTGCGGCGTGCCTCCACCCAGTTGTACGGCGTATAGGCCATCCTGGGCCTCATAGACAACATACTGACCTCCAGGCACTTGCAAGGTATCCGTCGGATTCTTGCCCGAGAACTGGAAGAGGCCGTTGTCGTCGCTTTGAGGCGTAGGACTGGGTGTTAACAACTGGTTGGCCCTGGCCGTTGCCGTTGCCGAGGACTCCTGGGCCGCCATTTGCGCGTGCTGGTTGAGCGCGATAAAAAGCTGGGCGGTTAGGATAATCAAGAGCAGGCTCACCAGTGCCAGTAGCGTTACGATGCTGATACGTGTCGAGCGTATCGCTTGTGGTGGGGTCGGCTGCGTCTTGTGGTCTTGTGGCTTTTCAGGCGGACTATCTATATGCTGCGTCAATGTTTTTTCTGCTCCACATCTCATCTCTTAGCGTCTATCAGTATACATGAAAACGCCTTATTCTGGAAAGTCACTAGCACAGCTTACCTGTTAGCGCGTTCTGCAAAGCGCGGCGCTCCCCACACGGTCGACATACGCTCGCTACGACCGATATTCTCCTCTATGACGATTGCTAGCGACTATTCAGGCCCTATAAGCGCGTCTATCTTCTGTTTTAGTTTCTTTGTGAGTGTACTTTTGTATAAAAGCCAGCGAGCGCGCCTCTACCTCTTGCCGGTCATGGTCTTTCATCACAAGATGGTATGAGCGTTTGAGGACCACGAGTTGCTTCTCAGGTGAACCCAGAAGGCGATAAATTTCGTGTCCATCGCGGACCGGCACTACATGGTCACGTTGGGCCGCGATAATCAGGGCTGGCATAGTGATACACGACAGTTCTTCGCGCAACCGGGGCAGGTAGAGCAGCATGCTCTCAACCGAGGCCATCGGGGTCCAGCGATAGACATTACGAGTATAGCGCTTACGAGCTTGTGCATCGCGAAGATCCTCTCTCAACGTGGGTAAGAAAGGAGTCAACTGCCTGACCATGCGAATCGCGGGCAACATCCAGGGGCGCATATAGAGCGGGGCGCACATGGCGATCACGCCAGAAACCTCTTCATGAGCGGCGATATGCAGGCATAGTGCGCCACCCAGCGAGTGGCCAACCAGGAAGACCTGGTCGCAGTGGAGTTTAAAGGCTCGTACCGCCTGTTGCAAGGCTGAGGCCCAGTCATGCCAGCCAATCGTCAACATATCCTGTACCTGTGTGCCATGACCCGGCAAGAGAATATTCTCGACGCGCATCCCCTGAGCTAGAAAGAGTTGCTCAAGCTCTTCCATATCGCTGCGATTCCCGTTCAGCCCATGGACCAGCACTACTCCAACGCGCGCGCGCTCCGGACCTTTGATCGTCAATTCACCCGCACCCTGCTGATCTCGAAACTCCGCATGTTCCATGACCTTGCCTCGCGTTTCCTCGCTAGTTCACCACACTCTCTTCTTAATACGTTCTACGATGCTCCCTGGACACTTTTCCTATCCTAAACTCCGTACTTTTAGCTGAGCGGGAATAATTTGTGAGTTATGCGCCTTCTCAATAATAGAGATACTACTTCTCCGAACACCCTGAGCGCGAAGCGCTAGACACGCCAGTGGCGTTGGGTTTCGGAATAAGATCTAGAGAAGAAAAAAGAGGGGCGATAGTGTACGCTTTACTCCTATTTTCTCCTGCTTTTAACGCTGTACCCATTTACGTGGATAGTACTCATTGTCTTCACAAGAGGATAGTGCTATAGTCTTGTCCATATTACCTATATCTTAATTCATGAAGAAAGAAGTCGAAAGGGACTTGACGATGGAGTTCGCTACCAAGGCCATTCACGCCGGACAGGAGCCAGATCCAACTACCGGCGCGATCATGACGCCAATTTATCAGACTTCAACCTATGCCCAGAGTGGCATGGGTGAACATAAAGGTTATGAATACGCCCGTACCGGGAATCCAACGCGCACCGCGCTTGAGGCCTGCCTTGCCGCGCTCGAAAATGGGCGCTATGGCCTGGCCTTCGCCTCTGGACTCGCCGCCGAAAGCGCTGTCTTGAGCTTGCTGAGCGCGGGCGATCATATTGTCTCGTGCGACGATCTCTATGGCGGCACCTACCGTATCTTTGATCGCATCATGAGCCGCTATAACGTTGAGACCTCGTATGTCACGGCCAACCGTGTCGAGGCGTATGAGCAGGCAATTCGTCCCAACACCAAAATCATCTGGCTAGAGACACCTACCAATCCGCTGCTCAGCCTGGTTGACATCCGCGCGGTCGCCGAGGTCGCGCACCGCCATAATGTGTTGCTCGTCGTCGACAATACCTTCTCCAGCCCCTACTTCCAGCGTCCACTCGACCTGGGAGCCGATATCGTCCTGCACAGCACAACCAAGTATATCAATGGCCATAGCGACGTCATCGGTGGGGCCTTGATCATGAATGACCAGAGCGTCTACGAGGCCATTAAGTTCCACCAGAACGCCGCTGGAGCGGTTCCTGGCCCCTTCGATGTCTGGCTGACCCTGCGCGGCATCAAGACACTCGCGGTACGTATGCGCCAGCACGAAGAGAACGCGCGCGTCGTCGCCAACTTCCTGTCTGAGCATAAGCGCGTTGAGAAGGTATACTATCCCGGCCTCGCCTCGCATCCAGATCACGAGTTGGCCCGGCGGCAGATGAGTGGCTTTGGCGGCATGGTCTCCTTCCAGTTCAAGGGAACCCTGAGCGATGTCGATACCGTTGTGCGCCGCTTGCGCGTCTTCACCTTCGCTGAGAGCCTCGGGGCATCGAGTCACTGGTCTGCCATCCCGCTAGCATGACGCATGGCTCAATCCCCAGGGAGATCCGCGAGGCTCGCGGCCTGAACGATACCCTCCTGCGCCTCTCGGTAGGCATTGAGGATATCTCGGATATCCTGCGTGATCTCGAACAGGCGCTCGCCTAACCGCCTGACACGCATTTTCAAGCTGGCATGGACTGGAGGCCCCCGCGTCATCGGTGGCTGGCCAGCAGACTGATATTCCCACGCGGGAAGGTTGCTGCGCTCGCAGTCCATGCCAGCAGGGACCCTACACGTTGACTTCCATTGGCTGGAAAAGGCCGAGCAAGCTCTGCCTCTACACATTAGAATCGCTGCGGCTGACCTTTTAAGAAAATTTTCAGGGCGGGGAGAGCTTGTTTGACAGACCTTCGGCACTTCTGCTATAATCTACGCGCACTTACCCAATCCGACACAAGTGTCGGATCTTTTTTGTGCAAGTCTCTTTTTCGTACCCTTGGGGTACTCTTCTAAGTGCCTATGAGGAAAACTGAGCGCGTGAGCGCTAGCCACGAGAGTGGCGCTGCGCCCCCAAATGGGGGTTGTTTTCCGCATATGAAGTAAGTTCGAAGAGGCAATCTTTCGGGGAGGAAGTTTACTTAACATGCCAAATAATGCATCTGCGGAAAAGCGCATGCGCCAGGAACAGAAGCGCCGCGCACACAACCGCAGCGTCAAATCCAAGGTGAGATCCACCATCACAAAGGCACGCACAGCCATCGCCACCGATAGCGTCGCCTTTGATGCCAGCGAGGCTGCCGTTCGCGCCGCTATCAGCGAGCTAGACCGCGCCGCCAAGAAAGGCGTCATTCACAAAAACAATGCTTCTCGCCGCAAATCGCGCTTGATGAAGCAGCTCAACACAACTAAAGTCTCTGAGAAGTAATTTTTGCGCCCATTGCTCTGCCATCTTGCTGTTCACAATCGATGAGCACTGAGCGCACCAGGAGGTATTAGGATGGCCGACAATAAAGTCGTAACGAAGCCAGCAGGGCGGGCGCTACTGGCCGCTGTCGAAAGTGCTCAGTTACGCAAAGATGTTCCTGAAATAAAGTCTGGCGATACTGTCCGTCTGCAAGTCAAAGTTGTTGAAGGTAACCGCGAACGCCTTCAGCCGTTCGAAGGCGTCGTCATGCGCCTGCGCGGCAGCAGCGTCAACCGTAACTTCACCGTCCGCCGTATTACCAATGGCGTCGGTGTTGAGCGCACCTTCCTTCTCCATTCTCCCCGTGTAGAGAAGATTGAGGTTCTGCGCCACGCTCGCGTCCGCCGCAAGCAACTCTACTTCCTGCGTGGTCTAACCGGCAAGGCTGCTCGTCTGAAGGAGATCCGTCCTATGACCAGCAAGCAGGCCGCTGAGAAGGCCGCGAAGGCTGAGGCTCGCGCAGCAGCCGCTCATGCAGAAGACTAAAAAATCTTCGCCAACACTCACAGAAGAAATGGCCCTGTTTGAACAGGGCTATTGCTTTATTGCCGGGCTTGATGAGGCAGGACGGGGCTGCCTGGCAGGCCCAGTGGTGGCCGCAGCCGTCATTCTGCCTCTTGAGTCCGATCCAACGCCTGTCCTGGCTCGTTTCGCCGGTGTCAATGACTCCAAACAGCTAAATGAGGCGACACGCGAGCGCCTCTATGATGTAATTATGGAGCATGCGCTAGCCGTTGGCGTTGGTATTGGCTCGGTTGAGCTGATCGATCAGCGCAATATCCTCCAGGCAACGCTCCAGTCTATGCGCGTGGCACTCACACAACTGACGCCCACCGCTCAGGCCCTGCTCCTGGATGCCGTCAAACTCCGTGACATCCCGCTTCCACAACTCTCGCTCACCAAGGGCGATTCACGCTGCCTCTCCATTGCCGCCGCCTCGATCATCGCCAAGGTGACTCGAGATCGCTTGATGCACCAACTCCACGAGGAATTTCCCCACTATGGCTTTAAACAACACAAAGGCTATGGCACGCCGGAACACCTCGACGCGCTCAAACAATTTGGCGTGACCCCCCACCACCGCCGCAGCTTCTCTCCTATTCGCGAGATGCTCTTTGGCCTCTTCCCAGATACAGCCTTCTAAACATGTTTATCATATGTTTATCCAATGTATACAACTTTTTTGATAGCAAGCGCTTTTACTTGACTTTCAAGCGCCTTGCACTTTACACTTATTTATGAAAGGGAACGATCATTTCTATTGTTTCCCTCCCCCTTCTTGCTAGCAGGATCGAAAAGCAGACGTACCGATTTTCAATGCCCTGTCATCAGCCTACTGTTGTCTTCTACATTTAGAAGGAGAGGCGACGATGGAGACCTCGGCTCAGGCAAACTACCAAGCAAGTACAGGTCAGTTTCATGAACTATGGCAACTGAGTGGCGCACATGACTTTTCCTCCTGGATCTTTAATAGCACCGCTCTGGCAAACGATGGAACAGTTCTACTAACGCCCGGAGGAGGGAATCAGCATTGTTACTCCGCCTATATCGATGGCGGCAGTGTGAGCTATGATAGCAATATGCAGCTCTGCGTTGGGCGCGATCCCTTTGGCCTGGGACAGTATAATCAGCAGAACTACTACAATGGCGGGCAGTTCTACTATGGCGCGCTGGTCTCACCCATTCATCAGACCTCACGATCCATCAATAGCGTGGTCGCTTCCTGGAACGCAACCACGCCCGCAGGTACCTGGATACAGACGCATGTCCGTGTGCAAATTAACGGGGCCTGGACACGCTGGTTTAAGCTTCCTATCTGGGCCAGCGATTTGAGCACAGTCCAGCGTCACAGTATTGATGGGCAGGATGATCCCTTTGGCACTGTCGATACCGACACTTTCAGGACGAAAGGACAGCTTGCCACCGCGTATCAGCTCGCGGTCACGCTTTTTAGTACCACACCCAACACTACCCCTATCCTGTACCGCGTAGCAGCCATCGCCTCGTATGAGACGGATCCACAGCATACACCTCAGATCTCACCCGATAAGAGCGTGTGGGGGCGCAACCTGGGCGTCCCACAGCGCTCACAGATGCTCGCAGAGTACCAGGGACAGGGCTATGGTGGCGGCGGCGAGGTCTGGTGTAGTCCTACCTCGACCAGTATGGTCATGGCCTACTGGTCCAGTATTCTCAACCGGCCAGAGTTGACGCTTACCGTTCCTGCTACGGCACAGGCGACCTATGACTTTACCTACCAGGGCACGGGCAACTGGCCCTTTAATACAGCCCACGCAGGGGCGCATGGCCTGCATGCCTTTATCACACGCATGTACTCCATAAGCCAGGTCGAGCAGTGGATTAAAGTCGGCGTGCCCGTCATCATTAGCATAGGTTTTCAGAATGGGCAGCTCCCTAACGCGCCAATTCCCAGCACCGATGGACATATCATCGTCGTGCGTGGTTTCGCTGCCAATGGCGACGTGATCACCAACGATCCCGCGGGTGCGTCCAACGATAGAGTACAGATTACCTATAACCGGCAGGCCTTACAGAACGCCTGGCTCCGTTCCTCCCATGGCACAGCCTATATCGTCATGCCAGAGAACTGGCAGATGCCCACGGCCAATCGTCTAACCAACTGGTAAGAAAATAGCAGAGAGAGTGGCATGGTGTGCGGTCTTCACTTGCATATCATGCCACTCTCTTATCCATGCATAAATTCTTGCACTTGACTTTATCAACCTTTCTTCCTACACTTTAGGGTAAGTGAAGTTAATATGACAATCCTCCCTTTCTTCTAGACATACATCTTTCACTTACCCCTTTACATATTGTTGTTATTTTTGAAGAAAGGTTCTCTATGAAGCTATTTCACACTCAGGGGAAGCGCGGCAGTATCTTGCGCTTCTCCCTTAGCACGCTCCTGGCCCTGCTCTGCCTCTCACTGCTCGCGGGACAATCGGTCCAGGCAGCCACGCGAGCCGATACGCCCGCGCAGTATGATGAGTTCTGGCAGCAGGACTCGCATCACGACTTTGCGGCCTGGTCCCTCAATGGTGTCCAGGTAACGCCATTTGGACACCTCAAGCTTGATTCAGAGAAGAAGCTGACCTGCTCGTCTGACGCTATTGATGGTGGGACAGCATCCTTCGCGGCCTCGGTTGGCCTATGCGCGGGACAAGACCCCTACGCGCCCGGGGCCTATAGCCCCGATTATAACTACTACAATGCTGGCTCCTTCTATTTCGGGACGATTCTCTCGCCCGTGCATACGACCAATCAACCCTTCACCACATCTGTCGCCTCCTGGAATGCTGAGACGCCCGCTGGCACCTGGATTGAGACCCATATTCGCGTGCTAGAGAATGGCACCTGGACACACTGGTATGATCTCCCGATCTGGGCCAGTGATTTCAGCACCATCAAGCGCCACAGCATCGATGGACAGTATGATGATGGTGGTAGCATCGCGACCGATACCTTCTTTACGGGAGACACGCCCGCGACCGCCTATCAACTCAGCCTGACCCTGTTTACAACCTCACCCACGGTGACACCTGATATTCGACGCGTCACGGCCTTCGCCTCCTACGATTCAGATCCAGCGCATACACCGCAGGTCGCGCCCGATCAGCATGTTTGGGGCAAGAGCCTGAATGTGCCTCAGCGCTCGCAGATGCTGCCTGAATACAACGGCCTCGGCTATGGTGGTGGCGGCGAGGTCTGGTGCAGCCCAACCTCGACCAGCATGGTCATGGCCTACTGGTCCAACCTGCTCCACTACCCAAAATTGACACAGACCGTTCCCGACGCGGCTCGCGATACCTATGACTTCACGTACGAAGGCACGGGCAACTGGCCCTTTAATACGGGTTACTCCGGTAGCTATGGCCTGCGTTCCTTTGTTACTCGTATGTACTCGCTTAGTCAGATCGAGCAGTGGATTAAGTTTGGCGTACCCATCGTCGTCAGTCTCGCTTATAAGAAAGGCGAGCTACCTGGTACGCCTATCCCCTCCTCTGGTGGGCACCTGCTCGTCGTCAAGGGCTTTACGGCCAGTGGTGATGTCATTACCAATGATCCAGCCGCCGCCAGCGACGACGCCGTCCAGATTGTCTATCCACGCCAGGCCTTCCAGAATGTCTGGCTGAAGTATTCAAATGGTACAACCTATGTAATCTATCCGGAACTCTGGCCCACTCCCCAGAAAGACCGCCTCTCAAGCTGGTAGAGAGAAGAGTGAACTACCGCTCAGCTAAAGACTGAGCGGCTTCTTCGGAAGAGGAAGCCTGAGTTCACCAGACTCAGCCACCGAAAGGTGAGCTATGTTTGGAAGGTCATGATACCAACCCTTGACGCATCAGACGGTTGCTCTATCGCCTGAGTTTAAGTAGGGATGAGGGAAGTCCCGGTGATTCAGGCCCAACAAGCCTTCTGAACCTTGTCGAGATGAAGTCGGATTCCCTGTATGGTCGCAGTACAGGGATACGCACCACCTGCCACCTGGCAGAGCATTTTTCTGAAAAGGAATTTTCGATGAACGTTGTGTATGTATTGGCACCAGATGGCACGCCATTGATGCCATGTTCGTGTGCTATTGCACGATTACTCCTTAAAGATGGCAAGGCCAAAGTCAAAAGGAGAACGCCCTTTACGATCAAGTTGTTGGTTCAGCCATCAACGACCTCCACCCAACCATTGACCCTTGGGGTAGATACGGGCAGTGCCGTGATTGGTTCAGCGGTGGCCGATACGCAGGGGCAGGTGGTGTATTTGTCAGAAGTGCAGGTTCGCAATGATATTGCCACCACCATGAAAGAGCGTGTAAAGTATCGCCGGAACCGGCGCAACCGAAAGACCAGATATAGAAAAGCACGATGGCGTAATCGCAAGAACTCCATCAAAACAGGTCGCTTCTCTCCCACGATGCGTAGTAAAATTGACGCCCACCTGCGGGAAATCCGTTTTGTGCAATCCATCCTGCCCATTCGTCATATTGTGCTGGAAACAGGAACATTTGATCCCCATGCCCTTAAAAATTCTAACGTTTTAAAGCACAAGTGGCTCTACCAGAAGGGCATCAACTATGGTTTTGCCAATATCAAAGCCTATGTGCTAACACGCGATAGCTATACCTGCCAACACTGTGCAGGAAAATCGAAAGACAAGCGGTTAGAAGTCCATCATATCGTTTTTCGCAGTCAGAACGGCAGTGATGAAGAAGCCAATTTACTCACCCTCTGCAAAACCTGTCACGATGGGCTGCATGCCGGAACCGTGACGCTCAAGCGCGCTGGTAAGAAGAAAGGAAACTTGAACCATGCCACACAGATGAATAGCATTCGTCTTCAATTGTTGAAGCAGGTTCAGGCAGAGGAAACGTGGGGATTTGTGACCAAAGAACACCGTCAGATAGCAGGCTTGCCCAAGGAGCATTGCTTTGATGCGGTCTTGATTGCCACGCGAGGGGCCATGCCCACGTTTCAGACCACGGTGATTCTCAAGAAGCGATGCGTCCCCGATGGAGATTACCAGCAAACCAAAGGGCGACACAGCGAACAACGTATTCTCACGGGGAAAATTGGCGGTTTTCGGAAATTTGATATGGTGCGGTATCAGGGACAGGAGTACCTTATTAAAGGGCGAATGTCTACTGGCTATGCCATTCTGATGGACATTGATGGGAACAAGGTCGATCTCAAGCCAATTCCGAAGTTTGAGAAGATGAAGCGAGTGAGGGCACGATCTTCATGGATGATGTGTCAAGCGCCCATGCCGCATATCTCATCCACTGCCAATGAATCAGGGGAGAATGTGGCAAGAAAACCACGAAGCTAAAGACTTCGTGGTTTTCTTGCCACATTCGGATAAAAGAAGAAGCTGCTGGCGGCTCTCGGCCACCAGCAGCTTCTTCTTTTATTATTGCTATGAACACGCAGTCTATGGTATGCTTATAGAAGAAATCCAATAGAAAGAGGCCAGCGCTGATGACAACAACAAAGCATATTCAGCATGACACCCCCAAGGGGCATGTCTCTCCAAAGAGCGATCTTCCTGGCGCACTTCGGGCCTCGCATTACATCTTCTAGACATCAAAGCGACGCTGCTCATTTCTCTTCTAAGCAAGTCACGAGGCCGCAAGAACGTGCCACCGGGCCACTCACTCTCTTGAGAGGTCTTATCGCCACTCTGTGCCTCTGATGCCCTTCTATGTGCTGTCTTCCTCTGTCTTATGACGTTGCAGACATCTACTCCAGGAAATATGAGGCCAACCTACAACGCCCAACACGTCTATAGGAAAGGATGTAGCTTCGTGCCGGACTCACAACGCACTGCGACGCTCACGTATACCCAGCTCTTGTGTACCTATCTCGGACCACAATGGCGACGCATGAGTCTTATTACCTTGCTCCTGCTCTCTATTCTTGTATTCCAACTCGTTAATCCCTATATTCTACGCTACTTTATCGATACCACACTGGGCGGCGGCGACCAGTCCACCCTCCTGCTGGCTGGCCTGCTCTTTGTTGGCCTGGCCCTGCTCAATCAGGGCGCAACGATCCTGGAGACATATGTCAGCGAGAACGTGGCCTGGACGGCAACCAACCGCTTACGCGCCGACCTGGTCGCGCACTGCCTGCGCCTGGATCTCGCCTTTCACAAGTCACATACCTCGGGTGAGTTGATCGAGCGCATTGATGGAGATGTGGATGCGCTCTCCACTTTCTTCTCGCGCTCGTTTGTACTGGTTGCCAGTAACATCTTGCTGATCCTGGGCTTGATCCTGATCCTGTTCCAGCAACACTGGTTGGTCGGCTTAGTGATGGGCGTGTTCGCGCTCCTGGCAACCTATATCCTGCTGCGTATCCGCAATTTCGCGATTCGCTCTGAGACCGCGGATCGCCAGAAAAGCGCCGAGTTTTATGGCTTCATGGGCGAACAGCTCGCGGGCACCAGCGATATACGTGCCAATGGCGCGGCTGGTTATGTTCTGTGGCGCTTCTATACCCTGCTATGCTCCTGGTACCCGTTCAACCGGCGCGCCGCGCTCATGGGGTTTTCAACCTTTGTGACAACCATCGCGATCTTCGGCGTTGGCAATGCCATGGCCTTCGCGCTTGGCGCCTACCTCTGGAGCCAGAAGTTGATCTCGCCGGGCGCGGTTTACTTTATCTTCTACTGCACCAACCTGTTGAACCAACCTATCGACCAGATCCGGCGTGAGCTCCAAAATCTACAGAAGGCTGGCGCGGGTATCGAGCGCATCCGCCTGCTCCTGCGCACGCAGCCCACGATCACGGACGCGCCTGCGCCCCTCTCGCTCCCTTCAGGCCCGCTCGCCGTCTCCTTTACGCGCGTTAGCTTTAGCTACAACGAGCAGGATACGGTGCTACATGACCTCTCTTTTGACCTGGCTCCTGGCAAGGTGCTCGGCCTGCTGGGACGCACAGGAAGCGGAAAAACGACGACAGCCCGCCTGCTGCTACGCCTCTACGAGGCTCAGAGCGGCGAGATTCGTCTGGGAAATGTTCCTATACGCGCTACACGCCTCGCGGACCTGCGCCAGCGTGTCGGAATGGTGACGCAAGATGTGCAGCTCTTCCATGCCAGCGTGCGCGATAACCTGACCTTCTTTAACGCCAGTATTCTCGATAGCCGTATCCTGGAGACGCTAGAGAGTCTGGGCCTGGGTCCATGGTTACGCTCGCTTCCAGAAGGTTTGGATACCGAGCTGGGTTCCGATGGCGAGGGTCTCTCCGCGGGCGAGGCTCAGCTCCTGGCCTTTACACGCATCTTTCTCGCCGATCCCGGCCTGGTGATCCTGGATGAGGCCTCATCCCGTCTGGATCCGGCCACCGAGCAGTTGATTGAGCAGGCCACAAGCAAGCTGCTTGCAGGGCGTACGGCAATCATTATCGCGCATCGCCTGGGGACAATCCAGCGCGCCGACAAGATTATGGTGCTTGAGGATGGACACATCCTTGAGCAGGGAGCACGCATAGACCTGGCCAATGATCCCGACTCTCGTTTCTCCTATCTGCTCAAGACCGGGCTAGAAGAGGTGCTGGCATGAGATCTGATATAAAATATAACACACCTGATGTACCGCCGTTGAAGACCTATCAATACCTGTGGGGCCTGATGCGCTACCGCCCCTGGCTCTATCTGGGCAACGCGCTCATCTGGATTATCCTGCACATGGCACCCCTCCTCCCAGGGCTAATCGCGCAACAATTCTTCAATACATTGACACTCTCGGGACATTTCAATCGCGAACTCTGGCTGCTGATCGCGGCCCTGGTGGCTATCGCCCTTGGGCAGGCTGCGCTCTTTCTCTTTGGTGGACTCGTCGATAACTTGCATCGCTTCTCGATGTCCAATATTCTGCGACGCAACCTGCTAGCACGCATCTTAGAGCGGCCAGGAGCACGGGCGGTCCCAGGCTCTCCCGGCGAAGCCATCAGTCGCTTCCGTGATGACGCCAACCAGGCCGAGAACGCCATTAGCTGGACCCTGGACAGCATCGGCGAAATTCTCTTCGCGCTTGTGGCCGTGTTCATCTTGCTGCGCATCAACACAACAATTACGCTGCTGGTCTTCTTCCCCCTGGCGGGCGTGCTGGCCATTACCCAACTTATGCGCAATCGCCTGAGCAAGTATCGCGTCGCCAGCCGCCAGGCAACTGGAAAGGTGACCAGCGCCATCGGTGAGATCTTCTCCTCGGTGCAGGCCATCCAGGTCGCGGCAGCCGAGCCACACGTTCTGCGCAACTTCGACATGCTCAACGAGCGCAGGCGCGTTGCCATGCTCAAGGATAGCGTGTTGACGCAGATTCTTAGCTCGACCTTTAGTAACATCGTAGGCATTGGTACGGGCCTCATCTTGCTTCTGGCGGCCCAGTCCATGCATACGCGTGACCTGGGGGTGGGCGACCTGGCACTCTTCATCTATTACCTCTCCTTTGTGACGGAGTTTGTGCAGTTCTTTGGCATCTTTCTGGCCTATTACACCCAGACGGGTGTCTCGTTCTCTCGCATGCATACACTCTTACAGGGGGCACCGGCCGAACGCCTGGTAGAGCATCACCCTCTCTATCTCACCGGGGACATTCCGCAGCCTTCGATGCTGCCTGAAAGCGAGCGTAACCTGGAGTCGCTTGAGGTGCGTGACCTGAGCTATTGTTATCCTGAAACGGGGCGCGGGATCGCCCATATTGATCTAAGCCTGCGCCGGGGTACACTCACCGTGATTACCGGGCGCATCGGCTCGGGCAAGACAACGCTTGTACAGACATTGCTCGGCCTCCTGCCACCTCAGGGCGGGGAAATCTTCTGGAATGGAAAGCTGGTTAGCGAACCCGCGGCATTCTTTGTACCACCCAGAAGTGCCTATACGCCCCAGGTGCCACGCCTCTTTAGCGCTACCCTACGCGAAAATATCTTGCTGGGACTCGAACCAGAGCCAGCGCGTCTCCAGCAAGCCATCGAGCAGGCCGTGATGGAGCGCGACCTGGACGCGCTTGAGCAGGGCATTGAAACTCTGGTGGGAACACGTGGCGTCAAGCTCTCGGGTGGACAGATCCAGCGCGCCTCGGCGGCGCGTATGTTTATACGCGAACCCGCGCTACTGATCTTTGATGATCTCTCCAGCGCCCTGGATGTGGTAACGGAGCAAACAATGTGGACACGACTGGCAGGTCTGCTACAACAGGGCCAGACCACGTGCCTGGTCGTCTCGCACCGGCGGGCCGTGCTCCAGCGCGCCGACCATATCATTGTGCTCAAAGAGGGCGAGATTGCGGCGCAAGGCACACTCTCCACTCTGCTAGAGAACTCTGAAGAGATGCGCCAGCTCTGGTATGGTGGTCTCGTGGAATAGTCACACATCAGGCGACTCTCCACATACCACGGGCTGACTGCTGTACCAATTCAGCCCACCATGCTCCTATACTTCTTGCCCCACTCCGCATAGACTGTTATAGTGGGAGGAAAACGGTGGAGAAGAGGGAGTTATGTCAGAGTATATCTGGGGTCGCAATCCTATTATGGAGACCCTACAGTCGGTGCGCAAGGTGAAGCGCATCCTGCTCGCAGAGGGAAGTAAACGCGAGGGAGGCACCCTGAACACAATTATTCAGGAGGCCCAAAAACGCCAGATTCCAGTCGAGACCGTGCCACGCGCGCGCCTGGACCAGATGAGCAAGGGCGCGGTACACCAGGGCTGCGTGGCTATTGTCGCCGAGCGCGAATATGCCAGCACCGACGACATTCTGGCCCTCGCAGCCCAACGTAACGAGCCACCGTTCCTACTCTTGCTCGACTCGATTCAGGACGTCAATAACCTGGGTTCGCTCTTACGCACCGCCGAAGCGGCGGGGGTGCACGGGGTCATTATTCCCGAGCATCGCGCCGCCGAGGTTAACGCGACCGTCGTCAAGACCTCTGCCGGAGCAACCGAGCATATTATGATTGCGCGTGAAACCAATCTCACACGCACCATTGACTATCTCAAACAACAAAATATCTGGGTCGTGGGCCTGGCGGGCGAAGGAGATACACTCTACACGCAGGCCAATCTTACGGGAGCGCTCGCCGTGGTTGTGGGAAATGAAGGCAAAGGCATGGGGCGCCTGGTGCGCGAACACTGCGATGTACTGATCAAACTGCCTATGCATGGCTATATTAATTCGCTTAACGCGGCCGTAGCGGGCAGCATCACGCTCTACGAGGCGCTCCGCCAGCGCGCGCTCGCTTCTCGCTAAAGGGACCATCCTACCCGGACTTGCATTTGTTACATGCGTTATATCCATTACGTTCTATCATGTATATCGATGCAATAATTTCAGGAGAGCTTCATCGTGTTTAAGATATTTCTGCAACGCCTCAGCCTGCTAGCGATCTGCGGCCTGTTCGCCCTTAGCCTGGCGGCTTCGCTTCAGCCTGCGCTGGCACATGCCGCAGGTCCTACAGTTACCATAGCGCAACCAGGAGCGACAAGCTCGATTCTTATTGGCCACCCTGGCACGAAGGTGACGCTCACGGGAACGGGTTTTAAACCCAACGGCACTGCCAAACTCTTCGCTACACCAGTAAGCGACCCCAATCAGTGTAAGCCTGGTCAAGTGACCGGCAACATGAAGGCCTTTGTCCCGGATAGCGCGACCATTGACGCCAGCGGCAGTTTCAAGGTTGACACGAACTGGCCAGATGCCGCCAACATCCCTTCGGCCCCTTATTATCTCTGTGCAACCACTCAGGACGAGCAGGCCCTCTCTGGCAACAACTTTACCGTTGCGGAGCCGGTTGCGATCAAGGTCACCCCTAAGAATGCGGCCCCTGGCGACAAGATTACGGTCCAGGGCACTGGCTGGCTGCCAGTACAAAATATTAACGTCTCTATTGTTAGCAATGGCTCAGCTATCACCAGCCAGAGCGTGCAGTCCGCGGGTCCAGATGGAATCTTTACCACGACGCTGACCGTCCCGGAGAGCGCTCAGGATGGAAGCTACCAGGTAAGCGTCAACGCACCCAATGAAGATTCAAGCTTTATGAGGGCGAGCCAGACCCTTACCGTAGCGGCGGAGCCGACCGCGGCGCCTTCTACCCCCACGCCAACGCCCGGCACCACACCTACAGTAACCGCGACGGCAACCACCAATTCCAGCGGCTCTGGTGGCCCGAATGGTCTGATGATCTTCACCTTCCTGCTGGGAGGCGTAGGCCTCGTCCTGGTCGTCGTCGGCGCCATCATGTACTTCTCCTATACCCGTCAGTAGCAAAGCACAATTACAGCTGTGACACAACGCTGCTAAAACACGCGTCTACATATCATGGATCATATGTAGACGCGTGCTTTAGCAGCGTCGTGCCACCTATTTACTCCTGAAGCTCGCTTCTACGCGTATGCACAAGGAGCAAGACCCCACTACCAACCTCCACCTCGGCCAGATCATGCGTCAAGACATTGCTAATGCCCCTGGGCGAACCAAAGCGCAGGCAACCATCGCGCAGGGCGTACTGTAAATTGGTCGTGGTCAGACCCGTCACATCACCTACCAGAGGGAAGAGCGAGAGCAGGTCGTTGCTCGTGCCATGCACCTGGGTCCGTGCCGGGCCATGCACGACCCAGCACACAGAAGGGCCATCGACCAGGCGCACAGGTACGCTTGTAATGCTGCTCAGGAGCATAATATTTCCGAGGGCGTGTTCCATCCGTTCGCCTCCCCAGCCACCAAGCAGGGTAATACGCGTCGCGCCATGCTCGAGCGCGAGTTGCAAGGCCAGTTCTGTATCGGTCTCGTCCTTCTCTTCGGCGACGCGCACAAGCTCGCACCCACGTGCGCGTAGCTCTGGTTCAGGAAGAGTGAGCGAGTCAAAATCTCCTACAATGACACGCGGTGTCAGACCATAGTCGAGCGCGGTCTGTGCCCCTTTATCGGCGGCTATAACCAGGTCGGCACTTGCCAGGGCCTCCTGTACACCGCTTCCAGGTCTCAAGCTTCCCGCAGCAAATACAATGATATGCATACTATTTGCTATACCTTTCGGCTAACTAGTAGCCACATTTTCGCACAATTCGTTATGATAGTTGAACAAGTTCTAGATCCAGATCTATATCTATCCATATAGAGGGTACTCATAACATGTCGATACAGCGCACACCTCAATCCTGGGGCCGCTTCCCACGTGTGAAGCCCAATGCCGTGCTGCCAGTCTACTGGCGTCACGAGGTCCCACAACTCGATACACTTGAGAAGTCTATCCTGCCTTATGCCTACGGGCGCAGCTATGGTGATAGCTGCCTTAACGAGGGCGGTATCTCCCTTGATGTCAGCAATCTGCGTCACTTCATCTCCTTTGATGAGGAACAGGGCCTCTTACGCTGTGAGGCAGGAGTCTCTCTGGCCGAGGTACTAGAGCTGGCAGTACCTCGTGGCTGGTTCTTGCCTGTGACCCCTGGCACCAAGTTCGTCTCAGTTGGTGGCGCAATCGCGAATGATGTGCATGGCAAGAATCACCACAAAGGCGGCACCTTCGGCTGCCATGTCACCCAGTTTGAGTTACTGCGCTCCGATGGCACACGCCTCATTTGTTCACCCGATCAGAACAGTGAACTCTTCCAGGCCACCATCGGCGGTCTGGGCCTGACGGGCGTCATTCTCTGGGCCGAGTTCCGCCTGAAACGCATCCATAACCCATATATTCAAATGGATAGTATCCGCTTCTCCTCCCTGGACGAATATCGCCAGTTAGCCGAGGAGTCCGACAAAGATTTTGAGTACACGGTCTCCTGGGTGGTCTGCCTGGGCAATGATAAGGAGCTGGGACGCGGACTCTTCTCACGTGGCAACCATGATACGACGCAGCCCATGCCCAGCAATACTCAGGGAAAACATCTGCCCCTGGCGGTCCCTTTCGATTTTCCCTCCATTACCCTCAACCGCCTGACGATTCGCGCCTTCAACCTGGCATACTATAATAAGCAGCGCGAGAAGTATGTTCACAAGCTGACGCACTATGATCCATTCTTCTATCCCCTCGACGCCATCCATACCTGGAACCGCATGTATGGCAAGCGTGGCTTCTTCCAGTACCAGTTTGTCATTCCCTTCGAGGGCGGCTATGAGGCCATGAAGGAGATCATGCAAGAGATCAATCGCTCTGGAGAAGGATCATTCCTGACCGTTCTCAAATCCTTTGGAGATATTCGCTCGCCTGGCATGCTCTCCTTCCCGCGCCCTGGCCTGACCCTGGCCCTGGACTTCGCCAATCACGGCACACAGACCCTGCGCCTCCTCGACCGCCTGGACGCCATGGTTAATGCCGCCGGGGGCTTGATTTATCCTGCTAAGGACGCGCGTATGCATCCCGAAGATTTCCAGCGCTACTTCCCACGCTGGAAAGAGTTCGAGCAGTATATGGACCCACAATTTTCTTCCAGCTTCTGGCGTCGCGTCACACAGCCCGCTGCGCAATAGATAAAGCATACATACTACCAATCTGGAGTTATAAAAAAAGTTATGGCAAAAATCCTTATTGTAGGCGCGACCTCAGCAATTGCCCAGGAGACAGCAAAATGTTTCGCCAAAGATGGTGCTGATCTCTTCCTGGTCGCACGCAGCCCTGAGAAAATGGCCGTTATCGCGGATGACCTCAAGGTGCGTGGCGCTAAAAGTGTCGAAACCTTCGAGTTTGACGCCTCTGACCTTCATCGTCACCAGGAGATGTTCGATACCGCACTCGCAACCATGGGCGAGCTAGATATGTTCCTCATCGCCCACGGGACGCTCGGCAGCCAGAAGGGCTGCGAAGAGAGCGTAGCAGAGACCCTCAAAGAACTCAACACCAACTTTACCAGCGTCGTCTCACTGCTTACAATTAGCGCCAACTACTTCGAGCGCCGCCACCGGGGTGTGATCGCGGTTATCTCATCTGTCGCGGGTGATCGCGGACGTAAGAGCAACTACGTCTATGGCACCGCCAAGGGCGCGGTCAACCTCTTCTTACAAGGCCTGCGCAACCGCCTGGCCAAATCTGGTGTGACGGTGGTCACGATTAAACCTGGCTTTGTCGATACCCCTATGACCGCGCACCTGCGCAAAGGCTTGCTCTTTGCCAAGGCCAGCGCTGTGGGCGAGGGCGTCTACCAAGCTATGCAGCAGAAGAAGGATGTTGTCTATCTCCCCTGGTTCTGGGGCGGCATCATGTTTATAATCAAGGCTATTCCAGAGCGTATCTATAAAAATCTCTCATTAGGTTAAAGCACGACGCTACTAAAGTACGCGTCTACATATACCCGTTATATGTAGACGCGTACTTTAGTAGCGTCGGCCAAGGATGAAAGTATGACGCTTGATCCCCAGGTGGCCGCCTATTTGGCGTCCCTGCCAGTTGCAGAACCTGTTACATCTCTCGATGAGATGCGCCGCCAGAACACTTTCTCGGGCATTGTGAGTGGAGGCGAAGCGATTCCGCTGGCCCAGGTGCATAACCGCACCATTCCCGGGCCAGCGGGTGAGATACCGGTTCGCATCTATCGCCCCACGCCCGATAATTCCCTGCTGCCAGTCGTGATCTATTTTCATGGTGGCGGCTGGGTGCTTGGCAATCTCGATACTCATGACAATATTTGCCGCTCACTGGCGAAGCATACCCCCTGCGTGGTAATCGCGGTCGACTATCGCCTGGCACCCGAGCACAAGTATCCCGCAGCGCTTGAGGATGCCGAGGCCGCTCTCTTATGGGTAACCGCAAACGCCCAGGAGCTAGCTATAGACGCCTCACATATCGCGGTGGCAGGAGATAGCGCTGGAGGAAATATCGCCGCCGCCCTCACGCTCCTGGCGCGCGATAGAGGGTATCCACCACTCGCGGCCCAGGCCCTGGTCTATCCCGTAACCGACTATTATACTGGTGATCACGACTCCTACACAACCATTAAAGAGGGATATGGTCTCACCGCGGAGGATATGCGCTGGTACTGGGACCAGTACCTGTCTACACCTGATGAGGGCGAACACCCCTACGCGGCACCTTTGCGCGCTCAGGATCTAAGCCACCTGCCGCCCGCGCTAGTTCTCGTCGCGGAGTATGATCCCCTGCGCGACGAGGGACAGAAGTACGCGCAACGCCTGCAAGAGGCTGGAGTGCCAACCCAATTTATCTACCTGAAGGGTTTGATCCACTCCTTCTTTCGTATGAATGGCGTCTTCCCTCATGCCCTCGAACACCAGCGAAACGTCGCCACCTGGCTGCACACCCGCTTCACAGAGTAGTTTTTTATGCTGTGCATGCAGGGGCCAGGCCAGTGGTCCGGCCCCATGCAGTCACAGCATAAAACGATTAGCTCTTTCCAGGCAGAAATTCGTTGGTATAAAGCTGCTTAAAGTCCATGCTCTTAATGGGCTTACCAGAAGCATCCTGAATAGCGCCCGCGTTGAGCATAAAGTTGGGGTAGCCCTGCCAGGGCGCGTCATCCTGTACGCCCCACTGGCGCCCAGTATCAGCATAGTGAGCGCTATTAAACATCTGGCTATCCATGACAAACGAAGTATCGGGAAAATTCTCCTTGCCCGCGCCATCAATGAGCATCTGCGCGGTCTCTTTGGGATGCTGGCGCGCATATTCATAGCCTTTGGCGGTCGCGGTCATAAACTTACGCAGCAGGTCCGGCTCGCCCTTCATCTGCTTTGAACCTGTAATAAAATTTGGCGTGTAGTAGTCGGGAATGCCAAAGTCAGTAATGTAGAAGTAATTGAGCTTCAGTCCCTCGTGCTTCGCCTGGATGCCCTCAACCCCCTCAAAGATCCAGACAAAATCAATCTTATGTGATTTCAGCGCCTCCATGGCGTCCACATCAAGTGTGACATTGCGAAACTTGCCCTGGCCACCATCCTTCTGGATCATGGCACTGACAACCGCGCCCTCATAGGGAGCACCAAAGCCTCCATAGGTCTTGCCATCCAGGTCACGCGGACGCTTGATGCCCGAATCGGCCAGAGTCACCAGGGCAGAGGTATTGTGCTGCAAGATAGCCGCAATCGACACCACAGGCTGACCCGTGGCGGCATCGGCGACAATTGACTCAGTCGAACTAATACCAACATCCGCCTTACCCTGGCTCACCAGCGTATCGGGCGAGACGCTGGACGAGTAAGGCAGCACCTTGAGATCAATCCCCTGGTCTTTGTACCAGCCCTGCTGGAGCGCGGCGTAGATGCCGCTGTGGTTCGTATTAGGGGTCCAATCCAGAGCCAGAGTCATCTTCTTGAGGGGCTGCGACCCCGCTGGCGCGCCACTGGCATGTTGCTGCCAGAGGAAGGCACCGAGTACCACCAGAATGACGAGCACAGGGATGCCAAGGCCCGCCACTAAACGCGTTCGTGTGTTCATTGCTCACTCCTTGAGAACTTTGAGAAAAATATAACTAACTCCATCTACATGAGTAGGTGCGTGACTTCTCGCGCCCGTGGCGCTCAGTAGGTAGTGTGCTGTGTGTTGGTAGCCTGCGACTGCCAACACACAGCACACTACCTACCGGTATTTGGAACCTGCGGGCATACTCGCTGCACCAAAGGCGCGCCTCTGCTCCGACTCCTGCCAGGGTAAGACGATACGCTCAACCAGGCTTACCAGGGCGAAGAGTGCCAGGCTCAGCACAGTTGTGATGACGATAGCCGCGAAGACCAGTACAATAGCATGCGCGTTAGCCGAGGTCTGCATAAAGATACCCAGCCCCTGCTCCGCGCCTACGTATTCGCCAATGATGGCCCCGGTCACGCTATAGGTCGCGGCGATGCGCAGGCCTGAGAAGAATGAAGGCATCGCGCCCGGCAAACGCACCAACCAGAGGATCTGCCAGCGCGAGGCCCGCATGCTGCGCATCAGTCGTACCAGGTCGGGATCAACGCTCAACAGGCCATCGGCACAGGCCACCGTGATCGGGAAGAAGCAGTACAGCACCACCAGGATCACCTTGGGCAAGATATCGAAGCCAAACCAGACCAGCAGCAGTGGGGCCAGCGCCACCATAGGAATGGTCTGTGAGGCCACCAGCAAGGGATACAAGGCGCGCCTGAGCCAGGAAGAGAGGTCGATAGCCACCGCGATAGCCACGCCCAGGACCGTGGCGAGTGCCAGGCCCAGCACCGTCTCTAGCATGGTCTGAATAGAATGAGTCAGCAGTACATCGCGCTTATTTCCCAGAGCTTCAAGAATGGCACTGGGTGCGGGGACAAGCATCGCGTCTATCCGGCCCGCACGCACGCCCACTTCCCACAGGAGCAGGAGCGCCACCACCAGCACAAAGGCCGGGCCATAGGCCGCGAAGCGCCTCCAACGACTCTCGTTCATCCTTGTTGCTCCTTAATGCAAAAACACTTGACATATTCGAATTTGCCTTGTTATACTCTTCTTGCTAATCCAGGCTGGATGCGGGAAGCGACTGCTGAGCGACCTGACTATTTCTTCGATCCGTCTGAGGATACTGCAATTTGAGTAGTAGCTCAACCAGTTCGCGTTCAAGTTGGAGCGCGTCCGGCTCGGTCAGTTGCTCTTGCCTGCGTGGGCGTGGTAGATTGACATCCACCACGCGCAAAACACCAGCCGGACGCGCGCTCAGCACATAGATACGATCAGAGAGGAGGATAGCCTCACGCACATCATGCGTGATAAACAGGACGCTCGCATGCACCTCCTGCCAGAGATCGAGCAGCCACATCTGCAAGGAGAGGCGTGTCAGAGCATCCAATGCGCCCAGCGGCTCATCCAGCAGAAGAAAATCGCGATTGAACAGGACCGTGCGCAAAAGAGCCACGCGCTGCTTCATGCCTCCCGAGAGCGTCGCCGGATAGTGTTGGGCAAACTCGCTCAAACCAAAGTGGGCCAGCAAGGCTCGCGCCTCCTCCTGAGCCTGCTTGCGCGGCACGCGTCGCACGTCCAGCCCCAGCATGACGTTCTCCTCGACTGTGCGCCAGGGCAGGAGCAGCGGCTGCTGGAGCATATAGCCGCACTTCCCCGCACGCTTACCCTCGACACCATCTATCATCACCAGGCCCTGGTCTGGCTCCTCCAACCCGGCAATGATATTGAAGAGGGTACTCTTACCGCAGCCACTCGGTCCTATCAGCGTCACAAACTCGCCCTTTTTGACCTGCAGGTCCAAGGGTCGCAGCACCTCCAGCCGCTGCTTCCCCGCGCCATACCTCTTACTCACACCTTTCACCAGGAGCTTCAGCGGCTCCTCCGCCTGTCGATCTGCTTCATCTTCCATAGGCCATATCCATTCTCTTCTATGCGCCTGCAGCGCTTGCCTATGTGGTGGATGGATGTGATAGGTGTGCTGGCAGCCTTCGGCTGCCAGCACACCTATCACATCCATCCACCACGCAAAAAACCGTGCTCCCTTGGAGGGAACACGGCTAGCATCTTGCGATATGGCGGCCATATTGAAATGCTGAAATGCTCTGGCCTCGGCATACCGGTTGCTGCTTCCCTCCGCTGGTATTATCCAGATCAGGTTCTTGTAAGGGTCGACGGCGTCTCAGTCGTCTCTCAGCCACAAAGGCTCCCCTAGCAGTTTACCAATTTCTCTTGTTATTTTTGCTGAGTGTACAATTCTTCTTACTGCATAGTATAACACAAATGGCGGTCACGCTGTAGCGCTTCAGGATGCTCAAGACGCTTCGCGCCTGCGTCGCTCAGGAATAGAGAATATGGAGAGGGCTGGTAGGTGGATGCCTACCAGCCCTCTCCATATTCTCTATTTGAAGGCAAGCTTACAGAATCACGCTTAGCGAGCGAGCAGGATGCTCGCAGCCGGACTGGCGACATTGAGGAAGACTTGCGCCACAAAGGTGATAACGATCAGCGCCACCGTGGTTAAGAGCAGGGCTGTGCTCAGGCCCATGGTTGGCACCAGGCGGTCTTCCTTGACGGGCTTGTCAAAGAACATGACCTTGATGATGCGGCCATAGTAGACCAGCGAGACAACGCTGTTGAGCAGCGCCACAATCACCAGCCAGGACTGACCCAGGCTCCAGGCGGCGGAGAAGAGGAAGACCTTACTCCAGAAACCAGCCATGGGCGGGATACCCGCCAGCGAGAGCAGACAGAGAGCCGTCCCCAGGCTCAGCGCAGGCGAACGCTGCCAGAGGCCACGGAAGTCCTCGATGCGCTCACCACCCGTCAGGTTTGCCAGGGCGATGATGCCCGCGAAGGCGCCCAGGTTAGTGATCACATAGACCAGGATGAAGAAGAGGACCGAGCTATTGCCCTCAGGGCGATTGGTTGCGAAGCTACCGATAAAGCCCACCAGGATATAGCCCGCCTGCGCGATGCTCGAATAAGCCATCATGCGCTTGACGTTGCTCTGCACCGCCGCGACGAGGTTACCCAGCGTCATGGTCAGGACGGCAACGATAGAGAACGCGATGACCGACGTTGAGACATCAACCGCATTGAGGCCACCAAACATGAAGACGCGAATCAGGGCCGCGAAGCCAGCCGCCTTTGAGCCAACTGAGAAGAAGGCCGTAGCGGGCGTTGGCGAGCCCTCGTAGATATCTGGCGCCCACATGTGGAACGGCACCGCGGAGATCTTGAAACCAAAGCCAGCCAGGATCAGGATATTGGCGACGATGACGACCATATTGCCCTGAGCAATCTTGGAGAAGGAGGCCGCGATACCAGCCAGGTCGGTTGTACCCGTCAGGCCATACAGCAGCGCGAAACCGTAGAGCAAGATAGCCGAAGACATCGCACCGAGCAGCACATATTTCACTGCCGCCTCGGCAGAGCGCTCATCATGGCGCAGCATACCCGCCATGACATACAGCGGAATACTGGTCAGCTCAAGCGCGATATAGATCGTAATCAGCTCAGTCGTGCTCGCCATGAACATCATGCCAACGGTAGAGAAAAGCAGGAGCGCGTAGAACTCGCCGGTCGCCTTTATATACTTGCCGACATATTCATAGGAGGTGAGCGCCATAACCGCAGCGATCACCAGGAAGATAACCTTAAAAAAGAGCGAATACGTATCTACGATCAGCATATTGCTGAACGCCTTCTGCGTTCCCGTGTGCGTCAGGGCCAGAGAGATCGTGAACCCCGCGGAGATCAGAAGTCCCACCAGCGCGACCCCGGCGATGACTCTGCGGCTTTTGACAAAAAGGTCGACCGCCATCACCACCAGCGCCATCACCAGTAAGCTGAGCTCTGGTGAGACCAGGTAGAGACTAAAAGGTTGAATAAGCATACGAACTCCTTGGTTGATCGTGGTGGACCCTGCGAGATCCAGCCACGATCAAGGCGACCTTACTTTATCGTTGCCACAGCCAGTTGCATGATATGGGACAGGCTGGGTGTAATCACATCAATGAGCAGCTTGGGATAGACACCAATGATCACAATCAAGCCAGCGAGCGCAAAGAGCGGAATCATCTCGCGGGGGCTTGCATCGGGCAGCCAATCCCATTTCTTGTTAAATGGACCAAAGAAGACGCGCTTCATCATCCACAGCAGGTAGCCCGCGGTGAAGATCATGGTGAAGACGCTGATAATCGTCACAACGGTCCAGATCTTGAAGCTACTGGTGAAGACCATGTATTCCGCGACAAAGCCAGCCAGGCCAGGCAGGCCCGCCGAAGCCATCGCGGCGAAGACAAAGATCGTGCCCAGAATCGGCATACGCTTCGCCACACCACCAAAGGCCGAGATCTCACGTGTATGCGCCACGTCGTAGATGACGCCGACACAGAAGAAGAGCAGACCAGAGATGATACCATGGCTAAAGAGCTGAACAGTCGCGCCCGTCAGCGCCGCCTGGCGGAAGGCGATATCGCCCGTGCCAGCCGCCGCGGCCACGCCCAGCAGCACAATCCCCATGTGGCTAACGCTTGAATACGCGATCAGCTTCTTCATATCTCTCTGCACCAGGCAGATCAGCGCACCGTAGATGATGTTGATGATTGCGATCACTGCCAGCCAGCCCGCGAAGTCATGCACTCCCTGAGGGAAGAGCGTGAGGCAGATGCGAATCAGACCATAGGCACCCATCTTCAGCAGGATACCAGCCAGGATCACACTGACCTCGGTCGGCGCATCGGTGTGCGCGTCTGGAAGCCAGGTATGGAAGGGGAACATCGGGATCTTCACGGCGAAGGCTACGAAGATCAGCAGGAAAACCACCAGTTGCAGGCTCGCGGTCACGCCCAGGAACGGCAGGGCAATCGTGCCCCTCACCATGTGCGTGGGATCGGCGAAGTACGCCATATTGGCGGTCGCCGTTGCGCCAGGAAGGCCTACATTGTTGAAGTAGAGTAGCAGGATACCCACCAGCATGAAGATACTGCCGAAGAAGGTATACAGCAGGAACTTCCAGGCCGAATAGACGCGACCAGGGACCCCGTGCTTCAGCTGCTCGTTACCCCAGACACCGATCAGGAGGAACATCGGCGCCAGCTCAATCTCCCAGAAGAGGAAGAACAGGAAGAAGTCCAGGGCCATAAAGACGCCCATGACGCCACCTTCCAGGAAGAGGATCAGCGCCAGGTAATCTTTGACGCGTGTCTTCTTCCAGCCGCCGATAATCGCCAGCACGGTCAAGAAAGCATTTAAAATCACCAGGGGGAGGCTCAGGCCATCGATCCCCAGGAAGTAATCCACATTGAACTGAATCTTACCTGCCTGGAAACGAATCCAGGGCACATTGACTGAATCCCGCAGGTGGGTTAAATCGCCAAATCCCTGACCACTCGCTTGAATTCTATACCAAGTAGACAGTGTCAGAGCAAAAACAGCCACTGCAACCACCAGGGCAACCCAGCGAGCAGCCTTTGATGGTGTAAGGTATACCACAATCGAACCAAGGATTGGTAGCAGGATAATCCAGGTAAGATCACTGCCGAAAATTTGTTGTAAAGCCGTCATGATCCTCTATTATCCTCTCGCAAACGTGATCAGGACAAAGGCGAGCACTGCGAGCACTGCCACGCCGCCGAAGAAGCCAACCATGTACGCCTGAACGCGACCCGTCTCGACGCGACGAGCGCCGCGACCGAAGAGCGTCACCACGCTAGCCGCTCCGTTCACAATGCCATCGACCACGTAGGTATCGAAGGCCTGCGCCAGGTAGGAGATACCCAGGACGGCATAGCGCACAAACCAGTTGTACAGGTCGTCAATGTAGTAGCGGTTAAAGAGCACGCGATGCACGGTGCGCAGGAAGGCACTTCTCTGCACAAAGGCGTCTATCTTCGCCGGCTCTGTGCGGCCATACATTACCAGGGCCGTCACCAATCCCGCCAGGGAGACCACCACACCAACCCAGGTATCAATTGATGTCAGCATGTGTGAGATATCCAGGCTTGGGGCATCGGGATTCAGGTACTTGAAGAACCCGGTCCAATAACCAGCTGCGATAGAAGGAATCGCCAGCAGCATCAGCGGAATGGTCATCGTCAGCGGAGATTCGTGGACGTGGCCCTCGCCACGATAGGTACCGCCCCACAGGCCAAAGAACTTGCCATCTGGGCCACCGAAGGCCAGGATGAAGGCCCGCAGCATGTAGAAGGCGGTCAGGCCAGCAGTCGCCAGCGTGAGGATATAGGAGAACCAGTCGTGTTGCTCAAAAGCCAGGCCAATGATGGTCTCTTTACTAAAGAAACCCGAGAAGAAGGGGAAACCCGAAATGGCCAACGTCGCGATCAACCACGTTGCCGCGGTAATCGGCATACGAGTCGCCAGGCCACCCATCAGGCGCGTATCCTGCACCTCGCGGTGCATCGCGTGGTGCAGACCATGCAGCACACTACCGGCACCCAGGAAGAGCAAGGCCTTGAAGAAGGCGTGCGTGAACAGGTGGAACATACCAGGGCCGGCACCATACTCGGGACCAGCCACACCCAGGCCAACGAACATATAGCCCAGCTGGCTAATAGTCGAGAAGGCCAGCACGCGCTTGAAGTCCGACTGGACCAGGGCAATTGTTGCCGCGAAGAAGGCCGTGAAGGCACCAACCCAGGCCACAACATGGAAGGCAATAGGATCAGCGGCCGCGAAGAGCGGGAAGGTACGCGCGACCATGTAGACACCAGCGGCGACCATGGTTGCCGCGTGGATCAGCGCGCTAACAGGGGTAGGACCTTCCATTGCCGAGGGGAGCCAGACGTGCAGCGGGAACTGCGCCGACTTACCAATCGCACCACAGAAAACCAGGATCATCGCCACCGCCAGCAGGCCCTTATCCATGCTTGCGGTTGAAGCCTGGATCTGGGAGAACTCGAAGGAGCCGGCATGCGCGAAGAGAATCATGATACCGATGATGAAACCCACGTCGCCGACGCGGTTGGTAACAAAGGCTTGCAGCGAAGCGCTCGCGGGCGAGGGACGCTGCTCCTCGGGCTTGGCACGTTTATTGATCCAGAAGCCGATGAGCAGATATGAGCTCAGACCTACCAGTTCCCACCCGGTAAAGATGACCAGGAAGTTGCGGGAGAAGACGATCACCAGCATTGAAAAGGCAAATAGTGACAGGTAGGAGTAGAAGCGAGCATAACCCGCCGAGTTCTCCATATAGCCCTGAGAATAGAACTGCACCAACAGGGTAACAGTCGTCACTACGACCAGCATCGTCACCGCCAGATTATCAATCTGGAAGGCCACCTGGTATTTCAAATTGCCGAAGGCCACCCAGTCATACTGGAAGACCGTCAGACTATTACGAAGCGCTTCAGGATGGATGGCCGTATTAAACAGCAGCACCCAGGAATAAGCACAGGCCAGGGCCATAATCAGGATCGCGGCATAGGCACTTGCCTTGGCCCAGACTGAAAGATGAGGGATTTTGGGGTCTTCATCGTCATCTTCGCCATGTGCATCATGGCCACCATGACTCTCCCCGCCGTGGGCTGCGTCTGCATGCCCATGTTCTCCATGCCCACCTGCGGGCACCTCAGCACGTGGTCGACCCAGGAGATCCAGGACGCGCGTACCGAAGATGATGACCACAAAGGCCAGGAGCGGAGCAAACAGGATCAGCCAGGAATAGGTATACAACGAATCCATACTAATTAACACCGTGCGCGAACAGTCACAACCCTACAGGACAGGGGAGGCGCACTACTCCTTTCTCTTTTGCGACCCGGACGGCACTAAAACTTCAGCACGTTGATTTCGCCAACATCCACCGTGTCACGTTTGCGGTAGATGGCAATGACCATCGCCAGCGCGACAGCGGCCTCAGCGGCAGCTACAGTAATAATGAAGATAGCGAAGATTTGACCGGTCAGATATTTCGCGTAGGGTTGCACCTGGTTGAAGTAGGAAAAACCAACCATTGTGACATTAACGGCATTGAGCATCACCTCGATGCCCATCAATACTGCGATAGCATTGCGCTTGGCAATTGCGCCATACAGCCCAATACAAAAAAGGATGGCACCCAGTACCAGAAAGTGGTTTAGCGTCAGATGCATAGCCTCTTAATCCTCTCTACCGATAACAATCGCGCCCACAATCGCTACCAGCAGCACCACAGAGGCAATTTCGAAGGGCAGGACGTAGCTATAGGACGTGGGGCTGTAAAGCAATTGCCCAATCGCAACAACATTATTAATGTGGGCAGGTAGCGTATGTGCCCCGCCAGTGCTGGTATTTGAAATCGCAAGCGGGCTATTGAATAAGCCGTACAAAATGCTTCCGCCAACAAAGGCGCTGATGATGGCTGCAATCCACCAGAGCCTGTTCGCTGGATTTGTGCGCTGTAGCCCCCCAATGCGCGTCAGCATCAGCGCAAAGAGGATCAAAATGGTTACTGCGCCCGCATAGATCAGAATTTGTACAATAGCGATGAATTCGGCGTTGAGCAGAATATAAATACCACCAGCCATCACAAACACAAAAAACAACGCAATCGCGCTGTGTACAATGTTACGAAGGCTGACTACCGCTAACGCCGCCACCACCAGGATCGTTGCCAGGATCCAGAACATAAGGGCGGCAAAGTCCATAAAAAAACCTCCGGGTAATATCGGATCGTAATTTCAGTTCTTGGACAAGAGGAGAAGATTACATTCCATTTGGTACTCTATAAGTTGTATTGTATCACCCATGACGAGCGGTAGAATACCAGTAGGTATTCTACTTAGCCAGGCAAGTGCAAACCCCTAAACGGCCTACACCTGGGGGTCATCATTGTACGAGGTCACGTCCGCGTGAGCCTCTTACCTCTCATTACACGAAAGGCTCCTGGTAGATGGTGTCACCATTACCCGGATCTGCTACCCCTTTGAGACTATACCTGTTGCAAGGGTTTGCACTGACAGCGCTTGCGTCATTCCTGGTAACGGTTCTCGTCACATGGGAGGAAGAGTGCCTGTTATCCCATTTGGGATTCTAGCAAAACATAGGAGTCATGACAAGGGGAGAAACGGGTCACCAACCGCCTTCTCTCTCAATTGCATGTCACTTCCACCAGAAGATCCACCTTTTTAGGGAGAAACATTTCGCTTCCCCATACGTCTATGCTTAATAATAGCGGGAGAAAGCTTAACCACTTTACGGCCTCATACGTATACTTACTATGGGGTCTGCCCTTCAGCTTGTGCACCAAATTCGGGAGAGCGGGTACTTCCCTGTTTATCCTATATCACTCTGTGTAGTCCCCGTTCTATCCAGATTTGCTACACACTAGTTTGTAGACTCTCATTGTGTCACAATAGCCATGCATATTTGCCAACTTCTGAGCCAAGCAGGCGATTATAGCGCGCCTCCTTCGCGAAATATCATCTGACATGCTGTTGATAACGCTTCTGGTACATACCTGGTATGCTATAATTTTCTTAGACACGATAACTCTAGAGTAAAAAGGCGTAGTAGAGGAACATGAGCGTAACACAAACTCCATCTGACCAGAAACAGCCTACGACTGTGCGCTGCAATAACTGCAACGCGGTCCTGCCCCCACACGCAACTTTTTGTGGCTCCTGCGGCCAGCGCATAGATAAAACCGTCAGAACCATGACCCCTATAGATCAGAGTGATATCGCTGAGCGCTATCGTATCACCTCCCTCATTCATCGCAATGGTCAGGTGCAACTCCTCTTCGCCCAGGATAATCAGTCGCATCACCAGGTCATCATCCGCGATATCGATCTCTCGGCGCTCGATGAAGCCGCTCAACAACAAGCTCTTGAAGCCGCTCAGCAAGAGTGTGAGTTGTTACGCCAGAAACGCATCCCCGATTTAACCTCTGCTATAGATCTGCGCTACTTTCAGGAGCACCTCTACCTGGTAGCGGACTGGCCTTTCGCGGGCGCAGAGAAGAAACAGGAGGCCCGACATCGCCAGACGCTGCATGACCTCCTGGAAAGCGAAGCGGGGCTTCCCGATGAAGATACGGCCATTAGCTGGGGTTATCGCCTGAGCAAGGTGGTTGAACGCCTGCATAAACAAAATATTGTTCTCGGCGACCTCGATCCGCACGCGATCCTGGTGGATGGTAACGTCTATGATGGCCTGCCAGCCCTGATGGTCTCCTGGCTTCCGGCCGCCATTCGGAACTTGCTAGATGCTTCGGCGCTGGATGACTCGACTCAGGTCACGACACGCAATCCCTTCAGCGCTCCCGAGACACAGCAAGGCAAATATGATCACAGCACAGACATCTATAGCCTGGGTGCGATCCTCTACCTCCTACTGACCGGGACGGCACCAGACGAGACCACACAGCGCAAAAAACGCGCCTCAACCTCGCCACGTGAGATCAATCCCCAGATTGGCAGTAAGATCGACGAGGTCGTGAGCAAGGCCCTAAGCACAGACCCAGCCAAACGCTTTCGCAGCGTCAAAGAATTCGCGGAGATCCTGCTCGACCTCTCTTCGAGCACCAAACCCGTGCGCCCAGTGAAAAACGCCAACCGTATGACACGTAAGCGCGCCCAGATTGCCCAGGAGAATCAGGCACTCTCGCAGACGACGCAGAGGCAAGCTATCACAGCGCCCGGTACTAACTCTGAGGCAACCTCTGCTGCCACCAGCGAGGGCGAGAAGACGCTTATCATTCCGAGAGATAGCGAAGCCACCGTCATTGTTCGGTCTCACCCCAAATCGCAATCACAGTCACCAGAGAAGACCGTGCCAGGGGCCGCTGTCCCGCCAAAGCCGGAGGCCAACGCCAGCGAACACACGGCGGCCTCAACGACCGAGGCGGCAACAGCCTCCGCAAGCGCCATTGAGGATATCAAGACCCAGCAGATCGCAACCATTAGTAGTGAGAAAACCATCAGTATGCCAGCGCTCTCGCGGCAACCCAAGGCGACCGCCGATATTGATACGCAGGCCATCGATGCCCAACCTACAATGGCATTGAGCCTGCCGCCCACACCCAAGGCTGCACCAGCGACACAACCACATCGAGAAGAAGCCTTGACCTCCCAGCCCGAGAAACCAGCCGGAGGGGATAACGACAATGGCCTGGTCGCCGACCTGAAATCACTCCTGCCAGCATCCAACGCGCTGCCAGCGAAAATCAAGGAGCACCAGTTGGTACAGCGTGTGCGCGAGCGCGTCAATGATCGCTTCCTGCCCGCAATCTCGCACATCGTTCGTTCGCTGAGCACACAGGCCAGGGAGACCAGTGCCAAGCACCCGGTGCTCCAGCAATTGCAACACTTTATCCTGGGTGTTCAGCGCCGTGATATCGCAGCCGCAGCCCTCATCGAGATTCCGCTACGTGTCCAACCAGATCAGAGCTATACGTTGCGTATCAGCGTCATGGGACGCGATGAGCCGCATATTCCTGACGAGGCGACCGCAGATACCCCCCTCAGTGGACTGAGTGCTCTCGCGGCGGGTGACCTGGTACATATCGAGATCCGTACCACCCTCGTCCAGCGCCTGGCCTATGTCGTACAAAAGGCCGATATCCAGGTGCCACGCAAGGGCTACGCCGCTGAGGTCACGATTCCAATGCAGCCCTTTGAAAGCTCGGTCGCTGGACGCCGTGAACGCCTCTATGTTCATTTCACCGACGAATTTCGCAATCCACTCTATGAGCAGCCTTTCGCTGTTGAACTCTTCGTCTCGCCACTCGTACAGGCTGGCCGTGAGGGCCACGACGTCCTCACCATCCCTTTCTAGAACAGAGAAAAAGGGCAGTGGAGGCGTCGCGACCTCTCCACTGCCCTTTTTTCATACTCTAAACGCCGAAGACAAAGACGGTCCCCGCCATCATGCCAAAGAGCAGAATCAAGAGCAAGCCTTCAAGCCAGACGAGCTCACCATCCCTGGTAATCTCGCTGAACAAGAAGGTCGTCAGGCCCAGTACTGAGAGTTCAACCACGCTAAACACCAGGTCCAGGCGCTGTGGCATAAAGAGACTGATCAGCACCAGGATCGGAGCCACCAGCAGGGCGATCTGGATCGAGGAGCCAGCCGAGGCCGCCAGGACCATTCCAATGCGCTTATCCAGCGACATAGAAATGGTATTAAAGTACTCGGGCAAGGCACCAATCAGAGGCAAGAAGACCAGTCCCACAAAGGCATCATTCCAGCCCAGCGTCTTCGTTACAGGCTCAATTGAGCCCACAAGAATTTCAGAAACGAGGGCCACCCCAATTGTGGCTGCGGCTAACAAGAGCAGGGAACGCCACAGGGGCGGTTTATGCTCCTGTGTCTCCGCTTTTTTCGCCTCGGGATGAGCCAGGTTGGCGGCAACTGGATCAAGGGTGGTAGCAGGCTGTCCATTCTTCTGTCCAGCCTGTTCTGGCTCACCCTGCGCCTTGACTGTCACGGCGCTACGCGCCTTCTCGTGCTCCATAATAGCGTCAACGGCGCTATCGATCTTCTTCAGTGTCCCTGTCTTCCCCTGGATTCCACTCTGAATCACGTGGTGCCGATACGTGAGCAAGCGCGAGATGGCGGCCATGGAACGCGCGCCTACAGTCACGTTCAATTCCTCCTCGCCCTCCTCCGCTTTGTCACCTACGTGGAAGACACTGAAGAGCACCGACGCCAGGTAGCCCACAAGCAGCACCACGGCCACGTAATCCGAGAGATTATGCTCCATCGCAGGGTCATAATGGACGGCTTTAGCCTGAAAACTGGCCAGGGTAGGCAGAATCAAGCCTCCCATACAGAGTGCGAAGAGTGAGGCATACTGACTCGCGGGGCGCGTCTCAAACTTCAGGCGCCCATGCTTAAAGCCTCCTACACAAACGGAAATCCCCAGGACCAGCAGCGCATTGCCCAGGATGGCCCCAATAATAGAGGCGCTGACAACGTTGACCAGGCCCTGGCGCAAGGCCAGAATACTAATAATGAGCTCGGTGGCGTTGCCAAAGGTCGCGAATAGCAGTCCGCCAATACGCTCACCCGTGTGCTCGGCAACCTCCTCAACGGCCTGTCCAATAAGCGCAGCCAGAGGCACAATGCCCAGGGCAGCAATCAGAAACAGCAGGAGTGGTGGAAGTTCAATATGCAAGAGATCAAGTCCTATCGCGATCACAGCGAAGAGCAATAGGAAATATAGCCAGCGCGGCATCTGGTTTCCCTCCCTAAACACGATAAACATTGCCTCCACATATGTCTCATCGATGAAGTGGCGCGGCTTGCCACCTCATTCTTACACGCATATGTGGGCAGAACCGTTGTAGCACGGTCTGCTCATCAGTATATCTTATTTCCCCTGTAAACGCGCATATTTTCCCAGGTACCAGCGAATGGTCATGACAAATTCGGCCTGGCTCCAGGTCAACGGGGAGACGCTCAACGGCTCACCCTGAAATGGGTGAACCTGCTCGGCCATGATGCCGCTGGCTAATGCATGCTTATGTACCCAATCCAGGAGTGGAAGAGCCTGGTGCAAGGCATCGAGCGATTGCGCGCAGGCAATGCGATACTGAGCCAACCAGAGGGTGCAGATAAACCACGGGTTTCCTTGCGCTTGAGCCATATCGTGTGTGACTTGATAATAGTAATCGTTCTCGTAGCGGGCCATACCACCCACCTCGGTCTTCACCCAGAGCACCTGCTCCAGGGCCTGCATCGTCGCACGCAACTGGGGATCATTCACCGACAGCATCCCAAAGAGGAAGAGGCCACACAGGCTGCTGTCCAGCGTGGCATCCTTGCGGATGGTGCCATCCTGCCCAACGACAAGCATACGCACGAAATGCCCTCGCTGCTCATCCCAGAAATGCTGGATGGTCGCTGCTTTGATCTCTTCGGCCGCCGCCTGGTACTTGGCCGCCAGGTCCTTCTCGCCAAAGAGGCTGGAGAAGTTGGCCGCCGCCTGCAAGCCAGCATAGACCGCGGCATTGGTAAAGGCTAAGATGCCGCGCCGCTCCTCCCATAGGTCAAAGGAGGCACCAGGTAGGCCCGTCGTCTGCTCACGGTAGGAGACGAGAAAATCGGCTGCGGGAACGATCAGGGAACGAAAGTGCGGAGCTACAAACTCGACATCGCGAAAACAAAGGTAGTGCTGCCAGAGGCTATAGATCACCAGGGCCGTTTCATCCTCCTGAATGGGGAGTTGGGGCTTTCCCTCGTCATCGACCCAGGCCTGCCAACTACTGCCCCAGGAGCGATCTGGATTATATTTGTGCAACAGGTAACCATCCTCCGTCAGCACGCCGGCACAGAAGTCAAAGAAGCTACGCGTAATCTCGCCATAGCCTGCATGACTCAGGGCATTGGCAACGAGGGCGCCATCTCGTGGCCACATGTAGGAGTAGCTATCGTTATTGTAATGCTGGACGTCCGCGTCATTGGCTGCCATGATCGCGCCACCGGCGTCAATCTGCGTGCGCAGCACCAGCAAACTACGTTTATAGAGGTCAACCAGTTCTGGTGACAGGTCCGCGAAGGCCTGTCCCTCCTTGTTCACCCAGCACAACCAGTAGTTACGCGTACGCTCAAGCAGGCCTTCAGCACCACGCTCACGCACGAGTTGATCGAGCCGTACAACCGCAGGTAGATCTGAGCCGACTGCGAGCCAGTGATAGGCAAGCTCACTCTTTCCTGCCTGGATGGTTGGCATGTGGAGGGCAATGGTGCCATCCACAGAACCTTGCGCGATAGCATGACGCCCAAGCTCTCCATCTTCGGCATCGCGCCAGGTCCCCTCCGCGCCATTCACCTCTTTGACACCCGTAGCCCAGCTACTCACGCCCGTCACGCATTGCTCCCCCTGGCCCACCTGCCCACTCTGCAAAAAATAGCCCTGTTGCTTGTAGGCAATCAACGCCTGCTGTTGAGGGTAGTAAAAGACCGTATTGGCATCCCGGTCGTTCCAGATATGCCAATCGTAGTGGAAGAAGAGACGGACGTTCCGCGCCTGCTCGGCCAGGTTTGTAACCTCAGTCCGCCGAATCAAAATGGGGCGATCAAAATCTACCACATCCGTGCACACCAGGCGCACTTGCAGTCGTGGATGCTCCAGCGTGACGTGGGTTACCAGCGTCTCTTTCTCATAGAGAAGCTCTCGCTGCCACTCTGGCGCGTCAAGCCAGGCAAACTGCCCATCCACCCAGATACCTGTATGCGAAATATCGCCCGCTGTATGCAGTTCCTGGCCGACATGTGGCCAGTAGATATCACGCAGGTTATAGCTTTTATCAAAGTTGACAAGCAAATGGCCATTACCCAATGGAAGATCACGTGGCATAAAAGACTCCTTGTTTTGGATCAGAAGTAACTCTTGTGAAGATTGCTTTTTTCTGCGATACTCTATGATGCGACATAAGAAAAAAGAAGGTTAGGCACTCATGAGAAAGCGCAGCTTATTAGCACGACTACGCACTAACGGATTCTACTACCTGGTGAGTTCGCTCCTCCTGCTGGTAGCAATTCCGCTCTACCAGGTGCTGGTGCTGAACCCCACTGGCTTTAGTGATACTCGTACCATGGGTCATCTCAACGATTATCTCTTCTGGCTTGGCAACCACACGCCGCTCTTTGTTATTTATCGCGGCTTGCTCGCTATTGCCTTTGCCATTCTTTTCACCATGCCTTATACGCTCTATCGCATTATTGTAGCGCAAGAAATCCTGGGCCGCTCGCCCGATGAGGAGAGTATTGCCGAAGCCGAGATAGAGCTAGAAGAAAATGAAGAGCTAGAAGAGCTCGCTGAAGAAGAGGCCGAAGCCAACGAAATTGAGCCTGAAGAAGAGGCAACAGAAGAGAACACGATGCCTGAATTTGCCTGGCGGGGCAAGGGCTTCGCGATCATTGCGGTCTGGACGGGAACAGCTGGAATCGCTTTATTTGTGCTTGGAACAGTCCTGGGGACCATTTATCTCCTGAACGCCAGCCATGGTTTTATGCAAACGGGAGAAACGCCCGCCAACATAGGGACGTTTGATGCCATCTTTACCATTACGACCAATACCATTAGCATTGGCCTGATTGCCATCAGTTCCATGTTCTTTGGTGCTATGATTGCCCGCGCAGGTAAGCGCCTCTGGCCTGGCAACTGGCTCTGGTTTAGCTATATGGCCCTGGCGGTCGCAGCACTGCTGAGCGGAAGCGCGGTTGGCGTCGCCAGCGCGCCTTCGACGGGGCAAGCCACGCTGACCACCTTCGCCATTTTGCTCTTTGGCATATGGAACCTCTGGCATAGCATCATGCTGCTACGCCTGAAGGCGGAATAAGGTACCACGCTGCTAAAGCACGCGTCTACATATCATGGTACGGGGAACATCGCGCCATGATATGTAGACGCGTGCCTCAGCAGCGTCGGGCTACTCCTGCAAGACCTTAAAGCCCGAGCGCCAGCACAATAACGCCTCTTCTTCACGCCCCAACAGCTCTAACGTTTGCGCCAGTAAGCTGTAGAGATTTGCCATCTCCTGATGCGCCTGGATGCGCTTCAAACCCTCAAGTGCCTGCTTAAAATAAGTGACTGTGGCCTCCAGCAGGCTCCTCTGTGCCTCACTCTCCATATGCATCGCTTCCTCGCAGCTCACCCTCCCCATTGCCACGTAGACCTTACTCTGCATGGCAGGATTGCTCAGTTGCTCGACATGCGCCATAGCGAGCTGGCTATAGTGTCTGGCCTCCTCTAATCTGCGCTCAGCCAGGCATAATTCAGCCAACAGGGCATGGTTAGTGGTTAGCAATAGAAGATCTTGCATCTCCTGCCCCACCTGTAACGCCTGAGTATAGTGCTCGCGCGCTTCACGATACTTTTCGAGATGGAAGCAGATCTGTCCAAGTGCTTGATGCAATGAGGCGCTCTGCTGATGATCGGAGTGTTGCTGATAGAGGAGCAGGGAGGCTTGCCCGGCTTCATAGGCTTGCTCATACGCGCTAATAGCCTGGTAGGCTTCACAAAGGCCATGATATACACGGGCGGGCATTTCCGTTTCCTGGTAATGCTGGCAGAGCTTGAGCGTCTCAGTAAAGCTCTGGAGCGCGGCCTGGGGTTGCCCCTTCAAGAGATTGGCCATTCCCAGCGAATAACGCGCTTGCATCCGCACCTTGGGCAGGTGAATCCTCCGGACATGCAGTACTTTTAAACACGTGGAGAAGTGCAGCGAGGCATCCTCATAGAACGCCAGGTAATTGGCTACCAGTCCCAGAACAAGCAAGAAAAACGCGATACGTTCTCGCTCTAACTGAATAGTACGACCGAACTCTTGCGTTTGTGCATCTAGCATTGGTGAGAGCATACGCTCAGCCTCGCCCCATTGCTTGCCCAACACATAGGCCCAACCTGAGAGATAGGTAACTTCCTGTTGCTGTTTGTCATCCTGGGAAACACAGTTCTGCAAGATCTCAAACACACTCTCGTGTTGCCCTTGTTCTAATTGTAGATGAGCGCGATACAATATTAACTGCGTATCCAGGTTATTCGTCATGAGCGCCTCTCTTCTACACAAAAATATGTGGAATTATAACACACTTCTATGCGAAGGAGTAAGCATTTTCTAACGAAAGACTACAATAAAAGGGGGTAATAAAATACAAACGGGAGATCTTACATCTCTAACACCGCGCCCACAAAGTGATAGAGAGATTCCCGTTACACACAGTATAACCTAATATTTACTTTTACACAAGAACGTAGGACTTACAGTATCTACACCGATTCTGCATTTACTTGTCTGCTGCTTCCTTGCAGGACGTCAAGGGTCGTGATAGACTGAGGAGCAAGTATACAGACTGACACATAGAGGCCCACATAGACAGAAGCACGCAACTCACTTCCTCCGCAAGCGAGGAATCAGTATAGAAACCGGATATTATAACCATGTATACAGACGATACACAGCAACCAGAAGAGAATGCTGCAAGAACCAGCCCCAGGAGACGAGCGATGCAAGGCTATTATCAATTGGGAGATCGTTTTGAAGGGCGGCGGGTTGTAACGATTGGGGGAGGATCAGGCACCTTCTCCATGTTATCCCACCTGAAAAAATACCCCTTCAATATCACCGCGATTGTAACCATGTCCGACAGTGGTGGTAGTTCGCGTATGCTTATGGACGAGTTTCACCGGCAACTTCCTCTGGGCGATCTCCGCCAGTCCCTGGTAGCGCTGGCGCGTCATGGTGCCCTCTGGCGTGAAGTCTTCATGCATCGTTTTGAGCGAGATGACGAGGGAGCGCAGGAACAGGCCAAGGGAGGGGTCAGTGGTCATAGCCTGGGAAACCTGATTATCAAAGGCTTGCAAGATATCAACGGTGGCAACCTGTTACTCGCAATTGAAGACACCCAGGAGTTACTGGGGACAGCGGGCAATGTCGTACCAGTTACCCTCGAACCGACCACGCTCTGCGCCGACCTGGAAGATGGAAGCACCATCTGTAGCGAGACGGTCATCGACACACGAGGCAAGAAGAATCTCACCGACCTCTCTCCTATTCATCGCTTGCGCCTCATGCCTGAGAACGTGGCGGGCTGTCCCCAGGCCATTCGCGCCATTCGCCGCGCAGACACCATCATTATTGGCCCGGGCGACCTCTATACCAGCCTCCTCCCCAATCTACTGGTGCCTGATATTGCCAAAGCCATTCGTGAGTCGGAAGCCGAGAAGGTCTATGTTTGCAACCTGATGACCAAGCATGGCGAAACAGATGGCTATAAGGCCTCAGATTTTGTCAATGAAATTCATCGCTACCTGGGAGCGCGCGTCGACCGGGTTATCGTCAATACCGGAACCTTTTCTCCAGACCTGCGCGCCAAATATTTGGAGGAGCGAAGCGAGCCAGTGAGCGTCGACCACAATCGCCTTAGCAAACTGGTGCCCAATATAACCACTGAGCAGCTCAACTTCGAGGGTGACACCCTGGCACGCCATGATCCTGAACGCCTGGTACGCGCCATCTTCCAGGGTCCAGACCTTCACGAGTAGAGCAAGTGCATAAGATTTGTAGGGTCCATGCTGGCATGGACTCCCTCGCCCCGCAGGCCAGTAACCATCTGCTGGGAGACGCAGTCCATGCCAGCATGGACCCTACAAGCCTGGTGAAGAGTCTAACTAATAGAGGCCACGCACAATCTGTTCAAACTCCTCACGAGGGAAAGCCCGCATGGTTTGCGTGTGCATGCTGCCCTGGGCAATGGTACCTAAGATAAGGCGCGTAGCGGTCTGATCGTCTGGGACCTCGGTGATGACGATATAATCATACTGTCCCATCACGAGATAAAAACCAACAAGCCTCCCTCCGACCTCCCGCACAGCTGTCTCGAAGGCTTGGAGGCGCTCAGGGGCACTTCTGGCCTCCTGAAAACCTTGCTCAGTCAAATTCACCAGGCTAATATACGTGGGCATGCCGCTCCCTCCATGTGCATTGTTTACATACTAAAGCCCAAATAGAGTGAGAGCCATATTCGCCAAAACTATCTTCTACATGTTTCATTGTACTCCCCAATAAGCCATACAAACACAGGTACAACAAGACCAGCATTCCACGACCCAGCGGGAGCTATACGCGAAGTCACCTTGGATCGCGCTACCGCAGATGCCTGGTGTGGAACAGCTTATACTCACACAAACCGGCCAGGGCCGCGCATAAAAACGCGATATCGGGATGCGTCGTCAACACTCCCTCAAACTGGAAGAGACCGCTATCCAGAAACAGGTATACAAGAAGGCCCAACACAGCCCCAATAAATGGACGCGCAAACCAGGTAATAATTACGACCATAGAATCCTGGCGCATAGTGAGCAATGCCATCGAGCGCTGAGACAATCGGCCAAGCGAAATAAGGCAGCTTATACAGCCCCCCAACAGGCCATATACAAACACCAGCCAGGGAACCCCTAACAGGGTCGCATTATCGACAAGAAACGCGCTTCCCGGGCCAAAACCGCGACAGAAGGCACAGAAAAGCACACCGAGAAAGAGCGCCGAGAGATACCAGGCAAAACCCACAAACCAGGATGCCATCTGCGGAGGCTGGGGCATTCTGGCTTGCGAGGAGGGGGGTACCGAGGAATAGAGACTCGACGATGTCACAGGGGAGGGAACGGTCTGTGAGTTGAGTTTTGTCACTGGGAGAGGCACACCCAGAAACGAGCGATCAGATGGACGCTCTGGCATGCTCACTGGCGCCGCGAGTGGTAGGAGGTAGGTATTGAGATAGGCTTCGGGTAGCTTCTGACGCTGTGCAATGGCGGCGACGCGCTGCACAAACGCCGCACCGACTGGGTGTGACGAGGGCGAAAATACACGTAGTTGCTGGCGCACCCGCTCGGTTGCAATATAGACAATGCAGGATACATCACGGCCACGATACGTCTCATGGACTGTGGCTTTGACTGGATGAAAGAGTTGATGAGGCGGAACGGCTCCATGGACCACGTCCAAGAGCGAAGGCGCGCTGCTGCTACGCAGGGTCAAGCTCCGTGGAACACGATAGAGGACGCCCCAGACCTCGCTCTCTCTGCCAGAACCCGGAACGACTGTCGCGATGGTCCGACCATTGCCTTCCCCATTGTTCCCATCGCCAGGAGTCATGCCAAAGAGAATATGATAGCCCTTGAGTACCGCAGGTCCATAGAGCAAGGCCTGCCCATTCAGTCCCTCTGGACTATTGAGCATCGTTGCATCCATTTCCAACGCATACTCAAAGAGCCAGACAAACTCCTGGTTATCTTCCATAACCGATGCTGTTTGCTCATGTGCTCCAGGCGCGGGTTGTGAGCTAAGAGGAGTCTGCTCATCCAGAGGAGCCATCTCTTCGGGAAGCGGAGGCGCTCCTGGCGCACTGGCGGGAAACAGTGACGAGAGAGGAAGCCCTGCGGGCAGTCTCTGCTCTGAAATAATAAAGCCGGGTCCGACCCTGAGCGGTCGTGGTGTATTACTACGAATGATCGAGATTGTCTCCGCATTCTCTGGCTTGAGTTGATGCTCTTCCTGGGTAGCCTCGGCTTTCTCCGGCTGTTTTTGTGGGTTCTCCACAGCACTCTCCTTCATCCACATCCCCATCTCTACAAAGTGCATACTATAATTGCGCGATAAATGCTTGCCAAATAAGTGGCGTTCTGTATATCAGAATACAGCTATCTCCTTATTTTACCAAATAAATAGGACTACAGGAGTATCTGGAAAAAGGTGCGTCATAAGCTTTACCTCTGCTCAAGCATGTGTATGGCCTGCTGCGTCTCGTGAGCAATGCTGGCGATCTCTGGCACAGTTAAGCTACCACGCTCCGTCAGCCAGGCACGAACCAGCTTTGCAGGCGTCGCATCGAAGTAATAATTACGCACCGTCACCCCGATTGGAGGCTGATCCCAGACCTCGCTGGCCTCTTTCTCCTCCAACAAATGCGCTCTCTCCGCAAATTGTGCCGGGTCATCGCTCCAACGCCGGGACGAAATCTTCAGGGTTTCACATAACACATACAAAGGCACCTGATACCCCTGAGCAGCCCAGGCCAGCAAAGCGGTTCCAGCCTTATTCAACACGGTGCCATCCACCAGGAGACTATCCGCGCCAACCACCACACACTGGCATTGGGGGAGAAAAATCGCGGCCTGGGCGTCGGTTAGCAAGGTCACCTGAATGTTCGCCAGGGCCAGTTGCTGCGCCATTGTTCGGCCTTCATAGCGTGGACGACCCTCCAGCACATAGACCTGCTCGACGCGCTCACGACATGCTTCCAACGCCTCAACCAGCGTATGCGAGAGGCTACACGTCAGTACATTTCCATGTAGAAATGGCCGTGCATGCTCTACAATCTGCTTGATAGCCGCGTCATATGCTTCCAGAAAGTCTGTCGCCTTCTGCGCGATAACCGCAACATCAGTCTCTGGCCCATGGGCAGAGCATAGGACACGGCTGACCGCGCTGGGCAAGGCCGACATCGCGGGCCGCGCAAATGCCAGCCTGCACCCCACCGCAAAGAGAGTCTCCACCTGTTGTTGCGGGTTCGCAGACTGCTCCATAGCCAGATTGCGCAGCAGGAGCACCGCTTCACGCACCAACCAGCGTGAGCCATGGTCTCGGTCTCTTACAATCTGTTCGGCTCGCTCAAAAAACTGTTGCATTGCTTCCTCCCACTATGCTCACGGCAAATACACATAAATCCCCGTCTATCGGTCACCTCAGTATAGCAAACCAACCCTCATCTCCAGCAAAGTAGATCGCATTTGTGTTATTGTATATTTGAAGTCCAAGAAGCATTGCTCTCTCTTCTATGCATCTTATTTTTGCCCGTAGAGCGTACCATCATCCAGTCTCGCCCTTGCCATACACAAAAGCGTCGAAGGCTGGTTCGTTTTGTTCTGTGCAATGTAGCACACAGGAGGATGCGTTCATGACCATTCAGGCGTCGCGAGATGCAGTTATTGTTGAAGCCATCCGCACTCCCATTGGAAGACGCAATGGACAGCTCAAGGATTGGCACCCTGTTGATTTGCTGGGACACGTGCTTGCCTCACTCATCGAGCGCACCCGGCTCGATAGTTCACTTATTGAGGATGTCATTGTTGGCTGCGTTAGCCAGGTTGGAGAACAAAGCTTGAATGTCGCACGTAACGCGGCGCTGGCGGCAGGCTTTCCCGAGAGTGTTCCTGGTACGACGGTTGATAGACAGTGTGGCTCCAGCCAGCAGGCCATTCACTTCGCGGCCCAGGGCGTCATAAGCGGTGCCTATGACATCGTCATCGCGGGTGGTGTCGAATCCATGACCAGGGTACCTATGGGGTCCTCCAGCCAGGGGCCAGGAGCGCCCTTTGGGCCCCAGATGAAAGCGCGCTATGATAATAAGCTCGTTCACCAGGGCATTAGCGCCGACCTGATTGCGCAAAAATGGGAGCTTTCGCGCGCAGAGCTAGATGCGTATAGTCTTGAAAGCCATCGGAGAGCGGCACGAGCCACAGCCGAAGGCTACTTCACCTCACAGATCGTTCCGGTACCCGTGCACCAGGCCGATGGCCCAACCGCTCTTTTTAGCAAAGATGAAGGCATTCGCGCCGATACCAGCCTGGAGAAACTGGCGAGCTTACAGCCAGCCTTCCAGACCAATGGACGTATCACCGCGGGAAACTCCTCCCAGATTAGCGATGGCGCCTCCGCCGTCCTCATCATGGAACGTAATGTGGCCGAGCGCCTGGGCTATACGCCACGCGCGCGCTTCGTTGCCTTCTCCCTCGCGGGCGACAACCCTATCTACATGCTTACCGCGCCCATTCCCGCCACGCGTAAAGTGCTGGCGAAAGCCAACCTGACCCTGAATGAGATGGACCTGGTAGAAATTAATGAGGCCTTTGCCAGCGTTGTCCTGGCATGGCAACGCGAGACCGGGGCCAACCTGCATAAGGTCAATGTCAATGGAGGTGCGATTGCCGTAGGCCATCCCCTGGGAGCCTCAGGCGCGCGCCTGACCACCGTCTTGCTGCACGAGTTAGAGCGCCGCCAGGGTCGTTATGGTCTCCAGACGATCTGCGAGGGTGGCGGGATGGCCAACGCCATGATCATTGAACGCCTCTCCTGATCCCCTTCCCGATAAGGAAATAAGCTGTGTGGTGGTCTGCTGGCTCCGACCAGCAGACCACCACACAGCTTATTTCCTATTTCCTAAGTGTTGCAAGCACGAAGACACGCCAAAAGAAGAAGCATTCATACCTCCTAGGATTAATAGACTCTGGCGCATCCTGGTTGTAGATCAATGTTACAATACGAAGCAACGACGCATGGTACCACGCATATGAAGCGATTGACACTCCGCCTGGATACATCCAGAGGATTCTTCCTTCATCCAGAGGACTTGCCCTCTGAGGATCGCTCCTCAGAGCGTAGAGGTCCGCCTGTCCAGAAGCGTTGCAAGAACCGAAGTTCTCAGGTTTCCGTATGCCCTACGGTACCAACCACGTTTCTTGTGGTGTATGAAGCTTAACCGACCGTGAGGTGGGTATCATGCCTCATCGTCTACAAGACGAATCTCTTTGCAATAGCTTCATTTGTATTGATGAGTACATCATAGGTTCTCATCAAAAACAAGAGGGAAGGGCCATTCATCCCCTGGATACATCACAGGGACTTTCTGGCCCATGAATGTAACCACTTGACCAGACTGATAGACAAGGATAGACGCGCCCATGGCCACATATAATACCGATGACTGGATCGTTACAGAGGAGGGTTTATATATTGCGACACGCGATTTTTTGATCCGTCGCGGCTATTGCTGCGCGAGTCGTTGTCGCAACTGCCCGTATATCAACTGGCGCGAAGATCCTACCTGGAAACCCATCCCGGCAGAACACGTCCGCCGTATGCGCGTCGCCCCACGTTCCCTGGCCGCTGCTCGCTTCCTTCTCAAACAACATGAGGCCGCCCTGGCACGAGACCCGGAAACCAACATCAATTACCATCAACGCATGGTCGCCCACTATCGCGGCCTACTAGAGCACTGGCAGGAACGATGAGAAGCACATAAGCAAGAAGAGGGGACTGGCAGCTTAGCCAGTCCCCTCTTCTTGCTTGGGCTACATCTTGCGACCATTTCTATAAGGTGACGAAAGAGACACCTGAGCTGGGATAGGAGAAATCCCAGTAGGAGAGAATGCCAAAGCCGCCACCGGCCGCGTACCAGTTATAGTTACTGGTATGCACCGTTCCATTGGAATTTATCGACTCAACAATTGCGACGTGGCCATAACCGCCCGCCCCTTGTACGTTGGGTTGTAGGACGATAATGGCGCCAACAGTTGGCATAGAAGAGACCTTCCAACCATAGGCGCTAGCCTGGCCAGCCCACTCCCAGGCATTACCATACCAGGGCACCCAGACATTATGCAACTGGTGAAAGCGGTAGGCTGCCCAATAGGTACACTGACCCTGGAAAAAGTGATTACTCGTGCTATCTCCAAGCGTTGGGCCCGTGTTGGTCACGCCCGCATATGTTTTGTTCCCCGGATCAAAGCCATCCTGCGTTACCGCTGTAGCTGTAGCCGCCTGCGCAGGCAACGAGGCGCTATTGTCGCCTTTATTATCAAAGAGATTACTCAGGGATTTGGCAATGCCATTCGGACCTATCTGCGCGGGAGCCTGGGTCGCACTGACCGCCAATAGGGTACCTGCCATAATACAAATTAACAGCGCGGTGACTGCGATATGCACCACCATGCGCCTCCCCTTAGGGGGTCGCATACCAGTTGAAGGCTTGCCAGAACCCGCGATGACGACCGGGACGCGCAGGGCCGTGGTATTGCTCTTGGTGACCGGAAACTGGCCAGTCCTGCTCTGCACATCAAGAGAAAGCTGACGCGTCGCGCGAGGATTGGCACCTGTATCAAATAAGGCACCGCTAGCTTGTGGGGTAGGCATAGACCCGGTCTGAAAATAGGGAGTCTCACCGGGTGCAAAGAAGTCTCTGGAATACGCATCCGTTGAAGCGGGACGCTCGGGGAAAGCGGCTTGCTCTACATACGGTTCATTCCTTGCGCTGTTTGACAAGAATGAGCTGTTATCGTTGCGCTGCTGCGTAAACTTCTCTGATTTCTGATCCGTAGACGACATACAATATTTCCTTCACTCTTCAAAACGCGCTGCTTTTTTTCCATTACCCAACATCCCAGCCCTTCAGCATCTTTTTTGACTTTACCCGAGTATCTCCATAAGGGTCAAGTTGACTTCGTATATGTAGGCATATAGTCCTAATATCTGTTAGCTTCTCAACCATAAGCTAAAAATCAGCAAATGCATGGAAATCCTCTAAAAAACGCTTATCGAAATACAGATAGAGTCACAAGAGAGGAAAGCGCGCTGAGGGCGGGTCAAGCTAAAGGTTGTAGGATATAATAAGAGGGGTGGTCAATTTTTTTATACGTGGCAAGGTTTTCAGGAAGTGAGTACTCAAAAATAATGATTTCCCGCGTGTGTCGCTACATACTGTTCTTGTTTCTCGTCTTCTTATTGGCAGCATGTACAACTGCTGGTTTCTCAAAAAGTATGGATGGAGGGACCGCGACAGCCAGTTCTCAGCCATCAGCAGTATCAGGCTTTGTAGACCAGGCCATCACCACCTGTCCGGCAGAGCTTGCAAACTATCAGGGATGCCATACCCCCTATACCCTTCGCCAGGCATATGATGTAGAATCTCTTACCAAACAGGGATTCACCGGAAAAGGTCAGACAGTTGTGGTTATTGTCTCCTTTGGCAGTCCCACATTGCAAAAAGACCTGGATGCGTTCAGCCGGCAATTTGGGCTACCCCAATCCCGTGTGCAAATCCTCTCACCACTAGGAACCGTGCCGTTCAACGCACAGGACTCTGACATGGTGGGCTGGGCAACTGAAACAACCCTGGATGTGCAGCTCATCCATGCTATGGCCCCCGAGGCCAATATCGTCGTGATGACAAGTCCGGTGAGTGAGACGCAGGGCGTGCAAGGGCTGCCCGAGTTTAAGCGGCTCGAAGAGTACGCGGTCAATCATCACCTGGGGCAGATATTTTCTCAGAGCTGGGCCGCATCTGAGGCTACTCTTGCCGACCAGGCTGGGCAGCAGCTCATCAAAAGCTACGCGGACTTTTACAAACAAGCAACCCTGCAAGATCACTGGACGATCTTTGTGGGGGCGGGCGATCAGGGCGCGACCGATTTCGCGGACCTGAACTCAACGAAGCTCGTTAATGCACGCAATGTGACCTTTCCTGCCGACGTTCCCTGGGTAACGGCTGTAGGGGGAACAACCCTTGCCAGCAGTCAAGGGGCAACTATAGAGCGCGCCTGGCCTGGAAGCGGGGGCGGCTTTAGCAAATTTTTCACGCAGCCAGACTATCAGAAAGTCCTGCCTTCATCCATACAGACGCAATCTGGTGGACAGCGCGGGCTGCCTGATGTCTCTGCGAATGCTGATCCCTCTACGGGCATGAGCTTCTACTACAATGGGCACTGGTCGCTGACGGGTGGAACCAGTGCGAGCACACCTACATGGGCGGGACTTATGGCCATCACCAATCAGCTCGCGGGCCATCCCCTCGGCTTTATCAATCCGACGCTTTACAGCCTGGGCCAGGGGACGGGAGAGCAACAAAACTTTCATGATGTGACACTTGGGGACAATAGTAACCAGAGCACCAAAGGTGGAGAGACGGTAAACGTCAAGGGCTTTCAAGCGGTCCCTGGCTGGGACGCAGTTACAGGACTGGGCACCCCCAAAGGATCTTCACTACTTCGCAATCTGGCCGCGACCACAAAATAGGAGGAGTCATGCGACTATCAAAACTACGGGGCGCTTGCATCTTGCTACTTTTAAGCTTCATGCTGCTCTCCTGTGAGTATCCCGTAAGCACCACGGGTACATCGAATTCAGGGCAGAGCGATACCTCCGCCACGGGAAAAAATCGCTTCACCAACGTGAGTACGACCTGTCCCAAACCACTTGCGCGCATCTCAAGCTGCCTGACGCCCTATAGCATGCGCCAGGTCTACGGCATCCAATCCCTGATCGATCAGGGCTTCACGGGAAAAGGGCAGACGATTATTGATATCGTCTCCTTCGGCAGCCCTACTTTGAAGGCAGACATGGACGTTTTCGACAAAACGTTTGGCCTCCCACCCGTCAATCTCGAGGTCATTGCGCCTCTTAATGTACCCGAGAAGGATCCCCACGGTGACAAAGATGGCTGGGGCGATGAGACCACCCTGGATGTACAGATTATCCATGCCATGGCTCCCGAAGCCAAAATCGTCGTTTTGGTGAGTCCGGTAGCCGAGACCGAGGGCACCTTTGGCCTACCCGAGTTCCGCGCGCTTGAGCAATATGTGATGGACCACAACCTTGGTTCTATTGTCTCCCAGAGCTGGGGCGCCTCCGAATTAACGCTCAAGGACAGTGCAAGCCAGCAAGAACTTCAACAATGGGATACCCTCTTACAAAAAGGAACCACTAAGATGGGCATCACCTACTTTAACTCCTCTGGCGACCAGGGCGCGACCGACTACGCGGACGATAACAAGAAGATGGGCAACGTGCCCGCGACCAGTTTTGCCGCCTCCTCTCCCTGGGTAACCGCCGTGGGAGGAACAACCGTCAACCGCAAAGCTGGCAACACAGCCGGAGCAAACGAGCAAGCCTGGAGTGGGAGTGGAGGCGGCTTCAGCCTCTTCTTTAAAATCCCCGATTTTCAGCAGGGCTTGTCAGCCAGTATTCAGCAGCAGCTACAAGGGCGTCGTGGTGTTCCCGATGTCTCAGGCGATGCTGATCCCTATAGTGGCCTGGCCTTCTACCGCAAGGGCAACTGGAATATGGCTGGAGGCACCAGCGCCAGTGCGCCTCTCTGGGCCGCGATCATGGCGCTCGCCAACCAGGCTGCGGGTCACCCGCTGGGCTTTATCAACCCGACGCTGTATAAGCTGGCGGCATCCGATCAGTATGACCACCTCTTCAATGATGTCATCCTGGGCGACAATACCAATCAGGGCGCCCGTGTCCGAGGCTATCCTGCCATCAAGGGCTGGGATCCCGTCACCGGCCTGGGCACACCCAAAGCCGATAAACTGGTTCCCGCACTCGTCAAGGCCATGAAAACTTCATAGTCATACACCTCGACTCACATGCAGAAATGGTGTTATGGTGGCCGGGCGGATGCCCGCCACCATAACACCATTTCGTTCCGCCTCCTTAAAGCACGCTTGCGCTTTAGGACTATGCACGCTATGCTACTCAAAAAAGCACGTATTCACTACCACTATTAGGGAAAAAGCATGACAACAAACGCTCTCTGGACACCCATGCTTCTACTGGGCGGCCTGGTCGCCCTGCTTGGCTCGGTGCTGGTTGGTTTCCTGGGCTGGAAATATCGCCGTCGCACCTCGTTGAGTAGCTCTACTCTTACCGAGCCACCCAGGGATCTCTCGCCCGCGCTCAGTGGGATGCTGCTGGAGGTTAATCCCAATCCAGGCTGGAAGCAGGTGCTTGCCACGCTTTTTGACCTGGCACAGAAAGGGGCCCTCAGTTTTGCCGAGGTTCCCCCGCCCAAATCTACACAGTATAAAATATTCGCGCTCAGGAAACAGCCCTACACAGGCGAACTCTCCGCCTCGGAACAGGGACTCCTTAACGTGCTCTTCGGCATAGAACGAACCGAGCTACCACTCAGCGAACTCTCGAAAGTGTATAAACGCCAGCCCAACGCATTCACCACGCCGCTACGAGTTGAGCTACAGGCGCACGGCTTCCTCGACCCCGAACGCCAGCAGATACGCCAGCGCTTCGGGCGCGTGAGTCTGGCGCTCTTCTTGCTCTCTCTGGTAGGCGTTATCGCCGGTTTGCTTGTAGGTTCTACTTCGGTCATCTGGCCAATTGTTTTTCCCGCCCTCGGCCTGCTTGCTGTCAGCACGCTATCATTCTTCATTATGTTGTACTACTCTCCCCTGAGTAATCGAGGGGCCGAGGCCGCGCAGGCCAGCCGCAGTTTTAGCGATTACTTGCTTGCCATAAGCACGAAGGCACATATGAACGCAGAGCCTGGCCTCTTTGACCGCTACCTGCCCTATGCCACCAGCTATGGCTTACTGCGCCAGTGGGTACGCTGCTTCCAACAGCAGGAGCCAGCATCCATCCCAGCCTGGTTTACGCACTTTGAAACGGAGCGTGCAGAGAGCTTCAACGCCTTTACCACCGTTATGGTCGCGGCACATACAACAGGGAGCACCGGGGGCGGGACGAGCGGCTATGCTGGGACAACAACCAGTAAAAGAATAACAGATAGAGGTGCTAGTAAAGCCAGCTAGATTGCTAGCTGGCTTTATAGACGGCGCGATAAGTAAATTGTAGGGTCCAAGCTGGCTTGGACTTCCTCGCGGCGGATAGCACAAGGCCATGCAAGCATGGCCCCTACAGCTGAGCGTTAGAGATCGGCCAGAAGTCCCTGTGCATAGCAGAGTTCCGCGTTTAACACGGAGCCGCCGGCCGCGCCACGAATGGTGTTGTGCCCCAGCACCACGAATTTGTAGCTAAAAATCGGGCAGGGACGGAGTCGACCCAGAACCGCGCTCATCCCCTTACCAGCGTCGCGATCACGTACTGTCTGGGGACGGTCAACCTCGCGCCGATAGATCAGCGCCTGCTCAGGAGCACTTGGGAGGTCCAGTTGCTGTGGCAAGGGGCGATAGCTTTCCCAGACCGCGATAATCTCTTCAGGGCTTGCCTCGCGCTCCAGTTCAACGCTCGCGCACTCCAGGTGGCCCTCGCGTGTAGAGACACGCGTACAATGCGCGCTAACGGCCACAGGAGCATCGACAAAGCCCTGGCCTTCCTGCCAGGAGCCAAGCATCTTCCGAGTCTCGCTCTCCAATTTCTCCTCCTCGCCACCAATATAGGGGATGACGTTATCGAGGATGTCATAGGAGGGCAGGCCAGGATAGCCAGCACCCGAGATAGCCTGCAAGGTTGTCAGGAGCACCTTGCGTACCCCAAAGGCATCCTGTAATGGCTTTAGAGCCATTACCAGAGGGGTCGCCGAGCAGTTGGCATTGGTAATAATAAAGCCAGGCCAGCCACGCTCCTTGCGCTGGAAAGCGATAGCCGCGATATGATCCGCATTTACCTCAGGAATGAGCAGAGGTACATCGGGAGCCATACGATGGTTCTTAGCATTACTAAAGACCGCCACGCCTGCGCGGGCAAAGGCCTCCTCAATATCACCTGCGACCTCGCCCGGCAGGGCCGAGAACACAACCTTGACACCTGGTAACGCCTCCGGACGACAGGGCACCACTGGCAGGGACGCAACCTCCGCGGGCATCTCGCTATTGGGCAGGCGCCAACGCGTGGCTTCACTATAGGCACGCCCACCATGCTGCTCTGAGGCCGCCAGGGCCACCAGTTCAAACCAGGGATGCCCCTGAAGCAGATCAATAAAACGCTGTCCAACCATTCCAGTCGCTCCCAGAACCGCGACCGGGATACGCTTGTAAGTCTGTGTAGCCATAATTGATTTCCTAAACCAGAGAGCGCGTTAAGCGCGAGACGCCGAGGTAGTAAGCGATGATGCTTTCGTGGCAGGCTGCTCATGGCGCACCAGGGGAATAACAGGTGCAATCAGTTCACGATGCAGGCTACGCAACGCGCGCACACTGGCACTGTCCTCCACAATAAGCGTGATCCCCTGCTCAGAGGAACCTTGAGCAATGACCAGGATGCGCTCATGTGCAAGCGCGGCGACGGCATGAGCGGGACTCATTGGATCCGAGACAAAGCCTGACCCGATACAGGCACAGGCAGCCAGGGCACGCCGACAACGCACCAGCCAATCACCCATATCATGCTGTAGAGCCGCAATAATAGAATCCGCTGCCTGCTCCTCCACGACAAACGAGAGGTGGTGACCCGAGGATGAACAAATAGCGATAGGCGCCGCCCCCACGCGTGCGGCAAGCTCAAAGACCTGGCCTGCATTCTCTGGCGCGCCAAACAGATTCGTGCTCTCCATCGTAATTAACGCCAGATTGCGGCGGACGGTAATCGCTCGCGCCCCACTTAAGCCATTGACACCATTCACCACTGGCCCAACCACCGTACCACGCAGATGCGGGCGAAACGTGTTGCGTACCCGCACCGGAATGTTACGCGGGGCCACCGGAATCAAGGTGCGAGGGTGTAGCACCTTGGCGCCAAACCAGGAGAGGCGAGCCGCCTCAGCATAGCTCAAGTGTGGCAGTAAACGCGCGTTCGCGATCAAACGGGGATCCGTTGTCAGTACGCCATCCACATCGGTATAGATCGTGACCTCCTGGCAATCAAGAGCCGCCCCGATAACCGTCGCCGAGTAATCCGAGCCATTGCGCCCAAGCGTTGTAACATAGCCTGTGAGGGTCCGGCCAAGAAAACCGCAGGCTATGGGGGTCACTCCCTCCGCAAGCAGGGGATCAATCAGAGCATGCGCGTTTTCAGCGGTCTCTCTCGGCAAGGGTTCGGCACCCACAACGACTCCAAAGGACTGAGTGCCATCATTAAGCTGAGGAGGAGTGGTGATAATAATCTCTTTCTGGATAGCCTGCGCAGCTGTTCCCAGGTCGCGCACAGCCGCGGCAACCAGCAAAACCGAGAGACGTTCGCCATAGGACGCAACAGCCGCGGTACGCAGCGTGACATCTTGCCCCTGCTGGGCAACGAGTTGGAGCGCCTTCACATCTCGCTCCAGAGCTTCAAGAGTCGAAAGCAGGTTGCCCAGGAGTTGAGCCTGGTGCTCGCGCTCCTCCACCACTTCGGCGGCAGCGTCAAAATGCTTCTGCTTTAACTGCTTTAGCTCGCGCGCGCACTCCTCATTCGTGCCAGTACAGGCATAGCGGGCCAGGCGGAGCAATTGATCGGTCACACCTGACATCGCCGAGACCACCACAACAGGCGTGGGGCTATCCTTGCCACTGCGCGCTTCGACGACATGATCCGCCACAATCTTCGCTACCTGCCGAATACGCTCACCATTGCCAACAGAGGTTCCACCAAACTTGAGAACACAAACCGCGTGTTGCATTTTCTTTACCGTCCCTCAAACAAGGCATCCTGCCGCCCTTCATGAGCGGGAGGCTAACCCCTTAACCGTGGAGTAGTCTTCCCGCTCACGAATCCTCATCTGCTATACATTTGACAATTCTTCAACGCCGCTCACAGCCGCTTTCAGCGCCTGGTCCAGATCGCCAATCAGATCCTCAACCGTCTCAATACCGATCGAGAGGCGAATGAAATCTGGCGTGACGCCCGTTGAAATCTGCTCATCAGGCGTCAACTGCGCATGTGTGGTGCTGGCGGGATGAATAATCAGTGACTTGGAATCGCCCACATTCGCCAGGTGCGAGAAGAGTTCGATATGCTGAATCAGGCGCTTGCCTGCTTCAACACCGCCTTTAATGCCAAAGCCAAGGATCGCTCCATACCCATGAGTGAAGTATTTCTTCGCCAGTTCATGCTGTGGATGATCTGGCAGGCCCGGATAGCTCACCCAGCTTACAGCAGGGTGCGACTGCAGGAACTCCGCGATGCGCAGCGCGTTCTGGCTATGGCGCTCCATGCGCAGGGCCAGCGTCTCCAGACCCTGCAGGAAGAGCCAGGAGTTAAACGGCGTTGTTGCCGCACCCAGGTCACGTAGTAGCTGTACACGTGCCTTGAGGATATAAGCCAGGGGTCCAAACGCCTCCACATAGCGCAGGCCATGATAAGAGGGATCAGGCTCAACCAGTCCGGGGAAGCGCCCGCTCCCCGCCCAGTCAAATTTACCGCTATCGACAATAATGCCGCCGATGGAGGTACCATGTCCATTGATAAACTTGGTCGCTGAATGGATCACAATATCCGCGCCATGCTTGATTGGCTGGACCAGGTAGGGCGTTGCCAGCGTATTGTCGACAATCAGTGGCAGGCCATGCTCATGGGCAATCGCGACCACGGCGCTAATATCCAATGTATCCAGGCGGGGATTTCCCACGGTCTCCGCGAAAATAGCCTTGGTACGCGCGTTAATAGCCGCGCGGAAGTTTTCAGGATTACGACTATCGACAAAATGCGTAGTAATACCCAGCTTGGGCAGAGTATAGTGCAGCAGATTGTATGTCCCACCATACAGACTTGCGGACGATACAATTTCATCACCAGCGCCCGCGATATTGAGAATCGCCAATGTTTCGGCCGCCTGGCCCGAAGAGGTTGCGAGCGCGCCCACGCCGCCTTCCAGCGCCGCCACACGGCGCTCAAAGGCATCCTGAGTGGGGTTCATAATACGAGTATAGATGTTGCCAAACTGTTTGAGGGCAAAGAGATTGGCGGCATGTTCAGGGCTGTCAAAGACATACGAGCTTGTCTGATAGATAGGGACCGCGCGGGCATTCGTTGCTTTGTCCGCGGTCTCCTGACCTGCATGAAGCGACAGTGTCTCAAAACCATACTCACGATCACTGTTCAAAGCCATGATAGTCGTACTCCTTAGAAGCTGTTAGCCAAACGTTTAAAGCTGCTGTAATGCCACAGTCATTTGTGCCCACTCTTTCAAGAAGGCATCGTGTCCATGAGGTGAATTTAATTCAATATATGTTGCGTTCCCACCAAGCTGGCGCACTCTCTCAGCAAGCGTCCGCACATGCCTGGCCGGGAAGAGACAATCAGAATTAATACCTATAAATAACGCCTTGCTACGAATACGCGCCAGGGCTGCATCCAGTGAGGAGAAGCCCTCACTGATATCAAAGAGATCCATCGCCCGGCTCAGGTAGAGATAGCTATTAGCATCAAAGCGCTGCACCAGGGACTCGCCCTGATGGTAGAGGTAGTTCTCGACATCGAAACGTCCACCCAGGTTGGGATGGGCTGTTGGTGATGTCACCTCTTCTCTGCGAGCTGCATGCCTCCCAAAGCGCTGCTCCATCGATTCCTCGCTCTGGTAGGTAATCATCGCCAGCATACGGGCGATGCTCAAGCCGGTAGCGGGACCGCGACCAGGAGCATAGTCGCCGCAGTTCCATTGTGGGTCCGCCATAATGGCCTGGCGCGCCACCTCGTTAAAGGCGATTCCCTGGGCAGTAAGGCTGCCAGAGGCCGCAATGACGGCCACACGCTGCACCATTTCTGGATACAACACAGCCCAGGCCAGGGCTTGCTGCCCACCAATCGAACCGCCATACACGGCAGCCAGTTGACGCACCCCCAGGTGCTCCATCAGGGCATGCTGCGCGCGCACCATGTCATGAATAGTAATAATCGGGAAACGCATACCATAAGGATGTTCAGTACGAGGATCAACCGAGGCTGGTCCAGTACTTCCACTACAACCGCCCAGTACGTTGGAACAGATCACAAAATAGCGATTGGTATCAATGGGGCGTCCCGGACCGATCAAGGGGTTCCACCATGCAATCTTGGTATCATCAGGATGCTCGCTATCATGGGCATGAGTGTCCCCTGTCAGGGCGTGGGTCACAAGAATAGCGTTGGTTCCCAGAGCATTTAACGTACCCCAGGTCTCATATGCCACAGTGATTGGTCCCAGGAGTCCCCCACGCTGCAAGGACAAACGATCCAGGGTATAGGTGCCGGTGCTCTGTTCTTCACGAATTGGAGTCAAAACCCTTTTGGTATAGTTTATCTGTGCTACCATTCATGCGCTCCTTCTTCTGGTTGCCAGCTATCACTTGCGTCCTTGCTTGCTATCGCTTAAGCGAGAACGCCCATGCCACAACACTACACTTATTCTGACTTTATGCAGCAGAAACACTGTATTCATATGCTATACCCGAAGGGTGAAGGATAAAAAAACACCCTCACCCACTCCAGGGGCGAGGGTAAACGTCTTCGCGGTACCACCCTGATTTGTCAACGCTTCACAGCGTCAACCTCGACGAGTGCCATAGAATCCACGATAACATTTGTGGGGCACTCTGGCTGATAACGTAGCCACACGGCTCGATTTACTCGGTCCCGCACAGTTTGTGCGCAACCTTTTCAATCTGCGACTCCGAGGTCATATTCAATGCTGGAATGGCGCTGACCTTCTCATCGTCGTCAACTCGCTGTAGCCACCCGTAACATTTACTCGTCCTCTTCTTCGTCTTTCCTACTAGTTTTCACACGGTGTTGAGAGAGCTTCATAAGCTACTTTTTCTAAGCTCTTATTCCGAAACCCAACGTCGCTCTCGCGACTAGCGCTTCCGCGCTCAGGGTTTCGGAGAAGCAGTACGCCCTATTTTTGGGTAACAAAAAAACCCCTCTTCAGGGGCTTCGCTACCTCGCTATTCCCCTCATCTTGCAAAGCAAAGCTTTGCCGGAATTGGCACCCTTCGTGCGACATTGCAGCGGGTTGCCGGGCTTCACAGGGCCGTATCCCTCCACCTCTCTGGATGAGTGCAGTTCTTCATGTAACTGCGTGTATAGATTGTACAAATGTGCGATTGTGTTTCTAAACTTGTTACCCATAAGTATAGACAACCTGGAAATCATTTGTCAAGGTCAAAACACAGCGATTTTTCCTTTCGTCAAACAATATTGTTGAGTAAACAATCCAGCCTCCCCTTAAAAGCTGCTGAATAGGCGTATATAGCGCAATAAAGTCTCTTCTCTATCCGCTTATTTGTTTATCTTTACAAGTTTTTTGCAGAAACATTATCAACTTTATTATCTCTTCTACTTTAAAAACATAAAAAACTATCCTGACATTTCGAGCATCTATTGCATTAACAATAAATATCTGGTACATTAGATACTGAAAAGCTATCTGCTAAGCGCTTGTTGTAGTTGCTGATACGCCAGCCATCAGCAGAGGTGCTCCTTAGTCAGATTCGCGCAAGCCACATTTAGAAGCCATTTTTAAAAGCCTATATTTGTTGGAGACGAAAGGGCTCGGTATCTATGCGTTCCACCTCTTTAAGCGAACAATTCGCCATCCCACCAAACGCGGAGTCTTTCTTTGGATCAGCCAATATGCATCCTCACTTTACAGCCAATCACCTTTTGCCTCAAGATATTCAGGGGCATGTCCGGGGGCGCCATACCATTACGCACACCTTACGTTCACAAGCTACCCTCATCCTCTTTGTTGAGTCACAGGACGCGACAATACCGCTCTGTCTTAAGCTCTGGCATGCCTTCGAAAACGACATCTATGTGACCAGCGACATCGACACCTGCAACTCCTATACGCTAAATGGATTCGCCTTTAACCGGCGTCATGCCCCCGGAGTCTACCTCGGGATTGCCCCCATCTACCATTTTCAAGATCAGCAGTCAATTGAACTAGGGGAACTGCTTACGCATCCTCAGCCTGACCAGCTAGAGAAAGGCATGCTCTATGCCCTGGTCATGAAGCGTCTCCCCCAGAACTGGCGTCTGGATCATCAGATTTACAGGGGCAACTTTGGCACCAGGGAGGATATGCGCTTTCTGGCTACCACTATAGCTCATATGCACCAGAACCTTGAACATGCTCCCCCTCACCTGGGTCAACTAAACATCCTGCAAGAGAAGTGGAACTTAAATAAAAGTTTTTTCAATGAAGCCATTGCCCAGCTTCAGCAGATCTTTCCAGAACATGACTTTGCAACACCTCAACATATGATCCTCGACACTATGGAGACCTACTTCCACAACCATAGTGCGCATTTTCAGCAACGCCAGGTCTTTACCAGGCGCTGTCATGGAGACCTGAAAGTCAACAATCTCTGGCTTACCCATACCCCACCACACCAGACCCAGCACCTCTTAGCCCTCGACTGTATCGACTTCAAAGACGAATTTGCCTACATCGACCCAATGAGTGATATCGCCATGCTCGCTATGGATCTAGAGGCACACCTCATAGCCAGCTGGCAGCATGGACAACCACCCGATGATACACCAGAACAACTAGTTGATATATTCTTAACGTTCTATTTGCACAAAAGAGGCATAGAAAGAGAGGAATCATTAGATTTTTATCTTGCTGAGAAAGCCATGATACAGGTTTATATGTGTGTGTTATTTGAACACAGACTCTATACCGGCCTTCTCTATTTCCATGTTGCTTTGCAACATGAACCTCTGCTCAGAGATGCCTACAAGAAATGACAATCTTCCCAGCAAAAAGTGCTAGCGGCAACAGGAGTTCATTCACCGTATAATGCTTTCGCAGAAATAATACTTACTTTTGCCATTTAGGCGGTCTTCTCTAAAAACCAGGGAGCACATTCATGTCTATGAATACAGGTAAATTACAAAATGATAACAATATTGAGGATCATGATAGAAGTCTTTATCTAACACTTTATCAAGCAGATCTCACACACACAACCATAAAGTGGACAGTTACAAGTTTTTTCATGGGAATCAGCTTCGCTTTACTTGGATTCTCTTTTCAGTCAAATCTTCCTTTCACCTCAGCTTTTGCTGTTCGGATAATAGCCTTAACCATTTACTGGTTCGCATATATCTTATATCTGCATTACTATGCTTATAACCTTTTTCTTCGTAATTATCTTACATCGATGGAAACATCCAATCGAGTACATTTTGACATTCAACAAAAAACTCAGATCTCATATCGAAGAAAGAGTAAGCTACCTCCTGTAAAGCGACTTCTGCTTTTCTTTGGTATGATTTATTGCATTGGAATAGTTCTTCTTCTATTAATGAAGTTGTAAATGATATTCATTAACCTCTATTCATATTCCACCTAACCTGGTACTTACTCTCCCCCAAACATCAAAAACATTAAATTTACGTAATTCTTGAAGTATTTACTTTATATAAAAATCATGCTATGATTTCGGTCATACTTTTCGGAGTTTTAAAGTCCTTTTTTTGTAAGAATTTTAGACTGTAGGCAAAAAATGGAAAAGGCCGAGTTAGTAGAGGGAGTTGATGGCAAATCACTATCTTCACCATCAGCCAAATCTTCGCAAACTTATACAATTCAGAAACGCTTAATTTCACCCGCAACAATAGTACTAAAAGTAGCGGATAAAACAAGCCACAAATGTATAAAGCTCTGGCGTCCTTTTAAGAATGATATTTACGACACTGTAGATACAAATAAAAACAATATATATACCCTTCAAGGCCTAGCATTTAATCGGCAATTTGCCCCGGAAGTATATCTAGGTATTGCTCCCATTATTTCGCCTTTTCATGAATATGCTAGAACAATCACATTAGGCACGCTCCTCTCAGCACCTACTGAAGATGACCTTAAAGCTAACAAGAAATATGCTGTTGTCATGGACTTTCTTAACCAGGACTGGAGATTAGATCAACAAATCAGGAGGCGTTCTTTACCCACAGAAGAAGATATAGAGTTCCTGGCGAAAGAGATTGCTCACATGCATGAACAAGCCAGACCTGTTTCATCTAGCTATGGATCATTAGAAGAATTGAGCAATAAGTGGGAATTAAATAAAAAACACTTAAAGGAAGCTTTAACTCACCCTTCATTAGAAAGAATAGATAAAACGCTAATAAAGTCACTAAACATATCAGCATCACTTAATACGATGGATAATGCTTTAGAAATCTACAAAAAGGAGTTTTTAGCGAGAAGCCTATGTCTTAAACACTGTCATGGTGATTTAAAAACCAACAATCTCTGGCTTATACCTAAACCATTGAGCGTATCAGAGACCAAACAAAATAATGCAGGGAACGATACTAAATTAGAGTGGAAAAGTAAAAGACTCAAAGTCCTCGATTGTATTGATTTTAATCCTCTCTTTTCTTATATTGATCCACTTAGTGACGCAGCAATGCTCATTATGGATTTGGAAGAGCAACTTACCTCGCTGACAAAAACGGATTTACCCAAAAGATGTGGGGATGCATTTCTCAAAGAGTATCTCACTCATACAACAAAGAATACAGACACTTTTGATAAAGGATATCTTATCCCTATCATGGAGTTCTATATTGCAGAAAAAGCCATAGTATGCGCTTATGTCAGCATTCTTTCAGACAGACGACCTCATTTAGGACTACGTTATTTATTGATTGCACAAAAACATATTAACACGTTATCAAACATTATTAAAAGACAAAAGCAAGCGACTGCATCTACCGAGAGATTTATCATCAAACCAGCATACCCACGGGTATCTGCATCTAACATATTTATAACAATAGCCAAGCAGGGACAAAAGCATATATTGCGTACCCCATCTACTCTTAGCCGTACACTCTCCTAAAACTCCTACTCAAGGTGCAACCAATCCGCATGATTTAGCGAATACAGCCCTCCATAGTGATTGCTAATTAACTCAACATTATCACTATGGTCCTTGAGCTTCTTGCGCAGGTGGTGCATCCGCTGGGTAAAGGTTGAACGCTCGATGATTTTACCCCAGGCTCCCTGCATCAACTCTTCCTCGCTACAGCGCACGGGATGCTGTCTAAGTGTCTTGATCAGGTGATACTCCAGTTCAGAGAGCGAGAGGCGCTCGGGAGCCTTAGAGGGACGCGTAATGGTAAGCCAGAAGCCGCGACTGCTGGGAGGAGTCTGCATTCGTGCTTTCTCTCGCAGATACTCTCGCAGAATAGCGCCTGGATAATATACGGGCTGGAAAGGTTCATAGCGAATCAAGCCTTCGTTGGAGAGAATATAGCGTAGTTCTGCCCCCAGGCTGTTCCAGAGTTCAGGAGCTATCTCTTCATCCGCGTTATGAGCCTCAAATACACGCACAAATTCAAAGAAATGAGCTTTCGTCTCGCTATTTCCCTTTTCGATAGCCTCTAGCAAACGCTTCCAGTGCAAAGTGAGAAAGGTTGTAACAGCGCTATTCACCTGCTCACCCAGTTGTTGCCGACCTTCAATGGGCAGCTCTAGCCACTGCTGAGACTGCGTGGCATACAATTGTTTGAAATGAAAGGTATGATAACAATATTGCAACAATATATAGGGATGGCTCCCCGCTTGCTCATGTAACCATTGCTGCTCACCAGGAGTAAATATTTCCTGTCCACCCAGCCGGTAAAAAGTCTCTGCCCACTCCTCACCAAAATCCTCTGGACACTGGCCCAAAAAAGCCAGGGTATCGGTATGCGTCAGGCATTGAAGGACAGTCGTCGTGAAACGTGCCAGGTCGGCCGATACATGGATAAACTGGTCTGCCGGTCTTGGTCGTGCCAGGCTCTGGATGGAGAAAATCACGCCAAAATTCGTAAACTCATCAATTAAATCGACCAGGACACGAATAGCCCCACAGTGATTGAGCAAAGCGATTCCTCGCTCCTGCGGAGTTTGAGCCAGGCTCCCTTCCAACTCAGGGATAGTCATATCGAGACGCGCCAGGCGCTCCACTGCATCAAGCATCACAAAGTAACGCGCCTCCGGGAACTCGCGCGCATAGTAGCGCAGCAGCGACCTCAAGCCCTTGATATCATGGGAGGAAGATGGCAATTTATCTCCATCGTAGGGAGTATCAAGGCTTCTCTTGCATTCGGCCACGAAGGCAGAGAGTAGCTCTTGCGTACTTTGCGCGTTCTCCAGGGTCGTCAGGTCGATCTGGGTAAAATACAACTGGTCAAGCGCAAACTGCTCGCGTAGATCGTGCAAGCTTACTTCATCACGCCAGGACCAGCCCACAGAAGGCACGCCCTTAAGATAGCGCACAAAAGCTGTTTTACCCACCCGAGGAGATCCAGACAAGATTATGGCACTTTGCTGATTGGCAATCAGATTTCTAATATCGGTGCTACGACCAGAAACACGGCCGGTTCCGGGCATATCACCCAGGCTGAAGGGATTAAACAATGTGCGCCAGGAGTGTACATCCGACATAAGCATACTCCTTTCCTCCTTATCTAAGACTGTAGCAGCCAGCGATTACGCATGAGCCAGAGCCTGACCAACTCAATCTTAAAAGTATATTCGGGATTACCTGCGTTGCGTCTCCCCGCATGTTCATCTAGTATCAGGCCATTGCGTAGCCGCTCTAAGGCAGGACGAATCTCTCTTTCAGCCATTCCTAAGTTTTTCGTCAGTTGCCGCAACGAAATCATGGTGTGCTTCGAATAAGTCATAATTTCAAGCATCTCATCTAAAATACGCGACTCCAGTTCACCATGCAGTTCTTGTCGATAATACGAAAAGCTCTGCTCACCACCAGCCTCAATAATATGATCTACCGCCAGTTGCAGGTCTTCATCGGTTACCTGCTGCTTCTGCGCATGGGCATTGAGCAAGCGCACAAACTGCATCCCGATCAGGGCCATATAGTAAGGATTCCCCCCCGTTAATTGCACAGCTTGATGGACAGTACGAGAGGAGATAAGCACCCGCAATTCGCGTAGTGGCTCCGTCAGCAGTCGCTCCGCGCTTGCCTGGTCCAGAAAAGGCATGGGCAAATTTTGCGCAAAACTGAAAGCATTGACAAACTTTTCAGAGACCAGCAGAGCATGGGAACTAGTAGGAAGAGCAAGGAGCAAACTCACCTGTGAAATAACACTCAATAACTCGCGCCAGTAGGTAAAGAAGCGCAACTCCAATACAGCATCTGTGTACGCCTGTAAAGCGCCCCCAAACTCATCCAATACTAGCACCAAGCGTGAACCAGGCGCGCGCTCTAAACAGCGTTGGATAAAACGGCGAAAACAAATTTGTACATCGCTCTGGCCCAGAATGTCCCATTCGGGCGCTGGGCGATTAAAATGCTCTTGAAAACTAGCGCCAATCTCGCCCGCCATGTCACGTAAGATACGCTCCTCGTTAAAGCGTGTTGCCCCTTGCAAGGAATAGAAGACCCCCCAGGCTGGAGAAGTAATATGCCGGCTGAGAAAATTTTTGCATAGCGATGATTTGCCAGAACGGCGAGGGGCATATAGCACAACCGCTTTCCCCTCGCTTCCTTCACACAGCTCTCGCGCGAGATAACGCAATTCGCTCTCGCGTCCAAAGAACATCTTCGAGGAGGCTGGGCGCGAGATATCATAGGCATTCCGCAAGATTGCGGACCGAGGCCCAAGAGAGGAAAGCGTGTCATCCCACTGCTCTTCCTGGGGTTGAATGGGCTTCTCTTGCTGGTGCTCACGTATACGCTGATAGATATAGGGAACGGTGCGAGCCGCGTCTACTTCGACAGAGGTGACGCCATTAATTGATTTCAGATCATTGATGATTTCTGCCACCTCACGATACTCATAGAGTTCCGTCACGAAATGTACTTCTGCCTTTTTAAATTTTAAAATCGCTTCCGCATGAATGGAGAGCAAGGAGCAGTGGCGTCGGCGCAGCTTTTTCGTGATATCCAGTACCAGGCCACGCCGGTCCTCAGTCAGCATAAAGAAAGCGACTTTGAAGGCGGGGGGACGATATTGCCACTGCAAGGGAATAAGTCGCGTCCGTTGTTCATCATTAAGGCGTGTGATATGCGAACAACTAAGCGTATGTGCCACCAGCTCACGGCTATTTTTGCCCTTGTAAGCGACGATTGTTTGCTTCGAAGACATAGGCTGGCAAGAACCACATAAACGTGGAGGATGAGAGTAAGAATCGCCCAGAAGAGCCTGTGGAACAAGATCAGCCGTCTCTTTAGCGATCTCTAAGGTATGTGTCTCATTGTATTCGGCGCGGCGCTGGATAATCTGTTGCGCCGCCCACTCAGCCGTGTATGGCTCTTTGCCATCACTATTCAGTTGCTTCAGGTAAAACTGGCGTGTGCCAAGCTTTTGACGTGTCACCAGCAGACGTAGTTCATCATCTAATTCTTCAAGTGTAAGAGGATAGTGGTAGAATTCCAGGGCTTCTCGAATAAGTTCATAGCTACGAAAGTTATGCAGCTCTTGTTTTAAAAGCGCCCGAATATGGGCCTGGGCCTGGTCAGAGGTTGCATACTTATCATCCAGCCAGTAATCCTGCACCTGCGTTTCGCTCACAGTTCTGACCTCTACAATATCACCAGCATTCAATTCGTGGAATAATCCTGCTTTGCGGTTATTGATAAAACCTTCTACGGCATGTGACCCTATATTGGGATCAAGTTTATATGCGAAATCTAAAACCGTTGCTCCCTTAGGAAGATGTATAGGGCGATGGTTATGGCTTTTGTCATAGACAATAATAGGATTGGATGCTACATCATCTTCATCTAGCTTCTCCGCCTTTTCCATGCCATCTTTAATGGCCGCATACATCTTGCCCTCTTCACTAAACCAGATAGGTCGCGAGTCCATGTCATGCATACTTGGTGCAGCATTGCGAATTGCGGCTTGCGCCTCATCATATAAAGCATAAATCTTTTCATTCAGGCAACCATAATAAATGCCAGCCTGAGTTACTTTTGTGCCTATTTGAAAGAAACAGTTATAGGTGGTCTCTCCATCTGATGCCAACCATTCCAACTTCTGAAAAGGTGGGGCAGAAGGGTCAAGCGTCAAACCAAAGGAGAGGTGACAATAGCCATTAGGTTTGGGATGAGCAATTTGGTCAGTCACACGATCTTGCAGCGTGCCTAGTTGAAACAGAGCTCCCATAGCTAAGTAACAATCGTAAATTACGGGTACGATGACATCAAAATTGACAAGATCAAAACCATAGAGCCGCTCCTTCTGCGAGGTCGCTGTGGTATGCATATCCTGGGTTCGTCGCTTCAACCCGGCAACGCCACATGGTATGCACACTACATGTACTGGTCTATCAGTAACTTCTTGGCAAAATTGTTCAAAGATTGATCTTAAATTCTCGATTTTATCACTATCACGTGCGAGGATTTTTTCGTAGCGCTGCTTATCTTCTAAAAATGTATTTGGATGAATAAGTTCTTCTGTAACATCCTCAATCTGGCGCTTAAAATCCCATAGGCCCAGGCGCTTGGTAATATGAACGAGTGTTCGTTTCGCACTCTGGACATCATCCAGCAACTTACCTGCTAAAGGTTGATGTATTGCATGCTCCTTCAATCCCAGAAGCGCCTGGTAATGCACGACCAGGGCGATCAATAACGCCCCCAGATCGGGATAGGGCGGGATTAGCAGATTGGCAAGCTGCTCTTCCTCGATGTAGCGGGTGTAGAGGAGGGAGGACTTAAAATGAGCACGTACCTTCTCTGCGCCAGGGAGTGTTACGTGACTCAGCAAGGTCTCATCGTAGGAACGCAGGTAACCAGCGATGACCACAAGCTCGGGCAGACCCCAGTCACGCAACTGATCGCCAACATTCCAGGCATCATAGCGCACGTTAAATACATAGGCATAGGGTGGCTTTGGCTGTCCCTCTGCTTCGCGAACTACCAGCGTGATGAAATCACGCCACTCAGACGAGATAGTGGTAGGCGTAGGACGCCAGGGGGAGAGGTCCAGGCTTGCGTATGTCTCGGTCATGTGCAGTACTCTCTTCCTTGCCGTATGCACGTAACACTTCTTTTCTACGAAGCCTTCCTAAAAATATTACAATATGTACTATACCATAAATACTCTGCCTAAGAAAGCTTATAGTTCCCTTAATTTCACCTGGACACAAAAATATTATAGCATATTACATTGATTTTTACGAATATATTGATCATAATATTAATAGCGATGATAAAAACACAGTAAGCGTTTCCCAGCTTCTTGTGAGGTGATGCATGCAAAACGAGCAACCTCTCTTCTTATGTGATTCAAACGCTCCTGTAGATGTCATCCTCGTACAATTAGAACCGCGTATTCGTAGGCTGGTACGCCATCTCACTGATCCTGGCATGACCGAATGGGAATGTGACGAGATAGCCCAGGGCGTTCTCATTAAACTGGCTCGTCTGCTTCCACGTACGACTATAGAGCATCCCCAGGCATACCTCCAACGCGTGGTAAAGAGCGAAATTATCGATCACTGTCGGCGACGCCAGCAGACATATCCTCTGCTGACAAACGACGAGGGAGAACCTCAAGGAATACCACTGCTAGCCCTTAGCCAGGGCATGGGTGATCCATTGTATGAGATACTCCAACGTATCGCCTTCGAAGAACTCCTTGATAAGCTCGTTGCGGCAATCCTTACGCTCCCTCCTGTACAGAAGAAGGCCGCCATCTGCTACTTTCGCGAGCGAGTCGACGATTTGTCAGCTTTTGTCGAAGCCTTTAAGCGTCATAATGTAGATATCACGCTTATTCGTCCACCACAGGCACGCATCGATCAACAGCGCTTACGCGCCTCGTACTACGTGGCACGCCTGGCCCTGGCAGAGAAGCTTAAGGAAACCTCTATGTATAGAAAGACTGATCGCTACGCTATCGTTTCCGCTTCATAGATTCAATTCTTCTGGATTACACCATGGGCATGCGCTCAATGTGCAGCCCTTCCTGTTCATCGCGTGGTGAACGTCGACTCTGAATACGGCGCATGGCCAGCCCTATACGCCGTATTCCCTCCCTGATCTGCACTTCATCGCTTACGGCGTAGCTCAGGCGGATATACTGTCGTCCACCACCATCAATATGAAAAGGCTCTCCCAGGACAAACGCGACTCCCTCCTGGGCAGCCTCTCGTAAAAGCGTTCGTGCACGCATATCTCCCGGGAGGCGACACCAGAGATGGAAGCCGCCTCCCGGCAACGTCACGCGTGTTCCCGCCGGCCAGTACTCCTGAATCGCCTGAAACATGACATCGCGCTGCCGTTGATACTGCTGGCGCACCCTGGCCAGGTGAGGATCCAGCATCTGGCGCTGGAGTATCTCTGACACCAGCCATTGTCCCAGGGCCGTCGTGTTGAGGTCAAAAATCTGTTTGTGGAGCGAGAGGCGTTCGATGAGGGGTTCTGGTGCCGCCAGCCAGGCCACGCGCAAACCAGGAGCCAGGAGCTTTGAATAGGTACTGAGGTAGAGCACGTCTCCACGTGTGTCCAGGGCCTTTAAGGGTTGGGGCGCTTCACCCTCAAAATAAATCTCACCATAGGGATCATCTTCGAGAATAGGAACCTGGTAACGCCGTGCCAGGGTCAACAGGCGCCGCCTACGTGCAGGTGACATAATTACGCCCGTAGGATTTTGAAAGGTTGGCAGCGTATAGATAAGACGTGGACTGCGACGAGCTAAGATGGCTTCCAGAAGATCCAGGCGCATCCCCTCATTATCAATTGGGACCCCTATGACCCTGGCACCAAGCGCGCGAAAGGTCTGGATCGCGCCCAGATAGGTAGGCACCTCGACCACCACCTCGTCGCCCGGATGCAGCAAGAAACGCCCCACAAGGCCAATCCCCTGCGTTGAGCCTGAGAGCACCAGGATATGTTGAAAATCAACGGGCACACCATGCTTACGCATCCGTTCAGCAATGCCACGCCTCAGGCTCTGTAAACCTTCGACCGGACAATACCCGAGCGCGTTCTGCCGCGCGGTGAGTAAATCATCCCGCACTATTTCGCGTAACAATTCAGCCGGAAGCAAACCCTCAGCAGGCGTGGCTGCCGCCAGAGAGATGACCTCTTGCTGATCTCCCAATGAGGTAATCTCGCTCATCAGGCGCGCATCATGTCCCAGAGCCAGTTCCTCTTCGGCGGAGAGACTAAACAACCAGGAGGGCATATGCTGTTCAAATGGCTCATCATCCAATTCTCGTGCCAAATAGGTGCGCTTCACCAGCGTTCCCCGACCAACATGCCCCTCGATCAAGCCCTCGCTCGCCAGTTCATTGTAGGCATTCATGACCGTTGTGCGATTGACATGCAGCTCTCGTGCCAGTGCGCGTTCGGTAGGGAGGCGCGTGCCCTCGGGAAGCTCACCACCCAGGATCGCATTGCGCAAGCGTTCGTAAATCTGGCGATAGAGTGGGACACCATTCGAGCGCTCAAGCTGAATCATTGCCGATACCGAAGCGGTAAACAGAGGCAACGGTGAATACTCCTGTGGTTGCTCAAATTTATGGGCCATACGTCTTTTCCCTTCATTGGTTGACACCAATCTCCCCTGTAAACAGACTATACACACCTGCTTTCTTTTAACTATACCAGCCAATCAGGAACAATGCATAGGCCAATATATCAAAAATAGAAGAGCCAATCTTTGGTGTAAGCAATACACAAAGGGAGCAGCAGTACTGCCGCTCCCTTTGTGTATCATAGTCATCTGGCTAAGACGATAGGAACCTTGTCTAGCCTTTAGAGATAACGCTACCTAATAGCTGGGCTGAGCGAATCTCACGTAGTTGCCAGAAGGTGGACGCTGCCCAAAGAGCAGGTAGAGGAACTGACCCACAAAGGGCAGCAGCCAGACGATTAGCAACCACACCAACTTTCCAGTTGGAGAGTGCTCATCTTCCAGAATCATCACGGTCTCGATAACATGTCCTAGCAGGGGCAACATTACCCTACTTTGACCATAGAGATAACCTTCGTGAAACGCTCCTCATTTTGCGCTCAATCAACCAGATTTCGGAAGGAGTCGCATAATGAGCAATCCACATCAGGCAACCATCGCCCAGCAGTTACAAGAGCTTGACGAACTCTATTATACCGCACCGCTCGCACTTTATGAAGCCACGCTACGCTTAGCAGTTGCTCAGCTTGAGCACATCTTACCCGGCTTTACCATCGCCTTCGCTGAAATCTACACCATCGGAAGCGAGCGCCAGGCACACGGCGGGATGTGCCATGTTTTCTTGCCGGTAGAAAGGAATGCCGAATGAGCGCTCAGGGTCAAGCCCCCATCAAAACCTTTGCTTCCCTGCACTGGTATGACGAAACAATCAAATTCATCTTTAACTTTGTGGCAAAGACCAGCGAGCTTTTATTAGCCGCAGGCGTCGTTGTCAGTTCCGCGAACTTTCTAACAGACGGCGATATCATGCAAGATCATACCCCGCTGTCAGTTGCGTGGGCCTGGGCGCAAGCGCTCGCCATTGATAGCAGCTTAGGGATCGTCTTTGTCAACGGTTTCCAGGCCGCACGCGAACGAGACAAGATCAAAGCGGGAATCTACTTTGCCTTAACCGCGATGCTTGCCTCTGTGGCCGGACTGCTGACCCACTTTGATGCGCTCGCTCACGCGACTGGCTTACCCGTTACCTCTCAAAGCATCTCAGGGATTATTCCTCTCTGGATGTTGACCGGATTACGCGCCGTGGCTGTTATCGGTTTCCTGCTTGTGAGTAGGCTCAAGAATGTTTCCTTCGGCATGCACCAGAATGAGATCCACGATCAGCAGCCTCAAGAGTCAAAGCCAACACTCGTGATTACGCCAGAATTACTGAACGAATTGCGGGCGCTCCTGTACCAGGCCGCCGTTTCCGAGGAACAGACAGGAACACCAGGAACACCGCAACTCACCGAAGTAGCCACGGCGAGCGACCAGCAGCAGAACCAGCCTGTATCCTTGCTCCCCACTATTACCCCTATTTCCGAGGAGGAGAGGAGCAAGGTCATTGACGCCTATCTTCAGGGCATTCCCAGGCGGGAGATCTGCTCATATCTTCGCTGGGGCAACGCGAAATACACCACTATTGTCAAACCTGTTCTCGACGCCTACAGGGAACAGGAACACCAAACGGGGAACGTTGAGGCACAAGCATAATGTTTCCGAGGAGCAAAGACATGCGAGTGGATACAAGTCCAGCCTGTATCCACTTCTTCTTGGGGCAACATCGACCACGAAAGACTATCTGCAACGTCCTGCTTTCTCTATCCGTATTCTCTATAGGCAAGAAAAAATTGCACATCGAAGCATACACAATGCTTAGAATACAAAATTGTTAGTAGCTGTATCAGCAACCTGCTATACGCTTAAAATGCCTTATAGTATGGAGGAGATAGAAAAAATGTCAGGCAACCGCGGATGTTTGTTCAATAGCTTATTGTTCCTCATTATAGTCTTTATACCTCTCGTCGGCCACGTAATAGAAACGGTCATGGTGCTGCAAGACGACCATTCGGCCCTTGGTATGCTGGGCTGGCTGCTCCTCATTTGGCTGATTCCTTTCGTTGGCCCGTTACTCTACCTGCTGTTTGGTCAACGACGTTCACGCGTCTACTTCGGCCAACCGAGCTACGTGCAGACCCCCTACCAACAGCAGAGATAGACCTACGAACACACACAAAAAGAGGAGATACCGCTTCGCCCTGTATCTCCTCTTTTTCTTTTTGTTGGCTCAGTGTAAATCAAGGCACCTGCTGGCTTCTTGATGCACACTGAGCCAATAAACCACACCCCAACGGTTTGGCCCACTTTGTGGGTAAGCAAGATAAAGTTCCTCAATATCTGGTGAGGAAGCTCTAGAAAACGTTACTGGCAAATCATGCATTGCTTTCATACCAAAAAGCAAAAAATGTAGCGAACAGGAAAAAGGCTCGACTCCAGCAAATCGCTTACGTATGCGACGGCAAGGATGTATTCTGTCCCTTCTTGCCATTGCCAAGCACGAACCATCTTTTTTGAAGCAGACTGGATGAAAAATTGGTAGCAAATATGAGTATCCATGCATATTTTCCTTATGCTATAGACTTCCAGCAAGGGATTCGTGAGTACCCTTGTCGTGCTGGCGCAGTTCGGCCTGGAGGTCTTCATCTCATAGGGAAAGCGTTAAGGGTGCAATTATTTGTTCTTTCCACTTTTGAGAACATTCCTCTGCTGCTCACGTTTGGTTTGCTCATATGCTTTGATAGATGCTTGAAGGTCCTTGTTTACCTCAGGAAGAGGAGCAGAGGGATTTTCTTGATAATCCAGCTGGTTGAGTTGCTGGGAGAATCGTTTGGCAAAGGTGAGCAAGTCGCATTCTATTTGCAAAACCGTCTCCCCTTGCTCATCGGAGCGACTCAGATACTCTTTAAACCAAAGAACGTGGATGAAGAGCTTGTCATCCTGGCGTAAAAAGAGCCAGCGATATTCTCCAGGATCTCCCCTCCAGGAACATCTGGACTCATTGGCTCCCCACAACAATATGCGCACTGGAAAGATCAAAGTCCAGAGGTCACCTTCAAAAGAAGCGGGGATGGTTGCTTCCTGAATCCCATCTGAAAGCGTGGCTACCCCCAGGAGGTCGTCGATTCCAAACGTGAATTTGAACTTCTTGGCAGACATGGGATAGCACCTCATATGAGAGCGTTTGAGAAGGCTACAGCGACGTTGTTCTTCTTGGAGGTTGTTAAGAACAGAAAAGAGAATAACTCATCCTATTTTTCATAACAACCTCTATGCTCAACAAGCAAGCCTATTTACAGCCATGGTCTCAATAAAGTGACTGCGCGCATAAGATTAACTCTATCTCTCTGAGTCTGTCAAGTATTTTATGTATGTGTTTTCGTCTATTGAGGGAAACGCTCCCCGAATTCGATGGCAAAACAGTTGAGCGCAGGCACCCAATGCGCGAATGGGCATGGTCCATTTCTTGGCAATGTTGTGCATGGCCAGGTAGACCACTTTGTAGACGGCCTCATCCGAAGGGAAAATGCGATGGTTGCGTGTCACTTTGCGTAAGGACATGTTGACGGACTCGATAGCATTGGTGGTGTAAATGACCTTGCGGATGTCTTCGGGAAAGGCAAACAAGGGGATCACATGGCTCCAGTGCCTCGCCCACAGCTTACTGATGCTTGGGTACTGCCGATCCCACTTCTCGGCAAAGAGGTCGAGATAGACCTGCGCTTCGCTTTCGGTCGCTGCTGAATAGATCAACTTCAGGTCGGCTGCCACCTCCTTGCGATGTTTGTACGAGACATATTTGAGCGAGTTGCGCACCATGTGGACCATACAGAGCTGGACGCGAGTGTGGGGGAGAGCGTTTCGATGGCTTCAGGTAAGCCTGTGAGCCCATCCACACAGGCAATAAAGATGTCTTTGAGTCCTCGATTGTGCAGTTCAGTGAAGACCGACAGCCAGAATTTGGCGCCTTCATTGTGTCCCAGCCACATCCCAAGCAATTCTTTTTGTCCTTCCATATCCACACCCAAGGCCGGGTAAAGAGCCCGATTGATGATACGCTGGTTCTCACGGACCTTGACCACCAGACAATCCACATAGACGATGGGATAGACGGCTTCCAGCGGGCGATGTTGCCACTGACGAACCTCTTCGAGGACAGCTTCGGTCACATTGGAAATGAAGGTGGGCGAGACCTCAACACCATAGAGGTCGTGAACCTGAGCCTGGATATCACGGGTCGTCATGCCACGTGCATAGAGGGCAAGAATCTTGTCTTCGAAGCCATCAAGCCGAGTCTGGTGCTTGGGAATGAGGGTAGGCTCGAAGTTGGCTTCACGCTCACGTGGCACGGCAATGCTGATCTCGCCTTGGGATCCCTTGAGGGTCTTGCGGCTGCTTCCATTGCGGGCGTTGCGCGTGGTGTCACTGCGTTTGGCATGCTTGGGATAGCCCAGGTGCTCCTCCATCTCCGTTTCCAAGCAGCGCTCTATCAGGGCCTTGGTCAGCTCTTTGAGCAAGCCTCCTTCGGCGAGAAGTTCTTTGGGATCGGTGCATTCTTTGAGCAGTTCATCAATCAATTCGCGTCGAATGGTCATCTGTTGTACTTCTTCCTCTCTTCATCCACTACGTTTTTTGTCGTCACATACACAAAACATTCTACACCCTCAATTTAGGAGGATCGTGTATAGTGCGCAGAAATATTCTTGGATATGCCTATTTCGTCGGCTTGGACAGTGCAGCCACCAGGAAAGGCAGAAATACTTCCCCTGGTGGCTATACTTCTTGTTTATGCTGCCCAGATCTTGCTGAGATGCTCCATTTGCTCAATAAGGGTGCTGATTTCCCTGGCTTGAGAATCGAGTGGATAGCCATGTTGGCGTAACAGGCGTTTAATGATGGTGCGCATCTTAGCGCGAGCACTCTCGCGAATGTTCCAGTCGATGGTAATATTCTGTCGAACAACTCGCACGAGCTCCTGCGCTATGGCACAGAGCTTTTCGTTGCTGAGGATCTGCTGTGCGTTCTCATTCGTCAGCAAGGCGTCATAAAATGCCAGTTCTTCATCATTGAGGCCAAGCTGCTCTCCACGGTTGCGTGCAGCTCATATATCCTTGGCAAGCTTGATGGCTTCAGCAATAACCTGTGCCGCCTCCAGGGATTGATTCTGATAGCGGCTGACGGTCTGCTCTAGGCGCTCCTCGAAGGAGCGGGCCTCTACAACATTACAGAGAACGTGGCGAGAAAGCCCTGGTCATTGATGCCAGGGATGAATCGCCACATCCGCTCTCGTGCGCGAATAGAACAGAGTATTTTTAAAAATAGAACTTGTGTTCTTCTGCTTGTTCTGGTAGAATAGGCATATCAGCACGATTCATCAATAGGAATGGAGAAAAGGAGCCGACATGCCTGGACAACGCCAGAGACAGCAGAAGCCAAAACATCCCAAGGAGAAGCGACCGGCAACGCCTACCTTTCTGCTCGAGCTGCCCCTCGTCGTCGACCCAGGACAAGCCACTCGCCTGCGCGCTCACCTGGAAGCCGCTCGCCAACTCTACAACGCCATCCTCTCCCAGGGACAGAAATGCCTGCGCCGCATGCGAGCTGACGCTGCCTGGCAAGCGGCTCGCGATCTTCCTCGCACGCAAAAGACCCAACGAGCAGTCACCTTCTCCGCCTTGCGCAAGCAGTACGGGTTCACCGAGGCAGCATTGCATGAAGCCGTCAAAGGCTTGCGCGTGGGATGGATTGCCGAGCACATCGATGCCGTGCTCGCCCAAACCCTGGCGACCCGTGCCTACCGCGCCCTCAACCGCGTCTGCCTGGGCCAGGCCACACGCGTGCGCTTCAAGAGCCGAGGGCGTGGTTTCTCCAGCATCGAGAACAAGCGCAATGATACCGGCCTGCGCTTTGTCCTGCAGCCACCCGAGAAGGGAAACGCAGGGTTCCTGCTCTGGAACGGAGATCAGCTTCCTGCCTTCATCGATTGGAAGGACGAGGTGGTGACCCATGGGCTCAGGCACCGCATCAAGTACGCCCGCCTCGTCCAACGTCCCGCGAGCAGCCCCAAAGCGGCCGGAGCCGATGCAGAGGGCTATCGCTACGTGGTGCAACTGGCCCTGGAGGGCAAGCCTCACCATAAGCCCAAACACAAAGTGGGGCAAGGGATCGTTGGGGGCGACCTGGGTCCCTCGACCCTGGCGCTCGTTCCCCAGGAAGGGGAGGCGCGTCTGGAGGTTTTCTGTGCGGAACTGGCGCCCGAGGCCCGTGCCATTCGCCGTTTGCAACGGCAGATGGATCGGCAGCGGCGAGCAGGCAATCCGGAGAACTACGACGAGAAGGGGCGCATCAAAAAGCAGGACCGGAAGAAGTTGCGGTGGAAGCAGAGCAAGCGCTACCAGGCCACCCGACGGCGCAAGGCGACCAAAGAGCGCAAGCTGGCGGCGCACCGCAAGAGCCTGCAGGGGCGCAAGGTGCACGAGATCGTCGCGCTGGGCAACACCATCATCATTGAAAAGATCTCCTACAAGGCATGGCAGAAGCAATTCGGCAAGAGTGTGGGACTGCGAGCACCAGGGATGTTTGTTGAACTGTTGAGACGCACCGTTGCAAGCACGGGCGGCACCCTGGTGGAAGTTCCCACACGAACGACGGCGCTGAGCCAATGGTGCCACGGCTGTGGCAAGAAGGTCAAGAAGCCGCTCTCCCAGCGCTGGCATCAGTGCGCCTGTGGCATAGGTCCCGTCCAACGCGACCTGTATTCGGCGTTTCTCGCCGCTTATCTCGATCCAGCACATCCCATTCCCTCGTGTGCCCGATACCAGCCGTATTGGGAAGGTGCGGAGGCGCGCCTGCGGGCAGCACACGAGCGTACCACACAACGTGCGAGAGAGGGGCAGGCGCTGCCCCGAAGCTTGGGTATGACTCGAGCCAGAGCGCGTCTGCCCGAAAGTCCAGGGGAACCACCACTAGAGCCTGCTCTTCTCCTTTGGCGTGAAGAACGGGAAGCGTGGGCCGAACTTCTGGAACCCCCGTTGCTTTAGCACGGGGAGCTCTCAGTATACGGACTACTCAACACCTTCGTTGCAGGGAGAAGCGGTAAACGCCAGGAGTTCATCATCGCAAAAAACGCTCCTGGCCATCCTTCTCTCTTCCTCTCGTTCTGGATTAGCCCCTGCATCCTCCCAAAGCCTTCCCCTTACGTTGAAGCGGTGCGCAATATGCAATGGAAGATCGACCCTCTGCCTTGCGCGCTCTCCACCCAGACCTTGCCGCCATGGAGCAGGATGATCTCGCGCACAATAGAAAGCCCCAGGCCATGCCCCTCAACGGTTGCCGGACCAGAGGGAAGACGCTTGTAGCGCTCAAAGACATGCTCAAGTTCCTCAGGAGGAATGCCAACGCCTTGATCACTCACGCTGATATGCACAAAGAGATCCTCCAGCTCGCTCACGACCGTAATGGCGCCTCCATCAGGCGAGTATTTGATCGCGTTATCCAATAAGTTGATCAGGGCGATCATGAGCTTCTCGCGATCCCCCCAGAGAATCGGGAGCGCCCTGGCAAGCTGGAGCCGGAAGGTATGCTTCTGCGTATGGTGACGCATTCGCGCAACCGCCTCATTAATAAGCGCGTTAAGATCAAGCCAGTTAAGGTGGAGCTGTATATGGTCCATCTCGAGGCGATCCAGGTCGAGCATATCATTGATGAGGCTTACCAGGCGTTGCGCGTCCTCGCGAATATCGGTCGCGTATTCTCTGACCTCAGAGAGATTTAGCTCATTATGCTGCAATATCTCACTAAATCCTTGGATGTCTGTTAAAGAGGTACGAAATTCGTGGCTCACAATAGAGACGAGATTGCTCTTCATGCGATTGGTCAACTCTAACCTGGCGTTGCTCTTTTGTAATTCGGCGACCGCGTGATCGCGCTCATACTGCGCCTGCTCACGTTCGACAAGGAGCGCCGCCAGCCGCGCGATACCCAGAATCAGCGCGTCATCTTCACCAGAGAGGAGCGGCTCTTGAGCGCCATAATCAATAAGTAGCACGCCCTTTAGCTTCTGATAGCGAGAGATGGGCGCGACCAATTTATAGGATGGCTGATCATAAAAGAGCGTTGTGGCTGGTTCAAGAGGTATGCCCTGGTAAAAACGCCGTATTTGCTCTTCGCCTCCCAGGAGGGCATGTAGCGACGCCCCCTCGAGCCGGTTACGCCAGAGTAGCTCCAGGTCAGGGGCGGGACTCAAGACGATGGCAGGGGATAACAGTTGCGTCTCCTCATTGAAGAGCAAGATAGCAACGCAGGAGCAATCCAACAAGCCAAGCGGGAGTTGCGCCAGGCCACGCTCAACCTCGGTTAAACGTTCCAGAGGCCGCGCCACGTTTGTGGTCTGGGCGATGAGCGTCCCCGTATCTTGCGGCTCTGTGACCATCGCCTCGGCCATGGTGAGCAAGGCTTGCAAGGCGCGTTGTGAGCAACGTTCAGCCCCCCGTTGATCCGTCACGTCAATACAAATCATGATCCCGCCCACAATGGCTCCCTGAATGTCGTGGATGGGTAAGCCAGACATGGTCACATGCATAGGATGCTGCTCGGGTTGATCCTTGGGGCGGATGCTAACCACGCGATTCTTTTGTATCTCGCCTCGCAACATACACATCATGGGCCACTGCTCCAGCGCAAGGACATGCCCCTCCTCATCCTCAAACTGAAACTGCTCACTTAAGGCCTGTAGCGTCTGCTGGCTCGCCTCCTCAGCCGAGAGCTGGAAGGCACGTTGGAGCGGAAAACTCAAGCGCTTAATATGTCCCTGCGGATCGTAAATGGAGATACAGCGGAAAACGGTTTCAAAAATAACCTCAAACTCTTGCAGGCGCTCTTTACTATCACCTTCGGTCAGACCAACCTGCCGCAACAGGGTATCGAACACGTAAGCATAGGGAGTAAAATCACTAAACATGGTAAAAATACGAGAGGGTGTCTGCGCACCGGGACGAATTTGTGGGATAGCACTCATCAAGAGCCAGCGATAGCTCTGCTCATACTCATTGAAGCAGCCAAGCATCATATCGCGCACAGGCTTGCCCTGTTGAAGTGCCAGTGCCGCTGGTTGTGCCTCCACAGGACAGGGGGTTCCATCCTCACGCAGCGCCTTACCCAACGGGTCAATCGTTGTCTGCCCTAACAGTTGCTCGCGCGTCATGCCTAACATGGTGAGGGCTGCCTCATTTACCATCAAGATACGTCCCTGCTCATCGGAGCAGAGCGCCCCTTGCTCCATGGTCTCAACGAGGAAGCGAGAGGCCTCATCTGTAAATGTAGGATGCTCTACAGCGGTAGTCAAAGAAGGCGCGACAGCGCTTTTCTTCTGGCTGCGGTTTCCACGCTCCCATTTTCTGCTTTGTGCCATCTGTCTCCCTTTCTGCATGCCTGCCCAGGCATAGGCTCATCCTATCGAGTAGTATCTATATTTCTAGTGTAAGCCCAACACAAATAAGGGAGAACAATGACCAGTATGAAGGGAGAGCGAATTTTTCATTAGCGGGGAGAGAGGCGACAGTGGTGTGTAAGTCACCACTACCGCCAGAAAGGGAAGGTATAGCCACGCCTCTGGAGCACATCGCGAAACCAGGTCACGGGATCCTGGTTCTTGGACTCGGTATGGCTATCGGCGAGAAAGAAGCGAGCATACAGGGGCAATGAGGAGCCAATGCGCTCCAATAGGAGATCGATCCGCTCCTCAGCGTGCTGCCACCGGCCTTTACGGGCGCCCAGGCGCCAGCTATTATACGCCTCATCGTGTAGTTCGATAATATCTAGCAAGGCAGGATCATGGATATAGCGCTCTGAGAACTTGCGCGCGATATAGGCATGATGATTGGTACCGATTTTAGGGCGTGATTCATCCACGCGATATTTAAAGGCATCATGGATCAATGCAATCAGACGAAGTGCACACCGCTCCCGCGAGGTTGGTGGAGGTTGTTGCCGCTCGATATTCGCAAGCACATCGGTGATATGAAATTTAACGGGTCCCTCAAGATGACCGGTTCGCGGTATCCCCCATTCCACACCAGTCTGCCACTCGGGGTCTTCAGCAATTTGGCGTTCCAGGGCAGTTTCCAGGGCAAAAGGTAGTGAAATCATGGCCCTCCCAGACTCATTGATGGGTACAAAATACATCAGAATTATCAGATAAATTGGCTGGCAAGCTTCATGGCCAGAGGATGATAATTATATTGGTAGCCTCCCACAAATTGTACAACACGTCCACCCCAACCGCGCTTGAAACGGTATACACCCGCCATTGTCTCTTCTTCATTGTCTGTGTCAGGAATACCCCAGAAATCATAGCTTACGGCTCCATGGGCCCTGGCCCAGCGAATCGCCTCCCACTGCAAGAGATAATTGGGCATGAGCTGACGCTTTTCATTGCTTGAAGCACCATACATGTAGATCCCTTCGCGCGCATACAGCGAGACAAAGATGCCTGCCAGGAGTTGCCCCTCATGCTCGGCCAGGAAGAGGCGCAGGTGCTCATCTGGATGAAAGCATTGCCAGGCTCGCTGGTAGTACCGCAACGTATGGATCCCAAAGCTGTCACGTTCACTGGTCGTCTGCATTAAGGCATACCAGGCATCTACATCTTCCAGTGTTTGCGCGACGCGCACCATCACGCCGCGCTTACGCGCCAGGCGTACATTATACCGCCACTTCTCCTTCATTTGCGCCAACAGCGTATCTTCTGAGGGCGTCACGTCCAGGGTAATCGTGCGCAAAGGCTGTACAGCGGGAACAGGCTCCATTCCGGTACGCGCAAAATAGCTCTGAGCCCAGGAACCTGCTGGCGAATCAGCCTCCAGGTTACACTCCACACGTAGCGCCATGGCCCCCTGTTGGCGCAGGAAGGCATGCAAATGTGTAAAAAAGGTCTCGCATAGTTCTGGCTGCGACCAATCGAGCACTGGACCGCGAGGGACATATGCCAGATGTCCCAGGCGTGCAGGCACATGCGAAACCGTGCGTTGCAGGACCTGCGCGGCCGCGACGATCCGCTGCTGCTCATCAAAAAGCGCCAGGCGCAGAGGGTGCCAGTTCGGAGACTTTTTCAACTCTCCCCAGTTCCAACTTTGCAGGAGATGACCATAGGTATGTTCGGCCACAAAGCGTTCCCATTGCCAACCTTCAGCGGACGCAAGGGGGCGCAAGGTATACCTTTGAACAAGAGATGACATGTTAAGCGTACCAACTTTCCAAACACAAAAACTCCAACTGTATTACCTATCATATCATGTTGAGCGAGGGAGTAGGCTTGTTATAGCAGGGCGCCCAGAGCTAAAGTTACTGTTCCTAATTCATGAGTCAAACCGGCCCAAGCGCATCAGTATCACGAGAAGTGAGCAGAAGCAGGCGGCAGTGGAAGCGGGGAGGCATTAAGTTCCCCTTCTTCTTTTTTCTTCTCAGGCATGAGCGTGCTCGTCCTCATGCCCGAAATGCTTTTTATCTCAGAAAGGCCCATACCATGGTTGAAAGGCGAGGAGATTTGTTTAGCGCGTTGACGCGCAAGAGAAGCGGGTGTACACTACACTACAGGGGAACGGGGAAGAGGATGGTCCTCTTTTCGCATGTTCAGCAGAGAAGGAGCCCGACATGCCAGAAAGTAAGGAACAGATCCAGCAAGAAGCCTATGTGCAAGGCCAACAGATGAAGCAATGGCACAACCAACAACAGCGCGTCCTCACGGAGGAGGCCCTTGCGATTCTGGCTGCTGATTTTGCCCAGATCTCTCTCTTTAAATCCAACCAACAGGTGAGCGTAGCCGCGACTCATGAACGCGCAGGGGTCTGCATAAGAGCGTTTCTGGAGGGCTACAGCTCTGGGCTTGCGTGAGCTCTCCCCAGAGAAAGAGCTGGCATCCTCTTCAAGGATGACGAAAAACAAGACAATAAAAGAAAGGTGGAAAGCATGGAACCAATCAGAGAACCCGAAGGAGCAGAACTGGAAACAGAGGACCTCACTATAGTGCAGATTATGCCTGCGCTGCCAGGCTGGGGTGCCGCCTGGGGCACGATAGAAGAGCCAGAACAAGGCGAACCAGGATACTTTACGGAGCCGGTCGTGTGCTGGGCTTTGGTGGAAGCAAGCGATGGGCACCGCTTTGTGGCGGCGATGGCACCAGATCTGGAAACCAGCAAGTTAAAACTCATGCTCGATAGCGGCAACTTTCTTGGGTATTCCACCCCTACCTATGCCCTCGATTGGATGAAACTTGCCTCTACCAAGCGAACGGAGAACCAGACATCCCCCCCCTAAGAGCTGACACTTACACACAAGTTTTGGCGTGCTGAAAAGAAAAGCGTGAAAAAGCCAAGGAGGAAGGCTCATGGAACAAGAACCTTTGCAGCATGCCGACGAATGGGCCGCCCAGACCTTCGGAGCAGCAGAATTGGGGGATCCACGACGCACAGATCGTTTGCTCAAGGTCTCCAGCGCGTTGGCAACAACCCCATCGGGTTCCTTGCCTCATGCGTTGCAGACCTGGGGCGAAACGCAGGGGGCCTATCGCCTGCTGAATCTGGACGCCATCACCTATCAGGATATCCTGGCTCCCCACTGGAGCCAGGTCTACGGCGAGGCAACCCAACACTTTTGCACCCTGCTGCTGGCAGACACGACCGAGTTTGACTTTTCGACCCATCATGCACTCAAAGGACGAGGGCCGATGGGCAACAGCAAAAAAGATATTGGCTTCAGTTTACACACCGTGCTTGCAATGAATCCGCACAACCAGCAGATCTTAGGATGTATGACGCTCTCACCCTTCATTCGTCAGCTTGCTCCCGTTGGGGAAACCAAGGCGGAGCGCAAAAAGAGAGAGCGAGAATCCCACGTCTGGGAAGAGAGCGTGCGGCAGATCGGGCGAGTGCCTGAGCATCATCAATGGGTCTATGTAAGCGATAGCGGCAGCGATGTCTACACGTTTTGGCAGACGTGTGAGGATCTAGAGTATGATTTTGTGTTGCGAGTGGCCCAGGATCGTAACGTGGAGATTTCCCAAGGGGATGCGCAAGCAAGGCTCGACGAAGGGCATCTCAAGGCCCTGGCTCGTGCCCTCCCTGGCGTAGATGCCCATCTGGTGCACATTCCTGCCCAGCATGCTCAGCCCAAGCGAGAAGCACTCTTACAGATGAATTTTCAAAAGGTGCGAGTCCAGCCACCTGTGAACGGAGCCTGTTTGCGCAAAACGGAGATTGTCGCCTGGGTCGTCCGGGTTTGGGAACCGTCCCCACCCGAAGGGCAAGAACCGTTAGAATGGATCGTGTTGACCACGCTGCCGATCACTTGCCCAAGCGAGGCATGGGAGGTGGTGCAATGGTATGGCTGGCGTTGGCTACTGGAGGACTTCCACAAGGCACTCAAAACTGGCTGTCGGATGGAGCAGCACAATCTGCAAAGCATGCAGGCCCAATGGAACCTGTTAGCCATCCTCACTCCCATTGCCTTGCGCCTGTTGCTGATACGACAAGCGGCACAGCAAGCCACCGAGATCCCTGCGGGGAATGTGGTTTCTCAAGAGGCTATCCAGGCCGTGATCTTGTTGGATCACCGTCACCGCAACATTGTGACGGCCGAGCACTTGTGGCGCGCAATTGCCCGTCTGGGAGGTTACCTCGACCGGAAGAGTGATGGACCACCAGGATGGCAGACCTTATGGAAAGGATGGATGCGGGTCATGGACGTCTTGGAGGGCGTTCATCTCGCCGCTCGTCTCCATCCTTCATGATTTGTGTGTAAGTGTCAGCCCTAAGAGCAGGGGACGCAAAAGGCGGGTATCCCATGGGCATACCCGCCTTCTTCTCACCCCTTCGCAAGGGAGACGTGGCTACGCTCTCTACTTTTTCCGTTCGTGCCGGGGGCCTCTCTGCCTCTTTCGTCTCTCTACCTGTCCTTCTTCCAGCAGGCCCATCCTCTTTTCAGGAGTGCATTTCTCACTAGCCGACGATTTGTAACTGAGTCACAATATGGGGAAAGCCATCATGGCAATTCACCAGATATCTTGCAACGCTTTCACTAGGGTACGCTTTGCCTGACATGTTTGGAGATCCCTTTGATACATACTTACGAAGCAGAGGATTTTTACCAGGAGAAAGGATGTAGCGGATTTCTCCGGTATATTGGCGTTCCCGCACCTGAATGGTGACCTTCTCCCCAAGCGGGTGCGTTCCTTCACCCATCGGCCCAAAAAGCTGGATGAGTTGTTCATCACTTCCGTCAAGCGTATAGAGTTCATAGACGCGACGCCCATTTTTAAGAGACTCAATGATGGAGACGCGCTCATCCGTTTCCATTGTCACAATCCAGAAACTGAAAAAGGTCTGTGGCTGTACAACCTCAACAGGGGTCCACATCAAGGCTTTCAGGTTTGGGTGTGCGTGAATAGCTTTGAGCGCTGCATGTTCAAAAAGCTTGATTTGGATTTGACGAAGAAGATTATCACTTGTACGCCGGCTAAGGGTCAAGAGCGAAGCAATCTCAATGCTATCCACTTTTACTGAAGCCTGCATGCCAAACTGTTGCCAGTCAATAGCATCGAGCGTGATATGAAATTGCTCGCAGATGGCTGTCATCTGCTCGGCTTTGTGGCAGGCTTCTTGGTGTTCCGTGCTCCTGTTTTGAGGTAAGTAGGTCATCGGCTATGGCTCCTCTCAAGGCAGATAGGAAACCTGCCTCTTCTGGGAAGAACATTCCACGATAAAAATGAGGGGAATGCGGCTCATGGATGTCTTGATTGGAATGATCACTCCTTGGATGACCACACGCTATCGGCTACGTGTATCATGCTCTCTACGAGAAGGCTTGCGGATGGTATGGGGATCGTCAAAGCACGTCATCACCAGCAATGAGTGAGCGCAGATGGGAAGTGAAGAAAATTCGCACGATGTTCTTCCCTTCCTAAGTAAGTCATCTTTGGCAAGCGATTGTAGTAAGTCATCTTTGGCAAGCGATTGTCAATGATAGTATACCCGAAACGGGTATTTTTTCAAAAATTGAGCGGAGCCGTCAAAGAAAAAAATAGAGTGCAAAAGGGCAAAACATCATTTTTGTCATTTTCCATTGTTTCCTTTTCGTCTGTGCTATACTAGAGCGGGAAATGGGGAGATCTACCCCCAGCAATTGACCATGAGGAGACACAACGGCTCTTATCCAACGCCCTCATAAAAGGCACCGTGCTGTTTTTGATGCGCACGATCGTGCCAGCGTGCTCTGGACCTCAACAGAGCATTCCCTACTCGTTGTGCTCACCTCATAGCTCGCCCTTCTGCTCTACACCCCACAAGATAAGGGATGCGGATGCGGTAAGAGGAGGCAAAGGCAGGCTCTGCCTCTTCCTTCTTCTCTATGAGAGCATGCCTATGCTCAAAGAAAGGAGCTCTCTTGTAACAGATGCGGAACATTGCTCAGAATCACGATAATGTTTCTTCTTTACCCCATGACCATCCTCGTGCTACGGACGCCTCTTTTGACAACTTTCTTCAACTTCAGGCACAGTTGCTCGAACGTGCCCATGATGCAATTCTCGTTCGTGATCCTCATGATGTGATTCTCTCCTGGAATCGAGGAGCACAAGAACTCTACGGCTGGAGTGCAGAGGATGCGGTGGGGAAAACGGCCCATATCCTGCTCAAGACACGCTTTCCTCATTCACTGGAAGAAGTAACGACTCTGCTCAGCCAGGAAGGCCAATGGGAGGGCACACTGATCCATACGTGTCGTGATGGACAAGAGGTGATCGTGGAAAGTCGTCAGGGACTGATTCAACATCCATCCTCAGGACGCATAACCGCTATTGTAGAGATAAACCATGATATTACCCAACGTGAGCGTCTTGCAGAAGAGCAGGCCATCTCTCACGCAACGGAACTGGTGCTCCGTGAAACGGTTCGGCGCATGGACGAGTTTATTGGCATTACCGGACATGAATTACAGACCCCCATGACCACCATTAAAGGGAATCTTCAGCTTGTGAGTCGACGCCTCGCGCAATTGAGCGAGAATGCCGCGCAGTATCCTGAGCTCCACACCACGATCAGTTCGATGCAAACCGCCCTTGAGCGAGTGGAGCGGCAGGTACGGGTGCAGGGTCGGCTGGTGAATGATCTTCTTGATATCTCACGTCTTCAAGTCAATGGCTTAGAACTTCATCTTGCTCCCTGCAACGTGATCACGATTGTACGCGAAGCAGTTGATGACCAACGTACCATTGCTCCAATGCGCACCATTTCCTTACAGACCAGAGAAGAAGATCTGCCAATCCATGCGGATGCGGATCGCATAGGGCAAGTCATTGCCAATTATCTCTCGAATGCACTCAAATATTCGATTGCCAGCCAACCTGTGGTGATTGCGGTCACGAAAGAAGGGCATCGGGTGCGCGTCGCTGTAACTGATAGGGGACAGGGGCTTACACCACAACAACAAAAACAGATCTGGGAACGCTTCTATCGTGCTGAAGGAATTACAGTCCAAAGTGGAACAGGTGTCAATCTTGGCCTGGGATTGTATATTTGCGGACAGCTTATTCAACGACAGGGAGGTGAAGTGGGGGTAGAGAGTTCCCCTGGACAAGGCTCCACGTTCTGGTTCACCCTTCCCCTAGTTGAGAGAGCGAACTCCTGACGTGATCCGATAGCATAGCTCTTCCCAGAGGAAAGGGAACGCTTCTCCCCTGGCGGCGGCTGAGACATGAGTTGGACTTTCAGCCGCTAGCCCCTTTCTCTCCCGCTCGAAGAAGCCCATTCGCCCTCGCCCTGCAACGACTTTCTTGCATCTGCATCCTCACCCATCTTCGCGGAAGTCAGGTAGAGCTGTATGCGTCGCAGAGATGAGCCAAAAAAGGGACGGGACCGAACGTTGACAGCAATCGTGCAGAAATGCTACACTTGCTCTATCCCTGCAGAGTATCAGTGCATGGGCTCTCTGTTTGGGATGCAAGACCTTGCTGCCGACAGACAATGGAGGTATTTCCTTGCTGCTCCTGAGAGAGAAGCACACAAGAAACACTTCCAGGCACGCAAGCAATTGCCAAAATCCATCTCTACGGAGGAAGGCAACACACGTGATGCAGAGATGGAAACGTGTGTGATGAACACAACAAAAGAACATCGGGCGCAAAACGCCTATTGTTTTTGGGTGGAGTGTTGCGTGTTTCCCAACAAAGCAACACTGCTGATAGGTCTCACTCGCATCTCTCGTTACTTGTATGCACAAAAGCGTTTGGTATGAATAACGACAGACACTCATCCCAATTCACACAGATCTCTCTGGTTTCCCACCCCTCGCTTTCCGCGCAGGACGACGTTCTCCTCATCAACGCTAGTCAACACCGCAATCAGGAGGCATTTGCACTCCTTGTGCGCAAATATCAACGCCCTATCTTCACGCTCGCTTTACATATCCTGCAAAACGATGAGGAAGCCGATAGCATCACGCAGGAAATGTTCCTGGCCGCATGGAAGGCGCTCCCCTCGTTCCCAAAAGACGCTCCATTTTCTCTCTGGCTCTCGCGTCTGACCTATCAACGGTGCATGCAACAGCGGAAACAGCAAACATCAGAAAAGAGGGGGCACGCAACGCTGCACGCTGTACCTCGACGGGAAAGACAGCATCAGCAGACCATGGTCGCAGGAGGAGATCTGTCCAAACTGCCGACCATTGCTCGCGTGGTTTTGATCCTGCGCTATCTTCAAGAATTGACCTATGAAGAAATGGCCCTGGTTCTCACCCTTCCAGTCCACACCATTAAGGGCCACCTATTTGGGGCGAGAAATCTCCTGAAAGAACAAGGTCAGGCTCGTCAACAAGGAGAGGATTGAAGCGGAGTCGAGAGCGATCAGAGCATCGAGCGTTACCACTCTAAGCAACGCATTGATGACGAATCCAGCGGACGGGGCATTGTCAAATGAGTGATTGAGTGAGAGCATAGGGCTGAGAAAAAGCTTGTCAGGTGAACAATTGCAGGTGAGAACTGAGGAAAGAGGCCCTGTTATGCAACCTTCTGTCCAATGGTGATCTCGCTGCAGATTTCAAATTGTCTCGCATGAGGGCGCGATAGTTCGAGGCCTTGAGACGATGCTTTTTGGATCGAAAATGATCCGAGATGGGTCCAAAGGCCGAGAAGAATCATTGCGCTACCAGGTAATGTGAATCGGCGCGTGGTTTGTTCGCGTTGTCGGGTGGGTTGATGCGAAGCTTCTGCTCTATTGTTGAGGTCTTTGTGTTGGCAATGCTCGACGCTGGGCATGATGTCTTTCTTGGCGGCAGCATAGCTGGCCAGTTTACTGGTGATGAGCACGTGTGAAACATGCTCCAGACCTTTGAGGAAAAGGGTGATGGCGACTTGCAACACCCCTGGATCTGAGAGGTAGAGAGGTAGCTACTCTCGCAGAAACGGAGAAAATGTGCTATACTAAACAGATACTGTATAGTGCTTTGTTGCTCCAAGTAAACTGACTGAGGTGATGGTGCGCAATACAGAAGTTTACCTATTCACTCCGCATAGCGGAGAATGAGAAAGAGAGTTCCTTTTGACTGACCAGATACTGTATTGTCGCGATTGCAACCAGGAGTTTACCTTCACCATAGGCGAGCAAGAATTTTATGCGAGCCGTGGACTGACGAATACCCCAAGCCGTTGCCCTGAGTGCCGGGCAGCCCGCAAACAAGCAAACGGAGGCTCACGTGGTGGCTTCCAGCAGCGCGAAGCACGCCAAATGTACACCGCTACCTGCGCGAGTTGTGGAAACGAAGCCACTGTTCCTTTCCAGCCACGAGATGACCGTCCCGTCTATTGCCGGGATTGTTATCAGCCCCGTGAAACGTCACATGCCACCAACAACCGATCGAGCTGGTAACGCCGATGTGCCAGATTATTGTCAACCCGGATAGACCATTTGAAGTTGCGGTGAAACAATTTAGCCGCAGCGTACAAAATGCGGGCATTCTGGCTGAGGCTCGCCGTCGTCGTCACTATGAGACACCCCAGGCTCGACGGAAGCGAAAAGCAGAGGCACAACGCCGAAGACAAAAACGATCTCGCTTCTAGCCACAAGTCGGTTGAACCCATAAAAACATCCTCAAAGATGGCGTGCTTCTCCATGTAAGCACACCATCTTTTCGAGAACAGGCGGGTGAGAATAGGCATATGAGGGTGGGATAGGCGTACTCAGTCTACTGTACTTTCTCCCTCGTTTTCTTCAGGAGAGGCTATGTGCCTATGAACAGAATACCAACAGGCCAACTCGTTTGGAGCCTCAGGCGATGTACCACCACCACTGGTGGAGAAGACTGGGATCGCGTCTGTGAGCAATGCAAACAGGTCATCCCTGTCTTCGAGCATGAACACCGGGATGAGCAAGGACGCCCTTCTTTCAGTTACCTTTGTGAGGGATGTGCGCAGAAAAAGCTGGCGGAATGGTTGCAATGTCAGCACAGCCCTGATTATGTAAGTTTCAGCACGGTGACGGACTTTGATCTGGCAACCGTCTATTACGAGCCAAAGAATGAAGGCGAGACCTTCACCCTGACTCGCTGGAGTCCAGAGCAACGCCGCAGAAGGTTACAATGAGAGGCATAACGTATCCTCTCCCTCTCTCTGGCGTTCATTGGAGTGGCCCCATTCGGTGGAAACCGAGAACAGAAGAGAGCCATGAGTGGAAAAACGATCTCTCTCGAACAGGGAAATATGCAGTTGTTCATCATACGATCTCTCTCAATGAGAGCGTGCATAGCCAGATACCACAAAAGAGGCTGAAGTAATGTAGTTTCGCTTCAGCCTCTTCCTCTTTGCTTTCCAGAATATGATTACAGGGTGGCCGCTATGCCCTTTTTCTCCAACAACCCATGGATGTCACTCAGTATGTCCTCTTACTCTATTAAGTTAGAGAGGCAAAAAGAAGAAGCCCTACAACTTACATCTTCCTCATTTCGCTCTAGAGGCCGATGAAATCTAAACCGTTTCTCCAAACTTATCAGTGCGGATGAGCCCATCAAAAGTGCGGATAAGCCCTATTTTCCAAAATTGAATACCCCTATAGACCAGCCCTAAAAGCGGGTCTATAGGGGTATATCATGACATTGATTGAAAGAATATTTGACAGCATCATTGACAACATAACCGGCGAATTATCACGAATTCAGGCGGGTAATTCGGACGTACCTGAACGGCTTTGCTAACTCAATGCTATCCTGCAAGCAGGTATGCTACAATACAAACTGGTTATCACCTACATCCCAAAAGCGGTCTCTGACCGACAGGAGGCATTCCGTGAAAATTGTCATCCTTGGCTGTGGACGCGTTGGCGCGACATTAGCCACGCAGCTTGACAAAGCAGGACACCATGTCGTAGTTATCGACAACAATAGCGACTCATTTCATCGTCTCAACAGCGACTTTCATGGCGAGACTATCATCGGAAGTGGTGTAGATGAAGATGTATTGCGCCGAGCTGGCCTGGCTGAGGCTGATGCCTTTGCAGCTGTTACCAACGGCGACAATCGCAACATCATGGCTAGCCAGATAGCCAAAGAGATTTTCCACGTACGTAAAGTGGTATGCCGTATTTATGATCCCATTCGCCAGAGCACATACAACGAACTGGGCATAGAGGCCATCTGCCCAACCATTGTTGGCGCAGATCTGATGTTCCACGCGCTCATGAATACCAAGTAAGCTCGTTTTCCAGGTATACCAACCGTCATAGGGCGAAATGCCTGTGGCATAAACAGAAGAAAAAGATAGAGGCTGAAGGACTATGTATATCATCGTTGGAGGTGGTGGCGATGTTGGCTACTACCTGACCCGAAACCTACTTAGCAGAGGGCACGAGGTGCTGCTCCTTGAGAAATCGTCGAACCGGGTGCAAACCCTTAGCGAGGAGTTAGGGCAATCCGTCATAAAAGGTGACGCCTGCGAGGCACGCATAATGGAGGAGGCCGGGGCCCAACGCGCGGATGTCGTCATCGCCGTCACTGGTGAGGATGAAGACAACCTGGTCATCTGTCAGATGGCGAAGAAACGCTTCAACGTCACCCGCACCATCGCCCGCCTCAACAACCCCAAGCACGAGGAGCTATTCCAGAAGTTGGGCATCGATGTCACTATCAGCCCAACCAAGGCCATTCTCTCACTTATCGAGAGCGAGCTTCCCGGACCACACTTCATTCCGCTGATGACACTGAAGAAAGCAGGACTGGAGATCGTGGCGCTTAACGTTCCCCCGCTCTCGCCAGTTTCCGGAAAAAAGCTCAGCCAGGTACATCTGCCGCGCAAAAGCACACTAGCCCTGATCATGCGCGGGAATGAGCCCCTCTTCCCCACCGCAGACACTGAGCTGCAAGAAAATGATGAAGTCTATGCCCTGCTCAGCAGCGAGGGTGAAGAAGAGCTACGCAAGATCTTTGGCAATTCGTAATCGCCCGGCTCTGGTCCTCTTTGGTCCTCTAAAAGGGGCCTTTCTGGATAGAAGCGTGATGGACCCTGGTTGCCTGCGGCAGCCAGGGTCCATCACGCTTCTATCCAGGCGGGCGCCGCAAGCGCCAAGAGTCAAACCTGGAATGTGTAAATGCGGTTAACGAGAGGAGGGCGGCGTCGTCTCTGGCCCTCTCTCAGGTGTCTTCTTCTTCTCCTCCTCCTGCTCAACCTCGTAGAGCAATTCCGAGTAGGAGATCTCACCTGAAGGCGACTCAGAGGTGACCTCCGGTCTTTCTCCACTACCACCGGGAGAACGCGTCTGCTGGGCAGACCGTTTGTGTAATAACTGCCCATTTGGGCGACGTATCGTCCAGGGGGCACGTTTGCGAGCCAGAATCTGGTCCGCGCTCTCGCCTCTGGCTGAGCGGTAAATGCTCGCCACTACCACCCAGAGCGCCGCAACGACAGGCGTTGCCAACAAGGCTCCAAAGACCCCAAAGAGCTGAGCACCAACCAGCAGCGAGAGAATAGCCGCCACTGGATGCAGGCCCACTGCATGACCCACAATACGCGGTCCCAGGATATTACTCTCAATGACCTGGAGCGCGATAAAGCACCCGGCAACAATTAATGTACGCGGGAAAGGATCTGGCAGCAGCAACGAGAGCAGCAGCGGCGTAATCGACGCCAGAGCAGGCCCCACCATGGGAATGGTCTCAAAGAGAAAGGCCAGCACACCACAGATCAGGGCATACTTCCCCAGCGGAGGATTGACGGCACAAATGACGCCAACCAGGATCCCAACGATAACGGCCAGCGTTAACTGTCCACGAATATAGTTGCCCACGACCCGCGAGAGTGCATCTTCAAAGAGCAACACATTAGGCAGAAAACGCTTAGGCGAGAGACTCACCAGGCTATCGCGAATGCGTTTCCCGTCAACCGTGAGATAGAAGCTCAAGACCACAATCAGAAAGATATTGATAAGTGCATTCACAAGCACAGTCACAAAACTCAGCGCGTTATTTGTCAGCGTAAACGCAAACTCGTTCGCCTTACTCTGTATGCTTGTGATGGTATCGTCAATATTTTTCTGCGGAATCTTGATATCATGGAGGTAATTAATGAAATTCTTATAATTCTCAGGTAGCGCGTTGGCATAATTCTTAATGGTATCTGAAAATGCCAACGATTGCACAATCAAATTAGCTGCGAGGAGATAGGTCAGGTAGCCCAAAGCCCCAAGTACAACTACATAGACAAGCAGCGTCGCCACCGCTCGTGGAACATGATACTTCACCAGGAAATTTACCAGCGGCGTTAATAAGAAGGCCACTGCCATTGAAAGTAAAAGAATAATAATCGCATCGACAAACTGGCCTAAGAGTGCCCAGGTCGTGCTAAAGATAAGGCCAACGCAGATAATACAGATGAGAATATCACGTGTGCGTTGCCAGTTAATTTGACCCATAGCCTTTTGTCTCCTCTAGTGCATATACATTCTCTATTAGTACGCAGGCACGCAGGTGTATTGTGACATGTTTCCTACCAGACAACAAGAGTTTGCCTATTAAATGCAGAAACAAGCAAAAGTAGCTTCTGTTTTCAGATTACCATGTTCTGGAGACGCAGAAAAGGGGGAAGGGAGGCTTTTTTTGTCTCCAGAATGAACAAATAGCCATTCTTTACCGATAAAGGCTAGGGAAAGAGTTCTATATGATTAGACGAAGCGGCATGTATGGCTTAGAATACAGGAGTGTTGTGTAAAATAAAAATAGGAACCATAACAGCACAGCTTGAAACTTTTGGCGCTTCCGTTTCGTCATACCCTTGAAGCAGTCCAGGAGAACCATCCCAAAGCCACAAGGGGATGCGAAGACCTAAAGCACAAAGTTTCAGCCATGTTCAGCTCGCTCATATATATCGGTTATCACAATAACAAGAGTTCGCTGCTGTTTTTCCCACAAAACAGCCTGGAGAAGGGGACGGATTAGTGGACGCAACAACCGCCATCACATCGATGAACGACACGACGCATATGTTGATGACCTGGACGCTTGTTGGGCTACTCTTAGCCTGGATGATCGTTTTTGCCTGCCTGGCTCTTCGTAGAGGTGCAAAGCAGGTCGAACATGCACCCATGCCTTCAACGACTATAACTCCCACACCAGTCTCCGTTGCACCAAAGAAGTTGCATGTTATAGCGGTCCAACCCGTGACCCCCAGGCCTGCCTACCAGGCCAGGGAGCAGAAAATAGCGCACACGCAAGCGGTGCTTTTTGAGCATACGAGTGCTGTACGCTAAGCGTCCAGGGTTCTCTATCAAGAACAATCGAGAAAAACTGTACAAGGCAGGCTATGGCAGCCTGCCTTTACTTTTACTGGCTATTTGGCTTGTAGGTTTTCATTGGGTCTTTGAGGGCGGAAAGCATCGTTCTCGTTAATAAAAATAATCTGCGTATCCTGAATATGGACAATCATATCGGGCTTGCCATCGCCATTCTCGTCCACAAAAGACAATGTGGCAGGGGTGAGATCCTGGTTAGGGCCAATTAAATCAGGGCCAATATAAATCTTTGCCTTCGAACAATCGCCCGCCGGACACTCAATAATCTCTATCTTACGGTTTATATTTAAGGCCATGAAATGACTGGGTTGTGCGCTTGAGTCATTATTATGTCCAACGACATAATCTATCTGAGACGTACGAGGGCGTCCATAATGCCAATCATCCTGCGTCACCTGCCACCAGTTGGATAAAAACGTTAAGGCAAACCACCCCAGAACCATAACAACCAGAAGAAGACCAATATATACAAGCAAATGGGGATGATGCCCTGATAGATGCTTTCCTCGGAGAAGAGGACCTTTCCCTGGTCCCAACACATCCTCTGTATCAACCACGTGCCGATGCCCAGTCGATACCGCTGGCGTACGCCCCTGGGTCACCGCCGTACGGCGCGGAGGAACCTTGCCCGTTGACGCAAGGCGCACGCTCTGGCTTGAGGCCTGTACATCTGCGGGGGCACGACCAGTCTCCGACTTGACATCGCTATGATAGCGGCGCACGCTCTTAGGCATACGACCGGGCAATTCATCATCATACTCATCATCAAAAAAATCGCGGCTTGCTACCTGCTGCTCACGAATATGCTGGGAACCTTTCGCTGACATGCGTCCACCACGCGCTGTGTAACTCTGTTCCACATTGGTACCGTCCTCTCCTAATGCTAGCGAAACGAACTTTTGTTCCAAAGCCTTATGGTCCACATAGTACACTAGAACAAAGGTACTTGTCAACTGACTTTCCTGCCCTTTTTTGCCACTTTCGCTATTTTATGTTTTTTTTAATGACTTCGCGTCGGCAATGCTTCAGAGAAGGGGTCCATAGGAAATAGGGTGGTGGCAATGCCGCATGCATTGCCACCACCCTATTTCCTATACAAGCAAGCTATGTTGTAGCAAGAAATTCTGAGTAATCATACCTGGTCTAGTCGTGACATTGGGCAAGGTAACACGCTAACAGAGGTGGACAAAACTCATAGTGAATAGCACCTCCCATACCATCTTCGGCCAGTAAGCCTGCCTGGAGTGATTCTTCCAGTATATCCAGGATCGCGTCCTCATCATACTCTGCCCCAAGCTGAAGCACCTGTTGCAAGGTAAAAGCACTTCCCAGGCGAGCGCACTTGCGCAAGAGCCGCTGGCTGCATAGGCTCAAGCGACAGAAACGCTGCTCAAGGATCGCTGCGATAGAGCGAGGCAAGATCACCTGGCTGTCTCCTGCACTTCTCTGTGACAGGTTCCTTACTTTCCTGCCTAGAGCAGCGGCAAGCTCCCAGGCCAGAAAAGGATTGCCGCCCACCTGCTTCTTAATGTCGGCAACCAGCGAGGATGGTACATGAGCCAGCAGATCTTCAATCTGTCCATCCCCGAGGGCTTGTAATGGCACAGGTTGTACTAATTGATCGCGACGCAAGTCCGCAATGAGTGTTTGCAATACTTGATTCCGCATTAACTCAGCAGTCAGACAGGTTACCATAACCGCGATAGGACGCTTACACAAACGTCGTACAAGGTAACACAACAACTCAATACTTTCACGATCAAACCAGTGAGCATCATCAAACACAATAAGTAAAGGTTTTTGACCACAACTAGCATCGAGCCATCTCAACAGGTCATCACGCAGAGAGAAACGCTCCTGCTCATGCAAGAGCGGCTCAACGGAGGCCAGGGTTACATACTCCCGTTGCCACCTGGACAACACTCGTGTCTGCGAATTTTTGTTTACTGTGTGCGTCTCGCTATGCTGGGGGAGAAGTTCGCTCTCGCGCAAGAGACGAAGCACATCTAGCCAGGCATGATAGGGAGTGGCACATTGCTCCTCCAATACTTTATTCCACAAAACCACCCAACCTAGTTCTTGCGCATACTGGCTCACCTCTTCGGCGAGATGTGTCTTGCCCATGCCCGCCTCGCCCGTTAACAGGAACATATGGGGAGTAAGAGACGGAGCTTGCTGAAGAGAATGGAGCGTACGACACAACTCCTCATACTCCTGCTCACGCCCCACCAGTTCTGGCCTGGATACACGATCTTTCAGGTTCCACGTTGTCCTGGCCGAAGATGGGGTCAGAGCAAGAAAAACATCCTCAGAAAAGACATGAGGAGCCGTACCAGAGTGCAGCGATGAGATAGGTTGAGCCAGCGTAGATAAGGGCGAAGAGAACGTAGTTGGGGCCTGCATCTTCTTGCAGACAAAGGCATAGAGTTGCCGCGTCTCGGCAAGTGGTTCGGTTCTGTAGAGTTTCGCCAACTTGGTGACCAGGCATTGATAAACATGCGCGGCCTCTGCGGGCCGTTCCAGGCGTACCAGAGTGTGCATAAGACGGCGCACGGCAGCCTCATGAGCAGGATCGACAGCAATCAAGCGTTCCAAGATCTTGATTTCTTCAGGCCATGCATTCCGTGCCTCGTAGACATCAGCGAGCATAAGCAAAAGACCAATCCATTTGCGCTGCAAGGTGCTACGCCGTGCCTGTGCCCACGAGAGAGTTCGCTCCTCCGCTAAAAATTCGCCCTTGTAGAGCTGTGCCGCCTGTAAGAGAAGATGCTCTCTGGACTGAGCGTCCTGCGCTGCGTATGCCAGGCGCAGCCACTCCTCAAACGCATCCGCGTCTACCCACACCTGGCGTTGCTGAGCAAGCATAAAAATATCATGTTCCAGGCGCAACAATTGTGAATTTGCGGGTCGCTCCAGTTCAGGTTCCAACACCTGGCGCAATCCATGCACGGCGGTGTTAAGGCGATTAGCAGAGATATCCACACTCTGTTCCGGCCAGAGCGCCTCCATCAGCTGCTCGCGCCCCATCATACGCGAGGTTTGACTTACCATACAAGCAAAGAGTGAGCGCACGCGTCTCTGTTGCCATCCCATCTCACTGACCGTTTCCCATCCCTGACTACGCCATCTTTCCAGGCGGCATGACCCAAGCAGATATATACGCACAAGTGGAACGTTCCTGTTAGCTGCATCCTTCATCACCTCTCACTGCCTTTCCAAACATAGGCACGGGGGAGATAGCGCGCCTATCCCTGCATGCAAAATACAGCACGATACGTCTACAGTACATGACAACCTGTCCTGCTAAAAGCCCAGCCTTTCTTCCGCTGTCAAAGATAAACTCAAGCTTGATATACTCTCGTATGTATCGTATTCAGAGGAGGGCTTTCTCATCTTTAAAAGTATAAATACATCCAAATAAATTCGCAAGGTGAAGTATGGCAGGTGTTTAATCTGCATAGTAAATGATGAAGTACCTATATGTCGCAGAAAAAGTGTTGAGAAGAAAGAATCTGGGGCGTGGCTGCTAAGCCTCGCCCCACAAATCACTCTGCACAGCTGGAGACGCGACACGTTTCCGACCAGCCTTCGCCCGAGTGGTATCAAGCTTGCGGCCGCTGCTCGTCTTCTTTCCACTAACAGGCACGCTCTCTGGCTCGGTAAGAGGCATAGCAGGCATCTCTATGTCCTCTCCAGATGCATGATTGGTATCGACCATGGGAGACTCTTGTGACAGGCTCTCAGTGGCTAGCTCGACCTGCGCCTCGAAGATTGAGTCCCGGCGAATATATATTTCCGGCCAGAGGGTAATGAGGGCTTCTATCGCGCTTTCATCACATGCCTGCAAGACGGGAGCAAGCTGCCTGGCACGCGCGGCAAAGGCGCCAAGCGTGAACGCGTTTTCAGCGCGCAGTGCTGCCAGCATCTCACGTCGCAGTTGCTCTTCCGCTTCGACACTATAGAGACCCAGGCCTGCGACATAGCGCGTTCGCTCATCAACCACCAGTTGCGTCGCCTGCCCCAGCTCTGAACGACGGTAGCACTTCAGCAGGGCATAACACTCTTGCTCCAGGAGGAACCCGCGCACCTGCACATGCGCACGTATTGACGCACTATCTAGCTGAGCCAGGCGCAAGGCAAAATCATCAAAATGCTGGCGTAACAGGTGTAAGACCTCGCTGGCCGAGAGTTGGCCTCGGTAGTAGACAATGGGGAAGGACGAGGCAATCGGGGCAAAGGCCTCCTTCGCGTCGAGAGGGATGGCCAGGATAAGATCCTTGCGCTGCGTCATTTGCAGCAATTTCTGTATCTTGCGTTCCCGATAGGCCGGGGTCCAGAAACCAAGGATCTCCATATAAATACGCTCGCGACCTCGTGAGAGCGCAAAATCGGGTATAAAAATACTCTGTGCCAGCAGTAACGGCTCTGGTTCGCGTTCCAGGTGCCACCCATCAGCACCCTGGCTGGCGGCTAAAGCAGTAAAGGCCTCGGCAAAGCCCTGCTCAATACTACTATCAAAGAGCGAGGTTGTAGGAACATAAGCTGTGTTCTCCTCCGCCACTTCGCTCCTGGCAGGCTGTGGCAACAATTGGAGTAGTTTGGCGTCCATCTGAAACTGGTAGCGGCGCTGCAAGAAATGCACGGTTGCCTCCGCTTCTACTAACGCAGCGGAAAAAGACTGCGAACGCCCTGGTTGCTTTTGATACCCCAACAACACCCGGCAGAGACGCGCCAGGCGCATCCCATATTGCTGTGGCGCACCGGTCACCTCTTGTGGACCATACAACAAGAGTTCGAGCGTGGTTGGACGCCCCGACAGTTCACTCACAAGGTCGGCCTCATAGGAAAGATCATAGTACACACCAAAGCGCCGCGCGAGAAAGCATAAACGCTTGATCACCGCGCCCAATCCCGGTTCAGTGCTGGGCATGGGAAAAAGCTCATCGGCAGATAATTCGTCGGATAAAGCCTGGCAGTCGAGTGAAAAATGGACATCGGAGGCGTTAAAAAGCGCGGCCTCAAACGCCCACTGATTATAGGTGGCGGCAACCTCAGGCGCTGTAGGAGGTTGTTCGCCAGTGCGTACCAGTACCGCCTCGTCCTCGCTATCTAACACCAACAGATAGGCTAGCTGGTCAGGCGTCAAGCGATAGGTGAGAGCAAACGCCTGTAAAGCCTCCTGGCGCTGATCATTAGCCAGAAATCCCTGGTAGTGTTCGTTGACAAAGTCGAAAAGAGCCAGGCGTAGCCGGGTCGGTGACGTTACGTCCTCCAAGGCCTCGCTCGCCTGCATCTCTTGCAGGACCTCGCTCCACTCCCGCGTACGCCATTGATACCAGTTACTCAAAGTCGCCAGCAAACAATTGGCCAGGCGATAATCGCCAATATAGGAACGGGCCTCGTCTTCAAGGAAAGCACGCTGTGGACGGTCAAGCATACTTTCATAATAGGCCACGAGTTGCTCTATTTCCTGGTACAGGACGCCAGGGCGTAAAAAATGCAGGGAGAGCCCGAGATCAGCCGCCTTCCCTGACCTGCCAGCACGCCGATGAACAGTCTTTTTGACATCTTGTAAGCTAAAACGCACGGATACCACCTTCCCAGGAAACCATAAGAGGCATACCTTGCCCCCATTATAGCAAAGATCTAGCGCAAAGATCTGGCGCCTTTTTCAGACCTTCGCACGCTCCTCTATTCTTATCGCGCTGGCACGAAACGGAGCAATAGGAGGCATATCCTATTGCAATTGAACATTTGTATACCCTATGCTATGGTTGGCATTGGGCTGTAAAGTTGTTATGCCGATTATTTAGAGCATCTACAACCAAGGCACCGTTTCAGCCACTGGAGGCGGCAATGAGCACAACCCCACGACGCCTGAGCAAATATGAGCTACACACTAAAATAGGTCGAGGCAGCATTGGCGAGGTATGGAAAGGACGGGATCTGCAACTCCAGCGCGACGTTGCTATCAAGCTCCTGCATACCGATTTGCAGCAGGCCAATCCTCACTTCTTCAATGACTTCACGACCGCGGGGACGGCCCTGAGTGCGCTTCACCAGGATCATCTCGTGCCTTTACGCGAAGTCAATGTCTATCGCGCCCCCGATGGAAATGAAACCGTTGCCTACATTGTGATGGATTACATTGAGGGACTAACATGTAATGATTACCTGAAAGTCACCTCGCATCGCGGTCAATTTCCCTCAATGCATAACATTATCTATCTCTACTCTTGCCTGGGAGATGCCTTAGATTATACTCACAGCAAGGGGATCATTCACGGAGATATTAAGCCCAAGAATATCCTGCTCCAGGCAAAAAATCGCGCCAATTTTGATGCTGGTGAGCCCTTACTCGTTGATGCCGGCTTCTGCCCTATGCTGGGTATCACGCCCAACGCCGACATGCCCTTTTATATTTCACCGGAACAAGCAGGTGGTGGCCACCCCAATACACGTAGCGATATTTATGCCCTCGGAGCCCTGCTCTATGAGATCTGCACCGGCGTTCCCCCCTTTCGTGGAGAAAGCCCCATCTCAATTATGATGCAGCATGTGAATGCGCTTCCAACGCCGCCTAATTTGATCAATCCGAATATTCCCGCGGCCCTCTCCGAGGTCATCCTACGCGCACTTGCGAAAGACCCTGTTGCCCGCTTTGCCAGTGCCTCACTCCTGGCAACTGCCATTGCAGAGGCCTGCTCCATGCGTCCAAGCCTGAAGTTACGTGCCATCCCGGCGCTCCCAGAGCCAGGCCATTCGGCCGCGCAAAGGGGACCGACCATTAACATTCTCGGGGTTCCACAGCCGTTTTCACCACAAACAGTGCAGCCACCACTCAATGCGTCTATTTCCCGGCCCTTGCCTGCGCTCCCTCCTGCCTCACAACCTTTGTCGTCAAATTCACGTCCCTTGCCAATTCCTCCCAAGGCCTCACAATCGTTACCAGGCATTGACCAGGCTCGACCGTCAAATTCACGTCCCTTGCCAACTCCTCCCGCGACTTCACAATCGTTACCAGGAATCTCACAGTCACCTATAGCACCGTCACAGCGCTCTTCGGGTCTCCTTTCTGGCTATCAAGTCCGTGATGCACACCCTGCCTCACCCCAGCCCATGCCAGTTGTAGGGCCTGTAAGGCCTCCAGAAATGCCTGCACGCGAACCGCAACAGGCAACTCATGTATACTCATCAGTAGCGACGCCACAATCTGCAATGGCGCCACAAACGCCACCTCTGGCGTTACCTCCGCGCCGCCAACGCCTTACCGATAAGCCTGCGTATATTTTCCTGATCGCGGTCGTGTTGCTACTCGTGCTCGGAGGTGCATTCCTGGGAACCTTCTGGCTCCAGCCCCATAACACTCAGCCCACGGCAACCATCACAAATACCGCACGCGTCTTCTTCCAGGATGATGCGCTTGGGCATAACGATGTGCTCCACCTACAGATAGACCACATAGACGCTCCCGCTCAAGGCAGGGCCTATTTTGCCTGGCTGGAAACTGAAACAAAGCCACTGCCCCTGGGCATACTACCGCTCCAGAATAATGCTATCATCTACACCTATCCTGGCGATACGCAACATACAGACCTACTAAACATCGCGACAGGGGTACTTATCACGTTAGAGCAAGCGAATACACAGCCCCAGGCTCCTGGTCAGCAACACATCTACCATGGAGTGCTCGATCCCAAAGTCGCGACCGCAGTCAAAAATATTCTCTCCTCGACTCCTGGCCTGGAGAATAACCAGAGCGTGATCGTGACGCTCTTTGAAACCATCAAATCGATGAACGATAAAACAGGCAGTATTGCTGATACCCTCCAAAACCATGTAAAAGATAAGGCCCTGGCTATGCGCCAGGCTATACGCGTGATCGAGATGCTCGATGGCAGCAGCAACGCCCGCCAGTCAGGAGATCTGCCACAAAATCTTCCCTCTCAGCTGAGTATAGCTCGAGGACTGCTCTCCTCACCCAGCCAGAAAGGCTATCTCGATATTCTGGATGAACAGGTGCAGCAGGTCAAGCAGGTCGCTGGCGGGAACAAAGAGCTGTTACAGCGCGTCCAAAATACCGAATATGCCATTCAAGATCTGCGAGACTGGCTCCAAAAAGTACGTGCTAACGACGTTCTTCTATTGAAGGCTGCTGACCTGGCTGATCCAGCGAACCTCAGTATAGCTCTCCAACTCAAACAGGCAGCAGCCGACTCTTACACCGGGCGCACGATTCCTCCGAATCAGAGTCCACAACCACTACCAAACTCCGCAGGCGCAAACCAGGCCTATATCGAATGCCAATACATGGCGGCCATTGACCTCCAAAAGCTCTGATTTGTAGGGTCCAAGCTGGCTTGGACTCCAAGGCTCGCAGGCCGACACCCTCCGTGTGGGAAGGTCGCTACGCTCAGAGTCCAAACCAGCTTGGACCCTACAACATGGTTAGCGACGCCGCTTCGCCACCGACTCCTCAGTGGTATCGGAGGTGACCAGTTCATAGAGCAGGGCCTCGCCCTCCTTGGGACGAAGCACGCGCCCCAGGCGCTGGATATACTCGCGTTTAGTGCTATTGCCACTCACGATAACCGCCACACGGCAGTCTGGCACATCGACGCCCTCGTTTAATACGCGCCCGGTAACCAGTTTTGTATACTGACCAGAGCGAAAACGTTCGAGGATGGTGCGCCGCTCCTCGGCAGGCGTTTTATAGGTGATGCTGGGGATACACAGGCGGCGACTGATCTCATCCACGACATAGTTGTACTCTGAGAAGAGGATGGCCTGGTCCTGGGCATGCTCGCGCAAGATACGCTCGATTTCAGCGTACTTGGCGGGCGCGTTCATGGCGATGTTGCGCGCCTCACGCCAGGCCAGCATAGCTTCGCGCGCCTCTGGATCGCGCGCGCTCATATAGATCACCTTCTGCTGAAAATCCTCGGGCGAGCGAATAATAATGCGCCGTCGCTGCAAAAATGCACGGTAGATCTGGCGCTGCTCGTTGTAGCGTGCTGCATCCTCCTCCGCCAGGGCAATAGGCACGACCACTTCACGATACTGGGCCAGGTAGCGACCCTCAGTTAACTCGGAGGGAGAGCGGCGATAGACCTCGGGTCCAATCAGCTCATCAAGCTCTGTATGCGCCATGTCGCTACGCTCGGGGGTCGCGCTCAGACCTAGGCGTAAGGGGGTAAAGGCCGACTCCGCGATCAGGCGATAGGTTGGTGCGGGGAGATGATGGCACTCGTCGAAGACTAGCAAGCCAAACTGGGCCAACTCGCGTGGATAGAGCGCCGCCGAGTCATAGGTAATCACAGTGATCGGCTTCAGGGTTTTCTCGCCGCCACCAAAGAGACCAATCTCACTACTCTCCAGGGAGAGATCGGTGGCCAGCGCATCCCGCCATTGCTGCAACAGGTCAATCGTGGGTACCACGATGAGGGTCCAGAGCCCCAACTGGTGCAGAGCTATGGCGGCGGTAAAGGTCTTACCAGCCCCGGTTGGCAGGACCACGACACCCGCGCTCCCCACCTCCAACCAGGCCTGTAGGGCCTCATGCTGATATGGGCGAGGTTCCTTCACCAGGTGCGTCGCGAAAGGGAGGGTGGGACGTTCCTCGAACGCGATCCGGAGAGGGATGTGCTGCTCCTGGAGCGCCACCTTCACAGCAGTAAAATAGTAAGGCTTGGTGCGCCAGAAGGCATGACGCTTATCCTGGGTCAGAGTCTCCGCCACAAAAGGCGAGAGGCGCTTCCCAAACAGCGCCGTGAGCTGCTCTTCAGGTGTCAAGTGACTATATTCTGCGGAAGGCGTGATTACCAAGTCACGTCCCCGCATTTCTAATACCGTTTCGGATGTCGCTTTTTTACTCACGCTTCTCTCGTTTCCGCGCCAACACTTTCTGCTCAGATACAAAATTGCTTTGATCCACTTACCTGTGCCTATTCTTGCGCGCCCTCACACAAACGGAACCGGCCTTTCACCGGAACATAAGCATAAAAAGCAGGCATCACACCTCTTTTCAGCGGGGATGTTGCCTGCTTTAATTATGTTCCGGGCCCCCAATCAGGGAGAATTATGCGCCGTTGAGGCCCACGCGGGCCTCTAACTCGCGTGCGACGGAGTAGGGATCGCGCTCACGCTTCGTGATATCGTCGATCAACTCATGCCATTCTTCCTCGCTGACGGCCTCGCGGAGCGATTTTGTGACAGCCTGGAGAATGAGAGCCTGGAGTTCGCTACGCACCTGGCGCTGGGCACGGCTCTGCATCATTCCGCTCTCCTGGAGGTAGGTGCGATGCTTCTGCGCGGCGTCAGCCAGTTCGGCAATACCCTGCTCTTTTACGGCCGAGGTCTTGATAATGGGGATACGCCACTCCGCCTGCTTGCGATTGGAGTCAAGGCTGAGCAGCATCGCCAGTTCGGCGACCGTCTGGTCGGCACCTGGCTTATCCATCTTACTTACTACGAAGATATCAGCGATCTCTAAGATACCTGCCTTGATGGCCTGGATGTCATCGCCCATGCCGGGCGCAACCACCACGAAGACCGTCTGGGCCGTGCGCATAACCTCGACCTCGGCCTGGCCTGTGCCCACGGTCTCAATAATGATCGGGTCATAGCCCGCGGCATCCATGGCACGCACGGCGTCGCGCGTCGAGGCGGAGAGACCGCCCAGGTTCCCTCGACTGGCCATGCTGCGAATGAAGATATTGGGATCGCCTGCCAGCTCCATCATGCGAATGCGATCACCTAAGATAGCCCCACCACTGAAGGGACTGGTCGGGTCCACCGCGATCACACCAACCTTGCACTCTCGCCTGCGATACTCACGCACCAGGCGCGCCACCAGCGTGCTCTTGCCCGCGCCGGGCGAGCCGGTCACGCCAATGATATGCGCGTTGCCAGAGTGGCGATGGAGTTCAGCCAGATACCGAGAAGCTGCCGGGGCCTCGTTTTCAATCAACGTGACCATCCGGGCCAGGGCACGCCGATCTCCTTGTAGTAAGCGTTCAATGATATTTTGCAAGGCTTATACCTCGGTCAGCAGGCGCTCAGACCGCACATTCTCCCGGACGAACTTGATGATCTCATCGGTCGAGGTCCCCGGTCCGAAACAGCCCTGGATACCCATGGCTTTGATTGTGGGAATGTCTTCGTCGGGCAAGATGCCGCCTGCCGCCACCAGCACATCATCAACTTCGTTCTGCTTGAGTAGTTCCATGACTTTGGGAAAGAGGGCCATATGTGCACCGGAGAGAATGCTCATCAAAATCGCGTCCACGTCCTCCTGGACCGCGGCTTCAACGATCATCTCCGGGGTTTGACGAATGCCAGTGTAGATTACTTCCATGCCCGCGTCGCGCAAGGCACGCGCAATCACTTTCGCGCCCCTGTCATGCCCATCCAGGCCAGGTTTGGCAACCAGGACGCGAATTTTACGTGTATCAGCCATAGGTGACTCCTTTGTCGGCGCTTCTTCGATCTAAGGGCGAACTGCTTGCTCGCCGTCCCTGGAGAGCTGATTCGTAGAGCGCGCAGATCGCTTGCTCTAGCTCCTCGTACATCTCCTTCTCCTTCAATTCTACTACGGGAGGTTTCGCGCTGCAAGCAGACTGTAGCTCTCTGGCCCGCTGAATGATGAAACGGTGCTCGGGGCCAGCCAGGGTGGGGACAGGCAGGTGCGCCAGGACATGCTGCTCGATCTGCGGCTGCACCCATTTATACGCGGTATGCAATACATAGGTATAGGCGCGCAGGAGACGCGAGTTGAGTAGAGCCAGCAGGAAAAACAGCTCGTCTTCCTGCTCCTGGGAGGTGCATAGGTCCTCACGCGTAAGGTTGAGTATATAGAGCGTCTGTAAGACAATGTGCCCCTCAAGGTCGAGCGAGGCCTGAAGCTGGCCTGTACTCTTGATGACCAGAATTTTGGGGGCGTGATAACGCGCCAGGGGCTTGTGAATATGCTCGCGTTGCATCCAGCGTATAGCTTGAGGGAAGCGATAGGGGTGAATATCGACGCCTCCCCGTAAGACGGGATACCACTCACCCTCATCCGGGCGCCAGGGTGAGAGGAGCGCGTGATCCTTACTCAGCTCCTCACCGCGCCGAACGGTAACCCAGTGCGAAAGCGGGGCCAGCAGGGACTTCCTACCCGCGTGGGCCTGGCTATGCAGATAGAGGCGTTCAATTAAGGTCCCCTGCATGCGCCCCCATAAGTAGCGTAACTCCGCTTCAGGTTGGCGTGCCAGGACCTCCTGCCTGATCATACTGGTATGCGCGTGTGCCTGTTCGGGCTTCTCGCGCCCTAGAATTGGCGTATGCAAAATCAACGATTCACTGCCGATGGAGATGGGCACCACCGTTCCACTAGGCAGGTGCCAGTGTCCACGTGTCCAGGTAACCTGGTGCGAACGCTTAGGCAAGCGCTTCTGTGCCACAATGACGACCGCGCCCACAAAGGCCGAGAAAACACCGGAGAGATGCCAGAGCTGGTGAATCGTCGTCTCTCGCAACAGTACCTGGCGCTCGCTTGCGGCATTGGTACGCGCGAGCACTGGATCTGGCAGCACCAGGCCAATCCAGCCGCCAGGGCGTACCAGGCGCAACGCCAGGTCGAGAAATAGCAGGTAGCTATCGCTCTGCCCCTGATGGCCACGTGCCTGGCGATAGGCGCTAAGATCCGTATTTTTGGCCGCCAGGTAAGGGGGATTCGCCAGAAAGAGATCGATATCGGCATGACGCTTTTCCGCCAGCGCCTGCCCCCAGGGAAATGTGAGCGCGTCGGCCTGATGGATATGGAGTGGCAGAGAACTGCGATACTGGGAAGATTGCAGGGTGTATGCAGCAAGTGCTTCGCGGAGGTGCATCTCAGCCATAAAACAGGCGACGGGATCGGGATCAAAACCCCAGATATTCTGCTGGATGCGGCTCAAGGTCTGACGCTGGCTCAAACCATTGGCCTCCGCCGAGAGGACCAGGCGATGTAAGACAGCCGTCAGGAAGTTGCCGCCACCACAGGCGGGATCGAGGACACGGAGCTGAGTGAGATTGCGCTCGGGCGAGAAACCACAGGCATCGAGAATCTGCTCCACCAAGCGTGGTGGTGTTGAGAAATGTCCCCGCGTCTTCCGCTCAGTCGGAGCGAGACTGGATTCGTACCAGTTGACGAGATCGTGAGCTGCCATCTCTCCCCTTCCAGCTTTCTTTTAAAGAACCAGAAGCATCTATTTGGTTACATTGCTTCATGCTTATCAAAGCTGAGGCTGCGATTCATCCTCTATATCAATGATTGGAGCTTTCCCGCGCTGTTTCTGTAGAGCCTCTAGCGCCTCGCGAGCCGCGAGCCGTCCGGCCTCTTTGATGCTGGAGGCCTTGCCCAGGCCTAGAAGCGTCTCCTGATCATAGACGCCGACCAGGAAGACACGATCATTATTATGCCCACTCTGCTCCAGGACGCGATAGCGTGGGAGACTTCCCGTGCGCTGCAAGATAATCTTTTGCAAACGCCCTTTAGGATTGGTGTCCGCCTGCACACTGACCTGCTCAACCATAGGCAGAATCGCTCGCGCCACAAAGTCGCGTGCGACCTCTGCCCCCTGATCGATATGGATCGCCCCCACCAGCGCCTCCAACACATCCGCACATAATGAGTCACGCGACCGCTCATTAAAGGTGCGCAGGTTCGCGATATCTACGCGAATAAAAGGGAACAGCCCAAGCTGCTGCCCAATAAGCGCAAAGACACGACGGCTTACCACCTCGGACTTGAGGGCCGTCATATCCCCTTCACTCGCGTTTGGGAAGCTGCGATAAATATACTCCACAACATGAGCGCTAATAATCGCATCGCCCAGGAATTCCAGGGTGTCATATGAGTCGCGTAGCGCCGTTTCGCTACAACACGAGTGGTGCGTAATCGCTCGTAGCAGCAGAGAACGGTCATGAAACGTCACCTGAAGCAATGCTTCTAATGCGAGCAGATTATCGATATTTTCTATGTCTCCCATGATACCATTATTATATAGCAGTATTCTATAGCACGTCGATGTTACCCATCGTTTATATCATGATATCATATCTACTGCGAGATAGGAGAAGCCTGTTTCAACAACGCTGCCAGGTATGCTACACTGTGGTCTGGCATCCCTCCACCGGGACATCACGTACAAAAGGTCGTTATCCGTATGCAAGCACAAAGATTTTTTCGGGCTACACCCCATATACATATATTTCTAACTATAGCTGCGTCTCTCGCCCTGCTCCTGCTGGTGATGACTCCCCTGCCAGGGCAGGCGTCTTCCATCCTCCTGCGCTCAGATCCCCCGGCAGATAAGCTCCTGCTCACCGCGCCATCCGAGGTCCATCTCTGGTTTAGCGAGGATCTCAATTCGGCGGCCAGTACGGTCATGGTCCAGAACGCCGAACACAGGCGAGTCGATTTACGCACCTATGCCAGCGGTCATGAGCTTGTCGTCCCATTGCAAAGTCCCTTGCCGCCAGGAGTCTATACCGTCTCCTGGCGCACACTGGCGAGCTACGATGGGCAGACGCTGACAGGGGCCTTTAGCTTCGGCATAACTGGACCAGATGGAGCCTTACCTCAAGGCGCAAACCTGGCGGGAGTAGATAATGCCTTTGGCGCCACGCCTCTTGCCTCCGGCCAACTCGATCTCGCCAGCGTGCTCTATGGGCTGATGCAAGCCCTTCTAGCGCTGGGTGCGACCTTCTGGGTTGGGACCTTATTCTCGCGCGCATTCATTACACGCAAACAGGCAAGCACCGAGCATCAAGCTATACGTGAGCGCGAAGAGCGGCTCTTTGAGCAGAAACTGGCGCAGCCGCTCTTGATCCTGCTCCTGTGCGCCAATGTTGGCTTGCTGTTCAGCAATAGCCTGGCACTGGCTCAGGTAGAGGGCACGCAGGTTATACCCAGCGCCATACAACTCCTTACCACGGGAGGATTTGGGACCTACTGGCTTTTGCAGCAGTTCCTGCTTATCGTCGCGCTCCTGCTGCCTGCACAGACTACGCCTGACGCCAACGATGCGCAATATTCGCGGTCATCGCTCCTGACCTGGGGAAGGCTGGCGCTGGGCTGCGTCCTCCTGCTCCTCTTCGCCCTGAGCGGACATGGCGCATCCACCACTATCAATGGCTCACCACTCCTGGGCCTTGGTAGCGACTGGCTTCACTGGCTGGGTACCGCTATGTGGGTCGGCGGCATGTTCTACGTCGCCTGGGTCTACCTGCCCGCCCTACGCGATCAGCCCCCGCTCACTCAGGGTAAGGCTCTGCTGAACACACTAGGCACTTTTTCTCCCCTGGCCCTGACCGGGTTGCTTCTCCTCCTGGTCACAGGACCCTTCAACTCCAGCCTGCACCTGCAATCCTGGGAGCAGTTGTTAAGCACCCCTTATGGCCGTACCCTCATTGTGAAATGCCTCCTGCTGGGAATACTGCTCTGCGTGGGAGCCGTACAAGATCTGCTCATTCGCCCGCGCCTTAACCGCGACTACAAGAAAATTGAGCGGATCCAGGTTGAGGCTGGCGAGGAGACAAAAGAACGCTTCGCCGCTGATGTCAGCAAGAAAATCGAGCGCCAGGTCGAACACGCTACACGCACGCTCCACACGCTTCTGCGCTGGGAGGCGCTGCTGGGTGTCACACTCCTGCTCGCAAGCAGCCTCATGAGCGTCTACGCGCCTACCACTGCGCCTGCTCAGCCTGCTAGTAGTACAGGCACCGCGACCAAAACAAATAAGCTTTTCCAGGGAAGCATGCGAACCGAGGATCAACAGTTCAACGTTCAACTTACCATCTCACCCAATCGCATTGGCCCTAACACCTTCACCGTCCATGTCCTGGATAAGCAGGGGCAGAACGCGAAAAACATTCAGGTTGGGCTGGCTGCGGATATGGTCGAGATGCGCATGGGCGCCACGCTACTCACCCTACAGCCTGACAACAAAGGAAATTTCAGCGGTACCGCCATTCTCCCCATGAGTGGACTATGGCAGATTGATGTCCACATCCGCACTACGGATACGACACAACATACCGCCAGTTTCCGCATTCAGACATCTTAAAAATGTTTATGTAGGAAAAATATTTTGAGGAGCAGATTATGAGCTGGGGCAACAGGCGTTTTCGACGCTGGCTACCATTGAGCTTATGTATACTTATGGCCCTGGTGCTCGCGAGTTGTAGCGGCACCGGGAACGATACCACAACAAGCAATGCCCAGACCGCTCAAAAGGTCAATGTCTTTGGCACAGCCGCAAACCACCCTCACTCCTTGCTGGCCTTTGCCAACCATACGCTCTTGCTCGCGACCCACTATGGCCTCTTCCGCACCACAGATGATGGCACAAGCTGGAAGATGGTCGCAGGAGGAGCAGGGCAGGCCATGGAGGGCTTAATGAGCTACTCCATGGTGAGCAGCCCCGTAGATCCTCAACGCGTCTACGTCCTGGCACAGCCCACCGACAAGTCATCGAAGGGTACGCCTGGCCTCTACACCAGTAGCGACCAGGGGCAGACCTGGCAGCTCAGCATCTCCGCCAAAAAGCTTACACCCAGCACGCTTTTCCTGGCCCAGGCTGGCACTACCTCTGCCAACGAGGTCTATGTCTATATCAACACCCTGGGCAGTCATGGGTTACTCGTGAGCCAGGACGGCGGAAAGAACTTTCAGGCCGCTGGCGAGCTTCCCTTTGGTAGCCTGAGCAGTCTGCTCGCCCTCCCAGGCGAGAAACATGTGCTCCTGGCCGGGAGCAGCGATGGCCTGGCGCGCAGCGAGGATGGCGGTCAACACTGGACAAAGCTACAGAACACAGGCGGTGTTTATGAAATGGCCACAGGCGGGAACGACGGCCCTATCTATGCCAGCGGCGATGATGGCGTGTATGCCTCTCAGGATCATGGCAAGACCTTTCAACAGGTCTATTCAGCCGCGGCCATTAACTCGCTGAGCGTCTCCTCACAACAACCTCTCACACTTTACGGGAAGACTGGCACGTCTCTCTATCGCAGCACCGATGGCGGCAAAAGCTGGAGCAAACTACCTCCCCTGCAAGGGAACTACTTCAATGTGGTTGCCCACCCGGGTAACGCAGGAGAGGTCTATATCTCGCTCTCCTACCCGGTTGCCATCTATCGCTTTGACCAGTCCAGCCAGCACTGGACCTCGCTGACACCGAAAAACTAGAAAAGGAGAAGTGACATCATGGTGCACAGTAGACGTCGCTTGCTCTATCCCGCCTTACTCTTGACACTTACTCTGATGGGCCTCCTACTCATGGGGAGCAGTCCTCGCCTGGCCTATGCCGATGGCGGCGCGCCCAACCTGGCCTATGTGGCAGGCGCCAGTCAGGGCCTGAGCATCATCGACATCGCCACGCAAAAGGTCACAAAAAACGTGGCACTGAAAGGCGACCCGCACACCGTCCTGCTCAGCGTCGATGGCGCGAACCTTTTTGTGACACTACCTCAGAGCAACCAGGTCGCGGTTCTCGATACACATGATGGGCACACGCTCTGTACGGCGAGCGTTCCCGGACAGCCCACACTTTTAGCCTACGACCTGAATACCAAGCTTATCTACAGTGGCGGCAATGGGACCAGTGGCGTACGTGAGATTGATCCCAAAAACTGCCAGGTCATACGCACGCTGGCAACAAATGGTCCCATCTACGGACTGGCCATGGCCTATGTCTCAGATCCCCAGTCAGATACGGTTGGCAATCAGCTCTGGATCTCTAGCGAACACGACGTCATTGTCTATGACCTGAAACAGCATAAGCGGCTTGCCAGCATTCCCGTTGACGGAGGCCCTCAATATCTCTCTAACCCACCTGGGACAACGGCCTATGTCACTACGCGTGCCGGGGACATTATGACTATTGACCTTGTCTCACACAAGGTCACAAAAATTCTCTCTGGCGGCTCTTATGGTCCCATGGACTTTGATGAAACTACAGGTGAGATGTATATTCCCGACCGAGGCAACAACCGACTGCTGGTGCTCAACCCGGTACATGGAGGCTTCGCCCTGCCCAAAGAGCCTAACCGGGTCATCTCCCTGGAGGATCATCCCCAATCAGTAGCTATTACCAGCGATGGGCAATTTGCTTTTATCGCGCTCGCAAGCGGCAAAGTCGTCATGTACGATGTTCCTGGACGCCAGCTCATCAATACCCTCACCGTAGGCGGAAACCCGCAATTTATCATCACAGGCCTCTATCCACCCGCCCTGGCCCAGGGCGCGAACGCATCGCCTGATAGCCTGCTCACAATTGTCAACATCGTCGCCTATGTGCTGATTGTGTGCCTGCTGCTTGGCCTCCTGTTCATCTTCCTGCGCTCACGCAAGAAGGCTGAGCCACACAAGAAGGGCTAAAGATAGCCAATACTGATACAACTGATGTGTAGAGCGCCCTGGTAGCCGCAGGCTACCAGGGCGCTCTACACATCCTACTCAAAGGCACAAAGGCAAGCTAGGCGCGTGTCACCACTGAGAGGATCTCTGGGCTGCGATTCAGCAGGCGAGGAGTCACAAGCGACGTTATACCGATATAGACAAGGACACCATAGACCAGCGAAAGCGGGACCGTCAGCGACCAGAGCCAGGTCATACCAAAGAAGAGCGGCGTGCCCAATGCCACCAGGACTGGCACCATCACCACGACCAGGACCGCGAGCGTCACCAGTGACATCACGGCCCGCATACAACCGGCCTCAGAGCTTGAACCCATCGACGTCTGGAAGCCACGCTGAATCTGCCGCCACTGCTGAGGGAAGAAGACCGAGGTCAGGTTACCCAGGCCCACGACCACAAAGATAGCAGAGAAGCCACCCGCCAGGACGGGAACGAGCAGATTCAAGCTATGCGAGAGGAACATCGCCACTGGCACCAGGATCACCAATTCCACAATCCCGATCGTGAAGGTGACCAGGTTCTTGCCCCATAGGATATGCCAGGGCTTGATCGGAAAGAGGAAGAGCGTACCCAGGCTCTGGCGCTCAAAGCCCAGGATATTATACGAGAAGCGATAGAGCGAGAGACAGACCATCAATGGCACCAGCAAGAGCGGGGACCAGCTAGAAAAGCCACTTGTGTGCGTACCACCGCCAGGTGTAGCATTAAACAGCGTTACAGCGACCACAAAGACGGGCGCAAGCACCGATTGCAGCAAGGCCCCGGTAATCTGCGGATCGCGCCGCATATATTTCAGGTCCTTGCCCAGCAGCGAAAGCGCTGGAGTTGGGAAGAGGCGCTCCAGAAGAGCAGGCCTGGCTCCGGATGCTGCTACAGGGGCTGCTGCCGCTGTGGAAGGTACCACAGCCTCACTTGTGGAGCGACGACGCACACGCCTGGCCGAGTTGTCGACCTCGGGACGTACCACCGCCCGCTCTACAACCATTTGCCAGAGGAAAAGCGCCACCACGCCGACCACCAGCAAGGCCAGCAGCCAGAGGAGCGCCTGGCCCCAGTTCCCCAACGAGGCCTGCTCAATGGCCCGCGCCGCCATACCGGGCGGGAGCCACTGGAGATAAGGCGAATACGGATGATTGCTCAGATTATTAATGAAGTTTTCGGTAAAGATTCCGCGCGAGACAAACTGGCAGAGATAGCCAGAAAAGGAGATAAGCACGATCAGGAAGACACCCAGGTCACGGAAGCGACGGCTCTGCAAGAAACTCATCAAGAGTGAGAGGATGAGCTGGCCGATACCAATCACCTGCACATAAAACACCAATACCGTTACAATGCTAAAGAGCACCAGGGGCAGCGAGAAGGCCCAACCTGCAATCAGGCCCGCGAAGACCAGTAACAGGCCCAGCGTCATCGTGTCCAGCAGGGTCGAGAGCACGAGACTAAGCATCTTCTCGCCCCGCGTAAGTGGGAAAAGCGCCAGCTTGGTCAGGTCCAGGCCTTCATTGGTATTAAATTCAAGCAGCGGCAGGACCAGCCAGAGCACATTCAGCGCCGTCAGGAGTAGCAGGGTCGCCTCAAAATTGGCAGGAGCAGGCAGAAAGCGGCCCGCCGCGAAGAAGAGAAAGGCCGCCCAGAAGCCTGCCCAGAGCAGCACCAGGATCAATACAATACGGCTAATGATGCGGCCAACCTTGCCCTTACCGGGACGGGTAAAGGCGCGCAGAAATGTCTTCCAGCGCAGCCAGAGCAGCCAGCGGATTTTATCGCGATGGATAAGCACACCGAACTCCTATTACTTCTGATCCGAAAACCTGAGCGCGCTTGTCCCCGAATGGGGGAAGCGCTCGTCACGTGAGTGACGTTGGGTTTCGGAATAACAATTCAGTCAAGCCAGCTCAGATTATGGTTCTCATTGCGCACACCAATGACATTGAGGAAGACATCCTCTAGCGAGGCATCTTTATCGTCGCCACTGGCCCGCTCACGCAGCTCTTGCAGCGTCCCCTCGGCCACAAGCACACCCTGATTGATAATGCCGACGCGCGTACACAAGCGCTCCACCACCTCCATGATATGCGAGGAGAAGAAGATCGTCGTTCCACGCTGGGTCAGTTCATGCAGAATGTCGCGAATCACACGTGAACTCACGGGATCGATCCCCTCAAACGGCTCATCCAGGAACAGCACCTGGGGGCGATGCAAGATGGCCGCGGCCAGCGCGACTTTCTTGCGCATACCTACTGAATAATCAACTATCATCTTATCCGCATCGTTTGCCAGGTCAAGGACACGTAGCAAATCCTCGGTGCGGCGCGTCACATCGGCATCGGGCACGCCATACATATGGCCCGCGAAGAGAATAAACTCACGCCCCGTCAGGCGCTCATAGAGATTCAGGTGCTCAGGAAGTACGCCCATCAGGGCACGCGCGCTGAGTGGATCTTTCCAGACATCCACGCCTCCCACCCAGACCGAGCCAGAGGTCGGGCGCAAGAGTCCCACCATCATTTTGATCGTTGTCGATTTGCCAGCGCCGTTGGGACCCAGAAAGCCAAAGAACTCACCCGGACGTACAGCAAGGTTCAGATGGTTTACAGCGACCTTCTGGCCGAAGGTTTGCAACAGGTCCTGCGTCAGAACTGCATATTGCTCAGCACTCTGCCCCGTTTGAGTAGATGAATATGCTTGTGGATAAGCCTGAGCTGCAGCTGGTTGAGGAAAAGGTGTATCTTGAGTCTGTGGAGGATTCTGCTCAGGAAAGGTATTCATTCAAAACATCCTTTTTTATTACTACGGTGTCTACCAATGATAGAAGTATAAGCGAGAGCGCCCAATCTCGCACCTATGGCACTCGCCCTGGTTAGGGATGTGGTAGCGGTTGACAGCCACTACCACATCCCTAACCAGAAATAACTTGCACATGGTGTCAGTAAGATAGACGTAGAAAGGGAGCGAAGATCTAAGGGGGCATAATCTCAGCCCCTCGCTAAAAACCCATACATATACCTGTACGCACGGTCACTGCGAAAGTTCCTACCATAACACACAAAAGGTGCCCCTTTGGAAAGGGGCACCTTAAGAAAGAGAGGCATGCACATGAGTACATAGATAAATACAGAGCATTACTTTTGGGTATGCGAGCAGGTATTGGGCGTCATACTCGACGTACCTGCAAGCGGCTCATTCTGCGATATGGTTCTCTGCGCCACTTGTTGTGCCGAAATAGTACAGGCGCGCTGATGAGGATATACAAGCGTATCAATATTATTAGCTGCGCTACTTACTGGTTGCATAACATGGGAACTGGCAGCAACGGCACTGACAAGCGCCTGGGAACTACAACCAATACTCAGGACCAGAAATGCCAGCGTCACAATGCGTATCTGCCAGGAGCTACAAGAGCGCACAAACTCAACGAACGCACTAAGGAATCGTCGTAACATTACTGGATCACCATCAATTTTCTACAGTATTTAATTCATCCACTCCCCAGGAGCCTTGCTCACCGTCCCCTTACCGCTCTTCATAGCCTTGCCATCTTCCCCAATCCGCTTGGGAAGATCAGAGAGGTTGACGCGATGCCAGAAGGCCGCCGGGAAGAGGCCGATACCAAAGGCCAGCGCCGCGCCAATTTCCAGGCGGTCAACGGGCAGGCCTGGTGGCAGATGGAACGGAACCTGAGAGATAACCCCGACTCGCAAGAGCAGGGCAAAGACAAAAATCGCCAGTTCGAGGACACAGATAGCCCAATAGGAGAATACCTCTCGCTTCGAACGACTTCGATACACGACCGCTAAGATGATATTCAGGATACACAGGAATGCACTGATCCACAGAGCAATGGAGATAACCTTCATCTGGCCATCGCTCACGCCAGCAAGGGCCATCCCCATCACAGAATGCAGAGATGTCTGTACGAACAACGTGTTCAAGCGTTACCTCGTTTCAATCCTCAGCAATTTATAGGAAATTGCCGCGACGTTTGCCTATGACCAGACGGACTGGCATCCGGATACAATACAGCGTGTCGTGGCACAACCAACGCCGCCCCTACATTTGTAGGGTCCAAGCTTGCTTGGGCTCCAAGCGCTGGAGAGTGCGGTTCTCCTCGGGTGGCCAGACCATGCCAGCACGGCCCCTACAACGCGACGGATGTACCCAACGATACATTATTAATTGCGGGTCAACGCCAGGTTGGAAAAGGCTACTTCAGTATCTTTGAGATACACCAGCATGCCTACCTGCCCACCCTTTAGCGAGTTATCGCTCTTGTTGCCGACCTGCTTGCCATTGACATAGAACGTAAATTTATCGTTCTGCACATCAATCTTGATGACATTTTGCTGGTTATGACCGCCCTTGTACTCACTCTTGATGTCGCCTTCCCAGAGCGGCTGCTTCCACGCTGCGCCATCATTTGTTCCACGGCTATCACTATACTTCCAGAACTGGTACTTGCGCCCATCCTTGGAGTTGCGCACATCAAAGAGGTAGAAGCTGCGCTTGCCCTTGCTATCCTTCTGATAGCGCAATATGATGCCATACTCATTGTAGGCCTTCAACTCACCGTTATCATTGTCTTTGATCACATTCATCGTGATCGTGCTGACAAAGGAATCGGGCAGCGAAAAATCCTGCAAAATGGCAGTACTGACATTATTCGACGTATTCTTGATATGATACGCCCCATCTTTAAAGGTATAACCATTACCAACAGGCCAGCTATGCGTATTACTATCGAGGGGATCCTCGAAATAGATGTTAGCCGCCTGGGCTGTTGCGGTCACACCCGCCTGGGCGGTGCTGGTCGCCTGGGCTTTCAGAAGCATTGTATCATGAGGGTTAGACTGTTGAGGGGTAGTATGCGAATTGACTAGCCAGAAGAGACTACCGCCAAAGATGATCAATGCAGCTGTAACAATCAAGATAGCCGATTTCAGGCGATTGCTCAACTTCTTCTGCTTTAGATTCTCCTCCTCTGCCTTCAGATCATCCTGCATCTCGGCGGGCAGTTGTGGCAGCATACCCGTCACGTACTGACCAGGCTTGCCCGCGACCGGAATCTTAAAGACCCGGGCAGGCTGGACCAGGCGCATCATGCTGGTTGTGTTTGAAGCGCCCGGCGTGCTCACCTCGCCAATTGGCGCCAGGAGACCCGTTTTTCCCTGCTCAGGATATTGGGCACCAAAATCAGCAAGCGTGCCAGTCTTGCCCTGACCAGGCTGTGGCCAGTTGGGCGCGAAGCCCTGTTGCTGTCCCCATCCATCCTGCTGAGGCTGCTGCATCATCCCCTGCTGCTCATTATTTATGCCGGTCTGTGCTGGCTCAACAGGCTGCTCAGCAGCGGGTTGTGCCGTCGCGGCATAATTTAGCAGGCCCGTAGGCTTAGACCCGTAGGAAAAGAGTGATGAAGAAGCGGGCTGGGCGTTCTGCTCTGCCTCTGGCGAGGAAGGCTGCGCCAGGTTGAATGAGGAGCCTCCGGGCTGAGGCGTCGCCTGGGGCTTCTCAGATGAGAACTGGCTTAATAGCCCGCCTGCACGAGGAGTGGACGGTGCGCCCCCTCCAAATGAGGACGGCGCCTGCGGAAAATCCTCCTGCGGGATCGCGGGCGATTGTTCCTGCCCCCAGGGTGGCGTGTACTGGTTAGGCACTTGGTTCTGGTTCTGCGCCAGAAATGTATTAGGCAGCCCAAAGGAGGCATCGCCAAAATTGGTATTTCCTGAAGAGAGGGCCGGGGCCACGGGCGTCGGACGAACCGGAGCAGCCTGCATCTCTGGAGGAAGGATGCCTGTAAAAGAGGGCATCGTCATACTCGTCCTGGCGATAAAATCATTGCGCACGGGCGGCTGTGCGGGTTGAGATGCCTGGGCGTTAGCGCCAGGAGCTGCCTGGCCTATGGGAGCAGGCATAGGTGGAAATGGTTGCTGCTGTTCAGAAGGCTCCTGAGGCGAGTTCTCGTCTTGTGAAAAATGATTTTGTTGCCACATAGGATCAAACAGACCTCGCTTGGTAAAAGAAGCATCACCCTGAGCGGCAGGCACTTTAAGGGTCTCGCCAATGGAGACACCAGCCGAGATCAGCGCCTCGCGAAAAGCGCCCGCGATCTCACTGGCATTGGCATAGCGATCCTCAGGCCGTTTCGCCAGGGTGCGCAGTATCACCTGCTCAGCCGCCACCGGAAGATCCGGACGCAGCAAGCGTGGTGAGGACGGCGGATTATTTAAATGCTGCATGGCCACCTGCATAGGGAGTGCCCCTTTAAAGGGCAGACTCCCTGTGACCATGTGATAGAGCACGCAGCCAAGCGAGTAAAGATCAGCACGTATATCGACTGGAGTGCCGATGACTTGCTCAGGCGACATATAGTCGGGCGTGCCCAGAGGGGCTCCAGCCCCGTCAAGCGCACTTGCGCGGATTGCCCATCAGAGAGGATTTTCACCAGACCAAAGTCGGTCAGGACCAGACGGCCCTCCTGTGTGAGCATCACATTCGCCGGCTTCAAATCGCGGTGAATGACACCTCTCCCATGAGCCACCTCTAGAGCGGCCGCGAGCTGTTCAAGATAGTTACTGGTTTGTGCCAGGGGCAGGCGTCCCTCGCGCTCAAGTACATCGCGGAGCGTGCCTCCGCTCAAGTAAGGCATAACCAGATAGGCCAGCCCATCCTGCTCGCCATATTCATGCACAGGCATGATATTTGGATGGACCAGGGAGGCCGCGGCATCCGTCTCGCGCCGGAAGCGTTCCAGGAACGCAGCCTTTTGACCGGGATTGAGCGGCGTAAAAGGGAAGAGCACCTTGACCGCAACCTGACGGCGTGGGCGAGACTGCTGAGCCAGAAAGACGGCTCCCATCCCACCCTGACCGATAAGTTGCTGCAAGGTGCACGTCCCAAGCGCCTTACCAATCAAATCCTCTGCGTTCATACGACGACCTGCCTCTTACATGTAGATGAATAGGAATGGACCAGTGATGCCCCAAAACTAGTGCGTAGGATTGTTTACCCCGCGCGTTACTAAAAGGTTTCTAAAGGCGACTTCCGAGTTTTTCAGGTTCACAATCATACCCACCACGCCGGTGGCATAGGAGTTATCAGTGGCATCCATCACCTTCTTCCCATTGACCCAGAAGGTAAATTTGTTGCCATCCATCGTCGCGGTGAGCGTGTTCGTCGCGTTCGCGTCCCGCCCAACCTTAAACTCATTCCCAAGATTGACGTTCTTCCCAATCTGCTGCCAAAACTTATTCTTATCGCCCGAGCTATCATCATACTTCCAGAAGCGGTAGTAGCCACCTTTTTTATTTAAGACCTCGAAGGTGTAAAAGTGGGTAACCTGCTTCTTGTTTTGCATAGACTGCGAGAAGCGGAAGATCAGGCCAAAGGTATTGACCTCTGAGTTATCGTCGCCAGCGATCTGGCGCATCGAGACTGCATACGTGATAGGGCCATTAAAGGGTGAGGTCTCCAGGAGACTGATACCGCTGGCATCGGTATGGTTCGTGATATGATAAGCCCCATCTTTAAAGGCATACATATCTGCTGGCGTTTCAGGCCAATCATGCGCGTTATGGTCCAGGGGATCTTGAATCAGGATATTGGAATCGGTTGGTGCCCCCGAGGTCTTCTGCGTACTCGTCACACTGCTATTGTTAGTATTATTTTGCGGAGCCTGGCTCGAACGATTATGCATAAACCAGAACATACCGGCCCCAACCAGTAGAATCAGCACAGTCGCCACCGAGATGGAGATAATTTTTACCCCTAACGAGACCCCCGAGCGCTCATTGGAGAGCCGATCATCAGCGGGAATCACAGGCAGAATGCCGGTAACATAGCGACCAGGCTGGCCCGCAACAGGCACCTTCACGACTTTTACCGGCCCGGTAAGCTTGACTGTTTCGTTATTGCCATTGGTAAGCGTCAGCGCGCCCGTGCCCTGCTGCTTGTTGATCGACATCAGCGAGCCTGTGTTTGTGCGCAGAGCGCCTGTGTTCTGTTGGCCCGAAGGCGCGATCAATGTACCCGTGTTGCGCTTTACCATACCCGCTGACTCAGGTTGAGGAGCCAGGGGCGTCGAGGGCAGCAGAGAAGCGGCGAACTGCGTACTAAAATCCTGCTGCGGCGCCTGTGTCATAGTAGAGAATTGCTCAGGCATCTGCTGCGCCATTTCGTCCTTTGGCGTACCATTCACCAGGGGAAATTTTCCCGTACGCGAGAGCAGGCCACCAGCAGGACGCGCGGTCTCTATCGGCAGAGGAGAGAGCGGATCAGCGGGCGCCACAGCCGGCGCGTCGGCAATACCCGGCGCACGTGCCAGCAGGCCGCCACCAACGGGGCTGACCTGGCCAAGCTTCTTCGAGGGCAGGACGCCGGGTCTAAACTGGCCCCTGGCGGCAGGAGCAGCCGGCTCAGCCTGTGGAGCAGGAGCGGTCGGTCCGGGGACTGTCTGGATACGCGCGCTATGCCGTGCAGGCTCAAGCATGCCTTTGGGAATAAAAATGCGCCCTGTATTGGAGGTAACACCATTCAGCAGTGGACTCACACCAAGCTGGACGCCTGAGCTCTGCAAGGCATTACGGAAAGAGATAGCGAAATCGACCGCAGTCATATAGCGATCAACCGGCTTTTTAGCCAGGGCCTTCAACAAGACCTGGGCTGCGGCCAGGGGCAAGTCTGGACGCAAAGCCTGGGGCGAGGGTGGTGGAACCTGCAACTGCTGCGCGGCAATCTGCATAGGCGTCTCTCCCTGGAAGGGAGTTGTTCCCGTGAGCATCTGAAATAGAATCACACCCAGGGAGTAGAGATCGGCGCGTTGATCAACATCGCTACCAATGACCTGCTCGGGTGCCATATAATCGGGCGTGCCAACTGGCACCCCTTCGCCAGTCAGGCGAACCTGGGGGGCATAGCCCTCGCCCACAATCTTCACCAGGCCAAAATCGGTCAATAAGAGACGCCCCTCGGGGGTCTGCAGAATATTGGCTGGCTTAATATCGCGGTGAATAACCCCGTGATCATGCGCGTGATCAAGAGCCGCGGCCAGTTGTTCGAGATAGTGCGTAGCTTTATCAAGCGGCAGGGGCCCAAAGCGCTCCAATTCGTCGCGGAGCGTACCACCACTGATGTAGGGCATAACCAGGTAGGCGATCCCATCCTGCTCACCATATTCATGGACGGGCGTAATGTTAGGGTGATCCAACGAGGCCGCGGCATCCGTCTCGCGGCGAAAACGCTCCAGGAACGCCGCTAGCTGATTAGGATTCAAGGGCGACATCGGCATCAGCACTTTTACGGCAACCTGGCGGCGCGGGCGTGACTGCTGCGCCTGGTAGACAGCGCCCATGCCTCCCTGACCGATGAGCCTCTGGAGCGTACAGGTCCCCAGCACTCTTCCTATCAAAGCTTCTGCGTTCATTCTAAAACCTACCCCTTTTCCTGCTCACAAATACAATCGCTAGCTAGTCTTCGTCCTTCGATCTATTGCGATCTGCGTGGGCAACGTGATCCATCACACCTGCATCCTCTACCCACCGCATCTCTATCAGCCACTAGAGATATTTGTACCTTTGTACATATTATTCAACTTGGCTGGTTCTGACAACTTCTAGGCCCTGTAGGCATGACCAAAGTAATGTTTCTTTTGGCGCTCAACCGACAAGAAACACTTTACGCTAAAGCTCACTCAAGGATGTATCTCGGTAGCGTATGTTATAACAGCGTTTGTTATGACATCCCAAAGCTCTCCGGTAGCGCGCACTATTATACTAAACGGGCGAGTAAGCAAAATGGTAGGAAATAGGGAAAAGAGGGCTAGTGACTGAATATGCATGAGACCCCCTTCACCACAAAATGGCGGAGGGGGTCTCATGCATATTCAGTCTACATTTCTTCGGCGAAGGTTTGGGAGTCGTGCAGTCCGGTTGAGTCACGATCCTCTTCCGCGTCGAGCGGAAGCACACTATCCTCGATCTGCACAGACATCGAGGGTACCATGCGACTCTGTATGATAATACCACGTAGCAGGGAAGAGGCAGCCTGCGCGAAGAGGGGGCGCAGGGCAGCCAGGCGCTCGCGTTGCTGTTGTAGTTCGGTCAATTGCGCTTGCGTATGTGAGGCCACATTCCGCTCGTTCATCACGCCATCCGTCATCAGCGGCACCACTTTGTCCCAGGCTTCTTTCATATCGGCCACCTGGCCAACTGCCGCCTGGACTTGCTGGAGCAGGTCAATGGTCTGATTGAGCAGCATCAGGATATCGCCCTCTGCCAGTTCGATCCGGTTGAGAAGCGCATTCAAGGACATGCCACGCGACCAGGCAAAGGCCACGCCGTGGAACTCTGGCTGGATACTCGGTGAAAAGTTAATCCCGGCCCGCTCCTCGATGCCATGGACATGTTGCAGTACCTGGTAGAGATCGCGCCGCACGCGCGCGAGGCGCGACGCCAGGACATTCCGATTATGTAGGCGCTTATCATTGCTGAAAGTGAACCAGCTACAGATCTCGGCGACCTCGTTGGGCGACATGTCATCAAAGATACCACGCATTATCATCTCGACCAGCATGATACCCGCAGGGTGGAAGATGCCGCGCAGGAGACGCCCCTTCAGCGTCAACTCATCGTTCTGGCCGATATGGCCAAGTGCCCGCAGGGCGAAGATCGTGCCATCCAGTTCGGCGGCGCCCGCCCGGCTGAGTGGGTAGGAGCCGATGCGCTGGCGACGCTTTTCTAGCGCCTCAAACGCGCCCTCAGAGGCCGCCCCTTTCTTCTTGCCCGACTTGCGCGCCTTCTGATAGCGCTTTTCCAGACGATGATACTCGTTCAGCTCCCATATGAGGTAGCGCTGGTACTCGCGCAGGCTGGAGGCGCAGATGCGACGCAGATGCTGCACATCTCCTGGCCGCCAGAGGTTGAGTACCGAGTTATAGCGAATGACAAATGAGCTAGTGACGGGTAGCATCTCGCCCGTGATGCGCTGAAATGCATCCTCGAAAGGCTCCCAGGGTGAGTAGGGGATAACTGCCGAGCCGCGCACATCCATGCCGCGACGTCCAGCACGCCCAGTCAACTGACGGTATTCATTGGGCGTGAGCAGGCGCATCTCCTGACCATCGAACTTGCTGAGGCTACCCACCACAACGGTACGCGCAGGCATGTTCACGCCCAGGGCCAGGGTATCGGTCGCGAAAACGGCGCGCAGGTGGCCCTGAGCAAAGAGCGTCTCCACCAGCACCTTCAGTCCTGGCAGCAGACCGGCATGATGGAAGGCGATTCCACGCGGAAGCATATTCGTCAGGGAGAGTACCTGTTGCAGGTTGCGGTCCTCGGGTGGTAGGCGATCAAGCCAGATCCCGATCTCTTCGCGGATAAAGGTCTCTTCCTCGGGGGTCGTAAAGCTATGGAGGGAGGCGCTCGTGGCGGCCTCTTCCACCACACGACGACCAGGCAAGAAGTAGAGACAGGGCAGCATATCGGCGTTGCGAAGCGCGGTCAATGTCTCACCTGGCTCGGGAGCCTTGAAGAACTGGCGCTGGCGTGGCCGTACGGGGCGCTCTTCCGTCTCACTGCCCTCTTCAGTACTGGGAGCAGCATGCGCCGGCGCTGTAGAGGAAGCAGACGAGTGCTGCTGCGCGCGCGAGGTGCCTGGTTTGCCACGGCGCTCGGCCCGGCGTCGCTGCTCGCGGTTGGGCACGCGACCCTTACGCCGATTCTCCTGCTTATCCCAAAACTCCTCGGTGACGGCCTCCTCGTCAACCTCGCCCTCTTCATCGTCATCATACACGTAGGTACGTCGGCGATTCATCATCTGCGCGATCTTGGCCTCGCCACCAACTCTGGGGAAATGATTGACGCGGTTCCCCTCGGCATCCTGCACCAGGTGAATCTTATCGCCATAGTAATAATAGTGCTCCAGCGGGACCGCGCGCTGCTCGTGAAAGACCAGCGAGATGGGGCGATGCACACGACTGATCCAGCTTGCCAGGTCTTCAGCGTTGCTAACCGTGGCGGAGAGACCCACCAGTTGCACATGTTTAGGCGAACAGATGATCGCCTCCTCCCAGACGGGGCCGCGATCAAAATCACTCAAGTAATGCAGTTCGTCAAAGACCACAAAGCCGACATCACGCAGCTCGCTGGCATCAAGACGCTCACCGTTGGCGAAGCGCTCGCCTCCATCTTCCAGCAGCATATTGCGATAGACCTCGGTCGTCATAATCACAATCGAGGCATGGCTATGCTCCACAATATCGCCAGTCACCAAGCCGACATTGTCATAGCCGTATAGCTCGCGCATATCACGATACTTCTGGTTCGAGAGGGCCTTAAGAGGGGTTGTATAAATGATACGTTGCCCACGCTTCTGTGCTAACCAGACAGCGAACTCAGCGACCAGGGTCTTACCAGTTCCGGTAGGAGCAGCCACCATAACAGAGCGCCCATCCAGCAGATGAGCCACAGCCTCTAGCTGAAAATCATCGATGGGAAAGGGATAGCGAGCAGCAAAATCTTCAATTGCGGCCTGGTTCACACGCCCGGCCTCCACGTATTCGTCCATGCGCCTTTTTCTTTACAGTTTCAAACGTTCGCAATATTGATCTCCATTGTAACATGCAGCGGGGGTCTGAACAAGCAGGACGATTGCCGAGGCAAGCTGGGCAAATATCCCACGAATGTGTAGGGCAAACACCCAGCATGGTTATCACCTTATGGAAGCGCCCATCGTATTGTGTATAGTAAGAGTTTTCTTGCCGGGTGGCTGGTGGTTTCGACGCAGAGATATTATTCGCTAGACAGCAGACAAGTATGTAGGAGGTACCGCATGGAGAAGCCTGAGAAGAAAGGTCCAGTAGGCAAAACCCTGGCTGTAGTTTATGGAGCGGTCGCGGCCTTCACAGCCATCTCGATCATCGTCCCCATCTGGATGGAGAAACTAGAGCAGCGCGCCAGTCGTCGCAAGAGGTAGGCGACCGCTTACCTCTTGCGACTAGCGGCACTTCTCACCACTACGTGGCTCGCCGGTGTGGGTGGGTGCGTGTTGTCGTAGACAACACGCACCCACCCACACCCTCACACCGGCCTATTTTTAACCAAAGGTGGGGGAGGGATTGAATCTTGGAGTCTGGGTGTTTATACTATAGGAAGACAATTAAGAGAAATACGCGCCAGCGTTGATAAAGAAGAGTAACTTGCGCGAGATACCAGCGAGCCGACGGAGGGTGCGAGGTCGGCAATCAACAGCAGGTGAAGGGCGCTTTGGAGCTGGCTTTGGATTCCATAAAGAGTGGCTTCACTGATTTGTGGTGAAGAAGCAGGGTGGAACCGCGCATGTCGCCAGAGCGTTGTAGTGGCCCCAGGCCCACACTGGCAACATTCGTCCCTGGGCGGAGAGAAGACGCCTGGGGATTTTTTTATGTGGAGGTTCACCACTCATGACACAAATCGAAGAGATGCAAGAAGAGATTCAGGGAACACCCCTGGTTCCCATCGACAAGATCGTCTCCCTGAGCAAACGGCGCGGGTTTGTCTATCCCAACTCCGAGATCTATGGCGGTATCGCGGGCTTCTATGACTTTGGCCCCCTCGGCGTCGAGCTGCGCAACAATATTCGCCGCTTCTGGTGGTGGTCCATGGTGCAGATGCACGACAACGTCGTGGGTATCGAGGGCGCGAACATCACCCATCCACGCGTCTGGGAGGCCAGTGGACATGTCGAGAACTTCGTCGATGTCCTGGTCGATTGTAAGAAGTGTAAGCGCCGCTTCCGCATCGACCACCTGGACCCCAAAAATGTTGAGCAGAACAAGTGCCCGGCCTGTGGCGGCGAATTCACCGAGCCGCGCCGGTTTAACCTGCTTATGGAGACCTACCTGGGCGTGGTTGAGGGCGACCGCATGAAGACCTACCTGCGCGGTGAGGCCTGCCAGAACATCTACCTGGACTATGATAACGTTGTGAAGTCCTCGCGCGTACAGATCCCCTTCGGTATCTGTCAGATTGGTAAGGCCTATCGCAACGAGGTCACGCCGGGTAACTTCCTCTTCCGCCAGCGCGAGTTCGAGCAGTGGGACCTGCAATTCTTCGTGCATCCCAGCGAGATGGACAAGTGGTTTGATTACTGGAAAGAGTATCGCTTCAAGTGGTACCAGACCATCATCAACCACAAGGATCGCCTGCGCTTCCATGAGCATGGCAAGGACGAGCTGGCACACTACGCAAAGAAGGCGTATGACATTGAGTACCGCACGATTCTGGGCTGGCAGGAGTGGGAAGGCATCCACTGGCGCCAGGATTGGGACCTCTCGCGCCATAGCCAGTATAGCGGCCAGGACCTGAGCTACACCGATCTCAACACCAAGGAACGTTATATTCCCTGGATCGTCGAGACCTCGGGCGGCGTGGATCGCACCTTCCTCAATCTGCTGCTCGACGCCTACGAGGAGCAGCCAGATCCCATGGGCAAGGGCAATGATCGCACAGTGCTGCACCTGCACCCCTGGCTGGCCCCAGTCAAGTGCGCGGTTCTTCCTTTGCAGAAAAATAAGGAAGAGCTGGTCGGCGTTGCCAAGGATATCCATAAGAACCTGCAACGCTTCATGGTCACCCAGTACGACGATATCCAGAATATTGGACGTCGCTATCGCCGCCAGGACGAGATTGGTACGCCCTACTGCGTCACCATCGACTTCCAGACCCTGGACGATCAGACCGTCACGCTGCGCGAGCGCGACAGCATGGAGCAGATCCGTATTCCGATCGCGGAACTGACCATGTACTTGCTCGACCGCGTCACCTGGAAATAAAAAATACTAAAAAAAGGAGGAGTGAGGCTCTGTGCAGCCGATGGTTGCACAGAGCCTCACTCCTCCTTTTTCGTATCGATAAACTTATAAATTGCTCCATTCGGGCGAAGATAAAGAGTGAGCGTAGCTTTGGTAGGGGTTACTTCGTTTTAATTGATGTATGCCATGATGACTCATATTGCTAAGATCTTATTCCGAAACCCAACCCCATTCGGGGGCAAGCGATGGCACCCCCATTCGGGGGCACAGCGGCCGCGCGCTCAGGGTTTTCGGATATGAAGTAAGAATATGAAGAAAGCTAGAGATAGATAAGAATATGACTCGTATTGTTTCGTTTAATATCCTGGCTGGCGGCTATAATGTGCGTGAGCAGGGCAGCAAGCGCACGCGAGAAATTTGTAGTATTCTGCAATCTGTTAAGCCAGATATTGTTGGCGTGGTAGAGGCGACGCATCCGCAGATCCAGGAGCAGCCACGCGTCATTGATGAAATTGCCAGAGAGATGGGAATGCAGTTGGTTATGGGCGGAGAACCAGCCTATCCCGGCGACTACCAGCTCGCCCTCCTGACACGCCTGCCCATCCTTGAGACAAAAATTCACCCACGCCCAGGGATTTTGAATAAGCCCCTGCTGGAAGTCAGCGTTGAGGAGGAGAGTGGGGAGCGCCTGACGGTCTTTGTGACGCACCTATGGGCCTCGTTCTTCAAGGGCCGGGGAGGTGGCTCGCTCAGGAAGCGCGAGGTGCGCGAGATCCTGCGCATCCTGGCTCCCATCCAAGAGGAGGGCAGATCCCATATCTTGATGGGTGACTTCAACTCCCTGGCACCCGGCGACACCTTTCAGGCTAGCGAACTGCTCCGCGCCCTCGTCTCCTTAGAACAGGAGAAACGGGGCAAGCATAAGTTCAAGAACTACGCGGACGGTGTACCCACGCTAAACTATGTTGTGCCACCGCCCCTCCGCTTCCTGATCCCCGTGCTGCGTATTATTCCGCGCAGCCAGGTGCTAAGCGGGCTGTTTAACCTGGCGGCATCGCTCTACGCACCACGCGCGAGTATCGGCCTCCTGCTGAAAGCAGGCTATGTCGATTGCTTCCGCAAGAAGGCCCCGCGCGATCCCGGCTTTACCTGCCCGTCCATAGCGCCAGCCGGGCGCATTGACTACATCTTCGCCGCCCCTGAACTGGCCCAACGCTTAGAGCAGTGTCAGCCCATCCTGATGGGCAATGGCGTCCTCGGTAGCGCCGCCAGCGACCACCTGGCGATGACGGCCAGCTTTACAGCCAAACCGGCCATAACTCCGAAAGCGCCCAGCGTTGAAGAATCTATTGTAGGCTAAAGAAGCAGCAAAAAAGAGAGGCTCAGTAGCCCGCTACTTGCGTACGCGGCTACTGAGCCTCTCTTTTTGTTCTAGCCTATTGGAAGACGTCTTTGGTTTTCTCGAAGAGGTCGCGGAAGATGTTCTTACCGTTCTGCTCATTCTGCTCACGCTCGATGCGGGCAAACTCTTCCAGCAGGGTTTTCTGCTCAGGCGTCAGGTTGGTTGGCGTCACGACCTTGACGATGACATGCTCGTCGCCACGGGCGCTGCTGTGGACCACGGGAATGCCCATGCCCTTGAGGCGGAAGGAGCGATTGCTCTGCGTGCCAGCGGGAATCTTGAGCATCGTGGTCTTCCCATCAACGGTGGGAACCTCGACCTCGTCGCCAAGGGCGGCCTGTGTGAAGCTAATGGGCAGTTCATAGAGCACGTCGTTGCCCTGGCGCTTGAAGAAGGGGTGTGGTTTGACAGTCAGGACGACATACAGGTTACCAGGCGTCCCTCCACGGGAGCTAACCTCGCCCTCGCCCGTCACACGCACGTTGATGCCGTCATCGACGCCGGCGGGAATGTTAACCACGACGCGGCGGTTATTGCGCACACGGCCCTGGCCACGGCACTTCTCGCAGGGAGTTGTAATGACGCGGCCCTCGCCACGACAGCGCTCGCACATCATGACATTGACAAACTGGCCAAAGATTGACTGCTGCACGCGGCGGATCTCGCCCGTCCCCTGACAGGCGGAACAGCGCGAGGTAGAGGTGCCAGGCTGGGCGCCGTTACCGTGACAGTTGCCACAGGTCTCCCAACGGGGCAGCTCAATTTCTTTCTGACAGCCAAATACCGCCTCTTCAAAGGTAATAGTTAATTCATAGCGGATGTCCGCGCCACGTTGCGTACCCGTACGGCGGGTTGTTCCCCCTGTAGACCCAGCGAAGAAGGTTTCGAAGAGATCATTAATGCTACCGAAGCCTTCAAATCCATTGAATCCGGCACCTGCGGCATTGGCACCAACACCAGCATGGCCGTAACGATCATAGGCGGCACGCTTCTGTGAATCGCTCAAGACCTCGTAGGCCTCGTTGATCTCGATAAAACGGGCTTCCGCTCCCTGCTCTTTATTAGCGTCGGGGTGATACTGTTTAGCGAGGCGGCGGAAGGCCTTTTTGACCTCGTCATCCGTCGCTGTGCGGGCCACCCCTAGAACTTCATAATAATCTCGTTTATTTGCGGCCATCTACCGGTCCTTTATCGTCAGAAACAGGGCGCGTTCTTTTCCGCGCTACTGGGTAACATCTATCAATAGAAGAAAGGCGAGTCAAGAAGAGATTGTACCAATTAACAAGCTTACACCATAGCCAGGAGATACGCAATGCTTGTAGTACCGGACAGGGTTTTGAAAAGGAATGCCTTTCCCTGCTTCTCGGCTCGCGAGCTTGCCTGTGGGTAGGAGGGATGGGCGTGTGGGGCGGACGTTTGCCCACCCCACACGCCCATCCCTCCTACCTCTAAGCGTCTGCGGCGCTGGCTGCTCACACGTTTGTTACATCTTACTATATGTATCGGTTAATGGGAAAGAAACTCAATGCAATTCCTAAGTTTGTAGCTTTGTGTGGGATGTGGTGGTGGGCTGGAAGGAAAGAGGGCAAGGGTACTACACGTGGTAGTACCCTTGCGTCATTATTACATTTCCTTGTATTCGCCCTCAATGGTGTCGTCACCAGTGTTGCCACCCTGTGACGCGCCCGGGTCAGCGGTCGCACCAGCACCTGCGCCAGCCTCGGCACCAGTGCGGTAGATCGATTCACTAATCTTGTAGAAGGACTGCTCAAGGGCCTCGCGCGCGGACTTCATGCGCTCGACGTCGTCGGTTGCCAAAGCGGCACGCACATCAGCGATCTTGGTCTCCAGCTCGCTCTTCTGCTCACCAGAGATGCGGTCGCCAAGCTCGGAGAGAGCCTTCTCGGAGCGATAGGCCGCACTATCGGCCTGGTTGCGCTCCTCAACCTCTTCCTTGCGGCGCTTGTCCTCGGCAGCATGAGCCTCAGCATCGTGAACCATGTTGTTGATTTGTTCCTTGCTCAGGCCGCTGGAGGGGTGAATGGTGATCTTCTGCTCACGATTGGTGCCCTTATCGCGCGCGGACACGTTCACGATACCATTGGCATCGATATCGAAGGTGACCTCGATCTGTGGCACACCGCGAGGAGCGGGTGGAATACCATCCAGGATGAAGCTACCAAGCGAGCGGTTATCCTTGGCGAACTCACGCTCACCCTGCAAGACGTTGACTTCCACGCTAGGCTGGTTGTCGCTAGCGGTGGAGAAGATCTGGCTCTTCTGCGTCGGGATAGTGGTGTTGCGCTCGATCAGGCGGGTGAAGACGCCACCATAGGTCTCGATACCCAGAGAGAGCGGCGTGACGTCGAGCAGGAGCACATCCTTCACGTCGCCGGTCAGCACACCAGCCTGAATGGCGGCGCCGATGGCCACGACCTCGTCGGGGTTCACACCACGGTTAGGCTCACGGTCGAAGATACGGCGGACCATGGTCTGTACGGCAGGCATACGAGTCTGACCGCCAACCAGAACGACCTCGTTGACATCACCAGGGCGCATTCCAGCATCGGAGAGTGACTGCATCACCGGCTTGCGGGACTTCTCGACCAGGTCCTCGGTCAACTGCTCCAGTTTGGAGCGGGAGAGGGTCATGGTCAAGTGCTTTGGCCCGCTGGCGTCGGCGGTAATGAAGGGCAGGTTCACTTCTGTCTGCATCGAGCTGGAGAGCTCTTTCTTGGCTTTCTCAGCGGCCTCTTTCAGGCGCTGGAGGGCCATGCGGTCCTGGCGCAGATCGATGCCCTGCTCCTTGCGGAACTCGTCGGCCAGCCAGTTGATGACGCGCTGGTCGAAGTCATCACCACCCAGGTGTGTATCACCATTGGTGCTCTTGACCTCGAAGACACCATCGCCCAGTTCCAGGATGGAGATATCGAAGGTACCGCCACCCAGGTCATAGACCGCGATGCGCTCATCTTTCTTCTTATCGAGACCATAGGACAGCGATGCAGCGGTTGGCTCGTTGATGATACGCAGGACCTCGAGGCCAGCGATGCGGCCGGAGTCGCGTGTCGCCTGGCGCTGAGCGTCGTTAAAGTAGGCGGGAACGGTGATGACAGCCTGAGTCACGCGCTCGCCCAGGTAGGCCTCGGCGTCGGTCTTCAACTTCTGTAGAATCATGGCCGAGATTTCTGGGGGGCTGTACTGTTTGCCCTGAACCTCAACCCAGGCATCGCCATTGCTGGCGCGCACGACCTTGAAGGGCACAATGCGCTTGTCGCGGTCGACTTCGGGATCTTCAAATTTGCGACCCATGAAGCGCTTGATGGAATACACCGTATTCTCGGGGTTGGTAATGGCCTGGCGCTTAGCAACCTCGCCAACAAGACGCTCGCCATTTTTATTGATAGCGACAATCGAAGGAGTGGTACGAGCGCCCTCAGCATTAGGAATAACGACAGGCTCGCCGCCTTCCATAACAGCAACACAAGAATTGGTGGTTCCCAGATCGATACCGATTACCTTTGGCACAGTTGCCTCCTAAAAAAAGAATCAAATCTATAAGCATTTGAATTTCTGCGAAACAGAAATTCCTGGTTGACGTTTTGTTGATGTTCTTTCTGCCGCCTGCGGCGGCAGGAAAAATGGGGGAAGGTGGGGGCACCCCACACCCCGCAAGGGGCGCTGCCCCTTGACCCCGTTCATGAGAGCCTACACAATGGGTTAATTAGCTGCCGCCGCTGCCGCCGTAAAGTTCGGAGAGGAGCTCGTTCATGACGTTTGCCATATAGCGAACAACGGCTATGGCGCGATCATACTGCATGCGTGTCGGACCGATCACGCCGAGCAGGCCACCAACACCACCCTCCTGACCATAGCGCGCGATTACCAGGCTCACATCCTTCATCTCTTCCCACTCATTCTCGCCCCCAATAATCACCTGCACACCATCGGATGGTTGATCTCGCAGGTGCGAGGCAAGCGCGGGAAGGAGACGATTCTGTTCAAGCACCTCAAGCACATTACGCACACGCTCGTTGCGAGCGGTTTCAGGACCGAGACGGCTATACTCTGGCTGCTCCAGAATATTGATCACGCCCTCGCGGTAGAACACATCGCCAAAGAGATCGCCATGCTGCTGCAAGATGCGACTAATGGTATGTGCGACAAGCTGTTCAACTGGAGATAAATCAACCTGTGAGGCGATCACATCGATCTCAGTGGCGGTTCTCTCCGCGAACAGCGAGTTCAGACGCGCCGACAGTGCACTAAGCTCATCCTGTCGAATAGGCCGATCCAGCAGCAGGCGTTGCTGCTTCACCGAGCCATCGGTGAGCACCAGCACCAAATGGGCAGACAGTTCAGTCACCGCCAGGATCTCAAAGTGCTTCAGACAGCCCTCGTTGGAGCGAGGAGGTGTCATGATCGCAGCGCTGTGTAGCAGGCGAGCCATAACCGAAGCCGTGAGGCGAACCCACTGATCCAGTTGGTCCTGCACCTGGTAAAATTGGTGACGAATAAGACGCTGCTCATCGAGTGACAGTGCTGACTCTCGCATGAGATGCTCAACAAAATAGCGATAGCCCAGGTCTGTTGGCATACGTCCAGCAGAGGTATGGGGCTGAAAGATGAGGTTCGACTCCTCCAGGCCAGCCAGTTCATGGCGAACGGTGGCGGAGCTATATTTCAGACCATACTTGCGCACAAGAGTCTCAGACGCAACAGGGGTCGCGGTATGGATATATTCTTCAACCAGAACCCGCAGGATCTGTTGCTTACGTTGACTCAATGGTGTCATCAAGACTGCCCTCGATTGTTGACGCACCAATCTGCAATATCACACACCCGTGACATGTACGATGATACAATGCTTGTCAACTCTGATTGCTAGCAGTCTCGACTTGAGACTGCAAATAAAGAATAGCACTCGACCGGGGGCATTGTCAAGAGGTGCGATGCTTTTGGTCATGAAACATGCTCAGGGGCCACGCTGGGGCGCCTGTGTGCTAGCTGCACGATGCTGCTGAAACACGCGTCTACATATGAGGTACGCCTGTTGCGGGGGCGCCGCGCTGCTGAAGCACGCGCTTACATATTATGCCGCCAGGTGCTACGGAGCAAGTTATCTTTTTTTAAAAGAGCATTGTCGTGATAGATTATGCGACGTGTTCATTTGGGACATTTTTGGCTTGCGCCGAACTGCCATAAATGGCGTTCGGACGCGCTAAAGCCCCCATTCGGGGACAGGCTGGTCCCTACCGACATTTCGTGCCTTTCGCAGATGCCTGTTCGGACAACCTACTAAAATGTGTCAGCGGAAGCGTAAACGGGGCGTCTATGGGTTCCAGATTGGGATCGGAAGTTCCATTTTGAGATTACATGGCATTGGGTTGGTTGGAATGGGGATTTCCGCTTTTGGGAGTTAGCAGTGTATAAGAATGAGGGGTGAGATTGTGAGTGATCCTGGTTTGGGATTCGAGGGTGGTAGGGGTTTGAGCGGAATTGGCAGAGTCGTTGGGAGAGAATTCAGCAGCATTGGAGGATTCGGGGGTAAGGGTATCTTCAGAGTCGGGGGAGAGGAGAATGTGAGCGATCTCGAATTTGGGTTGGCAGGGATGCTGGGCCAGGAGTTCGGGAACGAGAGGCTTGATGAAGGAATGGAGGGTGTAGTAGCCGTGGGAGATGGTGGTGAGCAGGTTGGCTTTGACCATTTTGCTGAGGAGCTGGCGCACGCAGGTATAGTCGAGGCCAAGCGCGGCTGTGATCTGGGCGGGTGAGAGGGGGTGTTCACAGGTATGGATAAGATGGAGGATCGCGAGGCGTTCGGGAGTGAGCGCTTTATGGGCGCTAAGTGTGCTCAGGGCAAGGCTCTCTGCGAGGGAGGCGTGACGAAAATGAATGTGAGAGGTTGGGCAATGCAGGGTGAGTGAGAAGGGAGCGAGCGAAGATCCAAGGACATCGAGATGATAGTAGTTGGAGACGGGGAGGCGTTTGAGATGGAGGTGATGATCGACAGAGGCAGTCAGGGATGAGGAGCGCTTGCAGGTGTGGAGAACAAGAATGCTGATATTATATTGCTCGGCGAGGCGGCGCAGGAGGGCGAGCAATTCGCGATCATTGCCCTTGAAGAGGGGACGCAGCGAGGCCAGATTATCAATCACGAGGAGGCGCGTATCGGGAGAGTTGGTAAGCCAGCTTTGAAGCTCATGCAGGCCCTCGGTGGGCGTGAGAGGGGTCCAGGTGTTAGAAAAGAAGAGATTGTTGGGTGGGGGAGTGCCGGGCTGGGCCGCTAGCAGGCGCGAACGGAGTTCGTGAAGGCGGAGCAGGGAGTGATCGAGGCCCAGGTAGAAGGCGCGACCACGAGCGGATGTGAAGGGTTGGGAGTCGTTGGAATCGGTGCTGGCAAAGGAACACATGCCCTGTGCGACATTGAGCATGAGTTGGAGGGCGAGAGAGGTTTTGCCGGAGCGTGATTCGCCGCTGAGGAGCGTCAGGCCAGTGGGAAGCAGGTTCTGAATGGGCCAGATGTTTGTGATGGGCGAGGTTGGAATGAGGTCATTCAGGCTGGTGAAGGGCATAAAGGGGCGAGCAAAGAGGTTAGCGTAGGCTTGCTGATCGAATTTTGTCATGTAAGCCTCCATAGGAAAAGTAGAGAGACGTTTTCGAGAGGTATACATATGGAAGGTGCAGAATGAGACATATTATGCGATATACATTTATAGTATGCCCAAGAGGCGGGGGTTTGTCAAGAAAAAGAGGAAATATTGAAGAAATTGAGTGAGTAGAGAGGTGAAGAGGAAGAGCAACGGAGACGACGTGGCGGGCGGAAGATATGTATGCCTACCCGTGCAGAGGGGACAAGATGACCGTGTACGCAAATGGCGGCACGCACGCCCGGCAGGAGGGGCAAGGTAGTGCCCCTCCTGCCGGGCGTGCTGCTGTTTGCATGTAACGTGTGAGAATCAAGAGATTGTTGTTCTAAGCCCCTCAGATAATCTCTATCATAGTGCCACGGTTGCTGCATAACGTTCTCTAAGAAGAGCATAGAAAGAAAGCAGGCTGGATAAAACCAGCCTGCTTTTGGATCTTACTTATGGCTTCGGGGTCGGAGTGGGTATCACATCCGGCAAGGAGGGAGGAGCCTCCGTAGGTGATGTTGGCCCCGCGTTTAGCCACGACGTTTCTTGCCGCCAGTTCCACCACCATTACCACCATTGCCTCCATTGGTCACAGTCGTCTTCCCAGCAAGGGTAGGCGCCTGTCCATCGATGACCCAGTCACATTTACCACCCGAACCCAGCAAGCCATCAACTGCTGACAAATTGCAATTAAGCGAGACTCCATCAGGCTTCGAGAACGTGGTAGGCCCGTTCAAACCATCAGAAGCTGGATTGAAACGTGCGACAGGGCAGGAGATCTTCACATTCATATCCGCATTGATATCGGCACAGGGGCGACCGGAGGCAAATTCCATCACCGCGTGCCAGATGGGGGCGGCACCTGTAATACCAACCACGCCATCTCTCATAGGCTCGCTATTAGCATTACCAGCCCAGACCGCGCCTACGACATTAGGCGTATAACCAACAGCCCAGTTATCGACAAAATTGTCGGTTGTGCCTGTTTTAGCGGCCACTTGATGAGTAGTACAGCTAGGATACGGGCGTCGGTCTGCACAATATCCACCCGGTTCCCAATCATAGAACGAGAGATCATGATCGTTTAAGAACTCTCCATAGCGTGAAGGCTCATCAGTTAGAACCGAGGTGGTCAGGTAATTCACCTGCGGAGAGAAGACTCGTGTTCCCTTCACCTGTGTGGGATCAAGGTGGAAGAGGTGGTTACCATAGCTATCCCAGATATCGAGGATATTCTGGTAAGGCACATGCACACCACCATTGGCAAAGGTCTGGTAAGCACTGGCCATCTCTAAAGGAGAAACTGGCGCAGTACCCAATACGACACTAACACCCGTGCATGAATTCCAATCGTGACAACTTTTCTGTTTCTCGATTGCCTTTAAATCAGCGTCGAGGGTGGTGATTCCCATGAGATGGGCGTTATTGATAACATTATCTAACCCGGTAAAGGTCAAAGCCTTAACAGCGGGAATATTAAAGGAGTCTGCAAGCGCGGTACGAATGGTTGTCGTTGGCAGCTTATTTGGCTTTCCACCGTAGTCATTTGGATGGTAAGTACTATCATTAAGTTGCCCGGCGGGATTCAAATTAGGAAAGTAGGTTGCGACATCAGGCAAGACAATGCCAGGATTCCAACCCATCTGGAAAGCGGTTGTATAGACGAAAGGCTTAAAAGTCGAACCCGGCTGACGATACTTAGAGAGCGCAATGTTGCTGTTGCCACCAACACGCTTGTCTCCGCTGTGATTATAATAATCGACACTCCCATTCATAGCCAGGACTTCGCCTGTCTTTGCGCTAACGATTACTACAGCGGCATCATTAACATTCAAATCTTTGTTCAAACGCAGATAGGTTCCCGCGCCCAGGCCAAATTTCTGCAATGTTGGTTGTGTAATGAAGTACCTTGAGGCGTCCTCTACATATTTCTGTAGGGTCATATCAATTGTAGTCTTAATATTAAAACCACCAGAGAGAAAGGCCTGGATGCCTGCCTGTCCTGTAGGATCACCATTGTTCAGCAATTGCTCTACTTGAAGTGTAATCCAATCGGTGAAGTGAGGCGCCTTGTGGACGGCGCTATAGGACTTAAACTGCCAGGAAGCTGTCAGTTTCTCGGCCTGCTGGATCATATCGGCATCGATGGGTTTGCCATCGAGAAGTTTGCCATCAGTCTGCATATTTTGCAACACAAGCTTCTGGCGATCAAGCGCAGCCTGGCGCGTGGTATCGCTGATGCTTGGATCGTAATAGTTTGGGTTATTGGGGATCCCTGCCAACAGCGAGGCACGAGCCAGGGCCACAATCGGATTGTGCTTGCCTGTCTTGGGATCAATATCCAGCTTTGTGATCGCAGGCTTACAAACAAAGTTCTTGTCACAATCAGGCTGTAAACCAAACAGGTCGCGAGCCGCAGATTCGACGCCGAGGTCCTGGATACCATAGGGAACGCTATTGAAGTACATCTCCAAGATCTTCCACTTGGGATACTGCTGCGTCATGCCCAGGGCTAGAGTGGCTTCTGCAAGCTTACGGTTAAGGTTGGCCTGATCGTTATGGGAGAGATTTTTAATCACCTGTTGGGTAATAGTACTACCACCACCATTGCCGGAAGAGGCGGCACGCAGGATACCCTGTGGGTCGATACCGGCATTGTCCCAGAAGGTGCGATCCTCAATAGACGTCTGTGCATCCTTTAAGACATCGGGAATATCTTTATATGAGATAGGCGTGGATCGGCCAGCACTTCCTTCGCCCTGATCATAGCGCTCATTGATTAGTTGATTGTTGCGGTCATAAATACGCGTCGTCTGCGCACTGGATTTGTTGGCGATGCTGGCGACCTGGGTGGACTCCTGCTGGTAGTAGTTATAGGCAAAGGCACCACCAGTCGCAGAGGCAATCACGGCGATGACCGCGAAGATGATGGCCGCGATACCGAGGATCTTACCAATGCCAAATTGTTGGCTCTGCCAGCGGTCACGACGGCGGCGCATCTTGTAGGCCACGCGTGTGCTCAGCGAGCGCTTCCAGGGCGTGACCTCCTCCAGGCGTGGTTGCTCCACAGGAACTGGCATCGCCTGGGGACGAGACCCATGGTAGCGCTCCATATAGGGCGCGGGCTGTCCGTAGCTGTTGCGTCCTATAGCTGTCACCTTGCCGGAGACCTGGCGCATAAAGTTCATGGCATTGGACATCCAGCCTTGTTGCTGAGGCTGGGCCGGCATTGGGCGCTGCTGCTGAGGCTGAGCAGGCATCATCTGACGCTGCTGCTGGGGCATCTGCGGTTGCGGTGCCTGCTGCGTCCTCCCGGGAAGGAACTGGGAGGAGGGATTGCGCCCATTTGTAGGCGAGAATTGTGTTGGTTGAGCGGGCTGAGGTGGCATTTGTCTGCCCATGGGAGCGCCCGCAGGCAACGCGGGCGACTGTTGCTCGGCAGGAGGCTGCTGTTGACGATAGCCACTTAACAGGCCCCCCGTTTTCTTGGGCAAGCCATCGCGCGACGCATCAGTCGGCATACCTGGCTGATTCCAGTTATTACTCATAGGTCCCCTTTCTCAGTCAGCAGCGCTTTGTTGCGGATGGTGCACACGGCATAAGCTAGATCTTTTGGCGTTTTTGTTAGATAGTGTTGGTAAAGGCTACACATTTCTCCACCTTTATAGGGTATGTATGTGCTGCGACTGTCTGTCTGCTTCGTGCATTTTCATAGCGATCACAAGAAAAAACGTCATCAACAAAGAGATTGCAGGAGAACCCACGATTTCCACTTCCAACCAATACCTCCTTATACGAAAACCAACGCCGCTCTCGCGGCTAGCGCTCACGCGCTCAGGTTTTCGGAGAGGCACTGCAATGTCCCGCATAGAGTAACATAAACATCCACATATCCGCCAATTAAATACTAAAACGGATCAATAACAAGCAAGTTAACACTCTAGCCCACTCGGGTACATGCAAAAGCAGCATTTCAAATATTGATCATGCTTAATATGATATATCGAAACGTGTGTATCAAGGTGTGTCGTAGGAGGATGGTACTAATCATGTAGGTATCAGCAAACCAAATACCCGTATTGTCTTCTATACACCAAAGTGGTAGAACGGTACTAAATGGCTATATTCCTAGCCCGTCTCCACCAGCTAAACCACTTGTAGCTGGCATTGTCGCGAAAGATGCCCGCCGCCCATACTGGAGGTGCCTGCCATCATCCAGCAAGCACGCCGCCCAGCATGGGGACGGAGGTAGGTGCTTCTAAAGGGCGCACCTACCTCCGTCCCCATGCTGGGCGGCTGCATTTCGCTGGTACGCCCCACACCCGGCAGGTGCAAAAGGTAGGTGCGCCCTTTAGAAGCACTGCCTTTTGCACCTGCATGGGCGTGGGGATCGTGCAATCACTCTTCACTGCATGCGTATGGAGTCCATGCCAGCATGGACCCTACACATTTTTTGTGGTAGGTGGTGGGAGGGGCATCAAATGATACATCTTGGAATAGCAAGAAAAGGGGAGAGAGTATACAGCAGCGGGGAGAATCGGGTACAATGCGGAATGATATATTTCCATTGTTGAGTCTATAGATCTTGAGAGGAGCCAGCAGGTTTATGCATCCTACGCCTCGTATGCATATATATAAGAACCGCTATGCTTTCGCTAAATTCTTTCTCTCTCTCGCCCTGAGCTTTACTTTATTATTAAGTATGACTTCGCTTATGCTGGCCAGGAGCGGGGTGGCACGAGATGCCATCACCATCACCTCTCAGACACAGCAGGTCCATTTCCCTGATAGCATCGATTTCTCGCTCACAGCAAATGACGCGGGTGGCAAGATTACGCAGGCTATTCTCTACATCCAGTCCCCTTCTCTTAATGGAGACGAGGTTCACGTAGTGACAGCCGCAAAGCCTGGCACGAGCGTCCATCTCTCCTGGCATGAAGATATGCAAAAAGCGGATGACTTCTTCTCTCCGGGCACACCCATCTCCTATCACTGGGAGATAGAGGACAACGCGGGCGCCGACCATACCGGTACTACACAGAAATTTGACGTCAACGACCAGCGTTTCGCCTGGCAGGAGACCGATGTCCAGCAGTTCCAGATCAAGTATTATAATAGCGATGACGCCGAGGTTCAGTCGTTGCGCGCCGGCGTGGATAAAGCCGTCAAACGTCTGACTAGCAATCTAGGGGGCGCACCGACCAAACCAATCACGCTCTGGATATACAAAGATACAAATGCATTTAAGAGCGCGCTTCCACCTGATACGTATGAATGGGTGGGTGGCATCGCCTTCCCCGATATTCGCCAGGGGATGTTCGTCGTCGAAGACGCTCAGGATAACACGCTTATCCGCGATATGCCACATGAGATGTCGCACCTGGTATTACATGAGCTGACAGATGGCGGCATCGATATTCCCCGCTGGCTCGACGAGGGGCTCGCGGTCTATAACCAGGAGTATCACGAGGGCGAGTTGTCCTATCAGCTACGCCAGGGTCTTAAAAACCACCAGATTCTACGCCTGAGCGAGATCGAGGACAACTTTCCCTCCGATAGCAATCAGGCCTACCTGGCCTATGCTCAGAGCTGGGACCTGGTCACCTATATGTACAACACCTTTGGGCAGGCAAAAATGCATACGCTTATCAAAGATATGGGCAATAGTAGCTATCCGAACTTTGATGAGGACTTGAAGGCAAGCCTGGGCATGGATGAGGCCCATCTCGAAAATGCCTGGCGTCTCTCTCAGCATCAATCGTCCATCCTCACTCCAGACCAGGAGAAACAAGATCCACAACCGACTAAGCAAGTTGTTACCCCCAACAGTAACAACCCGGTGCCCTATAGCACACTGCTCCTGGCCCTGGGCATATTCCTCCTGGCTTCGCCTGGCTTCGCCTTCGCAGGCTACTTCATCTACCGTAGACAGGTACGCATCCAGCAGGAACGAAAGCTGGCCATCGCCCAGGCACAACGTATTCTTGACGAGGCCCACTGGGGGCCTGGTCCGCAATCGTTCACGCCCATCGATCCTTACGCCCACTATACCAATCCTGGGCGTTATACACAGCCAGGCCCCCCGCCACCGGTCCAGCCGGGACAGGCAGGGAATGTGATGCCACCGCGTCCACGGCCCGGGGCGAGCGAGCAATTTACCTCTTTCATAGAGGAGGAGTGACAAAGCACGCTTTTTGGGTAGTACTCGGCGAGCCCGCCACCCATGCGGGGAAACGAAGGTAGTGCTTCTAAACCCCCATTCGGGGGCGCAGGGGCACAACCTACCTTCGTTTCCCCGCTGGGCGGCTGCATGCTGAGGATCAGGACGCACCACGACTGGCCGGAGGAACCCCATTCGGGAGCGCACAGCCAGCCTACTATGTGTGCCTGCTAGGCACGGGACGCTCCTCAGGTGAACACACAGCCCTAATGGACTAACCACTTAAAATAAGAAGAAGAAGAAGAAGAAGATAGAGGAAGAAGACGATGGAAGTGCATGAAGAAGTTCCACAGACGGCTAAGCATTATTACCCTCGGAGACGCTCCCATTGCAACAATTGATGCATTGGATTGCTTTTAGTCGCGTGATGGGTATTGGCGCGGTCCGCTTTCGCCTCCTTGAAGACTATTTTCAGGGCGATATGCAGGCTGCATGGCAAGCCGGGCTCGCGGAGCTATGCAGCGCAGGGCTGGATGAGAAAACCGCGGAGAAGTTCCTGCATCAGCGAACCAGCATCGTGCCAGAGCAGGAATTGGAGCGCCTGGAGAAACGCCGGATGCGCGTCATCACCTGGAGAGATGATGAGTATCCGCCGCTCCTGAGTAAATTTGAGTATGCCCCTCCTGTGCTCTATATCTATGGGCACTTGAACGAGGATGATCAGGAGTACGCCCTTGGTATCGTGGGCACGCGGCGCATGACCAGCTATGGCAGACAAGTCACAGAGAAATTGACCACTGAGCTCACCGGAGGACGCGTCACCATTGTGAGCGGGCTGGCCCTGGGCGTGGATACTGTCGCCCATACCACGGCTCTCGACGCCGGAGGAAGGACCATCGCCGTCCTCGCCAGTGGCCTGGACACCATCTACCCGCCAAGCAATCGCGCCCTGGCCAGGCGCATTGTTGAATCGGGGCAGGGCGCGCTAATCAGTGCTTTCCCGCTTGGGGTGCGCCCGGATGCAGGAAACTTTCCAGCGCGTAACCACCTCATCGCGGGTCTCTCCCTGGGCGTCCTTGTCACAGAAGCTCCAGCGCGAAGTGGGGCATTGATCACAGCTAGCTCAGCGCTGCAACAGGGGCGCGAGGTCTTTGGCGTGCCACATAGCATCTTCTCTCCCGGTGGCGAGGGCGTCAACAAGCTTATTCAGGATGGCGCACACCTGGTCACACGCGTCGAAGACATCATTGAGCGCCTCAACATCTACATGCTTCCCCAACATATCGAGGCCAAGAGAGAGCTGCCCGCCAACGCCGAGGAAGAGAGCCTGCTCGCACTCCTCAACCATGAATCCAAACATATCGACGAAATCACCCGCGAATCGGGGCTGCCTGCGTCGAGCGTTACTGCGACGCTGACAATGCTCCAATTAAAAGGTATGGTGAAGGATATGGGTGCCATGCATTATATTAAGGAGATGTAGGGGCATCTATGTTGAAAAAATAGCAGGCAGGGGGCGGGTAGAATAAAATAGGGGCGGGGCGAGGATGTAAAAAAGGAGGCGGGGGCGTTCCCCTTTGCGATGTTTCCACCAGTATTGGTGAAGAATAGATAGGTACTAGCAACGGAGGGTAGATGTGATACAGCTGGCATATTTATTGGCCGCCACACAAGGCAGACTTCAGAGTCCGGAGAAGCAGACGCGTTTTCAGGGCTTTAGTCATGATACTCGACAGATCCTGCCTGGGGAGATGTTTGTCGCGGTACGTGGAGAGCGTGGGGATGGTCATGACCATCTCTTTGATGCTATCGAGCGAGGGGCGACTGGCCTATTGGTGGAGGCACGCCACATCGAAAGTATGCCAGAGGCAGAGCAGGAGCGACTCAAACAAATCACGACCGTCATGGTTGAAAATACACGCCAGGCGCTACAGGCCTATGCCAGCGAGATTTTACAACGCTGGCAGCCAACCATTATCGCGGTCGCGGGCGGCGTAGGCAAAACAAGCACGAAGGAGGCCATCGCCAGCGTGCTCTCGCGTAACTATGCCACCTTTCGCAGTTGGAAGAACTACAATGACCTGCTGGGCATTCCCCTCTCGCTGGGGCGGCTGGAGCCACAACATGAGTACGCGGTCCTGGAGTTAGGTTGCGATCACCCCGGCGAGCTCCATGAGCTATGCCAGATGGTAAAGCCCCATATCGGCATCCTTACCAATGTAGCTCCCGTCCAGCTCCAATACTTTGGCTCACTTGAACACCTGGCGAAAGAGCTCAGCGAGCTGCTCTATAGCCTGCCAGCCGAGGGTTGCTTCTGGCTCAATGACGCGGATGAGAGATTGGTCAAGATCGTAGAACGCTACCAGCAGCAACGCGGTTCATCCACGCCAGATATTCGTCCACTCGGAATACGCGAGATCGATGAGACACAAATCCGAGTCGGCTGGGAAGGTCTCTCATTTCCCCTGGAGCAAGAGGGTGAGGCGGGAACGCTTACCCTGGCCTCGTGCCTGCTGGGACGTCAGCATATCGGCACCATGCTCGCAGCCTATAGAATTGGGCGCGCATGTGGCATGAGCGCGGAGGAGGTCAGTGAGGCTCTGGAGCAGCTCAGCCCCATTGAAGGCAGGCTCAATCCGCTTCCAGGCGTCTATGAGTCCAGGCTCCTGGATGACACACATAACGCCTCACCGGGTTCCGTCCTGGCGGGACTCGATGCCCTCGACGAGTTGACCAACGAAGGCGGCAAACGCGTCGCCATCCTGGGCGAGATGCTTAATCTCGGCTACTACCAGGATGACTGGTATGAGCAGATAGGCGAGCAGGCCGCTAGCAAGGTCGATTATCTTATCCTGCGCGGCGAGCGAATCGCTCTGATCGCAGAGGGCGCCAGGCGGGCCGGGCTGACGAGCGAGCAGATAAAGCTGGTCTCCACCCACGAGGACGCCGCGCAACTGGCACGGACTTATCTGGAACGTACCTGCCTGGAGCGCGAGGGCGAGGCAGGACGCAACGTCGTCCTGCTCAAGGGATCAGAGGCCACGCGTATGGAGCGCGTCACCGAGATGCTGATGGCCCAACCCGAGGAGGCACAGGAGAAGCTAGTACGCCAGACACCCGGTTGGAAGCAGATCCTGATCTTACAGACTGAGCGCCCAACCTGGGTGGAGATCGACCTGAGCGCCATCGGCAATAATGTGCGCAAAATACGCGAGATCGTGGGGCCAGGGGTCCAGATCCTGATCAGCTTAAAGGCCGATGCGTACGGGCATGGCGCGCTCAAGGTGGCGCGCACCGTCCTGCACAACGGCGCGAGCATGCTCGGGGTCGCCACGCTTAGCGAGGCCGCCGCCCTGCGTGAGGCTGGCATTGACGCGCCCATCCTGATCTTCGGCTACGTTCCCTACTGGCAGATGCGCGAGGCCGTGCGCCTGGACGTCACCATCACCCTCTATAGCAGCGAATCGGCCCAGGCCCTCGCCCGCGCGGCCCAGGCGCTACGCCAGTCTGTACGTGTCCATATAAAGGTCGATACTGGAATGGGTAGGCTCGGCATCCGTAGCGAGCAGGCAGAAGAGATTCTAGCCCTCGTACGCGAAGCAGGTGAGCTAAAGGGACTGGAAGTAGAGGGCATCTATACCCATTTTGCCAGCGCGGATGCCGATGATAAGACATACGCCCACACTCAGCTCGCGCGCTTCCAGCACATTCTGGAACTGCTTGAGCGGGAGGAAATATGCCCCCCAGTGGTACACGCGGCCAATAGCGCGGCAACGCTCAGCCTTCCCGAGGCGCACTTTACGATGGTGCGCCCCGGCATCGCGATTTATGGCCTGGACCCCTCGGAAGAGGTCAGGGTACCAGATGGCTTTAAAGCGGCACTCTCCTTTAAGACACAGATCGCCCAGGTGAAGATGATTCCCGCGGGCGAATGCATCAGTTATGGCTGCACCTATGTAACGGAGCGCCCCACACGTATTGCGGTCCTGCCCGTAGGCTACGCAGACGGTTTCCGCAGAGCGCCACGCAATTGGGAGAGCGTGCTAGTTCATGGGCAGGAGGCCCCCCTCATCGGGCGCGTATGCATGGATCAATGCATGATTGATGTCAGCGCCATTCCCCAGGTGCGTATGGGAGACGAAGTCGTGCTTATTGGTCGGCAGGGCAAGGCGGAGCTAACCGCCGAAGAGATTGCCAGAAGGCTCGGCACAATCAACTACGAGGTCGTCGCCGAGATCCTGGCCCGCGTCCCCCGCGTGAATTAGGATATGATGGAAAAGCGGGGCCGAGCAGCTCGCTGCTCGGCTCCGCTTTTCCATCATATGATACTGGTTATGCAAAACTAGAGGGCAAACAGGAACGTATTATCTACAAGGATTATCTTCAATGAAATACTTATGATAAAGAAGCTTTGCCATGACGCAAGGAAAGACATATATGCAACAACCACTACAATCAGCCTCCTCTAAGAAGAAATTTCAGCCCACAAGCGCGGTCTTGATCGCTAATCCCACCTCGGGCAGCTATGTCAACAATAAAAAACAGGTAGATGAGACGGTACAGTTTCTCCAGACACAGGGCTGGGACGCTCATCTGCGACTCACTCAGCAGCAGGGAGATGCGGGGCGCTTTGCCCATGAGGCGGTTAAGCAGAACATCGATGTAGTGGTCGCGATTGGCGGCGATGGCACGATCAATGAGGTCATTCAAGAGCTGGCGGGTAGCGAGACCGCGCTCGGCGTCTTACCAAACGGAACGGTCAACGTCTGGGCGCGCGAGGTGGGTATTCCACTGGAGAACGGCGCGGCGCGCGAGATCCTGCTCCAGGGGCAGCGGCGGCGCATCGACCTGGGAAAAGTCAATGAGCGTTACTTCCTATTGATGGCAGGCATTGGCCTGGATGCCGAGGTCACCCACGAGGTAGAACAGAGGCCAGCCAAGAAACTTGGTGTACTGGGCTACCTCCTGGTTGGCCTCTGGAAGACCCTGACCTTCAAAGGCTTTCGCGTCTCTCTTCACATTGATGGGAAAGAATTAATTAAGACACATGCTACACAGATCGTGATTGGCAACACCCAGCTCTACGGCGGGGCCATCAAGTACACCTGGCAGGCCAAGTGTAACGATGGGCTATTAGATGTCTGCATAGCGCGCAGTCAGAGCCTCATTAATACAGTTTTAATGGGCATAGACGTCCTTTTGCATCGACGCCAGAGGCGGCAATGGGTACGCTATGAGACATGCCAAGAGGTAGAGATTCGCACCAGGCATGCCATTGCCATCCAGGTCGATGGTGATCCCTTGGGCTTCACCAGCGAACGCGGCGCGCAGCCTACAATCTTTAAAATTGCGCCCCAGGCCCTAAACGTGATTGTACCTGAAGAAGTGCCCGCCTGCCTCTTTATTGATGAAGTCACTGAGTAAATTTGTAGGGTCCAATAGCTGGTAATGGCAAGCGGCGCGCCGCCCATGCAGGTGGACGAAGGTAGTGCTTCTAAAGGGCGCACCTACCTTCGTCCACCTGCCGGGCGGCTGCGTTTAGAGAGGAAGGGAAGAGTCCATGCAAGCATGGTCCCTACAGGTTTTATAGTCTCTCCGATTGTTTTATAGTCTTCCCTATAATGTACTCAGGAGCTATAGGCTAACCAACTCCTTGTAGGCGAGAGGATGGATGATAGATGGCAAAGGCAGCATTACACGAGCGGCAACAGGAATTATTACAGGCGGAGCGTCGCCTGGCGAGCGAGCTGCAAGAGTGCCTGAGCGGCTTCGCTGGAGCCGATGTGCAGACAGAAACGCTGCGCCAGGTCACGGCAACGCTGGAGAATCTGTTCCTGCTAGTCATTGTGGGCGAGTTCAACGCCGGAAAATCGGCGCTCATCAATGCACTCTTGCGCAGGGAGGTCATGGAAGAGGGCGTGCTTCCAACGACACACCAGATCGCAATCCTGCGCTATGATGAGCAGCACACAGTTCATGAACGTGAGAATCGCATCCTGGAGGTCAGCTATCCAGCCGACTTTCTCCAGAATATCAGCATCGTCGATACCCCTGGAGTCAATGCCGTGCTGCGCGAGCACGAACAGCTTACCGAAGACTTCATCCCGCGTAGCGACCTGATCATGTTTATTACCTCCGTCGACCGGCCCTTTACGCAGAGCGAAAAACTCTTCCTTGAGCGCATTCGCGCCTGGGGGAAGAAGGTCATCATTGTCTTAAATAAAATCGACCTCCTGCGCCACAAGGCAGACCTGGCCAAGCTGCTGCACTTCATTCATGACAACTGCAAGCATCTGCTGGGTTTTCAGCCAGAGGTCTTTCCTGTCTCGGCCCTCAAGGCCCGCCAGGCGCAGGAGGCAGCGGGAGAGCAGGCGATTGCTCTATGGGAAGAGAGCCGCTTCGGCAAGCTAGAAGAGTATATGTTCCAGACTCTGGACGCCGATGAGCGCATTCGCCTCAAGTTCCTCAGCCCTTTAGGCGTCATGCAGCGCATCCTGGGGCAGACCCAAAGCGCGGTAGAGAAGCGCAGCAAGCTCCTCGCGGAGGATGCGCGCACCGTCCACACCATTGAGGAACAACTCGAACTCTACCGAGAAGATATGGAGAGCAACTTCACACACCGCCTGGGCGAAATCGAGAACATTGTCCTGGATATGCATGTGCGCGGGAATAACTTCTTCGATGACACCATCCGCCTGGGACGCATCTTTGATCTGATCAAGAGTGACCGCATTCGCCAGGAGTTTGAGCATGAAGTCATCGGCGATAGCGCCACGCGCATCGATGCCGCGGTCCAGGAGTTGATCGACTGGATGGTCGAACAGGAACATAAACTCTGGCAGAACGTCATGGATTACCTTGAGCGCAGGCGACAAATGAGCGTGCGCAGCGACGAAGACATGATAGGTTCGGTCAGCCGCCAATTTGATTATAACCGCCGCGCCTTGCTGCAAGCCGTGGCACGCCAGGCGCATGGTGTCGTCCAGACCTATAACCGGCAAGCGGAGGCGGAAGAGCTCTCGCAAGATCTACGGTATGCCGTAACCCAGGCAGCCATAGCGGGCGCGGGCGGCATCGGCCTGGGCGCGGCCATTGTGGCCTTTGTCGGCACAGCGGCGGCGGATGTCAGCGGCATCCTGGCGGGCGCGGTCCTGCTCAGCCTGGGACTCTACATCATCCCGGCGCGGCGCAAGAAGGCCAAGCGTGACTTTGATCTCAAGATCGAGGCCCTGCGCAAGCGGCTGCATGGCGTGATGCAGGAACAGTTTCAACGCGAACTGCGCGGCTCCATGCAGCGCGTTCGTGAATCCATCGCTCCCTACACGCGCTTTGTGCGCACCGAACAGAAGCGCGTCGAGATGTCACAGGCCCGCCTCAATGAGATAGGCCAGGGCATTGCTGACCTGCGCACAGATATAGAGGGACCCAACGCAGCTAAGGAGATGCCAGAACAGGTAGAACAAGAAGAGGATATGGCCTATCACCACGCGGTAGTCAAGCCACAACATTACCAGGGTTTGTAAATAGTAGGTGGGAAATGATGTTGTGGCCGCGACTGGCGTATGCCAGTCGCGGCCACAACATCATTTCCCACCTACCTTGAGTTCTCTAATCGTTTCCTACAATCTCTTTCTCACTGAGAACCTCCTCGCGGACTACTCTAGCCAGGCGGCTATGGCGTACACCATAGAGGAAGTAGACAGCGATGCCCAACACCAGCCAGATCACAAAGCGGATCCAGGTAATCAATGGCAGATAGAGCATCAGACCGAGACAGACCAGCATAGCGAGGATAGGGACCACGGGCACTCCAGGCGTACGGAAGGAGCGCTGCATATTGGGCTGCGTTCTGCGCAGGATCAAGACACCAGCAGAGACCAGGATAAAGGCCAGAAGGGTACCAATATTGACCAGTTCTGCCAGATCACTGATGGGTGTAAAGGCCGCGATGAGAGCTACAATCACGCCAGTCACGATACTGATGCGATAGGGTGTACCAAAACTTGGATGCACCCGCGCGAACCAGGGCGGGAGCAAGTGATCACGACTCATGGCAAAGAAGACGCGGCTCTGTCCCATCATAAGTATAAGAATAACTGCCGTTAAGCCGCATATAGCGCCAACCGAGACCAGGCCCGCTGCCCAGGGCTTACCAATGACCTCGAAGGCGGTCGCCATGGGGGCCGCGGTATTCAACTGCTTGAGCGTTTTGTAAGAGACGACGCCCGTCAGGATTAGCGAGACCACAATATAGAGCACGGTACAGACGACCAGCGAACCGAGGATACCGATGGGCATATCACGCTGGGGCTTCTTCGTCTCTTCAGCCGTTGTCGCCACGATGTCGAAGCCAATGTAGGCGAAGAAGACGATAGCCGCGCCTGTCACCAGGCCACCCAGGCCATACGCCTGGGGCGGAAAACCCAGAATCAGTTGGAGAAAGGGCGATGCCAGCCCCCCTTTTCCAGCAATGCTTTGCGCAGGTGGGACGAATGGGGTCCAATTGGAGGGATGCACAAAGAAGATACCGAAGATGATAAAGAAGGTGACCACACATAGTTTGATAATAGTCACGACCAGGTTAAAGCGCGAACTGGTGCGCACGCCAATCACCAGCACACAGGTCAGGATCAGGGCAATCGCAGCCGCGGGGAGATTGAGATGCAGGCCCGGCAGCGCGGGAATAAGCGCGGCCTTCCCTGTCAAGGTAGCGGGAACCATGATCCCCAGGCTCCTGAGAATAGTTGTAAAGTATTCAGACCAGCCGACAGAGACGGTAGAGGCCCCAACCAGAAACTCTAGAATCAGGTCCCAACCAATAATCCAGGCAATAAACTCGCCCAGAGCAGCATATGAGTAGGTATAGGCGCTCCCCGCAACCGGAACAGAGCTGGCGAACTCTGCGTAACAGAGAGCGGCCAGGCCACAGGCCACGCCCGCGATCATAAAGGATATGGCGATACCCGGGCCAGCATAATTCGCGGCGGCGGTGCCAGTCAGGACAAAGATGCCTGTGCCAATGATGACGCCAATACCGAAGACAATAAGGTCAATCGGGCCAAGCGTCTTACGCAGACTATGTTCTGGCTCTTCGGTGTCGCGTATAGACTGCTCCACAGACTTGGTACGAAAGATATTCATGCGCGAAAACAACCTCCCATCCAATTTTGCATGCAAGTAGATACGTGTCCCCTCCAATTCCATCATACTCATACGACATAGTACTAATGCTCTGTTCAATTTCGTTTGAAAGGGATTCATACCGCCTGCGGCGGGAGGGGAAAAGGACGCAGAGGGGCTGACGCCCCTCTGCACTCCCCGCTTTTCCTTTGATAGGGATAGGGGAAAGGACGCAGAGGGGCGTCAGCCCCTCTGCACTCCCCGCTTTTCCTTTGATAGGGGAAACAAGAATGTCGGTTGCAAACGTGTGCGTTTGCAACCGACATTCTTGTTTCCCTTATCTAAGCGCCACAGGGCGAGGAGTTAGACCCACTGGTGCAGCAGGTCCTCCAGCGAGCCTCCAATCACGACGGTATGACCGGTGGGAAGCGAGGCATCCACTGCACTGGCGGCGATGATCTCCCCCATCTCTTCAGCGGTCGGAAGCGCGCCAATCGAGTTACGGCGGCCATCGGCCAGGCCAGGCGCGGCGCGCTCAAGAAGCTTGGGCGTGATCGTGCCTTCAATCAGGTCGCCCGTGACGACCACCAGGCGTATTCCACGAGCAGTCAGTTCCGCCAGGCGCGCGCGTAGCTCCTGCTCACCAGCATATTTGGAGGCGGCGACGGACTCATAGTTGGGAATCTGTTTCACGCGACCATACAGGTGCGCCCAGTGGCTGGTGACAAAGACGACAGCGCCCCCACGTGCCATATAGGGGAGCGCGCCTTCGAGCAGGGCCACCTGGGCGTCGCGGTTGATGACCATTGGATAATCTGGATTTGTGGTCAGGAGATCACGCTCCATGCCGCCAGAAGCATTGAGGACTAGCAGGTCAAGCGAGCCAAAGCGTTCTCCCAATGTGCTAAAGAGCCGGGCCAGGTCCTCGGCACGTGTGATATCACAGCTAAGCGCCTCGGCTCGCACTCCAAGCCCACGAGCGCTTGCCGCGACCTCTTCGGCACGCGCGGACTTATTGCGATAATTGAAGAGCACATTATAGCCGCGCGCGGCCAGAGCCAGGGTAGCAGCGGCTCCAATACCACGTGAGCCACCAGTGATCAAGGCGGTGCGAGAGATAGATGGTTCGCTTTGCATGCAGTGGTTTTCCTTTATTTTCTTTTTGTATGGCTCGCCGCCCATACATGGGGACGGAGGTAGTGCTTCTAAAGGGCGCACCTACCTCCGTCCCCATGCTGGACGGCTGCTCTTCCCTGGAGCGCCCTGCGCCCGGCAGGTGCGAAAGGTAGGTGCGCCCTTTAGAAGCACCGCCTTTCGCGGCTGCATGGGTAAGAGGATCAAGCAGGTGTATCCCTTAACTTAACGCCAATGGGGTAAGCGCCCCGGCAGGAGGGTCTCCCTCCTGTACCTCCCTTTTTAGCGAATACACCAATCAGGCGTCGAGGGCGACTTCGCGGCCTTGCTGGGCGGAGGTATAGCAGGCATCAATGACGCGTGCGCGGCGCAGGCCTTCGCTGCCATTGTGCAGTGACCAGTTTCCGCTATTGATATTCTCGATAAACTGGCGCGCCACGGCCTGGTGATACTCGCCACGCGAGACCCTGGGATTGATAGTGGCGGGAGCGCCAGCCACATCGGTGTAGATGCGTAGAGTATCTTCAGTTGAGTAGTTCTGGACCTTGATCTCAGCGCCGCCCTCGGTACCATAAAGAATAATACCATAGTCATCGCCAAAGCTGCTATGCGTAGCCCAGCTGGCCTCTAGAGTGAGCGTAGCCCCAGTTGAGAGGCGCATAAATGCCGTCGCCAGGTCCTCAACATTATAGTTATTCGATTTTTCGTGCTTGCCTGCATTCAGATTAAAACCCACACCCTTTGATCCAAGTTCGCTATAAGTGGTCGCGGAAAGCGTCTTGATCTCAGGCTCGTCGAGCAGATAGAGCGCCATGTCCAGCATATGCACGCCCAGGTCGATGAGAGGGCCGCCACCAGACTTCTCCTTATTGACAAACCAGGAACCAACCCCTGGAATACCCCGGCGGCGCATCCAGTAGGCCTTAGCATAATAAATCTTGCCCAGTTTCCCTTCATCGATATAGCGCTTGAGGACATGCACATCGCCGCGCTCACGATGATTAAAGACAACCTGTAAGACGCGGTTGGCCTTTGTGGCCGCCTCAACCATGGCCTCGGCATCCTTGAGTGTGTGCGCCAGGGGTTTCTCACAGAGAACATGTAGCCCCCGTTCCAGGGCCGCAAGCGCGATTGGCGCATGCAGAAAATTCGGCACACCGATACTGACCGCGTCGAGATCATCGCGTTCAAGCAATTCTTCATAGAAGCGATAGAGATGAGGAACCTGGTAGTTCTTGCCGAGTAGCTCAAGGCGGTCCTCCTCCAGACCTGCCAGGGCCACGACCTCTACCTGGGGCAGATTGCTATAAGCCCGCAGAATTGTCTCACCACCAAAACCTAAACCAATAACGCCTACTCGTACCTTATTTACTGGTTGCAGATCGACCATTAGAAATAGCCACCTCTCCTGATTGGTGTATACAAATGAAAAATAGAAAAACTTCTATTAAGCGATTATTATATGAGCCAGGAGGGTGCGAGAGCAAATTGTAGGGTCAGGCGTTTTTGTTTAGCATATGAATGGCGTGTCCCAGCGCCCCCTCTGCGCTTTCCAGCAATGTCTCGCTCAGGCCGGGATGCGCATAGAGAATTTCGCTGAGATCGGTGAGGGTTGCTCCCATCTCCAGTGCAAGGGCTACCTGGCCAATGAGATCGCCAGCCCTCGTCCCCACCAGCGTTGCGCCAAGCAATACCTCGTCATCGGCGCTGGCGATCACAAAGACGGCTCCATTGTCGGCGTTAAGCGTCAAGGCACGTCCATTCGCCGCGAGAGGAAAGCGGGCGCTCTTGACCTTGTAACCCGCCTGCGTCGCCTCTTCAAGCGTATAGCCAACGGAGGCAAATTCAGGCTGGGTATGGACCACGCGCGGAATGGCCAGGGGCGCGAACTGCACTCGCTGGCCAGAGAGCACCTCGGCGGCGACCTTCCCCTGCTTCATAGCCACACTGGCAAGCGGACTGGCGCCCGTACAATCGCCCACGGCATAGATGCGCTCGGTGCTGGTCTTGAGCATAGAATCTACAGCGATGCCTCCGTGTTCATTGAGACGCACTCCCGCCGCCTCCAGGTGGAGATCCTGCACACGGGGAGCAACGCCAGCTGCGAGTACCAGCGGGCGCTCAGTAATGGTTGTTGGGTCAACGCGACTCTTAACCTGAATGCTTTGCTTGCGCAGTCCCGCCTGGAGCAGGCGCAACAGCGCAGGCTCGGCGGAGGCAAGCAACTGCTCTCCTGGAGTATAGAGCGTCACATGTGTTCCCAGGCGTGCAAAGACTGTTGCCAGTTCGAGCGCGATATAGTCATCGCCTGAGATAGCCAGGCGCTCAGGCAGTTGGGGAAGAGCTAGCGCCTGCTCAGGCGACAAAATTTCGCGCCCATCATACTCCAGCCCTGCGACTGTCGCTGGCACAGCCCCGGTCGCGATGATGCAGTGGTCAAATTTGAAGCGGTGTGAGCCATGGACGCCCTCCACGCGCACCTCGCGCTCATTGATAAACCAGCCAGTACCGGTCACCATTTCCACGCGGTTGCCCGTGAGGAGCTGGCGCACGCCGTTAGAGAGCCGCGCCACTACACCCTCCTTCCAGCCCTGCATCGTAGACCAGTCAAAGGTCGTTGTCTCAACGTGTATGCCAAAGGGAGCCAGCTCGCTTGCCTGAGACTGGCTATAGCGCTCGCTGGCCGAGAGCAGAGCTTTAAGGGGAATACAACCGCGATTGAGGCAGGTGCCTCCGGCGGCGCCTGGATCTATCAGCGTCACATGATGACCACATTGGGCGGCGCGAATAGCGGCCACGTAGCCGCCGGGACCCGCGCCCAGCACCAGGACATCAACAGCGGTGGTTACATCACCTACAACCATACAGAGACCTCTTTCTAAGTTAGAGAAGCACGCACCAAATATGTAAATGACGCGCTGCTAACCCCCATTCGGGGACAAGCGCACGCGCCTACATATGAGGGGCAGGGGTGCCCTATGCCATGTCCAGCATGATTTGTTGTGGCTGCTCAATCAGGGCCTTTAAGCGGCCCAGGAAGCGGCCAGCCTGCGCGCCATCGATCAAGCGGTGATCAAAAGAGAGCGCCAGCGGCATGGTTGGACGCGCCTGAACCTGTCCATCCACCAGCACCAGCTTCTCCTGAATACGCCCCACGGCGAGAATGGCGGCCTCAGGATAGTTGATAATAGGTGTGCCGCTACTACCGCCAAACCCACCGACATTATTCAAGGTAAAGGTGCTGCCAGAGAGTTCTGGTAGAGACAGTTTGCGCTGCTTCGCTCCCTCGACCAGGTGCTCCAGGCGCTGCGCGATCTCTAGTAACGTCAGGTGGTCGGCATCGCGCAAGACAGGGACCAGCAAGCCCTCGGGCGAGTCGGTCGCGATGCCTATATGATAAACACGCTTGTAGACGATCTCGCGACTCTTCTCATCCAGGCTGGCATTAAAGATAGGAAACTCTTTCAGCACAGGGATCAGGAGCTTGATGAGGAGGGGCATATAGGTAAAACGCGCACCGCGCTGCTCCGCCGCAGGCTTGAGCGTCGAGCGCAGGGTCACCAGCGCGCTACAATCGACCTCGTCAAAGGCGGTCGCATGCGGAATTGTGCGCCAGGAGAGCTCCATACGCTCGGCGATGCGTTTGCGCAGGCCCGTCAGTGGCTGGCGCTCCTCCGCCGCTTCGCTGCCAGACACGATATGGACAGTCCCATTGCGGGAACTATTCGTGGCGGGGCGCGGGGCGGCCTCGGACCTGGTCTCCGGCTGTTGTCGTGGCTGCTTAAGGAAGGTCTCTAGATCCTGCATCGTCACGCGGCCATGCAAGGCCGAAGCCGGGACTTGTGCCAGGTCGATGTTCAGCTCAAAGGCGCGTTTGCGCACCGCGGGCGCGGCGAGAACGCGCAGCCTGCCAGCTTGAGGCGAGATATCGTGCGGCGCCTCTCGCTCTCGAACAGCGGTGGATGTTCCGCGCACGGGCTGCGTGGCCTGAGCGGTCTTGCTCTGAGAGGCGGTAGCGACAGAGGATGCAGGTGACGAAGGTTCAAAGGAGACCAGGCGCGCCCCTACCTTCGCGACCTCGCCCGCGGGCACGTAGATCTCCGCGACCTTGCCCGCCACGGGAGCGGGAATCTCCATCACGGCCTTGTCGCTCTCCACCTGCACCATTGGCTGGTCTAACTTGACTGTCTCACCAGGCTGTACCAGCCAGCGCACAACCTCGGCCTCCTCCATCCCCTCCCCCAGGTCGGGTAAAAGAAATTCTTCCATCGGTTCTCTCCGATTATTTTCTCTTCTCCCTGCTCGACGCCGCAGGCGTCGAGCAGGGAGGAATAAAAAGTGTTTTTTCGGGGACACCCCGAACCCCGGCAGGAGGGAGACCCTCCTGCACCTCCCTTTTTTGGGAGAAGGGGGGTTGTGGGAACTCTCCTGCGCTTCCCTTTTATTAGATTAAGGGGAGGATTTTGTGGGAATCCTCCTGCACCTCCCTTTTATCAGATTAAGGGGAGGAATTTGTGGGAATCCTCCTGCGCCTCCACATTCAGGCTTTATGGTTCGAGCACCCGTTTGAGAGCGTCAAAGACGCGGGCGGGAGTGGGGAGATAGTAATCCTCCTGGCCGGGCACAGGGAAGGGTGTATCATAGCCAGTCACGCGCTCGACAGGCTTGAGCAGGGAGTAGAGACATGAATCATTAATGATAGAGACAACCTCGGCACCGACTCCGCCAGCGCGCGGCGCCTCGTGTACCACTACGGCGCGCCCCGTTTTCTCGACAGACGAGACGATGGTCTCTTCATCAAGCGGCCAGATGGTACGGAGATCGATAATCTCGACGCTAGCACCCAGTTCTGCTTGTGCACGCCTGGCGGCCTCCTGCGCCACGGGAACCATCGCGCCATAGGCGATCAGGCTAACATCCTGGCCCTCCTGCACCACACCAGCCTTGCCCAGTGGGATGGTATAGTGTTCCTCAGGCGTCTCCTGGCGGAATGAGCGGTAGAGCTTGATGTTCTCCAGAAAGAGCACTGGATCGGGATCGGCCACGGCAGAGGCCAACAGGCCTTTCGCATCATAGGGATTGGAGGGGAGCACGACCTTGATGCCCGGCGTCTGCATAAAAATCCCCTCCAGGCTGTCGGAATGCAGTTCTGGAGTGCGCACACCTCCACCATAGGGGGCGCGAACCACCAGGGGGCAGGTGTAGACGCCAGCCGAGCGAAAACGCATACGCGCAGCCTGGGTGACAAGCTGGCTCATACAGAGATAGAGGAAACCGGCAAACTGGATTTCGGCAATCGGGCGCATCCCATACACCGCCATACCAACCGAGCTACCGATAATAGCCGACTCCGCGAGCGGTGTATCAAAGACGCGCTGCTCACCAAAGCGCCGCTGTAGGCCCTCCGTAACCCGGAAGACGCCCCCATTGGCACCAATATCCTGTCCCAACAACACAATCTGCCTATCCCGCTCTAGCTCCAGGGCCAGGGCACTATTCAAGGCCTCAATCATCGTCATCTGCATCGTGGCTTACTCCCTTCCATCCTGGTGCTGGCGCATATAGTGGAGAAGATCCTCGCGCTGGGCCTGCAAGCGTGGTGAAAGCCCCTCACCCATCCAGTCAAAAAAGGCCTCCGGCGCATTGGGCGGCATCGCCAGCGCCTCACTCGCCGCCTGGTTGATCTCATTCTCAAGCTCACGCTGCATCTCCTGGTCCTGGGCCTCGGTCAGTATCTCTTGTGAGAAGAGCAGGCGACGCAGGCGTGTGATGGGATCTTTCCCCTGCCAGGAGGCAACTTCTTGGGCGTCACGATAGCGCGTGGGATCATCGGCGGTCGTATGCGCACCGATGCGATAGGTCAGTGTCTCAATCAGTGTAGGGCCAGCTCCTGAGCGCGCTCGCTCAACGGCCTGCCGCATCACGTCGTAGACAGCAAGGATATCATTGCCATCCACCAGATGAGAAGGAATGCCGAAGCCGAGACCACGCGCGGCAAAGGAGGGCGCGGCAGACTGGCGATGGCGCGGCACGCTGATCGCCCAGCCATTGTTCTGCACTACCAGTACCACGGGTGCCTGAAAGACGCCCGCGAAGTTCAGCGCCTCGTTAAAATCGCCTTCAGAGGTCGCGCCGTCACCGCAGACGCCTACCGCGACTGCCGGGTCTCCTGACAGCTTCGCGCCCATGGCCAGCCCTACAGCATGCAGCATCTGCGTGCCAATGACGATCTGGATGGGGAGGCAGTGGGTCTCCCTGGGATAGCTCGGCGTAAAGCCACGGAAAGAGTAAATCAGGGTGGTGAGCGGCACACCTTTGACGATGTGCGAGGCAATCTCGCGGTAGGAGGTCGCGAGCCAATCCTGGGGCTGGAGCGGCACAGCCAGGCCCACAGCCGTTGCCTCCTGACCCAGTAGCGAACCGAATGTGGTAGCGCGCCCCTGGCGCTGGAGCGCGATTATCTTATTCGAGAAGATACGTGCCTGGCTCATCGCACGGTAAAAGCCCAGGAGGGTCTCCGAGGGCGAGGGTCCCAGGTCAGGCATAGGTCCAACAAGCTGGCCCTCCTCATTGAGGAGTTGATAGGGGACCAGGGAAGTATCTATCTGTTGCGTCGTCACGAGCGACTCCTTCTAGTGAAATAAGGGTGTGTAGGGTCTATGCTGGCATGGACTCCAAGCGCAGCGATCTTGCCTGCGCCAGGGTATCGACCATTGGGCAGGAGAGTCCATGCCAGCATGGACCCTACACAGTTGAGGTGCACGTCGTGTTAGTAATCAAGAGGCGGGCGCGGCGAAGAGCCAGGGGGCCTCCTCGCGCCTACGCTGTTCATAGTCCGAGATATCTGTGGTATGCGAAAGCGTCCAGCCAATATTGTCGAGGCCATTGAGCAGAGCATGCTTCTTAAAGGTATCGATCTCAAAGCGCAGGATGCCGCCATCAGGCTTCGTCACGGTCTGCGCCGCAAGGTCAACCTGCAAGGTATAGCCTTCCTGGGCCTCGACCTCGTTAAAAAGCTGGCGCACCGTGGCCTCATCTAGCGTGATGGGTAACATGCCATTGTTGAAGCAGTTGTTATAGAAAATATCGGCGAAGCTAGGCGCGATCAGGCAACGAAAACCATACTCCAGAATGGCCCAGGGAGCGTGCTCACGCGAAGAGCCACAGCCGAAATTATCGTCACTCAGCAGGATACTGGCCCCTTGATAGCGAGGCTGATTGAGCACAAATTCAGGGTTGGGTGTCTTATCATCGCCCTGGTAGCGCCAGTTGGCGAAGAGCGCGGACGCGAAGCCACTACGGCGAATGGTCTTGAGAAAGCGCGCTGGCGTAATCTCATCGGTATTGACATTGGTGCGGTCCAGGGGGGCAACCAGGCCCGTCAATGTGGTAAATGGTTCCATAGAATGTATCTCTCCTCTTAGTCCAGGGTTCGAATGTCGACGAAGTGGCCAGCGCAAGCAGCAGCCGCCGCCATGGCAGGACTGACCAGGTGCGTGCGTCCGCCGCGTCCCTGGCGACCCTCAAAGTTACGATTGGAGGTGCTGGCACAGCGCTCACCAGCGGAGAGGCGGTCGCCGTTCATGGCGATACACATGCTACACCCAGCCTCACGCCACTCAAAACCAGCCTCGCGGAAGATATCGGCAAGCCCCTCCTCTTCGGCCTGGCGGCGCACCTGCATAGATCCTGGCACGACCATCGCGCGCACCGTGGGAGCAACGTGCCTCCCCTTGATATACTGCGCAGCCAGGCGCAAGTCCTCCAGACGCGAGTTGGTACAGGAACCGATGAACACGGTATTGAGCTGGATATCCTCGATCCGCTGACCGGGCTGAAGATCCATATACGCCAGTGCACGCTCCATCGCCTGGCGCTTCACGGGATCTTGCTCCTGGGCTGGATCGGGCACCACGCCGCTCACATCGGCGACCATGCCTGGATTTGTGCCCCAGGTGACCTGGGGGGCCAGGCCCTCCACATGCACCTCGTACACGGCATCAAACGTCGCGCTGGGATCCGAGGGCAACAGCTTCCAGGTCGCAACCGCCTGCTCAAAGAGCTCACCCTGGGGAGCATAGGGACGTCCCTTGATGTAGGCAAAGGTGGTCTCGTCGGGAGCGACCATGCCCGCGCGCGCACCGGCCTCAATCGCCAGGTTACATAGCGTCATGCGTCCCTCCATCGAGAGAGCGCGCACGGTTGAACCACTAAACTCGATTACATGCCCGGTACCCACGCCGGTCCCCAGTTGGCCAATGACATAGAGCGCCACATCCTTCGCCGTCACGCCTGGCGAGAGCTGGCCCTCAATGCGAATATTCATGGTCTTCGGCCTGTTCTGCAAGAGACACTGCGTCGCCAGCACATGCTCGACCTCACTGGTGCCAATTCCAATGGCGAAGACGCCGAGCGCGCCGTGCGTCGAGGTATGCGAATCACCACAGACCAGGGTCATTCCAGGTAGCGTCAAGCCCAATTCGGGGCCAATGATATGTACGATTCCCTGGTGCGCGTCCTGCATATCAAAGAGTGTCAGGCCAAAGTCGCGCGCGTTCTGCTCCAGGGTCGTGATACAGAGAGCGCTCTCGTTATCGACGACATCGAGCATGCGGCGTCCAGTCACCGTGGGGACATTATGATCAAGCACGGCCACTGTGGCATCCGGGCGACGCACAGTACGGCCAGTTGTACGCAGACCAGCAAAGGCCTGGGGCGAGGTCGCTTCGTGGACGAGGTGGCGATCAATATAGAGCAGCGTCGACTCGCCCGACACGGCGCGAACCACGTGGGCATCCCAGATCTTATCGAACATTGTCTTTGGCATCATCACATCTCTCCATTGGTGATCGTATAAGATCTTATTCCGAAACCCATCCCCATTCGGGGACAAGCCTTCACTGGCGTGTCTAGCGCTTCGCGCTCAGGGTTTTCGGATAAGTAGTAAGTAGTTTAGAGCAAGAGGTGGCGAAGTAAATTGTAGGGTCCAAGCTGGCCTGGACTCCTCGCGCTGAGAGTGCTGAGAGTGCTAAGCTCGCCGGGACAAGGCCATGCAAGCATGGCCCCTACAATTACCATATATACAGCGACAGGCGCTCAGGCGATATTGGTTCGTCCTTGAGCTGTTTCGGCAATATAACGCATATCCAGTTCTTCGAGCGTCTTCTTTTTACCCAGCAAGAGCTTCGCCATCTGGAAGGCCTGATCCAGCTGCTCTCTCTCCAGGTCATAGCCAAGATCATGCATCTGTGCAGCAAGCGCGGCTCTGCCTGAGAGCTTGCCAACGAAGATGCGGCGATCAGCGGCGGAGAGGCCAATAGACTCGGGCGTCATAATCTCATAGGTGCGCGCATCTTTTAGCACACCGTCCTGGTGAATGCCACCGCCATGCGCGAAGGCGTTCTTGCCCACAATACTCTTCGTCCATTGAGGCTCCATGCCAGAATAGTGCGCGATCAGGCGGCTAGTCGAGGTAATCTTCGTCGTATCCACATGCACATCCAGGCCCAGTGCGGCGGAACGCGTGCGCACCGCCATGATCACCTCTTCGGTCGCGGCATTACCAGCTCGCTCACCCAGGCCATTGAAGCTTGTATCAACGCGCTCAGCACCGTTACGCAGGCCCTCCAGCGCGTTGGCAACGGCCAGCCCTAAGTCATCATGACAATGAGCAGAGATGCGGCACTGGGGGAATTCGCGTTTGACATCGGCGACGAGCTTGCCAAACTCCCAGGGCAAAGCAATGCCCACCGTATCGCAAAGGGTCACAAAGCGCACACCCTCTTTGATGATAACCTCACAGACCTCAAGAATAAAGTCGTATTCGGTACGTGTTGTATCTTCGAGGGCGAAATCTACATTTTCGGTATACTGGCGGGCATGGGCCACGGCGACACGCGCCATCTCCAGGACCTCGGCCCGCGTCTTGCCCATTTTGATCTCGCGATGCAAGGGAGAGACGCCAATAAAGGGTTGGATCGCGGGGCGGGCGGCGATCTTGACCGCATTCCAGGCAGTATCGATATCGGATATCTGCGCGCGCGCAATGGCACAGACATCCGCGTTCTCGACCTTAGAGGCAATCATGCGGACCGCCTCAAATTCACCGGGGGAAGAGACAGGGAAACCACAATCGAGGGTATCAAAGCCCATGTCGGCCAGAGCTTGCGCAATTGCAAGCTTCTCTTCAGGAAAGTAATTGACGCCTGGTGTTTGTTCACCATCGCGAAGTGTTGTTTCGTAAAACTTGATAACGCGTGGTTCTATAGCCATACCAAGTCACTCCTTTGTGCTGAGAGACGAACCATCAAACCAGAGCGGTACGCATAACAAGCTTGTAGATAAATATGCGGTAGGACAGCAGGTGAGAGGCACCTCTAGACGCTGTCCATCATTCTCACAAAACCGGTCTCTTGACTCCTACTTTCATTGTGACATAGACGCTAAGCATGAGGCGGAATGCGGGGATTGCCAGCAGGTGCAATGCATTGATAGTTATCGACCTTGACACCAGAATGCAGAACACGTGGCAGCCGTGGCTAGAAACCCCATCGTTTCGCCACACCACAACAACACTGAGAAACGTATTGAAACTTTTCTCCCGCCATTATACGCAAGAAAATCATTAAACTGCAAGCAGAAGCCTCAGGCCGCAAAGTGTTACCTATTTCGCCCTTTGACATTACACCTCGATGTACGTATTATCAACTAGCATACAAGTATATCGATCTAAAGGCACGTAGCGCTTTTTAGCAAGGAGAATCAATTCATATGTCGCATGAGCCAGAAGAGGGGAAGACACCAGATCATCCCCAGGAATCCTCGCCCAGGGAGTCAGAATATAGAGAATTTGGCGGGCAGAATATAAATGGAGCACCAGAACAGCCAGCTTATACCCAGCCAAGCGCTTACACGCAGCCGATACCTCCGTATCCTCCTCAGGGTGGCTATCCTCAACCTATATTTCCTTATCAGCAAGGCTATCCTCAGCCGATACCTCCGTATCCTTATTTGGGCGCTTATCCTCAGCCCGTGTATCCTTATCCTCCTCAGAGAGCAGATGCTAGATACTATCCGGAACCACCACCCACGCCACTTACGCTCAAAGAGGGATTGCGCCAACTGCCTCGCCAATGGTGGAAGGTTGTGAGCAAGCCATCCATACGCTCCTTTGCTGAGGAAAAAGGGAAGGCCAGTTGGAGCGTGATATTGATTCTATTGCTTATCTATGCCATCGTTCAGAGCGCCACTCTCATTCTTGAACCCTATATTCCTGGCACTTCCACAAACATTAGTAACACGCTCAATCAGAATCTGAGCCAGAGCACCTATTCAAGCACAAATGTATTCAACTTTGCTGATTTTACGCGCGCCATACTCCTGATAGAAGGACTCTTTGGTATCATCCTTTTCCCCCTCTCGTATCTCTTCGGTGAGGGCATCTACTTCTTGATCGCCAAACTCTTCAAGGGGAGAGGCAGCTATCTACAGCAAGTGTATGCAGACATGCTCTACATTATCCCCACCACTGTAGGCCTCTCTATTCTTTCATTGGTGCCTTTCCTTGGCGGAATACTACAACTAATCCTGAGCATGTTCATAGGTGTCTACTTCTATGTTCTGCGCATCTTTGCGACCCAGGCTGTGCATAGGCTGAGCATTGGGCGCGCGCTGGCAGTCGTCTTCATCCCCCTGGGCCTGGCATTCCTCTTGAGCTTTCTCATGATCATCATCTTTTTCTTTGTAATCATCGGCTTCATAGCATTTTTCATGCATTTACATAGTGCGCCCTAACCAGATACGATAGCAACCAGTAACACCGAGAGAGGATGAAGTGGCAGCGGGTGCAGGCACGCTGCCACTTCATCCTCTCTCGAATGTGCCTCTCACTACTGGCAAAGGGAGGTGAGAGTGAGTACAATAGGATGGATACATTTTCGTGCGAGGAGTTTCTGTTATGTCACAAGATCCCAGGACGGATTATCCCAGCTATGGAGGCCCAGGCCAGCGCCCCCCGCAGTATAATCCCTATCCACAGTCTGGTGGTCCCCAGGGCGGCTACAACTATGGACCGCAGGGCGATGGCTCCCAGATGCTAGAGGAGCCAGGCTCACTGAAAGATGATCTCTTACGCCTCCCCAAGGTGTACTGGCGCGTCTTAACGCATCCAGGCACACAGACCCTTGCGCAGGAGGCAACACGGGGTCAGTGGGACCTCGTCTGGGTCCAATTGCTCATTTATGCTATTGTTACCGGTATTATCTACTATATTAATCTGCTCCTCTCGGGCGGGCTGCCAAGCCTCAACGCCCAGGGGACCGGCACCATCTCACTCCCCTCGACCGCGCAACATGTGCTTGAGGTCGCGGCCTCCCTTGCTATTATCGCCTTTATTCCTTTAGCTTTTTTCATCTGGCAGAGCGTCGTCTTGATCTGTGCCAGAATGTTTGGGGGCCAGGGTCACTTTGTGCAACAGAGCCATGCCTTTCTGCTCTTCTGGGTTCCCCTTGGTATTATTAGCGGCCTGTTAGGCCTCGTACTCTCTTTCCTTGATACAGTACCGTTTCTCATCATCGCGGCCATCTTCGCCTGCTATCAGCTCGTGCTGGGCTTTTTCGCGCTGAAGGCCGTACACCGTCTCAACACAGGGAGGGCCATAGGCGCTATTCTGGCCCCTTCATTTATCCTCCTCCTCTTCGCGGCATGTGCCCTGGGCGCCCTGGGAGCACTCAGCAGCCTGGCGTAGGGGGATAGACAGACAGAAGCGACGGCATGCGCTATGAACGTGGCGTAGGGGGGACGACGCTACTAAAGTACGCGTCTACATATGGCAGGGGGACGACGCTACTAAAGTACGCGTCTACATATGAGGGTACCAGGCAGGCATCTTGCCCTATCATATATAGACGCGCACTTCACGTGCCTACTTTTGGTTAACATGCACGGGCCAGAGGCCCGTGCCCATCAGGCGGGGAAGCAGGCCGCTCAGGACGGGAAACCTGCCCATCAGACGCAGGGGCAGGGGAAGCGTAAAGGGGTGATCTTGATCTTGTGCCAGCGCTAGCGCGAAGACTCGGTTCTGTAAAAAGGTTTGTACAAGCTGAATAAACCTGGTAGGAATTTCACGTCTCCTCTGTACGGCGGCGAGATGCTTGAGCGGTAGCTGTCCACGTTGCAGATCAGGCGCCAGGATATTGGCGGTCGCGACCGCATCCTGGATCGCATAGTTAATGCCCACGCCGCCTACTGGGGACATGACATGCGCGGCATCGCCAATCAAGAGCAGGCCTGGGCGATACCATTGGGGGAGGCGGCTCGCCTCGACCGAGAGAACAGAAACTTGCTTCCAATCGCGTAGCTCCTGGGCGCGTTCAGCAAGCTCGGGCAATGTCTCGGCCACCACGGCCCGCAAATGCTCAAGGCCCGCCGCGCGCACCTGCTGATACTGCCCCTTGGGAATAACATAGCCAACTTGCCAGTAATCGAAACGGTTTAAGAGCACCAGGATGGCACGCGTGCCAAAACGGGCGAGGGTCTCGCTGCTATCCCCCGATTGGCGCGAGAGACGGAACCAGAGAATATCCATCGGTGGCGAGGCCTTGATAGGCTCCATACCCGCTAGTTTGCGCATACGCGAGAAGCGACCATCCGCCCCTACCGTGAGGGGGGCGCGCACCTCGTGCCAGCCATCCTTCCCCCGATAACGCACTCCACGGACCACACCATCTTCCTCGATTAAGCTATCCACCTGGGCATTAAACACAAGCTGAAAACAGGGATAGCGGCTCGCCTCGCGTGTAATAAAATTGAGGAAGTCGACCTGGGGTAAGAGCGCCACAAAGGGATATTTCGCTGTTTTTGCCAGGTGAGCAAAATTCGCGAGATGCACCTCTCCCTGTGAGGTCTGAAAGACCATCTCACGCATCTCCGTGTGCTGTAGCTGGAGAAAATCCTCGGCCAGGCCAAGCTCATCGAGAATTGTCATGACCGAGGGGTGAATCGTATCGCCGCGAAACTCGCGATCAAAATCGGCATGCGCCTCCAGGAGTATAACTGGAATGTCCTGCCGCGCCAGCAGCAGAGCCAGCATCACCCCGGCTGGTCCACCACCGACAATGCAGCACGAGGTCTCGACGCTATCAAGAATTTCATGGACGGTAGAAATGGTCTGATTCTGCATATGCTCTTCTCCTGTCCCCATAATCGATAAATTGTAGGGTCCATGCTGGCATGGACTTCTTGACTGGGAGACAAGTCCATGCCAGCATGGACCCTACAACCTCAATCTATTTGCCATGCACACATGACTAAGGGCTATACTCCAGGATACACACTACAAAAGAGCAGCCAGAAACAACAGGGCAAACACTCCTAAGCCACCTCGCGACGCATGGTAAGTGCGCTTAATCCCACCATGAGCAAGGCGAAGACCAGCAGCGCTCCAAGCTGCTGCCAGATCTGCGTGAATCCCATCCCCTTCAACATGACCGAGCGCAGGGCATCGTTGGCATACGTGAGCGGCAGGAGATAGGTGAAGGGTTGCAGCAGCGCAGGCAACTGCTTGATTGGCCAGAAAATGCCCGAGAGAAAAATCTGGACGCCCAGAATCAAAGGGATAAATTGCACGACCTGGAACTCGTTACGGGCGAAGGTCGAGAGAAAGATGCCCAGGTTGACGCTGCCAATAGTCAATAAGAGCGAGACAAGAAAGACCAGCGCCAGGTTGCCGCTATAATGCACCCGCAGGACAAAGACGACAAAGAGGAGAATCACCAGGGCCTGCACCAGGGCAAAGAGCGTAAAACCACATATGTACCCGGTTACCAGCTCCGCGCGCTTCAAGGGCGAGACCAGGACGCGCTCGATCGTCCCCTGCGAGCGCTCACGCAAAAACGATACCGAGGTCAAGAGAAAGACAAAGAAGAAGGAGAAGATTCCAATAAAGACTGGAGCCAGCGCATCCGTCGAGGTATAGTCAGAGCCACCATACAGGTAACGTGGCTCCGCAAGCGTGAATGGAAGCTGTTTAAGATCTGGCAATTGCCCCTGCACATCAGAAGCAGGGCGCGAGAGCGTCAGCAGGATGCCAACCTGGCGTGCGATGCCTTCCGCCTGCTGGCGCATCACACTCGCCACATTAGGATCAGAGCCTTCCAGTACGACCTGCACGCTCGGCTTCTGACCGCGCGTGAACTGGTCCATAAAGTCGGAGGGAAAGACTAATGCGGCATCGGCATCGCCATTCTTCAATATACTGTCGACCTGATTGGCAGCAATGGAGCGCGTCTTGAGCTTATCGTTCCCTGGAAGCGCCTGGTCAATCAAGGTGTTAATGCGCTCACTACCCACCCCTTCAGGGCGTACCAGGGCCAGAGTATACACCGTCGTCGTGTTGGAGAGTACCAGGTAGAGCAACGTCATCAGCACAATGGGAATCACAAAGATCAACGCGAGCGTGCGTCTATCGCGAATAATCTGGCGCATAATGCGCTGTGCGAGAGAGAAGATACGCGCCAAACTCATGATTGAACCTCCTGTTCATCCTGGGCAGACGTAGTATATCCTTGCTCTGCAGCACCAGAGGGCATATTTTGATGTGCAAAGAAGAGAAAGGCCTCTTCCATCGAATTCTTCCCCGAGCGCTCCAGGAGTTCGGTGGGAGCTCCTTGTGCCAGGAGTTCACCAGAGCGTAACAATCCAAGACGCGTGCAACGGCTAGCCTCATCGAGATGGTGAGTCGATACAATAATCGTCACCCCCTCGCGATTGAGCTGCGCGAAATACTGCCAGAAAGAGAAGCGCAGTTCAGGATCTACGCCTACGGTCGGCTCATCCAGCAGAATGACCTGGGGACGGTGCACCAGGGCACAGGCCAGTGAGAGTCGCTGCTTCATACCGCCGCTAAAATGAGCCACCAGGCTTGAAGCGCGTTCGGCCAGTTCCACACGCTCAAGCTCCTCATCGATACGCCTGCGGCGCTCCTCTCCGCGTAAGCCATAAATACTCGCGAAAAACTCCAGATTCTCACGTGCGGTCAGGTCATTATAGAGCGCGCTGGCCTGCGTCATATATCCGATGGCAGGGGCCACCGCCTGGGAAGGCACGCGCTTTCCCAGAATAGAAATAGTTCCTTGTGTGGGTCGCGATAAACCCACCAGCAAACGGATAAGCGTCGTCTTCCCAGAACCATTGGGGCCAATAAAGCCATATGTCTCGCCCGCGTTGATCATCAGCGAAAGGTCTTTTAGCGCATAGAGCGAACCAAAGCGCTTCGCTACATGCTCAAGCACAATTACAGGCTCGCCCACCCGTGACTGTTGCTCCATTGCTGCATCCCCAGCCTTACTCATGAAGAGCCGCCTTTCTTATTGATTGATCAGACAATTAATAGCAGAGCAAAAAAAGAGCTTGAGACTCAATCTGGTAAGAGTCCTTGAAGAAAAATATCAGCGATAGTGTTTGCAACTTGCTCCTGACTATAAGCAAGTGCTTGTGAATCGAGAAAGATCTGGCGCCGTAAGACAAAGCCAATCACACTCCCCATCAGTGTTTGTGCAGCCAGGCGACTATCCTCTACACGACGCAGCTTCCCCTGCTCCATTTGCTGGTCAAGGTAGGCTGCGAGCGTATTTACGGCTCGCTGAAGCACACTGGGAGCCACGGGTAAGATGCTGGGATTATGCACCAACTCTGGCAAAATGACGCGAATAATCTGCACAAATTGCTCACCTTCAACGATCTTGAGCACCCGTAACACAAGCGAAGGCAAGAACTGGGCTGGCGGCAACTCCATCACCTGCGCGGGAAGCGAACGCAGGAGGCTCAGAGGAGAGCGCTCCTCAAGTACCGCCTGCAACAAGGCCTCTTTACTCTCAAAGTAATGATAAATCAGGCCTGGAGTCACATCAGCCTCATGCGCAATATCCTTATTTGTTGCACGTGAAAAGCCCTTGCGCGCAAAGACGCGTATTGCCGCATCCAACAACTGTTCGCGCCGATCCTCAACGACCTTCGGGGTCCTGGCCATATATCTTCACTCCAAATTATTAACTAACTGATTAATTAATAGCATACACCAATACAGCATCAAAATCAAGCCCAATCTGAGGTAGGCCGGGGCTATTCAATTCTCGAAAATATGGGGTCCTTCGCGCCTGCGGCGCTCAGGGGTAAGGATGTCTGGGTTGAAAAAGGCGGAGCCTTTTTCAACCCAGACATCCTTACCCCGAGGTGAGCGTAGCGAACCGAGGCAAGAAGCAAAAGAGAATTAAATAGCCCTGTCTTGCTTGCATATGGGCTGGACAAACTTTCGCTGGTGTTGTAAACCTATGGAAGAGGAGTATGACTTTGAAGAGCCCATACACCGCGCCTGTGTCCTGTACAGAGACACATCGAGTTACAAAGTAAGAGGAGAGTAAGAATGGCACTCAATATTGAATTGCTGAAAAAAATCGCGGAAACACCAGGTATTTCAGGGCGTGAGGACCAGGTGCGCGCCCTGATCCTGGAAGAACTGCGCACACTTACCGACGAGGTCAGCGTTGATCGCATGGGCAACATCATCGCCTTGAAGCGAGGCAAAAGTGAGCGTCGTGTCATGCTGGCTGCACATATGGATGAAATCGGCTTCATCGTCAAGCATATTGATAACCAGGGATTCATCCGTATTCAGCCGGTGGGTGGTTTTGATGCCCGCGTGCTCTTTGCTCAGCGTGTCCTGGTCCACGGCTTTGCGGGCCAGACCCTACGGGGAGTCCTGATGCCAGCGAGCAAGCCTATTCACCTGTTAGGCAATGAGAAACCCGCGGCGGCGAAAATCGATGATCTCTTTATTGATCTCGGCTTGTCAAACGAACAGGTGCGTGCAAAAGTAGAAGTGGGCGATATGATCACGATGGATCGCACGCTGGAAGTTGTTGGCGATATGGTCGTCAGCAAGTCACTGGATGACCGCGCCAGCCTCTTTGTGATGCTCGAAGCCTTGCGCGCTTTGCGGAACCATGAGGTGACTATTTATGCCGTCGCCACGGTCCAGGAAGAGGTGGGTCTACGTGGCGCAACCACTGCCGCCTACCAGGTTCAACCGGATGTGAGTGTAGCGCTGGATATTACTCTGGCGGGGGATATCCCTGGTGGCGCTGATCAGGATGCGGTCACACGACTGGGCGAGGGCACCGCCATCAAAGTCTTCGACTCGTCGCATATCTCCAACCATAAGCTCGTGCGGCACTTCCGCGATTTGGCGAAGCGGCACAACATTCCCCATCAGCTTGAGGTGCTGCCACGGGGCGGGACAGATGCGGGAGCGATGCAGCGAACACGCGAAGGCTCACCCACGATCACACTCTCGACGCCTACCCGCTACGTCCATACGGTCAACGAAATGATCCACCAGGCCGATCTGGAAGCGAGTATTACCTTGCTGGCCCGTTATCTGGAAGATGCCCACAACGGCGACTATTCGCTCTAGAGGCATAGAACTCTTCACCCCTCCCACTCTCCATGAAGAGTGAGAGAGGGGTGGCATGTGCCCAGCAGAACCGTTTTTCGGGTCTTGGTCTGGAACATGACAATCTTCTGTTCTTTTGCTCCTTTTACGAGAGCCTCTTTTCATACACAGAGAAGTGCGGATTGAGCGGGCTTAGCCCGCTCAATCCGCACTTCTCTGTGTATTAGTGAGCGCCGTAGGCGCGAAAAGTCACATGCAACGAGAAAAGGAAAATATCTCATTCCTGCCGCGGGGGCAAAAGCGACAGCCCCTGCGCGGAAGAGCAAAAGAAGAATATATTATACCCAGGGCATCTAGAGAAGAAAACAGATGCCCTTCTGTGCGTTTCTCAGATTAGAGTCGAGACCTATATTCACACATATACATACAGAAATGCATGCACTGCGTGACGATTAAGAAACCAGTTCAAGCGCTGGAACACCCAGGACACGAGCTAGCATACGCAAATGGTATGGCTGAGCCTCAACACGCCCTGTCTCCAAAGAAGTAATAGTATCTCGACGAAGACCACTGAGATTAGCTAACTGGCTCAGGCTTATTCCCTGACGTTGACGTAGAATACGTAGATTGGTCAAGCCACGGGTCAAACCGCGAGCCTTCAAACTTTTGTCCTTAGCAGTTTTCATTGGCCTCTCCTTTGAGGTGGGAAGTAGCTCCGCTGCCGTCATTGCCAACGAAGCGTCCTCAACGTGGTTTTTTACACGCATCAGACGAATCCTCCAACTGGTAAAGCACCCTATAGCGAAAAGCTTTTTGCTTCTTGCATGCTCGCTCAGCGAGCTATCAGGCTTTGACAGGGATTACTCCCTGTGGGACTCTTCCAGCCCATAGATAGCATACCAGATGAAACACAGCATTGTCTAGAGGAACGCTCTGACAACCCATAATCTCAACCTGATACACAAAACAACCATTTCCATCAACACCGTTTGCTTTCTCTCAGCCATCTACAATACGGATGAGAGCGCAAAAAAGTTGCAGTGCTTAATGTTCCAGAATGGGCCAGTGGAGATTATGATATACCATTACTGTGCATTGCTATGCGAAGCATTTCTTCGCGGAGCTCCATACCCTATAGGGAACACAGCTAAGGCCGATTTTGTTCCTGCTGTGTTCCCTATCTCTACTATATACATCGCATAAGAAGACAAAATGAAACGCTTTTATCTACCAATTTTCGCTCTGACACAAAAATCACCATTTAAATCCTCCTCACTAGGAACTCAACCACCAGTCAGCGATATTCCAGGTATTCAAGGAGGGATTGGCATTCGGAAAGATATTATGCAGGTGGGCATCAACCGTCAGCAGATTCAGCTCGCAGTAAAGCGGCAGCATATAGACCTGGGCATTCAGGCGCGCGAGAAAACGCTGGTAAGCCTCATGGCGCGCGGAGAATGCGACCAGTGAGCGGCCTTGCTCCAAAGCCTGGTCAAGCTGGGCATCGCGCACGCGTCCATAGTTACTCCCGCCTGGTTGCTGCTCACCTGGCACTTGGGAGGAGTGAAAGACGCTGTAGGCCTCGTCAGGCTCGGGGCCATTAAAATAGGTGAACAGCGCCAGGTCAAATTTGCCCGTCGCCAGCACGCCTCCCCTGGTAGAAAGTCCAAAGAAACTGCTCAGATCATAGGTTGTGATCGTCAATTGAATGCCAATTGCACGCAGATCGCGCTCAAGTGCTTGTGCCACAGCCAGGCGCACTGGATCCTGCGATGTTGTCACCAGGCGTAATATAAATGGCTGTGAGTTTTTCTCTAAGATACCTGTGCGGTTGGTTTTCCAACCTGCCTGGGCCAGCAAACGGCGCGCCAGCGCGGGATTATATCTCGCAGACGGAAGCACCGCATCATAGTACAATGAGGGGGATGGCTCAACCTGGTTGACGCGTCGCTGACAACCAGAATCCTTCAGGACGTCGTGTAGCAATCCGCAGACATCGATTGCCGCTTGTAGTGCCTGGCGCACACGCAGGTCTTGCAGGAGTGGATGGTCGAGATTCAGATCCAGGTGGGCATATGAGGCGGTTGGAACACTCACCTGCTGCATCCGTCCCGGCAAGCTGCGCAGAAGTGGAAGATCTGGCTCTTGATAGCCTTGCGCGATTGTGGCTGTGCCCTGGCGGACGGCCTGAGACAGAGTCTGCACGGAGGGATACACCTGGTAAGTGATACCAGCCAGGTAGGGACCATGAAAAAGCGTTGAGTGATAGGCATGATTAGGCGTCAGCACATAGCGTTTTCCTGGCTCGAAGCGCTCGACTTGATAAGGGCCACTTGTCACCTGCGGGGCTTGATAAATGGAGACGATGTTCTGCAAATCAATTGGGCGCAGGTGCCCCCAGGCATGTTCAGGCGCGGCAAGCGGGAGATAAAAGAGATAGGGGCCAAAGGGGCGCTTCATATGTAGCACCACAGTCAAAGCATCAGGCGTTTCAATGGAGTCGATCTGATCATAGCCTGATCGAAGGATCGCCCCCGTCTGAGGGTCCTGGTTTAAGCGCCACCAGAAGCGAAAATCCGCGGCCTGTATAGGCTGATTATCCGACCAGCGGAGATCGGGGCGCAGGTGCATAGTAATCGTCTTGCCATCATCGCTCACCCCACCATTCTCAGGCAGGGGCACCTCGGTCAGTTCATCGGCGTGAGCCTGGAAGTGGTTATCAAAAACCACAGGCTGGCCCCAGAGCGCGCTATCGAGCGCCAGGTCGGCTGAAGTGCTGGCAAAGAGTGGATTGGGAGCGGAAGGCAGTGCCAGGTCGCCAAGCGTCAGCTGCCCGGAAACCTGCCTACCAGGATAGGGCGTCATGTTATACGTCCCCAGCAATGGAGAGTTTATCGTTGCCGGAGGAGCAGCTGTATTCAAACATCCTGAGAATATCAGTGGCAAACAAGCAAGTAGTAAAAAGAGAAAGAGGCGCCTCCTGGTTCTCTCCAGCGCGGCGCCTCTTTTTTTCACATACACTCTTTTTTTTCTTATGTCTGCCGCCTACGGCGGCAGGGGAATGAGACGCAGAGGGGCTGACGCCCCTCTGCACTCCCCACCTTCACTTTTCAGTTGGATGCAGAGGGGCTGACGCCCCTCTGCACTCCCCACCTTCACTTTTCAGTTGGATGCAGAGGGGTTGACGCCCCTCTGCACTCCCCACCTTCACTCTTCAGTTGGACGCAGAGGAACTGACGCCCCTCTGCACTCCCCGCGCTCACTCTTCAGTTGGACGCAGAAGGGCTGACGCCCCTCTGCACTCCCCGCGTTCACTTTTCAGTTGGATGCAGAGGAACTGACACCCCTCTGCACTCCCCACCTTCACTCTTCAACAGATCAAAAATTTATAGCATATCAGGGGGAGTTATCGACACCACGTTGATCTTTCGTTGGTGTAGACCCATCAGGCGGGAGCACCAGGAGCGAAGGACCATCGGGATTATCTTTATCCACGAGCAGCGTTCGCACCATCCAGGCAGGGTATTCTGTACTTTGCTGGAAACTATTCACATGCCCCATGGTCTGGAAGACGCGCTGTACATTAAACTGGTTTAACTGTGTAGCAATCTGGCTAAGTACATCTTGCGTGACTCCATCGTGTTGATCGCCCTGAATCCAAAAGATCACGCCATTGCGTTCATAGATCAACTCAATCTGACCATCATGAACCCACTCATGGGTACTATTATCCAAATTATACACCCAGTTGCCATCAACAGTGATAGCCGCCTGACCATCGGGACCAATCCGTAGCTCATGCGCCGAACCAAGCGAAACGTTTTGAATAACCTTGACTCGTGGCTTCAATTCCCAGATGGTAATTTTTCCCGAACCATGCGGTTTCAAACCAGGTGCTGAATAATGGCTCACTAATTGCAGGACGGGGCCATCCGTCCAGAACACACCCTGGTTCTGGATCAGGTAGGCCTCCTCCATCGTATAGTTCTCAGGCAGATAACTCGGCCAGTAGAGGGGGAATTGCAGGCGTGAAACGGTTTCCAGAAAGCTAATCTGCTTTGGTTCATTCTCAATATTTGCCCGCAACGGCTGGGGAGAGGTCTTTGCTGCATCCAACTCTTTGGGAAGCAAGCGTGTCTGTACCACGCCTGCATGCGGTCCCGCAACGAGATAGATGACTCCCGAGGCAAAGGCGTTGCCTGTGGCCATCATTGTAGCCAGCATAAATAAAAAGCAAGAAGAAGCCACAACAGCCAGAGGACGCTGTACCGGAGCCATTTGAGATACCCACTGCCAAAGCGAGAAGCGAAAAAGGTGGCGATGCAGGCGTAGGCGACGAAACACACGAGCGTATGTCCGCTGCTCTAGTCCTTGAGTAGCGGGCTGGAAACGACTATTCTCCGCGTCTAGCAGCGTTTGCACAAAGTAGGGAGGCAGCTCCTCATCCGCAGGTGAGAAGAGCCCCTGTAACTCATGGGCAAAGTCTAGATCTTCTTTCGAAAAGTCATCCGGTAGCCGTCCCTCTTTCTCCAGATAGAGTGCAGAGGGATCTTTATCTGGCTCCTGCAAGCGTCGATCAAATTCGCTCATACTCATGGGCGTGCTCCTTGAGCGTTTCTCGTAAGCTCTTTCGCGCCCGCCACAAACGGGTATCTACAGCGTGACGGGTCAGCCCAGTCTTCTTCGCCAGCTCTTCGGTGCTAGCAAACTTAAAATAGCGTTGGTAAATAAGGTAACGATCGAGCTCAGGCAGCGTCGCCAGGGCGAGACGCAGTTCCTCGCGTCTCTCACTTTGCTCTAACAGGTTCTCCATACTGGTCTCTGGATGAGGAGGAAGCGCTACACGCGCATCTGTCTCGCCCCAACCAGAAAATTTACGACTTCCACTACCATCTGAGGAATTCCACTGACGTGTTTCATCAGCGGATTGCAGGGTATGCGTTTGCCTACGACACAGCTGGCGCCTGCGATCCAAAGCAATATACTTCGCCCGCATGGTCAACCAGGTGCGCAATGTCCCTCGACTGGCGTCAAAGGTATCGATTTCCTGCCAGACAGCTACGAAAAGGTCGTTGACGCACTCCTCAGCGTCTTGAGCTACCCCAATGCCATCGAGGACGACACGGATAAAATAAAATACTTCACGAGAGTAGCGGGTGATGAGAGTTTCCAGCGCTTCTGGATCACGCTCATGCAACCGTCGGGCCAGGTCATCATCAGACCAATCATGTCGCACCATCTTTGCTCCTTGCAGACCTGTATATTCTCGCTCCTTGCAGGTAAACAAAAACAAGCCTGCTAACAACATACAAGGAGTGAAATACACTGATCAATGGTACAAGCCCTTTCACTGTAATAAGATATACGCTTCCTGGGAGAAGCTTCTCTCATAGTTTTGGGGCTTTTTACAATTTTGCGCAAAAGAGCGATAATTGTCAAGATGTTTTCTGATGAGATTGGCAGTTAAGCAGGCATAAATAAACAATCTGTAAGGCATAGCTATCCAAACACACACATGACTATCAGGCTAAACCGAAATTCGAATCTCCCAAATAAGGATAGCGGCAGGTGTTGCCTACGGGTGAATGCCAGCAGACAGCACATACAGCGATCTTATCCTAAAGCAAGCGAGCATATAGGCAGAACAGGATGGGCATGCTATAATGATCGCACTAATCCACGTTTCTGATGGAGGCAGCACATGACCTACTCGATAGTCGCAAGAGATCCAGAGCGCGGTGAGCTCGGCATAGCCGTACAATCCAAATTCCTCTCGGTAGGGGCGGTCGTCCCCTGGGCCAAAGCCAGCGTTGGCGCCATCGCCACCCAGGCCTTAGCCAACACCAGTTATGGAATCCAGGGACTCAAACACCTGGCGGCGGGACGCTCCGCCCAGGAAACCCTGGAGCAACTCCTGGCAGGCGACGAAGGGCGAGCAGATCGCCAGGTTGGCATCATTGGCATGACAGGCCAGCCAGTAAGCTTTACAGGCGAACGCTGCTTTCACTGGGCGGGTGGGCTCACAGGCAAGCATTATGCCTGTCAGGGGAATATCCTGGTCAGTGGAGACACCGTCGAGGCCATGGCACGAACCTTTGAGGAGACGGGCGGACTTCTCTGTGACCGTCTGCTGGCAGCCCTGGCTGCGGGCCAGGCCGCCGGTGGCGATGGTCGCGGACAGCAATCAGCGGCCCTACTTGTGGTAAAAGAGGGCGCGGGCTATGGTGGTTATACCGACCGCTTCATTGACCTGCGCGTCGATGACCATCCAACCCCTATCGATGAACTCAAACGCATTCTTGAACTTCACAAACTCTATCTCTTCCGCCCTGATCCCGCCGACATCTTGACTATCGATGCCTCCCTGGCTCAGGAGTTGCAAAAGCTCCTCACCATCACAGGCGATTATCAGAGCCCTATCACCAGCCGCTATGATGAACCTACATGCGAAGCCTTCCGCGCCTTTAGCGGCCGCGAGAACCTGGAAGAACGCTGGTTTGAAGACGCCCGTATCGACCGCGTCGTCCTCGAGTTTCTGCGCCAAAAAGTAGCAGACCACAAGGCGCACTAAGATCTTATTCCGAAATCCAACGTCACTATCGTGACTAGCGCTCCGCGCTCAGGATTTCGGATAAGTAGTAAACGCAGTTTTTTTGATAGATAGTGTGCTGTATGTGGAGAGTCTGCGGCTCTCCACATACAGCACACTATCTATCAAGGCGAGCACCACAGGTGCGAGGTGTTAACCAAACTGGATGTAATCGGGGGGTATCGGCTCAGCAAGCCAGACCATATCGTTACCCAGATAGAAACGGACGCCATTCGCCTCGGCCTTGCGCGCATGGACCTTGAGAATGATTGGATGGTTTGTGCGCCTGCGCGCGACGATCAGTGCCGTCTCTTCATCGGCAGAGAGGTGTACATACTGGCGCTTCATAGGACTCAGCCCCTGGCCTTTGATCAAATTGGCTGCCTGGGGCGTGGTGCCATGATAGAGGATCTCTGGAGGTGTTGCTGGCTGCTTCTCGACTTTTGTAGGTACGGAATGACCATAGTAGGCGCGAATCTTGCCATTGCGCACCTCAAAGCGCTGCTTCTCAGATTGCTCCAGTACTGCCAGCAGATCGGCCTCCTTCAGCGTGGCCCAGTAGCTTCGTTGTTGTCGCAGAGCGGACAGCAGATCTTTAAGCGAGACCCATCCCTCCGCGTCAAGAGTTAGCCCGTGGCTCTGTGGATCATGGCGCAGGACATACGCCATTGTCTTGCTCAGTTGTACGAGGTGTTTTTCCATCTTTACCTCTCATCAATAGAAATAATAAAAGCAATATATTTTTATCATTGTAAATAGGAAGAAAGCTTATGTCTACAGTTCACGCGACGTTGCCCGTGGCCGTTCATCTCTTTCTCGTTCAGGAGCAATCTATACTCCTTTTAAGGCGTTATAACACGGGCTACGAGGATGGCAACTATAGTGTTATCGCAGGCCACCTCGATGGCGGAGAAGAGGTCAAGCAGGCCATGATCCGCGAGGCATATGAAGAGGCGAACATTGAGATCAGTCCTGCGGATTTACAGGTCGTCGGCATCATGCATCGCCGAGCCGAAGACGAGCGTATTGACTTCTTCCTGGCGGCACAGCGCTGGCGCGGAGAGCTACGTAACAACGAACTACATAAATGCGATGAATTAGCCTGGTATCCGCTTACTAGCTTGCCAGAAAACGTCATTCCCTACGTGCGCCAGGCATTAGAGAATTACCGCGCGGGGCGCTGGTTCGATAGCTTTGGTTGGTAACTGACAAAAAGAGCGGGTGACTGGTTCTACATGCAGAACCAGTCACCCGCTCTTTTACTTCGTATTACTATACGTTAAGCATAGGAATCTTCGAGACGCTCCAGCGGCTGTTGGGGCTGGATACCTCGAACTGGACCATGCTGATGGCATCTGTCGGACAGCGCACGACGCAGAGACCACAACGGATGCACTTCTCCTCGTCGATGATCATGTCCGCGCCACCCTCCCAGGTGTTTGTGCCCTGGTGCATAGGATCGCCCTTCACTACGCGTGAGAGGCCCTCCATGCTGATGCAGTCATAAGGACAAATGTCGACACAGCCAGAACAGAGAATACAGATCGAGGGGTCGATCATAATATTCAACTGGCACTGGAGGCAGCGGCGCGCCTGTACGACGGCTTCCTGTGGAGAGTAGCCAGTCTCGGTCTCGCGTGTATGGCTATAGCGCTCGGACAGCGGCAGGGATGGAATCAACTGGTGAGGAATCGACTCATAGTTGTCGACCATACCACGGCGATAGTCAGGAAGCTCAATCTCTTCCGCGGGCTCCGCCGGAAAATCCTGGCCGCCCAGGTAGCGATTAATCGCACCAGCGGCATCGCGACCATCACCCACGGCCGAGATCAGGTTACGCGCGCCCTGAGTATAGTCACCGCCGGCAAAGAGGCCAGGGTGGCTCGTCATCCAGGTTTCAACGTCGATCAGCGGCACCCCCCACTTATTGACCTCCAGGCCAAGCTCCTCGGCCTGCAGCCAGGTCGTATCGCTATACTGACCAAAGCAAGGGATAACACTATCGACCTCGATCTCAAACTCGGTGCCAGGGACAGGAATCGGACGGCGGCGACCGCTGGCATCGGGATCACCCAGTTTATTGCGCACGAAGCGTACACCGCTCGCATGCACGCCATCCTTCGAGAGCACCTCGGTCTGTGAGACGAGGTACTGGAACTCTACGCCCTCGAACTTGGCCTCGTCGACTTCGTACTCGTCGGCAGGCTGCTCCTCTTCAGAGCGGCGATACATGACGTACACCTTCTCCGCACCAAAGCGGATCGCGGTACGACAGCAGTCCATCGCGGTAAAGCCCGCGCCGATGATCGCTACGCGTTTCCCAATGAAGGCAGGCTCACCGAAATTGGTTTTATCAAGGAGGCGGATACCATCCTCGACGCCATAGAGATCGGCGCCTTTGACCACCTTATTATCGGGGCCAGTCATCGGATTTGGAATGTAGCAGCCCGCGCCAATGTAGACGGCGTCATACTCCTTGAGGAGATCTGTAAGCTGCACGTCGCGACCGACACGTGTATTGTATTTGACCTCCACACCTAGATCGGCCATGTATTCATCGCACTCTTCGCGCGTGACATCGCGCGGCAGACGCCAGACGGGAATACCGTTGATCATCACGCCACCAGCGACAGGGTACTGCTCATACATAGTCACAGGATACCCCAGCTCACGCAGATCGCGTGCGCAGGCCAGGCCAGCCGAGCCACCACCAATAACCGCAACCTTTTTATCCTTCGTAACCGGAGGACGCTCAGCATGGTGGCGATACTCGCGATGGTCGGCAGAGGCGCGCTTCAGCCAGCAGATGGAGATCGGCTTGCCATCAACCTTATTACGGCGACAGACAGGCTCACACGGGCGCGCACAGGTACGACCCAGCACGCCTGGCACAATGTTAGCTTTGCGGTTGAGCAGATACGCCTCGTCGAAACGGGCTTGGGAAATGAGACCGATGTAGGTAGCCACGTCGGTGTGTGCCGGACAGCCCACCTGACAAGGGATATTGGTTTGATACCAGTCCGGAGTTGTGGTTACCGATTGGTATCGAGGTGACAATTCGCTATCGGGATCAAGCATTTTAAGGTCCTTTCCTGAGCATCCCACATACCAGCCCAATCCACACATATGGTGACTGGCGCAGGGAGCAGGGGAGACAGTATCGGCTTACGCCACGACGGGCGGCCCTTCATATAAACGCTAAACTTACTTCTTCTCCGAAAACCCTGAGCGCGCTTGTCCCCGAATGGGGGAAGCGCTAGACACGCCAGTGAAGGCTTGTCCCCGAATGGGGATGGGTTTCGGAATAAGATTTTTGAATCGTAGATAAGACGTGTAAATATGCACTGGCACCGGGCAGGCGCCCACAGCCTTCTATGATTGCAACTTCATGTACGTAATAAGCGCACAGAAAGGATACTTTTCTTCGTAAGATTATAGCATAAGGTAACAATTGCGAACAAGCAGAAGCGAGCAGTGCCAAGACGCGCCATGCCCCATAGTCACATCGCCAGGTGCCTGCTTGCATTTGACCTCGCTACTCTCTATTTGGTATATACTCAGTACAGATTCATTACCCCGAATTAAGGAAAGGAACGATACACATGCCAGATACAAACCCGGCAAAGAAGCCAGGTCTCGCGGGTCCCCGACCAGTGCGCGCACCACGAGGAACGAACCTCTCGTGCAAAGGTTGGCAGCAAGAGGCCGCAATGCGCATGTTAATGAATAACCTGGATCCCGAGGTTGCCGAGCGCCCAGATGACCTGGTCGTCTATGGAGGCTCGGGGCGCGCCGCACGCTCCTGGGCAGCCTTTGACGCGATTGTTCGCGCGCTGCGCGAACTGGAGAATGACGAGACGCTCCTCGTACAATCAGGCAAGCCCGTTGGTATATTTCGCACACATGCAGACGCTCCCCGCGTCCTGATCGCCAACTCAAATCTCGTGCCGCACTGGGGCAACTGGGATGAGTTTCGCCGCCTGGAGGCGCTGGGGCTGACCATGTATGGGCAGATGACAGCCGGCTCCTGGATCTATATTGGCTCACAGGGCATTGTCCAGGGTACCTATGAAACCTTTGCCGAGGCGGCACGCCAGCACTTTGGCGGGACCCTCAAAGGCAAATTTATCCTCACTGCTGGCCTGGGTGGTATGGGAGGTGCCCAGCCTCTGGCCGTCACAATGAACGAGGGCGTCTGCCTCGCGGTAGAGCCTGATGTCACCCGCATCCAGCGTCGCCTGGACACTCGCTATTGCGACGAGATCGCTAGCACGCTTGATGAGGCCCTTGACCAGGTGCGTGAGGCCTGTAGCCAGGGTCAGCCCCTCTCAATTGGCTTGCTAGGCAACGCGGCCGAGATCTATCCCGAACTGGTACGCCGTGGCATCATTCCCGATATGGTCACCGACCAGACCTCGGCCCATGATGCTCTCAATGGCTATATTCCAGCCGGGCTTAGTATGGAGGAGGCCGCCGAACTACGCGCACGCGATCCCCAGGAGTATATCAAGCGCTCAATGGACTCTATGGTTCTGCATGTTCAAGCCATGCTGGAGATGCAGCGCCAGGGCGCGGTCGTCTTCGATTATGGCAATAACCTGCGTGGACAGGCCCTGGCGGCAGGGGAACAGCACGCCCTCGACTTCCCAGGCTTCGTTCCAGCCTACATCCGCCCCCTCTTCTGCGAGGGCAAGGGGCCCTTCCGCTGGGTAGCCCTCTCAGGCGATCCAGAGGATATCTATCGCACCGATGAGGCCCTGCTCAACCTCTTCCCAGAAAACGAGTCTCTGAAACGCTGGATCACCCTGGCTCAGCAGAAAATCCAATTCCAGGGTCTGCCCGCGCGCATCTGCTGGCTTGGTTATGGTGAACGCGACAAAGCCGGATTACTCTTCAATGACCTGGTTGCCAAAGGTATTGTGAAGGCTCCTATCGTTATCGGGCGCGACCACCTGGATAGCGGTTCGGTGGCGTCACCCTATCGTGAGACCGAGTCTATGAAGGATGGTAGCGATGCCATCGCTGACTGGCCCCTGCTCAACGCCCTGGTCAATACGGCCTCTGGCGCGACCTGGGTCTCATTGCATCATGGGGGTGGGGTCGGCATTGGCTACTCGATGCATGCAGGACAGGTCATCGTCGCCGATGGAACACCAGAGGCCGCGCAGCGCCTGAGTCGCGTCCTGACTAATGATCCTGGCATGGGCGTTATTCGCCACGTGGACGCGGGCTACGATGAGGCCATCGACTGCGCCCAGGAAAAGGGTGTCAAAATTCCCATGCTCTAAGATCTTATTCCGAAACCCAACCCCCATTCGGGGGCGCGCGCCACTCACGCGCCTAGCGCTTCCCCCATTCGGGGACAAGCGCGCTCAGGGTTTTCGGATAAGAAGTAAGCATGCTGTGTTGCGAAATAAACAAGAGGCGCGCTGAGCAGTTTCTCAGCGCGCCTTTCCTCATCACCTACTATGTGCTTGCCGAACATCTTCAATTTTCCACTCATTATCCGCCTCCCGTTTTACAGTCACCACGTCGCGATTAATCCCCTGGGAGTCATGAACAAGATTCAAATTTACGCGAATCGGTGAGTTATTTTCATCGGCGACTCCATGCGTACACTTTACCACCCGATCCTGCGCCAGCAATACAATAAAGCGCGTGCGCGGCAATCTCGATTGTAAACCGGGTCCAAACTGCTCATATGCCTGGGGATATTGCTCATGCACGAGACTGTCACAAAAGGTGTCAAGCGTCTTCATCGCTGTAGGGCGATTTAAGTACGAGATCCCCTGCAATAGAACGATGGGTAGCGCAACCAGGAGGAGTACTAGCGTTCCCACTACCAACCAGAAGCGCGCAGGCTTGTGTGCCCAAAAGCTCTGGGGTGGCGAAGGCTCCGCCAGAGGTGGTGGATAATGATAGCTGGCATACTCGTGTTCAAATGATGGATGTAGTTCATCAATCAGAGGTGGTGGATAGCTATACTCCTGTGAGGATGGGGGGGTGGCCGATTCTGAAGAACGGGGAAGCTCATCGTACGCGTGGAGCGTTTCATAGGCAGGCGTCTCATAAATCTTGTCTGCCATGGTATCTGCCAGGACAACATCGCCTTCAGGCGGGGAGGTTGATGAGCTTGATATGATTGGCTCCTGTTTCTCAACAGTGGGTGGCCCCTGCACCTCATCCTCATGTATTGGAGGATGTGCGTGTCCGGACAACGGCACCGTTGACTTATCAGGAAGATGGCTCCTAGGATCTTGATCTTGCATGTTAGACTCCTTGCATGGTTTGCTGGAAGCAGCATGAGAGGCCTTATACATGGAAATTCTTCAACATTTCTAGTGTACGAGATAAAACCAAAGGACTTGCCACCAGCCACAAAAGCATGCATACTGTCAGCGGCGAGGGATGACGCCTGAAACCTGTGTAAACTCGTTTCAAGTTGAGGCAATGGAGCATATTCATCTTCGAGCAAGAAAGTGGGATATGAAAAGAAGCTTTTTCTCCAGAGGGAGCAACCGGTGAAGTATATTTCTCCTTCTTATGACAAAAATATTGTGATTAGCACCAATCGACTCACCAAGGCGTTTGGAAATCTGGTGGCGGTCAATGATCTACACCTACAAGTCATGCGCGGAGATGTATTTGGCTTCCTGGGTCCCAATGGCTCAGGAAAGACCACGACCATTCGTATGCTGTTGGGCCTGATTCGTCCAACAGCCGGCAGCGCGATCATTTTTGGGATGGATAACGCGCACCAACTGCCCCATATTCTGCAACGTGTAGGGGCGATTGTAGAGACGCCAGTATTCTACCCTTATCTCTCTGGACTCGATAACTTGCGCGTTGTAGCGGCAACCTCGGGCATGATGTCCGGGAAATCCAATGATCGCCGCCTGGCAGAGGTGCTTGAAATAGTTGAGTTGCGCTCCTACCAGAAGTTAAACTTCCGCCAGTATTCGCTTGGCATGAAACAGCGCCTGGGCATCGCCGCCGCGCTCCTGACCGATCCAGAGCTAGTCCTACTCGACGAACCAACCAATGGCCTGGATCCAGCCGGTATGATTGAGATTCGCAAGTTAATCAAGCGCCTCTCAGAGTTAGGTAAGACCATTTTCCTCTCCAGCCATCTGCTCCACGAGGTCCAACAGGTCTGTAACCGCGTCGCGATCATGCAAAAAGGGAACTTACTCAAGCAGGGTGAAGTCGCCACTCTACTCCAGACAAGCGAGATGATTGAAGTTCGACTAAATACGCCACAAGAAAGCGAGCGCGCCCTCGCTATCATACAGCAGCACCAGGAACACGCATCCACCTGGCTGCATGGAGTAAAGCTGGAGAACAAGCGGGACATGCAGCCAGTACTCTTGATCGAGGCGCCCATCACCCACTCATCCGAGGTCAATGCCCTGCTTGCGCACAATGACATCTTTGCCGCGGAGATCCGCCCGCGCGAGGGGAACCTGGAGGATGTCTTCCTTGAAGTTACCACAGGTGGAGCAGGCAGCCATACTGGCATGGAGGCACTGGCCGAGCATCTTGCGCACGCAAATGTCACCATACACGAAGGTGACCAGGTCCTGGAAGGGGAGGAAAAACATGGATAGCCAGGCCCAGCATGAACATCAAGCCAGCATTGCGACTTCCTCGCAGACCCTACCACGGCGTGACACTGTTGTCATGGGACGTCAGGACTACCTGAGTGTGATTATACGTCTGACCGGCGTAGAACTCTACAAGCTCCGCCGGCGTGGAATGTCTAAAGTGCTCCTCATTGTAGGCATGCTTTTGATGGTACTCTCTTTCGTGGGTATCGCCTTACCTGCACTCTTTCTGGCTGGCACCCCAACGCGCAACTGGCTTCCCCCTCACTGCACAACTCACGGGCAACTTAAGCCACCATATTGCCTCGACCGCCCGGCAAACGCGCAGGATCTGGCACGCGCCGAGGCTCAGAAGCAAGCACAATTGCAACAATATAACGGTGTGCTGGGCCTGCCTGATGCGATAAACACCATCACGCAACTTATACAATTTGGTGGGCTTATCCTCATCGTCATACTCGCTGGTACAATTGTGGGTGGTGAGTATAACGTGGGCACGGTACGCCTGATTTATACGCGTGGTCCGACACGCGCCCAATTTTTGTGCGCCAAGGTAGGAGCGATCCTTTTCTCAAGCATACTAGGTTTTCTCTTGCTCTTTCTGACGGGCCTGATCAGTAGTACCGCCCTGAATCTTGTCATTGGAAACGCCACAAACCTGGACTTTGTGGATGCGACCTGGGCCTGGCACTTCCTGCTCTATCTCCTGGCTCAGATCCTCAATCTTTTCTGGTATGGTATACTCGCCCTGACCCTGGCAACTATAGGGCGCAACTCGGCAGCTGGAGTCTCAGGAGCCCTTGTCTGGTGGGTGCTGGAGAACATTCTAAAAGGAACACTTCTGTTAAGCGCCCCCCTTTTCCAGAATATTATTGGCGACATTCTCCGCCAGCTTCCCGATCTCTTTATCAGCAATAACCTGGAGGCCTTGATACAAAATCAGGCGGCATACGTGTTTAGCTTGCAGACCGCCCAATTGAGCAATCTCCATGCCCTCCTCGTTATCGCCACCTACCTGGTACTTTTCCTGGGCATCTCCTGGTGGTTTAATCGACAACGTGAGATTACAAACTAGAGCGATGGTAGCATGTTAGACACACAAGTTGTAAAAGAATACGCCTACGAGCTGGGCTTTGACACCGTCCGCATCACCACGGCAGAAGCCTTTACCGAGGCCAAAGGGATTATTAGAGAGCGCATCAGCCGGGGCTTGATGGATGGATTGCCCTGGTATACCAGCGAGCGCGCAGATGTCTCGTGCCACCCGAATGCACTTCTTCCCGAGGCCCAATCGATTATCTCCCTGGGTATGACCTACCTGACAGAGCAGCCAGGAAACGAAGAGGGAGAGGGACCACGTGGGCGTATCGCGCGCTACGCCTGGGGCGATGACTATCACGACATCATTAAGCCAAAGCTACAGCGGTTTGCCGAGTGGCTGAGGGAGTATACGCGCAGCGAGTTGGGAAGCGAGGCCGAAGCTCGGCTCTTCGTCGACACGGGTCGCATGGTAGATCGCGCTGTGGCCCAACGCGCGGGACTGGGCTGGTATGGAAAAAACACCAATATTCTGACGCATGGCTGGGGATCATGGCTCTTTCTGGCCGAGATCGTAACGAATGTTCCTCTCGAGCCCGATGAACCACTCAAAGCCAATTGTGGACACTGTGAAATATGCCTGCATGCCTGCCCGACAGGCGCGCTCACCAACCCCTATGAGCTTGATAATCGGCTCTGTATCTCTTTCTTGACCATCGAGTTGCGCGGTAGCATTCCTCTTGAACTCCGCCCATTGATAGGAAATTATATCTTCGGCTGCGACATCTGTCAGGAGGTCTGTCCCGTCAACAAGGTCGCGGAGCGTCGCCTGGGTCTACGCGATCAGCAAGGGCAACCTCAATTTGTGGCCCTGGAGGCCGTCAATCGCCGCAGCACAGAGCGCCAGGCAACCTTCCAGCCTCACCAGGAATTTCTGAAACGACCAGCCGTGGGCAGTGAACCGGAGCTTATACCACTTCTAGCCCTAAGTGAAGAGGAGTTCCGTGAGCGCTTCCGGCGTAGTCCCATCAAACGTACCAAGCGTCGGGGGTTGCTGCGCAATGTCTGTGTCGCCCTGGGCAATAGTGGCAACCAAGGAGCTGTGCCCGCCCTTATCGGCGCATTGCACGACCAGGAGGCGCTGGTCCGTGGGCACGCGGCATGGGCCCTGGGCAGACTCCAGGGACAGGAGGCATACCAGGCGCTACAGGCAGCCTTAATGAGTGAAGAGGATACCGAAGTTCAGCAAGAGATTCACTGCGCGCTTGCCATGTTTGGTGAAGAGAAATGAATAACTAACCAAAAACAAAAAGACCGTGGTCACGCGTTTTATCGCATAACGACGGCTATTTGTCTGTACACATCACACTAAAGAATTCATAGTTACCTCAATTTTGCTGAGCCACGCTGGCCTGCTCCTGCTCCCCGTGCTGCTCGTCCTCTCACTCGTGCTCAGATCCGATCCTAGACCGCTCTCACTCACACCACAAGGACTCACCACATTTTGCGAAGAAACAGAATGGGAAACAAGCCGTACGATCATTAGTACTGCTCCGCTCCACCTGTTACCAGGCGTCCACGCGCAGCCTATCCACCAGGTCTTCTTCCTGGGATCTTGACTCTTCCAAGAGAGTGGGAAAAGTTATCTTCGGGTCGGCTTCGCGCTTAGATGCTTTCAGCGCTTATCCCTTCTTGACGTAGCTACCCAGCTCTGGAGGAGGCCCCCAACTGGCGCACTAGCGGTCAAGCCATCTCGGTCCTCTCGTACTGAAGATGACTCCCCTCACTTTTCCGACGCCCACGACGGATAGAGACCGAACTGTCTCGCGACGTTCTGAACCCAGCTCGCGTGCCGCTTTCATGGGCGAACAGCCCAACCCTTGGGACCTACTCCAGCCCCAGGATGCGACGAGCCGACATCGAGGTGCCAAACCTTGCCGTCGATGTGAACTCTTGGGCAAGATAAGCCTGTTATCCCCGGGGTAGCTTTTATCCGTTGAGCCACACTCCTTCCACACGGGAATGTGGGATCACTAAGCCCGACTTTCGTCCCTGCTCGGCTTGTCTGCCTTACAGTCAAGCTCCCTTGTGCCTTTACACTCTACAGAGGGTGATGTCCATCCACCCTGAGGGAACCTTTGGGCGCCTCCGTTACTCTTTGGGAGGCGACCGCCCCAGTCAAACTACCCATCTGGCCCTGTTCACGTCCCGGATCACGGTGACGTGTGAGACACAAACCATGGTGAGAGTGGTATTTCACTGCTGCCTCCCTCACCCCCACAAGGATGAGTTCTTAAGCTCCCACCTATGCTACGCACACCATACTTCGTTTCCAGGCCAAACTGTAGTAAAGCTCCACGGGGTCTTTTTGTCCTGTCGTGGGTAACCCGTATCTTCACGGGTACTTCAATTTCGCCGAGTCCTCTGTCGAGACAGCGCTCAAGTCGTTACTCCTTTCGTGCGGGTCGGAACTTACCCGACAAGGAATTTCGCTACCTTAGGACCGTTATAGTTACGGCCGCCGTTCACCGGGGCTTAGATTCGTGGCTACGCACACCACTCCTCGTAACCTTCCGGCACTGGGCAGGAGTCAGCCCCTATACTTCCGCTTTCGCGTTCGCAGAGACCTGTGTTTTTGGTAAACAGTCGCTTGAGCCGATTTCTTGCAACCTTCTCACCATGTGTGCAAGCACACACAGCTACGCAGGCACCCCTTCTTCCAAAGGTACGGGGTTAATTTGCCGAGTTCCTTAACAGAGGGTCGCTCGATCACCTGGGGAGATTTCCCCCTGCCTACCAGTGTCGGTTTGCGGTACGGGCGGAACAATTTCTGGCGAGAGGCTTTTCTTGACGGCCTGGGGACCAATGACTTCCGCACCCTCGCGGGCGCTCGGCCTCAGTGTTACGCATCTGTGTCCGGGATTTTCCTCGGTCACGCGCTTCAGCAGAGGCACCGATCCTGTCCATTCGATCGGCTCACCTTCCCTACCGCGTCCCCCCATTGCTCATAACGAAATGTTCCGGTGCAGGATTCTCTGACCTGCTTTCCATCGCCTACGGCATGACGCCCTCGGCTTAGGGCCCGACTCACCCTGGGACGATTGACGTTGCCCAGGAACCCTCAGGCATTCGGTGTGTCTGGTTCTCGCAGACATTGCGCTACTCATTCCGGCATTCTCACTTCTCTTACCTCCACCAGTCCTTGCGGTCTGGCTTCTCAGGCGTCGAGAACGCTCCCCTACCAATACAGTTTGACCTGTATTCCACGGCTTCGGTACGATGCTTAAGCCTCGATACGTTGTCGGTGCCATTGCACTCGACCAGTGAGCTATTACGCACTCTTTAAATGATGGCTGCTTCTAAGCCAACATCCTGGCTGTTTGGGCGCATTGACCCCCTTTGACACTGAGCATCGATTTGGAGACCTTAGCCGATGGTCTGGGCTGTTTCCCTTTTGACGACGAAGCTTAGCCCCCGCCGTCTCACTCGCGATAAACACGTAGTGGCATTCGGAGTTTGAGTAGGGTTGGTAACCCGCACAGGGCCCCTAGCCTATCCAGTGCTCTACCTCCACCACGCTCTTGGTCGCGGCTGTACCTCAATACATTTCGGGGAGAACCAGCTATCTCCGTGTTCGATTAGCATTTCACCCCTACCCACAAGTCATCCCCCAGTTTTGCAACACTGGTGGGTTCGAGCCTCGACGGACTGTTACATCCGCTTCACTCTGCTCATGGGTAGCTCACACGGTTTCGGGTCGCATCGCCGCTACATACACGCCTGTTTGAGACTCGGTTGCCCTCTGGCTCCCCAGCTTTAGCGCTGGTTAACCTGCAACGTGCGATGCACTCGCCGGATCATTCTACAAAAGGCACGCCATCAGCCCTTGGTTCCTCATGGAACAGTGGCCTCTGACTGCTTGTGAGTACGTGGTTTCAGGGACTCTTTCATCCCCCTCTCGGGGTACTTTTCACCTTTCCCTCACGGTACTTGTTCGCTATCGGTCGCTGAAGTTCTTTAGCCTTGGAGGGTGGTCCCCCCAGCTTCCCACAAGATTGCACGTGTCTCGTGGTACTCAGGATCCTCCCCACACCCTTCTCCTCGTCCTCTACGGGACTCTCACCCCCTCTGGTGGCACGTTCCAATGCCTTCGAGTAAGGAAAAGTGTGCTGATGGAAGTCCTACAACCCCGCCTATTCCAAGGAATAGATGGTTTGGGCTCTTCCCGGTTCGCTCGCCACTACTACGGGAATCTCGGTTGATTTCTCTTACGCAGGCTACTGAGATGTTTCAGTTCACCCACGATCCTCCATACTGCCTATGTGTTCAGCAGTAGGTCTCCAGACATGACTCTGGAGGGGTTGCCCCATTCGGAATCTCAGGGCTCATCGCTTGGATGCAGCTCCCCCTGAATGTTTCGCCGGTCTCCGCGTCCTTCATCGGTCTTCAGCGCCAAGGCATCCACCTCGTACTCTGTTTCGCTTGTTCTGCCTTGTCTGCTTCTTCTTGTTGGTTAGTTACCCTTGTTGTATGGGATTCTCGGTCTTCACTCTTCACTGTCACGAGCTTGCTATGACTCACGTCACGGTTGGGCATTTGCATGCCAACGTGCTCGCTCAGCAAAATTGAAGTAACTATGTATTCTTTAGTTGTTAAGTGTACAATCTTGTTTTCACCTCGCTTCGCGCGGTGCCTGCATAATATGCCACATCCATGGAAACTTGTCAACACTTTTTCGCGGCAATTTTTTGCAAGCTGGAAAAATTGCCCCTTCCGAGGGATCTAGAGGCAGATCTCCATCCTCTGCCCTAACTTATGCTCAGGTCCTTCAGCAAACTATCCAGCATCAACAGGCGCTACAAGGGGAAGGACAATAAAGATAGAAATAAATGCATTTATCGTTGTCTTTTTACATAAACCCATAAAACGGTGAACTTGACGTGCCATGTACGTAATGATAAAATATCCGGAGTGTGGTATCGAGTAGGAATACTGTCAAATCACCAAGCGAAAAGCAACGGTGCTTTGCGGTTCGACAAAGCAGTCTACAGACTTTCACGAAACAGTCTCCGACTATTTAGGGAGGTTTCAATGCCGGCCACAATCAGTTATGCGAACATTTTGCATGCTGTCGGTCAGGTTCTGGATCAGATCGGCGCGAAGAGCATCGCAATCCATGAAGAAGAGGATGGCCTTGTTGTAGAAGGATTTAATAGCGACGGCCAGCTTCTAGTACAAATGCATTATGATATCGCGAGTTTGTATGAACTACTAAAAGCGCAAGCAGGACAGCCAGCTGCGGCAAACACCCCAGCTGATGATGGTGTGCTCCATCGCTTCCTGGCGCAGTATGATCGAGAATTGGTAGGGTCCGTTCTATAACGCTACTCATTAGGTATGGCATTTGCATCAAGGAACCGGGGTGTTCTCGGTTCCTCTCTCATTTTAAGCAGGGAAACGGGTGGAAAGTGTATTATCCTCTTTCAGAGGCAGGTTTATCCTGGCACAACCAGCGTTTTCCGTAACTACGCATACAATCAATAACGGAAACAAGATCCTGCCCTTTCTCAGTTAGAGAGTATTCCACACGAGGGGGAACTTCGGCATAGGTTTGTCGTATGACGATCCCCTCCTCTTCTAACGAGCGCAGCCGTTCAGAAAGCGTTTTGGGGCTAATGCCATAAAGGGATCGCTCCAGTTGATGAAAACGCTTCAGGCCAGAGGCCAGATCGCGTATGATCAGCAAGGTCCATTTACCGCTAATAATCGCAGCGGTACGGGCCACTGGGCAAACGGCATCATCAAGGTGGGTTTTTGTTAGCTCCATGACTTTATACTCTTTGTAAACAGTCCTTTCTTAACTTAAGAAATATACCATAGGATGGTACGCTAAGTAAAGCGTAGGCCTCTCGACTTTACTAATAAAGTATGATATGCTCATAGTATTAGGGTTACTGTAAGGTTATCCGAGCACCTGAACAATCATAAATCTTGGCCTGCGCGGTTTCTCCCAACGAGAGGAGAAGGTTGTGCCCGAAGATATTGCTTTATTCATTGACTTTGAGAACATACGTTACAGTATGCTAAATATTCAACGACGAGAACCCGATCCACAAGAGTTGATCGCGGTGGCTCGTCGCTATGGAACAGTAATGGTTGCTCGCGCTTATGCGGATTGGTCACGTCAACCCGAGCCCTTCAAAGGTAGCTTGACGGCTGCAATGATTGATCGTGTTGATTGCCCAGCCAAACAACGTGACCGCATACGCATGGGGACAATCCACTATGCCTCCAATACTCCAACCGGCCCCCTTGGTGCGCAGAGCTATGTTGCAGAACAGAATACAGGCTCTTTCCCGCGCCCATGGCCTAGTGGAATGTCAGCCAGTTCAGGTTCGCTTCCAGCCATTCAGCCACAACAAGGGCTAAACCAGGGATGGCCAGACGAGACAGACGATGCGCTTTCTCCAGCCAGAGATGAGATGGAGGAGGAGAACTTCGACGAAGAACGCATCCCCGATGATGATTATTCAACGGATTATCAGAATCGCGAGGCGTTCCGCTCCTCATCCTATCAACAACGCCCATATGATCAGACACCTCAACCAGCCGGGACGTCTCTGGCCCCAAGCAACACAGGTCCCTTAGGATATTCCACTATTCATACCGGAAACACTGGTCATATGCCCGCCGTGAACTCCGGAAACAGCACGATTGTGCAAAGTACTGTGGTACAGAGCACCGTCGATCTGAACATGCTGATGGATATTATTGAGACCGTCTTTGATCGACCTACCATTTCAACCTTTGTTTTAATGACAGGCGATAAAGATTTCACGCGTATCAGTGCTCGCCTAAAGCTACGTTTGAACAAAAATGTTATTGTTGTCGGTATTCCAGGAACCGTCAGCCGAGATCTAATAAGCAGCGCAAACCAGTTTGTTCCCCTGGTGCCAGGGGGACTCACATCCAATGGCGTGTCAGGTAATACTGGCTCATTACCCATTCCCAGTGCTCCATATTCAAGCGGTAATACAGGGTCGATGCCCGCCGTAAACTATCCTGGAAACGCCCAGTATCCTCAGGCATCCTATGGTGCCCCCACTATGGATGTGCTTGATCCTTTGTTCATCCAGTTCCTCGATTATATCGACCGCAACTGGTCATGGCGTACAATTATTGGCGTCTCTAACTTCATTGGTGATCCAGTCAACCCAAAGAATCGTTTCCGTGGCCGCTTAACACGCGAGTCAGCACGCGAACTGCTCAATACATGTATTCAGCAAAATATTCTTTTGGTACAGACCGATCCCACTGGAGCCGAGGACCTGCGCCTGAATCGCTCACATCCAGGTGTGGACGAAGTTTTAAAACAGTTCGTTCGTTAACTACTGGCAGAACAAACATTTTTGTACATCTCTAAGCGACCCTGGAGGTTTGACTTCCCTGGCTCTGGCAGAAAAGAGTACCTCAGAGCTACAGAAGCCAACTCAGGGTCGCTCGTTCTTGTTTATCACTCACAAACATACACAATTCCTATCCGAATAGCATCTCCATCTAGAAATTAATTGGAGATTATTTCTTTTCAATACACAACTTTGATCTTATTCCGAAACCCAACCCCCATTCGGGGGCGTGCGCCACTTACGTGTCTAGCGCTTCCCCCATTCGGGGGCAAGCGGTGGCACGGCAGGCGCGCTCAGGGTTTTCGGATCAGAAGTTTGGAGGTTTTATGGACGAGTCACGTGTTGCATTTCTCCGTCGCCTGGTCGCTAGCCCCAGCCCTTCTGGCTTTGAGCGCCCGGCTCAGCAAGTCGTACGCGAGGAGATACAGCAGTATACCGATGAAGTACATACAGATGTACATGGCAATGTGATCGCGGCCCTCAATGCCTCGGCTGAGCCACGCGTCATGCTAGAAGCCCACTGCGACGAACTCGGCTTCCTCATCCGCCACATCGATGAGCAAGGCTATCTCTATTTCGCCCCCATTGGCGGGTTTGACGCCTCTACTCTACCAGGGAACCGCGTCAACATCCACACGCCCAAGGGTATCGTCTCTGGTGTTGTTGGTCGCAAACCCGTTCACAGCCTCTCGGCTGAGGAGCGCGAGAAGGCTCCTAAGCTTTGGGACCTCTGGATCGATATCGGTGCTTCCAGTAAGGAAGAGGCGCTTGAACGCGTGAAAGTTGGCTCTGTTGGCACACGTGCCGCGGAACTGGAGACGCTGCATAAGGACATCATCATCTCGCGGGCGCTCGACGATAAATCCGGCGTCTTCGCAGTGGTAGAGGCGATGCGCCGTATCCATGCCAAACGCGAGCAGTTGAAGGCAGGCGTATTCTTTGTCTCGGCTGTACAGGAAGAGATTGGCCTGCGCGGCGCGCGTACCAGCGCCTATAGCGTCAACCCACAGATCGCCATCGCGGTCGATGTGGCCCCAACCTCAGATATCCCCGGCGCTCAAAAAAATCGTATGGGCGATCTGAAGATGAATGCTGGCCCCATCCTGACTATCGGCGCACATATTAATCTTCCCGTCTATGAGCGCCTTGTCAAAGCCGCAGAAGAGGCAGGCATCAGCTACCAGGTTGAGGCCTCGGCCGCCGGTACCGGCACAGACACCGATGCGATCCAGGTCGCACGCGGTCCCATCGCGACAGGTCTGCTCAGCATCCCTTGCCGTTACCTGCACACCGGCTCAGAGATGGTTTCACTCAAAGATGTTGACGACGTCGCAGAGCTTATCGCGCGCTTCGTCCTGGCCCTTGATGCAGATACCAATCTGATCCCTTAATTTCCCTATAACCAGTCACACAAAAAGAACGACTCCTCATTTGAAAGAGAGGAGTCGTTCTTTTTGTCTTTCACTACGATCTTATTCCGAAACCCAACGTTACTTGCGTGACTAGCGCTTCGCCCCCATTCGGGGATAAACGCTCAGGGTTTTCGGATAGGAAGTACATGCATAGGCCATTGACGCTTACTATTGCATAGGTGGCATGGGCTCGGGATAGTTAGCAAGCGGCTGCTCATACTGCTCAGCAGTAGGGCGCTGGTACTGGTCTGCGGCTGCATCTTGAGCGGAATCTGCGCTGGCTGCCTGTGGTTGCTGCGCTTGATACCCCTGGCGATATGGTTGATAATAAGAGGTCGCCTGGTCCGGATCCTGATAGGGCTGATAATATGGATTCTGGTAATCCTGTGGATTTGGCGGCACTTGATTCTGCATAGGTGGACGGTAAGAGTTACGACCTGCATTCGCGTTTTGAGTGACGAACGTAGCGATGAGGGCCACGGCTCCCATGACCAGCAACGTTAAGAAGAAAACATTAAAAGAGTGCATCGATACTAAAAAGATAAAAGGAATGACAAAAGGAAAGAAGAAGCGCCTACGCATACGGGGAGGCCGCCTGTAATTGTTGTTATACCACATACTCTATTCTCCAGTGGAACAAGCAGCAAAGGCGACAGCCACTACCTGATCGTCTAGCTACTCTTCTTCTATACGTTTCTCCTAAGATCTTATTCCGAAACCCAACGTCACTTGCGTGCCTAGCGCTTCCCCCATTCGGGGGCAAGCGGTGGCACGGCAAGCACGCTCAGGGTTTTCGGATCAGAAGTATACTACTCTCTTCTACGAAGAACGCACTTCCAGGGTTATGCTCAAGCAGAGGGGATATTACGAACTGCTATATTTTCCCTATCCAGGTAAAGCATAGCAAGAGAAGGGCACCCTGTCAAGGCAAATTTTGCCTACTTTCCTTGACAAAACCAGGGAGGTCACTTAGAGTAAACATGTGTGCATATATAGAAGAGTTTATTTTATCGCATCAGCGATCAAGGCACATCGCTAGAAATAGAGCAATAATTCAATGAAAATCAAAGCACATGGGAAATACCTGGTACAGCTGACCAAGCTGGGAATCTTTAACTGCTATTTTGTTCTCGAAGAGGATGGCCTCACGCTCATCGACACCATGAATGCTGGCTCGGGGCTGCAGATCATTGGCGCGGCACGCCAGTTGGGTAGGAATATTACGCGTATCCTACTCACGCACGCCCATGGAGATCACGTCGGTTCGCTTGATGAGCTTCATGCGGCGCTTCCCCAGGCAAAGGTTATGCTGCTTGAGCGTGAGGCACGTTTGCTGGCTGGCAACAAAGAACTGGAGCCGCGTGAAGCCCAGGTCCCTCTCAAGGGAGGCTATCCAATCGTTACGACAAAACCCACGCAGCTTCTGCACGAGGGCGAGCATGTTGGCTCGCTGCGTGTGCTCGCGACCCCAGGCCATACACCAGGGCACGCCTCGTTTCTCGACGAACGCGATCAGACATTAATCGTAGGCGATGCCTTTCAAACCCTGGGTGGAATAGCGGTCGCGGGAACCATGCGCCTGCTCTTCCCCCTACCCGCGCTGGCAACCTGGCATAAGCTCTCGGCGCTGGAGAGCGCACGCAAGCTGCGCTTCCAGGAACCCTCGCGCCTGGCAACTGGTCACGGACCAGTCCTGGAGAAACCACTGCGCGCGATGGATGGCGCGATTGTGAGCCTGGCGCAAGAAGTCGAGAAAGAGGCGCTTCGCACCTCAGTGAGTAAGGCCTAGCCTGCAAAACCTAAACTTTTCGCAAGTTCATACGTAAAGACTGGTAGCCAGGATTCTACAGGACTCTACAAGATTCTAAAGTATGCAACACCCTATGCTCGACGCGAAAGGAAAAGCGCAGAATGTCACAACAGATGTATCCACAAGATGATGAATATCGCGGCTACCAGTCTAAAGCCTATACAGAGCGACCAGAAGGTCAACCACAGAGTAGCCAGACCTATCAGCCACCCAGCTATGATATGGGAGCCCAGAAGATAGGGCAGGTCAACTTTGCCAGCCGAGAAGTCTCTCCAGGGCAGCGTCTGGCCCTGGGCATTGTCTCGGTCGTCATGTTTGTGCCTATCAGTGCCATTTTTCTGAGCATTGGAGATAGCAGTAACCCCATCTCCATCATAGCCAGGCTGATCGGTTTTGGTATCGTCTCGCTCGCAATTATCATTATCAACGTCGCCTTTAACTGGCATCGATCCTGAGCATCAGGCAGAAAAGTTATAGCAAGCAAAAAGAAAGAAGGTGAAGAGCGTTTTGTCGCTCTTCACCTTCTTTTTGTATGTGTCCTAGATTTGCCATACCTTGGCATTGCTAAAGTTGGCCTCAGTAATTAAGGCATCGTTATCAACCGCAACTCCCACCTGGCCATGAGAGTAGGTGCTATCTGTAGCCTGCCCAATCTGCTGACCATCGGCGAAGAACTTAAATGAGTTCCCCTGTGCCGTTACACCCAGGCGAATGGGCTTACTCATGCTAAAATTATCCACGTTGCCGGTAATAATCTTTTTCGTATGGGATGACGTGCTATAGCTATAGAAGCCAAATGAGCCGTCATAGAATACCAGGAAGAGGTAGTAGTTCTGCTGATCTTCGTCCCCACGGAATACGAGTCCGCCTGCATTACCAATGAAGTTCTGCATCGTTGCTTCAAAAGAAAAGTCAGTATAGTTTGTACTCTTAGCGGAACAGGTCACAAACGTACTAGACTTTGTTTCTGAGGCATGGTACATATTATTGCTGAACGAGCAATATTTATCAGACATCCAACCATGCGCAGGATTGTTACCGCTCAACGAATCATTGAGTAACAGCTTGCTACTAAAAGGGAAGTGCGACGCCATATAGGTCGCAGTCGCCTGGACATTCGCTGTGGCTTTGGCAGATTGCGCCGTGACCTGGGCATTCGCTGTCGCCGTGGCGTGCGCATTACTCTGAGATGTATTGTACGCCGATGCGCTAAAGATACCAATACCAGCCAGCACAACAACGATCGCCAGTATGATCAGGGCGATTTTCCCGCCCGATGATTTCTTTTGTGGTGGTGGTACAAAGCCTTGTTGTGGATAGCCTTGATTCACAGGAGGGTAACCAGGATAGCTCGGTCCTGGCTGCACCGGAGGCGCCTGGTATCCCTGGGCTGACGGCGAGACATAGGTAGGATCATTATAGCCCGCACCACTTATCCCGGGCTGCGAAGGATACGCGGGCGAACTGTTCGGATTTGGGACAGGGGGATAGGATGGCGTCGAAGGCGCGTATGGATTGTAAGGCTGTTGCGATTGATAGGGATCAGATGGTCCCGGAGGTGGCGGCGGCGGCGCACCATAATTTGTGGGACCATACGGTGTATTGGGAGGTGGCGTTCCACCCGGGTTGTTACCTGGTGCGTTGGGATCGTAAGCCATAAACTGGATTCTCCTTTTGAAAGTTGAACGACAAGCGATGAAAATAGCTTGATAAAAATAGAAATATGAAAAAGAGGTCACAATACAATCTTGCGAATAGATCTATTCAATCAATTACCTATTATAAAACAAAAGTCCAGTCACCATGGGATTCCTCTTCCAATAGTAAGGTATAAACGCACGCTATGCTATAAACTAGCTCACAAAAAACCCTCTTCATATGTGGTAAACGCTGGAACACTTCATTTCTAGAGATTCAGACGACCTCCTCGATCTATATAAAGAGAATATCTGCATAAATACCAAAGCAGGCGAGGCTACTTACTAGAGACGTAGGAGCGGCAGGTTATGCTCTTTACATAGAAGGTAGAGCCTATTATAATCGTAAACGTACTTACACATGGGCACACGTAAAGATAGCAATAACCAATTCACCAGATAACGCCGCCAGATCGCATGCAGTGGGAAGTGGATGGGTGTAGATAACGCGAGTAGAGGAGGGAGAGGACTCCCGCAAAACATGCAGAAGGGAAAAGACATATTTTATTATGGCTGAAGGCAACTCTCGTGTAGGCCAGCGTATAGGCGATTACCGGCTCACACGGTTAATGGGCGAAGGAGGCTTCGCCCAGGTCTACCGTGGAGAACATATACAGACCCAGGAACTCGTCGCAATTAAACTGCTTCACACACTACCTGGGCAACTTGATGAAGCTCAAATTCGCAAATTCTATAAAGAAAGCCGTATTGTTACCAGCCTGCGCCATCCACATATCGTCAAGGTCCAACGTTTCGGCGTAGATGAAAGAACACCCTATCTCATTATGGAGTTTCTGCCCTATGGTACGTTACGCAGACGCCATCCAGAAGGCAGTATCCTTAAACCAACCCTGATTTACTCCTATCTGGAAAAGATTGCCGACGCCCTCGACTATGCCCATAGCCAGGGTATTGTCCATCGCGACGTCAAACCAGAGAATATCTTACTCAATCGCCGAGGTGAGCTGATCCTCAGTGATTTTGGCATTGCCTTTATCAGCCACCATAACGCCGAGATCAGCCAGTTGAGTATGCCCGGATTGGCAGGTACCTATTTCTATATGGCACCTGAACAATGGATGGAGAAACCAACCTACGCCAGTGACCAGTACTCACTCGCGCTCACCGTCTATGAATGGCTATGCGGCGAGCGCCCCTACCGTGGAAACCCTGGCTCGCTCCTCCTCCAGCACCTCAATGTCATTCCCCCCTCTCCAAGGACACGCAATCCTATGATTAGCACGGCCGTGGAAGAGGTCATTATGAAGGGACTCGCGAAAGATCCCAGCCAACGCTACGCGACGGTGCAGGAGTTCGCGCGCGCCTTTGGAGAGGCCGCCGGTCTGAATATAACGACGCCCGCAAGCGTCCATCATACCTCTCTTATCAATCGCCAACACCAGGAAGAGGTCGCGTCCCATGAGACCCAGAGACTGAGTCTGCCACAGTCCAAACAGCCTCTCTCTGACCTGGCACGCTCAACCAAAGACTTTGAGCACATCAAAAAGCGTGTGGCACAGAACACAAAAGCCCAGCTAGCCAATCTCACTCGGCGCAATGTGCTGCTCGGCCTGGCGGGTGTCGCCTTTGTCGCGAGCGCGGGCAGTATTTTCTTCTTTAGCCAGCATACCACGCCTCCCCCAGCCCAATCGAAGACGCCTACCAATACTCCCGGATACGTTTTGCGCACATTCGCGCTGGACGCGACCGCGCTGGCCCTAAGCTGGTCCCCCAAAGGGACCTATCTTGCCTCCGGCTGCGCCAATGGCACAGTCAATGTCTGGGAGGCACAGACGGGCAAGCGCATCACAAGCTACCACCAACATACACGGCGAGTAAACGCGGTCGCCTGGTCACCTGATGAACGCTTCCTGGCCTCCGCCAGCGACGACAGTACCATTCATGTCTGGAATCCCTTGAATGGTAAACTTACACAGAAGTATGCCGGGCATAGTGAAGCCGTCAGCGCGCTCTCGTGGTCGCCCGATGGGCAGACACTGGCCTCGGGCAGTGCAGATACCACCATCCAGCTCTGGGAACCAATCAGTGGCAACCTCCTCGAACGTTACGAGGGACATACTCATGGTATCTCCGCCCTGGCATGGTCGCCTCAAGGCGCACAAATTGCCTCTTCCGCTCTGTATGAGAACAGCGTTGTCATCTGGGAAGTGGCAAGCAAGCAGACAGTCATCAACCACCAGCATAGCGACTCAGTGCTTGCCCTGAGCTGGTCCCCTCATGGAAATTACCTGGCGTCCGGCGGCAAAGATAGCCAGGTACATGTCTGGAGCATTGCCAGCGGTGAAAAAGCCAGAGTCTATACTGGGCATAGAGGCAATGTCTATGCCATAGCCTGGTCATCGACGGAGACCGCCATCGCCTCGGGAGGCGATGATCGCACGATCCAGATCTGGCCGCCCTTCGAGGGCGATAGGCTCTATACCAATATTTTGCAGACAACCACATATGGCCTGGCCTGGTCGCCCACAAGCGGAACCACAATCGCGTCCGGTGGCGATGATAAACATGTGAAGATCTGGCGCGCCATAGAGTGAATGCAACGAATTACGAGGGCAAGCCGTTTAGCATAGAGAGAATATAGTAGAGCGCGAACAAGGCAGCGGAGGAATCATGTATAGAGAGGTCCGAGAGAATCGGCGTAGACATACTAACTCACATAGACAGCCCTTCACCGGATTCGCGCTCAGCCTGTTTCTCCTCCTGCTCCTTGCCAGTTGTGGAAGCGCCCAGGCAGCTACAACCACGACGGAGACACAACACATAGTTAAACGCAATGCGCCAGCAACCACAAAAACGATCGCCCTGGGCGCACAGCCTTGCCCCACAACCGCTGCCTCAACAGATTACTGGAGCGCCGTCGTTGGCATTCAACGTGAAAAGAACAGTATAGCGAAGGTCTCGTGCGGACACCTGGAGGGGAACGATACGCTGCAAACCCTGGTCGAGGTCGACTATAACGGCGCAAGTGGGGGCGTAAAAGATATTTATGTGTATGACCAGATCACAGGTCCGGCCCCCACGAAGATTCTGGAACTCAAAGACCTCTACCAGGGCGACGCCCGCATCAGTGGCTATAATACCGTTATCACCCGCGAGGTAGACTGGAACTCCAGCGTCAATAAGGGCCAGTCTTCGGATTCGGTCCAGCGGGACCTGTATCGCGAGTTCAAATGGGCGCCAGGCGCGAATGGCATGTTGCCCGTCGCGTTTCGTGGCTTCTATCCTGACCTGACACGCTACCAGGCAGAAACTGATCAACAGCAGGTGAGTAAAAGCCATGAGCAGTGGAAGCTGGATCCGCGCCAGGTTGCGCAACACATGGCCAGCAACCTGTTAAACTGGTCAGGAGCAAGTCAGGCCAGCATCCTGAAGCAGCAAGGAGTTGATGCCACGATCAGCTTGAAGAACGCGGGACAGGATGGCGGTACGATTACTGTCACCTTGAGCCGCCTGGAGGGCCGATCTGATGGCATCTGGCTCGTAACCCAGGTCGACAGCGATGCCCTACTCATAACCCAACCCACGCCCCTGGACCACCTCGCGCGCAACTTTACGCTCACAGGCAAGGGTCCAACCGGCGTCAGCGGCCAGGTAAAGGTCTTCGATCACCTGTACAACGAAATTGGGAGTGCCAGCACCACGAGCGCTGGAAATGGTGCCACAACCTTTCACACCCCCGTTAGCTATACCCCTACCTTCGATAAAGGGAGCGAAGATGGCATCCTCGCCCTCTTTGTGCAAAAAGGTAATGCTATCCAAGGGGCAGTCATGTTTAAAGCCTTGCTTGGCTAGCCTGCGTTCACACTACACCTACTCGACAAACCAGGTTCTCGTAATCAGACCGCCTGCGACCTCATACATGACAATGGAGCGGACAGAGGGGCCATCCACCAGGCCTTCAACCTCCTCCTCATCAATGATGAGATTCTCCGAGGTAATACGCCTGGTTATATGTGCATGCAAATGTGGGCACTCGGTAAAGAGCTTGGCATAGGAGAGGCGCAACGCCTCCAGGCCCTCGTCAAGTATCTGCCCACCAGGATGCAAAGCCACCGTTACAGTAGGACTGTAACACGCCAGGAAAGCCTCCAGATTATGGGCATTATACGCCTGTAACTGGCGATCAACGACATCCTGCGCCGTCATCGTCTCTAAATCTAAATCTACAATCATACCTTGTTGCTTCATAATAAAACCTCAATTGAATAAAATAATACCATCCTCCTATGCTATTACATTTTGCCGATGCACGCAACTTTTACCACCAATTATGTCCATTGACAGCGTTAAATCGAGATAGTTTCTCTCTTTTCTAAAAAAAGTATGCTCAAATCTGCCAGTGGCTGGCAATTCCTGTTTTTTATAGAAAAAGCCTCCCCTTCCGCCGTTACTTTATAGTAACCATAAATATGTATACAAACTATATATTTCTATGCTATACTTCAATATATCTCATCTTTATGAGTGTAAATATTTTTTCTCTTTTGATTCTATATTATTATTATTATTTTCTTCACTCACAGCACCTTGCATCTCCCAGATGGGCGCAGAGAATATGTAATACCTTCTCTCCTTAAATGAGAGAAAGCTTCCTAATATCTCTCCCTGATTCCGCTAATGCACCAGTTATGAGTGAAGCAAAACATCCAGCCATTCTCATCGGCTGGATTGAGGGAAAAATAGTATGCGCTACTGCTATGCCTGCGGCTCTGCCCTCTCCTCAGAGCACGCTCAGTACTGCGACAATTGTGGCAAATCCCAGACACCGCCCGCTTCTATCAACAGTACTACGACTCCCATAGACACAGATTCGGCTCCTGCCTTTTCCTTTCAGGAGTTCACGCCAGCCAAAGAAGCCGCAACAGCCCTTTCAAGGGAGCATTATCAGGGCAAAGAAGTCTCACACTATGCCATGCCAGCGGTTCATATGCCTGAAGTTCCAAATGCACAATCCGCATCTGAGCAATTTGCATCGGGTATTCACAACAGTGCCGTAGAGGCAAACGCCATAACAGCCAATGAGCCAACCGTGGCGGTGCCCTCTTCAGCCGAATACGCGCCGCTAGCACCCGTTTACCAACCACAGAGTGGGGTCTTCCCACCACAGACACCTGTAGAGGTACCTTCTTCATCTGACCACGCGCCGCTAGCACCCGTTTATCAACCACAAAGCGGTGTTTTTCCACCACAGGCACCCATGCCACAGCCGGGAGCACCTTACGATCCTGCCGCGATGCCTTCTGCCTCGTCGCCACAGAATATATACCCTCCCATACCAGGGCAGGCACATTATTACGGTCCCCAGGGTGCGCCCTCAGCCTTCCCCCCACAGGGAAGCACGCCGTACGGCCCTTACTATCCACCAGTTCCCGCGCCAGCTCCGCGCAAACGCTCCTGGTTCAGTAGTACGCCCGCCAAGATTTTAATTGCCGCCATTCTCCTGGTTCTCCTGATCGGTGGCAGCGCAACGAGTTACTATATCTATTTGATTACGCGCCCCAAGCCGGTCATTAGCATCGACAGTGTCTATAATGTCAATGCCTTGCCAACCGGATCAACCAATGTTGGTCTCACCTTCAAAGGCTCCGATTTCACCAAAAGCTCCCCAATCACTATCCTGATGGATGGATACCCTCTTCCAGGGCAACCACAAATCATCAGTGACAAGGATGGCAAAGCTGAGGCCGTACTCACAGTCAAAGAAGAATGGGTCACCGGCAAGCACACACTGACCGCCAAAGATGGTGACGGCTATACGACTGCCAAAGGGGTCGCGATTAACATCGTCAAACAGGGCGAGGCAGGTACGCCAGGACCCGGTGGAGCACCAGCCGACAATGAATCATTCACTATCAGCGGGAAAACAAATAAGGATACTGATCTCAACATTACAGTTACGGGCCAACCCGATCCTCAGGGGGGATTAGCTTGCTTTGAGGGTGCAGATGGTCATGTCTTCACTGATACAGGCAAACTCAACGATGGTACACCGTACACGACCAAGTACGCGACCACCTGTAGTGGTACCTACAAAAGTGGCAAACTCGAGGTCACTGAAACCATGAAGCAGGAAGAGACGACCTTCGTCACGCAGGGTGTCACCTTTACCTGCAAGACAAAGACACCTTATGAGAGCCTTAAAGTAGAAGGCACCTATGGGCCCAATCAGCGTTTCAGTGGCACCTATACTTTTCCAGCAACGACCGCGACCTGCACACCATATGATATTAGTCTCACAACGCAAGCAGAGAGCGGTACATGGGACGGTGGCCCCAGTTTTTAGTTGGGCAAGCAGTTGGGTAGACTATGAGGGAAGGGGTGTAGGTGGGAAACGGCTTTGCCGTTTCCCACCTACACCCCTTCCCCGAGGCGAGAACTGGAATGCCCTGTTTGCAGAGAAAAGCAAGGTGCGCAAAGCCGATAAATATGCTATACTCCTAGCATATTTGCACATTATCCTTTAGCAATACGAGCGTCCAGGACCCCAACACCTTCTACTGGACCAGCGCGCACTTATTCACCACCTACTGAAAACACACACAAAGCACATCCCAGGTATATTGGAGGATGCATTCATGCTACATTGCCAAGCTTGTGGAGCGGAAATCCCCTCAGATGGCGCACGTTTCTGTGGCAACTGCGGGCAACCTATTTCCCCTCCCCAGCCAGTAGAGGCTCCGGCTCCGGCTCATAAAACTCCGTCTTTCAACGAAAACCGCTCCCTCGCTGATGCTAAGACGGTCCGGGGCACTCCCCCACAGGCCGAGAGCACTTCCGCAGCATCTCAGCCGGGCGATAATGCCAATGATTTCTCGTTTCAGGAGTTTCAGTCCGCCAAGGAACAAGAGGCCCAAAGCCAGCCACCAGCCAGACAAGAGGAGGCTAAAACGGCCTATGGTGGCGGTGAGCATTTTGGGGCGCCCGTGGAAGCAGAAAGACCTCAAGCGGCAGCTCCATCTACGCCACCTGCGGGCTATGCGGCTCCCCCTCAAATGCCTCCACGTGCACCAATGGCCCCAGGTGGTTCCTACGCGCCACCCGCTTCTATGCCAGGCGCGGCATACCCTCCTGCCGCACCCGCGCCTGTGCAACCGGGCATGCCCGCGCCACAGGCTACACCCTATCAGCCGGGTGGGTATCCTCCTCCCGCCACTCCATATCAGTCCGGTGCCTTTCAACAGCAGCAGAGCGTGCCTTCACAACCGGGATACCCACCACTCCCACCTGCCGGAACACCTCCAGCCTTCCCAGGTGCCTATCCCGCGGGCGCCTATCCTCCTCCGCAGCAGAAGAAATCCTGGCTGAGCACAACCGCAGGCAAGGTAACTATCGGGCTCCTGATCGTCGTGCTCTTGCTGGGAGGCATAGGAGTTTATGCGGTCTATCAACTCACCCGTCCCAAGCCAATCATTAACGTGACGAGCAGCTATAAAGTCGGGAGTGTCCCCGCAGGCTCAACAAGTACCAGCTTACATGTGACGGGGCAACAATTCTCCAATAGCTCAGACATTACCTTTCTCCTGGATGGCAATCCTATCGCAGGCCAGTCGCCGGTACTGAGTGATAAAGATGGCAAGATCTCTAGCGATCTCAAAATTGATACGGGCTGGAGCATCGGTCAACACACCCTGACCGCCAAAGACGCCGGCGGATATACCACCAAAGATGGTATTCCTATTCATGTCGTCTCTGAAGGGCAGGCTCATACTCCAGGCCCCAAAGGTTCTCCCTCAGATGATCAGAGTTTCAAGCTGGAGGTCCTGCTCATGGGCCAGGATAGCGAGAGCGGCAAACCCTTTACAAGCAAGGCCACCCTTATCGTGACAGGCCGCCCCGATCCTGCAGGCGGCAGCATCTGCACCCAGTATGCCGATGGGCAGCCTCATACCGCAACTGACACCTCTGCTAGTGGGGCAAATACCCGCGAGACCATTGCTTCCCAATGCGATGGTAGCTATAAAAGCGGTAAGGTCGACTATACAGAGAAGCTCTTGCAAGATAGCCTCGAAATTACGGAACAGGGGCGAACCTTTAAATGCGCGCTTGATAATGCCAACACGGCCCTGCACCTGACTGGGAACTTCGATAGCCCCAGTTCGGCAAAGGGAACCTTTGACAATGGCTCTCAGTCATATACCTGTGATATTCCCGGCACCAATAAGCTGCTAACGCATGCTACAGGTTCCTGGACTGGCCTTAAAGTCGCATAGCAAGACGACGCTACTAAAATACGCGTCTACATATGATCTATATGTAGACGCGTACTTTAGTAGCGTCGTCCCCAGTCTCCTTCATGACAACCATATCAATACAGTTCACTCTATCAACGCAAACGCTTGCTATGATGAGGGTAAGGTCGCACTGTATAGATAGGCATAATAAGAAGGAGCAGGCTATGAGACCAGGGTCGGGTGAACAGAGACCACCACAGGTAACGCAGCAGGAAGACCATTATTCCTCCTCCTCTTTACCCCAGGCGCCGCTTGCTCACAAGCCTTCCAGGCGCGGGCGCTGGCTCTGTTATACCAGTATTTTTCTCTGCGGTTGGAGTTTCACGGCCCTGCTAGAGCACCTGCTCTGGTTTTCGCTCACCATTCCTTTCTCCTGGGTTCAGCTTGCGGTCCCCCTCTTGCTCACCTCCACGGCCCACCTGACCCTCTTTCCAGAACTGGCGCCTCCAGTCGGCAGCCTCCCCTGGAGAGAACAGACACGCTGGTTGAGCATCCTCCTGCTCCTGGCTTTAATCATTCTCCCCTCCTGCCTGGCCTTCCTACCATATGAGAGTCTAGGCATAACCTGGGCATGGCCCTGGCCCCTGACCATCCTGTTACTGCTCGGCACAGGCTTCATTCTATGGAAGACTCTGCGCACCGCGACCTGATCATGCTCTTGGGTGATAATGTGTAAGATCCATACTGGCATGGATTGCGAGCGTAGTGATCTCTCCGGCGCCGTTTTCCCGGCAATGACGTATGGTACAATAGAGAAGAAAGAATACATGTGTAAGGAGTTTGTAGCAGAGCACCACAGGGCATATGACCCTCCATACTCAGGAAGGCCTGGCAACATGCGATCTACGGCGAAGCGCAAACAGCGTAGTTGTCAAACACATTCTTCTAGGCAGACGAACTGGTGGACATGGTGGATCTGTTTCTGGGGAGCCTACTGGATCTTCCGCCAGTGGCTTATCGCGCTCGCTGTCGTGGGCATTCTCTTCCTTCTCTACACAGCCTGGAAAAATGATTGGCTTCATCTACGCAAACCGACTACGGTTATCTATGTCAGCAAACCCATGTCAGCCTCACCGCAGGTACATGAACAAGCATTGCGCTACGAACGAGGCTATCAGGGACTGGACACCCCTCCGGTGGATTCAGCAACGCTCTATTCACAGAACAGGCCCTCGCCCTGGGAATACGAGCAGCCATCAACGCAGTATCCAGAGCAAGAGCCACCGGCGGCTATGCAATAGCCTGGCGAGCTAGCTATACGCTTTAATTGTCGCTTGCCAGGGTCGTGTTATCTAACTCAGCCAGAGCCAGCGATACTTCACGATAGCATGGCTCCCAAATATCTAGAAGCGCTTGAAACTTGGCTTTTACTTCAGGATCGCAGGTCTCCCTGAGCCAGCGCCTCGTCTTCTCAATCTGGCATGCCTGCTCCATTAGCCAGATATGGGTGCGCTCCTTGACCGATGCCAGCGAACCAAAACGCGTCGGTAAGTAGGCAATGACAATATCATTCCCAGAATCCTGAGATACCGTAATTTGCAATAAAGCGGTATGGCGCAGACGCTCTCCCTTGCTCACCAACACCTCATGTAACAGGAAACGCCCATATCTTTGTACAACCATACCGACCTCTTGAGTAAGGTGCATAAGGCTTCCGCTTTCGTAGGAACCCGCCGGGCATAATCACCCTTCGGATACGCAGTATTTCAACGTTTACTGCATCCTGGGTATACCAGTAGCCAGGCGCTTCGCCCGCTACCAGGCACGCTTCCCCCACAAACAATGTACAAAAACACACTCCCATTTCTGAGAGCTTTCGCTATAGGGTGAAATTTCTTGCCTATCAATCTATAAGACGCTTATCACAGCGAAACGTTGCACGCGGGCCATTTCATGCCCTACATGTCCCATACCAATAATCCTAGTTCGCTGGCAATCACTGGCTTTCATACAAGCTGGTATCGCTAGTATCTCTACAAAGGTACAAAAAGAGACGCTTCCTATGACAGCTCTAAACATGAACAATCGCAAAATGTCTACTCAGTCATTACTATATTATTATTGACTGAATAGCGCAAATAGAAGGTGCAGAAAGCTAGAACACTAGTACTTCTGCTAGCCTACGAAGGAGCCTGAAGACAGCGCCTTACTGATAGCGCAGCGCCTCCGCTGGCGCAATTCGGCCAGCCTGCCAGGCCGGGAGCAAGGCCCCCAGGAAGGAGGCCAACAGCGCGATTCCGGCAATGGCGGCCAGGTAGTACCAGGGAATGGTAAAGGTCAACCCGGTCTGATACTGCTCAAAGAAGTTAGCGGCAAAGATATTACGCGATAAGATAATCCCTAAACCAATACCCAGAACGCTGCCAAAGGCACCCACTAAGAATGACTCCAGCAGAAAGGCCCAGCGCACCATGCTCCTGCTACACCCAAGCGCGCGCAACATACCAATCTGTTGACGACGCTCAATAACGGCACGCGTTCCCGTAATGGCCAGCGCGGCTACCCCCAGTAAGAGCGTCACTCCTACAACACCAATCAAGACATTACTCAACAATATTCGTGGCCCACGTAGCTGCCAGATTACATCTTCGAGTACGGTTGTTTCCAGCCCATAATCGAGGTAGGCTGAACCCAGCGCCAGTGCCAGAGCCCGCTTATCCTGTCCGGGCGCGACCTTAAAATAATAGGTCTGCAACTGAGGTTGGGCACTGGTAAATGAGGCACCCGTCAAGGCCCGAACGCTGGCAGCGGAACGGGGAACATAGAGACCAAAATGAGAGGCGTCGCTGTTATCCACGACTCCAATAACTGTTACCTTCATCGCCTCTTTGGTGCTTGGGCCGACCAGCCAGAGTGGAACAGCGGAAAAGCTCCTGTCTCCTTGCACAACACCACTGAGTGAGAAAGCGGTCTGTGGATCAATATTGGGTGGTGTGGCAGGAACAGTGTACTCGCTGGGAGCTGGCACCGATGGATCATAGACTGGAAAAGGTGAGCGATATGGCAAGGCGCTGCTATCAATCAAGGCATAGTCAGGGTGCTGTTGTAGCGCGGTCCAGATGGCTGCGTCGTTCTCAAATCCCTTCGCACGCGCGGAGAGATGCAAACCATAGCCCTGCAAGAAGCCGCCATCAACAAGCTGTGCTGGATAGATGCTCCAGCGGGGAGCATTCGCGCTCAACTGCATCACGCCAACCTCCGTCGCGCTCCGCATTCCGATAGCAGAGAATTGAGAGGTGGCAAAACCATGCGCGGCAAGCGATGTCGAGAGATCCGGTAACGACTTAAAATAGGCGGTCGCTTGAATATCATACCCGCCCGTCTGCTGATCGATATCGGCGTAACTGTTCTGCACGGAGTTTGTAATCACGGCCATCACGGTCATGGCGAACACAACCAGGCTAAACATGACCACGCTCAGGCCCATACGGAAGCGGCGGTGTAGCGGGTAGGCCGCAGCCAGGCGCATCGTAGCGTAGAGACGTGGAACAATCGTCCACATGCGCAACAACGGCGAGATAAGCAAACCCGCATTGGCGATCAGGGCCCAGGTCGCCCCCAGCACCATCATAATACCCGCGACAAAGAAGATCTCAATGCCTCCCTGAAAGCGATGAAAGCCCAGGATCGCCAGGATATCAAAAGGCAACGCCCAATATCCCAGGAGCAACAAGCCCGCCAGCGCGGCAAAGAGACCGCCAGCAATTCGGCGCGACGCCGCGTAGTTCTCGCGCCTCCACGCTCGCCAGTTAAAGATATCTAACAACCATGTCACCAGCCTGCGCATCCCCAGTCCAACACCCACCACAAGCAGCGATATGCCGCAAGAGAAGGACAACACCTGCTGCTGCTGTAGCCCTAAGCGAAATAGCCACCAACCAATCACCAGCGGCACCAGGCCAATCTCCACCAGGAGTATCGCCAGCCCACTGACGGCCTCGGGCAGAACTTCCATCGCCATGCGCCGCGCCTGCCGCCTCCGTGACGTGGGTTTGCTGCCAACGGGTGCCCCTCCAGAGCGCACCAGCAGACGCAACATCTGCCAGGCGCGCTGCAATGACTCACGCAACGACACCTGTTTTCCGGCCTCAGGCAAATCTCGCAAGGCCTCGATAACATTCATGCGGCTCACCAGCCAGGAGGAAAAAACAACCGAGCAGAAGGTAAATATGACTCCCAGGCAATAGGCAATAATAAAGCTACGCGGCTGGACACTAAATTTGAGCGGGAAGTTAAAGCGCGCCATCAATGGACGCAAGAACCAGATCAGCGCCGCGCCACCACCAACGCCAAAGAGCAGGCCAACAAAGGAAGCCAGCAGATCATAGACCGCGCCCTCGAAGAGAAACATCAAGATCAGGTGACGTCTCTGCACGCCAATGGCGCGCGCCATGCCCATCTCCTTGCGCCGTTCTGCCGCGAGCAACACAAAGATAAGCAGGATCAGCAGCAGGCCAATCGCCAGGGCAAAAAGGGTAAAGAGGGCAAAGATCCGCGAAAAGATATCCTCTGCTTTCTGCGTATTCTCCACCCCCTGCTGTTTGACCTGAATCACATGCACTGAACGCGGGGCCATCTGCTCCAGCTTAACCGAAACCACGTCGGAGAGCGAGGTGCCATCAGGCTCCGTCCCACTACGGTTGCGCACAAAAATTTGATTGATCACGGGTTCGTCAAGGTCCTGGAAGCCGCGCATGGTCTGTACATTCGCCAGGAGAAAGGGGTTATCCCCTACCAGGCCATCGTTGCTGACAATCCCCGCGACACGCACCTGGAAGCGCTTACCAGGCCAGTCCTGGGAATAGAGATAGAGCGTGTCGCCACTACTGGCATTGAGGAACTGGGCCGTAGTGATATTGAGGTAGACTTCGTTCTTCCCCAGCTCGCGGATTGTGCGATGCTGTCTGGTCGCCTGGTCGGTCATGCCGCCAAAGCCTAGTTCGCTATCGGGAACGATTCCCAAAGCCGTGACCTTGGAGCGAACCTGGCGCGAGGTTTCATCGGCGATAAGAATATTCTGCATGCGTAATGCCGCGCCCAGGGCCGTAATATCGGGCTCCTGCTGCGCTCTCGTCTGTAAGCGCTGGTAGATACGCTCCGAGTATACGCCCAGAGTACCCGAGCCGCCTTCGACGAGTTCATCTACGTTGCCCCAATTAAAGACCGCCACCGTCTGCACAGTTGAGGTTAAGACATCACCAGTCGTTAACACGCTGGAGAGGAGGGTAGTTGAAAGCATCAACGCGCCAATGATCAGGAACATCTGTGAACGCCGTCGTGGAATATTGCGCACGCCAATCTTAAAGAAGAGCATGTTGGTCAGCGCCAGAAGCAGCACAACGACAACGATCACCCCTGTGATGATCATCAGAGCCAGCGCAAAGCGATCCATTGGAATACCAAACAGAGCTGTCATATGATCCTGTGTTGTTTCATGCCCTGGTAGAACAGCTGAGCTAGACGCGCGTACCCCGCAGCACTTGGATGAAAACCATCATCGCTAATAAACTCTGGATGCGAGGCTAGTTGCTGCCAGGCCTGGAAAAGGTCAATCAGCACTACATGGTGACGATCTACAACAGACTGTATAACAGCATTATAGCTAGCAACTGAATGCGCGAGTTGTGTGGTATCCGTTGAACTGAAACGAGGAAGAAGGGTTAAATCGGGGACGTTTGCGATGATAATTCGCACATGCGGGAGCTTAGTCTGTAAATCTTGCAGCAGGCGCTCAAGGTCCTGGGCATAGCTAGAGGGAGGTACATTATCGACCAGGTCATTGACCGCCAACCAGACAGTAATCAAGTTGGGATGGGCATCGATGGCGACTGGTAGCTCAACGCCAAGTGCATCATGAGCGTGCATACCTGGAATGCCAAGGTTGATCAGCCGGACAGTATTCTGTCCCAGGCTCTGTTCTTGCATCTTGCCATCTCCATTATGAGCAAGCATGCGTGAGAGAACGGCTGGCCAGCTCTCGGTGCGGGGATTTTTGCTGCCAGTGCCATAGGTATCGGAGGCCCCAATCGCGACATAGGTCATACGCGCCTGCGGCGCTGCCTGGATTGCCAGCTTGCCATTATGTTCCTGCCCTGTTAAGGGAGAAGAGCAACCGGCCAGGAATAGCATCGCCAGGCAGAGGATACACAAAGCCCTGACCCATACTGGAGGCAGTATACGTCGAGAGCCAGGGTTCCCAATCCTCTGCTGGCGCATCCTATACATGTGGGTAAAGGCGTTACCGAATAAGGGCAGCACTGAGAATGGAAATTAGCGCGAACAACACCACGAAAATAATCGTGAGATTGAAGATCAGGCGCTCTACTCCACGGCGCGTCTTAAAGACTGAGCCAGCGCTGCTGCCACCAAAGGCGCTGCCCAGACCAGCACCACGTGCCTGCAAAAGGATGAAGACGATCACGGCAAAGCAGAGGATGATCTGAACAATGCGAATCGCAGGAAGCCACTGCTGTAACAAGAGTATTCCTCTCTTTCGTATGGGCTGGCTCAAAACAGGCGCTTTTTACCAACACAGGTACGATTGAAGATTAAAGCAACCGAGAAGGCAGAAACATCCCCGGTGGAGGTGATTATACCATACTTCCAACCTTCAGTCGAGATGTATGCAAAGTCTATGGGCACGGCTGACGGGCAGATGGCCCGTCAGCCGTGCCCATAGACTTTGCATATAGAACTATACAATTACATGTTATTCATAAATAGCGCCAGGGGTACTATAAAAGGCTTTGTTAGCATGCAATGTGCAGTATACTGGTCTCAGTAACAGAGGGGGAAGTCGGAGAGCTATGCTCGCTCTTCCGATAAGTGGAAGGAGGACTATGGGTTATGGCGATACCTATCGCGGAAGCACATCTACACAGATCTGAACACTATCAGACAAGCAGCGTCCGGCAACCTCAGCGTCTGAGCTGTAGCGTCGGCATTATGGCCTACAATGAAGAGGCGAATATCGCTCGTACACTCCAGGCTGTGCTCGCACAACAGAGCATCACGCTCGATATCCACGAAATCATCATCGTCGCGAGCGGCTGCACAGATCGTACGATTCCCATCGTGCGCGACGTTGCCGCGCATGAGTCACGAGTGAAGCTCTATATCCAGGAACAGCGCGAGGGGAAGGCTTCAGCGATCAACTTATTCCTCGCGCACGTCGAAAGCGAGGTCGTCGTCTTACTGGGAGGCGATACCATTCCTGCTCCCGGAGCACTGGAGCATCTCTGCGCACCGTTGCTAGATACACATATCGGCATGGTTGGGGGCAGACCGATACCTGTCAATAATCCACGCACATTTATGGGGCATGTCGTCCATTTGCTCTGGCACCTGCACGATCGCCTGGCGGAGCAGGCACCCAAGTTAGGAGAGGTCGTAGCCTTTCGGAATGTAGTCGCAGGCATCCCCATCAGAAGCGCCGTTGATGAGATCTCGCTCCAGGCCCTGATCTCGCAGCTTGGCTATCAACTCTACTACGAGCCATACTGTGTAGTCTACAACAAAGGTCCACTCACGATTAAAGACTTTCTCCGCCAGCGACGCCGGATCTATGCCGGCCATTTGCAGGTCAAAGAGCAGCAACACTACGAAGCCTCAACTATGCGCGCGCTCCCTATCATACGCCAGTTGCTTGCCACACACAGGTATGCGCTTAGTACGCCACGCAAGGCTCTCTGGACATTAGGGGCGGTCGTGCTTGAGAGCTATGCGCGCCTACAAGGCTACCTGGATTATCTCTACCACCGGGAACACCATATCTGGCAGACCATACACTCCACCAAAGACCTGGACATGGACCTGCCTCCCCCCATATGGTAGGGACGCGCTAAAGCTGGTCCCATTGGCGTCAAGATAAGAGTTGCCTGCTTGGTCCCACGCCCATGCAGGGACGGAAGGGAGTGCTTCTCAAGGGCGCACCTACCATCCGTCCCTGCTGGTCGTGGGGCATGGCAGGGAGAGGGAGCCACCCAGCCGGAGGGGCCTGGTAGGTGCGCCCTTGAGAAGCACTACCAAGGCCCCTCCGGCATGGGTGGCGGACCTCGCGTAACCCATCCTGCAGAAGCGTAGACTCCTTCACTTGACGCCAATGGGACGCGCTAAAGCTGGTCCCTACCGGCATGGGAAGCCACCTCGCGTGGTTGCTGAATCGCTTCGCTCGGAGTCCAAGCCAGCTTGGACCCTACAATTTGGTAATTGCTCCATTAAAGAGCGTAGAGCTGTTGTCGATGATGAAAACTAATACATCACGCACGTCGCTCAGGCCTGTTGGCAAAACAGGCTATGCCCTTGTAGGTGACCTATCCATATGGTACAATACAATCCGGGCGAGGACATTTGGTCCCCGCCCGATCTTATGTAGAAAAGCGAAAAAGCAAAAGCTTATGGAAATAACCTGGCTCGGTCACGCTTGCTTCCAACTTCGTGGCAAGCAAGTTGCACTCGTAACAGACCCGTTCACTCCTCAGCAAGGCTCCTCGCTGGGTAAGATCAGTGCCCCCATCGTCACCATCAGTCATGATCATCCCGGACATAACAATAGCGCCGCTGTCGGTGGTAATCCTCGTGTTGTGCGCAGTCCTGGTGAATATGAGGTGAGCGATGTGCTAATTACGGGCATTGCCTCCTATCATGATAATAAACGGGGACAGGAGCGCGGGCGCAACACCATCTACGTGATCCACATGGATGACCTGGTAATCTGCCACCTGGGCGACCTGGGACATACCCTGCAAGAAGAGCAACTCGAGGAAGTCGCCGATGCTGATATCTTATTGATTCCCATTGGTGGACAAAGCACTATTCATGCAACGCAGGCCGCGGAAGTCATCAGTCAAGTAGAACCCCGCATCGTCATTCCGATGCACTACAATGCTGCCTTAGAAGAAAGCGCCGGCGCCCTCAATAAATTCTGCCGCGAGATGGGCGTTGAGCCACCGGCACCACAAGCAAAGTTTGTTGTTACACCAGGCACCCTTCCCGTAGAAACTCAGATCGTGCTGCTCACGCCACGATCATAATTTTAACAGAATCTTAGCTTCTCACAATCTTAGTTTGTCTATTATCTTGCGTCAGCAAGTTGCAGGCTGCAACGTAATCGTTTCATTTGCATAAACGGAAAGGCTCCGGCTTGAGGAGGTTTTTTGCATGTCAAAATTTATCTTTGTTACAGGTGGGGTGGCTTCATCGGTAGGTAAGGGCATCAGCGTTGCCTCTCTGGGCCGTCTTCTTAAGAATCGCGGAGTCTCTGTCTCGCTCATGAAGCTGGACCCCTATATCAACGTTGATCCTGGTACGATGTCACCATATCAACATGGCGAGGTCTTCGTCACCGATGATGGTGCCGAGACAGACCTGGACCTGGGACACTACGAGCGCTTTACCGACGAGCCCGTATACCAGGCCAATAACATCACGACCGGGCAGGTCTATGCCTCTGTTATCGCCAAAGAGCGACGCGGAGAATATCTCGGCGGCACGATTCAGGTTATCCCCCATATCACAAATGAGATCAAAGCCAGGATGCACGCGGTTGCGCGCCATTCTGATGCTGATGTTGTCATTGTTGAGGTCGGCGGTACAGTCGGCGATATCGAGGGCGAGCCCTTCCTGGAGGCCATTCGCCAGATGCGTAAGGATGTCGGTCGTCGCGATGTGCTCTATCTGCACGTGACGCTGCTCCCTTACCTGGGTGCCTCGAAAGAGCTGAAAACCAAGCCCACACAGCATAGCGTCAAAGAGCTGCTGCGCGTCGGCATTCAGCCCGATGTCATCCTCTGCCGCTCCGACCACGAGGTCAGCGACGAGCTACGCGAGAAGATCGCGCTCTTCTGTAACATTGAGGCGCGCGCGGTCATTCCTCTGCTTACCGCGGATACCATCTATGAAGTTCCCCTGGTCCTCGAAGAGGCTGGTCTGGGTGAGTACCTGGTGCAGGAACTGGGTCTGCCCCAACAAGCCCAAGCTCCCAAATGGGACGAGTGGAAGCAGCTCGTGGCAAAGATCAAGAGTCCACGCCCAGAGGTCACCATCGGCCTCGTCGGCAAATATGTCGAGCTGCATGACGCCTATATGTCGGTAGCGGAATCGCTGCACCATGCTGGCTGGTTCCATGATGTCGACGTGCGCATCAAGTGGATTAACTCCGAAGCGCTTGAGAAGATGAATGAGGCCGAGGTCCTGGAGGGACTCTCTGGTATCGTCGTTCCTGGTGGCTTCGGCCATCGCGGCATCGAAGGCAAGATCAAGGCCGCCAGCTTCGCGCGACGCAACAATATCCCCTACCTGGGTCTATGCCTGGGTATGCAGGTCGCAGTCGTCGAGTTCGCACGCAATGTGCTTGGACTTAAAGAGGCTAATAGCTCCGAGTTCGATCCCCAGACGCCCAACCCTGTCATCGACCTGATGCTTACCCAGCGCCAGGTGGCGGATAAGGGTGGTACGATGCGCCTGGGCAACTGGGTCTGCTGTCTCACCAGGGATACGAAGGCCTACGCCGCCTATAATGAACCTATCGTCTTCGAGCGCCATCGCCATCGCTATGAGTTCAATAGCGAGTATCGCAAACGCATGGAGGCACACGGACTCGTCGTCAGTGGTCGCTCAGCCGATAATAGCCTGGTTGAAATTATTGAGGTTAAGGATCATCCCTGGTTTGTCGCCTCCCAATTCCATCCAGAGTTTAAGAGCCGACCCACACGGCCACATCCTCTCTTCCGCGATTTCGTAGGCGCCAGTGTTACAATAGCGCAGCAACAACAATCGCAAGAGGGCACACAGGAAGAAAAAGATACGCTGGCAACCAACCGCTAACGGTTGGGCTTGCCCGGCGTGCCAGATGCCCCCCTTGCACCAAAAGGGAGACAAAATACACAGACTATGTTGTACTTAAGCCAGTTACTTGGCACACCGGTCGAGAACGCGCAAGATACGCGGATAGGCCGTATTGTTGATGTGTTACTGCCAGCAAAGCTGGTGGGCAGCGACGAGCTTGCCTATCCTAGCACACTGCTTATCGATAGCGAAGAGGAACAGCGCTGGCGCGTTCCTCTTCGTGACGTTAGCTGGTTCGAGGGGGCACTGCGCCTGAACACTCCTCTCCAACAGTTAACGCGTGCTTCGCGTGAGCTCGTTGAAGAGCCAGATGAGATATCTCTTGCCCAGGAAGTGCTCGATAAGCAGGTTATCGACATTAAACGCAAGAAGGCAGTTCGTGTCAATGACGTCTGCTTAGATAATAGCTGGCGCATCCTCGGAATCGACAATAGCGCCTTCGGGCTTGTTCGCCGCTTAGCCCCTTCCTGGCTCCTTGGCTCGAAAGGCCGTGACTACCCCTCCGTTCCCCTTCCCTGGCAACAGATCGAGCTCATCAGACAACCACGTCCAGGCGCCCAGGACGAGAAGGAAGGCCTGGAAGAAGAAGAGGCGCCGCACGTTCAGCGCATCCTCTCAGGTCACCTGGCCGAAATGCACCCGGCGGATATCGCCGAAATAGTCCACCAGCTTACACCCGGCCAGGGAGCACGCATCATCGAGGGACTCGACGATGAAACGGCTGCGGCCACCATGGAGGAGATAGATACCGAACGGCAAAGCCATATCCTGGAAAATATTGAGCCAGAGCGAGCCGCCGATATCCTGCAAACCATGGGACCAGACGAGGCCGCTGACCTCATCGCACGTCTGCCCGAGGAGCAGGCGCAGGAACTCCTCCACCGTATGACACCCGAAGAATCAGAAGAGGTACAGGAACTGCTTGAGTATGCCGATGATAGCGCAGGCGGCCTGATGACCACTGATTTTCTCGCGCTCACCCAGACACGTACGGTACAAGAGGCCCTGGAGGCGGTGCGTACCAATGCACGCGAGCATGACTTACGCACGGCCTACGTCTACTGCGTCGAGAACGAAGAAGACGAGGAGAGTCCCCTGGTAGGTGTTGTTTCGCTCTGGGAGCTACTCATTGCCGGACCAACCCAGCAGTTACACCAGCTCATGGAGGTCGACCTGATCTCCGTCGTCCCGGAGACCAGCGCACACGAGGTAGCCGAGAAGATCGCCAAGTATAACCTGCTTGCCGTCCCGGTTGTCAATGCCCAACGCGCCTTACAAGGCATCGTTACCGTCGATGACGCCCTGGATGTCCTGCTCCCACCCGAGCGCAGGCGCAAGCCCAAACGCATGTATTAGATTGTATCACCGAAAAAGGGACCGCAGCGAAACGTTGCGGTCCCTTTTTCGGCGATGCACCCCTGCTTCATGGGCTTGACAAAGTCCGAGCATATAGTTTATTATCCTTACACGATCAAATTTTTTTGATCGATAAAAAGAAGTGGCATGATAAAAAATGCTTGATATTTATGAGATCACAAGCCTGGAACAGTTGCGTGCCATCAGCGACCTGCTACGCGTGCGCATTCTGGACAATTTAAAAGAGAAGCCTCTGACCGTCACGCAACTGGCTGAGTTGCTGGGCATGGCCCCAGCCAAGGTTCATTACCATGTGCGAGAGTTGGAGAAGGTGCAGTTGCTCAAACTGGTTGAGACCCGCGAAAAAGGCGGCATCCTGGAAAAGTACTACCAGGCCGTCGCACGCAATATCAGTGTCCCCAAGGGGCTTTTCTCTTCTGTGCAACAGGATGAGGCGGTCGAGGGTCTCGGTCAGCTCTTGAATCAGGCTCGTGATGGCTACCTTGCTGCCTTTCAGCACTCCATGCAAAGCGCACAAGAGCCAGGGGCAGAGCTAGCCTTTGTCCTGGCTCATCTCTATATGACGACCGATGAGATGCGCCAGCTTTTGAAGCGTATCGACGAGCTCTATGAAACATACGAAAAACCGCGTGGGATTGAAGGCGAGCAGGAATTCATGCATGTGCTCTTTGGCTATCCTGAACACCAGAAGGAACTAGCAATGCCAGCAGCACGCATAGCCGATGTACAACCACAGCAACCTGAACAGGAGGTCTCGGTTGGGGTTCGCCACATTAGCAAACGTGAGCTAGAGCAGGCGCTGCAACAGAATAAACACCTGCATCTAAGTATCGTAGGGCTTTGTGTCATCGCCAGCGATGTCCCGCTTGAACTCGTTCAGGCAACCATCGAAAAATTCAGTCTCGTTGGACGCCTACAGGCCGCGCCAGACGTGCATACATACCTGATGAATATTCGCGAGTCATAAGGCTTTGTAGGGTCCATGCTGGCATGGACTCTTCTCGCTGGAGTTCATTGCCGACTAGTGAGCGTGTGAGTCCAAGCAAGCTTGGACCCTACAGCATGCCGGATGCAACCATAAATGGCTTCTTCCCCTAGCAGGGAATGCGCAGGAGAAATTCATATGCAAATCGAGAGTTCAGGCCCGGTTGCAACGGGCACACTGGCTGAAAGCGCCAGGACTGGTGCGCCAATTCCCAGGCGAGGGCTTGTCCACAATCGCAATTTTGTCTTACTGGCATGTGCTCAGGGCATCTCTAATGTTGGAGACTTCTTTTTTACGACAACCCTCCTGGTCTGGATCTACGAGCTCACCCACCAGGCAGGTGCTGTAGGTAGCATCTGGGTAGCGGAATATGCTCCCATCTTTCTCCTGGGGCCATTTGCAGGCGTCTTTGTAGATCGCTGGAACCGGCGCACGACAATGCTTACAGCAGATATCGCACGCGCCGCGCTGACCCTGATTCCGCTCCTGGTTGCGGGCGCCCTGCGGCTCCCTACCATCTATGTGAGCGTCTTTGTACTGGGAGCCTTCTCACGCTTCTTTATGCCCGCCAAGGCAGCCCTACTCCAGGCCATTGTACCAGAAGAGCAACGGGGGCAGGCCGCCTCCGTAAGCCAGACCTTGATGGCGATCTCTTTCATTCTGGGGCCAGCCATCGCCACCCCGCTCTATTCCCTATTCGGTCCAACAATAGCTCTAACAATCAACGCCCTTTCCTTTGGTGTCTCAGCCCTCTGTGTCAGCTTGATGCGTGTACCACGCGAACAGCTCCACCCCTACGCTTATCAGGCCCAGGAGGCCAATTCGCAGCAGGGGTTACAACTGGTCTTACGCGAATTTCAGGAGGGTCTCACCTTCGTGCGTAAGACCCGCACATTGCTCATCCTGATCCTTGTATCACTGCTGGCAATGCTCGGGGCGGGCGCACTCAACTCGTTGGATATCGTCTTTGTCGCGCAACGTCTACATTCACCAACCTCGCTCTACGGCACCTTAATGGCCGCTGGCGGTGTGGGCGTCCTGGTGGGAGCCGTCGTTTGCGGTCTCTTAGGTAAGAGGATTACGCCGAAGGCGATGGTATCCTGGGGCGTTATGCTCCTTGGTATTGGGCTGATTGTCTATTCGTTCCAGACCATTTTTCTGGTCGCTGTGATCTTGAATTTCCTGATCTGTATCCCCCAGGCTGGACTCAACATTGGCTTTGGGCCTTTGATTATGGGCGTCACACCAGGAAAAATGATGGGCCGTGTTCAGTCAGTTCTTGATACTTCCATGTTTGGCTTTAGCCTGCTCTCTGCGACCCTGGCAAGCTTTCTGGGGCAATTAGTACGCGTCGACATACTCTTCGGCCTGTGCGGTGGCCTGATCGTCCTGGCAGGCATACTGAGCCTCTTTCTGCTACCTGCTCATGAAGGCCAGCCAGCGACGGCTATGGTCGCCGAAAACGCAGGTGACTTACATCCATAAATTGGCATATACTAACCATACAAAGGATTTTTTAAAAGGAGAAAACTTATGAGTGATATCCGTTTACAGCGCATGGCAAAGGTGCTCGTCCACCATTCGACAACCATCAAAGAGGGAGATCGCCTGGCGATCCAATCTTCGCCGCTCGCAGCCCCCCTGGTACGCGAGATTGCGCGAGAGGCTGTTCGCGCCGGCGCCTTCGTTGAGACTTTTGTCAGCCTGCCAGGCATCAGAGAAATTCTACTAAAAGAGGGTTCTGACAAACAGCTCGACTATATCGCGCCCAGTATGCGCCATATCATCGAAGAATACGAGACCTGGATCAATATCCTGAGTGATGAGAATACCAGGGGCATGAGCGGAGTTGATCCGGCACGCCTGGCCTACGCCCAGAAGGCCAGCCGTGAGCTGCTTGGGACCTATGCGCGGCGCTCAGCCGAAGGCTTACTGCGCTGGAACATCTGCATGTTCCCGACCAGCGCCTATGCCCAGGATGCCGATATGTCGCTGAGCGACTTTGAAGAGTTTGTCTACAAGGCCTGCAAGCTCAACGATGAAGATCCAGTCGCAAGCTGGCAAGAGCTCTCGCGCCAGCAGGAGCGCTACGTCGAGTGGCTCAAAGGCAAGCGCACCATTCATATCCAGGGGCAGGATACCGACCTCACGCTCTCCATCGAGGGTCGCAGCTTCATCAACGACGATGGCAAGAAGAACTTCCCCGGTGGCGAGTTCTTCACCAGCCCGGTCGAAACCTCGGCCAATGGCTATATCCGCTATAGCTTCCCGGCGGCGTTCAATGGTCGCTCGGTCGAGGATGTCCGCCTGCGCTTCGAGAACGGCGTCGTAGTTGAGGCTACTGCCGCTCAGGGGCAGGATTACCTGGACCAGATGCTCGGCCTGGACGAGGGGGCGCGCCGCCTGGGCGAGTTCGCCTTCGGCAACAACCGCGACGTGGATCGCTGCATCAAGAATATCCTCTTCGACGAGAAGATGGGTGGTACCGTTCACCTGGCGCTGGGCAACGGCTTCCCCGAAGCCGGAGGCCATAACACCTCAGCCCTGCACTGGGATATGGTCTGTGACCTGCGCAGTGGCAGCGAGATTCGTGTTGACGGCGAACTCTTCTCCAAAGACGGCCAGTTCGTCTTCTAAAAATAGAGCAGGGGTGTGTTGTGCCGGGCTGGCTTCGCCAGCCCGGCACAACACACCCCTGCTCAGTAAGCGCCGCAGGCGCTATTCGTACATCGTGGTAATCGAGAGGATTGTGTAGGCGGTAACACCTCCAGGGGTCGTCACAGTGACCTCGTCACCCTCTTTATGTCCCATCAAGGCCTTGCCAACAGGAGATTGATCTGAGATAAGGCCAGACTTTGGATCCGCTTCGTAGGTCTCTACGATCTTGAACACACGCTTGGCGCCGCTCTCACTCTCAAGCTCAACCTTCATGCCGATGCGTACCGTTCCATCGTGTCGGTCAAGTGACTCAGGCGTAATCACCTCGGCGACTGCAAGCAGGTGCTCAAGCTCGATGATCTCGCCCTCAACCTTGGCTTGCTCATTCTTGGCATCTTCATACGCGCTGCTCTCACTAATATCACCGGCCTCTTTAGCCTCATGAACGTAGTCGGCAGCCTCCCTGCGTTTTACGTTGCGCAAGTAGTCCAGACGTTCTTTATTCTTGGCATAGCCCTGCGGGGTCAGACGAACTACCTTACGCTCTGAATTCGTTTCACTCTGTCCACCAATACTCATTGTAAAATTCCTCCTGGTATCGCGAATTCAACCAACTAGCCGGTTTATTCCAGATACCCGCCTCAAAGATCTGCTGTGAAAAATGTTATTCATATCTCTTTTGCATCATGACCCTCGCACAACCATCACGCGCCATCCATGACCTCTCTACATTATTATCGAGAGGTGGTACCCTTTTCTCCACCCCCGGCTACCATTTTGTCTTCGCTGGTAAAAGAGGATGAACGTGGAGACAGCCAGGCAGCGTTGCGCTTTTTAGCATTGCAATGTCCTGTTGCCACTGCCATTTTTCCTTTATTTTTTCGAGGCGATGCTTCACTGTGTTTCATAATCGGCAGAAACACAGGTGTCCAAACACATGAGGGAGATTATACGTTGTCATTTTCACTACGTCAAGTAATTTCTGGACAAATTTTCACTATTCTGGCGCGATCTTGTATATTTCATCTTGTGTATACATAGGCCATGTCTAAACGCTTGTACTCATTCCTCATCTAGAGCGTCATGCCTCCCTTATTCTCCGCCTGCTGGGAGCAGCAGGCCCCACGTTTGTAAAACATACAAGGCCAAATTTAGCCCGTAATAAAACGGAATAATTTAGTACCACAGACAGGGCAATGTCCCACCAGGGCGCTCCGCCCATTTTTCGTGACTGAACGCTCGGGCGCCTGCATCTCACGCCTGGTCCGACACTTCACACAGTAAGCCACAGCCGTCTCAGCGCTTGCCTGTGGCTCTGATGGCGATGCAGGCTCAGAGGAGACCCCAACCTCTTCTTTGCTCCCGGTAACCGCTGCTAGTGGCTCTTGCTCACTTTCTGTCACACGCTCTGGCTCCTGTAGGCCTGATATCCCCTCATCCTGGCGCTCAGGCGCGGACACAGGCTGAACGCTCTCCTCCGAAGTCGTTTGAGCAATTATATCAGAGGTGTCAGCAGGCAGTGAATCATTCGGAGTTGAGGCCGCAATGGTCTCGGTTTGCCCGGAGACTGCCGGGTCGAGCGTGGCGAGTTCTACATCTTCATCCGTTACCACCTCTGGCGTCTGGATGGAACGCGCCAGCGGCGGGACAGGCTCCTCGCTTAAAGTCAGGGGAGAGTCAACAGCAGGATTAGATTGCACAGCGACCTTCTCCAAAGCTGCTTCGCTGCTTGCGGCAGGCACAAACGCGGACGGCGTGGCGAGTGAGATGGGAGGCAGGGTAATCGTTTCATTCTCTTCGCTCGCTGGCGCTGACTTGAACACATTCTTTCGCAAAATATAGACCAGAATAAAAGCAGCACTACTTGCGAGCACCAGGAGCAGCAGGCGCATACTTCTGCGTAACACAACACCTATCTGACTCATAGCAAAACCTCCTTAGGACAACGCGGTACATTGTAGTGGCAACGTTACCTGCCACCCCACGATACGTTTAGCACACTACGGAATATACTTTGATCTTATTCCGAAACCCAACGCCACTGGCGTGTCTAGCGCTTCGCGCTCAGGGTTTTCGGAGAAGTAGTTTATGTTCGTTCTTATGCGGAAACCAACGTCACTCTCGTGACTAGCGCTTCCCCCATTCGGGGGGCACAGCGGCCGTGCGCTCAGGTTTCCTAATAGGCAGTATCTACTCTTTCGCAGGAAACGGTTATGCGTATTATAGAAGAAATCGACGAGATGATCGAAACCGCTCGCGGCTGGCTCACACGAGGAAGTGTTGGCTTCATCCCCATCACAAATGAACTGAGCATGCACGCCGGGCATCAAGCGCTCCTGGTGACCGCGCGTGAGCACTGCGAAATCACTGTCGTGTGTCTTTTACGAACTCCACTCTCCTTTGATGCCAGCAGTGACACGACCATGAGCATCCACAGTCTGGAAGAGAGCCTGCGCTTGCTCACAGCAAGTGATGTCGACGTGGTGTTCACGCCCCGCTGGGAAGATCTCTTTCCAGCAGCATATGCGACCTATATTCGCCTTGGTGGCTCTATCCAGGAGGCACTTGTGCCAGCGCATTGTACAGACAATGCCCTCAATGAGTTCGCCACGGCCCTGGGTCAACTCCTGCTTATTGTACGTCCCGATATTGCCTTTCTAGGACAAAAAGATGCCATCCAGGCCGCGATTATACATAAAATTATACATGATCTGCACATTGATGTAAGTTTACGTCTCACTCCAACGGTACGTGAACAAAATGGGCTAGCCATGAGCAGTCACATGCTCCTCCTCAATCCCCAGGAGCGTGAGGCAGCTACGCTGCTCCACAACTGCCTCCTCCTCTGTAAAAACAGCATTGAGCGGGGAGTGGACGATGCCCCTACCCTCACACAGCTCGTGCACACATACATTGCTGGTAATGAGCATATCACGCTCCTCCACCTGCTTATAGGTGATCCAGAGACCTTACAGGCACGCGACAAAGTTATTCCTGGTACACTCCTGGCGCTCAAGGCACGTGTCGGAAAAAATCTTGTAAACGACAATATTCAGTGGATGCTCGATGGGAGCTGGCGTCTGTAGTCGCTCTTCATGGGTGATCTGGTAATTTCGGCGCATTCCAACTATAATGAGTCGGGGGTTCGGGCGGAGGAGGTAATCCACCAGACAACACTGCGAAAGCACGCGTATTACATATCATAATACCTGCTATCTATTTTGAGGAGGCTCTCATGCCTGGTATTATTATTTCAGTGATCCTGAGCGCACTTATTGCCTACTTATGGGGTTCAATTCCTACCGGTTACTGGATGGGAAAAATCTTACGTGGGAAAGATTTTGACATTCGCGATCATGGCAGCAAGAAAATCGGCGCAACCAACGTTCAACGCACGCTTGGCAACGGGCCAGCGGCCATCGTTTTCCTGATAGACCTGTCTAAAGGAGTTGGCCCCACCCTGCTCGCTCTCCTGGTCCCAGCCCTCAACGCTGGTGGCTGGGGACCAGCTATCGCGGGCATCCTGGCCCTGCTCGGCCATTGTTATCCCGTATTCATTGGTTTTAAGGGGGGTCGCGGTGTGCTGACCGGTGGCGGCGCGCTTCTGGTCATCTCTCCCACCATCTTTCTCATATGCTTGATTGTCACAGTGGGGACGATCATTCTCTCACGCTATGTCTCACTTGGTTCAGTTCTAGGTTCAGCCTGCACCATTATTTGTGGCATCATCTTTTTCCTGATCAGTCAGGGCAACCCTCACATCTTCGCTCACGTGACGATCCAGCAATTGCTCTTCCTGATTATTTCCCCCGCCCTGGTCCTCATCTTCCATGCCGACAATATCAAACGCCTGCTCTCTGGCACTGAGCGCAAGCTGGGCCAGAAAGTCGATACGACGCCAAACACAAACTAGGGGACTGCGCTGCTAAAGCACGCGTCTACATATCATAGTGGTTAAGAAGTGGTGGCGTGGTGCGCGGGCAAATGCCCGCGCACCACGCCACCACTTCTTAACCTAAAGGTGAGCTTGCGAACTGAGAAGAACTGCCAGGGGAATAAGGCTAGATGGTGCTGTTCTGCTTCTCTTCTTTAATCTCCTCGCGGAAGATGGGTATCGCGCCAACAGTATATTCAATCCCAGAGAAGATGGTCCAGATGGTGGCAACAATCAGGAAGATATCTCCAATAAAGAGCAGGAGTTCATTGAAGACCAGGGTCTGACTGTTGAAGGCCACCTGCCAGGGAAAGAGCGACAACAGATGTGCCCCCAGTCCCTTCGCGAGCAGGACGACTCCGATAGCGATCAGGGTAATAAAGGTCTTTTGCTTGCCCCATTTGCCCGCGGGAATCACCTTGCCCCGCGCGGCCGCAACCGAACGTAAACCAGATACCATAAACTCGCGCGTCACGATGATAAATACGATCCAGGAAGAGACCAGGTGCACCTCTATCATCGCAATAAGAATGGACACGACAAAGACTTTATCGGCAGTCAAATCCAGAAAGACGCCCAGCGGCGAGACCAGATTATAGCGCCGGGCCAGGTAACCATCCAAATAATCAGTCACCGCCGAAAGCGCAAACAGCACGGTCGCGACCAGGTACGCCCACGGTTGATTGACCAGAACCAATATAAACACAATAACCGTTGAGATCAGGCGACTGATACTCAGGATATTCGGGACATTACGCATTAAGCACCTCAATAACTAGCTTCTTCAATTTATGCTCGTTTCCCTGGAACCGCTCTGCTATAGGAAACATTAAGCTTCGAAACATTAAGCTTTTATAATGGGAAGATTAAAAAATGTGAGATTCTCCCCTCATTATAAGCTACTTTGTCCATGCTGCGCATCTTTGCCAGAGTTTCTGGCCGGATTTTCCAGTTCTTACCTCGGCTCGCTACGCGAGCCGAGGAGTAAGGGGATGTGGGTGAAAAACGGCTTTGCCGTTTTTCACCCACATCCCCTTACCCGTGAGCGCCGCAGGCGTGAAGGCCCTTCCCAGCCAGCCACTACATACCTTATCCGTGAGCGCCGCAGGCGTGAAGGCCCTTCCCAGATAGGATGTGGTGGACGTCCTGAAAACGTTGGTTAGTCTGCGATGGCAACCAGGATATCGCGTCGCTTAATCACACGATCGACGGCATGCACCAGTTGCGTATAGGGCGGTTCGTCCAGGACATGCAGGTCCGTCGCACGGCTTATAAGCTCAACCATTTCAGTGCGTTCAATACGCGTTGCGTTCCAGGCCAGGGCAAGTGTTCCACCCGGAAGCAGCATCTGCTCCCAGGTGGGGAGCGCCCTCTGCAAGAGATCGGAGAGTTCACCAAAGTGCTGGATGCCATATGGCAGATCGCCTACAATGGCATGCATACGGGGTCCGCCTGGAATCTCACGCATGTGCGCGAGTGCGTCTCCCGCGTCCCCATGCGCGAGCACAAATGCCCGCGTACTATCTGCATTGGCTCTGGTAACCTTCTGCCCCTTGCGACCAATCTCGAACTGGTAGCGCCGTCCCGCCTTACGCCCCCGCTCATCCGTCTCCTTAAAGGGAATCCCCTCACCGGTCAGGTACTGGCGTACATAGCCCGCAGTGGTCTCGACATCCTGCCGCTGTAGCTCGATGCCAAAGGCGTCATAGCCCGCGGCCAGGGCGAGAAAGAGGGTGGTGGCACCACCCGCCAGGGGATCAAGTATGCGCAGACGCTCAGTGCTCTGCATCGCATACGCGCCAGAGAAGACGGCTACATTGAGCAAAACCTGGGTAAAGAGTTCGTTAGTTTTGCCTCTGTAACGCCGCGCCTCCGCGATTTCGTGAGGAACAAAAGGCGTGTAGGGTGAGGCAAGTGGGCGCAGCAATGGCCCCTCCACATCCCCAATACGCTCAAAATATTCATAGATCTCGCTTGTAGCCCCCAGGCGCCCTAGTATATCCAGGTGCCAGGGTGTCAGCGTCGTCCCGGCGTTCAGCTCGACCAGAACATACCCCTGTCCGGCCAGCTCTATGCGCTGCGCCGCGACCATCTCAGTCCGTAGGGGGCTGACCAGCAATTCTGGCAGGGCCAGGGTGTCCGCCAGGTGCATGTATTGTGTGCTCCGTTGTGGAGTAATCTTTAAAGCAAGTTTCATATGCGCCAGTATAGCAGCTATCAAATAGGTAATCCAACATACTCTACCCAACAGGCCCCACAAGCCTATCTCCTTTGTCACACCAAGCCAATTCTATCCATATATATCCAGCTAAAACCAGAATAATATATCCAGCAAGGTGTCAAATTTATCCCGATATAGAAAACCTATCAACCCTCCTGGCAGGCTATTCCAAGAGTCTTTACCACCCCATAAAAAGGTACAAAAATAACCGACATCGGGCATTGCCAGATATCGGTTATGGAAAGCATTTTATCCTGGTTAGCTGGCGGTCACGCTAAATGGGCGCGCCCACGCGAGTCCGCCATGCGTGCAGCCAGCATCCTGGCACCAAAAAACTTCTACAGTTCCTTGAAAAGTGATGTCATAGGTAGAAAAACTATCCGAGAAATATCCATAACCATCAGCATATTGATTAATATACTTGGACATGGCTTTATCTTTCATTTCGCCATTGACATACCAGCGGGTTTGGACATAGCCAGTGCTTCCTTGTGCCCATTTGTAGGACAGATAGATCGTCTGGCTGCTCTGGAACTTCGATTGCAGCGTGACTGGTCGGTACTGACTATCAACTTCATTTGCCAGTTGCGCGGTAGGAATCACTTGCTGCGCAGCCTCGGAGAAGGTAGCCCTCGAAGGTGATTCGCTTTCGGTATAGGGTGGATATGGCGTAGGTGTGAGTTGCACCGCGTATGCTGTTGCTGTGGCATCGTCTGCTGTCGCCGTGGCGTCCTGATTCATAGTTGCAGTTTTGTTATTCTGGACAGCAATATAGATTCCACTAATGCCACATGTGAGAACGAGCAGCACGACGAGTACGATAATTGCCGCGATGGCGCATCCTGATTGTTTCCGCGGCTGCGCCATGATTGGCTGTCCGTATGGAACCTGCGGAGGCGGAGCGTACGGCGGCTGTCCGTATGGAACCTGCGGAGGCGGAGCGTACGGCGGCTGTCCATATGAGTTTGACGGTGATGGTGATGTGTAGGCGTTCTGAGGAGAAGAGCCCGCGTTATAAGGTGTTGGATTGGCACAATAAGGACAGGTTGGCACGCCTGGGGACAATGTAGCCCCACAACGATTACATTGCACTACAAGGAACCTCCCAAAGCAATTAATACTTTCCCTGGTCCTTCAGGCCAGGAGCCAAATTTGTGTAACACCTATTATATCAACATTTGTCGCTGAAGGAAACGAGTAAAAGTGCCAGACCCAGGGCTTGTGAATGATATGTAAGGGGGTGTGGGCGGAACGGCAAAGCTGTTTTCCACCCACACCCCCTTACCCCTGAGCGCCGCAGGCGCGAGGCATCACGCAAAAACATGCACATTTAGCGTGCCAAATATGCTTAAATATACATAGGCGCCACTGCTTAGCGCCGGTGCGCGGCAAAGAAAGCGGGGGCAGCAAGGCAGGGATGCTCCAGGATTGAAGCAGACCCATTACAATAAATATTGTATATAGCGGACAGAGCAATCTACACATTCACACATTTCGAAGGCTTGGAGGGCCGTCATGCATATCGTTACCATCGAGGAGATGAGAGAACTGGAAGCTCAGGCAGAACGCCAGCACGGTCTGACATCCCCTATCCTTATGCAGCATGCAGGCAATAGCGCCGCAGACATCTTCATGGCGCAACTCCTTCCGCACCATTCAATCAACGACCTCGAAGTTCTCTTCCTGATCGGACCCGGCAATAATGGTGGTGATGGTATGGTCATGGCTGAACACCTGATCAAAGCAGGCGCGTTGGTCAGCCATTACGCCTGGAAGCAACACAAATTAACCGTGCGAGGGCAGGATATCGATGAACATCATACCAGCGAAGAGCTAGAATCTGTGCTCCAGAGCGCGGATTATGTGGTTGATGCGTTGCTGGGCACAGGTACCTCTCGTCCCTTGAGCGATGATATGCGCGCCTTGCTTGAGCGCGTAAAACGTGAAGGTGAGCAACGCCCAGAACTGCGAATTGTCGCCATCGACCTGCCCACTGGGGTCAATGCCGATACCGGCGAGGTCGATCCTGGAACGCTCAAGGCCGATATGACTATCACGCTCGCCTGTCCTAAACAGGGCTTCTTCTTCTTTCCGGCCCGCGAGTATATCGGTGAGCTGCATGTGGGCTCTATTGGGCTCCCTACTGACTTAGAGAGCCATCTCCAGACGGAGATGCTTAATCAGGGTTTCTGCCGCTCCTACCTTCCTCACAGGCCCCTTAATAGCAATAAGGGCACCTTTGGCAAGGTCATGCTCTTCTGTGGCTCGGCAGCCTATCCAGGCTCCGCCTACCTGGCTGGTAGTGCCTCCGGGCGTGTGGGCGCTGGTTTGATTACGCTGGCCGTGACTGAGAAAACCCTTCCCATCTATGCCAGTTCTCTCCATGAAGCCACCTTTGCCATCCTGCCCGAGGGTCCCACCAGCGAACTCAATCGCGGCAAGACGCACGAGCGCGCCCAGGCTCTAAGCGACCACCTGCCGGGTTATCGCGCCCTGCTTATGGGTCCAGGCCTGGGACAATCGCCTGAGACCCGCGAGACAATTCTGCAAGTCCTGGAATACTTGCGCTCAGAACCGACGGAGAAGCGTCCCCACCTCGTGATCGACGCTGATGGACTCAACAACCTTTCAGCCCTGGAGCACTGGTGGACCTTCCTCCCTGAGGGCACAATCATCACGCCCCATCCAGGTGAAATGAGCCGCCTCTGCAAAGGGCAAAAGGTCTCAGGTGGCTCGATTGATCGCCTGGCGCTGGCGAGGGAGAAGGCTCAGGAGTGGCAGGTAACGCTTGTGCTGAAAGGGGCCTGCACGATCATCGCCCATCCCGATGGCAGGGTACGCCTGAACTGGAAGGCGAACGCCGCCCTGGCGACTGCTGGCACCGGTGATGTCCTGGCGGGAATCGTCACAGGCTTCCTGGCCCAAGGGCTCGACCCCTTTGATGCTGCCAGCCTGGCGGTCTACATCCACAGCTGCGCGGGCGAGCGTGTCAGCGCGGAACTGGGTAATGCGGGTTTATTAGCCTCTGACCTGCTCCCCCATCTGCCCCGGGTCATGCGCGACATAAAGCATAACGCATATCGTCCAGGAAGTGATATCACAGAGCGCTACGAGGGGAAATAATCGCTCCACGAGTAAGGAGAGAGCCCTGCCAGCTGGTGGCTGGCAGGGCTCTCTCCTTACTCGTGGAGCATGGACTTTGCAGTTCCTGGTAGTTACTTGGCGGCCTCGTCCACGACACTCACCGTCAATTTAGGCTCCAGCTGAGGAGCAATTTTGACGGGGACCTGGAAAGTGCCCAGGGCACGAATAGGCTCGGCAAGCTCGATAGTGCGGCGATCTACGGTCAGCTTCTCAGCATCGCGCAACGCGGCGGCAATATCCTGGCTTGTAATCGAGCCATAGAGGCGACCCTGCGTACCAACTCGCGCCTTAAAGGTGAGCGAGACCTGGCCCAGGCGCTCGGCAAGCTGGCGATTCGTCTCTTCCAACTTTTCCTGCTTGCGCTTCTCAGCGGCGATACGCTGTGTACGGTTTGAGAGCAGGCTGGGAGTCGCCGCAGCCGCTACCTGCTGGGGCAAGAGATAGTTGCGAGCATATCCGTTCGCGACCTCTTTCAGGTCGCCGGCCTTTCCCAGACCCTGTACATCTTTTAAAAGAATTACTTTCATTGCTGTTCAAGCTCCTTACAGAGGTGGGGCAAAGACCCGACTACCTCCTCACGCATTTATACCGCAGTAGTATACACCCTGTGCTAGACGAACGCAAGCATTACGAGTAGAGCCTTCGCGCCTACGGCGCTCAGGGGAAGGGGTATGTGTGCGTAAAAACGGCAAAGCCGTTTTTACGCACACATACCCCTTATTCTACAAGCTCGCGCAGAGAACTAAGGCAAGCACCATAGGAGAGCGAGAAGCCCTGGTCTCTCTGGCTGTGCGGTTGCGACATCTTCGCATCTCCCCTATAATGTCATTATTAACTTTAGTAGTATCTACATGCTAGATAGCGCACTCATCAAGCGCGAAAAAAGGGCATTATCACACACTCACCCCTTGTAGGACAAGGCATCGGTCATTGCTACTGTTCCTCATTGAACAGAGTGATGGCTAGAACTACGAACAAGGAAAGGAGCGGGTGGCTCCTTCCGTCGCCAGCAGGCAGACGGATTTTTGCCACCCAGGGCTTATGAATATTGAGGGCACGTACACACTGCAAGCATCACCAGAAGAGGTGTGGCAGTGCTTAACAGACAAAGCCGTCCTGCGACACGCCCTTCCCGGATTGACTCAGATTGAGGAGCGAGGGAAGGAGACCTATGCTGTCTCGCTCAGCATTCAGCAGGCGCCACTCGCGGGAACGTATACAGGACAGCTCACGATTACCGACCGGCACGCTCCCTACTACTGTCACTTTACCCTGGAGGGGACCGAAACGACCAACGCCATCAGTGGTGAAGGGACGCTTCATCTGAATGAGCGCCATGGGAACACCGTTTTGGCCTACAAAGGCAATATTACCTTCGGGCAACTCGTTCCCCCGCTCGTCACACGTGGAGCGGCCAAGTTGCTTACACAACAGTTTTTTATCGCACTCGCCGAGCAACTTCGCCAGCACCAGGAGCAGCAGCCAGCCTCAACTCACCCACAGACGGACGATCTCATCATTCTTTCTTCTCATGCATCTTCTTCCAATGGAGAGGTTGCTTATCCCGTCTCGCTAAAAGTTGTGCGCCTGCTACGCCTGGGCGAGGGCGACCCGGAGCAAGAGGTGCTCTGGGCGACACGCCTTCGACAGGCCAGTATTCTCTCCGGGCTCCTATTTCTTGTCTGGCTTGGCACGCGTCTTCCACGCCGCGCCTAAGTAGGGTAATAGAAAAAGGGGTGTGGTGGTGGACTGGCTCGGCCAGTCCACCACCACACCCCTTTTTCATGTAAACTAGGCGTCCATCATGGAGCGCAGGCGCGACTTCCAGTCGTTCTCGTCGCCAGCATTCGCGCTCGCCTGCTCGCTTTCACTCGACTCAATAACCCAACTGCGCGCACCATCCGCTGTGCGCGTCGGCATGTTTCGCTGCTGATGCGGATCGCGCTCATCCAGATTGCGAATGGCGTTGGCTGCGGCTTTGCGTACGTCTTGCACTGGATCTTGCAGCAGAAGGCGTAGTGGCTCTAGCGCGCTCTTGATCCCCAGGCGTCCCAGTGTACGCGCGCTTCCAGCTCGCTCATCAGAGGTCGAGGCCTGCAACAGCGGCAGAATATCAGGCGCCATGCGTGTCAGCATGAGATCAGCGACCAGGCGCAACAGGCGGTTGCGCCGAATAGGGTGGGTCACATTTGCCAGGGCATAGCGACAATCGGCATAGATCTGAGCCTTGTTGCGAATGATTCCCTCGGCCCTGGCCTCCATTACCGCCATCTCGGGCGAGGTATGCGCGGTCCCACGCAGGAAAGGCTCGATCCAGGATGCCATCTGCTCCGTCTGGCCAGGATATTCATGCAACTGGAGAACGGTATGAAAGTGCTGGTCCAGCCAGGAATACAGGGCCAATGTCACCTCGGCATCACGCGCCGCGTAGGCCACCATAGCTGGTGGCAAGGGACGCCGCGTCCAATCTGTTCGCTGCAAGCTCTTATCCAGCCGCATATGAAAGGCCCGCCAGAGCATCGCTGCCAGCGAAGACTCATGCTGCCCAAAGACCGAGCGACTGGTTGCTTCCAGGTCATAGTAGTGCGCCACGAACACGCCTCGCTCGGCCATGACCCGCAGATCAGCCCCCGCTCCATGCAGCAAAACTATGACATTAGGATCGCTCACCACTGTATTCAACAGTGAGAGATCTTTCAGGCGGAGAGTATCTACGACAAAGCATTGCTTCTCAATAGCCAGTTGCAATAGCGCCAGGCGCGGAACAGTACTGCTATTACTCTCCGCAGAGAGAGAGCGTACCTGTGTAAACTCCGCGTCTATCGCCACTACAGGTGATTGCTTAAGTAGTTCTACCGCGTGCAAAAGCTGTTCAGAATTTTCAATCCAGAGCCGTTCTCCCTTGGGAGGCAACTGTCCCACTGGGGGTGTAGGACCAAGATAGCCAGGCTTGTCATGCTCCAGTTTGTCTGATTCTACCAATGGTACGTTATCTTTCAATGACGTAATATTCCACCTTCTATGTCAGCGTATAAGTGGCATATATTTGACACTATAGCATACCTGGAGGGTTTCGTACAGATAGACACGCACGTTCGCGCACAGCCTGGAGTCCACAGGGCTATCAGGCCCGCTTCTGTTGTTCTCCCTCCCATTGTCCTGTAAGCTCAAGGAACCTTTCGACCGAAACTAACAGGTCCTTCGAGTCCAGGGGCGTATACAGGGGTGTATAGATATTCAATGAGTCTTGTGGATCTTGAGAATCTTGTAATTGGTGATCGACAAAACTCGGCTCCTCTTGAGAGGGCGTACCCACCACAAAGAGCAAGGGGATATTTGACGTCGCCCGGTGGGTAGCCAGCGCCCGTGTGAGCAGGATGCCGTTGGTCCGCCGCAAGGTCCCACTGGTAATGACGAGTTCAGGCCGCTCATAGAGGCTAAGCCAGAAGGCGTCTTCACCCGTCCGCGCCTCCAGGACGTTATATCCATTTCCGCGCAAAATATGCTTACACACTACACGCAATGAACGAATATCTTCCGCAATCAATACTTTTTTCTTCACCCAACGTTTCCCTTCCAAAATAAACGAAAAATATTTGTATATGAGCATAAGTATACAACAAAAACATGCAAACATTTATTACTTTATCTAATTCTATACAAATATGAAATAGCTGTAATTGCTTTCTGTAAGAGTTAACGTTCTTATTCCAGAGCCTGATCAACGTCTCTCTTCTTGAAGCCTTGCTTTATGTGCTTTTTTCGCATCACCTCTCGCGCCTGCGGTGCTCGCCAAGGTTAGGGTGTGGTTGGTGCGTAGTGGCAGCCGCAGGCCGCCACTACGCACCAACCACACCCTAATCCAGAAATAAGTGTGGTCTGTTCACCATACAAACTAATAAGTTGTGCATGAGAAATTATGAAAGGATTGCCATTTATGTTAGAGGAAATTCTGGCTAATAACGAGCGCTTTCTACAGGCCCAGCGGCCTGCGTTGATTGGGCATACACCGCGTAAGCGCACAGCCGTCGTCACCTGCATGGATTGTCGCCTGGTGACAATGTTTGAGCAGGCCCTTGGGCTTCAGCGGGGAGATGTCCTGGAGCTACGTACGGCGGGAGCCACTATCTCACAGCCAGAGCGGACCGGAGGTGCTAATGATCTTATTCGCTCCCTCGCGGGCGGTGTCTATCTCCTTGGGGTACGCGAAGTGCTCGTCGTCGGCCATACGGAATGCGGCCTCGCGCACGTGAATCCCGCCGCGCTCACTGCCTCTATGCAAGCCCTGGGAGTCGACCCGCAACAGTTGATCCAGCGCGAAAATTTGGGCGATCTTAATGGGCTTCTACGCTGGCTTGGTGCCTTTCATGATGTTCATATGAATGTCCACGAGGTCGTTGAGGTCATTCGTCAGAGTCCCTACCTGCCCCGCATCCCGATCCATGGCCTGGTCATCGACATCCAGAGCGGCCAGCTCGCTGTAGTAGACCGCGATACACGCGCATAATTGTAAGGAGGAGTGGGATGGATGTGCGAACGATTCGCCCGCACACCCATCCCACTCCTCCTTTTCTCTGTGGAGGGCATATCGCTGGTAGTTGGATGTCTAAATACGCTACAATATGGGAAGTGAGCTATTTAATACTTAAGAATACCTATTGCAATTGGCAAGGGACATATGAGACAACGTATTCGACCAGGCAGGGCGTTAGTGGGCGTCTGTCTGCTGGCTCTGCTCCTCTTCTGTAGCGCCTGTAATGGTGGCAGCAACCAAAGCGCGCAGCCAACCCCAACGCGGCCCGCGAATGGGAAACAGTTGCTAAACGGCAAGGCCCTCACCTATGTGGCCCTTGGGGCCTCGGATGCCGTAGGGGTCGGCAGCACTGAACCAGAGACGCAGGGATATGCGCCACGCATCGCACAGCACCTGCCACGTGGTTCGCATTTCATCAACCTTGGCGTCAGCGGCAGCACCCTGCATAAAGCGCTCGCGAACGAGCTGCCCCTGGCCCTCTCGACTTCGCCAGAGCTGATTACCATCTGGCTGGTCGCTAATGATTTTGTAGATGGTGTGACTTATGAGAGCTATATGAACGATCTACAAACGCTTTTGGATCAGCTCCAGACAGGTACGCATGCTCGCATCGTACTGGCCAATTTACCAGACCTGACGCTCCTCCCCAGCTTTGGAGGACGTACACCCGCGCAGAAGGCTAGCATCCTGCAGGAGATTAAGCGCTGGAACGCTGGCATCACGCATGAGGCGGCGCGCTACCATGATCCCGTCGTGGATCTCTTCGCCGAACAGAGCGAGCTAACGGCTCATCCTGAATTTGTGAGCGGCGATGGCTTTCATCCAAGCTCAGCAGGCTATGCTGTCCTGGCCAACAAGTTCTGGACCGCCATTCAAAAATAACCAAGCGGATGGTGTTAATGGAAGTGTGGCTGGGCAAAGCCCAGCCACACTTCCATTAACACCATCCGCTTGGAAGACCTACACCTGCGGCTTCGTCTCTTTCCCCTGCTGAGGTAGATTCTGTACATAAGAATCACCCTCAACAATAAAGAGCAAACGCTCACAAACGTTGGCGCAGTGATCGCCAACGCGCTCAAGTTTATGGGCCATCCAGAGGAGATACGTGGCGCGTTGGAGAATCAAGGAATCGTTGAGGAGGGCTGGGACTGCGTGCGCGCCTCCCATCATGGCCATCAAGTCATGACGGACCATGTGGTAACGCACATCTACGACATCATCTTCTTCCCAGATGTAGCGTGCGGCCTTCACATCGCGATCCTTGAAGGCTTTAATGGTGCCCTGTAAGACACGCCGCGCCTCTTTCCCCAGGTCGAGAATGCCTTTCATGATCGAGGCTTCCGTGATCGTATTTCCGCTGCCCGCATCCTTGATTCCAGTCGTCTCCATCTTGACATGGGGCATCGTATCCCCACGCAGAGGTGTCATACGCAGGATATTCTGCGCAATACCAGCCGCGCCATCACCAGTGCGCTCAAGATCGCCCGCAATCGAAAGCACCGAGGCCAGGTAGCGCAGGTCACGCCCACCCAGTGGCTGCTGTAGGGTCAACAGGCGAATGGCACGCTCCTCAACCGCGGCTCTCAGACTATCGATCAATGCATCATTTTCGATGACCATACCAGCTTTCGCCAGGTCACCAGCCGCTAAGGCCTCCAAAGCTCTCTCCAAGGCCTCATCCACCATCGTCCCCAGGCGGATAATTTGCGCATCCAGCTCTTGCAATTCTTTATCTAGAATCGAACGTGACATCTTTGCCGCTCACTCCTTAATCAAAGTTGTCTGGCTTCCGCCAAGAAGGGCTTACATAGCTTGCCATCTTAGCACGCTTGGCTTGTTCCTCAGGTGCCTTATTCGCCTCACCATATATAGTGTAGCATATTTAGCATAGGAAATATAGAGTATTACAGCGGTTATTCGCTCTAATCTAAAGGGATGAGTAGTAGAGTGCAGTAAAGGTTGGTTATGTTGCAGTGTGCGTCGCGGGTGAAGACCGTGACACACACTGCAACATAACCAACTCTTAAGCTGTTTCCTTGCTGTTGACAGGGCTTCCTAGAATACGATACAGTTAAAAGGAGTTTCATCCAGGCAGAAAAACGCAAAGGAAAGAAACCATGTCAACGAAACGACTGCTCGGCGTTTTTGCCCATCCCGACGACGAAGGATTCATTAGTGGTGCCCTGCTTCACTATCGCGCCTCTGGCATTGAGACCGGCCTGGTCTTTGCTACCCGTGGTGAGGTGGGCGAAATCTCTGACCCCCTGCTCAAAACACGAGACGATCTAGATGAGATTCGCGAAGAAGAGATGCGCATGGCCGCCAGCCTTCTTGGCGTGAATAACCTGTGGTTTTTGGGCTACCGCGACTCTGGAGTGCGAGGCGCACCAGATAATCAGCATGCACGCGCCTTTATCCATGCTCGCCCGGCAGAAGTGGTTGGCAAACTGGTACAAATTATCCGCCAATTTCGCCCCCAGGTCATTGTCACCTTCGACGAAACGGGAGCAGATGGGCACCCCGATCACCTGGCTATCTACCGCTACACTACCAGCGCGTTTCATGCCGCCGCTGATAGTGCTCTCTATCCAGACCTGGGACCCGCGCACTCAGCCGCCAAACTCTACTATACAGGTATGACGCGCCAGCAAATTCTCACAATGACAGAGTGGTTACAAGAGCAAGAACCAGGCGGTCCCTTTAAGAATGCTGATCCACAAACACTGGGGCTTACCGATGAACAAATCAATATCGTCCTGGATGTTGAGCGCTGGCAAGATGACAAAGTCCTGGCTGCCTCCCAGCATCGCACCCAGGTCAATCCCAGCAACCCCGTCGCGCAAATGCTTCCCGAGTTTCAGCGCAAACTGCGCGCCACGGAATATTATCAACTGGCCACATCACGCGTGGGTGATGACACCATGGGCGAGAACGACCTCTTCACGCATGTAGAGGGGTGATCATGTTAAAATAGCCAGTAACATAAGTCATCCCAAATTTTGAGGAAAAGGAAGAGATCCGGGGCCTTCTCCACGTGCGGAGAAGGCCCCGGATCTCTTCCTTTGTGCAGGAGACAGGTACCGGCCTGCCATTTCCCCCCGTGCCACGGCCAGGGGAGCACAGCTTGTGCACGCCTTGCCCCATGATCTCGTGTGGCGGCTTGTCCCTGTGTATACGAAGCCAACGCGTCCCCTGCTGCGTTTTCCCGCTTACGCTTGCACGCAGGTGCTTGTGGCTTTAGACGGATGCTTTTTCTTCCGTGACGATGACGCGCCCGGCCACAGGGGGCTCCCGAGGGAGCAACGCCTGGGGTGGATAGGCCTGCCAAAGCGCTCGTACGGCCTTTCGCAGCCGCACGAAGGGATGCTTCACCAGGCGCAAGTGCCGACCCGTGCGCGGACAAAAGGTCTCGATGCACCAGGTTCGCAGCGGCTCAAGCCAGGGATGCAACAACGAGAGCAGAAAGTCGTAGGCCAGCGTCGCGATCAGCAAGAGCTTTTCGCGCGTCTCCCATGCCTGCACGCGTGGACTCTCAAAGCCGAGCTCACTTTTTTGATCCTTGATTTCCTCCTCCACCTGCCAGCGACGGGCGTAGGCCCAGTAGGTGGGCCAAGCCTGCGTGGGAGTGCTGGCAAGTTCTGCCGTCAAGAGATACCAGGGCTCACGATCTTGGGAGCGACAGACCACCAACCAGAGGGGATGCTCAGGGTGGTCAGGATGGCGAACGGGAAAGGCCACAATCCCTCCTGGCACGAGGCACTGCTTGCGCGCATCCCAGATGGCCATCTTCTCCCAACTCGGTTTGCCGCGGGCGATCTCCCAGGTTTTGCGCAGACACCCCTGCTCATCAAGGAGCTTGTAACTGCTCTTCCAGCGCATGATGAAGCGCAGCTCCAAGCCCAGGAGCACCCCAAGCCAGAAGCTGCCTGCAAAGCCAGAGTCAAAGATATGAATCACGCGGCGACCAAAGCGCTCCTTGAGCTCAACGAGCAGCTTGCCTTGTTCATCGCGTTGGAAGGAGGCATGCACTCCCCGGCTCGTCCACCAGCGCATGGCGGCCACCTGGGGAGGATCCTGACGGGTGGAGAGACCCACCAGCAGGACGCCTTCCCAGTGAAGCCCGGGGACAAAAACGGGACCACTGGGAGGCGTGTAGAAGCCCTTCTTGATCCGCTTCAAGCGCGCTGCTTTCGTCGAGCGCACTGCGCAGTACTCCTCATTGTGGATGCTTTCGGCTTTTTCCTGCTGACTGCTATCCCAGACCAGGAGCGCGATGAGCTGCTGGGCTTCCCACTGCTCAAGGCGCTCGTGCGCTCGTTGCAAGAGATACTCACGGATGAGGGAGCTCGACCACTTGGGAGAACGCAGCAGATGGCTGATGCGCTTGACAGCAGCGGGTGTCTGCTGAGCTGAGCCCAGGTGTTCACCCAGTTCGGTCAAGAGCAAGGCATTGACCCGGTCACGAAAAGTGATGATGGTTTGCACCAACCGCGCAAAGGTGCGCACCAGGCGCTTGTCTAGCTGGGCATCCAGCTGCAGGAGCAGGGGCATGAGGTGCTTAGCTAACAGGCGTAAGAGCGCCTCTGACATCAGTTCGGGGTCAAAGGCCCACACTTGCGGACCCTCTTGCCATATGAGAGAATGCGTTGACATGTCGAGCCCTCCAGTTGAGTTCTTGAGGTGGTAAAGGGTGTTTTCCTCAAGTTTCTCTCTGGAGGGCTTTTTGGCAAGCTCATCCTCAAAAAATTCGGGATGACTTATGTTACTGACGGGATGACTTATGATTACAGCCGCTGAATTTTCTGGATCAATTCCGTGGTTGAGTGACCAGGAAGGTAGGAGATCAAGCTTACCTCGCCACCATAGCCAAAGACGATCCGGGCTTCGGGCAGTTTCTCAGGGTCCACGCCATGCACACTCCCCGCGTAGTCTCCGCCCTTGACATAGATCGCCGGTTCCAGGGTCGCGATCAACTCGCTGGCCGTAGGCTCGCCAAAGATCGTGACATAATCGATGCAGGCCAGGGCGGCGAGCAGTTCAGCACGCTCTAACTCGGGCACCAGGGGGCGCGTTGGCCCCTTCAGATGCCGCACGCTTTCGTCGCTATTCAGACCCAGGATCAAGAAATCACCCAGGCTGCGTGCCTCTTGCAGGTAGCGAATATGCCCCAGGTGTAGCAGGTCAAAACAGCCATTGGTAAAGACGGCCCGCTCGCCCGCTTCCTGGCGGCGCGCAACCTCTAGCGCCAGTTGCGCACGCGATAGTACCTTGCTCCGCGTCTCGATCATCTCTTTGCTCATGCCAAAATTCCCCTCAACTCTTCAGGCGTATTGCTGGCGCAGCCCAGGCGGCGCACAACCAGCGCCGCGGCGGCATTCGCCAGGTAGGCAGCCTCCGCCTTGGATGCCCCCGTGGCCAGTCCCAGGGTAAAGGTTGCCGCAACCGTATCGCCTGCGCCATTGGTGTCGACAATCTCGCTTGCATGTGGCAGCGGATAGATGGGAATATGCAACGGTTCTTTACCGAACTCGAAGAGGCTCATGCCCTCGCTTCCACGTGTGATCAGGACGCTCTGAGCGTTACATTCTTCAAGAAGACGGGCACCGGCCTGGTTCAAATCCTCCAGCGTCTCAATCATCATCCCCAGAGTACTCTCCGCCTCTGGCTGGTTCGGTGTCAGCGCTGTTACTCCCTGGAAGCGACTCAATGAGCCATGAGAGTCAACGACAATCACCTTGTTCAACTCACGCGCCAGGGGCACACAGGTCTCAATGATCTCTGGACTGATCATACCCAGGTCATAGTCGGAGAGCACGACGGCATCCATGCTCGGTAGCGCTTCGCGAATATAGTCACATAACTGGCTCTTGCTGGGTTCACAGATATCAGACTTGTTCACCCGGTCCACGCGCACAATATGCTGGCGTACCACCTGGGAGCTACCGGCCATGACACGCGTCTTCGTCGAGGTTGGACGTGTGTTATCGGTCACAACCCCCTCCTGGTGCATACCCAACTCCTCAATCGCCTGGCGCAGACGCTTACCCACGATATCATCACCCACAACTCCCGCCAGGAAGACCTCTGCGCCAAGCGCGTTGGCGTTGACAGCGACATTAGCCGCCCCACCCAGGATAGTCCGCTCCTCATACAGATCAAGGATCAAGACAGGGGCTTCGCGCGCGATACGAGTCGGACGCCCAATAAGATACTCATCAGCAACCATATCGCCTATAATAAGCACCCGTTTCCCCTGAAAAGCCGCGATAACGGCTTTGAGGCGCGCAGAATCGGTGATTTGTATCGTCATGCCTTTTTTCGTCCTTTGAGTAAGACCAGTATCATGAAGCGAGGAATAGCCAGCATACGCCAGATACGCCAGGGTTCGCGGTAGAGCCGATAGAGCCATTCCAGGCCCATCCGCTGCATCGTTTTAGGCGCTCGTAGCTTGCGTCCCGCCAGGAAATCATACGCCCCGCCTACGCCCATGGCGACCGCCACCGGGAGGCGTGAGAGGTTGTGATAGATCCAGAGTTCCTGGGCAGGAGCGCCATAAGCCACACAGACAACGTCAGCCTGCGCCTGGCGAATACGCTCCAGGATAGGCTCCTCTTCGGTGGGATCTGGCGAACCAGCGTAGGTACCAGCAATCTGTAGACCGGGCGCCAGGGCACACAAGCGCTCAGCGGCGCTCTCCGCAACCCCTGGCGCGGCCCCCAGCAGATAGAGACGGTAGCCTCTGGTGGCACATAGCTTTGCGAGTTCTGGTAAGGTGTCAGTGCCAGTCACACGCTCAGGCGCGGGCCTACCCAGGTAGCGCGTCGCCCAGACGATGCCCATACCATCTGGTACCACCAGTTCAGCCTCATTGATACATGCACGAAAGGCAGTGTTACGCTGCGCCTCAATCACGAATTCCGTATTGACGGTAATAACCTGCTGGCAGCGAACCTCTTCGCTATGTTCACGGCGCAGGGAGATAAGCTGATCAATATAATCGAGGGCCTGGCGTTGTGTGAGGCGATCCACACGAATACCGAGCACAGAGACTGAAATGTCTGAATCTCTCTGCTCGGTTTGTAGCATTGGTGATGACATAATTTATTTACCAATGAAAAACTTCAGTTTCAGCGTGAGTAATCAAAATATCGGGACGTGTCTCTTCAATATAGCGGCGGGCATGATCCAGTACCTCACGTGCATGCTGGGCATCATTGCTTACATAGCTGATCCCAATTTTGGTGATCTGCCAGCGGTCAAGCTCTTCCACCTCGGCAATAGCCACGGAGAACTGGTTACGTACCCGCGTCACGACAGATTTGACGATCTGACGCTTCTCTTTTAACGAGTGGCATCCTGGTAGATGCACCGTGATTTGACATGCTCCTATAACCATATGGGCGTAGTATAGCATAGTTCCCCATGCATATAACAGCAAACAGCCATCTATAGCTACTTCCCGCTACTTGCGTACGCGGCTACTTCCCGCTACTTGCGTACGCGGCTACTACACCCATTCAGCCCTCCTCTTATCGGGTAAGGATGTGTGGGGTAAGGATGTGCGGAGCCAGCCCGGTCCCACACACCCTTACTCCGCGAGCCACGCAGTGGCGAGAAGTCCTGAGAGCTACTGCATAAAAAGAATAGAGGCTCGACGCATCTCACTATCTTTGCTACAATTCCAGAGAATTTACTGCTGCCATGTCGAAGGAGAGATTTTTATGTCGAACATTTCCAGCCAGGAGGAGCGACCTCAACTGCCAATGCAGGGCATTCCTCAGCCTGGTCGCACCGAAGTCTTACAGCTACCACGCGTGCATATTTCCCGGCACCCGGTCATGGCGCACAAAATGACCTTGCTCCGCAATAAGGAGACGCCCGCCTCGCAGTTCTACCGCCTGGTCAAGGAGATTGGGAGCCTGCTTGCCTACGAGGCAACAGCGGGACTGGCCTTGCGGGAGAAGACCATTGAGACGCCCCTGGAGCAGATGCAAGGCTATAAACTCGCTGGTGGCATTGGTATCACGCCTATTCTGCGTGCAGGACTAGGCCTGGCCGAAGGCTTCCGCGAGGTCTTACATGATGTGCAGATCTGGCACCTGGGTCTACGACGCGATGAGCGCACACTCCAGGCACTGGAATACTACAATCAGCTGCCGCATAAAGTCGACCTGCAAATCTGCTACGCCGTCGATCCCATGCTGGCGACAGGCGGCTCCGCCATTGACGCAGTCAATATCCTCAAGGCCAAGGGTATTCAGCGCATCTCGTTCGTTTGTATTATCGCGGCCCCTTACGGCTTACTCAAGCTGAGTGAGGCCCATCCAGACATCGACATTTATATCGCCGCGCTCGACGAGCGCCTTAATGACCAGGGCTATATCGTACCTGGATTGGGCGACGCAGGTGATCGCCAGTTCGGCACCTTTTAGGTTCATTTGGCATAATAGACACTGTATGCCTTGATGTATCAATCAGCCTGCCAGTGCGAGCCGGATATCTTTTTTTATATTCACGTCCAGAAGCAGGAGGAAGTCGCTTCGTGTCCACAGCACCAGATAACGAGCAACCCCAGACAGAGCCACAGGTAGAAGAATCTTCTGCCTCCCTTGAGGGCGAGAAGAAGGACGCTTCAGAAAGCGAAAAGGCTCCCTCTGACGCGCCACGCCCTTTTTTCCCTGAAGATTTTGAGCCCAGCGGAGGCCCTCTGGGTTGTTGTCTCGGTTCAGTTATTGGCCTGATGGCATTTCTCATGCTGACCGTCGGCCTCTCACTCCTGATCACTAATCAACCTATACAGCATTATTCCTGGCTCGTTCCCCTCTCCGTGCTGGGAGCCATTGTCTGTGGCTTTATAGGCTGGCGGATAGGCAAACGCGTCTACCGCGAATACGATCCTCCCGTGATTAAGCAGCGCCCTCAGCGACGCGCCCGCCCTCGCAGCAAACGTGCGTAAATGGGTATAATGAGTAGGTGGTGTGGGGAGCCATGACAGACGAAGCCTGTCATGGCTCCCCACACCACCTACTCATTATTTATTTGTAATAAGCATGAGAGCGAGGAGAGTATGCGTGTAGTTATTTTCTGTGATATGGAAGGGGTCTCTTGCATCGAAACGTGGGAGCAGGTCTCCAGCGGCACAGCTATTTATGAAGAATGTCGCAAGCTCTACACCGATGAAATGAACGCGGCGGTCCGTGGAGCGCGTGCGGCTGGGGCGCGTGACGTAGTCGTGGTCGACTGCCACGGTGCGGGCGGCGCGCATAATTTTAAGAGCTTTGTTCCTGAACGCCTGGAGTCGGGCGCAGAATACGTCTTCGGGTACCCCTGGGCCAGGTATATTGAGGCTTTTGAGCAGGGGTGTGACGCTATCCTCTTTGTCGGCGCTCACGCCATGGCGGGCGTCCCCGATGGCGTACTCTGCCACACCGTCTCGTCCGAGTCCTGGCATAACGCCTCGATCAATGGAACCCTGGTGGGAGAGAGCGGCATCCTGGCCGCGATTGCAGGCTGCTGGGATGTGCCCGTCGCCTTCACCTCTGGTGATGCCGCGACCTGCCGCGAGGTTCAGCAATTGCTGGGGACAGAGGTGGTCACAGCACAGGTAAAGAAGGGCCTGGGACGCTTCTCGTCCGTCAATATGGCTCCCAAAGATGCCTGCTCACTCATCGAGATGCGCGTGGCCCAGGCCCTCAGCTTAAAGAACTGGCCCAAACCCCTGAAATTTGAGGGGCCGGTTACCTTTAAAGTTGAGCTTGCCTCGCCCGATAACGCACGCGATTTCATCAACCGGCCCGGCGTTAAGATCGAGGATGCGCGCACCGTGACCTCGACCGCCGACACCTTCTGGCACGCCTGGGACCAGTTCTGGTATCGCCATTAAAGTAAAAAGATGTGATGGACACCAGTGTCCATCACATCTTTTTACTTTAATGAGTTATACCTTCACGTCCTTGCTCTTGAGGCAGACCCCAACCACAATCGTCAGGATGATTACAAAGGCGCCCAGAGCGGCCCAGGACATCAGGATACGCTGTAGCGCATCTGTATGGCTAAAGGTAGAGAAGATGGTTCCATGGAAGGTAAAGTCATCGCCAAACAGTTTATCGCCATTGATCTTATCGCTGTGCAGGCCCGCCGAGGAACCAAGCGCCGTCATGGCCCAGCGCGTGGGGAACAGGAAGGCGAGCGCCTGCATGGCCTTGTCCTTAAAGGGGATAATCGCGCCCGAGAAGATGACCTGCGGGATCAGAATAATGGGAACAAAACTTACAGCGCGGTCATTGTTCGGCGAGAGCGCTGAGATAGCCAGACCAATCATCAGACCCGCCAGAGAGGTCAGCACCAACGTGATATATACCTCTAAGATGGGCGGCAGAAAGACACTTGTCACCAGGGGCTCGCCCAGTTCGACAATAAACAGCAGCACCGCGCTCTGGAAGAGGCACAGAATTCCCAGCACCACGATTTTTGAGAACATATAGGGAATGATACCCAGATTGACCGCGCGCTCGCGCCGGTAGATATGGGCCTCCTTGACGATCTCACGGGAGCCATTGATGCAACCGAAGAGAACGGTAGCAAAGGCCATGACGAAGAGCAAGGTCTCCCCATTAAAGCCCAGGCCGGGCACGATAAAATCTTGCAGGGCCGTATCGACATTATTGCTTTTCTGCTTCACAAATTGCTGGCCCGCCTGATTATCCTGCAAGAAGCTCTTCACCGTGCCACAATCCACGCTCTCCTTGGTTTTCGCCTCGGGCAGGGCCAGTGGTCCTTGATTCGTCAGAATCTGCGTACGACACTGAACGGTATTCTTCTGCTCAAACAGGCCAGTCCCAATTTCAAAGCGCATAATACCGACCAGTAACAGGGCAATGATCGGAGCCTGGAGCAAGAGCAGCGCCAGGTTGCCGGGATCGTTCTTGAGCAGTTCGATGTAACGCATCGACATGATTATGAACTGCTTTAAGGGATTCCCCCCCTGGCACGCTTGATCTGGTTCTGTGACTGCGGAATGCTGGCACGCTTGGCCTGGCCCTCGTTCAAGGGGGCCACCACATATTTATAGTACAAGGGCGAAGCCTTAAAGCGCTCTTCGGCCTCAGCTGGAATAGTCGGATGATCCTTCGATGGCTCCAGCGAGCTATAGATTTCCGCGAAGTCGGTCTTATTGAAGAAGGTCTTGGCCTCATTGGGCGGACCAAAGTAGGCCAGGCGTCCCCCTTGACAGAGGAAGCAGACATAATCACAGGCGTTAATATTATTTGTCGCGTGCGTCACCAGGATAATCGTACGCCCACGGTCGGCCAGGCGCCGTAAGAGGAACATCATCTTACGATCCAGGCCTGGATCAAGGCCCGAGGTTGGCTCATCCAGAAAGAAGATGCTTGGATTCGCCAGGAGTTCCAGGGCGATAGAGACACGTTTACGCTGCCCGCCCGAAAGCTTGTTGACCAGGAGCTTCCGCCGCTCAGTCATCTCCACATCTTCCAGCACCTCGTTGATACGCTGGTTAATCTGATCTTTCGTAAAGTCACTTGGTAGGCGCATCTTAGCTGCGTAGTAGAGCGCGCGCTCAACTGTTAGCTCACGGTGGACGATATCGTCCTGTGGAACATAGCCAAGTTGCGTACTAAAGGCCGACAAGTTGTGATAGTAGTCCTGTCCATTGTAGAGCACGGTCCCCTGCTGTGCCGGGCGCAAGCCATTCAAGGCATCCATAAGCGTTGATTTGCCCGCGCCTGAACCTCCTACCAGAGCCACAAACTTGCGTGGCGGGATGACGAGCGAGATATCGTTGATGAGCACCACATTATTATTGCCGCGCTTGTTTAGATTGAGCGCATCGATACGAATACTACTGCTCTCATCGTACTGCGTCAGTTGCGTGCCCGTATAGGTCAGGCGATAGGGGCCAATACGGATCTCGTCGCCCGTCTTAAGCGCCTGCTGCGAGACGCGCTGCCCATTCACATAGGTATGATTTGTGCTATTGTGATCAATAATGCGGTGCGTATTATTTGGTCCCTGCTCCAGGTGTGCATGATGCGCAGAGATCAGAGGATGATTCAGCACTACCATATTATCTGGCGCGCGCCCCATGGTAATGACTGGAGTATTCAGCGGGATAGGATGAATATCTGGCGGCATCTCCTGGGAGACACCGCTGCCATCGTCATAGGTTAGCGTGACCAGGGTACCATGTTCGTCGCCAATACGAAAAATGTCGCCATGCACAAGCGGCTTACGAAACTGCTCATCGCCCTGGATAATTCGACCTTGATAGAGCAGGCCATTGAGCGTTCGGCCACGCGAAGGATGAGGATGCACCAGCACCCAATCGCTACCTTCACGGATAACTTGCGCATGATAGGCTGAAACAACTGGCTCATTGATGACGATATCGCTTGACGGGTTTCGCCCAATATTGATGACGGGCTTCAACAAGGCCTGTTTCTGCGTCCCGTACTGCACATTACTGCTAATCTCAAGCGTAGGCATCCCCTCGATCGCGGTACGATCAGCGGCAGAAGGTTGAGCAGGAACCGGCGAAGGCGGCGGTGTAGCACCAACCGGGCCAAATTGGACCCCATTTGCCGGGGGTGTGGGAGGAGGAGCTCCCATAGAAGCGGGTATTGCGAGTGGAGTTCCACCGGCTATATGTGCTGAGCCTGGAGGCACTGGCGTAGGAGGAACCTGGACTGCCGCGGATTGGGCCGAAAGGACAAGTGGAGGGGCATTCGAGACCAGATGAGGCGGGGGAGCTTGTAACGCCAGCACGACAAAAGAACTATCTTCACCAAGAGTGACAACACTATTAAGCGCCAAAGTCCCCTGCTGAACCTTTCCTTGATTCAACAGAACATTGCTCGTTCTGGAAAGATTTTCGACAAACCAGTTGCCATTATTCCAGAACAAGCGTGCATGACGACGTGATACCTTGGGATCTGGCACGACGATGTCGTTGCCTCCATCACGCCCAAAATCTAGAGAGGTCTTCGTTAGATGAAAGACCTGGCCATTTAAAGGCCCGGCTATAAACCGAATAGAGCCGAAGCTTGGAGGACTACTCGCAGCGTTCATCAAAAAGCTCCCCTAACAAATAACATAGAACAGTTCTACACTTCAGGTCCACACGCCATCTACGCTGAAGGGATGCGTAACCCGCAGGCTGGAAAAACACGCTTGCTCCGCCACAAATTGATAAAGGCGCTGGCCCAAACGAGTTCGTACATTGGCTATTACAAACTCTATCGTCGAAACTGGGCTTTCTCTGTAAACGCCGAATCGCATCATTACTTGTTGAGCAGTTTTTCCTACTTAACCTGATGTACAAGTTGTTTCTGCCGCCTACGGCGGCAAGGGGGGGAGGAGGCACTTGGGGACACCCCAAGCCCCGCCAGGGGCAGCGCCCCTGGACCTCGTCCTCCCTCTTGCCCCACTGCATTCTTACTGCCGCGGCAAGGGGGGAGGAGGCACTTGGGGACACCCCAAGCCCCGCCAGGGGCAGCGCCCCTGGACCTCGTCCTCCCTCTTACCCCACTGCATCTCTATGGGGTAAGTCTATGATGGTGGGCCGGCAGAGCCAGCCCACCATCATAGACTTACCCTGCGAGCCACGTAGTGGCTAGAAATTGCTTGCTACATCTGGAGATCATATGAAATACGGAAGACAGACATCCGCGAACGTAAGGCATCAGAGAGGTTTAATAAGTGGTTCAAAGAGCTCTGCATCTCGCGTGTATGCTGCGTGATATCACCTGTCATACGCAAGATCTCTTGTACAGAGCCCGTCACCATTTGCGCACCCTGCATCTGCTGCTCAGACGTATCACAGATACTCTTTACCAGACTCGAAAACTCCTCAGTCACGGCGCCAATTGCTTCCAGAGCCACCCCGGTCTGCATCACTAGCTCGGTCTGCATCACAACACGTTGCGTATTCTGCTCCACACTCTGCGACATTGCCGTGGTTTCATGTTGAATGCCGCGAATAGAGAAACCAACCTTACGAGCAGACAGGCTACCGTAGCTTGCCAGCGTGCGCATCTCCTGGGCGATCAGGCCAAATCCCTGTCCACGTTCACCCACACGTGTGGCCTCAATTGCGGCATTGAGTGCCACATGATGCATCCGCACCGAGAGATCGGAGATGTCCGATACCACTTCGTTCACCTGCTGACAGCTCTCGCTCAAGGCCTTCATAGTGCGCGCTGACTCCAGGGTCGCTTCACGCACCATACCCATCCCGTCCACGGCACGATCAACGGCTCCCTGCGCCTCCTTAGTCACCTCGACTGACTCCATGAGTGTTTGCGAAAGCGTTGCTGCCTTCTGTGAGACCGACTGCATCTGCTCGGCAATCTGCTCAATAACGGTGGATATTTGATTGACCTGCCGCTCTTGCTGCGCGATATTACGTGCCAGCGACTCCGAGCTATGGCGCACACTACGTGTATGCTCATCCACCGCCTGCGTCACCATCTGTACCCGACTCAGCAGAGAACCAATCTCGCCCACCACGGTGTTAATTGACTCCGCAATCGGCTGGAGTTTCTCATGCTGGGAGTGCAGGCGCACGCGTAAATCACCGCTTCGCAGTTGCTCCATCTCCTCACGCAGGTGTGCCACTCCCTCTTCCAGGGCGCGATGCTCCTCCTCGCGCTCCTGAAAGAGGCGCGCGTTATCAATGGCAATTGTTGCTTGCTGAGCGAAAAGTTCCGCCAGTTCAACATTCTCCCGCGATGGTATCAAGCCGTCTTCCGGGTCTCCAAGAGAGAGAATACCAAGCAACCGTTCTTCGCGTAAACTGTACAGAGGGATGAGCAGTGTATCTTCAGGATGCCATTGCCCTTCTTCATAGCTATCCAGCACGCCAGCCGGGACACTGACGATGTCCGCGAACTTCTCCTGGAGTTGGGTATGCGAAACAAAATAGCTCTGGCTGATCTGGTATTCGGGGCGCATCAAGGCCAGCATCCCCTCAAGCGGCTCTGGGTTCTCCCTCAAGCGTTGGATATCTTCCGTTGAGACACCAATGCAGGCCACCACACGTGTCACCTGCTCCTGCTCATAGACCAGGTTAATGGCCAGCGCGCGAAATCCGGTACAATTTGCGATCGCGGCCACAATTTGCTGGAGCACTTCGTCCAGGCGCAGATCGGCACGCAAGAGATTCCCCAGGCGTAGCAGTTCCTTGATATGCAGGCCCCGCCGTTGCGAGACGTCATCAAGGGCATAGGAAAATAATCCCTTGGTCTCGCCATTGGGTCCGGACTGGGTGGAGAGTACTTCCGCAATAGCCTGCTCTTCAGCCACCTGAGCACGCTCATGCTGCTCAGCACTGGGTGCAGCACGCAAGCGGACACGCAGAGGTATCGGTCGACTCTTCAACTTAGGATGTAGTTCAGCCATAGCGCTTCCCTGGCACTTTCAGCAAAAGAATAGCAAAAACATCTAGCAATTAATACTCATACTCTAAAGGCATACATTTGAGAGTACTCACCTCTACCATATCACATTTCGTATTTTTCTGTACAGTTCATAGCCTTTGTAACTATCTGTCTGCTATTTTCTTGTTATGTCTCATACCTTATACACCTTGTTGGCTGACTCCTCGCGCCTGCGGCGCTCGCGGGGTCAATAGATGTAGTGGCGGTCTGGCTCTGCCAGACCGCCACTACATCTATTGACCCTATACGAAGATGCTAAGTGTCATAAAGCCTCTGCCAGACCGCCACTACATCTATTGGCTCTATACAAAGATGCTAAGTGCCATAAAGCACTTGTAGGGTCCATGCTGGCATGGACTCCGAGCGCAGCGACCTGTCTACGCACAGATGTTGGACTGCAGGTCGAAGAGTCCATGCCAGCATGGACCCTACAATTCAGGCGGGAGGTTGAATGTAAGGGGAATAATAGCCTGCGAGCGAGCGGGGGAGACGTCCCATCAGCCTCGTCCCCTCGTCTTCATGTTCTTCATAGGCAATCAGGCCGCGACGATGAAACAGTTCTACCAGGTCGCCCCGGCTAAAGGGGAGTAAGACCGTTAGTTGCTCCATCGTATCCGCGAGTACGGAAGCCACTTCAGCACACAGTTCTTCCAGGCCCTTGCCCTCAGCCGCTGAGATAGGCACAGCGTGGCTGTAGAGGCTGGGATCAAGGACATCGGGGTCGGTGAGCAGGTCAATTTTGTTGAGCGCGGTCACGCGGGGTTTCGCGGCTGCTCCCAGCTCTTCGAGGATATCGTGTACCGTCTCGCTCTGCTCAAAGGCATTCTCATGGCTGATGTCGACGACTTCAAGCAACAGGTCAGCCTCAATCACCTCTTCAAGCGTGGCGCGAAAGGCGGCGATCAACTGGGTTGGCAGCTTTTGGATAAAGCCAACCGTGTCGGAGAGCAGGGCCTCTTGATTGTTGGGCAGCAAGAGCCGACGCGTCACCGGGTCCAGCGTGGCAAAGAGCTTATCTTCAGCCAGTACGCCAGCCTCCGTCAGGGCATTAAACAGTGTCGACTTGCCCGCGTTTGTATAGCCTACGACCGCAACCATGGGAAGCCCCTGGGCCACACGCTGCTTGCGCTGGAGAGCGCGCTGACTCCGGGCCTCTTCAATCTCCTTGCGTAACGCGGAAATACGGCTGCGAATCCGGCGTCGATCCAGCTCCAACCGAGTTTCACCTGGACCGCGCACACCAATCGCGCCACCTACACCACCACCACCAAGGGAACCACCAGCCTGCCGGGTATAGGTCCCACTGCCCGCCAGGCGTGGCAGGCGATATTCGGCCTGGGCCAGTTCTACCTGAAGGCGACCTTCGTGGGAATAAGCACGTTGCGCAAATACATCGAGGATAAGAGCGGTGCGATCTATGACGCGCGCGTTCAGCATCTTATCGAGTGAACGCTGTTGAGTGGGGGTAAGTTCATCATCAAAAATGATAACATCGAGCTGGAGCTGTTGATCGAGTGCCACAAGTTCCTGGGCCTTGCCTTTGCCCAGATAGGTCTGTGCATCGGGCTGGGGCAGGTGTTGAATCATGCGTCCTAGCACCGCAGCGCCCGCAGTTGTTGCCAGGGCCTCTAATTCCTGAAGCGAGTCCTCAGCTCCCCACATCCCCTCTTGCTCATCAGCTTCAACTGCCACCAGGTAGGCCCGTTCTGGACCCCGACGTATTCCGGTATCGATCAAACGGTGTGTCGTAACGTCCTCCAATCTTCTACATGCATGCTACATGCTTTGGCCTCTCTGCTCATTGTACGCTAGCTTCAGGGGAAACGTAAAGGGTAAATCCCTTGCTTCTGGACGCCGACGCTGCTAAAGCACGCGTCTACATATCAAGGCGCGATTGCCTCGTCCCATGATATGTAGACGCGTGCTTTAGCAGCGTCAGCCCCGACCGCTCTAACGCTGTGGAGGCTGCGGTAGTGGCGGCAACGCGTGAACAAAGAATGCATTCACACGGGCAAAAAGGCTATTATTGACCGCGTCATTGTAAAATTCATGCCAAGCCCGCAACTGCGCGGCATCAACGTGCATGCCCAGAGGTGCCCCACTTTGTGCGCTCGCCAGGAAATTTCCCAGCACAATGAGCAGCAACAGCCAGAGGAGCCAGGACTCCACAAAACCTACCAGGCCACCCAGCAACGCATCCCCCAGGCCAACGCCTGGAATACGTTGCGTCGTGCCACGAATAAGCGTTGCCGCGATATGAAAGATTAGCACAACGCCGAGAAACAGCGCCAGAAAGGCAATCAGGGGGGTAGCCGCGAACCCGTCAGAGGCCATGATAGAGATGAACTCCGGCCCATAGGCGTACGCGACAAACCAGCCTATGGGTATGCTAATAATGTTGATCAGGCTAAATATCGCACCATTGCGAATACCATTGAACACCATCAGGAGAACGGTCAGCACAAACAGAATATCAATCACACTTAGATGGAATAGATCAGGCATATTCTTCCTCCGCCTGGCAAGCACCCAACTATAAGGCAGGCATAACAGCAAAAATGAGTTTCTTCGAAAATGAGTTTCTTCGAAAATGAGTTTCTTATTATCGAAAACGCGACAGCCAGAACAAGCGTCACAAATAGGTTTTCCAGCACCAGGAGGTAGTCTATGAATACGAGTTCTCGCCACTGTGTAGCCCTGCAAACACCTTCATGAAGGACGTTGCTGCTCATTGGGAGTAGAATCTGCGTATGTGTGAGGCTCCTGGGGAATCGGTGGAAACATATCCTCTATTGAGCGGAGTGGCTCTTGTTGTCTTTCCTTGCTCTCCGTAGGCTTCTGCGCGGCATGAGCATCCTGTTGCGACCTGCGTCCAGGCTGACGTTTGCCAAAGCGCGAGGCCCAGAAGCAGAAGAAGAACATACAGGCCGCCAACACCACTATCAAAAGATTGAAGCCCAGCAACTGCGCAATCGCACCCGCGAAAAGCAAGACGGGGATGGAACCAGCATTGTACAGCATAAACTGAAAAGCCAGGACACGCGCACGTCCATTTTCAGGCGCCCGTTCCTGCATAATCGTGTTTGTAGGGATATTCACGCACGCCATAGCCACGCCCAGTAATGTCACCAGTAGGATGACCGACCAGAGCAGCCAGGAGGATGATGCACCATGCACCGGGTCCAGGCGCAACGAGAGCCACTGCATGGCTGGCAAGAGTAAGAAGCCTACTGCGAGCGAGATAAACCCGATCAGCGTCAAACGTATACGCCCAATCCGCTCCGTCAACGGGGTCATCAAGACCGAAGCTCCAACAAGGCCAACGCCCGCCGGTGCCAGGATCAAGGCCATATCTTCGGGTGGATGGTGCAGCACTTGCTGGACAAAGGTACCCGCCAGCTCACCAATTAGAAGCTGTAGGATACCTACAACCGAAAGCTGCACCACCGAGAAGAAGAGCAGGTTATCGACCTGCACAATGCGCCAGCCCTGACCCAGGTCTGCCCAGAGGCGTGCCAGCGTCTCCTTCACCGTCCGATCTCCACGCTGCGCCCTCTCTTGCTTGAGGTGCGACTCGGCAAAGCAACGCGATGGGATAAGCAGAATTAAGCCAGCGCAGACCGCGTAGAGCACGCCGACCAGCAGGAAAAGCATATCGATGGATTGCACATTAAAGGCCAGCTTGCCTATATGGACTGTAAAGGGTGAGAAGAGCGAGGTCACCAGGCGCCCAAGAATAAGAAAACCCAGAGCCTGCGAAATAGTGATGGAGATATTAAAGAGCGAGAGGGCAGGCATCAGATCGCGTTCTCCGACCAGCAAGGGAATGGACGACCCCTCAGCGGGAATAAAGAACTGTCCAATCAGCGAGGTACAGTAGGTCAGCAGGAAGAGGGGCCAGAGGTTGCCCCGGTTGAAGACAATGCAGATGAACATCAGCAGTACCGTCACCATGCGTAAGATGTTACTCACCCAGAGCACCTGGCGCTTATTCAAGCGATCCACAATCGCGCCCGCGATGGCGCTAAAGGGGATGGCAGGTAGGGTAAACGAAATAATAGCCAGGCCAGCCATAAAGACCGATTGCGTCACATTGTTGACGAGCACGATCACGCCATAGTTTGTGGCATTGAGAATCGTCAAGGAGATAAGTTGTGCCAACCAGAGCAATAAGAAGTTGCGGTTGCGCAACACACGTCGCACGCGACCAGAACTATTCTTATTGGATACTTGAGCGTTTTGCGCTTGATCTGTACTCTGCACCATGGTCTACCAGACTTTCTACCAGTATCTCCCCAATACGTCCAGCTAACCTTACTACGTTTACGCTTGTACCTCTGTTACCACGCCTCATAGCAAAAGGGTTCTCTTGATAATACGTCCCAAAACAGAAAAAGTCAGACGCTACCCCGTAGCAACTGCGTTCTCCCCGCTACTAAGTAAGAGATTCTCCCAGTCGCAAAAGGATAGCGCATCTTCTCTCGACAGACTTTCCGCTTTTCCAGCCGGGGGCGGTATAAGAGAAATAAAGCATGTATATTTTCCAGGGTAAAGAGAGGAGATAAATTTGATGGCAGGCAAATATCATGATTTGCATAGCACTTGGATCTACCAGGAGATCAAAGCCCAGGTCCAGGCAGATCTACAGGCCCAACAATGCCAGGATTTGCATCATATCCTGCTCAAAATCATCGAAGCGCGCTTCCCTCGTCTCACTACCCAGGCTCAGGCCTTGGGGCAACTTCAACCCGAGCATCTCCAACAGATCATCATCCACATAGGCAGCGCCCAGCGTGAGCGCGAGGCCAAAGTCGTCCTGGAGGAGGCAAAACAGCACAAAACCTCAAACGACTACACGAAATAATATATAGTATTCTTAGAGAAGGATAAACCATGCCGCCAAAAGTTAGAGAGCTTAAGGCCAGGCTCAAAAAGGCAGGCTTTAACTCTAGAGCAGGAAATGGAGTGATCGAGCCGATACATACCTGGTAGATATTCCTGTTACATCTTAAAAAAAGACTATGTTATAATCTCCTATAACCCAACGACTGCATAGAAAGGTAGGCACCTAATGGCGACAGTCGAAGAACGGTTACAAGCCCTTGAGCAAGAACATACCCAGCTCAAGAAAACAATTGAATTGCAAACCATCACAATAGGAGCGTTGGTCAACAAAGCTGCCCTAGAAAAACTAAACGAGAAATACGACAAGCTATTTGAAACCCTTATAGCTCACGACCGCTTAACCAACGAGCAGCTCGTCGAACTGAGAACGCAACAAATAGAAACAGATGGTAAAATTGTTGGAATACAAACTGAAATGCGTCAGCGTTTCAGCGAACAGGATAGCAAAATCACACAACTGCAAACCACACAAGCAGAACACACAATATTGCTCCAACAAATTCTAGCACGCCTACCAGAAAAATAAGCAACCATACAGCAAGAATTCCAATATCCATTTTGGCGTCTCAGAGGTTAGACTCTTCTAAATTCGACTCGGCACGATTGGACAAAAATAAAACACCGTTCCGCTTAACAAGCCAACGGGACCACATTAAAAGAGCGTATAGTTTCTCGCGTCGTGAACTTCAACGCTCCCCATCTCCACCCTAAGAAGGCTCGAAGTAGAATAGATAAACCAGCTTCTAGCCTTCTTATGCGTATCAATGGCTTGCCAAAAACATCCAAATTATGACAGCAGTTTTGCCAGCAGATGCGATAAATTCGTTTGCTCATAGATATACAAGAATGGGCAAAAATGAGGATCATTGAACTCAGAATTGCAGTCAATTAACATTGGACGAGAGCAGGTCGAGGCAGTATAATATACGGACTATTGCACCAATCTAAAACTAGCAAGGTGTAAAACCTCACTTAGAGCCTTATCAACAAAACATGACAATAAAAAAACTCTGCTTTGACAGCAGAGTTGACAGCAGCCAGCAAATTGACAGCAGTTTTATAAACCACCTTCAAAGAAGTCTCCCATCTTATCCATTGCCTCTTTATGAGTTGGCGGCAATACATGAGCATATATATCAGCCGTGATTTCAATACTACTATGCCCAAGTAGCTCTTGAATCACTTTTAATTGCACGCCCATACTAAGCAACAAAGTAGCAGCACTGTGCCTCAGATCATGAAACCGCATATCAGGCAAACCAACCTGTTTAAGCAGTTTACGAAACCGCCTAAACAGAGCAGATGGCATCAAAAAATCTCCCTTATCATTAGGGAAAACGAGGTCATGATCCACCCATACTTTCCCAACATCCAAACTCTTCTCTATCAAATTCATATGATGAGCACTTAGAGCACTAAGCACAAATGCAGGTAACATAATAATCCGCTTACTTGCCTCAGTTTTAGGCTCACCCTCCACAAAACCTACATTGTTCACATACACCACCGCACGAGAAACTTTAAGCATACCCTTATCAAAATCAATGTCAGACCAACGAAGACCGATTAGTTCTCCTTTTCTCATGCCGGTAGTAAGAGCTAGAGTCACCAAAGCTTCTAACTCATGATCTCGAATCTTCTGTAAGAACAAAGCAGCTTGCTCAGGTGTTAGGACCATGTGTCTAGGTTTAGGACGTGATGGCAACTGTACATCAGTACAAACATTTACAGAAACCAGCTTCACCCTCCTGGCATGTTCCAGAGCTGTATGTAAAGCACCATGAATACATCTCACACGAATAGCCGAAACCCCTTCCTTCATTTTTTGAGCATAGAAGGTCTGAATCTTCTGAGCTGTCAGCTTTTGCAGCTTGACATGTCCAAGGCCAGGGATAAGGTAGTTGTACACTAAAGAATGCGTGTTCTTGTAGGTTGACGGACGAACAGCCAGTCTATATACATCCTCAAACCAGTACTTCAAGAACTGGTCCAATGTCTGTTGGGGGCCAGTTGCAAGTATGCCCGCAGCCAGCTCGTTAATAACAATTCGACGTTTCTCTAAAGCTTCCTTCTCAGTCTTAAAGTAGTATTGTTTACGACTCTGGTCCTCAAGTGTAACCTCACAAACCCACCTACCATCTTTACGACGATATACTGTACCCTCACCAGGACGCCGTCCTTGCTTTTTTCTAACCACAAAATCACCTCCTTATGCAGTCATATCTTCATGAGACTTGAGCCACTCATGAAGATCATCTACACGAATACGACGCACACCACGCAGCCGCATAGAAGATAAACCCTCCTGATAGATGTACTTGTAAACTGTAGTCCGGCAAACACCGAGCATAACAGCAACATCCACCACACTCAGCAATACAGGTTGTGCAGTAGAAACTCTTTTACGACGAGCCATCAAACACCTCCAACCAGACTTAAAAGCCGTTCCACATATCCAGGAGACATAGCCACCAGAGAAACACGCTCACCAGAAGCCGAGAACACTTCAATGAAGAAATCCCCCTCATCAGAAATGCTCAGCACTCGCCCATACTGCACACCTTGACCCTGGCCAACATCGAAGAAGACCGATTGACCAAGCCATTTTTGACGAAGCAGGTGCACTATTTCACGCCATCGCACCGCCTCTTTTCGCCTTTGTGAAGCTTTACCCATACAACCACCCTTCAAACAATGCGTTTAAACACTGACTTTCACCACTAACAAGCCAAGCGCAGTTGAGAACGTTGATATTCCCACAACCCAAGCACACGCCTTGACACATACCTCCCAGTTCCATCACGCTCACGTATCGCCTCTTCGAGCGCCTTTCGTCGGCGTTGACGATACACCTGCACATCTCGCGTGAACTCCGCAACCTCTTGCAGCTTCCATTCAGACACCTGTACCTCTGGCTCCTCCTGGCTCTCGCTGACCTCTGTCTCCTCAGTCTCAGTAGGAGCCTTGCTCAGTTCAGGAAAAAGCGTCTCATTGTCCTCAGTCGTTACCTCCTCTATCACCTCTATCGCGTCACCGTTCTCCTCAGAGCGAGAGAACAACCGCGCCCGTATCGCTTTCGTTGGTTCAGGGAAAAAGCCACGTGAATAGCGGATACGACGCGCTTTACTTTCCACCAGCGCCTCTACCTGCTCACGATCCTCGACGAGTTGCCCATTCTCGCCTACCCGCATGATTAAACCCTCGCGTACAATTGTCTTCTGTCCTTTGCGTTCTCGCGTGATATCCTTGGTCAGGTACTTTGTAACATAGCCAATTGCTCGCGTATTATTCACCGCCGTTACCCACACCCAACTTGCACGTCCCTTTGTCGCTGACTGCCAGCAAGCCACAAGATACTCCTGTGGGATAAAATCAGCACCCTTGACCAGCAAATGCCAGTGGAAACCATTCTCTTCAAAGTTCTTATGTTCCTCAGAAACGCCCAGGTACTCAATATGAAAGGCAGGCCGAGCACCGATATGGTCATGTCCAATCCCTTTTGACCCACGCCGCAACGCCTGCACCCACGTCGTCAAAGCACGCGATGCCTCTTCCATCGTATTGCCTGCCTTCGTCAAGACAATATGCAAGGTCGGCTCAGCTTCCGCAATCACTTGACGCCACATATCTACCTTGCGAGGCCCACAATACAAGCAGGTCCACTTATCGCACCTCGCACGTCTGACTTCGCCTGTATCTCTGTTCACAAAGCGATGCCGCAGCGCCCAGGCATCAGGGCAGCAATACAGCGTATCGGTTCCATCTTCCAAATGCCACTCCACACGTTCCTCTACCGTTGGCATATACCCAGGTCGTTTCATACTCGTTGACTCCTCTCAGCTTCCACCTAACAACCATTCAGCGTTTCATGCTTGTGTGAGTTATCCTTATTAGGGTCAAGTGAAGACCCTAGTGCGCGGGCTGTCGGCCTCGCGGCTTCGCCGCAGCCCGCCGCACGCTCCGCTGCATCCCGCGCACAGGAGACACCCCCCCTCTCTTCCCTTTCGGGCGTGTCCGATTGTGCCGGATGTGACCCTCCCCACCCGCACCACCACCCCTCTTGCTTGTCAAGGCACCCTAAAGGGAACCCGCCTTGACAACCGCGTCACATCCGTGGGTTTTCTTTTGCGCCCGAAAGGAAAAAGAGGGGGAGTACCGCAGCGTCCGAACGTTTAAACGGTGAGTTTCACCGCTTGACAGGTTGGGGAGAATTTCGTAACACGCACCGCTATTGCACGACACGCCCGCAAGAAGACGCGTAAGTCTATGCTTATACTTCTCTTCTCTCTACACGCCAAATATGATTAAAAATACGCTCAAATCGGCTTTCCACAACACCAATAGCCTCATACACGCACTGAGACGGTCATACAGACGCCTTAACAACCGCTTCGACCACCACAAAGCCACTCCTCAAAAAAACGTCTCTTGACCGTCTCATCAACACGCTATAAACACCCGCCACAAGCCGCCCCACACCATTTTCATCACATCACAACCTCTTCCATCTATCAGCTTTTCTTATTGCTCGTTTACGCTGTCAACTCTTCCTGTGCTATCGCCATCATAGGAGCAAGTGACCGCTGTAACTTTTCCTTTGCCACACGTTCACATTTCCACACTTGCGCATCTCCTATTCCCAGTTGCGCCGCCACTTGTGAAATTGATAACCCATTCCCAGCATGCTCAGCAAACCCATAACGCAACGTCACCACTTCCCGCTGCCGTCTTGATAAATCGTTTTCAATCACACGGCTCAACGCTTCATCAAGCTCACGATGCCGACGCTTCTCGGTTTCTACATACTGCTCAAACAAACCAACAAACTGTATGCGATCCCCACCTATCGTCTCACCATCCCCATCATCCTCAAGCAGCTTCTCTATGCTATCCACCGACCGACACCTGGTATACGCCGCCAATTCACACGCCCGCTCCTCGCTCACACCCATCCTCATTGCTATCTCACTCGTTGTTGGTACCCGACCTAATTCGAGGGATAACGCACGGCCCGTATCACGAAACTTATTGACCAGTACCAGCATCGACTTCGGAATACGAATCATCCCATCAGAGGCACGTACCGCGCCACGCATACTACATCGAATACATTCGCACGCATAGAGCCGAAACTCTCTTGGACTCACAGAAGGTGCATGAAAAAACTTACTTTGGTCTAACACATGCATCAATCCAAGGGTTCCCTCTTGAACCAGATCAAGCAACTCCAGGCTCTTCAAAGGACGAATAAGCTTATAAGCGATATCCAGCATATCAGGCTGATAGGCTTCGATCAAGGCATCACGTGCATGCTTTGCTAAAGAGAGATACCATTGATTCGGTTCTGGCTTCAATTGCTCCAGTCGGCCCCGATGAACACGTAACACTAATTTGGCCTCTTCTTCAGCAGAGAGAGATTCCGTCCAATGCACATCACGTATATACTGATCTTTCGCCATCAAAGACACGTCACAATCATCAGAAGTCGTCGCTATCATCGAATTGAACTCCCTTTCTTCGTTGACAGCTCAACCCTCTGCCATGCATAATGAAACAGAGAGTCTAAGCAAGTCTCAGGACATCTCAAAAGCTGGTTTAGGATGTTGCAGATCCTGGCCAGCATTTTCATAGCATCTACAGCTGCATCAGGTGATAACGCACGCCTAGAGAAAAAACATCAGTCCATAGGCAAATGGGTTCGCCATTGTCTTTATAGGCATAAACAATCTGAACCTGCCCATCATCAGTGACCTGGAGAACCCCACCATAAAGCGTATTGGAGCCTGGAATCGTCGAACCAGGAAAGAAACGCGCCAAAGTCGCGTTCTCAAACACAACCCAATGACCAAGCCATACAGCACGCGCTTGTGCTATAGCCTCCTGCTTTGAAGCGGTATTCGCCTCTTGACGTTGCCTCATACCTTCCATGAAGTTCATTCATCACCTCAAAACACCGCGTTTAAACAACGACTTTCGCCAGCCCCTATAAGTTACCTCTTCAGCATTGGCCCTCTCACATCAACAGCGCAATCCGCTTAGACAGCACGACCCACACACCCACCTCCGAGCAACGCAACTGCCACTACACCGCCGCCTCTATGGAGAGCGGGACACGTCAACCTGCCTCTCCGAGATGCAACCATAGGGTATTCAGTTGTTAATGTGCTTATGCCGGACCAAACAAAAGTCCGAATTGTCCAAATGTCTACCAAGATTATATCCAACCAGACCACAAAAGTCAATGTCTAATTGTCCAAATTATCCATTGATTTCATCTGTTATAATATCTGTGAAGTACAATTGTCCAATCAGGACAAGAGGGAGCCATAAATGGGTAGGTCAACCAAAATACCGGCAGGTTTTTACAACGCATCACAAGCCATTAAAAGATTAGGCGTGCCTAGATCGACATTCTATGATTGGGTAGAAAAAGGCACAATAAAAAAATTCGTAGAACCTGGGAAAAGTGATGCTTTTTATCTCAAAGCCGCAGTAGATGACTTAGCAAAAGCAAGAGAGCTCTTCACAATTCAATATGCAGCAGACACGACAACCTTTGAGAAAGCAAAAGAAGCCGATGTACAAGGCATCTATGATCTAGCAGTTAGCTTATGGGGAACCAGAGGCACATATCCTTATGAAATGCGGCTGGCTAGATATAAGAGAAACCCAGATATCTTCTATGTCCTAAAATACATGGATGTTGTGGTGGGATATGTCACCTTTATGCCTGTAACTACAAAAGCCGTAGAGGAACTCAAAACAACAGGTAAAAGAGCATCAGCTATCATCACACTAGATGATATTCTTCCATTTACCCCAGGAGAAACATTAGAATATGTCTTCTTGGAGATCGCCGTAAGAGACGGTGTGCCTAAGCCTAAACAATATGGTATGCGCCTCGTCCTAGGAATGAGCGATGTTATAGAAGACTTTGCCAAGAGAGGTATCAAATTCAAAAAGCTTTTCGGCACTAGCAGAACAGCAGATGGTATAGAAATGAGTCAAAAACTCGGCTTTAAGGAAAGTTTGTTACCCTCCACTGAAGGAACTTTATTCTTCGAGTTAGACACAGAAACAAGCCATCATCCGCTTTTAGAGGGATATCAGAAGATAACCAGAGGTGAAGGTAGCTCAAATAGAAAGTAGCATATGGTATTATAGATTAGGAAGGAACCATGCCACGTAAAATCAGGCAACTGAAAGCTGATCTTAAGAAAGCCGGCTTCCTTATGCGACCTGGAAAAGGGAGCCATACCAAGTGGATACATTCACAATTCCCTACTATCTTTGTCAACCTATCAGGCGGCGACGGAGACGACGCCAAGCACTACCAAATTGAAGACGTAGAAGACGCCTTGAGAGAGGTGAGAGAACGCAATGAACACTAATCACTATTCCATCACTATCCAATGGGACCCAAGAGACAACATTTTTGTTGCCAGCGTTCCTGAACTTCCACACGTCAGAACACATGGAGATACCTACCAAGAAGCAATGGAAAATATACTCGAAGTCCTCGAAATGTGGATAGAAGATGCACAACGGCATGGTGAAACGCTCCCACCACCAAGAATTTACGCAGCATAAATAATTCAGCTTAAAATAAAGCCTGGAGCCCGTTCCAGGCTTTATTTTTTTGCTCTTTCACCTCACAAATCTAAATTCAACTAATCGCAGTTAAATGAAAACCGTCTTATTGACTAAATTTTTGCCTTAGCACAGTAAGTACTGCAAAATTAGCTTCTACACTTTTTTTCCACGAGGGTAAAAAAGTCTCGAAGATCTGTACCATCAATTTCAGATAGATCCCACCGGCAACGAAGCCAGGAAACAAGAACCACTGCTTGACCCTCACATTCTAGCAGCTATTTATGCCCCAGAAGAATCACAGGTCAAAGCCCCCCAAGTCATCCAGGCTTACTATCAGGCGGCTCAAAGACTTGGAGCTATCTTCTATCCCCATGAAGAAGTTATAGGCTTTCAGCATCACGACAACCAAGTTACAGAGGTAGTCACAGCCCGCCAGTCAATCTCGTGCAAATATCTCATCATCACAGCAGGGTCATGGGCAGCTCAGTGTGGAGAGTGGCTCAATCTTGATATCCCAGTTACACCCCTCAAAGGAGAAATCATTTCCTACTGCCAACCCACCCACCAGCTCCGGCATATCATCTTCGGGGAAGGAGCCTATCTTGCTCCCAAGGGAGAAAGCACCATCGTTGGAGCCACAAAAGCAGATACTGGCTTCGATACCCAGGTCACAGAGAAAGGCATCGCCTGGCTAGAAAACGCCACAAGCAAACTCATTCCAAGCTTAGCACAAAGCACATTCACATCAGCATGGGCAGGACTACGCCCCAAAACACCAGATACACGCCCTATCCTCGGCCCAGCTCCTCAATGGAAAAACGTCATTCTTGCCACAGGCCATAATAGTGTGGGAGTCATTCTCAGCGCCATTACAGGACAAACTATTACAGAAACTATTTCCATCAGTCAAATACCACAAATCATTCAATCATTTACTTTAGAACGATTTTCACGTTATAATCTAGAAACGGCGAAATAAACTCACCTTGATCAGTGCTAGGAAATAACAACATGGCAAACGAAGAAGATACAAATTTCAATGTTCAGAAAATAAAATCTGATGCAATAATGTACCTTATTGAAGGACAAGAGATCGAAGCAGCGAGTTTCTTATTTGCTAGTGAGATTGACATTCTAACTAATGACTACGCTTCTACATTGATATTCTCACTAAAAGGAAATCGGGCCATATACGATCTTATAATGAGCGAAGGTAACATATTTCATCAAATTTTAGACGCTTTTAAGGCCGTAGAAAATACAGGATTTGATGACATATACGTCAGCGCAAAAATAGCTTACCCAGATTTGGGCATAGACTGGGAAGCAAAGCTATTAGAAGCAATCCAAGAACGAAAATCTCCTAATCAATGCAAACCCATAAATAACACTCCTACACACGAATGGAAGGGAACAGGTTTACATTTCAGATCTCCCGTTGAAATCCAGATAGCCGAAGAATTAGACAAGCTAGGAATACTTTTCTTCCCTAATTGTATGGCTAGACTTGGTGGTCCACATCAAAGGATAAATAGAGAGCCTGACTTTCTGGTCTGCTATAAAGGCAAATGGGGTATTATAGACATCGACGGCGCAACCTACCACACTAGCGCAGCAAAAGATCATAACCGGGATCGCTTATTTAAAATCCATGGTATAAGAGTTTGTGAACGCTACGAAGCTAAGCGATGCATGGAAGAACCAGACAAGGTTGTTAAAGAGTTTCTGAATATTTTAGTGCAAAATGGTTGAAAATGTGTAAAAATTAAAGCTAAGAAGGGTTTTACCAATGCCGCAAAATGAGCCATCTGCCGACTATGATTTAAAATTGCACAAACTCCCAAGCAGAAGTTACATAGAAAACTCAAATACAGATATTTCAAATTTTACCTCAAAAAATCTTACAGAAGATCTTCTTAGAGATTACATCTACAGCAAGCTCCTCAAAGATTTTAATATAGATGTTAGAACAATTAAAAGTGCAGACCAAGACGTTTTAAAAGACTACCTTAAAAAACTCGATGACATCATTCTCCATCGAAAGATACCAGAGTTCTATAGTTTCATACATCTTCGAAATGGAGAAGTAGTTATTCGAGATCCAAATAATCCACAAGATCAATTTAGATTGCAGCCTATCAGTCATGCTTACAAAGTTGCATCTTCGTCCATTCTCTTCGAATTAAAAATACGTTTAATCGAAATGATAGGCTTATTAGAAGGCACTAAAAAATTTGACAGTATTAGAGAACTAATACAGAATTTGCCAGATAAAAACGTGAAATTGAAATTAGAAAATGAGCTAAATGAACTACAATTACAAGCCCAGCACTTACGTGAACAAGTACAAGAAACCGAGAAGCAACAAGAAATCGAAAAAGCCAAAGAAGAGTGGCAGTTAACACTTAGGCAACGAAAAGCTGAAGTACGAGAACTGGAATGGAAGCTATGGCGATCTCTCATAGAAAGAGAGTCTGTGTCCACGATCATAGGAGCACTACTCCTACTAATTATTGTGGTAGCTTTAATAGCAGCCATGTTCTATCATGCAACATCGCCTGAGATTCTCAACAACGCTTTTCTAGTCATACTAGGCTATTTCTTTGGTCAAACTGTAGGAAAAATTGATGGTAAAGGGAAATCTGATGGAGACAAAGGTTAAAATTTACAAAACCAACTACCAAAAACCGCCTTTTTTATCCCCTGCAATAGCAACAATACAAACCTTATAAATCCACTCTACAGGCCAATCTGGCTATAAGAGGGACTTAAAATCCCCTGGCTTAAGAAATAAACAGCAAGCCATAAAGAGCACTCTTTATCTATTTACGTCAAATAAGAGTGCTCTTTATGGTTTGTCCTTAACAGTAGTCCAACTTTGCTCAAGGGCAGGGGTATACCTCCATGCGGCCAGGAATTGGAATTTACATACAATATCCAGCGTATGCTAGAGATTATCTGTGATTAAAGAACTTCTCGAAGAGAAAAAACGTTTGTTCTGCCTTTGATTCAGCGCTATCCACATAACGTTGACGCATAAGCTGGTTTTGCCGGTTTCGTTCCTCTAGGGACATTGCCTTGCGTCTTTTCTTAACAAAGAAGAGTATCAGCAGGCCAAGGGCTGGCACAAGCAAAGCTCCAATAAGCGCTGCATTCCCATTGTCAATCGGGATCAAGCTGCCAACGATGGCACCAACAAGGAGTCCTAGCAAAATAATTGCGGCTTCAATATATTTCATATACTCTCCAGCTCCTATTTGTGATTGCTCACGTTTCGCTGATCTTTTTTTATAGCAATTAGCAATATATTTAAATACTAATTGCTATATAGCTTTTTATAACATGCAAACAATTGGCTTGTCAAGAAGTGAGAGATAACATCAGTAGATTATGTTGCAAAGAAAGCAAAAGGGAAATAGAAGCATATTAGAAATCAGAGATTAGATTGTAACAGCAAGTCATACAGTGTAAATTCTGACATCCATTTTGACATCCTAGAGATTGAGATCATATACATTTGATTCACCACGAATGGACAAAAATAAAACGTCCTTCCACTTAACAAGCCTATGGAACCGCATCAGAAGAGCGACGAAATTTTCGTGTCGTGGACTTCAACTCTCCCCGAGCAAAAAGATATAATAGAGCATCACATATTTCTAAAAAAGGAATGATGAGCGGGACATCATCATCCTGTACTTCATGAGAGGTCAGAAGAGCAATGACAAAAATGGCAGCACTGGCAGGAGTCGCTCATAATATCGCACATCATTCTGCAAGTGGTTTGAGCTTTCTCTCTCCACATTTGGCTCAAGCTCTTCGAGCAGTTGGGGAAGAAACAACAGCCATTGAATTGCTTGTCCAGGATCCGTATCCCCCGAAGGCTGCGGAGATGCAGCCGCTCCGATTGTCTCTTGCTTCGCTCAAAGGAACAGCCCAAAGGATGCTTCAAAAACACGGATTCCATCAAAATGATGTTCTCTCGATTGTTTTACACGTCACTCCCGACTGGAATAGCGACGGTTCTGTGCTACATACGAGGGCTGTTATCACTGCCCAAAATGGTCGCGTGTATGACTCTGGCTGGTTGTGACCAGAATGAATGGCAACCAATGAATCCAAATGGAAGTAAGAAAATGCCAAGACAACAACCGCCAAAGGGATACTTGACCTCTACACAAGTCAAAGAAAGACTCAATGTCAGTGGAGCAATGATAGCTAACTACGTTCAACAAGGTAAAATAAAGCGTATAGTTTCACCAGGAAGGAAACATGGGTTCTATCTTGAACGTGATGTTGATAAAATTGTAAACGAGCTTCAGACGTTCTTCAACAACATTTCAGAAGAGACTACCAATGCAGATCTTGAAAATCACAAGAACAGAGTTGACTAACGAAAACCTCCCAAATTTGACAGCAGCTTTGACAGCAGATACGATAAATTCGTACGCTCAGCGATATACAAGAATGGACAAAAATAACTGCCTTTGAGCTCAGAATTAAAGCCAATTATCATTGGACGAGAGCAGGTTGAAGCTGTATAATATACGGACTATGATTCCAACACCGACATCAGATATGAATACAACACAACAGACACAACCTAAAACCGATCTGCTGACGCTGACGCTGCCGCAGTTGCAGGAGTGGCTGGCCGTACGGGGCGAGGCTGCCTTTCGCGCCAAGCAGATCTATAGCTGGATCTACCAGCAGCTTGTCGATAACTTCGCGGCCATGTCGAATCTGCCGCTGAAGCTCCGTCAGCGCCTGGAAGAGGAGGCCTGTATCGGCCCACTCGTCGTGCGCAGCGAGATGAGTTCGAAAGACGACCGCACACGTAAGATCCTCCTGGAACTCGCCGATGGCAAATTGATCGAGTCGGTGTTGATGCTCTATCCTCCCCTGGGCGAGAGTAGCGCACGCGCCACCGTCTGCGTCTCTAGCCAGGCGGGATGCGCCTTTGGCTGCACCTTCTGCGCCACTGGCCAGATGGGCTTTGATCGCCACTTACAATCAGGCGAGATTATCGCCCAGGTACTCCACTTCGCGCGCGAGCTACGCGCCACTCCCTGGAGCGCGGCTGGTCTTCCCGGTAGTACGCCTATCGATCACATCACCAATATCGTCTTGATGGGCATGGGCGAGCCACTACACAACTACGACAATGTGCTCCAGGCCCTGCGCATCCTCAATAGTGCCGCAGGCTTCAACCTGGGGGCGCGGCATATGACCGTCTCGACCGTTGGCCTGGTGCCAGCCATCCGCAAATTGAGCCATGAGCAGCTCCAGGTCAACCTGGCCATCTCCCTCCACGCGCCCACCAATGAGGCGCGCAGCCAGACCATGCCTGTTAACCGCAAGTATCCGCTGGAAGAACTGCTTGCCGCCTGCCAGGACTATATCACGGCGACACGAAGGCAGGTCACCTTTGAATATGTCTTGCTGGCAGGCGTCAATGATACTCCGGAGCGCGCTCAGCAGTTAGCCGAACTGCTGGCCCCGCTCAAGCAGTTCGCGCACGTCAACTGCATTCCTGTCAACGCGACCTCGGCTGGCTATCGTCCCCCAGGTCCAGACGCCATTCGCGCCTTCCGCAATATTCTCTTTGAACGTGGCATCAGCAATAGCGTGCGTGCGGAGCGCGGCGATGACATCGCCGCCGCCTGTGGACAGCTACGCACCCGCTTCGAGAACCGACGCAAAGCTATTCCGGTTGTCTAAATCTAAAAAAGGGAAAGTGGGGAGTGCAGAGGGGCTGACGCCCCTCTGCACTCCCCACTTTCCCTTACGCAAAAAGGTACCCGCAAAGACCACCTCCCTGCTAGGAGAGAAGTAACCTTTGTGGGTACCTTCTTGTTTTTCTGTCTGCCTGCTTAGCGCACCTTCGGCATTTTGCTCATGGTGCGCATGCAGCGTGTGCAGATATTGACGTTCTGCACGGTACCATTCACCTCAAGGCGACGGCGCTGTACGTTGAGCACGAAGCGACGGCGCGTACGATGCTGAGAGTGTGGCACATTGTTACCATACATGGGCTTGCGCTCACAGACATCACAACGACCTGCTGCCATGTTACTCTTCCTTCCTACCAGACTGCGACGGAAACATACTTTGTGATAGATACCTGCTTGTAGTATAAGAGGTTCCGACAGCCATAAAGTCCATGCCTGCCGACACACGTTCCGCTGCTGCTTGATTTATGATCGAGGTCTCTGGTATACTGCTTCAGTGGCTATTCCCTTGTGCTACTTGCCGGGGAAGTTCGGGATAACACCCGTTTGCCATAGTCGCAAAACCAGAATGATGATAAGCTGAAACAACGACATTGTCAAGAGTGACAACGCGTGCTTCGCCTGGGAATCCCTGGCACGTTATGCGAGTATAACCCATATAGGCTAATTTGGCAAGAGAGAAGACAATTGCGTATGCCAAAAGCACATGCTCTAAAACCACAATCCAGTTCCCACCCCCGAGGTAAAATTGAAGTCCTTCCTAACGCCATTCATACCATTGTAGTACAGGCTACAACCGGGTGTTATGGTGTGCTAGGACTGGCTTCCCCACGCCTCCATTATGGAGAGCCTATCCTGCTTTCAACACAACATGTGAATCAGGGAGTGCGGGTCAATGTGGTCAATGATCAGCTCATTGTAGATATCTATGTAGTGCTAGAGTACGGATTGCGCATCTCCGAAATAGCACACAATATCATGAGCAGCGTCAAATTCTCACTTGAGAAGATGTTGGGTCTGCCCGTTGCTCAAGTTAACGTGAATGTCCAGGGCCTCCTTCATGGACCTGGCACACAAGAAAAACAGTAAAAAAAGGTAGCACAGACGCTATGCAGGAACACTCACCGCGCTCAATCCGACAGCGGGCCAGACGTATCAGTGTTTTTGACGGTCAGGATCTCAAGAAAGCGATCCTGGCAGGCGCGGCGTGGTTGGAAGAAAATCGCGAAACCATCAATGCCCTGAATGTCTTTCCCGTTCCCGACGGGGATACTGGTTCCAACATGTCAGCCACTATGCGCTCGGCCATCCGCAATATCGCAGAAACGACAGAGACCTCCGCGGCGGCCGTGGCCGCACGCCTCGCCCACGATGCCCTGCTGGGCGCGCGTGGCAACTCAGGAGTTATCCTTTCGCAGACGTTGCGTGGGCTGGCCCAGGGTCTAGAGGGGAAACCAACCTTCGCCGCCACTGATCTGGCTGAAGCCTTTCAACAAGCCCAGCGTCTGGCTTACCGCGCTGTTATCAAACCCGTTGAGGGCACTATCTTAACGGTTGTACGCGAGACCGCTGAGGCAACCAAACAGAGCGCGGAACGCGGTGACGACCTGGTCGGTTTAATGCAGGAAGCGGTTTCGGCCGCCCGCCTGGCTGTTGCCAATACCCCCAATCAGTTGCCCACCCTGAAACAGGCAGGCGTCGTTGACGCGGGCGGGCAGGGCTTCTGCACAATTCTGGAGGGTATTCTGCGCTACATTCGTGGTGAGGCCGCTAGCCCGGCTACAACCGTCACTCAATTGCAACCACTGCTCCAGCAAAAAGAGCGCGCCGCCAAAAAAGGGCGTGTCACGGTTGAGGAAGAGTTCGGCTACGAGGTCGTCTTCCTGCTCAGCGGCAAGAATCTGGACGTCGAAGGCATTCGCCAGGCCATTATTGATATGGGAGGCGTCTCAACAGTGGTGGCGGGCGACGAGACCCTCCTCAAGGTTCATACTCATACACTCACGCCCGGCAAAATCCTTGATTATGGCGTCAGCCTCGGTAGCCTGAACGATATCAATATCGAGAACTTGCAGGAACAGAGCCTGACCTACGCCGCTGAGAGCGCGGCCGAGCACGCCGAAGATGAAGAGCCAGAACCGGATGCACAAAAAGAGGTGCCTATCGCCCTGGTAGCCGTCGCCTCGGGTGAGGGATTTGAAGAGGTCTTCAGAGGCATGGGCGTCCAATCAATCGTCTCGGGCGGCCAGACTATGAACCCCAGCATTGAAGAACTACTCGCCGCCGTAGAAAACGCTCCCTCGCAGCAGGTGATCATCCTCCCCAATAACAGCAACGTGATCTTAAGCGCGCAGCAGGTCGATGGCCTGACACAGAAAAAAGTCTTTGTCATTCCCTGCAAAACAATGCCCCAGGGCATCGCGGCGTTGATGGCCTATAACTACGAGGATGACTTCGAGGACGTCTGCCAGGCAATGAAAGAAGCCTCTCAATCCATCCAGACCGCCGAGATCACTACCGCGGTACGCACCGTCAATATTCATAACATCAGCGTGCGCGAAGGCGATTTCATCGGTGTCATCAATGGGAACCTGGCCGTTGCCGGTCAGCAGATGCAGCCCGTGCTCGAAGATACGCTCCAACGCATGCATATCGATAACTATGAAATAGTTACAATGTATTATGGAGCAGAAGTCACCGCCGAAGAGGCACACGCAACCTGCAAACGGCTCAAGCAGCTCCACTCACATCTTGAGATTGAGGTTGTCAGCGGAGGCCAGCCCTACTACGCCTACATTCTCTCGGCAGAATAAGGGAACCCCAGGCACCTGCCTGCGATGCGCCTGGCATGCCAGGACTGCTACAGGCAGGTGCTTGTGCAAGATACCTACCTGTTCAAGCTACATCCACTACACTACAAAGGCAGCAGCAGGCGTTCTAGTGCTATCACCACTCATCAGAGTTGATGCTCATGAGAGAACGCCGCTTCTTCCTGCCAGGAGGCCAGTATGACCGTTCGTATCGTTACTGACAGCACCTCAGACCTGCCTATCGAGCAGGCAAAGGCACTCGGCATTGAGATCGTGCCACTTACTGTCGCCTTTGGCGATGACGCCTACCTCGACAATATCGAGATGGATAACGCGGCATTCTACCAGAAACTGCAAGGAAGCAAAGAGCTACCTCGCACATCTCAGCCTGCGCCCGCACGCTTTCAAGAGACCTTTACACGTTTGATTCAAGAAGGCGCAACCGGCATCCTCTCGGTCCATCTCACCTCTCAGTTAAGCGGCACCTATCAATCGGCCTGTACCGCGCGCGACGCCCTGCCAGAAGATCTGCGAAAAATCCCCATTGAGATCGTTGATTCTACGAGTGTTAGTGTGGGTATGGGCTATCCCGTAATTAAGGCCGCGGAAGAGGCACAGGCAGGCCTGGGGCTTGAAGAGATAAAAGCGCACCTCGTCGATCGCCTGGAGCGGACACGCATCTTCGCAGTTCTCGATACCTTAGAGTATGTCAGGCGCGGTGGGCGTATTGGTGGCGCAACAGCGATGCTGGGCAATGTGCTCAACATTAAACCCATCATCTCCCTGAAGGAGGGGGTCGTCATTCCTGTTGAGCGCGCCCGCACCCGCGGCAAGGCGTATGCCCGCGTCGCGCAGATTCTTCAGGAGCTAGGCCCAATCGAATATCTGGCCATTGCTGAGTCCAGTGAAGAGGTTGGGCAACAGCTATCGGAGGCCCTTAAGCCCGTCTATTCTGGCGATATTGCCATCTGGAAGCTAGGCGCAGCGCTAGGCACACATACCGGTCCTGGTACGGCCGCGATCTCGGTAGTAACAGCCAAATAATTTTGAGGTGACAGCATGTCGCAGCATTATGTGGTTCCCAACATTTACCAGGACATGAGCAATCAGTCTCAGGGCTACTTCGCCTTTCGTTTTACCTGCCAGAGCTGTTACTGGCAGATAGACACCCAGCCTATCCGCTCTTCTGTGAGCACGGCCAGCAATGTTATGGATATTGGTATTGGTTTGCTCAATGGTTTCTGGGGGCGTGCCGCTGAAGCTGGCCAGAAAATCTATGGTAGCCAGTGGCATACGGAACAGGCTGGCGCTCTCCAACGCTCATGGGGTGAGATCCAACATAATTTTCATACCTGCCCACGCTGTCACCAGACCGTTTGTATGCGTTGCTTTAATGTTCAGCTTAACCTCTGCACGCACTGTGCCCCCGATTTGAAAGCGGATGGCTCCCAGTTTCAACATGAACTCAATGTCGAGGCTCAGCGTAAGCAGATTGAAGAGCAGTATCACGCGCCCCACTTCAATGTCGCGGCTATTCCCTCAGCCGCGACGCCCGACCTCCTTGCTTCCCCTCAGCAGCAAGCCCTCCCTCCTGGAAGTCCGCCCTACCAACCTCCAGCTGCCCTGGCTTTCCAGAGGGCACAGACTGTAGCCTGCCCCAATTGTCGCCGCCCGGGCGCCGCAGGCAAATTTTGCCAGGACTGCGGTACACGGATTCCCGCCCAGGAAGTAACCTGCCCACAGTGTGCGCAATCCCTGGCACCAGGAACCCGTTTCTGTCCTGAATGCGGCACAAAGCTCCAAAACGCCGTCTAAAAAGACATAAGGGATATAGTGTGTATGGTGGCGGAGCCAGGCCCAGCCACCATACACACTATATCCCCGAGTGCCGCAGGCGCGAAAACAGGTGCAGCAAGCGAGCATTTAAGACGACAGGCAAGCGCAAAAGATTGACGAATGAAGGGTATTCACGTACAATAGTATTACAGCATGTTTCATGCATTGTGCTTCACCGCGTATCGTATACTAATGTTGTATGTCGTAGCGCGTCGGCTAACCTCAAGCCTGGGGATCAAACCGGGAGTCGGAACTATGCGTGCCTCTTATACAGCACGCAGGGAAGTGTTTCCATCAACGCCTGCCTGAAGCTTGTCCCGGTTGTCTGTAGGGTGCTCTGGTATACTTGTTATACATGGACAACTAGCAAGGCACGCACACAAGGAGTATGGGCGCTTCCTCCCCATGTAAGATTTCCATGGGCTCCTGCGCCAGGAGGAACAACCAGCAATGCGAGGGCGAGCGACGAGCGACGAGCTATATATGCTCATTTGCTCATGTGCTCATTGAGATATACCACGCCCTCACCGTTTGCTAACGGACGCCAAGGTTGTTCCACGACATTCGTTGGAAGCTGCCATCCAAAAATGGCGTAGACTACGAAGGAGGAACGACTGTGGGTATGTTACGGGTGATGTCACGGCGTGGTGACGACCGTCTCACCTGGGACGAGCAGAAAGTTCTCGCGGGTGATACTGAAGCCGTGGCTGCAATTCAAGAAGCCGAGCGCATTTTTGCCCAAGAGCGTGCACGAGGCGCGACCGCTTTCCGCCTCGATCCCGGCAAACCAGCCGAACGCATCGAAGCCTTTGATGCCACCGCGGAACAAATCGTTCTAGTGCCAAGAGTGGTTGGTGGATAAACTTGGTACCCCATATCCTGACGGCCCTATATTGGCTCGCAATTGCCCTGGCCATCTCTCCCATACTCTGGCTGATTTTTCAGCCCTATGTGAAGGGATGGTCACGAGCGGAGCGTAGAGCTAGTCACTTGCTGCGCGATCTCCTCACCCACGAGCAATTTCGGCAGCTCTTCTGGTATGGGTACCTGGAAATCCCAAGCCCTACGGCTCCGCATCGCGTGTATCGTGTACCACGCCATAGTGGCTATGTGCAGGTGTTCGAACATGGTCGCGCGATCATGCGTCTCTGCCTACAACCCGTGGAATCGCTGCCCGATAGCGATTTAGTGGTACTGCACAAGCTTATGATCGAGGCAAACGAAGAGACGTATCTCCAAAAAGCGAATAAATACCTTTGTATTGAGTAATGCTCGCTATTCAGGTAGTCGATAAAAGAAGAGTAAGAGCGCACAGTGACGCGCTCTTACTCTTCTTCATCCTCATCGATATCCTGAATCTCCATCTGCACAATCTTATGGTGTCCGTTCTGCTTGACACAGGCATGGGGACCACCATCCAGGGGCATATGGCAGAAGGGGCAGACCGGGCGACCCGCGGCCACCACCAGGCCAATCTCATTTGAGAGTTCTAAGGCCTCCTGGGGTGAGAAACGCAGCACAACCGCTTCGTCCTCTAGAATGAGCGCCTGCGGCTCCCCGCGCTCCTCAATAATCTCCATTGGGGCCAGGCTCAGCAGAAACATTTCATTATGCTCATCAAAGTTGAGCTTCATCTGCCCTACCTGAAAATCGTATGTTGGCGTAAGCGGAAAATCTCCTGGCATTCCCGTGGGAGATGGCAAGCCCCCTGGACGCGCCTCAAGGCGCAAGACCTCGCCGTCCGCAATCGCACCGAGAATACGTTCCAGAGTCTCGGCAAGGGTGCGCAAATGTTCCTTCTCCATCCACACAACCGCTGATCCACGCCCACTCCTGGCATAGAGTCGGAAACGTCGCTGCCCCGGCATACCCACTGCATCCGCACCGAGTGTCTCGATGCGGCCAAGATCATTGCTCATACAAGCCCTCTTCCTTCTAAATGAACTAATTAATGGTGTATTCGCCACATCTGTAGGGTCCATGCTGGCATGGACTTTGCCCGCAGGCCGACACTCTAGCGCTGGGATGGTCGCTTCGCTCGGAGTCCATGCCAGCATGGACCCTACAGGCGCTGTGCTTGCTTTCAGCTATTTAGTGAATTCACCAGCTAATACCCACGTGCGGGATCATATCTATTCTGTAGTGGCTGGCCCGCTCGATAGCGCCGCAAGTTTTCCGCGAAGAGCGTTGCGAGACGCTGGTCATAATGCACGCTCTCGCCCGAGATGTGAGGGGTCAGAATGACATTCGCTAACGTATACAAGGGACTCTCGGCAGGCAAAGGCTCTTCTTCGGTTACATCCAGGCCCGCGCCTCCAATCCATCCCTCGCGCAACGCCCTGACAAGCGCCCGCTCATCCACCACGCGCCCACGCGCTACATTGACCAGGTAGGCATGCTGGCGCATCGCTTGAAACTCGGCCTCACCCAGCAGGTGCTCAGTCTCGGCCGTCAATGGAACAGCAACCACGGCATAATCGCACTCGCTTAGCATAGCATGCAACTGCGTCATAGGATAAAGCTGATCTACATGCTCCTGATGCGCTCCCGCCTGTACCGTGCGCCTGGTTGCCAGGACCCGCATGCCAAAAGCCTGGCCCAGGAAGGCCACGCGCTGACCAATACTCCCCAGACCAATAATCCCTAGCGTCTGTCCCGCCAGTTCGCGTCCCCCCAGTTTATACCAGTTCGCGCTTCGTGGCCATATGCGCTGATCCTGTAAACGCACCATCGTGGGCCAGGAGCGATTATACATAAGCATACTCGCGAACACGTACTCGCCAATGGTGGTGGCATGGATACCCACCGCCGTTGTGACCTGTACCCCACTATCGGCCGCCAGGATACCACTTATGCGCAGACCATCCACACCGGCTCCCGACGCCTGCAACCAGCGTAAGCGCGGCGCCAGTTCGCGCCAATTCGTGGGTACTTTGTAGGCACAAAGCACATCGGCCTCGCCCAGGCTCGCTTCAAACTCATCACTATCACTAAGGCATAAGATCTCCTTACCCGCAGCCTCGCTTAACACAGCCTGTGAGGCGGGGGAAAAAGGAAATGTACTGACTACTTGCAGACCTTGCGCCATACTCAACTGCTTAACTCCTTTGTAAAGGCCTATTGTGGACACCCCTGCTCCACCTTTTCAGTCTATCCGAAATCAGCACGGGTATGCAAGACTCCCCACTTACTATATATCAGTGAGGCATAAAACGCACGCTCTAGCTAGCTTTCAGGCATTTTAAGCATGACGTTTTTCCCATGTTGTTCCTTTATTTAGAGCAATGCGTTTAGATATTCAGGTGTCGCTATACACGACACTCTATCGCGCATTATCTCTATATCTAGGCGGAGAAAGAACGTTTGAGCATTCTTATTACCATTCTCGAAGGTGTCTATCTACTTATTGCGTTTATTATGGCCATACAAGCCATTTTCAATATTCGGTTGCGTCTCTTCATCTGGGAAACGCCAGAACATGCCTGGCTCAATAGCGCCCCGACCGTCTACCTCGATCCCTGCCTGACCTTTACTATTCTGCTGCCGGCGCGCCACGAGGAAGAAGTCCTACGCGAAACAATGCAGAAAATCTATGATCTCAACTATCCCAAAGATTTATTACAAATTATCGCCATCTGTCGCGAGGACGATCCCAACACCATTACCGAAGCCCAGGCCAAGATCGATGAATTAGGTGACCCCAATGTACAACTCCTGGTCTTTAATGACAAACCCATCAATAAACCGCATGGACTCAACCTCGCGCTCCAGGTCGCACGCGGCGATGTCGTGACGATTTTTGATGCCGAGGATGAGCCTCACCCGGATATCCTCAACATTATCAATACCACGATGCTTACTGATGACGTCGACGTGGTCCAGAGTGGGGTTCAATTAATGAACCACAACACGAAGTGGTTCTGCTTCCTTAATGTTCTCGAATACTTCTTCTGGTTTAAATCCTCCCTGCATTTCTTCGCCAACGTAGGCATGACGCCCCTTGGTGGCAATACCGTCTTCGTCCGACGCGAACTGATGGAGACTCTGGGTGGCTGGGACGAGACCTGCCTGACCGAAGATGCCGACCTGGGCATTCGCCTGGCGCTCTCCCACGCACGCATGCGCGTCATTTACGACGATGAGTTTGTGACACGCGAGGAGACCCCCCACACTATTGAGCAGTTTATCAAGCAACGGACTCGCTGGAACCAGGGCTTTATCCAGATTCTCTTCAAAGGCGAGTGGCTAAAACTGGAGCGTCCCTACCAACGCCTGCTCGCTTTCTATGTCCTGGTGCTCCCAGAGGTACAAGCATTCTTTACCCTGCTCATCCCAGTTTCGCTGCTCACCTTTTTCTTTATTAAATTACCTCTCTGGATATCTTTATTGACGTTCTTGCCGCTCTACATCTTTATCATGGGCATCTTTATCGACCAGGCAGGGCTGTATGAGTTTCTTAAAGCGCATGGGCGTTCATGGAGTATACGCGAGGCTGCTATCATGCTTTTCGCCTCGGTTCCCTACCAGTTTCTTCTAGGCCTGGGCGCCCTGCGCGCGGTCTCCCGCTTTCTTCAGGGCGCGACTAATTGGGAGAAAACGGCCCATATTGGTCAGCATAGGTCGAAAGAGATAGCCAGAATCCAGCCCGAGACTTGAATATCCTCTGTAGGGTCCATGCTGGCATGGACTCCGAGCGAAGCGACATTCTGCATACAAGGTAGTCCATGCCAGCATGGGCCCTACAAATTCTGTGCATTTGCCGATTAGATAGGTGGTTGATTTGTGGTAAGAGATGAAACACAACAGCAAGCGAACAGACATATAAATACCCCGGCGCAGTCCCTGCCAACAACTCCATGGCCAGGTATAGGTGCAGAGCGGCAAGCTCCTGAGAAGCCACAGGTCCATTCCTTGCCTCAGGGGCGACTCATCTTACATAAGCAGGAAAACTTTTATGTCAGTACAGTCAATCGCAGACATCAACGTGTCCACCCCTTGCGCAAGCCAAGCGGGGTAACCAGCGCGCTCCCCAAGGTTCTACCGCAACAACAGACACGCATCGCCGCCAGCGAGACACGCCGCATGCCGCGCCTGGACACGCTCAACACAACGCTAAGATCACGCTTTCCAATCCCTCTCTGGCTGGAGACGCTCGGACTCCTGCTGGTTCTTGTTGGAGTTGGTCTCGCCCACGCCTATAATATGTTCAACTATCCACGCTACGAACTGGACGAGGGCACCTATATGGCCAGCGCCTGGTCCATTCTCCAGGGACAGCTCATGCCCTATGCTTATGGCTACGCGCATCCACCCGCGGGCTGGATCCAGCTTGCCACCTGGATTCCACTCTTCAATGGCTTCTTTGCCTTTGGCAATGCGCTCAATACGGGGCGCGTTATTGTCTTACTCTATAAATTGGGAAGCGCACTCCTGGTTTACCTGATAACACGCCGCCTCTCGGCACGTCGCAGCCTGGGTCTGCTTGCTATGGGTATCTTCGCGCTGACACCTCTTGGTATCACCTATCAGCGTGAGATCTACCTCGATAACATCGCCATCTTCTGGTTCTTGCTCTCGCTCTTCCTGCTCGTCACCGGTAATAGCCGCCTGCGAGCGATCATCTTCTCTGCTCTCACGCTGGGGATAGCCATTCTCTCTAAAGAGGTACTCATCCTCCTTATGCCAGCAATGCTATATGCAGTCTGGCTGTATACGACACCTTTCCAGCGCAAGTTCGCGCTGGTGGCATTTGGCTATACCACGCTAGCACTCTGCTCAGCCTGGATGCTCATGGCCCTGATGCGTGGCGAGTTCTTCCCCTATGCATGGCATCTCCCCTGGGATAACCACGCGCACCTGAGCCTGTTACAGACCATCCTTGAGCAGACAAAACGGACCCAGGGCGAAGGCAGCCTGGGCACCAGCTTCAGCCAGTGGATGGGGCTGGATAGTCTCCTGGTCGTCATGAGTATTGTAGCGCCCGTGTTTAACCTGGTGTTTGGCTTCCGCCAGCGCAATCAGTTACTCCTCTCCCTGCTGGCACTCAGCTTCTGGCTGCTCTTCATTCGTGGAGGGGTCGTCTTTCCCTACTACATTATCCCGCTCATTCCTCTCGTAGCCATGAACTGCGCCTTCGCCTGCGCTACGCTGGCGCGCTGGATAAGCCAGGCCACGCACTTACCCCTTTTGCAGGGTATCCTGGTCCTGCTTGCCATCGCGGCCATAGTCCCCTATGATATCCTGCATGCCCAGCCCATCTATACCCACGACTATGCACAGGAGCAGCGCCAGGCCATGGATTGGATGCGTGAGCACCTGCCTCGCAATACAGTTGTCGTCATTCCACCCCAGTACTTTGTGGATATGAGCGTGAGCGGGGGCGAGGCCGTGGGAGCGCATTCCCCCTTTCCGAAAGCGCAACTCTTCTTTAACGTTGCCACTGATCCATCCATCTATCATGACCAGCTCAAGGACAACTGGCAGAATATTGACTACATTCTTGTCGATCCCGATGTCATTCTCCATCTCAATATGATCCAGGAAGTTAGAGGTGGCAGCTCCATCCTCCAGCAGGCCCTCAAGCACTCCGTTGAGCGTGCACACTTCTATGACATCAGCATCTACCAGGTTCAACATAAGCTTTGATGGATGAGAAGGCATGGCGACCTGCGGCCGCCATGCCTTCTCATCCATCAAAGCAGACCTAAATAGAGAATTTTGCATATAAAACCTCAAATATCTATAAGTACTACCCATCTAGATAACTGCATATTCAAGCGGTATGATTAAAACGCAGTAGGTATCATATTCTGATAGGTGGTGTGGCGGGCGCGAGAAATGGGATTTGTTGGAAGGGAAGAGTGAGATATGGATGCGAACGAGAATGCTGGCAGCCAGCATGTCAGCATTGTACGCACCTTTGAGGGGATTGAAGAGGCAACGCACCGCGCCATCGCAGGCATAGGCGGCATGGAAACGGTGATGCGGGGCGCGAAAGTAGCGGTACTCAAACCAAACTTTGTCGCGGGAAGGCGTGCCGAGACGGGAGCTACCACCAGTTTCGCCGTACTCAAGGCCGTGGCTGAGGAGGTGCGCGCCTGCGGGGCCGAGCCTGTGCTCTGCGAAATGCCAGGGACAGAGTTTGATCGCGAGGCGACCTATACCCTGCTGGGGGTAGAGGAGTTCTGCGCACGCCACAAGATTCGCATCGTCCGCCTGGAGCTCGAAGGCGGCACGAGCGAGTGGCGCGAGGTACATCCCACAGGGGCGAAACGCCTGCGCTCCTTCGAGCTCCCACGCCTGCTGGATGATGCTCGTCTGATCAACCTGCCCGTTTTAAAAACCCACGTTGTCTCCGGCATGACGCTGAGCATGAAGAACCTTATGGGGCTACTTCCCAGGCCGGCCCGTCGCGCGATGCACACCCTGGGGATAGATCAATGTATTGTGGATATGAACCTGGGTCTGCAGGCAGATCTCAACATCGTCGATGGGAGTGTGGGACAGGATGGCGAGGGTCCCCTGTATGGCGAGAAGGCAGATCTCCAGGTCCTGGTCGCTGGTCGCAGTAGTCTCGCAGTCGATCTGGCCTGCTGTAGCCTGGTAAATGTGCCGCCACGCGCAATTCCGCACCTGCGCCTGGCCCTAAAACACTTTGGTCAGCCCGAGATACACTTTACCCACGACCTGCCCCAACCACTCAAGACCTTTCGCCTCCCCCGGCAAAATAGCCTCTACCGCCTTCTCTTCTGGCTGATGTACCCCCTCGACTTCCCCTATACCTGGCTCGCCCAGCGCGGCAAACATCTCTGTACCACCCTCTATAGTACAGGTCTGGTAGGTACACGCCCCGTCATTGAGCGCGAGCAATGCACTCGGTGCGGCGAGTGTGTACGCGCCTGTCCCCTCCCCGAGGTCATCAATCTCCAGACACTCAAGGTCAATTACGCTACCTGCCAGCGCTGCCTGCTCTGCTACGAAGCCTGCCCTGAGCAAGCGATCAGCGTCAAGGGTTATTCAGGAGCGCGCTCATGAAGGCCCTGGTCACTGGCGCGACTGGCTTTCTGGGCGCGGCCCTGGTCAGGCGGCTCCTGGCGGAGGGAGAGAACGTGCGTGTCCTGGCACGCGATGCTTATAAAGCGCATCGCCTCTTCGGCACACGCGTAGAGATTCTCCAGGGTGATCTGCTGGAAGCCCCCAAGGTAGCGGCCGCGCTCAAGGATATCGAGGTCATCTATCACCTCGCGGGGCGCCTCTACCACCCCAGCATTCCAGCGGAGCGCTATCACGAGACGCATGTCGAGGGCACGCGAGTGCTCCTGCAGTGCTGCCGCGACCTCCCAGGACTGAGTCGCCTGGTTCATTGTAGTACCACCGGCGTCTATGGCGTCACTGGCCTGAACGCGGCTGATGAAGCCAGCCCATATGCGCCAACCAATCCCTATGAGCAAAGCAAGCTGGCAGGAGAAGAACTGGCGCTACGCGCTCATGCCGAAGCGCGGCTTCCCGTCACGGTGGTGAGGCCCGCCCTGGTCTATGGACCGGGAGACCTTCACCTCCTCGGCTTCTTCCGCCAGGTCGCTCGTGGTCTGCCCGCCACTATCGCTGGTGGCCGTGCCTATATTCACCCTATCTACATTGACGATATGAGCCGATCATTTCTTCTAGCAGCGCGCCTCCCGCATGCCATTGGACGCTGCTATAATATCGCGGGAGATCTTCCGGTCAGCTTTACGGATCTAGCAGGTACAATTGCCAACGTCCTTAAATGCCTCCCCTGTCCGCTGAGTCTCCCCACCTGGATGGCTTATGGTGCGGCGATGCTCTTTCGCTGGCTGCCAGGCGTGAGCGAGGCCAGCGCTCCCCTGACCGCCAGCCGGATCGACTTTCTCACGCATAGCCGCATGTATAGCTGCGAACGTGCTCGGCGTGAGCTGCAATTTACGCCTCAGGTTGGACTCAATGACGGCATCCGCTATACCGTTGCCTGGTACCGCGAACATGGTTATCTTTAATGGAAGAGTAGAATGGGATGGGATGCGGGCGAAGCCCGCATCCCATCCCATTCTACTCTTCCATTAAATAAATGTCTGGGGGAGAAAAAAGAACTAACATTGCACAAATTTTGTCGCCTGTGCTATAATCCCATAGGTACAATAAGAAGAGAAGATAGATGGGATTTTTAAGATGAAGCGACAGCCGCCGAACCCAGTCTGGGCGAACTTGGCGTTAGTTGGACAGCTTGGCTTCACTATCGCAGTTCCCATTATTCTACTTGCCGTTGTAGGAACTTTTCTCGATGGTTGGTTACATACCAGACCATTATTTATACTGCTCGGGCTGCTGCTTGGCCTGATCTCTGGCATCTACGGTGCATACCGTTTGTTAAAAAACTCACAGGTTTTATAGGTTTTTGCCTATCCCTGATTACCAACCGGGGAGAAGGGTAGCCTTACTGCTGGGAGTAAAACGGAACCGCTATTTAATGATAAGGAGATCCAGCTGGCAGGGTCCGCCGCAACTGGAGGATGCCGCGTGAATCTCTGGAGACTTCCTCACATACAACTCGCACCGGAAGTTGTCTTCACGATTGCAGGTTTCCAGGTTACTAACACCTTGTTCTGTACCTGGATTTCCATTATCGTACTTGTCGCTCTTTTCTTTTTCGCGACACGCAGAGGTGATATGATTCCCCGTGGCCTGCAAAATGCCATGGAGGTTATCGTTGAATTTCTGCTGAATCTGGCCGAAAATATAACTGGTAAGAAAAACGCGCGTAAGTTCTTTCCCCTGGCAGCTACGTTCTTCTGCTTTATCCTGGTTTCCAATCTGCTTGACATCATCCCTGGTGTCGACTCGATTGGTTCTATTAATCCGGAAGAGCTGCCCAAGGGAGCCCATCCAGGCATTCTCCTGTGGGGTGACGCTTCAAACGCGCTCATTCCCTGGATTCGCCCTGCCACGACCGATCTCAATCTCACGATTGCGATGGCTCTGATCGCAGTAATCACCGCGCAGTGCTTTGGCTTCGCGACGCTTGGCTTTAAAGAACATACCATGAAGTATGTCAATCTGCGGAGCCTACTCAAGTTCTCAGGGACTGGCTTCATTGAATTCTTCGTGGGTTTGCTTGAGGTTGTCAGTGAGATTAGCCGCATTCTTTCGCTGGCCTTCCGTCTCTTTGGTAACATCTTCGCAGGCAGCATCGTGCTGGCAGTCTTCGCCTACCTGCTACCTGCTTTGGCAAACGTCGTCTTCATCCCATTTGAGCTGTTTGTTGCCGCAGTCCAGGCCTTTGTTTTCGCCCTGTTGACGCTCATCTATCTGCAGCTCGCCGTTACCGGTCATGATCACGGCGAGGGGCATGGTGAAGAGGTTGACCTCGGTCAGACCTCAGCAGCAGGCAGCCACGCCTAGACGGTAGGTAACATGTCTTGACACGTGTAGGGCGACGCTGCTAAAGCACGCGTCTACATATAACCCACAACACGTCATATGTAGACGCGTGCTTTAGCAGCGTCGGTAAAGTCCTGCATCGTCCCATCAACGTATCGTACCTTTTCAACGTGCTTGCTACTCGCGGAATCTTTCTGCGATTGCATAAATTAATTATACATTAAAATATACTGGACACACCGTCCAGGGAGGATTATTCAAGATGAAAGAACTCGCTATCGCCCTCGCCATCGGTCTCGGAGCCATCGGTCCTGGTATTGGTATTGGTATTGCCGCCGGTCAGGCCTTCAATGCCATCGGCCGCAATCCTGAAGCCGCTCCTGTTATCCAGACCAACCTGATCCTGGGCCTGGCGTTCGCCGAAGCTATCGCTATCTACGCACTGCTGGTCTCTCTGCTCATCAAATTTGTCTAGCCCTGAATTATTTATTCTGAGGCTTCCCTATATGCGCGCGACACAGAGACACAGCCAGTCGTAGACGGTGAGACAGACACGATGAGCTGCGTCTCCGTGTCGCGTATAGGGGACAAGTGATGGCATAGCGCCATCAAGGAGGCAAAAAATGCAAGCACTTATTCTCGCTCAAGCGAGTGAGAGCAGTGGCGGACTTGGTATTAACGGTGCCTTCTTTATCTCGCAGTTGATTAGCTTTGGTATCGTCTTCCTGATCCTGTGGCGCTGGGGCTTCCCAGCCCTGCTAAAGATCATGGATAAGCGCCAGGCGATCATCCGTGAAGGTATCGAAAACGCTGAGAAGGCTAAAAAAGAACTCGCCGAGGCCAATAACCGCGCTGAGCAACTCCTTCTGGAAGCACGCCGCCAGTCAGCTGAGACCATCGAGCGTGCCAGCAAGAACGCACAGCAAGAAGCCAACCGCATCATCGAAGAGGCCCAGGCCCGCGCTGAGCAGGTGGCCCAGCAGCAGATTGCTCGCATCCAGCAAGAGGCCAACCGCGCTCGCAATGAGCTGAGCCGCCAGGTAATCAACCTCTCTATCGAAGCCGCCGGCAAAGTCATCAACAAATCCGTTGATAGCAAAGACAATCGCCGCCTGGTGGAAGATTTTATCGTTGCCACTGACCAGACGAGGAACAACTAATGTTAAAAGGAGCGGTAGCACGCCGCTACGCCGGAGCCATCTTCGAGCTCGCGCGCAAGCAGAATACGCTTGATCGCACGCTTGAGGACGTGAAGGAGATCGCACGCCTCTTTTCGATTCGCAAACTGGCGTACCTCCTACGCGAACCAAAGATTCCGGCTAAGCGCAAAGAGACCGCGCTGCGCCAGGCTCTCGAGCCTCGGGTGTTGCCGACATCGCTCAACCTCGCTCTGTTGATCGTTCAGCGTGAACTGGTCGACGCGATGCCAAACATTGCCGCCGAACTGGAACAACTGGTTCTGGACTATCGCAATCAGGCAATCGCCGAGGTGACAACGGCACAGCCCCTCGATGAAGGGCAGCGCACGGTCTTGCAACAAGCATTAGAAAAGCGAACCGGGAAGAGTGTTATCATGCAGACCCGGGTCGATCCGAGCATTCTGGGTGGTGTCGTGGCTCGTGTGGGAGATCAGGTCATTGATGGAAGCGTGCGTTTCCGTTTGCATGCCTTGCAGCAACGCTTGCTCAATGAAGCGGCTTCCAGCAGTCGAGATTTTTTCTCTGAGGAAGAGCCTGCACTACGCTAAGGCGCGCGAGGTCTCTTCCTCACCACTGTGATACTACCCTTTCGCTATCCGCCCATTGCGGATACGTCTCGTAGAGAAGACCCCCTGTCACGCTTTCGTCCCGCTCTCGTCCTGCCATCCCTTACGGGATGCGGCCTGAAACGGGCTTGAAAGAGGCTTGAAAGACTAAATGCACCGGCAACGCAGACAACAAGAAACCGTAAGCAGACAGACCACTAGGATACGAAACTAGGAGGAATACGATGGCATCTTGGGCTGACGAAATCAGTGCCATCATAGAGAAAAACATCGCAGGCTTCGGCACCGAAACAACGGCGACCGCGAGCGTCGGCACCGTTATCGCGGTGCAGGACGGCATCGCCCGTGTGTATGGCCTGCAAGATGTAAAATATCTTGAGCTGGTAGAATTTCCCCGCACAGGTCTCTTTGGCCTGGCGTTTAACCTTGAAGAAGAAACCGTAAGCTGCCCAATCCTGGGCGACTACACCAAGGTCCGCGAGGACGACGAGGTGCGCACGACCGGTCGTATCATTGAGGTACCCGTCGGCGACGCCCTGCTGGGTCGCGTGGTCAATTCCCTGGGCCAGGCTATCGACGACCGTGGTCCTATCACGACCGATAAGACCCGCCCTGTCGAGCGTGTCGCCCCTGGCGTTATCACCCGCCACTCGGTGAACACTCCCGTACAGACTGGTATCAAGGCCATTGACAGCATGATTCCTATCGGCCGTGGCCAGCGCGAGCTGATCATTGGCGACCGCCAGACTGGTAAGACCGCTATCGCCATCGATACGATCATCAACCAGAAGGGCAAGGATCTATTCTGTATCTATGTCGCAATTGGTCAGAAGAACTCCTCAATCGCCCGCACACGCGCCATCCTGGAGCAGCACGGCGCGATGGAGTACACCGTTATCGTGGCCGCTGGCGCATCCGATCCCGCCCCCTTGAAGTACCTGGCCCCCTACGCGGGTTGTGCCATCGGTGAAGAGTTCATGGAGAGCGGACGCGATGCACTGATCATCTATGATGACCTGACCAAGCACGCTGAAGCCTATCGTAACATGTCCCTGATCATTCGCCGCCCTCCAGGCCGCGAAGCCTTCCCTGGCGATGTCTTCTATCTCCACTCTCGCCTGCTGGAGCGCGCCGCCCGCCTGAACGACGATTACGGTGGTGGTTCGCTGACCGCGCTACCCATCATCGAGACCAAGGCGAACGACATCTCGGCCTACATCCCAACCAACGTCATTTCGATTACCGATGGCCAGATCTTCCTGGAGACAGACCTCTTCAACGCTGGTCAGCGCCCGGCCCTTAACGTCGGCCTCTCGGTCTCCCGCGTGGGTAGTAGCGCGCAGACGAAGGGTATGAGCCAGGTAGCCGGTACACTTCGCCTTGACCTGGCGCAGTTCCGCAGCCTCGCCGCCTTCGCTCAGTTCGCCTCCGACCTGGATAAGGCCACCAAGGCACGTATTGATCGCGGCCGCCGCCTGACAGAAATTCTCAAGCAGCCACAGTACAGCCCGGTTCCCGTAGAGAAACAGGTCATCATCATTTACGCCGCCACCAATGGCTATCTCGATGATATCGAGCTGGACAAGGTCGCTGACTTCGAAAATGGTCTCTACCGCTACCTGGATACCACCTATCCAGCACTCGGCCAGGAGATCGTCGAGAAATCGGTCAAACAGAAAAATAAGATGTCTCCCGAATTACAGAAGAAGCTGGGTGCCGCTATCGAAGAGTACAAGCAGACCGCCCTGGCGCGCTAGGAGGTAGGCTGATGGCATCGATTCGAGAAATTGGCCAGCGTATTCGGTCGATTAAAAACATTGCTCAGATTACCAAGGCCATGCAGATGGTGGCGAGCAGCAAGATGCGTCGCGCGCAGGACCGGGTCACACAGGCCCGCCCCTATGCCGACCAGCTGCGCGAGCTTGTCTCGCGCCTCGCGGCCGTCGGCACCGAGGAACTGGGTGATGATGTAGCTCTGCTGAAGCAACGACCCGTACGCAAGATTGGCTACATTGTCATTTCACCTGATCGCGGCCTGAGCGGCGCGCTTCCCAGCAACGTCAACCGCAAGCTTGCGGCCAGCGTGCTTGAGGAGCAGCAACGCCTCGCTGAAAACGGCCAGCATCCCGCCGTAGACTATGTCGCGGTTGGTCGCAAAGGTCGTGACTTTGTTGTGCGGACGAAACAGAACATGGTTGCCGAGTTCGTCAACCTGGGTGACCGTCCCAGCATGGGTGATGCCAGGGCTATCGCTCAAGTCGCGGTTGAGAGCTTTCTCAATGGCGATGTGGATGTGGTCTACATGGTCTATCCGAAATTCATCAACACGGTGACGCAGCAGCCAACAACGGTCCAGTTGTTGCCTGTGCAGCCACCGACGTCTGAGGAAGGCACGAAGGCCGAGAAGCAAGACTACATCTATGAGCCGAACCCACAGGAGATCTTCAAGGCTCTCCTGCCACGTTATGTGGATACCCTGGTCTACCAGGCTCTGCTGGAAATGGTCGCCAGCCAGTATTCCGCACAGATGATCGCAATGAAAAACGCGACCGATAGTGCGAACGATCTTATTCAAGATCTCTCTCTAACCTATAATAAAGCGCGTCAGGCCGCTATTACCACGCAGATTCTTGAGGTCGTGGCCGGTTCTGAAGCCGTCTAGAGATAGACCTAGACAGAAGCAAGCATACTGGTAGAGGCATGTGGAGGATACCGCAATGCCTCTATCTCTGGAGAAATATATGACTACAACACCTACTCGCACAAAGGGTAAAGTTGTACAGGTACTGGGAGTTGTCGTCGACATCGAGTTTCCCGCCGACCAGCTGCCAGAAATCTACAACGAGGTGCGCATCCGCATCGCCGGTGCCGAGAAAGACCTCTCGCTTGAGGTTGAGCAGCACCTTGGCAATAACTGGGTTCGCTGCGTAGCCATGGGTCCAACTGATGGCTTACAGCGCGGTCTCGATGCCGTCGACATGGGCGAGCCTATCGCGGTTCCTGTCGGCCCTAAAACCCTGGGACGTATCTTCAACGTACTTGGCCAGCCTGTGGATAACAAGGAAGAAGTCGAGGATGCCCCTCGCTATCCTATCCACCGCCACGCCCCTACCCTTGAAGACCAGGTCTCAAACATTGAGATCTTCGAAACCGGCCTCAAAGTCATTGACCTGATCTGCCCCTTCATGAAGGGTGGTAAGATTGGTACCTTCGGTGGCGCTGGCGTCGGCAAGACCGTCACTATCCAGGAGTTGATCAACAACATCGCCAAGGGTCACGGCGGGTATAGTGTCTTCGCTGGCGTGGGTGAGCGCACCCGCGAGGGCAACGACCTCTACCACGAAATGATCGAGGCTGGTGTTATCGACCGCCTGGCCATGGTCTTTGGCCAGATGAACGAGCCTCCCGGCTCCCGCCTCCGCGTCGCGCTGACCGGCCTGACCATGGCTGAGTACTTCCGCGATGACGAGGGTAAGGATGTTCTGCTCTTCATCGACAACATCTTCCGTTTCACCCAGGCCGGTGCCGAGGTATCCGCTCTGCTCGGTCGTATGCCTTCCGCCGTGGGTTATCAGCCCACCCTGGCTGAGGAGATGGGTGAGCTACAGGAGCGCATTACGTCGACAAAGAAGGGTTCGATCACCTCGATGCAGGCCGTCTATGTGCCTGCTGACGACTACACCGATCCCGCACCTGCCACGACCTTTGCTCACCTGGACTCAACCATCGTGCTTGAGCGCTCGATTGCTGAGAAAGCGATCTTCCCTGCCGTCGATCCGCTGTCTTCGACCAGCCGCATCCTCGATCCCCAGGTTGTGGGTGCTGAGCATTATGACGTTGCTCGCGGCGTCCAGAAGGTCCTCCAGCGCTACAAAGAGCTTCAGGATATCATCGCCATCCTGGGTGTCGATGAGCTCTCTGAAGATGACAAGCTGACCGTTACGCGCGCGCGTAAGCTTGAGCAGTATCTCTCACAGCCCATGACCGTCGCGCAGGCCTTCACTGGCCGCGAGGGTCGCTATGTGAAGCTGAAGGATACCGTGCGCAGCTTCAAGGAGATCCTTGAGGGCAAACATGACCACATTCCTGAGAACTACTTCTACATGAAGGGTGCTATCGATGAGGTCGTGGCCGAGTACGAGGCTGATCAGAAGAAGGGGTAAGATATGGCAACAACGACAATACGCAATACCCTGCATGTCGAGGTTGTCACCGCCGAGCGCGAGCTGTATAACGGGGAAGCTACCCTGGTAAGCGCTCCTGGCGTCGAGGGCCGTCTGGGCATTCTTCCGCATCATGCGGCCCTCCTGACCTTTCTCAAGCCCGGCGAACTGCGTATCGAACTGGGCGATGCCGAAGAGCCTTTCTTCGTCTCCGGTGGCTTCCTGGAGGTCTCGCATGATCGCGTGACCATCCTGGCAGATGCCGCAGAAGAGGGCGAAACGATTGACGAAGCTCGCGCACAGGAGGCCCGCCGCCTAGCGGAGGAGCGCCTCGTCGAGTCGCGCAGCCAGAACGATCGTGCTGAGGCTCAGGCAGCCCTGGAGCGTGCACTTAGCCGCATCAGGGTCGCGGAATATGCGCGCCGTCGCAGCCGCCGCCGCATTGACACGGCAGGCATGCAACAGTAAGAAACAAAACAAAAATACTGTCCGGGTTCAGAACGAACCCGGACAGTATTTTTGTTTCTGCAAGAGCCATATATGGCCTAGAAGCTCCCGCCGCCACCGCTGTCGCCACCACCTCCACCAAAATCGCCGCCGCCTCCTCCAAAGTCTCCACCACCTCCTCCGCCCCAGTCTCCACCACCTCCGCCAAAATCTCCTCCACCCTGATTACCACCAAAGTCTCCGCCGCCGAAATCTCCACCACCTTGATTGCCGCCAAAGTCGCCACCCTGACCGTAATCATCTTCGCGCCTCTCGCGCTCGCCCTGTTCACGGCCCAGTTCATAGCCTACCAGGCCACCAGCCGCGGCACCCAGGCCACCAGCCGCCCAGGGATTCATCCCGCCACCCTGGTTATAGTTGGGTGGATAGGGCTGTCCATATTGATTATAGGGTGGATAGCCTCCCGAAGGTGGTACATTGCGCCGACCAAAGAGGCCTCCAAAGCCACTGCCACCGCCGAAACCACCACCGCCGCCAAAGCCACCGCCTCCTCGGCGCCTGCGCGAGAAGACAAAGGCACCCAAACCCAGCAATACCAGCAAGCCCAGGCAGCAACAGAGCGTTGAGCCGCCAAAAGAGCTTCCACTTTGTGCGCCCAGGCCCATAAAGCCACCATTAGCATTGTGGAGCGATTGCAGAGCCGCAACCGTTGCGCCAGTGTAATCTCCACCGTGGAAATTACTACTAAAAGCGCTAGCAGCGTCATTATACTGGTTAGTTGTAAAGGGCTTTCCCGCAAACCAGACCCAATGATGGGTGGTATCTATCGCCATGACGACGTGATTGGAGCCACTCACCTTATTGGCTGTCGTCTGTTGAAAAGACGACTTGGAGCCGTTGAAGCCCGAAGTCGTATAGATGCTCACATTGGAAGACAGGGAATTCGCCGCGCTCTGGACACGACTTCGATTCAACACACCGGCGTTGTCATAGATATTGACAGAGTTCGCCAGTACGCTCAAGGTGGACATAAGCACAAGGCACAGCGCGGCAAACAGCGCCATTGAACTCAGTCCCAAACGCCTCCTCATAGAAGGCCACTTCCGGTCTCTACGCATATGTACAAGTCCTTCCACTTCGCGCTATCGCATCTCATAGAGAATTGCTACCATATCACAGATTACTAACGCATCACCGCTCGCTCTATCAAATCAACGTATGAGTAACATATTTCTGGATGCCCAACTCTATTTACTATACGCCTCTTTGCCTGTTTTCGACTCTCTGCAAGCAGGCTCAGCCTCTTTAGAGCAACCTCCGTATCAAATACGTGCTACCACGAAAAATGTTGGAAGGGATATGTAGAAGGGTAGAGAACGGCGCTGGGGGACGAAACGTCATGCGCTGCTAAAGCACGCCGTCCCATGATATGTAGGCGCGTGCTTTAGCAGCGCATGACGTTTCGGTAGCTACACTAGATGTTACCATAGACCATGGTAACATCTCTTTATCTATAGCAGGAAGAGGTTACTTCCTGGTCTGTTCATCTTTTTTGGGGACCTCCCAGAAGTTGCCCCCAACGTCCTCGCCACGAGGATCAACCCCGGTTTCGCTGGCAGAGGGCACACCCAGGCGCTCAGCCACGTTTTTGTCTTTCAGATCTATATGCGCCTCAGGATGGGTGTTATCTATCTGCTGTGTGCTCTCGCTCTTCTTCGTTCTGCGAGCGCCCACAAGCTGCACAGCCAGCACAATGGCAAACACCAGTATGATCAGTCCCAGCCACAATGGCAAAAAGTTTGACATAAACCACACCCTCTACTCTCTATATCAAGGGAAAGATACTCATCTCTACTCGGGACACGAAACAGAGGTAGCATTAGATACAACCAACTTCGCCCATGCGCAAGTGAGCACCGCAGGCGCGAGGGATCACAGCATACTCCACTCTTCCTCAGCATGCTACAATGGAGGGGCAAATGAGCACTACAATAACTTCGATGGAGTTCTGTTGAGATGAGTATTACACCAGCTGGACGCAAAAGCCCTTTTGTCCTTATCATTATGGACGGCTGGGGCATTAATCCGCGCACCGAGGGAAATGCCATTGCGCTGGCACGCACCCCCAACCTCGATAAACTTGGACGGCTGTGGCCCCACACAGCGGTCAAGACCTCCGGTGAGGCTGTGGGTCTTCCCGATGGGCAGATGGGCAACTCCGAGGTTGGACACCAGAACATCGGCGCAGGCAAGCGTGTCCTGCAAGACTATACGCGTGTCAGTGAGTCGATTCGCGATGGCAGTTTCTTTCAGAATCCCGCCTTCTTAAAGGCCATCGAGCATGTGAAGAAAAACAACTCCCAGCTACACATCTGTGGTCTGCTCGGCAATGGCGGTGTGCACGCACATGAGAGCCACCTGGAGGCCCTTCTCACCCTGGCTCATATGCATGATCTGGAGCATGTGTATATCCACTCATTTACCGATGGGCGCGACGCCTCGCCCACTGGCGGGGTCGAGTTTATGAAACGCTTACAGGCCCGCGCACAGGAGATAGGCGGCGAACACGCCGCCAGGGTCGCGACAGTCTCCGGGCGTTACTATGCCATGGATCGCGATAACCGCTGGGATCGCACTGGCAAGACCTACCTGGCGATGACCAGGGGCGAGGGCTTGCAGGCCAGCTCAGCCCTGGAAGCCATCCAACAGTCATACGATCAGAAAGTGACCGATGAGTTTATCCTCCCAACTGTCATTATGGAGCATGGCAAGCCTGTAGCTACCGTTCAGGCGGGGGATGCCGTCATCCACTATAACTTCCGCCCGGATCGCGCGCGCCAGCTTACCAAGGCCTTTGTCATGCCTGAGCTGCCTCCACAGGCCGAGGGAAAATTCGCACGCGGCCCCAGACTCGCCGACCTGGCCTTTGTCATGATGACCGAGTACGAAGCAGGCCTGGATGCCGGGGTAGCCTATCGTGCAGACGAGGTTGAGATGCCCCTGGCACGCGTCATTGCTGAACGTGGCCTGCGCCAGTTCCATACCGCCGAGACAGAGAAGTATGCCCATGTCACTTACTTTATCAATGGGCGCCGCGAAACTCCGTTCAGCGGTGAAGATCGCGACCTCGTACCCTCGCCTAAAGTTCCCACCTATGACCTGCAACCTGAGATGAGCGCGGCTGGCATTACCAGGACCGCCATCGAGCATATTCGCAGTGGCGACTATGATTTCGTGGTCATGAACTACGCCAACGCGGATATGGTGGGGCATACCGGCGTGATCGATGCCGCCGTGAAGGCGGTTGAGGCCGTGGATACGGGGGTTGGGCAGGTTGTTGAGGCCACGCTCGCCACTGGCGGTAGCGTCTTGATTACCGCCGATCACGGCAACGCGGAACAGTTGATCGAGTACGATACCGGCAAACCTTTTACCGCTCACACCACTAACCCGGTCCCCTTCTACTTGATATCGCCTCAACTGGCTCAGGCGAAACTACGCACCGACGGTATTCTGGCCGATGTCGCTCCCACCCTCCTACAACTGATGAATATTCCCCAACCCAAAGAGATGTCGGGACACTCCCTGCTCCAATTCTAGCAATAAAGAGGTGTAGAGTGGGTGGGCAGGTGGGCGCAAACGCTCGACTGACGCTGCTGAAGCACGCGTCTACATATGAGCTGTATATGTAGACGCGTGCTTCAGCAGCATCAGTTTCCCCGCGCCTCCCAATATAGCTCAATATTACTACTTACGCTGTAAACGCTTGACAAGTTATCCACAAAACGCTAGTAAATTTGTGGATAACTGCCTTCATTTGTGGATAACCTCGTCATCCGATACGTTCCAGGTGTACTATAGGAACAATGATATATGCTCCACTCTCCAATTGCACACGCGCGGCACGGGCGCGAATGCCGGAGGGAAACTGCTGCTCATGAGAAAAGAGATGGTCCAGGATACCACTTACACCCGCGTACTCTCCCCCCATGACACGCACCGAGATGCCTATCTTTAAGGCATGTCTGGGCACAACTGGCTGCCAATCAGGCCCAGTCTCCTCCGCTGGCAACGAGATCACCAGTTCGGGCAACAGGTGATGCGCCAGGGAGGTCAGACCTGATAGGAGCGCGAAGGAGCCTTCATAGCTTTGCAATATGCCCTTCAAGCTCTCTGGCATAGGGAACTCGCCTATGCCCTCGGTAAAAAGCAGGGTTAATGGTGGTAAATAAGAGGAGGCCAGTTCAATATCCCGGCTGACGAAGAGTTGCAGCAGGTCGGTATGCAGAAAGCCTTCCAAGTCAGGCAGCGCAATACTGCTGGCAACCAGGCCTATGGCTTTCGCTTGTAGGGCCTGGTGCAGTAACGCGAGATTTGCCGGGCCGAGCACAATGAGCAGCGAACCAGGGAGCTCCTCGCTAATTGCCTTGCCATCCCACATGACCAGTTTCCCTACGACCTGGTAGCCCGCGCCCATGCAGCCCTGAACAACTGCCGCGCGACTCTCTATAAGCACACCATTACGTGGCGTCACAGCCAGAACACGCCCATGGAGACCAGCGAGCACCAGTTCATGTGAGCCAGGTGAAGATGAAATAAGCCGTGGCGCGAGCGATGCTCGCGCCGACGGCTCATAAAGCGCTTTCGTTGCTTCGATTTGCAGAACAGGTTGGTCAGGCAGGACCTCCTGACCGGGCTGAATCAGGGGTATCGCTTTGATTGTGTGAGCACCAGGCCAGCGCTCGCGCTGCACCTGTATGCGTGGAACCACTAACCAACCAAGAGGATTGGCCATGGCTTGACCTCCCGGATGCCTCTGCTTATCGCCAGGGTGCTACTGCACGCCCGCATCCATTTTGAAAGGCATTTAGACGTTCAACGCCTGCATCCATTGTGTGAGGCGGGCATGCCGCTCCACATCATTTGCAGGAAGCGCCAGGGGACGCCCACGTGCGTCGATAATCAGACCCACCAGGCCACCATCGATCTCTTCGGCAGCACGCGCACGCTCGCCAGGGCCAAGACCCACATCAACTCCCGGCGCGGGGAAGAGGGTCAACAGGGCTTGCTCGTTTACCTTCAGCGGAATGACCTCGATAGAGCCAGCCATTACATCGACATTAATCTGGCGTCCATTACTATATTCTACACCAACACGCACGGCTAATTGCCCTGGTTTCAAATCGCCATAGGGGATCACACAGGTTCCCAGGCGGTGCGAAACGGCATCATTTTCATTCACTTGTACCGCAACGATGGGCGCGATACTGGCAACAGCCCCCAGTTGCGAGATCAGCATGGTGCGATCCAGTACGAGTGACGTAATACCACGTGGCTGGAGCGCATCAAGCAGCATCATCGCCACCTGGCTATATTTGGGTGTATGGGCCAGAATACCGCCTGTGGCAAGAATGAGATCAGGGTTGAGTTCATCGCCGCTGGCCTTCTGAGCCTCCTCCATGGTGATCATCATTGCTTCACGCGCAAAAGCCTGGCTAAAGGCTAACTCGCGCGAACTCGTGGGGAGAGAGGCGGGATGCGCCATCTGATTTAGCGCGTACTGGCGCAGTTCCTCTTCCGTCACCACGAAAGGTAGCCAGCGACCGACACGTTGCCAACCAACACGCTGCAACAACGCGCTCAGGCCCGGCCCGACACCAATACCAGCATTTACAGTGGGTACAAATTCGCCCTGCTCACCAGCCAGCATCACTGTCGTTGTCAGCCCACCCACATCAACCGCGGTCACATTCATGGCATAGTGTTGTGCCAGGAAACGCACCAGACTGCTTAGTGAGGTAGCGGTCGCGACAGGCGTGGCCCCACCCGACCACTCCTGTAAGCGCGCATACCCTGGCAAGCTCTGGATTACATTGCGCTCATGCAGGCCGCCAACAGCCAGACTCACCTGGCCCAACTGCTCGGAAGCGGTTAGCGCATCCAGGCGTGTCACAGTGGAGACCCCCTTGAGCATACGTCGCACGGCCTCTACATATTGTGGCGCCCCGGCATACAGGATTGGCACTTCGCCAGCCTTGCTCCCGAGCTCCTTGCGCTGGCGATCCGCGTTGACTAGCAACTGGCATGCCTCTTGCAGAGGACTGGGGCCTGCAGGACTATCAGTCATGCCTACAATTAAGGCTCCCTGTGGCTGCAGCTCGCGCATACGCGCCAGCTGGCGCTCCCACTCTTTGGTGACGCGCTCCTGTGTCCAGGAGGAGGTCTCGGTAGGGGCTTTCTCCTCCGCCCCCGCGGCCCCCACTGAAAGAGGGGTCCGCGAGGTTGCCGCCTGAAACGAGGGGGCCGGGATAACGTGCATCTCCGCATATAGGCCTGAAATCGCCTGAGAAGCGAGACTCTCTAATTTGGCATCGACGGCACCTAAAACGACCAGGCGCAGTGGACCACCCGCGCTGATAGTAGCAATAAAGGCATCCACCCCATCGCCATTTGACTGCTCTGGCGTCAGAACCAAGCCATCTTTCACCAGCTTACGGCCTGTCACGAACTCAATGGTGTTGAGCGCTTGCATCACGCCCCGGGTTATATCTTCATGCGGAGGTACGATAGTAGTTGGCGCTTCTCCACGCGCCATCAAGCGATACTGGCCCTCAACAAGCCCAAAAAGTGAGACCTTCGTAAAGACGGTCCCACAGTCAGCGACGAGCAATGAATTGGCCATCGCGGGAGGTTGATTTTGTTGTGCTGGCCCCTGTCCGCCCTCTGGATAGGGTTGTGTGTACATCTCTGGATAACCACTCCTCTAATAATTAGCGGAAGAATAGCTCGCGGATCGCATTGAACAACCCACGTTTCGCGGGTTTCTGCGACTCCAATCGGGATTGCTCCGCCATTGGACCAATACCACTCTGTGAAGGCATCGCGCCGGGCATATTATTAGTACTATTTGGCATCTGCCCCATACCCCCCATAGGCATCGGACTGTTTCCACCCATGCTGTAGGGATTAGGATTCGCAGCAGGCGCGTTGCCATAGGCGTAGGGATTATTATAAATGCCAGACATGCTCTGACCTTGCTGAGGCTGTGGCGGCTGCCCCATCATACCAGGCATTGCGCCTTGCATACCACCCGGTAATGAACCGCTCCCTGCATATCCACCTGGCTGAGGCATTGGCGAGGAAGTAGGTCCCTGCGGCATACCCATAGAGGCCGGACCCTGTACGCCTGGCGCTCCACCCATAAAAGGCGAGCCGTTGCTCATTGGAGCCGATCCTGGCTGTAATTGTTGTGGCTGCTGTGGCTGCATTGGTGGCTGCCCGGGGAATTGTGGCGCCGCCGAGGCCACACCTAGCATTGAAGCGAAGACATTGGCTGCGACTTCACTGCCCTCGGTGGAACTCACCTCACTACGTGGGCGACTGGGTACACGCATGCTCGCCTGATTGGCGCTTTGCGGACCTGTGGACGCGCCCCCCTGAGCATAGCCTTCACTTTCGCGCATCCAACTGGGCAGGGCATTTACATCAACAAAAGACGATGCAGAGATAGCACCCCCAGCGTTCGCTGCCGGGTTCGACTGCGATGGGGCACCTTGCTCATTCTCGCGCATCCAACCTGGAAGCGCATTCGCGTCAATCAGCGATGAAGCGGCAAAGCCCGGCTGAAGCGGCTGTGCGCTAGCAGGGCTCTGAGCGCCGCCCGCCTCATTCTCCTTCATCCAGGAGGGGAGAGCCTGTGGATCAATAAGCGAATTGGCCGAGAAAGCACCGGAATTCACCTCTGCCGCCGCATTCTGCGTGGAATTGAAGGGAGAAGGTGCCTGTGTGAATGGCTCTGGCACGGCTGGCATTGGAGGCATCGACGCTGGCTGTGGTGTCTGCGCGATATTTGGCATGGCCGGCGCAGGCTGCTGAGTAGGCGTCATGGGCGAGGAAGACTGAGCCTGCGGATGGATCTGACGCATCCACTCGGGCAGCGCCTCGGAGTCTACCAGGCTAGAGGCATTAAAGCCCTGAGGCAGAGGAGCGCTTTCATTCTTCTTCCCCTCGTGCATCCAGGACGGTAGCGAATTCTCATCAATCAAGGAATTAGCGTCGAAGCCCTGTTTGGGCATGCCCCCCTCGCCAGTGGTCGCGGCCGAAAAGCTCGAGGGACGTAGCGGCACCTCTCCGGTCTCGCCCCGCTCTGAACGCATCCATGTCGGTAACGATCCCTCTTCAACCAGGTCCCCAGCCGTAAAGCTCGCTGGACTCTTGGGAGGCGCAGCCGACATCTCTCCTGCGCGGAGCGACTCTAGCCACGCGGGAAGTTCCTGCTGCCCCTGCCCACTCCGGCCAGGGGCCATATTTCCCGTCTGCCAGTTTTCAAGTGGCTGCCCATTTTCGACACTGCTAGCAAGCGGCGCACCACACATCTGGCACTGCCCCGCACTAGCAGGGGAGACATTCCCACAACGGTTACATCTAATCACAATAACTCCTCACTTTCGCCAGTCTCGCTTGTTATACAACGTAGCCATATACTTTCCTGCTAGGGTACTCGCCCAACCACAAGAACAAGACGCTTCTAGCAGTACTATGCTGTGCGCAAGCGAAGCCCTGGCGCATCGACGAGACGCGCTTACAGCGTTCCAAAATTGCTTTTATCCTTCAGAGCTTCTCCATACACGCGCGTGTCTCCAAGCGGGTAAACGCACACGCTTCTTCATCTTTAAGCAGTGAAATAGCAGCCAACCATTTCCAGGTACCAGGTCACAGACGTATTGTCGGTCAGATACGTGTGATAACTTGCATAATAAGGCATGCTGATATGATACAATACACGCGTTGTCGATTCCAAAAGTACTACCTACCAGGAGACCATCCATGTCAGAACAGCCACCGGGTATATCCAGGCCCGCGCCGGCTCTGCTCCATCTGACCCTCCCGCTCCCACCCAGCATCAACGAGCAATATGCGACGGTCAATGGACATCGCGTCAGCACGGCTGTTGCACGCCAATTTAAGCGCCAGGTGCGCGACGCCATACGCACGCTCGAACGCCAGGGTACACTCCATGATGCACTACGACAGCGATTTCAACAAGGCTATCTGGCACTCTTTCTGGACTTCTTCTTCTCCACCCCGCTCAAACGGGACCTGGATGGAGGACTCAAGATCACTCAAGATGCGCTTTGCCAGGAGCTTAACATCAATGATAACCGGATTGTCGACATCCATCTTACAAAGCACATTGATCCACTCCATCCACATCTCTACGTTGAGCTTGAGGTCATTGACGACTGGCAGTTTGATAAAGAGTACATTCTTCTCAGCTAAACAGATTCCCCTTGCCAGTCAACAAAGCCTGTCTCTATGATAAAACTGATAAGGATTATAATCTGTAACAGAATGCGCAAACAATTCTTTAAGAGGTACTTTTGATGTTTCTCCAAGCATGTAGACGCACCTATAACAGAGTTACTGGTCAGCCTCGCTGGCGTGAGTACGTCACAAAAGATGCGATTCGAGCTCCCAGGCACCAGGCCCCTCTGTCCAGTATGTTAACACATCGGCTCCCTCGTGTCGCTCTCGGCCTGCTCTTAAGCGCGGGTATTAGTACCCTCGCCTATCGCAGGCGCTCCCTTGATCGCAGTGGAGTCGCTGGCGCGGTCATCACCGGCACCTCCACTTTTGGGCTAGGAGGAAACTCCTGGGGACTCTCGCTAATCTTCTTTTTTGTCTCGTCCAGCCTCTTTTCACACTTTCGCGCACAAGAGAAGGCCGCCACCGCCGCTGACAAGTTTAGCAAGGGCGCACAACGCGACTTCACCCAGGTCATGGCCAACGGTGGAGTCGCTTCGCTCCTGGCAAGCGCACACGCGTTTAGCAGCAATACCCAGGCAAGCCAGGCCTTGCACGCTGGCTATATAGGTGCGCTCGCCACGGCCAACGCCGATACCTGGGCCACGGAGCTAGGCGTTCTCAGCCCTCACGCTCCACGCCTGATTACGAATGGCCGTGTCACAACGCCAGGTACCTCAGGTGGGATTACGCCCCTGGGAACCACGGCCTCAGCGGCGGGAGCACTCTCTCTGGGACTTTTTAACTGGCTCATGCAGCCGAGAGATCGCTTTGCGCGCCGCCTACCTCTTATCGCCCTGCTCAGCGGCCTGACTGGTAGCCTCTTTGATAGCCTGTTGGGCGCAACCGTCCAGGCCATGTACTATTGCCCACAATGCGCCAAAGAAACCGAGCGCCGGGTCCATAATTGTGGGACACCGACCCTCTTTCTGCGCGGATCTCGTCATATCAATAACGATACAGTCAACTTCCTGGCTACATTGTGTGGGTCTATTGTAGCAATCTTTTTAGCAAGAGGCACGTCCCGCGCACATTGAAGAGATGGAGATAACGTGAAAAAAGTAGGGAAGATGCTTCCAGGCTTGCTGGCTCGCGATTGGAAACCCGGGCGGGCCGCCTTCGCAGGCCTTATAGCAACCCTCATTTATAGTATTGCCATGGAGAGCGATAAATTTCTTATCGGGAACCGTTTCAGCGATGTACGCTTTCTAGAAGGGATGCTCGCTGGCGAGAAGCGAAGCAAACGCATCACCGCTCTGGCCTGGCTGCTACACCTCCTGAATGGTGTGGCTCTGGCAGAACTCTATGCCGCGGTCGTCAAACGCTTCTTGCCAGGGCCAGCCTGGCTACGGGGCACAATTTTTGGCGAGGCCTTTGTCTTCGCCATCTGGTGGATTACACCCCTGGCCGATAAGTACCATCCCTTAATTCGCAATGGCGAGATGCCCCACCTCTTCCGCTGGCGCTCATTCTGGCAAAATATGCTTCGCCACGCCTCCTATGGCCTGGCTCTAGGGTTTCTCTATCCCAACAGTGATAAAAGAGGTAAATAAGAGTGTGATGGTAGGCTGGCTCTGCCAGCCTACCATCACACTCTTCACTCTGTATAAAGCACCGCAGGTGCTGATCTAGACGATGTGCCGCACCCACTCACCTACAAAGGGCAAGCGATAATCGGGCTTGACCCACGCCATGATCATTAGCCAGATCCAGAGTAGCGCCCAGGCCCACCACAACATATCAATAAACAGGCCCAGGCCAAAATTCGTGATCAAGCGCAGCAGAGGAATCAGGTTCAACATGGCTCGTAACATTCCGACCCCGTAAATCACCAGGGAGAGTGCCCCAAAAGTAATGAGTGATTGTAGGGCGTGCCAACGAACCCGGCGGTTCTTCTCAAGAAAGAAAAAGAATAGGCCTGAAACCCAGAAGAGGGCGTACGCCAGTACACGCTCAACACGCTCATTCAAGCCTAAAGAGGTTGCTCGATGCATCATTACCCTGCTCCTCATTTTCCTAGCTGTATAGCCTTATGCATATATGCTTCATCAAGTCTTTTGCTTGTCTTATATACGCATTGCTCAATAGATGTGTTGCAAGTGCCTGTACTAAATCGGTAATAGAGACGAGACTTTTGGGGTTAGTATACGTCTATTATCAATAGGAGGCGCTGCACCCAGGCAATCACCAAAACATATATTTTTGTGGCGCAAAAATACATTGTTTTGAACATAATTATACTTTGTGTAGTAACTGCTTACATGGGGAGTTTCCAGGGCATTCCCCCAAGACCTTATTCCGAAACCCAACGTCACTTTCGTGCCTAGCGCTTCGCGCTCAGGGTTTTCGGAGAAGCTATTCAAAATGTCCTCTCCGTAGGGAAGGGTGAATTTCAGTCAAAGAAAGGAGCGCGGCCTTCCTTCCTCAACAGGTGACACGGAGTATGGTGCCGCTTTCTGTAATAGCTCTATGCAAAAAGAGAGTGTTTTGCTTCGCATCCCAGCCAATCGACCATTAAAACATATTGTGTGCTATGCCCTGGCAGTAATTACCTGCCTGATTGGGCTTTCAGATATGCTCTCAGCGTTTCTGCCCAGGTTTGATTGGGTCTTACAGTTTGGTCAGTGGCCAGCGATGCTGCCCCATACGCAACTACGCGCGCAGGTACTCACCGTTGTAGTGGGCTTTTTCCTCATTATGCTCTCGTATGGCCTGGCTCGGGGGAAACGTCACGCCTGGCTGATCAGCATTTTGCTGCTCCTCCTCTCTGCATTCTTTCTACATGTGCTTCGCGGTGGCTCGATCCTGGCTACCGTTAGTGCAATAGTTCTGGCCATCTTGATAGCCTGTTCAGTTCGCTTCTTCCAGGCACGCAGCGATCCACCTTCGGTTCTACGTGGTTACGCCGCCCTGGTCCTAAGCCTGGGCATCGTCTTCTTCTACGCCATCGGTGGCTTTCTGGCCCTCTTTGACGATCTAGAACCAATCTCGCGGCGTATCGGCTTTACAGGCCTGATTTTCCGCATTTTTACCCGCGCACACCTGCATGTTCCGATGTCATCGCCAGCCTTTCTCTTCGCGCCCATTCTGCGCACGCTTTGCATCTGTGCCGTGCTCTATGGTATGATCCAGATCTTCCGCCCCGTGGCCGCCGCCTTCCTGCCTGAACATACTGAGCGCCGCAAGGCCCGGGAGCTAGCCCATCTCTATGGCAAAAACTCCATCGCCTACTTCGCACTCACCGAAGAGAAGCTCTACTTCTTCTCCTCCTCAGGGCGAGCAGTCATTAGCTATGTCCTGGAGGGCAGTACAGCAGTGGTAGCAGGCGACCCCATTGGACCAGAGATGGAGCTCCCCATTATCATGCGTGAGTTTGTAGAGTTCTGCAATAAGCAGGACTGGACCGTAGTCTTCTGGCAGATCCGTGATGAGTTAAAACAACTCTATCAGACCCTGGGCCTGCACCTGATTAAAATTGGTGAAGATGCAGTCATCGACCCCCAGACCTTTACCTTGAAAGGTGGGGCAATGGCCAATGTACGCTCAAGCGCCAAACGCGCCGAGAAAGACAACGTTCATATCGACTTCTACAAAGGTCATGTGACCAACCTGGAACAGCTTGCGCAGATGGAGGGCATCTCACAGCGCTGGCTCGATGAAAAAGGTGGCACAGAGATGGGCTTTAGCATGGGACACTTCGATCCCGCAGGTGATGAAGAGCTGATCTATGCCGTTGCCGTGGATGACCATAACAAGGTTCACGCCTTCGTCTCTTTCGTGCCCATCTATGGTCGCAATGGTTGGGGGCTTGACCTGATGCGCCGCGCCGAACAGCCCGCCCCTGGCACCATGGAACTATTGCTTGCACGCTCAATTGAATTCATCAAAAATACGGGTGCGACCATGATGAGCCTGGGCCTGGCGCCGCTCAGCGACGTTAACGCGGATGATGATACCTTCCTGGGGAGCAGCATCGATTTTCTGAGTAATCGCTTTGGCGATCCCACCAAGAACCAGTCGCTCTTCAACTTCAAAAAGAAGTTTCATCCCGCCTGGGAGAGCCGTTTCCTGGTCTACTCAGATGCCCTGAGCCTGCCTAAGATTGGCTGGGCACTCTATCACGCCCACCAGGATGTCTCTATGCTCAGCGTTATACGCCATAGCCTCAAGCAGTGGCGTATGCAACGCCGCCTCAAGCGCCTGGAAATGCTCAAGGCGACCCAAACAAGCGCAGTGCACTTACAATAATAAGCCTCTCAGAGATACGAGGGGGTGGTAGCGGACTGCGCAGCCCGCTACCACCCCCTCGTATCTCTGAGACAACTTCTGCCTCAGTTGTCGCACTGGCGAAATTGCCGTATAATTGAAATAGTTTATCGACTCTAACCATCCTTCAGGAGGCTGCTATAATGGCTTTGCATATCAACCCACTTGATGGTATTTTCATTGGTGATTTCTTTGGTTTTCTCATCTCGCTGCCAATCGCGCTCTTTCTCGCGTTCTGGTTTAGCGCGATTAAGCATCGTGTCTTCGCGATTCTCGGGGCACTCCTGGGATCTTTCATTGGCTTCGTAGCGATCTATGCCTGGATTGGTACCCTGGTTTCTGATCCCCCTGTGCTCTCCTCGAATCCCGGTGCGGCCTTCTTCGCCTCGGCGCTCTTCTGCTCCATCCTCGGCCTGGCTGGCGGTGTTTTGGTCGACGTTCTGGTGGCAAGCAGAAGCAACCGCGATTATCGTCGTCCCGCTCACGAATAGCCTTTCGGCTTTAGGCTGCACACGTATGTTCTACCTCCTGCATGGCGATGATGAGTTCACCAGTCGCGAACTTCTCAAAAAGCTGCGTCAACAAAGCGATTTCGGCTTCAACCAGGATACCTATGACGGTACGACGGCGGATCTGAAAACGATTATGATGGCCAGTGGAACACAGCCTTTTCTCTCTGAGCAGCGCCTGGTGGTTATTGATGGACTCCCCAAGAAGAAACGCGGAGAGTCCTCAACCACCTCTGCTGCTCCGCAGGAGGAGGCAGCTAAAGGTGCCAGGGGAAAGCGTGGCAAGAAAGGCGCGAAGGGTGGCGCCCTCACACGTGCCGCCTATGAGAAGGCCCTGGCAGAACACGTTGGTCAGATGCCAGAGAGCACTGTGCTCATTCTCATCGTTGAAGAGGCCCTGGACAAGGCAAATCCCCTGGTCAAGGCCGCCGAGCAGCATGGGAAAGCCACACTGAGCACACAACCCCAGGGCGCACAGCTCGAACGCTGGATCGCTGCCCGCGCCCGCGCCCTGGATGTCAAGATCGCCCCCGAGGCTACAACTTTACTCGCCAACTTTATCGGCAATCAGTTGCGCTTACTGGCCAATGAGCTGCAAAAGCTGGCCACATACGTAGGTCCAGGCGGCACGATTACTGTGCAGGAGGTACGTACTCTCTCGGCACAGGTGCAAGAGGCACGCATCTTCGATCTCACCGATGCCCTGGCCCAGAAGAATCGCAAACAGGCCCTCAATATTCTCCATGACCTTCTGGCCGATGGGGAAGCCCCTCTCAAGCTGATAGGTCTCATCACCTCCCAGGTACGCACCCTGCTCCTGGTCAAGGAACTGGCCCAGAAGGGGATGCGCGGCGGACAGGTCGCCTCTACCCTGGGTATCGCACCCTTTGTGGCGGAGAAAGCCTTGCGCCAGGTGCATAATTTTAGTACGGCCCAGCTCGAACATACCTATCGCCAGCTCCTGGATACTGACGCGGCACTCAAGCGTAGCCGCCTGGAACCAGAGATGGCGCTCGACCTGCTGGTCGTTAACTTCGGCACTTAGAGCACATGCATACAACCACACCACTTCAAGCACATATTCTCGACACCATACGCCAGCATGGCCCCATTCCCTTCGCTGAGTATATGCGGATGGCCCTCTATGAACCAGGACAGGGCTACTATGTCAGCGGCAAGGCACGCGTGGGCTGGGAGGGCGATTTCTTCACCAGTAGTGATGTCTCCGAAATCTTTGCCCACTGTACAGGACGGCAACTGCTCCAGATGTGGGAGATGCTCAAGCAACCTGCGCACTTTCTCGTGTTAGAACAGGGTGCCAATCAGGGCCTCTTAGGAGAGGGCATCCGCGCCTGGGCGAGCCAGGAACACCCCGCCTTTCACCAGGCCTTGCATTACGTGAGCAGCGACATCGGTGCGGGCGAGGATGCCCTCTCAGCCGCTTCTGAACAGGCGCCTACTGTCCTGCTCTCCAATGAGTTGGTAGATGCCTTTCCCGTCCATCTCGTTGAGAAGCGTGACAGTGAGCTATATGAGGTCTATGTAGGCGAACAGAACGGAAGATTGAGCGAGCTGCTCCTGGCGCCCAGTAGTGAGGAAGTCGCGAGCTACCTGGATGACTATAAGATTCCCTGGCGCACCTATCCCGATGGCTGGCGCGCCGAGATTAATCTGGATGCCCGTCATTGGATGAGACGCTCGGCCCAGCTCCTGCTCGGCTCAAATCCCAAACGCAAGCGGCGCGGCTTTCTCCTCGCCATCGATTACGGTGACCTGGCGCGCCAGCTCTATATCCCTGAGCGCTTTACTGGGACGCTGGCTTGCTACTACCAGCACCAGCTCACCGAACGCCCTTTACTGCGCCCCGGAGAGCAGGATATTACCGCGCACGTCAACTTCAGCACGCTCATTGAAGAGGGAAGGCGCCAGGGACTGCGCCTCCACAAATTCACGACGCAGCGCTCCTGGCTCACAGACATGGGGATCTATGACGAACTGGAACGTATCCGTCAGCGCGATTTTGCCGCGCTTGATGACATGCAGAATCGGGCCAGCGACCAGGGCCAGGTACAACTGCTCCAATGGTACAATGTGCGCCAACGCGTCTCCGCGCTGACCAGCCCGAGCGGCCTGGGCGGCTTCAAAGTCTTAATCCTCAAACGCTAAGAGCTGTGCAAGCCAGCATTGAGCGTCGCTCGGGTGGTACCTTGCCTGAAGTCCCTAGCGCTTACGGGGATAGGTATAGTTGTCGTAGCTATGGCTATTGCCAGGGCCCGCGCCTGTTTGCGGAAAACCCACGAGCAGATTATCCCAGATGGTACCACTACTGGTACTGGTAGTCGGGGTCGCGTTGCTCGTATTCGCGCTCAGAAGGCTCACCTGGCTGCTCTGATTGGTATTGAACTGCGCGAGTTGCTGGCTATTCAACTGCAATTGCCCACAGGCCACGCTCGGTCCGGAGGCGTCTCCCCGGCGCACATCAATCCACAATCCCTGTTGTAAGTTGGCGTTGAGATCATTGTGCCCAACCGTTACCATGGCATTTCCTCCCTGGTCTGAAGCCACCGTGCCAATTGTTGCGACTGAGCTGCCTCCGCAACGCCCCTTATCCAGAGTGACCGCGTACTTGAAGTTGTTTTTCAAACCCTGCAATGCCACCTGGAAGTCGCTTCCACCTCCGCTCTGATCAGGGATAAGTTGAGCTGTTCCCGAAGCATTGGAGCCATCCACAGACTTCAACGGCGCATTGCCAGCATTCGCTATATACTCTGGATGAAAGAGAAACACGAGGAACACAATCAAAGCCACAACCAGAAATAGCTGTATCCCCCGACTCAGCATACGCGCCTCCTTAACACTACACAACAACACTACGCATAATCTACAGCTCTGCTATTCTTACATGTAGTATAGATCATTAAAGCGCGTATCGGCAAGATGAATGTTTTTAGTCCTAATACCTTATTAACTTGCTCGTCTTGTTTCTGTCCCAGTGATATTATTCAGCCCAACTTTGAGGGGCGCCTTTTTAGGAGGGATGGTAGGCACAAGCAGGCATCTACTTCTCGCCTCCACAAAGCGTGTCTCTCTTAGAAGCGTTATAACATTCTTGACATAGAGAGGAGCATATCAGGATGAGCGAGAGAGAGATCGAGATCGTGCGTGATTTTATGTCGGCGCTTGACAATAATGAGCAGGACATCTATGAGGGCTACCTATCCGATAACTTTGTTTTCTCGGGCTGGACCCCCAGGCCACTAGACCGACATGGATTTTTAGAGGTTGTACACGCGCTTGAGGAGGGTTTTCCCGGTCTCACCTATAATTTGCATAATGTGTTGGAGGAGGATGAAAATAGAGTCAGTGCGACCTGGCAGGTTACTGGCTATCAAAGTAATTCATTTATTATTCCAGTATTGGGGACGCCACCCATTCCACAAACCGCCCAGAGCATCTCCATGCCCTCAGAGAATGTCATCTACACCCTGGGTGATGAGAAGATACAGCGTATCGAGGTCGAGCAGATTTATGGTGGCGGCATCAAAGGCTTGATCGCGCAATTGGGGATCGATATTCCCATCATACAGTGAAATAGCAGGGATAAAAATGTGATGCGTCCTGGTCGCCTACTGCGACCAGGACGCATCACATTTTTATCCCTTGTCAAATTAGCTTATTTGGAGCCTTCCAGGGCGGGAGTATTGCCAAAGACGCGGGGCAGTCCAGGTGTGGGAGCAGCCCAGTGCACGCCATTCACAATCACACGCTGCACATCTTTATTATGATAAGTTGGCAACGTTTCGTGGCCAGGGCGGAAATAGAAGATCTTGCCGCGACCTCGTGTATAGCAGGCACCACTACGGAAGACCTCTCCACCAGTAAACCAGCTAATAAAGACTAGCGTCTCGGGGGCGGGAATGTCGAAGTGCTCGCCGTACATCTCCTCCTCTTCGATCTCAAAGTAGTCACCCAGGCCCTCAGTAATGGGGTGTCCTGGCGCGACCACCCAGAGACGCTCACGATCACCGCTCTCGCGCCACTTGAGGTCGCAGGTGGTGCCCATCAACTTACGGAAGATTTTGGAGAAATGCCCAGAATGCAACACGATCAGACCCATACCATCCAGTACGCGCTTGTACACGCGCTCGACGATCTCATCGCTGACATCGCCATGTGCCATGTGCCCCCACCAGGTCAGCACATCCGTTGAATCCAGCACTTCCTGGGTCAGGCCATGCTCTGGCTCATCAAGGGTAGCAGTGCGCACCTCCAGGTCTGCCTCGCTGAGGAAACCAGCGATAGTTTTATGAATACCTTCCGGATAGTGCTTCTGAACCTCTTCGCTGTGGCGTTCGTGGCGAAACTCGTTCCACACTGTTACACGTAGTTTCGTGGATGAACTTGCAGTCATCGCACCCTCTTTCTAGCTTCTCTACATGCACTTATTTTCACTACAGCCCTCGCCAACTCCTGTAGGCAAGGGCCAGTTCACCTTCATTGTAACACTTGCGCTCAGCAATCAACCAGGCATACCCATAATCAGAACAGAGCCGTAACATTATCCAGGTGAAACTTGTCTAACAGTACCCACGTACATATAGAGCCTAATATGTTGCGACATACGGCTGCCTGAGGTACAATCCACATACATACATCTATCCAAACTTCCTGTCCGTGTAAAACTAAGATATATTTGTTCCACAAAATAGGTATGCGTATAGCTGGTAGCTGCATGTACTGGCTGTTTTTTTAAGATCTTATTCCGAAACCCAACGTCACTGGCGTACCTAGCATTTCCCCCATTCGGGGGCACAGCGGCCGCGCGCTCAGGGTTTTCGGATCAGAAGTAGATAGAGAAAAGTAAGGCTTCAAGGTCATCATGCAAAAGCGCAGACTGCTTGTTATTTTACTCTCATGTATCCTGGCTCTGGTGATGCATATGGGCTGGCTGCTCTGCACGCCCCCACCAGTGGCGCAGGCGCATGCCTTCGTCATTGGTTCTGACCCGGTCGATGGCTCAACAATCGCCAAAGTCCCCAGCGTCGCACACATCACTTTTAATGCTCCAATCAGTACACTCAGTAGCGCGCATATTTACTCGCTACAGAAGGGAACGCTTGTCGATGTTACCGATGGACAGGCCAGCGTCTCTCATGCCAATCCACACCAGCTCAACATTCCCCTCCAGTCCCCCGATTCTCTGCCCGAAGGTAGCTATGAAATCAAGTGGGTCGCGGTCGCGGCGAATGATGGACAAACAACCAACGGTATTATTGGCTTTGATGTCGCGGTCTCCAGCCTGGGTATCTCGGGGCAGAAGGTGCTTGGTCCGGCAACAAGCAATAACCTCTATGGCACAGGAGGCTCTCGCCAGTTCACGACTCTGAGTATCCTGAGCGTAGGCTGGGACTGGCTCGTTCTCATCGCGCTCACTTTCTGGATAGGCCTGCTCATCACAGAGAACTGGATTCTTGCCAGGCAATCACGTATTCAATCGTTGCTTGAACGCGCCCGCAAGCGCACAACCTCTCTCCAATGGCTCTGCTTATGTGCGCTGCTGATTGGCGAGTGTGTGACCTTTATCCTGCGCGTGGCCCAGATGTCGCAGACGCTTGATAGCAGCTTCTCTTTCAGCGCTATGCTCGCCATGCTCCTGCAAACCACGTACGGTATGCTGCTCATCATCCGCCTGGCGCTGATCCTCGTCGCGATGGGCCTCCTCTATTGGACGCGGCGCTTAAACCTGAAGAACTATCCAGCCACTCCCACCCCGCGCCTGGTCACACGCACCGGAGCGTTGGGTTCAATCACAGGCTCCCTCAGTCCAGTCACAGGGCAGCTTGGTATTGTCACTAGCGCGACGCGTGCGCTGAACACAACGGGTGCCAGCATTACCAGTTCGCTGAAGCAACCTACCGGCTCAAATCCAGGCAAGAAGGCCTCAAACCCTGGGAAGCGCTCATCCAATCCAGGGACGACGCGTAGCCTGACGCACGATACGCGCGAAGTAGTACGCGATCAGGAGAGCAGGCCGGGCAGGCTCGCTCCTTCACAACATGGCTACGCGCCAATATGGCTCGCCCTGGGCGGCTTGATCCTGCTCACGCGTTCGCTCTCAAGCGAGGCCGCGCAGGTCTTGCAACCACATGCCAGCGCGGTCCTCTTCGATTGGATCAGCCTGGTCAGCCTTGGCATATGGTTGGGTGGGCTCACCTACCTGGGCTTTATCCTGTTTCCGCTCCTCTCAGCAGTTGAGCGAGATCACTACGCCGACGCCCTGGTGGTCATCCAGCGACGCTTCACGCCCTTCCAGCTGGGTAGTATCGCGGCGCTCCTGGCAAGCGGTTTCTACCTCTGCGAAGCCAGCATTCCGAACCGAGAGGCGTTCTTGCAAGATCCCTATGGGCGCACGCTACTGGTCCTGTTTGTGCTCCTCGTGCTGATGTTGATCTTTAGCTGGGTCGGCATGGCGGTATTACGGCCTAAGTTGATGCGCCAGGCGCTCTTCCTACCGGTCGTCACCTCCGACCTGCCCACGCGCCGCGCTCGCCAGTCCGTCTTGCTTAACACAGGGCGCACGCTAAAACAGGTGGTCAGCGCGCAGTCGATCATAGGCACCGGTGTGCTGCTCTGCCTGGCGCTTCTGGCCTTTTACGCACCCCCTATTGTCTATCCCGAGGTAAACTACAGCGCCAGTATGTCTCAAGCAGCTAGCGCCCCGGCTACGCAGACGCGCCAGGTAGGCGATCTCTCGCTCTCGCTACTGGTGACGCCAGCCAGGCTCAACGAGAGTAATACAGCGGTCCTGACCATCAAAGATGCAGCGGGGCAGCCCGTCACCGATGCCCAGGTAACACTCACCCTCAACATGGTGGTCATGGATATGGGAACGACACAGGCAGTCGTCAAAGGCAACGGCAGCGCAACCTATGTTGCCGTCTTTGACAAGCAGCAGACATTTAGCATGAGTGGTGTCTGGACGATTGATGTCAAGGTCGCACGGACCGGACATGATCCAGTCCAAACACAGTTCCAGATAAATATCAATTGATCAAGAATGTAGACGAAGTTAGTTTGAAGGTGGGAGGCGGTTCTTCGATGACAACACCAGAGCATCAATCTACGGGGAAAGCGCGAGCGCTCGCCGCTCGCGCCATCGCTGAAGCAACAGAACAGGCCATTCGCGGCACTATCAAGCAGGTCAAAGCGGTAAGCGCCACGAAAAAGCGCAGAGAGCGGTAAGCGATGCTTCTCCTTGCCGAGCAGTCATACAGGCATCTGCCGGATGAGATAGAGGTTGCGCGCCGCTGGTGGCACCTGCCCCTGGATACGCTTCTACCTCTAGATACGGGCGAGACTTATCAACTCCTCTTCTCCGGGCACCTGGGCGGCTCGAAAGGTCCAGATATACGCGACGCGGTCCTACGCCCCCTGGCATCTTCCTCGCCGCTAGCCCCGGCTGGCCTGCGCCAGGTCCTCCAGGCTCCGCGCCTCTGTGGCGATGTTGAGTTTCATGTGCGCGCCAGCGATTGGTATAATCATCACCACGAGAGCGATAGGCGCTACAACCGGGTTATACTACACGTCGTCCTGCGCTACGATATCACTCAGCCTATTCTGCGCCAGGATGGGCTAAGCATTCCCACCTGCACCCTGGCAGACCTGCCCGCCGAGGAGCAGGCCCTACAGCTTCTAGGAGCAGGCCTGCCCCCCTGGCCTTGCCAGGAGATCATACCAGCCCTGACAGAGAGTGAGCGCCAGCAACTCCTCTATCGAGCAGGCCTACCACGCTTTGAGCAAAAGAGGTTTCAACAGTATTGAAAAAGCGAGGAAAATAGGGTAAGATGTAGTTGTAGAACATATGTTTTAAACAACAACCTGATTCGAGCAGCGGTTCTGTGAAAGGATGTGAGGGATGATCAAGGCGCATAAGATCAGACTGCATCCGACACCGGAGCAGGTGGTGTACTTTGCCAAAGCCGCCGGGACCGCACGCTTTGTCTGGAACTGGGCATTGGCTGAGTGGAACCGCCAATATGAGGCCGGGGGAAACCCCACCGCCTTCAAGCTCAAGAAGCAGTTTAACGAGATCAGGCGCGAGCAATTCCCCTGGACTTGGGAGATCACCAAGAACGCCTCTGATCAGCCCTTTCTCGATTTGGGCAAGGCGTTTACCGCATTCTTTGAGGGCCGTGCACGCCGCCCGAAGTTCAAAAGCAAGAAGCGCAGTACGCCGAGTTTCTACCTTGCCAACGATCAGTTTGAACTGGGTGATCACCGCATGTGGATCCCCAAGCTCGGCTGGGTGAATATGGCCGAGAAGCTCCGGTTTGAGGGCCGGGTGAAGGGGGTACGCATCACCAAAACAGCCGAGTGGTGGTTTGTGTCCATCCAGGTCGAAATGCCAGAGACCCTGCCGGAGAACAAGCCAGCGGCCATAGGGATCGACGTGGGTCTCAACCGACTGGCGACCTTGAGTACGGGAGAGGGAATCGAGAACCAAGCCTTCCTCAAAACGGCTCTGGGGAAACTCCGTCGGGCCAACAAGCGGCTCCACCGCAGGAAGGCGGGATCCCGCGAATCGGGAGAAAGCACGTCGACAGGTGGCACGGCTGCATTATCGGATTACCTGTCTGCGCGATGATGTGCTCCACAAGCTGACCACTAGGCTCGCCACCTGTTATGGGATCATTGGCATTGAGGATCTCCACCTCAAAGGGTTACTGAAAAATCGCACGCTGGCTCGCTCGCTTTCGGACGCGGCGTTCGGCAAACTGCTCTCTCTGCTGACCAGCAAAATGGAGCAGCGAGGCGGGCAGGTGATCAAAGTGGACCGCTTCTTTCCATCGAGTAAAACCTGCCATTGCTGCGACTGGAAGTGGGAAACCATGCAGTTGTCGGACCGCGTGTTCCTCTGCCAGAACCCCGAATGTGCGTACTACCAATTCGCGCAGGAGAGAGATCATAACGCGGCGTTGAATATCTTGCAGGAAGCCCTCCGCTTGATCGGGCTCATTGATCAAGCCGTCTCCGGTACTGGCTCGGACGAAGACGCAAACGCGGGCTGTGGACGCGGGGTAAGACCAAAAATGTGCCGGTCACATTGAGGCACCTACGAATGAAGCAGCAACAACGAAATTTGGTGTGGGTGTGTGCTTGCATACATTTGCATACGAAAATCGGAGCAGCGAGCTATTCAGTACACAGCTACGTGCGCTCTCTACGCCCAAACATGACGACGAGACCCTCTACGATCACTACCTTTTGCCAGCCCTCGGCGAGGGCCTGGCCTATGGGCGCGACCGGGCCTTCTTCCGCGCTACATCTCTACGGCTCATGGGCCTTCCTGGCATCCTTCCCGAACCGGAGGGGCGCGCCACACGGCCAGCCCCCCTAGACGCCCAGCGCCTACGTGCGCTCCGTCACCTCATCGAGCAGGCCCAGATAACGCCACTCTGGCAGCGTTTACGAACTGTACTCACACCAGGAGAGGCGCATGATAGCCTACCCAGTATCTGGCCGCTCCGGCGTATCTTCACCCGGCTCAATCTCAGTCTTGCACGCACTGATATACTAGTTTGCAATGTGGTCCTGCCCTTCGCGGCAGCCGTCGCTCTACGCGAACAAGATATTGTACTATATGAATGCGCGCGCCAGTTCTACACCAGCTATCCAGACCTGCCATCCAACCAGGTAACACGTATGATGAGCGCGCAGCTTCAGCTACCTGGTGAGCCAGGAGGAGCCTGTCAGCAACAGGGACTACATTATATTTATCAACAAACCTGCCGCACCAAGGAGTGTACGCAGTGTATCGCGGGTCGAAAGGCATTATGAAGCAGAGAGAACAAGCGGGTTCCGACATGCCCGAGGAATTATCAGCACAGGGGCAAGCGAGCAATCAGGAAGCCCAGGGTGAGCGCCTGGCTCGCTTTCTGGCCCACGCGGGCGTGGCATCGCGTCGCCATGCCGAGGAACTGATCGCCCAGGGACGGGTGCGCGTCAATGGTACCACCATCACCGCGCAAGGCACACGTGTGCAGCCGGGCCAGGACCGCATCGTGGTTGACGGGAAAGAGATCCAGGCGAAGGCGCCGCATACCTATCTGCTGCTCCATAAACCTGCGGGCTACGTCAGCACCGTCAGCGATCCCGAGGGGCGCGCTACAGTTCTGGACCTGCTTCCACCCGAGCTGCGTAGTCTGCGCCTCTACCCGGTAGGGCGCCTGGACCGCGACACCAGTGGACTCTTACTGCTTACCAATGATGGAGCTTTCGCCCAGCACCTGACCCACCCACGCTATGAGAAAGAGAAGCACTACGAGGTCCAGGTCAAAGGCATCCCCACGGAGCGCACGCTGCAAGCTCTGCGCGACGGGGTGACCTTCACCGAGGACGATGGCAAGCACTACACCAGCTCGCCCGCACGCGTGCGCAAGCTCTCTAGCACAGAGCAAAGTAGCTGGCTGACGCTGACCATTCACGAAGGACGCAAGCGCCAGGTACGCCGTATGCTCCAGGCCGTCGATCACCCCGTTCTGCAACTCAGGCGCGTAGGACTCGGTCCTCTGACCCTCCGGGGAGTCGCACTCGGCAAATGTCGTCATCTAACCCCTGCTGAGATCCAGGCTTTACTTAGATAGCCTCTTCTGCTTATACAAAGCAGTCAGTCTTGGTTACTTTTCTCATAATGGACAACTCATAGTGCTAAATAAACTTTCTTATCCTTTATTTCCCATCATATTTTTGCTTCTGACGGCCATTTATTTCTAGCTTGGTAAGGCTTTGTTGTATGGTGTATGGCTCTAGTTTTTTAGAGCCCTCGCCTTCAGACAGAGACGCAGAACGTCTTCGGGAAATATCGAGAAGAATGCAAGTAAGAAGTGCCCAGCATAAAAGAATAGCCACTCGATAAGGGAAAAATGAGAAGAAAAACACGCATAAAACGAAAGCGATGAGAAGGGAAATCAAGCTCACAATCATGACAATTTTTCTACTCATGACAGTTTTTCTCTTTCTTCCTGACTTTACTGAAAGCCAAAGACTAAACAAACATGTGATATACAATATGCCTACTCAATAAAACGCAGAATATGTTTATAATTCAAACATTGCGCTTTTCTTTGACCATTAAAATACGTTATTCCGATGCTCATGTGCAAGGAACTAAGCTAGCTAGCCTGCGGCGTCCATCAATGACGTGTGATATAATCCCCTTGATATAAACACAAAGTGGAGGACTCATGCGAGAGCCGGGGTGTATCGCCATTGATGGACCAGCTGGCGCAGGAAAAAGTACCATAGGAGAACACTTGGCCAGGCGGCTGGGCTATCTATACTGCGATACAGGAGCGATGTATCGCGCCATTGCCTGGCTTGCCTTACAAAAGGGAATAGATCTGAACGATGGTCCCACGCTTGGCAAGTTAGCTGAGCAGAATATCATTCTTATTAGCAAGCCCGAGATCGCCGATGGGCGTCAATATACTGTCATCATTCAGGGTCATGATATTACCTGGGATATTCGCAGCACACAGGTTGGACGCGCCGTCTCGCCCGTCTCGGCACATCCACAGGTGCGCTCTATTTTGATCGCCCAGCAGCGAGCCATTGGCTTGCAAGGGCATATTGTCATGGTTGGACGCGACATTGGTTCGGTGGTCATGCCCGACGCGGATCTTAAGATCTATCTGACCGCCAGCTTGCGCGAGCGCGCCCGTCGCCGCCATACAGAGATGGTCGAGCGCATGGGTGAACATAATCCCGCGCTCCCCAGTCTGGAAGAAGTCATGAGCGACGTTGAGCGCCGCGATAACACTGATCGCAAAAACATGCAACCAGCGAAGGACGCTATTATCATCGAGACAGATAATCTCGGCATCGAGCAGGTGCTAGATAAAATTTGTCACTATGTGGAGGGAAACAAATGAACCAGGAGCAGCAAGCTCAGCCGTCCCCCCAGACGCCTCCGCCCACTGGCACAAATGGCAGTGACGGCCAGGAGGCACCCCAGAAGACCGTCGTCCAGGCCCCCCTGCCCAAGGCGAAACCTGAGAAGAATCTCTATGATCCGTATGTGACCCCAACAGTGCTCTATAACGCCATCCGCACAGTGGCGATCATTCTACTCTCGCTTGTCTCGCGTATCAAGCTACGTAGTCGCTACAACATTCCTAAAGAGGGTCCCTTTATCATTGCCAGCAACCATCTCTCCTGGACCGACGTTCCCCTGGTCCCCCTCTTCATTCCAGGAAAAGTCGTCTATATGGCGAAAGAAGAGCTTTTTCATGGCAAGGTTGGCTGGCTGGTGCGCTTCCTGGGAGCCTTCCCCGTCAAGCGAGGTGAGGCCGACCGTCGAGCGCTCCGCGCGGCTGATGAACAGCTCAAGAAGGGCAAAATCTTTGTTATCTTCGCTGAAGGCACACGTAGCCGCTCCCATACCCTCGCCAAGGGCAATAATGGTATGAGCTACATCGCGCTGCGCTCTGGCGTCCCCGTGCTTCCTGTCGCCATTCATGGCAGCGAAAACGTCCTGAAGAAGTTTGGCGCGAAGGTGACGATTACCTACGGTAAGCCAATCGTCTTTACGCCGAAGAATGGCAAGAAGGTTACCAACGAGGACATTGAAGAGACCACGAAAACGATCATGTATAGTATCGCGTCGATGCTGCCCGCGCAGTATCGCGGCGTCTATAGCGATCTACCTCCTGAGTTCGCGGAGAAAGCCCCCCGCGACTAAGCGAGCAGCATAAAACAATAAGAGAATGTGGGAAGGGCGTCGCAAAAGCGACGCCCTTCCCACATTCTCTTATTGTTTGTAGTTCTCAACAATATTGGGGTCACGCACCTGGGCTGCATCAGGATCTTGCCCCACGTTGCGGCGCGCGCGGCGCTGACGCAAGAGGTCCCAGCACTGGTCTAGCTGGACTTCTAACTGGTGAATACGCTCATGCTGATCGTCCTGTAACTCCCCATTCTCCTTCTTCTGCATCAGCTCATGCTCTTCGTTGACCAGTTCTTCTATATGTCTGAGAATACCTTGATCGTTCATACAATTCCGCCTTTCTCCTGTGACACACTCTAAAATAGCCCGCACACAAGGTGTGTTTCTCTACATTCTACCCCATTATTCGTGACTGGCGCATCGCTATAAGTAACACCATGCGTAGTGTATTTGCGTGACACCACACACTCCCTACCACCTATGGCCTTGGTAACAGATGGAGTGCGTGCTGGCGACTGCTGGTTGCCAGCACGCACTCCATCTGTTGCCAAGTATCTCTATGCTGGGCAGATAAAGAAGAATGGGCAGGTGGGGCAGCGGGAGGGTTCCGCGGGGCGCGCGGGATACTCGTCGCGTTCAATGCCCTCGATACATTGCTCCAGTTCGCCGTAGAGGCTCTGCTCCTTCTTCTCGGTCAACTTCATAGGTATGGTCTCGCCAGTGCTCATATTATGGCTGTGGAGTTCGACCGGGCGCCCAGGATGGTGCTGGCGCGATGCCAGTGTATAGAAGAATTCACGTGTGTCTGCCTTCGGCTTCTCCTTGCTCTTGCCATAGCGCGTGCGCACAAAGCGTAATGGCCCCTCCTCCTGTGGCTGCGAAGAGCTCTCAATACGATCCACGGTCACGCGTACGGAGCGACCAGCGAGGTCCACATGCAGGCTCTCGCGCATGGACCATTGGGTCTCGCTCTGCGTTACCAGCTTCTGGCGTATTCCCTCTACGACCTCAATACCATGCGCTTCATACATAGGCGCGAAGGGCATATCTTCCCCTCCCAGTTCGCGCCAGTGTCGCTTGTAAAGCGCTTCCAATTCCTCAAACGTGGGCAAGGTCCCCTGGCTATCAGCCATACTCGCCAGTTGTTTATGCAGCACTTCAACCGTTTGCTGGGTTGCCTGGCGGAAGAGGCGGTAGGCATCGGCATCACCATCGAAATGATAGACCGTACTGTAGGCATATTGACGAGGACAGCGGCGATACATCTCTACCAAAGACGAGCTGAGGTCAGTGGGGCGCATTCGATCCAGAAAGCGCTCGCCAGGCTGTATCGAGATCGGCTTGAGGGATTCCTCTACACGCTCCTCAATCTCGCCATGGGCCTCCCAGGCGAGTTGCGTCAAACGTTCCTGGGGCATCGCGGCCTCCAGGGGATCAAGGAAGAGGGAGCGCTTATACGACTTCTTGCCATAACGCTCGCTATAGCTCAGCACCAGGTGATCGCGCGCGCGTGTTGCACCAACATAAAAGAGGCAGGCTTCACCGCTATCATGAGCGGCGCGCCCAGTGTTTTCCGCTAGCAGCATTCCATCAGGCGCGTTGACAGCGCTTGAGCGATAGGTCAGGGGAAATCTATTCTGCACCAGGCCCGGCATATACACCACAGGAAACTCCAGTCCCTTGCTGGCGTGGACCGTCATGACCTGGATGATATTCGCCTCTTCTTCGTCCTCGCCCTCACCACTTTCACGCGTGGCCCCATCCTGGCGCAACACCACTAGCATACTAAGGTACTCCAAAAAGCCCTTCAGGCGCGCCTCCATAGAGAGCTCTTCCAGGGATACAACCTCCTGGGCCAGGACCCGGCGCCGCGCCTCCAACTGCTGGTCATAATGCCTCGCTAGTTGGAGCAAGCGATCATAATCCAGCAGCAGGCCTTTCGCGACCTCGTCCTCCGGGTAGCGCAGGAGATCACGCACCAGGCTGGTCTCCTGGAGGAGATACTGGCTCATACAGGTCCAGGTATCATTACACTGCTGCAAGGCACGCATACTGCTGACCTGGCGCTGCATGGCCGATCTTCCCTCTGCGCTGATGTCAAGAGAAAACTCTTCGCTGAGCAGCAGGCTGCGTGGACTGACCTGGCGCTCGCGAGCGGATAGCAAGAGGACCTCTATATCCTCCTGACTGAAGCGATAATCGGGCAGGCGCGCCACGCGCAACAGCCCCATGCCGCTCTCATTGCTCAACAACAGCAGCATCCCCAGCGCGTCCTTTATGTGCTCCTGTTCCAACGTGCCAGCGCGTTCGTGAGTGGGCAAGTCCGCCTCCAGTAGGGCACGCGTGATCTTCTGGGCCTGGCTTCGCGTCCGGCAGAGCACCATCATATCTTTATAGTTATACCCCTGGCGGCGTTTATGCTGAATATCCGCGATGATGCCCGCGACCTCGCTGGCCTCATTGCTCGCCTGGGCGAGTGTAACATATGGTCCGGTCTCTGCCACACGCACCGGCTGATTTTTGCCTGGCTCCTGGCCCTTATCCAGGTAGCTACAACGAAAAGCCTCCGCCAGAGAGACGAGATCCGGGCGCGAGCGATAGTTACGGCTGAGCGGTAGGATCACCGCACCGGGGAAGTCCTGGGCAAACTGGCTGATATTCGCGGGTGAGGCGCCCCGAAAGCCATAGATGGCCTGATTCGCGTCTCCTACAACCCAGACGCGACCGGCCTCGCCTGCCAGCACACGTAAGAGGACGCCACTGGCTCTATTCATATCCTGAAACTCATCAACCAGGACATACTGATACACCTGCTGCTGTTCCGCCAGCACCTCTGGATGCTCGCGAAGCAGGCGTACCGTCAGCAGCAAGAGGCCACCAAAATCGCAGTCGCCACGCCGCCCCAGGGCCTGCTCGTAAAGCGTATAGACCTGGGCAATCTCCAGGGCCTTCTCTGCGCGCTCAAGGACCTCAGTATCATCCTGTCCCTGCGCCAGCTCAAACATAGTTTGCGCCAGGCGCGTATACTCCTCGGGCGTTATCAGTTCATCTTTCGCCCTGGAAATGGCTTTGAGCATATCGGGAAAATAAAAGGTAGGTGCACTCAATTTGACATAGTGTTTTAAGCGCATGGAGTGCGACAACTGGCGCAGAAGGAAGTAGCCCTCGGCCTCATCCAACAGAGTAAAGCCCGGGCGCAGACCAACTAACTCGCCATAGCGGCGCAAGAGATCGGCGCAGAAGGCATGGAAGGTGCTGACTTTCGGTAACTGCCGGGTCAAGACCTGAGCTAAACGTTCCTCCATCTCCTGGGCGGCCTTGCGCGAGAAGGTCAGGGCCAGAATCTGCGCTGGAGGCACCTGGAGCGTACGCACCATATATTCGATGCGCCCAATTAACGTACTGGTCTTTCCGCTTCCAGGCCCCGCGACAATCAGGGCTGGCGTCGGTGCCTCAATGGCCGCTTGCTGGTAGGTATCATAGCGCTTTTTGGCGGGACTGGAGGGCTGTGCCGCTGGCTTTGGGGCCTGGGGTGGGAGCGGCTTACTAAGTAGGGCGTCTTGCAGAAAGCCGGCCAGGCGATTGAGCATCGCGGCCTGTGAGACGCCGAAGCTGGCCGCCAGAGAGGCTGGCGCGACCTGTTCCTCCAGGTAGAGTCTGCGTACGCGCTCGCGTGGCATCAGCAATTCGGCGGCAAAGAGATTCGCGGCCAACTCCCGCTGGCTACGGGGATCATAGGTGAGTCCGAGACCCAGCGTCTCCTGGAGATGATCCTGGTCCAGCAAGTGCAGGTTCATGTCCTGCTCCTGACAGGGATCGGCACGTGTTGGCAGTGATAAAGCGGGTGTAGGAATAGACAGCAGGGTCTGTTGATAGCGCTCGGTCTCTGGCACCTGGCTCTCTTGTAGTGCTTGCTCGACCTCCTGGACCAGTTGCTGAATACGCGTAGTCCCCTGGCAATGCAGGATGGCATGCCCCAGTTCATGAGCCAATGTAAAGCGACGCAGCGTCTCATGCATATCCCGGCACAACCAGATCAGGTTTTCCTCCTCGTCGGGGTCCATAAAACCAAAGGTGCCATCCGGGTAATCTACGGGGTGAAATGTCTCTACATTCAGCTCAAGCCAGTGTACAAGCTCGTCTAGAGGGGTCTCGTCCTCTGTCCAGGAGGGATATTCTCTCCGAAAGGAGTGAAGCGCCAGTTGCGCCGCCCTTTCGGCAAAGGTAAACCAATAGCTCTCTATCTCGCGATCCATTGCTCTCCATCTCGCCTTCAACCGCAAACATCCACGGGTAGCTTATTCGCACTCCTCATTTTACCATATTTACTATTATTAGTGTCTGGGGTGGGCAGAGAGGCACTGGGCAAATGCCAGTGCCTCTCTGCCCACCCCAGGTGCTAATCTTCTTGTGCATGACATCTCACGTTCTGATATAATGTGTCGAATATAAGAACTAGCCTTACAGCGAAACTAAAGGAGTACGCCATGCAAGCAGAAGAAATCCTTGCGCAGGCCAGGTCCGGTGCCTATCCAAGCAACTGGACAGTTTTTCCAATTCTTCGTAAAAAGCTCCAGTGGGGTATTGCGGGTTGGGCCTTTGGCACTATTATAGGGCTGGGGCTATTCGCGCTCGTGCTACCCATCGTCATTCCCGATAACTTTCAGCGTGGTCCGATCCTGATTATCTTTACTCTGCTTATGCTCGGAATGTTTCTCTTTATCGGGCTGGGCAGCCTCTGGACGCTGGTGGTCGACATCAAACGTCTTTTTACATCTGACAAACATATCTTTGTCTTCACCCCGGAAAATTTTGTCAAGCAAGAGGGTAACAAAGTCATCCAGGTCCCGATGGAAAACGTTGAGCATATCACCGCGCGTGGCGTGCGCAGTGCCAGTCGTACGATTAGCGAGGATGAGCAGGTAACGGTGCGCTCGCTGCCCACAATGGGTGAAAATATCGCTGGCTTCTTCGTGGGACGCGGCGCCACCAGGAGTGGCCGCCAGTGGCAGAACAAGCGCACGCGCACACCGGTATCGCTTGCCTTCCTCAACACAGAGAATGACAAGCAGGTCATCGTCGTACGCGATGAGGCGTATGGTAACCCGGAGGAGATTGGTGAGATACTGAAAGAGTACGCCGGGCGCAGACATACCAACGTAGCTCAGCACCAGGCCTCCTCGATTTCCCAGGGCGAATAACACGGGTAGAAAGCGGATTCTCCATGTTACTAGCAATTGATATCAGCAATACCAATATCAAATTTGGCCTGTATCTTAATGACACGATGAAGCATCACTGGGTTGTTTCAACGTCACGCCAGCGTACTACCGACGAATATGCCATGGTGTTGAACGACCTGCTGCAACATGCCGGACACCGCTTCAGTGATATTCACGATCTTATTTTCTCAAGCGTAGTCCCTCCCTTGACACCTGTCTTTCAAGAGCTGGCGCTACGCTACTGCCATAAGGAAGCCTTCGTCATCTCGCACCAGTTAGACCTGGGCATTGCCTTCCATATCGACAATCCCTGGGAGATTGGTTCGGATCGTATCATGACAACCCTCGCCGCGCATCAGTTGTATGGCGGTCCCGCCCTGGTTATTGCCTTTAGCACCGCGACCACCTTTGATGTCATCTCGCAGGAGGGCAACTTCCTGGGAGGATCTATTGCCCCTGGTTTGATGATCTCAGCAGAAGCGCTCAGTAGTGCGGCCTCGCGCCTCTTCCGCGTTGACCTGACGCCACCTCAACGCGCCCTGGGCAAGAACACCATTGAGAACATGCAATCGGGCATTATTTACGGGCATGTAGGATTGGTGCAGGGACTGATCAAGCGCCTCTGCGCGGAGATTCCTGGCGTCACCGACCAGGGCGAGGTCAGGGTAATCGCACATGGTGGGCTGGCTCAACTCATGGCGCCTCTTATTCCTGAGATTCAATACATCAATCAATATTTACCCCTGGAGGGTCTGCGCCTGGCCTATAATCGCCTGCGACGCGGTTAGTGTGTGAAGAGAACATGATGAGCGGGCTGGCTCTGCCAGCCCGCTCATCATGTTCTCTTTATACCATGAAATAACAAAAAAGCCCTGGTATGAAACCAGGGCCTTAAAAAGGGAAATGGGCCTTCCTGGACTCGAACCAGGGACCTCAGTCTTATCAGGACTGCGCTCTAACCACCTGAGCTAAAAGCCCGTAATCGCAACCATGAAACCCACCCATACAGGCGGGTGGAGAGGCGATGTCCTATTTTCCCACGGGGCTGCCCCCGTAGTATCGTCAGGGCTGAAAGGCTTAACTACCGTGTTCGGGATGGGAACGGGTGTTTCCCTTTCGCTATGACCACCACTCCACCTGCATGTACAAATGGGTTTGGTGGAGATGAGGGGACTCGAACCCCTGACCTCTGCCGTGCAAAGGCAGCGCTCTACCAGCTAAGCTACATCCCCATACATCTCGGTGCGAAATGGGCCTTCCTGGACTCGAACCAGGGACCTCAGTCTTATCAGGACTGCGCTCTAACCACCTGAGCTAAAAGCCCGTGGACAAAAGCATCAAGTTGTTCAAACAACTCAAGAGTGGTAAGGCTTGCCAAGCAAGCCAGTAGCCTGGTGAAGATAAGTAGTCGTCAGGTTCCTCCTGATAAATCAGGGGGATCGACCTGGGAATGGATTGCCACAGTGGGCAATCACAGCTCCCTAGAAAGGAGGTGATCCAGCCGCACCTTCCGGTACAGCTACCTTGTTACGACTTCACCCCAATCACCGACCCCACCCTCGACGCCTGCCTCTCCGAAGAGTTAGCCTGGCGGCTTCAGGTGTTGCCGACTTTCGTGGTGTGACGGGCGGTGTGTACAAGACCCGGGAACGTATTCACCGTAGTGTGCTGACCTACGGTTACTAGCAACTCCACCTTCATGCAGGCGAGTTTCAGCCTGCAATCTGAACTGAGACCAGGTTTTTGAGCTTGGCTCCCCCTCGCGGGTTGGCATCCCTTTGTTTCTGGCCATTGTAGCGTGTGTGTCGCCCAAGTCGTAAGGGCCGTGCTGACTTGACGTCATCCCCGCCTTCCTCCCGTGAGGGCAGTTCCGCCTAGAAGTTGTAATAGGCAGTAGGGGTTGCGCTCGTTGCGGGACTTAACCCAACATCTCACGACACGAGCTGACGACAGCCATGCAGCACCTGTGCAAACGCCCCGAAGGGACAGCGCATTACCGCTGGTGCATCTGCATGTCAAGACTTGGTAAGGTTCTTCGCGTTGCATCGAATTAAACCACACGCTCCGCTGCTTGTGCGGGTCCCCGTCAATTCCTTTGAGTTTTAATCTTGCGACCGTACTCCCCAGGCGGACCACTTATTGCGTTTGCGACGGCACGGAAGGGGTCGATACCTCCCACACCTAGTGGTCATCGTTTACGGCTAGGACTACCAGGGTATCTAATCCTGTTCGCTCCCCTAGCTTTCGCACCTGAGCGTCAGATGCTTCCCAGGACACTGCCTTCGCCATTGGTGTTCCTCCGGATCTCTACGCATTTCACCACTCCACCCGGAATTCCGTGTCCCTCTGAAGCCCTCAAGTCTCGCCGTTTCCGAAGACCTTTCCCAGTTGAGCCGGGAACTGTCACTCCAGACGTACGAAACCGCCTGCGTGCGCTTTACGCCCAGTAACTCCGGACAACGCTCGCCCCCTACGTATTACCGCGGCTGCTGGCACGTAGTTAGCCGGGGCTTGTTCCTTGGGTACCGTCCGTTCTCGTCCCCAAGAAAAGCAGTTTACACTCCGAAAAGCGTCCTCCTGCACGCGGCGTTGCTCGTTCAGGGTTGCCCCCATTGACGAAAATTCCTCACTGCTGCCCCCCGTAGGAGTCTGGGCCGTTCTCAATCCCAGTGTGGCTGACCATCCTCTCAGACCAGCTACCGATCGTGGCCTTGGTGAGCTCTTACCTCACCAACAAGCTAATCGGCCACAGGCCCATCCCAAGGCGCCCTTGCGAGCTTTGTTCCCGGAGGAACATATGCGGTATTGTCGGCGATTTCTCGCCGGTATTCCTCACCTCGGGGCAGGTACCCATGTGTTACTCACCCGTCCGCCACTCCCTCTCTTGCGAGAGGGCGTTCGACTTGCATGTGTTAGGCACGCCGCCAGCGTTTATCCTGAGCCAGGATCAAACTCGCCATTCAAATTTTTATAAAAATCTCACACTGGAGATTTTCTGTTCTTATTTGGATGACTTGCTTATCCTCATTGACAGGTTACTTGTACTTGTTTGTTTTCCTTACCACTCTTCAGTTGTTCAAAGTACGCTCGATGCTTTCGCATCCGGTGCGCTTTTCGGTGTCCCGTCCGGCGCAAGTGGAATAATATCACTGCTCCGCACTCTTGTCAAGAGTTTTTTCTCGAATTTTTATAGATTTGGAAAATTGTTGAAAAATTGCTTCTTTCTGAGCTTCACCCAGTTCAGAAAACGGCTAGCGTTTCTCCCCTGACTCGCGTTCAAGCTTAGCATTAAGCTGGATGACCTTGTTCTTCTCTTGCTCAGAACGCTCCTCACCTGTACTCACGCTTGCGGGCTCAAGATAGTAACTACTTACCAGTGCCAGACCCACACCGAAGGGAATCAACCCCGGGAGAAGCCAGGGCCCTAGATGCAGAGGCGCGCTATAAAACTGCGGCAGAAAGAAGCCGATTGGATAGAGACCCGCGGTCAAGGTTACCCCAATCATAGCGGTGATAAGTCCCGCCCGCAAGATACCTCGACTACGACGCCTATTCGACATATTATCAGGGGTCAAGCCGTGCGAGATCATGGCCATCCGCTCCTTGTGCTGCAAATAGCGGATGAGCACAATGAAGGCGAAGAAAATGGCCAGGGCTATCAACCAGCCACCTAGTACTAAAATCACGTTTGCCGACATGCCTTTCTCCTTAGTTGAGCCTATGTTAGCTGCTCGTTATGATATGATACCGTAAGAAGGCTAGATGTTTCGCTTGCTATTTTCGTCTATTTTGCTGAAACTTTCTAGGTGCCTTCGTTCTCTAATAATTTTGTTATGGGTGAAATTTTCTTGCAATCGCCACAAAGCATAGGGATACCCCTGCCAAACCTAGCCTCTTCCTATCCAGAACAGGCCGAGCAGGATGATGCTGCCCTGGTCACAGCCAGCCAGGCAGGAGATCAGGATGCCTTCGCCATCCTGGTACAACGCCACCAACGCCGGGTCTTTAATCTCGTCTATCGTATGCTGCAACAATACGAAGAGGCAAATGAGATTACGCAGGAAACCTTTCTCGCCGCCTGGCAGGGTCTCCCTTCCTTTCGTGGCGAGGCGCGTTTTTCAACATGGCTCTACCGTATCGCGTACAACTGTTGCTTAAAGCAGCTTGAGCTGCGCAAGCGGGACAAGGCGCTCCAGGTGGCCATGGAGGAGGAGCATCTGCTCGACCATGCTGGCGAGGAGAATGCTACCGGCTCCCAGCTGGAGGCTGCCGCCTGCCAGAGTCTCGTGCAAGAGCATCTCGCAACCCTACCCGCCAAGTACCGGGTCGTACTTGTGCTACGTCATCTGCAGGATATGACCTACGAAGAGATGGCTGACATTTTGCGCATGCCTATCGGCACCATCAAAACACATCTCTTTCGCGCCCGCAACCTGTTGAAAGAACGTATACAGGCCTTTGAACAAGATTGGAGAACGAGAGGTTGAATATGCACTGTGCCAAAGCTGCATTTTATATCCAGCTGTACGTTGATAAACGCCTGCCATTGGCAAAGTTGCGCCCGCTCGAAACACACCTCTCATCTTGTTCCGCGTGCCGCGAACACTTACGCTATCTCGAGCTGGTCGAGCAGTCATTCTACTCAATGCAACGGGTCATTGAACCCGCCAATCTGACGCAGAATATTATGTTCCGGGTCGCGCGTTCAGTTCAACAGGTTGAACAGGCACGCCAGGAAGAGCTTCGGCGCTCTGAATCAAACTTTTTCCCCTTGCGCATATCGCTCTCCGAGCTTCTCACCGTCCTGTTCCTGGCTACTGTCGCCACACTTGGCTTTTTCCTGGGGCAACCAACGCTACGCGCCATGCTTCCCCTTGCTAATGGGCATGATGCACTTTCCTACGCCTTCGTCAACGCCTGGAACCAGTTATTAAGCATTAACAGTAGTACATTGATGCTGATCTTTTGGATTGCCGGTACCGCTCTTGGGGTCTGGATTACACTTATGGCCGCCGGGAATGAGGTACGCACCATCTGGTTTAAGGCTGTTCAGGATCGCTTGCCCGTCTGGTAACGCCTCTGGGAGCCTGGCGCTCTGCTCCCAGAGATCTCGCCTTCTACACACCATGAAGTGACCTTGCTTATCCACATACCATCCTATCAACCAATATCGGTTTTCCCTGGCGTTCTTCCTAATAACACATAGCTAACATGTGCTGTCTACGCTTCGATGCCCGCGATGCACCCTACTTGCATGAAAGGATGTCGATATTTTCATGGAGATCGTAAAAAAGCGCCGCCCCCTGGCCATCGCACGGGGCCTTGTACAGCTCTGTCATCCCCTGCCGGTTCTCTTTCATGCCATTGCCGTGACCATTTTTCTTCTACTGGCCGCGTGGCCTCACTTTAACTGGCTGCTCATTCTCTTAGCGATCGCGGCCCATACAGCTATGCAGTGCTCAATCGCTGTCCTCAATGACTATTGTGATCGCCACCTGGATGCCGCGGGCAAGAAAAACAAGCCCCTGGTGCAGGGCCTTGTACGTCCTGGGGAGGCCCTGACCTTTGGTATAGGACTCATGCTGCTGATGCTCCTGCTCCTGCTACCAATCAACATGCCAGCGCTCCTGATCTCGCTTCTCTACCTGGCGTTTGGGCAGGCTTATAACCTGGGCTTAAAGTCTACACCTTTCAGTGGCATCGTCTTCGCGCTGGCCATCCCTCTCATTCCCATCTACGCCTTTGTAGCGATGGGTCACTTTCTACCGCTACTCTACTGGCTAGTTCCCATCGCAGCCCTGCTGGGCGTCGTCCTCAACCTCGCAAACTCGCTGCCAGACCTGGAAGAGGATGCCGCCAGTCACGCGCGTACTCTGGCGGTTTTCCTGGGACTACGCGGGACGTTCTGGACCTGCCCGCTACTACTGGCGCTGGGAGGATGTTTAATGGCCCTCCTCTGGTATACAGGCCTGGTACCCGCCCTTCCTGGTTTACTACTCTCAATCCTGCTGGTGGGAGGTCTACTCATTCTCGCACTCAGCCTGTATTCAGGACCAGGCAAACCACGTGTAACACGTAAGGGCTATTTCTACCTGGTCGTACTTACCTGCCTGCTTCTCGGCGGTGGGTGGATCGTAGCGACCCTGCTGGCTTAAAATAGAACTCAAAAAAACTTGCATGCGACTCAAGCCGAATGCCTGGCTTAAAAACTTCTATCAGGTGAGGAGATATTGTCTTATGCCGTTGCGTCTGACCCCACTGGAAGCGCTGCTCTCGCGCTTCAATATCCTGCCCACGCCGCTTTTTGATACGCCGCTTGCGCCTGGAATCGCCAAGATGCTGGTAACGGCCTGCGAGCTGGGTCTCTTTGATAGCCTGAGCCAGAGACGGCAGAGTGCCGAAGAGTTGGCCGAGAGTCTGCACTGCCACCCCCAGGGAATCAAGCTGCTCCTCAACCTCCTGGTCTCAGCGGGCTACCTGCGTGAGCGCCGAGGTCTCTATGCTAATAGCCGAATGAGCCAGCGCTGGCTCACCAGTGACTCGCCCGTCGGTATCGCCCCCTACGTGGTACACAGCCCCGATATCATCAACATCTGGGAACATATCGACGAAGTCATCCATACCAATAGCCAAGCCATGCGTATGCCCTACGAGGAAGACGCCAGTGCACCCGAGATGAAGGCCATGCTGGCGCGCCACTACGCCGGCCTAGCCTCGCTTGCCACGGCCCTTGGCAGCGAGATCATCCGCCATATACGGCTTCCCCAGGACTCGACACGACTCCTGGATGTGGGAGGCTCCCACGCCGCCTATAGCGCGCTCTTCTGTCGCAAATATCCTGACCTTCAGGCTACCATCCTTGATATCAAGCCAGGACTGGAGGCAGGTGAGCGTACCGCCAAGCACATGCACCTGGAGGAGCGCATGCACTTTGTCTGCGGGGATATCGTCAAGGATGACTTCTCGACGCTCTTTGCCGAGCCCTTTGATGTCGCGCTCTACTTCCATATCGCGCACCTGCTCCAGCCCGACCTCAACCTGGCCATTTTGCGCAAGGTAGTTCAGACCCTGCGTCCCGGTGGTATACTCGTCTTCGTCGACCAGGTCACCGACCAGACCCACGGCTCCCGCCTGGCCTCGCTCATGGTGCAATTTATGGCCCTGACCATGACCACCTGCGGCGGCACCTGCTACCCCTTCGCGACTGTCAAAGCCTGGCTGGAGGAGGCTGGCATGCACCAGGTCCGCAGCTACCGCCTGCTCACCCCGGGCGCCTCCCTGATTACAGCAGTGAAGCAGTAAATCTTGAAAAGAAAGACAAAATAGCGCGTTGCTACACTGTTGCTACATTTATAAGGTATTTCAGATTTAAGAGACAAGGAGATGTATCAAATAATACAAAGACGAGGAGCCAGCTTGTTAGCTGGCTCCTCGTCTTTACCTTAGTATTAACGATCTTTGAGGTACTCAAGTTCTTTAGCAAATTGCTTCATAGAAATCTCAATGGCTTTTTTGACTGGCATTGCAGGTTTCGGTTTCCTGCTGTTTTTTTTGCTTTTTACGTCCTTCTCCGTCATGACACCCGCCTCCTTAGTCATGATGTGGTTGAATATGTGCCCTCAACCATTGTAAAAAACGCTCTCTATCCTTACTTACCACAAGCCATTCAATTTCTTTTGCGTAGATCAACTCTTCTTCTTCATTAGCATAGACGATTTTTAGATTGTTCACAAGGAGAAAAGTTGACCCGGCTATGAGGATAGCAAACGTAAGGTGTTTTATGGAAAGACAAAGAAGGAGGTACCCTCATCATTTCATACAAAAGCGACCGCAGGTCGCCAGTCTGGAGCAAGGAATGTGGACTTTTGCGAAACCCTGTGGGGTGGTGGCTTGAGCCTTGTGTTTATTCCCTCCATCGTTTATACTCAAGAGCAACGCAAATATATCTAGCGCGCAAACATCGCTCAAACGCTATGTATATAGAGGAGTTGCGAATGTACAACCTGTATGGACCGCAGGGCAATAATCAACCACCTTCTTCACCACCTGGGCCTGCCTATGGCCCTATGCAGGGACAGCAGTACCCTCCAGGACCTATCAATCCGTATTACCCGTACCCTGGAGGACCGGCGCAACCGTATTTTCCTGCGCCACCACCAAAGAAGAAGAGAGGGAAGACTATCCTGATCGTGCTACCCATTCTGCTGGTGATCTGCTCTGTCTCAGGCTGGGCCTGCGCGAACAGCGACTTTACCCTCTTCGATGGCGGCTTGAGAGTGACTGGTTTTTTGGCCGAACCGAGAGTGCAGGCCACAGCTACATACTATGCCAGTCACTATCCTTTCGGCACGAACATCCTTTTTGAGGACAATTTGAGCACTCTCTCTGGCAAATGGAAGACAAGCCCGGACTGCACGAATCAAGGAGGCGCGCTGCATGTCAGTGCGACAAAAGCTCAAGAGTTTTATCCATGCTTGAGCACCTATACTCCATTTTTTGACAGTCATGGTAAGTATACCTATGAGGTCTCTATCAAACAAATGGATGCCTCGGCTGCCGGTCTGATCTTTGGCGGCAACCCTGAGGAGCATTATTACTATTTCTTCGTCATTTCTAGCAATGGCACCTATGCTCTATCGGCTTACGATACCTTGAATAATAGACAACCATACCAGGTGATCAAGTCTGGGAAACTGACCGCTCCGATCTCATTCCCCCTGCGCATCGGTGTTGTCATTCTCGACGCACAGAGGAGCATCGGGCTCTATGCCAATGGCGTAGAATTGACGAGTGTGGATGATGATAATGCCACGTCTTCAGGATATCTTGGTGTAGCAGTATTCAACAATCAAGGAGCAAAATCAGCCTGGGCTGATTTTGGAGACGCCAAATGCTGGGCTCACCAGAGTGACACGTGAACGAAGTCAGCATCTGCGATCGTCCGACGGGTAGCGGACTTATATTTTTGCAGTTGATTTTTGTAACGAGTTGGGTGAACAAGGATGGGAGCTTGTTAGCACCATGAAAGTTCGTCCGCCCTATACGGAAGATGTTATTTTGTATTTCAAACGCCCTCGTACTTACGTTAGATCATGAGAGCAAATTTAGCGCGTTGCTACACCGTTGCTACATTTGCCGGATATGTGCGGTTGAAGAGGTAAAGTGAGGTATAGATAAAACGAAACGAGGAGCCAGTTTACAAGCTGGCTCCTCGTCTTTACCTTAGTCGGGGTGAGAGGATTTGAACCTCCGACCACTTCAACCCCATTGAAGTGCGCTACCGGGCTGCGCTACACCCCGTTTTCTTGGAACGTCATAATTATAGCAGAAGGATTTGTAGTTCGTCAACCCCTTTTCGCGATTTTTTCCTGGTAGCGTCAAAGTTGATTCCTGGATGGTCTTTTCGCGCCTGCGGCGCTCAAAAGGGGTACTGTATCTGATGACAGGCTGCCGGCGTTGCCGGCAGCCTGTCATCAGATACAGTACCTGAGACGGGTTTGTAGGCTCTCTAGAATCTCTTGCTTAGATTAAGGCGACGACGCTGGCCTGCCTGCGGAGGAGCCAGGCTGCGAGGGCGAAGAGGACGGCAATACTCCCCAGGAGAATGCCAGCATCCAGGAGGATGGAGGCGTTCCAGCCTTGATTATTCAGGGCTTTAAAGATGCCGTCGCTCAAGTAGTATGTGGGGACAAATTTCATGACCTGGGTTGTGGGCGTATTCTGTAACAGGTTACCCATAATCCCTCCCGCGAAGATGCCGGGAACAAAAAAGAACATTGAACCAACGCCGTTAAAAACACCCACGGCATTATTGGTCTGGAAGATGCAGCCCGCGAGGAGCCCGAAAGCGAGCGCCAGGCATGAGCCCAGGAGAATAAAAACCAGCAGGAGAGGTACATTGCCAGTCAGCGTTTGCAGCGTCAAGGCGACGACGATGGAGAGCAAGAGCTGGTACCCCAGGCCCACCAGGAGCTTCGCCATAATGACATCCGCAAAGGTGGCTGGAGAGACCATGAGCATTCGTAGCGTCTTCTTCTCCTTTTCTTCCACCAGTAGGGAGGAGACAACCGAGATGCCTGTGATAAACGACATGAGCAAGCCAAGCGCGCCAAACATGGATTGTAATATATCCTCCACGGCGATCTCTGATTTAGGTGGATTGATCATGGCCATTTTCAGATCGAGTGGATGGGGATCTTTAAGCGTAGTCACATAGGCGGTAATGATGCTGGCGAGCGCGCCTCGCCCCTGGCTTCCAGCTCCCTGGTCGTTGTTCATGTAGAGCGTCACTTCCGGCTTCTGACCTTGCACAATCTGCTGCTCAAAGTTGTTGGGAATGATGAGGCCGACGGCATACGGTGAGTCTTTGTGGCTTCCATCTGGACCAAAGGCCGCTGTCACCTCCTGCGAGGAGTTGACATGCGTGACTTTGGCTTTATCGAAGTAGCTGCTGATGGCTCGCTCCACCTGCGAGTTGCCGGGGTTATAAACCAGGATCTCTGTATTATGCTGGCCAAACACCACTAAAAACAGGGCATAGAGCAACGCGATAAAGAGCGGCGTGAGCAAGGCAAAAAGCGTTGTTTTATTGAGGATTATGTCAAGCGCGTCTTTGCGCGCGATAGCCAGTGTTGAACGCAGATTCATATTTATCACCACCTTGCTTGAGTCTTAGGCCGGGCGTACGCCAGCGATCTGAATAAAAACGTCTTCCAGCGAGGCTTCATTGGAGTGGATGGCACGCACGAGTCCCTCGCGCATCCAGGTCTCCAGCCGCGCCTGATCGGTTGCGTTATTGAGAGAGAGCACCTGCTCTTGAAGCGATTGTTCATTCTGGCCTGTTTGAGACAGGGTGACCGTTAGCGTGGGTTCACCGTGCGCCAGTTTCAGGTTACGAGGTGTATCATTGGCCACGATATGCCCATTATTGATAAAAGCCACGCGATGGCAGAGCTGGTCCGCCTCTTCCATCAGGTGCGTCGTCAGGAGGATCGTCATCCCCTCCTGGCAGAGTTCGCGTACTGCCTGGCGTACCTCGCGCGCAGCGATGGGGTCCAGTCCACGGCTTGGCTCGTCCAGAAAGAGGACGCGTGGACGATGCAGCAAGGCACGCGCGATCATCACCCGCTGCTTCATACCGTTAGAGAAGGTGCGTACGGGGTCTTTGGCCCGGTCGCGTAGTTTGACCAGGTCCAGGACCTCGTCGATACGCGTTTTGGGAAGGCCATACAGCCAACAGGAGACCTCTAAATTCAGGCGTGCCGAAAGGCGTTCGTAGAGATTCTGCTCCTCAAAGACGACACCTATAACCTGCTTCAATTCGCGACGCTGGTGAACAACATCATAACCCGCCACGCGCGCCGAGCCACCGCTCGGCTCAATCTGCCCCGTTAGCATACGTATCGTCGTGGTTTTGCCCGCGCCATTAGGGCCTAACAGGCCAAAGATCTCGCCCCGGCGCGCACTCAAACTCACCTCATCCACCGCCTGCTTCTTGCCAAAGGTACGGCACAACTCACGCGCCTCTATCATGATATCTCTTGTATCCATAATCTTCTATCTCTCACTCTTCAAGGCTTGCATGTTCTCGTGTTCGCCTCGCGAACTTGATCTATCCAAACTGTAACATGGCAAAAATACTCGCGCTATAAATTCTGGTCCAGTGGAGTATATTTGCCGCTAACAGGAGCAATTCTGCCCCTGAATGAGCGACAAAAACGCTGAGTGGAGCAGAGAAACGGTTGGGTGAAGCAAACGGCTGTGCTACAATAGCTGCGGCGCTATTCCGCTCCAACCGTTAGAGACCTCATAGCAAGCACCTGGCGAGGGAAGAGACGATGCTCATACGCGTACACCGTCTGCACAAGATGTTAGATAACCATCATGCGCTCGATATCGAAGATCTTCAAATTGAAGGGGGAGATATCTATGCTGTTGCGGGTCCCGTTGGCAGTGGTAAAACGCTGCTCTTACGCACACTGGCTGGCATGCTTCCCCCAGTGGGGGTTATGTGGAATTGGAGGGAGTAGATATTTATCGCAATCCCCAGGTACGCCAGCATATCGCCGCCCTCTTTGAGGAGGATCTGCTCTATGAGCGTCTCTCGGTCTACGATAATTTGAACCTGTACCGCAACCTGCACCATCTCCCCAAAGAGAGCATTGAGCACGTGCTGGCCCAGGTTGAACTGAGCGACCAGGCGCGCAAAAGCGTCGCCAAACTCACGCCCTCAGCCCGGCGCCGCGTGGCATTCGCGCGTTTGCTTATGGGAAATCCGGGCTTTCTGCTCCTCGACCATCCAACGCTGCGTACCGACCTGGAGGCCCAGAATCTTTTCGCGCGCCTGCTGAAGCAGAAAGCCCAGGAAGGCGCGGCTATTCTGCTGACATGCGAGGACCTCTCCTGGGCAGGTAAGTTCTGCACACATATTGTGGAGTTAGGAGGCGGACGCGTTATTGACTGCCGCCGCAATGAGGCGCCCGCGCCCACTGCATCCTCAGAGGTTGCCGAGGAAGACTCAGCTGTTCCAGAACGTCTTGTCCCCTACAAGGTCCCGGCACGCAAGGAGGACCGTGTTATCCTCTTTGATCCCGGCGAGATTCTCTACGCCACCAGCCGCGATGGCAAGATTTATCTGCGCACGGCTAGCGAGGAGGCCACAACCAATCTGACGCTACAAGAGCTAGAGCAACGCCTCCTGGGGCGCGGCTTCTTCAAGGCTCATCGCGCCTACCTTGTCAACTTGCAACATATCAAGGCTGTCATCCAATTTACGCGTAATAGCTATACCCTCCTATTGAATGACGCACAAGAGACGATGATTCCTCTTAGTAAACAGAGTGAGAAGGAGTTGCAGGCACTGCTGGGCTATTAGGTTATTAGGCTATGCAAAAGTCTAGACTTTCCAGCCTGAATCTGGTACACTTTTATCTGAGTTGAAAAGTGTAAAAAAGGCGATGATGGGGAGAGTACGTGTAGCGAGTATGCACAGGGAGAAGGGGTCACCGACTGGAAGCCCTTTCGCAGAAGACCTGCACCGAAGTTCACCCCAGAGCTGGCTATTGAAACTCTGCCTTCATAACCCGGCAGGTGTAAGTAGATAGCCCCGGTGGTCCCCGTTACAGGACAAACCGAGTGGATTTATGGTGGCGCACAGTTATCTTCCAGGTGCTGTGCCTGGCGATCATAATTCAAAACGGGTGGTACCGCGGAGCTTGCTATTCTAGCGCGAACGTGCAGAATTTTGCCGACAACTTCGTCCCTGTTGACGAATGTCGGTTTTTTGTTTTTTTGGAGGAACTTTACCGCTATGATTGGACAACTTGAGGACTTACTCACACAACTGGAACAGTTACGTGGGCAGGCCATCGCAGAACTGGCGAGCATTACCACCTCTGCCCAGCTTGATGAGTGGGATACTCGCTACCTGGGTCGCAACCGCGGCGAACTTAAAAATCTCTCTGCCGTGATGCCCAAGCTCTCGAAAGAGGAGCGCCCCGTGGTTGGGCAGAAGATCAATGCCGTCAAGTCAGCCCTTGAGCAGGAATTAAAGGCCAAGCGCGAAGAGCTCAAACAGCGCGAGATGCTGCAAACGCTGGAGCAGGAGCGCATCGATGTGACACTCCCCGGGCGCGCACTGCCTGCTGGGCACATGCATCCCCTCTCGCGTACCATCCAGGACGTGAGCGCTATCTTCATGAAGATGGGCTTCCAGATCGTACAGGGTCCGGAGATCGAGACCGATTATTATAATTTCCAGGCACTTAACGTCCCTGAGGATCACCCGGCCCGCGATATGCAGGATACTTTCTGGGTCTCGCCCGGCGAGATTCTGCTGCGTACCCAGACCTCGCCGATGCAGATTCGCACGATGAAGCAGCAACAGCCGCCCGTGCGCGTCCTCGTACCCGGTAAGGTCTACCGCAACGAGAATATTGATGTCTCGCACGAGGCCATGTTCCACCAGATCGAGGGTCTGCTGATCGATGAGCACTGCACCATGGCCGATCTGAAGGGTGTCCTTGAGCGCTTCGCGCATGAGATGTTCGGCCCTGAGCGGCGCCTGCGCTTCCGTGGCAGCTACTTCCCCTTCACCGAGCCCAGCGCCGAGGTCGACATTAGCTGCGCCTCCTGCAATGGCACGGGCTGCCGCGTCTGTAAATATACTGGCTGGCTGGAGATCCTTGGTTCCGGCATGGTGCATCCAAAGGTGCTGCGTGAGGTGGGCTATGATCCCGCGAAATATCGCGGCTTTGCCTTCGGCATGGGCGTGGAGCGTATCGCTATGCTCCAGTACAACGTCAATGATATTCGCCTCTTCTCCGGCAATGACCTGCGCTTCTTGCGCCAGTTCTAGCACTTCTGATCCGAAAACCCTGAGCGCGCTTGTCCCCGAATGGGGGAAGCGCTAGTCATCCCCATTTGGGGACAGGCGCAAGTGACGCGCCCCCGAATGGGGGGTTGGGTTTCGGAATAAGATCCAGCAGCATTCGAAACCAGACAAGGAGTTCCATCTACATGCGAGTACCTTTAAGTTGGCTCAAGGACTACGTTGACATCACCATGTCTCCCGAGGAGTTGGCGCATACACTGACCATGGCCGGACTCGAGGTCGAGACGATTGATTATATTGGCAAGGAGTGGGGCGATAAAATCATTACCGCCCAGATTATCCACCTGGAGAAAGTGGAGACCTCCGACCACCTGAACTATACACGCGTAAATACCGGCACGCAGGAGCTGAACGTCATCTGTGGCGCACCCAATATCAAACTGGGCGATAAAGTTCCCCTGGCGCTGGCGGGCGCACAGGTTGGCGACCTGGAGATCCGCGAGACGAAGAAAATGGGCTATGTCTCTCAAGGCATGCTCTGTTCTCCGCGCGAATTGGGAATGGGCAACGATCACAGCGGCATCTATATCCTCGACGAGGACACTCCGCTAGGCCTGAAGCTCTCCGACCTGCTGGGCGAGGTCGTGCTAGAGTTCTCCATTAAGGCCCATCGCGGCGACCTCTCGTCGATTATCGGTATCGCCCGCGAGGTCGCGGCCCTGACCAATCAGCCATTGCGGATGCCTCAGCCACATTTCGCGGAGCAGGGCACACCCGCTTCGGACCTGGTTCGCATCACGGTGGAAGACGAAAAGCTCTGCCCTCGCTATAGCGCGCGCATCATCAGCAACGTCAAGCTGGGTCCTTCTCCCAGCTGGATGGGACGTCGCCTGCTCGCCGCTGGCATGCGCCCGATCAGTAACGTGGTCGATATTACAAACTATGTCATGCTAGAGTTGGGGCAACCGCTTCATGCCTTCGACTATGACCTGGTTCCAGAGCATCACATCATCGTGCGCCGCGCCCTGGAAGGCGAGAAGCTTAAGACCCTCGATGATGTTGAGCGCAAGCTAACATCAGAGATGTTGCTCATCACCGACCCCCAGGGTCCCACGGCCATCGCGGGCGTCATGGGCGGGGCCAAGAGCGAGGTCAATGACGCGACGCAGACGATACTGCTGGAGTCGGCCAATTTCCTGGGGTCCAGCGTGCGCCGTACCTCAACTAAACTTGGCCTGCGCACCGATGCCTCTAGCCGCTTTGAGAAGGGCATCGATCCAAGCCTGACCATCCTGGGCGCGAATCGGGCCTGCCAACTGCTCGTGGAGCTGGCGAGCGCGACCATCAATCCCGGCATCGCGGATCAGTATCCAGCCCCGGTCGAGCCGCGCACCCTGCGCTTCTCACTCGCCGATATCGAGTGGCTGACCTCGATGAAGGTCACGCATTCCGAGGTTGAGACGACCTTAAGCGCGCTGGGCTTCGGCGTGCAATTCGATGAACAGGGCGATGGCATGCGCGTGAGCGTTCCCACGCACCGCAATGACATTGAGGAGAGCGCTGACCTGGTTGAAGAGGTTATTCGCCTCATTGGCTACAACAAGATTCCCAGCACCATTCCGATTGGCCCCCTGCCCGAGCGCCTGGAGGATACCTGGTTCGCACGCGAGCAGGAGCTGCGCACGCTCTTGGTCAATGCTAATCTCAATGAGACGATCACCTATTCGCTCACCAGCCGCGCACGCATGGCCAAACTGCTCTCCAACGCCGACGAGGAGTCAGTACGCTACCTGCTCCAGGCGCCACGCGCGACGAATGGCGCAGGTGAGCAGGCGCCCGAAGCACTTTTAAAAGGCAATGGCACGCAGGCTGTGGCGACCTTCGATCCACACTCAATTCCCGCGGTCGTGCTGGCCAACTCGCTCAGCAACGATATGGAGTGTATGCGTCTGACGCTGATGAGCAGCCTGCTGGAGACGGTTCAGGAGAATAGCAAACGTAATAAAGCAGGCCTGCGCTTCTTCGAGATCGGGCGGCGCTACCTGCCTGGTGCCTCAGCCTCGCAGCAGCCAGACGAGCGCCGTGCGGTGGGTATCGCGCTCAGTGGACCCGCGGAGATTACCTGGATTCCAGAGTTGGCGCGCCCGGCAGACTTCTATGATCTCAAGGGAACCATTGAAACGTTGCTCGCGGGCTTGAAGATTGGGCGCTATCGCTTCACGCCAACGCAGCATCCAACCTTCCATCCTGGACGCTGTGCGCTGCTCGAACTGCCACGCCAGACAGCGGACGGAACAGAGGTCTTCAGCCCGGTAGGTGTCCTTGGCGAGGTGCACCCGCTGGTGCAGCAGCACTATGATCTACCGCAGCGTGCCTACCTGTGCGAGATCGACCTGGAGCAACTCTACAACGCGGTTCCAGCGCGTATTACCTACGCACCCATCTCGCGTCACCAGGAGCTGACGCGCGACCTGGCCCTCATCGTTGATGAGCAGGTACCTGCGCAGCATATGCAAGACGCCATTCAGCGCCTCGGTGGTGAACTCTTGCGCGCCGTGACGCTCTTCGACCTGTACACGGGTGACCCCATCCCAGCAGGCAAGAAGAACCTCACCTATACCCTGGTCTATCAATCTCAGGAGAGAACGCTCAAAGATACCGAGGCAAATGAGGCCCAGGAGCGCATCATTCGCGGTCTCCACGAGGAGTTTGGAGCAGACCTGCGCCAGTAAAGCAAAATTCCGGGTTACGAGTGTGATGTGCCCTGGCTGCCGAAGGCAGCCAGGGCACATCACACTCGTAACCCGGAATAATAACACATAGAAGCAGTTTTTATTTTTACTCACGCCTTTTAATTATATATCTGTGCCCAAATGCTCCTATACGCGTTAAGTGGATGTGAAAAATCTGCACCTGGAACGTTTATTTCAGTGCAGCGTACTATAGCTTGCGTACTTTGTGCCATATTTTCAAAGCCTTTTCTTAAGGAGCGAAGCACTACTGGGGGCCAGCTCTCGCCTCACTCCTCTCTTTTTTTGCTGTTTTTTGCTGTGTTGATATGTGGTAGTGGAGTATTTATAGGTAAAGAGTACATAATGAGTAAATGCAGACATTGCGGCAGGGCTTGCCCAGATCATGCCGTCTACTGTGAAGAATGCCTCTCCGCCTGGTCATCTCCAGAAGAACCTGGCGCGCATCCTGCCTCGACCCAGGCAGAGAGCGCCTTTATAACCATGCCCGATATCACGGGAGAAATAACTCTTCCCGAGATAGATCCATTTGCTCCTGATCCAGAGTATGCGACTCATTTCAGCGCAGAGGAGACGGTTCCGCCAGTTTCTCCAGCGACCGATACCTCCAGTCATATGGTCGATAACTTAAGCGATGCCGCACGCCTATTACAAGCCACTGAACATAAAGAGCCACGTTTACGCCGCTCCTCGCGCCTCTCTCCGTTCAAAGAGATCACCGTAGACGTTGAGCGCGAGAGCACACCCCATCCAAGCGTGGGCCAGGCTGCACAAAACGAGGCAACCCAGCCTGCGGGCGTCGGGACGCTCACCAATACAGCAAGCCCAGAGAAGGCTGCCGCGCGGCGGGATATACTGGAGAACAGCCTCCCACTGCCTGACTTCTGGCCCTGGCTGCCCGAGCATGAAAACGAGGAGAATGAGGACGATAAATGGGCGGACGCAGGAGATCCACTGCTGGCGCGTCAACTTGATCCAGCGGCGGCACAGCGGATTGAGCAGGAAGATGTGCGTAGAGCTATCGCTGAGGGTCATATTCCTTCGTTTCCAATACCCAAACTGGTCACACCGCTTCTTCAGAATAAACAGCGCTTGCGTCTCTTCTTCATTTGTGCGGCAGCTCTGATCTTGCTCTCACTCGCGTTTGATAGCCTGCTGGTCTCTTTCTCATTTCTGGGTTCTCGCAATAATAACCAGGGATCTGGTGGCATTCCAACCCTGACGCTTTCGACTCCGACCGCCTCGTATGGACAGAGTATCACGCTCTCCATACATCACTTCCGGCCTCATGCCATGCTCTACCTGACGCATGACATTGGAGAGCCCATCCGTATTAATATCGACCACACGCTCGTCGCCGTTGGTGATGATGGCAGTGTGGATGTCAAAGTCAATATTGATACAAGCTGGGAACCGGGCTTTCACCTGGTACAGGCCGAGGATATCAATACACGTTATATTGCCAGCACGACGCTCCATGTTACCGAAGGTCCAACACGCCCCTCTCATTTCCTGCTAGATACAAAGCAGTTGGATATGGGAGGAGCCTACCAGGGAGCTAACACACTCCAACCACTTACCCTGCATAACTCGGGGAGTGGCAATATTAGTTGGACCGTCAGTAGCGATCAATCCTGGCTCCAGGTCACGCCTACGCAAGGTGCATTTAGTAGCCAGCAGACCTTGCTGGTTGGCATCCAGCGCGCCGACCTCAAACCCGGGTCCTATACTGGCACTCTGACCTTTGCCTCAAATGTGGGGGAACCTCAGACGGCCAGAGTGACCATGGAGGTGCACGCACTTCCTCCCTACCCTGGCGCCGTCTTGCAGGTAACACCCGTGGTGCTTAACTATAATACCGTTGATGGCAATAATGGCTCCTCACCCCAGGCGCTAATGATCACCAATCCTGGAGCCCAACCACTCTACTGGACCATTTCAGGCAATCAGCCAGTCGACAATGGACAGAATGCCTACTTACATGAGCTTGATCCGCATTTCAACTGGTTAAAAACACGCCAGGACACAGGTATTGTTGCGCCACATGACACCAGCACCGTGCCACTGGATATTGATAGCCGCAAACTGCTTTCCGGAACCTATCTCAATACACTCTCGTTCAGCGCCAGCGATGGACATACGGCCATCAATAGTCCGCAAAGCGTGGCGGTTGCCCTGACCGTTAAGCCACAATGTACGGTGACTGCCAGCACACCCGCTATGAGCTTTGTGACCGTCGCAGGACTCAACCATCCAAGCGACCAGACACTGTTCTTGAAGTCCGGCACCAATTGTCCAGGCACGATTGGTTGGCACGCCAGCAGCCCGAACAATTGGATCAGCATTACGCCCAATAGTGGCACCGTCAATAATATGACAGGGGCAACCGTAGCCATCGGCGTCAATCCCCATAACTTGAATGCGGGACATTATACGGGCCTCGTCTCGGTTGTGGCGGGGAATAGTAGCCTTTCGATGTCGGTTGATCTGAGTGTACAGGCACCTCCAACACCGACGGCGCCAATATTGAGTGCCTCACCACTCAGTCTCAATTTTTCAACCACCCAGGGCAAAGGCATACCCGCGGGACAGGCTGTGACCCTGACAAATACGGGCCATAGTCCATTGAGTTGGCGCACAAATATTAATAATCTGGCCTACTCCTGGCTTGGTACCTCACCTACGGGCAATACCATCGCGCCCGGCCAGACAGGGCAGGTCATTATCAATATTGATCCCAGCAATCTCTCGCCCGGAACCTATGTGGGACAGGTGGTGATTAATGGCAGCGATAACACCAATCATGCCGCACCCGGTAGCCCACAAACTATCATGGTAACGCTGACTGTTGCTCCACCCTGTACGCTGGCACAGCCATCTCAGAGCGCACTCGCGTTTAATGCCATCCAGGGAGGAAGCACCCCAACAGCCCAAACGATTACCCTTTCCGCCAGCGGGAATTGTAGCTGGCCCCTGACCTGGAATGCCTCCACCAGCGGAAACGCTTCCTGGTTGACGCTTTCTGCAAATAAAGGCACCTTCACCGCTAGTAACGCGACCGCGATGCTCAATGTATCTCCCTCTATCGCGGGACTGGATCCTGGCGTGTATAGAGCACAGGTCAATATCGATGCCACGGAGAGCACAAATACCAGTGCCCAGGGCAGCCCGCAGTCCTTTACCGTCACACTAACGGTGCAACCTCCCTGTAGCCTACAGGTGGCATCTGATAGTCTCTCCTTCACGGGTTCACAAAATCAGGCCATCGCCAGCCAGAACGTTAGCCTGCAAACAACTGGTACCTGCGTTCGCCCCGTCAGCTGGACGGCTAGCATTGACAGCGGGAGTAGTGGTTGGCTCTCGACAGGTGGCAATGGCAGCGACACTGGCAGTGGCAGCACCCTGGCTGTTACTACCAGCCCTGGCTCGCTGCCACCGGGAACCTACAAGGGAACTATCACGCTTTCCGCCAGCGGGAGCGGCGGCGCAAACGTTGTCGGCAGCCCTGTTCAGATCCCTGTAACACTGACAATCACGGGCTATAAGCTAAGTGGAAGCGCTGTCGCCTGCGCGGATAGTCAATGCGCAACACCTGAACCCCTGCCCAATGCCACGGTCACCTTGTCAACGAGCAGCGGGGTCATTGCGACCACAACCGCCGATAGCTCAGGGAATTTCAGCTTTAGCAATATTCCCATTGGCAGCTATACCCTGGCGGTAAGCGGCGCCGACGCGCAAAACGTCCAGCACACCGGCAGCATGGCAGTCACTATCAATGGCGATACTTCGGGCGTGACCGTCCAGGCACCACCAGCGACCACGCCCTAGCCCTGTCTTCCTCCTCAGCATAGGGTAAGGGAGAGTGGGGGCGGACGGACAAAGTCCGTCCGCCCCCACTCTCCCTTACCCAGCGAGCCACATAGTGGCGAGAAGTCCAAGCCAGCCTGGACTCTACAAGTTGTAGGATAAAGCAGTTATCAGCAATCATAACATAATGTGATACAATACAACATAAAACACCATACAAAGCCCCATCTACTTTTCAAACTCACAAAAGAGTATCTCAATCCTTGAGAATTCCCCGAGCTATACGTTTATTGAATAGCAACAACATTTTATAGAAACTCATCTATCTTTTTAAAACATGATTGGAGGCGGGAGAAGTAGGAATTGCGCTCACTTCTCCTGAAATATATACAGGGATGGATACCATACGCTGCCCACAATGCAAAAAACTACAGCGCGCCGATGCCCAGGTTTGTAGCCGTTGCGGCTATGCTTTTGATCGCCCCTCGCGTCGTTCGGGGGCCAGGCAACCACATACCCAGAAGCCATCACTACCACCAGCCTCTCCGCATCGCGCTGGGCACCACGCCGGGCTACATCCAGAAGACCATCCCTACCACTCCAGCATGATGGAGGCGTTACAGCAAACTGTACGCTCGCGCACAGTTGAGGTAGACGAGAGTACATCTGAACTTGAAGTAGAGAATACACAAAGCGATCAGCAAAGTGGTCCTGGGCTAAACATACCCGTTCCCACGCGACGTGCCAGCCGTTTTGCCTCCAAGCCACAAGTCACCGTACCAATGCCTCCTAAGGTAGAAAGCAATCACCAGCCACAAGCATCCCTACATGAGGAGGCGCCAACAAGCTATGTAGTCGAGAAGCAGGGCGCGATAGATCCCATCTCAGAGCCACCTTTTCCTCTCTCAAATATGCGCTCCTCCCGTCCTCGCGCCACCAGCCTTATCCTGCTCTGCACGTGTCTCTTCTTCTTGATCATGAGTAGCGTGCTGGCTTTCTTCCTTATTGGCAACAAGCCATCAATTGCCCAGGCTTCAGTGATCGCTACTCCCAATCAGCTACGCATCAACGATACCTTTCTCCTTAAAGGGAGCGGCTTTGGCCCGCGCGATAATTTGCTTCTCACCTATGATGTCGCGCAGCCCATCCCTGGCGACAACGGGAAGCCTCTGCTTGCCAGTACGAATAAGCAGGGGGCCTTCTCACTAGAGATCCGTGTGACACAAGCGTGGAGCATTGGCAACCACGCCATTCATGTCACTGATGAGCATATGCGGCTCAGCGTCTCGACAACTGTCATGGTACAGGAAACGCCCAGCGGGCCACCTCAACTGCAACTGGCGACGCAACGCATCGACTTTGATGCCGCCCCCAGCGGGACCATCGCGACCCGCGACCTGACTTTGATCAATAATGGTGGCAATTCGCTCACCTGGCAGGTCAGTAGTGATCAGCCCTGGCTCTCGGTCACTCCCGCGAGCGGCTCCTTCGCGGGACGCGCCACTATCCAGGTCAAGGCCAACCGGGGCACGCTTCTGCCCCATACCTACACCGGGCACCTGCTCTTCCGCACAACGAACGCCAGCGAAAGCGCTCCACTTACGTTAACTGTGACGCTAGGCGTAGCCAAAGAGCCAGCCAGCGCAACACTCGTCGTCTCAACAGCATCGCTAGCCTTCTCGACAGGCGCAGGCTATAGCCCAGCGGCCCAATCCGTGGTCATTCAGAATACAGGCGACCAGGCCATCAACTGGGCGGGAACGACCCTGACCGGCGATGGTTCGCCCTGGCTAAGCATGTCGCCTGCCGAGGGCAAGCTGCCAGGACATAGCAGCGCGATCATTACCATTGCCATTCAGTCTACACAACTGGCGGTAGGCAACTATCAAGGCACTCTCAACTTTAGCAGTGCCAACAGTACTTCCCAGGTTGGCGTCTCACTCAGTGTCATTGCCACAGGCAACCTTGTGGTCTCACCACCTACACTGGCCTTCTCGACGATTGTTAATCAGCAGCCAGCCGATAAAACTATTACCCTGCAAAACACGGGAGCGCTCGCATTAAGCTGGCAGGCCAGTGCCAGTACCGCTGACCAGGGCAACTGGCTCAGCGCAACCCCGACCAGTGGGAGCCTGGATGGCAGCCAGCAAACGACGCTAACCGTTCACGTTGATGATAGTCGCCTGGTACCCGGCTCCTATCAAGGTACCCTCACCTTCAACTCAGGTGGCCAGGTAAAGCAGGTCGCGGTCTCGCTCACCGTCTCACCACCACCTGCACCCATCATTAGCGTGGTGCCATCAGCCCTTACCTTCGACACGACCAGGGGCAATAGCTTCGCCTCTCAACTAATTTCAGTGACCAATGTCGGCCAGGCGACACTCAACTGGCGCACCAGCCAGAGCAATGGCTCGGCCAGCCTCTCGCTCACACAGGGCACGCTCAATCCCGGCGAGAGCGATATCCTTATGGTCACCCCCACAGTCGCAACGACCAGTACGGGCACCTTTACGACCACCATTACCTTTAGCCACAACGATCCAGCGCTCAAAGTCCAACCCGCGCAACTCACCATCACTATGGTAGTAACAAACTCTTAAGGGAAAGTATGTGGGGAGAGGGGTACCGGGCCGGACGCTCAGTATCCCTCTCCCCACATACTTTCCCTTATCAATTCTACTTTGGTTGACGCTCCCTAATGTCTGTGCTATATTCTGACAAGAATTTACAGGTTTTGATACCTCATTTTATCTTTCCTTATCTGCCAATCAAACATCTATCACGGAGGATATAAGTCGTGCCAACGATTACATATGTACGCGAAAACGTGCAGGTGCAGGTTGCTGAAGGCGATACAGTGCGTTATCCCGCGCTTGAGCATGATGTGCCCGTATACTGCGGTATCTACAAAGTTGGTAACTGCCATGGCAACGGTCTGTGCGGTACTGATCGCGTCGCGGTTTCTCCTAGCGAGAACACCAACCCCCTGACCTTCATGGAGAAATTCTGGCTCCGCAAGGACTTGAAGAAAAACCCCAATACACGCCTCGCCTGTCAGGTCCAGGTCTTTGGTGATGTCACCGTTGAGACCCGCTGTAAATAATTACTCCCTGATAGGTAATAGGAAGCCCCTGATAGTCTATGGCTATCAGGGGCTTCCTATTACCTATCAGGGAGTCTACACATACTATTGCTTCACGGCAAAGTAGAGGCGATAGGCCAGTTGATCATTCCAGTAGAGTTCTATTTTGCCAGAGAGCGAGACGGGATATGTCAGGCTAATATACCCATGCTTATTCTGGTTAGCCTCAATAGCGGTCTCTTGCGCCTTATCCTGGATACCATTTGTAAATACCTTGACGGCTATCTTTCCTGCATCCTTCTTCGTTGAGATATTGTAGGTTACATAGAAGAGAGTTCCAGGGGCAAAGACTTTATGCTCATCCAGGGCAATATGGCTATTAGGATCGATGCGCGATGTGGTAGTGGCGGAGGTAATAATGCCCGCGCCCGGACCCGTCTCACGCGCAGCTGGATCGGGAATATTGGTTGTGACCGTCGGCTGAACAGGGGGAGGCGTCTTAATACCTAAGATGTTTGCGACGGTTCCCAGCTTACCAGAAGCTTTGGCATAGTAGCCTGCACCCGTGCAGAGCAGAAGTACCACGACAATCACACTCAAAAAGCCGCTAATGATGCGATATCTGGGGATGACCGCGCGCGGCTTGGTGTACATGGGCGGCACGTAGACGGAACCCTCTTGCTCGGGCAGGTCTGGTAGCAGTTGCTCAATATTCTGCACTGGCATGAGCATCGACGACGTTCCCTGCCCATGCTGCACTTGTAGCTGCACGGTATTTGGCGCCTGGTAAGGTACTGGCAAGAGCGATTGCTCTGGCTGCGCCCCTTGAAACTGGTTATTCGCCTCGCCGTCCTGATTCCAGGAAAGCTGAGTCCCCGAGCCACCGGCTGCTCCACCATATTGTCCGCTTCCCCACTGACCGCTGCCCAGGGGACCTGAGCCCGGCATCGGCATTGAGTTCTGCCCGCTCTGCCAATCATTCTGCGGCTGGCCTTGCTGCCAGTTCACCTGGGATGCCCCCTGCCCCTGAGCGGAGCCTTCTGGCTGAGACCACCACTGTGGTTGCGGCACAACTTGGGGACCACTAAAGGAGAGCTGGGGTACATCATCCCATGCGCCATTTGCGGCTCCGCCTGCTGCCGGGCTTCCCGTCCCCCAGGCACTTCCCCCTGGCATACTTCCAGCCTGGAAACCGCCAGCGTTCGTCTGTCCCAGCAACGGCGAAGGCGCACCACATCTGGGGCATGGAGCAGTGTTTGCTTCTCTCGCAGCATTACAGTATGCACAAATCATGATCTTCGCCTACCTTAAAAGAAAAACTCAACTCTAATATTCTCGTGTTCACTCCTCGTGTTCACTATCCACACTAACACTGCGGCACCTCTGTAATCAAGTATTAGCGCTGAAGATAGTGAAAAATGGCTATCTTATCACCGTGCCATCCTGTATAAACGTGTCTCAAGAAGAAGATTAGGGTGTATAGTGTGTAGCTGAGATGCCAGGCTTCACCTGATACCTCAGCTACACACTATACACATGACCCGGATTAGGATAAAAAAAGGAAATGGCAAGCAGACTTGAAAGGCTTCCTTTCCAGGTGTTACCATGAATATGCACCAGGAGCGAGATAATACGCCCTGATGAAACTTCTCTGCATGGTGATATATGTCTGAAACGCAGGATCAATGGTATACAAGGCAAGCAATCGAGCGATTGGCGCAACACATCCCCTTTGAGCAGGATAAGGCGTCCAAAGCGGAACAGATAGAGATGTTGCGCGGGCTCGTCTTGCGTCATGGCACGCACATCAATCCAGAATATTTTGGGTTTGAGGCCCGCAGTGAACTTATGCGCCTTGGCCTGTGGCATCGCATAGGTCAGGGCTTTACACATACGCAAGAGGATGAATAAAAGCATGAGTAGCGATAGAGTCAGTCATCCGGAGGCAACTACCAACACCAGTGGTACGGCGTTGCAGAAAAACATTGCGAAAAATATCGTGATCACAGGCTGTTCAAGCGGGTTTGGGCGTCTGAGCGCGCTTGAAATGGCGCGCCGGGGCTGGCATGTCTTCGCTACTGTACGCAAACCCGCCGACCAGGAAGATCTGCTCGCTGAAGCAACGCGCCAGGGATGTGCCAGCCAATTTACGATTTTGCGCTGCGATATTACTGACGAGCAACAGGTGTCCACCCTGGCCCAGCAGGTTCAGGAGCACCTTGGCACCCATCCTCAGCTCCACGCCTTGCTCAACAACGCTGGCACCGCCTATGGCGCGCCTCTCGAAATACTTCCCATCCAGGACCTGCGCTCCCAGATCGAGGTCAACGCCATCGCCCACCTGGCAGTCACCCAGGCCTTTCTACCACTTCTCAAGCCCGCTCATGGCACCATTATTAATATCAGCAGTATCGCTGGCCGCTTCTCCAGTCCCATAACGGGCGCCTATTCGGCGAGCAAATACGCCCTGGAGGCCCTCAGCGATGCCTTACGCTTCGAACTTCGCCCCTTCGGTGTACGCGTGGTGCTGATCGAGCCAGCCTCCAGCCCCACGGACATCTGGGAGACGAGTATGGAGCGCGCACGCTGGCTCGATAGCCATAAAGGTGGCTCCTATGGGAAGCTGATCAATCTCTTTGAGAAGCTTGCCGTCCGCTCCAGTCGCAAGGGGTTTCCTCCTCAGCTTGTCGCCGACACGGTCGCGCGCATTCTGGAGAGCGAGAAACCACGCACGCGTTACGTTATTCCTCGTAGTGCCTCAGCACTGATCCTGGCACGCCGTCTCTTACCTGATAGCGCCTGGGATTTCGTGCTTCATTGTGTGCTGAGATGGTAGAGCTGAGAGCGAGGAGGCTCTCGCTGCTGGCGTAGCAGGGTATCTTGAAATCCTTATAGTAGTGCTTCTCAGCCACCTATGTGCTATCATAGGAGCGAAGAGCCGCAGTATGTATGCGGCCCCGAGTAAAAGTCTATGGCTTAAAAGTCTATATTGCTACATCATTACTACGCCTGCAATCATCATCCATATATAGATGCAAATTAAGAAATTACTTCATCGTACCTGGTAGGGCCCGTGCTGGCATGGACTCTGAGGCCGAGCAAGCTCTGCCCCTACAATTGTACACCTCTTAATCTGCATATCATATCCGAAAGGGGTTACACACCTATGCTCAAAGATACGCTGTTGTATCTTGCACAAAATCAGCGCATGCGCGATTTCGTTGTCCAGAATCCCGCAACTCGGGGCGTCTCGCGACGCTTCGTGGCTGGAGAGACGCTTGAAGATGCCGTACAGGCCGTACGCATACTCAATCAGAAGGGCAACCCTGTAGCGCTCGACTTCCTGGGCGAGAACGTCTTCCAGGAGAGCGAGGCACGCGAGGCGACACAGAACTATACTGCCGCGCTCAATCTGATCAAGCAGACCGGCATTGATGCGAATATCTCCATCAAATTGACGGCGCTAGGCCTGGACATCTCGCAGGATCTCTGCGAGGAGAACCTGCGCTCCATCCTTGATCTCGCGCGCGAATATGGCATCTTTGTCTGTATCGACATGGAGGCATCCAACTATACCGAGCAAACAGTAGCAATGGCGCTCAAGGCTCGTGAACAGTATGAGCAGGTGGGAACCGTTATTCAGTCCTATCTCTACCGCAGCAAGGCCGACATTGAGAAGCTGATCGAGCACAACGTCCGTGTTCGTATCGTGAAGGGTGCCTATAAAGAGCCACCTAGCGTCGCCTACCAGAACAAGAAAGATGTCGATGAGAGCTATATAGAAATCATGAAGATGCTGCTCTCACGTGGGAACTTTTCCGCTATTGCCAGCCATGACGAGAATATTATCAACGGTGCACGCACTTACGTGCGCGATCACGGCATCTCTCCTGCCTCCTTCGAGTTCCAGATGCTCTATGGCATCCGCCGCGACCTGCAAGAGCGCCTGGTCAGGGAGGGCTATAACGTTCGTGTATACGTCCCCTACGGCTCACAGTGGTATCCCTACCTGATGCGCCGTATGGCCGAGCGTCCCGCGAATCTGATATTTGTAGTCAGCAATTCGATGCGCGGCTAAAAACAATGTTGCCTGGGTGATGGATGTGGTGCTGGTTGACAACCAAAGGTTATCAACCAGCACCACATCCATCACCCAGGCAAGCTACAGAAGATAGGAGCAAGGCACGTTGACACAGAAACCCCAGACGACATACGCCATCGCGGTTGGCGTCGCCGATGTGCGCCGCGATCCCAATCCCGAGTCCGAACTGGTGACGCAGGCGCTCTTAAATATGCCTGCCAGTGCTCAGCAGATCTCGGGCGACTGGACCCATGTCCAGCTATCAGACTATGAGGGCTGGGTACTTACAGAGCAACTCGCTGAGCCGGTTGAGAAGGGCTTTACCCGCGTGGGACCAGACTGCGCCACGCCACTCGACCTGGTCGCAGTAATCACGGCAACACGCACACCTCTCTATAGCCAGGCCGAGGGCGACGCCCAAAGCGACCATGCCTATCTCTCTACGCTCTTGCCCCTCCTCGACGACACACATCCCCAGCGTGTACAGGTCGCGCTTCCAGGTGGAGAATCCGCCTGGCTAGATCGTGAGGCAGTGGCAATAAGGCGTGCGGCCGATCCCTATCCCAAGGACGATGTACGCAAAGTGATTGAATATGCTATGCAGTTTCGCAATGTGCCCTATCTGTGGGGTGGCACCTCCTGGGAGGGTATCGATTGCAGCGGCTTTGTCCAGGTGAACTACCGCATGGGCGGCTACATTATTCCCCGCGACGCCGACCAGCAGCATGACTTCTTGCCGCAGAGCGTCTCACGTGAGGAGATGCAAGCCGGGGACCTGATCTTCTTTGGCACCAAGGCCATCACGCATGTGGGCATGGCCATCAGCGCCACTGACTACATCCATGCCGAGGGGCGACGCTATAACTATGTGGTCGTCAACAGCTTTGAGCGCGAGAGTCCTATTTTTAATGACCGCCTCGCTGACATTGTCTGGGGTATCAAACGAGTAGTAAGCGACCATGATTAAAGATTTTGCAGCAGAGCTGCTTGCGCTTGGTGGAGAGGTGGCCTGCATCGTCTGGCCCCTCTCCACACCTGAGCCACTCTATGCGCTCCACGCGAGCCAGCGTTTCCCTGCCGCCAGCCTGGCCAAGCTGCCTATTCTGCTGACCGTCGCACGCCAGGTCGCGCAGGGAATTTTGGCCTGGGAGACGCGCTACGAGGTTCCAGCAGCCATGCGCGTCACCAGCGATGGTGTCCTGACGGATCTCTCACCAGAGCTACGCCCTACGCTGAGTGACCTGGCCTATCTGATGATCACGATTAGCGATAACACGGCCTCCAATATTTTACTTGACCTGGCTGGCATGGAGCACATCAATACCTTTATGCAAGAGCTGGGTTTACATGTCACGCGCCTCGAACGCCGCTTTATGGACTTTACCGCGCGTCAGCAGGGACGCGACAACTGGACGAACGCGGAGGAGATGGCGAGCCTCCTGGCTTACCTCTGTAGCGAGGCCGCGCCAGAACGGGAGCGCCTGCTCAGTATCCTGCTACGCCAGAACGACTATACGATCTTGCCCTCCTCCTGGAGCGAAGAGGTCCCCTTCGCGCATAAGACTGGCGGCCTGGTGGGGGTAATGCACGACGCAGGCATTCTCTACCCTCCGCTCGCGCCTGAACTTCAGCAGGCCGCAGGCAAGGAGCCAGCACCAGGCAAAGCACCACTCATCCTCGTCGCCCTCACCGCCAACCAGGCAGACATCCCACGCACGCGCTATACCCTGGCTCGCCTGGGCAAGCTCATCTACGAAAATTATTAGAAGAGCTAGAAAGTATAGTGGCGAGCATGCTCGCCACTATACTTTCTAGCTCTTCTAATCCACATACATGATACAATGAGGGCGAACTTATCTCAGGGAGGGGAAAGATGCCCATCATTCCTTTTAATGGCAATAGGCCGCATATCGCGAAGAACGTCTTCATCGCTCCAGGGGCTGTTATCGTTGGGGATGTGACGATCCAGGAGGGGGCCAGTATCTGGTACAATACCGTCATTCGTGGGGATACCGCCCCCATCGTGATTGGGCCACGCACCAATATTCAGGATAATTGTACGCTTCATGTTGACGCTGATGCCCCTCTCATCATTGGGGCGGACTGCACCATTGGGCATAACGCGGTCGTGCATGGCGCGACGCTTGAGGATCATGTGCTGGTAGGCATGCACGCCACGGTCCTCTCGCATGCCAGTATTGGCGCGGAGACCATCATTGGCGCCAATGCCCTTGTCAGTGAACATAAAAGCATTCCTGGCGGCTCCCTGGCCCTGGGCGTCCCCGCCAGAGTCATACGCCCCCTCAAGGCCGAGGAACGCGTACAGATTCGTAGTAGTGCCACTGGCTATAGCCAGCGGGCAAGGCAGCATAAACAGGCCGTCGAGGCGGCCAAACTCTAGCTTATCGGGTAAGAAAACGCTGCGGGAGACATGGCTGGAGCAGGCGGAGCACCTCCTGCTCACGCGCACTGTGCACGGGCTCCAGCATAGCTCTAAGTCCCTCCGCCGTGAGCGCACTTAAGAGAAAGCCAACGCTATTATGTCCCGTCGCGAGCAGCAGATTTGTCCAACCAGGCACGGGTCCGATCAAGGGACGCGTATCAGGCGTCATGGGGCGCAGGCCCGACCAGGCACGTATCGCGCTCTGACCCGCCTGGTCGGGCAGAAGCCTGGAGGCCCGGGCTTTCAGCCAGGCTTGCCCCTCATCGGTCACCCCTGGCGTAAAGCCAACCTCTTCGCGTGTGGCTCCAACCAGTACACCTTCCGCGTGCGGTATGGCGTAGGCTGCATAGCCGAAGATAAGGTGGTGCAGGGGTCGTATGGCATTTTCCAGGATCAACATCTGTCCACGCACAGGGGTGACTGGGAGAGCAGCAAGGGGCGCCAGAAGAGCCTGAGACCAGGCACCTGTCGCGACAATCAAATGGTCGCAAGCAAGCTTGCGACCATCCGCGAGCCGAACCCCATACACGCGCTCCATATTACGCTCAGGCTCACGCCTGTCCATGATGATCTCACGCACTTCCTGACCATCCTCAAACCTGGCCCCACGCTGTCGCGCCGCCTGGGCAAAGGCCTGGACTGTCGCACGCGCATCGAGCTGAGCCTCACCTGGAATGAAGATACCCGCACATACATCCGGGTGCAGGCATGGCTCTTGCTGGCGCGCCTCCTCACCCGTCAACCAGTACATCTCCCACCCCAGAGGCTGCCAATTCTCCCAACGTTTACGCAGCCTGGCGATGCGCTTCTCCTGAAAGACGACACGTAGCGCTCCAGTTCGCGCATAGTGGGTCTGGATGCCGCTTTCGTCCTCGACTTCAGGCAAAAGAGATTCAAGGCGCGCCAATCCCTGAAGCAAGAGATCGGCCTGCGCACCTGCCCCATTGATCGGCCCAAAGGGAGCTAGCAGACCAGCCGCGGCACCAGAGGCGCCACTCCCCAGCCCGTCTCGCTCCAATAGCAACACCTCGTGGCCTGCCCGGCGCAACACATATGCCGCTACACAGCCCACAATCCCGCCACCAATGATAATGATCTCACTTCCACCAGGAATCATCATCCCTTACACATCCATCTTGCGCAGAAGCAAAGGGCCGTTCTGGGACATGAGCACAATATGCGCATATGGGCCGTGGCCGACACGTGTGGTCCGAAATTCGTTTGAGATACTGGTACTGGTAGTACTCAACTTATCCACAATAAAAGAGGTATCGTCGGGCAAGGCTACGCTCACAGCACCGTTATTTGAGTGGAAGGCATAGAAGCCATTAGCGTCCAATTTGCCACTAAAGGCAACGGTACCCACGCTGCTACTCAAGCTTACGTGTCCATGCAGCGCGACATCGCGCACGATAACGGTCCCGGTGCTGGAATGGATAGATGAGCCATCTTCCAGGTTTGAGTCATCGAGCGTGACCGCCCCTACAGAAGCAAACACGTTTACCTGGCTACTCATTCCGGCAATCGCCACTATGCCAGAACCGACTGAGAGCCTGAGGTTGGTCGTGGGGGGCACACTTACATTGAGGTCCAGGCCCGTCCACCCGAGATGAAGAAGCCCCTCTTGAGCAGTCTGCTTTACGTACAGCGTGTTACCCACCTGAGAGACTTGCACCTGAACATCTTCGACTCTCCCTAGAAAGCCATAGTGCCTGGTACCAGAGAGATGGATGGAGGCATCATTGCTGCGTTGGATGTGAATAGAGCCCGCATCCAGGCTTATATCGAGGGATGCAGGTTGCCCTGGCGGAGCGGCATAACTGCGCTCCGCTAGCGGTGCTGTGCGTGTAAAACTGCCAGTCGCACCAATACCAATTAACATCCCACCCAGTAGAACACAACATACCAGCACGACCACGACGAGCCAGGCTCGCCTCCCTTTTCTACCGGGTGCGAGAACTGTTGGCGCTTCAGCAGATTCAGGCTCAGACTGCACCTGCGCCTGCTCGCTCTCTTGCTGTTTATTCACCAAACGCATTTGCCTTTCATCATCTAAACTACACTTTTGTAAGTGCCAGATCATTATAGCAAAAACTGCGCTAAAAGGCTTTATGATACCAGAGGTACTCAAAGAGGAGGGGTGTGGCTGTAGATCTCTATGCGTTTGCGCAGTAATCTACAGCCACACCCCTCCTCTTTGAGAGCGAACTTACAAGCCCTATAAGATTCTAGGCTTGCTGCTCTTGCACACGTAGCAGTTTGTTCTGGTTATGTTTGGCCATTGGCAAGCGCCAGATGTAGAGGGCTATCAGGTTTGTCAGGAAGGTAACAAGCGCGAAGCTAACCGGGGGTGGCTTCTGGGTCTCGAAGATACTGCGGAGCGCCAGCGCGCCCACACACGCTACCAGCCAGGCCAGGGCGGTACGCGCTGCCATACGTTTGGGCTGCGTCGCCAGGTCGCGGCGATACGTCCCGAAGAAGGGTGAGATCACATACCATGACAGCGCCACAGGCCAGATCACACGCAAGAGGTTGGCTGGAGCCAGGGTCTCGCCATGACTATTCAGACCGACTATGCCTATCAGGAAGAAGGCGATCAGATCTCCCAGGCCCATGTTAATGATATGCCCCACTTTAGAACGCTCGGGGGGTGTGGGCGGCGTGGCTTCAACGATGTTGCGCTTTGGCTGATCTTTTGTCTTCATCTTTAGTTTCCTGCCTCTTTTTCTTCGCGCTCTTGCTGCTCGCGAACCAGTTCTTCAACAACGGCCAGCTCGGCCTGAACCCCGCGCATACGCAGGGCAATGACCGTCAGATAGATAAACAGAATCACGATGGCGGCAATATAGGCAATCGCGAGATAGGTAAATCCCGACATATCCGCTCCTCTCCCTTTATGAGACGATGGCTCGCAAGCGTTGCGCAATACTCTGCGCTCGCTGTAGGTGATAAACCTGGCGTACCAGGAAGATAAACAAGAAGGTAAACGCGATCAGGGTAACAAACATCGTCGCCAGCGCCTCAGGGGGCAGGCCCGCATCGGTATTCCCAATCTGCTGCGTTGGATGCTGACCACGCCACCAGTTGACTGAGAGATAGATGATTGGCACATCCACGGCACCTACGAGCGCCATGACCGCGCCTACACGCATGCTATCAAGTGTGCGCCCCATATAGTTACGCAACATCAGGTAGCCCACATACATAAACCAGAGGATGAGCGTCGCCGTCAACCTGGCATCCCAGACCCACCAGGTCCCCCAGATGGGGCGCCCCCAGACCGAGCCGGTAATCAGCGCGATGCTGATAAAAATGGTGCCGACCTCAGCGTTGGCGCGCGCGATCCAATCCCAGCGCTCGTCCTTGCGCACCAGGCAGACGACACTGGCAACGGCAAGCAGGATAAAGGCCAGCATCCCCAGCCAGGCACAGGCCACATGCAGGTAGAAGATGCGCTGCGGGTCCAGTTGGAGCGCGTCTTCAGGCGCATAGAAGAAGATCATCCAGGAGGAGAGAGCTAACCCGATAAGCGATAGGCCGCCTATGATATAGTCGACGCCCGCTAGCCCGCGCTTTCGGCCACGCAATTCCTCAATCTTCTTTGCACGCGCCGCATCCGCCTCACGCTTTGCAATAGCCATAGTATTATTCCTCGATTACAAACTGGAACGCGAGCATTGACACGCCCAGAAAGATCACATCAAACACAATAATCAAGCCCAGCCAGGGCGGCTCGTTTACCTGTGGCATCAGTAGATTCTCGGTTAAACGAATGGCCCCTATTACTACTGGCACAATCAAAGGAAACACCAGGATCGGTAACAGCATCTCGCGCCCTCGTCCCGAGGAGGCAATGGCGGAGAAGAGCGTCCCCACACTGGCAATGCCAATTGTACCAAGCAAAACGATCACTATTAGTACTATCGGCCCTCCACCGGCTAAGTGTAAGTTAAACAGAGCCAGGTAGATGGGGAGAGCCACAATTTCTACTACACCGATAAATAGCAAATTTCCCAGGAATTTGGCAAGGTAGATCGCCTTCCGATCAACCGGGCAGAGTAGCAGGCGATCCAGGGAACCTTGCTCACGCTCCGAACTCATCGTGCGCTCCAGTCCAAGAAGACTGGCGAAAATAAAGGAGACCCAGAGCACACCTGGGGCTACCGCCGCTTTGTTCTCGACCCGCAGGTCAAAAGTAAAGTTAAAGATGACCAGGACCAACAGGGCAAAGAGTCCCATACTGAGCCACGTCTGTTTGCTGCGCAGCTCGCTGCGAATATCTTTCCAGAGAATAGCACTAACTTGTAGCCAGAAGGCTTTGATTTCGCTCAGCATAACTAGCGCACCACTTCCCGATACACCTGCTGCAAGGCTTCTACGCTCAACTCACTGCTAGCACAATTGCGTACAATACGCCCATTGACCAGGAAGGCAAGCTGATCGCTGAGCGCTAGCGCGCGTTCAAGCTGGTGCGTGATAAACACGGTGCTGCCACCACGCGCGCTATGCTCAGCCATGAGTTCGTCGATCAAGGCATGCCCCTGCTGATCCAGGCCGGTATCAGGCTCGTCCAGCAGGAGAATATCTGGTTGATGTAGCAGGGCGCGTGCCCAGGCCAGGCGCTGCAACTGGCCGCGTGAGAAGGTTCGTACCCGCTCGCTCGCTCGCTTCGCCAGGCCCACCCGTTCCAACAACACCTGCGCCCGTGCCCTCCCCTGGGAGACACTGTACATACGCGCGAAGAACTCCAGGTTCTCCTGAGCGGTCAGGTCTTCATAGAGGTAGGGCTGGTGCGCAACCAGGCCCACTAAGTGCCGTACCTCCTGAGCATCGCTTTCAGCGTTCCAGCCACAGAGCCGTACCGTGCCCGCACCTGGCTTCGCCAGGCAGGCCAGAACACGCATAAGTGTGGTCTTGCCCGCACCATTGGCACCCAGCAGCGCCAGGCGTTCCCCCGCCTGGACGCGCAGGTTGATGCCACGCAAAATCGGCTTGAGTCCATAGCTCTTCTTCAACCCCTCGACCTCGACCGCGACTATGGCGGAGTTCATCGGCGCATCGCCTCCTGCTCTCGCATGATCGTACGCAGCAACGCCTTGGTCTTATTGCGCTTCTCCTGGTAGGTGCTCTTACTGATCTTACCAGCCTCGTACTCTTTGTCCAGTTCTAATAGCTCTCTCATTAAGGCTTTGCGTCGCTTCTCCTGGGAACTACTATGCTCCCCTTCGTCTTCATGCTGCGCCCTACTGGTAGCTTTCTTTTCAGCCGTAGTATGTTTGCTTCCTCGGCCTCTAGCCTTGTCTCGCTTCCCTTCCTCTGGTTCCAGGCCCATTTTTACGCGCACAATACGCACTATATTCCAAAGCAGAATCACCAGGCCCACCAGGACGATAATCAAAACGATTACCCAGATTGAATTTAAGCCTGAAGATGTCCCTGTGCCGGTACCAGTCACGCTCTCCGGCGCCTGGGGAAGTCCCTCGATCTTCATGACGACCTGGCGCTCTGGTGGCAGGTTGGCCGCGGTGTAGAGGTTATAAGGGCGGTCGGCATTATTGACCACGCCCTTGGGCGTTATATCCGGGCTGGAGACATGGTATTGCGTCGGCACCAGCAGGGACACACCGAGCGTGGGATAGATGGCCTTATAGTCGTAGTTAAAGCTCGTACCAGTGTAGGGGACCTCGAAGCCATAGGAGAACTCGCTATCGCCTGGAGGCACCATGGCGTCCGTCGCGAAGCCATTGCCAGCCTGAATAGCGCGATAGCCAATCAGCCCCTTCTGGAGCGAGATGGCACGCGCACCGGCTGGTAGCGGGAAGAAGAGCGCCTTGGGTCGGCCCTGGGTGGCGTCCAGTGAGCCCACAAAGGCTCGCCCATCCAGGTTCTTAAAGGCAAAGATCGCTGAGACGTTCAAGACATGTCGCTGACTATCCACCTGCTTCACCAGCAGGGTCGATTCGATAACGGCCATTTTTGAGCTATCCGTGGTCGCGTCATAGACCGTCAGATCTACCTTCTGTTCCGGCTGGTTGACCAGGGAGAGCGAGTCCGAAGAGTAGTTCGCATTCTGATAACGGATATACACTGCGTAGGTCAGAGTCTTGTCATTCGAGAGGCTAGAAAAACTATAATTTCCGCCCGCATCGGTAATGGTTGTCTGTGCATCCTTCGAGTTATTGCCCTGCGCCACCTGCAAGGTGACAGTCTGCCCCGCCAGGGGGCTATTATTCTTCGAACCATCCAGCAGTCGTCCATAGATATGACCCGTGCCGCCATGCGCTATCCCGGCTGTTCGTGTATGCGCCCGAGCAGGAGACCAGGCCAGAATTCCCAGCATGAGCAGCGCCAGCAGGCAGGCAAGGGCGGCGCTGCTAAAGCACGCGCCTACATATCGGGAGATACGGTACATTGATATGTAGGCGCGTGCTTTAGCAGCGCGTCCTACATATGATGGCACGAGAATTTTGCGTGTCTCCTTCTTGCTCAAATGCTTATAACTGCTTCGCATCGTCTTTGTCTTCCTCGTTTTGCTCTCGCATACTGCGCAACTGTTCCTCAATCATCTCATCCAGGGCCTGCTCCTGGTCATAGCGCGCCTTCAAGGCCACAAGGGCGCGCCGCATGTAACGCTCGCGCATGCTGCGATAATCTGGCTCGTCGATATTCCCAAGCTGGTAATCGAGTTCAACTTCCTGAAGAGCCACCTTGGCCGCGGTTTCCTGGCCCTCGGTGGTAACGGCGCGCGCCTGCTCTCTCAGTTCAACCTGCGCAGGGGCAACCTGATCGGCGCTACTCTTTGCCTCTGAGCGGCGCAAGAGGGGGTAGAGCACAAAAGCCAGAGCCAGTAACCCCAGGATCAATGCGATTACAATAGCCATTAGTGCTCCTCCTTCTTCTGGTGTTTTTCCTGTGCCGCTTGTGCTTCATCTGTTTGCTCTTTCTGCGAGGGGCGAAAGAGGATGTCTTCCTCGGCTAGCTCTTGTTCGAGTAAAGCCTGGTACGTCTCCAGCTCTTGTGCATCTACGATCTCTAACGAGTGGGCCTCGAGTTGCGCGAGCGCCACTCCCCGTGTTTGCGCCTGCCTGCGCCAATCGCGTAGGGTCAGAAAAACCAGGACACATCCCCCAAGCAGCAATAACACAGGCACTAGCCAGGCGAGCAGGGAGAAGCCCTGGGACTGGGGCGTCAGGAGGATATCATCCCCATAGTGCTCGCGAAAGTAATCAAACACCTCTTGCTCAGATTTGCCCTCTTGCAACTGCTGGCGAATTTTTGCGCGCATCTGACGCGCCATATCCGCAGGGGCATCCGACACCGGCTCGCCCTGGCAGACAGGACACTTGATCTGGCTGGCGACCTCCCGCACACGCTGGTCCAGCGTCTTATTGCGCTCCGCGTTAATATACAAGAACGACCAGGCGGCGAGCATAAAGGCGACCAGGCCCAGGCAGAGGTAGAGCATGCTGCGCTTTCTTACAGGTCTCCCAGGTCTCATACGCTGGCTCCCTTGTCTACAGCCACCTTGCTTGCCTCTTCAGGCGTCGTGATCGCGACACGTCTATTTTTTACACCCTGGCGACCATATACAGCTCGCTTGCGCCCATCCGGCCACCAGCAGAGCAGACCACCTAGCAGCATAATGACGCCCCCATACCAGACCAGGGGCACCAGGGGATTGATAAAGATACGAATGGTGGCCTGCGAGGGACCACTCCAATCACCCAGGAAGACATAGAGGTCGGTCACCCCCAGAGTCGTAATTGCAATCTGGCTGGCTGGCTGATTATCGAAGTTCTTATACATTGTACGCCCGGGCTGAATAGAGTCCACCAGCGTCCCATTACGCCAGACCTGCATCAGTGCCGCGACACTCTGCTGATCATCGCCATAGCTCTGCAAGTTGCCCTTGTAGACAAACAGGTAGCCACCAATTGTGGTCTCCTGCCCGCTCTTAAGCGTGACATCCTTCTGCACCTGGAAGAAGTGAGAGCCAATGACGCCCGCCGCCAGCAAGACCAGACCCAGGTGGACCACATAGCCACCATAGCGCTGGCGATAGCGCTTAAAGAGCATGTAGACGGCCTGCCAGTAGGGCTCGCCATGCGCGTGCCGCACACGAGCGCCACGCCAGAGTTCATACAAGATCGCCATGGCGGTAAAGGCGCAGATCGAGAAGCCAATGTTAGCCAGGACATCCGTGATACCCAGGAGCGGCAGTACCAGTGCGCAGGCCGCCGCCAGTATCGTAGGCACACTCAGGTTACGCCAGAGAGCATTAGGAGAGGTACGGCGCCACGCCAGCAGTGGCCCAACCCCCATCGCCAGAATGAGCACGGCGAAGAGCGGACCATTCACGGAATTATAGAAAGGCGCACCTACTGTCATCGTCTGCTTGCGAATAGTCGCCGAGATCAGGGGGAAGAGGGTGCCCCACAGAGTGGCGAAGGTGATACCCAGCAACATCAGGTTATTCAGCAGGAAGACACCTTCGCGCGAGACCACCGAGTCGAACTCTTGGTCCGGCTTGAGTTTTGGTAAGCGGAAGAAGAAGAGCGCGGTCGAAAAGATGATAATGACGGCCAGAAAGGCAAAGAAATACACACCGATGTCAGAATAGGCAAACGAGTGCACCGAGCTAATAATGCCGCTTCGTACCTCAAAGGTGCCAAAGATCGAGAGCGCGAACGAGGCAATAACCAGGAACATATTCCAGACTTTGAGCATGCCACGGCGCTCCTGCACCATTGTCGAATGCAAAAAGGCTGTCGAGGTCAACCAGGGCAGAAGCGCGGCGTTCTCCACCGGGTCCCAGCCCCAGTAGCCACCCCAGCCCAGCACATGGTAGGCCCACCAGCTCCCCAGGAGCAGACCCGCCGTCTGAATGCTCCAGGAGGCCAGCATCCAGCGACGCATGGAGCGCAGCCAATCACTATTTACCTCGCCCGAAAGCAGTGCTGCCACCGCGAAGGCGAAGGGCACCGAGAAGCTCATATACCCCATCAGCAACATTGGTGGATGCACCAGCATCCCAGGGTCCATCAGCAGCGGATTCAGGCCCGTGCCATCCTGTGGAGGATAGGGCAGACGCACAAAAGGATTAGAAACAGTGACGAGCACCAGTACAAAGAAGCCCTCAACCACCATCAAGGTCGCCAGCACATAGGGTACCAGCTTAGCGGGAGCGCGACGCGAGGTAAAGACAAAGATCGCGGAGAAGACGCCCAGCATTAGTGCCCAGTAGAGCAGTGAACCTTCCTGCCCGCCATAGAAGGCGGCTGAGGTAAAATACCAGGGCATGCTGCGGCTTGACTGTTCGGCGACATATTTTACCCCAAAGTCATGCGTCAAAAACGATGCCACCAGCATCGCCGAGGCCAGCACGAGGAAGGCGGATACCGCCAGGACAGCCCTCTTGGCGCTTATGATTGCCTGTGGCTGCTCTCGTACTGCTCCCACCACCGCTATGACAATAGCGAAAACGGCGAAGCCGAGCGCCAGCATTAGCGCAATAATACCAATATCAGAAAAGTACACTCTACTCTATTCCTACTTTCTGGCCTACTTTCTGGCTGGAGGGGTCGCGTTCTGGAACTTGGAGGGGCACTTCGCCAGCAGGGTCTGCGCCTCGAAGGGTCCCTGGCCCGTGTAGCGTCCCTCGACCACTACCTGTACACCTGGCTTAAAAATATCAGGCACCACTCCGCTGTAGTTGACGCGCAAGGTTTGCTTGCCGTCTACAATTGAGAACTGGATATGGTTTTGCACATCATCCTTGACGATTGTGCCAGCCTGGACATTGCCCGCGATACGTATGGTCTGTGAGGCACAATTCGTACAGGATTTCAGTTCCGAGACCGTCATATAATAGGCGGCGCTGGTCTGTGTATTGGCGTAGACCAGGTACACAACTGCTCCCAGAATAGCCAGTCCCACCAGTAAAAAGCTCAGTGGAAAACGCTTTTTGCGGCGCTGTTCTGGAGTAATCTTTGCTTCTTGCTGCTCTATCGTCATTGCAGGCGGCACGTTCCGTCCTCCTTTGGTGGTTGATTCACAAAATCTGTAGGGTCCATGTTTGCACGGACTCCCGCTCGCCCCGCGACATGTCCGCAAGTCTCTGACATTTCAGGAGGGTTGCGTCTAAGTCCATGCAAGCATGGACCCTACACGTTGTTTCGCGTACCAACTTGGTGAAACCACCATTTAATGAGGGGCGATGGCCGCTTCAAACAGGATGTTGAGCAGCGCCCCCAGAATAAATACCAGTATGCCCAGGGCTAGCATAACTTGAGGCGCGACCTTTGAGAGGCGCGAAGTCCTTTTTGCCAGCCGGCGAATATTGCTTTGTCCCAGGTAAATAGCCACAAACAGCATTGCAAGCACGAGCACAATCTTGGTGATCAGGGTCGCGAGATATGGCCAGCCCAGGGTGGTCTGCGTCAGGCGATCCACCGTCAGGTAGACGCCGCTCAGCACCATGACCCCCATGCAGATATTGACCATCCGCTTGAAGAGGGCCGCGACCTGGCCCGAAATCACTGGAGAGGGTCCACCGGCGCGCAATGCGGGAATGACCACGAGCAGATACATAATACTGCCACCAACCCAGGCCGCACCCGCGATTGTATGCGCGGCGCGCATGATTAGATGTAAGATCATTTCCGCGTTACCCCAGCTCTCACTAAAGAAATTAGGCGACACCTAATTTCTTCAATTCGAGCTGCAAACCCTTCTGGTCCAGGGGCCCATAGCGCCCTACGATCTTGCCACTCGCGTCGATAAAGAAGGTCTCGGGATAGCCACGAATGCCATAACTGACCCCTGTATCGCCATTCAGCGTATCCTGCACATTGGTATAGCCCAGAGTATACTTCTGCAAAAAGTTATGCGCGTCGCTAGATGGCTCATTAGAGTCCACGCCAAGCATGACCACATTTTTACTCTGCAACTGCTGCCAGGTCTTGCTCAACTGGGGTGCCTCAGCCTGACACGGCTCGCACCACGAGGCCCAGAAATTGAGAATCACAGGCTTGCCCTTAAAGTCAGAGAGCTGCACTTCTTTACCATCGCTAAGCGAGGGAAGCTTGAAGTTAGGGGCATCCTTTCCAATTAAAGGGCTGGGCATCTCGCCAGTCGAAGACGTGCTGGAGGGCGCGTTCTGTGCCCCAGAGGCAGGCGTCAATAATTGCGTGAGCAGCAGGGCCAGCAGGGCCACGCTAATCGTGGTCACCACACTAAAGGTAATAATGTGGCGGCGCTTACTACGCTGCTCGAAGACCTTCTCGTCGTCCACTTCTGCCATTGTTCTATGTTGTAGTTCTAATTCTTCAGCTGCCATGTGCTTTCACTTTTTTAGTGCTCCTATCGAAAACCTGAGTGCCGAGCACTAGCCGCGAGAGCGGCGTTGGTTTTCGTATAAGAAGGTACTTGCCTGGTATCGAAGATATAATAACAGACAGATTATGGTGCTTAAGCCTGATAGCCAACTTGCAAGCCTTAAAAGCTACCTTACAAAGACCTGAACATCTTCTACATAACAGAAAGAGAGCATCTGGCTGATGCCCTCTTTCTTATGTTCGGCAAAAAAAGCTATTTCTGTAGAGGCTACTTCACCTGCTAAGCACTAGCAATCTGTGGGCTGGCCTTCTGACCACCCAGCGTCCAGTAGAGCAAAGCAACTATTACTATAAGAAAGCCAGCCGCACTCAGGGCAACCTGGAGCAAGAGCAAGCCAATGACGACCAGGAGCAGGCCAGCGGCGGTGAGCATAGGCATCAGGCTGGGGGCAGAGTGACGAGTGTAGGCAGCCAGTAAAATTTCTTCCGCCTGAGCCTCCTGGGCCGCTTTCCGCGCCTCTTGCTCATGCAGAATACGCCCCACAGCCTGGTGGAGCAGACGAGCGTCAAAGGGCTTGGCCATATATATGGGTTGGGGAGTTTCCTGCTCAGCAAGGGGAGCCGCGAGCAGAGCAGAGGGAGTGCTTTCTGCCTGTTCCCAGGATAGCACAATCGTGGGAGTTTGCCACAGATCAGGCAGTTCCTGGACAGTACGCAGCAAGTTCCAGTTACGGTGTACTCCACCATCGACATCGACCACAATCAGATCGGGCTGGCGTTTCTCTGGCAGAGGAAGCGCCCTGGATATCTGCGTCATCTCGCTCACCTGTATGCCCTGGCTCTGTAAACCAATAGCAATCAGGCGGCGTAAGCAAAGATCGCTCTCAATGAGGAGAACGTGCGGTTGCTCTCCCGACGATGCGTACATGTATGCTCCTCCAAATTGCAAGACCTTGCGCGAAGACCCATTGCAAAATAACATTGCTTCTTATAGAGAGCATACCCAGTCCACATTACAATACCTTAACTACCTAGGGTATTCACCTTACAGTAACCTGAATACGTCAAAACAGGTATAGAGCTGTAATCCAAAAGAGAAGAAAGAGGCCAGTCCCGAGCTGATCAGGACTGGCCTCTTTCTTCTCTTTTGGATTACAATTTCATAAGTTTATAGCCAACATCGGGGACGGTCACTATATACTTCGGGCGACGTGAATCGCTCTCGACCTTGCGGCGCAGGCGGCTGATATAGACCCAGATAAAATCGATGTCACGATTATACTCTGGCCCCCACACCTTCTCCAGGAGCAATTCGTGGGTGACAACCATGCCTGCATTTTGGGCCAACACGCTCAGCAACTTATACTCGGTGCGGCTCAATTGTATAGTCTTACCCTCGACGGTTACCAGGTGTTGCGCGTGATCAATGACCAGCTCGCCTGTGCGGAACACAGCCTGCTGGGTTGGCTCTTCGCGTACAGCGGAACGTCGTCGTAGCACGGCCCGCACGCGCGCCATAAGCTCCTTCATGCCGAAGGGCTTGAGTACCAGGTCATCGCCCCCCAGGTCGAGCAGTTGGACGCGCTCGTCCTCGTCGCACTCATCGCTCAGCATAATGACGGGTACCTGGGAGAACTCGCGCAGGCGCTGGAGCAGCTCGATGCCACTCATATCCGCCAGGCGCGTCGCCAGCAGGACCATATCTGGCTCCTCCAGGTCGATCTGGCGCAGGAATTGCACGCCATGGTTAACGGTATGCACGCGATACTGCTGCTCCTCCAGGTTCGCGCGCAGGTAACGTGCCATACGCGCATCGCCCTCAGCCAGCAACACAGAAACGCGACGATCCTGGCGCAGGAGCGCTGGCCGCACGGCCCCAAGTGGACCTGTGACTGGCTCCGCAACCTCGCTTATGCGTGTACGTTGGGGCACCGCTGCGGTCTCGATACGTGGCGCCAGGGGCAGGGTAAAGTAGAAGCTGGCTCCCTGGCCCTCGCCCATTGAATCAGCCCAGATACGACCACCATGGGCTTCAACGGTTGAACGTGCCGCGGCCAGGCCCAGCCCACTACCGCCAGATTGCTCATCGCCTTGCGATCCGCGATAGAAGCGATCAAAAATGCGCTCCAGGTGCTCGGGAGCAATTCCTATGCCTTCATCGATCACGCCAATCCGCATCTCAACCTCATTGGTCTCCAGGCGAACACTCACGACCGAGTTGGGAGCGGAGTAATTCAGTGCATTATCAAGGAGATGGTTGAGCGTTTGCTCTATGCGCACAGCGTCACACATCACCGGTGGCAGATCGGGAGGAAGACTCAACACAAAGCGATGATAGGGAGCCTGCTTCTGCCAGCGCGTCACCAGTTGCGAGAGCAATTCTGGCATCTGCACCTGGGTAAGTCGTAACGGTTGCATACCAGCGTCCAGGCGCCAGACATCGAGCAGGGTGTTAAGTACATCGTAGAGACGATCCGACTGGGTATCGATCATTTGCAGCATCTCGCGCTGCATCGCCGGGTCCCAGCGCGCCGAGCTACCCAACAGGGTGGTCGCACAGCCTTTGATCACGGCCAGGGGGGTCTTAAGTTCATGCGCGGCGCGGGCCAGGGTCTCCCCCTGCGCCTCAAGCGCCGAACGCTCCAGGGTCACATCATCGAAGAGCAGACCACGGCCCAGAAGAGAGCCACGCCGATCATGGACAGGGAAGGTACGAATACGCAGCCAGCGCACAGCCGCGTCCGCCAGGGCGACGTCGGCGGCATATTCCTGCTCTGGATAACTCCAGACGCGATCCAGTTCGGTATGTGCCAGCCTGCGATCAGCCGAAATCGACAACAGATGCTCGCGCACATTGAAGTCATCGGGTGAGATCAAATCATGCTTCCTGATTTGTAGCAGGCGGAGTGCGCTCTGATTTGTATAGATGACACGCTGCTGATTAAGCAACATAAAGCCGCTGCTCATGCTTGAGCACACCTCGGAGAGGATATGATACTCCTTGGTAAAGGCGGCGGGCACAATATCAAGGTTATGGTTAAGATTTTCCATCGATATTGGGCTATGTGTCACCGTGGCTTTCTCGTCTTCTGTCCACCAACCATCGTGGGTCATAAATGCGCTTCTCCCATCGGGGGATCAGGTCAAAGCTTCCTTTTCCCGTCTGTCTCTACTAAAATCTTATTCCGAAACCCAACGTCACTGGCGTGACTAGCGCTTCCCCCATTTGGGGACAAGCGCGCTCAGGGGTTTCGAATCAGAAGTAGCCATCTCTGAACTTTAGTAATTGCTCATATTGTAGCAAAAAAATTCGATCTTGCCAGGAGAGTAGGACTTTGAATCAGGGCTTTGAAGCATGAGGCATTGTATCTGGTTGAGGCGTAGGAGCTATTTTTCGCCTCTTAACCAGATACGACCTTTCGGAAACCTGAGCGCGCTTGTCCCCGAATGGGGGTTGGTTTCCGTCGAAGAAGGCAGGGGTGAAGAAACACGCGCCTGGGTTAGCATCGATGGGGAGAGGTGCTCTATTTAATGATGCCCGCGATCAAGACCAGGAAGACCAGGTGTACAATCATAAAAATGAAGAAGCCAAAGCCTAGAATGGCAATCCAGCGCCGGTCATTGACATACATATGCAGGCGCGTGGGATAGGCCAGTGGCCAGCGCTCAGCGGCAACCAGGCCAACAGCGACACGTACACGTAGTGGTGAGTGCACCTTGGAGCGCTTTAACTCAGTCACCAGAGCGTTATAACAATGTTTACACAGGGTCCAGGAGCGACGAGGCTCAGGCGCATCCTCCGGTTCAAGCACCGTCAAGGGTTCAAACCAGATACGCTGGGTACAGATTGAACAATGCTTCACTCGCATACTCCGCGTGCGCGAACCCTCTTTCTCCAGCGGCTGTGAAGTATTGGCTCGACGCATAGCCTCTTTCATTCGCCTATCGTCCTTCCAACTACCAATCTTTCTCGCTCTACAATTGCTCGCTCGCTTAATAGCCTCTGCGGGAGGAGGCAGAAGAGGAACCCCTCCTCTTATCCCGTAGAGTAATTTCTCTCTCCACTCTTACAAGCATAACGCGGGCCTGTAAGCGACGCAATAACCTACAAAGGTTGTTCCTCTCACGACTCTCTTTTTACTCTCCACCAATTGTAGCATATTCCGCCTGCAACATCAGTGTAGTGCTTTGTCAATCTTCATCTGAAAGGTTGTATGCCGCCTGCGGCGGCAAGGGACAGAGATGCAGAGGGGCTGACGCCCCTCTGCACTCCCCACCTTTCCAATCAACGTTGACAGAGTAGTGGTGATTACTGGTGAATGTACACCTCACCAGGTGCTCTCTGCGCCTGCGGCGCTTCGCAGGAGTAAGAGGATGTGGGATGGAAATGCCTGCGGCATTTCCATCCCACATCCTCTTACTCCTGCGAGCCACGTAGTGGCGAGAAGTCCTTCCCTTCGGAGAGACAGAAACACGCCTGGTATCCGTAGCGGGATACCAGGCGTGTTTCTGTCTCTCCGAAGGGAAGGACTTCTCGATTGAGATTAGCCTTTGATCATCAGCAGGGGCAGCAGATAAACTGTGCTGAAGACGATGATCCAGACGATGTCGACGAAGTGCCAGTACATCTCGGCGGCCTCGACCGCGAAGTGCTTCTTGGCGGTAAAGTCGCCGCGAATGGCACGAATCAGACAGATCGTCAGGAAGATGATACCAATGGTGACATGCAGACCGTGGAAGCCGGTCAACGTGAAGAAGGCCGAGCCAAAGGCCTTAGTCTGCATCGTAAAGTGATCGGCAGTGTAGAGATTAAAGTATTCATACACCTGACCACCCAGAAAGACAAGTCCGAGGATAATCGCACCCGCCAGACCCGCAATCAACTGTGTCTTATTACCTTTGACGATGCCCTTGCGTGCAATAATTGCTGGGAAGCTACTTGCCAACAAGAAGGCAGTGTTAATCAAAGGGAACTTCCAGTCCAGGTGCTCGCCCGAGGGCAAGAGCCAGAGACCGTTTTTAATCTGTAAACCACGCACTTCCAGGTAGAGGTACGCGGCGATCAGGTTCGCGAAGATCAGCGCCTCAGAGGAAATGAAGAGGATCATACCCCACCAGTTCATGCTGCGTCCTACTTCAACATGCTCCTCTAGCGACCTGACCTGCTCGCCGTGAACAACGCTCATATTATGAACTCCCTAACCATGTTCTCGTTATCTACGCTCGTAGATCCATCCTATGATACAACCGATGAGCAGCACCACGCCGAGACCACAGACAATCGGCTGAAAGACGAAACCAACCAGAATGAGAGAGATCGCGACCGTGGTCACAAGCGGCCAGATGCTAGAACGAGGCATCAAATCCTCTTCCTTTGGCACGACCTTCTTGCGCTTCTTGACTGCGCCCTTCGCTGGCTGTTCAGCAGCCTGAGGAGGCGTAACCTCCTCCTGCTCCTGTTCCGCTGGTGCTGCCACAACCTGTGCAGATTGTGTCTCTGGCTGCGCGGACTTCTCGCGCTTCTTGTCCAATTGTTTGGCTTTGGTCATGGTGCTACTGTACCTCTAGTGAATAGCCGACTTCCAGTCAGCAATCTCAGGATTCTTCTTGTCATAGAATGGACGGCGGCTGCGGACCACGGGGATGGTGAGGAAGTTGTACTTCTTCGGAGGAGAGGTTGTATCCCACTCCAGGGTGAAGGCATCCCATGGATCGCTACCAGACTCTTTGCCATCCTTCAAGCTCTTGAAGAAATTGAAGACGAAGACCATGACACCAAGGCCAACCATGAAGGCGCCAATCGTCGCCATAAGGTTCAGCTCATTCCAACCCAGGTTGCCCGGGTAGGTGTAGACGCGGCGGGGCATGCCCAGCAGGCCCAACAGGTGCATGGGGAAAAACGCCAGGTTCATGCCTATCAGCAGCAGCCAGAAATGAACCTGCGCCAATTTCTCGCTCATCATCTTGCCGGTCATCTTGGGGAACCAGTAATAGATACCCGCGAAGATAGCCATGGCGCTACCGCCGAAGAGCACGTAGTGGATGTGCGAGACAACGAAGTAGGTGTCGGTGATCTGGTAGTCGAAAGGCACGACGGCCAGGGCGGCACCGTTCAAGCCACCAATCAGGAACATACCAATGAAGCCAAGCGAGAAGATCATTGGTGCCTTCAGGCTCAACTTACCTTTGTAGATCGTACCCAGCCAGTTGAAAATCTTTACCGCGGTTGGCAGAGCGATCAGGGCTGTGCTGGAGGCGAAGAACGCCTGCGCGACAGGTGGCAGACCAACGGCAAACATGTGGTGTGCCCACACGGTAAAGCTCAGGAAGCCGATAGCCACACCCGACCAGGCGATAAAGGTATAACCAAAGATCGGCTTGCGCGAGAAGACGGGCAAGATTTCAGAGGTGATACCAAAGGCCGGCAGGATCAGGATGTATACCTCGGGATGGCCAAACGACCAGAACAAGTGCTGCCAGAGTAGCGGGTCACCGCCATATGCATACTGATAGAAGTGCGTGCCCAGGTGGCGGTCCAGCAGCAGGAAGACGCTGGCGGTCGTCAGGCTAGGCAGAGCAAACAGCAGCAGGAAGGACATGACCAGGATCATCCACGAAAAGAGCGGGATGCGGTTGATGCTCATACCAGGCGCGCGCATCTTCAGGATAGTTACCACGAAGTTCAATGAACCGCTGATCGAGGATACGCCCAGCAGCGTGGTACCCAGAATCCAGAAATCGGCATTCATGCCAGGTGTACAGTTGTACGCGTGAATACCGCAAGCATCCTTGGTCAGGCTCAGGGGAGCGTACATGAACCAACCGCCATTAGGCGCGGCGTTGAACAGGTAGCTCGACTGTAGGAAAATGCCACCAAAGAGCAGAATCCAGAAGCCAAAGGCGTTCATACGCGGGAAGGCCATGTCGCGCGCACCCATCATCAGCGGCACAACATAGTTACCAAAGCCCGCCATCATCGGCATCACGAACAAGAAGATCATCGTGGTACCGTGCATGGTAAAGATCTGGTTATAGGTCTCAGGACTGATGACTTTGCCATTGGGTACTGCCAGCTGTGTACGGATCAAGAGAGCCTCTAGACCGCCCACCAGGAAGAAGAAGAAGGCAGTAACCATGTACATGATGCCGATCTTTTTATGATCGGTCGTCGTGAGCCACTCACCCAGGTAAGATTCACTGAATGATCGCTCACGAACTACTGTTGTAGCCCTATCATTGATAGTGCTAGTAGCCATGAATAATTCCCTCCAACGAGTCTAGCCCCACAAGTGAGCTAGACGGGCAAGTTATGCTACTTGAGGCTTTCCAGATAAGCCACCAGCGCTGGCAGATCCGACTTGTCGACGTTCACCGACATATCGTTGCCAGGTTTGACTTTCTGGGGATCAGAGATCCACTTCGCCAGGTTACAGTTGCTGAGATCACCGCCAGGATTACAATCCTGCTGGTTATAGTCCAGCACACCGCCAGCGATCAGGTGACGGCTACCGAAGTGCGTCAAGTTTGGACCAATCAGACAACCGTTCGCGTTCTGTGGATCATCGCAGCGCCCAACGGGATTGGGATCCTGTAGATAGGGCGTGCTCTGACTGACACCAACGATACCATGGCAGGTGGTGCACTGGTTCTTAAAGACCTCCTGGCCTTTCGCCTCCAGGCTACCAGGAGCAGGAACGGCGGCCGCCTGCTGCTGCAACTGTGCCCATGAGAGGAAGTCGTTGTTGTCATGCGTGACTTTAACATCAAAGCGCATGTTCGCGTGTTGCGTTCCGCAGTACTCGGCGCAGATACCCACATAGGTCTTATCCGCCGTATCCGCGCTAAACCACTTCTCGTTATCGTGGCCGGGGATGACGTCGGTCTTACCAGTCAGCGCTGGCACCCAGAAGCTGTGGATAACGTTGTTTGAGTACAGCTTCACATGCACATTGGTATGGGGCGGAATCACCAATGTATCCGCGGTGGTCATCTTATACTCTGGATAGTAGAATTCCCACCACCACTGGTGTCCATACGCCGTCACCTCAATTGTTTTGTTACTATTGGCTGGTGGCGTGGCGACGTCGAAAATACCCTTGATGGTAACACTCAACACCGCCAGCAAGACAACCGCTGGAATAATAGTCCAGATCAATTCGACGGTAGTATTACCGTGGATCTGTGGCGGGGTGGGCGAATCAGGGCGCTCGCGGAAGCGAATTGTAGAGTAGATCAAGACACCTTCTACACCTACAAATACAACCGCGGCAATTATGAGAATAATCCAGAAAACATTGCTCTCGCTTCTGGCAATCGGGCCCGCCGGATCAAGGATCGAGGGCGAGTTTTCACCACAAGCGGTCAACAGTATCGAGGTCAAAGCGAGACCGGCAACAAGGCTCGCCCAACGCTTTGGCCTACGAAATAAAGGCATCCTCACGTCTAAATCTCCTAACACGTAGTTTGACGATGAACGATAATGTCTCTTTTCGTCGACACTCTCTCCATTTTATTGTCCAAGTGTAGCGAGCCACCCTAACAGGTAGCTTGCAGTCCCTAAAAACCACCTTACAGGAACCTGAATAAAACCACGTGTAACAGAGGCCGCGCTCGCTTGAGAGGCTGTGTAACAATGTGTAGCACCAGGTGGCAGCATAGGTTGGGACATGTCAGAGGACACCATGGATTGATCATCCCAGTGGGACTAGCACAAAACACGTAATCCCAATGGCTTTTTCTTAATATCTGTCGTCTATATTAGAAAGAGTAGAGAGAGATAGTAAAAGCTCGTTTCGCTTCAGTCAATACCCCTCAAGGTGCTCTTCTCCGCTACATACTATAACACAATTTGTACAGTCTAACAAAAACTTTCAATCCGCTTCCTAAGCCGTTTCAAGCCCTTTTCCACGTTCTATAAGGTCCATTACTGACAGCTAAATGGATTGCCAATCCTCAAAAAACTCTGAAAATCCGCACGGTTGACCTGTCTAGCGGTTGTCCTACTTTTCTATTTGATGAAAACCAAAAATTCCCTGTGAGAGAGTACAAGAAGACACGTCGCCATGTAATGAATGACGACGTTCGCCCATTTGCTTAGGAGGTGCAAGTCAAGAAAATTACGAGCACTTCATCTTCTGAAGGTTAGAGGTGAGTTGCCTTGCATATTGCTCGCACAGTTCTTGTTTGCGCGCAACATAAATGGCCTTACTGTAAATTCCATCCAAGGTAATAATCCTCACTTCTAGCTGCTCATCTTCAAAGAGCTCAACATAGGTCGTGGCTCCGCGTTCGTGATATGTAACCGGAACCTCTTTGATATTGCTTCGCCGATAGGAATTCGCGCCTGTAATTCGCAGCGAAAGGTGTCCCATCGTCGCGGGATACACAATACTACAGGCAATTTCGTAGATGTAGGAGTCGAACTCCCTCGCACGCTCTTGCAGGATACATTCATACGAGATATGTACGAGAAAATCGCTTGGCTGGCTCTCTTCCAGAGAGGTATTTGGAATAGATTTCGACAAGAAGCAGCTCGCTTTCTACTACCAGGCACCATGAAAGGTAACCACATTATCCATGTGAGGAGATCTTGCTAGACTCTGTCACGAAACATAGTGCGCCTCTTCTCGCTTGCTCGTCTCCTTAAGTAACTCTGGACATTTCTGTAACAAAAGAGACCAAGAGCTAGCAAGCAGAAGAGTAACAAAATTATGGGTAATGACATCAGTATTTCCTCCTCACTATTTTGTCAGCAACAGTGTGCGAGAGTTACCTGCTCAAACAGGCTGCATGTTTTCGCCAATTCTCATGAATAAGCCATCTCGATACATCTGCTTATAGATGCTCCACTCATCTTCTTGCACATTGAGCAGATCCTTCAGCAAAGACACATCTGACACATGCAAGTCTTTTTCTGCCTGGTAACACAGTCGGCCTATTTTTTGCTGAATCATCGTATGCTGCATGAGTGTGGTGTGATGGGTATTAGCGAGCCACTTCAGTTGCAAACAAATTTCGAGAAACAGGGTCCTAAAGGTTTTCATACATACCCCTTTCTAGTGCTCGCAGGTGTTTTCGGAGAGATTACGCATTGGAGCAGGTAGTACAACTATTTAAGATAGAGGAAAGAGGATCACCGCTCTTCCTTCTTCAAATTTGTGCTCTTAGGAGTCGTCTTTTGCTTGTTGCGTGAGTTGCTCTGCAATAACTTTAGCCTGTGCTTCTATGGCAATGAGCATTGCTTCATCTAGTCGCGGCTCATTGTGCTCTTCACGTTGATCCTGAACCATCTCCATTACACCCGCGATATGACTCATCAGGTATTCACCACTCGCTTGAAGCGCAAGTGTATGAAGTTGTTGTTTATCCAAAGGTGTCCTCGCTTTTTCGATGTTGTGCTCCTTTTCAGGAGCCATACAAGAGGTGATTCTAAAGAGATGCTCTTAAGTGAGGAAACCACAACACATCTCTTCCGGCTTCGTTTATAGCTGAAGGAGAGAGCAGGTATCACGATGTGTATATCATCTATTTATTATACATCTTTTCATCCCAAAACACAATATCAATAATTGAAGAGGTATAAGTCAAAATTAATAGAACGAAATAGACTGTATATAGAATACAAAGCAGTGATGATCGAAAATTCGGACAAAAATAGAAGTTGATTTTCTGCATAAGCGAGGGTAAGAGAAAAGAGCGTCTCCTGAGAAGAGCGCATTGTAAGCGCTCTTATGTATACAGCAGACAGGCCATTAGTGCATCTTTTTACGTCTAGTTTGAAAAATTATTTTTCAAATTGTCTAAATTATACAGGCTTTTCATTTGTAATTTTTTTAAAAATACTGTATACTAGTAGGGTCATACATTGATGAGAACTGTTCCGCGTAGAAAACTTTTCCCGCGTGTTATCGTCTGCCTTCCACCTATTCTGGCAATTTTTCATCACCCATTCCGAGAGAATGTAAAACATCGAAGGGGCAGGAATGTTCCATTTGTTTTATCTTTGCTCGTCTTCATGAAAACAAACGCGCTTTTACAAAGAAATGAGAGTAGCTAATGGCCATACCCACCCTCGACCAGACCGAAGGTATCTGGATCACTCGGACCAATAATTCGGGATATCACTATGTGCAGGATGTCTTTGCAGGAGAAAACCCGCGAGATCAATTTCACCGGGCAAATTGTCGCCTGTTGATCACCAAAGGGCGCCTGATCCCGGAAAGAGGTGATGTCCTTAATCCATCCGAGCGCCACTGGGAGAAGGCACAACGCTACAGCCAGGTCCTGATATGATGCAGAAACAGACATGACACCACACCACTGCCTGGCTTCCTTCAGAGGAAAGAGAAGCTGATGAGACGAATGCCAACAGGAACGCTTGTTTGGAGCCTCAAGCGCTATACCAGAAATGCTAACTTGTGGGACCGCGTCTGCTTCAGGTGCAAGCAAAAGGTTCCCGTCTTTGAGTATGAGCTTCGTGATGAACAGGGGCGACCACTCTTTCACTTTCTCTGTGAGGAATGCGCGCAGAAGAAACTTGCGGAATGGCTTCAATGTACAGAGAGTCCCGACTATATAGCTCTTGGCTACCAGACAGATTTTGATATCGCGACCGTATTCTTTGAACAAAAAAATGAAGGCGAAACCCTGCTCCTGACACGTTGGAGCAAGGAACAACGGCGGCGCAGACTCCAAATAGAGACTGATGCAGACGCTTAATAATAAATAAAGGAGCCACAGGCATGACTTACACACGCCAAAACAGTGTTGAAGAGCAGCGAGAAGCCTCTCACCAGGCCAGGCGCATTACTACTCTTTGTGAAGAATTCTACATCACACTCGATGCTATTGACTGGCAATATCTGGGCATGCAGGCTCCGGTAAACGTAGACGGTATTAACATCTCGACCCTTCAAGTCCTTAGCCAACGTGCGAGCGATGACATCCTGCGCCAGATACAAATGAAGCTCTTCGAACATGCAGCTCTAGAGGCTATTCACGCTCCATCAAATCTGAAGGCGCTCATATGGTCTCCGATCGAGGTCCTACAACCCCAGGCATTTTTACAACTCTGGGTTGTAACGATGGAAACGGGTGAGCGTGTCCCGGTCATTGAATCGCTCAAAGATGGGCATCGTGTCTACGAACATTATAAATTTGATGGAAGTCATGAGCAGTTTCTCCAACTCTTTGGTCCGCTCGGCAATGGGAAGCTTCCTCTTGGGGAGAGGGTTACCATCCAGGTGCGAGAAAATCAATATACGGGAGAAATCATACACATCCTTCCTCCCGGCAAAAATCCTACCTATCGCAAAAACGCCTCAAAGCACGCTACAGCGTCAGAGCAGATATTCTTCAAGGACCTGATCGAAAGATATATGGTTGACTGTCACAACGGTTTTCCCTACATTGTGAATCAGACACAAATTGTTGCTAATGTACCTGTGAGCTGACTGTCGGAATAAACAAGCTACCATCCTTGACACCTAAGCTTATTCCACCTGGATGGAAAGTCTAAAGTCAATGCATCCAGAGTTACGCTGGGGCGGTTGATCCCAAACCAGGGGCTGAAAAGTCAGCCCCTGGTTTGGGATCAATTTCTTCTTCCACTTACACTACTTATGGGTTGGACAACCCGGTCAGTTGTTCGCTAAGTTGTTGGAGCCGACGACGGGCTGCCAGATCATAGGCCTGCGAATGTGCCCGCGCTTGCCGCCGCTGGTCAAAGTATTTGCCAGTGACGTTGTCCAGCGCAGGCGAGGTCGCCAGGTACATCACGGCTTCCCGTCCCTCCTCGACTGTACTCAGGGCATAGCCTAAGGACTCGTAGACCATTCTGGTGTTCATCAACGATGCCGGATGCAGGCAGTTGACAGTAATCTGCTCTCCTTTCAGTTCTTCAGCCAGGTCAAAGGTAAACATGGTTAGCGCGAGTTTACTCTGGCGGTAGGCGTCCGCAGGATCATAGTGACGTTCCAACATCACATCGCTGAATTCAATTGGACTCTGCCCAACCGATCCCACATTGATAATGCGAGCGGGTGGCGTCTGACGCAAGCAGGGTAAGAGTAGATGCGTCAGCAAAAAGGGCGCGAGATAGTTGATCGCGAAGCGTAGCTCATAACCATCTCGGCTCAATTCCCGTCTGGCCTCAGCGATTTTTCCTGCTCCGATGCCTGCGTTATTGATCAGCATATCAAGGCGAGGATGCTGAGCTTGCAGGGTTTGTGCAAGCTTGCGCACCTCTGAAAGATCAGCGAAATCCGCGAGATAGGCTTCCACATGACTATTTCCTGTCTCTTCCAGGATCGCCTGCCGACTCGCTTCCAATCGTTGCTGGTCGCGCCCGTGAAGCAGTACGGTCGCTCCCTGCTTTGCCAGGGCCAATGCCGTCTGTTTTCCGAGCCCGTCGCTTGATCCAGTGATCAAAATGGTTTGTTGTGCAATGGGTTTCATGGTCTGCCCTCTTTGAGAGATGCGCTCCTCAATTACCAGGATGACCTGATCCGCGCTCCTCCATCACAATCAATGATCGTACTGGTCATAAACGTGTTACTAATCAGCATAGCAATGACCTGGGCCACATCCTCTGGGCGTCCAATGCGCTTAGCCGGAGTGATAGCTGCGGATTGCGCGAAGAATGCCTCGCGCATTTCCTCCGGGAAATCACCCCAGAAAGGAGTTGCGACTCCTCCGGGTGCAACGGCGTTGACACGCAAGGGCTGCAATTCCAGTGCAAGTGTGGGAACTATAGCTTCCAGCGCCCCGTTGACGGCCGCGAATCCGGAGGAGCCAGCGAAAGCGGTATGGGCCGTGACAGCACTGACGATAGTCAGAGAGCCATCCTTGCGTAAGAAATCGAGACTGGCCTGCGCCGCGATCAATTGCGGCCAGAACTTGGTCTCAAACCCTTGACGAAGCATGTCAAAATCAAGCGTGCGGAACTCTCCCGCTCCTACGTTGCTCGCTAGAGTCAGGACAAGATGGTCAAAGGCACCAATGCGGTCGAAGAAGTTGCGCGTCTCTTCACGCGAGGTTGCATCTACGACCTCACCGGTGACAGAGCCTTTAAGAGTGGCGAGCGCCCTTGTCACTTTTTCCTGCGAGCGTCCGGCGATAATGATATTCGCCCCGGCCTCAGCCAGAAGGTGAGCCGTTGCCAGTCCAATCCCGGACGTTCCGCCGAGAATCACAATGCGCTGATCCCTCAAGTCCATTTGATTTCCTCTTTTTCATGCTGGTTTCTCTCTCCAGCATCTGCTACAATAAACGATACGCGACGTGTCATATTGACAATAGCAATTGTATACGATACGTATCGTATAAGTCAAGGGGATAATTTTAGAGAAGGAAAGAGGAATGTTTGAGCAGGGGAGGCCGTTAGAAACGAGCGGGCCTGGCCGCCGCCGCAGCGATCAGGCCCATCAGGCCATTTTGCAAGCGACAATTGAGGTGCTCTCCCAGGAGGGCTATCGTGCCATGACGATTGAAGCGATTGCCGCGAGGGCAGGCGTGGGGAAAAAGACCATTTATCGCTGGTGGTCGTCCAAAGCGTTCGTAACGCTTGAAGCACTGACTGTGTATACCGAGGAGCATACGCCTTTTTCAGATACTGGCTCCCTGGAGGGAGATTTACTGACCTACTTTGAGCTTTCTTTCGCAGGCTTGCAGGGGAAAGCGGGAACCGCATTGAGTGGGATGACGGCTGAGGCACAACTGGACCCAGAATTTGCACGTGAATTTCAGCGCATGTTCATCGTGCCACGAAAGCAAGAGCTGGTTGAGCTCTTGCAACGAGGAATGCAAAGAGGTGAGCTGGCTGCTGATACCAACCTGGATGTGCTCGCGGACTTGATTTATGGAGCCAAATGGTATCGCTTTCTCTTGTATCCTAAGCCACTGGATGATGCGTTCGCCAAAGAAATTGTCACGTTGATTCTCCGCTTGAGGCCAGAAGCGTACACATAAGGGGAGAAAGATGGGAATCGTATAAGATGGGAATTGTATAAGAGTGATAGATGAGCCGATAGAGAGAGGCAAAGAGTTTTTTCAACCAGAGGCGAACTTTATCCATCATTCTTCAACCTTTCAGGTGTTTGTAAGGTGGCATTCATTGCTTGCAAGGAGCCTATCAGGAGCAAGACCGACAATGAGATATGCAGCACTGGCTCTAAACAATTTTAAAAACCATACTTTACGACAGCAATATACAGCCATTACCGCCTCTCGTGAGCGGCGGTCTTGTTCCATATTTGATTGCGGTTCCTGAAGTGACCGCGCGCTAATGAGGAGAATATTGTGTCACAATCCAATACCACTCTCGCCGCACAGCCAGCCTGGCGCGCGACACTTTCCGCTTATATCAACCTGGTAAAGCCACATGTCACCGTCCTGCTATTGGGCGTGACAGCCGCGACCATGGCTATCGCGGTACGCGGACTCCCTCCCCTGGGCATTACGCTCGCAACCCTGCTGGGCGGCTTTATGTCAGCTGGGAGCGCAAACTGCATCAACTGCTATATTGATCGCGACATCGACCAGGTCATGGGACGGACGCAACGCCGTTCTCTGCCCGCTGGCCGCGTCCAGCCACAGCAGGCTTTGATTTTCGGCATTATCCTCGGGGTTGGCTCCTTCTTCCTGCTCTGGGGCCTCGTTAATCTGCTTAGCGCCGTTCTGGCGACCTCGGCGATTCTGTTCTATGTCTTTATCTATACGCTGGGCCTCAAGCGTACCACCGCGCAAAATATCGTGATTGGTGGGGCCGCGGGCGCAGTTCCGGTCCTGGTCGGATGGGCAGCTGTCACCAATTCAGTTTCCCTGTCAGCCATCTGGCTCTTTGCGATCATCTTCTATTGGACGCCTCCCCACTTCTGGGCGCTCTCGCTGCTGATTCAGAAAGACTATGAGAAGGCGAAAGTCCCCATGCTCCCGGTTTTGATGGGCGAGACTGAGACACGCAAGCAGATTCTGCTCTACTCGCTGCTCCTGGTCGCGGTGACCACGATTCTCTTCCTTATGGGCGCCATGGGTTACATCTTCCTGTTCAGCTCACTGATCCTGGGTGGCATCCTGGTCTATATGGCGGTCCGCCTGCTCAATGATGACGCATCGAGGAAGTGGGCGCGTACGATCTTCTGGTACTCCAACTGCTACCTCGCGCTTATCTTCGCTGTCGCAGTCATTGACCGGGTCATTCACTTCTAGAGTCGTTCTCGTGTTGAGAGTGCAGCCCAGTGGCAGGTTGCCCTCTCACAAACATTCCCTTTGTCAGCAATCAACAGCATACTTCTTAGCTGAAATCCTGAGCGCGCCTGTCCCCGAATGGGGGAAGCGCTAGTCACGCGAGTGACGTTGGATTTCGGAATAAGATCATCAAGGACAGTCGAGAGAAGCTATGAGTATCCGATGGAACTGGCGTCTAGCCTCACGCCTTTCAGTTTTAAGCCTGGCCGTACTGGTCGTTATCTTTGTCCTGGTCTATCAGCGGGTCTCAGCCGATAAGGCGAGCTCGATAGACACCCCCTCTGTCACCACTTCGGGACTTCAGGGGACAGACCTGGGCGGCGCTGCCGCTCCCGGTTTTACCTTGATTGACCAGCATGGAAAGACCGTCTCGCTCGCCGATTTTAAAGGCCAGCCAGTCGTGGTCACCTTCATGTTTACGCGCTGCCCCGATCAGTGTCCTCTGGAAGCCCAGAAGCTGCATTCGACCTTCCAACTCCTGGGAAACGATGCCAGCCATGTGACCATGCTTGCGATCAGCACAGATCCCCAGAACGACACGCCTCAGGCGGCCTCCAACTTTACCCAGGCCCATAGCCTGGATCAGAGCAACTGGCATTTTCTCACTGGCTCAAGCCAGCAGCTCTCTCCTGTCTGGAGCAACTACCACGTCTATGCGAACAGCAATGGGAACACCGCCGATCACAGCCTTGGCATCTATGTCCTCGACAAGCAGGGCCACGAGCGCGTCTTCCAGGACACCAGCTTTACCCCCGATCAGCTAGCCAGCAACCTGAAAAAACTCCTCAGCGAATAAAGTAGAGAGTGTGTAAAGCGGCGGCCCCTCAGTCGAGGGGCCGCCGCTTTACACACTCTCTATCTGCTTATTGACGTGTATCAATCAATACGGTATGATTTTACATGGCAAATCCATGGAGAAGAAAGAAGAAGGCGTAAGATACGCAGACGCGCAAGGGATAAGAAAGTTATGACGCAAGAGACATCCACCTGGCGAGGCCTGCTAGGACAAATCATTAGCGATGCGCAGGAACGTCAGCGCATCGCCGACCTGTTGCGGGTAAATCCGATTACTCTCACACGCTGGGCTAACGCCAGGTCGAAACCACGCGCAGAAAGCTTGCGCCAGCTGATTGATGTGCTTCCCACGCAGCGCCAGCGACTGATTGAGCTAATTACCAGCGAATATCCTCACCTCTTCGCCGAGGAGGAGGCATGGCAAGAAGATATTGCGCCCCTTATTCCTTCGAACTTCTATACACGTGTGCTTAACATACATACCACTAGCTCCTTATTCCTACGTTCATCGGCCATCTGTATCGCCGTCCTGCAACAAATTCTGGCCCATCTCGATCCCACACAAAATGGAATGGAGGTCTGTATCGCGCAATGTGTTCCCACGCAATCACAAGTTACCCCACCTGATGTTCAGCAGCCTCGGATACACAGCCTGCGTACTACCTTTGGACGTGGCACACCTCCCTGGAATAATCATGAGAACCAGACCGTCTTTTTCGGTGCGGAATCGCTTATCGGACAGGCGGCGCTTCGTGGCCATTATATCGCGATCCAAACGCGCGACGAGAGACAGCGCCTCTTTCCAGCCCACGCTACCGCGCTGGAGGAGAGTATTATTGGCCTGCCTATCGTCCGAGCTGATCGCGTAGCGGGTGTACTCTCAATCGCCAGTACCCAACCTCATTTTTTCGTCTCGACCTGCCTGGACCTGGCCATTCACTACGCCGAACTCCTGACCCTGGCCTTTGAATCTCATGAGTTCTACCGGATTCAGGATCTCGACCTGGGCCTACTGCCTTCTACCCAGAGACAGCAAAGCTCTATCGCGAACTTCCAGCTCCAGGTAACACAGACTATGATTCAGGCTCAGCAGCAGGGCGAGCCACTTACACGCCCGGTGGCGGAGTTGCGTACCTGGCAGGAGATAGAGAGTCGCCTACTCCACCAGGCCTGGGAAGAGGCCTGATAGCTCACACCTTACACTCTCCTTACAAAGCGAGCTCCCAGGCCGTGCAATCCCCCATCTGCTTGCGCGAAATCGGCAGATTTGGTATGCTTACTTCTAGGACAATGATGGAAAATTATGTCCTCATGGTTCTTATTACTCTTGGAGGAAAGCGAGAAAAGCCTATGGATACTTCTCTTCAAGGCACCAAGCTTATCATCGATAACGAACAAGACCTTGGGGTGTCGCAAGAGGCAGAAGTGACCGAGGCCGAAAAGCATATCCATCTGCCAAGTCCCAGCCTGTGGCCGCTTGTCCTGAGCGCCGCTATTCTGGTGACCGTCGCGGGATTGCTCGGCCTACCGGATAGCCCCTTGCTTGCAATTATTGGCGCACCGTTCATCATCGTTGGCATTATGGGCTGGGCATTAGAAGACCCCATGGCGGGACATTCCCACCATGAAGCGTCCACAACTCCCATGCAAATCACCAGCGAGGGCGCGCGTGACATTCTGACACGTGCACGTGAAATCGCAGAGCGCTCGGTAACGGTCAGCAGCACCGCCTATAGTACTCACCTGGCGAAGGTGGAGCTAGAGGGCGAGAATAGCGAGGGCGTGACCCTGGCACTCTATGGTAAGGTGGAAATGGAGTCTCAGCGCGATGAGCTCGTCAATGAGCTACGCCAAATTCCTGGTGTGCTGGAAGTGAAAAACTTCATGATCGCGGAAGACTCGATCCTGCGTACAGCCTATCAGCGCCTCGACGCCATGCGCGCCAAGGGCAAGCTTGAGGGTGCGCAAAACATCTCGATTCTGGTTGAGAACTACATCCTGCACCTTTACGGCGATGTACCTCAGAAAGAGATGAAATACGCTCTGGAGCGCGAGATGGTCGGCATTACCGGCGTCAAGGTTGTGGTCAATCACATTGGCCTGAACAAAGAGATTCCCGGTAACCTCGGAAAGACACGCAACGCTTAGTTCTATAGAAGAAATAAAAACGAGATGTCCCTGGCAGCCTGTGGCTGCCAGGGACATCTCGTTTTTATTTCTTCTATGTGACTGTCTTATGTGCGGCGCTGGCGGAGGAAGGCGGGAATATCGATTACATCCCCGGAAGGGGCATTGCGACTTCCCCGATTTAGCTCCGGGTTGAGCCCGCGCACCTTGCGCTGAATCACCCTGGGCTGCACCGGCTGATCCTCCGGCTGAGGCACAGGCAATCGTCCCTGAGTGGGATTGACTGGCTCTTCATCGTAAGGATAGTCCTCTTCGTCCTCCTCATCCTCGGGCAGCACGTCCGCTGGCTCACGTGTGGCAGGAACCACAGGTGGCAACGAGTTATACGCTGGACTCTCATTGCGCCTCACACTACGCTCGCCACCCATAGGCCCGGCCACCTGGCTGGGCAGGTTTACCGAGATGGGCGGCGTTACAGGCGGCATATCGACCTCGGCGAAGCGCGAGGATTTCTCCTCCTTGTTCGCGGCCGACATGCCCGAGTTCGTGTAGTGTGGACGCGGCTCGTTGCGCACAGGCGGCTGCGCGACGGGATAGCTGGTTGAAGCCCCACGCACCACTGTATTGCTATCGAAACCAGTAGCGATGACGGTGATCTTCATTTTGCCATCGAAGTGCTGATCCTGCACCGCGCCAAAGATAATATTCGCGTCAGGATGCGCGGCCTGGCTGATAATCTCAGCCGCCTCGTGAACCTCGAAGAGCGTCATATCCAGGCCGCCTGTGATGTTAAAGAGCACACCACGCGCACCGCTGATATCGATATCCAGTAAGGGGCTGGCAATCGCCATCTGCGCCGCCTCGACCGCGCGCGCGTCTCCCCCGGCCTCACCAATGGCCATGAGTGCCGAGCCAGCGGAAGACATGATCGTCTTGACGTCGGCGAAGTCCAGGTTGATCAACCCTGGAACGGTAATCAAGTCGCTGATACCTTGAATACCTTGACGCAGAACGTCGTCCGCAAGCTTAAATGCCTCGGAGAGCGGGGTGCGCTTATCCGCGATATGTAACAGGCGATCATTGGGCACGGTAATCAGGGTATCGACATGCTGCTTCAGGCTAGCGATGCCCTCCTCAGCCGAGAGTTGACGCTTCTTCCCTTCAAAGGAGAAGGGACGCGTCACCACGCCGACTGTGAGCGCGCCAAGTTCGCGCGCGATCTGTGCCACAACCGGACTGGCGCCCGTTCCGGTTCCACCACCCATTCCAGCCGTGATAAACACCATGTCGGAGCCTTTGAGTACCTCGTAGATCTCTTCCGCATTCTCTTCTGCGGCCTTGCATCCGACACCAGGGTTTCCACCAGCTCCGAGGCCACGCGTCAGTTTTTGACCAATGTGGATCTGCATGGGCGCATCCGTGCGTAGTAGCGCCTGGGCATCAGTATTAATAGCAATAAATTCGATGCCGGTCATGTTGGCTTGTATCATGCGATTGACCGCGTTACTGCCGCCTCCACCCACTCCAATAACGCGAATCTGAGCAAAGCCTTCGAGTTGTTCATTGTCCATAGGTAACATACGTTTCGTGGCCCCCTTTCGAGTCTCTACTAGGTAGAACGGACGAGAAACACTTTTCTCTTACACCATTCTCAAAGATCTTATTCCGAAACCCAACGTCACTGGCGTGCCTAGCGCTTCGCGCTCAGGGTTTTCGGATAAGAAGTATGTAAAAACTCAGTCTAAGGAAAAAATGCACGCACCAGGCGCCCAAGAAAACTAAAGCGCGACTTAATATCGGCTGATCCATCTCCATACCCATCGTCCTCATCAATCATGAGCGAGGTATGGCGCAACCCCCACAATAACAGGCCAACCGCCGTTGAATATGCCGGTCGGCTAATGGAATCAGCCAGTCCGTGCATCCCCAAAGGAGTCCCTATACGCGCTGGAATATCCAGTGTACGTGCCGCAACATCTAGAATACCGGGTAGTTCCGCGCACCCACCCGTAATGACAATGCCAGCCGTCAGCAAGCCATCATAACCCGATTTCTTGATCTCTTCATGCACCATGCCAAATAGCTCTTCAACACGTGCCTGAATGATCTGCGCCAGCAACTTCCGCGGGACCAGGTCGTTGCAATCGGGCATAAACTGTGACAGGTCGATCATGTCGTCTTCATCGATGCTATCAGGATCACAATGCCCATATGTAATCTTCAACTCTTCAGCAACCGCGGGCGGCAAACGCAGCCCAATCGCGATATCACTGGTAATGTGATTCCCGCCGACCCCCAGGACAACCGTCTGCCAGATAGCTCCATCCGCAAAGATAGCAATATCCGTGGTGCCGCCACCAATATCGACCAGGGCCACACCCAGGTCGGTCTCGCCTTCGGCAAGCACAGCCTCGCTTGAGGCCAGCGGCTCCAGAACCAGGTCTTCAATATCTACATGCGCGCGATGCACACATTTAATCAAATTATGGATCGAAGAGACGGCGCCCGTGATAATATGGGTCTCAACTTCCAGGCGGAAACCTGACATACCAATCGGGTTCTTAATGCCCTCCTGGCCATCCACGACATAGCCCCTGGGGATCACATGGATTACTTCGCGGTTGGCGGGGATCGCTATCGCTTGCGCGATCTCAATAGCCCGGCTGATGTCATCCTGCACAATATCACGATGATTTGGTGAGATGGCAACAAACCCCTTGCTGTTCTGTGAATCAATGTGGCTACCCGCTATACCGACATAGGCGGCGGAGATCTTCTTCCCCGATAGGCGCTCCGCACGGTCTAACGATGCCGCGATAGAGGTAACAGTCTCTTCTATGTTTACCACCACTCCGCGGCGCAAGCCCTGCGAAGGGCAGGTGCCAACGCCAACAATGTTCAGCTTCCCGTCACGATCAAGCTCGCCAACCAGGACACAGACTTTTGTTGTTCCAACGTCAATTCCGACGATCACCCGCTCTTGCACGATTTTACGCTCCTATTGGGCGGTACAACTGTGAGACGCACTACAACGATGATTTTCGCTTTGGCAGTAAACCACCACTTTCACTGCCACATGCACCACGCTCCGTTGCTTCCTCATAGCCTCGCTCTCAATCCATTTCAATTTACTGCCACACGACTGGCTGGCATTTACTTAAGAGTATACACTGGACGCAGCCCATAACGAAGGTCAATACTGGCCAGTGACAGTTGTTGCTCCCTGGCCATATCCAAAATGGCCTTCAATGTCAAAAGCCGATTCTCCAACGAGTTGGTGTCATCCGCATCTCCTAGATAAGCCTTCCAACCATCCTGGCTCTCTACTACATACGAGCCTTTACTACGTCCCTGAGTTCCCCGCCCATCAATAGTATTAGCATACATTGTACCATCGTAACGTAATTGAAAAGCATTGATACCAGTTATCTTTGGTAAACGCTCAAACACGTCTTTTGCAAAATGAATCTCATTCGCATCCACTCGCATGCCCACCTGTATTCCCTCACCACCCGTTACCTTACCAGACTTCACGTTCCCCTGAGCAATGACTGTCAGTGGCGCCGTGACAGTTGGGAGCGCATCGCTGCCGGGTGTATCACTGGCCCGAGCCATCAAGACACCGTCACTGTCGATGCTATATGTCTCCCGACCCGTCCGCCACAGCAAGAGCGGAGTACGCTCTTGCACTGTGACGGTCAACTGGTTCGGCCATTGCTTATTGACCTGCGCTGAACGTACCAGAGGCAAGTTCTCGACCTGTGCCTCAAAGGCCGGGGTATTCAACAGAAAGATATTCTGCCCCTGTACCCCTTGCCTCTGAATGGCCTGAACCAGTGCGGCATTATGCGTTCCTACGACCTGCACCTGTTCAACACGAAACGCGCTACTCGTGAATGTGAAGCTCAAAGCTATAATAAGGACAAGAAGACCCACAATAATACTGACTAATCTCCAGAGAAAACCGCGCCGGACACTACGGCGCCCGCTTCGTACGGGTACCGACCTGGATAGAGGGTCCGGGACGCGTCTTTGCATACTCTTCATGCGTCCACCTGTAGCCCAGGACCCCGTCTTGGCAAAGGTCCGGGGAGCAACCCGCTGTTGTACGCTCGACGACTGAGGCTGCTTTGCTCTCGTCCTTCTCAGCCGCTCCTGCCTCCTTGCAAAGGCATTCCATGCCGCCGAAGGATCGGCCTCCGGCATTGTGACAACGCGCTGCAACACGACCGACCTCTCTACAGGCTGTTCCGCGTTGCGTGCGCTTCTACCATCGCGTTCATTCCTACCATAACTCCCTTCCATCCGTTTGACGGCTGCTCGCTTATAGATGTGTGTAGCCATCTGCTCTGGTAGTTGTCGTTTGTGTGTCATGATGTTGAAACCTTCCACTCACCACGCAGTTCGACCTCCATTTCCAGGTCGACGCCGAACTGCTCTAGCACGCGCTTATGAGCTTCTCGTATGAGCGCCGCTACATCCTCTGCCTTCGCTCCACCAAGATTGACAATAAAGTTGGCGTGGCGCTCTGATAGTTGCGCCTTGCCTATCGTGAAGCCTTTCAAGCCAGCCGCCTCAATCAGACGACCCGAGTGGTCTCCTTCTGGGTTCTTGAAGACCGAGCCCGCGCTCTGCTGAGGGGGCTGCGTCTGCTTGCGGTGCTGCTTGTAGCTGTTGATCGTTTCACGCAGGGCAGCTGGGTCCGCACGGTGCAGACGCACACCCAGCTGCATGATGATCTCAGCAGGCTCAATAAAGCGCCGGTCGGCCACCAGGGGCTGACCCTGCTCGTCGAACTGCACCCGGCGCTGAGCGCGGAAACGACTATGACGATAGCGCAGGTCCAACTCTGCGTGCTGGTAGCGCTCGATAGTGGCTGTAACAGGCTGCTCCTCGCAGGCACGTGCGTCCAACACCTCAACCCATTCCAAAACCTCGCCAATATTGCCATGATGCGCGCCCGCGTTACTAATGACGCCCCCCCCCAGCGTTCCTGGGATACCCGGCCCAAACTCCAGTCCACCCCAGCCCAGGGTCGCCAGTTCATTGAGCAACTTCGGCCAGCTCACGCCAGCTCCCGCGGTCAATAGCGCCGTTCCGTCACCACGCTCTTCAATGCGATAGTTATTTAAAGCGATACGCGCTACAATTCCACGCACTCCAGCATCGGCATACAAAACATTGGTGCCATTTCCCTGACAGAGAAGCGGCCAGCGCCTCTGCGCGCACTCGTTTACCAGGTCGACCAGGTCTTCTTTTGTCTCCAGTGTGATCCAGATATCCGCCGGTCCACCCACGCCAAAGGTGCAGTGACGTGATAGTAGTTCGTCGCGTCGCACACTCGCAAATCGCTCTTGCAACACACTGTAAGCTGTCTCTTTATCGAACGCCATAGGTTTGGATTCCCTTTGTGATTACTTTTTATTTGTGACCTGGTTGGTTGGTCTGTTTTAACATTTCGCTGACGGTGTAGATGTCGCCTGCGCCCATGATGAGCACAATATCGCCGGGGCGCAGGTTGTGCTGGATGCGCTGCGTCGTCTCTCGTACGCTTCCTCCATAGAGGATTTGTGCCCCTTCCTGGCTAAAACGTGGACGTTTGGCGATCTCAGCGACCAGTTGCCGCGTATGCACCAGGCCAGTATCTACCTCACGCGCGGGGAATATATCGCTGATAATAGCGATATCCGCGGCGTCAAAAGCCTGGAGAAACTGCTCAAAGAAGGTCTTTGTGCGGCTATACATATGCGGCTGATAGACGGCGATCAGGCGACGGCCTGGATAGCGCTTGCGTGCAGCCTCAAGCGTCAGGGCGATGGCCGTTGGATGGTGCGCGTAGTCATCCACCAGAATAACGTCGTCGCATGTGCGCTCACCCACGACCAGCGCGCCCTGGTGGCGAATCTCAAAACGCCTTCTCGCTCCTGTAAAGCCCTCTAGCGTATGTGCAATTGACTCCAGCGGTGCACCAACTGTGTAGGCTACCGCCAGGGCCGCCAGAGCATTCTGTACATAGTGAATACCGGGCAGTTGGAGTCTGTAGAGGACATCTGGCAACTTCACTCCCGCGGGGGCATTGCGCAACCTGACACGGAAACTGGTCTCTCCCTCCAGCTTGACGTCATACGCCTCGAAGGTCAGGCGGTCACCAATATGCTCAGGGGTATCTCTGCTCAGATCTTGTATACTATAGTTCACGATTGAACCAGCCCAGCCGTTGAGATGGGCGCAGAGATCTCGGCATCCCGGGCTATCGATGTTGACGATGATAGTTGGTGGAAGCGGCCAGTTACGCTCCATATCCATGCCACGCACGAAATGCTCGAACGCGTACAGGAATTCTTCGTAGTTGTGGAAGAACTCGGGATGCTCGAACTCAATTGCGTTCACCACCGCCAGGCGGGGATGATAGTGCCAGAAATTGTGATTGAACTCATCGGCCTCGTTGACAAAATACTCACTCTGTCCCAGGCGATAATTTGCGCCAAAGCGCGGCACAACCGCACCAATCTCGCAGGTGGGGTCCATACCGGCATCGACCAGCATCAGCGAGAGCATGGAGGTCGTAGAGCTCTTACCATGCACGCCGCACACCGAGAGCAGGCACTTTCCCTCAGTGAGTGTCCCCAGCAACTCCTGCCAGGTCTTCACCGGGATGCCCCTGCGTTGCGCTTCCAGTAGTTCGGGATTCTGTGGATCGAGTGCGGGCACCGCCGGGCTGATGATCAAGGCATCCGCGTCCTGGAGATGTTCCGCGCTATGGCCAATCTGAATGGGTATCCCTACCTGCGTCAGTGCGCGTGTGTTTGCCGATTCCTGCCGATCACAACCGGTCACGATCTCACCCTGGTTATGCGCGATCTGCGCCACCGATGAGATACCATGACCGCCTATGCCCATGAAATGTAAGTGCGATTTCTTCAAATGTTTACCACCTCGCGCTTTGCTATTTTTCCACCCTTGGCGGTCGCCATCTCTACGATGGTCTCCGCGATGGCTTGCGTAGCCTCTGGGCGACCCAGAGCGCTGATATTTTTCGTCATTGTCTCTACATAGGTCGGCGTCGTTAGCGCATGCACCACGCGCTCGCTTAACTGCTCTGGCGTGAGGGCATCGTTGCCGATTACCTCCGCCGCCTGCAAGCGACCAAACATGGCCGCGTTAGCCTCCTGAGGTGAAGCCCCAATAGCCGGTGGCAGCGGCACCAGGATGCCTGGCTTCCCTAGCAAGGCCAACTCGCTCAAGGTCGATGCGCCGGAGCGGCAAACGACCATTTGCGCGGCCTGCATAGCCAGCGGCATCTCTTCCGACATATAGGCGACGAGCTTGTAACGCCGTTTTGTCTCCTCGTCAGCCTGGGCCAGGATACTCTCAGAGAGGTCGCGCGTCTCATCATAGAGTTTCTTGCCGCTAATTTGCAAGACCTGGCAATGCTGGAGCAGCGTCGGTAGGGCCTTGCAGACGACCTGATTGAGATGCCTGGCGCCCTGACTTCCGCCAGTTACCAACAGCAGGGGAAGGTTCGGCTGCATACCAAGTTGCTCGCGTGCCTGCTCTGGGGTCACGGCGCGAATGTCGAGCATCTCCTGGCGCGGTGGATTCCCCAGTTGCAACGTCTTCTCAGCAGGAAAATACTGCACAGAATCGGCGAAGGCCACCGAGATGCGCGAGGCCAGGGGCGCAATCAGCTTATTCGAGAGATTGGGCGGCACATCTTGCTGATGCATCAAGAGCGGAACGCCATTGATTTTCGCCGCCAGGCCCGTGGGCACAGCCACATAGCCACCGCTGGTAAAGGCCGCCTGAGGATGAAACTCACGCACAATAGAGATGGCCTGAACCATCCCCAGGGGGACACGCGCGATCCCTTTGACCGTCTTCCAGGAAACAAAGCGCTGGAGTTTGCCAGCCTTTACCGTAGCAAGCTTGAGGCCAGCCGCCGGAACGACCTCTGTCTCCAGGCCATCATCGCTCCCTAGAAAGAGAATTTCCGCGTCATATCTATCTCGTAAATGCGTCGCCACCGCCAGGGCAGGATAAATATGCCCCCCAGTGCCTCCGCCTGATACTAAAATTCGCATGATGCCCTTTCCTGGAGATGTCTACGTTCCCGGCACGGCCAGGCGTGCAGAACAACTCCTAGACTTTTCGTTTAAAGGTCCTTGTGATTGTTTGCCGCGAGAGCGCGGGATCTTCTGGCTGACGAATGTAGCGTGAAATGTTGAGCAAGATACCCACCGCCGCCAGCGAGATCACCAGCGAGGTACCGCCAAAGCTGATAAACGGCAATGGAACGCCGGTATATGGGATAAAGGCAGAGGTAGCGCCAATATTGACCGCCGCCTGCAAGATCAGCCAGGTTGTAATCCCCGTTGCCAGCAAGGCGCCATACATATCCTGTGTACGACGCGCCAGGCGAAAACCGCGAAAGGCCAGGCAGAGAAACAGGATAATAATCAAGGCCGCTCCCACAAAACCCAGTTCCTCACCGACAATGGCAAAGATAGAGTCAATATGCGGGAAGGGTAGATACCCCGTCTTCTGGCGGCTCTCGCCCAACCCCAGGCCCAGGAAGCCTCCCGACCCAAGCGCCAGCAGCGATTGGTAGAGTTGCAGGTTAATACTGGTCACATTCTGAAATGGGTTGAGAAAGCCCAGCAAGCGATATAAGCGATATCCCTTAAAAGCCTGGGTCATAAAGATCAGAATGCCACCCACCATCGCCAGCAAGAACTGGATAATATTCGCGCCAGCTGTAAAGAACATAACCGTTGCCAGTCCAGCAATGACGATAGCGGTTCCCATATCGTTTTCCAGCAAGACCAGGCCTAGAATTAAGCCTACCAGAATCACAAAGGGGGTCAGGCCATAGAGAAATGAACTGACCTGGTTGCCTTTACGTGCCAACCAATCTGCAATATACAGCGCCAGGGCTAGTTTTGTCAGCTCACTTGGCTGAAAAGAGAAAGAATTACCAATGCGAAACCAGCGTGAGGCTCCATAGGCATTGGTGCCAAAGAATAATACCAGCACCAGTAGTGGTAGCGCGACCGCCAGGGCAATTAAAGAGAAACGACGCCAGTAGCGATAATCGATGCGCGCCGTGACAAGCATCGCAATGATGCCAAAGAAGCCTGAGATCACCTGGCGTTGAAAGTAGGTTGAAGGATCTCCTGTAGCCGATTCATGTGCTGAGATAAACGAGCTTGCGCTATAGACCATGATCAGGCCAATACATACCAGTCCGAGTACGACCACCAGCAGCACCGAATCGACCTTACCAGGCGTGCGTGAAAGGCTCATCTCAAGCTCGCGCAGCTTTTGCTGTTCTTCCTTGCTCATGACCTGCACTGGCTCGAAGTCAGGCTCTTGCACCCGCTGTCGTCCGCGCTGGCGCTCTACCTGTAAGCGCTCGGCAATATTCTCGGCAAAGGACGGCCCATTCTTACGCCAACTCCTGGCACCACCATCGCGGGATACAGGTTCACGAGCAGGCGCCGCCTCGGCTCCTCGCTTGAGCGGAGGGAGCTTACGGCGCACAGGGATCTGAGGCGCAACTTTCCCTTCGATGGCATAGCTGACCTTTTCATTACGCTCCCGGCGCTTCTTTGGCTCTGTTGGCCCCGCGACAAGCTCTTGCCAGAAGCTCTTTTTCACAGGCGCAGATGGCTTTCTCTGTCGCCGCTCGGCGGATTGCAGCGCAGGCGAGCGTACAGTGAGCGGAGAGTGCTTCCCTTTATGCTCCTGGCCTCTGCCGCTCTTCGCCGACCGTGCCGCCGCATAACGTCCCTGCTTATATGTATCCCGTTCCATAAAGCTGCTCGTCTTTCTCTAGCGAGATCCTAGATAAATGGCTACACTTATCAGATTGTTTTCTTCAGTTCCTCCACCGCCTGTTTCCTCTTCTCCGTATTTCTACATACTCTTTGAGATCTCATTTGCTATACCTCCACACCAGTTCGCCACCAAACCCCTTGACATAGAACGTATTTTCTAGTATCCTATTTCAGGAGGAAGATTCTTCTCCCTCTTCCAAATCGGATACTTGCGCATCCGCAGAAGGGAATGCGCCTTTCTGCGCTTTCTTGCCATCCTCCTGCATCAATTGCAGGGCGCGCTCGAGATCCTGCGCACTCATATCCAGGTGTATTTGCTGTAAGTCGAGCTCTTCGTTCCCTCTAGTTTGTAACAGTTCACTCCAGGGATCGCTTGAAAGCACAGGAACCTCAAAGGGTTCTTTGCCCTGCTCTCCATCTATACCATCGCCCCTCTTTCCCAATAATTCCTGCCATGTTGCACTCAGCTCGCCACCTGGCTCCTGTTGCCCCTCATACAGTGGTTCATCCTTGTGCTCCTGCATAGTTCTCCTCTCTCGCTATCACACAATACTGCTGATCGTTTTCCAATGCTTCCTACTTTACTGGTCGGTCAGAGGGCACATGATAGTGCCACATGACTTGTTCCGCGATTTTGTTCCATAATGGGGCCGCGGCGGTTCCGCCGTAGATGGTGCTACGGGGATGATCCAACGTTACCAGGATGGCGTAACGCGGATTTGACGCTGGTAAGAAGCCCGCGATAGAGGCTTCCGTCAGGTCATCTGAGACCCCCTGAGTCGTTGCCGTACCACTCTTGGCCGCAACGCTATAGCCCGGCACCACAACCTGCTTATTATAGTCAGCCGCCGAAGTAAGCATCTGGATCATTTGCTGTGCGGCCTTCTGACTAATGACCTGGCGTAGCACCTGGGGCGACGTTTTGGTCACCTTGCCGTTATTATCGACCTGCTGTACCAGGTAGGGGCGCATCATCGTTCCCTGATTGGCAATAGAGGCATAGGCCAGCACGACCTGTAGGGGAGTCGCGGTAATACTCTGACCAAAGGCCTGGCGCGTCAGGTCGCTAGGCGTCCACCCCTGCGAGGTAGGGGTACGATACCCACCAGAGGCCTCGATTCCACCTACATTTGTGCGTTGCCCAAAGCCAAAGCGCTCAAGGTAGGGATAATACCGCTTGGCCGTCAGAAAATCGTGCGCGACTTTGGCGGCGCCTACATTAGCCGAGTAATCCAGGATTTGCGTCATACTCTCGGTACCATGAGCCTGGTACTCCCAATTGGCGACCGCAACAGCATCCGGAAACGAGATGACCCCCGGATCATCAATGGTCGTATTCGGCGTCACCACGCCCTGGTCAAGAGCCGCCGCCAGGGTGATGCCCTTCATGGTTGAACCAGGCTCATATGTGCACATGAGCACCGGGTTAAAGTACACACTCAAGGAATCCAGGCAACCCCGCTTATCATAGTATTTGCTATAGACGTTGGGATCAAAGGATGGAGCACCTACCATGGCAACGATGGCACCCGTGCGCACATCTATGACTGTCGCGGTTCCTCCCAAGGCCTCCGTCTGCTGTACCCGCTCCTCAAGCGCCTGCTGTACAAGATACTGAATAGTACTGTCAATAGAAAGGGTCACATTCGCGCCATCGATTACTGGTTGTGTAGAGCTGGCACCCACTGTGAGTGGATTACCATTGAGATCGGTCTCCGCGGTAAAGCTTCCGGCTGTCCCTGCCAGCAACTTATCATAGGAACCCTCGATACCATAGAGTCCACCTTTATCCGGTTGAACATATCCCAGGATCTGGGCAGCCAGGGTACCACTGGGATACACGCGTATCGTTCGAGGCTCCAGGAAGGTATACGGGATGCGCGATGCACGCAACTGCTGGCTCTGCTCAGGCGAGATCAACGATGCGATACGCACAGTGGCGCGGCCTGACGAGAAGAATTTTGTTAACTGCTCCGCTGTCAGGTCAGGCAGGGCTTTATGTAATTTCGTGACGATATTTTGTAGCTCCACCTGAGCCTTTTCGGCATCGGTGTAATCACTGGTAAACTGGATCGGCTCTACATAGACATCATCGCGCACAACGTTGGTGGCAAGCACAACTCCCAGGCTATCATAGATCACGCCTCGCGGCGCATCGACCACCTGATTCTGGATGTGCTCATCATTGGCCCATTTTGCCAGTTGCGGGCCACGCATAACCTGCCAGTAATAGAGCCGACCTAACAGCGCAAACATCAGGACGCAGATCAGCAGGAAGATGATCATCTGCCGGCTGCGCGCACGCTGTAGTTCTGGACTCATGATTTTTATTCCTCCTGGCAAGATTTTTCTGCTGCTCTACTTTTCTTCATACGCATTTCAGCGGAAAAAGCGGAAACGAGTTCGGGCATTGTGCTATAAGTCATTGGTATAAACCCGTTTCTCAGGGTTGGGCAGGGACCGTTTCCAGGCCACGCACGGTAATAACCTGGATGATGCCTGGATCAGCAGGTTGCAGACCACGCTTGCGCGCCTCGCTATCAATATAGGCCGGGGAACGCTCGTGAGCTAATTGCTCTAAGAGGTCCTGGTTCTGGCGCGTGAGTTGGCTTTGCGTTGTGCGAATCTCCTGCAACTGGTTGTTTGTCTCTACGGCCTGGCCTAACTGACTCAGGTAGAGCACCGACATCAAGCTGATCAATAGAACACTGGTAATACACAGCGCGACCGGTCCCATACGAAAGAGAAAGGGACGCAATTGTCTGCGAAGCCTCACCACGTCCACTTGCGACGCAGCCTCTTCCGCCTTCGCGGTTCTCACTCTCTGGTTCGACATACGCCTTCTCCCTTTCCTGCATCGAGCACAGGCACGGTCTCGCGCCATGAGGGGGCGGCTCGCCACCTCGTGAACTTACGCATCACGCTTTTGGCAGGATTTCAGCGGCCCGTACACGCGCACTTCGCGCGCGTGGGTTGGCTGCTACTTCTTGCTCGCCTGGTACAATTGGCTTATTCGTCAAGATACGCAGGCTTGCCTTGTGGCCACAGATACACATTGGTATGCGCGGGGGACAGAGGCAATCCCTCGCCTCGCGCCGTAGAAATTCTTTGACGATGCGATCTTCCAACGAATGGAAAGCGATAATGACCATTCTTCCCTGTTTGCCACCAGCCTGTAGCAAGGAGAGCATCTGGGGCAATGCCGTCTCCAGGCTCTCTAGCTCCTGGTTGACCGCGATCCGCAAAGCCTGGAACACGCGTGTCGCCGGGTGAATCGCCCCGTATTTGTAGGGTACGCCCGCAGCGGCGATCTCGGCCAACTGGCTCGTACGGGTTATGGCTCGCTTCTGGCGCTCGCGTCCTATGCGACGCGCGATCTGGCGCGAGCGTCGCTCCTCGCCATACCGCCAGAAGATGTCGGCCAGTTCTTCCTCGCCTGTGTTATTGACAAGATCCGCCGCCGTCAGCGAGAGATCCTGGCTCAGGCGCATATCCAGCGGTCCATCCGCGCTGAAGGAGAAGCCTCGCTGCGGATCATCCATCTGATCCGAGGAGAATCCCAGGTCCAGCAAGATGCCATCAACGCTGGTAAACTGTGCCTCTTGCGCCAGGCGCTCCATGTCAGAAAAGTTGCCGTGGCTTAAAATCAAACGGCCCTCGGCAACCTCCTTGCTCAGCCTTGCTTGCACCCGTGCCTGGGCCTTACTATCTGTATCGATACCAAGCACCTTGCCATCTGGCGCCGAACGCTCCAGCAGCACGCTTGTATGTCCACCACCTCCCAATGTCCCATCAATATAGTGTCCTCCCGGTTGGGGTCGCAGATACTCCATTACCTCTTCCAACATCACGGACACATGTCGTGTTTGCTCGTTCTCCATGCCACACACATCATTCTTTTGACTTTTTGCTATTTTTCTTCTTTGCGTAACTTCTTAAGACTTCTCGCCACTGCGTGGCTCGTCGAGTTAGTGTATGATGTTGAACTGGCTTCGCCAGTTCAACATCATACACTAACCCTTGCGAAGTGTCGCAGACACTGAGAATATCTCCTCAAGAAAAGGATTTTGCATTAAAAGGGAATACCACTGCCTTCGGCGTCGAGGCGCTCTTGGTAGGCCTGCCAGGTGCCACGGTCCCAGATCTCGATATGGTCGCGTACCCCAACGACAGTGACCTCGGTCTCCAGCCTGGCATAGGCGCGCAATTTCGCGGGAAGCACGATACGCCCCTGCCCATCCAGTTCTACTTCGCTCGCACTGGGATAGATACGGCGCTCAAAATCGCGCAATTCCTCGCTTGATTTCCCCGCCGTCAGTTCATTTGACTTCTCTTCCCAGCGAGCCATAGTGTAGATAGAGAGACAGGCGCCCATCCCTTTGCCAATAACGGCCCCACGGTCCAACTGCACGCGAAAACGCGCCGGAACCGCCATACGGCCTTTATTGTCAATAGTATGCTCATACTCGCCCAAAAACATGCTCGCACCGCTTGATGACTTGCCTTGACGACTATTTTGCCAGGCGCTTACCCGGAAATCCATTCCCCACTTGAACACCGCGCTATTCTATTACACGAATCACTTCCCCACTTTGACCCACTTTTCCCCACTACATTGTAGCACTTCGGGGCCTTGTCGGAAAAGAGTCTTCTCGATCAAATTTCGGCGTTAGTAGGAAGAACTTGTGGAAAAACAGATTTGACACACGCACAACACGCGGCCTACAATCAAGGATGACTATCTGTACTTTCACACACTGTAATCAGCTTTTCGCTCTTGAGGTTTAGAAAACGTATGCAACAGCAATCGCCAGAGCATTCACACCAGACCAACCAGCCCGCGCCTGTTCGCCAGGTGGCGCCCGGCATCTGGAAGTTTGTTCTCCCCATCCCTTTTCCACTGCGCACAGTGAATGTCTATGCCCTGGTTGGTCCCGATGGCTGGGTTCTGGTCGATACGGCTCTGGGAACCCCAGACGCACGCTCAGCCTTTCATGCGGCACTCACAGAGGCGGGACTGCATCTCGATCAACTCCAGGCTATTGTCCTTACACACCACCATCCCGATCATGTAGGTCTCTCGGGCGAGCTCCAAGCTCGTACTGGCGTGCCTGTTTATATGCATTCCATCGATGAAGCCGCCGTGCAAATTATCTGGACCAATACCATGGGGAAGCGCTTTGAGCGCGTCTCAAGCTTCTTTGCCCAGCATGGCCTGCCAGAGACAGACCTCTGGTATAATCAGATGGAGACACCAGATAGGCAACGTATTATTGATGTTCCCCCTCACGAAGCCTTTACGCTCGTTGAAGATGGCACCCCCCTGACCCTGGCTGGAGAGAGCTATCGCGTGATCTGGGCGCCTGGCCATTCGGATGGTCAGATCTGCCTCTGGCGTGAACGTGATGGCATTTTCCTCTCCGCCGATCATGTGCTTCCTCGCATTACACCCAATATCGGCCTCTATTCCACGCGCGATCGTCCCAATCCCCTGGGGGATTTTCTGGCCTCGCTACACAAAGTAGCGTCTCTGCCTGCCAGCCTGGTTCTACCAGGACACGGCGAACCTTTCACAAACCTTGCACAACGCATTGCAGAAATTGTTGAGCATCATGATATGCGCCTGCAAACCATTCTCTCCCTGCTTGCTACGCGCCCGCAGCACGCGGCCGCGCTTACGGCTCAATTGTTTCAGGATCGCTTAAAAAGTGATGAGGCCCGGCGTATGGCGGTGGCTGAGGTTCTCGCCCACCTGGAGTATCTGCGGTACAAAAATCAAGTCATACAACAACTGGCAAACGACGGGACTATTCGATACTCAGTGGTATAGCATACTGTAAAAAATCGTCTCTAAAATGAAGTGCAGGCAATCGGCTTTTCAAGCCAGTTTTTGGGACTTCGCATCGGCCTCATACGGCCTGTGAAGCCCTTTTACTATATATGTTTAATTCTTTACCCATAGTGGCACGCTTGTATTTCTTAATTTCTCATGTTATACTGCCTATCGGCAGTGAGGTTGTGATGCCGCTTCAGAAGCTTCACAATCTTGTGCGCATGATTGCGCCAGAGTATGAAGATTGTTTGAAACTCAATTGGCAAGCGGCACGTGTTGATAGTTGCAAGGAGGATTTAGTACCTATGGCCAAAGAAAAAACTGCTACAGTGCAAACAATCGGTCGTCAAGAGCTTTCGCGGCGGATCGCCAAGCAAGCTAAGCTTTCTCAAAAACAGGCTTCTGAAGTACTCGAGGCAACACTCGATTCAATCCGTGAGGCGCTTCAGAATGGTGACGAAGTACGCCTGGTTGGCTTCGGCTCTTTCAAGGTACGTACCAGTGCCGAGCGCAAGGGCGTCAACCCACGCGATGGTAAGGAAATTGTTGTTCCTGCCAAAGAGCGTGTACGCTTCTCCCCCGGTAAAGAACTCTCTGAGGCTGTCGAAAAGAAATAGTCAGTCGGTCTTGATGTACTCTCACTGCCAATTTCGTAGCTCCTGATCAAGGATTGAGGGCTTCCGAGTAGCTAACAGCCATACTCCCCCTCATCCAAATACTTGTCAGGAGCTACGAAACGCCTACTTTCGCAATCCCAAAAGCACTATGCAAGTCATCAGGCGTCTCGATCCTCTAAAGATCATAGTAGAGAGATTACTCTCTACTATGATCGCAGGTCGGACGCCTTTCTGCATGCTCCAGTTTTGTAGACGCAGTCATACTATTGATTGAGACATAATAGGTAACTCAACCAGAGCTATAAACGGTTCAGTGCTACCAGGTGGAAGCAGACGATGATTACTCAGGCCATTCAGAACGTAACCCTTACGCTGATGCGGGGCAATATTGTTGATATCTCGGCTGACGTGATAGTCAACGCCGCCAATTCCGCGCTGGCTGGTGGCGGGGGAGTAGATGGTGCCATTCATCGCGCAGCTGGTCCCAGTGTCATGCAGGAGTGCCACAAGTTCGAGCGCTGCCCAACGGGAAGCGCAGTCGTTACCAGTGCAGGCCAGCTCAAAGCACAATATATTTTCCATGCCGTTGGTCCCATCTATGGACACCATGCCGACGCCGCGCAACTGCTCGCCAGCGCCTATGACACCTGCCTTGACCTCGCTGAGAAGTACCGTATGCAAAGTATCGCCTTCCCCTCCCTCAGTACTGGCGCCTACGGCTACCCCCTGACCGAGGCTGCTCCCATCGCTCTGCAAACCGTTATCGAGCATCTCACCCAGGAAGCCACCACGCTGCGCCAGGTGACCTTTGTGCTCTTCGATGAGCGCACATTTCAAGCCTATGCACGCGCCCTTGAGCGCCTCCTGCCCAGTATGTAGGGCCCATGCTGGCATGGACTCTTAGACCCGCAGGCCGATACCCGTGCGCGGGGTGATATCGCTGCGCTCGCAGGCTGAGCAAGCTCTGCCCCTACAAGCTTCGCTGGCTCCTAAATTTGCAACTTCGCTAGTGTTGGTTTATGATACGAGCTATGCGCCCTTGCGACGCGATCCAAGCCACGTTGGGCCAGAAACAAGCCAGTTTCTCCATACTCACCATTCGTGAAGAGCGATCCCTTGTCGAGAGACACCAGATATTGTTGTAATGATTGTAGGGAGCATTTGATGCAATATTCTCTGAAGAGCGATAAAGAGATCGCTGCGATGCGCCAGGCAGGCCTGGTGGTCTGGCAGGCGCATCAAGTCGCCGCGCCACTGATGAAGCCTGGTATTTCTACCGCTGAAATTGATGCCGCCATCGAGCAGTGTATCCTTGAGCACCAGGCCACTGCCCTCTTTAAGGGCGTGCCGGGCAAGGTTCCCTTTCCCGCCTCTAGCTGCATCTCTATCAATGAACAGATTGTGCATGGCATTCCAGGCGCGCGCCGCCTACAAGAGGGGGATGTTGTCAGCGTCGATATTGGCGCCAAACTCAATGGCTGGTGCGGAGATGCCGCGACGACTTATGCCATAGGCGCGGTCGATCCACGTGCCCAGCATCTACTAGAGGTTACCGAGGGCGCCCTGCACCTGGCGATTGAGCAGTTGACGAAGTGCCGTACCTGGAGCCAGGTAGCGCGCAAGATGCAGGAGTATGTAGAGCACGCAGGCTTCACCGTCATCGAGGGCCTGGTCGGCCATGGCATTGGCCAGGAGATGTGGGAGCCACCTCAGGTGCCAAACTACTATACGCGCCAGTTCCAGATCAAGCACGACTTCGTGCTCCAGCCCGGCCTGGTCATCGCGATTGAGCCTATGGTCTCCTACGTTAGCAATACCTTCCGCCAGCTTCCCGATCACTGGACGCTGGTCACCAATGATGGCTCACCTAGCGCCCACTTCGAGCATACTATCGCGCTCACAAAAAAGGGGCCTCAGGTCCTCACCGCTGGCCCCAATGGCAAGGCCTGGGGCGTCTCCTAATGACCATTCACCGCGATACATATATACTTATCGTAGATACAACCCCTTTGAGGTTGCGCTTATTTCATCAGGATGGAGGTTCTCTCATGTCATACGCTAGCAGGCGCCAGGCATTTATGGACAAAATGCAGGGTGGAGTCGCTATCTTTCATAGCGCACCCGAATTTCTCCGTAGCGGCGGACACAATATCGAGATCAGCTACCGCCAGGATAGTGATTTCTACTACCTCACGGGCTTTACCGAGCCAGAAACGATCTGTGTGCTCGCGCCAGAGCATCCCGAGCACCATTTCATTCTCTTTGTCCGCCCACGCGATCCACAGATGGAGGTCTGGACGGGGAAGCGCGCAGGAGTAGAAGGCGCACAGGAAACCTATGGCGCGGATGCGGCCTACACCCTCGACCAGCTCGCCGAGAAATTGCCTGAGTATCTGAAGGGCTGCCAGACGCTCTACTACAACAGCGGCACAGAGCATGCCTTCGATGAGCAGATGATCGCGTTTATCAATCGCTTCCGTCGGGCGATGAGTGGTGGTCCACGCCAGATCGTCGATCCAGGTTCCATTCTCAATGAGATGCGCGTCATCAAAGATGCCGAGGAACTAGAAGTTATGCGCAAAGCCGCCCAGATCAGCGGCGCCGCCTATCGCGATGTCCTCAAAACCCTCAAACCCGGCATGTATGAGTATGAGATCCAGGCCGTCCTCGACCATGGCTATCTCAAGCAGGGCGCGGCCCGTCATGGGTACTCCCCTATCGTCGGCTCTGGTCCTAACGCGACCATTCTGCATTACGACCAGAATAACCGGCATATGCAGGATGGGGAGCTGCTCCTGATCGATTCGGCAGCTGAATACCAGTATTATAGTGCCGATATTACGCGCACCTATCCTATCAATGGACGCTTCACGCCTGAGCAGCGCGCCATTTATGAGATAGTACTGGAGGCCGAGGAGGCCTGTATCGCCGCCACCAAACCGGGAGCGGACCTGGCCGACATTCATAATACGGCGATAGAGATCCTGACCTCCGGGCTGGTCGCGCTTGGCATCCTCAAGGGAGATGTGCACCAGAATATCGAGGAGAAAACCTATCGCCAGTTCTACATGCATGGAACCTGCCACTGGCTGGGCCTGGATGTGCATGACCGTGGTCCCTATCGGGTGACTGAGAAAGGGCGCGGCGCCGAGCTGGCTCCCGGCATGGTCTTCACGATTGAGCCAGGCATTTACATCGCCGAAGACGCGGAGAACGTCGACCCACGCTATCGCGGCATTGGCGTACGCATTGAGGATAATGTCGTCGTCACCCAGGAGGGCTGCGAGGTCACCACGGGGAGCGCACCCAAGAGCGTTGAGGAGATCGAAGCCCTCATGAGCGGGCGCTAATCCGATATACACAAAGCGGACCGGATGGTCGAGGGCAAATCCTCGACCATCCGGTCCGCTTTGTGTATATCGGCCTATACTACGAGCGATGCATCTCTTTCTTCAGCTCGCGCATAAAGCCTACGACGCCCTGCGACCAGGTCATCTTTTGCGTGCGCTTCATATAATGCTCATGCACAGCTTCCAGTATGCGCAGGTTCCGTATCTCTTCCAGCAATTGGATGTCATAGAGTGCACGCTGCTGGGGATCGCTCAAAATACTATACGCTTCATTGAGCACCTTGATACGTGCATCGGAGATGCCCTTATTGATATCGGGATGATGCTGCCGCACCAATCTGCGATAGACTTTTTTAATCTGTTCCGGTGTGGCATCACGCGGAAGGCCCAGAATGGCGTAATAGTTTTGCAGTGGCATAGCTTACTGTGCCTCGATCCAAACTCAAACTAGAGAGCGCCCGTCAACATATGTGGATATCGTAGCATAGTTGAGTCATAATTACCAGGCATACAGCCTAATGCCCGGTACTCCCGAAGCCGCCGCGCGTCTCTCCCATCTCAGCGACTTCGTTCCAGGCGACCTGGGCCACAGGTACAAAAATGCCCTGGGCGATCCGTTCGCCACGCTCTACCGTGACTGCTTCATCCCGAAAATTATAGACTGAGATCAGCAGTTCATCGCCCTCGCCAGAGTAATCCTGGTCGATAACGCCCACACCGTTGGGCATGAGTAACCCCTTACGCTTGGCGGTGCTGCTACGCATCGTGAGCATCAGCATATACCCAGGAGGGGTCTGCACGATAACATTTCCCGGCACACGCCCCAGTTCACGCGGACCAATGGTCACCGTCTCGCGACAAACCAGGTCAAAGCCGACTGACCCCGCCGTGGCGTAGCCTGGCAGGGGCAAAGTAGTATCTACACGCTTGATAGCGACTGCCATCAATTGATTAGTGGTTATATTCATAGGCAATATTCTAGAGAATAGCTCTTTGCTCGTCAAGAGAGTATTCGCGCCTGCGGCGCTCGGGGGAAAGATGTGTCTGGTGGTGGGCTGTCAGAGCCAGCCCACCACCAGACACATCTTTCTCGAAAGTGGGTTGGCGAGCCAGGGCAAATAATACCTTTTCTATTTAGCAGCAATGCTTTACAATTAGGTATGTGGTAGAAGTGTGAGACGCATGTTGAAAGTGACGTATTGTTAGATATACACAAACGCACATTGATGTCTATGGAAGAGATTGCCCCGGGCGCCTGCGGTGTCTCGACGCTGGCAATCTCTCCGTTATATATAACATCATCGTCTATACGCTGACTCGCATGTGCCAGAGCGGCAAGCACAGCCCAGAGTTGGACACATCATGAGCTGGCTCATCCAGTTTCAAAGCAGAAGGGACACTCACTTTGCAAACGCTCCTTCCCCCGCTTCTACTCTTGCTGCACCAGTTCGGGTATCCCGCTCTGTGGTTTTTTATCTTTCTGGCAGCGGCAGGTCTTCCACTCCCTGTTGGCTTAGTCGTCACGTCGGCTGGTGCCTTCGCGGCCCTGGGACGCTTCAATGTTTTCGCTCTCATCTTCATTGTTATCAGCGCGGCTACCTGCGGTGACACTGTGGGCTACTGGCTAGGTAGGCGAGGTGGAGTCTACCTCTCAGGCTGGATCAAACGCCATCCACACAATCGCATTCTTCCACAACAGACCTTTGAGCGTTCGCATCGCTATTTCCAGCGCCACGGTGGGTGGGCAATCTTTATTACCCGCTTCCTGCTCTCTGGACTGGGTGGCTCGATCAACCTGCTTGCCGGGCTAGAGCTTTATCCCTACGCACGCTTCTTCTGGCCCGACCTGCTCGGCAATATCATCAGTGCGCTAATAGCCATCCCTCTGGGCTTTTTCTTCGGCTCTAACTGGCAACACGTGGCGGATCTACTCAGCACCTTCTCCCTGCTCGTTACCGTGCTTCTCTGCGGCGCGCTGGGCATCTATATCGCCTTTAAATTATTACGTCGCTATGATCTCCTGCCAGCGTTCTCCCTTGTCCGTCGCGAACAACCGCAAGCCTTTCTCACGCTAGAAGCTGGTGGGCCAGATGGCAGCGGATTGGCACCTTCTGTATGTGTCAAACGTATACATAAAAAAGACAAATTTTATACGAGTTTGTACATTTTTGCCAGCCTTTGGCGAAAAAATGAGTCAGAAGGACTAGAATGAAAGGGGGCCATAGGTTATAATTGGATTAGGAATAATTTCCGACCTGGCTTTGTTGCTATCTAGTAGATAGGGTACACATCATTGAATTCCTCCCACTCGGCGCACGGACTCCTTGGTCCGATGAAGGCTCGCTTTCCTGAGTGTAGGACCAGACCGATGAAATATATCTTGCTGCTTAGGATATACCATTTTTTCATGGAGGGCGCACAATGATAGACGTAAAGCGTGCCATGACGGGAAATACGCTTGGTAATACAACTCGTAAGAAACCTGATTCGGATAAGCAGCCGTACGGCACGATGGTCGAGCAGTTGCTTGCAAAGAATCTCCCATATACAACAGTGGAAGTTGGCAGAGAGGACGCACACGACGAGACAGAGTTAGATGATGATCAGCTTGATCTGGATCACGACCTCTCCGACGCCGCTTCTCTCGAATTAGAAGATGAATCGACCCTCACAGAGGATCTTCACGACACTGAAAGTGACGAAGAAGACCATCATGAGGACGTCGACGATTCGCTTCTCACGCTTCCTCCTATGGCACCAGCAGCTTCTCAGCCCGCTGTACGCCGTGGTGCAACTCCACGCCGTCGGCGCTCTGAGGATCAGGAAGAGAATGCGGCCAATGGCGCAGACGCAGGCGAGTCCGATGCTGTCATGACATATCTGCGTGAAATTGGTCGCGTCCCTATGATTACGCACGAGCGTGAGATTGAGCTGGCTCAGCGTATCGAGAGCGGCGACCGCGATGCCATGAAGCAGTTTATCCTGGCCAACCTGCGCCTCGTGGTGAGCATCGCTAAACGCTATGTTGGTCGTGGCCTCACCCTGCTAGACCTGATTCAGGAAGGCAACATTGGTCTGATTCGTGCAGTACAGCGCTATGATTGGCGCCGTGGGCACCGCTTCTCCACTCATGCAACATGGTGGATTCGCCAGGCCATCAGCCGCGCCGTTGCCGATAAAGGGCGCACGATTCGCCTCCCGGTTTATGTCAATACCGCGCTTAACCGCATTCGCCGTGAACGCCAGCGCCTGCTTCAGGAACTGGGTCGTGAGCCAAGTGAGCAAGAGCTGGCCGAGGCTACTGGGCTGGATCCGGTACGCATGATTGAGCTGCAAGCTGCTCCCGGTGCACCAGTCTCTCTTGAGCTTCCCGTAGGCGAAGATGACGACCAGGAGCTAGGTGATGTCCTTCCAGATACAGAATCAGCCTCTCCCGAGGATTTAGCCACCACCCAGACCCTGAAGGACGAGGTGCAGCGCGTGCTCGAATCCGTGCTGACCCCCCGCGAACAGCTGGTACTCCAGCTCCGCTTTGGCCTGGGCAATGGGCAGGCACATCCTCTTGAGCAGGTCGGCCGCGAGTTGGGTATTACCCGCGAGCGCGTACGCCAGATTGAGGCGGGAGCACTTGCTAAACTTCGCCAGCCACCTGTCCTGGAGCGCTTACGCGGTTAGTACCGCCGCTTGAGCAAAGTGATACAGATGCAAGAAAATCCCCACAAGAGGGGAGTGTGAGTCTTACCTGACCTCTCCTCCTGTGGGGACTTCCTATGTTTTCTACACATCCATACGCATTTTTACCGCTCTTGCCGAGAACATATGCATTTTCTGCCTCTAATTACTGAGTTCACACCAAAGGGTAAAAGATAGCCATATCTAACAATGTCTCTAATTTATTGAGTTCGCGCACAAGGCCAAAAGATAGTCATATCTAACAATATACAGATTCGGGTCTTTTGCATATAATATATACAGGTTCCTGGTGTACCCTCCATACATTCCTTCTACCAAAACCAAGCTTCATTGTTCAATCCAGAGGTAACTAACACCAGGGACCTGCTTTTTCTCTTCTCTTGCCTGATTATGCCTGGGCGTCCGTGACTCTTCTACGCCCCATATCACGCTCCACCTGGAGAATATCCTTGACCTTTTCCAGACGCTTAAAGAGACGTGGCATGATTTCCAGGTCATTAATCTCCAGGGTTGCTGTAATCACGATACGCTCACGATTGTTGGCGTTTGTGCCAATTGAGAGCAAGTTCAGACCATACTCGGAGATAATCGTCGCTATATCCCGAATAAGTCCGGCACGGTCGCGCGCAAAAATGATAATGGGAACGTGATAGCGCGGCTGGCTCATCCCCTGCCAGGTCACCGTAATAAAGCGCTCACCGCTCCGCTCATGCAAACGCATGGCGTTTGGGCAATCCGAGCGATGCACAATGACGCCCTTGCCCCGACTGATAAAACCAACGATCTCGTCCCCAGGCAGAGGGCAACAGCAGTTAGCCAGTCGCGTCAGCAGGCCATCCACGCCCGCGACTTGTAGGTTCACCGCTGGCTGACGACTGGTGGTCGGCAGCGCCAGCTCGCCTGTTTCACCGCGCTCATCCCGGCTCTCTTTCCCCTCGCGTTGCTGGAAGTAATCATGCGCCTTGACCGCGACCCCATGTGGCCGCATATCGTCAGCGCCAATCGCCGAGAGGATATCCTCAAACGTGTCCATATGGAGCTCTTGACAGAGCCAGTTCTCCACTTCGTCAGTAATGGCCTCCATGCCTCTCAGGCCAGCAATGGACTTGAGAACCCGGTCCAGGCGTTCACTGCCAATCTGAATGTTGATGTCGCGTTCGTGGATCTTGAGGTAGCGGCGAATCTTGTTGCGTGCAGCCGCCGTTCGCGCGATGTTCAGCCAGTCGCGTGTGGGATGCGCGGACCGGTTGGTCACGATATCGACGATCTCGCCACTTTTGAGTTCATAATCAAGCGGAACCATGCGTGTGACCAGGCGATCTCCGTCGTGTCCTTCAACGTGAGAAATAACCCTTGCGCCCGCGCAGCTATCGCCAATCTTGGTGTGAATGCGGTAGGCAAAGTCCAGCGGGGTCGAGCCAACCGGCAAATCCTTGACCTCGCCCCTGGGCGTGAATATAAAAATCTGTTCCTCGAACAGGTCATCCTTGACTGCCTCGACAAACTCGGAATCGGTGGCGTTGGCGGCTTTGATCTCGTGTTGCCACTCCGCCAGCTGGTGAATCCAGGTCAAGAGCTCCTTAGCAGTTGAGGAGGCATTATCGCCAATGTCTTTATAGTGCCAGTGCATGGCAACACCATACTCGGCCATCTCATGCATGGCATGGGTACGGATCTGGATCTCCACCAGTTGATCATCCAGGCAGAAGACGGTGGTATGCAGGGCGCGATAGCCGTTGGGCTTGGGATTGGCGATAAAGTCTTTAATACGCCCCTCTTTGGGCTTCCACAGGCTGTGTACATGACCCAGAGCGATATAACACTCATTGTCGGTGTCGACCAGGATACGAAAGGCGATCAGGTCATGAATCTGCGTGACATCGGCGGCTGCTTTTAACATTTCAAAGTCGCCCCCGGCCTCGCCTGTGCTACGCTCAAGTTTGCGATAGAAACTGTAGTAGCGCTTCACCCGCCCTGAGACCACCGCGTTGACGCCAATGGACGCCATTTCCTGACGCAGCATCTCGCAGACGCTCTCTACATAGGAGCGCCACTGCTTACGCTCGGACTCAACGATTCCCTTCACCCACTGAAACTTATCAGGCTCCAGAATCTGGAAGGCCAGGTCTTCTAGCTCGCCCTCCACGCGCGACATCCCCAGGCGACCTGCCAGCGGCGCGTAAATCTCGCGCGTCTCCTCGGCTGTCGCCAGCATCTCCTGCCGATCACCTTGATACTCTGGGTGGCACATATGGCGCATCACAAAGAGCCTGTATGCTAGCTTTAGCGAGACGACGCGGGGATCTTCCGCCATGGCGACAAACATTTTACGGACCGTTTCAGCCTGCTGGCGGCGCATGGCTTCGCGGACGCGCGGCTTCTTCCCATCACCTGAGGCACTGCTGCTACCTTCTTCGCGCTCGTCATGACTTTTTTTTGCGGCTGAGGTCTGGAGGTTCTGCGCGCTGAGAGCTGCGCTCACTGCCGTCACGCTCTGTTTCTTACGCTCGAGGATGTTGAAGCGCTCCATGCTGCCAACCACGCGGGCCGTTGTGCTGCCCACTCTGTCCTCAACCTCTTCCAGAGTCACAAGATCTGCATCAATAGCCTCAAAGACCAGGCCAGCGGCTACGCCAGCGGCATCCATATGCATGTTAGCAAGAATGGAGGCCACGCCCAACGCATATTCTAGCGGAGGCACCAGGCGCTCGCCAGCCACTACATCACTACAGACCTCTAGCACCAGTTGGAGCGCTTTCTCCACCATATCTACCTCATCGGCAGACATGTAGGAGCGTATCTGCTGGCGCAGATCTGCTACTGGTGAGGTCAAGTTCTCTTGAGGTGATACGTGTTTCTCTATGTGAATCATTGCCTTCTATCGTTTTACCAGACTACTACCATTCACCCCTTAGAACACTCGACATGGGCGTTATATTTCGCTACACATATCTTTTTTACAAAGGGGACATCAGAGAGCAGTCTGATGAAAACCATCCCTGGTAATATGTACTCTGCTTACTATACGTTTTGTATACCGGGTTGTTGGACGCTGCCACCTACAATATAGGCCATCCACGCCACAAACATCCTACTTCTGTCAACGCATCAACACTTCCATCTGTTCCTACCATAACACAAAACGAGCTAACCTTGGCCAACATGAGACATAACTATGACTTGTGGGCTGGTACCAGGCCCATCTTTACACAGCAGAGGGAGAAAGTGCCAGCAATAAGGAACAGCGTCGTTTGTTCGCAAGGAGCAACAAGTGCGCATCTCTTCCTGGCCCCAGGAGAGAGAATTACTTCTTCTCCGAAACCCTGAGCGTTTATCCCCGAATGGGGGCGAAGCGCTAGTCACGCGAGTGACACGTGCCCCGAATGGGGTTGGGTTTCGGAATAAGATCTTAGTGGGCGTTAAGCGCACGCTCCACACTGACGACATTCTTTACCTGGCGCAGGCGACGCAAGATGCGCTCAATCTGATCCAACACGCCTTCAGTGGCCATGACTTCTAATGTCGCTGTAATCACTGCTTTGTGGACAGAGGGGTTCGTAGTGGATGTGACCGTGGTCATATTGACGCCCGCGTCGGCGACAACAGCCGCAACGTCACGTAAGAGGCCTGAGCGATCATGCGCTACGATGGTAATAGGCGAGAGATAGGTCTCTGGTTCAATCTGCAACCAGTTGAGCTCAATGACGGCCTTCGCGCTTTCTCGATGGCGTCTAACGCGTGTACAATCACTGCGATGGACATACATTCCCTTACTGGGGTTGAGCATCCCGACAATTTCATCGCCAGGCAGAGGACAACAACATTGGGCGAGTTTGACGACCGCGCTCCCTTCGCTCTCCTTGCTCGTATGCTGGTTCGCGCCCTCGCCATGCGTTAGCTCATTTACCTGGCGCACCAGGGGGAGCAGATGCAACATGACATCTTCCACCTGGAGATCCTCACGCCCAATTGCAATATAGATATCATCGCGATTGGCGTACTTGCGCAGGTCGCCCGTTTTATCCTCGTTGCGGGCCTGGTTGAGCAATTCCTCAACGGGGGCATTCAGCCCAACGGCACCAGCAGTCTTTAAGGCCAGGTCGAGCCGCTCTTTGCCGAGTTGGAGATTGATCTCGCGCTCATAGGTCTTCAGATAGCGGCGAATCTTGTTGCGCGCCGCGGCTGTCCGCGCAAAACTGAGCCAGTCGCGTGTGGGGTGGACGGTGCGGTTGACCATGATGTCCACGATCTCGCCGCCCTTAAGCTCATAGTCCAGGGGTACCAGGCGCGTCACCAGGCGTCCGCTGTCATCTGTATTGGTAATGATGCGCGCGCCCGCACAGTGGTCGCCAATATCGGTATGGATACGATACGCCATATCCAAAGGAGTCGAACCACGAGGCAAGTCTTTGACCTCACCTTTAGGCGTAAAGACAAAGATCTGCTCCTGGAAGATGTCGCCCTTGACGGCCTCCACGAATTCGTCCGCACTCTGGGGAAGTTCGCGTTGCCATTGCCGCAACTGCTCAATCCAGGCCACCATCTCTTTGTAGGAGAGCTTCCAGCTATGAGGCGAGGGATCCTCCTTCACCATCCGGTCTTTGAGGTACCAGTAATTGGCGATGCCATACTCGGCGGTACGCTGCATATCGTGTGTGCGGATCTGAATCTCCGCCAGGCGGTTATCAAAGCAGAAAACAGTAGTATGCAGCGATTGATAGCCATTGAGCTTGGGCGTGGCGATAAAGTCTTTAATGCGTCCATCCTTGGGTCGCCAGAGGGCATGAATATGGCCGAGCGCCAGGTAACACTCGTTATCGGTATGCACCAGGATGCGGAAGGAGATCAGGTCGTGTAGCTGACTGAGATCCGCGCCAGAGGGCTGTCCAGAGACATATCCGAGCTTGCGATTGATGCTCGCCAGGTGCTTCTGCCAGGCCTGTACCTCAGCCTGAATGCCCGCGCGCTGCATTTCCTCGCGCAAGATGCGGCCAACCTCGTCGATAAAGGGCATTCGCCGCTGTACCTCTTCCTCCACCTCGTGTTTGAGCCAGGCATAGCGCTCCGGGTCCTGGTAACTTAGAACCAGGTCCTCTAGCTCAGCCTGCACCTGCATCATGCCCAACCGGCGCGCTAGAGGCGCGTAGATCTCGCTGGTCTCGCGCGTCTTACTCTGCTGTTGCACGGTCGACATCGCGGCCAGGGTCCGCATATTATGGATACGGTCGGCAAGTTTGAGCACAACGACACGAGGATCTTCCGCCATGGCTAAGAGCATCTTCCGCACCGTCTCGGTCTTCTCACGACGCTTATCTACAACCGAGAGCGTCTGCTGCACAGGCTCTGCTGGCTCCTGGTCTGGCGCGTTATCGAGCGATTGAGCAGCCTTATTCGGCTTGCCCGCCAGGGCATCAAACTTTGTCACTCCATCAACGATATTCGCCACTTGCTGGCCAAACTGCTCAGTCAGGTCATCCAGTGAGTAGTCGGTATCCTCCACAACATCGTGTAGCAGGGCCGCCATAATGCCTTCAGCATCGATACGCATACCTGCCAGCAGGAGCGCCACCTCAAGAGGGTGCTGAATATAGGGTTCGCCCGACTTCCTTACTACACCCTTGTGCGCATGTTTCGCCAGTTCATAGGCATGACGTATTCGCTCTAGATCCGCATCCGCCAGGTACTGGTGAGCTTCATCTAGCAAATCTTCGATTGTCATCTGTGACGGTGCAAGATTCGTCTGCGGCTCCCCTGTTTTCAGGATGGTCGTCTGATGCGAATCTTCGATGCTTCTCTCAAAGTTGGTAGCCATGTAATCTTACGTCATACCTTTCAATTGAGCACAATTGTCAGTCCCTCTACCGCGGACTGTTTCAGGCTAGCTTCGGCATAGATCCCGACTGTCTTTGACTCAATCCGTTGGCGTCCCCATGTCACACTATTCGGGATAGCGTCACCTTTCTCTCCCCTTGCATCCTGGGTATTGGAATGTCCTACGCAACGGCATAAAATACTAGTAAAAAGAGGGAGAGAAGGCATCTCTCGAGGTGCTTCGTGGTTTATTGTTCTATTTCACCGGCAAAGCCACATAGTCTGGCTTTGCCTCCACATAAGACACCCCTAAGCGATGCCTCCTCTTCCAGGTAGGACATTTCTGCCTATGAGTTAAACAGGTTATTACTTTATTATAAGGTGCTATATTCCCCTGTCAAGCGAGGACTCCGTTTGCACTTCATAATTAAAAACGCACACATCGATTTTGCCAGGGCACAGGAGAGGAGAGGAAAAGCCTCATTGTATTACATTGTATTACGTTTAAACACGCCTGGACGTCACCATATTCCGCCAATTATGCGACTACTTATTTCCATTGTACCAACCTGGTAGTCAGTTTCTTTCATAGAAAAAACCAGAGGCTAAGCAAAGAACACATCTTTGCTTAGCCTCTGATTACTTGTGAGCGAAAAACGAGAGTTCCGGTCAGATAAGATTTCTATGTCTGGCCTTAGTTCCAGGGCTTGAGCAACCTGGCGGGCGTCGTCGAAACAACATATACCAGGCCGACAAGCTTCTTTCCTAAGAGCGATAGTGGCTCTTCTCTTGCAAACGCTCGCTTCTTCATTGTGCGCTGCTTTTAGCTGTGGGCTGCGCCACGAACTTTGTCAAAGCAGGAGCTACAATAGACGGGGCGATCCTTGGTAGGAAGGAAGGGCACCTGGGTCTCCGCACCACACTCGGCACAAATAACAGGATGCATTTCTCGCGGGGCGCGCTCAGAACGACCGGTTGAACCCACAGAGTTGCGACGCGCCTCACGGCAGGGACGACAGCGACTCGGCTGATTCATCAGGCCTTTTTGCTGGTAAAACTCTTGCTCTCCGGCGGTGAACAGGAAATCATTTCCGCAATCACGGCACTTCAGGGTTTTGTCATCGAAGCTCAACTAGGACCTCCTTAGTGAATAGAAGAATGGTAAACCTCCAGGTCCTTCTCCTAGCGGATGTCACCAGCCATTCTTTCCCCTTACCAGCGAGGGAAGTATGTAACTCTGGACGAGCACCGTACGCGAGACCGAGATGGATACCGGAAAACAGCATACACTATCTTTTGTTGATTTTCAAGAGTTTTACGCCGATTCTGTACATATCTCTTCATATTTTTATGTATATTTTATATCTTGCCATTTTTCATACATTTTTATCTCTCTTTTTTGCTTGCTATGTGGCTTTTTATCAGCTCCTTCACTTCTCGCCACTACGTGGCTCGCGGGGTAATGAGTTGTGTGGTCCTGCCGGGGTTGCCGAAGGCAACCCCGGCAGGACCACACAACTCATTTGGATGTAAGTCGTAAGTCAGCAGTTCCATAACTTTTTTGGATGTAATCAGGCAGTACATGGGGGTTGCTCTTGACCTTTATGAGACAATAGACAGCGAACTTTTAAGCGCTGTGTGCATAGATTCAGGTTTTTCTTTGCGCATTGCATATCATGGTATTCCGCCTTTAATTATATATTAGTATTTCTCTTTGGGTTTAAAGCTGATGTCACAATTTACGTTTACTATTGATGCCGAGTGCTCTGAGAGCTGGGCGCGTGCTGGCACGATTCAGACTCCTCATGGCACGATCCAGACGCCGATCTTTATGCCTGTTGGCACACAGGCGACCGTCAAGAGCGTCTCTCCAGAAGAATTACGCGAGGTCGGCGCTCAGATTATTCTCTCCAATACCTATCACCTGATGCTGCGGCCCGGCTCTGAACTCATCGATTCTTTTGGCGGACTGCATGCATTTATGCGCTGGGATGGCCCGATTCTGACGGATAGCGGTGGCTTTCAGGTTTGGAGCCTGGGGCACCTGCGTAAGCTGAGCGAGGAGGGAGTCCTTTTCAAGTCGCACCTGGATGGCTCACCACAGTTTCTCACACCTGAGAGCGTGATGCGCATCGAGGCGGAGTTGGGGTCCGATATCATTCTCCCTCTGGATATCTGTGCGCCCTTTCCCTGCACACCCAAAGAGGCCCGAGAGGCCATGGAACGTACACATCGCTGGGAGGAGCGTGCCCTGGTCGCGAAAGAACGCTATCGCCCGGAACAGACGCTCTTTGGTATTGTTCAGGGAGCCTTTGAGCCCGAGCTACGCCAGGAGAGCGCGCGTGTAATTGGCTCAATGCCCTTCCCTGGTCTCTCGATTGGCGGCCTCTCGGTGGGCGAACCCAAAACCAAGATGTGGGAGATGCTGCGCGCAACTACGCCCGCGCTTCCACGCGAGAAGCCACGTCACCTGCTGGGCGTTGGCTCGCCCGAGGACCTGGTCGAATGCGTCGGTCTGGGCATGGATATGTTCGACTGCGTTCTGCCCACGCGCGTCGCTCGCCACGGCGGTCTCTTTACCCGTGATGGGCGCGTGAATATCAAGTCCGCCCGCTTTAAGCGAGCAACTGGCCCGATTGAAGAGGGCTGCGACTGCTACACCTGTCGCAACTATAGCGCGGCCTATGTGCATCATCTTATCCGTGCCGAGGAGCAGCTCTATTATCGCCTGGGAACCATCCATAACCTGCGCTTCATGCTGCGCCTGGCCGCTGACCTGCGCGCCTCCATTCTTGATGGCAGCTATCCCGTCTTCCGCGAGACCTTCCTGGCACGCTATCAGCCAGCCTCAGAGACGGTACGCGAGCAGCAGCGCGAAAAATGGAAGGCGGCCCGCGAGCGTCAATCCTGAGCCTGAAAACCCTGGAGGAGATGTCGAGTCTTATGTCAGCAACCGCTTATCGCTTTATTCATACAGGCGTGCAGGATGCAGCCTTGAACATGGCCATTGATGAGGCCATCCTCCTGCATCACATTGAGGAGAAGGTCCCGCCCACGCTGCGCGTCTTCCAATGGAAGCAGCCAGCCATTAGCCTGGGACGCTTCCAGAATGTTGAGCGCGAAATTGAGCAGGAGGTCTGCGCGCGCGAGAATGTGGCCATGGTTCGCCGTCCTACAGGCGGGAGAGCCGTCTATCATCGCGATGAGTTTACTTATAGTATCACCATAGGGAAGCGCGAGGGCGTGCCATCTGGAGTCGTGGCGGCCTACGCCTACCTCCTGCAAGGGCTTATCCAAGCGCTACAACATCTCGGCCTCAACGCGATCATCAGCGATGAGCGGGTCAGTAAAACACCCTCGGCGGCCTGCTTTGCCTCTTCTACGCAGGCCGATTTGACAGTCGATGGCTTTAAACTGATTGGCAGCGCCCAGGTGTGGAAAGAGGCTTCGCTCCTCCAACAAGGCTCACTCCCGCTGGGTGACCGCGCGGCCGAGTTTTTCTCGCTCCTGCGCTTCCCTTCTGAAGAAGCTCGATCCCAGGCCCTGGCCCAGTACAATACGAAAACAGCTCCCCTCAATGCCTTCGCCCCACAGGCAACCTGGGACGAGGTCGCGCAGGCTTTTCGCCTGGGCTTCAGCTCCTTCCTGGAGCATGAGTTTGTACCTGGCGAACTCTTACCCTCTGAGTGGGACCTGGCACGACAGCTTGTGGCCGAAAAATATAGTCACCTCACCTGGCGCAAAGAGAAAGTCACACTCATCGAGCATCTATAAGACCTCTCGCGCCTGCGGCGCTCGCCTCGGTTAGTGATATGTGCATGTGAATTGGCGGCCACAGGCTGCCAATTCACATGCACATATCACTAACCAGAAATAACTTGCACACGGGTTAAACCAACTCTTTATGACTTCTGACCTATTGCTTCTCAACTTCTCAAGGTAAAGAGCCGAAAAAGAAAGTCAGAGGGTATCACTGCCTGCCGCCTTGCCTGTTGTACACATTGCATGGATACACGTGGTGCGGTACAATAGTCCAGATACGGACTGACTGGAACTTTTCCGGGTCAAAGCATACACCGGGCCAGAAAAAAAGCGCCAGCCTACATGCTTGCATTGCTTGCATCAACGCCAGCCAGATACAGAGCTACAAGAGTAGCGACATGGTACGAGAGCGCCAACACGAAACCTGGCAAGCCTGGACTTGTATCAGCATATGAAACATTATCAACATTAGATGCCATCCACGCCTGGGGCGCGGCACACCAGCACCAGTCCTGCATAAAACTCTTATTCCGAAACCCAACGTCGCTCTCGCGACTAGCGCTCCGCGCTCAGGTTTTCGGATAAGTAGATATTTGTTTCATCTAATAGTAAGGAGTTTCTTGGCTGTGAGCATCTCTATCGACATCGCACGGAAAATTTTGGAAGCGAGCAAGCAACGCGCACGCGAGTTACGCAGTCCTGTCAGCATCGCCATTGTGGATGCTGGTGGTCACCTGGTACTCTTTGAGCGTATGATGTCGCCTTATGGCTGGGCGACTGGGAATATCAGTATCGCCAAGGCGAGTACCGCCGTGATGTTCAATCAATCAACCGACTCTGTCGCGCAGTGGGGGTCTTCTATTCCAGGTTTTGCCTCTAGCCTGGCCGAGATGACACACGGGAATTTCATCATGGCTGCAGGCGGCTGGCCAATCCGCGTAAACGGCGCGACCGTTGGCGGCATCGGTGTAAGCGGTGGCAACGCTCCTGGTCGCGATGATGAGATCGCTCGCGCAGGTCTCGCGGCTTTCGAAGCCCCACGCCAGGCTCCGCCGCAGCCATATGCGCCACCACAGCCACAACAGCAGCCTTCGTTCTCAGGCCTGGCTCCACAGTCCCCGGCTTCATCATTCTACGCTCGCGGTGCAGCGCCTCAACAGCCACAGCAGACGCCTTCCTATACGGCGCCTTCCGCAAGCTATCCAGTCCAGCCAGCTCCTGAGTCCGCTCCCCGAGAGCAAAACTACAGCGAAAACGTCAATTATGCTGAACGACCTGCTGTAAGTGAGCAAAAGTCCTTCCCACAGGAACAAGTAGGACAGGAACAATACCGAAACGAAGAGACAGCTAAGGCTGAACCCTTCTCATTTCAAGACACCACGCGTGAGGAACAACCTCAGGCAGAACAACCAGGAGACCAATCATGAGTCAGGATTACCAGGATTACAAAGTGAGCACCAGCCGGCGCAGGAGGAACCGCGTACCACGCAATCGTCCCGTCCTCGTCACCAATGATGAGCAGCTAAACTCTGTGGGAGAAGAAACTCTCGCCGAGGAAGGTAACACGCCAGTTGAGAGTTCCGTGGCCCTTGCGGAGAACGAGGCGTCAGGCAGCGAGATCAAGCCTCGACGCAGCTTCTTCTCACGCGTTGGCAAACGCGAAGAAGAGGCCACGTCGAAAGAGGATGTGTCTCGTGCACGCCTGGCGCGTGCGACACGTGGCAAGGCCGGCGAGGAGGCTACAGGCGATGAGAAGCCAAAGGCCGCCAAGCCCACGGCGCGTCCACGCTCGACACCACCCGCTGGCGGCTTTAAGACTCGCTGGATTATTGGTATGGCCATCTACCTGCTGGCAGCGAACTTTGTAGGCTTGTTTGAGCAACAGGCCGTACATAGCCTGGGCATTGAGCGCCAGTGGGCAAATTTTAATCTCTTTGGTCTGCCGATGAATATCACGACGTCAACGGCGCTCTACCTGGCTACCCTGGTCATCCTCCTGGTCGTACTGGCGCGCTACGACTTCATTCCACGTAGCCTGGGCGGTTCCTCGGCTGCTAATAACAAGTCTGCCGCCAAAAAGCCTGCCCGGTCCGCGGAACCCAGGGCGCCCCAGCCAACCATTCGCCAGGGCGTCAGTGGCGAGGCTGATGATCTCTACCACGCCTACCGCTCCGGTCAGCGCCGGGCTAAAAAGCGCTAACAGCATTACACATTCACGTCAAACAAAAAGAAGTGTTCTCCTGCTTGCGGGCAGGAGAACACTTCTTTTTGCCACTAAGATCACAGGACCCTTGACTTTTTGTGTGCATCCCCCTTATAATGCTTAATAAGCCACTTTGAGAATACTCAGCGGCCCAGAGAAGATAACATAACCACATCTAAACGGTGAGAAGAAAAATGCTCAGTGCAATGTGTAAATGCGCACAACTGAATAACAGCTATTTTTATTACTGGTTTAGCCCTCCAGCATGATGGTGGGCCACTTTGGCTGAGCAAAAAAACCACCAGCATGCTGGACGAGCAGAGGAAAAATCCTCTGCTTTTTTGTTTCCTAAAAAAGCTCATCAAGTCAAGCACAAATAGTTACAGAAAGGTTTACGAATCATGATCATCACCATTAGTAACCAGGCTTCAAGTGAAGAACGCGCCCAGCTGATGTCACTTTTATGTCGCATCACAGCAAGTCGCATGCCCCTGGCGACCACCCACATCTCCGGACGTGAAGTGATCGCCCTTGATAACACTGTTCTCGATGCTCAGTCCCAGCAACTCCTCCTCCAACAGCCCGCAGTCACCGAACTCCTCCCCATGAAAACCTCCTACCAACTCGTTAGCCGTTCCTTTCAACCAGCCGACACCCGCATCCTCATAGGCACAGGTCATGCCTGCACCCCGATCACAGTTGGTGGCCCATCCGCATCTCCGGTCATCATAGCGGGACCCTGCGCGGTAGAGAGCCGCGAGCAGCTTCTCACCACCGCGCATGCCGTGAAGGCCGCTGGTGCTAATATCCTCCGTGGCGGAGCCTTCAAACCACGCACCTCCCCCTACCAGTTTCAGGGGCTGGGTGTGGAAGGCTTGAAACTGCTGGCTGAGGCTCGCGAGCAGACTGGCCTCCCCATCGTCACAGAGGTCATGGAGACCGAGATGGTGGATACCGTGGCTGAATACTCAGATATCCTTCAGATTGGCGCCCGCAACGTGCAAAACTACGCTCTCCTGCGTGCGGCTGGTAAGCATTCGGCTAAGCGTCCAGTTTTGCTCAAACGTGGCCTGGCCTCCACCGTGGAAGAATGGTTGCTGGCCGCCGAGTACATTGTTGCCGCGGGCAATCCTAACGTGATTCTTTGCGAGCGAGGCATTCGTAGCTATGATCCACAGACGCGTAATGTGCTGGACCTGACCTGCGTGCCGCTGATACAGGAGTTGACACACCTGCCTATCCTGGTTGATCCCAGTCATGCCACTGGGCGACGCGAGCTGGTACCCGCCATGTCGCGCGCAAGCATTGCCGCGGGCGCCCAGGGATTGATCATCGAGACCCATTGCGATCCCAGCACGGCACTCTGCGATGGTCGCCAGTCGATCACGCCCGAACAACTGGCACGCATCGTCGCTGAGACCCGAGCGCTTTCGCATCTCATGCAGGGGAGCGAACTCGTGCAGGTCGCCTAAAAAGCACTCGTCAACGCCTGCTGATTTGCCTATCGACTCACCAAAACAGGTATGCTATACTTTCCAATGTACGTAGAAAGTGGTTTTTGTACTTCTATGGTGGAAGAGACCAAGGCTTTGAGGTGACACGTATGCCAACACGCATTATTATTGCAGATGATGAAGCTATCCAGCGTATGGACCTGAAAGATGTCCTTACGAAACAGGGTTATCTCGTAATTGGCGAAGCGGGAGACGGATTGAGTGCCGTCAATCTCGCGCGCGAACTACGCCCCGACCTGGTAATTATGGACATTCGCATGCCCGACATGGACGGCATTGCCGCCGCCGAAACACTTACTCAGGAGAAACTCGCACCAGTGTTGCTGCTCACTGCCTTCGGTGACCAACCGCTCGTTGAACGCGCGAAGGAAGCCGGGGTGGTTAATTATATTGTGAAGCCACTCCGCGAAAGCGAAGTTACTCCTGCGATTGAGGTCGCCCTGGCTCGCTATAACGAGTTTCGCGCGATGGAAGAGAAGGCTCGCTCCCTGAGTGAGACGCTCGAAACGCGCAAGATCGTTGAACGCGCCAAAGGCCTCTTGATGGAGAAGCAGGGTCTAAGCGAGCAGGAAGCCTTCCGTAAAATTCAGAAGGCGAGCATGAATAATCGCAAATCCATGCGCGAGGTTGCAGAGGCGATTCTCCTTACCAATGAAATGTAATTTTTCTTTCAAAATCCTCTCAGATCTTATCCCGAAAGCCAACGCCACTGGCGTGTCTAGCGCTTCGCGCTCAGGGTTTTCGGAGAAGTAGTCACTAGAAACGATCTAGTAACACTCGGTGAATGGTAAGCCGGATGCATCAACGGGGCTGCATCCCTCACACTAGTGTTTCTCCCGTCCGGCGTGTTATGGAGGCAGGGCATTCTCGACCACGCATACTCTCTACTCCCTCACCCCTAATAACATACGTTCGATTGGCGTCCACACTAGTCTAGCAAAGATGAGAGCAGATGGATCTAGCAGGCAATACGGCGACAGATATAGCTAAAATCATTGTTGTCGTTGGCGTTCGCTTTCGACCAGCTGGGCGTATTTACTATTTCGACCCCCAGGGTCAAACCTTCTCCAACGGGCAGTATGTGATTGTCGAGACCACCCGAGGCGTAGAGGCCGGGCGTGTCGTCCTGGCATCGAAGAAGCTTGCCGAGGAGGACCTCTCCGAACCACTGAAACCCGTCTTGCGCCTGGCGACCGAAGACGAGCTGCGCATGCTCCTCTCTTTTAAACAAAAAGAGAAGGATGCCATGGTGCGCTGTGCCGAGCGGATCACCCAGCACAGGCTTCCCATGAAGCTGGTTGAGAGCGAGTATACCTTCGACGGCAGTCGACTGACCTTCTATTTTACCGCTGATGAGCGCGTCGATTTTCGCGGCCTTGTGCGCGACCTGGCGGCAACCTTCCGCACACGCATCGAACTGCGCCAGATTGGGGCGCGCGACCAGGCCAAGCTTCAGGGCGGCATCGGTCCCTGCGGTAAAACCCTCTGTTGTAGCTCCTGGATTACCGACTTCGGGATTGTCTCCATCAAAATGGCCAAAGAACAGGGCCTCCCTTTAAATCCCTCAAAAATCTCTGGCGTTTGTGGGCGCCTGATGTGCTGCCTGGCCTATGAGAATGAAAATTATATCCAAGCCAAGCAACAGATGCCTCAGATTGGGGCATTCCTGAACACACCCAGTGGTTCAGGCAAGGTAGTCTCCATCAACGTTCCCAAAAATTCGGTCGAGGTTATGCTCGAAAGCGGGGTGACAATTCAGGTCCCCGTCGATGAAGAACCCGCGCCCAAAGGTGGAAGCTGCTGCTCCAGCGGTTCATGCGGCGTGAAAACCGCCAGTGCCAGTACAAAAGAGCCCGGCGGAGCAAGTGGCTCATGCAGTTGTGGCAAGGGCGGTCCTTGTACCTGCGGCAGTGGAGGAGGTGGAGGATGTGGCACCGGAGGAGGCGGAGGATGTGGCTCATGTGGTATAAAAAAGAAAAAGTTTTAAAGAAAATTTTAAAGTCACTTATTGCAATAAAAACTTTTCCTGCTAAACCACTGATGATGTCACGAGAGAAAGGTGCAATGTATGTCTTCTGACTGGAAAGACTCTGGGGCGACCTGGCAGAGTCCCCAGCATGATCCCCAGGCGGCCTATACCCACCAGCAGGCACACGATGATGATGATGACGTGACCCAGGACGCGCCTGAGCAGGACCAATATGATGTCGATGCTCATGCCTATAGGGCCCACGATGATCAACGCTATCAGGCAGGCTACCAGGGGCACCAGGACTATCAGAACGCTCCAGCAGCCGATTTTGAGGAGCCTCCACCCACCCCTATAACACAGCGCGGCGATCTCCTACATACTGTAATCCACTATGCAACCCTCGTTGGAGCACCGATTCTCTTTGGGGGCCTGACGGCTCTCTGGGTACTCCCCCTGGTCGCTAGTGGGCGTGCCGCGACCCCGGCCGCGGCATTCTGGCCGCTCGCAGTCCTCATTATCCTTATCGCTATCGCGCAGGGAACCACTGTTTACTATCTCGGTTCCATCAACGAGCTCTGGTTTGTCTTTACCCTGCTTGGCTTCCTGCTCTTCCTCCTGGTCGGCTGCTTTTCGACCTTTGGCGCCATTTCCGGCTTCCTGCTGCTGGCTATTATTGTCGTGCTCGGCGTGTTCCTGGTGCGTCGCTATCTCCATGCAGTGCCAGAGGGATATGTCGCGCTGGCCTTTGCCTTCGGCAAATACCGACGGACGCTCCTACCCGGACCCCATCTCCTCCTCCCCTGGGAGCAGATAGCGTATGAACTCAACACGGGTGAGATCCAGTGGATCTGCCCCACACAGCGCGTTCAGCTCGCTCCCGATACCGACGTTATCCTGCGCGCGTCAATCTCTTACCAGGTTTTGCCCGACTATGCCTATCTCGCCATGTCGCGGGTAAATGGCTGGGAGGAAACCTTGCGCGAACTCTTTTTGGCTGCGCTTCAGACTATTGCGACCACGTTCTCGCCTGGAGATTTTCTCGCCTGGCCCGATGGCCCCCAGGGTCAGCCCGTCATAAATCCCTCGCTTGACGATTTCTCCAACGGGGCACGCTGGGAACAGGTCAATAACTATCTTTTTCAGTATATGCGCAATCGCGTCGCCGCCTGGGGAGTCCAGGTCAATGGGATACAGATCCGCGATGTCTCACTGAGCTCTCATGGGGCACATCTCGTCGATTCGCCCCCCCTGGACCACGCGGCTTATGCATATGAGCAACCCACGCCCGCATCTTATGCTCAGCAGCAAGCACCTCAATTCGAGAACACTTACACGCAACAGGAGTTGGCGTCGCCACCCGCGGGTAATCGGCCACCGGTCTTCAAAGAAGAGGTACTGGTCAACGCCTATAAACAGGTACAAGAGGGCAAGATCACCGATCCAGAGACAATTCGCAACCTGGCACGGACCTTTGAAGCTATCGCGCACGATCCAGAGGCAAATGGTTCCGTCAGCTTCGATCCCATGCGCGCAGCAGAGAATTTGTATGCCGAGGCTGACCACAATGAACAGTTGGCCAGCGCCTCACCTGCATCCAATTCGGCCCACTCCTCGCGCGTCTCCTTTGAGGACGACACCAATCCCGATTGGTACAACCCACGCCATCCCACCTAAATATTTCCCTAATAAAATGGCCCACAAAAGCCCTGGCTCAAACCAGGGCTTTTGTGGGCCATTTTATTAATGTATTAAAATACGTCTGCGACTGCCTTTTTCTGTGCATATGCTTTGATACGCACCTGCATGTATTAATGCTGGGCGACGGCCTCCAGCTTCGCCTGGCGCTGATCATCAAAGTTGCGCAAGCTAGCCAGTTTCTCGGCACTCACAGTTTTCTCTGTGCGAGGATCAAACACTACATTATCGCGTGAGCAGAAATAGTAGTGCTTCCACTCCTCCATGGCGTGCTCCCAGGCGGGAAGAAGCAAATTCGCTTCATTGTCGCCTTTCACAATGCGCTGGAAGGCCTGGAACGACAGGACCAGGGCTAGCACGATCACACAGAAAGTGACTGCCACCAGGCCTATCATAAACGTAGAATCCAGTTGCGCTTCCATTCCGCCGATCAAGACGATGACGAGGAAGATACAAACTCCCACCAGCACAATACAGGAGATAATGGTCCTGATCATGGAAATGTTTTTGGTTGGTACGGCTGGTGGAGCGCACTGCTCTACCCCGGCATCATACGCCGCTTGCATTGTTTTAACTTTATCTGTCTGGTTGCACACCGGACAAGCTGGTTTCTGGCTCTGCACGGACGCCATAAGATTAGTCCCTCCTTACGTTGCCCCACATGGCTATTCCGGGCAACCGTATGATAGTGTAGTAAAGCATAACATGGTAGGCAATAATCTGGTACATTCGGTGTAAGAAAAAATCTTGCCTCAAGGCTAACACGTTCAATCGATGGAGACTGGTTCGATTTTATGTTAGCTGTTGATATAGCCTCTCTATGATTTTATCAGCATAGGGCATATATTTACAACATCTCAACCAACCTCTCAATCAACACACTCTGCCATGCCCTTCCTCAAAGAGGGACAAAAGTCAGATTTGACACTCCCTAATCCACCCGCTACACTTGTTCTGTCAGGTTGAAGATCGGGGCTGGCAATGGCATTCTCTCTTATCCTTTTTGCCCCTACCTGCTTTTCTCAATAGGAGCATGCATCTCAAAACATGATGAATATAATACCTTCCATTACCATTCTTGGGTTGGGTCCCGGCGACGCGCAGGATCTTACCGTGCAGGCCCATGATCTGCTGGCCCAGGCCGCCCAACGCGGGGAGACGGTCTACTTCCGCACCATCATCCACCCCACGGTGGAGCAGTTGCGCGAGGAGCTACCTGCGCTCAATATCATCTCATTTGATAGCTTTTATGAAGAGTCAACCGCCTGGCGTTCACTCTACCAGCGGATCGCGGAGGAAGTCTGCACGCTAGCTACGCAAAGCCCCATCATCTACGCCGTACCCGGCCATCCACTCATAGGCGAGACATCGGTCCAGATTCTGCTTCAGTTCGCGCGCGAACGAGGCCTCTCTACCTCGATTGTGGCTGGCCTCTCCTTCCTGGAGCCGGTATGTAGTCTGCTGGGACTTGATCCCTTTGATACCGGCCTGCACATCGTAGATGCAACCATTCTGGCGGGACTGGACCAGGACGAAATCGCCAGCAAGATTCTGCCCACGACACCTCTACTGATCACCCAGGTCTATAATCGCCGTCTCGCCAGCCAGGTCAAGCTGGCCCTGGGCGAGTGCTATCCCGATGAGTGGCCCGTCAAACTGGTACGAGCGGCAGGCGTCTCCGCAGACGAGGCCGCGCTAGAGATGCCTCTCTACGAGCTGGACCACAATAATCAAGCCAATCACCTTAGTACCCTGTATGTGCCACCCCTGGACGCGCTCACACCGCTACGCCTGCCCGATACCCTGCGCTACATCACCAAACGCCTACGCCGCGACCCCGATGGCTGCCCTTGGGATCGCCAGCAGACGCACCAAACGCTAACGCGCTATGTCATTGAAGAGACTTACGAAGTGGTTGAGGCCATCGAGGAGAACGATATGGAGAAGCTCGCAGACGAGCTGGGCGACCTCCTGCTCCAGGTCTACCTGCATGCCGAGATCGCGCGCCAGGAGGGACACTTCGCCCTTGGCGATGTCTACGAGAATATCAACGCCAAGATGCTGCGCCGCCATCCACATGTCTTCGGTAATGCCGAGGCCAGCACCGCTGGCCAGGTGGCGCTAAACTGGGAGGAGATCAAGCGCCAGGAGCGGCTCAACGCGGGCATTGCCGCGCACGAGATAGAGACCGTCTTCAAAAATATTCCCCAGGCCACACCCGCGCTCATGGTCGCCCAGGAGTACCAGAAACGCGTCGCCAAAACTGGCTTTGAGTTTGATAATCTCGAAGAGGTCCTGGCCAAGCTAGAGGAAGAGCTTCAAGAGCTACGCCAGGCCACCTCCAAAGAAGAACAGCAAGAGGAGATGGGCGACCTTCTCTTCCTCGTCGCCAAGCTGGCACGCTGGTATAAAGTCGATGCCGAAGAGGCCCTGCGCGCGGCAAACCGTAAGTTCCGCCAACGCTTCCAGGCCATGGAGAGCTTCGCCCGCCAGGAGCAGCGCGAGCTTACCACCTACACTACACCAGAGTGGATCGCCCTCTGGAACCGCGCCAAGCAACAGGTAGCCAAGTAAGTGATGAATGTTGCTAGATGTTACTGGCTGCGCCAGCAACATCTAGCAACATTCATCACTTACTTGGCTGAATTTATGATGCTAGCAGAACTGTTGAGTGTCTGGATATCTCTTCCTCTTCCCAAGTCCAGCCGGACTTTGCTTCAACCGGCTCTGGTTGTTTTGCCTCTTGATGGGCCTCTTCATCAACTACAGATTCTACATAGGCATAAAAAGCTTCGTATAAAGTATCTATTCCATCGAATATCATAGCCGTTACCCTCTCATCTCTGTCCACCGCAGAGTTTTGTCTCAAATGCACTTCGCTTCTCTGGTATAGATACTACCTCTGCTATGTCGCAGCACCATCATAAAGTTGTCGCGTAATTGTCGCAATTTCATGTCCCTTAACCAGAAGGCATGATATGATAAGAAGAGGCACACAGAAGACGGCAGCATTGGCAAATTGCTGTCACACAAGACAAAGGAGATAGTCCTGTGATCTTTGACCTCAATGAAGAGCAATCAGATATCCGCGACATGGTACGTCGCTTTACGCAAAACGAGATAACTCCTCATGCTGAGTCATGGGATGAGCATAATCACTTTCCCCGCGAGATCTTTACAAAAATGGCGGAACTGGGATTGATGGGCATGACCACGCCAGAAGAGCTGGGTGGGAGCATGCTTTCACGCCTGGCAGCGGCCCTTGTGTATGAAGAACTGGCCCAGGGCGATATGGCGACGGCAGTTGGCCTCTCCGTCCATAACATGATCACTGGGTCTATTGCGCGCTTCGGCAATGAGGAACAGCGCGAGCGCTGGGTGGGCAAGCTAGCGTCCGGCGAAGCCCTGGGCGCCTTCTCGCTGAGCGAGGCTGCCGCTGGCTCCGATGCCGCCAGCCTGCAATGTCGGGCCGAGCGCTCGGGCGATAGATACATTTTGAATGGGAATAAGCTCTGGGTGACCAACGCGGGCGAGGCCGATATCTATCTGCTTATGGCGCGTACCGCTCCCGGAAATGACGCTTCAGGCATCTCCTGCTTCGTTATCGAGAAGGATACGCCCGGCTTTGCCTTTGGCAAGACTGAGCGCAAAATGGGCCTGCATTCCTCGCCCACGCGTGAGTTGATCTTTGAGAACTGCCAGATTCCCGTCTCGCAACGCCTGGGAGAAGAGGGACAGGGCTTTAAGATCGCGCTCTCCTCACTCGATGGTGGGCGCATCAATATTGGCGCGGTCGCAGTCGGTGTCGCCCAGGCGGCCTTTGAGGCCGCTCGCCAGTACGCCCAGGAGCGCCAGCAGTTTGGCAAACCCATCGGTATCTTTCAGGCCATTGAGTTTATGCTCGCCGATATGGCTATGAAGGTTGAGGCCTCGCGCCTGCTGGTCTATGAGGCTGCCTATAAGCTCGACCAGTCCAAACAACCATCCAAGCAGGTCTCGATGTATGCCTCGATGGCCAAATGCTTCGCGACGGATTCGGCGATGGAGGTTACCACCAATGCGGTCCAGGTCCTGGGCGGCGCGGGCTATGTTCGCGATTACCCGGTTGAGCGCTATATGCGCGATGTAAAGGTGGCACAGATCTTTGAGGGGACCAATCAAATTCAACGTATCGTCATTGGCCGCGCCCTCCTCGACCAGATCCGCGCATGAATTTCTATGCGGCTGGAAAAATGCGCATAGCCCCTGAGCATACCAACCGCTTATTGTAGACTTGCCAGAATCGTCTTTTTTCGATATGCTAAAAATGCAAATTTTCTGAACGACCGGGACGTGTATTGCCATCTTGACAGGAATGGGGGTATGCGTCCTAGTTTTTTGTTCCCCTCCTTGCCATTACCCTTATAATATCCTCAAGTTCTTATCTTTCTTTTTCGATATATCTACCAGGATGTTTTCCAGGCATTTGCTTCTAACTTACTTTTCGCGCCTACGGCGCTCACAGGGGTAAGGATGTGCTGGTGCGGGGCCTTCGGCTCCGCACCAGCACATCCTTACCCCTGTGACAAGGGAACACGATCCTGTCTTACCTCGATATAAATACAAGGGGTGAAATCCTGGTCTAACTTATCTTCTAGGAGTTTTGACGATGAAAGCTGATTGGGTCGCGAAGATTAGCGACCGAGTAGAGCAGCATGTGCGCCAGGTCAAGGGTGAGCATGCAACCATCATTTGTGCCTCTGGACTCAGTCCCTCGGGGACGGTTCACCTGGGCAATATGCGTGAGATTATGACGGTTCACCTGGTCGCCGAAGAGCTACGCGCTCGGGGCTGGCAGGTAGAGCATATACAGTTTTGGGATGACTATGACCGCCTGCGCAAGGTGCCTGCGGGTATTCCAGAGTCTTTCGCGAGCTATATTGGGCAGCCTCTCTGTGAGGTACCTGATCCCTTTGGGGCCTATGCCTCGTATGCCGACCGCTATATTACTGAATTTAGCGAGAGCATCGCGCCCCTCAATCTTCCTATGACCCAGGTGCGCCAGTCAGTCGCCTATCGCGAGGGGCGCTATACCCACAAGGTCAAACAGGCCCTGGCACAACGCGGAGAGATCTTTGATATCCTGGCTGAATATCAAACGCGCCAGGAACAGCAGGAGACGGCCTCTGAAAGGCGGGCCGCCTATTACCCTTACAAGGTCTATTGCGAGGCCTGTGGCAAGGATACGACGCAAATACAGCACTATGAAGAGGCTACTGCCAGTATCGATTATAGCTGCCAGCACTGTCAGCATAGTGGAGCCTTTAGTCTGAACGAGAAAAATTCCGGCAAGCTGGTCTGGAAGGTAGACTGGCCCATGCGCTGGAGCGAGGCGCAGGTAGACTTTGAGCCTGCGGGCGCCGACCACTCGACGCCAGGAAGCAGCTTCACCGTTGGTCAGCGCATCGTGCAGGAGATTTTCCATTCTCCCGCACCCCAATACGCGGCTTATGCCTTTGTGGGCATGGAGGGCCGTGTGAAGATCTCCAGTTCCGTGGGAACTGATGCTTCGCCAGCCAATGCGCTCTCCATCCTGGAGCCCGCGATTCTACGCTGGCTCTATATCCGCCGCGCCAACAACCAGCCCTTTAATATCGACTTTGGCCAGGGTCTTTTGCGGCTCTATGATGAATGGGATTCCCTCGTGCGCCAGGTCGCGGCTGGCAAGGCTAACGAGGCCAACCTGGTCGCCTACCAACGCGCCATCCAGACCTCGCTGGGTGCTGTGAAGCGAGCCGAGCGCACGGTGCCATTCTCGCTACTCACCTCGACCCTGGATGTCACACAGGGCAACCTTGAGCAGGTCTTGCGCATCGCCACGCAGAGCCTGAAGGAAGAGGAACCCCTCACCCCGGCACAGCTAGAGCCGCGCCTGACCTGCGCCGCCAACTGGATCAACAACTACCTGCCCGAAGATGAGCGCACCTTTATCCGCGCCAGCTTTGATGCTGAGACCTATGCGCAACTTGGGGAAAGCGAGCAAGAGGCGCTCCGCCTCCTGGTCGCGGAGCTTGAGGGCGCCTGGAACCTGGATGCCCTGACCGACCTGATGTACCGCATTCCCAAGCAGGTGCGCGGACTGCCCTCAGACGCGCCCGCCACACCCGAGTTGAAGCAAGCCCAGCGCGCCTTCTTCGCCGCCATCTACACGTTGATCTGTGGCTCGGATACCGGCCCACGTATCCCGACCCTCATGCTCTCCCTGGGCAAAGAGAAGGTCAAGAGCCTGCTCGATCCCAATGGAGCTTCTGTAACCGCCGAACCAGCATAACACGAAGCAAGAGGTTCTTTCGGTATAGCCATACCGAAAGAACCTCTGATCTACAAACCTGCAAAATCGAGGGTACCAAAGTAGTCGTCAAGCGTCTCGGCACGCCGGATGAGTTGGATCTCGCCGCTCTCGCGCAAGAGTAGTTCCGCCGAGCGCAACTTGCCGTTATAGTTAAAGCCCATGGCGTGGCCGTGCGCCCCCGTATCGTAAATGATCAGGATATCGCCTGGAGAGATATCAGACAGGCTCCGATCAATGGCGAATTTATCGAAGTTTTCGCAGAGCGATCCCACGACGTCATACGTCTCGTTCGCGGGCTGATCCTCTTTCCCCAAAACAGTAATGTGGTGATAGGCGCCATACAGCGCGGGCCGCATCAGATTTGTCATGCAGGCGTCCAGGCCAATATAGCGCTTATAGGTCTCTTTCTGGTGGAGCGCGGTGGTCACCAGGTAGCCATGCGGTCCCGTGATCACCCGGCCGCATTCCATGACTATACGCAGGGGTTGCAGATTATTGGCAACGATTTTCTGCGTGTACAGGGTCTGCAACTCCTGGCCAAAGGTCTCCATGTCAAAGGCGCTCTGCTCCGGGCGATAAGGGATGCCAATGCCGCCACCCATATTGATAAAGGAGAAGGTGATGCCAACCTCGCGCGAAAGGGCCGCGACCAGGTCAAAGAGCATGCGTGCAGTCTCAAGGAAATACGCTACGTTGAGTTCGTTCGAGGCCAGCATGGCGTGTAGCCCAAAGCGCCTGACGCCCTTCTCCTTCGCGCTGGCATACGCTTGAAAGAGCTGATCATAGGTCAGGCCATACTTTGCCTCCTTGGGATCACCAATGATGGCGTTCCCGGCGCGCAATGGTCCCGGATTGTAGCGAAAACTAATCAGATCGGGAAGGCCTGCCTGCTCTTCGAGATAGGCGATATGACTGATGTCGTCCAGGTTGATGATCGCCCCCAGTTCCCTGGCCTTGCGATACTCGCTCGCGGGCGTCTGGTTGGAGGTAAACATAATCTCTTCGCCAGTAAAGCCTACACGCTCCGCGAGCACAAGCTCGGGCAGAGAGCTACAATCTACACCCAGGCCCTCCTCCTTGAGGATGCGTAAAATATGGGGATTGGGCAGGGCCTTGACCGCGAAATAATTGGTAAAGCCCTCCGACCAGGCAAAGGCTCGCTTCATGCGACGCACAGCGGCGCGGATCCCCTGCTCATCATAGAGGTGAAATGGTGTGGGATGGGTTGCGATAAGCGCTTCAAGGCGCTCAGGAGAGAGAGGAAAACGCTTCTCGGACATATTTTGACTGTATCCTTCCTTGACTACACCGCCTCCACTAGCCGTATGGGAGAAAGACAACTTTAGACGACCTGCCAGATCTGCACGGAGCGGTCGACCCCGGCGGAGGCCAGGCGTTCGCCGCTTGGCGACCAGGCTACGGCGGCGACATAGCCCTGGTGCCCCTGGTAGGTATAGGTACAGCGCTCTTTGGCTACATTCCAGACCTGCACTGTCTTATCATTGCTGGCAATGGCCAGGTGCTTGCCATCGGGCGCCCAGGTCACGGCGTTCTTGGCGCTGTTGCCACCCGCGGTCCGCAGCAGTTTCGTATGCTGCGTATAAGCGATGCTGACATCCCAGATGCAGGCGTAGGAGTCGCTAGAGGCCGAGGCCAGCAGATACTCTTTTGGATGCCAGGCCAGGGCATTCACCCGCTCATTATGCACCTTCAGAACGCTGGGTTCCAGGTCCGCGGAGAAAATGGATGAGACGCGCTGCCAGAAGGTGCGCGGCTTTTTCTGCTCGGCAAAGGGATTCCAGAAGCGTATGCTCTTCTCTTTCCCAGCGGAGGCCAGGTATTTCCCATCCGGTGACCAGGCCACGGCATATACCTGGTCCTTGTGCTCTTCATAGCGGTACAGTTCACTATGCTCCTGGGCATGCCAGACCAGCACCAGCTTATCGTTGCCAGCCGAGGCAATATACTCGCCACCTGGCGACCAGGCCACAGCATTCACGGGCTGGCTGTGCGCAGTATAGGTATAGACCAGGTGCCCGTTCGCAGGCTCCCAGATCTGCACCGTGGTGTCATCACCCGCCGAAGCAATATATTTGCTATCGGAAGACCAGGCCAGGGCATTCACCCGCGCGGAGTGTCCCTTATACGTCCAGACACGATCACCAGAAGCCGCATCCCATATGATCACGGTGCGGTCATAGCTGGCCGAGGCCAGCCATTTGCCATCGGGCGACCAGGCCACAGCAGCCACGCGTCCCGTATGTCCAGTACAAATAAAGAGCGTATTAGGCTGCTTGACGATCTGGTATTGAGTTGGGCCTTTCGCCTTGCCAGTCTTCCCTGTAGTCGTGGATTGAGCAGGGATGGGCGGCATCGTCGCAGGTACCTGGTACATGGGAGGGACACGCGTCGAGATGGTGGGCGGCGAGGTCAGCGCGGCCCCCGTCGTATATAGCGTCTGGATACGCTGAAGCGAGGCGCGCACAACAGCCACTGATTCCGGGCGCTCATTCACGGGTACACTTACCATATGCATGACCAGGTCGGCCAATCCGGCGAGGGCCGGATGCGCCGGGAGGTGAATAGACACGAAGTGGAAGGGCGTTTCCGAAGGATCATGCCCGGTCAGGAGTTGATGAAGGGTCGCGCCCAGACTATAGATATCGGCGCGCACCGTGGTTTGCGAGCGACCATACTGTTCCGGCGCGGCATATCCGGAGGAGCCAAGCGCGGTTGTATCCTTGGCCTTGCCGGGCTTGAAGTGGCGCGCGATGCCAAAGTCGATCAGGAAGATATGCCCACCAGGTGTAAGCATCACATTGGCAGGCTTGAGATCACGGAAAATAATCGGGGGCGTGCGCGAGTGCAGATACTCCAATACGTCACAGAGCTGGATCGCAATATCAAGCGTCTGCGCAATAGGGAGCGTGGTCCCCTTCAGGCGACTCAGGCGGTCCTCAAGGGTCTCGCCCTCGATATAGTCCATCACCAGGTAGGAACGCCCCTGGTCGGCAAACTGCTCATAAATACGCGGTAGATTTGGATGCGTCAAACCGGCCAGGAGCATCGCTTCATGCTGGAAGGCATCAGCGGCGGCCTGGCGGTCCTTCTCATCCAGGCTATTCTGGCTCATCTCCTTAACCGCCACCAGGCGATTACCAAACTGCGAATCGAGGGCCTTATAGACAGCTCCGAAGCCACCCTTTCCTACATTTGCCAGGATGATATACCGCTGCTTGAGCATATGTTGAGGCTGCAACAGTCCCGTAATCGTCGAACTGCCTATGGGCAACTGGAAGGTGGTATTCACGTTTGTGTTCAGCGTATTGGCTGAGGTTCCATGTACGGCGTGCGCGCTCGATATACCACGCGCCCCAAGACCTACAATGGTATCGGTCGTCGTGTCCAACCCACCAAGCGCCTGGCCACAGGCACGACAAAAACGCGCCTCTGGTCGATTGGCAGCACCACATCGATCACAGAAAAATGTTGAATTGGATGACATGAAATCCTTTTTCTCAATAGATGTTTTACTTCAGCAGCGATGAGAAAGGATAGAATGGGCATGCCAGGTTGGCATACATCGACTGTACAGTAGTACATGAGTACAAAAATGTCAAGTAACCAGTTCATACCACGTATACAAAGTACGGCGTGATGTTATAATACTCTTATCTGTACGGAGTAAAATGCAGCGACTCTATGAAAGGCTGCGCGACCAGGAGCGACGAATACCGACAACCGGAGCTGTAAAGAAACAGATCAAGAGTGACCTCTGTTAAAAAATGTTGTGAGATTGAGATCCGTACGGCCTGGCCGTTTTGGAATGAGGGGAATGCTGGTACTATGGCAAAGAAAATTCTGGTCATGGATGACGATCCGACAATTGCTGACCTGCTCACAGAAGCGCTAGCAGACGAGGGTTATGAGACGTTCATGACCACGCAGAGCCTGCGTTTCTATGACTCTATTCAGGAGCACAAGCCCGACCTGGTGCTACTGGACCTGATGATGCCTTATCTTGATGGCCGTGATGAGTTAAAACTCATGACCATGGGCATCGATAAGCAGATTCCAGTCATCGTGGTCACGGCCTTCCTAGGCGCGGCCAACGAAGAGCAGGAGTTCCGCGAAGCCGGAGTCGTCCACATCGTCTACAAACCGTTTGACCTCGACAAACTGGTTGCGCTGGTCAAACAGACCATCGGGGAGCCTGAGGAGAAAAGCGCATGAGCGTCTCCACAACTAATACGCCCGTGCGTCTAGCTCTAGACGCAATGGGCGGCGATAATGCTCCCGGCGAGATTGTGCTGGGAGCAATTCAGGCTGCCCGCGCCTACGGCATTGGCGTGTACCTCGTGGGACGCGAGGAGGTTATCCAGGCCGAACTGGCCAAACACGACACTAGCGGACTGGATCTCCCCATCGTCCACACCGATGAAGTGATTGAGATGGACGACCATCCCGCGACAGCCGTCAGAAGCAAGAAGAATGCCTCAATGACCGTCGCGCTGCAACTGGTTCGCGATGGCAAAGCCATTGGCGCGGTTTCAGCGGGCAATAGTGGTGCGATGATGGCGGCGGCCCTCTTTACCCTCAAACGTATCCCCGGTGTGGAGCGCCCGGCCCTGGGTGGCGTCTTCCCAACCAAAAATAAGCCATGTCTGATCATTGATATGGGTGCCAATACCGATTGCAAACCCGAGTATTTGCAGCAGTTTGCCTTGATGGGCTCGGTCTATATGGAGCGTATCTTCCACGTCAACCAGCCTCGCGTGAGCCTGCTGGCCAACGGGGAAGAGGAAACCAAGGGCAACCAGCAGGTTGTGCAGACGCACCAGTTGCTCAAGCAGAACGCGGAGCGCCTGAAGCTGAACTTTATTGGCAATATCGAAGGGCGCGACATCATGACCAATGTGGCGGATGTGGTGGTCTGTGATGGCTTCGTCGGCAACGTCGTTCTCAAGCTCAGCGAGGGCGTGGGTGAAGCCCTCTTCTCCCTGATTAAAGACGAACTGACCTCGTCGTTTGTAAGCAAGCTGGCGGCGGCAGTCCTCAGACCAGGGTTGAAGAGGATTTATAAACGCCTTGACTATGCCGAGTATGGCGGGGTTCCCCTGCTAGGCGTCAATGGTGCGGCCATTATCTCGCATGGCCGCTCTAACGCCCGCGCCATCCAGAACGCGCTTCGCGTGGCCAAAGAGACAGCTGAGACCGGCGTTACGCAAGCGATTACAGAAGGCGTGGCACGCCTCGCCACAGCCAAAGCCGAATAACTGCGCTAACAAAAAATGGAGTACAGGCTATTGGCCTGTACTCCATTTTTTGTTACTCTGTAGGGGACTTTTTCTGGCGCTTGGCTGCCCCACCGAGGCGGCCAATGCGGCTGTAAAAATCAGGCCCCTGGCTCTCCTTCGTGGCGTTGCCGCCCTTCTTGCCCATGGCCGAGAAATGCTCTGGACCATACTTGACAACATTTGCGCGCCCGCCCTTCTGGGCAATGGTACGATAATATTCTGTGCCACGCTTCTCCTTCAGCACAGTGCCGCCCTTTTTCCCGATGCGCTGATAATAATCCTCACCATACTTAGCGCGTACGGTACTGCCGCCCTTGCGACCAGACTTCTCAGCGGGGGATGACGCGGCACCTGTTGATGATGTAGACTGCGTGGACTGCTCTTCCTCAACCATAATCTCTAGCTTCCTCTACGTCTTCTCGCAACATAATTTTTCATGGAACACTTAGAAAGAAATCGTACTTGCCTGGCTCAGCAACATCCTTTACTGACGTTTTACCAGGATGCCAGTGGCCTCCAGCCTGGCTGTTTCTCCTTAAGGCCGAACATAAGCCCTGACATTACTCGCACGTCTGGTGAAAACTCATAATAACTCTCACCAATCATTATTCTAACAAGATATGTGATAAACGTCAATAAACTATATTGATGCACAAGAACAAAATACTTATTTATTGCCATACAAGTGCATTTAATGTAACACAAGAATAGATAAATATAAAAGTGTCCAGGGCGGCGGCCCTGGACACTTTTATACCTGTTCCAAAAGCCTTTCCCGCCAGGTAGCCGCGTTTTCGAGCGTTTTGAGATCGTTTTGAATATCTCCAGGTTTTCTTCCTTTCCCAATCAGGTAGCCCACCAGTGGCATATTCATAAAGTCAAAGATATACTGAAATTGCTGGACTAAAGGCAAAGCTTTCTTCTGTGGCTCGTCATCCCCAACAATAACGACAAATGCCCGCTTCGTCGCCATCTCCATTTTAAAGTTTATGGATGTATCTCGGAAGCTCTGGGACCAGTGATCAACGAAATTCTTCATAAGGCCGGACATCCCATACCAGTACAGAGGCGTGGTAAACACAAGAAGTTCATGCGCGCGAACCTGCTCAAGAACCAGGCTATAATCATCATCCACTGCATCGAAACCATTGGAGTCATGTCGTTGATCCACAATAGGCTTAATATGATAGTCACTCAAATGAATTGAGGAGTATGAGGTTCCTTTTAAAAGTTCTTTGGTGAGCTGTTCAGAGTTTCCATTTTTTCTCGATCCACCATAGATCGCTAAGGTTTTCATCGTTCTTTCCTTAAAAAGTAGTCGCGACACAAGGTTTCCCACCCGGTGAATCAGGTACGGGTCGCGCTGTTCACTGCCCCAAGTATAGTAAGAGCTATCTATCACGTCAAGCAATTGATTTTAATCATATTGATCACTAAAAATGATCAAACTTCCTTGAGTACCTCGCGTGCGGTTGAGACAAATGCCTGGAAGGCTGGAGAGAGCCATTTGTCTTTATGCCAGGCCATCTGAGTAATAATGCGGAAGTCTCGCCCCCAAGGCAAAATGACCAGCTTACTTTGTGCAAGTTCAGCACTTACAGAGACAGCAGGCAACACAGCTATTCCCATTCCCAGCATGGCAAATTGCTTGATAGCTTCAATGCTGCCAAATTCAAGGAGCATTTTAGGGACACATCCTTCGGCAGCCAACTGCTGCTCAAAGACGGTACGATAGCTGCATCCCATTTCTGTTAGCAGAAGAGTTTCTGTCTCCAGATCTTCTGGCTGGATATGAGCCGCTTGCGCAAGGGGATGTGAGGGTGCGGCAAGCAAGAGGATTGGTTCAGGGAGAAGAGTTTCCGCTATTAGCCCACGCGACTGCACCGGCTGCGCCATCAAAAACGCCACGTCAATCACACCTTCGCTGACAGCCTTCTGAAGGGTATTCCATGAGAGGGGTCGAAAGAGTAGACGCACCTGGGGGAAGCGTTGTTGAAAATTACTGAAGAGCGCGGGAAGACGATAAATACAGAGAGTATCCGGGGCACTCACTGTGAGCGTCCCGTGGACTACTTCACGCTGGGCAAGCGCGGATTGGGCCTCAGCAGCGATAGTAAGCAGCTTTTCAGCGTACGCAAGTAGTTGTTCGCCCGCGCTCGTCAGTGTGATATGCCTGCCGAGGCGATTAAAGAGTTGCACATCCAATTCCTGCTCAAGAGCCTGGATATGTGCAGTAACGTTTCCCTGAACATAGCCAAGCGCCTCGGCAGCCCGGCGAAAGCTCTGAAGTTGAGCGACTGTACGAAAGGTGGTGAGGTGACGCAATTCCATGGCACATCTGCCTTTATTTTTAGTAATAGATAAACATATATGGGTAGACAAATAGCATTTCTCAGCCTATACTACAAAAAGTAAGTGCTACCCTATCGAAAACCTGAGCGCGCCTGCCCCCGAATGGGGGGAGCGCTAGCCACCACCTGAGGGTGGCGCGGCGAGAGTGGCGCTGCGCCCCCGAATGGGGGTTGGTTTTCGTATAAGATGCAATAGAAATTCCCAAGCGTGAGCGTGCTCCAGGAGTTTTTGTATGTACAAGCAAGGCTCAGATTCAGAGAGAGATATACAACCCATATGGTGCCCCATTAGAAGCCTTTTCCTTCCGCAACGTGCCCCTATCTCCATCTATACCTTTGAACAGGAGCGCAGACGCGCCACCATACCAACAGATCCCTGGCAGTATCGCATCCAGGCCTGGTTCACCTATCACATGATTCAGATCCGCTGGGGCATTGAACGAGGCATTGCCAGGTTGCTACATAAACGCTGGGGAGCACACTAACCCCCAGTCTCATAGGTCCGGTCCCCCAGGCGTAGCTAAAGCTGTGCATCGGTATCCTCCGCTGTATCGCTCCAGTCAAATGAGAGGTCTCCAGTCGTACCTGTGCGGCGCAGGCGAGAACGCGCCTTTTGCTGCCCGGTCGGTAGCTCTCCCTTGTATTTGCGTTGTATACGCATTTGCTGCTTGCGTTCTTTATCTTCTTTAAACTCAATGGAGAGGCGGCGATAGAGGTCCTCCCACTCGTCGAGGATATTGAGCCGATCATGCTTCTCAATGATATTCAGGCTCTCCTGCCCCATGCGTGTACGCAGGTCTCCATCTTCAAGGATCGTATCAATAGCGCGTGCCAGTTCTTCACTATTTCCTGGCTGGAAGAGAAAGCCATTCTCATTCTGATGGACAAGCTCGGGCAAGGCATACGAATTGGCAGCCACTACGGGCAGGCCACAGGCCATTGCCTCCATCGTCGCCAGGCTCTGTAGATCAGCCTCAGATGGAATGGCAAAGAGCGCTGCTGAGCGACGTAGCGATAGGAGATCGGCGTCGCGTACAAAGCCCAGGAAGCTCACCCGATCCTCTACATGCAAACTGGCCGCCAACGCGCGTAGCTCCGCCTCCATAGGGCCAGAACCCACAAGCACGATGTGCGCAGGCTGACGCAGATGCTGCGCAGCGCGAATCAACACATCAATACGCTTCTCCTCGCTCAAGCGATTGACATGAATGATCAGCGGGCGATCTGTGGGCAGACTAAAGCGCGTAAGCGCCTCGGGATCGGGCGCCCCTGGGCGAAAACGGTTCAGGTCGATGCCATTGGAGATGGCGCGTGCGGGCGCGCGCAGCCCATGCTCATACAACAGGTTCAGCGCCGTCTGTGTGGGGGCCGTGACATACTCACAGCGGTTACAGAAATTAACCAGGTAAGTATAAGTCACGCTGCTAAAGGGTTTGCCAAAGATTGGATCGGACGAGAGTGAGCGACTCATATTAATAGGCAGGTAGTGATTGGTCGCAATAACGGGCTTGCGCAGGCCACCCGCGAGAATTTGCGCGATATTCCCCAGCACCACGGGCGAGTGGATATGGATAATATCGGGATCGCTACGCTTGATGAGATTGCGCATCGGCATAAAAGGGAGGAAGGGAATGCGTAAGCCCTCGTAGGTAGGCCACTCAAACGAGGAGAAGCGATAGACCCGCACTCCCTGTTCGAGACGCTTCACATCACGCGCGCCATAGCTAGGCGCCACCACCCAGACCTGGTGACCGCGATTGACAAAGTCTACCGCGAGTCCACGTGTCACTGTGGGAACACCACCCACCATTGGGGGATATTGATCGGTTACTAGCATGATGCGCATAGTTTGCTTGTAGCTCCTAGTCTTAATGCTTCTTACACTACCTGCCCGCCCATAGGCGAAGTATTTCTACACACAAGGGCGCTAACATAGGCTATAAGCAATGACGACGTGGATGAAAGCCTGGTAACAAAAAGGGGGACGCGGTAAGACATATAGGGTAGTTTACCGCGTCCCTGTCGTTATAGTGAAAGGCCTGCTTTACTCGCTGGCAGTGGACTCGCTCTCAGCCGCTGGTGCAGCCTCAGCAGCAGCCTCGGCAGCCTCAGGCGCGGGCAGCTCCACCTTCGGCGGTGCAACCTTCGCAACCGACTCCTCGGGATCACCTACAAGCTTAAATCCCTTTGGCAACTTGACGTCCCTGGCATAGATCGTGTCGTCAAGCGTCTTCAACGGCGAGAGATCCACCTCGATGGCGGGCAGGATATCAGAGGCGCGACACTGGACCTCAAGCGCGTCCATATGCAGGAGCGTCCCTTTGATATCCTTGAGCGCGGGAGACTCGCCCACAAAGTGCAGGGGTACCTTAATGCTCACCTGCTCATCCATGCTTACGCGAGAGAAATCCACGTGTTGGATCTCTCCCGAAACCGCATTATGCTCCACATGATGCACCAGGACGGTCTCCGCACCCTTGCCAGGCAGGTTGAGCGCATAGATACTTCCCGCCCTGTTCTCATGCTGCAAGCGCTTGAAGACTTTGGCATCAAACTGAATCGCCACCGAATCGGCCTTGTGGCCACCAATATTTCCAGGGATAAGACCCTGACGACGCAGGCTCTTCGTCTTTTTCCCAAAAACCTCGCGTGGTGCGACATCCATTTCGATCTGTTTCGCCATACAAATTCTCCTTCGGTCTTATTCCGAAACCCAACGTCACCGGCGTGACTAGCGCTTCCCCCATTCGGGGACCACCTAAAGGTGGCACGGCAGGCGCGCTCAGGGTTTTCGGATAAGAAATTCTTGCAAAGTAACGATGAGAGAAATACAAGCGCCCGCAAGCGCTCGCGTCCCTCTCGACCTCACATTTCCACGTTGGAAGACCCTGCATAAGTAGCGCAGAGCGCTGGCTCTTATCCCTATTACGAATAAGCGGCACACTTTAGATGAGGCGACCTACGACGACAAGGCTCTGAGATAGATATGAACAAGCGCTTACTGGCTCAGGCGTCGCTCGCGTTGAGCACGGAAAAACTCAATGAGCCGCTCGCTCGTGTATGTGTTGGGAACGTCGTCGGCGGAGAGCCACCCCTTACGCGCGATACCCAGTCCATAAAACACATCATCCAGCCCCTCAATGGCATGGGCGTCTGGTCCAAGCGGAACCTTAAGCCCCTTCTCGCGCGCCTTACGTACCAGGCGCCAGTCCATGTCAAGGCGAGAGGGGTGCGCGTTGATCTCTATGCACACGCCCTGCTCAGCTGCTGCATCGATCACAGCCTCCATATCTAATGTATACCCTGCCCTACCAAGTAAAATACGACCCGTCGGGTGACCAATAATTGAGGTATATGGATTGGCAATGGCCTTCAACATGCGCTTCGTCTGCTCTTCCGGCGAGAGATTAAAATTGCTATGAATGGAGGCAATCACAAAGTCAAAGCCCGCCAGCAACTCGTCTGAAAAGTCGAGCGCGCCATCCTTGAGGATATCGCACTCGATGCCCTTCAAGATGCGGAAGCACCCCTGCAACTCGGCGTTGATCTGGTCGATTTCGGCCCACTGGCGTCGCACATCTTCCTCAGAGAGTCCACCCGCGTAGGCTGCGGCCTTGCTATGGTCCGTAATGCCCAGGTAGGAGTAGCCGCGCTCGATACACCCCTCTACCATCTCGCGCAGCGTCTTCTGGCCATCGCTATAGGTCGAGTGCGCGTGCAGAATGCCACGCATATCGCTCTGCTCCACCAGTTTAGGCAACTTATGTTGCGTGGCGGCATCGATCTCCCCGGTATCCTCGCGCAGCTCGGGCGCGATATAATCCAGCTTGAGCGCGGCATAGATATCGCGCTCCTCATGACAGGGAACCAGCTCTTCCTTACCCTCGCTGATCTTAAAGAGGCCATAGTCGTTAATGGTCATACCCATGTTCTGCGCACGCCTTCGCAGAGGAATATGATGCTCACGTGAACCGGTAAAGTGATGCAGGGTAGAGGGAAACTGGCTATCGCTCACGACGCGTAGATCCATGGCGATCCCGCTGGCAACCACGACGCTTGACTTGGTCGTTCCCTTGCCGGTGATTGAGATGACTGTTGGCTGGGTCGTAAAGAAGCTCATGATCTTCTCACGGGCCTCTTCGGGCGCGTTGTCATCTACGCTGGCGACCATGTCAATATCTTTGACGGTCTCGCGACGGCGGCGCAAGCTACCAGCAACCTCCAGGCGTACGATCTCGGGTAGGGTCGCCAGGGCGGTGCGAATGCGCTCGGCCTCGGCAAAGGCCACATCGAAGCGAAAGCGGTTGGCGTGCTGCTTCAGGAAGGTCAGCCCCTGGAGGATCTTCTCCTGCGTCTTCTTACCAAAGCCGGGTATCTTCGCGACTTTGTCATCCTTGCAGACCTGCTCTAGCTCGGCCAGAGTGGTAACATGCAACTGGTCATAGATGGCGTTAATCTTCTTTGGCCCCACGCCGGGGATACGCATCATCTCCAGCTTGACGGCTGGCGTCTCGGCACGTAGTTCGTCGAGAAAGGCGATCTTTCCGTTCTGTACGGCCTCCTCAACGCGCTTGATCATGGTAGGACCAAGGCCGGGCGTTCCCTTTAGCTTCTTCTCCGCCACGAGCTGGTTCAGGTCGCCATCCACGCTGACCAGGGCGCGCGCGGCGTTTTCGTAGGCCCGCAACTCAAAGACACTAGCCTCAGGTTTAAGCGCCAGAAGGGTGGCAATCTCTTCCAGCATCGAGGCAACTTGCGCTTTATCCATATTCTTTCTCTCTCTATCCACTGTTTCTCTATGTCAGGCGTCGAAATAGGAGCCGAGATATTCGGGTGGCGCGGTCTGCACTTCAAACGGGTTGCGCCCCCGCAGATCCCGGTTAAGATAGCGTTTACAGTCAAAATGCGCCACTAACCAGCAGTAAAAGGGATCGCTGACAAACACAGCGTCCCAGGGGCGCTCTTCTCCCATGTCCAGTACGCGATTGCACACAAAACAGTGCGCCATTCCCGCACGAACGGCCTGCTCCAGCCAGGACATGACAAAGTGATGCATGTCCTCTAGCAGCATGTACTCCAGGCAATCAGCAGGATAGCCATATTCAACTGGATCGGGGCACTCACGAAAATCTCTATCCGCCCGACTCAGCGCGATTGGAGGAGCCTTGACGACAACTTTCACCTCGTCGTCGTCCTCCTCAGAGACACTCGTCGCAACACTAGTCAGAAGAAGACCCTCGCGGGCAAACCAGGATAATAACTCATTACGCATATAGTGCTTATTGTACTACAATTTTACCCTCCTGTGATGACCAGATGTTCTACAGATTATGGGCGATGCTCATCTATACCTTGCGGCTGTTTTCTTGTCTTGCCCAACAGTATCCTGTATATTAGCTAATACGTTATATTTAGTGGTCTGGGGGAATTTGGATGGCATTGTTATTGGATGGAGTATGGCAGTGCCTGCGGCACTGCCATACTCCATCCAATAACAAACTTCTATCTTTTTTTGTGACGAAAGGCAGGCAATGAATAATTACGGCGAAGTTCCCGTAGAGCGGGCTTTAGTAGGACAACAATTAGGAAATTATCGCCTGGTAAAGTTGCTTGGACAGGGGGGCTTCGCGGACGTTTACCTTGGCGAACATATTCATCTTCAGACCCAGGCCGCGATTAAAGTCCTACGCCTCACACTGACGCCAGAAAATATGGAGGGCTTTCGCAAGGAGGCCCAGGTCATCGCGCAACTTGAGCATCCACATATTATCCGCATTCTCGATTATGGTGTTGAGCGGGGCATCCCCTACCTGGTGATGGGCTATGCGACTAATGGCGCGATCAATCGGCGCTACCCGCGTGGGACGCGTGTACCACTCAACATACTTCTTTCCCTGCTCAGCCAGGTCGCGAGCGCGCTCCAGTATGCGCACAATCAGCGCCTGATTCACCGCGATATCAAACCCGAGAATATGCTGCTCAACCGCAACGACGAGGTCCTGCTCAGCGACTTTGGCATTGCCCTGGTGGCGCAAACCTCGCGCCAGACCTCGCTAGATGTTGTCGGCACGGCAACCTATATGGCACCTGAACAACTGATGGGCAAACCGGTGCCAGCAAGCGATCAGTATGCCCTGGCGATTGTCGCCTACGAGTGGCTGGTAGGACACCCGCCCTTTCAGGGGTCCTTCTCTGAGGTCTGCGCGCAGCAACTTAACGCCCCAGCTATTGATATGACACGGCTTGATCCCCAAGTCATGCCACTCCCTCTTGCACGCGTGTTAGAGATAGCCCTCGCCAAAGACCCCCAGCAACGCTACCCAGATGTGCTGACCTTTGCGCACGCCTTCGAGCAAGCCGCTCAACCCTTTCTCCATGGCGCGCCCCTACCCGCTATGGATTCCGCGCGCTTACGCTTACCAACACCATATCCTGGAACGCAAGCAGGCCAATCCTTCCCAGGCGCCTACGAGCGAGGCAACGCCCTGCATAGCAATGATATGACAGAGCAAATGCCTGCCCCGATCTCCCGGCCTGGTATGCCCTTTCAGACTCCACCTCACACACAGACAGCCTTTCAGCAGACCCAGCAAAGGGGGCCACAACAAAACGCAGGCCAGCCCTGGACGACGGGCAAGCCAACGCCAGTTCGTCAGCGCTCCCGTGTACCCGGTTTCCTGCTCGTCAGCGTGGCCGCGATCCTGGTCATACTCCTGGTCGTCATTGGTGGCTTCGCGCTGTATAAACCAGTCGCCACCCACACCCAGCAAACACCGGTGGCAAGCACCACCACGACACCTGGAACGACCAGCGTTCCCTCCGGGGAAGCACTCTACCAGGCAACCTGGGGACCTGAAGATACCTGGCAACTCACTGATGGCTGGGAAGCTCAGAATGGCCAGCTCACAAGCGACGGCTCCCTGGTCAACGCTAATGCGCTCTCTCCCTTCCACGCGAAATCTGCCAACTATGCCGTAGAAACTGAAATCGCGTTCCGAGGATTTGGCCAATCTAGTGAGAACGGTGGTCAAAATAAGCCTGGCAAACAAGGCAATAGCCTCTTCTTGCAATCAGGTGGTTATGGTATCATCGTACGGCTGCATAGCGGGCGCAGCTATATCTGTGGACTAGATGTACATACTGGCGCGTATATCGCCCTCGTAGAGGGTGGGCGGATCATTAAGCGGCTCAAAAACGTCAGCTATCACTTCTCGACTGGTAGCCATATATATCGGGTAGAGATCCATGGCAGCGAGATCGCCTTACTTATCGATGGCAAAGCCATTGTGCAAGCCAGTAATAGCACGCTGACCGCCCCAGGAGAGATAGGCCTGCACAGCGACAACACGCGCCTGGCCATCACCAGCTTCAAAGTCTCCCAACTCTAATAATGTCAGAGAAAAAAGAGCTCGGCACTACTGGTGTACGCCAGTAGTGCCGAGCTCTTTTTTCTCTGACATTAGATACTCTTGCCTGTGCTGGTCGCCGCGCTGGTCGCATATTCGCGTACAAGCTTGTTAAAGGAGACCGCTTGCTCATCTTGCAGGTGGTAGCGACTCTTATCCAGAATACGCACCTCGATTGCGGGATTAACACGCTTAAAGGCTCCGCTGGCCTCGCTTGGTCGCAGCTCGCCCTCACGTCCCCAGACAGCCAGGACAGGCATTTGCAGGCGCGCAAATGGCTCATGAACATCCATAGCTAGCCCCTGGCTCAGGACTGCTGAGGCCGCGACATATGACCCGGGCTGGTGCGCGCTTGTGTAGACATACTCCACCAGTTCATCAGAAATGAGGCCGGGATTGTGATAGCCCTGGCGGTCATAGTAGCCACGAATAGCCTGGCGCGAGGCCAGAACATTGTAGAGTGCCTGGCCGACAATGGGTAGGCGCAAGAGGGCCCGCCAGCCACTGGCAAGCGGGCTGGGATAATGCTCTTGCAGAATAGTGAGGGAAGGTTCGACGAGAATCAGTTGCTCAAAGAGCTGTGGACGGCGATAGGCGTCAGCGATCACAAAGGCGCAGCTCTGACCATGCGCGACAACAGTCACGGGCTTATTAATCACCTCGCGCATAAAGTCATGGATCAGGTCGGCATACATTTCGGCATCATATGCCACATCCGGACGATCCGAGAGGCCATAGCCTAATAAATCGATTGCATATACACGGAAGTTTGTGGCCAGGGCATCAATATTCTTGCGCCACTCATACGAGGAGGCTCCAGGGCCGAAGCCGTGGATGAAGAGCAGGGGTTTGGCATCGCGATTCCCCTTCACACTATAGTACATATCGCCATACTTCCAGGGATAGCGCCGCTCCTCGCCCGTGAGGACTGTATCAAGCTCCCCCGCCATAGAATCAACCAGCCTATTGTAAATAGCCAGGGCACCCAGCGTGCCACCTACAACCATCGTTGTTGTAGCTAATTTCTTCGCGAAACCCATATTCTTTACTCCCTATTTTCAGCATCGAGACCGCGTACATAAGAATAGAAGGGTTGCCAGTCTCGTATCTTAGCGCTATACAGATACAATAGCCTACCAACAGAATAAGCATTCCTCAACACTTGAGTATCTAGCAAACCCATCTAACTAACAGGCTTAGATACCCCTTACGCCGCACGTTATTTGTGTACCATTTTCTATCAGCTACTATAGCATGTGCCCGCAGTCAGCGCAAAATAAACGGTACATATTGAAGCTCCGCATTAAGACGGCTCAAAACTGAACTCGCCAGGTAGCTAGTAATAGCACGAGTCAGCATAAGGTGGTGGCTACAACTGGGAGAAAGGGATGGGCTAAGATCTCCTGGGCCAGGGTGCCTGGTTTGCGCTTTCCCAAAACGGCCTGTATACTTTTCCAATAGAGACACAGAAGCTAAAGGATAAGAAATATATGACCGCTATTTCCACGAAGATCGTCCTCGCGCCCGAGGTTGCCCAGGCGCTCCAGGCAGGGCAGGCCGTGGTGGCCCTGGAATCGACCGTTATCTCACATGGACTTCCTTATCCCGAGAATGTGCGTACAGCCAGGGCTATGGAGCAGGCCATTCGCGAGGAAGGCGCGGTCCCGGCTACGATTGGCCTTCTGGATGGCAAGATCAAAATTGGCTTGAGCACTGACGAGTTAGAACTCTTTGCGACCGCCAAAGGCGTGCGCAAGGTCAGTCGTCGTGACCTGGCCTTTACCCTGGCTAGTGGACAACCTGGCGCGACAACAGTCGCGGGAACGATGCTCTGCGCCAGTATGGCAGGTATTCGCTTCTTCGCCACAGGTGGTATTGGTGGCGTTCATCGTGGCGCGGCAGATAGTATGGATATCTCCGCCGACCTGACCGAGTTAAGCAAGACGCCGGTCATGGTTGTCTGCGCGGGCGCCAAGTCGATTCTGGATCTCAACCTGACCATGGAATATATGGAGACGCAGGGCGTACCTGTCATTGGCTGGCAGACCGATGAGCTTCCCGCCTTTTATGTGCGTGAAAGCGGTATACGCCTCCCGCTTCGCGTTGACGAGGTTGAGACGATGGCGCGTGTCGCGCGTGAGCAGTGGGAATGCGGTCTCGCAGGTATCGTCGTGGGCTGTCCCATCCCTCCAGAGTACGCCATGGACCCCGAACCCCTGGAAGCCGCCATTGATGAGGCTCTACGCCTGGCACAAGAGCAAGAGGTCAAAGGCGCCGCCACCACTCCCTTTATCCTTGGGCATGTCGCCCAAACCACAGGGGGAGCCAGCGTCGAAGCCAATACCGCCCTCCTGATTAATAACGCCCGCTGGGCAGCCCGCTTCGCACGCGCCTACTATCACTAGTGCGTAAAAAGTATTTGGGGAGAGATAGAGTGGTGCCTCCCGGCGGTTGCCGGGAGGCACCACTCTATCTCTCCCCAAATACTTCACAATATCTTATGAACGCGAAGTAAAAATCTCGTCTGAGAAGAAGCGAACCCAGAGTACCACTACAGCCAATCCTCCAATCAGGGCAAAGAAGCCCATCGCGCCACCCGCCTTGTCGGTGCGGAATGGAAAGAAGAGGATCATCGACATCCAGACCATGGTCAGCGTCACTGTCCAGTTCAGCTTGGTTGTCTCAGCGCTTGAGCGGTAGAAGAGATTAAAGAAGAAGATAACGAGCAGGCCAACAAAAATGACCAGCGGCTTCAAAGGTGTAAGGTTATTACCGGTCCCGGTCCAGTCAATGACCAGGTTGCCATTGATGAAGAGAAAGGTAAAAACCCATAAAAGGGATAAAACCGCGCCCCAGATGACCTTGCGCAGTTCAATAGGACTATTCACCGTATGCGGCTCCTTTCGAGGAGGTATTGCTAGATAACTGTACTCGTATTGTAGTCGTTGTGCCAAAATAAATCAACATTTTTGAGTTTCTACCAAAGAGTCCCCCTCTAACGCGCCTGCGGCGCTCAAAAGGTGTAAAGGTGATGTGGCTGGAAAACTGGCTAAGCCAGTTTTCCAGCCACATCACCTTTACACCGAAAGATTGGCATAACTAGTGCCACAGTTACCCAGAAAGATTGGCATAGCTAATGCCACAGGAAAAGACCTGTACATTTTAGCTGCTAGTGGCGATAGTGTCTCTTTCCTGTAAAGACCATGGCGATGGCATAGCTGTTGGCGGCCTGGATGACATCGTCGTCGCGCACCGCTCCTCCTGGCTGAATGATGGCGGTAATACCCGCGCGGGCCGCAGCCTCCACCGCATCGGCGAAGGGGAAGTAGGCATCGGCGGCAAGTACCGAACCCCGAGCACGGCTTCCAGCCTTTTCCAGCGCTAACTGTACGCTTGCCAGGCGATTCATCTGGCCCGCGCCAACACCAATTAAGGCCAGCTTATGGGCCAGCACAATGGCGTTTGATTTCACCAGGCGTACCGCCTTCCAGGCAAACATCAAATCGGTGACCTCTTCCAGGTTGGGATCGCGCTCGGTCACAACGGTGTATTCTACCTCTTGTTCGCCAAACAAATCCGGCGTCTGCAAGAGAAGTCCCCCACTAATTGAGCGTACATCTAAGGGGTGCGCTGGCCGGTGATCGAGTTTCAGGCTATGAGTCGCGCGCTTGCGTGGCTCCAGGGGGGCGTGCGTAGCGAGCAGGCGCATCTCCGGCTTCGCGCGCAGGATAGACCGTGCCTCACGGCTAAAAGCCGGCGCGATCACGGCTTCAAAAAAGAGCTGGCTCAGTTCGTGCGCGGTATCCTCATCGACCTCGCGATTACAACCTACAATCCCTCCGCTGGCCGAAATAGGATCGCCAGCGTGTGCTTGCTGGTAGGCATCAAGCAGAGTATCTCCACAGGCCAGGCCACAGGGATTGGTATGTTTGATGATCGCGACGGCTGGCACGGTAAAGGCTCGTGCCGCCTCCAAAGCAGTATCCAGGTCCAGCATATTGTTATATGATAGCTCGCCTCCCTGGAGAATTCCCGCCCCGGCAAGCGTAGCTTCTCCCCGGATATGGCCTGGCTTGTGGAACGAGGGCCAGCGATAGAGAGCCGCCTGTTGATGTGGGTTCTCCCCATAGCGTAGATTGCGCACCCGCTGCGCAGACAGAGTGACGATGCTGGGAAAGAGTTCATCTGAGCTGGTGTGCAAGTAGCTTGCAAGCGCGCTGTCGTAGCTTGCCAGATAGTAAAAAGCAATCGCAGCCAGCCTGCGTCTCGTCTCCAGGCTCACCTCTCCCTGTTCACGCCATTCCTGAAGCACAGGGACATAATCCTCAGGACGTATCAATACCAGGACATCCTCAAAATTACTGGCGGCAGCGCGCAGTAGTGTCTCTCCACCTATATCTAGCTGCTCCATGGCATCCGCCAGCGGGGTCTCCTCCTGAGTTACAAATGGAGGAAAGTTTACCACCACGACATCTATCGGTTCGATGTGGTGAACACGCAAATCTTCTTCGTGCCGGGGACGGTCCCGCCGGGCCAGCACCCCCCCTAACAAAGCGGGGTGAAGCAACTTGACACGCCCCTCAAGAATGTCAGGGAACCCGGTTAGCTCCTCTACTGGTGTCGCCGTGACGCCAGCCGCTTGCAGAGCCTTTAATGTCTCCCTGGTGGAGAAGAGAGAGACATGCAGACTCTCTAGCTCTTGAGCCAACCTGGGAAGTCCCTCACGATTTGCTACGCTTATCAATGCCCTCATCCAGCTATCCTTTCAGGCTTTATGATGCGCATTCAAACGTCTCGGCCCGCACAAAAAAACGATACCTACAAACGTCTAGATCTCACTCTCTCAGTATAGTCTACTCGCAGGGATCAGCAGAGAAGAACTACAACATTTCAAAACATTCATTAAAAGTGGCAAAATATGAAATTTATCTTAACCAGCTTTTAGTACTTTACAACTAAATTATCTTGTACCCATAACGAAAACCAAAAGAAGCATGGTAATATCCCTAACAGAACAGTAGAGTTCTACAACATGCCAGAACACATCGCACTATTTCAAACTGTTCCAGAGCACGCGGACACTGATGCATAAATTGATATATAGAGACGTACCATTCAAAAAAGCCAAGGAGGGTGCCATCCACGCAAAAAGACCATACCCATGCCACCCTGAAAGCCGTACAAACGCTTATACATTTGACCGTTTGTAGGCACAAGTCACGCGAGCCTTTGCCTGGCATAGTGCGAAACGCAGCCACACTGCTGCATGTATTGTGATAGAGTTGCTACCAGAGAGAGAAAGGGCCACACTAAACGTATGCAAACACTTAACCGGTCTCATAAGACAAAGCCGAGAGAGGACAAACCCTCAGCTAGCAAGCCACTACCTCGCCCAACACCGCCTAAGCGTATCGCGCCATGGCTACTTATTACACTTGTCCTCTGTCTCGTGCTGACACTCGGGGCAGGAACCTATCTCGTGTTACAACCGCGCCTCGGCTCCCATGCCGCCGAGGACAATCCTAATTGCACGCTTGTCGTGCCACAAAATCCTCTAAGTGCCAAAGGACTTGCCACACCATATCAACTTGTCGCTACTGATCCTAAGCAGGGTCCCTGCCACGAAGCCAATGCAGGACAGTCGGCCTTTGTGCAGGGCGCGGCCTTTGATCCTGCGACGGGTCAGATCTCGATCTATAATCCCCTGGTTGTGGATAAAGGTAATAAGCCAGCGCTTGCTCCGGTCGTGCCGCAACTCCCCGCAAACGCGATCGTTGGCCTCTGGTTCGGCTTTAACGCCGGTACCTTAACGCTAAAAGGGAACGGGGATGCTCTCCAGCAAGGCAAGTGTGTCAATGGCCTACCCGATGATGCCTTTGGTCAATTTGCCTATTGTAACGCCCCAGCCTTCTTCCAGGCAGCAAATCAAGCCATTCAGCAAGGGAAGCTCAAAGTTCCAGCGCTGGGGCGGGCTCATGACGGTCTGCCCTGCCCGACGGTACGCGATTTCTCGGTCGTCGACCAGGACCAGAGCGACAATGTCACATCAACCTATCTAACAACAAATGATGGCACAGTCGCGCAGATGAATCAGGCTAATGCCCTTAAACTCCAGGGGGCGCAACTCATCGCCAATGCCAGCGATAACCGACTCGTCTCCATTGCCCTGGACAATGCCCTGGGCTGCAAACCGTGGACGGCGCCTGACCTGGCAGATCCTGGTCAGATGACAACGGCACTACCGCTCAACGAGTTGATGGCCGCGGCAGACCAGGCGGCGCCAGCAGCCATTATTCCCAATGGGGATCCCATGGTACTACACAACGATAAGCCCAATATGCAGAAACTCAACCTGTATCGCGTTGGTGTCGACCAGCCAATGGTCAAGCGAGCCGACGAAGCAAGTACACGCCTCTACTGTACAAGTCTACTCGCGGCGGCCCCTCAGCGCATGCTGACCGATGCTCGCGTTACGACTCACCAGGCCTCTCCTGATACAGGTGCAGCCAATAACCTCTTTACCTTCCTGGCCCAGCGCTTTAATACTACCTGGGGGGCCGATGGCGGCCTCAATTGCAAGGGACTACTCAATACTGACACGCCAATCACACTCAAACAAGATTCCAATGGCGTTACCATCAACGCCACGATCCAGGGCATCAAACTGACAATGCCCATGGACTGCTCCGTCAACGGTGTCCTTATCTCTGGCTGCCAGGGAACCACCACCATCAACGGTGTCACCTGTACCTTCGCTATGGATAACAAAACCCGTCGCGTCCTCATCAACTGTCCACAACCCGGACAGGGGAAGGATGACAAGTAAGAGAGGAGCTAATATGCAAACACTGCCAAAACCCGACATAAAACAACCAGGTACCGGTTCAAGTGGCCCTCTGGAGCCGCTTCAGAGACAAAAAAAGTCAGGACTCAGACCAGTGATCTTTGTGAGTATCGTGCTCTTGCTGCTCACCCTCCTGGCTGGAGCCTTCCTGTTCTTTGGCCAGAAGCGCATAGGCACCCACGCGGCGGCGGCCAATGCCAACTGTACCCTTACTGTACCCGCCAATCCCCTCAGCGCGCGGGGCCTGGCTACTCCCTACCAATTGCAAGCCACCGATCCCAAGGCGGGTCCCTGTAATGAGGCCAACGCGGATCAAGCCGCCTTCGTACAAGGGGCCGTTTTTGACCCGGCTACAGGCCAGATCTCAATTTACAATCCTCTGGTCGTCGATGCGGGTACGCAACCCGCCGTCGCGCCAGTCGTACCGACACTACCCCAGAACGCTATTGTGGGTCTCTGGTTTGGCTTTAATGGCTCGACCCTGACGCTCCGGGGCCAGGGTAGTGCGCTACTCCAGGGACGCTGTGTCAATGGCCTGCTCAATAATCCCTTTGGCCAGTTCGCCTACTGCAACGCACCCACCTTCTTCAGCGCGGCCAACCAGGCGATCAGACAGGCCAAACTTGTGGTTCCCCCCATCGGCCAGGGCAGCGATGGAAAACCCTGCCCTACAGTTCGCGACTTTGCGGTTGTCGACCAGGACCAGAGCGATAACGTGACCAGCGTGTACCTGGCCAACGCCAATGGCCAGACCGCGCAAATGAACCCGACCAATGCAGGTCAGTTGCAGGGCGCGCAGACTCTTGTCAACGCCAGTGATAACCGCCTGGTTGCAGTGGCCCTGGACGGTGCTCTAGGTTGTAAACCCTGGATGGCCCCCGACCTGGCAGCTCCAGGCCAGATGGCTCCCGCCCTGCCACTCAACGAGTTACAGGCAGCCCGGCAACAGGCTCAACCCGCGGCGGTCATTCCAGCAGGCGACCCTATGGTGCTCAATAACGGGAAAAGCAGCACAGCCAAACTCAACCTCTACCGCCTGGGTGTGGATCAGCCGTTTGTGCTCAACACCGATCGGGGCGCAAGCACCAAACAGTATTGCACCAATCTGCTCAATATCCAGCCGCCACGCCTGCAAAACCTGATGAACCTGCTTCAGCAGAAAGCCTCACCAATGCCAGACGTGGCTAACAATCTCTTTACCTTTATGGCCCAGCGCTTCAACACCACCTGGGGGGCCGATGGTGGCCTCAACTGCCAGGGTCTACTCAATATGAATAGCCCCATCCAGGCCCAGACTGATGGCAATGGCGTCACTATCAGCGCCACTATCAACCTTAACAACAATGGTGGGCAGAATGGCGCAGCGCCTACTCAGCCCGCGGCACCTACCAGCACAGCAGGTGCTACCCCCACGCCTGCCAACGGTAACGCTCAACCTACACCTCCTGCCGATAACGCGGGGGCCACGCCTACTCCTGACGCCGGGAATGGCACCCCCCAGCTCACGCCTCCTGCCGCTACGCCAGGGGCCACACCTACTCCTGGTCAGTAGACGCTAGACTAAAAAAAGAGAGAGGCGAATCATATGATCCGCCTCTCTCTTTTTGTGTGTTTAATTTGGCTTAGGCTTCAGCAGCGACTGGCTCCTCAACCTCTCCAAGCAGTTCCGCAATGGAGGGACGATCGGGGAACTCGGTCACAATGCTGACATTGCGACGATCGCGTGAGTAGTGGCCAAATTTGACATAACCATCGATCAGAGCGAAGATGGTATGATCACGACCCAGACCGACATTGTCGCCGGGGCGGATCTTGGTACCACGCTGGCGCACGATAATGCTACCAGCGCTCACCAGCTGACCATCAAAGCGCTTGACACCAAGCATCTTAGGTTTGCTATCGCGACCGTTGCGCGAGCTACCCATACCTTTCTTATGTGCCATGAGATTTTACTCCTCTGTGCTGCTTTCTTGAGCCTTCTTGCTTGAACGGCGACGAGGCTTTTTCTCCTCAACGGGCTGCTCCGCAACAGCGGTCTGAGTCTCACTCTTGACCTCTTCAGCGGGAGCGGTCTCTTTTTTCGCCTTAGCCTTAGCAGGTGCGGCCTTTGTTTCTGCCTTTGGCTCTTCGCCAGAGACCAGGCTCTTGCCCTTCGAGATAATGTCATCAATGCTCAGAACAGTCAATTCCTGGCGATGACCACGGCGATGGCGATAGCGTTTCTTGGACTTGTACTTGAAGACGATTAGCTTCTCACCGCGCTTCTGACCAACGACTGTGGCCAGGACCTTCGCGCCCTCAACAAAAGGCGCACCCACGAGAGCAGTGTCGGCATCGGAGACCAGCAATACCTCGCCGATCTCAATCTGCTTCCCATCCTCATGGGGGAGGCGGTTCACTTCGAGCTTATCGCCGACAGTGACTTTGTACTGTCGTCCACCACTTTTGATTACGGCAAACATCTCTTCAATTTTCTCCTTGCAAAACTTTCGTCGCGCCCAAACAGCCTTAGCTAAGAATGACGCGACTACAAAACCCGCGCGTGATGAGAGGGATACGTGGGAGGCGTGGATGGAGGCCATCCTCACAGTTCCGCTTCTAACAACTCATCCGTCTATCTTGCTGCACCCCAGCGGCACACGGCGAGGAAACAATGCCAGATACGCAGGCTTACTCGACGACATACTACCTATCGGAAAACCTGAGCGTGCGAGCACTAGCCGCAAGAGCGGCGTTGGTTTCCGTATAAGAAGGTACCGACATGCGCGGGCAATGACCATTCCTGGTCTCAACAGCTACAGGCAAACACACGAAAAAATCCACGGTCTTGTAACCTGACCCGTAGACGATTTGAGTATACGGTCCCATAGTGTGGGCGCAGCTATGCAAGCATATGATAGCAGTGCCGCTACCCACGTGTCAAGCACTATGCTCTCAAAAAATTCTTTTTTCGTGCTTGCGGCGCTCAGGGGTAAGGGGGATCAGGCGGTGGGCTGGCTCCGCCAGCCCACCGCCTGATCCCCCTTACCCGAGGCGAGCTTGCGAGTCGAAACAGGCACCTGAGGTGAGGTTTTCAAAACAAAATATAGCCCTTTTTGCCAGGAAAAGACCGTGTTATACTATGAAAAATAGCTTCTATGCCAAATAGCTTCACATACCAGAAAAAAATCTAAACACTACCTGAAATAGGTCTCTCAGTATGTCCCTGATATAGAGGAGGGATGTGGGGAGAAAATTATCCGTTCTTGGCTATACATCTATCTTTGATTATGATCTTATTCCGAAACCCAACGTCACTGGCGTGACTAGCGCTTCGCGCTCAGGTTTTCGGAGAAGAAGTATGTGGAGGAGACACGAAGTGACTATGTATGAGGGCTTTAACGCTTGTCCGGACCTGGAAAAATATTCAGGCGAGCCAGTCTATCACACCAAAGTGGTTGAACAGATCACTGGCATCCGTGCTAATACGTTGCGCATCTGGGAGCGACGCTATCACTTCCTGACTCCCAAACGTGCCGAAAACGACTATCGCCTCTATTCAGAACGCGATGTGGTGTTGTTGCGCTGGCTAAAAGAGCGCATCGACAATGGCATGAGTATTAGCGAGGCTATTAACTTTTTTGAACGCCTGGACAAGGTGCGCAAGCAACATCCGCCCAAACAGGTCGATGCTGCGTCCCCCCTCCACAGCCCTCATGTCTTCACAGTCGCCGGTCTCCAGGCATTTACCCTCCCTCGTGGACTGGAGCAGCAACTACGTGCGCAACAGGATGAATTTCCTGAACAGGAAGTAAGCGCCCCAGAGCCACTTCATTTTCCTCGTGAGGCCCTACCTCAGCTACCAGAAGAAATTCTGCTCCTTGCCCAGGAGCGCCTGCTGACCGCTTTCCGTAACCTGGACGACACAGAAGCTCATATGGTACTCACGCCTCTCTTAATTACCTATCCTGTCGAACAGGTGTGCGCCGATTTAATTACACCTACACTTTGGAAAATTGGTGAACTCTGGGAGAATCATAAGATTACGGTCACCGTTGAACACTTCGCCAGCAATTTCTTCCGCGGCCTGCTTACCAATTTGTTCCATATGGCGCCTCGTCCAATGCACGTGCCCCTCGTCATGATTAGCTGCGCTCCGGGAGAAGCCCATGAGCTTGCCGCGCTGATGCTGGCACTGGTCTTGCGCCTGCAAAATGTGCGCGTGGCATACCTGGGCCAGAGCATCGAGAGTGAGGGGTTAATCGGTTCCATACAACAGTTATGCCCGGCGCTGGTCTGCGTCTCCCTGACCATCCCCTCGCACCTCCCAGATCTGCTCTCCCTGGCACAACAGATTCAGAAGCTGCCCTCGCCTCGACCACGCTTTATCTTCGGCGGACAGGCCTTCCTGGAATATCCCAATATTGCTCAGGATATTCCAGGTGTCTATATTCATGGTAATATGAAAGAAGTCGTAAAACAAATTCAGACACTCTATACGCAACAGGGGATCGCATAGATAGAAAAAGGCCTGCATATGAGACGCTTCCCATTTTATGGTAAGATCGCCCTGGCTCTCTGTTTCATGGCCTGGGCTTGCTCCTGGCTTCGCGTGGAGCCATTCTATCGCTATAGCTTCTTTCCGCTCTGGCTGGGCTATATTTTGACGCTTGACGCGCTGAACCGTGCGCGCAAAGGAAGCTCGCTGCTCCATAGGATGGGGGGACGCTTTCCCCTCCTCTTCCTGGTCTCCAGCCTCTTCTGGTGGATTTTCGAGTGGTTTAACAATTTCGTGCAAAACTGGCATTATCGCCTGGATCAGCCCTATACCCCGCTAGCATATTTCTTGATCGCTAGCTTAAATTTTAGCACTGTCCTCCCTGCTGTAATGGAAACTACTGAGCTTCTAAGCAGCTTCAAGCCGTTTCATCCACGCCTGCTCGCTGAGCAAACGGGTCCGCGCTTGCCGCTGCCACTGCTGCTAGGCGTTGTAGCCCTGGGACTGCTCTGCCTCGTGCTGCCCATCCTCTGGCCGCAATACTATTTCGGTCTCATCTGGCTCTGCCTGGCATTACTGCTCGATCCGGTTAATAACTGGTTTGGGCGCAAGTCAACGCTGGCTCACCTGACGGTGGGTGACTGGCATTTCATCGTCCTGCCCCTGGGCACGCTGATCTGTGGCTTCTTCTGGGAGATGTGGAACTACTTCTCGTTCCCCAAGTGGTACTACACCGTTCCCTATATCGAGTTCTGGAAGATTTTCGAAATGCCCCTGCTCGGTTATATCGGCTACCTCCCCTTTGGCCTGGAACTTTTCGCGCTCTACCAGTTCGTGCTTCTCCTCCTCCGCCAGAAAGAGGACCACCTCTCCTTCTAAGTAGCCTGATAACCGTTTCTTCCCCCTTGAATAAGAATAGGGGAAAGAGCATATACGCACATTACAGCAGCCTGGAGGAGGGGAGCTACAAGCTATGACGCCTTGTCCTCACCGGTGGAATAGGCTATACTAAGCTGGAAATTCTATGCGTTCTGGTTGTGTCTGGAGGAAATTTGTCTGTGAAGATTACATGTAAGCAGCAAGACTTGAGTCGTGGCCTCTCTACGGTCAGCCACGCTGTCTCAAGCCGTAGCACACTCCCCATCCTTGCTAATATTTTACTTACTACCGATCATGGTCGCCTGAAGCTCTCGGCCACCAACCTGGAGATCGGTATCAATTGCTGGATCGATGCCGAGGTGCAGGAAGAAGGTTCCACGACCGTTCCCGCCAAGACCATCTCCGATCTCGTCAGCAGCCTGCGCCCAAGCCAGGTCGAGCTCTCAGTCGCGGATGAGTCCCATACGATGAGTATCAAGGGTCAGGGCAGTAACGCGACCATCAAGGGTATGGACCCCTCTGAGTTTCCGCTCATCCCAAGCGCCGAGGGAAGCGAGACCCCTATCGCGCTTGATGCTCGCCAGCTCAAAGAAATGATCGAGTACGTGGCCTTTGCCGCCGCCGACGACGATGCCCGTCCCGTGCTCACTGGCGTCCATGTGGAGACGACCAATGAGAAGCTGACCTTCGCCGCCGCCGATGCCTTCCGCCTCGCGGTTATGTCCGCCCCCATGCCCGGTGGCGACCTGCTCGCGGATACCATTCTGATTCCCGCGCGCACTCTGACCGAGCTGGCACGCATCCTGCCCAATGAGGGAAGCGTGCAGATGATCGTAACCCCCAACCGCAGCCAGGTGCTCTTCCACACCGATAACGTCGACCTGGTCTCGCGCTTGATCGAGGGTACCTTCCCCAACTTCCGGGGCATCATTCCGAAAGAACATACGACCCGCGCCGTCGTCGAGACCAAGGAATTCTCCGCCGCCGTCAAGACTGTCACTCCCTTTGCACGCGATAGCTCGAATATCGCACGCATTAAAGTGAATAGCGGCTCAGAGGACGGTAATGAGACGGGCACGCTCACTATTGAAGCGACCGCCGAAGATATTGGTAGCAACGTCAGCACCATCAACGCCGCCGTCGATGGCCCCGAACAAGAGATCATTTTCAACGTTAAATATCTCTCGGATGTCCTGGGCGTCGTTGGTACCCCCGAGGTCGCGCTCGAAATTACGTCAGCGGCTCGCCCGGGCGTCGTCAAACCGGTTGGTCCCGCCGACTACACCTATATCATCATGCCAATGAGCACCAATCACTAAACCTGCTCGTAGCAGCTCTCCCAATGAGCGCGATACGAATGTGTGAGGGGCCTGGATGATCTTCCATGCCCCTCAGCTATGCAGGCAAACTTGCTGTTCATCGGCTAAGCATAACTTCATGGACAGGTGCATGTATCTCACTCACCTCACGCTTGAATACTTTCGCAACTATAAGCATCTAGACTTAACTCTAGGGCCAGGGCTTTTCTTCTTCTGTGGAGAGAACGCCCAGGGGAAGACGAATCTACTCGAAGCGGTTAGTATGCTCGCTACCGCGACATCCTTTCACGCCTCCAGTGATCGTGAGGTAGTCAATTGGCAGGCTCCTGATCATGTCGCACATCTGCAAGGACGCGTCTCTCGTCATGAGGATGACGCTCAGATTGAGATCAGCGTCTTTGATCCTACTCCTCCAACCTTTTCCCAGGATGACACATCTCAGCAAACCTCACGCGGGCTTGATCTCCCCGCCAATACGCCGCGCAAACGCTATAAGCTCAATGGCGTTCCCCGGCGCACGATAGATATTATTGGGCAGATGAAGGTGGTGCTCTTCGCACCCGTTGATCTACACCTGGTTGATGGCTCGCCTGAGGAGCGCCGCCGCTTCTTTGATCGCGCCCTCTGCCAGGTCAGCCCCCACTACTGCCAGGCGCTTGTCCGCTACCGCAAGGTGGTCACCCAGCGCTCGGCCCTGCTCAAACGCATTCGCGATCATCAAGAGGATCCACGCCTCATTGACTACCTGGATGACCAGCTTACTCAGCTCGCCAACCAGATTATGCATGAACGCCACCACATGCTCGCCAGCATTAACCAGCTGGCCAATCCCTTGCAACAAGCCATCAGCGGAGGACGCGAACGGCTGGAGATTATCTATCGCCCCTCTTTCAGCGTTGATGAGTCGTTATCTCTGCCTGAGGCCCAAAAACACTACCAGCAACAGCTACAAGCCATACGCCGCAAGGAGACGATGCAAGGCGTCTGCCTCCTCGGACCCCACCGCGATGACCTCGAGTTCCTGGTTAATGGCGTCAATATGCTCTCCTATGGCTCACGTGGCCAACAGCGTACCGCGGCCCTCTCCACCAAGCTGGCGGAGCTAGCCTTTATGCGCAGCAATACAGGCGATGAGCCTGTGCTGCTGCTCGATGATGTCTTTAGTGAGCTGGATGCGGTACGCCGCCAGTATCTCCTCCAGGAGGTGCTAAGCCACCAGCAGGTGCTGCTTACCGCGACCGACCTTGAGAGCTTCCCGCCCGAGATCGCGCAAAAGGCCCACATCTACCACGTCCAGCATGGCAATATCACCCTCCCCACCGGCCCTCTGACATAACTTAAGAACATAGTGACCAAAAGCAGTGTAGCGTGGCGCGGAACCTGGCCAGGTTCCGCGCCACGCTACACTGCTTTTATTTTTACCCCTCTGACACGGTGTTGGCTTTCTGGCGGAAGACCTGCCACTCTTGCTGCACCTGGCCAAGCATCTGCTCATCGGGGACATAACCACCGTAGCGCGTGAGCAGGTAGGCATCGGTCACTACCTGTAGCTCCTGCTCGCCGTCTGCCAGCCGGGTCGAGAGCCGCCGCCCAAACTCAACTGGGGTCTCCTCCTGCTGACGCCGCACGCCACGCTGGTCCGCCCATTGCAGAAGCGCGCGATAAATCTCGCGAATGGTACGCACGGCGGGTTCGCCCTGGATCTCTTCCCTGGCCTGAATCGCCCCGGTCGCAGGCTCCTCCTTGCGTGGAAAGAAGCGCCGCCAGAGCTGGCGCAAGAATAAGAGCGCCTGGCGCACAAAGAGCTCCCAGGACCAGATACTCTCGCGCTCATCACGCAAAGCCTTACGCCTTCTTGTGACCATTCCCCGGCGCTGACTGGCCTTGCGCCAGATAAACCATACCAGTACCACTAGCAGGACGACAATCGCCAGGATGAGGAATGCATCCAGGGTAAAGACATAGGGCGAAATGCTGGGAGAGGGTTGTGCATGACGCGTCGCTGGAGGCTGCTGGGGAGTTTTGTGCTGGTTCAATGTCGGCGCCCCAGTCTGGAGATGCAGCGCGTTCAATAACCAGAACAGCGGTGAGACCAGAACAACAGCGATGGTTGCTAAGATGTTTGCGATCACATCAAAGATCGCGCTCAGGGGACCCTGGACCTCAGCCAGAAATGCCGTGCTGACAAACCCGACCAGGATCAGGCCAAGAAACATCATAACCAGGCAGATCAGGCCCACCACGCTAAAAATTGAGCGCTCCTGACCCGCAATACTTCCTTGCAGTCCACGTGTATGGCTCAGGCGTAAGAACGAGGCCTGCGCCAATGAATGCGCGATGAGCGCAAATGAGAGGAAGAGCACAATCATCAGGAACAGGAGAGGAACACCCGCCGCGCCACCTGAAGAGCTAGAAAGTAAGAGAGCCAGCACAATCACGCCCAGGCCGATCTGCAATGATTTCATCACATCACCCGGCTCAACACGTCGGCTGGTGATCACCACGCCGCGCCAGATGAGAAACGCGCTTATGGCCAGCACAAAAATTGTATGGAACCCTCCTGGCTTGAGTAACAAAATATCATTGAGGGCCACCAGAACCCAATCCACAGCGTAGAGGGGGAAAGTCCCCGCGTATCCACTTCCCCAGATCACCAGCAAAGCCAGAACTACCATGCTGCCCACGCGCACAGGCGTATTCTCAAACAATGAGGCTTCAGATTTCTCCTCGCCAGCCTGAACGCTCTGCGCCTGGGCAAACCAGACACCCACCGCCAGAGGCACATACAGCCCCCAGAGCGGCAACAACGGTATATGTCCGCCTATACCTAACACCGCGACCACGAGAACTATAGCATATATCCAGCAAGCCTCCATCGCGGCAAAGACGAACGGCACAAACCGCTCGCCCAAGCTCAGCTCTTCAACGTCTTCGTTCTCCTCTTCCGGGCGCTCAAGTTCTCGTTCGCGTGTCCTCCGCGTTTGACTGGCGCCGTGAGAGGGTTCTGGAACAGATTTCATGGGCTGCGACCCTTCCTCATAATTTGGCTGATGCACCTATTACGCTCTCAGAGTGCGAGATCTCACAGATACATCTGCTAACAATGCCTGATAGCCACTCCTTCAGCTACACCTTTATAATATATATCTTCGCGTTACATGACTAAACGGCTACAAGTCTTGCATTTTATGCAGCAGTTATCCACATTTTTTGTGGACAAGCCGCGCTAAATGTGGATATCTTGCCTTTTCTCACTTACCAGAGCCTCGTATCCATACGCAACTATTGTAGCGCCGCCTGAACCAGCTTCTCGGGCGGAATGCTATCAATAATCGTTGTTCTATCCCAGAGGATAGCCGCTTCTACCTGTTGATAACTAAAGGGATTAGGCTCCAGGGTCACACCCCGGTGCCAGGGACTGGAGGCCCAGATAGCCATGGAATAGATTGTACCCGGCAGGTAAGACGTGATTGTAGGGATCTGGAGCGCGCCCGCGATATGTCCTGGCCCCGTGTCGTTAGAAAAGACCATGTGCGTATGCCGGGTAAGCAGCGCCAGGTCGCGCAGCGTCTCCGTGGCATAGACCAGCACGTTTGCGTTGTTGTTTGTACCACGAAATGTGCCGAAGTCTTCCTGCATATCCGCCATGCGTAGCCCTTCAGGATGTAGTTGATCGGGGCCACAGAGAATAAGAAACTCTATCTTCTGCCCAGGAGAGCGCCGGGCTACTTCCCGAGAGAAGTGCTCCAGAACCTCATCCCAGCGACAGTAACACTTGGCAATCACCACAGACTGAAAGAAACACACAACGCGTAGCGCCTCATCTTGAAGGTGAAGCTTGCGTGCCAGGCGAGTATAACGTGCATCATCGGCAGCCCCCAGGCGGATACGAGGCTGCACCTGCTCTCCTGGCAACGCTCCACGTGGTAACTGCAAGAGGTCCTCGATAAAATCGGCGTAGCGCCGCTCAACCCCATGCCCTGCATAGCTACGTACACCCACGCGAAAAAGCCTGGCAAGCGTGGCAATTCTGCGCGTAGCCCCATGTTCTTCAACCGCCTGCACCATTAACTCAGGCATACCATCGTGACCGCCATGCAGGTCAATGCCCAGAACCGCCACGCCCCTGCCACGTTCCAACCTGCGCGTAAATAGATCCTCGCCGGACATGACCTCAGAGAAGGTAATCCAGGGCCAGTATGCCTGCTGGTAGAGCTGTTCCTTAAAGAGGGTCGATACACCTTCATCTATAATGACCTCAACCGCGGTGCCAGCCTTCCCCAGGTACTGCAACGCCTGGAAGATCCCCTCTAGTAGCGCGGTCGCCACAACGCTCTCGCCCAGGCGACCCGCCTTCCCCCCCAGGCGCACCACGACGACATCGGCCTCGCGCACAAGCTCGTTTACATGCCGGAGCAGCACCTGCTCCTCGGCCCTTGCCTCACGTTCTTGTTGCCCCCCCCACTCATGCAAAAAAGCCAGATCGTACGCCTGCTCCATCGTCTGCCCCCTGAAAAAAATGCTTTGTTCTACTTTTGTAATGGTATCTATAATAACATCTTTACCCAGGGTCACACAAAAAAGAAGCTCATGCTTACATGAGCTTCTTTTTTGTGTGACCCTGGGTAAACTTATTTTGCCCCACGGGCCTGCGCATAGCGCTTATTGACCTCGTTCCAGTTCACCACATTCCACCAGGCATTGAGGTACTCTGGGCGGCGATTCTGGTACTTCAGATAATAGGCGTGCTCCCAGACGTCGTTGCCCATCACCGGGAAGAGGCCCTCCATAAGCGGGCTATCCTGGTTAGCGGTCGAGATGACCTCCAGGTTCCCATTACGGTCGATCACCAGCCACGCCCAGCCAGAGCCAAAACGCTTGGCGCCCGCATCATTAAAGGCGTTCTTAAAGTTATCAAAGGAACCAAACTTGGCGTTGATCGCGTTCGCGATCTCACCTGTCGGCTGACCACCAGCATTGGGTCCCATGATTTGCCAGAACATCGTATGGTTGCTATGACCACCGCCATTGTTGCGTACGGCTGTACGAGCACTTTCTGGCACCTCGTTAATGCGGCGCAGCACCTCGTCAACGGGGAGATTGGCGAACTCGTGGCCTTGCAAGGCGTTGTTCAAATTAGTGACATAGGTCGCGTGATGCTTGTCATGGTGCAGTTGCATGGTCTGCGTATCAATATAGGGTTCAAGTGCTTTATAGTCGTAGGGAAGTGGTGGAAGCTCAAATGCCATAAGACTCTCCTTCACACAGGGAAATATTTTTGGGACGAGTAAGCACAGACATAAGTATCTGATCACTTCCAGTATACTGAGTCGGGCATAACGCTATAGCGGCCATATCCATCAATCATCCCTGTTTCTTCCCCTGCTCTTCTAGCACATTCACCATCCTCCCATCGTCTCACTCACAAAGATTGCTCATCCCGGCGCATCTCCACAAAATCGCGCCTGCCATAGCGATTCTCCTGCGTGAAGGTGCGCACGCGTTGAAAACCAACACGCTCATAGACGCGTAGAGCACGCTCGTTCCAGGCCAGCACATACAGCCATACCTGCCGTGGCGCATATTGCTCGCCTATAAACGCCAGCGCCGCTTCGACAAAGGACTGCCCCAGTCCTCTCCCCGTCAGGTCGGGTCGCAATCCCAGGCCAAGGGCACTCGCATGGCGTGTGGCATCGAGAAAGATCCCTGGCTCACCTGCATCCCAGACCAGGGCCGAGGTGCCGATATTGAAAAAGCCAACCAGTTCTCCCACGTCATTGCATACCCCGAAGTATGGGCTACGTAGATCTAACATCTCTGCCTGGAGTTCTTCTAGTGGCCCATCGCCCAGGCTGTAAATCGTGTACGGCTCTTCATAGCGCCAGGTTCGCAATTCTTGCACATCCTCGCGCTTTAATGGATGTATATCAAAATTCATTCATGGTCCTCCTACTCGGCTCACAAGCTCGCCTTGGTAAGGAATGTCTGGTGGTGGGCTGGCCTGGCGGAGCCAGGCCAGCCCACCACCAGACATTCCTTACCCGTGAGCGCCGCAGGCGCAAAAGCGAGTGCCTGTCGAACCTCGATATCACATACCTATCTCTGTTCTTGAAGGATAAAACGTGGTATAGTCAAGGGCGAATTCATATTTCGTCTGTGACCGAAATTGCAGAGTCAAAAACGTATACGACAAGAAAGATTAGTTGGAGCAACATATGGCTCAGCAAAAGGATTTAGAGCACTACTTATCAGGAGACCATAGTAGCCTTCAAGCCATTCTTATTGTTGAGGACGATGTAAACATCGGCGAGGTCCTCGTCCAGGCCATTTCTCAGGAGACATCATACTTTGCCGTCTTTGTGCAGAATGGCTTTGAGGCACTCAAAACGGTAGAAGGTATCAAGCCCAGCCTCTTCATCCTGGATTATCACTTACCACGTATGAATGGCATTGAACTCTATGATCGCCTGCATGCGATGCCAGCACTTGTTACCGTTCCCGCCATTATGATGAGTGCGCGCCTGCCACAAAAGGAGCTTGCCAATCGCCAAATCCTGGGTATGAATAAACCCATCGATCTGGATGAATTTCTCCAGGCGATTGAACAACTCCTGGAATAACTGCCCATAAGCATGCCGTACTTAAGTGGCGGCAGGGCAAAAGGTTGTCTATCAGGATTGTGGACCTGCGTTCCGATAATCGGTGTCGAGGGCTTCTAACAAATCACGAAAGGCCTGCACAAGTTTATGGTTACATAAACTATAGTAGACTGTGTTTCCCTGGCGGCGCGAGGTCAGCAGGCCCGTTTGTGCTAACTGGCGCAGGTGCTCCGAGGTGGTCGCGGCCGATAAGCCTATGGCCCTGGCGATATCTCCCGAGCGCATTTCCAGAATAGGTGTTTCCTCCTCTAGAGAAGAAATGGCCAACAACTCCACGATGGCACGCCGCTTAGTATCACAGACCGTATCTAAAAAGCGATCGATATACTGCTCTACTTCTGCCTCACGTACAGGTAATTTATTGTGATTGGCACTTACAGAGGTTTGCTCGCTTGCCATAACGTGTCCTCTCCAGCTTATGATTTCGCCCGGTCAAATGGAGAAACTTACCTGAACAGTTGCCACATTATATGATGTTTCTCCTCATCAACGCAAAACACCCTTTTTTGATTACACCCTGTATTTCTCTGGTACTTTTCGCACGCATAATCCTGGTCGCGCAACTGTCGGTAGGCCTTCTCGTTGTATCAATATGTATACCTATAACGCTACAATCAGGAGTAAAGTATTGGTTTCCTTACCGCTTCACAAAGCCCACAGTGGCACAAAACCTATAAAAGACGCCTCGCAGAACAGCACCCAAAAAAGCAATATTAATGCTCTCGACGGTGTGCGTGCTATTGCCTGCCTCAGCGTTATTGCCTATCACGTAAATTATAAGACATTCAGAACGTTTACTCTACAATTACACTCGACAACCACTGGCCAGTTTGCTTATGACATCCTTATGTCTGGCTGGTCTGGAGTAACGCTCTTCTTTGTGCTCTCTGGATTTTTGCTCTTCATGCCTTATGCCAAAAGTCTGCTCTTCGAGAATCAGTGGCCTTCTGCACGGTCTTTTTATTGGCGACGCATCCTTCGAATTGTGCCAGGCTACTATATCGCGCTTGCGGCACTGATTGTAATTCGCAGCCCTCAATATCTGCAACTGGATCATCTAAAATCGCTTACTTTATTTCTTACCTTCTTGATGGATGCTCCAGCCACGTATCAACAGATCAATGGTCCCTTCTGGACGCTCGCGGTCGAATGGCAGTACTATATGCTGCTCCCAATCCTTGCCCTGATTTTCAGTTTACCTGTCAGGCTCGGTAAGTCACCGCGCCAACGCTTCGCCCTGGTTATCGGCTGTCTCCTGGCAATGCTTCTCTGGGGCCTGGGCACACGCTACTTTGGACGTTACTACACTCTACATCCAGATCAGACATTTCTTGTCGCTCGCCCGGTGCTCAATAAAATTCTGCTCGTAACGTATGGAGCCACCGGGAAATATTTCGAAGATTTTGCCATTGGTATGCTCGTATGCACCACCTATATCTTTACGCGCAAGGCTGCCAGTGATAGCAAACTTAGCAATATCCTCAACCGTTACAGCATTCTCCTCTTTATCGTGGGACTCCTCCCTCCGCTTTTCGTTTCAACATCGGACGTTCTCACACCACAACTTTCACTAAATCAGTACATTGGAGCGCATAACTGGCTGAACGAATTTGGATACTCGTCTGGTTTTGGTTTGTGTCTGATGGCGATCCTCTTTGGTCCGGCATTATTAAAGCGACCATTCGAGTGGTATCCCTTACGCTGGATGGGTATGATATCGTACAGTGCCTATATCTGGCACCTCCCTATCATGGCCATCTTCGAAATTTTCGTCTACCCTTTGCTTGCCCACCGTCTCTCTCTCATATACTTTTCCTATTGGGGCTGGATAATATTCCTATGCATCCCCTTCTCGTATCTGTACTATCGCTTTATTGAGCATCCCGGTATTAAGCTGGCCAATAAAAGCCGGCAGAAACAAGCAGTTCAACCAATATCGCGAGCTGACCTGCCCAGGGAGAATCTCGCGGTCTGATACGACTATTCCCATTCCCTTCTCCTGGCTTAGAAAGCCCCTTTGGGCGGCATATAGCACAAGTCTTAAATGCCTGTATCGCACGAGGCGACTTTGTGTTATAATGCCGCCAAACCATTTGTTCTAAAAGCTTCATCCTGAAACACAGAGAGACATTCACAAGCGTTTCTATTGCAACCGGGAAGTATTTCGAGGTTCTAAGATGATTATCGGGAAGATCGTGAAATCTGACTCCCATATTAACTATGTCTGCCAGGTATATGGCCCGCGCGAAGTCGAAGTCGAGCCCGGACCGGCTGACTACGCCTTTGGCCGCTTTGTGCGTGTCGCTGTCCGCTCCGGACAGGGCGATGAGCCAGACCCGCTTGACGTAGCGTTGGGGCGCAACCTGGAGCCGACCACATACGCTGTCGGCGTGATCTACGACACGATTCTCCTCAATCCCGCCTTTGGCTCACTCGGCCCCCGCCTCTCCAATGAGACCCAGGTTGAGCTCTTCTCACCTGACTATATCTCTGAAAAAGCGGTACTTATCTATATTATGATTCTGGGCATGATGGAGCAGCAGCGCGATGAGCTGGGCGAGAATCATGTGCTCTCCACGATGCACGGTGTCCCCCTACTCTCGCTGGAGCTGGGAAGCGAGATCGAGACCATGAGCGATGAGGAGGTGCGTGCCTTCCACTTCTTCAGTGAGCCCAACGATCCCGGCAATCCCAACGGGTCCCAGGCCTATCTCCACATGGGCTACCTTCCGCATATTATTTCGCAGCGCAATAGCCTCCTGCCTATGGTCACACTGCGCATCATTGACCAGTTAGAGCGCCTCTTCCCGCAAAACCTGGCGCTGCTCTCTATCGTTAAGCGTAACTTTGCCTGGCGACTCAAGGTTGAAACCACAGGATAACGGAGGTTCCTTTCTACCATGCTCGATGCCTTTTCAAGCGCGACCGCGCTCTCACCCATCCGTAAACCTGTCGGTATCACCAAGGGGCCTGGTGAGAGCAATCACGAATATACCTTTGTCTCGCGTGACGATGAGCAGGTGCTCAAAAACGGCGAATACGTTTATTACGAGCTGTTGGAGCCAGCAATGCTGGGAGCCGATGGCAGTTCCCGCCTGCACACACAGCGCGTCCTGGGCCGCATCATCAAACGCGTCCCGCTCCAGCTCTATCCCGATACCTTCCTGGGCGAGCCAGAGATTCCGCCCGCCCAGGTGGCGGCCATGGTGGGCTACAATACACGTACCAACGAGTTGTTTGAGCTGCATGTGGCCATCATGGGTTACTATGATCCCACAACCGGCTCGTTTATCAATCCCTGGATTCCCCCACAGTCAGGGAAACAGATCTACCTGGCCGACGACGAGATGCTCGCCGATATCCTGAGCCGCAAGAAAGATAAACAGTTTGGCTCGGCGACGATCGGCTCGCTATTGACCCGTGCCCCTGGCACGGTTCCCATCGTGCTCTCGGTCAAAGATGTGGTCAGTACTCATCTGGCGATCATTGCCAGCACGGGCGCGGGCAAGAGCTATCTCGCCAGTGTGGTCATCGAAGAGCTGATGCAGCCCCACAATAAGGCCTGCGTGCTGATTATCGATCCTCACGGCGAATATAGTACCCTTGACGAGATCGCCAACGTCGCCCATTTTAGCGAGCCAGGCGATGGACGCCATCAAGGCTATCGCCCCGGCGTGCGCGTCTACAAGCCTGAGCAGGTCAAGGTCCGTATCTCGACGCTGACCATGGGTGATATGCGCGCTCTACTCCCCGAGATGACGGAAAAGCAGCAGTATCTCCTGAGCCGCGCGATGCGCAAAGTACGCGAGCGCAAGGGTGATACCCCCTGGGGTGTGGCCGATTTAAAGCAAGCTATCAAGAATGTCTCCAAGCAGAAGACGGATGATGATAGCGAGGGAGCCGACGATTCAAGCACGGTCCACGCACTGAATTGGCGTATTGAGCAGCAATTTGAGCATAGTTTTACCTTCGATGATACTCAGCACCTGGATCTACGTGAGATCTTCAAGCCTGGGCAGTGTACTGTCCTTCAGCTCAATGAAATCGATGAGCGCGACCAGCAGGTCATCGTCGCGACGCTGCTGCGCCGCCTGAATAAGGCGCGTATGGATACCGAGCGCGGCAAGGTCCATTCAGGCGAGTTCCACCTCCCTTACCCGGTCTTCGTTCTACTGGAAGAGGCCCATCACTTCGCGCCAGGCGGCGCGGAGGTCGTCTCGACCTCGATTCTCAAGCAGGTGCTGGCTGAAGGACGTAAATTTGGTATCGGCGTGGGCCTGATCAGCCAGCGTCCGGGCAAGCTGGATGCCGACGTGTTGAGCCAGTGTCAGACTCAGTGCATCATGCGTATTGTCAACGAGATCGACCAGAAAAGCGTTGGCGCCGCCATCGAGGGCGTTGGGCGCGACCTGCTGGACAATCTGCCCGCGCTCTCTAAGGGCCAGGTTATCGTCGCGGGCGCGGCGGTCAACACTCCCGTCATCTGTCGCGTGCGCACACGCCATACCCCCCACGGTGGTGAGAGTAAAGATGCACCCGATCTCTGGCAGAAGTACTTCAGCCCGGAAAACCAGGAGCAGCGTCGCCGCGATGAGGCGCCCCTCAATGGAAACCGTGGCTTCAATATGATGAGGTAGGGGGACATGGCTGTGACCAGACGCTCGATATTGCTGATACTACTTCTGACCGCGCCTGTGGCCTGGGGATTACTCCTACTCTATGCGCGCTTTGTGCCGCCACATACCTTCCTGGCCTTTACTTGCTTTTTCGCGCTCCTGGCCCTGGCTCTGACAAGCACCTTGACGCCAGTGGCATATGCGCTCGGATCGCGCCTCTTCCCGCTGCACATCTACCAGGCAACACTGCGGCACGCGGCCCGACAGGCTATCCTGCTGACGCTAATCGTACTCTTTAATCTGATTCTGAGCGCCCTGCATAGCTGGAATATCTACACCTCGCTGGCTATCCTGGCCGCGGTGGTCGTCTTTGAAATCCTGGCGTTGGCGCGCAAATAATTTAAGCTGAAATGTATGCATATCTGTATCATTCGTCCAGGCGCCCTGGGGGATACACTTCTGGCCCTCCCGGTCATCCAGGCCCTACGCGAGCACGAGACCATTGAGCGGATCACCTTTGTGGGACAGGCTGCCTTCGCGCCCCTCCTGCTCGCGACCGGCCTGGTGACGAGCTATCTAGATTATGAAGACACCTGCTGGAGCCAGCTCTTCTTGCCCCAGGGCATCCGACATCCAGAGCTGAGGGCGCTACTAGCGGATTGCCAGCTCGTCGTCTGCTGGCTACGCGATCCTGATGGTTTAATCGCACAGAATCTACACGCCACAACCCCAGGGCGCGTCGTTGTGACTCCAGGTCGGCCGGGTGAGCACGCAGGCATGCATACCAGCACCTATCTTGCCAGTACGCTTGGTGTCACACTTCCTGCCAAGCCTCACCTCACACTCGCCCCTTCAACAAATCCCCAGGCAGAGGCCACTTCGCGCTTCTTCGCCATCCATCCCGGCAGCGGAGGCGCGCACAAGTGCTGGTCTATCCAGGGGTATGCCGAGATTATACAGGCGCTCTGGCGACGCGATATTCCCGTGTTGCTGCTCACCGGACCCGCCGATACTGGCTGCCTCGCTGAGCTACGTAGACTCTTACCCACACCTTCCCCTGGCCTGCTTACGCTGCTGGAGAACGCGCCGCTCCTCCAGGTTGCGCACACGTTACAACACTGCCGAGCCTACCTGGGAAACGACTCGGGGGTCACGCACCTGGCGGCCCTGCTTGGTATTCCTACCGCGGCCCTTTTTATCGCCAGTGATCCACGCGCCTGGCATCCCCTAGGACGCTCGGTACAGATCATTGCTGCCCAGGAACTAGGAGTTTTGTCTGTCTCTGAAGTCCTTACCGCCCTTGAATCGTTCCTAATATGACATCATATGCAACTTATTTTGTATGGATAGCACATCTCTGGGTAAGGTATGGTTCGGTGACGGGCAGGCGGAGCCTGCCCGTCACCGAACCATACCTTACCCAGACGAGCGCCGCAGGCGCGAGAAGTCACGCACACAAGACGCATAGGATTAGTATGGTAGTGCCTGGAAGAGAGGAGGGACTTACAAGATGAATGATTTTCCACAAATGCCACCTTCACCAACCCCATCACAAGATAAGCTTATTCTTCCCGCTCAGCCCGCAGAGCCAGAGCTCGCGACCATAGCTGAGGGTCAGCAAACCTCGCCTCAGGGAGCCGCTGCCTCCTACGCCAACTATGCGCCACTCCCCCAGAACCTCGCAGGACCTGCCCCGTTGGTGCACTACACACCCATACCCCCTGTTCCCAGGGGTCCAATGGCCAGGTTAGGCTACTACTGGCAGAAGAATCCAGCCTATCGCTTTCTTCTGCTTTCAATCGCCTTTTTCTTGCTCGCAAGCACAGCCTTTGCTATCGTCCTGGGTAATTATCTGACGCAGGGTCCAGGGAATTCTCCATCCCCAAATCAGGCCCACGGGCCAGGCCTCCACGGAAGTCCGACCGCCACTGCACACGCCCAGGTGACTGCGACTCCCGCGCCACAGCTATCGCCATCACCGACGCCAACGCAGCAACCAACCCAGGAACCGACGGACACGCCAGATCCAACCCAGCCCACTACCGGCCAGTTGAGCGTTCAGATCATCAACGCTCCAGGCATCGTCAACAATGGCAGCAGCGTCCAGATTACGGTCGCCAGCCAGCCAGGGGCCACGGTTCGCCTCTCGGTACGCTACCAAGCCGCGCCCTTTGTCGGCGGCGGCTCCACAACCCTGGTAGGAGATAGTGGCACAACCCAGTTACGCTGGAATGTCCGCGTCATCAGCTCCCAGGATACAAGCGCCCAGCTCACAATCATCGCCACCGACCAGAATGGCCAGTCCACTCAGTCCGCGCCCGTGACCGTCCAGATCAATGTGAAATAAGTTGGATAAACAGCGTGTGGTGGCGGGTTGGCTGCGCCAACCCGCCACCACACGCTGTTTATCCTATGTTAAGCGCCACAGTACCCAGAAAAGTTGATTATCCGTGCTCGTCTGTGAAATTTTGCCTACTTTGGGCGTATAATGTCAAGAACGCAGCTTAAAACAAGTGAGAGGCCATATACTTCTATCTCAAGTATTTTTCACCATCAACATATTCAGAAACATGTATAAGGGGACCTATGACGCAAATTGATGAGATTAGACAACTTCAAGAGGCCGTGCGTGTTGTTCGCCAGAGCGTAGGCAAAGTTATTGTCGGCAAGGAAGAAGTCGTTAAGCTTCTAATGGTCGCCTTGCTCTGCGAAGGTCACGTCCTCTTTGAGGATGTTCCAGGCATCGGCAAAACAACGCTGGCGAAATCCCTCGCCCGCTCCCTCGGTTGCAGCTTCCAGCGTATTCAGTTTACGCCAGACCTGCTGCCCTCTGATGTCACTGGCATTACCTACTATAATCAAAAAAAGGGCGAGTTCGAGTTTCGACCCGGCCCCCTGCTCTCTCAAATCGTGCTTGCGGATGAGATTAACCGCGCGACACCGCGTACGCAGTCCGCGCTGTTGGAGGCAATGGAAGAACGCCAGGTAAGCGTTGAGCGCGAGACCATACGCCTGCCGCGCCCCTTTATGGTTGTCGCGACCCAGAATCCGGTTGAGCTTGAGGGAACGTTCCCCCTACCCGAGGCCCAGCTCGACCGCTTCCTGCTACGCCTGCGCCTGCATTATCCAAGCAAAGAGGAGGAGCGCCAGATTCTCCAGCGCTTCAAGGAAGCCCAGCCCCTGGAGGAACTCAAGCCAGTACTGAGCACAGAATGGCTGCTCAAGCTCCAGCAGATAATTCGCCGCATCCATGTCGAACCAAGTGTGGAGAGCTACATCGTCGAAATTGTATCGGCGACGCGCACTCACAATAATATTGAACTGGGCGTAAGTCCCCGTGGCACGCTGGCGCTCTACCGGGCGAGCCAGGCCTATGCCGCCATTCAGGGGCGCCATTATGTCATTCCCGATGACGTCAAACAGGTAGCGGTTCCGGTCCTGTCTCACCGCATGATTGCGACTAGCCAGTCGCGCCTGCATGGACAGCTCATGGAACAGATTGTAGAAGAGATCTTACACAATGTCGCGGTTCCGGTAGAGTCATAATGCACAATTCACCACAAGGCCGCGCCTTTATTCGCGGCAAAGGCATTACCGATGGCATCTGGTACACCCTCTGTGGCGTGTTGGTTTTGCTCGGCATCATCGCCCGGCAGCCATTGCTGGTGGTTGTGGGAATCTTGCTGCTGCTGATCATTATTACAACGGATATCTGGTCGCACTACTGCCTGGTTGATCTCCGTTACCAACGGAAGTTTAGCCAGCAACGCGCGCTCTTTGGTGAGGATGTCACGATGTCGGTGACGGTGGAGAACGCCAAGATCCTCCCCCTACCCTGGCTGGAGGTAGAGGATACCCTGCCACGCTCTCTACCACTGCGCGAGCAAGAGCTGCGTAGCGCAATCCTGAGTAATAACGCCCTGCTAGAATGTCTCTTTAGCCCACGCTGGTATGAGCGCGTAACGAGGAACTACACTCTGCGCTGCATCCAGCGTGGCGTGCATACCTTTGGCCCCACGAGACTCCATAGTGGTGATGCCTTTGGCTTCATTGCCCAGGACCAGGAGCTTGATAATCTGCAACATGTCATGGTCTATCCGCTCGTCGCACCCCTGGAGAGCTTTAATCTTCCCGCGCGCCATCCCTTTGGCGATCAGCGTGCGCCTCGTCGCCTGCTTGAAGATCCCTCACGCATCATTGGCGTACGCGAATACCGTTATGGGGATAGCATGCGCCGCGTGCATTGGAAGGCCACAGCCCGTAGTATGCAGATGCAGAGCAAAATCTACGACGCCACGACGACCTATACACTTGAGATCTTCCTCAACATCGATACACGGCCAGACGTGTACTACTCTATCCATCCCGAACTCCAGGAACTTTCTATCAGCCTGGCAGCGTCAATCGCCTCCTGGGGCCTGGACAATGGCTATGGAGTTGGGCTATACGCGAACACAATGATGTATATCCCTGATGAGAAGCGAGCCGACACAAGTTCATCTTCCACGGGTCAACAGGAGCAGCCGGCGCTCAACCTGGAGGCCGAAGTAGCTCAGCAGCTCAATCGCAGGCGTATTCGTCTCCCAGCCTCAAGTAACGAAGAGCAGCGCAAGCACATTATGGAGACCCTGGCACGTATCCAGGGCTACTTTGGGGCCAGCATCGACGAGGTCCTGCAAGCCGAGAGCAATCGTCTCCCCAATGGTTCGACGATCATTCTCATTACCAGCAACCTGGGCGATCGTATAATAGATCGCCTGGCGCAAATGAGGCGGCGTGGACACGCCATCAGCGTGCTTTTCGTCAATGACAATCCACCACCAGCACGCGTGGGCGGCATCAATGTCTACCACATAGGCGGAGAAGAGCGCTGGCAGGAATTGATCGCACCCTTTACCCCATCTAACACAGCCGGAGAACAAGAGCCAGCGGAGCCAGGCGCTCCACGCCCCCTGCCAGCCGTTCCCAGCCTGCACCTCTAACATTCATGCAATCAGGCATAAAAAAAGAGAGTCCTGTGACTCTCTTTTTTTATGCCTATCGATCTATACGTTAGGAACCCAATCTTCAGCATGTGGCAGATCATCGCCACTCCCGGGCCGCTCATTGAAGGGTGTCAACGCGTCTTCGGCCACATCCTCATTGCTCGGACGAAGCTGCAACAGCGCCTCCAATTCTGCTTGCCTATAGAGCCGCTGTCGCTTGATTCCCTGCCGGTAACTGCGCAAAAGCCCGCGGCTAACATAAGTATACAAGGTCGATAATTTCACGCCGAGAAAATGGGAAGCCTCTTTACCATCCAGGTAATTCTCCCCATTCAGTTCTATCAAGTTACACCCTCCTTCCATACAGAAAATCTGGCCGTTCTACGCCTTTTTTCCCAATGATAAAGATCGTTCCACATTTTGTCAATCTACTTACACTACACTACTATAGCTTCCTAAAAATTTGTTTTGCACCTGCCTCAGCTCGCTACGCTCGCCTCGGGGTAAGGTATGGTTCGGTGGCGGGCTCGGCAGAGCCGAGCCCGCCACCGAACCATACCTTACCCCAAGCACCGTAGGTGCGAGGGGTCATACCGACCAATGCAATCAATATAAATCGACTATTATCGAGTTACATCAAAGCATAACATAAGAAATCCAATTTCATTGACATTCATCATAGTAAATGATACAACATACAAAAGAGCTAAACCATTTACACATACTCAGCAAAGGAGCATATGCAGTATGTCAATGCCGATTTCTGGTCCTAACCAGGCTACAAATGCTACCACAGCCTCCGCGCCCAAGAATAAGGGCGGCCTGGAGGGTATTGTTGCCGCAACGACGGCCATAAGCAAGGTTGAAGGCAATACTGGCCGCTTGATCTATCGCGGCTATAATATACATGACCTGGCACGTACAACTATTTTTGAGGAGGTCGTGCACCTGCTCTGGTTTGGACACCTACCAAGCCAGCAAGAACTGACCAACCTTCAGCAGCGTTTCGCAGCTGAGCGTACCATCCCCGAGAATGTGATGGTGACGCTGCGTGCTTTACCCACAAGCACCGAGCCTATGGACGCTCTGCGTACCGCCGTCTCCGCCTGGGGCGCGGTTGCCATCAAAGGTCAGCCCACGGTGGATCAGGCCATCGCCCTGACGGCACGCTTCCCGCTCTTCCTGGCGGCGTTCAACCGCCTGCGCCATGGTCAGGAGCCTCTGGAGTCAAAACCCGAACTGGGGCATGCCGCGAACTATCTCTATCTGTTGACGGGCGAGATACCTTCTGAAGAGCACGTCCAGGGCCTGAATGCCTATCTCGTGCTCCTGGCCGACCACGGTATGAACGCCTCAACCTTTACGGCGCGTATCGTTGCCAGCACCGAGTCCGACATCGCCTCCTCTATCGTGGCCGCGATTGGCGCCCTCAAGGGTCCCCTGCATGGTGGCGCACCCTCTAAGGTGCAGGATATGCTGCATGAGATCGGCACTCCTGAGAATGCCGATAGCTGGATTCGCGACGCGATCACGACTGGCAAGAAGCTGATGGGCTTTGGGCACCGCGTGTACAAAACCACCGACCCACGCGCGGAAGAGCTACGTGAGATGGCTCGTGTTGCCGATCCTCAGGGTTTCGTCTTCACGCGTCGCGTTGAGGAACTGGCGATCTCCATTCTGGAAGAACTCAAGCCGGGACGCCGCCTCTATACCAATGTTGAGTACTATTCGGCGGCCCTGATGGCCTCTGTTGGCCTCAGCGGCGACCTCTTCACGCCTACCTTCGCGGTGAGCCGCGTGGGTGGCTGGACCGCTCACGTCCTTGAGCAGGCTGGCAACAACCGCCTGATCCGACCCGAGGCCGAGTATACCGGACCAACCGACCTGACCTTCAAGCCACTCAACGAGCGCTAGTGGCACGACGCTACTGAAGTACGCGTCTACACATAAGACAAGCATATGTAGACGCGTACTTCAGTAGCGTCGGCCCCTCTTCGTCTCCCTCGTCGGTTTTCATCTCACGGTAAGGAAGTCCTAACATGCAAACCCAGGCACCGCCTTTCGCCACAAACCTTCCACCCTCTCTGCGCCCCTCTACCTGGAAACTCCTACGCCTCTGGACCCTGATCGGCCTGCAATCCTTCGGTGGTGGCTCTTCTACAAGCTATCTTATTCAAAACATCTTCATCGATAAATATCATTATCTCACCATTGAAGAATACATGCACTACTGGAATTTATGTATTTTTACGCCAGGGATTAATCTGGTAGCGCTCACCATCCTCATCGGGCGCAAGCTCGGCGGTCTACGCGGCATTCTGGTCTCGCTGGTGGGCATGCTCGTGCCAAGCGCGGCCGTCACCTGCTTGCTAACGGCGATCTTCACGCTTATCCAGGGAAATGCCGTCGTTCAGGCGGTGATGCGAGGCGTGGTTCCCGCGACGGCGGGACTGATGCTGCTGGTCGGGCTACGCTTCGCCCAGCCACTCTTCAAGCAGGCGCAAGCCGAGGGATCAAAAACCCTGATCGTGAGCACGATCCTGGTCCTGGCCTGTGCCGCTACAATTATTCTGCTGGAGGTCTCGGTCATCCCGGTGCTGCTCTGTACCGCTCTGCTCTCCATGCTCTTCTTTACCCCCTGGCGTACCAAAGCCAATCCAACAACACTGCAACAGGCCACCGAAGCCAGCCGCGAGGAAGGAGAGGAGAAATAAGCCATGATCGATCCCATCATCTACTTCCTGCTCTTTCTGAAGGCTTCGCTCTTCTCGACAGGTGGCCTGAGCAATCTACCAAGCTTACGCCAGGATCTGCTGGCTCACGGCTGGGCAAAGGAGGGTTTCTTTGGCGAGTCGGTCACTATCGGACAGCTAAGTCCAGGTCCCAATGGCCTCTGGGTCATCAGCCTGGGCTACCTGACCTACGGCATCGCAGGCGCACTTATGGCCCTGGTCGCGATCACCCTGGCGGCACTGCCCGTCCTGCTGGTCTCCGCGGGCTACGCGCGCATCCAACGCCAGCGCTGGGTCCCCGGCTTTATGCGCGGGATCTCGCTCGCCGTGGTTGGTATCCTGCTCACCGTCGTCTGGTCGATCATCAAGCAGCCAGGCATCGACTGGCGGGGCTGGTGTATCGCGGGCATGGCCGCTCTGCTTGGGGCAACTAAGCGGGTCAACCTGTTTATCATCCTGCTCCTGGCAGGTATCGCGGGCTACTTCATCTATCGCTAGAGAAATATATGATAAGAGGTGTGTAGCGGACGCTACACACCTCTTATCATATATTTCTCTAAATCAGCTTCTCGTGCTTACCCGCCATATGGCGGAGCAGTTCCAGTTGCCCGGCATGATAGGTTTCATGCCATTGCAACATCCGCAGGCGCTCGCCTACGGTACGCTTGTCAGTGGGATCGGGCTGATGGGCGAGAGCTTCGGGCGTGCGCTGCTCTAGTGCGGTCAGTAAGCGCTGGTAAGAGCTTTCCAGGCGCTCGACCAATGTCGCCAGGGGCAGGGCTTGCTCTGGATTGGTCAGAGGCTCGGACTCCCGTTTATATATTTCAGTTTCGCGCTCGTCCAGGACCGGTGTCTCTCCCAATGACCTGAGCGCAATATCGCGGTGGACGACAATATGTCCGATAATCCAGTTCATGCAATTACCACCCGCAGGAGGCAGCAACAGGCTCTCCTCGGTCGTTACATCCTTAGCCTGCATGGTGATGAGATACTGGTTCCGTTTGAAGAAGGACGCCAGGGCTTTAGCTTCTGTCATGTAGATCACTCCTTTGTATCCTGTTCGGCTTGACGCTTCGCCAGCCAGCGCTGGATGCTGGCCTCTTTTCCTTGCGTACCCGGTTCATAGAAGCGCTGGCCCGCGAGGCGCTCGGGGAGGTATTCCTGGAGTTTGGTCACGGGCGGCCGCTCGGGATCGTCGCTCTGCATATCCTTGTAGAAGTCATGCGCGTATTTATAATCCTTACCGTAGTCCAGGTTCTTCATCAACTGAGTGGGAGCGTTGCGAATCCACAGCGGCACAGGATCATTGGGGCCATTCATGATCTCTGCGCGGATCTGGCTATACGCGTTGTAGACGGCATTGCTCTTGGGTGCCGCCGCCAGATAAGCTACAGCCTCAGCCAGAATCACACCTGCCTCCGGCATACCAACAAAATGCGTGGCCTGCTGGGCCGCGACGCAGACCGAGAGCGCCTGTGGGTCCGCCAGGCCAATATCCTCAGCCGCCATGCGCACAACACGCCGCGCGATATACAGCGGGTCCTCGCCCGCTTCAAGCATGCGCACCAGCCAGTAGAGGCTCCCATCGGGATCGGAGCCGCGTACAGACTTATGCAGGGCCGAGATCATATCATAGTGCTGATCGCCACTCTTATCATAGAGCAGGGCGCGATGCTGCATGACCTCCTCGACCAGCGCGAGGGTAATGTGGCGCTCATCTGTCCCTCCACCGCTCATAACCCCTTGTGCCGCCAGTTCCAGGACATTCAACGCTGTGCGCGCGTCTCCACTGGCAAAGATGGAGATGGCCTGCAAGGCCTCCTCGTCGCTGGTAATCTGATACTGTCCCAGGCCACGCTCGTTATCCTCCAGTGCCCGCTGGAGGATGCGCACGATCTGTGCTTCGTCCAGGGCCTTGAGCACAAAGACGCGACAGCGCGAGAGGAGCGCGCCATTCACCTCGAAGCTGGGGTTCTCGGTTGTGGCACCGATCAGGGTCACAGTGCCACGCTCGACGTGTGGCAACACAGCATCCTGCTGGGCCTTGTTAAAACGGTGAATTTCGTCAATAAAGAGGATCGTGCGCCGCTGCGAGAACTGGCGCAGTTTGGCGGCCTCATCGACCACGCGCCGCAGATCCGCCACACCCGCCGAGGTGGCGCTCAAAGTCACAAAGCGCGCGTCGGCATGGCGCGCAATGGCCTCGGAGAGCGTGGTCTTGCCGCTGCCCGGAGGTCCCCAGAACAGCATTGAGGTAACGCGCCCGGACTCAATCGTTCGCCGCAGGAGTTTTCCAGGTCCCAGCAGGTGCTCCTGGCCGACGATCTCGTCCAGGGTGCGAGGACGCATCCGCGAGGCCAGGGGTTCCCCAATTACTCGCGTCCCCTCCTCGCTCTGCGCTGGCACGGCCTTTGGCTCACTCGCCTTCGGGCGCGTATCCTTCTCGGAGAGGTCACTCCCCCCAAAGAGGGAGAATTGCTCTGGCATAGCTACGTCCTCCATGTTCTTTAAATGCTTCTAAGCAATCCTGGTCGCAATGAGCAGCCCGGTTGACCAGTTCAGCTTACATATTCGCAGATCCGAGCGCTGCTCCAGAGTCGCTATCAGGGCCGTGACTCTTGGCGCATGGGCTGGCTCCCAACTCTCCAGGGGCGCCAGGTCATCAATGATATAGAGTCCACCTGGCCTGAGCAGGGCCAGCGTCTCATCCAGAAGCTGAAATTTCCCTGGCGGCATATCCGCGAAAATAAGATCAAAGGTACCTGCTTGCTGGGAGCGAATAAACGCCACACCATCGCCTGTGTGAAAAGTGACGCGTGCATCTCCGCTCAAGAAGCGCCGCGCAATCGCATTGTAGCGCTCATTCTTGTCCACAGTTATCAGGCGCGATGCAGTATCCATGCCATCTAGCAACCAGGCGGTTCCCATGCCTGTACCGGTTCCCAGTTCAAGAAAGTTTCCTTCTGGCTTACTCCCCGCAAGCGTCCTTAACAGCGATCCCGTTAGGGTATCAGACTGCATGGTAAAGTCAGTTGCGCGTGTCGCCTCCTCAATCTGCGTCAGCAACGCCGGCGGTATAGCCTGAGTGTCTATCATCGCGTCCTCTCTTCCATGAGTATATTCGACAATCGTACCCCTCAGTATAAAACCTCGTTCCTCCAGGTGCAACCAACACACTTTTATCACGCCCATGGCTTCGTGCAAGTTGTATGTGTCCGCCTCTACAAGTTTACCAGGGCGATACCCGCTAAGATGGCTCCAATGCCCAGCCACTGGCTCCATTGAAGCCGCTCATGAATAAAGATCCAGGCTAGCAGGACCGTGACCGCGCTATAGAGCGAGGAGAGCACGCTCACCAGCGAGACCTGACTTAGCGTTACGCCATAGGTATAGGCAAAGTAGGCAATGGTATCGAGTATCCCTATCGCGGCTAAAAGCCACCAGACTGAGCCGCGTGGCCAGGTCAATCGCTGTCGACTAATTGGTGCGCACAGCGTCAATACCACGGGTGTGAACAGGCGAAAAATCCAGATTGGCACCACAGGCCCCAGTGCCGGGGTCACCTTAAAGCCAAGCATCCAGAAGGCGATGCCATAGCCTATCGATGCCAGGATCGCCAGGAGCACACCAGGAGGCAACTTTCCTCGTGGCTTGAGCGCCAGCGTTGCCCGCTCCTCCGGTTCCTGCGCGCTCAGGGAGGTCGCCACGACCATCACCCCCAGCAGGACCACACCCATTCCTAGCAGCGGCACCAGCCCGATACGCTCGCCAGAGGCAAAGGCCAGCAAGGCCGTGACCGCGCTATAACAGGCCGAGATAGGCGAGGCGATCATCACGACCCCAATCTCAAAGGCTCGGTAGAGCGCCAGCGAGCTTAAGGTGTTCAAGCTAGCCGCTAGCAACGCCCAGAGCCAGATCTCCCACGCGCTCCGCGCCAGTACGGCCTGTAATTGCCCACTTGCCAGCAGAAAGATACCCAGCCCCAGCAGGCCAAAGAACTGCATAAATAACAGCGTCCGATACGATCCCATGCGCTTCGAGGCGAAGCGCACAAAAAAATCAGCGCCACCCCAGAAGAGTGCCGCCAACAACCCCAATACAATCCCCATGTCCCCTCCAAACAGATTTTACATTCACATTTATAAATATATTCGACAACCTTGCTTCCCACAAAAGGGGGGTCTTGTAGACTTCTCACCACTGCGTGGCTCGCCATGGATTAGTGTGTTGTGTACCTGGATGCCGCGGGCATCCAGGTACACAACACACTAATCCGAATATAAGGATAGGTGTATTGTTTAGAAGCGCTTCTAAAGTGTGCTGATGGGATCAATATCGATCTCCCAGTCGGGGGCGTCGACAACGCGGAGCAGGCGCGAGAGGTCGGGGCCACGCACAATCATCTGCCAGCGGTACTTGTTGCGAATGCGCTCCATAAGCGCGGGAACAGGTCCCACGATATCAGTTTCGGGCAGGTTAAGACGCTGTATCCAACCCTTTAATTTCTCACAGAGCTTCATGGCTTCTAACTGGCTGCGATGGCGGTTACTATGACTATAGGTAAATTTGACGAACTGGCGGAAGGGAGGATACCCATAGCGCTGGCGCGTCTCGATCTCGATACGATAGAACTCGTTATAGTCGTGACGTGAGGCTGCATCAATGCTGAAGTGCTCCGGGTTAAAGGTCTGGACGATGACATGGCCCGCTTCGCTGCCGCGACCGGCGCGGCCCGCGACCTGGGTGAGCAGCATAAAGGCACGCTCAGGCGAAGCGTAGTCTGGCAGGTTAAGGGCGATATCCGCCGAGACGACGCCGACGAGGGTCACGCCGGGCAGGTCCAGGCCCTTGGCGATCATCTGCGTGCCAATCAGGATATCGGCCTCGCGGTTGGCAAAGCGGTCGAGCAGCTCTTCATGGGCGTGGCGATTGCGCGCTGTATCGCGATCCCAGCGCAGCAGACGCGCCTCGGGAAAATATTTCTGGATGGTGCGCTGCACCTTCTCGGTTCCCAGGCCAAAGTAACGGATCTCGGCGCTGCGACAGGAGGGACAGAAGTGCAGGATCTTGCTCTGTGCGCCACAGTAGTGGCACATCAAGACGTGTTCGGTTGCGTGATAAGTCAGAGGGATATCGCACTGCTCGCAGAGGGCCGTGAAGCCACAATCGCGACAAAGCACACAACTCGCCGCGCCACGCCGGTTAAGAAATAAGATCGCCTGCTGTCCCCGCTCCAGCACCTTGCCCAGTTCATCGAGCAGACGCCGGCTGATGATACTGGTATGTCCCGCGCGCAACTCGGAGCGCAGATCGACGATCTCCACAGGCGGCAGGTTGGCACCAATACGCCCCTTCAGCTCCACCAACTGGTAACGCCCCTGCTCCGCGCGATAATACGACTCCACGGCGGGCGTGGCACTACCCAGGACCACGGGCACTTTGAGTATCTCTCCCAGCTTGATAGCGGCCTCGCGCGCGTGATAGGTTGGCTTGAACTCACTCTGTTTATAGGCCGCCTCGTGCTCCTCATCGATGATAATCAAGCCCAGGTCGGGAACGGGCGCGAAGAGCGCCGAACGTGAGCCGATGACGACATCGATCTCTCCGGCGCGAATACGCCTCCATTCATCATAGCGCTCTCCCACGCTCAATTCGCTGTGGATGATGGCAACCCGCTCGGGGAAACGGCCCGCCACGCGCTGCACCGCCTGGGTCGTCAGAGCGATCTCTGGCACGAGAATAATACAACGCTTCCCCTCGGCAATAACCGAGGCCATGGCCTGCAAATACACCTCGGTTTTACCACTGCCAGTGACGCCATGCAGCAAGATAGGCCTGGGGATACTGTTCGCCTTACCCTCCTCGATGGCTTCGAGAATGGCGCGCAGGGCTGCTTCTTGCTCGCCTGTCAACTGCAACGGCTGGCTGGAGGGGATGGCCCGCCCCTGGAGGGGATCACGTCGCTGCTCTTTATTCTCTACCACTACAAGTTGCTGATCTTCAAGCTGCTGGAGCTGCCTGGGTGTCAGACCTGTGGCGCGACAGAGCGCCGAGGGGGTCCAGGGCGAGCCACGGTTAATACTCTGCTGCAAGAGGTCCAGGGCCGCAAGCTGGCGTTGAATGACGACGCCCTCCTTGCTCATCACCGGCGGGGCCAGGGTGGCGCTTGCGGCGGCGGACATTGACCAGGGGTTAAAGGGAGCTTCGGTCTTACTCATACTCTTGCGAGATGTGCTGACAGGAGTAGCCTGGGAAGTGCTCTGAGCTTGCGCCTCGCTCTCAGCCTTGCGCAGACGCTCTTCCAGCAGCTCACGCCATGTCAGTAGCTCCTCGCCCTGTACCAGCAGGCGCACGTTTCGGCGCAGCTTGATACGCGCCTTTCCTTCGACCAGCTCAGGTTCGCGCACCACCAGCTTACTCTGCTTGATCTCTTTTAAGAGTTGCTGCGCCTTCGTCTTGCCGAGCATCTTCTTGAGCTGCTCAACATCGAGGGAGCCGTCATTATGCAGGAGTCCGAGCAGGGCACGCAGATTCAATGAGGTCTCCTGCGAGGAGGCCTGGACCGCGTCCTTAAGTGCCTCTTCAGAGAGCTTCAAGACGAAGCGTGAGCGCTGCAACATACCTGGCGTCAGCATGCCAAAGACGGCATGTGCCAGCGGTGTCGCATAGTACTCTGCAAGCCAGCGCGCCAACTCAAGCTGGTGAAGCAACAGAGCGGGCTTGGGATCCAGGATGCTGTACAGGTCGCGTAGCTCGATTCCCTCTTCCTGCAAAGGCTCTGGTAGCTCATCGCCCTCAAGCAGATCCCAGATAATACCTTCGTCCAGGCGCTCTCCATAGGGAACGGCGACCAGTTGCCCAGGGCGAAGCTGGTCCTCCAGGGCCTCGGGTACGCGATAGGTCAACAGCGGTTGTTCGACGTTCCAACGTCCAGCCGCCGTGAGTACTTCTACCAGCATCCTACTCAATCTCCTGGGCCGCCCGCTACTGGCGTACGCGGCTACTCTTCTATGAAAGGTGATCTACTCGCCACTGTGTAGCTCGCCATGGTAAGGGGATGTGGTGCGCGATGCCGGAGGTATCGCGCACCACATCCCCTTACCCGCTGGAGGCAGAGTAAGCTCTACCCCTACAATTTATCGGCGATCGAATTCGTGGGCTAATTCTGCGAGACTGAAGTGTACCATGGTTGGTCGACCGTGGCAACAGCTGAAGGGAGCCTTGACCTGCTCTAGTTGCTCCAGCATTTCGCGCATCTCGCTCATAGCCAGGAAGTAATTCTGTTTGATGGCGGCCTTGCAGGCGACGTTGGCCAGCGCACGCTCCTCCCAGGTCTCGGTATGCCCCAGCTGGTCCTCGGCGGTAAGCTCGACCAGTAAGGCATGCAGCGAGACGCTGTCCAGGCGCTTGACCAGGACCGTGGGGACGGCACGCACCTCGACGGTCTTACCGTCAACTACCTCCAGCTCGAAGCCAATGCGCCGTAGCTGCTCCCCATGCTCTTCGAGCGCCTCAATCTCGACAGGGGCCAGCGTGAGGTGCATAGGGGTGAGCAGGAGCTGCGAGATGGTCTCGCGCGATTTAAGGGCCGCGACCATGCGCTCAAGCACTATCCGTTCATGCGCTGCGTGCTGGTCAATAAGATACATGCCATCCGGCCCCTCGGTCACAATATAGCTCTGTGAGAGCTGTCCTACCACACGCAGGCGCGGAAACTTACGCGGCAGGTTCGGATCGATGCTATGGCCCGGTAGTGCCCCCTGCTCAGGGCGCCGCTCTACCCTTTGAGCGTCTCCTGCAATCACCTGGGGCGCGACTGGACTCACAACCAGCCTTGAACGCTCCTCGGTCTGTGCAGAAGGTAACTGAATACCCATCGTGGGAATGCCACGCGGCACGGCGTCAAAGGAGGCCAGTGGCTCTTGTTCTGCGATGTCTCCACCCGCTTCTGGACGTTTCTCAACGGGCGTGGCTGGCGGTAGCATGGAGAGCGGATCATCCTCTTCGAGAGAAGTATCAAGCGTGACGCTTACCTGCTCGGCCTGCGCGTGTAGCGTTCCCGTGGGAGAACGCTCGACCTCCACGGTTGTGTCAACAGCTTTGAGACGTGACCCCTTCGCCTTATCGGTCACACCCAGGTGGCTCTGCCAGAGGCGTGCATGTCCGGGCGGCCTCGTCCCATGTTCTTCTTCCGTAAAGGTAATCCAGGGGCTATCTCCAGGGATCGTGCTCTGCCGCTGCTGTGGCTTACCTGCCTCTTCTGCTTCCTGCTCGCCTGCCTGTACTGTTTCCTCATCCAAATCCAGCCTGCCCTCGAATGAGGGTTCCTGATCATAGGCGTCTGGCTGACTACTCGCACGTGGCTCGCTAGACTTCGACTTCCACTGCGGCATCTCCGGCTCCTGCAAAAGAGCCTTGCGGGCCGCGCGCAGGATAGCGGCGAAGACACGACGCTCCTTTAAGAAGCGAATCTCGGTCTTGGCGGGATGCACATTCACATCCAGGAAGGAGGGGTCGATCTGGATATTGATGACCGCCAGGGGATGACGCCCGCTCAGGAGCAGCGAATGATAGGCCCCCTCCACTGCCGTAGTAAGCATACGGCTCATGACCCAGCGCCGGTTGACGAAGAAGGAGATATGCTGGCGCGTGCTCTTATAGCAGGCGGGACGGCTCACAAAGCCCTTAACAATGGGATATTCGCCATCGCTGGCGTCATGCTCATCATCGCCATCCACCTCTACCATCTGCTCCGCGATCTGTAGACCATAGACCTGCACCAGGACGCTAAAGAGCTTGCCATCACCGGGAGTCGAGAAGATCTGCTTCCCCTCACTGGCAACCGTAAAGCGGATCTCAGGGTAGGCCAGTGCGTACTGCTCCAGCAGGTGATGACAATGGCTGATCTCAGTATTACGACTCTTCAGAAACTTGAGGCGCGCTGGAACGGCGCTAAAGAGGTTACGAACCGTAATCGTCGTACCCTCAGGCGAGGCGGCGGGAGTGACATCAGAGATATGCCCACTCTGCGCGCTCACCTGTGATCCCTGCTCGGAGCCTCGCGCACGACTCATAAGCGTCACCTCGGCCACGGCGGCGATACTCGCCAGCGCCTCACCGCGAAAACCCAGCGAGCGAATCTGCTCCAGGTCGTCGATGGATGTCACCTTGCTGGTAGCATGCCGCTCCAGGGCCAGGGGCAGTTCTTCGGGTGAGATGCCACAGCCATTATCGGTCACGCGAATGAGTTGCAGGCCACCATTCATCAGATCGACGCGAATTTGGGTCGCGCCCGCGTCAATACTATTCTCAATAAGTTCCTTTACCACCGAGGCGGGCCGCTCCACCACCTCACCAGCCGCGATCTTCGCCGCCACATCGGGCGCAAGTTGACGTATAGGCATAGCACTTTTCCCTGGTATCTATTTCCACACAGCAAGAGCTTTATATTTTCTAAACAGAGGAGATACATGAGTAAGAACGATTGTTCCTGCATTATAACATAGCGGCTTCCCCTTGAGAATGGACCTTACCATAACTTCCAGGTTTCCCGGCTCTTTAGCCTCTCCACATTCAGAGTAAGGTGTTGTGGGTGGCAAAGGCGGCTTTGCCGCCTTTGCCACCCACAACACTTATGCCACAATCATTGACCTATCATCATATAACTATAAAAAGTGTTTGCGCACGCCTCAAGAGTGAAGTATAATACACATACAACGTTTGCCTGGCTCGCCAAGGGCCTGGTAAAGCACAGCGGGGTGCCTGGTTGTAGATAGAGGACTGTGATGTGTAAGAAACGGTCTATTTTTTATGCCCATCTTCTCGGTCCTCGTCGATGATGCCTGCGCAGGCTCATTGGCTAGCTCTTCTTGCCGTTCCAATGCGTCGGTCCCCGCTTGGATGTTCGGAAAGGGCGAGAGCAAGCGCCAGAGGCTGAGCGAAGCACTATCTAACCTCGTGCCTCCTGCCCTCCTCTCCCGCCCCCAGAAGTGAGGGAAAAATGTACAAAGGTCAATCTGGCATGTGGTCCTGGCTGTTGCACCGCGTGACAGGACTCGGACTACTGCTCTTCCTGTTTATCCACGTCGTGGATATTTCTCTACTCAGCTTTGGCCCAACAGTTTATAACGATGGCATTCTGCTCTTTGACCACGTCATTGTGCGTTTCCTATCACTGGCTGTCGTGGGCGCTGTCTTCTATCACGCTTTTAATGGCGTACGTATTATCATGATCGACTTCTGGCGCAAGGGTGCACGCCTTCAAAAGCCGCTGTTCTACGCGGCCCTGGGCGTAACGATAGTAGTTTCCGCCGTGTTTGCCTACTTCGTGCTGAAACCCGCGCTACTCCCCTCAGTGGCCTTCGTTAAATGGTTCTTTAATCCCGAAGCCATCCTGAGTGTCAAAAATTAGTAGCGCGTAGAAGTGACACGTCAAAGAACCCTTGTAAGGAGAAGAATGTATGCTGTCGCGTTTATATGGTGGGCCTCGTCCGGCTGGCTGTGGCTTTGAGACCTTTTCCTGGTATTACTTCCGTATCTCGGGCGTGGTACTGATTTTCCTGGTCATTATCCATCTTACTATTATGCATGTGACCAATGACGTCTCATGCACGACCTACGCGTTTGTGGCGGCTCGCTACGCGAACCCCTTCTGGCGTCTCTTCGACTGGTTGCTACTGACGCTTGGCCTGACGCACGGTGTGAACGGCCTGCGCGTGGTCATAGATGATTATGTGCGTTCGCCGGGGACGCGCCTGGTTCTACAAGGCTTCGCCGCGGTACTCCTGCTCGCCTTCTTTATGCTGGGCACTATCACACTCATCACCTTCCAGCCCGTTGCGGGCAGTCTCGGACCCGCCTGCCTGCACTAAGCAGAGAGAAGTTATGAGCAAGGGTGGTGCAGGAGGAACTCCTCCTGCCGGGGTTGTGGGGTGTCCCCACAAAAACCCTCCCCTCTCTCTGTAGAGAGAAGAAGTTGTGAGCAAGTTGAAGCGAGGATATATATACCATGTATCAGAAATTTGATGTCATCATCATCGGCGCTGGTGGCGCGGGTCTGATGGCTGCGATGCAATTGCCAAATGCCAGCGTAGCGGTACTCACCAAGGTCTACCCCACGCGTTCACATACCGGTGCCGCCCAGGGGGGCGTCGCCGCGGCCCTCGGTAACCAGGAAGAGGACCACTGGAAGTGGCACATGTACGATACCGTCAAGGGCGGCGACTACCTGGTAGACCAGCCCGCGGCCGAGATTCTGGCCCGCGACGCTATCGATGCCGTCTACGAGCTTGAGCATCGCGGCCTGCCCTTCAACCGCACGCCAGATGGCCGTATCGACCAGCGCCGCTTTGGTGGTCACACGCGCAACTTTGGCGAGGGTCCCGTGCGCCGCTCATGCTACGCCGCCGACCGCACCGGCCACATGATCCTGCAAACCATGTACCAGAGTTCAATCAAGAACCAGGTGCGCTTCTTCAACGAGTTCCTGGTGCTGGACCTGATCTTCAACGAGGGCCGCGCCTGCGGTGTTGTGGCGATGGAGATCCGCTCAGGCGAGATCCATACCTTCCATGCCAAGGCGGTAATGTTCGCGACCGGCGGCTATGGCCGCGCCTGGCGCGTGACCAGCAATGCCTTCGCCTGCATGGGCGACGGTATGTCCATCGCCTATCGCCGTGGCATCCCTCTGCAAGACATGGAGATGTACCAGTTCCATCCCACCGGCATCTACAAGGTCGGCGTGCTCCTCTCCGAGGCGGCTCGCGGCGAGGGTGGTAAGCTCCTCAACGATAAGGGCGAGTACTTCATGGAGCGCTACATGCCCACGTTGAAGGACCTGGCCCCACGCGATATCGTCTCGCGCTGTATTGTACAGGAGGTCAACGAGGGACGTGGCATCGATGGCAAGGACTATGTCTACCTCGATGTACGCCACCTGGGCGCCAAGGCCATTGCCGAGAAGTTGCCCGATATCACAGATTTCGCCCGTAACTACCTGGGCGTCGAACCTATTACCGAGCCTGTGCCGATCCAGCCGACCGCGCACTACGCCATGGGCGGTATCCCTACTGACCTGGATGGCCGTGTCGTCATCGATCCCCAGTGGACACCCATGCCCGGCTTCTATGCCGCGGGCGAGGTCGCCTGCGTCTCCGTTCACGGTGCCAACCGCCTGGGCACTAACTCGCTGGTCGACCTGATCGTCTTCGGTCGCCGCGCCGGTAAAGACATGGCACGCTTCATCGCAGAGAACGATCACGCCCCCCTGCCAGAGAATCCCGAGGCCTATTCACGCGATATGCTTGATCGCCTACTGGATAAAGGCAAGTCCTCTGGCGGCGAGTCGGCGGCCCGCATCCGCTCGACCCTGCAGAATGAGATGAACGACAAGGTCTTCGTCGAGCGCGAGGAGAAGGGTATGCTCTCAGCCCTGGATACGCTGGACGGCCTGCAAGATGCCTACAAGAAAATTCAGCTCCAGGATAAAGGCAAGCGCTTCAATACCGAGCTGGTCGAGGCCATCGAGCTTGGCTTCTTGCTCGACTGCGCCGAGGCAACCATCCATGGAGCTATCGCACGTAAAGAGAGCCGTGGCGCCCACTATCGCCTCGACTATACCAAGCGCGATGATACCAACTGGCTCAAACATACCCTGGCCTACAAGGGCGAGAAGGCGCACGACGTTCGCCTGGACTACAAGGATGTCGTGCTTGTGGATGATCCCGTCTTCAAGCCTAAGGAGCGCAAATACTAGAGGAGAACGCGATGCAAGTCTTAATGCGTATAAAGCGCTTCGACCCGGAGCGCGACAATAAGCCGTACTGGGACGAGTTTACCGTCGAGGTTGAACCCATCGACCGCTTGCTGGACGCCCTGAACAACATCAAATGGACGATGGATGGCACGCTGACCTATCGCCGTTCCTGCGCCCACGGCGTCTGTGGCTCCGATGCTATGCGCATCAATGGTCGCAACCGCCTGGCCTGTAAGGTTCTTATGCGCGACGTAGGCAAGAAGGTCACCATCGAGCCAATGCTGGGCTACCCGGTCATTAAGGACCTCGTGGTCGATATGGACCAGTTCTTCGACAAGTACAAACAGGTCAAACCCTACCTGATCACGTACGACAGCGAGCCAGGTACCGAGCGCCTGCAATCCGCCGAGGAGCGCGCGCGCTTCGACGAGGGCACCAAGTGCATCCTCTGTGGCGCCTGCACCGGTTCCTGCCCCTCGATCTGGGGCAACCAGGACTGGGTTGGTCCCGCCGCCATCGTCAACGCGCACCGCTTCATCTTCGATAGCCGTGACGAGGGTGCCGCCGAGCGCCTCAATATCCTGGGCAAGAAGGATGGCGTCTGGCGTTGCCGCACCATCTTCAACTGCTCCGATGCCTGCCCACGCGGCATCCCGGTCACCGACCTGATCGAAGAGGTCAAGCGCGCCATCATCTATGGCGACCCCAAGAGTGTGTAAGTATATAAAACAAGAAGTGCCCGTTGCGTTTTATGCAACGGGCACTTCTTGTTTTATATACTTATTCTTTTTGGAGGAATTCGGCTATCCATTCGTTGACGAGTTCGGGTTTCTCCTGCTGGACCCAGTGGCCGCTATCAGGGATACGCCGCACGTCTATGTTGGGAACCCACTCCTCCAGGCCATAGGTCATGGCGATATCCAGGGCCACGTCCTGCTCACCCCAGATAAGCAGTGTGGGCTTATCGATTCGCCCCTTGTTTCCACTGACGGCCCCGATACTTGAGCGCCGCCAGATCGAGCGATAGTAGTTAATCGCCGCCGTCAGTGCGCCCGGCTTACTCATGGCCTCTTTGTAGCGCTGCAACACATCCTCTGGAAAGGCCGACTTCTGCACGGCGCTGGCGTAGAGCATCTTTGCAATAGGCTCGGCCCCTTCACGACTAAGGGCCAACTCTGGCAGGACGGGCAGTTGAAAGGCATAGACATACCAGCTCTTGCGCAACTGCTTCCAGGTCCGTAGCTCACGCGCGAAGGTCCAGGGCGGCGGCGCATTGAGACCAATCAGGCGCTCAACCATGTGCGGATACCTCAGACCAAACTGCCACATCAGCACACCACCCCAGTCATGGCCCACGACAATCGCTCGCTCATAGCCCAGGCCCTTGATCAGGCCCTCAATATCGCGCAATAGGGTCGCGATCTCATAGCCCCGGCGTGGCTTATCTGTATCGTTATAGCCCCGCAGGTCAGGTGCCACCACCTTATATCCCAGTTGCGCCAGAAAAGGGATCTGGTGCCGCCAGGAGTACCAGAACTCAGGGAAACCATGCAGGAGCACAATCAATGAACCCTCACCTTGCGTAACATAATGCATCCGAATGCCATTGGTGAGGATATCTCGATGCTGCCACTCAGTTATTGTTGTTGTCATACTACCTACCCTCTTTATCAAAAAGACAAGCCTTCAGCGTCGTGTTACCTACCTAAGATTGTAACACTTTTCTTCTGGACGCCTGGTAGGTGTAAATAATGTAAGGGATTATGTGTGGCGACATAGCTGTGCTATGTCGCCACACATAATCCCTTACATGATATGGTGCGCCTCGTCGCGCGCTGGCTGCGACTGCTGAAGGGGGACAAGCTCGTGCAGGCGGCGAGTGGCTTCGTTTGCGTCTGCCCCCAGGTAGACACCCTTGATACTTTTTACCAGGCCGAGATCTTGCATAAAGGCACCTCCACCAAAGCAGACAGTGGGGCGAGGCCCCTCGAGCTTACTGATCTCACGCGCGATCTCTGCCAGGTCCCGCGCGCGTGGTCGCGTGGTTGCTGAGAGACATACCACTCCAGGTCGCAGGCGCCGAATCTCTTGCAGCAAGCTCTGAGGCTCCAGCATCTGCCCCAGGTAGTAGACATTAAAGCCCTGGCGGCGCCAGAAAAGCGCCAGCATCAGGACACCGATCTCATGCGTCTCCCTCGGCGCGCAGCCAACCAGGATGGCTGGCCCCTGGCGCTGATAGGGCGTGGTCTGGAAGAGATAGGCCAGGCGCGTACGAATCATATTGCTGGCAAAGTGCTCGACCGTTACCGTGATCTGGCGCGAAGCCCATAATTCACCAATCCGATAGAGCATTGGCTGAAACAGGTTACTACACACCTCCTCAACCGGGTAGTAGAAGAAGGCCTCATCCATAATTCTCTGCACATGTCCCTCGTCAAGCTGCCTGATTGCCTCCAGCATGATGTCTGCGATACGCGCCAGCGTGGGCACCGCGTCCATACGCTCCCTGGCACGCTGCTGACTGGCGTAAATCTGCGGAGCACGGAGAGCCAGGTGAGAGAGACGTTGAAGGGCTTCGCGTGGGGTCAGGCCCGCCTCGATCAAATGTACAATCTGATCGCGTGTGAGCTTGGAGGCAAAATGTTCGATGGTACGGGGAAGTGAGACCGTATGGCGCAATTCAACAAGCTTCGTCAGCACCGGTTGCAGTACCTGCTGGCAGACGGTGGCTGCTGGATAGGTATCAAAGGCCTCGTTCAGAATACGCCCCGCGCCCCCCTCATCCATCATGGTAATCGCACGCAGCAAAGATTCATGCAGTTCGGAAAACTTGCGCTGCCTGGGCAGAGTTGCAGGCATATTCGCGCTATAGTGCCTGCTATACGCTGGCTCCAGGCGCGCCAGTTCCTGTATTGACAGATAGACACTCGTGTTATTCTGCTTGATACGTCGATTGAGCCAGTGGATAGCCGCCAGGTCTCGCATTGAATAGAGGCGCGCGTTATTGCTCCCATGCCAGGGGGCTGGAATACCAAAACGCCGCTCCCAGGACCGCAGCGTCATCGCCGGGACATGCGTCTGAGAGGTAGCAGTCTCAAGGTCAAAGCGTGGGGCCGCAGAGTAGCGCTCCAGGTGTGGCAGCCCATCTCCAGGCGGTACATGGAGAAGCGAAAACATCTCTTCCGTTACCGGAGTGCGCCGCTCAGAAAAGGGATAACCTGGAGCAGTTTCATTCGGCTCCCCAGGCACGATGATCTCCTGCGTATCATAGATTCCGCTAGCCTGAGGCTGGCTCTCAAACGGCACAATCGCGCGCTCAAATGGATTAAACGGTTTTCCTGAGGCTTCCATTTTATCTACTCCTCTACGTTCCACATACGCATCAACACAGCCTTTTTAAGATTCGTTCCATCACGAGCAGATGACCCGCAAATGCATTTTCAATTTCCAGAGAGAAACATGTAACATAAACGATATACTATATACTAACATTACATACAAAAATAAGATATTAATAATGTATAAAAATTCCTTACGTGTAGCAAAGCTATACAATATAGCTTGCATATATTTAACCATCAAGACGCACCACAGGCGTGCTTACAATTGCCTAGAATAAATGCTAATTACTCAATACGTATCGACTATTTATTATGTCCAGATTGTAATGTTGAAGCACATCCTTCCCTTACCCGAAAGGCTCGCTACACGAGCCGAAGCAGGTTTCAGATTATTTTTTATTCATATTCAACCTGCCACAGAAACTCAAAGTGAAAATATATTTAGCAATGGATCAATGTTTTTGCATGAGCTATATTGACGATTACCATCTATTTTCTTACAATTAACTGCAACAAATGATTACTCCGTGGTAGAAGGCATACAATACCAGGATATTCCCATATAAACGTTGTTCTCTGGTTGTTATGTGGAGGCGGTTGAACAATGCATATACCTCTAGAAGCAGGACCCACGCCCCAACCCCGCGAGGGTGATATGGACGCTGAAGCTTTGCGTCACTATGGACACCAGGTCGTCGATTGGATCGCTAATTATATCCAGAGCGTTCATACACGCCCCGTTCTGGCCCAGGTCAAACCGGGCGACATCCAGGACATGCTCCCTTCCCATCCACCCTCTCAAGGTGAAGAGATGGATCAGATCCTGGCAGATGTTGAGCGCGTCATTCTTCCCGGCCTGACCCAGTGGAACTCCGGCAGGTTTATGGGCTATTTCGGCGTGACCAGCGCTGGACCAGGCATACTGGCTAATATGCTTGAAGGAGCCTTCAATGTCTCACGTATGCTCTGGAAGACAGCTCCTGCCGCGACCGAACTGGAGCAAGTCACTCTGGATTGGCTCCGCCAGATGCTTGGCCTGCCCGCCCCCCTCTTTGGCATGATCCATCACAACTCCGCTATCACCAATGTTCTCGCGGCGGCGCGCGAGTTTGTTCCTGGCCTGCACATACGCCAGCAGGGACTCGCGGGCCGCAAAGAGATGCCACGCCTCCGCTTCTATGCCTCCGAGGAGGCCCACTCATCACTGGAGAAGGCGGCTATTCTGCTCGGTCTTGGACTGGAGAGTCTGCGGAAGATCGAGACCGATGATGCCTATCGAATAAATGTGGAGGCGCTCGACCAGGCCATCCGCGAGGATCTACGCGAGGGCTGGTGGCCCTTCGCGGTTGTGGCCACTGTAGGCACAACCTCTACGACCAGCGTTGATCCTGTGGAGTCCATCGCAGATCTCTGTGAGCGCTATGGTCTCTGGCTCCATGTCGATGCCGCCTACGCGGGGGTCGCGGCCCTCATGCCCGAGAAACGCTGGGTCCTACGCGGTTGCGAGCGGGCCGACTCACTCTCGATCAATCCCCATAAGTGGCTCTTCACTCCCTTCCACTGTAGCATCCTCTATACACGCCGTCCGCAAGCCTTGCGTGCTACTTTTAGCCTGACCCCCGACTACCTGCAAAACACTGAGGGCCGTTCAGGACAGGCGATCAACCTGATGGACTATGACGCCTCCCTGCCACATGGCTTTCCCGCGCTCAAGCTATGGATGACGTTGCGCTACTTTGGTTATGATGGTCTCGTTGCTAATATCACTGAGCATTGTCGCCTGGCGCGCCTCTTTGCCGATTGGGTTGAGACTTCAAGTGATTGGGAGCTGCTCTTCCCCACTCACCTCAGCGTGGTCTGCTTTCGCGCACATCCCTGGGCCATCCAGAACGAGGAACGGCTGGATCATTTGAATGAGCGCGTGCTCAATCGCGTTAACGCCAGCGGGCGCTGCTTTCTCTCGGCCACCCGCTTGAAGGGTCGCTATACGCTCCGCCTCGCTATTGGCAATCTGCGCACACACGAAGAGGAGGTACACCTGGCCTGGAATGAGCTACATACGGCGTTGCGCCAGGAGCTGGGCGCGACCCCAACCCTCTGGCACACGCTGCGCCAGGGCAGGCTACGTCTGCTCTCGTTCTCAGATGCGCCCGCCAAACCCAATAATCTCTTGCCATAAGCCAGGCTAGAAGAGGCCACCCGGCGCCGTTACGGAGAGAATCATGCTATTGCCCGCCGCGCAGGGCACATTACTATTGGGACCAATGCTGGCCGTGTTCAGCGTAAACTTGTCACCAAGCACACTACCCAGCTTACTATTTAGCTCCTGCTGAATCTGGCTATTGTAGGTATCATAAGGAAAGGTAAAGATGGAGAAGATTGTAACCGTGGTCTTCTGCACCTGGATAGCCAGCTTCCCCTGCTGTGCCAATGGCATAATTGTCGTGGTCGCTTGGGCCAATTTCAAAGATTTTCCCAGCGTGATATCGCTGGTCGCGACCAGATGGTTTCCACTCACGGAGAGCTGGATGTTGCGCGCGAAGAGGCCATTGCCCAGGGAGAGTACACCCAGGCCAGGTCCCAGGGTACTCAGCGAGCTAGCAGGAATCTCGACATAAGCATGCGTTCCCGCTGTAGCGCTCGCTGGCTCCTGCCAGTTCACCAGAGTGGTGCGCGAAGATTGCCCCCGCGTAAAGGCTGCGTTCTGCGTGGTCGCTGGCGCGTCCAGGTTGATCGGGAGCTGCATGCCAACATCTAATGCGTTCGCGCCACAGCCTGGAGTCGTATGAATGCTTTGCAGCTGCCCCAGGGGCGTGGGCAATGTGGTCAGGGGACCACTGACCAGGGTTGGACTTCCCTTGAGCGGGAAGGCACTAACCTGAATCGTCGTGGCGTTGAGCACCGTAAAACGCACAAGCAGGTTGGCGTCGATGGGTTTGGGATCGCCGGGATAGAGGCTGATACGCATCGAGGTCACCATTCCCCCTGCCTGCGGCGAGAGACCTGTAAGCGTGGCCGATGGCTGAATCAAGACCTTTGCCATCTTCGATGCCCAGTCACGCGTGTCACCCGGCATTCCATCCGTGATGCCTTTCAGCGTGCTAGCGACCGTTGAGGGCACCTGCGCGTCGATGCGCTCCTGAAAGACAGGCCGCAGCGCGTCGGTCGCCAGGTAGATATGCGCGTTCAAGGGCAGCGCCTGCTGCACACGCGTTTGTATCACGGTGCGTGTCGCGGCATAGACCGGAGTAATCAACACTAGCACCACGCTTACAACTATAAGCATAAGCACTATACTCCCCAGCCTGTAGGGAGTACGCATCCACAATTGTTGTACCTTACACATGCAACCTTCTCTCCTGGCCCGCTACTGGCGTACGCGGCTACTATGGGATGGTCAGGGTAGGTGAAAGCTTGTTGATATCGATTGGCCCGGTGAAGCAGTAGGGAGCGGGCGTAGCGATATGCGGCAGGTCGGCCACAGCGGGCGTCTCCAACTGGATCACGAGCATCATTGTACCTTTGCTACAGTTCAGGGTAGTTGTGGTATGCACCGCGCGTATCTGTACGCTCTTGAGTTGGGCGTGTAGCGCGGGCATGATCGAGTTGGTAAACATCTCGTTCACCGGATCCTGCATGGCGGCTGTAGCCTGGGATCCGGCATCCAGTCCGTCACGGCTGAGATGGGTAACCTTCAAATGAATGTTCTGCTTCTGGTCCAGGCCAAGCTGGCCCTCCATCGCGACCGTCATGCTGCGCTTGATCCCATCGGTATTGATATTCAACCGCAGGCTCAGACGCAAGCCATCGTTAGGCAGCGGCGCGACGCTGATATTGCTGATAGTGTCGCTCTTGATCTTCAATTGCGAGGTTAGCAGCGAGGTCACCGCCTGCTGATCCAATCCAACCTGCAAGGTCAATGAACGCAACAACGGTTTGGCACTCTGCTGCCGCAGCATTGGTCCATCCACAAGAAGGGTCACCAGAATGCCACTCCCAGTCAGCAGCAGCACCAGGAGGATGCTTCCCACGGCGAGCACCTGGCGCGGCTGCGCGAAGATGCTCTTGCCCGGAATGGGGGGCGCGCTCAAGCCCAGTTCGCGCTCCGCCACCGGCACCTGGCTCCCCCAGAGGAAAACGGCGGGAATGATCGCCAGCAGACAGAGCCACATCGTAGCGAAGAAGACCGAGGTATAGACCGTGTGTGCCGAGCGTACCACGTGGACCGCATAGTTTTGCACCCAGATGATATAATCGCCCGCCGTCGCCTTCATCGAGATCGAGGCATAGCCTTTGATACGACTATTGAAGTCGGCTAGCGCCCACGAGGTCAGGATCGCCAATCCCAGGATCATACCAACCATACGCAGCGCCGTGATGACCGCCGAACTCATGCCTGCCTGCCTACTTTTTACCGCATTCAGGGCGCTGGTACCAATGGGTGAGATGACCAGGCCAAAGCCCAGGCCCGCCACGACCGTACTTGTGGTAATCTGTGTCCAGCTAACATTGATGGGCCAGCGGCTCATCAGGTAGAAGCCGCCCGCGGTAAACAGCAGGCCCAGCACTGCCGTCCAGCGACAGGTAATATAGTTACACAGCCACCCACCCAGCAACGCCCCCACGGGAATCAACGCGGTCATACGTAACAGGGCCAAGCCGCTATCCATGACCGTTAATTGCATAACCGTATCTACATAGATGGGAATATCGGCCATGGCTATGATCAACGCTGCTCCGACCAGCAGGCTGACCAGGGTAGACGCACTGAAGGTGATGCGTTTGAAGAGCGAGAGTTCGACCACCGGCCAGCGCACCTTGCGCTCGACCAGCACAAAAGCGATGAAGAAGAGTACCGCCAGGGCCAGGATAACGGGATTATTCTGCGGGGCCGCACTGGTGCTGACATGTGCCGTTCCCATCTCCGCACCCTGCTGAGCCAGTCCCAAGCTCAGACAGGTCAGGGCCAGTCCGAGCAGGATGCTTCCCAACCAGTCAACACCCTCGCGCTGGTGCTCTCCTCGAGGAATACAGAACCAGGTCCCGGCCATCAGGATTCCCACAATGGGGATATTCAGATAAAAGATGGCCTGCCAGCCAAGATGCTCGACCACTAGCGCGCCATAAAGCGGACCCAATGCACCACCTATCTCGGTGACCGCGCCGATAATGCCCAGGGCAATGCCCAGGCGCTTCTGTGTATAGAAATCGCCCGCGATAGCCATAGCCACCGGGACCAGCGCGCCACCACCAATGGCCTGAAAGAAACGAGCCGAGATTAGCCAGATGAGTCCAGGTGACGAAGTATTGATGCCCAAAGGTTGCAAGAAGCTCAGGGGAAAACGCTGCCCCAACATGGGCGCGATGGCGCAGAGAAACGAGCCGATACCGAAAATGGCTAAACAGATCTGGAAGATGCGTCTGCGTCCATAGATGTCTGAGACACGCCCCATCAGGGGCATAGCCACGACAAACCCAAGCAGATAAGCACTCACGATCCAGGAGGCATGATCCAGTTGTGTCAGGGATAACTTGAGGTCCGTAATCACCTGTGGAAGCGCCGTCACCACGACCGTTTCATCCAGGGCCGTAACAAAGACGGCAAAGCAGGCGATTGAGAGCGCCATAATCGCCAGGCGACGATTCCCCTGTGGCACTAACTGGCGCAAAGAATCACTTAACTGTTCGCGTACTGAGGTGGATGTGGCGGTTCCCATCAGGGGTCCCGTGGGGGCATTCACCAGGGTCGGGGCATCGTGTCCCTCACTCATATTGTGCCCCTCACGCTCAGGATCATCCCCGGTCGTCGCGGACGCATCCTTCGCGGCCTTCAGTTCCCGCTGAATCGCTTGTTGCTGCAAACGTGACGACGTATCATGATCGTCTTCTAAGGTATACATTCTCCCCCCAATGCTAGGCACTACCAGGCGAAAGCACAATGAAATACGCACAAAAAACAACGTCACACCACCCCCTTTTCGCGGATAAATCTTACCCAGGTTTGCCCTCCTGCTATCCCGTAGCGTAAGATAAATAGAGACTCCCCCACTACCCAGTAGTGTTTCCCTCTCTGGGGGATACTATTCTTATTCCGAAATCCAACGTCACTCTCGTGACTAGCGCTTCGCGCTCAGGTTTTCGGAGAAGTAGACTACTATTTTTTTGTGAAGAGGAACCTTTTCTCATGGAGAATACAGAACTTACGCTGCGCTATGGCTGTAACCCACACCAGAAGCCAGCTCGTGTCTATAGCAAGCAGGGAGCGCTACCCTTTCAGGTGCTCAGCGGCGCACCTGGATATATCAACCTGCTCGACGCACTCAACTCCTGGCAGTTAGTACGCGAGCTTCGCAGCAGCCTCAACCTACCTGCCGCGACCTCCTTTAAGCATGTCAGCCCCGCCGGTGCCGCCGTTGGCGTCCCCCTGGACGACCGCCTGAAACAGGCCTACGCCGTCGAGGACCTGGAGCTCTCGCCGCTCGCGACAGCCTACGCCCGCGCTCGTGGAGCGGACCGCCAGGCCTCCTATGGTGACTTCGCCGCGCTCAGCGATATCGTCGATGTCTCAACAGCGAAGCTCATCAGTCGCGAGGTCTCCGATGGCGTGATCGCGCCCGGCTTCGAGCCAGAAGCCCTGGAGATCCTGCGTAAGAAGCGTAAAGGCTCGTATATCGTTTTGCAGATTGATCCCAGCTATGAGCCAGGGGAGATGGAGACACGCGAGGTCTTTGGCGTAACCTTTGAACAGAAGCGCAACAACGTCGTTCCCACCTTCGAGATGCTCAAGGATATGCCCACGCGCAATAAGAACCTCTCCGAGGCCGCACAGCGCGACATGGTCCTCTCCCTGATCACCCTCAAGTACACCCAGTCTAACTCCATCTGCTTCGCCTACGATGGCCAGGCCATTGGTATTGGCGCGGGTGGGCAGTCGCGCATTATGTGTACACGTGCCGCGGCTGCCAAGGCCGAGAACTGGTACCTGCGCCTGCATCCCGCAGCTCTCTCGCTGCCCTTCAAGGCCGGCGTCAAGCGCCAGGAAAAGGTCAACGCCGTCGACACCTATCTGCGCGACGACCTGACCGCCATCGAGGAGAAGGAGTGGGAGCAGCTCTTCGATGTGGTCCCGCCCCGCCTGACCGCACAGGAGAAGGAGGAGTGGCTTTCAGGTCTAAAGGGTGTCACCCTGGGTTCCGATGGCTATATCCCCTTCCGCGATAGCATCGATTGCGCGGCCCGCTACGGCGTCTCCTACGTCGTCCAGCCCGGCGCGTCCATGCGCGACGAGGATGTCATCCAGGCCTGCGACGCATACGATATCGCCATGGCTATGGCAGGCATCCGCCTCTTCCACCACTAATATAGAGAGGTGGTGTGATAGACCCTGACAACCGCAGGCTGTCAGGGTCTATCACACCACTTATCTATTCTACCTATTTCCTTAGCGCTGATTCTTCAGGCTGCGTACCACGCCTGCCCCCTGTACAAGGAAGCCATCATAGGGCTTGGTCAACACAAGGTAGTACTTGCCAGGCGTATTATGGGTCTCGAAGGTACCTCCACACTCGGGAACCACCAATCTCTGCACCTCGGGATCAAGCCCCAGCAGGGCCATCCGCCTCACAGCAACCGTCATGGTATACCCCTGGCGACATGAGCGGGAGGTAAGCGTCCACTTCGCATCACCAGTGTCCATCGCATAGCTATTCGCGATCTTTGCGTGATTGGTAAAACTATACGAATAGTTATTTGAGTAGGCTGAAGCACTGAGCGGCGAACCAACTACAGCAACGGCAAGTGCAGCCACCAGCGCCACGCTAGCCAGCACAAAAGACAAAGAAACAAACCACTTTTTCATCAACAAATTGTCCTTTCCACCCTACAACATATGTTGTTTCTTTAACTCAGTATACGTACACATGAAAATATAATGAGCACGAAATGTATTATACCTATGACTTTGAGGCCATAATTCCATTAATAGGCATATAGAAGAGAACGAAGAAGAGGAGGCTTGCGCGCGCGAGCCTCCTCTTCTTCGTTCTCTTCTATGTTAGATGCATAGGCCCAGGACGCGGGCCTGGCGGATGACCTCCGCGCCAGCGTTGAGGTCACGGTTGGCGATGACGGTCTGGGCAGCCTCGCGCAGTCCCGAGACGGCTGTAGGCGTATCCAGGTCGTTCTCCATGGCCTGCTGGAAGAGGGCGCGAACCTGTGCGTCCTCGCCATGGCTCTCCTCACCCACAAGGCGACGCACCTGCTTGAAGAGCTCAATCGTCTCTTGCGCCTTACTCAGATCCTCGGGTGTGCATTCCCAGGGCTGACGATAGTGATGGCTCTGAAGCGTCACGCGGATCACATCTGGTGAATAAGTCTTGAGCAGGTTGCTGACCAGCGTCAGGTTACCCAGCGACTTGCTCATCTTCTCGCCATCCTGGTACACCATCCCGGTATGCATCCAGAACTGGCTGAAGGGCTTCTTGCCGGTATAGTGCTCGGATTGCGCAATCTCACAGGCGTGATGGGGGAAGGCCAGGTCGGCGCCGCCGCCATGGATGTCGATCTGCTGACCCAGGTGGCGAATCGACATGGCGCTACACTCTATGTGCCAGCCGGGACGTCCCGGACCCCAGGGGCTGGGCCACGCGGGCTCGCCGGGTGCCTGGGCCTGCCAGAGCACGAAGTCCAGGGGATCATGCTTGCGCTTATCCTCGGGAAAATTACCACGCTCATTGGCGACATTGAGCATCGACTGGTAGTCATTGAGGCCAATCGCGCGCCCAAGGGTACCAAAGTCGGGGTCCTGCTTCACGCTATAGAAGACGCAACCCTCGCTCACATAGGCCAGGCCCTTCTCAACGAGGTCCTGCACGATCTCGACGACATCAGGAATCGCGTCGGTGGCGCGTGCGTAGACATCGGGGCGACGAACGTTTAGAGCGTCCATGTCGCCCAGGAAGCGGGCCGTCTCGCGGCGTCCCAGTTCGTCCCAGGCCATATTCAGCTCACGGGCCTTGCGCAATACATCGTCATCAATATCGGTCACATTCTGTACGTAGCGCACGGTGATCCCCTGCGCCTCCAGGTACCGAATGAGCGTATCAAAGGATACATAGGTAAAGGCATGCCCCAGGTGGGTTGTATCGTATGGAGTGACGCCACATACATAGATAGTGGCCTGGCCTTGCTTAAGTGGGGTAAAAGGGTCAATGGATTGGGTCAGCGTATTAAATAGCTTCATCTATAGCTCCTAGAGAGAACAGGCGAATAGCGTTCTGTGTGGTGATTTGAGCAATTTCCTCAAGCGTCATATCTCGAATATCAGCAAGTTTCTGTGCCGTGTGCCTGACAAAGAGGGGCTCGTTACGCCTCCCTTTCTCTGGCTTGGGAATGAGATAAGGGCTGTCCGTCTCCACCATCACCCGGTCCAGGGGAACTATACGCGCCACTTCGGGCAGCTCATTTCCCTGTTTGGTGAGGGGACCCGCGAAAGAGAGGACAAAACCGGGGAAGCTGGTCAGGCACTCCTCAGCTTGCTTAACGGTTCCAGAGAAACAGTGGAAGACACCGCGCAGCCCCTTACCATGGGCCTGCAACAGCTCTACCACATCCTCATGTGAATCGCGCACATGAATGATACAGGGCAGGTCATACTGACGGGCCAGCTCCAGGTGGGCACAGAAGACCTCGCGCTGAATATCACGCGGGGTGAGCATACGAAAATAGTCCAGCCCGAACTCGCCGATGGCAACGACTTCCGGCTCGCTGGTCATCTCACGTAGCTCAGCCTCTACCTCAGGCGTATAGCTCTGAGCATCGTGCGGATGCACGCCCACGCCCGCGAAGACCACACCTGGATGCTCCTTCGCCAGTTGGAGCGCCGCCCGGCTGGATGCCAGGTCGCAGCCTGGATCGATCATGCGTGTCACACCGCCCTTGATGGCGCGCTGAATAACCGCCTCACGATCCTCCTGAAAGCGGGACATATCAATATGCGTATGGCTATCCGTAAGCACTCTCTGATCCTTCTCTCTTTCCCAAAATCCCTGTGAGGGACTTTCTGATACACCAGAAACATTGTAGGATCCATGCTTGCATGGACTTTCTCTGGTGCATCACGTACACAGACCCCCAGATATCTCGGGGAGAAGAGCACATAAAAATACGGGGCGCATCCTTACTATGATGACCGCCCCTCCATGCCCATCTCCTCGAAACACGTTCCCAGAAACTTGCTCTTCTATATAGAACACGCGAGGGTTCGATTCTATGCCCTCAACATGCTAGCATATCCCATCTGGTATTTTGATCGGCCAAAACTTCAGCATTTGTAGTATACGTGGCCCCTTCTTGCACTGTCAAATAGCAGGTAGACTGCTAGTAGTACTAGCCAGAGGCACCTGAGAAAACCTCTTCCGCTTTTTAACCATGCAAAAAGATCCTCCTACTAAACAAACTTGTGTTGCAGGAGTAAAAGTATGCCATACTTACAAATCACCATACCTTCCGGCAAAAGCGAGGCCGAGGCAAAAGCCATACTCACCGAACTCCGCGATACCTTCCCCCTGCGTCAATCCCAGGGCCGTTTCCTCCGCATGACCTCCTACTATATCCTCTTTGAGCAACCCGAGCATACAGCTTTGACGATGGAGCAAGTGCTCTGGCTTGAGCAACATGGATACGAGGATCAACAACGCTCTTCGATATACGATAATGAGCGCACTTTGTACATTAGCTTTCTCGAAGACCGGGACCAGGGTTGCCGCAACTGCAATCACCCATTCGACGATGCCCCCTCCGGTTACTGCTCACAATGTCACACACGCGACCCTTATAAGACCATCTCTTTCTCCCTTCAATTCTCGCCTGAAGAGTATGACTATATGCACAATACCTACCTGGCTCACACCTTACTTACCTTGGTTATGCTCCTTGAGAAGTCAAGTCGCGAGCAGCGCACGTGCCTCCTGGCTACTGACAGATTCCACATCTCTGTCCAGGCATTCACAGAAGAGTGCAAGCGACAAAATAAACGTAACACCTTCATTGAGGAAGACAAACCAGTAATTGTCGAAATCATTCTCTCGCACCAGGAATATCAAAAGCTACATACAGTTGCCGAACAACTTCATTTGGACATCTCTGCAACAGTGCGCCTAGCCCTGAGCATCCCTGAGATACAAATTGCTGATACAAGTCTCACCGCTGCAACAGGCAGTATCTTCTCCTGCGATACAAATATATTGCTCACGTACTTTGAACAGGAATATCACTCCTCGCCATCTCTAGCTGAGGAGGACGATAAGCTGGAGGCAATATTCCGCCAGCTTATCGCCAAGCAAGAGCTCCCTCAACCAATAAGAGCCATCTTGTTTCAGAACTGGCGCCTGGCAAAACACCTTCCATTATGTGGAGACACTATCTTCCCTATCCTGTCTGGAATATCACAAAGGCAAGCGGGTCTAACCTACCTGGGCAGGGAAAAGATGCAATTACAAGAGCTCGATCGGCAGGCAGGCATAAAAGCCGTACCCTGTTCACCAGAAGAAATAACCCTGCTTGAGCAAGCGATCCAGCGCAGTTTGCCAGCAGTCTACACAGAGTTCCTTGCTTGGATGGGTCATGGCGCGGGTGACTTTATGTGCCACCTGGATTGCTTCTACCCCTCATTTATTCACTTTCAGCAAGCAGCCCATGATTTACTGGCAAAAGACGCCAGCTCCGCCGTCTTATCTGAAGATGCCTTCGTTTTCTTTTTCCAGGCTGAGCAGGGCTTCGCCTTCTTCCGTACCTCGGAGGGTGATAATCCCCCTATCTATACACATCGGCGCGATTGGCGGCTTAACCCTTTCAGGCGCGTCTACGCCCACTTCAGCGACTTCCTGGCGATTCAAGTCGCACTCTATGCAGAATACGTACGCTCAGGGATACTCATCTCTGCAATACAAAGCGCTCACCTCGCAGATTTCTACTTTTAACTACCTATTACCGCATGTTCTGATAATCTTTTGCTTAATCCCTAGACACGAACCCGACAACAAGCAAGGAGAACAATAGCGATGTCTACTGATTGGCTCGACTACATTCCCTTTGATTACAATCGCTATGTGCAAGAGATTCTGCCAGCCTTCGAACAGGCCTTTCTAGGCGATTCTAGACCATTAGAGACACTGCTACAAAAGGCCACAAACTTTGCTTTTACCCCGAGATATACATGTCCTATACCGCTTACAGGTGAGGATGTTGAAACACTTCTCAAGCCTCACCGCAATTTTCAGGGGTTATTCGACGCCAAGACCCTGCGTAGCTTAAAAGAGGGAACGCCCTGCGATATCTGGCAACATATGGCCCAGATCATTCCCTCCCTTGAAGGCAAAACCATGCGCACCCTTGGCAAGTATGGCAATCTGCTACATAGCCATGTCTTTAGCACTTTTTGCTGTGAGCTACCACCACCTCTTATAAAAATTACAGGGATATGGGGAGGCTATCCCTTTATCTGGAATGAAGGTGTCCACTTGTGGGAAGAGTACTGCGAACGCGATGAGGAGACACGAACACTCTGGTCAGCATTCTACCAACTTCCACCTCCTGAACTGGCCCAAAAGCTTCCATTAATTGCCACAACAGATAAGTACTACAATCAAGATACCCCGCGCAATTTTCCTTCAACCGTCAATCAGAATATCTCAAGTTTCATTACTTATGAAGAAACTGAGAATTTGCTCCATCTCCGCACACGTGACACACCGCTCCTGGAATCCATTGTTTCTTGCTGCGTACGCGATGGGAGGTCAAAAGATTGGAGCATCGACATTACTCGTATTGATCCCCAAATGGTAAAGCACATAGAAACTGTTTTCCCCTGGCAACCCAATGGAGAAAAATTCCACATGGAGGAACGAGCGCTTTTCGATTATTGGATGCAAGAACACAATGAGGAGATGCAAGGCTTCATTCAAAGGTATCATGAAAATCTGTGGCGCATAGAGGACGAACTACTTCATCGCGTACGTTTCGCTGTTGAGCGAGGTTGGGGGCTATTGAAGTTGCGGGGCTAATAATTAGCTCCGCAACTTCGCACTTTATATCTATTGATACTTGTTGATACGGCTGTGGGTGTCGTTTAGCTCGGCCAGGGTGGCCTGCAATTCTTGCTCTAATTCTGCCAGTTGCTGTTTGACACTCTGCAGCTGTTGCTCGTGATCTTTGGCACGTTGCAGGCGTGACTTGGCCTCCTGGAGCTGCTGCTGGGTCGCCTGAAGTTGCTGCTGATAACGCTGGAGTTGCGCAGCATGTGTCGCCGTAACATCATCATTCTGGCTGACCTGATAAGCTCCATTCTGGTCAGCTACAGCTGCTCCCACCGAAGCATCCTCATAGCCTGTACCCTGCGCGGAGGTCGTGCCCTCAGTCGCGGCCTCTTGCGCAGGCGTCTCCCCACCCCAGGTCGCTGGGGTCGTCGTACCCTGCGTCTCCGGATTCTCGTCGGCAGGCGCCTCTAACTGCGAGAGGTCAGGCTCGGTGTTATAGCGCGAGGTGTACGCCTCGGTACTATCATATTGAACATCTTCGATTTTATGCTCAGCATAAGCTGCATCCTGTTGTGCCACGTCTGGCGCCTGAGACTGCTGCTCAGCGGTGCCCGCCTCAGGTTGCTGATAAGAATCTTCCTCTGCTTCGCGCTCGACTATGCCTTCATCCACATTCTGCTCGCTAGCTTGCTCCTCTGGCTCAGCATCATAGTTGTCGACCTTCGGCACATAATCACCTATGGGCGTCTCATCCGCCGCGCTCTCAAAAGGACGCACATGGCCGCTATCTTCAGCGTTTGCATTCACGTCCTGCGATTCCTCTGGCTGCTGATAGAAACCTTCTTCCTTTCCAGGCTCGGCATAACCTGTAGCGGACTGCTGATATGCGATTGTCCCCATATCCTGCTCGCCGACGGGATAGTCGCTCGCCTGCGTATCATCAGCCGCAGGCTGACCGTCATTACCTGTATTATCATCTGCGAAAGATGTGCTCGGGCGCACATTGTACGCGCCGTAGCGATGCAAGATCCCTAGAACCTCTTCTTCTCGCCCCGGCGACTGGACCGTCAGCAGAGTATTTCCATTACTATACTCACTTGCGTAATACAGGGCATCATCGTCCGAGAAACCCAGACCATTGAGATCCCTGGCAATCGTGCTGCTTGTCGTGTCATTCCCTGTGAATAGACTCTTGAGATCCTGAAAGAAGCTTCCCGTTGTTCCCGGCGCGGAGAAGCGAATCTGCTCATGCGCGAAGCCCGCGCCATACAGCCCTTCAATGGCCTGCTCGGCCTGGGAACGGTCCCGAAAAACTCCCACAACCGTAGAAGATGGCGTCACTGACATGCTTGTGCTCCTTCACTCATGCCCATTAAGTTCTTATTCCGAAAACCCAACCTTCATTCGGGGGCGCGCGTCACTCTCGCCTTTCCCCGAATGGGGATGACTAGCGCTTCCCCCATTCGGGGACAAGCGTGCTCAGGGTTTTGGATAAGAAGTAAGCATAGTTTTTGCGAGAAAACCAGAACTATAATATGAAGACCTCTCCCGCACACGCACCCATGTTTTCCACGTCTTTTCTCAGCAAAAAGATGCAAGTTCACAAGTCAGTACCCTACGGCTAAAGCCGAGGGCTTGGAGTTGTGTCTGAACTCCACCGCAACTCAGCATACCTTTTCAGGCGTGCTGCTTTGGCTTCATCGTCCGACACATCAGGGCGTACTGACAAGAGGCCCGTTCCTATCCAGTCTTGCCGGATAAGAAGCGTTCGCATCGCAATATTCCTCGCGCCAACCAGATCGGCATGGAGCGTGTACTGACAATTCTGACAGACAAAGAGCAAGCCCTTGTAAGGACGATTCTCTTTGCAGGTGTGCCCACATTTGGGGCAAGACTGCGAGGTATAGTTGGCATCCACCTTGATTGCCATACTTTGATGCAAGAGCGCTTTATAGGCGATCATCGCATGCAACTCACCAAAAGCCCATTTGGAGAAGGTACGATTGGCTTTTCGCTGTTTGGCACTGGCTTGTTTGCCTTTCCGTCGTTTGGTCCGCTCTCGAATGTCTGTCAGATGCTCCAGTCCAATCAAGCTTTGAGAATAGTGGGTAACAATCCGTTTACTCACGACATGATTGGCGTTGGCTTTCAACCGTCTCTCTCGTCCACTGATGGCGACGAGCCTTCTCGCCGCGGAACGAGTGCCTTTTTTTTGCAGACGCTTTCTCAATCGTGCGTAGTGGTGAGACCTGGTAATAGGAGAGATGTCAGCATGGAAGGTGCAATCGCCTTGCATCGTCGCCGTGACGGCAAGGTATCGCATCCCCACATCCACGCCAACGACCTGCTTGTGCGTTTCTGGGGTAGGATCAGCCGTCTCCACTTCCAGGGTGACGAGCAGGTAAAACTGCTTCTTGGGCTTGTCATACCAGAGTTTCGATGCACCTATCTCCGTCCCACGCTGGATCAATGCCACGTGCTTGTCATAGCCAGTATAGGGAACCTTGACCCGTCCCTCAAGAGTGAGAAGACTCACGTGCTGCTCTTTCTTGAACGTGTAGTCCTTCTTATACTGGTAGGTCAACGTGGGGGAGAGAAACGTAGGAGCCTTATCAAGCCCTTTGTACCGCTTTTTGGTGAGACCTGCCTTACGATGAGCAGCATTGTTCTTCACCTTTGTCCATAAGCCTTTATAAGTGGCTCCAACTTGGCGAGGAACAGAACAGGCCATTTGTGAGGGAAGGTGAAAACGGAGGCGAATCTCATCATACGTGCCATCTTGCAGACGAACAGCATTACTCATCTTGCCATTCTCAAAGGCATATGTACTGACATAGTTGAGAGCATCACGATATGCCAGTTGTGTCTCACGTAATGCCTTGAATTGCTCGGGTGTTGTATTCAATTTGAGTTTCGCTGTTAACACCGTTTTCATACTTTAGAGTATATCATGGTTTTCATCTACCTGCCAATAGAAAAGGAGCAGATGAAAAAGCTGTCTACGGTGTCTCTCACCCAAGCCACCTACAAAGGAACGCCGCATTCCTCCCCATGCCTGAAAGGGCAGGGGCATCCTGCGGCGATTTCGGTGAATTCCCTACAGCAGTCAGAATTTGTGCAGCCCTCCTTACAGCTCCGCACTATCCAGCCAGATGGTTACCGGTCCATCATTGTCCAGAAGACCTGTTTCGAGTTTCTGGACGAGAGATTAGAGAGCTTATCTTCGCTTTGCGCGAGTTGATGAAACCTAAAGCTGCTTAGCAGAAAGTAGAGGGATTTACTGTTTACAAAGCTAGTAAATCCCTTTACTTCCATACTCTTAGCTAGAGTAGCTTACAATTCCTTGCTATCAAGCATTATTGTGACAGGACCCTCATTCCGAAGATCGACGCTCATAGAGGCACCAAAAATACCGCTGGCGACGGTAAGCCCATAGCTAGCAAGCGCGTTTTTGAACTGCTCAACTAGCGGCTCAGCAGTTGTTGGAGGGGCAGCATCCGTAAAGCTAGGACGCCTCCCACGCCGCATATCAGCATAAAGCGTAAACTGCGAAACTACCAGTACCTCACCACTAATATCTAGGAGCGAACGGTTCATCTTGCCTGCGTCATCCTCAAATATGCGCAAATAGACAATTTTATCAGCTAATGTCTTTATCTGTACTTCGCTATCACCCTGCCCTACTCCCAGCAACACCAGCAATCCCCGACCTATTTGACCAATAATCTGTTCATCCACAGTAACACTGGCTTGGCTTACTCGCTGCAATAATGCTCTCATATGTTTCCTCAGTCAGTCTACTTTTTGTAAGGCCAGTATAGCATAAGATGGCAGCCACCCGACATTGAGGAAGGTATTCACCACTAACAGCAACTGCGGACGGCGAACACAGGGCGAGCATACCCAACCTTTCCAGCAGACCCCAACGCAACGGTGGCGGCATCGCAGGTGAGTCTGTCAAGTATTTTGGTTCTTCCGCACTTTCTGTACTCAGCAATTCAAATGACCTGACACCAAGGGTACAGAAGCGTCCTACCACGCACGATTTCTACCCTCGAAAGGCGATCAGAGCAAAGATTGAGAAGCTTCTAGCGCTTTGCCAGGCGGTTTTACTCTCGTAGCACCTTTACTGAGTACGGAAAGTGCGGGAGAACTAACATCTAGGATCTACTATAAGATCAAAACCCTTACAAACCATAGCATCCATACTAAAGCTAGAGGAAATTCGCTTTCCTGAACAAAATGCTTAGAAGGACAAACTTCCTCTAGCTTTATTTCAATACCAAGTTTTTCAGAGGTGAATGACATACGTCCATGCTACTCCAAAGCCAACGATTGTTGCCTTGTCGCGTAGATGTGGAGGTGTCGCACCCCCAACGGTTTGACCCACAAAGTGGGTAAGCAAGAAGACGGAGAAAGCTGAGGTTGGGATAGCTTTTCTGGCTTGCCACTCTCACTCAATAATATTCTGCTGTCTACGATATAAACCCTACAGGAAAGATGAGGGAAAGATAGGGAAACCTCCCAATGACATTTCTCAGAGGTTGCTCTATGATAGAGGGGTACTTGTTCCAAAAGCTTGTACGCCAGGTCTATTTCGAGGTGCAGGCAGGGGGAATGCTGCGTTTTTCATCCTCTCAGAGCACCGTTATTTATAATAATTAGGAGTTTCTGATGAAGAAGAAATTCGCTGTAAGCGTCGTGGTTTGTCTGGTTGTGCTATGTGCCCTGGTTCTGACGACGCAATCGGCGTTCGCCCATGAGAAACGCCATGTTGGAAAATATACGTTTGTCATTGGTTTTCTGGATGAACCAGCCTATGCGAATATAAAAAATGGTCTGGACTTGACTATTTGTAATGGCGATGCCTGTACTTATACAACCCAGGATGGGCAGAAGGTGGTGGCCAATGCGGTCGAGAACGCCGAACAGGCGCTGAAGGCTGAGGTCCTTCAGGGAGGCGCGCAACCGCTAGCGTTGTCATTGGAACCGCGTTGGGCCAATCCGGGCAAGTATGCTGGTTACTTTCTGCCCACAACCGCAGGTGCATATACCTTCCACATTTACGGCACACTGAGTGGGCAGAAGATCGATGAGAAATTTACGAGTAGCCCCAATGGTTTTAGTGAGGTGCAGCAGATCATAGCCTATCCCGCGACCACGAAGAACGTGAGCGCAAGCGCTGATACGAGCGCGCTGAGCCAACAGATCAAAGATACACAAAACAGTGCGCAGACGGCTGCAACGTTAGGTATTGTCGGTATCGTGATTGGCGTGGTTGGGGTCGCGTTGGCGGCGTTTGCCTTTACACGTAGATCTCGCATTGGTCAGGAGGCGAAAGAGTCTGCCGAAAGCCTACGTGGCTAGAAGCTCGTATGGTCTTGACCTATTTTGCGAGAGGCTTGAACGACGGAGGTCCCAAATGTGGAATCAGGGGCCTCCATGTAACCAGGATAAGGGCAGTCGTTCCTAAATTAGAAAAGAACAAGAGCACGTATCCCTGACAACACACTGTTTACCATCAGCGAGAGAGGCTCTTGTTTTCAGATGACCCTAATGTCAACCTCTTCTGACGTTCTCGCCCCAGCGATCTAACGGTTCTTGAGCGGCAATGTGTCCATTATAGGTCCATTCTTGAAAGAAGGGAGTGGGTGTCTTCCCACGCACCAGACGACTACGCTCTCTCGAGAAGGTGACAGACAAGAAGTCTCGTCCCTGAACCTTGTGAATGTGCATAGGCACAAGATAGACTGGTCTTTGGATGGAAGGCACGCGCTCAGGATGGGCGACTTCGCTGCCCTGGCGCCGTTCAAAGAGATCAAGTGACATGTCTATCTGCTCGGGAGTTGCTGCGTCATCAATCAGCACGACTTCATGCCAGTTGGTATCGTGCTCATTCCGATTCTGGGCCAGGCTAAGGAGCAGACGGTGAGAAACATCCACATCTGCAATCGTGCCAGACTCTATTTGATCACCAACAAAGCGCCAACGTGGACCAAGATAGGCCTCGGCTCCCTCACAGGTACAGTGATCTCCACAGGCGCATGGATTACATGGGCATGAACAGGCTTGCGCCGCAAACACTGTTCCCTTCAGTTGATAGGTAAGCGTCTTCATCGTCATATCGCAACCCCTTTTTCTCTTTTCTTTCGAGGATGAGGAAAAGACATGCTCACCCTCTGATACGCCCCCTTTTCTCTCTATGTGTGTACCAAGAGGGATGCTTTTTTCCTCATCGCATGATGGTTCTCTTTTTAGAGTAACTGAAAGGGCAAAGAGCTTCGTGCCTGTGGAATCCTGCCCCTCATGTGGGTTTCCGCTCTCTGCTCTTCTGCCTATTGTCTTGAGCTAACGTTCGTGACGTGTGAAGCAATCCGCCCGGACATGCCAAAAATGGTACAAAAAACGCATGCCTCAGAAAAGGTTTGCCCATTGATGCGGCGCGCAGGAAGGGGAGGAAAAGGATCATGGAGACAAAACGAATGTGCAGGAGATGCGTAGGTCAACGTTAGTCCCGAGATCTGCGAGGGTCGAGATGCTCGCCTGTGCTCAGAAACCAGGCGGGACCAAGCCATGGCGAATGGCGAAGCGCACCAGTTGCGTAATGTGTACTAGGCCGAGCTCCTTCATGACATGAGCGCGGTGGGCCTGCACCGTTTTGATACTGATCACCAGCTGATCGGCAATTTCCTGGTTGGTATGGCCTTCGGCGACGAGCGTGAGCACTTCTCGCTCACGCGGGGAGAGCACACGCAATGCTTGAGCCATTGATTCCTCATTGCCCGTGGCTGGTTCCTGGATAGGCGGCACGGTGGTATAGACACGGATCAGTGCTGAAGCCAGGCTGGGAGAGAGACGCTCCCCCCTGAGCAACCGAGAGAATCGCCTGAGGTAGCTCTGTCGGCACAGTCTTTTTGACCAGATATCCTGCTGCTTCGGCACGTAACGCCTGGAAGAAATACGCTTCGCTCTCGTGGTTGGTCAACATGAGTATGTTGGTCGTTGGCTGACGTTCATGAATGTGTGTGCAGGCTTCCAATCCATCCAATATCGGGCATGCTGATATCCAGGACGACCACCTGTGGGTGGTGTTTCCGCGTTTGCTCGATCGCTTCTCTGCCGGTCCGCGCCTCTCCCACGACCTGGATCTCTGGTTGCAAACTTAGCGACATTTTCATACTCTGCCGCACAGCATCGTGATCATCGGACAGCACGACCGAAATGGGGGAAAGATCGTGTTGGCCCTTGAGTATGAACGGACCGGAATGCAATGCTAAGCACTTAGCATTGCATTCCGGTCCGTTCATACTCAAGGGCCTGGATGTGGGGACGAAAAAAGACCCTTTTTAGCTGCTCACTACCTCTTCTGATGACAGACGGTTTGCGGCTAAAAACGTTTAGCCGCGCAGGCTTTCGTCTGATTGGGTACCGCTGGCGGGACGGCGGCGCAATGCGACGACCGCTGTACCGAGACCAATAAGCCCTACTAGAGTGCCAATCGAGCCAACGAGGATGCCGGTATTCTTCGCATCCTGAATCTGAGCTTGCAGGGAGGAGATATCATTGCGCCCCTGCGTTGTCGTTCCCTTACTGGCAGGATACGAGCTAATTTGCGCCACTTCGCTGAAGGTATTGGGACCGCTAGTAAACTTCTCGTCGATCTTCTGACCATTGAGCGTCCCGGTGAAGTGGAAGGTGTAATCGCCGGTCTGAGTTGGAATGAAATCGGCGGTATACTTGCCGGGCGCGCCATCGACAGGTTGGAGGCTGAGAGCCAGGGGCGCGGAACCTCCCGTACTCACTTCCGCCTTCAGGCTCTTATCCACATCGTTGACCGGGTTGGAGACCGGGCCGTCATCCCCACCACCAGCGATCTCACAAGTCTTGCCATTACAGACAGTTAGCGAGATCGCATTCTGACTGCCAGTATAGGCGGGCTCATTGAGAAAGCCTACAATAAAGGTATAGTTGCCTACATGACGCATCTCGTGCGCCGAGGCGGAGGATAGGGGGATAAGTGCCATTAGGAGCGCTGCCAGCACCCCCAGACTACCTATTATTAAGCGTTTGCGCATAAAATGTACCTACCTTTCACTCATCTACTCCCGTCTGCTTGCCATCTGCAAGGGTCTATTGTGTACCATCAGTGCATAGAAAATAAGAGACCTCAGCCCATTTGAGCTTTGTCCTATTCATAATGGCGCATCCTCTATTGTAGGAGGGCCGCTCATCGCTGTCTATTAGGAGAAATCCCTATTTTTTAGTCAGGCAACCCTACTTGAGAGGTGAGGTACGGAGGATTGGATCCACACCTCTTTTAGCGTGAAATTATAGAGGTAGATATACGGAGGAATTATGGTTCAACCTGTACAGTATATTGTTGGTGGAGACCTGTTGCATGCGCAGGAAAGAAGAACAAGGATATCGTTCTTCACACGCTGATCTCACCCCAAAGGTCAAGGTTGTTTTCTTCAGTATACATCTTTCGAGACATTCCTGTCGATGAGGCGAAAGCTCTTGTTTCACCTGTATGGCGCGCTCGGATGGCGTGAATATATGGGGAAAAACGAACTGGGGATCACGATCTCCCCATGCTTATCGTCATGGAGATCATGTCGAGAAACATCCAGCACATCATCCCACTCATGAGCGCATGGGCAATGTTTGCGCTACATTGCAGCCAATCCATCTTTGCGGCGTGAAGATCATTGGAGATCTCTCGCCCGTAGAAAAGAATGAGGAATGCAAAAGCGACAAAAAAGATGCAGCTGGCATAGAGTGCGGGTTGTGTCATGCTCAACACCATGCTGCTCATCAGCAGAAACATATAGCACATGCCACCATGCATAAGCACATGAAGAGCATCGGCCCGCACTGTGGAATGTGCTCCGGGCGTTTGCAGCATGATGGCAAGGAGAGGTTTTCGCGTGAAGAGACGCCCGATGAACCACAGAGTGAAAAGCGCAAACAGGATGACATTCCAGCGGATAATATCTGGTGAAAGCCAATCCGTAGGCGCGAGCATGACCATCATGCCGATGGCCATGAGCCCATGTCCCACTTCGTTTTCTGCGTCAAAGGGGTGGATCTGTGTCCGACAGCCAACGAGCCGGAACAGGTAGAAGAACGCGATGATCAGGAGTAGAAGCGAAAAGATCGCAGCGAGGGGACTGTCCATTGTCATTACTAGCTCCTCTCTTCTCCCATTGGGGAATTCCGGCTCTATTTGCTCCGTGGGCGGTGCAGAGTTGTTTGCGAGGCATGTGCTCATGCTGGTTCAAGAGCGCTTCTCTTCGTGGCTGGTAGGGACCAACAACTGGGGCGGGCGTCGGATGGAAGAGGTGATACGGTTTGGGGTAGGGATCAAAGAGTGCTTTTTCGATAGTCTGGTGGCTATCCCCCTCTTCTTTGGCAATCTGGTAGATGCTCTTTTTCTCTAGAGAAAAGGTGCTGCCAACCCGTTCGCGTTCATATTTATTCAGCATAGACCGCACTCCCTGCTGCCGCGTCACTGTCCGCTGCTTCTGCACTCAAAAGAAGGCGTCTACGAGGAACGGTTGCTCGTGGAAAGGATGGAGTTCTCTTTCCCTGGTGAAAATACTACCACAACCTGGAATACTTCACAAGGAAGCGCGTCTTACATCAGAGCATCCCCCTTCGCGCTGAAGCTGCGAAGGGGGATGAGCGGTGTGTGTGGAGAACGGGCGTTTTTTCACGCATATCCCCCTTCCCCCTCTGAGCGCAGCGAGCCAAGGCAGTTGCTAGATTCTGCATCCCATGAGGATGCTGGAGGGCGCTTGTCTCCCTCAGTGCCTGGCTACTGTACGTGGTTAGCGCGTGTACGATGGCGCAAGGACAACAGCGGAATGCCGATGAGGAGGATTGCATCGGCACATAGGCAAGAGTGCTGGGAAGTGTGCTCCAGAACGACGACCTTTGTTGCCTTTTCACGTTCATGTAACAGTGTTGCCCCCCCCAGCGTTTTACCCCGCTTGCGGGGTAAGCAAGATAACCGCTCCTCCACATTACATAGTTCTTGCACACGTTTCTCGTGCCGCAGCCTGTCAAGCTACATCAGCATCTAGAATCTATATGTAAATATTTTTGCGGCTACATAATGAGTATGCATTAAAAAATACCAGATCTAAACGAAAAAATATTAGCGAACCGTCTTGATATTAAGCTCTTGATAAGTTACTTGATAACCAAGATGCTTACTTAACGCAGTACAAGCGCGAGCGGCTAAAGGCGCTCTAACTGGTTTTTCTTTCTCTATTTTCTCTATAGTTGCCCTTGAAACATCGGCTTCTATAGATAGCTGAGTAATTGTCAGCCCCGCATTAGTCCGTAGCTCCTCAAATTTTGTCATGTTGGCCCTCACATATTTTTACAGTTTGGCAAATATTATCATATTCGACCTTTGAAAGCAAATAAGGTGCGTTTATTTGCTTTTAATTGCTAATAATTGCTTGACTTAAAGAACGCAATAGCATATACTTTTATCAAATATTAGCTTTTTTTAGCTCTTTCTTGCTAAAAAAAGCTAATGCTTGATAGTTTATGAGTGCGATTAAGGAAACAAGGAGGTAATAAAAACTGACTCCCGTTTGCCGACGAGAGCCAGTATGGGAACACCAACGAGCCTCTTTAACCCAGTGATATGTTCCCATGGGGATACATACCTCATGGTGGACGTTCTGTCAAGGAGCATTCCACATGTCAAGGACAGACAAAGCCATCACATCCTACGGGGATAACTTTAAGATAGTTGTCCTCACAGTTGACAATCCTCTTCATAGCATGGAGAACTCGTATTGTTATTCTCCCTCATGCCCATGCCATAAAGACCGAACCAGCATTCGTGAAGCGAAACAGGCTGTAAAAGACGGTCTTATGACATCCAAAGAAGCCCTGAACTACATTCGTGGGAAGCATATCTAACTGATAGCAGGCTCCCTCTTGTTGCTTTCAAGCGGCTGGGGGAGCAACAGGAGAAAACGGCATGAAGAACACGAGAACGGGTATCACCTATCACCTCTATGGAGAGATGCAGCAGCAAGACGCCTCACGTCAGCGCGTCGGTACCTCGTGCGGTATCCATCCAGAAGATACCCCCAGACTGACAGACGAGACGAAACACACAGGTATTGATGGCATTCTTCTCTGTGCTGATCCCGTCTTTCATAATGGCGTCCAATCAGGACGCGCCGAGTTTATTGCCCTGGCTTTTGAAAAGCGCGAGATCGTGGCCCAGGATGTCGAGAACGCCCTGCAATGGGCGATGTACGACACCCTACGCCCGGCAATTTGGCGCTATGGCTATGTCTGTGGCTGGAACGAAGAGTTCTATACATATGCTGTGCAGAAGCGAGAGGAACAAGCCAACGTCCCAAAACTCGCACGCGACGAGAGGAGGGAACGATAATGCGCCCTTCTCGCTATCGCTTCAACCTGGAAACGGTCGAGACGCCAACCCGTGGCAATCGCGCGACGAGAGCACGCCGAGAGGAGATCGACACCCAGAAGCATATAGACGAAGATGCCTTGTATGACACCCGCACCCGTACCAGCGTGGTACGCCAACCAACCTACCCACCAACCCAGACCCAGACGGACGAGCAGGCAACGCGCCGGGTAAAGATACATGTTCATGACCAACCCAGGCAAGAGAGGCAGCACGAGCCGCCGCCCCTCTTGCCCGTTGGGATGCCCAGGCCGTTTCACATTCCTCGCTGGTCCCTTTATGGAGGAGCCGTGGTCCTCGCAATGGTTGGGGGATGGCTTGGTATTAACATGGGACAACAGGCGTTGCAAGGATGGCAAGATGACTTACATTATGGACGCCCCCGCACCTACCAGACAGACGCCGTTGTGGGGCATAATCATGACACGAGCGCGAACCCATCACATTTTATTGTGCTCAATCTGCATGGTCAGATTCTGGTTATTGAAATCGCGGCAGGCGATCCAGGCAAAACGCACCTATATAAAACTGGATTGAACTTACTTGGGTGGGGGCAAGACGTGACCCCAGCAGAGGTGGCATTCAAAGACCTGGATGGAGACGGCAAACCCGACATGATTGTTTCAGTCGGAGGGCAAAGCGTCGCCTTCAAGAACGAGAACGACACCTTTAGCGCGACCCCCATGAAAGAGGTGAACAAGTGATCGTCACACCAGCGTACCCCATCCAGGCGAAGCAGCCACAGCATCCCCAGGAGAACGACCCCAGGGGAACACACCGAACCATACGGATGTTGACCCAGAGAGTCAATCAGTTGATGGGCGTCACCTTTAGCGGAGAGGATGAATATGTGGTCATTGCATGTTCTGAAAGCATCACCGCGACGCTTGCCCTCGACTTTCAAACCAGCTTTCAGGCCGAGCGCCCCATTCAGGCGGTGCTTGTCTCGTATGGAAAAGCGAACCCGGCAGGAGATGGCTATATCGTCATCCGTTGGCGGGGAACCGTCCCTCAGAGCTTTTTTGACCAGCTCGACGAGCACACCCAAGACATCGTTTACTACATGACCTTGAGTGCTGGACCGCTCGACACCTGTAGAGCGCCGTGGGATGGCACCACAAACGCCTAGTGTCTCAGGGAAGAGTGACACCATGATGTACCTCTTCCCTTGCTTCTTGGAGGGAAGCCATGCAAGACCGACAGATACACAATGACATTGACCAGCTCTTACACGAACTTGACCAGCAGCAGCAGAACCAGCAGGCACATACCACAGATGATATCCCCCACATTGAAGCCAACCAGGAATACGACCCCAACCGCCAGCAATGGGATGTTGAGATTCACATTTACCCACGAGAGGAGCCAGAGGAACCCGCTAACGTCGTTGAAAGTGTTCCACCCATCGACCAGGAGCCACAACCAGGAGGCAGAGGCCCGTTACCATGGGCAAGGCGCCCCCTTATGGTTCTCAGCCTCATTCTCTGCGCCTGTGCGCTTGTTGTAGGGTGTCTGTTGTACATGATGCCATTCTGGACGGCAACCACCACCGTCACGCTTGTGCCAGTCTCACGCACGCTAGAAACCCGCTTGACTATGACCATTGGAGAGAGTACCAACAAGACGCACAGCCAGGTGCCAGGAAGAATACTTCCTACCGTCACGATGAGCCAGGCGCGCACCATTCCCACGACCGGGAAAGCGCACCAAGACGCCCAGAGCGCCCACGGATACATCACCTTCTATAATGGCGCAACCTATGCCCAGACCATACCAGCAGGAACCCTGCTCACCGCTGCCAACGGGGTGCAGGCAATTACCGACCAGGATGTGAGTATAGGCCCGGCAAACTTTCCCACCTTTGGGCAAGCGAGTATGAGCGCACACGCGACCCAGGCAGGACCAGCAGGCAACATCAAGGCAGGCGCGATCTATGGCCCTTGTTGTCGTGTCAATATCTCCGCAGTCAACGGAGCTTTTAGCGGAGGGCAAGAGGCACGCGATTACCAGACGGTGACACAGCATGACCTCGACACCGCAAGCGCAAACCTGAAAGCCAGCCTTGAGCAGAGCACCACCGCAGCCTTACAAATCCAGGTGCAAAGTACCGAAACACTTGTGACCCCGTTGCACTGCCAGCAGAAGACGAGCGCCAACCACCAGCCAGGAGAGGAGACCACCAGTGTACAAGTCACGCTTGACGAGACGTGTACAGGCATCGTTTACCAGACGCAAGCCCTACAAACCTTGCTTACCCAGACTCTTACTACCCAGGCAAGGCAGCAGCTAGGAACCGAATATGCACCAAGCGGAGACGCTCACATCACGACCACTACACAGGGAACAACGACCATCCAGGCGACAGGGACACAGACATGGGTGTATCAGTTCTCTCAGGCCGAACAGGAGCGCATCAGAGCCAGCATTGCAGGCAAGAGCCAAGCCCAGGCCAAGAGCCTCATACTCGCTCATCCAGGCGTACAATCGGTGTCCTTCTCCAATGACGCGACCCTTCCAGACGTTGACCATATCCGTTTGTTGCTCATTACCTACTAAGCGCCGAAAGGAAACAGCAGCATGGTACAAGCCGTAGCGGAGACAGCCCCCACAGTATCGTGGCTCGTGCGTCTTGCCTCAACAGAGCAGACGGGGATGCTTGATGAACGCGCAGTGTTGCCCAACCGCTCCTGCGTGCGCCCTGGGAAACCCTACACCCAGACTGCACACGCCGACGAATTTTCGCAGGAGAAAGCGAGCAGGAGCAAAAACGCGAGGATACATAATCCGTATGTAATGCCATTCTCATATAGCTTGAGAAGCTAGTAAACAGTATATAACGATTATGTATAGATATGTTTTTTATCAAGATGCTAATTATGCACTTATGCTATAATCGAAGCGCAGAGTTTAACCAGCTTCCCTATAGCAAGGAGTGCAGAAGTATGAACAGCAAAGAACGTGAAGTTTTCTACAGACTTCTTATCAACCTGTTCTTAGATCATCCAAGTAGAAGAAAACAAGCAGGTCAACCAGGAAGTAAGCAAAAGAGGGTAAATAATCATGAGAGCATTCCAACCAATGCCAGAAGACCAGAATAACGAACAAGTTAGACCAACCTTGCGCACAGATAAGCCCACGGCGGCTTACGCGAGGCGATCACCTTCTTACGCAAAAGACGAAAAAAAGGACAAAACTCAGAGCAGAGAAATGCAGACAGAAGATATCAGGAAGTGGGCAATAGAGCAGAGATGGAAAGATAAAGATTTTTATCCTTACTTCTCTGACTTCGGGTTAAGTGGAACACTCCGCCCAGATCAGCGGCCCGATATGCTCAGGTTGTTTGACGATATAGACGCGGGAAAATTCGATCATGGCTCTGTCATCTGCTATCAGGAAAGTCGGCTTTTCCGCGATGAGACGCAGATTTACTATAATCAGTTTATTGACAAGTGCAAGCAGCATGATATTGTTGTCGTTGTCATTTCTCCCTACCTGATGATCTACGACTTTCGAGACGATTTCTTAACAGAAATGTTTCGATGGAAGTGTAAAGAAGCGGCAGACTTTATTAAGCGGCATGTCAAAGGCTGGGTAGTGACTCTATTGAGAAGTGGTATGTAAGGAAGTCACCAAGAACATGGTGAAGGACCAGGGATGATCGGTGAGACCCAATGCCATGGCAGGAGTGCGGCGCTGATATCGTTGTGGAGTCGAGGACCTCGCAAGACGTAATGCCCGGTGGGGACGTATCCAGTTGTGTTCAAAGAGCTGCAGATGGATCAAGGCATCGAAGGTGACATCACGTTTGGCAAAGGCATGCGTCTTGCGAGTGAGGGCATTGAGCCGATCGCGGAGCATGCCGTTGACCCGCTCAATATGGACGGTTCCGGGTTGGGTGATCGCCTCGCCCAAAGCGGCATGGATCTCAATGGAGAGCAGTTTCCCATGCTCATCACGATGCTTAATGGTCTGCGTCAAGCACACATGTGGAGGGATGACCAGTGGGGGCCGACCGCGCTGGCCCGAACGTACAGGCTGACGATAGGCTCGAGTGAGGATCGCGGGATACCCCCGCCAGCCATCGCTGCACCAGTTCAATGGACGACCCTGCGTACGCGCTACCGTGAGGGTGACCGCTCGCTCGATGAGATCGTCGCCGATGCGTCCTGTGGCGCAGGCGGCAATGAAGCGGCTGGGGCGATCTTGCACGAGGCATCCCCAGCGTTCACCAGCATCAACTTCGTCGGGGGCTCCGTTTTTTTGTGCACGAAGGACCAAAACTCGTCGATTTCGACCGTCGAGAGGTGCAGGTCCTGCGTGAGGATGGCCGTCAAGGCTTCCGCATGCTCGCTTGCCCGCCGCACCCATTGGCCAATCGTTTCATACTTGTGGCCCGTGATCTCTTCTGCCGCCCGCAGACTTCCCCGACGCATCACAACGAGGAGCGCCTGGGCCACCTCGGCGACTGGCGTATGGAGACGATACATCGGCGTGCCTTCCGTTTCACCAAAGAAGCGGCCACATCCACGGCACTGGTAGCGCCGTCGCCCTTTGCTGCTGCCATTGCGAATGACGTGGGGCTGTTCACATGCAGGGTTGGGGCATGCTGGCAGGGATGGTGTCGGTGTCATGGTCAGTCCTCCTGACCTCTATGTTACCACTTCTCTCTAGAGTCACTACCAAAGGCTGGATGCTTCCTGCAAAATACAGAGCAGCCTGGCACGGTGGAGAGTGGGCGGGTTGGGGCAACATACCTACAGGTTTCATCGTGGACGGAGACGAAGATAGCCCAACATATAAAAAGCTCATTCCATACTGGCCTCATGCTGAGAAAAAGAACGAGCTACGAAGGTTGTTCGTAGAATTAGGCTGTGATATTAACCTTTTATTTAAAAGACTCAGAGAGTCACCTATGATCTTCCCCAAGTTCGAGTCGTGGGTTGATCAGAGGAACGTTAATAAGTTCTGCATGACTAAATATCCAGGTGGGGGATATAGTCCGAGAGATAAGGCAACTATTATCAACATGCTTACTGACCCTAGTGATATTGGCTATAGAGTTATCAAAGGAGTGATACGACGTAACAGCAAGGGTGAGAAAATTATCGATCATGACCCAATCATAGACCGGGAGCTATTTGACCTTTGTTACTATCCTCTTGCAGCGACTGACCTTGACGGCAATCCAATAAAAGAGAAAAAAGTCAGAAGATACTTTCACTCTGAAACTAAGGAAGAGTTCGGGTTGCTCAAGTTCAGAATCAGATCAAATTATGGGGAAGTGTTCACGCACCCTAATAGAGGAGTACCATCATATATCATCAAATCTCCAGAGAGCGAAGCACTGATGCACTACAAATACCATGCTGTGATACCTGGCGGGGAACTAGACACGTTTGTTGTTGACCGTCTCATGAAGCATGCGCATGAGACTAGCAGCAATCAGGAAGACATAGCGGAATATGAAAGACAGGCCCAACAAAAACGAGAGGAAAGGCAAAAAAGGCTGGTTCAGATAGAGCAATCAATCCTCGACGTTGACAAAGAGCAAGCAGGCTTAACACGCATTTTGGGGAAGATAGAAGTAGAGATAGAGGACGCAGAGAAAACAGGCGACAAAGTAAAGAAAACGTTGAAGCAGAGGAGAAAGCAATTAATTGAAGAGGAAATAGAAACGCTCGAAATAGAGAGAATAAAACTGGCGAAGACAAAGGGTGAGATAGAAGAAAAGGCGGAAAGCGATTTAGGCTCACTTGACGAAGAAATTAAGAAGCTCGCAGCTTCATGGCCTGATTATTCTTTTGAAAGGAGGCGGTCACTAATTAACTTCCTGGTAAAAGAGGTAATCATAGAAACGATGTCTACTCATTGGATGAGAGTGGAAGTATTATGGCTACACGAGCAATGGGGAAGAGAAGAAATGTACTATGTTCGTGGAGTGGGATATAAGCATGCGTGGACAGAAAGCGAAGACGCTATTGTAAAACAACACTATGAGACTATGCCTCGATATGAACTTATGGCTTTACTTCCTGACAGAGGATGGAACGCCATTGTGGAACATTGCCGCCTACTTGGGCTAAGCAGACGGGATATGTCAGGAGATAGACTCGTTGGAGCGAAAAGATTTTCCTATTCAGATCATGAATTTATACGCAGCAAGGGGTGGCATTATAACACCAGATGCACCAATTGGGAGAATTTGTATTGCAGAGCTGCACCTGCATATGCGCACCAAAGACGCCACCCGCTACCTTCACGCCGTAGCCCACTATCCCTTCTTTGAAGCGCTCTACCAGAGGCTCAGCAAGCACGGGCGGCGCGGCATTTGTATAGCTCGGGCGCCGTCCCTTGCGCGCGTCTGCGTAGAGCGTAAACTGCGAAACCACCAGGGCCTCGCCCTCCACGTCTAACAAGGAGCGGTTCATCTTACCCTCGGCATCCCCAAATATCCTCAAGTTCACGATCTTCTCGACCAGCGTCTTGACCTGGGCCTCGCCATCTCCCTGGCCCACGCCCAGCAAGATCAGCAAGCCCCCACCAATCGCACCCACAATCTCTCCCTCAACCGCCACACTCGCCTGGCTAACACGCTGTAGTAATGCTCGCATAGCTACCTCACTCCATCATTTCTCGCAATTTACTGCATATACTCGCGCAGGCGCTTGATGCTCCAGCTATACGCGGCGGGATCGAATAGCTTACAGTCAGAGAGGAGTAGGCTATAATAGACCCCGTATACACGTATCGCGGTAAGGATTTCTGGGCCATATAGCGCCAGGGCCTGCCGGGTCAGAGAGGCAATCTCTTGAGGCGTTACATACTCATAGAGGTCAAGAAACATTACTGCGCCGGCGATATCCATAAGATGATCGCCCACCACGCTCCACCAACTAACATCGAGTACTGCGGAGATCTCTAGTTCGTCGTCGACCAGCACATTGCCAAAGAAATAGTCGCCATGCACAAAGTTTTTCTCGGGAGTATCAGGCACATTCTCGATATCCTGGAGAAACGTCTCTAGCAAGCGTGCGACATCAATCCCTTCCTGGCGCAGATCATCCTGTGTTTGTGGCAATTTAAGTGGGGCCGTTTCCCGCAAAAACTGTCTCCAGCTCTGATATGGTACTGGCGACTGTCCTGGGGCATGAAAGATGCTTCCATATGGTTGTGTAGGGAGAGTCGCCCCTTGCAAGTGTCTTACAGCCTCAAGATAATTAGACAGCAGACGCTGCCTCTCGTACATCTGTAGCTGAGCATAAACCGCGCTAATAGGCCTGCCTGCTAGCTTTTTCTCTACAAGATAAATTGTATCCTCATGTTGCTCACTAGCATAAATTTCTGGCACGGCGAAAGGGAGATGATGAGTGGACAGCCATGCATAGATAGAGCACAGATGGTCCAGATTATCCCGCTCGACCGGTCCTTTATAGATCTTGGCCACCTTATCCGCAGTATAGTCATAGGTCTGGCTCTCAGAACCTTCTCCAAGCAAAACTGGCTCTTTAATACCAAGGATGGAGAATATTTCTTGCTGTATAGTCAATCTACTCATTTCGGCTCTTCTTCCAGCGATAGGCAAAAAGGCCGAGCTTGACGACTAAAGCACGCGCTTACATATCATAGTACGGAGCATGTCGTTCCATGATATGTAAGCGCGTGCTTTAGCAGCGCAACCCCGGCAGCGTCGTTCAGGTGGCACAATTTCCTTACACTCCATTAGCAGCGTCGTCCCACATTACCGACCACGCTGGTCAGGACTCTTCTTCTGTCTGCTGGTTAGTTTGTCTAGCAGAGGGGACAATATCGGCCTGTACACCTACGGCTATGGCGATGGAGAGTTGGGCCAGGTCGGCGATGCTGACATCAAAAGCGCTCAAGCCTAGCTGCTGGGCGCGCAGCATAGCTGTCCCGTGCAGGCGCACGGTTGGACGCCCGCTACGCAACTGGACGACTTCCATTTCGCGCCACTTAACCCCACGCAAGCCCGTTCCCAAAGCCTTACTGATGGCCTCCTTGGCCGCGAAGCGCCCCGCCAACCGGGCCGGCTTATTGCGACACTGGAGCACCTCTTGCTCGGTAAAGACGCGTTTGAGAAAGCGCTCGCCGTGTTTCTCAAAGACCTTGCGCACCCGGTCAACTTCGATAATATCGATGCCAACCGCGATATTGACGCCCTGCGTGGGATGGAGCCCACCCGGCAGGCCGGCCTTGCCCGCAGGACCAAAGAGCCAATCGGGAATCTCGACACCAGGCTGGCGCACCAGGGGTGTAAATAAGAGTGGTTGCTCGCCGTCCATTACAGGCCTCCCTTGAACAAAATATACCAATACCAGGCCCCAGTAGTCGCGTATGCCCATAGCGGACCCACTACTGGCATACGCGACTACTATTTTACTTGCTCTCTTCGAGGCTGAGCAATTGCGCCTCGCCTAGAATGCTCGTGGTATCGCCTGGAGGCAGGATTGTTGGCGCGGGGCCAGTTCCACGCCCAATGCCACGGTAGATGAAGCCATAGCGATTCATCTCTGTCGCCTCGTAGATGTTGCGACCGTCGATCAGGACGGGGCGGCGCATAGCGGCACGCACCTGCAGCATATTGAGCGACTTAAATTCGTTCCATTCGGTGGAGATCACCAGGGCATCCGCACCCGTTGCGACATCGTAGGAGGTCTGACAGAACTCGACCATATCCAGGTTAATGCCCTCGCGCTCAAGTGCCGCACGCCCGGTCTCTGTAGCCACGGGATCATAGACGCGTACGGTCGCGCCCTGCGCGGTAACCCAACGGATAATGTCAATGGAGGCTGATTCGCGCATATCATCGGTATTAGGTTTGAAGGCCAGGCCCAGGACACCAATCACGCAACCACGCAGCGAGCCAAGAATATTGGTCAGTTTGTTAATAACCAGGCGGCGCTGATCATGGTTGATATCCATGACGGCATGAAGCATCTGAGGGTGAAGGCCTGCTTCGTCAGCCATGTGAGCCAGGGCACGCACATCTTTGGGGAAACAGCTACCGCCATAACCCAGGCCAGCATCCAGGAAGGCGCGCCCAATGCGCTTGTCGTGGCCCATACCCTCGGCAACCTCTTTCACATCCGCCCCCAGGCGCTCACAGATTTGCGCGATCTCGTTAATGAAGGAGATCTTAGTCGCCAGGAAGGCATTCGAGGCGTACTTGATCATCTCAGCAGTATAGATGTCTGTCACAAGGATGGGGGCACGCAACGGGAGATAGAGTCGTGCCACGCTCTGAGCTGCTTCGGGATCAGAAGAGCCAAGCACAACACGATCGGGGCGCTGGAAGTCACCCAGAGCATTGCCTTCGCGCAGGAACTCAGGGTTCGAGACCACTGCAAAGTTGACCTCAGGGCGCTTCAGGTTGTTGCGAATGACACGCGAAACCACATCACCACTACCTACTGGTACCGTGCTCTTATTGATAACGATAGCATAGTGGTCCAGTTCCTGGGCGATCATGCGTGCAGCCGTCTCGACATAGCGCATATCGGCCGCGCCCTGGTTGGCACCTGTAGGTGTGGGAACGGCAATGAAGATAAACTCAGCATTGTCCAGGCCCTCCTCGTAGCTGGTCGTGAAGTGGAGGCGCCCCGCATGTACGTTACGCTCTACCATCTCTTCCAGGCCAGGCTCATAGATGGGGAGAATTCCCTGTTTGAGCTTTGCAATTTTCTCTTCAATTATATCTACACAGGTGACGTTGTTGCCCATGTCGGCAAAGCAAGTGCCGGTAACGAGTCCAACGTATCCTGTTCCCAGAACACAGATATTTGACACGATTTTACTCCTCTATAGTAACAAATGGATTTTCGTGCTTTTCTTCTTCAATAGTGGAAGGCTCGCCATGACCAGGAAATACAAAGAGGTCTTCGGTCAAGGTATAGAGCTTATTGCGAATCGATTGTATGAGCTGCTCGTAGTCGCCGCCCTCCAGGTCAGTGCGCCCGATGCCGCGATAAAAAAGGGTATCGCCGCTAAAGACGCAATATGGCTGGCTGATCAGGCAGACGCCACCCCGAGAGTGGCCGGGAGTCTCGACAACCTCCAGTGTGAGGGTGCCAATGGTGAAACGGTCGCCCTCTTTGAGCAAGATATCTGGCTTACGCTCGACAAGCGGATGCTTGAGGTTGTACCTTTTCGAGATTCGCTCATCATTATACATGTAGACATCAGCGGGATGAATCGCCAGTGGTACCGGGTAGACCGCGCTAACCTCGTCAATAGCCCCTGTATGGTCAAAATGGCCATGCGTGTTGATAATATACTTAGGAGTGATTTGCAGTTCTTTAATGGCTTCGAGAATCCGTGGAGCCTCGTCGCCGGGATCTATAATGACAGCCTCGCGCGTTTGCGGGCAGGCATACAGATAGCAATTTTCTTCCAGCATGCCTACAGTGATACAGGCGACAATAGGCTGCTCTTGATTGGTGCTGGTCCCAGACATGGTATGCAGCTCTTTCTTTACAAACATTCGCTAACGTCAAGCGTTCGACCCCCATTATAACATAACGCTCTTCAACCGCCCTTCGTACCTGGGAGCTAAATAACCTATGTCAAAGTACTGGCTTGACTCCTCGCGCCTGCGGCGCTTGCCCTGGTAGGTGGTGTGATGCGTGTTGGCAGCCTGCAGCTGCCAACACGCATCACACCACCTGCTAAATATACATGATGTTAAATAGAAACCCGGCAGAAGTCAGCAGCAACGGCAGAAATTGCAGCTTCACCTCCTATGTGATAAAGTGGTCGACAACGAGGCTTTTTTGCCGATAGGTATGCATCATAACGACTTTTATAGACATTGCACACGGCGTAACCATGCAATGTCGCCTCGTAATTAAAAACTGTTTGAGGGTCTAGAACGTAAACTATTATAGCTGTTTATTCCTATATCAATCCTTCTTACATATCGGAGAAAAAATCTTTTACCATTTTTAACTGGACGAGAAAGAAAAAGATGTGTAGAATGGATGTAGGAAATGCAATCAGCAATAGCGGGAGATAAGGATCTCTCCTCGCCCTATGCAAGCCAGGTTGCTGGCGTTTATTCGCATCGCAGTGCCCGCAAAAAATGTAGACGGTCGATAGCACTCGGAGGAAGAGAAGCAAAACATGTCGAAGGATCAATCGGAACGCAGAACCTATCGCCGGAGTCCTGGACGCCAGTATGACTCCGAGTTTGATCCCCTGCGCAGCCGTACTGGCGCTAGCAGGAGTGGTCAGCTCAATAGCAACGGGGCCCGACAGAGCGGTCGCTTGTCTTCGCCATCCGATAGCCGCTCTGGATCTCTTCATACCCAGCGACCCGACCCACGCAGAACACGCCAGTTGTTGCGCCAGCAGATCATTTCCAGTAAAGCTTCCGGGACAGAAGAGGGAGGCGATGAACTTCGCGAGCTAGAGACCGATGAGTTGGAGCAGCGTATGCGCCGCACCTCGGGCGTTATATCTAGCAATATTGCTAACGACGCCTCTGCATCACGTAGCCCTAACCGGGCCCGTAACCTTTCCTCCCAGGCACCTTACCTTCCAGCGGCGCACGATCTCTACCTGGATGAAGACAACGAATGGGAACAGGCAGAACTTGATGAAGTCATAGACGACGAATATGAAGATGATCCTTTAGACGAGCGCCTGGGCTACGCCAGTCCAGGCCCGGGCATTGCGCGCTCAGCCCAGCTTCAGCCCCGGCGTAACGTTATGTATAATGACGTCTATGAACGTCGTGCGCCCAGCGGTCGCCTGGCACCTCCTCTTCCACCAGAAGAAGAATACGATGAGCCCTATGAGGAATATGACGATGAGGGCTATGAGGAGATCGACGAACGCGAGGCTCGCCGTCAGAAGAAACGCAACAAGAAGGTCTCTCGGCGTGGAATTCTCATCGGCCTGGGGGCCGCTGCGGTAGCGACTGCAGGCGTCACCGCCTATGAGCTAGGCCCCAAAATTCCTCAAGCCATTAGCGACACTGGGAGCAATATAGAGCACCAGATTCAGGATGCCTTCAATAAAGGTATGGCCCAGGGAGCCGAAAACGCACGCAAGGAGTTTATCACGGCCCTGGATAACCTGGAGGGCTTTACTCTTCAAGGAGCGATTGAGGCCGCCAAGTTGACGCGGGTGGCCTATGACGTCTTTGTCGCGCCCATCGTCCAGTTTGGCTCGACGGTCGCAACCGATTTCTTGAAGGCCATGCTCAGCGCGCTTAAGACCGCGCGTGGCCTGCTTGCGGGCGTCTACCAGGACAACGCGACCCTCCAGGCCATCCAAAAAGTCCTTGAAAGTTGGGTCAGCCAGGTACAGAATATGCCTAAGCAGCTTACCGCCGTGACCCAGACCGACCTGGATGGTGCCCAGGCCTACCTGCGTGCCCTCCAGCGCAAAATTGATGATGAGAAGGCCAAGCTGAATAACCCTCAGCCCTCGCCGACTGTTCCCGCTTCACCACAGGCCACACCCAAGGCCAAGCAATAAAGCAAGAAAATAGTAACCTGCCGAGACTGAGAAATTGGCGCCCCTGCGTTCGCCGATCTCTCAGTCTCGGCACATTCACTATATCGAAGAACGTATATGAGGAAGAGTGCCTTGATCCAGAGTGATGTAGAGCAACCTTCCATGCTGCGTATTGATGATCTGGCGCAACTGGTGGGCATGCCAAGCCGGACGATTCGCTTTTACAATACCCAGGGACTGTTGCCGCCTCCTGTCATGAAAGGGCGCACGGCCTACTACACGCAAGAGCATCTCGTGGTTCTGGGTATTATTCGCGAGCTTAAAGAACATCAGAATCTCTCGTTAGAGGCAATCAAGCGCCTGCTCGAAGTTCGCGACCAGCAGGGAGATGTACAGATGCACATGGCGCTCAAGCAGCGCCATCTCAAATCCCTGACCGTAGGTGGTACACAGGTTCATTTAGCCCAGGAAGAGCTGGCGCGCCAGGGAGAAGTAGCTGTCACGCGCATCAATGAACTGGTAGAATTGGGGCTGCTCTTCCCCTTCGAGGGCGAGCAGGGCAAGCGGCTCTTCACTGGAGATGATGTGCTCTTGCTTCAGCTTTACCGCCACCTGGAAGAACTGGGCCTCCCCCTCGCGCTCCCCTCACTTATCCGTTTCCAGCTCAAACAGCTTACGCGTAGCGAGGTCGCGGCCTATGAGCAACATCTGCTCCCCCGCTGGCGTGAAGAGGGTCTCACGCTGGAGCAACAGACCGAGCGCTTCGAGGAGGTTATGGCTTTGTCTGATACACTCATTTCTCTCCTACACCGTAAGCTTCTCTACCAGGGTTAATATATGTAGTATCGAGTGAAGAAGCCCTCAGAGGCGTCGCATACGCGACGCCTCTGAGGGCTTCTTCACTCGATACTACATATATTACTCTTGTGTGGCCTGTTTGTTTGAGACTACCTGTGTCTCGGCCTCTTCCTCATCCACTTTCTCCTCTTCGGCTGGCTCCTCTGGCTTTTTATCGCTCGCTACCTCCTTGCTTGCCAGTTGGGGAATGCCATAGGTGGCGGCGACTTCGCCATCGGGAACTGGTTTGGAGCGGGAGATGACCAGGTAGGTGATGGGCAGCAGGAGGACGAACAGGATTACCGAGGTCCACTGCGCCTGCTTGAGAATATGTGTTCCCAGGAAGTCGACTATGATGTTGTCGCGCGTAAAGAAGATGAAGAACTGCGTAATCACATACGCGTACAGGTAAACCAGCATCAGCATGCCTGGGCGCCTGAACTTGCGCGCACAGTAGAGCATGACGCCGAGCAGTACGATATTGGTGATCATCTCGTATAGGGCTGCGGGCTGCACGGGAACGTTACAGAGGTTGTAGACGCCGCAGGCCCAGCTCTCGGGATGTACATAGACCGTCGACCAGGGTAGCGTGCTCTGATAACCAATGATGTCGCCATTGATGATATTGCCAATACGCCCAAAGATCTGGCCCGCCGCGCCAAAGAGGACAGCCGCGTCTACCAGGACCAGCGGATTCACGCGCTCGACACGCGCACGCCAGAAGAGGGCCGCGATAACCAGGAAGATCGCGCCAAAGAAGGCCATGCCGCCCTCCCAGGTCGCGATAATATGAATAGGATTCTTCAAATAGTATTCAACCAGGTTTGGCTGCTGTAAGACGAAATACAGACGCCCACCAATCACACCAGCCGCGATACACCACCACAGGAGGCGGTAGACCAGGTCTTCCGTAACTCCCTTGCGCTGGCAGTATCCCTTGATGACCCATAATCCTATCAGGATACCAACGACATACATCAAGCCATACCAGCGTACGGCCAGCGGTCCAAGCCTGAAGATGACCGGATCAATATTCAAGTAGATATAGGGTGGACCAATACGTAACCACCCCCAATTTATAAGATCGGCGAACGGGAGAGTTCCCATGCTGTCACTCCATATACTGATAATTTCTCTAGCAAACAGGCGAGTAGAGTTGCAACCTCTTTCGCACCTGGTATTGCCAGCATTGTTGTTTTACGCTTTCCTGTATCATAATATGCATTACGTAACCACGCAACCCATCTATCGGGTAGATGTGGGGGGTTCCAGTTCTTGCCTCGGCTCGCTACGCTCGCCGGGTAAGGGGATGTGGATGGAAAACGGCTTTGCCATTTTCCATCCACATCCCCTTACCCACGGGCGCCGCGGGCGCGCAAGCGCTCCTGAGCAAGAGAAGCTTCCCCCACACACCTACCTCTGAGCGCTACGTATACCATTATCATAATCGAGTTATTCTTTCTTTTCTTTATCGCCATAGAAAGGCCTATCTAACTACTATGCAGGAATGTCAAGAATTGCCGTCATCAACTACGCAGTCGGTGCCTACGGCAGCAGATCCGCGCAAGGCACGCATGCTTACGCTCCTGGGCTTTGGCGCCATGGTGCTCGTCTGGGGATCTTTTCCCGTGGCAGCCAAAATTGGGACGGAGCACGTCCCGCCTCTGCTCTTCTCTGCGGTACGCTTCCTTCTGGCGTTTTTGCTCTTGCTCCTGGTCGCACGCTGGCGCCGGGAGAGCCTCCAGATCACACGCACACAGCACTTGCGCATCTTTCTGACCTCGCTCTTTATGGTGGGTATACCAGCCGCTATTTTCTTTGCCTCAATTCCATACGCGCCAGCAGGCGCGCTTACCTTGATGTGGGCCACCGCGCCCCTCTTCGTCTCGCTCTTTAACTTCAGGGGGGCGGGAGAAGCGCGCGGCTGGCGTTTGCCTGTAAGCTTGCTTATTGGTATCGCGGGTATTTTGCTTGTGCTTCTGGGACGTGTTCCCTTTCTGCCCAACCAGGGGGCGAGCATACCTGGTTTTGCCATGAGTGGACCCGCGCTTATCGCGGAGCTAGTGGTCCTGGCCTCGGCGGCGGTCTATGGCTTTGGAATGCTGCTTGCTAAGCGCTATAGTGCCGATGTACCAGTGCTGGTTATGACGGCTTGGCAGGTCTTCTATAGTGGCGTTGTTATCTTACTGGCCTCTCTCATCTTTGAGCATGGGGGTCCATTCGCGCCTACCTGGACAACCCTGGAGGCTCTACTCTATCTCGTGGTATTTTGTAGCTGCATTAGTTTCTTTCTGACCTTCTGGCTTATTCGACGGATCGGTGCGATCCGAACGGCTTACTCTGACTTTATCATTCCAGGTGTTACACTCCTCCTGTCATACTGGCTATTGGGAGAAGAGCTCTCGCCAGCTAAGCTTGGCGGCTTTCTCCTGGTTATGCTGGGGTGCGCTCTGGTTGAGAAGTAGCAAGGATTGGAGGCGCGTGCTACAATCATTTTGCGATCTCCTAGCAAAAATCTGAGTGCGGAGCACTAGCCACCCCCATTAGGGGGCAGGCGATAGTGGCGCCGCGCCCCCTAATGGGGGCGGTTTTCGTATACAAAACACTTGCTGTATTGAACAAGCTTTATCCAGCAAGAATCTGCATGCAAGCGAATGCGAGTTACAATTTTGTGAAAAAGAGAGCATTCTTCCTGCGGCGCGTCCTCCTGGTGATATGTGTCGTTGTATTTTTAGCATTACTGGCCCCTGTGCGCCGCGCACTCTACTATAATTCCTTTGTACAGGCACCTTGTGTCATTACTGCTAAATCCCTGCTCACCATTCGGGAGGGCAAGAGCAACGGAAGTGGAAATGTATATGGAAGTTACCAGCCTCAACTCTCCTACACTTTGATTCTTCCTGGAGGACAGCAGGTTCGCACAAAGGGCTTTGAGGGGCCAGATATCCTGGTCTACAGTACGAAAGAGGCTGTCCAGCACATTCTGGATCGCTATCGCGTTGGCGATATGAAGAGTTGTTGGTACGATCCAGCCAATCCCCAGCGTGCGCTGCTGGTCTTTCAGGGCTTTACCTTTGGGCAGATCTTGTCCAGTTTTGCCTTCTTTTTCCTGGCCTTCCTGATCTTTGTTCCCGCGCTGGCCTACTGTCTGGAGTGGCAGTTCTGGCGTTATATCGCGCTGCGTACGCGTGGCGTGCTGACACGCGGCATTGTTGTCAATCGTGTTGAGCAACGCCGGCGCGACTTTACTATTAATGTGTATACGGTGCTTTATCGCACGGGTGAAAATCAGCAAGAGGGGGTTGCACGTCATATCCAGCTTATGGCACCTCCTATTGAGCGACATAGTCTCCCCGATCTGTATAATATTTTTGTCTGCTACGATCCGCGCCAGCCTATGTATGATCGTTGTGGGAAGTTTCCACGTCTCTATCGCATTATTCCAGGTGTGGTTGGTTCGCTCTTTTTTCTGGGGTTGACGCTTGTGTTTATGTATGAGGCGCTCTTTAATCTCTATTGGGTATGATTTTAAAGCTAGAGAGAGGATGGATGGAGCATGATTAGCCCGGAAGAGTTGGTTGCGAAGGCGCGTGAGGCGGCTCGCAATGCGCATGTGCCTTATTCGCATTTTCATGTGGGGGCGGCGGTGGTAGCCGATGGACGTGTGTATACGGGTGTGAATATTGAGAGTGCCAGCTATGGCCTGACGCTCTGTGCGGAGCGGTCGGCACTGGCTTCGGCGATTTCGGCGGGGGATAAGCAGGTGAGCGAGATCGCTGTGGCCTGCGTTGATGCGCCTGATGGCGCGCCCCTGAATACGCGTACGCCCTGCGGGGCCTGTCGTCAGTGGATGATTGACCTGGCTCCAGATGCTGTTATTCATATCGATGGCGGGGTGGATGAGCAGGGGAAGCCAGTTATTCATAGTATGCATGTGCGTGATCTCCTTCCTAATGCCTTCCAGCTTTAACCTCGAATACGCGCTATATGACAGAGATGGCATGGCGTTGCTAATAGGTACACCCGGCAAGTGGAGGGCACGCCACCTATGCAGGAGGAACTTTGCATCGTAAGCAAGGGGCACACCACCCATGCAGGAGGACTGAGGTAGTGCTTCTAAAGGGCGCACCTACCTCAGTCCTCCTGCTGCGCGGCTGCCGTCCCTGGCAAGAGAGGGTAGGTAAGCTTGTGGCACATGAAGTCTTATAAATCGGGCATCTATGAAAGAAAATGTGAGCCATTCTATTTATTTGCCTCTTGTGTGAATTTTGTGTGAACTTCCCTTGACAGGCATTCTATTCTTGTGTACGCTATATTTTACCAGTAGCATCTTGATAGATGTATGCGCCCTTTATGCCTGAGTTTGTAGCGTGAACCCCTAGTGCGAAAACTCTAGTTCTCGCTCTGAGGTGCATCTATGTGGTTTGGCGCACAGGCGCACAAGTACCACAACGGTCTCCTGACAACTTATCCCGGGTTCTGGCTCGGGTTCTCTTCCTGTTTTCTACGAGCACCAGGTCCGCGCAGGGACATATGGTGCACAGATGGCAGTTCTCTTTCCTCAATCCTAATTTTCCTGAGTCTGAAGCTTTCTCACCACCTGTTCGCGCATTGTTCCGATTACTTTATTTCCGGCGCACAACTGGCCCGCACAAGCAAGCATACATGCAATCTTTCTCACTAAACGGGCCTTCTGCGTGGGGAAAAGCTATTGTTCGCGCACAACTGTACCGTGAGCCTTGAATTGGGGCAGCAGGGTAGGTGCTCCCAATTGCCGGTTTACAGAACGAGTAGTGCTTCCATGCATCTAATGGTGTTTCGCTACCAGGTCGTAGGCCTGGATACTAGCAAGCTCAGGAAGGAGCCTACCATGGCGCATCAGTTTACACTTGGCGTCGAAGAAGAGTTCCAGATGGTCGATAAACATACGGGCCAGCTTGCCTCGCATATTCATGCCATCATGGACAAAAGCGCCCCCTCGCTCAGCGAACACATTAAGGCAGAGATGTTGCAGTCAGCAGTGGAGCTGATTACGAATGTCTGCTCCGACATTACGACGCTGCGTCTCGATCTCCAAAACCTGCGAGCCCAGCTTATTAACCTGGTTGAGGCCGAGGGGCTGGCCTTGATTAGCTCGGGGACGCATCCAACGGCGCACTGGAAGGACCAGGAGCGCACGCATAATCCGCGCTACGAGGAACTTGAAGAGGAATACCAGGATGTAGGGCGCTCGATTCTGATCTTTGGTCTGCATGCGCATGTGGGGGTCGAGAGCCAGGAGATTGCGATCTCGCTTTTGAACCAGTTGCGCACCTGGATACCTCACCTTCTGGCCATCTCTTCTAACTCGCCCTTCTGGGCCGGACGTCATACGGGCCTCAAATCGTATCGCTCTATCGTCTGGAAGCGCTTCCCGCGCTCTGGCGTTCCTATGCTCTTCAACTCGTATCGCGATTTTGATGGCTATGTACAGGGGCTTATCAATACTGGCTGTATCGATAACGGTAAGCGCATCTGGTGGGATGTGCGCCCACATCCTTTCTTCAATACGGTCGAGTTTCGGATCGCGGATATGCCCGCGACCCTTGAGGATACGCTGGCCATGACGGCCTTTGTTCAGGCCCTGGTGGCCAAGCTCTCCTGGATGCATAAACGCAATCTGACTACGTATGCTCTGCCCGCGCACTTCATTGAAGAAAACAAGTGGAAGGCCAGCCGTTACGGACTCGATGCTGAGTACGTCGATTTTGTGCAACAGCGCCGCATGACTATGCGCGAGTCGATTGGCGAGACGCTTGATTTTGTAGACGATGTGCTGGATGATCTGGGAAGCCGCCGCGAGATTAATTATCTGCGTACGCTCCTGGAGGATCCGCGCGGTACCGGGGCCGATAGGCAGCTCGCGGTCTATAAGGAGACTGGGAGTCTGTATGCGGTGACTCACTACCTTATGCGCCAGGTACATGAGAGTTCGTCGCTCAATAATCATCGCTCCTGGTGAGTGATGGGTAGGGAAATTGTTTTTGCCTTGCGGTTGTCTAAAGTGCGGTTGGCGCGACGTGGGACCTGGCGACCGTAGGTGGTTCGCCAGGTCCCACGTCGCCCCCCAATCTTCCTCTTCATTAGTTTCTCCTTCCTTTGTGTGGTGGGGTTTTGTTTTTTGCCGCCGCAGGCGGCAAAAAACAAATTAAAAAGAATTTTTCTGGGGACACCCCAGACCCCGGCAGGGGAGACTTCGTCCCCTGCACCCCCTTTTTCTGAGCCACTCTAGGCTCCGGCGGGGATCCTGCACCCCCTTTCTCTGGGCCACTCTAGGCTCCGGCGGGGATCCTGCACCCCCTTTTTCTGGGGGACATCAGATCCTGGCAGGGGGATTTCGTCCTTCTGCACCGCCTTATGTGAAGGGGATATAATAGGGGGGAGCCGTGGGGCTTGGGAGAAGATGTTGGTGTTATTTTTTGCATGGTCTTCTCTACTTTCATGGGAAACGGTGTTGTTTCCAGGGACCAATGAGGGAGTGAATAAGAAATGGTTAAAGAAATGGTTCACGAGTCGGGTAGGGGGCGCGAGTTGAGTACGTATGAGCGTTATCTGCGTACGGATGAGTTGCTTGCGCTGCAGAAGGCGGAGGGGGAGCTGGCTCATCATGATGAGTTGCAGTTCCAGGTTGTGCACCAGGTTTTTGAGCTGTGGTGGAAGGAGAGTGCTTTTGAGCTGCGGACAATTCGCACGCTTCTGGGCAAGGGCGATCTGCCTTATGCTATTCGCTTGATGCAGCGGGTGATTCGTACGCAGCATTTGATGCTGGAGAATTTGCGGATGCTTGAAAGCATGACCCCCTGGGAGTTCCATGCTTTTCGCAAGGTGCTTGAGGATGGGGCGGGTACGGATTCGCCTGGCTTTCACGCGCTGATGCGGCTCTCGCCTCTGCTGTGGGATGATTATAAGGCTCTGCTTGAGCGCGAGGGCGTGACACTGATCGAGGTTCATACACAGCCACAACATTACCCCCTCCTCCTGGCGATGGCCGAGGCACTCATCGATTATGATGAGATTTTTCAGCTTTTCCGCGCCCAACATTTTAAGCTGGCGATACGGATGATTGGTCCGGGTTCGATGGGTACGGGTGGGACCTCTATGCAGGTCCTTGAGCGCACCCTGCGTGATGCCTTCTATCCTGAGCTCTGGCAGGTGCGCAATGAGCTGACTGACCTGGCGAATCAACAGGGTGAGCGATAGGGAATTTTTTGTAGAACGTCTTGTTTGTCTGCGCAAAGCGCAGACAAACAAGACGTTCTACAAAAAATTATTCTTCTGCCAGGGCGGTGAACATGTAGCAGTTGTAGGAGACGGCGCGTTCGAGGTCTGAGAGGCGAATGTGCTCGTTGGGTGAGTGGGCTGCGCTGCCCCAGTAGGCGGCGTTGCCGGGGCCATCAGTCCGAGCAGGTTGACGTGCTTGCGCATGGAGCCGAGCAGGGGTAGGGTTCCTCCACCAAGGGGGGTGATGGAGACGGGCTTCTCCGCGTACTCCTCGGCGATATGGGCCACGCGTTGCGCGAAAGGATGGGCCAGGGGTGTCATGGCGGGTTCGGCATTGCCGAAGGTCGTGATGCGAATGTCCTGGTAGCCGTGGGCGTCGAGGTGGGCGCGCAGTTTGGCGACGATGTCGTCCGGGTCCTGCTCGGGAACGAGACGGAAATCGATCTTGGCCATGGCTTTCGCTGGCAGGACGGTTTTGGTGCCCTCGCCGGTGTAGCCGCTCAGCAGGCCCGCGATATTGCAGGTTGGCGAGAATGCCTGGCGCTTGCGCAGTTCGATGCCGGTCAGGTTGTCATTGAAGGTCTCGACGGCGAAGGCTTTTTTGAGGAGTTCTTCGTGATCACCCTGGCTGGCTAAAGCCTCGATCTCGGCCTCGCTGGGGGTCATGACGGCGTCATAGAAGCCGGGGATGAGGACTTTTCCTTCGGGGGTGCGTAGCGATGCCAGGGCCTGTACCAGGCGCCAGGCGGCGCTGGGCAGGATAGGGGCATTGCCTGAGTGCGCGTCCACGCCTACGCCCTGGACGTCGAGCTGAACATATACCAGGCCTTTACAGCCAAGCACCAGGCTGGGGCGACCATCCTCATCGAAGCCGGAACCTTCCCAGAGCGCGCCATCGCCTTGCAAGAGGTGAGCGTATTTCCGCGCGATTTCGTCGAAGTGGATGCTGCCGATCTCTTCTTCGCCTTCGATCATCCAGCGAATCGTGATGGGGAGTTCGCCGTGGGCGGCACGTAGAGCGCGGATAGCAGTCATGCGGGCGGCGATCTCGGCTTTGTTGTCGGAGGAGCCGCGGGCGTAGAGCTTGCCATCGCGTATGGTTGGCTCAAAGGGTGGAGTATCCCAGAGCTCCAGGGGTTCGGCGGGCTGGACGTCGTAGTGGTTGTAGAGCAAAAGGGTGAAGGGGCTGCGGCCGCGAATTTCGCCGAAGATGACGGGTGGGGCGTCGTCTACGGTCAGGCGTTGGATGCTGAAGCCATTCTCAGCGAGCAGCGACTCTACGAGGTTCGCCATTTCTTCGACGCCGTCATTCTGGGCGGCGACGCTGCGCTGGCGGCAGAGGCGTTCCAGAAGGTGTTGGGCTTCGTCTTTGTGTTCGTCGAGGTATGCCTGGACGGCGTTTGATTGGAGCTTCCTGGTCATAAGAGTTGTTCCTTTCTTTTTGTTTTTGCCGCCTGCGGCGGCAAAAACAAATTAAAAAAGTTTTTTCTGGGGACACCCCAGACCCCGGCAGGGGGACTTCGTCCCCCTTGCCCCCCCTTTGCTACATCACCTTACAGAAAAAGAAGTTTCTGGGGACACCCCAGGCCCCGGCAGGGAGGACCCTGTACCCCTTTTCTGGGGACACCCCAGACCCCGGCACTTCTCGCGCCTGCGGCGCTCGCCTTGGTAGGTGGTGTGGTGCGGGTTGGCGGCCTGTGGCCGCCAACCCGCACCACACCACCTACCAGAAAGATTTGGCTGGGGGCACTAGCCTGGCACCGCGTCATTAACCACTTTTTTAGTTAGGCGAGGTTTTGGAGGAAGCGGGCGACGGTGCGGATGCCGCGGTAGAATTGGGCGAGCGAGTATTTTTCGTTGGGGGCGTGGAGGTTATCGTCGGGGAGGCCGAAGCCCATGAGGACGACGGGGACGTGTAGGATTTCGTTGAAGAGGGCTGCGACGGGGATCGAGCCGCCTTCGCGGAGGTAGATGGGTTCTTTGCCGTAGGTCTCTTTGAGGGCCTGGGTGGCGGCGACCATGGCGGGATTATCCAGGTCGACGACGAGGCCTTCGCCGCTGTGCAGGTTTTGGACTGTGACCTTGACGCCTTCGGGGGCTGCGTTGTGGACGGCCTTCTCAAAGAGGGGGAAGATCTCTTTAGAGATGAGGTCGGGCGGGAGGCGCAGGCTGATTTTGGCTTTGGCGACGGCCGGGATGACCGTTTTGGCGCCCTCACCGATGAAGCCGCCGACGATGCCGTGAACCTCCAGCGTGGGGCGCGCGCTGATGCGCTCCAGGGGTGGGTGTTCTGCCTCGCCAACGAGTTGCGAGACGCCCATTTCCTCGCGCAGGGCCTCGGCGAAGTTCAGAGGGTCTTTCTCCCAGAAGTCGCGCTCAACCTGGGCGGCGGGGCGTAGTTTGTCGTAGAGGCCGGGGATATGGATGTGTCCCTGCTCGTCCTTCAGTTTGCTGATAATGATGGCAAGGGCGTGCAGGGGGTTGGGGGCGATGCCGCCGTAGGTGCCTGAGTGCAGGTCGCGCCTGGCGCCCTGAACTTCGACCTCGGTGTAGGTGATGCCACGCAGGCCGGTGATCAAGGCCGGGGTCTCGGGTCCGGGCATGTGGGTGTCACAGATGAAGGCGGCGTCGCAACCCAGGGGTTCGGGAGTGGTACGCACATAGTGCTCGATGGATTCGCCTCCGGCCTCTTCCTCGCCCTCGATGAGGACCTTGACGTTTACGGGCAGCTTGCCATCGACAGCCATGAGGGACTCCAGGGCTTTAAAGACGAGCATAGTCTGCCCTTTGTCGTCGCATGCGCCACGGCAATAGATGTTGCCATTGCGGATGGTTGGCTCGAAGGGGGGCGTATCCCAGAGTTCCACGGGATCGACAGGTTGGACGTCATAGTGCCCATAAATAAGCACGGTAGGCTTGCCAGGGGCATTGAGCCACTCTCCATACACGAGGGGATGGCCTTGGGTCGCGATGACCTCGACTTTGTCGAAGCCGATGCTTTGCAGGTCGCGGGCGGCGTATTCGGCGGCGGCGCGGACGTCGCCTGCATGCTCTGGCAGGGTGCTGATGCTGGGGATGCGCAGCCAGCCTTTCAGTTCGTCGAGGAAGCGTTCCTCGTGTTCGGTAATATATGTTTCTAGCTGTGTCATGAAGCGAGTAGACCCTTTCTATTTTTCCAAGTTTTATTCGCCCAAGCCATATTCAGAAAAGGAGTTTTTTTCATCCTATCAGCTAGGGAGGGGAGTTGTCCAGTGGTGCACCGCCTATGCAAGAGGACCAAAGGAGCCAGTGGTACGACGCCCATGCAGGGAGGAGCAAGGCCACAAGGCAGTTAAAGGTAGGTTACCTGGGTGCGTTGGTGAGACGGTGGGATGGTAAGAAACAGATGATCCATCGTGCGAGATGCCGAAAGTGAACGTTTTAGGCTGCGCCTACAGGCCATAAAAGGCGTTTGGACGTGATAAATCGGGTCCCTACCAACAATTCGGGCGTTTATCACAAGTCTGTTCGGACAACTTGACAAAATTTCCAAGCAGAGTCATAAATGTGGCGCCTATGATTGGGAATGCCTTCGCATCCGATTTGAGCTGCCACATCCGGACAAAGCGACTCAGCGCTTGTGGGGCGAGAGGCGGACCGCCGCATGGGAATTCAAGTTGTTAAGGTGCAGGTGGTGATTGTGAGTAATCAGGGTTTGGTTGTGAGCGATTGCGGATTTGGGTTAGATGGTAGGTGGTCGGTGTTGTTGGTAAGCCGGGTTGTAGGTTGGGTTCATGGAAGAGTGGCCGCCAAGTGGGTTGGAAGAGTATGTGTGTTGTTGCAGTTGATTGTGAACGATTGTAGGAGTAGGTGTGGCTAGTGAGTTGTGAGCGATTGTAGGAGTAGGTGTGGCTAGTGAGTTGTGAGCGGTTTGAGAAACGGGGATGAATGTGGCCGGGGATAGTTAGTGATTTGAGAGATGGGTGTGGCTGGGGTCGGTGGAATGTGAGCGATTGTGGTTTTGGATGAAGAAGAGCTGGTAGGTTCGGAGGTGGCATCAGATGGAGAGAGATTGGAGGGGATTGTGGTGGGGGAAGAGGTTTCGGGGTCAAGGTCAGAAGGATCGAGGTCGGGATCAGAGGAGTTGAAGTTAAAAGTTTCAGAGTCGAAGGTGTCAGGGTCGGAGGGTTCGGGGTCAGAGTCTGAAATTTCGGGGTCGGCGGATGGGATGTGAGCGATTGTGATTTTGGGGAGGAAGGGGTATTGGGTGAGAAGGGAGGGGATGAGGAGGCGGATGGCGGGGTGAAGGGTGTTTTTATGTGTGCACAGAAGATGTTATATAATATATTAGTTATATAAGTGTATATAAAGTGCAATAAAGAATAGATGGTTTTTTCAAGGGTAACGGGGATAGATTGAAGGAATTGGAGGGAGTGGCGGGCACAACGCTACTGAAGTACACGTCTACATATGGATGGGAGGGAGGCACGACGCTACTAAAGTACGCGTCTACATATGGATGGTGGCGGGCACGACGCTACTAAAGTACGCGTCTACATATGGATGGTGGCGGGCACGACGCTACTAAAGTACGCGTCTACATATGCGCTTTTGGGGGCAACCACAGGAACGTGCGCTTTTTCCGTTTGGAGGTGCCTATGCCTTATTTTGTCCCAATTTACTAGCGAGAAGGAGGGGTACTTTTACGTTACGATTCATGATGTGCGGCGGCGATTGTTGGAGAAGCCCTTTCGGATCTTGCATAGCTCACTAAGGCTCGCGTAATATAGGGAGACATCCCCTTTCACCAATGGGTGAACACATATTCCTTTGAATGGATGAAGAACACTGAAAGAAAAGATAGGATGGGATGAGCAGAACTATGCGTGAATCACCGAGGATTAGCGAGGAAGACCTTCGCGCCTGTTTGCAGGACCAGTATGATCTGAGCCCTGTCACGCTGACGTTTCTTCCCCTGGGGCATGATTACGACGCCGGGATATATCGTGTGGAAAGCGAGCAGGGAACAGCCTATGCGCTCAAAGTCACGACGAGATCGCTCTACGAACCACGATGTCTGGCTCCTCGCTATCTCAACGACCAGGGGATTGCATCGGTCGTGGCTCCTATTCCCAACCGCAGCGGTGCATTGTGGGCCCAGCTCTCGGATTGGACCGTGATCGTCTACCCCTGGATCTCCGGAGAGAGTAGCTTGACAGGGATGACGGACGAGCAGTGGAGGCAGGTGGGAGCCATCTTCCAACGGATTCACCAGGTCATGCTGCCGCCTGGTGGCTTTGCATCCTTGCGCAAGGAGACCTTTGATCCGACAGAGTATGTTCGATGGGTGCGTGCCTTTGAAACCCAACACACCTATGCTCAAGACGGAGGTGCCTCACAGCGTGCACTTCGCTCCTCCTGGGTGGCGCATCAGTCCACGATTCACACGGTGGTGACCTCCCTGGAAAAGCTGGCAGCGGTGCTCCAGTCGCGACCATTGCCTTGCGTCATCTGTCACGCCGACCTGCATGCAAGGAATCTGATCCGGAATCGAGCGGGCCAGGTGTTTGTGGTCGATTGGGATGAGGTGATGCTGGCCCCCAAAGAGCGCGATTTCATCTTTGTCAGGCCACCACACGCTGAGGCGTTTTTTCAGGGCTATGGGCAGGCGGAGATTGATTGGGTGGCCCTCACCTACTTCCTCTGGGAACGGGTCGTACAAGATCTGATCGAGTGTACCCACAACGTGTGTTTCAGGGATGATTGGGGAGAAGAAAGCAGGGCCGAGGCCGTCCAGTTGCTTGATATCATCCTGGCAGAGGACAAGGGCCACATCGACGCCGCCTATCAAGCCGCAGCCCATCTACCAAGAGATCTCACCGTTCACAGCGGGAAGAGCTCTTGATGAAACTTCTCCGATCCAGAGGTGATTTTCGCCCTCCGCTTTCCTCTGCGCAGGCACGCAGAGCCAGTACCTCTTTCTTCCCTTCCAGATCAACTCTCAAGGCCGTCAAAATGATGCTGGTAAAGATCCAGTGATTAGCGTCAAGATAAGTAAGGAAGTGATGCAAGCGCGATGCTGGCCTTCACTTGACGCCAATGGGACCAGCTTTAGCGCGTCCGAAGGCGATTCATCGCATTGTGGCGCTAGCCAAAAGTGTCCCGGAGAAGCACGATGAGTAATCTCTTGCTTGTCTAGCTGGAAAATTTAGGCTTACGCCGCACTGCCATAAATGGCGTTCGGACGCGCTAAAGCTGGTCCCTACCGATAGCCGACAAGCCAGCAAGCCAGCAAGCCGACAAGCCGGCAAGTCGACTAGCCGACATTTCTTGTCTTTCGTGCCTTTCGCAGATGTCTGTTCGGACAACCTCCTAAAATTTGCCAGCAGAGTCATGAATCGCCTGCCAATCCTGTTTTTTTGTGGTATGTACGTAAGTTGGAGGGCGAGGCGAGTGGTGAGAGGCGGGCTGTAATGTGGAGGCATACCGCCATACCTTACCCCCAACTTGTTTTTCCTCCCTACTCGCGCTATATTACAACACAGCATCCACAACCCTTACCGGTTATGCCAGGTACGCAAAGAATAGATTCCTTGAGGAGTATCAACCTTGACTGGACTTGTATTAACCCTTCATCAGTACAACCCATACCTGATCTTTCTCTCAGGCGCCATCGTCATGATCTGGAGCTTCGTGCAATATTTCCGCAAAGAGAGGGGGGGCGTTACCCGGCCCCTGGCGATTGGCATGTACATCGCCGTTGGCCTCGCCGCCCTACAGGGCCTACTCGGCCTCATCATGGTGGCCTCGGGCCTCAAACCCGGCGGCGGCTCCAACCTCTACTACCTCCACTACGTCTATGGAGCCATCGTCATCTTCGCCATACCCGTCGCTACCACCTACGCATCCAGTGGCAAGAACCCACGCCGCGACGCCCTGATCTATGGCCTCGCCGCCCTGATCCTCGTCGCCGCCGCCGTTCGCGCCTTCATGACCGGCCCCGCCACTATGTAACACAAAAAGGGAGGGTGCAGGAGGGTTCCCCTCCTGCCGGGGCGTGGGGTGTCCCAACAAAAATTTTTTCTTTCCCAATTTAAGAATATACAAAAAAAGAAAGGCATAACCCTTATGCGCGCATCCTTCATACACTGCGCGGACACCCACCTGGGCTATGAACAATACGGCGTCCGCGAACGCTTCAACGACTTCACATGGGCCTTCTGGGAACTCGTCGACGAAGCCATAGAGCGCCGCGTCGACTTCATGGTCATCGCTGGCGACCTCTTCAATAAACGCGCCATCGACGCCCTGACCCTCATCCATGCCATCGAAGGTCTCAAGAAGCTCAAGGACGCCAACATCCCCGTCATCGCCATCGAAGGCAACCACGACCGCAGCTACTACCGCGAAGGTACCTCCTGGCTGCAATTCCTCTGCTACCAGGGCTATCTCGTCCTGCTCCAGCCGCGCATGGTCGACGGCATGCCCCAGCTCGAACCCTGGGACCAGCAAAACATGCTCGGCGCCTATGTTGACCTTCTCGATGGCAATCTGCGCGTCTATGGCATCCACTGGCTCGGCTCCTCAACGTCCCGTGCCCTCGAAGGCATGTCGCACGCCCTCCAGGATGCTCGCGCCGACGAAGACGCCTCCGGCGTCGCCTACCGCCTGCTTATGATGCATACCGGCATCGATGGCATGGTCGCACGCATCCAGGGCCTTCCTACCATGGCCCAGTTCCAGGCCCTCAGCGGCCAGGTCGACTATCTCGCCCTCGGTCACGTCCACAAACCCTACGAATTCGACGGCTGGATCTACAATCCCGGCTCCACCGAGACCTGTAGCGCCGAAGAGGTCCAGTGGGAGGATCGTGGCTACTACTACGTCGAGATCGACACCGACGAACCCGGACGCATCATCAACCTGGAGAAGAAAGAGCGCATCCATCACGCCGAGCGCCTCAAGAGCACCCGCCGCCCCTTCGTGCGCCACGAGATCCGCGTCGACGGCCTCAACGAGCCCGAAGACATCTATCTGCGCCTCGAATCCTACTGCCAGGACAAAGGCCCCACCTACGCCCAAACCGAGAAGCCTCCCGTCGTCCAGGTCACCCTCTCGGGCACCCTCGCCTTCGACGCCGGCTCCCTCGACATATCGCGCATGGAAGAAATGCTTCGTCAGTACTTCAACCCCCTCCATGCTCGCATCGACAACCATACCAGCGACCAGGACTACGAACCCGACGAAGGCGACCTCGATGGACGCGACCGCTCCCTCTGGCACGAACTCGAACGCCATATCTTCGAGGAACTCCTCGCCCGCGACAACCGCTTCCTCACCGCCAAAGAGCAATGGAGCAACGTCCTCGCCGACATCAAAGCCCAGGCTCTCCGCAAAGAGGAACCCGCCCAGATCGCCCAATATCTCCGCGACAAACGCACCACCCTCCTCACCCCCGAAAAAAACTAACCAACCACCTTACCCCCGGCGCCCCATACGATGGTTTGGTGCGCCGGGCCATCCATAGCCGTGGCGGTTATGGGAGCGATACCGCAAAAGAATGACGCTCACCCACATCCCCTTTCCCCGTGCGCAAAAAAGGATTAGCGCTCGTTGAGTTTCTGGTCCTGGAGGACGGAGTGCATGTATTCGCGGAGGGCGGGGGCTAGCTCGGGACGTTTGAGGGCGTAGGCGATGGAGGTCTTGAGCAGGCCAAGCGGGGTGCCGGTGTCGAAGCGCTCGCCGTCGAAGCGGAGGCCGTAGCAGCGGCCGGATTCGGCCTGGCGCTGGAGGGCGTCGGTGAGCTGAATCTCGCCGCCTTTGCCGGGCTGGGTCTGCTCTAGAAGTTCGAAGATGTCGGGCGAGAGGACATAGCGACCGGCAACGGCCAGGTTGGAGGGGGCCTCTTCGGGGTCGGGCTTCTCGACCATGTGGGAGATTTTGATGAAGTCGTTTTCGCCTTTGACGGCCTCGCCAGCGACGATGCCAAAGGATGAGATCTCTTCTTTGGGGACCTCGAAGAGGGAGATGACGCTGCTCTGGGTGCGCTCGAAGAGTTCAATCATGCGAGGCAGGCAGGGTGTTTCGGGGGCGACCAGGTCATCGCCGAGCATGACGACGAAGGGTTCGTTGCCCACGAGGTGTTTGGCGCAGAGGACAGCATGCCCCAGGCCGTGGGCCTCCGGCTGGCGGACGGCGGCGAATGAGGCCAGGGTCTGTACGCGGCGCAGCTCCTCTAGCTCTTTGAGCTTGCCTTTGCGCTCCAGGGTGCGCTCCAGGTCGGGGAAGGAGTCAAAATGGTCTTCAATGCTGCGCTTGCTGGAGCTGGTGACAAAAATAATCTCTTCAATTCCAGCGGCCACAGCCTCTTCTACGATGTATTGTAACGTCGGTCGATCGACGAGGGGTAACATCTCTTTGGGGATAACTTTACTTGCTGGCAGAACACGAGTGCCTAGACCAGCTACCGGCAGTACGGCTTTACGTATGCTCATCGGTCCTCCTGATAATAAGAGCACAGAAGTGACGCCTTAATGTCTGACGCTCGACTTCTCTTTTACTATTGTAGTGTATGTACTTATGGTTGGTCAATCTGTACCAGGGAGACGACGCTGCGGGGGGACGACGCTACTAAAGTACGCGTCTACATATCATGGGGACGGGGTTGCGGTACATGGGTGTATGGGGTGACGTGTCACATACGTCACCCCATACACCCATGTACGTTGTTTTAGCTGGGGAAGTGGAGGATGAAGAGTCCGGCGATGTAGAGGACGAAGGTGATGGTGTAGATTTGGGAGACCCAGAGGGTGAAGCGGTCACGGGCCTGCCAGCCGTAGAGGAGCATGGCCAGGACGAGGCCGGTTGAGAGGCGGCCGGCGGAGACCAGTTCCTCATATGAAGCGATGGACATGAAGATGGTCAGGGCCAGGTTCAGGCCCCAGATGAGCCAGGTGTGCCAGGTACAGTTGCCCCAGCGGCGCAGGAGGGCGGCGCGGGCGAAGGCGATGATGCTGAGCACGGTGGGGATAAGCATCAGGATGATGAGTGGGGGGAAGCGGTTATGGTCCTGGTAGAAGACAAATAGCCCGCGAAAGGGGATGCGCTCGAAGGGGGGAGCATAGCCCAGACCGGTGCGCCCGAAGATGACGACGATCAAGCCATACCAGAGTACGGTGGGGAGGAGCGAGATGAGGGCGAAGCGGATGCTTTCCCACCAGCGGCGGCGCCAGAAGAGGAGCGCGATATAGCCCAGGGGGAAGAGGACGGCGGTTTCGCGTGCGAGGACGGCCAGGCTCATGCAAAGGGCGGCTGTACGGGTACGTTTCCATTCTAACGAGAGCAGGCCCAGGCAGATCAAAAAATAGGTCAGGGGTTCGGTTGTGTCGAAGATAAAGGCGGTGGTCTGGCCGAAGTAGAGGCCCAGGGCCAGGCTATACCAGGGCGAAAGCTGGCGTCGCTTGAGCAGATAGGCCGCGATCTCTACGCTGCCCACAATTGAGATAAAGTTGATGAGCAGCATGGCATATGGGACCAGGGCTTTCTGTCCCAGGCTAAGTAGCGCCGTCAAGAGGGGATAGATAATGCGTTGATAGCGATATGAGGGATCATCAATATGCGCGGGCGCGTGCTGGGGGTCAGTCACCATATAATAGAAAAACTGGCCATCGTAGCCGGCGCTTCCATGAGCTACATGCTGCGAAAAGACTGTACCGATGTGCACATAATGCAAGGCGTCATACTGCCTATATATGCTAAATGCCACGATGAAGACTAGATAGAGCAACGCTGTAACCAGCGAAGGTCTGATAAGAAATGCCAGGAGGCGCCTGGGTCCTGCCTGTCCCTTCCCCTGCTGAATCAGTTCGCCTGAAGACGCCGTCTGTGTGCCTGTACTCATGAAAAAACCTGCTTCCTCTTGCAATATTAGGAAAAAGTCTAGCAGAACCATTTGGAAATGGCAAGAACGATGCTTTGGCGGGGGGATGACTTATTCGAGAGTATTTGCAGAGTAAAGATTAACTGCGTCTTGATGTTTTCTTGAAATCTCAGCTTTATAATCGAGAGTGTCGGTGGGAAAACAAGTAGGCAGAGAAATAAGTTCCCGGGCGACAAGCTTATTCCACGCATATGTTTATGCTCTGCGAAAAGAGAATAGATAGAATTTTTGGAAATGAAGGAGCTGGCTGATGAATTGGAAAAAGCAGGCACGGCGCTTGAGCCTTCTTCTCGTCTTGAGCGCGTTGCTGATTCTCTCATGCACGCTGGTGGCGTGTGGAGGTAATGCTAGGGGTACGAGCACAGGTACGACGACGAGCAGCACACAGACGACGTCCAGTCAGTCGACGTCTGATCAGTCTACGACGAGCGATAATGGCAGCGATGATCAGCAGATTCAGAACCTGATGCAATCGGCGAATGATACGTCTCCAGATAACAATGGTGGTTCCCATGGCAGCGATAATGGGTTTATTCCCTAAGCCCGCTACTGGCGTACGCGGCTACTGTTGAAGCCAGTGCGTCCATTCGAAAAGTTTTGAGGCTGCGCCTACAGGCGATTAATCGCCTTTGGACGCGCTAAAGCGGGTCCCTACCGGTATGTTGGTCTTTGGACGCGCTAAAGCGGGTCCCTACCGGTATGTTGGCCAAGTTCATAGCCTATATTCACTCTGAAGAAGAGTTTTTTGAGAAAGGATTCGGTTTAAAGATATGATCAGCCCAATGCAGTTTGTACGCCGGTTTTCGGGTCGTGTTGGTTTCGCGGTTGGTTTGGGGGTGCTCTCGTTGAGTATGGCATTGCCGGCACAGGCTTTCGCGGCCACGACGAATGTTGATGCCCAGAAGTGTGGGGTCAAGGATGTAAAGTGTGTGATTACCTTTGGAGATCAGCGTATCACTGAGCGCCTGACTGATCTCAGCGCCCTGGACACCAAGGTGCAGACCTTGCAGCAGAAGAAGCATATCGGCGAAGACGAGGCCGAGGCCCTGAAAAATGATGTGAGCACCAATAAGAATGGCCTCAATACGCTGAAGAGCAAGCTGGACGCCGAGAGCGATGCCCAGGCCGCGCGCCAGGATGTGAAGAACATTTATGAGCAGTTCCGCATCTATGCCGTTGTGCTACCACGCGATGAGCATAGGCTGCACCTTGACGTCGAGAAGACCCTCGATGATAAGCTCACGGATATGAAAACGAAGATTGAGGCCCGCATCGATAAAGCGCCCGCAGATAAGAAGGATCAGTTGAACAGCCTGTACAATGACTACAAGGCGCAGTTGGCGGCCGTCACGCCTCTGATTGATGGGGCGAAGGCTATCCTCCCTAACATGACCCCGGCCAACTTCAATACTAATCGCAGCGTCTATGAGGGGCAGCTCAACACACTGAAAAGCGATGAGAAGACCATCCAGAGCGACCTGCAAAAGGCCACCAGCGATCTGAAGCAGATCAACCAGACGCTTAAAAAGAAGTAAAAGTGGATAATAAAAACACAGTGGTGCCCTCGCATGCGAGGGCACCACTGTGTTTTTATTATCCACTTTTTAATGGCCCTGGCCGGTCAGGAGGCCGTAGAAGAGGAGGAGGGCGGCTGTGGTGAGGACCAGGGTTGTAATAATGAGGCCGGTATTGGTCAGCCAGTTCAGGCGCTGCTGCTTCATTACCTTGCGGCTATTGCCGATGATGAGCAGGTAGATGACCAGGATGGGGGTTAAGACGCCATTGAGGATATTGGCCCAGAAGAGTAGGGTGATGGGATCGAAGTGGCAGAGGGCCAGGACCAGGCTTACCACTAGCGCGCAGGTAAGGATGAGGTAGAAACCTTCGCGCTGCCAGGGCTTCTTGGAGAGGCCCACGGGCCAGCCGAAGGTGCCTGCCACGGCATAGGATGTACTGGCGAGCAGGACGGGAATCGCGACCAGGCCCGCGCCAATGAAGCCAATCGCGAAGAGGTAGGTGGCGTAGGGTCCGAGGATGGGAGTGAGCGCGACTGCCGCATCTGAAGCGGTTTGAATCGTCTTGTGGTGAGTAAAGAGGGTAGTCGCGGCAGTCAGAATAATACAGTAGGCGACCAGGTTACCACTCACGGCTCCCAGGGCGATATCGAGGGCCGCGTAGCGTGATTGCTGACGCTTCGTCTTGCCCAGGCGTTTCTCCTCTTTCTCGCCCTGCATCTGCCAATAGATCGTATAGGGCGAGATGGTGGCACCTAGTAGGGCCACGGCGCTACTGATGCTATCGAAGGAGAGTCCAACGTGGGGCACAAAGGTATTAAAAAGGACCGCGCTCCAGACCGGCTTTGAGAGGACGGAGGTCACGAGGTAGACCACAAAGGCCAGGCTCATCACAAGAAAGACCTTCTTGATGGACTCAAAGTTGCTATAGACGGACAGGTACCAGAGGATAAGGGCCACGGGAATGACAAACCAGATCCAATTGATGCGTAAACCCGTGAGGAGTTCAAAGCCGCTACTGACCGCGACCAGGTCAGCAGTAATCAGCGCCACATTAGCGCTAATCAGCACCAGCGAGGCCAGGATAGCCACGCGGCGACCATAGTGAGTTCGCAGTACCTCGCCCAGGCCCTGGCCAGTGGCGCGGCCGATTTGAGAACAGCTATACTGGACCGCCTGGTAGAGGGGCGTCGCCAGCAGCATTAGCCAGAGGTGCGCGAGTCCAACCTGGGCGCCATCAAGCGAGTAGGCGCCAACGGCTGAGGCATCATTACCGGCCATGCCGCTCAGGAAGCCGGGGCCAAGCATGCGTAACAGGCTGGCTTTACCACCCTTCTGAGAAGTTTGCTCCTCCACATCTCGGGCCGCTTCAGCGTCGATACCGGGATGTGCCTCCATCTGGCGCAGGCCTTCAGCGGTAGGGATATGCTCTTCAAGCTCGTCGAACAGGTCGTTCTCTTGCTGGTGCTCGGCCTCGGTCTCGATCTGCTCGCGGCCCTGAGCAGTTAGACGTTTAGATTCGTTCTTATCAATGTCGAGTGTCACCGTGCCAGGATTATGGCTATCGTGAGGGGAGTCTGGTGCATCGACCTGTTGAACGCGGTCGGCGGGAATCTCTAATTGCTTATGGAAAACGGTACCCTTACGCACGAGGAGTTTTTGGACGCGGCCCTGGCTATCGCGTACGACTTGCTCAACCTTCGGTTTGCTAACATCCTCTTCGCCCAGATCGCCCTCGGTGGCCGCGACTGACATACCGGGCTGGATGTCATCGACTTGAGATGGGGGAGTTTGTTCCTCTGGATTTTTCGTGGCCATACGTGCTTTTCCTTTGCTCTTTGGGCGAAGGCGGGAAGATGATAGCGTACCCCTCGCCACGCATGGGATATTGTTCTGTTCTATCTTATTACTATCGGAAAAACAGAAAAGTTTCAGGGTAGGGGGCTGCGTGGGGGGCGACGCTACTAAAGTACGCGTCTACATATTATGGGACGGGTCACAATGCTGAAGAGGGGGGCGACGCTACTAAAGTACGCGTCTACATATTATGGGACGGAGGAGTTCACACATGTTATTGAAATTTTTCAGCTTGGCAGGCAGCTTTTCATGCGTTATACTGTTATCGATGTATATATTTCTTTTTATAGCAAGGATGGCATGATGAGTACTTATGTTGAGCAGTCTGAGGTTGTTGCGGATAAGACGAGGCGGGTAGTGGGGCGGGTGGCATATATTTCGGCGGGACTCTGGATCGTGCGTTTGCTGGCTTTTTTTGTTCCGGCATTGCGGGATGCGAGTCCGAGTGGGGCGCCGTTGTTAAGTGAGGTATTTTGTGTGTTGGGGATCGCGACGCATATGACGTTGCTGCCGGTTGTGGATGCGCTGCCGGGTCCGAGATGGGGGAAGGCAGCGGGCTATAGCTGGATCGCGATTGACATGGCAACTGAGATCATGCAGTTGAATGGTGTGCCACATGCGACGTATATCGCGTTGAAGTATGGCGGGCACATTTCGGCGGCGGTCTGGTTCGCCACGGCCTCGTGGAGACAGAAGGGGGCGATGCGTGTTGTGGGGCTGCTCCTGGCCGCGGTCCTGGGTGGCTACTCTTTCGTCGCGCCGTTTGATCCAACGCATTTTATCGGGTTGCTGCCCTCGCTGGTTTTGATTCCGACGTGGATTATCCTGGCGGGGCGCAAGATTGCCAGAGAGAGGCGAGCCAAGGCTGACGTGGCTGTGGAGTAGTTGGTACATACAATTTCAAGACATGGCGTCAACGTGTTTCACGGCATCACCTGGTTTCCTACCCGCTGATTCGTGGGAAATTGGAGGGTTAAGGTGGTGCCCTGGTTGGGGGTGCTGGTGAGGGTGATGGTACCGCCGTGGGCACGGACCAGGCCCTGGGCGATGGAGAGGCCCAGGCCGCTACCACTCTGGGCGGTGGTGCGTGTGCGGGCTTGATCGACGCGATAGAAGCGATCAAAGATGTGGGGGAGAGCTGAGGTGGGAATGCCAAGGCCGGTATCGGTGATTTCTACGCAGGCCAGAGAGAGATCCTCGCATTGTTTACTCAGGGCGCGCAGAGTGATATCTCCACCAGGAGGGGTAAACTTGATGGCATTCTCAACAAGGTTGAGGAAGACGCGACGCAACTGGTCGCTATCGCCTTCAATGGAGAGGGGTTGTTTGGGCAGATCAAGAGTAATATGCTGACCTTGAGCTAGAATATCGGCCTGTTCTTTTACATTGGTCAGGAGTTGGCAGAGATCGATGTGGGTCTTTCTGAGTTTCACCTGGCCTTCGTCCAGGCGAGAGAGCACGAGCAGGTCAGAGACCAGGCGTTGCATACGCTCGACCTCGTTGTACATGCCAAGAACCAGGCGGCGTTTAGCCGCCGCGTCACCATTGTCGGCTTCCAACAGCAGCATCTCCAGGCTTCCTCCCAGGCCCGTTAGGGGGGTACGTAGCTCATGGGAGACATCGGCCACAAATTGTTTCTGGCGCGCAAACATGTGCTCCAGGCGGATGACCATACTGTTGAAGGCCGTGGCCAGGCGGCCAAGCTCGTCCTGGGTTGGGGGTTCGGAGAGGCGCTGAGTGAGATCGCCACTGGCGATACGCATACTGGCGCGCTCGATTTCGGTCAGGGGGCGCAGAGCCTGGCGAATCAGGGGTAATGTCAGGAGAGCGGCCACAAGGAGGCCGATAGCAATGGCGATAAAGAGGAGCAGGCGTGTAGAAGAGACGGCGCTATCGATGACAGTGGTTGAGCTTTGAAGTTGCAGGATACCCCCGGCATAAGTCATGCTTTGCTTATCCATCGCCAAAATGCTATAACGCACCACCAGTTCGCGCTGTCCGTTGGGAGCGGTCGCAATCATGTCGGCATGGCCCTGTTTGTGCAACTGCTGTAGTAATTGTTGCTCCTGCTCGGAGCTAAAGAGATATGTGGAATTCGTTCTCCCGTCGCTCTGAGCCAGCAGATGACCATCGGGCGAGAGAAGCGTCACGAGGGTGCTTTTATCAACAAAGTTTTGCGCGCTCCCAGCGATTTTGCCCGCCATACCCTTCGAGAGAGGCTGAAAATTAGCAAGGGTATTAGACTGGTCACCTGAAGTTTGGATCAGAATGCTCGCCTGAGTGTTAAGCGTGCTGAGCTGGTTGGAGAGGAGCACCTGTTCCTCGACGCTTGAAACCACAATACCCATCGTAATCAAGATTAGCGCCAGCAGACCAAAGGAGACGAGAGCCACACGCCAGCGCAGGGGAAGGCGATTGAGCCAGAGAGAGAGCCCGGAGAAGCGGCGCATAGGATCACCTCAGCTTTTCACTTCGCGCAGGACATAGCCAACGCCACGCACGGTTTGCAGTAGTTGGGGAGGGAGATCCTGAAGTTTCTCCCGCAGGTGTTTAACATAGACCTCAATGACGTTATCATCACCGACATAGTTGTAGCCCCAGATACGCGCCAGGATGGCGTTGCGCGTCAGCACCTGGCGGGGATGAGAGAGAAATAGCTCAAGAAGCTCAAACTCGCGCGGAGTCAGCTCTATTTCGCGTGTACCACGGCGTACGACACGGGTGGTGCGGTTAAGCGTGATATCCTGAAAGACCAGCACATTGCCAAGCTGCAAGCCGCGTCGTCGAAGGACTGCGCGTACACGAGCCAGGAGTTCTTTGAAGGCAAAGGGCTTGGTCACATAATCGTCGGCCCCTAGCTCAAGGCCAGCCACGCGATCCTCCACCTCCTCGCGGGCCGTCAGCATGATAATGGCGGTATCGTAGATGCCGTGAAGTTGTTGCGCAACGGCCATACCATCCAGGCCGGGGAGCATAAGGTCGAGGATCACAATATCTGGCTTGTGCCTTTCCACGGCTTGCAGGGCCTCGTGGCCAGTCATGGCTACATGCACAGTAAAGCCCTCATACTCGAAGCCCATGCGCAAAAACTCAATAATCTGCCGCTCGTCATCGACGAGCAAGATGGTGGGCCTGTGCTCTTGTGCTTCGGGAGAAGATACCATATGACCTCATTTTGTTTGATATGTAAACGCTGCTAAAGCACGCGTCTACATATGATGACCATATGTAGATACGTGCCTTGGTAGGTGCACGACGCTGCTAAAGCACGCTTCTACATATCAGGTACTAGAAGTAGGCGCGCGCCTTGGTAGCGTCATTGTCCTAGAAAACGGCGTTATTACTTGCTGGGCTACTTGCAGGCTGGAACGTCCGAGGGGAGTGGTCCGACAACCACCTCGCGAGCATCCAGTGAACCATTGCTAGCTAGCGTACCATCTGCCATGATAAAATCGCCAACCTTCAATTTGCTCAGGGAGATCGAGTGGCCTGCGATTTTGCTCGCGAACTCGGTGCTGGTACTAGTATTGACGGTATAGGTCTTGCTATTCTTATAACCGCTTACCGTAAGCGTTGCCCCATGGATCGCGGTAATGCGTCCCACGATGCCGATCTGGTTAGTTTTGGCCGAACCTTCGAGCTTCTGCTTATCGCTCTCGGAAGAGGGCTTTTTCTCGCTGGAGGAGGGTGGCGACACAACCGTGATAGATTGGGCGGTCAGAGCCTTATCAGCACTATATACGGCATCGGCCTGGATAAAGTCACCAACCTTCAAATCTTGAGATGAGATGGCCTTGCCCGCCAGCTTGCTCCCATACCCTGTAGAAGAGGTTGTGGTGACCGAGACAGTCGCCCCATTGTCATAGCGGCGCAGGGTAAGCGAGGAGCCGTTGATGGCGGTAATCGTACCGAGCACATGTACGGTATTGGGATCGGGCTGCTTCCCCGGATTGCACTTGGAGAGATCAACCAGGTTCGTGTTAGCTAGAAGAGAAGCATTGGTAGAGGCCTGAGCCGTGTGCATAAAGATGCCGCCTGCGACGAAGGCCGCGAGCATCAGGCATGTGCTCACCAGGGCGTAGAGATGAACTGGCCTAAAGCGAGGTGGGCGCGGACTAATCTTGTCGAGAGACGTACTGTTCTCGACCTCAGGGTTTTGCTCGTGTGACATAGGATAGTATTTCCTCCTTGATAGGTTTACAGACAAGAGAACAGGTGTGGTCTTGCCTTCGAGAGCAAGCATAGCAAGCTGGATTGAAATATCAGGAGGTTTTTGCTGAAAAAACGCTGAAGAATTTAATCCGATGTGTCAGGCGAGAGGCACTCGATCATGAGGACCTGGGGGTCTTTGACGCGGTGGCTCATCTTGACGATATTCTGGATGTTGGCGGGATGGGTCATGAAGGTTGTGGCCATGTCTACGGCATCCTCGGCGCTGGCAAAGATGCCATCGAAGAAGGCGAGAGGGTCTTTTTCGAGGAGGAGGCCGACATGCCAGCCCTCGTTGAAGGAGAAGACCAGCAGGAGGCCGATGTAGTGACCGGCGATCTTCGCCAGGCTGGTGGTATGGTAGATAACGTCGGTGGCAGTGCGATCTTCGAGGCGGAACTCCTGATCCTCGATACGAAGGGAGGAAGGAAAGACCATATCCTGGGCGGACCCATCACTCATGAAAATATCCTTTGCGCTGTAAGGGCTTTTGTTAGATGTGGATATTATACTATGTAGACGCGATTTCTTCAGAAAGGGGCATGTGTGGAAAAGATGTGGATGAATTGTGGAAAAGTGGGCCTGAGAGGACTCGAACCTCCGACACAGCGTTTAGGAAACGCTTGCTCTATCCACTGAGCTACAGGCCCATCGCCTTCAATGATACCATACTCGTCAATCATCGTTCAATAGGTTTTGTGGGGTATTTAAGGGAAGAGGGAGAGGCAGATTGTGCCTGGCGAAGCCGGGTACAGTCTGCCTCTTTCCTGCAAAAAAGAAGGTGCATGGGGGTCTCGATACGACAGCCATTTATAGGGGCTACCTCTCTCGCGCGGGCAAGCATAAGAAAGGTAGTTTGGCCATTTATAGTTTGGCTATATATAGTTTTTTATTGGGGGCTGACAAAAGATACACCCCGGCCGGGGTAGTAATGCTGGTAAGAGACGGCGCGTGGATTAGGTTGCCAGTTCATGGAGCTGGCGATCACTGATCCATCGTCTAGAACCTGCTCTACGACTCCGACGTGGCCTGCTCCGCCTGAACCTTGCACGCCACCCTGGAGCACGATAATGGCTCCCTCAGTGGGAGCTGAGGAGACGTTCCAGCCTGATTCGGCCGCGCGGTCGGCCCATTGCCAGGCCATGGCGCCACCGTGGCTCCATGGGACATAGTATCCGTAGAGGTCATGGAAACGTTTATTGGCATACCAGGTACAGGTTCCAAAGGGGAAGCTGTTGTAGTCTATCTCATCATCCGAGTCAAACCAGGGGAACTGGCTGATAAATGAGGGCTGTTGTGGCCCTCCTCCCCTGTTGTGTTGCAATGATAGGGATTGTAAATAAGGCTGCGCATTCTCTCCCTTCCCGGCGTTGTCCACGCCCTCCTCCGCATCGGCAGCCTTGAGAAACCCGTTCTGGTATGGCGCTGTTTTTCCATTGTTATGGCATACAAGTTGATTGCGGGAGGAGTGTTGAGAAGATTGGGCGTGTTGATCTGACAGGTGCTGCTGGCTTGCGCTCTCCACGCTGGCACACTGAGACGCCTCGGCGGCTGCGACCTGGACATTCTGCATGGAGAGTCCCAGGGCAACACCAATCGAGAGTACGCCTAGTAGCGCCAGGGCACCGGTCTTGAGTACACGCTGTAGTATATGTGATGGCTGGATTTCGCTCCAGCTTTTTCGCTGCGTTCGCACTATATCCAGTTCCTCATTATGCGAAAACTAACGCCGCTCTCGCGGCTAGCGCTAACCTCCATTCGGGGGCGCGGCGCGCTCAAGTTTTCGGATAAGCACTTCCATTTCGGCAACTTGCAGACCCCTGCAATGGCTTGTACTCCTCTCCTAACACCGTATGGGTTCGCACTGCCCAGTTTTGGCCCGTTAAGGGCGGAATACTCTGCCTAAAAATACTATACACCGCCCCTTGTAAAAATAGATACCGATATGCAGGTAATTTAAGGATAGAGTAGTTATTATCGAGGGTAAAAGATATCGGGGAGCCAGCATACGCTGGCTCCCCGATATCTTTTACCCTCGATAATAGAATATTTTAGAGGCGTTGTTTGGGCTTTTTGTGGATGAAGGGCGAGGTTTTCTCCTCGGTGCCACGGATTTCGGAGACGCCGGTCTCCTGGTTGTACTCAACCTCGGTCACCTGCTCGCGACGAATGGCATTGATGGGCTTCATGCCGGTAGGAGGAGGAGTAGTGCGTGGACCGGGCCGGGAGGAGGGCCATTCCGGAAAAACAACCTTCACTTCGCCGGAGAGAGCGGTATTGTCTGCGGGCGCCTGGCCTTGCAGGGCTTTCTTGGTATCAGTAACTTTTGGTTTCTGCATGTGTCTTCCCTCTGAAAACATTTCTAGATTGATAGGTCAATGTGATAAGGTCAGTAAAAATTTTACTGTACGCCGAGTGAACATACAAGTAAGAAGAACTATAGATTACACGCAGAAGTCTTCTTGACCTGTGACACATCGAAATACTAGTACTTTTAGAAGTTTCGGTATGGGTGTGTGATATTTGCTCGTTGCGTAATGGGAACGAGTAAATCTTCTTTTCTATTGTACAATGCTCAATCTAGTAGCGCCATGTGCTGTTTTTTGGCGTGACTTCTCGCGCCTGCGGCGCTCGCAGGAGTAAGTAGGTGTGATGCAGGTTGGCAGCCTAAGGCTGTCAACCTGCATCACACCTACTTACCCGATTTTTAGATATGTGATGGAAGTGAGGAGGAATATTATGCGTGTGTTGGTGACGGGGGCGACGGGGTTGCTGGGGGGACACCTGGTGAAGGCGTTGCGGGAGAGGGATGAGTGGGTGCGGGCACTGGTACTTCCGGCTGAGGATGCGCGTTCATTGGAGGAGCTGGGAGTCGAGGTGGTGCGTGGGGATATTACGGAGGCTGGTGCGCTGGTGGAGGCTGTGCGAGGGAGCGAGTTGGTCTTTCACCTGGCGGGGATGATGGGGGTCTGGCGTCCCCTGGCGGAGTACCGCCGCGTGAATGTTGAGGGGACACGGAATCTCTACAAGGTAGCTATGGAGGCAGGAGTGAGGCGGTTTGTGCATACCAGTTCGCATACTGTGTATGGGCTGGGATATGGGCGATTTCTGACGGAGGATGAGCCACTACGGCCCGATAACGATTCCTATAGCTTGAGCAAGGCAGAGGGGGATAGGCTGGTGCGCCGCCTGATGCTCACAAGCCCGATGGAGACAGTGATTATTCGGCCGGGAACATTCTTTGGGCCGGGCGATAGGCTGCATTTCGCGCGCATGGCGGAGAAGTTGAGGCGGGGGCGCGGCGTGATTCTGGGGCGCGGCGATAATCATCTCCCCTTTTGTTACGTTGACGATATCGTACAGGGTTATCTTCTGGCGGGATATCATCCCCAGGCGCCAGGGAACGTCTACAACATTACGAATGATCAGCCGCTGACACAGCTTGAGATGTTTAGTGAGATCGCGGACGCCGTGGGGGGAGAGCGCCCCAGGCTGCACCTGCCTTACCAGCCGATCCGCCTGGGGGCGATCTGCGCGGAGAAGTTGGTGGCGCGTATGACGCGGACCCGGCCCCTGGTCACGGAGTTGGGGGCTTTGATGTTTGGTAGTGATAATAAGCATAGTATTGAGAAGGCACGCCGCGAGCTGGGCTACGCGCCCCAGGTGGGGCTGCGCAAGGGAATTCAGCTCGCGGCGCAGTGGTTCAATGGGTAGCCAGGAGTCCATGCAAGCATGGACCCTACAGCAGTGGTTTAGTCGGGAGGGGATTTAGGGGGGCGGCGTTTTGGAGGCCGAAGCGTTGGATGGTGCGCGCCAGCCAGGTGGCGACGGGTCCCTGGTCGGCGCGCTGGCTGGATTGGAGGAGGAAGCTGGCGGTTGGGGGGTGTGAGGGTTGTTGCTGGCTTTGTTTGATGTGCGCCAGTTCGGCGTAGTGTTGCGCGGCCCAGTAGAGGTTGATACGGCAGGCGCGGCAGTTTTTGGCGCTCTCTTCATTGCTTTCGCCACATTGAGGGCAGATGAACATGGGATTGGACATGGTGAGGTAGCTCCTTTATGATGGTTGGCTGGCTGTTTTAGCCTGGGTAGCGCGGGGGCGCAGGGTAATCAGCGATTGGGCGCTCTCGCGGGCGACTGTGAGCGCGACGCGGCTGACAGTGGGTATATGACAGAGCATGTTGGTGTAGGCCGCGTTGGCGAGGGGGCAGTAGCACTCGCCAGCCTTGATGCTGCGTCGCAGTTCGGCGGCGCGGGGAGTGCTCCAGACGCTTTGGAAGTTATAGTCGTGCTCGCGCAGGTTGCCCATGGGTTCGGCACGGATACAGCAGGTCCAGACGTCACCATTGGGAGCGATCTGGGCGGAGGCGACGCCCGCGAGGCAGGGGATTACCTGGCGCTGCTCGGCGAGGGTGCGTTTAACGAGATCATAATAGCGATCCCGGAAGGCCTGGGTGATACGTGAGACGCCGCTGGCCTCGGATTGGCGTATCCCCTGCTGCAAGCGTTCAATAACGGCCTGGTACTTGGGTAGGGGAGGGGTGATGCCCATACCGACTGTGTCCAGCTCCACGCGCTCCTCGGCGATCTCACTGATGAAGGAATCGGGGCGCAGTTCCTCGCGCACGTAGGCATAGATCTGCTCAAATTCGTCGACATTAAAGTTTGAGATGACGGTATGTACTCCCACGGTCAGGTTTTTGTAGCGCGCTTTGAGGGCCTTGAGGCCAGCATAGGTCTTGAGGGCGCGGGCGAAGTTGCCTTTGACACCACGCACGCGATCATGCTTCTCGCCAATGCCATCCAGGGAGAGATTAATAATGACTTCTGAGCCGGGCGCGGCTTCCAGGACCTGCTCGATGCGCGCAGGGATGATGGCGTCCTGGATGCCATTGGTGGGGATATTGATGATGCCAGGTCGACAGTGTCGGTAAGCGGAGGCGATAATCTGGGGGAGGTCCCGGCGCAGGGTGGGTTCGCCCCCGCTGAAGGTGAACCAGTAGGCGGCGCGGCCAATTGAGGCGAAGGTGCGTTCGTATTCTTCTAGCGTGAAGTCGTCGTTGGGACGCTGCCAGACGTTACAGGTTTTGCAGCGCGAGTTGCAGCGATAGCTGACGCTGATGGTGAGGTTGAGTGGGAGGGCCAGTGGTTGGGCTGTGGCGTATGAGGCTTGTATTTTGGCGATTTTTGGTAATATTTCGAGCATGTGTTTCCCTTTCCCTTCTTTCCACGTTGCCGCCTGCGGCGGCAGAAAAAAATCACTCGGGGGCTTCGCCCCCGCACCCCCATAGTTTCCGACCGAGGCTGCATGCGGCGGCAGGAGAATTTATTCGGGGGCGATGCCCCCGCACTCCCCCGCAGTTCCTGACTGAGGCCGCATGCGGCAGCAGAAGAATTTACTCGGGGGCGATGCCCCCGCACTCCCCCGCAGTTTCTGACTGAGGCCACATACGGCGGCAGAAGAATTTATTCGGGGGCGATGCCCCCGCACCCCCATAGTTTCCGACCGAGGCCGCATGCGGCAGCAGGAGAATTTATTCGGGGGCGATGTCCCCGCACCTCCATGGGCGAGGTGCTCTCTTAATTAAGACGGATAACTGTATGCAATTACGTTTGGTATGGTACCAGAGGATATTTTTGGTATTTTTGTAGCTGGGGGTAAATTTGCGCGATTTTTGCTGCCGGATTCCATTCTAAATGATGTAAATAGATGTTACGATATAAGGGATAATAGCAAGCGAGATAGCAAAGGGTGTGTATTTATGGTTCAACAATCCCGATATAGCGATGCTGGCCAGAATGGGGGTCCATATCTTGGGGTGCTGCGTGCGACGTATCGCCACGTTATGCTGTTGAAGACAATGTTGACGCTGATTATTTGTGTGATTGCACTAGGGCTAATATTAGAGGCTGTACGTTTATTAAAAATTCATATGTTGACGGTAGGGATAGCGGGATTCTTCGGGGTGATTTTGCTGATCGTTTTTGGCTTCTGCCTGGCGTTGTTTCTGCGTTATCGGCATGAGACGGTGCAGGTCTATGAGCAGGGGCTGGTGGCGACGAATCGCGAGGGGTGGGTGGCGCTGCGCTGGGATGAGATTGAGTATATCTGGCATAAGGTGGATCTGCAGACGCCTGATCCAGATTTTGAGATTGATACGAACCGCCTGGCATATATCGCGTATGATAATCCGCATGCGACATCGTGGAGTAACCTGGATTATGTGACCCATACCGAGGCGACCAAGGGATCAAGCATTCTGAAACATTCGTATGTTGTGCGTTCATATCGAGGGGTTTCGCTGAACATTCCACAGCATTATCTGCGCTGGTCGAAGCTGTGTGACACGATTGATCACGAGGCCACGCGCTACCAGTATTCACTGGCGCAGACGCTACTACAACAGGGGAGGCCGGTCTCCTTTGGTCCACTCCTGCTAAGTCACGATGGTATTTACTATGGGCAGGATCTCTTGCCCTGGCAGTTCTTCGGTGCCCTCTCTGTGGATGAGCGCTGGGGGCTGATTACGATTACGGTGAAGGGGTATGCGCGGCCATGGGCCTGGCTGCTGGTGGCGCGCGTCCCCAATATCGCGCTCCTGCAAGGCTTGCTGGTCATAGCACAGCAGAAGTTTGCGCGCGGGCCGCTGAGATAGCGTGTTATTGTCGCCATAGCGAAATTTTGCTATAGTGGACAGCGGAAGCTTTGCGCGTCTGGTATTTTTATTAGATAGCGAGAGTAATCGATCCTCTAGAGCGCACGCATGGGAGTTTTTGTATGACCACACAAGACAGCGCCGTCCCTAGTTTAAAAAGGACCCCGCTTTATGAACAGCACCGGGCTCTGGGTGCCCGCCTGGTGGAGTTCGGTGGCTGGGATATGCCTGTACAGTATAGCGGCATTATCGAGGAGCACCAGGCCGTTCGCACGAAGGCGGGTCTCTTTGATGTGAGCCACATGGGTGAGTTTAAGGTCGAGGGAAGCGATGCCCTGGCCTTTCTGCAATATCTTGTGCCCAATGATGTCTCACGCCTGGCAGTTGGGCAGGCATTATATACGCAACTCTGCCGACCAGATGGCACGACGATTGATGATTTGCTGATCTATCACCTGGCGGAAGAGCAGTATATGCTCGTCGTCAACGCCGCTAATATCGATAAAGATTATGCCTGGATCGAGAGTCACGCGCAGAAGTTTGCCAACGTCACCCTCTCTAATCAGTCGGATACGACTGCGTTGATCGCCCTGCAAGGCCCACTGGCGATGAGTATTCTGCAACCGCTGGCGGACGTCAAGCTGGACGAGATCAAGTATTATCACTTCGCGCCGGGCCAGGTCGCGGGCATTCGTTGTCTGATCTCACGCACCGGCTACACAGGCGAGGATGGCTTTGAGCTGTACTGTCCCTCCGTTGATGTGGCCAGGCTATGGCAGACCCTGCTTGAAGCGGGCAAGCCACAGGGGTTGCTTCCGGCGGGCCTGGGAGCGCGCGACACGCTGCGCCTGGAGGCGGCCTACTGCCTCTATGGGCATGAGCTGGACGATGAGACCAATCCGCTTGAGGCCAGTCTGGGCTGGACTGTCAAGCTAAAAAAGAGCGCGGAATTTATTGGTCGCAGCGCCCTCCAGCAGGCGAAGGAGCAGGGACTGAAGAAGCGCCTGGTGGGGATTGAACTGCTGGAGCGTGGCGTACCACGCAGCGGCTATGCTATCTATGATGGCGAGCAGCGCATTGGCGTTCTTACCAGCGGCTCGCATGGGCCCACAGTGCAGAAGAGCATTGGCCTGGGCTTTGTGGACCCAGCACACGCCAGCGCGGGGACACGCGTGCAGATTGAGATTCGCGGGAAACGCGTCGCCGCGCAGGTGGTGGCTCTTCCCTTTTATAAGCGCGGGGAATAGAATTAGTTGTGGGCTTTTAGTCCATGCAAGCATGGACCCTACAATTTCCGTGATGTGGGGAATAGAACAAACAGAGATACATTGAAGGAGAAGATAGACGATGGCTAGCCTTAACCATCCTGCTAACCTGAAATATACGAAGACCGATGAGTGGGTCCTTGTAGAGGGGGACCAGGCGACAATTGGTATTACGGACTATGCTCAGGATCAGCTGGGTGACATTGTGTATATCGAGCTGCCCTGGGATGGCGGCCAGACGCTTGGTAGCGAAGAGAAGTTCGGCGATATCGAGTCGGTCAAGGCGACCTCCGAACTTGTGGCACCGCTCAGCGGCGAGGTGGTTTCCGCCAACCAAGAGTTGAAGGAGCGCCCAGAGCTGATCAACGATAACCCCTATGATGAGGGGTGGATGCTGAAGATCAAGCTTGCCAATACCGCGGAGTTGGACCAGTTGATGACTGCCGAGCAGTATTTGCAATACCTCGAAGGTAGATAGATAACGAGAAAGAAAAGGCCGCTGACAAGCGCGTTGCGCTTGTCAGCGGCCTTTTCTTTCTCGTTATGGTCATTAAAAAGGGCTACTCTCACTTATCCTTTTTGGCTATTCCATTCGTCAATGCGATATAATATTGCAGTATCCTCCGATGGATCGAAGTAATATGGTGAGATATCAACAGCCTCTTTCCACAACCAACTTATGATAACAAGAGTTTAACATGATAAAAGCAAACATATCAAGTGATTTTGCATTGGGATCTCCAGGGAGATGTTTTAATTCCATGAGTTATGTGCCTAATACACCGGAAGAGCAGCAGGCCATGCTGGAAAGCATGGGCCTCTCTTCGATTGAGGATCTGCTGACTCCCGTTCCTGAAAATGTGCGCCTGGATCGCCCGCTCGATCTGCCGCAAGCTCTCTCAGAGCCAGACCTGCGACGCGTGGTCACACGCATGGCGGCACGCAATAAGAGCCTCGACACTACCATTTCATTCCTGGGGGCCGGGACCTATGACCGGGCCATCCCCAGCGTGGTGCCGCACCTGCAACGCCGCTCGGAGTTCGTCACGTCCTACACGCCCTACCAACCGGAAGTGAGCCAGGGCATCCTGCAGGCGACGTACGAGTTCCAGACCATGGTCTGCCAGATCACCGGCATGGACATCGCCAACGCCTCGCTCTATGATGGCGCGACAGCCATGATTGAGGCGGTCTTCGTGGCCCTTGGCCCCGGTGGGCGTGGCGAGGTCGTCATATCGACCGGTGTTGATCCCCAGTATCGCCGGGTGTTGCAGACCTATGCCTTCGCGCGCGGCTTTACGGTACACGAGGTTCCAACTCAGGATGGTGTCACCTCCCTTGACGAGCTGGACGCGGCAGTGACACCCTCGACTTCGGCGGTCATCATTCAGCAGCCGAACTTCTTTGGCTGTGTTGAGGACGCACACGCAATCGAGGCCATCGCGCACAAGGGCAAGGGTCTCTTTATTACGACCATTACCGAGCCGGCCTCGCTGGGTATCCTGGCAACTCCTGGAGAATACAACGCCGATATCGCCGTGGGTGAGCTGATGAGCTTTGGTAATCCCATGAGCTATGGCGCACCGGCCCTGGGCTTTATGGCCGCCAAGCAGAAGTTTATGCGCCTGCTTCCTGGTCGCCTGGTTGGACAGACGGTGGAAGAGGGTGGTCATAAGCAGACCGGCTATGTGCTTACCCTGCAGACACGCGAGCAGCATATTCGCCGCGAGCGCGCTACCTCAAATATCTGCACCAATCAGTCGCTGCTGGCGATTGGCGCGACAATCTATATGGCCGCGATTGGCAAGCAGGGCTTCCGCGAACTGGGCGAGCTATGCCTGCGCAAGGCGCATTACGCCTTCCGCCAGATCACCTCGGTACCCGGCTTTGAGCCTGTCTTCCATAATCCATTTTATGATGAATTTGTCGTCAAGTCCCCCATTCCGGTTGCGAAACTGCAGCAGAAGCTGGCCCAGGCCGACATCATTGGCGGCTATGCCCTGGAAGAACACTATCCCGAGTTGAAGGATTGTCTGCTCTTCTGCGTCACGGAGACCCGTACCCGGCAGGAGATCGACACCCTGGTATCTGTGTTGAAGGAGGTGCAGGCATGAGCGTTGAGACATTAATCTTTGAGAAGGGCGCACCAGGACGCCGCGCCGCGAATATGCCTGCGTTCGACATCCCCATGGAGTCGCTGGACGAGCTTCTGCCCGCGGACATGCGGCGCAAGGAAGAGGCCCCCCTGCCCGAGGTAAGCGAGATCGAGGTGGTACGCCATTATACGCATCTCTCGCAGCGCAACTTTGGCGTCGATAGCGGCTTCTACCCACTCGGCTCCTGCACCATGAAGTATAATCCCAAGATCAACGAGGACATGGCGGGCCTGCCGGGCTTCGCGCATATTCACCCCTTGCAGCCCGATGAGACGGTGCAGGGCGCGATCCAGGTTGTGTATGAACTGGAACGCTACCTGGCGGAGATCTCGGGCATGATCCGCGTCACCTTGCAGCCCTCGGCGGGCGCACATGGCGAGTTGACCGGACTGATGCTCATCAAGGCCTATCACCAGAGCCGGAACGAGGGAGAGCGCAACCTGGTCCTGATTCCAGATAACGCACATGGCACCAATCCCGCCAGCGCAACCCTGGCTGATTACAAGGTCGTCGAGGTCAAGACCAATCCTGAGACGGGCGGCGTGGACCTGGAGCACCTGCATAAACTCTTGCAGCAGCATGGCAAGAGCGTCGCCGCCATCATGCTGACCAACCCCAACACGCTGGGCCTCTTTGACTCCAATATTCTGGAGGTCGCGCGCCAGATTCACGAGGTTGGCGGTCAGCTCTATTATGATGGCGCTAACGCCAACGCCGTCATGGGCATCACACGCCCGGGCGACATGGGCTTTGACGTCGTGCACTTCAACCTGCACAAGACATGCAGCACGCCGCATGGCGGTGGCGGTCCTGGTGCCGGTCCCATCGGTGTCAAGGGGCATCTCGTGCCCTTCCTGCCGGGTCCTCTGCCCATGAAGAACGAGGACGGCAGCTACTCCTGGGAGGATGCTGGCCCCAAGTCCATCGGCAAGGTACGTGCCAATCTGGGTAACTTCGGTGTCCTGGTGCGCGCATACACCTACATCCGCTACAATGGTCCCGATGGCCTGCGCCATGTCTCGGAGAGCGCCATTCTCAATGCCAACTATGTGAAGCATGGACTCTCAGAGGATTATGAGATCGCCTACCCGCTCATCTGCCAGCACGAGTTTGTGGCCACGGCCCGCAAGCAGAAGCAAGAGGCCGGTGTGACCGCGACGGATGTCGCCAAGCGCCTGCTCGACTTCGGCATGTACGCGCCCACGACCTACTTCCCGCTGATCGTCCCCGAGGCTCTCATGATCGAGCCGACCGAGACCGAGACGCGTGAGACGCTGGACAGCTTTATAGCTGTCATGAAGCAGATCGCGGAAGAGACGCGCACAGAGCCAGAGATTGTAAAGACCGCGCCGCATACCACGGTGATTGGGCGCCTCGACCAGGCCCTGGCAGCGCGCAAACCGAACCTGCGCTGGATGCCCGGGCAGGAGGTTACGCACTCCTAGGTTGTGGGGAGGACGACGTGAGGGGACGACGCTATTAAAGCACGCGTCTACATATCATGGGACGAAATGCCTGATACGTGTTTTGACACGTATCAGGCATTTTTATGCGTGTTTTTGGAGGAGGAGGCAGTGGAATTGGATGTCGCAGGGGCGGGAGTCGATGGTGGAGAGGTGTTGCTCGATGGTCTCGGTCATATGCCAGTAGTTGGGGGTCATGCGGACGAGCTGGCGCAGGGAGTCTTGATCGAGGGTGAGCTGATAGGCAAGCTCGCGCTGTTCTAGCAGGGTAAAGTTGGCGGCGAATTGCTCCAGGATGTGTTGTTGCTTCTGTTCCTCGATGTTGAGCAGGCCGAGTTCGGCGCGTACCTGGGAGAGGTGGCGAGGGCCAGGGATGACTATAAGCAGGAGGCCACCGGGAGCGAGGACGCGGGCGTATTCGGGGGCATTGCGTGGAGCAAAGATATTGAGCATGACCTGAATGCTGGCGTTGGCGAGGACGAGGCGCTCCCACAGGCTGGCGACGATAAATTGGGCGTCTGGGTATGACTTCGCGGCCATGCGGATGGCCTCTTTGGAGAGATCGAGTCCGAGCGCGCAGAGGGGCTGACTGGAAATGGTGGGTGGTAACTGGTGAAGGATGGAGTTTAGATAGTAACCGTTTCCGCAGCCAGCATCGAGAATGGTTAGAGGAGAGGTCTGCTCTACCGACCTCTTGTGGAGGTGGGCCGCCAGCAGGTCTGTTAGTGTCTGTGCCAGTGGAGCATAGTAGTCCCGCTCCAGGAAGGCCCGCCTCGCCTTTAGCATCTCCTTTGTATCTCCCCCACTGGCCTGCTTGCGTAACAGAGAGACATAGCCCTCGCGCGCGATATCGAAGGCGTGGGCGTGTTCGCAGCGCAGGGTTTTCTCCTCGACGTGGAGTGGATCGCCACAGATTGGGCAGGTGAGTAGAGCCAGGGCGCAGGTATGGATGGGCAAGTGAGTTCCTCCTAGAGTGTTTAGGCTTTAGGGTACGCCTTTATTTTCCTTTCTGCAAGGTCCCGACATAATGGAAGCCACTGTACTCTTCTGAGATTTATTTCGTACGGCGTGCTTGATCGAGAAAAGCTAATGCAAAGAGGATAGTGACAGTACCAATTACGAGATAGAGAACCCTTCTCTCAAAGAAAGCAAAGGCAATGAACCAGGTCAGGCTTGTCAGGAACCAGCCGATGACTGAAACATAAGGATTTTTGAAGAACTGCCGCAAGGTTTGGACCAGGCTTGGCATAAGAATCGCCTTCCTTCCACTTTCTTTTATGCTCGCTGTGCCCTTATATATGCAATCCCTGCTATGATGGCTAACAAGAAGCCGAGAAGCACACCAATGAGGACCAGCAGAAAGTCAGGCTGAGCAGGACGCCCATAAGACATAACCTGGCTTACCACTGTGCCTAAGAAAACACCGAAGCTTCCACTTGCAAGCATAATTGGTGGCGTAAATCTCTCTCTCACGGTGTTTTTTTGGCGTGTAAGCAGACTAAGTACTGCAAACATGATGATTGCCATAGGTAAACTGATGAGAATAAATATGAGATTCATCGCATTCTCTCCTGTTAAAAATTGAATTCTGTTGCAAGGGCATATGAAATATGAACGCCTGCATTGTGGCAAAATCAAACAAGACGGGCTAAGTGAGCCAACGTCACTTACTCTCCTTCCAATTTCGCCCTTCTGTCTTCGCTGTAGCTGCCTTATGTTCTCTGTAGCCAATTTTGTCAAGCTGCTGATTATTTTGAGTGCCATCCTGGCATATGTATACAAAGCCAGAATGGCCTAAAGAATAGTCTCTCCAGATGATTCTTGATTGTGAGGAGCATATGTTTCGAACAGTTGCTGGCAGAGTTGCGCAAATGGCAAGGTTGTATGCCTTTTAAATACCTCCATCTCATCTGGCGTTAGCTCGAATCCTTGGATCTCCAGAGCGGCTCGTGGATCTTCTTGCAATTGTTGGCGGAAGGCTGGATTGATGGCAGCCAAGCCGAGAATGCGATTGATTATTTTCCATGACATAAGCGTCTAGCCCTTTAGAGCTTATCCGAAAGCTACGGTACAATATAGCTCAGCCTATTTTTTGTCGCATTTAGTTTTCAGATAAGCTCTTATTGGATATCTATTGCCGGTCTGGTTGAGTCCATGCAGTGATCATCACTGGAAGAGACCAAGTCAGAGCGCCAACTATGATTGGAAGCAAACCTCCTATCCTTTTTATGCTCCCTAATGCCGAGTCTGGAAAGAGTGAACCATTGAGATTCCAAGAAACAAAGATTGCGCCTAAGATACATACAAGCGCAAGAATGCGAGAAGTTAATGCATGTGCATGAGCATATGAAGTACGGCCTTCCTCGTTTAGCCGCTGGTATGGAGTGAGGGTAATCTTACGTGTTAGGCCTATGAGGTAAATGTAATGCCAGACAATAAGAAAGATTGTCAGCGCCAAAACAATAATTTGTATGTAGTCCCCGATTGCATTTCCAAAGATATGCGCAAACAACGTTGTGCCATGTGTACCGATGCCAGCTAACCACAATAAGGGTTCAATGATAAGCGTCGTAAAATAGAAGCTGATAACTACCAGTCGTCGGTGTTTCAACGAAAATTTATGTGAGTTTTGCTCATTTCTCTCAACCATGCTATTACTCTCCCGGATGACTATAACCAGGTAGGCTCTGATGATACAGATTGGCTACCTGGTTCTTTTAAATTAGCCCTGCTTAAATCCTCGCCATCTTGCTACGTGAACAAATTGGATTTGTAAGGTTTACCTCTTTCTTAAAATTAGCATACCGGCGTTACACTTGGTTGAAGATACCAGTTTATATCTATGAATACTCCCTTGTTACCACATTGGTTATCATAAAAGGTCGGTGACCAGCCGCCGACACTCAATATCAATCCAACAATGGCCCCAGCAGTAACACCCAGAGGACCTCCTACAGCAGCTCCTATAGAGGCTCCTATAGAGGCTCCTATAAATGCCATAGCACCGCCGAGATTTTGAGCCGCAGGGCTGTTTAGCCAGATACGCACACCCCACCAATACCAATCGTAACTCCACTGATAAGCTGTGCTATTTGGACTCATAGTGTTAGGCTTGTATGTTCCTGACACATGTGGATGCTGCCGGGTGGATAGAGGTAGCTTGTTGTAGTGATTGACAGCGTTTTGAACTTGAGCAATTTCATCAGTGCTTAAATGCTGACTTATTGCTGGATCAATTGTTGCGGTGCCATTGATTATATGCACATATGGATCTGCGCGCTGAACCCAACTAGCAGGAGTATTGCTCGTCTTAGCTTGCTTGTTTTGGTAAACTACCTGCGGTGAGATAGATTTTGAAGCAGCATGTGCTTGTGTAGCTGTTCCAGCAAAAAGAACGATGCCTAGCAACATAGCTAGCACAAGGCTAACATTAAATCCCTTGAATATACTTCTCATGAGATCCTTCTTTCAAATTAGCAATAAACTTTTGTCGCAGATACGACTGACTCTACGCATTGTTTGAAGCATTCCACTGCTTTACCTGCTAATATGAGTCGTTTAGTAACAAGCGAACTGTATTTCACCTGCCGCCATGTACGTTCCATTTTCTCCATTGTTGCTTGAAATCACGACATGATGGATGCCATAGATTCCGAATGCCAGGCCAATCCAACTGTAATGAGTATTTTGGTTGATGCTATAGCGACCTATTAACGAGTTGTCGGCACGATAGAGCCCATATGCTATATTAGCTGTTGCTAATATAGTTGGAATATACACGGTCAAATCACATATCTTGTTTTGACTTGTATCATGCTCATCCCAAACAGCCTTTGAACACGCTTGCGATCGAGTTGTATAGGCGTATTCAAAGGAGTGCAAGTATGGATCAGTAGCACCATTCCAACCTGTTCCACAACCTAGAAAATAGGTGGCGGGGTAGATGACATTTGTGACGCTATCCAATGGCAGTGCTCTATTATTTAAATGTGGAGGGCTTATCTTTAGGCCTGGGTTATTTGCCGCAAATGCTTTTGGGCTGCTGGTGGCAAATAAAGTCAAACACACGATAGCTGCAATAGCAAAGCTACAAAGCAGCTTCCTTACACCAAAAGTTCCAAGAAGCCTTTTTTTCTTCAAAAGCTTACTCCTTTTAATCTCCTATACCCATCGCACCAGCAGGAAGTGATGGCAGAATGCGATTGGGACCAGTCAGGATCACCATTTCCGATATGGTTTGTTCCAATGAGCTGCATCAAGAGGGTGAGTGCCAGGGCCGTCAGCAATAAGGTGCTTCCTATAACTAGGGAGACGCGAGACACGCGCCAGGGCAGTGGCCTCCTTTGCCCTGCTTCTAAATCCTGAAAATAGCGCTTCAATGTTCTTTGTTACCTCCTTTCATGAAAAGTCGATATAGAGCAAACAACCTGCTTTCTTGCGCTGTCCGCTTGTCTTCGCTGTGTCTGAGGAAAGAATAAGCTCTGCCCACTCCGCAGTGACTCCGCACTATGTTGAGTGAGGTAGATGCAGCGGGAAGTCCAGGCTTGCCTGGACCCTACAATTTATTCTGTGGATTGAGGAGTCGCTGGTAGAGGTGCTGCATGGCCTGGCCGGGCTGGACGCCGAGTTCCTCCTGGAGGAGTTTCTGGCAGGTCTGGTACTGGCGGAGCGCGGCTTGCCGTTTGCCCTGGCGGGCGTAGCAGCGTATGAGACCATAGTGCGCCTCTTCAAGGCAGTTGTCCATGTGGAGCATCTGGCGCCAGTGCTCGGTGCTTTCGTTCCAGGCTTCCGCATTCCAGGCTATTTGGGCCAGCTGGCGACGGGCCTCCAGGTACGCGGTACGCAGTTCATCGCGGCGGAAGGTACACCAATCACTGTAGAAGGGACGCCCATAATCGCCGCGATAGAGCTGAACCATTTCAAGCAGGGACTCTTTCGCCAACGCGTGATATTCACGCGCCAGAGCCTGTTCGGCTTCGCTGCGTCGTTGTTGAAATATATGAACGTCATACCAGACCTGCTCTCCGTAAACAGCAGCAAGGTTAAGGCTATAGCCTGAAGGCTGAAAAACCACGCAGGATTCACCTAGGAGCTTGCGCAGATAGTACAGCGTATTGTGAAAGGTTTGATTAGTTTGTTCGTCATATTCTGGCCACAACACCGTGAGAATGGATTCTTTGCTCATGGGATGCCGAGCGTCCAGCAAGAAGAAAAAGAGTTCCATGGTGCGGTTCATGCGCCAGCGTTTGACTGGCTGTCCATTGAGCAAGACGGTTGGCTCGCCAAAGGCGTAAATAGTAAGGCCAGTCAGATTAGCGTTTGTCAATTCAGCTTTGATTGCGGTTGGCTGTGGCTGCTTCTGATGCTGGAGTGGTTCAGCGATGTTGAGCAGTGTGCGCAAGGGTGCGAGGTAGGGATGATTCTGAAGTATGGGAAGTAGGCCTGGGAGCCATTGTAGTTCGATCTGAACCAGGTGAGTATATGTATGATGGGTAGACAGGAGAGTTGCAACCTCGCCAAGCAATTGTACAGCCTGCTCAATTTGGCCCTGCTCGACGTGGCAGGCTGCCAGGCGTATTTTGGCTTGAAGCAGTTCGCGTTTCAAAGAGGTCGAACGTAAAACGGTCTCTATATGTGACAGGCGGGTAGTGGCTTCGAAAGATCGTCCTTGCTTCAGGAGTACCAGGCCATAGGTGAGATCGCGCCAGGCATGTTCATATCCCACTGTTTCTTCGCTCGTTGCCTGGGTCTCCATTTGTTCAACCATGAACAAGGCACTGACGGCATCTCCCAGAAAGAGATAGCTCAGAGCCAAACTTGAAAGGGCGGCATTGACCAGACTACGATTGCCAAATTGGCGCGCCAGACCCAAACCATTTTGCGCATGAGCCAAAGCCTGAGCATACGTTCCTTGCTCCACATAAAACAAGCTTAGATTGACTAAGGCGTAGGCTTTTCCGCGCTGCATATATGAGGGCTCATTAGTAAGTGTTAGTACTTGAAGGAACGATGCCTCGGCCTCAGAGGCCAATCCCCGGTCCTGGGATATAAGGCCTTGTAAAGTTAGGGCGCGTATTTTCCCCGAGATATCCTGGAGCTGCTCGCAGGCATTCATCATTGCTACCAGGTGATGTTGTGCCAGGGGGAAATTGCCTATGAAATAATAGGTATTGGCCAGAGAGCTATGGATCTCAATAGCCTGATTCAGCGGAGGCTCGTTGTTCCAGATACGAAGTGCTTGTTGCAAGTGCTGAATACCAGAAGTGAAGTCCCCCTGGAGACTCGCGCATACGCCCAGGCGCATTTCGGCCGCCGCCCGCAAGATATGGTCCTGCTCGGGAATATATGTGAGCGCCTCCTGGCAAAGCTCCTGGGCTTGCAGGTAATTCCCCATTTGTGAGAAGGCCTTGCCACGCAAAATGGCGATTGAAGCGTGAAACCGAGGGTTCACGCCCTCAACCTGGTCAGGCAAGAGCGCTTCGGCTTTCTCAAGGAGAGGGAGCGCAGCGCTATGTTGTCCATGTTCAAGGAAAATTGACGCCTGGAGTAGCAGGAGTTGCGGATGATGTTCCTGAATCTCTGTGGGGAGAGTGTGCAACCAGCGGATCAAGGTTTCTTGCTGCCCCTGTTGGAACAGGCGCTCAGCATTATTAGAAATAAGGACAGTCGCCAGGTCATAGGCTTCGGATTTTAGGGCATGATAGAGCGCCTGCTCTGCATTCTCACTGGCCTGCCAGAGGGTTGCCGCGTAACGATGTAAGGCGAGAAAACGTTCGGGTTCCTGGCTGCGTAGTTGTGCACTCAGCAGATCGCGAATGACTGGGTGAAGGGAATAGGTGGTACCTGAAAGGCTTTTATAGGAAGTTACAAAGAAGCCCTGGCTTTCCAGATGGGCTAATTGTTCGGCGGCATCGTTGATGTTGAGCAGGGCGTTACAGATGGAGGGTTCGATTTGCTGGAGGATGGAGATGGTTTGCAGAAAGGCGTAGGCTGTTTTATCACGCTTAAGCACTTCATCGACAACGTAGGTAAGAAGTGTGGTCCGTTTGCCTTTTACTGGAGAATACTCGTGAGGGAGTAGTGAAACATCTTCGCGCGAGGCTTGCTGTTGAAGGAGTTGGAAGCGCGCATCCCCTACGCGGGTTCCCAGGAGAATCCCGGCAATCCAGCCATCGAAAGACGTGGCTAATTGCTCGGCCTCGGCAGGCGTGAGAGGAGGCAGGCCTTGCAGGCTAGCCAGTTCCGTAATTTCCTGGGAAGAGAAGCGCAAGGCATTGCTATGTAGCCCACACATTTCATCGTGGATGACGAACGAGGCAAAGGAGATATCGGGAATGACACGACTTTCAATGACAAGCGTTACCTGATCCGGCAGTTTTTTTAGCAGGTAGGTCACCAGATCTGTGAGGACTTCGCTCTCGTTAATCTCTTCGTAGTTGCACAGCATAAGGAGAAAGCGCTCAGAGATTTCGGCAGCAATGGCGATACAAAGCGCATCAATAGTAGCATGATACGAGCTGGCAGTGAGAAAGGGTAATTCTGGAAAGAGGGAGAAAGTGAATGTGGGAAAAGCCTGGCGTATGCTTGCAAGGAGAGTACGAAGAAAGACGACCGGGTCGGTATCGGTATGATCGAGGAAATACCAGCAACAGGGCAAGGATTGAGAGTGCGCGAAATCAGCTAATAAAGTTGTCTTGCCATATCCGGCGGGAGCGCAACACAGAAATAGTTTATAACGTGTAGAGGCTCCATGTTTATATTGTTCAGGTGTAATGGACGCTTGTAATTGCGCAATCAACGCCTTTCGGTGAAGCAGAATCGACGGAAGAGTAGGGCGGACAACCTTCTTATGATGGAAAGATGCATCATGCACCATGTACTCTCCTTATTCATTAAGGCATACTGAAGTTCATGCAGACAGGCAGACGGAAGGCAGGCTTTTCTATCTATGTTGGAAACGATGGCCCGCTTCTATTCTATTTTTGGAATGCCCACAAGTAAGTATAATAACACATGAAAAGCGATGCCAAGCCATATATTTTGCGGTTATCCAAGTTTAATATCTTCATATCCTAGATACTTTAGTAATTACGCGCCGATAGAAAGAGGTCAGCAAAGGTCGGGTATGTTAAAATAGTGCAGGGTAGCTGGATGCATATTTTGAGATTATTTTATATCGGGAGAGAAGAAGGTATGGAATACGCGGTCCTTGGCGGCGGGGCGCTGGGTTTGATGGCGGCATACCGCCTGGTGGAGGCGGGACATACGGTAATGCTCTTTGAGAAGGAGCCGATGGCGGGTGGCCTGGCGGCGGGCTTTCGTGTTGGCGAGGCGTGGCTGGATAAGTTCTATCACCATATCTTTCGTTCGGACACCACGGCCATTCGTGCCATAGAAGAGCTGGGGCTGGGCGAGCGGCTGGAGTGGCAGCGCCCGCGCACGGTGAGCCTGGTTGATGGGAAGCTTGAGCAGTTGGATTCGCCGTTGACGCTGCTGAGATTTAAGCCCTGGCGGTTGGATGAGCGCATGCGCGTCGGCGCGGTCCTGGCCTTTTTGAAGGTCGCGCCACCGGCGTGGTTTGAGGGGAAGACGGCCACGACCTGGCTGCGCAAATGGATGGGGAAGCGTCCCTACGAGGTCCTCTTTGAGCCACTGTTTAGCGGGAAATTTGGCGAGCTACGCGACGAGATCGCCCTGCCCTGGATCTGGGCGCGCCTGCATGATCGCACGACGCAACTGGGGTATTTACGCGGTGGTTTCCAGTTGCTCTATGATCGCCTGGTCGAGCGCATTCAAGAGCGCGGGGGAAAGTTGCTCTTTGGCACCACCGTGGAAGAGGTGCGGCGCGAGGGGGAGCGCTGGCATGTACAGACCGACCAGGGGAACTGGGAGTTTGACGAGGTTATCTCGACGCTGCCGACACGCCTGACCTGCCGCCTGGTTCCAGAACTGCCTGAGGATTACCGGCGTCAGTATGACTGGGGACAGGCCTATGGCGCGCACTGCCTTATTCTGGGTCTGGACCGGCCCCTGACCGATAGCTACTGGATCAACATTTGCGATCCGGGCTATCCCTTCATGGCCCTGGTCGAGCATACCAATTATCGCGCGCCCGAGGAGTATGGCGGGCGACACCTGATCTACCTGGGGAATTATCGCCCCATGAATGATGCCCTCTTTACGCGGAGCAAAGAAGAGGTGTTACAGGAATTTCTGCCGCATGTAAAGCGGATTCAGCCTAATTTTGATCCCAGCTGGGTCACGGAGAGCTGGATGTTCCACGCCCCCTTCGCGCAGCCAATTGTCACCGTCGATTACCGCGAGCATATTCCGCCGCTGCAAACGCCGCTGGCGGGGCTGTGGATGGCAAACATGTTTCAGGTCTATCCCCATGACCGGGGGCAGAACTACTCGCTTGAGCTGGCCGAGCGCCTGGTAAAACAGGTTTTAACACCCGGCGTGGGAAGTCCCGTCCCATGAACGGAGACGGGACTTCCCACGCCGGGTAAAACTCAGCCGTTACTTTGTCCCTGGTGACGGCAAACTTGTGCTCTCCCCCTTTATGGGCGCCGCAGGCGCTCAAGGGAGCGAGGGGAGCCATTGGCTATGACACGGCCTCTCAAGCCAGGATCAATTTGATCGATATATACTAAACACGGGCATTTCCTCTTGTCAAATAGCAAGAGGTATGCTATACTAGCCCATGAGCAGTATTAAAACCTTACCCATCCGAGTGATTGGGAAGAAAAGGGAACTGCCGGTTTCGTAGGGTAGAACTTCGTAGTCGGATAGAGGTATTCGTCTAGTGGTCGAGCCTGGAAATTGAGTAGGATTGCTCAGTACGGATAAGTGCGGTGCGATAAAGCATTTGCATGGAAGACTTTCGGGGTGTGGCGCAGTCGGCTAGCGCGCAGCGTTCGGGACGCTGAGGTCGGAGGTTCAAGTCCTCTCACCCCGACCAGGTAAGGCACATACTCTTCCCCCTGTTTTCAAGGGGGAGTGAAGGAACTATCGATGAATTGGATCGATGTTACAAAAGACATTCCTTCAGCCGTAAGAGTATGTGCCTCTTTTTTTGCAGGCATGCCTTCTTATGCGGAAACCAACGTCGCTCTCGCGACTAGCGCTTCCCCCATTCGGGGACAAGCGCGCGCAGGTTTCCGGGTAGGCACTAAGGAGTTTTCTTAGCATGCGGGTTTACAGGTTGCGTACAACGCTCACTCCATCTCAGGATGGCCCAGTGAGCTTTATAAGCCCTCCCCCCTCTTCACTGGATATGTTGCGCGGGCAACATAGATCTGGGGGAACGCACGCAACTGCTCCTGCATGGCCTGGCCTTCCTGGACATGCAAGATTTCTCCACCCTTATCCGCTTAGTCGTCACAGGCGGCAGTAGAAGCATAGGGCCTGGAAGCCAAATTTATTATTCCAATATATCGCTTCCAATATCCCTTGCGCCTCTTCCTCGCTGTCTGTGTTTGTGTCGGCTCTGACAGAGAGGAAAGGATGTCATTCATGCCTGTTCTTGTTTTGAACTCCTCACTACAACCTCTCTCAGTTATTCCCGAACGCCGTCTCATCGTTTTGCTATCCAAGCAGAAAGTCACCTTTGTCGATGAGAACGTCCGGGCTTTGATTGAGGAGAGCATTAGCGCTCGTCGCCTGGATCTTGAACGTCCCGTTATCGTCCAATTGCTGGCGAATGTGCGCGTGCCTCGCATGGCACTCCAACCGACGCGCTCGAACATTCTCCTGCGTGACGACGATACGTGCCAATACTGCGGCAAGCGCACCCGCGAACTGACGCTTGACCACATTCTTCCGCGCTCACGTGGTGGGCAGAGCACCTGGGAGAACCTGGTAGCCTGCTGCCGCGCCTGCAACGGGAAGAAGGGTAGCCGCCTGCTGAAGGATGCCAATATGCACTTGCTGCGCCAGCCACGCCCGCTCACTACGGAGTACGCCGGCGTCTTCCTGCTGCGCTATCCCAAGCTACGCGCCGCCTATGAAGAGTTCATCACCGGCTTTCATGGTAGTCAGGCCAAATTTATGAGCGCGTAGCCTGGTTAGTCTCAATGCGTATAGGCTTATAGAGAGCAAATTTTCTTGTTCTTATCGTTTTTTGGTAGAGAGAGTGGCCCGACGCTGTTGAAGTACGCGTCTACATATTATAATATGGGGCGCCGTGCCGAGGGAGACGCTGCCGAAGCACGCGTCTACATATTATGGACCATATGTAGACGCGTGCTTCGGCAGTGTCATTGGGCCTTCACATGCAACCGCTGGGGCTCGTCAATACGTATTTAAAGTGAGCAGTGTGACAATCGCTGGCGATGGGCCATATATATTGGTACATTGATTGCCTCATTGCTGACAACTCTGTTACCATTATTGATGAGTAGCCTAGTTGTGTAGAGTCCTTCTTATGCGAAAATCAACCCCCATTCGGGGGCGCAGCGCCACTGTCGTGGCTAGCGCTCACAAGCGCGCTCAGATTTTCTAATAGGAAGTAAGTCCAGGCGTGAGAGTGCTGCTTTTGCTTTGGACAAAATTAAGGTGGTTGCATGATCGAAAAGATACTTTCCAATGAATCTCTATCACGTTCGAAGCTTGGTGAGTCTTACCTCTGTTTGCATGGTCATTTTTATCAGCCTCCACGTGAAAATCCTTTTACACATGAAATACCATTAGAAGCCAGTGCCTCTCCCTTTGTCAATTTCAATGAAAAAATCACGGCTGAATGCTATCGCCCCAACGCGGAAGAGGGCAATTTTGCCGCGATCAGCTATGATATGGGTCCTACCCTGGCAGCCTGGCTGGAAATCCATCATCCCAAAGTTTACCAGCAGATCATCGATGCGGATCGCCAGCATATCGCGCGCTACGGTGTAGGCAACGCTATGGCGCAGGCCTATAACCATACCATCCTGCCACTAGCGACGACACGCGACAAGCATACCCAGATTCTCTGGGGGTTGCGCGACTTCCAGCAGCGCTATGGGCACGAAGCCCATGGCATGTGGCTGGCGGAGACGGCGATTGACCTGGAATGCCTAGATATCCTCGCCCAATATGGCGTCACATACACAGTGCTGGCTCCCTGGCAGGCGGCCACGCCTGTTGATCCGACGGAGCCATATATTGTGCGCCTGAAAAATGGGCGCTCGATGACGGTCTTTTTCTATAATGGTCCGCTCTCGGGTGGCGTCTCCTTTGACTCATCCATGACGAGCAACGCCGATGTCTTCGCGGGCTCATTCCTGACCGGAAACCTGGTACGGGAGAAGCTCGATAACGGTGAGCCGCAACTGATTCTGATCGCGACAGATGGAGAGCTGTATGGGCATCACAAACCATGGCGTGATAAGTTCCTCTCCTACCTGATCCAGCATGGCGCACCAGCAGAGGGCTTTGAGATATGTACGCTTGAGCGCTACATGCAGATCCAGCCGGCAACCAAAGAGGTTCAGTTACGTACTCCCAGCGCCTGGAGCTGTGAGCATGGGGTCGCGCGCTGGAGTGGGGGTTGTACCTGCACAGAGGGCGAAAGTAGCTGGAAATCGGTCCTGCGGCGCGCGCTCTCGCGCCTGGCAGAGCGTGGTGACCTGCTCTTTGAGCAATATACCGCGGAGGTCTTCCAGGATCCCTGGGCAGCGCGTAATGACTACCTGGCCCTACGCAATGGCTGGGAGAGCGAAGAGAGCTTCTGGAGCCGTCATGGCAAAGGAGGTCAGCGTCCCGAGCAACAGCTGGAGTATCGTGCGCGCTTGCTGCTGGAGGCGCAGTACTACCAGCAGTATAGCTTCACCAGTTGCGCCTTCTTCTTTGAGGACCTGGATAGGATTGAGCCACGCAACGCTATCGCCTTCGCGCGTCGCGCCATCAGTCTGACCTGGCAGGCCGTGGATGTCGATCTCCAGTACGACTTCCTGCAAGATCTACTGCCAGCACGCAGCTGGCGTAGCCAGCAGAGTGGTGTTGACCTCTACAAGGAGCTCCCCGAGGTGGATGCTGGCTTGCTACCGCCTTTTCCTTTGGGAATATAGCTCGCTACTTGCGTACGCGGCTACTGGGATGTTCTCAGTACCTGCGGTGCTTCGTATGGTATGGGTGGTGGCGCGTGGCTCTGCCACGCGCCACCACCCATACCCTTACCCGGCGAGCCACGCAATAGCGAGAATATAAGGGCGCTGAGGCGCGAAAAGGGGCTATCTTCGTGGGAAGAGCCCCTTTTGTCTGTTGAAGGCTTCTATTGGTCTTGTAAAGCTTTTTTGAGGGGGTCTAGCGGTACTGGGGTTGGGCACTGAGGCCATCGGTTACTAGCTGGAGCAGGATCGGCAGGTTGGAGACCTTGGCAACATCTACCGTGGCCCAGGAGAGCATGCTGCCCTGCTTCTTCACCTGTACAGAGCCATTGACCAGTTTGACGTCCTTGACCTCGGGCCAGGGGAGGAGTTTATCCCTGAAGCCGATGCCCTGCAAGCTTACGCTCAGATCACCAAAGCTGACGGGGACGCCGCTCGCGTAGGCCTGGCGGGCCAGGGGCAGGTGGCGACGAGTCACCTCGTTCATGATGACATCGCCCAGCTCTTTGACCTTTTTCAAGTGGCTGCTAATCACTACCTGGGCGCCATCAGGGCTCTTAATGGTGTAGGTGTGACGGGTAGAGCCATACCGTGAAGTGCGCACAATCTTCATCCATACTGCCTCAACGCGATCCCAACGGATGACGTTGAGCTGAGAACCGCTGGTATAGATGAAGCCCTCCTGGTAGAGGAAAGCCTTGTGGTTATTGGTCCTGATGGCATTAACGGCATAGATAATGATCAGAATGGGCACGATCCATAAGTAGTAGACAATATAGCCCGCCAGGTAGATGAGATAGTTCAGGATAATATCGAGAACCAGCACCCCGACGGTAATACCCATGGCCACCCAGATGTTGGTTGGTCTGAAGGCACGTACAAAGGGACCCAGAGCATTGATATTCGCCTGCTGGGCAATCTCAACTGGGATCTGCCCCGTAGCGACCTGAGGGGGCAGGGCATTTGCTTGCTGATAGATAGGTTCAGACATATGAGTGCTTCTCCTCAAGAGTGCAAATAATGATAGAAACGACATACAGGCCCTGCATAAGAGAAGATACAGGAGTCAATATGCTACCTGTTACGTCCGTAATATACCAGTTACTGTACGTAGTTACTATGAGCTATCTCACAAAATAGCAAAAACGTGTCAAATCAGGAGTTTGCGTTGAGCAGGATATAGCGAATGACCTCGCGCAGTTGCTCCAGATTGTGTATCTCGCGCAGGGGGAGGGTATACCATTCGCGCGTGTGCTGCTCGCCGTAGCGCGCGATGAGCAGCTCCTGAGGGCCAATGCCGATGGCGCCGATCTCTTCCCAGGCGAGGCAGATGGGGTGTGGTAGCTCAAGCTGAATGCCTTGCTGATCTATTCTTAATCTGCCAAAGGAGAGCGGTTGTCCGGCCTTATAGGCCATAACGTGGGGAGCACGATGCAGGGCATGTTCTTGCCAGGCATGATCGACGAGGCGACGCAGAATATCGATATTTGGTAGGTTGGCTGTTTTGAGGCGAACGAGGGGTTCCTGGGATGTGCGCGTATGTACCAGTACGACTTGTTCATCGATGGTTAAAGCTTGAAATTCCGTCCAGGGCAAGAGGCGCTTGAGTGAGCGAATGGTCAGGCCCTGGCGGCTGACAGCGATCTCATCGAAAGAGACACTTCCACCAGCCCGATAGGCGGTTATGGCACGCGGCAGCAAGCGACGCGTGATCTCGCTTTCCATAAGCGCGCCCAGGAGATCGATATGCTGTAGCTCATTGGTAAAGGTTAGCAGGGATTCATCGCTGCGGCGGATGGTGTAGCGTCGCTTGCCATGCGCGCGCCCATCGCTCTCCTTCCAGAGACGCTCTAGCTGGTCCCAGCGCACGGCCTCGATGGTGTCGGCGCTAAAAATAAGCCCCTCGGGACAGAGGTAAACCTGAGGTTGCGTATAAAAATGGGGTGCCAGCAAGACCCAGCCGCCGAAGATAAGCCAGATCAGACCGATCAGCGGAATCAGCAGAGCCTGCCAGAAGGGCCACCAGCTAAAGAGCTGCGGGTAGGCCACGCCAAAGACCAGGAGGATAAGGCAACCGACGAAGAGGGCGGCGAAACCGGTAAAACGGAAGAAACGAAGCTCCTGGCTCGCCTCAAAGGCTTTCTCGGGCGTGCCAAGGCGATAGGCGGTTGCCGCGCCCAGGATATCGAGCGGCACCTGTTTCTGCGAAAGAATCTGGCGCATGTGGGCAGCCTCCATAGGACAGAAGGGCCAACGCTGGCACAAAGCAGAGTCGCGTGGGGCGGCGCTGCTAAAGCACGCGCTTATATATCATGGTACCTATATTAAGCCAACAAAACGCTAGAAAATGCAAGAGAAAAAAAGATGTGGATGTTGGTTTGCCTGGCTTCTGCCAGGCAAACCAACATCCACATCTGACTCAGAAGAGGAAGGTGCTTCTCTCAGAGTGGAGAGGTTAGTATAGGATGATGCTGGTATTCCAGTCGCTATTGTCCATCAACCAGGCGGCCTGAGCGGTTGGCATATTGATGCAGCCATGCGTACCGTTTCCGGCGCTGCTGTTGCCGGTGGCATCAACATGGGGGAATTGTGTGCCTGGACCGTAGTCGGCGCGCCACCAGGAGTCATGCAGGAAGTAGCCGCCCGCATGATAGCCAATAGCATAGTTGATGGGGGTATCCTCATACCAGTAGGGAGACCCTTTGGGAAAGGGTGACTTGAACTTGATATTGGTCTCGCGACTAAGCACTGTCCAGAGGCCGGGAAGCGCGGGCAGTTCCTGGCGACCAGCCGTGATGTAGAATGAATTGATCAACTGCCCCTCGCGATAGAAGCGGAGAGCCTCTTCAACCATCGAGACGACGACCACGGTACCCTTTTTCAGTTTGTAATGGTCAAGCAGTTGCAGGTCGCTCTGGTGCACCTGGTTGTAGGGAGTCTTGTCGTTGTAGTCGGCCTCCAGCATCTGGTGGTGGAAGATCGCGTTCTGGATATCGTTCAGGGCGGTCTGATAATCGGCTATCGTCGATGCATTGGCGAGTTCCGCATCCAGGTCGCTACCGATACCTTGATCCATATAGCCAACATTGAGGTAGTAGGCGCCAGAGACCATGTGCGCATTGCCCCAATTCTTGACCTCATTATGGAACTGCTGGAGCAACTGGCGGGCCTGCGCCATAATCAGATCCTTCTGCATCGCGTTCAGATCGTTATCAATCTGCTTGCTAAAGGCCTTATAGTCGTCGAGCGTTTTGGTCTTCTGCTGGAGATCGCGAGCGGCGGCCAGGCGTTTCTCATAGTTGCTGACGTCGATGCCACTGCTTTTGAGCTGATTGATCTTCGTCTCCAGGTCATCTACTTTGGCCTTAGCGATAATGGGAATATCCTGTTTGAAGGTTGCCGCGGCCTGCTGGTACTGGGTATCGATCTTCTTATCGATTTGCTTGAGATCCTCGGGTTTGGTGGCTTTGGCCATCTCTTTCTGATCGCTGTCATACTGGTTTTTGAGCGTGGTCACATCTACCTTGCCCGCGGTCATGAGGTCAATTGTGCTCTTGAGCGTGGCGAGTTTATCATTGGTCGCAGGCATCATATTCAAGGTCTGGATGGCATTGCCAGTCGCGTCACTCACCACGAGGTAGTCTTTGGGATATTGCGCGCTCTTCATCTTCTCTAGATTTTGGGTATACACTTGTTGAAGCGTATCAGTGGGATAGCCCTTAGCGCGTTGTTGAGCCAGCGTAATCTGAAGCTTTTGCAGATTATCCTGGGCCTGGTTATCTGTACGCTCGGTCGTCGTATCGATCACGCCCTGGAGTTGGAGGTACAGTTGATCATAGCTATGGGCAGCATTTGTGTAGTACGCATCGACCAGTTGCGCATTGAAGGGATTCCAGGGGGCGGAAGAGTTATCCAGGTTCTGTTTCTGGGTGAGAATGGGATGTAGAGTAGTTGAGGGGACACCAATATCCTGAGCATGTTTGAGCAGCTGCGTCAGTTTAGTGAGGCTCTGATCTTTTTCTTGCTGTACGCGTGGGTCCGCGCCACATGCGCTGATCAGTGGGAGCAGCGCACTGAGGAGCAGGGTCAGCAGAATCATTTGTGCCAGGCGTTTAGTACGCGCCTGCCTGCGGGCAGATGTGGCCTGGCGAGCCACATGAGAGGGCGGGACGGGTGCTGGCATGTGAGTCATTCCTTTGTGTCGCACTATTGGTTGCATCGGGCATATCCTTGCTTTGAATCAATGCATTGGTATAGACAGAAAAGGGCAGGGTATATTGGGCTTCATTTAAGTATTTTTATTTACTGATATAGGGTATGGAAGGAGCAAGCTTACATGCTCTGCCATAAGAGACGTTGGACATGCAAACTTTTCGCGGGCCTGGTACCTTTGGATATTTCTATCCTTCTATATATTACATCGCAGGATATATAAAAATGCAACGCCGAACAAGGAAATTTTGTCTCATGCAAAAAAGAGAGCATGTACAACCCAGGCATATGCCTGGGTTGTACATGCTCTCTTTTTTGCATGAGTTTATGAATTTAGCGGCCGCGACCGCCACGAGATTTCTGCTTCTTGCGTTTCTCTTTACGGGCAGCTTTGCCAGTTTTCTTGCCACGTGGCAGACCGGGCATGCCTTGCATATTGGAGAGGCCATCCATACCAGGGAAGCCACCCAGGCCATCAGGGAGGCCGGGCATACCCTGGCCACCAGCACCAGCATACTGGCGCATCATCTGACCCCAGGGTCCCTTACCGGAGGAGACCTGGCGGATCATGGTACGCATCTCAGTAAACTGCTTGAGCAACTGGTTCAGCTCCTCGACCTTGGTGCCGCTACCCATGGCGATACGCTTGCGGCGGCTGCCATTGATGATATCGGGATTGCGGCGCTCCTCTTTGGTCATGGAGAGGATCATGGCCTCGACGTACTTCAACTGATCGCCTTCAAGCGCCTCCTCCATCTCAGGCGTGGAGGCTAGCTTATTGAAGCCGGGCAGCATCTCCATGATCTGGCGCAGGGGCCCCATTTTCTTTAAGCGATGCATGGCAGTCAGGAAGTCTTCGAGGTCAAACTTGCCCTGTTGCAGCTTCTGCTGGGATTGCAGAGCCTCTTCTTCGTCGATGGCATCGCGGGCCTGGTCAATCAAGGTGAGCACGTCACCCATACCCAGGATACGCTGGGCCAGGCGGTCGGGATAGAAGGGCTGAATGGCATCCATCTTCTCGCCCAGAGCCATGAATTTGACTGGCACACTGGTGACGGTGCGAATGGAGAGCGCGGCACCACCACGGGCGTCGCCGTCCATCTTAGTCAGGATCATGCCGGTTAGCGAGACGGCATCGTTAAAGTCCTTCGCGACGCGTACGGCCTCCTGACCGGTCATAGCATCGGCGACCAGCAGGACCTCGCGTGGGTGCACGCGCTCGCGGATATTGACGACCTCTTGCATCATGCGCTCGTCGATGTTCAAGCGGCCAGCCGTGTCGAGAATGATCACGTTGCAAGCTTGCTCGCGCGCATAGTCTAACGAATGCACGCAGATATCAACGGGATCAGAGCCCATGGGTTCCGAATAGACCGGGACCTGAATCTGCTTACCGAGCGTCTTGAGCTGATTGACCGCAGCGGGGCGGTACATGTCGGCCGCCACCAGCAGGGGACGTGAGCCGTTCTGTTTGCGCAGGTAGTTAGCCAGTTTGGCCGCCGAGGTGGTTTTACCCGAACCCTGCAAGCCCACGAGCATGATGATGGCGGGGTTGCCATTGGTATCGAGTTTATTGCTTTCGCCAGTGCCGCCAAGCACCTCGACCAGTTCATCATGAACAATCGAGAGCACCTGCTGTGCGGGCGAGAGACTTCCCATCACATCTGCGCCGATGGCTTTCTCCTTGACCCGGTCGACGAACTGCCGTGCGACTTTTAAGTTGACATCCGCCTCGATGAGGGCGATGCGAACCTCGCGGAGGGCGGAGTTGACGTCTTCTTCCGTCAGTTTGCCCCGCCCTTCAAGGTTTTGAAAGATGCCCTCGAGGCGTTTGGTTAAGCTTTCAAACATTGCCATATTGTATTACGCGTTCCTCTCTCCGCCGAGCAGATAATGCCTATCTTTAATTGGTGACTATTATATCATGTTTCATCACAGAGGTAAGTACGAAGTTTTTTCGCGTCTGCGGCGCTCAGGGTCAGGTGGTATAGGCATATGGCGCGGCGAATACCGCGCCATATGCCTATACCACCTGACCAGGAGTGAGTTTGCGAACCGGGCTAGAAGAGCTTGAGATACGCTCCTGGCTATTTTGCGCCACACACTCATACCACCTGACTACTGGTAAACTTGCGAGCAAGGTGTCCACTATCTTCAGTGTATATTATCGTCACTTTGATGGTTGTCTACAAGGCTTTTGTATGCATTTCATCTAATCACAAGAGAACACAAAACAGTTACGTTTATTTCTATGCTAGAATGAGGAGAGATTATTTTTTGTGAGCAGAGGGGGCCTATGCGATTTCTGACTGCTAAAGGGGCGCCCAGGTTGGCGCAGGATGAGATATTTTCAACGTATAACTGGTGGGACAAGAGTTGTCTGCTCTTTCAGATTACGGAGGAGCGCTGTGACTATATTGAGGAGCGGGTGGAGCGTGTTTTTGGGCGGGAGGCGTTGCCACAGCAGGAGGTACTGGAGGTAGGGTGTGGAGGGGGCTTGATCTGCGCGAGCCTGGCGCGGCGAGGCGCGGTCACCTTTGGGATTGATCCATCAATTCAGGCATTGGAGGTCGCACGCGCAAAGGTACAGCAGGCGGGATTGGGGCAGCAGGCCTTTTTTGCGCAGGGCTACGCCGAGCGGCTCCCCTATGCCAGTGGGAGCTTTTCCGTGATTGTGTGCCTGGATGTTCTGGAGCATGTCCAGGACCTGGACGCGACAATCCACGAGATCGCACGAGTTCTGGCGCCCGGAGGCATCTTTATCTTTGATACAATCAATCGTACACTCCTGGCCCGCCTGGCCTTGATCTGGATTGGCGAGCGCTTCTTCCATGAGCATGGCCTGGTTCCAGGGTTACATGACTACCAGCATTTTATCAAACCACGAGAGCTTCACGCGACACTGACCAGGCACCAGCTAGCGGTGCGCGAGATGGTTGGCTTCACACCCCGTCTCGTCAAAGGGCGCCTGACGCTGGGTGTGGGTGGGCCAAAGCTCGTTTCTTATGTTGGCTACGCGACAAAGGGACGAAACTAAAGGGCAAGGATCATACGGCACGAAAGACGAACAGCGCACAGGCTAGCCTACTGCTCCAGCCAGAAAGCCTGATCTTCGCTTGACATGTTACTGCGCGCGATAGCCTCCGCGAAGCTCTGTTTCTGTGGTCCCTGTTCCTGCTTGCGTGCAGCCTGAGAGGTCTGACGGCGATTATAGGTTAGCGCGGGCTGGCTATTGTCCAGCAGCGTGGCGAACTGATCGAGTGAGAGCTGGAAGTAGCCCGCGAGGCGCTCTAGCTGGCGCTGGCTCAGGCTAGCGGCCTCGATGGCGCCCGCCTCAAACTTGTTCCAGACATCGACCGAGAGGCGCAAGGCCCTGGCCACATCGACCTTTTTGAGATTGCGGCTCTTGCGTAGCTCAACGAGGGTCACAGTCTCAACCTGCGGGACGAGGACGCGCTGGAGCGCGCTTTGCAGGGCGCGCTGCGTTAATGGCAGAATGGTCGCGTTCTCCTCTAGCTCCTCGGCGGTGGTGGCATAATAGCCAGCGATAAAGTCAGTCAGTTCAGTCTGTGCTGTGGGATGCTCGCACAGGATTTGTAGCTGTGTCTGCGCATCACCTGCCTCCCTGGCGGCCAGCCAGGCCATTTTGAGTTCTTGTATTGACATGCTCATCGTGAGTGCTCCTTTCGTGCCTCAACCCTTTTTATCTTCTCCAGTGCTTTCTTAAGAAAAGAGTTTGGAAAAAGCGGGGACACCCCGCGCCCCGGCAGGGGAGACCCCTGCACCCCCTTTTTCTGCACTGGAAACCTGGATAGTTATTGCTGTGAAATCATGGGTGGATATGAATGCTGGCCCTCGTGCGCGATACATTCGCGCAGATAGCTGCGAGCGCGCTCATAGCGTAGACGGACGGTGCGCTCGGTACGCTTACAGACAACGGCGATATCGTCCCATTTCATACCCTCCAGGACGCGCAGGACCATAATCATGCGATCCAGAGGGTCGTTCAGGTAGGTTAAAATACGCTTACTCTCATCGTTGGCGTGTAGCACCTCGTACTGATCCTGTGGATCAGCCACGTCGGAGCTGGGCATGTTCTCGTCATCCGGCGAGGCTGAACGCAGGGATTCTACCAGGGCGCGTGGCACATGCTGGGGTCGGCCGGCAGGTCGCCCCTCGTCATCGCGGCGATAATAGAGGCCCTCCTGGCGTAGCACGCGGTTAAACTCGTCGACGCAGAGACAGCGTAGATAATGGACAAAGTTCTGGGTAATAAATACCTCTTTTGGATTGAGAGCCTCGCGTAGCAGGTGCTCGCTCATATTCGAGATGACCTCCTCGCGTAGCTCTGGGCGATGGCGCAGGCCCTGAGAGTGGCGCTGAAAGAAGGGGGCGCAGCGTTGAAGCAACACCTCTGCCAGCATGCTCACTCCCGGTGTATCGCCAGCGCGTTGGCGCGCGCGTATATTTTGGACCAGCTCGATCTCGCTGATTTCGTAGCGTCCCTCCGGAGTGCGACGCCGCAAACGCTCTTGAAGCGTGGGATCATTTAGATCGATCATATTCTCCCTCTACTTCGTAATCCTGGTCAGGCTAGCACGTAACCAGGTGTATCTATCCCTCTATTCCTCTCGCCCTACAAAAAACGGAAATGTTTCTGGCTGTTTGGTTATAAGTGGTCTGGTATGCCCTGGCGACCGAAGGCCGCCAGGGCATACCAGGCTACCTTACCCGGTTCTTACCCGGATAAATGCTTTGTGCTTCATGTTGTATTGTACTTGTATTGCTAGCATGAGCACAAGCGTATATGGGAGCAAATTCACGAGAGGGGGCGCAGGCGCTGGACAACCTGGGCGGGGGTGGGGATGCCGCTGATGCCGGGCTGCTCAACGGAGAAGGAGGCAGCGCAGTTGGCGAAGTTGGTAGCCTGGGCGGGATCGCCATGCTGGTAGAGGTGGGCGAGGAAGGAGGCGGCGAAGACGTCACCCGCGCCGGTGGGATCGACCTCGTGGGCGGGATAGGACGGAAAACTGGCGGGAACGCCCTGTTGATAGAGGGTAGCACCGTGACGGCCGTCGGTGGCGACGAGCAGGGGGACACGCTGGCTCCAGGCGTTAAGAATGGCGTCGGCCTCGGTGCGGCTACCATTGGCGAAGGGGAGCAGGTCATCGTGGCTGAGGATCAGCACATCGAGCTGGGGGAGCACCTGCTCGGCATCGAGCCAGGGCGTGGGCCAGACGCGCCCATCGGCATCCCAGCGGCGCAGCCAGCCCTGGGGCGTGGCGGCCAGGATGCGACCGGGTCGGCGTGGAAAGGCCGAGAGGATCTGGGGTGTCAGTTCTTGCGCCAGAGGTCCCAGGAGCACGACCGGAAGGTCACGCCAGGCGGTGGGAATATGGTCGGGCTGGATAGTGCTGGCGCGGGCGCGTAAATACTGGGTGCGGAAGCCCTGGGCATACACATTGACGAACGTAGATGTCTCGGCGGAGGGGATGGCTTGAACGGGGATGGCGGGCGAGAGGAGCGAGGGGAGGCGAGAGAGGAGATCGGCATCAGCCGAAGTCACGATAGTGGGAACTAGTCCCAGGCGATAGGCGGCCAGGGCGGCAAAAGTAACGGTGCCACCGAGTGAGAAGGTACCATCGGGATGCAGATCTTTAGTGACGTGGCCGATGGCGAGAAAGTTGGGTGAGGCAGAGTAGGCGTCCAGCATGAGAGAATGTTGTGGGGCGATTCCATCCAGAGAATCGCCCCGCTCCTTTTTTCAAATAGGTTGTGGGAGAGATGTTTTAGCCTTAGCGACCGGGGCGCTTCAGTGAGATGACCACGCGTCGCGCGTCGCCCTCACCAATGCTCTCGGTACTGATATCACCACTCTCGGAGAGAGCCAGGTGAACGATACGGCGCTCATGAGGTGGCATCGCCTCAAGCGCGATTGAGCGGCGATAGTTGCGCACCTGCTGAGCCACGCGCTGGGCCAGGGAGCGCAGATTCTCTTCGCGGCGCATACGATAGTTCTCAGCATCGATGATGATGCGCATCCGATGATGTGTACGATGGCTCACGATCAGGTTCACCAGCAGCTGGAGCGCGGCCAGGGTCTCGCCACGGCGGCCGATGAGCAGGCCAAGATTCTCATGCATGCCATGAATGTTAAGGGTCAGCGGGCTGGTTGAGCGGACCTGGACCGTGGCGCGAATATTCAAGTGGCGCAAGATGTTCTGGAGCACATCCACCGTAATCTCGATATCTTCGCGCGAAGGTTTCTCAACGAGTGGGAGAGCGCCAGCCGGCTGCTCGGTGGCTTCCGTCTCGGGTTCAGAGGCGATTGCCGCAGCAGAGGTCAGGGCAGGGAAGGTATCGGCGGAGATGAAGGGCGTCACATCCTCGTCCTCGTCGCCTTCCTCCTCCTCCTCCTCCTCCTCTTCCTCCTCCTCATCGAATTCCTCTTCTTCCTCATAGGCCTCGTCGACATATTCCTCCTCCTCCTCCTCCTCCTCCTCTTCTTCCTCTTCCTCATCCTCGTAGAAATCGACATCGCCCAGTTCGTCGTCGGAACCAAGAATGGCATCGGCCATCTCGGGAGTAATGACCGCGCCTCCAAGCGCGCCAGAAGTGGAAGGGCGGACCGTCACGCGGACGAGGGCCTCCTTGCTTCCCAGGCCAAAGGTACCACGAGCAGGTTCTTGAAGCACAGCAATATCAACCTCGTCGCGACGGCGATTGAGATGCGCCAGGGCCTTCTGAACGGCTTCATCTATGCTTTTACCACTAGCCTCTATACTTTCCACAGTTTCCTTGCCTCCCTAAATGCGTCGGTAAGAACTTCACAAGTAATAGATTACAACCTACCTCATAACAAGAGTTTGTGCTAAAGGGCACAACTCTTGACGAGTCAGCCCCTCCCTGTCTCTTCACGCTTGCGGCGTTCAGGGGCAAGGGGTATGGGTGTACCAGGCAGGTCACGACCCGCCTGGCACACCCATACCCCTTACCCAGATGGCTCGCGAAGGAGCCACCGGGTGTGAAGAGCAGCCTTAGCCAAACCCTCAAGGAGGTAGGCTGCAATCGATCAAGCTTAGCCTCGCGAACGTTGAGCGCTACCGCGGCGACGAGCAGAGGCACTGCTGTTGCGCGAGCGACGGCGCTGCTGTTGCGTTGTTGATGATCCAGAACGATTATTTCCAGTGCGCATCTGGCTCGCGACGGGACCACTAGCGGCTTCCTCATCCTCATCAGAGGCGCTATCGGCCTCAATGATGTTGGAGCGGCGCAGGAGATCTTTCTCACGCTGCTTCTTGCCTTCGCTTGCGAGTGTGCTTTCAACCACGGCGGGCGCCACCTTGGGATCATTCGCGAACTTGGGCGTGGTCAGCAGGGAACCCCAGCCGGTGACAAAGTACTGCTGTACCGCCTGGAAGATCGAGGAGATCGTCCAGTACAGGGCCAGGCCCGCGGGGAAGGTCCAACCGATGAAGATGGTCACAAAGGGCATCACATACTGCATGGTCTGCATGGACTGGACCATAGGATCAGGCGTATTTTTATCTTTGTTTTTGTTCGCCTGAGCGTTGCGCGGCTGAGCCATGCGCAGGGAGACGAAGGTGGCCAGACCAGCCAGGATCGGCAGGATATGCGTAGGATCGGGCTGCCCCAGCGAGATGTACCAGTGCGGATTGAGGAACTCGAACCAGCGCAGGTTGATGTCGGGTATATGTGTGAAAGGCGCGATAAAAGAGTACAGATGATCGTTGAGCGTTTTAGTAGTCAGATGCTGATCACGCAAGATGTTGCCCACAGCAAAGTAGAGGCCGTAGAGCACAGGGAGCTGGATCACGAGTGGCAGACAGCCTGCCAGTGGTTTCACACCATACTCTTTGTACAGCTGATTCATGGCCAGGGACTGTGACTGGACATCGCCGGGGTGTTTCTTCTTAATCTCGGCGATCTTCGGCTGAAGTACCTGCATGGCCTTGGAGGAGCGCAACTGCTGAAGAGTGAGTGGGAAGAGTAAAAGCTTGATAAGGACGGTAAGAACGATGATGGCAAGGCCAAAATCACCGAAGAGGCGGTAGAGCACCACCAGGCCGTTGAAGATGGGGTATGAAAAGATTATGTTAAAGAGATTACCGATAGCTCCAAACACGAGAATTTCTCCTGCGTTCCTCTCCTTCTACTTTCCCGGCCAGGTCTCTGGCACGGGATCGTAGGAATCACCGTGATAAAAGGGTTGGCAGCGCCCGATGCGCTTCGCTGTAAGCCAGCCGCCACGGAAGAAGCCGAAACGATCAATTGCCTCGTATCCATATTGGGAACACGAGGGTGTAAAACGGCACGAAGGCGGCATCACTACCGACAGAGTGCGCTGATACAAGCGAATTAAGCCAAGTGCGATATATTTCACAATGACAGGATACCTTTACCGATGGTCAGGCTTCTTATGCGAAAACCAGCGCCACTGTTGTGGCTAGCGCTTCGTCCCCATTCGGGGACCACCTAACCCCCATTCGGGGCAAGCGGTGGCAGGCAAGCGCTCAGGTTTCCTGGGAGGCACTAAGCCTTGTATCGTCTACCACGGGAGCAGGGACCAGGAGCTGAGCCCTACGAAGCAGGAGACGAATGTCCTGTTTCAACGTAGAAAGATCGGCAACAATAACGCGTTTGCCTGTACGAGCGTCAGTGCCCACCACCTGGTGGCGCGCAGTGAGGACGAGGTCATATCCCGGAGGGATTTCGTGCCAGAGCGATCTGACCGCCTCGGAGAGCAAGCGTTTAATAGTGTTACGGGTGGTCGCGTTCTTGGATATGCGTTTGCTTACCACGAACCCCACCCTGGTAATTGCGACATTAGATTCTAAATCGGATTCTAAATGCGATTCTGGATGTGGTGACCAGGCGAGAATAAGCAGCCGAGACGAAACGCTCTGCCTCTGCTGCCTAACCCGCTGAAAGTCACCGTTTTTGCGTAAGCGTTGAGCACGTCGAAGTGCCACTCTATGACTCCTTACACGAAAACCAACGCCGCTCTCGCGGCTAGCGCTCACGCGCTCAGGTTTTCGAGAGGCACTGAACCGTCCGTTCTTGCGAAAAGCTAGACCGTCAGGCTCCAGCGTCCCTTGGCTCGACGAGCCTTGAGAACGCGGCGCCCATTGCGGGTATGCATGCGCTTCATAAAGCCGTGTTCGCGCTTACGCGGAATGCGCTTGGGTTGCCATGTGCGTTTCATGAACAAGCCACCTCCACTTTCAATATCCCGTAGATTATAACGAGTATTATGTATGCTGTCAATTAGCCAGGGCCAAGTGGACCGACGCTACTAAAGTACGCGTCTACATATAGAACGCGCATATGTAGACGCGTACTTTAGTAGCGTCGTCCACGCCGCACATACTATTGCAAGACAGGCTAGGAGGTCTTAAAGCGCAGCAGGACACGGCCGAAACGTACCTCGTCATTGTCCTGAAGAGGAGTTGGCGTCTTGCTGGCCAGGCGCTGGCGATTCAAGAAAGTGAAATTGGTACTATTCTCGTCCTCAACCATATACTGGCCATTCTCGACAAAGATGCGAGCATGCAAGCGCGAGACACCGCCCTCTTCACCACCATGTGGGGTGAGATCGACATCGGGATAGATGTTGCTGACCGCGTCTTCGCGACCAACCGTCACGTTCTCTTTACCACTCAGATCAAACTCCTGGTTATCGGCCTCAACAATCAGGCGGGCGTGTAGCGCCGCAGGAGCGGAGGCCGGGGAAGCGGGAGCCTGCTGAGGTGGCTCAGAGGGCGCGGAAGGCGCTGGAGGTGGGGTCTGCACAGCAGCGGGCGCGCCCTGAAGGCTCGCGCCACAGCTCGAACAGAAGGCCTCACCAGCGGGATTGCTCGCGCCACAGGATGGGCAGGTCTGAGTACCGGTCGCCGTATCGGCGGGAGCAGCAGCGGGTTCCGCCGGAGCGGTCGCGGTCGCAACCGGGGCCACTGTGGGTTCCGCGCTGTTCAGCGGCTCTCCGCATTCATCGCAGAAAGCCGACCCATCTGGATTTTCATGTCCAAGCGAACATCGTACTGACATTGTTATATCCTTCCTCTTCTCTATGTAGTTATCGGCAAGAGTGTGCGCAGGTTAAGTAGTTGCACCTCTATGGCAACAGGTCATCGAGACGCTGCGTGAGTTTACGTGTCTTATTGCCAATCGACTTCACCTGCTCCTGGGAGATCTGCTGGCCCTGGTTCAATTGCTCAAGGGCCGCCTGTGTCTCCTGATCGAGAACACGGGTCACATTGGGAGCGAGTTTCGTCGTCGCCTTACCGGTCCGCTTGTACTCGTCGAGGACGCGTGTCACCAGGCGATTGGCGTTGGCCTTCTCCGCGTAGTTCATGACCAGCGCGTTGACCTGAGCGGCCTGATTGGCATCGTTGGTGAAGCTGACGGTGATGTTCTGCCGCACGCGCTCGCCAATGACATTGGTGACCGGGACATCATAGGAGAGTTCGGCCTGCGCGATACGGAAGAGGCCAGCCGGGCGTGGATCAATCATCAGCTCGACCAGGACGGACTGGGCCGTATCTTTCTCCAGATCGCCCAGGGGCACCACCACGCGGCGGTCGGAGAGGGCCGAGGGATCGATATCGCGAATAAGCGGCAGGACCCTGACGGCCTTGCGGGGCGAGACGCCCGCGGGTAGGTTCAGCGTGATGACGGCGTTACGCACGGCAACAGCCACGGCACTCTGCACCTGCTGCTCAAAGATGGTCATGGCATCATTTGGTGAGCGGATAAACTCAGCGGGCGTACCACCGCTGAGCTGGCCGACATCATCGAGAAGGTTCTCGTCCCAGTCGGCACCGATACCTAGCGGATAGATGGAGATGCCAGCGGCCGCGGCATCACGCGCGAGCTGGCGGCAGCGATCAGTATCACCATAGGTCACGCCATCGGTGAGCAGGATCATGCGGCTCACGGCGTTGGGGATGTTCCAGCGGCGTAGCTCGCCCAGGCTCTGGATCATACCCAGCGACATGGTGGTGCCGCCCGCGTCCTGAATGCGATCAATGGCGGCCTTCATACCAACGGGATCGTTGGCTGGCATCGAGGGAATAATGACCTGAGCAGAATCGTCAAAGATGACGACCGAAATGTAGTCACTTGGCTCCAGACGGTCAATGACCATCTTGACAGCTTCCTTCACATTGCGCAGCTTCGCGCCCTTCATCGAGCCAGAATGGTCGATGACCAGGGAGAAGTTCAAGGGCATACGCACCTGAGCCATAATATCGCTTGGTTTGGCTTCTAGCAGCACATATGCGAGCTGGCTTCCGCCAGTTACTGGCATATATTCTTTCCCTACCTGGGATGTCAGAGTTACCTCTCCGGGCATAGTCTGTCAGCTCCTTTCGCCATCGGCTGGCCCTAGTATATCATATAGAGCCGTGAGTTCAGCTTATTGATGTTTTTAATTTGTGGGAGACTGGTTTCGTATTCCGCCCACCAACAGTGCTCCGCACCTAGCCTACCGGCTCAGGTGGGCGGAAAGGAGACCCCACACCCCGGTTTGAATTTCTTTAGCGCACAAAAACCACGACCGCACTCACGTTATCCTCACCCCCGTTAATGTTGGCGGTCTCAATCAAATGCGAGCAGGCAGTTTGTGGATCGGGTGCATTATTTAGAATCTCTTCCATCTGTGGATCACGTACCATCTCCCAGAGGCCATCTGAGCAACTGAGCAGGACATCACCGGGATGCACCTGTTGCTTGATAATATCGATCTGGACATTGAGCTTATCACCCAGGCTACGGAAGATCTGATTGCGCTGTGGGTGTGTATAGACTTCGTCCGGCTCGATCATACCGCCCGCGACCAGCTGGCCAACCAGGGAGTGGTCCGTCGTCAATTTATAGAGTTTGCTATCACGCAGGAGGTAGGTGCGACTATCCCCTACATTGAGGATATACGCAAAATCCCCCACTAACATAAAACCAGTGATGGTGCAACCCATGTCGGTCTTGTTCTGCTGATTGGCCTGGCAGATGGTGGCGTTGGCATCTTCGACCGCGTCATGCAGCAGTGTCACCAGGGAATCCTCGTCGTGCGCGGCCTCCTGGCCCGCCTGCTCGGCAGAGAGAGATGCGAGCAGTAGTTCGTGGAGCATACGCTCGCTGATACTGCGAATGGCGGTACGACTGGCGAGTTGTCCGTTGTCATGTCCGCCCATGCCGTCGGCGACGATATAGAGGCCCAGCGGCGTTGAGAAAGATTCATGGTTACGCTGCAACTGGAGCACCAGGGTGCTGTCTTCGTTAGGTTCGCTGCGGCGCATATTGCCAGCGTCGGAGTCGCCAGCGGCAAGCACATGCACACCATTGGGGAAGGACGATTGCAGGGTCTGCTGCTGCTCAATCACATAGGTATGACCATTGGCGACAAAAGTATCGAGAATGGCGTCATGTACGAGATTCGCGTCGGCCTGCCCAGAGGACGAGGCGAGGAACTCACGCATCGTATATGTGGCATCCTGTAAGTTCGCGCCACACTCCGAGCAGAAGTCATCTTCCTCGGTATTCTCGGTCGAGCCGCAGTTCCAGCAGCGCTTGTAGCCCTGGTGGTCGACCACCCGGTAGAGGCGACTTCCCTCCTCATCAGCCAGTTGTTCCGCGACCTCGTAGCGATTATTGAGCAGTGTGCCCTCCGCCAGCGGTCCCTCCTGCTCGTTGGTCGCCTCGCCTGTCGTTGACGCGGCCTGAGCCTCGGTATAGGCGCCCTGGGGAGGTTCCTGTTCAGGTACGGCTGGCGTGGGTAGCTCTTGCTGATTCTGCTCCGTCGTATGTGTATCGTGCGGTGGTGTCACCTGCTCCATTACAACCTCTGCATTTCCAGTGGGAGAGGCGGCGCTTGCAGCGTGCTCCTCCCCATAACGATCATCTTCTTCATGGGTCACGCTCTCCGAGAAGGCGCCCGGCTGAGCATACGCGGGAACAGTGCCATACTCTTCCCCAGTTGAAGAGAAGAGCGCGGCGCTCTCCTGCGGCGTCATCAGTACCGTTGGCGTCTCGGAAATATCCTGCTGCTCGGGGGTAAAGGCGAAGGCGCCAGCCTCGTCAGGCGAAATTTCTTTCGGCACAGGCGACATCATCATGGTTGGCGCATCGGCGATATCTCCCTCATGAGAAGGTTGGGCCTGTCCCTGATGATCGCGCTCCAGCTCTTGCTGCCAGCGGCGCGACTGATACTCCACCATTTTCTCAGGCGAGAGAATTTGGGTCGGAGCCTGGCTTAGATCTTCCTCAGAAGCCGGTCCAGACGCGACCACTTCGATAAACTGATCCTCGTCCTCCTCAGGCGCTGGAGAGGAGGATGCTTCCTGAGAAGGGGGGGCAGAGCCGTTCGCGGTCGCCTGCTTCTCATCGAGCGGAGAGTCTGAAGGGGTAGGTGCGGCTTCGGGAGCCGCGACCTCCTGAGCAGGCTCGGCAGGAAGAACCTGCCCGCACCCCTTACAGAACTTGGCGTTTGCACGATTTGATGTATGACATGACGGACAGAGCATTCTGCCCTCCTTCTTTGCTTCATTTGCAGTGAATTGATGTAGGGTCCATGCTTGCATGGACTCTTGCACCCCAGAGTGAAATCCGGGAGGAAACATATCGCTGCGCTTGGAGTCCATGCAAGCATGGACCCTACAACTTTGCGAACACACCGTTTTAGATCTGTTTCAGTAGACGTAAGGCCTCGGCATTAGTGCGATCGCGCTTGAGTGCTTCGTCAAGCATCTGGCGCGCCTCAGCCTTGCGATTTAACTTCAGGTAACAGTTCGCCAGAGCACTATAGATGTTCGGATTTTGGGCACCGGTTTTGCGGGCGCGCTCAAACGCGCTCACGGCATACTTCCACTCTTTAGCACGCATATGGGCGCGTCCCAGTTGATACCAGGCCTCCCAGGAGCTAGCATCAATCTGGACGGCGTGGCGCAGGGCCTCAATGGACTCGCGAGTGCGCTTGGTTTCTCCATAGAGGCGTCCCAGGGCCACGAGCATCAGAGCGTGTTCCGGGCTCAGGCGCAGGCCTTCGCGTAAGTACGATTCCGCATCGCGAAAGGATCCCTGCTCCAATGAGGTCAGGCCGAGTTGATAATAGACCGCTGGGTCATCGGGATTGAGCGAGAGCGCCTTCTTGAAGGACTGCCCGGCCTGTGGCAAGAGACTGAGATCGCGATAGCACATCCCGAGCTGGAAGTAGGCGTTGAAGGATGTATGCGAGTGCTGCAGTGCCGCTTCAAACTGCTCGGCAGCATACTTCATATTCTCCTGCGAGAGCTTTTGATCGATATCGCGCACAGAGAGGCCGTACTGGCGGTAGGCGCGCCCCAGATTATAGAGAATATCATAAGGTGTTCCACCCTGGGACAGAGCAAGCTTCAGCTGGTTAACGGCCTCGGCGTAATTCTTATTATTCAAGGCCTGCAAGCCAGCACGATAAGCCACCGTGGGATCGCTGGCCGGGGCCACGCCATTAGAGGGAGCCACCGGGCGCGCCTGAATGCTGCCACCTGAGCCAACCGGGCGGGCGAGAATAGATGAAGAGCGTGCCTGAAGTGGCTGGCGCACGGGTCGCGCGAGAATAGGCTGACTCATCCGCGCCTGTGGCGGAGGAACAGCCCCCTGCACGAGCTGGTAGCCATCGCGCTTGCAGAACTTGGCGCCGGGTCGGTTGTGAAAGCCGCAGCGTGGGCAGATCGGGCCAGCCGCCGTCACAGTTGACGCGGGCTGGGCCTTGACCGTAATCGTCGTTGCCGGTGACATGGCGGGAATCTGTACTGTTGGCACGGCGACATGCGCCTGAACCGAGGCGGGCAGGCAGGAGAGCAGGGCATTGCGCATGGCCTCGGCACTCTGGAAGCGCTGTTCTCGATCCTGCTGCATGGCCTTAATAATTACCTGCTCGACGGGACAGATGCGCTTCCCGCCCACCTCACGCGCCAGCAGGCGCGGATTTTTGGCTAGAATACTGCCAGGAGCAGGCGTTTGAATCGGATCTGGCTCATAGTTGGTCAACAGGTGAAATATCGTCGCGCCAAGCGAGTAGATATCGGCACGAGCATCGGTCTGGACCGGGCGACCGGGATTCTGTACTGAGCGACGCTGTCCTGGAGTGGTAATCGAACCCAGATGCTCTGGCGAGGCATAGGAGATGGTGCCCAGGTTCTCTGTATTCGTACGCTTATTGGGATCAAAGCGGCGCGCAATGCCAAAGTCGATCAGTTGCACCTCGTTATCGGGGGTAATCATGATATTCCCTGGCTTGAGGTCGCGCAGGATGATGGGCGGCGTACGCGAATGAATATAGGTCAAGGCCTCGCAGACCTGCATCATCCACTTAACGACCTGTTCCTCTGGCAGTGGGCCATGGCTATCTTCGAGAATCTTCTCCAGGCTGCGCCCGGGCACAAACTCCATGGCGAAGTAGTAGTTCCCGCGATCCTGAAAAGGAAGCATCAAGGCCGCGATCCGTGGATGCTTTAGGCTCCGTAGGAGCGCGATCTCTTTATTGAAGCGCTCGACGGCTGAGTTGCGCTCTTCCTCGCTGGTATTGGGGCTGATGAGCAACTCTTTAACGGCGTAGTAGTAGGGAGGATTCGTACCAAGCTGCTCAACCTTGTAGACGGTCCCCATACCACCTTCGCCAAGGATCTGAACAATCTTAAATTTACCGTCGAGTATCGTACCTATAGGGAGAGCCATACTCTACGCACTAAACCTTTCTTCGCAACGCTCCGCACGATGGCATAGTATGCTATAAAAACTATTCATCTTTTCCTGCCGCCTGCGGCGGCAAGAGGAAAAGAATTTGGGGACTGGTTCCTTATTCCGCTCACTACCCCCCATTCGGGGGCGCAGCGGCACTTTCGCACCTAGTCTATCGGCTCAAGTGAGCAGAGAGGAGGCCCCAAACCCCGCCAGGAGCTCCGCCCCTGGACCCTGTTTGTGCAAACTTGCACACCGAGTTAGCTAGTGAGCGCTTACCTGAACCACAACAGCGGTGATATTGTCCTCGCCACCGCCAGCATTCGCCAGCTCGATGAGCTTATCGCAGATGGCCTGTGGACTGGCCTGCATCTTCATTGTACTCTCAAGCTCCTCGGGATGAACCATCTCCCAGAGGCCATCAGAACAGAGCAAGAAGAGATCCCCTGCTTGAACCGTCTCATGGAAGATATCCACTTCCAGCGTTGAGCGACCAGCACCCAGCGAACGATAAATCAGATTACGATGAGGATGCGTATAGACCTCTTCCGGCTTGATCTGCTTGGTCTCGACCAGCTTGGCGACCAGAGAGTGATCCTTAGTAAGAGGGGTTAACGCTCCATTACGTAATAGATACGTACGACTGTCGCCAACGTTGCCAATATAAGCAAGATCATTCTGTATCAGCAGCGTAGTCACGGTGCTGCCCAGGCCACGCGCCTCGGATTGCTGCTCGCCGTAGCGCACGATCGCCTGGTTTGCTTGCTTGATCGCGGCCCGCAGTTGATCCTCTATGGCACTCGCCATCGTCGCTTCAGAGAGTTTATGAGTCTCGGCTTTAGAGGGCTTCCCAGTGGGAGACGAGGGACGCAACATGGAGCGATCAATCTTGATTGTGGGCTGATCCTGAATTGGCTTAAAAAACGTATCCATGGCCTTATTAATGGTTTCCACCGCCATGCGACTGGCAACTTCCCCCGCTTTATAGCCACCCATGCCGTCAGCGACTATAAATAGACCGCGATCACCATCCTCGGCAGATTCAACCCTGCGATATGGTCGATCTTCGTTTTGATCGCGTTGCTTGCCGACATCCGTCTTATCGGCAGCGAAGAGTTTTATGTGCATAGGTACGTACCTCATAGAAGCAGGAATGCGTAATGTAGTTTTCCATGCTCACTATAGCATATAGTAGTATTGATGACAATTGAAACATCGCAGATAGATTGATAAGTAAAAATTCTTTTATTTCTAGCCAGAGCAAGAACGTCGCTGAGAGTTCTTTTCTACAAGCCCATCAATTCATTTATACACTATGATTAGCTGTAGAGCCGATGATGGTTCGCCCGCGTGCATTCCCCTCCTTCTCATCCGCGCTCTGTTGCATATACGTGTTAACTACCTGCAAGGTTGGAAAAAAATAGAGAGAAGAGGTGATGTGCGGGCGTCTGCCCGCACATCACCTCTTCTCTCTATTTGTATCTATAATGGAGCTTGTTATTTCTCGCGGTCGTCTCTGGTGGAGCGGGCGCGGAAGTAGATGCGGATGCCTGTGCCTTTGAAGCTAAAGGCTTCGCGCAGGCGGTTCTCCATAAAGCGCTCATAGGAGAAGTGAACTGAGCGTGGATCGTTCACGAAGAAGACGAAGGTTGGCGGATTGACGCGTATCTGCGTCGCGTAGTAGACGCGCAGCGGCTTCATACCAGTCACATACGCGGGCGTCTGGCGGCGTTTGGCCTCCTGCACAACCTCATTCAGGCGCGCGGTCGGTACGCGCAGGTAGCGCATATCGGAGATCTTCAACGCGGTCTCTAGAATCGACTTGACGTGGTAACCGGTCTTGGCCGAGGCGAAGATAATGGGCGCATAGGGAATAAACTTCAGCTCGTTCATCAATACCTTGCGGTAGTGCTCGGCGTCGTCGATCTCCTCATCTGGCTGCGGATACTCGCCCTCGCGCTCGGCTTTGCGCTGCTCCTGCGCCAGGTCCCATTTATTGACCACCACGATCACGCCTTTGCCCATCTCGTGGATCGTACCCGCGATATGAGTATCCTGCGCCGTCAGGCCCTCGCTGGCGTCGATGAGCATCAGAGCCACATCACAGCGCTCGATGGCGCGGGTTGAGCGCAAGACGCTATATTTCTCCACGCCCACGCCCACGCGACCACGGCGGCGGATACCGGCTGTATCGACCAGTTTAATCTTCTGGTCCCCAAACTCAAGCTCGGTATCGATGGCATCACGGGTGGTGCCGGGGATATCGCTGACAATTGAGCGATTGACGCCCAGGATGGCGTTGAGCAGCGAGGATTTGCCGACGTTTGGACGCCCCACAATGGCGATACGCGGGGTCTGATCGTCTTCCTCTTCGTCCTCCTCAGAGACAGGAGGCAGCGCCTCGACGATCCTGTCCAGCAGGTCGCCGGTACCCGTACCCTGAATGGATGAGATATCGCTGGGCTCGCCCAGGCCCAGGCTATAGAACTCGACAACATCCAGGCGACGCGAGGCATTATCGGCCTTATTGGCCGCCAGGATGACCGGCTTAGTCGCGCGGCGGCGCAGCAGGTCGGCGACCTCATCATCAGCGGCGGTAATACCAGCGCGCGCGTCGACCATGAATACGATCACATCCGCCTCTTCGATGGCGAGTTGAGCCTGGCTCATGACGTGATCCATGATATCGCCTGGCTGTCCGGTCAGGCCGACCTGGCCGACAGGAATGCCCGTCCCCAGTTCCAGGCCACCAGTATCGATGAGCGTAAACTCACGACCGTTCCAATCAGTATCTCCATACAGACGATCACGGGTCGTACCGGGCATATCCTCAACAATGGCGACACGCTCGCCAATCATGCGATTAAAAAAAGTAGATTTACCGACATTAGGTCGGCCAACGATGGCAACAAGTGGCTTCATGTGTCGCCCTCCCACCCTTTCAGTGCAAACAAAAGATGATGTTAATTGTTAACATCATGTGCAAGTCGTTTCTGCCGCCTGCGGCGGCAGGAGGAGGGAAGAAATTGGGGACACCCCAAACCCCGCCAGGGGCGACTGCCCCTGGACCCCGTTCTTGAAAACTTACACATGGGGTTAATTAATTAGATAATAACTGCGTTCAATGTTATCTGGCGAATTCTCGAATCTTGACGCAGGCATTATAGCATAAAGTTTTACCGCTGGGTAATAAAGGGGACCAGCGTGTATGGATTATAGTCCATGCCAGCATGGACCCTACAGGGCCGTTGTAGGGTCCATGCTGGCATGGACTAACGCACTTATTAGTAGAAGAGTTCGGAGACGGAGCGGCCGTCGTGGATACGGGTGATCGCGCCAGCTAAGAGGCCCGCAACCGAGAGCACTGTCAGATTGGGCAGGCGATTGATGTCGGGAGGGGGAATCGAGTTTGTGATGACCAGTTCTTTCAGAGAGGCAGCGCGCAAGCGCTCGATGGCCGGGCCAGAGAAGATGCCATGGGTCGCGGAACAATAGATATCGCGCGCGCCCTGCTCGCGCACCACGCGGACAGCCTGCGTAATAGAGCCGGCGGTATCGATCTCATCGTCCACAATCAAGGCATTGCGGCCCGCGACATTGCCGATGATGCCCATGGCCTCAGTGATCCCCTCGTTGCCCAGGCGGCGCTTCTCAACGATTGCCAGGGGAACGTTCAGGCGGTCCGCCAGTTTGCGTGCTTTCTTGGCGAAGCCCTCGTCGGCAGAGACGATCGTCAGATCCTCGATCTGTTTCTGCGCGAAATACTCGGCCTGGATGGTCTGAGCGGTCAACTCATCAACCGGAATATTAAAGAAGCCCTGAATTTGCCCGGCGTGCATGTCCAGCGTCACCACGCGGTGGGCGCCCGCGACCGTAATACAATCAGCGACCAGGCGCGCCGTAATCGGCACACGTGGCTGATCCTTCTTGTCAGTACGGCCATAGGCGTAATAGGGAATGACGGCGGTGACACAAGCCGCCGAAGCCCGCTTAAGGGCATCAATCATAATGAGAAGCTCCATGATAGAGCGATTGACAGGCGAGCTAAAGGACTGAATAACAAAGACATCGTTCCCGCGGACATTCTCGTTTATTTTGACAAAAATATTTTCATTACTAAATTGAAAGACATCAGCCTCCCCTAGCGATATGCCTAGATGGTCGCATATCTCTATGGCAAGCTGGCGATTAGCGTTTCCAGTGAAAATGCTCAGTTCGCTCGTCAATGTGTTCAAGTGGCACCTCCTGAGTACCCCAGATTATACCATACTGACAAGCGCGACCGCAGGCACACCCCTTACCCCAGAGTGACACAGGCGTGAAGGAACCTCTGAGAAAGTGGCTTTTCATATGTATTGTTACACTTGACCTTTCTATACGATTGGTTCACTGAATATTCGCTAGCGAAATAAATTCTTAAGAATAGGACAATGACATGCAGCCTTTACGTTCCCTGGATGACAGGGATGAGATAGGGATTTCAGAGCTCTATCGGCAACATGCCTCCGCGCTTCTGACCCATCTACGGGCCAACCTGAAGTCGAGAGAGGATGCTGAAGATCTGCTCCTGGAGGTCTTTATCGCAGCCCTTGAACGCGATTCTCTGCGCGCACTCTCTCAAGAAGAGCAACGCTCCTGGCTCTGGCGGGTCGCCCGGAACAAACTGGTTGACCATTATCGCAAGAGAGCACGGCAGCAGAACCTGCCTTTAGAGGTTGCGAGCGACATGGTCTCCCCTGATGGGGAGTTCATACCCGAGTGGACGGTGCTGCGCAATGAGGAGCAACGCGACCTGATAACGGCCATTGAAGGCCTGCCTTCACTGCAAAAAGAGGTGCTGCTCTTACGCTACGTCGAAGGGCTGCGCTCACCAGAGATCGCGCGTATGCTGGGGAAACGAGATACAGCTGTACGGATGATCCTCTCACGCACTTTAAACCTGTTGCGCCAAACCTTCGAGAAACGACTGGGAGGAAGATAATGGAACATCAAGAGCAACCTTTTACACCTGAGCAAGTCGATGAGCAGGTAGAACAGCGTTTCAGCGACTTGCACACGCCCGAGGCCCAGTTTCACTCAGAGATGCAGCAGGTCACCCGGCAGATCCGCGAAGAGCATGATCGCTCCCTACAGCGGGTCGAACAACGCCTGATGAAATACGCTCGTACGCACGCTGAGTACGCGGCAGCCAAACCGGAAAAGCAGCCATCCTCGCCGCATACATTAAAACAAGGAAGATTACGCTTTATGGAAAAGAAGCAAGCCTCAACGTTTGCCCGACGTGTGACCACGTTGGTCGCGGTCTTTGTTATGGTTCTTCTTGTCGGCAGTTTGCTTGTCGTCCTAAACCTTTCACGGCAAACGACGGGCACAGGCTCAAAAGTCACTCCAACCGCAACCGCGACGCCCGTGAAGACCTATACCAGCGCCCAACGGCTCTGTCAATTCGCGAATGATAACAAAGCCACGCGCTTTGGCTCACTACAACCCTCGTTCGACTGGTCCGCCAACGGCCAGCTCGCGGCCACCTATGGAAATCTGGAGATCGTCAATGGAACGACGTGCATGCAGAAGCTACATCTTGACAATCACGGCACAAATGCCCTCTGGTCGCCCGATCATACCCGTCTGCTGAGCGAAACGGATAGTTCACAGCCACAGATAGTAGATGCTAGCACAGGCAAGGTCCTGACGACCTATGTACCCACCATTTATGGCACTGGTAGCGGCGGCGGCGGTTATATGACGCCAGTTGAGTCAGTCTGGTCCACAGATGGGACGCAGATCATCTCGCTCTTTGCTGGCCCGCCACACCACTGGACCATTCAGACCTGGAGTGCCAGCACAAGCAAGGTTGTCAGCACACCCCTGACGCAGAACGGAGACCTGATGTTTATGAGCCTATCGCCACACGGTACACACATCGCCATTAGCACGGGAAAGGATATCGAGATCTGGAATATCGCAACAAAAGCGCTGGTAAGCCATCTTCCAGCCAGCATCGATGATCAACATTCCTTCTCGCGAGCCTGGTCACCCGATGAGACAATGCTCGCCCTTGGCACGGCCGATAGCAACCATGTCAACATCTGGTCTGTGAGTGATGGGAAACAGATCGCCTCATTCGCGGACAAAAACATTGGTTCCCTGGCCTGGTCACCCGATGGGAAGTACCTGGCCGAGAGCAACACCATGATTCACCTCTGGGATGTACACGCGAAGAAAGTGGTGGCGACCTTTGGTGATAATCAGTGGGTTGCCAACCTGGCCTGGTCGCAGGACGGCAGCAAGATTGCTTCCTCAGCGGTCAAACAGGGCGATTTTACTAAAAACACGGTAAGCATCTGGAAGCTCTCATAAAGGGCAAAAGGTGCACCGCAGCAGAAGCAGGGAGGAGGCATGGCACGCCATGCCTCCTCCCTGCTTCTGTCTTATGACTCCACGGAGTCTTCGGGGCCAGTAATCAAGATGTGCAGGAAGCGGCGGATGGCCCAGAAGACCAGAAAGTAGATGAGCATCGCGATGAGCGTTGACCACTCAAAGGCCTGGTTCGGGTGCACCGAGAAGGGATGAACCAGCGTGCTAAAAGGAAAGAGGATAATATCGGTCAGTGAGTAGAGAAAGCCCGCGAAAAGGTTGATGGGATCGGCTCCAATGAGCTTGAGCAGGAAGCGCATTGCCAGCGTGACCTCCAGGACGGTCAAGAACCAGCGCAGGAAGTCATTGAGCTTGCCAATGGCATATTTTACGGTTCGGGCCTCTTCCTGACGCGTCTCCGCTATCTCTACCTCGGGGCCTGGCTCATCGGCCGCAGGCGAAGGGGGCGACGCTGGCTTCATAGGAAGATCATCCATGCGCCCCGTACGCGAGGGCTGTACACTCGTTGGCTCATTGGGATAGGGATTATTATTGCGCATCCTGCCATTCCTCCAACAACTTATACAAAAACCAATCCCCATTCGGGGACGCGGCGCCACTGCCGTGGCTAGCGCTCCCCCCATTCGGGGGCAAGCGCACTCAGGTTTTTCGAAAGGCAACAAACCTCAACAACAATTGCCTGAAAGCGCAGAGACAAACAGTTCAGCAATTGTTTGCCTGCATGGATTATAACATCTCGTGCCCGTGAAAAGCTATGGGTTTACGCGGGCAATTTCAGGACTTCTCTGGGGCATCCGTGCGTCAGGAAGCAGGCGAATTGATCGCGCCGCTGCCACAATGCCCATTGCTCTGCACCAGCAGGATCACTCCTTCAATCTGCTTGAGGGTACAGAACTGTTGCGAACTACGAACCTGGTTGAGCATACGGGCCGTACTATCCTTGTCATCTTCAGGAACGATGTTGTTGAGATCTACCACGATATAATCAACGGTGCGCAGGTTCTTCTGCTCATCGGTATAGGTGATGAGCGGGAAGACCGTCACATAGGGGCGCTCGGTGAGGTGAGGATTAAGCGTCCCGCTTGCCGAGACGGAGGCAGTTGGCGGAATAGATGCAAGCAACTGATTGATGGCCTGGTCACGATCGCCCGGCAGATGATCGGGCAGCAGCACATTGAACCAGGGAATCATGATCACAAAATGCAGCAGGACCATACACACAATCCAGAGCGAGACCACCCATTGCAGCCGTGCCAGCGTCACCGTCCGCGCCAGGTCAACGACGCGATCATTAAGGCGTTTCCGGCGATGCGCGCTTGCGATTGAGACAGCCAGCAGGCCCGGGCGGGCAAAGGTGAAGGGGCGAGACAACAAAGATAAGCCCGAAAGGAATGTCAGGCGCACATTCTCCAGGCCACGCATAAAGGAGTCCACCTGCGCCTTCTCGCGTAGCGCCTGCTCATCAGTCACCAATACGGAGTCAACCGGCTCGCCACGCCACTGCTGCCATAGTGCCACCAGGCGTGCCAGACCAATAATCGACGCCATCACCACAAAGGGAATAATGGGGGCATTGTAGTGATAGATGCCGCTATAAAGAAGGGAATTGTTATTGGGCAAGAGATTGAGGGCCAGATTGGGCAGAGCGGGAAGCAGCCACTCAGGCGCGAAGACACTGAAGAAACCAGAGCAGCGCGCAAGACCTGCCAGATAGTAGAAGCGCTCAAGCGTGAGATAGGTCATAGGAAGAACCCAGGGATGCATAACGATGTTCACAAGCGCATCGCTGGGGGTTGCCCCCAGGTAGGCGTAACGATACCAGAAGTTATTGCCCTGGTTACCGGGATAGAAATGCTTGATCATCAACCAGGCAAAGATGCCATAGAGGATACCACCCAGAATGAGAATCAGGCCCAGGCGAGGCGCCCGGTATTTCCAGATTATCAGCACGCCAAAGACCGCCACCACAAAAGGAATCTCTTCTTTACAGATCGCCGCCAGGGCGCAACAGAGGAGGCACCAGCCAAAGCGGCGGTAGGTGAGGGCGAGAAAGGCATAAAGGAAGCAGGGGGTGACCAGCGCCACCGGGTGAAAATCGAAGAGATTGATTCCGATCAACGGGGCCGAGAGCAGGTATCCCAGCACCATGATCGCGGCCACCAGAGGCCACTGTGGAAGGTAGCGCCGCGTCATAAGAAAGATCGGTAACGCCCCACTCACCAGGACCAGCGTCTGAAAGATCAGCAGGATGCGTGGATCGGCGCCAAAGACATAGAGCAGCGAGAGGGGCAGGAGCACTGGCTCGAAGTGTTGCGCGAGACGAATGGGGGGGCCATACCAGTCAACGCCCTGGTTCGTCCACTGAAACGGGTGCCCATGCAGGGTATTCCAGAGCACCTGGTCCATATTCCCCAGGTCGAAAGCCGTAGCCTTGAAGGAGGTATAGCGTAGCACAGCCAGAAAGCCTACAATCAAGGCGTAAGCCAGCATGGCCAGCACCAGTAACGACCAGGAGAGACGCACCTGGGCGCGCGGCGATACTTGAACCTGTATAGAGAATTGTGGCAAACGTATCATAAATGTTTAACTCGCCTTTGGGTAGGAGTGCCGCAGGCACGAAGGCTAGAGGATGACATACCCCTGCCAGATACAAACCGCGACCACGAACATAAAGCCCCAGACTATTAAAAATTCCGGCCAGGTACCTGTACGGAAACGAAACTTATTATCCATTGGAATGCCAAAGCGTTTTTTGACAGGCCAGAACAGAGGTATACCGCCATAGGTCAGCGAGTCACATAAGAGGTGCATCACACATCCAAACAAGACACCAAAGAAAACGACATGTGAAATGCCTACGACATGCGCGGGAGCGGAATAGCCTCGTAAGCCCAGTAGATATATTACCACTCGTTCTAGCCCTATGGCTAGCAATGAGCCGACAGCCAGGCCAAGAAGACTATGAAACACCGTGCGATGACCTGCAATACCCTGAATCGTCTTACTAATGATACCAAAGCGATGGCCCAGGGTGCTACGTGCATTATCTATATCTGGCAGTAGCGCGCCAAAGCCAACCGCACCATAATATACCGCCTTACTCACCAGCAGTGGGAGCGTCACACTCGTGCCCGCCGTAAGAGCATTGCCAGAGATATGCGTGACACTATCGAAGACGACCCCGGCTACCAGACCAATCAATAAATGTGAGCGACCTTCCATGCGCTTTTTGTCTCCCCTGAAACTCAATTTTCTTTCTGCCTTGGGCAATTGTAGAGAGAATATAGAGTGGTGTCAATAGACACCCTCTTTCAATTTATGTCGTAATACGATATAATATTCAGAGGAACGATATGTGTCTACTACTAAGGAGAAACAATTGGCAATTAATGCGTGGCAGGAGGAACATCGACAGGCGGGGAGGGATGCGGCGAAAAAAGCAGGTAGTCAAAAGAAGGTCAATCATGAGCTGGGGGATTTTACGACTACCCCACGTATGCTTTTCATCTCGCTCATCGCGCTTGTCATTGGTATTGTGAGCACCTTTATAGCTCTACTCTTATTAAAATTAATCGGACTATGTACAAATCTCTTCTTTTATCTACGCTGGGATACGGCCCTTGTCAGTCCTGCACAGAGTCCCCTGGGGATTTTCATTGTGCTGGTGCCTGTAATAGGTGGACTGATTATCGGTTTTATGGCGCGCTTTGGCTCGCCTAAGATCAGAGGGCATGGAATTCCCGAGGCGTTGGAAGCTATCTTAATGAATGGCAGCAAGATCGAGGCCAAGGTAGCACTACTCAAGCCGCTCTCGGCGGCGATCTCGATTGGGAGTGGTGGCCCCTTCGGCGCCGAGGGACCAATCATCATGACGGGCGGCGCCATTGGTTCTCTGATCGCGCAATTCTTTCATTTCTCCAGTAGCGAGCGCAAGACGCTGCTGGTGGCGGGGGCAGCGGCAGGTATGTCGGCAACGTTTGCCACGCCTGTGGCGGCGCTGCTGCTGGCAGTCGAACTCTTGCTCTTTGAGTGGAAGCCGCGCAGCCTGATCCCTGTGGCCCTGGCAAGCGCCACGGCTGGGATTGTGCGCTACTACATTCTGGGGGCGGGCCCAATCTTCCCGGTGCCGGCACATGTGGCATTTATTGGTCCGGTAGGTTTCCTGGGCTGTCTGCTGGTCGGCGTCCTGGCGGGACTGGTCTCAGCGCTTATGACCTACCTGGTCTATCGCTTCGAGGATACCTTCTCACTCCTGCCCATTCACTGGATGTGGTGGCCAGCTATTGGTGGTCTGGGCATTGGCATTGGCGGATTGATCTATCCACGCGCGCTGGGCGTTGGTTATGATGTTATTGCGCAGTTGCTGCGGGGAGATGTCTCGCTCCAGTTGATCCTGGGCGTCCTACTGGTCAAGCTCTTGATATGGTCGTTCTCGCTTGGCTCAGGCACCTCGGGTGGTGTGCTGGCCCCATTGTTGATGATGGGTTGCGCGTTAGGAGCGGCTGTGAGCCTGTTTCTCCCCAACGAAGGACCGGGCTTCTGGGCGCTGATCGGTATGGCCGCGATGCTCGCGGGAACCATGCGCGTCCCCTTTACCAGCCTGGTCTTCGCATTAGAACTCACGCACGACTTTAATGCCCTGGTTCCGCTGCTGCTGGCAACCCTGGTGGCCTATACATTTAGCGTGCTGGTCTTGAAACGTTCGATCCTTACCGAGAAGGTAAGTCGCCGAGGATATCATCTTAGTCGTGAATATGCTACCGATCCCCTGGAGATCCTCTTTGTACGCGAGGTCATGCGTACCAGCGTGGTCGCCATTCCCGCCAGCATTACACGCGACGAATTGAGCAGTTTGCTCACAGAGGGTCAATCGCAGCAGCGTGGCATTCAGCACCTCTATCCCATTGTTGATGACCAGGTGCGGATTGAGGGTGTCGCGACACGCCACGACTTGATGAACCTGGTACGCAACGAGCCGGGCAAGCGCCAACTGGCCGACTGCATCCAGGCCAGCCCGGTTGTGGCGTATGAAGATGAGAATCTGCGCAGCGTAGTCTATCGCATGGCCGAGACCGGCTACACGCGTTTCCCGGTAGTTGAACGTGAGCATCCAGAGCAACTGGTGGGCATGGTCTCACTCCAGGACCTGCTCAAGGCCCGCTCACGCAACCTGGCGGAGGAGCGCGAGCGCGAGCGCTTGCTGCACCTGCGCTTGCTCTTTCCCTCGCGCGCCAGAAAGGAAACACTCGCAGGCAGTCAAACAACAGGAGACTAAGGCAGGCATATCGCTACCTCTGGATGTGTTTCTACACAAACAGCATATACTAATCCTACGATAGCGAGTTTGGGCGGGCCTGGACACATGTGTCCAGGCCCGCCTTCTTTTTGGTGAAACGACGCACTGTAAACGTTTCCGCCGAGGGCAATTCATCGCACTTTGGCACTAGGTTGCTTGTTGCCTACGCAGGAGATTGGCTTGCGCCGAACTGCCATAAATGGCGTTCGGACGCGCTGAAGCTGGTCCCCTACCGAGAGAGGGGCGCGTTTCCACGAGAGGGGTAAATCGATGAGGAGGGGAGTGGCTTGTGGCATAATGAAGGGCAGTAGGAGAAAGGAGCAGCTAAGATGCGCAAACTACGTTATATTTTGGTAGATGTCTTTACGGATAGGGCCTTTGGTGGCAATCCCCTGGCCGTTTTCCCTGATGGGCAGGGCATCACAAACGCCGAGATGCAGGCACTGGCGAAGGAACTGAACCTCTCGGAGACAACCTTTGTCTTGCCAGCAGAGCAGGCCGAACATGACTACAAGCTACGTATTTTTACGCCCGCGCTCGAATTGCCCATGGCGGGCCATCCCACGCTAGGCACAGGCTTTGTCCTGGCACATGAAGGCATGACCAAACTGGCGGAGGGTGAGACACGCATTACCCTGGAAGAGAAAGTCGGGCCGATTCCCGTAAGCTTCCAGGCGCGTAGTGGATTGGTAGAGAGCATAGAGATGCAGCAGCCGCTGCCCAGCTTTGGTGAGCGCTTCGAGCGGCGCGAGGTGATCACGGAAATGCTTTCTCTGTCGCTCACAGATCTGGATGAGACGCTGCCCCTGGAGATTGTTTCTTGTGGCGTGCCCTTCCTCTTTGTGCCACTCAAAAGCCTGGAAGCCGTCAAGCGCGTGAGCTTTAAGCGCGATATACATGATCGCGAGTTGAGTGAGAGCGAGGCGATGGGCGTCTTTGTCTTCGCGCGCGGAGGCGAAACAGAGGGCGCGACCGTCCATAGTCGCATGTTTGGACCAAAATTTGGGATCGCTGAAGACCCGGCCACGGGCGCGGCCAGCGGTCCCCTGGGTGCCTATCTCACGCGCCACAACGTAGTGGATACACGACATGAGGAGGTCGAGATCATCAGCGAGCAGGGTTTTGAAATGGGACGCCCCAGCTTTGTGCGCATTCGCATAGCGCACCAGGGCCAGGAGATCACGCGTGTGCGTGTAGGAGGCCAGTGCTACTACATGGGTGAAGGTACTTTCACCCTGGAGTAGGTGCTGAGAAGCGCCCTGGCAGCCGCAAGTTGCCAGGGCGCTTCTCAGTACCTGTTATTCTTCTTCGGGGAGGCCGACGAAGATGGTTTCATCTTCGATTTTGATGGAGTAGGTATGGAGGTCCTGGCGTGCGGGACCGCGCAGCACCTTGCCGGTGCGCACGTCGAATTGCGCGCCATGCCAGGGGCAGGTCAGCGTGCAGCCCTCCAGCTCGCCCTCGTTGAGGGGGCCGCTGATGTGGGTGCAATTATCGGTAAAGGCGCAGATCTGGCCCTCCACCTTCGTCAGGCAGACTGGTTCGCCATCAACTTCTACCGCGTAAAGCTCGCCTTCTTTGATCTCTTCCAGGCGAGCTGCCTTATAGAACTCAGTCATACGGTCTTATTCGTCCTCATCTTCATCATCAAGATTGGGGTGCTCAAAGCCTCCCATAGCCAGGCCCCGATGGAGTACACGCAGGGAGAGGAAGGCGCACTTGGTGCGAGCAGGGCTGATGGGAATGCCTAGTACCTCCAACACTTCCTCTTTCCCCAACTTTACAACCTCGTCTATCGGCTGGCCCTCAATCATCTCTGAGAGCATGGAGGCTGACGCCTGGCTGATCGCGCACCCACGCCCCTTGAAGCGGACCTCAGCGACGCGCCCATCCTGCACGACCAGGTCCATGGCAAGCTGGTCGCCACAGAGCGGATTGGAGTCCTCTGAATGCACATCGGGCTGCTCCAGGGTACCAAAATTACGTGGATTGCGATAGTGATCCAGGATATATTCGCGGTAAAAATCCATTGCCATATATGTATGCCTCTTTTTAGAAAGTAAAGATTTGGAGGGCTTTGTGCAGGCCCTGGACGAGGGCGTCGATATCTGCTTTTGTTGTATACACGTAGAAGCTGGCGCGGGCGGTTGCGGGCACATCGTAGCGCTCCATGAGTGGTTGCGCGCAGTGATGTCCGGCGCGAATGGCCACACCGGCCTCCTGGTCGAGAATCGAGGCCAGGTCGTGGGGGTGGACATCGCCAAGTGTGAAGGAGATGACGCCACCGCGTTGGCCGATCTCGCGGGGACCATAGATAGTCAGGCCCGGAACCTGCTGGAGCTGCTCCAGGGCATAGGCCGTCATTTCTTGCTCATGGGCCTGAACCCAGTCCATGCCCAGCTCATTCAGGTAGTCGACTGCCGCGCCCAGGCCGATGGCCTCGGCAATCGCGGGGGTGCCTGCCTCAAACTTCCAGGGCAGATCGTTCCAGGTGGACTCGTGGAGCTTGACAGTGCGGATCATATCGCCGCCACCCATGAAGGGGGGCATAGCCTCCAGCAGGGCACGCTTGCCATAGAGCACACCAATACCCGTTGGACCCAGCATTTTGTGCGCGCTAAAGCAGTAGAAATCGGCGTCGAGGGCCTGGACGTCCACTGGCAGGTGGGGAACACTCTGCGCGCCATCCACCAGGACGATGGCCTCGACGGCATGGGCCTGGGCGATCATCTCTTGTACGGGATTGATGGTTCCCAGCACGTTCGACATATGCGTAAAGGCGACCAGCCTGGGGCGCTGCTCCAATAACTGCTGATAGATATCCAGGCGCAGCAGGCCATCATCGGTGACCGGAACGAACTCCAAACGCGCGCCCGTGCGCTGGGCGAGCAGTTGCCAGGGGACCAGATTGCTGTGGTGCTCCATCTCGGTCAGCACAATCAGGTCTCCGGTGTGGATATTCGCGCTGCCCCAGCTATAGGCGACCAGGTTGATGCTCTCGGTCGTGTTACGTGTGAATATCACCTGCTTGCTATGGCGAGCATTGATAAAGCGTGCAACCTTGACGCGAGCACGTTCCTGGGCCGCGGTAGCCTCTTCACTGATCGTATAGACTCCGCGATGTACATTCGCGTTATAGGTCTGGTAGTAGGTATTCATGGTCTCGATGACAGCCTGGGGCTTCTGCGAGCTGGCCGTGCTGTCGAGATATATTAGAGGCTTATTGTGTACCTGGCGTGCGAGGATAGGGAAATCCGCGCGCACCTCGGCGACGGTGCGTCCACTGCGTGTCTGTTGTGTCTGCTTCTCAGATGTCACCATAGTTTTTCCTTGCTGCTAATTGTAGGGATCCACAAAATACACCACCCTGCTAAGGCCGCTTCCCAGGTTGGTAGGGACCAGCTTTAGCGCGTTCAAAGGCGATTAATCGCACTTCGGTGCTAGCCCAAATTGTTCCTGGGAACCATGTCACGTGATAGGTTACTTGTCAGCAGCAAAAGCAGGCTTGCGCCGCACTGCCATAAATGGCGTTCGGACGCGCTAAAGCCCCCATTCGGGGACAGGCTGGTCCCGACCGCGTCTCAGGTGGCCAGAGAGCATAGAGGGCACCCACCGGCCTGGAGGGTGCCCATTGTGTATTTAGCGCTGTGTGACTAGTACTCGCTGAGTTCAATCTCGTCTGATTGAGGACGAGTTGAGTCATCGAGGTAGATGGCACCTTCGTCGACACCCTCGATCTCCCAGCGCTCCTGGGCGTCAACCCAGGTATCGGCCTCGGTCGCGGACTCACCACTCATACGAGAGATGATGCTGCGGCGCAGGCGGATGCGCAGGTTCTCCAGGGGGATGCGCTGCAAGACTGGCTCGAAGAAGCCCTGAACGATGATGCGCTCGGCCTCTGGGCGCGCGATACCGCGTACCATCAGGTAGAAAAGCTGCTCCTCATCAATCTGGCCCGTGGTGGCACCATGGCTAGCGCTGACATCGTTCGCGGCGATCTCCAGGCCGGGAATAAACTCGCCACGAGCCTTCTTGCTTAGCAATAGACCATGCGCGGCCAGGAAAGAGGCCGTCTGCTGCGCATTCTTATGGATACGAATCATGCCATCGAACTCGACGCGTGACTCATCGGTCAGGACACCTTTGATCATGGTCTCCGCGTTGGTTGAGACGCCAACGTGGTCCGAGAGGGTATTGATGGCGTAGCGCTGGTTGTGGTCGGTGAAGAAGACACCCACCAGTTCAGCGGCACAGCCATTGCCCTGTAGGCCCGCGCCAATGCTATTGAGGTTGAGCTGGGCACCCAGATCGGCCATCACGAAGGTCACGCTGGCATCGTTCTCATGCGTCGCGTTCTTGTTGGTGATGAGCCAGGTATGCTGATCGAGATCCTGCAAATTGCTGAACTCGACCATTGCCTCACGTTTGGCGATGACCTCAACCACGTCGCTGACCAGGCTGGGATGCTCGGCCTCGACGCTGGAGGTAAACTCCTGCACAAAGCGGGTGCTGCTCTGGGATTCCGCGATCACCAGTGAGTGGGAGAAGATAGCCGATGCAGAGCTATCGACCCAGACCTGGGCCAGGATCGGCGCCTCGATCTCCACGCCATCTGGGACATAGAGAAAGAAGCCACCCGTCCAGAAGGCCGCGTGCAGGGCAGTATACTTGCTCGCAGTCGCGGGGACACACTTCGTCATAAAGTGCTCCTGCACCAGCTCTGGATACTCGCGAACGGCGGTCTCCAGGTCGGTCAGGATGACCCCCTGCGCCTTCAACTCATCGTTCAGGTGTATATACACAACCGACGAGTTATGCTGCACGATCAGGCCGGAGCGCTCATTGACCAGCGACTCTTGCAGCGACTGCTGAATGGCTGGAGGAAGCGAGGTATCCGGCGCGGGAACAAAGGGCTTTAGTTCCTGGAACTTAAAGCGAGAGAGATTCTGGAGGGTGCCCAGGTCGCCGCGGCGTCCCAGGGGGGCGGGAGTCTGCTCATAATGCTCCCAGGCCTGAAGGCGCTTCTGTAGCATCCACTCAGGTTCCCCCTTCTGACGCGACAGCTCAAGCAGCGCGTCCTTTGTGAAACCTGTAGTTAGAGCATTAAGCATTCGTGGCCACCCCATTCTCATTGGATGTCAGCCACTCGTAGCCCTTATCCTCAAGCTCGAGCGCCAGTTCCTTCGTACCGGACTTGATGATGCGGCCCTGGTACATGACATGCACAAAGTCGGGGGTAATGTAGTTAAGCATGCGCTGGTAGTGGGTGATCAGCAGAATGCCCAGGTCGGGACCGCGGAGCGCGTTCACGCTCTCGGAGACAATCTTCAGCGCGTCAATGTCGAGACCCGAATCGGTCTCGTCCATCAGGGCGATCTCAGGCTCCAGCAAGGCCATCTGGAGGATCTCCGCACGCTTCTTCTCACCACCGGAGAAGCCATCGTTGATCGAGCGGTTGATGAAGCTATTATCAACCTTCAGCAGCTTCATCTTCTCTTGCAGGAGGCGGCGAAACTCACCTGGGGGAACGGCCCGGCGCTTGCCCATCTTGCCGGTAGGATTCTCACCCTCTTCAAGGGGCTTATTGCCCTCACGCACAGCCTCCAGAGAGCGGCGCAGGAAGTTAGCCACGCTCACACCGGGAATGGACATAGGATACTGGAACGCCAGGAAGAGGCGCATACGCGCGCGGCGGTCGGGAGAGTACTCAAGAATATTCTCGCCCTTGAACCAGATCTCACCATCGGTGACTTCATACTTGGGGTTACCCATGATCACATTCGCCAGGGTGCTTTTGCCGGACCCGTTGGGTCCCATCAGCGCATGAACCTCACCCTGGTTGACCACGAGGTCGACGCCACGCAGAATAGGCTTACCTTCAATATTGGCATGAAGGTTCTTTATAACGAGTTCAGATCCCATTATGGATAACACCTTCCTCAATTAAGTCTAAGTCTTATTCCGAAACCCAACGTCACTGACGTGACTAGCGCTTCGCGCTCAGGGTTTTCGGATCAGAAGTAAGTGCGAATCATGGTACTCAAGCCAGAAAACGATTCGCCTTGTCTATCAGAACATATGAATGTGTGCGCCGCGATTGACAATGTAGTAGTGAACACGGCGCAAAATGTGTAAGTTAATGATCTATACAGCCACAAAGTATGGAAAGCGTTCCCGCGCTCTCCTACCTTTGATAACTATCGGCATACAAGGAAAAAAACGTGACCTGTGGTGGCAAGCGGCTATTCGGCGGTCAACAACTCGTGAGGCGATGCCATATTGGCACCGATGCCAACGTGAATATCCGTCAGGGCAATAAACTGGCCTGCCTGCCCCGTAGGCTCGGTCGTTTGAGCCACCAGTTCAGCCAGGGTAATCGAGTCAAGCGTCTGAGCAACCGCGTCACGAACGCGCGCCCAGAGGTACTTGGTCTTACAGGAATCCATAAAACCGCAGACCTGGCTCATCTCTCCCTCGGTCGCACAGATCATAGGTGAGATCGGGCCTTCCAGCACACGCACAATCTCGCCCATCGAGATCTCATTGGGATCTCGGCTCAGGCGATAGCCTCCATGCGCGCCACGCGTACTACTCACTAGTGGCGGGTCGGCATCGCGCAAGAGCTTGACAAGCTGCTCTAAGTACGCCAGTGGCAACGTCTCAGCTTGCGAAATATCTGTGAGCGAACGGGGACGGCCACCGTAATGACGAGCCAGGTCGACCATAATGCGTACACCATACTCGCCTTTTGTAGATACCCGTAACATTGTGGTCTCTCCCTTTTTCCTTGCTCTGACGCCCTTTTCGCTCTATGCTCACGACTCAATGCATCTGTCAGCAACTGGAATACACTTGAGCATAGCCCTGGCGCTAATGAACGCGCCCAGCCAGGAAATACCGTCAGAGGATACACACGTCAGATGAGCAATGAGCACTACACGAAATTAATCCGACCTAATCACTAGGAAATATTTTAGCACTCAGACCACAAAGCGTCAACTGGTGAATCAGAGAGTGAGGGGAGGTGTGAGTGGCCCGACGCTACTGAAGTACGCGTCTACATATAATGGGTACGGGCAACATATATAGACGCGTACTTCAGTAGCGTCGGGCTTTATCGTGCTTCGACGGCGATCTCCAGGCGTTTATTGATCTTGCCCTTGCTCTTATAATTCACCACGCGAATGCGCTCGACCTCGTGGGTATTGGCAACGTGGGTGCCGCCATCGGCCTGGATATCCAGGCCCTCAATCTCAAGGACGCGCACTGTGGTCATAGCGGCGGGGAGGAGGCTGACCTTGGTGCGAATGAGATCGGGATTCTGGTCGGCCTCGGCGCGCGGCAGGAAATAGACTCTGGTCGAGCGGGCCTCGGCGATCTCGGCGTTGATACGCTGCTCAATCTCCTGCACCAGCTCGGCTTTCAGGTTCTCAAACTCAAAATCCATGCGCCCACGCAGAGGCTCCATATTACCGCCCGTCACCTTCGCGCCATAATCGCGCCAGACCACCCCGCAGAGGATGTGCATGGCGGTATGCGTGCGCATGAGTGCATAGCGACGCTCCCAATCCAGCACGCCGTGTACCCGGCTCCCAACGGCGGGTGGCTCGCCCTCGACCTGGTGCCAGACATAGCGCTCATCCTTCGAGACCTTCGTCACCTGCCAGGTTTGCCCATCCTGGCTGAGCGTTCCCAGATCGTGCGGTTGCCCACCACCACCAGGGTAAAAGGCGGTAGTATCCAGGGCGACAGCGTTCCCCTCCACGGCAAGCACCGTCGCATCAAACTCTTTTACATACGCATCGGTATGATATATAGCCTGCGTCTCCACGTTCGCATCTCCTTCTGCATGGCAAAATGATGGGGTTGCCAGTTTCAGACTGACAACCCCATCATATCATTACCATTGACTTACTATTAGCGGCGCTTGCGTCCGACCACAATCTGGCGTGTGCCCTTACCAAAGGGCTTCCAGTCATAGCCGCCGTAGATGGACTCAATTGAGAAACCAGTTGCCAGGAAGAGGAGTTGGAGCTCGCGGGGGAAGAAGACATGCATATCCAGGCGCGTCAGATAGCGCTCGTTCTCGCCCGTTTCAAAGAATTTCTCATGCGTCCAGGTGAGGTGCTGTACCTGCTCAAAGGCATCATACTTACGCGTCGTATAGAGCATCATCGTGAAGTCGCCATCGGGCGATTCCAACTCGTCCTCTAGATAGACGGTCGAAGGGCGATTGAGGGCATCGCTCAGATAATCGATGTCGGGCAGGAAGACATCGACGACAAAGCGTCCGCCGGGGGCCAGGTGCTCCAGCGTTTTCGAGAAGGCCGCGAACTGCTGCTCAATTTCGTACAGGTGCGAGATCGAGTTGAAGGGGAGAATAATCAGGTCATAGGTTCCCCTGGCAGGCAGATCGTAATCGCACATATCGCCCTGATGCAGGCTCACGCGCTGCTGCGTGGCTTCGGGCAGTTCGCCAAGCTTGCGCTGGTAGGCCTTGAGCATGCCAGGCTCCAGGTCCAGGCCATCCAGGCGGAAAGCGCCAGGGACCTTTAATAACTCTAAGCCGATGCGCCCGCTACCACAGGCCAGTTCAAGCACATGCTGAGGGGTATAACGCACCATCAATTCCTGCCAGAAGGGCACATCCTGCTCAGACTGGCTTTGATACTCCAGGTCATAATCGCTGACCCGCTCATAATATTCGCCCATTTCGTAAGGCATGGTCTGGAAGCTCCATTTGCTCGCTCGAAAACGTACCTATGAGATCGATTGGTCGAGCCGCGCCAATCGCCTCTATACAAGAAGAGTTTAGTGTGGAGGAAACCGGGACATGTCCCGGTCTGAAACCTTGTAGAGATTACCATAAAGTCTACAGGGGAGACAATCATTCCACCAAGAATTCCCCCTGCTTCCTTGAAAACTGAATAAAAACTGAATGCTTATGGCATTGCATAGAGAAAACTCTATGTATATGCTTGGTACATATGCGCTTTTATGCGATTCCTGCCCACATTTATCCAGAGGAAACAGGCTTCCACCGAGGGATACCTGGTAGTTTATGAGAGCAAGTAAGGAGCATGATGCGAAAAGTATTTAGCTTGCCACCGCGCCATGGCAGAGGCAGGTCCACGCTGCCAATGATGCTGGCCCTGATCGCAACGTTTGTCATGCTGGGTGCATATCCGCTTAGCGCAGCAGCTGCGGATACTCCCACAGTGCAAGTCACCGTTGATACACATCATACGCTAGCAACCATTCCCGAAACAGCGCTAGGGACCAATGCCGCCGTCTGGGATGGCCACCTACTTGACCAGGGCGTTCCGGATCTCCTCCACAACGCAGGCGTCAAAGTGATCCGTTATCCTGGTGGCTCGACCTCAGATGTGTATCACTGGCAGTCCAATACAACAGAGCCAAATCAGGGTTATGCGAATCCAAACAATACGTTTGACGCCTTCATGAAGGTGGCGCAAGCGACTGGCGCGCAGCCAATGATCACGGTTGACTATGGTGCTGGTACACCGCAGGAGGCCGCCGATTGGGTACAGTATGCCAATAAAGGGGGCGCGGCCTATACCGGGCCTGTCCCAACATATACCGGGGGGAGTAGCACCGGTCACACCTATGGTATCAAGTACTGGGAAATCGGCAACGAGCTCTATGGCAATGGCACCTTTGGCGCGAACTGGGAGTACGATCTCCACGAGAAGGGGCCGGTTGCCTATGCCAATAATGCCCTCCAATTCATCCAGGCAATGAAGGCCGTTGATCCCTCCATCAAGATCGGAATTGTACTGACCTCGCCCGGCGACTGGCCCGATAGCGTGACCGCGCCTGGCTTGAGCACAGACTGGAATAACACCGTCCTTTCCATCCTGGGCAAGCAGATCGACTTCGCCGATGTCCACTGGTACGCGCAGAATCCCGGCAACGAGTCAGACGCGGGTCTGCTCGCCAGCACCTCGGCCCTACCCGGCAAGGTCGCCACACTCAAGACAGAGCTGCAGCAGTATAGTCCGCGCAAGAATGTACCCATCATGATTACCGAGACCAACTCGGTCTCATACAATCCAGGCAAACAGACAACCAATCTGGTCAATGCCCTCTTCCTGGCCTCGAACTATATGAACTGGCTGGAGAGCGGCGTGCAGAACGTTGACTGGTGGGATATCCATAACGGCATCGTGACCTGGGGAAATAACAGCCCAACGCTCTATGGCAGCAATCAGTATGGAGACTATGGACTGCTCTCCACTGGCGATAGCGAGCCACCAGCGAATACCCCATTCCCCACCTACTATAGTCTGCAAATGCTCCATCACTTCGTTGATGGGAATGGCAGCATGCTAGCATCTTCAACGGACCAGAGCCTCATAGAGGTCCATGCTGTGCGTCAACATAATGGCAAACTGGCCCTACTCCTGATCAATAAAGATCCGCAACAAAGCTATCAGCTCAAGCTGGCAGGTGGTTGCGGCGACCAACAGGCTAGCGCCACCGTCTACTTCTACGGCCAGAATAGTAGCGCCATAACAGTACAGTATATCTCCGGCAAGGCCCTCTCGACGCAGACCCTGCCTCCCTACTCGCTCACGACTATCGTGCTGAATGGAGAAGGTGATTAAGAGGCCCCAATCACAACTTCATTCATAGGCATATAGGGACAGTAAACGCGAACCGAGCGGTTCGCGTTTACTGTCCCTACATATTTTCCTCCTCAACCTGATACAATAAAGGGCAATGAAGCCAGAAGACGCATTCGGCAGTGTAGAAATTAGGAGATGCGTCGCATTTTTTGCGGAAGAGGATATTTTGCATGAGCTATTTGTCCATACGTAAAGTGGCCGAGGAGTTACAGGCAGGCATTATTACGCCCACGGAGCTGGTGGAGGAGACCCTCAACCTGATTGAGGAGCGCGACACTGAGGTAGAGGCCTTTGTGACGGTGATGCGTGAAGAAGCCATGGCACAGGCAGAGCAGGCCGAGCGCGAGCTACGCACAGGTCTCAAGCGTGGTCCCTTGCATGGCATTCCCATCGCCATTAAGGACCTCATCGCGGTCAAGGGAGTGCGCACGACAGGCAGCTCGCAGGTCCTGGCAGAACATGTTTCTGAGGAAGATGCCACCGTAATCGAGCTTCTGCGTAAGAGTGGGGCTATTCTTATTGGTAAGACCAATACGTATGAATTCGCCTATGGTCCCTACTCGCCTCCCACGCGCAATCCCTGGGACCTGACGCGCACGACGGGTGGTTCCAGTGGCGGCTCGGCGGCGGCGGTCGCGGCAGGCATGGTACTGGGCGCCATTGGCACCGATACGGGCGGCTCCATTCGTATCCCCTCCGCGCTGTGTGGCGTTACCGGTCTCAAGCCAACCTATGGACGCGTTAGCTGTCATGGTGTGCTTCCTTTGAGCTGGTCGCTGGACCATGTTGGGCCTATCGCGCGGAGCGCCGAGGATTGCGCATTCATCTTTGATGCTATTGCCAAGTATGACCCACGCGATCCCAATAGCGTCTCAGGGCCTCCCAGCTCGCCCAGCCGCTCGACGGCGACCCTGATTGAGGGCGCGGAGGGGCGCGGGCCGCTCTCGCTACAAGGGCTACGACTCGGTGTGCCTCAGGAAGGCTTTGTCGCGCCGCTTGATCCCGAGATCCATATGGCCTGGCGCGGCGCGTTGCACGTGTTGGAGGAAAACGGAGCCGAGCTTGTAAATGTCGAGCTACCTCGTCCCACGATGACAACGTATAGAATGGTGCAGAAGCCAGAGGCGTCCCTGGCGCATATGCAGCAAGGCTGGTTCCCTCACCAGGGTGATCTGTATACCGAGCTGGTTCGCACACGGTTACGCGAGGGACAGGAGATTCCCGCCGTGGAGTATCTCAAGGCGCAACAGGAGCGGCGGGCCTTCACCAGCCAGTTACGAAGCATCTTACGAACCGTCGATGCCTTTGTGCTACCCACCCAGGCCATGGCAGCGATTCCCGCTGAGCAGATGGGGCAGGAGGTTACTATTAATGGCGTGCAGGAGAACGCGACCGATGCCATGCTCCGTATGACTATGCCCTTTAACCTCGTCGGCTTCCCAGCGGTCTCGTTCCCCTGTGGCTTCACGTCTGAGCATCTCCCAATCGGCTTACAAATCGCGGGCAAACCCTTTGAAGAGGCCACGGTATTGCGTATCGCCCATGCCTATCAGCAATTAACCGACTGGCATCGCCGCGAAGCGTGGGAACGCCAGTAGCGGGCTACTACTGGCGTTCGCGGCTGCTACTGGCGTACGCGGCTACTGCACCATCCTATCAATGAGAAAAATGAGGAGGCACGATACGACCGTGTACAATGAACTCAAGGATTGAGTAGTAGACATACCTGAACTTTTACTGGTACTAGAACGGGAAAAGCGATGGAAGCAACAGATAATCTGGCAGAGAACAAAGAGGCCTTACGCTCTATTGTTGAGCAAAATTATGCTATACCAGAGGCGCTTGATAGCCTTGAATTTGCGCAAAAGTTATTAGTAAATCTGGGATCGAGCGATGAAGAGCTGCGTGATGACCTGAGCTATATGATCCTGGCACGTGGCATCCTGGAGCCGGGGAAGCTAGAGTCAGAACAGCTTAAGCAGCTTCTCATAAGTGTTATAAACGATGAGCATCTCTTCTACCATATTGGAGAGGTGAACAACGACAGCATCCTGATGCGCAGCTTCTCGAACCTCATCATCGCGGCTATCCTCTATACGGATGCCTCGCGGCCCAGTCTCTCACGTGAGAGCATTGGCCGTGTGAAGGATGCGCTAGTGCGTTATGTGCGTGAGGAGAAAGACTGGCGTGGCTATATTGAGGGCAAGGGTTGGGCACACAGCATGGCTCACCTGGCCGAGGCGCTTGACACCTACGCGCAGCATCCTCATGCAACCAGCGATGACCGTAAAGATGTGCTCAAGCTGCTTAGCCAGCTTAGCAAGACCTCGGTTCCCCTCTTCTATGAAGAAGATGTACGCCTGGCAACGGTCGCGCACCATATCATTCTGGGGAAACAGGTGGACTCAGAGTTTCTGCATAGCTGGCTCAAAAGCTGCTATGTCCAGCGGGAAACGGATATACGCTCATGGCGTCGCGCCAACAACACCAAAAGCTTTCTACGCAGTCTCTACTTCTTGCTACTCTGGGATAACATCGGCGTTGGCCTGATGGACGATATCGCGCACATCCTCAGACGGCAGGACGAACCCTTTGCCGAGAGCGAAGAGGGAATATAGTTGGTGATCAGGGTCCCTGCCTGGCCCAAAGAGATGAGAGCAACACGCGAGTTCGGCTGCTCTCATCTTCGGGCATATCCACCAGGGAACATTACTAGCATTGTAGTAGTGAGTCGACCTTATCTAGAAATTCGTCCAGTTCAAAAGGCTTGTTCAAGGCCACGAGATTGCGTTTCCGCACCTCTTCCTGGGGCGGCAGGTACGCGCTCATCATAATTGTGGGCGTCCCGGCAAGCTCATTTAGGGCGTGGAGACGATCATACAGCTCAATCCCATTCATCAGTGGGAGACGATAATCGGTAATGATCAGACAGGGCTTTACCTGTTTGGCCAGCGTCAACGCCTGCACACCGTCATTGACCAGTAACGGGCGATAGGGCGTCTCCTGGCACAGGGCCTCCACCAGCATAAAACCGATATAGTCATCATCTTCAATAATCAGAATGGTTTTATCTTCTGAGCTCTGGGGGGCAACCGCCGCGAGCGCCTCAGTTGAAGGCTCGCTTTGCCACATCTGCCCCTGCGCGGTCTCAGTCATGCTCTCAATCATATCATGCATTCCCTCCTCACGTATGCACACAGTATGCACACAATCAAGCTCATACATTCGTCTGTGATATTAAGAACACGCCAAATGCTGGGATTTCGTTTCGCGCCAAGCTTTAGAACTATCTTAAAAACCACCCTAAAAAGTCTTAATACAACCCTTGACATTGGAAGCAGATATCAGTATAATCCTCTACAGATCTACCAAGATCTTATTCCGAAACCCAACGCCACTGGCGTGTCTAGCGCTTCGTGCTCAGGGTTTTCGGAGAAGAAGTAAGCCGGCGTAGCTCAGGGGTAGAGCAGCTGTTTTGTAAACAGCTGGCCGGGGGTTCGAATCCCTTCGCCGGCTCCCATGTTCATCTTATCCACTTCACACCACATAAAAAGCCACTTCAAGCAATTTCCCGCCAAAGACAGAAAACCACTCAAAACGGCCCTTTTTTATATAACCGTTGATGGGAAACCCCACTTTTCAAAACTATAACCGTTGCTCTACAGACCGGCATAACATAACGGAATTAGCCTGACGAGCAAGGAAACAGGGCTTGAGAGATTAATTCTCTCCCTCAGTAATTTCATCTTTAACATTACGCCTCCATGCGATCTGCCAATCGCATCAACCAGAGTACTACCTTCGCAGCAATGTTCCCTTCGTTACTTGCCTCGATAGCTCGTTTCATTGCACGATCGTGTCGTTCTTCAGGAGAGAGAGTATCCCAACCTTCTGGCAGACGGGAGATGCCATCGCGGGCCATCCATCTAGAGAAAAAATTTAACATAATGGGGACAATGAGGAAGGAAAAGCCTATTAGCAGACAACTAATGGTTAGTGTATTCCACCCTATATAGATCACCACAAATACTCCTCCACTCGCCCAGAGAAGTCCCGTAAAAAACGTTTTGAAATCAAAGGCCCGATCATATTGCATGTGACACTTCCTTAAGTGGAAAGAAAAACAGAGATACACTACCTGTGCATCTGCTTAGTATACTGTGGGATTTCCGGAAAATCCATAAACTGGACAAGTGTTACAGCTTAGCTAGAGCTTGAGTATGTCATCTGGCTCAAGCTTTTTGCAAGCCCAAATCGACAAACTACCGGTAGACACTCATTCCTCTAGATAATCAGACGCCTTTTTACGATAGCCGCCCTTAGGTTTGCCCAAGTTCAAACCAGCTATAGGAGAATGCTTCGACTGTACACGCCTGGCTGATCTACTCTCAAAGTCTTTGAGATAATTTTCAGTTACCACCACACTACTATGGCCTAGGAGCACAGAGAGCTTGTATACGTCGCCACCATTCTCTAAAAACATGCGAGCAAAGGTATGTCGGAAAGTATGAGACGACACACGCGCACCTTTAATATTTGCACGCTTTCCAGCTTCTTGTACAAGTTGCTGAGATATATCTAAAATGATATATTTGTGTTACGAGCATTACCTCAATTGAAGCAGAAACACTAATGAAAGCCAATTCTTTCTATTGCAAGAAATTATCCTCTTTCTCTGAGCATTGCTCCTCATCTCCTACGCCCTTTTTCTGGTATCACGCCAAAAGAGAGTGAAGCGACCAGGCAGCAGGCACATGATACAATGCAAGGAATTACAATACGTTGATCTAATCGGTATGGGAGAAAAGTGCAGAGAGGTGATATTACCATGAGTATGGGAACAGGCTATACACAACAGGCGCTCGGTGAGGAAGAGATACGTCAGATCCTGGCGCAGGCCTTTGGCGAGCTTTCGCTGGACGGTAAGCGCGTCCTGGTGATTATTCCTGACAGTACGCGCACGGCGCCCCTTCCCTTGCTGTTCCGCGAGCTATACGCCCTGCTGGGTCAGAGGGTACAACGCCTGGATTATTTGATTGCCCTGGGGACGCACCCGCCGATGTCTGAGGAGGCGATTGCGCAACTGGTTGGCGTTGATGCTGTGGAGCGCCAGGAGCGCTATCCCAATGTCGCAATCTATAACCATCACTGGGACAAAGCAGGCGTGCTAAAGACGGTTGGTGTGATCTCACGTGAAGAGGCCCAGGTACTCACCAACGGCATCCTCTCGGAGGCGGTTCCCGTACGCCTCAATGGTATGATCTTCGACTATGACCAGATCGTGATCTGCGGGCCGGTCTTCCCGCACGAGGTCGTCGGCTTCTCTGGCGGGGCCAAATATCTCTTCCCTGGCATCGCGGGCGCGGATATCATCAACTTTACACACTGGCTGGGCGCGCGCCTGACCAGCATGCTCACCATCGGCACGAAGGATACGCTGGTGCGCCGAGTTATCCATCGCGCCGCGGCCTTTGTGGACCGCCCCATCCTCTGCCTGGCCCTGGTAATGCAGGGCGAGACCCTGCATGGACTCTACGCAGGCAACTATATCGATGCCTACAATGACGCCGCCGACCTTTCGGCGCGCTTGAACGTAATAACAGTTGAGCGACCCTTTAAACAGGTGCTCTCGCTGCCATCGACGCGCTATGACGATTTGTGGACCGCGGCAAAAGCCATGTATAAGACGGAGCCAGCCATCGCAGACGGGGGCGAGGTCATTATCTATGCACCACATATCAGCGAGATCTCTTATACGCATGGCGCACTTATCGACGAGGTTGGCTATCATGTGCAGGAGCACTTCCTTAAGCAATGGGAGCGCTTCAAGCAGGTGCCTGGCTCAATTCTGGCTCATAGCACGCACGTGAAGGGGACGGGAGCCTACGATAGCGCCACAGGCATCGAGCGACCGCGCATCCAGGTCACGCTGGCGACCGCCATCCCCGAGGAGCGCTGCCGCAAGGTCAACCTGGGCTATCGCGATTATCGCGAGATCAATCCCGAGGACTGGGCCGGGCGAGAAGACGAGGGACTGCTGCTGGTCCGCCACGCGGGCGAGATGCTCTACCACGCCCCCAGCGTCAGAAAATAATAGCGTGCTGTAACGTTTCTCTTATAGAACCGAAAATTAGATAGGAGAAGAGAAATTCGCTTATGTCCTGGACACCACTGGCCGAGCGCCTTGACGAGTTACCCTTAATTCTGGCGGGACCCATCTTACGACGGACGGAACCAGGCTCGGTCACTGTCTGGTTGGCGCTTAAAGCCGAACGCCTGGTCACACTCCATATCTTAGACGCTGAGACCAGTGGAGCATTACGGGAGCGCTTCCAGGGCAGGCGCAAGACTGTTCGTCTGGGGGATAATCTACACCTGGTCGCAGTCACGGCGCAGGCCTCGGCAAGTGAAGAGCCACTCGCCTGGGGCGAACTCTACTACTATAACCTCTCTTTTCAGGCCCACCAGGAGGCGGAGCGCGAGGAGCTCTATACGCCAGGCATCTTACGGCCAGCAGAGCAGGCTGATGATCCGCTGGCCTCGCTGGTCTACCCAGGGCATCCCCTGCCAAGCTTCCTGCTTCCCGCGAGCAAGCTAGAGCAGGTGCGCTTCTTCCACGGCTCCTGTCGCAAGGCGCATGGCTCAGGGCGAGAGATGCTCTCGGCGCTTGATCTGCTCATCGAAAAGTCCACCCTGGCGGGAGATCATGAGCATGTTAATCGCCCCCAACAACTCTATCTCACGGGCGACCAGGTCTACGCGGACGACGTCGCGCCGCCGCTACTCTTCGCACTGATGGATGCTGGTGAGACGCTCTTTAGCGGCCAGCGCCTGGAGATACTGCCAGGTGTACGCCAGCCCGCGCCTAATTTTGCTCCCGGCATGCGACGCGACATTATCCATCAGCAGGCGCTCTTCACCTCCAAGACGCCAGATAGCCACCTGCTCTCCTTCGCCGAATACGCCTCAATGTACCTGATGTCCTGGTCCAATCAGCTCTGGCCCGAGACACTTCCGGGAATTGAGGAACTTTGGCAACGTTATCCAGCCAGCCAGCCTGCCATCCTGGCCCAGCAGGACCGTGATGCGCAACACTTCATGGAATGGAATGCCCAGCTCGAACGCTTTCGCGCGCAACTGCCACATGTGCGGCGCGCCCTGGCCAATATCGCGACCTATATGATCTGTGACGATCACGATGTAACGGATGACTGGTTTCTTGATGGTGCGTGGTGCCAGAATGTCCTGAATAGTCAGGCAGGCAGACATATTGTGCGCAATGGTCTGCTGGCCTATACCCTCTTTCAAGCCTGGGGCAACACGCCTGAACAGTTTGCAGACGGCTCTGGGCAGCTCTTGCTCTCAACGCTCGATAGCTGGCAGGGGCAAGAGGGGACAGAGCAACGCTTGATTGATGAGCTCATCGGTATGCCCTTGTCCTACAATGGGCAGGGCGAGCTAGCACGCTCTAAACGGGCTTTGCACTGGCACTACACCTACGAAGCCCCCAGCCACCAGGTCATCGTCATGGATACACGCACACAGCGTCACTACGATAGTCCCAAAGCTTTTCCGGGCCTGCTCTCGCCCCAGGCCTTGCAGGAACAGATTGTCACGGCTGTACGGCCCGAGGCGCAGGTCAACATAATCATTTCAGCAGCCCCGGTACTGGGCATCGACTTCATCGAAAATATTCAATTCTGGAATCAGCTGCGCGCCCACGACAATTATTCTATGGACTGTGAGGCCTGGGGGCTAGAATGGGGGGCGTTCCAACAATTTTTGCGGGCCGTAAGCGGCCTCAAGCGTGCCGTGATTCTGGCTGGAGATGTGCATTATGCCTTTGGCTCCAGCATGGAATACTGGGATATGCACACAGGCGAGACGGCCAGGCTAATCAACTTTACCGCTAGCCCACTCTGCAATGAGGGCGCAGGCGAACATATGGCCGTCCTGGCGCTTGGTTATCCACGCCTCTTGCGCCTGCAAAGTCGTGGGCGAGATCCCTATGTCAGCTTCCTGGCCTGGGATCTCAAGCCGGACAGCAATCTCATTTTCCAGACTGTGGTGAGAAACATTAGCCAGCACCTCTTCCGCTTCTGGTGGTCCCTGCCAAGGCTTATGGCGGCCCACAGGTCCCAGCGGGAGATAGTGTTGCCCGCCAGGGGCTGGCTGCCAGGCACCTTTAAACAGATTCCGCCGGATCGCGTCTATCGCATTCGTTACCTGCAAAACACGCGGGCGCCCGAGACAAGGCAGCGGAAACGGGGCGTGCTCCTGCGCTTTAGCCGTCTGCTACAGCGTCCGCAGCGCCTGGCCCTGGGCATGACCTGGTTACTAGAAAGCGCGCTCAGGAGGATACGGCAGAGGACTACGCGCCTGCATCAAAAAACAGAGCGCCAGCCCTTGAGTGTGCGCTGGCTGCTCGACCGGCCTACCCATGCCGTCACTCACGAGATTCTGGATAAAAGTGCAGACCTGGAGCAAGCGTTGAGCAAGCGCCGCAACGCCCTTGTCACGACGCTTCTCAAGGGCCGCAACTGGCTCAATAAGTGGAAGGCGGGCACGCTTATCGTTGGCTATAACAATATTGGCGAGATCTACTTTACACCCGGCGACGAGGGGCTGCGCGAGGTCCGCCAGCGCCTCTGGTGGTGGCGGCAGGATGACGAGGGACAGAGCGGCGATATGATGCAAAGCACCGAGTACCGCGAGTGCCTGGCGCTGCCCACAAGCGCCGAGCGCCCCCCACTGCCGTAGTTGTAGGTAGAAAAGCGAGAGAGGCCTACAGCAATGCATTTGTAAATTATCATAAATATTTGGCATTACCTCAACAATAAGCGAGCTTATGGGCACCCCTTATGTCATAAATATTTGGCCATTTTTATCACAAACATTTGGGTTGCCCGTACTTATTATCATAAATATTTGGGCCAAACCAACGAATTGACTCACGGAGAGATCTTACTTTAAAAGGTACTTACCTCACCAGTAGTATTACCCGTCAGCCTATTTTATGGCAGAGGGCAAAAGAAGGTTATTGCTGATAGCATCTACCTGGGTAAGATTTTCTCATGAAGTAGTGCGCCCAAATTAGTCCAGATTCAACCCGCCTGACTGGAAAAGGTCGCTTTTTGTGCGAGAGCGAATCTTTTTGCCGCACCAAGGGCACAATCACGGTTCAGCCCCTTCGAGTAGCACCTCTGCTGTTTGCTCAGAAAGCGACCAACAATCTGGGGGCGAAAAATTCATCGCGAGCGATAAAGCCCGTTCTTCCCAGCCATCTTCGCTCTTCTTATTGATAACATTGTAGATTGCATGCATGCTGGGCACCATTCCTTCAGCGACTTTCTGTACGATGGCATATTCTTGTATGGGTGTAATGCGCCGTTGCAGGAGTGGGCGGGGCTCCCATTCACCCGCGTGAATGTCCTCGATGCCCGACTTGTTGCGCCAGTACGCGTTGATCAATCCGTTGGCGAGCCAGCGAGCGGGATTGGGCAGAATCTCTTCCCGCTTCTGTTCGAGCCGTCCATCCCCGTATTGTTCTTTGAGCATCTCAAAGAAGTTCTGGCGCGATTGAGCCGAGTTGATGGAGCTGATGGTCTGGTACAATTTATCGTTGGTCCTCTCGTCGAGAAGTGGTGGAAGCATGGGAAGGACCTGCGCCGTTTTGACCATTTTCCGAAAGCAACCGTCATCTGTTCGCATCAACTCAATCCATTGAGCAAGCGCCGCCGAGGCTTCGATGTTGATTCGTGCCATTTCATCATCGGCGATCATGCTGATCTCTTCCCGCTCCGTCTGCGGCCAGATCGGTTTGGTCCGGTCCGCGAGAACCGCGAAGTAGGTTCCCCAACGTAGACAGACTGCAATGGTTGCCAGTGTGACCTCTCCAAAGTTGAGTTGAGACTTTGGTGGAATCTTGGCTGCGCGAGAAATAGCTTCTAGATGGCGAAACACTTGATCGTACATCGTGGGTTCAGGCGGGTGAATGAGACGACAGGGAAGAGTATTTCCCGAGGCAGTTTCCTCCATAGTTTCTTCCCACCAGCCTGCATTGAGGGCAAAAGTATCACTGACGTTGACAGACAATTGGTGGTGTTGCATCGCTTTTCCCTCTTCTCAGAAGCATTCGGTACTCATGAAGGTACAAGATTGGTTGCTTGCCTCATTGCCTGGGACCGATATATCTCTCTAACCTCGATTATAGCAGATTTGCCAGGTGCCTCAATGAAGGAGCAGTGATTTTTCGTGCATATTTTGTGAGGATGGAGTGGTCTTGCTCCGATTGAGCTGAGTTTCTCAATGCTCCAGTTTGGCGTCTGTTATATACTATAGTGCTTCGTAGATTCTTGGTCTTTATTCCTATCAGGAGGAAGGAGATGACTCGTCCCGCCAAAGAAGAGGAACGTGAAGAGCGCATCCACATGGAAATCATTGTAGACGCCTATGGCCCAGAAGAGCAGGCGATAAGCTGGTACAACTATCTTTCCGACACCTTGCAATTTCCGTTCTCAGCCCGGTGTGTTGCTCGCCGCGCGATCTCGCCGTTGGAACCGGGAGATGAAGTTGAGGTCGTGGGAATAGCTCCCGATGAGGAATGCCAGCATGAAATGTTCGTGCTGATCCGGTGGCGTCCCCATCCGCTTGCTGTTCCTTTGATGCAATTGGAGGGTATTCACGTGGATGAGGAGACCCAACAGGCCATTGAGGATTGGCACTACTGGGTGAACCAGGGCTACGAGCTATAAGTCCCACCAGGTTCAGTACGAGACAGGTCGCAATATCATAGATAGCAACCCCTTATATGGCAAAATATGCAATAACAGGGGAAATAAGATCACCTAAATCGACGCTTTTCATGGCTCCAGTGGTTCTATGTTGGGCTCACGCTCCAGAAGTTGTTCTAGAAGAAAGAGTAATTCCTCGCGGCTTTTCTTCTTCAGTTGTCCCAATACTGTTGTCTCAGCCTCTCCGGTTGCCTGTTCATCTTCCGTCATGCTCTTCCCCCTCTCTAGCAAGAAGACACCCAATATTGCTCAATACTGTGTATCATCATACGCTATTAACGGGCAAAGGTAAATATGAGGTATACTGACCGGCACATGGGTGCCGGTCAGTATAAGAAACATTTCAGCCTGTTGAAAAAGTCTTCAATGGATTAGTATATCTTGCACTAACACTGTCTTTTACGCTCAAATTTTGCTCGCAAAATACAAATTGATGAGATTACTTGGGCTTTTTCAACAGGCTGATTTCCTTTGATCAGAAGTAATCGTCAGTGTGATACACTTGAGGCATGTATTCCCGAGGAGGGAGAATATTAGACATTGGAAGAAAAATGGAAAGCAGAAATTGGACAAAAGGTGAGAGCGTCGTGGTCAAACCAGACGTCACCGATCCAGATACAGGCCGCAACATTGGTGGGTGGCAGGGGCGCATCAGTGCGATCTTTGATGAAATGGGAACCCTGGCCATCCAATGGGATAGCCACACACTGAAGAGCATGCCTCTCACTCATATTACCTGGTGTGAAGAAGAGGGGATGTCCTGGTCAGAGATGAATCTGTCTAACGATGAAGTGGAACCGGCGACAACACGTGATACCGAAGACGACGTGACCAGGACCATCGCAGAGATTGAGTCCAAGTCTAGCTGGCTCCATCTCGGAGGAGAACAAGGCAAACGGATTCAAGAAATCGTGAACCGAGCACAGGATCACGACGTGTTTGCCGTGTTTCGGATCTGGCATGCGTATCTAGAGGAGCATCTGGTCTTCCCTTTCGCGGCTACGGTAGCAGAATATCAGCGCGGGCCGGTTCGCCAGGGCGCTCGGGTCAAGGTTCTGGACATCACCTTCCTGGACGAGACATATGGCACCATCGTGGCGGTGAAGCAGAAAGATGGGGTATATGAACTTCCCCTGTGTGATCTGAAGGCCACAGGTGCGGATGTCGAGATCCAGCAATTGGTGGAGGATTACGCTGTGTGGTTTGCCAATCGCTAAGGAGGCAAGCAATCATGGACAAGTTTGATACCTCTTCACCCCGGCGGACACAGGTGGATGCCAAAGCTGTACGTCGGCAGGTGCAATCTATTTTACGCAGCTTGGACCGGATGCGTTCCTCTGAAGCCTACTGGCAGGTGGGCGCAGTTGTCAATGAGGTACGTCAGTTGCTTGAGCAGGGTTGGGTGTTGATCCGGGCAGATGATGGTCGCAGTGCTCTCGCTTTGCTTGGTGCTATTACTGAAGCATATGTGGCTGACTGGACCAATCTGGATGATTCAGATGGTGAGGCCAGCGGGTTCTTTCAAGACCTTAGCCCTATCTGGACAGAAGCCTTGCTCAGCGTGGACCTTTCGTCCAAAGAGTGTAAGGTATGGGCAAGCAAGTTGGAAACCTGGCAACGGAAAATTGATGATTACGGAGTCGATGAGGTCTTTGCAGCGGCACAGGATGCGGCCCTCCGAGGCTGGGACGATCCTCAACTCCAACATGTTTTGCAGGGAACCGTCAGCGAAAACGACTCCTGGGATGGAGAAGCACCTGAAGTAACGGTTGCCCGGCTTCATATACTGGAGCGACGTGAACGCTTGCAAGAGTATCTTCATCTGGCCCGTGCTGAAGGGCAGCACGAAGCCTACGTTGCTATGCTGGTACGTGTGGGTCGCACGCAAGAAGCAGCAGCCTATGGGCGAGCACACCTGGAGACAGCACAGGAGGCTCTTACTCTGGCCAGCGCGTTGCATGACTGGGGTGAACGCGAGCAAGGCTTGAAAATCGCTGAGGAAGGTCTCCTTCTTCAAGGACCAAAGACAGCTCTCGCGAAGTGGCTCCGGGACGAAGCGGCAACCATGGGCGAGAGAACACAAGCCCTTACAGCAGCCGAAGTGGCTTTTCGCGAGGAACTGAGCTTAGCTAACTATCTTCGCGTGGCAGAGATCGCCGGAGAACAATGGCCGGAGCGGCGTACGAACCTGCTGGAGTATGTACGTCGCACGAAGTCATACACTCCACAGGGGCAAGTTGATGTGTTCCTGCATGAGGGACTTATTGATGATGCCATAGCAGCAGTCGAGCCCAAGGCAACGCATACCCTGGTCGAGCGCGTCGTGGACGCTGCTATGCAGTCACATCCAGAATGGGTGATCAAAGTCTGTCGGCAGCAGGCGGAGCCGTTCATGGATGAAGGCAAAGCCCAGTACTATAGTGCGGCAGCTAAATGGCTTGCGAAGGCACGTACGGCCTATCGAAACATGGGGCGTGAAGAGGAATGGCAGACGTACCTGTCTGAACTGCTAAATCGTCACCGGCTCAAGCGCAAATTAGTGCCGATGCTAGAGGCACTGCGGCGATACAGATGAGAGCAGGAACTTGCACTCTATTGACTCAGCGACGGCCTGGGAAGAACACCATCCGGTTTCTCCCTCACTTTTTTGTAGAAGACTTCGCCTCATCTCTCATCCAACCTCCTGTTGCCTTGAACGTGACGACTTCCTTGGGTAGTGGTTAAATTGTAAGTGATAGGCTCAAATTATATTGGATAATAAAGAGTTGGGTGATGAGGTGGTGAAAGGCATCGCATTTGGAAAATGAGAGCGTCTGTCGCACATAACGACCAACGCGCTGGCGTAATGTATTATTCCACCGCTCCATATGTGCTGTGTCTCCCGTTTCTTTTCCCACACAGCGATGGGTTTCTACAGGAAAGGCCTCTCGATAGGCCGCCCAAAAGTCGCTGAAGGAGTGACAGGTTTTGTATTCATGAGGAAGTGCCTCCCATAAGCGGAGGCAGGTTGCTTTACTGCGGTCACCAATCACAAAGGCCACAATTTGGCGTGTTCGACGGCACATGGCTGTCCACAACCACCTTTTGTACTCTTTTTTGAAGACAAAGCTCCACGTTTCATCTAACTCCAAGACATCATCTGCTGTCGCAGCCAAAAAGGTATCTTTGACATCTGGCAATGTTTGAACGTGTGCTTTGATCCATCGAGCAATAGTCTGCCGCGTGATGCCAAAAATCCGCTCAACTCCACGCAAACTCGAGCGCCCTTGGCAGGCCTGTAGCACCGTTTGTTTCTCAGCTTCCGAATAAACATGCCTTGGTTTTAGGACTCGGTACGTACCACAATTCTTGCAATGATACTGCGCATTTCCACAGCGATTGGTCCCATTTTTGATACTGTTCGTGCTCCTACAGACATGGCATTGGTGCATCATCGTTTCTTGAATCATGCGCCAATCATATCTCATCACTTACAACCTAACCACCACCGCAAAATAAACCATAATTCTTGCAAAGCCAAAAGAGACTGAGCCTCCTATCCAATATTCCCAGCAATTAGTCATAACAACCTCTAAGATGTACATAGTTGCCTATGTATTTCTTTTGGGTGTTGTGAAACTCAGAAGTTGGCTCATGCACATTTCCGATAATAAAGGAGAAATTACTAAGCCATAAATGTCGCTTTCTCCCCTTCTCCTGATTTAGATCTAACCCAAGTTTGTAGGTCCAGTACAAGTCCTTGATAATTTAACTATAGTGATTATTCATAAATCATCACCGACGTTTTTCTGAAAAAATAGGTATGCGAAAATGTGCTATTTGGTTAAAAACCTTATGATCCAACAAAGGAACATATTTTGAATTCACGGTCAAAATGCGTTCTTCAGTAATATACTGACCATTACTATCGAGACGGTGCTTTTCATACTCTTGAGGATAGCAAAGCGCCATAATGAACTCAATAAATTGTTTGGGACTTGGTACACCAGCCACAACCAGCCTTGCGTATGGAAATGCGCTTAAATGCATGTGGCAATCATGGTGTAAAACTCCTCTTGCATGCTGAGGATCATAGTCAATCCTTAACCAATGAGCTAAACTATCATCAGATATAGGTACGTGCTCATCCGATTCTTCATCTTCCAGTGCTTCCTCCTCTTCCAGCACTTCCCCCTCTTCCAGTGCTTCCTCCTCTTCCAGCGCTTCCCCCTCTTCCAGTGCTTCCTCCTCTTCCAGTGCTTCCTCCATCGAGGCTCTTTCACCAAAAGTGCTTATATCTTTCACCCTCTCTTTATACACAGCAGTACTATAAAATGCCAAGCATGCTGATTTTATTTCTTTGCCTCTTGAGTCATAAAGGTAATAAATTTGTATAATAGAACCGTCTGTAGCAATTTGAAAGGTATATTGCCCGCTATCCGCTAGATTAATCACATCAGATATCATTACTGGCTGCTTCAGCATTTTCGGTACACGGCCAGTCCATGTGATCTGGGAATCTTTACGTATACCACAAGGATTAGCTAAAATATGTGACCAATCGATGTAAGCAGAAGTTAAAAGATCGCTTGCCTCATTGATTTTCACGTGCAACCTCGTTAAGACGTTTTAACAATTTATTAAATGCCTCTGGGTTTGTAGATGCCAACTCTTCTAAAGCTTCAACCTCTGTTTTCTGAATAATCTCTGCCGCTTTGCTGAGTTTTTCAAATTTTTTACGCTTGTAGCTATTTTCTGCATCTAAACGACGCACGACCCGCATATCAGGAAATTCGAATTTAAAACTAGGCAGATCTCCTAAAATTTGTTCAATCTCTTGTTTTGCTGCCTCCATTTTTTTCCCTATGCCAGTTATTCGCACCCACGCTTTTGATCTTGTAATAGAAGCAAACGCATGGTTACGATTTCCAATTCCTTCAAAATAATCATAAAGTGCGTCAAAACTAAGGATATAAACAATATGAGCCTCATTTCCCTTGGCCCTAAAGACGGTGGAAAGGGTCACTCTGCCAACTTCAGCAAATGCAGAGGCATCATCTATAAGTCCAGGTATAGTTGAAGCTATGTTAGCCTTAACTAGACGCCCTTGCAATTCCAGCAAATAGCCTTTCGCTCTAGAGTTATCGAGGGATATAACCATAATCTGTCTTGGTGCTACTTTTTCCACTTTTATGTCTCTGATAATAGATTCTGCTATCCAATTTAACTCAGATGCTCTATCTTGAAAGACATTAACAACAACTAATTTTTGCTTATCATATATTTCGTGAATACGATTTGGGCTGTTTTCTAAGGGCCGAGAGATAACAACCTGCTCGCCTTTTTGTAGCTTTCCGCTCTCGACTTTGTATCCGACTGCTTCCCAATATCCTTGATCTTCCAACATTTGAACAGTGCCTTTAGGGTTATGTATACCGAGTCCAATAGCATGCGCGAGCATAAGCACATCTTGTGGGCAACGATAGGAACGATGCAAAACAAAATCTTTTTCTATAGGACCTGGATAGTCGGGACCTTGAAGTGAAACGAGGGGTTCTCCATGTGCATCGTAACCGAAGAGATCTTCGGGTTTAGGAATCTCCAAAGAGGAAAGACTTTGTAGCTCATCGTATGCCCAATAAATTCGGTGATAGGCCTCATCGGACAACTTATATAAAACACGAAAAAACTCTTTTGGAAAATCTTGAGCCTCATCTACAAGTATAAAATCATATTCTGATAATATCTGTCGCTGCAACGCATGTTCACAACAAACCTGGAAAGAAGGTTTCACAGGATTAGTAGCTCTTGCAGCCCGTAAATCCAATGGAATTACACCTTGGCGCGCACATAAATCTGAATAAACGCCAGAACGATTACGGCCACCCCAAGCATGTCTTACATGTAACAAATCCCAATCAGGCTCAGTACCGGTTTGCTCACGATAGGTCTTTGATATAAGCTCTCTCACTTGATTGTAGAGGCTCTGTGTATTAAATGTGAAAAGGATTTTTTTGCCTGGATATAAGATATGGATGTTAGCAGCTTTCTTTGCAAGCAGTACTGTTTTTCCTGTGCCAGCGAGGCCCCGAATACGTTGAGGGCCAGGAGCTATTTCAAGGCCCACTCTTTCTTGCTCATCATCCAAAGCTGCTATCTGCTTATCTAGTTCTCTGATAGCTGATCCTAATGAGGTAATGTTCTGCAATGAAATATTAGATAGTTTATGTAAATTAGTTGCACCTAAATTAGTTAAGCCTTGAATAACTGACCTAGTAAGTATCCATTCCTCATTCGACAACTCTTGTTTCAGGTCATGCTTGAAAATTTGCTTATTACCACCAGACCACAAAATTTTCACATTTTCTTCTTTGAAGGGTCCAAAGTTTTTTTCAAAATCTCGTTTAATTAGAAATGGAAAAGCTAATATCCCCTGAACGTTTAAGCGATTACGTAACTTCCTCTGTTCAACAAATTTGCTTTGCATTTTTAATACAATATCTTCAATTTCTAATAATGGTGAGTCAATAGGTTCACCATTGATTATCCATTCATCATCCTCGACAAGGTTAATATCTTGAAGATTTTGATCAAAAATTTTAACTATTAAAGGTTGGTTGGTTTTAGTAAATAAAATGAAATCAGGAATTTTGCCTGTTTTTGTAATCACAGCAGGATGTTTATAATAGCAAACCCCTTCATCATTACCAAAACATTCCTCCAACCACCTCTCAACCATATCAGCAGCATCGGTTTTAGGCACACTTCTGACAAACTTTAACATTTAAAAATCTCCAGATTCTCACTTTTATATTTGTGAACCTAAATTTATAATACCTCAGAAATGCATTTTTCGCCAATTATATGCAACCACGCTCTGCTATGTGAGAATTGATACATACCATAAAAGCCGTAGTATCTGTGGCTTTTATGAAATAGCGATAATGCCTCTTGCTATGAATAATAGCACGCGAAATAATCTTTCACAATTCTAAATTGTATTAATGTCTAGCCCGCTGAATACTTGTAGAAAATCTACCAAATATTCTCAGAGCTCGTTACGCAATAAATGCTCTTCTTTAAACTTAATACTTATGGCTACAATCTCAATTTTACAAAACCTATATTTTTATGTAAATTAGCACAAATATTTGGGTTGACTATACGGGTTCTCGGCAAATCTTCACTACTATGAGACCTGTGCTAAATTCGTGACCACTCCTGAATATGCTCTACGACTTCGTCTTCGTCGGAAAATTGAGCAAAAACTCGTCGAAGATGCCGTTGCTCGCGGCTAGCAGTGCAAAGTAGAACGGCACCAGTGTACCATTAAACGGATCGAGCAGTTGCTTGCTGATCTGGGTGAGTTTCTTGATGGATCAGAAGCAACAGACTAAAATAGAGACAGTTACAAATATATTTTATGTAAGAACCGGCTCTACTCAAGAAGAGGTGTATCAGTTATGTGGCAACTAGATGACATTACTAAATATGCACTATTAGACAGTTTTGACTATCCCAATGCTTTTACTTCAGCGGATAAAACTAAATCAAGGCGGGAGATTATTCGTAAGGCTGCAGCAGAAAAAATCTCTGAGGAAAAGATCCGCAATGCTCGATATGATGCAAAGTGGTGGGCATTTCGCATCTATTTCCATATAAAACCACGGGGAACGCAGGCATTCGATATCGAGAATGCTTCCAAGCTTGTAATAGATGCATTTAGCAAAAAGACACTTGAAGCTGATCAGTCACCTTTTAAGGACCGTCTAGCTCTTTTTGAGGATGACTCTATCGAATATGTGAGAGTAATCGAGATTGGTGGAAAGCCAGACCAAGATTCGAAGACTACTGTTGAAATATTTTACTGTCTGATAGAAGAAGAGCAGGATGTCCAAAATGAACCTTAGAACTCAATAAAGCTTTTACGCCGCACCTGTTTGAATGGTTTTGTTAAATATTTCAGAAGTGTCTACATAAGCGTGCTATTGTTAACTTTATGGCGAGGACAAGCCGAGCCATCGTAGGGTCTTAAGAATTGATATACCTAATTAAAAGAGCAGGTCGGAGATCAAGCGACTTGAGCAGCGCATATAAGAGCTGAAGCGCGGGAGTTAGCGCATTGTCCCACTGTGCAGATCTCGATCACAGAGAACAACTATTTCTTCGTCGATTATTCTTCCTGCCAGATGTTGAGATTACTTATTCGAATTGACATTGCTTGAGTGCTTACCTGGAACTTATTGGCAAGAGCGGTGAGCATCTCTTCGTCGCCAAAGTCAAAAGGTTGTTTCTGAATCTCAGAGCGCAGAAGGGTAGCAGGCATTAGCAGAGCGGCCGCGAACCGGTTGGCCTCTCTTTCGCGTTGATCCTCACTCGTAGAGGACTTCGCATCGCGGTGATAGACGATGTACTGAGCATCGATAAAGAGAGCAGAGGGATTATCGCTTAGGTGCAAAACGAAATGACCTATTTCATGTGCGATCGTGAACCGCTGTCGGACAGGAGCTTGCGTTGCGCTGTAGCCGATCGCAAAGCTCAGCACATTATTATCGCGTCAGTATTAACGAGACTGCTAAGCTGCCAGGTGTATGTTCTGCAACATTACCCGGATGCAAAGTGGTGCAGCAAGAGAGGAATATATCTTGAGTTCCAGAACTGAGAGTGGTGGCAACCCAGCAGGGTCCATTCACCGACACGATGGCGTTACCCCCGCAGAGCGGTATCTCAAGCGTCTCTGCGATCATTCGTTTCTGTCACTATGGAGTTACTCCGGTGTGTACCGCGATCAGTGGCTGGATGGAACTGTCAAAGAAGGCAAAGAAGTTGCTGACCTGCTGGTGGTGTTTGAAAACCATATCATCATCTTTTCCGATAAAGATTGCGTCTATCCGAGTGGTGATGATCAAGGCTTGAACTGGCGAAGGTGGTTCAGGCGAGCAGTGCAGGAATCGGCAAAACAGATCTGGGGAGCCGAGCGCTGGATAAAGACAAACCCCAAGCGGCTTTTCCTCGATCACGCTTGTACGCAACCATTCCCAATTATGCTCCCTGATCCATCAACGGCCACATTCCATCGTATTCTTGTCGCTCATGGAGTCGCAGAGCAGTGTAGCAAGGTTTTCGGAGGCAGTGGCAGCCTCATCATAGCCCCACAGGTAATCGGTGCAATGCACACGGCCAATGTAGCCGATGGAGGTCAGCCTTTTACCATCGGGCAGATCGATCCGGCCAAAGGCTATATACATGTCTTTGATGATACCTCTTTAGAAGTGGTCTTGGGCACCTTGGACACCGTTATGGATTTTGTCGCCTACTTGACCAAAAAGGAACGCTTTATTCAGAACGGTCAGTTACTTTGGGCCGCAGGGGAAGACGATCTGCTTGCGTACTACCTCAAGGACCTCAACAGCAAGGGTGAGCACGACTTCATTGTCCCAGATGGCACTAACGTGATAGGCATCGACGAAGGGCTTTGGGACAGCTTTGTCAAGAGTCCTCAGCGGAAAGCTCAGGTCGAAGCAAACAGGGTAAGTTATCTATGGGATATGCTCATTGAGCGTTTTGCTACTCATATTCTGGGCGGTACTCAATATTACACTACACATCCCGGCAGTATTAGCGATAGCGAGCGAATCATGCGCTTTTTCGCCCGCGAGCCACGTACTCGGCGGCGTATGTTAGCACAATCACTGCTGGAACTGCTGGAAGCCAGGCCCTTCTCAATGAGGCGAACCCGCGTTCTGCTTCCATCGCGTGAAGGTGACCCCTACTATGTGTTGCTCGTACTTCCTTTTACTGAATGGATGTCGGATGCCGACTATCGTACAGTACGGTTTAATATGCTGGAAGCCTGCTGCATGGTCACGAAACTGGTTTTCCCAGAGGCGCAAGACATTGTTGGGATCGCTACCGAAAGCGGATCAGTTGCAAATGAGCATCGTTCTGAAGATTCTCTCTACCTGGATGCACGTTATTGGACTGAAGAACATCAGGCAGAGGCTGCGCAGCTCCAGCAAGATCTGGGGTTAATGACGAATGTAACGAAGTTTACCAGTGTTGAATTAGAGTATCCAGCAGTGCCAGCAAAACAATTGCCGCCAATGAAAGGACGAGAGAGAAACCGCCCCTGTCCCTGTGGGAGCGGGAAGAAGTTCAAAAAATGTTGTGGGTGATTAGAAATACTCCCACTACGGGTGCTATGACCACACACGCCTGTAGGTCCAGCAGATGGATCCGCCAGTGTTATCGCTGTACGATCTGCGTATTACTGGACCTACGAAGCACTTGGGCTCGATACTGAAACTTGCGCTTCAGATCTCATATCTGAATGCGACGTGATATCCTGATTCCTCTTTTTACCTCATTTAAGTGTGAATAATTGCTTCGTTAGTATCATACTGAGCGGTCCTCCAATCCAGCACATCAGCCATCTCCTCTTGAAAAGCTGCAAGGTCATCTTGGCGCGTGGGCTCTTCGGGCATCTCAGTATCTTTCCAAATGAGTAATATCTGTAGAGCAGTTAACTCGTCATTACCCTTTATGATATACCGTGCGACTGTCCCAGGAAAGGTATGCTTACCCTCTTTCTGAATCACTTTCAATTTGTCTATAAGTTTTTCTTGCTGACCGGCACGAACTTGTACATTAATCTCTGTTGTAAGCAGTTTGCCTCGGCTACGATAAGTTCGCCAAGCAGGAGCCTTGGTCCTCGTGCGTCCAGAAGGGCCAGGTTTGAAGCGCCTGACCTCTTCCTCTGGAAGAATCAAGATATGACCAACTTTTTGCGCTGGGAGACGGCCAGACATAACGTATTGGTAGACTCTCTTATCAGAGACACCTAATATATCAGCTGCTTCTTTGATAGAAACATAACCTGCAAGGTTAGGAATATTTATACCATCCATCATAGAAGAAGTGTATTGATAACTATACTTCTCTGTAAACTTAACTTTTCAGTTATTCTTTGATCAAATTTACTTTATTTCTAGGTTTATTTACAAACCTAGAAATAAATGTTATAATCCTGGTCGCTACTCCTTGATGTGTTTTAAAAAGATACAAGATTGTGAAGAGGTTGAAGATGGAAGAGAAGATGCACTTACTCGCCAAGCAGCAACAGAATTCCTTTCTTTAAGTATGAATTCCAGCTTTGTATTTAAAGGGTGAAATAGACTACATACCAATGCTCTTACAATTTAAATATCACCTTAAATGGCCTGCACAATGTGTTATATGGCTGGATTGCGGGTGCGGCCTCACCTTGAAGAGAGTTGGCAGAGTATTCAAGAATAGGATTCTGGCATAAATGCAAGCAGTATTACAACCGCTACTCGTACGACCACCAATATTACCTGAAGAGTCCTTGTTTTCCTTTTTGATAAGGCTTTCTCAGTCAAACACCTACCTTTCTCCAAAAATTATGTCGGATCTTATACTGGGCACATTAGATTCTCGTAAACACCATCAATACGTAAAAGATAGATTCGATTTCCCTCTTAAAGCTGAAACTTACAATCGGATTGCCACTTTGGCAATGATCGACATTTCGACGCTCTACAAGAGTACTTATCATCGTTTCGCCCAAGTCCTTACGTCTCCACCTCACTCGGTAAGTCATCTCGAGTTACCTGATGGCACATCAGTTCCTTGCCTTTCTAATGGCCATGAGTTGCCACAGCTACGTCCCTCAAATGTTAGCCAGTTTTGTCCTAAGTGCCTAAAGCAAAATCCTCACCATCAATTAAATTGGGTACCAATAGCTTTATCGTCTTGTCTTAGGCATAAATGCCTGCTTGTGGATCAATGCCCTAATTGCCAAAAACAAGTCTCTCAATACGCAGTAATTACGGCGAAATGCAATCACTGTAAAAGTGATTTGATGAGCGCACAAACAATCTCTATAGCTAACGACGAGATCGGATTACAAACTCAGCAAATACTCCGCGCGTGGTTTATGGGGTACGTCACCCCAGAGTACGAAGCCTCCCACTTGCCTCAACAACCTCCATCAGTGTTGTATAGAACAGTTGAGGGCATTCGAGACTCTATAGAAGACGAAATAAGTGGGCATTGGTCGTACATTCATCGTCTCCCTGGCGATCTTGAAACACACACCATAGCTTTTCAGAAAGGAAAACAAATACTTACTCCCAGCGAGAGCTATCGTATGTATACATCTGCTTGTAAGGCCCTTATACATTGGCCCGGCAGTTTTTTCGATTTTCTTACTAGATATAGCAGAAGAGAGAACTGCAGTCTACAAGGCTCGTATCAAGGAGAATATGTCCAGGACCAACTTTTCAAAGGCCCACCCAAAGAACACCTAGGAGAGCTATATACACGGTGGATCAAGCAGCTATGGAGCTATCCAGAATTTAAGTTTATCCAAGATGCACTTGACCACTATATCGCCGATAACTACTGGTTAGACAACTTTGCGATACGCACGAGCTTTTTTAGAAAGAGACCCCACCTCGCCAAGCATACCAAGCCAGTAAGTGTTACAGCCGCTGCAAAACTCCTTGATACCACTCCAAACGTGGTAAGACTGCTACTTAGAAACAAAGAATTGACCCAAATAGCCGAGAATGATGGAGAACTAGCAGACAAACAAAGGGTACTCTACTACTACAAGGCGTGGGATAGCCTAATTACGCCGGAAAAAGCTGGCTTGCTTATGGGAGTACAGAAAAGAGTAATAGAAGAGTTATGTGCTCTGGGACTTATTTCCAAAGCACCTGAGTCAAAGAATAACCCTGGAAGATACTTCAAGCTATCAGAGGTAATGACAAATCTAGAGTCATTTTCAAGATATGTAAAAAGTTATCCCTCTCAGGAACTTATCGAAAAAGGACCCTGGATTGATTTTGCCAAGGCGGATCACGTTTTCAACTACAAAGAGTCCTTCAAAGCCGTAACAATACTACTGCAAATAGTAGAGGGGAATTTGACCGCTTATCACCCATCGGAAGGGAAATTTCAGCTCAAATCTCTTCTATTCGAGCCGCGGGACTTCCAAGAATGTGTTATGCAGCTACGGGATCGAACGATGCGCTTAAAGCGCGAAGAGGTGGTGGAGATCTTAGGCATTAAAGATGCCACTCTAGCAGGGTGGATCAAAAACAGGAGCATTTTACCTACAGCAATGTATAAGCACGACCAATATTTTGACTTAGTAAGAGTTTATGATCTTCGTTCAAAATACGTCACTCAGGCAGAGGCGCTTCGTATTCTCGCGATAAATATCTCTACATTGAGAAACTGGATACGCGCTGGCCTAGTACCTGGGGTACTTACCAACGACATTGATGGAGAAGAAGGTAGCGCACGTGTCTTTGACAAAGAACAGCTAATGCAATGGAAAGGCCAATATTGTACCTCAAGCGAGGCCATACAAATTCTAGGAGTAACAAAGCCTACCCTTTATCGATGGATCAAGGCAGGAAAGCTAAAACCTTTAGATACTGTTAACAGCAATCAATACTGGTTTCATAAACAGGCGGTAGTAGATTTGAAGAAGTCATTATAAACATCGCGCGTGCGCGAAAATCTAGTTAGGAGGGTGTTAATGCCTGTTAGAAAAGTTCGTCATCACGACACAAACGTTATTGTGGTTTTTCAGTCCATCAAGATGAATTGTATAATACGATGCGAGTCTAAAATCGAAGGCGACCTGCCCTACTTCTTAGAATACGATCCCACGGTGCTAGCGTACTCCCCTCAACCTTTTACCATTACTGCTACTGATGCGGCAGGGGAGAAGCACAGTTATACTCCGGACTTTCACGTAATACGGCGGGAGAAAGAAGAGATTGTTGAGTGCAAACCAAAGGAACGCGTAACTGATAAGCACACACAGCACCAGGTAGAGCTGGGCAGGGCCTGGGCCAATGCCAATGACTGTAGTTTTGTTCTTGTCACAGATGAAGACCTACGTGCGGGGCATGTCTTAGCCAATTTGAAACTACTATGGCGTTACAGTCGTCTAACAATACCAACGATACTCCTAAACCGGTGTATAACCTATTTAAAAACACATCCTCAAGGAGTTTCTTTTGAGAACTTAGCATCTTTCCTCTCTAAATCGCCACACAACCAGGCAAATTCACAGCCATTTACTCAGGTGCCATTTATTTACAGCATGCTCTTTCGGCATATCCTCCAGATAGATCTAGATAGTCCAATTACCCCCAGTTCTACTGTCAAATTGGCTCCCACGACCCCAAGCACCGGTATTATAGGCTCTTTGATTCGCGGTTCTAGTTTTTAGTGGAGGACTTATGGCACGCCTGCACTTCACTGTGGGAACTCGCTATCTATACAATGGGCAAGTATACGTCATTAGCGAATTGCTACTCGATAACAAAATTGTTGCCAAAAATCAGAGTTTCCCTGGTTCAGTCACATTAACTCAAGAGGAGCTAACAGAGCTTTGGATGCGAGAAGAAATACGTTTTGAAGTACACGGGCGTTATGTAAAGAAAGAGCCAAACGCTCCACTTTCTGTCGAGTACACGATCGCCGACTTTCAACAACTACCATCAAGCCGCCGAGACGAGGCAAAGCGCAGATATGAGATTATTCGCCCGCTTTTAGACATTCCACCTGAAGAGCGCACTAGAACATACCTGGAGGAATATGCGAGTAAGTTAGCATCAAGGCAGGAAGCTCAACCACTTCCTCTCGGCTCCCCTAAACCTCCCCCTCGCAAGGGAAAACACATTGGTCAAGCTGTTGGACGTTCTAGTATTGAGATGTGGCTAAGAGCTTTTGTAGAGAGCGGGTACGACATTCGATCCCTTGTCCCAGCAACAGACCAACACGGAGGGAGGGGTAAAACGAGGGTAGACGATGAAACGGAAAGTATTATCAAAAGCGTCATGGAAGAGTGCAAATCTCACCCCAAGCATCGCACAATAGAGGATGTTCACTATGCGATAGTCAATCGTATAGCTGATGCAAATAAATTCCTTCCCTCATATCAACAACTAACCCCACCAGGAATAACAACGACCTATCGACGTATAAATGCAGAAGGAAAAGCATCGATTTTACGGCGGCGTGCAAGTCGTCTCGAAGCCCAAGTCAATAATCCAGTATACCGAGGCCCCAAACCCACAAGAATATTGGAGCGTGTAGAAATTGATGATACTACACTAGATCTTATTGTCGTTGACTTGGAAGATCGGCTACCAATTGGTCGCCCAACGCTAATGTATGCAATTGATGCCTACAGTGGCTTCCCCTGTGGTTTCTATGTAGGCTTTGAGCCACCTAGTTACTTGGCTGTCCAAAACTGTCTCCTTCACAGCATCCTCCCTAAGCAAGATTGCCAACAACGCTATGGAACAAAGCATTCCTGGCCAGTTTATGGTCTTCCTGAAACACTTATCGTAGATAACGGAAAGCACTATATTTGCCGTAACCTAGAGGATTCGTGTGGGCAGTTAGGTATTAACATAGAACAGATGCCTATAAGGACGCCTTGGTTCAAAGGACGTATCGAGCGTTTTTTCCGAACCAACAATACTGGATTCATACATAGTTTACCAGGCACAACTTTCTCAAATATTGTTGAACGTGGTGATTACGATTCCCAAAAATACGCGTGTATTTCTCTTACTGCATTCCTGGAATTGCTCCATGTTTTCTTGCTTGATAAGTATACCCAGGAATGGCATGATGGGATAGGTAAATGTGGCGGTATTCCAGCAAAACTTTGGGAAGAGAACTTACAGAGTGGTTTTATTCCTCCCTTGCATGAAGATGCTCGGGAGTTACGTTTCATTCTTTACCCAGGAGAATACCGCACTATCCAAAATACCGGTATAGATTTTGAGTCACTCCGCTATCAACATCCTAGTTTAGCAGCAATTCGAAGTCGCCATCTAAAAAAGAAACAGAGTAGCTATAAAAAGGAGGGAGATGACACCAAAGACGATCGTTCGGAAGAACAACGTGTTGTCCATATCAAATACAATCCATCAGACATAGGTACTTTATACGTCTATGACGATGACAAGCACACCTGGCTAGATATTCCTGCTATAGATCCCGAATATGCCAAAGGACTATCAATCTGGAAACACCGTGTTATTCGAAAATATATACTGAGACAAAAAAAGCCAGTAAATATTTTCGAACTTGCTGCTGCGAAACAGCATATGCGGGAAATTATAGAACGTGAGTATGCACTTACTCGTAAGAGCAGAGGGCGCAAAAAGGGAGCTCGATTCCTCGGAATTGATGTAGCACAGGCTGTTTCTCCAGAACACTCGCAGCCAATTACAGCAGAAGGTAAAGCACTTGAAGATATAAAGAAGGATAGCGCGCAAGAGCATAAACTCCACAAGCCATTACATGCTGTGCCCCAAGTAGACGATACGACTAATCCTCCAACCCAAACAGAGAAGAAAACTCGCAAGAGGAGAGAAAAGAAGAATACCTCTCGAGCGGATATTAGCCCCCTAAGGCAAGCCGCACCTCAGGAAGACTTGAGTGCGGAGGGATGGGGAGGAGACTATGGATTGCCATCGTAGATAAAGAGTTCGAGGAGGCGACCAATGAGCGAAAACGATTCTAAGCACGACAGTACCAAGAAGACATTTTCACGCGAGGAAATGTGCAAGCTCTCTAAACCCGAGCGTTTACGCTGGGTAGAGCAAATGCGGGTCTTCTACCCGCTCTGGAAAGAGATTTCCGAGGAAATTCAACGATGCCATCAAATGAAAGCAATAGCAGCAGAGCCCCAATGTATGCTACTTGTGGGGCCATCAGGAGCAGGGAAAAGTACGCTCGTTAGTTCCTATGCCCAACGACACCCGGCAATAGTTACAGATAAAGTGACACTTAGGTCAGTTGTTATGGCTACTATACCCTCGCCGGCGAGCATCAGTAACTTAGAAACAGCCCTTCTCAGCGCACTGGGGGACCCCGCCGCCACGAGAGGCACGATAGGCGCAAGAGAATATCGCCTCATCAGGTACTTCAAAGAGATTTGCAATGTAGATCTGCTCATCCTTGATGAACTTCAGCATTTTGTGGATCGCGACAACCAGAAAATACTGCAGACTGCAAGTAATTGGCTAAAGACCTTTGTGAAAGAAACAAAAGTTTCTTGCATCCTTGTGGGCCTACAAGGGGAAGCTGAAGATGTCGTCGATGCTAACCCACAATTAGCGCGTTTATTCGGGGACCCCTATATATTGGCGCCATTCGAATGGGATGAAACCAGGCCAGAAAACACAATTAACAAATTCCGCATTTTTTTAAGTGAATTGGAAAAACTTTTACCACTCAAGGAGCCTTCTTACCTTGCTAACTATGAAACAGCTCTGCGCTGCTTTGCGGCCTGTGATGGCATAATTAGCTATCTCATGGCACTTATTCGAAGAGCCACGTACTTGGCACTAGAGAAAGACTGCGAACATCTTGATCTCGATTTCCTTTCCAAAGCCTTTACTCAACGACTTGCTGGCGAGAGACGCGGTATTCCGAATCCGTTTATTGGCGATTTACCCAACCTCGAAGAGATTAGGAAAAATAAACCCAAGCAAAAGCCAGGGAAACACAACAAAAGAGGTACAAACCAGCGCAGCAAACCGCGCAATCCTGATGAACCACCAGAAGAACGGATGAAAGACATTTTCTGATTTGGTCTCTCTGAGACGGTCGTATATCCTTCAGGGGCAAACAGGCAGGCATATTTAGACTGCAAGGGGAAAAGGGCAGTGAGTGACCAAGAAGGTACCTTGATAAGGCGCACATCGGCTTTGACAAATGAATCTTTACCTTCTCTTCTCAGGCGTTTAGCGGTTTTGAACTTTTATGATCCATACAGGACGTTAACTCAGATAATCAGAGAAAGAAGCGACAGTAAAGACCAGGCCGAATTTCCGCGCCTGGCCATCACCTACCAGGAGATCACAAAACTCACCCTTATTCCGGTCTTCGAGATACACATGTCCTCGGCTCATCGCTTTGCAGAGGTACTGACGCCACCACCTAGCCCCATTGATTCTCTAAGCATAGGAGAGCACACTCTTCCTCTGCTTTCCCAAGCGTGCGCGGCCAAGCAGCTCAGGCCTTTACATACCAGTCAATTCTGCCCTAAGTGCCTGAAGGAGTCTGCACATCACCGATTACTATGGCAGCCGATCGCAGTTTCGGCATGTCTGCAGCATAACTGCCTTCTCGTAAACCGCTGTCCAGCTTGCCAAAGCTACGTCACGATACAATGCATTTTAAAAGCCCAATGTAGCCAATGCCACGCGGACCTTTTATCTGCCGAGCCAGGTGATTTACATCAGGACACGTGGGGTTTGTTCGCCCAACGCCTCATACAGGCTTGGCTCATGCGAGAGACGCTTCCTACCTCTACGAGTACCCTTCTGCCCACGGAGACAGCAAGGGTACTCTACCGAGTGGTAGACGGATTACAGTGGGCAACAAGGATGTTAGCAGAAACAGATTGGCCCTATCTACACCGCATCAAATCAAACCACGCTGATAAGCGGTTGCAAAGAAACGAAGCACGCAACATTACTCCATACGAAAGCTATAGCCTCTACGCGACTGCGTGCAAGGGAATAGTATGTTGGCCACATGGTCTCTGGGACTTTCTACAAGCCTATCGGACCCATATGGGAGCTGTAAAACCTGCCAGAGGCGGACCCAAAGCGGACTTGGGGAACTTTTACAGCCAATGGATCCAAGAGTACTGGGAACACACTGCGTTTGAGTTCGTTCACAGGGCCTTCAAGGATTTCTTTATTCGCACATATCCGTTGAGCAGCGCAGTAATACGTACAGAACTTTGCCGAGAAAACGCTGAGGTTGCAGAAAAAATCACATACGTGAGCGTCACAGAAGCGGCCAGGCTTCTCAGAGTATCCCCTAAAACGGTCAATTTACTGATTCAAAGAGGAGATTTGCCTTGCCGAGTAGATCGAGCAGGGAAGCATGTATATCGTTTCTTGGATCGCGAAGAAGTGCTGATACTCCGAGCTAAGTGGAATGAAGCAGTTGGCAGTGTAGAGGCTATCGCCTACTTAGGAGTTACGGAAAAGATAATGCGGGGCCTTACTGAGACAGGCTTACTAGTAGCTGAAAGACACCCAGCAGAAGGATATTCACATTGGGCATTCAGTAGATGGTCGTTGGTCAACTTTATGGAACAGATATCGAAGCATGTCAAAACGTACCCAGAGGTGGATTTGAGAGCACTTTCTTTTGTAGGCCTAATAAGAGCATCTCAATCACTCTCTATAGTTGGAATGAACGCGGCTTCCCTACTGGCACGAGTAGCAGCGGGTAAGCTTCGCGCGTATTATCCCGCAGATCAAGAAATGAAACTCCGGTCGTTGCTATTTGACTCTACTGATATCCAACTCTGTATAGATGCCGTCAAATCGGAAAATGGATGGATGAGCAGGGAGGAAGTAGTCCAGCTATTGCAAATCAAGGATCATACTTTAGCGCGCTGGGTACAAACTGGACTTATTCCTATCGCCGTAACTCATGGAAATGCTCAGTATTTTGATCAAGAGGCTGTAAGACAGTTTATGACTAGTTATATCAATACGAATGAGGCAGCGACAATACTCGGGGTTGGAAAGCTAACAACTCAAAAGTGGGCGCATCGGGGACGGCTAGCTCCAGCTTGCGTAAGTGGTCCGCACATTGACGGATATCATGCCTATCTCTTTGATAAGGAACAACTGATACGATGGCGGCAAGAGCACCTTACATTCGGTGATACGGTGCAATTACTAGGGATCAGTAAGGCAACACTCCACAGATGGGTCACAGAAGGGAAATTGCAGCCTCTGGATAACATGGGAGGCAAGCAAAGGTGGTTTGCCCAAAAGAGGGTCTTGGAATTCTTGGAAAGAAAGGCAGCACATTAAATCCATCTCAAAAACTAGCAAAGGTAATCAATTTATTCTAACAGTTAGAACATTAGCCCCATTTACTCTTCTCCATTGACATGTTTTTGATGCATACTTATACTAAGCGTTACTCATCAGAAATTTTTGCCGTGATCCAAATTGTTGTAAGCAGCGGAACGCTAGACTCAGAGAGACCTCTTGGATCTGTTGTCAATACACAGCAGTTAACTACTCTTTTTTAGAATGTTTATTCAATAACGGTTAAGGAGACCTCCTTATGGACTTGGAGCCCTTGTTTCACTGGTGTGAAATTTGCCAGCATCCCGTTTATACAGCTCGGGGCAATAGCTGTCCGAATTGTGGAGGTACAATCAAATACCTAGCAACAGATGCTCGTCCTGTATTTGCACGTGAGCGGCGTATACTGCAGTTTTACGGACACGGTCCTTTAACCACAGAGGCTGTTTGGCGAGCCAGTAAGAGCCGCTACTACTACATCAATGGAAAACAGGTGACGTTACCAGCCTCTGAAAAGCTCAAAAACGACATTCCAGCTATCGCCGAATACATTCGTGATAGTGATCACTACGACGCTTTAGACCAACAACTAATACGCGATTACCAGAGACAACTGGAAGTGAATAAGCCCCATCTTCTGGAGTTAGAGGATGAAGCATTTCAATTCATTCAGCACGCAGTAAATCGCTTCTCCCGACGCCTAATTCTAGTATCGTTTAGCGGTGGTAAAGACTCAACAGTTGTATCTGATATTGTACGAAGGGCCTTGGGGCGCTCCGATATTCTCCACGTTTTCGGAGATACCACGCTAGAGGATGAGCACACCTATGATTATGTGCGTACATTTCAAGAAGAGAATCCACTAATTCCTTTTTTTAATGCTAGAGCAGAACACAACTTCCATGAACTAGTCGAAGAAATGGGTCCACCAAGTAGAGTTATGCGTTGGTGCTGTACTATATTCAAAGCTGGTCCTATCAACAACCTTCTTCAAACGTTAGGGGATCAAAAAGTTCTCACGTTTTATGGTATTCGCAGAGATGAATCACAGCGTCGTAGCCAGTATCACAAAGTATCTTGGAATGACCCTGACCGCTTAGGCACCGTGGTGAAAGTTGATCAAGGTGACGAGCTGAATGGAGTGACAGTAGGTGCAAAAATCGGGCAACAGGCTACAGCCTCCCCAATTATTGATTGGACTGAGTTCGATGTGTGGAATTACATGTTGAGCTATAACGTACTTTTTAATAAATCTTACCGTTTGGGCTATAGTCGAGTGGGATGTTGGCTCTGTCCTCTCAATTCTGAGTGGTCAGAGATGCTCGCAGGTATCTTCTTTCCAGAAGATGCTGCGCGCTGGAGAGTGCAGCTTATTGATTTCGCACGCCGTATTGGCAAACCAGATCCAGAGGAGTATATTGATGACCGAGGCTGGGTCAAACGCTTTGGCGGTGCGGGACTTCCGAATCGCTTTAGCGGATTAGAGGCTAAGCCTTGCGGAGACATGGCCAACACCGTCCAAATAGAAATTGAGCGTCCGGTAGACGTAGAACTAGAGGAGTTCCTTAAGCCGCTAGGAAGGATTATTCGAGATCGCTGCAGACCAGCTCTAGGCGAGATTTATTTGGAGGGGCGACGAAACCAAGATTGGGATGCGCTCATTGTGCAGGCCCCCGATAATAGTACTTCTTTGCGCTTTACCGTAATAAATCCCAAGCAGGATATAAACCGCTTGACATGGTACTTCAAACAGCAGTCTACCAAGTTTCAAACGTGCATTCAATGTACAGCCTGTTCAGCAGTTTGCCCACAGGGGGCCATCACCATCAAACCAGAACAGCGCATTTATGAAATCGACCAAAACGTCTGCACGGGATGTATGGAATGTGTAACTCACTTTGGATCGACAGGGTGCCTCGTTGCGAAGAGCTTAAGTGTCTTCGGCAAGAGCAAGGGGACAAGGGAGATTATCCCTCTAAAACAATTGTAGGGGTGGTATTAGGCAATGGCATTTGCAAAACATGAGACCTTCTACATTCGTGAAGGCTGGCTATATAAAGGGATGGCGGCAATAAGGAGTGCTGAAGAGGAAGGTAGGCTTCCGACGGTATTCCTCGATATCGACGCAGCTGAGAGACTAGGCATAGGACAAAACATGGTAAAGTCTCTCCGCTTTTGGATGCAGGCAACAGGATTGGCTGAGGAGAAATCAGAAGAACGCCAGCGGGTGCAACATCTTACACCTCTTGGCCAGTTAATCTGGACATACGATCGCTATTTAGAGGATAATGCTACACTCTGGCTCCTCCACTACCACTTGGCTTGCAGCCGGGATCACGCCACCACATGGTATTGGTTTTTCAATCATTTCGCACCATCGTTCTTTGATGATGGTAATTGCCTGGAGTCACTTAACAATTGGGTGATAAATAATTACGCAGACCAGGAAGTTGCTATTGGCTCATTGAAAAGAGATATAGATTGTTTACTTCAAACGTATCTACCAAGTAAAGTCTCTCGAACTCCCGAAGAATTGACGGAATCACCATTCTCTAGATTAGGGGTTCTAAGCAGAGTAGGCGACAACCGTGGGCGTCAATACAGAATGGAAAGGCTAGACTCAGCTCGTTTTCATCCACTCGTACTTCTCTACGTACTTGCCGACCGACAGCTAAAAGCCCGGAATGGTGTAACACAAGTGGGGCTCACTGACGTTTTGCGCGAGCCATTAAATGCTGGTAGAGTTTTTAGCCTGACCACAACAACGCTTTCCGACCTACTGGCCAGGCTTAACAAAGATTATCAGGACTGGCGCATACAGTTTGTCCGAACAGCTGGACTCGATACGCTCACACTTCCCATACTACAACCTAGTGATATTTTGGCTCGTTATTACACCGAACGAGTGTCTAGGCGCGAGGATATATAATGTCATCAAGTACCATTACAACGCCATTGAAGGCGCTCTCTCCGCATTTCCAGCGGTCTATCAATGTAGTTTACGATGCTGGTAATGCCGACTACGTCTCGGGTTACATCCCCACTCCTAATGGAGCAGAGGCGTTAGCATCTATCCTTGATGGCACGGTATCCACTGCTACACAGCGCTCCCACATTTTACATGCAGCATATGGCTCAGGTAAATCACTCCTAGGCATTGTATTGGGCACGTTCGCCAGTAAAGATGCCGACTGCCACGACGCTCTATCAGTCGTACAAGAGAGGTTGATGCGCAGGTTTCCAACCCAGGCAGAGCGTATTAACCAGTATGCTCGTAGCGAAATGCGTCTGCTGCCTGTCATCCTTTCAGGTGATGAAAAAAACTTAGCAACAGCCCTTACCAGAGCACTGTCTCGCGCATTGACACACCAAGGACTGTCTCATCTCAAACCACGCACGCAGTTTGAGTCGGCTCTGAGTATGATTAGCCTATGGGAGACCAGTTATCCAGACGCGCATCAGCAGCTTCAATCAAAACTGCTTGAAAAAGGGTCGTCACTTAGCAAGCTAACCGATAAATTACAAGCCCTCAACCGTGAAGCGCTAATCCTGTTTGAACAGCTCTATCCAGAGATTACGGCAGGAGCTCAGTTCGATTACAATACAGGGCCTTCTCTAGAGAGTATATTCCATGCTACAGCAGAAGCGCTCCACGACAGTGGCTACGAAGGCATTATAGTTATTTGGGACGAGTTTGGACGCTTCCTTGATTCCAGAGCAGGAGAGCCGTTTGGGGCTGAAGCAGCGCTTTTACAGTCATTTGCCGAGTTTTGCAATCGAAGCGGCTCATCCCAAGTGCATCTTGTTCTCATCACACATCAGCTTATGTCCAGTTATGCAGCTGGCTTACCACTAGTCCATCAGCAAGAGTGGGCGAGGATAGCTGAGCGATTTCGTAACCACGATATCTCTAGTGATCCTAATGTTATGTACCAGCTCATCGTAGAAGCCATTAGTACACCTGACACCAAAGCGTGGCAGCGTTTCACAGACATTCATCGTTCCGCTTTCAATCAATTGACAGCCGTTTCTTTTGACCTCTCTTTATTCAATGAATTAGACGATGTGGCATTGCGCCAACATATTATCGAGCAGGCATGGCCGCTACATCCCCTGACAATTTATGCACTTCCTCGCCTAGCAAGCCGTGTCGCTCAAAATGAGCGAACGCTCTTCACATTCCTCGCTGCTGACGAACCAGGAACATTAGCTGATTTGCTCACAGATTGGGGAAACGTGGACACATGGAATGTATTAAGCTTAGATCTTGTGTGGGATTACTTCGCCGACGCTATACGGTCAGATACAAAACCAGGTGGAGCACATCCCATATGGTCGGGGACAATGCATGCCCTGGGCAAATTAGGCCGAGAAGATAATATAACACAATCACTGGTCAAAGCATTAGCCATTCTTCTGATTGTTAACGAGGTTAATACTCAGTCTCAAGGTGCGTCCGATCGTGTCTTACCTACTACAGAGATACTAGCATGGGCATTAGGCATTTCTGCCGATGACGTAGCAGCGCGTTTAGAAACGCTTACGCAAAGGAGAGTCGTTGTCTATCGCCGGTCGGACGGATATTGGACGTTCACTCGTGGAAGCGATGTAGACCTGGATACAGAACTGAGCGCTGCACTTGAGAGGCGCTCTCCCAATCAGCAACAAATACGTTTAGTGGTGGAGCGTTATGTTCCTCTGCCCTACTATCTACCTCGCCGGTATAATCAAGAACACTCCATCACGAGATTTTTCAATGGCATTTACTGCTGGTCAGGTGATATGAAGCGAGTGAGCGCCGAGCTTTTCCTCAAACAACTCGGTGAGCATGGCTATGCCGATGGTGCTATTGCTTATGTACTAGCAACAAATGCGGCAGAAAGAGAAGAAGCCATTCGTGTTGTGCAAAATCTTCCAAGCAGCCGTACAGTATACGTCATTCCAGATCAGCCGTTGTTGCTTGCAGAACCAGTTCGCGAACTCTTTGCATTGGACGACCTAAGCAATGATCCTGTTTTTATGCAGAAAGATGAGCGTCTTCCGACGGAAATTGCTTTCTTCGTCGAAGATGCGAGGACTCGTCTCTTGCGGGCATTAAATCCGCTCTTGCAGCCCAGCCTCGCGAAGGCGACCTGGTGGTGGTATGAGGGCTCTGAGTGGCGCTCAGGACATTGGGAAACGGACGACATCTCTCGGTTACTCTCGGGGCTATGCGACCAGTGGTTTAATAAAACGCCGACATTAAATAATGAGTTGGTGAACCAGCAAGAGCCATCCGGACAGCAAGAGCGGGCACTGGAGAAAGTCATCGAAGTACTACTTGGAAGCCCACAGGATGCACTTCCTCCGGATTTTGGCTTACAAGGTCATGGTCCAGATTGGCTCATTGTACGAACACTCCTAATCCGCACAACCTTAGTACAGCTCACTGCCACTGGATACGGTATCCTGAGAAAACCAACTAATGGGGACTCACTGGCTGAAGCATGGGAGGTCATACAAAACTTTGCAAATACAGCAGTAGAGAGAGAGCAAGAGGCCTCTACGCTCATCGATAGACTGCAGTCACCTCCCTTTGGTTTGCGCCGAGGTGTTCTGCCGCTACTAGTAGCAGCTGCCTTGCACTTCCGTCTCCCAGTACTTACCATGCGGCAGAGTAGAAAAATAGTTTCTCCTGTAACTGCAGAGGTCTTCATTAAGCTCTGTAAGCAACCAGAGCAATATACTATTGAGCTAGGGCCTTGGGATGCACGGCGCTCAATCCTGTGGTCAATCCTTGAAGAGCGGGTAGAGAGTTTCGTGTCAGATCAGAAACAGACGCAACAACCACTTAATGCTTTGAGTATAGGTCTACTGCGTTGGTTGCAAAGCCTGCCAAGATACTGCCGAGATACTAATCTGGTCTCCACTAATGCCCAGGAATTCCGCAATTTACTGCGAAAAGCGCAAAGAGAACCAGCTCGCGTATTATCTTACGATTTACTAGAACTACTCGAAAACGACAGCATTGACGTAAGCAATGAAGATAAATACAGGCAAATAATGAGGGAGCGGCTATCCAACTTGATGGATGAAATAGCAGCTGCCTACCAGATGTTATTGTATTCCTTAGACCGCTTTGTGCGAGAAACCTTTGCTAGCGATGCCTCAGACGGACATGCAGCAATAGTTACATGGTTAAAAATCATTGAAGAACAAGCTGAGAAACCATTGAGATCCCTTCGCTTTAGCGACCAGCTTGCCCAAAGATTAGTTCAAGTTGCCAGCGAAAACGAGTCAAAGCAAACAGCGAACTTCTGGGATCATCTGTCCAAGGCTATATTGGGTATATCCTTGAGTGATTGGAATGATCGCAGCAATGAGACTTTCAGGCATAACTTACTAGAAGCAAGGAAGAGGATTGAAAACGAGATTTTCGATCTCTCCTCCGACGAGACCGCGGTAAAACTTTCTGTTGCACTGCCCGAAAAGAGTGAGCAGACATACCGTTTTCGCCAATCGGGTTTATCTCCACAAGGGCAAAGAATTCTACAAAATTTTAAATCTACTCTGGAGATTTCGGGACGACCTCTGTCTCTCGACGAAAAGCGCCAAATTGCTCTCGCTCTATTAGATTATGTTATGGGAGGATCAAATGTCAGCGACTAGAGAGAACTCTTTACAGATGGAGGAGCAAGAACCTATTTATTTAGACAACGCTGCTACAACATTTCCCAAACCCGAAAGTGTTTATGTAGAGGCGAACTCATTCTATATGAAGCAAGGCGGCAATGCTGGGCGCGGAGGGAACCCATTTGCACGCGCAAGTACACGAATGCTTACTGAGACGCGAGAGCTCCTAGCAGATTGGCTTGAAGCTCCGTCAGCAGATAGCGTCATTTTTACCGCATCTGCAACGCACGCTCTCAACCAAGCTATCTTTGGAGCCAACTTTTATCCCGGGGACATCATCTACGTCACACCATTTGAGCACAATTCAGTACTAAGACCGGTAGAGCACCTACGGCAATCAAAGGGAGTCCAGGTCCGACAAATTCCATTTGGACAGAGAACATTTACCTGTCAACTCGACAAGCTCACAGCTGCTTTCCAATCTGAACCGCCCACAATGGTCTGTGTTACTCACGCAAGTAATGTTTGCGGAGTGATGCCCCCAGTGGCTGAAATTGCGAAGCTCGCAAAACAAAGTAACCCAGAAGTTATCATTATTGTAGATGGTGCACAAACAGCAGGGCTCTATCCCATTGACTTGAAAAGTGGTCTTATTGATGCTTTCATCTTTTCAGGGCATAAGTCGTTGTATGGTCCGTTTGGTATAGCTGGCTTTGTTCTAGGGTCTAACTGGAAGCCTAATCCACTGCTGTTTGGCGGTACAGGTACTTTCTCTGAGAGCATCGACATGCCTATGTCATTGCCCTCAGCATACGAAGCTGGAAGCCATAATATATTGGCAATAGCAGGACTACATGCAGCTTTAACCTGGTTGCAAAAAAATGGGCGAAAATCTATTGTAGAGCATAGCATTAATTTAGCAGAACAGATACGCGAAAAGCTAATGAGCTTACCAAACGTCGAGGTATATACACCACACACATCTACCTCTTGGTGCGGTATTATTTCGCTTACAATAGCTGCCTCCTCCCCACAAGCAGTTGAGGCAGCTTTAGGAGCCAAAGGAATCGCAGTCCGCGCCGGTTTACACTGTGCCCCTTGGACACATAAATGGCTAGGAACGCTCGAAAATGGAGGCACTGTAAGAGTAAGTCCAGGTTATTTTAATGACTTTCAAGATGCTGATGCTATTATTAGTGCGCTGCGAACAATAGCATGCTAGCTTATGGTCAGAGATTATCAGAAAGCTATTAATCTGATCTCGGCTTCACATCTATAACAACCCTCTTATATTCAGGATCCAAGGCTGCTAATTGATTGCGGACTAATTGCCGTAATGAAGCAGCAGGTCGTAAGCAGTAATCAACTAACTCCTTCGTGCTCAATCTCAAATCGGGAAAAAGTAGTTTAAGATATCCCGCAGCCAACCTTATAATAGCATTATGATCACGAAGGTCGTTAGTGCCAATAATGGATCCGTGAGCTTTAACATAATCCTCATATCCTGCCATAGATCGTAAGTTATGAAGTACCTCGCCGAAAAAGTCGGCTTTAAAACCAACGCTCATTGATATTGATTCTTCTTGTATCCTAGGCAACTTCCAACCCGGCAATATTCCATGGATACGATCAATAAACGCTGTTTCACGCAAAAATTCCGGAAGGTTTGCAAATAAGTTCTCTGAGCGCGGATAACCATTAGCATCTAACGGTATATTTGCTAGTATGACAATGCCAGAAGTTGCAATATTTTGCTGTTTACCACCCCGTGAGAAGCTTCCCGACTCAAGGTAATCCTTGAGTACACCGATGACTTCATTTGGGTTATCAAAGGAGAGCGATTGTGCCTCGTCAAAAACAACCACATCAAAACGCGACAATAAACCTGACTGATTAGTTGCATTATTGTGAAATAATACTGCTGCAGTAACTTTTCCACCGGATATTAAGCGCACATAACGTGAAAGATTAAGGTATACAAAGGATTTCCCTGTGCCTTTAGGGGCCAATTCTACAAGATTGACACGCTCTTGCACTATTGGAATAAGGCGTGTAATCAAAAACATGAGTTGGTCCGGAGTATAAGCAGCAGGGTTATAACCCATACTGCTTACCAATAAATCTCTCCACTCTTCAAGCGTAAAATGCTGGCGCTGTTCACAAAATAAATCCATATCTATCGTTGCCGCTTGCATAGGTCGGAAATCAACCATATGTATGGTGCCGGGAAGGTGCTCAATCTCATTTGGCGGCTGATATTCTAAGCGTCCGACTCCCCAAACGCCTCCTCCAAGCAAAAGGGGGTATTTCTCGACAATATACCCTTCAATAGTGGCTTTGTTGTCATCTAAACATGGAATCCTCAAGGTGTATTTATCTGAACGAAGGTTTACCTCTACAGTATATGTGTCCAAAATGAGCAAAGTTTGCCCATTTTTTAGTTGAGATTTGAGTTGCTCTTTTCTGTCCTTTGATGGCAGGTGTTTGTTGATAAAATCCCGCATACGCTTGCGTGCAGCATCATCAATGCGTCCATCCGTCATATGGCGAGATACAATCCATTCACCAACGTACATAGGAACGCTCTGAGATCCAATACTCGCCTGGCGCATAAGGCCTTTGTTTATACATACTTCGTCATAATAGTAAAGTGCTTTTTGCTCAAATGAAAGCGTCATAGCATATCCTCAAACATCTCATCAACATCACTTGTCTGCAAACGTCGTATAGGTATACTTACATCACCCCTGAAAACTTGGCGGATTCCACCACCTTCACAGGTAAGGGACCATGTAACCAATCGAGCAGATTCTCGATAGACTACAGCAGGTAGTATAACTTCGCCAGTAATCATCGCATTTGGTTCCACGTAACTCTGAATCAATTTTGCCGTGGAATCGGCCACCAACAGTTGAAGCACTGTAATAGGAAACGGATTCATATTTCCAAGCGTAACCTGTAGTGCATTAACTTTACTTGAGAACAAAAAACCTGATATGTTTATCACTGGCTCTAAGAATTCTACCTTATTAGTCTGTAACGCGATGAAAGGAACTATCACTTCTTCTGGCGTTGCGCCACCATGCGTCCAACCTTTCGGTCGTCGTCCTACGGCACTATATGCTTTTGGTATAAAATACTGTTGAGGCAGGCTGAAAACATCCTTCTGTAGGTAGTGCCAATCCTTTTTGATCTCCTCTAGTTCATCCTTCTCAGGTATTCTGCTACTAGTACAGGCACGTGCTCTTGAAGAGGCTTTCGTTTGCTCATCTGGTATACCTTCTAAATCGCTGTCATCTACTGAATGGGCAAATTTTGGAAGTTGTAATACCCTAGCATCTTTAGGTAAAAACGTACTTCCGTGATCGCTGCTGACAAATGCCTTGGCTCTCAAGTTTAGCCTCAAACAACGCTCAAAACCTTCTTGTATGAGGCGGGAAAGCAATACAAGGTGGCCATCAATACTTTCGGTATCAGTGAACCCTTGAGTATCATGGCTGTGGTGATCTAGTCCATTGTACATCAAAGTATACAGCCCTGGTTGAAGTGTTGAAGAGAAGGCTTCTTCTAGTTCATTTTCGTGTCTATACACATGGATGTTCTGTACAGCTGAAACTAGACGTTCCCTCACAATCTGAGCTATAGGCTTCGTATTATCCGTCGACTCAAGATACCCACTTACCAAAGCTTTTTTAGAAATCGATGTGATCGTTGGGAGTGCAGAAATCGTTGGCTCGAGATATATTCCCCCAACTTTGCGCTCAGCACAAAAGGACTTCAGTCTTTCTCCCTGCCACCAAGTTAGCCCATCAACAACAAACCAGAAGACAACATCGACTGATTTTTCATCAAATAGCTCTTTGATCCTACTTAGTTGATGTGGGGTAAAAGGGGCCATCGGATCTGATGGAAACTTTGGGTATATTTTTAAGAGCCACTGCTCAAACTGAGCTGCAAGCTTCATTTGCGTATCTCTCGCTTGTTTGTTACGAATCACCCATGCGAAGTAAGGAAGATATGCTTCTGTAACCCAGCGCAGCCAATTTTCGCTAGACCATAGAGGATCGGGTATAGGAGGGACGGGAGGAGGAACTACTTTCGCTAACCGTTCCAAAACATTATTTGCACGAGGGAAACGGGCAAAGCGATTTTTAATAGCTTCCAATAACTGGCCTGTCACGAGCAATGCATTAGCCCTTGCCCAATCCTCAATCACATCTAACTCAGCATCTGCAAGACCCGACATTTGTTGCAATGCAACTGAAATATCTGGTGAAGAACCAGAGATAAGCCATGTGTGCCAAAACCGTCTAAGTTCATTGTTTTTTTCTCGAAAAAGCTCGATGCAAATATCAGTATACTGATTGCAATCTACCAGGGGGAACTCTTCTAACCTTTGGCGCAAGCTAAATGTCATGGGATAAAAGCGTAATGCCCAACGGAGAAGAAGCGCTCTTGCAGTTTCTTTCCAAGACGGGTCAAGAAACACCTTGTACCGATCATCAACTTTAGCCCACTCAGCCAGGCGTGCTTCCATAAGTGGCAGTAGGAGCACAGGAATCTGTTTTACCCTTACCATCCAAGCAGCAACATCGGCCAAGTGGTTCTCAGAGGGCTGACTACAGCCCCAAACATGATCAACGCGCTGGCTTAGGATCCACCCTGTTGGATCTGCCGTTACTTCTTCATAGGGAAGCGGTAGTACCTTTAATAACTCTTGAATTGCCGATATGCTTAGTTCTACAGGGGGAACGAAACCAAAACGTTGTTCAAAGTATGCATATGGATCAATATCCTCCCAACGCACAATGTGGGGATCATAACCACGCAGATCCTTTAGCCATTGAGCGAGAATGGGATTTTGCACATAGACAGTGTAAGCAGTGTTCTCCTTGTCGAGAGCACTGCGAATTCGCTGTCTCAGCGGTATGTAATCTTGTATACGCCTTACAACATCTTGCTCATCTGTAGACTCAACTTGGAGTATGCTGTAAAAATCGCAATATATTGTGATCATCGAGGATCATACTCCTCAACTAATCGTTCCCACAGCCGACGTTGGTCTTTGGGTAACAATCCTTCAAAGATTGACTGTATCATCTCAAAGGCCTGCTCTACCGTATCGCTCGCCATATCATTGCGAGATGATGCCACTTCAACAGCTAGCTCTGCTTTATGCGGCTTTTCTCGGAGATGCAATTCACTTCTAGAAACAACTGGTGGCGTTGCAGGGAAGTTTGAGGACCCAACAGTATTTTGACGAGGCGCTATTACATCCTTCAGTGGCGTTGCTTCGGTAGAATTTGGTTGATTGGTGCCAGCGGTAAGTGATTCCGCTCCAGAGATTGCTGAATGCCCTGCTCGTTCCTCCCTCGATCCATTGTTTCCGATCTGAGCGGGCCTCTGTAGCACATCTCTATCGACTGTCCTCTCTTCAAGTATCTGCGAGGAAAGTCGCTCTACCTGATCTTTAACTGCTTGCACTGCCTTTTCGAGAATGTTCATATACTCTTTTTTCGTATGCAACGCTTGCCATTCACCGAAAGTCTGCAATTTCCAGCGGGCTGGGAGGGCATTAAGAAATACCTGCTCGAAGTTATATGGCCTATCATCAAGTAACCCTAACATATCTTGGGCCTCTACCTGACCTGCCAAGTCCTGTAGGCGCACTCCCGTTAACTTACGCCATCTTAAAGCAGCTTCTAACACCTCTTTTTCATCTTTAGGCGTCTCGCTTAACCCAAACCACTGGCCGATTTGCAGTGCAATAGTCTGCCTCAGCCTCTTCGGAAGTTGCTGTAATTGTCGATATGCGCTCTCTAGATTTGAGAGTGCTCGATTGATATCTTTACTATCCCATTCCACACCATCTACGGGCAAACCGATATGCTCAGGTAGTGCGTCAAGGAGAGCTGCTTTTCTTTCAGAATCCTCGCGCAATTGGCTAAATTCTATTAGACCTTGGCACGCAGGCAGTAGCTCCCGAGGCATATCTGGTAGGGCTTCAGTAAGTTCTTCTAAAGAAGGTGCTTGATGTATTAGAGCTACCTCCCTAATTCTTTGATACAGAAGTTTTGCTACCTGATTGCGAAGTGACGCAGCATCCGCTCTTTTGGTATGCAATTCTATTTGAGAAGGTAACAAGATGCGTAATAGCCCCTGCAAAAATTCTCTTTGAGGATTCGTCAATGGTTGATAACGTATAGTATAGTTTTCGGGAGAGTCAATCATCTTTAGGATAATTTCCCCAGTGACCCCTACGGGGTTGAGTACCTGCTTTGCATCGAAAACTTCTATGTAGTCTCGATTCAAGTGGAGAAACGCTGCGAGGAAAAGGGCCAATACTGAAGGATAAAGCCCATAAGGAGGGGATTCTAGTTGCTGAACAATGTTTGGCCAGGCAACGCTACTTTTCAACTGCCCATCCAAGGTATTCCATACGAATCTGCTGTTCTGCAAACGACGGTTCTGTTGATCAGGAATACAGGTATCATAGCGATTGTATCCTCCATCACGATCCACAACATAGAGTAGACCTAGCATCCTTGCTCCATCGGATAGTATCGCATCAGTAGCAGATTTCTTTCCATTTGCACGACGAAATGGAGCATTTAGTATATTATCCAAAGCATCTCGCAGTTTCGCTGTATTCCGTTGCGCTTTCGGAAGATGCTGGCTTGTGCTATGTACAGGAGTCGATGGAAAAACCTTTTTCATTACCCTCGATGCTAAATCCTCAGTTTGCATTAAGGTTTGAATGCTGGCAATTTTCCCTTCAGAATACCACTCAAACGATGCATAGTTCTTTAATTTTTGCTGTGCACGTTCGAATGCAGAGAGATAGTCTCCACCAACTAATCCATTGTCAGCTAAAAGTTCTTGATAATCTGGCCTGCTGTAATCTTCAGTATCACGTAAATCCTCTACAGCCATCCTACGTTTGAGACGTTCAAGGATATCAGTAGGTTCAAGAGGGACTGCAATAACCAATCGGTCGTATTGCTTAGTAAGCTGCAGAGCCAACGAACGGGCCTGTAATCTTTCATCTTCTGCGTTTGTTATAACGTACCATAGCAAAGCATCACAATTCTGTAGTTGTGAAGAGGACAAAGAGTTACTTGCCAGATCAGCAACTCCCACAAATTTCGCTGAGAGCTTACGTTCTGTACCATGTGTTCGATTGTAGTCGACAGCATTCACATCGCTTGACTCCTGCTGCTCATTTAAAACAGAAATCGGTGATTTGGTGATATCCTCTCGAGCTAGACGTTCAATGATACTGCGTAATTCACTTGGATTAGCCTGGCCTTGTTTTACTAAGAGGTAGTAACCCATCTGATTTGGATAGGCGATACCCGCTTGCATCAGTTCCTTAAGAGCGACCTTAACATTCTCTGAACTAGATGGGCTTAATCCTAATGCGTGACGTAATGAGTCAGAGTCAGTGCGCAGATTAGTATCACCAGAGGCAATTTCGAGCAGCACAAGTGCCTTGAGCAGGCGCCCCTCTAAACCCAAGTTGACCTGCTCAGGCAGTAGCTTAGTTCGAGCTTGTTGATATAGGAGATAGAGATCAGGGCGCTTCTCTTTCAAACTGACATCAAAATAGGCGAAAAGATAATCCAAAGGAACTAATGTAATCCATCCATCGAGAGAAGACACATTCGACTCATTAATAAAGGATTTGAGGCCGTATTGTTCGTCCCAAATGAAGCTAAACATAGTTCGCTCATTTTGAGCCAATGCTCTGTTAAGGGAGGGAAGGCAATAAGTTGTCAATGGATGTAGGGGATAGCAACCATTAACGATAGCGTTTCGGACCCATTCGCGATCATGCGTCACAGTAGGACGGTCTCCCCAAAGACGCATTGCTAGAGAAAGCAACTCATCTAGCTGATCAGGAACTGTCTTAAACAAACTCTCAGGAGGAACCAATTTGACAATAGAAGCCTTAATCAGCTCTTCCATATACTGTGATTTTAGTTCTACCTGCCCTCGAATGAAACGACCGCCCGAACGCTCAAGTGCAGCTTGGGAAGTGCGCGAACCAGCCTTTGAGCTTGCAAAACCTTCTAAACTCACAACATAGAAATGCAACTGGTATCGCCCAGAATCGTCTGCCATCTCTGCCAAATTATCTATAGCCTTGATATCAGGAGAAGCAGTGGCAGGTTCGGCGAGCTTTTGTAGCAGATATGTAAACTCATCAGCGATGATAAAAATCCCACTATATTCCCCGCTCTTAACCAGCGCCCCTGCGGCTCTTTCGAAAGCCTCATATGGTCTCTCAATGACTGCCGTCTCGTGAAATGGTAGCCCGATAGCTTGCAACGTTGCTGCTCGAAACGTATTAAGAGCACTATCAGCATTAGGGCCTGCGAGATCTCGCTTTAGTTGCGCTAAAGTGCAGCTGTGGTTCTCTTGTAGTTCTTTTTTCAAACGATGGATATTCTCGGGATGTCCTTTCTCCCATAAGTCAATTCGATCAAGTGCAGCTCGATAATAGGTCCGGCCAAGTACGTTTTGTTGGCCAATCCGCGTAAGCTCTTTCTCCAGCCCATCTAGTACAAAGCTAGAGAAGGTAATTGCTGTATCTGCTTGTAGCAGTACAAGGAGGAATGGGGGAAGACCTAAACGCGCATTATAGATAGAAGCGGCTTTATCTTTATCTAAATTCCTTAACTTTTCGTAAAACGGTGCAAGTAACGGATCATCAGCAGAGCAAGTAACATAATTAGAAATCATTAGCATAAGATCAGATTTACCAGTGCCATATGTACCAGTGAATAGTTTTGTTCTATGCACAGAATTAGGTTGTAAACTATCCCGTACCTTTAGAAAAACATCTAGCGTTTCCTGAGTTGGGATATAGTTTTGAACAAAATGGCGATTGCTCTCCTTATCAAAGAAATGTCTGGGAAGCTGTACAGATGGCTTGAATCCCCCCTGAATCTGCACCACATCTCGCATCATCTCAGGCATATGGTTACTCCTGCTCTATTTCATATATGTGATCTTGACTCATTTCCGGTAAAATGGACCGGAGTTGTAGTGCAGAGCGAATGCGGGTTACAAGGACGACTCCCGCTCTTAGCTCCGGAATACGCCCAACTATTCTGAAGAAGTTGTCTTGGTGTTCTCTATTCCATAGCCCGAGTAAGGGCTCAATTTCATCAAATATAATAAACTCTTCCTTCGAGTTTGAGCACCAAGTCAAGAGATCTCCTTCAAAATCTTTTGGGCGATAGGTTTCCTCTCTTCCAAGCAAACTGTCAAGATAACCAGGATCTAAAGTAAAATTCACGTATTTCCACTGATGAGCTGTACAAATATACTGGCATAATGAGGTTTTGCCACTACGTGGCGCGCCAATAATCCAGAGTACGCGGTAACGGGATTGGGCACCGCACACTCTGCGAATTTGAATTTCGAGCGATTGAGCAACATCTTCAATATTCATCTTTGTGTGTAGTAACGCTCCAAAAGAGAGACTGGTCGGTCTTGATAGAGCCGATGTACAGGTTCGTGCTGGGTCTCTGAGAAGCTCAAATAACCTAGTCCAGTTAAAGCTGTTATCCATTGTCTCACTTGGCCTGCATCAGCAAGACATAAGCGACCTATGCTTTCTTCCTCGCGGCCAAGCTGCGAAAAACTAAGCGTATTTGTCTCATCATAGTGGTACTGCCACCAATCGAGCAGCATGAAACCAACGACAAGGGTCGGAGGTGAAACAGGTTGCCTCACACAAAATGTTGTATTATCTAACTTCTCTAAAATACGTAATTGTGCCAATGCCTCTGGGCGAGTGTATGTAGTCAAGGCGGTTCGAGGGTCCTTGATCAAGGCACTTTGATTTTTGGTATTACTACCCATTAAATCCGCGAAGAAAGACCTGAAATGTTCGATATTTACTTTTGAATTAAAAGGGATATATTTATTTATTAAAATATACCAGGCATCAGAGGCTTCATCACGTTTGGTTGCCAAGTAGTAGTGTAAGATCCACTGAGTGCCTCTATCTGTTAGCGCAGGATCATATTGATAGACAAGTTTCCCAAAGGGAGTAAGTTTGTAAGATCGCTTTTGAGATCCTGGATGCGGTTCACTTATTATTAATCCTGTATGGCGCAACCAAGATGAAAACCCTTCAGCAACAGGTTGATTGACACTCATGCACTGGGCTAATGCAGAGTGACCCACTTCGGGGTCCTCCTGAATACAACGTAGCGCACTGCTTAGACGTTGTAAAACAAGATCAAAATTTTGGTAAAAGCCTAAAGTTTTGGCCATCCACTTTCCCTCATATTTATGCCTTCATGAGCAAGGAACGCACGCGCGGAAAGACATTTTAACAGCTTATCTAGCGATAATCTGTTAATTGATAATCTATGATTAAAAAGTGTATACTACACAAACCCAATTTGCAAGCATACACCATAAACAAGATATGTGACGAGGCGGGAACCAAGCTAGCTTAATTAGCTCAAAAAACACCAATTGATACACTCATAAGATGAGTGTATCAATTAACGTCACTAATACTCGTGGAAAGCAAGCTACCCGTATCTAGATGCTAGGATATAATTCGCTTACGAGCTGATACAAATCTTCAAGAATTTTATACAGGTGCGGATTTTAAAGTCCTAACTACCTCCTAAAAATTTTGGTTTATTTGGCCCCGCCAAATATTTGTGAAAAACTTCGCCAAATATTTGTGATACGGGGCCAAGTATTTGTGATAACCTACATATTTCTCTCTTAGATGTCCAGGTTGGCGTTGCGGGCGTGGCTCTCGATGAAGCGGCGGCGGGGCGCGACCTCGTCACCCATGAGCATGCTGAAGACCTTGTCGGCCTCGACGGCCTCATCGACGGAGACTTTGAGGATGGTACGGCGCTCAGGGTCCATGGTGGTCTCCCAGAGGGTCTCCGGGTTCATCTCACCCAGGCCTTTATAGCGGCCAACCTCGGGCTCCTTGCCGTTGTGCGTGGCCTTGTATTCGTCGATCAGGGCATCACGCTCTTCTTCCGTGTAGACGAAGTGGATCTGCTTACCAAACTTGACGTGGTAGAGAGGTGGCTGCGCGATGTAGAGATGGCCGCCACCGATCAGTTCGGGCATATAGCGGTAGAAGAAGGTCAGCAGGAGGGTGCGAATGTGCGCGCCGTCAACGTCAGCGTCGCACATAATAACGACGCGGCCATAGCGCAGGCGGGAGAGATTGAACTGCTCACCAATACCCACACCCACGGCGGTAATGATATTTTTGACCTCTTCGTTGTGCAGGATCTTGTCCAGCGTGACGCGCTCGACGTTGAGGATCTTACCACGCAGGGGGAGGATGGCCTGGAAGTGGCGATCACGCCCTTGTTTTGCCGAGCCACCAGCGGAATCACCCTCGACCAGGTACAGCTCACAGCGGTCTGCGCGCCGCTCGCTACAGTCGGCCAGCTTGCCAGGGAGCGTGGTGTCGAGCACGTTTTTGCGCTGGACGAGGTCACGTGCGGCCCGGGCGGCCTCACGTGCCTTGGCGGAGGTCAGACACTTGCTGATGATGGTCTTGGCCTCGCTGGGGGTCTCCTCCAGGTAGCGGTTGAGCATGTCCGCGGTGATGTTTTCGACGATAGGGCGGACCTCGGCATTGTTCAGTTTGCTCTTGGTCTGGGCCTCGAACTGTGGATTAGGGATCTTCACGCTGACTATTACGGCCAGGCCCTGGCGTACGTCGTCGCCAGTTAGATTGGGATCCTTCTCTTTGAGCAGACCAGCCTTGCGGGCATAGTCATTAAGAGAGCGCGTGAGGGCGCTACGAAAACCAGTGATGTGCATGCCACCATCTACGGTGTTGATGCCATTGGCAAACGAGAACTCGGTGGTTGACCAGCTATCATTATATTGCAGAGCAATATCGACTTTGACTTTATCAATCTCGCGGCTGGCGCTCGCGGGGCGTGCCTGAAGCGTGTTGCGATTCTTGTTGAGGTAGCGAACAAAGGAGACCAGGCCGCCCTCGAAGTAGAAGGTTGCTTCACGGTCGCTGCGCTCATCGCGAATGCCAATGGTCATGCCGCGATTGAGGTAGGCCATCTCGCGGAAGCGCTGGGCGAGGATATCAAAGTTATAGTCGCGTGTCTCCATAACGGAGAGATCGGGCAGAAAAGAGGTCCGGGTACCCGTGCCCTCGAAGCTGCCTACAGCGGCTAGCTTGGTGACAGGCGTGCCCTTTTCATAGCGCTGGCGATAGATTTTTCCATCGCGCCTGACATCGACCTGGCACCACTCTGAGAGCGCGTTCACCACCGAGACACCGACGCCATGTAGACCACTACTGATCTGGTAGCCGCCACCGCCAAACTTACCACCGGCATGCAGGACCGTCATCACGACTTCAAGCGTCGACATGCCCGGGCGCTGGTGATGCTCTTCAACAGGGATACCGCGACCATTATCCTCAATCGTGACCGAGCCATCGGCATGAATGGTGACCTGGATGATATCGGCATAGCCGGCCATAACCTCGTCAACACTGTTGTCGACCACCTCCTGGATGAGGTGATGGAGGCCACGCTGATCGGTCGCCCCGATATACATACCTGGACGCACACGTACAGCTTCTAAGCCTTCGAGAATCTGAATATTCTGGCCGCTATAGCCATTGTTGCCATGATTCTGAGTGGTGCTACCCAGGTCAACCTCATCACTGCTAGAGATTGTATTGGCAGGAGTTGCTAGGGCCTCCTGCTCATCTGAAATGTGCTCTGCCATTATTGATTCTCTTGTCTTTGCCATAGAACCTGTACATTCCTTTTGCTCAGTAAACACGGAACTGCGGCGGAGGCCGTTGCGCCTGGATAAACAACGGACAAGCCGCGGTCTGATACGAATTGCTGTTCTTTGAGTGATCGTCGTGGCTGGTCCCCCTACCACAATGGCACAACAGTAGTAGCGCTAGGAACAGGGGGCGAGTTATAGATGTAGAAGCTAGCCCCAATGCCTGCTGGTTGGACGTCTTCAGGTTTCGCCTGGCGTTCGCCTTATACATGACACGTGCTATACGCGTTCCAGGATGAGCGACAGACGACTGTGGAAGGCTAGTATTTCTCTGTGTGTAAGTATTCTACTTAAGCATAGAAAAAGTGGCAATGAAAGCCACTGTGTGCCACATCATTATAGCACATTTTGCTTGATAAACAAAGCAGAGAAGTGGGTTGAACGGACAACCGCAAGGGGAAAGAAAAGGGAAGAGATGAAGTGTGTCCCCTGGTGACCTGGGCCATCAGGGGACACACTTCATCTCGCATAGTTTGGCTAGAAACGATTCCCGGGAATCGGTCCCCCCATAGGAATGTTTGAGTTGGGAACGCCCGGCATATTAGCCATGCCTGGCATACTCGGCATAGGCGCGCCTGCCAGATTGGTTGTGCAGTACGGGCAAAAGGTCCAGCGCAGTTCCAGCAAGCGCTCGCACTTGGGGCAGGAGCGCTTGAGCTTCTGGCCACAGGAGGGGCAGACCTGGAAATCCGACTCGATGCGTGCATGGCAATTGCTGCACGTCTGGCGCTCGGTCATTTCAGCCAGGAGCGACTCTTCTTCCAACTGGCGCTCATAGATCTCGGCCAGGGTCTGGCGGGGGCGCAGAATCATATACACAAAGACGCCCGCAATCGGAAAGATGGCGACAGCGACGGTAGAGATAATCTGCAGGAGGAAGTCTTGCGTGCGCGCGCGAATGTCGCGAAACGTCCAAATAACGGTGCTCAGCCAGAATACTACCAGGAAGGCCACCATACAAGCGACCATAGGACCAACCAGGTTTTGCAGTGTTGTGAGCCAGCCAGGCTGGGTAGTGGCCAGGGAGGTGCTCAGATTTGCATATACAAAATTCACAGGACAGACGCCCCTTTCAGAAAATAGAATAAAGTACTATTTACTACTCGCAACTTTTGCTTGCGTCGCTCCACTATTTTTTATCTGGATTAACGAGTTACATACACTCTCTTACAACGTTCGTTTCCCCTAGCATGATGACGACATAGGACTATAAGCTGGCAGAGTTTTTGCTATCTTCTTTATATAATACTCTACAAACGCCATATAATCACCTATGAATACCTCCCTGGCCCTTCGCACCTGCATCCACATACCCTTACCCGCCGGGGGTGTGAAGGCTGCTGAGCTAGTCTCAGCGGTTGAGGCAGAATGATTCCTGTTGGCTCTCAAGCCTGGTAAATAGCCTCTCTCTAATATATATCGAGAGGGATACGAAAAAGGAACATTTTCGTAACTTACCCCAACCTATAGGCTAGGTGCCGACGCTGCAAAAGCAAGCGTCTACATATAATGGCCCTGCATATCGCCTCTGATGTCCTCTCCCAGAATAATAATATGTTTGTGAAGGCCAGTCCTGGGCAAGCCCATGCCAGCAAGGACCCCGCATACTCTTTTATTCTCCAGTGCTGGGCATGATGTTGTGGGCCGGGCGGATGCCCGGCCCACAACATCATGCCCAGCACTTTAAGATTCTAAGCAAATTCTAATGTAGTTCGAAAAACAGGACTTAACTCTTACTAGTTTAGATGTTTTAAAGGTGATATGATAGTTTCTAACTAGAGGTTTATCATGAAGGCTGCGGTTATAGCGCCAGTGAGAATATGGTAGACCTGTATCTGGCCCCGCTTCAGCCGCAAGCGGAACGTGTAGCCAGAGAAACATATAGGTAGGAAACTTGTGCGGTTCTGAGCATTATGCTACAATAGAACACTAGTTCAAAGGCCCTATAAGGAGGTTATTCATGGCGAGTGGTAACTACGCCAGGAAGCGCTCACCACGCCAGCCAGTCGACACGACTTCACCCATACCCGCTCGAGCTACTCGACAATTGCCAGCCGTACAACAGCATCCCTTTGATGATGAAGATATTCTGACGGAATCGCTTCCGCCGCGTACACGCCCTACTCCCACGACCACTGCGGCAATCAGGCGGACGACAGCGGAGGCACAGCGCCAGACGAGTGAGTTCAGGCGGGTGGGCACACCAGCGCCACGTTCGGCGCGCCCATTACAACCAAATAGGAATGCTACACGTAAGCCCGCATCCAAACGTCGCTACCAGGTCATCGACGATTACGCGCCGCATCCATTACACCGGCATCGCCGCTGGCTCAATCCACTCGTCTATAGTTCACTCATTGGCGTTGTCTTCCTGGCTCTCTTGCTCTGGGCCGCTATCGCGCAGCGACCGGGTGCGCCGATGCTCTTACCATACGCGGGAGGACAGGTCTACAATATCCAGGTTGGCGCCGATAAGGCGGGGACCTGGGAGTCCCCTAAACCCGCGCCCCCTAAGGTGCCGGTCCCAACAGGGCCCTACTCGATCCTGGGCAAGCCCACGGTCACCGCCGACTTTATTAATAAGGTGCTGGCTAACGCTGGCTCTCCGGCGGCAGGCAAGGGGCAAGCCATGTATGACCTGGGTGTGCAATATGGCATTGATCCGGTCTTTGGCCTGGCCTTTTTCCAGCATGAGAGCACCTTTGGAAAAAATGGCGAGGCTCGCACTACGATGTCGCTGGGCAATCTGCGCTGTATCCCGGACCATGAGTGCATTGACCAGGACCGTGGCGGCTACGCCAAGTTTAATGGCTGGGAAGATGGCTTTCGCTCATGGTACGCACTTATGCGCAACCTCTACGTCGCCCAATGGGGACGCAGTACCATCGATACTATTATTCCCAAGTATGCTCCCAGCGCGGATAACAACAACGAGGCGGCCTATATCGCTTCAGTGAAGCACGCCGTCGATAACTGGCGCGCTGGCAACATATAATATTGAGTAATTATCGCGCCTCTACGAGGCCTTGAGCCAGAGCTTTGCTCAAGGCCTCAGTCCGGCCTGAGACATTCATCTTCTGGTAGATATTCGCCAGGTGAAAGTTGACGGTACGCTCGCTGACATAGAGCCGGGCCGCGATCTCTTTATTACGCAAACCACGTGCCAGGAGGCGCAACACCTCCAGCTCACGCGTAGTAAGCGCCTCGCTACGCGCTCCCCGTTCACGCTCACGCCCCACACGCGAGAGAAGACGGCCAGCAAGCTGTGGCTGCACCAGGACCTCTCCACGCGCCACTACGCGCAGCGCCTCAGCCAGCTCCTCAGATGAGACATCTTTTAAGAGATAACCATCGGCTCCGGCACGCAAGGTTTCATACAGGTAATCTTCCCGCTCCTGCGTTGAAAGCATCAGGACACGCGTGTTGAGGTTCAATTGCTTGATCTGGCGCAGGGCCTCCAGGCTCTGACCTTCAGGGAGCTGGGCATCGAGCAAGACGACCTGGGGTCCCAGTTCTAATGTCTCGCTCACGGCCTGCACCCCATCTCCAGCCTCACCCACCACCCACAGGTCCGCGTAGCTTTCCAGCAGGTGATGCAGGCCCGCGCGTACGACTGGTTGCGCATCGACTATGAGCAAGCTGAGGCGCGCTTCAGGCTGGGATGGTGCCGAGACAGAAATAGGGGCCGCGGGTTCCGCAGGCACTACTGCTTGCGCTCGTTCATGCTGATAGGGGAGGCGCGCCTGCACACGCGTTCCCTGCGTAAGCACCTCGCTCGTCAAGGTACCCCCCATCGCCTCAAGGCGGGCACGCAGGTCACAATAAATATGTTCGGAGAAGTTTCCTACTCCCTCTTGCACGTCAGACCAGAAGGGCGAAGGATCATCGGGGGTAGGAAGATCCGAGGGCGCGGCTAGCGTTGGGAGTGTGCCATCATCCTCAATCGCCAGGAGGATATCCTCCTGTGTATAAGCTAGTGTCAGGCGCACGCGCCGCGCTCCTTGATGCTGGCGCAGTTGATACAGCGTCTCCTGCGCCAGGAGAAATAGCAGATATTCAGCATGAGTGACGCCCGCGTTCTGGGCGTGTTCCTCCACACCTGTCAGGGTGACCCGGCTGGAGAGTCCAAGCTGCTCGGCAGTAGCATCAACTAGCTGCTCAAGCGCCTCGCCAAGCGTATGCCCTTCTAGCTCGGGCAGGACCAGGTAGTCGCTCGAGGTGCGCGCCAGGTGCAGGGCCTGCCGGGTCATCTGCTCGAGTGAGCATAGATGGCTCGCCAGATCTGGCATGTGTTGCAGGTCTGCACTCGCAGATAGCACCTGGAACTCAATGAGCATAGCGCTCAGTGTCTGGAGAAGTTGCTCATGCTGCTGTTCTTGTGAGTGCGCATTCTCGCTTGCCATATTTTTCTCTCTTAGTTTTAATGCCATGTGTACATTCCTGGCTTGACCTCTCGCGCCTGCGGCGCTCGCCTGGGTAAGTGGTGTGGTGCCGTAGCCGCGTACGCGGCTACGGCACCACACCACTTACCCCATTTTTTCCTATTAGATGGCCTGGACGGCAATGGAGCGTAGGGCTAGTTTGCCGTTCTGGACGTCGATCTGGACGGTGTCGCCGTCGCGCACGGAACCATCGAGAATAGCGCGCGCGATACGGTTCTCGACCTCCTTCTGGATCGTCCGTTTGAGTGGACGGGCGCCGAAGTGGGGGTCGTAGCCCTCCTCGGCCAGGTAGTCCTTAGCGGCATCGGTCAGTTGGAGCGTGATATGGCGCTCGGCCAGGCGTGGGCGCAAGCGGTTGATCTGGATATCGACGATGTTGCGCACCTGCTCCTTGCTGATGGGATGGAAGATGATGACCTCGTCGATACGGTTGATAAACTCGGGTCGGAAGCCCTCCTCGCGCAGGCGCTGGCGCACCGAGCGCTGTACGTCTTCCTCGTCCATGCCATCATACTCATGCAACCAGGCTGTGCCGACATTACTGGTCATGATAACGACGGTGTTACGGAAGTCGACCGTACGCCCCTGGCCATCCGTCAAACGCCCATCATCTAATAGCTGCAACAGAACGTTAAAGACTTCGGGCGCGGCCTTCTCGATCTCGTCAAGCAGGATCACACTATAGGGGTGGCGGCGCACAGCCTCGGTGAGCTGGCCGCCTTCTTCGTAGCCCACATATCCAGGAGGCGCTCCGATCAGGCGCGAGACCGAGTGTTTCTCCATGTACTCTGACATATCAATACGCACCATGGCCTGCTCATCATCAAAGAGGAACTCGGCCAGGGCACGCGCCAGCTCGGTTTTACCGACGCCGGTCGGGCCCAGGAAGAGGAAGCTCGCCAGCGGACGATTGGGGTCTTGCAGGCCCGCACGCGAGCGACGTATGGCATCTGAGACCGCCTCAAGTGCCTGCTCCTGGCCCACAACACGCTCACGCAAACGCTCCTCCATGTGCAGGAGCTTCTGTACCTCGCCCTCCATCATTTTGGAGACGGGGATATGCGTCCATTTCGAGACGATATTCGCGACATCCTCGGCATCCACCTCTTCTTTGAGCATACGCGAGGACCCTCCAGTCGAAAGCTTGGCCTCCATCGCCTGGATACGTTCCTCAAGCTCTTTGATGGTACCATAGCGCAGGCGCGCCATGCCCTCGTAGTCATAGGAGCGCTCGGCCTGCTCGTACTGAACCTGGGCTTCTTCAAGCTGCTTCTTGAGTGACCTCAGCTCATCCACGGGAGCGCGCTCGCTCTCCAGGGCCAGTTTCAGGGAGCGCAGTTGCTCATTCAAATTGGCGATATCCGCCTCAACACGCTCGCGGCGCTCACGGCTGGCGGGATCGGTCTCTTTCTTCAGCGCCTCCTGTTCCACCTGTAACTGGCGTATGCGGCGGTCCAGGGCATCAATCTCGGTTGGTGTGCTATCCAGCTCCACACGACGATGACTGGCCGCCTCATCGATCAGGTCAATGGCTTTATCGGGCAGGAAACGGTCTGTGATATAGCGATTTGAGAGCATGGCTGCGGCCACAATGGCGCTATCCTGAATGCGTACGCCATGATGGACCTCGTAGCGTGGTTTCAGGCCACGCAGAATACTAATGGTATCCTCAACACTGGGTGGATCGACCAGCACTGGCTGGAAACGACGCTCAAGCGCGGCGTCCTTCTCAATATGTTTGCGATACTCATCGAGCGTGGTCGCGCCAATACAATGCAGCTCACCACGTGCCAGCATTGGCTTGAGCATGTTTGAGGCATCCATGGCGCCCTCAGCGGCTCCCGCTCCGACAAGAGTATGCAACTCATCGATAAAGAGGATAATGCCGCCCTGGGCACTGGTGACCTCCTTCAGGACCGCTTTGAGTCTTTCTTCAAACTCGCCACGGAACTTGGCGCCTGCAACCAGAGCGCTCAGGTCCAGGGTCACGACCTGCTTATTCTCCAGCGTCTTAGGGACATCACCACGCACAATACGCTGGGCCAGGCCCTCTACAATGGCTGTTTTTCCAACGCCAGGCTCGCCGATCAAGACGGGATTATTCTTCGTGCGGCGGCTCAGCACCTGGATTACGCGCCGGATCTCTTCGTCGCGCCCAATGACGGGATCAAGCTTTCCCTCGCGCGCCGCCGAGGTCAGGTTACGCCCATACTTCTCCAGCGCCTGATATTTCCCCTCGGGATTCTGATCGGTCACGCGCTGCGCACCTCTAATGGATGTCAAAGCCTGTAAGACAGAATCGCGACTCAAGCCAGCAGATTGCAGGGCTTTGCGCGCCTCGGTATCGCTGTCGAAGAGCGCCAGGAGCAGATGCTCGACGCTCATATATTCATCTTTAAATTTCCCCATCTCGCTCCACGCATCATCCAGGACTTTGTGCAAGCGAGGTGAGATGCCAGGATCACTGCCGCCATAGACGCGCGAGAGTCGATCCAGGTCGCTCTCGACACGGCGCAGAACGGCCTGCGTGCTTCCACCAGCTTTTTGAATAACCTGGGGTACAACCCCGCCCTCTTGCAACAGGAGTGCGTTCAGCAAATGCTCTGGCTCTACCTGCGCATGATTGCGGCTACGCGCAATCTCCGATGCCTCATATATGGCCTCGCGGGCTTTCTCTGTAAAGCGCTCTATTTTCATATGCAGCCTCCATCGCACCCTGAAATGTTTTTTTACGCTATCACTATACTACAATGAGTAGTAATCTAGCAAGAAGTTTGAGTGCTTATCTATCAAACTTTAACGTTTCTTTGTGGGCTATTTATTCCCACATCTGCTAGGAAATTGAGAAACGCCCCGCTCCGGTAGGGGGTGCGTCTAAAGGCGATAATGAGTTTTAACATTCAAAGCAGGTAAGCTGGATAACGGCTCTGTAGGGTCCATGCTGGCATGGACTGCGAGCGTAGCGATGACCGGCAGCGGTTAGGTATCGGCCTGCGGGCCTCGGCAGTCCATGCCAGCATGGACTCTACAATTTGCTACCTACTTTTGTTGTTAAAATTCATAATCGCCTGTAGGCACAGCCTATACGTTTCCTTGATTGTATTGCCTACCCACGACAAAACCAGGCTTGCGCCGCACTGCCATGAATGGCATTCGGACGCGCTAAAGCGGTTCCCTACCGGTTTGGGAAGCCGCCTCGCGTGGCTGAAATGAATCGCTAAAACGCTGTAGGCACGAAGGTTTTTAAGAACGTCCTAGAAATTTGCAATAATATAGAAGCTTTGTTACCATAACATAAGAGTAGAAAGATATGCAAACAAGTAAATCCGGTTTATGTTGAGAGGGAGGGGTCAGTGTCTCACCAACAAGCTACGTCTAAGCCTGCCAGTCATGTGATCTCGCGCAAGGCCCGCATCTGGCCGGAGATTCCCCAGGAGAAGGTTCTGTTACCTAGCCCGCCACAGCTCCCACAGGGACCACAGGTGGGGACACTTTCTTTTGTGCTTTTTAATCTGCTGGGCATGGGACTCTATGTGCTTATCTTTAGTACCTTCAAAATTGGGGGAGGCGCTCAGTTCTTTTTGCTGCCATTTATCGCCATTTCGGGTATGATGGCGCTGGGGACCGTGGCGAATTTCCTGGTACAGCACTTCAGCACGAGGCGTAAGAGTAAGGCATTGATGGAGCGCTATGAGGCACAGCTACAGAAGATAGAGCAGAGACTCCAGAGCTTGCACTGGAAAGAACGGCAGGCACGCCTGGACCTTGATCCGCCACTTCTTCCCCCCAGGCCTGAGCAACAACTCTATCAGGGCCTGAGCATCGTGCCCTTGATAGAGCGTGGCTTCGATGAACAGGATACACAGCTCTGGGCGCGCAAGCCAGATGATCCAGATTTCCTCACTGTGCGCATCGGCATGGGCAACCAGCCAGCTACGTATGAAGTTCAGACTCCTCCCACGGCAAACACTTTCCCCGACCAGCCGCGCCTGGAGGCCTCCCTGGCGCGTGTCCAGGCCTTACAGGAGAGACATAGCACGTTAAAGGTCCCCATCACAGTCAAGCTCAACGAACCAGGGCCTATCGCGCTAGTGGGGACACGCGACAGGCTTGAGGCGGCGCGTGAGTTGCTACAGGCCATGGTTTGCCAACTTGTCTATCACCATTCACCTGAAGAGGTGCGCATCATCATCCTGACACCACGCTCACAGGAGCAGGCCTGGCGCTGGGCAACGGCTCTGCCTCATACGGTACTATATGATCCACGCCAGGCAGAAGAGGTGGTGGACGAGAGTAATCAGAGACACGCCGTCGCCATTGGCGCGGGGGCGATCCTTGAGCATTTGCCCTTAATCTCGCGGGAGCTGGGGCGGCGCGAACTCCTGCTTGGCGACACACGCCGGGAGGAAGGGCAACACCTCTTACCTCACCTGGTAATTATCGTTGACCACTTCGATCTCTGGCAGGATCTAGATCAACCCTCGGCTCCGCAGCCCGTGGTCTCGCCCCATAACTCTATTCAGCGCACTGGCTCGCTTGAGCACCGGCCTCAGCTCTCCGTCTCTCCCCTCAAGCGCCCCGAGATGACGCTGGCGCTCAGCGGACCTACAACCCTGGGGGTCTCAGTGCTCTGCCTCTGCGCACACAAGGCGGATGTCCCCATGAACAGCAACCTGCTGGTGGATATCACACACATTCAGGATGATAAGCAGGCAGGAAAGGGGAGTTATACACACCAGGCGCAGGTGCGCCGGCTCTGTCCCAATCCGCCACCCGCTATTACATGCGACGAGGTAGATGGCGTGCCCTTGCAGGCATTGAGCTACTTCTCACAGCGCATGTTCCCGCTGCATGTCAACCGCACTAAACGCCTGGAGTTGCGCACGCAGGTCGATCTGCGCACGCTCTTCGAGCCGCCACTTGACCTGCTCTACTATGACCCCTTCGCCTACTGGAGCGATCCTATGTTCCGTGGACGCGACGCGAAGGGCAAAGAGATGCCCATGATGCGTATTCCCATTGGGACGAAGATAGGTGATGAAATTCAATATCTGGACCTGCTCAAGGATGGCCCTCATGGCCTGCTCATCGGGCAGACTGGTTCAGGCAAGAGCGAGCTGCTCCAGACCATTATCATGGCGCTCTCCATCATCTATCGCCCCAATGAGGTCAATTTTCTGCTGATCGACTATAAAGCGGGGCTGGCGCTGGAGCCTTTCCGCCATTTGCCGCATACCATCGGCTTTCTCTCCAACGTCTCCTCGCCCGCGCTCATCCAACGCTTTATTACGATGTTACGAGCCGAGGCCATGCGTCGCGAGATCCGCCTGAAAGAAGGCAAGAAATCGCCGCGCCTCATCATCATCATTGACGAGTTTGCCGAGATGGCCAAGCAGACCGATTCTGTTCTAGATGAGCTCTTCACGATCACACGCGTTGGGCGCGAGATTGGCATGCACCTGCTCCTGGCATCACAGCGACCCGAGGGCATTATCGCCACGCGCGTCCGAGACTATGTCCAGTACAGACTCTGCCTGCGCTGCGCCTCGCCGGAGGACAGCCGAGAGATCCTGCGTCGCGTCGATGCCGCCTACCTGCCCGCTAGCATTCCAGGGAGAGGCTATCTCCTGCATGGAGACAATCAGCTTGATCTCTTCCAGGCGGCCCGCGTCTCTATCCCTGTCACCCTCGACCAGCTCTATATTAAACCCAATGGGATCGAAACCCCAGTCGATCCCACCAACGACGTCCTGATCGCCCAGCTAGCAGCAGAAAAGTAATTTTGTGGTGGAGGATGCACGCTGACAGCCGTTGGCTGTCAGCGTGCATCCTCCACCACAATAGAAAGAGAGAGAAAGATGAGCACCCCCCATTTACAAACATTTCAGAATGCACAGACGGTTGCCGAGGTTCTGGTTGGGCGCATTACCGAAACCTACTCGCGCGAGGATGCGCGCAAGGCTGGCATTTACTACTGGCCGGAGCCGCTGCCAACGCCCAGCCAGCCCCTTGATCCCGATCCATTGATTCTTTTTCGTCCCGGGGGCGAGCATGAACAGCTAGCAGGCTCCCGTCCTGGGCGCGTATCGCTTGTGCGCGGAAGTATCGCCGAGTTTCTTGCCAAGCATGAGCGAGAACGTCTCAAACCAACAATGCAGCTTCCCCTGGGCCTTGTAGACAAGCCTGAGCAGCAGAAGCAGGAGGCGCTTATCGTCGATCTGCATGGTTCAGCGGGAGCTTTGAGCGGCGGCCCGCTTTTGATCGCAGGCGCGCAACATAGTGGCAAGAGTACGGCACTGCAAAGCATTCTGCTCTGGCTCACCACGTACTATGGCCCCAACCAGTTGCGCTGTGCCATCATCGACCCACACCATGAACTGGATGTCTTTCGCGAACTGCCTCATCTCCTTGATGGCGAAGGGCATCAGCTCTGGACTGATGGCAGCAGCGACGAGAAACTGGAGGAGTTCGCGCGAAACATGCATGGTCTGCTGGCCAAACGGCGCGAGGCATTCCCTGAGCAGCGTTGGACCGAGAACAGTCTGGGTCAGCTCTGGACGCAAGGACATATTATTCCCCAGGTACTACTCATTATCTGTCACTATCACAGCTTTGCCGAGCGCTTCAACGCCGCAATAACGCTAAAGAAGCTTGCTCTAGCGATGGCCGAGGCTCGTACCATGGGAATGTACCTGGTGGTCAGCAGCGCCGAGGTAGGGTACCGCTTCCTCTCGTCAGAGCTGATGGGAAAATTTGGCACCAGCATCGGACTGTACCTCAATGAGCTCCAGCGCTTAGACCTCTTTGGGCGTCCCCCCATCCTGCCGGACCCCATTCCTGGTCGTGGCCTAATCCTGGCACCAGATCGCAGCATTCACCAGGTGCAACTGGCCCTGCCCATTGCAGGCCCCAGCGAGAGCGTGCGCTACGAAATACTCAAGCATGAGATCGCCAAACTCGCTACACGCTATAACGCTTGAGCACGGAGTCCACTACTGTGACACTCCGCGTCGGCTAAAGCCGAGCAGCTTCTGACACTGTGCCGTAGTCGGATTCGTGAGATAGGTGGCGTAGCCATTACTCAAAGTGAATCCGTAGTTGGGACGCAATATCTGAGAGGGGCGCGCCCATCCGGCGCCTTCCTCTCTGGGCGGTGCCATGCCCGTTGGCATGATCTCCACGCCTTGCCGCAGGGAGAGATGGTCCCTGCTGGCGTTTGGCATCCTGGGAGATCCCAACACCTGAGCCTTTCGGCTCCCTCTTCGCATGTCGCATCAGAGCATGAGGCTTTTCCTTCAACGGTGCTTGCGTACGCTCGATCAAACGCTGTCCGACTCTCAGGCTGGCATTGCGGTCGGCATGGTCGCGCATCTGGCACTGTGGGCAGAAGCAGAGGGCGGCGCCGGGAGTATAGCCCTCCTGGGGTTGTCCCTGGTTGTAGCGCACGACCAGGCCATGACAACGATGGCATTCCCGGCTGGTATTGCGCGGATTGACACGGGTCGTGATGAGACCGCCTGCATTCCACGCCTTGTACTTTGCGTAGCGGAAAATGCGGCCCTTCATCCAGTAGGCGCGTTTCGTATTGCCCCGACGCGAATACGTGCCCTGCTCTGGTCGCAGGTTGCCTAGATGCTCGAAGACGAGAATACTCGCCTCGTGCTTGGTGGCGAACTGGACAATGCGGCTGCTCACCAGGTGCGCGATCTGTTCGTCCACGTGCCTGATTTTGGCCCAGAGGTCGGCATTGTCCTGTTCGTTCTCGGCCATGATGCCAGTCTGAGATCGGTTGCGTGCAATACGTCCAAGCAATTTCTTCCTACAGCCCGATACCGCTGTGCCATTCCCAATGAAGGAAGTAGCCAGGATGGTGCCGTCAACCGTCTGGACGCTGCACACAGCTACGTGATGATCAAGATTGAGATCCACCGCGCAGAGACGTCTATCGGCGGCGGTGAGTTGCTCTCTGACGTTTGCAGGAGCCTCGAATGTCTTCTCAATGGGAGTATGCAACCACCAGCGATCTCCCTTGCGGACGAGTTGCGGACTGCCCATCTCGAAGCCATCAGGGAGATCGCGACCGAGCGTGTGTAGTTTGAGCCAGGACCAGCACGAGCCGGTCCAGACTTTGAGCATGATAGAATGGGTACGACGCTCGCGCCAAAGGCTTGCGTAGAAGGGAGCTGACTTCTTCCATGATCGGGGTGGGACTGGTGGCCGCACCCTGAACAGCCTCTTCTTGCCCTTCTTCGTTTGTTTGGCTTCGTGTTTCTCCTTATGTGCTCGCCATGTTTTGAGAGAGGAGAAGAAGGAGCGAGCCGAGCCGAGCGCGGCATTGATGGCGGCACGTCGGAACAGAGCAGGGATATCTGGCGCGAGATCGGTGAGCGGCATGATCGGATTGGGGTTGGACTCCGTTGTATGCGTGAGTTTCTCCAGGGCAGTGAGAGCCTCCTTATTTTTGAGGGCAAGAAGACCTTCGTGTGCCTGGATACAGTCGAAATAAAAGGCCACGACGCGATTGAAGAGGACCTGGTTTGCCGCGAAGTAGGCAGCATACTGCGGCGGATAGTGTAATGCCTGCCTGATGGTTTTCGTGGCTTTTGCCATGTTCAGCCCCTCCTCTCGCAAAATAGATGGTATCTCTCTTCGAGAATACCAGACTGATGTGAAATTGTCAAACATGCGTTCTATAGAGTACTCTCTTGTACAAGGGCTCAAGCCCAAGAACACGCCTCACCACGGTCGAAAGAACCGTGGCTTGCGGCGGGCTAAAACCCTATCCAGTCATAGCGGCTACTGTGGAGCTGCCAAACACAGACGCACCATGTACCGGTGGCGTCTCTGTAATTTGGTTTGGGAAGTTAATTTGCTTTGTTAGAGGGGATTTGTGGTGGGAAAACGGAGAGGGAAGGAAGGCGTGTGAGTTCGCAGGCACAAGACACCACGAAGAGACAGGTAATAATGGACAAAGAAAACCATCGAACATCCACGCCCAATACGTGGAGGCGCAAACGCCCTCGGTACCGGATGTGGGAGGTTTGTATATGACCCTGACAAGGGGTTGGGCCTATACAAACCCATCACATTGCGTGACCTTATATGAAGCGTCACCTCTCAAATACACAGTAATTGTGTATGTATCCTGCCGGTTCAGGAAATTAGTGAATGCCGTTGAGGCGGCTCACGTGGCCGCTGCTGTCATCCAGCATATTCTGCAAAGCACCGTTGTAGCGCCCCATCTGATCGGTGATGTTGGCGACGTTGGTGGTCCAGCTATTCAGTGAATCCTGAAAGTTCGCAACCTGGTTGCCATTGAAAGAGTTGTTCAAGAGGTTGTTCGCTACATGAAAGTCCTTCAAGACATTTGTCAGGTTAGCCTCAATGTTGCTCAGATTAGAAATCAGGACACTAAGGCTTTCGAGGTCTAGAATTGTACCTGCCATTCTGAATATTCTCCTTACTACGTATCTTTTATATTATTCTGGCCTTCTGACGTTTATACTGGCCATTAACGGATTTCTTCAGTCCGTTGTTGACACTTTACCAGAGTATATTTTTAAAGTCAATACATTTTTACACTAAAATATCGTAAATTAATATATTTTAATTGCAATTATATACAAATATATTACTTTATCTATATACTTTGCATAAAATGCAATCAGGACATGGGCGATATGAAACGACCTTCAAACTCAGGTGTTCTTCATGTAATGATTGTTCACAGGGATAGGCATGGTGGCGAGTTGGCTATTAGATAGAGAAAGAAGAAGAATTTTCTGGTGATTGTGTTATACTTTTCTCACTATGCAAGAGAACAAGCTCGAACCATCGCTTGAGAGGGCCATAAGCGCCCAGGGGCCAGTTTTGGCGCCCGAGGCGCACCAGTTGGGAGCAGCTATCGAAAGCCTGCTCTTCGTCTCTGGACGCCCCTTAGAACGTGCGGAGCTGCGCAAGTTGCTGGGTGTCGGGAATGAGCAATTGGAGCCCGGCATCAGGGCGCTGGAGTCGACGCTTCAGAATGGACAGCGAGGGATTCGCCTCCAGCGGCTGGGTGAACAGGTGCAGCTTGTCACCGCGCCAGAGAATGCGCATTATGTCGCGGCCCTGCTGGGGCTTCCCATGAGCGCGAAGCTGACGAATGCAGCCCTGGAAACGTTAGCGGTCATCGCTTACCGCCAGCCCATGACGCGCAGCCAGATTGAAGCCGTGCGCGGCGTGAACAGCGACCGTGCGCTGGCAAGCCTGCTGCAACACGGGCTGGTGGCTGAAGTCGGTCGCGCCCAAACAGTGGGACGCCCGGCGCTCTTCGCGACCACCGCCGAGTTTCTACAGCAATTCGGCCTGACCAGCCTGGAGGAGTTGCCACATATCGACCTGGCAACCCAGCAGATGCGTACTGTGCCAACTGAGACGGCGGAACAAAGTATGCTCAACGGCGAGAGCGGCCAACCTGGCCACAATTCCGCCGCCAGCCAGCCAAATCTCCCTACGTTTCAGGTGCCCCAGGGCACAGACTAAGCTGGCGCCTGATTTATTTATTTTGCGGCGGATCGCGAGGAAAAAGGATAACATGCGTATTGGACGACATATGCCCACAGGCTCCAAGCCCCTTAAGGCTATTGAGACCGCCCGGCAGATTGGTTGCCAGGCCATCCAGGTCTTTGCCAGCAATCCCACGGGTTGGAAGCTGCCAGCTCTCGATGAGAAGAGTGGCCAGGCCTTTGCCATGGCGGCATGCAAGCAGGAACTGAATCCCATTGTGCTCCACGCACCCTATTTAATTAACCTGGGCACGCTCGATGCCACCATCTGGGAGAAGTCTATTCTCCTATTGGCCGGTACACTTCAGCGAGGCGCGCAGCTCGGAGCATCCTATGTCGTTTTCCATACCGGGAGTCACCGGGGTGCGGGCGTGCCCACAGGTCTGGCGCGCATCGCGCAGGGCATTGAGCGTGTCATGAACCAGAGTCCCGCCGAGGTCATGCTACTCCTCGAAAACGATGTTGGGGCTGGCAACGCTCTGGGGCATAGCTTTGAACACCTGGCCACTGTTCTCGCGCATCTCCCACAGTATAGCCAGCGCCTCGGCGTCTGCCTGGATACGGCCCACCTCTGGGGCGCGGGGCACGACATAAGTACCCCCCAGGCCGCGCAGCAGGTGCTCCAGCATTTTGATGACACTGTTGGGCTAGCACGCCTCAAGGTGCTACACCTTAATGATACCGCGATGGCCCTGGGCAGCCATAGAGATGTGCATACACGCCTGGGTGAAGGCATTATTCATCCCACTGGTCTGCGCGCCCTGCTCACTGATCCTCGCCTCGCACATGTAGACGTACTTATGGAGACGCCTATTGAGACAGACGAGGATGGCAAAGAGGACTGGGTCCATGACGCGGGACAGATCGCCTACGCCAAAAGCCTGTGTCTCCCCGAAAAGCGCTGCTAAAACTCTTTTAAGGATTTATCCGAGAATGTCCGTGGGAAGCTGCGCTGCGTTACCCCAGGTACCATAGGCGCCCGATTTATCGCGCGCAAGGCGATGAATCGGGCGCCTATGATGCGTGAACATGTTTCGCCTGGTATTCTCAGACTATTTTTTTAAACAGCATTAGCACGCGCATAACGTTTCGGTCCGCTTCAGGGGGTTGGTGTGCCTCCAGGCGTAGAGATGGCAGGCACCACCACTGTCACGGTGACTGGCTGAGGGCTTCCTACGATAGCGGTCCCGCCTTGCGTGGCAGTCACTTGAAGCGTCGCGCTATAGGTGCCCGTGCTCAATGTGGGATCCACCAGGGTCACGGTAAAGGTTGTGCTCGCGCCCGGTGCTACAGTGACCGTTTGCGGCGTGACGCTCAACCAGCCTGAACCAGTACTATAAGAAGTCTCTAGCATGATGATGATATTCCCCTGGCAGGTGTTCGCGACTGCGAGCGAAAATTGTGCAGTGGTTATGGATGGAGATAGATCCAGGCTTGTTGGCACCGCGGACTGAATACTGCAAGGCGCTACGATGTTCAACCGCACAGTGATGCTATGGGGGGCGCCTGTCGTGGTCCCGGTATCCGCGTCAAAGGTGGAGAGGGAGACAGCCCCCTGGTAGACTCCAGGTGAGAGGCTAATGCTGCTTGCGCTCACGGTAAGAATCGTTGAGGCACCAGGATCCAGCCCGCCAATTTTTTTACTCACGCTTAACCAGTTCCCGCCGCTGGTCGCGCTGGCCTGCCAAGCGAGAGACTGCGCGCAGGAGGCAGGTTCTTGCAGTGTGATGGAACGCTCAACCGGCGTAGACTGATTGGCGGGCAGAGTAAGAGAGAGCGTTCCAGGCGTCACACTGATATCGCACGTAGCGGGTGGTTGAATCACCAGATTCACTGGAAGCACGCGCTCACTTCCAGCTACCGGGTGCCCAGCCGCGTCCAGGCTCTTGATGCTCAGAGAGCCATTATACGTCCCCGGCCCCAGAGCTCCAGCGGGCTGGGCAGAGATGTGCAAGGCCAGCGACTTGCCTGGATTGAGGGAACCCGCGGCGGGAGAGACACTCAACCAGGAGCCACCAGAGGAGGTAGAGGTTGTGGCTTTCCACACCAGCCTGCCTGTGCCGTTATTCGTGAGCGTCACATCTTGTCCGGCCGCTGTCGCCTGCCCCTGAATTGTGGTTAGTGAGACCCGAGTCCTGGAGAGCGTGATCGCAGGCACTGGCACGGTTGCTTGTAATGACAGGGTGACTGGTAGTGGCTGCACTCCCGAGGGAGATGAAAAGAAAAGGGTAGCATGATAGTCACCTGGCCCAAGCGCGGAGGAGTCAACACTCACCTGGAAGGTGCTGGGGAGTGTTCCCTGATCTGCATCGAGGTGCAACCAGTTGGCATCGCTCTTGACACTCCAATTCACGGGACCACTACAACCCTTTGTGCCTCCAAGCTTAAGAGATTGCGCCTGGGGCAGTGCTCCTTGATAGGTCCCTGTAAATGTAAGACTGGTGGGAGCGGCCTGCAAGAGACAGCCCTGAGTGACGGTCACGCTCACAAAAAGCTTTTGCGGGCTACCAGGCACATCCTGCCCATCCCAATCCTGCCCCCGTAGAGTCACCGCTGCTTGATAGATCCCCGGCAACAAAGCGTGTGTATCGACTGAGAGGCGCAGGTTCCCATGTTCACCTGAGACCAGGGTGTGTGTCGCTGGATCAGCTTTTAGCCAGGAGGCATCGCTGGTCGCGCTCCAGTTCAGTGAGCGGATTCCAGCATTCAAGAGAGTAACATCCTGTGGGGAAGGCGAGCTATCTCCATCGGCTGCCAGGAAGGAAAGCACAGGAGGACTGACGCTCAGTGCTCCAGACGAGAAAAACGGCGCGGAGACGACCCGGATGCGCGTCGTCAATCCATTGTTGCCCGCATCCGAGGTAAAGGCGACATGCCCGTTGTAGGCTCCAGGCTGCATATGTGAGCGATCAATTGCGATAAAGAGGCGCATACTCTGTCCACTGATGAACGTCCCGCGCGCCGGGCTAATCTTGAGCCAGTCCTGGTCGGATTTCGCCTGCCAGTTAATCGCTCCACTGCCCGTGTTTGAGAGAGTCAGCGTTTTCACCCCGTTGGTAATGGTGTCGCCAGTACCAAAATCAAAGGCCTCACTGGAGAGGTGCAGGTGTGCCGGGCGTAGCACGCCTCCTTTCCCCTTTACCAAAAGAGAGAAGGTGGCAAATGTATGCGTCTGCGCATCCTCGGCACGTAACGTATGCCAGCCCTGAGACCACTCGCTCAAGGCAACCACCGTATCCGTAAAATTTCCCTGCTGATCAGCCTGAATGATAGCTTTACCCACGGTATCCACAACAGGGAAGCCATGGTCACGAGAGAGGCCAACCTGACTCCCGGGCGAGAAATGCGACCCATGTAGCGTCAGCGTCGCGCCAGCAGTAACAGTGCCAGGTGAGATCTGGAGCGTCATCCGCGTGGGGCCTGCGCCAAAGGCGGAGAAGACACCAAAACTGCCTCCCGCGACCAGTACAACCATGACCAGGCAGGAGAACCAGAAAAAGAGCGTCGGTGAGATAGACCGTCGTGTCGCGGTTCGTGGCTTAGGAGGCACGGAGGATTCAACGTGTGCTATCGCATTACGCACCTCTTTATACCAGGTGCTAGCATAGCTCTCAGGCACCAGGATAGAGGTCTCTGAAAGTTCTGGCTGCTCTTCATCTTCCGGAAGAACCTGGATACGAGGTACATGGTGGTACGCATCCTGAAGTGGGTCCTGAAGAGTAACCGCCTCATCGCTTTCAAGAGACGCAAAAGGGCTGCTCACGGCACTCAAAGCGGGATGGAGATGTTCGTACAGTGGGATGGTTTGCGCCTGGTCTTCCGGGCATATATGCTCACAGGGAACCACGGAGCCGCCACATAAGGGGCAAAAGATAGCATCCTCCTGCAATTGCGCGGCGCAATGAGGGCAAGATATCAACATGAGTCGTGGTCCCTCTTTTTTCTGTTCTTACGCAAACGCGGTGTGCACCTTTTTGCTGTGACGCCTCCCACCCTGGTTAGTGGTAAGATGCAGCAGCCCGCTACTTGCGTACGCGGCTACTGGGGCTACGCCCTTGCGTACGTGGCTACTTGCACCCATCACACTCCCTACCCGAAAGAACTTGCACATGGCGCTATCAATGCATCTATATAGTAAGACGCGCTTTCATGGCATTTTGTGACGCCCACTTTGGATTCTTAGAATTTTTTCCTATTGATGCGCGTCACACTCTTCACCTCGTTCCAAATTGTCGTAATTTCGCAGGGCATAGAGCGACTTTGTCGCGTGGGTGCATTGTCATTCTTCAGTACCAGAGATTACAATGGATAGAGACGCATTGTGCTCGGTCGCAATTTCGCAGATTGGTGGGGCTTGCGATCTAGTATGTAGGGTCCATGCTAGCATGGACTTAAAACCCCACCCAGTGAAAATGTAGCCTATAGAGGAGACAGCCCACGTAGGTCACGTAAGAGTCCATGCCAGCATGGACCCTACATATTACATATCACTAAGCGCGCCACTCCATACACTGAAAGGAAACGCAGATTTATGATTCGAGTTGCCATGGTCAGCTTCTGGCATGTGCATGCAAACGACTATAAGCGCCAGGCCCAGCAGCATCCATCAACACAAATAGTCGCGGTCTGGGACGAAGATGTCCAACGAGGGCGTCGTTGGGCAACAGAGTTAAGCGTCCCTTTCTATGAGAATCTCAATGAGCTACTGAGCCAGCCCGATATCGATGCCATCATCGTCGATACCCCGACCAGCATGCATCATGAGGTGCTCCTGGCTGCGGCACACGCGGGCAAGCATATTTTTACCGAAAAGGTCATTGCGCCCACGCTTCACGAGTGTAACGCTATCATTAAGGCAGTTGAAGAGGCCTCTGTCAAGCTCACGGTCTCCCTCCCACGCCTTAGCGCAGGATATACCCAGGCCATCCAGAGTCTCATCCAGCGCAACGCTTTTGGGCGGTTGACCCTGGCACGTGTACGCCTCTCACACAACGGGGCACTCCCCAACGAGCGTTCACCTCTCGGCTGGTTGCCTGAGCACTTCTTCAATAAAGAGCTATGTGGTGGCGGAGCCATGATCGACCTGGGATGCCACCCCATGTATCTGACGCGCCTCTTCCTGGGCATGCCCGAGAGCGTCAGCGCCAACTACGGCTATGTGACCAGGAAAGAGGTCGAGGATAACGCGCTGGTCTCGCTCCACTACGCGAACGGAGCGATTGGTGTTGTCGAGGCGGGCTTTGTCAATCCATACTCTCCCTTCACTATCGAACTGCATGGGACGGAGGGTAGCTTGCTCTTTGGCACGCCTGAGGAGCAACTCCAGATTCGTAGCCGCCTCTTTGCAGAGGGTCAGCAATGGAACACGATCACCGACCTGCCCGCGGACGCCCCACTGCCCTTCCAGCAATGGGTCAAACATATCGAGGAAGACACGCTCGCCTCCGAAAACATCCAGGCAGCCATTGACCTGACAACGCTGATGGAGGCGGCCAATCGCTCCGCGCAAGAGGGGCACGCCATCAAAATTTCCGAGCTGGCACACTAGACGCAAAGCGCGCTAGTGGTGAGCGGTCAGCAAAGCCATGACCGATCCGGCGCGCCTTTTGAGGGTTGACAGATTCGCAGAGCAGGAGGAGGCTTTCGTGGCAAAAGCGGCTCGAGAACTGGACCGAGGTACCATCCAGGCCTTGCGCAAGCAGGGCGGTCCTTTTCTCTTTGCGCCCATGCAGGCGGAACCTGATGCGCTTGACCGACTTGATATCAGCTTCCGCTGGGGTCATTATGGCATTCGTATACTCCGTTGTCATCTTATCTCCTTTCAGGCGGGACATGTTATTCCCTATCACAAGCACCATAACTACGAGTTTCACTTCATTCCGCGCGGACAGGGGCGCTTGATCCTACAGGATGGAAGCTATCCCCTGCACGCGGGGATGTTCTACCTTACCGGGCCACAGGTATTTCACCAGCAGGAGGCGGGACCTCATGAGGCCATGTACGAACTCTGCCTACACCTGGACATTGTGCCCCTGAAGGAGCCAGACACCAGCACGGAATGGGGTGAGCAATGGGAGATTGTGGAAGCCGATGCCTGTATCCAGCAACTAAGCACTATGGAGGCCAGGCCAGTGCTTGACCAGTATAGTGCCATGAACTGGTTTCTTACAGCCTACCAGGCGTGGCAGGAAGGCGAATTTGGTGCCTTTACCACGATTCGTCAATCCATCATTCAAATCTTGCTGCGCACAGCACGCGTCCAGCATACGTCGCAACATCAACCGTCGCTCCCTTCACGCGATATGAACACGTATCGCTACCAGCTCGCGACACAATATATACGCGACAACTATGCGCGCCCCTTGACGCTCAGTGAGGTCGCAGAGAGCCTGCATATCTGTGGACGCCAATTGCAACGCATTCTGGACCAGTATGCTAACGAGACCTTCAGCGGCTACCTGGAGCGCTATCGCCTGGCGCAATTGTGCCAGGCCCTGACACACTCTGAGCAGACGATTGAGCAGCTAGCATACAACCACGGCTTCTCAAGCGGTAGCTACCTGCACTACGTTTTTAAGAAGCGCCTGGGTATGACACCGGCCCAGTACCGCCAGCGCCAACAGCAAACGTTGGCTAATGGGTACCACGAACCCTGTTAATTTTGCGCGGTCATCCGTTGTAAAGAGTTTAGTGTATGTGATGTGAATCGGCGGCCTTGGGCCGCCAATTCACATCACATACACTACCCGAAAAAAAATTGTGCATGACATTCATAAGGTTCATTCTTCTAAGGAGAGGAAAAAATGACGATTAAAGTTGGACTAATCGGCTGTGGTGGTATCGCCGCCGTTCACGTCGGTGGCTATAATAAATTGACTGATGCGAAAATAACGGCGGTCTGCGATGTCGTAGAGGAAAGCGCACGTATTCGCGCTGAGGAGGCCGGCGGAGCCGATGTCTATACCGATATGGGCAAAATGCTCCAGGAGGCAGATATCGATGCTGTAGACATCTGCCTGCCCCATCACCTGCATAAAGGCGCGATCATTGCCGCCGCGCAGGCAGGCAAGCACATTCTCTGCGAGAAGCCGCTCTGCCTCTCGCTGCAAGAGGCCGACGAGATCCGCCAGGCCGTCGAGGCCAATGGGGTCACGCTGATGTGCGCGCACAACCAGCTCTACATCCCCGCGGTCCAGTACGCTAAGCGCCTGATCGCTGGTGGTACGATTGGCGATATCTATGAAATCCGCACCACCGATTCGTTCTATCACACCTTTGATCCCAAGACCATTGGCTGGCGTGGTCAGCGCCAGTTCATTGGCGGTGGTGAATTGATCGATACGGGCTATCATCCCTCATATCTCTTGCTCTACCTGGCCGATAGCAAGCCCGTCGAGGTCACCGCCATGACGAGCAACCATCGCCTGAGTTTTATGGATGGTGAAGACTCGGCCCAGGTCCTAGTCCGCTTTGAGAATGGTGTGGTCGGCAACATCGTCACCAGCTGGGCCTATGAGCCAGGCGACAACACCGAGAAGTTTGGCATCGTCGGTCAGCGCGGCTACGCCTATAGCAAGGGTAGCGACATCACCTACAAGATGCGTATGAGCGAACCACCTGTGGTGAACACGGTGAAACTCTCGGGCATCAATACCTTCGACGCGGAGATCGCCGACTTCGTCAAATGCCTGCAAGAGCAGCGCCGCCCCATCAACAACCACGAGGATGGCATCAACGTCCTCAAGATCATTCTCGGCGCCTACCAATCAGTCGAGCAGAAGCGCACCATCGAGCTATAGCCCGCTACTAGCGTACACGGCTACTGGCGGTGGCATACCCTTTATAGAATCAAGGTGTGTCGGTGTGGGTTTTCGGGCGGATGCCCGAAAACCCACACCGACACACCTTTACTTTTTGCCGGGTCAGCGGGTTATAATTAAGGGAGGATAATCACAAAAAGCTAATCTGAGAAACGGTGAACAGTGCAGAAACGTCCCCTCTCGCCTCAAGCGCGCTTCTGGCTCCAACAAACGCTTGCGATCCTCTCTCTGATCGTTAGCACCCTGGTGCTGGGCTTGATCTTTCGCTCATGGCCTCTGGCGATTGCCTTTATGCTGCTGCTCCTGGTCCATGAACTGGGGCATCTGCTGGCGCTACGCATCAAGAAATTACCTGCAAGGGGGCCATATTTCATTCCGCTTATTGGCGCGTTCGTGGCCATGCCCAGGCTACGCAAGCCCGCAGATATTACCTTTGTCGCGCTGGCAGGCCCCTTTCTGGGAGGGCTGGGAGCTATTTTCTGCTATGGAATATCATGGTATGTGAGCGCGCGTAGTTGCTACGGTCCTGTCTTTACGAGTATCAATACGCTGATCCCCCGGCTCTGTTTTCTGCTCGATGGGGGACACTTCTGGCTGGTACTGGCAAATGTTGGCTTCTATCTGAATCTACTCAACCTCTTGCCTCTGCACCCGCTGGACGGAGGGCGGGTCGCGCCGCTGATCTCGAAGTGGCTCTTCTTGCTGGGCATTCCCCTGGGTATATTCTTACTCTTTGATTCATTTTCGACCAGGTCGCCCCTGGAGAGCGTCTTTAGCCTGATTACCCTGGTACTAGTTATTGTCAGCGTGACCTTAACCGTCGTTAATATGCGCAAGCCACCCTACCGGGTGCTCCCTGCTCGTGGCCGCACGAAAGTCATAATAGCCGTAGCCTATGTGGCCATGGTGGCCATGCTAGGCTACGGCTGGTGGCTGACCTATCACTTATTGAACATTGTCAACGGGTTCTCGTAGTATATGTAGTATATCCGGTGCCGCTTATACGGAAAGAGAGTCATTTGCTTGCTGAGCACGCCATTCGCTGGCGAGAATGCCATAGACGAGGGTGTCCCACCAGCGTTCTTGCATCCAGCCATTTTCGCGCAAGTGCCCCTCCAGGCGCATGCCTATCTTTTCCAGGACATGCGCTGAAGCAGTGTTTTCGACGACGCATTGCGCGTAGATACGATGCAGGCGTAACTCGTTGAAACCGAAGTCGAGCAACGCGTGCGCAACCTCGGTAGCATAGCCATGGCCCCAGTGTGTGGAGGCCAATTCATAGCCGATATGGGCCTCCCAGGGTTGCGCATGCGTTGAGCGAATACCGCCATTACCGATCAGTGTACTGCTCTCTGGCAAGACCACAGCGAACTGGTAGCGGTAGCGAGGGCGCTCTTCACGCCAGTTAATAAACATCTGCACAAAATCGCGCGCATCCCCTTCTGTGCGGTACGTCCAGGGAGTATAGCGCAGATAGAGTAGATCGTTCTGATAGGCCTGTACGGCCTGCCAATCGTCCTCCTCGAATTCACGCAGTTGGAGACGAGCGGTAGAGAGAAGCATGCAACGATCCCTTATCCTTACTCGATACCAATATCCCAGGCCTGTTGCAGGTCTGCGCGCGAAAAGCACTTAAAGGCCATCAGCGTATGGGTCTTTTCGATGGAGGAGATCTTCTGCATATGCGTCGTCACCACCGTTGACAGATCATCGTACTGCGTCACACGCACCAACGCGACCAGGTCATATTCGCCAGTAACAGAGTACACATCAGAGACGCCGTTAATCTCTAACAGTCGTTGCGCGGTCTCATTGACCTGCCCACGCGCTACATTGATTAACACTATCGCGGATAGCATAGAGTCTCGACCTTGCCCTTTCTTCAAAGTTTGTATGTAGTATTTCTACTCTATCATGCAACACCAGAAACCGACAAGAGAAAGGTGGTGTTGTATTGAATGGGGACGAGCAAAGCGCAACCCCCACTCAATACAACACTATCCCCCAAAATGAAACGTACTTCATCCTTCACATAAGGAGACAAACCCATGTCCACTACCGAAGTATTCTCGCTGGGGGTTGAGGAGGAGTATCAAATTGTCGACCCGACCAGTCGAGAACTGGATTCGATAGCGGAAGAAGTTGTGCAGGAAGCGCAAAAAACACTGGGCAAGGATGTACAACTCGAAATTCAGCTGTCACAGGTCGAGGTCGCAACTCCCGTATGCGCGAGCCTGGCCGAAGTCAGAAATCAGCTTACGCGTTTGCGTAGCGCGGTCATAGACGCAGCCCACGTCTTTCATAAACGCATTGCCTCTTCGGGGACGCACCCGTTCTCCCTCTGGCAAGAGCAACCCTTCACGCCTCGTGCTCGCTACCTGGCTCTTGAACGCGATTACCAACAGCTGGCACGCGAACAGGCCATCTTTGGCTGCCATGTGCATGTCGGCATCAGTCAACGCGAGCTTGGACTCCAAATCATGAACCAGGCTCGGACCTGGCTTTCACCGCTGATCGCGCTTACCGCGAACTCGCCCTTCTGGTGCGGCCTGGATACAGGCTATGCCAGCTATCGCATCCCCCACTGGGGGCGCTGGCCACAGTCGGGCCTGCCACAGCATTTCTCCTCGCTGCGAGATTATGATAATCTGCTCCAACTCCTGGTCAAGACGCGCAGTATCGATGATCCAACCAAGATTTATTGGGATATTCGCCTCTCTGAACGCTATCCTACCGTTGAGGTGCGCATCGCGGACGTCTGTCTGACTATTGATGAAGCGGTCATGGCCACCGCCCTCATACGCGCCCTGATTCGCGCCTGTCACGAGCAGGTGATCCAGGGCCAGCAAGCGGAGCCAATCCGTATGGAGCTCTTACGCATGGCCCACTGGCGCGCCGCGCGCTACGGCCTGGAGGGTGACCTGCTAGATGTGCACATGCAAGAGACCGTGCCCGCGCCAGTCATGATTGAGCGCTTCCTGACCTTCCTGCGCCCATCGCTGGAGGCCTCTGACGACTGGCAAGAGGTTTCGACGCTGATCCAGAAAACGTTGCGTGAGGGCAATGGTGCAATGAGGCAGAGACGGATCTATCGCCAGCGCCAGGAACTGCGCGATGTCGTGGATTATATCGTGCAGGAGACGGCAGAAGGCACTCTGAGGTCACCCATAGACCCATCTATATATCAGTATATCAATCCAGGCCTGAGTGGCGGAGCCGAATCCAATCCAATGTAACTGATTTTGCTGAAAATTTTTGTCCAGACACGTTGCCGCGCTTGGAGGGTCACTCATTGAGCGAAATGACATACCAAGTCGGTAGGGACCAGCTTTAGCGCCTTTCGTAGAGGATCATGCCAGCATGGACCCTACTATGAGAAGGCAGAGGGCATCATCGTGCGCCAGGGAGTAGGTGGTGAGGCAATGACGGCTGGTTCCCAGCCTATTTCACCATAAAGGATCGAACCATCCCAGGTAGGATTTTTATGGAAATAGCGATAGCGCACCTGCCAATGCCGCCCCACTTGCTTCTTCTCATAGCAAGCGGTCACGACGTTGAGATGAAATGCCAGCAACTGCGCATAGTATGGTTGCAAGTTATACTCCATTTCATCTGTATCCAGTGTATGTTCGTTGAACGAGAATTGAATATTAAAGCAATAAGGATACTCTATAACTTCAGGATCCCGCTCCTCCTCTTCAGTGCATTGCACAAGCACAAACATACCCAGCGTCTCAAACTGACAATAGGGTGAGCCCGCGAAAGATTTATCGGTAAAGGGGGGTAAATTAAGAAGCGCACGTATCTCCGTTGCAAGCTGCTGCAATGATTGGTGCGTTTTAATAGAGATCTGCAATGCCATAGAACGGCTCCTTAGCAATACGGAGATTTACGTATACGTTCCATGAAAATATGTAATCAATATCTTACGACTGATAAGGAGCGGTGTCAAGCAGGGGAAAACAGAGAAAATAGTTGCGATGGCAGATTATGACTGGTATACTCAAAAGGATTGAACAGTACTTCCGCAAAAATAGGCGAAAAGAAGAATTCTTCTCTATCACTACTCTCATCTCTATAGACGAAAAACTCAATACCCGGTATGGATGGGAGACTCTGGTGTAACCCGAAATTACCTTGAGCAGGCAGTAAGTAACGCGGCTCTAGACCATCTGAGGATATATGACCACGACAAAGAAGAGCAAAAACACGCGGACGCGACGAAGCATGGCTCCTGTTCCCCCCACATTGATGGGTGCCCCCTGCATTTATGGAGATCGAACGACCTTACAGCACTGGCTCAAGCACTACTGGCAGAAGCTCCAACTTCCCGAACACGAACTGGCTCACCTGGCTATTACCCAGGACCGGCAGGAGTTTATGCGCTGGACGGGGAAACGCCTCAACCTCATGACACTGGGCTGCTATTGCTATGTCACTATGGCGCAGGCTTTACGCAAGGAGTACTGGCACCTGATCTTTATTGAGCCAGATCTGCAACCCAAATCAATCGAGGTCACGGTCGCCCATGAGCTCATCCACCTGGCGGATCGTGTCAATGGCACGCCCCGCAAACACCGGCACCACGGCTATGACTCAATCGCCGCCGACGAGGCGGCTGTGACTGGTTATGGGTTGGAAGAGTTACGCGCGCTCCTCTTTGAAGAGAGCAAACGCCGCGAAGAGATGCGCCGCGCACGCCGCCCCATCCGCTACATCTATGAATGTCCCAGTTGTGGCAAGCAGTATCCGCGTACCCGCCGCTACAGCCGCCCGGTCTCTTGTAGCAGCTGTGATAAACACTATAACCCGCAGTTTCGCCTCCAGGAGAGCAACACAGCCTCGGCATAAATGCCTAGGTAATGGGTGTGGTGCATGCTGGTGGCCTGCAGGCCACCAGCATGCACCACACCCATTACCTAGGACGCTACAACTTAGGCGAGCGAGTAAACGGAGCTGAGGTATACTGAGAGCAGAGAAAAAGGAGAGAGAATCATGGGCTTGCCTCTACAATCGATACGCGTCCTGGACCTGTCTCGCCTCCTCCCGGGCGCCTATGCCTCCCAGATCCTGGCGGACTTTGGTGCCGATGTGATCAAGGTCGAAGATCCCGAGAGCGGCGACTACTCACGCACGCTGCCACCCTATGGACCTGGCAACATGGGCCTCTATTTCATGGCGGTCAACCGCAACAAGCGGAGCATCGCCCTTAACCTGAAGAGTGAGCAGGGGAAAAACCTCTTCCTACGCCTGATCAAAGAGGCGGATGTGCTGCTAGAAAGCTTTCGGCCAGGCGTCATGGAGCGCCTGGGCCTGGGCTATGAGCGGCTGAAACAGGAGCAACCGGGCCTGATCTACTGCGCGGTCAGTGGGTATGGACAGGATGGTCCCTATCAGCAGCGCGCGGGCCACGACCTCAACTATGTAGGCTATGCCGGGCTACTCCACTACCAACGTGATGAGTCGGGGCGCCCGCTTATGCCTCCGACGCAAATGGGTGACCTGGCAGGCGGGGGCCTTATGGCGGTCATGGGTATTCTTACCGCCCTGGTGGGGCGCGCCAGCAGCGGCGAGGGCCGCTTTGTCGACGTGGCCATGACTGAGGGCGTGATGTCACTCATGCCCCTGGCGATGACGGCGTATTTAAATATGGGCAAGGTGCCGATACCTGGTCATTCCTCACTCGATGGTGGACTTCCCTGCTACAATATCTACGAGACGCAGGATGGCAAGCATATTACTCTGGCGGCCCTGGAACCCAAGTTCTGGCACGCCTTCTGCACCAGAATAGGGCGCCTCGAACTCCTGCCGTTTCGCTCGCCCGTTGGACGTGGGGAGCGCGACCAGGCCGTTGAGATACTCACAAACATCTTTAAGACAAAGACGCGTGACGAGTGGCTGGCGGAATTCGCCGACATCGATGCCTGCGTTGGGCCAGTCTACACGCCAGAGGAGGCCATGCAGGATCCCCACATACAGGCCAGGGGCGTCACCTTACAACATGGCGAGGGCGGGACACGCTTCCAGTCTCTGCTCAGTTTCCCGCGCCTCTCGGGCGTTCAGATTGAGCAGCGCTACGCGCCGCCCACACTGGGCGAACATACCGGCGTGATTTTGCGCGAGGCCGGCTATAGTAACGAAGAGATAGAACGTTTACGCGAAGAAGGAGTCATCGCATGACGGAGCACCACCCACGCATTGACCAGGCACGGCAACTACTTCCCGAGCTGCTGAAAGACCTGGAAGCCATCGTCAATATCGATTCAGGGACATATAACAAAGCAGGCGTAGATCAGGTCGGCGCATACCTACAAAAGCGCTTCACAGACCTGGGCTTCTCCACCTCATTTGATTCCCAGCAGGAGTATGGAGACCACCTGATCGCGATCCGCAAGGGAGGCAATCCCCAGGGGGCGCGCGTGCTCCTGATCGGGCATATGGATACGGTCTTTCCCGATGGCGAGGCCGAGAAGCGGCCCTATACCCAAACCATGCTAGATGGCCGAGAGATCGCCAAGGGACCTGGCGTGCTGGACATGAAGGTTGGCTTGCTTATGGGCATGTATAGCGTGGACATGCTGCTCCAGCAGGACTGGAATTCATATCAGAGCATCACCTTTGTCTTTAATAGCGACGAGGAGATTGGCTCGCCTGCCAGCAAGGAGCTGATTACAGAGTGGGCAAGAAAGTCGGATGCAGCCCTGGTACTGGAGCCTGGTCGTACCCTGGAGACAGTGGTTTCGGCACGCAAAAGCTCGGGGCTGTATCGTGTCGAGGTCTGGGGGCGTTCAGCCCACGCAGGCGTTGAGCCAGAGAAGGGCCGCAACGCCATCATCGAGCTCTCGCACCAGGTCCTGGCCATGCAGGCACTCCATGAGAGCTTCCCTGGCGTCTCAGTCAACGTGACCAGCATCCAGGGTGGCGACCGCAAGAACGTCATTCCAGACTATGCCTACTGTGATATGGACGTACGCGCCAGCAACATGCGGGGTATTCACGAAATCGAAGAAGCCATGCAGCGCGCCGTACGCCAGCAGCATATTCCCGAGACGCAGGCTCAGGTAAGCGGCTCGATGCGCAGCCTCCCCTTTGAGCATTCAGAGGTCAACGCATCCCTGATCCGTATGACACAGGAGGCGGGGGCAGAACTGGGCATAGCGATCCATGACGTCGCCAGCGGCGGGGCCTCAGACGCCAACAACACCTCGCCCGTAGGCGTTCCCACGCTCGATGGCCTGGGAGCAGGTGGCGGCCTGGCGCATAACCCGGACGAGTATGTCGAACTTGAGTATCTACCAGAGCGTATCGCCCTGCTCAGCGGGCTGATAGAGCGCATTTGTAGATAGGAAGCATTCAGGAACATATCCTTAGACAAAAACCAACCCCACTCGGGGGCGCAGCGCCCGCTCTCGCGGCTAGCGCTTGCGCGCTCAGGTTTTCGAGAGGCACCACGCATGAAAATTGGCAAAGAGAGTATTTATAACCAGCCAGCAGGCGGCTTCGGCGCGGTAAGCGCCTATGCGCGCCAGCTACAACGCGAGGCCCAGGAGCGTGGAGAGGTCCTTCCGCCTCCGCGCCCTCTCCAGATGGGGGAGCCAGACTTCCTCACGCCCACGCACATCCGCAAGGCCGCCATTGAAGCACTCGAACGCGAAACCATTCCCTACGGCCCACCACCAGGCTGGCCCTGGTTCCGCGAGCTGCTGGCGGAGAAGATCAGGCGCGTCAATGGCTATCATGTCGGCGTCGAGAACGTGGTCACCACGATGGGGGGCACCAACGCCCTGCAATCTATCTTTCACGCCACCGTGGGACCTGGCGACGAGGTGCTCATTCCTGATCCCTGCTGGCCAGTCTACTACACGCAGCTACTGGCCTGTGGCGCGACCGCCGTTCCCTACCGGCTCGATCCCGCCAACGAATGGCTGCCCTCAGTCGCCGAGCTGGAGCAACTGGTCACACCGCGCACGCGCATGCTACTCATCAATACGCCGGGCAACCCCACAGGCGCGGTCTTCCCCCGCGAGCTGATCGCTGACCTGCTGGCCTTCGCCTTGCGCCATGATCTCTATCTCCTCTCGGACGAATGCTATGACCAGATCGTCTTTGAGGGCGAGCACGTCAGTCCCGCTACACTGCTGAGTGCAGAAGAGCTAGAACAGGGGCACTTTATCGGGGTCTATACCTTCTCCAAGACCTATGCCATGACGGGCTGGCGCGTGGGCTATGCTGTGGCTAGCAAGTCCTTAATCAAGTCCATCACAGAGGTCCTGGCCGGTAGCCACACCAACGTGAGCCTGATCGGGCAGCGGGCCGCGGCAGCGGCGCTCACCGGCCCTCAGGACTGTGTTACCACCATGCGCGAGGCCTATCGCCGCAGGCGCAACCTGGCGACGCGGCTACTCAAAGAATATGATCGCTACATCTATACACCCCATGGCGCCTTCTACGCCCTGATCGACGTCCGCGACCGGGCGGGTCGGGTCTCGCGCCGGGACAACCAGTTCGCCCTTGACCTCCTGCGCGAATATAACGTCATGATCGCGCCCGGCAACAGCTTCGGCGCCACCTCAGCCGAGTTTGTACGCATCTCGCTTGCCGCCTCCGACGAGGACGTGGAGTACGGCGTGCGCGCCATCTGCGAATTCGCCGACAAATAAATATAAGTAAGAAGAGACAATCCGGAGATGGCGTCCGCCATCTCCGGATTGTCTCTTCTTACTTATACGCCAGGATGCCGAAGGCTTCAGGGCGCTTGATGACGCGCTTAAAACCGGCCTCTTGCAGGCGCTTAAACGCGCCCTTCGCCACCGTCCCGCTCGACTTGCTCTCCAGGTTGCCTATGTAGTGGAAGAGCCGCCCACCTTTTCTCAGCACGCGGTAAAGCTCGCGGTAGAAGACTGCTGAGTAGAGCTGGCCCGCGAGGCTAAAGACGGGGGGATCATGGACGATGCGGTCAAAGCTGTTATCGTCAAAGGTCGGCACGACCTCGTAGGCATCCCCCATCACCTGGCGAATCTTCGGATTATCAAAGAGCTCGTGGGACCAGGGATTCTGGCGCGCGATATGCTGCGCACCGGGATCAAACTCAATTGTCGTCACCTGCTCGGCGCTTTTGGCGGCGGCAATCGCCGTATAACCCAGACCAGTCGCCGTATCCAGCACGCGTCCCACCACAGGCATCAACGTGGCCATCTTCTTGCGCGTATCCTCCATGGGATCGATATCCACAATGCGGTGCATGGTAAAGCCAGCAATTAGCATGGTAGGCGCGCCACGCGTGGGCATCAGGCTACACATGCGGTTAGTATCCTCAGAGAAATACTGGATGGAGCGGATCTCATTCTCTTCCACCACAAAGCAGTTCACCTCAGAGGCGGCAATCTTCTCTACCTGAGTCCAGCGTAGATGGACTCCGCCAGGAAAGACTACCCCGCTATCTGACAGTTCAACTGTCACATGCGAGAGGCCCAGGTCAGGCGAAATGCTTGTCTGCTCCTGACCGCTTTTATAGGCCGTGCGTAGCTCCCTAGCCTGCATAAAGGCCAGCACAATCGGTGGCTGAGACATGATACAAAGATGCTCCCAAAAATATAATTAAATGGCATATTGCCGCTCATAGAGCACTGAAAATGTAGCATATTTGCTACCTTGGCGCAACAACCATCCCTAACGTCTCAGCTCACAAGCTCACCGCAGGCGCGAAGGAAGGATAATGTGCATGATAATGTTATAATGGGCGGCAAGCTTAGCTATTTCTTGTTGGAGGGAGGATGAGACGCATGCAGATCAGTGAGCCGGCGGAATACGCGCTGCTGGGGCTTTTACAAGCGCGACCAATGCACGGTTATGAAATGTTCCAGGAATTTGAGCGAGGCACGCTGGGCGAGATAATTCATCTTGAGATGAGCCAACTATACGCCTTTCTCAAGAAACTGGAGCGCCTGGGATATATCGAGGCCACCGTAAAAGAGCAGGGAAGCCGTCCGCCACGCAAGGTCTATCACTTACGCGAGGAGGGGAGAGCGCTCTTTCATACCTGGCTGCTAGAGCCAGTGGAGAAGCCGCGCGATATTCGCATCCACTTTTTGATCAAACTCTATTTTCTGCGGCCATACGCGTCCGAGCAGACCATCGCGCTCGTACAGCGCCAGGCCGAGGCCTGTGAGCGCTTCCTTCAGCACCTGGAGCTGCGCCAGCAGGCCAGCATCGATGATAGGCAGGACCCAGAACACTTCTTAGCCCATGTAGTACTACGCAGCCGTATCTATCAGACACGCTCGCTTCTGGCCTGGCTCACGGAATTGACCGCAGAGTTGCGGGATGAGAGCCGCCCAAGCTCTTGATAGCTTCGTGATAAAATGGATGAGCGTCTAATTATCTTATTTACGTGCGCCCTTTCACGGGTAAAGGAGTTTCTCAAAAGAGATATGCTTGAGTAATGGCATAAGGGTTGAGCGGCATGCGTAAAGCCTCAGCAAGGCTTTAGGTGTGAAGCCCGCTGACAAAGGAGCTTGTGATCCTAGCCGAAAGGACCCAAGACCGAACCCTGTGACCTATGCCGACGAGAGAAACCTTCGTCCGAAGCGTCGTTAGATAAGACGGGTGAAATGGCTGACACACCCGACCCAAAATGGGATGGCGGCTGTCCGGCTATGTGTAAATTATGGCTGGAATTGCTCCGAAGTCCGCCCGGCGTATAGGAGGCGAGCTAAGGGTCACTAGAACTTCTTTACTTGGAATGGGGGAACTCTCAAACCGCTTTACTCGACAGAGACGCGAGAATGCTAGCGTGCGGCAGAGAGGGCGGAGGCGGCATAGTAACCGAACGCCACGCTGTAATGGCGAGGACATGGTGAAGGTCCGCCAGGGAAAGACGCTTGACGAGAGGAAGAATGGATGCAGTGAGGAAAGCAGATGACGGTTGGAGTAGTGGCATCATGTTCTCCAGCAGAGTGGGGGATGCCATGCAACAGGTTGTGCTGTGCTCAAACTGGTGCTCTTCACGGGGGCAACCCAAATCCACCACCTCATACGCAAGGGCCGAATAGGTCATGTCGAGTACTGGAAAGCGCAGTGCGGGGAAACTCGCCTGCTGCGTTTGGACGGGGGGAAAGGACGTAAGTCCCTACCTATCCGTACATATTGGAGATAGCAAGCATGTCAGTAGCAATTGTTGTTCATGGTGGGGCGGGAACCATTAGTCTGGAGCGGATCGGTACCGGTATGGCGGGCTGCCACGAGGCGGCACAGGTCGGAATGTGCATTCTTGAGCAAGGGGGCACGGCCCTGGATGCCGTTGAGGCCGCTGTGCGCGCAATGGAAGATAATCCCAACTTCAACGCAGGCACAGGCTCCTGCCTGACCTCTGAGGGCAATATCGAGATGGATGCCGGTATCATGGAGGGACACACCCTTCAGGTTGGCGCGCTTGCGGGCATTGAACTGGTGAAGAACCCGATTGCCCTGGCACGCCTGGTCCTTCAGAGTCCTCATGCCATGCTGATTGGCCGGGGGCCAGCCTCTTCGCCGAAGAACAGGGCGTCACGTTCTGTCAGCTTGAGGACCTGCTCACCGAGCGCCAGTACAACAACTGGAAGCGCGCCCAGGCCCAGGCCCAGCATACGACCGAGGCCGAAGATCTCTTCGAGGAGAAAAAGCATGGAACAGTGGGGGCCGTCGCCGTCGACAGCCATGGGCATCTCGCGGCCGCGACCTCCACAGGTGGCATCATCAACAAGCATCCCGGGCGTGTTGGAGACTCGCCCCTGGTCGGCTGCGGCTTCTACGCGGACACAAACGCAGCCATCTCCTGCACAGGCTATGGAGAAGACTTCACGCGCCTGATGATCGCCAAACGTATCGCGGACGCCGTTGGCACAGGCAAGACGGCCCAGGAAGCGGCCGACGAGGTCATTGCCTTCCTGGGAACTCAGACAAAAGAGACTGGGGGTGTCATCGTCGTCGATAAACACGGCAACACTGGTCAAGCCTGGAACAGCGAAAACATGATGTACGGCTCCGCGCACAACAAATAGGTACATAAAGAAAAAGCGAGGGTGCCATCTGCAGGATGGCACCCTCGCTTTTTCTTTACTTTAATACCATTTGGGCCAGGAAGTAGCCGATGACAAAAAATAGGGCGAATAGCAGCAGACCAGCGACGATCAAGACTGGCATATTCACGCGGTTGGGAGCCTGTTGGGCTTCGGGATAGGGAAGCGCCTGGTCCGTCATGGGAGACTGGGCGAACTGGGGATCTGCCAGGGCGGCAGCAGCCGGGGGGGCATCCGAAACAGCCAGGGAGCCAGGCTCAGAGCGATAGTTGGAGAGCAAGCCTGGCTGTGAGCGCTCCTGGCGGACCCCAGCAGAGGCTGAGCTTAGCTTGCCAGTGCCAGTAGGCAAGACCTGGTGTGGCTTTAAGACATCCTCTGACTTGAAGGTGGACACGGGTTCATAGGGTTCCAGGGCATCGGCAATCGCTTTGAGTTCGCTATAGAGGGCATCTGGGGTCACGATATTTTGAGGATGCTGGCGAATGAGCGCCCGGGCAATCACATCGCAGACCTCAGGCGGCACATTGCGGTGGAAACGCAGGCGGCCATCAGTGGGCGGCTCAACGGAGGTCGCGCCCTGAGGTCGACCCGAGAGCAACTGGTAAAGCAGGATACCGACCGCGCGTGTGTCATCCGCAAGCCGATTCTCGCTCATCTGTCCCCAGGGGGTCTCGGCATCGAGCAGGGCAACTCCATCGGCCCCTACAATGCTCCAGGCATTAAAGTAAGCCATGTCAGGAGGAGAGGCAAAATTGCTTAAGCGCACACTGCCACGACGATCACGTAAAATAGTGGCGGGTGTCAGATCTCCATGACAGACTTTGCGTGAAGAAGTATTGGCGTACATGAGCGCCTGGCAGATCTGGCGACCGAGGTCAGCAATTTGGTAGATAGATGGCTGAGCCTGGAGCAGCGTAGCAAAATCATCGCCGTCTACATATTCCTGCACAATATAGAGGCCATCAGCTTCAGGAATCACATCATATACACCAATGATATTAGGATGTGAGAACTGAGATGTCAGTCGGAGCGAGGCCCGATATGCGGGGATCTGTTCAGCGGGAGCAACCTTGACTGCAACCACACGCTGCAATACCTGGTCGAATCCTTGATAAACAGCACAGACCTGGCCCTGCTTCACCAGACGTTGCAGCAGGTAGCGCCTTTGTATGACTCGACCTGTTTCTACCATAAGCCCCTCGAGATTCTGCATTATTCCTTACGATCTTATTCCGAAACCCAACATCACTGGCGTGCCTAGCGCTTCCCCCATTCGGGGGCAAGCGGTGGCATGGCAAGCGCGCTCAGGGTTTTCGGATCAGAAGTACATGTCATAAATCCTGGAGAGCCAGTGTGACGGCTCCAACCAGGCTGGCATCCACTCCTAGATGCCCTTGCACGACCTTTAGATCCTGGCACACCTCGGGCAGACACAACTGGTGTATCTGCTGCTCCACGGGTTTCACGAGGAGATCGCCAGCCTGGGCGACCGATCCTCCCAGGATAATCATACTCGGATTGACTAGATGCACGATATTAGCAAGTGCGATGCCAAGTGAAGTATGCGCATCCGATACGACGCGCTGTGCAACCTGGTCGCCCTCATCGGCCAGTTGAAAGACCTGGGCAACTGTCAGGCGCTCCGCCTGGTCATGTGTGAGGCGCATAATCGCGGCATGCGTCTCTGTCACCTCAACCGAGAGGCCAAGCGTGGTACTGATAATCGCTCGCGCCGACGCGATGGCTTCAAGATGCCCATAACCACCACAGGAGCAACGGGGGCCCTGCTCTTTCACCAGCATATGGCCAATCTCTCCGGCCATCGAGTTCACCCCGTGATAAATTTTCCCGTTAATGATCAGTCCCCCGCCGATACCTCGCCCCAGGCCAACATAGAGTATCACACGCTCGCCAATACCAGCCCCACGATGATACTCAGCCAGGGCCGCGGCATTTGCGTTATTATCAATAATACAAGGAGCATCAAAGCGCTCAGTGAAATAATCCTGAAGCGGAAAATCGTTCCATCCATGAGCGTGATACAGCCTTCGCACCATGCCACGCGAAGCATCTACCAACCCTCCGACCGCAATCCCTACACGTAAGATGCGTCCGTCCACAAGGCGCTCAGGCGAGGTGACCTCGGCCAGCATCGCCTCCAGTTGCTGCAAGACAGTCGCACTATCAGGAACGACCTCCAGTGGGCGGCTGATACGGAAGAGAATGTCTCCATCCAAATTGGCTAATGCTACCGATTGGCGCAGACCACTACTGCTAATCTCAATGCCTACGACATAGCCGTGAGTGGCAAGCAGTTTGTCTGTAACGCGCTGTGGATGTACCAGCCCTGTGGAAAAAGATCCAGTTGGCATATCGGAAGAGTGCTGTATAGACACGGCGGTTCTCCCTTTCACGCGACCCTTCGCCCACGCGCCTAACGATTTTCCCGAGAAAGATCTTATTCCGAAACCCAACGTCGCTCTCGCGACTAGCGCTCCCCCTATTCGGGGACAAGCGCGCTCAGGGTGTTCGGATAAGCAGTAAGCGACGCAGAGCGGTCTTCTCTAAGGCCCCTTGTGACTGATTAATACAGGTGCTACCGGGCAACAAGGCATACTACCCTACCGGGACAACGTGTTCAGTATATCATACTGGTCGGGCAACGCAAAGGTGCTAGGATGCCTGTCCCAGTTTTGGCATGTTGCATTGTTTTCGCCCTATTGTTACAATACCTGTTACTACTATACTGCGTTAACATACGTCCGCCTATATTTATAAATTTATGGGAGCAGTTTTCCATGGCATCATCTCCTGCCTCCTCCAAGCAGGTCTTTATAGGACCCGGCCTGAGCCGCTTTAAGCTCGTTGTGACCGTTATAGGCATTATTGCTATTACAGCTTTAGTGCTCTGGATTGCTATTCATCAGGGCGCGTCGGTACTGGCCAGCACCATTATCGCCATCCTGTTTATCCTGGGCTTCGCGATCTATCTGCGCATCGTTGCCCCCATCCCCTTTACCATCTCGCTCGAGCCAAATGCCCTGGTCAGACGCAATAAAAGTGGTGAGGACGTTGTCATTCCCTGGGAGAACCTGACTAAAATCAAAGAGGAGTTTTTTCCCAACGGCAAGCGCATCAGCGTCATCGCCTACCGCAAGGTGACAGAGCCTGGCATGAAGGCCAAGGCCTGGGCGGTCTATCGCGACGACGTTACCGACCTCGATGGCCTGGCCGAGGCCCTCAAGCAGAATCATCCCGATACCTGCCAGTGGGAGAGCGAGACTGTTCATGAGTAGTTAATGTTTTGGCTATGTATGATGAGGGCTGTCAGCCTGCGGCTGACAGCCCTCATCATACATAGCCAAAACTTACATATATGCGTGGGCGGCGGAGGCTTTGAAGGAGGCGTAAATCTCCTGGCCCTCGTGCAGGTTCAGGCGCGCGGCGGAGGAGGCCGTGATCTCAGCAGTTAGAGGGATGGGCGCGGACGCCACACCGTCGACGGCCATACTGACACGGACGCGCCCCTCAGAAGGCGAGAGCAGATGGAGCAGTTGCACAATACGCCCCTTGCAACTATTGCGCGCCGAACTCTCGGGGGGGCAGGGTGCAGCGTGATGTCACGCGGCTCCACCACGACATAAATCTCACTCCCGCTCGGGGGCACTCCCTGGCGCTCCTCAAACATGACCGTCAGATCCAATGCTGGCTGAGATTGCGCGATACGCACCACACAAGAGCCGTCGTCCTCGGTACGCAGCAGGCGACCACGTAGAAAGTTCATTCCGACCAGCTCGGCCACATAGGCTGAGCGCGGCTGCTGCGCCAGGTCAAGCTGCGAGCCCTGCTGCAAGACCTGCCCCTGGTCCAGCACCAGGATATGCTGACCAAAGACCAGCGCATCCACATACTGGTGCGTCACAAAGACCGTCGTAATACCCGCCTCAGTCAAGATACGGCGTAGTTCCTGGCGTACCTCGCGCCTCGTCTGTACATCCAGGGCAGAGAGCGGCTCGTCCAATAGCAGTAGCTGTGGCTGTAGAACCAGGGCGCGTGCCAGCGCCACGCGCTGCTGCTGTCCCCCGAGAGCTGGGCAGGATAACGCTGGGCGTAGCCCTCCAGGTGTACCTGTGCCAGCGCCTCAGCAACCCGCAAGCGTATGCGCGAGCGCGCCTCTGCCTGCGCTCGTAAACCAAAGGCAATGTTCTCAAAGACCGTCAGGTGCGGAAAGAGCATATACTCCTGGAAGACATAGCCAAAGGGGCGTGCCTGGGGCGGTAACGCCAATCCGCGCTTGCTATCGTAGTAAACCTGCTTATCGAGGATGATATGGCCTGCCTGAGGCTGCAAGAGGCCCGCCAGTAAACGCAGAACGGTGCTTTTCCCCGCGCCACTCTCTCCAAGCAGCACCGTCGTTGTTCCCTGCGGCACGGCGAAGCTTACATCCAGCGTAAAGGTATCCAGTTGTGTTGAAAGGGAGACATCCAGCATACCGCTAGTGTAGCACAAATCCCCCTACCAGGCTCACGAGCTGGCCTTATAGGAGAACCTTCGCGCCTGCTGCACTCAGGGAAGCGACCACTATATAACAAAAGTATGAGGGCAGAAAAAAGCTTTCCACTTACTTTTTAGCTGTATCCATCCTTGCCTTAGAGAATAAAACATGGTATACTTACAAGTAATTCTAAACAGGCGCTTTTTATCCCTATTGGTACAATCAAGGTACCTGTGAAATGGCAGGTAGGTGAATCCATGGCTACAAAGCCTACAACCTCAACAACATCGGCGCAAGACTCACCAGCGCGCATGTGTCCTCGCTATGAGCACGCGGTTCAGATACTTGGCAAACGCTGGACAGGTCTCTTATTGAACACGCTCCTTAATGGCCCGTGTCGCTTTGGTGAGCTGACCACGGTCGTCGAAGGACTCTCTGACCGCGTATTGAGTGACCGCTTACGCGAATTGGAGAGCGAGGGCATCGTTAAACGCGTTGTCTACCCACAAATTCCTGTGCGCGTCGAGTACCAGCTCACGGAGAAAGGGCACGCCCTTAAACCGGTCGTTGATGCGATCCATCTATGGGCCGAAGACTGGATTCCACTGCGTACAGAAGCCGAAGGCTGCCCCGCCCTGGAAGAACAACCAGAAGAGTCCACACAAATGTAGCCGCGAAAACGTGTTTTCGCGGCACGTTTCTTTCCCCTCTCCAACACCTACAGCATCCACTCCCAGACATAGCAGGCTTCGCTGTGATGTGATACTCTCTCTAAGAGCTGCTCTTCACGAGAACAAAAATTTTCAACTTACACACTGTAGAGGATGGATGTCTATGGAAAATTTATGGGCGCCATGGCGCATGGCCTTTATTCAACCCAAAACTCCACCCAAGCCCGGCTGTATCTTCTGTACCCAGCCAGCCGAAGGGCGCGACGAGGAATATCATATCCTCCAGCGCGGCGAGCACTGCTTTGTAATGCTCAATCTCTATCCCTATAGCAATGGACACCTGATGGTCGCACCCTACCAGCATATCGGCTCACTAGAGGAGCTTGATGCCGCGACGCTAGCCGAGATGATGGCCCTGGCTCAACTCGCCATCAAGGCCCTACGCCTGGCCATGAATCCCGATGGCTTTAATATGGGATTTAATCAGGGGAAGGTCGCGGGCGCGGGCTTCGCGGAACATATTCACTTCCATGTCGTTCCGCGCTGGAACGGCGACACCAACTTTATGCCCGTCCTGGCCGATATCAAAGTCATGCCTGAACACATCGATACCGTCTACCAGCAGCTCAAAGAGGCCCTGGCCAAAGTCCAGAATGGTCAGGAATAAATACGATCCGACGCTGCTAAAGCACGCGTCTACATATGCACATCATATGTAGACGCGTGCTTTAGCAGCGTCGGCCCTCCTATTTGACAAGACGCGTATTTTACCTGTACAATTTCTCTATGTTATACGCGCGTTTATAGAAGCAACTTCTTCATCGTGAAGTTGCTTCCTGTAATTATCATTTGAGACTGAAAGGGCTACGATAACCACCATGCAGGCGAAGAACATATGGTTTACCACTACCATGCTTGCCTCCACTACCCAATGTTATTCCCACGTGGAATATCCTCGGGTAAGGTGTCGTTGTCCTCTAGCTCATTCTCCATCAGTAGGCTTACCGTTACAATGTAGCTGTCAATAGACAGAATGAGATAAAGAGAGAGGCGCAGGCGACACACCTGCGCCTCTCTCTTTTTTTACTCTGGATCTACTTTTCTCAGGCAAAGGAGGGGTATGTATGCCAATCGTCGAAGTGGAACAATTAGCCAAGACCTTCAGGAGTCGGGAGCGGGCTTCGGGTCTTGCTCAGAGCCTCCAATCGTTTGTGGCGCCGCGTTATCGGACACGTGAGGCCGTGAAGCATATTAGCTTTGCCCTTGAAGCGGGTGAAGTGCTGGCCTTTATTGGTCCCAATGGAGCAGGTAAAAGCACGACCATTAAGATGCTGACCGGTATTCTCCACCCTACGGCAGGCAAGGCACAGGTGCTTGGGTTCACCCCCTGGCAACAGCGGAGACAACTGGCTTACCACATCTCCAGTGTATTTGGGCAGAAATCACAGTTGTGGTATCACCTTCCACCACAAGACACCTTCAATCTTCTGGCACGCATCTATGAGTTGGATATGGATGAGTACCGCAAGCGACGAGACTTTCTGATTGAGATCTTTGACATTGCTGACTATATTCACACGCCAGCACGGAAATTGAGTCTAGGTGAGCGCATGCGTTGTGAATTGGCGGCAGCCTTTCTGCATAAGCCACGTATCGTCTTTCTGGATGAGCCAACGATTGGCCTGGATGTCATTGCCAAGCAGCGCATTCGAGACCTCATAGGTCTGCTGAATGTGGAGGAAGGCGTGACCGTGTTTCTCACCTCACATGACGCTGGCGATGTCGAACAGGTCTGCCGCCGGGCTGTGGTCATCAATCATGGGGAGATCATTCTGGATGAGTCGGTGGCGATTCTGAAGCGCGATTACCTGAAGGCGAAGACCATTGAGCTGCAACTGGCTGAGAATGTTGAGAGTCTGATCGCTAGTGATCATGATCCTCAAACCCGGTTGCAAATGAAGTTAGCTACGCCCGCACTCGCCCAGGAAGGCATTCAGGTTTTAAAGGCGCAAGGGCATAGTCTCACGCTTGAGGTCGATACTGCTCGCTGCCCACTAGAGCCAGTCATTGCAAGCATTATGCAGCAACAACATATTCTGGATATGACCATTTCGGACCCGCCGATGGAGAAAATTATCACCTCGATCTATGGGGAACAGAGGGAGAAAACAAGCAATACCACTCATACCCAGGTTGAAGAGGTCGTACAGCAGCAAGCAGGAGCGGAAAGGGAACTACTCCATGAAGATGTATAGCGAGAGGGAGTCAGCAAAGGGAATCGTTGAGCGCATCCAGAGGCGAGGTCGCCTCTCTACCCTCAAATACCTGGCCGTCTTACGAGTGAGTATCTTAAATAACCTGGCATACATCATGGAGGTCTTCTTTCGCGCATTATTGCTGGTCGTACTGGTCTTCGTTCTCACCCAACTCTGGAAAACGACCTTTGCCCTGCGTGGAACCAGTGTCCTGAGCGGTTTTAGTATCGCGGATATGATATGGTATCTCGTCGCGGGTGAGGCCATTGCCCTGAGTTTACCTGCCTTAACAAGGCGTATTGATCAAGAGGTCCGTTCTGGACAACTGGCCTATCTGCTGGGACGTCCCAGCAATTACGTGCTTTACAATTATGCTCACTACCTGGGAGAGCGCCTGGTTCGTCTGCTGATGAATGCGCTGATAGGGACGGTGCTGGCTTTTATTATGGCTGGTCCTCCCCATTTCACCTGGCAAGGAGTGCTGGCCTGGCCGCTTGTCGCCTTCCTCGCGCTCAGCATTGACTTCGTTATGCACTTTAGCATTGGTTTAATGGCATTCTGGAGCGAGGAAACACAATCGTTTTCACTCATTTTGAGTCGGCTCACTCTAGTACTGGGAGGCGTACTGGCACCGCTTGAAATCTTTCCCCAGCCATTGCGCAGTATCGCCCAGGTTTTACCATTTAGCACCATTCTCTATGGGCCATCGCGCACCCTGGTACATTTTGAAACAGCTCGCTTTACAAGCCTGCTCGTGCAACAATTCGCGACACTGGGGGTGGGAATAATTATTATGCTGAGCATTTATCATGCTGCGGTGCGTCGCGTCAACATCAATGGAGGGTAGAAACATGGCTATGAGCTGGCTTAAACGTTGCGTTTCCGAGGTAAGCTTGATTTATGCCTATACCATCGCGAATACACAAGCGGCGCTAGAATATCGTTCCGCCTTTATTGTACAGGTCGTTGCTATGCTCGCAAACGACTCGCTCTGGCTCTTCTTCTGGTGGAACTACTTCCAACAATTTCCTCTCGTAAATGGGTGGCAAGGGAGCGATATTGTCATTTTATGGGCCGTCTCGGCCTGTGGATTTGGCATCAGTGTCGCCATATTTGGCAATGCCCGCCAGATTTCGGCTCTGGTGATGAATGGAGGTCTGGATGCGTACCTGGGGATGCCTCGCTATGCACTGATCCATGTATGTATTGCCGCGACTGACCCGACTGCATGGGGAGATATCATCTTTGCCATTGGCGCCTACCTGCTCTTAGTGCGACCAGACATAGGTCATATCGGACTCTTTATCCTCCTGGTATTGCTGGTCTCACTCATTTATACCGCCTTTATGGTGTTGCTTAACTCGCTTGCATTTTTTCTCGGCAACACTGAAGGGATGGCTCAACAATTGTTTGGCGCTCTGATCTCATTCAGCACATACCCGATGGATATCTTCAACGGATTTGTGCGTGTGCTGCTCTTCACCGTTCTGCCTGCTGGTTTTATCTCGTTTGTGCCATTACAGCTCCTTCGTCATTTTTCATGGTCACTATTGGGCATCCTTATCAGTGCAGTAGCCATATTCATCCTGGCTGCCGCTGGCCTGTTCGAAGCTGGCTTACGCCGCTATGAAAGTGGAAATTTGATGGGTTCACAAATGTAGTTAGAGAGGAGTGTACAGAAAGGTTGATTTAGGGCTATCGACCGACGCTACTAAAGTACGCGTCTACATATCCAGGAACGGGGCATCTCGTCCTGGATATGTAGACGCGTACTTTAGTAGCGTCGTGCCGCCACACAGCTCAATACATCTGGACACTATCCTGGAAGAGATGTGCCAGGATTGCTTTTCTGCGCTATCATTGCTAGAGGCACACTACTTTCAACACGAGACACGAGGAAGCCAGGCGTATGCACCAGTTACCCGAGCACGAATTTGATGATAAGACAATAGAAGTCAGCGATCTGCCAGGCGCGGAGAAACAGGGCGAAGTGCGCAGGCTCTGGCTTGGATCACGCCTGACATACAAGCAGAAGCGGCAGCGCCTTTTCTGGACAAGCGCACTTATCGTCCTGGCGCTGCTTGGTCTTCTGGCAAGCCTGGCTCCCGTACGCGTGCTTATCGGCGAGAGTTTCTCAGGGAACAGCACTCCTGGCCCCAATGCGCGCAACCTGTATTTTGTGCAACTTTTGCCCGGCTGGGGGCAGCTCAGCGTTGATGGCAAGCTATATAATCCCCTGCCGACAGTCCTCAATGAGCAACCCATACACCTGGCCAGTGGAATCCATACGCTCACATGGGAGGGCGAGCCCTTTGCCCCTCTTACCTGCCAGCTTACCGTGCCGGGCGCAGGCAGCACGCCTCCAGCCAGGGGGCAGGCATGCCTCACCAACAGCGCCAACACGGCTCAGTACAAAGCCAGCGTCATTAGTTTTCCCCGTGCCGTCAATCTGACAAGTCTTTCAGGAGGTGAGCAGACGAACCTCAAGCAAGCGGTCCAGGACTTTCTGGACAAACAAGGTAGCAGCGAGTATGTGCAGCCCGGCGAACAATATAAGCTGGACTATGATGCTCAAGAGACCTTCACCGCGCGCCAGCGTCTCCAGGCAACGCAGAGCTTTCTCCTGGATACAGATACGCAACGGCCAGGCGCCTGTGATGGACCAACCGTCGGCCCAGGCTGTACACTGCAACAACAAGACTGCCGCCTCTTCTGCACGGTCCCGGTAGGCAATAACCACCAAGCTGAAAGTCAGCATTACTGGAACACCTTCGTTGTAGTACGCGAGCATTGGAGCTTTCAGGGAGACAATACCAGCCGGCAATCGCGCGCCAATCACCAGACCCTGGTCCTGCTCCGTATTAGCAGGGTCAAGGATAGCTGGCAGATCGCGTTTCTCCCCCAGGGATATAGTGGCTTTAACAACCCAGCCTGTACCCTCACAATGGGAACGATCTTTGGCAATGCTCGCTATCGACAGATTACCCAGAAGCAGCAGGACGCGGACTGGCAGTTTGCGACAGGCGAGAGGGGGGCACGAGGTTGTCTGGCGGCGGCGCAGTTTTATATCAACTATTCCCGGACCTCGACCCAGAGCGAGCTGAGCAACGCCGACGCCTATCTCTTAACGCGCTTCAACATCCTGCTTGCTGGAAACGCCAAAGCGCACGAGATCTGGCCCGACCTGCCCCTCGTCAGCTTGGAGGCGCGCCAGGCCACCGATGAAATAATTAGTCGCCCCAGTATCATCTCATAAGAGTCTGTCACTATGCTCGGAGAAGAAGGGGGCTACACGCATATTGTAGGGTCCATGCTGGCATGGACTCCAAGGCCCGCAGGCTGATACCTTGCCGCTGGGGAAGTCGCTTCGCTCGGAGTCCATGCCAGCATGGACCCTACAGGGAACGCAATCGTCCGCAGGCGTGAAAACTCATTTGACAACCAGGACACAGCAGGTCTATCATGCTAGTAATATGTCCTTTTGCCTGTTGAAGAGAGAAGGCACAAACAGTACATCTTTCGGAGGCGAGGCTTCACGTAGTGGGGGTGGCGCAGCCGAATTGTGAAAGGAGCATTCGATGTCAGAGAGCCAGAATAATGGCGCTGTGTTTCATACGCACCGGCTGAGCAATGGTCTACAGATCGTGGGCCAGCCCATGCCAGACTTTGAATCGGTGGCAATCGCCTATTATGTCCGCACCGGCTCACGCGATGAGTATGATCCAAAGGTCGCGGGCGTCTCGCACTTCCTGGAGCACATGGTCTTCAAGGGAACCCAACACCTGGACTGGCAGGAGATCACGCTGGAATTCAATAAGATTGGAGCGGAGATCAATGCCTTTACCTCCCACGAAGCGACCGTGTACTACGCTCGTGTGCTCGGCGAGTACCTGGATCGCGCCATGGAGCTATTGAGCGACATGATGTATCCACGCCTGGACGAGAACGATTTCAATATGGAGAAAGAGGTCATCGTCAACGAGATCGCTCGCTCAGAGGATCAGCCCTATAACCTGACCTATCGTCGCATGATGCAGACGTATTTCGGGGAGCATCCCCTTGGCCACGATGTCCTGGGCACACGCGAGAGCATTCGCGGGATGCACATTGAGCAGATGCGCGAGTACTGGCAGCGGCGCTACGCGGCCAATAACCTGGTCCTCACCGTCGCCGGGAATTTTGATTGGGATCACCTGGTCGAAATGGCCGAGAAGCACTGCTCAGGCTGGCGTACAGGCGATGCCAGTCGTAACGCGGCCCACTATGAACCAGCGCAACCCATCAATAATATCGTGGTCGATCCCAAGCTGAAGCAGCAGATCATGATCCTGGCCATGCCCACCGTTGACGTCAAACACCCCGACTACTACGCAGCCATGCTGGGTGGTAGCATCCTGGGCGATAGCGATGGCTCGCGCCTCTTCTGGAACATCTATCAGCGCGGCCTGGCCGAGTCGGCCAGCGCGGGCATCTGGTCCATGGAGGGCACCGGAATTATGATCATGGAGTCCAACACAACTCCTGATAGCGCCCCCCGCGTGCTCAAGATGCTCCGCGATGAGCTAAACAGCCTGCTGGCAGACGGCGTCCACGAGGACGAGCTACGGCGCGCCAAGGATAAGCTGATCAGCAGCATCGTCATCAGCAATGAGTCCACCTTCGTCCGTATGCGGGCCCTGGCCAGCGATTGGGTCATCGAGGGCCGCCTGCTAAGCGTCGAAGAGGAGATTGAGCGCATCGAGAAGGTCACGCCAGAGGACGTCATGCGTGCCCTGCGCAGCTTCCCCTTGCAGGAGAAACAGGTGCTCACCGCGCTTGGTCCCCTGAACGAAGAGGAATTATTGGCTGAGGTGCATTAGAAGCGATATGCCTGTTCTCGGTAGGAATCCGGTTTACCGCGTCCAAATGCCATTCATGGCAGTGCGGCGCAAGCCAAAACCTTTTTTTGCGGGTAGCAGACCCATCACGCGACATCGTACCAAGGGAACGATGTGGGCTGCGCCTACAGGCGATGAATCGCCTTTGGACGCGGTAAACCGGGTCCCTACCGGACGGGGAAACATCTCGCGTGATGGGTCATTAGAGGCATTGGGTCAGGTAAATATCAGAGGCGCTGGCCGAGGCCAGGCATGTGCCGTCGGGCGACCAGGCCAGGGCTCTTATCCAGGCGCGATGCTCGGTAAAGGTATGCAGCGTCGCTCCTGGTTCGGTCGCGAACGGCTCATAGACATTCACCAGCTTGTCCTCGCCCGCGCTAGCAAGTCGCTCGCCGCCTGGCGACCAAGCCAGCGTTTTAATGGGACGCGTATGCATGGGCAAGACACGCGGCTCAATGATTGCCGGGGCCAGAGCAGGCTGATGGCCAATCCCTGGCACGCTCCAGATATGCACCTCCGCATCCTCCCCAGCCGAGGCCAGGTAGCCATGAACAGGTGACCAGTCAAGCGCATAGACTGGGCCACTATGGCCGCGATAGATGAACACGGGCACTCCATCCTGTGTCGACCAGACATGCACACTGCCATCAAAGCTGGCCGAGGCCAGATAGACTCCATCTTGCGACCAGCCAAGCGAGAAAATGCGATATTGAGCGGTATACGTTGTGAGTAGCTTCCCCGACGTGGCTGACCAGACCTGCACAGTATTATCCCCAAAGTCACCACCAGAGGCCAGGTAACGCCCATCTGGCGACCAGGCCAGGCAGCGCGCAAAGCGCCGATGTCCACGATAGATTAGCTGGGGTTTGTCGGATCCTGTCGCCACATCCCAGAGAAAAACCGGGCCAGTGGTCGAGCCAGCCGCGAGGTAGCGCCCATCCGGCGACCAGGCCAGGGAGAGGAAACAGGTGGTCGAGGGTTCATGATAGGTATATTGGAGCCGTCCCGAGGTGAAATGCCAGAGATGCACCTTGCTGTCACGGCCAGCGGAGGCCAGGAATTCACCTGTAGGAGACCAGGCCACAGCAAAGATATTATCGCTGTGAGCATCGAGCAATGTATGCATATGGCCTCCATTTATCATTGTGGGTGGGCTACGGATTGGCAGCCGAAGGCTGCCAATCCGTAGCCCACCCACAACCTTTAATGTTCCTTTGGGCCTTCTACAAGCAGGTTGATGGCATGGGGCAGGACAGGCAGGATATATTCCAGGCATTCTTTGACGGCCTTGGGGCTGCCTGGAAGGTTGATGATGAGCGAGTTGCCACGCACGCCTGCCACGCCTCGGGAGAGCATCGCCATGGGCGTATATTGCAGGCTGTTGAAGCGCATGGCTTCAGCGATGCCGGGAGCCTCGCGCTCGATAACATCAAGTGTGGCCTCGGGGGTGACGTCGCGTGGCGCCAGGCCAGTCCCGCCGGTCGTCAAGATAAGGTTCAGGCGTTTCTCATCGGACCACTCGCGCAACAGGGCTGAAATCTGGTCACGCTCATCTGGCACGATTGCGCCCGCTTGAATAAGCGCCTCTGGGAGCTGCGTCACCAGGGAACGGATTCGCGCCCCGCTCAGATCCTCCCGCTGCCCATGCGAGGCACCATCGCTGATCGTCAGTACACCAATGGTAATCATGGTATTTATCCTACTCTATCCTGTAAAAACATAATTGATGGTGTGGATGACGAGGCTTTGCCTCGTCATCCACACCATCAATTATGTTTTTATGATTACCCTCCAGGGGCGAGTTCGCGCATAAGGGCACCGATCTGACGCCGTGAGCCATAGAGCCAGACAACGTATTCGTCGGGGAGGCTCTCCACCTCCACGCTACAGTCCATCTCGCTGGCAAGCTTGCGCGCGATACTGTAAAACTGGCCGCGCTCCGCATCGTTCCGGCTCTGAGTGCTCAGTGCGAGCTTACCCAGGCGCTCTTCCGGCGCGAGTACTCCACTGATAAGTTCTGAGAGCTGATCCAGGCCGAAGACCACCTGCAATGGGGGCAGGTCCTGGGCCTGGCGAGGGGAGAGCGTCGCGATATGATCGCCAGTCCCATCGGCTCTATCACGAGCCATGAGCAGCGCCTCGACGTTCTCATAGGCCGAGCGCAGATTCTCTAAGATGAGCAGCCGCGCCTCCTGAGGAGCATCGCCACGTGGATGGACATAGGCCAACAAATTGTGAGCCGGGTCTGAATATATGAAAGGCGTCGAGATAGCCGCTTTCAGTCCACAATTGGGGCAGACGGAGACGTTGAGCAGGCCCGCGAGCACGGTATAGCGGAGACCGGCATCTTTAGCGACGTTGACATACTCGTATATTGAGCTGGAAAACACTTCGCCACAGGGGCAAGTGAAAGTGTGTGTTGTTGAACGAGACATATGTGTTAGGTTCTGTTTCTCACTTCTCGCGCCTGCGGCGCTCGCTGTAGATAGTGGGTGTGTGCTGTGGGTTGGCAGCCTTCGGCTGCCAACCCACAGCACACACCTGACGCTAGTTTATGAATCTTTTCTCTATTGTAACTTAGTATAACACATGAGCGAGGAAGAACCTTCCCTCAAAGAGGGGTGAATTAAGGATAGCGGCGGCGTCCTTTGCTCATAGACTTCTGTGAGTAGGTGAACTTCATGCCCTGATGCTGGATAAAATCTTGAAACTGGTTGTAGAAGATATCACGGTCAACCGAGCGAATGACTGAGACCTGGTCGGCGGTTTCAATCGCATAGGGATAGCCCTTGCCAATAATAATCTCGGCACGTACTACATCTATCACTGGCTCTACAAGTCCGTCATCAAGCATCCAACGCGGGAACTCCAGGCGAGCAGGCGGGCGCGTAGAGGAGGTTTGCAGGTACGAGAAGGCGACGCGGTCGCGATAGGGCCCATAGCTATCGAGGATATCGTTACGCGCACACAACATGGCAGGCGTGCGATCACCCCAGTTCATATGTCCCTGCCAGAGCAGGGCGTCGTGGATCTTCTTGGTATCCCGCAGAATAGGTTGGCGGTCGGCCCCATCCACACGGCGCAGCATGGTAATCATATCGCGGGCATAGCTGGTATCGATATACCCAATCAAAGGAACGCGCAAGTCCTCGGAGAGCTTTAGGAGCATTACCGCCGAATCAACATATTTCTGGCGATACTGCGGAAGCATGGTCAAGGCGAACGAGACCACCAGCGAGCCATCGAAGAAGACCACGGGGCTATGCGCAGGATCATCGACGCGACGGTTACGCGCCTGCTGTTCCATCAGATTACAAAGCGTCTCAATCTCCAGCAGATAGCGGCGCAACGTCACCTGCATATCGGAGTAGGGATAGCTATCGGGGTCATCCCCTTCTTTGCGCGCATCCTCCATGATCTCATCCGGGGCTAACACTTCAAGGCGTACATCCTTCGTGTAGGGACGGTTGTGCCCGTGCGGATTGACAAAAAAGCCCACCTGGACCAGCGCGACTGGAATCGAGGCATCGCGCCAGGGAAGCAACTGGCTGCCATCCACAGCAATCGTGGTGACGCCCTCGATACACTCGGCCCACTGATTGGCCTGTTCATGATTGGCAAAGGCCTGACCAAAGGGATAGTGGGGCGCGCGATATTCACGCAAAGCGGCCTCAGCCAGCCAGTGGTCAAACTCGATGGTTGGGCGAGCACCAGCAGAGGGCATCCCCGGCTCGGCGGGCGGCAGAATCTGCTCCAGCGCAGCGCTGGAGGGATAGCGATGATAGAGGTTCTCCAGCACATGGCGATAAGACTTGAGCTGGTCGCCAAAGCTGCCGTCATAGAGCGAGAACTGACCGCGCTTCAAGTTCAGGGCAGCGAGCAGCTTGCCTTTGTGCAGCATGAGCAAACTCCTTTTTTGTTTAAAGTGGGAAATGCCCTCCTCTTGGTAGGGACCTGGTTTACCGCGTCCAAAGGCGATGAATCACCTGTCGGCGCAGCCCACATTGTTCCATTGCATGATATTGCGCAACAAGTCACTTATTTGCCCACAGAAGGCTTCGGCTGCGCCACATTGCCATGAATGGCATTTGGACGCGGTAAACCGGGTTCCTACCGGAGCAGAGGATATCGCTCTACACATGCTCCATGGAAGGCTCATTGGACCCATTGGGGTAGAGCGCTTCGTCGCTAAAGGATGACTCAGAGAGTCCCTCCTGTTGGAGCTGGGTCTCGCCGCTGGCCTTGCGCAGGCGAATCAGGCTATCCAGCCCCTGCTCAAATGTATCGTCGTGGCTGATAACGATCAGCTGCTCAAAGCCACGGACACGGCGGATCTGCTCGGCAAGGTTCATGCGGCGTAGCTCGTCCATGTTCTGCGTTGGCTCATCGAAGAACGCGAGATTGAGTGTCGAGAGCTTCTTGAGCAGGGCCAGGCGCACAGCAAGGGCGGCGCTCATCTGCTCGCCACCGCTCAACTGTGCGAAGGTACGAGAAACGCCCTGACGGCGTAGCACCACCTCGTAATCGTTCTGCCAGGAGAGCTGGGCGCTGCGGTCACCCATGATCTCGCCGAAGATACGATTTGCCTCGGCCGAGATATCGTTGAGCATGGCCTTGAGAACGTAGGGCGCGGCCTCCTTGATCACCTTGCGGAAGTATTCCATCATGGTGTGCAGGTCTTCCAGCTCGCGGTACTCCTGACGCACCTCCTCCAGCTCGTGCAACTGCTGCTCAGCGTTCTGGATACGCTGCTCAGACTCGTTGATGGCACGTTGGATCTGCTGCATCTTCTCCGCAAGGCTGCTAATCTCGCCGTGCAGGTCGCGTCGTTGTCGGCGCACCTCGTCAAGCTCCTGCTCATTGAAGGTGGCTCGGGCCTGCATGTATGCCTGCTCGGCCTCGCGCATATGCTGGTGGGCCTGCTCGGTCTCCTGCTCCTGCTGGCGGCAGACACGCTCGCGCTCAGGCAAGGTTCGCGCCTGCTCGATGTGCTTGAGGTAGTTCTGATGCGCACCCTGGGAGCGCTGGCGTAGCTCCTCCTGTCCCTTGATGCTCTCATCAAGCTCATAGTAGGCCGCGAGCTGTTCATACAGGGCGGCGAGTTGGGTGTTTAGTTCCGCAAGCTCCTGCTCCGCCTCGGCCACTTCCTTCTGAAACTGGGCAGCCTGGGCGACGATGTTTCGCTGCTCACGCAGTTGCGCGCGTGGATCGTTGAGGGTAATCAATTGCTCGTTGACCTGCTGTAGACGCGGCTCACTATCGCGCAACTGGTTGGCGCGTTCGCGCATCGTCTGGATATCGGCCTCGTACTGCGTGATGAGCTGCTCGTTTTGCTGGAGCTGATCGCGCAGCCCTGGCAGGGTGGCGACCTTCTCGCTTGCCAGTTTACTCTCTTTATACTGTTCTTCGTTTTCACGCACCCGACTATCATGCTCTTTGAGCATCTCAAGCTGGACTTCTAGTTCAGCACATGCCTCCTCAAGCTGCTCCATTTCCCTCTCTAGCTGCTGCATCTGCCGCTTGAGATCATCGCGCTTCTCGACATAGAGGCTATATTTGCCCAGAGCATCGGCATATTTTTTGATCTGCTCGATGCGAGTCTCAACGTCCTTGCGCTCAGTGAGGACCTGCTGCCGCTGTGCACGCTCCTCGACGAGCAGGTTCTCGAAATAGGATTCCAGGCTGACCATACCCCGATTCTTGATATTGAGGCAGGGTTCGCGCAAGAGGGGGCACTGTCCGCCCGCCGACTGCTTGAGGGAATCACTATAGGCCTCGATGTTGCCATCCAGGCGATGAAGGCGGGCGTTGATTTCGTTCAAGCGCTCCTGAAGCGCAGGCATCTCTTCCGCTTCAGCACGATTCTCGTCGATAAGCTGGACATTGCGCTCGGCCTTTTGGAGTTTGGTGAGCAGGGGCGCATGCTGATCGCGTCGCTCATGCAAGGCGCGCCGCTTCTCATTTAGTTGCTGGAACTTGTTCTTGCGCTCGACGCTCTGTACTTGCAAGCGCGAGCGCGCCAGGTCAAGCTCTGGCAGGCGTTGCGCCAGCTCTACCAATGGTTCAATCGCCGCGATACGTTGCTCCAGCACACCGCCAGTCTTCTTCGTGCTCTCCAGGCGTTCACGCTGGTTCTTCCCCTCTTCGCAGATGGACTTATAGAGCTTGACGTTCTGAAGTAGCTCATCGCGTCGCTCCTCCAACTCTTGCTGGCGCTGTACATCTGGCTGGAGCGCCTCGATACGCAGGCATGCCTGCTCTACCTCCTGCAAACGCGCATGCAGCCCCTTCGCCTTCATCTCAATCGAAGCGTGTTTATTACCCAGACGTGCCTGCTCCTTGAGCAAGCGATTGCGCTGCTGCTCCTGCTGGCGCAGTTGCTCAAGCGCTCTCTCAGCCTGGAGATACTGCTGATAACCCTTCTCTGTCTCGCGGGCGATCTGTTCGGCGGCCTGGGCCTGGGCCAGAGCTTGCTGATAGTTTGCCAGGATGCTACGGGCAGAATCATACTGGCTGGCACGCGCCTCGGAAGAGCGGCGTAGATCCTGGAGCTGGTTATATTGCGCATTCAGCTCCTGCTCGCGCTTCTCCAGTTGTGCCAATGTTGTTGTAAGCTCGGCATTACGCACCTTCTGCTGCGCGTCCTCCTGGCGAGACTGCTTCAACTGCTCACGCCACTGCTCAAGCTCGCGCGTCTCATACTCAAGCTGATCGATGCGGCTCTGACGCTGCTGCATCTGTTCGCGGTAATCTTTCTGCGAATCCAACAGATACTCGGCGGCGGCCTTGTAATCTTCAATCTGGAGCAGCGCATCAAAGGTCTGCTTGCGCTTACTCGCTGCCTCAAGAAAGATGGAGGTAAAGGTTCCCTGGGGGACGCCCAGGGCATCGCGGAAGAGCGAATCGAGCGGACGTTCGCGATCAATGCCGAAGAGCTCATGTAGTTTATCCAGTACATCGGCGCCCTGCTCGATGCGCATATTGGCCTCTTCATCGTGAATCAGCCAGCGCGAGCCGGAGCCACAGCGACGCTCCACGACATACGGACGCTCATCTCCGCCCAGCAGATGGACAAGTACCCGGCCCCACTTCTCGCCCTCGCGCACGAAACGCGCCTGGCTGTAGGGAAGGGAATCAAAAAGGGCGAAACCAATAGCCTCAACCAGAGTGGTCTTGCCGGCCCCGTTTTCGCCACTAATGGCCGTCGTCCCACGGCGAAAATCTACGCTAAAATGACGGTAGCTCTTGATATTCTCTAACTCAATACGCGTAATGAGCATTGCAGGTCAGCCAGCCTTCCCAACAAACGGCACAGACGATCAAACTCTCCCAATTTGCTTTTCTTGCTCAGCGGGGCAAAAGCGGAAAAGAAATACAAATGTACCGCCAGATTATAACATAATCTAGTGGTACATCTTATGTCTACGGGGCGAGCGCCTGCGGCGCTCGCCCGGGTAAGGTGAAACCCTACCCATTATTTAACACGGAAGCCGCGCAAGCGCAGAGAGTTTGTCACTACTGTGACAGAAGAGAGCGCCATTGCTCCGGCGGCAAAGATAGGGGCCTGGGTCTGTAGGAAGGGGATCAGCGGCGAGAGAATGGCCGTAGGAATCAAGAGCACATTGTAGGCGAAGGCCCAGAAGAGGTTCTGCTTAATTGTACGCATTGTGGCCCGCGAAAGCTCCAGCGCGCTCACCACGCTTTGTAGATTGCCCTTCACGAGAGTAATATCCGCCGCCTCCATAGCGATATCGGTTCCGGTCCCCATGGCGATGCCGGCATCGGCCTGCACCAGTGCAGGCGCGTCATTAATGCCATCACCCACAAAGGCCACGACCATGCCCAGGTCTTGCAGGCTCTTGACCTGCCTGGCCTTCTCCTCGGGCAGAACATCGGCCAGTACATGCTCGGCATCGATGCCCACCTGCTCGGCAATGGCCCGGGCCGTGCGTTCGTTATCACCAGTAATCATCCAGACCGCCAGGCCGCGCTGCTTCAGGTCTGAAATGGCCGCAGCCGAACTCTCCTTGACCGTATCCGCGACGGCGACCAGACCCGCCAGATTGCCATCCACACTGATCAGCATTGCTGTCTTGCCCGCCTGCTCCAGAGATTCAAGTTGTGACAGTAGCGCGTCAAAGGCGATTCCACGCTCCTGAATAAGGCGCCGATTCCCAATTAGCAACTCACGCCCCTCAACCAGGGCCTCGACGCCCCGTCCTGGAAGCGCGACGAAGCGCGTGGGATAGTGTACCAGGGCGAGACCTCGCGCCTTCGCGCCCTCGACGATGGCCGCCGCCAGTTGATGCTCTGACCCTTGCTCGGACTGCGCGACCAGCCGTAGCAGCGTCTCCTCGTCCAGAGTCTCATCCAAAACTAATACATCCGTCAATTCAGGCTTGCCTCGCGTAACGGTACCAGTCTTGTCGAGCATGACGGCCCCGATGGCCTGAATGCGCTCCAGGCTCTCACCGCCTCGGATGAGAATACCCTGCTCGGCACCCTTGCCCGTTCCAACCATAATCGCCGTCGGGGTCGCCAGACCCAGCGCACAGGGGCAAGCCACCACGATGACCGTGATCGCCGTTACCAGGGCGTTGACTGTAGGGTCCATATGCATGAGCATGTTCATCAGGTGGCCGCCCATATACATCGGCATCATCATGGGGGGCAGAGAGAAGAGGTTGCCATAGATCAACCAGCCAACGAAGGTGAGCAGGCCAACTACGAGCACCGCTGGAACAAAGATACCCGAGACAGTATCGGCCAGGCGCTGGATCGGTGCCTTTGACCCCTGGGCCTGCTCTACCATACGTACGATCTGGGCCAGCATGGTATCGGCGCCCACCCTGGTCGCCCGGACCTGCAACAGACCCTGCTGGTTAAGGGTTGCGCCAATGACCGTGTCGCCCTCAGCCTTCTCGACAGGCAGGCTCTCGCCGGTCAGCATCGACTCATCGACAGAGGATTGGCCCCCCAAAACCTCGCCATCCACGGGGATCTTCTCACCAGGGCGCACGCGCAGGATATCGCCCACGCGGACCCGCGCCACGGGAATATCCATCTCCTGGCCCTTGCGCACAACGTGGGCCACGTGAGCCTGTAAGCCAATCAGCTTCTTCAGAGCATCATTTGTGCGTAGGCGCGCACGTGCCTCCAGATATTTACCCAGGTAGATCAGAGTAATGATCAACGCGGTCGTATCGTAAAAGGTCATAGTTCCCAGCGAGGGATTAAAGGTGATTGCGATACTGAGAGCAAAGGCTGCCGTCGAGCCAAAGGAGATCAGGGTATCCATCGTGGCGCTCAGATGGCGTAGATTCTTCAGCGCGTTGCGGTGGAACTCCCAGCCAACCAGGCCCCAGACTGGCGCGGTAAACGCCAGCAGCATGGTATTCATATTGCCCATGCCGGGCATGCTAGCACCCATAAAGAACATGTTGAAGAAGACCACAATAGCGCTCAGGATAACGCCCACAATGAGCAGGCTGCGTTTGCGCTCAAGCTCGGCGCGGTGGCGCGCGCTCTGCTCCTCCTGGCGCTGGACAATGAGCTGCAGGGGATCGAGGGCCTCGCCCTCCTCCTCTTGCTCCTCCTCGTCTGCTGGACGAACCACCACATCGGCGCGAGGAATGGCCTTATAGCCCAGGGCATCTACCTTTTGCACCATCTGCTCCGGCTGCGCCTGCGTGGGATCATAGACCACCGTTGCCTGCTCAGACGCCAGATTCACATTGGCCGTATGCACCCCTGGCAACTTCTTCAAGCCCTTCTCTATACGTATCGCGCAAGAGGTACAGGTCATTCCCTCCACCGCGAAGGAGAGCTGCTCGGGTATATATGTCGCCTGAGAGGGGTTCTCAGGCGGCGTCTGCATTTTCATATTCATAAGAACGAACCTCGTTCTGACAAACGAATCAAATCACATCAAATTTATAATATCATAGGGTCCATGCTTGCATGGACTCCGAGGCCCCTAGGCCGATATCCCGGCGCGGAGAGATCACTGCGCTCGGAGGCTGAGCAAGCTCCGCCCCTACATATAGCATACGAATTACTGTCAGGGTATAGATTACTATCCGTACCCCCCCGGTAGGGGTATAGCAGACACTATACCCCACAAAAGGAGAGAAGTCAACCCTCACCCGGAGGGTACAATTCATGTTTTCACGCATTCAATACAAACTGGAGGAGACGCTCCCCACTCGGTAGGGACCAGCTTCAGCGCGTCCGAAGGCGATTAATCGCCTGTGGGCGGAGCCTGAAGTGCATCCATGTGTCATGTCATGTATAAGGTCGCTTTTCACCGGCAATAAAAGGCTAGCGCCGCACTGCCATAAATGGCATTCGGACGCGCTGAAGCTGGTCCCTACCAAAAATTTTACCGACCTAACTTGTAGACATCGACAACACATGCTATAATATACCCCGTCCCCCCGGTATGGGGTATAGGCAAAACAGATCAAGCAGGCCGGCGGCTAAGGTGACCAGTCGTGTTGCTGAGATGAAGAAGCAGGAGAAGAGGAATGAAAGCCGAAAAGCAAGATGTCCTGAAGCGACTCAATTACATTGAAGGTCATGTCGCGGGTATTCGCAAGATGGTCGAAGAAGACAAATACTGTGTCGATGTGCTGCGTCAGACACATGCTGTCCGCAAGGCCATTGAGAAGCTTGAGCAATTAATTCTCAGCGGACACCTGGAATCATGCGTTGTGGAGGGCATCAAGGAGGGACGTGAAGAGGCGGTTATTGATGAGCTGCTCCAACTCTACAACGTCGCCGGCAATAAATAAATCCATCTTATTCCGCATTAAAGATAGAGGAGAACAGCATGAAGGAAATTACGCTTTCTGTGCCAGACATGAGCTGCGAGCATTGCGTCAATGCCATCAACAAGGCCCTCACCGGACTGGATGGCGTCGAAGACGTCAACGTCAGCCTCCCCACGAAAACCGTCTCCTTTGGCTACCAGCCTGAGCAGGTCTCCATGGAGAAGATCGAGGCCTCCCTCGACGATGCAGGCTACACCGTCGCCAGCGTACAATAAGAATAAACGATAGTGGAGGGTGTGGTCAGGTCATGGGCTGACCACACCCTCCACTATCGTTTATTCTGGCTTCTGGCTTGTCGAAAGGGCGATCCCTGGCAGTAGAAAGAAGATCGCTAGTAAGATATTCACCGCCAGGCTAAGCCCTGACACTTACACACAAATCATGAAGGATGGAGACGAGCGGCGAGATGAACGCCCTCCAAGACGTCCATGACCCGCATCCATCCTTTCCATAAGGTCTGCCATCCTGGTGGTCCATCACTCTTCCGGTCGAGGTAACCTCCCAGACGGGCAATCGCGCGCCACAAGTGCTCGGCCGTCACAATGTTGCGGTGACGGTGATCCAACAAGATCACGGCCTGGATAGCCTCTTGAGAAACCACATTCCCCGCAGGGATCTCGGTGGCTTGCTGTGCCGCTTGTCGTATCAGCAACAGGCGCAAGGCAATGGGAGTGAGGATGGCTAACAGGTTCCATTGGGCCTGCATGCTTTGCAGATTGTGCTGCTCCATCCGACAGCCAGTTTTGAGTGCCTTGTGGAAGTCCTCCAGTAGCCAACGCCAGCCATACCATTGCACCACCTCCCATGCCTCGCTTGGGCAAGTGATCGGCAGCGTGGTCAACACGATCCATTCTAACGGTTCTTGCCCTTCGGGTGGGGACGGTTCCCAAACCCGGACGACCCAGGCGACAATCTCCGTTTTGCGCAAACAGGCTCCGTTCACAGGTGGCTGGACTCGCACCTTTTGAAAATTCATCTGTAAGAGTGCTTCTCGCTTGGGCTGAGCATGCTGGGCAGGAATGTGCACCAGATGGGCATCTACGCCAGGGAGGGCACGAGCCAGGGCCTTGAGATGCCCTTCGTCGAGCCTTGCTTGCGCATCCCCTTGGGAAATCTCCACGTTACGATCCTGGGCCACTCGCAACACAAAATCATACTCTAGATCCTCACACGTCTGCCAAAACGTGTAGACATCGCTGCCGCTATCGCTTACATAGACCCATTGATGATGCTCAGGCACTCGCCCGATCTGCCGCACGCTCTCTTCCCAGACGTGGGATTCTCGCTCTCTCTTTTTGCGCTCCGCCTTGGTTTCCCCAACGGGAGCAAGCTGACGAATGAAGGGTGAGAGCGTCATACATCCTAAGATCTGCTGGTTGTGCGGATTCATTGCAAGCACGGTGTGTAAACTGAAGCCAATATCTTTTTTGCTGTTGCCCATCGGCCCTCGTCCTTTGAGTGCATGATGGGTCGAAAAGTCAAACTCGGTCGTGTCTGCCAGCAGCAGGGTGCAAAAGTGTTGGGTTGCCTCGCCGTAGACCTGGCTCCAGTGGGGAGCCAGGATATCCTGATAGGTGATGGCGTCCAGATTCAGCAGGCGATAGGCCCCCTGCGTTTCGCCCCAGGTCTGCAACGCATGAGGCAAGGAACCCGATGGGGTTGTTGCCAACGCGCTGGAGACCTTGAGCAAACGATCTGTGCGTCGTGGATCCCCCAATTCTGCTGCTCCGAAGGTCTGGGCGGCCCATTCGTCGGCATGCTGCAAAGGTTCTTGTTCCATGAGCCTTCCTCCTTGGCTTTTTCACGCTTTTCTTTTCAGCACGCCAAAACTTGTGTGTAAGTGTCAGGGCTAAGCCAGGGACTCAAGAAAGTCAGAGCGAAGGCAATGGCATAAAAGAGCGGCCCCAACAGATATTGTCGATTAATACGCCTGACTGCCTCCATATCCACATCCCTGCTCAGCAAGCGTCGCTTATGCGTCGCATAACGCCAGAGGAAGTTATAGACAACCGCCACAAAGAGAAATACACCATTATACAAAATCGTCGCCAGCCAAAAGTTGGCTCCATTATTCTTCACATCCACGCCATTCACCATATCCGCGCCATATCGGCCCAGTAAAGCCGTGGGGAAGGGTACCACGGTCGCGGCCAGCAGCAAGAGGATATTGAGCACCAGCAAGGTATGATCGGCACGCACGATCAGCGTAAATAGTCTATGGTGATTTAGCCACATAATACCGATGGTAGCGAAACTCAGCAAAAAGGCCAGCAGCACCGTCCATTGCTGCTGAAGCAAGCCAAAGAGCTCAAGCTTTGATGCGTCACTAAACGCAGACGTTACATCCAAAATTAGCAATGTAATAGCGATAGCAAACACGCCATCGCTAAAGGCTTCGACCCTCGATGTTTCCTTCTTCTCATCCATGAAGATACAACCTCTCTTTATTCATCGCCCCATATAGCACAGTATAGCCGCTACAGGCGTACGCGGCTACTCTCTACTTTTTTATCCCCTTCCACCCATTAGAGATTTTTGTATTTCCTTTAACCAATAAAATTCGAAAATAACCTTGACAAAGCGCAAAAGTAATGTTAATTTGTCAATTAATAAAAGCAGTAACAAAGCACCATTTCACTCAACACATCGAAAAAATACATACTATTAGCTTTGCGGCTGAATATAACATAGCGATATATTCAGTTTCTGCGCTTCCTGGTGGCATAGCTCAATGGTGAGAGCATCGTCCTTATAAGACGGGGGTTATGGGTTCGAATCCCATTGCCACTACTTCGCTCATCTATCATTTCCCACACCTTCATTGTCTCAAGTGCCGCGTGAAGTGTTCGCGCGTCCTTGATGCACCTGAAATAAATGTGTAAGCTCTATCAAAAGATGCTAAATTTACTTACTTCTTATCCGAAATCCTGAGCGCGAAGCGCTAGTCATGAGAGTGACGTTGGGTTTCGGAATAAGATCTTAAGATAGAGAAAGGTGAGAAATGCAGAGAGAACATATCCAGAGGTTGACACGTCTATGGCCGTTATTACTCCTGGTCGCCTGGATCATCTTTCCCGAAGAATGGCTGGGTTTGAAATGGGCCACCTTTGGGCATGTGCTCTTTACGATCTTTGCTAACGACACTGAGCACGTGATAGGACACATAAGCCTCTTTCTTTTGTTAGGGCTAGGCACAATATATGTATTCCCTAAACTGCGCAAAAAGCCATTCTTCTATTTCTGCTTGCTTCTTGTAGGAGTAATCCAGGAAGCAGCACAACTCCTTTTTAAGCACAGGTGGCTGGCCCGGGACGACTGGCGCGACCTGGCAACAGACCTGGTAGGGCTGACGCTGGCATATGCGTTGGCATGGGGTGAGTATGCGTGGCGAAAATCGCGCGTGAAGCGCGAGAATACGCCATTCCCAATAGATTAGTTAAAAAACTTATCCACAACTTATCCACATATTTATCCACAAAAGTTGAAAAACGACATTTCGCTTTGATACATAATGTTATCCCCATGGAATGGTCAATCTCTTGTGAAATGGAAACGCTAGATAGCAAAAGACACTCGTATTCCTCGCCGGTCTCTTCGTTATCCTGGGTGCATTGTTGGCCTGTGGTGGCAGTTCCGATAACACCGGCACCTCAACCTCCAGCAGCACTACCTCACAAACCTCACAGCAAGTCAAACACTTTAAAGCTGGCGAAACCGTCAAAGTGGGTGATACATGGGAGGTGGTCGTTAACAGTGCAAAAACTTCAGATGGAGATGACTATACTAAACCCGACGCCGGAAACGCGTTCCTGATCATCAATGTCACGGTCAAAAATATCAGCAATAAGGAGCAGGATATCAGTAGTCTGCTTAACTTCAAGTTGAAGGACAAGGATGGAACAGAAGGGAAAGACGCACTTCTCACCACTGGAGTCATGTCCCCTATGCTCTTTAGGATAGCTACTGGGGCATGATGAAGATATCCCTGGTGCACCCCCGCTGATGTAGTAGAATTGCCAAAAAATTAAAAACGCCCTCGACCTGCTCTAAGAGCTAGCCGAGGGCAACTGAGTAGCGGCTACTGGACTCGAACCAGTGACACAGGGCTTATGAGTCCCTTGCTCTACCACCTGAGCTAAGCCGCCATATGTTTCGTCCATCATATTACCATATGCTGTCAAGCGGGCGTATTGGACGATTTACGAAAGTTCACTGCACGTGTGCAGTGAACTTTCTTTGGTAGCGGGAGCAGGATTTGAACCTGCGACCTCCGGGTTATGAGCCCGACGAGCTAACCACTGCTCTATCCCGCGTCAATTTATTAAGGTCTTGCGACCTGGTAGCGGGGGGAGGACTCGAACCTCCGACCTTTGGGTTATGAGCCCAACGAGCTAACCACTGCTCCACCCCGCGTCGGTGTTTACATAATACTACAATCTTTGTTTCCTGTCAAGTATCTAGATTTTCTTGTTTGTGTAGGCCATCATGATGCTTGCCGATAAGGAACTCAATTGCACTGGACTATTATAGCCCAAAATGTTATGGACAGGCAAGCTCTTAGGGAATACAATATGCACATCACCAGATTGCTCTATATTCTTAAGACGATTCTTAGACGAAAACCAGCGCCACTCTCGTGGCTAGCGCTCCGCGCTCAGGTTTTCGAGAGGCAGGTAATTCTTAGAGATGGCTTAGAGATGGCAGGGGGCAGGACTGCCAAACTCTGCGGTGTAACCTTTCCTTACTCACGACGTATCACAAAGTAAGAGGTTACTTTCTTGCACACACGATACGAAATTTTGCCACGTATCGTTTTACATACAATTACTCTTTCAGGCGTCTTCTTTTGAAGACGTAGGAAGCATCCGGCTTCATCCTATCAAAGACATGTCGTCAGACAAAGAAAGCAGGTCTGAACATATGGACGCTCAGGCTATATATATGTACCAGAACAATAACTCAAATGATCAACGCACTCCTGGCAACCCTCAGCCGGATAACGGTAGTAATGGGAATACTCCAGGAGGCCCCCGCGATGGCGGTTCCTCGCTCTTGATTCGCGTCGTTTTGCTCGTTGTCCTCTTGCTGGGAGTCTGGTATTTCTTCCAGTTCTTCGTCTCCGGTTCCGGCGGCGCCAGCGCCAATGCGATTGAGGTCCCCTACAGTAAGTTCTACCAGCAGGTACAGAATGATAACGTTAGTTCTGTAATCTTCCAGGGACAGGACGCCTTTGGCAAATTCAAAAACGCGATCACGATTGTTGATGCCAATGGGCAGAGCAAGACCGGCCAGGAATTTCACTTTACCCAGCTCCCCAATGGAGACCCGCAACTGACACAACTGCTGATACAACATAATGTCACGTTCTCGTCGAAGCCCAATAGCGATAATAACCTCTTCTGGACCTTCCTGCTCAACGTCGGTCCCTGGATTGGTTTGATTGTCGTCTTCTTCTTCATCCTGCGCCGGGCCAATCAGAGCCAGCAGAATATCTTTAGCTTCGGCAAGAGCCGGGCGAAGATGGTGCTGGAGGATCGCCCCAGCACTACCTTTGGGGATGTCGCGGGCGTAGATGAGGCCAAGAATGACCTGGTTGAGGTGGTCGAGTTCCTGCGCACACCTCAGAAATTCCAGCGCCTGGGTGGTAAGATTCCTCGCGGCGTCCTGCTGGTAGGCCCTCCAGGAACTGGTAAGACCCTGCTGGCGCGTGCGGTCGCCGGTGAGGCCAGCGTCCCCTTCTTCTCGATGAGTGGTTCCGAGTTCGTCGAGGTACTGGTGGGTGTTGGTGCCAGTCGCGTACGCGACCTGTTTGAACAGGCCAAGAAGGCGTCCCCAAGCATCATCTTTATCGACGAAATCGACGCCGTTGGTCGCCAGCGTGGCTCTAGCATCAACAGCAACGACGAGCGTGAGCAGACCCTGAACCAGTTGCTGGTCGAGATGGATGGCTTTGATACTCACCAGGCCGTGGTCGTGATCGCGGCGACCAACCGCCCTGATGGCCTGGATAAAGCGCTCCTGCGCCCTGGACGCTTCGACCGCCGCGTGACGGTTGACCGCCCCGACTGGAATGGTCGCCTGGCGATCCTGAAGATACACTCACGTGACGTTCCCCTGGCTTCCGATGTGGACATGATTACCATCGCACGCGCCACACCTGGCATGGTGGGTGCCGACCTGGCGAACCTGGTGAACGAGGCGGCTCTGCTGGCGGCTCGCCGCAACCTGGATGCCGTGACTCAGCGCTGCTTTGAGGAGGCCCTCGACAAGATCCTGCTCGGCGCTGAACGCCCGCTGATCTTGAGTGAATCCGATCTGAACGTGGTTGCCTACCACGAGGGTGGGCACGCGCTCACGGGTATTCTGACCGAGGGCGTCGATCCCGTCACGAAGGTAACGATTGTGCCTCGCGGCCAGGCCCTGGGCGTTACCCAGTATACGCCGCTTGACGACCGCTATAACTACTCGAAGGATATCCTGGAGGCACAGTTAGTAACCGCGCTGGGTGGACGCGCAGCCGAAGAGGTCGCAATTGGTCGCATCACCACAGGCGCGGAGAACGATCTGCAACGGGTGACAGCTATCGCGCGCCAGATGATCACACGCTGGGGCATGAGCGAGCGCCTGGGCCAGATCTCTTACAGCGAGCGCGAAGATCCCTTCTCGGGCACGGCCCTGGCGAGTAACTCTCGCGAGTATAGCGAGCGTACAGCCACCATCATCGACGAGGAGGTTACGCGGATCGTGAACTGGGCACATAACCAGGCCGTCACACTGCTGCGTGAGAACAAAGAGGCGCTTGACCGCATCGCCAAATCACTCCGCCTCTATGAGACAATTGACGCCAAACAACTGCGCGAGATTATGGTCGAGACCGGCTCAATTAATGCCGCTCCCGAGTCATACCGCGCGGAGGTTACGGCCTAACACCCCAAAGAGCGAAAGCGGGCAGGCTGGAGGATGTGTATTCTCCAGCCTGCCCGCTTTTCTTGTCTCAATCTTTCACAGGTGCCAGGCATTCTAGGATTCATTGCGCGCCTATGAGATTGGAAAAGCGTACACACTCATCAGCGCCAGGAGTGCCATCGTCACAACGACGATCACGACAACGGTGGCCTTCTTCTGGGATATGTGGCTGCGAATGATACGCGTAATATTCTCTGAGAGCGAACGCGCATCGCGTTGCTCAATTGCATGTTTGCTTTCATCCACCCTGCTTAACTGGTCTAACTGAAGCGTCTCCTGGAAAAATTGTTTTGCCTCACCTGGCGATGCAGATGCTTGCGTATCGCCTCTTACGCGCTCTTCAACCAGGGAATCACGTGGAAGAGACACTACGGGGAGCGAGGGATCGGTTGTGCGTAGTTGCTCGCTGGTAAGGGTTGGCGTAGCCCAGCCAGAAGGTGCGCGTTGAGCGCGTTCATTTTCAAACAGGAAATGGGGGACGGGTTGTTCGGGGTCTGTCTCGCCCTCACGAGGATGCGTCATCACGGCTCGCAACTCGTCGAGGATAGTTGCGAGCACAGCGGAATCGAACTTGCCGCTCTCGGGCCTGAGGAGCACGCCTCCCTGAGAGGGCAGGGGACAGAGATTGCCGAAACTTGTTGTCACCCAGGACGTTTTGCGCACTACTATTGGATAGACAGAGACATCACCGCGCTGCTCCCGCTCTAGAATACGCTGTATTTCACGGGGATTGCCAAGGCTCAGCGTCTTGAAGTGCTCGCTTACCAGCAAGAGAATGATGTCAGCCTCTGTGATCTGGACCGCGGCCTCAACCGCCTCGTAGCGACCAGGGCTCAGATTTAAGCCCTGCCAGGTAGCGGGCACCTGCTCGCGCGAGAGGCCATCGAGGAGATACGTTTCAAGCCGGGTCTGGATCAGCCGGTCCTCTTCTGCGTAACAGCACAGAAGACGATAGTTTTTCCCAGAACGTGTAAGCATCTGCATTCTTTATCCCCTTCCTTGAAAAATGGTTCAGGTAGGCTAATTTCTACTTTTCAGTTCGCCAGTCCAACCATGACTGGCGTCGGCAATGACTCGTATTGCCAAATCTTTATGGCGACGAGAGTCATTCAGGGAGACGCGTTCTCAGTGACCTTCTTAGACGAAAGCCTGGATGACTAGATGACGAACCCGATGTTTTTTTACCAGGCTCAGCACTAGCGATATCTTCAGCTCTCCTTAACCACCGTTTGCGACACTGCAACAGGCACGCTTCTCTCCAGAATCATGCACGGCGTGCATCAAGCATGTATGATACACGTCAAGTAGAAATAAAGAATGCAGTGTAAGGCACTTTATGACCATAAAATTTATACTTTGTAAAACTACAAATTTACAATTGTAACATTTAGCATATAGACGACAAAGGAAGACAAAGTATAAAACAGTTGAAGCAAATGTCGCTCTATCTAAATAGACCTCATTACGCTCCAATCGTCTGACAAGACATTGTTCAGGCAATCAAAAATGTCGGAAGGTTGTTGGAAATCGCCCCATCTGTACACAAGCCGCAGCATGACCACGCACCACTTAGACGTCCTCTCTCCCCTGAAATTAAAGGTGTTTATAATGTCCGCGGAACAGGAAAGTGTAGTACAATGGAGCAGGTTTGCCAGTATTTTTATAACCACAAAGGAGTGAAGCGGCCTGGAGCAGTGTGCCGTGATAGCCCGATGCTGCTGAGAGTAATGGAATCAATCTTTCTGCACCCTCGCCCAGGCCGTTATATCGATATGCATCTATCAAAAATCACACCCAAGGAGCACTCACGGTTTCTCACATTTTCGCGTGAAGCATGGGCCAGCCTGCGTGCCAGCACGCCTCTAACCCTTTCAGAAGAGCGCCTGAACGCTCTGCGTAGCTTGAATGACCGCATTGACCTCAACGAGGTTGAGCAGGTCTATCTGCCACTTTCCCGGCTACTCAACCTGTACGTGGCAGCCGCACAAAAGCTACATACTGCAACGTCGACCTTCCTGGGGCACCATACCGCCCAGGTTCCCTACATTATCGGTATCGCAGGCAGTGTCGCGGTTGGGAAGAGCACAACCGCCCGTCTCATACAGGCGCTGCTCTCCGATTGGCCTTCACGCCCCAGGGTTGACCTGATTACAACTGATGGTTTTCTCTATCCTAATCGTGTCCTGTTGGAGCGTGACCTGATGCAGCGCAAGGGCTTCCCACAAAGCTATAATCAGCGCCGCTTACTGCAATTTATGCTCGACGTGAAGGCAGGCAAGCCAGAGGTCAACGCGCCCATCTACTCCCACTTGATTTATGACATTATTCCCGACCGTGTGCAGACGATTAGCCAGCCTGATATCCTCATTGTTGAGGGTTTAAATGTCTTGCAGGCCAGGCGTCCCACCGGGCGCTCGGCTCAGCGCCTCTTCATCTCGGATTTTTTTGACTTCTCGATCTATGTCGATGCCGAAGAGTGCGATGTTGAGCAATGGTATGTTGAGCGCTTCCTCACCCTGCGTGAGACGGCTTTCCGCGATCCCTCATCCTTCTTCACCCGCTACGCACGCCTCTCTGAGCAGGAAGCCATCGCCACCGCACGCGACATCTGGCAGCAGATCAATGGCTTAAATCTGCGTGAAAACATTCGCCCAACCCGTGAACGTGCGCATCTTATCCTGCGTAAGGGGCGCAGGCATGCCGTTGAAGAGGTTCGTCTGCGGAAAATCTAGTGCCTCTCCAGGCAGGTCACTGTACACAACTGGCGAACTTCTCTTTGTATCGGAATTCGCTCGCAATGCGTATTCAGAGTATGAAGAAGCTACGTTTTCCGTGTCATCTTCACGTAGTATGCCTGGCTACGCATTATGGCGTATACTATATAGTATAAACTCGCAGCACCTCTTCGTAGTCATTTGCGCGCGAATTTCGTTGCTTAGGGCATGGCTGTCTACCAGCCTGCCAGCAGGGAGGAATGCAAGATGGGGCAAGAACGGGGTATCAATAGGCACCGCCTGCGCGTCTTTTACCGGGCGGTCAAGAGCAAGGCCAATAAGTATACGTGGAGTGGCCTGTTTATATTCGTCCTGGGAGTCGTGTTTATCGCAGCCGGCGTCAACCTGAGCCGGGGAGTCTACTACTCTACGCCAGGGCTTCTGATTGGGCTAGGCGCTATTATCGCCATTATCGGTTTGATTCGTCTCGCAATCGGCTTTATCAATCCTCAGACGCCCGAGGATCTGCCACCATCACCAGAAGAAGAACTGGTAACAAACGCGCAACACACCATCGCTGTCGATGAGCTTTTCGAGGCGTAGAAACAAAGGGCTCGGCGCTATACTATAAGATGCGCGTCGAGCCCTATCACCAATGCACAGGCAGGCCCTCTGCGGCCCGAATTGAAGACCCAGGTGGTTCTGGAGATCCTCAAAGGACAGAAATCCTCGCAGAAATTTGCCGGAGCATGAAGTCGCTTCGGATCTGGTATGGCATTGGCGGGATGTGTTTCTGGAACGCGCTCCCCAGATCTTTGTCGATCCGCGAGGCAAAGACTCAGGTAACGAGCAGGGCCTTGCCGACCTGGAACGGATGGTCGGACGCTTAACGATGGATCTGGACCAGCAAAAAAGCCTTGAGGCCGCGCCTTTGATTTCTGATCACCAAAAACGAGCGATAATATCCTTATGTCTGCTCTACATGATGAACGCTCGAGCGAAATGGCGGATGTCATCCAGATGGGTTGCATCGGAGAAACTGATCACGAGTTCCTGGACACCAGCAGACTCATAGGCGGCTAGCCGCTGACGGATGGTCTCAAGGGTACCAATGAGGCCATATGATCCGACGTCTCCAGGGAACACAGCGCCCGCCCATCCTGGTATTAGAGCCTTGGCCTGCTCATCGGTCTCACCAATGATACAGAGCGTGAGGGCTGTACGATGAATGCTCTCGTAGTCCCGCCCAACCGTCTCGCAGTGCTGTTTGAGCACCGCAAACTTGTGCTTGAGCGTCGCAAGGTCGCCGCTCACATTACACGCATCGCCGTATCGGGCCACGAGCTTGAGCGTCACCTGTTCACCACCTCCGGCGATCATCATGGGAATATGTGGTTGCTGCACCCCTTTGGGCTGATTGATCGCACCCCGAATCTGGTAATAGTTCCCTTCAAAGGTGGCTTCCTCCTGGGTCCACATGGCCAGAATGACCTGCACCGCTTCTTGCAACTGGCGCAGGCGTTCCGGACCATCGGGATACGCGTAGCCATAGGCTCGATAATCGGGTTCGTACCAACCTGCTCCAATGCCAAAAGTGAGCCGTCCATGCGATAGGACATCGAGAGTTGAAGCCATTTTGGCTTGTAAGGCGGGGTTGCGGTAACTATTTCCTGTCACCATCTGGCCGATACGCACCCGCTTCGTATCGCGCGCCAGGGCTGCTGCCATGGTCCAACACTCAAAGACCATTTCCTGCGATGGAGGAGCCGTTATAAAATGATCCGAGATCCAGACCGAATCATAGCCAGACTGGTCAGCCGTTTGCGCAAGGCGGGTCAGCGTTTCAAACGCTTCCACCGGATCCTTGATGCCAGCCAGTTCATGCGTAAACCCTTGGGGAAGGAAAAGACCATATTTGAGAGACATACGTATTTACCTCTTTGAATTTAAATGACTCTGGAGACGTTGATGAAGGAGGAATTGTTCGGCCTGGTTGCCTGTCAGCGCAAGGGCACGCAACTCGGCTGCGTGAGCCTGCTCGCGGCGACCGAGTTCCAGCAAGAAATCCCCCCGAATGGCGTGAAAGAGATGATACCCCTCCAGATCACGCGCAAGCGTTTCGACTTCGACCAGTGCTGCTTCTGGACCGGCCACATAGCGCAAGGCCACTGCACGGTTCAGTTGGATAACTGGCGAAGGCGTCATGCACAGCAGCAGATCGTAGAGCGCCAGGATCTGTGGCCAGTCAGTCGCCTGCCATGATGAGGCTTCCGCGTGACAAGCCACTAAAGCCGCCTGAATCTGATAGGGTCCTGGACGACCTAGCGCCGCCGCTTGCTCAATCAGGGCTCCCGCCTCTGTAATCATCCGTCGATTCCAGCGTGAGCGATCCTGATCGGCAAGCAAGATCAGTTTGCCCTCGGCATCGAAGCGCGTGTCAGATCGCGCCAGGTGCAGACGCATCAGCGCGAGCAACCCCAGAGGCTCCGGTTCTCGAGGATAGAGCCGCGTGAGGAAGGCCGCCAGCCAGGCTGCATCTTCGGCAAGGTCGCGGCGCGCCGAGGCGTTGCCTCTGCTGGTAAGATAGCCTTCGTTAAACATCAGGTAGAGTGCTGCCAGTACTTCGCCCAACCGCTCATCGAGGTCCTCATCACGGGGAACGTGGTAGGGAATACCAGCCTGCACAATCTTCTGTCTCGCCCGCACCAGACGCCGCGCGACTGCCGCTTCAGAGGTCAGGAAGGCGTGGGCGATTTCTGCGGTTGTGAAGCCACAGACCGCTCGCAGCATCAAGATCACCTGGGTCTCGCGCGAAAGCGCCGGATGGCAGCAGGTAAACATCAGCCTGAGGCGATCGTCAGGCTCTTGCATCACCGGGTGCTCCAACGCAGCAAGCTTATCGCGATAGCGTGCGTCGCGCCGGAGATGGTCGATAGCTCGACGACGAGCGACCGTCAGCAACCAGGCACCAGGCTGAGTCGGAATACCTTCGACCGGCCAACGTTCCAGCGCGACCAGCAGGGCATCCTGAACAATCTCCTCGGCGATCTCAAAGTTGCCCAGGATGCGCAGAAGCGCTCCCACGACCTTGCCCGCCTCTTCGCGGAAGACGACACTGAGCGTGACCTGGATCTCGCCACTGGAAGCAGGTGGGAACAGGGTTCTTGAGGGATCAGACATGGAGATGCTATTCCTCCACCACAGGCCAGATCTCGACCACATTGTAGCCTGGCGCGTGAACAGACCACTCCTTGGCGAGGTGCAACGCCTCATCAAGATCAGCCACGTCGATCTCAGCTATCCCCCCGATCACTTCTGTTCCCTCAAGGAACGGGCCATCGGTCACCAGAGGTTGGCCGCCCGAGCCAACATGGACGCTGGTAACGGTATGGGGCAAATGGAGCCCATAGCTCTTTCGGATCTGAGAGCGGTGTTCGTGTATCCACTGACTGGCCTGCGCGCGCTTCTGGGCAAGAGCTTCTTCAGACAGCTCCTGCCACGCGGCCAGGTCCTGGGCATCGGTGCAAAACAAAAGGAGATATTTCATTGTTTCTTTCCATTCTAGAAGTTGCTCTTTAAAAGATGCTCGGTATTCAGCCTTTATACATACGACGAACAGACCCGACCCGAAAAGGACATTCTTAAAGCTGAATATGGCGGCAGGAGCAATATGATTGGCATTTCATCTCTTTGCAAGCTCTCACATTTTCACACGTGCTGCGTTGCGCCCACATTCGGCTTCAAAGATGTCCTTTTCGGATCGTGCCTGTTCGTCGTATGTATAGAAGATCACAAGTGGTGATTTTCATGACAATGTCTCACATCACAAGAAAGGAAAAAGATGAATATCCCATCAGTTTGGTTTCCCGATGTCTGGTTTCCTACGGTCTGGTTTCCCTAAGCAATATGCCAGGCTTGGATGATGGCCATCATCTGTGCCCCTGGCAGCATGAATGCTGTCAGGGGCATCTCTATCAGAAGACTAGGGGAAGGCGTGATGAGGGTGAGTCACCACGGTGGCACAAGGACCGTCTGTGGTTCTCTCACTGGAACACTCAGGGCGTAGCCGAGAAACAACAGGGCCCTTCCCAAGAGCGGCGAGACAACTCCATTCCCCAAGCTAAAATAAACACTGCCTCCAGTTGAATTACCTCAACCTGGGGCAGCGTTTGTTTTCAACTGCGCTGTTTGCGATTGTCCCTCTTCTATAGCAGCTTCTGACTACGAGCATTTACGTGAGAAATACACCGATGGCAGTGTATCGCTGGAAACCGGGCCTGGGGTAAAGTTTTGCTTAACCAAGAAGAGGTTCAAGGTAACGCTGCAACGCGGTTTTGAGTTCTTGTACAAGCGATCTTCGATCAGCCTCCTCTGCCTCGAGTATGAGTGGGAGGACAGCCTTGAAGAGCTGAACACTCATCGTGGCACACAAAAGGCGTTGCGCTATCGGGAGGTTGGGGGCACGTACCTGAAAACCCCGCTCAAAGTTGGCTTGCATATCTTTCGGCAAAGCTTGCGTAAGACTCGCCAGAGACATCGATGGAGTGGGAATTGTGAGAAGGATGTAAAAAGCAGGATGGGCCAGGTGAAATGCAATCAGGGCATCAATAACCTGGTCCAGCCAGAGAGAGAAGGTACGTGATGCTGCCTCGCGCGAAAAAATAGAACCATATACCTGTCGGAGTTCCTCGGTATACCGAGCAGCCAGGGCCAGAGCAATCTCTTCTTTGTTAGAGAAGAATTGATACAGAGAGCCGGGCGAGATCCCAGCCTGCGCTGCAATATGATTGGTCGTTGCCTCATCGTAGCCCATTTTCGCAAAGACAATTTCAGCGGCATCAAGAATGGAAGCAATGCGCTGTAAACCTCGCGCGCGCCGCTGAACAGGCCGTGCGTCTTTCTGCTGATCCATACGATCCTCCAAACATTCATTCCAAACAGCATCAGTATATTTTTTTACGCTGGCAAATCTCTTGACAACACGAGTTTTTACTCGTATAATTCTTTGAGAGGACGAGTTTTTACTCGCCTATGTAGTATAGGATATCAGGGCGGCTTTGTCCACAAGAAGCGGGGCTTGCCGAAAGTTATCCTGAAGTATCGCCCATGGTATCCATGCTGATCCCGGTCGTTTCGACTTCAGGACTTTTATCATGATGACCATACGTCATGTTAGGTGAATTGGTTGTTATAGAAGAAGGATCGCATATGAACACATCAGCCGAGACGAGGCGCTTAGATAGCAAGAGCGTGGTCGTCATTGGAGGCAGTAGAGGTCTGGGGCGCGCCATTGTGGCCGCAACTCAGGCTGAAGGTGCACATGTGCTTGCTGTAGCACGCCAGGAAGAGCCGCTCAAGAAGCTCGTCGCAGAATATCCAGCCGTGCAAATGCTCAGACTCGATGCAAGCGACGAAAACGCTCCTGCGAAGGTCTTTGAAACGCTTTCGCCAGACGTCCTGATTGTCTGCGGAGGTGCCATACCCCATAATGTGCCACTTTCGGAGCAAAGTTGGGAGCAGTTCTCACGCAACTGGAATACTGATGTCAAAATGTCGTTGCTTTTCTCGCAAGCCGCGCTCACCAGGCCGCTTCCTGTAGGAACGAGTGTTATCCTCATTTCAAGCGGTGCGGCCATTGGTGGTTCTCCACTTTCGGGCGGCTATGCTGGCTCAAAACGTACACAGATGTTTATCGCCAGTTACGCCCAGAAGGAATCTGATCGCAGAGCACTTGGTTTGCACTTCTTTGCGCTAGCACCCGGAAGCATTATGCCAGAAACGGACCTTGGAAAAGCCGCGGTCTCGGCCTATGCTTCTTCGCTCGGCATTTCTGCCCAGGACTTCATCAAAGGCATGCCATCACCGCAATCGCCGGAACGTGTCGCAAACGCGGTGGTAGAAATTGCGAGCAATCCAGGCAGCAGAGAGGGAAATGTGTTCCTGGTTTCTGGAAAAGGCATTGAGGCTTTACCATAGTTTTTTTAGATTAAGAAAACGCTACCTGTGTTCACAGGAGTGTAAGACAACTCATTGAAAGTGAGATAGAATGACAATCACTTCTCTCCCAACTCGAGCAGAGCTCGTGAGCCGTGCGAGCGCTATTGTACCTCTTCTCCAGAAACATGCGCAATGGCACGAGGAGCATCGGCGTTTGCATGAAGAAACAATCGAGGCGATGGCACGAGCTGGCATCTTCAAATTGCGCATCCCCAAACGCTACGGAGGCTACGAAAGCGATATCCAGACCGTGGTGGATGTGCTCACCGAGATCGGGCGAGGGGACGGCTCATCCGCGTGGACGGGGCAACTCTGGTTGCATGGTGCATGGATGGTTGGCCTATTTCCCGATGCAGTCCAGGAGGAGGTCTTCTCCACACCTGATGTCCGTGTGAGCGCACTCTTAAGCCCAACAGCGACAGCGGTGCGCACAGAGGATGGGGTCGTCGTGAGCGGGCAATGGCACTTCAATTCCGGCGCGCTACACAGCCATTGGGACCTGGTCAATGCCATATCCATCACAGACGAAGGGGCACCGGAGCCGATCCTTGCACTCATTCCGATGTCGCAGCTTGAGATCATCGACGACTGGGATACCTCGGGCCTGCGAGGAACCGGCAGTGTCACCACCGTGGCGAAAGAGGTCTTTGTTCCCAATGCCCGCGTGCTCTCGCTCACCGCTTTAACGCAGGGGCAACCCCAAAGTGCCTTAAACGCTGATCTCCCCCTGTACCGCAGCCCGGTGATCCTGACGGGCGCGACACTCTCCAGCGTGACCGGGCTTGGTCTGGCGAAGGCCGCCCTGGAGGTCTTTCTCCAGCGGCTCCCTGGTCGACATATTGCCTACACAGCCTACGATAACCAGGCCGAGGTACAACTTACCCATCTCCAGGTCGCTGAGGCAGCGATAAAGATTGAGGAGGCTGCGTTCCATGCCTCACACGCGGCAAGCCTTCTGGACACAAAGGCCGCGAGCGGTGAGACATGGAGTGTGGAGGAGCGCAGCCGTGTTCGTCTCAACGCAGCTCTGATCGCGTTGAGAGCCAAGGAAGCGGTAGACATACTCAACACCGCCAGCGGAGGATCGTCGGTTTACAGCAGCGTGCCCATCCAACGCATCGCGCGCGATGTTCAGGTGCTAAACCTGAACGGCCTGCTGCATCCCAATACCAATCTCGAACTCTATGGGCGGGTCCTTGTTGGCCTTCCCCCGAATACGCTCTATCTCTAGACGTGTTCTTGCCCGCGCCACACGACCCGGCAGCGATCTGCTAAAAGCAGGATTGAAGGCCATCGGGTATCCTTCACAAGGCCACTTTCGCGCTTTGCACAACACCCGATGGTGCACCCCCTGGGGCCGCGTGGCTCATCGGAGAAAACATGGAACAGGCTGCATCGAAAACACATCACAATGAGTCACGGCTGGTCGATCAAGAACGCTTTCGGAGCGTGATGAGCCACTTCGCCAGTGGGGTAAGCATCATCACTACACGAAACGCAGGTGTTGATTATGGCCTCACCGCCAGCGCCGTCACCTCGCTCTCACTCGACCCGCCCATGCTTCTCATCTGCCTCAACAAAGCCTCGAACACACGAGATGCCATCGCAGAGGCACAGGCTTTTGCAGTCAACATTCTGCGGGAAGATCAGAGCGAACTGGCGCGCCGGTTCGCCACCTCTCAACCCGGCAAGTTCGAGGGCCAGAGCATCTCCTATGGAGAGCTCGGTGTGCCTCTACTGGACAACATGCTGGCTAGCATGGAGTGCCGCGTTGTCGAGGCCGTTTCAGGTGGCACCCACTCAATCTTCCTGGCCGAAGTGCAGACGGCCCAGGCCACAACAGAGATGCCACTGACCTACTTTCGAGGGAGAATGGGCCGCTTTACCTTCCTGGGCGCCGATGCCAGGTGAGTAGCGATATAGTATGAAAGGGACTAAAATATGCTTCTCATTACAGGAGCAAGCGGGCTAAGCGGATCCGCAATCATCCGCGAGTTTGCTCGCCAGGGGTATCCCGTCAGGGCGCTCGTCCGAAATCGAGCAAAGGCACAGGCATTGGAGACATTGCCTACTGTAGAGATTGTGGAAGGCGACATGCTGCGCCCTGGCACGCTCGCAGACGCGCTCTCTGGAGTAGAGCGCGTACTGCTAATCTCGACCGCTGACCAGCAGATGGCGGAGACGCAATGTGCCTTCATCGACGCTGCCAGGAAGGCTGGTGTCCACCACATTATCAAGTTCTCCGGGGCCGAATCAGGTGTTGGTTTCAACCAGAGAAACTTCCGCTTCACGCGGATGCACGAAGACGTTGAACACTACCTCGAACAATCTGGACTTGCCTGGACGCATCTGCGCCCCAGCCAATTCATGCAAGTGTATCTACGGGAAGCGCCTACAATCATTGCCCAGGACGCGCTCTTCCTCCCCATGGAGAATGCCAGGCTCTCACCCATCGATATTGAGGACATCGCGAAAATTGCCTGTGCGTTGCTGCGCACTGGTAGAGAGCATGAGGGTAAAAGTTACGACATGACAGGCCCTGAGTCCTTGACAATGACGGAGGTTGCCGAGCAGATCTCTCGGGCGATCGGGAGAAACATCCGCTATGTGAACGTCACTCCAGCGGAAAGAAGACAGGCTCTTTTGGCGAAAGGAGGAGTATCCGCCTATTTCGCTGACGCCCTCGATGAGCAGGTTAGCGAGCGTCTGAAATGCGCTGAATCACAGGTCTGCCTCGACGCACACAAGGAATTTGGAATTGAGCCAACCACGTTCGCCGAGTTTGCGCGCCGGAATGCAGCCGTGTTTCGGGGCGAGCTGGCACGATCTTGAGAGAGGGTGCACCGAGCCTCGACCTGCCAACGTTATCTGAGACAAAAAAGGATGTATGAAAAGTGATCAGAAACGATTACCAAAGCTATCCACTCGTTGATACTGCCGTGGGAACCCGGCTGCTGCTTGGCTTTATCGCCGACGTCACAGCTGTCCAAAAGCGTTTGCCTCCAGGGTGGAAGATCGCGTCTTTACCGGCTTTCGAAGCAGTAGGGTTGCCAGCGGAGCACCAGCCCAACCTGTTGCTTGCCTTCCATCACCTGCTGTTGGACCAGGATCCCCAGGGACAAACACTCACCGATGCTGGCTCGCGCTTCCTTGTGTTAGATATTCCGGCACATCATCCAGACAGTGGTGAACATGGCCTGGTCCACTTTCAAATGTTCACCTGCGGAGCCATTCCTGGTCGCTACCGTGACGCTCTGCCAGCGCAGGTGACGCATGACTATCACGTCATGGAAGATAGCGCTTCCACGAGCACCAGAGAAGCCTATCGGGTGCAACCAGAGGCTGGGGGTTTGATCGAGGTGCAAGTGATCTCTCAAAGGGGGCCTCTTCTGCGTCAGACAGCGTCCTCCCCGAACTTCCCCTTGTGGGCAGCAGCCGATCCAACCATCATACGCATCTATCAAGAAGATAGCGTGATGGAACTCCTGCGTAATGACTTCACGGGCTTCAACCACGTCCAGGATCTCACCTTTCGCGTGACAGTGCCAGCCCTGGCGGATCTCTTTGATGGTAACGAGCGACTCGTCGCCATCATCGGCAACCCACATTATATGCGGAGAGTGTTCTCGCCACGCAGCGAACCAGCTTCCCGCGAATAAGCGCCGTACAGACAAAAGATCCTGACGAGCATGGGCATAAGCGCACTTTTGTTCTTAAATGCCATCAACCAGGTGACCCATCTCACCCTAGTCGATTCGACATCAGCCAATCTTAGTTATTACCTGATGTCTTTCCATACCTATGTACTAACGTAAGGAAAGGAATACCTTATGATTCTTGTAACTGGAGCGACCGGATTGAGCGGATCTGCTGTGATCCGCGAGTTCGCCCAACAAAAGGCACCAGTACGTGCGCTGGTTAGGAACCGCGCGAATGCACAAGCCTTGGAGGCGTTACCCACCGTGGAGATTGTAGAAGGAGATATGCTTCGGCCTGAGACACTCGGAGCCGCGCTACGCGATGTAGACCGTGTCCTCATGATCTCTTCAGCCAGTAAACGGATGGTGCAGACACAATGTATGTTCATTGACGAGGCCCGCCAGGCTGGCGTTCGCCACATCGTCAAGCTTTCCGGCAAGGAATCAGGTATTGGCTTCAACCCGAATCACTTTCGCTCTACATGGGAGCACGAACACATCGAGGACTACCTCGAACACTCCGGGTTGGCATGGACACATCTGCGCCCCAGCCAATTCATGCAATTTTACCTCCCACCAGCGCCGACGGCGGTGAATGTAGCCAAAAGCGCGCTCTTGCTCCCCATGGAGAGTGCCAGGCTCTCACCCGTTGATGTTGAGGACATCGCGAAAGTCGCTTTTGCGTTGCTTCACAGTGAAGGACATGAGGGCAAGAGCTATGACATGACGGGGCCCGAAGCCCTGACAATGGCGGAGGTAGCCGAGCAGATCTCTCAGGCGATTGGCAAACCCTTCCGCTATGTCGATATCCCGCTGGAGGAAATGAGGCAGGCGTGGTTGGCGGCAGGTATCCCCGCCGAGCGCGTTGACACCATCAGCGAAGTGCTCGGTGAGCGCATCAGATGTGTCGACTCGAGAGTCACCCTCGACACACACAAGATGTTTGGGGTTCGCCCTACAACGTTCGCCGAGTTTGCGCGCCGGAATGCAGCTGTATTCCGTGGGGAAACGATGCCGTTGTAATTGCTTTGCTACCAACCTGACAACTGAGACACGCTTGCCACTATCTTGTGAGAGCCCGACGCGCTGTTTCTGAACAGAAGGCGAAGGGCTTTTCACGGGTAGGTTCCTTTTTTGCTGCGACTGATAGGTTGGTTCCAGTCGCGGTGCTCCACGTATGATCGTGGGCAACGTGATTGTCACCAATGTCACTAACGATTACAGAACAATTACAAGTTTATATGCAGTTCAGGACACTTCCATCATTGAGCGCTAGATTGCACCTCTTTCTTGAGTGGGGAGCATTGTGGCACACCTGGACGAGGTGTAGCAGCGGGCCAAAACCATAAACCTCCAAAAAGTATTCACTAGCCACTCTAGTCAATTTGTCACCCTTTTCATATTAAGATCGTTTATCATTGTTGAATTATTATTTAAGGATTCTTTTGTAGCCGCACGAAACAATACTTAGGAGAGAGTCTTGCAATCTTTTAGTAAAGAGCTGCCTTCATCGCTTGAGAAGCAGCAGAATGAAGATGATGTGTCGACTCGCAGGCGCTCCTTGCCTGGACGCATCATAATGGAGAGCTGGCTACCTGGCCTGCTCGTCGTGTGTGTCGCCCTCGGGCTTAATTTCTACCGGTTGGGAGACCCTAGCCTCTGGTTTGACGAGATTCTCTCGGTCACCAGGGCAATTCAACCATTACCTGTGGTATGGAAAATCATCTGGACAACCCAGCCCAATATGGCCTTGTACTATCTCCTCCTCCACTTCTGGCTGGATGTCACTAACGCGCTTGGTTTCGCGCCAACTGAGACGGTTGTGCGCCTCCCATCGGCCATTTGCGCGGCATTGAGCGCGCTGGTGGTGTTCCAAATGGGACGTCGCTACCTTAGTCTCTCGGTGGCACTCCTGGCATCTGGTCTCTACGTCATTAATGCCTTGCAGCTAACCTATGCCCAGGAGACACGTTCATATGGCTTGCAACTACTCCTGCTCAGCCTGGCATGGTACGCACTCTTGAACATACTGACACAGGAGAAGTTGTCCTGGCGCTGGCTCGTCGTCTATGGGCTCACGGCCACGCTCTCAGTGTATACCCAGATCTTTAGCTTGCTCGTCTTGTTGAGCCAGGTCGTAGCAGTTGTCTGTCTGCTTGTACTGCCAACCACCTGGCGCGAGCGTACACGCCTACGCTTCCGCCCCCTGCTTTTCTGCGGAATTGTCGTAGGCATCTTGCTGGTCCCCATTTTGTTGGCGAGTCGGGGAAACGACAAGACTGGCTGGATTCCCATTCCTGATCTCGGGGACGCCCTCCATGTCTTCACCGTCATCAGTGGCGACCAAAGACTCTATGAGGTAATCCTGCTCGGCTTATGCCTCCTGAGCGTAATTGGCGCCCTCTGTGTACAGAGTACATGGCTACGCACGCCGCTTCTACGCCTTCCAGCCTTCGCGTCCCTTGGTAAGCAACCACGCCTACGCCAATTCTTCCCAGTCATTGTCGTGCTGGCTTGCTGGTTTGTGATTCCCTTTGTGCTCAGTTATATCATCTCGCAAGGCTCGACACGCCTGTTTATTCCCCGCTACCTTGTCACGATTGTGCCGTCACTCATGTTACTGGCGGGCGCCAGTTGTATGCTTATCCCCTGGCGTTACCTGCGAGTAACGCTCATGGTAGGTGCGCTCTTTGTGGCAAGCTGGGCAGTACCGCTGTATTATCAGAGCGCCGAGGTCGAGGATTGGCAGACGCCTACAGCCTGGCTCCAGGATCACTACCAGTCTGGCGATGGTATGGTCTGTTACGATAACGATCAAGGCTGCGAGGTAGGCATCGAATATTATCTGCGCGCTTATCCCACCGATGTCACTTTCCCTGAAGATGCGCCTGGCGCCTTTCCCTGGGTCCACTACGATACAACCAATCAGCTAGGGGACTCGGAATCCGCGCTTGATACAACCCAGTTGGCGGCCTATATGGCTCAACACAAGCGCCTCTTTTTTATTGTCGCGCGCCTCAGCAGTGATGACCAGGTCGCGCGGGTCAAGGCTACCCAGCAATGGCTTAACAGCCACTATCAATACCAGGACCAGGTAACGACACCTACCATGACGATCTATCTCTACAAAGTGAAATAATATAGGTGATTGCGTGGCTCACCGGGTAGGGTGTGTAGTGGCAGGTTGGAGGAGCCAACCTGCCACTACACACCCCTTTTATTGGGCGGGTTCTTCCGTCTCGGAAACCAGGTCTTCTGAGAGATGTATAGGGGGGAGAGTAGGCTTTGCGTCTGCCCGATGGCTGGCCAGGCCAAAGAGTAGTATAGGCACAACCTGCTCAGCCTGTTCCAGGTAGCCAGGCTGATAAGAGGTCTCAGGCAATGAGGGATGGGATTCAGAGCCAGCAGGTCTGAGGCGCAGCGCATGTAGAATAAAGCGTTTGAGCATATTCATAAACAGGTCGGCTGCCATAAGTGCATCAACGCCATAGGTCTGCTCATTGCAAAGGAAGCCCTGGCGGATTCCATCCTCAAAAATAGAGGCAATAGGCATAAGCATACCCGCGTGAAATTCCTGATATAAGTCCGCACGCGCGCGCTCGTGCAGTTCATGCTCGATATCGTGCAGCATCATACCAATATCGATACGATTGGTGCTTACCAGGAAACGTGCCACCAGTCGCAGGCGTTCAGGCACACTTTCATTACGATGCGCGATCCGCTCAAGTCCAGCCCGCGACTTGGCAATAGTCTCCTTCACAACCGCGAAATACAAATCCTGCTTATCGGAGAAATGGTGGTAGAGGGCGGGCTGTGTCAGACCACAGGCGTCAGCAATCTGACGCGTGGAGACAGCGCGAAATCCATATTCCATGAAGAGCTGATGCGCTGTGCGCAAAATCGTATTACGTGTCTCTTCTATATCCTCGCCTGTACTTGATCGCCTTTGACCGCGTGGCATACGTATGACTTCCTCTCTAAAGTTGGCACAATGATCTATAGCAGGTGGAAAATTGTTGGGGGCACTTGACTCTAATAGAACATCCTTACGTGTCAAAACTATATGACACGGCAGGGGTAGTGTCAAGAGGTGAGGAGGATAAGCTGAGAATACAAGAGATATACCTTCTAACCACCAGGAGCGAGAGGTTCGAGTAGGCAGACCTCTCGCTCGCAAACGAGCGCATCCTCTTGACCGCTAGAGCATGCGTCGCATACAGGAGCATGCCACCCCGTAGGGCAACATGGATTGCGAGGAACACAAGGAGGGCGACGGGGGGTGCCGTAAGTAGTAGTCTGTCGATACAGACCCGCCGTCCAGCGCGCTTCAATGTGCTCGTTTGTTTCCTTCAACGATACTTATTTTAACGAGGTCGTGTTAAAGGAAAGTTATATGCATGTAAACATACCGCAAAGGATAGGTAAAAATGCGTATCAAGCAAGCGAGAGGAGCCAGAACCTTGACATTGGTTCTGGCTCCTCTCGCTTGAAGCTCATCCATCAGGGTATTGATGGGTAAGCGCGGATCATTGCTGAGGGTATGATGGATAGCCGGGGCCGACTGGTGGCTGCGGATAGCCAGGACCAGCCGGTGGTTGTTGCGGATACCCGCCAAAACCAGAGCCACGTCTCAACGCCGCCAGTTCCTGAAGCACCGGCCATTCAGCAAGCGCCAGGTAGAAAAGCAACACAATCTCCGCCAGGGGAACAAAAGCCACTAACAGGCTCAGCGCGCCGCTATAGCCTGCTTTCGAGAAAATCTTCCACCAGACAAAAAGCTTAATCGCAATACTGACAAGCGCAATAACGCCTACAACAATAAAATACGTTGTTAAAATAGCTGTAAGCTGTGATTGACTATTGTCCATCAATTGCCTCCACTGAAATATCTATAAGTAAAACTATTCACTCTATTAAACTCAACTTTTTGTTTGAGGTAACATATATCGTTAAGATGCTCTCAGCATACCATACCTCAACACGCGCAACAATGAAACAGCTCATAAGCCAAAAGTGAGTTACCTCACCCAGCAAGCTATTTGTTGACAAGGTGGGGGTGGACTCGTACAATCTGAAAAGACACATATTGGCAGTCACGTTACCGGATTGGTAGGAGTCAACACGTAGCGTAGGCTGTAGAGATAGTGCATCGAGTGTAGAGAAGAAGATGAGCGAGAAGCAGCAGCACGAGGAAGCCCAGGCCCTCTATGCCCAGGGCCTATGGTATAGTAAACAGGCAGAAGGAGAGCGCCAGGACTACCTGGATAAAGCGATAGCCTGCCTGCAAAAGGCCCTGGAGCTTTATAGTATCCATGAGACACCCACAGAGTGGGGGCGCGCGCAAAACGCGCTGGGCGAGATCTATGGCAGCCTGGAGAGAGGGAATCGCCAGCTTAATCTCAGGCGGGCTATTGCCTGCTATCAAGCCTCACTAGAGATCTTCACACGTGAGCAAGCGCCGGGCGAGTGGGCGCAGGCCCAGTATGGATTAGGCCTGGCCCATCTCTCACTGCCCGGAAAGGATACGCGCCAGAGCCTGGAAAAAGCCCTACTCTACTTCCAGAACGCACTCAAAGTCTACACGCTACAGGACTATCCCCTGGCCTGGGCCATGGTCAACAATAGCCTGGGCAATCTCTACTGCCTCCTGCCAAACGAAGATCGCTACGATACACTGAAACAGGCCATTAACTGCTACGAGAACGCGCTCAAAGTCTACACCAGAGATCGCGCTCCAGAAAACTGGGCCATGACACATCAGCACCTGGGCAATGTCTATGCCTTTCTCCCAGGTGGAGACAGGCAGACACACCTGCGCCGCGCCATAGAGCACTATCGCGCCTCCCTGGAAATCAATACCTATGAGCATACACCGGAGCACTGGGGCGACATCATGCATAGCCTGGGCAATGCCTACCGTAATCTCCCCCCAGGCGAAGGCGAGGGCGAAGAAGCCAATCTTCGCCAGGCCATTGACTGTTATAGCCAGGCCCTGCGCGTCTACACCCGCGAGACATATCCCCTGGAATGGGCCTCCACGCAGACCAATCTCGGTATTACCTATAACCTGCTGCCGGAAGGAAATGAGCAAGAACGCCTGGAGAAAGCCATTCAACAATTCCAGAATGCGCTTGAGGTCTATACGCTTGAGGAACATCCTGTCGAGTGGGCCAAGACGAATAATATGCTGGCCCTGACCTACCTGGACATGCCAGATGGGAATGAGCAGGAGAACCTGCGCCAGGCCATTACCTGCTTTGAAAACACCCTGCGCGTCTATACACGTGAGCAGTTTCCTATTGGCTGGGCCAATGTACAGAGCAACCTGGGACAGGCCTATAGCCGCCTGGAGAGTGGAGATATCCAGCAGCACCTACACCAGGCCATCAGCAACTTTGAGGCCGCGCTCACCGTCTATAATCGTAAGGCCTACGCCTTTGACTGGGCGCGTGTACAATTCTCCCTGGGAGGCGCGTACGGCTCCTTATTAGAAGAGCGCCAGGAGCACCTTCAGAAGGCCATTACCTGCTACCGTGCGGCCCTACTTGTCTATAATAGCGAGTACACGCCCCTGGAGTGGGCCGCGACCCAGACCAACCTCGGCACCTCCTACTGCCACCTGCAAGACGAGAAACCCGAGGTCCGCCAGGAACACCTTGAGCATGCGATTGCCAGCTTTGAAGCGGCTCTCAAGATCTACCAGCCAGAGCTACACCCCCTGGACTGGCAGAAAACCCAGAGCAATCTGGGCTTTGCCTATGCCGAGCTTCCCCATGGTGATCATCAAAGTAACCTCTACCATGCGATATCACACTATGAGGCCGCGCTCCAGGTCGACTTCGCCCAGGCGGCTCCCATAGAATGGGCCTCCCTGGTCTTCAACCTGGCCAACGCCTACCGCGAATATCAGGAAGGCAACCGGCAGAAAAATCTGGAGATGGCTATCGCCCTCTATCAGGCAACCCACAAGGTCTATACCCCCACCACCTTCCCTCTCGAATGGGCCGCGACACAGAATAACAGTGGTAACACCCTGCGTGAGCTTCAGATCGGCGACATCCGCGCCAATCTGCAAGCCGCCATCACCTGCTACGAGAACGCACTTCAGGTCTTCTCAGCCCTCAGCATGAACACATACGCCCTGGCAGTACAGGAGAATATAGCCTCCGTCCAGAAAACGCTCCAGACACTTTAGGTGGGTCAGAGTCCCCAAGCATATACGTCCCTTGCAATCCTCATAGCACCTTCTAAACAAATTATTGTATGTGGCGCTGGCTGGCGGCATTCGCCAGCCAGCGCCACATACAATAAAAATCTAACCTTGACTTCCATAAGCCCTGCTCGTATACTCAATCATTGAGTACTTGTTTGCTGAGTATAAGAAGCTAGACGCGAGCTGACGGGCTAAGATGCAAACATCCCTATGTATCACGCCTGCGCTCGGATAAGGAGGTCCTCATCATGGTGCGCAAATATCGCAGCTTATCGATCCTATTGTCACTATTTACACTACTCCTGATGGCCTGCGGAGGCACGGACACATCGACGAACACCAAACAAAATACGACGAGCACCTCGCCTGTGACCCTCAATGTCTTCGCCGCTGCCTCGCTTACCGAGTCTTTTAAGGATATAGCCACCCAGTATAAGCAGGCGCATCCCAACGTGAACATCACATATAATTTCAATGGCTCGCAACTCCTTGAGCAGCAGATCGCCAATGGAGCCAGCGCCGATATCTTCGCCTCAGCCGATCAGACAAATATGAAGAAGGCCAGCGATGCCAGCCTGGTCACCACCAGCAAGGTTTTTGCTCGCAACAAGCTGGCGGTCATTGTTCCATCCAGCAATCCTGGCAAAATTCAAGCGCTGAAGGACCTGGCCCAGAAAGGCAAGAAGATCGTAGTCGCGGCCCCTTCTGTCCCGGTTGGAAAGTATATGTTGCAGGTTTTGGATAAGATGGGCAAGTCCACCGACTACGGCAGCAGCTATGAGAGCGCCGTCAAAGGCAACTTTGTCTCTCAGGAGGAGAACGTCAAGGCTGTCGTACAAAAGGTACAGACGGGCGAGGCTGACGCGGGCTTTGTCTACCTGACGGATATCACGCAGGCCGTTTCGTCGAAGGTAACGATTATTGACATCCCTGATACCCTTAACGTCATCGCCGAGTACCCTATCGCTGTCACCAAAGACGCGAAACATGCTCAGGATGCGCAAGCGTTCATTGATTTCGTGCTCTCTACGCAGGGCCAGGCCATTCTCACACGCTACCACTTTATCAGCGTGAATAGTTAATAAAGGAGAGGGCATATGGAGCAGTCAAGCAAGCAACATCTCATGTACCGGACAGGGCAGTGGCGAGGGCGCGGGGGAAACCTCCTCTTTCGCCTGGGCATCGGACTGTTGAGCGCGCTTTTTCTCCTTTTTCTGGGTATTCCCCTGGTCGCGCTGCTCTTTCACGAGGCCCCTGCTGTCGTCTGGAGCGAGTTGCAACAGCCAGATATCCTCCAGGCCCTACAAATCAGCCTGTTCACAACCACGGTGAGTACCCTCCTGGCCGTTATCTTTGGCCTGCCCGTGGCCTATCTCCTGGCGCGTGGTAAATTTCGTGGGCGCGGCTTTCTGGAAACCTTAGTAACCATGCCAACCGTTCTTCCACCAGTGGTCGCGGGCGTGGCCCTGCTATTGACCTTTGGACGCATGGGACTGCTTGGGAGCTATCTTCGTACTTTTGGCATCAGCATCCCCTTTACCACCGTCGCCGTCATTATGGCCCAGACCTTTATCGCCGCCCCTTTCTTTATCAATAGCGCCAAGGCCGGGCTAGAGCAGATGGATCGGCGCTACGAGCAGGCGGCCTATACACTGCGGGCCTCCGCCTGGTATACCTTCGGGCGCGTGACCCTCCCGCTGATTCGTCCCGCGCTCCTGGCGGGAGTTGGCCTGAGCTGGGCGCGCGCCCTGGGTGAATTTGGCGCGACGATTACCTTCGCGGGCAATTTTCCCGGCATCACCCAGACGATGCCCACCGCCATCTATCTCGCCTCGCAGGACGACCTGGATAAAGCTATCGCCCTGGCCGTAGTGCTGCTCGCCGTCTCCTTTGGCCTACTGCTGGCACTACGCATCAGGCGCGTATAAAAGGGGGGAGCATATAGGTAGACCCGGTTCACTTGGTGCGCTGTGTATGTTGATAGTAGCAGTGACAGGCGAGCAGCACAGCCTGTGCACAGGCATCACCAGGAAGAGATAACACATTAAGCAGAACCGGGGCTGTCCATCAGCCCTCCACCAGGAAGGGAAGATTTTCACCATGGGAGAATATGAGCGCTCTATTAAGATCCAGGCACCCAGGCGCCAGGTAGAAGACTTCATGTCGGATGTGAGCAATCTGCCCAAGTACCTGCCGACAACCAAGCGCGCGGAGCCACAGCAGGGCGAGCGTGTACACGTCGAGGGCGAGGCTCATGGGCACCACTACGACTCGGAGGGCTTCTTCCGCGTTGACAAGAGCAAGAACCGTATGGAATGGGGCGCGGAAGGCGAAGAGCGCTATCGCGGCTGGCTCGCGGCCAAAGGTGATGAAAACAAAGGCCCGACCGAGGTCACTGTTCATCTATCTTTCGAGCCTTCGCCCAAGATCAGCCGCGAACTGCACGAGGGCACCGGCTCGCAGGAACAAACCATCAACGAAAGCCTGGATCACGCCCTGCAATCCCTCAAGAATCTCGTCGAGGGCACCGGCGGCAAGGTTGAAGGCCGCGCCGAGCGCTAGCAGATCATACACTCAAAGTCTATACACGAAAGCGAGGGACCTGCCCGCGGGCAGGTCCCTCGCTTTCGTGTATAGACTTTAACTATCAATCTGGGCTTTCTGGAGTTTGCCGCTGTAGTCGGTGTAGACCACCTTCCATTCGGTGAAGACATCCAGTCCGGCGATGCCCGCCTCGCGGTGACCGTTGCCGGTGCCGCGCGTGCCGCCGAAGGGAAGTTGGATCTCGGCTCCCGTTGTGCCGGAATTGATATAGAGGATACCCGTGGTCAGGTCGCGCATGGCTCGCTGGGCGTTGTTGATGTTCTGGGTATAGATCGCGCTGGAGAGACCAAAGGGCGTCTGGTTGTTGACCTTGATGGCCTCGTCAAAGGTATCAACCGCGATCACGGAGAGCACCGGGCCAAAGATCTCCTCCTGGGCGATGCGCATCTCCGGGCGCACATCTTTAAAGAGCGTCGGGCGATAGAAATTCCCGGAAGTCAGCCCTTCGCCTTCAGCACACGCTCCACCTGTTACCAGGGTCGCTCCCTCGCCCTGGCCAATCTCGACATAGGCATGAATCTTCTCAAGCTGGCTGGCATTGATCACCGGCCCGACATCTACCTGCTCATCCAAACCATCACCCAGGCGCAGTTGCTCAATACGCGGCAGCAACTTCTCTAGCAAGTGATCATGCACGCCACGCTGTACGATCAGGCGGCTACAGGCGGTACAGCGCTGGCCCGTGGTACCATAGGCACTCCAGAGAATGCCCTCCACCGCCAGTTCCAGGTCGGCATCATCGAGAACAATAACGGCGTTTTTGCCACCCATCTCCAGCGAGACGCGTTTCAGCGATTGTGCCGCCTCGACCGCTACATGACGTCCCGATTCAGTCGAACCGGTAAAGGAAATGACCGCCACGTCGGGATGGTGAATCAGGGCCTCGCCTACCTCCTGACCAGAGCCGCACACGAGATTGACTACGCCCTCAGGCAGACCAGCTTCCTGAAGGATCTCGACCAGGCGCAAGGCACTCTGTGGTGTATCCGAGGCGGGTTTAAGGACAATGGTATTGCCGGCAACCAGCGCCGGAAACATCTTCCAGGTCGGGATGGCAATGGGAAAGTTCCAGGGCGTGATGCAGGCCACAACCCCCACGGGATCGCGCAGAGCCATACCACTCTTATTGGGTAGCTCCACGGGCACGGTATAGCCAAAGAGGCGGCGGCCCTCACCAGCCATATAGTAGGCCATGTCGATGCCTTCTTGCACATCGCCGCGTGTCTCTTTGAGTACCTTCCCCATCTCGCGCGTCATGATACGCGCCAATTCCTCTTTGTGGCGCGAAAGCAGCTCGCCAACACGAAAGAGAATCTGGCCGCGCTTGGGCGCGGGAACGAGACGCCAGCCCTCAAAGGCCTGGCGGGCCGAGGCGACAGCCGCATCTACGTCGGCCGTGGACGAGAGCGGGAAATGGCCCAGGGTTTCGCCTGTGGCGGGATTATAGTTGGCAAAGGTTCTTCCCTCACGCGCGGCCTGCCACTTGCCACCAATGAAGTTTTGAAATGTCTGCACAGTAGTCGTCATGCAATACCTCCTGACAAAAAATACAGCGCTCCACCATCTGGACCGCTCAAGCGATGAGACGAGAGAAGGCCAGTTCTGCTAGCTGGTATCCTGCTCGTTGTGGTTCTACTAGCATTTAGTATGCTATGCCAAACCACCAGTCAGGCGCAAGAGCGAGGTGAAGCGCTGTATATATCAGGGAATATGCGATTGTGAAGCAGTCAAACGACTGTTACGAGATGCTCCCTTTGAGGGTCGCCAGGAACTCCATGTTGTTGCCTGTCTTCGACATATGCTGCAAGAGAGCCTCCATGGCCTCCAGACCCGTGCGGCCTTGCTGATCGGACAGGGTCGCGAACATGCGGCGCATGACCACAACGGCGCGTAGTGTCTTCTCGTCGAGCAGGAGTTCTTCGCGGCGAGTGCTGGAGAGGGAGATGTCGATGGCGGGGAAGATGCGGCGTTCGGCAAGTTTACGATTCAGGACGAGCTCCATATTGCCGGTACCTTTGAACTCTTCGTAGATCACATCGTCCATACGGCTGCCTGTATCAACCAGGCAGGTACCGATAATGGTCAGGCTACCACCCTCTTCAATCTTACGGGCGGCACCGAAGAAGCGCTTGGGGGGGAAGAGCGCGCTGGGATCGAGACCACCTGAGAGGGTACGCCCACTTGGCTGCACAGCCAGGTTATAGGCGCGACTCAGACGCGTGATACTATCGAGCAGAACGACGACATCGCGTCCACCTTCCACCAGGCGCTTGGCCCGTTCGAGCACCATCTCAGCCACGCGTGTATGCGCCTCTGTTGGCTCGTCGAAAGTTGAGCTAATGACCTCGGCCTTCACGGAACGCTTCATATCCGTGACTTCCTCAGGGCGCTCACCAATCAGGGCGATCATCAAATGCACATCGTCATAGTTCGCGGTGATGGAATTGGCGATGGACTTGAGGAGCATGGTTTTACCGGCTTTAGGAGGGGAGACGATCAGGCCGCGCTGTCCACGACCGATGGGGGAGACAAGGTTAATGATGCGTCCGGAGATGTTGGAGGCACCCGTCTCAAGGTTGAACATCTCTCGTGGGGAGATCGGCGTCAGAACCTCGAAATGGGGTCGCCGTTTAGCGACTTCCGGATCGACACCGTTGATCGCCTCGACGCGCAACAGGCCATAGTATTTCTCGTTATCCTTGGGTGGGCGAACCTGGCCTGACACCATGTCACCGGTACGCAGGCCAAAGCGGCGAATCTGCGATTGCGAGACATAGACATCCATATTTCCGGGCAAGAAGCGCTCTTGACGGAGGAAGCCAAAGCCATCTTCAACGATCTCCAATACCCCTGCGCTAAAGATGTTGCCTTGCTGTTCAGTGTTGGCCTGGAGGAGTCGGAAAACGAGGTCTTGTTTCTTGAGGGTGCTGTAGCCGGAGAGTTCGAGGTCGCGAGCGATATCACGTAACTCCGGCAGCGTTTTAACTTCTAACTCTGCAATGTTCACGGTATGTAGGGCGGCGAAGCATTCAATTGCTTGAGGAAAGCGCCCCTTCTCCTTTCTGGGTTGAACCTAGATGAAATTGGTGGGAAAGAAACAAAGCTTTGACTGGAAACAAAGCTTTTAATGAAAGTACAATCATGCGGGAAGAGCAGACCTCCCCTGTAAAGCGTGGTTGTGGCATCGGGTAGCTTTGATGAAGTAAGAGGTGCCAGCTAATGGTCCAAAGAGCATGTACGACTTCTCAACACATAGCCATCGTTGGCGTGTAAAATTTTGGAATTTGCACTTGGAATTTGTATTTGTGTGCCTGGAATTTGCTTGGACCTGGTTGTTCACCAATGGTGGCGTGGCACACATCTTTGGAGCTAGCATGAATATATCATATGGTATAAAGAGATGTCAAGAGCTGGAGTACATATCTACCTTCACATCCACTGGAGCAGTGATTAAGGTTGATTGCCAGGATCAGGAGTGTAGAAGAGAGAAGGGAGAAAGGATATCAACAACAGCTACACTCACAGAGGACTAGCGCGACCTACGACCACGACGCGCAGAATAGCGCGCACTCAGCCAGCTCACCCAGCCAGCTTTCTGTTGCTTATCATAAAAGGGATACCACTCTTTGTCAATCCACTCATTACAAAGGTATAGCTGTTCACCCAGCGAGCGCTGCTCTAGCTCTTTATCAACAACGCTATTAGCGTGAGGATGCTGATATAGGCGCGGACGTGGAGAGCCGAAGCCGTGCACATAGTGCACCAGTTCATGCGCAATTGTCGTGATTAGCACACATTCTGGCACTTGCGCAACCTGGAGCAAAGAGTTAATGCCAATGAAGGATGTGTTCTCATCTAACGTCATGCGAATCACTCCCAGGCGCGTCTTCCAGGGATAGCAGTAGGCAATACAGACCTCGTTGACAGGTTGAATATCAGCAAAATAACTCTTCCAGATGTGCTCAAGATACACATTTATATCCCGCTCAGGAGAAAACACACTTGCATCATTTATAGAATTTATGGCAGGAGATTCTGCGGTCATTAAGAGCATTTATGGACTCCTTAGGATGGTAACACAATAGGTACTTTAAGACTAGTATAGCAGCACTGCTCTAATCGTGAACATAAGTTTTTATATCTGTAAGAGGTAACACTATCAGGACTTCTCGCCACTACGTGGCTCGCAGGGGTATAGGATATGCGGTGGAGGTGGGTCGGCGAAGCCGACCCACCTCCACCGCATATCCTATACCCCTGCGAAGCGTCGCAGACGCTGAGAGTACCACGTCTAACAAGAGCTCAGCATGACTTTAGTCTTAAGGGAAAGTAGGGGACTTTCGAAGTGTGCGGATGGGCAAGGGGAGAGTAAGGACAGCCAGAGAAAAGGGCGTGGTCTTCACCCTAAAAATCCTTGGGTCAAAAGCTTAAAGGCAGATTGTAGAAAATTAGATTCCACTTAAAGCTGCAAAAAGTGCGCCAAATCTGGCCAATATTGGCAAGTTTTTCGTCATATTTCCGATACTTCTACTCGTATAGAGAATAGATGTGTAGTAGGAATAAGGAGGAGACACAATGACCTGTACATTGAGCAGCACAATCGAAGCCATTGAAATGCCCCTGTGGTCTCAAGAAATTCCGGCCACATCAGAGGCAGCATACAAGAGATATGAGACCGCGCCTATGGTTGCGATCGCGCCAGTACCTGCCACCAGGGTTTCCCCTACAACCGACAAATTGAGTGAAGAAGAGCTTCACAGCTCATTTGAGGAAGCGCTGGAAGAGCGCATCAACTCTGGAGAAATGCGCCGCATCAGCGCCTTGCTTGAGGAGCTGCCTTCTTCTCGCCCATTGCCCCACACCGGGCCACTGGCACCGAAACAGATAGTGCCATCCGAGTTGCAGAAGTTACTCTCCACCCTGGGAACACTAAGCGCGAAGAGCTATGCCTTGCTCATCAGCTTCGGACTCCTGTGTGTGCTGCTTGGCTTCGATCTCCTGGGTCTCCTCCTCCTCACGACACGCTAGTCGCCGGTGTGCAGGGGAAAGCTGCCCTCCTGCCATAGAATGGGGATAGCGCATTTTCCCTCCTCCTTCTCTCGTTTCTGGAAATACTTTCGGTCCGCGAGACGTTGTAGTATATATAGTAGTGTTATTTTCCTGGGCAGGTGCTGTGACTGACAGGGTCCACCACACATCGCCTACCCAGGCAAGCATCGCAGATGCGAGAAATCAAGCTAAAACTTGCACCACTAAATTTCAGCAAATTCAGCAAATTCTAATAACCATTCGATACAGAGCTTACCTGCAAGCAAGTCATTTCCCAGGCGCATAGAGGCTCAAACATAGCCTTCATATCATGGGACCGACAAAATGCTACTTCTAGCGCGTTTATTTCGTATTAAGTACTAAAGGCAAGGGCGCAGGTAGTTACGCGGCGTCTCGCCGATTGAGAGGAGCGATTGTGCAGCGACGATCAAGGAAGCCACAATTTCCTGCACGCCCCGAGGAGAGTTACGGTCATGTGACCTCCGCCATAGGTCTGGAGGAGACCTTCGGTCACCAGCGGGCCAGGAGGCAGTCTCTCTTCAAGCAAACGCTGATGTGGATTACGGGGCTAATCTGCGCGGTGCTCCTGCTAGGAACCCTGGCTCAGGCCTGGTCCAATAGCCAGTTGACGCAGACGGTACAGAGCGAGCAACTGCGCTTGCAGTCCCTGCAACAGCGCAATGACCAGCTCAAAAAAGACGTAAACAAGTATAAAGATCCAGCCGTAATCGAAAGCGAAGCCAGGCAGCAGTTAGGCTATGTACGTCCAGGCGAGAAGCCTGTTGTAGTCGTACAAGCTGATACGACAACCACAACCAGGACAGCATCCACCAGGACCACGAAGAGTGACTCAGGCTACTGGCTGGAGTGGTTGCAGGCCCTCTTTGGCAATGGCTAAGCCATCTCGATAAGCCAAAGGTCCTCTTGTAAGCGTCCAATTCTTGACATTACTTGTATGATAAATGTATAACATCTGTATAGAAATGTCATAACAAGCTTAAACGTCAGGTAACAACAGATGAAGCAGCAGCGTGTTCTTGCGACAAAAATTACCCTTATGATTATTCAGCTCCAGCATTGGCTGGAGCTTACAGGGTTTGTAGTAAGAACATTGCGTTTCGTGGAATGAGGAAGTAGCAGCTACCCGCTAGCGAAACGCACAAACGCAAGTTTGGTGTTTCGCTTTTTTTATTATGATTTTATTCCGAAATCCAACCCCCATTCGGGGACAAGCGCGCTCAGGATTTCGGATAAGAAGATCTTCCTTGCGGATGTTTTCACCGCAATCATCAATGTGAACGAGTTTGAACACATTTAGAAAGGCAGTAACTGGTAATGCGTCCATTAATCGGTATACCTTGCCATGCAGGCGTGGGGGCTGAGTCGGATCGGCCCATATTCTACAACAACATAGCATACATACGGGCAGTGGAAGCAGCGGGTGGCGTCCCTATTCTCATCCCTATTCTTGACGATCTCGCTGGCCTCCAGACGCTTCTGCCTCGCCTTGATGGCTTGTTACTCTCAGGTGGAATCGACTTGCATCCACGTCACTATAATGAAGAGCCACATCCTATGCTGGGAAAAACCAACCCGCAACTCGATGATTTGGAGCTGGAACTAGTCCGCTGGGTTGTGCGGGAGAATCTTCCCACAATCGGTATTTGCCGTGGTATGCAGATGTTGAATGTGGCCCTGGGTGGCAGCCTCTACCAGGATCTGGAGGCACAGTATCCCCAGAGCTTGAAGCATCCCAACTGGGAGTTGCCGCGCAATCAGATCGTCCACCGCATCAACGTTCAGGAGGAGAGCCGCATGGCTACTATCCTGGGCAAGTATGATCTGGGCGTCAATAGCCTACATCACCAGGCGGTGAAAGAACCTGGTTCCGGGGTCATCATCAGTGGACGGGCAGAGGATGGTGTGGCGGAGTTATTGGAGATACCTGATCATCGCTTTATGCTCGCGGCCCAGTGTCATCCCGAAGAAATCTGGAATGATGAGCCAGCATGGAAAAATCTCTTTGGAGCCTTTATTGAGGAATGCTCTCAGCCTGTAGTCAAGCAACTTCATGCCATGGATACAGTACTCGAGGTTAGTGCCAGGACGGCCTAAGGATTTTTGACCCATGAGAGACGCCTGTACGTCTGAAGTCAGGGATTACGCCCTTCTTTATCTTCACTCGCACACACGTTTACCTGAGCCTACCTCTTATGCGAAAACCAACGCCACTCTCGTGGCTAGCGCTCCGCGCTCAGGTTTTCTGATAAGGCCTACAGTAAAATTGATAATAAACAAACCTATGCCAATGTTGTCATACTTGGTTCTTATTCCGAAATCCAACGCCGCTCTCGCGACTAGCACTTCGTGCTCAGGATTTCGGATAGGTAGACACTAAAAAGTCGAAAGCGGCCACCCAGAGTAGAGTAACCGCTTTCGACTTTTGCGTTTGATCGTATTTATTTGTCCGCAGGAATGTCAGCAGGCGGCGTCAGCGTGCCGCTCTTGATCATCTGCGCGAACTCGTCGGCCTTGGCCTTGGCGTCGGCAGGAACATCGCTCGAAGGCGTCGCATACCCAACACCATCCTGCTTCAGGTCGAAGACGGGAGGAGTGTTGGTGTACTGGTTCTTCGAGAAGTTGACAATCGTGCTGTAGACAGCGGTATCAACACGCTTGAGAGCGCTGGTGATGACATCGCTGTGCAGGTAACCCTGGTCAGCGTCGACACCAATACCATACACGCCCTTCTGGTTGGCGGCGTCCAGTGCGCCGATACCACAACCACCAGCGACCTGGAAGACGATGTCCGACTTCTGCTGGTCGATCTGGGTCAGGGCCATGTCTTTACACTTGGCGACGTTGGCGAAATCCTGGGAGAAGCCAACCACAACTTTGACCTTGGGATCGACCTTCTGCGCGCAGTACTTGTAGCCCGCGATGTAGTGGTTCACGGGGGGGATCGCCTGGCCACCAACCGCGCTAATAACATTTGAACCGGAGAGCTTTGGCAGCTTGCTCTTGCCATCAAGCTCCATCTGGCCCGCCATCGCACCTACGAGACAACCCGCCTCCTGCTCTTTGAAGAAGAGCGGCGCGACGTTTGGCAGGGTGGTGCAGTCAGACTGACCTGGAGCCGTGGCACAGCCATCAATGATGGCGAATTTTTTGTTGGGGAACTGCTTGGCAACCTGGTAGATAGGGGTCTGCATCAGGAAGCCAACGGCGAAGACGAGGTCAGCAGCCTGGGCAGCCTGGGTCAGGTTTGAGACATAGTCGTTCTGTGATGTCGACTGAATGACGCGCTCGTCGAAGTTCAACTCTTTCCTGGCTTTGGTATAACCAACGTATGAGAGGTGGTTAAAGCCATTGTCATTCAGGCCGCCGATGTCGGTTACCAGGGAGACCTTGATAGCGGGAGTTGTGTTATTGCCGGTGGTGTTCCCACCATTTGAGCTACCGCCACAAGCAGAGAGTACCATGGCCACAAGCGAGAGCAGCAGAGTAATCTGGACGAACCAGCCATACTTACCACGCAAATACGGGCGACGCATTCGATAGGGTCCTTTCTCCTCTATAGATAGAGAAATATAAAAATGTGAACATAGCAACCAGTTATCACAGGTGGCTTGTACGATCACAAAAATCGTCACATATAGATCCACTAATATAGAACTGGTATTCCTCAGCTTTTGAAGGGTGAAAAATGACCCGTACCAGGACATCTCTCCCCCTGCTTATTCCCACACTCGCGCCCAGGGAGAGCGTGAATGCTTTTTATTGCCTGCCAGTTACGTAGTATAGCATTCTTATTGCTGTGAAGCAAAAAAATGCATCCTGAATCAGCACAAAAAAATGGCAGAGTTAAAAACCGCTGCCATTTTAACATATTTTCTCTGGGATTACTACGAGCGAATTTCTTCGAGCAACGAGAGATTGACGAAGAGATCACAGCTCTGGCGCAGGGTAGCAGACATCGCCTCGTCAAAGGCGGCCACTTCAACGCGCACACCATGATCGGAGCAGTAGTCGAGCATAGGCATAAAGTCACTGTCACCACTGACCAGCACAACGCAGTCGACCGCGCGCCCCTCAACCAGGCGTACGACATCCATACACAGGTCGAGGTCCAGGTCGGCCTTTTTCGCACCGCTGGAGAAGGTCTTGTAGTTCTTAGTGGTAATGCGATAGCCCAGACCCTTCACGGCCTGCAAGAACATCTGCTCATCACCGGCCTGGGGGCTGGTGGGACAATAGGCCTGTGCACGCACCAGGCGGCGATTACCGCGCAGGAAGTCCAGCAGCTTGCCAAAGTCAACCGACATGCGCAGGGTACGCGCTGAGTAGAGCAGGTTAGCCACGTCGACGAAGACGCCTACGCGCTCAGTCGAGGGGAAAGGAGGCAGGGTGACCGAGACATTGGTGGGAGCCTGCGCTTGACGGCGCATCTCTGTCACCAGGCGGTCTGACTGCAACTGCAAGGCCTGCACTATCGAGTTGGTAAAGTGATTAAACGCGGCGGCGCTGGGCATACCCTCCTGGCCACGACCCGAGCCAGGCGTTGAGACCGGGTAGGAAGGCGTGCGCTGAACCTCGGCACGGGCAATAGTGCGTCCTCCATCGCGGCTCACGACACTGCCACGCGCGGGCGAGGGATCAGGTCCCATAAATGGGCCGGGCAGATCGCCGCCATGATTCATCTGGTTGATCGTGTAGCCCGACACGATGGAATATGCCATCCCTGAAGGAGACTGAGGCAATGAGCTCACTGGTGTCGCGAGTTCATTGCTCTGTCCACGCGCGGGCGCGGTTGGCTGCGCTAGCGCTGGTGCGGGTGTTGGCTCTAAAGGCGTCGGAGTAACCGGCGCGCTTGTGCTACCTGTCGTAGGGCGATGGCGACGACGACGACGCGAAGATGCCGCCTTCTGCAATTCAGAATATTCCAGGGGTGGCAGATCTTCAGGCGCGATCTCCTCGACGGCCGCCGCCAGGGTTGTATATGTTGGTGTATTATCCGAGTTTGGCGCTACAGGGGATGTTGCCATAGTGCTTGTCACTTCTTTCTGGCGCTCATGTCCTCGACGACGCCCATTCTCTTTGACGGGTGGCGTCGCTGTTTCGGAGGCAGTAGAATCCTGATTAGCTTTCTTGCTTGTCTGTCCTTCGCGACCCGCTGCGGTCTCCGCAGCTTTCGGCGCCACTTCGGGCTGGGCTTCGGCTTCAACCGCGCGGATCTCCGGGGTCTCTTTGGTCTCTTTGGTCTCTTTAGGCTCTTCGGCATGCATGGCTGGAGCTGAAGGGGTCGTCCCGTTGAGGGCACTGGGCGCGCCACTGGTGGCAGGCGCCGGCTTAGCCGCTGCTGCTTTTGAGGCAGAGGGACGGTCGAAGCGATAACGACGCGCGGGACGTGGCGGTGTGCTCTCAGCAGGCGCGGGCGCAGCTTCGGGCTGGGCCTCGGCTTCAGGCTGGACTGGAGCCTCAGCCTCATTTGAGGCGGCTTTCTCCTTTTCGCGCTCATCGCGCAGGTGACGGGCGCTATGACGAGGGAAGCGAATACGCGAGGCCGGGCGCAAGAGAGGTGAGACCGCTCGCTCTTTTACTGGCTGAGCGGCGCCCTCCTCTTCGCTCTTCACCGACTCCACATTTTTCTTCTCTTCGCTCTCGCTCATGCTTGTAGGTACCTCTTCCGTCGTGCGCTCAGGCACTGTCTCCTGCGTGTCAGCAGGGCTAGAAATCGTCTCGTCCAAACGCTCAGGCTCGGCAACGGGAGTAGAGCTAGTCGCCTCTTCTCCTGCCACCATATCCTGGCTCTCTTCCTGCTCCTGCCCAGTCTGCGTACGCTCCACCTGGCGCTGAGCCAGGGGTGAAAGCAGCGCGAAGGCCTCTAGCTGCGACTCACGCAGCGAGGCATCAAAGCGCGCCTGGGCCTCGGCCTGGCGAAATTCTTCAATGAAAGAGGTAAAGGAGCGAACCTCGTCTTCCTTTGACGGATGTAGCGAGGCAAAGCTTTCCTGACCAAATGGAGACAATTTCTCCTCGATGGCCTGGACATCTACTTCAATCACCGTTGGGGGCTGAGGCTCAGGCGTCTCGGCCTCGCTGGAGCCTACTACAGGCAGCGGCTCCTGCTCAGGCGTCGTGGGTGCCTCCTGTGCCTGCTCTTCTGTCGCACGCGGGGCTTCGACCGTCTCCTCTTGAGCGGGGATCTCCGCATCAGCCGGTTGCGTTACCTCGGCGCGATTTGTGTCCGTCTCTGAGAGTGTCGGTAGCTCCTTCTGAGAGGCATCGGCAACGCTTTCGGCCTTCTCGGCAACGGGTGTAGCCTCTTCCTGCTCGTGTGCGGACGAGGCGGTGCTCAGCTCAGGGGATGGTACAGATGCAGAAACCTCACTTGACGTGGGCAAAGATGCCTCAGTATCAGTGGAGGAAGATGCTACTGGAGTTGTAGGCTCTTCAGCCTGCTGCTGAGCCTCCTCCTCAACATGCTGCTCCTGAGAAACAGTGTCAGCAACGACAGGAAAGGAGGAACCTGTCACAGCCTCGGCCTCAGAAGAAGTGGCGGTTTCAGATGCGGTCGACTCAACCGTTGAGTTGGGGTCTGACGGATGCTCTACAATGTTCGCATCAACGTCATTGTGATCATCAGAATGAGAATGTTTTGTTGTCACTAAGATCTCCAGTCTCAGTCACTACGGACAGAGCACAGGGAATCATCATAGGAAGCACGACCGAGGGATGTGGGTGAAACACTGCACGATGGCTTCTAATGGGAAGGCCAGATAAGCCTATCAGCCCTGAGGCAGATGCTTATCAACAAAGGCCTCTAGAAGTATCCCAATCAGATGCAGTTTCACGACCTACCTGGTGCGTCATCAGCATTTATGCGATTGTGCGTAAGCGAATATACTACCTATTTGAAAACCTGAGCGTGTGAGCGCTAGTCACGCGAGTGGCGCTGTCCCCCGCATGGGGAGTTGGTTTTCGCATAAGAAAGTACCAGGGCGAAGTGAAGATCTTTTCTGATGAATCATCGTAGTCAAGTCTCCGCCCTCCATCAACTCTTAGCAGTCCTGCCCTATGGAATGATGTTTACGAACAAAGCACGCAGGCCTTCACCATAAGTGTACACAGCCTCGTGTTATACACGCATGTGTTCTCTGTACTCTAATCCGATCTCGCAAAGTCTATGCCGTTAGAATCATTCGTGTTTTATGCCCTCATTGAGAGGCGAAACGCTCGAGGGCAAGGGACGAGGGTTCGATTGAACGTTTTTGTCCGTCCCCGTGTTCAAGGTTGTATAAGGTATCGAATGACGCTGTTCGGGTTTACTGGTATCGTGTTGCTCATGAGATTGCTGTCGGGACGATTGCGCGACCTGAGCATGTGCGGACCGGCGAACAGACAGCCAGACCGCGAGCATCCGCTCTATAGCGGTTACATTTGAGAGTACCGCGAGCAGGGCCAGCGCCCAGATACCAGTACCAGTAATAAGACCTAAAGCCAGTAGGATGACACGTTCCGGGCGAGCCAGAAGTCCGACCTTGCACTCGATACCCAGGCCTTCAGCGCGCGCTTTTGTGTAACTGACCATCAGCGATCCGACAACAGAAACAAAAATCAGAGTCACCATCCAGCCTTGCTCAAAGGGAGCAGGCCAGACCACGTCATGTACATTGGGATGCTGTAACGCATAGATGAGCAATCCCAGGAGAATGATACTCTCTGAATAGCGGTCGATGGTCGAATCGAGAAAAGCGCCAAAGGTGGTCGCGGCATTTTGGACGCGGGCCATTGCCCCGTCAAACATGTCAAAAATGCCCGCAAACAGCACCAGCCATCCCCCAAGTACCAGTGATCCCTGCGCAATGACTACTGCGGTAAGAATACTCAGCACCAGTCCAATGCCGGTCAACATATTGGGGGTGACACCCGAGCGGGCCAGGGGTTGTACGATGTACATTACCAGTTGCCTGGCTCGTTGCTGTATGCGCCTACTAAACATATATCTATTGTATCATACTTCGCCCCGATGGGACTAGCTCTTTTTGGTAGAAGATGGGCTTTCTCTAAAAAATGGTTGTCAAGCAGACAAATTTCCTATGCAGCATGGTTGGGGGGAACCTGGCTAGCAGCCATGGCTGACAGGTTCCACGCTTCCTCGTCTCGGCCGGGTACATAGAGGGAAGAAAGTCGCTCCTTCGCATCTTGCTTAACCACCAAAAAGTCTTAGGAAAAAAGTTTGCCCCTCTGTAGGCAGGGCAGTTCTATAGCAACAGTCAATAAGTGGCCTATTATAGCAGAAACTTGTGAGCAGCACCAGGGCGTAGCTCCCTAGTAGCCGCGTACGCCAGTAGCGGGCTCCTGGAGCCCGCTACTGGCGTACGCGGCTACTATTTTGTTTAGGCGATTTGCGCGATATCGGTATTGATTCGTTCGCGACGGGCCTCGCGCCCTTGCTTGCTCATCAGGTAGCGTACCCATTGCGCGTACGCCCCTACATTCCAGAGCTTGCCGCCAGGGGCCGTCTGACCCGCCAGGATCATCGTGCGCAGGTCGGCCGCGTTCTCGCCCTCAAACCAGGTGACGCCGCTAGCGATGGCGCTCAAGGAGTGCGCGTCGCTATTGCCCAGTTCGGGGAGGCCATAGCGCTGGCGATTGATGCTCATAGCGACGCCATTGGCATAGATGCCACAAAAGCTGGCGTTCCAGGTCTCCGCGCCGTCGAACCAGACATCTTGCGCGGCGTGGATGCGATCCATGACGGTACGCTGACAACTATGGCGGAAGAAGCGATGCAGGGGATGCGCAATAATTGCCAGACCACCCTGTTCGTGAATCAGATCGATGCTCCGCTCCATGCTCAAACCGGCAGGAATACGCTTCTCGATAAAGAGGCCCAACAGATGCCCCTCTTTGGTGGTCACCTCTTCGCCAACAATAAAGTCGAAGCGGTATGATCCCTCGCGCCAGAGGTCACGTGCGCGCAACGACCCCTCAATCACATCATGATCGGTGATCGCGATGACATTCAGATCGGTGTTATGCTCGACATGTTGGAGTATCTGCTCAATCGTCGCGCTACCATCGCTATAAGTACTATGCATGTGGACGTCGGCTTTGCCATGTTTGCCAGCGGCCTGCGCCTGCTGCAATGTCATTTGTTTGCGGCGCGCCAACTCTGCGGTCCCAAGCGAGGCAATAGTGTTGCCATCAAGTGCTTTGTTCTCATTGCCAGTGCCATTGTAACCATCACGAGTAACCATGTAGCTCCTTCTATACCTTTCATATCACAAGTGCATACGTACCGATTATTTCACTACAGACAGTACCATGAATGCGTTAAGTTTCCCTCTTAAGACAAGGTAAAATGCGCAAAGTTTTTGTAATATCAGGTAAATTTTGTTAAAAAATTTTCCTCTTCTGCGCATACTCAACCTCGGAAAAAGCTCTGGGAAACGCACGTTATGCCGAAGCAGGGGTGGCATATCTGTATGATGTTGTCGAAACGTAGAGTTTTTTAAATGCATCTAGTCATTCATGCTCGCGTCAGCCTCGATGAGAGCATTCCCTACGGGAAGCACCTCTAGAATCTGAGAGGGATCTACTAACCGTCCCAGGCGCTCAAGACACTGCTGGAAACGCGAGTGATTTAAAGAACAATACACCTGGCGACCCGTACGGCGCGTCTGAATCAGGCCCGCACGACGCAGTTTACGCAGATGCCATGAGACTAATGGCTGACTGATGTTGAGCATTGCGGTCAGGTCGGTCACCGAAATCTCAGGCTGGCGGGCCAGGTGATAGACGATGGTGAGTCGAGCGACGCCACCCAGGGCTTTCGTCATCATTTTTAGATCGCGCCAGTCTTCCATAAACTGCCTATCACTCTCCAGAGAAGTTGCTTCTCTTTCGTCAACACTTACGACCAACTAGCTCTCCTCCTAAACTATATTATCGGCTAGGAGAGGTCCAGCCTTAACATATAAAGCTTTATTTATATTTTATCCATCTCTCTCCCACATGTCAAGGTATCTATCAACATTTCTTTATGTATCAACAAGGGACTTCTCTGTTTTATGCCCTGGGCTGCCGCCTGCGGCGGCAAGAGAAAAAAGAAGTTGGGGACACCCCAATCCCCGCCAGGGGCGCTGCCCCTGGACCCCGTTTGTCATGCCTTTTTAGAGCTCCCGGGTTCGCACAATGGCTGCTCTTGCTGCTAGAATGAGTATATATTCTGATAGAAGGAGTATCTTCATGAAAATAGGTGTAGCACTTCCTATCGCCGAGCGAGAAGGGCAACAGGTGGAGTACGACGAGATCCGCGCCCTGGCGCTCCAGGCAGAAGACGAGGGGCTGGATTCTATCTGGTTCTATGATCATTTGCTCTTCCGCTCGCAGGGAGAACCTACGCGTGGCATCTGGGAATGTTGGACACTTTTGAGCGCCCTGGCCGAAGCGACAAAGCGTGTCGAGTTAGGTACTTTAGTCCTATGTACTGCCTTTCGTAATCCAGCGTTGCTGGCGAAGATGGCTGTGACGCTTGATGCTGTCAGCAAAGGTCGCCTGATTCTGGGGTTGGGCGCAGGCTGGCATCAGCCTGAGTTCGATGCCTTTGGCCTTCCTTTTGACCACCTGGCTGGTCGCTTCGAGGAGGCACTGAGCATCATTGTTCCGCTGGTGCGCGAGGGGAAGGTCAATTTCGAGGGTAAGTACTATAGCGCCAAAGAGTGCGAGATGGCGCCCGGAAATATTCGCGCCGGTGGGCCGCCTATTTTGATTGGCGCCTCGCGACCGCGCATGCTGGAACTTACGGCGCGTCACGCTGATCTCTGGAATACTTGCTGGCTGGGCCCTGTGGCAGCCCTTGCTCCACGCCTGGCACCTCTTGAGGAGGCTCGCCAGAAGGTGGGACGTGAGGCTGGCAAGCCAGGGGTGACCGTTGGCGTGTCCGTCCATATTCTGGCGGCAGGGGAAGAGGTTCCGGCCGCAGTTGATCGTGAACGCGTTATTGTGGGCACGGTTGAGGAGGTTGGACAGGCCCTGTACGACTATCAGCAGGCGGGCGCGGTGCATTTGATCTGCGCGCTGCGCGAGAATACCAGCCAGGCATACACCCGGTTGGCCCAGGCCGCGCAATACTGCCGCAAGCTATAGGCTCAGTAAAGCCTCGGTAACGACAAAAACCCGCTTCTCACGAGAAGCGGGTTTCCTGGTGGGTGACCAGGGAGTCGAACCCTGAACCTGTCGATTAAGAGTCGAATGCTCTGCCATTGAGCTAGTCACCCGTGCGACGCCATTAATACTACCACAGGTCATATACGAAGTCAAGCATTCTGCCAATGAATTTTTCGGCTAGGGAAAAAAGATATAAGTGACTGATTGGCGGGTTGGCGCCCGCCAATCAGTCACTTATATCTTTTATATTAGACCTGGGCGGGCAAGAGGGCTTTCTCGGCCATGGGGAGGGAGAAGCTGATACGTGTTCCCTCGCCGGGTGTGCTCCTGGCCCAGACCTTGCCCCCGTGGGCGGTGATGATCGCACGCACGATGGAGAGGCCCAGGCCGCTACCACCAGTGGCGCCTGTGCGCGAGCGGTCGGCACGATAGAAGCGCTCGAAGATGTGCGGCAGGTCTGCCGAGTCAATGCCCACACCCGTATCCTCGATCCAGACCTCCACAGACTGCCCCGATTCTCCAGGGTGCGCCCCAACCGTTATCGTCCCCCCTACTGGAGTATGACGGCGGGCGTTATCCAATAAATTCAACAAAACCTGGGTAACGCGATCACTATCGGCCTGTACCAGGGGTACATCGTCCCGTGTTTCGTTATGGACGACAATGCCCGCGTGCTCACACTCTGGCTCAATAACGGCTAAGGTCTCCGCTATGAGCTCATGGAGTGAGAGTGGGGCCAGGTCAAGCCTTGTCCGACCAGACTCCAGGGAGGTCATCTGTTGTAGATCTGCTACCATACGACGCAAGCGCTGTACCTCTCGCCCAATACGTTGCGCAGTCTCCTGGCGCGCAGCCGGATCCTGGATCATATCGTCGGCCAGGGCCTCGCTAAAGCCCTGGATAGCTGTCAGAGGGGTGGCCAGGTCATGGGCGATATTGGCAAGCAGTTCCCGGCGCGCCTGCTCCTGGCGCCGCAATTCATTGACATCGGATTCAATAGTATCGGCCATTTCATTGAAGGTCTGCGCCAAAAGCCCCAGTTCATCCTGGGCCGCGGGGACGGGCACACGCTGGGCATATTTCCCTTGCTTCATCTGTTCCGCAGCGAGGGTCAGCCATTTGAGGGGCCGCGTCATGCTTCGCGTGAGCAGGAGGCTAAAGAGCAGAACCAGGCTGCCCACAATCAGCGCCGTCAACTCGATTGAACTATTGATGCGATTGATTAGGGCATCCGAGTCGGCCTTAGGATCAGAGATAAACAGGGCACCAATGATCTGTCCATTAATCCTCATGGGAACACTGATATAGATTGACAGGAAGGACCCCTTGGCAGTGGAGACGTTTAAGTAGCCATCATCCTCCTGTCCGTTCAGCGATTTGTGCAGAGCATTACCGAGCGTGGGATCTTTACAAGAAACGAAGCCATAAGGCTGGAAACATACAATATCCTGCCCACTGGCATCCACAATTTTCTGAATCTCAGGCTCACTAGAGACCAGGGTGCCATATTTATTGCCCCAGGTATAGCCCTGCTGGCGGTATTTATTCTCATAATAGCCAGCAAAATAGATGGCCTTCTGACGGAGGTTGTCGTGCTGGGCCTCGCGATAAAAACTTTGGATCGCCAGCGAGATCACGATGGAGAGAATCAGGATCGCGCCAATGGTCACAAGCAATAGACTAAGCGTAAGCTTGGTGCGTAGACCAACTTGTGTGATATCGAAAGGCCTCTTCATGCTTCACCTTACCTGCCTGCATCCAAATACCCAGCCAGAGTGGGCCTGGCTCCTCAAGAGGACGACTCCATGCCTGGAGGAACAAACTTATATCCCACGCCCCAGACTGTCTGAATAACCTGTTGCACCTGTTTCGTAGACTCGAGCTTCTTGCGCAGCGTGCCAATGTGGACATCGACCGTACGCCCATCTCCCAGGTAGCTATAGCCCCAGACCTGATTGAGGAGCGTCTCGCGTGTGAACACCCGGTCTGGAGCCTTCGCCATGAGCGCCAGCAGGTCAAACTCTTTGACGGTTAGCGAGAGCGCCTGTGGGCCGACGGTGACGCGTCGCGCGGGTATATTAATCAATAGGGAGCCATAGCTCAGCTCTTCACCTGAGGCACTCTTCTCCTCAGCGTGATGTCCCTCACCCTCCACACCGGGACTGGAGTAGAGGCCTGCCCGGCGCAGGATAGCCTTGACACGGCTTATGACCTCGCGGGGGCTGAAGGGCTTAACCAGATAGTCGTCCGCGCCCGAATCCAGGCCTGCGATGCGGTCCTCTTCGCCCTGGCGCGCGGTGAGCATCAGGATAGGAGTATTAGCCCAGGTACGAATACGCCGACATACCTCCATGCCATCGAGCATAGGCAGCATCAGGTCTAGAATCACTAGATCTGGCTTCTCGCGTGCATGGAGTTCAATACCAGCGATGCCATCGTTGGCGGTAACGACGGCATAGCCCGCCTGTTCAAGATAGAGGCGGAGCAACTGGGCAATATTTGCTTCATCTTCAATGACGAGAATCTTCATCATTCTCTACAACCTGTTTCCCTGGAAGAATATGGTGTTACTATAGCAGACGCACATCAAAGAACTTTAAGAAATATGTAAAGCTTTTTTTAAGCTACGCACTGACTGCTACTACTCTGTTAAACTTCATTTGAAAGGTATTCATGCCGCCTGCGGCGGCGGGGGAGAGGGGTGCAGAGGGGCTGACGCCCCTCTGCACCCCCACGTCCTCTCCGTTTTCCGCTTCGCGCCATGTTCCGGTCTACTCTCCGGGCTTGAGGTATCCCAGGCGCTCCAGAGCCATATACGCGGCCGCAATCTGTCCCTGTACCAGAAACTCCCCGCGATGAATAAGCTCAAGTAGCTCCGCTGGTGTGACCAGCAGGTTCTCAATGACCTCCAAGGGATCGGGCTTGGGGACTCCTGTTTGCTGGATATTCCGCGCCAGGTACCACCAGACGCGTGTGCGCGCCCCTGTGGGATTGGCATACATGTGAGCCAGGAACTCCATATCCTCGGCCACTGCGACGCTATAGCCAGTCTCCTCCATCAGCTCACGGTGCGCCGTCATAAGCGGATTCTCAAATTCATCTGGATCGATTCCCCCGGCTGGAAACTCTAGCACCACCTGGCCGATACCATGCTTGTACTGGCGATTGAGCAAGAAACGACCATCCTCTGTAACGGGTACCACGCCCGCCCAGCCGAAGTTCTCAATGATATAATAGTCTTCAACGATTGGTCCGCCTGGTACCTCTACGCGCTCGCTACGCACCCGCAAATAGGGAGTATCTAAAAGCCGCCGTGATGATAGTGTCTTCCATGGCTCATGCATATCCTTCAAAACAGGGGTTCTCCTTCACTATAGAAGTATACAAAAATGGTTGCACACACATTGTAGCACTGTTTCTCTCCTCTCAGGAGAGCCTTCCAATTCTCCTCTGGCGCCTGCCTCGGCTCGCTACGCTCGCCTCGGGATAAAGGGGATGTGTGTGGAAAACAGCTTTGCCGTTTTCCACACACATCCCCTTTACTCTGAGCGCCGCAGGTGCGAAGGATGCTCAACCCCATATATATGAGAATTAAATAGCCCTGGCTTCCATTGGCAGCTTATTGACTTAATAACTGGTTGATGGTATTCATCAGAGTATCAATGTCAAAAGGCTTCTCTAGCCCCAGGAGGTGACGTTCCTCTAGTTCTTCAGTGCGCTGACCCAGGCTCGCGCTGGTGATGATTGTAGGAACATGAGAGAGATCTTTCATGGCATGAAGGCGGTCATAGAGCTCAATTCCAGTCATTTCGCGCAATAGATAATCGATAATTAACATATCAACCTGAATACTATGCGCCAGATTGAGCGCTTCATGCGGGGTTGTGGCAAGCAGGGTATAAAATTGTGGCTCCTCGGAGAGAGCCATTTTCATGACCTCACCAATGGCCTCGTCATCTTCAACAACGAGAATCACTTTGAGGGCTTTGTTATCCACGCTCTGGTCTTGCGCCATATTCTACCTTCATTCCACCTAGTGTCTAAGGATAGACTTTGTTTGCTCACGAGTTCTGAACATATATAGATAACACGCCAGGGGCATCGATACAAAATACACGACGCCCCCAAATGGATTATTATCATTCTCTATCCTTATCGACACTACAAAGGTGGAGATGAAGGTTGATCGCGCGTACATCAGTAACGCTATATATCAAGTGGAACCGTTTCGCCGGTGCCTCGCAATAGGAAACGCTGGATTTTGCCTGTCGCGGTCTTAGGAAGCTCAGCGCGGAACTCGATGTAGCGCGGATACTTGTGGGGTGCCAGCCGCCCCTTCACAAATTCCTTAAGCTCCTCTTCCAGGGTCTCCGAAGGCTCTATCCCCTGCTTGAGAACCACATAAGCCTTGGGCTTAACGAGCTGCGCCTCGTCTAAGTCAGCTACTACCGCCGCTTCAAGCACCATGGGATGCGCGATCAGGGTGTTCTCGACCTCTATTGGTGAGACCCACTGCCCGCTCACTTTGAGCATGTCATCGGAACGCCCACAATACCAAAAGTACCCCTGCTCATCGAGATAATATTTGTCACCAGTAGAGATCCAGTGTCCCTTAATCGTATCCTTCGTCTTCTCGTGTTTGTTCCAGTACGAGGCGGCAATACTCTCGCCACTAATCAAGAGGTTGCCGATATCCCCCTGTGGTACAGGCTGGCCCTGTTCATCGACCAGGAGCGCCTGGTAGCCTGGAACAAGCTTGCCCGTGCTGCCGGGCCGGATATCATCAAGGCGATTGCTGATAAAGATGTGCAGGATCTCAGTTGAGCCAATGCCATCGAGAATGGGTACCTGGAAGGCATCCTGCCAACGCCGCAGGAGATCGGCGGGCAGCGCCTCACCAGCGGAGACACAGACACGCAGCGAGGAACAATCAAAGCGGCGTGCGGCCTCAGGCAGCGCCAGCATACTGGCATACAGGGTGGGAACGCCAAAGAAGATACTCGGGCGATACTGCTCAATCACGCGAAACATGTCTTCCGCCACGGCGCGCCCTGGATAGTGGATAGCGGAGCCACCAACGCCAAAAGGGAAGTAGAGACCATTACCCAGGCCATAGGCGAAGAAGAGCTTGGCAGCGGAGAAGGTAACATCCTGCTCATGTATGCCCAGAACGGCGCGGGCATAGTACTCGGTACAGTACAACATATCGTGCTGCAAGTGTACGCAGCCCTTGGGGAAACCTGTGCTACCCGAGCTATAGAGCCAGAAGGCACTATCATCCTTGCCGGTTGCCGCCGCCTCCAGGCTCGCCGAGGCCCGCGCGATCCACGGCTCAAATGCATGCGTCCGGGCATCAGGTGCGCTCTGTGTGCCGCTTTCTTCAACGATCACAATATGACGCAGAAAGGCCAGTTGTGGGCGTAAGGCCTGGATAATTGGCCAGAGCGAGGCATGGACCAGGAGCACACGCGCACGGCTATCATTCAGCATATAGAGATAGTCAGCAGGGCGGAGCAGGGTATTCATGGGAACGGGGACCGCACCAATCTTGATCGCGCCAAAGAAGGCCGCGGCAAAGTAAGGAGAATCGAGTAAGAGCAGGGCAACACGCTGTTCCTGGTCTACTCCCAGGTCGAGGAGCGCGTTGCCCACGCGGTTCGCCAGTTCGCTTACCTGGGCGTAAGTGTAGGTCTGGCCTTCATAATAAATGGCGGGACGCTCGCCGCGCCCCTCTACAAGATGACGATCCAGAAAGACTGAGGTCGCGTTGAGCTGATCGGGAACAATAACCTGTGGCGTCGCGGGGTCGTGTATGGGCTTAGCGTAGAGCATTGGCACACCTCTTTCATCTTCGAAAGATAGCCAACCAGGCGCGCAGGCGCGTCTCGTATGGCAAGCAAACGACATCCAGCCGATTGGAGGTAAGCTACGAGACGCGGTTGCGCGTATGTATGCGTATATAAAATAGCGCTTACACTTCTGCGCGGAAGCGTATATGAAAAAGGAACTCACGGTTCCCATCGCGTCCCAAAATTGGAGAGTCACTCACCTCCAGTACTTGTAGCGCTGTATGCTGGGGAATCCATTCCTGCAATTCACGCAGGACACGTTGGTGAACCTCGGGATCGCTAATAATACCATTACCTCGGTCCACCTCGGCCTTGCCAGCCTCAAACTGCGGCTTGACGAGCGAGGCGATCCAGGTTTCGGGCGAACGCACTAAGAGGGGTTCAAGTGCGGGTAGCACGAGGCGCAGCGAGATAAAAGAGACATCAATAACGGCGCACTGCATTGGCTCTGGGAGTGATTCCAGGTGCCGGATATTGGTGCGCTCCATCACGACCACGCGTGGATCGTTGCGCAGAGACCAGGCCAACTGGCCATGCCCAACGTCGACCGCGTAGACGAGTCGTGCCCCACGTTCAAGCAGGCACTGGGTGAAGCCTCCAGTTGACGAGCCAACATCTATCGCCACGCGACCGGTTGGATCGAGATGAAAGGCGTCCAGGGCCTTCTCCAGCTTCAGCCCGCCACGGCTGACATACTTCATTTCGGGCGTGATCTCTGCAAGGCGACACTCTACATCGAGCGGTATCATCGAACCAACCTTGTCAACCATACGCTCGCCTACAAAGACCTGGCCAGCCATGATCAGCGCACGCGCACGCTCACGGCTTGGTACCAGCCCCCGCCTCACCAGGGCGACATCGAGTCTCTCTTTATTCGCGGCCATAAAAATGCTTGTGCATCCTCCCACACTCCATGCAAACCATGTTCCTGTTTAGTATAACCTATTTTTCGCTTATGCCTGGTTGTAGTAGATCAGAGCGCCAGCACCGACGAGGCCGACGTTGGGACCCAGCTCGGCGGGTACGATGCGCGCCATCTCGCGAGGCACCTGCATCGCGCGCTGCTGGACGATAGCACGCGCGGGGGCCAGCAGTTGCTCGCCCATCTGCATCAGCCCACCACCCAGGACGATAAGCTCGGGATTAAAAATATGAATGATATTGACTAAACCAACACCCAGCGCCTCTGAAGCCTCGCCCAGGACCTGCTGGGCCAGGGACACACCAGTGATAGCGGCCTGCGCGACCAGGCGCGCGTCTACACGTAGCTCTTCGTCCGCGTGCAGCCCAGGCTGTTGCTGGCGCGCAAAGCGCAGGAGTTCTTCGCCCTCGCCACGGGCGATAGCAGCCAGGACACGGCGCGCGATGCCCGTTCCTGAGGCCAGGCCCTCCAGGCAGCCAACATTACCACACCCACATGGCTCACCACGCCAGTCAACGGTAATATGCCCCAGTTCACCCGCGGCTCCCGCGATCCCCTCCAGAATCTTGCCGTTAGTGATCACGCCACCACCGATGCCAGTGCTGATGGTCAGATAGACCATTTCATTGCTGCCACGGCCGGCGCCAAAGAGATGCTCGCCCAGGCCAGCCGCGTTCGCGTCGTTCTCCAGGTAAGTAGGTAGCTGGTAGTGCTCGGCAAAGATGTCCCGCAGGGGGATATCGGTCCAGCCTGGCAGATTGGGGGGTGAGATCACGACGCCAGTGCGGTTATTAAGTGGCCCCGGCGCGGCAATGCCAATGCCCGCTATTTGGGCAGGCGTGAGCTGAGCGTCAGCTAAGGCCTGGTCTACCGCCTGGAAGAGGCGTGGAATTACACGTTCGGGGGTACCGTTGTCACCGGTAAGCAGATTCGCGCGCGAGAGCAAGGTCGCACCCTGCAATACCGCCGCCCGAATCTGCGTCCCTCCAAGGTCAACTCCTACCACCAGGGGATAGGAAGCGTACGTTGTCTGGTTATCACCAATCATATCAGCTCCACAGGTCTGCTTTTTTGTTAGATGATACTCCATTTCCCCAAGAGCGACAAGATTGATAGAGATGCACTTTGGTACATTTATCTATTCCGAGTTACTAGAATATATTCATGCCGTTCTTTTACTTGTAAGCGGTAAATACCAGGAAGCAGCCGTTTATTCATTAATGTTGTGTGTAACTTCTTTCAGATAGGTGGTTGTGGTGGGTGCTGGCAGCCTGCGGCTGCCAGCACCCACCACAACCACCTATCTGGACGAGCGCCGCAGGCGCGAGAAGTCAAAAGATGTGCTTTGTGGATGGGAGGGTAAGAGATGACGACGCTACCAAACCCAGGCTCCGATATGCCTTTGCGGCCTTTTCACAGCCTGCGCGACTTCGGCGCCTTTCAACACGTCCCCCAGACAACCCCACAGGTAACAGTACCGGGCGCCCCCGAACCCCGTCAACCTATGGCGTATGCTACACATCGCCCCCAGATCAGGCAATCCCAGGTAGCGAGTACACAGACAGACACAAGCAAAGTTGCGACCGATACAGAACAGCTACAGCATGAGCAACGAAAGCGCAGGCTGATTATCAGCCTGCGCGGGAGTGTGAGCCTGGTGCTGCTTGGCTACCTGCTCATTACGGCTCCCTGGACATCTTTGTTCACAACATTGCATGCGCTAAATCTCGGTCTCGTGGGCATCGCTTTCCTCCTGGGTGGCATGAGTAGCGTGGCCTACGCCTTTCAATGGCATCGTTTGTTGCGCGCCGAACATATTCGCTTTGACCTGGCGGACCTTATCAAGCTTCACCTGGTCAGCCTGACATTCTACCATTTTCTCCCGACCAGTATAGACGGGGATACGCTTAAGGCTACCTATGTTGGCAAATGCGCCGATAACCCTACCGGGGCGGCGAGCGCGATGATGCTTTGTCATGTCACCAGTTTTCTTGGCATGCTTGTGATAGCAGTGCCCATGCTGGTGTTACGCCCTGAGCGTTTTCCCTTCGCTATAAGCATGTGGTTTGTCCTGCTTGCGCTTGGCATTAGTGCGCTCTTCAGTGGCGCGCTTCTCGTCTCCCTGATGCTGCCGGAGATCATCTTTGGCAAATGGCTGGAGTATCGCCCGGTGCGAGCCCTGCTGCTCCTGGGCAATACCCTCAGTATCAGCCTCAATCGACCACGCGCCCTGCTCTTCGCCATTAGTTATGGCCTGCTCTCCTGGCTCTGCGCCATCTTTAGCTGCCAGACCTGCGCCCTGGCTCTGGACATGCATATACCGCTCGCCTTCTACTGCGTGGCTGTGCCCCTGGTCACCCTGGTTTCAATCCTGCCTATCTCGCTCTGCGGCTTTGGTCTGCGTGAAGTCATTCTTATCGCTGTCTTTAGCGCCGCGCCCATCCCAGCGGGAAGCGCGCTTGCCCTGGCGCTGCTCCTGGATGCCCAACTCCTCTTCTTTAGCGCGCTTGGAGGCTATCACTACTTCACCCTGGGACGCCATAGCGTTTAAATAGTTTGAGAGTGTGCTGCGTGCTGGCAGTTTGCCAGCACGCAGCACACTCTCAAACTATGCCTACATACATAGACACTCAACCGTATATGTCGTACACTGATACAATCTTCCAGACCTTGACTGAATGAACAAATGTTCGTATTCTATAAAGTAATATATTGACGGTATAATATTTTCCCGTTACAGGCACATATGAATCGCGCATGGAGGAGGCGCCATGGGGGCAGATTTCGCACACTTGCACGTGCATACCGAGTATTCTTTGCTCGATGGCTTGAGCCACATCAAAAAACTGGTACAGCAGACAAAAGAGCTAGGTATGCAGCACCTGGCGATCACCGATCATGGAGCAATGTACGGAGCGCTTGAGTTCTACAAGGCCTGTCGCGCGGGTGGCGTCCATCCTATTATTGGCTGCGAGGCCTATCTCACGGAAGATATGCAGGACCACTCCAGGCGCTTTAGCGATGACTATTACCACCTCCTCCTGATCGCGAAGAACAATACCGGGTATCGCAACCTGATGAAATTGACGACGATTGCGAATACCGAAGGCTATCATCTGCGCCCCCGCATCGATAAAAAGGCCCTGGCACAATATGCCGAGGGGCTGATCGTCACCTCGGGCTGCCTCTCCGCCGAAATTCCCAAACTGCTCCTGGCGGGTAGACAGCAGGAAGCGCAGCAGGCTGCACGCTGGTACCAGGATGTCTTTGGACCCGAGAACCTCTATCTTGAGATTCAGGAGCACCACGGCGTCTGGGATAATGATACTCCTTCCCCCCAGGAGCGCCTCAACCAGATGCTCTACCAGATGCACAAGGATCTCCACATCCCTTTGATCGCCACCAATGACCTGCATTATATTCGCGCCGAAGACGCTCAGTCCCATGACGTGCTCTTATGTATCCAGACTGGCAGGCAGATCGATGCCCAGAAACGCTTCAAGTTTGATAGTCGCGAGTACTATCTCAAGAGTCCAGCGGAGATGCTCCAGCTCTTCCCCGAACTTCCGGACGCCTTGAGCAATACGGTCCGCCTGGCCGAGCAGTGCGAGGTCGATCCCCTGGCTCATAAAGCCAGCCTTCCCCAGGTGCAGATCCCAGCGCAGTATGCCTCCGCCAACGACTATCTCTACGCCCTCTGCCTTGAAGGCGTGAAGTATCGCTTTGGCGAGCTGACGGAGCCTATCAAGCGCCAGCTCGACTACGAGTTCAGCATTATCATGCAGATGGGCTACGCGACCTATTTCCTGGTAGTCTGGGATTATGTTAACTATGCGCGCTCGCATGGCATTCGCTGTTCCGCACGTGGCTCGGCGGCTGGCAGCCTGCTAGCGTATGTGCTGGGCATCACTAACGTCGATCCCCTGCGTTACCAGTTGCTCTTTGAGCGCTTCCTCAACCCCGAGCGCGCGGATATGCCAGATATCGATATGGACTTCCCGGATGATCGCCGTGAAGAAGTTATCAACTATGTCGCGCAGAAGTATGGCGTGGACCACGTGGCACAGATGGTCACCTTTAACACCATGGCGGCTAAGCAGTCGGTTAAAGATGTTGCGCGTGCCATGGGGCGGCAGAACGTTGGCGACCGCATTACGCGCCTCATCCCTACTGGCCCCCGTGTTACCCTGCGCGGCTCGCTGGAGAGCGTGCGTGACCTGACCTCTACCTACGAACAGAACCCGGAGGCACGCGAGATCATCGACCAGGCGCTGGAGCTGGAAGGTGCCGTACGCAATACCGGCATCCACGCCGCGGGCGTCATCATCTCCTCGGAGCCGCTGGAGCTCTTTGCACCCCTGCAACTGCGCGACTTCCGCGATGCCAGCAAGGGCTTTATTACCCAGTTTGAGCAATCGCACCTTGAGGAGTTGGGGCTGGTCAAGTTCGACTTCCTGGGCCTCTCCAATCTGACCATCGTCGATAACACGCTCAAGTTTATCAAAGAGGCGCGCGGCGAAGAGATCGACCTGGAGAAGCTGCCCCTTGATCTCACGGGCGACCCCAAACAGGATCGTAAGCGCGCTAAGGCCTTTGAGCTGCTGGCCGCAGGCGAGACAACCGGCATCTTTCAGCTTGAGGGCGCGAAGATGCGCGAGTATATCAAACAGCTCAAACCCACCAGTGTCGAAGATATTATGGCCATGATCGCCCTCTACCGGCCCGGTCCTATGGAGAGCATTCCGCACTTCATTGATGCCAAGCATGGACGTCGAGCCGTGCAGTATCTCGATGAGCGACTCAAAACCTGGCTGGAGGAATCGTACGGCATTATCGTTTACCAGGACCAGGTGCTCCTCATCGCCGTCAACCTGGCGGGCTTCTCCTGGGGCAAGGTCAACAAGTTCCGCAAGGCCTTGAGCAAGAAGATCATGCACGAGGTCGAGGGCTATAAGGGCGACTTTATTCAGGGCTGTATCCATAATGGCATGTCGCCTAAGATCGCCGAGGAGCTATTTGAGCAGATCAAACCCTTTGGTGGTTATGGCTTTAACAAGGCCCATGCCGCCAGCTATGCCGTTGTAGCCTTCTCTACTGCCTACCTCAAGGCCAACTATACCGCCGAGTTTATGGCCGCCACGATGACGACCGAGGCCGCGGACGCCAGGAAGATCGCCAACGCCATTGCCGAGTGCAAGCGCATGGGAATCAAAATCCTGGGTCCAGACGTCAACAAGAGCAGCAAGGGTTTTACCGTTGAAGAGGGCGGTGTGCGCTTTGGCCTGCTGGCGATCAAGGGCATTGGCGATGCCCCGATTGATGCCATCATTGAGGCCCGCCAGGCCAAGGGACCCTTTAAATCCCTGGCTGACTTCTGTATCCGCGTTAATCCTCAGTCGGTCGGCAAGGGTGCCCTCGAAACGCTCGCCAAGGCCGGAGCATTGGATTCACTTGGGCGAGGCCAGCGCCACGTCCTGCTGGCCTCGCTGGAGCGCGCCATGCAGTATGGCAAGGGCGAGCGCGAGGCACGGGAGCGCGGCCTGCTCAGTCTCTTTGGCGATATTGAAGAGCATGGAGGCGCCCTGGCCTTTAGCCTGGCCACCAATGTTGAGGAAATTCCCATGCAGCAGTTGCTGGATTGGGAGCGCGAGCTGATCGGTGTCTACATTACGCAACATCCCCTGACGCACCTGAGTGACACCCTGGCGAGCAAGGGCGTCACACATCACCTGGGGCAGATCACAGATGAACTCACTGGCCAGAAAGTCATTGTTGGAGGCATGGTCAAAGAGGCTCGACGCATTACCACCAAAAAGGGTGACGATATGTGCGTCATCCAACTAGAAGATATGTATGGTACAGTCGGCGTGACCGTCTTCCCACGCCTCTACGCTCAGACCAGGGAGCGCTGGGTAGAGCATAGCATCGTGATCATTAAAGGGGGAGTTCAGGTACGGCGCGACGAACCCGAAATCATCTGCGACGCCGTCGCGGTCCTGGAAGTTGAAGAGGTGGAGGCCCCACGCAAGCCCTACCAGGTCTGGCTCACGATCCAGATCAGCGGCAACGACCAGCAAGCCATTGAAAACGACATGCTCAAAGTGCAGGATATCTATCGCTTCATTCAGGAGCGTCCGGGGCGCGACCACTATGAGATCCTGGTTAGTAATGGAGAGTGGCAAGTACGCCTGACACCCGGTGACAACACCATGCACTACAGTGAAGAACTGCACCATAAGATTGAAGATGTTCTGGGTGAGGGCACGGTCGAAGCTACGCTTGCCGGTTGATTCCAGCAGCAGAAAAAAGTGAGCGTAGAAGCCTCTTCTTTGACAGCAGAGATGGTCAGCCGTTATACTTAGTAGCAACCATTAACCCTAGCAATTCGTACTAAGTATTAATCGCAAAAAATATACATATCTAAATAGTTTAAAAGAGAAGGCTTGAATATCGTGGGCGCAGAATATCGCGAGTCACCAACTGACTCAAGGCCAGTCTCTGGCCCTACTTCTAGCAACAACATGCCGCCGCATGAGCCACACCAACCAGGCTCACAGCCCGCGGCCAATCCAGGGCAACACCCCTTCGACAAACACCAGGTGGTGGAGACACCTCGTCCCGCAATCCAGGTTTCTTCTCATCACTATAATGACTATCCAGGTGACAGCTACCAGGAACCTGTGTACCGGGAGCATGTTTCTGGCTATCTAGGGGCGCCATACCAGCCTCCCTTCTCTCCTACGCAGGCTGGACAGCCAAATGGACGGGTGCATCAGCCATACCAGCCTCAGGCGGCCCATAATGGGGCCTATGGGGCACGGCAACCCTATGCACCTCATGCGCCCTATAATCCTTATGCCCCCGCTTCCTACGCACAACCCCATTACTACTATGGGCAGGTGCCATATGGCTATCCATACGCCTATGGCTACCCCTATGGTTACTATGCGCAACCCGAGATTAAGGAGCCAGGGCGCACCTACCAGCTCACAATGGGTATTATTACCCTGATTGCATCGGCCCTCGCCTTTCTGGGAGGTCTCTTCTGCGTGCTCATGCTGGTGCTTACCTCGACCTTAGAGACCGCGACCTCCAACCTGCCTGCGGACCAGCGCTTCGCGTCGATCAGCCTGTTCACGGCCCTCGCCTTCGCGGGCATCATTGGTGGCGCAGCCTGCGGCTATCACAGCATTCGCGCGCTGCTGCGTAAACAGTCATGGGCCTTTAAACTTCCACAATTCTGGATTTTCCTGGCCCTCTACGTGGTCCTGATCGGTATCGCGATCGCGATGTCCATTGGCGGTGTGGCCACCGCTAGCATTCCCCTGACACTATTCTTGATTGCCCTGGCGGGCGTCTTCCCAGCCCTTACTGTAGCCTCTCTGGCCATTCGCCACATTCGCAAACCGAAGACCGCCCCCTGGCCCACGACCTGGAGACGTTTTATCGTCGCCATGGTTAGCGGCGCCACCATCTCAATTGTGCTGGCCTCAGTGCTGGAACTACTACTCGAAGTGGTAGTCAGGCTCGTCCTGGGAACCTCCAGCAGTATTCTAAGTAATCCCGATCAACTCCCCAGCGATCCTCGGAGTATCATCGCCTTGCTGGTCACGCTGTCGATCATCGCCCCCCTGGTTGAAGAGGCCGTCAAGCCCCTGGCCGCGATCACGATGCTTGGACGCATGCGCAGCGCTGCCGAGGCCTTTGTCATGGGCATGGGCTGCGGTATCGGCTTTGGTCTGGTGGAGACCGTGATGTATATCAGCACGGGCTACCAGGACTGGCTCCAGGTCGCGCTCCTGCGCAGTAGCGCCTGCCTGCTCCATGGCTTTGGCGCAGGCATGGTCTCGCTAGGCTGGTATTATCTCACGCATAAAAATTCTACCAAGAAATATAATCGCATCCTGCTCGGCATCGGGTGTGGCGCATACGCTGTACTCCAGCACGCCATCTGGAACGGCTCAACCGGGCTGGAGCTACTGCCCTTCTTCCCCAAGGACAATTTCCAGCTTGGCACCTTCTCGCTCAGCCCCGAGTGGGCAATTGTACCCGTCTACGTCGTGCTCTCCGCACTGATGATCGCCTTCCTCCTCTTTGTCACCAGGAGGTTGCGCACACAAAACAGCGAAGGCGCACCCAAAGAGGCACAGCCCCAACAGCAACCACAACAGGCATGGAATGCTGTTCCACAACCAGCCCGCGTTGGCTAGAGTTAAGAATGACGGTATGGTGTTTTTGGGCAAAAGCTCAAACATCATACCGTCATTCTTACCCTATTTTACTTGCTTTTTCACGAACGCCATGTTATAGTTGGGCTATACATACACCTTCTTCACATAAGAAAAGGAGTTATACATGTCAGCCACCACATTCTCTCTCTTCGGCGCCGTAGCCTCACATGGCCGCGTAAGCGATGAGCATGAGTGTTGTGGGTATTCATGTATGGCAACAAACTCCACACTCAACCTCAGGTAAGCTCTCTCCGCGAGATGTTCCTGCTCTATTACTCATTCCTACGCTCAAGCAGCTAGCTTGAACAGCCAGAGTGCTACGCTCATGGCCTTTTTCTATCCACTTTATCAAGGACCGCCATGAGGAATGCGCCCTAAGGCTTTTTTTGTCTGCTTTTTTCATTGAGGAGAAATAGAGCATATGCATTCTATGAGCCGGAAGCTCAATGCTTATAGCGTATACCTGCTTATGGTCGGGATCGATTCCCTGGCCCGCAGTATTATGTTTACCCTTAACCTCATTTACCAGGCCGAGGTCGTCCATCTCAATCCCTTGCAGCTCGTTCTGGTTGGGACCACGCTGGAAACCGCCTGCTTTCTGGCCCAGATTCCCACCGGTGTCATCGCCGATGTGTATAGCCGTCGCTTCTCGGTCGTCATTGGCTATCTCCTGACGGGAGTAGGCTTCCTGCTTGAGGGGCTGGTACCTACATTTCCAGCTGTCCTGCTGGGAAATATCCTCTGGGGGATCGGCGCAACCTGCATCGATGGCGCCCAGGAGGCCTGGGTCGTCGACGAGGTCGGCGAGGAACATGCCGGTCGCATCTTTACCCGTGGCTCGCAGATAGGCCAGATTATGGGCCTGGTCGGCATTCCTATCAGCGTCGCCCTGGGTAGCCTACGCCTCAATGTTCCCGTTGTTACAGGTGCCCTGCTGATCACGCTCCTGGGACTGGTTCTCCCCTTTATTATGCGCGAGGATGGCTTTACGCCGACGCCCCGTGAGGAGCGCAACTCCTGGCAATCCATGGGACGCCAGCTCACAGATGCCCGACACATGGTCAGCCTCAAACCCATGCTGGTCAGCATCTTTGGCGCAACCCTCTTCATGGGCCTCTCCAGCGAGGGCTTTGATCGCCTGAATCAGGTGCACTTCCTGCAAGACTTTACCTTTCCGATCCTGTGGGGCCTGACACCCGTCATCTGGTTCGGCATCATTAGCGCGGTCGGCTCACTCCTGGGCATCGCCACAACTGAGCTGGTCAACCGCCGCCTGAACCTGAATCACGCTCCCTCCCTGTTACGCGCTCTAACTATCATCAATTCGTTGTTGCTCATCAGTATGCTTAGTTTTGCCCTGGCTGGCAACTTCTACCTGGCCCTCATCGCTGTCTGGGGCGTCGGGGTCATGCGTACCGCGAGCCGCCCGCTCTATAACACCTGGGTCACACAGAACAGCGACTCACGGGTGCGCGCCACCATCTTCTCAGCCACAGGCATGATCGATGCCATTGGGCAAATCGGCGGTGGCCCAGCCGTTGGCTATATCGGCGAGCGCGTCTCGATCCGCGCCGCCCTGACAGCCGCAAGCCTGCTCTTGAGCCCCATCCTCTTCTTCTTCCTACGCGGCTTCCGCCTGCTCCAACAAGGGGAAAATACCTCCTTGGAGGGCCAACCACCGGAAGTCGCCACGAAAATAGAGGATGCAACTGTTTCCCACTTTTTGGGAAACAGAGATCAATAGTGGGCAAGACGCCACGCTTTCGAGCTTCTTGACAGATGAGAACGTTTGTCCTATACTGAAGAAAATATGAGGTAAGAGAAAGAGCAGAACCGCATGATTCGCGCCCATAAGATCAGACTGCATCCCACACCTGAGCAGGCCAACTACTTTGCTCGTGCCGCAGGCGTTGCTCGCTTTGTGTGGAATTGAGCGCTGGCCGAATGGAACCGCCAATATGAGGCCGGAGAAAAACCCACCGCCTTGAAACTCAAGAAACAATTCAACGAGATTCGGCGGGTGCAATTCCCCTGGACATGGGAGGTGACGAAGAACGCCTCAGATCAGCCCTTTCTCGATCTGGGAAAAGCCTACACTGCGTTTTTTGAAGGGAAAGCCAAACGCCCCACGTTCAAGAGCAAGAAAACAAGCAAACCCTCCTTTTACCTTGCCAACGATCAATTCGCGTTGGGGGATCATCGCATGTGGATCCCCAAGCTCGGATGGGTCAATCTGGCTGAGAAGCTGCGGTTTGTGGGCCGCGTGAAAGGGGCGCGCATCACCAAAACAGCGGATTGGTGGTTTGTTTCCATCCAGGTCGAGATCCCTGAGACCATCCCGGTGAACAAACCAGCCGCCGTGGGTATCGATGTGGGGCTCAACCGCCTGGCCACTTTGAGTACAGGAGAGAAAGTCGAAAACCAAGCCTTCCTCAAAACCGCTCTCAAGAAATTGCGTCAGGCCAACAAACGGCTGCATCGCCGAAAACTGGGATCCGCGAATCGGGAGAAAGCGCGCCGACAGGTCGCCCGTCTGCATTATCGCATCACCTGCCTGCGCCAGGATGCCCTTCAGAAGCTCACCACCAGGCTGGTCGACAGCTACGGGATCATCGGAGTGGAAGATCTGCACCTCAAGGGACTGCTCAGGAATCGCCGTCTCGCTCGCTCGTTCGCCGATGCCTCGCTGGGCACCCTCAGACGTCTGCTCGAGGCAAAAGCGGCGCAACGTGGGGGACAGGTGATCAAAGTGGACCGTTTCTTTCCTGGAAGTCAAGACCTGTCATTGCTGCGGTTGGACGTGGGAAGCGATGAGGCTCAAGGATCGCATCTTTGTGTGTCAGAATCCTGCTTGCCCGTATGATCAGTTTCCGCAGGATCGAGATCACAACGCAGGTCAGAATGTGTTACGCGAAGCCCTTCGCTTGATCGGGCTCATGGATCAAGCCGTCTCCGGTACTGGCTCGGACGAAGACGCAAACTTGCCTGCGGACGCGGGGTAAGACCAAAGGGCTTCGGCCCGGAGGCACCTACGGATGAAACAGGAACAACGAAATTCGGTGCGAACGTGTGCTTGCATACGTTTGCATAGGAAAATCGGAGCAGTAAGGGAGACGGGTACTGGTCACGTGCAGACCAGTACCCGTCTCCCTTTCCCTTTGAGCGCCAAGCTATTGAATTCTCTTCTGCTTCTTGCCTCGGCTTGCTCCGCCCATACCCCCTTCCCGCGAAACGTCTGCGGCGTGAAGGCACTCCTGAAGAAAGACATGAGATAGGTAAAGATTGCTACAATCTGTAGCACAAGGAGGAAGCTACGATGCATTATCCGGTGAAAAAGACACGTGAAGAGCGCTTACAACTTGCGCAAGAAATCGTGGCAAAATTAAAAGAGCAATATCGGGATAATTTGCTGGCGGTTGCCATTGTTGGTTCGGTGGCACGGGGAGAAGATAAAGATTTCTCTGATCTCGATATGATTGCCGTGATACAGGGTGCAGGTATCGCAGACGATTTTAACGCTATTATTGATGGGTTGAAGTATACAGTCGATGTCTTCAGCCAGGATATCATCCTCGGAAAAATCACAACTGTGCATATGCGCTGGCCCTTTCTGGCGGGTAAATTTGTCACGGCTATCCCTTTATATGATGAGCGGGGAGTGTTTGCCTCATATAAAGAGACCTTTCAAACCCTTGTACAGAGGGATTTTGCACCTTATGTGAGGCAGGTGTTTGTCGAAGAGATCTATGAGGAGTGCAACAAATTCATCAACACAACCTGTACTGGCAGCATGGGCCAGGCCTACTACAATGCCTATCACCTCTTCACCAAATTCGCCATCTTTCTTGGTATCGTCAACAAGTCGTTTTATACCAGTGCTGTTGCCCTGCCTGAGCGGGCAATGGCACTCCCAATCAATTTCCCTTCATTTAGGCTTCTTGGGAGATTTGTCATAGGAGAAGTTATCTATAATCCTGAACAGCTGCGAGACATTGTTGAAGGTATGATGTTTGAAGTCATAGACTATCTGCGAAGCAAAAGCATAGAGTTTGAGACGAGAGAAATCTCCTTTGAACTTTGAACATAAAACCTTTTCAGAAAGGGAGCGCGAGGTGTCCTCGAAAAAGCTCTTTTCCTGCTTTTGCTCACCGCCGCAAGCGCGAAGAAGACTTTGCAACCCCATTGAAGGTCAAAAAAGCTTGACAGCGCCATCAAAGCCATGTTATGCTATATAGAACAAACATTAATCGTATACAGGCGATGAATGGGACATATTAAGTAGTTATCCCAACACACAGAGAGCGATGCCATGGCTGCAAGCATCACAGTTGGTCCTGCTTAATGACACCCCTGAGCCAGGCAGTGAACCGCCTACAAAGAACGATACACTAGGCGCAGTAGCTGTTCCTTCGGGATCGCGCCCGTTAACGCGTGACGGTTTTACCTCTTGCGTACAGGCAAAGATAAAACCGGCTGAGGCCCCTTGAGAGGTCTGCCTTGTAAAGGCTACAGACTGCTCGGGGCGAATGGTGGTGGTACCACGACAGGCAAAAAGCAATTGATGCCCTCGTCCTCCAAAGGATGAGGGCTTTTTGTTTTGTCCGTCAAGCCACCAACATTCGCTTGAAGCAGAGAAAGGATGCCTATGGAGAGTGACGACGGTAACGACGACGATGATAACAACAACACTATAAATATTCTGGGAAGCACCTGACAACTGCATGTCTGTATGACTTCAGGTATGCTTCCCTGCGCTCAAAACACAGAAATTTTATGAGAAGGAGCATACACCATGCAGAAGGCAAGAACATTAACTACGGAAATCCATAAACATGTCGGTGAGCGCGTACGCGTGCAGGGCTGGTTGCAATCCTGGCGCCAACTTGGTAGCATTCACTTCCTCGTTATTCGCGATGGCTGGGGCCAGATTCAGGCCGTGGCCGAGAGCGAGGCAGAGATCACATCCCTAACCGAGGCAGAGGCGGGAGTCGAGAGCCTGGTCGCGATTGAAGGGCTGGTCGAGAGCGTTCTCCAGGCCCCCGGCGGCATTGAGCTCCACAACCTGGCGATTGAGCTTATTGAGCCGATTCGCGAGACGCCTCCCTTCCCCATCAACAAACGCAAGATCAACGCTCAGCTTAGCACGCTACTCGATCACGCCGTGATTACGCACCGGCATCCTACCCGGCGAGCAGTGCTGCGCCTCTCGTCCGTTCTGTCACAGGCCTTTCGCGAGAGTGTGCTCACCCGAGGCTTTACCGAGATCCACACGCCCAAGATCCTTGGCACGACCACGGAGGGTGGCGCCAACGTCTTCAAGCTCGATTACTTTGGGCGGCCCGCGTACCTGGCGCAAAGTCCACAGCTCTACAAGCAGATCATGGTTGGTGTCTTCGAGCGCGTCTTTGAGGTTGGCCCCGTTTTCCGCGCCGAGGAGCATGACTCAACACGCCACCTGAACGAATACGTCAGCCTGGACGTAGAGATGGGCTTTATCGAGAACCATTTCACGATTATGGCGCTCCTACGCGACATCCTGGCGGACATTATTGGTGCCTTTCAGGAGCACTGCGCACCCGAACTAGAGCTACTCAAGGCCAACCTGCCTGTTGTGCCAGCCGAGATCCCACATATCCACTTTCAGGACGCCCAGGAGCTTATCCTGAAACTGCACAAGGTCGACGTCAGAGGCGAGCCAGACCTCTCGCCCCAGGACGAGCGCTGGCTGGGAGAGTGGGCGATGAAGGAGTTTGGGAGCGACTTCCTGTACGTAACGGGCTATCCCACGAAGAAGCGCCCCTTCTACACCCATACAGACCCGGAGCGGCCTGAATACACTAACTCATTCGACCTGCTCTTCCGTGGCCTGGAACTTGTGACCGGTGGCCAGCGCCTGCATCGCTACGCGGACTACCTGGAGGCGCTCCAGAGCCGCAACATGTCCATGGAGCCATTTGAGCACTACCTGGAGGCCTTCCGCTATGGCATGCCACCACATGGAGGGTTCGCCATTGGCTCCGAGCGCCTGCTCATGCAGCTGCTCGGCGCGCCCAACGTACGCCTGACAACGACCTTCCCCCGCGACATGCACCGCCTCGTGCCTTAAGCTTTTGAAAGAAGAATGGGCCAGCCTGGGAGTTTCCAGGCTGGCCCATTCTTCTTTCAGAAACTACTATTCCATGAAACGAAGCCTGAATGCTATAATATTTGCACACAAGCTAGAACATAGCGAAGGTTAGAAAAGAGGAGCAGCACGCCATGACGGAGCCAGAAAAGATACTCAACGAGCCAGTGGCACGCCCTAAGCGTCCCCTGAGCCTGGGCGCGGGCGCCATCGTGGTTCACGATAACAAGGTCTTGCTAGTACGCAACCGCTATGGCGTCACCAAAGGGCGTTACCTGCTGCCTGCGGGGCGTGTAAAGGCAGGCGAGTTGCCGGACCAGGCAGCTGCGCGCGAGACCGTCGAGGAGACTAACCTGCACGTTGAGATTGAGGGCCTGCTTGGAGTACGCCTGTGGGTGATGGACGATGGCGAACACAACTACTTCTTTATGTACAAGGCCCATCTTATCTCACCTCTCAGCGAACTGCTACCCAATCTGGCCGAGGTCGATGATGCTCGTTTCTTCTCGCGGGAAGAGATGGACGCGCTGGGACCGAATGAGACGTGGTCTGGCGCCATTGCCATCGCCTATAAAGGGCTGGATTCTGAGGCTGTCACCTGGCCCAATCACGCTCATCTCTCCGATTCATCCGGCGTAGAGAACGCGGAGAGATGGCGTATCTGGCTCTAGAAGTGCATGTGGTAGAAGAGAGGTTACTGTGCGCATACGCTTGCTTACCCTGGGTCCCCAGGAGATCAAATACTGGACAGAACAGATTCTTGATGTCTATCGCCAGGCCTTTGAAGCCCCACCCTACAACACACAGGAAGAAGGGGTACAGAGCTTTGGGCTGGTCCTACCGCGCCATAGCCTGCGCTCCGGCTTTCGCTTCCACGCGGCCTACGACGAAGAGACTCGGCGAATTGCAGGCTTTATCTATGGCTATACCAGCCGCCCAGGCCAGTGGTGGCATGATACGATCCGCGGGGCTATGCCTCACGCCATGGCGTGCGAATGGTTCCAGGATACTCTGGAACTGGTGGAGCTAGCGGTGCTGCCAGGCGCGCAGGGCTGTGGCCTTGGAGGCTGGCTCCACGATATCTTGCTCCAAAACACGCCTCACCGCACAGCTCTGCTCTCAACCTATGACGGCGAGACCAATGGTATGCAGCTCTATCGCAAACGTGGCTGGCTGCCCCTCCTGCCTCACTTCTACTTTCCCGGCGGCGACAAGCCCATGAGCATTATGGGGCGCCAGCTTCGCTAAGCAGTATACGACTTTGCAACGAAATTTCCCAGCAGAGTTATCTATGCCTTCTCAGCGCGCAAGAGCAGTTTATCGTCGGTAAATGTCACCGGAGTGCCATCATCCTGGAAGCTGATCTCATAGTGCTCCCTGGCGGCTGGCGAGGCCTCGACGAAGGCCTGGTACACGCCCTGCCTGATGGCATCATCCACACCGGCACGCCGCAGCCAGTCGGCAATGGTATGCGTCTTGCGGAAAATCTGAGCTTCGGCGACCCTGAAGCCTGCCTGCTCCAGGAAGCGCCGCCACTCCATCTCGCTATAGGAGCGCACATGCGTTGGATCGCGCATCTTCTCGACGGTATTAATAAACTGGTCCAACTCCTGCGCTTCCGGGACCAGGCTATCTTCAAGCACAAAGAAGCCACTCGGGCGCAGGACGCGCGCGATCTCACGTACCGCGCGCTCGATATCCAGGAAGTGGTGAGGGGCGATACGGCAGGTCACAGCGTCGAACGCCGCGTCTGGAAAGGGCAGATCTTCGACGTCGGCCACCTGGGTAGAGATATTCGTCACGCCACGCGCCTGGCATAGCTCCTGGACGCGCTCCAGCATCTCGGGTGTGAGGTCAGAGGCCACGACTTCCTGCACATATGGCGCTACCGCCAGCGCCGTGTGGCCACCGCCCGTCGCGACATCCAGCACACGCATGCCTACTTGAGGTGCTAACAGGTTCAGCAAGAGTTGCAAGTCATGTCCCTTAGCATGGGTCACACTCTCGACATAGGCATGAGACATACGCCCAAACTGGCGCTTTATATCATCCTTTGAAGGTTGAGACATCGAAGCCATAAAGCCTCCTTGACACAGTTTATTTCCCAACGAAAAAAAGAAAGACCGGAACTGTGTGTTCCGGTCCTGTCTGTTTAGCCTGCGGTGGGTCCTCCGTCCAGGCCGGGTCTGGTCATGCTTGAGGGGTCCAGGATGCGATCCAGGTCCGCCTCGGAGAGGTCGGTCTTCTCACGGGTCACCTCGCGAATGGTCTTGCCCGTTTTATGCGCCTCTTTCGAGATCGCGGCGGCGGCATCATAGCCAATCACTGGCGCTAACGAGGTACAGATCGCCAGGCCACGCTCGACCATCTCGGGTCCCTTCGTCGTCGCCTTCAGGCCCTTGATGCACTGACGCGTGAAATTGCGCGCCGAGGCCGCCAGCAACTCAATAGACTGCAAGAGATTGTAGGCTGTGACCGGCATCATAACGTTGATCTCAAAATTACCCGCCTGGCCTGCGACTGTAATCGTCGTATGATTGCCTATCACCTGGGCACAGACCATACAGACCGACTCAGCAATGACTGGATTCACCTTACCCGGCATAATCGAGCTACCAGGCTGTACGGCGGGCAGTTCGATCTCGCCGATGCCCGCACGGGGACCAGAACCAAGCCAGCGAATGTCGTTCGCGATCTTCATCAGGCTGACCGCCAGAGTATTGAGCGCACCGCTCGCCTCTACGACATTATCCAGCGTGCTCTGGGCCTGGAAGTGATTGCTCGTCTCGCGTACCTCGATGCCATTAGCCTGGGAAAGGCGCTGGCAGACACGGGCCGAGAACTCGGGATGCGTATTCACCCCTGTGCCAACGGCTGTTCCACCCAGGGCCAGCTCAGCCAGTTCGCCCTGCGCGTGGCGCACACGAGCGATGCCGCGTTCAATCTGACCTACATAGCCCAGAAACTCCTGGCCCAGGCGAATAGGGGTCGCGTCCTGCAGGTGGGTGCGCCCGGTCTTGATCACGGGCATAAACTCGTCAGCCTTCTCCTGCAAGGCCTGCTGAAGCTCCTGAAGCGCGGGCGCCAGGTCTTTCTCTATGCTGACCAGTGCCGAGAGATGTATCGCGGAGGGAATGACATCGTTGGAGGATTGACCAAAGTTGACATGATCATTGGGATGCACCTTGCGCGAGCCACGGGAACCACCCAGCAGCTCGCTGGCGCGGTTGGCGATCACCTCATTGGCGTTCATATTGGTCGAGGTGCCAGAGCCGGTCTGAAAAATATCCAGCACAAAATGCGCGTCCAGCTTGCCATCAATGACCTCTTGCGCCGCCTTAACGATGGCTTCGGCGATAGTGCCATCAACGGTCCCCAACTCCTCATTGGTCTGCGCGGCTGCCTGCTTAATCTGGCCAAGCGCGCGAATGAAGGCGCGGGGGAAGCGCAGCGAGCTAATGGGGAAGTTTAGCACTGCACGCTGTGTGCTCGCGCCATAATAAGCGTCTATAGGAACCTGCATCTCGCCCATTGAGTCGCGTTCGATGCGGGTCTCTTGAGTCATAGTCATATCCATCTGCCTTTCTAAATCTACTCAAAAGTGCTCACGCACTCTCAAATAGATTCAATTGCTGCACTTGCCCCTCACAGGAAGCCTCCTTGACTTCTACACCGCTTTGGGTCGCATGCAGCACACCGCACTCAGAACCAGCCTGAGCGTGTGGCTCTCGCCGAGCAAAGAACCTCGCTAGGATATTATGAGCACTATTTTCATCTCTATCCATCACGAGTCCACATTCAACGCAACAATAGGTGCGTTTCCAGAGCGGCATTGCTTGTACATTGCCACAGCCAGAACACATCTTGCTCGTGTTGCGCTCATCTAAGAAATGCAACTCTTTCCCAGAGAGGACACATTTGTACTTGAGCATTTCGAGAAAGGCATACAGCCCCCACTCGTTATAGACCGCTCGATTCAGGTGTTTATTGCGTTCTCTATGCTGTTTTGTGACCATTTGCCGTTGGGAAAGATCCCCCACCACAATAGTTCTTTCAACCAAGTTGTGGCTTATCAAATGGGAAGCCTTATGCAGACTATCCCTTTGCTTATTGCGTTTCTTCTGGGAAACGCGCTTGTACACCTTGCTCAAATGCAAGTAACGGCGTGACTTTTTCTTGCACTTGTCACGCTTTGACCGAATTTTGTCCAGTTGTTTGTTGTACCAGCGTGACCCTTTGAAGCCTCCGACTGTATAGATTCTGCCTTGCTCATTCACGCCCGTTGCCAGTATTTTGACGCCTACATCAAAGGCGGCAACACCATCGGTTGGGCATGGCTTGGGTGTTCGCTCAGCCGGGAAAGAGGCAGAGTAGTTGCCTCTGGCATCTCGGCTGATCGCCACTTCCTTATAGCCCTCTGGAGGTATTTCTGTGAGACGTGCAATGATGTTGTGATAGACCTTTGCACCATGCTTGCCTCCGCCTCCTGTGGGCAGAATGAGCTTGTCACCTTCAATCTTGATGTACATGGCTGGATAGCAGAGCGTAAAAAAGCAGTGCCGTGGGCGCACACGTGGGAAACCGGGTTTCTCTCCTGCTTTGACTCTGCGATAGAAGGCTTTCATTGCGCCATGAAGGCGATAGTAGACCTCTTGAAGCAGTTTGCCATAGACCTGAACAAGTTGAGGATCATGCTGCTTACTTTCTTGCAAGCTTCGTTTCGCCTCATAGAGATCCCACTTCTCACCCGCCCTGAGCTTCATCACCCACCAGTTGTACAGCCCACGACACTTGCCTTGCATAAATTCAAGGGTGGCGGCATCTTGCTCAGAAACCTCAATCCTGATCTTTTTGCAAAGCAGCATCCTTGCATTCCTCCTTCTGCTGTCGTTGCAAACGGATATATTCTTGCTGAACCAAATGCTTGAACGTGTGAACCATACTTTCTCGACGAAGCGCAGCTACCACTTTGAGAGTTTCAATGTCTTCTTTAAATGCACGAAAATTTGCGTACTTTTTAGCATCCATGCACGCATTGTACGCAATTGCGCTACATTTGTCAAGAGGGAAAAATGTATGCAAGTAGAAGATATTTAAGCACAATTACACACAAATTCAATAACTGTTGATATGCTCCTCATCGAGCATAAGTGGTAATAACGCTGGTATTATATCACGCCAGCGGCTCCTCACGACTTCGCGCCACTACGTGGCTCGCAGAGCCAGGTTATGTGTGAACGGCATGGCTGCGCCATGCCGTTCACACATAACCATAAAAAACGGCGGCCCTGGAAAGTTTCCAGGGCCGCCGTTTGCAGACTAGTTCAGGCCTGCTATACCACACTTAGTTGCCGGTATAACCAATGATGTCGGTGCCACCGTTCTTGTCATGGTAGCCAAAGTACATCACGCGCTCGGCCACAACTGTGCCATTCATCGCCTCAACCGTTGAGGAGTTCACACCCGATCCGAAGGGCAGGATCGTATCGCCCACATTGACCAGGATGACTTTGTGCGCCTTCACCACAAACTGCTGCTGGAAAACACGGTTATCACCAAAGTAGGTGATCACCACCGTCTCATCAGCATCCGTTGGGTTCTGCACACTGATGTACTCCGAGAAGGAGGAGGTGACGTAACCTTCGGCGAAGGAGTAGACTCCCTGCGCCTGAAGCGCACCAATCACATCCGTCAGACCAGACTCGTTAGCGGGACCATAGTGGAAGAACTGCTCGCGGTCTACCACCACTGGCTGATCGGAGATGATCTCCGCGCCAAAGATAGCAGGCTTATTAGCATTCTTACTGTTCACATCCACCGTGTACTGAGTATACGGTGCAACCGGCACAGAGAAGCTGGTCGGAGCTGTTGCATCAGCATATGTCAATTTTACTGTCACATTCGCAGTAATTGCACCGTAATTCGCCACTACATAGTACTGCTGATACTTCGAGCCAGTATTACCCTGTGCGAAGTCCCAAGTCGTCCCAGGAGTGACCGCTCCAACCTGGCTGGCCGCGCCAGTGGTGACCCCACCCGCGGTCGCGATGTTGGTCTTCACATACATCGGACGCTCAACCACGATGGGCTGGTCAGAGGTAACCGAGACCGCCACTTTCTTAAGCAAGCCCAGAGCGGTCGGCGTACCGGTGCCGCGCATGAGCGCGCCAACGCTAATCGTCTGTGTCTTACAAGCCGCCTGTCCTCTGGCACCACAGGTGCCATCGTAGTAGGTCAGCTTCACATTGGCTGCTTTTGTCGCGCTCGGATTCAGGATACTGATGTAGGTCCAGGAGAGAGCCGAGCTATCCTGGCGCGTATCGGCCAGCGGGAAGTAGTAGCTGGTGCCAGGGTTGGAGGCGCCCAGCACATCGGTACCGCTGCTGATGATGCCGCGATAGTTAAAGTACATCGGGCGTTCCGACACAATGCCAGGTCCACTCGTCACCTGAACAATCGTTGAGATGGCGTACTGTGTGCTCTGAGGCAGACCTAGTTCATTATTGACGTTGACGGTGAAGCGCGAGCTCGGATTGACTGTGTATGACTTCGTGAGTGCAGGCATATTCGTAAACAGGTAAGTGATACTTACCTGCGAGGCAGTCGTCGCGTCAGGATTTTGTAGCGTGATAAACTCCTGGAAGGCACCACCCCCACCGACGCTACCCTCGGCGAAGTACCACATCTTGCTCGTGGGAGCCTGACGCGCGCTCTTGCCCGCGTTCGCCAACACTACCAGGTCGTTGGCCAGGTTGGCCGCATTCAAGCTACCCAGGCCTGTCGCCATATCGTAGCCGGTTGTGGCTGGATATTTCCCACTCTGATGACCGTAATAGTCGTTAGTTCCAGTGGTAATATCATGGAAATCGCTGCTGTAGTTACTCCCACTGGCAATCTGGTAGAGGGAAGGATTGATAAAGCCCAGGTTGTAACCGCCGTTCTTGACCGACTGCTCATTTGCCAGGGCCACAAAGGACGCCCACATTGCAGATGCGGCAGAAGGATCACCAACTGTCAACCATTCTCCCGGATAACAGTTTGCTTGCATTACAGAACAGTAGATCAGATACCCTTGATATCGGGCTCCATATAGAGACACATCGGGAACCTGGCGATTTACACTTGAATCTATGCCAGGGGTAACCTGCCACGAGGGATGCGGCCAGTAAGAGCTAATGCCGCCTCCGCTTGCGCCATTAAAATCATTGTAGGTCGTCTCACTGGCATAGCTACCGTCACTATTGATGCTAAGTACAGTAGCGCCTACACCTGTAACATATGGCTGGCTTGCAGGATCATCTACAGCGGGAGCCGTAGGAGCACCCGGATTATAACGATCAAAACAATCAGAGCTGCCAAACATCCCGGACGCCGCCACAATAGTCTGGCCCTGAGCAGCTGCCGTCATAAAAAGATTATTCTCGGTATCCATTATGCTGGTACCCTGATTAGCTTCACAGAGTCTCCAGCCAGTACTGACCACGGGAACGTTATCAGCGATAATCCGCGCCCACTCGCCAAGGTAATTGGCGCTATTATTATTGTCATTTGCAGCTTCATAGATACGTAGCTGGTTAAGGTTGGGAGCCATGCCTAGAACGATATCAGCGTCTAACTCAACCTCGCCTGCGCCACTATAACTAGGCGCATCAGTTGAAGTCTGGATAGTGTGGATAGTAGTTGGAGTGCCTTGATCGAAGCAATTGATAAAAGTCTGTAAATCGCTGGCAGTGTAGGCAGACATCTCGAAGAGCGCCACCGACTGACCCTCACCTTTATAGCCCTTCGCATACAGGCCATTGTAGTTATATGCTGTGGCAAACTGAGAAGGCAACAAATATGGATACGGATCAACGGAAGGGTTATAAGGAAGAGGGCAGCCATTACTACCGATAGCCGATGCGGTAACGCTGCTATTCTTCGTAGGCGCAGTGTTGTTAACTGGTGATTGATAAGTCAATTTTGCGTAGTTATTCAAACCAACAACACTCTGCACTACGCCAGCAAGCTCCTGGGGCAGCATTGGATCATTGGCATTGGCATAGTACTGCCTGCCTTTGGCATCAACATAGTTGTTGAGCTGCACATGGAAGGCGTTCTCCACCTGGGAGACCGTGCCGCTGAAGGAGATCAGCAGACGATGGCTATAGGTGTGATCGATCTTGAAACCCTGGGATTGCAGGTAGCTCACGACCGCGTCATAGCTTTGCTGCGTTGGTGAGAAGGAGTTCTGCACCTGGCTAGCCGTGAGATGGCGACCATAGTTGATCGACTTTTTGTTCTTGGCATCTTGCAGCAGGCCTTGCAGGGCCTCTTTGTTGCGCAGTTTGAGGCCAATCGCCAGCGAGAGGGTCTGGTCACCCGAGACCGCGCTGACGTTCTTGCTGTGTGCCACCACCGCAGGCACCGATCCGGGTATGGACGAGAATGACATCGCCGAGGCGGACATGTGCAGGTTGATAAGGATGGTCGTAACCAGTCCAAGCAAGAGCGCGAGTCCGATTGAGGCGCCAATAAACCAGGAACGTCGTTCACGTGGTTTAGGCTGCTCGCCACTCACAGGAGACGTAAAGGGCATGATATTTTTACCCCCAAAAATAAACACAACAATGTAGAGGCAGTGCATCTCCATCGACACACATCAATGCACTAGCCGAGGAGAAAAGACGAGAGAGATGAAGGGTTAGAGGCTCACCATTAGGAGGTAGAGAGGGATGGTTCGCTCAACCACCTCCTAATTAAGAAGTTGTTTCTACAGCAAATTTTTTACATAGGCAGAAGGTGCAACATGAGCATCGTTGCCAATCAATTTATTGCACTAGTATTACAACGAGACTTTACCAACGCAGCCCCTGCAATTGGGCAAGAAGCCGCTTGCGATGAGAGCAATAGGCGGCGTAGTTGTGGCGTTGCTGATACGCGATCAACGCCAGGGCTGCAGGCAGATCCAGTACGGGTTGGGGCAAGGCAACCTGCAAGAGCAAGCGTACCTGGGCGATGCTCAGTGGCAGAGAGGCATGCGCGTCCAAGCTGGGCACCTCACCTGGCGTGGGCAAGGGGCGTGTCGTTGTTGGGCGCAAGATCCCCCTCTCTCTGGTTGAGGCGTTGTTGCCAACGAACCAGGAAATGATGAGCGAGAATGACCATAGTCATGTGATGGTGCCACCCGCGCCAGAACCGCAGCTCGTAGTGGTCCATGCCCAATTCCCCCTTGCATTCGGTAAAACAGGTCTCGATGGGCCAGCGCATCCCGCTCACCCGCACAAACGTGGCAAGCGGTGTCTCCAGCGGAGCGTTGCTCAAGTAAAATTTCCATTCCGGCTCTTCTGCAAAACCGCTGACTTTGCGTCGGATCACCACCCAGACCTGAGGGCCTGGCAGCCGATCAAGTGGCAGGATAGCGCGCAGCACGAGAAAATCAGCGACCAGCGGGCCTTTGTGCCCCTCCAACAGACGGTAGCGCTGCCAACGAGAAGCAGGCCACTGCTTGGCCAGGTCCTCTAAGGGCACTTTGGCTGGACTGCTGGGATGCAGCCGCTCACGCCGAGGAACTGGCCCCTTGCGCGAGGGGATCTGGGACCGAAACCAGCTGTGCGGGCGCGCGCGCTCCGTCTGCCCGTCGGTTTCCAGCAGTGGCCAGACCTTGGTATCTCGCGGCACCTCGGCTAGATACCACAATCCCGCCGCATCCAGCCGTTGCAGGAAAGCAGGGGAGTCGCCATATCCTTCGTCGCAGACGACCCACTGGGCTTGGAGACGACCCGAAGCCATGATGCCCTCGACCAGCTGCGCCGCTAACTCATGCTTTGTCTGAAAGACGATCTCATCGGGAATCTGGCAATCCTGCCACCGCGTTTGATGATCCTCAGCGAACCAGGATTCTGGCAGATAGAGCCGCCGGTCAAGTAATGTGGCTCCCTTGCGACTGGCATAGCCCACGAAGATGCCGGCCTGGCAGTTGTCCTTTTTGCCGGTGTGGCCGCACCATTGAGGCGCCACACCGGCTGAGTGATTCCCATGTTTGGGAAAGTCCGAGCCATCCACGATCAGGACTCCATCCTCTTCGCCAAGCGTCTCGTTCACCAGGCGCTGATGTTCGGCCAGCAGCGCGTCATCATCCCACTTGCCTTCCCCAATGAACTGCTGGAGGGCACGCACTTGCCGATCCGCATGTGGTCCCACTCCCAACAGACGCAAGGCCATCGCTTCGACATTTTTGCGGGGCACATCCGCCGTGAGCAGTCCGCGCACATAGATCTCCGCCCATTCCCGCTGTTCGCGCCGATACAACAACGGGGCGAAGTGCTGATGATAAGCTAGTAGTTCTTCGGCCAGGGAAGCTACCTCTTCTGAGGTCAAGTCCTGCACTGCCAGTCGACCTGGAAGAGGCGGCTGCTCGGCGGTTATATCGACCATGAGAGACATTCGGTTTCACCTCCAGGTACAGACCTCTCTCCTTTCAGTATATCCCACAAAGTCTCGTTGTAATACTAGAGTCGTCGAGAGTTCTACTCCGTGCGCACCACTAAAAACTCTCGTATAGAAGAGATTAACACGAAATCTTTTGGAAAAGCAAGGATACAAGCATAAAAAGAATAAAGTACCGAAAACAATTAATGCTCGTGAGAAGCATAAGAAATATCAAAGCATATAAAGAAATATTCTGACGCACAGTGCTAATCCATCCTGGAAGGCGCGCAGGTGGAGTGTGCCGCATATTAGGTGTGTCCGCTCTCATGATCTTGCACACACAAAAAGGTGGCCCTGGAAGGTCTTCCAGGGCCACCTTTTTGTGTGTGCAAGATCAGTTCAGGACTGCTCTGCCATGTTTAGTTGCCGGTGTAGCCGACGATATCGGTGCCACCATTCTTATCGTGGTAGCCGAAGTACATCACGCGCTCGGCCACTATCGTGCCGTTCATCGCCTGTACCGTCGAGGAGTTCACGCCCGACCCGAAGGGCAGGATCGTGTCACCCACGTTGACCAGGATCACCTCGTGCGCCTTCACCACAAACTGCTGCTGGAAGATCGCGTTGCTGCCAAAGTAGGTGATCACTACCTTCTCATCAGCATCCGTTGGGTTCTGCACACTGATATACTCCGAGAAGGAGGAGGTGACGTAGCCTTCCGCGAAGGAGTAGACCCCCTGCGACTGAGGAGCACCAATCACATCCGTCAGACCCGACTCGTTGGCCGAGCCATAGTGGAAGAACTGCTCACGGTCCACTACCACCGGCTGATCTGAGGTGATTTCCGCACCAAAGATCGCTGGCTTGCCCGAGTTCAATGAGTTCACATCCACCAGCGACTGGCTGTAAGGCTGAACCGGTACCACTGTGCTCGAAGGTGCTGTATTCTCAGCATCGGTGTACGTCAATTTAACCGTGACGTTGGCAGGCGTCGCGCTGTAGTTGGCCACCACGTAGTACTGCTGATACTTTCCAGGGTTCGTGTTATTGCTGGTGTTGCCCTGCGCGAAGTCCCAGGTCGTCCCAGGAGTGATCGTGCCAACCTGGCTGGCCGCGCCAGTGGTTGTACCACCAGCAGTCGCGATATTAGTCTTCACATACATTGGACGCTCAACCACGATTGGCAGATCAGAGGAGACCGAGACCGCTACCTGCTTGAGCAGGCCCACCGCGGTCGGCGTACCAGTGGCACGCAGCAGCGGACCAACGCTGATCTGCTGGGTCTTACATGGGTTGCTGGCGGCACCGCAAGTGCCATCATAGTAGGTCAGCGTGGCATGAGCAATCTGGTCCGTGCTCGGATTCAGAATACTGATATAGGTCCACGACAAGGCCGAGCTATCCTGGCGCGTATCGGCCAGCGGGAAGTAGTAGCTGGTGCCAGGGTTGGAGGCGCCCAGCACATCGGTACCGCTGCTGATGATGCCGCGATAGTTGAAGTACATCGGGCGTTCCGCCACAATTCCCGGTCCGCTCGTCACCTGAACAATCGCCGAGATGGCATACTGTGTCGTCTGAGGCAGACCCAGCTCACCATTGACGTTGACGGTGAAACGTGAGCTTGGATTGACTGTGTACTGCTTTGTGCGCGAAGGCATATCCGTGAACAGATAGGTGATATTCACCAGCGAAGCGGTCGTTGTGTCCGGGTTCTGGAGCGTAATAAACTCCTGGAAGGCGCCGCCGCCACCAACGCTGCCCTCGGCGAAGTACCACGTCTTGCTCGTGGGAGCCTGGCGCGCGCTCTTGCCCGCGTTCGCCAATGCTACCAGGTCATTGGCCAGGTCAGCCCCAATGATGCTACCCAGGCCGCTCGCCATATCATACCACCCCGCGGCTAGATACTTCCCACCCTGCATATTTTTGTAGTCGTTGGTACCGCCGATAGGATCACGGAAATCGATGTTATAGTTAGGACCGCTAGCAATTTGGTAGAGGTAGGGGTTGATAAAGCCCAGGTTATAGCCACCGCTCTTGACCGACTGCTCATTCGTCAGGGTCACAAAAGCTGCCCACATTGAAGCTGCAGCAGAGGTACCACCAATACCCCAAAAGCCACTCGATGGGCACCCTGTATTAGGAGTACAATAGATCAGGTAATGCTTCTCTGCGGCAGAATTCATTGCCACATCTGGCACCTGACGATTCACGCTCGCATTCGTTACAGGAGCATTCTGCCATGCGGGATGTGGCCAGTAGGAACTGATACCACCACCGCCTGCACCTTCAGAGTCATTCCAGACGCTATCTCCCACACTGTTGCCGTATTGATCAATTGACAACATTGTACCTCCGACACCCGTCACATATGGCTGGCTAGCTGGATCTTCGACTGAAAGCGAGGTATTGCTTGTATTAGCATGATAGCAGTCAGAGCTACCCGTATCTCCAGCTGCAGCCAGAATAGTCTGCCCCTGCGCAGCCGCTAGCATAAAGAGGTTATTCTCAGCATCCTGATTACTGGTACCGACGTAAGCTTCACAGAGTCCCCAACCAGTGCTAACCACCGGAACGTTATCAGCAATGATCTGCGCCCACTCCCCAAGACCATTCGCAAAGTTATTTCTTTGAGCTTCATAGATACGCAGCTGATTAAGGTTCGGTGCCATGCTTAGTACAATATCCGCATCCAACTCAACTTTGATTGGATCATCAGCGGTCGTAGCAGCGGCGGATGTTTGAATAGTACGAATACTGGTTGGTGTGTTTTGGTCGTAACAATTAATAAAATTCTGTATATCGCTTGCCGAGTAAGTTGACAGCTCGAAGAGTGCCACTGATTGCCCCTCGCCTTTATTGCCCTGAGCATACAGACTATTATAATCGTAAGCCCTAGCAAATTGAGAAGGAAGTAAATAATTGCCATGCTGATCTCCAGGACCTTGACAAGTTATAGCATTGGCAGTCGCTGTTACAATAGCACTGCCATTTGTCACGGGTGCAGTTTTATGAATTGGCGTATAGGTATATTGCGCATAGTTATCTAGGCCAACAATGCTCTGCACCACATTAGCAAGCTCATGGGGCAGCGTTGGATCATTGGCATTGGCGTAGTAATGTTTGCCTTTGGCGTCAACATAGTTATTGAGCTGTACGTGGAAGGTGCTCTCTGCTTGAGAGGCCGTACCGCTGAAGGAGATCAACAGGCGGTGGTTGTAGATGTGATCGATCTTAAAGCCCTGAGACTGCAGATAGCTCACAACAGCATCATAGCTCTGCTGTGTCGGTGAGAAAGAGTTCTGCACTTGGCTAGCTGTGAGATGACGACCGTAGTTGATCGATTTCTTGTCCTTGGCGTCTTGCAGCAAGCCCTGCAGAGTCTCTTTGTTGCGCAGCTTGAGGCTGATCGCCAGCGAGAGGGTCTGGCCGCCCGAGACCGCACTGACGTTCTTGCTGTGCGCTACAACCGCAGGCACCGATCCGGGTATGGACGAGAACGACTTCGCCGAGGCTGACATATGTAGATTTACAAGGACGGTCGTGACCAGTCCGAGCAGGAGCGCGAGTCCAATTGAGGCGCCAATAAACCAGGAACGTCGTCCGCGTGGTTTGGGCTGCTCGCCACTCACAGAAATCTTAAAGGGCATATGCTTTTTTTACCCCCAAAAAATAAATTCAGCAATTAAAGAATCTGCATCTAAAATGTAAATTAAAAAAAGCGGGTGGCCCTGAAAATTTTCCAGGGCCGCCGTTCGCAGACCAGTTCAGACCTGCTCTACCAGGGTTAGTTGCCGGTGTAGCCGACGATATCAGTGCCACCGTTCTTGTCATGGTAGCCAAAGTACATCACGCGCTCGGCCACAATCGTGCCGCTCATCGCTTGCACCGTCGACGAGTTGACGCCCGACCCGAAGGGCAGGATCATGTCGCCTACGTTGACTAGGATCACCTTGTGCGCCTTCACCGCAAACTGCTGCTGGAAGATCGTGTTGCTTCCAAAGTAGGTGATTGCAACAGTCTCATCATGGTCAGTCGGGTTCTGCACGCTGACGTACTCTGAGAAGGTATTGGTGGCATACCCTTCGGCGAAGGAGTAGACCTCCTGCGCCGTAGGCGCACCGATCACATCCGTCAGGCCCGACTCGTTGGCCGAGCCATAATGGAAGAACTGCTCGCGGTCCACCACCACTGGCTGATCGGAGGTGATCTCCGCGCCAAAGATCGCAGGCTTACCAGCGTTCCACATGTTCAAATCCGCTACATACTGCGTGTAGGGTGCTACGACAATTGAGAAGAAGTATGCAGAAGTGTTGGCATCGGCATATGTCAGTTTCACCATCACAATCGCAGAATTGGCGGTATAGTTGGCCACCACGTAGTATTGCTGATACTTCGAGCCGGTGTTGCCCTGCGCAAAGTTCCAGGTCGTTCCCGGAGTGACCGCGCCCACCTGGCTGGCCGCGCCAGTGGTAATCCCACCCGCGTTGGCGATGTTGCTCTTCACATACATCGGGCGCTCGACCACAATAGGTTGATCGGAGGAGACCGAGACCGCCACTTTCTTCAGCAAGCCCAGCGCGGTTGGTGTACCCGTGCCACGCATCAGCGCGCCAACGTTAATCTGCTGGGTCTTGCAGGGATTACTAGCGGCCCCACAGGTGCCATCGTAGTAGGTCAGCGTCACATTAGCCGTCTGGCTCGTGCTTGGGTTCAGAATACTAATGTAGGTCCAGGAGAGGGTCGAGCTATCCTGGCGCGTATCGGCCAGGGGGAAGTAGTAGCTGGTGCCAGGGCTGGAGGCGCCCAGCACATCGGTACCGCTGCTGATGATGCCACGATAGTTGAAGTACATGGGGCGTTCGGCCACAATACCCGGTCCGCTCGTCACCTGCACAATCGCCGAGATGGCGTACTGCGTGCTCTGAGGCAGGCCCAGCTCACCATTGACGTTGACCGTGAAGCGCGAGCTTGGATTGACCGTGTACTGCTTCACACGCGATGGCATGTCCGTGAACAGATAAGTGATATTCACTGCCGCAGCGGTCGTAGTGTCTGGGTTCTGCAGCGTAATAAACTCCTGGAAGGCACCAGCACCACCGACGCTGCCCTCGGCGAAGTACCATGTCTTGCTCGTGGGAGCCTGCCGCGCACTCTTGCCCGCGTTCGCCAATGCTACCAGATCATTAGCCAGGTTGGCCGCATTGAAGCTACCCAAGCCCGTTGCCATATCGTAGCCAGCTGTGGCTGGATACTGCCCACCATGCTCATTGTTATAGTCGTTGTTACCACTGGTAATATCGTGGAAGTCATTATTGTAGTTGTTACCACTGCCAATCTGATAAAGGGAAGAATTGATAAAACCCAGGTTATAGCCGCCACTTTTGATCGACTGCTCATTCGCCAGGGTCACAAAAGCTGCCCACATTGGAGCTGCTGCAGAGGTGCCACCCACCACGCCCCAATACCCATAAGTAGAGGAAAATAGACTCGAATGGACCAGGTATCCATGATTCGGGTCTGCATCTAGAGATACATCTGGCACCTGTCGGCCAACTGTTGAATTCGTTCCAGGTGCGCTCTGCCAACTGGGATGCGTCCAATAACTGCTGTAGCCACCACCACCGGCTCCGCCATAATAGCTATGTGCAATATCGGGAGTCGTATTCCAGACAGTCTCACTAGAGTAAGTGTTATCATTGTAGTTCAATGACAAAGATGTGCCGCCCACACCAGTAACATATGGTTCGCTGGCTGGATCGCCTACAGCAATATCAAAATCTGGTACTGCGTCAGGGATATAGCAATCAGAGCTGCCAAAATTTCCAGACGCAGCTACAACAGTTTGTCCTTGAGCGGCTGCCATCATAAAAAAACTACTTGACGTATCAAAATCAGATTGAGTTCTCCCCGATTCACAGACACCCCAGCTCGTGCTTACGACAGGAACATTATCAGCAATGATCTGCGCCCACTCACTAAAGTAATCAGGACTATTAGGGCTAGCTTCATAGATACGCAACTGACTGAGATTGGGAAGCATACCAAGCACAATTTCTGCGTCTAGTTCCGCTTTAATCTCGTTATCATCAGTAAACGCACCGGGTGTTACTGTAATGGTCTTGATGTTGGCCTGGCTTTGACCATAACAACTCTCGAAGGCCTGCAAATCACTTAAGTTGTAAGCAGCCATCTCAAAAAGCGCGACCTTTTGTCCCTCGCCATTGAAGCCTTTATTGTACAGACCATTGAAATTATAGGCCGAAGCAAACTGTGAAGGTGTATAGTAATTGTCGCCTTGCGCAGAATTCTGAGGACATGTTACAGCGTTGGACGATACAGCATTACTGCTTACCTTAGCGTTTTGCGTCTGCACCGGAGGGTGAGTGTACTTGGTATAGTTATTCAAACCAACAACACTCTGCACCACACCAGCTATGTTCTGAGGTAGCGTTGGATCATTGGTATTGGAATAGTATTGCCTGCCTCTGGCGTCAACATAGTTGTTGATCTGTACATGGAAGGCACTCTCTGCCTGGGAGGCTGTACCACTGAAGGAGATCAACAGGCGATGATTGTAGGTGTGATCAATCTTGAAGCCCTGGGCTTGCAGGTAGCTCACGACCGCGTCATAGCTTTGCTGCGTCGGAGCGAAGGAGTTCTGCACCTGGCTGGCCGTGAGATGACGACCGTAGTTGATCGACTTTTTGTTCTTGGCGTCTTGCAGCAGGCCCTGCAGGGCCTCTTTGTTCCGCAGCTTGAGGCCAATCGCTAGCGAGAGCGTCTGGTCGCCTGAGACCGCGCTGACGTTCTTGCTATGTGCTACGACAGCAGGAACCGAGCCGGGGATGGACGACAATGACTTCGCCGAGGCTGACATATTCAAATTTACAAGGATGGTCGTGACCAGTCCAAGCAAGAGCGCGAGTCCGATTGAGGCGCCAATAAACCAGGAACGTCGTTCACGTGGTTTAGGCTGCTCGCCACTCACAGGAGACGTAAAGGGCATGATATTTTTACCCCCCAAAATAAACACAACAATGTAGAGGCAGTGCATCTCCATCGACACACATCAATGCGCTAGCCGAGGAGAAAAGACGAGAGAGATGAAGGGTTAGAGGCTCACCATTAGGAGGTAGAGAGGGATGGTTCGCTCAACTACCTCCTAATTAAGAAGTTGTTTCTACAGCAAAAATTTTTACATACGCAGAAAGTGCAACATTTACATTGTTGCTGATCAATATATTGCACTAGAGTCGCCGAGAGTTCGACTTCGTGCGCGCCACTAAAAACTCCCGTATAGAAGAGATTAACATAGAGCCTTTCTGAAAAGCAAAGATGCAAGCAGTAAAAGAATAAAGTACTAAAGTTAATAAATATCTTGTGAGAAGCAGAAGAAATATTAAAGCATGCAAAGAAATATTCTGAACTTAGCGCTAATCCATCCTGGTGAGTGCACAGGCGAAGTATGCCGCATATCAGGTGTGTCTGCTCCAATGCTCCCGTAAAAAAGCGGCGGCCCTGGAAGATTTCCAGGGCCGCCGCTTGTGAAGCAGTTCAGACTGCTACGTCATGCTTAGTTACCGGTGTAGCCGACGATGTCGGTGCCGCCGTTCTTGTCATGATAGCCGAAGTACATCACGCGCTCGGCCACAATTGTGCCGTTCATCGCCTGGACCGTTGAGGAGTTCACGCCCGACCCGAAGGGCAGGATCGTGTCGCTCACATTGACCAGGATCACCTCGTGCGCCTTCACCACAAACTGCTGCTGGAAGATCGCATTGCTACCAAAGTAGGTGATCACCACCGTCTCATCGGTATCAGTCGGGTTCTGCACACTCATGTACTCCGAGAAGGAGGAGGTGACGTAGCCTTCCGCGAAGGAGTAGACCCCCTGCGACTGAGAAGCACCAATCACATCAGTCAGGCCCGACTCGTTGGCGGGACCATAGTGGAAGAACTGCTCGCGATCCACCACCACTGGCACATCAGAGCTGATCTCCGCGCCAAAGATCACGGGCTTGCCCGCGTTCAACTGGTTTACGTCCACTGTCCACTGCGCGTACGGCGCTACCTGCACATTGGTAGTGGTTGGGGCCGTGGCATCAGGATAGGTCAATTTAATGGTCACAGTAGCCATGCTCGCGCTATAGTTCGCCAGGACATAGTACTGCTGATACTTCGAATTGGTGTTACCCTGCGCAAAGTCCCAGGTCGTTCCAGGGGTGACCGCTCCAACCTGGCTGGCCGCGCCAGTGGTGGTGCCGCCGGCGGTCGCGATGTTGGTCTTCACATACATCGGGCGCTCAACCACGATAGGCCGATCGGAGGTAACCCCAACCCCTACCTTCTTCAGCAGACCCACCGCTGAAGGTGTGCCAGTGCCGCGCATCAGCGGACCAACACTAATCGTCTGGGTCTTACAAGCTGGCTGCCCGATATCAATATCACCGCAGGTGCCATCATCGTAGTAGGTCAAGGTCACATGAGCCGTCTGCGTGGTGCTCGGATTGAGGATACTGATATAGGTCCACGAGAGGTCCGAGCCGTTCTGGTTTGTATCAACCAGCGGGAAGTAGTAGTTGGTGCCAGGATTGGAGGCACCCAGCACATCGGTACCGCTGCTGATGATGCCGCGATAGTTAAAGTACATCGGGCGTTCCGCCACAATGCCAGGTCCGCTCGTGACCTTCACAATCGCCGAGATGGCATACTGCGTGCTCTGAGGCAGGCCCAGCTCTCCATTGACATTGACAGTGAAGCGTGAGCTTGGATTGACTGTGTACGACTTCACGCGCGCAGGCATGTTCGTAAACAGGTAGGTGATACTCACCTGAGACGCGGTCGTCGTGCTCGGGTTTTGCAGGGTGATAAACTCCTGGAAAGTACCGGCGCCACCGACGCTGCCCTCGGCGAAGTACCACGTCTTGCTCGTAGGAGCCTGCCGTGCGCTCTTGCCCGCGTTGGCCGCCGCTACCAGGTCATTGGCCAGGTTGGCTGCATTGAAGCTCCCCAGGCCAGTCGCCATGTCATAACCACTTGTCGCGGGATATTGCCCACCTTGTAAACTGCGATAATCGTTGTCACCACTCGTGACATCGTGAAAATCGTTGTGGTAGTTGCTGCCACTGGCAATCTGGTAAAGGTAGGGGTTAATAAAGCCCAGGTTATAGCCACCATTCTTGACCGACTGCTCGTTTGTCAAGGCCACAAAAGTAGCCCACATTGAGGTTGAGACAGGGGTTCCGACAAAGCCCCACCAGTTATCAAATTCACACCCTGCAGCAGCAGAGCAATATATCAAGTATTGTGCACCCATAGCAGCGTTCAATGCAACATCAGGTACCTGGCGGTTCACACTGGCATTCGTGCCAGGGGCAACCTGCCATGCAGGGTGTGACCAGTATGAGCTGATACCGCCACCACCTGCACCGACACCAGTGGAATCATTCCAGGTTGTTTCACCAATATAGTTGCTGTTGCCATCAACTGACAGCGATGTACCGCCTACACCTGTTACATAGGGCTGGCTGGCTGGATCCTCTACGGAGAGCGAGATATTGCGGACATCACTGCTAAGGCAATTAGAGCTACCCGAATCTCCAGACTGGGCCACAATGGTTTGCCCTTGGGCTGCTGCCAGCATGAAGAGATCATTTTCGACATCTCGAGTACCACTACTTGTCAAGGCTTCACAAAGCCCCCAGCTGGTGCTCACTACCGGAACATTATCGGCAATAATCTGCGCCCACTGCCCGACATAACCTGATGTAGTATTTTCAGCCTCATAGATATTCAGCCGATTCAGGTTAGGAGCCATACCTAGAACGATATCAGCATCGAGCTCAACCCAATACGCTTGAAGAGCATCTGGGGCATTAGTGGATGTCTGAATAACAAGAATGCCAGTTGGAGTATTTTTGTCATAACAGCTGATATAGTTCTGCACATCGCTTTCAATAAAAGATGACAACTCGAAGAGCGCAACCGACTGGCCCTCACCCTTATAGCCCTTCGTATACAAACCATTGTAGTTGTAGGCTGTAGCAAACTGCGAGGGTATCCGAAGTTGACTATTACCAGAAATAGAAGGACACGACACACTATTACCAGCAGCAGCATTGGCAATGCCATTACTCACAGGTGCGCTGTTCGCTGAAGGGCGCGTGTACTTGGTATAGTTATCCAGGCCCACAATGCTCTGCACCACGCCAGCGAGATCCTGAGGAACCGTTGGATCATTGGCGTTGGAGTAGTACTGCTTGCCTTTGGCATCTACGTAGTTATTGATCTGCACATGGAAGGCGTTCTCCACCTGCGAGGCCGTGCCACTGAAGGAGATCAACAGGCGGTGGTTGTAGGTGTGATCAATCTTGAAGCCCTGAGATTGCAAGTAGCTCACGACCGCGTCATAGCTTTGCTGTGTTGGCGCGAAGGAGTTCTGTACCTGGGAGGGAGTGAGATGGCGGCCATAGTTGACCGACTTCTTGTCCTTCGCGTCTTGCAGCAAGCCTTGCAGGGCCTCTTTGTTCCGCAGCTTGAGGCCAATCGCCAGCGAGAGAGGCTGGTCGCCTGAGACCGCGCTAACGTTCTTGCTATGTGCCACGACAGCAGGAACCGAGCCGGGGATGGACGACAATGACTTCGCCGAGGCTGACATATTCAAATTTACAAGGATGGTCGTGACCAGTCCAAGCAAGAGCGCGAGTCCGATTGAGGCGCCAATAAACCAGGAGCGTCGTTCACGTGGTTTAGGCTGCTCGCCACTCACAGGAAACGTAAAGGGCATAAGCTTTTTACCCCCAGAAATAAACACAACAATGTAGAGGCAGTGCATCTCCATCGACACACATCAATGCACTAGCCGAGGAGAAAAGACGAGAGAGATGAAGGGTTAGAGGCTCACCATTAGGAGGTAGAGAGGGGTGGTTCGCTCACTACCTCCTAATTAAGAAGTTTTTTCCAGCAAATTTTTTACATAGGCAGAAGGGGCAACATGAGCATCGTTGCCAATTAATTTATTGCACTAGGAGTCGTCGAGAGTTCTACTCCGTGCGCACCACTAAAAACTCTCGTATAGAAGAGATTAACACAAAATCTTTTGGAAAAGCAAGGATACAAGCATAAAAAGGATAAAGTACTGAAAAGAATTAATGCTCGTGAGAAGCATAAGAAATATCAAAGCATATAAAGAAATATTCTGACGTACAGTGCTAATCCATCCTGGTGGGCGCGCAGGTGGAGTGTGCCGCATATCAGGTGTGTCTGCTCTCATGATCTCGCACACACACAAAGGTGGCCCTGGAAGGTCTTCCAGGGCCACCTTTGTGTGTGTGCGAGATCAGTTCAGATCTGCGATGCCATGCTTAGTTGCCGGTGTAGCCGACGATGTCGGTGCCACCGTTCTTGTCATGGTAGCCGAAGTACATTACGCGCTCAGCCACAATTGTGCCGTTCATCGCCTGCACCGTCGACGAGTTCACGCCTGACCCGAAGGGCAGGATCGTGTCGCCCACATTGACCAGGATCACTTCGTGTGCCTTCACCACAAACTGCTGCTGGAAGATCGCATTGCTACCAAAGTAGGTGATCACCACCGTCTCATCGGCATCAGTCGGGTTCTGCACGCTGATATACTCCGAGAAGGAGGAGGTGACGTAGCCTTCGGCGAAGGAGTAGACTCCCTGCGACTGAGGAGCACCGATCACATCCGTCAGGCCCGACTCGTTGGCCGAACCATAGTGGAAGAACTGCTCGCGATCCACCACCACTGGCTGATCCGAGCTAATTTCCGCACCAAAGATCGCTGGCTTGCTCGAGTTCAACGAATTCACATCCACCAGCGACTGGCTATAAGGCTGAACCTGTACCACTGTGCTCGAAGGTGCTGTATTCTCAGCATCGGTGTACGTCAATTTAACCGTGACGTTGGCAGGAGTCGCGCTGTAGTTCGCCACCACGTAGTACTGCTGGTATTTGGAACCGGTGTTGCCCTGCGCAAAGTCCCAGGTAGTACCAGGGGTGACCGCGCCGACCTGGCTGGCAGCGCCGGTGGTAAGACCCGAGTTGGGTACAGTCGCCTTCACATACATTGGGCGCTCAACCACGATGGGCTGGTCGGAGGTAACCGAGACCGCCACCTTCTTGAGCAAGCCCAGGGCAGTCGGCGTACCGGTGCCGCGCATCAGCGCACCAACGCTAATTTGCTGGGTCTTACATGGGTTACTCGCGGCACCACAGCTACCATCATAGTAAGTCAGTGTTACATTGGCGGTATTCGTCGTGCTCGGATTCAGGATACTGATATAGGTCCAGGCGAGGTCTGAGCTGCTCTGGTTCGTATCGGCCAGCGGGAAGTAGTAGCTGGTACCAGGGTTGGAGGCGCCCAGCACATCGGTACCGCTGCTGATGATGCCGCGATAGTTAAAGTACATGGGGCGTTCGGCCACAATCCCCGGTCCGCTCGTCACCTGCACAATCGCCGAGATGGCATACTGCGTGCTCTGAGGCAGCCCCAACTCACCATTCACATTGACGGTGAAACGCGAGCTCGGATTGACTGTGTACGACTTCACGCGCGAAGGCATGTTCGTGAACAGGTAGGTAATGTTTACCAGAGACGCGGTCGTCGTGCTCGGGTTTTGCAGGGTGATGAACTCCTGGAAGGCGCCACCACCACCGACGCTGCCCTCAGCGAAGTACCACGTCTTGCTCGTAGGAGCCTGGCGCGCACTCTTGCCTGCGTTAACCGCCGCTACCAGGTCATTGGCCAGGTTGGCCGCGTTGAAGCTCCCCAGGCCTGTCGCCATATCGTAGCCGGTCGTGGCTGGATACTTGCCACTCTGGAAACCGTTATAGTCATTGTTACCAGTGGTGACATCATGGAAATCGCTGTTGTAGTTGCTCCCACTGGCAATCTGGTAGAGGGAGGGATTAATAAAGCCCAGGTTATAACCGCCACTCTTGACAGATTGCTCATTTGCCAGAGCCACAAAGGATGCCCACATTGGAGCCGCAGCAGAGGTGCCACAGAAATACCACCAGCCAGCTGGGGTGCACCCTGTCGCCGATACAGAACAATATACACGGTAGTATTGACCACTAGCTGAGTCTAATGAAACATCCGGTACCTGACGACTCACGCTCGCATTCGTGCCAGGTGCAGTCTGCCAAGCGGGGTGTGGCCAGTAGGAGCTAACACCGCCGCCACCAGCACCATCAGCATTGTTCCAAGGAGTCTCACCAGCATAATTGCTACCATTAACCGATAGTAAAGTGCCACCCACACCAGTTACATATGGCTGGCTAGCTGGGTCATCCACAGAAATCGAAGTAGTGGTTCCATCAGCATGATAGCAGTCGGAGCTACCAGTATCTCCAGCCGCAGCTACAATCGTCTGGCCTTGGGCTGCTGCCAGCATAAAGAGGTTATTCTCGGTATCCATTATGCTGGTACCCTGATACGCTTCACAGAGCCCCCAGCTGGTGCTCACAACAGGAGTGTTATCTGCGATGATCTGCCCCCACTCACCCAGGTAGTCAACACCATTATCGTTGATGGGGTTAGCCGATTCATACACACGCAACTGATTCAGATTAGGAAGCATGCTCAGGACAATATCCATATCCAGTTCAACTTCACCTGCACCCGAAAGATCTGGCGCGGCAGATGAAGTCTGGATGTTACGAATGCTGGTCGAGGTACCTTTATCAAAGCAATTGACAAAGGTCTGTACATCACTGGCAGAGTAGGCAGACATCTCGAAAAGCGCCACCGACTGCCCTTCACCTTTATAGCCCTTCGCATACAGACCATTGTAGTTATATGCCGTGGCAAACTGAGAAGGCAACAAATACGAATACGAATCAACGGAAGGGTTATAAGGCAGAGGACAGCCATTACTGCCAATAGCCGATGCGGTAACGCTACCATTCTTCGTAGGTGCTGTTTTGTGAATTGGCGGTTGATGAATAAACTTCGCATAGTTGTTCAGGCCAACAACGCTCTGCACCACACCAGCGATATCCTGGGGCATCGTTGGGTCATTGGCATTGGAGTAGTACTGCTTGCCTTTGGCGTCAACATAATTGTTGATCTGCACGTGGAAGGTGCTCTCCACCTGGGAGACCGTGCCGCTGAAGGAGATCAACAGGCGGTGGTTGTAGGTCTGATCGATCTTGAAGCCCTGGGATTGCAGGTAGCTCACCACCGCGTCATAGCTCTGCTGCGTCGGTGAGAAGGAGTTCTGCACCTGGCTGGCCGTGAGATGACGACCGTAGTTGATCGATTTCTTGTTCTTGGCGTCTTGCAGCAGGCCTTGCAGGGCCTCTTTGTTGCGCAGCTTAAGGCCAATTGCCAGCGAGAGGGTCTGGTCGCCCGAGACCGCGCTGACGTTCTTACTATGTGCCACGACAGCGGGAACCGATCCGGGAATGGACGACAATGACTTTGCCGAGGCTGACATATTCAAATTTACAAGGACGGTCGTGACCAGTCCGAGCAGGAGCGCGAGTCCAATTGAGGCGCCAATAAACCAGGAACGTCGTCCACGTGGTTTAGGCTGCTCGCCACTCACAGGAGACTTAAAGGGCATATGCTTTTTACCCCCAGAAAATAAACTCAACAATTAAAGAAGAGACGTCTCCATCGACAAGCATCTATACAATAGTCGAGGAGAAAAGACGAGAAAGATGAAGGGTTAGAGGTTCACCATAGGAGGTAGAGAGGGATGGCTCGCTCAACTACCTGCATACTCAAGAAGTTTCTACAACAAAATTTTTTACATAGGCAGAAAGTGCAACATTTACATTGTTGCTGATCAATATATTGCACCGGAGTCGCCGAGAGTTCGACTTCGTGCGCACCACTAAAAACTCCCGCATAGAAGAGATTAACATAAAATCTTTTGGAAACGCAAACATACAAGCATAAAAGGGATAAAGTACTAAAGACAAAAAATGTCTTGCAAGACGCAGAAGCTTCACAAAAACACAGAGAGAAACTCATCGAGACACAATACCTCTTTTACCCTCATCCGTGCGAAACTGGTTGACACCTTTCACATGGTACAATAGACAGAAATTAGAGGCTCAAGGCGTTTTCTGCTTCTCTACTTGAGAGACATTTTCCACTGGAAACGGGCATAAGCGTGCAGCAGGCATGAATGCGTCTGTCAAGTCTGTAGGCCTGTCGTCTGTGCCTATGAGCCGCTGCCGGGATCGTCGTTTATGCTGCTAGTCAGGAGAGTATACGAATGTCCGATCTGCACATCAAATATTGCCCGGTATGTGCTACGCCGCTGGTCAAAAAACAACTTTTCAACGCAGAGCGCCTCGCCTGCGAGAACTGCGGCTATATCTTCTTCCTCAATCCCAAAGTGGTCGCGATAGTCGTAATCCGCCACGAGGGAAAATTTCTGCTTGGCAGGCGCAATATTAATCCAGGCAAGGGCAAATGGGGCTTCTCCGGCGGGTACGTGGACCGGGGAGAGACCGTTGAAGAGGCCGCACTACGTGAAGTTAAGGAAGAGACTAACCTGGATATCGAGCTGGGCGGCCTGATTGGTGTCTATAGCGAGACCAGCAGTCCCCATGTCATCATCGCCTACCAGGGCACCATCCTCGACAACACACTTCATACCCTCTCGGCCCAGGCAGAAGAGGTCAGCGAACTAGGCTTCTTCCAACCAGATGCCCTCCCCGAACTGGCCTTCCCCGTAGACCAGCAGATCCTTGACGACCTTTTCAAGTAAAAAATTGTTCTTTATAATATACTCAGCAATACTCCAAAAACAGCGTGAAGCCGATGGCGATGTTGGGGAGTAACTATAATAGAGATAGCAGTTTGTTGCAGAGTTATCTATATCACAGACAACACAGGTGGAATATCTTATGCTTTCTACAGAGACCCAGGCACGTTTACAACAGCAGGGCCTTAGCGCCTTCGACGAAGTTTCCTTGCGCGAAGAGCTGGAGAAACACGCGTCAACCTATACGCTTATTCGCCTGGCGGCCTGGCCCGCACGCCGCTGGAAATGTCACTATCGCTTGATGCTAGGCGACGCCATCCATGATGCCCAAAACGTAGCCGAGGCCTATGCGATGGCTCTCCTCTCGCTCCTGGAGCACCCTCTCGTCGAAGCCGAGCCTCAGCCCAGCCATAGTTAGCAGGCGGCAGGCAATCGCCGCGCCACGCGAGCAAACAACCAATTAGTAATAGCCACTCTGCCTAAATATAGGACAAGTGGCAAAAGTATGGCTATAATAAGGGTGCGGATCGTTTATTCTTATGAATAGTTATAATAAGGGTAGAGTATTCAATACTCAGCCATTGTTAATGCGTATCGTTAGTTCTACATAAGCACATCATTTTGTAACGCGGAAAGGAACAACCACTATTATGCTGCGTACCATGTGTAAAGGGAAAATCCATCGCGCCACCGTTACCCAGGCCAATCTCAATTATGTCGGTAGCATCACGATTGACCAGGATCTGTTGGATGCGGCAGGCATCTACCCTTACGAGAAGGTACAGATTGTCAACATCAATAATGGTGCCCGCCTCGAGACCTACACCATCGCTGGCGCGCGTGGTTCCGGTGTCATCTGCTTGAACGGTGCAGCCGCTCGCATGACCGCTGAAGGCGACCTGGTCATCATTATTAGCTATGCTGACTTCACAGAAGAAGAGATTCGTACCCTGACTCCACATCTTGTATTCGTCGACGAGAATAACCGTTTGACCGAGAAAAAAGACGTTCCTCTGTACGAGATGTTGCCCGAGCCTGAAGCCGCCCTCTTCTAGGAGCGCAAGCTTCAAGTAGTCATTTCATTCAACCAGGAGGTTGGATGAATTACTACTTACATCCAACCTACCAAACGTTTGTAAGGTTCCCTCAAAACCCTCCTCATTTCACAGATCCACTCTAAGATTAGGCCCTCTTCCACTTTTATAAGTCTGTTTAAGAATAGGAAAATAGTGTACTTTTGTCCGTAGAAAAAGGCTTATATGTGCCTCCACTTGGAGCAACACCGTAAAAAAACTATAATACCCCTATGCGAATTACATCACTGCAAACGCAGGTCAATAATCCTGACCGTATAAATATTTTTGTCGACGAGCACTTCCTGCTCGGCGCCAATGCGATGCTGGTCTTACAGATGAGCTTACATGTGGGACAGGAGATCACTCCCGCCCAGGTTGAGCAGATCCAGCAAGAGGAGGCTCTACAGCAGTCGGTCGACCGCGCCTTGAACTATCTCTCATTTCGTCCCCGTAGCCGCCAGGAGGTTCGTAACTATCTTCGTCGCAAAGGTACCACTCCCGAACATATCCAGGTGGTACTAGAACGCCTGGACCGCATGGACCTGGTCAATGACCGCAGCTTTGCCTCGTTCTGGCTGGAGAATAGAGAGCAGTTCAGTCCCAAAGGCGCTCAGGCCCTTAAGAATGAACTGCGCCAGAAAGGTATACAGCGCGAAGTCATTGACGAGCTTGTAGATGAGGAGAACGACGAGGGGCGCGCACAACGCGCCGCGGAGAAAAAGGCGCGCAGCCTGCTGCGCCAGCCCAGTATCGACTACGCCACATTCTATCGTCGCCTGGGAAGCTTTCTGCAACGTCGTGGCTTCAGCTTCGAAATCACCAAGCGCATCGTCAAGCGTATCTGGGAGGAACAGCGACAGGAGACGGTGGGAGAGGAAGAATAGAGCGGAGACGCAGGAGTTGGGCGTGGCCCGCTACTGGCGTACGCGGCTACATATAGGGCATGATATGTAGCCGCGTACGCCAGTAGCGGGCAGTTTTGCTCACTGCCCCATATAGCGAGGATCATATGGTGGGAAAGCCGGGCTACCCATACTGTTATTGTCATCGTTATTGTCGGAATTATCCGTCGTAGGCGTATTCTGCGGCGTGGGTACTGCTGGTAGCTGGACGGAGGGCAGGGTCGCGGGATTCTGGCTTGACACTGTGATCTGCTGTACATTGCCGGGAAGTGTATCGCCATACGAGAGATTGACCGAAACGCTATTGGGATCAATCCCCTCCTGCTTTGCGATATACGCCCGGACATCGCTTTTCTTCATGCTCTTGAGATGATTCTGCATAGCCTGGAGTTTCTGAGGCGTGATCTGATAGCGTATCACGCTGGCAATCGGCACCAACAGCGTTGCCCCCTGCGCATCAGTTCCTTTAAGCACGGGTTGGCCTACGCGTACCGTAGAATTCATCACCTCAAAGTTCGCCCCCGCATCCTGCAACAGCTTCTGGCGCGCCACTGTCTGCGCATCGCTGTTGCTGTAGTAGCTCAGTATCCCCTCTTCCGTCAGCGTCACGGAGACGGTAGAACTCTTCTGGCCAACTTCGGGCTGGTAGGAACTCTGCTTATCGTTAAAGGAAGGCTGCCCCAGCGGACTGGCGTTTTTGCCTTTGACCTCGTTATTCAAATCCTGGGTCAACTGTTTAATTAGACCTTGTTTGGTTTCAATACCCAGGTTAATAATATCGTTGCTGGCAACCACGGTCGGGCAATTAAAGAGACAGAAGAAGGGGCGACCCGTAGCTGGGCCAGAGCGTGTACCCGTCTCGGTCTTACGAGCCTCATTAATAGGAATGGTGCCCGCGTTGGTATCCACATGCGAGGTTCCATCGACAGCTCGGATAGTATACACCTTGCTGATCGTCTGCACCTGTGGGCTAAATGTTACTTTGGCCGTAATGGCATTCTGAAAGACAAAGAGCGACATCCCAACAATCAGTACAACAATTGCTACGATACCAATGGGAATCAGAAGGGCTAAAGGACGCCTGTTCTTTTGTGGCCTGGGCGCTGGAGGACGACTCGTCTGTGGTGAGGATTGCCGCAATTGCGCGGGATCCACAAATGAGGTGGGCGCATCATAGTCGCCACCACCAAAGGACTTCGTACTGCCAGGCAGGATAAACTCTTCGCGCTGCAAGACCGCCTGCTCCTTGCGAGGCGGAACAGGACTCTTTTTTCCAGGCAGTCCTTGCCCGAGATCGGGTGAGCTCTTCCCCCGCACCTGCATGCCCTCGGCTGAGGCAGCTTGATAGCTACGTGGAGAGGCAGGAATCGCGGGATAAGCTCCCGAGGGCGTGCCAGACGCTGTCTTACTAGCCAGATCGCGTCCCTGACGTGTGGGCGTTGGTGGTACATTGGATGGTCCAGCAGATTTTGGCGTAGGCGAGACGGCGGGAAATTTATCGCTCAGGCCAGAGGGCCGCGTCTCGGGCGACACACGTAGAGATCGGTAGGCCTGCTCAAATGCCTGAAGTAGCTCGTCGGCGCTGGCATAGCGGCGCGCAGGATCAGGGGCGACAGAGCGCGCAACGACCTCCTCAAGTGGAGGCGGCAGCATCGTACCGGTGCTGATATGTGGCAGGTGCCCCGTAATCATTTGATAGAGAATAATACCCAGCGAATAGATATCGTTGCTGGGAGCTGCGACGCCATCAGCCCGTTCAGGCGCCATATAAGCCACAGTCCCCACCTCGTGATCAGCCGTGGTCAGAGGAGGACTGGCAAGCGACCCCTGGAGTGAGGCAATCCCAAAGTCGATCAGACGCACATAGACCTGGTTCCCATCATCCTCACGATCCAGCAGGATGTTACTGGGTTTCAAGTCGCGGTGAATGACGCCTCGCTTATGAATATAGGCGATAGCCTGCACCAGTGCCTTGAAGAGCTGATAGATTTCGCCATATGAGAGCGGCCCCTGCTGCAAACGCTGCGCCAGCGTGCCGCCCTTGATATAGGGGGTTACGAGGAAGAGGCGCCCCTGCTCCTCACCAAACTCGAACAAAGGGAGAATATGCTCATGCTTCAGATGCGCGCTCACCTCGGCCTCGCGCAGGAAGCGCTTGCGCGCTACACTATCATAGGCCAGGTCCGAGCGAATAATCTTGACCGCGACTTCACGGCCAAAGGCACTACGCTGGCGCGCCAGGTAGACCTCGCCCATACCACCCACGTCGATACGATGCACCAGGTCATAGTTGCCAAATTTCTGCGGGTTTGCTTGACCATCTGTCGCACCAGGCAAATTTCTCAGATTTCCACGCTGTTCTTTCATGAGTTATTTTTCGAGGGCTATAGAAAAGACGGACTCTGTAGAGTACTACGAAGACAGAAGCTATAAGTGCCTACTAGGAAACCTGAGCGCGCTTGTCCCCGAATGGGGGAAGCGCTAGCCACGACAGTGGCGTTGGTTTCCGCATAGCAATAAATCGCAAGAAGATAAACGTTTTTCAGCCCAGTTTTCCACGTCCTCTCCTCCCAGGTAGCTCTCGTTGTCTACCACACCTATCAGTATACATTCTCAACAGGTACCCACCAGGAGTAGTTCACAAACTTGCATCGGGTAAGGTGTGTCTGGTGGTGGGCTGGTGGAGTCAGCCCACCACCAGACACACCTCATTCCTGAGCGCCGCAGGCGCGAAGGGCACTGTATAAAAAGACATGTTGAATAATTCCCACATTGGCTCTATTTTGCAGTATAGCACCTAAAAGGAAGGAATGGAAGAGAAGGTTATCATAAGAAGAGAAGGGGCGAAGACAGTAACGCACTCACCAATATAACGTAGAGTCTCTCGCTAGCGCGTTATAGCTTTTCGTGTCCCTTAGCTGCACGCCATAGGCAAAATTTGGGTGCGAAACCCTTGCACATTCGCCATTGATGGTGTATTATGTATGCGGTTCGCACTCTCATGCGCAGAGTGCTAAATTTAAAGGTCATACAAAGATCCGATCCAGTTGCCTGGAATAAAGCAAAGCAGTAATCAGGGAGAAAAAGAGTATGCCAACTGTGAGTGTCAAGCTTCGACCACTTGGTGATCGCGTGGTAGTTAAACCCCTGGCTCGTGAAGCCGTCACGAAGAGCGGTATTGTCCTGCCGGATACAGCCAAAGAGAAGCCTCAGGAAGGCGAAGTGCTAGCAGTTGGTTCTGGCAAAGTGCTAGACAACGGCAAACGCACCACTCTCGAGGTTCAGGTTGGTCAGACCGTCCTATTTGCGAAATATGCTGGTACTGAGATTAAGCTCGAGGGTGAGGAGTATCTGATCCTCCGCGAGAGCGACATCATGGGTATTATCGAGTAGACCAAGACACATATCATTGAAGAGAAGGCAAACAACTTCTCCAAGAAATACAACCAATGTACCATAAATAGGAGAGATGTATCGTGGCTAAACGTGTACAGTTTGATGAGAAAGCACGCTATTCTCTGAAACGGGGCATGGATGTGCTGGCCGACGCCGTCAAAGTGACGATTGGTCCTAAGGGCCGCAACGTTGTGCTGGACAAGAAATTTGGCGCCCCCACCATTACCAACGACGGCGTCACCATCGCCCGCGAGATTGAACTGCCCGACCAGTTCGAGAACATGGGCGCTCAGTTGCTCAAAGAGGCGGCGACCAAGACCAATGATGTCGCCGGTGACGGCACCACCACCGCCACTGTGCTGGCGCACGCCATCGTGACCGAGGGCCTGAAGAACCTCGCCGCAGGCGCCAACCCCATGATCCTGCGCCGTGGCCTGGAAAAGGGTTCCGAGGCTGTCATCAACGAGATCAAAGCGATGAGCAAGCCCGTTGAGACCCGCGAGCAGATCGCCCAGGTCGCCTCGATCTCCGCCGCTGATCCTGAAATCGGCGACCTGATCGCCGAGGTCATGGAGAAGGTCGGCAAAGACGGCGTGATCACCGTCGAAGAGGGCCGCGGCATCGAGATGGAGAAAGAGTATACCGAGGGTATGCAGTTCGACCGTGGCTTCATCTCCCCCTACATGACGAGCAACAACGAGCACACCCTGGCCGAGCTCAACGACCCCTACATCCTCATCACCGACAAGAAGATCAGCGCCATCGCTGACATCCTGCCCATCCTGGAGCGCGTGCTTCAGAGTGGCCGCAAGGACCTGGTGATTATCTCTGAGGATATCGACGGCGAGGCCCTGGCAACCCTGGTTGTCAACAAGATGCGCGGTGCCTTCAACGTCTTGGGCATCAAGGCCCCTGGCTTCGGCGATCGCCGCGAGGCCATGCTGGAGGATATCGCCATCCTGACCGGTGGCGCTGTTATCACCGAGAAGAAGGGCCTCAAGCTTGAGAGCACTTCTCTCGATGACCTGGGTAGCGCCCGCTCCGTAACCTCGACCAAGGATTTCACCACCATCGTCGAGGGTGCTGGCTCCAACCAGGCCATCCAGGCCCGCATCGCCCAGATTCGCACCCAGATCCAGGATACCACCAGCGACTATGACCGCGAGAAGCTCCAGGAGCGCCTGGCCAAGCTGGCTGGTGGCGTCGGCGTTATCAAAGTCGGTGCCGCGACCGAGGTCGAGATGAAAGAGAAGAAGCATCGTGTTGAGGATGCGCTCTCCGCGACCCGCGCCGCAATCGAAGAAGGCATCATCCCTGGTGGTGGCTCAGCGTTGATCAAGGCCCTTAAGGTCCTCGACAACGTCCAGGCCCCCGCTGGTGACGAGGCTACTGGTGTGACCATCCTACGCCGCGCGCTCGAAGAGCCTCTGCGCCAGATCGCCAAGAACGCCGGTCTTGATGGCTCCGTTATCGTCGACCAGGTCCGCAAGGCCGATGGCTTCGTTGGCTTCGACGCCTACGCGAACCGCTACGTCGACATGTTCGACGCCGGTATCATCGACCCCGTAAAGGTGACCCGCTCGGCCCTGCAGAACGCGGTCAGCATCGCCGGAATGGTCCTCTCGACCGACACCCTGGTCTCCGAGATCCCCGAAGAGACCCCCGCAGCCCCCGCCGGCGGCATGCCCGGCATGGGCGGCATGCCCGGCATGATGTAAGATATAGAGTAAAAAGGAAAAGGGGTGGTCCTGCGTACGCAGGACCACCCCTTTTCCTTTTTACTCTAGGACAGGATGCAGGTGCACCCATTTTGTTTGCAACAACAGTTATAGGCCGTAAATTCCGGAGAACTTCTCAGTCAGATAACGGACGAAGTACTGGGGATCGGCCTCTTCGCCCACGACACGCTTGAGCAGGTCGGCAGGCTTGTAGGTCGCGCCATAGGCGTACATGTTTTCCTGCAACCAGCTCAGAACGAAGCGGGTATCGCCCTGCTCCAGGCGCGCGTCGAAATCGGGGAAGACGCTGCGCAGCTTGGAATAGATCTGGGCGCCATACAGGTTGCCCAGGGTGTAGGATGGGAAGTAGCCGAAGCCAGAGGACCAGTGGACATCCTGCAACACGCCCAGGGTATCGGTTGGCGGCTCAACACTCAGGTACTCTTTGTACTTGCTGTTCCAGATGCTGGGCAGCGACTCAACGGCGATATCACCATTGATCAGGGCACGCTCGATCTCAAAACGAATGATGATGTGCAGGTTATAGGTGACCTCGTCGGCCTCGGTGCGGATCAGGCTTGGCTCCACATGGTTAAGCGCGTGGGCAAAGGTTTTGGCATCCAGGTTTTGGAACTGCTCGGGGAAGGCACGCTGGACGATGGGAAACTGCCCACGCCAGAAGGCCTCAGAGCGACCAATGCCATTCTCCCACAGGCGCGACTGCGACTCATGCACGCCCATTGAGGCACCACTGGCCAGCGGAGTGCGTAGCAGCGAGGACGCACAGCCCTGCTCATAGACGGCGTGGCCGCCCTCATGCAGGGAGGACATGATCGACCAGAGCAGATTCTTCTCGTCGTAGCGCGTGGTCAGGCGCACATCTAGAGGCGAGCCAAAGCTGGTGGTAAAGGGGTGCGCGGAGACCGCCATCTGCCCACGATTGAAGTCATAGCCCATACTCTCCAACAGGTGCTTATTCAGCTCTTGCTGCTTCTCGACAGGGAAGGTGTTGGAGAGGCTACTGGTGTCGACCTTGTGACCACTCTCCTGAATACGCTTGAGTATGGTGGCGCTGACCTCACGCACGGGAGCGAAGAGCACATCGACACGGCTGGCAGTCAGACCCGGCTCGTAGAGATCGAGCAGGGCATCATAGCGGCACTCCTGGTAGCCAAAGCGGTCCGCGACCTCACGCTGAAACTCGACCGTGCGCTGGAGCCAGGGCGAGAAGCTGGCGAAGTCGTTGTTGTGGCGTGCCTTGACCCAGGCCTCGAAGCTCTTCACGCGCACGCGCTCCATCTCTTCAACCATCTCGCGCGGGAGCTTGGTCGACTGGTCATAGGAGCGGCGCGCATGATACACCAGGCCACGATCAGCATCGGTATACTCCGGCTGCTTGACGATCTCTTCGAGCTGCAATACAAGCTCACCCAGGCGAGGATTGGTCAGGCGCTCGTGAATCAGGCCCTGCATGGTTGCCATCTGATGCGCACGCGCCTCGCCCGCCCCCTCTGGCATACCCGTCTGCTGGTCCCAGTCGGCCAGGGCGGAGAAGGCCCCCAGGTCGGAGATAATATTCATATGCGTGAGCAGTTCATTGATGTGTTCGTTGCTGCTCGTAAATTTCAAGTTATTCTGTTCTGTCACGGTTACGGTATGTCCTCTCTTCTATAAATTCTCTATCTCGACTGGCTCAACCTCGTCTGCAAGGGAGAAGCCAAAGATACGAGCGTAAAAGTATAGTTCGGCCTCCAGGGAACGTTTGATGTTCTCCGCCTTGCGGAAGCCATGCTGCTCTCCCTCAAAGGGGAGATAGGCCACGGGAATTTTCTTGGCGCGCAGGGCTTCAACCATGACCTCGGCCTGGCTGGGAGGTACGATCTTATCTTCAAGCCCCTGGAAGAAGATAATCGGACGAGCAAGCCGGTCTACGTAGGTCATGGGCGAGCGCTCGACATAGAGCGGCTTGGCCTCGGGATAGGGACCAACCAGGCCAAAGAGGTAGCGCGACTCAAACTTGTGTGTGTCATGCACAAAGGTCGTGAGATCACTGACGCCAAAGTGACTGGCCCCGGCGGCAAAGGTGTCGCCGAACGAGAGGGCACACAGGGTTGTATACCCGCCCGCGCTCCCACCATGAATGAGCAGGCGCTTGCTATCGGCCAACGAGCGCTCAACCAGGTAGCGCGCTCCATTGGCGCAGTCATCAACATCTACAACGCCCCACTGGCCCTTCAGGCGCTCACGGTATGCCCGACCATAGCCAGTACTGCCACCATAATTGACATCCAGGAGCGCAAAGCCCCGGCTGGTCCAGAAGAGGCGCCCCAGACCCAGGACACTCGATATCGAACTGGTCGGGCCACCATGAATTTCCACAATCAACGGCGGGAGCTCGCCCTCCGGAGCCTGGAACTCAGGATTGGTTGGCGGATAGTAGTAGGCATACGCCGTCTGACCATTGGTAGTGGGAAACTCGATTGGCTGGGGTAAGGCGAAGTAGCGCTCGTCGAGCTCAACAGCTTCAGCGGCACGTAGGACCTCAAGTTTCTTATTGGCGAGATCATACTGCACAATCGCCGGGCGCTGGGTCGGCGAGCCGGCGGTGAAGACGACGCGCTCAGAAGAGATGGCGGGTGAACTCAGCGCGGTATAGGGAGTCTCGATCTCCGTTAATATACCGGTCTTCAGGTTGATACTTCCCAGGTGGTCGCCGTTCTGGCCATAGATGCATACCAGGCGCTCAGCCGAAACAAAGCCATAGGTGCTCATGTCAAAGACCCATTGCGGACGCCCAAACTCGGCCTCCATCGGGCAAACGGCCTCGATGGATTCGCCCTTCAGGCGGTAGAGGTTCCACCAACCGCTGCGATCAGAGACGAAGTAGAGTGTGCCATCAGGCGACCAGGCAGGTTGAAAGATCGACTCGCTCGCTCCCCCGGCGACATATTGGGCATAGCTCACAAAGCCGTTGGCATCCAGTTCGCCAACCCAGAGTTCGGTGCCATCCCAGGGCATGTTGGGATGATTCCAGGTCAGCCAGCAGAGGCGTGTCTTATCGGGACTCAGGCGTGGTGTGGAATAGAAATCATTGCCCGCGACTAGTGTATGAACCGAACCGCTTCCGTCCAGGGCGATGCTCACCAGAGTATTGACGGCCTCGCGCTGTGTATTGGTATGGTCCTCACAGACACAGAGCAGGCGCTGGCGCAGCCCATCGATAACCAGGTCGGCATAGCGCTTATTTCCGGCCTCAGTTAGCGCCTCTGGCTCTCCACCCAGAGGCTGACGGTAGAGACGCTGGTCGCTAAAATTCGCGAAATACACTGTATTTTCGTGAACTATATAATCGCCGCCGCCATATTCGTGGACCCGCGTGCGGGCGTTAAACGGGGCTGGTGTGATATCCTGCGTCACACCATCGGCTCCCCGGCACACGATTACACCACGCCCACCTTCTTCTGGGCGCACTTCCAGCCAGTAGGTATCCTGGCCCTGGACCTGCACCTGTCCCCGCCTAACCGCTTTAGCGACAATCATATCAGTCGTGATAGGAGACGCCCAGGCACCATAGGGGGCAATTTGTGGTTTTGTCATGATGTGTATTCTTCTCCAAATATATTCTTCCCTACTATATACTAGCACATTGCCATATGGGCCAACTACTTTTCTATGTTCTCCTGAGGCGGGTATAGATACCATTTGGGATAGATGGTATGGTGCGTCCTGGCAACCTCGGGTTGCCAGGACGCACCATACCATCTATCCCAAATGTTGTTATTACTGCCTTTCTAAATCTCCTCAAATGTGCGCGAAGCCCATTCGAATAGATCCAATTGCTGCACTTACCCCTCACAGGAAGCCTCTTTGACTTCTCCGCTGCTTTGGGTCGCCTGCAGCACACCGCACTCCACAGAGGGAGTGTGTGGCCCTCGCCGGGCAAGGAACCTCGTCAAAATGTTCACCGCGCTATTCTCATCGCGATCCATGACGAGTCCACATTCGACGCAACAGTAGGTTCTCTTCCACAGCGGCATGGCTTGCAGATTCCCACAGCCACTACACTGCTTGGAGGTGTTGCGCTCATCTAAGAAGTGCAATTCTTTCCCGTACAATTGGCATTTGTACTTCAGCATTTCGAGGAAGGTGGAGAGTCCCCACTCATTATAGACCGCTCTATTGAGCTGCTTATTGCGCTCTACATGCTGTTTTGTGACCATTTGTCTCTGGGAGAGATCACCAACCACAACGGTTCTTTCAACCAGTTTGTGGGCTATCAGGTGGGATGCTTTATGCAAACTATCCCGTTGTTTCTTGCGTTTTTTCTGGGAAACGCGCTTGTACACTTTGCTGAGATGGAGGTAGCGACGTGACTTTTTCTTGCATTTATCACGCTTGGATCGAATTTTGTCCAGTTGCTTGTTATACCATTTTGCCCCTTTGAATCCGCCAATGGTGTAGACTCTGCCTTGCTCATTCACGCCTGTTGCTAGGGTTTTGATGCCAAGATCAAAGGCGGCAACATCATCAGTTGAACAGGGCTTTGATGGCCGCTCAGCCGGGAAGGAAGCATAGTAGTTGCCTCTGGCATCCCGACTGATCGCCACCTTTTTGAACTGTTCTGGCGGTCTCTCAGTGAGACGGGCAGTGACGTTGGGATGTACCTTTGCCCCATGCTTCCCGCCACCACCTGTAGGCAAGATGAGCTTGTCACCCTCACGTTTGAGGTACATGGCAGGATAGCAGAGCGTAAAAAAGCCGTGTCTTGGACGTACACGTGGAAATCCAGGCTTTTCACCTGCTTTCACTCTACGATAGAATGCTTTCATGGCCCCATCAAGGCGATAGTAGACCTCTTGAAGCAACTTGCCATACACCTGAATAAGCTCAGGATCATGGTGCTTACTTTCCTGTAAACTCCGTTTGGCTTCGTAGAGATTCCACTTCTCTCCTTCCCTGAGCCTCATAACCCACCAGTTGTACAGCCCTCGACATTTGCTTTGCATGAACTCAAGCGTAGCAGCGTCCTGCTCGCTCACGTCAATCTTGATCTTTTTGCAAAGCAGCATCTTTCATCACTTTCTTGTAGGATCTGAGTCCGTGAAGCCTGGCACTAAATACGGTTATGATGGCGATAAGATCGCGCACAAGCTCTTGCTCAGGAGAAAGGTGGTCACCATGAAGAAGAACCAGTTGGGTGTGATGCCGTTCGCAGAACGCCTCAAAGTAGTCATACCCAAACCGCACTAAGCGATCCTTATGGGCAATGATAATCGTGCGAACCTGCCCTAACTCAACCATCTCCATCACATGATTGAAGCCTTTGCGTTTGTAATTGAGTCCACTGCCAATATCCTGTACCCATTCATCGACAGTGATCTCATGAGCAGTACAATACGCTTGTAAGGCAGTCATTTGGTTGGTAAGGTCAGGTTTTTGTGAGACCCCTGAAACGCGCGCATAGACAATGGTACGTCCCTGTTCTGGTGCTTTGAGCCCGCGATACTCAAGATACTGATCGTGGGTGTAGTAGCGCCTGTTTGATTGTGGAGAACGATGAGCAACTAACTTGCCATCGCGGTCCCATTTTTGCAGCGTCTTGGTTGACTTGCCAATAAGCTTCCCAAACGCCTGAATGCTATATATGTTTTGCATAAGCATATTTTAACACATTTGAGTGCTTATGTCAAAACAGTTTTATTACTCCTCCACGGCTCCAAGGGCGCGGAGCATGGCGCGCTGAGCGGATGAGATGCCAGTCACGCCGCGAATATTCATGCGCTCGTATGGGCGCTCCCGGCGGAGCGTTTTGAAGCACTCGCCGTTCTGCACGTCCCAGAGACGAATGGTACCATCATAGCTCCCGCTGGCAACCATATGCCCCTGAGGGTGAAAGGCCACGGCATAGATGCGCTTGTTATGCTCGCTTCCCGTCCAGAGCAGGCGCCCGCTTGCGACGTCCCACAATCTGACGCTATTGTCATCCCCACCGCTGGTCAGGCAGCTCCCATCGGGGCTGAAGGCGACCGACCAGATCCAGTTGATATGGCCCTTAAAGATGAGTACACATTTGCCGGTCGCCAGTTCCCAGAGCCGGATTGTACTATCATCGCTACAGCTTGCCAGCACCAGGCCATCCGGGCTAAAGGTGACGGAGCGCACACGCCGCTCGTGCCCATGCAGTTCTCTCAGGCATTCACCCGTCTCCTTGTGCCAGAGGCGCACGACGTTATCCTCACCCCCACTGGCAATCGTATGGCCGTCCGGGCTGAAGGCGACCGACCACAGGCGGCTCTGTCGATGCTGTAAGATGCGTATGCAGAGACCAGTGTTGACTTGCCAGAGGCGCACAGTCTGATCATCGCTACCACTCACTAGTTGCGTACCGTCCGGGCTGAAATCGACGGCGCGCACCCAGTTCTCATGCCCTCCCAGGGTACGCAGGCAATAGCCAGTATTCACATCCCAGAGGCGAATGGTCTGGTCATCACTGCCACTGGCGACAATATTGCCATGGGGACTGTAGGCCACGGCATAGATCCAGGTGCTATGGCCTTGCAGGGTCTTGATGCTCTGGCCACTTGCCACATCCCAGAGGCGCACGGCGCGATCATCGCTACCACTTAAGAGGCGCGTGCCATCCGGGCTAAAGCGCACCGAGCGCACACGGCTACTATGACCCTGGAGTGTTTTAAAACACTGGCCGTCCTCGCAGTTCCACATGCGAATGGTCTGGTCATCACTGCCACTGACGATGACGCGGTTGTCAAAGCTATACGCCAGCGCCCAGACACGATTATGATGCCCCCTGAGTGTGGAGAGGCACGTCCCGCTGGCGACATCCCAGATACGGATAGAGCGGTCCTCGCTACCACTGGCAAGCTGCTTGCTATCATAGCTAAAGCGCACAGGCCAGATGCGCCCGGTATGTCCCTGTAGGTTTTGTACACACTCACCGCTTTGTAGATCCCACAGGCATATTGTCTGGTCCTCACTTCCACTCGCCAGGTAACGCCCATCGGGGCTGAAGGTCACAGAGTGCACACGCCCGCTATGTCCTTTAAGCACACGCACGCACGCGCCACTCTCCACATTCCAGATACGCACAGAAAAATCGCTGCTCCCACTGGCAACATAGGCTCCATCCGGGCTATAAGCCACAGACCAGATGCGGCTCTCATGCCCGCGAAAGATGCGCAGACACTCGCCCTTCTCCAGATCCCAGAGCATCAAGGTCATATCATCACTACCGCTGATCGCCCGGTCGCCCGCGGGTGCGAAGGCAATTGAGCGAATGCGGTTGGTATGACCCACCAGGGTCTTCAAGCACTGTGTAGTCCTGGTGTCCCAGAGGCGAATGAATTGATCGTCGCTGCCACTGATAGCACGCTTACCATCGTAGCGAATATCGACCGCGCGCACCCAGTCAGTATGCCCCTGACAGATGCCCTGTGGCGCGCCCGTGTGCGCGTTCCACAATCTGACATCGCCATTAGCAGTTCCCGCCGCCAGGCGCTCTCCATCGTTGCTGAGGGCCACTGAGAGGATACTACCAAAGGTATCACTAAAGACACAGCGCTCCAACTGGGCATTGGAGAAGTCAACCTCGGGGAGCGAGACATCTTGCAGATAGGCGTTCCAGACTACCAGGTTAGAGAAGTCATAGCCACGCAGGTCAATCTTAAGCTGGACCAGCAGGTTGAGAATATTCCCCGCCACATATTCAGGCGTTTGCGGGCGCTGTAGCTGGAGATTGCGCAGCATCGTCTTCAGCCGCGCCCCACACTCCACCATTCCCAGGCGCGTGAGGAGTTGAAGCGCGATTGGCTCCAGAAAGAGGCGCACCTGGTTGTTACGGATATGGTCCTTGGCCTCGGCCCGCACCAGGGCATGACTGGTGAGGAGCGCGTATTCATCTTGCTCAATCTCACGACAGAAGCTGCTCACCAGGGCATCGGTCACATACTCCATGATGACAGGCTGGAGGCCGAAGCGTGCGCCACTGCTATTCTCAATCATAGAGCGCCGGCGTAGAGAATCAAGGGCGGCAAGGAGCATACGACGCGGCACGGGACGCACAACCTCTTTGGAAATATCATTCAGAGAGACCGGCTCGCAGGCCAGCGCCAGCCAGTAAATCATCTCGCGTTCCTCGTCTGAGAGGCGATGAAACTGTTTATCAATGAGGTCATAGACATCGCCAATCACCATACCACGCTCGGCGAGAAACTCTGCGATATCTCCACCAAAGACCTCGCGGATGGGCGCGGCGACCAGTTTGAGTGCCAGGGGATTTCCAGCATAGCTCTGGATCAGCCGGGAGAAGTCCTCCTCGCTACCAAGGAGCTCGCGTTCTTGAAGGATCATACGTCCCTCATCCAGGCCAAAACCGGATAGATGAAGCACCTGCCTCCGGGGATGATTCCAGAACTCTACCTCCTGGGGCAACTCACGACTCGTCAGCACCAGGCTACTCATATGCTCGCTATTGCCAACATATTCAATAAACTCGCCGTATCCCTCGTAGCCCGGGCGATAGCTCCCTACGCTCTGGCCGCTCGCCAGAATGGTCTCCATATTATCCAGGATCAAGAGGCAGCGATGGGCACGTAAATATGAACCAAGCTGTTTAATCAGATCACCAATGTCATCTGGCAGCTCTACCTGTTCCAGGCCAGAGAGGAAGCGGATACAGTCTACGAGAAATTCTTCTAGTGGTAGTGCATTTTGGAGTGTCCGCCAATAGACAAAATCAAAGGTCTCTTTCAGGCGTTCCTTAAGCATAGAGGTTAGCGTTGTCTTGCCAACTCCACCAATGCCCAGGATCGCCGCAATACGGCAGTGATCCTGCGCTAACCACTGTTCCAGGGTCGCCAGTTCCTGGTTACGTCCATAGAAGTTTGTGATACGGGGCGCTTCACTGGTCTGCTCCTGCGCGCGAGCGGCTTCTAGTACCGTGGCCTGCTCGCTTACAGCTAGATGCGCGGCCCGCTTATGATTGGGCGCCTCCGGTTCCTCTTCACCAGGCTCAGTTCCATGTCTTTGCATCTCCATATCTGGATGCAGCACACTACTGCCAATGCCAGCCGTGACAGGCTGGGCCACGATCACAGGTTTGCTGATCTGCTCCAGGAGCGTTCCTCTCGCAAGTGCTAACGCCTGTTCATATGCCAGGAGTAGTTCTTGCGAAGGGCGACCATACCCATTTTCAACTGCGGAGAGTCGGCTTTTGGTGTAGCCGATCTGACGCGCCATATCAGAGAGGCGAATGCCCTTCTCCTGGCGTGCCAGGCGCATCCTGGCCCCTACCGAGGTTGCCTCCCCATTCTCAAGTTCGATATGCTTTTCTTTTCGACCCATCGCGTTTTCCTCCTCTTTCACAGTATAACGTAAAAAGAGTAAGAACAAAATAGTTTTGTCAACAAAAATTGCTCAGTAATGTATTGCCCTCTTATAGTTTTCTATGTTATTATTGTTTTGTAAGCAACAATGAAACAAAGAAACAATTTGAACTGTTCTCCTTTAAAAACAAAAACAATTTTTACTGTAGGGAAGAACCCACGTAGTAAAGTAACACCTATGGATGGACACCACAGCAGTAAGCCATATAAGGAGACTCGATCATGCAAGCGACCATGGCGGTGCCAGTAGACACAGAACCTCCCCTATATCCTGGTGGGCAAGAGATAGACCGCTTTTTTGACCAGTACGACAGCTACATCAGTCTTCAGGCACAGCGCCGCTTTAGCCGGAAGAATAGTATGGCCCGCGCCGAGACATATGATCTGGACGTGGATGATGTGAAGCAAAGCCTGCGCCTGCATTGCTGGCTCGTGCTGCGCCAGCACACCATCGAAAATCCCAGAGCCTATATCAGCCGGGCGGCCTTCAATGAAACAGTCTCGCTCGCGCGCCAATATAAACCATGCAGTCAGCTTACCCTTGACGATGATGGCGAACTCTTCCAGGGCAACATCTCTCAGACCTTTCATACGAGCAACCAGGACCCCGATCCCGCTGAAGTGGTGGAGCATAACGAAGACGCCACTCACTGGCTGGAGCTAGCCATTAACGCCATAGTGCAGCTACCACAAACACAGCGTTATGCCATGCTCAGCTCAATCAAAGAGCGCTTCGATGATCCGCAACAGTTGCGCGCCGTTTGCTATAAACACAATATTGATCTGGATGACATTCAATGGCCTGAGCATCCAGTTGAGACGCAGCGCCTGCGCGCCTCGCTCTCGGTCGCGCGCAAAAATAAAACGATGCAGCACCTACGCCTGGCCCTTCAGCATAAGCTGGAAAATCCCGCTGAATGACTTTTCATCTACCTGTTGACAGGATGATAGTTATGCCTTACTTTATACTGGATATAAAGGAGCCTGCACACCGAGAAGGTCACAGCTCACTGGTTTTCTCAGCACAATAACAAAACTAGAATTTTCTCTGGCATTTCATAATTTTTATCCGGCCTTCTTAGACGGAAACCAACGCCACTCTCGTGGCTAGCGCTCACGCGCTCAGGTTTCCGAGAGGCACAGTATCAAAGTAAGGCAACAACATATGGGAAGTAGTATTCAATTGCCCGCTTATGGGCATAGATTGCAGGTCCGTTTGCAGAAAGGCGACCTTTATCGCCTCTTTACTTCTCTTGAAGATGCGGAACATGAGGAGGCTATACTCCGCCAGCTTGGGCCTTTGCGCGAGACCTTCGCCAGTTTCCTGGGGCACGAGCGAGAGCTTGATCCACCCGATAACGCAACCCTGATACGCTATTTTGACGCCTGTAGTGATCCAGAACAGGGTTCACAGGAGCTGCTAGAAATCCTGCGGCTCCTCGCGCCGGGCAATGGACATATCGGGCGAAACCAGGTCAACTTTCTGGCCGATCACCTGCGCACACGCGTTGAACATTTTCTACAGAGCAAGCAACAGGATCTATCGCTTCTGCACACACACGACCACGTCTTCGGTAGCGGCGGTGACTTCTGCAAAACAATTCACGCTAGCACAGCCGCCGCGATTGTCGCTGCTCCCCTGGTAAAAATTTGTAAGACCGGCACCACCAACGTTACTTCCTATCATGGTAGTGCCCAGGCGATGGAGACCTTTGGCTATCGGCACCCGCACTTATCTATTCCTACACTTAATCAAGAGCTTGATAGCAACGGCTTTACCTTTATCCCACTCTCGGCCTTAAATTTCCCCTACTCCCAGGCACTCAAACAGGCACGCGAGGCGCTCTGGCACGAAGCCATGAAGCAGTTAACTCAGCGCTGTGACGTGGGCGACCCCAACTGGCAGGAGACGCTACGCACCACCCCACTTACACTGGATATCTTCAAGATTGTTTCACCTAACGCCCAGGTCCTTCGCCCCGCTCACCACTCCACGGGCGTCTGTAGCCTGGCGATGCTTCCCTACGTGCTCTCACTCTATCTTCACCTGGGGAGTGAAGGCATCATCGTGCATTGCTATGATGGCATTGATGAGCTCTCCAATGCCTCCAGCATCTCCGATCCCCAGCAACCCATCAACCTGCTCATCCAGGTCACACGCGACGAGGTCATTTTTGAGGAATGCTCACCGGAGGATATCGGCTTGACACGCGCACAACTTGTGGATATTCGCGAAGAAGTAGATTTAGCAGCCACCCAGAGCGATATATGGCATATTCTCTCAGGTGAGGAGCAGGGGCCCAGGCGTGACTTCATCGTCGCCAACGCCGCCCTGCTGCTGGTTGCCAACCAGGGCATCATCCCACCTCAGGACAGCCTGCACGCCCAACTACGTGAGGCCATTGCCCGCATCAACACCGTGATCGATTCGCACCAGGTCGCCGACAACTTCACTCAGCTCCTCAATGCTCACCAGCAACAATATACACAACAGCAATAACGACTATGGATGATACAAAAGTGGCTCTCGGCGAACGCCGAGAGCCACTTTTGTATCATCCATAGTCGTTTTAATCTAAAATTGTTTTAGAATCTTTAATGCTTCATCAACATGCTTCTGCGGCGCGAACTGCGACGAGAAGATGTGGCGCACAACTCCCTGCTTATCAATAATATAGGTCACACGCCCTGGCAAGAGACCAAGCGTCGAGGGAACTCCATAGCTCTTCCGAAGCGCACCGCCCTCGTCGCTGGCGAGAATAAAGGGAAGATTGTTCTTCTTCGCGAAGTTTTCGTGAGACTCGCTCGAATCTGAACTTACGCCAATCACTTCCGCGCCCGCCTCCTGAAAGACCTCGTAGCTATCGCGGAACGAGCAGGCTTCAGCAGTGCAGCCAGGGGTACTATCCTTGGGATAAAAATATAATACGACGCTTTTCTCACCACGAAACTCACTCAAGCTGACCTGGTCACCCTTTGCGGTTGGAAGGGTAAAGTCAGGAGCCTGGTCGCCAACCGTGACGCTCCCCGAGGTACGTTCCTGTGTGCTCATGCTCATACTCCTTATGATTAGAGAACATATTTTTATTCTCTGCTCTAAATAAACATACCATAAGCCGAACTTTATTTCCCACTAGTGCCAGCTCGCACTATCTTCTGCTTGCGTAGACGGACCATGGTATCGAGGAGGTGCTGGAGCGCTGCGGCAGGATCGCTACAAAGGCCTGAGTGAACCGCCGAGATCTGGATGATAGCGCTACGCGGCGCGACCAGCCAATGGAAACGCTCGGAGAGCGAGAGGTGCGCGATTGGCCCTCCTTCCGCCTTCCCCTCACAAATCAAGGCGATGGTCTCCAGGTGCTCACGTACCGCTGCCACGTCGATATCGGGATCGAGCGCGAGCAGGCGCTGCTCATCAAGCTCGATGCGCGCGCAGAGGAACTGGCGCGTGCGGCAGAAGAGGATCACACCCACATTGAGGCACTCACCGCGCTCCACGCTTGGCACTACACGCACAAGGGCGTAATCATACGAGCTGTTCGCGGGCATGCAACGCCTCCTCTACAAAAACATGTGAAGCCAACAAACGATCCTGTAAATAGGCCAGGTATGCGGCTCGATGCGCATCGGGATCGGTATAACGTTCGTCATTCTCCAGCCAGGATGTAGGGATGGCGGCGACAATACCGGCCAGGCGCGCAACGGGCAATAAAGCCTTCATGCGCGCGTCCACCTCTTGCAAGCCATTGGCAAAAGGCAGGAGAACATGGTCTTTGATAGCCGCAAATGGCGTACGACTGCGCTCCATATAGTTGATTGGCATATGGTGAAAATAGAGCGAGGATCCATGATCAATCAGGATCAGGCGGCGATGCCAGAGCAGCATATTCGTATTGCGTGGCGTGCGATCCACGTTGGAGACATAGGCGTCGAACCAGACAATGGAGGCGGCCAGGAATGGATCTAGCTCACGCGCATCGCGTGGATCAAAGGCTAGCGCGCCCGGCAGGTAATCTAGCGCCAGGTTCAGGCCCGCGCTCTGCTTGATCAGGGCCTGGATCTCAAAATCTGGCTCAGAGCGACCCAGCACAGGGTCCAGTTCCACAAAAACAATTTCTGGCACGGGGAGATCAAGCGCACGACCAATCTCGCCAGCAACCAGTTCGGCAATCAAGGCCTTTGGTCCCTGGCCGGCGCCGCGAAATTTCAGCACATACAGACCATCATCGTCGGCCTCTACAATCGCGGGCAGTGAGCCACCCTCGCGTAAGGGTGTCACATAGCGTGTGGCGGTGAGTGTTCTTAACATGGGGTTATTGTAGCATACATTAGGCCAAAAAGTCCTATGCAACCTTCGCTCTCTTTTCTTAAGGCCGAGAGAAACCTTATATGCCTACAAGCAAACAAACAGCCCATGAGTACTAGGAGGGCACTACACATTTTTGCCAGGCCCCATCATCAAAAGCATTTCCCTGTTATTATTTCTCTAATCTCTGTGTTAACTCAGGCATAGAGACGCTTGCAGGAGCCTGTAAGCACGCTAGAGTGCTCTCTGGTAAGATGTCTTTCTCGTAGTATCACGCTACGTCACTTTCTGCCCGTAACCAGAGGAGAAGAAAGTCGCATTCAGATATTGAAACATGTCTGAACTTTAGCATCGGTACAATTAAAGCTAGCCCCTGGAAGGGTGTAACACGGGCAGGAAGCATATAACATACCGGGTACCCCTCACACTCCTGGCGTTTCGCGCGCCTGGCGTGACTGTTCACTCTTAACGCATCGTAGCGAAGTATCAGGTAGAAAGTTATTAGTATTATGACGGATCACAAGCCAGATGTACTGCTGCTTCCAGCAGAAGAAGGCCCCGATGGAGCCTTCAAGCAACCAGAGATAGTCGAAGAAAAGGCCCATTCAAGCGCCACACACATTACTTTGAAGAGCGGAGATGCTTTTCTTGTCGCCAATATACGCGGCGATTTGTTGGGCGCGAACCAGGCTATGGGTCTCTACTGGCATGGGACGCGCTTTCTCCGCGAGAACAATTTCTTTCTGGAGGGCCACCCTCTGGCCATGCTTTCACACCACATCTCACCAGCGGGACTTGCCAGCCAGGTAGATTTAACGAATCCAGCGCTCAGAGTCGACGCTGACACCTTCATTGAGCAAGGCGAAATCTATGTCAGTCGGCTTCTGGAGCTACATAATGAGGAGCTGATCCAGACCTTTACCATTACAAGCTTTCGCGAGCTTCCACAACCGCTCCGTTTTAGCCTCAAGTTTGGTAGCGACTTCTGCGACCTCTTTGAGGTGCGCGGACTCAAGCGCGAAGAGCATGGTCAGTTACAGCCAGCCCAGGTTACCGACAAGGGTGTAACTCTGAGTTATATCGGACGTGACCAGGTCACTCGCGAGACGCAAATTACCTTTACGCCACATAGCAAATATATCAGTGAGGATCGCGTCCACTGGTCGCTCCAGCTTGAGCGTGGCAAACCAGTCGTGCTCCAGATGCGCGCCCAACTGCGCGAGCTTAATGCCGAACGCTTTGCCAAACATATCGAAGTTGAGGGTGTTCATTCGCTTGAGCGCCCAACAATACATACCGATGACTATCTCTTGAATCGCCTGCTCAAGCGTGGGATGGATGACCTGTTAATGCTCTGCACACTGACGCCTTATGGCTACTATCCCTACGCAGGCATTCCCTGGTTCTCCTGTCCCTTTGGGCGCGATGGCCTGATTACCTGCCTGCAATATCTTCCCTGGTTCCCCCAGGTCGCACGCGGCACGCTGGCCTTCCTGGCTATGCACCAGGGTACAAAAACTGACGATTTCACTGAAGAAGAGCCAGGCAAGATGCTCCACGAGATGCGCACAGGCGAGATGGCAAACTGCCGCGAGATCCCCTATGTGCCTTACTATGGAAGTATCGATGTCACACCACTCTTCCTCATCACCCTCGGCGAGTATATTCGCTGGACCAATGATCTCGATTTTCTGCGCCAGCTCTGGCCAAACGCGCAACTGGCCGCGCGCTGGATGATTGAGTATGGCGACAAAGATGGTGACGGCTTCCTAGAGTACCACCGTATCCTTGATAGCGGTATCCTAAATCAGGGCTGGAAGGACTCCTGGGACTCCACCTCTCATGAGAACGGCGAGTTGGCTCGCTCTCCCATCGCGCTCAGCGAGGTTCAAGGCTACGCCTTTGCCGCGTATCGCAATATGCATTACCTGGCCGGGCGCCTGGGTTACCAGGATGAAGCTGAACGCTGGGAGCAGAAGGCAAGTGAGCTTCAGGCCAATTTCATGCGCGCTTTCTGGTGGGAAGAGGAGCAGAGCATCTATATTGCGCTTGACCGCGAGAAGAAGCCTTGCAAGACGGTTAGCTCCAACGCGGGCCAATGCCTCTGGAGCGGGATTGTCCCCGAAGAGCAGGCAAAGCTGGTCATCGAGCGTCTGATGCGCGAGGACATGTTCAATGGCTGGGGCATGCGTACTCTCTCGGCCAACGCCATTCGCTATAATCCTATGAGCTATCATAATGGCTCGGTCTGGCCACACGATACGGCCATGGTTGGAGCTGGCTTCGCACGCTACGGCGGCAAGTCTGAGGCATCTCAATTGCTCAAAGGACTCTACCAGGCCGGTCAGCACTTCGAGGATGCGCGCCTGCCCGAGCTGTTTTGCGGCTTTATCCAGCGCGAGGGCTTTGGTCCGACGCGCTACCCGGTCGCTTGCTCACCTCAGGCCTGGGCCACGGGCGCACCTGGACAGATCCTTAACGCGCTCCTTGGCCTGCGCGCCGACGCCGAGCAGAAGCGGCTTGTGCTTGAACAACCGACCTTACCCTCCTGGGTCAATGCGCTGGAGGTGCGCGGCATCTACATAGGTGACCAGCATGTACACTTCCACGTGCACCGTCATGGCTCACAAATAGAGGTTCAGCCAGGCACAGAGAACGAAATAGAAATTATAGTACGCTAAGAAGAAGCCGGTGGGGGTAACCCCCACCGGCTTCTTCTTAGCGTACTATAATGAGATGGTTGCACAATATGTAGGAGAGAAAGGCATTCATGAGCAAGGTACAACTACAAGACGTTCTGGCACAGCGGCCGCTGGGACTGGTTTTTGATATTGATGGCACTCTAAGCGAGATCGTTCCCACTCCTTCAGAGGCCCGTCTCTACCCGGGCGTCGCTGAGCTCCTCACTGAGCTGGCTGGCTACGCCGAAGTAGCCATTATGACGGGCCGGGCCGCAGAGGATGGCGCGCGAATGGTTCAGGTTTCCGGACTGACATATATAGGAACACATGGACTGGAGTGGAGCGAGGGCCTGCCGACAAGCAGCACCCAGATCCAGCTTGTGCCCGAAGCGCTGAATTATGTAGAGCCTGGTAAGCGCCTGCTGGTCCTGGTAGAGCGCGAAATGGCACATGAAACCGGTATTATTGTCCAGGCCAAAAGCGTGGGCGGCTCCATTCACTATCGTCAGTGTGCCAATCCAGACGGGGCGCGTGAGCAAATTCTGGCGCTGCTCGAAGAGCCTGCGCGCCAGGAGGGTATGGTGATCGGCGAGGGAAAGCGTGTCGTCGAGGTACTCGCGCCCTTAAAAATCAACAAGGGTGAGGCGCTCAAGCGCTATATAGAGCGCAAGCAGCTTCGTGGCGTGGTCTTCGCGGGCGATGACCGCACCGATCTCAACGCCATCTACGCGGTACGTGAGCTACGCCAGGAGGGATTCACTGGCTATACCATCGCCGTCCGGCATACTGACGCCCTGCCCGAACTGCTGACAAGCGCGGACGAAGTAGTGGACGAGGTGCCCGGCATGGTAGAACGCTTGCGACAGATACGGGATATGCTGGCTACACTGCGGCAATCCGGAAGGCATGAGGAGTAGTGTGGGAGGGGAGAAGAGAAAATAGAAGCCCGCTCTTCGGTGATGACGCAACCATTGCGTCCACCGAAGGTGCTTCCAATCCTGATATATAGATGGCCTCTATGAGGATACTATCGAGGGTGCGAGAAGCCAGCTTGTGGGCTGCTGGCATCCATCTATCTATCTGTCTATCTGTCTATCTAAAGAGTTCGCTCAGTTCGCTGCGAAAAAGCCTCTACCCTACGTTCGCGACGACATCGTCTGGGGAAGCTTCGGCTTCTTCAACTGGCGTCTCCGCTGACTCGCGCTCAAGGATATCATTGATATCATTGATCTGCTTCGCGAGCCAGGTTGTCAGATTGCTACGCTCCACCGCCTGGCATGCGAAGACCGCCTTCGCGTGACGCTCCTCTTTCGACATTGTCAGCGCCTTATAGAGCGCCTGCGCTGTCTCCATCACATCTGTGGGCGAGGTAGGAACTGACCCCTTCGCGAGTTGTTGGAACGCGCCAACGGTACGCGAGAGCACCAGCACCCCATCTCTCTGATTGACGACCGGCCCTTCTTTGGCAACCAGGTTCATACCATCAATAATGGGGTTAACCAGCAGCACATCATAGAACTGCATAGCCGCAAGGGCGCGTACACGATCATTGCCATAAAAGGCGCGAATAGGCGTCCAATCGTCGGTACTGTATTTCTGATTGATCTCCTCTACAATCGCCTGAACCTCCGCGGTTGTACGGCGGTAAATGGGCAATGATTGGCGTGAAGGCACCAGGAAAGCCAGGAAGTTCACGCGACCAATCAGCTCTGGATGCTCCTCAAGCATATAATCATATGCCTGGAAGCCACGAAGAATGTTCTTGGTGGGTTCAATACGATCTGTGCGCATGATCGTAAATTCGTTGAGGAGAAGCTTCATCTCCTCGGCGGCACGCTTGCCGGGCGCGCTTTTCACAACGCGTCGCTCTTCATGAACGGAGATCGAGATGGGATAGGCTCGCGCCTGCGTGCGGTGGCCCTGCCACCAGACAGCCCCCTCTTCAAAATCCACCACGGCCCCTCTAAGAGGGTGCGTGCCCCTTCCAGGAAGTTGCGTGCATCGCGCTCTGTCTGAAAACCAATGATATCGTTGCCTACCAGACCGCTATAGATAGCCTGGGTGATATTGCTTGGCAGAAAATGCCAGCAGCGAACATCGGGCCAGGGGATGTGAATAAACTGCTGAATAACGATTGAGGGGTGGACTTTGCGAATGAGCGAGGAGACTAAGTAGAGATGATAGTCATGTAGCATAACAACTGGCATCGAGTCTTCGCGCTCAATTTCGTCGACTACAGCATCCGCGATAGCCTGGTTGGCCTCGCAATACCCATTCTCCCAGGCGTCTTGCAACTGTCGCATGTTGCTTTGAACGGGATCATACATATAATGCTGTAGGAACCAGAGCAGTTCATTACTAATTTTATCATAATGCTTACGGTAGGTTGTTTTGGGAACCGAGACGTAGTGCAGTTTCATCTTCTGACCACGTAGTGGAGAAGGCATTACGCCTCCATGTTGCTCCATCTCCTTGACGATCATGCGATCGCCTTCGGTCATGGTCATCGCAACCCATGTCATATCGAGTTGGTTCCCAACATCAATGAGGGCAGTTACCATTCCACCTGCGCCACGTCTTGCTTTGAGCGTATTATCCTGGCCGAGTTGGAACTCAACGGGACCGCGATTGGAAGCAATAATCAGACGACGCGCATGCTTCAACTGCGGAAGATGAACATCCGTCTTCATCCGCGTGGGCATGAGGTTTGTCCTTTCTAACAGGTGCTTACTGTTATAGCCTGGGAGATCGGCTACAATTGTTTCCTCCAGGTGGGAAGCAAATTTACCCCTCTTATCTCAAGAGTACACCTGGCACATACAAAGGTATGATCAGACCAGACAATATAAGAAAGCGTTACGCAAGACACCATGTGTAATGTTACCATACAATGGAGCAGAATTACCAGAACACACCAATGCCTATGGAAATAATGCGACGCTGCACCCACATTCAAGGCCCTCTTATGAGCTATGCCTTTATCTCGACAGTACTTTGAGAACACAGAACGGTTCCTTCATCTATGACACGAATCAGTAGATGAAAATAGACTCAACAAGTAGTTCTTATGGGGGAGTGAGGAGCGCCAGAGGCGCAAGAAATCCCCCAGAGAGTTAGACGCAAATCGCAGCCATTCTATCAAATAGCCCGTTAGAGAGCAGCCAAAAGTTTCATCGTTCTCCCTCTAAAAGCTATCGCATGTTCAGTACCATAGTACTGCCTGTCGTTTCTTCTCACGACGCTCCTCGTTGTAAAGAAGAGAAAGAAGGCAAATAACTGTCGTGTGCCAGGACTGCCACCTCGTTTTTCCGCGCCTCCCTGGTCAAAAACATGCCTCGCTATCTGTTATTTAAAGATAACATCGAAATAAAATCAAGGTAGCGCAGAAGCATCGACATCACCCATAACTACCTGCCTTCTAGACAAAATTTGCAGTTAAATAGGGCGCATGCTAGAATCAGCTTTACATAAGCCCAAGAAACGTATCGCAAAAATAGTACTCTGTCGAACCAGTGGCAGAACCGAGAGGAGCGCATTTTGGAAGAGAGGAAAGGCAATAGCTGGCTTAAACGCATCCTGGATTTTGTGAATCCACTGCGCGATCCTAGCCTGATGGTCGCCGCAGTACTAACCTTCATAGAAGAAGCGGGAAATCGTGACCCCTGGTACATGATTGTCATTCTGGCGCTCGTAAACTGGTTAGCAGTGCGCGGTATCGTCTGGCTGGTCGTCAATTTTACATTTGCCTCAACGTTCCTGGTCCGCCGCTTCTGGTGGGCAATGAAACACCCTCGCCTGGCCTGGCGCATTCTGGATGCCGTAGGCCACGAAGAGATCGTGATTGGTGGCCTGCCCTCAGAGGGAGTACTTCTGCAAGACGGAACCGCCATCATGGGACCCATGCTTGGTGCCAGTGGCATTCAAGTCATTGGTGAGCTCCCCGCAGGCACTGAGATTCCTATGCTTGGCCTTCCCAATCCCAATGGGCAGATGGGCCAGTTTACGACCGATGGTCAGAACATGCATACTCCTGGTTTCTTTCCCGGTGCTGGATCATTCGCGAATGTCAATGGTTTCGGCAATCAGGGTATGGGCAATAATAATTATATCAGCACGCAGAGCACGGATGGCTTACCACGCAGCTTCCCTCAACGTTCATCTGAAGAGGAAGAGCGCCTGCGCCAACAACTGGCTACCTACTCGCGCCTCCTCGACGACTGGATTCAGTTTACCGAAGAGAAATGGCGCACGATCAGTGACGGCCAGCTTGGCTGGAAACCCCTCCGTGGCCGTTGGAGCGACTGGGACGATATCTTCCAGGATGTTTACGCCGCCAAAACCTCCGACCCCATGGCCGAGGCCGCGCAAGCCGCGGGTGCCGCGACATCTCGACGCTTTGACTCCTCTCGCGAAAAAGGGTCCGCCGCCTCAGCTGTCGCTTGCTTTATGCGTGATATGATGACACTGCGCCAGGGTCTGGATATCCTGCAGGGTTCAACGAATGCCGGAGGCGAGGCTTCCAGCACAAATGCCCAGCAGCAACAGTCCCCTGTCTCGCCGCTTAATCGCTCATTCGGGGGCATGAATAGTGGCAACCTGGGCAGTGGCAACCTGGGCAGTAGCACCACAGGCAGTTTTAGCCCGCGCAGCACTCTCATTCGCAGGCCCGCGCAGATCTTCGTCGACGCCGATTCAGAGAAGTAGGACTAGTCGTACATGTATACATACTCTTCTCCCCGTCTTGTTACGGTGCGCCCAGAGATGGATCGCCTGGCTCAATATGCTCCAGGCGAGTCTCTGGAGGCATTTAGCGAGCGCACAGGTATTCCCATAGAGGATATTATTAAACTTAATAGTAATGAAAGCCCCTATGAACCCGCGCCTACAGTATTGCAAGCACTCAGCAATTTTAGAAACTATAATAATTATCCCGACGCGAACTCAACCGCTTTACGCAATGCACTCGCCGATTATACTGGTGTCGATGGACGCCATATCGTCGTGCATCATGGGAGCGCCGAGCTTATCAATCTCCTCTGGCACCTCTTTCTCTCGGTAGGAGATAACATTCTCTGCTGCCCCCCAACCTTTTCACTCTATACCTCGGTCACGACCTTCTGTGGCGCGCATGTACTGGAGGTTCCTCGCAAGCCAGGCTATGAGCTTGATATCGACGCCATCCTCGATGCGCTCACTCCTGAAACCAAGCTCATTGTGCTGACTTCGCCCAATAACCCCACTGGCAACTCCATTTGCGAGCAAGATATATTAACATTGCTCGATACAGGTCGCATCGTGATTGTGGATGAGGCATATGTGGAGTTCGCGGATAATTCTCGCGGCTTCGCGTACCTGGTACCTCAGCATGAAAATCTGATCGTGATGCGCACCTTCAGTAAATGGGCCGGGTTAGCAGGACTCCGCATCGGCTATGCCCTGACCCCTGAGTGGATTCAAGCCTATATGCGCCGCGCACAGTGTCCCTTTGAGGTGAATGTCGCCGGTCATATCGGCGCGATTGAGACCCTCAAGGCCCTGGATTATACCCTGGATAACGTCCGACGCATTACGCAGGAGCGCGAGCGGCTGTACGCCCTCCTGGACAGTTACTCCTTCCTTCATCCAGTACCCTCGCAAGGAAACTTTATCCTGATGCGCGTAGATGAAGACCAGGTGAGTGTGCGAGAGATTCGCGCAGCGGTTGAGGCCCATGGCATCCTGCTCCGCTACTTCTCGCAGCCAGAGATGCGCGACTTCATCCGCGTCACCGTGGGCAAGCCAGAGCACACCGATAAGATCGATAGCGCTCTACATAATCTCTTACCATAACACGGTACCTGCCTATGCTAGTGTCGAAGAGAGGTACATGGTTTATGCTCGCCCTCGGGTGAGCATAGACCATGTACCTCTCTTCGACACTAGAGGGATTGCTTGCCCACCTCCCTCTCCAGGATGTACAATAGCCACGGCGAGGATGTATGGCACTTACTACATCCTGTACTGGTATGGCTATACTACCTATGTATGGTATAGCACAGCTTCGAGGGTCCCGCATGGCGCTATCATAGCAATGCAATAGATATCGAATCTTGTTTTCGTGGAGGATTTTGTAGTATGCCACTGAATACGGATGATCTGACAACAATTGAAGAGGTTACCGCGCACGAGATACTCGACTCGCGTGGCAATCCAACCGTTCAAGTTGAAGTGCTTCTGATGGGCGGAGCACATGGGATCGCAGCGGTTCCCTCGGGCGCGTCAACCGGCGCCCACGAGGCCGTCGAACTGCGCGATGGCGACAAGAGCCGTTATGGCGGCAAGGGAGTACTCAAGGCCGTTGAGAACGTTAACGACCAGATCAGCGACGCCCTTGTTGGCCTGGACGCCTCCGACCAGGTAATGATCGACGAGATCATGATCGAACTGGATGGAACCTCTAACAAAGGGAAACTGGGGGCGAACGCCCTCCTGGGCGTCTCTCTGGCCGTTGCCAAAGCCGCAGCCCAGGCCCATCAGCAGCCGCTCTACCGCTACCTGGGAGGCATCTCGGCTCGTACGCTACCTGTACCAATGCTCAATATTTTAAATGGTGGCAAGCACGCCGATAATTCGACCGATTTCCAGGAATACATGATTCTCCCCGTTGGTGCGCCTTCCTTCCGCGAGGCCCTGCGCTGGGGCGCCGAGGTCTATCAGGGCCTGAAAAAGGTGCTGCACGGCAAGAAGTTCAATACCAATGTCGGCGACGAAGGTGGCTTTGCGCCTTCGCTCTCTTCCAACCGCGAGGCCCTTGAGTTGATAGTCGACGCCATTGAGGCCGCAGGGTACAAACCAGGTGTGGATATCTTCCTGGGTATGGACACAGCCTCGACCGAGCTCTATGAGAATGGCAAATATGTGCTCGCGCGCGAGGGTCGCACCCTCAACTCTAAAGAGATGATCGATCTCTATGAGCAGTGGATTGGCGAATATCCCATCGTTACCATCGAGGATGGCCTGGCGGAAGACGACTGGGAAGGCTGGTCTATAATGCGCCAGCGCCTGGGAAGCCGCGTCCAACTGGTAGGCGACGACCTGTTTGTCACCAACACCACCCGCCTCAAACGTGGCATCAGCGAGGGCTCAGCGAACTCCATCCTGGTCAAACTGAACCAGATCGGTACGCTGACCGAGACCCTGGAGGCCATTGAGATGGCCAAGCGTGCGGGCTATACCGCAGTCGTCTCGCACCGCTCCGGTGAGACCGAGGATACGACAATTGCCGACCTCGTCGTGGCCACCAATGCCGGGCAGATCAAGACTGGCGCCCCCGCCCGCAGTGAGCGCGTCGCCAAGTACAACCGCCTGCTGGTGATTGAGGATGAACTAGGGGCTGAGGCGGCTCGCTATGCTGGCTTTAACGCTTTCTACAACGTACCTGCTCTGTACGCCAAAGCCTAACTAAGTCGGTAGGGACCAGCTTTAGCGCGTCCGAAGGCGATTGATCGCCTGTAGGCGGAGCCCGAAACGCTTCCATGGCACCATATTGGATGGGCGGTCGTTTGCTGCTCACTCAAGGTTTCGGCTTGCGCCGCACTGCCATAAATGGCATTCGGACGCGCTAAAGCTGGTCCCTACCGAGGTCCGAGATCTGCGCGCTTCAAATGTTTCAGCCATTTATCTGCCTTTCGTTCAACGAGAGGGTTCTTGCCTGCATGGACATCTCCAACGTGGCGCGCTATAGTATACATATCATTTATCCAATTAAGAGAGGACTTATGCCTACAAGTACCAATACCTCACGGGAGCGGCGCACAGGGCACGCTATCCATTACAAATATAGCTACATCGTCCAGAATGCCGAGCGCGGTCCCGAGGGGGCAATCGTGCTCCTGCACGACCTCCCCGCTGGCGCCTTCGCCTGGGAAGAGATCATGCCCCAGCTAGCTGGCCTGGGTCGCGCGGTCTATGCCTTCGATATGCTTGGCTATGGTCAGTCGGAGCATCCCTGGCCCGCCGATACCTCGGTCTGGGGACAGGCAGACGGCCTGGCCCTGCTCTTCAAAGACCTCAAATTGAATAATATCATCCTGGTCGGGCATGGCGTTGGCGGCGGCGTCGCGCAGATCCTGGCGACGCGTCTGTATCGCGAGCAGACCTCGGCCCTGGTCCTCCTGGATACGATTAGTTACCTCCACTCCTTCGACGAGAACTGGCCCCTGTCCGAGATGAGCAAGCGCCAGGATTTTGATGCCCCTAAAGAAGCTTCAGTCGAGGATGTCGTGCGCGACCTGCGCGAGACCCTGGGCAAGGGCGTGGTCAACGTCAAAGGCTTCGCCAGTGTGATCGATAACTATATCGCACCCTGGAACAGCGAAGTGGGCAAAGAGGTGCTCTACCAGCACATTCGCCTGCTCATCCCCTACTATACCAATGCCGTCTCAACCGACCTGGCGGTGCTCAAGAAGCCAGTCCTCCTCATCTGGGGTGAGAAAGATCAGCAGATGCCGCTCACATATGCCGAGCGCCTGCACCGTGAGATTCCCCATTCCAGGCTGGCAATCATCCACAACGCCGGCCACCTGGTCAACTTCGACGCTCCTGAGGCCGTGGCCACAGAGATCGTCAATTTCGTCAATGGCCTGTAATATCGTAGGTCAAAAAAGAGGGCGCAACCCATCTGGTTGCGCCCTCTTTTTTGACCTACGATATCCGCCCTACGAGGCTTTCCTACGCTGACGACGCTCCTTTGGGCGCTCCTCGCCTTGGGGCACACACATAAGCTGCTGCGAAGTCCGCACAGCGGGCAGTGTGCTTCTGGCCTGCTGCTGCTCCACGAGATAGGACTCGGAACATCGGTTATACTCTTCGACAGCGAGCATATACGTGTTAAAGAGCCGCTCAAGGGTCGGGAGCGAGGCTCCCTGCTGCTCGGCAAGCGCCAGGTCATACCATTTCTGTTTCATACGCTTTTCGGCGTACTCGATATCGCTAGGAGTCATGTAGAATCAAGCTTTCTGGAGGATGGTTAGGACGCCTTTTTCTGTTGCTTCTGCGCCCTATACTCCTCCGTAAACTGCTGGAGCAACTGTTTCGCATTTAAGAAGGTCAGGTTCGAGAGGTTGTCTGGTTCTGGCTTCTCCAGGTGCTGACAGAGCTTCTTAATGCTAGAAATCTGCTGCTCCGTCGCAGCCGCGTCAGGCGCTGGTTCACTCTTGCTCGGGCCTCCATTTGGGCCCTGCGCGTTCGCGCTCTGCTGCCCCTGGCCGCTAAAGCGCCCATTGGCGGTGGCCGCAAAGCCGCCCTGGGTGTGACTATTGCCATTGCTACCAGCATAGCTGCCATTTGTGGGCCGCTCTACGGGCGCATCGACAATGCGCTGCTCCTCATTAAGTTCTGGCGCGAACTGTGTGCCATAGCCAAGCGCGGCCAACGCACGGCCAATAGAGCCCGACTCGGCCTTCTCGATAAAATCTGGAAAGTTCGCCGCGTTCTCCGACTTGGTCCCCGTCGCCGATCCGCCCTTGCCATCATGGACAGTCGCCCGGAAGATGGCCACACCCTTCGCCGTCTTCACGACCTTCTCGCTGCGCCGCTTCTCGGCGTTCCACACAAATGCCTCGGCCTCGACATCCTTATCCAGGTCCAGGTGCACGATTTCGGTTTCAATCGTACCTTGAGGGCACTCCTGGCGGAACCACACCAAACGCCACTTCACCTCCAGGTACTCCGATACGCCCTTCCCATTCTTAATATTTATCAGGTGTTCTCTAGGGTTAAACGTCTGGCCGTTACTCATTGTTAACACTCCTATTAGATGATCAATCACGTTGTCTTCTCTGGGAAATATGCGCTTTGCCCAGTATGTACGCCTACTCAATACAACTCTACTGTGCCATCCCTGACAGAAACACCCATTCACATTCCGCTAGAATCTCGCCCCATTCAATCTATATCTTGAAAATTTGTTCTAACATTATAGAACAACCTGGAGCATGCTGTCAAGTTATGAAGATTGGTCACGAGAAGGCTGCTAGCGTGGCTTGAACCCTATATCTACCTCGCCTATCGCAAGGAAGATTCTCGTTATCGTGTCACTATCATATTCTTTTCACGTAGGCCAAAAGAGGAAAATACTAGCGACCAGGGGAGAGGTTGCAGTCAGCGTAATAGTATAATAACAGGATAAGTATTCAGTGATTGAGTAGTGCGCGAGAGGTGGGCAATGACTGCCATTACTTTGTACAATGAGATTCAGGCGGCCCTGCGACGTGGTGAGCGCGTCGTCGTGGCCACAGTCGTGAAGACGATGGGTGCGGCCCCCTGCGAGATTGGCACCAAGCTGCTAATCGCGGCGGACGGCACGCCCCAGGGGCATATGGCGGGACCCGTCACGGATAAAAAGGTCGTCGATGAGGGATTGAAGGCGCTGAGTGAGAATCACTCACACCTGGCACATATTCATATCGATGCCGATAACGGCGAGTCAGTCGGCAGTTGTGGCGCGACGCTGGAGGTCTTTTTTGAGGTCCTACGCCCCGAGCCACGCCTGGTTATCGTGGGCGCGGGCTATGTGGCACAGGCCCTGGCGCGCCTGGCGCACAGGCTGGACTTCCGCATTGTCGTGGTGGACGACCGGCGCGACCTGGCTGATCCTCAGCTCTTTGGCGAGAAAGTACAGCTCATCTTCGGCGATATCCCCGCGACCATCCAGGCCCTTGAACCTGATGAATCAAGCTGGCTGGTGATCGTCACGCGTGGGCATCAACTGGATAGAGACGCCTTAAAGGCCGCGCTATCCACCCGGGCGGCCTATATCGGTATGATCGGGAGCACCAGCAAGGTCAAGCAGATTTTTCATCACCTGCGCGAAGAGGGCATCCCACGCAAGCAACTGGAGCGCGTCCACGCACCCATCGGCCTGGACCTGGGCGCGGAAACTCCCGATGAGATCGCGCTGAGCATCGCCGCGGAAATGGTGATGCTACGCCGCCAGGGAAGCGGCCTCTCGCTCAAAAACAAGCACAATCTTCTAGAGGATGAGGTGCTCGCCTGAGCACCTCATCTCACACGCCAGGAATAGACTAATCGTCTGAATCAGAGTCATGTACCCCCGCATCGAATGCGGGGGCTTGCGAGGGGCGTTCGCGCCGTCCGCAGGCCCGAGACATGAGCAGACTCAGCCAGGGGAAGAGCAGGCTCCTCCCATCGGGCTCCGTTGCAAGCGAATGCGGCACCGCCGATGTCCATAGGCACGTTCAGGTGCTTCACCAGCCTGAACCTCTGCGGGAAAGCGTTAAAATGTGTAGAGGGTGAAGCCGGTGCGCTTTCCAACAAACCGCTTGCACACGTTGTCGAGGTGAGCATTACCCGCGCAAGCGGAGGCCCGCAAGGGCACAAAGGAAGGAACCATGTCGAACGTCTTTGTCGTCGATACGCTCAAGCACCCGCTGCCCCCGGTCCATCCGGGGCGAGCACGTCGATTGCTCACCGCCGGAAAGGCGGCCGTCTATCGGACTGCTCCCTTTACCATCATCCTCAAGCGGGAGGTCGAGCATCCTGCCCCTGCCCCGCTGCGGCTCAAAATCGATCCGGGCGCCCACACTACCGGGCTGGCGCTGGTGGACGACGCGGGCGGGGAGGTCGTCTGGGCCGCCGAACTCACCCATCGGGGTGCCGCGATCAAAAAAGCCCTGGATACCCGCCGCAATGTGCGCCGGGGGCGCAGATCCCGCAAGACCCGCTATCGCGCTCCGCGGTTTGCCAACCGGAGGCGCAGAGCCGGATGGCTGCCCCCGTCGCTCGTCTCGCGGGTGGAGAACATCCTGACCTGGGTGGCGCGGACCAGCGGGATCGCGCACGTGACCACACTCTCCCAGGAACTGGTGCGCTTCGACCTGCAGAAGTTGGAGCACCCGGACATCTCCGGCCTCGAGTATCAGCAGGGCACCCTGTTCGGCTACGAAGTGCGGGAATACTGCCTGGAGAAATGGGGAAGGGCATGTGCGTACTGCGGAGCAACGGGCATCCCGCTCCAACTGGAACACATCCTCGCGCGCGCCAGGGGGGCAGCCAGCGGGTATCCAACCTCACCCTGGCCTGTGAAGCCTGCAATCTGGCAAAAGGCACCCAGGATATTCGAGACTTCCTCGCTCATGATCCTGTGCGCCTGGAACGCATTCTCAGGCAAGCGAAGACCCCGCTCAAAGCCGCGGCGGCCGTCAATGTCACGCGCTGGGAACTCTTCGAGCGGCTCAAGGCGACCGGTCTGCCCGTGGAAACGGGGTCTGGAGGCCTGACCAAGTACCATCGAATCACGCGGGCCCTCCCGAAGACGCATTGGCTCGACGCGGCAGTTGTGGGAGCCTCCACCCCTGAGCGCCTGCGCACGGGGGACGTCGTGCCCCTGCTCGTGCGGGCGACGGGGCGCGGGCATCGACGGCTGTGCAACGTCAATGTGCTGGGGCTCCCGGTTAGCCATCGCAAGCGCCGCAAACGCTACTTTGGGTATCAAACGGGGGACCTGGTGCGAGCCGTGGTCCCCGAGCGCTTTGCCTGCCGGGGTACCCACGTGGGGCGTGTAGCGGTGAAAGCCAGCGGCTACTTCACCATCACGACGGCGCACGGCAAGGTCACCGATGTGCCTCACCGCTTTTGCCGGCTGATCGGACGCAGCACTGGCTACGCCTACCAGGTTGGGACACGGCACGCTGCCCCATCCCCAAGCAGGCCGTAAGGAACGGCCACCGCGCCCCTATGGGGTTCCTCCCCGGCTTGCAAAGACCGGGGCTCCCTGGCCCGTATTTCTGTGGAAGCCATTGTAGACTGTCGTGGTCAGGGTAGCCGAGCTATCATCCCCATCCAGCGACCAGAACATTGCGCCAGCCAGATCGTGGCTTTTCACATAATGGACCTTAGTAGCTACCGCCGTGGCGTCATCAAACGACCAGAAGGTGGTGCCATCAAAGATCCAGGATGCTTTTGTAATGGGGTCGCGATACGTAGGATAATTGAGCTGTGCCAGGACGTTGTAGTCATTAGTGCCAGCCTCGTACACGCCTGGCGCGGGCTGCATGTCCGGACTGCTCTGGTAGAGTCCATGGTTCTGATTTGGTACGTTCGTCCAACCATGACCATAGAAGGGAATACCGACCACCAGTTTTTCTTCCTCAAAGCCCGCTCTCAAGTAGGCGCGCACGGCATCATCGACGCTGTACGCGTTTGTGGGAGCAGGGGAGGGATCCTTATGGCTGCTATAGAGCGGGGCAGCAAAATCGGTTGGTCCCTGGGCATCCCATGCCCCATGCAGATCATAAGTCATCAGATTAGCCCAGTTCAGGTAATGACCAATCTTATTTAGCTCGATCTTCTGATACTTATCCGGGCCAGCAGGCAGGGCGGCCGATAGGAGATAGCGCTTCCCGGTCTGCTTGCTTAAGGCATCAAGCTGATGGCGGAACTCGGCCAGCAGGGCCGTAAAGTTCTGCGTATCCTCGGGCCGATAAACGTTACCAGTGTTACCAGGCGCGGCTGGATACTCCCAGTCAATGTCAATGCCATCGAAGACACCAGCCCCCGCGCCATTGGCGGATGGCAAATTGCCCTTGATATAGAGATCGATGCAGGACTGGACAAAGGCCGCCCGGTTCTGAGGCAGTGCCGCGTCCGAGAAGAGCGCGGACCAGCTCCAACCGCCAATCGAGATCATGGTCTGGAGACCGGAATGCAAGGCTTTCAGCTCTTTAAGCTGATTAAAGTTGCCCCGCAAGGGATCAGACCAGCTATCGGCCTGGCCGTTCACGGCCTCGGCGACGGCGAATGGCCTGTCAGTATCCGCCCAGCTATCCCCAAGCTGACACTTAAGATCGCTACTGATGTTGCTAAAAGCATAGTTAATGGTCGTCAGCTTGCTGGCCTGACCATTAACATCTACATTATGCAAATTATAGTTGCGTCCATAGATGCTCCAGGCCGTGAAATAACCCACAATGCGCTTGCTCGCGGGAGCTGGCGCGGCGAACATGTCATCGCCACTCTTAGTAGCGGAGAACGTCTGTGCATAAGCCTTGCCACCACCATTGAGCAGGGCAAAAGCACAGAGATAAAAGAGGAGTAGAAAGAGGGTGCCTCCTAGCACCAGGGGTCGACGAGAGTGCGTCATACAGCTCTCCTTTCTGGCAATCATTGCCAGCACATCTTTAATACGCTTTTTAGGGCCTATACCCGAACGATACATTCTAAAAGCAACATTACCCACTTCCCATGACTTTGTCAAGACATCTAGACCACTAGACCTTATAAATAAAATTGTCGGGTCCATGCTGGCATGGACCCGACAATGACTGTTCCGTTTATGCGATGAACTCTTGAGCGAAGAAGCGCAAGGTGTCCAACTGCAAACTATCGGAGGAGAAACTAATGATTACTTCCTGGATACCAGCTTCCTCCAACTCAGCAAGCTGGCGACGAATTGTATCCGGGCTGCCGATCAACGCGCCTGCAGCTACCGGTCTGCCCAGGAGCGCGGCGGGAAATTTCGCCCTGGCCTGCTCATCGGTCTCGCCAATGGCACATAGGCAGGTGATCGTGCGATGAATGCTTTCGTAGTCGCGCCCAACCGTTTCGCAATGCTCTTTGAGCACGGCCAGTTTATGCTTGATGTCTTCTAGATCGCCGCTCAGGTTGCATGCATCAGCATACTGTGCGACCAGCTTGAGCGTCACTTTTTCGCCGCCACCTCCAATAAGCAGGGGAATATGTGGCTTTTGCACACCTTTAGGCTGGTTGATAGCTCCACGTACCTGGTAATATTTCCCCTCGAAGGCGGCTTCCTCCTGAGTCCACATGGCTCGAATAACTTGAACAGCCTCTCGCAGGTAGCGCAAGCGCTCAGGGGCCTCGGGATAGTCGTATCCATAAGCGCGATACTCGTGCTCAAACCAGCCTGCCCCGATACCAAAGTTGAGTCGTCCATGCGAGAGCACATCGACGGTACTGGCCATTTTCGCGAGCAGCGCGGGGTGACGATAGCCATTGCAGGTAACCAACTGGCCGATGCGCATACGCGTCGTATCACGCGCAAGGGCTGCGGTGGTGGTCCAGCATTCAAAGGTGAACTCCTGGGATGGGCGTGGGATAGTATGAAAGTGATCAACAAGCCAGGCGGATACAAAACCCACTTCTTCAGCAACCTGAGCCACGCGCGTCATTGCTTCATAGGCTTCGACTGGATCCTTAATTCCCACCAGTTCCATTGCCCAGCCTTGCGGCAGGGATACACCAAACTTCAGAGACATAGAATAATTTCCTCGCTTCTAAGCAAACATTTACAGAGCTTCCAATGCTCTTCTGACTCTCACCTCGGTTCGCCAATCCTCAGGGGTAAGGGTGTGCGTAAAAAATGGCAAAGCCATTTTTTACGCACACCCTTACCCCGAGCGCCGCAGGCGCGAAGGTTCTCTTGAGGAAAAGGAGCCAGGCCCTGTTGACGCAGGCGCCTGGCTTGACTATACTCTGTTGCTGATGCCAGGAACAGGGTTTCTTAATCATAGGTCTCTCACCACCAGGATAAGGAGATGAATACCAGATATTGACAAAGTGTGCAAAAGTGAGCTAAAATCATTACATGTACTCAGTTGCACAGTTTGCCAAGCAAATAGGTGTCAGTGTAAAAACCTTGCAGCGCTGGGATCGGGAAGGCCGCCTCAAAGCGAAACGAACCATTTCCGGGCGTCGCTACTATGATGAGGCCGATCTGGCTACGGCGCTTAACCTTCCTCAACGGCCAGCCATACGCCGAACGGTGGCCTATTGCCGGGTGTCAAGCCCCGCTCAACGACCGGATTTACACAACCAACGGGCCGCCTTAGAAAGCTACGCAGCCTCCAAGTCACTGGTGGTGGATGAGTGGATCATGGAAATCGGGGGCGGCCTCAATTTTGAGCGCAAGCGGTTTCTTCGGCTCGTCGATGCCATTATCGAAGGGCAGGTTTCGCGCCTGCTCATTGCCCATGAGGATCGGCTGGCTCGCTGTGGCTTTGCCCTGATCAAGCATCTGTGCGAGGCTCATCACACGGAATTGGTTGTGATGAACACGGAGACACTTTCGCCCGAACAAGAGGTCGTGCAGGACTTGATGAGTATTGTCCACGATTTTAGTTCACGCTTGTACGGTCTCAGGAATTACCGCAAAGCCTTAGAGAAAGCGCTCAAGGATGAAAACCGCGCACAAAATACGGATCAACCCGACGCCTGAACAGGTGGAGTATCTCAAACGTGCCTGTGGTACGAGAAGATTCATTTACAACTGGGGGAGAGAACAGTGGGAGAAACAGTATCAAGCGTACAAAGTGGAACAAGAAACGGTCCCCGAGGCCGAGCGCACGCTCACGTCTCCCAACGCGATGTCCCTGAAAAAGCAGTTCAACAAGATCCGGGAGCAGGAGTATCCGTGGACCTACGACGTGACGAAATGTGTGGTGGAAGGAGCTTTTGATGACCTGAAGAAAGCCTACGACAACTTCTTCGCAGGCCGAGCCGAGTATCCCAGGTACAAGAAAAAAGGGAAATCGCACGAATCCTTTTACCTTTCCAATGACAAATTCACCCTCGGCAGTCATTGGATGTCAATCCCAGGACTTGGCCGCTTCCTTCTGGATCAGCGCAAGATCGGGAAAGGGCGAGGGAAACTGCTTCGCAAACTTGGGACCGTCAATCTCGCCGAAAAGCTGCGCTTTGTGGAGGAGGGAAAAGCGCCACAGCCGACGAAGAAGCGCAACCAGCGCAAGCAGGTCATCTGTGAGTCGGTCAAAATGCTGGGGGCAACGGTCTCCTGTGAAGCAGGTCATTGGTATGTGAGTATTCAGGTCGAGATCAAGAAACAGCGCTCTCCCACTCCCACGGCTGTCGTGGGGGTGGATGTAGGCATCAAGCAGGCTGCTGTGGTTTCCGATGGGCGACGACTTGAGAACCAAAAGCCGCTCGAACACCATCTGGGGAAGCTCGGCAAGTTGCAACGAACCCTTGCACGGAAGCAGAAAACGAAAGACCCGGAGACGGGCCGAACCGTTTTCGGCAAAAATTATGAGAAACAACGGGTGAAGGTGGCCCGCGAGCACCAGAAGATCGCCAATATTCGCCGGGATGTCCAGCACAAGTTTACCACCGAACTGGCACGGACCGCTGGAGTGATCGGCATCGAAGACCTCCATCTGTTGGGGATGATGGCCAATCACAAACTGGCGAGAGCTGTGGCTGATGCGGCGATGGGACAACTCTTGCAGTTCCTCAAGACCAAGGTCGCCACCGCAGGAGGAGACGTGTTCATTGCCTCGCGCTGGTTTCCTTCCACCAAACGGTGTTCGTGTTGTGGGCATGTCAAAAAGCGCATGCCACTCAAACATCGTACCTATCAATGCCTGATTTGTAAACGCATCCTGGACCGCGACCTGAATGCCGCGTTGAATCTCGCGTGGTTCGCCACCGACATGCTTCGCCAGCTTCACGCCTAAAGCTGGCCGTCCTGGGTAGTGGCTACGACCGATGACGTAAAAGCGCCTGTGGAGTCAATGTGAGACCGAAACGGGAGGGCTGATCCAAAGGTTCCCGTGCGCTGGCAACTGACGATGAAGCAGGAACAACTGACCGCTTAAGGGTGGGTTCGCTCACCTTTGAGTATGAGAAAGGTAGCAGCAACCAATATGCATGAGCGTGAACGCCGTCAGACCCTCGCTACTTTTTTACGCCAACGGCGGATGCACCTTTCGCCCACCGATGTGGGACTGCCGCCTGGTATCCGCCGTCGCACGCCAGGACTGCGCCGAGAAGAGGTAGCACAGCTCGCCAATATTGGCACCTCCTGGTATGTCTGGTTGGAGCAGGGACGCGATGTGCATCCCTCGGCCCAGGTTCTTGAGAGTATCGCCCAGGCGCTCAAGTTGACCTCAAATGAACGCCGGCACCTCTTTGTGCTCGCTGGGCAACCACTGCCAACTCCGCTTTCTCCTACACACGAGAGTGTTAGCCCGGCGCTCCAACAAGTGCTTGACGATCTCAATCCGTCTCCCGCTTATGTCATGGGTCGCCGGTATGATTATCTAGCCTGGAATAAAGCCGCTGATATCATCTTCTCCATTTCAAACGCAACCTCCACATACACGCGCAACCTGATATGGCGCCTCTTTACCAGCCCCACGATGCGGGCACGCTCAAATTGGGAGACGATTGCGCGAGGCACATTAGCGGAGTTCCGTGCGGCTAGCGCACGCTATCCCGACGATCCCTATTTTGAGGAGTTAATTGAGGATTTGAAGCAGGTAAGTCCCGAGTTTTGCCAGTGGTGGCCCCACCATGATGTACGGAGCGCGCTAGAGGGTCCCAAGGTCATAGAGCATTCAACCTTGGGCATTCTAGAGTTTGAGCATTTCACCTTGCAGATGCTCGGTAGCGCTGATATCAGGCTTATAATCTATACGCCTAATAGCCGGACCCGAACAATCCTGCAAAGCCTTAACATTTGAAACCTCGCCAAGGACGCCCCTCATTTTATTTCCTTTGTCTCCGTCGTGGGATCGAAAATACCTCTCTTACTCACCTGGTCGAGCTTCCTCTTTTGCGCCCAGGCTGTGCATCGTTGGAGATAAGAAGCCGCCTACCCCTTGACATGATACGACACCGAACGTCCGAGCTGGGAAGATGAACGCGTGTATCGAAGAAATCTGGAACGACGGAGTGAAAATCGGCGCGAATCTCAAACCGGCGCGAATCGCGCCGGTTTGAGATTCATCATTCACATTACCAACTCTGACCCGCCACCTGCCTGGTGGTGGCGTTGAGGCGGTTGAAGAGGTTAGTCGTGGCGATCATAAGGACGATGGCCGCGAGCCCCTTTTCGTCGTAGTGGCTGGCAGCCTCGTTCCAGATCGAGTCTGGGACCGGGTCAGTTCGGTCGGCGAGGCGGGTGGCAGCCTCTGTGAGCGCGAGGGCGGCACGTTCGGCGTCGGTGAAGTAGGGCGTCTCGCGCCAGGCTGCCACGGCGAAGAGACGCTCATCTGTTTCGCCTGCCTTTTTGGCGCTGCGTGAGCCTGAGTCAACACAGGCACTGCAGCCATTGATCTGGCTCGCGCGCAGGTGGACAAGCTCAAGCGTCTGCTGCGGTACTCCGCCCTTTCTCGTCGCTTTGAGCAGGGTGAGTATGGCATTCATGGCGTCAGGAAGAATCGTTGCGGGATTGCTCATTCGTGCTTGCATGATGGATTTCTTCTCCTTATAGATATCTTTGTTGTACATGGTTAGATGATGCTGAACTGGGATGCTGGTTTACGCACGTTTCAGCATGCTACCGGGACCATCGGTCAATTTCCCAAGTGTGCGGCTTTGTGGTCGAAGCACCCAGGAAGCGGCAATGAGAAGAACTACGGAACCGGTCGCGATGAGGTGGTTTTCCCTCGTCACTTCTCTGACGGAACGCGGCGAGAGAATGTGACCGAAATCTCTACTCTCTTTGCGATTCTCCTATGCCAAAGAATAGCGTAAGGACTGTGTATTGATGGGCAATCCTGCAAAGCCTTAACATTTAGACCTCGTCCCGCCAGGCCTGGCGCACTAGCTCCGGCAGGATCTGCCCGGCAGGTCCATTGAGCTGGTAGAGGTCGGGCGAGGCCAGCGGCTCGACTTCAAGATTGATGAAGACAATGGTGGCCCCAGCCCGGCGCGCGACCTCTGTCAGCGAGGCGGCTGGCTCCACAAGGCCCGAGGTGCCGATAGAGAAGAAGAGATCACAGAAGATCGCGGCTTCTAGCGCCTGCTCAAAGGTCTCCTCTGGCAGCGATTCCCCAAACCAGACCACGTCTGGCCGTAACAGGCCACCACAGCGAGGACAATGCGGAGGCACCTCGCCATTCGCCGACCAGGACTCCACCAGCGTATCCTCTTCAATGCACCTGGTGCGCGTGATATTGCCATGCAGTTCCAGCACATTCCGGCTGCCCGCTCGCTGGTGCAACCCATCGATGTTCTGGGTGACGAGCGTAAAGGTAGCGGCATGCCGCTCAATAGCTGCCAGGGCCGCGTGCCCTGGATTGGGCTGAGCCTGGCCCATCAGTTCGCGTCGGTGCGCATACCATTCCCAGACCAGTTTAGGATTGCGTTGGAAAGCCTCAGGAGTCGCCAGGTCCTCCGGGCGAAACTTCTCCCAGAGACCCGTTTGGGGATCGCGAAAGGTAGGCAGGCCACTCTCAGCCGAGATGCCCGCCCCCGTCAGGACAGCAATGCTTTTCGCGCCACGCAACGCCTCCACCAATCCTGGAGGAATTGAGACCGCAGATTGCTCACTCATAGTTCATCTCTTCTTTCTTAGAAAATCAGCTTGCCCCTATTTTAATATTACCCTCAAACAAGGACATAACAAATAGAGGGTGTATGGATACGGGTTGGCTGAGCCAACCCGTATCCATACACCCTCTATTTGTTTATATTTATCTCTCTTCGTGGTGCGCTCCGCCGCCGGTCATGAGTACGCCGAGTTCCTCCTCGGTAACCTCTGGTCCGACGATGTCTACGATTCGCCCTTCGTACATGACCGCGATGCGGTCGGAGAGAGAGCGGATCTCATCCAGTTCGGCTGAGATCAGGAGCACAGCCTTACCAGCATCACGCTGCTCAATCAGGCGGCGATGAATGAACTCGATGGCACCAATATCGACGCCACGCGTAGGCTGGGCGGCGATCAGGGCCTCGGGATTGCTCGCAAGCTCGCGCGCGATGATCACCTTCTGCTGGTTACCACCGGAGAGCGCTCTGGCGGGAATATCAACCGATGGCGTACGCACATCAAAGTCCGCGACCAGCTTGCGCGCCGCCTCGCGAATCTTGCCCAGCGAGAGCAAGAACTTGCCGCGTGCGAACTCGGGCCAGCGCTGACGTCCCAGGATGATGTTGTCGCTAATTGACTCGCTGAGCACCAGGCCACACTCACGCCGGTCTTCGGGAATATGCGCCAGGCCCATCAATCGCTCATCGTCGGCGTGCATATTGGTCAGGTCAACGGTCTTGCCCGCCTTCCCCTCCTTAACCGGAGTGATGGTGATCTGCCCGAGGTCGCCTTGCGCATACCAGAGATAACCTCGATCAGCTCAGACTGGCCATTCCCCTCGACGCCTGCGATGCCCAGGATCTCGCCCGAGCGTACCTCGAAGTTGATATCATGCAACACATCAAGGCCCAGGTCGGACTTCGCGCAGAGATCCTTCGTTTGCAGCACCACTGGTCCCGGCTGGGCAGGCGTTTTCTCCACTCGCAACAATACGTCGCGGCCAACCATCATACGCGCGATCTCGCGCCGGTTGGTATCCCGCGTCACCAGGCTGCCAGCGTTCTTACCCCGCCGCAAAACCGTGATGTTATCGGTCAGATCCAGGACTTCGCGCAGCTTGTGGGTAATGAAGATGATAGTCTTGCCCTGCTTGACCAGGCCACGCAGCACGCCAAAGAGTTCATCCGTCTCCTGGGGTGTGAGCACACCCGTTGGCTCGTCCATGATCAGGATGTCCGCGCCTCGCGCCAGGACCTTGAGGATCTCTACACGCTGCTGCAAACCTACCGAGAGATCTTTGATCTTAGCGTCGGGATCAATGGGCAAGCCGTACTGGTCACTCAGGCGTTTCAGCTCGGCGCGCGCTTGCTTTAGATTCAAAGTACCGGCGACACCGCCGGGTTCGCGCCCAAGAATGATATTCTCTGCCACCGTCAGGGGTGGGATGAGCATAAAATGCTGGTGCACCATACCAATCCCGAGGCGAATGGCGTCACGTGGCCCGTGAATGGAGGCTGGTTTGCCATTGACCAGGATCTCGCCGCTGTCGGGTCGAATCAGACCATAGAGAATATTCATCAAGGTCGACTTGCCCGCGCCATTCTCGCCCATGAGGGCATGAATCTCGCCCTGGCGCACTTGCAGGTTGACATGATCATTGGCGATCACGCCAGGCCAGGCCTTGGAGATCTCACGCATCTCTACCGCATAGGGAGCGTTACTCTCGCCCACGGGTTGTATAAGCGTGCTTTCTTGCATAACTCTTTAACCTCCTATTCCGTGCCTGGCTCGTAAGGAACACCATCGGCAGCGGGTGGAATCGTGCGACCGACCAGGCCAACGAGGGCGAACAGCGTCAGGATATAGGGCAGCGTGCTCAACAGGTTAGGATCAATGCCTGGTCCCTGTAGGCGTGAGACCAGCGCCTCACCCAGGCCAAAGACGACACACGCGCCCGCGGTCCCCCAGGGGGTCCATTTGCCAAAGATCATCGCCGCCAACGCGATAAAGCCTGTGCCAGCCGTCATGTTGGAGGTAAAGACGCCAGCAATACCCAGCGAGAGATAGGCACCCGCCAGGCCAGCGAAGGCACCACTGGCACCCACGCAAATGTAGCGCATCAAGCGTACATTAACGCCCGCTGTATCCGCGGCGTGAGGGTGCTCACCGACCGCGCGGATACGCAGGCCAAAGTTGGTATGGAAGAGCAGGAACTGCGTCGCGAACAGGATCACCACGGCGACATAGAAGATAATATTCTGTTGTAGGAAGACGGGACCGATAAAGGGAATGTTGGAGAGCGGACCCAGCGAGACCTGGGGCAGGCGCAGCGAATCATTCAGCGAAGGCACGCCCTGGCCCGCCGTCTGGATAAAGACGATATAGTTAGTCAGGCCCAGCGCGAACAGGTTGATCGCGATACCGCTGACAACCTGATTGGCCTTGAAGTTAATCGAGACCAGCGCATGAATCAGGGAGATCAGCGTAGCCGCGACAATCGCGCCCACGACGCCTAGCAGCACATTATTGGTCGCACGCGCCACCATGACACCCGCGCAGGCCCCGGTCAGCATCATGCCTTCCATGGCGATATTAGTGATACCGCCGCGCTCTGAGATCACGCCACCCAGTGCGGGCAACAGCAGCAGGGCGGCAAACTGAAGCGTCGCGGCCCATAGGTCGCTTGAACGCAGCACACTCAAGATTAAGCCAAGCATTACTAACGACCCTCCTCAATGGGATTTGATGGGCGCTCCTCGGAGTGGACGCTCTCGGCAGGAACCCCCTCGTGCTTTGTTGTCACCGCGTCCGACGCGCCAGGCTCGACTTCGTGCAAGCTATCGTTCTCAATCACGATCAGGGGATTGCCGACGATGGGACCCGCCAGCGGAACCTCAATCGCGGGGACGACCGCGCGTTTAGAGCGGCGGCGGAAGGCCTTTGTGATCGCGGGCATGTAATCAGCGCCAACATTAAAGGAAGCGATACTAAAGAGCACCAGCGCCTGAATGACATACACCATGTCGCCAGGAATCTTAGCAAAGAGCTGCATTGTGGTTCCACCCTGACGCAGACCACCAAAGAGGAGGGCACTCAGGAGAATACCAACGCCCGTGGTCCGCCCGAGCAGCGAGACGCCAATCGCGTCAAAACCGGTCGGGTCAATCGCAAATGTCGAGCCAAACAATTGATACGGAGGTTGACCCATGAGGTGGATCGCGCCCGCCAGGCCAGAGAAGGCACCGGACAGCGCCATCACCAGGAACATATTGCGCTTGGTGCGGATACCCGCATATTGCGCGGCCCTGGGATTCTGCCCAATGACGCGAATTTCATAGCCAAAGGCGGTCCGGCTCGTAAGGAACCAGTAAAAGATGAGAACGACAAGCGCGATCAGCAAGCCGACATCGGTAAGATACTGCTCAGGATTAGTAATCTGAGGCAAGAACTGGCCCAGCGTATTATTATAGGTCGTGGCCAGGAAGGGAAGTTGCGCCTGAGTTGGCAGAGATGGCGTCTGCGTCGCCTGGTGAGGAGCTTTATAGGGGCCAGAGATGAGATAGTCGGTAACATAGAAAGCGATCCAGTTGAGCATGATCGTGGTCACCACTTCGTGCGCACCACGCCAGGCTTTAAGCAGGCCGACAATACCACCCCAGATACCACCAGCGACAATGCTTCCCAGTAGCATCAGTGGCACAAGCACGATGCCCGGGAGGGCGGGAAAGGTATAGGCGATAATACCCGCGGTCATGGCTCCAACAGCGAGCTGGCCCGCGGCACCAATGTTAAATAGGCCAGCCCGGTACGCAATAGCGACAGAGAGACCAGTCAGGATCAAGGGACCTACGCGCACAAGAGTATAGGAGAGACTCTGTGGATCGCCAAAGGAGCCCTGAAAAAGGTACTGATAACCGCTAAAGACGGTGTTCAGTCGAACATCAAATGTGCCTGAGGTCGTCGCCATGATAAAGATACCGCCGACAATCAACGCCAGCAGCACTGAGAAGAGAGGGCGACTCAGAGCAATCCAGATTCTATACAACCAACCGAGAAATTTCGACGCCGAAGAAGGTGTACTCTTCGCTTCGCGCCGACCTGGTGGCACGGCCATAAGGCTTCCTCCGAAACAGGAGGCGGCATGATGCGCCGCCAACGAATTGTAAGTCAGGAATGTATATCGACAATCAGGAATGTATATCGACAAATATGATAACATTAGCAATGGAGATAACACAAGCATAGATCTGGGGTGGCAAAGAGACGCAACATGGCATAACGAGAACTAGCTCTACCTCTTCCAAAGAGCCAGCAGCGCATCACCTCGTGATTCTAACGAGATAGCAGGCACCCGCTCGACACCCTCACCCAGCGGTGTTATACTTCTCTTAGCGCTGAGAACCTGCTATTAAGTGCGCTCCTACCAACTAACCGTAATGGCTATATCTTTCTCCCTGTGTGAGCAATGACACAAGAACCATTTGAGAAACAACCAGTCGAAACTCCTTCGCTGCTACATAATAACCGTGACCTGGCGGTGCTCTATGATATCGCGAGCTATCTGAATCATAGCATCGATGTTCACGAGGCCCTCCAGGAGGTCCTGGTCCGTGTCACGGACCTGCTCGGGCTACGCACGGGCTGGGTCTGGCTACTAAATGAATGGGGCAGTACCTATATCGCGGCCTCGCAGGATCTCCCACCCTACCTGGCGGACCACCCTGAGCGCATGACAGGCTCCTGTCAATGCCTTGATACCTTCTTAAGTGGCGAGCTTTCGGGTGCCTCAAATATCGACGTGCTACGCTGTAGCCGCTTAAAGAACGCGGAACGCAACAGCGATCCATCGGCGCTTGGCCTACGCTTTCATGCCAGCATTCCTATTTACGCTGGTGATACGCGCATCGGTGTCCTCAATGTCGCCAGCGAAGATTGGCGCGAGCTACAACCAGAAGAGCTGCAACTGTTACACATCATCGGCGACCAGATCGGCCTGGCAATCCAGCGAGCACGCATCTCGTCGCAACACATGCGCGCCGCGGCCCGCCTGGCGACTATCGAGGAGCGCAACCGCCTGGCCCGCGAGATTCACGACACGATTGCTCAGGGCCTGGCCGCGGTCACCTTACAATTGGAGACTGCCGACGCCCTGGCCGAGAGCAAGCCCCAGCGCGCGCACGAGGCCTTGCAGCGCGCGCTCCGCCTGGCTCGCGGCAACCTGGAGGAGGCGCGACGCTCAGTGATGGATCTGCGTGCCGCGCCACTCCAGGGGCGCACCCTACCCGAAGCCCTTGAGGCCCTGGTCCATGAGGAGAAGGCGCACGAAGAGCAGGCACCGCACGCACTGGTTAGTTTCCAGTATGCGCCAGAGGCCCTCTTTCCGCCGCTCCCGGCGAGTGTGGAGTCTGGTCTCTACCGCATTGCGCAGGAGGCGCTCAACAACGCCCATCGTCATGCCCAGGCCACGCATATTCACCTGGAGCTGACCGCCAACGAGCACCAGGTCCAGTTAAGCATCAAAGATGATGGTCAGGGCTTCGACCTCGACACGCTTGCCACCCAGGAGGGCCACTTTGGACTCAAAGGCATAGGCGAGCGCGTCAAGCTTCTCAATGGCACGCTCTGCCTTGAAAGCGATCCCGGCCAGGGAACATATCTCTATATCGCGGTCCCCTATTAACAGGAAGAGTCCATGCAAGCATGGACCCTACAACTTAGCCTACCGCCCGTAGGGTCCATGCTTGCATGGACTAACTTAGCCTACCGCCCGTAGGGTCCATGCTTGCATGGACTAACATGAAGAGAAAGGCACAGACAATGATCCATATATTGCTGGCAGACGATCACCCTATCGTACGCGAGGGATTGCGCGCGGTACTGGAGACCCAGCCCGACTTTGAGGTCATCTCAGAATGTGCCAGCGGCGACGAGGCCATCCGCCAGGCCGAACTCCTCAAGCCAGATATCTTGCTCTTAGACCTGGAAATGCCCATCATGGACGGAGTCGAGGCCATCAAGCAGCTCCGCCAGCGCCGGCAGAATGCGCGTATCATTGTCTTTACCGCCTTTGATACAGATGAACGCATCATTCACGCCATCCAGGCGGGCGCGGACGGCTATCTGCTCAAAGGCTCGCCCCGCGATGAGATCTTCAAGGCTATTCGCCTTGCGATGGAGGGAGGCTCGCTCCTCCAGCCTCTCGTCGCCTCTAAGCTGCTGCGGCACATGGGCCAGCGCGAACGCGAGAACAACCACCGGACCCTGCAAGGCATTCCCCAGGTTGAAGAGCTCACCGAGCGCGAGCTGGAGGTGCTACGTCTCCTGGCTCAGGGCATGCCTAATAAAGAGATCGCCTCCCATCTCGTCATCAGCGAGCGCACCGCCAAATTTCACGTCAGCTCCATCATGAGCAAGCTGGGCGCGACCAACCGCACCGAGGCCGTCGCCCTCGCCGCCCAACGCGGTTTAATAGATTTATAACTGGTCAGCATGTGATGGGGGGCTTGCCGAAAGCAAGCCCCCATCACATGCTGACCAGTTATAAATTTTTAGCGCTCGTCGCCGTTGTAGATGCGAACATAGCTACGATAGCGGTGCTTATCAATCACATCGTCCTCTACGGCCTGAATAATAGCACAGCCCTCTTCGTCGATATGGTTACAATCGTTAAAGACGCATTCGCCCAGGTAGGGGCGGAACTCAACAAAGCAGCGCGGAAGATCCTCTGGTGAGACATCCCAGGCAGCGAGGGCGCGAATACCCGCCGAGTCCGCCAGCCAGCCGCCAGAAGAGAGCGGATAGAGCTGCGAGCCGGTCGTCGTATGTCTACCCTTGCCCGTCGCCTCGCTAATCATCCCCGTACGAATCGCCATCTCTGGCTCAATGGCGTTCACCAGCGAGGATTTGCCCACGCCTGAAGGCCCGGTGAAGAGAGTGGTGCGGTCCTTCAGGATCGCGCGCAGGTCTTCTATCCCCTGTCCAGTGTGCGCACTACTCCAGACGATGGGGTAATCCAACTTAGCATAAAGATCGGCGGCCTCCTCCACACGCGAGGAATGAGGAAGATCGGCCTTATTAAGGCAGATGATGGAGCGAAGTTGCGCCGCCTCACAAATGACAAGGTAGCGATCCAGAAAAGCGAAATGCGGCTCTGGCTGGGCCACCGAAAGCACGATAATCACCTGGTCAAGGTTTGCCAGCAGTGTCTGCGGAATCGCTTTACGTTCCGTTGAGCCAGCGTCCAGGCGCGAGAGCTCGCTCTGGCGCGGCAGAATCTCTTCGATCAGGCCTGTACTCTCATCAAGCTTACGAAACTTGACATGATCGCCTGCCGAGAGGCGTGACTGAATAGGGTTTTCGGGTTCAGGTGCGGGTTTACTGTTTTTCTCACGTTCACGTTCGGCGCGTCGCAACTGATACTCATTCAGCTTGCGCCCTTTAGCAACAACCTGCGTGTTCTGAGACTGGACGCGTGCGAAGGCTTTCTTTAATTTTCCGCGCAGCGTACAGCGAAAGACGCCAGCATCAGTGTGAACGTCATAGATGCCATGTGCTCCATTGAGCACAACACCGGTAAGCAAAGCCGGATCATCAATCAAGCTTGTTCCCTCCCAAGGAATTGCAGGAAAAACGGCAGCCATATGCCAGGCAGACATAGCTATCTCTTGAAGAGAAGTATGCTGCACTGGTTCATCGATAGAAGAATGGCGCGCTACAAACAACGGCATGAAGGTGTCTGCCACGTGGGAGGGAGTGTCGACCTCTCAACTGGGGAAGCACTACGTTGAGAGCCTTTTCCAGTCAACCCATGGCCTCCTTATACGAAAACCAACGCCGCTCTCGCTTGTCCCCGAATGGGGGGCTAGCGCTCACGCGCTCAGGTTTTCGGAGAGGCATGACCGGAAGCGATACAGACAGGCAATACTAGCGTGCGCCAGGTACCTGCTGAACCAGGAGAATCAAGGGAACCTGACGGGCGAACGACTGTCTATAACACTCGCCTCATGCCGGACAGACAAGGTGCATTCAAGCACACAGTAACAGGTTTTGTGCTCTTGCATAGAACTGCACCTCCTTTATACTGGCTAGGCCAGAATTTGAACGAACGGTTCCTCGTACTCAAAGCATACTCGGAACTCATCGTTTTTGTCAACGTTCGCTCTTCTCATTATCGACATTTCGCCAAAATTCATTTGCTTTCGCGCCTGCGGCGCTCAAGGGTAAGATGTATGAGTTGTGGCGTGGACGAACACCCACGCCACAACTCATACATCTTACCCGAGTTGTGTGACCACAAAAAGACAAGGAAAACTCTACCACATGAGGAGAGATAGTAGGCTAGTGGGATAGGAGGAGAAGTGCGCTACATTGCGCCTTTCACTGAGCGGCCAGTGAGTCGTGTAAACATCCATTGCTTTCAGAAGGGTTACCAGGTAGGCATTGGCACTGTCGGACGATGCATATGGGTCAAAGAGATTAAAGTTCGTAGTAGAGAATGCGACCACAATTGGTGCAGACCTGAAGTTCAGGACTACGGAGCGCCTCTTGTAATTCGCTGGGGGCAAGCACGGCCAGGCACCACTGGCAAGAACTCTGTTCAACTCTGGAAATGGCTCGTCCTTGCTTGGTGCGCCGCATCAAGGTATAGCGCTCAAGCAGGTCCATTTCGAGAACTGAGGTAATCAGGGAACGCTGCTGATCGAGATTGGTGCGCTGCGCCTCAAGTTGTTGCTGGCGAGTCAGTTCCGTGGAATTGTCCCGTGACCATGACTCTTGTGCCTGCTCTAACTCGCGCGCCTGACGCTCGGAGGTTTCTTTCAGCGATTCAGTAACGTCTACAATCTCACGCAGGGACTCTTCCTGGCGAGCGTGCTGAGCTCGAAGCAGCTGGACCTCCTGCTGAAGCGCCTGCAAATCCCGCGCATTGCTCAGACTCCCACTGTTAAGGCGCTGCTCTTGCGCCTCGATACGCTTCGTCAGGTCTTCGAGATGCCATTCAGCCTCGCGTTGTGTCTGGAGACTGGCCTGCAACTGTTGCGCAATGCTCTGCTGCTCAGACTGTAGCTTACGCAGCTTATAATTGTTCTGAAGAGATTGCTGAAGGGACTGAAGCTCAGCCTTGACGCGGTCGAGATCCAGGTCGAGCTCCTGTAGCTGGAACAACCGCGCGGCTAGCTGGGTCGTACTCATGAGTAGAATTTCTCCTTTCAGCGCGTCCGACATTCTACCATAGATTACTATTGTACTGCTATCCAGGAGGAACATCAATAGCATTTTCCCTTTTGCCTACATTATTCACCGAAAACGCCGCAGGATGCCCCTGCCCTTTCAGGCATGGGGAGGAATGCGGCATTCCTTTGGAGGTGGCTTGGGTGGAATACGCCGTAGACATGCTTTCATCTGCTCATGTATTATTGACAGGTAGATGAAAACTATGATATAATTCAGACTATGAAAACGGTATTAACAGCGAAACTCAAATTGAATACAACACCCGAGCAATTCAAGGCTTTACGCTCTACACAACTGGCATATCGTGATGCTCTCAACTATGTGAGCCAGTACGCCTTTGCGAATGGCAAAGTGAGTAATGCTATTCGTTTGCAAGATGCCACCTATGATGAGATCCGCCTCCGTTTTCATCTGCCTTCGCAAATGGCCTGTTCTGTTCCTCGCCAGGTTGGAGCCTCGTATAAAGCCCTCTGGACAAAGGTGAAGAACAATGCTGCTCATCGTAAGGCAGGTCTCACCAAGAAACGATATAAAGGGCTTGATCAGGCTCCTACGTTTCTCTCTCCCACGTTGACCTACCAGTATAAGAAAGACTACACGTTCAAGAAAGAGCAGCACGTGAGTCTTCTCACGCTCGATGGACGTATCGTTGTGCCCTATACTGGCTACAATAAGCATGTGGCATTGATCCAGCGTGGTACGGAGATTGGTGCATCGAAACTCTGGTATGACAAAGCCAAGAAGCAATTTTACCTCCTTGTCTCCCTGGAAGTGGAGATGGCTGATCCTACCCCCGAAACACACAAGCAAGTCGTTGGCGTGGATGTGGGGATGCGATACCTTGCCGTCACGGCGACAATGCAAGGCGATTGCACCTTCCATGCTGACATCTCTACGGTTGCCAAATCACACCACTCTGCACGACTGAGAAAGCGTCTGCAAAAAAAAGGCACTCGTTCTGCAACGAGAAGGCTCGTTGCCATCAGTGGACGAGAGAGACGGTTGAAAGCAAACGCCAATCATGTCGTGAGTAAACGGATTGTTACCCACTATTCGCAGAGCTTGATTGGACTGGAGCATCTGACAGATATTCGCGAGCAGACCAAACGACGGAAAGGCAAAAAAGCCAGTGCAAAACAGCGCAAAGCCAATCGTACCTTCTCCAAATGGGCTTTTGGTGAGTTGCACGCGATGATCGCCTATAAAGCGCTCTTGCATCAAAGTATGGCAATCAAGGTGGATGCCAACTATACCTCGCAGGCCTGCCCCCAATGTGGGCACACCTGCAAAGAGAATCGCCCTCACAAGGGCTTGCTCTTTGTCTGTCAGAATTGTCAGTACACGCTCCATGCCGATCTGGTTGGCGCGAGGAATATTGCGATGCGAACGCTTCTTATCCGGCAAGACTGGATAGGAACGGGCCTCTTGTCAGTACGCCCTGATGTGTCGGACGATGAAGCCAAAGCAGCACGCCTGAAAAGGTATGCTGAATTGCGGTGGAGTTCAGACACAACTCCAAGCCCTCGGCTTTAGCCGTAGGGTACTGACATTTTTCATAAAGAGATAGAAAACAGGGTGTTCTGGTGCGTACGCGCCAGAACACCCTGTTTTCTATCTCTTTATCTATAGTCTTCGCGTGTGTCGCGAGGCTCACGTAGAATACGCTCTACCTCGGCCAGCACAGCCTGGGGATCGATCTCTTCCAGATCTTCTTCAGCGGTTGCGGACGCTTCAACCTCGTAGGCTGGCTGCGGCACCTCCTCTAAGAGTGCTCGCGCGCGAATATCGGGAACATCTGAATCTTCCTCTTCATTCCACTGGCGAAAGATATCCAGCTCATCCTTGGGCAAGAGCATACTCTGAATCTCATCTTCATCGAGACCCACCCACTGATAATAGGTAATCTCCTCCCCATCCTCCAGATCGGTATAGATCTCCGTCAGGTTGCTCAACCCACGGAAAGTCGAGGTTACACGCTGGCCCTGGGGATTCTCATAGACCATCTCCCCCTCCTGTCCATGAGCCATAGCCTTCTGGAATGCCTCTTCTGCAGAGTTCGCCCGAATCAGGACAAGGTTTCTATGGACAACATTCTCTTCCGCCCCCTCCACATGAATCTCCTCAACTATTTCGGCAACATACCATTTTCCCTGTTTAGACGCCCCCATAGCATGTTCCTTTCTTGCTCGGACGCAGGCCCTGCTTCGATTCCCAGGGCATCTCAAAAATCACCTCTTCTTCTTATTCGGCTCCAGACTTCGCTTTCATAAGCAACCCAGGCGCAAAGAGAGAGAAAAAGGCTATTCTTTGATCCACCCTGCTTCGACTCCTACTTTGACGATGACGAAGGTACAATCTGTGGTATACTCAAACATCATATCTTAAATTGAGGTAAATGTGTAGAGGTCTACACGCGAGTATCGTCCAGTATGAGGATGTGGAGTTGGAAATGCCGCGGCATTTCCAACTCCACATCCTCATACTGGACGATTTAAGGGACGAGAAACTAGTACAAGCGGCGTATAGATCAAACTATTGACCGCTTTGGACGATTAGATATACTTGCAAGCAATGCTGACTGAATTATTTTGCTTTTCTCCACTATAACATCGATATTAACAAAGAGGGATATATGCAACTGGAGCGCCGTCAGGCAATTATTGTACTAGATTATGGATCGCAGGTTAGCCGCCTAATCACACGCCGCATTCGTGAGTGCCACGTGTATAGCGAGCTGGTGCCTGCCTCGACCACGCTGGCCGAGCTGCAAGCCAAAGACCACCTGGATATCAAGGGCTTTATCCTCTCGGGCGGCCCCTCAAGCGTCTATGACGAGGGCGCCCCAAGCTGCGACCCGGCCATTCTCCATAGTGGCCTGCCTGTACTCGGCATCTGCTATGGCATGCAGCTCATGGCCCAGCAGCTAGGCGGCCACGTCGAGCCCAAGCATGGTACACGCGAGTATGGGCCCGCCACCATCGAGATTGTGGCCGACGCAGAGCAGGATTACGCGACCTATCGCATCTTCGAGGGCCTCAAGCCCTCCCCGGAGCAGACTACCCACCTGGATCGCCCCGCGCAACATACCCCGCTGCGCCTTCCGGTCTGGATGAGCCACGGCGATAGCGTGGACCAGCTCCCCGAGGGCTTTAAAGTCCTGGCAACCACCGAGAGCAATCCCGTCGCGGTTATCGCACACCCCAAGGGGCTGATCGGCTTCCAGTTCCATCCCGAGGTCACGCACACCCCCCAGGGCAAAGAGCTCATTAAGAACTTCCTCTTCCGTGTCTGCGACTGTGAGGCCAACTGGACACCGGAGAAGGTCATCGACGAGACGGTCGAGCGCATTCGCCAGCAGGTCGGCAAAGAGCGCGTCCTCTGCGCCCTCTCGGGCGGCGTTGACTCCGCCGTTGCAGCCCTGCTAGTCCATAAGGCCATTGGCGATCAACTCACCTGCATGTTCGTGGATACCGGCTGTATGCGCGAGGGCGAGGGCGAGCAGGTCGTCGAGACCTTCCGCAACCACCTACATATTCCCCTGGTCGCTATCGACGCCGAAGAGCGCTTCCTCGGTAAGCTAGCCAGTGTGACCGATCCCGAGCGTAAGCGCAAGATCATCGGCGAAGAGTTCATTCGCGTCTTCGAGGAAGAGGCCGTCAAGCTCGCTACAGAGCAGGGCAAGATCGGATTCCTGGCCCAGGGCACGCTCTACCCAGACGTCATCGAGAGCACCAGCCACGACACCGCCAATACCGCCAAGCGCATCAAGACGCATCACAACGTGGGTGGTCTCCCCGAAGAGATGGTCTTCAAACTCGTCGAGCCACTGCGCATGCTCTTTAAGGACGAGGTGCGCGAGATTGGCCTGGAGCTGGGCCTGCCCGAAGAGTGGGTCTGGCGCCATCCCTTCCCCGGTCCCGGCCTGGCCATTCGCGTTATCGGCGATATCACAAAAGAGAAGCTCGACATTCTGCGTAAGGCCGACAAGATCGTCATCGACGAGATCCGCCGCGCGGGCGTCTATCGCGAGCTAGGGCAGGCCTTCGCTGTGCTCACCCCCATTCAGAGCGTGGGCGTCATGGGCGACGGTCGAACCTACGGCAATCTCGTTGCTGTGCGCGCCGTGACCACGGGCGACTTTATGACTGCCGACTGGGCGCGCCTCTCGCCCGAACTCCTGGCGCGCATCTCCAACCGCCTCGTCAACGAGGTCCACGAGATCAACCGCGTCGTCTACGACATCACCTCCAAGCCACCCGCCACTATCGAATGGGAATAAAAATACGCTGAGAACATGATGCGGCTGGCGGCCGATGGCCGCCAGCCGCATCATGTTCTCAGCGTATGTAATACATAGAGAAAGGTTATTTATGTTGGAATTTGAGATCCTGGCGCAAGGCTGCTTCCCAGCAGACAAGGTCGACATTCTCTATCAGCCAGAGGAGCGTATGCCCTTGACTCCCGCCATTCAGGCCTGGATGGACGCGCTCTGGGAGGAGAGGCTGAGCCAGGCCCGCGCCCTCAACAAGCGCCTCTTTGATGCCCCGCTCTACCGCCTCGTAGGTGCCGAGACAACGGGCGAGAGGCTCACGCTCCACCTGGGCGATACCAGCTATAAAGAGTATGTCACGACACGCGAGGCCAGCTTCGCCCGCGAGCGAAGGCGCGACGAACTGGGGAACGCCATCGGCGTCTGCTCCGTGGTCGAGACCAGCGATAACTATATCCTGCTAGACAAACGCCAGGGTGTCGACGTTTATGAGGGACGCTATCACGTCATCGGTGGCTTCTTCGAGCGTGGCCTGGATATCCAGGGACAGCGACCAGATCCCTTCGCCGCCATTCGCCGCGAGATCCGCGAGGAGACCGGCATTCAAGAGGCCGATATCCGCGAACAGTACTGCCTGGGCGCAGCCTACGACCTCGCCATGCCCCACGGCGAATTCCTCTTCCTGACGCGCCTGCATATTCCTCTCTCCGAGGTCCAACAGAGAGAGCCCGAAGAGGACGAAATCAAAGAACTCCGCTTCCTGCACGCCACAGAGGAGAGCCTACGCGCCTTTATCCTAGAGCACCATGGACGCATCTCCGCCACTGGTGAACCCAACCTCCTGCTCTATGGCGCCTGGAAGTTCGGCCAGCCCTGGCTCGCCTCCCTACTCCCAACCCTGGAGAGCCTGGCATAGCCCAGCATATTTCTAATCCAAATATTTCCCATGCTAACTCTGCTCTACAACCACCTCGCTAACTCTGCTCTACAACCACCTCCAGGGTAAGGGGTCTGTATACCTTTTGCGCGGCGAATGCCGCGCAAAAGGTATACAGACCCCTTACCCTGAGCGCCGCAGGCGCGAAGTGTCGCGATCTCTCATGACAAAGATTGAACAGGTATGATATAGTATCTCAACATATTCGATGTTTCGCCGGGCCGATAGTAGAGGATTTTTTTGAGATGAATAAGGAAAAACAGAGAAGAGCGTCGGGGAGCCTGTTCGGGCTGGCATTTGGCGACGCCCTGGGAGCCGATACAGAGTTTATAAGCGTCGAGCAGATTAGCGCGAAATATGGGCCAGAAGGGCCAGGCGAGCTACAGGGTAATCCCGCCCGCGTGACTGATGATACGCAGATGACGCTGGCAATTGGAGAGGCACTCCTGGCCGCCAAGAAGCCCTATAGCGCCGATACGTTGGAAGAGCCGCTGCGCGCCGCCTTTATCGCCTGGGATCGCAGCCCAGATAATAATCGCGCGCCCGGCAATACCTGCCTCCAGGCCTGCGAGGGGCTGGCGCGTAACCTTCCCTGGCAGAATGCCACTGTCATCAGTTCCAAGGGCTGTGGCGCTAATATGCGTGTAGCACCAGTGGGACTCCTACGCACCGAGCAAGACGAGGCGACGCCTGAGACGCGTGCCGCCATCGCTCAGTTCCAGGCCGCGCTCACCCATGGTCATCCGACCGCGCTCGCGGCCTCCGATCTGACGGCCTGGTGCATCGCCGACCTTGTGTCAGGCGGCGAACCCGAGGGACTCGTCGAGCGCCTGCGGGATTATGCCTTGAGCCAGCGCAGCGTCTACCATCAGCTCTGGCTGGGGCCGCTCTGGCAGATCTCGCTCAGCAATACGCCACAGGAGTTTATCGAGCGTGGCTGGGATGAATGCCTGCAGGTACTTGAGCGGCTCGATGTCGCACTGAAGCAGCCAGACCGCCAGAGTGATCCCTGCTTGCAGACGGGCGCAGGCTGGATCGCCGAAGAGGCATTCGCCACTGGCCTGCTCTGCTTCCTGCTCTATCCCGAAGAGCCTATTAAGGCCATCCAGCGTGCCGCGACCACCAGTGGCGACTCCGACTCCATCGCCTGCCTCACCGGAGCCTTCGCGGGCTCCCACCTGGGCCTCGAAGCCTGGCCCCAGGCCTGGCTCGACCGCATCGAATACCGCGATCGCCTGGCAAAGCTAGGAGCAACCTGGGATTAACAACTTCGCCAGGGGTACTGGCTCTATGAATGATACTCCGCGATGACCTCGATGGGGCCAACAATATTACGGTTGAACCCATTCAGTTCCTCAGCCGGAATCCAGTACTCCTGGTGAATCGCGCTACCCACTTTTTGCACCTCATAGCGATCGAGAAAGGCCTTGCGCACCTGGAAACGCGTCACATACCCTGAATTGCCATCGCGGGCGTTCCAATCACGAGCAATCTGGACAGCATATTCCTCAAAGAGCACAGGATAGAAGATAGGTTGCCAGAAGAGGCGCGGCGGAAAGGCGGTATACAGGCTCTCCGCAATCAAGGCCAACTCCTCTGAGCCAGTAGGACGATACAGCGTGATGGTCTCCTCTTGCATAAGTGACATCCTTTCACACCCCCTTACCCCTGAGCCAAGGCAAGAGCTGGAAAGCCCAGGGTTACGACTTACAGATAGCATATTAAGCGATTTATTGATAGAATAAAGGGAAACTTCCCACAAAACAATAAGTAAACCAGCTTCTATCCATGAAGGATTAACGATATGGCAACTTACGCGCAAATTCAAACCTATGCAACCTATGAAGATCAAGAAGACTTCGCAGAACTCCTGACCCGCTACCAGGACACGCTGAAAGAGTTGGGCTGCGACGACCAGGGCGTCCTGGCATGGCTGGACGAGATCACATGGCCCGAGAGCGAAGAGGAAAGCTTTGGCGACATCTATCCCGCTACCTTTACTCTCCGGCCTGCGCAAGGCGAACCCATTACTTGTTCTGGTATTGATGTCTCGCTCTATCCAAATATTGGTACGCCAACCCTGGATGAAGAGCCACAGCCCTGGATTGGCATCAATCTGCAATTTGAAGACGAAGCCCTGCTTACAGAGACAGGCGCGACCTATAAACCAGAGATCGGGGCCGGCATCTGGCACATCCTGCGCGTCCTGGCCAACAATTTTCCCGAACTGGGCGTCTACTTCACAGAGGAGTGGCAGGAAAACCGCTCCTGGCGCTCCATCGTTGAGGAGGCAGGCGACCCCTGGGCCTTCGACCTGGCAATCTTCCCTCGCAAGCTCGCCGCCTATTTCGAGGAGATCCCTGCCGGCTATGAAGGTACCGTTACCGACGAAGGCTTTGGCTTTGCCCAGAGCAATCGCTGGTCCCCCCTCCCCTGGAAATAATCAGATTAATTGCGACAGGTAGTACTATACTACCCGTCGCAATTAATAAACTCATATGTCACAAAATCAAGGTTCCAACGTCTAGTTGTATAGAGAGGAAAACCTTGATTTTCTTTTTGGTCTTATCAAACGCTGATTTTTTTAACTGGCAGCTATTTTTCTCGTCTACCTTATCGACATGTCTTACCTTCATTGGCGAAGGAACGCTTGCAAGGAGCGCAAGGGGGTCATGAGGTGAAGTCAACACAAGAAGGAAGGACACGCATATGCAGCAGGACGTTCTACAGGACTTTTTTATCTATGTCCCAACACTCGACCGCGTTGACGAAACCCTCACACAACACGCCACAAACACACCAGAAGTTGGGGAGAAGCTGAAGGGGTTAGCGATGGACAAAAAGTGGCAGAAAATCGCGCTGGCAGGCCAGCTGGTAATCTACGCTAAATTGCCAGAGGAAGAGGCCAACTGCGCATAGTCCCCATAGAAGCGTTCAGATGTATTGTAAGGTATGTGGTGGTGCCCTGGTTCTGCCAGGGCACCACCACATACCTTATTCATTAGATGAGAAAGTGGCTGCTCTCGTAGCAGAGTTCGCCATCGGCGTAGACCTTTCTCTAACCTGGGATCCGTCATAAAATAATTCCTTCCGCTAACAAATAAACCTCGTGATTCATACGAGCAACCTCATCTTCAAGTTGTATAGGAAATTTGTCCAGCTCCGCTTACTGTTTTTCTAGAACCACTCGACTAGCTATCGTAGCGTCACTTCAAAGGCTTTCTATACATGACTTTATAAATAAAAGCGAACATGCTTATAGGCGCATTAGTAGACGGAGCTGTTTTTTAAGGAAGCAAGCAGGTACAGATTTATGTTGGCATGCCGATAAAGTAAAGCAAGAAAGCTCTAGAAGCTTTACGAAAATACCGCAAAACTACAAATCCCAATTATTAGAATTTCTTATTTTTCTCAGCAAACCAGATCCAGATTTATTGACTTTTGCTTAGGCGACAAGTACAATAGAGAGAGTAAGACGTCGTGTACAGACCAGGAGGCATCTTCATGGCTATTGCGCATACCGACTTTTACCGTCATGAGAACCTCGTTCGCAAATCCATTCAAATCCCCTCAACACAGCACAAGGAGCTCAAAGCCCTTGCAGTTGAACTAGACTCCTCACTAGGAGATGTAGTGGAGACTATCATGGAACTCATGCGCCAGGATAATTATCAGCAACTCAAATCAGCCATTATTCAGAAGCGCGAACGCGAATTATCTTCCTCACTTAATTACTCCCTCGACGAAGCCTACGCTTATCTTGGTTCCCTTCCAGAAACGCTAGAAGACGCCCAGTTCTTTTTTGAGGCCGGGCATGAAGGTATGGTTGCATGAGCGAAGAGGCCAGGCATGTCCGGGCCAGCCCCAGAACGTATGATGTGCAGCAAGTAGATTACCCACAACCTCGCCGAGGCGAAATATGGGATGTTAACTGGTCGCCCGGACGTGGAGCCGAACAACAGGGCACACGCCCGGCTTTAATTATCCAGAACGACCGTGGTAACGGCTCAAGAAATTATCCGCTTACTATCGTCGCCTCCATGAGTCGCACGGAACGCGAACTGCCATTGCATGTGCGTATCTCCCCCAATGCAGAAAATGGGCTGACCGATTACACGGATGTCAAATGCGAACAACTGATGACGATTGAGAAATCACGTCTCTTACGCCGCAGAGGCGTCATCACCTATGAAGAGATGCAGCGCGTCGACTACGCACTCAAACTCAGTCTCAGCATCTCCTAAACACAAATAAAGCATAAAAAAGAAGTACGGCCTAGCCGTACTTCTTTTTTATGCTTTAGGATACCTTGCTTCCTTCTTCGGTGGCCTCAAGTGAGACGACCTGGTGGGGCAGGGGGCGCGGCATCTTCTGCCGCTTCAGGTACGCGACCTCGTGCTCAAGGATACGCTTGGTAATGGCAATGGTAGTGGCGTAGGTCGAGTCCATACCAAAGTAGGAGAGACTGCCCGCGCCCAGGTTCTTACCTCGCGTGTAGGGCGTATCTGAGGCGTAGTGTAGCAGGCCCACTTCGTAGGGGAGGCGCGCGAAGTTGATATTCTCGCCTACCGGGTAGCGCGTGAGGTACTGGTCTTCATAGACCGCGTTGAGGTAGGGGCCACTCTCCATCTCGACAACGGTGTAGTTGGCGCGATAGTAGAAGTCCAGGTACTGACGGTTCTGCAGGTACGTACCCTTGGCCGAAATGGCCTTCTGGTTATCCAGCACGGAGCCATAGATCAGGTAGGGCTGGACATCATGCGCCGTAAAGCAGTTGTCGAGCCAGTACGTGTTCTGGCTATGCTCGTCCAGCACAACGTTAGAAATCATGACATCGCCAATGCTGCCATTGAGCGTCGCAGCCTTGCCCAGGATATAAATGCCGCGTAGCTGCGCCAGGTTCTCCATGATCTCGCGCATCATCCGATAGGCTGCCATGCCCAGGGGATAGTCGATATTCAGGATCAAGGCCTGGCTCTGGGCCAGGTAGTCGAGGTGTGGCATACGACAGCGCGGGTCGATCTCGCCTGGATGTAGCTTGGAGAGGTCGAAGATCTGGGCATCGATCTCTACCCCATGGCGCGCATCCACGCGATAGATGCCTCGCGCTCGCTCCTCCTCCTCGCGCTGGCTCAGGAACTCTTGACCCGCGGGCGTATTGACCCACTCGCGGCCTGCGAAGTAGAGGAAGTTATGCCAGTTGCCCGGAACCTCGCCCTCCTGCAACTTGCGGCATTCCGCGTTCAGGTAGGGATCGTTGCCTTTGAGGGCAAAGCGCGTTAGCTCCTCCTCGCGATTGAGCAGGGAGCCGGAGAGGACGTTCACCATGCTATGGGTATTGCTGGAGACGAAGTAGATTGGGCGATTCTGCACGTTCAAGCTCTCCAGCACATCTTTGACCGGATTCCACCACTGGCGCGTGGCGCGGACGTAACCTACATGCGAGCCACCCAGCATGCGCAGGCGGAAGTTCTTGCGCTGCTGACCCATACTCAGCAGGGTCTCCCACAGTTGATCGCCCCAGATGACCTCCAAGCGATTCCAGTCGTCGGGCGCGATATGCAGGCGCTCGCGTAGCACCTTACTGATCTCTGCGAAGACGGGCGAGCTACGATCCATGCGTGTCTCCAGCAGCTTGATCGTCGTCGGGTCCTCGTTGATCAAGTAATACATCTTGTTCCATTCGATCTGGAAGGCCACCAGCACAGGCACGATATCATCGGTGTCACTGACGCTGGCGACGTAGGCCGCCAGGGTCTCCTTGCCATCATAGAACCACTTGCGGCGCCTGGCCGAGGCCGTCACGGCCTGCCAGCTATTGACCGGGAAGTTATGCTGCACAAAGACATCCTCGGACTGCCCCAGCAACACCAGGTTACAGTGCAGGATAGAAATTGGCAGGCGCAGCACACTATAGATGAACGCCGACATATCGGGCTGTGGCACGCGCGCATCGGGGTGCAGGATCGAATCAATGTTGTAGTGCGCCTGCACCAGGGCCTTCAGATTAACCTCGCCGGAGCTACGCAGCATCGTATTGTAGGTGCGGATGTATAGCTCAACATCACGCTTGCCGGCGGCATGGAAGCGCTCGCCGTACTCAAGTGAGGATAGGACGGCGATATGGTTGCGCTCGTTTAGGACTTCGTCGATTCCGTGTGTCTCTTCTTGCATGGGGATGTGTGTCTCTTCTATCACTTCACGTCGCTGAAATTGGTCACTGTACTCGTTGTTCTCTCGTGTCTTCCGTGGCATAGCGTTACTCTCTTTTTCTGGGGGACTTCTTTCATCCTATCTATTACCGTAATGTTTCCAATAATTATACTCGCCAGGCAATCTTATTGGTAGGGTAGCGGTACCGCGTGAGCCTGCACACCATCTAAGCACAGCTTTTCCCGGCAAAACTCTTGTTTTGGGCAGTCGTCTTCAAGAGAAGAAGCAGAGAGGTGGTCGCTAAGCAACCACCTCTCTGCTTCTTCTCTTGAAGACACTCTTTTATTTAGTGGGAGCACCCCAGATCTTCACATCAACTGTGACATTGTTTGTTTTCTTGCCTATTGTAAAAGTATTCATACTTGCTGTGGCAATGAGAGTATCATCGGGCGACCAGGTAACCCCCCTCATTTGTGTATCGTTTTGCACGTTTTTTTCCTGGTAGGTGAAGAGCGTCTTCCCGTTCATAGGGTCCCAGATCTCCACTTTCTCCACCCCTATCTGATTGCCTTCATTCGGCCCACTCGCGATTGTCTGTATCTCATTCTCAACCATGGCAATACGTTTGCCATCATGCGACCAGGCTAGATCCTGCACACCAGCATTTGGTGAGCGTGTCACGATAGGCGTGCCTGTTAATGCCTGCCAGACCTGAATCTGTGGCTTAGTATTGATCTCCCCAAAGGTATTGCTCCCAACCTGGACATCCATACTCACGGCCAGATACTGGCTATCCGGTGACCACGCTATCCCACCCATTGACCCATAGCCTTTCGCTTGAACGGTATTAATGAGACTACCTGTCTTTGCATCCCAGACACGAACAGTTTCATCCCAATTTTGTGAGAAGGAGGCCAGGTATTTGCCATCTGGCGACCACAACACGCGATAGGGATCGTCAGTATGGCCAAACAGCCTCTTAACTACTTCCCCGGTATGGCTATCCCAGATGAGAATTGGATGATCCTGCGGATCACGAGAGTTATTGATCAGGTGGCCCAGATTAGTGGCAATATACCTCCCATCTGGTGACCAGGTCAAGCTCGTTATGACGGTACCACCACTACCACTATGTGGAGTCAGGGGCGTCAATACGCTCGTAAGCGTATTTCCGGTGTTGGTCGTCGATTGCTTTGGACCAGTGACCAGGACCTTGCCGGTATTTGCGTCTATGATCTGTACTGTATCGGCGGCTATCGCGAGGCGCTGACTGCCATCGGGTGCCCAGGCCACGTTTTGAATAGGGCTATATTTGCCAGTAGGGTAATAGGTAACCTCTTTTTGCCCATTCGTGACATCCAAGATGTGTATGTCATTCCCTACCATGACGATATGCTTGCCATCCGGTGACCACTGCAAACCCATGATAATACTGTCTTTCACTTTATAGGTATAAGCAACCTGGCCTGGTTTAACCTTGGCAGGCAATGTCATCGTTGCTTTAGGTATCACCGTAGAGTGGGGTAAAGTAACGTTTCCTCCCTGGGCTGAGCGCGCCCGGTAGAGGACAGTGAGCAGGCTGCCCACGACCAGGGCCGCCACCAGAACAGCGGCAATGAGTGTGAAAGCTCGCCGGGTGGAGGCAAAGCGCTGCTGGCGTGGTCCGCCTTGCGTTTGGCCAGGCGTGCGCGATGAAGGCATATGCATGGGGATGATCTTCCCCTCGTTATTCAGAGAGCGCTGCGAGCGATTGCGCGCGCGAATATGCTGCCAGGCGTAGTTGAGCGATTGCGCATCAGCCTGGGCATCCGCCTGGTGGAGCCGTTGTAGATCAGCCACCAGTTGCATGTTGGGTTCATTTGGTCGAGCCTGCGCCAGCGCTTGCTCGATCTGCGTATCTATGTCTTTAGCGTTGAAATGTTCGTTCGATGTAGCCATAGTGCCTATCCCTTTTAGTACTTCTCATTTGTGCTTCTCGTAGATGGAGCGGAGGGTATTGAGGGTGCGCGAGAGCAGCATGCGTACTGTCCCCTCGCGTTTGTCGAGGATGTGCGCGATCTCCGCGCTACGCAATCCATTGACAAAGCGAAGGTAGAGGAGCTTCCGCTGGAGCTCCGGTAATCCCTGTACATGTGTACGCAGCAGCGCATGGCGCTCTGTGCGCATGGCGTGTTGTTCCGGCTCCTGATCTTCATCGAAGTAGAGCGCGTCCGCGACCTGTTCTATGGGCGATACCTGGCGGCGCTTCAGACGACGATGCAGATCGACCGTCTTGTTCTGCGCCACCCGCCACAGGTAGGCTCGCTGTCTCTCTATGAGCACATTCTGAAAGTTTTTCTGTTCAAGCGCCGCCAGGAAGACATCAATGAGCAGGTCCTCGGCATCCTCACGCGTCGGTGTATGCATGCGCAAGTAGGCAAAGATCTCCTGAGCGTAGCGCTGGTAGAGTTCAGCCGCGAAGGCGTCATCCCCGGCTGACGACAAATGTTGTTGCATGGTTCCGTCCTACTGTAGTTCTTCTCGCTAGCGATTTCACTGCATATGTCGCTCAAGAGTTAAAAACGCCACATAGTTATTTATATGGTAAGGGTATGTGATGATACTGGGTTGGTGGAGCCAACCCAGTGTCATCACATACCCTTACCATATGTTACTGTTTTTGTAGGATGACGATGTACTGGTGGGCGATGTTGGGGATGTAGGCGAAGGGGTAGCCGTAGGGACGCAGGCGTGTTCCGGTCTGGTACCAGATGATCTCGCCTTTGGGGATCAGACCGTGGAGGCGAGCACGGCGCGCCAGGTCGACGTGGGTAAAGATGTACTCACCATGCTGGTAGGCGTCGCGCACGATGATGACCATGTATTTCCTGGGCTTCAGGAGGCGGGCACACTCTTGAAAGATATGCTCCATGGCCTCTAAGTAAGTCTCATAGCTGGTCAGGTTGGCAAGGTCGGCGGGATCATCTGAGCGCATATCGTAGGTGGTGCGCCGGCTGGCGTGCTGGTTCGCCTTGCGCTTGCCCGACATGGTCTGGGTCATGTGAATATTGTAGGGGGGATCGGTGGCGATAAAGTCAAAGCTGGCGCTCTCCATCTCGCGCATGAGCGTCAGGCAGTCGCCATGCAGCATAGGCTGGGGCAGCAACTGGTCCTGGTTCTCTTCCAATACACGCTGGTAGATCTCTACCCATTGCGAATTAATCTCGATCCCCAGGGCCTCGCGGGGTTTGGCACAGATTGAGGCACCTATAAGCGTTCCGCCGACGCCCGCGAAGGGGTCGAGGACACGTGCGCCTGGCTTGGTAAAGAACTCTATCAACTGGCGCATGAGCTGTGGGGGCTTGTTCGCGCCGTGGGCCTTGCGTAGGTGATGGCTATATTCTGAGGGGTATGAGGTCGTCAGGATGCTACGAGTAAAGTAGACCCATTCGGATCCGTTTAACTCATTGAGTCCATTGCGCGATGACACATCTTGTTTCTTCATACACGCTCTTCCCCATATACTTACTGTATAGATCTATGCTCAAAAACAACACTTTTTCTCTCGAAATCATGCGACTAATTACCTGCGCAAAACGTAAATTTATAATAGGAGGTGTCACTAAAACGCGGGGTCTCCCCATGTCCTGCGTTTCCCCCTGGTGATGCCTTCTTTTCGTGTAAAAGTATGTAGCAGGGGCTGGGCTGGATCATGTTCCTTTTACTTGTAAGAGTTACTAGCGCCAGATGAGTAAGTCGTCGTTACCAGGCGAAACAGGGTCTTCGCTGGTGGAGTGTGTGCGCCGCCATTCGCAGCGTACCTCGCCACTCTGTAGCAGGTACTGCATGACGCCGTCATAGTCGTTGAGCGTAAACTGGCCAAAGTATTCGAGCATGGCCTGCTGGCGTAGATCGGGCCAGCGGCGCACGCGCTGTCCTCGCCCCAACTGGATGATGCGCTGCGTTAACTGCTCCAGGGAGGCTGCATGCCGCTCCTGCTCCTGGACGAGAAACCACTCCTCGGCAAGCACCCCATCATGGATCAGGGCATAAAGACGCCGCCGGTAGTCACAAAGCGCCTCATTCATATGTTGAAAACTGTCCTGGCGCCTGGTCGCAAAGAGCAGGGTCGAGGGGACATATTCCATCCAGGCTGGCCCCACCTGGACCGGTAATGCGAGTCGTTGGATGGGCAGGCTAAAGTAGCGCTTCATGCTCAGTATAAACAACTTAAGAAAACCATCTATGGCCTGCACACGCTCAGCTTCGGCACTGGGGAGGGTCTTCCAGCGGTCGGTGCGCAACAGATTTGTCAGCTTAAGTCCCACCTGTTCGTCACTTCGCGCGGCCTGGAGACAGGCATCAATCGCTTGATGCGGAAGCCAGAGGAGGAGTTCCGTGGGGGCGGTACGCTGGTAGATCTTGAGTAAATCTTCATTGCTAAAGAGCGAAGGCGTAAAGGGATTAAGCAGAAATATGGCTGGCGAAGGCTCAAGCTCACGCAGCAGAGCAGCGCCACCATCCAGCCAGTTGCTGCGCAGGACACCACCATCCTGGGGCAGCTTCTCTTGCGTTGTATGGGCATTCTGCCTGGAACCGCTTAGCAGCAGGCCATAAAGCGAGAAGGGTGGCTGCTCCTGAACAAGTTCGCGCGCTAGAAGCGAGATGGGGAGCAGGGCCTGTGGCAGCATGAACACATCCGGCTCTTTTTTGCGCCGCTTCTTCGCACCATTGCCATTCTCAGCGTGTTCAGGCATTGGCACAAGTGTCTGCTCGCGCGCATTAAGCCCCAGGGCATCGACCCAGTAGCAGCGCCGGAAGATGCGCGTGGCGGCAAGGGCGCGACAATATGCCGCTACATAGTCATGCAGCAGCCAGTGGCGCAGCGTCGCCAGGATCTCTCGTTCATTTGGCCTGCGCGCGCGTTTGCGCGGGCCATTCCCGCTTATCTGCGTCCATACGTCCTTATTCGCGTCGTTGCTTTCGATGTTGGCCCAGAGGTTCATTTGATATATTTTATCATGTTTAGGCGCGTGGAAGTAGACATCCCTTTCGCGCCTACGGCGCTCAAGGGGTAAGAAGATGAATGTACAGGTCCGAGGCCTCTGGCCTCGGACCTGTACATTCATCTTCTTACTCGGGGGAATAGTGCTATACGCTGGAATAAGAAGTAGCCTCGGGGGAAATGGTGCTATGCGCTGGAATAAGAAGTAGCCTCGGGGGAAATGGTGCTATGCGCTGGAATAAGAAGTAGCCGCGTACGCCAGTAGCGGGCCTGTAGCCGCGTACGCTGGTGTGGGCTTATTTGACACACCTGTAAGACTGTACTACAATAGATGCTGAGGAAGTGTATTTTTGACACTAGTCGATGCATTTTTTTCATGCAATTAGTGCAGCTATTAGAAATTGAAGGTTCCGCATATGGGATCAGCACTCCCCATTTTTATCTTAGTAACGCTTGCGATCCTCTTTGGTATTCTGGTTATGGTGGTGACCAACGTGCTTGGGCCACGCAAACCCTCGCCGGAGAAGCTCGCGCCCTATGAATGCGGTATTCAAGAAATTGAGCCGCCCAAGAAACGCTTCCCAGTCAAATATCTGTTGACTGGTATGCTCTTTATTGTGTTTGACATCGAAATTGTGTCGTTCTATCCCCTCGCAGTCCTGCTCCACCAGCTACAGCTTTTCGGACTCATTGAACTGCTCGTCTTCCTGGCGATTCTGATGGTGGGCTATGTCTATGTTTGGCGGAAGGGAGCTTTTTCATGGGAATAACCAATCCCTGGGAGCCGGTACAGACCTACTCCAACACGCAGACACCACGCGAGCTACCAATGCATCAGAAGGATGGTAGCTTTGGCGTACTAACCACGCAGGTGAGCAAGATCCTGGATTGGAGCCGTAGCTCCTCGCTCTGGCCCGCGCTCTTCGGCCTGGCCTGCTGCGCCATTGAGATGATGTCGACCAGCGCCAGTCGCTTCGACCTTGCGCGGTTTGGAGCCGAGGTCTATCGCGCCTCACCACGCCAGGCCGATCTGATGATCGTTGCTGGACGCTGCTCGGTCAAAATGGCCCCTGTGTTGCGCCAGATTTATGACCAGATGCCAGAACCAAAGTGGGTCATCTCAATGGGAGCCTGCGCCTCCTGCGGTGGCGTTTTCAACAATTACGCCATTGTACAGGGAGTAGATAAGATCGTCCCAGTCGATGTCTTTATCCCAGGTTGCCCCCCTACTCCCGATATGCTGTTGTTCGGCTTCAATGAGTTGCAGCGCAAGATTCGTGAGGGCATTCCCAATCCACCCGATCCTTTGAAGGATAGCGGCCTCAAGCTCGTCGGTCCTTCAAGCACGAGTATGGATCTGTAGGGTCAGCTTCTTTTAGTCCATGCAAGCATGGACCCTACACGATATACCAATCTTGATTGCCTGCCTGAGAGAAGGTAGCAGCGGCACGTTCTTCTTAATACGAAAACCAATCCCCATTCGGGGATGCGGCGCCACTATCGTGGCTAGCACTTCGCGCTCAGGTTTTCGAGAGGAAGTTCATACAGAAGAAACGAAACACAAGCGAAAAGTGGGGGCCAACCAGTTTCTGGTTAGCCCTCTTTGTGCGCAAGGGCGGTTATTTCCAGTATCGTTTCCTTGCCCTGACGCCGCAGGTGTAAAGCGCGACTCGTGTCGCCATGGACCTGGCTTTTAGCTCTACGTTCCCCTACGACCTGCGGCCTATGTTGATGATCTTTAACTAATTGCTTTGGTAATGATTGCACTTACAACTTGCCATATTAACTGGTTAAAGTCCCATTCAGTGTTCGGTTACTTTTTTAGGAAGTTATTTTATGGTCATAACAGCAGCTTCGACAGTGGACGTTGTGCGGGAGAAGTTTCCGCAGGCCGTGCTCGAAACCGTTGAACACCGTGACGAGCAGACAATCATCCTCGACCCAGGCTCCCTGGTCGAGGTCTGTCAGTTCCTGAAGGCACAGCTCCAGTACAATTTTCTTGAGACGGTAACAGCGGTTGATTGGCCAGAGCGCACACCACGCTTCGATGTCGTCTACCAGCTTCTCTCCATTGAACATCAGTGTTTTATCCGTCTCAAGGTGCGTGTGGGTCAGCGACGCGAGGCCCATCCAGAGGTTCCCAGTATTACGAGCGTCTGGGCTGGCGCGAACTGGTATGAGCGCGAGGTCTACGACCTGTTTGGGATTACCTTCGCGGGCCATCCCGACCTGCGCCGTATTATGATGCCTGAGGACTGGACCACTCATCCTCTGCGCAAAGATTATCCCATCTCGGGCTTCGAGCTTCCCGAGCCTCACTGGGGTGGACAGGTTCCTTATAATGTCGATCCCGGCGTTGGCGATTACTATCAGCAGTCGCTGCGCTCTTCCGAGGGTCGTCAGTTTAATGAGGGCCGCACTCAGGTCAATCCTGGTCAAGAGCCAGGCACATTGCCAACAACAGAAGAGGCCTAGATCAGCTCCATGACCTTAGACGAAAACCAACACCGCTCTCGCGGCTAGCGCTCACGCGCTCAGGTTTTCGGAGAGGCACTAAAGAGGACAGCTTATGCAGCAAAAAGAGAAGACGAGTACACCGCTAGCCGGGTACTCCTATACCCTTGATGAGGGGCAGCTCCTCGAAGATGGCCAGCGTAACGATACGATGACCATCAACATGGGGCCTCAGCACCCCAGTACGCATGGCGTATTGCGCCTCGTTCTGACCATCGAGGGTGAGACCGTTATTAAAGCCGTACCTGATATCGGCTTTCTCCATACCGGCATTGAGAAGACCGCCGAGGTCAAGTCCTACCACCAGGCCCTGGTTCTGACGGACCGCATGGATTACCTCGCGCCGCTCAATAATAACCTGGGCTATAGCCTGGCGGTGGAGCGTCTCCTGGGCATCGATGACGAGATCAACGATAAGATTAAGTACACACGCGTCATCCTTGCTGAGCTTCAGCGTATCGCGAGCCACCTGGTCTGGCTAGGAACCTCGGCGCTTGACCTGGGCGCGCAGAGCGTCTTCCTCTACTGTTTCCGTGAGCGCGAGATGATCCTCGATATCTTCGAGCTGATCTCAGGCGTGCGTATGATGACTAGCTACATCTGCCCCGGTGGTCTACAGGCCGAGCTACCCAAAGGCTTCGAGGCGAAGGTACGCGAATTCCTGAAGGCCTTCCCGGCACGCCTGCAAGAGTATCATGACCTGCTCAGCAATAATCAGCTCTGGCTGGAGCGCACGCGCAATATCGGCATCCTGACACAGGAGGATGCCCTGGCCTATGGCGCCTCGGGTCCGACTCTGCGCGGTAGTGGCGTGGTCTGGGATATCCGCAAGGTCTTCCCCTACAGCGGCTACGAGAAGTTTGACTTCGACATTCCAGTCGGCTCCACGGGCGATGTTTACGATCGCTACATGGTGCGCATGCTGGAAATGGAAGAGAGCCGCAAGATCATTGAGCAGGCGCTAGAAGGTCTGCCCACAGGTCCCTACCGCGTCCAGAACAAAAAAGTCACACCGCCACCCAAGTGGCAGATCACCGGTAGCATGGAGGCCCTGATCCACCACTTCAAGCTCTTCACCGAGGGCTATCGTCCACCCCAAGGCGAGGTCTTTGTGCGCACCGAGGCCCCCAAGGGCGAGCTAGGGTTCTATATGGTCAGCGATGGCGGCCCCAAACCCTATCGCATGCATGTGCGTGGCGCATCCTTCGCCAACTTGCAGGTGCTCCCGCGCATGGTCGAGGGGACCTTCCTTTCGGACGTTGTCGCCGCCATTGGTAGCATTGATATCGTGCTTGGAGAGGTTGATAGATGATTTCAGAGAAGGCTAAAGAGCGCATGCGCGAGCTGGCCAAGCGTTATCCTGCCGCGCGTTCAGCGGTTATGCCCTCGCTCTATATCGCGCAAGAAGAAGAGGGCTATATCACGCGTGCGGGCCTGGAGGCTGTGGCCGAGGCCGTGGGTATGACGATCGACGACGTGGAGAGCGTCGCGACCTTCTACACCATGTACCATAAGCAGGCACCGGGCAAGAAGATCGTGAAGGTCTGCACCAGCATCTCCTGTTATCTGCGCAACTGCGATAGCGTGATGGAACACCTGGAGCAGCGCCTGGGCATCAAGCGCGGCGAGACCACCCCAGACGGCAACTTTACCCTCCAGGGCGTCGAGTGCCTCGCGACCTGCGGCTACGCTCCTGTCATTCAGGTCAATGGGCAGTTCGTCGAGAACGTCACCCTTGAGAAGGCCGATGCCCTCATTGACGACCTTGAGCGCGAACTGAAACAGAGCAAACAGGTCAACGAGTCCAAGTCCGGTATCTCCCGGTAAAGGCACCAGTTACGAGGAAATGTGCAATGCCAGAAACAGCCAAGTTTCTTACAAAATATATCGATGTGCCGGGAATCGACACGCTTGAGGTCTATCGCCAGAACGGAGGCTACGAGGCCCTGGCCAAGGCCCTGAAGAGCGAGCCAGACCAGATCGTAGAAGAGATCAAGAAGTCTGGTCTGCGCGGACGCGGTGGCGCGGGCTTCCCCACGGGCATGAAGTGGAGCTTCCTGGCCAAAAACGATAAGCCACGCTACCTCTGCTGCAACTCGGACGAGAGCGAGCCTGGCACCTTCAAGGATCGCATGTTGATGGAGCGCAACCCACACCTGCTGGTCGAGGGCGTGCTTATCACCAGCTATGCCTGTCGTGTCAAAACGGCCTTCATCTACATTCGTGGCGAACTGCCCTACGCGGCAGACCAGGTCCAGCGCGCCGTTGACGAGGCCTATGAAGCGGGTCTGATCGGCAGCAACATCCTGGGCAGTGACTATAGTATAGACGTGATCGTTCACCGTGGCGCGGGCGCCTACATCTGCGGCGAAGAGAGCGCGCTGATGGAGTCGCTGGAGGGTCGCCGTGGCTATCCTCGCCTCAAGCCACCCTTCCCGGCGGTGGTCGGCCTCTATGGCGGTCCCACAGTTATCAATAACTGCGAGACACTCTGCACCGTGCCCGCAATCATCGAGCAGGGTGGCGAGTACTACGCCTCCTTCGGCACGGAGAAGAGCAAGGGTACACGTATCTTTGGTTTGAGCGGACACGTCAAGAAGCCCGGTAACTACGAGGCGCCCCTGGGCGTACCTCTGCGCACGCTTCTCTATGATGAGCAGTATGGTGGTGGCATCCTCAACGATCGCCAGGTCAAGGCCGTCATTCCCGGCGGTTCCTCGACCTTCTTCCTGGGTCCCGACAAGCTGGACATCCCCATGGACTATGAGTCCGTGGCGGCGGCTGGCTCGATGCTCGGCTCGGGTGGCGTGATCGTTATTAATGACGAGACCTGTATCGTCGGCACCATCGCGCGCGCGGTCGAGTTCTATCGCGATGAGTCCTGCGGGAAGTGTACGCCCTGCCGCGAAGGCACTTACTGGCTCACCGAGCTTCTTGAGCGCCTGGAACATGGGCACGGCAAGATGAAAGACATCGACCTGCTCACCAGCATTTGCGGCAATATCAGTGGTAAGTCATTCTGCCCCTTGGGCGACGCGGCGACCAGCCTGATTACCAGCGGCGTGCGCATGTTCCGTGAGGAGTTCGAGTACCATGTAACGCATGGCCACTGCATGGTTGGCGGACCTCATAAGCACAGAACCATCAATGCCGAAGCCGCCACCTTGAGCGCTGGCGCTAATTAATTATCCATAGGAATGATACAAACCGTCAGGTAGAAATAATTATGCCAGAAGAGAAAAAGGACGAACTCGTACACCTCACCATCGATGGCATTCCCGTCGAGGTTCCGCCAGGTACCCTGGTGTGGGCCGCCGCGCAGAAGGCTGGTATTGAGGTGCCGATCTACTGCTACCATCCCAAAATGCCGCCGCTGGGTGCCTGCCGCATGTGCTTCGTCGAGGTGGAGAACATGCCCAAGCCCCCTCAGACGGCGTGTACCACGCCTGTGAGCGAGGGTATGGTAGTGCATACCAAGACCGAGAAGGTGCTGAACGCACGCCAGGGTACGCTGGAGTTCCTGCTTATCAATCACCCGCTAGACTGCCCGATCTGCGACAAGGCTGGCGAGTGCGATCTGCAAGACTTCACCCTGCGCCACGGCCCAGGCGGGACGCGCTTCGATCTCAACAAGCGCCACTATCCCAAGCCTGTGCCTATCAGCAAGGATATCAACATCGACCGCGAGCGCTGCATTCTCTGCCAGCGTTGCACGCGTTTTAGCAGTGAGATCTCGATGGACAACGGCCTGGTTATGATCTCGCGTGGCTACAAGATGGAAGTCGGCACGGCTCCAGGCAATGCCTTTGACTCAAACTTCTCCGGTAACACGGTGGAGATCTGCCCAGTCGGCGCGCTGACGGCCACAAGCTATCGCTTCAAGGCTCGTCCCTGGGAGCTTAAACGCGTTCCCAGCGTGTGTAATAACTGTAGCGTCGGCTGTAACGCTCGCGTCGATGTGCGTGTCGACCGCGTGACGCGCCTGATGTCGCGCAACAACGACGCCATCGATGATGGATGGCTGTGTAACCGTGGTCGCTGGGAATTTGACTATGTGAACAATCCCGAGCGCCTGCGCACACCCTTAATCCGTCGCAATGGTACACTTACGCCCGCCTCCTGGCCCGAGGCCATCGCCTATGTCGCTCAGCGTCTACAAGAGATCGCGAGCAAGCATGGCACGCAGGCCATCGGCGGCATTGGCTCGACCCGCACCACCAACGAAGAGACCTATCTCTTCCAGAAGCTGCTGCGCGAGGTCCTGGGCACAGCCAACATCGATCATCATCACGGACTCTTCCTCGGCCCCCGCGACCGCCTGACTGGCAAGCCCTGGATGATGACCAACAGCATCGCCGGACTGGAGAAGGCTGGACACATCGTCCTGGTCGCTTCCGATCCCTATGAGCGCCAGCCAGTGCTCAATCTGCGCATCAAGAAGGCGATGAAGGCCGGAGCCAAAATCAGCATCATCAACTCGGAGACCACCGAGCTAGACCGCTTTACCAACAGTCCTTACAAGGCGGCCAAGGTGAATGTTCCTCAGAATGGCGCGGGCAAGGCGGCCAAGCTGCTGCTCAACTACGTTCTGGAGGCGGGTGAGGTTCAGACCAGCGGCTACGAAGATATCAAGAGCAAGATTGGCCGCGAGAAGGGCGTTATCGCCGAGGCTGAGAGCGCCTTTGGTGCCGAGGTCGTGGCGCAGCTCCGCCAGCTGGCTCAGGAGATCGTCAGTGCTGGCAGCGCCACGAAAGGCGCGGTTATCCTGTACGATGAGATGGCGACCCTCGATCCTGGTTGCGAAGATCTGGCCGCCGATCTGCAAGCCCTGGCCTTTGTCACCAAGAACATTGACCGCGAGGGCGCTGGCGTTGGTCCCCTCTTCGAGGATGCTAACTCACTCGGCGCGCGCGACATGGGTCTGCTGCCCGACGCGCTTCCTGGCTACCAGGCGACGACGAAGGTTGGTATGACCTACAATGAGATGCTCACTGGCTCGCAGTTGAAGGCCCTCTTCGTCATGGGTGCCAATCCGTTGCGCCACCTGAATGGCGCGACCCTGCCTCAGTCCATTGAGTTCCTGGTGGTACAGGATGTCGCCCTCAACGAGACCGCGCAGCAGGCCGACGTGGTTCTGCCCGCTGTGACCTTCGCCGAGAAAGACGGCACCATGACCAACCTCGACCACCATGTGCAGCTCGTACGCAAGGCCCTGCGACCCCTGCCCGGCGCCAAGGCCGATTGGGAGATCCTGATTCAGCTCGCCCAGGCCCTGGGAGCCGACTGGAACTATATGCACCCCCGCGATATCTTCGACGAGATCGCCGCTCACAACCCCTTCTACGCGGGCCTGGCCCACGAAGACCTGGGCATGCAGGGCGTCCGCTCGTTAGAGCAGGAGGTAGCTCATGCTTGATTTCTTAAACAACGAGATCGTCGCTGCGGTTATCAAAAGCGCTATCGTTATCGCGATCCTGCTCACGGTCTTTGCCTACATGACGCTCATCGAGCGTCGCGTGCTGGCGAAGATCCAGGGCCGCCTGGGACCAAACCGCGTTGGCCCCTTCGGTCTCTTGCAGCCGCTCGCCGACGGCATCAAGATGGCTTTCAAAGAGCAACTTGTTCCGGGACAGGCGCGTAAGTTTATCTACGGTATCGCACCGATCCTCTCAACCATCGTGGCACTCTCGGCCTTTGCCGTGGTACCCGTTGGTCTCAACTGGAGCGGCAAGACCAGCGTACACAATGTTTGGGATCCCCTGATCGCCGATGTCAACATTGGCCTGCTCTGGATTCTGGCCATCTCTTCGCTGGCAGTCTACGGCATCGTGCTCGGTGGCTGGGCCTCCGGCAACCGCTACTCCATGCTGGGCGCGCTGCGTAGCGCGGCACAGATGGTCTCTTATGAGACCAGTCTGAGCCTGGCCCTCGGCAGCGTACTCATGTGGTCTCAGACCCTGAGTATGGTCGGCATTATCGACATGCAGCGAGCCCCTGGTATGTCCTGGTTCATCCTGGCGCAACCCCTGGGCTTCGTCATCTATCTCATCGCGGGTATCGCCGAGACTAATCGCGCGCCATTTGACCTGCCCGAGGCCGAGCAGGAGTTGACCGCGGGCTACCTGACGGAATACGCTGGTCTGCGCTGGAGCCTCTACCAGATGGCTGAGTATATCAACATGATCACAGTCAGCTCGGTGGCGACAACGCTCTACCTGGGTGGCTGGAGTCTCTTCGGCCTGGAGACGCTCTTCCCTGGCGCTTCGATCATCATTTACGTCGTCAAGGTGGCCATCTTCCTGTTCGTCTTTATGTGGTTGCGCGCGACCCTGCCACGTATCCGTTATGACCGCCTGATGCGCTTCGGCTGGCAGTTGCTGCTGCCCCTGGCCGTCCTCAACGCAGTCATCACCGCCTTTGTGGTGGCGCTGGGTTGGCACTGGGCGATCAGTGGCGTGGCTGGCCTGGTCGTGATCGCGATCATGTTCTTTGTCGCTCGTCGTCAGGGCTTCAGCGAGGGCACGCGCTTCGAGGAGAAACAGGGCAAGGTCCTGCTCCCCACCTCGGTCCGCCTGGTCAAGTACGAACCCAAAGCCGTCACCGAAAGCACCAGTTCCGAGCAAGAGCCAACAGCAGTTCAAGCGTAGCATGACAGGTGTAGGCAACTTTGATATGATGCCAGATATTAACGCATTGTAGGGTCCATGCTTGTATGGACTTGCAGGCCAAGCAAGCTCTGTCCCTACATTAGGGGTTCTTATTGGATAATACTCATGACAACCTACACTTATCAGCAGATTCTAGAACAGACTCAGCAATTGACAGTTGATGAACAATTGCAACTGCTGGCCGATCTGGCGAATATTATTCGACAACATCGGGCAATGGCTAAGCCTCAGCATAGCATTCTAGAGCTAGAAGGCCTGGGCCAGAAAATATGGCAAGACCTTGATGTTAACGAGTATGTTCGTCAGGAGCGAGATTCATGGGATGGGTAGCTAGTCCAACACGTATCAAGTGAAGGGAGGCACCCCGCCCATGCAGGGAGAAAAAGGACGTGCTTCTGAAGGGCACACCTACCTTTTTCTCCCTGCCGGGCGGGGGCATTACGAAGCAAGTGAGGGTAGGTGCGCCGTTTACAAGCACTACCCGATCTGTGTCGCAAGCACAATGCTGATCTTACGTCGATAGGTATTGAAAGTGCAAAAATTGGTCCCAAACGATACGTCCTTAAAGCTTTAAGGAGTTCATATGTCTTTTGAAATTCTCAAGGGTATGGGTACTACCCTGAAAAATATGGGCAAGAAGCCTACTACCATCTCCTATCCCGAGGAGGAGCGAGAACTGGCGCCGCGCTTCCGTGGTCGCCATGTACTGCACCGCTATGACAATGGGTTGGAGCGCTGTGTGGGCTGCTATCTCTGCGCAGGAGCTTGCCCGGCTGACGCCATCTACATTGAGGCCGCAGAGAACACCGAGGAGGAGCGTGTCTCCCCAGGTGAGCGCTATGCCCGCGTCTTCGACGTCAATATGCTGCGCTGTATCTTCTGTGGCTATTGCCAGGCGGCCTGCCCCACGGGCGCGATTACCCTGGAGAAGGAATACAAGCTGGCCTCGTTCCATCCCGAAGACCTGGTCTATCATAAAGAGCAGCTTCTGGAGGCGAAGGGCAGCGCGACCGTTGGCTCGAACGAGGTCTGGGCCGATCCCGCGCCCGAACCCGATTCGGCTGAGCAGCCTGTACCGCAGAAGAGCAATGTCTTCGATGGTTCACAGGCCAGCGCGACCGCGGTCGGCCTGGGCAATTACCAGACTGAGCGCCCCGTGCTGTTCGAGAATCCTGACCAGGACGCGGACCGCCGCCAGCTAGGAAAATAAGGAATCGTTATTATGACACCTACGATACTCGCATTCGCCGTGCTGGCAGTCGCCAGCGCCGCCTCCGCTATCGGGGTCATCGCCTTTAAGAACGCCGTCTATAGCGCGCTCAGCCTGATTCTGACGCTCTTCTTCCTGGCGATGTTCTATCTGCAATTGGGCGCGATGTTTATCGCCGTGGTGCAGGTCCTGATCTACGCGGGCGCGATCATGGTGCTTTTCCTCTTCGTCGTGACCATGCTCACACCTGATGCGCAGGATACGGGAGAGGATCGCATCCCCTGGCAACGCTATGTCGGCGGCTTGCTGGGCGTAGTCCTGGTCGGCGCGCTGAGCTACCTGATCTTCAAGAATATCTCTGGTAGCAGCAGCACGGTGATCAAGGCTGGCGATAGCTATAGTCATGCCGTCGCCGCGCATGGCAACGTCGAAGCCTTTGGACTGGCACTCTTCCATGGTTACCTCTTCCCTTTTGAGGTCACCAGCCTGTTGATCGTGGTCGCCATCCTGGGTGCCCTGGTCTTCGGTCGGAGGGCCTAGATGAAGCTATTCTTCCCTGTTTTTCAGGGTCTTCGCTGAACGTGAGGATGGAGGTCTTTTTCTAACATGCCTGCAATTTCTACATTGCCGCCACTCTCAGCGTATCTGATCGTCAGCGCCATATTATTCGGTATCGGTGCGATTGGCGTGCTTATCCGGCGCAACCCGCTGGTAATCTTTATGTCTATTGAGTTGATGCTCAATGCCGTCAACCTATCACTTGTGGCCTTTTCAACATTTCTCGATTCCGCGGATGGACAGATGTTTGTCTTCCTGGTGCTGACCGTGGCCGCCGCCGAGGTGGTCGTAGGTCTTGCCATTATCGTCTCCATCTTCCGCACCCGCCACAACATTGATGTTGACGAGATGAATATGTTGCGAGGCTAATGAGGGGGCAGTATGATCAATCTTAGTCTGTGGGTACTGCTACCACCCCTGCTCGGTTTTATCGTGCTGGGGCTGGTCGGCAAAGTCTTGCCCCGCGCCGCGATCCTGACTGTGGGCTGGGGCGCGTGTGGCCTTGCCTTTCTCTTCGCGCTAAGCAACTTTGTCTCGATGCTCGGCACGCCAGCCAATGTTGCCGGCGGTCGTGTCAATGATACAGTGGTCTATCACTGGATCACATCGGGCACTGGTAGCGGCGCGTTTAATGTCGACTTCGGTCTGCTGCTCGATCCTCTGACCGCGACGATGTTGCTGGTCGTGACGGGCGTGGGCCTACTGATCCATATATACTCGGCAGGGTATATGGAGGATGATCCGGGGTTCTGGCGTTTCTTCGCCTATCTGAACTTTTTTATTTTCTCGATGGTGTTGCTGGTCACCGCGGATAACTTCCTCTTCCTGCTGATGGGCTGGGGCCTGGTGGGCCTGGCCTCGTTCCTGTTGATCGGTTTCTGGTACCAGCGCGCGGCCCCCGTGGCTGCGGCACGCAAGGCCTTCGTCATCAACGTCATTGGTGATTTCGGCCTGATGCTGGCCATCTTCCTGATCTTCCTGAACTATGGCACGTTGAACTTTCATGATGTCTTCACGAACGTCAACGCAGTCTCGACTGGCAGTGCGACGGCAGTGGCGATTACGCTGCTGATCTTCGTGGCTTGTGCCGCCAAGTCGGCGCAGTTGCCGCTCTACATGTGGTTGCCCGACGCCATGGAAGGCCCGACACCTGTCAGCGCCCTGATCCATGCCGCGACGATGGTAACCGCTGGTGTCTACCTGGTCGCGCGCACTCATCCGCTCTTCCAGATCGCGCCCGTGGCGCTCAATGTCGTAGCGGGTATCGGTGGCGCGACGGCGCTCTTCGCGGCGACCATCGCCCTGGTACAGCTGGATATCAAGCGCGTCCTGGCCTACTCGACCATTAGCCAGCTGGGCTATATGTTTATGGCCGAGGGCGTCTACAACTATTCAGCAGGCATCTTCCACCTGGTCACGCATGCCTTCTTCAAGGCCCTGCTCTTCCTGGGCGCGGGCGCGGTGATTCACGCCCTGGGCGGCGAGCAGGATATGCGCAACATGGGTGGCCTGCGCAGCCGCTTGAAGATTACCTTCTGGACCTTCCTCTTCGCGACCTGGGCCATCAGTGGTCTGCCACCCCTGGCCGGTTTCTGGAGTAAGGATGAGATTCTGGGTGGGATCTTCGCCCAGGCCGTGCATACCGCCAACCCCGGCTACTATGTGCTGTGGGGCATCGGAATTCTGACGGCTGGCCTGACTGCCTTCTATATGTTCCGCCTCTTCTTCTCAGTCTTCTATGGCGAGTATCGTGGCGGCGCGGTGGTTCAGTCCGCGCACGAGGATGACGAGGAAGAAGACCTGGCTCCCGCGAATCATGGTCACGGCCATGGCGCGCCCGCCAGCATCTACCAGGTCTACGAGGTTCCGGCTGTCATGTGGATGCCGCTGGCGATCCTGGCCTTCCTCTCGATCATCGGTGGTGTCTTCGGCTCCTTCTCGCTGATCGGTCTGCCTAACTGGTCGCCGCTGGGCAATTTCCTGGCTCCGGTCTTCTCGGGTGTTCAGACCCCTGAAATCTCACTGGGTCTCGAATGGGTCTCGGCTGGCCTGAGTATCGCGGCGGCGCTTGTAGGTTTCTTCCTGGCTCATGCTCGTTACGCGCAAGGCTTTGCCTACAAAGAAAGCACCAGCCCGGTCTACAAGCTGCTCTTCAATAAGTACTATGTTGACGAGGCCCTTGGCTGGCTCATCGTCAAGCCCGTTCAGGGCGTGGGTCGTCTCGCCACGCGCTTCCTCGATGGAAGCCTGCTGGGCGGCATCAATACTGGTATTACCGCGCTCTTCCGCGGTTCGAGCAGTGGCATCCGTCGCCTGCAAACCGGCTATATGCGCAACTACGCGCTGGCGATCCTGTTCGGCGTGCTGCTGATCGTTCTGTACTACGCGGTGAGGGGGTAGAGGTTATGCAATCGTACATTCTCTCGTTACTGATCTTCCTCCCGCTTATTGGAGGAGCCGTTGTGCTCTGCCTGCCGAAGGCGAACCAGGCGCTTATTCGCTGGATTTCGCTAGCCTTCGCGGGGATCAACGTGATATTCTCGTTCATCCTGGCCCTGCTGTATTCGCAGGCTACGGTGAGCAATTTCAGTCATTCGAGCTTCCAGGAGCGCCTGCCCTGGATTCCTTCGATTGGCATCAACTACACCCTGGATGTCGATGGCATCAGCCTGCTGCTGGTCGTACTGACCTCGCTGCTCGGGCTGGTGTGTATGGCAGCCTCCTATCGCCAGCAGAAGCGCTTTAAGAACTACATGGCCTTTATGCTGCTCCTGCAAAGCGGTATCCTGGGCGTCTTTCTCTCGGCGAACCTCTTCCTCTTCTATATCTTCTGGGAGTTAATGCTGATTCCAGCCTACTTCCTGGTGGGTACCTGGGGCGGAGAGCGCCGCATTTATGCCGCGTTCAAGTTTGTGCTCTATACCTCCGTGGGTAGCCTGCTGATGCTGGCGGGTATTATCGCCGTGGGCTACTTCTACACGCGTACGGCGGGTGCAGGCTGTGGCTTCACGCTCGATATCGGCACCCTGACCAACGGTCTGACCAACCCCAACACGGGCGCGGTCACCTGCGCGGCCCATTTCGATAGCACAACACAACTCTGGCTCTTCCTGGCCTTCGCGGCTGCTTTCGCGGTCAAGATTCCCTTTGTGCCGTTCCATTCCTGGCTGCCGGATACCTATAGCGAGTCGCCCGCGCCCGTGACGGCCATCCTGGCTGGCGCGATGTCCAAGACCGGCGCCTATGGCTTCCTGCGCATCTGCATTCCGCTCTTCCCGCTGGCAGTGCAGGCGCTGGCCCCGCTCTTTAGCATTCTGGCCGTCGTCGGTATTCTCTACTGCGCGGTCCTGGCCCTGGTCCAGACGGATCTCAAGCGCATCCTGGCCTACTCCAGTATCAGCCACCTGGGCGTGGTGATGCTGGGCATGTTCGCCTTTAACGCGCAGGGCGTCGAGGGTTCGGTCCTGCAGATGGTCAACCACGGTATTACGACCGCGGCCCTCTTCCTGATCGCGGGCTACATCGAGGAGCGCGTGGGGACACGCAATATCGCCGACTTTGGTGGCATCGCGACACGCGTGCCAATCATGGCGACAGTGCTGCTGATCGCGGCCCTCTCGTCGCTGGGTCTGCCTGGGCTCAACAGCTTCGCGGGCGAGTTCCTCTCGCTGCTGGGCGCGTTCCGCAGTAACGTGACTCTGGGTGTGCTGGGAACCGCCGTGGTCGTCCCTGCCGCCTGGTACATGCTGCGCTTCTTCCAGGGCGTGATGACGGGTCCAGCCCCGGCCCTGGGTCCAGTGGCGCAGGTCACACGCCGCGGCGGCCTGGCGGATATCCGTATGGGCGAGTTCCTGGCGATCCTGCCACTCCTGGCGTTGATCTTCTACATCGGCTTGCAGCCTGCGCCGCTCACCTTCCTGCTGCACCAACCGGTGTTGAACACGATGCAAAATCTAGGCAATGCGTTCATCAAATGAGCGTAGAGGGAGCCTCCCGCGTGGCGGCTCCTCTCTCACGAGGTATGGTCAATGACGTTTACATTCACTGTCACCGCCGCTGATTGGTGGCGAATAGCGCCATTAGTGGTCCTGGTGGGCATGGCTCTCATCGTGATGCTGGTTGATGCCGTATTGCCGCATGAGGGTGAGCGCACCAAGCATAGCGGGCCACAGAACTACACCATTCTGCCAATCCTGGCATTTGTGGGTGTGGTTGGCGCTATCGGAACCACGATCGGACTTTTACTTGGCGGAGATCAGCGCGAAGCCTTCAATGGCATGGTTGGCTCAGATCAGGGCACACAACTGGCGTACCTGATTATCCTGAGCGCCGCTGGCCTGGGCATCCTGCTCTCGCCGCCGTATCTCAAGCGCCTGCAACTGGTACACCAGGGCGAATATTACACGCTGATGCTACTAGCTGCAGTGGGCATGATGCTACTGGCCGCTTCGACCAGCCTGCTCACAGTCTTCCTGGGCATTGAGATGCTCTCGCTGGCCCTGTATATTCTCTCGGGCTTCATCGAGCGCCGCCGCGCTTCCCTGGAGTCGGGCATGAAGTACTTCCTGCTCAGCTCCTTCGCCTCGGCCTTCCTGCTCTATGGCCTGGCCCTGACATATGGCGCGACAAATAGCACGCGTTTCCTGGATATCGCCTCTTTTGCCGCGCACCTGCATGGTGCGGCCAACGGCACGGCACAGGCTCCGATTCTTCTGATCGTGGCCCTGGGCCTGCTCACAGTCGGATTCGCCTTCAAAGTCTCGGCGATTCCCTTCCAGGCCTGGACGCCCGACGTCTACCAGGGCGCGCCCGCTCCAGTGACCGCCTTTATGTCGGTTGGTACCAAGGCCGCGGCCATGATCGCCTTTGGGCGTCTCTTCGGACTGGTCTTACTGCCCTTCCATGATACCTGGGCACCCGTGATCTGGGCCATCGCCATCCTGACCATGGTTGGCGGCAATATCATGGCTGTAGTACAGACCAACGTCAAACGCCTGCTGGCCTATTCCAGTATCGCGCACGCTGGCTATATGCTGATCGGTATCGTAGTTGGTGGCACACTCGGCATGAGCGCGCTGCTCTTCTACCTGGCCTGCTACACCTTCCTGAACCTGGGCGCCTTTGGCGCAATCTCGGTCCTGGAAGGCCTGGATAACGCGGGTAGCAGCGCCAACGATTTGCGCGGTCTCTGGCATCGGCGCCCAGTCGTGGCTGGTCTGCTGGCCTTCTTCCTGCTGGCCCTGGCGGGCTTCCCACCCATGGCTGGCTTCGCTGGTAAGTACTACATCTTCTACGCCGCGCTCGCGGGTGGGCATCCTGAACTGTTGATCATCGGTGTCCTCGCCAGCGTCCTGGGTATGTACTACTACCTGCGCGTCATCGCCACCATGTTCATGGAGCAGACGGAGGAGGAGAAAGAGGCTCTGACCCTGGGAACCGTTCCGGCCTCGCCCAAGGTCAGCGAGTCCCGCCGTCCGGCACGCGCCTCTGGTGCTGCTCGGAGCGCCACCGCGACACTCTCGCGTGGTGGCGCCGCCGTCGCCGTCAAGCCAGAGACACGCACCGCTGTGGTGAACTCACCTCTCCCCGCCGAGGCGGAGGAGCAAGATTCAGCGCGCAGCCTCAACTGGTTCGCCTGGATCGCCCTGGTCATCGCGGCCATTGGCACGCTCGCGGTCGGCACGGTCCTGCCCTTCTGGCTCGTCCAGCTCGCGCAGCAAGCCGCACCCATGATGCTCAAGTAGGAATACTCAAGCGAAAGAAGCAGGCCCGCTGTGCATGCACAGCGGGCCTGCTTCTTTCGCTTGAGTTACTCTGGTTGGACACCACAAAGGGCAAGATTGGAGAAGATTTTTTGGAGCTAGAATGGTACACTTAACACCTGTGAGTGAGAAAGGAAATGTGAACTACCGCTCAGCTAAAGACTGAGCGGCTTCTTCGGAAGATGAAGCCTGAGTTCACCAGACTCAGCCACCGAAAGGTGAGCTATGTTTGGAAGGTCATGATACCAACCCTTGACGCATCAGACGGTTGCTCTATCGCCTGAGTTTAAGTAGGGATGAGGGAAGTCCCGGTGATTCAGGCCCAACAAGCCTTCTGAACCTTGTCGAGATGAAGTCGGATTCCCTGTATGGTCGCAGTACAGGGATACGCACCACCTGCCACCTGGCAGAGCATTTTTCTGAAAAGGAATTTTCGATGAACGTTGTGTATGTATTGGCACCAGATGGCACGCCATTGATGCCATGTTCGTGTGCTATTGCACGATTACTCCTTAAAGATGGCAAGGCCAAAGTCAAAAGGAGAACGCCCTTTACGATCAAGTTGTTGGTTCAGCCAACAACGACCTCCACCCAACCATTGACCCTTGGGGTAGATACGGGCAGTGTCATGATTGGTTCAGCGGTGGCCGATACGCAGGGGCAGGTGGTGTATTTGTCAGAAGTGCAGGTTCGCAATGATATTGCCACCACCATGAAAGAGCGTGTAAAGTATCGCCGGAACCGGCGCAACCGAAAGACCAGATATAGAAAAGCACGATGGCGTAATCGCAAGAACTCCATCAAAACAGGTCGCTTCTCTCCCACGATGCGCAGTAAAATTGACGCCCACCTGCGGGAAATCCGTTTTGTGCAATCCATCCTGCCCATTCGTCATATTGTGCTGGAAACAGGAACATTTGATCCCCATGCCCTTAAAAATTCTAACGTTTTAAAGCACAAGTGGCTCTACCAGAAGGGCATCAACTATGGTTTTGCCAATATCAAAGCCTATGTGCTAACACGCGATAGCTATACCTGCCAACATTGTGCAGGAAAATCGAAAGATAAGCGGTTAGAAGTCCATCATATCGTTTTTCGCAGTCAGAACGGCAGTGATGAAGAAGCCAATTTACTCACCCTCTGCAAAACCTGTCATGATGGGCTGCATGCCGGAACCGTGACGCTCAAGCGCGCTGGTAAGAAGAAAGGAAACTTGAACCATGCCACACAGATGAATAGCATTCGTCTTCAATTGTTGAAGCAGGTTCAGGCAGAGGAAACGTGGGGATTTGTGACCAAAGAACACCGTCAGATAGCAGGCTTGCCCAAGGAGCATTGCTTTGATGCGGTCTTGATTGCCACGCGAGGGGCCATGCCCACGTTTCAGACCACGGTGATTCTCAAGAAGCGATGTGTCCCCGATGGAGATTACCAGCAAACCAAAGGGCGACACAGCGAACAACGTATTCTCACGGGGAAAATTGGCGGTTTTCGGAAATTTGATATGGTGCGGTATCAGGGACAGGAGTACCTTATTAAAGGGCGAATGTCTACTGGCTATGCCATTCTGATGAACATTGATGGGAACAAGGTCGATCTCAAGCCAATTCCGAAGTTTGAGAAGATGAAGCGAGTGAGGGCACGATCTTCATGGATGATGTGTCAAGCGCCCATGCCGCATATCTCATCCACTGCCAATTAATCAGGGGAGAATGTGGCAATTCATCCACGAAGCTAAAGACTTCGTGGTTTTCTTGCCACATTCGGATAAACCAACATAAGAGGAGACAGTATGCGAAAAGTCACGTCCAAAGACAGTACGCCTATAGCCTTCGATAAATTCGGGGAAGGTCCCGCGCTCATCCTTGTGGCAGGCGCGACTGCGACGCGTGTAGCCGAGACATCGCTAGCCACGGTCCTAGCATCACATTTCACAGTATATGCCTATGATCGGCGGGGGCGAGGCGACAGTGGAGACAACACGCCATACGCGGTCGAGCGCGAGGTAGAAGATATTGAGGCCCTGATTGACGAGGCTGGGGGAACGGCATTTGTCTTTGGTCACTCCTCCGGGGCAGTTCTGGCCCTTGAGGCAGCACACCTCCTCCCCGGTAAAATCACAAAGCTAGCGCTATACGAACCACCATTTATCGTCGATGATAGCCGACCTCCCACGCCAGAGAATTATGTATCACACTTGAACGAACTGATATCATCAGGTCAGCGTGGCCAGGCAGTCAAATACTTTATGATAGAGGCTGTGGGTGTTCCTGCCGAAATGGTTGAGCAGATACAGCAATCGCCCATGTGGCCAGAATTAGAGAAAGTAGCACACACGATCCCATATGATGGCACCATTATGGGCGACACCATGCGTGGCGATCCGCGGCCACTCAAGAAGTGGGCCTCTGTCAGCGTTCCCACCCTTGTAATGGATGGCGGAGCCAGCCATGTGTTTATGCACCATGGAGCGCAAGAGATTACCAACATCCTTCCCAACGCCCAGCGCCGCACCCTCGAAGGCCAGGACCACGGCCCGGCGGATGATGTTCTCGCCCCCGCACTCGAAGCCTTCTTCCTCAACTAAGGCACGACGCTGCTAAAGCACGCGTCTACATATCCTGGCACGGGTGTCTCGTATCATGATATGTAGACACGTACTTTTGTAGCATCGGTTAATGGGATATCTCTCCCCGCTGCTGCACAAGCGTCATGATCTGGTCTTGTAGAGTGGTTCTATCCACCTGGTCATACTCGGCGCGCTTGCGTTCAACCTCGTCGATGTACTGCTCCGACCACCCGCGGATCGCCCAGATTGGCTCGATAAGGGTTCGGCCCAGGGGTGTCAAAGAGTATTCTACCATGGGCGGGATCACGGGATAGACCACGCGTTTGACCAGGCCATTGCGCTCCAGGTGGCGCAGCGTCTGCGTCAGCATCTTCTTTGAGATGCCCTGGATATGCTCATGCAGATAGCTAAAACGCCTTGTCTCTTCGCCCAGGGCCACGATGACCAGCATCGTCCACTGGTCCGCGATCAATTCAAGACCACGCCGCGTGCGGCAATCTGGCCGAATAATCGGCTCTTCAACTTTATTTCTGGTAACCATGAGGTAACTATATCATATCCTCAACTACAGCTCCAAACCTGAACGTGCTTTATGCATATGTAGTTCGCTTACGCTTTCTCTCTTCCCTTGATTTCTCCTTTTTCCGCTGTTTCCTTAGCCTTCTTGCTTCTAACACCCCAGCACGTAGCGAAGCCCTCCGAAACTCTTTGATCGTCAAGAGCAGAAGCAGCACGATGGTCATAAATCCGGCAATCACCCAGAAATGAGGGACGATAGCTGAAGCGAACAACGCGACCAGTATTAGCAAAATGAGAAAGAGATAACCTGCCCCCTTACCGCTGCTAGATCCTGTATGACTACTTTCTCCAGAACCGCTTTCTGTTATATGGGCGGATTCTGCCTCTTGACTGTTCCTGTTTCCAGTATAGGTACTAAAAATCATCCCAGTGCGTGTGTGCGAGTAGCTATACGAGCTTTGCGCCTGACCAAAGGTTGATTCGGTCATCAGTACACCAGCAACAAGTGAAAATATGAGATAAAAGACCAAGCTATTCTGCATGACTTTCGAGGTTCTCACCTGGGGATTGAATTGTTTATAGTGGACCATAATGCCGACTGCGACGAGCGTTAAAAAGATGGCAAACCACCAGATGCTAATCCCCCACCATGTGCTATCAAATTTGTGGTATACAACAACCAGGGAGAGCCAGGCAATAAAGCAAATACATGTGATTCTCGCTAGAAAATGCCATTGTTCAGATAACATTTAGATTCTCTCCCAGTAAACGGATCATTTATTTTACACCGCCTATTTGTTCAAACGCACCTACCTTTACTATCTCAAAGCACTACTCCCTTTGGTAAGATCTTTGTTGAGAATAGCGTAAATGAGCAAACATAGATGCATGCTAAGAATGCCAACCCAATGTAAGAGAGTTACAGATTTAGGAGGAGTCATTGCATAGAGGTACATCAAATCCGCTATAGGTCGAAATAAGCCAAAGATGGGAAAGCTCAAGAACAAGGCAAATTGTAGTATAGACTCTCGCTTGTACGGCTTGACCTTTGGGCTTTTCATGCGCCAGAGTTTGATGTTTGATATATTGACTATCCCTTGCTTTCTGAGTTGTCTATCTTGAGCTATCATCTGGCGGATTACATAGATGCCAAGAAGGACCAGTGATATGAAGAGACTAGCAAGGGTAAATATCTTAATTATTTGGTCAACCTGGTTAAGCTGTGGCCGTTTCGTCAGATCGAGTAGACCATAGAGTATCTCATCAGCTCCCAATAACACAACATTGACGCCTGACAAGAGAAGCAATGCTTTGCACATGACGTAATTCTCCCTTATACGCCGTCAAGCCATAAATTAAAAATAGTGTTTCCTCTCATCTGTACAAATATGTATGTCTTAATTTATTTCCATACGAACAGGCTTGACTGTGCTGGTATTTTTAGCTGAACAAAACAAAAAGTCAAGTAAAAAGCAGGAAATGATGGTTACCAAGAGGTAACTATATCACTTTGCGGTCACTCCTTACAAGAAGAAAGCTTCTTCTCTATAATTTGCAATAACAACACTGTTTTACGACGCTTCAAGCGCACATATAGAAGAAGAGGAAATTAAATATGTCTTCATTGAGTATTACTATCCTGGGTGCGGGACCTATCGGGAGCACATTGGGACGCAAGTGGGCGAAGGCCGGACATAGCATTGCTTATGGCGTACAGAATCCCTCGTCGGAGCGGGCGCAGGCTCTACGCCAGGATTTAGGAGAGCAGGTCTTCATCGGCTCCCCAGCGGAGGCCCTGGCAAAAGGTGATATCGTTGTGCTCGCGCTCGCGGGGCAGGCTGTTGAAGGGATTATTACCACCTACGCGCAACAGTTAGACGGTAAAATTATCATCGATGCGGCCAATAGGTATCCGCCCGATCAAAAGTTCTCTCAGACGCATCAATGGCCAACAACAGCACTGTATAGCGCCCACATATTGCAATCACATGCTCCACATGCCCAGGTCTACCGGGCCTTCAATACCTATAGCTGGCAAAATCTCGCTGACCCAGATTATCAGGGTATCCAGGCCGACATGTTCTACTGTGGCCCCGATGGGGATGCGATGAAGACGGTCGAGCAGCTCATTACCGAGATCGGACTGCAACCGGTACGCCTGGGCGACATAGATCAAATCGATGTAGTGGATAGTGTTCTGCGGCTCTGGGGGACCCTCGCTATTGTCCAGGGCAAGGGAGTCAATAACGTCGCGTTCAAGATGCTAACACGCTAGCAGAGAGTAGTTACTATATAGAATAGATTCTGAAGGAGAAAGACATGAAAGCCAATTTGATTACGGCCTTTGGTGGACCCGAAGTATTGCGGATCGGTGAAGTGCCGGAGCCCAAGCCCGGACCTGGACAGGTCGCAATTAAAGTAGCCTACATGGGTGTGAATTTTGCCGAGACGATGGCACGGCGCGGAGGACGGCACAGCGAAGAACTCCCATTCATTCCCGGCCTTGAAGTCTCAGGGCACATTCATGCGCTTGGCGAAGGGGTCGAAGGCTTGCGCGTGGGGCAACCAGTCGCCGCGCTGACGTTGAGCGGTGGTTATGCCGAGGTGGCACTGGCTCAGGCCACGCTCACCTTCCCCCTCGACGAGGCCAGTGAAGAGATTGATCTCGCCACGGCGGCGGGTTTTCCAACCATCGTGCCAACAGCTTATGATATGCTTGTGCGGCTCGCGCATCTACAACCAGGTGAAACAATCCTTGTTCACGCAGCAGCAGGTGGTGTGGGGAGCATCGCGGGACAGATAGCCAAGCACCTGGATGCTGGCCTGGTCATTGGCACAGTAAGCAGTCAGAAGAAAGCCGACTACGCTAGATCCTTTGGCTACGACCATGTCATCCTGCGTGATGATTTTATCAAAAAAACACAAGACCTCACGCATGGACGCGGGGTTGATGTCGTACTAGAGGCGATCGGTGAGCCAGTACGCAGTCAGAGCCTCACAGTTCTTGCGCCATTTGGGCGTCTCGTCATCTTCGGGAACGCCAACGATGAACAGGGGCGAGGCCAGAGTCTGCCACAGAATCCTGGCAACTTTCTTGTCGAGAGCAAGGCCATCATGGGCTATAGCATTGGCGCATTGAGCGTATCAGATCCCCACCTCGTTGCTGATACCGCGCGTCGCTCCCTCGAACTGATCGCCCACTCTCAGGTAAAGATCGATATCACTGATATTCTACCACTGGAACAGGCCGGTGAGGCTCACCGCCGCCTGGAAACAGGTCAGACCACAGGTAAGCTTTAGCTACGTGTGTAGAAGGAGAAGACGCTGCTAAAGCACGCGTCTACATATCATGATACGAGACACCCGTGCCAGGATATGTAGACGCGTGCTTTAGCAGCGTCTTCCGAAACGCCTCCGAAAAACTCTAGTACTCGCGTTTCATTCGGAGTGGTACGCTGCCTTAGCAGCGCATGACGTTTCGAACCATGCCCGATTACTTTTGCAGAGGAAAGAGGGCGCACAGCCGCTCATTGCGCAGGTACAGTCCTCCCCAGATAAACAGGCCGACATAGACCGGGAAGAGAACATTACTAAAGAGTGGAGCATCGATGCGCAGGTTGGTAGCAACGGCGCCTCCAAGATAGCCAGTCAGCAGGATGGCACCAAGAACAGAGGTGAATGGAATGATATAGAGGACCAGGCACACAAGTTCCACAATTCCGATCTCAAGCGCGACGCTCGCAGGGTATCCAAGCTGCTTGAATGCATCCATGACCGGGGGAATTTGCAGTACGTGTGTTACACCATCGAAAAGCAAAAACAGAACTGCTAGCACCGTCAAGATACGTCCAATCCAGAGTTGCGTTTTCGAACCTGAAGCCATTTGTGTGGCTGTTTGCATGAATGTTTCTCCTCAATATTTTTATCTCTCTATATACTTATTCCCTCCTGATGAGTAAAAAGCGGAAATGGTTTTTTCTTCGTGGCATCTTAGCTTCCCCATCAGTTCACTAAAGAACTTACTCACAACATAAGGGAATAAAATACGGTATACTTCAGAAAAAATATGCTTGGGGTGAGAAAGAGATGTCTCGAACAGGTGTAGAAGTTAAGATTCCCTGGAGGGAAATTCCCAAAGAAGTACGCCAGCAAATCGATAGCACGTTAGGTTCCCCCGTAACACGAGCAACACGTGTCTGGGGTGGATATGGACCAACACCAACCTATCGCCTTGTGTTAGAGGATGGACGGCGGGCCTTTTTAAAGGGCACCTACCAGGAATCTAATACCTTCATGAAAAACGCGCTACGCTCTGAGGAGCGTGTCTATCAAGACCTTGCACCTGTGTTGGACAGATGGATGCCCCGTTTATACGCAACCATTCAGCATGCTGACTGGCACGTGCTAATCCTGGAGGATCTTGGTCCACAGAGTGTTCCGCCCTGGACACCTGGGAAAGCTCGTGCCATCACGCATGCCCTGGCCAATTACCATAAAGCATTGCTTGGCACTCAGCCTCCCGTGTGGCTCTCTCAACCTCAGGAAGGCTTAGCGCAGGAGAATTGGACTCAGGCGGCTCAAGAGTCTCAAGACTTTCAAACGATCGCGGCCTTTACAGGTGCAGAAGCCTCCCAGGCATTGGCCTGGCTGCGAAAAATTTCTCCCACCATTGAGACTGCACTGAAGCTACCAGCGCTCACAGAAGGTCCATATGCCATTCTGCATGGTGATTTACGCTCAGATAATTTACGCTTTAACCAGGGGCGTTTGTATCTATTCGATTGGCCCTCCATTCAGCTAGGGCGACCAGAGTGGGATATTGTTGCCTTTGCTCAGAGTGTGACCGTCGAAAATGGGCCTTCTCCCGAACAAGTAATAAAATGGTATGGAGAACAATTTCCCTTGCGCACAGAAGCCATTGAAGGTGCTCTTGCCTGGTGGCTCACCTTTTTTGCCCGGCGAGCCTGGCAGCCTGAAGTACCCAGCCTTCCCCGTTTACGCCGCTTTCAGCGCCAGCAACTGGGCGTCCTGATGTTCTGGGCAGCTCGTCACTGGTCTTTTCCATCCCCCAAGTGGGCCAGATTATTACTGAAGTAGAACCAGCCCACATTGCACCTTTATCTGGTCGCAGACTATACATGACTAATCCCTAATCCTCATTCTTCAATTTTTGCCTGCTAGTATCAGATCCCCTTTTTAGCCAAAACTTGGCTCTACTGGCACAGACAACTACAATCAGAGGTAAATGAAAAACGCGGCCAGATGTCCCACTTTCCATAAAGCGGCGTCATTATAAATGGAAGAACTTTGAGGCCTCAAAACTTCTGTTTGCAAAAACATCACTCTTATCCAAGGAAATAATACATATGCAAGCTGGTTACACCTTTTCAGCAATGCACCAGCCGGAGGAGCTACGGGAGGAAGAAGCGCTTGTGCAGGCGGCAAAAGCAGACCCGGTCGCTTTTGAGCCACTCTACCAGCACTATAAAGCTCGCATCTATCGCTACCTATTACTGCGCATTGGGAGTCAGGAAGACGCAGCGGATCTCACCCAACAGGTCTTTCTCAAAGCCATGATCTCGCTGGGGGATTATAAAGCGCGTGGCAGCTTCGCGGCCTGGCTATTTCGTATCGCCTTCCACACTGTAAGCGATACCTACCGCAGGAAGAAAATTGCCTTCTCCTGGGATAGCTTGCCAGAGGCAGAGCAGCTCATAGGTGACGAAGATCCCGAAAGCATCTTTCTCCTGCGCGAGCGCCGCATGCATCTGCGCAAGCTGGTCGAGCAGCTCGATGCGCACAAGCGCGAACTGATCGCTTTGCGTTTCTCGGCGGGCTTGAATGCCAGCGAAATCGCCCAGGTTGTCGGCAAGAGTCCCGCCGCCGTCCGCAAACAGCTTACCCGTATCCTACAAGGCCTCAAGGAGCAACTATAATGTCGAAGCAACAGAAACTTATCCAAACATATAATGACTTACTTGAGACAGCAGCCGACCAGAGACTCATGCACGTGGTTGAGGAACTGGATAGCCTCGGTAACACTTCGCCTGTCCCCAATAACGTCAACTGGCAGAACCTGCGCATGCGCTATGTCCAGCACTCGTTTCAGAAGCCCACGGTCGTGCCTTTCCGTGAACAAACACGCTCCTGGTGGTTCGCACTGACCAGAAAAGCGGTTCTGGTGCCACTGATTGCCGCGCTTCTGATCGTGACCACGGCCTCCGCCTTCGCAGCCACGCCACTCCTGCAAAGCCTGCTCCAAGGAGGCAGCTACAACACGAAAGATTCTATCAAGTATAGCACCTTCGGTGATATCCAGCTTTCGCAGAAAGTTGGGAACGCCACTGTAAGGCTGGAGAAGGGATATGCTGAAGACCATAATATTGTGCTGGGCGCAACCGTCACGCCTGTTGATGATAACTCTATGCTGAACAACCCACGCCTCACGACCGCTGATGGTACTGAGCTTTCATCAAGTGGTCAGTTGTTAAGCGATGTTGAGAACCATATCCTGGCACAGTCTATGACCTTCAGCGATGCTAGTATTACTGGAACGCCAACCTCGCTCAATCTGACGCTCAAGATGGACCTGGTGCAAAACGGAAGTACGCAAACAGTAACCTTCCACTTTCAGCTACCATATCACCAGGGCGAAGTCGTAGCACCGCACCAGCAAGCAATCTCGCAGGGACAGATCATCACGCTGGAGAAAGCGACAATTGGCAAGACCCAGGCCACGATTGAACTCTCGGGCCTGAATGAAGTTTCCGTCAAAATGGCTTCTGGCAAACCTGTCACACCCCAAATTGACATGCAGACCAGCGCTACCAATCACATCACGAGCTTCGACTATGCGGGAAACAACGAGAGCGGGAAGTTCGTCTTCCGCTTCAACAGCGACCTGAGCCACTATCATGGCCTATGGACCATCACCGTTACCAAGGGTAATACCTACAAGTGGGTCTTCCACATCAATGTGTAAACCATTCGCTTAGAATCTCGTGCGTATGACATTTGCTCAGGTAATAGTGCAATGTGGGTTGGCTGCCTAAGACAGCCAACCCACATTGCACTATTACCTGGGGCGTCGTAGAGGCGTATCACCCTTAAGCGGGAGTAACACTGCGATTGACGGCCTCCTCCCATTCCTCTTGCCGTCCAAGAGGCGTAAGGTCAAGATAGTTATATGTCCCCAGGAGGATGTCGACGCCGCGTCCCGTCGTCGAATATGTGTGAAAGATCTGCTCGCCATCGCGCAGGAAAACACTTATCCCAGGTACCTCGCCGCCCTCGGCTGTGGCATCGAAGTCATAGTTGAAGTCGCTCCCATACGAGGAGAACCAGGGAATGGTCCAGTTCTTCTGCTTCTTATAGGGCTCAAGCTTCGCCAATGGGGCACGTGAGACCAGGACCAATGAGGTGTCACCTTCGTGCAGACGGGCTATATTGCCAGGAATGTTGTCAACCAGGTTCGTGCAACCTGGGCAACCCTCGTCCCAGCTTGGATCAAACATGAAATGGTATACGATTAGCTGACGGTGCCCATCAAAGAGGTCGAGCAAGCTCACCTTGCCTTCTGGGCCATCGAAGAGATACTCCTTGTCGATCCTGACCATCGGCAACTGGCGACGTTCGGCATTGAGCCTGTCTCGCGCACGGGTGGCTTCCTTTTCCTTGATCAATAGCTCCTTACGGGCTGCAAGCCATTCTTCTCGCGTGACGATTTGCGGATAGTTCATTGGGTTCTCCTTTGCTTCGATGATCACATTCCTAAGCTCTTTCCCTGGCCATCACTGGAGGATACAAAGAGCCATTAGGGACAATCTATCACGAGTCGGTCAGGAAAACTTCTCCAATGTTGCTTTTTTGCATTTCGTCGCTCAGGAGATGTAATATACTTATCTTCATTCGTTCCAGCGGCTATTAGGTGGAGGGCAAAGTTTGACCGTGGGAGCTTCCCAGTCGATGACGCGATGAGTAGCAAAATCCTGGTTGCAGAGACATGCGCGGCGCCTTATAGCCTGGCAACCACGCCGCCTGGATGACGACCTATCAGGCTTATGGTATAGATCGAAGTAAGGCGTGTTTAGAATGGCCTGCAAGCTTAATACTGTTTGCCAGGCCATCCTAAAACATATTGTTCCGACTCTTATACGCGCTGCTGGTGGATCTTGACGGCCTCGACGATCAACCGGTGCTCAACCTTTTTGATGCGCTCCTGGAGCGTATCTTCGGTGTCGCCTGCCTCTATGGGGACCTCGCGGCGACAGATGGGCGGGCCAGCGTCGACCTCGGGGACCACATAATGCACAGTGCTACCTGTGATACGTACCCCGGCCTCCAGGGCCTGGAGGGGCGCGTGCATGCCGCGAAAGACGGGGATAAGACTGCCATCGCTGGTGGTATAGGTGTCGCCCTTGCCGCCATCGGGGATGAGCGCGGGATGCAGGTTAATGATGCGCTCAGGGTAACGGGTGATAAAATCGGCGGAGATGATGCGCATAAAGCCAGCCAGGACGATAACGTCTACCTGGAAAAGCTGGAGCAGGTCAATAACCCTTCGCTCCCACTCCTCGCGTGTGCGCCAGGGCAAGTAGAGCGCGGGTACTTTATGCTTGAGGGCGCGCTGTAAGCCAAAGGCGTTGGCTTTGTTGCTGATGACCAGGGCGATCTCGACCCCGGGCAAGTGCCGAGCCTCGATGGCGTCCAGCAGGGCCTGGAGGTTACTGCCCGAGCCAGAGATTAAGACTGCTATGCGCAACGTTTTATTGATGTGTTGATCTTCCATTCCAAATCACTACTTGCTTTTATATTTTGTATTATGACTGTTCGCGCCTACGGCACTCATTTAAAATAGAATCAATTATTGTGTTGTGAGTTGCCTTCAGCAACTCACAACACAATAATTGATTCTATTTTTATACCTATAGGGCGCGGTGGCCGATGTCGCGGCGGTACTGCATGCCCTCGAAGGAGATGAGTTTGGCGGCGGCATAGACGCGGTCGGCGGCCTGTTGCAGGGTTTCGCCGTGGGCAACGACGCTGAGGACGCGGCCGCCAGCGGTGACGAGCTGGCCATTTTGCAGGCGTGTGCCGGCGTGGAAGACGTGGACGCCCTCCAATTGATTGGCCTCGTCAACTCCCTGGATGGGTAAGTCGCGCTCGTATTTGCCAGGATAGCCGCCCGCGGCCAGGGTCAGGCTCATGGCGTAACCGGGATGCCAGAGGGTCTCAGGGTCAATATGCTGGCCGTCCGCGTAGGCGAGTACATCCAGCAATTCGGCTTTGAGCAGAACCATCAGGGCCTGGGCCTCGGGATCACCGAAGCGTGTGTTATGCTCCAGCACCATGGGACCGCGCTCAGTGAGCATGATGTTGGCGTAGAGCACGCCTTTGAAGTGGATATCGCGCTCCTTGAGGGCCTGGAGCGTGGCGCCGATGACACGCTGCTGAATCTGCGCCTTCTGGTCCGCGCTGACGAAGGGCAGGGGCGTATAGGCCCCCATGCCACCCGTGTTCAAACCCTGGTCGTTGTCGAGGGCGCGCTTGTGATCCTGGCTGAGTGGCAGGGGCAGAAAATCCGTGCCGTTACAGATGGCGTGCGCGCCGATCTCGTCGCCTTGCAGGTAGTCTTCAAGGACGACGACGTCGCCCGCCGCACCAAAGATGTGGTCGACCATCATCTGCTTGAGGGCGTCCTGGGCTGTCTGCATATCGAGGGCGACAATTGCGCCCTTGCCTGCGGCGTTGCCGTCAGCCTTGACGACGACGGGGGTGCCATGCTCTTCCAGGTAGGCACGGGCCAGTTCGTACTCGGTAAAGGTGCGATGCTGGGCCGTGGAGATGCCTGCCGCGGTCAACAACTCTTTGGTGAAGGCCTTGCTACCTTCGAGGGCCGCGCCCGCCTTGTCGGGGCCAAAGACGCGCAGGCCTCGCTTCTGGAAGATATCGACGATGCCATCGATAAGCGGTGCCTCGGGGCCGACGATAGTGTAATCGATCTTGTTGCGCTCAGCGAAGGCGGCCAGCGCCTCCAGGTTATCGACACTAATAGGAAGGCATTCCGCGTGGGGCAGCATACCGGGATTGCCTGGCGCGGCATAGATGCGGTCGATCCGCTGATCCTGGGCCAGCTTCCAGACCAGTGCGTGCTCACGCGCACCCGAGCCGATGACAAATACTCGCACGAAATTTTTCTCCTTCTGTTATGAGAGCACGCCACGAGGAATGACAGGCACACGCCTGGGACCATGCTGAGACTCGACCTGGGGGTCAAAGGGCCAGCCCTGCATCTCCATACACCCATAACAAAACTCTTGATGCAGCATTTTCAGTGCGCGGGGATCGTCCACCTGGCGAGGATCAATGTCGACCGTTTCATCGATATGGGCAGCGTTGATGGCGCGACCCAGGCCCGGCAGGCTGAGATAGCCCAGGCTATCGACACCCATGTAGTCGGCGACCTCCTGCACGGTACGACCCGCGGCGATTAATTCTTTGTCGCGCGGAATATCGATGCCGAAGTAGCAGGGGTGACGCAGGGGGGGCGAGCTGATGCGCAGGTGTATCTCCTTCGCGCCATAGTTGCGCAGCGCGGAGGCCAGGCGCTTAAGCGTATTGCCGCGTACAATCGAGTCGTCGACGATAATCAGGCGCTTGCCCTCGATTTTAGTGCGCACGAAGTTGAATTTCAGGTCTACTTCGAGCTGGCGCAGGCGCTGGTCAGGCTTGATAAATGAGCGATCGCTATAGCGATTCTTGATAATACCCTGGCTATAGGGAATCCCGGAGGCCTCGGCATAGCCCAGGGCTGCGGGAATGGATGAATCGGGAACAGGCACGACCAGGTCCGCCTCTACAGGATGCTCATAGGCCAACTCGCGTCCCAGGGCCTCGCGCACCTCGTAGGTATAGCGATTGTTGATACGCGAAGTCGCGTCCGAGAAGTAGATATACTCGAAGACGCAGAGCGAGTGGCGGGGCAGCTCAAAGAGCATCTCCGAATGGATGCCATCCTCATCGATAGTTACCAGTTCGCCTGGCTCGACTTTGCGCACAAACTCGGCTCCGGTGCGGTCAAGCGCGCAGGATTCCGAGGCCACAATCCAGCTATCGCCCAACTTGCCAATGCACAGCGGGCGCATCCCCCAGGGATCACGCGTCGCGTACAATTTATTCTGCGCCAGGATCACCAGGCTAAATGAGCCACGCAGGTGCTGCAAAGTGTCCGCCAGGCGCTCATTAAAGGTTTTCCCCTCAGAATGATGGAGCATCAAGGCAATAACTTCGCTATCCGTCGTCGAGCGGAACGAGTCCTCTGGGAAGGCGTTCCGCAGCATAGCTCCGTTTACCAGGTCACCATTGTGGGCGATGGCCAGCGATTCATACTGTCCAGCACGATCACCTACGACAAAAGGTCCGGCATTCTCGACGCAGCTTGAACCCGTGGTGGAATAGCGCACGTGGCCTATGCCTGCATAGGTAGAAGGCAGGCTGGTCCCCGAATCGGTAAATACCTCGCGCACCTTGCCCATGCCTACACGATAAACAATCTGGCCTTCATCGTCATAGACAGCCATGCCCGCGCTCTCCTGCCCACGGTGCTGCAATGCTGTCAAAGCCAGGGTAATGTAACTACGTACATCCAGGCTTGCCTTGCCATGTGGCGCGTAAATTCCGACGACTCCGCATGCATCATGAAGTCGCTCCATCGCTGAACTCCTCTCTGGTAAGATGATCACATTAAATACTCAGCTTGCCCGTAAGATCAGCGACCAGGGCATAACGATCCGCGATCTCGCGCAGACTGTCCGAGGTGACTTCCTGGAGGTTGCGGTAGACCTGCTTATCGAGCATACGATTCTTGTCACCACCAGGCCAGAGCCGCCAACTATCATTATCAATTACATCGGCAACTAATAACTGACCCTGAGGGTCGCGACCAAACTCAATCTTGAGATCAACCATGGTCACATCCATTTTGGCCCAGGCAGTCTCTAGCACTGCAAAGACGCGTCGTCCCTCGCGCGCCATCCAGTCGATCTCCTCCTGCGTCGCAATGCCTTGCTGTATGATCTCTTCAGGCTGAATCTGCGGATCATGACGCGCATCATCTTTCAGGAAGGTCTCAATCAGGACGGGATCAAAGCGAGTGCCTTCGCTTACTTCGGGGTGGCGCTTCAAGAATGAGCCAGTCGCGAGGCGTCGCTGTACATGCTCAATGGGCAGCATCTCACAACTCTTAACCAGCATCGTGACCTCGTCAACTTTTTTCACGAAGTGCGTATTGATACCAGCCTCGTTCAACAGGCGGAACACATTGGCGGTCGTCGTCGTGCTCCAACGCGATTTCCCCTCTAGCTCGTTGCGGCGCGCACCATCGCCCGCGGTAATCTGATCCTTGCTGACCATATAGGCCAGCTGCTCGTCCTGTGGATAGCTATAAATCCGTTTGGTCTTGCCTTCCGTCAGCAAGGGTCCAAACTGCGCATGTTGTGTCATGAGTTTCTTGTCTCCGGGAGAAGTGTGGGCACATGGGAGCGCTACTGACTACCCTAAAGGGCACAAGGTACACACCTACGCTGGGAAGCAAATACGCTTCCGGGGAAGATATTCGCCCGAAAGCGTAGGCGCGTACGTCAGTAGTGCTCCTCCTACAGGTTAGCGAATAAGAACGGCACCCTGTCCCTCGCGAATGGTGCCGATCTGCACCAGTTCGGGAAGGATGCTGCGCGCCTCAAGCGCACTCTTGGGTGAGAGCACAAATATCATGCCGATACCCATATTAAAGGTTCGATAGAGTTCTTCCTGGGGCAGACTGCTCAAGCGCGCCAGGAGCTGAAAGAGTGGCGGCACCTGCCAGGAGCCGGTTTCGATCTCAGCCTGGGTACCAGGAGGCAGAATACGCGAGATATTACCCTGGAAACCGCCGCCTGTGATATGTGCCATGCCCTTGATAAAGCGCCCGCGATCCGCCAGATAAGAGCGAATCTCCTGCACCTCGCGCACATAGCAGCGATGGGGGCGCAGGAGCGCGTCCGCCAGCGGCTCCCCCAGTTCGGGATAGACAGTATCAAGCGAGGTCTGGGCGAAGAGCTTGCGCACCAGCGAGTAGCCATTGGTGTGCAGGCCACTGGAGGGTAGGCCCAGGATATAATCTCCTACGCTGATCGTGCTACCGTTGACGATCTCGTCCTGCTCTACGATGCCAACAATGGTTCCCGCCAGGTCGAAGGCGCCGGGCATATACACATCGGGCATCTCGGCAGTCTCGCCACCGAGCAGGGCACAGCCAGCTTCTTTACAGGCCTCGGCCACTCCCTGGACGATTCTGGCGACTTGCACCGGGTCAAGCTTATTGACGGCGACATAATCCATAAAGAAGAGCGGGCGTGCACCCATCATCAGCAGATCATTTACCGAGTGATTCACGATATCGTAGCCGATGGTGTCATAGCGCTTAGCCTGGGCCGCAATTAAGGTTTTGGTACCCACGCCATCGGTGGAGGAGACCAGGGCCGGACGACGCATTTTATCGACTGCGTGCAGACTCATCGCGCCCGCGAAGGCGCCGACACTCTCCAGCACCTCGGGTCCATGCGTGGACTGGACCGCCTTCTTCATCAGGCGCACGGCCTGCTCGCCCGCGGTGACATCGACGCCGCTCTCGGCATAAGAGAGCGGCGTAATCGTGACGCTGGGAGCCTGGGCCGCGCTTGTGGCGCTACTAGCCCCCGCGACGCTCTGCGAAGCCAGGGGCGAGGCCTCAGGACGGCTCACCGACGTCGCGCCTTCACCGCTGACGAACTTCTGTGCATAGTTAAAGGCGTTCTGGAAGATGAGCAGGCCGTCGCCAATATCGCCCGTGAGGGAGCGGCGCTGGGGATGCTGGAGCGCACTCACAAAGCGCTCTGGATGAGGCATCAGACCAAAGACGTTACCCTGAGCGTTACAGGCACCCGCGATGTTGTCCATCGAGCCATTGGGGTTGGCGGGATACTGAACCATCTCGCCAGTGCGGCCTGCGGGCGTGGCGTAGACCAGGGGAAGCTGACCGCTGGTATGCAGCTCGCTCAGGTCGCCGTTATACACAAACTGGCCCTCGCCGTGGGCCACAGGGAACTCGACGGGCTTGTCGATCCCCTGCGTAAAGACGCAGTTGCTTGGCTGGGTGACGAGCGTGACCCAGCGACATTCAAACTGCGCCAGGGCATTCTCGGTCAGTGAGGCCCGCGCCACGTCGCCCGCGCCATCACTTGCCAGGACGCCAGGCAACAGACCCGCGCGTACCAGGACCTGGAAGCCGTTACAGACGCCCAGGACCAGGCGACCCTCGGCCACAAAGCGGCGCAATTGATCACCCAGGTGAATGGTCAGATTCTTAGCCAGCAGCGTGCCCGCGCCCAGGTCATCACCATAGGAGAAGCCGCCGGGCAGGGCGAGAAAATGATATTCTAGCAGAGACTCTGGATTCTTTAACAGCTGGTTGATATGTACCAGCTCTGTCTCAAAGCCCACCAGGCGACAGGCATACGCCATCTCCCGGTCGCAGTTGATGCCAGGGGCACGCAGAACGAGCGCGCGTGGTTTCCTGGTCATGCCTGTCCTCCCTTCCATGACTCTTGCAGTTCCTCAACGCTGACGTTGACCAGCTCTTCGTCGCCATCCTGGACAATAAAGCGTGGGGTATTGGTTACCATACCCAGATAGGTCAGTTCGGCGGCACCCGCGGCACGCATATGCTGCTCAAAGGTACTCAACTGCTCAGGCGTAACCTCAACGATAAAGCGCGAAGGAGACTCGCTAAAGAGTCGCACAATATCACGCGCATGTGGATGGACCTCGTCGAGGGCGGCGCCCTCGCGTCCAACCTGCGCCACATCCAGTTTGACACCTAGCAGGCTCGCCAGCGACATCTCGGCCGCCGCGACCGCCAGGCCACCCTCTGAGAGATCGTGACAGGCGCGCACCAGGCCCTGGCGAATGGCTTCACCGAGCGCCTTCATGGTCGTATACGCGCGCTCAATATGCACCGTTGGCACCGAGGTATGCGGCACAAACGCCTTGAATGAGGCCTGGTCAATGACCTCAGTATAGTGCGAACCCGCCAGCTCATTGCGCGTCTCGCCAACGAGGTAGAGCAGATTGCCCGGCGTCTTGAGCGACATATCGACGCTCTTGCTCGCGTCCTCGATCACGCCGACCGCTGAAATCACTAGAGTCGGGATCACGGGCAAACGCTTGCCATCGGCGCGATACTCGTTATTCAGGCTATCTTTACCGGAGATGAACGGCACTTTAAAGCCGACCGAGGCATCATAGCAGCCCTTCACGGCGCGCACCAGCGTCCCAAGCTGCTCGGGATCATTGGGATTGCCCCAGCAGAAGTTATCCAGCACAGAGGTACGAGTGATGTCGCCACCGACGGCGGTCAGGTTGCGCAGGGCCTCGTCAACAGCATTGAGTGCCATCTGATAGGGGTCAACCTTGCCATAGAGCGGGTTAACGCCGTTTGAGAGCACAATTCCGGCCTTCGTCGGCTCATCGACAATAGGCCGGAGCACTGCGGCGTCACCTGGACCATTGCCCGCGCGTCCCACCATAGGTTTGAGCACCGTCGCGCCCTGGACCTCGTGGTCATAGCGACGCACCACGTCCTCCTTCGAGGCAATGTTCGCGTGTCGCAGCAGCGTCAAGAGGGTCGGGGTAATCGAATGTGTGATGGCCTCGGCGTTGCCCTCTGTCCACTGTGAAGGCTGAGCAGTCGCGCTCTCTGGTCGTGTCCACAGCGCTTCAAGCGTCTTGATGGGATTGCCATCGTGCAGGAAGTCCATGGCGATATTGGCAATCACCTCGTCCTGATAGGTCACCGTCAGGCGTTGGTCGCTGGTAAATTCGCCGATGATGCTGGCCTCGACCTCTTCGATGGCACAGATGTCCAGCAGTTCCTGCAAATGCTCCTGGGGAACCGCCAGCACCATGCGCTCCTGAGCCTCGGAGAGCCAGATCTCCCAGGGCGCCAGGCCCTGATATTTGAGGGGAGCTTTGGTCAGCTCTACGCGCGCGCCGGTCTTCGAACCCATCTCGCCCACAGCGGAGGAGAAGCCACCCGCACCGCAGTCAGTAATCGCGTGATAGAGGCCATGGTCACGTGCCTGGATGATCACGTCCGTCACCTTTTTCTCGGTGATGGGCGCGCCAATCTGGACAGCCGTCCCGGCCTGGGTATTGATCTCGTGGCTCATCTCACCGGAGGAGAAGGTCGCGCCATGCACGCCGTCGCGGCCAGTGCGCCCGCCGAGGACGACCACCAGGTCACCCGGCTCGACCTTGCTGGGATGACTACCATGGGGCAACATACCCAGACAGCCACAGAAGACGAGCGGGTTGTAGGTATAGCCGGGATGGTAGAGCACCGCGCCATTGACCGTGGGAATACCCATCTTATTGCCATAGTCACGCACACCATTCACCACACCACTGGCGATACGCCGTGGAGGTATGATGCCTTTGGGCAACGAGGCGCTCTCGGTCTCAAGCGGGCCAAAGCAGAGGATATCGGTACAGGCAATCGGCTCCGCCGAGACGCCAACGACGTCACGGATCACGCCGCCCACGCCTGTATTCGCACCACCAAAAGGTTCGATGGCCGAGGGGTGGTTGTGCGTCTCTACTTTGAAGGCGATATCGTGTGTATCGGTAAAACGCACGATACCCGCGTTATCGCTGAAGGCTGAGACCAGGTCGGGATGCTGGACCTCGTTAGTGGCACGCATGATATAGCTCTTGAGCAGGCCACGGATGGTCTCATTCTCGACCTCGTTTCCCTGGGCATCCAGCTCGCGGTAGGCAATAGTCGCCTTAAAAGTTTTATGCGAACAATGCTCTGACCAGGTCTGGGCCAGGGTCTCCAACTCGATATCGGTTGGCTCGCGTCCCTGCTCGCGGAAATGCTGCTGAATGACGCGCATCTCGTCCAGGCTCAGCGAGAGCAGACCTTTTTTACTGACCTCAAGCAACTGCTCATCGCTCATCTGGGTGAGCGGAATCATTGCCACCTGAGAGCCTGCCACGTCGGCGACTGGCACGGCCTCAGACGCATTTGCGGCCTCGGGCTGTGAGCCATTGCCATGCGCCGGGTGGAGTTCATAATGCTGGATCACGGGATTATAGAGCAGGGCATCGGCGAGGGTACGTACTTCGGACTCGCTCAAGCGCTCATCCAGCAAATAGCGTCGCCCCGTCTCCACACGCGCAATACCAGTCAGGCCCAACATACGTGCGCCCTCCAGGACGCTCTCGGCCAGGGTATCGGTTACACCAGGGTGAAAAAAGACATCGACCGTATGCGCGGTGTCGGCATAGGTCGATAGGTGGGCTTCCTGGATGACCGGGTCGGTAAGCAACTCCTGGGAGAGTCGCTCAACATCCTGGGGTGAGAGTGAGCCAGTAAGGTGATAAAGTTGAGCTGTATGAAGGTAAAGCGGGGCATCAGCGATAGTAGCAAGCGATGGAAGAGAATCTATCGATAATTGTGCGATGTCACGAGCAAGTTGACGGGCATGCACATCATGGCGCTCCGCGGTTGCTCGGACTTCAATATGAAATGATGTCACGTTTCTGTTTCCTGGCTGGCATTATAGCTTAAGAGGAAACCAGGACCACTGTTGCGGCTAGCGCTCACGCGCCGGGTTTCCTGATAGGTAGCAGGTCGCATACAAAACAAGTCACACGTATCCCATCCATGCCATAGATCTTATTCCGAAACCCAACCCCCATTCGGGGGCGCAGCGCCACTAGCGTGCCTAGCACTTCGCGCTCAGGGTGTTCGGAGACAAAGATAATGACTATAAGCGACCTCATCTGGTGGGACAAATTCATTGTAACACTAAGGGCCAGAGTCTAGCAAATTACCTGGAGCGAGAGGCAGAGCTTCACAAACGTCATTCATGCTCTTGCAGATCGGCTCGCAGGCTCGCCTCTGGGTAAGAGGGATTGGATGTGCTACGCGGGCGGATTGCCCGCGTAGCACATCCAATCCCTCTTACCCAGAGCACCGCAGGCGCGAAAACAAATGTCCAAAAGAAGCGATAGAAAAGGGAAAGCCAGGCGGAGCACCATCGCCTGGCTTTCAGAAAGTGAGTAGGGTATCTGGGAAGTGCTCTACGAGTTGGAGCGGCGTGACAGGATTCGCTTCATCAAGTCGGTAAAGCCGCTGTTTTTGACCACTCCGTCCAGCAATATACCCAGCGAAGATTTGGGGGGCGCTTCCAGAGAGGGGAAGGCATTCCCAAATGGATCGGAGTTAGGCTGGTTATTGTTGGGCTGGCCATAAGTAGACTGGTCATATCCAGGTTGGTTGGGTACCTGACTCGCTGGGCCTGGCTGGTAGTAGCCTTGATCCTGTGAGTAGGGTTGATACGGAGCATTATAGGTATCGGTGTTTGCAGGTACCTGGCTCGCCGGATCTGGCTGACCATAACCCTGGCCCTGTGGATAGTACTGGTATGGCGCATTATAGGTATCGGTATCCGCAGGCACCTGGCTCGCTGGATCTGGTTGATTATAACTTTGATCCTGCGGAAGGGGTGTATTGTTTGTATCCGCGGGCACCTGAGGAGTCTGTGGAACGTTCTGGCTCTGCGCTGGAGGCGTCGGGGTGGCCTGTCCCTGACCAGGGGCCAGACCTGTTCCCTGGGGCAGAGGTTGATCAATATGCATCAGGTAGATTGTCCCCGCGCCAGGGGGACGATCAAAACTATGGTTGGGATCATAGGCCAGAATACCACGCTCAAAGCGCTGGTAGGAGAACTGAGCATTAGGATCGGGATAGTATTCGTTCATCAGAGGCATGCCCAGGTATGTTAGGCCATTCTTGCCTGTCCCGCCAAAGCTACAGTAGAAGTTAAGCATACCACCAAAGATGTAGTAGTTCGTAGCCTTGCAATGCCAGCGACCGGTGCCGGCCTGCTCAAAGTAGCGCGCAACGATTTCATCATTCAGGTCGATCATGGCACCATTGCCTGTACTTCCTCCACTGCCACCACTGCTGCCACCGCTGTTGGAGCCACCACTTCCCAGATAGGAGATCAATTCATCCCAGGGATAGGGGCCGGGGCAGCGGCTACGGTTCACGGGATCAATTGAATAATGGCCTGTAATGCCGCCATTACCATCGGCGCGTCGCCGGGGAATTTTATGTCGATCACAGATGTGGCTGATCAGGCGGAAGCTTGCCGCCTTCTGTGCATCGGTGATGGTATCTGAATTGTCGGTATGCGGTTTGACATGCTCAATGGAGATCGTTACCCAGTTGGGGTTAACACTTGAGGTCCACCAGGAATCATGCCCGGTACTGATTACGCCATTGCCCCAGGCTCCATCCTTCTCGGAGACGCACTGGACGATGGTGCCATCCTGGCCTATGACATAGTTCGCGCTGACATCGGCCGTCTGGAAGTAGGTACCCACATCGCGAGCACTACTAAAGCCCGCAGTACCATGCACGATAATCCACTTAGGGGTATAGCCGTTGCGGTTCGCGAAGTAGTTAGGAGAAGGTATCCACACCGCCCCTGCTTCATCCACCATATACTCACTCCTTCAAAATGTTGACAACCACTTCCTACTCGTTACCGCCCACTTGCTACGCACAACAGGTGAGAGATGATTGATACGCCATAAAGTATACCCCGAGAAAAAAGAATTGCAAAGCGCACAATGTTTAGGGATACTTCCTACAAATTATGGGTAGGCTGGCCTCTCAGGCCGATTTATGCTATCAGCATCTACATACTTCTTTCTATGGATGTGTAAGGAGATGGTGACGCGGCGCACCTTTCACAACCTATTTTGAAAATAGAACAGAATGTTGTCACAGTCGCAAAAGAGAAAGCGATAGTAGGAGTGAAACTCTTAAGGGAAACACTAATAGCCTGAAGGTTAAGAATGCAACAACATGTTGAAAGAGATGGTGAAACCAGCAAATCCGTGGCAGAGGAGCTGTTTCACTGTCATGCACCCGCTATTTTTGCTTTTTTGCGCCGGCAAACATCCTCGCGCGAGGATGCCGAAGACATTCTTCTGGAGGTCTTTACCGCCGTTATTGAGCAAAAACGCCTTGGCTTATTGCCACAAAGCCAGCAAAGGCAGTTGATCTGGAAAATAGCGCGCAATAAATTGGTGGATGCCTATCGGCGTAATCTACGTCGTCCATCCTCGTCGATAGAGTTGCTGCAAGATGATCTGTTCGTCGATGACGAGCAGGCGCCAGAACAGGAGCTACTGCGCCTGGAGGAATACACTCAATTGCACGCTATGCTCCAGAAATTGCCACCTCTCCAGAGGAAGATTCTCAGTCTGCGCTTCAACAAGGAGATGCGCAGTCCACAAATCGCCACTCTGGTGGGAAAGAGTGAAGCCGCTGTGAGGGCCATCATCTCGCGTACCCTGAATCAGTTGCGCACATTGTATAGAGAAGAAGGTGAGAAGTGATGTCCAGGCACGAAGATTTCTACACCCCTGAGCAAGTCGACGAACAGGTCGACACGCTTCTACAGGCACGTGGAACATCATCGCGGGATAAGCGGCTGGCCTCCGATCTCCATGACTTGCTCAATCACGAAGGTGAGGATGCATACTCACTTCAGCGTGTCCTGGGAAAGTTTCTGGAGAACGAAAACCTGACGCAACAACAAACTAAAATTATCCCCTTTAGTGGTCAACGCGTTCAACAACAAGAACAAGGAAGGTTCGTTGCCATGCCTGATATAAAGAAGCAAGCTCGCGCGACCGAGCATCCCCAGCCCATACGACGTGTGCTGACGACACTCGCAGCTGTCCTGGTGCTCACAATTCTGGTCGGCAGTATGATACTCGTCCTGAACGCCGCCCGCCAGAAACAGCAGAGTACGACAACCGCCAGCTCTAACACGGCCACAGCAAAGCCGGCAGAGCATGAGGGGCAGGTCATTTATAAGAAAGAGCTTGATGGTAACGGTACAGCGGTGATCTGGTCACCCGATGGTAGTCGGGTCGCCACAGTCATCAATGGGCAATTGGAAAGTTGGGATGCACGCACAGGTCAGCATGTCCAGGTTTATCATCTCACGCTGGGTCCCAATGTATTGAATATCAGCTGGTCGCCGGATGGAAATATCCTGGCCGTCAATAGTTATTCCGATACCTCTGCAAAGATTGATCTCGTCAATGCCAAAACGGGAAGCTTGTTGCGCACTATTGACTTACAATCGGTCGCGCTTAACAACACTGGTACCTCGCCCTTGAGTGTCACCGGCACGACGCGCACTTTTAAGCCGCTGAGCAACATGGGACAGTTTTCTGGCGGCGGAACGATGTTTGGTGCTGTTACCTGGTCACCAAATAGCAAGTACCTGGCTGCCTCCGCGCTGATTCAACCTGCAACCAACCTGGTTACAATCTGGAACGCCAACGACGGTTCACAGGTAAAGAAACTCACGGATTTCCACGGAAACATTGTGGACCTCCACTGGTCACCCGATGGCAACTATCTCGCGACCGCCGCTAATCCAGCGATGCGTGATTCCACAATCTCGCCGGAAGTCAAACTCTGGAATACCAAAACATGGCAGGTCGCAAAGCAGTATGCCAATGTCGCCAGCCTTGAGTGGTCGCCCAAAGGAAAACAGTTAGCGCTAGTCGATGCTCAGAATGAGAGTGGGAAAGACGTGCGCATTGTCGATGCATTAAGTGGGCAAACAACAAAACAATTCGCACAAGCAGGAGCAGGGATTATTCTCGGGGTCCACTGGTCGCCAGATGGTAGTCGTATCGCTGTGGAGACGCAGAGCGGCTCTGACCAAAAAATGGTAACCACGCTCTGGAGCGCGCAAAGTGGGAAACTGCTCTACACCTTCTCCAGTAAGCACTCCATTTATGGTGTAGCCTGGTCGCCGGATAGTAAATACCTCAGCAGCTTTGAAACTATACAAGTCGAAGACCAGGATGGGAACACCAATACCGCGGTCAACCTTTTGATCTGGGTAGCGTAATAAATAACCCTCTGTCCTGAGAGAAAAAGAGCAGAGCCCCGGCAGCCTGCGGCTGCCGGGGCTCTGCTCTTTTTCTCTCACATAATCCCTTCGCGCTCGTCCTTGGGGTCGCGCATCATCAGCTCAAGCACAGCCTTGTGGGGATCGAGGCCCTGGAAGAGAATCTGGCTGAGTTTGGTGGTCAGGGGCATATCAACGTGGAAGCGCTCGGCCAGCTTGAGAGCAGCCCGCGTAATATAGATACCTTCGGCGACTGAATGGGTCGAGGCCAGAATATCTTCCAACTTCTCGCCAGCCGCCAGGCGGCGTCCCAAACGCTGGTTGCGGCTGAGAGGGCTGGCGCAGGTCGCGATCAGGTCGCCGATGCCAGCCAGGCCCACGAAAGTCAAGGGGTTAGCGCCTGCGGCGATACCCAGGCGCGCGATTTCCGCAACGCCACGTGTGATAAAGGCCCCCTTAGCGTTATCCCCATACTCAAGCCCCTCGGTCATGCCCGCGCCGATGGCGATAATATTCTTCAAGGCGCCTCCTAGCTCAACACCCACCACGTCATCTGAGGTATAGATACGCAGGTGGCGCGTGGTCAGCAGGTCGCGGCAGGCGATGGCGACCTCGGTGCTCTGGCTGGCAATGACGGCGGCGGTAGGCTTCTCGCGTGCGACCTCGGGAGAGAGGTTGGGGCCGCTCAAGACGGCGATGCGTCCGGCTGATGCAGGCAGTTCCTCTGCGATCACCTCGCTCATACGCTTGAGGCTCTCAATCTCGACGCCCTTACTGGCACTGACGAGCAGGGTCTGGGGAGAAAGGTGGGGCGCGACAAGGCGCAGGTTTTCGCGCATGCGCTGCGAGGGCGTGACCAGGATCAACAGCTCTTTCTCACGCACAGCCTCGCCAATCTCGGCAGTGACACACAGCGCCTCCGGGAAAGTGATTCCTGGTAGGAACATTTTGTTCTCGCGTTGCGACTGCATCTCTTGCGCACGCACGGCCTGATGGTCCCAGAGCGTGGTGGCAATTCCCTTCCTTGCCAGCAGCAAAGCCAGGGTTGTGCCCCAGGCACCACTTCCGATTACACCTACTGCTACCATGTCGTCTTCGTCTCCTCTATCAAGTTGTCTGTTAGCTAGCTATATGTCCAGGCCCATTGTAGCATAGAACGCCTTGATAGAGGGAGGGCAGTAGACATGGATAAGGGGTGTCTGGTGGAGGTCGGGCAGAGCCCGACCTCCACCAGACACCCCTTATCCATATTTTTTAAATTGCCTGAGTTTCGGCGGGACTGGAGTGCTGCTCTTCAGGCTCCGTTCCCTCATAGACGGAGGGCCTGAGGATGCCAATATAGGGCAGGTTGCGGTAGTACTGGGAGTAGTCCAGGCCATAACCTACAACAAATTTATCGGGAATAGTAAAGCCAGTATAATCGACTGGGACCTCTTTTAGGCGTGTGCGTTCCTTATAGAGTAAGGTGCAGATGCGCAGACTCAAGGGATTGCGGCGGCGAATGACATCTACGAGGTAGGCCAGGGTGAGGCCACTGTCGATGATATCCTCGATGATGAGGATATGCTTATTATCGATAGGTCCTTCCAGGTCCTTGAGGATGCGGACCACGCCGCTGGAGTGGGTGCTATTGCCGTAGCTGGCAACCGCCATGTAATCGAGTTCCAGGGGAAGCTCAATGGCGCGGGCCAGGTCGGCAATGAAAGGAACTGCGCCCTTCAATGTACCCAGGAGCAGCAAGTGTTTGCCCTGGTAATCAGTGGTAATCTGCTGACCAAGCTCCTGAACCTTGGCCTGAATTTGTGCTTCTGAGTAAAGAACCTCAGAAATATCTTGATGCATTTGTTTTCCTCGTTTAATAAATTTTTATTACACATCGTTGCGTCGCTGCATGGTGAGGTGGAGCAGGTGACGGGTCTCGCCTGTCAGGCGGACACGGTCATCGATACATACTCCTCCTAGCCAGATACATTGCGCACGCGAGAAGATAAGCGGAATGTGATCACGCTCCTGGCGCGGGATATGCTGGTCTACGCATATATCCTGCACCTTTTTGCTATGCGCCATCCCCAGGGGGCGAATACGGTCTCCCGCCCTCCTGGTACGCACACGGAGAACTGAGTCGAGATGTATTCGATCAATATATACAGAATATCTGTTGGATGCAAGTTTGTGCCAGGTTTGGGTCATGTCTTTCGTACGCAAGCTCTCCAGTATCTCGGCCTCTTCTTCCTCGGCCACAAATTCAGCGCGTACCAGCCATGGAGTACCGGGCACTGCCACCTCGCCCGGCACTGGCAAGATAAGCTCGTCGTTATTCTGAACGATCTGGGGCGACTGTTGCTCTTCTGTCACACGCTTGAGCAGCACCTGCTCACCCTGGCGCCAGAAATGTAGCTGACCCGGCAGGTGGAGCGTGAGTGCCTCGCCTGTCTCCTGGCTTAGAGCCTGCTCGATCAGGGTATAGTGGCGTAGTTCGAGCGGCGACTGGCCCGCGCATAAGCTGGCACTGGCCCGGCGCCAGAGGTGGCGTTGCAGGCTTAAGGGTAAGGTCAGTAGCGCGGAGCGGCGCAGAGCGATAGTCTCAGTCTCTTCATACGAGACGACGGCTGACCAGTGCTGATCGACCTGGGCCTCAATCCAGGCCGCATCTACCTGCATGACCTCTGAGCTGCGCAGGAGCGTGGCACAAATATTGGGATTAAGCTGCTCTAAGAGGGGGAGAAGTTCATGGCGAATGCGGTTGCGCTGGTAGCGAAGATCGGCATTGCTGGCATCTTCGAGGGGAGTCAGGCCATGCTGAGAGCAGTAGGCCAATGTATCCGCGCGTGTGAAGATGAGCAAGGGGCGAATAATATCCTGCTGGCGCGGCTGCAAACCGCTCACGCTGGCGATGCCGCCGCCGCGTATCCAGTGGAGCGCGAGCGTCTCCACCTGGTCGTCCTGGTGGTGAGCCACCGCGATAGGATCGCCAGCCGCGACCCGGCGTAGGAAGCGATAACGCGCCTCGCGCGCCGCCTCCTCCAGCGAGAGGTGCTCACGCTTTGCAAGAGCCTGGACATCCTCTTCACCGAGGGTTACAGGCAACCCCCAGGCACGCGCCAGCTCGGCCACTGCCGCAGCGTCCTGGCTGCTCACTGGCTCACGGAGACGATGATTGAGGTGCGCAACATGCAGTTGGAGGGTGGGATAACGCTTGCCTGGTCCACACAGGCTCCGCAAGAGGTGGAGCAGGCAGAGCGAGTCGGCCCCGCCTGAGACCGCGACAACTAACCTGCCGCCCGAGGCTGGTAGAAGCCGTTGCTGGTCGATAAACGCGGCCAGCGCATCTCTCATAGATGCGACTCGCGCCTCTGATCTCTCCTGTGCTGACATAAAGATTGCGCCTGCGACCTTTCATATGATACTATATAGGCCAATTATAGTGGCAGTGTATGGTTACTCACAAGGGGGGCCCTCTGCCCGGAGTGCATTAGTTGCAGTGCAGGGGATGAGAATATCCAATGGCTATGCGTCAAATTATTACATCTGAAAATCCAATTTTGCGCCAGAAGGCCAAGAAGGTGCATCGCTTCGATGCCTCGCTCCAGAAGCTCGTCGATGATATGTTTGAGACGATGCACGCGAGCAACGGGGTTGGATTAGCAGCCCCCCAGATCGCGCTCTCGATCCGCGTCTTCGTCGCTGAGTACGAGGGCCGCAGAGTAGCAATCTTCAATCCCGAGATTGTTAAGGCCGAGGGCGAGGAGCGAGGCCAGGAAGGGTGCTTGAGCATCCCTGGCTACGTAGGAAACAACATTCGTCGCGCGGCAAAAATCGTCGTCAAAGGTGTTGACGTTAAAGGCAAGCCCGTTCGCGTCAATGCCGAGGGCTGGTTCGCGCGCATCCTCCAGCATGAGATCGACCACCTGGATGGCATTCTCTTCCTGGACCGCCTGGATAGCCCGGATGACCTCCTCGAAGTCCAGCCAGAGGAGTATGAAGAGGCCGAAGAAGCCGCCATTATCGAATAAAGAGTTCATTGGATAAAAGATATGAGGTTGGCTGAACTGCCTGCGGCAGTTCAGCCAACCTCATATCTTTTATCCAACAGTTTAATTTATAGCTTCTGCTGTTTGCGTACCATAGGCAGACCATGCTTACCCAGCCCCTGTGCGCAATTCTGGCAGACATAAAAACCTTCTTCGCGGTAAAGGAGTTCACCCACGGAAAAATGAAGATAGCAGATGCCGCAACGCGTCGCATCGGACTGGCTGGCAATCTGGCGATCATGCTCAAACAGCTCGTGGAGAGACTGAATCATCTGATCAAAATCAAATGACTGGCCACTATAGTATCCCTTCTCCGGCGTCAGCGACGCGGGAGATTGGAGCTGCCCGGTGAGATGCCCGGTACGCTCACGGCGAAAGCTGTGGCCATTGCTCGCCGCCCCACTGCTATAGTGGGAGGAAGAATGATTACTCAAGAGACATCTCCATACATAGTAACTACCGATAAGACTTTCCGTTAATTATACCTTTGGTACAGGTAGAAATCAAGGAAGTCCTCTCCCTCGCGCCTACCAGGCCTTGCCTCGGCTCGCTACGCCCGCCAGGGGTAAGGTGTGTGTGGAAAACGGCTCTGTCGTTTTCCACACACACCTTACCCCTGAGCGCCGCAGGCGCGAAGGATTAGAGGCCGTCTGTATTTGACCAGTCGTTGTTCCAGCGGGGATCAACCTGGTCTTGGAGACGCTGGAAGCGGATATCTGTAGAGAGGCGGATACGTCCATGAGCATCGTTGTTCACAGTTGCCGCGTGGAGCATATAGGGACTATGCATCACCATATCGCCAGCCTCATAGTTGGCGGCCAGCCAGCGCGTATTAAATTTCTCAGCCATTTCAGGCAAATTGGCGCTGATCCATCCCCCCTTGCGCATGTTCTTGTTATAGGCGCTGATGCGCTCTGCAAAAGGCAGTTCGGCATTTTTCGCGCTAAACTCGGCCTCCATCTTGCGTCCAAGCGCGTCGGAACCCTCCAGGTAGACCAGTCCTCCCATCTGTGGCGGGCAATCGCCTAGCGGTATCCAACTACTACAGAGCCGGTTAGTGCCTGCACGCAGATAAATAAGGTCATAGTGGGCGGCGGTACAGTTCTTTTCTCCGGGAACGTTATGGCGAATCAGGCGTCGCTGCAAGAGATGCGGCTCCGCCTCCAGGAAAGAGGTGTAAAACTGCCAGAGGCGCGGTGTCTTGCACAACGCTTCATACTCGGGCCAGCGTACCGCCTCATTGAAAAGCTGGCTCACACACGCACGATCCACTGGGCCACCACTATAGAGCCCCTCCACGGGATCGCTGCCCTTAGCAAGCAAACCACAGGTCTGAAACTGGGTAAAATAGTGACGGCGGAAGGCTAGGATCTCCGCACGATCGAGAATGCCCTTGAACCAGATATACCCCTGCTCTGCATAGATCGCGTGCAGCTTTTTCAGCGGAAGGTGTGGATCAGTCGGCGTCAGCCAACCCAGGCGCTCGGGAACAGTTGAGAGCGTATACCCATTGCTCACCAATGGTTGCGATATTGTTGTCACTTGCCCACTCCTTTTTCGTCTTTTCGCAGTCAAAATGACATCATGGAACATTTTTTGGCTAACGCGGAAGTGTGATTAATCGCCTTCGGACGCGCTAGCCTCCTGATTCATCGTGGGGGTTCCTACCGACTTCTTGAGGGCTTGCTGCACCTTCTCAAGCAGCAGTTCCAGGGGGCAGGGCTTAGTGAGGTAGCCGAAGGCGCCCAGTTCCATAGCATGCTTCATGTGTTTCTCAGAGGAACGCGAAGTCAGCATGATCGTCTTGACGGTTGATAGCTCAGGGCGCAGGCGCATCAAATTCAGCAGATCATAGCCATTGAGATTGGGCATCTCAATGTCGAGCAGCAACACGTCTGGAACATGAACCTGTAAGAGTTCAAGGGCCTCCAGGCCATCACTGGCTTCCATGACATTATAATGGGCATGGGTCAGGGTCTGGCGCAAGGAGAGGCGCATCGAGACCGAGTCGTCCGCGATCAGAATACGTGGGGCCTGAGCCTGGCCGGAATGTGCTCTTTGCGGCACGTATGGACTCTCCTCGTGCTCCTTCAACTCATGCTGGTGTGTGGTATAGGTCTTAATTAGCTCTGGCAGTTCCAGGACCAGTAACACATGCTCATGCCCATCGATGGCGGTACCTGCCAGGCCAGGGCGGCGCAGGTGCGCTGGAAGCGGTTTAATGACGAATTCGGCCTCGCCTATCACCTCGTCGACGGCGATGCCAACCTCGCGATGCGTCCCCCAGCGCGGCAACACCAGCAGCGTCTGTCCACTTACCAGTGGCGCCGAGCCCGTCTCGGGAGCAGACGACAGCGACATATCCAGTAGGTCATTCAAATTGAAACGCAGATCTAGCTGCTCACGAGTACTATCGCCGAGGCGCTGCACCTGGGAGAAAGGCACGACAACTTTCTCACCGCCACAACGTAGCAGGAGGCAATGGGTAGAGCCACGCGAGGTTGGAAGATAGAGATGGAAGCTCACGCCTCCCTGGGCGTTACGCTCAAGGGTAACTTTGCCATTGAGCCGCTGCACTGGCTCGTGGATGAGCGTTAGCACGCCACCGGGCAGGGCCGTAGAGAAACCAATCTCAAGCTCCATCTCGCTTCCCTCCTGGGAGGCGTGGAGCCAGACACGATACTTTTCCCCCTCGCGCCTGGTCCCGGCCTCTTCGCTCTCCGCCAGTACCTCGCGCACACAGGTTTGTAGTAGGTAGACCAGCGGCTCAGTGAGTACTGTTAGCACCTCCTGATCGACCTCAAGCGTCTCACCCTTCACCTCAAACTGCACCTGGGCGCTGGTAAACCATTGGAGGGCTTCACCCAGGCGAGGCATGATAACACTCAGTGGCGTCAGGCGCATGAGGCGCAGGTCATTACGCACGTTGATGACCTGGTTCAGGCAATCGGCAATGACCTGGTTATAGCGTTCGACCGAGTTCTGGACATGTGTGGAGGCCACTGAAACATCGGCCACCGCCTCGCGAAAAGAGCGTAGAAGCATATCTTTTTCGTCATAGCGTTCCATGTTCAGCTCATCTAAACGCCACTGGCTGGTGAGGCCGGGTTGCTTAAATTGGCGTAGTATGGGCTGGATATATTTAGGGCGCTGGGGAACAATCGAATGTTCTTTTACACTCTGCTTCTCTTGCAGGATGCGGCGAATAAGCGACGAAGAAGAGAGAAACTCACCGGTGGCAGGGGCCTCTTTCTCTGGCAAGAGAGCATTGGCCAGGAGCGGTTCAAGTTGTTGCAGGCGTATCTGTGCGGCCTGGAGTTCCTGCATAGCGCCCTCAACCTGGCGCTGCGCCTGTTCCAGCGGCATCCGTTGCCCAATCAGGCTCTCGGAATGTTGTAGCAACTGGTCAAAGCGCCGCTGCTCAACCCGCATCGAGGAAGAGGACGCAGAGGTCAGTTCCTCAGCGATTGCACCTGAAGGAAGGTTCCCTTTCATTTCATACGGGGCCATGGGCTTTACCTGGCGCATCAGCTCGCGTGCCAACGTAACCTGGTCACTCTCTTCAAACTCTTCCTCCTCACGCTCGGCGGGAAGCAGATGGAGTTCGTTTAATAGAGCCTCAAGTTCCTCGCGTGGCTGCGTGCTCTCATTCCCTTGCTGGATAAAGCCCTCAAGCGTGACTTCGAGTGCATGTGCTCCACGAACCAGGGCGTTCAAAGACAGAAATGGCTCGACGCGCCCGGCCAGCACATATTCGCTGATCTCTTCCAGATAGTGTGCGATAGTTGAGAGATTGCTGCATTCAACCATACCCGCCGAACCGCGAATCTTGTGAGCGGCTCGCTTGACCGTTACCAGGCGGGCGCTATCGATAGAGGTGCCATCCTGCTGCTCCAATTGGTTCAGTGCCCGGCGTATACGCGCGATATCTTCCTCGACTTCATCCACAAAGATAACGAGCATATCATCGAGGGTGTCTTCAATAGGAGAGGAGAGCGTGGGAAGCGTAAACAACCCTGGCTCGCTATCCTGCTGCCAGGGCGAGTCATCCATCTCCTCAAAGGCCTTAATAATAGCCAGGTCCTCAGGCGTAAGTTCCTGCTCGTGAGCAAAATCGAAGGAGTTCTCGATATCTTCATCTTGCCAGGGCAAGGGGTGCTTGTCGTTCTCCATAGTTGGATGTTTTCATGCTACTTCTTATAAAGAGAGCCACTATAGACAGCAAAATAGTGGGTTTGCTAAAAAATGGGTGTAGGGTCCATGCTGGCATGGACTCTTGCGCCCACAAGCTGAAACTCAGCCGCTGGCAAGATCGCTTCGCTCGGAGTCCATGCCAGCATGGACCCTACATGGTTAGCGATTGAATAATATGCTGAAAGAGAAGGTCACTATCAAGTAGCGGCGTTTCTGGCTCTACTTTACCCTTTATCACGCCATTAGGCAAGTGGAACGAGGGTGAGGCAGGAGAATTTAAGGCCTGGAATGTCTCCTGCGGGAGGTGAATGGGGATCGCATCCATCACATAAAGGCCCAGGACAACTCCCTCGTGACCCGCGATGAGGAGCAGACCCACGCCTCGAGAGGCGGCTTCACGGTCAGCGACAGACTGTGTGAGATATGCCTCAAGGTCCACAATAGGAAGAATTTCCTCACGCCAGGCACGTACGCCAAGCATCCAGGGAGGAGAGGTAGGAAAAATGGAGAAGTGATAGGGAGATGAGATCACCTCGAGCAGCATCTCCAGTGGCAAAATGCAGCGCCCCTGACGCAAATGGCATTCAAGGTATTGCTCATGTAAACCTGTAGCAGGCGTGGCGAACGTCTCAGCCATTGAGTGAGCCAACGACCAGAACTCATCATCACTCAACTGCTCCAGGGTATGAGGCGGAAGGATAAGTGGCTGATGCTCACCATCCACTGCTGCCTCCGGTCGCATGGGCATTCCCTGATTAAATGACTCGTTCATTTTCGCCCTGTGCATCCCTTCTTCATCGGTTGATCCTGGACGCTTATGATCCGCTAATTTGAAGCTGACGAGGCTGGTGCCCTAAGATGGGAATCGATTACCGCGATAATTTCCTGGGTCTTAAAGGGCTTGGGTATGTAATCTTTCGCGCCCGCCAGGCGTCCTTTGAGGCGATCAATAACGCCATCACGCCGCGAGAGCATCACAATCACGGTATGCGCAAATTGAGGCCTGGCTTTGAGACGGCGCGCAACCTCATATCCATCCATCTTGGGCAGGCCAATATCTAATAAGATCAGGTCTGGAATCTGGGCCTCGGGCAACGTGAGCCAGCGCATAGCCTCTACGCCATCTGGAAACCCCTGCACCAGATAGCCCTCGCGCCCCAGACATGTCTCAATGATTTTGCGCACAGTAGCAGAGTCATCGATAACCATAATAAACTTGCGCATAGAAAGTTCCTCTTTCTTCCTCACCAATACGTGATGCCAGGAGCCATTCCCGGTAGAAGGAAAGGCAGCATCACCCCTCCTGCATCATGGACGCCTTTTCGACGTTCAACGAACCCAGGTCAGCCTGGCACATGACAACGTCATCTCTCCCTTGCCACCTGTTTAAATGTCTCTCGTAAATGCTCTCTTCTCTTCGAGTATCCCCTGATGAGTTACTTAGAGTGGATGTTACCACAGAATCCCGCTTTGTTTCAATCTGTATCGTGTAAAAAATTGCTTAAAAAATGGCTATTTAGCTAACCTTTTCGATCAGGAGCACGGAGGTCCAAAAATCCTATGCTCGTGCCATTACTCCTGTTTCGTATACGGCAACTCTTTTAAAAAGCGCTCCAGGACACGCAGGCGATACTGCTGGTTAAGATCTACAATGGTGGATGACTTGCCTTTGCGCAGGCGCTGCAACTCATTTGTCACCATCTCCACAAGTATAGGTATGTCTTCTTGCCAGATCATATCCAGGAGAATCTCAGAGAGATCTTCCTCAATCTCGCGATTATCCAGGCGTTTCAACCAGAATGTCACCAGGCGGGTGAGCCAGTGCTGGCGCTCTTCCGTGCTCAGGAGGGGTGCGACATTACTATCATATCCCAGGCTACTGCTGGCCTCGCTCAATAGGGTCGCCAGGTCGGGAATGACTTCATCCATTGAGTGATCTAGCAGACGTATCAGAGTGGCATTCCGCTCCTTGAGACGTTCATCCAGTACAATCGCATAGATGCCAAGGGCATTATAGTAATCATATTGCAGTGTGCGCTGCTCCGCCTCAAACAACAACTCCTCCAGATCAGTGGTAATCACGGTAGCGCTCTCACGTTGGCGCAGGCGCTCACTATACCGCTCCACACGCTGGCGATACGCCTCCAGGTCCATGGGAGGCGCGGCCGGGTGACGCGAGGAAGGAAGAATTACGACTTCCTCGATATTCCCCTCATCCCAATCGTCGAGCCGCAAATCGTTATCTTCCTTCTCCGCTATTCCGCTTAACAAGGCAGCCATCTCGGTTAATAACTCTGGGTGCCTTTGAAGCAGTTCCTCAAGTAATTGGACCATTTGCTGCTTACTCGTACTATTAAGACGAGCCTCTAATTCTGGCTCCATAGCCCCTCATCCTGCCTTCCCTGGTGGTATGCATACTCTTTGTGCTACATCGCAAACTTACAACAAGAATTGATAGTTATCTATGAAACGTACCAACCAGTAAAGACGACGCAGAGAAGGTGTGAAGCGATAATTATCCGACGCTATCTTGCCTGAGTACGCTACTAGCCAGGTATAATCGGGAGAGTAAAGCTAAAAATACTACCTTTTTCAACTGCACTTTCGGCCTTGATACTACCGCCATGTGCCTCAACCACCTGGCGGGCAATGGCGAGACCCAGACCAGCACCACCACCACCACCGGGACCAATAAAGTTGGCTTTAGCGCGGGCGCGATCTACTTTATAGAAACGTTCAAAGACGCGGGCCAGGTCCTCCTCGCGCATCCCCACACCGGTATCTCGCACGAAGAAGCTCTGTCTCGCCTGTTCTCCTTTCACCCTCGTCGTACCCACTGTGATCTTACCACCTGAGGGAGTAAACTTGATGGCGTTATGTACTAGATTAAACAGAACACGCGTGATTAATTTGCTGTCCACGTGCACTTTTGTCGTTCCCTGCTCAATATCTGTCAGCAGACTCACGCGGTGCCGCTGGGCCAGGGGAAGCATGCGAGCCATGACCTCGCGCACCAGTTGCTCAGCCTCGACGAACTCAAAGTTCATGGGCACCTGTCCAGCCTCCAGGCGTGATAGCTCTAAGAGCTCCGCGACCATGCTCGAAAGGTATTGGAGTTCGGTCTCAATCTTATTGAGAAACTGGAGTGAGCGCTGAGAATCGGTCTCGATCACATCCTCAAGCGTCTCGGTAAGTAAAAGCGCTGAAGTCAGTGGCGTGCGTAGCTCATGCGAGATATTGGCGAGGAACTCGCGCTGAATACTCTCTAAGCGCTGCATCTCCGCCATATCTTCAATACTTAAGAGAAAATACAGACTTTCAGGCTCTTCCGCCCTGGTGTGTGCCACGTGTTCTTCCAGGTGCGCCTCGCTGCCAGGCTCATATTTTGCGCGTGCCTTGCTCTGGTGCTCAAGGGGAGCCACCGTTACATGCCAGGTCACGTTACTCCGTGTACGCTCGATACTGGCCTTCTGTGTGGTACCGCTCTGTACGCATTCGCGTGCCAGGCGTGCGATAGCCTCATTATTTAAGAGGTGGCTGATCGTTTCGTGGCGGGCCAGTCGTTCTTTGCCACATAACTTTAGCGCGGCCGCGTTGACCTGTACAACTTTCAAGTCACGGTCAAGAACAAACGCTGCCAGTGGCACCGCCTCTAGTAAACTCGTAAACATATGGCGATAGTTGATTGTGGTCTTGCCTGTCACAGCCTTTTGCCGTCCTCATTATCATGATTAGGTGTCTTCTTATCTAGCAGACATTCTAGTATAAACGCATTTATGGGTAGGACGCAAACCTGGACTATTTTCCTGGGTGTGATTCTTTTTTTCTACGGCGGCAATCTTTCTTTGCTGAGTTTTTCTTCGAGAGCTATGAGATAACTTTCGGGAGCTTTGCGGAAGCGATGTTGCAAACGTCGCGCTTCTTGCCGCTGATCAAGGTTGCTCCGTAAAGCGCGCCATTGCGTGAGATCAGTTGGGCAGAGTTCTGGCCCCGAAAACGCGTGAAGCCGGGAAGCAACCGAGGTGATAACCCGAACAGGTCCGCGCACCACCAATCCTGGTGACGCCTGCTTTCGTCCCGTTGTGCGGCGCTCATGATAGCGAGCAGAGCCAAAATACTGCTCTAGCTCATTGTTGGTGCGTGGAAGATCGGCATGATCATAACAGTGAAAGAGGCCAGACCAATAGCTGGTGGTCACTTTGCGAAAGGTCGAAAGCATCGCGCTCAGCGTCTCAGAGGAGGGAGAAACTTGCTCCATTTCTGCCAGAAGGTGTTCATAGCTGTGGCGCACTTGAACAGCAGACTCTTGTTCATCATTGGAGAGCAGATATGCGGCGCGATGAACCCATGCGTATCCCTGCTTTATACCTCTGCCCAAAGTGAGGCAGTTGCGTCAAGTCCTTTGGCCAGAAAAAGCTGCATGCGTTCGAGCTCACGCGGCAAGCCCCTTTTTCAGAGACCCGCGTGAGCGAGGCAGCAACCGCTGTCATCCGCTCATGGAGCTTGAGGCCAGATGCCGAGAGCGGCGGTCTGCCATCATCGGTTAAGGCACTGCGCACCGCCAGGCAATAGCCACGGATCGCATCCGCTTCTTCATCTTGCCGTTGTTCGACGGCCCGCTCAATCGGGCGAACGCCACGCAGATACTTTTTGAGTTCCTTTTTGGCATGCCGATCCGCTTCATAGACGGGTTTGGCCGCTTCCCGTAGATAATGAAAGTGGCATAACTGATGCGGCACGTCCGGCAATGCTGCCTCAACGGCGTTGCGAATGGAGCGCTGCCCATCCGAGATGACCCCTTTGATGGGGACAGAAAGTGCCCGGTGGACCTCATGAAGCAGCTTCACAAGATCCGCTTCACAAGCGCTGAGCAGGCTCCGCGCAAGCAGGACTTCCCCTGAGAGGCAGTCACGCACGACCCAGAGCACTTCATGGCCCACATCCGGCTGGAGCCCATCAAGGGCAAGAATCACCTGCCCTTGTTGCTTCAATTGGTCGCGTAATCGTTGTCGGTCAGCAAGACGAAGCGCAACCAATTCCTCGTACCGCTGAAGCAAATGGGTCACGGTTCGTTCGGCGATTTGAACTCCTCGACCACAGAGCATCTGGTGGATCTCAGGGACGCTCCGATGGGAAGCGTAGCGTAGGGCACCAATCAGGGCAATCACATCCAGACCAAACTCGCCATGCGGTAAGGCCCATCGGCCTTCTTCCTCTGGTCGATAGGGACAATGATACTGTGAGCATTGCGGATTGTGGCATCGGCGGACACGGAGCGTCAAACGGCAGATCCCTTGCAAGGTGGTAATGGTCCGCTCGGTGCGGTAAGCAATCTGCATCCATTGACCGCAGGAGTTGCAGTGTGTACACACAGGAGTGAACAGTTGTTCCGACGTAGCAGCCGGACGACATGCTTTTCTTGCCATAGAATCTTCCCTTTCACACCGCGATAGTAGCTGAGATCTCTATCCTCGCCAGAATGCCGCTGTGCGTGTGCCTTGCTCATTTCCCTTCCATTTGCGATGTTTCCAGTGCGGGAGCCGTTGGGATTGGCGAGCCAGCCCGAATACGTTGGACAAACGTGTCAAGGGAGCGTGCGAGCCTGGTTGGCTCCGTGAACGGAAGGAGGTGCGTGTTGTCCACCCACTGGAGAGAAAATGTCGGGTAGAGGCGTGCGAGTTGTTCGCCACCAGTTCGCCATCGCGCATTTTTTTGCTCGGCACTTGCCCCTTTCTCCCGAGCCGTTTTCGTTGCCAGAACCAGTTCGACTGGACAATCCAACTGGCTGTACGCTGAAAGAAGCTGTTCGCGGCGCGTATTCACCTCAATGGTCAAGGTGGCCATTTCGGAAGGCGTGAGCCGATAGCCCATGCCAATCAGGTACATGATCCACGGTGAGTACCACACGGCTGGGTTATATATGAGTCGACGCCTTACCTCATCGGGATCAGTCACCAGGTTGACTGGCACCGCACCGTCGATGAGAAACAGCCCGGCCACCCTTTCTGGATGAGCCGCCGCATACCAGACTGCCAGGTCGGCCCCCATGGACCAGCCAACCACGATCGGTTGAGGACCAGCAACCAGGTCTATCATAGCCTCTGCATCGCTCAAGAAGCGCTCGAAAGAGATGTCGGGCGAGCGCGTTGCGGTACCATGGCTGCGAAAATCGAAGGTCACCAGCCGATACGGCCCACCGAGTTCGCGGATGATTCGCTTCCAGGCCGCTTGCGTGGTCCCCGCGCCGTTGAAGAACAGCAGCGTTGGTCCTTGACCCGATTCACTGACCGGGAGCGTCACGTTTCCATTGGCGACTCTGCTGTGTTTCACATTGGTCCTTTTCATAAAACAGAAACCTTTCTCTTACCCAAAGAGGCCCTGAAACAGCGCCTCGAGTCCAAAGTCAAACTCCTGGTTGGCATTCCACTGGGCAATTTCCGGCAACAACATATGAAGCCTGGGATAATGATCTGCCGGAAAGTGTTGCCAGACCGTCGGACCGTTTGGCCCTGGTTCCAGACCCGCGACCGCTTGCGTGCCAGTGCCGAGCAGGGTATGTCCAACAATAAAACCGACCAGGCACTGGAGCGCATAGATGGACTGAACGCCGGTGATCTGTGCCTGGTGGAGTGTTTCAAGGAGATGATCCAACAGAACAAGAGAGGCTGAGGTGCGCAGCGGGCTGGTGGCCACGAGCGGAAGCACACGCGGATGAGCGCGGAGTACGTCCCGAAAGGCATGGGCAAAGGCCCATAATTCCTCACGCGGCGTGGCATGGGGGCGCAGAGGCAACGGTGCCTGAATGATGAGCAGTTCGATTACCCCATCAAATAAGGCTTGCTTACTCTCCACATGGTTGTACAGCGACATCGCCTCGACCCCAAGCAAAGCTCCGAGCCTGCGCATACTAAAGCCTTCCAGCCCCTCTTGATCAAGCAAGCGCAAGGCTGCTTCCAACACCCGTTGCCGTGTGAGCGGCTCACCAGATTTCGCCATGATCCTTGTCCTCTCTATACTTACATTGTAAGCTTACGACGTAAGTGTAGGTCAGAGAATGAAGAATGTCAAGGCCCTTTTATTAGTGGGTTTAAATCGTTGCGCAATCCATGGGTTCAACCAATGATCGCCGTGCCTGGCATATTCTGCTAAGGCGCATTGAAAGAAAGATGCCTCTGGAAACGTCTCGCAACGCTCGAAGAAAAGCTCAGCAAATAAAGATTGCCGACGTAGCTTTTTTTAAAAGGGAGAGCGGTGGCACCTATGGAGGAGGGAGAAAGGTGTGGGGAGGAGGAGTTTGAGGGCAAAAATAAAAGGTCACCAGAGTGGTGACCTTTGTGGCTCCTCGAGTAGGACTCGAACCTACAACCCATCGGTTAACAGCCGATTGCTCTACCATTGAGCTATCGAGGAAGATTTCGCTTCGTCTCTCAACGACATCGACAGTATATACCAACTGCTCCGTTTCGTCAATACTTTTTTTAGCAATTTTCCGCCAGGGATAAAAATTTCTTCTTTCGATGCACTCTATCATCGCTGTTAGAGCGCACCTATCCATTTTGATCGGTTGGAGCTTTACTCAATGACACCAAATTTGACACTAAAAAGGCCAAAAAAACACTTTATTTTCGGTCTTTTTTCTTCCCATTCTGACCTTCACCCTCATCCTCATCTTCAGACTACAACAATGCATCAAGCTTTCTCATTGCTTTCAATTTTGCAGATTAAGAACGAGTGTGTAAATGCCCATATAGAATACCAGATCTGAGAGTGTTTCTGATCCAGGTGCTTTTATGTTACAACCAGGCATAAAAGCTCTTCCAAAAAGGGGCATGAGAATGAACAAGCAGGACTAAGATATGGGAGTGCGAAAAAACTTTTATGATTGGTCCCTTTGCACTCCACAGTGCTATGCTCCCTAATAATTACACAACCAAAGATAATATGTCTCTCAGAGAGAATGTGCTTCCCCTTGCATTTGAGTTGAGGCCAAAAAACTCTCGCTCGGGCTTGCTCTCCCCTGACTATTAAACCGTTGAACTGGACAATAAGGATGAAATAGAAGATAATATTTTTTGACAGGGGAAAAGAAGAATTTCTGCGTATTCCAGATGGTAGGAGCGGTAAACATTGGATATTATTAGCTTTTATCGCCATGAGCAGCTCCGGGTGCATGTGGCGCTACAAGAAGCGGTGCAAAAGCTCACGACCGATGAGTGGCACTTTCTGCTCCCGGGCGCGGGGAACCATATTGCCTTTACGTTCTTACACTGTATACGCACTGAGGATAATGTCTATCGTTTTATTCTCCAGGGTCGTCCACCCATCTGGAATGAAGATAAATGGCATGAGATCCTGCACCTTCCTGAGCGCCTTCAAGGTGCTAGCATGTCAATCGCCGACGCTCGGCGCATCTTTATCCATGAACCAGCTTCCCTGCTTCGATACGCCGAACAGGTCTGGCGAGATAGCGAGACCTATCTCTCTTCTATCCAGGATGGGGGGTCCGCGCTCGCCGACCGCATCATCCATGTCAACCCCCTGGGCAATATGTCCGCTCTCCAGGTCATTGGGCAGGTCTGTATCTCAGATCTCTTCATCCACCTGGGAGAGATACACACCTTGCTGGGCGCACAAGGGAAAAAAGTACGCCTGCTATAGCGACCTGCCAAAATTTTAATAAATTTTTGATATACTTGCACTTGACCCGTAATCTAAAATCTTTTATAAACAAAAGTGCAGGCAATGCTATGCCGTACGTTCCCAACCGTTTTGTGAGCAGAGAGGCACTATGACCATGCGTACCTGGAATTTTGGGGAGGCTTCTGTGTCGAAAAAGCAGAATACGTTGTTAAGGTCTGCCCGTCTGAAGAAGAGTTGGACACCCGAATTCGTAAGTGGGAAGGTGGGAGTGAGTCGCTACACCTATATTCGCTGGGAAGAAGGCTTGCAGGCTCCCCGCCTCACCTCCCTTCAGGCACTCTGCTCCATCTTTGAAATGTCACCTACTGAGCTTGGCTTCGCCGAACTACTCGAAGAACGTATGCGCTCACGCTCCTCGCTTAATGGCAAGACGACCCTACGACCACCCACTGACTCGCTAGAATTGCCAGCTATAGAGGGTCCCCAGGAACCTACGCTGACCGAAGCCCTGGCCATGTGGAGTATGGGCCTGGCCTCGTGCTGGCGCCTCTATATGATTGGGGGACAGAGCGAGCTTGAACGCCTCCTACCTACCTACCTGGCACAATTGACCGCACCAACGCTACATCCCGGTCCCGAACAGAGAAGCGCTGCCTCGCTTACCGCCCAGGTCTATCAGCTTATGGCCATGCTCGAACTCCAGCGTGGCGATTTTGTCTCAGCCCAGATGAATGGCACGCAGGCCGTAGTGTATAGCCAGCTCGCAAAAAATTGGAACTTGTACATCGCCTCGCAGTTGCGCATGGCCACGGTCTTTACACAGCGCAAGCGCATAGGTGCGGCCCTGGGGGCCTATAATGACGCCCTCAAGCGCATCAACACGATCAGCGAGACCATTTCGCCCCTACTTCATGGCTGGATCTTCGCAGGCCTGGCTGAGATTCAGGCCGCGATGAACCATGAGCAGGAGGCCATGCAGTTCCTGCGCCTGGCCATGGCCGTCTTCCCGGAGCACCCGGAAGAGGATGCTACCTTTGCCTATACATATTGTGATCGCTCGCTGCTCTACTACTACCAGGGGCATGTCTTCCTGCACCTGGGAGAGCCGCGCCTGGCCTGGGACGCCTTCGCCCAGGTTGATGAGCTTAAGCCGGCCCCCCCAGAGAGAACGCGTGCCGAATTTCTCAGGCTCAAAGCCTATACCTCACTTGTGCTGGGCAATATGGTACAAAGTTGCATCTACCTGGAGGCCGCGACACGCGCCGCGCAAGCTATTAGTAGTGATCTGATCCATAGCCAGATCTATGGCCTCTATGAGCATATGCTCTCGATCTGGGGTCAGGAGCCACGCGTGCGCTCTCTCGCCCATCTCTTCCAGAGCTAGCCCCTTATTCCGAAAACCAACATCACTTTCGTGACTAGCGCTCCCCCATTCGGGGACAAGCGCGCTCAGGTTTTCGGAGAAGAACTAGAAGTGCTTCTCAACCCAGGCCCGCGCCTCGCGTACCTCTTCATGGATGATGGTATGTCCAGTGTTATTCCAGTATGCCTGGACCTCGGCCCCCTGCTGCTCAAACAGGTTGATGAGTCTCTGAGTATTCTCACTGGGAATCAGCATATCGGAGCGGCCAGCAGCCACAAAGATTGAGCGATGCTGCAAATCCACCTGTGTCTCTGGCTCAAAGGGGAACATGGCATGCGAGAGATAGGCTCCTGCCAGGGCCTCGGGCCTGAGTAGGAGCATACTGGCGGCGATATTCGCCCCGTTGGAGAAGCCGACCGCGACCACCTGGTGCGCGTCAAAGGCGTATTCCTCGCTGGCCGCCTGGAGGAAGTCTGCCAGTTCTACAGTCCGCTGCTTCAGGTCATCGATATCGAAGACACCTTCGGCGAAGCGACGGAAGAAGCGCGGCATACCATTCTCCAGTACATTGCCGCGTGGACTCAGCAACGCGGAGCCAGGGCTGAGCATGCGCCCCAGGTTGAGCAGGTCGTTCTCATCGCCCCCCGTACCATGCAGCAGCAGGAGGGTGGGCTTATTGGCTTCCTGCGCGGGCTGAAAGTGGTGAATATAGTGTTGTAAGGCGTCTTTTGCCATGGTTTTGCCTCTTTTTAGTTGTCTATTCCGGTGTTACAGACTTCTCAGCGCCTACGGCGCTTCGCGAAATTTAGGATGTGTGGAATGGGGTTGCGTTCGCAACTCTATTCCACACCCTGACCCATATCTGCCAGCGGTTTGATTTCTGTCTTTTTATTTTAGCGGGCTTCGGTGCCGGTCCAGGGAATGGTGAGGGCGGGCAGCGCCTTCTCGAGTGCCGGACGATTGCTCTCCAGCCAGGTAGGGAGCTTGAGGTGCGTTCCCAGTTCGGCCACAGGTTCATCTACCGGGAAGCCGGGCTGGTCAGTCGCGATCTCGAAGAGGACCCCGCTCGGCTCTCTAAAGTAGATGGAGTGAAAGTAGTTGCGGTCGAGCACCTGAGTGACCTGCATCCCCTCGTCTGTCAGGGCCTGGCGCCACTGGAGCTGCTCTTCATCGTTCGCGGCGCGGAACGCTACGTGGTGAACGCTGCCTACTGCCTCCTGGCCTCGCGCCTGACCTGGCAGGTCCAGCAGGTCAACGATTGAGGCATTGCCACTCTGAGCGGCGATGAAGCGCGTGCGCTGTCCCTCCTGCTGCTGAAGCTTAAAGCCCATGACCTGGGTCAACAACTTCGCGCTTGACTCATAGCGTGCGGCCGCCAGGGTCACGCCATAGAAGCCACGAATTGCCTGCTCCGCCGGAACCGGACCTTGCCTCCAATAGATCTCTCGCTGCTCAATCCCTGGGGCCGCAACCAACTCAAGTTGCAAGCCATTAGGGTCTTCGAAGGAGAGCACCTGCTCCTCAAAGCGCTGCGCCGGCCCCTCAAAGGCGATATGGTGAGCGCGCAGCCGCTCCTGCCAGTAGTCCAGGGCCTGCGCTGGGATAGCGAAGGAGGTCGTAGCAACCTGGCCTGTGCCACGTCGCCCCCTGGGATATCCAGGCCAGGAGAAGAAGGTCATGATCGTGCCAGGATAGCCAACCTCGTCCCCATAATAGAGGTGGTAGGTCTCCGGCGAATCGAAGTTCACGGTCTTTTTGACAAAGCGTAAGCCAAGCAGGCCAGTGTAAAAGTCCAGGTTACGCTGTGGATCATCGGTGATCGCCGTCACATGATGGATGCCCGAGATAGCGTTTGCCATGGTGTATACCTCCAATGGTATGGTTAATCTTTTTCTTTATTGGTTTAGCAGGAAAGGGAAAATTTTGTGGGGAACTGGTTTCTTATTCCGCTCACCAACCCCCATTCGGGGCGCAGCGGCGCTTTCGCACCTAGCCTATCGGCTCAGGTGAGCGGAAAGGAAGCCCACGCCCCGGCAGGAGGGAGACCCTCCTGCACCTCCCCTCATTGCTTACTAAACAACATCAGTTAACACAATAATAGTAACTTATTTTTAGTTAGTTGTCAATAGCATAGTTGATGCGTGGTATGGAGTGTAGCGGCTGATGGCAGCTACACTCCGTACCACGCATCAACTAGCAAAAAGAGCCGCGACTTTGAATTGAGTCTCGGCTCCAGCGATGTGTAATGGACGCTCTAGTCAAGGGTAAGCGTCTGAGCTGGCGTTATTTCTTGGGGAGATTGACACCAAGGACCTGCTCGAGGCTAGTAACGCGGGTCGCGTTGGCAGGAGCATTGATGGTGACGGGATCATTAAACTTGCTCAAATCAAGGATAGAGTTCATATTGACCGTGAAGTCCTGGGTCGCGGAGTCACTGAAGAGCTTACCATCGGCCACCAGGTTAATCTTAAGCTGAGTGCGATGGACATAGTACTGCGACTCATCGATCCAAACGTCCAGGTTCGTCTTTACCGACTTGGTGCCATTAATGACTTTATCGACGTTCTGCTGGCTAACACCGAAGTAGCTGGCAACCTGGGGATTCTGCTTAAGAAGTTGGCGCAGGGCCTCTTTATCCAGCTCGGCACCCAGGTGGCGCAGTTGCTGCCCATTCACGTTCTCAGTGTGGTAATCCGTGATCTTTGAATTCTGGATCAGACCAAGCAGGCTATTCTGGTCCAGAGAGACAGTGGAGGGTAGAGGCAACTTGCCAGCCTCGGCCTGTAAGTCACTCTTGCTAATGACATACCACTTCCCATTTACCTGGAAGTAGACGTCATTGCCCTTTACAACCTGTTGCTCAGGGAAGCTCTGCCCCTGTGCACTCGCGGTGTACTGTACTTTGGCGTTATCGGTACCAGCCTGGTCGCCCTCACCATTTACGTTCGTACTGACGTTCTGAGGCTGAGTAGTTCCATTGCCTGTCGATACCTGTGGTACCTTGACGTCATCAGTCAGTTGCAACTTAAAGTGCGAAGACTTGAGTTGCTGCATGGCAGTCGAGCTTTTCTGCACAACCTCCAGGGGCGTGGTACTGGTAGTGCCTGTTCCCGTGGAACTCTGGCTACAGGCGCTCAGGAGCAGCATAAGCATGCTCACCAGTGCCAGAGCCATGCCAGAGCGCGTCCATAATTGCATCTTCTGTGACATTATATTTTCACCTCTATTTGCTTAAAGTATCTTGCTTAAATTACGTAGCATATTGATTGCTTTTAATACTCATAATACGGGGCAAAGGCCCGTTTTAGTTTCAAGGAGAAAAATAGCATATAGCGTGCATGTGAACTGGTGGATGAAGTCTGCCAGTTCACATGCACGCTATATCTCTCCTCTGGAGAAGCCTTCGTGCCTACGGCGCTCTGGGTAAGGGTGTCTGGTGTGAGGCTGGCGGAGCCAGCCTCACACCAGACACCCTTACCCAAGGCGAGCTTGCGAGCCAAAGCGATGCCAAGGAAGCTTTTGAAAAACCTTGCCTGAACATACCTATTCTCTATACATAGGTGCTTATCGATGGTAAGATATATGGTATAGTAAGAAAATTCATTTCTAACAAAAGCATCCTGATAAACGTTACTCCTTTTTGCAACGTTTGCAACAAATTGTGAACTAGTACGTATCTCTACTGTCGAAATATAGGATATAATACTACAAGCAATTGCTCTCTATTCCCAACCAGGCCCAGGACAGGATTTACAAGATATGAAACGAAGATTACCCACACAGCATACACAGCAGAAGCTGCGTTTCAGTTTCCTGGTCATGCTGGCAGTGAGTGCTCTAGTCTTCGCCACCTTCGGCAATACAAAGAGCGCACTAGCTGATAGCAAACCTGGAGGAAACATTTCTGATCCCGTTGTTCGCGCGGTGGATGTTGCCAAGCCGGCAGTGGTACGTATTATCACTACCCTAACCTCGCATGTAACGGTCCATTTCGCCAGTGGAGACGTGAAATTTCCCCAGGGTGGCGATGGTTATATCGCACAACTCTCGGGTAGTGGCACATTTATTACCTCCAATGGAGATGTGTTGACCGCCGACCACGTTGTCAATCCGCCCAAGGATGATTCGCTCGTCCAGTATATTAATAAGCAGGCTGCCAATGACGTCGCGGCATATCTGACCCAAAAGGGAAAAGCGACGACCGCCAGTGACGCGGAACAGCAGCTCGATAGCGGCGCCTTGCGGTCGGACGCAAATATTGACCAGACACAGAGCGAGGTCTTTCTAAGCACCGACTATACGGGAAGCCTGACAGCATCCAATTTTAATAGTGTGCCCTCCTATATTCATGCCAGTGTCGATAAGATCGAGCAACAGAGTTCGCTGGACCAGCGCGACCTGGCAATTGTGCACGCGGACTTCCAGGACACCCCCAGTGTTCAGCTCGGCAACTCCTCCTCAGTTCAGCAGCAGGACGAGCTAACGATCATTGGTTTCCCCGGCAACGGCGATGTCAGCAACCGTCCAACGGACCTGCTTACCTCCTCCGTCAATAAGATCTCGGTAAGCTCAATCAAGACCACGGATAGCGGGGCGCCCGTCATCCAGGTCGGAGGAAATGTCGAGCATGGAGATAGTGGTGGCCCGGCCCTGGATAACAATGGTCGCGTCGTGGGGGTCGTCAGCTTTGGCCTCTCCAGCCCCAATTCGCCAGGCAGCACAACCTTCCTTCAGGCCAGTAGTGGCGCCACTGATATGGCCCAGAGCCTGGGCCTGAATACAGCGCCCGGCTCTTTCCAGAAGCTCTGGCAGCAGTCCTTTGACGCTTATGCCTCTCAGGATACAGGCCACTGGCACAAAGCGCAGACGCTCTTTGATCAACTGCAAACCAAGTATCCAAACTTCAAGTCGGTTGAGCAATACGCAAGCTATGCGCGTACACAGGCCAACAGCGAGAGCCAGAATGGTTCAACGCCCAGCAAGTCAGGCAATCAGCTTATCAATACTTCCTCCATTTCCTGGGGACTCATCCTGGCGGTCATTGCGATTCTGGCAATTGTGGCCCTGCTCTTCTTTACCATCTCCGCCCGTAGCAGGAATAAGAGGCAGGCGGCAGTTGCAGGTTACCCTGGCAATCCTGGTCAACCAGTCTATCCGAGCCAGCCTGGGGCGTTCGCTAATAGCCACCCAGGTGCCACGCCGGGACCCTTCCCGCCGACGCCTGGCGCGTTTAATACCCCAAGCGGTTATGACGATGGCATGGCGGCCTTTGGCGCGCCTGCACGTCCATCGTCGTCTTATCCTGCTCCCTCCCCTATGCCTCCACAGCCAGGCTTTGGGGGCCAGCCGTCGTCATTTATGGCACAGCCTGGGCCTACGCCCCTGGCGACGCCATATCCAAATAATTCCCCAGTGACGACACAGATCTGGCCCTGTGGGCACGCCAACCGCCCCGAGGCACGTTTCTGTAGCATCTGTGGTGAATCTGCCCCCCAGCCACCCACAGTGCGACGTCCAGTCGAACAGTAAACACCCTAACAAGCCAGAAGGAGCGCCAGGCGAGATTGCCTGGCGCTCCTTTTTGGGGTGCAGGAAAAGCGTAGTGAATTGAGGAGTCATGCAGATTGAGAGTCTTATTTCAGGCAGAATTTAGGAGAGAGGTGTATCTCTTCGGGTAGATAATCGTTGATGTATTGTAATAGGCGTGATAGCAACCCGTCTCTACAGACAAGGTCGTATAGATTGAATAACACCCGGATCGCTATCCAGATTCATAACAGGGAGGTTCCATGACCAGCAGCAGAACCATGCCAGACACGCGATATAGTAGTCCCCCTAAAGAGCCGGAACCTATACGCACGTCCCGCGCCCTGGCGTTATTGCCGCTACGCCTCTTTCTGGGTGTCACTTTTCTGTATGCAGGTATGCAAAAACTGACCGATCCAAACTTCTTGCGGCCAGGAAATCCAGACTTCATCGGCCAGCAGATTCTCACGTTCGCGCAAACATCGCCACTGAGTACATTGTTGCTCCAGGTAGCGGAGCCACACGCGATTCTCTCTGGCCAGGTCATCGCCTATGGCGAGCTGGCGCTTGGCCTGGGGGCCCTGCTGGGACTCCTACTGCGGCCAGCCTCCTTCTTTGGTTTGCTGCTCAACATCTTACTCTGGCTCAGCGCCTCCTGGAGTGTCTACCCCTACTTCTATGGCTCTGACATCGTCTTTGCCTGCTGCTGGCTCGTGCTCCTGCTCAACGGTCCACACGGTACCGGTCTGCCAACGCTTGATGAGGTCTTCTTTACGCCGGTGCTCATGCGGCGTAAGGCGCAGAGGAGAGAGTCGGCGGCGCGCACATTCTCTCTCTTGCTGGGCCTTCCGCTTGCACCAGCCCTGACTAGAACAGCATATTCACAGGTGAACACGATAACCAGGCGAGGCTTCCTCTGGGGAGCCCTGGCGGGTGGCATAAGTGTGGCTGTCATGGCGACCCTGGGCAATCTGCTCCAGGCGAGCCGCCAGGCGAATGTTTCCATTGCCAATCAGGTGACACCTACTGTTAGCACGCCCCCTGGCAGTACGGCGACGGCAACCAGTGTTGGGAGTCCTTCTAATGGGGCAATTGCACGTGTAAGCGATGTACAGCTTAATAGCGCGCTTCCCTTCATTGACGCAGGAAGTGGGCAGAATGCCTTATTAATTCATCTCGATAGTAATCAGTTTGTAGCCTATAGTGCGCGCTGCACCCATGCAGGCTGTACCGTTAGCTACGATAGTGATAGTAAGCTGATAGTCTGTCCCTGTCACGGCGCCAGTTATGATCCCGCTAAGCAGGCCGAGGTCGTTCGTCCGCCGGCCCGTCGCCCTCTTGCCTCGATTCCCATTCATGTTGATAGCGCTACCGGCGAGATCCTACCCGGCTAAAGCTAGCCATAATGTTTCAATGTTTCACGTGAAACATTGAAGAAGCGAGAAAAAAGGTCGGGCCTCTGAACTAGAGACTCAACCTTTTTTCTCGCTTCTTGTTTTACGCACCCATGACGTTGTAGCCGGCGTCGACGTAGAGCGTCTCACCGGTGATGGCACGGGCCAGGTTGCTGGAGAGGAAGAGGGCGGTATCGCCAACCTCGCTCTGCTCGATGTTGCGGCGCAGAGGCGCGATCTCGGCCACGTGGTTACGGAAACCAGTCAGGCCAGAGACGCCACGCGCAGCCAGTGTATTGAGCGGACCAGCCGAGATGGTGTTGACGCGAATGTTGTGCTCGCCCAGCTCATAGGCCAGGTAGCGCGTGCTGCACTCCAGCGCGGCCTTGGCCACGGCCATGACATTATACTTGGGCATGACACGCTGGCTGGCCATGTAGGTCAGGCTGGTGATGCTGCCACCATTCTGCTGCATCAATGGCACGGCGCGCTTGGCCATAGCGACCAGGGAGTAGGCGCTGATATCCAGCGCGGTATGGAAGCCCTCACGCGTGGTCTGGACAAAGGGATTCTCCAGTTCAGAGGGAGGCGCGAAGGCCACGGCATGAATCAGGATATCCAGGCTACCACCGAAGATCTCTCCGGCTTTAGCAAAAGCGCTATCTAGCTCCTCATCGCTCTGCACATCGCAGGGGATAACCTCGGTACCGGGAATCTTGGCCGCCAGCTCGCGCACATACTTCTCCATGCGCTCCTGATACGTAAATACCAGCTGCGCGCCCTCGCCAGCCAGCGACTGTGCGATGGCCCAGGCAATCGAACGATGGTTAGCGACGCCGAAAATCAGCGCCTTTTTTCCTTCCAATAGAGGCATATGCTCTATCTCCTCTCGCAAATAGCTATCTAACCCCATGTGCAACTTTTTGGTGTCACACCTCGCGCCTACGGCGCTCGCCGGGGTAGTGGGTGTGGTGCAGTGTGGCGGCTTACGACCGCCACACTGCACCACACCCACTACCCCAAATAACGTGTACATCGGGTTAGCTAGAACCAAATCTCTATAAGTTCTTGCAGCGATGTGACACGCCTGGTGTAACAGTAACGCTGTCAAGTAGAGGGGGTGTATTAGCGCGTGGCGGGAAAGCCATAGCTCATCCAGCCGTGCATGCCGTGCGCCAGATTATAGACCTTCTGGAAGCCCAGGAGGCGCGCGATCTCGGAGGCCGAGGCACTGCGACGACCAGAGGCGCACACAAAAATGACATCTTCATCCTGGGGGAGATTCTGCTCTGCCAGCGCCTTGCCAAAGGCGTAGATGCCATCGATGGGAACCAGAGTAGCCTGGGCTATGTGGCCGCCATTCCACTCATCCAATTGACGAACATCAATGACATGTGCGCCTGCTTCGATTAAGCGTTTGGCCTCTTCGGCGTCAATCTCGCTATAGGGAAGCTGCTCTTCCTCTTCGTACATAGTTGATCACTCCTTAAGGCTCCAACCATCCAGGACAGCTTGAGCCATGTTTTACAGCCAATGTGCAACAGCATTGAGTTGGGGGACGACGCTACTAAAGTACGCGTCTACATATGGGGCCTTATATGTAGACGCGTACTTTAGTAGCGTCGGGCAGCCACAGTGCTACACTTTACCGTTCTCGAACTCTTCCAACCAGACCTTTCCCATGAGGGTGGGAGAGATAATATATTCATCGCCAACGAATGCCATCGTTAACAGTCCCTGATCCTCCATCTCGCGAAAGTCATCTGTTACCAGATACTGGTCGCGCAACAGGCGTGAGACATCGCTCTCAGGCAACTGTTTCCAGGTTTGCAATACACGTAAGACCGCCGCATAACGCGGCCTGTTATCGTCTACAGCTCGCATAAACCTTCACAAGCTCCCTCATCGTTTTCTCTGGCATCCTTGCACAGCGTACGCAACGGCATTAACATGCCTCCACATGCGCACTGCTCACAGTGTAACAAATCCGCCTGTACTGAGCAAGTCGGTATTACAAGTCTATGATCTGTATGCCCGCGTCCTAAGTCGGCATTACAAGTCTATGATCTGTATGCCCGCGTCCTAAGTCGGTATTACAAGTCTATGTTCAATATGCCCGCGTCCTAAGTCTATATTCTAGCCTATATTCGCTTGAACGACAGCATGATATACTGTAGCCGTCAGCACGCAGAAGCAGCAGAAACGCAAGCGTTCTTGTGAACTATAGAAGGAGAACATGGTATGGTGCTTGATCCTTCCCAGTCCGCGCACACGATACGCGCGGATACAGTGATTCGCAATATTGGTCAACTGGTAACAGTGGCTCAGGAACCACTTCCCGGCGCTAGTGGTCCCCTTCAGGTGATCGACCACGCGCTGGTGAGTATTAGTCAGGGGCGTATCACCTGGATTGGGCGCGAGGGCGAGGAGGAGCCGCAATTTCAATCCGCCACTACAGAAGAAGATATCGCCATCATTGATGCCGAAGGTGCGGTCATCACGCCCGGCTTTGTAGATTCCCACACCCACCTCGTCTTCGCGGGCGACCGCGCCCAGGAGTTTCACCTACGGCGCGCCGGGACCAGCTATGGTGAACTCCTCGCGCGTGGTCAGGGCATTTTAACTACCATGAACGCCACCCGCTCTGCCGACGAAGAGACGCTGTTAGGCCTGGCGCAGGAGCGCCTGCGCAGCCTGAGTGGACATGGCACCACAACCGTCGAGATCAAGACTGGCTATGGCCTGAATCCAGAGTCTGAAGAGCAGTGCCTTCACATCATCAATAAACTGAACGCCACAGACACAAACACCTTGCCCGCATTGAATGAGGTCCGCGTCGTACCGACCTTTCTGGGTGCGCACAGCGTTCCCCCTGAGTATCGCGAGCGACGCGAGGCATATGTAGAGCTCGTCATAGAGGAGATGCTGCCCCGCTTCGTGGGGCTCGCCCGCTTCTGCGATGTCTTCTGTGAGCGCGAGGCCTTCACTCTCGACGAGAGCCAGCGTATCCTCACACGCGCCAAAGAGCTAGGCTACCTGCTCAAACTGCATGCCGACCAGCTCAGCCCCTCGGGCGGCTCACGTCTCGCCGCTGAACTAGGAGCGGTCTCCGCCGACCATCTCGACCATGCCAGCGACGAGGACCTGGAGGCCATGCGCGAAGCTGGCGTCGTCGCCACCCTCCTGCCAGGCTGCTCCTATACGCTGCGCTCGCCTTATCCCACAGCACGTCGCTTTCTCGATCACGGCCTGCACGTGGCCCTGGCGACCGACTTCAATCCCGGTACTTCCTACTGCGAGAACATGCAGATGATCCTGGACCTGGCCATGTCATCCATGGGTATGTCGCTAGAGGAGGCGCTGACGGCAGCCACCATCAACGGAGCGCGCGCCCTCGCCCTGCAAGACGAGATCGGCAGCATCGAAGTTGGCAAACAATGCGAACTCGCCCTCTGGTCCATCCAGGATTACCACGAGATCGGCTACCACTTCGGCACCAACCTCGTGCGCACCACCCTCGTGAAACGCTAATAAAGGGAATGTTTCACGTGAAACGTCATGTCGCAACGAGATCAATGTTTCACGTGAAACATTGCAGACTGAATATTTGTTGAGGGAACAGAGCCTTGGGAAATCGAGCGAACTATGTGCTCATTGAAAATGGGCAGAAACAAATCTTCTATTCGCAATTTGGTGCGATTACAATCCCTGCTGTATTACTAGCAGGGCCAGAAGATACGTTGAAGTACATCCTTAAACTTGAGCCTACTGAGTACCTTATGAATAATATTTGGGCAGAGGGTGGTATTCTCTATAAAGCCGATGAACGGCGAGTAATGTTCTGGGGCGGAGATACTATCGCAGCCTATCCTTATCTGCGTCGCCCGCTCCTGAAATTATTACCAACTCTCTGGCAGGGATGGTCTATTGATTGGGCTATGCATGGTATTGCTGATCTAGCTTATGCCCTTAATTGGGATGTCTGGAAAGTTTTAGAAGATGATTTTGATGATACCGACTTTTTGCAAGGCCATGGCGCAGTCGTCACAGAAGCCCAACTGATGGACTCACTACTGGCAGATGGTGCAAAATCACATATCACTATCCGCCAAAAAATGGAGAGGTACGCGATTATTTCTTTTCAGCTCATTCCTCTCTCGGAGAAGCCTTCTTCTCACCAGAGCCTTACAAAGTGCTCTCTCCAGGTCTCCAACTAATCACATTTCTAGATGCTCAATCTACCGCTCCACTCCCCCTCGAAGGTAGCGAGCAGGAACCAGATAAGGGTGAGCTTATCGATGAGGAAACGCACACCCTCTGGGTTTGGGATAACGAACTTGACCCACGCTATCAGGAGGCTATTGCTCGCCGCTGGCCGGGCTGGCAAGTGAAGGTCTGATTCGTCACGTTCAGCTCTCAGGAAGGAACGCCACCCCACTTATGCTTCCAGCAGAGCAGGTAAACCAGAAACTACTGCATGCACTCGTCGATTTTCAGGGCTTTGATCCTGACAGATTAGCCCATGCCATACGTCAGGCACTCCCAGAGGAGGAACAGCAAAATATAAAATTTGCCCCTGGCTTTTTCAAGGCAACACACCACCCCTAACCTCTCAGGAGAGGCACGCAATCTTACTAGATTTATTGGCCAATCTGGGCAGCAACTCAGATACTTAACAATTTGATCACAACATCTCTGCCTACCAATGTTTCACGTGAAACATGAGGGATCAGTCATTCTCCTCTCACAAAGCCATGGTCGCTACTGACATAGGGTTGTCACTCTGTTCATCTATACTTCCTGCGTTGGAACACATTATTGGATAAAATCGAAGAAAGGAACGTCTCTATGAATCGTAGTCAGCGTCTCGCCAAAGCCCAGGAATTTACCTGGTTGCATGCCCGGCTCCTTGAGCGCAATCTGTTCACCTACCTCTTCAGCAATGGCAGCAAGGAGCCTGTACTTGCTGCCCTCCAAGCTTACCAGAATGAGGACGGGGGCTTTGGTAACGCGCTAGAACCAGATAAGCGCTGCCCAGATAGTCAACCTCAGGATGTCGAGATTGCTCTGCATATTCTAGATGCTATCAACACTATGGATGATCGCATGGTTACACGCGCCTGTGATTACCTGGCTACTATTACCACCCCTGAGGGCGGTGTACCGTTCGCCCTGCCATCAGTCAATGCCTATCCCCATGCCCCCTGGTGGACGGTCGACGCCGACCCACCTGCCTCGCTCAATCCTACAGCGGCGCTGGTGGGCCTGCTACTCAAGCATGGCGTCCAGCATCCCTGGATCGAGACCGCGTCCGCATTTTGCTGGCGAGAGATCGAGATTCTAGATTCAACCGACTTCCACACGTTAATGCCCACTATCACATTCCTTGAACATATCTCTGACCGGGAGCGCGCTGAGCATGAGCTACAGCGTATCGCCACGCGCCTGGCACAGCCCGGCGTCATTGAACTCGATCCCCATGCCCAGGGTTATGTACAGAAGCCGCTAGACTGGGCGCCAAACCCGCGCAGCTTCTGCCGCCGCCTGTTCACCAATGACATCATCGAGAGACACCTGGCTGCTCTCGCTGAGCGCCAACGCGACGACGGTGGCTGGCCTATCGCCTGGGATCCTATTAGCTCGACGGTCGAGAACGAATGGCGGGGTCGCGTTACCATAGAGGCCCTACGCACCCTGGATGCGTACGAAAGCGTTAACTCACATTGATGCCCTTCAGTAACGTGCGCTACTTGCGTACGCGCCTACGCTGTTGTTGCTGACGAACAGAAGGCACACTTATGTTTCTGGCAAAACCCCGTGTAGGCGCGTACGTAAGTAGCGCTTTCTCCTGGCGTATGCACCTACTGTCGGGTTGTTTAGAGTTTGATGTTTCACGTGAAACATTGGGTGGTATTGAACAGCGTTCCCGAAATTCCATGTTGGAATGGGAACGCTGTCGTGTTTTTTCGGGAGCAATTGTATAAGCTAACAACCCTCCGCTTGCTTTCTAGAGGGAGAGATAAGTATACTGGTAGTGTCTTACAAGGAGGTTTTTTTTCATGACTTTCGCAACATGGTGGCGGAGAGATTCCCTACCCGATCTCTCGCCTCTCCCAACATTCTCCGCTCGTCTCTCAACAGATATAGAAGAAATCGCGCGCCTTACCAATCACTCCCCACAGGTCATTATCACCTGTTTGCAGACGGGCAATCGGTCTTATCTGGCTTTTATGGACGATACGCCAGTCGCCTATGGTTGGGTGGCAACGCAAGAGGGAAGTATTTCCGACCTTCAGTTGTCCTTCGCCATACCCCCTGAAAATTGCTACCTCTATAGTTTCCTTACAGTTCCAGAGTGGCGTGGTCATGGCATCTATCCTCATCTGCTCCAGGCTATCATTCGCCAGGAAGAGCAGCTTCAGCGCTTTTGGATTGGCTACCTGCCCAACAATGCAGCATCGGGGCGCGGTATCGAGAAAGCAGGCTTTCACATTGTGAGCGATCTCGTTGTCTCTCAGGGTCACGTCTCTGGCATCACGCTTTTCGAGTCGAGTGAGCAAGCCCAGGCGAGCGCCGATCTCTTCCGTCTCCCCGTGGTAACTGAAGCGCCAAAAGTCAGTTCAGACAAGTGATCACAATTTTTCTACCACATTAACATGGTCAACATCGGTTCTCATGTTTCACGTGAAACATTGTGAAGATGTGAACCCCAACGAGCGCTACTTGGACGTGATGTGATAGGAGGGATGTTTCACGTGAAACATCCCTCCTGCCGTGTAAGCATACATGCATTTACGAGCAGGCTTACTTCTGCTATCATCTAAGGAGAACATACATTTTTACAAAGGCAGACTGGCAATGAGGCCGGAAAGGATTATCTTCTATGACGAAGCATAAGACCAGGCAGAAACACACTACAATGAAAAATAATCAGTCACTTATGGCTCAGACCACGCCTCTTTCTTCAGTAGATATCGTTCACATTACTGGCGAGGCCCTTACCCCCTCTGAGGTTATAGGAGTGGCGCGCCGCGCCATACCCGTACAACTTGAAGAGACGGCGATTGTGCGCATTCAGGCTGCGCGCGATGTTGTTGAAGCGGCGGCGGCTGAGGGACGCAAGGTCTATGGTGTGACCACCGGCTTTGGCCACTTGAGCAGCGTGCGCATTCCCCAGGATCAGCTGGTTCAGCTTCAGCATAATCTGCTGCGCAGTCACGCGGCTGGCGTGGGCGAGCCGTTGAGTGAAGATGTGACGCGGGCAATGGCCCTACTACTCGCCGCCAGTCTCGCGCGCGGCAACTCTGGTGTGCGCGTCGAGGTTGTGCAGCAGTTGCTGGCACTGCTTAATCATGGCATTACTCCGGTCGTGCCATCGCGCGGCTCGGTGGGTGCAAGTGGTGACCTGGCCCCCCTCGCGCACCTGGCCCTGGTCTTGATTGGTGAGGGCGAGGCACTCTATAAAGGAGAGAAGATCTCCGGCGGCGAGGCCCTGCGCCAGGCTGGACTTGAGCCACTGACACTCCAGGCGAAAGAGGGGCTGGCCCTGATCAATGGCACTCACCTGATGGAGGCCATCGCCATTCTGGCCCTGGATGATGCGCGCACGCTGGTCGAGAGCGCAGAAGTGGCCTGCGCGATGAGCATTGAGGCATTGATGGGTAGCCATGTACCGCTGGACCCACGCATCCATCGCCGCCGAGGCCAGTATGGTCAGCAGGTGACGGCAACACGCCTGCGCCAGTTGCTGCATGATAGCGAGATTCGCCAAAGCCATGAGCATTGTCTGCGTGTACAGGACCCCTATACCCTGCGTTGTGCGCCCCAGGTCATTGGTGCGGTGCGCGACGCATTAGACTACTGCCAGCAAATCTTTGAGCGCGAGCTAAACGCCGTCACCGACAATCCCCTGATCTTCCCCGAGGATGGAGACATCCTGAGTGGAGGCAACTTCCACGGTCAGCCCCTGGCCCTGGCCCTCGATACCCTGGCCATTGCCCTGACCCAGCTCGCCAGTTTCTCTGAGCGCCGCGTCTATAATCTGATGGGTCCCCATGAGTGGGACACCAATGGCGCGCCCCTCTTCCTCACACCCAATCCGGGCCTCAACTCGGGCTTTATGATTGTACAGTACGCGGCGGCAGCCCTGGTCAATGAGATCAAGGTTCTGGCCCATCCCGCCAGCATCGATTCAATACCCACCTCGGCTGGCATGGAGGACTTTGTGAGCATGGGTGTGACCAGTGCCCATAAGCTCCTGCGCCTGCTCGAGCTGGCGCGCCAGGTGATCGCGATTGAGTTACTCAGCGCGGCCCAGATGCTGGAGTTCCGTCTCCCACTCAAGCCGGGCGCAGGTGTTCAACAGGCCTATGACCATGTGCGTCGCTATGTCGCCAAGCTTGAGGAGGATCGCGTGATGGCTCCCGATATCGCCATCATCGCCCAGGCCCTACAAGAAGGCGTCTTTGCCTTCCCTGTAGAGGGCTAAGCTTTTTCATCAAAGAGAGGCGATGTTTCACGTGAAACATCGCCTCTCTTTTTATTTCAATGTTTCACGTGAAACATTTAGTGGCGAACGCTGCCGCCATTGACTGGCAAGATCTGACCGGTGATATAGGTGGCGGCGGGCGAGGCGAGGAAGAGGGCCACACCAACAATATCCTCTGCCTGACCCCAACGCTTTAGGGGAATAGACTCTTTGACACGCTGGTAGAATGCGGGGCTGGCTTGCTCTCTGGCCCACGTGTTCTCGATCCAGCCAGGGGCAATACAATTGACGCGGATATCTGGAGCATACTCGACCGCCAGGCAACGGGTAAGGGAGATAACCGCGCCCTTGCTCATGGCGTAGAGCTGGTTGGTGAGGCCGGACGCACCTGAGAGCGCTCCATCCCAGCCTATGTTGATAATACAGCCCCCGGGTCGCATATATGGCCTTACCTCGCGACAACACGTCCATGTCCCCTGGACATCCACGCGCATCATGCGCTCAAAGCGCTGGATCTCGTTTAAGCCTCCAGCCTCCGCAGAGTTAGCGCTGGCTCCGGCATTGTTGATCCAGACATCGATCTCGCCCAGGCGCTTCGCCGCCTCTTTGACTAAACCCGTTGCCTGGTCGCTATCACTAATATCTGCCTGGAGCGCATTCGCCAGCCCTCCGCTGTCTTGTATCTCGCGCACTACCTCCTCGGCCTGCTCCCGGCTCTTCCCATAATGTAGCAACACCCTGGCACCTTCGCGCCCAAAGCCCAGGGCCATGGCACGTCCAATCCCACGTCCCCCACCGGTTATCACAACATTTTTCCCCTGTATGCCCATCATAGCCACGCTCCTTTTTGTTAGTAAATGTTTCACGTGAAACATCAGGGCTTTCTCCGCTGGAAATTATGGAGATCGATTCGTACAAACGCGGGGCGAGCCTACTTCTGTCGCCTCATAGATCTACTTGTCGCTTCTGCAGCGTATGTGCTACACTCATAGGGATGGTATCACCAATGAAGATGGTACCGCTCCTTAACAGGATGAAGCGCCATGTGTTGCGCGTATGAAGGGAGTATATCTTATGGTTACCCACGATCTCTCTGTGGACCTTTCCAACACGTCTTTGACTCAGGAAGAACAACAAGCTACTCTGCGCGAACTGCGCAGTCAGCTTATTAAATATTATCGCCCTCTCTTGCAGGATGGGCCAGGACCTATTCGTATTATGGCACGGATAGTCACAGAACTGGAAAAGGCCTGCCGCCAGCACAATATCTCAGAAGAGGTGATCATATCTGAGATTGTCAATCGCACGATTGGCGATATCAATGTGCGCTTGATTACCGAGTGCGAGGGTGAGCCTGGCGGTTCGCGTGACTACCGCCTCCTGGCCGACGAGCTGGGCGTGGCCCTGCCAGGAGAGAAGCTGGCCTCTGGCTATACCGCCAGCGGCTCGACCTATCTCTGGCTGCGCGAGCAGATGCTAGAGTGCGAGCGCCTCCTGCTGCAACAGGGCTTTGATCTGCGTATCTATGATATCTATGGCGTTGGTAATCCCGTGCTCCGCTCCTGGCTGGCACACGAGATGGCTACCCTCTGGAACCTGCCTGTTACATATGAACATATTCTCCCCAGCCTGGGCGCAATGGATGGCATCGATAAAACCCTGCGCGGCCTGACCCTCCACTTTCAGCAATGCAGCACGGAAGGCATAGGCATTCTCTTCCCTGAGCCAGGCTTTGGCGTCCCCGAATGGCAGGCACGTACCTATGGCTATACTCTACATCGCTTCCAGACGGCAGAGGAGCATCACTTCAAACTGACGGGCTCCCAGCTCGATGCCTTGTTACAGGAGCATGAAGATATTCGCATTGTCTACCTGACCATCAGTAATAATCCTACAGCCTTCTCTTTTACGGCCGCCGAGCTACGCTCGCTCTATGATGTATTGCATCGCTACTGGCAGGATGGGCGCGAGATCCTGGTTCTGGCCGACCTGGCCTATATCGGCACCAGTCAGCCAGAATTAGACCGGGAGCGCATGTCTGCCTTCCAGGACACGGATATTCTCCAGCACACACTCTTTGTTAGCAGCCTCTCAAAGACCAGTACACTAACTGGCGAGCGCTTTGGCTGGGTCACCTGCGCGAATCCAGCTATCGCCAACACCATTGCCGCTAGTTGGACGAATGGCATGGCCTCCCTTCCAGGCGAGTGGCAACTGCGCTTCATGGCCTATTATCGTCTCCTACACGAACGCTCCTGGCTAATGGAGAAGTTGCGCGCCTTCTATCGTATGCGCCGCCAGCGTTTCATTGAGCAGCTACGCCAGATCAATACCCAGCAACCCCTCTTCGCCGAGATCTATGTCGATGATGACACCACCGTCTATAACTGGAGCAAGCTTGCTCCCGGAGAAGATGCCTTCTCGCTCTTTGAGAAGACAGGCATCGCGGGCGTGCCTGGTTCAGGCTTTGGCTATACCGATGCCTATATTCGCTTCTCAATCGGCTTTCTTCCTGTGCCAGCAGCAGACTCGACAAACCCGACAGGCTCTAAAGACGCATCTACATCCGATGCCACGTTGAACAACGTGAGCACACCAAATATTCCTACTTGATATCAGTTGTCCTAAATGGTACTCTGTAGAGGGCTATGAACTTTTCAAAGTTCTTGCCAGGGGAGCAGGGAGGCTGGCTAACAAGGCTCTAGCCAGAGCAGGTTGTGCCAGCTGTCATTTACCACCTTCCATACTTCCCAGGATATAACTTCCATTAACTTGCACACAATGCGTTGGATCAGGTAAGTTCCTCATCCTGGGTGTGCGGGGCAAACCAAGACAAGCATACTGGCGTTTCTTTTTGGATGCACTGTCGCATCGCCCCTTGTTAATGATGACATGGTACTACATGCAGTTTAAACCCGGTTGTCACGATCAGTACTATGTGTTATGACAGGAGTCCATGATGGACGGATTGTAGCCCTGTCATAGCCATACCTACTTTTATTCGTACACACACACTCAGTCGTTGCAGCTATCTCTGCGCGCTGAAAAAAACCGGTTTGCTCTGCTCGTTAGTACACTCGTAACCGTTCAGATGAAAAAGGAGAAATTAGGATATGACTCTTCGTGTAGGTATCAACGGTTTTGGACGCATTGGTCGCCAGTCTATGAAAGCCATGCTGGAACGCCACCCCGAGGACATTGAGGTCGTTGCGATTAACGACCTGACCGATACGTCAACCAACGCCCACTTGCTTAAGTATGACTCCACCTACGGTCGTTTCCCTGGCACCGTCGAGGCCACAGAGGACTCGCTGATCGTCAATGGTCATAAGATTCAAGTTATTTCTCAACGTGATCCGGCCCAGATTCCCTGGAGCGACCTCGGCGTGCAGGTAGTAATTGAATCCACTGGCTTCTTCACCGATGCCGAGAAAGCTGCCGCTCACCTGCGCGGCGGCGCCAAGAAAGTGATCATCTCGGCTCCCGCCAAGGGCGAGGATCTGACGATGGTGCTGGGCGTGAACGAGAACACATACGATCCCGCCAGACACCATATTATCTCCAACGCCTCCTGCACCACCAACTGTCTCGCGCCAGCCGCCAAAGTGCTCAATGATACCTTCGGTATCGAGCGCGGTATGATGAACACCATTCACTCATACACCAATGACCAGCGCATCCTTGACCAGGTTCACAAGGACCTGCGCCGCGCGCGTGCCGCCGCCGCCAATATCATTCCAACCACGACCGGTGCCGCCCGCGCCCTGGCCCTGGTCATTCCAGAGCTAAAGGGTCGCTTCGATGGCATGTCCCTACGCGTTCCCACCATCACCGTCTCTGTCGTTGACTTCGTGGCAACCACGCAGAAGCCTCTGAGCAAAGAGGCCGTCAATAACGCCTTCAAGGAGGCCGCCGCTGGCGCACTCAAGGGCATCCTCGATTACACCGATGAGCCCCTGGTCTCCAGCGACTTCCGTGGCAACCCGCACTCCTCCATTATTGATGGAGAATCAACGATGGTGCTTGGCGATAATATGGTCAAGGTCGTCTCCTGGTACGACAACGAGTGGGGCTACTCCTGCCGCGTCGCGGACCTGGCGAACTTCATCGGCCAAAAGGGCTTCTAGCCCATGAACAAGAAGACGATTCGTGATATTGATGTCGCTGGTAAGCGAGTCCTGGTGCGCGTTGATTTCAACGTACCCCTGGACGAGAACCAGCGAATCACCGACGATATCCGTATCACCGCCGCGCTGCCGACGCTGCGTTACCTGCTTGAACATGGTGCGTCGCTGATTCTGATATCCCATCTGGGCCGCCCCAAAGGGAAGGTTGTAGAGTCCATGCGCTTACGCCCGGTGGCTCAGCGCTTGAGCGAGCTACTCCAGCAGCCAGTGAAGACCACGTCGGACTGCGTTGGCGCCGAGGCACTCTCCGAGGCCCAGGCCCTGCAACCCGGAGAGGTGCTCTTGCTGGAAAACCTGCGCTTCCATAAGGAAGAGGAGGAGAACGATCCAGCCTTCGCGCGCCAGCTGGCGGAACTGGGTGATCTCTACGTCAACGACGCCTTTGGCACCGCGCATCGCGCCCACGCTTCAACCGAGGGCGTGACGCACTACCTGCCCGGTGTCGCTGGCTTTCTGATGGAAAAAGAACTCAATTATCTTGGTTCTACGCTGGAGAACCCACGCCACCCCTTTAAAGCCATTGTGGGCGGGGCCAAAGTCTCCGACAAGATCGCGGTCCTGGAACGCCTCATCGCCATCGCCGATGGGATCCTGATCGGCGGCGGCATGGCGAACACCTTCCTCAAGGCCCAGGGCCTGGAGATTGGTAAATCGCTCGTCGAGGACAGCAAGCTGGATGTAGCGCGCGATCTTATGCGTAAGGCCAGCGAGCGGGGTATCGAGTTTCTCCTACCGGGCGATGTCGTGATCGCAGATCGCTTCGCACCCGATGCCAATGCAAAGGTTGTGGCGAGCCAGGAGGTTCCCACGGACTGGCGCATCCTCGACATCGGACCCGAGACTATTGAGCAGTTTGCGCAGGCCCTGGCCTCGGCGCAGACGATCATCTTCAATGGTACCCTGGGTGTGGCTGAGATGCCCGCCTTCGCGAAGGGCACCAATGCCGTGGTTGAGATCCTGGGCCGTCGTACCGCCGAGGGTGCCACAACCATCATTGGTGGTGGCGACTCCGCCGCCGCGGTCGAGCAGGCCGGGGCCGCGCAGAAGATGTCACACGTCTCCACGGGTGGGGGCGCCTCCCTCGAATTCCTCGAAGGTAAGACCCTCCCAGGCGTAGCAGCCTTGCAAGATCGTTAGCCCAGTGTTTATGATAATAGAGTCGGATCACACGTATGTGATCCGACTCTATTCGTGTGACAATCATTAGAATTGCTTATACAAAGAGGTATAAATTATATGACTGCATCCTCAACTGGCCGTACCGCCATTATTGCGGGCAACTGGAAGATGAATTATGGGCCGCGAGAGGCCGCGAAATTTGTGCAGGAGATCCAGCCAGCCCTGTCAGAGGCTCTTCAAGCCCCTGGCTCGCCGCTGTGTATCCTCTGTCCACCCGCCATCTCCCTGGCAGCGGTACGCGCCGTGCTAGATATTCCCGATGCCGCTAGCTCGCCCCAGATAGAGCTTGGCGCCCAGAATATGTACTTTGAGGAGAAAGGGGCCTTCACAGGCGAACTCTCTCCCAATATGGTACATGAGCTTTGCACGACCGTCATTCTCGGCCACTCCGAACGCCGCACATATTTCGGTGAGACCGATGAACTGGTAAACAAAAAGACCCTGGCCGCGCTACGCCATGGACTCAGGCCCATCGTGTGCATCGGCGAAAATGAGCAGCAGCACGAGAGCGGTGAGACGGCCCACATTATCACCACCCAGATGCGGGCAAGCCTGGCTAATCTCACGTCCGAACAGGCTCGTGAGATCGTGATTGCCTATGAACCCATCTGGGCCATTGGCACAGGCAAGGCCGCGACCGGCGAGATCGCCAACAACGTTATTCGCCAGATTCGCCAGGAGTACCAGGCGCTCTATGGGGCCGAGGCCGCCTCAGTGGTACGCATCCTCTACGGTGGCAGCGTGACCTCGGACAACATCGCCGAATTCATGGCCTATCCAGACATCGATGGCGCACTCGTCGGCGGAGCCAGCCTCAAACCCGACTTTATCAATATCGTCCGCAACAGCCGCCAGGTTCGTCACTAAAATAGCAATCAACTTATCGATCAGAATGCAGTCAGGCTTGTCACTGGGAGGACGAGCCTGACTGCATTCTTTTGGGGGCGGCACTCTACACACATGTTCTCTCATATGCTAAGATGGTTATATCGTGACACTCCGCCACGACTGAAGTCGCGCGGCTTCTTTCGCCTCTCTTCTATACGCGATGTGCTGAGAAATGTAGCGTGGCTACGACTCGGCGTACATCGTAGTGGAGGAGGAAAAGCTGAGAGGATGCATCCATCCATGCATGGTCTCTCTTGCGCGGTGCCAGGCGCGTTGTTACTCTCATGCCTTTCGAGAAGGGAGAGATGGCCCACAACTCTCGTTTTCGGCGTCCTGGAGAGATGCAACACCCGCCTCTTTCGAGGCTCACTCCTGGGGAACGTACCCACCAGGTCGGAGGCTTTTCCTTGGCGCTATTCGTTCGGTGACGTGACACTTCCTAAAGCCGTGGATTGGATACCCGTGCCTTCGCACGTCGAAATAGCTGAGACAGTGGGAAACGCGGTAACGTTTTTACGCATGGCCCTTCGCCATGCAACCCGTACGTTATTCAGTTCTCAAGGTACTACTGATCAATTCTTTTCGCGTACAGAAAAAACGGAAGGGCAAGGGCTAAAGCCGCAAACGCCTAACCACGGGATGAATCCCCGTGGCTTGCGGCGGGCTGAAGCCCTTTTCTGTCAAGAACGGGTAAAAGATCACGAAAATAGGCATCATACAGAGGTCATACATGGTACAGGCACACCCTTCTCCCCTGCTCAGCACACCTGCCTTCGCGCCAGAACATCTCGTGGGCGATCTGGAGCAGCTTGCGCTCATACTTACCCAGAGCCTGGATGCAGTACCAACGAAAAGCTGGGCGCGCCCAACCGAGAAACATGGGGCAGGCTGGACAATGCATGAAACACTGGCCCATGTCACAGCCACAGCGGAACTGTATTTGCAGGCCATAGAAAAAGCACTCACTGGTGAGCGCTTTGCTCGCGTCAATGTGACGCGCCGTTATGAACTGCCTGCCTTGCAAAAAGAAGATATCGCGGCGAGACATTACCTTCCACCCACCCAGCTACTTGAGCACCTCGCCCAAGCGCTTCGTCAGACCGCCCAGCTCATCCCTATGCTCTCAAACGTCGACCTGATGCGTCCAACGGCTATTGCCTTTTTTGATCGCCCACCCACCATTATTGAACTCATCGGTACTCAACTGGTCCATCCAGCCATTATTCATGCTCAGCAGCTTACGGCAGCGGCGGGCAGACCTCCACTCTGGAACACCTATGTGCCTGACTTCTTGCAGCGTAATCTCACGCGTTTATTCCAGATGCTCACCTTTCTGTACTGGCGTGAACGCGAGCGCGACCTTCACGCTACCGTCAACTATGACATCCAGGGGCCCGCTGGTGGCCAGTGGACCCTTACGCTCACACCACAGGGGGCATACGCCGATAAAGGCCATGTAGAGCGTCCTACGCTCACCATCTGGCATCCTGGTGCTGAAACCATGTGCTCCTGCTTTACAAAAGAGTCCAGCCTGCGGCGCGCTCTTGTGTTGGGACGTATGAGATTTCGCGGTGATCTGCGCCTGGCGCAGCGCCTCTATGATTTATTTGAACCCGCCTGATAGAAGAAGGGCGTTGGCCCTGGCAATCTCATCTTTTTGCGCGATCTCCTCTTCCTGGCGTTTGATATAATCCATATATCTATAGCGTCAAACATAGGTGGCCACATACAAATGGATAGGAAAGATTCGCGTGATTTCAACAGACCAGACGACTCCAAACACCAGACGTACTCCCTCTTCGTTCGCCCTACATATCGCAATCGCCTTCTTCCTGATTTTGCTCATTGGGGCAAACGATGGTGCCTTTGGCGTACTGCTCCCCCATGTGCGCATACACTATGCGCTCAATAATTCTGTAGTCAGTCTGATCTTTCTATTTAGTACTCTGGGCTATCTCAGCGCGGCCTTTAGCAATGGCCTGATTATCGAGAAGATAGGCAAAGAGCGCGCATTGATGACCGGGGCAGGTCTGCTTATCCTGGGAGCAGCGCTTACCAGCCTACAACCATTTTTCTTCTTGCTCTTACCCTGTGTCCTGATTCTTGGCTTTGGCATCGCCATGCTTGACGCGGGCCTTAACACCTTCATCGCCAGTCTTCCGCGTAGCTCAGCCCTGCTCAACTACTTCCACGCCTTCTATGGCATCGGGGCCTGGCTGGGACCTCTCACGGCGACAGGTCTCTTTGCGCTCAGGCAAAACTGGAATGTGATCTATATGCTGTGGGCTGGGGCGGGACTTCTTGGCATACTCTGCCTCTGGCTCATCTTGAGACATACCCCCATTACGGCACCCGTCGAGGGGACAAACGAAGAAGGGCAGGGCAATGTACTTGTTCAAGCGCTTAAACTGCGTGTCGTCTGGTTCGCAGCCCTCTTTCTACTCTTCTATGTCGGCGCGGAGGTCACCCTGGGCGCCTGGAGCTATAGCTTTCTGACCGAGGAACGCCATGGAGACGTCGTGCTTATGGGCACCCTTGTCAGTGGCTACTGGTTTGGCTTAACCGCTGGTCGCGTTGCGCTGGCTCACCTGACACAGCGCCTGGGCGCAAAACGTGTGATTCTGATCTGCCTCGGAGGCTTTGCTGGTAGTTTGCTGCTGGTCTGGCTTATCCCCTCGGCGATATGCGCAGCCATTGGACTCTTCGTGGCAGGCTTTAGCCTGGGGCCAATGTTCCCCACCACCATCTCTATCATGTCAGATCTTGTGCCCTCACGTCTCCTGGCCAGCAGCATCGGTTTTCTGGCCAGCCTGGGCAGTATGGGGGCCGCGCTCTTCCCCTGGCTCACAGGAAATATCGCGCAACTTCTTGGACTCTGGGCACTGCTTCCCTTTGTCATTCTCCTGGCACTACTCATGATTGTCTTCTGGCTGTTTCTACACTCATCAGCGCCTGCAGCGCTTCGCATAAAGTAAAGTATGCCCGGCAGGAAGGCTGACAGAGCCAGCCTTCCTGCCGGGCATACCGTAGTAAGGTGTTCTCGACGCTTTGCAGGGTTATGATATAGCTTAATGATATATCTTCTTTTTCTCTCAAATAAAAAGTAGCAAGATACTTTTTATTTGGAATGGCAAATTATTATTCTGTATCCTGGCCTTCGGTGATCTCGCCGAGCATGAGGCGTTCAGCGAGAATATCGGCGCTCTCGCGTAGCAACCTGCGGCGCCTCAGCCAATCTCTAATGGTTACACTGACCAGGAGAATTCCCAGGGGAAAGAGGAAAATGATGGCGAACGTGGCGATTCCCTGGCTGACTCCATAAAGCACAAGCAGATCAGTCGACCAACCCAGGCAGAGAAGCGCAAGCACGCCCTTTGTGATGAGGCTGGGGAGGCCCAACGTGCGTGGGACCTGGCCCTGGGCCGAGGCAAAGAGGAAGGCGCGCTCCCGGAGTCTACGCTCCTCAATATCTATCGTCGCAATAGGTAACTTGCCTGTCCGATAGTTACGCATACCGTTATAAATGCCCCAGATCAGCAATCCCATGAGAAGGAGGAGGAAAAGTGGTACAACCAGGGGCTGCTGAGTAAAGAGCGCGCGTAACGTAGTCAGTGAGCAGAGGAAGAGTGTCGCACAAAAAATTATCATTGCCCGCAGGCCGCGCCGCCTTTGCGCGGCGCGCTCCTTTGCGATCTCTTCACGTAAAAACTCGGCTTCAGGATTGCGTTTCACATGCATAGTTTGCCATTCCTTTGGACGGGACTTCTCGCCACATTGTGGCTCGCGTGGATATGGAACGCAGTGATGAGTCGTAACGATAGGTCAGACCTGGGCCAAGACAAGCAGAGACACGCCGCATATTCCTGACGACGTGTCTCTGCCTCTTATCGTTTTAGTGATCGGGGAACAATGCTTACCACGTGGATACGGCCACGTGGCATTGTGGATTACTATAACTGGCTACCATTTGCTGCGCGATGCACCTGCTAGTAGCAAAGCCTGGCAAACAAGTAAGCAACTAATCCAGGTAATCCTTCAGCTTGCGGCTGCGGCTTGGATGGCGTAATTTGCGCAGGGCCTTAGCCTCGATCTGGCGAATGCGCTCGCGCGTGACATGAAACTCCTTGCCAACCTCTTCGAGGGTACGGCTACGCCCATCATCGAGACCAAAGCGCAACTGTAAGACCTTGCGCTCACGCTCAGTCAGGCTATCGAGTACATCCTCCACCTGTTCTTTCAACAGCTGGTGGCTCGCGGCGTCCGCGGGGGCAAGTGCCGTATGATCCTCGATAAAGTCGCCGAGGTGGCTATCATCTTCCTCGCCGATGGGAGTTTCCAGGCTTACTGGCTCTTGGCTGACCTTAATGATCTCGCGCACCTTCTCCGCACTGATCTCCATCTGAGCGGCGATCTCTTCCGAGGTTGGTTCGCGACCAAGATCTTGCAGCAGGCGACGGCTAATGCGGATCAGGCGGTTGATCGTCTCCACCATGTGGACGGGAATACGGATCGTGCGGGCCTGGTCTGCAATAGCGCGGGTAATAGCCTGGCGAATCCACCAGGTCGCGTAGGTGCTAAACTTAAACCCTTTGTTATAATCGAACTTCTCAACCGCGCGAATCAGGCCGATATTGCCCTCCTGGATGAGGTCCAGCAGGTTCATACCGCGCCCAATGTACTTTTTCGCCACGCTCACGACCAGGCGCAAGTTAGCCTCTGTCAGGCGTTTCTGTGCCTCTTCACCCTCAGAGATGTAGCGATAGTTTGGCGCGGGCTTGAGGCGCTCGGCCTTTCCTCGCTCCATCAATTGAGCCAGGCGAATCTCTTCATTGGCCGTCAGCAGGGGTACACGCCCGATCTCGCGCAGGTACATACGCACGGGATCATCCAGGCTGCTTTCCAGGTCGGCCACAACGATACCGAAACCATCCTGTAAATCCTCCCACTTGGGATCAGCCAGGACCTCGGCGTCTACATCGTTCATTTCCTCAGGGCTGGGCTCCCAGTCTGCTGGCGGCTCTTTGTTTGGGTCCAGGGCGTCCATAGACTCTTCGTCCTGTAATTTAAACAGATCGAAAGACTCACCCTCCGCGCCCAGAGCTGCACTTGAGGCATTTCCAGTCGCTTCTTGATGAGCACGACCAATGGCTTCAATATCAAAGACACTTTCCGTATCGTTTAAAAGAGTCTCATTAAAGGTTTCCATTTCAAAAACATTCCCCAATGACCCCGTGCTCACATGCCCGCTTTGTACTCGATCCATAACTTCTTGTTCCCGATTCACCATTCTGGCATCCCCCTTCAGAAAACAGGACGTGGCTGTACATACATAAACGATAAGATGAAATATCCCGTTTCCTGATCCTATATGTAAAAAGATGATACCGCGCCTAAATAATTTGCGCTTGCTTGAAATGTCGACAGTAACATATACACAACAGGGCCAGGTAGGACTAGCCTTGCAGGTGTGTTGCAGAATCAATCGTGTGTAACTGCCGGTGAATTTCCAGTAGTCGCTGCTGTAACTGTCTCCTCGTTTGTGCATCACCAGCAGCAGTGGCTTCGCGTATGAGAAATTGCAATTCGGTATTCAGTTGTACAAGCCTTGCTCGTTTCAGGCGCGTCGCACACTGGACCGCTTCTTTTACCAGTCCAGCTCCATCGCGTGGAGTCTCCATGTCTACGCATTCGCGCGCCCGATTGAGCGCGTCCCATAACGAGGCAGGCACATACTGATCAAAGGATTGAAGTGAGGGGAAGAAGCACGTTGTTGATACACAGAATAGAGAATGTGGTACAACTCTCGCGTATCTGTCCCGGCGAAGTCACCATCGTCTATTATACCATAAACATAGGGACTTAATCCGGGATTTTGCAGGAGTAGCCCAATCAGGTAGTCCTCCCATTTTAGCCTATTCGCCTCACCTCTGTCAAGTATACCACTGGTACCATGACGCTGTGCATCGACTAGACCATTCGTCCTTGCTTCCCTCTTCTGCCCGCTGCTTGGATGGCCTTGTTCTCCAATGGGTGGTGCTCCAAGCACTGACCCTGCTTGTTCTTTGCCAAATCCCTTCCCACTATCAGCGTTCCTTTTGTCTAACGGAGCAGAGAACGTTGCAGTAACACTCGTCGCCCGTTGTTCCCTCAGGGTATGTTGTAATTCAGCATACAAACTTCGCTCATCGATAGCAATAAGCCTTGCAAGCTTGCGTATGTAGGCGTCACGCTTAATACGATCACTGATCATGCCAATGACTGGCAACAAGCGTTTCGCGGCCTCGGTCTTGCCCACTGGCTCACGAATATCCAGGTCCGCTGTCTTGACGACAAAGAAGTAGTCTACCAGGGGTAGCGGATGGCCGACAGCGTAGAGCCAGGCAGCATGGTCACGCCTGATAAACTCATCAGGATCTTCACCCAGGGGCAACTGAAGCACATTGATCTCCGCATCCACCTGCTCCTCCAGGCGAATAATCCCACGTGCCTGCTGCTTGCCGGCGTAGGATCCCTTCTGCTCACGTACATTATTGCCCCCCTTGCGCCCCTCTCGCGGCCATTGACGATCAGCGGCTCCGGCAGGCAATGGCACAGGTACAACGGTGCGATCAAAGCCCTTCAAGGCTTCCTGGATACCGTGCTCCGTCGCCGCGCTTCCCGCGGCGTCAGGATCCAGCGCCAGAGTTACTTGCTTGGTCATCTTCTTCAGTTGCTGAATGTGCTTTTCGGTGATCGCGCTACCAATACAGGCCACGGTTTGCCTGGTACCATATTGGTGAGCAATGATGGCATCAACATATCCTTCGACAATAACAACTTGCCGGGCCTGTTTTATTGCATCGCGCGCCATATCCAGGGCGTATAAGACTGTATTTTTCTCAAACAGCAACGTCTGTGGCGAGTTGAGATATTTGGGTTTGCCGTCTCCAAGTGCTCTTCCACCAAAGCCAATCACGCGTCCCCGTATATCCCGTATCGGAAAGATAATTCGGTTTCTAAAGTAATCATAGATGCCATTTTCTGTATTTCCCTCGCCGCTCTCGCGTCCACTTCGGTCAGAGCTACCCATTTCTCGCTCACGTGCCAGTCCCCCAACAACCAGCTCGCGCTCGCTATAACCGCGACTGAGCAGATAGCGCGATAAACCATCCCACTGGTCGGGTGCATAGCCCAAGCCAAAAGTAATAACGGTATCCGCGGAGATACCCCGGCTCTGGATATATGCGCGCGCCTCCTCTGCCTCACGCGAACGCAGAAGCATATGGTGAAACCAGAGCAAGGCATCCTCGTTCAACTGGCGCAGGCGCTCTTTGGCCGCACTCGTCTCACGCGAAGCCTCGGCGTTATGACTCTCCTGCTCCTCCAGCGCCACACCCGCCTTCTGGGCCAGGTATTCCAGGGTCTCGCGAAACTCCAGGCCCTGCTGCTTTTGCACAAAGGAGAAAACATCTCCCCCCTCGTTACAGCCAAAGCAACGCCAGGTCTGAGTCTCTGGAAAGACATAGAACGAAGGCGTCCGCTCGTTGTGAAACGGGCAGAGCCCTTTCAAGGTCTTTCCTGATTTGTGTAGTGCAACAACCAGGCTGATCTCTTCGGCTACGTCAACTTTAGCCTTGATAGTTTCGATAATAGATGTCATTTCCTGGCCCTCAAAGATAGATGTTGCTCTTACAAAACATATAACGGGTCATCACAGAGAAAATAGTGGCACATAGCTTAAGAGGTGGGTAAGTAATAGTGCCCAGGTATTCTACAGCATGAAGATAGCGCACTGCAAACATGTGTGCCATAGATGTAACCGACCAGGGGGTGTGACCTGGAGAGTGTATATTCCTGGCTTAAGATTATTCTAACACGGGTACAAGGCCATACAAAAATAAAAACGCCGCTCTCTCTTAGTCACTTAACAGAACATCCATTCTATAGACGATCTCTGACTCTACCAGGTGACAAAAAAATCCACTTTTCTTTCTTGTGTTTCTTGAATAACTCAAAGTTATCCACATTTTCCACAACCCTAACTACTATTATATTTATTTTATTTTTAAAAAATATATTAGATAGCAGTAGTAGGGGATGTGGATAAGTGGATAACTTTTGGTTTCCTATCATTGTCTCTCGCCCCTAATATATGTATAAAACCCCTTCACAAGCGGCTCCAAACTATGTGGATAACTTATCCACATAGTGGCAAAAAGGCCAAAAAAAGGTGGATAACCTGTGGATAACCTGTGGATAACCTTGTGGATAAAACTCACTTCTAAAGAGGGTGCTGGAGGATTGTGGATAAGTTATCCACACCCTTTGTGGATAAACTCCGTAAGTTATCCACCGAATTGTGGAAATGTGGATAAGTTATCCACATTTTATGTGGATAACTCCTGTTTCTGACATTCCTTTCACGTAAATATATCACTAATTAGGAATGCATAAAATTGTGCTGTGGAAAAATCCACAATTACAGCCTGCTTGTGTGGATAGTGTGGATAAGTTATCCACATTTTATGTGGATAACTCTAGCGCTATATCGTATTGTGTGAAAATGCCGTGAACGGTGGATAACTTGTGGATAACTTATCCACATTGATTGTGGATAACTTTGAAAAAAATTCCAGGTTCTGTGTCTTGTGGATAACTTGTGGATAACTTATCCACATTGATTGTGGATAACTTTGAAAAAAATTCCAGGTTCTGTGTCTTGTGGATAACTTGTGGATAACTTATCCACATTGATTGTGGATAAGTCTTAGATGCGCATACTTCAATGGATGGTATTGTGGAAATGTGGATAAGTTATCCACAACGATTGTGGATAACTCAAAAAATACTGCTCGCTTTGTGGATAAGTTATCCACAACGATTGTGGATAACTTAAAAACGCCGCTCGCCTTGTGGATAACTCTTTCATCTTTGTTCATTCTTCTGCGGAAAAATCCACAATTACAGCTTGTTTGTGTGGATAGTGTGGATAAGTTATCCACACAAAATGTGGATAAGTCTAGCGCTATATCGTATTGTGTGAAAATGCCGTGAACGGTGGATAACTTGTGGATAAGTTATCCACAATCGTTGTGGATAACTTTGAAAAAAATTCCGGGTTCTGTGTCTTGTGGATAACTTGTGGATAACTTATCCACATAAAATGTGGATAAATCTAACGTTATATCGTATTGTGTGAAAATGCCGTGAAAATGTGGATAACCTGTGGATAACTCTGTTGTGGTGTTGTGGAAAAATCCACAATTACAGCCCGCTTGTGTGGATGGTGTGGATAAGTTGTCCACAACCGTTGTGGATAACTCTAGCGCTATATCGTATTGTATGAAAAATGCGCAAAGATGTGGATAACCTGTGGATAACTTGTGGATAAGTGCCTATTTTTTAGGAGTATTCCCCACATGTAGTACAAAGCAGGTTGCGATTGTTCTAGCTTATCCACAAAAAATGTGGATAACTCTTATTTCTTGCCAGAAATATGCAATAAAGCGTGATCGTTGCGGAGAAGTTCGATCTATAAAGGTGAAATGTGGACAATGGAGAAACGTTTGTGTTCTTCCAAAAGGGGGTTATTCAGATAATTATCCACTTATCCACAATTTTTGTGGATAAGTGGGAGGAAAATGTGCAGAAGTCGAGAGCTTATCATTGCGTCTGTCTTTACAGATGAGTATATATACAAGCTTTCTGTGTTTGTTGAGAATGTAAAGGACATAAAATTTTGTAAACTTTTGCTTGCCATGCATCGCTGAGACGATTTGTTATGCAAATAGGTGTGATACAAGATGCTTTTTTAAACGTAGTGTTAATATGTGTATTTAGTACACCTTCTTGTGGAGATATTCTGGGCTTTTTAAAGAGGAGATAATGATTGGTGTACCGCTCCCGCTTCAATCAAGGCTGGCTTTTGTGGCTCTGTATGTGGAGCTGCCTGGTGATCGTGCTCTCTATAAGCGCGTGTAGCGGCGTCGCTCTCCCCGCACCCAATAATGGAAAGCCACCCTCCCACCTGAGTTCGCCACTACCACAGGCCTCTCCTGACCTGATTCAACCAGGGGTGTTAACAGTGGGCAGCTATTTGCAGTATCCGCCACAGGCCTTTCTTGACTCGGCATCTCAGCGTCCAATGGGCTTCGATATCGATCTGATTACTGAAATTGCGCATCGCCTGGGGGTGAAGGTCTCTATTACAAACATGGAGTACAAAACGCTGCCTGATGCAGTTACGCAGGGAGAGGTGGATGTAGCTATCGCCGCGATACCTATCTCTGATACCCTCCAGGCAAGGGTGAATTTTGTTCCTTACTTTAAGGGAGGAGAGGCCCTTTTGGTGCCACGAGGCAATCCTTTGCAGATTGCTACACTTAATGATTTGTGTGGCAGAAGCGTGGGCGTCGTCCAGAATTCTCTTGAGCAGAGCGATCTTGAATTGACCAGTGCCAGTTGCGTTGAAGCCGGGCAGGCATCGATCAGGCTTACATATATCTCTCCGCCCGATACATTCATTGATGCCCTGACCCAAAAGCGTGTAGAGGCTACATTTCAGGATCTGCCGCAGGTCGATTTTTATGCTATGAAATATGCTAACCTCGTGCAGCAGGTGGGTCCCATTCTCAACGTCACAATGGAGGGAATCGCTGTACGCAAAGAGAGCGTAAACCTGGGACATTTGATACAGGTCGTGCTAGATACACTGCGGAAGGATGGTACCTATAATCGTCTCATCAAGAAATGGGGTCTCATACACGGGGCTTTACGTTCCTAAAGATGAGTTTGAACCCGAACAACGTCCAGGCTCAAACCTTATCTTTCTATCCTAGAAATCAAGCCCCCGTTAAAAAGGTTTGTGGCGAGAGCATGAGTTCCAGGTCCTCGGTTTGCGGCATACCGCACAGATTCTGGCGCACTGGAAAACCTGGTGTATTGTCTAGCAGGTGGAGAAAAGCGCGGATGATCATGGGGTCAAAGCTTGCTCCAGAGGCTTGCAGGAGCCGTTCGCGCGCGGCGTCGTTTGAGAGCGGCGCCTTGTAGGGGCGCTGAGAGGTTAAGACATCATAGACGTCCGCGACCGTCAGGATACGCGCACTCAGAGGTATCTCTTCCCCTTTAAGTCCCACAGGATAGCCATGCCCATCCCAGGCTTCGTGATGATGCAGGACCGCCTCTACATAGAAGGGATGGATATCGCAACCAATAAGAATGCGTGCGCCAATGAGAGGATGGCGCTCCATCTTGCGACGCTCTTCCTCTGATAGGGCCGCTGATTTATTGAGGATATCATTGGCGATCCAGGTTTTACCCAAATCATGTACCAGGGCCGCAAGGGCCAGGTCACGTGCCTCGCGCCTACTCCACCCTAGGTGGCGAGCCAGGCGCGAGGCATATGTTGCTACGCGCCGGGAGTGCTCATAGGTCACGATGTCACGCTCTTGAATACTTTGAGCAAATGAAAGAAGTACTTTTCTCGTCTCTTGATCTTTTGTTATCTGTTTAGCGTCCACCACGTTGCTCTCCCACCTACAGGTGAAATGTACCCTCTGCCTGGTAACCGCGAAGATCACCATCACCTACTTATGCGAAAACCAACGCCACAGCCGTGGCTAGCGCTTCGCGCTCAGGTTTTCGAGAGGTAGTCCATAGAAAACGAGAGAAAACGATAGGCTTTGATATACAACCTGTACTTCCAGGAAGTAATGACTACCTACTGCATAGAAGACGCAAGGTAGGCCTTGTTCCGACCGCTCTTCTCGTTTCTATTCAACCAATCGTTACATGTGTGAATATGTCACATCTTAATACGTAGCTTTGAGTGGTGTCTATGTACACCTGCAAAAAAGGTACTTTTGGCTAGCATAATGCCCCTTGCGTACGCTGGCGCGTTCTTTTCTTTAGCCTTTTCTAGAGGGAGAACGTAGACAATGCTATTCCCCAATTAGTCCCTGTTTCCCTCCTATTTCGTTTGGTATCGCACTCTTTTGTGATAGACTCAGCTTGATACTCTGAGAAAAGGATACTCATACTGTGTTTCTTTATTAGTGGATAAAGCCCTTCATGCATAGCATCTGGAAGTGACGAAAAATGGCGGAGAAATCTACACAACAGCAAAAGAAGACGCAAGAGTCAAACGTGTTAGAAAAGAAGCAAAGCGATATCGTGACCCTGGTTGTGACCGCTGATAACCACCTGGGCTATTCCGCCTTTGGACAGCAGCCTCGTAGGCGTGAAGAGCGCCAGCTGCGGCTGCGCCAGGCCTTCCAGCAGGCGACGGATTTTGCTATCGTGCAGGGAGTCGACCTGTTTATTCAGGCGGGCGACCTCTTCGATACACCGAGCCCTGATGAGCAAGATCGCAGTTTTGTGGCTGAGCGTCTTGCCCAACTTAAACAGGCAGGCATACGCACTTTTGCGCTGGGGGGAACGCATGATACTCCATTGACCGGGTCCACGCCCGCCCCTCAGAGCAGCTTTGCGCGCCTGGGAGCCCTGCATTATATTCCGCCCGCCCTCAAAGCTGGAGAACGGCTGGAATCAGAACTCATTGATGTGCATGGCGTGCGCGTTGGTATTGCAGGTATCGGCGCGTTAGCTGGCCAGAGTGGTGATCCCCTGACGAATATCTATGTGCGTCCCGATATTGAGGCAGCAGACATACCGATCTTACTTTTGCATGCACCAGTAGAGGGCCTGGGCGTGAACTCCTCGCTCCTGGATGTGCGTGCCAGCGTGAGCCGCGAGAGTATCGCGAACCTATCCATGTTTAAATATATTCTCGCCGGATATCACCACGGACATACACGTATGCGCATGGCTCATTCTGAACTGGTGGTGGCCGGTGCTACGCAGCATGTGGACTTTACTAGCCCTGAGCAGACACCCGGCTTTGTCTTTATGGGCATTGCCGCCGATGGGATCCGTTGGTGTAACCATATTCCCTCACTCGAGGCACTTCAGTTCAAGCGTCTGGTCTTGCATACGAATGAACTATGGCTGGAACAGAATGGAGATGAAACCCAGGCTGTTTCTCCCACCACTTTGATTCTTGAACGCCTGCGTCCCTTGTATGGTGACGATACTATGTTGCAGGTTCGCCTGGAGGGCCAGCTCTCGCGCCGTCAGTTTCACGATTTGGACCTGAATCAGATTCGGCGCACGGGCGAGGAGCATTGTTTCGCCCTGGCAATCGATGATAGCTCTCTTACCGTTTTGCCTGAGCAAGAGACCTCTCCTGTTGAAGAAGGGGCGCGCCTTTCACTGCGTACAGAGCTGGTGACCCTGGCCGACGAATGGATTGCCGCGGCATCTGCTGAGCAAGAGAAAAAAGCACTACAATATACGAAGCATGAATTATTGCAAGCGATGGATGAGGTAAAAAGGTAGATGGTGTCCGGGGTCTACCAGGTGCGTCTCGTCGATGATCTGGTAAGGGCTTGGCGAACGGAGTTGTATCCATGATTATCCTGAAGCATTTAACGGTCGAGCGGTTCCGCCTCTTGCGCGAGGTAAATATTCATTTCCCTCAGCGAGGTAGTATCCTGATTCAGGGACCTAATGAATCTGGCAAGTCGGCGCTACTCGAAAGTATTTACTTTGCTCTCTATGGCGAGCCAATGGCCTCTGACCGCAAAAAGAAGCGCGTCCTCGATGATTTAATTTCCTATGGTTCACCGCGTGCGACTGTCTCGCTCTCCTTCTCCATTGGTACGACCAATGTGAGCATGACGCGCATCCTGGAGCGCGGCCAGGGACAACAGGTTCGCCTGCTGGTAAGCCGGGGCGGAGTGACGCAAGGCGATGAGATCACTGATTTAAGCGAGGCCAATGCCCGCATTGTTGCGGAACTGGGCCAGATCAATGGTGAGACGTTACGTAACTCCTGCCTGGTGGAGCAGAAAGGCCTGACTCGCCTTGAGGATTTGAGTGGAGCCGAGCGCGAAGAGACGGTTCGCCACCTGCTTGGCCTGGAACAACTGGCCACTCTCGGCGAGCGCTTCAAAGTTCTCCCGGAAGATGAGCAGGCACTCCAGGTCAGTCGCGAACGCCTACAGCTTGCTGAGATGCAGGCGCGTATCCCCGAGGTGAGCAAACAGCTTGGCGAGGTAGAACTGGCTCTGGATGCTGTCACGATCCATGAGAGTCTGGACGAGATCCAGACCCAGGAGACCGAAATTGCCGAGGAGGAGACCGCGCTTAAAGATATCCAGAAGCAGCGCGGTGAGCACAAAATGCGTCAGCATCGTGTGCAACAGTTGCGCCGTGCTGATACGACGCTGGCAGAAATCATCTCAGCCTATGATGGCATTGCCGAGGCCCGGCATGAGATTCCAGAGCTGGAGCGCCAGCTAACCGAACTGGAGCGCCGTGAGCAGGAGGAACTGCCCGCGTTGGAGAAGCGCGTGAGCGAGTTGAGTGAGTTGCTGCGCTCCTTTGGTACCTTACAGCGTATGTCCAATGACCTTTTGAGTGTTGTCGATACCATCAAGGAACAGGAGCAACAGCAGAAGGAGCATGAAACGGTGCGCGGGGACCTCAAAGGCATTGAGGTCCAGGTCGGGAACGCCCGCGAGCGCTTGCTACAAGCTCAGCAATCCTTGCAGGATCTTGAGGATCGTCGGCGCATCAATCGTCCACGCCTGGAAGCACGCCTGGAACGTCTCCATACCCTTGCTTCGCGCCTGGCTGAGCTGCGTCGCCTGGAGCAGAAATATCTGCGGTCCCTGGAAGAGAAGAAGTACGCGGCCCAGAATACGCTTCAGATTGAGCAGCTCTCACGCTCACTGCGTGATGCCCAGCGTGAGCTAGACAATATCGAGGCCGAGGCCCACCAGTTGCAGCAGCAGGCGGAAGAGTTGGAGAAGCGCTGGCGTATGCTGAGCATGCGTCGTCACCTGGAAGAGTGGCAGCGCCTCAAGGGGCTTTCTCAGGGCCTGGCCCAGGCAGAGAAGCATGTTCATGAGGCTTATCGCCATCAGGAGAAACTAAATCACCTGGCGATGGACGCGCGTAGCTCCGTTACCCGCTACCGACTTCTGTTGCTCGGCAGCGGTGGAGCTTTTATCGTGGCTCTGGGCTTCGCACTCTGGGCGATTTTTAGCCAGGGTAATGTGCTGGTAGGCGTGATCTCTGGTGTGATTGCGCTCCTTTTAGTTGGAGCCTTTGCCTGGGGCTGGCAGAAACAATCGCAAGCGCATGAAGAGGCCACAGAGGCGGATCGGCAGATGCAGGATGCCATCAGCAAAGTGGGCATGATGGTTGCCGCGCGTGAAACAGCCATCCGTATGGGTGGTAGCCCTGAATCTCTGGCTCAGGTGGAGCGCGAGATTCAAACGCTGGGTGGTACCATTCCTATCTCGCTCGAAGATGCGCATCATATGCTGCACCAGATTCGTGACGAGGGCGAGAGCCTGGCCGATATCCAGAAACGCGCCCAGGGTCGCCGCGAAGAGGCCAATGGTGCGCGCAACCGTGCTAACCTGGCGGGCGAGGCCGTCAATAAGTTGCGCCAGGAGCGCGCCCTCCTCGAGGAGCAGCGTCGTAAGGCCGGCTGGGATCGCCTTGAGGAGCGCATCCTGAAAGAGCTCTCGGCGGTTCAGCTTATGCACCAGGAGATCACGTTACTAGCTGGTCAGGAGGGCTTGCCTCTTCCCAGCGTCAATGAGCGCCTCCAGGGCGCTGAACCGGGAACGGTGACGCCGTTTATTGGCCTTTCGACGCCCGAGGATCTTGCCAACACAGGCGTGCCTGAGTTAGAGTCCCTGGTCGAAGGCAATATCAAGGATACAGAGCGTGAAATGGCCTCCCTGGATGGTAAGCTGGATATGATCACCAACTTGGCGGCCCAGGTAAAAATCCACCAGGAGGCCCTGGATGTCTTGCTTGAGCGCCAGCGGACGATCAGCGCGCGCAACACGCAGTTTATGGCAAACTCTCCAGCCCAGCAGTTGGAGCGCACACGGGAGCAACAATTCGCCCTGAAGCAGGCCCTGCAATCCCTGAACAATTCGCTGCGCCAGCGCGTTAGTGCCCTGGGCATCACCTTTGGTCAGGCCCCCGTCAGCAACGCTGAGCTGGCGGCGCGCAAGAAGCTCGAAGAGCTTCACATCTCGCTGGGCAATAAGTATACTCTCCAGGAACGCCTGAACAAGTATACGAAGCAGCTTCGCGAGCTACAAGATCTACTGGCTGAACACTACAAGCAGCTTGCCAAGTATAGTAATACCCTGGGAAGCTGGATTGTACCACCCAATCCCTTCGCGGAGGCGCTCTCCGCCCTGCGTGAGCGCTGTGCTGAAGAGCTCAAGGAGACCAACGAGCAGACGCTGGCCCGTGATAAGGAGAGATTGGATGGGCGTGAAGGCGCGGCCAAAGCCAAGATTGCGCTGTGTAAGCAGGAAATTCTCAATATTCAGGAGCGTATACATACCCTCCTGGAGCAGTTGAAACGCCCTGAACCCGGCTCGCTAGCCCTTGAGGATATCGTGGCTATCTGGCCGCTCCTCGCCGATTATAAGGCTGAGGAACGTCCAGAGCTTGAAGAGAAGCGCGACACCTTCGCGCAGGAACTGCAAGATCTGGAGCGTCAGGAGCTTGAGTTGAGCGAAAAGCTGCAAACTGGTCGTCTCTCCCTCGACCTGGACGAGACGCGCCAACAGGCCGAGCAGCAGGAGCGTTCGTATCAGATAAAATATCATGGTCAGCGCATGATCAATGAGCTCTATCAGCGCGTGTTGCAGAAAGTTGTTCCACGTACGCAACACTATATGCAGCAGATCCTGCCCCTGCTCACCAGCGGGCGCTATCACGACGTCCACCTGACAACGGATGACGAGGAAGGCACCATTAGTGGTGGGCCTGTGCGCGTCAATGTATGGGAGGCCGCCGCGGGTGAATACATCCCCAGGTCGGCGCTTTCGGGTGGTACTGCGGATCAGCTCTCATTGGCATTGCGCCTGGCCTTCTCTATCGCAGCCCTCCCGCAGGACGAGCCGGTGGTACCCGGCTTCGTGCTTCTGGATGAGCCGCTAAGCTCCTTCGACCATACACGTGCCCAGGCCCTGGTCGATGTGATTACGAGCGAGGTGCTTAGCACGCACTTTGAGCAGATTGTATTGATTTCGCATAGCAGCGCCTTCGATCCTGCCATGTTCCCATATCACCTGTACATGAATAATGGCCTGGTGGTCGAGAGCAACCTTCCTGTGGTTCCAAGCCTGGCAACTGTTGCCGTCAGCGAAGATACCCTGGCGTCTTCCGACCTGACCTCTGAACTGGAATATGAGGAGGATGAGGATCTGCTGGGGGCCACACAGGTCGTCGCAGCCGTCCGCCCTCCAAAGAAATAACAATCGTAGACATGAAGGGGCCGGGCAGCCTATAGACTGCCCGGCTCCTTCATGTCTACGATTATCTCCCTATTTTCCTGACAGAAAAACCTTGACCAAATCCTGGGCCTGTTGCTCCATCGCGGTACCACCCGCCAGCCAGAGAATGCGTTTATCGCGCCTGAACCAGGTGAGCTGACGCCGGGTGAAGTCGTGGATCGCATATTTGAGGCGTTGCACCATATCCTCTTTACTGCTGATCTCACCACGCAGCCAGCGGCTAATAAAGCGGTATTCCAGTCCCAGGGCCTCCATGCGTTCATGGCTGATGCCCTGCTGAAGCAAGCTCTCTACCTCCTGTACCATGCCCTCAGCCACGCGTTCATCGACCCGCGCATCAATGCGCTGGTAGAGGATCTCGCGTGGCCAGTCAATGGCCAGGAGCAGGCAATGGTAGAGTGGTCGTGCTTGCCCGCGCTGGCCCGAGAAGGGCTTGCCCGTAACCAGGCAGACCTCCAGCGCGCGGATGACACGCCGGGGATTGCGCCGGTCAATAGTGGCGTAGGTCTGGGAATCAAGCTGTTCCAGTTGGGCAAGTAGAGCTTCCAGAGGCTGCTCCTCTAGCTGTGCTCGTAGCTCGGGTTGGGGGGCGACCGCTGGAATGTCGAAGTTATCGATAATCGTCTGGATATAGTGAGGCGATCCTCCAACCAGGAATGGCTGCTTGCTACGCATCAGAATATCGTTGATGACGGTGATAGCTGCCTGTTGGTATTGGGAGACAGTATAGGTCTCGCCTGGATCGACGACATCAAGCAGGTGATGAGGGATCATAGCCCGCTCCTCAGGCGTGACCTTGGCTGTTCCTATATCCATACCACGATAGACCTGGCGTGAATCTGCTGAGATGATCTCGCCCGCGAAGCGCTGTGCAAGCTGAATGCCCAACGAACTCTTGCCGGAGGCAGTTGGTCCTACTATAACTGGTAGCCTGGGTAAAATTGCAGTTTGGGAATACTCCATGTTTGCGGCCTACTCTTCCACTACGCATCCTCAAGGATTTGCTTTGTCTTCACTATGTAATGTACCCGCCAGAGCAGGCTTGATGCAACCAGCATGCCAACCAACATGCCTGCAATCGTGAACCAGCCCAGGTCATACTCAATTGTTAGCAGAAAGCCAAGCATCCCACCAATCGCAATGAGTAAGCCAATGACCAGTTGCCGCACCGAGGTTAAAGCCCAGGTCATCCATTCGATAACCATATTGCTCATGCGCTTATCAGTGCCTACGATGGCCGCGATGGCGGCAGTGGCTAGCATAAAAATCATTTGTACAGAGCCTGGAGTTATCTGTGCTAGCAGTTGCCAGAAGAGTTTGAGGACAGCCAGCGCCAGCAGGGTTGCGCTCATGCCCGTACAGAGGCGGTTGAGAATATCCTGGAGGCGCCACGTCCATCTCCAGTTGCTACTCAAGGCGCCAATGCTTGTGGTAGGAATAAGCATTGCGAGTACGAACACAAACCAGGGGCTAGGCGCGAGCGGCTCAATATGCCAGTTTGCCAGCAGTGATCGCAGAAGTGTATAGCCCAGGCCGCCTATAGCCCAGGCTCCACACCAGGTAAAGATATGTTTAAGAATTGTTTGCTCGCGCTGAGTTGTGCTCACAATCTCCCAACCCTGATAGTCGCTTAGACCAGGGTCGCCATACTTTTCGATATCCGCGGCCTCTGCATCCATATGCGTGTCGGGTGTCTCGGTTACGTCTTGAGCCTGGGATTGCACCTGGCTCTGTTGCGCGGATACGCTTGCTGTCCTCGCGCGCATGGGTGTCTTGTGCTTCCCCGTGATCCCTGATTGCGCGCCAGTTGTCTGCTTCCAGTTATAGGTGTCGTCCAGCTCATCAAGATATTCGTCATCCTCGTCATTCAGGTCGGCGCCAATAGTTTTGCCACCATGATGCTGGGTATAACGGGGAGCTAATTCTTGCTTATCGGCCTCGATAACGACCTCGATGGCGCGCTCCTTGCCTGCTCCTTGTTTGCCAGTGGGAAGAAGTGTGATTATTCCACTATTGTGTCCGGCATAGAGCAGATGGCTCTGAATTTGAACATTGACGTAGGTGGTCTCGCCCGAAAAGTCATCGCGGTCAAGAACAATCCAGGGATCACTGGCCTGGAGTGTGCCCTGAACGGGCTTGCTTGATGTGCTGCTAATGATGAGCGGGAGTGGTTCTGAGAGGTCATCTAGCACCTCCCCAAAATCGAGCCGAATGGGCTTCACTTCAATGCCAGGCGTGCTCCAGCGTAGCCACTGCATCTCCTTGTGGCGCCCACCTGACAGGATGGACCTGGTTGCGGGTTTTGCGCTCTGTTTGCTGCTATGCCTCTTCTGAATTGAACCTGCTGCTGTCGTTGCAGCCAGGTGTTTGCCACTCTGGCTGCCCCGGCTGCCTCGGCTATGTCCATTGCGTTGTGGAGCCTCACCTGGCTCTGGCGAGGGAAAAAGAGAGACCTGTGCGCCAGGAATCTTGCGGATAAATTGCTCGACCGACTCCAGGGGGTCGAGCACGGTGACGCGAATATACCGCGCTGCCCGTGCCAGGTCGTTCTCGCCAATCTCACGTAGCCAGGACTCGATTTCACCATTAGCCAGGTAGTCAGCAGCCTCGTCGGGGTAGAGCGCGCAAAGCTCTGCCAGTTCCAGCGGATTCGTCGCCTGTTCACTACTCTCAAAGCTGAAGGTATGTTCGCCAAGTAAGGCACTGCGGAACTCCTCGACGCTATTGTAGCGGTCGTCGGGGTCGATTGCGGTCGCGATCTCCAGCGCGCGTGCCACGGCTGGCGAGATATAGGGGTGAGACTGGCGAATATTCTTGAGGCCAAAGCCCTTCTCTGAGAGTGTATTGGTGAGGAGTTCAAAGAGCGTCATCGCCAGGGAGTAGATATCGGAGCGTTCATCGGTCTGGGCCTCGCCATACTGCTCTGGAGGCGCGAAGCCAGGAGTGCCTAGTTGCTGGGTATCGTGGTGCCGGGCCTGGCGAAAGAAGCGCGCGATTCCAAAATCAATCAGCTTGATGCGCCCATCGCGTGTGAGCATGGCGTTGCCGGGTTTCATATCGCGAAAAATGATGGGCGGATCCTGGCTATGCAGGTAGGAGAGTACGTCGCAGAGCTGGCGCGCCCAACCCAGGACTCGCCGTTCGGAGAAGGGGCCGCCATTGCGATGGAGCAGGTCCTCCAATGTCATGCCGTCGATATACTCCATCACCAGGAAATGGCGATTATTCTCGGAGAAGAAGCCAGTGAACTTGGGCAAGTTGGGGTGATCCAGCCGCCAGAGAATTTTCGCCTCGATCTTAAAATTCTCAATGGCCTGTTCTTGCTCTTCATAGGGAACTGTCGAGAGGCTCATCTCTTTGATGGCACAAACTGCCTGGCGTTTGAGGTCGCGTGCCTGGTAGACAGCTCCCATACCTCCCTGCCCGATGGTGCGTTGAATAAGAAAGCGCTTGTGAAGTAGCGTCTTACTTCCCAGGCGTCCTGTTTGTGGATTCCACTGGCCGCTACGCTGGTTGATGGCGAACCCCTCCGTCTTAGCTTGCGTCTTCTCCTAGAGGCCGAGCGCGATGGTGTGGTCTCTGCTAAACCCGAACACCAGGCGATTGCTCAAATGCGCGACTTTAGTATAGCATACCCTACTGGGACATACTACCTAGAAAACACCGTTCTAGCCGTGCGCCTGGACTATCTCGTGGTACAATTGAACGAGTGCCTATTTGCTGGCTACAAAGGTTGGTATCTGAAATCTTGTTCTTTTTACGGTTCCCTATATAAAACGAACGAATGCGTGTAAGTATCTGAAAAAAGGCAAAAGTTATAAGCGCAGGTGGGTATTGATAAATGGTGACAAATCGAAATGCATCACGAAGTATACCAGAAGTTTCGCGCAGGCGAAAGCGCTCGTATGCTGTGCTCCTCTGTAGCGTGCTGTTGATTGTTATGGGAGGCGCGGCGACCCTGATCTGGCAGATTCAGCAGGGCACGGCCACGCGCGCGGCTGGCGCCAATGTTATTGGTCCACCCTCGCTACCTGCCGCCTATATCGACCAGGTCTTTGCCCAAAATGGTAGCCGTATGGCTGGCACGGGCCAATTGATCGAAAACGAATCGCGCCTGACGAATATTGATGACGCCTTCGCGCTCGGCGTTTTCTCAGCCGAGACCAGCTATGGAATGGCAGGTGTGGGCATTAACTGTCTGAATCCCGGCAGCATTTCTGGTCCCGGTTGTGGCAGCTTCAAGTCCTATCCTTCTTATAGTGCCGCCATTATCGATTGGTTCACCATCATCAAAAATAATTACGTGCTGGGGCGTGGTCTGACAACCGTTTATGCCATCAGTGGCCCCTATGTGGGCACCTCTGGTGCGGGCACCTGGGCCGCCAAAGTCGTCAACTCCATGGCGCGTTATCAGGCACAGACGGCGCCGCCACCACCACCTGTCACGCCCACTCCCACGCGTGAGAGCCGTCCCTTTAATGAGGGCCCGACAGGCTTCTTCCCGGCTCAAAGCTTCTCCCAGGATGCCAGGCATATTGCTCCGGGCACTGAGGTTCCCGGTGGAAAGAACACTCAGCCACAGGCTGATGGTCTTCCAGTGGCTTTACGTAATACCATTGTCGCGGCCTGTCTATTGCTCTCAGTGGCCATATTCGCCCTGGGCGTGATGCTGCGTAGGCGCAATTCTAGTGTGAGCATACCAGAGATCGAGGTCCAACAAGCCGCGTTCGCCGTCGCGCCTCCTCTGGCAGCCGTTCCACAGACGCCATTGCCAGCCGAGGCGTTTGCGGCGCCTTCATTTGCGTGGGAGGCAGGCGCCTTCCAGGTGGCCTCGCTCTCACCCTCGACGGAGGAATTGGAGCGAGATGCGTCTCAGTTCGTGGCCTCTCAGGGACAGAGCATACCTATTGCACCCCTCTTTGGACTCTCGGCGAAGAGAGCAGCTCCCCGCGAGCGCAACACCGACGAACACGTTCCATTGACAGGACTGCGCCCAGGGGGAGGGCTGCTCTCGCGTTATCGCAACACCGAGGCCCTGAATAACTCAAGCAATGGCCTGTCACAGAGGCAATCAGATCCCAGCCTGATCTCAGTAGGGAGTGGGCAGCAAGAAGGCTTTTAGCTGCCTTAAAAGCATGCCTACACGGTCCGAAGAGGCAAGCGAGCGGATAGAGCGGAAATTTGGGGAACCTATAAAAAAAGGCCAGAAAAACTGTTGACAAAAATCGCGCTTAGGTGTATTATGGCACACGTAATCCGTTAGCAATTAGCCCTCGTGGCGGAATGGTATACGCAGCAGGTTGAGGGCCTGTGCTCGAAAGGGCGTGGTGGTTCGAGTCCACTCGAGGGCATTCGTAGGGCATCCAAATATTGAGTAAATATCTGGGTGCCTGATTTTTCGCCAACAAGCGGAATACACGGGCGATTAGCTCAGCTGGTTAGAGCGGCTGCTTTACACGCAGTAGGTCTGGGGTTCGAATCCCTAATCGCCCATCTGAAGCGTCTTTAGAGGCTCTTCTGTAGCAAGCAACCACGGTGCTATAGAAGAGCTTTTTTTGCGCCTTTTTTTAGTCCAAGCCAACTGCCTTATTGATGACGTGGTATCGCATGAAAGGCGCACCAGCTGGGACCACACCCTGCTTTTCCAACCACGCAAACACTTCCCCAAGCAACTGCGGTATCGCCTCCTTAAATTCTTTCATGGGTACTTGGGTTCGAATCCCCATATAATGCCGCTCCTTGCGATCTTCCAGTTTTGGTTCGGTTATGATAGCCATAGGGATTTCTCACTTCCTTCTGAATAACATGCCATCAACCAGCTATAACCAGCTACCAAGGAGTGGGAACTGGATTTGTAGAGCATGGAGGGTAGGCACAAACCTTCTCATAGATCTTGTTTCCGCGAGAGGCGCAGCTAGCGCTTCTCGACGGGAAACTGGACCTCTGTTACAAACAGCGATTCGTCGCCACCGGGCTTATAAACATGGTTAAGCTCGCGATTAGGACCATTGACCTGATAGCCGTTGTTTGCAATCCAGGTAAGCAGGGCATTGTACGCCAGATGTAAGGTGCAGAAACTGCCATGATGGATCACCGAGGCCATCATCTCAACGCCGGGTAACTCAGTCACTTTCACCTGCTCACTGTCATCGACGGAACCTTCAAAGGTCAGACAGGCTGAGACACTGATATCACGTTCGTGATGCTCGTTGTCATGGAAGAGTGTAATGCCGGGGATAAGCCAGGTTGCTCCTTGCTGACAGACATGTTCCTGTATTTGAACGAAGACACGCGTAAGGGTCGGGCTGACCTGCTCCCAGCCTGGAGCGACAAAACATGTTTGAGCGGCCCGCAGCGGTGCTACACTTTTGAGGAGGATATCGTATGCAGGCATCTTTGCTTCCTGTTCAAAGGTATGCAGCCATGCTTCTAGCCGTGCTAGTCGAGCCTGCCCCTCTTCAACTTGCTGATGCAATTCAACTTGTTTGAGCCGCAGCATCCCCAGGATCTGGTGTTGTGCACATTGGTAAATTCGTCTGGAACTCCCATAGAGAAAGAAAACAAAGACGCGTTTTGGCATGGTTTCATGCCGGGTGGTGCGACTGTGACGCATGTAAAGTGCAAAAAACACTTGCTCGTTGTTCAATTGCAGTAGAATAAAGTACGCGCCTACATCACGTAATATGTAGGCGCGTACTGTAGCTATGAAGCGTAATGGTTACGGCACAACATTGATATAGCCAAGATGAGCGCTATGCAAGCCCCCCTTATCAACGAGATCAAAGCCATACTGGCCCTGCCATAGCTCCTTCTGGCTTGTGAGATCGTAGGCGATGATCTTGAGACCGCTCTTAGTGTAGAGCACGTCATCTATAATGGAAACAGGATCAGCTACTACATCCTTCTGCCAGGCTGGTTGCCCGTTAGCTTTCAGCACATAGAGCGTATAGGAGGTAACTTTGCCCTGGTCATAGGTTCCTCCGCTGACGCTAACATAGCCATTGCCAGCGGTTAGCCAATATACGCCTAAATTGCTATAATTATGCTCCCAGACCTTTTTCCCCTGAGTATTGAGTGCATAAAGGATAGAATCATCTGGTGTGGAGGAGAGTTGGTTCGCGATAAAGTAGATTTGACCGTTATCGATAGCAAGTCCGCTTGAATTCAGGCCCTCAATTGAATAGTTCCAGCTCTGCTTTCCATCCTTTGTGTTGAAAGCGTACACGTAACTCTGGTATGCTTGTCCGTCATGATGCTGGCTCACCGAATGCGAGGAGGCATAGATGATGCCATCCACAACCTGTGCGTCGCCAAAAACTTGCTCCTCGGATGTGATTTTGGTGTTCCAGACCTGCTTGCCGCTCTTGATGTCAACCGCGTATAATGTGTGTTCTAAGGCACCGTAGAGTACCCCATTACTCACCTGCGGTACACTTCCATCGTAGAATGTCGAGCCTGCGAACTTCTTCTTCCCAGTGTTGGGATCAGTATAGTACTGTTTCACCAACGCAGACGCGCCAATCTTATATGTCCAGTTCTGCTTGCCAGTCTCGCTGTTGAACGCGAACACAGTACCAGCACGATTGGCTACGAACACCTGCCCATCAGAGACGACAGGCACGGTCAGGTAGCCCATATTAAAGGGACCACTGCCATTCTCATCAATTGTTGTAAGCGCCTTGAAAGGAATGTCCCAGCGCACCTTGCCAGTCGTGGCATTCAACGCAATGAGATGGGACTGGCTTGTCAAGTTGTCTGAAGCGTTGAGATATACTGTGTCGCCATAGACAGTTGGGTAGCCTAGATCTGCAAGCTTCTTGTTTTGGTAGGTCCACAGTGATTTATGCGTCTTAGAGTCCAGCTTGTCGACAACATAGAAGTATTGCTCATTTTGATACATTATGTAGGTGCCGGAAGAGTTGACGACTGGCGTGCTAGTAGGTTTGACAGAAGCCGTGTTGCTTTGATTGTGAGCCGTGTTATTCTTGCCAGCTACACTGAAGATGAGGGCCGCGCTTCCTGTCAGTACCGCAACCACTATTACCGCCGCGATCAGGCTCAGGACGCGCTTGGTGCTGCCCCGTGAAGAGCTATCTGAAGACGATGTATCCTTCATCGTTTGTTCCCTTTGTTGCAAAGAGATAGGCGCGGTTCGGGCCGCATCCTGTAGGCGCTGTTCCTGCCTTTCTTGTTCCAGACGATTCCAGACACGCTGCAAGGACTGAGCGTTTTCGCGCTCATATGCCTGATGTGTATGCCACAGATCTTGCACCAGGCGCTGATCGTCGGGGGCAAGCCAGTTTGTGGGATGCTCAATCTGTTCATCCAACCGCTCCGGCATAAAGGTCATATCGTCATTGTTCACAGCGTGCCTCCTTTCTCGTTCCTGGTATAGAGTGTGCGCAGCAGTTTGAGCGTGCGATGGAGTGTCATACGCACAGCCCCCTCACTCTTCTTGATGATGGTGGCTATCTCGCCGCATGACAGGCCATGTCCGAACCGCAGCCGAATAATTTCGCGCTGTAATTCCGATAGTCCTTGCAAGGTCATGTTTAACTTGTGATATTCCTCATTTCGGAGGGCCACGCGCTCAGGTGCCTGCTCCTCGCTTTCGTAGAGAGAGTCCTCTACCGTGAAAAGCTGTATACTCGCTCGATGTTTGCTGCGTCGATGATAGTCCACGACTTTGTTTCGCGCGACTGCCCAGATCCAGGAGGGTAATCGTTGCTCATCCACTTTTGCAGACGACCTTTTTTCTAGAACTGCCATGAAGACATCGAGTAACAAGTCTTCCGCGTCCTCTCGGGAGGCGACATTGCGTAAGAGATAGGCGAATATAGCGGGAGCGTATTGCTGATAAAACTCGGCATCCTCTCCTCGTGAGTGAACCATATATGGTTGCTGCATGTTACGTCCTTGTGCTGTTTGAGATCTCGTGTATATATTCGCATGAGCGAGGCAAACATAACACATCTATGCCTGATTTCAGAGCTATTGAATTCTCTTCCGCAGGTTGTCTTGCCCCGCTGCGTAAAGTGGAAGAAGATTTACAACCATGTGAGTTAACATATTATAAAAAACCTTCCTGACTTGAAATATAGAGTGTTTTAAATATAAAAGCGGGTGTTTTATTAATCAAAACATCAGAAAAGCTACTTTAGATCTACTGAGGTGAAAAATGAAGATAGTTGGCTATATTGCTAAATAGGTTATATAAGCGTCTATAGAGACATAAGCTCTGCAATTTATTTACACGCAGTAGGTCTGGGGTTCAAATCCCTAATCGCCCACTCTCAACACCTGTTAAACTGGCTTCTAGAGCCAGTTTTTGTGCCTCCAACGATAAATGCCTACCCAGGCCTGCTGTGTGTAAAGCAGCTGCCTGGTTTTCCTCTTTTATGGATAAATCTAATGGATTGCTGTGGCTTAGAGACTGGTATTGTTTGAGGTTCTGTCAATCAAAAAGCATCTCGCATGCCTATAAAGGCATGCGAGGTGCTTTTATCTGAGGAGATTAGTTGGGAATAGAAGCGATCTGATGCCAGTTCTGGCCGTCATTCCGGCTCTCATAGAGGTTTTGAGCAGTGTAATCGGAAGTTCCTGCGCTCATGAATAGGTGGTTCGAGCTTAAGATCGACAAGAATGGGGCAGCAGCGAGATTGCTCGGCAATGTGATATTAGCGACATCCCAGCTATCTGCTTGCAGCGAGGCCAGTCCTACTTTACCTCCGATGCCAACGAAGGCAAAGGCCGCATTGACTACGTGCCAGTTATCGATCTGGATCACTCGAGTATTGGCTGGTACGGCACCTCCATCAATCTGCCAGGTCTGGCCACCGTCCTGAGTACGATAAATGTACGAGTTATAGATTGTGTATGAGTTTGTATCACCAAAGGCTGCTATCAGGTAGCCTTCCTGCTGATTCCCGAAACCAAGGAAGCGAATGTTGGTGGGCGCAGCCGTAGCGGGTACATCAGCAGGAAGCGGCAGGTTTAGCTGGGTCCAGTTCTGGCCGCTATCGCTAGTCCTATACAGTGTGTAGCTGTTGTTCCCGTTACCATTGACGTTCACGACGGTCGTGTAACCCGTTGTTTGTGAGGTAAAGTAGTTATAGTTCGAGCCATTTTGTGCAGGTAGCGTAGTCTCCTGCCAATCCTGGTTAGTTCCTCCAACAAGGAAAAGATGGGACACGCTATTGCTATCGCTTGTCGAGATCCAGGCAGACTGATTATCGGCAACGCTTAAGGTTTGTAAGTATTGATTCGCATCAATCCAGGCGAAACGCTTCCAGGTCTGACCACCATCGTTGGTCCGGTAGAGTGCCGCAATAGCATAGGTCTGCGAGTCATATGTCAGGTACCAGGCTACCTGACCGTTTAGCACATATGCTTGACCGAGCACTTCCTGATCAGCAGGCTGGGCAACGGTTTGCCAGGTTTTGCCTCCGTCGCTGGTGCGTCGTAAGGTACTGGTCAGTGTCCAGCCAACCTTTGCGTCAATCATCGCTACGCCGCCAGGGCCAGCTCCCCCTAGCAGGATCACGTTTTGTAGCGTATCCTGGGAAGTGGCGGAGGTTGCCACTGCCGCGCTTTGAGCGTGAGTGTTGGCAAAAGCAGAGGAGACAGTTATACCTATCAAGAGTAGAGAAAAGCAGAGGGCAAGCGCTCCCTTGCGCAAATAAAGAGACCAGGACTTGTGACGATGGGGGGACATCACTGTAGACATAGTTCCTCCTGAGCTACTAATGAGCATGTGCGTTCCATACATTTGCATAAAGAAGTTATTGATAGAATGTGAGTAGAGAATATTAAGCACATGATCAAGCATATTATATCTCTTCAATTAATATACAGAAAATGATGAGTTAAAAACAAGATGAAGATCAGATTAAAAATACTGGAAATGGGGGAATATTTCAGTAAATATTTGCTTTTGATATTTATATTAGTAATTTGAATCAAATATTTGTAGCATAGTTAATAAATATAAAATTTTGAAAAAACTTTTTGGCATCTTATAGAGTGTGACTGATTGCTTGCTTAATACGTCCCAAGTAGAAAAAGGGGCATACTTTTATGGCTTGTATCTCTCGCATGCTCTTGTATTTTTCACAGCAACGCTGGACACTTATCGCCCTTACATCTTTATATCCTTGTGCTCTACTCCTACTTCTATTGGTTCAGCATATTTTTCCCCAGCATGATGGAGCCCTTGCTATTACCCAGGTTTTTGCGCCCTATCTATTTCTCCCTCTGCTTTTTCTTATTCCCTTTGCCTTTCTCTCTCGCACCATGCTCTTGCGCCTGGTCCTGGTTGCTTGCCTGCTCGCCTTTAGTTTCACCTACTTTCCTCGACTCCCTTTTCACGCTTCCAGCGACTCCACTTCCAGAATGATGACGAGTGTTCTTTCCTGGAATATGGAGGTAGGCCACTCTCATGATGCACTGCTCCTCCCGTTACTCAAAGAGAGGCATCCCGCGCTTGTGGCCCTGGAAGAAGTTGATCCAGGCGATGCCTTCACTCAGTCGCCTGATTTTAAGCGTCTTTATGCTTATCAACTCGCCCAGCCCACTACTAACGTCCCATACAATCTCGCTCTTCTGAGTATCTATCCTATCATCGAGTATGGCACACTCAAAACCAGCGATGATACCTGGGCGGAGCCTCAGGCGCAGGTTCTCTGGGCGCGCCTCGACCTGGGTTCGGGTCAGCGGTTGGTGGTCATCATCGGCCATCCCGTCTCCTCCATCCATGCCGTCGCAAATTGCTACTTCTGTTCTGAGCGCCGTGATGGCCAGCTTCGCTCTCTCAATGCTTTTGCCCATTCGTTTATGTCTCACGGTGAAGCGGTGCTCCTGATGGGAGATATGAACGTGACTGATCGTGAACCGGGGTATGCTTCTCTTACCGCTGGTCTGCAGGATGCTTTTCAGCTTGCTGGTACCGGGAGTGGCCACACCTGGGGCTTTCACCGCCTCAACCCTTACTGGCCTATGCTGCGCATCGACTATCTGCTTGCCAGTCCACGTGTCCATCCCTCAACATTTGATGTTGATTGCACTCCACGTGCCAGCGATCACTGTGTGATTTGGGGACAGTTTGGCCTCTTGTAGGAGATATTTAGAAAGTGATGCCAACCGCGTGGAGGGCTATATTTGTGTAGAATTGCGGCTGGCATGGCGAGGTTGTCTTTAGTTCAGAGCCTGTTCGATGGCTTGGAGTAGGTCACCACGGCTACAGGGTTTGCACAGGCCTGGGATGTTGCGCTGGCGGATCTCTTGCTCGGGCAGGCTGGCACTGACCATGATAGCGGGGAGATCGGCCCATTCGGGAGTGCTGTGTACCAGGTCGTAGATCTCGATGCCGTTCATGCCAGGCAGGTCATAGTCGAGCACCAGGAGCTGCGGCCGGTGCTCCTGTAGCATCTGCAAGATATGGCTTCCCTCGCTGAGGTGAAGCACCTGGTAGGGAGTATGCTCGGTGATGATGTGTTTCATAATCATGCCCAAGACAAGCTGGTCCTCTATCAGAAAAATTGTTCCGCTGGCGACGCTGCTTCTGGAGGCCTCTTGTGTGTACATCTCTTGCTCCTTAAACATTTCCCACCACCTCCTGATTCTCTGGCTTATCACTTTTGTTTATTAGCCTAGCATAAGCGAATTAAGAGGCGATGTCGAAGCTGTGGTACCATTGGTCTACTATTCTGGCTATAGAGGAGGCGAAGCGGTTGATGCTAATCAAAATGGCTAAAGCGGTAATGTGATGGATGAATGGAGAAGATGCACTGCACCAGGCATGGGCAGTTTTATATCTGCCCATGCCTGGCGCGCTTTGATCCTGCTGAGTCTGTTACAAGTCAGGCTACAATTTGTAGGTTTAGCGTTGACTATAACGTTACTGGATCTCTAAACCTCTAAAAAGCCGATTCCTGAAGTGAGAACACTCTGTGGATCCCAGCGCTGCTTGAGGGCCTGCATGACTTTGAGTCCGTCGGGCTGGTAGCCCCAGCGTTCGATGTGACCGTTAAACGCGTCCGGGAGAGCGGTGACGAGGGCGTAGCCGTCCTGCTGGAGGGCAGGCGTGCGTAACTCCTCTACCCATGCCTGGGTGCTGGGTACGCTCTCGTCCTGTGAGGCTGCATAGATATGTCCGCTGTTGAAGTCGACCATGTAATCGTCGCGCTCCAGTACTGCTTGCTGTTGCCGGATATAGGAGAAGGCTTTCCTGGGGGAAACACCGACGCGCACATGCGTTCCCTCGCGTCGAAGGAATTGCTCCCAGGCATTGGTGGCGCTCCAGTTCTCAACTATCTGCGCTTCAGGTGCGCCAGCTTCGCGCAGGGCCTCCTGCACTTGTTGGAGTTCGGTCTCGACATCTTCGTGCAGTCCCTCGTCGCTATAGACCAGGGTATACGGTGAACCCTGTATATGCGGACCCTGATTACCATGGTAGAGGACAATACCAGAGCCGACGAGGGGATAGGCAAGCGCCGTCCTGGCCCAGTTCAGACCCTGTTGTAGATTATCTACTGGTATGACAAGCGTTTGCTGCTGGCGCGGAAGGCTCGAAACCTTGAGTGTGATGTCGCTCATCAGTCCCAGGGTGCCATAGGAGCCGACAAAAAGCCTGGTGATGTCGTAGCCCGCGACATTTTTAACGATGGGGCGACCTGTCCGAATGACACGCCCATCTGACAGTGCCACTGTCGCATAGAGCACGAGATCGCGTATGGAGCCGTAGCGCATGCGCAGAGGGGCATTGACGTTGCTCGCGATAATGCCGCCAATGGTGGCATCTGGCCAGGGAGATGTGATTGGCAGTTGTTTCTTCTCCTCGGCCAGGAAGTCCTGAATTTCACGGAGCGTTGTGCCAGCACCCACGGTAATATACATGTCGTCGCGGGCATATTCCTTGATGCCGCGCATATTCGCTGTGCTGATCTGCACTCCGGGTTGCTGGAGGCGCTTATGGTTGATATAAGCCTTCTGACGGCCTTCAGCGAGCGCGAGGAGCCCCTGCACAGCATCCTCAGCATTTTCGGGCGTGAAGACGTGCTCAGGCGTCTCTCTGTTTGTGGTGGCATCTTGATAGTCGAGGGTATAGCCCTTGAAAGGAGCCTGTGAACCAGGCTCTGGCGAGGGGAAGAGCTTGCCAGGATTGAGAATGTTCTTGGGATCAAATGCTTGCTTGATGTCCCACATGGCCATCAGTTCATGAGGCTTGTGCATGAGCGTCATAAACTCGCGTTTCTCGATCCCGATGCCGTGCTCACCGCTCAGGCTACCTCCCTTTTCAACACAGCACTGGACCATGTCGCGGCCAGCCATATGTACCCGGTGCATTAGCTCAGGATTGCCCGGCTCGGGTACCAGGATCATGGGGTGCAAATTACCATCACCAGCGTGAAGCAGGTGTCCTGCGCGCAGGTTATGCCGCTCGATTATTTGGTTGACCTCGCTCAGCGTCTCCGCCAGGCGGCTGCGAGGGACTGTAACATCGACGGTGTAATATGAAGGGCTCAGGCGTGTGACCGCGCCAGCGGCACTCTTGCGGGCTAGCCAGATACGAGCACGCTCATCTTCGCTATTGGCGATGCGGATATTCTTGCCACCGTTGGTAAGCAAGATTTGCTCGATTTCATGTATCTGCGTCCCCAGGCTTTCGGTATATCCATCGACTTCAATGATGAGAATGGCTCCAGCGTCCAGGGGAAGGCCTGCTTTGGCAAAGGGCTCGATGATGTGAGTGATTTTCTGATCCATCATCTCCATGGTAGCGGGAACCAGGCCAGCGGCGATAATGGCGGAGACCGCGACGCCTGCCTGCTCGACCGAGTCGAAGACGACGAGCATAGTTTTGACACCTGGCGGGTTGCGTTGCAGGCGCACCGTGATCTCGGTAATCATGCCCAGCATGCCCTCGCTACCGGTTAGTAGGCCGCAGAAGTCATATTCAGGATAATCAAAGGCGCTCCCTCCGGCGTAGATGATACTGCCATCGGCCAGGACTGCCTTGAGACCTGTCACATAGTTGGTGGTCACGCCATATTTAAAGCAATGGGGGCCGCCGGAGTTTTCCGCGACATTGCCGCCCATGGTAGAGGCGCGCTGACTGGATGGATCGGGAGGGAAATAGAGGCCATGTGCCCTGGCCTGTTCATCCAGGCGGAGATTGATGAGGGCTGGCTCGACGATGGCACTCCTCCCCAGGGTCTCTATCTCCAAAATATGATTCATATGTGCGAACTCGACGATGACGCCGCCTCGATCCGCGACCGCGCCGCCCGAGAGGCCTGTTCCTGCTCCCCGGGCAACCAGGGGAATATTGTGCTGGGCGGCCCAGCGTACAACGCGGGCGACCTCTTCTGTGGTGCGAGGAAAGACTACACCTTCGGGTTTGCCTCGATCGATGCCAGCATCTACCTCGTAGGCGATGAGCGTGGCCCTATCCACAAATACCTGCCCTTTGGGAAGGATGTGTTCAAGTGAGTGTTGTGCCGTCTCTTTCAGCATTGAAACCCCCCTCTTCCTAGATGGATCTTACTTCTTTCTGGCAGTATATAACATGGAGCATTAGTATTCGGTGTTTTTTTCGCGCCTGCGGCGCTCACAGAGTAAAGATATGAGCATGAAAAACCGGGCATTGCCCGGTTTTTCATGCTCATATCTTCCTATGAAGGGGTGTTGTATAAATTGAGGCCAAAAACACAAAGAGCGTTGACAACACAAGGTCTCTTGTTGTCAACGCTCTTGTCGATACCTGCCAAAGAAGTACTCCCTCAATTTTGCTGAGCCACGCTGGCCTGCTCCTGCTCCCCGTGCCGCTCGCCCTCTTGCTCGTGCTCAGGTCCGATCCTAGACCGCTCTCACTCACACCACAAGGACTCACCACACTTCGCGAAAAAACAGAATGGGAAACAAGCCGTACGATCATTAGTACTGCTCCGCTCCACCTGTTACCAGGCGTCCACGCGCAGCCTATCCACCAGGTCTTCTTCCTGGGATCTTGACTCTTCCAAGAGAGTGGGAAAAGTTATCTTCGGGTCGGCTTCGCGCTTAGATGCTTTCAGCGCTTATCCCTTCTTGACGTAGCTACCCAGCTCTGGAGGAGGCCCCCCAACTGGCGCACTAGCGGTCAAGCCATCTCGGTCCTCTCGTACTGAAGATGACTCCCCTCACTTTTCCGACGCCCACGACGGATAGAGACCGAACTGTCTCGCGACGTTCTGAACCCAGCTCGCGTGCCGCTTTCATGGGCGAACAGCCCAACCCTTGGGACCTACTCCAGCCCCAGGATGCGACGAGCCGACATCGAGGTGCCAAACCTTGCCGTCGATGTGAACTCTTGGGCAAGATAAGCCTGTTATCCCCGGGGTAGCTTTTATCCGTTGAGCCACACTCCTTCCACACGGGAATGTGGGATCACTAAGCCCGACTTTCGTCCCTGCTCGGCTTGTCTGCCTTACAGTCAAGCTCCCTTGTGCCTTTACACTCTACAGAGGGTGATGTCCATCCACCCTGAGGGAACCTTTGGGCGCCTCCGTTACTCTTTGGGAGGCGACCGCCCCAGTCAAACTACCCATCTGGCCCTGTTCACGTCCCGGATCACGGTGACGTGTGAGACACAAACCATGGTGAGAGTGGTATTTCACTGCTGCCTCCCTCACCCCCACAAGGATGAGTTCTTAAGCTCCCACCTATGCTACGCACACCATACTTCGTTTCCAGGCCAAACTGTAGTAAAGCTCCACGGGGTCTTTTTGTCCTGTCGTGGGTAACCCGTATCTTCACGGGTACTTCAATTTCGCCGAGTCCTCTGTCGAGACAGCGCTCAAGTCGTTACTCCTTTCGTGCGGGTCGGAACTTACCCGACAAGGAATTTCGCTACCTTAGGACCGTTATAGTTACGGCCGCCGTTCACCGGGGCTTAGATTCGTGGCTACGCACACCACTCCTCGTAACCTTCCGGCACTGGGCAGGAGTCAGCCCCTATACTTCCGCTTTCGCGTTCGCAGAGACCTGTGTTTTTGGTAAACAGTCGCTTGAGCCGATTTCTTGCAACCTTCTCACCATGTGTGCAAGCACACACAGCTACGCAGGCACCCCTTCTTCCAAAGGTACGGGGTTAATTTGCCGAGTTCCTTAACAGAGGGTCGCTCGATCACCTGGGGAGATTTCCCCCTGCCTACCAGTGTCGGTTTGCGGTACGGGCGGAACAATTTCTGGCGAGAGGCTTTTCTTGACGGCCTGGGGACCAATGACTTCCGCACCCTTGCGGGCGCTCGGCCTCAGTGTCACGCATAATGCAACCGGGATTTTCCTCGGTCACGCGCTTCAGCAGAGGCACCGATCCTGTCCATTCGATCGGCTCACCTTCCCTACCGCGTCCCCCCATTGCTCATAACGAAATGTTCCGGTGCAGGATTCTCTGACCTGCTTTCCATCGCCTACGGCATGACGCCCTCGGCTTAGGGCCCGACTCACCCTGGGACGATTGACGTTGCCCAGGAACCCTCAGGCATTCGGTGTGTCTGGTTCTCGCAGACATTACGCTACTCATTCCGGCATTCTCACTTCTCTTACCTCCACCAGTCCTTGCGGTCTGGCTTCTCAGGCGTCGAGAACGCTCCCCTACCAATACAGCGAAAAGCTGTATTCCACGGCTTCGGTACGATGCTTAAGCCTCGATACGTTGTCGGTGCCATTGCACTCGACCAGTGAGCTATTACGCACTCTTTAAATGATGGCTGCTTCTAAGCCAACATCCTGGCTGTTTGGGCGCATTGACCCCCTTTGACACTGAGCATCGATTTGGAGACCTTAGCCGATGGTCTGGGCTGTTTCCCTTTTGACGACGAAGCTTAGCCCCCGCCGTCTCACTCGCGATAAACACGTAGTGGCATTCGGAGTTTGAGTAGGGTTGGTAACCCGCACAGGGCCCCTAGCCTATCCAGTGCTCTACCTCCACCACGCTCTTGGTCGCGGCTGTACCTCAATACATTTCGGGGAGAACCAGCTATCTCCGTGTTCGATTAGCATTTCACCCCTACCCACAAGTCATCCCCCAGTTTTGCAACACTGGTGGGTTCGAGCCTCGACGGACTGTTACATCCGCTTCACTCTGCTCATGGGTAGCTCACACGGTTTCGGGTCGCATCGCCGCTACATACACGCCTGTTTGAGACTCGGTTGCCCTCTGGCTCCCCAGCTTTAGCGCTGGTTAACCTGCAACGTGCGATGCACTCGCCGGATCATTCTACAAAAGGCACGCCATCAGCCCTTGGTTCCTCATGGAACAGTGGCCTCTGACTGCTTGTGAGTACGTGGTTTCAGGGACTCTTTCATCCCCCTCTCGGGGTACTTTTCACCTTTCCCTCACGGTACTTGTTCGCTATCGGTCGCTGAAGTTCTTTAGCCTTGGAGGGTGGTCCCCCCAGCTTCCCACAAGATTGCACGTGTCTCGTGGTACTCAGGATTCTCCCCACACCCTTCTCCTCGTCCTCTACGGGACTCTCACCCCCTCTGGTGGCACGTTCCAATGCCTTCGAGTAAGGAAAAGTGTGCTGATGGAAGTCCTACAACCCCGCCTATTCACGAGGAATAGATGGTTTGGGCTCTTCCCGGTTCGCTCGCCACTACTACGGGAATCTCGGTTGATTTCTCTTACGCAGGCTACTGAGATGTTTCAGTTCACCCACGATCCTCCATATCGCCTATGTGTTCAGCGATAGGTCTCCAGACATAACTCTGGAGGGGTTGCCCCATTCGGAATCTCAGGGCTCATCGCTTGGATGCAGCTCCCCCTGAATGTTTCGCCGGTCTCCGCGTCCTTCATCGGTCTTCAGCGCCAAGGCATCCACCTCGTACTCTGTTTCGCTTGTTCTGCCTTGTCTGCTTCTTCTTGTTGGTCTGTTACCCTTGTTGTATGGGATCTCGGTCTTCTCTCTTCACTGTCACGAGCGTTGAATGACTCACGTCACGGTTGGGCACTTGCATGCCAACGTGCTCGCTCAGCAAAATTGAAGGATACTTCTTTGGTTGTTCAGGTACAATGCGGGCTTCGGAACTGGAAAAAACCAGCGGCCGAACCGCTCAAGAGTGGAAGCAGGGTATCAACGGACAGGTCGTTCCTGTTCGACCTGAGAGTGCACTCTCACGAGGAGAGTGATGACTCCCTAGAAAGGAGGTGATCCAGCCGCACCTTCCGGTACAGCTACCTTGTTACGACTTCACCCCAATCACCGACCCCACCCTCGACGCCTGCCTCTCCGAAGAGTTAGCCTGGCGGCTTCAGGTGTTGCCGACTTTCGTGGTGTGACGGGCGGTGTGTACAAGACCCGGGAACGTATTCACCGTAGTGTGCTGACCTACGGTTACTAGCAACTCCACCTTCATGCAGGCGAGTTTCAGCCTGCAATCTGAACTGAGACCAGGTTTTTGAGCTTGGCTCCCCCTCGCGGGTTGGCATCCCTTTGTTGCTGGCCATTGTAGCGTGTGTGTCGCCCAAGTCGTAAGGGCCGTGCTGACTTGACGTCATCCCCGCCTTCCTCCCGTGAGGGCAGTTCCGCCTAGAAGATGTAATAGGCAGTAGGGGTTGCGCTCGTTGCGGGACTTAACCCAACATCTCACGACACGAGCTGACGACAGCCATGCAGCACCTGTGCAAACGTCCCGAAGGAACAGCGCATTACCGCTGGTGCATCTGCATGTCAAGACTTGGTAAGGTTCTTCGCGTTGCATCGAATTAAACCACACGCTCCGCTGCTTGTGCGGGTCCCCGTCAATTCCTTTGAGTTTTAATCTTGCGACCGTACTCCCCAGGCGGACCACTTACTGCGTTTGCGACGGCACGGAAGGGGTCGATACCTCCCACACCTAGTGGTCATCGTTTACGGCTAGGACTACCAGGGTATCTAATCCTGTTCGCTCCCCTAGCTTTCGCACCTGAGCGTCAGATGCTTCCCAGGACACTGCCTTCGCCATTGGTGTTCCTCCGGATCTCTACGCATTTCACCACTCCACCCGGAATTCCGTGTCCCTCTGAAGCCCTCAAGTCTCGCCGTTTCCGAAGACCTTTCCCAGTTGAGCCGGGAACTGTCACTCCAGACGTACGAAACCGCCTGCGTGCGCTTTACGCCCAGTAACTCCGGACAACGCTCGCCCCCTACGTATTACCGCGGCTGCTGGCACGTAGTTAGCCGGGGCTTGTTCCTTGGGTACCGTCCGTTCTCGTCCCCAAGAAAAGCAGTTTACACTCCGAAAAGCGTCCTCCTGCACGCGGCGTTGCTCGTTCAGGGTTGCCCCCATTGACGAAAATTCCTCACTGCTGCCCCCCGTAGGAGTCTGGGCCGTTCTCAATCCCAGTGTGGCTGACCATCCTCTCAGACCAGCTACCGATCGTGGCCTTGGTGAGCTCTTACCTCACCAACAAGCTAATCGGCCACAGGCCCATCCCAAGGCGCCCTTGCGAGCTTTGTTCCCGGAGGAACATATGCGGTATTGTCGGCGATTTCTCGCCGGTATTCCTCACCTCGGGGCAGGTACCCATGTGTTACTCACCCGTCCGCCACTCCCTCTCTTGCGAGAGGGCGTTCGACTTGCATGTGTTAGGCACGCCGCCAGCGTTTATCCTGAGCCAGGATCAAACTCGCCATTCAAGTGATGAATGTATCTCACAGACACCAACAGGTATCTGTAATGATCATGTAGTTTGCGTCCAGGCTAGAAGCACGTTGTCGTTACTTCATTGCTTTGTTCGCAGAATTGACAGGAACGGTGTTCTTCACGATTGAGCGGTGCTCAATCAACGAAGTTCCGTTGTACTTCTGCATTCCACTCTTCAGTTGTTCAGGGTGCTCTGGTTCGTTCTTCTTTTGCTTGAACCGCAACCCGGCAAGCCCGTGAGCTTGCGCTTGTGTGTCGGGCGTTTCGAACTCTTGCAGCGTTTTCGCTGTTTTTGTTCGCTCGTCGACTGCTCCGGTAGTATCGCACACCGCCTGGGGTTTGTCAACCCCTTTTGCAAGGCTTTTTCGAAATCCGTTTTTTCGTTCTCGCTGTTCCCTGGCCTGCCAGTGGCAGATATGTGAACGTGGCGTGATCGGCTCAACAATTTCGTGTGCTTGTCGTTGGAGCGAGGGTAAGTATGCCATACGAAAAAGGGCTTGTCAATACTTTTCATGACCAATCTCAAAACCCTCTTTTCTCGATGATAAACGGTTTCTGTTGTGAGAAAGCCAATGTGTGGGGCTAAATTCATTGTGCGATGATATTGCAGAGTTATAATCGATATAAAAATATGGCTGTTTTTTTCGGGTCTGTTTTGAGCCATTCCACTTTTTAGCGAAAGTTTATTTTCAACCCCTGCAACGCTGAGCTGAAAAAAGAGGTGGCGGGGTAATGCCTATGACATTGCCCCGCCACCTCTTTTTTCATGAAGGTATGTGACCGTTATGGAGAAGCTATAGTTTAGCGTTCGCCCTTTTTGGGGAGGACCGCGCTAAAGGTGCCGCTCACTTTGACATCACCATTCTGATCGGCTGCCTGGACCTTGCCCGCAATGATAGCCTCGCCATTAACTTCGTTTTTCTCGGTGATGGTGCCGCTACAGGTGATAGTGTCGCCGAGATGGGTCATACCTTTAAAGCGGACGTTAAACTTGCGGAGCGCGGTTGGCCCCACATAGTCACTTAACATCTGTCCCACAAAGCCCATAATGAGCATACCATGGGCGATAATACCACCTGTACCAACCGCTTCGCCTACCGCAGGGTCGGTGTGAAGTGGATTGAAGTCTCCCGAGGCTCCCGCGTAGCGCACCAGGCGTTGCAGGGTCATGGGGTCTTTGGTGAGGGTGGGAATCTCGTCCCCAACCTGGACATCTTCAAAATAGCGCCTGGCTGCTGGCTGTGTATCTGTGGCCATGGCTGGCTTCTCCTTTGCTCTTTTATGATCTTGTTACTAACTGGCTTGTATGCGTACGATTACCATCGTGCGGGCAACTAGAACCTCCTGCTGATCCTGGTTGCTATAGCGTGTCTCCAGGGTGACGATGTCCATGCCAGAGCCATCCTTGCCACGGCGCGACTTTCCACTGGCAATCGTTGTGGTGCCCGTCAGTTTATCGCCAGGATAGATGGGGGCTAAATATTCGTATTCTTCTTCTCCATGAAGAATACGTTCGATTTCTAGTCCAGTAGATCTCAATTGCTCATTGAGCTGGGCGTTGCCCCAGAAATTAAAGATGGTGGGGGCGGTAGGAAAAAGCGGTATATCGCGGTAGCCAGCGGCCTGTGCAGCCTCGCGGCTGGTATAGATAGGGTTCTCATCGCCTATGGCGAGCGCAAGCTCCTGGATCTTGCAGCGCTCTACCTCGATGTGGAAAGGAGGAAAGCTCTGACCAACTTTACTGGTATCAAACATATATTTTCTTTTCGCTCCTCTATAAAGTACTTCTTGTGGACAGTATCAGACTTTCATTTTGCGTTGTCAAGCGATCCCGGCTCGCAAGCTCGCCTCTTGATAAGTTATATGGTGGTGTGGTTGCGGGCTGGCTCTGCCAGCCCGCAACCACACCACCATATAACTTATCCATTTGCTTTGTTGCTTCGTTAGTAGTAGGTAGAGCTGCAATTTTCGATCTATTATTTGGTGGAGTATTACTATGAATGAACCTCATCGACAGAGGAAGCATTTGCTAAGGAAGCTTTCCTTCGCGGCTACTTGGCTTCTGTGTCTATGTTTACTACTGAATGCCTGCGCTCAGCAGGTTTCTATAGCTCCTCAGACAACGGCCACACCTCAATTTCCTGCTGGACCAGTTCCTACCCCGATTGTGCTTGATGATGCTATGTTGATTCAACGCATAGTTCAGCATATGAGCCTGGAGCAGAAGCTGGGCCAGATGGTGATTGTGGAGTTTAATGGCTCGACGCTTGATGATACTTTGCGCCAGATGCTACAGAAATATGACGTCAGCGGTGTATTGATCGAGAATAAAAATGGCAATGCGCAGACACGTGAGCAGCTCACAGTTTTGAATAAGGCTATGCAACAGGCAGCACTTTTTCCGCTTTTTATTACGACTGATTATGAAGGCGGCGTCGTTAATGAGTTGCGACGTATTACGGGTGAGCGCCCATCAGAAGCTACTATTGGGGCCAGCGGTGACCCCCAAAAGGCCTATCAGGCGGGGAGTAGTGCCGCCAGGGATTTAAGTGGATTGGGCCTCAACGTGAATTTTATGCCTACAGTGGATGTGCTGACAAATCCTAATAATCCCGGTTTACCCCAGCGCACCTTTGGCTCTAGTGCGACCCTGGTCACAAATATGGGGCGTGCCTACCTTAAAGGTTTGAATGAAGGCGGTGTCGTGGGATGCCTGAAGCATTTTCCGGGCCTGGGTAGCGCTAACCTGGACCCCCATCGCTCGCTGCCATATATGGATCGCAGCCTGGAGACCCTCAACCAGGTAGACCTTGTTCCCTATCGCACAATGATCGGCGAAGGCGTGGTGCCAATGGTCATGGTGACTCATATTCTCAATCCTCAGCTGGACCCACAATTGCCTACATCACTTTCGCCAAACGTCGTGACTAATATTCTTCGTAAACAGTTGAATTTCCAGGGCGTGATTATTAGCGATACCCTCTGGATGGGTGGTGTAAGTAACACGTATGATCTATCACACGCGGCAGTCCTGGCTGTCAAAGCAGGCACGGATCTTCTGCTGGGTCCGCGTGGACTTACTGAGACCGCGACCATGCTTGAAGGGCTGGCCCAGGCCGTCCATAGCGGGACGATTACTACGCAGCAGATCGACGCCTCTGTCACACGCATCCTTGCGCTGAAGCTAAAGTACAATATCATTTCGCATGAGCAGGCCCTGCTGCTGGCAGGTGTGCTGGAGCCTGGCGAGCAGCAGAAATAGGCGCTCTGATTAGAAGTTTTTTTATTGGACGCGGGTGAAGTTGGCAAAGTTGGCGACGCGCATCTCTTCTACCTTGCCTTCGGCGTTCAGGACAAAGGTGATAAGATCCTCGCCAACCAGGGGTTTGCGCCACTGGGCTTTAAATGTATCGTAGTGCCAGTGTTCCAGGTCCGCGTACTTGGAGCCAAAGCGGAAGGTGAGCTTACTGCCCTCTTTATTGATGAAGGCTCGGCCATAGAAGGCGTCCTCATATTCGCCCACGTAGCCCACTGGATCTAGCGAAGGGTGAGTGTTGCTTATCTGCTGGCTAATGCGATCCTTGCGCTCCAGGCTCATCCACTCCTTAACCTGCTTCTCCTGCTGTCTCTTCATCTGAAGGAACTCTTCGCTCCAATCACGTTCGGGTAGCTCAAGGAAACTATCAAAGACCTTCTGCTTAAGCGCGATCAGGGGCCACCTGGACTGAAAACCATTGGCGAGGGCGACGATGCCTAGCTGCTTCTCTGGCAGTATAGCGATGAGCGCCTCCATTCCTGGCATTGCTCCACTGTGATCGATAACTTTTTGCCCACAGTAATCCGCGAGGAACCAGCCCAGGCCATAGCAGACAAAGTTCGAGCCGGGGTGATCCAGCTGCATCAAGGGTGATTGATGGACGATCTGGGGTGTGTGTAGTTCGTTGATGACCTCTGAACTTAAAATCTTCTTCTGTTTAAAGGTGCCTTTTCCCAGTTGCAGGCGTATCCACTGGGCCAGGTCAAGCACATTCGAGGTGATACCGCCACCGGGTCCTACGTTATCTGGAATGCTATAGATGTAGGGATCAGGGGCGTTATCGTTCTCTATATGAGGGATCGCGACGTTGCGTGTGTGCAGCGCCGAGGCGCGAGTGGTGCCACTGGCGCTCATGCCAAGCGGTTTGAAGAAGCGCTCTTTTATAAATGTGTCCCAGGGGCGCCCGGTAACGGCGGCGACAACCTGGCCCGCGATGGTGAACATAAAGGTAAAGGCGCCCTGGCGCGTGCGAAAGCTGTAGCTGGGTTTGAGATAGCGCAGGCGATAAATAACCTCGTTGCGATCAAAGTCGCCCCCTTCCCGCATCAGGTCGCCACCGTCCAGGCCGCTTCTCGCGCAGAGCAGGTCGCGTATGGTCAGCTCTTGTGTCACATAGGGATCATAGAGCTGGAAATCTGGCAGATACTTGATCACAGGATCATCCCACTGAAGTTTCTCTTCATCGACGAGCAGCCCAATGGCTGCCGCGGTGAAGGTTTTCGTGACCGATGAGATGCCAAAAATAGTATGCTCGCTGATTGCTTTATGCTCGCCTGCTTTGCGGATACCATAGCCTTTCGCGAAGATGGTTTCATCATCTTTGACAATGGCCAGCGCAAGCCCTGGGATATGCCAATCTGTGAGCATCTTCCCAATGTAATCGTCCAGGTCTGGGAGCAGTTCTTGCCGTACATACGTGGAAAGCGATGTCTGTGCTTGCATGTTATCCTCTCCTAATGCTTTAGCTTTATGGCTTTGCATAATGACGCCCGTTGGAACACATTACAATACTTCGGTAATTTTCTGCCGCGCGCTATGGAATTGTATCCTCTTGCCAGGAGTCTTGTCCATCTTGCTCCTATTTATAGGATACTCAGCACCCGGTAATAGGATATATGGAGGGCACATTCAGTGTATATGTCGTTATCTCTTAAGTGTATTACGATAGCGTAGCCTTTCTGGCTATAGAGCGGTAGAGGGCACCTTATTCTGGCTTGCAATGCTAGCTAGCTAACACTATTTGGTCATTCCAGGCCCTGTGAGCAGCCCTGTTTTCCAGGGTGTGGTATAATTTACCAAATTGACCCCTCCCCTAGGGCTTTTTTGTGAGAGGAGTAAGGTGAGGCGCGTGTTCCCTACTAGAACCTGTCGCGCTTCATTAGTGACATATGTTTCGAAAAATTCTAATCGCCAATCGTGGTGAAATCGCGCTGCGTGTCATCCGGGCCTGTCGGGAGATGGGTATACGCAGCGTCATTGTTCACTCCGAGGCTGACCGCGATTCGCTTCCTGTACGCCAGGCTGATGAGCGTATCTGCATCGGCCCCGGCCCCAGTGGGAAGAGTTATCTTAACATTCCCAATATTATTAGTGCCGCACTTATTTCTAACGCGGAAGCAATTCATCCCGGCTATGGTTTTCTCTCTGAGAATACCAGCTTTGCTGAGATCTGTAAGGATGTCAATATTACCTTTATTGGCCCCTCGGCGAGTGTCATGTCCGTCATGGGCGATAAGGTATCCGCGCGCGAGGCCATGATCAAGGCCGGTCTGCCCACGCTTCCCGGTACCCCTGTTTTGCGCACGCTCTCTGAAGCTCAGGATGCCGCGCGCGAGATTGGTTTCCCGCTGATGCTGAAGGCCGTGGCGGGTGGCGGTGGTCGTGGTATTCGCCTCATCAACAAGCCTGAGGAGTTTGATCGCGTCTTCACCGTGGCTCAAAATGAGGTCCGCGAGGCCTTCCGCGACGATGGTATCTATCTTGAGCGCTATGTTGCCAAGGCGCGCCACGTCGAGATCCAGGTCCTGGTGGATAACTATGGCCATGGTGTACACCTGGGCGAGCGTAACTGCTCTTGCCAGCGTCGTAACCAGAAGGTACTTGAGGAGTCTCCGAGCCCGATTCTGCCGCGTGAGCTGTGCGAGGAGATGGGCCAGAAAGCCATTCGCGCCGTTCAGGAGGTCGGTTATCGCAACGCGGGTACGCTAGAGTTCCTGGTGGATGAGCAGAATCGCTACTACTTCATGGAGATGAATACTCGCCTCCAGGTGGAGCATCCTGTGACGGAGTTGGTGACCGGCATTGACCTGGTGAAGGAGCAAATTCGTATTGCCTCGGGCCTTCCCCTGCAACTCAAGCAGGAGGATATTAAGTTCCGGGGCCACGCGATTGAGGTTCGCATCACCGCTGAGGATGCCGACGCCGATTTTCGCCCACAGACTGGCGTGGTTGAGAATTACCAGGTTCCTGGCGGACCTGGCGTGCGCGTCGATAGCCACCTCTACTCGGGCTACGAAATTCCTCCGCACTATGATTCGTTGCTTTCAAAGCTTATTGTCTGGGCTGAGACACGTAACGAAGCCATCGCTCGTATGCAGCGTGCGCTCGATGAATATGAGATCGAAGGCTTGACGACGACGATCCCCTTCCATAAACGCTTGCTCAGTCATGAGGGTTTTATCCAGGGAGATACGTATACACGCTTTATTCAAGAAGAGGCCACTGCTCTAGGTATTGGCTAACTGTATCGGGAGGGGGAGAGAGCCAGCCGGAGGCGCGGTTCCCGGCTCGGGCTTGGTGGGGTGTGATAAACCGCTTACTTCATAAGGATTTTACTTCTTTTATGTAAACTACAGGAGGTGACTTCGTGTCTCGCGTAGTTGTAACCGGATTAGGACTGGTTACCTCGTTGGGTAACGACCTGGCTTCCTCGTGGGAGGCACTCTGTCAGGGCAAGTCTGGTGTTGGTGAGATTACTTCTTACGATACCGAACGCTTTCGAGTGCATTTTGCCGCTCAGATTAAGAACTTCGATCCCACTCCCTATATGGATCGCAAGGAAATTCGGCGCAATGATCCCTACGAGCAGCTCGCCATCGCCACGACCAAGCAGGCATTGGCTCAGGCTGGTTTAGAGATTTCAAATGATATTGCCGACGAGGTCGGCGTGTATATTGGCAGCGGTATTGGTGGCCTGGTCACGCTGCACGATCAGTTTACGGTCCTGCATGAGCAGGGGCCAGATCGTATCAGCCCGTTCTTCATCAATATGATGATCGTCGACGGCGCGCCTGGCATCGTTTCGATTATGACTGGTGCGCGTGGTCCGAACTGGGCCGCGGTCTCCGCCTGTGCGACCAGCGGAAATACGATTGGTGAGGCCTGGGAGACCATTCGTCGCGGTGACGCAAAGGTTATGATCGCGGGCGGCTCCGAGAAGGCGGTCACGCCTATCTCGATGGCGGCCTTCGATAATATGAAAGCGCTCTCGCGGCGTAACGATGATCCGCAGGGTGCCAGCCGTCCCTTTGATGGCACGCGTGATGGTTTCGTGATGGGTGAAGCCTCGGGCATGCTGATTCTGGAGGACCTGGAGTTTGCTAAAGCGCGTGGCGCGACTATTCTGGCTGAGCTAGTTGGCTATGGTAGCACGGGCGACGCGAGCCATATTACCGCGCCCGCTCCCGGTGGCGAGGGCCTGGTGCGCGCGATGCGCCGCGCCTTGCAGAAGGCCAACCTGCGCCCTGACCAGGTCGACTATATCAACGCGCATGGTACCTCCACTCCGTTTAATGATAGTACTGAGACGCAGGCCATCAAGACCACCTTCGGTGAGCATGCCTACAAGGTCGCTATCAGCTCGACCAAGTCCATGACGGGCCACACACTCGGCGCGGCTGGGGCGGTTGAGTCAGTGATCTCGATTCAGAGCATCCTGAATGGCATTATTCCGCCGACTATCAATCTGCATCATCCCGATCCAGAGTGTGATCTCGACTATGTGCCTAATGAGGCGCGTCACGCGACCGTCAATGTGGCCATGTCGAACTCCATGGGTTTTGGTGGTCATAATACCTGCTTAATATTCAAGCGATACGAAGAGTAATAGGTTATGAAGACTGAGAATCATGAGCAGTGGCTGGAGCGTGTTGAGAAACTGATCCAGGTCCTTGAGGGGAGTTCTATTGGTGAGCTGGAACTTGCCGAAGGGGAGTTGGAGATTACGATTAAACGCGATCCAGGTATGGTACTGGTCTCTGCCCCTACCGTCTCAGGACCGGTAGCCATCGCGGGGGCACCGGCTCCACGCGCTCAGAAGGCGGACACAACCGTCGCGGTCAACGCGCCTCTTACAGGTGTGTACTATTCCGCGGCCTCGCCCTCCTCTCCATCGTTCGTCAATATTGGCGAAACGATTCACGTTGGTCAGGTCGTGGCGCTCGTTGAGTCGATGAAAGTCTTCAATGAGGTCGTGTCCGAGGTTTCTGGTCGCGTTACCGCCCTGGTGGCGAAGAGCGGAGATGTGGTGCAGAAGGGCGCGCCGCTTATTCGCGTCGAGCCCCTATAAATAATTTCTGTTTGAAAGTGAGGTGCCCCTGGCTGCCTGCGGTAGCCAGGGGCACCTCACTTTCAAACAGAATAATTTGCGTAACGAGTTCTTTAGCGGCGAGCATCCTGCTCTTCGTCAAAGGTTTGGGCCTCTTCCACCATGTAGCCTGCGTGGCGCAGGCGGCGCAGTAGTTCTTCGCACTGTGCCCGGTTGCGCGTCTCCAGCGTAATTGTTTCCTCGCGCTGCATAATGGGCAGGCGCTCGGTGATGCGTTGATAGCGTACGTCGATGACGTTGATACGCATCTCGGCGATGATGTTGAGCAGGCGCATCAGCTCGCCTGGCTTGTCGTCGAGGCGTGTGTGGATGACGAAGTAGCGACCCGAGACCGCCAGTCCATGCTCAATAAAACGCCCAACAAGGTTGATGTCGATATTGCCGCCTGTGAGCGGCACGAGCACCTTTTTTCCCGGCAGCTTGACGACGCCACTCAGGAGAGCGGCCAGGCCAATCGCGCCCGCGCCCTCGACGACCATCTTGCTGCGCTCCATGAGCAGGAGCACGGCCTTGATGATATCCTCGTCGCTGACCAGGACGACATCATCGACGAGCTGCTTGATAATGGAGAATGTCAGCTCGCCCGGGCGCTTGGTTGCGATACCATCGGCGATGGTACTGATAGCGGGGAGCGTAACTGGTGTACCACCGTCGAGCGAGGCACGACAGCTGGGCGCGCCCGCAGCCTGCACACCGATGATTTTAATGTCGGGTTTGAGCGCGCGCGCGGCGATGGCGATGCCCGCGATCAAGCCACCCCCTCCGATGGGGACAAGAATGGCGTCGGCATCGGGGAGATCATTGAGCATCTCTAAACCCAGGGTGCCTTGCCCCGCAATGACATCCGGATCGTCGAATGCATGGATAAAAGTCGCGCCGCTCTCACGCTGTAGCTCACAGCAATACTTATAGGCGTCATCATAGGTGCTGCCGTAGAGCTCGACGGTCGCGCCATATTCCTGAGTGGCGACGACCTTGGCCAGGGGCGCGCCCTCCGGCATGACGATGGTGCAGGGAATCTGGTGCTGAGCCGCGGCGATGGCTACGCCTTGCGCGTGATTGCCCGCCGAAGCCGCGATCACGCCAGCTTTATATTGTTCAGGAGTAAGTCGCGAAATTTTATATGCCGCCCCACGTGCCTTGAACGAACCTCCACGCTGTAAATGTTCAGCTTTGAGATAGACATCCGCCCCGGTCATCCGCTGATAGGTTCGTGATGGCGTGAGAGGCGTATGATGCATAATAGGCTTGAGGAACTTATAAGCCTGCCAAATATCGGCGATAGTGACTGGTAATGGTGGCGTCTCGACCAGGGCAGGTAGCCGGGTGGTACCTGTTGTCGAGTCATGTTCGATAAGCATAAGACTGACGACTCCTTTCAACCCTCCGCATGCCACACCACGACCTTTGTGGTTTTGCGTAATTGCCGGTTCTCCATGCAGCTTTGCATCTGTGACTTGCAGAGCATTATAACATGCCATGTCATGGTAGACAAAAGGCTGTGACGTTCATGGCGATGTACTTGTATGCGCTTGCCTTGCGCTTCCGTCTTCATTGATCGGTTTTGCTATATTTATAGGTAGAGTAGTCACTCCTTATATGTACGATTATACCCACGCCTGTGTGTCACAGAGTTTCAATACTGATGCGCGGTTGCGTTGAGGAGATCGTCACCGTACTGGGTCGCCTCCGTCAAAGTATCGGGGGGACCAGCGTTGTTGGGGTTGGCTCTGGATGTTTGATCCTGGTAGCTGGAGGCATGGGGGATAATTGGTCGATCTCTCCGATGACTATGTAGAAGCGTTTGGGAGAGCTCCTATCACATTTCATCGGAGAGAGGGTCGCTAGCCAGCACACATGTTACGTTGCTTCTTTCATGTCAAATCAATTTACACACGCTTTTGATAGACCCTCATGGCAAAGATGTAGGCCACGAGCAGAATGCCGACACACCATGCCAGCGCCACCCAGATCTCATTGGAGACTGGCTGTCCGGCCAGTAACGCACGGATGCTGTTCACGATCGCTGTTACCGGCTGGTTTTCAGCAAAGACCCGGACGACAAATGGCATCGATTTGGTGGGCACAAATGCCGAGCTGATAAAGGGCAGGAAGATGATTGGATACGAAAAGGCACTTGCCCCGTCGACCGATTTGGCGGTCAGTCCGGGAATCACCGCCACCCAGGTTAACGCCAGCGTAAACAACGCGAGGATGCCAACGACGGCCAGCCAGGATAGGATGCCCGCCGATGAACGAAAGCCCATCAGCAACGCGACGAGGACGATGACCACCAGCGAAATCGCGTTGGAGACCATTGAGGTCAGGACGTGCCCCCACAGCATGGTGGAAGGGGCAATCGGCATGGAGCGAAAGCGCTCAATGATCCCCTTCTGCACATCGGTAAACAAGCGGTACGCGGTATAGGAGATTCCGCTCGAAATGGCGATTAATAAGATCCCAGGTAACAAGTAATTGACATAATTGTCTGTCCCGGTTTGAATGGCACCGCCGAATACATACACGAAGAGCAACATAAACATAATCGGCATGATTGTGACCGTGATGATAGTATCCATACTGCGGAAGATATGCCGCATGGAACGACCAAGCATGACGCTCATATCGTTGAAAAAGTGGTTCTGTACCCGACTTCCTGAGTTGTTATGCCCTATGGTTTCCTGTTTCTGTATCGCTTCCATTTACTTTCCCTCCTTTTTGCCAATGATGGCCAGAAAGATCTCCTCCAGGGTCGGTTGTTTTTCCACATACTCCTTTTGAGCAGGGGGAAACAACTGTTTGAGCTCTGCGAGCGTGCCGCTGGCAATGATTGTGCCCTCGTGGAGAATGGCAATGCGATCCGCTAGCTGTTCCGCCTCGTCCAGGTACTGCGTGGTCAATAAGACGGTGATGCCACTATCCGCCAGCTCCTTCACCACGTTCCACACCTCGATACGCGCCTCGGGGTCCAGCCCGGTGGTTGGCTCATCAAGAAACAGGATCGGCGGTGTCCCCACCAGGCTCATGGCCAGGTCCAGCCTGCGGCGCATCCCGCCGGAATAGGTCGCTGCACGACGGTTGGCGGCCTCGGTTAAACCGAAGCGTGTTAGCAACTCGTCGGACACCTGGCGCGGTTGTTTGAGATGGCGCAGTTTAGCGATCATCATAAGGTTCTCTCGTCCGGTCAAAATTTCATCTACCGCAGCAAATTGCCCGGTTAAACTGAATGATTGCCGCACGTGGGCTGGCTGTGACGTCACATCAAAGCCGTTGACGATGGCTGTTCCGCCATCCTGTTTGAGTAGCGTGGTGAGAATTTTGATGAGTGTTGTCTTGCCCGCGCCGTTGGAGCCAAGCAGGGCAAAAATGCTGCCCTGCTCCACGCTGAGATTCACGCCTTTTAAAACCTCGAGATTCTTGTATGATTTCCGTAGATCGTTTACCTGAATGGCAATATTTGGCACAATTTTCTCCTTATGCTAGAACAGTCACCTTCGAGACATCGGCTCCCAGGCCTTTGAGCGCAGCATATGTGAGCTTATCCATCATCGCGCCGTCAAAGTGAATGGATTGGATGGCACGCTTCTGAGACCATATGCCAACCGAGCGGAACGACACATTTTTGAGGGTCGCACCCTGAAACGATACATCCTTGAGTGCTGGCAGCTCAAATATGATGCCAACAAAGGTCTGTCCATCAAAGCGCTGTCCGCTCAGATCGGAATAGTGGAAGTCGACGCCGAGAAAAGTACAATCTTCAAAGATGGTTTTTCGCAAGTCGGTCGTAGTAAATTTGACATCCGTCAACGTGACGCCGATGAATTTTGCTCGATCCAGTCCTGCCGCGCCGAAGTTGGTGCGCACAAGGATGGCTTTACTGAAGTTAGCATCTGTAAGTTCAAGGGCGGAGAAGTTGCAATCGGTCAGATTGGCGCCAGAAAAATTAGCTTCACGGACATCACTGCCTGAAAACGAGCTACCGGTCAAGTCTGCGCCCGAAAAGTCTGAGCCGCGCAACATGCTCCCTTGAAACTTACCTTGACGCGCCGTAACGCCTGCGAAGTCGCTCTGTGGCAGATTGCTCCCACTCAAGTTGATAGCTACCTGCCGCTCCAGCGAGCGGGAGAGGTTGGCAACCTCCAGGACGGTTTGCTCAATGTCGCCGATACTCTCGATGGTCATGGCAAAGGCGGTTTCATCATCCTTGCCCTCGGCTTTCAGTTCACGGAAGCGCTCCTGCAAATCCGAGAGCAGATCCGACTTTAATTCGCTCGCGCTTTTGACTCCCTCATATGGAGCAAACACACCATTGACATAGCTGGTCAATTTCTCGTTCATAACAATCCCTTTCCTTTACAAGAGGTTCTCTAGCACGCCCTTTGCGTAATCCCAGTTGCTTTTATTGCGCTCGTAAGTTGCTTTCCCTTTGTTTGTAATGCGGAAGTATTTCCTCCTGCCGCCTTGCGATTCATCGCCCCAATACCACTCGATATCCCCGTCTGCCTCAAGCCGCCGAACGCTGGAGTACATGGTAGCTTCCTTGAGTTCATATTCTCCACCCGAGCGCTCAGCAATCAGCTTAACGATCTCGTAGCCGTAGCGGTCAGCTTCCGCTAAGAGGCGTAGAATCATCGTATCGGTATGGCCGCGTAGCAGGTCGGAGGTCAGTTTGTTTTCACTCATCTCATTACCTCATGTTTGGAGTATACACTACACTACTGTGATTGTCAATGTAGTATTTTTGTTGTTGTATTTTGTGTGATGAACAAATCCTCTGTTCTTTCCGACTTCTTAATAATCAGCTTGACAATCTCATAACTTGTAGTTGGAGTATACGTCACATTGCTATGATTGTCAAGGTACTATTTCAATTGAAATACTTTACTCGGTAAACAAGTGCTCGGCTGCATAAAAATTGTCGGGTGTCTTAGTCCTCTCTCCACCATATCGGGCGCCTTGCTGCCGCAGCAGGCAGCAACGAAAAAAGGGAACCAGCACACCACTCTGGTTCCCTTACAATTCGATTGCCTGTTTGTTGTTGTTTACTTCTGGCCTGGCCTGGGCGCTCTCTTTTCATGGGCTGGAGAAGAGATTGGGCTGGCCGAAGTCCTTCCTGTTGTGTGCGATGAATGAGCTAAAGGGCGAGATGGCTCCTTATGCCATATTAGTTGCGAGCGCGAAAGATTTTGACACGGCGATTGGGCTCTTTGCCCCGGCTGCGTGAAAGCAGGTTATAGCGTGTCGCCATCTGGTGCTGCAAGCGGCGAATATGGGAGTTGGCTGGCGGAAGCTCAGCCGTGGTCAACCCTTTATTGAGCACTTGATGAATCGCGTCCTCTGTCTCCAGAAGAGCCTGTTTGGTCGGGTCATCGAAGTGCATCTCATCCAAGGCTGGATGGCTCTCCTCACCTTCGACGGTATCCTCCTCTGGAATGTCGAAGATACGTGCCAGGGCGTGCTGCATTTGCGAGACGGTATTGTTCTTCAGGATGATGAGTAGTTTACCGTCTTGTGCGGCCAGTTGCAGGCGCTCTCCCTGGTGCCGATAGTAGTTTTTCAGCGTCATCACGGCATCGGCCTCTTTCTGGTTGTTTGTGATCACAACCGGAACGCGTAGATGGCGTGATGCGTCGCTAAGTCGGTCACGGTTGACCCCGAATGGATAGACACGTAAAGTCCGATTGAGCGGAAGGGTCTCGGTCCTATGATCCTCCTCAGGCTCGCTCTCGATGGCTGTGCCTGGCGTAGTCGTGACTTCAGCAGGCGAGGTGCCAGTTGGGGCTAAGGCCCTCATCGGCATGGGCGGTTCATTGGAGCCGCGCCGTGGGCGCTCTATCTGACGCACCCCCTTGCTGCCGCCACGCTCTGAGCGATCACTACGTTCGGAATGATCACCACGCTCGAACATACTGGGTGTAAAGCCCTGGCTACGGTTGCCCAGGCCTCCGATCCCATTGGGGGAAGCGTTCTCCATACCGTTTCGGCTGATACGGCGGAGTCCGATATGCCCCGTGTTCTCGTCGCGTGTGCGTTCCTCGGCCACAATGATCATGCCTCTGAGCATGGTATCGACCGTGTCGGCGACATCGCGATGCACAATGACCTCTTCCCAGCTCTGCTGTTCCACCACGACATCAAAAGTCGGTGGCGCCTTACGCTCAAGAATACTCTTTTGCGTATGGCGGCGGCGCGCCTCTTCGTCGCCCAGGGTGACGGTTTGAATGCCACCAACCAGGTCTGAGAGGGTCGGGTTCATCAGCAGATTGCCGAGGGTGTTGCCATGAGCCGTCGCGACGAGCTGGACACCACGTTCCGCGATGGTGCGGGCGGCGGCGGCCTCCAGTTCGGTGCCGATCTCGTCGATGACGATAACCTGGGGCATGTGGTTCTCCACAGCCTCGATCATCACCGCGTGCTGCTCAACCGTGCGTGCCACCTGCATACGACGCGCGCGTCCGATACCAGGATGAGGGATATCACCATCACCCGCGATCTCGTTGGAGGTATCAACCACCACGACGCGTTTGTTTGCTTCGTCTGCCAGGACGCGCGCGATCTCACGTAGAAGCGTGGTTTTACCCACGCCTGGGCGACCCAGAATCAGGATGGATTGCCCCTGCTCCACGATATCGCGGATGAGGGCGATGCTTCCTAACACGGCTCGACCGATGCGGCACGTCAGTCCCACGACTTTTCCTTTGCGGTTGCGCAAAGCGCTAATTCGGTGTAGCGTTCGCTCTATCCCTGCGCGGTTATCATCGCCAAATTCGCCGATGCGTTCAACCACATATTCGAGGTCAGCATAGGTCACGGGCTGATTGCTTAAGAGGACCTCTCCCTCGGGGAAACGTCCCTCGGCCAATCGCCCGAGGTCCATTACGATCTCCAGCAGTTCGCTTCGGTTCTCTAGCCGATTGACCGCGTCGTGGATGCTAGGTGGAAGGGTCGCTAGCAGAGCCTCAAGATCGTCGGTGACCACATGTTGCATAGGCAGTTCTATCACCTCATTAACTTTTGGCGTGAATTGACCGTCCCCAGGCCCTTCAAGCCATAGACCGCTCTTTGTTCTAGCAGGGGGACTGTGCTTTGCCTCGTAGCTAGTGATGCTACGTGTCGCACGAGCAGCAGCCTGGTGGTTGACTGCTCAAATCCACTGTTGCTTAGAGCGGTAATAACACATGAGTCGTACTCGCGCACCAGGCAATAAATGCGGCGTACGTCTGCTTCCAGTAACCTGCGCATGCCAAAGCGTAACAGCGGCTCCGCCAGGTCGGCATGTTCTGGATGGACAATAAGAGAGAGACGATGGGGTATGGTGTTATGCCCTCGGCAAATGCGTAACCAGGCGCCCAGGCGCACGCCAACGTCGCAGACATAGTTCTCATTCCAGGGTGAGAACCAGCGCTGTGGCCCGACATGCAATTTGGCGTATTCCTCGCTGTTTTCAAGCAGCTCGGCCATGCGCACACGCTGTGGTGTGGTGGCCCGGTACAGTTGATGCAGACCCCAGGCATAGTGGCGATGCCACTTGCGCAGGGAGCTCAACTGTTCACCTTGCTCAGGTAAAGTTGTTCCCGGTTCATAGACATAGGTGAGTTCGCGCGCATAGCGTTGGAAGCCACTGCGTACGAACATATCTACCTCCGGCACCTCATCTTCAACCTTCGCAAAGATACGCAATATTCCATGCGCCCCCGCCATCTCTAGGGTGTAGTCGAGCAGCGCGCTCAGTACCTCTTCGCTGGAGACGTTTCTGTTGCGCATGGAGGCAAGATATGAGAGATCCCACGCTTTGCGCGCGGGTCGTTCGTTCATTTGTGCGAAACCGAGTAATTGCCAGTGATCTTCACAGATCCAGGTTCGCGACGCTGGGGTAAGCGGCAGAAGGTTACGCAGGATAGGTGAGGGCAGCGAGTCTCTCTCTACAGGCTCCAGCCAGCACACGAAATTCGCAATTCCGTGTTTCGGACTACGAGCATGTCGGTCCATTGCATAGATGATTCCCGGTAGATCCACGAACAGGACCGGTCGTATCATCCAATTCTCCTGCGTCCCTTTAGGGGCATCAATGATGCCCCTAGTTGCTGACGCTCTCTACTATGCGGAGAAAGTATTGGTGGAAACGGGTGTCTCCCGATACCTCGGGATGAAATGCAGTACCTAGCCTGGTTCCTTCTCGGACAGCAACGATGGTTCCATCGTCGAGCGTAGCCAGCACTTCTACTCCTGGTCCAACCTTTTCGACCAGTGGACCGCGGATAAAGAAGGTGTGGAATGGCGCTTCGCCAAGTTCTGGCACTACGAGATCTGTCTCAAAACTTTCCCGCTGACTGCCGAAAGCGTTACGACGAACTTTGATGTCCAGCGAGGCCAGAAGTGGTTGGCCTGCCAGCGCATTATCCGTCTCTTGTGATAACAATATAAGACCTGCGCATGTTCCCCAGACCGGTATGCCGTCCCGAATTTTCTGCCTCAAGGGCTCCAGGAGGTTATACTCGATCATGAGTTTGCCTATCGTGGTACTTTCACCACCTGGTATAATTATACCATTTATTTCCTCTAGTTGCTCAGGGAGCCGAATAGCTTTTCCCTCAGCGCCTAACTCGGCCAGCATCCGCAGGTGGGCCTCAAAATCGCCCTGTAATGCTAATACGCCGATACGTGGCAAAAGGTTGTGTCCTTGTGTCATGGTGCCTGAGCCTGTTCCGCTACTACCAGCCACGACGAGCCATCAGATCGTCCTGCGAGAGCTTATCCAGGCTGATACCAACCATTGGTTCACCCAGGTTGCGCGATACCTCGGCGACGATGCCCGCGTCCTGGAAGTGCGTGGTGGCGCGAACGATGGCCTTGGCACGCTTGAGAGGATCGCCAGACTTGAAGATGCCCGAACCCACGAAAATGCCTTCTGCGCCCAGGCGCATCATCAAAGCGGCGTCTGCCGGGGTCGCGACGCCACCCGCTGAGAAATTGACGACGGGTAGTTTGCCGGTGCGTGCGATCTCACGGACCAGGTCATATGGCGCGCCAAGGTTCTTGGCCTCGCTCATCAGCTCTTCTTCTGGCAAATTCTGCAAGCGGCGAATGCCGTCCATGATGGTGCGCATATGACGAACCGCCTCGACGATATTGCCGGTTCCAGCCTCGCCCTTGGTACGCAACATCGCGGCGCCCTCACCCACGCGTCGCAGCGCCTCACCCAGGTCGCGCGCGCCACAGACGAAGGGCACGTTGAAGAGATGTTTATTGACGTGGAAACTCTCATCGGCGGGCGTCAATACTTCCGACTCGTCGATGCAGTCAACACCGATGGCCTGGAGGATCTCAGCCTCGACAAAATGACCAATGCGGCACTTCGCCATGACCGGGATAGTGACGGCCTCTTTAATCTTGATGATTAGCTCGGGATCGCTCATGCGAGCAACGCCACCATGGGCGCGGATGTCCGCTGGCACGCGCTCAAGAGCCATAACGGCTGAGGCGCCGGCTTCCTCGGCGATCTTAGCCTGCTCGGCGTCGATGACGTCACAGATGACGCCACCTTTGAGCATCTCGGGGAAACTGCGTTTAACCTGTACTGTACCTGTCTGTTTTTCCATTGTGTAGAAATCTCCTGCCATTTATCTGAGAAATTTCGCGGCCGTAAATTTTCTTTTCGAATTTTAACATAGCCTTCTGACTCTTGCTACAGCCAATCCCTTCCACTTAGACCAGCCATCTTACATTGGCTCCATCCATGTGAGCATAGTAGCTGGCTCTCTTCTTTTCTATCGACTATTTGGGGTACCTTCTGCATCATTGAGCAAGACAGATGACTTCTCGCGCCTACGGCGCAAAAAAATTGTATGATGGTGTTTGTCGTTGAGGGCGCCAAAGGCGCCCTCAACGACAAACACCATCATACAAAAAAATATGTTACCAGCCAGATTGGCGGGGCGTGCTACTCTCGTGTGAGGTCATGCTGTGTTCTGTGGAAGGAGAGACCTGGCGCGTATGCAGACGTTCCTCCCTTATGCCTCTTTTGAGGAGACGGCCCGGGTGCTGGACTCCAGGCGCCTGGGAAAGCAGCGAGTAGAGGCATCTCAAATCCTGAAGATCATTACGACGCCGGACTACCTGGGCGCGTGGCGGCATCATCCTGCCGTTATGATGTGGCATGGCTATGCTACCGCGCTGCGCGAGTATCTTAATACAATGTTGACCGAGTGGGAGCGTCGTGGTTACAAAAACATGAAGCTACATCACCACCTGGATGAGCAGCATATTCAATATCCCTGGTGGCTTGGCGACCCACGCCTGCACGACTCCCATAAATCAAATCTGCTGCGTAAAGATTGGCTCTACTACAGCCAATTTGGCTGGGAGGTCTCCGACGATATTCCCTACTACTGGCCCGTTACCTATCGGCCGCCCGAGTAGTGTTCTCCTTCTGGATATACCAGATGTAGCCACTGAAGCGGAAGGTGCCGTGCTCACTGGTAAAGAAGGGACTGACCTGCTCCAGTAGTGAAAGATAGACCTCTTCCTGGCTCCTCTCTCCTCTCTCCAGCACAGAGATGACCAGGCTTTTTGTCATCAAGTATCTTACTAAATCCTCTCTGGTGAAGAGTACTTCGTTAACATAGCGTTCCTCTCGGATGAAGCGCAGACCATGTTCGGCCAGGACATGCGGGTCAAGGGGTTTATTTTCACGAGGAGTAACGGGGTACTGGGTAAGATATTGCTGGGCGACCCATTGTTCAAAGGCCTGATTTTCGCGCATCGACCCTTCAAAGCTGTTGTCATAGATTACCAGCCAGCCACCAGAACGGAGGACTCGCGCGGCTTCAGGCAGGAAGCGCATACGATCCACCCAGTGGAAGGCAGACGAGATGGTGATCAGGTCGATGCTTGCGCCATCAAACGGCAGTTGCTCAGCCGGAGCCAAGATATAGCTCACACCTGGCAGCTCCGTGGCGGCGGCAAGCATTTCGGGCGAGAGATCACAGCCAATCGCCTGGTCCGCGATATGTTTGAGCGCGCGGGTAGATTGTCCCGTTCCACAGGCCACGTCGAGCGCCTTTTTGACGGGTGTGTCCAGGTGAAGCGCGTTCTGGACCTTGGAGATCACAAGAGGGTGAAAGTAGGGCCGGAATGTGGCATAGCGCCGCGCCACGTCTGCATCTGCAAAGTAGTTCATAGCTGAATGGTTCCCTCCTCCGTAGGAAAATTTCTTCTTAATTAAGATCATAGCACAAGGGGCGAACCATTCAAAAGAAAAAACAAATAAAAAGTAGTAGGGGCATCAAGGTAAATCAATTTCATCCAGCGAGATCAAGCCCTTTTTCAAGGCATAGATGACAGCCTGGGTGTGATGCGCAAGTTGCAATATATGCCATGACGGCGATGGCGACAATAATGATTATATATTGCTGCGACATATGCTCTCACCTCAAATCACTACCTTTCGGAAACCTGAGCGCGCTTGTCCCCGAATGGGGGGAGCGCTAGCCACAAGAGTGGCGTTGGTTGTCCGGATAAAAGGTTTTCTTATGAAGATGTATTTTCTCTGATCTGAGAGCAAGTATACTGTCGCGGTCCCGCTTTGCCATCGCTGAAGGGCAGGATCTTGTTCTCCCCCAAAAGGGGGAGTTAAGAGTTGGGAGCTAGGAGTTCAATTGAGCCATAAGTTGCCCATAGCTATAGGCGGCATTAGCCCCGCCCTGCTTATTTCCATTACCGTTGAGTACCTGGTCGCAGAGGGCGCGAATTTGTTGTAGCGTGGCCTGGTCGAAGGGATTCTGAGCGAGATTGATCGCCAGTTGATCCAGGCGGGAGGCCCACTCACGGATATTTTCCAGGGTGGTTCGTGCCTGCTCTGCATGCTGCTTGATGGTGGCGCTGGAATCGCTTTGCGTGGCCGCCAGCGAGACATGCATCAGGCTCATCTCGATATAGGCTCCCGCTCCTACAAGGCCAAAGCCGTCGCCTGCCTGCGCGATCTGCATTGTTGCGCACCGGGAGGAGAGTGCGGCGTAGTGCGCTCCTCGCGTTCCCTCGACGATATTGAGTATATTCTGTGCGACACAGCGTACTGCCTGAGAGGGCAATGTGCGATTTTTAAGGAGGGCGGCCTGGGTGTTGAGCTGCCGCGCCTGCTCGCGTAGTCCGACCAGTAGTCCGACCTGTCCGGGTGTTTCGTCCAGGTGGACCAGCAGGTGACGTAGATGCACAAAGGCAAGCGGGGGGAAGTCAGCCTTGAAGACGATTTTTCCTGTGGGGACGGTGACCTTACTACTCTCTTGCGTGACCTGGATGCGGTTCCCCAGGCTAAGCAGATTAGTTGCTCCCAGCGTCCGTTGCAGGACAAAGTCTGTCCCGCGTGGCATCAATTGGCCCAGTGGAGTAATATGCTCCGCCTCATCGTCGATGAGCCAGGCCAGGTAGGTCGCATTATCGGCTGGGGCGTTGAGCTGCTTGAGTGTAATGGTCACGCGGTTGCTTTTGCCTGGTGTTTGTGGATTATCCGTGAAGGAGACCTCGCCCTGAACCTGGGTGCGGTTTTGACTGCTAAAGTCGCGTGAGAGGCGATAGCCACCAATCGAACGGGTTTTGATCAGAGCATAAGCGCCTACACCAATCGAGCTAATCAATAACGCGATGGTAATGAAAATAAGCATGGAGCGAAAGAAGGTGTTGTGCTGTCCCCGAGGAAGCCCGGTGATAGGCTCGGCCAGGGCGAGGTGTAGCGCGGAGGGTGAGAGTTCCTTTCTGGCGAGATCGATCTCAGGAAGCTCCCTGGTGACATATTGCCTCTTCGCTTGCATTTCATTATGGTGAGGGACAAATGCGTTGTGTGGCCCTGTATGTCCTGGCCGCAGGTCGAACTCTATGCCTGATGCGGCTTGTGGTCCTGGCAGCGGAGCGTGTACTATAGGTCTCTCCATAATGAGACCTCGCCCTGCCTGGCCTGGTACGATGGCGAGGGGGGCTGGCTGCCGCTGCGACAACGGCTCTTGTTTGGAGTGCAGGCGCTGCCCACAATGGCCACAGAAGATGGCTCCCGGCTCTATTTCCTCACGACAAATAGTACATTTCATGATGACTACCCCTGGCTTCCCAGTAGCTATTTCTCTTTACCTCCTGGATGGGGGAGGTTCAGAAATATCTGTAATATGGCAGTATAGTGGTTATCTTTTGACTCTTCAGGTTTCTGGTACTTTTTTATGACTTCTCGCGTCTACGGCGCTCGCTTGAGTAGGGGAGTGTTAGGGCAAGGTGGCCGGAGGCCACCTTGCCCTAACACTCCCCTACCCTATTAATCAGGTGGGAGAATATGAAAGACAGTGATAAGTAGTTCCATGATGCTGTGGTAGGAGATGATGAGCAGGGCTCCGCTAGCCAGGACGATGTGTATGGTGCGCCAGCGACGCATGAAGAGCTGGGCTGCTTGCTGGCGGTGGAGCGATCCCAACAGGTTTGTGCGTTCTCTGAGAGCCTCGGCGGCGCGTTGGAAGTCATGTCGCTCGCTTGAGGGGAGTGCGGTCTGGTAGGACGTGCTATCGGGCGCAGATCTGGTTTGTGCCAGGTGTTCGATGCAGTACCCTTTGAAGGGGGCGGACTTGCCCGCGCATAGGCGTTCAACCGTTTCCTCCAGGAGGGTAATACGCTCCTTGACGCCCTGAACGATGCCTACCCCGTTGGTCGCAGCCTCATAGGCCAGGCGGCGCGTTTGCCACTGGTCAAGCAGACGACCAGTAACGCCGCTGAGGACGAGGAAGATCAGGGCGAAGAGGGCGGCTGGCCCCGCCTTGGCCTGGATCAGGTCACCCGCGCTTTGTACGAAGTCGTGTGTGATATAGGCATAGTTTTCGTGCAGGAGCGCGACCAGGATCGTGATGATTCCCAGCCAGGTGTGCATCCAGAGCCAGTTCTGTACTTTTCCAGGCAATGCGCGCACAAAGCGTCGGCGCAGGCTATAGCTCGCGCTCAGCAGGACCAGGGCGAAGGCGCAAATGCCAAAGATGCGGAAGGGATCAAGCGCTGGTTCCGCATCCTGTCCGTTATGGATGGCATAGGCGCTCCAGGCGAAGAGGAACAGGTAGAGTGCGCCACTTCCCAGGAGCCAGAACCATTTCCCGCGTGAAGCGGGGGCGCGCCAGAGCTTTTTATATGTCTGCTGGCCCGCTATTTTATTTGTTTGTGAGGGGGATTTGGGTAGACTGGACATGCTTGCTCCTACTTCAAAAGAATCTCTTCGGTCGAACCAAAGAAGGTGCGCGGATTAACACGAATGGCCGCGCCCGTGGGGCAGGCCTGGACACATGCCTGGTCGTTATAGCCAGCACAGAGATCGCATTTGACGGCAATTTTCTTACGTATCTCCTCTACCGGGTCGAGTGGAGGAGTATTGTCCAGGGGACCAGGCGTGGTCAGGACTGGCAAGAGTTTGCGTTTCTTGCTGGAGAAGAAGGTGCTAAAGCTTTGCCAGAGGTCGCCCTGGCGCTGTGTCTGCTGTTCTTCCAGGTCAATGATAGAGATGTTGTCGTAGGGACAGCGCTCGGCACAGATCCCGCAGCCGATGCAGCTCTCGGTAATGTAGACTTCGCCGCTGGGCAGGCGCGCGATCCCCGCGCGGCTACAGAGCATACAGACGGGGTCCTGGCACTGGCGGCAGGCGGTGGCAATGCTGATATTGCCTACTACCAGTCCGTTGCGGTTCATACGCGAATGCCCATGGCGGCGCTCGCAGGCCTCCTCACATTCATTACAATGAATGCATTTCGCCAGGTCGATGACCAGCACCTCGGTCCCCTCGATGACGCCATCGTCCACCAGCGCGTGCAATCCGGCGCGAGCGGCGGCATTGGAGGTAGTGCTGGCAGCTGGCTGTTCCTGGTCAAATTGGAAAGGTTCAAAGATCGCGCTCTGGGCGGCCAACTTGGCGTCATTATAGAGCTGGAGCTGCTGCTGAAAGCGCTTTTTGACCTCGGGATAGCGGCGGAAGAGGCTGAGCAGTTCGCGGCGCGGAACTTCGGCTACGGTCGTGCGCGTGATTGCTGAGACTTTGACCGCGCGCTGGTCTCCCAGCATGTCAAGTCCTCCAGCGAAATAATCGCCGTTCTGGCGATAGGCGATAATGCGCTCTTTGCGCCCCTTGCCAGGGGGAAGCTTGCGTGCTACCTTGACGAAGCCATCCAGCAGCAGGTGCAGGGTCTCGCGCTCGGGCTGGTCCTGGCTCTCTTCGTCAAAGAGTTGCTCACCGCGCTCATAGCGGCGCGTAATGGCCTGTTCTGCCAGGTGACGTAGATCGATTGTGGCGATGCCTTGCAGGAGTGGTAGGCGCCTGAGCACGGCTTCGATAGAGCGTTCCAGGTGGAGCGACTCAAAGAAGACTCTGACCTCTGGCACGATCTCCATCAGGCGCTGGACGACCTGCTCGGGAATGACAAGCAGGGCGCATTTGCCGATGGCGTAGGCGCTGGTCTGCCGCGTCTGTCCGCTGAGCATTTCATGTTCGCCGAAGTATTCGCCTCGGCGTAGGACGGCGAGGGGCAGCCCTGCCTCGCCAGGACCTGTCGAGGAGATCTCCACGCGCCCGCTCAAAATAAGCACGAGGTCGCGGCCAAACTCTCCCTCGCGCATAAGCCAGCTCCCAGGTTGTGTGATGCGCAGTTGTGAGGAATTGACCAGGTGCAGCAGGTAGTTATCAGGAATAAGCATCTCGTCGCCGAGCATTGGCTGCTCACGCAGGCGTGTAAGCAATTGTGAGACGCTCCAGCTTTTGGGCAGCATATCGCGCACACGCTCAATATCTGCCTTGTTCTCCCAGGATGTTCCCAGGCGTTCTTTGAGTGAGAGCATCAGCAGGTCGCGATGGTTATCCACTGGACAGACGGGGACGCAGGAGCCACAGAGGACGCATTCGTCGGTGAAGCGAACGAGCAAAGGCGAAAGCTCATCATCGATCGTGGCTTTATTGAGTTCGGCGATACTAATTTTTGATGAGAGGGGAACCGGGCAGGCACGCATGCAGCGATCACATCCAATACACATGTCGATCTCAAAGCGAAGCTGCTCAGGCGTCAGTGGCCGAAGAGCGCGTTGTAGCTCAGTACCTGGAACTTGCTGCACCTCTTCTGGCCGAGAGGCTTTAAATCCTTGCATCGGCTATTCCTTGCTCTCTATGTCTAGCGGCGCGCTACAACTGGCACAGAAGCGAGCCTTCTGCGTGTTCGCGATGCCACAACAGCGGCAAATGACCAGGCCCGGCAGGGGTGTGGAGCGCTGGTGCGCCGCCTCTTTGTATGCTACCAGCTCTGTGAGCACCTGGAGTGCGGGTATCTTCTCGGTTTTGCCCACACTTCCCGCTGTCGCAGTAGCGAAGCGCCGCATCAGCCCTCCGGTATTTCCTTCCATGCCCATGAGTGGGATGGGAAGTTTTTCAGAGATCCCCTTTAGAGGGGCTAGAGGGGCGGTGTCGGGCCCGTCATGGGTATGACACAGACAGATAAAGCGTGCGCGGCTGCCAAAGCTGATCTCTTCATTCTCTTGAAGAAAGTGTACTGAGCGTGGCGGCATGCGGTATCCATTGATAAAAATACCGTTGGTGCTGCCCAGATCGCGCAGGACGTAGCGCCCATCGGCGAAGAAGATCTCGGCATGCGTACGCGAGATAGTCTCCATATCCAGCAGCAGGTGGGAACCAGGCTGGCGCCCAACAAAGAGCTTCTCGCTCTTGCTCAGTTGTAGGGGTTGGATATGTGCCCACTGTGAAACGTTCGTGTCGGGGACCAGGTACCAATCGATTCTCTGTGGTTTCTCTTTTTGCCTGACCACTGGCTTCTTATCGGTTGTGGGCAGAGATGCGGTAGCAGACTCGAGCTGAGCGCCAGGTTGCTGCTGCCGCGCGGGGGTGGTATCTTGCTCGGGTGTGGCTGCCCTGGCTTTCCCGGCGAGGTTCGCCCCCAGGAGTGGCGGGGGCACACCCTGGCTATCCAGCCAGTTGTTCAGGTTAAAGTCAGGGAGGAAGAGACAGAACGCGATGGCGCCCATTTGTACACGGTGATCGATGGCCCGTTTGAAGGCCAGAGCCTGTGCCCGATTGCCCAGCCCCAGCATCCCAATGGGAACGCCATTTTTGAGTAGGACCTTGCGATAACTGCGTGGCTCGGGGTCCGCAATGATCTCCTGAAGCCCCTGGCCTCCGCTCGGGTATGTGAGTCCGGTCGCGGCAAAGGGCAGACCATAGAGAAAGGTGGCGTTGTAGAAGGTTTGCGCCTGGAAGGAAGGCGTATCGTGCTGTGGATCGAGCAGATCCAACATGCTATAAGCGGCGGTTCGCGCCTGTTGAATGGCGGGATACCACTGCCCCAGGACGCGCATGCGCTGGGTAAGGGGATCCTGGATCTCGACTATATCCCCGGCTGCGTAGACGTTAGGAGTGCTGGTACGCATGAAGGCGTTGACGTGTATGCCTCTACCATGAGCGATGTTGCTCCTCTCAATGCAGTCGAGATTGGGTTCAATGCCGATAGCACAGATGAGGAGATCGCAGGGCAGGGCCTCGCCCGAGGCCGTCAGGAGCGCGTGTACCCTGCCCTGACGTCCCGTAATCTCAGCAATTTCTGTCTCGCGCCGTACCTGTACGCCATCGCGGCGCTCCTGCTGTAATACCAGGTCCGAGGCCGTTTCATCCAGGACCTCTGACCAGAGCGTGCGTTTGCGGACCAGGTGCGTGACTTCATGCCCCTGCTGGCGCAACGTCTCAATCGTTTCCAGGGCCAGGGTACCACTGCCACAGACGACGATATGGCGCGCACCCGGCAGGTAGCCCATGACTTCCTGGTAATCCTCCAGGTTACGCAGGGTTACGACGCCTTTCAGGTTGTTGCCCTGACATTGTAGGCGCGCCGGTCGCGCTCCACAGGCCAGGAGGAGGCGTGAATAGCGGAGCTTTTTCCCACTCTTGAGCCGCACATATTGCTGCTGTGTATCCAGGCCCACTGCCGGGTCGGCGTAAAAGTGGATATCGTGCTCCTGGTAGAACGTCTCTGTGCGTGCTGGCAGCCTTGTTTCATCGAGTCTTCCCGCCAGGTAGTCCTTCAGCGCGGGACGGTATAGGACTGGTTGTTCATCGTTGCTGAGCATGACGATAGCGGCCGAGGTATCCTCTTGGCGTAATACCTCGGCTGCCGTAATCGCGGCAATGCCATTGCCGATGATGACATATCGCTTCCCCACCTGGTTGCTCATTACCCTTTGCCCTCTTTCAAAGCGACTATCCCCTTCCTATGGTTACCATATGGACATCCATCATAAAATCGCGCCATGCGGGGACCCCTGGCTTTAGACATGGGGAGGAGCATGGCGCGCTCCTTTCTGAATATACTCATACCCGTCAGATCGATGCACACACCGCAAATACTTGGGGTGAATATCGACCTTCCCAAGTCGAAAACTAGGCCGATGGCGAATGGCGATTCGTCCTTCAAATGTTCCTTTGGGCGTTATGGCTTTGACCATATCACCCGTTTGATATCCCAAAAAGGTTTTTTTGCGTGCTTTGTGCTGCTTGGGGAAGCCAAACTCATCAGGCACGCACATACGCCTGCGCCCATGCCCTGTGGCTGCGATGCGCAAGGGCAAAATTCCTTTGTGCGATAGCGTAACAGGCGTATTCATGCCCACGCATGACGCATCGAGCCAGTGGGTTTTGGGCAATCCTCGCATGGTGCGATTGTACTTGGTCAAGCCACCGCTGCCACACTCCACAGGTACCCCCACGGCTTTGAGCCGTTCGAGTAACGCAAAACGCGTGGCATTCACCGCTGCGGCATCCTTGAGTGGCTTCTTCACCTGGGCCAGAATACGCGTGAGCACATCAGGCTTCTTGGTGAGAAACGCCGCAATATCCTGGGTGCCTTTTGCGGTATTGCATGGCTCACAGGCCAGTGTAAGATTGCTTATCCGATTGGTGCCACCATGAACACGTGGATGGATATGCTCGACTTGAAGCGGAACATTTTGTTTGCCACAATAGGCACATCTGCGTTCCCACTTTTCCAGCAAAAATTCTCTGATCTCATATCCTTGCAATGTTCCTTGCTGATATTCAATCCCTGTTATGTCTGGATTCTCTATCAATTGCAGATCAAACTTGACCAATTCTTGGCTGATGGCCGCAATGGGAGTATAGCGACACAAACGAGCTACCCACGTCTGGATGTTGGCAAGCCGACTTTCTAAGGATGGTGGCAACCATCCTTTCTTACGCCGCCTATTCAGGTATCGCGGTTTGCGATACCGTGTTTTACGGTTACGTCGGTTGCGGCGAACCGCACGACGATCATCCAGGCTTTCCTTGATTTTGTGCCCACGATGCTCAAGTTCAGCCGCGAAAACAATCTTACCGTTGCCCTCATTCACCAGGGCGATCCCCGTGATTTTACTTCCAGGATCAAGCTTGAGGCGCAAGGGTTGCACCTCTGGCTGTTCAACTACCCGTTTGAGCACAATCGTAAAAGGGTATCTGCGAAACACAGCAGCTTTCCCTTGCGTGAGCAAAAGCCTTGCTCGTGCTGGATGGACTGGATTTCATGGTTTGTAGTCACTATCAATCACAAACACGTTGCTCACGTTGAGCCTCTACTTTCGTAGGTAATGGGTGCCTCGACAAGGATAGAGGGCGGTACTTTTCCCTGAGCACTGCATAACCCCCCGTTTTGCTGTTTAACTCAGAGATTCTAGAGCTACAGGCTGGCACGCACCCGTAGGTAGGAACGTGAACGCTTCACCTCTATCGTAGCCCGATAGCTGTCTGCCGAAACAGAAGGCTCATGGCTAAGTCTGGACAGGTCCGGGCTTGCGTTCACAAGCCCCTGCCTTTAGGCCTGATTCTTACCCACATCTTTTTGAATGGTCTTCACAGGCCAATCTCTATGGATGAGTTTGCGAAACACCCAACAGAAGGAGTTGGCCTCTTGTGCTGTTCCACAAAACCCAATTGTAAAATGTGGGTAAGAATCAGGCCTTTAGGCAGGGGGTACCTGACCCTATCGTCATCCTTGCTTTCGTCACCAAATTTGTAGGGCCCAAGCTGGCTTGGACTCCGAGGCCCGCAGGCCGATACCTGGCCGCCGGAGAAGTCGCTTCGCTCGCAGTCCATGCCAGCATGGACCCTACAGGTTCTTTCGCTCCTGGACCTGGTAAACAGACTGTCAGGCCATGGTAATAGTGCCATCGGCATTAACCATAATCTGCACCTTCTTAAGCGGCGTCATGGCGGGACCCTGAAGGACACTGGCATTATTCGCGGGATCAAAGACTGCTGAGTGACAGGGGCAGACCAGATGTTTGCTTCCCTGATCATAATGTACAGCACATCCCTGGTGTGTGCAGGTTGAATCAAAGGCGACGAATTTGGTGTTGGGCAGATGGATCAATACCCCTGGATTCTTTTGATCAGGTAAAGTAAACGTAATTGCTTGATTGATTGGGATATCTCCGGTATGTGCCAGGACTTTTCCGTTCATGGGCTTGGGAGCCTGTGTCGGTTGTGCAGCCTGTGTTGGCTTGTTCTGCGCGCGTGGAGGCTGAGTACTGGTTGCCTTGGGCTGTCCTGCCTGCGGCTTTGTGCCAGGCATCGGTGTCGTGGGATAGATCACATGCGCGCTGAGCATATTCACGCCCAGGGCCGCAATGGTGACCGCGGCGGCTGTCCCGCCGCCAACCGCGAACAGCGTTCGCCGCGAGATCTGCTTATGGGGCACGCCTTCATCTGCGGGAGTCACTGGACGTGAAGCGTGCCGCTGTGCTCGGCCATGCTCGGTGTCGATTTCGTTTGCATCCCTGCCCAGGGAATGGTTGCTCGCAGCCTGTGATGTGTTTTGTATCAGCGCTGCGACCGCTGGGAGGCGCTCGGGGGCGACGACCTGGTAGTATGCCTGTAGGACCTCGCCTGGATGCCGGTAGCGCATTTGGGGTTCCTTGGCCATAGCTTTAAGTAGAAGGGCTTCTAATCCCTCGGGTGGCTCTGAGAGCCAGGCGCTTAGGGATGGTACCTCGGCATAGAGGTGCTGGCGCATGACCTCATTGCGTGATCGACCCTGAAATGGAGGCTGGCCTGTGAGTAAACGGAAGATGATCGCTCCCAGGGCATAGATATCTGTATAGGCACCTACGGATCTACCAAGAAGCTGCTCGGGCGCGCTCGACTCGCTATCGCCTTCAAAGGTATGCTTCTCGCTCCGTACGGCGAGGCTCAACTCGCGTATGCGTAGCAGGCCAAACTCGCCCAGGAGGAGATGCCGGTTGTTATGCAGGAAAATGTTGTTGGTCGAAAGGTTACGGTGCAATACGGCGTGTTCATGGGCATACTCCAATGCAGAAACGATCTGTTCCAGGTACTGTCCCACGATACGCAGGTCGGAGGGAACGTTGCGCGCCAGTAGGGTGCGCAAGGGCACGAGCGAGACATAGGGATAGACCAGGAAAGGCATCCCCTGAAAATTGCCGTAATCCAGAAGAGGTAGGATGTGTGGGTGCTGTAGCTTCGCCACCTGGTTGGCCTCCTGTTGGAAGCGACCCAGGTATATCATGTGATTCTCGGGTGGAAGCGACAGTCTGGCTGGATTGGCTGAGGATTCAAAATCCAGAAGGCGCAGCATGACGCTCCGTCCCTCGCGGTTGTGAGCGAGAAAGACAGGACCCCATGGACGTTCTTGTAAGACCTGTTTTAGCTGGTAGTTGCCTACCGTCGTCCCTGCCAATCTGGCATTGGTAAGGCTTTCAACCATTTGGCACCTCTCAATACGCATTGGTATATTCTGCTACATGAATCAATCATAGCAGAGTATAACTGAGGTTAAACAGGACCTGCATAGAAAGTATTACTCATTTCCTACAAAACAGATAGATAACTCAAAATCTTAACCTGAATATGCCAAAGGGAGAAAAAGGCAAATAATGAGAATGTGACTTCTCACCACTGCGTGGCTCGCTGGATATAAGGGTGTGGTGGTCAGGATGGCTTCGCCATCCTGACCACCACACCCTTACCCTTGTAGGGGCCATACTTGCATGGCCTTGTGCTCGGGGTGTGAGTGTGTTGCCCTTGCGAGAAAAGGCCGAGCAAGCTCTGCCCCTACAATTTATCTGTCGTGTAGCTCGTCCTGTTGCTGGTGTAGGACTTCGTAGAGCATCAGGACAGCCGCGTTGCCGACGTTGAGCGAGTCGGCGCGTCCACGCATGGGAATGGAGACGCTCAGGTCATGGCACGCGAACCAGTCCTCTGAGACGCCTTCGCGCTCGTTGCCCATCACGATAGCTGTACGCGCGCTATAGTGGGCCTGGCGAAAGCTAATCCTGGCCCGGGGGCTGGTCGTGACGACCTGGTAGCCATAGCGCTTGAGCCAGGCATAGGCCGTCTCTACATCGCTCTCGATGATAGGTAACGCAAAGAGCGAACCCATACTGGCGCGGACCAGTTTGGGATGCGTTAGGCGCTGGCGGCTCTGTGTGATGATAATCCCATGGGCGCCTGCGCCATCGGCACTGCGAATAACCGTGCCAATATTTCCAGGAATTTGCAGCCCATCCAGGATGAGGAGCGTCCCTTTCTGGCGCGGTTTGAGGTGAGACAAGTCGTACCGCCGCAGGCGCACCATGGCTGCCAGTCCATCGGGGCCCTCCCAATCGACCATGCTGCCTAAGACCTTCTCGCTGACCTGGTAGAGGTGTACCTTGCGCGTGATGGCTAGTTCTATGAGAGCCATGCCATCGCTTCCTCGTAGTCGTTCAGGGCAGATGAAGAGGCAAGAAAGCTCTAATCCAGCCTCCAGCGCTGCCTGGATTGGCCCTAGCCCTTCGAGGGTTATCAGGTGCTCTGGATTGTGCTTTGTGTTATTTTTCAAGGCCAGGTACTGGCGTACATGTATATTATGTTGCCCGGCGGGCATAATCTGGTGCATATCCAGCATAGCAACCTCCTGTTGCTGGCCTGCCTCTGAGAAAAGAGGCGAGCCATTCTGTATCTGTCGTACTAACTAGAGTTCGTATAGGTCTCTTGCTCCTGGCAATCAGTGACCAGGAGCAGACTCAGCTTGTTTGTAGTCAGCGCCCAGGCGCAGGGTGGTCGTGCTCCAAATGGTGTGCATAATGCGAATTTAATTGACATATCTTTTTCCTCTTGATAGAATCTTATTGCATTTTAAGCAGGAAATAAGAGATGAAATCTATTTCATAATGTATCCTCTCGATCCGCTTGAGGATCCTGCAAAAGGTATAACATGGTGTCTATCTCCTTGCCAAAAACGCAGAGAAGCCGTGAAGGGTGGCTAAACGTCGCCACTCTTCACGGCTTCTTTTCTGATTAGACGAGGGAAGCGCTATCGCCCCTCTTCTTGCCTTTCAAGTTTAAAAAGGCAACAAAAAAACCGTGGTACTGACCATCTATGGCCCCACGGTAGGTACTATTCGAGCTTCGCGTCTTTAAAGAAATTCCCGCTTAGCTCAGGTCGTGTTCCGTCCTCCTGAAAAAGGGCATAGTATGGCCTTGGGCGACGGAATGGGCCTCGCCATATTTGCGCACTGTACACCAATTGCTCACAGGCAATTGTGTCAGAATCGCTTTTACCATACTCCTGGAGAACATGAAAACGTCTCTCTTTTCCTGAATAGCGTAAACAATGCCTACTGCAAGCGTAACATGCCAATTATGACTTGTCAAGCAGGAATAGGCATTCAAGAGTAAAAGATATGTGTATGGAAAATGGAGCGAAGTTCTATTTTCCATACACATATCTTTTACTCATTGCGTTTGACGATAAGGGCCAGGCAGGCGGTAAAGCTGTGTAGGAAGGGGCGGTCGCCAACTGGCCCGATTTCACCATTGCAGAAGAGGCCGATAGTTGGCAGGGGTCCCAGGATCTCTTCAACCATGCCCGCGTCGTGATTGGGAGTGGGAAACAGGCTTTCGCCGCGCCCGTTGCAGGTGCAGAGGATGCCGCTGACGACCTGGTATGCCTCGGCCTTCTTGAGGCGGTAATGGAGCTTATTAAGGAGTTCGCGCAGGTCTAAGTCCGCGGTCTCTGAATCGCGCATCTGGAATTGGATGGTCTGGCCGACGCGTGGCTGCGCGCCGATTGCCAGCGCCTTGTTGCGCCGGTCGACGCCGAGTAGATTGCGTATTAAGAAGCTGCCACGCCCAAAGCGCTCGCTGTACTCGTCCGCGGCCAGCCCAACCAGCAACAGGTTTCTCTGGGCGCGGATTTGCGCGGCGGGCGAGAGTTTCTGAAAGGTGTCTACGAGCATGTCATAGGCTGGCCGATTAGAGATGGTTTCGATCAGGCCATTATCCTGTACTTTAGTGATTGTCCAGGGTTCACCAATAGGTTCGCACCCCTGAGAGACGATTGAGAGAATCTTGTAGGGACCGCCAATTGCCAGGCCAATGCCACCATCGGTATAGACGGTATCGTTAAAGAAGAAATAGCAGGGCGAGTCTTGCATGTCGTTTGAGGCCAGGCCACCCATCATAGATACCTGGGGATAGGCCCTGGCCAACGCGTCAATAAGAGACTCACTATTGAGATGGAAGGGATCGAGGAAGAGGAGCCAGCCATTCACGTCATCGAGCGGCACATCGAGGAGGGTTCGTAACTCTTCAGGGGTGTTAAACATCTCTACAATGTCTGGTGGCAAGCGAGTCGCGTGGAGCGTGGCTCCTGGCAGTGACATCGTCATGAGCGAGAGTGCTGGCACATCCTCCAATTCCATCCCTGTCCCTATAATACCCTGGCCCGAGCATCCCAGTACAATTGAGGCGCCTGTTTCCTTTTTGATGATACGCAACATCTCCGGGAAATGTTCCTCATATTCGCCACTGGCAAAGAGTAAGGCTACATCGGCCTGGATATCGCATGTCTGCGCGAGTGCCTGGAAGAGGGCCTGGTCCCAAATCTCATCAGCTACAACGGCTTCCCTGGCGACTGGCATACCTGACTTCATAGTTCTCATTCTTCCTCATAAGTGAAAAAGATGTATCCCGCTAACTCGTTCCAAAGTTAGTATCGCACACGATTACGCCTAATAGCAATGAACACTATGAAGACACGAGAAAGCCCTCATTGTCTCTCGTCTTACAATGAGGGCTTTCTCGTCATATTTATCAGGTAGGAAGTGGTGAGCCTTTATGCTGGGAGTATAGCATGTTTCTTATAACTCATGTGTTAAAAAGGCATTAATATTTTTGCTTCCTATTGTTCTTCTGTGTCTTTCTTTTGTTCAGCTTTACGCGCCTCTTCCTGATCTTGTACATGCCTGGGGGCACGCGAGGTCATGGGATCAATAATATTTTGGTTGGTGCCCTGCCCGCCCGAGGTATGGGGATCACGGTCTCCCATGCTGGTTTGGGGTTGGTCGGGTGTACGACCACCAATGTTCTGGCTGGCTTGTTGATCAACAGCGTTGATATTGGCCGCAGTGCTTCCAGAGCGATTATCAGCCGTAGTACCACTACCGCGCTCACGCTGTTCCTCTTCAATGGCTCGACCGCCTGTGGCTCCTCCTTCAGGTGTCCCCATGCCACCGCGTGCGTTTCCAGAGCCACCCGCGGCACTATCGGGAATCATTCCTCCTCCAGCCGTTCCTAGATCGCGCGCGTTGCCTGTGCTGGTTTGTCCAGCCACTTCTTTGCGCTGGGAGGCTACCAGTTGCTCATATTGCGTAGCTTCTTCCTGGCGCTGTTGTTCACCTGGCTGAGGCGTATTATGGTCTGGCATGGCTTGTTCTCTCCTTTTACTCGCTTACCCTGGTTTGTCCTGACCAGCACTGACTAGTAATTGGTGGCGCATCTATATATGTACGCTTTGTACACGTGTCAGCGGCAGGCAAGGTGACTCCCCTGGCAAAGCAAGAACCGCTATTCCCCAATTGCTCTAGAATATGGTATTACATAGAGAAGATGCTTATGCGTTTGCTGGAGTTGTAGTAATTAGACACTAGAGATCAGAAACCAGAAAAGTGAGGCGTATATGGTTCCACCCAGGCATATGATTACCTTTGCGACTGATGGTATTCTCTTTGTATATCGTGTGGGGGGTGTTATTCTCCATAATGGTCGTGTTCTCTGTCAGCGCGCCGCCCGGACCACTCCCCCCTACTGGTTTCTCCCAGGTGGGCGTGCGGAACTGCTTGAATCTGCTGCCACAACGCTCCAGCGTGAGGTTGAGGAAGAATTGGACCTGACGCCAACGATTGTGCGCCCCCTGGCGATCATAGAGAACTTTTTTGGGCAACAGCCCAGGGCAACACATGAAATAGGTCTCTACTTCTTGCTCGACTTTCCTGAAGACGCATATATCTATCAACAATCGTCGCTTGCCTTGCGCGATAAAGACGGCTCTCGTGTCTCCTCAAATGAGGAGCTACTCTACTTCGATTGGCTACCCCTGGAGGAGATAGAGCGTGCGCCACTCTATCCACGAGCCTTGCATACACTTTTAAAAGATCTCCCAGAGCACTTTCAGCATATTGTCTCCCAATGAACAATGTTTTCTGGTAGAGGTGTGGTGAGCCTGAGTGCCGCATACGCTGGCACTCAGGCTCACCACACCTCTACCAGAAAATACTTATCTATTTTGCGCAACTTCGCGTTGAAAAGCTTCTGTGCTCTTTTTTCCTACTTGACGGATCATACGTAAATTACATACAATCAGGCTGAGAGAAACATGGTATTCGTTGGTAGTGTGATACATAGCTAGTACACAGAGGAGGTTCTGGTGACGTCACAGGCTGGAGAAGAATGGCTGAGCTTGCGCGAGGCTGCGGAGATGCTTGGTATGCACCCCGCCACCGTACGCCTGTGGGCTGATCGGAATGAACTTCCATCTCGTCGTACCAGTGGCGGACACCGGCGCTTTCGGCGTACTGATATTGAGGCGCGTCTACGTCAGGAGAGCGAGCTGAAGCCTAATGTTGCCTCACAGATGCTTATTCAGAACTTGATCGGGCGGGTCCGCCTCGATTTTACTGCAGGTACCCTTGGCCGGTTCTCCTGGTATCAGCATTTTAATGAGTCCGCGCTGAATGCCTATCGCATGTTGGGGCGCCGGGCGCTGGATTTACTCTTGCGTGGTCTGAATGATCCCGCTCATAAGGAGGATCTGCGCCAGGAGGCCATCCAACTGGGGACCGAGTATGGCACAGTGACGCGCAAGGCTCATGTGCCAGTGGCGGACGCGGTGCGTGCCTTCCTCTATTTTCGTACCATCATGGATGAAGCGGTGCTGCAACTTGCCGAGGTGCGCGGTGCGCGCGAACAGGATATTCCCTGGCTGGAGAGCCTGTATCAGATTCAAACCATCACCAACGAAATCCTTCCCGCGCTGATCGAGGCCGCGGTCACGCCCGAGTCGCCTTCTTTTTGAAAAAAATAGCTACTTTTGATAGCGCTAACGGGTACTTATAGTATACGCCTTTATGTCAGGTGTCACATTTCTTCCACTGTCGCGTCTTACTTAATAAGGGGGACTTTGTTTTGCGCTGGCCAGAAGAGCTTTTTGCGCGCTTTTACACCCTTCCTCCTGTATATATTCTCAAAGTTAAAAATAGTTATCGCCTGAAAAGATATTATTAATTCTGAACCTCCTTGTTTACTGTGTATTTTTTTCGCAGCTATGTGCGGATACTTTCTCTATTCTGTTATCTGCATCTAAGGGGTAATATCAGGGGAGCATAGAATGTCACCAGATCAAAGAAAAAAGGAAACCAGCTCTGAGCGGTCTCCGGCTTCATCGGAAGCGATGGAGCAAGGACTGCCCGCCTCACCATTGGAAGAGCAGACGCAAGAACAGCAGGAAAATAACTCTGAACAGAAAATAGAGCAGGCTTCTCAAGAAGTCTCTTCCCGTTTAGAAGACTCAGAAGACTCTGACATCGATGATGATGACGCTCCAACCGTTCCTGGCTTACCCACAATTGGCCGTGTGCCCAGGTCCACTACTCCTGACGTTACCTCGCCTGCCCATAAAAAGGAGCCCGACGCTGCTAGCTCTACTAACGTGAGTGAAAAGGCCGTGGCTGCATCAGAGAAGCATTTTCAGCCGAAGCCGCAAGCGGAGGTTTCCGCCTTGCCTGCTAATACAGAGGAGCCACAGGCAGTCGAATCCGAGGAAGAAAGCCCATCGCAGGAGTCGGCCCCGTCTGAGGAGAATGCTGAACAGGATATCCCAACTGTGCGTATCTCGCCGGAAACCATGCATGAGGTGACGTCATCAGAAGCGCCACTGGCGAACGAGAGAGAGGAGCATCCAGCCACGCAGGCTGAGGAGCAGGCAGCTTCTGCCTCAGCTCCAGAAGAGCAATCCGAGCCTGCTGAACCGAAAGCGACACCTGGTATTGCTCCTGTACGCCGCCCCAGGGCAGAGACCTTTATTTCTACGCGGCAGCAACGGGCTGTGCGTGCTTTTGAGAAGCGCCAGTCTCGCAACCAACCTGCAACGACGAACACCGAACCCAAAGGGACATCGCCCGCGGAGCAGCCCCAAAACGACCCATCCGGTCCAGATATCGCAGACGCACCCACTCGCGAGCTCACGGCGCCAGAAGCCTCGGCGAAGCCAGCTAATCCGCCCAAACCTGCTATGCCGTCCTCGGTACCACGTCGTCCGGGCGCTGGCGCCTCCAGGCGCAGCGACAAAAAGAAGCCAGAATCACCCGTTTCCCCTTCCAATAAAGTGAGCGCAAGCGAGCCACAGGGGGCAGAGGCTCAGCCTGGAGCCGTAAATAGGCAGAAGATTGCGGTAGCCCAGCGAGAGGCCCATATAGATGAGCCTCTTGAACCGGAAGCCTCGCTTTCGCCTGAGGAAGTGATTACCGCCTCTATGGTAGGCTTGCCGGATGAAGAGTTGGCGCAAGAGTACCGCAGACACCTCGCGCGCCGCCATCATCACAAGATATTACGCGTGGCGCGCTGGCACATTCGGCGTAATCATTTGCAGAAAAAGCAGACCCGCAACAATGTCCTGGTCGGAGCTTTCTCCGTCCTGATGGCCCTATTGATTGTCTTCCTGGCCCTGAGCGGTACGGGAGCGTACTTTGGCTATCGTTTCTACAGCGATACCCAGGGACGTTACCTGGGGCGCGTGCTTAGCCTGCACGAGCTTTTGCCCAAGGATAATCTGAAGGTCTACGATAGCAAAGGGACATTACTAGGGCAGCTAGCTGATAATGGTGTGCATACATCGGTGAAATTGCAAGATGTCTCGCCCGACCTGGTAAATGCGACCATCGCGGTTGAGGATAAAAACTTCTGGACGAATCCTGGCGTAGACATTGCGCGTATCCTTCAGGCCGCGCTTGATAACCTGAAGAGTGGGCATGTCGTCGAGGGCGGCAGTACCATTACGCAGCAGTTGATCAAGAAGCTGGTTGTGGGTGACAAGGTAGACAATGTGCGTAAGCTTGAAGAGATCATCCTGACGCCCCAGGTCAATGACGTCTACTCCAAGCACGATATCATGGAGATGTATCTCAACACCATCTACTATGGGTCTCAGGCCTATGGTATCGATGCCGCCGCGAATATGTACTTTGGCTTGCAGGATAAGCCCGGTTTACCAGCCTCAAAGCAGCTCGACCTGGCCCAGGCGGCAATGCTTGCTGGTCTGCCCCAGAACGGCGACTACTATAATCCCTGGAACTATCGCGCGCGCGCGACGGACCGTATGCATCTAGTGCTGGACTTGATGGTAAGTCAGAAAAACATCACAAAAGCCCAGGAGAGTGCCGCGCTGAAGGAGGCCGGGCAGAAGGATTTCTTCAAACATTCGCCCGATATGGGCCTGCTCGCGCCCCACTTCTTCTACTTTGTGCTCAGCCAGTTGCAAAGCATGACGCATATGAGTGAGCAGCAGCTCTCTCGCTCTGATATGAAGGTCACAACCACGCTGGATATTACGCTGCAAAATAAGATTCAGAAGGTAATGACGGATCATACCGATGAGCTGCATACGTATGGTATCTCCAACGCCGCCGAGGTGCTTATAGACCAGCACACTGGCGCGATCATCTCGTTGCTGGGGAGCCTGGACTACAACAATAACTCTATTGGCGGCAAGTTTGACGTCGCGACGCAGGGCTGGCGCCAGCCTGGCTCATCCTTCAAGCCCTATGTCTATGCCCTGGCGATGCAGTCGAAAGGGACGTCGCCCGCACAGGCGGTGAACGATGTTCAGACGCGCTTTCCCACCCCAGGGGCCGAAGACCCGTACTTTGAGCCTAAGAACTATGACCAGAAGTATCATGGGCCTATGACGCTGCGTTGTGCTTTACAGAACTCGCTCAATATTCCGGCCGTACGCGTGCTCCAGCAGGCCGGAATCAATAATGCTGTGGATCAGGCCAAGGAGATGGATCTCTCCTATGAAGGAACACCTGGCCTCTCAATGGTCCTGGGTGGCTTGAGCGTTCACCTGCTTGACCATGTCTCGGCCTTTGGTTCCTTTGGCAATAATGGAGTCCATGTGCCTTACTACGCCGTACAAAAGATAGAGTACATGAGCATCGGCAAGGTCATCGAGCACCAGCAGACTAAGGGCAAGCAAGTCTTTAGTCCCCAGACAGCGTATATGATCTCGAATGTGCTCAGTGATAATCAGAGCCGCCTACCCGAGTTCTTTGATTGCAATCAGTTGCAGTTGTATTCTAACTCACAGCAATCATGCTATGAGGGAGATCGTGGGACAGTCCGTCCTGCCGCAGCGAAAACCGGTACCACCAACGACTTTCGTGACAACTGGACGCTTGGCTACACTACTGACTATGTCATGGGTGTATGGGCAGGCAACAACGATAACTCACCGATGTCTGATGGCACAACGGGTGTTGTCGGTGCCGCGCCAATCTGGCATGATGCGATGTTGCTTGCCGAGAAAGGGAAACCCATTCGCGACTTCTCGGTTCCGGGTGGCCTGGTACGGACTACGGCAACGATTGATGGTATTACGTCTACTGACTGGTTCTACTCCGATAAGGTGCCCAGTGGCTATAACTCGACCAATGGTCAGTCCTGGAGTCCACAGTCTCTGCTACAGGGTCCCACGGATAACAACCAGAATCCGCCGCCTGGAGGCGATAAGAACAAAGATAAGGATAAGACCAAGTATACGCCTTACTGTCCGAACTTCTCGTATACTGGCAACCCTGGCGCTGGTGGTTGGTAGCACCTATAGCGTTGAGTTCTGGAGGTGCGCAGCCAGTTATGGCCGCATCTCCCAGGGCTCATATCCTTTATCTGCAAGTATCTGAGTTAAAACAGGATTATTATATCTAATTGTACTGTTACGCGCTGGAGGCGTTACCACCCTTTTTGCGTTCCGTTAAAATAGACAGTTTGCTGTACTCTATTTCTTTGTGAAGTTGCTCACATTTTTTGCGTGCACCAGAAATACACTTATTTTGTCGTTGCACATCCGACTGCTCAGAAGTTAGAATAAGTATGGGAAAGAGGGGATGGACTGGGTATTCATTGCTACAAATTGCAAGATACAGAGTATATCTATCTTTTTTAGCGACTCTACCTGTATGGTAAAAGAGTAATGCGAAATTTTTATTGTTCCTGCTACAGGTCTTTTCTCAACCTGTCCGTGAAATTTGATTTATTACCAATCCAGTGTATAAATAGAAAGAGGTTGCATTATGCAGGATGAGCAGCAGCGCCCTGAGCGAGCGCAAGCTTCAGCGACAACCTCGCAAGAAGCTTTGCATTCTACGCTGACTGCGGCTAATGAGCCTACCCAAGCATCCGTTCAAGATCAAGCTCCAGGTAGTGAAGAGCGCAAAGGTCTGGTTGCTACTGCGGATGCACAGGTCGTAGACGCCGATGATGATCCAGGCAAAACCGCGAAAATGCGGGTGATCCTTCCCGCGAAGCTGCCCACACATTCCAGGGCCGCCGCCGCGCAACGCCTGAGTAATCTCCCACTCAAGGCGCCCCGTGGTGTTTACTATCCAGTGGCGCATTTGCTTCCCCTGGCACCAGGTTGGCGTACCAAGCGCCATATTAAACGCAAGGGGTTGCGCGAGAGTAATGCGCGCTTCAATGAAGCCGAGCGCAAAGGATCGCGCTGGGGCTTTATGCCGCTGGCCATCATTTTTATGGCTTTTCTGGTTGTTGCCGCCTCTTCTATTACTCTGTATACGGCTCTCTATAATTCAACTGAGCAGCTCTATGGGAGTAAGGTAACGACGCTGCCGGATATATTACCTAAAGATAATCTGAAAATGTATGACGATCAGGGACAGATGATCTATCAGATGATCGATGATGGTGTGCAAACATCTGTTCCCTATTCGCAGCTCTCGCCTACGCTCATGCATGCGACCATTGCCATTGAAGATCAGTATTTCTGGTCGAATCCAGGATATGATATCACTGGTATTGTGCGCGCGGCACTTGATGACATCACGGCTCATGACACGGTCTCAGGTGCCAGTACGATTACGCAGCAGTTGATCAAAAATACGATCCTTGGTCAGCAACGGACGGCTATCCGTAAATTGCAAGAAATCTTGCTGGCACCAGACGTAACACGCTACTATACTAAAGAGCAGATCATCACTATGTATCTCAACACGATCTACTATGGTGATCAAGCCTATGGGGCTGATGCTGCCGCACAGATCTACTTTGGTCTGGAGGATAAGCCGAATTTGCCGGCGGTCAAGCAGCTTGACCTGGCACAGTCCGCTATGCTGGCTGGCCTCCCTCAGAACGGCGATTATTATAATCCATGGCTGCATAAAGATCGTGCGCTTAACCGTATGAAAGATGTTCTGCATAATATGAATGTGCAGAACTATATCACCCACGCCCAGGAGCTACAGGCGATTGCCGAGGCCGAGCAAGAGGATTTCCTTAAGCCAATGCAGGTGCATAATGACCTGGCTGTGCACTACTCTGCCTATACCCTGCGCGAGTTGATGGACAAGCTGCATGTAAAGGCTGGTGACCTCTCACGTTCAGGACTTACGGTCATGACTGCGCTCGATCTGACCAAGCAGAACCAGGTGCTGAAGATCGCGCAGAAGCATATCGCCGAGAATGCTAAAATTCATAATATGTCTAACTCGGCTGTGGTGGTGATGAACCCCCATGATGGCTCACTATTGACCCTGGTAGGCAACATTAATCCCAATGATCCCAAGTCGGGAGCCTTTGACGTGGCCAGCCAGGGCTTACGCCAGCCGGGTTCATCCTTCAAGCCTTTCATCTATGCGACTGCCTTTAATAAGGGCGTCAGTCCAGGCGATCATGTACAGGATGGTCCGCTGACGATTAACATGTGCTGTGGACTGCCAGCCTATCGGCCGACGAACTACGACATGAAGTATCACGGCAATATTACCTATCGCTATGCCTTGCAGAACTCGTTCAATATTCCTGCCGTCAAGCTGCTGATGCAGACGGGGGTTGATCCCGCGCTACAGATGGCGCTTAACCTGGGAATTACAACGTACGCAGGTGTGCCGAACTACACGATGGTGCTTGGTTCGCTGAGCGTTCATCTGACGGACATGGTCTCGGCCTATAGCACATTTGGCAATAGTGGTAAGCATGTCACGCCGCATGCGATTACTGAGGTGCGCGACTCACTGGGCAAGGTGGTGTATCGTCCCGATATGAACGCCAAGCGTGTGATTAGCCCGCAACTGGCATACCTGATGGCAAATGTGCTTAGCGATAACAATTCGCGTACCTTCGAGTTCGGTAAGTGTAGCGTGCTCTACCTGTACTCGACCTCGCAGTCGCAGTGTTACGCTGGTAATCCCGGCCCCATTCGTCCCGCGGCTGTGAAAACCGGTACCTCCAACGACTTCCGCGATAACTGGACCGTTGGCTGGACGACCGACTACACAGTTGGCGTGTGGTCTGGTAACAACGATAACTCGCCGATGTTCAATGTCACTGGTGTTGATGGTGCCGCGCCTATCTGGCACGATACCATGCAGCTCTTTGAGCAGGGCCACCCCATTCGGAACTTTACAAATCCCGGCGGCCTCGCGCGCCGTGGTAATGACTGGTATATCCCTCAAAAGTAAACACTAAGAATTTAGTGTTTACGAAAAAGGTCACGGTTCCCGGCATGCCAGGAATCGTGACCTTTTTACGTGTTATGCTTACGAGTTGATGGTCACACCCAGGCGCTCCAGCAGGCGCCGGCTGACCTCTGCCCGGTGCTTGCGTGGCATGCGAGCGGGATGGCTGTGGGAGTCGGAGCCAGTGCTCTGTAGCAGATTGTGCTTGCGCACATACTCTTCGTACATGGCGACGGTCTCAGGGCTATGGTAGGGATGGTAGACCTCGATGCCATCTAAGGGAATCTCGGCGCGCAGGCGGTCCAGCAGCTCAGTGTCATAGAACGTAAAGCCACTCTCCTTGCGTCCTGGATGGGCGATCAAGCAAACCGCGTTGCTCTTATGGGCTGCCTCAACGGCCTCTGCCATATCCGCCATAATGCTGACAAAGCCAGCCTGTTCGATCATACGCAGACCAGTCATACGGTCGGGCGCGTAGCCATGTTCTATGAGGAGGGTAATGTTATCCGAAGGACGGAAAAGTTTGCCACCATGCTCTGCCAGGGCCTCGGCCTCGCGGGGAAAGGTGTAGCCCTTGCTTACCAGTGCATCATGCACCTGGTGCGTGTTCTCCAGTTGCAGGCGCGCCACCTTCTCTGTAACCTCTTGCACTGCGTTCTGTGCCGGATCGAAACCGTAGCAGAGCATATGGGCCATGTGCCCATTCCACTTACAGGTGATCTCTACTCCAGGCAACACAGGAAGCCCCTTGCTTGCCGCCAGCTCTTGAATTTCAGCCACTTTATCGACACGGTCATGATCAGTGACCGCAACCAGGTCAAATTTCTCCTCAACCAGGTAGTTAATTAACTGTTCAGCAGGCCAGCGCCCGTCGCTATACGTAGTATGCATATGCAGGTCTACAGCCGCCTCAGGAGATAAAACGAGATTATGTGTCGCCAACAGCCTCTGCTCCTTTACTTACTGCCAAAAACTTTAAGGAGGAAGATACCCCCCCTCATGCCATACTGTTCATCGCTTTCATAGTATCACACTTGCTCGCTTGTGAATTGCGACAAATTCGCGACAGATACACGATAAGGCTTTGACATTTGCACCGTATTATTGCTTTCAGAAGAGAGCGTAACATCATCGAGCAAGGAAAGGGCCACAAGCAATATGCTATACGATCTATTGAAGCGCTGTACTAGCATCTTCTTCAATCTCTTGAACTGGTTGCTGGGCGGGAAGCTGCCACCCTTCTGTAGCGCGGCAGTCGTGGTTGAGGAGCAGGGACGCTACCTGGTTGTTCAGCTTCCCGGCCAGAGAACAGTTTTTCCCGGCGGTTTTATGAACTGGCGTGAGACGCCGCAACGGGGTGCGCAGCGCGAGGGTCTGGAGGAGACCGGCCTGCACCTGGAAATTGGTGATATGGTTGGTTGCTATACGCTCACAAGTGATAGCTGGACCAACATGAGCAATCTGAGCTTTGTCTTCCAGGCGCGGATAACCGGTGGCGAATTGCGCGATAACATTGAGGGGCGCCCCTGCTGGCTAAGCGAGGATGAGCTCTACGCTCAACTTAATGAACATGGACGGCACATTTTTGCCGATTATCAGCGCCAGCGTGCCGGTTGTCAGTTTTCGCTAGTCTCCACTTCTGTTACACCAGGTACACCTAAAGCTGCTCCCCTGGCCTCCTGAAATGGAAGCCCTGGGGAGCTTTCTCCATACATCTCAGCCTCTTCCTGTAGTCTTCCCCTGAGTACCATGCCTGTCCCCCTGCGAGCACAACTGTGATACAATAGCCTGGACCCCGAAATAGACCTGGAAAAATCATATCTTTCTTCCTCCCGGCCCTCTCGCAGGGTACACAAACCTATAGAACTAATGGACCGACTAGCTAGATAGCTGACGACTTGAAGCCTGATCTGGAGCGTGATGATGTTGGAACAGATAAACTTACTCGATGGACTCAATGAACCGCAGCGCCAGGCTGTAACCACAACACAGGGACCCGTGTTGATCCTCGCAGGTCCTGGTAGCGGCAAAACGCGTGTCATTACACATCGTATTGCCTACCTGGTCCAGCATGAACACGTCTCTCCCTGGCATATTCTGGCCGTGACCTTTACCAATAAGGCCGCGCGCGAGATGCGCGAACGTATGGAGAAACTGGTGGGGGTGAGCGCGTCGAAAGACATGAGCATTGGCACCTTCCATGCCATTTGCGCACGCGTGCTGCGTATGGAGGCCGATGCGCTCCTGCCCCTGGGCCTGAACAAATCTTTTGTGATCCTGGATACCGACGATCAGCTTTCCCTGGTGAAGCAGGCCATCAGAGAACTAAACCTGGACGAGAAATTATATCGTCCAAACGCTATCCACGGCCAGATATCGCGCGCAAAGAACGAGATGCTTGGTCCAGACCAGATGGCGGAGCAGGCCCGCAAGTATAGCGAAGAGGTGGCCGCCCGCGTTTATAAGGTGTACCAGCGCTTGCTACGCGCCAACAACTCCGTCGATTTTGACGATCTACTGATGCTTACGGAACAGCTTTGGCGACGCGAGCCAGAAATTCTGCAACGCTATCAGCGCCATTGGCAGTATATTCATGTCGATGAGTTCCAGGATTGTAACCTTCCACAATATAAGCTCATTCGCTTGCTTGGCAGCGGGACTGCCGACCGGCAAGAGGGGCTGAGAAACGTATGTGTTGTTGGCGATGATGACCAGATGATTTATACCTGGCGAGGTGCCAGTGCCGAGAACGTGGTGCGCTTTGAGCGCGACTTTCCGCACACAAAGGTGATCTTGCTGGAGCAGAACTATCGCTCGACGCAGAACATCCTGGATGCCGCCCAGGAGATCGTACAGCAGAATCGCCTGCGTAAGCAGAAGAATCTCTGGACCGCGCAGGGACAGGGCGAGAAGATCACCATCTACGAGGCCTTTAACGAAGAGATGGAAGGCCAGTTTACCGCGCATGAGATCATACGCCTGCTGGCGCGTGGAGACGTGGGGGGGCGCGGCGATATCGCCGTGATGTATCGCACAAATGCCCAGTCGCGCGCCCTCGAAGAGCAGTTCCTGCGTATGAATATTCCCTACAAGGTCATCGGGAGCCGCAAGTTCTACGAGCGCAAAGAAATTAAGGATATGATCGCTTACCTGCGCCTGCTGGCCAATCCGCATGATGACCTGAGCTTTGAGCGGATCGTGAATGTGCCTAATCGCAAGATTGGGCCGAAGACCATTGGCGAGCTGAAGAAATGGGCCAAGCAACAGGGGATTTCGCTGTATGAGGCTGTTCAGCGTGTTGAGAAGCATACAACGCTGGGAACCGCCGCCCGCAACTCGCTCCAGAACTTTAGCAAGCTAATCGTGGGCCTGCAAAGCGCTGTTGAAGAACTCCCGCTTCCCGAACTGCTGGATCGCATCGCTGAACGTACGGGCTATGGACCTGAGTTGCGTGCAAATGCCGAAGAGGAGCTTGATCGCTGGGCCAACGTCCTTGAATTGCGCCGCGTGGCCGAGGATTATTCAGAGATTGAGACGCCGGTCGCGCTGGAGTTGTTTCTGGAGAATGTGGCCCTGGTAGGCGGGGCCGACACAGCACAGACGAGCGAGAATGGTGCGCTTGTCAACGAAGAGCAGAACGACTCGGTGACGCTGATCACTCTGCATGCCGCCAAGGGTCTGGAATATCCCGTGGTGTTTATCGTGGGTATGGACGAGGGTTCACTACCGCATTCGCGCTCCATTAATACACCAGAGGAGCTAGAGGAAGAACGCCGCCTGGCATACGTTGGCTTTACACGTGCCATGAAGCGTCTCTACCTGGTTCGTGCTCGCCGGCGCTCGCTCTGGGGCGAGACCCAGTATACAGAGCCATCGCGCTTCTTGAGCGATATCCCTCTCCATCTGCTCAGTCGTCCCGGCCTGGGGGCCGAGGATGGCAGCCGCTCAAAGCCGTCCGTTGATGCCGGTCATAATAGTGGCGTACAGGTCAATCGTCGGCGTGCCCCCTCCTGGGAAGATGAGTTTAACCAGGATCCTTATGGCGATGAGGGAGGGCGTGTCTTTGGGCGTGGTGATAGCTCTAGTTCTGGTGGACGCCGCTTGCCAGAGACAGGAAATGAGAGCTATGGCTCCCCGCAGCGTACAGGTGGGCCTGGTCTCGCTGGCCGTGGCGCATCATCCTCGGCTCGTCCAGGGAATACATCCAATACACGTCCACCTGTACCGCCTGCTGGCAAGCAGACCGAGCCTGCCAGCCCCAAGCCTCGGGACCCGCAGTTTAAAGCGGGCGACCGTGTACGTCACGATAAATTTGGCGAGGGGCTGGTGCTAAAGAGTGAGATGGAGGGGCCAACTGAATATGTGGAGGTCCAGTTCCAGGGGAGCGTCGGCAAGAAACAGCTCAGCATGGACTTTGCGCGTCTCAGTAAAATCTAACAAGCGGAGGGTAATAAAGGGAGAGTGAGGGTCGAAGACCCTCACTCTCCCTTTATTACCCTCCGCTTGTAGTAAAGCCGCATAAAAATGACATTAAAAAAAGAAACATCGAGCATATTGGCACGATTTATTTGACAATGACACATTGGCGGTTGTAATATAGCAAGCGAGACAGTTCTCATTGAGCTGCTTTGATTCTCTATCGGAAGCGCCCTTGCTTTCCCTAGCGAGAAAGGTAGAGTCATGCCGCCAGGTGATGAGTCCCATCAAATGCCGCGGAGGAAAATACGCTCAAGTTCTTTGGAGTATTCGACGACGAATGATTCGAGTCCACGGAATACACGAATCGAAGGTCGATATACTACAGGTTCAAGATTTAATGCAGTGGATGATATACTTGAGGATTCACGCCCTCACACCAGCGTTGTACGTTTAAGTCAGCAACCCTCTCAAGTAAATCGAACCACGGCAGCAAGTTTTCCCACAACGACTGTTCCGCAGCGCCGCCAGGCAGCAACCACCAATGATTTGCCTCGTCAAGCTCCACGCACCACCACCTACCAGCCTCCCAAGAATGCTCCACGTCAGCCAAAAAGGAACGCCGCTTCACGTCCATCGGCTACGCATCATCGCATTCACTGGCTTCTTCCCCTGGGTGTTGGTATGCTGGCTATGCTCGCCATCTGGATTACTGGTTCCTGGGCGTTGGCGTGGGCACATCAAGTTTCCGACGATGTGCACTATGGGAACCCTCGTACCTATCAAGTCGATGCTGTCGTTGGTCATGGAACCGACGCGACGACGCATCCCAGCCATTTCGTTGCCATTAACCTGAATCGCCAGGCGGTGGTCTTTGAGATGGTTGCCGGTGATCCCGCTAAGTCGATAAGCTATGTGGCACCTATCTATATCGCTGGCGATGGAGGCGATAAGGCACCTGTCACCCTGGAATTTAGGGATGTCAATGGAGATAGTAAGCTGGATATGATCATTCATATTCATCTACCTGCCCAGGAGCAGCTCTCCGTCTTCCTTAATGATGGGAACAAGTTCCGCCCCTCCACCAACAACGATAAAATTCACCTATGACAGGCACACGCTTTTTTGTGGCGTGCTTGTACACAAGAGAACGCGGATTCTACCTGGTCGTGTAACTCTATCTTTCCCTTACCAGGTAAGAACCCGCGTTTTTGTTATTTTATGGAATGAGGGTGTGTGATGGGAGGCTAGCTCCGCTAGCCTCCCATCACACACCCTCATTCCATAAAGCGTCGCAGACGCTGAGAAATCCTCCCTCTCTCTATCTCCATATCCTCCTGGATAAGCCGCATAAGCAATTATGGCTATTTTTTAAAATGCCGATATATCCCTATTGACAAATGCTATGACGTTCTGGTAAATTTATGACTAGAAAGTCAAACTTCTAAGCTTAAGTCAAACTAAGGGACGGATGGTCATGTTTTAGCTTGTTTGGTCAATCTATAAACGGCTGAGGCGTGAGATACTTCCCTGATTAACCTGGTTAAGCGTTGCCAACTGAATGACAACTCTATAACCGTATGTCCTGCCATCATTGTGCAAGGTTCCCTTTTCGGGAAGACCTTGTGCTATGCGTGACCTATGAGCGCTATAAGCATTGTACCTATCGCTTCAAGGTTGAATCTGCGGTGATATCTGCGAGCTAGAAGTGCTGTAATGGTAACGCAAAGGAGGTTCTCGAATGCAAGTTCCTGCCCCGGCTGCAAGGCGGGAAGGAGGTCTCCCTTATAAGTGGATCGTGGCTTGTGTGGTGATTTTTGGTACCTTTATGTCTATCCTGGACAGTACCATCGTCAATATCGCCATTCCGCGCTTACAAAGTGCCTTTGGAACAGACCTGAACAGCGTGCAATGGGTATTGACTGCCTATACACTTGCTCAAGGTGTGGCCACTCCACTGACGGCCTTTCTTGCTGACCGTGTTGGTATTAAACGTTTTTATATCATGTCCCTGGTTGGCTTTACATTGGGGTCCGCTCTGTGCGGCATCGCCTGGAGCTTACCTGTTCTGATCATCTTCCGTATCTTTCAGGGGGTAACGGGTGCCTTCCTGACTCCGCTGGCGATTACTCTGCTCTATCGCGAGTTTCCTCCTCAGGAGCGCGGTACCGTCATGGGTGCCTTCGGTGTGCCGATTCTAATCGCCCCGGCGATTGGGCCGACAATTGGCGGCTATATCGTCACCTACATCAACTGGCAATTGATCTTCTACATTAACTTGCCTATTGGTGTTGTGGGTCTACTGATGGCTTTCTTCTTCCTGCGTGAGGGAGAGATCATTCGTAACAAAACCTTTGACATTCCTGGTTTCCTTCTCTCGGCGATTGGCCTGGGCCTCCTGTTGTATGGCCTCTCCGACGCCAGTACTGATGGCTGGCTCTCGGGACCTGTGCTTGGATCGCTGGCTGGAGGCGCACTGCTACTGATCCTCTTCATTTATGTCGAGCTCAGTGCCGCTCGCCAGGGGCGTCACCCTCTGCTTGATCTGACTGTATTCGCAGATCGTTCGTTTACCACCAGTAGCATCGCTAGCTTGTTGGTAACCTTCTCGCTGTATGGTGGCCTCTTCCTGGTCCCGGTCTACCTGGAGAACCTACGGGGTTTGAGCGCATTTAATGCGGGCCTGGTTCTCTTGCCACAGGCCTTTGCCTCGATGATCACGATGCTTCTCGGAGGACGCCTGGTAGATAAATTTGGTGTGCGTGCGATTGTTATTCCAGGCCTGGTCATTATGAGCATCGCTCTCTGGTTGTATTCACTGCTGGATCTCTATATTCCTATTGGTCAGTTCCAATGGCTGCTAATCCTGCGCAGTTGCGGTATCGGGCTGTGTATGCAGCCGCTCATGGTTTCGGCCCTATCCAATATTGAGCCACGCCGTCTCTCGCAGGCATCTTCGGTGAGCACGACACTTCGCTTCGTTGGTAGTTCGCTCACAATTGCTATTCTGGCAACAATGGTGCAGAGTCAGAATAAAATCCATTATGCTCACCTCGCCGAGCGTGTCACAGCAACCTCTCCACTTGGGAAGCTGGTTGTGATGCTCCAGGGTGCTTTGATGGGCAAGGGCCTCTCGGCAACCGCGGCTTATGCCTATGCGCTGAAAACGATCGGTGGTTTGCTGCAAAGGCAGTCTTACATGCTTGCTATGCAGGATGGTTTCCGTTTGAGCTTCTATCTGGGAATCATAGCTATCATCGCGACACTCTTCGTCAGTGGCGCGAAGAAGAAAAAGACCGCTCAAGAAGAGGCTTCAATGAGCGAGGAGGAGCGCGCTGAGGCTGAAAAAGCTCGCGAAGAGGCTTCACTCGCCGTTTAATCTCATACACTTGTTCTTTAGCACAAAACAGCACATTTATTCATCAGCATTTATATACCTAAGGAGGATACGCACGTGCGTCGTCTCATTCTTGTTCCCGTTCTTGTTTTCGTTGCGCTCCTGGCTATCGCGGGCGCCGCAGGTTACTGGGTCTACAATAGCTACTACTTCTACTCTACCGATGATGCGCAGATCAACGGGCAGATTCTCAATATCAGCAGCCCCCAGGCGGGTCAGCTGGTTGACATGAGCGTTAAGCAGGGCGATAAAGTGACCGCCGGAGAAACCGTTGGCACTATCTCGACCCTCTCTCAGACCGGTCAGAAGGTAACCGTGAATCTGACTAGCCCTATTGATGGTACAATTGTGCAGGAGAGCGGAGTCGTCGGTCAGAGCGTCACCCCGGGTGCGTCACTGGCTCAGGTGGTTGATCTGAGCAAGCTAAATGTTGTGGCTTATGTCGACGAGGGCCAGCTCAACAACATCAAAAATGGTCAGGATGTGGACATCACCGTCGATGCCTACAATGGCGATTCGTTCACCGGCCATATTGATCACATCGTTCAGGCGACCGCGGGCCAGTTCTCCCTGTTGCCCTCGACGGATATGTCCAGCGGCAACTTCACCAAGGTTGGTCAGCGTGTTCCCGTGGTCGTTACCCTTGACACCAATGGTGGGCATAACCTGGTTCCTGGCCTGAGCGCCGAGGTCAAGATCCACCTGCACTAAGGTGTCCCTGCCTTCTTATGCGGAAACCAACGCCACTGTCGTGGCTAGCGCTCCGCGCTCAGGTTTCCGTATAGGCACTTATAACCTGGAAAGGAAGTTCGCATGTTAATTATTGGAGGCCTGATCGTCGTCGCCGTGCTGGCGGTTGTGGGAGCTTTTCTCCTGGCACGCGGCGCCGGTCAGGAGACGGGGGCAACTACACCTGTTCCCGCACCCGTCGCGGAGCAGCCTGCGACTCCAGCGCCAGCGGCAACGCCGCAGCAGCAAGAAGCTGCTTCGGTCGCAGATGCGCCTACGGTCTACCAGGACGCGCAGACAGGCGATCTGAGCGCTTCGCATCCCTATCCAACGCCCAGGGCCGCGTATACCGATCCTGCTACTGATTTCGCGGGTGCGCAGTCAGGTGAGTATCTCAATGTCTCTTTCCCGGTCTTTGCTCTGCGCCAGGAAGTCCATATGCTTCAGGCGCAGGTCTACCAGCTTTCAGAGCATCTCCAGGTACTCAATCAGCATGCTCGTGAGATTGAGCAGCGCCTGAGTCATGTGCATGAGATGCTGCCTCCAGGTGAGCAGGAAGAGACGGCCAACAGCGCATTGGATTCACGAAACTCTTTCTCTGAGGGCCATACCTACTAACCTTATAGCGCCAAAGCTCGTGCCCCTATCGAGAGATAGGGGCACACCGGAGAACTGGTTTCCCATACCTGGTGAGCCAGTTCTCCTACCCATCGCACTAGCCATCCATTTAGGGAGCTTTCTCATCTATAGCCCTTATCTTCACAACGGCGTGAAATGTAATATTGAAGTACGTCTTTGTATAGACCGCTACATTACGTACGATCAGCCCCCATGAATAATAGGGGTACTGCTTTCATGCTTCATTTTTGCTCTACACTGGAGGGAGCCACATGCATGAGCCTATACCTGCGCTCTCGCTTAAAGAACGTCAGCGTCAGCAGCGTAAAGCACTTATACTCCAAGCAACCGAAGAAGTTTTGCTGGAAAAGGATTACTATGAATTATCAATGGATGAAATCGCTGCTCGTGTAGGTATCGCTAAAGGCACGCTCTACCTCCACTTCGCTCGTAAAGAGGACCTGGTTCTGGCCATTCTGGAGGAGCAGCTCCAGGGCATCATTCAGATGTTGCAGCGTATTGTTGCTACTCCTGGTTCGGCTCAGGTGCGCCTGGAAATGATTCTCAAGTCAGTCTTTATGAGCCTGCGTGGCCAGAGGGGGCGCCTGCTCTATGCACTCTTTGGCGCCGTTGAGCTACGCTCTATTCTCAAAGAACATCATCGCTCAATGTTTGATCAGCTCGCGTCCATACTTATGGGACTTATCGAAGAGGGGAAGGCCAGTGGCGAGTTTGATCCCTCGCTTCCCAATCCCATCGTGCTCCACACCTTTACCAGTATGCTCGCCTCGTATTCTTTTAAACGTTTGCTGCTCAGCGAGGCGATAAAGCCAGAGGAGCTTGTGGAGTATGTCAGCTTGATCTACTTTCGTGGTATTGCCAATCCAGCTTCTTCCTCTCACCCCGAATGACGCTGCTAAAGCACGCGTCTACATATACAGGACTTCTCGCCACTGCGTGGCTCACTGGGTCAGGGTGTGTGATGGGAGGTGGGAGGCTGGCAAAGCCAGCCTCCCACCTCCCATCACACACCCTGATCTCCTTTTGATATTTTTTCTGGCCTCGCGTTTATCCAGGTAGGATGTGACTCTTGAGGTAATACTCTTTGTAGTCACATCTGATATTGATGTCGCTATTTTTTGCTCTTCCAAGAAGAAGAAGGTAACGCTGATTTTTAGAAGGAAATCATATGCGAACCTGCCCCAGTTGTCGGCAAACGGTGTCTATGAGCGATGATGTCTGCGAGAATTGTGGTGCGATTCTCACGCAGATTACGGTTGCGCCACGCCTGGCCACAACTTCTCAGCCCACAGCCGCGTCGGTGCATTCAGCGCCTGTGGCAACTGTAACCCCTACGATTTGTCCAAATTGTAAGTCTGCACTCCAGCCTGGTGATGATGTCTGTGAAAACTGCGGACTAGTTGTGAGTGGCGTCTTGTTAGCTAGCACCTCTCGACCTGTCTCCAGTACTACCACCCAGACGAGCAACCTGTGCCCTCGTTGCCATAAGGCGTATAAGGGCAACGCTCGTTTCTGCAATGGCTGTGGCTACCACTTTCCTGACCCAGTGTCTGCACCAGCGACCCTTGCCAGCATGGTGAGCGCTCCTCAGACCGATCCGCTCTCGCGCCTGAGTGTGGGCCAGGTCCTTAACTCAAAGTATAAAATTGTCAAAGAGATTGGCGCGGGCGGAATGGGAGCGGTCTTCCTGGCTGAGGATACTGTGCTGAAGCGCCAGGTCGTGATCAAAGCTCTGCTGAGCGAAGACGATCCGGATATGGTGGAGCAGAGCGTCAAGGAGCGCGAGTTCCTGGCCGCGATCAAGCATGCGAATATCGTGTCGATCTATGATTTCATCACGATGAATCGCAAGGGCTATATCGTCATGGAGTATGTCCATGGCCAGACGCTGGAAGACTTGTTGCTGGCGCGTGGCAAGCCTCTACCTGTGGCCGAGGCCATTGGCTATATTCTGGACATCCTCCCCGCCTTTACCTACCTGGCGAAGCTGGACCTGGTCTATTGCGATTTTAAGCCCCAGAACATGATGGTCGAGCTATTAAAAGATGGTAACCAGATCGTGAAATTGATCGATATGGGTACGGTTATTAAGTATGAGCCACGGCCGAAGGATGTGTATGGCACGCATGGCTTCTATGCCCCCGAGGCGGTCAAGCACCCTTCGTCCCAGACCGATCTCTACTCTATCTGTCGCACGCTGGCCTACCTGGTCTCCTTGATGGACCTGGCCAATCCCATGTTTGGCATGCCCATTGTTGAAAACTATCGCATCTTTCGCGACTACCCTGCGCTCTATCGCTTGCTTGTCAAGGGAACGCACAGCAAGCCAGAGCAGCGTTTCCAGAGTGCCGATGAACTGGCAGACCAGTTGCGCGGCGTCTTGCGCCAGATTGTAGGTGGCAAGGCCAGCGAGCCTATTGCCTCTAAACTCTTCGCTCCCGGCATTCTGACGACGACAGGTAAGCTCGGGTTTCGTGGCGAAGCTGCCCTCGATGAGCGTGACCCCGTGATTGATACACTGCGTTATGGTGACCAGGCGTTACGGGCTGGCAACTATATCGGCGCACGGGGTTTCTACAATCAGGCCACGCGCAACAACCAGCGCAGCCTCGATGCTCATTTACGCCTGGCCGAGGTGTATATCGACCAGGGCGAGTATAGCCTGGCACTCTCCGAAGTCACACTGGCCCAGCGCCTCTCCCCCAGTCACTGGAAGGTCTCCTGGTATACCGGGCGCCTGCTGGAGGCTCAGGAACGGTATAACGAGGCCGCTGCCCAGTATCGCGAATTGCTTGCCGAACTGCCCGGCGAGCTACCGCCTCAACTGGCCCTGGCGCGCGTAAACAATCGCTTGCAGCAGCACCAGGAGGCAGTTGATCTCTATAGTGCTGTGTTGAAGGCTGATCCTGCCAATACCGAGGCGGTCCTCGGCGCAACCGACTCACTGATGAAATTACAGCGCTGGAGTGATGCCGCGACGCTTCTGGGTGGAGTGAACGAGGCTGCGGCCCGCTATATCGAGTCCCAGCTCTTGCTTATCAACATCTACATCCAGCATATGCAGCCTGTAGATGAGAAGAATGTGCAGAAGGCCACGACCGTTGTGACTGCCCTGGAGGGGCGCACCGAGGACTCGCGCTACTTTCTGGTTCGGGGACACGTCTATCGTACGGCCTGGGAACTGGCGAAGCGTGGCGCACTCGCGAAAGGTGCCAGTCTTCCCGGCGTCAGTGATTGCTCGCCGCGCTCCCTGGGAAGTGTTGCTGAGCACAGCTATAAAGAATACCTGCGCCGCGCCTCACATCCCGCCGACCGTGAGCAGGTTGTGAAGTATCGTCTCCAGGTTGCGCCCTGGCGTTGGTGGTAAGAGACGCAACGAAAGAAGAGAAGGACATCCGCTATGTTTAGCTTACGTGCATATCAAAACCCCTACCTGCAAGTGGGCCAGAATACAATACAGGCTGTTATCTCCCTGCACGTCGACGATAATGCTCAGTTTACGCCCGCTCCCCTCTCGCTAGTCCTGGCTATCGACCAGTCAGCCTCGATGCATGGAGCGAAGATGCAGGCCGCGCGCGAAGGCGCGATCCAGGTCGTGCAGGCCCTCGACGAGACGATGCAATTTATGCTGGTCTCCTTTAATGACGTCTCGCGTCTGCTCTTTGGCCCTGCCATGGGGACGAATGCCAACAAGCGCAGCGCCATCGCCGCCATCCAGCGTATCACCGCGACGAATGGAACACGCATGAGTACCGCGCTCAATATGATTGTTGAGCATCTGGGACGCGATCAGTCGCGGGCGCGCAAGGTATTGTTCTTGACTGATGGTCGTAACGAGGGTGAGACGCGCTTCCGTCTCAATGAGGCGGTGGAGCGCTGTCGCGCGGCGAATATCAGCATCAGCGCCTGGGGCGTGGGTACGGATTGGGATGCCAACGAGTTGCGCCATATGGCCGATAGCACCCATGGTAGCGCGGACATTATCCCCCAGCCCCAGCAGATTATTCCGGCTTTTACCCTGGCCTTTAACGAGATGCGCCGGACCGCGATCACGCATGCCACGCTTGACCTGTGGTCGCCTGCTGGCGTGAAGATCACGCGTATGCAGCAGGTCTATCCTTCCCTGGCTGAATGCCAGCTTGAGGGCGATGGCACTAATCCACGCCAGGTGCATGCCTCGCTTGGCTCTCTCTCGATGGGCGAGCAGCGCGATTATCTGCTCAATCTGGAGATTCCTGTGCATGATCCCGGCCAGGCTTTCTTGATGGTGCGCCCCAGCGTTCGCTACCTGGTTGGTGGTGGGACCGAGCAGGTGCAGAAGAGTACTCAGGATGGCTGGGTCTTTGTCGAGTGGACCGAGGATCTTAATCTGGCGGCCCAGGTCGAGGAGCATATCGCCCACTATACACACGAAGAAGAGCTTTCCGATACGATCAAGCAGGGTCAGGCCGCGCTGGTCGCTGGCGATGTCGTGCGTGCGACCAAACTGCTGGGCGAGGCCTTGCTTATGAGCGAGCAGAGCGGCAACGAAAAGATCACGCATCTGCTCTCCAACCTGGTTTTGCGCGACGATAAGGGTACGATTCGCCTCAATCCTCATGTCGATGCCGTGGCGCGTAAGACGCTGGCTATCAACACTGGACGCACCTCTAAGCTCAAGTAGACTTTTGCTTTACGCAATTGGGAAATGCTCTATAGGAGAACGTGTATGGGTCGAACATGAGGCCCATACTTGAAGGAAAAATAGATCATGGCTAAGTATGTGGGGCAGACAATGGCCCCCTATTCAAAGGCGGTACCTGCGCCAGCCAGTAGCCGCTTCCTGGGCGTAGACTGGGTGCGTTTCTGGCAATGGCTGGGTGGCACATACAAAGGAAAGTTTTCGACCCTTGCCAGTTGCCTGTTATTACTGGCTGTCATCCTGGCTCTTGTTTTGGCACAGGCAATTTCACGCTCCTCCGATGATCTAATGACTATTGCCAATGGAAGCGTGCCGAGCGTAGATGCCGCACAATCCATGTCACAGTATATTGAAGATATCGATGCCAAGGCCGCCGACTACCTGGTGACCGCTGAGCTGACGCAGTATGCGAGCTGTGTCCTGCCAGAACAGCCACGTACGACCTACTCCTTGACAGTACATGACTGTGATGATCAGACCATCAGTTCCGAGACGCTGCTTTTCAACCAGCAGCTCTACCTGGCGGCGCATAATGTAACCTATCCGGGCGAGCGCACCGCGATTGAGCGGATCATGGCAGGCTCACAAGAGTATATGGCTGCCATCGAGCGCATGCGTACCGAGTACATCCAGGCGAAAGATAAAGGTAATACCAGTGATCCACACCTGCAAAATGCTTGGAAGGCGTACCTGGATGCCAGCCAGGTGCTGCATACGAAGATTGGTTGGCAGTTACCGCAAGATAGCGATGGGCATATCATCTTTCCCGAGACGAACCCACCCACCTGTATGCTGCCGAGCCAGGGTGACAGTGTTCTCGCGTCGCAGTGGGCTACGGGCAGTATCGAGGATAATATCACTTGTCTGAATAACATCAATAAGAGCCACCTGGATCAAGCCTATGCGGATACGCAGAATTTTTTGAGTGGAACCTTTGCCCTTCTGGTGCTACTGTGTGGCCTGCTCACGTTGCTCTTGCTTTGTGGTTCGATCTATATGGCCGTGACGACGCATCGTGTGTTTAATCCTGGTCTGGCACCGGCTTTCCTGGTGGGCCTGGTCTTGAGTGCGAGCCTGCTCTCGCTCTTTGGTACCATGATGGGCCAGCACGGCTCCTTTGGTCAGGCCGTGAAGGATGATTATGACAGCGTCTACTATGCCGCACAGTTGAAGCGTTACGGCACAGTGGCCAACGGCGATGAGTCGCGCTGGCTGATCTCGCTTAAATTCAACGACCAGGAGCAGGTACGGCACTGGCAGAACGATTGGGAGCTGAACATCCGCCAGGTGAATACGTTGATCAGTCACGCTCAGCAGAATCGTACCTGGCCCGAGGAGGACCAGCCTCTGGCCGATATGAGCCAATACTGGAAGAGCTACACCGATATCGATACGCGGATTCGTACTACAGCCAAAGATCAGAACGATGACCAGCGTATCGCGGACGCTGAAATGCTGAGCACTGGCCAGTCCAACGATACTTTTAACACCTTCAGTAATGCAGTTGATCGCCTGAGCCAGGCTAATCGCTCCCACTACGACGGGACCGTTGCTAGCACGCAGAGCGCGCTCTCGCTCTATGTGCTTTTATGCTCAATTCTCTTTCCGCTGGTCGGTGTTGCCTCTGTCTGGGGCATCGGTCGTCGCTTTAGAGATTTCTAGCCGGTAAGGCCGAATGGCAGTGTTTCACGTGAAACGCTGGCGTTTCACTGGAGAGGCCGATGCTACTAAAGTACGCGTCTACATATAATGGTACGAGATACTGCGCTAATATATGTAGACGCGTACTTTAGTAGTGTCGGCACATATTAGATATCACTCTCGATATATTGGTGTCGGCCTCCGTGGAAGATGTCTTCATAGTGCTCAGAGACGCGTTCTTGGGGAAAGAAGCGCAGCATATTTGTCGCGAAGAGGGCGAAGACACCCCAGTCCAGCCCGGCGTCCAGGGGAACGCCCAGGATATTGCCAATGACTGGCAGGATAGTTCCCGCCAGGATGACCTCCGCGTCGGGGATGAGGAGGAGCGCAAGCAGGAGCGCCACGGCCCCACCAAACGCGAATTTGCGGAACACTGGCACGCGCCTATCTGCCATCAGGCGCTTGATCAGCTTCCCTGTTTTTACGAAGTGGAAAAGGATCTCAAACCGTTTGGGATGGCGTAATAGGCGTACGGCGTGCTTTTTTGCCTGCTCCCGGTAACTGCCTTGTTGTTGCATCATGCCTTGCTCTCCTTCTTGGCGCACCTGCTGTTTTTCCATCTGGGCAGCTCCAGCAATTCCCTTCTATATAATACGTTCCAACTCGCCACTTCGTTTATGGAAAAGGTAAGAAGATATGAAAATTTGTGGTGTGGGCATTCGCCCGCGCCACAAATTTTCATATCTTCTTATTAATGTCCCATCCAGGTTGGAATGAGGAGCTGCAAGGCGTAGACGATGTGCCAGGTCGTCAGACCTAGCGTGACCAGGGCCAGGAAGATATGGAACGCCCGCCAGTAGCGCAACACATAGCGGTAGAACTGCTCTTTTTGTAGTGCCAGTTGCACAACTTGTAACTCGCGCATCTGTCTCTTAAGGTTGGGTGCGTGTTGTTCTGTTGCGCCTGAGCGTGGTTGTAACTCGTGTGGCGTCTCTTCGAGGGTGATATATGCCAGGTCCCACGAGGGAGGAAGCGATACTCCTGCAAGCGAGCGCTCGCGAATAGCCCCTACAGGCGCGCCATGCATGCTTTCTCCTGGACGGCCCTCGCCAAAGAGCAGCCCGGACAGGCTGAGGTTGTCCGGACTCTTGCGAGCCTGCTGCCTGGGATCGCGCTCTTTCGTCAGGGCTTGTAGTTTCTGTGAGATTCTCTCGATTCTATCCTCGCCTGAATCTGTTAGGGCATTGCGTACCTCGCGCGCAATGAGCCGGGGAATGATGCGATCCAGGACTTTGCCGACTATGCCACACATGACCAGGGCGAGCATGCCGTATAAGGCATATGTACCCGAGCGAGGATTAAAATTGCCGAAGCTATGCAGGATAAGGAGCCCCAACCCCATCAGGCCAAAGCCGATATGCCAGTTGAGGGCCGCGTTAAGCTTTCCTATAGCTTTGCGGCGTGTCCGGCGCGTCAGGCTATAGCTAATGGCAGCAAGCAGAAAACAGGCGATGCCACCGAAGGCAAAGGCATAGCCCAGAAGGCTGTCAGGAGAGCTATCTGTGCTGTAGCGCTCCCACCAGAGGTAAAGTCCGAGGCCACCACCCAGCACAAAAAGCGCGAAAAAGAAACTGCCCACCCATGAACTGTTCATATAGAAGAAAAGCAAGGGATAGCCATGTGCCCCTGGCTTGTTTGATTGCATCGGCATACGCATAGGTTCTAACCTCTCCAATCGTCGCGTATTAGCCGCACTTTGAGCCACATCATCATTGCGTCACGATGCAATCCCACCGGACAGGGTGAGACGCAGGCTCCACACTGGTAGCATGTCCTGGCAAAGCGGGCGACGGCAGGCGAGATGGCTCCCGCTACGGTCTCGTGGTTTAAGCGATCTATGGTGATGGGCTCAGCCAGCGCGGGGCAGGCGAGGAGACACTCATTGCAGCCGATGCAGGCATTAATCTCTTGCATGACTTGTGGCCCTGTCTTATGGAGTAGGACTGGCTCTTGCTTAAAGATCTTACTCAACCGTTACCGTCCCTTCTTGTGGTTATCTGATTTCGCATATGACCAGAGTGTACGTGTAGCGCCTGTTTGTCCACTTGAATGCTTCGTCTCCGGCGTTTTTGGCTGTTTATTTCCCTCTACATGGGAACGAAGACTGGGTAATCTACTCTGCGTAATTCCTAACAGGGGGGCTGGATTCCGGGGGGCTCCCCCTGCTGAAGGTTTTCTTCTTTGGCCTTTCTGCTATCCTTCTGTGCAGACGACGAAGTTTCCAGGCTGGGAAGTTTGCCACTGAAGGCATCTAGCTCTTCTTCCCAGACTATAGATGGGCGTGATTGAGGCAGGTTGCCACTGAAGGCATTGATCTCCTCAGGCAGGCCAACCAATGAGGGAGGCAGGGCTGGCAGATTGCCGCGGAAGGGATCAATCTCGCTCTGACCATGACCTACCAGCCATGATGAGGGATCGGGGGTCTGGGTATACTTGTGAGCACCTGGCGTTTGCCCGGGGCGTGTTGACCGCGTTCCATGCTGGGAGATCACTACGGGCGCTACCTCGCCCGTATTTTTTTGCATCGCCTGGCCAGATATGCGTGGGTTCTGCTCTCCTCTTGCTAGTGGCGCGAGAGGACTGGTTTCTCGCGCTTTATCTCTGGCGACGGGCTGGATCCGTTGTAAGGGACCCGTTGTGCGCGCTGGCGGAATCAGTGGACCACTCTGCCCCGGTTGCGGCATGCTGATGGCTTCTTGTTTTCTCGCCTTGACGAGCGGCTGTTTGCTGGTAAGCATACTGCGGGCTGTCTTGGTTTCTACCTGTGAGAGGTAGCGTCTGGCGTCAAAGTTGCCCTTCAAAAGCGTGCGTGTGATGTCTTGAACGGGATGGCCCTCCTCAATGATGCGTTTGACGGCCAGGCTATCTGGCTGACTCTGACCCAGCGAGAGGTAGCCAACGAGCCTTTCGCCTGCGATGGCAAGCCTGCGATAGCCGCCCTGACTCTTATCTTTGAGGATCTCTATGCCGCTGCCTTTGGCCAATGGGTCACCAACAGTTAGCATGGAGAGATCGCCGACATGCGTGGCATGCCAGGCGATGCCGAGCGGCTGTTTTGCCAGGTCTTCGTGTCCCGCTAACATCGCCCCTGCCAGGCGACCCTGGAGCACTGCCGCGTACCATTGCGCCCGGGGAGCATGCTGGCCCGTTTGAGGATTGGGGAGTGCGGCGACATCGCCTGCCGCGAAGATATTTGCCACATTGGTTTGCATAATATCGTCTACAACAATCCCATTCTGAAATTCAATCGGGATGGTGCTGCGCCTGGCCAGTGTCTCCGCAGGCTTTGTGCCCGTACAGATAAGGACCATCTGGCAGGAGAGCATCTGCTGCTGATTGGTAATCACTCCTACAACTGCTCCCACACGACCCACAACACCAATGACCTCGGTCTCGGTATGCACCGAGGCACCAGAGCGCCGCATGCCTTCCAAAATAAGGTCCGAGGCCTCCTGGTCCAGGGTGCGCCCCATAAACGTGGAGCCGCGAATGAGCCAGTGGACACGAATCCCCCAGTAGAGAAGCCCCATAACGGTTTCTATGGCGTGCACTCCTCCCCCAACAACGACCGCCTCGCGCACCTCTGGCAAGCGTCTGCGCAGATCGAGATAATCCTGTAAGCGGTGGAGCGTCAGAACGCCATCGAAGTGGCGCCCGGGCATGTTCTCAGGCAGACCGAGGGGGGAGCTACCAGTTGCAATCAAGAGCTTGTCGTAGCCAAAGGCACGTTTATCCGCCAGGGCAAGGTACTTGCTATTGGCATGGATCTCCTCTACCCGCGTGGTAACGATGCGGATATGCTCCTGCCGCTCGGTCCCCACGGGATAAGCCAGCAATTGCTCGCGCGTCAGGCGCCCGGTCGCGTATTGCTTAAGCGCGGGCGTGTTGATCGTCGGATGGACTTGCTCGGTGATCATTACAATCTGCTTCTCTGGCGCGTGCTTTCGCGCCTCTACGGCGGCGGTCAGGCCAGCAATGCCATTGCCGACAATCACGATATCTGCTCGATCCATCTCTGGCTACCCTCTTCCTACCTCTGTCCTTGCGCTGTGGCTCAAATTAGTGTGCTGTCCTTCCATCTGCATGGTGGTAGCTTCAATCTACATAAAGCGCCAGGAGCTGCTGCGTTCCTCCCTGGTGCCCTGGCAGAGCCTGATAGTAGACGTCGGTTGTGGCTTTCTCGGTAATATGCCTGCGTATATGAGCCAGTGAAGCCTTACACTTGGTGCCACAGCGAAAATGAAGCACATGGCCATCACTTACACGCAGGAGGAAATCTTTCTCGGATCCGGTCAGACTAACAATTTTTCCCTGCGCATGTTGCGTCGCCCCAGCCGTCATCTGTGCGCTTGCGACCTGTGTTATCCCTAGTACCAGCACAGCAGCTATTCCCACGAGCAATAAGACGCATAGTGCCGCCTTCCCGCGATTTAACCAATTCATGCCAGCTGGCTCCTTCCCCCATAAAGTGGTAGCACTATATTTCCCAGGTGGCTTTATACATACCTCAAGGCGTTTCTTTAAAATGTGTAATGCACCAGGAAGTAAATCTTTACTTTAAAATATATCTATGCACGCCCTGGTTGTATTGTACCCCAAAGAAGAGATGCAATTCAGTAGACATGCCCTAAATTGGGCTAAATGTCTTATCCTGTAAAACACATCTTAACCATGTTTGACGCTTTTAGAGAATTTGATGTGAGCAATGAGGAGGAGGTAAGTGATTAAATTTATTTATTAGCCTGTACTAGGATGGCCTGGACGAGGGCCTGATCCTGTTCTTCGAGGACGGTACGCGGGTCAAAGAGCAGGGTATCGCGCGAGATGCGGGCGATGACAGGCAGGCGCTGGGCGCGCAGGTCGCTGGCTATCTCTTCCAGGGGCCTGGCGCAGTGGCGCTGTTCCAGGGTCAGGAGGACGGTTGGTAGGGTCTCGGTGGGGAGCGAGCCGCCACCGACCGTTGACTGCCCAGCCTGGCGCCGGGCGTTGATGCCCTGGGCCTTGAGCTGCTTGATCCAGTGATCGACGCGAACTCCTAACTGCTCCGGGCGAGCCGCGATCATGCGCCAGATGGGGATGTGGCGCTCAGCCTCGCCGCGCTGGTAGTGCTGGAGCGTGGCCTCCAGTGCGGCGAGGGTCATCTTGTCAATACGTACGGCGCGCATCAGGGGGTGCTTCGCCAGGCGTTGTATAACGCTCGCCTTCCCCACCAGGATGCCTGCCTGCGGTCCACCCAGCAGCTTATCGCCCGAGAAACAGACCAGGTCGACGCCCGCTTTGATGCTCTCCTGGGGAGTTGGCTCGTGCGCCAGGCCATAGCGCTCGCTCGGCAAGAGGCAGCCGCTTCCCAGGTCGTGCATGACCAGGAGTTTATGCTCATGGGCGAGGGAGACCAGCTCATGCTCGGGAGTCGCTTCGGTAAAGCCGCTGATCAAGAAATTACTTGGATGTACTGAGAGAAGCAAGGCTGTCTCGCCGCTGATGGCGTGCTTATAGTCGGTGATACGTGTACGATTAGTCGTGCCGACCTCAACCAGTTGGCAGCCACTCTGGCGCATTACATCTGGTACGCGGAAGCCGCCACCGATCTCCACTAATTGCCCACGAGAAATAATAACCTCGCGCCCCTGGGCAAGGGCGCTCAGCCCCAGCAGGACAGCCGCGGCATTGTTATTGGTGACCAGCGCCGCCTCGGCCCCTGTAATCTCTCTCAAGAGCTGGCTGACGTGGCTATGCCGCGAGCCACGCTCTCCCGCAGAGAGATCGTATTCTAAATTGGAGTAGCCACTTGCGATCTGGCGTACCGCCTCCAGAGAGGCGGCACTCATTGGCGCGCGCCCAAGGTTGGTATTGATAATCACGCCAGTCGCATTGATCAGGGGACGCAGGTGCGGTAGCTCTCGCTCCTGGAGGTAGTGCGTGGCCTGCGCAAGCAAAGTTGTGTGTGTGGGACAGTCCTCCCCACGTAGAATCGACTGGCGTGCCAGGGTGATACTCTCACGAATAGCCTGGACGGCCAGGGGATGTGAATAGCGTGCGACCAGGTCCTGCCCACTCTGCGTGTGCAACAATTCATCCACAGAGGGCAAGAGACGCAGCTGGCTCTGATATAGTGACATGATCGGCTCTGCTCCCATACAGTTCAAGCTTTAGAGCGTTCATATGGCTCGGCTTGGCGCTTTGTTCTATGCTCTATATAAGGTATACGTCAGCAAGAGAAGGTCTGTAAAGAGGTCTGGTAGGTGGTGTGGTGCCCCTGGGCAACCGCAGGCTGCCCAGGGGCACCACACCACCTACCAGACGAGCGCCGCAGGCGCGAGGTGTCACGCTATAAAACATACTTAGGAGTAATGAGTAAACGAAGAGGAGGCACGAGTTAATGGAGCGAATAGTAGTAGGTAATTGCCAGGCTATTGGCGACCTTGGCCATAATGGCACGCATATCGGCGTCATGCAGACGGCAGATGGCATACTGGTCCGCCATGAGACTGCGCAAGACAGGATACATCAGCTCAGTCTTCACCAGGCTATCGGTATCAAGGAGGGGATAGTCACGCTTGAGAAGAAGATGGTGGTAGGGGCGCAACTTGCCACGATATGAAGTCAAGGCAACAACGTTGATCGCCCCGGCGTGACGACAAAAAGGTTCAGCGGATACCACAAGTGCGGGATGCCAATCGAGAATACGCTTCTCCTCAATGCCGGGAGGCAGCGAGGGATAACCAAAGTTCACCCAATAGACCATGCCAAACTGCACAGGCGTTTGATAGGTCAACTCTTCCGGTGCAAGGTCAGGTGGATGGGGCATAGCTTATTCTACTTGTACTTTTTCTAGCTAAACGAACATTCTCGACAAACAATGATAAAATCTTATTCCGAAACCCATCCCCATTCGGGGACAAGCCTTCACTGGCGTGTCTAGCGCCTCGCGCTCAGGGTTTTCGGATCAGAAGTACTATGGGCGGGCTAAAGCGACGGGTGCAAACGTTACTGCTTCATTGGGCTCCAGCTGGCTCTGAAAGCAGGCAGCGGTGAGGGACCAGGAACGTGCTACAAGACCTAAGCGCTCCTCGCGTTCGTCCTGACTCTCTTCTTGCAGGGCAAGAGCTATGAGTTCCATTTCCTTTTGATACTGTTCCATGAGAAAGGAAGAACGACTGAAGTCACAATTCGTTGCCATAGCACTTTACCTCATAATTCCAAGTCATAATGCCAGTCGAAACCAGCCAACGACGAACTAACCGGCTGTGTTACTACTGGTTAGTGGATGACTAAGGATAACTGCGGAAGGAATAAAAGAATTTTCTCCAACGTTGGGAATTATACCAGCAAATTGAGCAAGAAGCAATGCTTTTGCCTCTTATTTTTTAAAATTTGCTTAGAAATACTTTACAAATTCCTTACGTTTTTGTGCTCATTCTCTCCCTTTCCTGACACACATTGGCTCCAAAAGGAGCCAGAGATAGGCCGGGTCGTGTATGTCCCTCCTCTCACCCGTTCTTCCTACATAGATCGAAGAACGTTCGCTATAAGAGGAAGAGGTGACCTTATTGCAAGTAGCGCTGAGCGTGCTTTCACACCCACTCTTCTCTTTTTTCGTGGCGGTATTCTCCCCTACTTTGTTTATAACTCCGGCCTCATAACGAATTTTTTAAATCTTGGTAGAACTGATAAAAAAGTGCTTGACATCGCTATGAGGGTCGGCTATAATACGTCACGTCGACCGGTTCAGAATGACGGCGACAAAACGGTGTGATTTCTAGGGATAATTCCTAATAGAGAGCGACACCACCTGGGCAGTTACCAAAGTGGCCAACTGGGACTGACTGTAAATCAGTTGCGAAAGCTTCGGAGGTTCGAATCCTCCACTGCCCACCAAGTCAGACCTCTCCTGGTCTGTCTAGCCCGTGTGGCGCAGGGGTAGCGCACATTCTTGGTAAGAATGAGGCCATGGGTTCAAATCCCATCACGGGCTCCGTGGTTTCTAGATGAAACCGCCGGGCACTTCCGCAGCGCTTTCATCTTTATAAGATTCCGCGTGACGTACTAAAAGCTTTTGCTGCCGTCTTCTGAATTGATCAACCATTCCCTTCCCGTTGGTAGAATAAATAGGAAGATATTTTCCAAGGAATGCGATCAAATATCAGGGGGCGGCTGCTGCATGTTTACACCCATTGCTATCTGATCGCAAGAGGATTGCAAAGGAGCCTCATTTAGGAAATGGCAAAGCAGAAGTTCGAGCGTACAAAACCTCACGTTAACGTGGGTACAATTGGTCACATCGACCACGGCAAGACGACCCTGACCGCGGCCATCACCCATACCCTGGCCTCCGCTCAGCTTGCTAAGTACACGGCCTTCGACCAGATCGACAAGGCCCCCGAGGAGCGCGAGCGTGGTATTACCATCTCAATCGCGCACCTGGAGTACCAGACCGAGAAGCGCCACTACGCTCACGTGGACTGCCCCGGTCACGCTGACTACATCAAGAACATGATCACCGGTGCCGCGCAGATGGACGGCGCGATCCTGGTCGTGAGTGCTCCTGATGGTCCTATGCCTCAGACGCGCGAGCACGTCCTGCTGGCGCAGCAGGTTGAGGTTCCCGCGATGGTGGTCTTCCTCAACAAAGTCGACATGATGGAAGACGAGGAGCTGCTCGAGCTGGTCGAGCTGGAAGTTCGGGAGTTGCTCTCGAAGTACCAGTTCCCTGGCGACGATGTTCCTATCATCCGCGGTTCAGCGCTCAAAGCCCTGGAGAGCAAAGGCGACCTCTCGCGCAACGACGAGGCAGCCAAGTGCATCTGGGAGCTGATGGATGCGGTGGACTCCTACATCCCCACGCCTCCTCGCGCGACCGACAAGCCGTTCCTGATGCCAGTGGAAGACGTCTTCGGCATTAAGGGTCGCGGTACCGTGGCCACGGGTCGTATCGAGCGTGGTATCGTCAAAGTTGGCGAGAACATCGAGATCATTGGTATGAAGGAAGAGACCCGCACCGTGGTTGTCACGGGTGTGGAGATGTTCCAGAAGACGCTGGATGAGGGCCAGGCGGGCGACAACGTTGGTTGTCTGCTGCGTGGTATTGAGCGTGCGGACATCGAGCGCGGCCAGGTGCTGGCCAAGCCGGGTTCGATCAAGCCCCATAAGAACTTCCTGGCGCAGGTCTACGTCCTCTCGAAAGAAGAGGGTGGCCGCCATACGCCATTCTTCAACGGCTATCGCCCTCAGTTCTACGTCCGTACCACGGACGTGACGGGATCGATCAAGCTGCCTGAAGGCGTGGAGATGGTTATGCCTGGCGACAACATTGAGATGACGGTCGAGTTGATCCAGCCGGTCGCGATGGAAGAGGGCGTGAAGTTCGCCATCCGCGAAGGCGGTCGTACCGTCGGTGCTGGCATCTGCACGAAGGTTCTTGCATAAGATCAATTGGTTGTAAACGCATGGGCGCTCCAGCAGCAATGCATGTTGCGCCCATGTTCTTTCGCAAACAAAGCAGATTTAATGCATCCTCTGCAAGCCAGGCAACAAAACGGAGAAAATCATGGCTAAAGGCAAAGAAAATCGCATTGTGGTCACGTTGGCTTGCACGACCTGCAAGAGCCGCAACTATACCACCGAGAAAAACAAGAAAAACAATCCCGACCGTATGGAACTGCGCAAGTTCTGCACGACTTGCCGGGAACATGTGCCCCACCGTGAGACCAAGTAAGATAGTAGAGTATGTGTAGGTTAGCACCTGTGCTAGCACGCATGTACAGTCGCTACTGATCGAGAAAGGCTGAACGTGGCAAACAATATGGCCGAGAAAAAGAGAAATACTAGCCGGAGTCAGATGGCTGAGGCGAAGGTGAGCGGTAGGGAGAAAGAACAGCCAGTTAAGAGCAACAAAACACCCGTGACAACAAAGGTAGCTACTCGTGATCGTGGCAAAACCACGCGTCGCGAGCAGAGAGGCAATTCTACGTGGGCCCGCTTCCGTAATACTGCCTTTGGTGGTTTTGTTGTTGACTCTTATTACGAACTCCGCCACAAGGTGACATGGCCCACCTTTGAGCAAGCTCGCAACATGACTATCGCTGTTATCGTCATTTCTTTAGCGGTTGGGTTGTTTCTGGGGTTGGTTGACCTGGGTTTGAATCAAATTTTTGTGCTTATTAACGGTAAATAGCTTCGTCACCTGGCGACCAGAAGGGGAGAGCCGTGTTTACTGAACATACCAGCGAGAATGACCAGCCAGATACTAATGCCGGTGCTACTACCGAAGAGCGTGCCTGGTTTGCGATTCATACTTATTCCGGCTACGAAAACAAGGTGCGTAGCCACCTTGAAGCTCGTATTGCTTCCATGGATATGCGTGGAAAGATTTTCCGCGTCATTGTGCCCATGGAGGAAGAAGTTGAAATCAAGCAGGGCCAGCGCCGTACGGTGCAGCGCAAGGTCTTCCCTGGCTATGTGCTCGTGGAAATGATCATGAGCGACGAGGCCTGGTATGTGGTGAGAAATACACCCGGCGTCACGAGCTTTGTCGGTTCTGGTAATAAGCCTGTGCCCCTGCAAGAGCATGAGGTCAAAACGATCTTGAAGCAGGTCACAAAAGAGACTGAGAAGCCCAAGGCCAAAATCAGTTTTTCCAAAGGTCAGAGTGTTCGCGTTGTCGATGGACCCTTTGCGGATTTCATCGGTACGGTCAGTGATCTCAATATGGATCGTAATAAGGTCACTGTACTGGTCTCTTTCTTCGGTCGCGAAACGCCTGTAATTTTGGACTTTTTACAGGTCGAGAAGATTTAGGTGCCTCTCGAAAACCTGAGCGCGCTAGCGCTAGCCGCGAGAGCGGCGTTGGTTTTCGTATAAGGAGGTAGCCCCTTGTGGGCAGCTAAATCCAGCAGGCCGTTCATTCATAGGTAATTCTTGAGGAGTTGACATAGGTTATGGCAAAGCGTATTAAAGCTGTCGTTCGCCTACAGATTCCGGCGGGCAAGGCAAACCCGGCGCCCCCAATTGGTACAGCGCTCGGTCCTCACGGCGTCAATATTATGATGTTCTGTAAGGAGTACAACGCGCGTACCCAGGATAAGGCTGGCATGATTATCCCAGCTGAAATCACCATTTACGAGGACCGCTCGTTTACATTTGTAATCAAGACTCCGCCTGTCTCCTATCTGCTGAAGAGTGCAGCAGGCGTCGAGAAAGGTTCCGCGGTTCCCAATAAGACCAAAAACGGCTCGATTACGCGTGAGAAGCTCCGCGAGATCGCCGAGTTGAAGATGGTAGACCTTAACGTAAACAGTGTCGAGGCGGCCGAGCGCACCATTGAAGGTACCGCCCGCAGCATGGGTATCACCATCGGTTAGTTCACGATTCACTACCCATCGTAGACTAAGCATTGGCCCGAAAGTCACTGCGGTTGTAGCCTCAAGGAGGGCTTAAAAGAATATGGCAATCAAAAAGCATGGCAAGAAGTACTTGGAGGTCAGCAAGCTCCTGGAAGCGGAGAAGCTGTACGAGCCCAAGGAAGCTGTCGAACTCCTCAAGAAACTAAATTACGTTAAATTCGATCCAACCGTCGAGGTCCATATGAAGCTTGGCGTCGATCCCCGCCACGCTGATCAGATGGTTCGCGGCGTCGCGATGCTTCCCGCTGGCACCGGTAAAGAAGTCAAGGTGCTGGTTTTCGCCCAGGGCGAAAAAGTCAGTGAGGCCGAGACCGCTGGCGCGGATTTTGTTGGCCTCGATGACCTGATCAAGCAGATCGAGGGCGATTGGCTCGGCTTTGACGTCGCTATCGCTACCCCCGATGTCATGGGTAAAGTTGGCCGTCTCGGTAAGAAACTTGGTCCCCGTGGCTTGATGCCTAGCCCAAAAGCTGGTACAATCACTTTTGACCTCGCTAAGACGATCCGCGAAGTCAAAGCTGGCCGCGTAGAGTTCAAAGTCGACAAGACCGCGCTCCTGCACATCCCTGCTGGTAAGCTGTCGTTCAGCGAAGATGCGCTGATGTCGAACATTACATCGGTGATTGACGCGGTCGTACGTGCCCGCCCATCTGGCGCGAAAGGCACCTATGTGAAGAGCGTAGTGCTTACGTCGACGATGTCGCCCAGCATTCGCCTGGACATCCCGACCGCCCTGGCGCTCAAACCTTAACAGACAAAAAAGACACTTCGCAACCGAAGACCGCAAGCACACATGCTGTGTTGAAATGATGCTCCTGGCATCGGCTTGCCGAGGATTGCGCGTCTCCATGAAGATTCTCCATGCGTACTCGCTACGTGTGCGCCTGAATCTCATGCCGAGAAATACGCGGCTCTCCTCAAGCCTTCGGTTGCATCCCGAAGGCTTTTTTCATGCCTCGCGCGAATATCTCGCAAGGCGTTTAAAAGATAAACTACCTATCGAAAACCTGAGCGCGTCAGCGCTAGCCGCGACAGTGGCGTTGGTTTTCGCATAAGAAGTAAACATTTTTTAGGAAAGGAGGGAGAGCAACATGCCAACGCAAGCAAAGGCTCAGATGATCGAGGATTTAACCGATAAGCTGGGTCGGGCGACGATTGCTATCCTGGTTCAAACTCAGGGTCTCTCGGTCAAAGACATGAACGACCTGCGCAAAAAGATGCGCGCCGCCAATGTCGAGTTCCAGATCGCGAAGAATACCCTGCTGCGTATCGCGAGCGAGCGCAACAACATGAATGAGCTCGACACGAGCATCTTCAATGGTCAGACCGCCGTCGCTTTCGGTTTCGACGACGAGGTAGCAGCCGCTAAGGCCGTCGTTGATTATACCGGCAACTCCAAGGTTGTCGTCCTTAAGTCTGGCATCCTGGGTGGCCGCACGCTGTCTTCCGAGCAAGTTGAAGGCATCGGCAAGATCAGGGGTGGCAAAAACCAGACCAAGGCTGAGGTAGTGGGCACTATTCAGGGTCCGCTGTCCAATGTGTATGGCTTAATTAGCGCTCCCATGCGCGAACTGTGCTATGTCCTACAGGGTCGTGCTGATCAACTCGGTGGAGCTTCCGCCGAATAAAACTGTGTATTCAATGCATATCTATGTGCATATCTAGGAGGAACGATCATGTCCGTTGAGACAATCATTGCTGATATCGAAAAGTTGAATGTCCTTGAGCTCGTCGAGCTGAGCAAGACCCTTCAGGATAAGTGGGGCGTCAGCGCTGCTCCCGCCGCCGTGGCTGTTGCCGCTGCTCCTACCGAGGCCACCGCTGCTCCTGTTATTGAAGAGAAGACCGAGTTCGACGCCGTCCTGACCGAGGTTGGCGCCAACAAGATCAACGTCATTAAGGTTGTTCGCGAACTGACAGGCCTGGGTCTCAAAGAGGCGAAGGCTGTCGTCGACGAGGCTCCTAAGCCCGTTAAAGAGGCTGTCTCCAAGGAAGAGGCCGAGCGCATCGCCGCGAAGCTTGCCGAGGTTGGCGCGAAAGTCACCATTAAGTAGCTTTTAAGTAAGTAACTTAAGTGACTGTCCCCTTCGATACCGAAGCGAGACAGGGAAGCTTCTACGTTTCCCTGTCTCCTCTCCGACTTTGAAGGCGTGCTCTTAATCTTCCCCACCCTCCCGGTAGGGAGGTTCTGGCCCCATCTTGCTGGAAAACCCTCTAGCTTGTATGTCTACACACGATCTTCCTGAACAGCTTTCGATACAATACACCTATACACAACACGAACAACAACGACACAACCCAAAAGCTGATCTGGGGGACGCCTTTCGTTGCGCCCTCCGGTGATCCATGTTATAATGCTGAAAGATCTTACGTCTTTCCCAACTTTTCCTAGTAGGAGGTGAGTTAGAAGCGTGGCTTTGACAGTTGAAGAGAAATCACAAATTATTGCTGATTCCCGCGTCCATGAGACCGATACTGGTTCGCCCGAAGTTCAGGTAACTATCCTGACTTCCCGCATTCTGAGCTTGACTGAGCATCTCAAGGTGCATAAGCATGATGTCCATTCACGCCGCGGCCTGAGAATTATGGTTGGTCAGCGTCGGCGTCTGCTTGCATATCTGAGCAAGAAAAGTCCAGAGCGCTATCGCGCCCTGATCCAAAAATTGGGCCTACGCCGCTAAAACGGTATCGCGAAAGCCGTTGGGCTGCAATTAATGCGGTCGGCGCAATCCTGGCGTACGCCTTTGCGTTCGCCCGACCGCTGCACCTTTTCCAAGAGTTCACAGGGATAGGGAGTGTCCCACAGATGTTGCTATTTCCACTGGATAAGCAGGCATCTTATAAAAAGCTCCCGGTTGTGTTTGCGAGGTCGCAAGTATTACTAAGTATTGCTCCTCAAGGTTGTTCGTGTGTCATTGGTGTTTACGAAGGAAGCTAGAGACGAAGGAACGAGCGAAGACGATAGGCAGAAGAGGGTTTTATTCTCCACACAGCAAGTAATAAATCAGCACGCAACGCACTGCTAGAGCGAAGACGATGTTTTGAAGCCAGTTGCAGCTATGTTTGCGAAAAAAAGGACATTTCAAAGAGCAGTGATCCGCACCCAGGTTATAACGAGAGATGGGCCGGCAAGACTTCAGACCCCTCCTGAGGAGCTTTAACACACTTTCGCGTTTTAGGTATTAGGGTGCATTAGTCGGAGGAAATATGATTCACCGTCAAGAAGCCGTTATCGGTGGCCGCGTCATGAGTATAGAGACCGGTCGCGTAGCGGAACAGAGTAGTGGCGCTGTACTTGTGCGATACGGCGACACCGTGATCCTGGCAACCGCGGTTGGCAGCGATGAACCCCGTGAAGGCATTGACTTTTTCCCGTTAACTGTAGATGTTGAAGAACGCATGTATGCTGCTGGTAAAATTCCCGGTGGCTTTATCAAGCGTGAAGGTCGCGCGACTGAGCATGCTATTCTCGCCAGCCGCCTTACTGATCGCCCTCTTCGCCCTCTCTTCCCCAAAGGTTATCGCAACGACGTCCAGATCGTGATTACCGTCCTCTCCGTCGACCAGGAAAATGACCCCGATATTATGGGTATTGTTGGCGCTTCTGCCGCTCTCTCCATCTCGGATGTCCCCTTCGCTGGCCCGGTTGGGGCCGTACGCGTCGGCTACGTCGATGACCAGTTTGTGATCAATCCCCCGGCTTCCGCGATGTCGCGCAGCAAGCTTGACCTGGCAATTGCCGGTACCGCTGACGCGATTATGATGGTTGAGGCCGGCGCCAAAGAACTGCCCGAAGATATGATGCTGGAGGCTCTGCGTGTTGGTCACGAGGCCCTGCAAGATCTGGTGAAGATGCAGGAGAAGCTGGTCCAGGTCTGTGGGAAGCCCAAGCGCACCTTCGCGGCCCCCGTGCCCGATGCTGAGCTTCAGGGCAAGGTGGCGGAGTTCGTTCGCCCACGCTTCGAGGCCGCGGTCAGCAATCCCGATAAAACGGTTCGCTCAGCCTCGCTCAGCCAGGTGCAGGACGATCTGGTGACCGAGCTGGGAACGCAGTATCCTGATCGCCTGAAGGAGATCATCGGCTTCTATGAGAAGGAGCTGAAGGCCTACGTTCGCAATACCATTCTGGATTCAGGTATACGTCCCGATGGTCGCGATACCAAGACCATCCGTAACATTACCTGCGAGGTTGGTCTCCTGCCCCGCACGCATGGCTCGGCGCTCTTCACCCGCGGTCAGACGCAGGTGCTCAGCGTGATAACACTTGGCTCACCCGGAGAAGAGCAGGTGCTCGATGGACTGGGGACCAATGATAATAAGCGCTTCATGCACCACTACAACTTCCCGCCTTATTCCACTGGTGAGAGCAAGCCGCTCCGTGGCCCTGGTCGTCGTGAGATTGGCCATGGTGCCCTGGCTGAGCGCGCGGTCTCGCCTGTCATTCCAACACAGGAAGAGTTCCCCTATACCATTCGCGCGGTCTCGGATATTCTCTCCTCCAATGGCTCAACCTCGATGGGTTCGGTATGTGGTACAACCCTTGCCTTGATGGAAGCGGGTGTTCCCATTCACGCGCCTGTGGCTGGCGTGGCCATGGGGCTGATTACTGGTGAGGGTGAGCGCGAAGGCAAGTGGGCCGTCCTCAGCGATATTCAGGGCATCGAGGATGCTCTGGGCGATATGGACTTTAAGGTCGCGGGTACCGCCGATGGTGTGACCGCCCTTCAGATGGATATCAAGGTCAAAGGTATCACCTATGATGTGATGGCCAAGGCGCTTGAACAGGCACATGAAGGCCGTATGTTCATCATGGAGAAGATGCTGGACGCAATCGACGCTCCACGCGAGGAGCTCTCGATCTATGCACCGCGTATTCAGAGTATTAAGATTAATTCTGATAAGATTGGTGCAGTCATCGGGCCGGGCGGCAAGATGATTCGTAAGATCCAGGATGAGAGTGGCGCCAAGATCGATATCGAGGACGATGGGACCGTCAACATTGCTGCCACCTCTGGTGAGGCGATGCAGCGTGCGATGGATGCGGTTCGCGCCCTGACCGAAGAGGTCGAGGTTGGTCGCATCTATACCGGTACGGTTCGCCGCCTGGTCGACTTTGGTTGCTTCGTCGAGATCCTGCCCGGGAAAGAGGGCCTGGTCCGCACATCGCAGCTTGCTGACTACCAGGTGATGCGCCCTGAAGATGTCGTTTCACTCGGCGATGAGATTACCGTCATGGTAATCGAGGTCGATGGTCAGGGACGCGTCAACCTCTCGCGTCGCGCGGCCCTGAGTGGCGAGATGCCCAGTCAGGCCGAGATTGAGAGTGAGCGCGGTGGTCGCGGTGGCCCAGGTCGCGGTGGCATGAGCCGTGGTGGCTATGGAGATCGTCGTGAAGGCCCGCCTTCTGGCGGTCGCATGGGTGGCGGCTATGGAGATCGAGACCGTGGTGGCTACGGCGGTGGCGGTGGTCGCGGCTATGGAGATCGAGACCGTGGTGGCTACAGCGGTGGCGGTGGCGGCGGAGATCGTGGCTTTGGCCAGCGCCGTCCCATGGGTGGCCCTGGCGGCAGTCGCCCAAGCGGCCCAGGTGGTCCACCACGCCGCGATAACGGTGGCTTTGGTCCGCGTTCGACGGATCGCCGCTGGTAAAACCTCAAATAAGCAGCAACACTATAGGCGACCTCGTGTCGCCTATAGTGTTCTTAACTTGGTTCTTGACCCTATTATGCACAATATAGTTGTGTAATACACAAAAGATCTGTACAATATAGAGACATCTTAGGACCTCAACGCTAGTAACGATTAAAAAAGGGGTAATATGCCATGTCGTCAGAGGAGATACTGAGAGAGGTAGCCGTAGAGGTTTCTACCTGTTCGAAATGTAATCTCTGTAAGGGTAGAACGAGGGCTGTACCAGGCGAAGGTAGCACAAGTGCTAAGATCCTTTTTATTGGTGAAGGTCCTGGTTACCACGAAGACCAGCAAGGACGTCCATTCGTGGGTCCCGCGGGACAATTCCTCGATGAACTCCTGGCAAGCATAAATCTCAAACGCTCCGATGTTTTTATTACCAATGTCGTGAAATGTCGCCCTCCGCAGAATCGCGATCCCCAACCCGATGAGATTGCGGCCTGTAATAATTATTTAGATCGCCAGATTGAGGCGCTGAAACCGCGGGTCATCGTGACTCTCGGACGTTTCTCAATGGCCAAGTTCTTTGGCAATGAGAAGATCAGTGTTATTCATGGACGGGCGCGCAAAAAGGATGCAGGGTATATCTGTATTGCCATGTATCACCCGGCAGCAGGTCTGCACCAGGCCAGCCTGAAAGACGTGATTCGTGAAGATTTCAAGAAGATTCCCCTGGTGATGGCGGAGGCGGAACGCATGGCCGCGGCGGCTCCCAAAGTTGTCGTAGCACCCAAGAAAAATGAGGAACCACCTCAGCAGTTATCTCTGTTCTAATAATCTCCTCTACATCTCCCGACCAGCAGGTCATGGAGGTGAGAGCAAGCAAGGGTAGTGGCAAGGTGTGTAGGAACTGACCTCGTGCGCACCAGAGGCTATGAATCTGAAGGTGCGCACTGTATGGCTACCGATGACCAGGACCATCTCTGTTGTTGAGATTGGTTTACCTGTGCAAAATAGTCTGAGAAGGTCATCCGCGTTGAGAGATGAGCCTGTCCCTTGTTGCAATGGAGTGGTGGGTTGCATAGCGCTGATCGCTGTGCACGAAGTGGATGTGTGGATAAAGATTTGCTTTCACAATGGGAAAGGGAGATAATATTATGCAAACAAGCTTTCAACGTTCCCTTTTACTAGGGGGACTTGCTTTATTCTGTCTGCTCAGTCTCATACTCGCACCCCAGGCGCTACACCGTGTTTATGCCCAGGGCTATACTGACCAGACCACGCAAGGTAAGCGCATCGTCGTAAGCATCTCACAACAGGAGTTGACTGCTTACGAGGGCGATAAAGAGGTCTTTGATACGCTGGTAACGACGGGTCGAAGCCAACTTCCGACCCCAACCGGTACCTTTCATGTGATACAAAAGCTCAGCCCAACCTGGTTCCATTCCCCCTGGCCAAAGAACTCACAATACTACTACGCTCCAACCTATATTAACTACGCCCTCGCGTTCAAGGAAGGTGGCTACTTCTTACATGACGCGACCTGGCGCTCCGCCTTTGGCCCCGGCACGACCGATGATAATCAGGGTTCACATGGCTGCGTAAGCATGAATCTGGATTCCGCGAAATGGCTTTACAACTGGGCACCCGTGGGAACAACTGTACAGATTGAATAATGGGTTTGTGTGTGATTTGCGGGCAATGCCCGCAAATCACACAATCTTGTTATTCGGTGGTGGCGCCCAGAACGAAGGCTTCAACGGCGCTGACGCGCCCACGCCAGTATGGTAGCTTAGTCTTATGGCCCCCGCTGATGATGGTGATATCGCGCAGGTGTACATACTCATAGAGCACGGGCAGTCCTGCCGGTCCGATCTCAGGCTGGTCGGCGGGTGGAACCAGGTTGGTGTAGAACTCACGCAGGAAGTCTGCAGTATCGGGATCTTCCTGGCGATACATCCCCTCATAAAGCTCGACATGGAAGCGGGCATAAGCGAGCGTGCTGATCATCTGTCCAAAGACGAGCTGCCCATGCATCTGAAACATCACGGGAAACTCCTGGTCTGTCTGCTCTGCAAGTTTCACCCAGAATTGGAGCGCGATATCCTGTTCGCCATACTCTTTGAGCCATAGGTTGCGCCGCTCGGTGCGCGTAAGGGGACGAAAGTTTGGGTCCAGAGGTGGCAACTGCTCCTCGCCGCCCTGGCCCTGGTTCGATCTATCTGACATAGAGAATGTAGACCTCCGGGAAGTAGTATCGTTTAATGGCTGAATAGCTTCGTCAGTATTATAGTATTTTATCATCCACAAGTAAGGGGATAATAACATTGAATGGACAGGCCCGCCTGTCCATTCAATGTTACTGTTTCACTTACGGACCCGGGGTCACATCGATGATTTGCGGGTTGTTGGTAGGGCTATTCCCGCCGGTACTGGTGGAAGGCGTCGCCTGGCTGCCGTTGGGGCTATTTCCTCCACCAGCGTTCGGGCTGCCGGACGAGTTCTTCCCGGTATCTCCATCTTTGCCGTCCTTGCTACTGTCTTTCAGGCATGCCTCTGGTATATCCGCGTTGCTGGCGCTGTCGCCTTCTTCATCATCTTTGGGTTTCGGGCATACCAGGGGGGGAACATAGTAGTTGGCGCCCTGGATAGTTGGCTGCGTTCCATCGATAAACCAGTCGCTTACCGCGCCCTCGCCAGCTGCATATGCCAGGCCAGTGTTGGCGGAGACTGCACCTCGATGCACATTATCGGGACGAGGGAAGTCGTCTGGCGGAAAGTTATAGTGCTGCGAGGCGTACTCCATGACATCGTGCCAGATCGGACCTGCTCCCGTGATACCAATGACGTCGTACATCTGCTCATTGTTGCTATTGCCCGCCCAGACTCCTACCGTCAGATAGGGCGTATAGCCAATTGTCCAGTTATCGCGGAAGCTATCCGTGGTGCCAGTTTTGGCGGCGGCTGGCCTGCTCAGTTCCAGGGGATTACCCGGATAGAACTCTTTATAGCGGGCGACTCTATCCGAGAGAATGTCATTCATGAGAAAGGCAACGTCGGGGCGCAGCGCGCGAATGCCGCGTGGATGGAAGCTATAAAGCTCGCGTCCCTGGTTACTCTTGACCGAGAGGATCGAGACTGGGGGCATGCGTAGCCCTTGATTGGCAAAGGTCGCATAGGCATCGGTCATATGCAGCAGTGAGACCTCTTTTGAACCCAGGGCCATGGAGGGACCCGTCTGTGCGTCAGGCAGGTTTGCCACCTCTGAGATGCCCAGGCGCGCTGACATGTTCTGGACGTTGTGTACGCCTGTAAACATAATCGCGTCGATGGCGGGAATGTTGAAAGAGTTGGCCAGCGCCGTGCGTACCGTCATCGGATAATCGCTATGGAAGCTGCCATCGTAGTTCTGGGGATGGTAGTAATCTGGCGGATCGACCGGGTAGATCGTGCGGTGGTCAGAAACGATCATCGCGGGATACCAGCCCATTTCAAAGGCCGTCGCGTACACAATCGGCTTAAAAGAGGAACCTGGCTGGCGTGGCGTCGTCGTACCATTGAGCTGGCCGCGCACCTGAGGATAATTCGCCTCGTAGGAGGCGCTCCCGTTCATGGCGAGAATTTCTCCGGTTTTGGGATCCATCACGACGACCGAGGCGTTATTGACGTTTTTATCGCGGCTTAAGACGTTATAGGTTCCCAGTCCACGATCATATGTTGTTGTATAGAGGTTGTTATAGGTGATCTCTTCAACTTTCTGCTCCAGGTCATAGTCCAGAGTGGTGTAGACGTCAAAGCCTCCATCCCGAAGCTGCTCCGGGCCGCCCAACACCTCCTCAAGCTGGTTGATGACATATTGTACAAAGTGGGGGGCCTTCATCTCCTGGTCAGTGGAATAGGATTGGATATCGCTCTGCTGCGTCTCCTGGCGAGCCTGGCGAGCCTGTTGGGGTGTGATCATCTTCATTGCGACCATGGCGTTGAGGACCACCTGTTGACGCTCAAGCGCGACATCCTTGTTGATGACCGGGTTGTAGTAGGTTGGACTCTGTGGTAAACCTGCCAGCAGCGAGGCCTGACCCAGCGTAAGGCGCGAGACGGCTGGCTTGCAGTGATTTCCCTGGCAATCTGGCTTAAGACCAAAGTAGTCGCGCGCGGCCGCCTCGACGCCATAGTTGATATTTCCATAGTAGACGGTGTTCAGGTACATCTCCATGATCTTCCACTTGGGGTACTGCTGGGTGATCCCGGCGGCGAGAACGGCTTCCTGAAACTTGATGCCTACCGTGCGTTCTTTGCCACTAAAAAACTGATTCTTGATAAGCTGCTGCGTAATGGTACTGCCGCCCTCGCGTACGCCACCGCTGCGAGCATTGGAGAGCAGCGCGCGCCCAATGCCCTGGAGGTCTACGCCGCCATTGCTCCAGAAGGTATGATCCTCCGCGGCGACGGTGGCGTTGATGAGCAGGGGCGAGATATCCTGATAGCTGACATAGGTACGGCGTCCCTTCCCAAGCTGTTTATCGTATAGCTCGTAAAGCAGCTTCCCATGCCGATCATAAATATGTGTGTTCTGGAAAAGCGAATGCTGTGCGATACCATTGATCGACGAAAGCTGCATCTGATAGTAGCCATATGCTATACCGGTCCCGCCAAATGTGAAAAGGAGAGCAACCAGGAAGAGCAGGGAGCCACCCATAAGCAGGCGTGCTACCATATCTGGCCTGGGCTGCTTCAGGCGTACCCGCTTTTTGCGTAGCACACGGGCGTGTCTCTGGCGTTGCGATGTGCCTGGCAATGGCTGGGAAAGAGGCCTGGACCCACTACCGGCGTACGCGGCTACAGGCGGTGGCACTGCTGGTTGTATGCCTCCTCGTATGCTTCCTGGCTGGACAAACTGGCTGGTGCGATTGAGAGGCACAGGGGGCTTTACTATTGGCGCGGGAGCTGTGGAGGCATTGGGATGGGGAATGCCTGTTTGCCCCAGGCTTTGCTGATAAGTAGGCTGACGCGCGAGAGGAGGGCGAGGAAGTGTTGACTGCTCGCCATAGGCCTCCGCGTGTTCGTTCTCCTGTTGCCATGCCGGGCGTTCCTGTGGAGAGGAGCGTGAAGGAGAGGAATCGGAGCTAGAATTCGTTTGAGAATGATTGGTTGGCATAAAGTTATATATCCTTCCTGCGTTAAGATCTTTTTATTATTTCCTCGCAAGCGGCCCCACCTCTGTCCACATGCTTTATCTGAATTTTTCTGACTTATATGCACAATTCGCTCACTATTCATATTATGAAACGAACGAAAGCGCAATCAGGAGTATTTGCGTAGAAATTCGGGGATATTGGTACTTCTATTTGTAGATACATATGTATATATGTGGATATTGAGCGGAAAAGAAGCCAGCGTGCTAGCTGAAAATCACTTATCTCGTGCGTATATTGCAACTCAAGAGGTGGTCCGACGTAGAAAATGTGAGAGTACCTCAGCCTGAGTGCAGGATAGACCCGATAGTATATAATGGTGGTGCAAAGAAAGTATGCCGACGCTGCTAAAGCACGCGTCTACATATCAAGACGCGACCGGGCTCTGTACCTCCATATGTAGACGCGTGCTTTAGCAGCGTCGGTCGGACGCACGAGATAAACCTTAGGCATACGTGGTAAGAACGGACGAAAGAAAGCATTGGGAAAAGAGAGAGAGCTACACCAGCCCATGGCGGTGCCAAATATAAATTATGACGCCATCGACCTGACGAATATGCGGGACCTGAGAAATCTTCTCTACGCGCATGGGATGCGTCCAAATAAGGCCTTTGGACAAAATTTTCTGATTGACCGGAGCGTGTTGCAGCGGATTGTCGAGGCGGCTGAGATTAACGCGAATGACGAAGTGTTGGAGGTAGGATCTGGAACGGGCGTCCTGACGCGCGAGCTTGCGCAGGAGGCTCGGCGCGTCGTAGCGGTTGAACTAGAGCGTGATATGCTCACCCTGCTAGAGAAGACGGTAGGAGATAGGCCCAACGTTGAACTGGTGGAGCGTAACCTGCTCTTTATCAATCCCCAGGACCATTTTGAGCACAGACCCTACAAACTGGTGGCGAACTTGCCTTATTATATTACTGCGCCCACCTTTCGGCACTTTCTGGAGAGCCAGAACCCACCCAGACTACTCGTCGTCATGGTCCAGCTGGAGGTGGCACAGCGGATTGCCGCGGCCCCTGGCGATTTAAGCGTCCTGGGGGTCAGTATCCAGTTTTATGGTAAGCCACGTATTGTAAGCAAGGTGCCAGCCCAGGCCTTTTATCCCGCGCCCAAAGTTGACTCGGCCATCTTGCGTATTGACGTCAATGACGAGACGCCCCTGACGCTGGAGGAGCGTGACCGCTTCTTCCGCGTGGTCCAGGCGGGTTTCGCGGAGAAACGCAAACAGCTTCACAATTCGCTGACGCATGCTTTACACTATAAAAATGAGGTAGTGCGTGCCTGCCTCAGCCAGGCAGGTATCGAAGCCAACAGGCGTGCAGAGATGCTCAGCATTGAAGAGTGGATGCAACTCTGGCGCGCCTTCGAGGCCCTGCGTACCACCCCTGCCGAGTAACCAGGTTATGTAAGGTGGGTGGATCCGATAAAAAGGGGAGGTGCAGGAGGGGTCTCCCTCCTGCTGGGGAATGAGGTGTCCCCATAAAACCCCCCCTCCACAATTTCTGGAGGCACCAGAAATAAAATTATTGAGAACATTTAGCGTGTAGCCTATTCTGAAATGAAGAAGTAGCGAGATTTATGTCGACACTGGAGCAGTTCTGCGAGAACTGTGGGGCGGCGAATGCGGCGACGGCGCGCTTCTGTCAATATTGCGCCACCGCGCTACCATTTCGACACACCACAGGCGCTTTACCCGAACAAACCCTACTCGATGGCCGTTATCAGCTTGAAGCGCTGATTGGTCAGGGAGGAATGGGCGCGGTCTATAAAGCATTAGATACGCGCTTTAATAACCGTCCAATCGCGATTAAAGAGATGAGTAAAGCGGGACTCTCCTCGACGACTGCTCAGGAGGCGGAAGACGCCTTTGAGCGCGAGGCTCTTCTCCTGGCGGACCTGCTGCATCCCAATCTACCGCGCATCTATGACCACTTTAGCGAGAATGAGCGCTCCTACCTGGTTATGGACTTTATCGAGGGCCGCACGGTCGAGGACTATTTGGAGCAGGCGGGAGGTAAGCCGCTGCCACTCGACCAGGTGCTGGATTGGGGCAAACAGCTCTGTGATGTATTGAACTATCTTCACAGCCATCAACCACCCATCATCTTTCGCGATTTAAAGCCATCCAATGTGATGGTCAATGGCAATCATATCTACTTGATTGACTTCGGTATCGCGCGCGTCTTTAAACCTGGTCAATCGCATGATACCGTTGCGCTTGGCTCGCCGGGCTTCGCCGCCCCTGAGCAGTATGGGAAGGCACAAAGCACGCCACGCTCCGATATCTATAGTCTGGGTGCCTTAACGCACTGCCTGCTGACAGGCGTTGATCCCAGCGAGCAACCTTTCTTCTTCCGCCCGGCATCGCAGCTCAATCCCATGGTTCCCCACGAACTTGAGGCTTTGTTAATACGCATGCTCGATATGAGCGCGGAGAAGCGCCCGGCGAGCGCGCAAGAGGTATTGGATGTCTTGCGCCATGTAGATCAACAGCGCATCAGCGGCACCTTGAGCCAACCCATCGCGACTATGTCGGGGCCAACCTCCACACCGTATGCCTCAGGGTTCGCGTCCACAATGACGGCCTCCTCACCTGAGACGAGCCAGCTCTTACAGGATGCCTATACCTTCTATGCACAGCGGCGTGTCCCTGAGGCCCTCAAGCTCTATGACCAGGTAATCAGAACGGACTCGCTCAATGCCCAGGCCTGGCAGGGGCGTGGCTTGACGCAGGCCTTAAATGGTCAGCACCGCGAGGCGTTGCAGTCATTTACGCGTGCGCTCCAGCTTGATCCCGATCTGGTAACCTCCTTAAATGGGAAGGGGGTCGCGCTCAATCGCTTGCGCCAGAATCGCGATGCCTTGCAGTCGTTTGATCGTGCCATCCTGCTTGAACCTGGTAATGCCGTTGCCTGGAATGGGAAGGGCGCGGCCCTGAGCGCGCTTGGCCTCCCCGAGCAGGCTCTCAATGCCTTTGATACCGCCCTGAGCTTTGATCCCAGGATGGCCTTGGCCTGGAGCAATAAGAGCCTGGTCCTGCGCCAGATGCGCAAGTATGAAGAGGCTCTGCAAGCATCAGAGCAGGCTCTGAGCTATGAGCCTAATTCCGCGCTCAACTGGAACAGCAAGGGCTTGATTCTGCTCGAAATGGGGCGCTTACGCGAAGCCTACCAGGCCTATCAAGAGGCGCTCAAGCGCGATTCACGCTTCGCGCCTGCTCTTTATGGCATGGGCAATGTGCTCTACGCGCAGCAGAAGTTTAAAAGCGCGCTTGACAACTATGACCGGGCGCTCCAGTTTGATCCAAACTATGTGAAGGTCTGGGAGAGAAGGGGCCAGCTCCTGCAAGAGCTGGGCAACTATCGCCGCTCGCTGGAATCCTTTGAGCGCGCGACGCAGATTGATCCCAGCTTTGCCCCCGCCTGGCTCGGTAAGGCGACCGTCCTGAGTCGTATGGAGCGCTATGATATGGCGTTGAATGCATATGAAGAAGCCCTGCGCCGCAATCCCAGCCTGCCCGCAGCCCTCAATGGCAAAGGGAATGCCCTCTATCGTCTCGGGAACTATAGCGCGGCCCTGAGCGCCTACGATAACGCTCTCAAGGTCAATCCACGTATGGTCTCCGCGCTACATAACAAGTCCCTGATCCTCAAGCTGTTAGGCCGGTATAACGAGGCTCTGGCAGCGGCCGAGTCGGCCATTCGCCTCGCGCCCAACGATCCCGATAATTGGCTGCGCAAGGCAGAGGCTCTGCGCAAGCTCTACCGCAAGAGGGATGCCCGCGCCGCCGAGGCCGAAGCCGAGCGCCTGCGAGGGGTATAAAAAGAAGAGGGGAGAGGAATGGTCAGAACGCGGATCTGTCCTGACCATTCCTCTCCCCTCTTTTCTGAAGATTACTTTAGCTTACGCGCGATATGATTCTCGACCACCACCTTTTCATTGGTGAAGGACAAGATACTATCGGCGGAGATGCCCCTGGCTTTGTGTCCATTAGTGGAGATACCCAAAGCATTCAAGCGCATCGCGTTAAGAGGATACAGGGCGATGCTGATCTCGCTCACCTCGCCCAGGGCCTCGTCCTTCTCGCTGACAACGGGCATGCCGATCAGATCTTTGCTCTGTGGCAGTGGGGGAAGCGCCTTTATAAGCATGTTCTCGTTATCGATAGTCACTCTGTCAACTTCAACGGCCTTGATGCCGCGCACTGGCAGTGCAAAATCGCCATTGACGCGTGTATGGACGCGCAGGGCATAGATAGAGTTTGATCCCTCTTTAAAGAAAAAGTCCACGACGGTCCCGAGAGACTTTCCCAGTTTGGGTACATAGACCGGAAGGCCCAGTAACTCAGACCATTTTCTGCTACTCGTAGTCTCCATGTGTATTGGGTACTCCTTGATAGGATTAAGCATAGAATTATACAGATGCGCGATCAACCGACGCTGCTAAAGCACGCGTCTATATATAATAGTACGGGGTATTCGCGGCATTATATGTAGACGCGTGCTTTAGCAGCGTCGGGCCACACGGCTCTCTGACCTATTATACACTTTGTCGCCCCCCTTGGTAATTCTCTTTATCCACTGTGAGATACCTCATAGGGAATTGCGTAAAATTGCTTTATCATGTATTTGACTTTATAATGGACATTGGCCGGAGATATATGCAAATATGGCTCCATTGCTTTTAGCAAGCGAAATTCTCATTGTTTGTTTGGAAGAATGATAAAGGTGGGTGCGATGAAGGAGAACGAAAGCGCTTTTTTAGGCAAAACAGTAGGTAATTGCACCATCGAAAAGGTCATTGGGCGGGGTGGCATGAGTACCGTGTACCTGGCGCAACAGCAACGGCCCGCGAGATCGGTAGCGATTAAAATCTTGCGCTCGGAGGCTGAGGGCTCGGAGGCTGCGGACTTTCTGGCGAGATTCCAGCGCGAAGCGGATATCATTGCCCGGCTTGAGCATGTGCATATCATCCCTATTTATGCCTATGGCGAAGGCGAAGGCTATGCCTACCTGGTGATGCCGTATGTGAGTGGTGGCAGCTTGAGCGGTCTGCTGGCAAGGCAGAGAAAGCTGGAAATGCACCAGGCGCTGGGCTTTGTGATGCAGGCCGCCTCCGCCCTGGACTACGCCCATCAGCAGCATGTAATTCACCGCGATCTCAAGCCAAGCAACTTCTTACTCTACCCCGATGGCAGGCTCTTGCTCGCCGACTTTGGCATCGCGCGCCTGGTAGACAGGGCAGAAGATGAGCATAACGCAACTCTGACTTCGCAGGGGACCATTCTGGGAACGCCAGCCTATATGGCGCCAGAGCTGTTGCGCGGCGAGGAGATTGACGCGCGTGTCGATATCTACGCGCTGGGCGTGATTTTTTACCAGATGCTTAGCGGGTCCGTGCCTTTTAAAGGAGATAACCATTACGCGGTCGTTGATAAGCACCTGTATGAACCCTTTCCTGCGCTCTATGGCGTCAATCCCGAGGTCCCGCTGGCAGTGGATGCTGTATTGGCCCGAGCAACTGCTAAGAGCCGCGAAGAGCGTTATGAGACGGCCGGGGCTTTCGTCAAAGCGCTACAAAATGCGATCTATACCTCTGAGGCGGTGACGGAGATGAAGGCCGTGGCAAGCGGCGTACTGCCAACGCTGCCCGCAAGCTTTGCGGGCATTGAACTGGTGCAGCGTTCCGCTCCCTACGCCATGCCTGGGCATTCCCAGACGCCTCAGCAGCCTTATCCAATGCCTCAGGGCGTCACTGCCCAACCACCCTATCCAACGCCTGCGAATCAGGCCTACTGGCAGGCGACTCCTCAGGATGGCATGCCTGTGCAGGGAGGCTGGCCCCAGCAGCCTCTCTATCCGCAGCAGAAGCAAGAGCGTGCCTGGCCACTGGTTCTGAAGGCTCTGCCGAGCCTTGCCCTGCTGGCCGCTATTATCTTTATCAGCTTGCAGGTCATGGGCGCCTTCGCGCAAAAGCCCCAGGGCAACACGGGGCAATCGGGGAATCAACAGCAGGGAAATGCCCTGGTCGCTACCACCACACCAGCCAGTCAGGCGACTACAGTCCCTACGACCGCGCCCACTGCTACTCCTACGGCTGCCCCAACCTCAACCCCAACGCCGATTCCTACACAGACCCCAGTACAGAAAGCGCACGCCGTTGTGCAGTCGTACTATGATCAGTTGAATCGGCGCGATTATCAAGGCGCTTATAATCAATTGTCGCCCAATTTTCAAAACAGTTTATCTTATGATCGCTTCTCCAGCGGCTACTCTAAAGTACATCACCAGGACATCACCTTCCTGAGCGAGACATCCAATGGTGATGGGACCGTGACGGAAGCCGTTCACCTGGTGGTTCAAGAGGAGAATGATCAGGGTGTTGTCCAGACGCATGAGCAAAACTGGACGGGGATCATTGTCCAGCAGGGCGATGGAAGCTGGAAGATCGATAGCGCAAAATTTAGTTAATCAGTAGTTGATAAAGTGGTGCCCCTGGTAGCCAGGGGCACCACTTTATCAACTACTGATTAGCGCTGGTTGAGCGCCGCAAGCGCGAAAGCCAACGAATTTGATGATTTTTGAAAAGTCGCAAAAAAGGTGTTGACAAATCGCGAAGAGGATGGTATTATGCACCATGTCAATCGGAACCGCTTGTATGCGCAGGCGAACCGGTGGTTATTGCGAAGAGGGTACACCCGTTCCCATCCCGAACACGGTAGTTAAGCTCTTCAGCTCCAACGATACTTTGGGGGCAGCCCCACGGGAAAATAGGACACCGCCGTTTCGCCCGCTCACACAAGCGGTCTTTTTATTATCAAGCTGGACACCGCCGTTTCACCTGCTCACACGGGCGGTTCTTTGTTTATATCGAACACGAGCAAACGCATGGAAGAACTCAGTATTGGTGAAGTCGCCCGGCGCACCGGCCTGCGCACCTCGGCGATTCGTTACTACGAAAGCATTAACCTTCTGCCGCCGCCGCGCAGGGTGAGCGGTCAGAGACGTTATGCGCCAGAGACGGTGCAAACACTGGAGTTCGTGCAAACCGCCAGGCGTATTGGCTTCTCTCTTACAGAAATTCAATCTCTATTAGAGAAGCGACAGGGCGAAGTTCCCCTTGGGGCGCACTGGCAGGGCCTGGTGCAGCGTAAACTCATTGAGGTACAAAACGTTATTAATCAGGCTCAGACCATGCAGCACCTGCTGGTGCAGGGCGGCGGATGCAGCTGTACCACCCTCGAAGAATGCATCGATTGCGTACTGGCAAACTGCCAATAAGAAATATGCGTAGCGATGGTCCTGCTGAAAAATTGGGAAACGCGCTAAAGCTGGTCCCTACCGGTATGGGAAGCCTTCTCATGTGTTATGAGGCCCCGCTTCATGGCGACGGCGACGGCTGAGGCGCGTGAGTCAACCTGCAATTTAAAGTAGATGTTTGCCAGGTGTGTCTTGACGGTTGGCTCACTGATACTCAGATAGATGGCAATCTCCTTGTTGCGCTGGCCATGTGCGACACAGGTCAGCACCTCTAGCTCGCGCTCCGTTAGATTCACCCACTGCGCCTGCGCAGACGATCTCTCCTCTACAGGTGTCGCTCCTTCTATTCGCTCAAGCAAACTTCGCACCAGGGCGTGCTGGAGGAGTGTCTCCTTGTGAACGCTCGCAGTCAAGGCCTGGTGGAGGGTCGTGCGACTGGCATGTAGCGGCAGGCACGTTGCCATGCCCGTTTGCAGACAGGCCAGGAGGAACTCTGGGTCATCGGCATGCATGGCGAGCCCCACTATCGCCAGGGCTGGCCACTCGCCGTGCATCATGCTGAGGGCTTTGAGCGTCGCGCCCTGGTGAATATGTGTATCAATGAGCAGGACCTGGGGTTGAAGTTCGCCTACAAGGCGCATCGTCTCAGGGAGCGATGTGGCGATGGCAAGCAGTTGAATATCCGGGCTACCGGCAAGCATAGTGCGCAGGCCTTCGCAGACAATCGGGTGTGCGCTAGCGATGAGCAGGCGCAATGGTTTGGAGGCGTCGTTCATCGTTCTTCCTCTGGTGTGTATTTAGCTTTATTACTTCTTTTGCATAGAATAGCAAAAAATATGGTATGAAAACCAGGATAGATGGATGAAATCCGTTTGGCTGAGAAGTAATCATCCATTCATACGATGTTGCCTATCCGGTGAAGCCGCTACAATTGGGGTGTAAAGAGAAAAGAGATACGTACAACCCACCTATAAGGAGGTAGGAGACATGATGTGGCAAGCAATAGCCGCCGCCCTGGCGATTGGCCTGGGAGCAATTGGCGCGGGTATCGCCATGGGTTTAGCTAATGGGCGCGCTTATGAGGCGTTAGGGCGCAACCCTGAGTCGGGAAGCACCGTACGCACAAACTTCATCCTGGGCCTGGTTTTCTCCGAAACGATTGTCATCTACGCCCTGGTCATGGGCTTGTTGATCCTCTTGCGCCAGTGACAAAGGGATCTCCTCCGGCTCTTGTCTCGGTTCGCTACGCGAACTCCAGGGGTAAGATGTGTATGTGGAAAACGGCCTGCCGTTTTCCACATACACATCTTACCCCTGAGCGCCGTAGGCGCGAAGAAAGCAGGCAGGATAAAGAGTGCATATGCTACAATGTCAATATAATCAATATTGTAGCTATGATGTAGGCTCAGGGGAGAGTTCTCAGCAAAGCCGTGCTAAAGAAAGAGGAGAAAACTTCTTTTATGACCACCCAGCTCTATCTGATTCGTCATGGTGAAGCCACAAGTCAGGTACACCAGTTTCTTCGCGATGATGGACTTACCGAATTAGGCGTCAGGCAGGCCGAGCGCCTGCGCGATAGATTGATTGCTACACGCGAGATTCAGGCAGACATTGTGATCGCCAGTACCCTGCCACGAGCCAGGCAGACCGCCGAGATTATCGCCCCGGCCTTTGAGCTACCAATTATCTTTGATGATGAGGTGCAGGAAATGCTAGAAGGCGAAGCCCATGGCCTGACCTATGATGAATATCACGAGCGCTATGGTCCCGGTCCGGACTTTCTGCACCAGCCATTTAAACCGATAGCGCCGGGTGGCGAGAGCTGGCCTTCCTTTGCCCTGCGTGTCGCCACCGCTTTAGAGCGCATTACTCAGGAGCACGCGGGCAAGAGTATCGTCATCGTCTGTCATGGCGGTGTTATCGATAACTCTTTCGCCTACTTTTTTCGCTATAGCACCTTTGCCATGCCGCCTGCCCATTTCTTTACCCAGAACACCTCCATTACTCAGTGGCGAGAGGATGAGCATAATGGAACCAGTTTCTGGCGCTTGATACGTTATAACGATAATATGCATGTGCGTGGCCTGGAGACGGATACGCTCATCCCCTGGGAGCAGCTTCCCTTGCCAAAGAGAAAGCGCTACCAGGTCGACCAGCCCGACGAACCTGCCAGCGAACAATAAAAATAAAGATGTGGGATATGATAGGGAAATACTGCAGGCATTTCCCTATCATATCCCACATCTTTATTAAAGAGAAATGTATTATAGCGCGACGCGCTCGATCAGCATAATGGTTACGGTCAGGAAGACCCCCAGGCTAATCACGGAGATGACAGGATCAAGTAGAGGCGCTGTGATTAAACTGCCACGTAGGCGCAGGCGCTGCAAGAGGTTGGGCAGGCCCAGGCCGCAGAAGTAAGCGATTAACTGTGTAAAGCCAAAGCCCAGCGCCGCCACCAGGCTTAAGGCAACGGTATGGAAGAGCACGAAGGCCGCGATCCCAGCCAGGATGCTCACGACAATGCCGCTAAAGGTGCCGATCAGCAACTCACGCAGAATCGTTTTCCACAGATCACGCCCGCGTGTGCTGCGCAGGTTCCAGCCAGCGATGCCCAGGGCCTGTGAGCTAGCACTCCCGCTTGTGAGCAGCAGCATCGGAACCAGGCAGAAGAGACCTCCAAGTGCCAGTGAGAGCCGATTATCGCTTACACTTCCTACGAGGCTAACGAGTGCGGTGGTATGTGCGAGCAGGGGGGCGAAGGCCTGAGCCAGGACCAGGGCCAGAACAAAGCCTGCAATCACGTTGACAATAGGCCAGATTGTGCGCCGAGCGGCAGTTGACCAGGAGAAATTCTCCTCTTCTTCAGACTCCTCCACATCCGCGCCCACGATATCGGAGAGGTCTTCAGCTTGCTCCTCGTGGATAACGTCGATGACATCGTCGACCGTGACCAGTCCCACAAGGTGATCTTCCTCATCAACGACGGGCACGCCAAGCAGGTCGTACTTGGCGATGATCCGCGCCACCTCTTCCTGGTCGGTATCCACATGCACTTTGATGACGTCGGGGTCCTTCAGATCGGCGATGCGTGTCGTGGGTTCGGCGACAACCAGTTGCCGCAACGAGACCACACCCTTTAGATGGTGCTGCTCATCAATGACATAGAGATAGTAAACCATCTCCAGGTGCTCTGAGTGCTGGCGCAGGTAGGTCAGCGCATCCTCGACCGTCGATGTCTCAGAGAGCGCCAGGTACTCAGGCGTCATAATACCGCCTGCCGTCTCGGCGTCATAGCGCAGGAGATCGCGAATGGGGCGTGACTCCTCAGTGGGCATGAGGTTAAGCAGGTGCTCGGCCTCAGCCGGAGCCATCTCGGCCAGGATATCGGCGGCATCATCAGGTGCGAGGCGCTCCAGGAGATCAGAGGCGCGCTCGGGATCCAGCTCGCTGATCAGTTCGCTCTGCAAGGGATACTCGACCTCGTTGAGGGTATCGGCGGCGGTCTCCATGTCCAGGCGCTCCAGCATGGCCCCGGCCTCTTCGACATCAAGCTGCTCCAGGATGTCGGCGATATCGGCGGGATGGAGATCGATCAGTTTGTTATGACTTACGTTGAGCTGGAGCTTGGGGATAACGCCAACCGCCCCCACGGTTGCAGCGGTGGTACCTGCTAGGGCGAGCTGACCGGTGTGTGCGCCCACCACCTGAATGGGTTCAACATAATTCCAGGTAATGGTTCGCTCTGGCAACTGCAATGGAACGACGCGCCCGATGCGGTCAATCGTGGCTTGCAAGCCAAGGCGACGCAGCAAGCCACTCAGGCTAATATCCACACCAACCAGGCGCGCGGTGCGTTTAATCTGAGCCAATTTAAGATCATTGACTTTAACAACGCGGAAGCCCTGAGTATCTACAATCTGCTTATCAAGAATATCTCTTTTTAATAAAAGCTCTTCAGTATGCGGGATATAAGGTGTAATACCATCTTTATTAATATTTAAGCGTACTTCTGGTCCCTCTACAGTGGCTACCTGGGACCAGGGAATCATCATTTCTCCGTTGCCGCTGCGATGGACGACGAGCGCGGTTACCACGGGAAAGGTCTCATCAAGGGAGACGCAGACATCGCGCACGCTACCCACGCGGCGATGGTCGTTATCGACAATGCTCCGGCGGAGCAGATCGCTCAAGAAAATCATGAAATCACCGCCTTTTTCAAGACTCAGTAGTGCGTATCCACTTATCCACATTCTGTGCACATATGTGTATAAGTAGTTTGAATGTCCTTTGCAGTTGCTCGTTTGCGGTGGTAGATGCCCTGTCACAGGAGCAAGGCGCACAGCGCTCCTAATTCTCCTGTAGGCAGGAGGGTCACTGGAGGCTGTGTTAGTGTTCTTCGGATAGCAAAGCCGAGCACAGGTTGGTCTGTCGGGAGCGGTATGAGCCTGCCTATCGCACGGACAGGTAGGACCAGCGATGCCTCTTTTGTAAGAGAACATCGTCAGAGACACGCTCATAGACAGAGCAGAAAAGCCATAAGGGGGATGCTGCTGAGCAGCACAAGGACTTGCTGGCAAAGGCGGGATCGTCCTTACTCGACATCTCTTGGGTCTGACTATAATGCTATATCATAGGGGGAAACTGGTGGATGTCAGCTCATCGAGTAAGGGTATGGTGGTTATAGGTCAGGCAAGCGAGGTATTAGAAAGTGAGCCATCGCAACCACACCTGGCTACTCGATGAGGAGTAGAACTCTCCCATTGGCAGGCACAATCAGGCCTGCCGCTAGTACTGTGACTAGAACTAGGGCCAGCGTCCATATCCCTCACCTCCTTTGCCCAGGCAATCAGGCGTATTTACTCCGGGGCGCCAGTAGTGGCGCGAGATCGGTAACGAAGCGGAGCAATCGCGTTGATTGTGGGTGTACGAAAAAATTTTTGGAAATTGTGAGATTTTTCTCTCTCCACTGAGTATAACATGTCATCAAAGAGGTGACAAGTTACTTAGTGTACATAGTACATATGTGCATGTTGCACAATATGCACATAACGAGAAGCATCATAATGATTCAACGTGGCTTAGACTGTGTTATGTGTCTTCTTGTACACGGGAGAAGGGTGCACAGGGTTTCACTGTCTGGTTGTAATAAGCAGGTTAATAAGATCTTCTGGCGCGCCATTGCGCGTAGCCTCTGGTTGAGTGGCTGATTTTATCCCTGTGGTAGGAGAGGATAGATCGCGTTCTTCAGTTGGGCGCAGATATCTTCCACCGGTTGTTTGGCGTCGATGACCCGAAACTCGTAGGGCTTGACCATGTGCTCGAACTGGGTGAGGAGCCGGGCCTGGTAGGTTATAAAGCTTTCATAGAGATCGGGACCCAGGCGCATATCCATCCCTGATTCCCAGTAATTGAAACCCCCGCGCTGGAGCACGCGTGGAATCAGATCATCAATACCAATGTTGAGATAGAAAATGGCATCGGGCTTGAGGGCCAGACTGTAAATAGAGCGCAGCCAATGAGGATTGGCGCCACGCACCATTGCACGAGCCATCAGTGTATAGATATACCGGTCAATCAGAACAATAAAGCCAGCTCGTAGCGCGGGGAGAACCTGGTTCTCCAGGCGATCTACGAAATCGGTGGCGTAGAAGAGATGCATCGTGATTGGGCCAAGAGTATGTCCGGCCTTGGCCTGCCTGATACCATCGCCTGCGAGTGCCGAGCGCGTGAACTCGGTATCTGCTACTGCGTAGCCCAGGCTCTCCAGCCAGGGACGTAAGAGCCGAAGCTGTGTTGTGCGACCTACACCATCGGTCCCTTCAATAACAATTAAGCGTCCTGGCAAAATTTCTTCACCAACCTGAATACCCAGGGTATCAATACCATAACAATCAGGGCGGGTCATAAGTATATGTTCCTCCTTAAACAGATCCACCAGCGTGGTTGAAGCCGAAATCCCTTTCGTGTCGCGGATGATTGGTTCAATGACGACACTCATGGATAGAAGTGACTCCTTACTTGATAATAATCTCGGAACGTCCAGTAGACTGTGAAGTTTGTTTCCAGGATGACTCCCCAGGCGTCGTTGACTCTAGCGGGGTTGACCCTAAAGGAGGTAGCGGCATACTGATGCGGCGCACACCTTCAAGGTGAGGAAGGACGAGCTCACGCATATGTCGCTGCTGCTCTTGAATGGAGAGCGTGGCATCCATCACGGTGAGGCCAAACTCCTTGACCATTGCCTCATATTCCTGGACCACGCGATGCTGAAAGAGTTTGAAGCTCTCATAGGGATCGGTGCTCAGTCCAAGATCCATGCCTGCCTCATAGTACTTCAGGTGTGGTCTCCCATTCATAATCCGGCGTAATGAGAGCGAGAGGGGCACGCGGTAGTAGAATGCCAGGGTAGGTTGGACTGCGAAGCGATAGAGTTCCCGTACCCAGGTACGGTTCACTCCACGAGCCGCGTCGCGTGCAAAAGCTGTATAAATATAGCGGTCCGCAAGCACAATCGCGCCAGCCTTCAGTGGCGGGATAATGTCATGTTCGGTGCGATCCGCAAAATCCGTGGCATGAATCAGGCTAAACGTGGTCGGAGTGAGAATTTGCTTTTTCTTACCGCGCGAGGTCGTTTGTTTGACGAGCGGCGAGGAGTTCCACTCGCTAAAGAAGACGCTATACCCCTGGCTGATCAGCCACTGGCGGAGTAGCGCAATCTGGGTGCTCTTACCGGAACCATCGATTCCCTCAACAACGAAGAGCTTACCAGGAAACTGATGTGACCCGTAGGTTTCCATATAAAGTCCTTTTTGCGTAACAATGCATAGATATCGATCATATGCGATGACATATCCCTTGAGATTAGTGCCACGAATAGAGAAGCCGACCTTTTATATACGCTTGTATGTTGGGTTTGTTATGTATGTATAAACACGTATACAAAGGCATTATAGACACAAAATGAGAAAGGTATATCTGTCAACACCGATGCATGATATGAAACGTCTAAGCCAGGAGTGTGGTAGAAATAGTATACCATGTATAGCAGGAGGTATGGGTATATGGAGCGGGCGCGAAAAGCCGAAGCCCTGGTGAGGGGAAAACTTTTGTGGTACGATGCAGTGCAGTAAAACATGTTGAAGAGCAATAGAGTAATGCATTGCCCTGTGACGAAACGTATTCCTACATATAGACAGTGTCTATGCAGCTGATAAGCCAGAAAAGATGAAGCGATATACGTAGCCCTAAAAGGATAATGTCTATGGTAAACCAGATTTTGCATATCAATATACAGACACCCAGTGGGTATCTTGAAAGTATACTCAAGCCCGTAGATGATGGCCAGAAGCCAGCTTATGTCGGAATTGTCTGCCATCCTCATCCTCTATTTGGCGGCACGATGCATAATAAAGTCGTTTTCAAAGTAGCACAAGTTATGCAGGCCAACGACATCCCTTCACTCCGTTTCAATTTCCGTGGCGTTGGCCATAGCAGTGGAACATATGACGAGGGGCGCGGCGAGATGGATGATGTGCGCTATGCTCTCGATTTTATGAGCCGTAAGTATCCTGGCGTGCCAGTGATCCTGGCTGGTTTCTCGTTTGGTGCATTTGTTGGACTCAAGGTCGCGGCCATTGACGACCGTGTCCAGGCCATGATGGGCCTGGGCGTGCCCGCGCGCTGGTTTGGCGCTACCAATCCTCTGGTTGGTTGTCACAAACCCAAGTTGTTTATCCATGGGACCAGGGATGACCAGGCGCCTTATGAGGCTGCAATGCAGTGGTTTGAGCAGGTGCCAGCCCCCAAACGCATCGTCACCGTGCAGGATGCCGACCACTTCTTCCAGGGCAGGTTAGACGAGGTGCAGGCCATCATCGCAAATTTTGTTACCACCTTGCCCCAGCCCTCGCATAGCCTGTAAACTATCGCTGGGAGCGTATGGACCCTGGCAGCCTCTGGTTGTCAGGGTCCATACGCTCCCAGCGATTTTAATTTATTTCAAGGAGTACATTACCATGACACAGAACCAGACCATATTTGAAGTGCACACCATTGCCGCGGAAGACACATATGTGTTGCGTCAGAGCGTCCTGCGTCCCATGCAATCCCTGGCCGAGTGCGCCTATCCTGAAGATCACGAGCCGGAGACGCTGCATGCAGGCTGTTATCGCGATGGTCAGCTAGTAGGCGTGGGAACAATTTTCCGCGAGAAGCGGGAGGGCAGCGAGGCTCCAGGCGGCTGGCGTGTGCGCGGCATGGCGGTAAGTCCAGAAGCGCGAGGGTCCGGCTGTGGCGGCTCCGTTCTAGAGGCACTGCTCACGCACGCTGAGAAGCATCGCCCCCAGGGAGAAGCATTTGAGGTCTGGTGTAATGGTCGCGTGAATGTAGAAGGCTTCTACCAGCGCTATGGCTTCCAGCGCTATGGCGATATCTTCGACGTTCCTCCCATTGGTCTACATGTTGTGATGGTCAGGTATATCCAGCTTTAAGCTCCGCAAATACATATGCAAAAGCTGCACAAAATAGAAAATTTAGCATACAATAAGAATCGTGGGAAAGATGCCATGAATATATCGGATTGATAGGTGAGCGTAGGAGAGGCAGAGAGCATGGAAGATATTGTGCGTATCGCGCTGATAGGTGATTACCGGGAAGACATGATTGCGCACCAGGTGATTCCCCAGGCCTTGGAGCGGGCGGCGCGCCCGTTGTCACTATGCCTTGAGATACGCTGGCTGGCGACTTCGCAGGTACAGCATATGCGTTGGGAGGACCTGGCTAAATTCGATGGACTCTGGTGTGTCCCTGGCACAGCCTATGCGCAGCCTGAGGGAGTGTTGCGCGCGATTCGTCTGGCGCGAGAGCGCTGGCTCCCCTTTCTAGGTACCTGCCTGGGTTTCCACTACACACTTATCGAGTATGCCCGTCATGTCCTGAGCCTTCCCGAAGCAGACCACGCCGCTATCAAGCCTGATGTGGGCCTGCCCCTCATCGCCTCGCTCGTGCGCTCGCATATGGATGGGCGTATTCTATTTCAGCCTGGTTCATCTATCAGTCAGATATATGGGGCGTACGAAACCATTGAGCAGTATGGCCAATATGATTTTGGCCTGGATCCTCGTTGTCGCGACCTGCTTACCTATGATGATTTAGCTATCTGTGGGCTGGATAGAAGTGGTGCGGCGCAGGCTGTAGAGCTTCATGGGCATCCCTTCTTCTTTGCCACCCAGTATCAGCCAGAACTCTATGAAGTTCGCAACGAGATGCACCCCTTAATCAAGGCCTTTTTGCGTGCCGCAGCATAGTATGGTGGATAACTTGTGGATAACTTGTGGATAACTAAATGGTAGGTTTAGCAACGGTGGATGGGCCAGGCTTGCCTGGCCCATCCACCGTTGCTAAACCTACCATTTCTCAAAACAAAGAACCGCCCATGTGAGCGGGTGAAACGGCGGTGTCCTATTTTCCCGTGGGGCTGCCCCCAAAGTATCGTTGGAGCTGAAGAGCTTAACTACCGTGTTCGGGATGGGAACGGGTGTACCCTCTTCGCAATAACCACCGGTTCGCCTGCGCATACAAGCGGTTCCGATTGACATGGTGCATAATATCATGGTCTCTAAATATTGTCAACAGTTTTGCGAGGCAATTTTTGCGCAATAAAAAAATTGCCTCGCAAGGTGACTTATTGTATCGGTGAGAGAGATATATTTTGCAGCAGAGTTATTCACAAAAGGCAGAGTTTATGTGTCTCCCTTTTTGTTGCTCATCCGTGTACAAGTAAAGAAAAGCATACGTTGCTAAACTGATATATAGGCTTGCGAGCGCTTATAGCATGGCGCGAGCGATACGGAAGGAGGATATAACGTGAGTACCTATCAAAATCCTAATCCGCAGCAGACGCCGATTGTGGCTGGTGTCTTCCAGAGCGAGAACCAGGCCAAGGTGGCCGTGAATGAATTGCGCAAGCACAATTTCGCCCATGATCAAATTGGGGTGGCCATTCCTGAGAAGAGCCAGGTAGATAGCCTGTCACAGGATTTCATGAAATTGGGCGTGCCTCAGCAGAAGGCTTCGTACTATGAGAGCGAGTTCAATTCTGGCCATATCGTAGTCTCGGTGCGACCAGATGGGCGTGAGGGCGAGGCCGAGCATATTCTCCGCGACAGCGGTGGGTATGATCAGGGCGAGAAAAAAATGGGGAAAGAGCCTCCCATGGAAAACGAGGGAGAGCGCTAAGCCAGGCGTTTTTCAATAGCAGTATAGAGAGAAGAGGGGGCGCAATCCCACGGGAACGCGCCTCCTCTTCTGGTTTTGGATGCTCGGGCTTTGACTCTATTTTTTTATATGACACGTATAGTTACTAACAGTGGTGTGGAGGGCCACAGTGGGGCGAGAAATAGGGTGGGGGTGAGGGGCAAATTATGGCACAGGTCAATCAATTAGTAGCGAGTGATGAAGGAAACACAGAAGGCATGGCAAAGAAGCATGTACTGTCACCCGAACAACGTATCTATATCCCCCTGGTTGCGATAGAGAGAGCGACCCAGAAGCATTCCTGGAGCCGTCTACCGGTAGCTATGGCATCTAAACCTGATCAAGCATGTGGTGAGGCGCGACGCATTGGCTATACTGGTCGCGAGGAACACGACCTGGCACTATATCGCTTAAAGATCAAGCCTGATAGCTTGCCAACTGTAACGCTACCGGGTATCTATATCATTGACAATGGCATATTTCAAGACTATGAGGAATGGAAGGCGATCCAGGAGCCGAGCTTGGAGACCCCCGTTGAATAAACTATTTTTATATGGGTTGTGGATGAGTGAGAAGTTCTGAGTAGGTAACCTTTCGCGACTTAAAGCAAGGCAATGCTGGTTTTTGGGCTTTTTAGCTCTACCTTTCTCGATATGGGAAGGTAGAGCTATTTTTATTGCTCATTTGCTTAAAATAGCCTGTCATGGGGATGTAGCTGGTATTTGCCTGCTTATGTTAAATGAGTGTTAACCTATCCCTGGGGAAAGTTTAACACTCATTTAACTATTCCATAAAGCATAGTTAATTCTGCAATGATAAATTATGAGTGCGACAGAAATTAGGATTTTAGGAATGGGTGAAGAGAATAGATTGAAGTTCTTCATCTTTTTTCCAAAAAATAGGTTAAGTTATATCAACTTTATTTGTAGGAGATACTATGTTGAAGAAATGGCGCGTTGCCATCGTGCTTCTGGCCATCGTGGCGCTCTCAATGATTATCGCGGCTTGCGGTGGTGATACCGGTGATGCCGGCAGCAGCGCTACTAAGACGACTTCGACCCCTCAGACTTCCAGCGATAGTGCTTTCTCTTGTGTTTCTGGCTCCATCATTGCCAGTGGCTCGACGGCTCTGCAGCCTTACGTCGACGCGGTTTCGAAGAAGTATACGGCGAAATGCTCCGGCGCTCAGATTGCTGTTCAGCCTGGTGGTAGTAAGAAGGGTCTCTCGGACGCCGAGGCTGGTACCTCGCAGATCGGTAACTCGGACGTTTTTGCTGATAGCACCCAGGGCGATCTCGTCGACCACCAGGTTGCGATCGTCATCTTCACGATGATTGTCAGCCCTGACGTCACCACGAAAGACCTTACCACTCAACAGCTGATCGACATCTACACTGGTAAAGTGACCAACTGGAAACAAGTTGGTGGCGCCGACGAGCCCATCGTGGTTGTGAGCCGCCCCACCTCTTCTGGTACCCGCGCGACCTTCAAGAAGTTCGTCCTCAATGGTCAGAACGAGAGCCCTGCTCAGGCGAAGGCCCTGACCTCCGATAGCACCGGCACCGTTGTCCAGACCATTCAGCAGAACAAAGGTGCGATTGGTTATGCCGCCCTTGGTGCCTCGCAGACCGCTCAGAAGAGTGGCCAGGTCAATATCCTGACCATCGACGGCAAACAGCCAAACGCCGACAACGTGAAGAGCAATGCCTACAAGTTCTGGAACATCGAGCACATGTACACCAAGGGCGAGGCCACTGGCCTGAGCAAAGCCTTCCTGGATTACATGTTCAGCTCCGATGCCGACACGATTGCTGAGGGCCTGGCCTTCGTGAAGATCAAAGATGTCCCCCAGAACATCCGCGACACCCACAATAAATAAGCTTTAGCCTGATGGTCGTCCTCTCCCCGAGTTGGGCGAGGACGATCTGGCTTGTCAGCCATGTTTGACACTGTTTCAGTAAGGAGGATAGGTGTGCAGAGAGCGCGAATGATGCGTATATCAGACCAGGTCGCGCGGATTGTCTTCCTCATCTGTGCCATTTTGGTTGTCGCTATCATTATCAGTGTGTTCTACTTTATTGGCTCCAAGGCATTCAAGGTCTTTTACCTACCTGGTGGGTCAAGCGTTCAAGAGTTTTTCACAAGTACGCACTGGGATCCGACAGCGGGTAATAGCGATAATCCGGCATACGGTGCCTGGGGATTGATTCTCGGTTCGATTATTATTACCCTGGCCTCCGTACTGATCGCGACCCCCCTCTCGTTTGGGATGGCACTCTTCATGGCGGAAGTAACTCCCCGCTGGCTTTCACGCATACTCCAGCCTTTGCTGGAGGTTTTTACTGGTATGCCCTCGGTGGTCATTGGCTTTCTGGGCCTGACGGTTCTGGTACCCTGGCTTGGAATCATCTCGCAGACGCTGGGCTATGGCTACGGCGCGGCGATCATCGTCCTGGTGGTGATGATCATTCCGACCATCGTCAGCGTATCGATAGATGCCATTCGGGCTGTTCCATCCAGCGTGCGCGAGGCGAGCCTGGCTCTGGGGTCGTCTAAGTGGCAGACCATGTCGAAGGCGATTATTCCAGCGGCCTCCACGGGCCTGGCGACAGCGGTTGTGCTGGGCATGGCGCGTGCGATTGGTGAGACGCTGGCGGTGGCAATGGTCCTGGGTGGCCAATCGCTGCCTGACAAATTGTACAACCTGAAGGCACTTTTCTTTACGCCAACAACTAATATTACGCAGGCCATTCTTAGTGACTTTGGCGAAACCTCTGGTATCGCTCAGGACGCTTACTGGACCCTGGCCTTCCTGCTCCTGGTCATCTCTCTGGCCTTCATCTGTGTGAGCCGTTACCTGGCGAGTAGGAGTGTCTACAAATGAGTATGCAAGCAATGGCGGGCAAGCAAGAAAAGCAAGCATCTGGACGAGTCGCGGAACTGACGCGAATTGCGCGCAGGCTACATGCAGGCAACCGAGTTGCTCTGAGCATACTCTGGGTTGTCGCTGCCTTGATCGCACTCCTGTTTATCGCCATTATCGTCCTGCTGTTTATTCAAGGCTTTAACTACCTGATTGATCCTGCTTTCTATTCGACCTCGGTGACCGGGGTGGGAATGCAGCTCTTCAGTACCTTCTATATCCTTATCCTTACCGAGATACTACTCTTTCCCATTGCGCTGGGCGCGGCGATCTACACGGTTGAGTATGCCCCGCAGGGAAAACTGGTGGCGACGATCCGCTTCGCGGCCGAAACGCTGGCGGGTGTGCCATCGATTGTGCTGGGTCTGTTCGGCTTTGTCTTCTTCAGCGCGTTTCTGGGATTCCATATCAGCCGTATAAGTGGCGCTTTGACGCTGCTGTGCTTAAACTTCCCCCTGGCACTACGTCTCTTTGAGGATGCACTGCTCTCGGTGCCACGCGAGTTGCGCGAGGGAAGCCTGGCCCTGGGTACGACGAAATGGACGACGATTCGCAAGGTAGTCTTGCCGTCCGCGATGCCTGGACTGATCACAGGCTTGATCTTGAGCGCGGGCAAAATCATCGGCGAGACCGCGGCCCTGGTCTTTACCATGGGTGTTACCCCAGCGAGTACCTTCTCGGCTGATCCCTTTATTCCTAGCGACACATTAACCATTCACCTGTGGTACATCAAGACCCAGGGTGCTGGCTCGATTTCTGGCTTGTCGGCGGCAGGCGCCTCGGCTATCTCGGCGGGATCGGCGGCACTCCTGATTATCGTCCTGTTGGTGATCAACCTGCTCGCCCGAGGGATTGGACGTCTGATCCAGCGCCGGGTTATGGCAGTTTGATGCATGTAGAGCGATTACAGTAACAAGTATGGCGATCCACTATGGAGCGCCTCTTGAAGAACAAGGGTGAAGCGATCTATGAACTCGATAGCAGCAAACTCTTCTCTCATCACAGAGAATGTAACTCTGCCCAAGGGGGCGAGCATTTTCTCACGCAAAGTAGCGCGCAGTGGCCACATCTCATATGAGGGGCGTCCATACTTTATCAGCAAAGCCCTGGCTGGCCGCTACATTCGACTGGTCGTTATTGAGGATCGCCTGATTGTCGATGAGTCTATTCCCCTGCATAAGGAATATGAATTATCCTGAGCAAGGCTTCCTGTTTGGGCACGCGATGCGTGCCCAAAAACTGTTTCTTTTTTCAGGAGCCATGAGCTAGAATCAGAAGATCGATGCGATTGACGAACGTATCCCTTAAGCATAGTTGCACAAGTGAAGAGCTGAAGCATCGAGAAGGAGAAATGTGAACGTTATGACACCAGAGGAACAGCAGGTAAACTATGATCAGGGGCGGCAGGGAGGCACAAGGACGAGGCAGCAAACATATGATCATGCCTGGAATGAGAATAATATGACAATTGAAAGTATACCAGAGGACCAGCAAGATCCTGGCAAAGTCACGGAGATCCGCCGCGAGCGTACTCTGAATCCAAACGCGGACTTTGCCATTAATGTAGAGCATCTCAATTTCTACTATGGTAAGAAGCAGGCCCTGTTTGATGTCTCGCTGCCACTGCGTAACCGCCAGGTGACGGCCTTGATTGGCCCCTCCGGTTGTGGTAAGTCGACCTTCCTGCGTACACTCAACCGTATGAATGACCTGATTCCTGGCACACGGACTGAGGGACAGGCCCTCTTCGATAGCAACAACATCTACAACGCAAAAACAGATGTGGTACTGTTACGTCAGCGCATCGGCATGGTTTTCCAGAAGGCCAATCCCTTTCCCAAATCCATCTTTGAAAACGTGGCCTACGGCCTGCGCATTCAGGGCAAATCCAATCGCCATATCAAAGAGATGGTAGAGAAGAGCCTGCGCGGCGCGGCCCTGTGGGATGAAGTGAAGGACCGCCTGAATGCTTCGGCCCTGGGACTCTCCGGTGGGCAGCAGCAGCGCCTCTGTATCGCGCGTGCCCTCGCCGTCCAGCCAGAGGTGCTCTTGATGGACGAACCCTGTTCAGCGCTGGATCCCATCGCGACCCTCAAGATTGAGGAGCTTATCACTGAACTGGTGAAGGATTACACTATTGTGATCGTCACTCATAATATGCAGCAGGCGGCGCGTGTCTCTCACTTTACGGGCTTCTTCCTGAGTGGTAAGCTGATAGAGCAAGGGCCGACAAAAGACATTTTTGAGCGACCAACCCAGAAAGAGACTGAAGATTACATTAGCGGTCGCTTTGGTTGATACCTGGACGTTTTCCGCGTACGATGTATCTGTAGCACAAAAATAGGTAATTTAGGAAACTTGAGCGCGTGAGCGCTTACATATCAAAAGCCGTTGGAGGTACTGCGTGGCACGCAAAATCCTGGTGGTGGATGACGAAGCGGTCCTGGCCGAGACTATCGCGTATAATCTGGAGCAGGCCGGTTATCACGTCATCACCGCCGCTGATGGTAACAGCGCGTTGGACGCGGCGCGCAGTGAACGCCCAGACCTGATTGTGCTGGATATTATGTTGCCTGGCATGGATGGTCTGGAAGTGTGCCGCCAGTTGCGACGCGAAAATAAGACTGCGACGACTCCTATCCTCATGCTTACCGCCAGGGGCGACGAGATCGACAAGGTCGTGGGCCTGGAGGTTGGCGCCGACGACTATGTAACCAAACCCTTTGGGCGGCGTGAATTACTGGCTCGGGTGCGGGCTTTGATCAGGCGCTCCGATTATGTACCGGGGGGTGAGGGTGAGAATGGGGAAGAGCCTGAGCAGGAACGGCGCCCTGCCAATCGCGAGCTGGTTGTGGGCCCCTTACGCATCGACCTGGCTGGTCGGCGCGTCAATTGCCGAGGGCAGGATATTGAGCTTCAACCCAAGCAGTTTGAGTTGCTGGCCTACCTAGTGCGTAATCGCGGCACGGTCCTGACACGCGACCAGTTGCTTCATAATGTCTGGGGCTATGACTATGTCGGCGACACACGTACTGTAGATGTACATGTGCGCTGGCTACGCGAGAAACTCGAAGAGGATCCCGCCAATCCCAAGCTCATTCAGACGGTGCGCGGCGTCGGCTACGTGTTTCGTTGGTAAGAAAAAAGAAGTTGGGGTGAGGCCGGGCGAATGCCCGACCTCACCCCAACTTCTTTTTTCTTACTTACACTCTATTTTAAGCTGAGGAGGGGATGGCGCTGATGGTCGTATCAGGACCTTCTTCCTCATCCGTGACCTCGAAGAGAGGGTGGGCGATAAACCAGCTCTGGCTATCCATCACTGGCACATCAGGATCATCGTTTTGCACACGGTGATAGCAGCCATCCGCGTTAAGCTCATGCGCGTTGACATTGTCGGCCAGGACCGGGCGCAACATGTTCTCATAGAGCGCGTCGCGTATATAGCGATGCTCAATCGGGAAGAGTACTTCTACGCGATTGTTGAGATTGCGTTGCATCAGGTCCGCGCTTCCAAGCAGGATTTCGGGGTTGCCGTTATTGCCAAAGTAGTAGAGGCGGCTATGCTCAAGAAAACGTCCGACGAGGCTGCGCACACGAATATTTTCGCTGATACCGGGGATGCCCGGGCGCAGGCAGCAGATACCACGAATCACAAGATCGATCTCAACTCCGGCTCGCGAGGCTTTATAGAGCAGTGAGATGATTTCAGGATCGGTCAGCGAATTAAATTTGAAGATTAGGCGCCCATTGCCATGTTCCTCATGTAGCCTGATCTCGCGTTCAATGTGTTCGTTGAGGCCGCGTCGCAGCCCGATGGGAGCCACAAGTAACTGACGGTAGTGCGCCTGGCGCGAATAGCCTGTCAGTGAGTTGAAGAGCAGCGTCACATCATCACAGATCTCCTGGTTGCTGGTGAGCAGGCCCAGGTCTTCATAAATGCGGGCCGTAGCGGCATTGTAGTTGCCTGTTCCCAGGTGGACATAGCGTCGCAGGCTCTTGCCCTCCTTGCGCACCACCAGGGCAAGCTTGGAGTGGGTTTTCAAGCCTTTGAGTCCATAGACTACGTGTACCCCTGCCAGCTCCAGCTTACGGGCCCAGACAATGTTGTTCTCCTCGTCGAAGCGTGCTTTTAGTTCGACCAGCACTGCGACCTGTTTCCCATTCTCCGCCGCGCGTAGCAGGGCCTGCACAACAGGTGAGTTGGGTCCAACGCGATAGAGGGTCTGTTTAATTGTGAGCACATCGGGATCATCGGCGGCGGCATTAATAAAGTCGACGATGGTGCTAAAGCTGTCAAAGGGATGATGTAGCAAGACATCGTGATTCTTAATGGTAGTAAAGAGGTCGGATCCACGCCGCACAAAGCGGGGAACACGCGGAGTAAAGGTCGGATCCTTCAGTTCAGGACAATCCAGGTTTCGTAGCTCTATGACATCTCCCATTCCCAGTTGCCCGTCAATGACCGTCAGATCATCATGCGTAATCTCAAGATTATCTATCAACAAATGACGGATGCGCTGAGGCATAGAGGGATTGACGGCCAGGTCGACGACGACGCCAAAGCGGCGATCACGTACCTCTTGCTCGATTGTTTCAAGCAGGTCGGAGGCATCATCCTCTTGTAGCTCAAGGTCTGCATCGCGTAGCACGCGGAAGGGATAGGACTCCCAGATATCGAATCCGGGGAAGAGCGTGCTCAGGTGTGCGGCAATGAGCTGTTCTATCCAGACAAAGACCTGTTGTGTCTGCTCGTTATCATTCTCCATGGAGCGTGCGACGGGAACCAGGCGTGGCAGAGATGGCGGAATTTTCACACGCGCGAAGAGTTCCTTATTATGCAGGACATCTGTCAGGACCACGGCCAGGTTCAAGCTCAGGTTTGAGATATGTGGGAAAGGGTGTACAGAGTCGACTGCGAGGGGGGTTAGAACCGGAAAGACTTCACGTTCAAAGTAGGCCCGTAGTTCGTTGCGTTGGAGCGCATCGAGTTGCTCATAATCGAGAATATGAATATGCTGGTCCGCCAGGAGTGGAAGGAGATCATGTCGCCAGTACTGGCGGACCTCCTGTACCAGGGGGGCCAGTTGCTTGCGCACCGCTTCTAACTGTTGCGCGGCTGTACGACCGTCTGGACTGCGTGGCGCTGCGCGCGAAGCAATCTGATCTTTTAGACCAGCCAGGCGAATCATAATAAACTCATCCAGATTTGTCTCAAAAATGGATACAAATTTGACGCGCTCAAGCAGCGGGTGGCGTGGGTTTTTAGCTTCCTCAAAGACACGGCGATTAAACTCGATCCAGCTTAATTCGCGGTTGATATAAAGATCGGGCTGTATGGTGTCAGGTAAGCTAGAAGTCGATGAAGTTATTTGACTCATACGTAATAGGTCCCAGCATTATCGTACAGCGTTTCTTTATCTTCATTGTATCATCCAGGTAAGCACGATGCAAAAAGAAAAGAGTAAGTGACATGATGTTCCCCTGGCACTCTGGGCTGCCAGGGGAACATCATGTCACTTACTTTACCAACATTGAGACTCTCAAGTTTATCGCTTTAAGTGGCCTGAAGGTATAAAATCTGGAAATTATCTTGACAGCAGGTATCTCACTGATGTATTATCTCTCAAGTGAGATGACTAGTGTTGTGCTGGACGAAAGCTTTGTCTGAGAGTATCAGCCCTGGCTAGACATGCACATCAGTAGCGGGCGGTTGCTGAAATTGGTAGACAGGACAGACTTAGGATCTGTTGGTGATGAACCGTGAGAGTTCGAGTCTCTCACCGCCCACCGGAAACCGAAAGGTTGTCGAAAAGCTGGATACCCTGTTAACCTGGATACCTTGTTAACAATATCGCAAAACGTGTTCTTTAGTGTCCTTTTAAATGGCACTTGCGGGAGTGGCTCAGTGGTAGAGCGTCACCTTGCCAAGGTGAATGTCGCGGGTTCGAATCCCGTCTCCCGCTCCAGGTGGTCTTGCACTAGAGTATCGTAGCGCTCTCTTGTCTACCTCGTTTGTTAGCTAAGAGGTGCGAAGGCTGACTGTGTGACAGGTGGAAGAAAAAAACGCTTTCGTTTGTTATACTGGACAGGAAGGAAAAACGATATGTATCGCAGTGGCCACGCTGAACCGTGGTGGTTGGAGTAAGCATCGCTATGATGCACACTGGTAGCTACCATGACAACCGAATATGCGGGAGTGGCTCAGTGGTAGAGCGTCACCTTGCCAAGGTGAATGTCGCGGGTTCGAATCCCGTCTCCCGCTCCAAATTCTTGAAGCAGAGGGCAACTGGTAACACGGTTAGCCCTCTGTGGGCAAGTGCAGACAAAACCCACACGAGACATACCATCATAACATCTGTTTTGAGGGGTGCGATAAGCGAGACGAGATACTCTGTTGTGGGGTGGTCTAGAGGTGGGAGACAGCTGAGAGAGTACGGGGCATGGCCTATTCGCGTTGCAATCATGTGGGTCACCTCCAATATTGTGCCTCGAATATACCAACAATCCTATGTATTCTCCCAGGATAGGTACTTTCCACAGCCTACTTACCCGAGATATAATAATACACTGTAGCTTTGAATTTTATTTTCCGAACAAAGACTACGTACGCGATTTAAGATAAAGAAAACCTGTTGGAGGAACTGTGAAGGTCTCTGTTGAAAAGTTGCCAACCAGCGAGGCAGTACTGGAAGTAGATGTTACCTGGGATGAGATGGAAAAAGCCTCAGATAAGGCATATAAAAAGATTGTAAAGCAGGTAGATATACAGGGGTTCCGTCGAGGAAAAGCCCCTCGCTCAATGATTGAGCGCCGACTGGGTAAGGAATACATTTACCAGGAGGGCCTTGATGAGCTGATTTCCGAGGCCTATCGTGATACCCTTGTGGAGCACGAGATCGTTCCCATTACGCAGCCGACCCTGGATGCGCCCTCTATCGAAATGGGAGAGCCCTACCACTTCAAGATTACTGTTCCCATCGTTACTCCCGTTGAACTGGGCGATTACAAGTCTATCCAGATGGAGCGCGAGGAGGCCGATGTTACCTCTGAGGAGGTCGAGCAAGAGCTGGACACCCTGCGCCAGCGTTTGACCACCTGGAAAGAGGTTGAGCACGCCGCTGAGTATGATAACCGCGTGACGATGGACCTCAAAGTGACCAGCGGTGAGCAGAAAGTCTCTGACCTGAAAGATAACCCCTTTGAGCTGACCCACGAGCGCGTTGGCCTCTTCTCAGGCATGGATGAGTATATCGTAGGCATGAACGCCGGCGAAGAGAAGAGCTTTACCACAACCATCCCCGCTGACTATGGCAACGAAAAGCTTGCTGGTCAGGAGGCGCAGTTTGAAGTCAAACTGCATAAGGTTGAAGAGAAAGAGCTTCCTGAACTAAATGACGAGTTCGCTGAAAAGGTCAGTGATGGCCAGTATACCAGCCTGGAAGACCTGCGCAAGTTCTTGAGCGATAACATTCTGGAAAATAAGAAGCGTCGCATTCGTGAGGAACTGAGAGACAAGGCCCTGGATGCCGTCATTGAGCAGTCAAGCTTTACCCTGCATCCGCTGTTGATTGACGAGCAGGCAGAAGAGATGCTCCACCAGTTCTCGCATCTTCTGGAGCAGCAGAAGCTCTCGCTAGACCAGTACCTGATGATGATGCGCAAATCGCGTGAAGAGTATCTCAAAGAGCTGCGCCCCGACGCCGAGAAGAGCGTGAAGCGCCAGTTGGTACTGGATGCGATCGCCAAGGCCGAGGACATTACGGTTTCGCCAGACGAGATTAAGATGCTCTTCGATCTCTATGATCAGAGTGGACAGCCACTTCAGCGCAGCAAAGAGCAGGCGGATGCGCTAGCCCGCAGCTTCCTGCGCGAGAAGACAACTGGTCGCCTGGTTGATATCGTTGCCGGACCCGATCCAGACGCGGCGGAAGGCACAGAGAGCGAAGAGAGTGCTATTGCGGCCGCGGCTGCTGCTGAGGAGATTGCGGCCGAGACTGATAATGAGAGTAGCAAGAGTGAGGCGTCTGCAACAGAAACATCTCTACCCGAGGACACCAAGGATCAGACCGTAGAGTAAGCATATCGCTACCAGGTGCGGAGAAAGCACTAGTAGGAAAGGTAACAGACGTGGCAAACTCGAAAAACATGCGCACAACATACCGTTGTTCATTTTGTGGCAAGAGTCAGGACCAGGTTCAGCGTTTAATCGCTGGGCCTGGCGGGGTCTACATCTGCGATGAGTGTATCGACCTGTGTCGAGAAATCATCGAAGAGGAGCAAGCCACTGTTGCCAAGCCTCGTGGTACGCAGACAGGGAAGATGCCCGCGCCCAAGAAGATCTATGAGCAGCTCAGCAATTATGTCATTGGTCAGGAACGTGCCAAGCGTGCCCTGGCGGTAGCGGTCTACAACCACTACAAGCGCATCGGCGTTGGCATGCAGATCGATGATGTCGAACTGGGCAAGAGTAATATCCTGCTGATTGGTCCAACTGGTAGTGGTAAGACCCTGCTGGCTCAGACGCTGGCAAAAGTCCTCGACGTTCCCTTCTGTATCGCGGACGCAACCGCGTTGACGGAGGCTGGTTACGTTGGTGAGGATGTGGAGAATATCCTCCTCCGTTTGATCCAGACGGCTGACTTCGATATCGCACGCGCTGAACGCGGCATTGTGTACATTGACGAGATCGATAAGATCGCACGCAAATCGGACAACCCCTCGATTACGCGTGATGTCTCGGGCGAGGGCGTGCAGCAGGCGTTACTGAAGATTATCGAGGGTACGGTAGCCAATGTGCCTCCTCAGGGTGGACGCAAGCATCCGCACCAGGATTTCATCCAGATCAATACTTCAAACATCCTCTTTATCTGTGGAGGTGCCTTTGAGGGCCTGGAGAAAATCGTGGAGCAGCGCCTTGGTAGCAATAAGATGATGGGCTTTAGTGGTGTCAAACCGGCTGGCGAGACTGCGGAACAAGAGAAGGATCAGCCGATTCTCACCAAGCTCAATCCCGATGACCTGCTCAAATTCGGCCTGATTCCCGAGTTTGTGGGACGTCTCCCCGTAAGTGTTTCGCTTGATCCATTGGATCAGGAGGCCCTGGTGCGCATCCTGACCGAGCCTAAGAACGCGATTGTAAAGCAGTATCAGAAGTTCTTACAGCTCGATCATGTGGACCTTGTCTTCACCAGTGATGCGCTAGAGGCGGCAGCCGAGCGAGCGCTGAAGCAGAAGACGGGTGCGCGCGGTCTGCGCTCGATTATCGAGGACGTCCTGCTGGATGTGATGTACGAAATTCCTTCTCGTGCCGACGTAAAGAAGGTAATCATAAACGGAGAGGTGATTACTTCCCGCCATAAGCCCTTGCTTGTGACGAGGACGGATCGCACCAATGCCTATTCTGAGAATGAGTCTGCCTAGGGCAGACTCATCAACTTTTGTAGCCTAGCATGAGGGCAGAAATAAAGTGGTGCGATGCCCAGCGATCGTTCATTGGATTTGATGCAGTAGGTTTTTGTAGGTAGGTGACCGGTCAGGCTAGACAGGTGGGAAACCAATGAGTGAACAGGAACGCCAGGAACATGTAGAGGAGATGTTGGAAAGTTATCCGCTTGTGGCGTTGAAGAATATAGTGGCCTTCCCCCATAATCGGCATGCGTTGGTCATTGCCCGCGAGAAGACAGTTCGTGCCGTTGAAGAAACTATGATGCGACCAGACCGCATGCTGGTCGCTGTGACGCAGCGTGATGCAGATATAGACGACCCCGAGTTCAAAGATATTTACCCCATCGGTACCCTGGCTGAGGTCTCCACTATGCATCGCCAGCAGGATGGCAGCATGCAAGTGGTCATCCGTGGCATAAACCGGGTCAGCGTGAAAGAGTTTACCGAGACCGAGCCTTTTATGCGTGCTCAGATTGAGGTGCATGACGATGTCGAGGCCACTGGCTCGCAGGCCGATGCTATGGTTCGCCACGCCATAGGTCTCTTTGAGCAGTATGCGCAGCTAAGCCGGCGCTTCTCAGTCGAGGATATCAATTCGATTGTGGCGCTCAAGACGGCCAGTCGCCTCTCTGATACCCTGGCGGCCCATATTGTCACTGATAGCCAGCATCAGCAGGACCTCCTGGAGACGTTAGATCCCATGGAGCGCCTGGAGAAGATCTGTGTCCTGATTGGCAACGAGATTGAGATCCTGGAGCTGGAGACGACTATTCGCAGTCGTGTGCGCTCGCAGGTGGATCGTACCCAGAAGGAGTTCTACCTGCGCGAGCAATTGCGCGCCATCCAGGAAGAGCTGGGGATGGATACCACCTCCGAGTCGGATGAACTGCGCAAGCGCCTGGCTGAGAAGAAGCTACCAGACGAGGTCACGACCCGGGTGCGCAAGGATATCGACCGCCTGGAGCGTATGCCCCAACAGTCGGCTGAGATCAGCGTGATTCGTGCCTATATCGATTGGTTGCTGGCCCTTCCCTGGAACGAGCGGAGCCAGGAGACCTTTGATATCGAGGCCACGCGACGTATCCTCGAAGATGACCACTACGGCCTGGAGGGTATTAAAGAGCGCATCATCGAGTTCCTGGCTGTACGCCAGCTACGGCAGCAGCAGGCCAGTCGCGAAGGGCTTCCCAAGAGCGAGAGCCAGGGGCAGATTCTCTGTCTGATTGGCCCGCCAGGCGTGGGCAAGACCTCGCTGGGTTACTCCATCGCCAAGGCTCTGGGGCGCAAGTTCGCGCGTATCTCGCTTGGTGGCGTCCACGATGAGGCCGAGATTCGAGGTCATCGCCGCACCTACGTCGGCGCTCTGCCTGGTCGCATCATTCAGAGTATGAAGACGGTGGGTGTGCGTAACCCGGTCTTCCTGCTTGACGAAATCGATAAGCTCTCGGCGGAGCAGCGCGGAGATCCAAGCGCGGCCCTGTTGGAGGTGCTGGACCCTGCTCAGAACAAGACCTTCGTCGACCACTACCTGGAGATCCCCTTTGATCTCTCCGAGGTCTTCTTTATCTGTACCGGGAACGTCAAATATCAAATTCCCCGGCCCCTGGCCGACCGCATGGATATCATCGACCTGCCAGGCTATATGCTTGACGAGAAGGTGAATATTGGCACAAGGCACCTTTGGCCCAAGGTACTGAACGAGCATGGATTGAGTCCTGAGCAGGTACGCATTCCTCAGCCTGTTATGCAGCATATCGTGACGGATTACACGCGCGAGGCAGGTGTGCGTAATCTGGAGCGCCAACTGGCCACAATCTGTCGTAAAGCCGCCCGGCGGGTGCTGGAGAAGCCGAATACACGTATTCGTCTGACGGCGCATAACCTGGGGCAATACCTGGGCCTGCCACGTTACGCGGATATGCAGTTGACGCACAAGCCACGCGTCGGCTCAGCAATGGGCCTGGGCGTGACCGAGAACGGCGGCGTTATGCTACCCGTTGAGGTCGTGACCATGGTTGGTAAGGGCGACCTGATGGTGACCGGCCAGCTTGGAGACGTAATGCGGGAGTCGGCTATGGCGGCGCTCTCCTATATCCGCACGCGCGCCGATATGTTGAAAATCGATCCCAACTTTCAGGATGCCACCGATCTGCATATCCACATGCCGGAGAACGCCATGCCCAAAGATGGACCCTCAGCAGGCATCACCATCGCCACAACCCTGGTGTCGGCATTGACCAGGCGCGCCGTACGTGGTGATATCGCCATGACCGGTGAAATCACCTTGCTGGGCGATGTCCTGCCTATTGGAGGCCTGAAAGAGAAGGTCCTGGCGGCCCAGCAAGCCGGCATTACCCATATCATTGCTCCCGCTGAAAACAAAAAAGATCTCATCGAGATCCCCTCCCGTATTCGTCAGCGACTCCAGTTTACCCTGGTCGAGAATATGGACGAGGTAATTGAGATCGCCCTGCTACCACCTGAGGAGGAGGTAGAAGAGCGACCAGCAAATGGAGGCGAGATTGTACCCCTGCGCCTGGAAGAGCGCGATGGCCCGCTCGTTTCCGAGAGTCAGAAGCGCCCACGCATGAATAAAAGCGCGGCCATGGAGCAAGAGAAACGTGATGCCGAAGAGCCAGAGGAGCGTGAGCCGTTTATCGTGCCCCGCGAGACCCCCTCGCCGCTCTATCCCCAGGCGCGCTCCCACAAAGAGCAAGAAAAGCAATAAAGGGGTAATATAGACCACAAAAAAGAGGCCGATGCAATCGACCTCTTTTTTGTGGTCTATAAAAAACAACAGCAAATAAGTAAACATAGAAGCGTTTATGTGGTAGAGAGAAATGAAAGCAAGGGAACGATTTGATAAATTTAGCAGGGAGACGTTTAATTCTGTAGCGGGCAAACAGTTTGCTCCAAAAAGAATAGTCATTTATGCCCTGTAGATGGTATAGTTAGAACAGTCAGGGATGTGCTACTAGAAAGTGATGCTACCCCTGAATGGATTTATAAAGATACTCAAAGAGAGGATGTGTCGTACATGAGTTACTACGATCCAAACCAGCAGCAGAACCCTCAATATGGCAGCGGGTATCCTCCTCAGCAGGGAGGCGATCCATATAGCGGGCAGCAGGGGCAGCCTAACCCCCAGCAGTATGAGCAGCAGAACTATCAGCAGCCGGGTCAGGGCTATCAGCAGCCAGGCCCGCAGGGTTACCAGCAGCCTTATGGCCAGCCGCAGCCTGGATATGGCCAGCCTGGCTATGGTCAGCCCGGAGTTGGCGAGCCCATGTCGATCAACATGCAGCCAAACGTCGCGGCGGGCCTGGCCGTTATCTTCGGTTGGATCAGTGGTCTGGTTTTCTTCCTTATTGAGAAGCAGAACCGCTTTGTCCGTTTCTACGCGATGCAGTCAATCTTGTTCTCTGGCGCGATTTTCGTCATCAACATCATCCTTAGTATCGCCACGGGCACTCTACCATCTGGGGTTGCGTTGGCGCTGGGATGCGCGAGTAGTATCCTCTGGATTGCCTTCTTCGTGGGCTGGCTGATCACTTTGATCAATGCCTTCCAAGGTAAAACCTTCAAGCTACCTGTGATTGGCGATCTCGCCGAGAAGTATGTTAACACTGGCTCATTCTAGAAATTCAATCACTAAAAAGATAAGCCCTCTTGGATCAAATCCGAGAGGGCTTATCTTTTTAATAGACAAACTTGCTTACTGATGGATTTGTAAATTTGTAGAGTCCATGCTGGCATGGACTGCGAGCGCAGCGATCTTCGCAACGGCAGGGTATCGGGAGTCCATGCCAGCATGACCCTACAAATTAGGTGGATTCACCGCTTACTCCAAGAAGAATAATTGCTTATACTTTGCAGTGATATATTTATAATAGTTAGGAATATGCGCCCAGGAAGTGATGCCTACCTCTGAATGGATTCATTAACGTAGCAAAGAGAGGATGTAATGTATATGAGCTATTATGATCCAAACCAGCAACCAGACCCTGAATATGGCAGTGGGAATCCTCCTCAGCAAGGGAGCAGTCCATACAGGGGGAAGCAAGCGCGTGGTAACGATCAGCCCAACCCCCAGCAGTATGAACAGCAGCGTTATCAGCAGCCAGAGCGGAGTTATCAGCAGCCAGAGCGGAGTTATCAGCAGCCAGGACAGGGCTATCAACAGCCCTATGGTCAGCCTGGTTATGGGCAGGCTGTCTATGGTCCGCCCAGCATCGACGAACCTATGACCATCAAGATGCGCCCAAACATCGCGGCGGGCCTGGCGGCTCTCTTTGGTTGGGTAGGCGGCCTGATCTTCCTCTTCATAGAGAAGCAGAATCACTTCGTCCGGTTCTATGCGATGCAGGCGCTTCTGTTTGGAGTGGCAGGCTTTATTCTAGGTCTTGTGGATAGACTTATAGGTGGGTCCGGCTTGTTTGGGGCAGTGCTCTCCCTTATTAGTGTCGCCTTCTTTGTAGGCTGGATAATTACGTTTGTCAATGCCTTCCAGGGCAAATACTTCAAGCTGCCTGTTGTCGGTAATATGGCCGAGAAGTATATCAACACCGGCTCATTCTAGGAATCCACTCAGGAAAAGAGTAAAAAGTTTCTGGTATAAAAAAAGGGTGCTCCTGGCAGTCTGCGACTGCCAGGAGCACCCTTTTTTTATACCAGAAATAAAAGAAACCGCCCGTGTGAGCGGGCGAAACGGCGGTGTCCTATTTTCCCGTGGGGCTGCCCCCAAAGTATCGTTGGAGCTGAAGAGCTTAACTACCGTGTTCGGGATGGGAACGGGTGTACCCTCTTCGCAATAACCACCGGTTCGCCTGCGCATACAAGCGGTTCCGATTGACATGATGCATAATACCATCCTCTTGGCGATTTGTCAACACTTTTTTACGACTTTTCAAAAAGTGGGTAAATTGATGTGGAAATGAAGGGCGGTGCGTCAGCACCGCCCTTCATTTCCACATCAATTTACCCTTTTATTTTCTCTTCGAGGGTTTCGTTTTGGCGGCGGACTTTGCCTTTGCGTTTCTCGGCGTAGGCCTGGAGGCGTTCGCGGATGGCTGGGTCGCCGATGGCTACTTCTTTGGCGGCGTGGATGCCGGCGTTGACCGCGCCGGCATCGCCGATGGCCATGACGGCGACGGGGGCGCCCTCTGGCATCTGGACCATGGAGAGTAGGGCGTCTATGCCTTTGAGTGCTCCCAGGTCGCGTGGGACGCCGATGACTGGCAGGTCGGCGCGCAGGTCGGCGATGTTGCCTGGCAGGTGGGCCGCGCCGCCCGCGCAAGCGATGACGACCTGGATGGAGGCTGGGAGATTCTCAATATGCTGCACGGCGGCGCGCAGGTCACGGTGGACAGAGTTGATTTGTACCAGGCAAGGAATGCCAAATTCGTAGCGCAGGATATCGACGGCCTTCATCATCAAGGGCAGGTCGGAGTCGCTACCCATGGTGACGAGGACTTTTGGCTCGCCCCGGGCGGAGTCCCCCACACCCTCGGCCGAGACAAGTATGCCATGCTCGTGACCCAGATTGAGCTCATCGCGCACGTTCTCGCCAGGTTGCTCTTGTTGCATATATTGTTTCTCGCTTTTCTCAGATTATGTTTTTAGATGGTGAGGGCTGCTCTGACTTTGAGGGCTAGCTGGTAGACATCGTCGAGGTTGTCGCCAACGACTGTGATATGCCCCATTTTGCGGTCAATACGAGTCTCGCGCTTGCCGTAGAGATGGACGAAGACACGTTGGGGATCAAACTCCTGGCTCCAGTGAACTTCTGCGGGTCCATTGCGCTCGCCCAGAATGTTGATCATGGCTGCCGCAGGATAGCGCATGGTGGTTGCGCCGAGCGAGAGGTTGGTGATGGCGCGCAGGTGCTGCTCAAACTGGGAAGTGAGGCAGGCCTCGATGGTATAGTGCCCTGAGTTATGAGGGCGGGGTGCGATCTCGTTTAGCCAGAGCTTGCCAGCCTTGTCCAGGAATAGCTCGACGCCGAAGATACCAATGCCGTGCAGCTGGTCAATGGCCTGGTGCGCGATGGCCTCAGCCTCCTTGAGCAGGGTGGCATCAATGGGGGCGGGCGCCAGGACAGCCTGGCAGATATCGCGCTCATGGATCATCTCAACGACTGGATGCGCGGCGATCTCTCCGCGTGCATTGCGCGAGATCATCAGGCCCAGTTCTTTCTCCAGATCAATGCGTTGCTCAACGTAGAGTTCGCGTCCCGCCAGGTGAGTCAGGGCGCTATCAATATCCTCTGCGCTATTGATGCGCGCGTTGCCGCGTCCATCATAGGCATCTTTCTTCGCCTTGAGTACCAGGGGATAGCCCCATGTCTGAGCCAGCTCCTCAATATCGCTTCGCGAGGCTACGGAGCGGAAAGGGGCAACGGGGATACCGTGCGCGGCCAGGAACTCCTTCTGGCGGAATTTATCCTGAATTACGGCCAGAATCTGGGGTGAGGGATGAATGGTATGCCCCTCGTTCTGGAGCTGCTCAAGGGCCTCAGTGTTGATATGCTCGATTTCGTAGGTGAGGATATCGCTGCGCTTGGCCAGCTTGCGTAGCGCCTGGGGATCTTTCAATCCTCCCTCGATCTGCTCGGCTACTACCGCTGCCGGTGCGTTGGGTGTAGGATCAAGTACCGTCAAGACTTGATAGCCCATGGCCCGTCCAGCTTCACTGATCATCAGCCCGAGTTGACCACCACCGATAATACCAATATGTGTAGAGGCAACGATCTCGGCCTCTGTAGAATTCAATTGTACGTTCACTCGCCAGAATCTCCTTTGGCTTCGCCTCATATGGACGCGGCGAAGCCAGTCTTTTGCTGCTTAGCTTGTGCTACACTCTCCATCACACCTTGCCAGGTATATTCTAAGAGGATATGTTCATTCTAAGCAACCATAGGATAACATGTCAAATAGAGTATGTGTGAGGTAGATGTGATAGAATGCACAGCGTTAGTTGTATATTCCAAGAAAAGAAGAGGACTTGTTGAGGATGTCGCGTATTCCTCCTGATAATAAAATAGCCATCTCCATGGAGAATACTCCTGGTGGCGCGACGATGGAGTCACTCTTTCGCGTTATGGCACATCGGCCAGAGCTTATGCAGCCAGCGCTGCAACTGGTCGAGGCCGCGATGCGCAGTGGCACCGTAGAGCCGCAGCTAAAAGAGCTGGTGGCGATTCGTGTCTCCCAGGTCAATCACTGTTCATATTGAATGGCTGCTCATACTGCCTTGGCAAGGCAGCTGGGTGTGAAGGAAGAGTTGCTCGATGCGCTCTACCATATTGATCGCCATCGCCACCTCTTTACGGAGCGCGAGCTGGTTGCGCTACACTATGCGGAGGTCGTGACGACGAGCGCGCGCGATGTGAGCGAAGAGTTATGGGACGAGCTGCAAGAGTACTTTGACGATGGGGAGATTGTTGAGATTACGACCGTTGTCGGTCTCTTCAACTTTTTTAATCGTTTCGCGGATGCATTGAAGATTAATCCACCACCAACATAAGGAAAATAAGAGTTATGGCGAATACAGAAGAGAAATACCAGGCGCTTTTGAAAGATCTGCAAGAGCTGGCGGTCTATTTGCATGGACGCGGCGATAAAACGCTGGCGCTCTCACAACAGTTTTCGGCCAATGCGCAGAAAGACCCAGGCAATCGCGACTTTGACCTTAATCAGTCTCGTATGCTGGATTATCAGCACCATATCTGGCACGAAATCGGCAACAAAGTTGACCAGTTGCTCAAACTCTACGAACGTCAGTAAGTAGCCGCGTACGCCAGTAGCGGGCGAACCCGCTACTGGCGTACGCGGCTACTGGGGCTGCGCCCTGGCGTATGCGGTTACTTGTTGTTTGGCAAATGTTACAGATTACCGGAGCGGGCCTGGGTGTAGCGGTCGGTCAGGTCGTCTTTGGTGCGGCTGTAGAGCTGGCGACCCTGGGTGAGGGCTTCCTGGGCGCGTGCGCGAATTTCCTCGCTAAAGTTCCCGGAGCGGAGCAAGACGCCCTGCTCGTTGAGCTGCGCGCGTGTTGCCTCGCCAGATTGTGGTGCGATGAGGAGACCAATACCAACACCGATTCCGAGTCCAAGCAAGAGTCCTAAGATAAACTTCATCGCCTCTTTCCTTTCTTCCCTGCGATTGGCATATGCCAGCAAGTGATGCGTCTTCCAACGCCTGAATAGAGAAAATTCTGAGTTATATAAAAGCCTGTTTGATGACGATATAGGTTTGCGAGTAGGAGCGGAATGCTTACTCGTGCCTATAGTATACATAGTATATGCGTTGCATGAATGGATTGAGACGCATATACTACCCAGAATACCTATCGAGTCTCGCGGATATAGATCGTATCATAGCCAGGCTGCTACACCAATCCTGGCTACAGTAAAACATGGCTTGGAAGCATGTAAAGGGGACCTGGCAGTGACCGAACCCGCAAGCAGCAGCGCACTACTCAGGTGTATGTCGCTCGCCTGCCTCACCTCTATAGAAAGGTGTTAGATCTGGTCAAGGTGTCAGACCTGATCGATATGAGTGGTTAGTGCCCCTGACCGGCTTTTTCGAGCAGCTCTTCTACTTTGTCAAGCAGGACCTGTAGCTCAAAGGGTTTGCGCAACAGGTAGACGCCGTTATAGAGTTGAGTGTCGCTCTCGATGAGCCGGGAGACCTCATCGGCCTCCAGCACGGCCGCTGTATATACAATTATGGGAATATCGCCAGTGACGGAGTCACTTTTGAGCTGCTTGAGAATATCCTGTCCGGAGATATCGCCCAATTTGAGATCAAGGATGAGAAGATCGGGCAACTGGCTTTTGACGCGTGCGACTGCGTCTCGGCCTTCTTGCAGGATCGAGACCTGGTACTGCTCGTCCTCCAGGACGCGGCGCATCAGGTGTAGCAGCTCATTTCTGTCATCAACAACTAATATCCGTTTCGTCACATCTCTTCAGTGCCATACACGAGCCAGGCTCGCTCAAGACACCGCCTCCTGCTAGCGCGAACGCACCCCTAATCCACTTCGTGTGTCTGTGAGGCACGGTTTTGCGTCTTATTGTTGTGCCATAGCATTCTGCTTGTATTGTAGTGTACCATGTTTCTCTTATCTCAACAAGGCCGCAAGGCTGTCCACTAGAGACTTCCAACTCTTGCCTTGGCTCGCTACGCGGGCGCTCAGGCTCTCCTATTACATATCATACGTCAGAACCATACCAGGTGGATACTGATTAGCTCAGCTAAACGGGTAATATCGTTATTTACCCACGAAGAAGATGGTTAGTAATTGTTGTAATAGGGAAAAATTTTACGCCTACATAGGTGAGATGTACCTTGTTGTATGTACGTTTGTTTGTGCGTTGAGATGCAGAATGAAGTTGTGTTAGGGAGTGCGAACCGCTAAAAATAAAAAAAAAGAATGAGCGTGGTGGGGATCGAACCCACGGCAACCCGATTAAAAGTCGGATACTCTACCACTGAGTTACACGCTCATTTCGAAGACATGGCTATTGTAGCGTATTTTTCTCAATCTGGCAAGGGGTCTTTGTGCTCAAAACCACGATTTTTTAGTAGAGTTGCATCGAATTGATAAAGATCGAAGTAGCAGGCTGACCGGAGGAGAAATATTCTCTGGGATCATACTCGCTTTAAGGCTTGCCAGCATCGATACAATAGGATAATACTAAATCATCAGGGTATTCATAGAATATGTGCTACCTCCATTGCCTATGCTTCGTGCTTATATTGATGCATATAAGTGGAATAAAAGAAGGAGGTAACTATATGGAGAGACCTACGATCCCTCAAGGCGAGACGCCACAGAATCAGGGGCAACAACAGCAACAGGGAGAGACAAAGACGCTGGCCAGCATCGCCGTGCTGATACACAAGGGCGACAGTATTCTATTGAATAAGCGGGTCAATGTTCATGGAGCCGAAACCTGGGCGCCGATAGTGGGGCACCCTGAGTTTGGCGAATCATTTGAAGATTGTGCCATACGCGAAACAAAAGAAGAGACTGGCGTGACGATCAGCGATGTCAAATTTCGTGTCGTCACCAACGACGTCTTCGAGAAGGAGCATAAGCACTACGCGACCATCTGGATGGAGGCAAAGTATGTTTCTGGAGAGCCACACGTGGGAGACGCTCATGAAGAATCAGAGGTAGGCTGGTTCACCTGGGATGCACTGCCAGAGCCACTCTTCCTGCCTTTGCAGCATCTGCTAGAGGGCAAGACCTATCCCTCGCAAACAGTCAGCAAGGACCAGGTTGGCGAGGCCTTGCAGCCCCCGTTCATCCTTCACGAACCCCATGCCCAATAGACCCGCACTTCTCGGCTCGTTATCTTCTCTGAGTAGAGTGAAGTGGCTGTGTGGTGGGCATCCGCCCACCACACAGCCACTTCACTCTACTCCTTGAGCGCCGCAGGCGCGAAAGCCAATGACTTTTTGATGACTTTTGAAAAGTCGTAAAAAAGTGTTGACAAATCGCCAAGAGGATGGTATTATGCATCATGTCAATCGGAACCGCTTGTATGCGCAGGCGAACCGGTGGTTATTGCGAAGAGGGTACACCCGTTCCCATCCCGAACACGGTAGTTAAGCTCTTCAGCTCCAACGATACTTTGGGGGCAGCCCCACGGGAAAATAGGACACCGCCGTTTCGCCCGCTCACACAAGCGGTCTTTTTATTATCAAGCTGGACACCGCCGTTTCGCCCGCTCATATGGGCGGTTTCTTTATTTTTAGTATGTCACAGTTGTTCACGTATAGAGCCAGGGGTGAAGCCGGTTATTTTCTTGAACATCTTGGCGAAGTGTTGTAAGTCGGCGAAGCCGCAATAGCTGGCGATCTGGCTCTGCGAGAGCGTGGTATTGCGTAAAAGGTCCTGGGCATGCTGGACGCGCAGGTGTAGCAGGAACTGATGTGGCGAGGTGCCGAAGCGCTGACGAAAGAGGGCTGAGAAGCGTGAGGGCGAGAGGCCCGCGCGCTGAGCCATATCGGCGACGCTGACCGTTTCAGCCAGGTGTAGCGAGAGAAATGATGTTACCCAATTCAGCGATTGCAGCTCATGCTGGCGCTCTTCCCTAAGGTCGTGCTGCTCCTTGAGCAGCATCAGAACCAGCTCGCTCGCCGCTATCTGTGCCTCAAGTTGGCTTACCACATCGCGTTGCTGCCAGAGTCCCACCATCTTAAGCAATGTTTCACGAAAGGCGGCTGGCTGGACAGGTACAAAGCGTACTGGAACATACACGCCTGGACAAGCGTTCAAGCGTGGTTGCAAGAGATGGCGAAACGCCGAAATATCGATTTGCCCCGGACGCGTGGGGAAGCTCTGTTCGCGCTCTGGATGATAAAAGATGTCCATGTGCGCAAAGGGCGTAATGGTATCTGTCATTCCCTCCAGTGCCAGCAGGTCGCCCGGTTGCACCAGGCAAAAGTCACCTGGCTTGCACTGATAGTCTCTCCCCTCCACATGCACTACACATTCCCCTTCTTGAATATAAATGATGAGATAATCCAACAACCTGCGTGCCGGGACGCGCCAGGGCTTGCGCACCGCAAAATCCGCCTCGCGAATGTAGGGAACAATTGGCTGCCGCAGGAGTGGATGCAAGCCATCATGTCTCTGTTGGTTATTCATTACCGGCCTCTTGCTCAAGGGATTGCAGTCGTTTTTGACAAAAGTGTATCACAAACGTGCAAGCTTCGAGCGCGAAATTTCAGGTATGCTTTGGGCGGAAAGGCGCACCTGCCTTTAATGATTGTACTCAATGACGACAACCCATGACAAAAGGAGTCACTGCATGACAGAGACGAATATTTCCGCCTTGCCGGACCTCACGAAAGAGTATGCGCTTACCGCGTCCCAGATCGCGGATTTTCAGCAGAACGGGCATATTTTGTTGCGCAACGTTGCCTCATCTGACGAGGTGACCGCCTATCGCTCCGTTATCACTAATGCCGCCTTGGCCTATAACACCGAGAAGCGAGCACTGGCCGAGCGCGACACCTATGGCAAAGCGTTTTTACAAATTATGAACCTGTGGAGGCGCGATGAGGGGGTCAGGCGCTTTGTCCTGGCGCGCCGCTTCGCCAGGATCGCTGCCGACTTACTGGGGGTCGAAAACGTACGCATCTATCATGACCAGGCGCTCTACAAAGAGGCGGGCGGTGGTCCCACACCCTGGCATCAGGACGAGTACTACTGGCCCCTGGACACAGAGAAGACGATTACACTCTGGATGCCGCTGGTCGATGCCTCGACCGAGATGGGCGTGATGTCCTTTATCAGCACTTCGCAGAAACTTGGTTTCCTGGGTGAGTTCGCCATCTCTGACGAGTCGCAGGCGGTTTTTGAGCGCATGATTGCCGAGAAGAACCTCTCCGTCAAGCCTGGCGTCGATATGGCGGCGGGCGATGCCACCTTCCACTATGGCTGGACCCTGCACAACGCCTCTGGCAATAGTACCGAGACGATGCGTGAGGTCATGACCATCATCTACTTCGCTGACGGCGCGCGTATTACCTCACCGACGAACTCTTACCAGGAGAATGACCGGCGCAGCTGGCTGGGCGGCCTCCAACCCGGCGAGCTTGCCACCAGCGAGCTGAATCCAGCCTTGCTCTAACCGGTGAATGTATTAGTATTATGACAAAGGGAAAGGGGGGCCTGACGAGATGTCGGGCTCCCCTTTCCCTTTGTCTTAACACGCTCTAATTGGCCCTCAAGGGATGGCTGGGTGGTTGCTGGCCCATGATCCACTGTGGAGGGGGAAGCGCCTGCATACGTGGCGGAGCCAGGATCGGCTGCATCTGGGGCAGCGGCACGGGCTTCCTGCGCTCGCGTATGCCTTCGGCGACCATGTAGAGCGCTGGCACCAGGAGCAGGGTCAGCACCGTCGAAGAGGTCAGGCCGCCAATGACCACGATGGAGAGCGACTTCGACATGACGGCGCTGGAGTCACTGAGGCCCAGGGCCATGGGGAGCAGGGCAAGAATCGTCGCGCTGGCGGTCATCAAAATGGGACGCGCGCGCTCGCTACCGCCACGAATAACCGCGCTACGCGCGTCCAGGCCGCGCTCGCGATACTGATTTACGCGGTCGATCAAGACGATGGCATTGGTGACCACAATGCCGATAAGCATCAGCAGACCAATCAGTGAGGTCACGCTGAGCGTCGTATTGGTAAGCAGCATGAGCAGCACCGAGCCAGTGGCCGCGAAGGGAATAGAGACCAGCAGGATCAAGGGCTGGAGCAGGCTGCGTAGTGTGATGGCCATAATAAAGTAGACGATGCAGATGGCCGCCAGCATAGCGATGCCTAGCTTCAGGAAAGAATCGTCCTGGCGCTGTTTGACGCCACCGAAGTTATAAGAGGCTCCTCCAGGGAGCTTTAGCTTGTTGATACGGCTCTGGACATCCGCTCCGGTCGCGCCGACATCACTGCTGGTCACCTGTGCGCTGATGGTCGCGGTACGCGTCCCATCCAGGTGCGTAACCTGGACAGGCCCCAGCGTGGTGGTGATATCGGCTACATCGCTGAGCCTGACGACGTTTCCGCCAGAGGTGGGAACCAGCTGATTTTGTAGCTGATCCACGCTGGTGGCGGGCGCCCCAAAGTGAATCTGTACATCCTGCTGGCTATCGCCCAGGGTAATGCGTGTGGCGCTCGTGCCAATAAAGGTGGAGCGCAGGTACTGACCAACCTGGGACGGGGTCAGGCCATATCTTCCCGCCTTGTCTGGATCAATATGGATATCGACCAGGGGCGAGGCCGCAGAGAGATTGCTCTTCACATTAGCCAGGTTGGGTGTATGCAAGACTGTGTCGAAAATTTGCCGGTTGGTCTCTTCCAGGGCCTGCTCATTGGGAGCCTGGATATTGATCAACAGGGTCGTGTCACTGGTACTATCGCTGCTGCTGAGGGTTATTTTGCTGTCGACCAGGTGCAGGCTATTGATGACCCGCTGCTGCAAATCATTCTGGTCCGTGTCTTTATCGGTGACAACGTTGTAGACCGCGCTGTTGGGGGCGCTGGAGGAGAAGAAGCTACTCTGGGCAACTGAGACCTGGTAGGTCTGAATTTCTGGGAAGCGTGCCAGGATATCCTCGACCTTCTTGACCTCGCCCTGGGCCTTCTGGATACTGGTGCCAATCGGCAATTCCTGGTTGAGGCGGAAGTTATTCTGACTTGAGCCATCCAGGAAGGTCGTATGCAGCGTAGGGATGAGCACAAAGGTGGCATCCAGGAGAACGATAGCCGCCAGGATGGTCAGGCCGCTATTGCGCTTCTTTGTGATCCAGGCCGCGATGGGAATATAGCAGCGCTCAACCGAAGAGCCCTGAGGTCGCGAAGCGGGAACAAACTCAGGCTTAGGGACACGCAGGAACCAGTAGGCCAGCACGGGTACAATAGTGAGCGCGATTAGCAACGAGGCCAGGAGCGCCACGGCTACCGTGATAGAGAAGGGGCGGAAGAGCACGCCGACCTCGCCATTGACGAAGCCAAGCGGGAGGAAGACCGCGACCGTGGTTAAGGTCGAAGCGGTAATGGCCGAGGAAACCTCGCGCACACCCGCGTAGACCGCGCTCTTTTTCTCTTCCCCCAGTTGCAAGTGACGATAAATATTTTCCAGTACCACAATCGAGTCGTCAATGACGCGCCCAACTGCGATGGTTAGACCGCCCAGGGTCAGAATATTCAGGGTATAGTTTCCGATCCAGAGGGCAATCAGAGCCACGACGACCGAGAGCGGAATAGAGACTGCCGCCACCAGCGTCGAACGTAGTGAGAACAGCGAGACCAGGATCACCACGATGGCGAAGAGTGCTCCAAGCAAGCCTTCATGTATCAGGCCAGTCATTGACGACTCAATAAAGGGAGCCTGGTCAAAGACGGTCATGATCTTTGTATTGTGCCCAAGCCTCTTCTCAAGATCGGCCAGGTGATTGTGGACGGCATGTGAGATTGTTAGGCTATTGCCTGCGCTCGTCTTCGTGAGCGAGATGCCGACACTAGGCGCGCCATTGATGTGCGAGAGCGAAGTCTCGGGTTCGAGTCCTTGTTGTACATCGGCGATATCGCTGAGTCTGATTGCCTGGCTGGCGGTCGCGAGACTACTGTCGGAGGAGATCGCGCTGGCTGTGGCTCGCGAGGCACTGATCACCAGGTCTTTGAGATCTTGCAGAGAGTTGAAGGTATTGCCCACGCGAATCGGGCGTGAGAGGTCCTGATCGACCAGGCTACCCGCGGGTAGCGTGACATTATCGGCCTGTAGGGCGGCCTGGACCTGCTCAAAGGTCACGCCCGCTCCCTGCATCTTCTGTGGATCCAGGGTAATCGTGACAATAGTTGCCCTGACCCCCGTCAGGTCAACTCGGGCGATGTTGGGAATGCCCTGTAGATCTGGCACAACGATCTGTTTAAGGGCCTGGGCCAGGTCCTGCGGTGCCTGGGATGAGGAGACACCAAGCGAAATAATGGGAATATCCGACGTACTGTACGACTGTAAAGTTGGCGTCGCACCCTTGGGCAACTGGGCCTGAACAGCGCTGAGACGCTGAGAGAGGTCCTGGCGCGCCTGGGCGATGTTAGTTCCATAATCGTACGTGACGCTAATAATCGAACTGCCCTCGTTTGAAAGCGAGGTATATTGTTGCAGGTTTGGTGTGCCTTGAATGCTCTGCTCTAGCGGATTGGTCACCTCTTTCTCAACAGCCGAGGGCGAGGCCCCGGCATAGGTGGTCACAATGGTAACGACTGGCAGGTCAATCGAGGGGTATAACTCCTGTTTGAGCTGCGGGATAAGTAAGCCACCAATGAGGAGCAAGACGATGGTGACAAGCGCCATCAGCCCTTTATTGGCGAGACTAAAACGCGAAAGCAATACCATATGTACGCTCCTGATGACAGCACATCTCTATGTACGTATCCAAATATGCGTGAGTTGTCGCTCTGCCTATTCTATGCAATTCTGTATGGTATACATTGTACTCACGCAATTGGGAAAAGCTATCAACAACCTCCTAACCGGGCGTAATGTACCATGCGATTTCATTGCGTTTCTATGTGCACATGCTACAATAAGATTATAGGAGTAAGGTATGTTTGCGTGCGATGTGAGCGAATGCCTACATCGCACGCAAACATACCTTGCTTCTATGCAATCTCGACGGGAGAAGTGGGATTTGGTATAATGAAGCGGTAGCGTTGTAGAACACTAGTTTCATAGCAGGAGTACGCCATGAGCGACCGCCTCGTCTCGCCAAATATCAGCGATGAGGAACAGATACTGGAAGGCAGCTTGCGACCGCGCCGTCTTGCTGAGTACATTGGTCAGGAGAAGATCAAGGAGAACCTGGGGATATTATTGGAGGCTGCACGCCGGCGCAATGAGCCTGTGGACCATGTCCTGCTCTATGGGCCGCCGGGATTGGGCAAGACAACGCTCTGTAACATCATTGCGGCCGAGATGGGCGTGAATTTGAAGACCACTGCTGGCCCCGCGATTGAGCACGCGGGCGACCTGGCTTCGATTCTGACCTCGCTGCAACCAGGCGAGGTGCTCTTTATCGATGAGGTGCATCGCCTGGCGCGTGCCGTGGAAGAGCGGCTCTACTCCGCCATGGAAGATTTCGCCCTGGACGTCGTCATTGGCAAAGGACCTAGCGCGCGCTCCCTACGCCTCTCGCTGCCCCCCTTTACAGTGGTGGGAGCGACCACGCGCGTAGGATCATTGACGGCTCCCTTGCGTGACCGTTTTGGGGCTATTTATCGTATGGAATATTACGATAATACTTCACTAGAGATGATTGTGCACCGGTCAGCGGGCATCTTAAAAGTACCCGCCGACGAAGGAGGCATCAAGGAGATTGCTGGGCGTGCACGTGGCACTCCCCGTATCGTCAACCGCCTGCTCAAGCGTGTGCGCGACTATGCGCAGGTACGCGCCGATGGTTTTATTACACGCGAGGTGGCCAATAGAGCGCTTGATGCTCTCGAAGTAGACGAGATTGGCCTGGACCAGACCGACCGCAATATGCTCACGACGATCATTCAAAAGTTCAATGGGGGACCTGTGGGCCTGGATACCCTGGCGGCGAGCACGAGTGAGGATTCGGAGACTATTGAAGACGTCTATGAGCCTTACCTGCTACAGCTAGGCTTTATTGCGCGTACGCCGCGAGGGCGTGTCGCCATGCGCGCGGCCTATGAGCATCTTGGGTTGACCCCTCCGGGTGGAGAAAGTGGACCAAATTTGTGGACAGCAACACCGTAGAACAGAGAACACAACAGAGCCTACCTGATCTCAAGATCAGCGACTTTGATTATCATCTACCAAACGAACTAATCGCACAGACGCCAATAGAGCCGCGGGACTCCTCGCGGCTACTTGTCGTGAAGCGCCAGGATGAGACGCTGGCGCACCAGCACTTCCACGACATTGAGGAGTATCTTCAACCCGGGGATCTCCTGATCGCCAACCAGAGCCGCGTTATCCCGGCTCGCCTGCTAGGCAAGCGTGCTGAGAGTGGTGGGGCCGTTGAGGTCCTGCTCCTGGCCGAGCGCCCAGACCTGGGACAGGACACCTGGGAGGCTCTGGTAAGGCCCGGAAGGCGCCTGCGCGAGGGCGCGCGCATCTTCTTTGGTGCTGAGACAGAGGAACAGGCGCGCTTGATTGGCGAGATCCTTGAGCGCACCGAGGCCGGAGGGCGCGTTGTACGCTTCCATGTGCCAGGTCGTTCCCAGGTGCGACAAAACGATCCCTATGCCTTGCTCGATGTGCGCCAGGCCATCGACGAGATTGGGAAGATGCCGCTCCCGCCCTATATCCATGAGACCCTGGATGATCCCGAGCGTTACCAGACGGTATACGCGCGCATTCGTGGTTCGGCGGCGGCTCCCACAGCAGGCCTACACTTTACGCCTCAACTGTTGGAGCGCCTGCGCGCCAGGGGTGTGCGTACTGGCTTTGTAACCCTGCATGTGGGCCTGGATACCTTCCGTCCCGTTGAGAGCGAGGATGTACGCGAGCATAAGATGCACAGCGAAGAGATCGAACTCGACGAGGCCACGGCCACGCTGATCAACGAGACGCGGGCGCGCGGAGGGCGTGTAGTTGCCGTAGGCACAACCTCGGTACGTGTGCTGGAGAGTGTTGCCAGCCTGCATGCGGGGCGTATCGTGCCCTACAAGGGTCATACCCGCCTCTTTATTACTCCCGGCTATCGTTATCAGGCCGTCGATGCGCTCATCACCAATTTTCACCTGCCGCGCTCGACCCTACTGTTACTGGTCAGCGCCTTCATGACTAAGCCGCTAATGGAGCGAGCCTACCAGGAGGCCATCACCGAACACTACCGCTTCTTTAGCTTCGGCGACGCTATGCTCATTCTCTAGAAAAAAGCAGGAAGAGGGGCCTCCCACGCGCGTGGGAGGCCCCTCTTCCTGCTTTCCTTTCGGCCCTTATGTAGAAGATTTAGGGAGAGAGAAGCAGGCGAAGGGACGTATATCATTTGGAGAGGGGTGGTGGGGAAACGCGAAGAAGCCAAAAAAATGTTGTTGCGAGAGAAGTAAAGGAACAGGCATGAGTGAATTGACCCCTGAGCTGATTGTTGACTTGCAAATTCCCCAGGATATTCAGATCTCCCCCGATGGCAAGCGTATCGCGTATACCCTGGGTGCACTATGTAAACGTGATGAGCATGCAGAGAGCGCGATCTGGCTTGCCACAACGGATGGCGCGGAGACGCCCCGGCAGTTTACCGCGGGTGGTGTGCAGGATAAAAGCCCGCAATGGGCGCCTGATGGTAACGCGCTAGCCTTCCTCTCGGATCGCGCGGAGCGTGGAACTGCTCAGCTTTACCTTATATCCGCCAATGGTGGTGAAGCGCAGGCTTTGACGCCCAGAGAGAACAAGCGTGGCGTAGAGTGGTTCGCCTGGTCTCCTGGAGGCGGCCAGATCGCCTTTACCAGTGTTGATGAGCCGGATGAGGAGGATGAGCGCCGCGAGAAGGAGCGGGACGACGCCCAGGTATATGGAGAAAAGTGGCCCTATGCGCGCCTGCGCCTGCTCTCGCTGGCATCCAGGGAGGTCAGTACGCTGGTCGCGGGTGAGCGGCACGTGGCGAACTTCGCCTGGCATCCTCAGGGGCGGGAACTGGCCTACACGACCTGGAAGACACCCGAATTGAACTCATCCATGCAAGAGACTGTTATTGAACGCATTCCCCTCGCGGGCGGAGAGCCGCAGGTGGTCTGTCATTTTGCCTATGGCGCGTCGAATCTAACCTGGTCTGCCGATGGCGAGACCTTGCTCTTTACTTCTGCCACTGCACAGCGAGATCAATCTTCCACGGCGGTCTACGCCGTTCCTGCCAGTGGAGGCGAGCCAAAACGCCTCGCAGGCGGCGAGACCAACTGCATCTTCGAACTGCAACATTTACGCGAGGATGTGCTGGTAATAGTTGCCGAGGAGCTGGAGACGAAGCTTTGCAGTTTGCAACCACAGAGCGGCGAATTGATCTCGCTCCTGCCTGACAGCAAGGATGTGCGTGAAAGCGATATAAGCAGCGCTCACGCGTGCGTACTGGCGGATGGCCGTACCGTCGTGGCCCTGACGCGTTCATCCGCGCAAGAAGCCTTTGAGATCTGGAGTGGCGTCGCCGAAGTGGGGAAAGCGGCTCAGGAGCTACGCCAGGTCACGCATCACCAGGAGCATTTCACCGGTTTTGCACTGGGCGAGCAGGAGGCCTTTTACTGGACCGCACCCGATGGCTGGAAGATGGATGGCATCCTCATTCGTCCGCCAGAGGCATCCACAGATCAGCCTCTACCAACTATTGTGCTGGTCCATGGTGGTCCCTATGGTCGCTGGGATCATGGGCTGCATCTGAGCTGGGGCAATTGGGCGCAATGGTTGGCAACGGCGGGCTACGCCATCCTGATGCCCAATCCACGTGGTGGCCTGGGTCATGGCGAGGAGTTCGCCGCCGCGGCCCGAGGCGATGTTGGAGGCGCCGATTTCCAGGATGTTATGTCGGCCCTGGACGCCGCGATTGAGCGGGGCATCGCCGATCCAGAGCGCCTGGGCATTGGCGGCTGGAGCCAGGGCGGCTTTATGAGCGCCTGGGCTGTAACACAGACCACGCGCTTTAAAGCCGCGATCATGGGCGCGGGCGTCAGTGATTGGGGTATGATGGTGGTTACCAGTGATCTGCCAGCCTTTGAGCAGGCGCTGGGCGAGACTTCGCCCTGGGATGGTGTTGGCCCGCACCGGCATGCTCAGCTCAGCCCTATTTCATTCGCGCAACGGGTACAAACACCTGTGTTGATCCTGCATGGTGAGCGTGATGCACGCGTCCCATTAAGCCAGGCTATCGGCTTCCAGCGCGCGCTGCGCCATTATCAAACGCCTGTGGAAATGGTCGTATACCCCCGCGAGCCTCACGGTATTCGTGAGCGCGCCCACCAGCTTGACCTGCTCCGCCGCGTGCGCGCCTGGTATGACCGCTGGCTTCGTGCATAGTCTATGTGAGTTGCATTTCAAAGTAGTTGGTGTTAGCGTGGTACTCGGACTGAGGTCCAAGCACCACGCTAATGCCACTCGTATATGAGCGCCAGAGGTGCGAGGAGGTGCACATGCGGATTGGTTAATTAGTGGAGTTTTGCTCATGTTTCATGGCTGCATCTTTTGAAAAATCCAATTGTAATCAACGTAATACCGAGGCCAAGACCAATTAATTCAAGGTAAATTGGCTTCATAAGTATTAATATTGCAGGTAGATCTTCTGAAGTGTTTTGATGAGCTGGGATATATACCAGATTAAGCCAAACTAGACCATAAATAAAAGCAATCACACTTGCAAGGACAAGAATGCCACCCCAAGCCAAAAACGAACTACCAGCTCTTCCAGGCCTCTCTTCTAAATTACCCACTGGTGACCTCCATATGCGCTTATTAAGTAGTATCAAAGATTGCTGACTAATCGAATTCGCGGCTAAAAAGTTCCTTAACTCAATAGTAAGCAAATCATGAATTAAACTTTCTCTAATTATACGGTACTATATTGTTTACTTTTATAGGTCATATGACATATCTAGATGGATGGTGCAAAAAAGAATCACATCCCAGGCCTAGAGCTCTTTCATGAAGAGAGACTCTTCGCGCCTGCGTTGCTCAGGGGAAGGGTGTGTGGGTGGAATGGCTTCGCCTTTTCCCACCCACACACCCTTCCCCTGAGGTGAGCGTAGCGAACCGAGGCAAGAAGCTGAAGAGAATGAAATGGTCCTGCCCTGGCCTTCAGGCATATTGAAAAAGCTGGAGAAATGTATTATGGTAAGTTGGAGGAGGTAATGCCCATGCAAGAGATGCACCCGGTCATACGCGTCGCGGTTGGCTCGCGCAACCCGGTGAAGGTAGAGGCTGTGCGCCAGGCCTTTGAACGGGTATGGCCCGAACAGGCCTGGGAGGTGCAGGGGGTAGAGGTGCCATCTGGCGTTAGCAACCAGCCTATGAGTGATGAAGAGAGTATCCAGGGCGCGCGCAATCGTGCGAATGGGGCTATTTCTGCCCTGGACGCGGATTATGGCGTGGGTCTCGAAGGCGGAATGCAGCACACAGGCGACCAGTGGCTGGACTGCGGCTGGATCGCGGTCGTGGATCGTCAGGGGCGCATGGGCCTGGGTTCTACCGTGAAGATGGTTGTACCGGAGCGCATGGTCAGGATGATTCATGAGGGGCTGGAACTGGGTGAGGTCATTGATATCGTCTTTGAGCGGCAGAACAGTAAACAGGCTGAGGGCCATTTCGGCCTGATGACGCGCAATGCCCTCACACGCACAAGGGGCTATGCCGATGGCGTGGTTGCGGCCCTGGCGCGTTTCGTGCAACCACATCTCTTCACGGAGTAGTTCATGCTTGCATGGACCCTATAACTGGTAAACTCTATTTCAACAAGGATGTATATTCGTATGCAGAGACGAGTGCTCGCAGGGCTGGGAGGAGCATGGTTGCTTCTCATTGCCTTGATCGTGGTATGTGCGCCCATGAGTAACGTGGCCTGGGCGTCCAATACGAAAAGTGTCTCATGGCCTCTCTATACCCTGGGGAGGAGCAGTGAGAATGTACGAGCCATTCAGTATTTGCTGAAGGACCAGGGGTATGGAGTCGATGTCGATGGAAACTATAGCCAGGAGACAGCCGACGCGGTAAAGAACTTACAGCATAAAGAGAGCCTGAGCGAGAATGGGCTGGTGGGCGCATTGACCTGGCCAAAGCTTATTAAGGCCACCAGCAGCGGCTCCCAGGGCTATACCGTGATGGCCTTGCAGCGCCAGCTCAATCAGGCCGGATTCCACCTGAACGTAGATGGCGTCTTTGGTAGCGATACAGAGAAGGCGGTGCGTGCCTATCAAAAGCAGGTGAGTCTTAGCGTCGATGGCGTGGCGGGGGTACGCACCTGGCAGTATCTCCTGGCCGCGACAGCCGCCGGGGAGAAGAAGAACGAGCCAGGGCGTCTGCACATTGGTTCAACCACGCCACCAGCGCATAACAGTCCTCCCGCGACCAGTCCCACCAATCTTAGTTCCAATAGTAGCGCTCACGGTATCTTTGGCCTGGACCAGGTGCCAAGCGTTGATCCAGGCTTTATCGATAGCGTGCTGGCCTACTACAACTCGCCCGCGCGGGGAACGGGGCAGACGATCTATGATGATGGTGTGCGCTACGGAATTGATCCTGCCTTTGCCCTGGCCTTTTTCGGCCATGAAAGCACTTATGGCCTGTATGGTGTCGCTCCAGTGACGCATAGTCTGGGCAATATCCGTTGTTCGGCTGGCTACGCCTGCGAGCAGACGCAGGGCAACGGCAGTTTCCGCAAGTACAACTCTTGGTCCGAGGGCATCGAGGACTGGTATCGCCTGATGCGCGAGGCGTACCTGGACCAGGGACACCTCTACACAGTCGCACAGATCATCCCGGTCTACGCGCCCCAGGCCGATCACAACAATGAGCGGCTCTATATCCAGTTTATCCAGGACAACGTCCTGGCCTGGCGCGATGGGCAGATCCTGCCATAGGGCGCTATCGCAGGAGGATGCAGGTGGTGGTACCGTGAGCGTAAAGCTTGCCGCTTGCATCCGTGATGCGCCCCTCGGCGGTGGCGATGCGCCCCCCTCTATGGATAATCTTGCCTTCGGCGTACACGAGGCCAGTCTGGCTACTGAGCGCACGCAGGTAATTGACCTTGAGTTCAATGGTGGTGTAGCCCGTGCCCAGGGGAAGCACGGATTGGACGGCGCAGCCCATGCAGGAATCAAGCAGGGTCGCGGCGACGCCACCATGTACCGAGCCAATGGGATTATAGTGGAACTCCGCTGGCTCCAGGGTAAAGACGACACGCCCCTCCTCAACCTCGGCGAGGCGCATGTTCATCAATTCCGCGATGGGTGGAGGCGGGATCTCTCCGTTGTGTAGGGCCTGTAAATATGCTAGTCCGCTCAACTGCTTGCCAAGCTCTGCACTGGCCTGTGGATCGGCCCAGGAGACATTTCGTGAGCGTACGGGTTGTTTCAGTGGTGTCTCTATCTCTTCCATAAATTCCCTCTCGCATACACAAATCCAGCTATCTGCTTCATCTTACCACGCGCAGGCACGTAAACGCGCATTGGAAGATTTGTAGGGTCCATGCTTGCATAGACTCTGCTGGGCAAGCAAGTCCATGCAAGCATGGACCCTACGAGGTAGCCTATGGGGTTTCGCAGTCCCAGAGGAGGAGGGTGGCGCTGTCAAGCCCGCCTTCCTCGTGGACGCGGGTGAGGGAGTCGCGTGCCAGGGGGCGCAGGTCTAGAGGGCCTACCTGGCGTTTCTGGGTGAAGTGATCGTAGAGATACCACGGGTTTTCGAAGGGATGCTGGCCGAATTCGAGCAGGCCATCGGTGAGCATCAGGATGCGATTACGACCGGGGCGTAGCTGGCGCGTGCCTGTGGCATAACAGGGGATGGGAAGATCAAAAGTGTTGACGTGCCCAACCCATTCAAAGAAGCTGCGCCGGTTGAGGGCGAATTGCCCCAGCCTGGCCAGGTCGGGATGCAGCAAATAGACGACGCAATCGCCGATGCAGAGCCACCAGAGAAATTGCTCCTTGCGTGCGCATACCAGGCAGGAGGCCTCTCCCTGGAGGCTGCGACAGCGCTTTACGAACGCAGGTGCGCTCAATGCCTGGTGGACCTGTTGGTGTAGCGCGGGGAAGGCGGTCGCAACCGGTTGTTGCATAAGGGCGTTGACGGTCTCTTGCATGTCGGCAAAGAGATTGACGAGCAGCTCGGTGCTCTGGGCGGTTGTATGTCCATCAATCAATGCAGCGAACTCCCAGGAGGAATCGCCCGCGCAGCAGAGAAAGGCCCCATCCTCATTTTTGTGCGCGCCAGAAGATGTCCTACCTCCATAGCGGCCAATGGTGGCATGGCCGCAGGTCGTGACATTAGGGGTATCCAGATACATGGCCTCGCTACCGAGCCAGCGTAGCGACTCGACCGGTTTTTTGGCAAGAAGGCGTTTCACAGTCTCTTCGTCCTCCACATCTATTGTTGAGTGAGCAGTGGCAGGGAGAACCAGAATGTAGAGCCTTGCCCTTGCTCGCTCTCGACACCGATAAGGCCGTTATGGAGTCCAATGATGGTCTGGCTGATATACAAGCCGAGGCTCAGGCCGCCTCCCACATGTTGCTCTGTCGTAGTGGGTTGGTGATGATCATTGCGTTCAATCTGATAGTAGCGCTTCCAGATACTCGCTTTCTGTTCCTGGCTCAGACCTGGCCCATGATCCTCGACCCAGACGCGCGCCTGGCTTGCCTGCTGCTCAATGCCGATGCTGATAGGCTCTACAGGGTCGGCATACTTGATGGCATTATTGAGCAAATTGTATAGTACCTGCTCGATGCGATCTTTGTCGGCATGGATCCGCATATCGCCGAGATCCATGGGTATCTTGAGCAAAAATTTACGGCCTGGGAAGGAGCGCCGCTGATCTAACACTGTATCATGTACAATTGCCAGCAGGTCGCAGGTATCGGGATTGAGCACCAGTTTATTGGCCTGGATGCGAGTCGTATCTAGCAGGTCGCCAACCAGACGGTTGAGTTGTTTGAGTTTGCCTAGCGAGCGCCCGACATGTGTATGGACATCATCGATGACGCTGTGCAGGTCTGTTGGCAGATTGTCGCGCTCCTCCAACAGGCGTTTAAAGCGCCGCTCAGCGAGTTGCAGGTTCCCATAAATAGCAGTGATAGGATTGCGTAACTCATGGCTTGCCATGCCGATAAAGTCATCTTTGCGGCGTTCCAGCTTTTTGCGCTCACTGTTATCGATCACGAAGCCAATCCATTGACATGGTTCACGCTGGTAGAGGACCGCGCCTAGCAGAACGGGGATACGCGAGCCATTCTTGCGAATGTATTCCTTTTCATAAGGCGCGCAGGAAATATGTTCAAGCATCTCGTGGAGCATGGCTTGATCCAACGCAGCATACTCCGGTGGTGTAATCTCGGCCCAGGCCAGTGGCTGTGGGGGTGGCTCTGCTTCTGTATAGCCGAGTAATTCAAGGAGAGCAGTATTGCTATGAAGTATGTGGGCATCATCGGCGATGAAGAGGCCAATAATATTGGAGTTGAGGAGGAGTTCGAGGTGCTTACGTTCACGAGCTGCCAGTTCCCTGGCGCGTTTCTGCTCGGTAATATCGTGGTAATAGACGGAGATTCCATGCTCTCTCATCGGATAGACGTGGATCTCGTAATATTTGCCGCTATAGAGTCCATCGGTCTCAAAATGCATAGGCTGCTGGGCCGCGACGGCCTCGCGGTAGCGCTGTTCTAAGACTGAGTTGCGCATACGTGGATACTCATCCCAGACGCAGCGTCCCAGCAATTCCTCACGGGTGCGCCCACTGAAATTTTCGGTTTGGGTATTGATATAGGTGTAGCGCCATTGACTATCCAGATGGAAAAAGCAGTCGGACATGTTATCGAGGAGCTGCGCAATATATTGCCCTGTATGTTGCTGGCGCTGCTGGAAGGCCACCAGGCCTAATGTGGGAAGTGCCTGGCTGGTGTGTGGCTCGCTTATGCGTGCTTTGGTTGTTTCTGCATTTAAGTCTGATCGATCTTCAGTGTGCATGTATTGGTTTCCCCGCAACAATAAAAAAAGCGCGTCCATCATAGAAAAGAATATATAGACTTGGGGACGCTAGGTACGTAGTAGGTGTACATGGACACACGCCAGGAGAATACATATTGCCGCTACTACATACATGGTAGCATAGCATAAGCGACATGTACAGCGAAAAGGATATCTGGCCCAGGGTTTTCACTTCTCCTCTAACTCTTGTCTCGGTTCGTTACGCTCGCCTCGGGGTAAGGGGTGTGGGCGCGAAGATACTGGTATATACACGGGCTGTATAGCGCTTATGACTCACTCATGTCAAAATGTGATACATATACAAGTAGGAATTATTTGTACATCTTAACAAGCTAAGGAGTGCCCTGGTGTCACATTTTGAATCCTCTCCGTTGTCCTCGCAGAGTGCGCAAGCTGTGGCTACAGTTGCCCTGGATAATAAGAAGCAGACAGACGTCAGTAGCGTCTGGTTGCGCATCCTGGTCGCTGTAAGCATGGGTATTTTGATCTCGATCCACTACACGAACTATAGTCCCCTGGCGTCTTCTATGAAGACGGATCTTCACATCAATAGTGGCGAGGTAGGACTCTTCTCAACGCTGCTCTTTGTGGGCATGGCTTTGACTTATATGGTGGGAGGTGTGCTGGCAGATCGCTTTGGCGCGAAGCCCGTGTTGTTGGTGTCCTGTGCTGTCTTGACGGTGGGGAGTCTCGCGCAGCCCCTGGTGCCGAATCTACTCTGGATGCTGGGTTGGCAGATCGTGATTGGTTTTGCCGCTGGTTGTGCCTTTCTGGCTGGCGCGAATGTGATTGCGGGCCTGGGCAGGTACGCGACGCTGGGGCAGGGTCTGTATGGTGGCTCCGTCCAACTTGGGGCGGGCATTGGCCTGCTGGCTACGCCATTACTCTTGCCTTATTTTGGCTGGCGCGGCTGCTTCTTTTTCTGGGGTGTGCTCAGTATAGCTGGGACGCTGGCATGGTTTCTTGTACGGGAGAAGCGCGAGACGCAGCAGGTGGGAGCGCTCCAGGTGGGAACGGCTCTGCGCTCGCCCTCACTCTGGCTACTGGGTCTCTCACACATGGGAACATTTAGCCTGGGAAACGCGATTGCGGCCACGATCACACTCTACCTGACGCACGTCTATGGCCTCTCCCTGGTGGAGGCGGGCGTGATTGGTTCGCTTACGCCCATTATTGGGACGCTCTTTCGCCCTCTGGGAGGCTGGCTCCTGGCGCGTCATATGCTGCGCTCGATCACGCTGTTGCGCCTGGGGACGGCCATGGGTTGCCTGGGAGTCGCGCTCCTGGCCTGCCCTTTTCACTGGCCCTGGCTGGCTGCTGTAGGCCTGGGCTTGATTGGCATTGGTTCGACGGTTCCCTATGCCTCTGTTTTTAATAGTGCGGCCAACCTGCGTAGCGTGAAGAAGGGCCTGGCGCAAGGCTTTGTTAGCATGGTCTCCACGCCGCCAGTCATCGTAGGGCCGCCCTTAATCGGCTTGATCTTTGATCGCACGGGCAGCTTTCTCTATGCCTATGGCTTAATCGTAGCCTTTGGCTGTATCGCGACAGGCGCGGCCTTTCTCGCACGCCACGCGCTCAAACGCGAGTCGCTCCAGCCAGCCAGCGAAATCTAAGTGGTTGCCCCAACCATTGTAGGACCCATGCTGGCATGGACTTGTTCGGACCGCATGCCTCTGTTTTCCTGTAGTCGTGCTATGCCACATGATATATAGAAAGAGGATCATTGCAATTGGCGATACTCAAAGCAGCTTCGTCTTGCTGTCGCTGGAGAGCTGTTTTTGCAGATAGGCCAGTTTCTCCGGGTTCAGCAGTGCATAGATCTCCTGAATACCCACAGCGCTCAGGGCCAGGCTGATGACTACGGCCAGGCTGCTCTCTTCCCAGAACAAGATGGCCGGGCTGCCATTGATCTCGGCCAGCGTCACGGTCAGAGGCCGCTGATTTTTGCGCTCTCGACTTAGCCAGAAACACCAGAAACGCGCCACGGCTTGCTGGCCGTGGATAGGCTTGAGAATCGACTGCACTTTGCCGCCACCATCCGCCCAGGAGACGGCATCCTGAGCCAGAAGGCTGGTCAGAGCCGCCATGTCCCCAGCCTGACTGGCGGAAAGAAAACTGTGCAGAAGCTGGCGCTGGCGCTGGCGCTCCGGCTCGAAACGCGCGCGCTTGTCCTGCAAAGCCTGCCTGGCCCGATGAAAGATTTGGCGGCAATTGGCCGGACTTTTCTCCAGCATGCTGCCGATTTCGCTAAAGGGGTAATCAAAGACTTCATGCAAGAGAAAAACGGCGCGTTCTGGCGGGCTGAGAGCTTCTAGCAGGCGTAAAAAGGCCAGCGAAAGAGCTTCTTGTTGCTCAAGGCCTGCTAGTGGGAACCCTTCGTCCTCCAATGTAAGGATCGGTTCGGGCAGCCAGTCTCCAATATACTGTTCGCGGGCGACCCGAGCCGATTTCAGATAATCCAGCGCCAGACGGGTAATAATGGTGGTCAAATACGCCTTCAAGGAAACTATCTCCGAGCTTTCACTCGCCTGATAGCGCAGATAGGCCTCCTGCACAAGATCCTCCGCGTCACTCGCGCTACCAGTCATTCGGTAGGCAATGGAAAAGAGCAGCATACGATAGTGCTCGAACTCTTCTCCCTGGTTCATGGATTCGTCCATCGCTCATATTTCTCCTTCTCCCCTCGTATTATAAGCCCATATTAGGACAGAGAACAAACGAGAGGTGTCACATCTGCCCGTGCTCTCTCGTCTCCTGTACGAGTCTCTGAGAGATATTCAAAGTACAGAGAAACCAAAAGAGGAAATAAAGATATGCAACATATTCTGGTCACAGGCGGCACCGGTACGCTCGGTCGCCACTTCATTCCCCGACTACGGGACGCCGGCTGCAAGGTACGGGTGTTAAGCCGCAGCAGCCACGAGAACAGGGAGGGTATCGAATTCGTGACCGGTGACCTGGCCACGGGCGAGGGTGTCGAAGCCGCCGTGGAGGGGACCGAGATCATCGTGCACTGCGCGGGCAGTAGCAAAGGAGACGAGGAGAAGGCCCTAAACCTGGTCCGGGCAGCGACGAAAGCCGGAGTGCGCCACCTGGTGTACATTTCAGTTGTTGGCGCCGACCAGGTTCCAGTCAAAAGCGGCATCGACCGCGCCATGTTCGGCTATTTCGCGTCCAAGCGGGCCGCCGAGCACCTCGTGATCGACTCCGGCATACCCTGGACAATCCTGCGGGCCACCCAGTTCCACGACTTGCTCCTCACATTCGCGCAGGCCCTGGCGAAGCTGCCCGTCGTGCCGGCTTTTGCGGGCTTCCGGTACCAGCCCGTCGATGCAGACGACGTAGCAGCCCGGCTTGTACAGCTTACCCTGAGCGAGCCTGCTGGCCTGGTGCCTGACCTCGGTGGGCCGCGGGTGTATACCTTCGCTGATCTGCTGCGCTCCTACCTGCACGCCAATCACCAACGTCGGCTGATCATGCCGATCTGGCTGCCGGGTCAGGCTGCCCGCGCACACCGGGCTGGCGCCAACCTGACTCCCGACCACGCCGATGGTACCCGGACCTGGGAGGAGTTCCTGGCCGACCGGGTGAGCTCGTCAAGTGGGACCAGTCCTAGCCTGCCTTAGCGGCTGGAGAGGAGTTAATCTCCTTGCTATATACTCTCATATGCTCTCTCATTGGGACAATCTCTCCCAATGAGAGAACATATCAATACGCTGCCCCATCAATAAACAAAGCATGATAGAGCATATATGTAATTGTGGAGACGACGGTATCAGGCTCTTGGAGTGGAACTTCTGCCAGTCGCCAGAACAACAAACTTACTACCCAGGCAAGTGCCGTGACATCTACGTCCTTTCTCGCTCCTGGAGTTTGAAGCAACGTATGTAGCATGTGCTCGATTTGTTGCGCTGTCCACTGTTCAAGCTGCGCATGCAGTGCCCGCAATTCTCCATTGAGCGCTGTCGCCTCTCGCCATGCTCGGTATGCTCCAACATAGGCCCAGTCAATGAGCAGCCTTTGACGAACAGCCTGTTCGATAGCGCTACGGGCCTCAAGGGTATTGTCTGCTGTACACTGCTGAGAAAGATCTTCTACCCCATTCAGAAAGCTGTCCATAAGCACAAGGAGGAGTTGCTGTTTGGAGGCAAAGTGTTGATAGAAGCCTCCTACAGCTACTCCTGCTTGATGGGCAATCTCTTCAATGGTTGTGGCTTCATATCCTCGTTCCGCGAAGAGACTCAGAGCTGCCTGCAACAACGCATCTCGTTTTTGCTTACTCCTCTTTTGTTGTGGGAGAGGTGGAAACTGCTGACCCGTCAACAAATTCGGACGCAGATTCGCCTCGCTCTTCTCTGTTGGATCCGAATGCACTTGACTCACCTACAAATTCAACAATTTTTTGAGCAAGGAGAACAGGTTGATCTTCTGGTACAAAGGCACGTGATCGCGAGACAAATTCCAGCCTGGCATGAGGAAATGCCTGTTGAAGCCGCCTGGCGTTGCGTGCCGAGAAGAAAAGATCGTTCTTGCCCCATAGAATCAACACAGGATGCTGGAAATGCTGAAAAGATTTCGCGGCTTCTATTGTATAACGGTTCGAGACCTGCTTTAGGAACTGGATAAGGTCGCGCCTGATCTCTCTATTTCCACTCCGGAGAGCCGAAAAATAGGCGTCAAGCGTCGCATCATCTGCGTGCCGAAGAGAAACAGTCGCCATAAGAACCCGTTGCGCGCGTTTCGTCTGCAACGCCCATGTGAGAAAGTCCGCGAAACGGGTTCCGAAGAGCCGCGCTCCAGAAGCAAAAGGCTTAAGAAGTGGCGGAAAAAAATCCTCAAAGGCATCGCAGTTCGTCAAAATCAGCCGCGTGATACGCTCAGGATGATTGACAATCGTCAACTGACACATGGCGCCACCAGTATCATTTCCGACGAGTGTGACATCGTGTAAATCTAATGCCACTAAGAAATCAGCAATGAGTTGAGCAATTCCTGATGGACTAAGGTCAGCATCGGCATGTAGGGGAACCGTCTGTGCTCCAAAAGGCAAATCCAGGGCAATACAACGAAACTGGCCCGAAAGAGCGGCAATTACATCGCGCCAGAGAGCACTATTGACCAGTAAACCATGAATGAAGACAAGCGTTGGCCCTGTCCCCTCATCTCGATACCGTACAATACCTTGCGGTAGAGATACCTCGCCATTCGTATGCAGTGAAGCAACCATAATATTCTTTCTCCTCCATGAATTTGAATACATATTCATGTTAGCGCGGAGAAAGCGAATAAGTCAAGGGGTATGTTTTTGCTAAGTGCAAAATTTACCACTGCTTGAGCAGGGGTAAGAGGCGCCCGTTATAGAACTCGGGGCGTGAGTAGCGGAACCAGCGCAGAGGGGCGAGGAGTGGCAGGGGGAGGCGGGCATCAAGGATCGCGTGATCCAATGCGGAGAAAGCCTCCTCATCCAGGTGCATCGCTCCCCAGGCCATGGTGAACCAGAAGAGCGCGCCCCAGTGCTGACTATCGAGATTATAGGCTTCAGCCAGTTCGCTGAGTGCGCGTTCGGGTTGCTCGCGTAGCAGGTGGGCCACGGCGCGGCACAGGCAGGCATGATAATCGGCTGGATTGCGGCTGGCGATCTCCTCCAGCGTTTCGGGTGAAATCGCTCCAGGGTAGTCATCCAGGCACATATCGAGCCAGGCTCCCATCCAGGCGGGTTCGATGTGCGTGCTATCCAGTTCCCAGCTCTGGCGATAGTCTACGCGTGCCTGCACCAGGTTGCCCAGGCGCAGGTGTGCCTCGGCCCGCTGAGCATATGCGCGGGCGAAATTTGGCTCATGAGCGAGGACGTAATTAAAATCTTGCAAGGCCTTGTGAGCCTCATTGAGGCGTAGATAGGTCGTGCCGCGCTGGAAGATGGCGAGCACATTTTCCTCATCATGCGTTATGCTGCGCTGGAAGTCTTGTAGCGCCTCGTTATACATGCCCAGGGCGGCATACGATGCCGCCCGGTCGGCGTACACAATATCGAGGTCAGGATTAAGCTCTAAGGCGTGCTGGAAGTCTTGCAGGGCACGCGTATGCTCATTGAGCGCGGCCAGGGTTAGCCCACGATTATAATAGACTGTGGCCAGGGTTGGATCTAAGGCCAGGGCGCGGTTGAAGTCCTCAATAGCCTCCTGGTAACGTCGCTGTAGGCGGTAGGCTTCGCCGCGATTATTATAGGTAAAGGGCGTAGAGGTGGAGAGCTTCAGGGCGCGATCATAATAGGGAAAGGCCTGCTCAGGGTGGCCACTATCGGTGCAGGTTGCGCCAATACGATTGAGCAGGAGCACATCATCTGGGGCGAAATGCAGGGCCCGCTGAAAGTTTTCCAGAGCCTCATTGTATTGTTGTTGGGCTGCATGCGCCTGGGCACGATTGGAGTAGGCTCCCAGGTGTCCCGCCTCCTCGGGATCAAAGGCGATGGCGCGATCCAGGTTGAGAATAGCCTGGGGAAAGGCTTCTAAGGCATAGTAGCTAATCGCGCGCCCGAGCAAGGCCTGTAAATCGTTATGCTCAAACGAGAGGGCCATGCTAAAATCATGGATTGCCTTGTGATAATCCTTTAATACATAGTAGGTTAGCCCACGTTGATAGTAGGCTGAGGCATACTCGGGTTGCAGTGAGATAGCCTGAGTAAGATCAGCCAGGGCATGTTGGGGATCGTTGAGACCACGATAGATGAGCGCGCGACTATGATAGTTCGCCGCCTCAGAGGGTTGAAGCTCGATGGCCTGCGTAAATTCGGTTAGGGCGCTTTGATAATCGCCAGCTAGCGCGTATACTGTTCCGCGTTTCTGGTACTCAAGCGTATTGTCTGAGTCCATCAGAACCTACCTCATGCGGTAATGCTTAAGTTTTATCATAGGTGATTATATACTTAATGTCAACCTCTATTGCCTTATACCGCTACTTTGTGAAAATATTGCTATTTATTTTATGCATTTTTAATATTGGTGTGTTTGTATTTAATTGGTAGTGGGAGCTGGTAGTGAGGGGAGAGAGGAGAGGATGGGGAGCACATCCTGCTGGTAAAAGCCAGGGTTTAGGGGCGCGACAAGTTGAAGAGGGGTAAAAAGTATCAGAGGCAGAGAGCTTTCCAGGGCGATATCCAGTGCCGAGCGTGCCTCCTGGTCGTGCTGGAGAGAGGCGTAGACGATGCAGAGCCAGAGATGAATATTGCTGTTATTAGGGTCGAGAACTAGCGCCTGTTGGAGGGACGCGAGCGCTTCCTCTGGCTGCTGGCGCAGATAGAGGGCGATTGCGCAGCAGAGAAGCGAGAGTTCCGGGGCTGAGTTGAGGGTGGCGATCTGCTCCAGGCGGTTAGCCATGGCCTCAGTATCGAGTGCTGGTAGCTCAAGGCAGAACTGAAGGGCCGCCAGCGAATAGTGAAAGCAGAGGCTCAGTGAATCGCGCGCGAGCGCCTGGCTGAGATCGTTCTGTGCCTGTGGCAACTGGTGCAGTGCCATATGTACCAGGGCGCGCTGGTGGCTGGTTGCGGCATCGCCTGGATCGAGTTGGAGCGCGTAGTTAAAGCAGGAGAGAGCCTGCTCAAAATCTTTTAGCTGATAATAGAAGATCCCTTGATATTTATACGTCGAGGCCTCATCGGGTTGCAGGCGGATCAGCATATCGATATCCTGGAGCGCTAGCTTATAGTCGCGGCTGCGCAGGTGGAGCAGCGCCCGGTGAAAGTAGATAGCCGTCACGCGTGGATTGAGCGCGAGAGCGGCACCGAAATCATTTAAGGCATTCTCTTCCTCGCGCACAGCACTATAGACAAGCCCCCGTGCATAATAAGCTGGCACCAGGCGTGGATGCAGGTCGAGCGCCTCGCTAAAGTCCTCGATGGCCTCTCCGTGATCTTTGAGACTTGCATACTGCGTGCCCCGCTCATAGTAGGCCCAGGCGAGGTGGGGATGGCCTTCAAGGACGTAATCCAGGTCCAGGATCGCGAGGCGGCAATCCCCCTGCTGTCCATAGGCCCTGGCGCGCATTCCATAGAGCTGTGAGCGAAATAAAGGCAGGTGCAGGAGCCAGGATGTCAGGGCAATAAGCGCGGCGGTATGGCGGCGTTTCGCGAGGTAGTGGAGCAAGAGGAAGAACACGAAATACAGACCCAGCAGGAGGAAAAGCAACACAAACACTATATTTAAGACAAAAATATTCATATCGCAGGCCTTCCTGGCATGAAGAGAGAGATGTGTTGATATAGAATAGGAAAGGGAGTATAAATATATGATATTGTTTTGTATTGCTTTTTGTCAATCTTTTGTAAGGATAAAAGATATCATTTGTGAGTGATGTATGGCGGTGATGTGGCGCAGCCATATCACCACCATACATCACTCGGCGTTGCGGAGCATAGCCCGTGCTTCTTCCGCGAGGCGCTGGCGCAAGGATGCCGGTTCGAGAACACGTACCTGGCGACCCCAGCTCAATAGCCATTGCAGGATATCGCGCTCATGGCGCACGTGGAGGGTGACGAGCAGACCTTCAGCGGTCTCCTCGCTGGAGGTCATATAGTAATTGGGCGTCTCACGCAGCCAGCGTGCGATCTCAGCCGGGAAGAGCACGCGGACGACGATAGAGCGTGGGGCCTCACTAGGTGCAGGCGGGTTTGCAAGCTCGGCGGGGCGTTCAAATGTGTTGGGACACAATTGTAGCTCTTCCATGCGATCCAGGCGGAAGTGGCGTCTATCCTGGCGCAGGTGGCAGTAGGCGATCAGGTTCCAGATACCGTAGAGTGAGACCAGGCGATAGGGATCGGCCTGGCGCGGCGTTACGACATTCTGTCCACTTTCAGGGTTTGTGCGTTGGTGATAGGTGAAGCTGACGCGTCGGCGGTCGAGGATAGCGCGGCGCAGCAACTGCAGCTTACCCTGCTCCTCCAGGGAGCCGTGGGCATTGGATGTCACAAAAATAATATTGTCTTGTAGATAACCTACCTCCGCACGTAGCTCCTGTGGCAGGACGCTGCTGATCTTGCGCGCGGCGGCGAGCGCGGCCTCGCGATACTGCGCATCGAAATATTGCGCCATAAGATCGCTACCGAGCAGGAGCATCGTCGCCTCCGAGGTGGAAAAACTGAGTGGAGGCAGGAAATAGCCCTCCATCAACGAGTAGCCCAGGCCCGGAATCGAGACAACAGGCACACCGGATTCACACAGTGCCTGAATATCACGGTAAATCGTGCGCTTACTTGTCTCGAAGGTCTTGGCGAGATCCTCGGCCCGTTGACGGCCTTTGCCCTGTAACTCTAAGACGATGGCCAGGAGGCGGTCAGTTCTATTCATGTGGCGAATTATAACATATGCATCCGTCTTTCTACGCGCGTTTGGCGGAGCGGTCTTCTTTGCCTCGTACCAGGGAGGCGAAGATGCCGAGCGCCGCGATACAGGCGCAGATGATAAAGGTCCACTGGAAGCTGTGTACAAAGGTCTGTTGCAGGGTCGTCAACTGCGCGTCCTGCGGATGGCTTGTGCCGAGCAGTTGACCTGCTGCGGAGCCACCCAGCGCGCCGAAGATGGCGCCGGCGAGAGCGACACTAAAGCTCTGTCCCATCGTGCGTCCGGTGGCCAGGAAGCCCGACGCGAGACCCTGGCGATGGCGGGGAGCCGCCCCCAGCAGAGCGCTATTATTGGGTGACTGGAAGATGGCCTGTCCGATACCGACCACGATCAGGCGCCAGACGATATCAAAGATTGAACTCTGGGTATTGAGCTGACTGATGAGCGCCAATCCCAGACAGGCAATGGTCATACCAGTAGCGGCGAGCCAGCGCGAGCCAAAGCGGTCGGCAAGCGAGCCGCTGATGGGCGCGATGACCGCGATGGTCAATGGGAGGGGTGTCAGGAGTACGCCCGCCAGCTCGGTTGGAAATTTGCGCAGCTCCTCAAAGTAGAAGGGCAGCATAAAACTGACCGCGAACAGGGCCAGGAAGTTAAGTACCAGGCTAAGATTAGCCGACAAGAAGACGCGGTTGTGGAAGAGCGAGAAATCGATAATCGGGCTTGAGACGCGCTGCTCGACGAAAGGGAGGGCCGCGAGTGCGAGCACACCAATGCCTATGAGTGCCAGGATCCAGGGCGAGGTCCAGCCAATTTCACCTCCAAAGGAGAGGCTTCCAGTTAGCGAGGCCATGCCGATGGCGAGTAGAAGCGCGCCCAGCGGATCAAAGCGCCCGGGATTGCGCTTATTTGCCTCTTTCAAAATGCGCAGGGTCGCGATAATGCCGATGATGCCAATAGGCACATTGACGTAAAAGATCCAGCGCCAGCTCAGGGTTGAGGTAATCAGGCCGCCCAGGGTCGGACCAACGCTGACACCCAGGGAGACCGTCACGGCGTTAAAGCCCAGGGCGCGCCCGCGCTCACTGGCGGGAAAGGCGCTCGTCAGCAGGGCGGGACTGACGGCCATGATCAGCGCGCCGCCCAGGCCCTGAAAAGCGCGTGCGATGATGAGCGTAGTCAGGTTGGGCGCGGCGCCACAGATCGTCGAGCCAAGAGTAAAGACGATCAGACCAATGATCCAAACTATCTTTCGTCCCAGCATGTCCGCCAGGCGACCAGCAGTCAATAGAATCGCGGCGGTCGCGACCAGGTAGGCGATAATAATCCATTCAACGGCACCATTGAGCGGAACCTGAAAGTACTGAGCGATGGCGGGCAGGCTGATATTGACAATCGAAGAGTCGAGGGTCGCCATAAAGACCCCTACCCCTACAATTGCAAGGACCGCCCATTTATTCGCGCCCTCCGGGTTAGAGGCGATTGAAGGGACCGCTGTGACGGACTCAGAGTCATTGTGCTCGGTTGGTGAAAGCGAGTGTTGCTGTTTCATAGTGTGTATCTATCATTTCATGCATGCAAGGGAGGGGCGAAAGGCGCTCCTCCATCTGGGGAGAGAGGCTTCTCCCAGTGGTCTTCTCTTTAAATACGTGATTGCAACTACACGGAAGGTCAGCACTAATAGCATGACACATTGCCATGTAAGAATGCAAAGTCACGCTCAATCCCACTGGATCTTTCCTGTGCGTAACACGATGGAACAGCCACGCTTGTTGCAAGAATGACGCTTCCTCCGCTTAGAGCGTCGGTTAACAACCAGGGTCAACCATTCAGTAATGTGAGCATACTCCACAATAATTTGAGCGCAAAGAAGCCAAGGGCGAGGCCACAGATGAGATTGACGAGGCGGAAAAATGCTGGCGTGACGAAACGCCGCCCATAGGATATCAAGCTTGACATAAGGACAGACCATAATAATGCACTAACAAGAAAGCCAGCAAAAAACACCATAACCTCTTTAAAATCAAGAGACATTTGCCTCGTTGCTATCAGCGTGGGAAGAACGCTGAGCCAGAACACGACTGGGAATGGATTGGCTAGAGTGAGCGCTATACCCAGGATAAAATCTCCCTGCCCGTTCGCAGCTTTCTTCTCGCCTACACTTCCTTGATAGGCATCTTTGAGTGCCTGCCACATTAGCAGTAGCAAGAGCAGCACACCAGTAGCCCCCAAAAGCATGCGGGCGACCATGTTTTGTACGAGGAAGGCCGCGCCAATCAAGGCGACGACAGCCCATAGGAGCAGCCCAAGTAATGCACCAAGTTGTAGCGACAAAGCTCCAAGAAAGCCACGTCGCCCCAGACCTCGTAAGAGCTGGGCAGTTATCGCACCGGGAGTAGCGAAGAGGGCAAGACCCAGTCCAAATGCAGAGAAAAAGAGCAGCACAATAATACCTCTATTTTCAGGTAGACATTTCTCTCCTCGAAGAGATGAGCCACCTGGACTGGCACCTCTGAAGAGAGAAATTGGTCTTTAAACTGGCAATAACTACTTATATGCAGCTTGCAGAGGCAAAGCTACTTCCTCTGCAAGGCGATGGAGGAGATTTTGAGAATCGGGCACAGGCACATGATAGATAATATGTGTTACTCCAACCTCTATAAATGAGCGGGTCTCCTGAAATGCTGCCTTCAGATCAGAAGGGTCAACAGAGATATGCCTGGAATGTTCAATGCTTGCCGGATCGCGACCAATGGCCACACAATAATTCTCCAGTAGAATACTCTTCTGCTGATAGATCTCAGGAGATTCAACACTACAATCCCAGATGTCTGCATGCTGAGCAATAACTTTCAAGGTTTGCTCACCTTCACCGCCAATGACAAAGGGGGGAGATGGTTTTTGAAGAGGCTTGGGATCGCAAGGCGCCTCGCTCAACTGGTAGTAGCGACCCTCAAAGGTTACTAGAGGCTCTGACCATAGTCGCCGGATCAGTTCACATGCCTCGCCTAAACGGCGAATGCGTTCTCCAGGTGGGGGAAGGGGAATGCCATAGGCGTGATGTTGCTGCTCTGACCATCCTGTCCCAATACCGAAATTCAGCCGACCGTGGGAAATGACATCAACCGTTGCGGCCATCTTCGCCAGAAGTGCGGGATGACGATAGGTGTTATCAGTGACCATGACTCCAATCCGTAAACGCCGCGTCTGAGCTGCAAGTGCTGCAAGTAGAGTCCATGACTCCAGATAAGGACCTGTTGGAGTACTGCCCAGGCCCATGAAATGATCATTGATCCAGGCATGCTCAAAAATGGAAATGTTATCTGCCGCTTGCCAAACGTCCAGTAATGCATCATGCGTTGCATGTCGTTGTGCCGTTTTAATACCGAAGCTTAGTGGTCTTGATTTATGCATAAGCCCTTTGCCTTCTCGCTAGTAGTGGATGGATACATCAATTTGATGCGCCTAGTATATACTTCTCTTGTGCGAGAATACAGAAATAAAGGAAGCTATTTCTTTTGTTTGGCCTAATTTAAGAAGGGGAAATATCATAATGTCTTTAGAATTTGAAAAGATACTGGATGAAACAGGTTGGCGCTTGCTCTATGAATTGCAGCAGAATGCGCGCCTCTCTTACAAAGAACTGGGCCAGCGCGTTGGACTTTCTCTTCCATCGGTCGCTGAGCGAGTGCGGAAGATGGAGGAAGCGGGCATTATTACTGGTTATCATGCAGAGGTCAATCTGACCAAATTAGGTTTGCCAATCCTCGCTATAATTCGCCTGGGAAGTTTTGTGGGAGAGAGTTGCGCACGTGTTGCTGCCCAGGCCAGCGAGATTCCTGAGGTTCTGGAATGTTATAAAGTGACAGGAGCTGACTGTGTCGTCGTTAAAGTGGCAGTTACCTCGATGCCTCACCTGGAGCAAGTCATTGAGCAACTCTCCCGCTTTAGCACAGCCTCTACCTCTCTTGTATTCTCTAAACCTTTAGAGAATCGGGTTATTACCCATGAATTGTTGGAGCGGGCAGAGGGTATACAGGATAATTTGTTGTAGCTTATCAATAGACTCTGTACACGCGCTCATAGATAAGTGCGAATAAAGAAGTAGATGGTGAGGAGAACGCCAACCACAATCACAAAGATGCGCACATAGCGTGGATCGATCTTGCGCGCATAGTACGCGCCTCCGTAGCCGCCCAGGATGGTGCCCACAATCATCAAAAGTGCCTGTGGCCAGAGCACGGCTCCCTTGAAAATAAAGAGGAAGGCCGCAGCCCCGTTGATGACAACTGTCAGCAGTGTCTTGACGCCGTTCATCTCGTGGATATTGTCCATGCCCATCAGGGCCAGCGTTGCCAGCATCAGAATGCCGATGCCACCGCCAAAGAAGCCACCATAGATGGCGATAACGAACTGAGCGATGGCGATTCCTATGAGAGTGGGGATACTGATGGCGGAGCTCCCTACCATGCGAGCCCGCAGGCGTGCGGTAAAGTAGGGGCTGGCGGCGAAGAGCACTGTTGCCAGCAGGAGGAGAAAGGGAAGCAGTTGCACAAAGGTATTCTGAGGTGTCCCGAGTAGTACCAGCGCGCCAATAATGCCACCAACCAGGCTACTGATGAGCAGGATAATCAGGACTGCGGGCCGTTGGCGCCGAATCTCCTGCCAATAGGCACTGGTACTGGCAATAGAGCCTGGCCAGAGCGCAAGCGTGTTTGTCGCGTTAGCCTGAATGGGAGGAAGACCAGTAAAGAGCAGCGCGGGAAAACAGAAGAAACTGCCGCCGCCCGCGACCGAATTGAGTGTACCACCTATAACAGCGGAGACAAACAGAACGATGATGTCAAGTAATGTCAAGTGCATTGCGAATGTCCCTATTCCATAGTATAAGATTTCTATTCTACTATATCACTTTAGCAGCTTTATTGCGTTGAGGATGCTTGCCCTGGCTCGCGCAGCGAGCCTTTAGGGTAAGGGTGTATGCGTGCAGAAAATGGAGCTAAGCTCCATTTTCTGCACGCATACACCCTTACCCTGAGCGCCGCAGGCGCGAAGGTATGCATGAGCGTGAAAAAACCTCTCTTGAGAGACTATAATAACAGTAGAAAATAGCACAATTACCATGAAATAGGAGTGATAGACAATGTTTGTAGCTGTCAATAAGATTGCCGTTCCCGCCGAGCGTATGCAGGCCATGATGGAGGCTTTTGAGCGTGAGGCGCCCAGAATGAAGCACTTTAAGGGGTATCTGGGTATGGAGCTGTGGAAAGGCGAAGATAACACCGTGCTCGCCGTTTCCCGCTGGGAATCGAAAGAGGCGATGGAGGAATATACCAATCATCCGATGTTCAAAGAGCATCATGGTGGCGGGAGCACAGGTAGCGGCCAGGGTGAGCGCTCAAGCCTGGTCAGCCACTACGAAGCAAAAGTCTTGTAAAAGAAATAGAGAACGCATTGTGAACAGAGCCTTCGGCTCTGTTCACAATGCGTTCTCTATTTCTTTTACAAGAGTAGTAGCTAGAAGGGGTGGCGGATGATGATGAAGATCACGATGATCAGCACCACTATGGCCAGCGTGCCCAGCACGAAGAAGAGGGTCTGGCGCCCGAGCTTGACGCCGCCAATGGGCGCGGCGGATTTCAACCTGGCGCGCTCGGCTTCCAGGCGCTCTTTGCGACGGTCGACACGATCCTGGCGCTTCTGGCGCATCTTTTTCAGGCGGTCATCTTCGCTCTCAGGGCCTGTACCCATCTGCTCCATACGTCGGCGCATGGTGCGGTTATAGCTCTCATATTCCTGTTGTTGTTTGGAAGCCTTGTTGTCGATTGGCTGGCGTGGCTGTGTTGATTTGGCTCCCTGTACAGCGGTTCCGCCGATCTGCGCGCTCCTGGTCGTCTTCCTGGATTTCTTGCCGCTGGTAGCGGTTGGTGAGGTGGGCGTGGTCGCGGGTTGGGCGGACACGCTCTCCTGCTTTGGGGCTTTGTTCTCTTTCGCCATGGCGATGTAACTCCTTCAGTTAAGCCTCGATGTTTGCTTTTGATGACCCATAAATGATCTATAGTATAATGTCGGCCCTGATTATCTCTCATTCATGGCTCCTTGTTCAAGAGGGTAAGAGATCAGGGTTTGGAGAACTGATAGAGCCAGCCTTTGGTCGCGTCAACTGCCAGCTCATAATCGTCAGCCAGGTTCTGGCGGATATATGGGACTAAATGCCCAGTCAGTGCATGGCCATTTCTGATAGCTTCCAGATTTGTTCGAGCCTGCTTGGCGAATGCCGCCATAGCGGCGTAGGGATCGGTGAGCAGGGCTTGTAGGCTGGCCCAGAGCGCCCCCAGTTCGCCGCTGACCCTGTGCATCTCATCACTGGGTTCGAGGCGTCCCATAATTTCAATCATAGCAAAAAGCATATCTTCGTCAACCACACCCAGGTGTTCGGCCATCAGGAGTACGCGTAGGGCATGCGCGATGGTCTCATGTTGCATGGCGATATTGAGTTCGGCATCATTACGCATGCCCCGGTCATTGAGATTGGCCGAGCCAACGGTCGCCCAGTAGTCATCGATAATGGCGACCTTGGCATGGACATAGATCGGACGATAGTAGCGCCCCGTCTCTTCCTCCTCCTGGTGATCTGTGCCCAGGGTATAGACCTGGAGTCGGCCCGCGCCAATGGCGCCAGGGGCCAGCTCTTGTAAATAGCTCAGGCCGTCATCGGTAAAGTGGCGTCCCACATTTGGGTGGTCTGGCAGGACGAGCACGATATGGACACCACGTTCCAGGGCGTTCGCCAGGGCCTGCAAGAGCCGTTCCATGTCCTCGTGTGGCGGGCCAAAGGTTGGGTTATCCAGGCCGAGAAAGGTTCGCCGCCATAAGTACTGGTTTTCCAGATAGATGAAGCGTTGAGCCTGCCCAATGGCGTGGAGATAGGCCTCGAAAATACTGGCGATACCATCGGGAGCAAAGTCATAGGTTTGGGTGGGGATCGTACGTGTCACCTGAATGGGAATGGCCTCGTGCTTGCGCCTATCGGTGGGTGACACATCCTTCGAGGGGGCTGGCAGGAGCAAGGCCTCATCAAGCTGCTGGCGATCCACGACAGCGTTCCAGCGTTGGTAGAAGTTATAGGCGACATCCCCGACAGCTGGCCCCTCGAAGCGGAAATGTACATCATGCCAGGAGTGAGGCATCTGCCCGTCCAGGCCCTGACGCAAGAGATTATAGTAAATGTGGCCCTTGGTGTCCCAACGGTCAAAGTCTCCATTGCGCTCGGTCATCAGGTCGATGCCGCCAACGAAGGCGTAGCGATTATCGATGACCACCGTTTTCTGGTGCAACGATTGAATGGGATGGTTGAGCAGGTCGCGGTTGCCATTGTCGGTGAGGCAGCGAATGCCGTAGCTCTCAAGCTCTTCTTTTACTTGCTGGGGACCAACCTGTAAGGGTGCCGAGAAGAAGTCCCAGAGCAAGACGCAGACATCGACGCCCTGCCTGGCCACATAGCCGAGTACATTGGTGACGGTCAGGGCCTCGCTTTCCTGCCAGAAGGTGATGGCGCTTTCGGAGAGGCCCTTCTTGCGCAGCCAGATAAGTAGCTCTTCTTGTTCGGGGGAGCCATCAGGACCAGCGCGGTGGTGCTTGCCACGTATGATAGGGAGGTTAGGTGTCAGGCCCCAGGCGGCGATATAGATAGAATTTTTCGCGCGTAGAAAGTGGATACACATCTCAAGCATTGTCATACGCCCATCAATGAGAAAGGCGGCGCGGTATGCTGTGCTGGGAGAGAAATCGCTGGTGGCCCAGCGCTCCTGTTGCCCGGTTTCTTGCTCATCCTGTGATGGCATACTGGTTGTATTCATACGTATATTTTCGCCAATATATTTTACTACCTAATATGTATTTGCAAAAGCTTGTAGTGTCGTGGCGTGGGGGACGGGCATCGCCTGCCCCCACGCCACGACACTACAAGCTTAGATTGCGTTGGGGACGTCGCAGAAGAGGGTTTCGACCTCAAACTGGCGCTCTAGTAGTGGTCCCAGTGCTTGAATACCGATCTTCTCAGAATTGTAGTGTCCAATCGAGATAAAATTGACGCCCTCCTCGCGCGCGTATGCCTCGGTCGGCTCGTCGGTCTCGCCTGTCAGGAAGGTGTCACAGCCAGCGGCTATGGCCTCAAGCAGGTAGCCGGGTCCACCACCAGTCACCACTCCCAGGCGGCGTACCGTCTGGCGTCCATATTCATAGACCAGGGGTTGAGTGCCAGCCGCTTTGGCGATCTCCTCGACCAGTTCGCGCAGGACCGTGCGTTGAGGCGCGGTCCCTATCGCGCCAATGGCCTTACCGCGAGAGCTGGCAAAGTTGCCTCCCTCAAGGGTAAAACCGAGTTTTTGTAACCAGAGCACGTTATTACCTATCTCAGGATGGGCATCGAGGGGGAGGTGATAGGCAAGCAGGGTAATATCGTGCTCAAAGAGGAGCTTGAGACGTCCCTTCATCATGACGCCGATTTCGCGGGGCATATTCTCCCAGAAGAGGCCATGATGGGTAATCAGCATGTCGGCACCCGCGGCGGCGGCCATGCGAAAGCACTCAAGATTTGCGCTCACTCCCAGGGCCACGCGTCTGACCTCTGGCTTGCCGATGACCTGCATGCCATTTGGGCAGTAATCACGGAAGGCGCTGATATTGAGATGCGTATTGAGAAACTGCACAACGTCATCGCGGAGGGCACTCATCGAACGTTCTCGCTTCCTGTTTTTCTTAGGAATTGCATAAGATGTTAAAGCTTTTCGCGCTCAACGAACTCTTTAGCCAGGCTGACTGCACGCTCCTTGTCATCAGAGGCCAGTGCGCCATCAATGACCAGACTCAGCAGGTACTCTTTTAATGGGCGGAGCCAGGGGCCGGGGCCGCGCTCAAAGAGCTGCATCAGCTCATTGCCATCCAGTGGGCTCTTGATGGGAACACGTTCGGCCTCCTCGCGCAAGCGCTGGCAGCGCTCGGTAAGCTCCGCGACACGTGCGGTTGCCCGAGCGACCTTGTCAACGCGATAGCTTGTAATATCGGCGCTCGAGAGATCGAGCAGTGTTGGCAGATCGTGATCGGCGTCGAGCATCAGACGGCGTACTGCGCCATCGGTCCAATCGATAGTATAGGCATTAGCGCGCATGTGCAGGCGCACCACGCGGGAGACCGAGTCAATAAACTCGCGGTCAAAGTGCAGGCGCTTGAGTATATCGCGGGTCATGTGCGCGCCGACATCCTCGTGGCCAAAGAAGTGAACCTTGTGATCTTCAACGCTCTTGGTGCGAGGCTTGGCGATGTCGTGCAGCAGGCCACACCAGCGATTCTTCAGCTTTGGCTGAGTGCGCTCGACGACACGCAGCACATGGGCGTATACATCCTTGGAGGAGGCCGCGCGCGGAGTAGGCTGCTGGCTGACGCCACGCAACTCCATGACCTCGGGCATGATATACTCCATCAGCCCGGCCTCTACCAGGAGGTCCAGTCCCTTAGCAGGATGCGCCGAGACCAGGAGCTTGTTCATCTCGTCACGGATGCGCTCACGACTGATCTTCTGCAATTTGTTGGCCTGGCGTTTGATTGACTGCCAGGTCGAAGACTCGATTTCGAAGTCCAGTTGCGCGGCGAAACGAATGGCGCGCAAGAGGCGTAGAGGATCTTCATCGAAGCGTTTATCCGGCTCGTTACCAACGGCGCGTATAATATGCTCCTCAAGGTCCTGGCGTCCTGCAAAGAGATCAATAATGGAGCCATTGAGGGGATCGCGTGCAAGAGCATTAATGGTGAAGTCACGCCGTTGCAGATCTTCTGCCAGATCGGTTCCAAAGCACACCTCTGGCTTACGCGACTCTGGATTATAGCGTTCGCTGCGAAAGGTCGTAATTTCGATAATGTTGTTGCTCTCGTAAATGAGGCGTACCGTCCCAAAGCGCTCGCCTACCAGGACGACTGCACTCGGCCGCGTGGGAGCCACCAGGCGTTTGATTTCTTCTGGAAGAGCATCAGTGGCCAGGTCGGCGTCGGCGGACTCGCCACGTTGAAGAAGCACGTCGCGTACCGTCCCACCTACCATATACAGTTGTTTGTGCTGTGCACGAAAATCTTGAGCCAGCCTGATAATAATATCTAGCATGCTAACATCTATGCTTTATTTCTTCTTAATGGAGCCTGCCCGATTCCCCGGCGAAGTGATCCGTGGCCAGGTCAAAGCAGTAAAACTCTACGATTTGAAAATAAGGAAGTCCAACCCGGTTTTGCAATGGGATTATTGTATCATGTTCGGATAGTGACTTAAAAGAGGTTTAGCGCATAGGTTTTTCTCTGGACCCATAGTGAAGACATATTTGGCACGTTAATATTCTGAGGCTTTCTCCTCCTGCGAGAGAGGCAAGCTGTCCAACCAGAGCCGTGCTTCCTTGCTTAAGCGATGATGCTGTTGAGCAAAGAAGGTCGCACTGATATTGCCCAACTGGTGAGCGGTCGCGTAATCTCCCTCGAGGGCCGCGGTATGTGCCAGGCCATAGCGTGCGCGTGCCATGACCTCCTCGCCGATGGCAGGCATTGTGAGCATCTCCTGGAAATAGACGCGTGCGCGTTGTGGTTGCTGGCGACAGTCCTCTAGCTTGCCATACTCATAGAGCAGGTTGCAGAGCTGGCGTGGACGATGAATGTCGCGCGCCAGGGCCAGGCCCTCTTCAAGATAGCCTTCGGCATCTGTGTAACGCATACAAGCTATCATAGTGGCGCTTAGACCTGTGAGCATATTAATGATCACGCGTTTATTATTCATCATGCGCGCGCGTACCAAGCCTTCCTGGTAGTATTTCTCGGCCTGGGTATAGTCGTGACGGTTACGCGCAAGCGTGCCTAGACTTTCCAGGCATTCGCAAATTGAGACGGAATGACCTATTTTGCTAGCTAGAGCCAGGCCTTCACGCAGAAATGGCTCCGCCTTCTCATATTCTCCACACTCATTGGCGACATAGCCCAGGTTGCCTAGGATATTGCAGAGGATCTCCTGGGCGTTGATCTGTTGGGCCAGCTCCTGAGCCTCCTGGAAATAGCGCTCAGCCTGGGGAAAGTCTCCCAGCTCACCCAGAACACAGCCAATATTGTTGAGGATATGACACATCTTCTCCCGGTGAGCGATCAGGCTGGCCTGATCGAGGCTCTCAAAGAGCAGGCCCAGGGCTTGTTCATAATCGCCCCGTTCATAGATTAGTGTTCCCAGACGATGAAGGACGTCCGCGAGATGCTCGCCATTGCCGAGGGAGTGTGCGATCTCCAGGCTCTCCCAGGCGTACTCCTCGGCCTGCTTATAATGATCCAGGCTACCGTGGGCATGGGCCAGCCCCAGGAGAATATAGGAGAGTTGTTCCTGGTCATTCGTGTGACGCGCGTGAAGCATCCCGTCTTCCAAATAGGCAATGGCTTCGCTGAAGAGGCCCCGCCGGTGCATAATCGTTCCCAGGTGTGTGAGGAGCCTGCTGATAGCGAGCTCATCTTGTTGCTGGTGCGCCAGTTGGAGGCCGCGCTGATAGTACGTCTCAGCCTGGAGATAATTGCCGCGTGTATGGGCGATGCGCCCCAGGTCGCGCAGAAAAACAGTGGCATCCGACAAACGTTGCAGCGAGAGCGCCAGTTCTAGCGCGGTCGAAAAATACTTTTCGGCCTCTGAATAGCGGCCACGCACGAAGAGATAGGGGCTGCTGGCCTTGATGCCGCGCAGAAAGGCATCGTGCATCTGACGGGTATGCGCCAGTTCCAGCGCGATATGGGTGTTGCGGCTCTCCTGGTCTAGCAGAGAATAGTCCTGGGTATGCTCCTCCAGGTAGGAGATAAAATACTGCACAAAGCGCATATAGACCTCGCTATCCTCAAGCAGGACGCGGGCGTAATCGGCGATAGTCTGATGCAGGGTATAGCGATTGGGGCCATTGCTCTCTAGCAGTCCGGCATCCGAAAGCGTATCGAGTACCTCCTGAGAGAGGGCCATGACTGCTAGCGCGGCTTCCTCGGAGAAGCTATTCGGTTTAGCCGGGAAGACAGAGAGAGCGCGTAAGCCGGTGCGTGCAGGTAGATCGAGCAGGGCGTCGCTGACCTCAATGATGGCCTGGAGCGAGACACGGCTCTCGGGCGTAAGGCTGGTGTGCCGATCAATGAGTGAGCGTGGCTCACTGATTTGCAGGCGTTCTCGCGCGTCGCGCAGGCGTGTGAGAGCCGCGTTGATACGGCGAGGCTGGCGACCATACGACTGAATGCGTAAGTATTTGCCAATCAGGGTCAGAGCAAGAGGGAGGCCGCCAACGGAGCGGACCAGCTCCAGCGCGCTCTCGGTCTCGTCCTGGACCACGTGTGGCGCGAGCCGGGCCAGCAGGGCCAGGCCATCATTTTCGGCCAGCTCGTGAACCGGGGTGGTGTTACCAGCGGCAAAATGGAGCGCGATATGGGGAAAGCGAGTGGTCAACAGAAACGCGCAGTTGGGTCCGCCAATCTGGCAGCTCAGGGCATCTTCGATCTGCCAGACATCATCGATAACAATCAATATATGGCGCTGCCCAATGGCGAAGCGGATGGCCTGTGCCCAGGACTCACAACTCTCCTTATTAGGGAGGGAGGCCTCATCGACATGCAGGAATGTACCCCAGCGGCTGAGATGTTCCAGGACCTCAGGATGAGGACCAAGCCCGGCCCAGAGAATGCCATCGCTAAAGGTTTGCTGTAGAGAGGGATCATGCGCCAGGGCGACGGCCAGGGAGGTTTTGCCCACACCAGGAAGGCCGTTGAGCGCGACAAACGCCGGACCACGCGTCGTGTCGCTCAGCTGGTCACGAATATGCTGCAAAAGATCATCACGCCCAATGAGTGAGCCATCAATGGCGGATAGAAGAGGGATGGTGGGATCGAGAATGGGATCTGGTGAGATAGGAAGGACGGGTGATAGTTCGCTATCAATGGCAGGCAGAGCCAGGCTCTCTTCCACAGGCAAGGTCGTGGGCGTCTCCTGAACCAGTCCTAGTTCCTCAGCATTTTTACCAAAGAGTTCACAGAGACGTTCGCGGAAAAATGGATAAGGGAAAGAAAGCCCTCGTTCCCAGCGACTGACCGTCGCGGGATCGGTGCCAAGTTCTTGCGCTACCCTGGATTGTGACCAGCCACGTAGCTCGCGCTCGCGCCGTAAGCGCTGATTTGGTTTCATGCCTGTCACCCCTAAGATCTTATTCCGAAACCCAACGTCACTGGCGTGACTAGCGCTTCCCCCATTCGGGGACAAGCGCGCTCAGAGTTTTTAGATAAGAAGTATGTCAAAACGCAGGCCCCATGGGTGCAAATACTCTGCTTATTGGGATTTATAAAATAATGCAGGCAACGTGCGAGAGTTTGTAAATCAAGCACATCCTTATAAGGAACGTCGCAAAGTTGTTATGTAGTTGTCTAGTAGTTGTCATTGTACCAGATAATACTGTATATGCATAATTAGGTAGGGGAGACATAGGTAAAAAGGTTTACGTACAAATGGGGTAAAGAGAGTAAAAGGAAGTCAAACATGAGTAAACTCGTGATGATCATTGATGACTCTCCTACGGTACGGAAGATCGTCGAGATAAGTTTGCGCCGCGAAGGTTTTCGTGTCGCAGCATTCAATGATGGCGTCGAGGCATTGCAGGCAGTGACGAATCGTGAATTGGAGCGCATTCCAGATCTGGTTATCCTGGACATTGATTTGCCCAAGATGAATGGCTATGAAATTGCACGGTATTTAAGATCGAAGTCTGCTTGGAGCAATACGCCGATTATTATGCTGTCGCGGCATAATGGCGTTGTAGACCGCTTGAAGGCGCGCCTGGCTGGTGTTCAGACGTACCTATCGAAGCCATTTACGACCCAGACGATTCGCGAAGCCGTCAACGCAAGCTTAAAATTAACCCGAGAGGCGCAAGCTGTGTAAAAGCGCCCAGGCGCTTATTGTTTTAAGCTTACTACTTATCCGAAAACCCTGAGCGCGAAGCGCTAGACACGCCAGTGGCGTTGGGTTTCGGAATAAGATCTTAGTAGTTTATTAAGCTATCACACAGCTACGGCGAAGAGACTATTTTCTAACCCAACCCGCCTCGCATCACCGGGCAAGCCGAGGAAACTCTCCTCGGCTTGCCTCTATATGTTTGTATGGAATCTTTCTTGCTTCAGGCTCCCATAGCCATTTTTTGCTATAAAGGCCCTTCTGGATTGATATTGCTTGACTAGAACCTATCTTCTGGTATACTTAGGAAAATATGTTCTAGAACTCTGCTAGAAAGGAGGAAGGGTCATTGGATACTATGCAGACAAGAAGGGAGCCACGTCCGCTGATGTATGATCCAGCAGAAGAAGATGACGCTATCTACGAAACCCGGTCGAGGACAAGTACACGGAGGTATCGCTCAAACCCGCCGACACGTGAGCGCAATACGCGCGACGATGTCATGATTGATCGCAAGGCTGTTCCCCAGCGCAGGCGCTCGGGTCAGACACGAGAGATGCCTATGGTTGAGGTTCCCGTCCGTGAGTCACGCGACCTGAAGCGTGAGCGTCCAAAGGCAAAAAAGGGCAATCCCGCCCTTTTGATTATGGTTATTGGCATGGCCTGTACCGTGTTATTGATTCTCGGGATGAGCACGCTGGCTTCCTGGTGGCATGTTTACCAGGATGATCTGCACTATGGTCGCCCGCGAACATCTCAGTTTGACGCCGTGGTTGGCCACAATGATAGCGCGCAAAATAAAACTCATTTCGTCATTATCAATCTAAATCGTCGCATCCAGATTATCGAGATTCCTGGTGGCGATCCCTCAAAGTCACGTATGTTTACTGGCCCCTCGCTCGTGGGCGCTGGTCAGGATCTCACACCTGCCTGGGGTGAGGCCGACAAAGACGTGAACGGCGATGGAAAACCCGACTTAATCGTGCATGTGCTTGATCAGCAATTCATTTTTCTCAATGATGGATCTACTTTTCACCAACAGCACTGATTAATTTCTTCTTTTTATAACCTGACACCCCCTTTGGGATGCCAGGTTTTTTCAGGGGCTGGCAGGGTGTGTTATTGTGCAAAAATAAAGTTTACTATGAATTATGTTATTGACTTATGTGCCTGTGCTTTAATAGAGTATATGACGTGACCGGGCCATTAGCCCGGTCACGTCATATACTCTATACTCTATTACCCCGCCTTAATATGTATAGTTTACAATAGTATAGAGTTAGAAATGCATACAGAGAGGTGAATATGAGTGAAGGAACGCATGAGGCGGCCCTCTATTTCTGGGCGATTGGAGATATGCACTACAGGGCCATGCCGGCCTGGCACGAGGTGCACGAGCAGCGTTTGCAGTTAATGTTTGTTGATCTGCGCGCGCTCTGGCAGGAGGAGGAGGAGCCTGCCTTCTGTGCCGCCCCGGGTGACCTGGTGGAGACCTGCGCGCCCGCTAACTATGAGCTTGCCCGGACCTGCCTTACTCGGGAGCTGGGCGATATCCCTTTCTATCCGGGTGTGGGCAATCATGAATTTCATGGCCCGGATGGCGAAGATCCGGCCACTATGCTAGAGACTTTTCACCACTTCTGGCAGCGTCCCCCGCGCTATAGCTGGCAGGTGGGAGGCGTCACCTGCATTATGCTCGACTACCCAGATCCACATATGCTTCAGGACCCGGCCTATGTCTATGTCTCACGTGAGACGCTGGCGTTCCTGGACGAGACCTTGATGGCTTCTCGCGGGAAGCCAGCCGCTATCTTCTTTCATGCTCCGCTGCGCAACACCGTCCTGGACCGCGACCCACATGTCGGTCGTGACTATAACTCCATGCAGAACTTCTTCTCGCCCGAGAACTCGCAGGCCGTGCGTGATATCCTGGCGCGCCACGACCGGACCTGCCTCTTTCTCAGCGGGCATACCCATACTGGCTGGGAGGCTCCGGGTCTCGTCAAGAGCGAGCAGCTGGGGCAGAACACGGTGACCTTTGTCAACCTCATGTCGCCCTGGTATACAGGGAATCAAGGCGCGATTCGTATTGATAAGGAACTGCAAACCGTGACCTACGTTCCCGACGAGCCGGATATCGTGGTGAGTTTTGCCTTTCAGATAAGAGGGGAAGAGGCGCTGATCCGTGCGCGTGAGCACCGCTCTCGGCGCTGGCTCAAAGAGTGGCGCGTGGGCATGTTTTAAATGTTTAGTGGTGAATTCATCAATTAGTGTGATTATTGAGGGATATTTTCCATTTATATGGCCTGATCGGGTTGCTTATTGACAGCAAAAACTTACCTAAAGTATATTTGCTTCAATATAATAGGAAATTTTGTATGCAAGGCCAGATTGTGCCATTGTTCGTTCCTGCCTGCTATTGAGCTCAAATATACCTCATGTGCAAGTTATTTTTTATGCTTCCTATGAGGATGATTGAGTATAGGTTGGCGCAACATACGGCTGCGCCAACCTATACTCAATCATCCTATTTATCTTATAGTACAGAATTGGAGAAGGCTTGTGCTATCGAATCAAGATGTATTAGCAGAACAAAATACGAATCCTCTTGTGCTTCCTCCAAGTACACCTATTCTGGATTCATTCTTTCACATACTGAAGACATCCTGGCAACGAATTGCCTTCTGGTTCATTATGGCGCTGGCCGTTTTTTTACGGTTTTATCAATTTCCAAATACCCCGGCTGGCATGTGGGTTGATGAGGCGACTGAAGGCTATGATGCTTATGCCCTCTTGCAACATGGAACTGACCGCTGGGGGAATCCCTTCCCGGTGTATTTTCCTGGTTGGGGTTCGGGACAAAATGTATTGCAAGCATATCTGAGCATTCCATTTATTAAACTGTTTGGCTTGAGTATTTTTTCGATCCGCCTTGTGCCTGCCATTCTGGGCGTCTTCGCTGTCTATTTACTTTATTCCACAGTGAAGAAGATTTACAATACTAATACCGCGCTTTTGGCCTCCTTCTTGCTTGCGAGTCTCCCCTGGTATGTTATGGCGACGCGCTGGAGCATGGAGTCTAATATCCTTCCCTTTTTCTTTTTATTTGGCGTATGGGCGCTAACCTATAGCTATGATTCTCCTCGTTGCCGTCTCTGGATGCCATTCTCGCTTATCCCTCTGGCACTCGCTTTTTATGCATATGGGACCTCTATTGTGCCCATTCCTATTTTTCTGTTTCTGTTTCTGCTTCTTAACTACAAGACCATTCTCAAAGAGAAGGTTAGCTTTATCCTCAGTATCCTCATTTTCCTGCTGGTCTCGGCGCCATTTTTGCTTTATGTGGTAGAGAACGATGTATTACATAGAGCCCTGCCATTTCTGGCTCATCTTCCAATCACTATTCCCTACCTTCCCGCGAACCGGCTAGACCAGGTGAATGAAGGGCTCTCGCATTCAGCAATCCTTGTGGAGAATTTACGCTTTGCCGTCAGTGGTTTCCATGATAATTGGCTTTTCCAGAGTGTTCCATGGGTATCCCCTCTTGGCTGGTTAATGCCTCCTTTTGTAGTACTCGGTGTCTATTTTAGCCTGAAGCGCCAACCCTTGTCGCGCAACGTCTTTGTTTTCTGGTTGATTGCTACTCTTCCCACATTTGTGCTCTTCCTACTGAATGTAGTTCGTTCAAATGTGATCTTTATTCCGCTCATTATGCTAGCTGCTTATGGAATTGTCGCGCTGATCGAATCTATACAGCCCCTGAGTAGCCAGAAAATCATTGCGCTTCTGCTGATTGGCTCACTCATATTTCCCAGCATCGTCTTTTACCAGTACTACTTTAGGAACTATAATAAAGAAAACGCAAGTTTGTTCTCTGTTGGATATGATGATTCATTGAAGCATGCCCTTTCTGAGGCTTCTCCCAATGAATCAATCTATATTCATTTCAGTAATAACTGGGCGAGCTACGCAGATACCCTGTTTTATCTGCAGCTAGATGCAAAGGACTTCTATACGCACGCTGATATTAAGTTGATAAAGGGGGTCTACTGGGTGTCTCACTATGGGCGTTTTTATTTTAGTCCTCCAGATCCCTCTCCGGAGCTCGAGGCATCGACATCGTACGTTGCTATCTTGAGAACCGGCTATACTGTTAGCTGTCAGCATTATGATGTGCTCTACAGAACTGATCGTGGCCCAAATGATCAATGGACGGTGCTACGCTGTTTCCCCAAGCATACGCTTAAGAGTGCGGCCAAATAGCGTAGGGTCCATGCCAGCATGGACCCTACAATGCATTAATTGAATCATTCAGGAAGAATTAGTAGAATGCAGCAGGTAAAAATGCTCTTCTAAATATGAGAATCTTACCTCGTTTGCCTGGATGGGAAGGTCCTGGAATGCTGCTTGTTTTTCCGCAATTCCTCTTGCTCTTTTTCGCCGATGCCGAGGAGGTGATGCACAATATATAATGGTCGTGCACGAACCTCATCATAGATACGTCCCAGGTATTCTCCAATGATGCCGAGAAAAATGAGCTGTATGCCTCCCATAAAGAGTACTATAATCAGGGTCGAAGCCTGCCCTACAATTGCATCCGTGAAGAGACGTAGCGCAATCGCAATAATAATGCCTATCAGGCTTAAGAAAGCCAGGATCATGCCGAAGGTAGTCGCGATTTGCAAAGGTAGGTGACTGAAGCTGGTAATGGCATCCATTGAGAAGCGGAGCATTTTCTGGAATGGATATTTGGTTGTTCCGGCGAAGCGCTCATGGCGGTCATAAAGAACGGCCTCCTGGCGAAAACCAACCCAGGCTGAGAGGCCGCGCATAAAGCGATGATGCTCACGCATGGAGATCAGGGCATCCACAACGTGACGATCCAGCAGGCGAAAATCACCTACATTGCGCGGAATCTCGACAGAGGTGATGCGGCTAATGAGGCGGTAAAAAAGCGAGGCGGTGATAAGCTTGAATTTTGTCTCGCCATCGCGTTTGGCGCGTTGAGCATATACGACCTCGGCTCCCGCCTTCCAACGTTCAATCAGCTGTAGAATGACTTCGGGTGGATCTTGTAGATCGGAGTCAATAATAACCACAGCCTGCCCCTGAGCGTAGTCGAGTCCCGCTGAGATCGCAACCTGGTGCCCAAAGTTGCGCGAGAAATCAACTACGCGCACGCGAGTGTCTTGCCGATGAAGTGACTGCAAAATCTGGTAAGAGTTATCGCGACTACCATCATTGATCAAAACTAGCTCGAATGGTTCCTGTAACTGTTCCATAACAGCTACAACCCGAGCGTAAAAGTGGGGAATGGTCTCTTCCTCGTTAAAGACCGGAGCAACAATTGAATACGTTGGTTGGGTGGTAGGTGGTGTAGTTGAACTTTCTTCTTGTTGGACAACCATTGTACGTTTTTCTCCTCGTACCTTTAGGCCTTTTTCTTTCTTAGCAAGTAGCCTTTCAGGCATAAGTTTACCATGATATTTCTAGCTATGATAGTAGTGGGAGTTTTTTACTGTTGGGGCTGGGCACACCTGTTTCTTAAAACAAGAAGAAGCCTGTGGAGTGTTCTCCACAGGCTTCTCACCACCACCTCTCATCACCACCCGTTCCGGTTTCTATCAAGAAGAATGTGCATGCCTGGCTCTTCCACTTCCCACATCCCCCAATATCCATCTATTTGGCTCAAGATAGATTACAGCATACCCATTCGCACCCCTGGTGCCGGTACCTTTGCAACCCCTCATCAATCCCCACCCCCAGGTACCTGAGCAAAACACCCTTACCACGTAAGCACCACTACTTCTTATCCACAAACCAATGCCATTACTGTGGCGAGCGCTCCGCGCTTAGGTTTCCGGATAGGTTGTAGACAAGAAGACTACCACGAGACCAATTATCCCTCTCTTACCACTTACAGAGTTCGACTATGTCCTATGACCGACCACCTGCATCGCACTATATCGCCTACCCTGACGCCTGACATCTTCCGCAACCACATGGTCTCCCACTTCCAGGCTCCCCACTGCATCATCAAAAGTGCATATAATGCGACCCACCACCTTAAGCAACGCCTATCACATCTACATATCCCCACGCTCCACCTTGGCGCTGTCTCCCCGGCCGTTCTCCGATTATCCCACCTATTGGTCAGATATTTTACCTGATGCGACGCTAAAGCCCCAACGTTGATGTCTGGGGAGGAAGCGCCGCCTACGCAGCAGATTTCCCCTTGCAGGGGAGTCGTTTTTTGTCGGAACGACTCCAAACCCCTCTCCTCAGCTTGCGCTTTGGAGGTAAGGTTGGCCTCGACAAAGATATCGGTCGGTACTATCTCTTGAGCACTGCTTTAACCCCGCTATCGCTGGTTAACTCAAGAGTTCTAGAGCAGCGAGCTGGCCTCGCACCCGCAGGTAGGAACGTAAACGCTTACCGATATCGTAGCCCGATAGCCTTGATGATTCTATCCATCAAGTTTGCCCTGGCTGAGTCTGCTCAGGATAGTGAATGTGCCTACCTCCCCAAAAGGGAGGAACAGAGACACATCTTAGCGAAAGCTAGGAGAAAAGCCCCTTGCTTTCGCTATGGGGTTCCTGACCAGGGTTTTCCTCTTTTCCGTCACGCCAATACTATAACATGAAGTGATGACGAAGCAATGAATTGATAAACGTGTATGATGAATAGTATTTCATAGTATTGGCAAAAGCAACGAAAAGAATAATTACAGTTTTTTCATCTTCTGCCAATCCTGGGAGAAACGCTCGACGGCGGCCTCGGACTCCGGGTCTGTGACCATCTCCAATAATACCTCGGGTGCCACGGTCAGGTCGTGCGCACCGGCCAGGAGCGCGGATGCAGCCTCTAACGGTGTTTTGATGCTGGCCGCGAGGATGCGTGAGGGGAGAGCGGACTGCGTAAGAAGTTGCGCCATGCAATGGATACGCTGGCTGGCGTCAACCCCGGCACGCGTTAAACGATTATAGTAGGGGATGATATAATCTGCGGGAACCATGGCGGCACTGTAGGTCTGGGCCAGCGAGGTGACGGCGGTAAAGGCGATGCGCCGTCCCTGCTGCTTAAGCTGCCGGGCAACACGCATTCCGCTCTGTGTCAGCGGAATCTTCGGAACGACGCGCTCGGGGGCGGCGTTGATATACGTAAGCGCCTCACGTAGCATCTCTTCAGCCACGCTTGCTCCTGGCTGGATAAAAATAGTCTCGCTGGATAGCTGGCGCAGAAGTTCTTCCAGGAGAGCCTGGGGGGTCAGGGTTTGACCGCGTTGGCGTGCGGTGAGCATCAACGTTGGGTTAGTCGTCACTCCCGCTATGGGGACGACTCGCGCAACGGCTATAATATCATCGAGAAAAGCACTATCAATGTAAAGGGCCATAGCTATGAAACTCCAATCTTCTTTACTTGATGCAACCGTTCGCCTCGCGGGGCATGAGCCTGTACTTGTCCTTAATTCCGCGCTCGATCCCTATGTACGCCGCCTGGTAGAGGGGCGCCAAACACAGCAGACCCAGGATGTGCGCTTGGTTCTCGCTGAAGATTCGATTGCCAATGCTGAGGCCAGCATGCATATCGCTCCTGAGCGCGTGCAGCATGTGGCTTTTCATGATTATATCTTATCCCACGATGCGGGTGAGGTAGAGGTTGCGCTGATGAATCTTCTCTACCTGCCATCTAACGCCTGGATGATATATGGCTTGCGCGTCGCGGCCCACGCGCTACGCAAAGGCGGCAGGCTCTACGTGGCTGGCGCGAAGGAGCGAGGAATTCTGACCATTGGCAAGCATATGCAGGCGATCTTTGGCAACTGTGAGACCCTGGAAATTAGCAAGGGGCAACGCGTGCTCTGTTCGGTGAAGGAGGATGATCCACTCACCAGTGAGAAGGCTTCTGAGGTGTTGAAGGTCTTCGCAGAGAATCAACTAGATGAGGGGACGCGCCTGCTGCTGGATGCGCTAGAGGTGAAGCCCACAGACCGGGCTCTTGACCTGGGGTGTGGCGCGGGTTTTATCGGCCTGCATATCGCGCGTCTTGCAACTAGGGGCTGGGTCACAATGGTGGACGTTAGCCTGGCGGCTGTGGCGACCTCTCGGCAACAGGCTGCTGAGCAGGGCTTGACCAATGTCCGTATCCTGCCCAGTGATGGGGCGCGCGCGGTCTATACAGAGCAGTTCGATCTCGTGGCAACGAATCCCCCTTTTCATCAGGGGGGCCTGCAAACAACCGAGATTGCCGAGCGCTTTATCCGCGAGTCCGCGCATATTTTGCGTCCCACGGGACGCCTCTACTTGGTTGCCAATCGCTTTTTGAAATATGAGCCTGTGCTACGCGCACATTTTCACGCCTTCGAGGAGGTTGGCGGCAATACCAAATTCAAGGTGCTGCATGCGCATGGCTTACGCACGCGCTAAGCGAGTGCTACCAGGGCTGTGAAGATGCCTCGCAAAGACGAACGCGCGTATACTAAAAATATTCTTTTCGATGAGGTACAATACAATAACATATTGTGTAGGGTCCATGCTTGCATGGACTTGCAGAGGTAGACCATGTTTCAGTCAGCGGGAGGAGTCCATGCAAGCATGGACCCTACGATGTGGCAGATACATCAGTAATGTGCAGGTGTGGGTAGTGTGGTTCTGGCTTGCCGAAGGCAAGCCAGAACCACACTACCCACACCAAAAGAAGCGCCGCAGGCGCTGAGAAGTGGTGGGGCCAGGGTCCAAGAGGAGTGTGGGTGGAAGGTGAGATAAGCTTAACACTGGAGTTGAGCGCGGAAAGTCTGTTGATGGTGAGCGTCTTTGTGCAGTTCGGCTTTGGAGCTTGCTGCTCATTACCTTTAGAGAATGAGGATAGAGATGATCAAGCCGCGCAGTTCTTTTGTTGACACCGATATTATTCGCCTACACTACCTGGAATGGGATCCGGCACAACTGAACACGGCTCAGGAGCAGAGCCAGGAATGGGATAACGATAATATTCCCCTGATACTGCTGCATGGGTTGGGCGCGACTGCCGATACCTGGCACCTGGTAGCGGGACGACTCTACAAGCACTCTCCGGTCATCGCCTTTGACCTGCGGGGCCATGGCTTAAGCGAGCAGCCGGAGACGGGTTATGACCTGGTGAATATCGCCGAGGATGTGGTACATGGTATGGCGGCCCTGGGTCTGGGGCAGGTCGCCCTGGTCGGGCATGGCTGGGGGGACGTGTGGCCCTGGCCCTGGCCGCGCGCCATCCCGCGCTTATCAGCCATCTTGTGCTCGTCGATTGCCCGCATGTCGAGCCACGCTATTGGCCTGGAATGACGCGGGAGCGCTTTTTACGCGGGCGAGGTGACCAGGAACGCTCGCTCTCCTGGAACGATTTTGTGCGCGAGATGCGTGAGGAGATGGACGATTTCTGGACGCCAGACATTGAGGCCATTGTGCATACCTATGTACGCGAGAATTCGGATGGTAGTGTTGAAGAGCGCCTGGGACTTGAGCAGCAGCGGCAAATTCGCGCCTCGCTCTGGGATGATCGCGCCCTGGACTACTATGGCAAGCTGACTTGTCCGGTCCTGTTGATACCCGCGGCGGCCCAGCCTCGGCAGGGTGAGGATCCGCCCGAGCGCCTGGAAAGTGCGAACGAATTCGCCGCCGCCAAGGGCTATATGGCCTCTCAGGTGGCACGCGTCATCTCGCGCTGTTCGGTGCTCTGGATGCCGCACACCGCGCACGATATTCAACTGCATCGGCCAGATATTCTCTCACAGGCGATCATCGACTTTATGGCTGAGTAGTGTATTTTTCGCAAGAGGAAGTGCGATGAACACGGCGGATGCCATGCTCATCGCACTTCCTCTTGCGAAAAATACACTGGTAGAAAAGGTAGGTCTGGTTATGGCGAGAGTTATTTATCTCAATGGAAACATATATACGATGGATGCGGCGCAACCGCGCGCGCAGGCTATGGCGATTGACCTGGCCAGTGGGCGCATTCTCGCTGTGGGCAGCGATGACGAGGTACGTCGTCTGGCTGGTATGCAGAGCGAAATGGTTGACCTGCGCGGCAAGACCGTTTTGCCTGGCTTTATCGATGCGCATATTCACCTCATGAGCGCCGCCTATCGTGCGCATCATATCGATGCGGAAATGTGTACCAGCGAAGACGAGGTCGCCGAACTCGTGTGCCAGCGCGCGCAACAGACCCCACCTGGACGCTGGATTCAGGGCGGGCGCTGGGATAAAAATACCTGGACGGGCAACAGCGCGGGCCGCTTCCCCACAAAGGCTTCGCTTGACGCGGTAGCCCCCCATCATCCTGTCGTGCTCTGGAGCAAGGATGGACACCTGCTCTGGGTCAACTCTCTGGCCCTCCAGCGCGCAGGCATTACCGCCGAGACACCAGAGCCTGAGACTGGCGCCATCTTGCGTGACGGATCGGGCGAGCCAACGGGTATCTTGCAGGAGGAGGGTGCCACGGAACTGGTGTATCGCGTAGTCGAGCACTCGGACCCCGAACTGGATCGCCTGCTGATAGAGCGCGCCTTGAGCCAGGCCCAGCGCTATGGTATCACCACCGTGCATAATATCGAAGGCGAGAATACCTTGCAGCTCTTCCAGCAGTTGCGTAGCGAGAATAAACTTGGTGTGCGTGTGCAGATGATTCTTCCACGCCAGATGTTGCCGCAACTGCGCGAGTATGGCATCAGCATGGAGAAGAATGACCTGGTAGGAGTCAGCGGCATCAAGATTTTCGCTGATGGAACGCTGGGTTCGCAGACCGCAGCCATGCTAGAAGGCTTTGAAGGCAATCCCAACAATCGAGGCATCCTCTCAATTCCCGAGCAAGAGATGCAGAATGTCGTGCGTGACGCTACGGCTATGGGCTTGACAGTCGCTATTCATGCTATTGGCGACCGGGCGGCGCGTGTCGCGCTCAACTCGATTGAATATGCTCAGCAGTGGGCGCAGCGCGAGGGTCTCTCGCCCCAGGCATCGGCGCTCCGCTATCGCCTTGAGCATGTGCAGTTGATCGCGCCCGAGGACCTGGAGCGGATGAAACGCCTGGGCGTGGTCGCCTCCATTCAACCCTATCACGCCGTCGCCGACCGGGACCTGGCGGTACGCTATTGGGGCAAGCGTCACAAGCGCGCCTATGCCTATCGTACTATGCGTGCCATGGGAATTCCCATTGCCCTGGGCTCTGACGCGCCTGTCGAGACATATGATCCGCTGAGTATTCTCTACGCGGCGACTGTTAGAAGCGATCCCTTTAGTCAGCGACCATCCTGGTTGCCGGACCAAGCGCTTGACATACGAGATGCGCTCTGGGCCTATACCTTAGGCGCAGCCTATGCTGCAGGTGAGGAGCAAGTGAAAGGATCGTTGACAAGAGGCAAGTTGGGAGATGCCATTGTCCTGCGCGACGATATCCTCGCAGTACCGCAACAAAAAATGCCTGAGAACGGCGTCGCAGCCACGATCTTAGGAGGTCATATCGTGTACGGGCGCATCTAGAGCGGGGTTAAGGCGTTTTGGTTTGTATAGTCCTTTTGGCCTATGCTTCACAGTGTTTCAAGCTGTACCAGAATATGCATATGCTAATATACACATCAATGAACAGCACATTGACTGTAAGCACCAATACGGTGCTCGCGGGTGACGGGCCCGCGCATTAGCAATGTAGTATATGGAGGCAAACGCACATGCAGAAGTATTACCAAAAGGCTTGGCAATACTGTAAACAGCACCAGACAACAAGTATCCTTGCAGGACATGTTGTTATCCTGACCGTACTTACGATAGCGCTGCTTACGACGGGCTTCATCGGCTCTATGTCTAGCGCGTTCGCTGCTTCCTACTGTGGAAGCAATGACCAGACATACATTGTCAAATCGGGAGACACTCTCACTCAGATTGCGAGTCAGTATGGTACTAACTTTAGCAAACTTGCTGACTACAACAAATTGACAAATCCAAATGTAATTTATGTGAACCAGCATATTTGTGTTCCCAAAAACGGGTCCACAACCACGACCTCGGATAATGGCTCAACCACAACGGTTCAGACCAGCACCACAGGTTACACAGCTCCTTTGAGTAAGGGAACTGGCAACTATTTTGCCTATCCTCAGTGCACATGGTGGGCGACTGAGCGCTATCATCAGCTTCATGGTATTTATGTGCCCTGGACCACCAACGCGAATGCCTACCAGTGGGTTGACCGCGCTCATCAGTTCGGCTGGCGCGTCTCCTACACCCCTGTAAAGGGTGCGGTTGTTGTCATGCAGCCTTATGTGCAGGGTGCGGGTAGCCTGGGCCACGTGGCCATCGTTGAGAGCATCAACGCCAATGGTACCATCACCGCCAGCAACATGAACTGGGGTGCCAACCCTTATTCAGTGGCCTACACCACCCTCACTCCTGGCGCGGGCATCGCCTTCGTCTACTAAATTAAATAGTTCTTGTAGAGACAGAGAAGCGGTAAGCTGAAAGCTTGCCGCTTCTCTGTCTCTACAAGAACTTGACCGGATAGGCTGATGAGCATGTGAGAAAGCTCGCCTTCTTTTCGCACAATGCCTGCCTGAAGAGGGAGAACGGGGTCAAGGTGCTCTGCCCTTTGCGGGAAGTGAGAGATCTCCCAAGCCGCTATTCGGTGAAAGAGGGAACGGGGTCAAGGTGCTCTGCCCCTTGCGGGAAGTGAGAGATCTCCCAAGCCGCTATTCGGTGAAAGAGGGACGGGGTCAAGGGGCGCTGCCCCTTGCGGGGTTTGGGGTGTCCCCAATGCCTTTTTTTACCCCCTTTGCCGCCGCAGGCGGCAGAAAAAACTGCATATCGGATTCGTTAGATCAAGTATAGGATAATAGATAGAGGGGAGGGATATAGGTGTGATGATACGCTAATACTAATGGCGTTGAATCCACTAAGGTGGTATGATATGCTACGCAAAGACGGATAGTAGCGTTTATTTTGGTAGTATAGTCGCCATTTCCACACGAAAGACTAAACAGCTAGCGGTTTAGAGAGGAACCGAGGGGAAAGTAATGACTTCAGCCTCGACCTGGGGAAACTCCGAATTTCATAGTGAAACAACCTTTTCTGCATCCCTCATACGAAAACTGTTGCAGCAGATGATGGTGCAGTTTAATGCGCATGGAGCTTGCATCGCCCTGTTTGACGAGAGCGAGAACCAGATGTGCATTACATGTCATATACGCGTGCGCAACGTTGCATCCCTGGCTTCGGGCCAGCTACTGGAGCCTGGTGTGGCCAATATGCGCGTTCCCAGACGGCGTGTGACGCTCCAGCTTCAGCGTGATGAATCCGAGGAGCCGCATCGGGGTGAGGAGTTTGATCTTCCCGAGGTAGAAGATGTTACGCCTCAACAGAGCGAGCTTTTTGCCGTAGGCGAGTGTTATACACGAGGGCAGGATGCCATTGGACGGGTGTGGCAGCGCAATGAAGCCTTCCTCATGACTCATGATGAGTACCTCTCGATCTTTCATCGCAGCTATGGTCATACTCCCCAGGTAGATGTAACGCCCAGCGCCTACCTTGTCGTGCCCGTACAGGAAGTGAACACTATTGAGCTTCCTGAGAGCCAGAATCCACAGCCGCAGACGCTGGGTATCATCGTGCTCTACCAGCTAGAACACACTGGCGGCGCAGTCTTTCAGGCACGCCAGCGCCATGAAGCGTTGCAATACGCTGAACGTGTAGCGTTGTATCTCCAGAATGATCGTTTGCAGCGCGCGCAGAGGCGGACTGGTGAGTACTTGCAGCGCTTGCAGGATATCAGTACCGCTTTCCCCACGAATGTTAAGCTTTATGATCTTATTGAAGATATTTATCGCTTTGCCTCGCAGATGGTAGATGTCTCGTCGCTCCAGTTGACTCTCTATGATCGCGATACCGTCTGCCTCTATGATGTCTTTGCCATTGAGAATGGACAGCGGTGCGAAGAACTGCTGACAAATCCTACGGTCTCGACCAAAGAGGCGCGCCCCATATGGTGGGATGTCGCCCAGGTACAGAAGGAGAGCCTGCAATTCTCGCCCGCGCAAGAGCCAGCCCTGGTTGAGCGCTATGGCGAGCTCTTGCGGGGAGCCTGGGGCGATCAGAGCCAGGCCGAATCTTTCGTCTTTCTCCCGATGAAGATGTTTAATCGCGTTACGGGTTCTTTAAGTCTGGCGAGTCCCCGGACGAGCGCCTATCCTTCGCAGGAAGTTCAGGTCCTGGAGACCATGATCCAGATTGTGACCGTGAGCATCGAGAATGCCAAGCTCTATGAGCGGGATCGGCATCTCTTGCGCGATGCCAAGCAGCGCGAGGCACAGCTGGCCGCCATTAATAGTACCTTGCAGACCATTACCTCGGTGCTGGATATCAACGAACTCTTGAATGGCTTTGTGGAGAAGGTCGCGAGCCTGGTCGATGTCGAGTTATGCGTCTTCTTCCAGCTCTCACCCACGCATGAAGAGCTGGTCGCCGAGGCTATGTATGGCCGCCCGAGTGTCAGCCTGCTTGACGATGGAAGTGGGCGGCCCGCCATTGAGCCGCCGCACAATAAGGAAGAGCATGAGGCCCTGACACGTATGATCCGCCTCCCCTTCCGGGAGACCTTTCTGGAGCCGCAGATACGCGATGAGGCTTTTTTCTATCTCAACTCAGAGCGTATTGAAGAACTGGCCCAGCATAGTAACGAAGGGGGCATCTTTTTCCTGCACGCCATCCCGGCGCAACAGCTCCTGATGATCCCCATGTTCTACCAGGAGGACTTTATCGGCTTACTCTCAGTCTCGTTGCCCAAAGAGGGGCGAACCTTTAAGCCGAAGGATGTTGGAATGTTGCTGGCGATCTGTGCTCAGGCCGCGAGTGCCATTCGCAATGCCCAGTTGTTCTCTGAGCGCGAAGAGGCCTATGCCGAGCTACAGCGCATGGATAAGCTGAAGGACGAATTTCTGGTCACCGCCTCGCATGAGTTACGTACCCCGATGAGCGCTATCATTGGGTATTCCAGCCTGCTCAAGCGTCAGAGTTCACGCATTGGCCCTTCGGATATTCTGCGCTTCGCGACTAAGATCAGTACCGCCGCGCAGCAATTGCACGATCTGGTTGAGAATATGACCGAGGCGGCGAAGATGGGCGCGGTCGATAAGAAGCTCGAGCTGAAACCCGAGGTGGTACAGGTGCGCTCCGTGGCTGAGATGGCGGCGAGCACGCTGCTCTTGAGCATTGAACAACGCATTAAGCTCCCTATTGATGAGCGTCTGTGGGTTAGGGCCGATGCGGTCCATCTGCGCCAAGTAGTCCAAAATCTCCTAGATAATGCGTCAAAGTACTCGCCAGCGAAGAGTGAGATTGTCGTAACAGCAGAAGAAGATATTCTCTCACATGTCGCGGAGAAGCTTCCCGAGGGTTCAATTGACCATATGACCATTGTCGAGCAGGGGAACGCTCCCGTCATCGTCATCCAGGTGCGTGACCAGGGAGAAGGCATCTTGCCAGAAGATCAGCAGCGCATTTTTGATAAATTTGTGCGTGCGCCACGCTCGTTGACAACCCCGGTGCGCGGTTCGGGCTTAGGCTTGTATATCTCCCGGCGCTATGTTGAGGCCATGGGGGGCAAGCTCTGGTTGGAGAGTAGTGGGCTCAATGAAGGTTCTGTTTTCGCTTTTTATCTACTACAGGTAGAGCCGCCAGCCGAAGCAGGAGAATAACATGCAGGTGCAGAAGAAGCCGCAGGAGATCCTGATTGTAGACGACGACCCTATTATTCGCGATATGATGGTGGATATTCTCAGTTTTGAAGGCTATCCTATTGTGATTGCACGCAATGGGCGTGAGGCCCTGGAGAAGATGCTTCAGGGACATGCTTATCTCGTATTTCTTGATATGCTCATGCCCATTATGGATGGACGTGAGGTATGCCTGGAACTGGCGCGCCAGCCAGATATACGTATGCGCCACGCCATCGTCTTAATGTCTGCCCTGGACAATCTCTTAGATACCATTCCCTTGCAAGTGGACGCGACGATGCCCAAACCCTTCTCCGTTGATGATGTTTTGCGCATCGTTGAGCCATTTATGCGCACATAGCAGATACATAAAGGTTTAAGGTGTTATTTGTATGAAGTTGCTAAAAAATAGAAAAATCGGCACTCACGAATTATTGTTTGTGGGATTGCTGGTGCTAGCATTTGTGATCCGCCTGGGTTTAATCAGTCAGGGATGGCCGGCGACAAATAGCGATGAAGGTACGGTTGGTTTGATGGGCTTGCACATCGCGTTTAACGGTGAGCATCCCACCTTTTATTATGGTCAGTATTACATGGGACCACACCAGGCCTATGTTGCCGCCCTACTCTTTCGCCTCTTTGGCCCCTCGCTTTTTATGCTGCGTTTCGGCCTGCTGCTGATCTTTGCTCTCTTTCTGATAAGTATCTACTTGCTGACGCGCCTCGTCTATAGCAAGGGCTGGGCGCTGTTCTGCCTGTTTCTCCTGGGAACTGGCTCGTCATTTGTAATGGCACGGGAATTATCGGCTATCGGTGGCTATACAGAGACGCTGCTCTTTGGCTCACTCCTCTTCTTGCTGGCGAGTTGGCTCGTTATTTCTTATCGTCCATATCAACGCTTGCGTGAGTGTCGTTGGCGTATTGTCGTCTACCTGGCCTGGGGACTAATCGCGGGCACGAGCCTCTGGGATGATATGCTTAGTGCTCCCTTCGTCTTGATGACGGGCTTGCTCCTCATGGTCTTCTGCTGGCGTGAACTGCTGCAATTGGTTACGCCCCTGGCTGCGCTCATTGGTTTGCTGGTAGGGACATTCCCCATGCTCTACTACAACCTGCACGCTGCCCCTGGCGAGGACTCGCTCTCTGTGCTCAATGACTTGCGTAACAGCGGTGGAATGACGACGCATCTAAAAATCCTGGCGCTCAAACATGCTATCGATATCAGCGTCCCTATGATGACGGGTGAGCCTTTCTGCCAGGCCAATGAACTGGCCTTGCTGGGACCAACCACCTCGTATTCGCAAAGCTGTAACCTGATTCGTGAAACCTGGGGCTATAGCTATATGCTGCTCCTGGGGATTGCGATTCTCCTGGCGCTCTGGGGCCTGTGGGGAGCCTGGAGAGAATGGCGTGGTAATCGCCAGGTCGAGCTAGAAGCGGCTACGCTGGAATCTACACACTGGCTGCGCCGCCAGGCCATTCACCTGACATTGCTCATCAGCGCGGTCCTTACTTTTTATCTCTATGCCTTTAGTTATGCCCCCGTTGGTTGGCCAGGTATTCATGCCCGCTATCTGATCGGTTTTCTGGTGGCGACTCCCGCCATCTTCTGGCCTCTCTGGCAGGGTTTTATCTCTGTTCAGGCACGGTTACGTATGCTGGTGCAGGTCCGGCGCGTTGTCTGTGGCGCTCTGCTGGCACTGGTTGGCGCCCTACTAGTTGTGGGGTCCGTGAAGGCCTATACGGAGGTGCCAAGGATTAGCGCGAATAATGCTCGCGACATGGCCCTCATCGATACGCTGTTGAGTCATCATGTTACCCACTTCTATAGTGACTACTGGACATGCAACAAAATTATGCTTTTGAGCAATGAGCGTGTCATCTGCTCAGTGGTGAATGGGCAACTCCAGGATAGCCATAATCGTTATCATCACTATTATGACATAGTAAGTGCGGATCGCAAGGCGGCCTATGTCTTCCCCATTTATAGTGATTATGTAGTGAAAAGCGACAATCAATATACTCTCCCCATCGTCGATGAGTATGCGCCAAGGAGAGGTTTTACCTATCAAATTCTCGTCGCTAATGGATATGTGCTGGACCTGGCTCACTAAGCCCAGGCGAATGGGTGTCTTCGACTGTAACTGTGGATGACATAGTAGCAGGTGGTTCCTCTTGATGAGGAGCCGCCTGCTTTTTTGTGGCCTTTGTCAGGCGAGCGCCAAACTGAATAAAGGGGCGCTCAACGGCGACGAAGAGCAGGAAGACCAGGGGGATAATAAAGATGGCGAACCAGCCCCAGTAGACGGAGTAACGCAACAAGGCGGGCCACTCGGGATGCCGAGCCACAAAGCTGGTGGGAAGGCGTACCAGATTCAAGTGCCACATATAGAGGCCATATGAAAGCAGGCCAAGCCAGCGGAGCGGCGTCCACTCAAAGGGACGTTTTAGCCAGCTTCGACCAAAGAGAATCGCCAGAATGAGCAGGCCATAGCCAATGCCATACCCCAGTTCAGCATAGGTCGCGTAATTCGCTGGTGTGAACACAGATTGCGTGAAGAATGGAAATGCCTGGGGCGTTGATTGCGCAAATTTCCAGGCAAACATTGCTAACTGCCATAGGAGCGCGAACACGAAAAGCACAGGGCTCAAGCGACCCAGCCAGCTCGCTAATGTGATGGGATATTGGGATTCGCCCTTGCCAGACTTGCTCTGAGTATAGATATAGAGCGTACTGACTAGCATACCCATGGCGAAATCTTCCATGAACTTGCCATGGAGCCCAGCAACGGGTGCGCCAAAACCAAAGAAGAGAAAGAGATTAATCAACCAGCTCGTGAGGCGCGTGGTGGCGAGCTGTGGATTGGCAACCAGGTAGATGCCCAGCCAGCGTGAAAAGACGCCCCAGGCAGCCAGTACAAGCAGACTACCTATGATCCACCCCAGGCGGATACGGGGATTGCTTGAGCGCTGTGAGCAGCGCTCTACCAGAAAGGCAATCCCTAGCGCGATGAAGGGCAAGGCCAGGTAGAATTGCCATTCCACCGCCAATGTCCAGAAGGGACCATTGATCTGCTTATAAGCATCGGCCGAGGAGTCAATAAAGAGAAACAGAAAAGATAGCAGGCCCTGCCAATGATGGATGCTAAGATAATTCGGGCGAAAGAGCAGGATCATCAAGAGCAGCGAGACATAGTAAGCGGGCAGGATACGGAAGATACGCCGCAGGTAGAAGCGCTTCCATGAGGGGCGGGGTTTGCGCCAGAGAATAGCACTTGCGAAGGGCATAAAGAGCAGAAAACCTGAGAGGACAAAGAAGAGATTGACCCCTGTATCGCCCGCGAAAGCCACCGCCGAAAAGAGGGGATTGAATTGCGAAGCTGTCCATAAAGGCACATCTCGCGTCGTAATCAATGAGAGATGGAAGGCCACGACAATCAAACAGGCAATGGCGCGTACCCCGTCCAGCGCGGCAATGGTATTCTGCTTATGGTCGGCCTGTTTCCCCTCTAGAAGATAACTAATATACGGAAAAATACGTTTCCAGAATGGTATCGTACGTGATTCTAACTCTTTCTGTGCCTGCATCGAAAATCCTCTACGATTGTTGTACTTCTGACTCTGGTCGCTCTATGTACAAACGGACAAAGAATAGCAAACGCAACTACCATAGGACCAGGTGTGAAAGGAAGTGCAGTGGCGAGCTAGCAAAGCCAACTCGCCACTGCATTTCCTTTCACACTTACACCTCTTCTAGCTGGGCGGGGACGGCTGGCGCGCCGGGCCAGCTAATGGGCAGGCCCTCAAGGCGCATGATCTTGAGCGCGTTAGAAGTGGGGCAGGGACCCGTACGCAGGCAGTAATCAAAGCTCATTTTGCCTTTGATGACGTGCTCGCGGAAATGATAGTTGTAGATTTGCGGAAGTTCATCAGAGAGTGCGACCAGTTCCAGGTCATGCGTCGAGATTGCTCCCAGGCAGTGCTGGCCCGCCAGGGCATAGATATAGGCGTGGCTGCCGATCAGGCGCTCGCGGTTATTGGTGCCTTTGAAAATCTCGTCAATCAAGAAGAAGAGCGGGTAGCGTGGCTGGCCCTGCAAGCGCGAGAGAATCTGGCGTAGGCGTCGCACCTCGGCGTAGAAGTATGAGTAGCCATCTGTCACCGAATCCACGACGCGGATACAGCAGCAGAGCTCAAAGAGCGTGGTACGCAGCGAGGCCGCATTGACTGGTCCACCCGCGTAGGCCAGACAGAGATTGAGTCCTACAGTACGCAGGAAGGTGCTTTTCCCCGCCATATTAGAGCCTGTAATCAGCATCACATCGCCCTGACGTGCGAAGCTGATATCATTAGTCACCTTGCCCTCTGGCTCCAGCAGCGGATGCCCAAGTGCCGTACCCTGGAGCAATGGCGCGTCTCCCAGCTTCTCCTGGGCGACTACCTCTGGCAGGGTGTATTCAGGGTTGAGATAAGCGAAATTCGCCAATGAGCAGAGCGCCTCCAGCTCAAACCAGGCCGAGAGCCACTGAGGCAGGTTAGTAATGGCGACTTGTTTGGAGAGGGCCAGCTGGTCTGCGATATAAGCGTCCCACGGTAGGATGGCATTCAGGAAGAGTGCCCCCACCTGGTCCTGCGAGAATGTGGCCATGCGTGCCAGGCGACGTAGGCGTGCCAGGAGGTGTGTAGGACCCTGGGCTTTCTCCTGCGCGAAGGGCGCGCATAGCTCTTGCAGGCGCGAACCCTCCTGATAGGGATAGTGCTCCAGGTAGCCAAAGATATCCCCCAATTGCGCGAAGCTCTGGCTGATAAAAGAGGAGTCCGCGAAGAGAGCCAGGCGGTCGCGCATCGTAAAGAGCGACCAGGACACACTTACCAGCAGCGAGACCAGAGGGACCATCACGGGAAATATTCCCAGCGCGTAGAGCAGGAGAGATGCGAGTAGGATCACCGTCAAGACGCAGGGGACGAGTAACTTATAGCGTGGCGGACGCGGCGCGTCATCCTGGGCCAGCCAGAGCAGGATGCGTTTGGCATCAAAGAGTTCGCTCATGTAGCGCGTTGTGTAGAGCGAGTGAAAGGCCAGCTTGTGGCGAAAGCGCGTCTGTGTGGTCAGTTCACGCACCAGGGCCTGGCGCTGCTGAATGGTCTCCAGGTCTGGCTCGCGCTGCAAAAGCCACTTGCGCAGATGCAGCGAACCCTCATGAGAGAAAGCCGTATTAAGCAATTGGTGCAGCGAATACTCGCCCGAGATATCCAGGTCGTTCTCAAAGGGATGATCTGATTGCTCGCTCCTGGCTGGCACAGCGGGAATATGCTCCCAGTCCAGCGTAGCGCGGGCGACCTGCGTCTCATAGAACTGTACCAGGTTTTTTAGTTTGAGCGCGCTATCGCTGTAGGCCACCTGTTGCTTGCGAGAATAGTAGAAGTACGCTATGGCGCCCAGGATGGCTAGCACACCCAGCGGGCGAAAGATCGCGAGCAACACAAAGCTAATCACAAAGCCAAGCAACAGCGCCATGACCTGCTGCCAGGCGAAGTAGTTTGATTTTAGTTCACGCCTGGCGCGACGGGCCTCGAGGCGCTCAATCTGATGTTGAAGAAGGGCGAGGCGTTCTGTTCTGGTCGTTTTCACGCTAAAGTCCTTGCTCAGAAAAATACCACAGTGATATACGGTAGATTCGGGTGGCACGACGCGTGCTTCAACAGCGTCGTGCCGATAACTCTACCTGACATAGCATAGCAGAAACACGTACCCACTTCCAATTTCTTCTATATGCGCATTTTAACTTGTCAAAAGCGCTTTTATCCATGTATAGTAGGCATACAATCATTTTAAAGCTATCATCTATTGTTCTTCCTTCGCATTGTGTTTGTAGAAATTATGACCTGCATATTAAGCACCAAGAGCGCCAAAACAGAAGACACTACCCTGGCCCCTGAACCAGTTCCCGAGTTGCTCATAAATACACCTGCTATCGGTGTCGGCATCTTGCAAGCTATTAGTGATGTATAAACGTACACCACGCCCATGCCGGAGAAAAAGATAGTGCTTGTAAACGGGACATCTACCAGGCTCCTCCTGCAGGGGCGGCGGGCCAAAATGCATGGTCACTCTTGATTCTTCTAAATATTCTCTATAGCTAAACGTGTCAAGCGTGGAAAAGTTCAGCCTCTTCGTGTTTCTCACCCTTGTATGCAAATGGGACATCTGCCCCATACATTCTTCCTTTTTAGAGCTTATATTCTTGTTACAGGTTCTTACCCGCTTGCAATAATAAAAGATATCTGGAGGGATTATGCTGCAAGATATGCGAAAGTATGCGTGGCTGATTATACCACTGCTAGTGGCTCTGATCGTAGGAATTGTGCTTGGGATCGCGATCCCGCAGAATAGTTTGAATACCGCGATTCCATTGCTTGGGGGTTGGCTGTTTCTGCCATACTCTCTATCAGTCTTTAATGGACAGTATATTGATTACACCACGCATGTCCCGACGTGGTTGATCCAACTGATATTCCTTTCCTATGTGCTGGCAATGCTCGTCGCGGTTGGCAGCACCTGGGGGTTACGTCGCACGTGGAAGAAGAGCCGAACTTTATTGTGGGCGTTGGTGATGGCGTGTGTGAGCGTACTGGTCTCTATCCCTGTGAGTCTGCTGGCCCCGAGCCTTAACGACAATGGTATCATGATTACCCCTGCCCTGGTGTTTTTCGCCGTCTGGGCCAATCTGCTGTTCTCAGCACTGCTTGGCTGGGGGATCGGCTGCCTTATCCCCAGGCACAAACTTGAACCAGCTTTACCTCTTACCACCCATTAACTATCCAGGATTCAGCATCGCTCCTGATCAGGGCTGGCTTCTCCCAGCCCTCCAGAACTAGGGCCAGGGGGCGTACTGCCAGCACTGGGTCAGGATGGTGGCGTTTGCTCTCCCACTTCACGTGAGCCGCAACCATACTGGCTACAAATGCCAGTATTTTTTCTTGCCCTGGTCGAACCCGACGAATAACCAGAAGCTCGCCCACAAAGTTGCTATTAGGCGCTGGTGGGGTTGCGTTATTGATGTATGCACGGATAAACATCCAGTCTTCCAGGGCATCCCAGTTTACTCTGTGCCCCTCACGAAATTCAGAGAGGATGGGCTCATCATAACCATATTCGCGCACAAAGGCGTTGGCCATATCCCATTCACCCTGCCACGTGTGCGCGTCGACTTCTGTGATACCACTACTGACCATGCCCAATGTGGCAGCAATGGTGCTTGTTAATGTATTGATTGGACAGGTAAAGAGCCATTGGTTAGGCTGAGGGCTATGTGGAACACGTCTCTTCTTCATAGGTATTCTTCTTGCATTAGGCTATGAGGGCTACTCTTCTTCTGGGAGTGGAGGACGCGTAAATTTAAGGAATCTTTCTTCGCAAGCGCCAATCTTCCGGAAGTTTTCTCGTGCTTTCGTTAGACTTAACCTATGGTTGGGTCCACCAAGGATAGTGTCAGCATCGTGGTCGTCTTGTCCATCATCTTCCCAAAAGCAGACAGAACAAATATCATAACTTCCCCTGCTTGCTAATGTTTTGTAGCAGCAACATGGGCATCTATAGCGCAATCCTTCTACCTCGTGAGAACATACCAAAATACGGCCTAATGCTAATTTCTCGGAAAAGCATAACTCTTGTATTTCTTTATTTCTTTGCTTGATGCGCTCCTGTTCTCTAAGTAATTCTGTCAATGCATGCTCCTGGGGCGCAGGATGAATGACTGCGCCCCTAATTTATTTGTAAACTTACTTTTGTGGTATGAGATCCTTTGGTTCGGAGGCATACCAGGCTGTGTAGCCGCAGTTGATACAGGTAAGAGCGGACAGTGGCGTGTTTGTGGCTTGATCTGTGGACCATTTGCCGTTTTTAGGATTTTGTACCATTGGGAACACACGAAAAGGATATGAGTGAAAACCATACTCGATGGCCGTTGGAATACGTTGGCCCCCACACTCAGGACTGACACTTATACACAAATATGTGATCTTGAGAAAGAACACGGAAGCGATGCGCTGCAGGTGCCTCGTTTTCCCCCATACGAGAGGTGACACACTTTTGGTGAAAAAGTCGCTTGTCTCGTCAAGCTGAAAGCACATCATTGTGCATCAAGGGGCGTTTTTTTCAACACCTTTCCCTCGCACCATGCTGAGGATCTTCTGCACACTTTCATATTTGTGTATAAGTGTCAGCACTCAGGACAGGGGCGTATCATGAATTGCTGCATAAGTGGCTTGACTCCTTTATCTTAATAACTCTCTCTAGCTAAACGTGTCAAGTAGAGAAAAGTGAAGCCTGTGTGTTGATAGCCTCCCTTTCAGAGGGGATTGTGATTTTTTGAAGAAAACTATCAGATGAATGCAAGTAGGAAGATTATGATATAGAATGCGATGACTAAGAGCAAGCCCAGGATGGAGAGTATCAGACCGGTGATGGCTTGACCTCGGCATTGTCTTGAGTTCAGGCCAAGGGCCGAGAATGTAATGCCTACGCAGGGAAGGATGACTCCCATCCCACATGGTAGAATGAAGCCTATCAGACTTATCAGTCTCAGGACGAACCCGGCAATGGCAATCCCTTTATGTCTATCTGGTGGTGGAGCAACGACGAAATAAAGGGGCGGAGCGGCATAAATAGGCGCATAAACCGGCATAGGCAGTGGTTGGGGAGGCTGGTTGCTGTCAGTTTTGCTGTCACGAGCATATGAGAACAAAGAAGAGGCCCGCGTGCAAGCTCTTGCACGCGGGCCTCTTCTTTAAGAGTGCCAAGGGCCGGGATCGAACCGGCGACACCAGCATTTTCAGTGCTGTGCTCTACCAACTGAGCTACCTTGGCGCAGGACATAATATAGCATGTCTCTTGCGAACCGTCAAGCCCCTTTGGCGACTTTTTTTGGCGGCGCGCAAAAATTGGTTCGCCTGCGGTGGAGCGCGCCTCCCTTTGCGAATGATGGCATGTATATCTGCCTTTTTGGGTTGCCTGGGGATGCTTTTACCTCTTTCGTTTGTTATAGTAAGTAGAGAAAAGCTATAGATTTGCCGATAGTGAAACATAACATCACTTTATGGTTGGGGGGCGATGTGGGGCGGCACGGTTCTAGGCCCTTACCCCTTGCTTGTGTTTTATGACCTGCTATGCTACACTGTCAAATGGAATAATATAACTTATTTTGCCTTTACCTCCTGTGGCGGATGCAGGAGTGAAGATATATACAACACAAAAGAGATACGTTTGTCACATCGTGATACACATATAGTTCATTAGGAGGTCCTTTATACATTGACGAAGGATAAAATTCGAGTGGTGCCCCTGGGTGGCTTGGGCGAGATTGGTAAGAACATGATGGTCATCGAGTATGGTGATGACATCCTGATCGTGGATGTGGGGGTGATGTTTCCAGATGACGAGATGTTTGGCGTGGACCTGGTGATCCCTGATACGAGCTATCTGGCTGATAAGAAGCACCGTATACGTGGAATACTCATTACGCACGGACATGAAGACCATGTTGGTAGCCTCCCCTACGTCTTGCCAATGCTTGACTTCCCCCCCATTTACGCGACCCGCCTGACGCAGGGGTTGATTCAGGTGAAGCTGAAAGAGCATAGGCTGCTTGAGAAGACGATCATTAACGTGATCTCCCCCGAGGATAAGCTGGAACTGGGAAGTTGTGGGATTGAGTTCTTCCGCGTCAACCATAGCATTCCCGATGCGATTGGCATTGTCATTCGCACGCCCATCGGTACTGTTGTGCATACGGGCGACTATAAGTTCGACTATACCCCCGTTGATGGCAAGCCCGCCGATCTTGGTAAATTGGGAGAGCTGGGCAACCAGGGTGTGCTGCTCATGATGGGCGATAGCACACGTGTTGAGTCTCCCGGCTATACGCCCTCCGAGCGCGTCATCAATGACTCGCTGGACAAGATTTTCGCCAATGCGCCCGGGCGCGTGATCGTGGCAACCTTTGCCTCGCTGATCTCGCGTGTGCAGCAGGTGGTGGATACGGCGGAGCGCTATGAGCGCTTTGTGGCCCTGGTTGGGCGCAGCATGATCAACAATGTGCAGATGGCCATTGAGCTTGGCTACCTGCGTGTGCCGAAGGGTATGTTGATTCGCGCCGAGGACATCAATAAGTTCAATCCCGGGCAGGTGGTGATCATCTGTACAGGAAGCCAGGGTGAGCCAACATCGGCTCTGACACGTATCGCGAACGAGGATCATCGCCTGGTGCGCATTCAGGAAGCGGACACGGTCATTCTCTCCGCGACTCCGGTGCCGGGCAATGAGAAGATGGTGCATCGCACAATTAATAGCCTCTTCCGCCAGGGGGCTGAGGTCTTCTACCAGGGCCTCTCCAATGTGCATGTCTCCGGACACGCCGCGCAGGAAGAGTTGAAGCTGATGCTGAGTCTGCTGCGTCCGAAGTTCTTCCTCCCCGTTCACGGCGAGTATCGCCAGTTGATCCTGCACGCGAAGCTGGCCTATTCGCTGGGTACTCCTGAGGAGCACATCGTGGTTGCTGAGGATGGCGATATCATTGAGCTGACGCAGGAGCGCATCGAGATGGTTGGACATACCACCTCAGGGAATGTCTATGTTGATGGCTTGAGCGTGGGTGACGTGGGTCAGATTGTCTTGCGTGACCGCAAGGTACTGTCGCAGGATGGTATCCTGATGGCGGTGCTCACCGTCGATAAGGAGACTGGTCTACCTATCGCGGGCCCCGACATCGTGACGCGTGGCTTTGTCTACATGCGCGATGCCGAGGAGTTACTGACGAGCGCTCGCGAGCGTGTGATTGACTCTCTCAGTGGCCTGAACGGCCATAGCTCCGACTGGTCCTTTGTGAAGGACAAGATCAAGAGCACGTTGAGCGAGTATCTCTATGAGAAGACGCGCCGCCGTCCTATGATCTTGCCGGTCGTCATGGAAGTTTAAAAAACGCACATAAAAATGGGTCTGGGCATTCGCCCAGACCCATTTTTATGTGCGTTTTTGTGCACAGGCTTTGTACGGTTTGGCGCTGTTTTGCGTGTTATAGTAGTAAGTAGGAAAATAGCGCGGCGCGCAGTGAAAGGCAATGGGGCATGAAGCCGTACGAAGACGATGATGATATGGAGTTGGAGGTCGTCGACCTGGGCGATTTCGAGAATGATCCGGAAGATGTCTGGAAGAGTTCACTGCCATCGCGGGAGAAGACCGCCTTGCCGGAGTCGCGCGAGCCTCTTCCACTGTGGCGGAGGCGGAGCGTGCAAGTGCCTTTTGTAACGGCGGCCTTCTGTGTGGGGCTGGTGGCGTTGCTCCTGACCAGTGGAAGCTGGTCCTGGTTCGCTAGTAAATTCGTGCCTCAGCCACCCATCACTTCCGCGAATACCCTGGATATGGGTGAGTCATGCATCAATGATGCCGAACTGGCCCCCAATAAAGAGGTGATCGCGGTCATGGAGCGCGATTATTGTTATCTGCCCTCGCTCTCTCGTATCGAGGGGCGCACTGGTAATGCCAGGCTCAAACTCTTTGACGCACACTCGAAGCGTCTCCTGGGCCAGTTTGCCCTCGCTAACGCGATTCTCGATATCGTTCATAAGCAGCAGTTGAGGACGGAGGATGTGAGCGATATCTACTATCTTACTGTGAGCTGGTCACCTGATAGCAAGAAGGTGATTTGCGCCTTCCAACTGGCTCTGACACCCAGGAACTCGATGTTTGTAGGGACGCTCAGGACGCTGGCGGGCCTGTATGTGCTCGATCTGCCGAAACAAACGCATATCTACCTCGCCACTGACGAGTCCAGTGCCGCATCTCCTTCGAGCTTTATGGAGTTGGGCCTGGTCTGGGATGTGCTGAAGGGCATCCAGGTTCCGCAAGCTGAGCGCGTGCTGGAGACCAGCGCCAATACTGGCTTACAATGGGATGGGCAAGGGCACCTGGTACATCCGCCAGCAGGTACGCTCTCCGGCACGAATGTGGGAAGCGTACATAGTGGAGAGCCCTTTACTTTCTGGCAGCCTGGAAAGGTCCAGGTCTTGGATACGACGCCGGAGAGGCAGTATGTCTGGAATGCCTCCTGTGTGAGCTGGTCGAGTGATGGGCGCTACATGGCTATCCTCTACTGGCAAGCGCGTATAAGCCTACCCGGGCAAGCGCCCTTAGCGCCGGATGTGTTGAAGGGAGCCTCACTGGATCAATTGCCGGTCTTGCCAGTGCATGATAAAGCTCTTGAGATGCTTCTGCGCTCCCAATCTAAAGGTCTGGAGACGAAGACGTTTGCCTGGAGGCCCGATGGCCAGGTGCTGGCGGTGTATGATCATCAAGGAGAGCGCCTCTTGCTCTATAACGCCAATACGGGCGCGCTCTGGCGTGTGTATGGTGTCTCCGTGAGTGATCATAACGATGAGGCGGCGGACCTGATCGCCTCCAGCGTGCTGCAATGGACCCCTGATGGCAAGACACTCTTCCTGGCCCTGCGCACCGGTTCCATGCAGCTCTGGCAGGGAAGTGTCCTTCCCGCCTGATGAGGTTGTGGTGCTGCATGCAGCACCACAACCTCATCAGGCGGGAAAAACTCCTGTTCTGCTACTTGCTTCTTTTGAACATCTGCGCTATCATAACGGGTGTCTCCGACGTTATGCACTCAGGAGGGAACCTCATTATGGCTGGTAGTAGCTCGAAAAAAGAGGCGAAGAGTCAGGTAAGCGGCACTTCGCGCGTGAGTAGCGCCGCGGGCGCGGTCGGTTCGCAAAGCGTACAGAAGGCTCAAATGGAGCAGCGCACGAACCTTCCCTCTTCGCGCCAGGGGCAGACTCCGCGTACGCGTGCCAGCGCTTCGTCTTCGCCTTCACGTTCGGGTCGTGGAGCATCTGTGTCGGGCGGGCGCAAGAAGGGCGTGGCTTCTAGTCGTCCGGGCGCGTCTCCTCGCTCTGCCGCTCCCCCTCCTGCCACCAGCGATACACGCTTTCTTCAGTGGGCGCAGCAGAAATGGGCCTCGTTGGAGGCACACCAGCGCCAGCGGGTATTTAGTAGTGTGCTGCTGGTGCTTTCTCTGCTCCTCTTTGGCTCGCTGACCTTCTTTAGTAAGGTTCCCGTTCTGCGCAATATTAACCAGTTCTTTCTCGTCTTCTTTGGCTGGTCGGCCTATCCGCTCTCCATCGGGCTGGTGCTCTTCGCCGCCGCTCACTTAATGGAAGGCTTGCGCAATGAACGCCTGGTGCGCCTCTCTATGGTCTGGGGACTGGTCGTTATCTGGCTCTTGCTTCTCGTGGAGAGTCGCCTGCTGCTGGGCTATGGCAAGGCGGGCGTGCTGGCCGACCTGCTGGCGCTGCCACTCCTGGGCTGGCCGACCGCGGTCGCACACGTGGGCCTGATTGGCCTGATTATCTTAGCTATTATCCTTACCTTCCGTATCACCTTTGGCCATGTTCTGCTTGTCGTGGGTTTCTTCCAGCACCTGGTCGCTGATCCCCTACCGCGTGCAGGTGAGTCTGATGAGATGGAGTTGAGCGAGAGGCGGCGGATCTCCGCCTTCCTGGGACAGCGCCCGCGCTTCAGTCGCTTTGGCCGCAGCGCTGGTATTAAGATTGGGCCCCAGGATGATGAGGAGGAAGAGGAGGAGATCGACGAGACACCAACGATCCCCAATGACCGCGAGGCAGTACAGCAGATCGTGATGGCCGCCAAGAGGCGCTCCGCTCCTCCTCAGCAATATGAGGACGAAGAGGATGATGAGAATGTTGAGTTTGAGCAGGACTTCGGCTTTGATGACGAAGACGATGACCCGCGCAACGATATCAATATTCATAAGCACCACGTTGGCTCCGTGCCACGCCGGGACCTCAAGGTTCCCCCGGCGCTCGACGCCAGGGGCTATGCCAACTCGGTGCGCGGCGCTAACCAGCAGGAACTGCCCTTTAATGAAAGCCAGGCGCGGCGCGCAGGCGCAAAACGTGGCGAAGAGATCGCGAACAGCCGTATGGAGCCGCTCGCGCCCAATCCCCGCTTGGGCAAGCGCCAGGAGCAGCAGGCGATAAATCTGCCAGGGGCAGAGGCCGTCCCCAAAATTCCTAAGGGCGCGAAGAATGTTCCATCCCAGGTCATGCCGAACGTGGTCTCGCGCTGGAAACTGCCAGAGAACACACTGCTCAATAATGCCGAAGAGACCAAGCTCCAGGCCTATGGTGACGACACGGCTGAACTGGCGCGCCTGATTCAGGAGACCCTGCACAGCTTCCATGTCAATGCCGAGGTGCGCCCGGAGGATATCAGCATTGGGCCTACCGTGATTCGTTTCGGTATTCGGCCCACGGGCAAGGCCTCGATGATCAAGGACGACAAAACCGGCAGGATGATTCCCGCACTCGATGCCGCCGGGAATATCGTTTATGAGACGCGCACGCGTGTGAGCCGCATCATGGCCCTGCAAAACGACCTGGCCCTGGTGCTCGAAGCCAAAACGATTCGTATGGAGGCACCCGTCCCTGGCCGCCCCTACGTCGGTGTGGAGGTCCCTAACAAGAACAGTCGCATGGTGACCCTGCGCGAGGTGCTGGAGAGCAAAGAGTATCTCGCCGCGAAGGGGAAGTCCAAGCTCTCTATTGGCCTGGGCAAGGACGTAGCCGGTCAGGTGCGCCTGGGTGACCTGGCGCGTATGCCGCACCTGCTGATCGCGGGCGCGACTGGAGCTGGCAAGAGCGTCTGTATCAATACGATTATCGCCAGCATCCTGACGCAGGCCACGCCCGATGATGTACGCATGCTGATGGTTGACCCCAAAATGGTTGAGCTGAGCCTGTACAATGGGATTCCGCACCTGCTCTCGCCCGTGGTTATTGATGTCGATAAGGTGGTGCCGCTCTTAAAGAACGCCATCAATGAGATGGAGCGGCGCTATCGCCTCTTCTCTCAACTGGGCGTGCGTAACCTGGACGGTTACCGCAAGATGCGCCGCGAGCGCATCGCCAATGGCGACACCTCGCTGAATAATCTCCCGGCAATCGTGATCATTATTGATGAGCTGGCCGACCTGATGATGGCCGCCCCCGAAGAGGTGGAGTCCATGATCTGTCGCCTGGCGCAGCTAGCACGCGCGACTGGTATTCACCTGGTTATCGCGACGCAGCGCCCCTCGGTGGATGTCATCACCGGCCTGATCAAGGCGAATATTCCCACGCGTATCTCCTTCATGGTCAGCTCCGCCGTGGACTCGCGCACGATTATCGATATGGGCGGTGCTGAGCGCCTGCTGGGACGCGGCGATATGCTCTATCTTCCGGCGGATGCAGGACGCCCTGAGCGCATTCAGGGAGCCTTCCTGGCTGATGAGGAAGTGGAGCGCCTGGTGGAATACTGGAGCAAGCAGGCCCAGGCCATCGCTAATGAGGGGGCTGAGGATCCAGTTGCCACGCCCGCGCCCCAGGTGGTTGAGCCGGGCTGGGAGATCAAGGATGAGCCAAATTCCGATGACGTGGAGCTGGATGATGAACTGCTCGACCGCGCCGAGGAGATCGTGCGTGAGTATGGGCGTGCCTCCATCTCGCTGCTCCAGCGCCGCCTGCGCATCGGCTATTCACGCGCGGCCCGCCTGATCGACCTGCTGGAGGATAGAGGCATTATCGGCCAGTTCGAGCCAGGAGGGCGTGCACGAGAGATTCTGGATAGCAGCAATGGTGGTGGATCGCATCATCGCGCCGATGAGTCTGGCGACTCACTGGCCGATGTCGCGGAGGATATCGCCGCCGAAGAGCGTGCCCGTAACGACTTCCTCCGCCAGCAGGCCGCAAAACGTAATATAGCAGCAGGGCGCCAAGAAGAGTAATGCGTGGTGGAATGAGACTGTCTATTGTGCGAAAAGGCGTCAAATACTCGGTAGGGACCCGCTTTAGCGCGTCCGAAGGCGATTCATCGCCTGTGGGCGCAGCCCAAATTGTTCCCTTCGATATCTCGCTTGATGAGTCGCTTCGTTCCACAGCAAAAATTTGGCTTACACGGAACTGCCATAAATGGCGTTCGGACGCGCTAAAGCGGGTCCCTACCGGATTGGTTGTCGCGCTCCTCTTCGTCCATTTCCCTGAGCAGTTTTTTATCTTGCTTGCTAGTAAGGTCGAGTTGGGCGTAAAGGTCGGGGCGGCGCAGGCGCGTCTTCTTCAGGGCCTCCTTGCGGCGCCAGCGCGCGATCTGTTCGTGGTGTCCCGAGAGCAGGACATCGGGCACGTGCCAGCCACGGAACTCGGGCGGGCGTGTGTAGTGAGGATATTCCAGCATATGGCTGGAGTGCGACTCCTCAGTGGTCGAGCCTTCGGCAAGAACGCCGGGCAGGAGGCGACTCACCGCGTCAACAACGATCATGGCTGCAAGTTCGCCCCCTGTGAGCACATAATCGCCAATCGAGATTTCATCGGTGACAAGGTGCTGGATCACGCGCTCATCGATGCCCTCGTAGTGCCCACACAGCAATGTGATGCGCGACTCCTGTGCCAGGTCCTGCGCGATCTGCTGGTTAAAGAGGCGTCCCTGGGGCGTCAGGTAGATGATGGGACCGCCCTGGTGAACCGCCTCAATGGCGTTAAAGATGGGATCTGGCTTCATGACCATGCCAGCGCCACCACCATAGGGATAATCATCCACGACATGATGCTTATCCGTTGTGGCATTACGAATGTTGTGGAGCGCCACGCTCAGCAGCTCACGGTCCTGGGCGCGCTTGAGAATGCTCTCAGTTAATGGCCCCTGAAACATGCCAGGGAAGAGGGTAAAAATATCAAAATGCATGATAATATTCCGGTCGTTAATGAAGCAGTATGTCTCCATGGGGTATTAGGATGTGTTGGTGGGCTGGCTCCGCCAGCCCACCAACACATCCTAATACCCCAGTGAGCCACGCAGTGGTGATCTGTTTTGAGAGAAAAGTATATCAAGTGAGGGGAAAAAAGACAAGAAAGCAGGAGGTGCGCATAAAGAGTATCTTTCTTTCTGCCAGGAGGTGTGCTACACTGACAGAAGCAATTTTAACCTTCTAACGAACTCCTGGTTTTCAACCGGCCAGCCCGTACATCTGCCAGATCAAACGTCGAGTGGAGTCTATTATTCCTATGTCCTGGTCTCAATTGCATCAGTCCGAAGATCTGCACGACCAAGTAACTCTTCTGGTTGGAAGCGCTATACAACTGCTAGGAAGCGATGCTGGTGTCTTTGTCATCTCCAATGAGGCCTTTGATCCACAGCGAAACGTTGAGTATATCGCCTATCACCTGCGCCCGGAGGTGCCTCCTGATCTATTACAGCGCGTTCAGGAGGGTTTGCAGCCTACCTCGCGCCACCCCATGGTGATAGAGATTCTGGAGCCTGCCTGGGCCAGGAGGGTGTATGGTGAGGAGCAGGTGGAGAGTAACGGCACGCATGACGCCAGCGGTGAGCCACATGAGTCTGAGGCAGCACCTTCATCAGGTCCGGAGAGGGACGCGTCCTGGCACGAGCTAGAGGTTTGCTCACTCGCCGTCTTTGATGCGGCAGGCCCGCTGGGGACACTGCACTTTCTTCGCCCCACCGGTACTCGCTCATGCTTTGAAGTGCATGAAGAGAAGATGGGGGTGTGCCAGGGGAAGCGTACGTATGACTCCGACGCGGAAGAGGGAGGCGAGGAGAACGCCACTCTGCTCATGTTTATTGTGCAACTGGCCGCGTCCCTGCGTTGTGCCTTTAAGGCGCAGGCCCTGGTGAGCGAGCAGGAGCGCCTGGCTTCCATCTTTCGCTATAGCACCGAGGGCCTCCTGACCGTCGATAGCGCGCTAAGGATCATTGATTTTAATCCCGCCATGGAGAAGTTGACCGGGTGGCGCGAAAGCGAGGTATTGGGGGAATTATATTTCTCGGTACTGCGTCCTCGCGACCGGCAGGGCAATGAACTAAGCTTGCAGGAATCGCCAATCTTGCAGGCCTTCGCGGGCCAGCGTGTCGTCAACCGCGAGATGATTTTTACCACGCGTGATGGCCTGCCCGTCGATGTGCGTGTAACTGCCTCCTGTGTTCGTTCAGCGCGTGGGGAACTGCTCAATGGCTTTCTCACGGTGCATGATATCACGCTGGAGCGCGAGCAGGAGGAGCAGCGCTCGACCTTTATCTCTGTGGTCTCGCATGAGCTACAGACGCCCATTGCCATCATCAAGGGCTATGCCTCGACCCTGGCGCGTATTGGGAGTCGCCTCGCGCCCCAGGCCTTGCAGACGCGGTTGGTTGCGATTGAAGAGGAGGCCGACCGCTTAAATAAGCTGGTGGGGAACCTGCTGTATGCCTCGCGTATCCAGGCCAATGGCCTCCAGATGGAGATTGCGCCCCTGGATCTGGAGCCACTGATCGAGACAGTCGTCAGGCGCTTGCAGATTCGCTACGCCGACTTGCAGGCCACGCTTGAGATATCGCCTGACCTGCCGAGTGTCATGGCGGATCGCGAGCGTATTGAAGAAGTGTTACAAAATTTGCTGGATAACGCGATCAAATATTCATCGGGCCAGCTTAAGATTGCCATTTCCGCGCGTGCTACCAGCAACGAGGTCATTGTGAGCGTACGCGATATGGGCATGGGGATCTCACTACGCGACCAGGAGCAGATTTTTAAGCGTTTTCGCCGCATTGGCAATCCCCTGGCGCAGTCCACTCCAGGCACGGGTCTAGGCCTCTACATCTGCCGTGCCATCGTGGAGGCTCACGGGGGCCGGATCTGGGTAGAGAGTACCCTGCGTCAGGGGTCAACGTTTTCGTTTAGCCTGCCGCGCGAGAAGCAGGCACAGTTACCGATGGTGGTGTTTTGATGGAGAATGAAGTTTTCGACCAGCGTGATATGACCATTTTAATTGTGGATGACGAGCCACGCATCCGCGACTTTGTGCGTATGAACCTGGAAATGGAGCACTACCGCGTTATCGAGGCCAGTAATGGCTTGGAGGCGCTTGATCAGCTACGCGAGCACCTGCCTGACCTGGTAGTCCTGGATGTCATGATGCCAGAGATGGACGGCTTCGAGACCTTAAAAGCCATTCGCGAGGTCTCGACCGTGCCTGTGGTGATGCTGACGGTGCGCCAGAGCGAGCAAGATAAGATTCGCGGGCTGGACCTGGGAGCCGATGACTATATCGCCAAGCCCTTCAGCCCACCCGAACTACTCTCGCGTATTCGCGCCCTGCTGCGCCGCTCGCTCATGTCCCCCCCGGCGCGCAAGACCGAGATCGTGGTCGACGAAGACCTGCAAATAGACTTCGCGCGTCGCGAGGTCATGGTGCGCGGCAAGAAGGTCGTCTTGCGGCCAACGGAGTACCGTCTTCTCTATCACCTGGTGAGCAATGCGGGGCGGCTGATGACGCACGAGACCCTGCTCTCAAAGGTCTGGGGGCGAGAGTATCGCGACGAGGCCCACTATTTACGTCTCTACATCACCTATTTGCGCCAGAAACTAGAGGAAGATCCAGCCCATCCTAAATATATACTCACGGAACGTGGTATTGGATACCGCTTCAAAGAGCTAGACAATCAGTAGATCTCGCATCAGAGAAAGGATCAAGAAGCTAGCATGAATAAGAAGGAACGTGTTGAAGCCGTGCTACGCGGTGAGGCGGTTGACCGGGTTCCGGTGAGCGCCTGGTGGCATGATTACCAGCGTGAAGGCAGCGCCCAGATGTTGGCCGAGGCCACTCTGGAGAGCTATAGCCGCTATGACTGGGATTATGTCAAGGTCACGCCGCGATCGAGCTATATTGTGGAAGGCTGGAAAGCGCGCTATAAGCCGTCCACGGAGAAGTATATGCCGCCTGTGTTGGAGGCCACGCCCATTCGTGGCTCCTCCGATTGGAAGCGCCTGCGGCATATCGAGCCTGACCAGGGAGCGCTGGGTGAGCAGCTTTTAGTACTACAACTGATCAACCACGCGCTGGGCTTTGAAGCCTATTTTATGGAGACCGTCTTCTCGCCCCTGGCGGTGGCGCAGATCCTGGTAGGTGGGAGCGAACAGGTGCTCCTGACGATGCGCGAGGATCGAAATGCCATGCATGCCGCGCTCCGTGTTATCTCTGAAACGATTACCTCGTTTGCGATTGCCTGCCTGGAGCAGGGCGCGCATGGTATTTATTATGAAACCAATGGCTGGGCCAGCACCGAGCAGTTGACCGCCGACAAGTATCGTGAATTTGGCGAGCAGTATGACCAGGAGATTCTCGACGCACTGAAGAGTCGCAGCAAGTGTACGGCGCTCCATAATAGTGGCGCGAACATCCATTTTGACCTGCTGGCGAGCTATCCCATTCATGCCATCAACTGGGCGAGCGAGGCGAGTGGGAATCCCGACTTGCGCGATGGGCAGCGCCGCTCAGGGAAAGTTGTCATGGGCGGCTTGAGCCAGGGGGCCTTCCAGAAGGGCGCCAGCCCCAGCCAGGTGCAGGACGAGGTTGGTAGTGCGCTTGAAGCCACGGGTGGAAAGCATCTACTGCTCGCGCCTGGAGGTTGTCTCACCCCCGACGTGCCGACGAAGAGCCTCAATGCATTACGCCGCGTGTTATCTTGAGTTATCTTGCTTGACACTCTGAAGCGCATTCGCTATACTCACACATAATTTTAAACCGCAAAATGGATGCACTCCATTTCGGTAGGGACCCGCTTTAGCGCGTCCAAATGCCATTCACGGCAGTGCGGCGTAAGCCTGCTTTTTGAGGAGGCGTGTTTGCCTCACGATGGTGCAGACAGAGGCGTTTTTGGGCTGCGCCTACAGGCGATGAATCGCCTTTGGACGCGCTAAAGCGGACCCCTACTGATGGGAGAGCCGCCTTTGTAGGCGCGTACGTGAGTAGCGCTCTTGCGTGATCTGCTCTAATCGCCAAGGATGGCTAAGGACGGGGCAGGATGGAAAAAATGTTGTATAGTGTATTCGATATTCGTCTACGATAGAGAAGCTAGCGAGATACGCCTGGGTTGTCATGAGATATGGGCGTGTATAGCGCGAAATAGTCAATGATGACGAACTGAATGGGAAAATAGAGTGTGCTACCAGTCTGCCAATCTGGTAACATGGTAGTAATTCATTCATCTATAGACCTATTCAGTACAATTAGAGGGGGGTTGAAGCGCGAGAAATGGAGCGATACCGCACAATGCGAGCGTACTCGGCAGGGGGCGTCGTGTTTCGCCTGGTTCCGATGCGGGCCTCGGAGCAATTGTTATTGCAGCACGAGGCATATGCTGGAGAGCATGAGCAAGCGGAGAGAGCGGGCAGCATGGAGGTAGTGCTGGTTGGGCGTAGCCACGCGGGAATATGGGCTTTACCCAAGGGAACACCTCAACCTGGCGAGACAGCTGAGCAAGTTGCGGTTCGTGAGGTGCGCGAGGAGACAGGGCTTGAGGTACGATTGATCACTTATGTGGGCAGTATCTCATACTCTTTTGTGCGAGACCAGGTACGATACCATAAACAAGTGCGTCATTTTCTGCTGGAAGCAGTTGGTGGGGATACCTCTTTCCATGATTGTGAATATGATATGGTGGAGTGGTTCCCCTTGCATGAAGCTTGTCGTCGTCTGACCTATCAAAATGAAGTACATATTCTGTACCAGGCGGAGGAAATGCTCTCGCGCTGGTTACAGTATCAACGTAAAGAGAGGCAACCATAGCTTTATGAGCCAGCCGCAGGATTATTCGCTCATTCGTCGCATACTCTTGCCCTTTAGTGGGAATGAGACCATCACGCCCGGGCAGAGGTGGAGAGTCATGCTTGTGTGGGGGCTGGTGTTTACGCTTCCCATGGTACTATGTACTCTGCTTGTGGGGCTCGCGGCCAAATCAAGCACCGGGAAGTTAATCACGTTGCTGACGATTGTGTTTCTGGCAGGTATCATTATATTTGGAGCGACCGCGGCCTTCGCCGTGAGCAGTATTAACCGCTCTGTGCGTCTGCGAGAGCAACGCAAGGAACAGGCCAATAAATAGCACCAGTGGAGGTAGGTATGGATCTTAGTGTTGAAGGCAAATCTGAGCGCATTCCCCCTGGCTCACATATCTGCCAACTTTATAGTAAGGTGACAGAGATACCAGGTGTCACGGCGCGTTTGATGAAAGTCGGCCTGCTCTCACAAGAGAAGTGCATGTTCGCGGCCGCACCCGCCCAGGTGAAGGAGTTTCGCGACGAGCTACAAAAATTGCAGATTGATGTAGAGCAACTTGAGGCCTCGGGTCAGCTTGTTTTGTTTGAAGAGCGCGAGGCTTTCCTGGCGGCGGGGAAGCGTTTTGACCCCTATTACCTGCTCTCATCGCACCAGACATTCATTGCCCAGGCCCTGCGCGAGGGCTGGAAGGCGGTACGCATCTCTATTGATATGACCTGGCTCTCAAAAGATATTGCCACCCCTGAGCAGGTCTTGAAGTATGAAGCGGCCTCGGACGCGGTCTTCACCTTCCAAAATGCACCAATCATCGCGCTTATCCATTATGATCACAGCAAGCTCTTGCCCAGCCTGGTGGTAGAGATGCTCAAACTGCATCCTATTTCGGTGGTTGGCAAATATATCAAGCGCAACCCCTATTACCTCAACTCTGAGCAATATATGCTCAAGATCTTGCGTATCAACAAAGATAAGAACGGGAACGGTGGCTCATCCGCCAGCGCATAAGGTAGTGTTACCTCGTCAGCAATGGAAGGGGTGTGATGGCAGGCTTTGCCTGCCATCACACCCCTTCCATTGCTGACGAGGTATAAATGCTAGAAGAGGTCGCCCAGGCCGCCGATGTTCATATTCATGTTGTTCTGGCCGCCCGCCTGGGAGGCGCCTTCGGCCGTGGGTGGATGATAGGTCATGGACTGGATACCCACGCGACCAGGGCCGATAAAGCGGTTCAGCGTGATAGAGGAGCCAGCCATAAAGTTGCTGATCGCGCCCAGGATACCACCACCGCCGCGCTGGGAGCCGGCCACTGTGGTCATCTCCATGCGGACCGAGGGATCCTTCCAGAGCCAGGCTCCAGGCTCTATATCGAGGACCTCGCCGGGGGCAAGCATCTTCTCGAAGACGTTGCCATAGCCATGGAGCAGTAGCATGCCCTCGCTGCCCATCGCGGTAAACTGGTCGACAAAGAGGCCGGTGCGGCTGAAGAGGATGTTGGAGACGCCCTGGACAAAGGTGAAGTTGTAATCTACATTGCCCGTGGCAACCAGGAACTGGTGTTCACGGACCTCGACCATCTGGCCGGGTTGCAGGCGTAGCGCCACGATCTGCCCCACTGAATCGCGTGAGAAGGCGATGTTGCCAGGACCCTGGGCCTCGCCAATGAAGATCTGTAGGCCCGCGAAGAAGCGCCGCGCCGCGCCGCGCATTGACTTAAAGCCCAGTTGTACCCCAGGGTGCTTCCAGAGCAGGATGTGATGCTCGAAATAGATAGGCATCTGGTTGCCCAGCATGATATCGACGACCGGGACCAGTTCACCATCGATAGTGATGGTCATGTCCGCGATATGTAGGGGACCCTTGGGGTTATGCAGTTCGGAGCGAGGAACTACATTGCCAAAGACGCTGTTGCTATACTCCTCAAACTGGTTGGGGGGAACATAGGCTTGAGCTGGTGCTGGCTGCGGATCGCTATAGGCCCCGGAGGGGTGCTGAGGCGCCGCTTGTGCCGCGCGCATATCCTGCCCGCAGGTGCCGCAAAACTTGACATGGTCGGCAACCTGATTATGGCAACGGGGGCAAATCATGAAGAATCCTCCTTCAACGTGGCGGGGCCGCGCTGTTAAAGCACGCGCTTACATATAATGGTACGGCATTTCTCGTCTCATCATATATAAGCGCGTGCTTTAACAGCGCGGTCGGATAGCTCTTTATCAATTTCAACGTTCGCCGGTAATTATTTTCGCGGGCGGATGGTTCTATCAGGAAAGACGTAAACGGGACCCTTATATCAAAAAGAGGGAACCCGAAAGGGGTTCCCAATTTGGATGCGACAGAGTATACGATTCGTGATAGATTTGGTAGTGAGTGGGGTGAGTGCTGCCTATAGGCCGATCTACATATGACGGTACCATGATATGTAGACGCGTACTGATACCATGATATGTAGACGCGTACTTTAGTAGCGTCGTCCCACTTAGAGCACGAAGCTATCGGCGAGTGGGCTGCGAGCGTTGTTATTGTTCTCCCGTTTGTCGCCATTCAGGTTGACGGTGCTCTGCCCATTGTTGGAGCGTGCCGGCTGATTGTAGGTGTTCTGCCCTGTTGGTTGAGGGGTGCCCTGAAGTGATTGCAGGCTCTGCAGTGCGGCCTGCGACTGTGGGTTGGTGGCGCTACCGCCATCGGTTGCCAGCTGAATTGTCTTGCCTTCGATGACGACGGCGATGCCGACGCCACGGCGTAGATCAGCCAGTTGACGACGAAGTTCGCGGTTCTCCGCTTCCAACGCATCCATTAATTTTTTCTGCTCGAGCAGCATCTGAGCGATGCCTTCAAAACCAGCGCTAGCAGTGCGATCCATCGGGGATTCTCCTCCTGCGTACTTTTCGTACCCAATATATCTAGAACAAAAGCTCCCATCACAGCGCCACGTCCCCCCCAGCTACCCTACGCCAAAAGGGATATAACTCTATCCCAAATCGCCGCCGCAACGCCTGCTTTGGGCATAACGGGCAAGTCTTCCATTGACCCATCGGCATGGAAGAAGTAGACCTTGTTAGTATCCGCCCCAAAACCGCTATCTGAGCGCATCACATCGTTTGCCACGAGAAGATCGAGCTGTTTACGCACGAGCTTATCGCGTGCATTCAAGATGACGTTCTCAGTTTCCGCTGCGAAGCCAACGCGAACGAGTCGCCGCGGTCGCGGCTGCTCTCCAGCGTTGCTTCGTGGCTGCGCTGCCTGAAGAGAGGCCAATTCAGCCAGGATATCTGGATTGCGGACCAGGTGTATTGAAAACCCGCCACCAGAAGTGTCAGCGTCTGGTGTCGCCTGCCCCTGCTGCCCAGGAGGGGTTATGGCTAGGTGCTCTCCCGCGTGTTTCTTGATTTTCTGAGGAGAGGGATGAGCGGGCCGAAAATCGGCGACGGCAGCGCTCATAACCAGGGCATCAGCATCGTGTACAGTGGCCATGACGGCATCACGCATCTGTGAGGCCGTTTCTACCCGAATCAGGTCTACCCCATAAGGAGCGGGAAGCGAGACCGGCCCTGTCACCAGGACGACATCAGCCCCACGATCACGCGCCTCTGTCGCAATGGCGTAGCCCATCTTTCCCGAAGAATGATTCCCCACATAGCGAACAGGATCAATTGGCTCCTGTGTCCCGCCAGCCGTCACGATGACGCGCCTCCCCGCCAGGTCTCCACTGCGGCGACCCAGGGTCAGGCGTATGGCCCCCATAAGGAGGTCTGTATCTGGTAGGCGGCCAGGTCCAACCGCCCCTGATGCCAGGCGTCCCACCGCTGGCTCAACAACATATGCTCCTCGTTGTCGCAACACCTCCAGATTGGCCTGTGTCGCAGGATGAGCATACATATCTTTATACATGGCAGGAGCCAGGAGTAAGGGTGCTTGCGTCGCCAATGCTACTGTGGTGAGCATATTATCGGTGAAACCATGAGCCAGTTTCGCGATTGTCTGTGCGGTCGCTGGTACAATCGCCAGGATATCAGCCTCCTCCGCCAGCTTAATATGTGTCTCCGCGGCCTCCCCTGAGGGCTCCCACAGATCGCTATAGACCGGGCGGTGGCTCATCGTTGAAAAGGTTAGTGGGCGAACGAATTCTTCGGCGTGCTCCGTCATAATGACGTCTACCTTCGCGCCAGCTTGCTGTAGCTTACTGGCCAGATCGACCGCTTTATAGCAGGCGATCCCCCCACAGACGCCGAGGACAATATGCCTATTGAGTAACATGTAGGTGATCTCGTTCCCTTGTGTTGGACAGCCCTAATGAGAACACCATTACAATAGCATACGCCGATTGTAAGGGGCAAGGGCCTTGCCAATAAGTACCATATATCATGAATCACGTACTACATTTAAAGGAACGTATAGAAATCAGGTATTGCCATATTTAAGACCATATAAAAGGGGAGGACGCACATACTTGATAATGTTGTTGCGTGTATGGTGCGCTCCGCCCGCCATACACGCAACAACATACATCCTACTAATTCTAGCGACGGATGTCTTTGCGCTTGAGGCAGAAGGCGATGATCAGACCAAAGATGAGAGTCATCGCCAGCAAGGCAAACCAGGTGAGGAGCAGATGCGAGGTTGCCTCTCCCTTCGTTGCGTGCCCAAAGAGCGTGCTGACATACGAGAAATCGTCCGCGCCAAGTTTATCGCCACGCAGGCCAATCGTGGTGCCCATCGCGGCCATGGCCCAGCGAGCCGGGAAGAAGGCCGCGGGGATCTGGAGCGCCTTGGGACTGTCCAGCGAGAAGATGACGCCCGCGAAGATGACCTGCGGAATGAGCGCGATAGGAACCATACTCATGGCGCGGTCATTGGTGGGCACCAGGGCCGAGATCATCAGACCCAGCATGAGGCCCGCCAGGGAGGTCAGACACATCGTGACATAGATCTCCAGGAACGGTGGCAGGATGACGCTCGTTTTAAAGGGCGTCTTCAGGGCCACAAAGGCGACCAGGACCAGGCTCTGGACCAGGCAGAGCAGGCCCAGGACGATGATCTTGGAGAACATATAGGGTGCGATACCCAGGTTCACCGTTCGCTCACGCCGGTAGATGGGTGCCTCTTTGACGATCTCGCGTGCGCCATTGATACAGCCAAACATAACGGCGGCGAAGGCCATGATAAAGAGAATCTTCTGCGCGTCCCCGCCTGAGCCCTGCTCGACCAGGTCGTCTTTGATCTTGTTCTTGAGTGCATCGCCTTGCAGGTCCTTGTAGCGCTGGGGGTTCTGGCGCTGGATACCAATGATAATCGGCGTGCCTTGCGGACCATCAATCTGTTCGTAGGCATCCTGACAGTTATAGCTCATTCTTCCCGTGCCCGTCAGCAGATTCTGCTGGTGCGGGCAGGTGACGATGCTAGTATTGTTGAAGACGTTGGCCTGCGTCATAAAGAAGAGGATCAGGCCAATAATGGGAGCCTGTAAGAGCAGGATGGCCAGGTTCCCCACGTCGTTACGCAAGAGTTCAAGATAGCGGCGCGAGAGAATCTGGAACTGCTTCCAGGGATTGCCGCGTTTGGGTGGCTTGATAGTCGCTGGCTGCGCCATAAGTTGAGCGCTCTTGGCGGCGTTTTGCGCCAGGGGCTGCGCGACATAGCGCTGGTAGTCAGGCGACTGGCGGAAGCGTGCCCCAGCCTCGGCGGGAATATTTGGATTCTCGTCGGTCGGTTCAAGTGCGCTATAGATCTCAGCGAAATCTGCCTTGCCAAAGTAGGCCTTGGCTTCATCGGGCGGTCCGAAGTAGGTCAGGTGTCCACCCGCGGCGAGGAAACAGACATAGTCACAGGCATTGATATTGTTGGTCGCGTGAGTGACGAGCACAATCGTGCGTCCGCGGTCGGCCAGGCGGCGCATGAGGGTCATCATCCTGCGGTCCAGACCTGGATCGAGGCCCGAAGTAGGCTCATCCAGGAAGAAGGCGCTGGGGTTCGCCAGGAGCTCAAGCGCGATAGAGACGCGTTTGCGCTGACCACCCGAGAGCTTGCTGATGAGCAGATGGCGACGTGCCGTCAGATCGACATCGGCCAGGACCTCTTCGATGCGCTGGTGAATCTGTTCTTTGGTCACGTCATCAGGGAGGCGCAGGCGAGCGGCGTAGTAGAGGGCATGCTCAACGGTCAGTTCGCGGTGAATAATATCGTCCTGGGGCACATAACCAAGCTGAGTGCTGAAGGCCGCCAGGTTATGATAGTAGTCCTGTCCGTTGTAGAGCACGGTCCCCTTCGTCGCCGGGCGCAGACCGTTGAGTGAATCCATCAGCGTTGATTTACCGGCGCCCGAGCCACCGACCAGGGCTACGAACTTGCGCGGTGGGATGGCGATTGAGATGTCATTAAGCAGGATACGATGGGCCTGGCCCTCTTTGACGAGGTTGATGGCATCAATACGAATTGTATTGCTCTCGTCCTGCTGGATGAGCATCTGCCCGGTATAGATGAAGCGGAATGGACCGATGCGAATCTCGTCATTGGGTGCCAGGTTGCGTGCACCACGCGAGATGCGTGCGCCATTGACATACAGTCCATTCTTGCTGTTCAGGTCAACAATGCGGTAGCCACCCTGAACCTGCTCCAGGCGGGCATGAAACTTGGAGATTTGCAGGTGGTCCAGCACCACAGTATTCTCAGCGACGCGACCCAGCGTGATGACAGGCATCCCAAGCTGAATCGGGCGAATCTCGGGAATGGCGTCACTTGAGTTGCCACTGCCATCTTTAAAGAGCAGGGTCGTAAAGGTGCCATGCTCATCACTGATACGGAAGGTATCACCATTGGCCAGGGCATGCTGGAAGGACTCGCTGCCGCGTACCACATGTCCCTGGAACTCCACGCCATTGCTGGAACGCCCGGTTTTAGGATGCGGATGGACCAAGACCAGGCTCTGTCCCTGGCGCTGAATAATGGCGTGATAGGCCGAGACGGTAGGCCGGTCAATCACGATATCGTTGTCGGGCGCGCGCCCAATGCTAAAGCCCTGCTTCTCCGGCGCGAGCTGGAAGACGTGGCGATCCTGCCCGGTATAGTTGGTCACTTCAAGGGTGGGAATGCCCTTGATCTCGGGCGCGCCAGCCTTGAAGCTATCCGGGCCCATGGGTCCATTAGCCTGAATAGTGGGCTGGTATCCAGCCTGAGATGGTGTCTGTGGCGGCATGGCCTGGTACCCCGCCTGTTGATAGCTGGCCTGAGGCGGTGTCTGTGGCGGCATAGGTGGCAATTGGGGTGCAGCTGCGTATGGTGCCTTGCCTACCGCTGCAGGGACCGCCGTAGGGACGCCCAGGCGGAAGGTCACCCGACCTCCTATGCAGACAATATCGCCTGCTTTGAGGAAGGCCTGTTGGGCCTCCTGCTGATTGACGGTTAGTGTGTTCTGGGGAGCCAGTTTCTCGATCTTCCAGGTGCCGTTGACCAGCGAGAGCTGGACATGGCGGCGAGAGATTGAAGGATCGGAAATAACAATATCATTGCCCGGCTCGCGTCCAATTTGCAGGACTGGCTTGCCAACTGGCAGAACCGAGCCCGCGCTTGGACCTGAGAGAAACTCAAGCGAAGCGAGATTTGGGGACGGTGGTTGAGCCACGTTCATGTAATGTTGTCGCGAGCGAACGCGCATAGCATGCACGACGCGCCAGCGACGTCTCCTTTCCGCGAGAGGTAAGGTAAAAGATTGCGTTACAAATATGATAAATGCGGATATTGAGTATGTAATATGCCCATTATAGAGAATAAGCATTGCCTATGCAACCACTCGCTTATTATAGAGAACGATGAAGCAGTCCTTCTCTCGAGGATAGATTTTGTTTGTGAAGATGATGTGCCTGGGCAACCGTAGGCTGTTCAGGCACATCACCTTCACAAATAGGGAGGGCTATTCACACGCCAGGGGCTTTGTGGAGGTTGATGTTGCCTATACTCACATCAAGGTTGAGGGAGGCGGGTGCGGGCGTGCCAGCCTGGGGATTAAGTGGGCCGTTATAGCTCATGGAGTTCTCGTCTTTGGGATCTTTTTGGGGCTGAATAGGGAAATCGCTTTTGATTTTGCCAATATTAGTGGTGAGGTTGACCTGAATGTTCAGGTTGGCGGGCAGGGTCACATCGACATCGCCCTGCTCGCTACGAATGTAGTAGCGCGCGGGAGCAGTGGTAGTCGCCGTGGGGGGAATCAGGAGCAGGCCATTGAAGGTTACGCCTTTCTGACCCGTTTCGAGGCGCGAGCCTGAGGCGAGGATGGCCTGGGTCACCTTGATGGCCCCTGTATTGCCGTGAAGGCTATATACACCGCTTAAGCCCTGAACGGTGATGTTGCCCACGGGGGCCTCGACCCCTATCAGGAGCGAGGGCGTCTGAGGGAGAATACCGGGCGGGATATGAATGGTAATATCGGTCGAGGCCGTCGTGTCCTGTGCCAGTCCACCAGTAGTGGGAAAAACCACGTTGACAATCAGTGCCTCACCGCTGGTGGTGGTGCCTTGCTGATTGGTGGGATTGGGAAGGCGGGTACAGGTCAGAGGCTGGGTAATAGTGGCAGGCGGCTGGACCTCAACCTTCATCTGGGCGAACTTCTGTTGCGCATCGCCCTGTGAAGTGGCCTGGACCATCTTCTTGCTGGTGATAGTCGTGGTGGCGCTGCTAGGATCGACGAGCAGCGAGACATTGCCAATTTTAGTGCAGACCTCAATTGTGCCCAGCGAGGTGATAGGCGTGGTCACGCTCTCTTCTTTGGTGTACTGGTGCAGTGGATTAAAGGGATTGACGGGCGTGCCACCGTTTTTGAGCGAGGGGACGACGAAGTAGAGCACCACCGCGATGGCGAGACCCACGGCTACAAGCATCCCCAGCCCACAGCCAAGGAGCATTGAGGGGAGAGAACTCTTGCGGCGGCGGGGACGCTTGCGCGCCACCGGGCGCGAACGAACTGGTTCTCTAGGGCCAGGTGAGCGGCGTGGAGGTGTAGAGGAATACGCGCTGGAGCGCCTGCGCCGGGGGATGTATTCGGGATAGGTCTCCTCGTCGGCCTCGCCAGCGTTTACTGAGTCTTCCCACGCGTCATATGCGTCATACTCTTCAACTGGCTGCTCTTCTTCAAGGTAATCCTCGTCATTAATGGGCCGTGTGCGCTGTATATAGGGCCGCTGGCGGTTGGTGTAGTAGCGCCCCTGGCCCTGTGCTCTGCGCCTGTTGTGCCCATCGGGATACCGTCCCTGATTGCCGCGTGGGGTTCCCTGGTCCATACTCTCTCTCGCTTTCCCTGTCGTATATATGTTACACCTATCATACGTTACGCAGGCCGAATTTGCAGCAGTTTTATATCCCTTTTTCTTGTCATAAGGATGTGGATGATGGATGTGGCTGGTGGGCAGAGCCCACCAGCCACATCACAAAACCTTTTCAATCCCCTGACTGCACGTTATAATAGGGAAGATTATCTCATACGTTAAGCTGCGAGTAGGAGCAATTTTAAGATGGCTGGTAAGCAGCGTTTGCTAGTACGCTTTTGGGGTGTACGTGGCAGCTATCCAACGCCGGGAGCACATACGCTCCGTCATGGTGGCAATACCTCCTGTATTGAGGTGCAGGCGGGTGAGCATACCCTGATTTTCGACGCTGGCAGCGGCATTATTCGCCTGGGCGACGCGTTGATGCGGCGCCTGGCTCAGGATACGACGAAGCAGGAGAGCCTGGACCTGGCGTTGTTTATCACTCATGGGCATGGAGACCACCTCGTGGGTTTTCCATTCTTTGCTCCTCTCTTCGAGGCTCGTACGAAGTTACACCTCTTCGGTCCGGACCTGGCGGGCCAGAATATAGAACAACTTGTAACACCACTTATGTCGCCCCCATATTTCCCGGTAGATATGCGCCAATTGCCCTCCCAACGCACCTTCCACACGCTCTATGATACGCAATGTGTCACCTGGCGTGCTGGTGACCCTGCTTTGGAGGAGAGCACTGAGGGCAACGCGGGAGCCGAGGGCGAATTGAGGGTCGTCGCGAAATTGACGCAGTGTCACCCACAGAATGGAGCCTGTATTTATCGGATCGAGTATGCGGGGAAGCGTATTGTGTATGCGACGGATGTTGAGTGGAAGGAGGGGAGTGATGCCGAGTTTGTGCAATTTATAGAGGGCGCGGACCTCTTGATTCACGATGCGCAGTATACCGTGACCGATTACCAGCAGGAGAAGCATGGCTTTGGGCATAGCACCATTGCCATGGCGACTGAGGCGGCCCGCCTGGCGCAGGTTCGTGAACTGGTGCTCTTCCATCATGAGCCAACCTACGACGATAACCAGCTTGACCTGATGGAGGCTGAGGCACGCGCGCAATTTGTGCATACACGCTCCGCCTGCGAGGGGATGGAGATCGATCTTTTGGCAGAGACGCAGAAAGAACAGAGAAGAGAGAAAACGTTATGAAAATAAACGTACTTCTAGCGCTGATGATCATCCTGTCATTTCTCGTGGCCATTGTGTTGCACGAGTGGGCACATGCCGCCGTGGCGAACTGGCTGGGTGATTCGACTCCGCGTCGCGAGGGACGCCAATCTCTCCGTCTGCGCGCGCATATTGAGCCGCTTGGATTGATCATGTGCCTCTTCCTGGCGTTTCAGCCCATCGTGGCTCTACCTATGGGCCTGGGATGGGGTGCGGCCGTGAAGCCTGACCCATGGAAGCTGCGTAATGGTCCCAACCGTGGCGTTTTGATGGTCGCTGTGGCTGGCCCGCTGATAAACCTGGCATTGGGTATTCTTAGCGCTCTGATAGTGCGAGTTCTAACGTCTTCGCCTGTCTCGTTGTATATGTATAATCCAGTAACCATTCGCGTGTTACAGCTCTTCGTCGTCTTTGCTATTGTCAACTTCTCCCTGGTGCTTCTCAATATCCTGCCACTCTATCCCCTGGATGGCTACCAGGTGCTGTACACGCTGCTTCCGAGTAAACAGGCCGTGAAGTTTGCGCGCTGGGCTGCCCCATATGGGCCAGTGATTATCTTAGTTATCTTTCTTGTTTTACCATTTATAGGGAGACTGCTGGGTATTGGCGACTTCTTCCTCTTTAACCTGGCCTTTTATGTCTGGTGGGGAGCCGCAGCAGTGATCGCAATGCTGACTGGTATTCCCGTCCAAATTCTGCTAGGCATGTATACCTTTTAATCTTGAGGAACTCGGACTGGTAGGGGGGCGAAACGTCTCCCATCCGGTAGGGACCCGGTTTACCGCGTCCGAATGCCATTCATGGCAGTGCGGCGCAAGCCTATTTTTTGAGGAGGTGCGTTTGTCGCATGATGGTGCAGGCAGTGGCATTTTTAGGCTACGCCTACAGGCGATGAATAGCCTTTGGACGCGGTAAACCGGGTTCCTACCGAGGGGAAAATGACCTTTGGACGTGCTAGCCCCACGATCAATCGAGAGCTCCTACCGAGGGTGATTATGTGGATGTGTGAAGGTGGTTCTGAAAAGGATCATCGATAGTTGTAAGGGTAGTGGTAAGACGACATGATATTACAGAAGGTTCACTATCGACTGGGACAGGTGCGGCAGCAGATGGGTTTTGTGCAGCCGCTCACGCTGGATGAGCATCGAGAGGTCACGCGCTGGCTTCCACAGTCGGCGCTCTCGTTGTTCTATACAATGACGCCAGCGGACCAGCGACATAGCGTACGTGTGTGTCAGGGGTTGCAGGAGAGCGGTTGCCAGGAAGAGGATATGCTCGCGGCGGCACTCTTGCATGATGTGGGGAAGGCTGAAGGACGTGTACCTTTCTGGACTCGACCCGTGATCGTGCTAGGGAAATTACTGGCCCCAGCCCTGCTCTCGAAAATCGCCGTCTCTCCCCTGGATGCAGAGAAGAGTCGCGTAACACGCTGGCGGCTGACGCTTGGCTATGCCTGGTGGCACGCGGAGGTAGGAGCAGAACTGGCCCAGGCCGCAGGCCTCTCGGAGCGCGCGGTCCTCTATATCAAAACTCATCACCAGGCAAATGGACCCGCCTCCATCTTACACCGCATTGACGAGGTATCATAGCCCCCCATGTTAGAAAAAGCTGAAAAAGCTGAAAAAGCTGAAAAAGCTGAAAAAGCTGAGCAGGTTGACCCACGTGCCACCGTGCAACTTGCCTCGGAACTCTCGCCGCAGGAGGCGGCAGAGCAGAGTGCGCGCGAGCAGGCACGCTATGTCGTGCATCTTCCCATTTTTGAAGGTCCCCTGGATCTGCTGCTGCATTTAATTGAGAAGCGGCAAATGGAGATTACCACCGTTTCGCTGGTCGCGGTAACGGATCAGTATCTGGAATATTTAGCGCAGTGTGAGTCGGAGGCTTTGCCCTTGGCGAATATGGCGGCCTTTGTCTCCATTGCCGCGCGTTTGTTGTATATCAAATCGCAGAGCCTGCTTCCTCAGACCCCGCGCGAGGAGGGCAATAGCGAGGCCGAGAGCGCCAGCAGCCTGGCTGAGGAGCTACAGCATCACCTCTTAGAGTATCGGCTGGCTAAAGAAATCGCCTCGACGTTAAAGCAGCGTGAGGAAGAGGGTTTGCAGACGCATGGGCGTTCGAGCCTGCTAGCAGGTATCGAGGCCCAGCTTGCCTGGACGCCGCCCACGCTCACAGGCATGGAGGCCCAATCGCTCAGCCGGGCCTTTCAGCGCCTACTGGAGATGAAGGTCAAGGAGGAGGCCCAGGGCGAGCACCTGATGCCCGTCGCCCGCGTACGCGTGAGCGACCAGATCGCCGAGATTGTCGAACGCTTGCAGGAGCGCGAGACAATCTTACTCGAAGAGGTTCTAGAAAATGAGCCCTCACGCTTCGTGATTGTGGTCACCTTTATCGCCGTCCTTGAACTCTGGAAGTGGCGCCGCGTGAATGTGGCACAGGAAGAGCTTTTCGGCGCCATCATCCTGGAGCGCGGCGAGCGCTGGTCCTCAACTGAGCACGACGAAGTAGAAGAATAGATATTCTGCTGCGGCCCGACGCTACTAAAGTACGCGTCTACATATTACGCGCATATGTAGACGCGTACTTTAGTAGCGTCGGGTCACTTCGCGTCCCCACGCCCTCGCTTTTCTCACAACTAAATAAAAGTTCTATGTGACTTCTAGCAGGAAACTTGACAGTAGTCGACTCAAGTTCTATACTCGAATGCATAATAGCTTGCAGGAGTTTTATCGCCTTTGGCATAGCGATATGTAGCGTCCGTCGTCGTAAAGATAAATAGATATGAGGAGATTGAAACACCGTGAAGGAAGAGTTTCAGGAGCAGACCAACCAGCAGCAGAATGAGCAGCAAACCTCTGGTGCCGAGGCGCGCGTCGCCGAACTGGAGGCTCAGCTAGAGCAGGCACGCAAGGAGGCCACAGAGAATTGGAATAAGTATCTGCGCGAGCGCGCGGAGTGGGATAATTTTCGCAAGCGCCAGGAGCGCCAGTTGGAGACGCGTGTACTTGCTCACAAGAAATCTCTCTTTCACAAACTGCTTGATGTCATGGATAATGTGGAGCGCGCCCTGATGTACCAGGAGAGCATGGATAAGCAGAACTTGCAGCAGACACTACGTATGTTCCACTGGCAGATGAATGAAATTCTCCGTGGTGAGGGTCTGAACCCTGTCCCCACGGTGGGCGAGCCCTTTAACCCCTATATGCACGAGGCCATTGAGGCGGTCGAAAGCGCCGATAAGCCAGAGGGCACGATTCTGGAGGAGACGCGCAAAGGCTACACCCTTGGTGAGGAGACGCTACGCCCTGCCCACGTCAAAGTTAGTGTTCCCCTGGGAAAGAATGGCAACAACGGAGCCAACTAACTGATTTGTTTCACTATAGATTCTACGGGGAAATGTGCCAACCTCGGTAGGGACCCGGTTTACCGCGTCCGAATGCCATTCATGGCAGTGCGGCGCAAGCCAAAGCCTTGGGGGCAACAAACGACCCATCTCCCGATATTGTGCCCATGGGAGCGGTGTGGGCTGCGCCCACGGACGATTAATCGCCTTTGGACGCGGTAAACCGGGTCCCTACCGAGTAGTGAACAGATGTGTTGGCTAACAAACAGAGTATATGCAAGGTAAAGAGTGAGGCCGGGCCGATGGATTATAAGGACTACTATAAAATTTTAGGGGTATCGCGCACTGCCAGCGCCGATGACATCAAGAAAGCCTTTCGCAAACTGGCGCGCACTCATCATCCCGATGTCAATCCAGGCGATAAGAAGGCGGAAGCGAAGTTCAAAGAGATTAACGAAGCCTACGAGGTCTTATCTGACCCCGATAAGCGCAAGCGCTATGATACGCTTGGACCAAACTGGCGCGATCAATTTAACGGCTTTGCGGGAGCCAGGCGGAGTGCGGGTAGCTATCCTAACTATGATCCTAGCGGCTCAGGCTTCTCTGATTTCTTCGAAGTACTCTTTGGTCGTAGCGGCGGGCAGGGATTTCCCCCTGGCGCGAACGGGCGAACCTCTACCGCGGGCATGCGTAGCCGCGTGGGCGAAAACCTGGAGCAGACCGTCGAGGTGACGATTGAGGAGGCCTATCTTGGTAGCCAGCGTACGTTTACCATTCAGGCCCCTGAGACCTGTTCCGCCTGTAGGGGCATGGGGCAGATTGGTGGACGCCTATGCGCGAAATGTGGTGGCCGGGGCAGCCTGAATGGACAGGGCAAGCGCCTGCAAGTTAAAATTCCGCCTGGTGTAGATAACGGCTCAAAGATCCGTGTGGCGGGTGAGGGTCACCCCGGCGCCGGTGGAGGGCCGCGTGGCGACCTCTTTCTGGTCATAAGTATCAAGACGGATTCTGCTTATGAGCGCAAGGGCGATGATCTGTATATGGATGTGGATGTTGACCTCTTCACAGCTATGCTGGGGGGATCAGTGCCAGTGACGCTCCCCGATGGGAAGCGCCTGAGTCTGACGATTCCCGCCGAGACGCAGAATGGCAGTCTGTTTCGCCTGGCTGGGAAGGGCATGCCACATCTCAAGAGCGAGGGGCGGGGGAGCTTCTACGCCCGCGCTAAGGTTGTGCTGCCAATGCGTCTCTCGCCAGAAGAGCGTGGCTTATTTGAGCAGCTAGCGCGCGCCCGTGGGGTTGAAGCGCATCCATAGCTCGCTGAAAGGAGGGATGTACGCATGCCAGAGATGCGTGATGGCGCCTGGTATATCATCAGTATTGCCGCGCAAAAGGCTGAGGTACACGAGCAGACGCTGCGGCACTATGAGCGCCTGGGCTTGATAGCGCCCGCGCGCAAGGGCGAGAGTCCGCATAGCCCCCGGCTCTACTCGGATAAAGACATCGAGCGCGTGCTACATATCCGGCGCTTGATGCGTGACCTGGGGGTGAACCTGGCAGGCGTCGAGGCCATCCTGCGTATGAAAGATCATATGGAGCAGATGCAGGAAGAGATGAAGCATCAGCTGGAGGAGATGCGTATCCAGCACGCCAATGAGACCCGGCGCCTCAAAGAGATCATCGAGCGGCTACAAGGCGCGCCCGATGTCTTCTCTCCCGAGGAAGGCGAGTAGAGTAGCCAGAGAGAAAGGGAGGTGGAAATCCCGCGGGGATTTCCACCTCCCTTTCTCTCTTTTTAATTTTGGGGTGGGACGGCGGGCATCAGGTGACGCTGCATCTTGAGCGCGATTACGCGTGTGGCGGCCTCGTCCAGGCGTGCCCTGGAGAGCGTGCCATCCTGGAGGGCGGCTTTGATGGCATTGACCATGTTCAGGGTTTGGACGTAGCCGGTGGGGCCAAGCAGCATGTCGTTGCCTGCCTGGAGGGCCATCACGCCCGCCTGGGCCATGCTGATGGGCTGGCCGTTGATGGTAACACCCTGCATATAGAGCGCGTCCGTTAGCGTCATACCATCATAGCCAAGCTCTTTGCGCAGGATATCAGTCATAAAGGTGTGCGAAAGTTCGGCGGGATAGACCGGGTCGATAGCGGGCATCAGGATATCTGTTGGCATAACCATGCCAGGATTCTCTAGCTTATCCTTAGTCTGGATGAAGTGCTTAAAGGGAGCAAGCTCCGTCTGGTAGAGCTGCTCTTTGGTGCGATTTACCACAGGCAGGCCTTTATGAGGATCAATCTCGGCGGCGCCCATACCGGGAAAATGCTTGATGCAGGCGATAACACCATCTTGCTGCATAGACTTGATATAGGGGCCAGCGAAATTGATCACTGAGTCCGCGGTATAGCCAAAGGTGCGTGTGGCCTGGCCGGGACCCTGGACCAGGGCCACATCCACGCTGGGAGCAAGATTGGTATTGATGCCCAGTGCGAGAAGGTCTTGCGCAACTTTATGCCCCTGCTGCGCTGCGACCTGTGGATCGCCAGTATTGTAGATATCCAGCGCCGAGGGGCGTGGTGGATAGATGTTGGTGAGTCGGTGAACGATGCCACCCTCCTCATCGGTGGAGATGAGCAGCGGGAGCTTCGCGTGTTGCTGCATGCTGCTAATATCACCTTTGGTCTGAGTCGCGGTCAGCATCTGAAACTCGTACATGATGACGCCCCCGGCGTGCAGCTCGGTGAGCATGCGGTTCAGATCGTCGGAGTAGTAGGTGTCATCGTACTCGACCATGATAATCTGCCCGATCTCCTCGTCCAGCGACATGCGGGCGACATAGAGACCAGCCAGTTGCTTAGCGCTCATACGTGTCGAGAGATGATGTAGCTCATCTATTTGCTGAGCATTGAGCGAGGTCTGCGCAAAGGTATTGGGATCGTTGGTGGTGTCCAGTGGATTCGCCGTGCTACCAGCCAGTAAATGCATAAGCGTAAAGGAGCCGCCAGTCAACACGATGAGGGCCAGCAGTATGACCGAGATCAGCAGGCGCAAGTGTTGTGGCCGACTGTGTCCCTGAGGGCGTTTAGCAAAGACTTGAGGCGTGACCTCCAGTTTTTTCGGGGTAGCCACGGATGTACGGTCGGGTGGTGGTAGCTCCAGCCCGCCTAATATCGGCATAGGTGCGGGAGCCAGCGTTTCCTCGGGCTGTGGGGAGGTTGGCGCGATATTCTTCTCTGGCGTCGCGGGCAATTTTTCGCTGCCCTGCTCCTGCTTATATTTAAGTGCGGGCATAGGGCGAGAGAGCTTAAACCAGCGCGAGGGCGGGGCCTCATCCTCGTCCAGCAGGCCTGTGGGGAGCTGGTTATCGATCCAGACCTGTGAACCTGGTGAGACGGCTGGTGGTTCTATCTTGCTTCGCTTACCTGTGGTCTGCTTCCGCTGGGTGCGCAGACGCGGCTGGGTAGGCGTGTTGTCCTCTTCCTGGAGGGGGTTTTCCTGCTTAGGAGCAGGATTAGACCCGTCAGGGAGGGTGGTAGGTGTGCTATATGATTGTGTGCCGGGCGCTGCCGGGGAATGTCCCTCGGTCGTATCCAGGCGAGGCTCCTGTTTATCGGTTGGCATGCAGTTTTCCCCGGAAATTAATGATTTCTCTTCTCTATTTTGTAGGGTCCATGCTGGCATGGACTGCGAGCGAAGCGACCTCCCTAGCGTCAGGGTGTCGGCCTGCGGGCCGGATGAGTCCATGCCAGCATGGACCCTACAAACAGTCTACTTCTTGCGGCGATTACGTGTCCGCGAAGGTCGCTCATGTTCAATGGCTGGAGGGGGTATAACTGGCTGCTCCTGGCTGTCTGACTCCTGGGCGCTGTCTTCAGTTACTGGCATCTCCTCTTCGTGTTGGAGCGCGGACTCATTGGACTGCTCAATAGGCGCGTCAAGCATTGGCTCGAATGGTTCCTCAGGCTGTTCGGGTGTGACGATGGGGGTCACTTCTGTCTCGGATGGCTCCTCGGCCTCGGCGGAGAAGTCGATTGGCAACTCTTCGGCCTGCTGTTCCGGTGTGGCTGGTAGAGGCTCAACTGAGAGGACCTCTGGCTCGCCAGGCGTTTCTAGCACTGGTGACTCGCCGGGTTGAACCTCGGCGTCGCTAGCGGATATTGCTGGCACTAGTTCGCCCTCAGCATTCGCGGGGAGTGATGGCAAGTCTGACGTCGAGGGAATATCCAGGAGAGGCTCGCTTTTCTGCTCCTTGACATGCGTCTCGCTGGCTTGAGCCTTGGCCTCTACTCTGGCTTTATGCCTGGGGTTGGGCATCGCATCCGTCTTCTCGACGCCGGAGGTAGCAGGAGGGGCGGGAGCTACAAACTTAGCAGTTGACTCCTCCTCGGGCGCCGGGGTCGCTGACGTGACAGGCTCTATGTTCGGTGTCGTGGCAGAGCTGGTCTTGAGCGCCTTCTCGCGTAGCGGGAGCAGCGAAGCCGAGCGCCTTGGACGCGCGGAGGCGCGCACGTTAGGCACGACGGATTGAGGGACAAGCGAGTAGTCAAATACAACCTTGATAGCCCGGCTCTTGTCCTTGCCCATGGCGGTTTCGAGCGCCTGGCGATAGTCGGTCAGCGCGAAGCGATGGGTCAGGAACTGCTCGGGCGCAATACGTTGTTCGCGCATCATATCGGCGACGACCTCGAAGGTAGAGTGCATGCGCCCGCTGCGCTGCGGCCAGTGCTCCTGTCCATGGCTCATAGTACCAATGAGCTTAATTTCCTGGTTCCAGACGGGCGTCAGGTCGATATGCATCGGGTGGAGGTGGACGCCCACGAGAACCACGTTTGCACGCGCACTGGCCCAGCGCAGGGCGTGGGGGAGCGTGCGGTTGCTGCCAATGGTATCAAAAATTGTCTCATAGCCGCCGACCAGCATATGATTGCCCAGCCAGCCTCGATAGCTCCTGGCATTTGTGACAGTCTGGACGCCGAGGTAGCTATCATGGGTATAAATAATGTGGCTGGCACCCAGGCGTGTGGCCTGCTCTATCTGGAAAGGGTGGCGTGCCAGGACGCTGATCTCAGCCTCAGGAGCCAGTGCGCGCAAGACCTGGAGCGTCAGCAGGCCAATGACGCCCGCGCCAATGATAAGCACCTGGCTATCGGGGCGGGGTAGGGCGCGCAGGACCGCGTGCAGGGCCACAGCCGTGGGTTCTAGCAGGACTGCCTGCTCATCGCTCATCCAGGAGGGAACGCGGTAGAGCCTTTGCTCCGGCAGGAGCATCTCCTCGCTCCAACCGCCGCCGATGGTGTGCGGGCCGGGCAGCGCGCCATGTTCGCATAAATTGTAGAAGCCCTCGGCGCAGAAGCGGCAGATGGGCTGGACTCCCTGCGAGAGGCAGTTCGCCTCGTGCTGGAGCACAACGCGGTCCCCTACGCGCAGGTGCGTTACCTCGTCGCCAATTTCGACGACTTCGCCCACGACCTCGTGCCCGGGATAGTGCTGTTGATGACCGGGCAGGGCCGCCAGAGAGACGCGCAAATCACCGTCGGCACTCACGAGATGCAGATCGCTACCACAGATGCCAGCGAGTCGGTTGCGGACGCGTACCCAGGAGGCAGCGGGGAGGGTAGGGCGAGGCAAGTTTTCAACACGGAGAGGAGCATAAGAAGAGAAGTACGCGCCGCGCGAGAAGCGGCCCAGCACTCGTGTGAGAAGAACGCGTTTCGGGTCGAGATCAAGCGTTGAGGTCCACATATTTCTGTCTCTCTTTGGCGAAACTACCGCTTTGGACAAAATTTTGTAGTTAACAATAATAGTAGTACTTATTTTTAATGATGGCAGTGTAACATGCTGCCAGCAGGACGGTCAATAAGCATAGGAAGGATTGCAGGTTTTATTATGATAAGGTGGGTGCGGTGGCGGCTGGCGCAGCCAGCCGCCACCGCACCCACCTTATCATAATATATTACTTGGTGTAGGGTAGCATAAATGTAAAATCGCTGCCCGCGTCCGGGGTGCGCTGAACAGTAATATGGCCCTGGTGGGCGTCGACAATAGCCGCGGCAATGGCCAGGCCCAGGCCGGCTCCAGGGGTTCGCTGGTGCTGCCCATGATAGAAAGCCTCGAAGATATGTTTCAGTTCATCTTCTGCAATGCCAGGTCCATTATCGATTACATGTACCTCGATCTGTTGCTCGCGCTTGGTCAACTGAACGGTAATCGAGCCTTCAGGCGCGGGCAGGCCATGTTTTACCGCGTTGTCCAGCAGGATATAGAGCAGTTGTTTGATGCGCTCTTTATTGGCTTGCAGGCCGAAGGGAGCATCCCCACGCAGTGAGATCTGCATTCTGCGATCATCAGTTGCCTGGGTGCGTGCCTGTTCGATGCTCTCTTTGACGAGGTCGAGTAGATCTATATACTGCATTTTTAGTGGTTGATGTTCACTGAGACGCGAGAGCGTGAGCAGGTTGTTGATCAAAGCTGTCATACGCTCGCCCTCGTTGCGCATCAATGTCAGAACGCGCTGCGCGGTCTCGGGATCGTCTTTGGCGCCGCGCAAGAGAACCTCAGTAAAGCCCCGAATTGAGGTCAAAGGTGTGCGTAACTGATGGGAGGCGTCGGAGAAGAAGCGACGGAAACGCTCTTCGGCTGCATGCTGTAACTCTTCGGCGCGCTCCAGGCGCGTCACCATCTCATCGATGCTGCCACACAGGCGGTCGATCTCGTCCTGTGGTGGCAGGTGAAGAGGCGGGAGGCGACTGCGCTGCTTTAGATCGCCCAGAGCAATGGCTTGTGCTGCATCGGTCAAACGTACCAGTGGGCGCAGGAGGAGCGTCGTAAAGGTCGCGCTGAGGACAATACCACCCAGAGCCAGCAGGGCCACCGTTGGATAGAGCAGGGCATTGCTGCCCGACGCATCACGCAAGAGTATCGCCGCGACCATCAGTACCATGAGCAGGATCAGGCTGAAGATAGTCGAGAGCTGTACGGGCAGGCTAAGAAAGGGGCGGAGCCAGCGTGGAGTCTGAGCCGTGAATGTGCGTGCAGGCATGATCATGCCCGTCAGAGGCGATGTAGTAGTGGAAGAGGTCTGAGGCGAGACAGGCTGAGATGACACTGGAGCCGAGGGGCTTTCAGTGTTAGCGTGCTCGCTTGCGGCCGTTATCTTCCGCCGTGAGGTCTCTTGTGATTGCTTCGAATATGGATCAGGCATTACCTTTGGACTCCGCTATAGACAGGAACAATGTGTTGCGCTTTACCCTTTCAACACGTATCCAACGCTACGAACGGTTTGGATGAGCCTAGGAGTACTGGGTGAATCCTCGATCTTCTCGCGCAAGTATCGTACGTAGACTTCAATGATGTTCGTTTCGCCGAGAAACTCATAGCCCCAGACGCGTTGAAGAATCGTCTGTCGGTCGAGCACCTGGCGCGGATGGCTCATAAAGAGGTGAAGCAGGTTATATTCGGTCGCGGTCAGCTCAATCAGGCGACCAGCACGGGTGACCTCGCGGGTAGCGGTATTCATACGCAGATCTTCAAACTCGAGCATGTTGCCATTCTCGGCTCCTGCCGCGCCCTGGGGACTCTTCGTGCGTCCTTGACGTCGTAAGATGGCGCGAATACGCTCAAGTAATTCATCGAAATCAAAGGGTTTGGTCAAATAGTCATCCGCACCCGTACGCAGGCCCGCGATACGGTCGCGTACCTCGTCTCGCGCTGTAAGCATCAGAATAGGAATCTCGCGTGTTGTTGGATTCTCGCGTAAGCGGCGACAGACTTCCAGGCCATCTATGCCGGGGGGCATCATGACATCCAGAATAATGATGTCTGGATTGATGCGCAATGCCGTAGCGATACCAGTCTCGCCATCGTTAGCCGACTCAACCTGAAACCCTTCATAGCGGAGGCCGAGGCGAATAAATTCAATAATGTTCTCTTCATCGTCGACGACCAGGACTCTTAAGAGCGGCTGTTTCTCCTGTCCTGATTGCCATGAATTGCCTTGCTGCATAAGTACAGGACCCCCTTGAACCCAGAAAACGTGGCCATGGCATGCATGAATAGAGTGCCTTAAAATGTTTAGAATGACAGTCTCATTATAGATGTCCTTATGCAGGGCTGCAAGCTTGTACGAGCATATGCGCCATATTCTCAGCAGAAATTAATCAATGGAGGTGGCAGAAGCGGTGGCAAAGCTGAGGTGTGTAACAAAACGGGAAAGCGGTAATAGCGGGGTTGAGGAGCGATGCTACCCATTGACATGCATGCTTTACTGATATATTCTAATATCAACTTTACTTACTTCTGATCCGAAAATCCTGAGTGCGAAGCACTAGTCACGCCAGTGACGTTGGGTTTCGGAATAAGATCTTAAGTATCTATCACTCTTTCCTCACCTGGAAAAACGGGTTGGCAGTGACTGGCAAAGGGAGGCGTCACGCGCACTTCAACGTCCACATAAGATTACCGTAATTTGGCATGTATTAATAATAGATGAGTGGAAGCTAGATCAGTCACATCGCCCGAAAGAAAGGTCCCATATATGAAGCTTACAATGAAGGGAGACTACGGCCTGAGAGCAATGCTTGATATGGCCGCTTATTATGGACAGGGGCCAATTGAGAGCTCAGATATTGCCAGTCGCCAGTATATCCCTGAACAATACTTAGATCAGATCTTGATGGTCTTGAGGAAAGAGGGTCTGGTAAAGAGTGTGCGTGGCCCCAAGGGTGGTCATATGCTAGCGAAAGCGCCGGGTCAGATTACAATGGCTCAGGTGATGCAAGCCCTGGAAGGCTATGTACCACCGATGGAGTGTCTCCCAAATCCCGACTTTTGCAAACTCTCCCCAGGATGTGCGCTACGCGAGGTCTGGCAGAAGATCGACGCTGCGACCCAGGAGATACTTAACTCGACCACAATTGAGGAACTGGCGCAGCGGCATCGTACAGGCACCACCGAGACCATGTACTATATCTAGCTCACACACGAAACGCGAGACGGCTTTCCATCTGGTAGGGACCCGGTTTACCGCGTCCAAATGCCATTAATGGCATGCCAGCGCAAGCCGAAGCCTTTGGTGGGCAATAAGTGTTGTTGCGCAATATCATGAAATGGAACATTTTGGGCTGCGCCCACAGACGATCAATCGCCTTCGGACGCGCTAAAGCTGGTCCCTACCGAAAAAAAGCGCGTTTTTATATCCATAAATAATAATCCAATTGAGGAGGGGTGGGCGGAGAGGCGCCAGGGGCGTGGAGGGTATTGAGCCAGGAACGGGGACGTTAGCCGATAAGGGGGTTTGGAAGCACGTGGCTGAAGCAATGGATGCAACACGGCCAGGAGCGAGCAAGCGTATCGCTATCATTGAGGATGATCCACTCCTGAGAACGCTTTTTAGTGATACCCTGGACTGTTTTGGGGATTGGCAATTAAGCTTTTTTATAGATGGGCAAGAGGCCAAGGATCGTTTGCCTGAACTGGACGCGCACCTGATTCTCCTGGATGTCGGCCTCCCCAATCTGGATGGTGCCTCGCTCTACAAGATTCTCAAGGGGCACAACAAGACGAAAAACATCCCTATTATTATGATTACAGGGAGTCATGAGTGGGAGCTACATCGCATGGGCTTACAATCTGGCTTGTTGTTACGCAAGCCCTTTAAGATTGAGGAGCTCATCAATATTATTACAGCTTTGCTGCCCGCTGAACCCCAGAGTTAAGGGCAGGCAGAGAAGTATAGCAAAAGGAAGAACAGGATATTATGACCGGTTGGGCGCACGACGCTTCTGAACTCGTTGGTCGCACTCCCCTGGTCGAGTTGACGCGTTTTCCCGCCAGGGCTGGAGGCGCGGCAGCGACGATACTGGCCAAATTAGAGATGTTTAGCCCAGGTGGGAGCGTCAAAGATCGCGTGGCGAAGCGCATGATCTGTGAGGCGGAGAGCCAGGGCCTGCTCCGCACGGGAAGCACAGTTATCGAGCCTACAAGCGGTAATATGGGCGTCTCGCTGGCGATGATCGCGGCTGCACGGGGATATCGCTGCATACTGACTATGCCAGATACCGTAGGCCTGGAGCGGCGTCTCCTGTTGCAGCGTCTGGGGGCTGAAGTCATGCTCACGCCCGCGCGCCAGGGGATGCGGGGTGCTATCAATAAAGTGATTGAGTTGCGCACAACCCTTCCGTACGCCTGGTATCCCCAGCAATTTTATAACCAGGCCAATCCACGCGCACATCGCGAGGAGACCGCGGTCGAGATCTGGGAGGAGACGGGTGGTGCTGTGGATATGGTGATCTTAGGTGTAGGGACGGGTGGCACGCTAACGGGCATCGCCGAGGGGCTGCGTGAGCGCAAGCCCGAGGTCGAAGTCGTTGCCGTCGAGCCCGCCTCCTGTGCCGTCCTTTCAGGTGGACGTCCGGGCCCACATCGCCTGGAGGGCCTAGGTCCGGGTTTTATCCCCGATACGTTGCGCGTGGACCTGATTGACCGGGTCATTCCTGTCAGCGATCAAGACGCGGTCGCGACCGCCATCCAGCTGATGCAGGACGAAGGGCTCTCGATTGGTATTAGTAGTGGAGCCGTGGCCTGGGCCGCCTTGCAGGAGGCGCGCAAAGAAGAGAATCGGGGCAAAATCATAGTGACGCTCTTCCCCAGCGCAGCCGAACGCTATCTACACACCGTCCTCTTCGATGATCTCCGCGGCAAAACACGCTAACTTAGCGTGTTTTGCCGCTCTACACTTTTTTCTGCCGCCTGCGGTGGTGAGGGGAGAAAGGGAATTTGGGGACACCCCAAACCCCGCCAGGGGCGCTGCCCCTGGACCCCGTTTTGCGAGAGAGCGTATCAAGTCCGCTCCGAAGGCGCTGCCCCTGGACCCCGTTTGCGTAATCAAGCCAATTCCGAGTCAAGAATGAAGACAGGGAGGCGGACCGCCAGGTCCGCCTCCCTGTCTTCATTCTTTATCCCCTCGTAGGGAATCAATACGAAAAACGAAGATACAACGTGTTATAATTGGCGGCCAAATAATGTAACCTCAGCGCCAGGGGAATCGTTTAAAGACATAGGAGATAATGGCTAGGCATACGTTAAGCGCTGAGAAGCAAACGCAATCTGTAGATCCTGAATCTTCTTCTCCGAAAACCTGAGCGCGAAGCGCTAGACACGCCAATGACGTTGGGTTTCGGAATAAGATCCATAAGGGGATAATATGAAACAACCTGCTAGTGATACCTATATCTTTCACCTGGGGCGTACAGCCTATCAGAGGACGCGCCTGCTGGGTGTGTTGATGGCGGTCGCGCTGTTTCTGGGCGCACTTGGGTCGGCCTGGGCGTGTGGCTGGATGTGGGGCACTTATCGTCATGATTTTACTTTTTATCTGAAGTGGCAGGATGCGCTGGTCGGCCTGCTGGGTTTCCTGACCTTCGCGATGCTCAAAGGGGATATTTTGATTGCGCGCTTCCTCTTCGCGCTTCACCAGGGCTATCGCAAGGGAACGTTTCTCGTCAGCGAGCATTCGCTTGAGGCGCGTGATCTCTCTCCACTGAACCTTTCCAGCATTTTCTGGATGATGAACAGCGAGTTCTGGTGCTTTGTGGCCGTGCTGGTGGGCCTGGTGCCAGCCATTCTTGTGGGCTGGACCCTGCATATTACACAGCCGCTCTTACTGGTACTGGCGACTGGGTCTGCGCTCTTGTTGAGTCTGGCGGGCCTGGTAGTCAGTATCGTCGCATTCTCATTTATCCTGATTGGCTGTGTCGGTGCCATCTCGTTCACTAAAAGCCTCGGCGCGCCCCAGACCTATGAGTTGAGCAATCGAACTATGGTACGCATAGATGATTGTCAGTTGACCATCATCTATCCAGGCGCTCAGGAATCGCTCGTGGATCTGCGTTTATTGGACAAGGAAGATCGCTGCTTCTTGCTGGACTTGCTACGTGAGCGCTGGAATAACGCGCAACAGGTGTGGAATCCCACGCTGGGCGAGGAGATTGAGCAGGCCTTACGCGAGTCTGAAGAGCGCCGCGCCGTTTTAGTGTAGAGTGGCGTGGGACAATGTCTGGGGGGGACTTTCCTGACCTGTGGAATAAATGATGACTGGCCGATGTTTCCTATGGTAGATATAATGATGGGAAAACGTGCTGGTTAGTCGCTTTACTGGCAAGCGAAGAAAATACAGACCAGAGTATTGACATATGTAGGTGGAAGTAGTATACTTACCTCTTGCCAGTGTAGTATACTAAAAGCAGCGATATTTCCGATAGCTGCTGATGAGAAGATACATAATAGGCTAACAAGGTTGGCTAACAAGATTGACTAACAAGCGAGCAAAGAACGGACAAACACATCATCTCCCCAAGTGCGCAGAGTGAGCGTAGATACCACAAACAATACTTTTATCCACAGCAGAAGACCGACACCGATGTCAGTATGCAGCATGGATTTGTGTTGGATTGTGTTGAGCGGGGGGTGGTGTGAGTTTTCTGCTGTTCCAGGCTCTTAGTTGTAAGATCTTATGCGGAAACCAACGTCACTGGTGTGACTAGCGCTTCGCCCCCATTCGGGGACAAGCGCTCAGATTTCCTTATAGGCAGTAAACTCTTGTTCCGAAACCCAACGTCGCTTACGCGACTAGCGCTCCGCGCTCAGGTTTTCGGAGAAGTAGTAAACAGAGTTTGTAAAGCATGCCAAGAGTATATCCTGTTGGGGGTGATGATGTGTGGGCGCAAGGCAGGAGAGATTGTTAAGTTTCAATGCGAGTAGGAGTAACCGCTTATTGAATTGGTGAGCGGTTACTTTTCTTGTCGTTGACCGTTTCACAACACAGGTCACTCTAGGTACTAATAGATAACATTTCGCAATTATCAAGAAATTTTTTCTGTTTCCCGTTACTCTTTGAGAATGTCTCCATCCCGTGCCTCTACGCTATGCATACATGTAATACGCTTATGTATTATACAACGTTGACAAACGGCTGTGTATGCGGCGAGTGGTGTGGGCCTCTGGTGCATTCTGTGAGTGGCATGCCCCCGCGTGTCCCTCATAATCCTCTATGGGCGAACTAGGTGAGAGGAGAATACCACATATGGCAGTAAGCACGAAGGCCGTTGCACTCCCAGAGCGCGTCTCTTTTGGGCGTATCCCGGACATACGGCCTATGCCTGGCCTAATTCAGATTCAGCTCGACTCCTTTGAATGGTTCAAGAAGGAAGGTCTCCGCGAACTTTTCGAAGAAATTTCTCCTATTGAAGACTTTACCGGCAAAAACCTCAGCCTGGAATTTATTGTCCCTCCTGAACCCTTTGGCAAGCCAAAGTATGACGAGGATGAGTGCCGCGACCGTGACGCGACCTATGCCGCACCCCTCAATGTGAAGGCTCGCCTGATTAATAAAGAGACAGGTGAAATCATCGAGAAAGACATCTTTATGGGTGACTTCCCGTTGATGACAAAGGCTGGTACCTTCATTATCAATGGTGCCGAGCGCGTGGTGGTGAGTCAGTTGGTGCGTTCCCCCGGCGTCTACTTCACGGTGGACGAGGATGCGACGACTGGGAAAAAACTCTTTGCCGCAAAGTTGATTCCTGGACGTGGTGCCTGGCTGGAGTTTGAGACCAGCAATAAAAACCTGCTCACAGTCAAGATCGACCGCAAACGTAAGCTACCTGTAACGACCCTGTTGCGTGCCATTTCGCGCCTGGCCAAAGAGCACTGGCATGTGGAGGACCTGGACCTCTCGACCGACCAGGGCATTCTGGATGCCTTCGCCGGGGTAGATAACGACCCAGTCATCCGCTATATTCAGGCGACCCTGGACCGCGATCCCGTGAAGAAGGAGGAGGAGGCCCTCCTGGAGCTGTACAAGAAGCTGCGTCCTGGCGATCCCGCCACCCTGGACAACGCGCGCTCCCTGGTCAAGAACCTCTTCTTCAATCCACGCCGTTACGATCTGGGCAACGTTGGTCGCTATAAGTTGAACCGCAAGCTGGACCTCTCGATTCCGCAGAGCCAGCGTATCCTGACGCAGGACGACCTGGTGGCGATCATCCGGCGCCTGGTCTCGCTCAACAATGGGCGTGGACGCAAGGACGACATCGACCACCTGGGCAACCGCCGCGTGCGCTGCGTGGGCGAGCTGATTCAGAGCCAGTTCCGCGTTGGCCTGCTACGTATGGAGCGCGTGGTCAAAGAGCGCATGAGCATTCAGGAGCCTGGGCAGGCCACCCCGAACGCGCTTATCAACATCCGCCCTGTCGTGGCCGCGATGAAAGAGTTCTTCGGTGGCAGCCAGCTGTCGCAGTTTATGGACCAGGTCAATGCCCTGGCGGAGATCGGTCACAAGCGCCGTCTCTCGGCCCTGGGTCCCGGTGGTCTCTCGCGCGACCGCGCAGGCTTTGATGTACGTGACGTCCACGAGTCGCACTATGGCCGCATTTGCCCGATTGAGACCCCTGAAGGTCCAAACATTGGTCTGATTGGTAACCTGGCGACCTATGGCCAGATTAACCCCTATGGCTTCATTGAGACGCCCTATCGTCATGTGATTAAGCGCCTGGCGGCAACTGACGGGCGCCTGCTTGGTCGTGAGTTGCGTGGCTATTACGGTCGTCGCGAAGATATCGTGACAGAGGATGGCGAGGTGCTACTCAAGCGCAACAATCCGGTGCGCGTAGATGAGGAGCTCTTTGAGAAGCTGGCCTTCCTGGGCGATACGCCTTTGAGCATCAAGCCATTTGTCACCGATGAGGTCGATTATCAGACCGCCGATGACGAAGAAAACTTCTATATCGCCCAGGCGAACGCTGTGCTGACTGATACCAACGAGTTTGCTGATGCACGCGTGCTGGCCCGCTATCAGGGTGAGTTTACCGAGGTTCCCTCGGAGAGCATTGACTACATGGATGTCTCGCCGCGCCAGACGGTGAGTGTCGCGACCGCGCTGATTCCCTTCCTGGAGCATGACGATGTGAACCGCGCACTGATGGGCGCGAACATGCAGCGCCAGGCCGTGCCTCTGCTGCGACCGCAGTCGCCCATTTGTGGTACGGGCATTGAGCGCCAGGTGGCCGTCGACTCGGGCCAGGTTATTGTGGCTCAGGCGACCGGTGAGGTTGTCTCCTCTACCTCGCGCAAGATCGAGATCATGGACCAGCATGGTCAGCTCTACTCGCACGCCTTACGTAAGTTTGTGCGCTCCAACAATGGTACCTGCATTAACCAGCGTCCCATTGTGAAGAAGGGTGACTATGTTACCAAGGGCCAGGTCGTTGCCGATAGCTCCTCAACCGAGCTGGGGGAACTGGCTCTAGGTCAGAACATTCTGGTGGCCTTTATGAGCTGGGAGGGTGGCAACTTCGAGGACGCCATCCTGATTAGTGAGCGTATCGTGCGTGAAGACCTCTTCACCTCGATCCACATCGAGAAGTACGAGGTGGATGCCCGCGATACCAAGCTTGGTCCCGAAGAGATCACACGCGACATTCCAAACGTGGGTGAAGAAGGTCTGCGCAACCTGGATGAGCGTGGCATCATCTATGTCGGCGCCGAGGTTGGTCCACAGGATATCCTGGTCGGTAAGATCACGCCGAAGGGCGAGACGGAGCTGACCGCTGAAGAGAAACTGCTACGCGCCATCTTCGGTGAAAAGGCTCGTGAAGTCAAAGATACCTCACTGCGTGTGCCTCATGGCGAGCGCGGGAAGGTTGTCGAGGTCAAGGTCTTCTCCCGCGAGGCGGGCGATGAGCTCTCGCCAGGCGTCAACCAACTGGTTCGCGTGAGCATCGCGCAGAAGCGTAAGATCGGTGCTGGCGACAAGATGGCTGGACGTCACGGAAATAAGGGCGTTATCTCGCGCGTGCTGCCAATTGAGGATATGCCTTTCCTTCCCGATGGTTCACCAGTGGATATCATCCTGAACCCGCTGGGTGTGCCTCACCGTATGAATATCGGCCAGATCATGGAGACGCACCTGGGCTGGGCTGCCAGCGTTCTTGGCTTCAAGATCGCCACCCCGGTCTTTGACGGCGCGACCGAGGAAGATATCGAAGAGATGTTGCGGCGTGCGGGCTTGCCTGAGTCAGGTAAGGTTCAGCTCTATGATGGGCGTACTGGTGAGCCATTCGATCACCCGATCACTGTTGGCTATACCTATATGCTCAAACTGGCCCACCTCGTCGAAGACAAGGTACACGCCCGTTCAACTGGACCATACAGCTTGATCACGCAGCAGCCGCTGGGTGGTAAGGCGCAGTTCGGTGGACAGCGCTTCGGTGAGATGGAGGTATGGGCGCTTGAGGCCTACGGCGCGGCTAATATCCTGCAAGAAATCCTGACCGTCAAGTCGGACGACGTTGTAGGTCGTGTGAAAACGTATGAGGCCATCGTCAAGGGCGAAAACATTATGGAGCCTGGCGTGCCTGAATCCTTTAAGGTGTTGGTCAAAGAATTGCAAAGCCTCGGTATCAACGTTGAGGTGCTGAACGAGGACGAGCAGAAGATACAATTTGTGGAAGACACCTCGAATGATGTGATGCCGGAACTGGGTATTAATCTGTCCGGTTTCGAAGGAGACCAGTAGTAGGGAGTGCGACCGTGTATGCGTGTCTGTAGCCGCGCCCAGAGGATGCTCACGCGCATACACTGCCCTTACCCCAGGAGGTAGCATGCTCGAAGTCAACGATTTTAACGCTATCCGTATCAGCCTTGCCAGCCCTGAGCAGATTCGTGGCTGGAGCTATGGTGAGGTCACGAAACCGGAAACCATCAACTATCGTACACTCAAGCCCGAGAAGGATGGCCTTTTCTGCGAACGCATTTTTGGCCCCACCAAGGACTGGGAGTGCTACTGTGGTAAATATAAAAGAGTTCGCTTCAAGGGCATCGTTTGCGATAAGTGTGGCGTAGAAGTTGCGCGCTCAAAGGTTCGCCGCGAGCGCATGGGCCACATCGAACTCGCTTCGCCCGTCAGCCATATATGGTACTTCAAGGGCACGCCAAGCCGCATTGGCCTGCTGCTTGATTTGTCACCACGTAACCTGGAGCGCATTCTCTACTTTGCTCTGTATGTCGTCACACATATCGACGAAGAGGGGCGTCAGCGCGAGCTGATGCGCATCGACGAAGAGTTGCAGCAGCTCGACCAGGACCTTGATACGAAGGTCGTTGATCGCGTCAATAGCCTCAAGTCGAAGCGCGACACCGCCATTCGCGATAGTGAGCAGCAATTCTCTACGCTTGACCGTAAGAGCATCGAAGAGAAACGTGAGCAGGACCTGGATAACGCGCGCCGGGCCGAGAGCGAGACGCTCTCTGAACTGCGCGACCTGATGAACCAGGCGACTGACAACGATATCATCTACATGCCCACCGATTCCGTCATCGTCCGCTCGGGTGAGACCGTTTCGCCCAAGCACCTGGATACGCTGGAGCGGGTTGCCGAGTCGTCGCGTAACGCTATCGCCGAGCAGGCGCGTCGCGAGATTGAGGCCGCTCTCTCTGAGAGCAAGCGCGAGGCCGACCGCCTTGGCCTTGAGTACCAGGGCCAGATCGATACGGCACAGTTGACACTGGAGCGCGAGCGTAGCGAGTCCCGCACACGCCTGGACAACATGCGCCGTGATCTGGAAGGTCTCAAAAAGCTTGACCTATTGCAGGAGAATCGCTATCGCGAACTCAGGGAGTCCTTTGGCAGCGTCTTCCGTGCCGGTATGGGTGCGGAGGCCGTGCGCGAGCTGATCGCAGCCATCGACCTGGAGAAGCTCTCTAATGACCTGCGGCATGAGATCATTTCGACGGTTGGCCAGCGTCGCAAGAAGGCTACCAAGCGCCTGAAGGTTGTTGAGGCTTTCCGCAAGTCGGGCACCTCGCCTGAATGGATGATCCTGACCGTGTTGCCAGTGCTGCCGCCTGACCTGCGCCCGATGGTGCAGTTGGATGGTGGTCGCTTCGCGACATCCGACTTGAACGACCTCTATCGCCGCGTGATCAACCGCAATAATCGTCTCAAGCGTCTGCTGGAACTGGGCGCGCCTGAGATCATTATTCGCAATGAGAAGCGCATGCTGCAAGAGGCCTGCGACGCCCTGATTGATAATGGACGTCGTGGTCGTGCCGTGGCTGGCTCGGGTAACCACAAGCTCAAGAGCCTCTCTGATATGCTCAAGGGTAAGCAGGGCCGCTTCCGCCAGAACCTGCTCGGTAAGCGCGTTGACTACTCTGGTCGCTCGGTTATCGTGGTTGGTCCTGACCTGAAGCTGCACCAGTGTGGCCTGCCCAAGCGTATGGCGCTGGAGCTCTTCAAGCCGTTCGTCATGCGTAAGCTTGTGGAGCAGAACTTTGCCCACAACATCAAGAGCGCCAAGCGCTTTGTTGAGCGTGTCAAGCCTGAGGTTTGGGACGTCTTGGAAGAGGTGATTAAGAATCACCCCGTCCTGCTCAACCGCGCGCCAACGCTGCACCGCCTGGGTATTCAGGCCTTTGAAGCCGTCCTGGTTGAGGGTAGCGCGATCCAGTTGCACCCGCTCGTCTGTTCAGCCTTTAACGCGGACTTTGACGGTGACCAGATGGCCGTGCACGTGCCCCTGTCCGATAAGGCGCAGGACGAGGCGCGTCGCTTCATGATGTCAACGCGCAACCTGCTCTCACCGGCCCATGGCGAGCCTTCGATTGGTGCCAGCCAGGATATGGTGCTTGGCTGCTTCTACCTGACGCAGGATCGCCCTGGCAAGAAGGGTGAGGGGCGGCGCTTTACTGACGCCACCGAGGCCTTGCTGGCCTACTCTCAAGGCATTGTAGAGCTACAGGCGCGTATCAAAGTGCGCATTGGCGATGTCGAGGTCTATGACAATCCTCCGCCCGCCAAGCCATCGATGAGTGCGGCTGGTAAGCTTGTTGAGACCACTGTTGGCCGTCTCATCTTCAACGAGGCGTTGCCTGAGCGCTTGCGCTACCGCAACTATGCGATGAAGAAAGAGAATCTGCGCCAGGTGATCGCAGACTGCTTCAAGTACTATGGTCGCGTGAAGACCACCGAGCTGGCCGACGAGGTCAAGCGACTTGGTTTCTCCTACGCTACCAAAGCCGGTGCAACTGTCGCCATCAGCGACGTCAAAGTGCCGATTGAGAAGCAGGAAGAGATGGCGAAGGCCGATCTCAAGATTGCTGAGCTGGAAGAGCAGTATCGCGACGGTCTGATCACCGAGAACGAGAAGTACCAGCAGACGATTGAGACCTGGAACGAGGTGACCGATAAAGTCACCAAGATGGTTGAAGCGACGCTGGACCCCTACGGCTCGATCTTCACCATCGCGAAGTCTGGCGCGACCAAAGCGAAGTTCCAGCAGATCCGTCAGCTTTCCGGTATGCGTGGTCTGATGGCCAGCCCGTCGGGCCGTATTATCCCGGTGCCAATTCGTGGTAACTTCCGCGAAGGCTTGAGCGTGTTGGAGTACTTTATCAGTAGTCACGGCGCGCGTAAGGGTCTGGCTGACACCGCGCTACGTACCGCGGAATCTGGTTACCTCACCCGTCGCCTGATCGACGTCGCGCAGGATGTCATCGTCACCGAGGAAGATTGTGGCTCGACCGAGGGTATTCTCATAACCGATGAGGACTCCAAGGAAATGGGTCTCGACAACCTGGGGACGCGCCTGCTGGGTCGTGTGCTGTCCGAGTCAATTCCTGGCCTGGAGCACATGGAAGCTGGTGATGAGATAACCGAGGAAATGGTCGAAGAGATCGTGGCCGCGGGCGTCAAGAAGGTGCGTGTCCGCTCCGTCTTGAACTGCCTGGCACGCCGGGGCATCTGCCGCAAGTGTTATGGTCGCGACCTGGCAGCGAACGCGCTGGCCAACATCGGTGCAGCGGTCGGTATCATCGCCGCTCAATCGATTGGTGAGCCGGGAACGCAGCTCACCATGCGTACCTTCCACACTGGTGGTATCGCAGGTGCGCAGGGTGACATCACGCTGGGTCTGCCACGCGTTGAAGAGCTGTTCGAGGCGCGTGTACCGAAGGACAAAGCCGAGATCAGTGAGATCGACGGCGTTGCCGAGATCATTAAAGACGAGAACACAAACCAGCGTACCGTACGCGTGGTTGCCAGTAACGTCTTCTTTGATGAGTACATCATGCCCGCGAAAACCAAGGTACTGGTCAACGACCAGGACCAGGTCGTCAAGGACCAGGTGATCGCGTTGATGCCTGCGGAAAAGGGCGGTGAGCCGGTTCCGGTCATGGCACGCACGGATGGCACGATCAACATTGGCGCGAATGGGTTGCTCTCGATTCGCTTTGAGGAGCATGACGAGCGCACTTATGCAGTGCCAGCGGCACGTAGCATCGCCGTGGAGCATGGACAGAAGATTCAGGCGGGCACGCCCATCACTTCTGGCCAGCGTGATCCACAGGATGTTCTGCGTATCCAGGGACGTGAGGCGGTGCAGTTGTACCTGGTCAAAGAGGTGCAGCGTGTGTACCGTAATACTGGTGTGTACAATAACGACAAGCACATTGAAGTTATCGTCCGCCAGATGCTTCGCCGCATCAAGGTAGAGGATTCTGGCGACACCGACATGTTGCCAAACGACCTGGTTGATCGCTTCCATTATGATGAGACCAACGCGCGCGTCCTGGCCGAGGGTGGAGAACCCGCCACCGCTACAACCGTGTTGTTGGGTGTCACTAAGGCCTCGCTCAATACTGACAGCTTCCTGGCTGCGGCCTCCTTCCAGGAGACCACAAGGGTGCTGACAGAGGCGGCGATTGAGGCCCAGACCGATCACCTCGTTGGTTTGAAAGAGAACGTCATCATTGGTAAGCTCATTCCGGCGGGTTCAGGCATTGCCCAGCGCCGTAAGGAGCAGATCGCACGCCAGCAGGCGGCGGCCGCGCGCATCGCGGCGCAGCAGACTCCCGTGGTTGCTGGAGTCGTGGCTGGCAGCGCGAGTGAGAGCCTGGGGGATGGTTTTGCCAGTGGTACCCTTGGGCTGACACTTGACAGCGGGGACAATGAGTGATATTATATGCAACCGCGTATATGTGATAAAAAGTCGCGGGTAGCAACTTTGCTATCCGCGCTTGCAGTCATTCTTTTATAGGGACAGGGAGGACCTTTCCTTGCCGACAATCAATCAGTTGATCCGAAAGGGCCGCAAACAAAAGCAGAAAAAAGTGAAGGCCCCAGCGCTGCTGTATTCCTACAACGCGCTAAAGAATAAAACCTCGCGTCTGCGCGGATCTCCACAGAAGCGTGGAGTATGCACCCAGGTGCGTACCATGACCCCGAAGAAGCCGAACTCGGCGATGCGTAAGATTGCTCGCGTTCGTCTCTCGAACCAGATGGAAGTCACCGCATACATTCCTGGTGAAGGTCACAACCTACAGGAGCACTCTGTTGTCCTGATCCGCGGTGGTCGCGTGAAGGACCTGCCGAGTGTGCGTTACCATATCGTTCGTGGTACACTTGACAGCGATGGCGTCTCCAAGCGCCGTCAGGGTCGCTCAAAGTATGGGGCGAAGCGTCCGAAGCCCGGACAGGCAGCAGCGCCAGCGAAGGGGAAACGCTAAGCTGGTCTGGCTGCGTCAGTATTGCCCGCAAGCCGCGGCTTGATGGGAAGGCCAGGGTAAACTGGAGTGGCCATCAAGTTTCGCGCCAATTCCCTGCTATAGCGTAAGCGGGGTGGTTATCACGGTCACCGTGGGGCGACTTACGGTGATAGTCGGGTGTCCTCCTGGTACATAGCCAGTGCGACGCATGAGTTATCTCGTCGTGGCTATGATTCTCAGAACGTCTCCTCTCAAGGACGTGAGGGAAAAAGGGAAAGGCGCCCGCGTGTAGGCGTCAGAGAGAGATTAAGGCGAAACGCAAGAAATAGCCTTAATCATTAGGCTCGACGCCTTTTCTGGTGTCTGTAAACTCCTTCTGGCTAATGCGGAGCGGGGGAGTTCTTGTGAGACACAAGTATCATCTTATGCGGAAACCAACGTCACTGGCGTAACTAGCGCTTCGCGCTCAGGTTTCCTAATAGGGAGTATATCTTGCGCTAGACGCGTGAGCGTCGGTTCTATGGCTTGACGAGAGGACAACATCGCATTCAGAGCGAAGAGATGCAACAACAGTAGGGAATTTGGGTTAGTGGGATGTGAAAACTATCCACCGTGGCCGAAGTAATTCTAGAATGTGGTTGCTTCGTATCTGAATGGCTGAAAGGGAGGCAGAAATTGCCAAGACGTAAGAGAGTGGTGCGACGGCCCGATGTGCCGGATGCAAAATACAGAAGCCGTAACGTGGCTCGCTTCATTAACAAAATGATGGTTGATGGAAAGCGCAGCCTGGCTGAGCGTATTCTCTACGATGCGCTGGAAGCCATTGAAATAAAGCAGAAGCGCCCATCTATTGAGGTGTTTGATCAGGCATTGAAGAATGCGACACCCAGTATTGAGGTTAAGCCCCGTCGTGTTGGTGGTTCCACCTACCAGGTCCCTGTGGAAGTCCGCAAGGATCGTGGTAACGCGTTGGCAATGCGCTGGTTGATTCGTGCTGCTCGCACAAGAAACGGCAGGTCGATGTCGGATAAGCTGGCTAGCGAGTTGATGGATGCGGCGGCGGGACAAGGTTCCACTATTAAAAAGCGTGAGGAAACTCACAAGATGGCGGAGTCTAACAAGGCTTTCGCTCATTATCGCTGGTAAAAAGACATCATGGCTAGAGAATTCCCACTCGATAAAATTCGCAATATTGGTATCATCGCTCACATTGACGCGGGTAAGACGACCACCACAGAGCGTATCCTCTACTACACCGGGCGTATCCATCGCATTGGTGAGGTGCACGAGGGCGGCGCGACCATGGACTGGATGCCGCAGGAGCAGGAGCGTGGTATCACCATCACTTCAGCGGCCACTATGTGCTTCTGGAATGATTATCAGTTCAACATCATCGATACCCCTGGACACGTAGACTTCACGGCTGAGGTCGAGCGCAACTTGCGCGTACTCGACGGTGGCGTGGTGGTCTTCGACGCCGTCGCGGGTGTTGAGCCTCAGTCTGAGACCGTGTGGCGCCAGGCGAACAAGTATAACGTGCCTCGTATCTGCTACGTCAACAAGATGGACCGCACGGGTGCCGATTTCTGGCGCACGGTTGATATGATCAGAACGCGTCTGAGTGCCGTTCCTGTGCCCATCCAGGTTCCTCTCGGCAGCGAGAGCAACTTCAAGGGCTTTATCGACCTGATCACGATGAAATCCGTAACCTTCACCGACGAGAAGGGCGCTTCGCCAATCATTAGCGAGATTCCCGAGACGTTGAGGGATGAGGCGCAGCAGCATCGCGATACCATGGTTGAGCGCGTTGCCGAGACCGACGAGGAGCTGACGCTGAAGTTCCTTGAGGGCGAAGAGATCTCCGAAGAGGAGCTGAATGTCGCGTTGCGTAAGGCGACCATCTCCAACTCCCTGGTGCCTGTTCTCTGTGGTAGCTCCTACAAGAACAAAGGCGTGCAGGCCATGCTCGACGCCGTCGTGCATTATCTGCCGTCGCCAATCGATATCGCGTCACCCGTGGGTATCAACCCAGACACCGAGCAGGAAGAGACGCGCGAGGTTGATGACAACGCTCCCCTGAGCGCCCTGGTCTTCAAGATCGTGTCGGACCCCTTTGTTGGTCGCCTCTCCTACATTCGTGTCTACTCTGGTACCTTGAAGAAGGGCGCCTCGGTCGAGAATACGACGAAGGACAAGACCGAGCGTGTTGGTCGCCTGTTGCGCATGCATGCCAACCACCGCGAAGATATCGATGAGATTCGCGCGGGCGACATCTGTGCCGCCGTTGGTCTGCGCAACACCTTCACAGGTGATACGCTCTCCGACTCGTCCAAGCCGATCATCCTGGAGTCGATCTCCTTCCCCACGCCGGTTATCGAGATCGCTATCGAGCCTAAAACGCGTGCCGATCAGGAAAAGATGGGCGTTGCTCTGGGCAAACTGGCTGAAGAGGATCCCACCTTCCGCGTTAATACTGACCAGGAGTCTGGCCAGACCATTATTAAGGGTATGGGTGAGCTGCACCTGGAAATCATTCAGGACCGCCTCTTCCGCGAGTTCAAAGTCGAGGCGAATGTTGGTCGCCCACAGGTGGCCTATCGCGAGACGATTACGCGTACCGCGCAGGCCCAGGGTCGCCACGTCCGTCAGACAGGTGGTAGCGGTCAGTACGGTGACGTCTGGCTGCGTGTTGAGCCAAATGAGCGCGGTAAGGGTATCGAGTTCGTCAGCGAGGTCGTTGGTGGTACGGTCCCCAGGGAATACATCAAGCCGACCGAGCAGGGTGTGCGCGAGGCGCTGGAGAACGGTATTATCGCCGGCTTCCCCGTCGTCGACGTCAAAGTTGCCCTGTATGATGGATCTTACCACGATGTTGACTCCAGTGAGGCGGCCTTTAAAATCGCCGGTTCGATGGGTGTCAAAGAGGGTGTCCGTAAAGCTGGTCCCGTGCTGTTGGAGCCGATCATGATCGTAGAAGTCACCACACCTGAGGACTTCTATGGCGATGTCATCGGCGACCTCAACCGCCGCCGTGGCACCATTCTTGGTATGGAGACCCGTGCTGACTCGAACGTCGTCAAAGCTAATGTTCCCCTGTCCGAGATGTTCGGCTACGTGAACGAGCTGCGTTCGATGTCCAGCGGTCGTGCCAGCTACTCGATGGAATTCTCCCACTACGATCCCGTTCCAAAGAACATTGCCGACGAGATTATCGCCAAATCGAGCCGCTAATCTGAGCAGATCGTAGTCAAATTTGTTTAAGTGCCCGCCGTTTGTGGTGGCAATGCGCCTCAAACGGCGGGTGGCTGAGAAAAAAGGTTTTGGGTGGGGTTGGTAGCTTCGTGGTTGTGACCATATAGCTGCCAGCGTATACTGAACATACGCGGCTTATGGTGTATAAGTGGTGGAAAAGTCAGGGATGATCCCCCAAACCTCCCTATCTACTTGTCAGCAAGGACTCGAAAAGAGTACAATCTTCTTTGCGTGTTTTGGCTTACTACCCAATTAAAGGGTAGGATGTAGAAGGACCTGCCCGGTGCCGAACTCAGGGACAGGCCTACCGGGCCAGGGCATGAGTCTGCACTGAGAAGATAAACTCCTACGGTAAAGTAGGGGATGGAAAAATTAAGAGGATAAAACATGGCAAAACAGAAGTTCGAGCGCACAAAGCCCCACGTTAACGTGGGTACAATTGGTCACATCGACCACGGCAAGACGACCCTGACCGCGGCCATCACCCATACCCTGGCCTCCGCTCAGCTTGCGAAATATACCGCCTTCGACCAGATCGACAAGGCCCCCGAGGAGCGCGAGCGTGGTATCACCATCTCAATCGCGCACCTGGAGTACCAGACCGAGAAGCGCCACTACGCTCACGTGGACTGCCCCGGTCACGCTGACTACATCAAGAACATGATCACTGGTGCCGCGCAGATGGACGGCGCGATCCTGGTCGTGAGTGCTCCTGATGGTCCTATGCCTCAGACGCGCGAGCACGTTCTGCTGGCGCAGCAGGTTGAGGTTCCCGCGATGGTGGTCTTCCTCAACAAAGTCGACATGATGGAAGACGAGGAGTTGCTCGAGCTGGTCGAGTTGGAAGTTCGGGAGTTGCTCTCGAAGTACCAGTTCCCTGGCGACGATGTTCCTATCATCCGCGGTTCAGCGCTCAAAGCCCTGGAGAGCAAAGGCGACCTCTCGCGCAACGACGAGGCAGCCAAGTGCATCTGGGAGCTGATGGATGCGGTGGACTCCTACATCCCCACGCCTCCTCGCGCGACCGACAAGCCGTTCCTGATGCCAGTGGAAGACGTCTTCGGCATTAAGGGTCGCGGTACCGTGGCCACGGGCCGTATCGAGCGTGGTATCGTCAAAGTTGGCGAGAACATCGAGATCATTGGTATGAAGGAAGAGACCCGCACCGTGGTTGTCACAGGTGTGGAGATGTTCCAGAAGACGCTGGATGAGGGCCAGGCGGGCGACAACGTTGGTTGTCTGCTGCGCGGTATTGAGCGTGCGGACATCGAGCGCGGCCAGGTGCTGGCCAAGCCGGGTTCGATCAAGCCCCATAAGAACTTCCTGGCGCAGGTCTACGTCCTCTCGAAAGAAGAGGGTGGCCGCCATACGCCATTCTTCAACGGCTATCGCCCTCAGTTCTACGTCCGTACCACGGACGTGACGGGATCGATCAAGCTGCCTGAAGGCGTGGAGATGGTTATGCCTGGCGACAACATTGAGATGACGGTCGAGTTGATCCAGCCGGTCGCGATGGAAGAGGGCGTGAAGTTCGCCATCCGCGAAGGCGGTCGTACCGTTGGCGCTGGTATCTGCACCAAGGTTCTTGCATAAGATCAGGGGAAACCCTATAGCAAAAGAGAGGCTGGTAACAGCCTCTCTGGCTGTCGGGAACCTGTCAGGAGAAAAGTATTCATGGCTACGGGATCAAAACAGCGCATCCGCATTCGCCTGAAGGCGTTTGACCACCGCATTCTCGACCAGTCTGCGATGCAGATTGTGGATGCTGCCCAGCGCACTGGCGCACGCGTTTCGGGGCCAGTGCCACTGCCTACGAAAATCGACAAGTACACGGTTATGCGCTCACCCTTCATTGATAAGGATGCACGCGACCAGTTCGAGATTCGCACGCATAAGCGTTTGATTGACATCGTCGATCATACTAACAAGACTGTCGAGGCCCTGACTCATTTGAATCTGCCCGCAGGTGTAGACATTGAGATCAAGCTCTAGCTTATGAGCATTCTGGCAAGCGAAGCACTCATCTTACTACCTTTCGGAAACCTGAGCGCGAAGCGCTAGCCACGAAAGTGGCGTTGGTTTCCGTGTAAGATCTTTAAGGCTTGCCGGAGGCTGTGTGAGCAGCGAGGTCATCTGAAGAAGCGCGAGAAAGCCATCGTTGCAGGGATGGGAACCATTTTGTGTGTCTTTTTGTGAGACATGGAGGGTGGAAAAAGAGCGTTAATGCTCGATCTCTTAACACGAGAGACGCTGGTGGACTGAGTATTCAGATGCCTACAGTATGAAGAGGTAAAAGAATATGCTAGATGCATTGTTGGGCAGGAAGGTCGGCATGACCCAGGTGTTTGGCCAAAACGGCACCGTCATTCCGGTCACTGTAATTGAAGTCGGCCCCTGCATCGTAACACAGGTCAAAACGGTGTCCCGTGATGGGTATGAGGCAGTGCAGATTGGTTTTGAAGAGACCACCCTTAAGCACTCAACCCGTCCTGAACTGGGACATCTTGGTCATAGCCTGCCATTGCTGAAGGGACAGCGCAAGGCATTGCAGACGCATGACCAGCAGGCAAAGAGCGAAGAGAACAAAGAAGAAGAGAAGCAGAGCAAGCAAGTACGCAAGTTGCTCAAGATCAGAGAGAACCGCCAGCGCCGCCCAGGACCAGAACTTGGCCCTTTCAAAGTGTTGCGCGAAGTAGGATTGCAGGAAGGTGTGGACCTGGGGAGTATTGAGCTGGGACATAGCTTTAATGCTAGCCTGTTCACCGACGGCGAGATCGTTGACATCGTGGGCATTACCAAAGGTAAGGGCTTCCAGGGTGGTGTCAAGCGTCATGGCTTCCGCGGTGGTCCTCGCACGCATGGTCAGTCAGACCGCTTGAGAGCCCCGGGTTCCATCGGTTCTGGTACGACTCCAGGCCGTGTCTTGAAGGGCACACGCATGGCTGGTCGCATGGGAAATGCGCGCGTAACAGTAAAGAAACTGCAAATAGTTCAATCTGATCCTGAGCGCAATCTGCTGGTGGTAAAGGGTTCGGTACCTGGCGCCAATGGCGGCTTGCTCACGATTAAGAAGCATGTGATGAGGTAACCGAAATGCCCTCGACTACAGTGTATAACATGGCCGGAGAGGCCGTAGAACAGCTCGAGCTGAGCGAGCAGGTGTTCGGGGTCACTCCCAACATGGCGGTTTTGCACCAGGTCGTTACCGCGCAACTGGTCAATCGCCGTCAAGGCAATGCTTCAACCAAGACTCGCGCCGAAGTCTCGGGCGGCAATAAAAAGCCTTACAGACAGAAGGGTACGGGTCGTGCTCGTCAGGGTAGCACCCGCGCACCTCAGTTTCGTGGCGGCGGTACCGTCTTTGGTCCGAAGCCTCATCCATATCACCACGATGTGCCCAAGAAGATGCGCCGCCTGGCAATCCGCTCGGTGCTCTCGGACAAAGTGGCGAACCAGAGCTTGATCATTGTGAACAAGCTTGAAATGGAGACTCCCCGCACAAAGGACATGCTTGAACTGCTGAATAAGCTTCCATCAAGCGAGGGGAAAAAGGTCCTAATGATGTTGCCGAAGCGCGATGAGAACGTCGTATTATCTACGCGTAACATTCCTTCGGCGAAAGTCCAACATGTCTCCTCGATCAACGTTGTTGAACTGCTGAAGCATGATTATATCGTCATGACACCCAAGACTGTGCGCTGGATTGAGCTGGTCTTTGGTGAGGGGTTGAGCGCTGAAGAAGCCACCCTTAAGATTGCCGACGAAGCTACAGCAGCGGAGACCAGTAGCGAAGCGTAGGCGAGGAGGAACATACTGTGGAAATCACAGAGATACTACGCCGAGGTATCATCACCGAGAAAACGGTGAAGCTGCAAGAGCAGAATCAGTATACCTTTGAAGTGGCGAAAACTGCAACCAAAGTTGATATACGCCGCGCGGTCGAGACGCTTTTCAAAGTCAACGTGACGCATGTCAACACGATGCGTATGCCTGGTAAGCCGCGCTCGATCCGTCGGCGTGGAGCGGCCCCGCGTCCAGTCGAGGCTCGTGAATGGAAAAAGGCGATTGTCACCCTCAAAGAAGGACAGACAATCGACGCAATGAAGGCGTAAGGGATATAAGAGATGCCAATCAGACAGTATCGACCAACGTCTCCTGGGCGTCGTGGCATGTCCGTCTCGACATTCGAGGAGATTACAAAGACAAAGCCTGAGAAGTCGCTGACTGTTTCGCTGAAGAAGCATTCTGGTCGCAACAATCAGGGTAAAATTACGACCCGCCATCGTGGCGGTGGCGCAAAGCGTGCGTATCGTATCATCGATTTCAAGCGCAACAAGTTTGGTGTCCCAGCCCGGGTCGCGGCGATCGAATATGATCCAAACCGCTCTGCCAATATTGCTCTGTTGCATTATCTAGATGGTGAGAAGCGCTACATCATTGCTCCTCTGGGCCTTAAGGTTGGGGATCGTGTAGAGGCTGGCCCTGACGCGGATATCCGTGTTGGTAACGCCCTGCCCCTCAAGAACATCCCGACCGGTACCACGGTTCACAACGTGGAGATGGAGCGTGGCCGCGGTGGTCAGCTTGCACGCGGCGCTGGTGTTGGTATCCAGTTGATGGCGAAAGAGGGCGATTACGCCTTGTTGCGCCTCCCCTCTGGAGAGCTGCGCAATGTGCATATTCTGTGCATGGCGACCATTGGCCAGGTCGGTAACCTTGATCACGAGAACATTAGCATCGGTAAGGCCGGTCGTTCGCGCCACCTGGGGCGCCGCCCGACCGTCCGCGGTTCGGTAATGAACCCACGAGACCATCCTCATGGTGGTGGTGAGGGCCGTGCACCCATTGGTGGTAAGCCACAGACGCCCTGGGGCAAGCCTGCAATGGGCTTCAAGACTCGTCGGAACAAGAGAACCAATCGCTTCATTGTTCGCCGTCGCAATGCGGGCAGGAGGAAGTAAGGAATGTCGCGCTCAAGAAAAAAGGGACCATATATACACGAGTCTCTCAGAAAAAAGGTGCTTGTCATGCGCAAAAGCGGCGACCGCCGCTTGATCAAGACCTGGTCACGCGCTTCGACGATCTTCCCCGAGATGGTTGGTATGACCATCGGTGTGCATAACGGGAAGACCCATGTGCCGATTTATATTACTGAGAACATGGTTGGTCATAAACTTGGTGAATTTGCCCCGACAAGGCATTATCGTGGTCATGCGGGCGGCAAAAGTGAGAAGACCACTTCGGTGAGGTAGAGATGCAAGTCAGAGCTATTGCAAAAGACATCGGAATTTCGCCGCGCAAAATGCGTCTGGTGACGAATGCGGTGAAGGGGCTTCGCGTAAATGAGGCTCTGGCTATTCTCCAGTATTTGCCCAATGCTGGCGCGACACCTGTACGCAAGGTTGTCGCCTCGGCTGCGGCGAACGCGGAGAATAACTACAGTCTCAATCCCGATGATCTATACATTTTGAACATTGTCGCGGACGATTCATTCCGCATTAAGCGTGTAAAGCCACGCTCTCATGGCCGCGCGGCTCGTATTTTGCGCCGCTTCTGCCATGTGACAGTGATTGTTTCTGACGATCCTGCTGACGCGGGCCGTTAATTAAGGAGGACACAGTTGGGACACAAGGTACACCCAATAGGGTTCCGGCTTGGCGTCATCAAAGGCTGGGAATCATGGCAGTCACGCTGGTACGCTGAGAACAACTACAAAGATATCCTGGCGGAGGATTTCCAGATCCGCCGTATGATCAACAAAGAGCTTTCCAGTGCTCATGGGGCCAAGGTTGACGCGGGCGTCTCAAAAATTGAGATCGAGCGCGCAGCCCCCAAACAGGTGCTGGTAAAGATCAACACCGCCAAACCCGGTATTGTTATCGGTAAGAGTGGTGAAAAGGTAGAGAGACTGAAGGCTCACCTTGAGGCCAAAACGCAGAAGCGTGTGCGCGTTGAGATCGTCGAGATCCGCCAGCCTGAGCTGGACGCGTACCTGGTTGGTCGCAGCATCTGCGATCAGCTTGAGAAGCGCGTCTCTTTCCGTCGTGCGATGAAGCAGGCGGTTCAGAAGTCGATGCGTGCTGGCGCGAAGGGCATCAAGGTAATCGCTGGTGGTCGCCTGGGTGGCGCGGAAATTGCTCGCACCGAGAAAGAGGTTGAGGGCAAGGTTCCTCTGCATACCCTGCGTGCCGACATCGATTATGGCCTGGCCGAGGCACACACCACCTTTGGTGTGATTGGCGTAAAAGTGTGGATCTATCGCGGGGACATTCTGCCAAGCCGCCGTCGCGAAAGCGCGGAGGCCGTGGATCTGTTTGCACCTACCGCCCCGCGTGAGTCTGGCGAACGCCGTCCTGATCGCCGCAGAGGCGAGGGCGGCCCACGCGGTCAGCGTCCTCAGGGAGACCGACCACGTGGTGGTGAGCGCCCCCAGCGCGGACCTCGTCCGCAGGGAGAGCGTGGACCTCGTCCGCAGGGAGATCGACCGCCACGCGGGCCTCGTCCGCAGGGCGAGCGCGCCCCACGCCCACAGGGCGAGCGCGCGCCACGTCCACAGAGCGAGCGTCAGCAGCCAGCGGCCGAGCAGCAGCAGCCGCAGCAGCCACCGGCTGGGCCTACCGAGTCCACTCAGGGCGAATAAGAGGAGAGCGAAGCCATGTTATTGGCACCATCAAGAACAAAGTACCGTCGCCAACATCGTGGGCGTATGAGAGGCGAAGCCACTCGCGGCGCAACGCTTGCCTTCGGCGATTTTGGCCTCCAGGCTCTGGAGCCATGTTGGATGGAGGCGCGTCAGATCGAGTCCGCTCGTATCGCGATGACGCGTTATATGAAGCGTGGTGGTAAAGTCTGGATCCGCGTCTTCCCCGACAAACCTATTACCGCCAAGCCCGCCGAAACCCGTATGGGTAGCGGTAAAGGTGCGGTCGATCACTGGGTTGCCGTGGTGAAGCCTGGACGCATCATCTTCGAGATCGGTGGCGTCAGCGAAGAGATCGCGAAGGAAGCCATCCGCCTTGCTATCCACAAGCTGCCTGTCAAGTGCCGCTTTATTACTAAAGGGGAGGCGGAGAGTGTCGAAGCTTAACGAACGTCGCAAGCAAATTAGCGAGATGGGCGAGGGCGAGGCGCGCAAAGAGATTCAGGAACTTCGTATGAAGCTCTTTAACCTCCGCTTGCAGCAGCAGCGCGGTGAAGTCAAAGACAACCGCGTCTTCGCGAACACCAAGAAAGATATTGCACGCTTGTTGCATCGCCTGACGATGTTGGAGAGTGAATAATCATGACAGAGCGAGTAGCCACTACTAGCTCGACCGCGGCGCCTTCAGTGCGCCGCGTCCAGAAGGTCGGGCGAGTAATTAGCAATAAAATGGACAAGACCATTGTTGTATCGGTCGAGTCCTTGAAGAAGCATCGTATCTATAAGCGAACATACAAGCAGACGAAACACTTCCATGTTCATGATGAGAACAACCAGTGTCAGATTGACGACGTTGTGCGCATCGAGGAGACTCGTCCCATGAGCAAGCTTAAGCGCTGGCGCCTGGTCGAGATCGTAAAGAGCGGAAGTGGTATCGTCCCGGTTGCAGAAGTTCTGGCTGAGGTTGATCCCAACCTGACGCAGAGCGAATCATCCGCGGAAGCTGAAAAGTCTGCCGAATAGAGTTAAGAGAGGGACGAACAGATGATTCAGCCGCAGACACGCTTGAAAGTCGCCGATAACACCGGCGCTAAAGAGATCATGTGTATCCGCGTGATGAGCGGTTCGGCCAAGCGCTACGCTGAGGTTGGCGATATTATCAAAGCCTCAGTGAAAGTCGCGACTCCGAACGGACAGGTAAAAAAGGGCGAAGTAGTGAATGCTGTGGTCGTGCGTGTGACGAAGGAATATGTCCGCCGTGATGGCTCGCATATCCGTTTCGATGAAAACGCCGCAGTTATCCTGGCTCCCGGTAACAATCCCAGGGGCACCCGCATCTTTGGCCCTGTAGCTCGCGAACTGCGTGAGAAGAACTTTATGAGACTAGTCTCACTCGCGCCAGAAGTGCTATAACGAGGGGAAAGATGTCAGTAAAAAAGAAAGAGAAGAAACCCCTGCACCTTGCGAAGATGAGCATCAAAAAGGGTGACACCGTTTTGATCATCACAGGCAAGGATAAGGATAAAGAAGGAACGGTTTCGCGAGCGTTGCCCCAGGACAGCAAGGTAATTGTTGAGGGCTTGAACGTCGTGAAGAAGCACGTTAAACCGCAGGGGCAGACCCGCCAGGGTGGCATCATCGAAAAGGCAATGCCATTGCATGTCTCGAACGTTATGTTGAAGTGCACAGAGTGCGGCGAGCCTACACGCGTTGGTCATGACCGTCGCGTCATGGGCGACAAAGAACGCTCGGTTCGCGTCTGCAAAAAGTGTGGCAAAGTCATTCAGGACCGGACGAGGAGTAGTTAAGCATTATGTTGGCATCACGCTTGAAAGAAAAATATCGTCAAGAGGTTGTGCCGGCCCTGCATAAGGAGTTTAACTACGCTAATCCAATGCAGGTTCCTGGCATTCACAAGGTTGTTGTTAATATTGGCATGGGCGAAGTCATCCAGAACGCCAAGGCTATGGATGCCGCCGTTGCCGACCTGGCGACCGTTACTGGTCAGCGCCCGGTCGTGACACGTGCCAAGCGCTCGGTGGCCGCGTTTAAACTACGCGAAGGGATGCCGATTGGCTGTATGGTGACACTGCGCGGTACGCGCATGTTCCACTTCCTCGACAAGCTGATCAACGTCGCGCTGCCACGTATCCGTGACTTCCAGGGCATCTCGGCTGATGCCTTCGATGGCCGCGGTAACTATACTCTGGGACTGCGCGAACAACTGGTCTTCCCAGAGATCGACTACGATAAAGTAGACAAGCTGCGCGGCATGGAAGTGAGTATCGTCACTACGGCTCGCACAGATGAAGAGGGGCGCAGATTGCTCGCACTAATGGGCATGCCCTTTAAGAAGTAACGCTGGAGGGCGCGATGGCAAAAATATCAATGATCATTAAGTCGCAGCGCAAGCCCAAGTTTGAGGTGCGGCATCACAATCGCTGTCAGGTTTGCGGGCGACCCCGTGCATATATGAGAAAGTTTGGCCTGTGCCGCATTTGCTTCCGCGAACGGGCGTTGCGCGGTGAGCTACCCGGCGTCACAAAATCGAGCTGGTAGATTGTAGTCGCGAATTGTTTCAGTTGGCTTTGATGACTACAGAGCAGCGTCGCTGTATCTGAGCGTCAAGCTGCCTGGGAAACTTAGTGGAGGATGTTCCATGAACATGACTGATCCCATTGCGGATATGCTGACGCGCATCCGTAATGCGGCTACAGCACGACATACTCGCGTACTCATTCCAGCGTCGAAAATGAAGCTGGCGATTGCGCGCGTGCTGAAAGAAGAAGGTTACATTAAAGATATCGAGATCCTGAAGGATAATCCACAGGGAACGCTGCGCCTGACGCTGCGCTATGTGGAGAAGAAGCCTGTCCTGACGCAGCTCAAACGCGTGAGCAAGCCTGGTCTGCGAGTCTATAGCAAACAGACCGACATTCCCCGCGTGCGTGGTGGCCTCGGTATCTCGATTGTATCGACATCCAGGGGCCTGATGACTGGCGCTAGCGCCTACAAACAGGGCGTGGGTGGCGAAGTCATCTGCTACGTTTGGTAAAGGGAGGTTAGAATGTCGCGTATTGGACGTGCTCCTATCACTGTCCCGCAAGCGGTGCAGGTGAACTGGACCGAAGACAATCTCGTGACGGTTAAAGGCCCCAAGGGTACGCTGTCTGAGCAGGTCGACCCTCAGCTTCAACTGAAGCTGGAGGACGGCACGCTGACGGTGACCCGCCCTTCGGATAGCAAAGAGCATCGCTCAAAGCATGGCCTGTATCGCACGTTGATTAACAACATGGTTGTGGGTGTGACCACTGGTTATACCAAGATGCTTGAGATCCATGGTGTGGGTTATCGCGCCGTCCAGCAGGGGAAGAACCTGATCATTCTGGTCGGTTACTCGCACCCGGTGGAGGTTCAGGCCCCTCAGGGTATCGAGTTGAAGCTTGAAGCGCCTGATCCCGCCAGCAAGGCGACCCGCATCAGCGTTACTGGCATCGACAAGCACGCGGTTGGTCAGTTGGCGGCCAACATTCGCCACATCCGCAAGCCCGAGCCTTATAAAGGCAAAGGCATCCGCTATGCTGGCGAGGCCGTGCGCCGCAAGGCTGGTAAGGCCGGTAAAGTCGGCGGTAAGAAGAAGTAAATAACGGCAAACACATTCTGCTGTAGGCGTCCGGGAGGAGTCTTCGAGAGTCCTCCCGGTACCTGTTGCATACGGCCTGTTACGGCAGGGCCAGCATACCTGGTCCTGGTGATTGGCATAGTGTTTACGACTGCTTTATACTATCTTTCGACGGTCTCTTATCACGTCATGAAAAGCAATCGTGAATGCCGCTTCACAGCGGCTAGCTTTCGCTCACACGATTGTATGGCAAGACAGAAAGACGCGACGCGAGGGCTGAACCCGGGAGACGTAGTGCCGACCACGTATTCCAAGTCCCTCAATCGCGCATTTTGCAGAAAGGGGATGAGCAGAGGAAGTTTTCCTGTGTCCTCCCGGTAATGGGAGAGCAGAGAACATGGATCTTCTGTTCACAGACAATGATTAAACAATTTCATGCAAATCAAGCAAGGCTGCGGCGGCACCAGCGAATTCGACGCCACCTTGAAGGCTCAGAACTGCGCCCACGTTTGAACGTATTCCGCAGTGGGCAGCATATCTACGCGCAGATTATTGACGATACCACGGGCAAGACCCTGGTCTCGGCTTCTACTCTGGACGAGAGCCTGCGGGACTTTAAACCGGTCGCTGAGCAGCACAAGCAGGCTGCGAAGACTGAGAGTGCGCCCGTCGCAGTAGAAGAGGTTGTGGAAGAAGCCGCCCCCGCCAAAGGGAAGAAAGCCGCTAAAGGTGGCCGTGCCGCCGCTGTGGCCGAAGCTCCGAAAAAAGAAAAGAAGAGCCAGACCGAGAAGCTGGCGGGCATCTTGAGCAATCGCAGGGTCTCCCTGGCGCACGAGGTTGGGAAGCTGGTGGCTCAGCGAGCGCAGGAAAAAGGTGTTAAGCAGGTTGTCTTCGATCGCGGTGGCTATGCCTATCACGGCAGAGTCGCGGCGCTTGCTGAAGGCGCTCGTGAAGCGGGACTGGATTTCTAGGGCCACGAGAGAGCCAATGAGCCTTTCAAAGAGGCGTGAGGAGTATTATGGCAAGAATTGATGCTTCAAAACTGAACCTTGAAGAGACCGTGGTTGAGGTCAGCCGCGTCTCCAAGGTGGTGAAGGGTGGCCGACGCTTCAGCATTCGTGCCCTGGTGGTTGTCGGTGATCGCAATGGTTTTGTTGGATATGGTTTCGGTAAGGCAGCTGAGTACACTGAGGCGATTCGTAAGGCAGTGGAAGACGCGAAGAAGCACCTGATTGAGGTGCCTCTTTCTGGCACAACCATTCCTTACCTGGTGAAGACGAACTTTGGTGCATCTGAGGTGCTGCTCAAACCGGCGGCCCCTGGTACGGGTGTTATTGCTGGTGGTGCGGTCCGCGCTGTCATGGAGGCCGCGGGCGTTCGCGATATCCTGACCAAGACGCTGGGAAGCACTAACAAGGCAAACACCGTTCAGGCATGTGTCAAGGCGCTACGCGAACTACGCTCCCCCGATGCCGAGGCGGCACGCCGTGGGAAGACCGTGGTTGAGTTGCTTGGCAAGAAGCGCGCCGAGCAGATGGCAGCCGCGACAGCAGCCGCGGCTGAGCAGGCTGCGGCCGCTCGTGCGGCACGTGAGGAAGAGGCGCGTGAGAGTCGCGCCGCAGCAGCAGGTCGTCGTGGTGGCGGTGATCGTCGTGGTGGCGGTGATCGCCGCGGTGGTGGCGGTGAGCGCCGCGGTGGTGGCGGTGAGCGCCGTCGATAGGAGTAAGCTATGGCAACAACGGGAATAACTAAATTACGCGTAAAATGGGTAAAGAGTTCAATCGGTTACGCGCAGGATCAGAAAGATACCATCCGCGCTCTAGGGCTGCGCAAGCTGCACCAGATCGTTGAGCATAACGACCAGCCTGCGGTGCGTGGCATGATTCGCAAAGTCAATCATCTAGTGCAGGTTGAGGAGATTGCAGAGTGAGTCTAATTAACCTTTCCAATTTGCAGCCTGCTCCAGGTTCGCATAAGACTGAGAAGCGCCTCGGTCGCGGTCACGGCTCCGGTCGTGGTAAGACCGCTGGTCGTGGTACTAAGGGTCAGAAAGCTCGTACTGGCGGGCGCGTCCATCGCGCATTTAACGGCGGTCAGACTCGCCTTTCAAAGCGCTTACCTTTCCTTCGTGGTCTGGGGAATCAGAATCCCCTTTTCCGCGACGACTATACTATAATTAATGTTATTGATCTCGCTCATTTCAATGCCGACACTCAGGTTACTCCTGAGGCCATGGTTGAGAAGGGGTTGCTCATCCCTGCGCAGGCTCGCGGCCTGATCAAGGTGCTGGGCGATGGCGAGATCGACTGCGCGCTGACCGTCCGCGCGCACAAATTCTCGGCGAGCGCGAAAGAGAAGATCGAGGCGGCCGGTGGTCGTATCGAGATTATCGAGCGCAAAGTGTACGAGAAGACGAAGCGTCGTAAAGATGAGAAGTCTGCAACAGAGCAGGGCGCGGGGGAGTAATCCCCCACGACCCTGCCCCGTGGCAGCGGTTACTTGAGAGTCTGTCCTTCATTCCTCTCCATCTATGCAAGTCTCCCGATATATAGAGAATATATTGAGATTTTAGAGAGATTTTAGAAATAAGGTCGAGATAGAGTCGAGATAGAGTCTTGGAGCCTTGCATAGCAATGCGGGAGGATTGAAAGCCGGAAGGAGGCTCCCATGTGGGAAAAGCTGCGTAGCATTTGGACTGTTCCCGATTTACGCAATAAAATACTCTTTACGTTGGCAATGTTGGTCGTGGTCCGCATCCTGGCCCACATCACCATTCCTCTTACAGGCGACGAACATAAAGCCCTGGTTAGTCTCTTCAACAGCGGCAAAAACGTCGGCCAGCTCCTGGGTTTACTCGATGTGTTCTCTGGTGGTTCGTTGCAGACGTTCTCCATTGTGGCTCTGAGCGTCTACCCGTATATCACCGCTACCATCGTCATGCAGTTGCTGCAACCCATCATTCCGGCCTTGCAGAACCTGGCCATGCAGGGTGAGGCGGGTCGCCTGCGCACCAGCCAGATTACTCGCATGATCGCTGTTCCTCTTGCCTTCTTGCAGGCGTTCGGCCAGTGCGCGCTGTACCAGAATCAGCACGTATTGACAAATTTCAGCCTGGTCGATCCAAAATACGCCCTCGAATCGTTCGCAATCCTCATCACCCTGACCGCCGGTGTTATGATCCTGGTCTGGATTGGTGAGCTGATCACTGAGAACGGTATCGGTAATGGTATTTCGCTGGTCATCTTTGGTAATATTGTGAGCCGCCTGGGTCAGACAGTCCAGCAGGGCTATGTCTCCGCGACCTCTGGTGGTGGTAATGGTAGTGGCATCGTCAGCATCGGTGTGTTCCTGCTGATCGGCCTGATTACCATTGTCGGCATTGTCTACATTTATCTGGGACAGCGTCGCGTACCCGTGCAGTATCCAACCAAGCGTATGGTCGGGCGTAATATGCTGGTTGGTTCCGCGCAGACAACCTACATTCCGATGCAGGTCAATAGCGCGGGTATGATCCCGCTGATCTTCGCGCAGTCAATGATGCTCTTCCCGTCGGTCATCTCGCAATACTTGACCTCGAGCACCACACCCTGGTTGCGCGATAGTGCTGTATGGGTTTCGACCTACCTGGTCAACCCGAAGTTATGGTGGTACTGGGCGATCTACTTTGTGCTGGTCGTCGCGTTCACCTACTTCTATGCCTACGTTATGTGGCAGCAGCAAAATATACCGGAGAACCTGCAAAAGCAGGGCGCATTCATCCCGGGCTATCGGCCCGGTCAGCCTACGAGCGACTACCTGTTCGCGATTCTCAATCGCATTACATTGGCAGGTGCGTTGTTCCTGGGCATTATAGCTGTTCTACCCTTCTTTGCAAGCGTTGGTGGCAATCAGCTGCTTGGAAGTGCTTCACTACTGATTGTAGTCGGCGTCGTTCTGGATACCGTGAGACAGCTTGAGGCCCAGATGGTAATGCGTAACTATTCGGGTTTCCTGTCTTAATAAGGGAGTTGTGCCGCCCCGCAGTGGCTGTTTTCACTGCACTTCCATAGAGGCACTGAGGGACATGGCAGCGGTAGAGCGGTCTGTGCTGGAGAATGTCTATCATGTGTGTATGGGAGTGCAGCGGCGCACTCCCTGTCATTTTTCCGCTGGAGGAAAAACGTGAACATTATCCTGATCGGTGCTCAAGGGTCTGGCAAAGGAACACAGGCCGAGAAGCTATCGCAGTCGCTCGATATTCGTCACGTGGCTAGTGGCGATTTGTTTCGCAGCGCCATAAGTCAGCAGACGGAGTTGGGGCTGAAGGCGAAAAAGTACATGGATGATGGTCACCTGGTCCCCGATGACCTGACCATCGCCATGGTGCTGGATCGCCTGCAAGCCCCGGACTGTGCGAATGGCGTGATTCTGGATGGCTTCCCCCGCACTATTGCCCAGTCCCAGGCACTAGATAAAGGATTGGCAAATGTAGGCAAGCGGGTTGACTGCGCGCTCTACCTGGAGGTGCCGCGAGCCGAGTTGCTCAAGCGCCTCTCGGGCAGATATATCTGCAAAGCTCACCAGCATGTCTATAACATTGAAACTAACCCCCCGCAGGTTGCGGGGATCTGTGATATCGATGGTAGCGAGCTGTACCAGCGCTCCGATGACCGTGGGGAGGCGATACAGAAGCGCCTGGATATCTTCTTTAATGATACGATTCACCTGATCGATTACTACGATGGTCAGCAGAAGTTGATTCGGGTGAATGGGAATCAAAGCATTGATCGTGTACAGCAGGAGCTGGTCAACGTGATTAGCGAACGCGCCGGTCAGCGCTAAACTGGGATCAGATCAGGTAGGTACTCGCCGCCGCCAGGTGGTGCTCTCGGTTTGGAGCCAGCCAGGTGGAAACTGGGTAAACGAGTACGCAGGCAGAAGAGCTGAAAGCCGCTCAACAGAGGAAGCCTCTCCCTGAGGGGTGAGGCCTTCACTGCGAAGGCGGCTCTTTACTGGAAGAAGGACTGGGGGCAGAAAGTGTACTGCCTGATAACCCACAAAGGGCTATCCTGGTTACTCCGCGCGTCGTTGTACGTCGGTACACGAAGAGTGGGGTACAAGAGAGTTGTGGGGACACGGGCGACTACGAATGTTCTAATGGCGAAGTCGAGAGGTCTATTCTGGCATCAGAGAATTGCCCTCTCGACTTCCTGGAGAATGTATGCTATAATTCGTAGTTGGCTGCAGCAGTACATACTGCTGCCCTTTTGTACTTGTAAGAGTAACAAAGCTTTAGCTGAGCAAATACACTCAAATGGGATAAGAGTCACAAGCGGTACTGAGGTGTGCTGCCTCAAGGGGAGCCGTTTTGTGTACCTGTAGAGAGGCTTGAGCAAAATGTATCTGTCGTTGTCCGCCAGATAGTTCTTATGCGGAAACCAACGTCACTCACGTGACTAGCGCTTCGCGCTCAGGTTTCCTAATAGGTAGTAATTGCGGATAGCCGTCCTCTCTCTCAGATGCATTTTATAGAGAAGAGCTGCCGCGTGCTGGCTGCCACGCGTAGACGATCCTTGTGATGAGCCGAGAGCAGGAGAGAAAAACGTCCCGATGATCAGGGAAAGGATGCTATGCCAAAAGATGAAATAGCTGTCGAGGGTACTGTACTAGAGGCCCTCCCCAATGCCATGTTCAAGGTGAGAATAGACGAGCAACATGAAGTCCTGGCAGTCCTCTCAGGGCGTATCAGAATGAACTTCGTGCGTATCGTTCCAGGTGATAAGGTACGAGTAGTGCTATCCCCATATGACCTGAAGCGAGGCCGTATCACATGGCGAGTTAAGGGTTGATGGTGGAGTAGGCATCCTTCTTTGTTCCCGTTGCTACCTGTGACCCAGACAGGTGTATGAGAAAGCGACAGGCACCGTCTAGGAAGTCGAGGCATGCTCACAAGCGTGCTGTTGTACTTTTGTGTGCCTGGAAGGTTAGTAGAGACTCAACTATCTTGAGGAGAGCAAATCATGAAAGTGAGTGCCTCGGTAAAGCCACGTTGTGACGGATGTAAGATTATCCGCCGTCACCGTGTGGTAATGGTGATCTGTAGTAAAGATCCAAAGCATAAACAGAAGCAAGGCTAAAATGGCGTTGCGAGTTTCCATTCCGTTCCCGTCCAGAGAGTTCCTTGTTGTGGCGGGTGAGTGGAAGGGGGAACTCGAAGCTGGAGGAAAAGATGGCTAGAATTGCTGGCGTTGACATTCCACGCGAGAAGCGCGTGGAGATCTCGCTGTGCTATATCTATGGTATCGGGCTTACTACAAGCCAGAAGATCCTGGAGAAGACAAGAATCAATCCGGATACCCGCGTTAAGGACCTGACTGAAGAAGAGGTAAACCGGTTGCGCGAGGTCATCGACCGTGAACACAAGGTTGAGGGTGACCTGCGTCGCGAAGTTCAGACGAATATCAAGCGTTTGATTGATATCGGCAGCTATCGTGGCTTGCGTCATCGTCGTAACCTTCCTGTACATGGTCAGCGTACTCGTACGAATGCGCGCACGCGCCGTGGACCAAAGAGAACCGTTGCCGGTAAGAAGAAGGCCGGTAAGAAGTAACGCCGGGAGAGATAGAAAGCATGGCAGACAAGAAGAAAGCTACTACTGGCAAAGTCAGGCGGCGTGAAAGAAAATCCATACCGCGTGGACAAGCTCATATTCAGGCTACGTTTAACAACACGATTGTGACGCTCACTGATCCCAATGGGAATGTCATCTCCTGGGGTAGCGCGGGAGCGCAGGGCTTTAAAGGCTCGCGCAAGAGCACGCCATATGCCGCGCAGGTGACTGCCGAGACGGCGGCGCGCCGCGCCATGGATCATGGGCTTAAGCAGATCGATGTGTTTGTGAAGGGACCCGGCTCCGGTCGTGAGGCGGCCATCCGCTCATTGCAGGCCTCAGGTCTCAATGTCACATCGATTACCGACGTAACACCTATTCCGCACAATGGCTGCCGCCCGCCCAAACGGCGTCGTGTATAGCCTGGGTTTTGAGGAGGATATATAGATGGCGCGTTATACCGGCCCGGTCTGCAAATTATGCAGACGTGAGGGGGTAAAACTATTCTTAAAGGGCGACAAGTGTATCCAGAAGTGCACACTTGAGCGTCATGGTCGCAATACTCGCCCTGGGCAGCATGGCACAAGCCGTGCGCGTAAGGAGTCGGGTTATGCGAAGCAGTTGCGCGAGAAGCAGCGCGTGCGTCGTACGTATGGAGTGTTGGAGCGCCAGTTCAGCAAACACTTCGTCGCCGCGGCCCGCCGCCCTGGTAAGACCAGCGAGAACCTGTTGCAGATCCTTGAGATGAGGCTCGACAACCTGGTCTACCGCCTGGGCTTTGCCGATTCGCGCGCGCAGGCTCGCCAGCTGGTCAACCATGGTCACTTCGTTGTCAATGGCCGCAAAACGGACATTCCGTCCTTCATCGCCAAGCCAAACGACGTGATCGCGGTGCGTGATTCCAACAAGAGCCTTGAGTACTTCAAGAGCCGCGCGCTGCTGTTGTCTCAGAAGGGTATTCCAACCTGGCTGCGCCTGGATGTGGATGCGATGTCTGGTCGTGTTCTGACGTTACCTTCACGAACAGATCTCGAGCTGCCCTTCGATGAGCAGATGGTCGTCGAGTACTATCAGCGATAACACGTTGAGTTGCGGTGGGTCGATCCCTGGGCGTAGCTCCTTATATGGAGCCGCTTGGGGGCATAGCACTCTTGGACTACCGCCATTCGTGGCGTCTCCCTCTTCCAGTGCGTGCTCCTAAGGCTGCGGTAATGCAGCAAACCTGGGAGAGAGAGCACGCTTGCGGATGGATAGTGGTAGAAAAAGAAAGGCAGGTTTGAACCTTGCTAGATATTACTCTGCCTCGTATAAAGAACACCAAGACACAAGGGAATTATGCGAGTTACGACATTGAGCCGTTAGAGGCGGGGTACGGCCAGACCCTGGGCAACGCGCTTCGGCGTGTATTGCTGTCATCGCTGCCTGGTGCAGCCGTGACCTCTATTCGGATCGAGGGCGTGCAGCATGAGTTTCAGGATGTCCCCGGTGTGTTGGAGGACGTGACCGATATTGTCTTGAATATCAAGAAGTTGCGCTTGCGCAGTTTCTCCGAGCATCCCGTTACGATGCGCCTGGAGGTCAATGGCGAGCGCGAGGTCACGGCGGCGGATATCGTCGCACCGAGCACGGTGGAGATCGTGAACCCGGAGTTGCATATCGCATCTCTGGATAACGATAATGCTCATCTAGACATGGAACTGGTGGTGGAGACTGGTCGCAGCTACGTGCCTGCTGACTCGAAGGAGGATCAACCCATTGGTGTGATCCCCGTCGATGCCATCTACACACCAGTACAAAAGGTCAATTACACGGTTGAGCACACTCGTGTTGGCCAGATGACAAACTACGATAAGATCGTTCTTGAGGTCACGACCGACGGAACTATTACACCGGATGAGGCCTTGCGCCAGAGCGCTGATGTCCTGGTAAGGCACTTTACGTTGCTTGCCAACTATCGCGCCTCTCTGCCCGAGCCAGAAAAGGCTCCGCTGAGCAGCCTGCCCATCCCACAAAAGATCTACGACACGCCGATTGAGGAACTCGATCTCTCGGTACGTGCCTATAACTGCCTGAAGCGTAGCAATATTACGAAGGTAGGTCAGGTGCTCTCGATGAATGAGGAAGATCTTCTTGGCGTACGCAACTTTGGTGAGAAGAGCCTGCAAGAGCTGCGTGAGCGCTTGCTAGCGCGTAACTTCTTGCCTAATCCGCGCACAAGCGCGGTTGGAGCCGACGTAGACGGCGACCACGAAATGGAGGAATGAGTTGAGGCACCGAATTGCCGGAAACCGGATGAACATGCCTGAGCCGCGCCGTCGTTCTGCGCGCCGTAACCTGATGGCAGGCCTGATCCGGTATGACCGTATTAATACAACTACCTCGCGTGTAGAAGCTATTCGCGGCGAAGCAGAGAAGCTGATTAGCACGGCTGTCAAGGGCCGCCTGGCTGCTCGTGAGCACCTGGCTAAGGTGGTCAGCGATACCGAGAAGGCCGAGCAGATCCTGGCGTTTGCGCGCCGAGGCCGCTTCTCACTGAAGGCGACTATCGGGAACAACGAAGAGCGCGCCAAGCAGCAGAAGGCTCCTCTGACCGATAAGGGCCGCAAGTTCCTGGAGGATAAGCACAAGGCTCGCCGTGAAGAGTTGCTGAAGATCATCTCGAACGAGTCTGAGGCGGAGAAGGCTCTGGCGACTGCCTACGAGGCAATGGTGATCGAGCTTCACGCTCGCCGCCAGATCCTGAGCGCGCTCCCTGATGAGCTGGTCGTGAAGAAGATGTTCGACGAGCTTGCTCCTCGCTATGTCGGACGCCCGGGTGGCTACACGCGCATTACCAAGCTGGGACGGCGTAAGGGTGATGCAGCGGAAATTGCGCAGATTGCCCTGGTATAACCCGGAGAGCCTACACACAGCGTAGGGGCGACAGCGCTACGACAGAGCGTTCGTAGCTTTTTCATGAGATTATTCATGATGGGTCGTCGGCGCAGGCTCGATCAGCAAGGGCGTACCAGGTGCGGAGAAAGTCGCTTTCACTCTAGTCAAGAAGCGTACGGAATGTACGAAAAAGCTGTACTTTTGAAAATGTATGATTATTGCGTGCGGTATTGAGTATGATGGCACTGACTACCATGGTTTTCAGCGGCAACGCGCGAGCCATGGTCCGACGGTGCAAGGAACACTGGAAGCTGCGGTAACGCAGATCAGTGGCGTACAAACCACGGTAATGGGAGCGGGTCGGACCGATGCTGGCGTTCATGCCAGTGGTCAGGTTATCCACTTCCGTACGGAGTCGCGTCTGACCGTTGAGGTCTGGCGGCGAGCACTGAATGCCGTTCTACCCAGTACTGTCGTGGTCCGCTGGGCGAAAGAGATGCCGGAAGGCTTTCATGCTCGCTTTAGCGCGCAGAGCCGTTCGTATCGCTATACGATCTGGAATGAGCGCTTTCCCACGGCCCTGCGCGCGCGCTATGCCTATCACTGTTCACGCGAGTTAGACGTAACCCTGATGGATAATGCGTGTCGCTATTTACTGGGTCGGAAGGATTTTGGAGCGTTTGGACATAGTCCCGACGACTCCAATCCACTCAAGCCAGGACCACATCACTGTATTCGTACAATGTTAGAGGCCCGCTGTTTGCGTGATCATCAGCAAGCAGAACTCATCTATTGTGACTTTACTGCTGATGCCTTTCTCACGGGGCAGGTACGCAGGATGGTTGGCACACTCCTGTTGGTAGGACAGCAACGCCTAAGTGTTGCGGAGTTTGCCGAGATTGTGCAGCGGGCGGAGAAAACGCACCCTGGTTCAGCGGCCCCATCGCTTGGGCTGTGTCTGGTACGGGTTGAGTATCCTGAAAAATTTGGAGTAAGTGCCTCTCCGAAAACCTGAGCGCGTGAGCGCTAGCCGCGAGAGCGGCGTTGGTTTTCGTATAAGGAGATAAATGGACAATGAATAAGACATATAGCGCCAAGGCCGCTGATCTGCAACCCACATGGTATGTTATCGATGCCGAGGGACAGGTATTGGGTCGTCTGGCATCGCAGATCGCGCAGATCTTGCGCGGTAAGCATAAACCTACCTTCACACCGAATCTTAACACTGGCGACTGTGTTATCGTCATCAATGCCGATAAGATCGCGGTCACGGGCAAGCGCCTGGATCAGAAGGTCTACTATCGCCACTCACAGTATCCTGGTGGCTTGAAGCAGCAGACGCTGCGCCAGGTAGTCGAGGGCAAACATCCCGAGCGCGCTCTTGAGCACGCGATCCGTGGCATGGTTATGCACAACCGCCTCGGTGCGAAGGTGATGAAGAACCTGAAGATTTATGCTGGCTCAACACATCCACATGAGGCCCAGAAACCCGTGGTCTGGGCGGGGGCGGAAGCTCTGTTGAAGCAGCCCGCCGCTGAGAAGTAAAGAAGAGGAGATCCTACCTTGGCTGAAACACCTAAAGGTGAGTACTATTACGGCATGGGTCGGCGCAAGACGGCGGTTGCTCGCGTGCGCCTCTACCCCAACGGTGATGGTAGCATTACAATCAACGGCAAACCTGCTTTTGACTACTTTGGCAAGCGTGAGACACATGTCTCGACGATCATCTCGCCCGTCCGCGAGCTGAACATCGGCAACTACACCATTACCGTGCGTGTAGTCGGCGGTGGCACAGCTGGTCAGGCTGGCGCGATCCGCCATGCCCTGGCTCGCGCCCTGGTTCGCCAGGATGGCGAGAATAAGCCCGCCATGCGTAAAGCTGGTTTCTTGACCCGCGATCCACGCATGAAAGAGCGCAAAAAACCAGGCCTCAAGCGCGCCCGCAAGGCCCCACAGTACACAAAGCGTTAGTTTCCCCCGCGAAACAAGCGTCTTTGGTGGTCCTGTTGGAACCCAAGATTTCAACCCCTGCCGGAACTCTTCTGGCAGGGGTCTTTTGTTACCTGTTTTCGTGGTTCTTTGTGCGCAGCCTTAATAAAGAGGTATGGTGGTGGGGAGCCATTAGTTAAAGAGAGAAGCGGGGAAGTTGTAGGCTGACCTACAACTTCCCCGCTTCTCTCTTTAACTAATGGCCTTTTAAGGGCCGTAAAAGACTCTATTTTTTGTAGACAGGGGTACACCACTGGGCGCTATATTCAGGGTGTTTGCCGCGCACGATATCGAAGTAGAGCTCCTGCAATCTGCGTACAACAGGGCCTACTTTGCCGCTGCCAACCGGGCGACGGTCGACCTCGATGACGGGGGCGATCTGCGCGCCTGTGCCACAGAGGAGGATTTCGTCGGCGAGGTAAAGTTCTGTGCGATCCACCGGGCGCTCGCGTGTGGGGATGCCAAGCTCGCGCTCCGCGATTTTGATGACAGTGTCGCGGGTGATACCCAGGAGAATGTTCTCGGTTGGAGCCGGGGTGACGAGCTCGCCATTGGTGTAGAGGAAGATGTTCTCGGCGCTGCCCTCAGAGACGTTGCCCTCATGTGTGAGCATGATGGCTTCATCGAAGCCGTTCTGGAGCGCCTCGGTCTTGGCGAAGGCCGCGTTGACGTAGCTGCCGCAGATTTTGGCGCGCGCGGGCATGGCGTTGTCATCGATACGGCGCCAGGAGGAGACTCCACAGCGCAGACCCGTGATCTCGACGTAGTTGCCCAGAGGCTCGGAGGTGAGGATGTAGTCGTCGCGCAGGTCATGCAGCTTGACGCCGATGATTTCATCACCCTTATAGGCGACGGGGCGTAGATAGACGTCCTCATGCTGGCCGTTGCGGCGTACCAGTTCCGTGCTCTGCTCGATCAATTGCTCAACACTATAGGGGAGAGACATGCTTAAGATCTTGCAGGAGCGGAGCAGGCGCTCATAGTGCTCGCGCAGGCGGAAGAGATAGAGCTGCTGCTCCTCTTCGTTCCAGTAGCCACGGATGCCCTCAAAGCACCCGGTGCCATACGCGAAGCCGTGAGTACGTACGGAGATAATACCTTTGTCGGCGGGGATAAATTCCCCATTCATAAACAATTCTTTGGCGTTCATGGCGTGGTACTGATAAGAAGCCTCGTTGCTCCCTATCTTCCCTCCTTTTCTGGAATGATTGGTGAAATGAATTGTAGTAGTTATACGATACTCCAGAAACAAGGCTCAGGACAACATTGTCCCAGGATTATAGGATCTTTTTGCCCAGGGCCGAGAGGATAAGCTCAACGGCCAGGAGGGCCGTCGCGTTCTCCCGGTCGAGAATGGAGTTGACTTCTACGACGTCCATAGAGACCATGTGTTTGGAGTCTGAGACCATTTCCATTGCCAGGTGGGCTTCGCGATAGCTGAGACCACCACGGACCGGAGTCCCAACGCCTGGAGCCTCGCGTGGGTCAAGCGAATCCATATCCAGGCTCAAGTGAATGGGTTGATCCTGGCGGCCCGCAATTTCGATGGCCTGGCTCATAATATTGGACATGCCATAGCGGTCGACATCTGACATGGTGTAGACATGGACGCGATGCTTGCGCAGAAGATCTTGTTCGCCTGGATCGAGGTCACGAGCGCCTACGATCACAATGTTCTCTGGATTGAGCTTGGGCGCCCAGCCACCGATATGGGTGAGCCTGGAGTTTCCCTGGCCGACCAGGGCCGCGAGGATCATGCCATGGATATTGCCGGATGGGCTTGTCTCTTCAATATTAAAGTCGCCGTGTGCATCCACCCAGATGATGCCCAGGTTTTTGTGTACATTGGCTACGCCGCTGATTGAACCCAGGGCCATACTATGATCACCGCCCAGGATGAGCGGAAACTGGTCGGATTGGAGGGCGTCAGTGACAACGTTTGCCAGTTCCTCAGAGACTTCGACGATGGGGTCGAGGTATTTGAGTTTGGGGCTCCCAATGGGCCTGCTTTCAGGCTGGGGAACATGTATATTTCCAAAGTCAGAGACTGTATGTCCAAGTGCGCGTAGGTGGTCGTGAAGCCCCGCATAGCGGATGGCGCTGGGGCCGATATCGACGCCACGACGGTCTGCACCAAGATCGATTGGCGCACCTATAACACGAATATGCATAGAAAAACCTCTTGTTCAACGCTGAACGCTAACTCTTTCCACGTTCCTATGTTCATTATAGACCCCCACTTGAGGTTTGTCTATGAGGGGTAGTTGAGTATATATGTGGGTGTGTTTGGCAGGCGCACGCCTGCCAAACACACCCACATATATACTCAACTACGTGGATAGGTGGTATGGAGCGTGACTTTTGATTACAGATGGGGCTTTTGGATTTGGGTTTAGTTCGCTATACTATGGGGGTTGGAGTATGCTCAGTTATTCTTATTCCGAAACCCAACGTCACTGGCGTGACTAGCGCTTCCCCCATTCGGGGACAAGCGCGCTCAGGGTTTCGGAGAAGTAGTATTTTGCTTTATGGCGAAGAACAATCATTACCTGTAATGTTGTAATAGACGTAGGCTCGCGAAGGCGAGTACATTTTGTGGCTTAAGAAAGTGAGGAGCCTGGATGCATCATCGCACGCTCTCTCAAATGAGCCTTTCTCCTGGTGCCCATAATCAGGTGGCGTCACGAAGGGGGAGGCAGGGAGTCGGAACCCTCTTGCTGCTGCTTTGCACTCTACTACTTATTCTCGTTGCATGTAGCAATGGAAATTCATCAAAATCACCGGGAAATGGTACGCCGAGCCAGTCTGTGGCACAGGTCCTTAAATTCCCTAATGTTGGTACAGAGGATGCTGCCTCGCTCGATCCAGCGCAGGGTCCAGATGAGAATACGGGCCAGGTCATTTCAATGATCTTTAGTGGCCTGGTGGCTCTGGACGCGAATTTGAATGTGGTGCCAGACCAGGCAACCTGGCAGGCGTCCGATGATGGGAAGACCTATACATTCAAGATTCACGATGACGTTCGTTTCTCCGATGGTACGCCTGTAACCGCGCAGTCCTATATCTATACCTGGACGCGTGCGCTGCTACCAGAGATTGCCTCTCCCATTGCCAGTACCTTTGAAGACCAGATCATTGGCTCTGATGAAGTGGCCAGTGGTAAGACGAAGACGCTTAGCGGCCTGAAGGCGCTGGATGATCATACCCTACAGGTTTCACTAAAGACGGCCTCGCCCTATTTTCTCTCGGCACTTACTAATTCCCTCTTTGCTCCGCTTAACCAGAAGGTGATTGAGAAGTATGGTGAGAAAAGCTGGCCGCAGAAAGCCCTGGGCGAGGGAATAGGCGCGGGTCCCTTCATCGCGCAGAGCTGGGATCACAATGTCAAAATGGTCTTTGTGCCAAACAAGTATTACTATGGCAAGAAGACGCGTCTGCAACAGGTCGAGATGTATTTTGTCAATGACGCCTCGACCGCTTTTAAAGCCTATCGAGCTGGGCAGTATAGCTTTATCTGGAAAGTGTCGCCACAGGATCAGATAACTGCGCGCGGTATCTCTGGTTTCCGCAGTCAGTCGCGTTTACAGACTGACCTGCTCTTCTTTGATAATACCAAGCCGCCATTTGATCGTCCCGAGGTGCGCCAGGCCTTTGCGTATGCGATTGATAAGACGAAACTGGTTAATAACGTACTCAAAAATGCAGCGCTAGCTGCGCCGACCATTATCCCTCCTGGGATGCCTAGCTACCAGCCGGATTATGCGGGCATTCCCTTCGATCCAAATAAGGCTAAATCCCTGATCCAGTCGGTGTATCCTGATATTACGAAGGTTCCGACGATTACGTTCTCTTACCCCAATTCGCAGGTGTCTTCGGCTGAGGCTGCGGCGCTGCAAAATATGTGGCAGAGCGCGCTTGGCATCCAGGTAAAACTGCGCTCGGTCGAGGTCACGGCCTATAATGATGAGACGGCGAAGAAGCAGATCCAGTTTGGCTTTACCCAGTGGGGCGCAGATTTCCCCGATCCTTATGACTGGCTGTATCTGAACCTGTTGTCGTCGGCGGCCAATAACAATGGCCAGTGGAAGAACACTGAATTTGACGCCACGGTGCAGACCGCTGAGACCAAGACGGGGGATGAGCGTATCTCTCTCTACAACAAAGCGGAGCAGATCGCGATTACCGATGTTGGCTGGCTGCCCCTGGATCATGCCTCGCTGGCCGCGATTATCCCACCAACCTTGCACGGCGTAACCCTGAATGCGAACGGCCTGTACTTTGGTAACTGGTCCAATGTCTACCTGACGCAGAAATAGAGAAGAGAGTTATGGGTGTGGTGGGTGCAGGTCGCCTGCGCCCACCACACCCATAACTCTCTTCTTGTTTCTAAAGTGGGCTTGGAAGCTCGCTAGAGGCCAGGTGAACTCTGCAATATATTGTAGGATTGATGGCCTTTTTTCTTGAAGGTCGCATTGACTGGTGCTATACTGAGGGCATATTCACATGCACATTTTCCCGGCCAGCAATGGGCGGACTTTCTAATAACCCTTTAAAGAGATAAAGGCTTAAATATTCATAGGTTTCACTTCTATGATTTATTACAATGTGTGTCAGGTATCTTTTCTCTTTTCGAAGCAAAGATGCTTCACATGCGATGACGCAACACAGTCGAATGATCGACTCATACCAAGGAGGATCTAAACGTTATGGTTATTGAGATGGTCAATCCATACGATGTAGCAGTTCATCAGTTTGATGAGGCGGCGGAGCGTCTGGGACTTTCGCAGGCTATGCGCGCTATTTTACGCAAGCCCAAGCGTGAACTGATTGTAAATTTTCCTGTACGCATGGATAACGGTGATGTTGAGATGTTTACCGGTTATCGCGTTCAGCATAATATTAACCGTGGACCGGCCAAAGGCGGTATTCGCTATAGTCCGGCGGTCTCCCTCGACGAGGTGCGTGCCCTGGCTATGTGGATGACCTGGAAGTGCGCGGTCGTCGATATTCCCTTTGGTGGTGCGAAGGGTGGAGTCATCTGCGACCCCCACTTGATGTCGAGCGCCGAGCTTGAGCGCATGACACGACGCTATACAACTGAGATCTCGCTCCTGATAGGCCCCGATAGCGATATTCCCGCGCCAGATATGAATACTAATCCCCAGATTATGGGCTGGATTATGGACACCTATTCCATGCACCGTGGCTACTCGGTTCCAGCGGTAACGACCGGTAAGCCTCTGGCGATTGGTGGGAGCGAGGGACGCCTGGAGGCCACGGCGCGTGGTGTACAGGTGGTGACACGCGAGGCCATTCGTGATAAAGGTTGGCAGCCAGAAAATTGCTCAGTCGTCGTGCAGGGCTTTGGTAACGTTGGTGGTATCGCCGCGCGCCTGTTGCATGAGATGGGCTGTAAGGTGGTTGGTATCAGCGATATCTCTGGTGGACTGTATAACCCCAATGGCATTAATGTTCCGGCGGCGATGCGCCACTCACGCCGCAATGGTAGCTTGAAGGGCTATGCCGAGGCCGACGCCGTAAGCAATACTGAGTTGCTGGAGCTGCCCTGCGACATCCTTATTCCCGCGGCACTAGAGAATCAGCTTACTGAGCGCAACGCTCCTCGCATTAAGGCGCGCCTGATCGTTGAGGCCGCCAATGGTCCTACCACCAATGAGGCGGATGCGATCCTCAATGATATGGGAGTCACGCTCATCCCTGATATTCTAGCGAACGCGGGCGGTGTGACGGTTAGTTACTTTGAATGGGTACAGGACTTGCAGCGTTTCTTCTGGGCGGAGGACGAAATCAACAATCGCCTGGAGATGATTATGAAGCGCTCGTACAAGGCGGTCAAAGCTAAAGCCGATGAGCAAGAGGTGAATATGCGTATGGGGGCCTATCTACTGGCTGTTGCGCGTGTCGCTGAAGCGACCGAGATTCGCGGCGTTTATCCCTGATCTCAGAGGTTGAAGACAAAAGAAAAGAGGGCGACGGAACAAGTTCCGCCGCCCTCTTTTCTTTTGTCTCTACAGGGGTTCGATGTCGAGTAATTTGAGGCGTGTGCTGGGGCCAATGCTGTCCTCGTAGACCTCCAGGTGGAAGATGATGTTGACCTGGGTGACCTCGCGCAGGCTCTCGAAATGCACGGCACCGCGTACAAAAGTGCCTTGTAGTTGTATGCGAGCGCCTTTTTGCTCCAGGCGCAGGCTCAAATTCTGCTTCTCGCGCCCCGAGAGCCACTTGCTTTTAATGGTCAGGTGCTTCATCTTGAAGACTGGCTCGGGATTGCCCGCGCCGAAGGGGGCCAGTTGATGAATCTCTTTATACAACTCGTGATTGAGGTCCTGGAGATGCAGGTGGTTGAACTCCAGGTCGATCATACGGGGTGGGAGTGGAATCTCCTCGCTCTCCTGGGTACTCTCCACAACCAGGCCAGTTTGATCGGGGAGTTGAGTGCCCTCAATCTGCGCGGGAACGCTTGCTCCACCATTCTCCTTCCAGGCGATCAGGTGCTGGTGTAGCTTCTCAATAGAAGCCTGCTGGAGGGTGAAGCCCGCGGCCTGGGCATGGCCGCCATAGCGCTCAAAGGTGCCATCGAAGCCGCGCAGGGCCTCGATGATATTGAAATCTTTAGGGCTGCGGGCTGAGCCACGGCTGAGACTGGTCGCGTGATTATCGCTCAAGACCAGGACGGGTTTCTGTACCTCTTCGGCGAGTTTGCCTGCCACCAGGCCAATGATGCCTTCGTGCCAGTCCTCGCCTCGCACCAGGATCACGGGAAGCTCGGATTGGGTCTGGGCCTGGGTACGCACGTTTCGCATCAGCTCCTCGGTCTCTTGCTGGCGCCCTTGATTCAGACTGTCCAGTTCAGCGGCGATGCGTGTGGCCTCGTGTGTATCGTCGGTCGTGAGGAGATCAAAGGCGATGCTGGCCTCTTTCATGCGCCCGGCGGCGTTGATGCGTGGCGCGATGGCGAAGGCAATATCGCGCTCGCGAATATGCCCCATCTGGAGTGTAGAGCGCCGGACCAGTTCGAGCAGGCCGGGCTTCTGAGTACGATTGAGTTTGCGCAGGCCCAGGCGTGTGAGGGTATGATTCTCGCCGAGCAAGGGAGCGATGTCGGCGACGGTACCAATTGCGACAAGGTCAAGCAGGTCTTGCGCATCCTCTACAGGGCGCCTATATGCCCGGTAGAGGGCCTGTACTAGTTTGAAGGCTATCCCAGCCCCGCAGAGGTAACGCTCGCCGTATTCGCAGTCTGGGCGCCAGGGATTGACCATGGCATAGGCGCGAGGCAATTCTTCGGGTGGGCGGTGGTGATCGGTAATAATGACATCGATGCCCAGCGTGCGCGCATACTCCACTTGCTCTACATCCGAGCTGGCGCAATCGGTAGTAATGATAAGCGTGGTGCCGCGTGCTTTAAGCATATCCAGGGCGTGGAGGTTGAGTCCACAGCCATCATTGAGGCGGTGAGGAATATGAAAGCTGAGTGGCGCCTCAGGATGTTTGAGAGTGCGCAGTGCGCGGTAGAGGAGCGCTGAGGAGGTTACGCCATCGGCGTCGTAGTCGCCATAGACCGTGATATGCTCGCGCTCCGCCAGGGCCTGCTGAATACGTGTTACAGCCCGGTCCATGTCGATCAGCTTGCTAGGATCGAGCAGGTTCTCATAGCGGGCCTCCAGGAAGGAGCGCATTCTGGATGTTTCTTCTATTCCGCGATTATAGAGCAGTTGAGCGCGAATGCGTTCATACTGTGTACGTGTGCCGAGTTGTTTAAATTGTTCGGCGCTTAGCTGGGGAAAGACATCCCAGGTGGAAGAGGAAAAATTTGCCGATGATGCCATAGTGTCGCCTCCCTTTCAGTTAGTCTGGCAGCAGGCGGAGAAAGACCTCGTTGCCAAGGAGGCGTCCGCGCTGGCTCAGGCGCAGCCAGTCGCCTACCTGTTCCAGTAGTCCCGCCTCGTCGACAATGTGCAGGCGATCCCCCACGAACTGGGCGAAAGGCTGGGCGAAGCGGCGTTCAAAGGTGGGCAGGTGCAGGCCCATCGCGGTGCGCAGCCCCAGGAAGGCTGTTTCAGACATCGCCTGAGCCTGGTCCACCTCCTCGCTCTCGCTCTCTATGACGGGGATCTCATCACGCTTGAGCCTTTTGATATATGCCTGCGGATCGCGCTCGTCGGTGTAGCGTTTCTTGCCAAAGAAGGAAGAGGCGCCAGCGCCCATGCCGATGTAGGGCAGATTCTGCCAGTAGGTCAGGTTATGGCGGCTATGGTGACCAGGGAGCGCCCAGTTAGAGATTTCGTAGTTGATATAGCCCGCGGCACGCAGGCGCTCGTCGGCGTATTCATACATGTCCGCGCACAGGTCTTCGTCGCCCGGGGTGATGCGTTTCTCCGCGACCCACTGGTGGAAGGGGGTGCCCTCTTCGATGATAAGCGAGTAGAGGGAGAAATGCTCTGGATGCAGGTCGAGGGCGCGGTCAAGCGTTTCGCGCCAGTGTTGCATAGTCTGGTCGGGCAGGCCGAACATAAAGTCCAGGTTGATGGAGGTAAAGCCCGCGGCGCGCGCGAACTGGACGGCCTGGGTAATCTCATCTGGATTATGGATGCGTCCCAGCTTCTGCAAGAGCGCGGCGTCATAGCTCTGGGCGCCCATGCTTAGTCGATTGATGCCCGCCTCGCGGATGCCGACGAGTTGCTCCTGGGAGAGGGTACCTGGATTGGCCTCCAGTGTGATCTCTGCCTCTGGGTCAAGCGCGAAAGCCTGGCGGCAGGTGTCGAGCAGGCGTGTAATCTGAGCGACAGTTAATAAGCTGGGGGTGCCTCCGCCAAAGAAGATGGTGCGTGAGCGACGTGGAGTGCCATCAGGATGTCTTGCTTGCAGACCCGCCAGTTCTATTTCGTGCAGGAGTGCCCGCACATAAGGTTCGCGCAGGGGGAGGATACCGGCGTAGGTATTAAAGTCGCAGTAGTAGCAGCGTGTATGGCAAAAGGGGATATGAAGATAGAGCGAGGCTGTCTCCAGGAGATCTTCAATGGGTTCGGTCCGTAGAAGCTCCTGGGGGAGGGGATCTCTCTGTTGGGTTGTAGCGGGTGCAAAGCTGGTCATAGTGAAAAGCTCATCCTCAACTGGCTTAGATAGCGCGAAGGGTCGACCATCCATGGTGTCTGGTCGACCCAGGCTCGTGCGGGTGCGCTATGAGCGCCTGCACGAGCGCGAGAACAGTGTATAAAACTATTGGCCGCTTGTGGGATCCTGCCCAGGCAGGCCAGTGCCTGAACCGTTCTGGTTCTGCTGTGCAGGCGGAGAAACAGGAACGCTAGAGGGCAGATTCGACGCATCGAGAATCGTATCGATATCGGTGGCCGTAATCTTCGAGCCGAGAAGCGCTTTCTGCTTCACAAGCCAGAGGTCTAAGGCGCTGCCCTTGAGCGATTGCAGCTTGGCGCTATCGACGGCGCGTGACTGCTGGATGCCTGTAATCTGCACGATGTGGAAGGCGCCCGCATCGGAGATGATAGGACTGAGCTCATTGACTTTGCGCTGTGAAGCGAAGAGCCAGTTATCGACGACGCCCCCGACTTTTTGTGCGTAGTCTAGTGAGTACTGGCCGTTGACCAGCCAGCCGAAGTCGCCACCTTTGGTATTGGTGTTAACGTCCTTGGACATATCTTTCGCCACTTTTGCGAAATCATCGCCCTTATGCAGGCGGTCGAGAGCCTTCTGAGCATCGGCCTGGGTATCCAGGGTCATACCACGTGCCTGGACCTGGTAGGCGGGAGTGGTGTACTGTCCGGCCAGGTATTTCTGCATATTATCGCGGCGGACCTTGATGGTGATCATATCGTGGATATCCTGATCGCTGACATTGTCGCTGCTCAGGAATTGGGAGTAGCCGCCATTGGAAGACGCGGTATCGGCCTTGAAGGCATTGAAAGACTGAGTAATGGTATTGGGCGCTGGATCGATCTGGGTGCGTACATTCGCGCCCTGGTTGGCCTCCCACTGGCGAATCATGGCGTCTTGCTGGAGCCAGTCGGAGCTATCATTGGCAACCTGCGACTGGGTATAGAGTTGCTTCGCGTTGGGAATCTGGTTTTGCAGGATATCGTTGGACTGGGCATCCAGAGTATCTTTTTTTGTCTGTGTATCCTTCACCTTGGCCTGAGCGTCGGTGACCTGTTTGGTCAGGGCATCATGCTGGTCCTTCTGGCCGGCGGGCAGGGCCTTGATCTGCTTATTCAGGTCATCGATCTGCTTATTGGTCGAGTCGATGGTCTTTTGCAGTTGTGATGATTGCTTGGTGAGGGAATCGCTCTGTTTGGTGAGATTATTGATGCTATTCAGGCGCATCTGGGCCTGAAGTGCGGCCATCTTGCGGAAGTTCGCCAGCGGGATATTCTCACCATTAACGGAGGTGATGGTGTGATTAGGAATGATAACGTTGATATTGACCCATGAAAAGACGACTGTGCCCACGATGGTGAGGGCGATGAGAGCGGCAAGGACCCAAATAGCACGACGTTGTAGGCGTGTTTTTTCGGTGCGAGAAAGGTGGCCTCCCCAACCAAAAATTAAGGGTGTTCTATCGCGCCGGGCCTCGACATGAGCTGTCTGTTTCGCGTATTTGCGGCTTCTTGCAGGGCGCGTGTTTTTTGTTTTCTCGGGGCGACGCGCTGTTTGACTGTTCATCAAAACCTCCAGTGAGGAAATCCAGCGGATATCCAGAACTGAACTACGAGGGAGAACTGGGAGTAAGGGATGAAGTTGGAAATTTACACATGGGCCTCTCCTGCAAGAGGAAAGGCCCAAATGGCTACCACTGTTTACATTCCGCGAATGTGCTCGGCGGTATAAGGAAGCAGGGCCATATAGCGGGCCTGCTTGATCGCTGTGCTCAAACCGCGCTGATGCTTGGCGCAGGTGCCGGTTTTGCGGCGCGGCTCGATCTTACCACGATCCGAGATGTAGCGCTTCATGAAGCGGCTGGCATCTTTATAGTCGATTTCACGAACATGATCGTGGCAGAACTGGCAAATTTTGCGGCGAGAGCCACGCTCTCCGCGTCCGCCCTCGCGTCGTGGGCGAGGGGCGGAGGTAGAATCAGTACGTCTCTGCACTGACAGTCTCCTTCTATCTGACTAGAAGGGATGATCGCCTAAGTCTCCCAGGTCGTCGTCGAAGTTTCCTCCGCCAACGCTAGCAGGGGCACCCTCGGGCTGTTGATTTTTGGGTGTGAGCATCTCCATGTCTGTTAATGTAACATCGATAGACACGCGCTCAACGCCGGACTTGTCCATGTATTTACGCTGGACAAGACGACCCTCAACATAGACTTTAGAGCCTTTATGAAGGTATTGGCTGCAACGTTCAGCGAGTTGACGCCAAGCAGTAACATTATACCAGTCAGTTTCGCGCTCACGTTCACCGCCGCTACTGCGCGCGGGACGACTGACCGCCAGGCTGAACTTGGTGATAGCGGTGCCATCTTGAAGGTAGCTCATCTCCGGGTCGCGACCCAGGTTACCAATCAACAAAATTTTGTTCATGTCTCAAACAAATCCTTTCGCCCGTAAAACTGCCCTGACCTATGATTGAGAGTTAGAACGAACATGCCCTGACATGTGACAACTAAGCCTCAACAGACTCCTCAGAGCTGGGGGGACGGGTCCCTCCTCGGATGCAGTAGCGGGGCTGCTCTCGGTGCTGGCCTCGGCAGTAGCGACCTCGGGGGTCTCCTGCTCGCTGGTCGGCGCCTCACCCTCGCTGGCGGGAGCAGCTGCTGCTGCGGCGGCAGCCTCGGCTGCACGTGCCTCGCGGGCCTCACGATCCTCGCGCTCCTTCTGCACTGCTTTGGGGTCACGTTTCTTGGTCATATAACGAAGGACAGACTCCGAAACCTTGAGCGTACGCTCGATTTCGGCTACCGTCTCCGGGGTCAGGATCATATCAATGAATACATAAATGCCGTCGCGGTGTCGCTCGATAGGGTAAGCGAGACGCCGACGTCCCCAATTATTCACCTTTACAATCTGACCGCCATAATTTGCGACGATCTGTTCGACACGATCCAGAATGGCGCGTGTCTCCTCTTCGCTGACTTCGGGGTTGAGAATGAAAGCCAGTTCATAATCTCTTCTCACGAAGCCCCCTCCTTCCTGTGGGTTCGACCCTGGTCAGGTATTTTTTCTGCCAGGGCTAGGTGGAGCATCAATTCCAGTTGAACGATGCAAATGACAGATGCCGCGCACGAATTGGCGGCTTATAACAAATTGTCCCACGCTCAAGCGTGGGAGCGACATCCACTGCCATCAAGACGGGTATCTGTAGGTAACAGGTACCAGCAGCGGCTATTGTGGGCATCAGTACCACGCTATTATAACATTGTTCATTCTAACTGACAATAGAGTCGGGCAAGTGACTCTTTGTATCTACCTATTCTTTTTATACACCCCAAATCTGGCAAAGCGGAAAGAAAAGTGGGGAGTTTTTGGCGTTTATTTCCAATGTACGCCAAATTCATGTTTTGGGTTTGTGTGCTCTGATCAGTACTTTGCATATGGTAAGGATTGACTATGTCACAGCGAGCGCCCCATAGAGGGATGACTTCAACTTATACACAAGAGCGTGAGTTTATTGAGTCGTTGCCTACTACTCCTGGTATAACGCGTATGCGCAGGTATGCTCAGGCTCTGCTAAAGGGAGAGCGTCCTCCTGGCTTTGGGCGCTGGCTTTTGAGCTTGTATGGCCTGGGTGCTGGATTGGGCCTCTGCCTGGTCGCGCTCTACCCATCCTGGCTTCGTCTGGGCTTTGCGCCTATGCAGGCTAGCCTGGCTACGCTCTGGCCCTGGCTGTCTGGCATCTATCACCTTTTGGAGGAGAAGCTCCCACTAGATGCTGGCTGGTGGCAGGGGCTGATGTTCTTGCTCGCACTGCTGGTACAGGCGCTGCTCTGGCGTTGGGGCGTGCGAGCGGCACGCTACCAGGATCGTGCTGCTCAAGGTATTCTGCTTGGTAGCATCGTTGGTTGGGCTGCCCTCTTTGTCGTGCTGATGCTCTTTGCACCGCTGGGCAGTAGCCTCCTGGCCAGTGATATCTTGCATTCAAGTTTATATGGGCGCTTGATAGTTCTCTACGCGGTAAATCCTTATCTTGTGAGTCCACAGATGTTTCCTCAAGATGTGGCTGTCATGGCACTAGGGGGCATCTCACCCCTGCCGCGGCGTATGGCCCGGCATGGCTAGATATAAATTTACTACTCACACTGGTGGCGCGGGAGCATGTGGGATGGCAGGTGCTGGGTTTGCGCTTGCTTGGGAGCGTGGCTTACTTCTTGACGATAGCTCTGCTCTGGCAGTTGACGAAGCACCTGAAGCCAGAATGGCGGATTTCGGCCGTGCTACTATATGCCTGGAATCCCCTGGTATTGGCACTGGGTATCGCGCAGATGCATGTGGAGATCGTGGTAATTTGCCTGCTATGCGTCGTGCTCTGGTGCTGGTTGCGCGGGGCTTTGCTGGTTGGCTGGCTCTTTCTACTGCTGGCAATGCTGATGTATCCCCCCTGTGTCGTACTGCTCCCGCTCTGTGCAGGCTTCTTTATCCGGGAGAACGCGCTATGGCATGCCTCGCGCTGGCGACATCTTGGGCAGTGGACTCTGTTGTGTGTGCTGAGCCTTTTTGCGCTGGGGCTTACCTATCTGCCGTATTGGCAAGGTTGGGGAGGAGGGGGTCTGTTCCAGCAGGGGCAGATGATCTTCTGGTCGCCAGAGGCGCATGCTTCATTGGAGGCGGGCCTGCTTGCACTTATCAGGGGCCATCCTGGCTGGGTTGTAGACATGTGGCACCCTTCGTGGTGGGTGGTGGGTGAGCTAGTAGTGATGGCGTGCTTTCTTGGCTTTAGCCTCTGGCTGGCTCAGACGCTAGAACTACTCGCTTTTTGTGCGGCCTGGTTGCTATTATTGCTGGCTTATCTGCATCCTGTATATCGACCGGCAAGTTTGTTGCTGCCCCTGGTGTTATTGCTGTGTACCGGGAGCTGGCGTAGTCTGGCCTTACTCTTCCTGCTCCAGATTGGCGCGCTTGCCACATATGATTATGGGCTACAACAGCCTGGTTGGGAACTGGCTGGCTTGCTGGGTATCTGCCTCCCGTTTCTGCTCTGGGGATGGGGACTCTGTATACATGCAGCCTGGCGTATGGCACGCGCGCGTAGCGTCCCCGAAGAGCCGATCAAGCCTCGGCGTGGGCTAAGCCGCTTTAGCAGCCGCCTTTCGCGCCCTGGTTGGCTCTCCAGGCCCTCTCTGCGCGGCTTCAAAAGAAATGTGACTTAAAGAGAAGAAAGGGAAGGCTCCATATTGCGAAGAGAGAGCCAGTTATGCTATAATCGTTCACGCAAGCGGGGAATATCTCTTGAAAAAGGCTTCTCTGCGCCTTTGATGGAGTGCTTATTGCTTGAAAGGGCTGAAAAATTTAGCATTCAAGCATTGCGGGATACGTTATAGTACCGCCCTCTTCTGATGTAGGTGTCTTCGACCCTCACACTGTTGGCTGTTCTTGATATGAGAGCATGAGACTACAGAGAAAAAGGTTGATGCGCTGCGTTAGCAATTGAGCGGCTGTTTTTGTGTGGGAAACACAGGCAGCCATGAGAATTGTGAAGAGGTATGGCTGCATAGAAAGCAGTTGCTCTCATTTATTGTCTACCCCGCCAGAAAATGGAAAGAAGAGTCATGAAGCAGAAACTGAAGACACACAAAGCCATGGCCAAGCGGGTCCAGGTGACCGGCTCCGGCAAGTTCATGCGTCGTAAAGTGGCCATCAACCACCTGCGCACCAACAAGTCCTCCCATTTCACCCAATCGGCCGACAAGAAGTTCCAGCTCGCGACAGCCGATACACGTCGTCTGAAGCGCTTGCTGCCTTACGCCTTCTAGTTGTTAAGATTTAAACGGAGGATTCTAAAGAACTATGCCAAGAGTAAAACGTGGCGTACCTGCCCACAAGAAGCATAAAAAACTTTTACAATTTGCGGAAGGCCACCGTGGTACACGTAAGCGCTTATTCCGCCCGGCGCATGAATCAGTCATGCGCTCAATGGCTTACATGTATCGCGACCGCCGTAACCGCAAGCGCGATATGCGTAGCCTCTGGATCACGCGTATCAACGCCGCCGCGCGCATGCATGGCATTTCTTATAGCACTTTGATGCACGCCATTCATGTTGCCAACATCGACGTCGACCGCAAGATTCTTGCTGAGATGGCTGTCAATGACATGGACGCCTTTAGCGCTGTGGTGAAGGCCGCGCTCGCGGCTGTTGAAGCCGCCAAGTAAGGATTGCAGTAGTAGCGCAAAAGAATGCGCCGGAACCAGCGTGCTGGTTCCGGCGCATTCTTTTGCGCCACTACAGAGGGAAAAAACATGACATTGATTAGTAGTACAGCTAATCCGCGTGTGAGTAAGCTACAGCGTTTGCATACCGCGCGTGGGCGCAAAAAAAGTGGCCAGTGTCTTTTGGAGGGGCCGCACCTCTTGCTGGCGCTGCTGGACGCGGGGATGATTCCGCTGGAGGTATACTACCAGCCGGAGGTCATGCAGCGCCAGGCTGAGACCCGACTCTTACTTGAGCGGGTGAAAAACGCCGAATTGGGCGAGCAGCAGCTCTTTGAAGTCAGTGAGCGGGTAATGGAAGCCATTAGCGACGTACAGACCTCTCAGGGAATTGTGTGTGTCATGGACCTGGCGTCCTTTGAGGCCGCGACCGTGATCCGGCGACGTGCACCCGCATCGCGCCCCGCGCTCCTGATTCTGGACGACCTGGCTGATCCAGGTAATATGGGGACCATTATGCGTACCGCCCTGGCCGCTGATGTTGAGCGTGTGCTTCTGACACCCAACTGTGTCGATTGTTTTAACCCCAAGGTGATTCGTTCTGCTGCTGGCGCTCACCTCTTCTTGCCTGTTGAGAGCAATGTCAACTGGGATGAGATTCAGGAGCGCGTGCGGGCACATTGCCAGGAGCGGGTATTGATGGCAGAGGCACACAGCCCCAATGTGTACTTCGACCTCGATCTCGTGGCGCCTTTTGCGCTCATCATCGGAAACGAGGCGCATGGTCCTTCGCAGGCCGCGCGTGCCCTGGCAACCATCCCTGTAGCTATCCCCCAGGCGGCTGGCATTGAGTCGCTCAACGCCGCAATGGCTGCGGGCATTCTGCTCTATGAGGCGGTACGCCAGCGCTCTGTAGCTCGCAGATAGTCCAAGCGAGCTTGGATCCTACAGCTGGTAGACGAAAAAGAGGGCGCTGTCACAAATGACAGCGCTCTCTTTTTCGTTTGTTGATTACCAGTTCGAATTTTGCGGATTCTGTGGATAGCCTCGGTTGCCATTGCTATTGTTATTGCCATTGTAGTCGCCACCGTTATTGTATGGTTGCCCGTTTTTCTGGGGAGCATTCAAGCGAGGTGGATTATTGCGGGTTGGTGGCAGCCCTGCATTCCACCCTCTGCTGTTGGCCTGAGCTTCGACCGGGAACTGGGGCGAGAACTGATTGAAATCACCGTAGCCATTATCGAAGCCGCGATTATCTGAATTTGGTGAATAGGCTGGCATGGCGGTTGATGAGACAGTACGGAACGTGTTTGCCATAGGGACTCCAGGATTGTTCCCATCGTCGACCGAGATGCGAGCGTTGCTATTAGGGGCAAGATAGCCTTCATTTTCGCGCAGCTTAAAGGCTTCCACCGAGGCGCGTAGCTGTTCAACCAGGCGTGCCAGGCGCTCCATGTTCTCGGAGGCATCGCGTGTGCTTGCGTTGCTCTGATGCGTCGACTCCGAGACGGCATGCATCAGGTTTACGACGGAGCCAGTTGATGTGAGCTGTTCAACGGCTAGCTGGTTGATGCCATCAATTTCACGGGCCTGGTTTTCAATGGCGGCGAAGATCGAACCCAGGGAGATACCGGCCTGCTGCGTCAATTGTGCTCCGCCAGCCGTCTCGCGCTGCGTATCTTGCATGGAGACTGCTACCGCGCCAATGTCTTCACGAATGCTGCGTACCAGGCGGTTAATAAAGCCTGCCTGCTCCTTTGAGCGTTCGGCCAGGCGGCGGATGTCGGCGGCAACGGCGCCAAAGCCCTTACCGTTCTCACCGGCCATGGCGGCCTGGATGGCGGCGTCGAGCGCGAGTCGATTTGTCTGGTGGGCGATGCTGGAGATAACTTCAGCAATTTCATTGATTTCGCGTGAGCGGTCACCCAGGTTCTGGACTTTACTCGCAGTGGTCTGTACGTTTTCGTTGATGCGTCCCATGCCTTCGATGGCTTGATACACCGAGTTACGACCGGCGCGGGCATCGGTACGCGCCTGATTCGCTACTTCCAGGAGTACTTGAGAACGGCTGGCGACCTGGCGGCTGGAGGATGCGAGTTGTTCGACCACGGCCTCGGCTTCACCAATCTGGCCGATCTGAATGTCGCCGGTCTCTACCAACTGCGTCATACGGTCGAGGGTAGAGGTAGCCGATTTTTCGACCTCGCCTGCCACCATCTTGACACGTACGACCAGGCTGCCTAGCTCTTCAACCATATAATTGAAGGAGTCGGCCAGCACACCCAGAGCGTCCGCGGTGACCTCAGCCTGAACGCGCAGGTCACCTTCACCAACACCACTGACCTCACTCACCAGCTTTTCAACTTGTCCCTGTAGAACGTCGCGCTGCGATTGTGTCTCTTGAATCAGGCGAACGATGTTATCAAGCATGTTATTCATGGAGGTGGCGACGGTGTAGATCTCGTCGCGCCCATCGATATTAGCGCGTGCGTTTGTCTCGCCGCGGGCGATACGCTTGGTCAGGTTAGCGAGGTCGCGCAGGGGATCAGTAATGGTGCGGTTGACGACGTAACCGATAACGATGATGATGGTGATGGTAAACAGGAAAGAGATAGTGGTCGCGCTGATAAGGGTATTGTTCAGGGACGCTCCGGGATCGGCCACGATGTTGCTTATCTCGGTCGCGTAGACATCAACGAAGCCCCAGCGGTCGGAGAGCTCTTTATATTTGCTATCTAATGTTTGGAGATCGTTCAGGATAGCAGTTTTGTCGCCATTTGGCATATCGTGGTTATCCAGCCTCTGTTCTGCCGCGTAGTATTGACGCCAGGTGGTGCTTGTTAGCAGGTTAAGAGTCTGCGTCTGAACACGTGGAATATTGGTGTCGGCTGAATCAGCGGTGACGGCGTCGAGAATACCCTTCATCTTAGGGGAATCTTGAAGCGAATACTTGTCCTTAAATTGGCTGAGGTTGCGATCAATCTCACTGGCCTGGGCATCGAGGTTCTGGACAAAGTTCGTCAGGCGATCACCATTGGAGAGGTTAGACCGAATCAAGTCTGGCTGATCGCGCAAGAGGCGAATCTCCGATTTGATATACGCGCTATCCTCGATCATGTTTGTCGCGTAGCGTAGTTGGGCGCTACGACCGTTGATCGTATTTGTGAAGACAAATCCAAGGATGATGATGATAAGACCAGGAACGACTGCCGCCAAAAGAAAGGCGTAGAAGAGGCGGCGAAAGATTGGAATATTCGCAATAGACTTAAACATTGTATGCGTGTCCTCCGCAGGCGGCAGGGTGATGATTTTATGAATTGTGGACTACAAGGCACATTGCTGAGTGGGTGAGTTTCAGATTTGAAAGGGCTACATTGGAGTGTAGCGTACTTTATAGTGAAAAGAAATACTCTTCCAAAAGAATGGCCTTTTTTTCCTAGTCGTCGATGTTTATGGCATGTTATACTGTGTCAAGGAAAAATACCTGAAGTCGAAGGAGCCTTCATATGCATGCCAACTCTCTTGATCTCTGGCCATTTCGTAAAGTGTTGATCGTGAACCGCGGAGAGATAGCGCTGCGCATCATTCGTGCTTGTCGCGAACTAGGCTTGCGCAGTGTTGCTGTCTACAGTGACGCGGATCGCGATGCCCTGCACGTACGTATGGCCGACGAGGCGTATCATATAGGACCTGCCCAGGCGTCACAGAGCTATCTACATATTCCAACGTTGTTAGAGGTTGCGAAGCAATCAGGCGCCCAGGCGGTTCATCCCGGTTATGGTTTTCTGGCGGAGAACGCCGAGTTCGTGCGTGCCTGCCAGCAGGCGGGACTGATTTTTGTGGGCCCTCCCGTTGAGGCACAGCTTGCGATGGGTGAGAAGACCGCGGCTCGCCGCACTGCCCAGGCGGCGGGAGTTCCCATTGTTCCTGGCGCGATGGCAGATGTAGAGGATGACCAGGTGGCGCTGGAGATTGCCGAGGGCCTGGGATATCCTATTCTGCTGAAAGCCGCGGCGGGTGGTGGTGGCAAGGGTATTCGCCTGGTACGTGAGGCCAGGGATCTCTCATCCTCGTTACGGACGGCACGCAGCGAGGCTCAGAGCGCCTTTGGCGATGGGCGCGTCTACCTTGAGAAGGCTATTACGCCCGCGCGCCATATCGAGGTGCAGTTTATCGCCGATACGCATGGTAATGCGGTTCACCTGGGAGAGCGCGAGTGTAGTATTCAGCGTCGCCACCAGAAGCTGATTGAAGAGTGCCCCTCGCCTATTGTCGATGAAGAATTGCGTGAGCGTATGACCTCGGCGGCGCTAAATTTGATTCGCTCTATTGGCTATGTTAACGCTGGCACGGCGGAGTTCCTGGTTGGACCAGATGGTAATTTCTATTTCCTGGAGGTCAATGCGCGTATCCAGGTCGAGCATCCTGTCACAGAATGGTGTACAGGAGTTGACCTTGTCCAGGAGCAGTTCCGCGTGGCCGCGGGCCTGCCCCTCTCCTTTACCCAGGAAGATATCGTCTTGCGGGGGTCTGCGATTGAGTGTCGCATCTCGGCGGAAGATCCCGAGAACCGCTTCCTGCCTGCCACTGGAACTGTAAGCGCGTTGCAGGAGCCAGGTGGACCGGGTGTACGGGTTGAGAGCAGCCTCTATGCGGGCTTGCAGGTGCCACTGTATTATGATCCGCTGCTCTCCAAGCTGGTTGTCTGGGGCAAGGATCGAGAGCAGGCCATCGCGCGTATGCGCCGCGCCCTGGCTGAATACCAGGTGGTGGGGGTGCGCACTACGTTGCCCTTCGCGCGCTGGCTAATGGAGCAACCGCGTTTTCTCGCAGGCGATATGTCGACAGACTTTATCGCCCAAGAGTGGGATGGGCATAAAGCGCAGATATCGGCGGAGCAAGATGCCCAGGAGGAGCCATCGCTTGAGCAGGTTGCAGCGCTTGCCGCTAGCTTGCTAATGGACGCGGCTATAAAAGAGAAGCAGCTTCGGACGCAGCCCCAGGAAGATGGAGCAGGCGGACAGAGCCGCTGGCGCGAGAGAGGCTGGAGAGAAGCCGTCTGGAGGGTATAGAAATAAAAAAAAGATGTGTTTGGCTGGGATCAAAGATCCCAGCCAAACACATCTTTTTTTATTCGACGGGGGTAGAGAGTTCAAAGGTGGGAGGCTCCTGCCCTTGGCGTGCCACGGCGGCAGCCTTGAGGCGTTCGACGGTCTCATAGGGGACGTAGCGACCACCTAGCGGAGTGGGATGGATGCCAGGCCCATGAAAATCTGAGCCTCCGGTTGGGATGAGGCCATAGATTTTCGCTAGCTGGAGCAGGGTTGTCTCCTGTTCTGTGGAGTAGTAGCCGTAGTAGGTCTCCAGCCCCACGAGTCCTGCCTTGCAGAGATCTGGCAGCCATTCTTGCAGGCGAACGACTCCTGGATGATCATAGGGATGCGCCACGACGGGCAGGCCGTTGGCGCTGGCAATCAGGCGAACGGCGTCTATTGGTGCCAGCTTATAGCGCGGTACGTAGCCGACCTGGCCGTTGCCAATATATTTCTCGAAGGCCTCAGGGATGCTCTGGACATAGCCTGCTTCAAGCAAGGCTCGCGCGACATGGGGGCGCCCGACCGATCCCTGGGCAATTTCGCGCACCTGCTCCCAGGTGATATGGATGCCAGCCTCATTCAACTGTTCAACCATGCGTTGCCCACGATGCTCACGCGCGTTGCGTAGGCTCTGCAAGATGTGCTGAAAGGCTGGCCGTTTGTACTCAAGGAAATATCCCAGGACATGGACCTCTCCCCCACTGAAATCGGTGTTTAACTCGATACCAGGTAGTAGATCAATGTCATATTGGCGCGCGGCCTCCAGTGCCTCGTCCAGGCCATTGGTGCTGTCGTGATCGGTGAGGGCCATGACCTTGAGTCCGGCCTCGTGAGCATGGCTCAGGAGTTCCGTGGGAGAATAGATGCCATCAGATGCGGTGGAATGGGTGTGAAGATCGACAAGATTTTTCATGAGTGATCTTTGTACCTCTTCTATGCTTTAAGGAGGTATGGGTGTGGGACAGAGGGTGTACTCGCACCCTCTGTCCCACACCCATACCTCCCAGATGTTTCTTTAGCGGGCGTAGTCGACCGCGCGTGTTTCGCGGACGACGCAGATTTTAATCTGGCCTGGATAATCAAGGCTCTCTTCAATTTTGTGAGCGATCTCGCTGGCAAGCTGGGAGGCGCTGTACTCATCCACCTCTTCAGGTTTCACGATAATGCGCACCTCGCGCCCGGCCTGAATGGCGAAGGATTTCTCAACTCCGGTAAATGAATTGGCGATATGCTCAAGTGCCTCCAGGCGTTTGATGTAGAGGTCAACCGTCTCACGGCGCGCGCCAGGGCGAGCCGCCGAGATGGCGTCCGCGGCCTGCACGATAGCTGCTTCGAGGGTCTGAGGCTCGGTCTCGCTGGCGTGGTGGGCAACGATGGCATGCACGATGCGCGGCGACTTGCCGAAGCGCCGCGCGACCTCGCCACTGATGATGGCGTGTGGCCCCTCGACCTCCTGGTCAATGGCCTTGCCCATGTCATGCAGTAGGGCCGCAGCCTTACACACATTGACGTCGGCGCCCAGTTCATGCGCGATGGTCGCAGCCAGAATCGAGACCTCGACCGAGTGGGCCAGCACGTTCTGCCCATAGCTCGTGCGGAAGTGCAGGCGCCCCAGAATCTTGAGCAGTTCTGGTTGCAGGCCATGAACATTGGCCTCCAGCGCGGCATTCTCACCCGCCTCGCGGATGATGATATCCACCTCCTGGCGGGCCTTGGCCACGACATCTTCAATGCGTGCCGGGTGAATACGTCCATCAATGATGAGCTTGGTCAGGGCGAGGCGGGCCACTTCACGCCTGACGGGATCAAATCCCGAGAGAATGACTGCCTCGGGGGTATCATCAATGATCAGGTCAACCCCGGTGGCGGCTTCCAGGGCGCGGATATTGCGGCCCTCACGTCCGATGATACGCCCTTTCATCTCATCATTAGGAAGCGGCACAACGGAGACAACGGCCTCTGCTACCTGGTCGGAGGCACAGCGCTGGATCGCCAGGGTGATGATCTCGCGTGCGCGGGACTCAGCCTCCTCACGCGCCTGCTCTTCGATCAGACGCGTACGCTGGGCTGCCTGAACACGCACCTGGGCCTCGATGCGCGAGAGGAGCAGTTGCTGAGCCTCCTCCTCTGTCATCTGTGCCAGGCGTTCAAGTTCAAGCAGGTGCTGGCGCTTGAGTTCCTCAATCTTGTCGCGGGCCTGTTCCAGGTCGCGCTCCTTTGTATTGAGTTTACGCTCGCGTAGTTCCAGGTTGTCCAGCTTGCGCTCCAGGTTCTCTTCTTTAGTTAGAATACGGCGCTCCTGGCGTTGCAGCTCAGAGCGGCGCTCCGCATTCTCTTTCTCTATGGTCGCGCGAAAGCGTGCGGTCTCTTCGCGTGCTTCCCGCAACGCCTCCCGCTGTTCGGTTTGGACTTCCAATAATTTCTGTTCACTGGTCTCGCGAAGCTCGCGTAGATTCGTTTCATGGCGTCCTTTACTTTTAGTTATCCCATATTGATAACCAGAGTACAGGGCCATGAGTACGCCAATGATGAGCAAAAATGCTACTAATAACAAACTTATTTGTGGTGACACGACGGCCTACCTCCCGGTCGTGGTAAACAGGCCATTATAGGCTTGGAATAGCAGTATAAGTGTTCCATTCCCTTTGTAATTCATGCTTGGACTGTCTGTCAGCTTCCCTTCATAACAGTTCTCAGCACCTGCGGTACTTCGCTCGGGGTTATGGGTGTGATGGTGGGCTAGCTCTGCCAGCCCACCATCACACCCATAACCCCGAGCCATGAAGTGGCGAGGCGTCTTAAACGTGTTCACTCATATGAAAAGAAACATAACACTATGCAATATGGAATGGTGCAGCGCTTAATATGATGTTCTTCAATGATGGGCTTTCAAGGCATTCTGCAAACGGATGGAACGTACAACCGAATTATACATTAAAAAAAGATAACAAGGGTATTCTGTATATGTCCTCGCGAGAGGAGCGTGCGCAAAAAGCGCAAATGCATCCTACTCTATTTTTGCCTGCTTGCGCGGGAAAGCGTTCATCAAACCATACGACTAAGCGTGCGGCTATGCACACGCTCACGCCATATCAGAAGGTATATTATGCGCCTAGCATACTATATAAGAGTGGGAAGGCTACGTCAAGGCTGAAAAATGGGGGATATGGCGGAGAGCAAGGGGGGAGCGGGCAAGCAAGCAGGATATCTGGCTGATTTTGTAGGTAACCAAATATCCTGCCAATGCGTGATGATTGTATTATACCGTCCAATGTCCGGTCATAAATTGCAGGGTCAGGAAGGTAAGGAAAGGGAGTGAGAGCAGCAGATAGGCTTGATGGAATTTAGGTGAGCGCTCTCCCAGGCGGGCAAGGATGATAAAGGCCATAAAGAGTTCCAGCACAAAGCGCTGTGTGGAAGGCATTGGATCGTAGCCCTGTCCAGGAGCGCCAGGAACGCCTGGCCAGAGGATGGCGTAAAGCAGGGCGCAGCCCCAGAAGACTAGCAGCGGCCATTGATCGCGTGGGAGGCGATCTCGTCCAAAGATCGCCAGGAGGAAGAGGACCAGGAAGGCTATAAACGTACCCAGGTCAATCAAGATATGTGGTGTAGAGAAGCTCAAGGGACTATGCACGACAAGCTGTTGCAGGGATTGGTAGATTGCCATTCCAGGAATGACCGCGCCGGTACGCCAGTCTACCTGGGCATGCGAGAAGGCCAGAGGATCACCCAGGCGTACATACAGACCAAGCATATAGACAATAAGCCCCAGTGGAATGAGGAGCGCTGGCAACAGGTGTGGAATGTGTTTCAGCAGGGCCACAGGACGCACTGGGCGCAGATTGGGGTGCAGCTCTGGCCAGCGCTGGCGCACATACTCACAGAAGAAGATAACAAAGAGTAGGATCGCGATAGAGCGGCTCATTGCAGCCAGGAAGCCGAAGACGCCCGCGAACCACCAGGCTCCCCGGCGCAGGGCATAAAAGCAGCCGAGCATCAAAAAGATAAAAAGCGACTCGTTATAGCCAGCAAAAAAGAAGAACGCCGTGGGGAAGATGGCCTGGTAGAAGACGGTGCGTTGCGCAAGCTCTCTACTAAACTCCATCTCCACAAAGCGGTAGAGCATAACCATCATGCCGAGCGTGGCTACATTTGAGACCAGCATGCTGGCAACAAGTATGCTATGGGTCGGAATGATCTTACTGGTAAGGGCCACAAGTGCGGGATAGAGCGGAAAGAAGGCTGCGTTCTGCACCTTGGTGTAGCCACTGGTGGCGATGGTGATAAAGCGAATGGCGTCCCAGCGATACCAGGTATGAAGCATAGTATTAAAAGAGAGATGATCGTACGAATAGTTCGGGATATTGAAGAGGACGCCCCCAAAATAGGTGAGTAGTAGAAAAATCAGGCGTGTGATAATGTATAAGAAGAGAATGTTACGCGTCGCCTGCCACCAGGGGGAGAGAAATTCGTTCCATGCCTGGCGGAGACTACGCGTGGCCGGGGCTGAGCTATCGGTCGTGATAGCTGAAGGTGTATGCTGTATGCTCATTTGTAGAATACCTGCTCTCACGGCTAAAAATTGTATGCGTTCGGTGTAGTGGCGGAACTATGTAGCGATCCAGCGATGGAGTATCTGTAAAGTTCCACGCGAGAAAAATTTTGTTGACGTATGTAACGTGGTTAGTATAGCGGAAAATAATTGTAGTTGTCACCGTCCTAACCCTTTACTTCGAAAACTGACCCCATCCGAGGGAGGCGGCGTCACTTTCGTGACTAGCGCTTCGCGCTCAGGTTTTCGGAGAAGAAGTAACCTGAATATCGCAATGAGGTGCAAAGTTCTATGAATGTTCAGAGCTCAAAAAAGGCGGTACCACGCTCGGTACTGCGTCCAACACATGTCGTGACCTGTTTCCTCCAAAGGGGTGAGGAAGAGCATACTCGCTTATTGCTGGTGAGAAGAAGTCAGCAGGTGGGGAGTTATCATGGTCGCTGGGCTGGTATCAGTGGATTTGTCGAGGTAGGGATCTCACCTGAGCAGCAGGCATATACCGAGATTCGTGAAGAGACGGGACTCGCACGTGAGCAGGTGTGTATGTTGCGGCGCGGTGGGATTGTCGAACATGTCGACCAGGATTTGGGGCGTCACTTCTATGTGCATCCCTTCCTTTTTGCCGTCAACGAGGACGAAAGTATTACGACGGACTGGGAGGCGACAGATATGCGCTGGGTCGATCCAGATACCATGCGTAATTTTGAGACCGTACCCAAATTGCGTGAGGCCTATGAGGCGGCTTTGCGTGGCGAAGAGGTCCAGGCTGAATAAACGGAAATGTATTTGCCACACCTTGGTAGGGACCAGCTTTAGCGCGTCCGAAGGCGATTGATCGCCTGTGGGCGGAGCCCGAAACGTTTCTATGGCACAATGTCGAGAAGTGAGTCGTCTGTTGCCCACCCAAAAAATTTGGCTTACGCCGCACTGCCATACATGGCGTTCGGACGCGCTAAAGCTGGTCCCTACCGATAGGTAACGCACTTTATAGTGCTACGTGCCTGTTTTATATGTGTGGTTTAGAGGCGCTCAATAATGGTTGCGATGCCCTGGCCGACGCCGATACACATGGTCGCGAGGCCATAGCGTCCCCCACTGCGCTCTAACTCGTGGAGCAGAGTAACGACCAGGCGGGCACCGCTACAGCCTAGTGGATGGCCGAGGGCGATGGCTCCGCCATTGACGTTGAGCCTCTCCTGGTTGATCTCTAGCTCGTGGCTGCATTGTAGCACCTGGGAGGCAAAGGCCTCGTTCAGCTCGACCAGGTCGATGTCCTGCATGGTTAGTCCTGCGCGTTGCAGGGCTTTGCGGGTCGCGGGAATGGGTCCCAGGCCCATATAGGCCGGGTCGACGCCAGCGACGGCTGTCGCCACGATGCGCGCCTGTGGACGCAGGTCCAATTCCCTGGCGCGGGAGGCGGAGGTCACGACCAGGGCCGCGGCTCCATCATTGATGCCAGCCGAGTTCCCGGCGGTCACGCTGCCTCCCTGACGGAAGACTGGCTTCAGGCGCGCCAGTTTCTCTAGCGAGGTATCGGGGCGTGGATGCTCATCCTGGGAGACGCTGAGCTCCTCGCCCTTCTTTTGTGGGATCGCGACCGCAACGATTTCCTGGACAAACTTTCCTGACTGCTGAGCGGCGACGGCGCGCTGGTGACTGCGTAGAGCATAGGCGTCCTGCGCCTCGCGGCTGATCTGGTAGCGCTCGGCAACGTTCTCGGCGGTCTCGCCCATGCTATAGGGATGATACAGCTCGGACAGTTTGGGGTTGACAAAGCGCCAGCCGAGCGTTGTGTCCTCAAGCTTCTGCGCACGACCAAAGGCGTTGTCGCTCTTGCCCATGACGAAGGGGGCGCGCGTCATGCTCTCCACTCCGCCAGCGATAAATGTATCGCCCGCCCCGGTTTGAATGGCCTGGGCGGCGCTATTTAGCGCCTGGAGCCCCGAGCCGCAGAGGCGGTTCACCGTCTGACCAGCCACTGTGATAGGGAGGCCCGCCAGGAGCAGCGACATGCGAGCGACGTTGCGGTTATCCTCGCCAGCCTGATTTGCGCAGCCAAAGATCACATCTTCCACGCTGGCTGGATCAACCTGCGCTCGCCTGAGCGCCTCCTGAATGACCAGGGCGCCCAGATCATCTGGGCGTACATCTTTGAGGACACCGCCATAGCGCCCGATGGGCGTACGAACCGCCGAGAGAATAACCACATCTTCCATGTTTCATCTCCTTAGACGAAAACCAATCCCCATTCGGGGGGCGCAGCGCCCGCTCATGCGACTAGCGCTCACGCGCTCAGGTTTTCAAGAGGCACTACCTGCCTTTGAACTCGGCCTGGCGCTTCTCAATAAAGGCATGCATACCCTCGCGCATATCCTCGGTCGCGAAGAGCAAGAAGAAGTTTTTGCGCTCGATCTCCAGCCCATCTTCCAGCGGGGTCTCAAAGGCGGAGAGTACCGACTCCTTCGCTAGGCGTGCGGCAACAGGAGCTTGTTGGGCCACCTTCTTCGCCAGCTCAAGAGCGGCTTTCAGGTGTTCGCCCTTGGGCACGATGCGGTTGACCAGGCCCAGGTCGGCCAGTTCTTGCGCGGGAATCTGCGCGCCTGTCAGCACCATCTCCATGGCGCGGTACTTGCCGAGAGTACGCGCCAGGCGCTGTGTGCCGCCCGCGCCGGGGATAACGCCAATGAGGATCTCAGGCTGGCCGAAGCGCGCGTTCTCCGAGGCGATGATCATATCGCAGAGCATCGCCAGCTCGCAGCCGCCGCCCAGGGCGTAGCCACCAACGGCCGCGATGAGGGGCGTATGCACGCGCTTGATACGCTGCCAGCCGTCGAAGGCGCTCAGCATCATATCGATGGGCGACTTGTCGGACATCTCCTTGATATCGGCGCCCGCGGCGAAGGCCTTTTCGCCCGAGCCCGTAATGACGATACAGTGAATCGCCTCGTCGCGATCAAACTCCTCCAACGCGTCAGCCAATTCATTTACAAGCTGGAAATTGAGCGCATTCAATTCTTTGGGACGGTTCAGGGTCACAATCCCGACGCGCTCGTCACGTTCAATGAGGATATACTGATATTCTGTCATAACTCTCCTTAGATGCTTGCTAGAGAACGAGGGGCGGGGGACGCTGCATGGCCCTCATATGCCCCTCAAACAGGGTCTATGTGCCAGAAATATTCTGCTTGTAGTATATCATCCATGAGGGACGCGACGCTGCTACAGCATGCGGCTCTAACGGGTCCAGACGCCCTGGGGATCGCATTCGCGGATGATGTGTAGTTCCTCGGGGCTGGGTGGTGGCGTCTCGCGGCAGTCGGGCGCGAGGCGCAGCGGCCAGCCGGTCTGTTCCTGTACTTCCTCGATAGAGGTGCCTGGATGGTAGGATTGTAGCAAGGCCTCGCCGTTATCTGGATCGAAGGCGAAGAGCCCCAGGGTGGTGATGAGCGCGGCGGGGCCTCCACGGGGCAGGCCGACCCGGCGTCGCCAGGAGCTGCCCGCGGGACCCTCTGCATCGGGATAGCCATAGCCGGGGCTGGTCACAAAATCGACGCGCTCGCGCAGGCGATGGCGTTCATGGGGCATGATGATCGCCAGGCGGTGTGCGAGCGAGGCGATATCGGCTCCGCCCCCGCTGCCAGGGAGACGCACGCGTGGCTGCTGCCAGTCGCCAATGAGCGAGGTGTTGAGATTCCCATAGCGGTCAATCTCCGCTCCGCCAATGAAGCCAAGCTGAACGTCGCCTGCCGCCAGCGAGCCCAGGACATTGACCATATCCGTCGTCCAGAGTGCACCAGTGATGTTGGGAGCATCGCCCATGGTGTAGAGCAGTTCGGGCGCGGGCGTATCGCGCACGATGCCACACTCAAAGAGGCCAATGCAGTTGGGGGCATGCGTGCGTTTCGCCAGAGCAAAGGCCAATAGAGGGAGGCGCATCCCGACGAAGACCAGTTCATGATCGCGGATCTGGCGTGCCGCGCATACGACCATCAGTTCGCGCTCGCTATATTCTCTTGCCATATGGATTGCCTTTCTATGTGGAACGCTGTAGGGGCAGAGCTTGCTCGGCCTCCGAGCGCAGCGATCTCCCAGCGCCTGGGTGTCGGCCTGCGGGCCGGGCGAGTCCATGTCAGCATGGACCCTACAAGGTATTTAGTAGCCATAGACAAAGTATTTAATAACCATAGTCGACGGGGGAGGCGTAGCGATGTTCTCTGATTTTCAGGGTACGCATGCGGTCTTCTCCCAGGCGTGCGAGGTAGGTAGCGCGGTTAGGGACGTTCAGGACCCATTCCTCCAACCATTGCTGGAAGCCTTCCTGGGTGCGGGTGCGCTGGTGATACTCATGATAGAAGGCGTGATCGCGATTGTAGCAGCCCTGGACCGAGGAGGGATGTGCTCCCCAGGGTTCATGCACTACGGCGCGAACCTTGTAGGATGGGCCAAGCACGCGGTTGGGATCGCTCAAAATAGTCTCGCGTGAGACGAGGTCATCGGTGACGATAATTACATCGTGTGCGGCCAGAAAGGCGCTTTCACAGATACCGAGATTCCCCCAGGCGTGGGCATTGCCCTCCTCGTCGCTGCGTTGCACATGCACGACGGTCACATCTGGCTGGAGCGCGGGTACAAGCAGGATGGGGGCCTCATCTAGGAATGAGCGTTCAACGCGCAGGCGTGGGTTCTGGCGGGGAATGTCGCTTCCCAGCAGGGTGCGCGTGGGTATGTAGGGCGAGCCGACGCTGGCGGCCAGGAGGGCTAGAGCGATGGTATGGTTGCTATATTCTTCAACATGGATGGAATGGGGAAGCTGTTTCTCTACGGCGCGGCGATAGCAGTGGCCCAGGCCCTCGCTCACATTGCCGACCCAGGCGGCCTGGATCGCGCTGACGCAGCCAGCGCCGATTAACTGGTCAAAGAGGATATCGGAGATGGGGCCAATGAGCGCCAGGTTCTGGCGACGCTGGCGAATGATCTCGTGTCCGACGGCAAAGGGAATGAGGGGTTCGAGGGCCAGACCGAGAGCTACGGAGGCTCCATCGGGAATGTAGCGCGCGACGGCTTCGGCCATTGAGAGACGTTTGCTCATACGCTTGTTCTCCATTGAAGCTAATGCAGGGAGACACGATAGGGCACCATTGCCACTACCACAAGTATTCAAGCACACGCTCTTATCCTACCACATTACGCTTTGTATAAAATATTGTGCTCAATTTTTACACTTACATAATTCTTGTCCTAAAAATGGGTGTAGAAAGCGTCTAAAAGAGTGAGAGAGGAAAATTGGATGCCTCAGCTTTACCGTTTTTAAGCGCGACAGAAAGAATAGATGAGTGTGTGGATGGAGGAGAAATGGTGCAAATGTCCCATGTGCCTGGGGGAATGGGACGGTATAGTTGTACCTGTAGCGATGTGTTGGTCATCGAAAGTATGTGCGAGGAGAAACAGCAATGAAGAACCAGCAGCCAAAGAATGTCCTGTCCGCTCTCGGCCTGTCGTCGTTTGTGTTTGGTATGTTGATTGCGGCTGTGGCACTGGGCGCGAATATGCTCCGCCCAACAGTGCATGTGGGAAATACGAGCCTGGACCTGGCGCAGGTGGTCGTGTTGGCTCTGGGTGTGGTGCTGGTTCTGGCGGGGGGCGCGCTGACCTTCCTCAAGGGAAAAGTGGTGAGGCTGATGCGCTGGGATGAGGATGTGCAGGTCGCTGAGCAGGCGTAGGACGAGCTTACGAAACGCCCTGGAAAGCGTCATTCATAGATAAACGTTACTGATAGATAAAAGAGGACAACCCGGAACGACTCTCGTTCCGGGTTGTCCTCTCTGGCTATGCCGCGTCTATTCCCACTCGAGTGTTGAGGCGGCCTGGTACTCGGTGACGCGGGTCTCGAAGAAATTCTTCTCTTTGCTCAGGTCCATGGTCTCGCTCATCCAGGGGAAGGGGTGAGACGAATGGAAGATGGGCGCGAGGCCGATGCGCTCAAGGCGGCGGTCGGCGACGTGCTGAACATAGCTGCGGAAGGACTCGGCATTCAGGCCGAGGATGCCATTGGGCAAGCAGTCATAGGCATAGGCGATCTCCAGCTCCACGGCACGCTTGATCAGGTCATAGATATGCGCCTGGAACTCGGCGGTCCACAGTTCGGGATTCTCAGCCTTGATGCCATTGATCAGGTCGATGCCGAAGTTGAGGTGGATAGTCTCATCGCGCAGAATATACTGGAATTGCTCGCCCACGCCAGTCATAAGGTTGCGGCGATGGAACGAGAGCATCATCACGAAGCCACTGTAGAAGAAGATACCCTCCATGATGATATAGTAGCCGATCAAGTTTTGCAGGAACTTCTGCATGCCCTCAAAGGTCTCGGTCGAGAAATCGGGATCGAGCACCGCTGAAGTCAGCTGCATCTCAAACTCGTCCTTCTCCTTGATCGAGGGGATTTCATGGTACATATTGAAGACTTCGCGCTCGCTCAGTCCCAGGCTCTCCACAATGTAGAGGAAGGTGTGCGTGTGGATTGCCTCCTCGAAGGCCTGGCGTAGCAGATACTGACGGCACTCGGCGTTCGTAATGTGTTTGAAGATCGCGAGCACGAGATTATTGCCGACCAGGCTCTCGGCGGTGGCGAAGAAACCCAGGTTGCGCATGATGACGAGGCGCTCGCCGGAGGTCAGCTTATTGGAGCGCCAGGTCTCGATATCCTTGGTCATGGGAACTTCGGTGGGCATCCAGTGGTTGGCGCAGCCGTTGAGATAGTGCTCCCAGGCCCAGCGATACTTGAGGGGCATGAGCTGGTTGACATCAACGTGCCAGCCATTGATTAGGCGTTTCTTCTGAGCCTGCTGCTCGCTGGCGGGGGTGGTATTGGTAGGTGTGATAGGGGTATCGTCAAAGGATATGCTCATGTTCTCTACGAAGCTCCTTATATTATATATAAATCGGTTTAACCGCTAAATGATGCGGAGATCTGTAGGGTCCATGCTTGCATGGACTCAAAGCGTGGCCCTGCGAGACGTAACTCATCTAGTGGATATCTCGCTTAGGTGGCGTTAGAGTCCATGCAAGCATGGACCCTACAATTTGCGTGAGTGTTACTGGCAGGCTTCGCAGTCATCGCCGAGATTGCAGACCGCGCCCTCGCCGCTCAGCTCCAGGGGAATAGGAGCTGACTTAGGCTGCTGGGCCTGATTCTCGCGCTCGACCTGGATATTGCTCGATGGGCTGCTGTTCTTCATCCAGCGAGGCTGAATGCCGAAGCGGTTAATATCGACGGTCGACTTCTCAACCTGGGTCGCGGCCAGGGTACGCAGGTAGTACGTGGTCTTGAGGCCACTGTTCCAGGCTAGCTGGTACATATCACTGAGCTTCTTGCCGCTGGGATTGTAGAGGTAGAGGTCAATTGACTGCCCCATGTCGATCCACTTCTGGCGGCGGCTGGCGCACGCGATGAGCCAGCGTGGCTCGATATCAAAGGCGGTCAGGTAGCGCTGGCGAATCTCCTCCGGCAGGAAGGTCATCTCTTGTAGGGAGCCGTCGTAGTACTTGAGGGCTTCCAGCGTATTGCGATCCCAGATCTCCAGGCGCTTGAGATCGTCAACCAGGAAGGAATTGATGATCGTGAACTCGCCCGAGAGGTTGCTCTTGACGTAGAGGTTCTTGTAGCTAGGCTCAATCGACTGGCTGACGCCAACGATGGAAGAGATGGTCGCGGTCGGAGCAATCGCCATGACATTGCTATTGCGCATACCATTCTGCTTTACAGCCGTGCGCACTTTATCCCAATTCAGGGTCATGCTGCGGTCCATGTCGACCTTCTGACCGCGTTCCTCCTCCAGGATGGCGATGCTATCGATAGGCAGGATGCCGCGATCCCACTTCGAACCCTGATAGCTGCCATAGGTGCCACGCTCGGCGGCCAGCTCGCTTGAGGCCAGGATGGCGTAGTAGGAGATGGCCTCCATGCTGCGGTCGGCGAACTCGACGGCGGCCTCGCTGGCATAGCTCACGCCCAGTTTGTAGAGTGCGTCCTGGAAGGCCATCAGGCCCAGGCCGACGGGGCGGTGACGCAGATTGGCATTGCGCGCCTCATCGGTTGGATAGTAATTAATATCGATCACATTATCGAGCATGCGAACTGCTGTACGGACGGTCTTCTGCAAGCGCTCGTGATTGAGCTTGCCATCGATGATGTGCGCTGCCAGGTTAATCGAACCCAGGTTACACACGGCGGTCTCGTCGTTCGAGGTGTTGAGCAGAATTTCGGTGCAGAGGTTGCTGCTATGCACAACGCCGGCGTGATCCTGGGGCGAGCGTACGTTGGAAGGATCCTTAAACGTGATCCAGGGATGACCGGTCTCGAAGAGGCGGGTCAGCATCTTGCGCCAGAGATCGAGAGCCGAGACGCGGCGGTAGTGCGTGATCTGGCCTGCCTCAACCATGCGCTCATACTCCTCGTAGCGCTGCTCGAAGGCCTTACCGTACAGGTCGTGCAGATCGGAGACCACGTCCGGGCTAAAGAGCGTCCACTGCTCGTTGCGCTCGACGCGCTTCATGAAGAGATCGGAGATCCAGCACGCGGTATGCATATCATGTGTGCGGCGGCGATCATCGCCCGTGTTCTTGCGCAGATCGAGGAACTCCTCGATGTCCAGGTGCCAGTTCTCAATGTAGGCACAGACCGCGCCTTTGCGCTTGCCGCCCTGGTTGACGGCCACCGCGGTATCATTGACGACCTTGAGGAAGGGGATGATGCCCTGGCTGATGCCATTGGTACCCTTGATGTGCGCGCCTAGAGCGCGCACGCGCGTCCAGTCGTTACCCAGGCCACCAGCCCACTTGGAGAGCAGGGCGTTATCCTGGATGCACTTGAAGATATGGAACAGATCATCGTCTACCGTCGTCAGGTAGCAGGATGAGAGCTGTGGATGGGCCGTACCAGCGTTAAAGAGGGTTGGCGTCGCCGAGGTGAAGTAGAACTGGGAGAGCAGTTCGTAGAACTCGATGGCGCGGGCTTCTTTATGCTCTTCGTTAAAGGCCAGGCCCATCGCGACGCGCATCCAGAGCAGCTGTGGCAGCTCGAAGCGGCGATTGTTGTCCTGGAGGAAGTAGCGATCATAAAGGATCTGCAAACCCTGGTAAGCGAAGAGTTGGTCGCGCTCAGGATGGATGGCCGAGGCCAGTTCAACCAGGTCATACTCTTGAAAGCGTGGGTCGAGATAGCCCTTGCTCACACCAAATTCAACATAGTCTGAGAGATAGTTTTTATAGATACTGGCCGCGTCATTGAGTCCAACACGTGTGCCCTGAGTCGTAGAGAGGGCCTCATTGTAGAGGCTGATCAACAGGAGGCGGGCAGCGACAAAAGTGTAGGCTGGCTCGAACTCGATGTTCGTGCGGGTCGCCATAATCAGTGCCTGCCACAGCTCCGCATCAGAGATACCAGCATACGTGGTAGCATTTACAGATTGGAATAATTGATCAACATTGACCTCGGGTCCAAAGCCCTGACAAACTTCTTCGAGAATACGTCGTACTGCTTGAGAGTCGGAGGGACTGGTCGCCCCGGTAGAGGTGCTACCCTGCTCGGAATTGCTTGCCGTATTTAATTCAAATGTATCTGATGCTTGAGACATGGACTAATACCTCTTATAAAATACAATCAAAAAAGCCTGTCCACAGCCGGATCAGGCTTGAGAAAGAGGAACGACATAGAGAACAGTCAGACGCGTGTGTTCTGACTGCTAGCAATGCCTCGCGAAAGGCGGAAAGCTCTAGAAAACTCTAAATATACGTTCTCAGTCTCACCAGTTAAAACGCCAGGGTGAAAGTGTTTTCACTTGTATGAAAATGGTAATTGTTCCCAATAGATTGTGTCTGTGCCAGCCAACCCGTGTTAACCGTTTTTCTTATATACAGTCTTTTTATCGCTTTTATTGGCTAGCTCGCGGCGTGCTGGGTTCTGTATCTTTTATTTCCGCGTGGTATTACACTACCATAAGGCTTGGGAGAAGTCAAGACCGTATGGGACCGAATTCTCAACATGTTGTGTCGAGGTGCACGCTCAGAAACAACATATAGTGGTTTTCTCGCCAGGGACGACCTCATACTCTAAGCTTTGCCATACAAATCTTCTACCGGAAGGGCTATAAGCGCTTCTCTGGCTGTTCCTGGCCCTAAAAAGACCGCGATACCGAAGGCCACAATAGAATGTCTTATCACCTACACGCGGCCAGGACAAGCCTGGGTTCAGAGCCTGGAGCATGAGGAGGCGAAGGTACTACGCCCTCCAGCAAAGAGGTACTACCACATCGCGGATGAACGGGCATGCTTTTGAACCAGGGTGCGATTCAGCCCGTGGCATTACTGTTGCCGGTAAAAATATCTTTAGCCAGGGCTAAGGGGCCTATTATAGCGTTGCCTGGGCATTGGCGGAGGCGGGTATGATAGAGACAGGGGCATGACCGTGCACACCATATGTCGAAGGGACAAAGCGGTGACCTCTGAGCGTCTCGTGCGCTTTATTATGCAGCTACAGAATGAGAAAAAACCAGCTGAAAGGCGCCAGTTACTGCTAGACGAAGTCCGCCAGTGTAGCGGGGCGCTCCTGGCTGCCTTATTTCTCTATGTACCTGGCGCACATGCTTTTGTATTGCGTGGGTATAGTGGCGCGTACCCGCCAGGAGCGCCCCACCTCATTCCAGGTGGTGGGGGATTAAGCATGGCCCTGGCTCAGCAGGGATGGCTCCTGCTCCCCGCCCAGGAAAGCAGGCAGTTCCTGAACTCACAGGAACTGGCATGGATTGAAAGAGGCGCGTCTATTCGCCTGCATAGTTTACGCTCAAGTAAGCGTAGTGAGGCGGAGCAAGGGATTATATTACTGGCCCCCAGAGATACAGGTCCGCAAGGCCGTGAAGGGATGGAGACACTAGACGTCTATGTCTCGTTGCTACCGGCTTATCTCTCGCTCGCACAGGAGGAGGAGAGTGTGATGGATGAGTTATCATTGATTGACACTGGCGAGGGTGGGCGCCAGGAGACTGTTGCATTGCAAGAGATGGAGCAGCGCGCTGGAGTGGATACGTCCGCGACAAAGGACCAGAAAACCCAGGCAAACCCACGCACAGTACCCGCTGAGAACGCCCTGACGAGGTCTATTGATGCGGGGTTGCACCAGGGGAACACTCCCACTCTCGTAACCAGTCTCAGCAGGCTCTACGAGGTAATGCTGATAGGTGAGTACAAGGTTGAGGATGATGCCTTGTATTCGTTGCTGATGGAGCAGATGAGCGATCTCATTGGCGCCAAGCAAGCCTGGCTCTTTCTCTACCAGGCGGAGCAGCAGCGTTTCTCCCTGGCGGGGAAACAGGAAGTGGGTGATGCTGAGGAGCTATTGCGACGCCTTCCTGAGCCAGGAATGCTGGAAGAACTGGCTCAGCGCGAGCCAGGAGAGACAATGACCGCACTTCATATCGAAGATGGCGTTCTACTGATCCTGCCGCTGAGCCATGAGCCAGGGCTGGCCGGGGTCGCTCTCTTCAGGCTCTCTCACTCCATGCTCCCTCTCGAGACCCGGCTTGTATTGTCATACATGGCGCGAGTCGCGGTACTGCTCCTGCGTGAGCGCGAGGCGCATGCGACCATTCAGCGCGAGAGTATGCTAGAAGAGCGCAACCGCCTCGCGCGCGATATTCATGATGGCCCCGCGCAGCAATTGACGCTAGCTCTGCTCAAATTAGAGTATGTACAGAGGCATCTATTGAAGTCTCCGGAGCATGCCGAGAGTGCGTTCTGGCACATCCTATCCGAGGATTTGGATCGCGTAGGCGCGGTCTTGCGCGAGTGTGTGGAGGACCTACGGCGTACCATCACCACCGAGCTACCCATGCAGCTAGAGCAGCAGAGCTTTATATTCACACTTCGCCTGGAACTTACTGAGCGCGAGCGGGAGGTTCTACGCCTGATGAGCGAGGGCCTGACAAATCGTGCAATTGCTAGCCGTCTACTGATTAGCATTGAGACCGTCAAAACGCATATTCACCACATCATGCAGAAGCTCCAGGCCAGAGATCGCACCCAGGCGGTCGCGCTTGCCATAAAGTATGGCCTGATCTAGTCGATGGACCGACGCGTGCTTTAGCAGCGTCGTGCCCTCTAGGATTGCTCGCGCAAGGCTCGGGGTGCCATCTCTTCATCTGTTAGCAACCCCTGACGCAGGGCAAAAATAGCGACCTGGGTACGGTCGCGCAAGTGGAGCTTCTGGAAGATAATTGAGAGGTAGTTTTTCACTGTCTTCTCTGAGTAGGAGAGCCGTTCGGCGATCTCCTTGTTGCTCAAGCCCGCGGCGACATAGCGGATAATCTCCAGCTCTTTCTCTGTGAGCAGGTCCGTGCCCTGGTTACTGCTGGTAGTATCGGCCAGGCGGCGGAATTCGCCTACGATGGCACGCGTCATCTCCGGTTGGATGGAAAGCCCCTCGTTATAGACGGTGCGAATGGTTTCAGCTACCTCGTGCGCAGAGGCCGACTTAAGGATGTAGCCACGAGCACCATTCTTCATGGCCTGAAGCATTTGCTGGCTCTGGCGATACATGGTGAGCATAATGACGCCCACTGTTGGAAACTCCTGTACAACCTGGCGCGTCAGGGTGACGCCATCAACTATAGGCATCAGGATGTCCATAAGCACGATATCAGGCTGAAGCTGGCGAATCTTTTGCAGGGCCTCAAGGCCATCTCCGGCCTCTCCCACTACCTGGATATCCTCTTCCAGCCCTAGCAGGTGATGCACACCCTCACGGAAAAGAGCATGATCATCCACCAGCAAGACCGTAATAGTGCTTGCTCCTCTCTGCTCATGTCTCTCCCCCTCACCCCCTCCCTGCTTTGGGAGATAGGGACTATCGATATGATCTTCTGGGGATTCATGAGGTAATGGTGAGGGCCGCTCAGTCATGGCTATGGTATACTTCCTAGCGTCTCTATCCTAAGAGGCACACTATATTACATGCAGAAGCTTTCTTTGGCGAGATGGTTGTTTGGGCTGATTGGCTACAATGCGGATAATTCTTTCTGTAGTATACCAAGCAAGCGAAATACGGCATCACTCATTTGAGGGATTTTTGTTTCGGAGGAGTTTTATGGATTTGGCAGAGCAGGCCATTGTAGAGGCGGTATACGCTGAGGTCAAAGAGCACTTCACGCAGGTTCACGACCTGGCTCATGGTTGGGATCATATCGAGCGCGTCTATAAGCTGGCGCGCTATATTGGCGAGCGCGAGGTGCGGCGCGAGCCATGCGACCTGTTTGTGGTCGAGATGGCGGCCCTGATGCATGATCTGGGGCGTGCTGCGCCACATGACATCGGTGGACACCATGCTGATCTCTCTGTGTCGATGGCACGCGATGTGATGCAGCGCCAGGCCCTCGCTGAGGAACGCCAGCAGGCCATTGAGCATGCTATCATCGCGCATAGTTTTAGCCGCAAAGTTGAGCCGCAGACGCTGGAGGCAAAGATCGTACGCGATGCCGACCGCCTGGATGGGCTGGGAGCGATTGGCGTCATGCGCTGGGCCGTTACCGGCGCGGTCCGCCATGGCAGGGAAGGCGAGACCGTTGCCTATCACCCAACTGATCCCTTTGGCCAGCGGCATGAACTGGATGATAAACGCTATATGCTGGATCATTTTTACAAGAAGCTGCTTCAATTGATGGAGACTATGCAGACGGAGACTGGTCGCGCCCTGGCCTGGAGGCGCACTCAGTTTATGGAGCAGTATCTCGATGAATTTCGCAAAGAATTGGAGTTGTTCTAAGCGACTGGCTAGAGCTTATAGAGCTTGAAGTTGTTAAAGATCCCTTCACCGGTATGCTGTGGCGCGAGTGTGCCGGTGACAAGGGCAATTTGACCACTGCTATAGAAGCTATCGCGAGTCTCGGCCACAAAGCTGCCATTGATGTAAAACTTGAAGGTCGCGCCTTGCGCGATTACCAGCAGCGTATTGGACTGACCTGCTTTGATGGCCGTGCTGCTGGTTGGCTGAAGCAGGTAGACATAACTGGCCCCTAAGCCAACATCATGACGGCGGAAGAAGTAGGTGCCCTGGGAGCTGATCTCAAAATCGTAAAACTGTTCGCCCTGGACGCGCACCAGAATGCCGGCGTTATTGCCACTCCGCAGGGTACTGTCGACCTGGAGCGCGCCATCACTAAAGCTGGTGTTGCGCAATGGACATGGTTGCAAATAGTCTGCCTGTTGCACCAGCACGTGATAGCCACCATTTGTGAAAACGCAACGCCCCGCGCCCTCGCTCCAATTGCCGCTATCATTGCTGGCCAGAGAAGTGTTGAGCAGCGGTGTGGCGCTGGTAACTGTGGCGATGGGCGCGGCTGTGGCTGTCGCGCTTATATCCAGGCTGCTGGCCTGTGAGGTCCTGGCAACGCTGGGAGTGGCGATCTCATTGGTCCCAGGTGTGTGTGTTCCCCCCTGGTGCGTGACAAAGATATAGTAGATAAAGGCCATGGGCAGCACGACTGTAAGGAGCAGCCCGATGAGGATGATTGCCAGGACGCGGTTCCTACGCTTGCGTGCATGCTCCAGGCGTTTTTGCTGTGTCGTCCGAGTAGTATTGGTGCGTACGGCTCGGATGGCACTGTCTCCTGAGAAGTGCTCTCCAGAAGGGGCGTTTGTGCCAAAGAAAGGTGTGCGCCTGTCGTCACGCGTCTTCGTCACCGTCGTGGGTGCGAGCATAGGATTATCAGGAAGCACCAGGCGTTCGCGGGTCGTATACGGTGTATGATGGGAGGCGTGTTCAGCCACCTGGACGGGGGCATCACCGTCCTCAAGCCGGGCCGACGGGTCATCTAGCTCTCCCGATGCATAGTTTGCCCCCTCGTAGAGGTCATCGTCGTCTGAGGACAGAAGCATTTCAGGAGAGATGAGAGCGATCTGAAACTCATCGGCTAGCTCTCTGGGGGACTGGTAACGTTGCGCCGGGTGCTTGGCGAGGGCGCGCATGACGACATGATCAATCGCGGGCGAGAGATCTGGCTTCAGGTGCGAGGGGGGATGTGGACGCTCACGGAGCTGTTTCCAGTAGACGGCAATGGGGGTCTCGGCGGTAAATGGGAGACGCCCGGTGAGCATCTGGTACAGTACGACTCCCATGGCATAGATATCGCTGCTGGCGGTAGCAGGTCCCTCGGCCAGGTCGGGGGCCATATATTCTGGGGTCCCTAGCAGGGTGCCACTCTGCGTGAGAGTCATTTCGTGCGAGTTCTCCAGGGATTTGGCGAGGCCAAAATCGGCCAGGTAGCTGTAATGGTCATCACGCATCAATATATTAGAGGGCTTGATATCGCGATGAATAATGCCGCGGTCATGCGCAAACTGCAAGGCGTCCGCTAACTGATAGAGTATTTCACCAACATGTGCCGGTCGCAGGGGACCTTGTTTGATCAACTGGCGGAGCGTCCCCCTTTCGATATGGGGCATGACCAGGTAATGCCAGTGCTCCTCGGTGCCATAGTCATACGCGGGCAGAATGTGCTCATGCTCTAACTGCTCAATCGCACTGATCTCGCGCCAGAAACGCTCAAGATATTCCTCATTGTCCGCGTGCACGACTTTGATGGCGACTTCGCGTTCTTGTGCGGTGTCGTGAGCCAGGTAGACGCGAGCCATGCCACCTCTGCCGAGCAGGCGTACGATGGTGTAGGGGCCGAGTGTTGTTCCCTCTAATTCTGACATCGTTGTTGTGTGTTTCCTCATCTACCGGGTCATGGGGGAGCCGGTGGGTAGGTGTTCCCTTGCAGGCGAAACGCTTGATGCTTGTGCTTGAAAGTTTATATATTCAACCGGGCCAGTAGCGCCTAATGCCTACAGGGCCAGAAAATATTTTGTCAAAAGCACTAATCAAAAGTGCTAAATTGCGCATTTTACCAGTATAGAGTCTTGCCTCGCTGATGTCAATGTTGCCTGTATCTCTTATTCTTGTTCCTCTGCGCTTGCTCTACTGACCAATGACCAGGTCCAATCAGAACGCATCAGGTGACCAGGCCCACTCATCGAACAGTATCATTGTTTGCTTGTTATGCCCTTTCCCACTGGAGGAGCCACCACGGTGACTCCCTCCATCCCCGTTGCTATTGTTCCCGTTTTTGCCATTTTCCCCATCTTTCTGGCCAGATTTGCCACTACCACCACCACCACTGCTACTGGCTGGCGCAGGATTGCCGTGATTTGTCCGAGCAGGTGCGACGGGGACCACGTTCTGTGGATTCCCTCCCTTGTTATGCCCGGCCGTTGGAGAGGGGGAGGTCCCGGCCGTTGGGGTGCTGCTCGCTGCCCTCGCTTTAGGTGTGGACGAAATCGTTCCATTAATGGTTGGATGCGTAGATTTCGCATCGGTGGTTTTGAGCATATAGATTGAGAAGCCAAAGAGAAAGGGAATCAATAAAGCCAGCGCCAGCGCGGGTAGTGCAGGTATAGGCCTTCTAGTCTGGCCAGGTATTAACCCTGGCTCCGTAGCTTCTGCTTTCAGTGTGACCATATGAACTGTAGTTTTCTCATCGTTTGCGATGCGCTCTTTATAGGCAGCAAGTGCCTGCTGATAGGCCTCGGCAAAGGCGCGAGCCGAAGGGTAGCGCAAGCCTGGCTCTTTCGCCAGAGCACGGAGCACGATCTTCTCAATCTCTTTGGGTACATTACGGTTGCGCCGCGAAGGCAGTGGTGGACGCTCAGAGAGATGCTTCATAAAGGTTCCTACGGGAGTTGCTCCCTTAAAGGGCACATCTCCAGTCAGCATCTGGTAAAGCAGGATGCCCAGGGAATAGATATCGCTTGCGGGAGAGGCGTCTTCTTCCGCCAACTCAGGCGCCATGTATTCCGCAGTTCCGATTAAGTAGCCGCTCTCGGTCAGACTCTCGGCTGTGTCATTTAAGCTTTTGACAAGACCAAAGTCAGCCAGGTAGGCAAAATTTTTGTCGCGCATCAAGATATTAGAGGCCTTGATATCGCGATGGATAATACCGTGTTCATGAGCATGCTGCAAGGCAGAGGCGATCTGCGCAAGATAGTCTCCAGCCTCATCCAGGGAGAAGGGTTCCTGCTGCATATAGTCACGCAGGGTGCCATTGGCGATATAGGGTGTCACTAAATAGCACCAGGGGCCATACTCTCCATAATCGAGGGCGGGGAGTATGTGCTCATGCTGAAGAGAGGCAATCGCGCGCGCCTCGCGTTGGAAGCGTCGGCAATACTCCTCATTGCTGCTATGCACCATTTTAATTGCGACATCCTGCTGTGTTTGGAGATCACGTGCCAGATAAATTTCGGACATGCCGCCTTTGGCTAGATAGTGTTGGATGGCATAGTGTGTGATAATCGTGTTTTCTATGTCACGCATATTTTTCCCGCACTTCCTAACTTAAGCGAAAGAATAATTACTACCAAGTACACGCATGCCGGTGGGAATTAGTCTCACCATTCTTATGGTAAGCATAATGCGAAAACATGGCTCCAGACGGGGGCGCAGTCAATATTATCTTATTGAAGGAAAAGAAAAAATTACGCAGGTTTAATACAGGCCGTATCAATGATGGGATAAACGCGGAGAGGCCTGCCAGCCGCAAATGTTCGCGGCTGGCGTGGAGGAACAAGGATAGCTAGCTTGCGGGTAAAGCACGACTCAGGAAGCGTTGCCAGTTGCCTCCCATGATGTTGAGGATATCGGCTTCTGTATAACCATTCTGGCGCAAGACGTCGGCAATCTTTACAAAGTCCAGGGCCGTATCCAGTTCTTCGGGCGTCTCATCGCGGCCAAAGCCCCCATCGATATCGCTGCCCAGGCCAACGTGTAGAGCGTCACCGCTGAGCTGACAGATATGATCAATATGGCGCACGACCTGTTCGAGCGTCACCGGGAAGCGGTGGTTGCGCCGCCACTCGCCATTCAGGAAGAAATTGCCGGGAACCATACCAATCACCGCGTCGCGTTCAATAAGGGCGCGAATCATCTCATCGCTCAGATGGCGGTCGGTTGGGGTATAGATACGGCAATTACTGTGGCTGGCCATGACCGGGCCAGAGTAACTCTCCAGGGCTTGCCAGAAGCTCTCTTCCGCGCTATGCGACATATCCAGAATAATGCCTACACGCTCCATGACGCGTAAAAGGTCACGCCCCAGTTGCGGAAGTGGTCCGGGCGCCCTTGTTCCGCCAGAGTAGCGCGTTCCCTGCCAGGCCAGGCCAATAATGCGCAGCCCCTGGGCGTACCATTGCTCGGCCTCCTCAGGAGTACGAATGGGATCAGCCCCCTCCATGAGGGGAATGATGCCAAAGGGGCGCTGTGGATCTTCGGGGGAGCTAGTCTCCCAGGCTTGCAGATGCCGTTTTAGATCGGCCTGGTTAAGAATCAGCGAGATGCCTGGTTCACGTACTAGCTCGTGGTAGTAGGCGAACTGGGCTTGTCCAACCTGGTATGCTTCCTCAGCGGTGCGGTAGGACTGTGTAAGCTGTTTGCTACACGCGGGAATATGTTGTGAGGAGCATGGCTCACAGAAAATAGTGGCGCACACCATGGCAAAGCCAGCGCGGCGTAGTTCTGGCAGCCCCGACATGGCAATGCCGCCCGCGCCCTTGGTAGGGTGCGATTCAGGATCTCCGGTATAGCGTTCTTCACGCTGGCGTGTCTCGTAGACTGAGCGTCGAATGTCGCGGCCCCATTCGAGCGCATTGTAGGCAATGTCCTGGTGAGCATCAATGATAAGCACGGCACAATCCTCTCTAGCTCTAAGTCCATGCTTAGCATGGACCCTACAACTTTGCTCTCTATCATACACTGCTAGTGATCACGAAGGATAGGCTCCTATGGTAAGATAGGGGGCGTAGTGGAAGCACGAAAGGAGCCTGTTGTATGCCAGACCGAATCGTCTATTCGACCGATAGTGGCCGCGTCTCAACCTGTCCGCGCTGTGGCCAGCCATATAAAAAATGTCGTTGTGAGCAGGCAGGAGCGAGCGCGCCCGCCAAGAAAAGCGATGGCTTTGTCCGCATCATGCGTGATCGCAAGCAACGTGGCGGGAAGACGGTCACAGTAATTGCTGGAATTCCCACGGAAAACCTGGTTGAACTGGGGCAGCAGCTCAAAAAATTATGTGGCTCCGGCGGAACGGTCAAAGATGGGAACATCGAAATTCAAGGCGATCACCTGGAAAAGGTAGAGGCCAAACTCATCGCCCAGGGCTTTAAAGTCAAGCGCGTCGGCGGATAATTTTAAGCATATCAGCATTATAGTCCTCAGCAGGTACGATGCCAGTAAAGATTCGTGCAAACGCGCGAATCTTTACTGGCATCGTTATGTATTTCCGCTTTTCCGCTTTTGGGATGTATAGAGAGAATAGCAGGGTGTGAGAGGGAAGATGCGGCAGATACAGATGTTCTCCAACACATACTGCAACGTATGGTGTACAGAAGAGGCGGCGAGCATGAATATTCACGAGCAATTTGAAGAGTTTCTGGCAAAGATGGGGGTGGAGATGGAGCGACCAGAGGAGCAGCCTTTTAAAAAAGAGCGCTACAACGGCGAGGCGCTACCGGAGGTCTCAATCTTCCAGGCCTCGCGCGATCATTATGGCGTGTTCTACCGCCTGGACATTGTGGAGCAGCGACCCGAACTGCGCATCATGGTCCCGACGGAGCGTGGCGAGACAAAGATGAACATTTACCTGGTGCGTTTAAGCGACCTGATGCCCATGGCCGCCTGCTTCGCGGATATGGATGTGTATGAGGGGAGTGATGCCTATGAGCGTGGGCGCGAGGCCACCCTTCAGCATCTCCTCTATGCGACCGCCGAGATGATGAAGCAGTTGTTCTGGGCCGGTGACCTGGAATCCCAGACCTTTCCACCAGAGATTGAGGTACATGCCCTGTTACAGCAGGACCAGTTGAAGTTGCAGGGATAGGGGATGAGGATGGAAGCAGATGGCGTGCTAACCATGGCTCCTGCACATCGCTCTAGACAACAGTACCTATGCGGGTGTTTTCTGCTGTGTCCTTCTGGCTATGATACACTGTCTATAGTACAGAAAGGAAGCAAATCGTATGCCCGACAAATTAGAGCAAATTGGACAGCAAGCGATAGAGCATCTCTCCCTTAAACATGCCGCACGTGAAAAGGCTCTGCCCAAGTCACGTACCGTGATTCGCCATTGCGCAAACAGTATTCGCGCGACGCATCGCCATGAGCGCGAGCGGGCCAATGAGCTTATGGTCCAGGCGGCACAGTTATTGCAAGAAATGAAAGATGATCTGCTGGATCACCAAGATATCTACTATGCGGGCTTCGCTCAGGATGCGCAGAAAGAGTATGCTGAGGCGCGGTGCCTGGCGGCGCTTACCCAGTACCAGGAGCTACCAGACGCCGAGGAACTGGGTATTGGCTGGGCCGCCTACCTGAATGGGCTAGCCGAGGCCGCGGGCGAGTTACGGCGCTACCTGCTTGACCAGTTGCGGCGCGGAAATCTCCGCGATTGCGAGGCGTACCTGCGCCAGATGGATGATATTTATTCCCTGCTCATCTCCGTTGATTTCCCCGATGCCATTACCTCTGGCTTGCGTCGTACCACCGATGTGACGCGTGGTATTCTAGAGAAGACGCGTGGAGACCTCACAACCTCTGTTGTCCAGGCGCAACTCCAGCACTCCATTCAAGAGCTTTACCAGGCGCTAGGACAGGCTGGCACCACGGATACCAAATAATGACTTTACTGGGAAATTGGGAACGTACCAAACCCGGTAGGGACCAGCTTTAGCGCGTCCGAAGGCGATTAATCGCACTTCGGCGCGAGCCAAAAAACGATGAGGTACTCCTCTGTTGGGATAACGCTTCAGGCTTACGCCGCACTGCCATGAATGACATTCGGACGCGCTAAAGCTGGTCCCTACCGAGTGTGAGAAGCCACCTCGTGAGATGGCTTCCCGGTTGGTGGCATCGCCGTAGGCGCGAGAGGTATTGACCAGCGTCCCAGGCAACTTGACGCTCTCTATGGAAGCGTATATAGTTGATAGATAGTGAGATGCATATGCTTATAAGAGGGTGTTTCCCTGCCTCTGTATACTAAGAACAGTAATAACGCTCTGAAGGTTATGGGAGCGCGAAACGCTGCGCTTATCATGACCACCTGGGTAGCGATCCACTTATATTGAGCCAGGGGCGCAATATTCTTATTCTTTTCGTGAATGTTGCGTTCTAGCCATCCACATCGTCTTTCTTAATGAGCAGTCAAAACATAATAAACATATCGCTTAGCTAGTTAACGCCAGATGCACACTATTTCTGATAGATGGTGTGATGTACCCTGGCAGCCGCAGGCTGCCAGGGTACATCACACCATCTATCAGGACGAGCGCCGCAGGCGCGAGAGGTCAAGATGACGTTAGCAAAAATGCACTTATTTGCTATTTCATGGGTCTATGCCGAGAGGGAAGCGTATGGAAAAAGAAGAGCAGAAGAAGCAGGCTATTGAACGGCCTGAAAAGGAGAGCAAGAGTTCGATAGCGGGTACCACGGCACCAATTATTGAGGCTGATGGTGAGAAAGCGGAGCGTTTACCAACGGTTCCGCTAGATTCGCTCAAGGCTATAGGTGAACTGGAGCCACCCGTGGTCTCCGTTCATTCGGTAGAATCAACGCGCACCTTTAGTGTGCCTACTCCTCTGGTTGTGCAGCCAGCAGAGTATCATCGTTCCACTGGTGAATGGATGCGTATCTTCTGGGATGGCATACGCCCATCCTATTTGAGCCTATCGCTTTTCCCATTTCTCTTTGGAACGGTTTTAGCATGGAGTCAGCAGGTCAGTTCAGCCCATGTGCTGGGCCATTTCCGCCTCCTCTCCTTCGTGCTTTCCCTGGTGGCACTGCTTCTGGTGCATATGGGCGCTAATCTTATCAACGACTACTATGACTATATCCGTGGGGTCGATACCAGCAATCCTCTTGGACCTGGTGGTTTGATCCAGCAGGGGTTGATCAAGCCTACACGCGTGCTTGTGCTGGGCCTGATTTTCCTGGGTGCTAGCGCACTATCTGGCCTGGCTACTGTGCTCATCTCAATGAACTGGATGCTGGCTTTGTTTGGCCTGGTGGGTCTGCTTTTCGCCTATTTTTATAGTGGTAGCGGGAAGTCTCTCGCCGCTCTATGCCTGGGTCCGCTTGTGGCTCTAGGGATCTTTGGTCCCCTGGTAACGATAGGAGCATACATAGTCCAGGGTGGTGGTGATCTGCACAAAGCCTTGCTCTATAGCCTTCCGCTTGGCCTGACGGCGGCGGCAACGATCCTGGTAAACGACATGCGTGACCTGGAGGGAGACGTGCAGGCGCGCAAGTTTACCCTGGCCAATCGCCTGGGACTGACATGGAGCCGTGCCATCTTCCTCGTTTTGCTACTGGCTGCCTATGGCTTTGCGGCTTTCCTGGCCGTGCCATCGCATACGCCACACTGGCTGCTCCTGGCCTTTTTGACGCTGCCGTTACTGGTTAATATTGTGACTGGGATATTACGTGCCAGCAGCCCGAACAGCCTGCATCTCGTCTTTCGGGACATGCTCAGGCAGAATGCCTGGTTTGGTGTACTGCTTCTTATAGGCTTGATTGCCTCCACCCTGGTCTCGGCCATATCACTGGTGCCAACGCACCTGATGCGTTAAATACTTGCAATTGCAAACACGTTCTTTTGGGGAATATAATGAGCACTGTGGCAACTTGCGGTTGCCACAGTGCTCATTACACATTACCTCTACGAGTGCCGCAGGCGCGAGAAAAAGTAGCTTCTGGGCCTTAAATGTACTACAACAAAATTCCTACTATAAGCGTGCTAACTGTAACCATTCGGGCCATTTACAAGGCTAAAACACTGTGTTACACTTCGCTTAGTGCAGGATCCTCAGACGGATCACGGAAATAACCCAAAGCTCAGCAGCCATTTACCACATTCAACTCATACTGGCGCGAAGAGCCTAACAAGGGAAATCCGGGCATGTCAGATGGTTTTGCATTAGGGCGTAAGGTAGACAGAGACAGAAAAGGCCATAGCGAAGACATCCCTCAGTGCTTGCCCTCAGCGATCTTTTCTGTTCCCGTGACTTCCCCATGGTAGCATATGCTTTGTTTGTACGCATGGTGTCACCGCCTGGTCCGCTTACTTCTTCTCCGAAAACCCTGAGCGCGAAGTGCTAGTCACGCCAGTGACGTTGGGTTTCGGAATAAGATCTTAATGGCCCGGCTCAGATCACTGTTTGCGGTTGTTTCACAAGGAGGTGCTCTATGGCTGGCTGGGAAGAAGAACTGGCTATACTGTTGCACGAACTGGGTGTCAAACAGGAAGAACCTCAAACACCTTTATGGCAACGAGGCAGGCCCTATCCCCAACCTGATGACAACAGAAAACAAGATCACATTGCCGATGTGCTTTCCTGGCGTTTAGAGCAGACGACAGGCGAGGATGCGGATATTGACGATGAGATTGAAGAAGCGTGGGCAAACGACCTGAACTCCATGCGTCAGGAGGTCGACGCTATCGTCAACCAGGTAGTCCTCTTGATGCAGCGCGGTGGGCTTGATAGCTCAATTAAAGAAGATATTATGGTAGTGTTGCGCGCCCTGCGTCGACGCGCCCTCCAGCAGCACCAGTTGACATCGAATGATGAAGCAAGCTACCTGGAGTCCGCTACCGCCATGCTGCACTTCTGTCGCCTGGTCCTGCAACTTAGTGAGCAGGCCACGGAACACGATTAGCACACCCCTCTTCCTCATAAAACAATATTTTTGCCCTAAACAAGGTTTCTCCTTCTGGTTATGTGCCAGGTGCGCCAGGTCTGCGATTGTCAGATCTTGCAAGTAACTCCCTTGCTTGACTTTCGAGCTTTCCAACTGAAATACTATACTGTTCGTGTACAGAGTATTAGGTTGTACCAAGTTGAGCGAGGAGAGTACATATGCCAAAGGTGAGACAAGAACAAGAGGTCCAGGAGTTCTCCACAACGAAACCTTCGTTAAGTGAGTCTCTCTGGGATTTGACAAACTCGCCCTACGCGCAGAATATAATACAGCGGGGGGAAGTACTGGCCGACGAACTGCGGACACGAGGAGAGCGCGTGGCCTCCACTGTGCGTCATCGAGGTCGTAAGCAGAGCCAGCAATTGGCGAAGCATGGCGGGCACTTACGCCATGATCTGGGTGAATATAGCGACCAGGCCGCGCACGAATTCGCGAAGAGACGCGAGCAGGCTGTGCGTGAACTGGCTCGTTTTAGTGATCGGACCGCGAAGCGACTCTCAAAGAAGAGCGAGAAGGCTGCTCGTTCTGTGACAAAGAAGAGCCGGAAGATCAATAAAGGTCTGAACGAGTATGGCCAGCGTGTATTCCAGGGGATCAGCGAGCAGGATGGGCGCTTCTGGGCGCTTATCGGCTTCGGTATTGGCCTGGTTGCCACAACGATTGCCATGATCTTTGTCATACGTAAGCGTATGCAACAGCCTGAATTGACAGAGGAAGAGCATGTCCTACTCAAACAGAATGGAAATCTGCGCGAGAAAACCGTTGAAACCGCGCGAGGAACTATTCACGCCATTAACCTGCCTCGTGAGGAGGACGCGCAACCAGCAGAGGCCGCCCTACCGATTGTAACCGAAGAGCAGTCGACAGCCGACCAGGAGACGGCAAAACTGGTTGGTGTGGCAAGCTCAAAGCGTTACTATCCTATTGGCACGCCTCAGCAACTCACATCTGAGTCGATCTCACCCCTAGATATCGTCTACTTTGAGTCAGAGGCTCAAGCACAAGCCGAGGGATATACACCCGCGGAATAGCCTGTCAAAAGCAAAGTTAGAAGACGGGAGGACTCTCCTCCCGTCTACACTTATTTTTGGGTGGCTCTATATTTCCCTCTAAAGGCTCTATAAGCCTCTTTAGGAGATTTTTGTTTGTTGGAGTTTGTCGAATGGTTTCTTATGTTATTGATCGTCTTTGGTGTCTAAATTGGTGTCACCTTTGGTGTCGAAGGCCGGAATCGACTCAGCTTGTTTGTGAGTGTTTTATGAACTGGCGACGGCTCCTCCACTTGCGATCACCATCTATGGGCTCACTGCTTCTTTTGCCCGGTATGTGGGGATTGGTCTGGTGACTGCTGCGTAAGACATATCAGCACCGCTTGTTTGTTATTCCTCTCATCTCTGAGTCGATCTCACCCCTAGATATCGTCTACTTTGAGTCAGAGGCTCAAGCACAAGCCGAGGGATATACACCCGCGGAATAGCCTGTCAAAAGCAAAGTTAGAAGACGGGAGGACTCTCCTCCCGTCTTTTCTTTTTGTTTGCCTTACTTCTTCTCCGAAAACCCTGAGCGCGAAGCGCTAGACACGCAAGTGGCGTTGGGTTCGGAATAAGACCTTAGTCGTGGAAGCGTCTCTTGCGATATTGCCTGGGTAGTGCGTCATCCGCGAAGCCCTCATTGATGAGCCCATGTTGATAGAGGTAGCGTAGGTAGGCGAGTTGCTGTTCAAAGGTGGATGCTGGTTTCTCGGGCTTATTGGCGACGGCATCATCTTTTCGGGCATTTTCGGCGGCCTGGTTACTAGAGGATGGCGTTTTGGGAAGCGCCGTCTGGTCAGTGGAACTGCCTGGTTTTTGACTAAAAGGTGTATCAAGAATGGGGGATGCTCATGCTCAATAGCGACAGTGGTCATGCCTGTTTGAGGCATAGGGCCTTCTGAGGAGAGGAGCCTGGGGGGATTCGAGAGCATGGAGGCATTCCCCAGGTTTGTTGCCTGCTGGTTGCTCGTCGCTTTGGGGCGTCCCCATGGCCACCATGCGAATACGTTGTGCAACCACCTCTGGATTGTTTGCGTGATCATAACTCTACCTCTTCATTTACGGCGGACAATCGGTCACTGATTACCCTTCAATCACGCACGATTTGCGATTAGCGTCTCAAAATAAGGTGACTCATATTGAGAAACATAGAAACATAGTAGCATATCAACCCAGCCCTTTGCAACCATTAACTATATTGATTGGCGGCGCGAAAAGTTAGCTTGAAGTTGGCGCACTGAATGCGCATGGGACTTGAGCTTACCTATAGTCAATTGTACTTGCAATTTCAGGGTGTGCGTGCCATAATCAATAGGTCAGATCGCCTTATTCCAGAGAGAAGCGTTGTGTGCTATGAAACCGGTTATATGCGCGTGGCTGGATACGTAAATGGGTATATCAGTCAGCATGACCCGGTTGGGAATAGCCGCAGCTTCTGTATGGTTCTTATGGATAGTGAAAAGACGTTGTGGCGAAGCGATCTGAATACTTCTTCTCCGAAAACCCTGAGCGCGCTTGTCCCCGAATGGGGGAAGCGCTAGTTACGTAAGTGGCGTTGGGTTTCGGAATAAGATCATAGCTAAGGTTTGTAGGACACGTCATCGCTGAAATAGTACAAGAAAGCCAGGTGTCGGCTATGCAGGAAGACGTTCTTGGAACCCGCCGAACTGCCGTCGCAGAAGATATTGTGCTGTGCGCACGATGTGGTAAGGCAACTCCTATAAAGGACTCCCATATCATTGAAGGCGATGTACTGGACGAAACCCTTTCCGAGTTCGAGTACCTTTGCCCCGATTGCTGGCAGGCACTTGAAACGGGCGAAAAAGACCTGCCTATTGTATAGGCGTGTCGTCTTGTAGAAATATTGTAGGCAAAAGGCAAGGTGACGCTACAAGACGTAGTGAGCTTTGGACTTTTGCCTTTTTGCTCTTCATTCGCATCGCCGTTTGTCGCCAAATTTGGAGAAAGAGTCGCAGGGAGCAGATCAGTCAGGGCTATGACTCATGTCCATATGCCTATGATGACTGGTTCCCCGTCTCATAAAGAGGGATACTAGTATGCGCATGCGTTACAAGCAGGTAACCTATCGCTCAGTGGGAGCGGGGGCGCAACACCAGTTGGAGCAGCATTATCGTCGTCTCCTTAATGAGGCCTTGCGCCAGGGACAGCAGTCTATATCACATCGCTCTTCCTCCTGGCGTCCGCTCGCTGACATCCTTGAATCGCCTGAGACGATGATCGTCAAGGTTGAGCTGGCAGGCATGACAGAAGAAGAGATAGAGGTAACACTGTACGAAGATGCTCTGATTGTGAGTGGAACGCGCCAGGATATCCATGGCGGCTTGCCAAATCTCTATTATCATGAAGCCCAGGTACGCTACGGCCCATTTCGCCTGGAGGTGTATATTCCCTATCCCATTCAAGGGGACGCAGTCACCGCGCGCTACGAGAATGGATTCTTATGGGTCGAATTGCCCAGGTTACCTCAGGCGGGAGCCGAGCGTGTAGCTATACAGCGTCCTGATACAGACGCCTGATGAAGATGTGACAATGTATTCTCATTCTCTCTACCCTTCTAATAGGGGCATACCAGCCAGGTGAAATTGATGTTTCTTCCAGAGGTGCGCAGCCATTTCGCTCGCCATTGTGAGTCACCCTGCGAGAAGTCGTAGAGAAGGTTTTGGAGTTATATAAAAATGCATAATAGTGAGCAAGAGTTTGCACAGCAGGAGACACAAGAGGATGAAACTCGATCTGCTAGCATCCCGGGCCAGAATGAGCACGATGCTGCCGAGGTGACTCAGCCGCAGGAGCATGAGGAGTCTCCTACCAATGAGGTCGAAGATCCTGCTCAGGATGAGGAGTCTCCCAGCGCCGAAAGTGAGGATGAGGAGAACCCGGAGGAGAGCGAGACGCCACGCGAAGAGCCGCAGGCGCAGGAAGTGGTTGAGGAGTCCCTGGCCCAATTCATAGAAGAAGGTGTGAAGGCTGAGGGGGAGGAAGAACCCTTCAACATCCCCGAGATTCTGCCCGTACTGCCGCTAAAGGATGTAGTGGTATATCCCTACTCGGTACAGCCACTGGGCGTAGGCCAGGAGCGCTCGATTCGTTTGATTGACGATGTGATGCGCGGAGATCGCCTGGTCGTCCTCGTCGCGCAGAAGTCGGCCGAGATTGAGCAGGCTGGCCCCGATGAGATCTTCCGCATGGGCACGGTCTCGCGTGTGGGGCGTATGTTCCGCATGCCTGATGGAACGCTCCAGATCGCTGTGCAGGGACTAGAGCGCGTCGAGATCGGCGAATTTACCCAGGAGAAGCCCTACTTGATGGCTCATGTTACCGCTCGCCCAGATGTGCAGGAGAGCGATAACGAGACCGAGGCCCTCAAGCGCAACGTCATCGGTTACTTCCAGCGCCTGGTCGCCCTGGTACAGAACATGCCCGAGGGGGTCGCCGCCGCAACCCTCAATCTCGAAGAGGCGCGCCAGGTAGTATATGTAATTGCGACCTTTGTTCAGATGGAGCTGGAACTTCGCCAGAAGCTGCTTGAGCTGGATTCTGTGCGCGAAAAGCTGGTGCTGCTAAGCTCTTTTCTCGCACATGAGCTTGAGATCCTGGAACTGGGCAAGAAAATTCAGACCAGCGCACAGGAAGAGATGGGCAAGATGCAGCGCGAGTATCTCTTGCGCGAGCAGCTCAAGGCCATCCAGCGCGAGCTAGGCGAGGAGAGCGAGGAGCAGGCCACCGTTAACGAGCTTCGGCGCAAGATCGACGAAGCGCAGATGCCCGAGGAGGCCCTCAAAGAAGCCAATCGTGAACTCTCGCGCCTGGAGAAACTGCCCTCGGCCTCGCCCGAATATAGCATCATTCGCACCTACCTGGAACTGCTCGTCAGCCTGCCGTGGGGGCGGAGCACGGGCGAGAAGATCGATGTCTCGCATGCGCGCCAGGTTCTGGACGAGGATCACTATGACCTGCAAAAGATCAAAGAGCGCATCCTGGAATACCTGGCTGTACGCCATCTGAAGGAAGAGCGCCAGCAGGAAGAGGAGCAGCGCGAGCGCGAGCAGGAGGAGGCTGAGAGCCAGATCGAGCTTGAGGAGACAGGTGAGAAACGCCGCACCCAGCCACTCTTAACGCAGGAGCAGAAGCGGGTCATTAACCGTGAGCCAATCCTCTGCTTCGTTGGCCCTCCTGGAGTCGGTAAGACCTCGCTGGGTCACTCAATCGCCCGCTCGCTCGGTCGTAAGTTCGCACGCATCTCCCTGGGTGGTATTCGTGACGAGGCGGAGGTTCGTGGTCACCGCCGCACCTATATCGGCGCGATGCCTGGCCGTATCATCCAGACCCTGCGCCGCGTCGATTCCAACGACCCGGTGATCATGCTCGACGAGGTCGATAAAGTGGGCGCTGACTGGCGTGGAGACCCCTCCTCGGCGTTGCTGGAGGTGCTTGATCCAGAGCAGAACTACAACTTCCGTGACAACTACCTGGACCTGCCCTTTGATCTCTCCAAGGTAATGTTTATCGCCACGGCGAACTCTCTGGAGCCTATTCCGGCCCCCCTGCGTGATCGCATGGAGATTCTGGAACTCTCCGGCTATACCGAGGACCAGAAGGTGCATATTGCGCGTAACTACCTGCTGCCCAAGCAACTGGAAGCCAACGGTCTTAAGCCGGAGGAACTGACACTCGATGACGATGTCCTGCGCCTGGTTGTTCGCAACTATACCCGCGAGGCGGGCGTGCGTAACCTGGAGCGCGAGATAGGGGCGCTCTGCCGCAAGGTCGCCAAGCAGATCTCTGAGGGGAAAGAGGGTCCCATTCATATCGAGTCTAACCAGTTGACCGACTACCTGGGTCGCAGGCGCTTCTTTGAAGAGGCCGCCGAGCGCCTGGATCGTCCCGGCATCGCGACCGGCCTGGTGTGGACCGCCGTCGGTGGCGAGATCATCTTCATCGAGGCCGCAACTATGCCTGGCAAGGAGGAGCGCTTGATTCTTACTGGCCAGCTTGGCGACGTCATGAAGGAGTCCGCGACCGCCGCTTTGAGCTATGTGCGCTCTAACGCCCAGGCGTTGGGTCTGCCAAACCACGTCTTTGAGAACCAGAATGTGCATATCCACGTTCCCGCGGGCGCGATCCCCAAGGATGGCCCCTCGGCTGGCGTCACCATGACGACGGTCCTGGTCTCGCTGGCGAGCGGGCGCAAGGTTCGCTCCTATGTCGCCATGACGGGCGAGATTACCTTGCGTGGCAAAGTACTACCGATTGGCGGCGTCAAAGAGAAGGTTCTGGCGGCCTACCGCTCAGGCATTCGCGTCGTGCTTCTGCCCAAGAAGAACGAGAGCGATCTCATGGAAGACCTGCCCAAAGAGCTGCACGAAGAAATGGAGTTCCACTTCGTCAGTGATATTAGCGAAGTGTTGCAGATCGCGCTTGAACCAGAGGAGGCAAAGGCTGACCATAAGCACGAGGAGAATGGCACAGCGCGCACGCGCAAGCGTAAGAGCGACAAGGGCGAGAAGGTCGTCGCCCACGCTCACGAATAAATAGACAGTCAATCTCCAGTTAGAGGGAGGTCCGGCATTGCCGGACCTCCCTCTCTTGTTTGCGTTCAGGGCTGCTAAAGACCTCAGTATCACATCGGCAATGAGGACCCTGAATTATGCAAAATTCCTTGACATGTATATAAATTCGTGTTATGTTTAAGCTTCAGGCATGGAACAAAATTTCCATATACTGAAGAGTCGCTTTGTAATGTAAGCACTACATCAGGAGGAACTATGCAGACCAAACTTAACCCATACCTTAGCTTTAAAGACAACGCTCGCGAAGCCATGGAATTTTACAAAACTATCTTTGGTGGCAATCTGACGATGAGTACTTTCAAAGAATTCCATGCCTCGCAAGATTCAAGCGAAGACAACCTGATTATGCATTCTGTGTTGGAGGCCGATAACGGCATTACTTTTATGGCTTCCGACACCCCCAGCCATATGGAATATAAACCCGGAACAAACTACACTATGTCGCTCAGCGGCGACAATGAGGCGGAGCTAAGAACCTATTTTGAGAAGCTTTCGGCCGGTGGCAATATTACCATGCGGCTTGAGCATGCCCCATGGGGCGACACCTTCGGCTCATTGACCGATAAGTTCGGCGTACCATGGCTCGTGAACATCGCGGGTCAAAAAGCGTAGCGTCTCAGCTCAGGCAAACACTATGCGTGTTATATACAACCAGTGATTGACAGCAGCGAGGAGGCCCGGGATACCAGGCCTCCGCTGCAGTTGAGGAATATTTTGCCAGCTCAGCTGCTCTTTGAGGCTCACATAGCGTCATGTACCCCCGCATCGAATGCGGGGGCTTGCGAGGGGCGCTCGCGCCGTTTGCAGGCCCGAGACATGAGCAGACTCAGCCAGGGGAGGAGCACGCTCCTCCCATCGGGCTCCGTTGCAAGCGAATGCGGCACCGCCGATGTCCATAGGCACGTTCAGGTGCTTCACCAGCCTGAACCTCTGCGGGAAAGCGTTAAAAGGTGTAGAGGGTGAAGCCGGTGCGCTTTCCAACAAACCGCTTGCACACATTGTCGAGGTGAGCATTACCCGCGTAAGCGGAGGCCCGCAAGGGCAAAAAGGAAGGAACCATGTCCAATGTCTTTGTTCTCGATACCATGAAACGGCCGCTGGCCCCGGTCCATCCGGGAAGGGCCCGCCTGCTGCTCAAGGCCGGAAAAGCAGCCGTCTATCGGACCTCTCCCTTTACCATCATCCTCACGCGGGAGGTCGAGCATCCTGCCCCCGCACCACTGCGGCTCAAGATCGATCCGGGAGCCCGCACCACCGGGTTGGCGCTGGTAGACGACGCGGGCGGGGAGGTCGTCTGGGCGGCCGAACTCACCCATCGGGGAGCTGCGATCAAAAAAGCCCTGGACACCCGCCGGACTGTGCGTCGGGGGCGCCGATCCCGCAAGACTCGCTATCGCGCCGCGCGCTTTGCCAACCGGAGGCGCAGCGCCGGCTGGCTGCCCCCCTCGCTCCTCTCGCGGGTGGAGAACATCCTCACCTGGGTGGCGCGGATCAGCGGGGTCGCGCACGTGAGCGCGCTCTCCCAGGAACTGGTGCGCTTCGACCTGCAGAAGCTGGAGCACCCGGACATCTCCGGCATCGAGTATCAGCAAGGGACGCTTTTCGGCAATGAAGTGCGGGAGTACTGCCTGGAGAAATGGGGAAGGGCATGTGCGTACTGCGGGGTAACGGGTGTCCCACTCCAATTGGAACACATCCTTGCGCGTGCCAAGGGGGGCAGCCAGCGGGTCTCCAACCTCACCCTGGCGTGTGAAGCCTGCAACCTGGCAAAAGGCACCCAGGATATTCGAGACTTCCTCGCTCATGATCCTGGGCGCCTGGAGCGCATCTTGAAGCAGACCAAGGCGCCTCTCAAAGATCCGACGGCTGTCAACGCGACGCGATGGCGCTTGTTTGAGCGGCTCAAAGCCACCGGACTCCCGCTGGAAACCGGCTCTGGGGGCCTGACCAAATATAATAGGATCAAACGTGCCCTCCCCAAGACGCATTGGCTCGACGCGGCAGTTGTAGGAGCCTCCACGCCGGAGCGTCTGTGCGCGGCGGACGTCGTGCCCCTGCTCGTGCAAGCAACGGGGCGGGGGCATCGACGGCTGTGCAACGTCAATAAACAGGGGTTCCCGGTCAGCCATCGCAAGCGGCACAAGCGCTACTTTGGGTATCAAACGGGGGACCTGGTGCGAGCCGTTGTCCCCGAGCGCTTTGCCTGCCGGGGAACCCATGTGGGGCGTGTGACGGTGAAAGCTAGCGGCTACTTTACCATCACGACGGCGCACGGCAAGGTCACCGATGTGCCTCACCGCTTTTGCCGGCTGATCGGCCGTAGCACTGGCTACGCCTACCAGATCGGGACACGGCACGCTGCCCCATCCCCGACCAGCCCATAAGGAGCGGCCACCGTGCCCCCTCTGGGGGTTCCTCCCCGGCTTGCAAAGACCGGGACTCCCTGGCCCGTACTTCTGTGGGGCAGTTGCGCACTACCGCTGGACGAAAGACCTCTGAGAAGCGCAGCACGGAGCTATTGACCGTGCCCTTATAGCGCTTGGCGTGTTCTACCACGCGGTTCTGGTGGTGGTGGTCCTGGCTGGAGGAGCTTTCCTCCTATTCTCAGATCGTAGTCAGAACGGTCCAGATAGCAGTGTTGTTGGCGGACAAGTGCCTTCAAATGCCAATGTGCTCTTTACCAGCCCAGAAATTCCCGGCCAGGTGAAGAAGGCAAACATCTACGCGGTGAACGCGCAGAATGGTTCGGTTTACTGGAAAGCTACGCTCAAGACTAAGTTGACGACCAGCGAACTGGTTCCGCACGAGGGTACACTCTTCGCACCGGGCTATGATGGTAATCTGTATGCGTTGAGCGCGAAGACGGGCCAGGTTCTCTGGAAATACTCGGTCAAGAATGATCCGGCGCCAGGACAAACTCCTGGGACAGATAATGTTCCCAGCTCACCCATTGCCGATGGTGACACAGTCTACTTTGGCGCAGGTAGCGGTTTCTATGCCGTAAATATCCGTGATGGAAAGCTCCTCTGGCATGTGAAGACACCCACGAGTTGCAAACCGCCCGTTGTGAGCCAGCAGGGCAACTCAACGGCTGTAGAGGCAGGACCTACCTGCCCTAATGTATTGGATGTGGTTGCCAATGGTAGGGTCTATGGCTTCTTCGACGGTCTGTATGCCTTTGATGCCAGCGATGGCAAATAGCTCTGGCGTGATCCGCAGCCACAATTTAGAGGCTCTAGTAGTGTTGTAGTCTCGGGGAAGTACGTCTATGCTATTGCTGGCTACCAGCTCCATGTGCTCAATGCCACGGATGGCAAAAAGGTGAACGCACCTGCGCTTTCCAGTTTGGGTCAGGGATTTGGTTTGTTAGAGGCAAATGGAGTCGTGTACTACTGCAGCGACACCCAACTTACCGCAATTCGCGGCACAGCAGTGCTCTGGAAGCAGAAATACAGCAATGCCGCAACCATCGCTTTCAGCCAGGAGACACTTTTTGTAGTGACAATGTTTCCTCTGGAGTCTGCCAGTAAAACATTTGGTACCTACTTCTATGCCCTGGATGCCAGCACAGGAAAAATCAAGTGGCACTGGGGGGAGAAATCTTCCAATGGAACTTCCTGGGGACCTGGTTACCCTACTTCGCTGGATGGCAAGCTCTACTTCTTCTTTTCAGATGATAGTCGGGGCGCGAACTCAGCTTACGGTCTCTGGATCTTGCATGATGGCAAGCGTGACTTCTATCCTTTGCAGGATTAGAGTAGTAAAAGAAGAGGTGGAGCCCTGCCTGCGCCAAGCAGGGCTTCACCCCTTCTTTTATTCCTTCTAGGATGGTTAGCGTATACGCAACTCGTTGCGCGTGCGAAGCCGTGGCTTCGGGGCCTCGTGTTCGCGCTGTTGCAGTTCTAAGACGAGCTGCGTCACCGTAGCGGTTGTGGTCAATTCGGCTGGCTGGTGCTCGGCTTCCCGCGGCTCACTCGTCGCGGAGGGGAGGAAGCTTACAGCGGCCTCTCGGACCTGTGAGGACGCGACTGGCTTTTGTATTTCTCGTGTTGTTTCTGTTCCTGGCGTTTGCATTGCCTGTTCCATTAACAGCGTGCCACAAACACCGCACATCCCATGGCTTGCCTTATACAGTTTTGGCAGCGGCAAAAGGGAGACCCGCTCGCCCGCGCTATCAATCAAGCGCAGGCACCATGCACACTGTCGTACCATAAATCCACACTATCCTTTCCCTCACGGTGCAAACGATACATAGCGACATAGTATGTCTCTGGTACTTGGGTGGGAACAGGACCGGTGAAGATCCGCCTCTGTGTATCGTCTTGCTGGTTTCAAAAATCAGTCAATGTCGTCCGTTGACTACCGTGTAACATCCTCCTTGTTATAATACCTTCCACAGAAAGTAATTTTCATCCTTTGTCTGAGAATTTGTACATATAGATATGCGGCATTTCGTATATTATCTCCCCTTTTCTACATACCTTCATCCCCACCACCACCTTTTCTTTGTAATGGTTGCTCGATTTTGTCTTTTAGATGTAGTGCAGGTGTCCCACATGTCGTTGTCCTCTGACCTACTGTCGCGGTGCGTAGCACTCAGACGCCAAGGAATAAGACAAAGGTAAGACAAGGCAAGATATTGATGGTTGCCTATTTTTCCCTACATCTTAAACAACGAATGGCAGGCGAAAAAGTTGCAATTAATTTAATGTAATGCATCTTCATACACCTTTCGCCTGCATTAACGAACTGTAATGGAAATGGTGTGATAGCCCGATGAACCTGCGGGTGCAGGCGAGGCAATGGCCGGGTCCTGGACGTTGCCCTCCAGATCGATTGCTCGCGCTACGACCGAGTACTGTCCCGCTTTAGGGGTCCAGGAAAGCTCCCATAAGACCCAGGTGATCTGCGAGAATGGTTTCTTCAGGGTTGCTCGCTGCCAGTTCGCACCGCCATCCAGGCTCACATCGACCTGGCTGATGCCTTTATTTCCCGAGAAGGCGACGCCGGCAATATAGCTGATTCGACCAGCTGTGAGTGTTGCTCCGGTCAGTGGCGTATCGATACGCGTGGTCATACGCACTGGGGCGGCATCGTCCCAGCCGCGATTCTGCCAGTAACCTTGAAAGTCGTAGTTGACGACCTCAATGCCTGTGATCCACTTCACGTGTTTCATGCCATAGATGCCAGGAACCAGGAGGCGAGCCGGGAAGCCATGCTGCTGCGGAAGGGTCTGCCCATTCATGCGCACGGCGACGAGGGTTGTCGGCTCCAGGGCCTTGCTCAGGTGAATGCTGTCACTATAATCATCCGCCGCGTGCAGGACGACCTTGGTCGCGCCCTCTTTAACGCCTGCACGCTCCAGCAGTGTGGAGAGTGGGAAGCCTTCCCAGAGGGCGTTTCCCATATAGGGGCCGCCAACCTCGTTGCTGATGCACATCAGCGACTCATATTGCTGCCTGGTTGGAACCTGGAGGATCTCGTCATAGTTGAGTGTGTAGGGTGCGCGTACCTGTCCCTTGACCTCCATATGCCAACCTCTGGCGTCGACTGTAGGATCGGAGACCAGGTTTTTGGAGACGGTATAGAACTGGTCGTTACGGGTAAGCTCTGGCGAGAGATTCTGCGCGGGCTGAAGCGTGCCATAGTTAGGTGTAGGTGGTGGCACGATTTTACGCTTGAAGTTCTGCGTAATGTGCGCAACATTCGTGCCCGCGCTTCCAAGTCCATTGGAGATAAAGCGCCATGCCAGGTAACCCATGACGCCTACGCCCAGCACCAGGCCACCGCTACGCAGGACATCGCGGCGCGTCTGACGAGAGCGCTCGCGAGCCGCCTGCGCGCCCAGCGCCTCGCGAGCCACCTGCTCGCGTACGCTAAACAGATTGCGGAGCAGGACGTAGAGCAGGCCATAGACCAGGCCAACCACGCCCATACTCCACATGCTGCCGCTAAGGCCGCTGGTTGTGTTCGCGCCAAAGAGCCCACTGCCAAAGAGAGGGAGCAGAAGTAAACCGCTGAACAGCCAGAGCAGAAGCGCCAGGAGGAGTCCAGCGCTCCATCTCATGGTTGTACTCTTGCCATCCGGGCGTGGATGCGCGATACTAGAATGCCCGCTTGCCTGGTTAAAGAGACCGCCTGCGAGACCGAAGGCCGCGCACTGCCCCACCACAACGATGGCGACGAGAACATGTTTGGCATCGTCGCCAATCAACTGGTGCAGGAAGGCGAAGAGGGGCGCAGGCATAAGTTGGGTAATCCAACTGCCCATCTCTTCGGGCAGCGAGACGCCATGAAATTCGATATTGAGCAGGAGCATGATGCCGGTGGCAAGAATACCTGCGGCAAGTCCCGCTAAGAAGCCATTGGCAAAAAGCTCCTGGCGCGCCTGCGCTTCTGGCGGTGGCGTCTGCTCGGGTTGGGTCGGTGGTTGTGTCGTTTGCACGGTGATGCCTCTGTCTGTAAGAAAATAGAAAAGTTCCTGATTGAATCAGATTGTTCTTAGATTCACACGTTGTCTACGAGCTTCTTTTACAGAGATGATGGACATGTAGTAATCGTATCATTACGGGGAACTTTGTGTAGCCTTGAGCCTATGGCTGTGCGTACTATAAATGCTATCTTATCAATCTGCTGGCTTTGTGCCTGAAAGGAGGCCCACCATGATGGGCAGGGATTCGACGGATCTGACGCTGGAGATGCTTAACGAAGAGGTACGCATGATTTGGGATGCTAACGCACCCTTCTGGGCGAGCTACATGGGCGCTGAGGGGAATAGTTTTCATCGCTTACTGGTTGCCCCATCTGCTGAACGATTGCTAGCTTTACAAACTGGGGAGGAGGTATTGGAGCTTGCCTGCGGGGGGGTCTTTTTGTCAAACAGATGGCACGCCTGGGAGCCAGAGTGGTCGCCACAGACTTCAGCTCGGTTTTTCTGGAGCTTGCGCGGGAGCGCGTCGCCGAGTTCGAGGACCAAGTCCAGTTTGCGCAGGTGGATGCCACGCATGAAGAAGAGATTGTCGCCCTGGGTGAGCAGCGTTTTGATGCCGCGGTCTGCAATATGGGCATCATGGACATGGCGGAGATTGATCCCTTGATGCGCGGTCTGGCGCAGGTGCTCAAGCCTGGAGGGCGCTTCGTATTTACGATTATGCACCCCTGTTTCAATTCATCACATGTAACGATGGGGGTTGAAACCAGGGACGAGAGTGGCGAGGTCATCACGGAGCGCTTCCTGAAGAAAACAAAGTATTTATATATGGAGCCTGAGAAGGGCACGGGCATCGTGGGCCAACCTCTCCCTCAGTACTATTTTCATCGCCCGTTACATAAACTTCTTGGAAGTGCCTTCCGCGTGGGCTTTACCATGGATGGCATCGAGGAGCCAGCCTTTGGCGGAATCGAGGAACCAAAGGCGCGGGTACATTGGCCAGATTTCCATGAGTTTCCCCCTGTGCTGGCGGTGCGTTTACGCCTGGCATAGAAATAGCGAGAGAGGTGCGGAACTTTCCCGCACCTCTCCTCGCTTGAGAAAGAAAGCCGTTACGCTCGCTCACTGGTACTATGGATGATTAGCGTCTTCCTTTAGTGATGAGGTGTGGGCTCTACTCCTGGCTTTCCATTGCCTGTATTTTGATTGCCTGATCCATGATCGTGCGTATTGTTCCCATTGCCGTTGTTTCCCAAGCCTTTGTTATTAGGCCCTGGTGTATTGGCCTTGCCATTCCCGTTATCGGGAGATGCCGTGGTGATCATAATCGTTCCCGTGCGTACTAGTGTAGCGTCCGGGTTGGATAAGTATATAGTCTTGATCGACCGTTCAGTTTTCCACTCGACGAGGAACACATACGTGCCCTGTTGTATGCTTCCCGTCGCATTGACGGGTTGATTATTGATCCAGAGCCGTGCTCCTGACTGAAAATGAGCTCCAGAAAGTATAATTGTTACCTGACCATGAGATGATGGCGAGAGAATAACCGTGGCGCTTTGTAGATGGGTGACCTGTTCGCCCAGGTGCTCCAGTGCCTCGGTTGTTGCTAGTTGCGCTGTTGTTTTCAAAGCAGGTAATAGATTGTGAAGTGTCTGGCGAACATTGGTTTGAGTCGTCGCGAGTTCTTGAGACAAACGGGTGTGATCTTTGCCTGGTGGAATGGCGCCAACGGATTGTGTAGCTGTGGTGAGCTGCTGTTCAAGCGCTGTGAGTTCGTTAAGATAGACATCCTGTTGCGAGGCGGCTGCCGCGCTTTTCAAGGCCGTCAGGTGATCTCGCACAATGCGCAGATGTAGTTCGGCTTGATCTGCTGGTGAGTTTATGAGCGTCATTTGTACTTGCTGGATCCAACTCTTGACGCCATAAAGAGGGGTGTTGGGTGTAGCTGTCTGGGCGGCGAGCGCGACTCCTGCCGTTCCTAGCACAAGGCAGAGCAATATTGCAGCTAGGGCCAGGGGTGCGCTGAGTGGCTGGAGAAAGCGGAACTGCCACCAGAAACCAGCGGGACGTTTTTGCTGGCTTGTATATGCATGTGCGCGCAGGCGTGTCTCTAAACGACGTGCGAACTCAGGATCTGGCTGAATGGCGGGATGTGTACGTACGCGCTGGGCCAGCTTGACCAGTTCGTCAACCTCAGTCTCTTGACCGAAGAAGACAGGAGGTGGCATGGATCCAGGCGCCTTGGCTGAGTGCCCTTTATACATGTGCTCCTCTAGACGCGTATTGAGGAGTTCTGATAGTGGTTTCATTTTTATCTCTCCTGTTTCTGCGATGTGCGTCGCGAGATTGGTCTGGCACGTCTGGATTTCTGCTTTACAGGTTTCGTGGGATGAAGGAGGCGCTGGAGACTCTGGAGCGCGCGGAACTGTAGCGCTTTGACTGCATTCTCTTTCTTGCCAAGCATCCTGGCAACCGTGGCGACATCATAGCCAAGCAGTAAACGACTAACAAGCACCTGCCGTTGCTCCTCAGTCAGTGCATTCATCGCCTGAACCACACTTTGCCATTCATCCCGTATTTCAGCGATATGAACTGGATCATCATCAGCATAGTGTGTCGCCAATATATCTTCTTCGCTTGTTGGCCGTATTGGGGTCAAAGATACTAGTAGTGGCTGCTTCTCCCGACCACGGTAGTAGCCAGCGACAGTTAGCTGCGCAATGCGTAGGAGCCAGGCCGCAAAGCCAGCCTCATCATTAGTCCTGACCTTATGGATGCCTTCCACCATCTTTAAGAAGACTTCAGAGGTAAGATCTTCTGCCAGAGAACGCTCAGGCATTCGGGCTGCTATATAGCCAAATATGCCAGGAAGAAATTGACGATAGAGCGCGCCAAGCGCCTCACCATCTCCTTGCCTTGCCTGGTTGAGGAGGTGATCAAATGGATGAGGATGTTCTTGTTGAGGCAAGGGCTCACTCTCCGATGGTCGGGGCCAGGAAAACATATATAATCCTCTCAACTCCACAAAATAATATGTGTTGTCTCCTCTTAATTAGTTGTATTTTTCTTCTTTCTAGTTACGGCATCATAAGCCGAACTTTTAGGGATGCCGATTACATTTCATCACCAGGGCCGTAACCAAACTCAAGTAAAAGACAACTATAGTAACGAGAGATGCGAGACAGTACGCATACTCAATGGCAATACGTAAAGGCCTTATTTTTTCTTAGCATTTGCTCGAGATAAGCGCATTTGAAGAGACAGAGCGGGGGAACTCTCCTCGTAAAATGTTGCCTATCTTTCCCCATAAAAGATTATTTATGAAGGGAAATGTTCGTATATGAGTCTCGGAAGTACGATTGTAACAGCCATCAAAGGAAAAATTGTTGTCACGGCACTGGTTAGCCTGGCCGTCGTTGGTGGTGGTACTGCGGCGTTAGCAGCCAGCCCAGCGGGACAGAATTTTGCCAAATCCATTGCCATTCCTGCGCATACCGCTACCCCTGACAAGCAGGATGGCAAAGACCAGAATGCTAAGAATGGTGCTACTCAGGGCAAGCAGTCGAACGATCACAAAAATGGCTGTCCTGGACTCGCAGAAGCGCAGAACCTGGCCAAGAAGTTTTCCCTGAGCACTGATAGCAAGGGCGCGACTATCCAACTTATCTGCTCGTTGCATGATGGTACATATAAAGGCCTCGATCATCCCCTCGGGTTTGGCGAGATTGAAGATCTGCTAACCTACGCTCAGTACCTGGCGGGACATGACAAGAGCGCTACAAACGCGAAGCTCACGGACGAGACACTGAGCAACTATGTCGCGAACGCCTTGAAAACCTGCAATAACGGCTCTATTACTGCCTGTGTGAAGGCGAACATGTCAGCTACTCAGGGCAAAGACGGAAACAACAATGGTAGCAGCAATGGCACTGACCATAGCAAGAGTGGAACTACGGGGAAACCAACAATAACTCCAACTCCCCATCACTAGTGGTGTAAGGCCCACTGATTTTGTATCCCCCTATCAGCCGTTCGCGGCTGGTAGGGGGATATTTTTTGTGCAAACGAGGGTTAACCTGCTTGCCAGGTGCTTGCGGGGAGAAAGTAGAACTCAAAGGTACAGAGCTCATCAAAGCCGAGGCGGCGGTAGATGGGAAGCCCCATCTTTGATGATTGCAGGGTGGCGTAGCGGTAGCCCCTGGCGTAGGCGCTACGCAGGGCGGCCAGCGTTACAGCTCGTCCGATACCGCGTCCCCGTTCCTCGGGCAGAGTGCAGACGTTATAGATTCCAGCCAAGCCCCCGCCGGGGCTAAGCAGTGAGGTGCCAACCACGCGCCCCTTGCATAGCGCACTGTAGGGGCGATAGTGCTCCGATTGGCGATAGCCCTGGCGCTGTAATATATCGAGCAAGAGGGTTGTGATAAATGGCGGGAAACTGCTTCCCTCCGAGAGGGTATATATCCATTGCTCCATCTCAGCGGCATTTTCCACCACTTTGATCGTGATCCCCACTGGTGGAGCTTCGTCGAGAGGGAGGTTCCGTAGATCAACGGCCATGCCGGGTAGGCGTTCATCCAGTGCCAGTCCGTGCTTGAGCAGGTGTTTCCCCAGATTGTCTGGCGTCGTCGAGGGAAAGGTTAGCCACGCCATCGGCAGATCTCGCTCGCGAAAAGGCGCCAGCAGGCGTTCAATCTGGGCGTCCAGACCCTCGGTCGAGAGCTGGGCGCGGATGATGCCATTAAACATAGAGAGTTGGGTTCCAGAGAGAAACCAGTCAACCTCTGGTGTAGAGTGGATCTGGCAGCCGAGCACGCGGCCCCAGAGGGCCGCGGTCTCCTGAACATTTGCCTCCATGGCACGCACGAGGTCTTCGCGTGTGCCAGAGCCAGATGTAAAGATCTGCGCCATTTAACGCACCTCTTCGGGTTGAGGCGTGGTTGCCTGGTCTATCTCATCCAGAACTGAAGCATGTATTGTCACAAAGCCCTCGCCCGGCTTATAGTCCGGCGATTGGTGGCGGAAGTAGGTATTGTACAGGTGAGCGTAGTGTCCCCCCTGGCGCATCAGGTGCTCATGATTGCCCTCTTCGACGATGCGACCACGGTTGAGCACGATAATACGGTCGGCCTGTTTGATGGTCGATAGTCGGTGTGCGATCAGGATGGCGGTGCGGTCCTTGAGGAGAATGTCCAGACCCTCCTGAATCTGAGACTCCGTCAGGGGATCAACGCTGGCGGTGGCCTCGTCGAGGATCAGGATGGCGGGATCTTGCAAGAGCACGCGTGCCAGGGCCACAAGCTGACGCTGGCCCATGGAGAGCGCCTTACCCTCTTCGCCGACCTGCGTCTCCAATCCCTCGGGTAGCGCTTCGATCCAATCGCCATCGCCGATCTGGCGCGCTATCTGGAGTACCTCGGCGCCGCTGGCCTCAGGCTGCGCGTAGCGAATGTTCTCCGCGACAGTGCCTGAGAAGAGGAAGGGTACCTGGGGCACGATGCCCAGGCGGCGGCGATAATCGTGCAGATCGAAGCTGCGAATATCACGCTTATCGATAAGCAACTTGCCACCCTGGTATTCATAGAAGCGCGCCACCAGCTTGGCGATGCTGGATTTGCCCGCGCCAGTGTGGCCGACGAAGGCGACCGTCTCGCCAGCCTGGATCCTCAGGTTAAAGTCAGGTAGCACCGTCTGGCGGTCATCATAGCTAAAGAACATGTCCTGGAACTCGATCTCGCCCTTAAGGGCTGGCACCGTTTCGTTACCCGTCTGGTGTACGCGAGGCTCTGCGTCGAGCAGAGCGAAGACACGCTCACTGGCGGAGAGGCCAAGCTGAAACTGGCTCCAGAAGGAGGCGATGCTGGTCACCGGGAACCAGAGTGAGGCGATGCCCTGTACAAAGAGAAACCAGTCGCCAGCAGTGATACTGTGGTTGAGGACGTTATGCCCACCAAAGTAGATCACCAGGGTTGAACCCAGGTTTGCGATAGCGACCAGGACGGGGAAGACCCCGTTATAGAGGATGCCAGAACGTACATCGACGTGAAAGGCCTGGGTGTTGACCTCCTTGAACTCGTTGTACATGTTCTGTTCCTGGCGGAAGTTCTTGGCGACGATGATGCCGCTGACCGCCTCCTGGACATTCGAGTTCACGCGTCCCATGGAGCGCTGTGAGCGCTGGGTCGCGGTGCGTGCCAGGTAGCGAAAGCCCAGGGCTACCAACATGATTGCGGGCAGAATCGTAAAGGCGATCAACGCAAGCTGCCAGTTGCGGAAGAAGAGGATGATCGCGATCAGGATGAAGAGCAAGAACTGGCTGAGCAGGTTGACGGTCAGGGTCACCACCGTGGCAAATTTATCCGTATCGGAGGTGACGCGGCTGACGATCTTGCCCGACGAGAACTCGTCGAAGAACGACATATCGCGATCCATCACCGCGTTAAAGGCGTCCTTGCGCAGTTGCAGCACGACATCTCCAACTGAGATGGCGGTGAGCCATTGGCGCAGCATATTGAAGACCCAGGAGAGGACGCCCGAAACCAGGAGCAGCGCCGCCAGCCAGATCGCTGTTTGCATTGCCTTATTCGATACCAGGGTATCGATACCATTGGAGACGAGCAGAGGGAAGGCGGTGTCCATTAGCGTCTTGAGCACGACCAGAATGCTGACAACGACCACCACTCCCAACTTTGGTTTAAAGTAGCCTGCGATGCGCTTGATAAGCTGACCATCGGTATATGTTCGATCATAGGCCTCGGCGTCCAGGCCATCCATAAGAAAACCCATTGTTCGCTCTCTTTCCTCTCACTTCTTATGCGGAAACCAACGTTGCTCTCGCGACTAGCGCTTCCCTCATTCGGGGACACGCGCGCTCAGGTTTCCGAAGAGGCACTCAACTATTCGCCACTGGCCAGAACAGCCTCCGGCGCCGCTACGTTCTCATAGTGTGAGAAGATGCGCTGGTAGGTGCGGCAGCGCTGCATCAACTCCTCGTGTGTACCCTGATCGATGACCTCGCCATTGCGCACAACGAGCACTTTATCCGCCCAGCGAATCTGTGAGATACGATGGGTGATAAGGAGGGTGGTGCGATTCTGGAGTACACGCTTGATCGCCTTCTGAATCTCATCCTCAGTGGCGCTATCGATGGCGCTGGTTGAGTCGTCGAGGATGAGGATACGTGGATCCGTGAGGAGGGCGCGCGCGATCGCCAGGCGCTGGCGCTGGCCGCCTGAAAGCATGACGCCACGTTCGCCGATAACGGTCTCGTATCCCTCTTTAAAGCTCATGATAAAGTCATGGGCCTGGGCATCTCTGGCCGCCTGCTCGATAGTGCTGGCATCGGCTTGTTGGCCCATGCCATAGGCAATATTGTCGGCGATTGAGCGCGAGAAGAGGAAGATGTCTTGTTCAATGGTCGAGATCTGTGAGCGGAGCGCATCCATATTCCAATCGCGAACATCCTGCCCATCAATAAGCACACGTCCACTGCTGACATCATAGATGCGGTTGACCAGCTTGGTGATGGTGCTTTTGCCCGAGCCGGTCTGGCCCACAATGGCGATGGTCTGTCCGGATTTGGCCTGGAAGGAGACATTCTTCAGGATGGGTGTCTCGCCATAGCCGAAGGAGACGTTCTCGAAGACGATATTGCCCTGGATCTCGGCCTTGTAGCCATCCTCGTTCTCGTCGATCTCTGTCTCCTCTTTCATCATATCGAGGACACGCCGTGAGCCAGCGACTCCCAGTTGGACCAGGGTAAAGCTCCAGGTCGACATATCTGTGACGAAGCGCAGGTTCGTGGCCAGGCCAATGAACGTGACCAGTTGGCCAATGGTGATCTGATGTTGCAGGAGCAAAAACAGGCCATGCAGGAAACAGAAGGCTAGCGCGATACCCAGCAGAAGCGTTGGCAGGTACTGACCCTGGATGATGCCGTTCTTGACGAAGAAGTCGCGATAGCGAGAGGCATTCTTTGTGAACTTCTCTTTCTCCTGCTCCTCCTGCGAGGTGGCTTTGATGACCTCGATGCCGGTAACCGCCTCATTCAAGATGGCGTTGGTTACGCCAAACTGCTCGCGCATCTCTCGCGAGACAGGGTTGAGGCGCCGCGAGTAGAGGCGCAGTGTCAACAGAAAAACCACCAGGTAGAGCAGTGGCACCAGCAAGAGCTGGATATTCAAGATGCCGATAAAGATCATGATTGCCAACAGGCTTGAGAAGGAGTCGTAAATGATATCGAAGCCAGGCGAAACCATGTCGCTGATCTGCGACATATCATTGGTTGCACGCGCCATGATATCACCGACGCGCTGTCGATTATGGAACGACTGGCTCTTGCCTAAGAGACTGACATAGAGCTCCTCGCGTGCATCACGGGCGAGACTCTTGGCAATGATCTCAATCATGAAACGTGCGCCAAAGTCGATCAGGCCACAGCAAATGACCAGGGCCAACATCTTGAGCGCGATAATGCCAACCTGTGCGCCATCTCCCTTGAGGACAGCATCAAAGGCATTACCGGTCAGCACACGGGTCCCCGAGAAGGCAAAGTTGGTGATTAGGGCCAGCACCATATACAGCAAGACGCGAAATTTATAGCGGAACAAATGCGAGATAATCCAGCGCGCAGGGCTGGCGCGGTTAAATGTATATTCATTAGAGACGGTAAACTCGCGTTTGGACAAGGGGTACCTCCGACGAGCTAGGATAAAACAGACTACAAATACTGCCTCTTAGGAAACCTGAGCGCGGAGCGCTAGCCACCCCCATTCGGGGGCACGGCGGCCTGGCGTTGGTTTCCGCATGAGATCTTGCTTCTTATGCGGTCGTGCATTGAAGTATACAGATGAGAATGAGGTATAGGCATGTATATGTCTATAAATACACGCGGCATCTCCCTTCCACACAAAACAGCCTACAAAGGATGTCTTCCTTCTATCTATACATTCTCCTGGCCACAGATATACGCTGATGAGTATACCATGAAGCACTGCTCGCTTGTCTATGCCCTATTGGACAGTTTCTCTCAAAACATCGCCTTCATAGTATAAGCCGGAAAACCTGCCATCTTCTGTCAGGTAAGCTATGTATCTAATAGCGCGCCTCACAAAGCCAGTACACCCCCATTCTTTCTCCTCCTGTTTCTTTTTGTCGTGCCTCAAACTGGTAAGACGGTAGGTGACGCTGCGGCCCGACGCTGCTAAAGCACGCGTCGGGCTTTATTCTTGCCACCTTCTGTCAGGAATATAGGGTAATATAGAGATGAGCAAATGTTTTGGCGAAGCCTGATGGCTTTGTTTGAAGGAGGAGTAGTATGCGTGCTGAGCGCTTGATCTCGATTTTGATGTTGTTGCAGACGCGGCGGCATGTAACTGCACGCGAGCTTGCAGAGCGCCTGGAGGTCTCAGAGCGTACCGTCTATCGCGATGTTGAGGCTCTGAGCGCGGCAGGCATCCCGATCTATACCGAGCGTGGTCCAGGAGGCGGCTGTAAGTTGACAGATGGCTATCGAAGCAATCTGACAGGACTCAATGAGAATGAACTACGCTCGCTGCTGGTCCCTGGCTTTAGTCCAGCACTTCCAGAGGGGAAGGGCGAGAAGGCGCGAGACGCCGCATTGCTAAAGGTGCTGGCCGCCTTGCCTGCTGTGCAGCGACGAAGCATCGAGCATGCACGCGAGCGGCTCTTCTTTGATCCACGACCCTGGTTTGTGGGCGAGGCCATTACGCCATTTCTCCCTCTGCTACGTGAGGCGGTCTGGCATGATCGCTATGTGCGCCTCTTTTATCATAAACCCAGTGCCGAGGTCGTCGAACGCCTGGTAGAGCCGCTGGGGCTCGTCTCCAAGGCAGGGATCTGGTATCTGGTGGGACGTAACAAACAGCAGATGCGCGTCTATCGCCTCTCGCGTGTGCGAGATGTAGTGGTACAGGAGGAGACATTTGAGCGACCGCTCGATTTTGACCTGGAACGCTACTGGACGGGGTGGAGTGCAAACTTCCAGGAGAGTATCGCTACCTATAGCGTGACAGTGCGTGTCGCGCCAGCGTTTCTACCAATTTTGCCTATGATCATGGGCGAGTCGGTGCGTCAATTGATTCGTGAGGCGGGACCCGGCGATGAAGAGGGGCGCATCACGCTGACTCTGCGCTTCGAATCCAAAGAGACGACTTGTAGCTTTATTCTGGGCTTTATCTACCGGCAAGAGGTAACCCCTGGCTCGTCAACCTTTGTACCAGGCATAGAGATTCTGGACCCACCAGAGATGCGCCAGGCCGTGCTAGAATGCGCCCGCAAGGTCGTAGCTCTCTACAATGTCGAATAAAATGGCAAACTGCATTGTTTGTGAGAGAGGGGACGCGGTACTATGGCGTGATAGAGTGTCCTGTGCATTTGACGTGAGAAGGCCCGCGGTTTATAATCTTGCGGATAGCATTCCTTTTTCTTTGCGTGAGCTTATGTACGACGCTCTCTACCATTCGTACAGCTTTTGTAGCGTTTTTCGTAGAGCCAGCACAGGTTCTCTCCCAATCGAGCGAAGATGTAGCAGGAGTAGTAAATTTTCTTCCCCCACAGGTTTCGAGGTTAAATAATGCCAAAACTATATGGATGGGTGCGTGAGGTAGTGCCCGAGAGCCCGGCTGACCACGCAGGGTTGCAGCCAGGCGATCTCATAAAAACAATCAATGGTCATCTTATTCGCGATCTCGTCGACTATCGTTTCTATGTGGCCGAGGAAGAGCTGCTCATTGGTTACGAGCGCCAGCAGGATGAGCGCTCAGTAGCGGTTGCCAAGCGTGCGGATGAGAATCTGGGTGTTCTCTTCGGTGAAGAGCCGGCCCCTTTTATTCGCCAGTGCGCCAATAAGTGTGTATTTTGTTTTATTAAGGGGCTGCCTGAGCGTTTCGCGCCTCAGCCGGGCCTCGAACATGGAATGCGCTCTTCTCTCTATATCAAGGATGACGACTACCGCTATTCCTTCCTCTTTGGAAACTTCATCACGCTCACTAATCTGAAAGAGCTTGATTGGCAGCGCCTGGACGAGCAGAAGCTCACGCCGCTCTACGTCTCGGTGCACTGCACCAATCCCGAACTACGGCGCAAGATGGTCGACGGCCCGCGCGCGGGCGAGATCATTGAGCATATCAAGCGCTTGGGTGATATGGGCCTGACCTGTCATACCCAGCTCGTGCTGTGTCCCCCGATCAATGATGGCGAGGAGCTGGAGCGCAGCATTCAGGAGCTGACCGCGCTGCGCCCAATTGTGGAATCCATTTCAGCGGTGCCGGTGGGCCTGACCAAATATAATAATATGATTCAGCCAACCGGCGATCTACCGGCGTTGCGCCCCTACACGCGCGAGGAGGCGGAGGTGGTGATTGACCAGGTAGAGGCGCATCAGCGGCGCTTTGCCGCGGAGAATCCCGATGGCGATCCCTTTGTCTTTCTCTCGGATGAGTGGTACTACATCACGGGCCGCGAGTTCCCGCCCAGTGAGCACTATGGCCTTTTCTCACAGATTGAGAATGGCGTTGGCATGACCCGCTTCCTGATAGAGCAGTGGAACCGTACCAGGCGGCGCCTGCCTGTTGAGATGCCCGAGCCGCGTCCCAGGCGCATCACTCTCGTAACCGGTACAATGGCGCAGCCTGTGATCGAGGGCTTCGCGCAGGATATTCGTGAGCAGGTACAAGGTATCGAGGTAAACGTCGTTCCCGTCATCAACCAGTTCTTTGGCGCCCAGGTAACGGTCGCTGGCCTTCTATGTGGCCAGGATGTGCTGGAGACGCTTAAGGCCCAGGATGACCTCGGCGACCTGATCTTACTATCGCGCGTCATGCTGGACAACGATGGTACGCGCTTCCTGGACGATATCACGGTCGAGGAATTTAAAGCCCAATTGCCCACACGCGTAGAATTTGTGCGCAATGCCCAGGAGACGGTTGAGGCCATTCGTACGCTAGCTGGTCTGCCCGCCGCGACGCGCGGCCGCCAACTGGTACGCCTACAATCTCGCTTATAGAGGAATAAATAAAGTCGTAAAGGCACGCAACATCATGCACCGCACTAGCGAGGTGCATGATGTTGCGTGCCTTTACGACTTCAGGCGATCAGATCGGAGCTATCGTACTGGGGGCTATTGACACGCCGGGAGACCTCGCGTGCCTGCATCACCTCAGGGTCACATGGCTTGAGTAGTGGTAGTAAGATATTTGCATCATGCAAGCCTGGATCGAGCCATATCTCGCGTGCATCTGGCGGGAGAATCACTGGCATGCGCTCATGGATTGGCGCGACTAGATCGTTGGCATGCGTGGTGATAATAGTGCAGGTGCGCAATACTTCCCCATCAGCAGTCTTCCAGCTATCCCACAGGCCCGCGAAGGCGAATGGCTCATGCCCTTTGAGTGTGATGTACATTGGGACCTTGCCCCCGTCAACCTTCTGCCACTCATAGAAGCCATCGGCGGGAATGAGGCAGCGCCGTGAGTTGAGGAGGCGCTTAAAGCTTGGCTTCTCCGCCAACGTCTCGGCACGGGCATTGATCATACGTGAGCCAATGCTCGCATCCTTCGCCCACGAAGGAATCAGCCCCCAGCGTAGCAGGTCCAGGTGAGGCTCGCCGTCGTTCAAGACAGTGACGACATCCTGAGTCGGCGCAACGTTATAACGCGGCCCTGTTTGCAGAGATTTAGGTACTGGCGCCTGGAAAGCACGCGCCACGGCATTGCTATCAATTGTTAGAGTAAAACGACCACACATAGAGTCCTCCTCTTTCTTTTTCCCAAAGGGAAAGTTCTCTACTTTCTAGTGTATATCTTATTCTTTTTGCGGGCGTTACAGATGGTGATGAGCGGAGAGGGGAGAGGTTGGCGGGGGCAAGTGAGAAGATGCTTATGCGGCCTGGGGAGTCGAATGAAGTGGCCGTGAAACCGCTTTTTTTTCTTGCGTAATAAAAATCTTTTTTTCTTTTGCAGTGAGGGGAGAGGCGAAACCGTTTTTTTTGTTGGACCTCTCGGCTGGCTTTATATATGTGTGAATTATAGCGTTTTTTTCTTGTGCCTGCTCTGGGTTCTGGCTATTTGTTGAATTATTAGAAAGTGAGACTTTTTTTTGAGCGTTTCGCGCCCTGTCAAGAGACGGAATTGCTTTTTTTTGTTGGAGTGGGAGCCATGAGCCATCATGATGCTGGAGCGAGAGTCGAGACGCAGGTTGCGTATGCCTGCCCCTGGCGCTTTTTTTTGTTTGGCGAGGGGTTTTCGCTGATGTATGCAGGCTTTCAGCAGAGCCAGTATGAGCTTGATTGGTTGCTACCTCGTCGTTCTTCAGCAGGGTATAGCCCCATTCACCCAGGACATGCGGGAGATGACGTGCCTCATAAGGTGCGAGGTGTAGTGAACGTGCATAAAGCGGCATCTCTTCTTCCATCCCCTGACAGTAGGTGTGCCAGTAGTCTTCCAGATTGAAGTCCTGGGGATAGGTGAAAGGGAGATCCAGTATCTCAACACCTTGAAGGTTTGCTACGCCTAACACTGTCACTTCTGGCCTGTCCGCAAACTCTCCGATCAGGAACCAGGCGCCTGCCTTGGCGACAAGGCCATAGGGGGCGATGATATGTTCGCGATGTGTTCCGTTGGCGATACCGTAGCAGACAAAAAGTTGCTGCTCGCGATAAAGAGCATCTCGGATCAGGGGCAAATGTTGTTCACCATGCCGCTCGCTGGCGAACCAGGCTTTATGATCCAGGTGAACGCGTTGGCGTGCCTGCTCGGCCTGTTCACGCCTGGATTCTGGGAGTGCGGTGAGTAGTTTGAGCATGGCTTCATTGAGGGGTTGTTCCAGGCCCAGGTCAGCGACAGGCTTGCCACCGAGAGTGGTAAAGAGGGCCTGAATTTCTGCGGGCGTGAGACCAGTCAGGTTGGTCTGGTAGCCGCCAAGCAGTTCGCAGCCGCCACCATGTCCGCGCTCGGTATACACCGGGATGCCCGCGATGCTCAGCGCCTCCAGGTCGCGATAGATGGTGCGTTCCGAGACCTCCAGGCGCTCCGACAGGTCCCGCGCCGTCATACGCCCCTTCGTCTGGAGCAGCATCAGGATCGTGAGTAAGCGATCCGCGCGCATAAAAATAGACCTCCATGTGTTTCTACTATGGTTGGTCAAACAGCATAACAAGTATACCATGCAAAATGACAAATTTCTATGCCTTTGAGTATGTCTCAAGGTTTTTAAGAGTCACTCTTTCTCTTGTGTCTCGGCTCGCAAGCTCGCCTCAGGGTAGGTGGTAGGGGCATGTGGCGCGAGCATTCGCTCGCGCCACATGCCCCTACCACCTACCCCAGATCGCCATAGGCGTGAAGGCTCTCTAAAAAGGCAAGAGAGCGGAGGCATATGACTTGTATGCCCCCGCTCTCTCTCCATTACTGTAAGAGCTTAGAGTGAGCTATTGAGTGTGCAGGGCGTTTGTGTTGAGATGTAGAGGTTGGCCCAGTGGTCGCCAACGGGAAGGCCCTGTGCGGTAGGGGAGAGGCCCTCAACGCAGGGTTTGACGACTGTGGGGTTATAGGCCTGGTAGATTGGGAGCCAGGCTACCTCGTCTACCAGAATCTGTTCGGCCTGCTGATATTGTTTAATGCGTTCCGTATTGTCAATGTTACCATCAGCCTGTTGCATCAGGTCAATTGCCTGTTGCTGGCGTGAGGCACTTTTCACCTGAGTGTTCAGGCCAAAGTTTTCGCTATTGTAGGACGAGTTCTTATCGAAGAGCAGGGTTAACCAGTTCTGTGGATCTGGATAGTCCGAGCCCCAGCGAATAAACCACATCTGCATGCCATTGGGATTGCCGTGAGTCTCATCGTTGCGCTTGAGGAGCGAAGGATAATCCATGCCCTCAAGTTTGATAGAGATACCCAGAACCTCTTGCCATGTCTGCTGGGCCGCTGTAAGCATATTACGATCATCTACAGGCCAGGCCGCATTGTAGTAGAGCGAGATGGTAGGGAAGTTTTTGACACTCAAACCCTCTTCTTGCAGCCCCTCATTAAACAACTGCTTCGCCTTGGTGCGGTCACCTTTAAGCGAGGTAACTCCTGCTGGCCCCGCCAGGTCTGGGTTATAGCTCGGGATGCCGCTGGGAACGATATGATTGGTCGGAATGACATTGTCTTTATAGATGCTATGCGCAATCTGTTCCTTATTCAAAGCCAGCGCCAGGGCCTGCCTCACCTTGATATTATTAAAGGGTTTGCTGTAGTAGTTCATGGTGAGGTAGTAGATGGATTGGGCTGGGACCGCGTGATACTGCTTGTCGGGGAGTTGACGCGCGCTTTCGACATTGGCCGAGGAGACATTCCCCCAGCTAACCTGCCCAGCCTGGTAGGCCCGGTAAACAGTGTCATTGCTCTGATAGAAGGGCATGACGACCTTCTTTAGTTGAACCTTAGAACCGTAGTAGTTCGGGTTAGGAGTAAACTCAAGGCCTCGGCCCTTGATATATTTAGAGTTGATAAAGGGACCCGCACCTGCTCCCTCGCTTAGATGATCCGTCCATTGATCCCCATATTTGTCGATTACCTTCTTGTTAACCACAAATGAGCTAATATAGGCAAGCGTATAGAGAAAATAGACCGCTCTCTTCTCAGTAACAATCTTTACCGTCGAGGGGTCGGGAGCAAAGAGCCCAACGTTGATCAGTGTGGGAATTTTCCCTGCATTGAAGTCTGCTCCGCCTTTGATCAGATTGAGGTAGATGGGGGCAGTCGTAGATTTGGTTTTGGGGTCGAGCGCGCGATTAATACTGTAGAGTACATCCTGCGCGGTAAGAGGGGAACCATCGCTGAATTTGAGATTTGGCCTTAGTTTAAATGTCCAGGTCAAACCATCATTAGCGACGCTATAAGATTCGGCCAGCTGCTTGATGAGCTTTTGATTCTCATCAACCTGTACCAGTCCTGTGAAGACCATGCTACTAGCGACCACAGAGGCGTTATCCTCGGCTGTGGCGGGATCAAATGTGGAGATATCTTTTCCTGAGATGGGGTAGACAAAGACTTGTTTATCGTCGGTAGCTTTCTGTGCAGAGCCACTTTGTGAGGTGCCTCCACACGCAGTCATCAGTATGGCGAATAGACAGACGATAAGCCCTATGGTGCGCAAACAATCCTGGCGCAGCCACCACGTTTGTTGGAGTCGCATCTTCAAACCTCCTTGTAGTAAACAAGCTTGCACTATTGTAATAACTACGTTCAGGTTTCGAGCGATTCTCACATCAAATGGCACACAAACGAAAATAAAAAATCAAAAATAAAAAGAATATGAAACAAAATTGATCAATAATGTCTTATCTTGAACGAAAAAAGGAGACTTGGGGAATGATTAACATTCCCCAAGTCTCCTTTTTTCGTGGAACCTGGATCTTTAAGGTTCGAAGAACTCGAAGACAGAGCGTGTCAGGACCTCAACGCCGACGGGGAGCGCGTCCTCGTCGAGATTGAAGCGTGGGTGGTGGTGAGGAAAGTCGGAGCCTTTCTGGACATTGCCGGAGCCAACGATAAAGTAGCAACCAGGCACGGCATCGAGGAAATGCGCCATGTCGTCGCTACCAGCGATCAATATCGCTTCGCTTTCGTCGACGTTCTCGCTTCCCACGGTGCCAATAGCCGCCTGGCGCACAATCTTGGTGATTTCGGGATTATTGGTGCAGGGTGGGCAGCCCTGGTTGGGCGTTACCTCGCAGGAGCCGCCCATAGCGCTGGCAATTCCCTGTGAAAGCTCGCTGATGCGCTTGAGCAGGTAGTCGCGATGCTCCTTGCTATAGGAGCGCATAGTGCCTTCCATGATGGCATATTCCGGGATGATATTAGAGGCTGTCCCGGCTTTTAGCGTGCCAATGGTAATGACCGCGGGACTGAAGGGCGAGGTCTCGCGGCTAATCAGGGTTTGCAGAGCCGTAATGATATGCGCAGAGATGACGATGGGGTCGATTGTGCTTTCAGGCATTGCCGCGTGCCCACCCTTGCCTTTGACCGTAAAATTCAGCGTGTCCGCGCTGGCAAAAACGGTGCCGCTACGCACGCCAACTTTGCCAATGGGCATATTGCTAATGAGGTGCAGGCCGATAACGGCATCGACGCCCTGCATTGTTCCCTCATCGACCATGGGTTTCGCGCCACCTATGCGTTCTTCGGCGGGCTGGAAAATAAACTTGACATTGCCCGTCAATTCGGCGCGACGCTTAGTGAGGATATCGGCGACGGCAAGTGCGATGGCGGTGTGCCCATCATGTCCGCAGGCGTGCATCTTGCCATCGGTCTGTGAGCGGTAGTCGACCTCGTTTAGCTCGTGGATAGGCAGGGCGTCGATATCGGCACGAATGGCGATGGTGCGAGCGTTCGCAGGAGCCGCTTCTCCGCGTAGCAGGCCGACGACGCCTGTCTTTGCAATGCCAGTCTGGACCTCAAGGCCTAGAGCTTGCAGACGTTGCGCTACAATGCTCGAAGTGCGTACCTCCTCAAAGGCCAGTTCGGGATGCTCATGCAGATCGCGGCGTGTCGCGACCAGGTCTGGGATCAACTCATCAATTTCAGCTTTTAACATATCAATGGGGGATACGGACATGTTTCCTCCTTGTTGAATGCCGGCTATACAGGACGCTAGAACATGCTGGAGTTATGAGTGGAAGAGATATCTGGCTGTCTGCCACATACTACTCTAGCATAGTACCACATATTGATGTATTTCCCTGGGTTCGCTTTCTTTGAAAGCTTGCCTTTGATATGAATATTTTCGCCAGTGAGTATATGTGTATTTCGCTGTCTAGTGATGGCTGTATGGCAGTGCTCTGATGGCAGGAGATATAGGCCAATGTGCTGGGATTTGATGCGGATTGGCTGTGGCAATGCAACATTTTCTCGGGTACAGTAGAAGTTATGTATTTGCATTTTCTGTTTTAAGACTGTGGCATCTGATAATTGTATGAAAAAAACGTTTATGTATCTGTTTGGGAAATCTGATGAGCAAAGTACAATTGACACGTTCTGAACCGGTTATTGCTCCTGCAGCGCAGAGCACTGCGCCCGCCTTGAGTTCGCGTGAGCGACTAGGGGTGGGCCTGGCGCTGGTCGCGCTCTATATCGTCTGGGGTTCGACCTACCTTGGGATGCGGATCGCTATCGAGAGCTTTCCGCCCTTTCTCATGGCGGGTATACGCTTTCTCAGTGCAGGCCTTCTGCTATACGCTTTTCTGCGCCTGCGCGGGCATGCTGCGCCTACCGGGAAGCAGTGGGGAGGCGCGACCATTATTGGCGTGCTCATGCTGGTATGTAGCAATGGCATGGTCTCATTCGCGGAACAATGGGTGGCGACAGGAATCGTGGCTATCGCCCTGGCGGCGGTTCCACTTTATTCGGCATTGATCTTTGGCTTTTTGGGGCGCTGGCCCTCACGCTTCGAATGGTTGGGGCTGGGGCTGGGCTTTGTCGGCGTCATTATGCTGAACCTGGAGCATGGACTCTGGACCAATCCGCAGGGCGCCCTGGCGCTCTTGATTGCCCCTTTCTGCTGGTCACTGGGGTCCGCGCTCAGTTCACGTTTTTCTATGGCTTCAGGTCTGATGGCTAGTGCGACCCAGATGCTGGGTGGAGGCGTGGCTCTTCTGCTGTTAGGTGTGGGGCTGGGTGAGCACATAAGCGGCTGGCCCTCGACTCGTTCGTGGCTGGCAATGCTCTACCTGGTCCTGATTGGCTCACTGGTGGGATATACCGCGTATGGCTATCTCCTGCGCAAGGTCAGGCCTGCCCTGGCGACGAGCTATGCCTATGTCAATCCAATTGTGGCGGTTGGCCTGGGCGCCCTGATGGCTGGAGAACAGATTACGCCTGTTGGCATCATTGCGATGCTGATTATTCTCACAGGCGTGGCCCTGGTCTCACTACGCAAGCGTAGATAAGAGAGAGGTTTAGAGTAAAGGGTTGAGTAGCAGGTGGCCTCTGGTCAGCCTGCTACTCAACCCTTTAATTACTTACCCTTGTTGAAGCGGAAGTGAGCGATATCGCCGTCCTGGATCTCGTACTCGCGACCCTCCAGGCGCTGAACGCCCTTTTTGGTGGCCGCCGCGAAGGAGCCACACTCCATAAAGTCATTGAAGTGTGTGACCTCGGCGCGGATAAAGCCCTTCTCGATATCGGTATGGATTTTGCCAGCTGCTTCGGGTGCCTTCGCGCCCCGCGTCACAGTCCAGGCGCGTACCTCGTCCTCGCCAGCGGTCAGGAAGGTAATCAGGTTCAGCAGGCGGTAGCCGACCTGGATAACGCGATCCGCGCCAAGCTGGGGCAGACCCAGGGCCTCCAGGTACTCGTTGGACTCCTCCTCGGAGAGCTCAGAGAGCTCGGCCTCAAGCTTCGCCGAGACGGCAACGACCTGCGCGCCCTCTTCTTTGGCGCGTAAAGCTACCTGCGCAATGCCCTTCAACTCCTTCTGCACTGCCTCGGGATCGACAGCCTCGCCCTGCTCGATCTTTGCCAGGATCTCGTTGGCCGAACCAAGCATGTCTTCGCTTGTGTTGAGCACATACATGCGTGGCTTGAGTGTTAGTAAGAAGAGTTCGTCGGTGACAACCTTATCCTGTGCGGAGATCTCAACCTCTCTCGCGAGCTTCAGTTCATTGAGGGCTTCCTGCAAGCGCAGGAGGAGATCTAGCTCCTGCTGATATTTCTTATCACCGGACTTGGCGGCCTTCTTTGTGCGCTCGATACGGCGCTCGACGGTTGAGAGGTCAGTCATGACCAGTTCCGCATTCAGGCTATCCAGGTCACGTATGGGATCGATAGTGTTGTACACATGGGGCACATTATCGTTGGCGAAGGTGCGTAGCACGATTGCCAGCGCATCAGCGTTACGAATATGGCCGAGAAATTCCGCGCTCAGCCCTTCCTTCTTCTCTTTGGCCGCTTGTGTAGCCTGGCCCATGCCTGCTACATCGACAAACTCGACCGTCGTATAGGTCTTCTTGCGAGGTTGAAAGATCTCAGAGAGGGAATCTACGCGTGTATCGGGCACCTGGACCACGGCAAGGTTCGCCTGTACGGTGCTGGTCGCGTAACCACTGACGGGTGCCCCAGCTTTCGTCAGGGTGTTAAATAGGGTGGTTTTGCCACTTTGGGGTAAACCAATAATACCAATTGTGAGAGCCATAAATTATCCTTCTTTACTGCTACATCTGCCACCTGAAGAAGTCTTTGGGGAGATGGGAAAATCGCGCGTTTGTGTCTCTCTATTGTACTATCTTTGGCATGTGAATGGTACATTTACTTTTCGCGCCTGCGGCGCTCAAAGATATGAGGAACAGGTGTGTGGCATAGGCATTCGCCCATGCCACACACCTGTTCCTCATATCCCCAGTGAGAGCTAGCGGAGGCACATATTCGCGCCACTCTCATCACCAAAGCAATTTCCACTGCGCGTGAGAATGATCACTTTACTGATCGTGGGAAATTGTTTCAGCGTGGCATTGATCTGTGACTGCACACGCGCATCCATGCCGATTCCCGCCGAACTGAGATCCCGGCAGAACTGAACGGTGGCGGTTCCTGTTTCGGGGGTACTGCCTTTGGTGTTGAGCTTAATAGTGAAATCCGCTCCACACGTGGAGGCGCCCTTGAGCATAGAGGTTAGCTCGGTATAGTATCCCTGTGCCTGCTCGCTGGCGTTGGGACCCGCGATCAGGTACTGCAGGGAGGCGGTGGCAACGGCCTGGCTTGTAGTGGTCCGGTTAACGGGATAGACCAGGGTCATGCTATCCTGGCCATGCTTCGAGAAGTAGACCTTGACATGATATTCCTTGCCTGGCTGGCTGGTTCCCGTATTGGTGGGTTGCTGACCACCATTATTGGCAGTATTGTCATTGCCATTGGTGGAGCCTGTAGAGCTACTGGCTGGGGTAGCGGTACTCGTTGTGCTGGTCTGGCTGGCGATGTTGCGACCGGTGCCGCTATCGCTAGCGCAGGCGGTAATAAAGGCTGCGAGTATGAAGAGCAGACTAAGCGTGAGTATTGTGAAGAGATGCGAAGAGCACATAGAGTTAGTGGATACAAGGCGTCGTTGCGATTTACCACTCATGTTGGGCACTCCTTTTTGTTCAGCGTTTAACTGTAATTTTAACACGAGAAAAGTGTTTCAAGCTTCAAAGGAAACATAACATAGAGAATATAGTATGCATGTTAACTAACAGTACTTCTTTTAAGAGTGCTTTTCTACGAGAAGCGGATCTCCATGTCTCATTTTACACGCCAGCCAAAGAGTAAATGGTACTTCTGGAGGTATGATAGTGCGAATTGTAGCATTTTGTTATGAGGTGTTTCACAATTTGGCAGAGAACTTCATCACATTCAGAGATGGTTTGAACGCCTGATTTTGCTGCATAATCCCATGCTCGCGCACTTGACGATGGGTAGAGCAGGCACTACAATATTCTTGGATCAAAATGTCTTCCCCATATTTCATGGAGGTGTTTTCTACATGCCGTTGTACGAATATTACTGCCCAGACTGCAAGAACAAATTTGAGTTGCTGGTCAGCTATAAGCACGCGGATGATGTCGTGTGTATGAAGTGTCATAGCGAAAAGGTGCGTCGCCTTCTTTCTGTATTTGCTGCCCAGCGTGGTGGGGCGGAAGATGGTGGAGACGACTATTCTCCCTCTATGGGTGGCTGTGGGTGTGGTGGTGGTAGCTGTGGGTGTCATTAAGTATTTTGGCGCAGTAGACATTTCCTATGTATAGCGAACTTGGCAGTATGTCCTGGTAGCGGCCTGGGGGGCGCCTGGTAGCAGGATCTCTCATGGACTGGCTCTTCTGGTCGCGCGAGGCATCTATAGACAGGTTTATGGCATATGTTGTTTAACAAAGTAAGTTATCGGCGTGGTCTCATCGAAGGAATTATTCTCTTTACTCTTGGTCGTCTTTGCGCGCTCATTAGCCCCCTTGTCTTTCCAGACTGGACCTATGTCGCGGCCCCTATGTTCTTTATGTTTTTAGAGTACGTAGTTCCGCCTATCTGGGCGGCTCGCCGCATGACCTCTACCAGGCGTGAGCGCTTGAGCAAGCGCTTTGTGTTCCTGGGACCTCTGATGGCTGCCTGGTGCCTGGGGATTGATCTGGTGATCTCGCTTGGGCTTGGCCTGGCGGTTAATCCCTTTGGGGGCATCCAACAGGGACCTGCGTTGCTGCGTATGCTGCAAGGCGGTCCAAATCACCTGACCCCTGGTGCTTTTGCCCTGGCTGAAGTGAAGACTGCCCTCACCTTATTAGCCTTCTATACCATTGCTGTTATTTGCACTCGCCTGGCTGGAGGTGGCTTCCTGCGCTTTACTATGCCCGCGGGCGGCAATCGTGTCACCCTCTAGGAACGTATATCACGCTACCTTGTCTTCCGCCTTTCGTTGATGCTGTATATTGTTCTGCATAAGATGCGGCAAACGCTTTTTTGTTAATCTTCTTAGTCTTCAAACGACTCCTGTTGCCTGCCTATATCGTGCGTGAGAAAGTACAGAAGGCAGAATTCTTGCTTATGACAGGCCCATTTGTTACAATGTTTCTGAACTGTTATGCTTAGCTTGTCTCCGTTGGCATGGCGAGATGAAAGGTACGGTAAGTAATCCGTGTCAAAAGTGTACGCAATCACGAACCAAAAAGGGGGCGTGGGCAAGACGACAACTGCGATTAATCTTGCCACGTACCTGGCAGCCGCTGGCCGGAAGGTGCTGCTCTTAGATATGGATCCTCAGGCCAATACCACCAGCGGGATTGGCGTCACGGATCGCAAACGCCAACATACGCTCTATGACCTGCTGGTGCAGGAGGATGAGTCAATCACTATTTTTGATGTTATCGTGCCTTCTGATCGACGCGAATTAGTAGTTGCCCCCTGCACGGTCGATCTGGCCGCGGCCGAGGTGGAACTGGTAGGTGCGCTGGCGCGCGAGCATCGCTTGCGCGACGCCATCCAGCCCATTCGTGATCGCTGCGATTATATCATTATTGATTGCCCACCCTCCCTTGGTCTGCTGACAATTAATGCCCTGGTGGCCTCTGATGGTATTTTGATTCCCATCCAATGTGAGTACCTGGCGCTCGAAGGCCTTACCCAATTGCTCAACACCGTGAATATTGTCAAAAATAAGTTGAACCCATCGCTCTTTATTGCCGGGGTGGTGCTGACCATGTTTGACCCACGTACCCGCCTGGCCGGTGACATCGTGCGCGAGGTACGCAATCACTTTCCCAAAGAGGCGTTTCAAACGATCATTAATCGCAATGTCCGCTTGAGTGAAGCTCCCAGCTTCGGTCAGCCAATTCTGGACTACGATCCGACGTCTCCGGGTGCGCTGGCTTATCGTGCGCTCGCTGAGGAGGTAATGGCTCGTGGCTAAACAACGTTTTGGTCTGGGGCGCGGCCTGGATGCCCTGATCTCGGGCGCATCCGATGTGATGGGGCCCCAACAGCAGGCACCAGCCGCGAATGCCGATGTTGGCGCTTTGCCCCTGCTCTCTCTGGAAAGCATTATCCCCAATCCACGGCAGCCTCGTAAAGTGTTCCGCGATGATGATCCCAAACTCCTCGAACTGAGTGCCTCCATTAAAGAGCATGGACTCTTACAACCCATTGTCGTGGCACGCCTGGACCAGGTTGAAAAGCGCGCCGATACGGGCGATAGCTGGTTTGGTGAGCCGGGCGAGTCCACTTCAGCGGTTGTCTCGAACGATGAGGCGATCGTGCGCTATCAGATCATCGCGGGTGAGCGTCGCTGGCGCGCCTCCAAGATGGCGGGCCTGAAGCAGGTACCCGTCGTCGTCAAAGAGGTAACGCCGCAGCAAATGCTGGAACTGGCCCTCATTGAAAATATCCAGCGCGCCGATCTCAATCCAATTGAAGAGGCGATGGCGTATCAAGAGCTGGTCCAGACCTTTGGCCTGACACAAGAACAGGTGGCGCGCCAGGTGGGGAAGGATCGCTCCACGATCACAAACTCCTTGCGTTTACTGCAACTGGCACCCAAGTTGCGTGAGGCCCTGGTCAATCAGCCAGATATCTTCACAGAAGGCCATGCTCGCGCCCTGGCAGGTATTACGCGCGAGGAAGACCAGGTGACCGCGATGAACCAGGTAATCGCGCTCCACCTGAATGTGCGCCAGACCGAAGAGCTGGCTTCGCGCATCAAAGCCTCGCAAGATATCGAAGCCGCAGTGAAGAAGATTACGACGACATCGGGTCGCACACCTGAACTGGAGTCGCTCGAATCGCAGTTCCGCGATTCCCTGATGGTCAAAGTGGATCTTAAGTGTAATGCCAAAGGCAAAGGCACACTTGTGCTCCATTTTAACGATCAGGATGAGTTGGAGGGCCTCTATTCGCGCCTGGTCAAGAAAGAAGATGCAGAGTAGTGGTTGTATGCGTGCGGGCAGCCTACGGCTGCCCGCACGCATACAACCACTGCTCTAAGTTGTTAGAGGGGTGAAGATAGTGGAAGATGAGCAGAATCTATTTGAGGCGTTTCGCGGCCAGTTAGTTGCCGCGCGCATCGCTTTTCTCGGGCAACTGGCAAAGTTTAGTCGCGAGGAACTGGCCCTCTCGCCCGGTAAGGTTGAGTGGTCTCCTATCCAGGTCGCCTATCACCTGTATGTAACGGATGGTGAAACGCTGGAGCAGATGCAACGTGTGCAGAGCGAGGAGAACCCGCTTCTCTCCTTCGCTGAAATCGAGGGGCCAGCCCAGGTTGGAGCAAATACTGAGCTACCAGCGACCCTCGAAGCGATCATGGCTGGTATGGCCGCGCGTCGCGAAGAACTCTTTCAGTTCCTCGCGGAGCTTCCCCCTTCAGGCTGGGAGCGAGTATATCGCCACCCTCGCGAGGGCCAGCTCAACTTTCCCCAGCTCGTTCAACTCCTGGTTGAGCATGACCAGCGCCATGCTCAGCACCTGGCACGCATAAAACTCACCCGCGAACAGTATCCCCACGAAATTTAGATTGATAATGTGATGCGCGTTGGCAGCCGGAGGCTGCCAACGCGCATCACATTATCAATCTATTAAAATCTCTACAAAAACGTAATTCTCAAACAGGTTTTGGTAGGTTTATCCTTGTCAGGACACGCAAAGCACGCTATGATATGAAGAGATTTCGCAGAGGGCATCAGGCCCTGCAATAGAAGATGCAGAATCAGGCCCACCGGGCTGATCGATACAAGGATTAATGGAAGCAATGCAGCACTATACAGCTACTTCTACCGCGAAGACGCCCCCTCCTCACACGGGCGTGGCGCGTTTTCTGGACGCGTGTTATCATCGTCAACCCGACGCGACGCCGGTCTGGTTTATGCGCCAGGCGGGGCGTTGTCTCGCGGAATATCGCGCCCTACGCCAGAAATATGATATGCTCACAATGGTCAAGACCCCTGAGTTGAGCACGGAAGTCACCTTGATGCCGGTCAAAACCTTTGGCGTGGATGCGGCGATTATCTATTCTGATATTTTGACGCCACTTGAGGCGATGGGCGTCTCATTTGAGATCCGCCACGAAGTTGGACCGCTCATTCACCACCCTATTCGCAATCAGCAGGATGTTGAAAATATTCGCATCCCAAATGGACCAGAGATCGCGCCCTATATGATGCAGGCGATCCAGATGGTGCGCCGCGAGGTTGAGGGGAAGCAGGCGGTGATCGGTTTCGCGGGTGCCCCCTTTACCCTGGCGTGTTACCTGATCGAGGGACGCCCCTCGCGCGATTATCGTAATGCCAAGGCCATGATGTATAGCCAGCCTGAGTTGTGGCACGCGCTGATGGAGAAATTAACAACGGTCACCCAGAGCTATCTTGGTGAGCAGGTGCAGGCGGGCGTCGATGCCGTACAACTCTTCGATAGCTGGGTTGGCGCGCTTAGCCCCAGCGTCTACGAGCGCTATGTACAGCCGTATGTACGCCGCATCTTTGACACTGTCAAGCAGACAGGTATCCCCGCGATCCACTTTGGTACTGGCACAAGCGCCTTGCTGGAGTCGATGACTGCGGCGGGCGGAGACATTATTGGCCTGGATTCGCATGTGGAGCTTGATGAAGGTTGGGAGCGCGTTGGCTTTGAGCACGGCGTACAGGGAAATCTGGACCCCATCCTGCTTCTAACCGAGTGGCCGGTGATTGAGAGTGCCATGCGCGATGTCTTGAAACGCGCAGCCAATCGCCCGGGGCACATCTTTAACCTGGGGCATGGCGTATTGCCTCCCACCAATCCAGATCTATTGCGCCAGCTGGTCGAGGCCGTTCACGCCGAGACGCAGAGGTAGTAGGGAGGAGCAGAGCTATTATGTCAGCAGAGAAGAAGAACCCCTCAACCGTGTCAGAGCATACTGGTCTGGCACGCTTTATGGCCGCCTGTGAGCGCCGCCAGCCCGATGCGACGCCGGTCTGGTTTATGCGCCAGGCTGGCAGCACCTTTGGCGCGTACCGCAAGATGCTGGAGAAATACGATGTCCTCACCATCGCCAAAACGCCCGAACTAAGCTCACAGGTCGCGCTCTTCCCCGTCCAGGAGCTGGGTGTGGATGCCGCCGTACTCTTCGCGGACATCATGCTACCTATCGAAGAGATGGGCGTTGCGCTGCACCTGGAGCCGGAGGTTGGCCCCATCATTCACCATCCTATCCGCGATATACAGGCCGTCGAGGCCTTGCGTACGCCTGCCCGAGACGAGGTGACGCCCTTCGTCATGAATGGGATTCGCCTGATTCGTCGTGAGCTTGAAGGCAAACAGGCGGTGATTGGTATCGCGGGCGCCCCCTTTACCCTGGCGTGCTACCTGATCGAGGGACGCCCCTCGCGTGATTACCGCCACGCCAAGGCCATGATGTATAGCCGCCCCGATCTATGGCACGCGCTGATGGAGAAGATCTCCACGGTGATTGCCGACTACCTCGTGGCGCAGGTGCAGGCAGGCGCGAATGTGGTGCAGGTCTTTGATAGCTGGGTTGGCTCGCTTAGCCCCAGTGTGTACCGCACCTTTGTCCTGCCTTATACGCAGCGTGTCTTCCAGGCCGTCAAAGCGACTGGCGCGCCCGCCATTCACTTTGGTACAGGCACGGCATCCTTGCTCAATGTTATGACTGAGGCGGGTGGCGATGTAATGAGCATTGACTGGCGTATGGACCTGGATACCGCCTGGGAGCGGATCGGCTATGAGTGCGGCATTCAAGGAAATCTCGATCCCGCGTTGATGTTAACCTCCTGGCCTGTCATTGAAGAGAATATGCGTGATGTCCTACGCCGCGCGGCGAATCGCCCAGGGCACATCTTCAACTTTGGGCACGCCATGCCCATCGGCTCGCAAGCTGACTTGTTGCGCCGCCTGGTAGAAGCAGTCCACGAACAAACCCAGAGGTAAAGATAGAGAGAAAGATAAAGGATAGAGATCATGGCAGAGAAACATATTGGCGTTCTATTGATGACCTATGGCTCCCCATCGACGCTCGATGAGGTGCCTGAATATATGCGCAATGTGCGTGGTGGACGCGAGCCTGAGCCGGACCTGGTGGTGGAGTTTCGCCGCCGCTATGATTTGATTGGTGGCTCGCCACTGGTGCGCATCACGCGTGAGCAGGCCGCGGCCCTGCAAGGGGAGCTGAATAAGGATGGCGGCGATACGCACTATCGTGTGGATGCCGGAATGCGCTTCTCCCGTCCATTTATCTCCGAGGTTCTGCCCGAGGTTGCCAGCAACGCCGACGAACTTGTTGGCATCGTGATGTCGCCCCAGTTCTCGCCCATTATTATGGGTGGCTATGTGCGTACTATCAACGAGGCCGCGGCCCAGCTTGGTCGACCAGAGATGCCAGTGCGCGTAGCTGGCGATTGGCACTTGCAGCCCCTATTTATCCAGGCGCTTGCCGAGCGTGTACGCCAGGCCCTCGAAGAAAAGTTCGCGCCCGAGGAGCGTGACCAGGTGCCAGTGCTACTGACAGCCCATAGCATGCCGAAGCGCGTCATCGAGAATGAGCCAGACTACATCAACAACCTCAAGGAGACCGCCGCCGCGGTCGCGAAAGAGGTTGGCCTGGCCGATGATCGTTGGATGTTCTGCTATCAGAGCGCGGGCCATACCCCCGAGGAGTGGCTCAAGCCCGATTTTGCCGACATCATGCCCGAACTGGAGGCGGCTGGTCGCAAGCATGTGCTGATCGCGCCGGTGCAGTTCCTGGCCGATCACCTGGAGATCCTGTATGATATCGAGGTGGGTGCACGTGAGCAGGCTGAGGAGCATAACATCCACTTCGCGCGCATCGAGTCGCTCAACACCTCGCCACTCTTTATCAAAGCCCTGGCCCAGGTGGTACGCGAAACATTATAAGTCACAAACACAAAGAAGCGGTGGCGTCGCCGACGCCACCGCTTCTTTGTGTTTGTGACTATAAACCTGCGCGAAGTTCCTGGAGGGTTGCCAGGCGCTCGCGAGCGATTGAGCTGCCGGGATTGATCTTGGCCAGGTTGCGGTAAACGCGGCTGGCCTGTTCATACTCGCCAACGGCCTGGTAGGTCTGACCAAGCATATCGTAGGCGTCGAAGTTATTGCGATCAATCGTAATCAACTGCTGTAGCGCGGCCACAGCCTCTTTGACCTGCTGGGTCTCGAAGTAGTGGCGAGCGATACCAGCCTGGTACCTGGCCGCTTCCTGAGGATGCCCGACGCGGAAGCAGAAGCCAACCACCTCACGCAGCAGATCCATCGAGTTGGGGTCCAGCTCCGCGGCGCGGCAGAAGGCAGCCAGGGCCTCCTCGCTATCACCCGTCTCGTCATAGATATTGCCGATGCGCTGAAGTGTCGCTGCGGCCTCGGTGGTGTTATTGCGGCGCAGGTTAGCATCAACTAGCAGGCGCAATTCCGCTATACCCTCGTCGAGCAGGCCACGATTGATGTAGATGTCGGCCAATTCTTCGTGGGCCTGTGGCTCCTGGGGGGCGAGGTGGACTAGTTCGTTGAGCACCTTGAGCGCATTGTCGATCTGACGACTCTGGCGGTAGTGGCGAACGAGATCCATATACTCACGAACGGCGGTCGAAGGATCTGGGCGGCGTGCCGAGATCTCCGCCAGAGTTGAAGCGACCTCGTCGTTGCCAGCGCGCACTTGCTTGACCTGGCGCATGATATTCTCGGCCTGATCCTGGCGCCCACTACGTCTGTAGGCCTGGGCCAGCAAGAGCGAGATTTCGACCTCGGGTGCCTTGTGCTCTTCACCCTCTTCGCGTGGGCGTGCGGCCCATGTGGTGGGATCTAGCAAGGCAGGAGCACGACGCACAGCTTGTAGCGCCTGCTCAAACTGCTGAATAGCCGCCTCTGGCTTGCCCTGGCGCAGATAGCAGTGAGCGCTACCAACGCGTGCCAGCACCTCTACCGCGCTATCGCGGCTAGCCAGTGCATAGGAGTCGAGCGCCTGGTCAAAGTTTCCGCACTGCTGGTAGACCTGGCCGAGAGAGTAATGTACATCGGCGTTGTTGGGATAGATATCGGCTGTCTGTGTGTACTCGCGGATAACCGTGTCCGCATGCTTCTGCCCCTCGCCGCGCAACTGCCAGCGAATGCGATTGAGCACCTCAAGCGTGTTGGCGCGGATGGCACCAATATTGGTGACCTGGGCGATATGCCAGCGCACCAGGGCCGTGATATTGCGTGGATCAACCTGGAGGACGCGCTGGTACTCCGCTACCGCCTGCTGACTACGGCCTAGCTTTTGTAGGGCCAGGGCGTAGTTGAGGCGCGTTGGTACGCTGGTTGGGCTCTCCTGGAGGGCCTGCTCAAGCTCGGTCAGCGCACGATCCATATAGCCCAGGCGCAGGTAAGATTCCGCGGCAAGGGTGCGCTCACGCAAGAGATCCTCTTTATTGCCCTGAGAGGAGAGCAGATTGATCAGGCGCATGCGATAGGTCAGGTTATTTGGCTCAAGCTGGAGGATGCGGCGATAGGTCGCGATAGCATCCTCAATGCGCCCGTTTACGATGTAGGTATCGACCAGGATGGCATACTTGGTAATGGCCTGCTCAATTTTGTTCTGGCGAACGTAGATCTCACAGAGCACCTGGTGAACGTCCAGGTACTGGGGAGCCATATCGATGACCTTCAGGCACTCCTCAGTCGCGGGCGTTAGTAAGCCGTGGTTGATGTAGTTTTGGATATCGCGCATGGAGCGCACAACCTGCGAGCGTACGCTCTCGGGAAGCGTGGCCGTGCTGGCAAGAACCGCCTCGGCTGCCTGCATATTGCCCTGGTTTCCCGCCATCTGGCTCAGCAACTCTTCGGTTGACTGCTTGCGCTCGGGTGTGACGGCGCGATACTCCTGTGAGGGAGTGCTGCCGGGTAGCATCAGGTTCATCTGCTCGGGAGGAACGGGTGCTCCACTGGTGGTCAGCGGAGGCGTTCCCAGCGCCTGTAGCATCTGTTGCGCGGTAGGGATAGCGGGCGCGGCAGGCTGCTGGACAGGTGGAACCGCTTGCATTGGCTGTGAGGCCGATGCCGGAGCAGGAATCGGCGCCACTGGCTGAATGGGTGCCGATAGTTCCTGCTGGAGCGCGGCCAATTGTTCAGCGGCTGAGGGCTGAACATGGCTGGGTGCCAGCGGCTGCGACGCAGGCTGCTGTTGTTGTAGTTGGGCCAGCGGTTGTGACGCGGGCTGCTGCTGAGGCTGGGCCAGGTTGTCAGCCGCGGGAGCCGGCTTAGGATCATCTGTGAGCCAGGATGTCGAGGTTGGCGCTTGTGCGACCGGCTGCTGTGGCAGCGGCTGTGATGCCAGCTGTGGTGGCTGCTCGTTCTCGCCAATGATACCAGTCAGCCAGTCGGGAAGCTCGCCGACCACGCTCTGACCTTGAGGCTGAGGCGCGGGCTGCGGAGCCTGTGGCTGTTGGGGTGCCTGAGGGGCCTGCGGTGTGTTAAGCGCGTTATTGATATTCGCGGTATTAAACATCATCGTCGAGGCTTCAGAGATGGTCTGTACATGTTGCTGCTGTGGTGCCTGTTGCGCGGGTGGCGGCGTGACCGGCCGCGTTGGCAAAGGCGCGTTCTGGGCCTGTTGGAGCATGAACTCCACCTGCGCGACCTTGTCGTTCCAGCCCCGGCTGCGTAAGAAACCCAGCAAGGCGTTATAGACCGTCATGGCCTGTTCTTGCTCGCCCAGCAAACGGTGGGCTTCTGCTGCCTCTTGACAGAGCTGAACCAGCTGGTCAGACTCCTCAACGGTTAGTGCATCGAGGTTGACGCGGTCGACTGCCTCGTCAAAGTGGATGGTGGCTGTACGCAAATCGCCACGCGCACGGTAACACTGACCGAGTGCGTAATAGCAAGAGAGCGCATAATCTGGATCGTTAAGGAGCAACTGGAACTGGTTGATTGCGTCATCCCACCGCTGTTGCTCTTGATAAAGCCAGCCAAGAAAATAGCGGGCGTCTGGCCTATCGAAGCCGCTCTCCAGAATCTGCTCACAGAGGTCGATAGCATCATTGAAACGACCCTGGTCTTGAAAAATCTGGGCCTGCTTCAAGACCTCTGTGACCTGGTTAGCTGTAATACGATTGCGAGGCGCGCCTACAGGTCTATTGAGTACCTGGGATGAGTCTGGACCCACCCCACCGAAGTTGCCCATGCTACCCATGTTACCCATGATGCCAGTGTTACCTCCGCTGATATTATCCGATGAAACAGTATCGGCTAGAAAATTATCGGAAAAAGGTGTTTTAGCTTTTTGTGCTGCTTGCTGTGTCTGTGCAGAGCCGGGGGAAGCGGCCTGGGTCTCTGGAAAGACCTGGTTCCCCGGGGGACCTGCTGCCGCTGGCGGTCCATTCATGATATTTGTCATGGTATTTGTAATCTGGGCCAGTAGCTGCTTCGCTTGAAGGTTCGACCCATCGGCTCTTAAGACTTCTTCGCATTGTGTACGTGCGGCAGCCAGATCCTGCTGCTCTATATAGCCTTGCGCGGCAGCCAGGCGTTGCTGAAGCATGGCCGCGATATCTTTTTTTTCAAAGTAGTAGCTTGCCAGGCGCTCGTGAGGCTCGGGACTTCTGGGAGAAAGCTGAACCGCTTTTTGCCAGGCTGCTTCGGCGCGCGCGCCCTGGCCAGCTTGAGAATAGAGATCTGCCAGGTGTAAATAAGCTTGATACGCATCCTGGCGTCTATTGAGTATGCCATAGAGTTCCGCGGTCTTGCTTAATGCAATGACATTGCTTGGATCGCGCTGGAGCGCGAAGGCGTATTCTTCGAGTGCCTTTTGCCACTGCTTCATCTGCATATAACAGAAACCCGCCCCACTACGCGCGGTCACATCTTCTGGGAACTCTTTGAGCGCCTGCTGATATTCATATAATGCTGTCTCCCACTGGCTATCCCAGCGATAGCGGTCGGCAGCATTGACGGCTGTACTAAAGACTTGTCGGTTCCCAGGCATAAAATCAACTTTCTCAATCGAGAGAACTACATATCAATGGCTATCGCGCATGCATCTCTGAGGCTAGGAAGGCGATTCAATGAGTCTAGCTTAGCCTAGTCAGAAGTTAGCGTACTACAAATATCCCACCTGGACACTTGTTTTGGTACTAAAGTACTTGAGACAGAACCAGGGAAGAAAACGTGCGTTCGCTTGAATGCTTCACAAGGCCAAAATGACTCTGTAGGTGGTTCTACACCATCTTATAGGGGGATCAGAGCGCGTTTAGATATCGGCGCTCTACCATGTGGTAGGAGACTATGCCTCCGACAACTCTCTCGTGTTTGCCTATCCCCTGGCTAGAGACGCGAAGCCTTCTTACTTACCGCGTACCTGGGAGGAGGAAAGCCTCTGTTGTAGACGCCACTCCTCCCTGGCTCATTGAAGTAAACGTTGCTTGTGTCTCTCTTTTGCATGGTTGCCTCGACGGTTGGCATGCTTCTGGGACTTCCTGAAAAGTGTAGGGCCCACGCTGGCATGGACTCTCCTGCACCTGGAATGTCGCTCCGCTCTGAGTCCATGCCAGCATGGACCCTACAGGCTGTCTCGCTTATGAACCTGGTAAATTTACCAGTTAGCTGCGGTAATTTATGAACTGGAGGGGAACGGGAAGATCTTTCTCTTTCAGGAGTGCAATGACAGCCTGGAGCTCATCGCGGCTCTTGGCTGAAACGCGAATAGCCTCGCCCTGAATCTGTGGCTTGACCTTGGGATATTTATCGCGAATGGTTTTGGTAATACTTTTCGCGAGATCTTGCGCAATTCCCTGTTGCAGTTCAATAACCTGGCGTACTCGTCCCGAGGCCGCGTCTTCCTCTTTACCCGGCTTGAAGATCTTCAATGATAGGCCGCGACGGACCGCCTTTGACTCGAGGATATCGCGCACACCCTTGAGCGTGAGTGTGCTTTCGGTGTTGATGACAATGGTATCTTTCGTCTGTGTAATCTCAGTTTTCGTGTCTTTGAGATCGAAACGCGTCTGCACTTCACGACGTGCCTGGTCGATCGCGTTTACGAGCTCCTGCTCATCATACTCTGAGACTATATCAAATGAACATTCTGCCGCCATAAAATCCTCTCCCTCGGTTGATGCTAGCTATCCCCGTGTGCAAGTTATTTCGGGTAAGTGGTGTGGTGCGCGGTGACAGCCCGCGCACCACACCACTTATTCTACATCGATGTGTGACACATGTTTCAGGGGCATTGTAAACCATTTTGCCGATCATTGCCACTTTATCCCCCAAGTGGGACACTATGAAGCTCAGTGAATTATGGCAGCGCACTATAAAGCGCGAAAAGGCGAGGAGACGTCCCGGCCCCTCTCACTTCTCGAATTCATTCAACATACTAAAGAATGCTATCTCACTTTTTTCAAAAGTTGCTACTAGTACTTTCTGCCTCTGCATTTTCTGGATTGCCTCTACTTATTGTAAACCTCTATCCTGGCTGATGCGATAAGAGCGAAGCGGGATTTCATGGGGTGAGACCTCTTAAATGCTTGCTTCGTATTGTAGCGATTCCTTAACCGATGTGTGAGGCATCTTTACTTCTTCACACTCTTGTGTTTAACGGAGAGTAATGCTAGAGTCCATTCAGGGAGGAGTGGCGGATTGTTGATGATGAATGCGACACGCAAGCCTAGTGTGAAAGGTAATCGGGCCATATCATGGCGAAGTATATACGACCTAAGTTACTTCCCCATCACGAGGGTGATTCCGCGCTCTCTTCAATTACTATTTCGCAGTTCTGGCATGGAGGCGAGATGGCCACTGAGGAGCAGGCGCGCAACTTTGAGCTGTTACGGCTCGCGTTTTTTGTGTTAAAGCTCCGCAAACTAGAGGCTACAGTCGCTGAGAGTGAGCGCAACGCCGACTTCGCGTTTCGCTGCAACCTGCTCCGGCATGCGATCTTTCACCAGGTCGTGACGCTGACCCGCCTACAAGCCCGTGAGCAGGCGCTACAAATCATTACCGCTTGCCAGCACAATTAGCCCGCCTGCTTGATTGACAGTGCTCAATGCTGCCAGGCCACCCTTGGGAATGAATTAGATCAGTAATCGAGCTATTGTTGTCGCTTGATCCTGGGTGAGGTGCCCGGTGACACGGATGCCAATCCCTTTTTCTGTCCAGGCCAGGCTGGCCAGGTTATTTATCTGCGCGAAGATCGCGTTGGTGGATCGAAGATTGAGGCTCTGCCCCGCTGCCCCTTCCAGGTTCGCCAGGGGCACTCCTTCAGCTATGGTGAAGACCTGGCTGCCCTGCATGTAGTTGAGCAGGTAAATGGCATTCTTCGGCGTGCCAAGCGTCGTGACACCATTTAAAATGTACTCGCTATGGTCTCCCGAGATGGCCAGCAGGCGATAGCCAGCCTTCTTCTGGGCCTGAGCCAGGGAGAGCAGGTCGCTATTGCTACTGCTTGCCGTGGGCAGCGCCTCCTCTTTGACTCCCGCAGGGACAACAAAGGTAAATTTTCCTGAATCGACAGGGGCGTTCAGCTCGAAGGCATCAAAATGCATGCTCACCGGCCCCAGGCTGGCGAGCGTTAGATCCATGCGTAACGGCTGCTCGCTGCTTTTATCAATGTAGACCTCGCCCTGGTAACTTAAGCTCCCCGTATTCGATCCACCCTGATCACCACTCTCCTGGGGCACCACATGCACCTGGTAGGCCGCCTTGCCATCGACGCTGGCTTTATCGCTGACAAGCGTGCCAGTACTGCTGCCAAATACAGAGAGCAGCGTATTGAGCAGCAACTGAACCTGGCCGCGACCAGGAACAGCCAGAATCGAGCTACTCTGCTGGGCGGGACCTACATAGACCACCTTCTGCGAGGGATCATACTGCCACATCTTTTTGCCATCACTCACCGTGAGGCTCCCCGCGACCGCCTGTGGAAGCGTTGAGGTGAGTGTCTCATTCCGGCTCTTGCCTCCCTGTGCGCTCCACTGCTCCAGCTTGATTGTACCCGTGGCTGCGCGTCCCTGAAGTGTAAGGGTGAATCTGCCATGCAGGGTTTTCGCGCTATTGAGACGCTGCGCAATGCGGTCAAGCAGTTGTTGTCCCGGCGAACCAGTCAGGGCCAGGTTGCGTATACCAGGATAGGTTCCTGTATGGATCATAGCGTCTGTAGGGGTTGGCTGACAGGCGCTCAGTGTCAGGGCTAGCATGACCAGCAGGACAGCAGGTAGGCTGAGTATAGAGCGATGGCGGTTCATAATTGGTGTGCTCCCAATAGATATCTAATATATATCTACGGCCTTCTACGGATGCGTGCATTATGGCAGCAAAGATATGCTCTCTCATTATATATAGCACGGGTTAGCGGAGTATGCCAGGGTGAGAGGGCGCTGTGCTACTGGACGGTGACTTCGAAGCTAGTGTCTTGCGTGGGAGAGCCGGGTACTTCAAGATGCACGCGTAGCAACCATGTCCCACTCATGGAGAATTGCAGGCGCATGCTATAGACGCCATTGCTCTGGCGCTGTGCCTCGGCCTGTGTCGTCTGCATATTCATCTCCTCCATGTCTCCGCTAACGAAGAGGTGCGCGTTTGTCACGAGTTGCTGCTTGCCTGTACGTACGATCTGAAACGCGAGGGTGGCCGGATGGGTCGTTACAGGGGGATTGGGATCGACCTGGAGCGTGATCGTGTAGGCCCCCACTTGTTTGCTCTGAACATGGGCGGTGGGCGCCTTTTGAGACTCAACATTACTGACAAACGCGCCAAACCAGGCCACGAGAAGGAGAAAGCCGATTCCCACGGCGAGAACCAGCATATTTCTGCGTAAGTATGGCTTCATGCTTTTTTACCTGCGCCGGGTACTTTGACGTACACCTGGTTATCTTGAATGCGAGTTTCCAGGCGAGGGAGCGCCGCCAGATAGAGCACGGGGCCTCGCATAGGGTCCCCATACTTGCTAAAGAGGCCGCCATGACAGGGGCAGGCGAAGCAACGTCCATCGCTATCCCATTGTAGCAGGCATCCCATATGGGAACAAGTCGCTATTAAGGCTACAATCTTGCCTGCTTCCTGCCCATCGTCCTGGTCATAGCGCACAATATAGCCCGCGAAGGCCTCAGTTTGGAAGCGTAGTGCTTCTTCTTTTAGTTGGTCGAGGTGCGCGATGGATTCCCAGTGTGAGGGGATGTTATCGGGGACAATCTTGGTGGCATATCCCTGACCTTTTTGATGCGGCGGCTGATTATTGCTGGCTTGCCTGGTAAGTATGGAGCCGAATGTGGCTCCTGCGGCAAGAGAGGCTGCAGCCACCGCGCTATTCGTCAGAAGCGAGCGGCGTGAGAGTCCCCGCTTAGGGTGAGACGTAGATAAATGAGGCGTTTCGCCGGTTGCGGTTGGCGTGGGCCGTGGTGAGATGGCCTTGTCTAAATCTAAAGTTTTTTGATCAGATGCAGACTGCTTCGTTTGGATTGTGAGGGATGAGAGGAGTTCTTGCTGCAAGCGCTCTACAAAGAAGGGGCAGGGCGTTATATCTTTGGCTGCGGCGGCGCGTAAGCATGAATACATGCGTAGTACGGGAAGTTGCCCAGGAGGGAGCCGGGGTGGCTGTGCTGGGCATTCCATGCGTAAAGCCTCGATATAGCGTTCTAGCTCGGCGTATTCTACAAGAATGTCCTGGTCCTCGTCCGACATAATCGTTGTTCCTGATGTCGTTCTACTGTTCTACTGTTCTACAAGTATTTTTTCAAGTTCGGCCGCGCGCCTGAGTGCGCGGAACTGAAGCACTTTCACGTTGGCTTCAGTTAGATCCATCTTTGCGGCTGTCTCTTTAATCGAGAGATTTAAGAGGAAACGGTAAATGAGTACATCGCGGTAGTGGTCCGGAAGGGCCTGTAAGATGCGTCGTACGTACTCTGTGGCCTGAAGGGAGGAGGCTGATGGTGTTTGCGTCTCCTCATCCTCATCTATAGGTCCTTCCCAGCCCGCCTCTAGCAATGCTTCTAGTGAACTGGTAAGAACGCGATAATGGATACGCCAGTAGTCTGCCAGGGTGGTCTGCGCGATGCGAAACAGCCAATTCTGCATGCTTTGAGGCGAGCGTTCTTGATCCAGCCCATGTACGGCTTTCATAAATGTTTGTGAGGTTAGGTCCTCCGCCTCTTCTCGATTGCCTACCTTACTGTACATATACCGGTAAATCAAGCCGATATTGTCCTCATAAAAATGTTGCAGCACTACATTCGCAATCCGTACGCCAGGCTGCGATGCACCCTCTTCTCGCTGGTCCATAGCGAATGCCCTGTTCTGCTGGAAAAGGCCATGAGCGTTGCTGGCGAGCTTGCATGTCCGAGCTATCGTGCCTGGTTGCTTGCTCCTGGTGTCCGCGCTTTGCTTTGTGCTTGAGATTTGCCTGGGAGTGTTCTATCGGGCTGGCTTCAGGCTGGTAGTATGGATTAGGGTGCGCGGTATCTACCTTACCTGGCGAGCATCTACCATACTGTAGATCTGTAGGTTTTTATATGATGTCTATCCAGATGGAGTATGGTTGGACGCATGGGCTTGCCAGGCGTGTTTGAGCTTCTTGCCAGTTTAGTACACATGGCTGGTTGTCGTGTATAACTACGTTTAAGGTTACAGGTCTATAATTGCTTGTGCTTCTGGCTAACATCCTGTGTTACTTCTACTGTAAGTATATATGCTCTTCCCAAACCTGCCAGACAGGTAAGGGTTTCGCGCCTGCGGCACTCAGAGGGAAGAAAGCACGATAGTGGTTTTGTTCCTAAACTTAGGTAGAAAATGTACAGCAAATAGGGTGGGTACCTGATGGCCGTTGGACCGGGTTTGCTATAGTATAAACGTACGTATTTTTCTAAAGGACCTCCATCTACAGGGCCTTAATTGGCCAATAATTGCATCTTCTAGATGGGGATCTGGTTGTGTAACCAGGGTAGAGGAGCACCATTTTTATGTTTAATATCGCACCACAGGTGGTGTCTATTGCTGAGGCTTGCCTGGGGGGGTTACAAGGTCGATCCGCGTTGTTGATTGGTCCCGAAGAGCGACGAAACCCCTATTCATATCTCTTGCGCGATGCCCAGATGAGACAGGTATATCAGGAAGATACGTCACTGCATATTGTGTCTCTCCTCCCTGCCGTTGATCTCTTGATCAGTGTGCCTACCCTGGATAATGGAGGATCTGCTATTCAGTTGAGTGCCGCGAAACTGGCGACAGCCTGCACCGGGCGCCGCAGCCCTCTCTTTATCTTTGATCTCTCGCCCACGCCTTCAGTAGAAGAGATGGCTGGACTATTGCCAGCGGTCTGCCTCTACACTCCCGAAGATTTGCGCCGAATAATAATTAAAAACGAAATGAAGGCGTCTTGATCCATGTGATACACTCAAGTCGTCTTATATATGGAAGGTTTTGATCGGCTTGAACTCTTGGTAAAGGGACAATAATGGAAGTTATAAAAATATCGCCTCGTGGCTACTGCTATGGTGTTGTAGACGCCTTAAATATCGCGCGTAAAGCGGCCAAGGATGTCTCTCTTCCCCGGCCTATTCATATAATTGGACAGATTATTCATAACCGTCATGCTATCGAAGAGCTTTCAAGCATGGGCGTGATCACGGTTGATGGCCCTGATCGCCTCTCGATTCTGGAGAATATCCAGCAGGGGACCGCGATCTTTACCGCGCATGGCGTTTCACCTGAGGTGAAGCGGCGTGCCCAGGAGCGTGGCCTCTACTGCATCGACGCGACCTGCCCTGATGTCACGGTGACACATGACCTGGTCAAGGACCTGGTCGCCAAGGGCTATTATATGATCTATATCGGCAAGAAGGGCCATCCCGAGCCTGAAGGGGTCATAGGTGAAGTTCCCGGCCATATTAGCCTGGTGGAAACCGAGGCCGATGTCGATGCCCTGGCATTGAGCGAGGAGCAGCTACAGAAGCTGGCCGTCTCGACTCAGACCACGCTCTCGCTCTGGGATACCCATCGCGTCATCCAGCATATTAAGACCAAATATCCTCAGACTGAGGTCTATGTCGATATCTGTCGCGCGACCCAGACGCGCCAGGAAGCGGTCGCTGATCAGGCCAGGGGCGCGGACCTGACCGTGGTTGTGGGTGATCCACGCAGCAATAATACCAATCGCCTGGTCCAGGTCTCTGAGGAGAAAGCCGGCGTACCCGCAGTGCGTATCGAGGATCTCTCCCAGCTCGACCTCAGCTTGCTTAAGGGCAAGCATAAGATTGCTGTAACAGCGGGTGCCTCGACACCTAGCCAGATCACGCGTGCCGTGATTCGTTTCCTGGAAGAGTATCAGCCTGATCAGATCGAAGAACCAAGCAACGTTTAGAGTAATAGGGGATGAGCTGGGTCCTGGTAAGCCTGCGGCTTACCAGGACCCAGCTCATCCCCTATTACTCTTTATGCTTCAAAGACCTCAAAGAAGTGCTCGAAGAAGTGTTGTGTATTCACACTTGTGGCAAGCTGATGGTGTGCCTCCTGCCCGTCAGGCTGCCAGTAGGTCTTGCCCAATAGCTCTTCGTCTTTGAGTTCTATATTAATCGTGCCAGGCGTGAAGGTTGCGACCTGTTCATCAAAAATTGTAGCCGCAGCCAGGGGACTGTAAAACGTAATCGTTTCCTTATGCTGGAACCAGACCTCCGCGAAATCGAGAACCGGGCGTAGGTGAGGTAGGTGGCAACGCGCACGGAACTCCCCGGCAGGCGTACTGATCTGTTCGGAGATGTCAAAGCCAACGCTACGATGAATGGGCACATTGGCCCGGTAAACAATGGCGGCGGCATAGGGATCATTGAGCACATTCCATTCACGTCCAGGAAGCGTGTATTGGCCACATGCCAGAATAAGGCCCTTGAGGAGTTGGGGGATATCGGGTTGAGTAGCGAAGAGGAGCGCGATATTCGTCAATGGCCCGGTTCCAAGCAGCATCACCTCGCCCGGGTAGGCGCGAATGGCATGATTGAGAAAGGCGATGGCCTGTCCATGAGGAAAGTCGACATCGTGTTTCCAGTTGGCGAGTGCCATGGCCTGAGGAGCATGGGCCTGTCGTAGTGGTGTCATCAAAGGTTGCTCAACCCCGGGATAGATGGGAATATCCTTATCCACGGCATTGCAGAGACTACTGGCGAGCATGGCGCGTAGATACGGTTCTCCTGTGACTGTGGTAATACCCAGGAGATCACATGCTGGCTGCGCGAGGAGGTAAGCGAGGCACACCACATCATCAATATTGCTGCCAATATCTGTATCGAGGATGACACGAGTCTTGGATGTTGTAGGTGAAGACATAGTACCTGGCTGCCTCCTTCGATCGCTAGTTAATATTCTACTTTATTATAGCCGTGTAGAAATAAGCTGTTTCTGCCCCTTCGCGCCTGCGGCGCTCAGGGGTAAGGGGTATATGGTGGATGGCTGGCGTAGCCAGCCATCCACCATATACCCCTGAAGGCTGTGGAGAATGTGTGTTGGCTCGCTGGGCCAGCACCGCCTTTATATCCCTTACCCCTGGAAGGCTAGCGTAGCGAGTGGAGAATGTGTGTTGGCTCGCTCAAAATCTGTGAACTTCCTCTCCTATGCCTCACCTCAAGGCAAATTGTGATGTGTATCATACTCAACCATTCATTCTCCGGGTATGCTTCTTGACAAGAGAGACAAGAGAAACCTGCCAACAAGATCTCTCGCAACATCTGCTGTTAATGAATAAGTTTAAATGTGCCGATATAAAAAATAAAAAGTATATGTGAGAAAACGGCTATGAAAAAGATAATCATGACGACCCTCCTGCTGATAGTAGGGCTTGGTGCCTGGGCCTCCTATATAATCACCTATCCCAACTCTGCACACAGGGCCTCGGCGCAGGCTGCGGCAACCACTCCGACATCAACGCCTATCAAAGATGAGACGAAGCCTATTCCGCCCGCGGTGAAAGCGAGCGTCTTCTCTCAGGGAAGCGATGCGGTCAACGAAATCGCATTGACCTTTGACGATGGTCCGAGCGCGGGCTATACCGCGCAGGTGCTCGATATTCTGCAAAAATATGGGGTCAAAGCCACCTTTTTCTGTATTGGTCAGCAGGTGCAGGCGACTCCAGACCTGGTAAATCAGGAGTTGCAGAACGGTAACGTGGTGGGAAATCACACCTGGAGCCATCCCGACCTCACAACCCTATCCGCGCAGGATATATATACGCAATTGCATATGACCTCTGACGCGATAAAGAGCGCTACTGGTACATCGCCAATACTGTTCCGCCCTCCCTATGGGGCCATTAATGACACAGTAAAGCAGCAGGCCAATGCGTTGCATATGACACCAGTGTTGTGGTCCATTGATACCGAGGACTGGCAAATGCCGGGCGTGGATGCGATTGTGAACACTGCATTGAATAATGCTGGGAATGGGAGCATCATCCTCATGCACGATGGCGGCGGAGATCGCTCGCAGACCATCGCGGCCCTCCCTCGCATTATCACCGGCCTGCAGCAGCGCGGCTTTAAGCTCGTCACGGTCCCAGAACTCATGGCGGATGCCAACTAGAAAAGAGTAGCCGTTTTCTCAAAGAGTAAGGGGTGTGCGTGGAAAATTGGGCTTTGCCCAATTTTCCACGCACACCCCTTACTCTTAAAAGCTCGCGTAGCGAGCCGAAGCAGATACCACCTGACAACCACTCGATTGGCATGGCGATAGGAGTTTTTGGTATAATTCTTAGCTGAACAACTAGCAAGCTGCCTGACGCCTTGTCGCTATTCTCCCTGTACCGACACTGGCACATTGCCGATAGAATGTGTGTATACTCTTATACTTGGGGGCAGATATCTATTGGTGGGAGGTTAGTAGAGAAGGGGTTTGTAGGCTATGCCCGGTGGAATATATCGTGTCAAGACGTTTTATGAGGTGAAGGCAGCTGCCCTATATATTCAAAACTGACAGTGCTTCTTTGATGCGAAGATAAAGAAGTATCTATAAAAGCAGAGGGACAAAGAGGACATATAAATGCGCGAAATCACCATTTTCAGTGGAAGTGCTCATGTCGAGCTGGCTCGTGAGATTTGTCATCATCTAGAGGTGCCGCTATCGCCAACGACCATTCGGCGCTTTGGTAATGACTGTTTGCATGTCCAGCTGAACGCGAACTGCCGTGAAAGCGATGTATTTTTGATCCAGCCTCTTGTGCCACCGGTGCAGGATCATCTGATGGAACTGCTGTTGATGCTCGACGCGGCGCGAGGAGCGTCCGCGGCCCGCACAACGGCGGTTATCCCGTATTATGCCTATGCGCGCTCCGACAAGAAGGATGCTTCGCGTATCTCTATCGCTGGCCGCCTGGTCGCGGACCTGCTGGCGACCGCTGGCGCCAACCGGGTGCTGGTCATGACGTTGCATGCGTCCCAGGTGCATGGCTTCTTTAGCGTACCAACAGATCACCTCAATGCTTTGAATGTCCTGGCTCAGCACTTCCGCAACCGCGACCTGAGCAATACGGTGGTCGTTTCGCCCGATCTGGGCAACGCCAAGGCTGCCTCGCATTTCGCGCGCCTGTTAAAGGTGCCTGTCGCAGCCGGTAGCAAGCGCCGCGTCGATGACAACAAGGTAATTATTGATACCATCGTGGGCGATGTTGAGGGACGAGACGTGATTGTTATCGACGACGAGATCGCCAATGGCGGTACGATTATCGAGATCCTGGATCGCCTGCGTGAGCGCAACGTACGCCGCATCTCGGTCGCCTGTACGCATGGCGTCTTTAGCGGCAAGGCTATCGAGCGCCTGGGGAGCCAGGAGGACATCGATGAGATTGTCGCGACCAACACCGTGCCCATTCCCGAGGAGAAGCGCCTCCCCAACATGACCGTCATCTCCATGGCGCCCCTGCTATCGGAGACTATCCGCCGCATCCACAACGGCGAATCGGTCAGCAGCCTCTTCGCCGACGCATAATTATATGTAGGGGGCGTGGTAGAGATAAGCCGCAGGTCTATCTCCTACCACGCCCCCTTCCTTACATCGAATAGTGCTTTTGTGATATACTCAGCATATGCGCAAGCGCCGATATGGTTTTTGTGTGTTTGCGTACCACTCTAAACAGAAAGGAGGCACGCCGATGTATCAGGCGAAACAAGTCTTTGCTCTGCCTATCGAGACCGGGCTGTGTAACTCCTACCTCTTCCTTCTCGCGCTATAGCTCGTTAGCAATGGCTGCGCGGGAGCGGTATGTGCAAGTTCCTGCCCCGTTCCTCGATCAGGTTGATTACTTTTTTAACTGTATAAGTAATGTTGTGCCTGTGGCACGACATATACAGCAGTATGCTGTAAAAATTGAGAAAAATAGAACAGGAACATTGCAACATGAAAGAATTTACTCTTCAAAAAACAGGCTATCTCCACGCGCAGGGGGCGCCACTTTACTATGAGGTCGCGAGACCAGAGCGGCCCGTTAGCGATATTCCCATCTTATTCATTCACGCTGGGGTCGCCGATTGCCGGATGTGGGATGAGCAGTTTGCGGCCTTCGCTCCCGATTATCAGCTTATCCGCTATGATCTGCGTGGCTTTGGCAAGTCGGCTTACCCTGCCAAACGTTTTGCGAACCACGAGGATCCCTCGCTGCTGTTGGGCTATCTGAATATTACTAAAGCCCATGTGGTGGCGTGCTCCTTTGGCGGGAAGGTCGCTATCGACCTTGCCCTGACCAATCCAGACTCGATAGCCTCGCTGACCCTGGTTGCGCCAAGCCTGGGAGGCCTTAAGTCGGATGAGGAGATTGAGCGTTTTTCTGAGCAAGAGGAGGCTCTGCTGGAGAAAGGCGATGTCGCAGGAGCGACCGAGTTGAATATGCGGATGTGGGTGGATGGTCCCAGACGCTCGCCTCAGGAGGTCGATCCCGCTGTGCGTCAGCGAGTATACGAGATGCAGTATCAGGCCTTTGGCGTCGAGATACCCGAGGGAGCGGATTTGATTAATCTTGACCCTCCCGCCTGCGAGCGCCTGAGCGAGATTGTCACTCCAACACTGGCCATTGTGGGAGACCTGGATCTGCCTTCGCGCTTTGACATTGTCTCTCAGTTGACTGAGGCTATGCCAAACGTCCAGACGTTGACCCTGGAGGGTGGTGCGCACATGGTCACAATGGAACAGCCCGAAGCCTTTAACCAGGCTCTACGCGGTTTTATTCAGTCGCTATAGTAGCAGTACTTATTGAAGAGAAAAGCGGCGTTGGAACAACGCCGCTTTTCTCTTCAATATTATTTATGCCTGGACGGGCGTTTTCTCTTCGGGCTTCTGGGGTTCGCGCTCTCTGGCGGACTCAGCTGCGGCCTTCTTGAACTGCCGCTCGTCGCGCCAGTGCTTGAAGTCGAGCAGGGCGCGGTAGGCCTGGTAGACGATGGGATTGTAGATAAGGTCCTGCGTGGGGAAGAAGCGGATGGGATAGCCGCCGAAGCCACGCTTAAACTGGTAGACGCCCCACAGCTCCTGGCCCTCCTCAAGCACATCTGGAATGCCCCGGAAATTGTAGTACTTAGCACCTTTAGATTTGGCCCACTGCATGCTGGTCCACTGTAGCAGGTGGTTGGGCATCAGGTTGCGCTGCTCGTTGGAGGAGGCACCGTACATGTACCAGCTCCACTCGCCCAGGACGCTGATGATGGTGCCCGCGATGGGCTTGCCCTCGTACTCGGCCAGGAAGAGGGCCACGCGGTCTCCCTCTTTGTAGAGGTCCAGGTACTGGCGATAAAATTCCTTGCTGTTGATGAAGAAGCTATCGCGCTCGCTGGTGACCTCGTAGATGCTGTAGAACTTCTCCAGGTCCGCCTCGGTCTCGCCACGGCGGACGGTGATGCCTTTGCGACCAGCCAGGCGAATGTTGTAGCGCCACTTCTCCTTCATACCGGAGAGAATGCCCTTCTCATCGGGGCTGATGTCGAGCACCCACTCATGGCGGATATGCATATGATGGGGATTGGTGCGAAAACCGAAACGCTGCATGGCGGTCTGCCATTCGCGGTTATCTGTATCCACGCTTGGCTCGACCTTGAGCATGAAGGCGCCACGCTTGCGTGCCTCGGCTCGCACAAAGTTGAGCAGGACGGTCATCGCGGGCGACTGGGGATCAGTGATGACGGGACCGCGTGGGGAGTAGAGATAGACCTGTCTGATCACGGGCGCGCGCGATACTAGTACCATCATCCCTGCGCATAACTTGCCCGAGTCATCAAGCACGCCAACACGCAAGACTTCCTGTACCCCGAGCAAGGGGAGTTCTCCCCACTCATAGGATTGAGTGATGTTGCAGCAGGGGGACGAGGCAATAAAGTCGTTCCACTGCTGGCGATCTGTAATGATGCGGGCTTCCATGGGTCATTATATCCTTTTATATTCTAACGGATCCAACATGCCTTCTCGCGCCTGCGGCGCTCATATGTTATGTATGTTGTGGGTATGGCGGGGCAAAGCCCCGCCATACCCACAACATACATAACAGAAAGGCGAGCTTGCGAGCCTTTACTTATGATACAGGAGAACTGGTTTCCTCTGGGGTGTCGGCGATGGGAGAGTTGCCTGCTTCTTGCGGCTTCTTCCCATTCTTGCCTGCCTGCTGTTTCTGCTTTGCCTTCGCGGGTTGAGGCTGCTCTTTGGGCGTTGCTGGAATCTGTTCCGCTGGTTTGGCCTCTTCGTCCTTGCGCTGGACCTGGCCCCGGGCGGAGCGCTCTAGCTCAACCTTCTGGCGTTCCTGGTGGCGTTTGGCGCGGCGGTACTCGACTAGCCTGCTCCAGAGCGTATAGATCAGTGGGCGATAGACGTAGTCCTGCGTTGGCATGTTCAGGCGCGAGAAGCCGCCAAAGCCTTTCTTATATTCATAGACACCCCACATCTCTTCGCCCGGCTCAAGTATCTCGGGAATAGTGCGGAAGTCAAAATAGCTGCACCCACGTGCCTGCGCCCACTGGAAGCAGGTATATTGCAGGAGATAGGCTGGCTTCAGGTTGCGCTTCTCGTTGGAGGTCGCACCAAACATATCCCAGCACCAATCGCCGAAGCGGATAAGCATCTTGGCCGCGATAGCCGTACCCTCGTGTTCAGCGATATAGAGCACCGCGTCGCCCTTGCTAGCGAAGTGGCGATAGATCTCCTTGTGGTAGTCCAGGCTATGGATAAAGAAGGCGTCGCGCTCGCTAGTAACCTTGAGAAGCTCATAGTAGGCCTCAAAGTCGGCGTCGCTACTGGCTTCACGGATAATCACACCTTTACGGCCCGCGGCGCGCACATTCTGGCGCCAGGTCATTTTAAAGTTGGCCAGCAACTCCTCGGCGCTTGGACGAATATCCAGCACCCAGCTTCGGCGACCATGGACCGCGATGGGGTTGGTGCGGAAGCCAATCTTGCTATAGGCGGCCAGCCAGGTGTGTTCATTGGGATCGTCGTCGGCGATATTGGGTTCGATGCGCAGGATGACCGCGCGCTCTTTATGGGCGACTTTGTGGGCATGCTCAAGGAGCGCGGATAGTGCAGGTGAATCGGGACTCTCTACCGTGGGACCGCGCGCACTGTAGAGCCAGCTAAGTTTAAGACCGGGAATACGCGCGGGCAGGGGAACGGGATTGACCGTGAGCAGCATGACTCCGGTCAAACGCCCATCCTCCAGGGCACCCAGGCGATAGATGCGGCCACCAAGGTATTTATTTAGCTCACCCCACTCATAGGACTGCAAGAGGTGTCCACGAGGCTGGCTGGTGAGAAAATTATTCCATTGTTCCCGGTCATTGATTTCCTGGATGGTAAGAGTCATAGTTTTTCCTATGAAGAATAGTGGGACCAACGCTGCTAAATACCCATAAAGGGCACAGGGCACGCGTTTACATATAATGGTACGGCATCGTGCTCACTATTGAGCGTCTTCCTGCTCGTACTTCTCCAGAAACTCGCTTCTCAGCAGGCTATATACACGCACATCGTGGTACTTGCCGAAGCGGAAGATGACCTGGCGCATCGTGCCCTCGTGCTTGAAGCCAGCCTTCTCGTCCGCGCGCCAGCCACCAATGTTCTCCTCCATATCCTGTGTCTGGATGCGGTTCAGGTTTAATTCAAGGAAGCCATAGCGCAGCATCATTTTGGTGCCCTCGGTGCCATAGCCCTTGCCCCAGGCCGAGCGATCCAGAATGATGTAGAACTCCGCGGACTGGTTCAGGGTATTGATATCTTTTAGTCCGACCAGGCCGATCAAGCTGTTATCACTTTTGAGGGCCACGCCAAAGATAATATGCCCAAAGGTCTTGTAGAGGTTCTCGATGCGCTCTTTGGCCCGTGCATCACTGGTTGGATAGATAGAGAACCAGCGGCGCACATCGGCGTCGTTGAGCCAGGTAGAGTAGAGGTGATTATCCTGAGCAGGCTCCAGTGGCCTGAGATAGAGTCGTTCGCCAATGACGAATGGATTTTGCATTCGTGAGAGTTCGTCTGCCATTTTTTCGTCCTCCAAAACATACTGCTTCGAGGGCAGTATAGCATAGGGGCGGAAATCGGTGCAATTAAACAGGCAGATATATAGCTCTTTTGAGTTAGGAATAGAGGGGAATGAGGATGGGGTAGGTTGGTAGCCGAAGGCTACCAACCTACCCCATCCTCATTCCCCTCTATTCCTTGAAATTACCCGCGATTGGAGTAGCGTAGGGCGCGGCCTCCGATGAAGGGAATTCTAAAGCGGGTGCCAAAGAGGGCACTGATAATCGCGATGATGCCCAGGATGATAAATGCCAGAAAGACCCAACCGGTAACTGTTTGCAGAAATTCCAGGACACTGTAAGCCAGGGTGCCATGGGTCTGATTCAGCAGACCGTGTTGTAGCCAGCCATTGAGCAGCGAGAGCGCGATTAGGATGACGTAGAGTTGGAAGCCTTGCAGGACGTGGAAGCGTGGCAGGGGCTTGCTGCGCTCGGTAAAGAAATAATATATCCAGGCGGCAATGCAAACAAAAGGCACATAGGCCAGTGCGGCCAGGCCCCGGCCCTCTGAGGGAACGGGTCGCATGTTGGCCCCTGGTGCGGGTTGCTGATAGGCCTGCTGCTGAGGTGTGGCAGCGTAAGGCTCGTGGGCCTTCGAGGCGGCGGGCTGTCGGCGCTCGGTTGGCCCAGGCGCGGAATAGGTCTCCTGCGGAGCGGGCCTGTAGCCTCTATCAGGTGTCTGAGGATAGGCGTTGTCGTTTCTGCGTATGTTGCCTGGTTGATTATTTGCGCTGCCTGTGTAGCCAGGTCTATAGCTCCCAGCCTGATTGTTGTAGTCACCTGTCTGCAAGGGGCGGCGTGCCTCAAGTTCGTTCTCTCGCTGAGGCGCGACCGGTGGCATATAGGCATTACGTGCCTGGGGCTGCTGGTGCTGATTATTCTGGTCGAAGGCGTTATAGGCAGGTGCAGGTCCCGAGTGTGGATTGAATGCATCGTTATATGGTGGCGTGAGCTGCGGACGAGGCGGCGTAGCCAGCGGCGTGTTTTGACCAGCCTGGGGCGCGCCCCCCTGCTCATAGCGCATGCCAGCGAGGCCTGGCTCACTGCTATTTATGGCTGGGGCGGCCTGCAGACGCGCATTAGGATTCTTGAGCGCCTCCATGAAGGTACGGACATCCGCGAAGCGCTGCGTGCGCTCCTTGCCCAGTGCGCGAAATATGACGTTTTCAACATATTCAGGAACGGCGGGATTTAGTTCACGTAGGCGCTGCGGATATTGCTGCATTTGCATCTGCATGACGACGTAGTTGGTCGTGCCCGCGAAGGCTTTGCGGCCCGAGAGCAGTTCGTAGGCGATACAGGCCAGGGCATACTGGTCGGTCTCAACGCTTACCATGCCTGTAAATTGCTCGGGCGCCATGTAGGTGGGCGTGCCGATCTCGCGTGTCTGCTTGACCGTTGCCGAGGTAAGAACTGTTGAGATGCCAAAGTCGGCCAGCAGGGCCTCGTCTCTAGCGTTAAAGAGAATATTCTCTGGCTTCAGGTCACGGTGAATGACATGTTGATTATGTGCATGCTGGAGCCCTGCCGCGATCTGTGCAAGAATCGCCAGTGTCGTTTCCAGGCTCAGAGGATTTCCATTCTGGCGCGCGATGCGCTCGCGAAGTGTCCCGTTGGGGGCATATTCAGCGATGATATAAGGCTGCTCGTTCTCAATGCCGACATCATAGATGGGGAGAATGTGAGGATGTTTGAGCCGCTCCAGGATTTGGGCCTCGCGAATAAAGCCTTCGCGTTCCTGTGGCTCTGAGAGATACACGCCCTGCAACAGCTTAATAACAGCGCGTCGCTCGGTAAGGTATTCATGTTGCGCGAGATAGACGCTACCGAAGCCTCCACGTGCTATCTCTTTCTCGATACGATAGTTGCCAAACTTTCGACCTGAAAGGGCGTAGGGTTCTTGCGTCATCGAAGATACCACCTGCTTTTCGGCTAGAGAGACTATAAAGACCATGCTATACCAGCTAAGGCATACAGAAATGACTATAGCATGCACATACAGACGTGTCAATTAGCGAGATCACAATTTCTATCCCCTCTTGCCAAATAAGCGTACGTGGTGTAATGTGAGAAGTATAAAATGCATCTCTGCTAAGAAGTGGTGATTGTGTGCAGAGTATGTCATGGCGTTATGTTGGGTGGTTAGTGATGGGAGCGTTTGTATGCCGATTAGTACTCCTCCGCCTGCGCGAGAAGCCTCTCGCGCAACTCCTCAGAAGCAAGATGTTGCTGGCTTGCCTCCGCGAGCAGGGGCCAGTCGACCCGGCCGCCTGGTGAAGGCGATCCTACGTGTGCCCTTGAAGTGGTGCTACTACGCGTTGCGTTTCTGCCAGCGCTACCGGTTGTTTGTGGGCCTGGCGCTGCTCCTGCTTATCGCCAGTGTGGTAGCCACAGTAAGGCTTACGACCCAGGAGTGGCCCCTGGGAATTGATAACGATCCCTTTCATATACAGACGCAGCCCAGAGATGGGCGCGATGCCAGCGCCAAGATTAAAGGCTGGCTCTACGCCTTGCGTAAGGGCGATGCGACGGCCTTGCAACTCAGCAGCGCCACGCTCTCCTCGCCTACGGATGCCAGCACGCTCTCACAGTATATCGAGAGTCTGAGCGCGACCGATACGCGGCAGTGGGGCGAGATCATGGTCTTAAGCGTGCAGCCCCGAGAGGATACCTCGCTTGATTATTTTCTCTCGGTCGAGATCGTCACGAATGGACCCGAGGGGAAGCATAAGGCGCTGGCCTATTTCTATTTTGTGACGGCCCCGGGACAGGGCGGCGAGCGTCTCCTGCGCGCCGATTACCTGTTTATGCGCGCGCTGAGCTAGATGGTGTGCTTATTGCGTTCTCTCGCGAGATATGCAACAGAATGTAGATTCTGCTGAAAGATGTTCCCATGCCGGTATGATTGGAAAGGGAGAGCGATAACGTGTTAGCAAAGGATAGACGGAAAGTGGCTGAGCGTAAGCTGGAGGGTGACCTGGACAGGTCGATTGATGTGGGGCTGGACCAATTTGGACGCTTTGTAAAGTATCGCTGGCTCTGGCTGGCGCTGGCGGCCCTGGTCGGTTGGTATTTTCTGACCGCCGTTCTGCCGCAATTGACGCCGCCTAGCCCTGGCTCGATCTTGCTCTATGCCCTCCAGATTATGTTTGCCATCTTTTATGTCCTCATACAATTCGTGGCTATTTTCTGGTTTATGGGGCGGCCGCGTCTCTACTGGGTGATGCCGGGCGAGACCGGACTGGGCTTTAAGGACTATAAAGGCAATCCCGATGTTCTGGAGGAGGCACGGCGCATCGTGCGTATTCTGACTGGTATTAAGGCCTACCAGGAGATGGGCGGGCAGCCTGTACGCGGTCTCCTGCTCTCGGGACCACCCGGAACGGGCAAGAGCTACCTGGCCCAGTGTATCAGTACCGAAGCCGGCGTCCCTTTCGCCTATGCCAGTGCGGCCAGTTTTCGTGGCATGTTCTGGGGCATGGATGTGCTGATGGTCAAGAACCTCTACCGCAAGGCGCGGCGCTACGCGCGCGAGTATGGCGCCTGTGTTATCTTTATTGACGAGTTCGACGCCATTGGTATGTCGCGTACAGGCGGCGGTGAGCAGAATGGCCAGTCGCGGAATATGGGCATGGGTGGTATGGGTGGCATGTTTGGTGGTGGCAATGGTGGTCTGAATGAACTCTTGATGCAGATGGACCCGCCTCCCATCGACAATGGCTGGAACAAGAAGATCTTGCGTGTGTTGGGGTTCTTCCAGGGGCGTGCCCAGGTCGAACCTGTGCTTACCATTGGCGCGACCAACGTGCCGCAGGCGCTGGATGCCGCCCTTCTGCGCCCGGGACGCTTCGATCGTCAGATCCGCGTGCTGCCGCCCACGGATAGATATCGAGGCGAGGTCATCGAATATTATCTCAACAAGGTGAGCCATGATCCCGCTATCTCTCTGCCTGCGCTGGTGCAGCGTATGTTTGAGTATACGCCAGTCGCGATCAAGCATATTATCAATGAGGCCGTGATTCTGGCCCACTTTGATGGTCGCGACCTGGTCACGTATAAGGACATAGCCGCCGCTCAGGATAAGCATGAGTTTGGCATCCGCCAGTTAAGCGACCTGACGCCCATTGAGCGGCGTCGCCTGGCGTATCACGAGGCCGGGCATACCGTTGCCTGCTACTACCTGATGGAGCGTGAGTTTCCCTCGTATGTGACCCTGCATCGTCATGATGGTGAACAGGGGGCCGAGGCCTTCGCCGCCTGGCGCAATAAAGAGACGGTCAAAACGCGTAGTAAGCAGGAGGTGCTGGCGCTGTTGCAGGTCTACCTGGCCTCGCGTGCAGCCGAGGAGCTTTTTCTGGATATGAACCTGGATGGGGTAAGCGGAGACCTGTCTCAGGCCACAACGCTGGCTGGCCTCTATGTTGGCGCCTATGGCATGGATGGGACCTTTCTCTCGCGCCTGAACAGTTTGGAAATCGCTGTTCCTCGCCTGGCGGAGCGCGTTGAGGAGGTGTTGCAGCAGCAATATCGCGAGGTTTTGCAGCTGTTCCGAGAGCACAGCGAGGCTGTGATTGCGCTCGCCGAGGCCCTCAGCGAGCGCGATGAACTCCTTGCCGATGAAATCAAGACCATTATCGATGAGGCCGACGCGAGCCAGGTCCTGGCCGAGGTCACTGACGCCCTCCAGGCTATATAAATCAGATGGTGTGGTCCAGACTGGTAACCCAGGGGCTGCCAGTCTGGACCACACCATCTTTAGTACTTCTTGATTATTCAGTTCATTTTTGATAGTGTTACAGTGGCATCATTCGATATTGTTGTTCAACGTATAGCAAGATCGTGCTGGTCTTTTTCTGATGAATACTAACCTGCTTTCTGCGCGCCAGTCCTCCTCACGCCTTCAGCGCTATACGGGGATTCTGATTTCTTCGCGCCTTATTTTTGCTCTGGCCACTCTGGCTATTTTTGTTCTGGCTCTGCTGCTCCGCTTATACCGCATCGACATTCCTATCGATTTGGATAGCTATGATGAAGGCGTCTATTGGCAGACGCTGCGCGCGTTAAGCTCAGGCCATGCCCTCTACCAGCAGACCTTTTACTCTCAACCCCCCTTCTTTGTTCTCTCTATTTTTCCGACGTATCTCGCTCTGGGTCAGAGCCTGTGGGCGGCGCGTTTCGGTGTCGTTCTTATCTCGCTGCTCGGTGTGCTGGGCTGCTATTGTATTGGGTATGCGCTCGCGGGACGCCTGGGAGCGCTGGTGGCCGCGCTCCTGATGACCCTTGATCCGCTCTATCTCTCACAATCACAGAAACTCCAGGCGGAGGCCCCTTCGGTCGCCTTTATGACTCTTGCGGTCGGATTGGCCTGGCTCTGGTGGCGGTATCCTGGAGGAAAACGCGGAAATGCCCTGGTTGTGCTCTGTGGTATCGTGCTTGTGCTTGGTGTTCTGTGCAAGCTGCTGGCTGTGGCGGCTCTCGTGCCAATTGGTATTCTTCTACTTATGTATCTCTATCGGGGGCTGCGTCAGCCACGCGAGAAGCGCTGGCCTCTGTTTATGCCCCTCTTGCTGGCCCTGGGCGCCTCCATCCTGGCCTTCCTGGTAATTATACTGCCCTATCTTGGAGCCTTTGCGCAGTTGTGGGATGGTGTCGTGACCTTTCACCTGGTCGCGGGGAAGGTGCTTGCGTCTTCGGCGAAGGGGAATATCCATATGTTGCTCACCATCCGCAGCTATCCCCTGCTCTATGCCGCGCTCGCGGCCGCCTTCTTTGCCTGCGTGCGCCGCGATTGGCGTATTATCGCGCCCCTGGCCTGGTTCCTTGTCTCTGCCGTGTTGCTCTGGCGCCAGGTGCCGCTCTTCGCCCATCACCTGGTGTACCTGGTACCTCCGATGATCGCCATGGTAGCAGTAGGCCTGGCTCCCCTGTTGGATTGTCTGCAACGGACCGAGGTCGGATTAGCACGCCTGGCTCGCTGGACGGTCGCGCTTACTCTGCTTATTGTGCTCTTCACGACCGCTAGTAACATCCTCCAGGTGCGACATAATTTCAAAGCCCTGCCAGTCGGCATGCATGCCCAGGACCAGCGTGTTGTCGCAGATATGCGAACCCTCACGAAGCCTGGCAGCCTCGTTGTAACGGATGCGCAATTCCTGGCGGGTCTGGCGGATCGTAGTACACCTGCCTCCCTGGTTGATACTTCGGGTGTGCGTATTATGACAGGCTATGTTACAGAAGAGCAGTTGATTCAAGAGGCCAGCCGTCCCGAGGTTCAGGCTGTGCTGTTTTATACAGGGCGACTTCATAATATACAGCAGGTAGCCGGTTTCCATACCTGGGTGCGACAACATTACACCCTCGCGCGTACATATAGTAATGGACAAGAACTCTGGCTCAAGCGTTGAAGATAGAGGAGAAGAAACTATGCCACAAAAGAAGAAGACCTTCAGTACCATGGAGATTGTGCTGGTCTGCACGCTGGTTGGTTCACTTATCCTCTCGCTGCTCCAGGCGCGCAAAGATGAGAAGCAGCGAGAGGGGGCTGATTTTTAGTACATTCTCACACAAAATGTGCGGCAGTTCCTAGGAACTGCCGCGGATTGAAACTAGCTGGCCTGCGTAAGCAGCAGGGGGCGCGAGGTCTCGATGACCTCTTCATAGCCGCGTATCACGCATTCCATGGACTCGTACCAGCTATAGCGATTGGCTTGATGGTGCGCGGCCTCGCCCATCTCCAGGCGCGTCGCCTCCTGCTGGACCAGGCGCTGTAAGTGGTCGCGATAGGTTGTGATGCGCTCATCTGCTGAGAGCGCTTCCGCCTCCAGGAGTAGTCCTGTGCTTTCATGCTGCACCAGGTCGCGCACTCCCTCCGCGCGTAAGCCTACCACGGGCAGTCCTGAGGCCATAGCTTCCAGTACGACCTGCCCAAAGGTCTCCGTATACGAAGGAAAGGCGAAGAGGTCCGCTGTCGCATAGGCCCGCGCCAGTTCCTCGCCGCGCAGATACCCCGTGAACGTCACGGGTAGGTCCTGCAACTCCTGGCGAATTTCGTCATGGGCCGGCCCATGACCAACGATGACCAGGTGGCAGCGTGTATGATCCATTTGGCGATAGGCCTGGATCAGCAGTTGGAGATTTTTTTCCCAGGAGACGCGTCCCACATAGAGCAAGACTACTTTCTGTTCAGGCTGCTCACGGCCTTGCAGCCAGCTCGCCCGTAATTCCGCGTCACGTTGCTCGGGGCGGAAGAGGGTTGTATCGACGCCGCGAGGCCAGAGGCGCAGGTGTTCAAAGCCTTGCTGGCGTAGCATCTGTGCCGTGGAGGGTGAGGGACAGAAGGTTAACTCGCACTGGTTATGGATAAAGCGATTGTAGTGCCACATGGGCTGTGTAAAGAACGAGAAGCCAAAGTGGGTACAGTAGGCGGCCAGATTGGTATGGTAGGAAGAGACGAGTGGCTTGTTGAGGAGGCGGGCCGCTGCCAGGCCGGTTGCTCCCAGGACAACGGGATCGACGATATGCACGATATCTGGTTGAAACTCATAGAGACGGCGTATGAAGAGGGGGCGAAAGAAATTAAATTTGAGCTCCGGGTAAAAGGGGAGCGGGAGCCCCGCCGTGCCGATAACCTCGGCCCCAGCGTATTGTTCCATGCCGCTTTCAGGGCCTAGCAAGAGGGCTTGATGCCCCGTCGCCTGCACATGTTCCAGAAGGCGGGCAAGCGTGCGGGTAACACCATCGAGTTTGGGCAGGAAATTCTCTGTAATAATCGCTATGCGCATAGGACACCATTCACCTATCGTGGAGAGTGCGGCAGACAATGATCCAGGGGACTGACTGCCTTCGCGAAAATCCCGAGGGCAACCTTCCACTGCAAGCGTAGTCTATACTGGTTAGTGGAGGGTTAAGCGATGTTTACGGTTGTGTAATGTGTTGACTAACAGGGAGTTAAGACCGATGTACCAAAATGTCCTATCCTAAGCAAAAAGGTAGGCATAATCGTGATGTTTTTTCCCAACAATACGTTATACTTGGTAGATATCAATGAGCGTGTCTTTATGTATCAAAGAAGTGTATGAACCAGAAACAAGGTGGAAAGTGGTGTGAGGCCTCTTAAGGAGCATCTGTGGTATGACGTTGTTAGGGTGAGAGAAAGCGAGAGAGGGCATGCGCGTAAGGTTCTAATTAGATAAAGCAATTGTTAAGGAAGCAGGTAAGCGCAGTGAAACGGCAATTTGTTAATATGAAACCTTCGAGCGGGCAACTCCCCCCAACTGCCCCGCGCCCAGGTTCAGAGGGACCGAGGACTGAACCCGTTGTTCCTCGCAATACAGAGGCCCCTCCTGGTCAGATTATATCTAATGGGCCTGGTGTGTCACAGCCACAGGCCGGCCCTAAAGGTGGGCAGTTTATGCCTCGTGGACTCTCCCTTCCTGGTGTTGCGCCTCGTGCTACCAGACCCCTGGCCGGAAATAATCAGGGTTCAAGCTTTGACACTGTACCTGTTTCACCGCAGCAGTCGGGCATTGGCGCCCCCCTGTTCCAGGAAAAAGAACCAAACTCAACGCCTTTTCGCAATCCTGGCGCGAATAATGACCCAATATCTGATCGATTCGTCAATCCTCAGTATCCTGCTATCCCTGCTTCTGAACCAACTCTGCGCTATCCTGGCAATGGCGCCCCTATGCAACAGCCTCCTATGGGTCAGCCATCGCCATTTTCTCAGGCGCCTCTGCCTGGACAGGGTAATAATGCCTTTGGCCCCAATAGTTCGTCATTTGCAAATCCAATGATGAGCGCGCCTCCGCAAACGCCACGTCCCCAGACCGGGAGCCTTGGCCCGGCCTCTATGGGCGCGCCAGGGAGCATGCCCAGTATGTCTGGTATCCAGGCGCCACCCCTTATCCCACAGGGAACGCCGCCCCGAGGTCCAGGCAATCTTCCCCGGACGCCGATGCCGCCTCAGCCGCCACGAGGTTTCAGGCGCACGCAAAAGCGGCGCTTCCCCATATGGGCGCGGGTGCTAGTCGCGGTTATGACGGTACTCATCATCTCGACAGGCGGCCTTTACTGGTGGTACCAGGCCAACTTCGGGAGTGCTGTGAGTCAGATTACCGGGCATAAGGCAACGAGCTTCAATAGCAAGGGCAAAGAGGATAGCTCGCAAAGCGCCACGTCCAATGGAGATATCCTTAGTGGTAAGCGCATTAATATTCTGTTGCTGGGTAGCGACAATGATGGTAAAGGCAACAACGGTGTCAATGGCTCGCCCCTGGCCCAGACCGATATCGTCGTGACTATCGACCCATCGACACACTATGTAGGTATGCTCTCCATCCCACGTGATATGCGCGTTTTCATCCCCGGTAACAGCCCGGGCAAGATGGACTTCGCCTTCTCGTATGGTTATCAGAGTAACGCTTCGAAGGACCATTATGCCGATGCTGCGGGTCTGGCCATTGCCACAGTCGAAGAAAATTTCAATATTCCTATTGATTACTATGCCTGGGTCGGCCTGGATGGTTTTATTAAGGTCATTGAGACCGCGGGTGGTGTGGATGTAGATGCCTTGCACCCGATGGTCGACGATATCTATCCCAATGACATCAGTACCAAGGATATCTATGGCTTTAAGCGCCTCTATATCGCGCCCGGTCCTCAGCATATGAGTGGCATCCAGGCGCTTGAGTATGTACGCACGCGCCATTCGGACCTGGGCGGTGACTTTGGCCGCTCTGTGCGCCAGCAGCAGGTGCTTACCGCGCTCAAAGGAAAGCTCCAGAGCACTGATACAGTGAACAAGTTGCCTGAATATGCCAAAGACCTGGTTGGCTACCTAAAGACAGATATGCAGGTCACCGATGTGATCAAAATGGCCAACTTCGCGCGTAACATCAATACAGCGAATATCAACAAACTTATTCTTAGTCCACCCTATTCTGGTCCGCTGTCACTTCCCGATCCTAAAACCGGCAAAAACACGAATACCGGCGACTTTGTCCCCTATTGTTCTAAGATCTTGCCGGATCTGCAAAAGATGTTTGGTGATACCGCGGGCTGTAAGTCTGTCCTATCCCTGTATGGCAACGCGGCGACGCCTGCCCAACAGGATACGCAGCTAGCACAGAACAATCCATCGCATGTCAACGTGGATGTGCCCAATGCCACGGCATCCACGCAGCAGATGGTTTCATCGGGCGCGATGAGCGTGCCCCAGTTAAATGACCCCTTTGGTGTGCGCAGCCTGCTGGACCTGATGATGATGGTAACCTTTGAGACCGTCAAAGTAGAGTGAGATGGAATGTGGCAATGAAGAGAAATATACAGGTTAGATATAGACAGTATAGCGTGCTGGCGCTTCTGGTATTGCTTGCATTTAGCTTACAAGGTTGTTTAGGCATCGGTAATGACAAGAGCAATACCTTTGATACCAAGCAGACGACGAAAGATGGGACCTCGATTGGCATCAATAAGACCGACCAGGCAGTGTTTAGTGGGAAGTTTTACTTTACCATTGATCGCAACCTGTACGAGCTTGATAGCCAGCGCAATCTCAAGCAGTTGACCCAGGGTCTGGATGTACGCGATCCCGCGATATCGCCCGATGGCAAGCAGCTTATCTTTGTGATTCGGCGTGGCGACTACTCTGATATTGCAACCATGCCCGCTGAAGGCGGTAAGATCAATGTCATTCGTAGCGGCCAGGGAAGCTACTACAATATAGATGGCTTTGTGAAGTCGCGGGCCAATTGGATCGGGCAGCCTTCCTTCTCGGCAGATGGAAAGTCTATTCTTTTTGCCAGTGACTTTGGTAAAGAGAACTGGTACCAGGCTACGGGTCAGAATGCGCCCCTACTGGACCCTCAGGTGTTTACCGTGCCAGTCTCTGATCCTGGAACCGATACGCCCCAATATGTAGCTTATAGCGATTATGGGGCTGGTGGTGACCGGGATGTGGCTTTCCGCCCGAACACACCAAAAGAAATCGTCTATACACACTACACCTATGATCCTAAAAACTCTTCTAATTTGCTGACTCAGATCTACCTGGCTGACTCGACCCTGATTGCTAACAATCCATATAAGTATCGTCCAGGAGTAGCCAAAAGCCAGCCCGATACCGGTGTCGCGCTCACGCCTGAGGATTCGAACGTACGCAACTATCAACCCATCTTCTCGCCCACGGGTGATTCTATCGCCTACACTCGTAGCGAGAACACCAGTGATCAGTTAAGCATCTATGTCCAGAAGGTTCCTAAAGGGATCACTGCCACGCCCGGCGATGCCGCGGATCAACAGGGGGTAGCACCATATAAGTCGGCTCAGTTGATCGTGAAGGGCCAGTATGTGTGTCAGCCTGTCTGGTCGCCTGATGGCAAGTCCCTGGCATATATAACCTACACCAATGGTGCCTTTGATCTCTGGCTGGCGCATCTGAGCGTGGATACGAAAGGCAATTTCAAGCTTACTGGTAATCCCATTCAGTTGACTGACACCAACAACAGAATCAACGCCGACTCCCGCCCCATCTGGGTGAAGTAGTTTTGGAGGTGTATATGTGCATGGGAAGTGAGCGAGTGCCCGCTTCCCATGCACATATACACCTCCTACTCCTAAAAACTCGACGACATAACGCATTGATGATATACTACCCTCTGAACGTGCAGATTTATACTTTATTTTTGTCTTACTTTCACCTGACCCAGGTCGCTTGAGGTAGGTACGTTGAACCAATTCGAAGGCACTTTAATTGCTGGACGGTACGAAATTCGCGAGCATATCGCTACTGGCGGTATGGCCAGCGTCTTCAAAACCTGGGATCATCGCGTAGAACGTATCGTGGCGGCCAAAGTTTTGCGCTCACTTGATAAGAGTGATGCGCGAGCTGTGGAACGTTTCCGCCGAGAGGCACGCGCCGCCGCTGCGCTCGCGCACCCCAACGCCGTCACTATTTATGACTTTGTAGAAGAAGCGGGCCAGTATTTTCTGGTCATGGAATATATTCATGGCCCGACATTAAAGCAGTTGATCGGCCAGCGTCGGCAGCTACAGGCACGCGAGGCGATAGAGATTGCCTCCCAGGTATGCGCCGTGCTCCAGGTTGCGCATGCGCGAGGCTTTATTCATCGCGATATTAAGCCGCAGAATATTATGCTTGCCCGTAGCGGTAACGCAGGTGGTGGCCTGAGCGATGGCGGGGCGTGGGTGAAGCTTACAGACTTTGGTATCGTGCGTGTCGCTGAGGATGCCGGACTGACGAATAGTGGTATTGTGTTGGGAACCGCCGATTATCTTTCTCCAGAGCAAGCTCGCGGCGAGACATTGACCGCTTCGTCTGACCTCTATTCTCTCGGTGTTGTAATGTTTGAGATGCTTGCTGGGAGACCACCTTTTGTGGGTCCAACCGCCGTCTCCATTGCCATGCAACATGCCTCGGCGCAGCCTCCGCCTTTGCGCCCCTTCAATCCAAATGTTCCCCCCGCTGTTGAGCAGGTGGTGATGCGAACGTTACAGAAGGAGCCGGAGGACCGCTTTACATCCGCGGCCGAGATGCAGCAAACCTTGCGCCAGTGCGCGCGTGAGATCAGCAAAGCGAGGCCCGCAACCACGCCTGCTACGCAGATGTATCCCCCCAATATAATCCGGGCATCGATGGTCAGGGGCGGATACCACCCTCAGGGCGTGGACCTTACTAGGAGTTAGCGCCAGTTTGCATAAAGAGAGGCAGGAGACTTTTCTCGTCTTTTAGGATAGAGGATGTCTCCTGCGCATTTTCGTCTGTGTGACTTACCTAAATAGCATACACACCTTTCCCAAGCGAGCGCCGCAGGCGCGAGAAGTTAAGCAAAGGGTCGCACATACAATTAATAAAAATTTCAGGAGTGGAGAACAACATTTATGGAACGTGAGAAGATTCAGACTGCTAACGCCCCGGCCGCTATTGGCCCTTATAGCCAGGCCATTCGTTATGGACAGTTTATCTACACCTCCGGACAGATTCCCCTGGATCCAACCAGTGGCGAGATTGTCGGTGCAGATGTAACCGCTCAGACGCACCAGGTGTTACAGAATCTGCGCGCAGTGCTAGAGGCTGCGGGTTCCTCCCTCCAGAAGGTCGTCAAGACAACCGTTTTCCTGACAACCATGGATCACTTTCAAGCCATGAATGCCGTTTACGCGACTTACTTCACCGGTGACATTCTCCCTGCTCGTTCAGCGATTGCTGTCGCTGACTTACCACGCAAATCCTTGGTCGAGATTGAATGCGTTGCTTTGGCCGAGGACTAGTTTAAGCAACTAGTACGAGAGCTGCTATGCCCTACTGGAGTACATGGTGAACACTGCTACGATTTGGCGCTCGACGCTTGAGCGACTGCTGCAACACGAGTCGCTAGACCCTGTGACGCGTCAGTGGTTGCAAGAGGCTCATCTACTTGCCTCTCAGACTACTGAAGGTGGCGCGCATGAGGAGACGGAATCGCTTTATCTCTCGCTGCAAGTGCATAATGACCTTGCTCGTGATGTCCTGACCTCGCACTGGCTAGAAGTAATGGAAGAGGCCTTACAAGAGGTAACGGGGCGGACCATTGTGCTTGAAGTGACTCATGAGCCAGGCGAGGAGCCCTTGCCAGCTCAGGAAGAGGTCGCGACGCCGCACCTGGCCGCATCGACATCGGCGGCGCAGAATGGGTATAACTTCTATGATCGCAGTATTAACCGCAGTATTCCCCATAAAGCAGCGCGCACACCTGAAGCGCCGTCGTATGAGCAAAACGCAGCATCTTATCAGTCATTCCAGGCTGGCGTGGCTTCTCAACAGGAGCAATGGGAGAATGAGCAGCGGTCAGGCATATTGACAAATAATCGCCTCAATCCTCGGTATAGCTTCGATACCTTTATTGTCGGTAGCAGTAATCGGCTGGCTCATGCCGCCTCACTGGCGGTTGCCGAGGCTCCCGGTGAGTCGTATAACCCGCTCTTCCTCTATGGAGGTGTCGGACTGGGAAAGACTCACCTGCTGCATGCTATTGGTCAGCAGGGGGTGCAGACAGGGCTGGCGGTCCTCTATGTCTCCTCCGAGCAGTTTACTAATGAGATCATTAACGCCATTCGTTATCGTACGACCGAGGAGTTTCGTGCCAAGTATCGCTCGGTTGATATCCTGCTCGTTGACGATATCCAGTTTATCGCTGGCAAGGAGTCGACCGAGGAGGAGTTCTTTCACACCTTTAACAGTCTGCATGAGATGAGCAAGCAGATTGTGATCTGTAGTGATCGCCCACCCAAGGCCATTGCCAGCCTGGAAGAGCGTCTGCGTTCGCGCTTTGAGTGGGGCCTGGTGGCAGATATCCAGCCGCCAGATCTAGAGACACGTATGGCGATTCTGCGCGTCAAGGCGGATGCTTTGCACTACCGGGTCCCTGACGAGATCATCTCGTATATTGCGGGTCGTGTGCAGACGAACATTCGTGAGCTAGAGGGCTGCCTCAATCGCTTGATGGCCTATCAGCAGCTGCATCGCGTAGATTTAACGCTAGACGTGGCACGTGCCGCCATGTCCTCGTTGGGGGCGGATCACCGTGAAACGCACCTGGATGGGCGTCAGATCGCGCAGGCCGTCGCTGATTACTACCGTGTCTCCTTTGAAGCGATGTGTAGCAAACAGCGCGATAAGCATATTGTGGTTCCGCGCCAGGTCGCGATGTATTTAATTCGCCAGGAGACTCAGATCTCACTGTTTGAAATTGGCCAGCTCTTCGGTAAACGTGACCATAGCACGGTGCTCCACGCCTGCGAAAAGATTGAGCGCAACCTCAAACAGAATCCCACCCTGCGCCAGGATGTCTCCACCATCCGCGAACAGCTCTTACGCGATTAGAGGATGCGGTTATGCAGGAGTTGGCGGCCATGCGCCGCCAACTCCTGCATAACCGCATATTACTCTATACTCCCCCATTTTTCCTACCAACTCTCGTTTTTTTCCACGTTGGCCGATTTTTATTTTTGTCTAGTCCCGTTTTTAGACGATATAATAGAAGCATATAATAACTTGCATGTATTTGGAGAAGTATGTTACCACCATATACAACCTATCTGATTGACCTGGATGGCGTCGTTTACCGTGGGGAGACCCTGGTACCGGGCGCGAAGGAATTTGTGGACTGGCTTGAACTGACAGGGAAGAAATATCTCTTTCTGACCAATAACTCGTTTGCTAGTGAGCAGCAGGTCCTGGATAAGCTTATTGGCCTGGGCATTGATACAAGCCTTGAGCATGTGCTTGGGGCTGGCCAGGCCGCGGTTAAACAGATCGCGCGCCGTTTCCCTAATGGGACCATTCACCTGATTGGTGAGCGCCCTCTGTATGATATCGCGCATGAGCATAATTTAAAGCTTGCCGACACCCAGGAAGAGCATGTCGATGCTGTTCTGGTCGGGCTAGATCGCCAGTTTACCTATGAGAAGCTGACCGCGGCAGTGCATGCCGTCCGTAACGGCGCGGCCTTTGTCGCCATTAATCGCGACCCCTTGCTGCCAGTTGCCGACGGCTTTATCGCCGGTACTGGTACGATGGTGGCCGCCATCGAGGCGGGCAGTTCCGTGACGCCCGAGGTTATAGGCAAACCTCAGCCGGGTCTACTGGTGGAGGCCATGCAGACTCTTGGCAGCCAGCCAGAGGAGACGGTCATGATCGGCGATGGCCTGGAGGTCGATATCCTGGCGGGTAAGTCGGCGGGAACGCATACACTGCTCGTCCTCTCTGGTCGTGCCAGCCGTGAGACGCTTGAGCGCTCGACGATTCAGCCCGATCATGTCTATGAAAATCTGGCCGCCGTCCTTCAGGATGTCCAGGAGTAATTTGTAGTAAAGTAACGAATAAGCGGATTGGGCCGGCTCTGCCGGCCCAATCCGCTTATTCGTTACTTTACTACAAAGCAAAAAGATTATTGCTGGGAGGAAGCGGCTTTCAGTGCTTGAATGCGGGCCGCCTCGCGCTCTTCCTCTTCCTGACGCTGGGCCTCAACGACCTGGTGTGAGGGAGCGAGCTTTTTGAAGAGCAGATAGCCTGCATAGAAGGCGATGGGCCAGAGCAGGACGGTGAGCACAATGCCACCCACGCTATCCCAGTGCAGATACGCGGTATGTGTGGCTGCCCCATACACATCGCGCAGGATGCAGAACAGGGGGATGCCAAAGAGGAGCAGTTTGGCGAACCAGGCTTTGGGTCCCTTCTCAAAGCGCCAGATAAGCAGGTAGACAATTGAGCCATAGACCAGGCCAGTGCTGATATAGTACGTCACAGGAAAGTGCGTCACCAGGTGATAGAATGCCTGGGGATCGATATTCCAGGGAAAGCGCTGGCTTGGCTTAGGCGCGGTGAAGACATAGTGCCAGAAATTGGCATAGGCGGCGATTACGTCAAAGAGTATATTGACCAGTGCCAGGACCAGGCCGCCAAGGAGCGAGGCTATGAGGACAGCTCTCGACGGGCGAATAAAGAGAATTGCTGCCAAAAAGACAACAATAACAAACGAGAGCACGAGAATCGTGAAGTCTAAGAGTTCCATGCGAGAGCTTACCTCTACTATGTGATCTACTGAATTAGCAATGCTTTACCTAGTACCATAGTGCGTTTTGCGTGTCTCGTCAAGAGCAACAAGGCGAATCCTCGGCAAAAGTCATCTATGACTATTCCTCGCTTTCGCCCAGGGCTTTTTTGCGGCGTGCCTTCTGGAGAACCGCCAGCCATTTGGGGTCCTGGGGAGGCAGTTCAGGCTCCTGTAAGAGTTGAGTGCTGGCCTTCTCAATCCACGCCAGCTCGCCCTCAATCTTTGTTTCCATGTATGAGAAGACTAGCATGCCATATTCATCAATAAAGGTAACGCCGTCGCTCTGGAGGCTGCGCAGGTAGGTGAGCAGTTCCTCTGATTCCTCGCGGCGCGCCTGTAAATGTTCGCGCAGGGTGTGGCGCTCCGCGCCAGCGATGCCCCAGAAGAGGATCTTCACCAGGAGTTCGTCGCGCATGGGGAGAGGATAGGCCGCCTCTTCGTCCATAAGCCAGCGCTGGAGCTCTTGCCAACCCTTGGCCGTCAATTCATAGAGCTTGCGTTTGCGCCCATCTTTATCTTCTTGCTCCATACGTACAAAGCCTTCGTCCTGAAGTGCGCGTACACGGGGATAGATACTGCCAAAGCTCAGCGCCGAAAGGAGACCAATGCTGCCCTTCTCAATCTCGGCTCGCATATCATAGCCCGTACTGGGCGCCAGGCCGATGATACCCAGCACAATATGATCAACTGACATAAAGCCACTTATCCTCTTCCGGTAGGGACCAGCTTTAGCGCGTCCAAATGCCATTCATGACAGTGTGACGTAAGCTTGTTTTTGCCAGGAATGTGCGACCCATTATGCGAAATGTTGCCTGAGAATATTTGGAGTTGCGCCCACAGGCGATCAATCTCCTTCGGACGCGCTAAAGCTGGTCCCTACCAGGTTTTGTGCGTTCCCAATTTCCCAGCAGAAGCAATTTAAGAAGGCCAGTGCCAGGGAAATATATCTTGTAGATATATTATAGCAGTTCTGTGCTCTCTGTTGAAGTTTGTTCTGTATCCGCTTTAGTACCCCTGCATTCGCTATTGTTCGCTTCTTTGGCTGTCATTTTGGCTGTCAAAGAAGCTTCTTCTATCTTAGAATTCACGGCATACTGAAAACTTTGGACGAGGCGCGATGGGTTCGGGCGGGTCATATCTAATACGTATGCACTGTCTGAAATGTGCCAGAGAGGGGAGAAGAAAAGCTTCTTAGCCATCATTTCGCCATCACCAGACACGACACGCCCATATATTTTCCTTAGCCTTCGTTCTGGTGCTTGTTCACACCAGAAATCAAACACACCGTTTACAAGTGCCAAGAAATGGTTTTTCCGATCAGGGCGAACAATAACGGAAGCTACATAGAAATCGTATGTACCCGGCTCCTCAAACGTAAGAATATCTTTCTGAGGGTCCAGGTCAATATCGCGTATCTCACCTCGTAGAAGCTTGAAAATGGTCTCTTCCTTGAGTGGTAGCATATTAAGTGCTCCCCAAAAGTCGCGGCGATCCTCTTTGTTATAAAGCACACGGCATATCTGTGGGTTGCGCTCATACCACTTTCTGACTATAGATGGATTGCCGGTCTCATCGCCGTAGACCGTGTACTCCAAGTCATACATGTTGCCTACATCAGAACTTTGAATCCAATCGGTTTCCCCTGTTTGCTGTGGCTCAGACTCTCTTTTAAGTTTGCTGCCTAATCGAGCTATCTCTCTAGCATCATACACACCATGCTTACTGACAGCCGTTGGATAATGCTTTGCAATTTTGCCCTCTTTAGCAAGGCGGTAAAAAGTGGAGGCAGGTATTTTGAGTACTTCTATTGCTTCGCCTGCGGTTAAGTAGTCGGTCATTGTGCTCCCTCCCAAAGGATAATTGGCTTAATCTATCCCAATTATACCACAAATTCTCTCAAAACTCTCAATCTGGTTTTAAAAACCTTGAAACTCTCAAAAATCTCACGTATAATCATTGATAGAAATGATAGTTTCGAGAGACATTTGAGAGTATCGCGGCGTAGCCGCCCGCACATTAACAATTGAATAGAGTACACCAAAACGAATAAGCCCCGCCTGAGTAGCCTGTGAGAGCAGGAGAAAAGGCGCGTAGAAGCTACAAGTGGGCGGTGCCTGTAGGGGTAGGAGTCCAACACTAAACCCCTATATTTTAAGGCGAAGGTCGCAGAAGGTGTACTTCGATAATCGTTAGGTTGATCTCCTGCCAATCTCGCAAGGGGTTGGCAGCGATGAGCCTCAGCGGTTGGGGTTCAGTCTCGATGAACGAAAGGATGCTTCATTTATGGCAGACACAACAGCAACCAACACCAACGCGGCAAAGTATGATTTTTCGACAAGCACCATTAGCGCGGAAGACTACAAAGTGGTCCAGGCAGAGCGCGAAGAGTTCGCCAAGAAGCAGCTGGCCGCCAACAACGAGTTCATGTTTCAGCACTACGCCCGTCTTCTACGCGCTCTGGATGTTTCCTGGGAACGGGTTACGAAGGCCAATGTCATTCTGGAACGTAAACAGCGGCGCACACAGGCGAAACAGCGGCGCGAATCTCTACGCAATCATAAATAGTTTTTGTAGTGCAACACGCGGCGAAAAATCATGAGCATGACCTGAGAACCTCATGAGAGTATCGCCACTTTTTACGCTCGTTTTTGTGGTACCCATCTGGTACCTATCCGGTACCTTTAAATTTCTCGGAGGGTTTTCTTGGGGAAAAAATTAGATGCGATTCGAGAAGGGATTGGCAAAGGTTTTACCATTTTTCAAACCCCACTCACAGCCAATACCAGCGCGAATGTTCCGTCTGTTCCCTCTACGGCAAATGCCGAGAAGGCAAAGGACGGGCAGTGCGCCAATGAGGGTGAAACCGTCATTCATCGCAATCCTGCATTGCCGTTGACCACAACCACCATGACCCGTGAGGAGTTAAAAGCACGACGCATGGCACGTGTGGAGGGGGCAACCAATCTGGTTGAACACTTCCACGTCAGGGTGATGCTCAAGTTTCTTGATTTCCTCTGTCTGGTGACGCCCTTCTGGATTATCATTTTCACCACCTCGGAAGTGGGTCAACTCTTCACCAATAAAGCGTTTGACTGGACAAATCAGACCAGTTGGAACGCCTACGCGCCTGCACTCCTGGGTGAAGCGGTGTTTGCTGGTTTGACCTTTGTCTGGCAGTATTCCGAAGCCTATAGACGCACGCTCGACCCTCACTCACAAGAGTACGCCGAGTTAGGCAAGTGGGTAACTGGGTTGTCTCTTACCTGGTATGTGTTCGCTGCTATCTCGGCACTGGGCCAGTTCGTCTACTTGCGGCACATCTGGCATCCAGCCGATGCCGATGTCTTCACCTACGCGCTTATTATCGGGCGCGTTACCCTCTATATCGGTTCGGATTGGGCATGTGCCAAGTACCTTGGCTGGCGCGTCATGACGCTCAAGAAGATCGCGCAAGAGGAAAAGATCAAAGGTGAAGTCTATGCCGAGATGGAACGGCAAGAAGCCGACCGTAAACAGCGTGAAGCTGAAGCCGATAGGCACATGCGCAATATCGAAATCCAGATTCAAACAGAGGAGCGCAACGCCAAGATCGCTGGCGACGTGCAGGAGATCATGAGTAAATCAGCGGTTAAGTTCCTGAGCCAGTTCACCAATACCGTTGATGCGGTGATGAATAACGTGCTGAAGAACGTCAATGAACGCCTGGAACTGACACAAGCGCAAGATGGCGAGGTCAGAGAGCTGAATGATCCAGAGACAGGAGGACTCTAAACGATGCCAGAGAGACGCTATAGCCACTACAAGCAAGAGGATGTGTGGGCCACGCTCTACCAGCTGCAAACCGCGTTCGGGGTCCAGGTGCATGACGGAACCGTTCACGGCAATAGCGTCTCTCTCAGCCGTGGCGGTGTGGTTTATCACGCTGTCATCTTAGCGCGGTCCAGCTATTGGTATGCCTACTCATTGAACTGCACGGAACGCTGGCGGCATCACATCACCTGCGTTGTGGCAGGAACACATGATTCTTGCCTGGAGGTGCCTGTCCTGGCGATTGATACCATGCACTGGTACGAGCCAAAGACCACCCGCCTAAAGGGAGACACCCTCCAGCCATTGAAGCTTGATGCCGCTGGCCGGACCGCTGATCGTTTCGAGCAATGGCGCAAGACGCAGTATGGCCATAACATTTTGATAGGAGCGTTGATGTGTGGTCGCCCTGATGCCTTTGAGCGCTTACGCACCTTACCAGCATCGACGCAGCGGCGTATTCACGCGAAGCTCAAGCGCCTCCACTTACGGAGACCAGGGCGGCCGCTCGCCGTCCTTGAAGACAAAAAATAAAGGCGGCTCTCTGCACTGTAGTTTGGCGACTTCCGTCAGAGGGTCCCGCCTGTGGAAAAACTTTGCCCCACATGGACAAGTATACCATGTGGGGTTTTCTGTGGAAAGGATCTCCACATGCAAAAAACACTTCTCACGCTCTTGCTCATCCTGGTTGCGGGCGGTTGTGTCTACGCCTGGGCAGGTATGCAACAAAACACTATTCCTACGACCTATGCCGCATCACACACGAGCAACACACCCACGTCGGATACCATCACAGGGCCGCCCACGATCTCAGCGGCGTTCATTGATCGCGTGCTTGCGGTGGCTGGCTCGCCTGCACAGGGCATCGGGCAAACCATGTATGACCAGGGCGTGACGTATGGGATTGATCCCGTGTTCGCACTGGCCTTTTTCCACCATGAAAGCACCTTCGGCCTGCGCGGCGTCGCGGTCGTCACGCTGAGCATCGGCAATATCCGCTGTACTGAGGGCTGGCGGTGCGACCCGAGCGGCGGGTATCGGGCCTACTCTTCCTGGCGGGCCGGTGTCGCTGACTGGTACGCCCTCATGAAGACGGTCTACATCGCGGACGGCCGGACCACGGTTACAACCATCATTCCTAAGTATGCCCCCAGCAAGACCATAACGACGAAGGGGCCTACATTCAAAGCGTCATGGCCGACGTGATCCGCTGGCGAGGAGGGCAAATATAGCGTATGGCTCGTACATCACGACGTACCCCCTCCCGTGGCCCTGGTCGCAGCAATGCCCAGGCCACCATTTCGTATCGCAAGCCCTTTGACCTGATGACGCCTGAAGAGGGCCAACGCTGGCTAGAGGGCTTACGCGACCAGTTGGCGCGCAAGCAGCAACGGGAACGGGCCTATCTCGACCGGAGGGCGGCCCGTGGCACCCATACCCCAACAGACGAGGCCTATGAAGCTGACCAGGTGTTAGAGGATGACCTGCTGGCACTTCTCGACCGGCTGATCAGCGAGATCAGGGAAGGGGACCGCAAACCATGAATGAACGTCTGTGGCAACACTATCAAGGCCTCTTAGAGCAGGCCCCCACACAAGCGCAACGCCATTGCGTTAGCTGCTGGTACAAAAAAACGTCAGCAGGCCCGTTCCCTGCTGACTGGTCCTCTTCGCTGTGTCCATCATGTGCGCAGCAGATCAAACAGAGTGCTTGCCCTGTGAAACTGTCCACGTCAATCTACCTGCATGATGCAAGGGAGGTCTAGCACTATGATGCTTCTTGTCATTCTTGCGCTGATTGTTGTATGTCTTCTTCTCGCCTTTCAGCCGCGACAGCAAGACGAGCGGGCACTACGCAATATCCCGCTAACCGCGACCCCGGAAGAGTGGGAAGAACTGGAGGAGGATGGAGAGGTCACAATCTTGAATGATCGCGACTCACGTACCCCAACCATTCAGTACAAACGCTATCGAGATGAGTAAGAAACATTGGTATAACCAGCCCTTATAGCACCTGCTATAAGGGCTTTTCCTTTACAACGGTGTTCCCCTGACTACCCAGAATGGTAAACGATATCTTAATAGCGTTCCCCTAATTGTTTATCTGGTTCCCGCTGTTGCTACTGTTGTTCTGATTGAAGCCCCGGTTATATCCCAGATTCCCGCTGTTTCCCTGGTTAGTTCCTGAATAGTAACTGTTATTACTGTTGTAATTGTTTGAGCGGGTCACTTGTGTGTTCACCTGGTTTCCATAAGTGCGCTTGGTATTGTTTATCTGGTTCCCGCTGTTGCTACTGTTGTTCTGATTGAAGCCCCGGTTATATCCCAGATTCCCGCTGTTTCCCTGGTTAATTCCTGCATAGGAACTGTTATTACTGTTGTAGGTGTTTCCCTCTTTGTATTGCGTGTTCACCTGAGAATTTTTCCCATTCGAGGGCTTCGAGGGAGTGTACCCATAGCCATTCTTTGTTGCATTACCTGACTTCGCTTGGGAAGAGGTTGCCCCTTTGGGGCTCATGGAGACTGTTGTCTGCTTGGAAGAGGCAAACGCCGTTGATGGCATACCTGTTAACAACAACAGTGAGATTGCTAAGCATGTACCAATGAGGATCACGCTCTTTTTTTGGCAAGAAGAAATCATCACACCGGTCTCCCTTTCTGGAGCTAGACGAAAATCTTTCCTTTTCGTTTTCAACAAACACTTATGCACCGGGTAGCTAGGATAATTTCTCTCAGTGATCAGTGTAGCTTCCTCAAAAACTGATTCCTTTGCATCTACAAACGAAGTGGGTGAATCTTCAAACGAAGTAGGTGAATCTTCAAACGAAGTAGGGGAAAGCTTACGTCAGGTTCTCAGTGGCGCACCAAGCCTGAATGGCGGCCCGTCCTCTCTTGGCGACGGATCGAGGTCTTTCAGAAGATGCGAGCCTAGCAGATCGAGCCTCACTATTGCTATGCACTTCACGACATGATTCAGCAGGAGATGTATGAAACGGATATTGAAATCGAAACAGGACACACCCATTCAGCATGGACTTGCCCTGGCTGACATGTTGGTGTAGATAGAGCCAGCCCTTATAGCAAGTGCTATAAGGGCTGGCTCCTTTACAATGGTGTTCCCCTAATTACTAATTACCCCGGAATGTGAAACGACATCTTCATAGCATTTCTCTAATTGTTTATCTGGTTCCCATAGTTGCTGTAGTCGTTCTGATTGTAGCCCACGTTATATCCCGTATTCCCAGTGTTTCCCTGATCAACTCCCCAGTAATAGCTGTTCCCATTGTCAGCGCCTCCTGGACCGATCACTTGTTTGTTTATCTCGTTTCTAAACGTGTCCTTGATACTGCTCTTCTGGTTCCCGCTGTTGCTGCCATTGTCCCGGTTGAAGCCCGCATTATACCCCGAATTCCCAGGGTTGCCCTGGTGGTTCCCCCAGTAGTAACTGTTATAACTGTCGTAGTTGTTTCCCTTTTTGTACTGCTTGTTCACCTGGTAATTGTTCCCATTCGGGAAATACGAGGGAGTGTACCCATAGCCATTCTTTGTTGCATTGCCTGTCTTTGCTAAGGAAACGGTTGCCCCTTTGGGGTTCATGGCGACTGTTGCCCGCTTGGAAGAGGCAAACGCCGCTGGTGGCATACCTGTTAACAACAACAGCGAGATAATCAGGCTTGTACCAATGAGGATCACGCACTTTTTTTTGAAAGAAGAAACCATCACACTCTCCTCCCTTCCTGGCGCCAGACAATAAACTTTCCTTTTCTTTTCCAAGAAACACGTACGCACCGGGTTCGCCAGGATACTCTCCACTATGACCAGTATAACTTCCTCAAAAACTGATCCATTTGCACCTGCAAACGACATGGGGGGTAAACGTACGCCACATTCTCAGTCGCGCACCAAAAACGAGATAGGAAAAACGTTCCTATCTCGTTTTTTCAGTTCAGATACATAGACGATCGGCTGTCATAACACCCCGTTACGTTGACGAACGCGACACGTTTTCCCTTACCGTTTTGGCAGCCCTCATAGCAGGCGCTCTACAGGCTTTTCCCATTTCTAACGCTGTGTGGTCAGTTCCAAAAGAGGCAGGTTGGGGAGCAGGTTGTACGTGTTATGATTGACTTGATGCCCAACGGTGTTTTCCTGATTATTCCCCTTGCTTCCCAGAGCATGAAGGAGGTCGGGGAGCAAGTTGTACGTGTTATGATTTTCCTGATAGCCAATCGTGTTCCCCTGATTGTTCACCTTGCTTCCCGCAGCATTCAATTGCTTTCCAATAGCGTTTGCCTGATTGTTGACCTGGTTCCCACTGTTGCTGGCGTTGTCCTGATTGTTGCCCACGTTATATCCCTGATTCCCGCTGTTGCCCTGGTCAACTCCCCAGTAGTAGCTGTTATTATTGTTGCTGCCGCTTCCTTGGCGGATCACTTGTCTATTGATCTGGGTTCCAATAATACTTTTCTGATTGTTGACCTGGTTCCCACTGTTGCTGGCATTGTCCTGGTTGTTGCCCGCATTATATCCCGAATTCCCGCTATTGCCTTGATCAACTCCAAAGTAGTAACTGTTATTACTATTGTTGCCGTTTCCCTCTTTGTATTGATTGTTCACCTGAGAATTGATCCGATTTGGGAACTTCGAGAGGTGGTACCTATGGCCATCCTTTATTATATTGCGTGTTTTTGCCAAGGAAGAGATTGTTTCTTTGGGGCTCGTGGCGACTGTCGTCTGCCTGGAAGCAGCGAACGTAGTTGATGGCCTGCCCCACAAAAGCAACAGTGATATTACCAGGATTGCACCAATGAGGAGCATACCCTTTTTTATGAAAGAATGAAGCATTCTACACTCCTACCTCGCCCCAGTCAAAAAGCGTTCCTTTTCTTTCCAAGAAACACGTATGCACCAGATTAACCAGGGACATACCCGTTCCCTTACTAGTATAACTTCCTCAAAAACTGATTCATGTGTATCTGCAAACAAAGTGGAATTGGCTGTGTACTCTTCAGCACACCTCATAGGCATATTGTCGACCGTGTGTGCCAGAAGCCACGCCGAGCAGTGTACTATGGCTATTTACTATCTCGTGTACTTCATTTTGTGCGTGAGGAGAAAGAACTTGGGGGCGCGATCTAGTAACACGCGCCTCTCTTTTTATCCATCCTTCTAGCACCTGCTAGAAGGATTTTGTCATTTGTAGGGAAAGAAAAGTCCGAGGAGGAAATAACACTTGGATGAAGAACTTGCAGCGGCATTTGCGAAAATGCTTCAAGCAGATGGGTTGCCAGGGGTGCTCGTCTCGAACCGCCCCTGGCGCGAACTCTCCGCGGATGCCATAGCTCACCTAGTCAGCACACAGACGGCCATCTATGTGCGACACGGCCAGCTGGTACGCATCCAACGCAAGGAAGACGACACCCCTTGTATTGAAGCGCTCACGGAAACCACCTTAAAGGGTATGCTCGCACGGACCATGAACTTTGTCAAGGTCACGGTCAAAGGCCCGATGCATTGCCCACCACCTGACGCGATGGTCAAGGATATTCTTACCCTGGGGAATTGGCCGTTCCCGCCCCTGGACAGCATTATTGAATTCCCTGTCATTCGCCCTGATGGGACGCTTATTGCCACCCCTGGCTATGACGAGCGGACACGGCTCTACTACGCGCCCGTGTCCAGGCTGCATATCCCGCCCATTCCTGAGCATCCCACGGATGAGGACATTGTGAACGCGCTGCTGCTTATTGACGAGGTGATAGGGCAATTCCCCTTTGAGAATCAGGCCAGTTATGCTAACACGGTTGCGCTCTTGCTCACACCCCTGATCCGCCACGCCATTGATGGACACGTCCCGCTTGCCCTCATCGATGCCACGCGACCAGGCACCGGAAAAAGCCTCTTAGCTGAAACCGTGGCCCTGATCGCGACCGGGCGTAAGGCCTCCATGATGACAGCGCCCTATGACGATAACGAATGGCGCAAGCGGATTGCCTCCACCCTGGCTGAGGGTGCAACCATTATCACCATTGACAATATCAAGGCCAGGCTGCAATCTGCTAGCCTGGATTCAGCGCTCACGTCTCACACCGTCAAGGAACGCATCCTGGGTGAAAGTCGTAACGGCGTCTATGCCCAGTGCGCAACCTGGATGGCGACAGGAAACAATATCCAGCTGGGCGGCGACTTGCCGCGACGCTGCTACTGGATACGCATGGACGCCCGTACCGCCAAGCCCTGGACGCGTGGCGGCTTTAAGCATGATCTAGAGGCCTGGATACCTGCTCATCGTGGGGAGATTATCGCGGCCCTGCTCACTCTGGTTACGGCCTGGTACGATGCCGGGAAACCATCTATGAGCGAGCCTATCAAGATGGGCAGTTTCCAGGCCTGGGTCAACACCATTGGCGGCATTCTTGAGTATGGGTCCGTCAGCGACTTCTTAGGCAATGCGCAGGCCCTACAAGAGCAGGATGAAGACGCCCTCCAGTGGGCGGCCTTCCTTCATGCCTGGCTTGCTCACTACCACCACAACCAGATTATGGTGTCGGTGCTTGCCAAGGATATCAAGACAGGCTCTACCCTTGATGAGGTCGATAGTACGCTGGTCGGCCTCTACAACGCCTTGCCGGATGACCTGACGGACATTCAGAAAGGCGACTTTCGGCGGCGGCTGGGGAAGGCCCTTTCCTACCGGGTTGGCACCCAGTTTGATGAAAGTGGCCTGCACCTGGTCAAAGGTGAGTCAGATAAACGCAGTGGCGCGGCCTACTGGTCGGTGGCTTTGCCTGAGTTTGAGAGTGTGTGCTGGAGGGAGAGGGTTAGAAGGAACGCGCTACCGCGCGATTTATGAGAGAAAGAAAACGATGCTTGTGTGTGACAACCCACATCGTTTTCTTTTCCCCCTAAAAAAGAGGAATTCCGCAGGTTTGCAGATTTCGCAGATTCGTATAACACAATGCGAGCAAAAAAGAGGTATCACTACCCTCTCACATGGCATGAGAAGCGCCAGGAGAGGGTATTTTGCTGTACTATACACACTCCACATCGAGGGAAACCAAATCTGCAAATCTGCAAATCTGCAAGCCAGATACAAGAGGAAAAGAGAGAATCATGCTTGCAATCACGAGTTATATGGAGACCTACCAGCGCCTGTTCGTGGGTAGGTCAGACGACTATGCTATCCAGTTGAGCAACGGCCGTTATCGTCGCGTGGGAAAGCCGCTCACCAAATCGGAAGTCTTTGACCACCTGATAGGCCGCCACACATGCGGCACCTATGTGATGGATCAAGACGGTCGTTGTCGCTTCGCAGTCATTGATGCCGATATGGAAGATGGCCTGGCTCGACTCTGGCAGATACAAGACCAGCTGGCGACACAGGGGATTATCTCCTACGTCGAGCAGTCCCGGCGCGGCGGTCATCTCTGGGTGTTCTTTGCCGCTCCTGTGCCAGCGTCCCAGGCTCGCGCCTGGCTCTTGTCGTTCTGCCCATCCGATATGGAGTTTTACCCCAAGCAGGACGAGGGCAAGGGCTACGGCTCGCTGATCCGCCTACCCCTGGGTGTGCATCGCAAGAGTAAACAGCGCTACCCTTTTGTGGAGCGCGGCGCGGCCGGACTGGTCACACTTTCCGCACCCGAAGAACAGCGCGTGGCCTGGCTCGCCTCTATCCAGCGCATGGACGTTCCCCAGGTGAAGAGACCAGCGGCGGCTACGGCCAGGCACACACACACAGCATCGTTTTCCCCCTCCAGGTCAGGCAGAACCAGCGGCCCATCCCCGATACGCGACTGGAACGCTAGCCAGGACTACTACCAGTTGATTAGTCGCCATGTCACCTTGAATGAAAAGGGTGTGGGCAAATGTCCCTTTGGAGATCACCACACAGGAGGCGAAGACACCCAGGACTCATTCAAGGTGTATGAGCCTGGCGTCCCTGGCGGGTACTGCTGGTACTGTTACACCTGGCAGCGTGGAGGCTCGCTCTTTGACTTCCTCAAGTACTACTATCACCTGAGCAATCAAGAACTCTGGGAACGCATACAGGCAGAAAACATCTAAACCCGCTTGTAGAGCGGTTCGCAGATTTCAAAATTTTGTGAATCGGCCTCTAGAGCGGTTCGCAGATTTAGCGCAGATTTGTCATTCTTGTGAATCGGCCTCTAGAGCGGTTCGCAGATTTGCAGATTTCAAACCCACTGATCCGAGGAAAAATTTTTGAGCATATAGCAAGCCATAAAAGGACTGAGGTGAAATGAAACGAAGAACGCTAACGGCTCAAGACGAGCCACCCCACCCACCAATACAGCTTCAACCCTTGCTCATAGATGTTGATACCGTCGCGGTCGTTCTGAGCATGGGGCGCACAAAGGTCTACGAACTCATAGCCAGAGAAGAACTCCCTGTCTTGCGATTTGGCAAAGCGGTACGCGTCTACCTGCCGGAGCTGCAAGCCTGGATAGTGCGACGGATACAGAGCGAGCGTGATTTGATAGCGTAACTTCTAGCGGCTGGCATCTCTCAGGATGCCAGCCTTTTCTTTTTGAGAAAGGGATAAAGGTTATGCCCAAACGAAGAGGCCACGGCGAAGGTTCCGTCTATCAGCGCAAAGATGGACGCTGGACGGGCTATATTCGCACAGAGAAAGGCGAGAAGAAGTACTTTTACGGTAGCACACGCAAGGAAGTTCAGGACAAAGTACGAGCGGCCCTGAATGAGAAAGAGCGGGGTACACTGGCAACTGGCCCTAACCCGCTTCTGAAAGATTATCTCCCTGAATGGTTAGAGACAGTGTGCAAACCTCTATATCGCGCTCCAAGTACCTACTTGCACTATCGATCAGCAATGAAGAAACACATTATTCCCGAAATAGGGCACCTTAAAATTAGAAGCTTGACGTCTCGTCACATTCAAGAGTTATATGCAAAGAAGATAAGGGATGGTGCGAAACCTCCAACAATTAAACTAATGCATGAAGTTCTCTCAGGCTCACTAAATAGCGCGCTTCAATGGGAGATGGTTTCGAAAAACGTCGCAAGTCAGGTGACCGTCCCTAAAGGTGTTCAACGTGAGATAGTGCCATTAACAGAAGAACAAGCGAAAGTTTTACTTGAGATTGCCAGAGGACACCGATTAGAAGGGATGATCTTGCTGGCTGTAACTACTGGGCTAAGACGTGGCGAGATCACCGCTTTGAAGTGGAGTGATATTGACTTTGATGCACGTCTGCTGTTCATAAAACATACGGTAAGCCATGTTGCCTTTATGGGCTACGTTGAGAAAGAGCCTAAAACACGAGCTGGTAAGAGAACAATACATCTTCCAGAAGCTGTTATTCAAACCTTACAACAGCACTATAGCGAGCAAAAGGCGAAAGCTGAAGAGATGGGGCTTTCCTTAAGCGAATGGAACCCGAAAGTGCTTGTATTTCTCAGTAAGCTGAGAAGCTACATGCATAGCCCTCAGACCCTTAAGGAGTTTCATCAAATTGTAGCGCAAGCAGGCCTACCAAAGATGCGCTTTCACGATTTGCGCCATAGTGCTGCAACCATTCTGCTTGCGAAAGGAGTACACCCCAAAGTAGTGCAGGAGCTTTTAGGGCATTCCTCTATTGCCATGACTATGAATATCTATTCTCATGTAATGCCGTCGATGAGAAAAGAAGTGGCAGGCATCATGGATACCATTTTTAGTGAGGAAAAAGAGGGTGATGAACCCTAATGGCTGTCAATTTGGCTGTCTTGGGTGGCTAAGTGGAAAGTGAAGGGGCTTTTGATGCTGGCTGAGAGACTTTGTCTAAATTCTCTTGTAGATACATTACTCCTCCTCTCTGGTTTTTTCAAGTTCTGCCTAATGTCTACTATTTCTATCCCAAAAACGTCCTATAGATAGGGCATAAGTATCAGCGGTTACTTGCCCTATGTTATACTCAACATAGAGACACGTAAGCTCTGTTAAAGGTGCGTAAGCTTCCAAATATCCAATATCGCTTACGCAAGCAGGTACATGTGCGACTTTTGATTCTCTTCTTCGTTTATGTAGGTAGATAAGTCGTGCATAGGCTTACGGAAAAATATGATTATTGGACTGGATTGAGTAGCGCATGGACCAGGCTTGAGGAGGAGGCCTGGTTGACGAGGAGGAGGCTGTTCGGAGCATCAGCGGGGAGCCTCCAGGGCCGATCACAGCCCTGAGAAGTGGGTCGACAAAACCAGGTGGTAACGCCGGGGACAATATACTCACAGTGAGCAAGCAAGAGTACATTGCCAGGAGTCCTTTTTTAGAAATTTTTAGAGATTCTTAGAAATTTACTGCTCCTGGCCCGGGGTTTTGTGCGCTTTTTCCAGCTATGCAGGAGAAGTGAAGGGAAATTATGCCCTTCTTCCCCCCTGGTCGCGCATTCCTATGACCCCACGTGCTCTGCGACATGAAGAAAGGATACCTTCCTCCATGTGTGGTATCATTGGCTACGTCGGGCCTGAGAGCACCGATGTTACGACTATATTGCTTGAAGGACTCAGTAAACTCGAATATCGCGGTTACGATTCCGCCGGTATCGCTGTTCTTACCACGGCAGGTAAACTTGAACTGCATCGCCGTGTTGGCAAGATCGCCAACCTAGTAGCATCCGTCTCCAACGGTTCGCGCCCAGGTGAGGGCACGCTTGGCATTGGCCATACGCGCTGGGCCACCCATGGACGCCCTAATGATAGTAATGCTCATCCCCATACAGATTGCTCTGGCACACTCTCGCTCGTCCACAACGGCATCATCGAAAACTATGCCGACCTGTGCCAGGAGCTCAGTGCCAGCGGTCATACTTTCCAATCCGAGACCGATACCGAAGTATTGGTTCACCTGGTAGAGCAGGCTTACCTCGGCGAGGCCAACCACGACCTGGTCCAGGCCGTGCGCCTCGCGCTCAAGCGTGTCGAAGGGACCTATGCCATCGCTGTGGTCAGCCGCGAGCAGCCCGACCTGCTGGTAGGTGCGCGCCACAATGGTGGTCCCCTCATCGTTGGCCTGGGCGAAAACGAGAATTTCCTCGCTTCCGACATTCCCGCCCTGCTCAAGCATACACGCAACATCATTGTGCTGGAAGAGGGCGAGGTCGCCGAGCTGCGCCCCCACTGCGTCACCATCACTGACCAGGCGGGCAGTGTTGTACTGCGCAAGCCACTCACCGTCGAATGGGATATTGAGGCGGCTGAGAAGGGTGGCTATCCGCACTTCGCCATCAAGGAGATCAACGAGCAGCCTGAGTCCCTGCACCGCGCCCTCCTGGGTCGTGTGCATGAAGGTGAGCTGCGCCTGCCCGAACTGGAGCCTCTGCGTGCCTCTGGCGCCCTGGAGAACCTGCGTCGCATCATCGTGGTGGCCTGCGGCTCTTCCTATCACGCGGGCCTGCTGGCCAAGTACGCCATCGAAAAGTGGACGCGCATCCCGGTTGAGGCCATTACCGCCTCCGAGTTCCGCTACTGTGAACCCATTGTTGGACCCAACACACTCTGTATTGCCGTCACACAGTCGGGCGAGACGCTGGATACTATTGTCGGTATTCGCCAGGCGCGTGAGCATGGCGCGACCGTGATCGCCATTACCAACGTTGTCGCCAGCGCCATCACGCGTCTCTCTGATGCCGTGCTCTACTTGCACGCGGGTCCCGAGATCTGCGTCGTCGCCACCAAGTCCTTCATCAACTCGGTGGCCGTGCTCTACCAGCTTGGCCTCTACCTGGGCCAGCTCAGCGGGTATATTCAGCCTGAGCAGATGCGCGAAATTTTGAGCGCGTTTGAGCGCCTGCCCGAGCAAATCCAGAGCATCCTGGAGCACGCTAATAGCTCCGATGACGTCATCGCGCCGCTCGCGCAAGAGATGGCCCAGGCGCGCAGCATGATGTTTATCGGGCGAGGCGTTGGTTTTCCCACGGCCCTGGAGGGCGCGCTCAAGCTCAAAGAGATTTCATATATCCATGCCGAGGGCTTCCCGGCGGGCGAACTCAAGCACGGCTCCATTGCCCTGCTTGATCCCGAGACACCACTGGTCGCCGTCGCCACCACCTCCCACGTCTACGACAAGGTCGTGAGCAACATCCAGGAGGTGCGCGCGCGTGACGCCCGCGTCATCGTCGTCGCTACCGAAGGCGACGAGAAGATCAAGCGGCATGCCCACGACGTCCTCTACGTCCCCGCGACTCTGGAGATCTTCAGCCCTCTGCTGGCGAGCATCCCACTCCAGCTCTTCGCCTACCACGTCGCCGTCGCCCGCGGCTGCAACGTCGACCAGCCCCGCAACCTGGCTAAATCCGTGACTGTAGAGTAGGCGAGCTTTGCGTAAAAGCTGAGTTGTACAGGAACAATTAAGTTGTTTTATAAACAATTAAACTGTCTTGTGAACAATTAAATTGTCCTTCAAAGAGATTTACTAGAAAAGCAAGCGCTAGCAAGCACTATAGCGCTTGCTTTTCTAAATTAGACCAGATCTGTCCAGTCTGCTTTGGTTATGAGTTTGCAAACACGGCCTAGTGGTACAGCGTAACTCCCGCATCGCTCAAGCATACACCTACGTGGTTTGCATAACCCTGGGTAGGTTGTCTCTGGCTGCGTACTCCTCCAGGTAGTTCATAAACATTTTTGTAATGTTGTAATAGTTGAACTGCTTGACGTGCTTGATGCCGCTATCGATCATGGCCTGGCAATCAACCTTTTGGTCAAGCACCAGGGCAATTTTTTCGGCCAGATCATCGGGTGAGCTGTGTTTTGCGTAGAGGCTGTGCTCCCCGGCTGCCTCGGTCACTCCGCCGACACACGTAGTGACCAGAGGGACGCCAGCAGCCTGATATTCCAGGGCACTGACACAAAGGGTTTCGACAAAGTTCAGTATGGGTTTAGTGGGAATCACACCAACGGAAGAGAGTTGCATCAAAGCACGCTTCTCACTATTGCTAATCATGCCGGTAAAGATGACGTCGGGGAGAGCGTGCAATTCGACGTAGCGTTTCAGACTGTCGGAAGAGATACCCTGCCCACCAATGACTAAGACAGTCTCTGGGTGATTGTACTTGATGAGCCGGAAGGCGGCCAGTAAATCTTCGACGCCTTTTTCCGGGAAAAGTCGGCCGAAGTAAGAGATAATGGTTGTCCTCTCTGGAAGTTTGAACTTCTTTTTGAAGGCCTCAAGCTGCTCTTCATCGCGCTCCATAAAGTAGGTGTTATTGAAAGGAGCATATAACACTCTCATTTCGGTGGCAATTCTTTCAGAGAGGCGTACAGGCAGGATGTCCTGCGCGTATTCCACAATCTTCTCTTTGGTAAATTGTGACACAGCCAGCATGATGTCACCGCTGAGGAGTTGGAGGAGCAGAAATTTGCCCTCGCCATCTGTGCGATGGTTAGCGATGGAGTTGAGCACATCCGAACCGACAGCCTTATGAATCGTGATAATTTTCCGATCCAGCACAGTCTGGGCATAGGCTTTGACCTGATTAGCAATGTAGGCATGCGGATCAAGGTAAAAGGTAGAGAGCACGTTGATCTGTTTCTCGCTGATGAGATTGATGACCTGGCCGATGAAGGCTTTGATGAGCGCGCCATCCAGAACTTTGACGTTGCCGCGGTAATCGGGCAGGACGCGATAGACGTGTACATATTGTTCGGCTTCAGACATTAGTTCGGGCGAATTGTTGTAGTTGGTGTTCTTTTCGTACAAGGACTGGTCGTAGGTCACTTCGTAATGTTTTTCGCCGGTCATTTCGAGAAGAGCCTTTCCCTGGTAGAGGGCCTCGAAGGAGTGACCGGACATGTAGGGCGGGTATTTGCTGATGGTACAGACTTTCATCTCGTTGAGCATACAGCCTCCTGATAGGGTATGAGTGCATCTTGGTGTGCATTTGGGGATGTTCGTCAGGTTTTTGTAGATGAGTGGAACTGCTTGTACCAGTTAAGGATTACGCGTCTGAGTATAAATGCTGTTGTTTGACTTAATTCGGTTCGTTTTTCCGACGCATAAATTTTCCATGCAGCATTTGACCATCTTTCTCGAATTGACCTGCGGCCGGGCAAAAGAAAGCACACAGTTTTCTGACGCATAACCGTTCTTGCGGTGCTATGAAGGCGCTCATCAAGTGATATCAAACTGCGCCGTTTCTGACCCAGAACTTTTCGCGTCGATACGAAAAGGCCGTTTGGAGCGATCCAAGCATCCAGAAAACAATCAGTTTGTTGTTAGGAAAAGAATTGCGTCAGAGTGCGTCAAAAGTGCGCTTCTTTTGCCTCTTAACTACTCAGGTACACGAAAATTTATGGCTCAAAATGCGAAGAGAATTGCGACAAACAACAAATGCCGGGTTCATGTGTGCAATTACGAATGCACGAGTTGAGGGAGTGATGAATGGGGCCGATCCTTTGGCGGCCATGAGTTGATAAGGTTTTTATGGCAGGTTCCGGCCAGACCTTTTGAGGATATTGGCATGCAGCAACAACTCCTTCCAGAGAGCACATAGGCATGATCGCGCTTATCCTTTAATAAACATGAAATGAAACGTAATCTGCCTACAGCGTAGTAGACCATTGCAGCCGCATCTGCTGATAACGCTAGTCTAGCATGGCCTCTTAACAGAATCAAGGGGTAGTACTAATATCTCCTGCAAAATGGGCTTCTTTAACAGCTTGAGAAGCGGAGGAGGGGGGGCATTCGTGGGGGAAGGAGAGAAAGGAGGAGGAAGAGCGTATGCTTGTTGACCGCTATCAGCCAGAAGACGTGTTTGCGCGCGTGCCCGAAGTGGCTGCCCAAACCGATCCAGTGTTCAAGGAGCTGGATCGGCTGCTGGAGGATGAGGCATTGTACCAGCAGGTGCGTGCCGATCTGGGGAAGCGGCATCGCTTCACGCTGGTACATGGACGGCATTCGACGCCGGTGGAAGTGATCCTGTGCATGCTCTTAAATTTACATTAATCTCATGTATTCGAGCGTGAAAGGTACCCGTTTTGAGAATGACTTTATTTTGCTTCTACACTGAGCGTATACAAAATGCTAAAATTGTGGACTGGATCGCTTTAACAAAAGCGATCCAGTCCACAATTTTATTGCTTGAGATTTTTCTTATAAACTATCCCCCCTACCCAACATAACGAGCCTGACCTATTCAGTCATGTCGCGGCGGCTGTAGAGGAGGTAGCCACCGACGATGAGGATGAGTAGGTAGACTATCAGGATGATGAGCGCCGTGGTAGGACTCATAACGTCGGGATTATTGGTAGAATTGGTCGGCTCCTGGAAGAGCTGTCCAGACGGACCACTCAGCATAGTCTGGGCGACCACGCCGGGGAGCCACTCCTGGAAGTGAAGGAGATTCTTGGCGGTATTCTGGTCGAAGAGGCTGACCAGGACGACGAGAATGCTGCGCACCAGGGTCTCAAAGATCTGATAGCCCAGGGCGACGGCTGTGCCTGCGATGGGGTTGCGCCCCAATGTCGAGACGAAAACAGCGATAGTCACAAAGAAGTAGATGTTGAGGGAGTGCCCCAGCCAGTAGGTAAGCAGGCCAAGCCAGGCTCCGCCAGTGGGGAGCGCCATTTGCACGCCAAAGATGTTGCCAAAGAGCAGCGAGAGGATGATACCCAGTAGGAGGGTAATCGCCGTTCCCAGCAGGGTCACGACGGCCAGGGCTGCCAGTTGCCCAGTGTAGACCTGGAGGCGGCTCATGCCACGCCCCAGTAGTTGGCGCTGGATGCCATAGGTATATTCGCTACCGATAAGCGTCGCGGCTAGAATTGGCAGCAGGAGCGGTCCCAGTGAGCTAAGCACTGAGCCGAAGAGGCGAAATAGGGTTGGGTAAGCCAGTAAATCGTGTTTGCCGGTTGCCAGGAAGATGCCAACCATGACGATCAGGGGCAGAGCAAAGATAATACTCAGCCATTTGCTCATGGCGCGGCGCCGCATCTGGTAGAGGTTCCAGCCGATCATGCGCGCTACCTGGGCGAGCCAGCCACCTCTAGGGGCTACCTGTATGCTTGTAACCAGTGATTCTGCTTTCATAATTAGATGCTCCTCCCTTGGCCAGTAGAAAGTTGGGGCTGGGCTGGCTCCGAAGTTTCATTAAAGTCCGCGTCCTCCCCGGTCAGTTCCAGGAAGAATTTCTCCAGGCTGGCTTCCTGGCGGCGAATCTCGGCGGCATAGATACCACGCTCGCCCAGGAGCGCGTTGACCTCCATGGCGTAGTCGATGGGGGCCTCAACCTGAAGAAGCGGACTGCCTACGCTTGCCCAGGAGCCCGGTTCGGCCTGGGTATGGGTAACGCTCTTCATCCAGGGAATCTGGGCCTGAACTTCCTTGAGGGCCTGTTCCGCTTTGCTGGCCTGCTCGGGGTATTTAAAGCTCAGGCTGATGCCTTCGCGTTCCGCCAGGAGTTCATTGACGTTGCCCTGGACCAGGAGCTTGCCGAACTTAATAATGGCCACACGCGAGCATACTTGTTGAATTTCGTGCAAGATATGGCTGGAGACGATGACCGTGATGCCCTGCTGCGCCAGTTGCCCGATAAAGCGGCGAATCTCGACGACGCCCGCCGGGTCCAGGCCATTGGTTGGTTCATCGAGAATAATCAGTTCGGGCTGGCTGAGGAGGGCCGCGGCAATGCCCAGGCGCTGTTTCATGCCCAGGGAGTATTTCTTATAGCTATCGTTAGCGCGCTCTGCCAGGCCCACCTGCTCTAGAACCTCCTCTATGCGAGCGTGCGTTGCCTGATCATTGGCCAGACCCGCAAAGGTCGCCATGCCGCGCAGGTTTTCGCGCCCGGAGAGGAAGGGATAGAATGTGGGTTGCTCGACAATCGCGCCCGTGCGGCGGAGGGCATCAAGGTAGCCACGCTTATCCTCTGACTGCTTGCCCATGAGCATGATAGAGCCCTGGTTTGGTTGGATCAAACCGAGTATCATGCGGATCGTGGTGGTTTTTCCTGAACCGTTGGGACCTAGCAAACCAAAGACGTCGCCTCGGAACACTTCTAACGCCAGGTTATCCACGGCGGTACGCTTCCCGAAGCGCTTCGTTAAATGCTCTGTGCGTAAGATCGGTTCTTGCTGCATGAGTAAGGTTCCTATCTTTTTATTCTCAGCCTACAGTATGATTGCGTTCTAGTCTAGTGTTGTGCTGTTTCTGACCTTCTTCTTACCCCACTAGTCCTAGTATCTCTTTGTGTCATCATGCCTCGCGCCTGCGGCGCTCGCTTGGGTTTGTAATGTGTTAGAGTAGCCGCGTACGCCAGTAGTGCGCAGCACTACTGGCGTACGCGGCTACTCTAACACATTTTCTACTTATTTATAACGGTAGATGTTTCTATCTCTCGTCGATGTCCTGGAATTTAACTCTTTTGGTTGATGACACCGAGTTGAGGACATCTATACACTTGAAATGAGGCAGGTTTTCATGTTGAGGGGGTGAGGGTTCTATGAGTGTAGCGATAGTGTCTGGATGCCAGCAATGTCAACACAAAACCAGTATTTTCCTGAACCGGGTACGCTTGAGCAGTTGGGGAGCTATCATCTATTGCGTCCGCTCAGGCGTGGTGGATACGCGACGATTTACCTGGGAGAACATCAATATTTGCACACGCCGGGAGCGGTAAAGGTGCTCAATACCTGGTTTGCCACGGGGAGAGATACTCAGCGCTTCCTGGCAGAGGCTACCGTACAGGCGCGTTTGCGTCATCCGCATATCGTACGTGTGCTCGATTTTGGCGTTGAGGAGCGGATTCCTTTCCTGGTCATGGAGTATGCACCACATGGGACTTTGCAGGACCGTTTCCCCCAACAGAGCCAGGTTGCCCTGGACGTGGTGCTTCCCTATGTGCTGCAACTTGGCGCGGCGCTGCAATATATGCATGATAATGGTGTGCTGCACTGCGATGTCAAGCCGCAGAATGTGTTGCTTGGGCCACAAGAGGAGGTCTGGCTCTGCGATTTTGGTATCGCGACCTCCGTGCTTAAACACTATCAGGAGGCTGCTGATGTTTCGAATGGAACGGCGCTCTACGCCGCGCCAGAGCAGATTCATGGTCGTCCTGAACCCGCCAGCGATCAATACGCGCTAGGAATTATGCTCTACACCTGGCTCTGTGGCCATTTCCCTTTTTCCGGTAGCACCACCCAGGTCTGCCATCAGCATCTCTATATACTACCAGAACCTATTCGCGTGTTGATGCCAGAGGTTCCTATAGCTATCGAGCGCGTGGTGATGCGCGCACTGGCCAAAGAACCCGCCCGGCGCTTCCCCGATATCGCAGCCTTTATGAAGGCCCTCCAGCAAGCCGTCCACTCGCGTCCCACTCTGTCCAGGGGACCGCTCAAGTGGGCGCGCTCCCTTCTTAATGCAAAGCACACCTCTTAACCTGTGAACTACGCACAAATATATGCTAGTGTGGAGGAACGGTCCGCGAGCGTTCCCCCACACTAGCATATACTCCAATGAAGCGGATTTACGAGCGCTTGGTAGAATAAAAGAGGAGTAGTGACGGCGCCTTTATGTCAAGTGGTTTTGCACTAAGGTAGGAGATGACCCCTATGATTAGCGTGGTAATTGTGGATGACCATGGTATGGTGCGCGAGGGATTGCGCCAGTTTCTAACAGAGGATCCCGAGATTACGGTTGTGGGAGAGGCTTCCGATGGCGCCTCTGGTGTGCAACTCGTGCAAAGCCTGCGTCCCGCGGTGGTGCTTATGGATGTGATGATGCCTGTACTGGATGGTATCTCCGCCACGGCCTCGCTGCGCGACTGCTGTCCTGAGTCCCGCGTGATTATTTTGAGCAATCATGTCGAGCGCTCAACGGTCATCCATGCCGTCAAGGCGGGCGCTGTAGGATACTTGTTGAAGGATGCTCTGGCTGAGGAGCTTTGCCACGCCATTAAAGAGGTGGTGCAGGGTAACGTGCACTTTGCCCCTCAAGCCTCTATCTTTCTCCTGCACGAGGTACGTGAACCCAACCTGCCCGAGAACCTGACGGAGCGTGAGGCTGATGTACTGCGCTTACTTGCCCAGGGACGCTCGAATAAGGATATCGCGCGTCATCTGCATATCGTCGAGGATACGGTTAAGACGCATGTACGTCATATTCTCTCAAAGCTCGGGGTGCAGAGCCGAACCCAGGCCGCGCTCTACGCGACCCGCCTGAACCTCGTTCCCGTTGATGAACAGGAGCAGAGCCTACAGTCGAGCCAGGCCAGGTGAGTGGTTCGGGGAGCTATGGGGAACGACGCAACTCAACGCACATGTCTATATATGATGGGATGAGTCGCTGAAACTCGTTTTTCCCTTCTCCCGTGTATCATGCAAGTGACACACAGGTCTTTTTTGTGGAAGTAAATAAGGCTGAGAACGTGCTCTGAGTTAATTCGAGTTAACTGGCAAGAATGCATTCAATTTCGCTGACCAACCACCTCTCTTGTTATGAAAGGAGGTCTGGCTATGACAATGGTGCAGAAGACAATCGCTGTCGGTGTTTTCGCGGATAAAGAGCAGGCGAGGAACGCTATTGAAGCGCTGCGGCACGCGGGCTTTACCGATGATGAGATTGGCTATCTGGCGCATGCTCGCCTGGAGGGGCTTTCAGAGGCGACCGCTGTCAATACAGCTACCGGTATGGTGGAGGGTGGTGTGTTAGGTGGCGTACTGGGGGCCGTGGCGACATTGTTGATTCCAGGGATTGGTCCAGCCATCGCGGGTGGTGTCCTGGTGGCAACCCTGGGTGGTGCCGCGCTGGGCGCAGCGGCCGGTGGCCTAATTGGCTCGTTTGTACGTATTGGTATTCCCGAGAAGGACGCACGCTTCTACCAGCAAGAAATCGCAGCAGGCCACACTGTTGTCACGGTCAAGACGGCCGGTGAGGCCAGCTATGACGATGCGTTAGCGATTATGCGTGCTAATGGGTCCTATGATGCCGCGACAAAAACAGGTGTGATCAATACGACGCCGCCCATCCGTCCACATGGAGTCTCCGGCCCTCTGAACACCAGTGAGAATAAACCGCCTGAAGCCCAGTCCTAGCATGAAGAACGCCCCAGAAGAGAGCAGTATCCTGTTCTCTTCTGGGGCGTTTTAGTCTCGCTCAAATAGTTGCTCACCTGGCGAGTTGACGTTGAAGCGGAACGAATTTTGTTTCTCTCCTATGCTAATGTTGACATGAATGGGGCGACCGTAGTTGCGTCGCTGTTTTTTGAATTTCGAGACGGTCACAATGGATATGACAAAAAAGACCAGGTCGACGACCAGGAACAGGATAGAGCCTACCAGGCCCAGGATGCTCCAAGTCAACAACGTTATATTGTGAGCATTGTATTCAATCCCAATCAAAGAGAAAACGATACCATTGATAAAGAGGCTCATGCCTATACTCGTGAGAATGATGCCAATGATAGCTCTGACCAGCTTTTTGCGATTGATGGGATAGATCTTTTGTTGCTGGTAGGCTGCTTGCATCTGTTCACCCTGAGCCTCTGGTGGCGACATATCCTTTGGTCCGTCATATTGGTATTGGTTTCGCCCCTCTTCAGCCCATAAAGAGGCTTCGTAGCCTTCTTGATAGGAGTGTTGTTCTGGCTCCTGCATTTGCATGCACGTTCTCCTTGAAAAGATAGAGAGCACATTCTATTCTCTTATACGTTTTATCTCTATAGAGGTTTTAGGTGAGCATATAGCTTTTTATCTATGGTGAAAGCGTAGACTTCTCGCCACTACGTGGCTCGCCAGGTTCTAGTGTTGGTGGCGGGCTGGCTCTGCCAGCCCGCCACCAACACTAGAACCCATTGATGATTTGCGAGACTCAGTGGATTGGACCTTGCCGAGGTCGGAAATGGGTTTTCAGGAATGGTTGGATAGGTGATAGTGGATGCGGAAGCGACGCCTGGGGGCTCTTCCTGGTCGTAAAAGTCGTCGAAGGCGACCTCTTGCAGGCCGCAGGACTGGAAGACTGAGAGGCTTTGTCGGCTCAGGGGAGAGGGGATTTTACCGTCGCGTTCCTCGCTCTCTGTGCCACGGCAGATCACGAGCAGGTCGCCACCGGGAGCCAGGCAGAGGCTGATGCATTCCATGGCGCGGGACCTCAATTCGTAAGGAAGGGTCTGGATAGTATATATCTCTAGAATGAAGTCGAAGGTTTGCTGCCATGCTTGCGGTAGGGCGAAGAGGTTTGCTGCCTCGTAGTGGACCTGGGTCTCGGGGAAGCGCCGTTTGCTCCATTCAATAGCCTCTGGCGCGATATCGAAGGCGGTGACCTGAAAGCCCAGGCTCGCTAGGTACTCGGCGTCATCGCCCAGGCCACAACCAACGACGAGCGCTCGCCTGTTGTTTCCCTGGAGTTGCTGGCGTTCGGCCCAGTCCTTGAAGTGCGTATTTACTTGCTGGTCCGCCCAGGGAATGGCTGAGGCGTCCCCCTGGGCTTGCTGATAGAGCGTTGAGAAATAATTCAGCACATCGCCCCGGCTGGTATAGGTATCATAGAGATGCTGGGCTTTTTCCCGTGCTTGCTGTTCATCTAGCGTCATATATGTGCATCCGTTTCTATTTGGGTTTAAAGGCGCCCGCTGGCAAGCCTGTTATCGTTGTATCATATTCTGCATTTACCAGGCAAGCGAGAGCTAAATGGACCCTATATGTGGATGGTGCGTGCCGCAGGCGCGAGACATCTCGCCAAAAACATCCACATGCAGTTTACTAATCAAAGCAAGGGAAGGGGTGACTTTTATAAAGGCCTTGAAAGAGGGATGAGGAAAGAGTGTACATGAGATCAGTTTTTGCTATAATAAGACACGTACACTAGTTCCAATTTTTGTGTCCTCGGGGCATAGGACGATGACTATTTTGTGTTTCGCCGCGGATTGTGTAGAATTGGAAGGGTAGGCGTGAACACATTGTCGGCATAAGAGTGGGCAGAACAGCAAAGAGGAGAAAGTGTCTTATGGATGGCCAGAAGGCGAAACTGGAAGGAGACAACAGGCATATCTGGTTGCGCTATGCGACTGAATTTGAGAGCGGAGGGCGCAGGCATACGCTTGAGATGGGTATCCCTATGCCGCTGGGGGCGAGCGATCAGGAGCGCGAGCGGCTGTTGAACGAGGCCGAGCAAGGTATGGATCAGTTAATAAGTCGCATTGAGAAACGTGTATCTCGTGCCATCCCGAGTAGCGCTCCAGGGAATGTTCCAGGTAGTCCCAGGGTGAGTACGCCTGCTCCTCAGGGGGCGCCAGCTGGTGGGCGTCCTGCGACTCCACCACAGAGACCAGCCTCTGCGCCTGCTCCGCAGACGAGTACGCAGCCGACTCAGCCCACACCTAAGGTGCGCGAGAGTGCTGCTCCTGTCGAAGAGGCACAGGTGCCAGTGCCGCGCCAGCATAGCGGTGTCAGCCTTCCCTCGGTCCCGAAGGTGACTGGTGATCTCGGTGGCGATATGTCGCTGCCAGATTTTATCCACTATATTAAAGAAACCTGGGGGATTGAGCCACATGAGGCTATGAAGCAGTTGAATGTGCGCTCCCTCTCCAATATTAATCGGCGCTCAGCAATTGCACGGTTGCGTGAATTGCGGGATTCCGACAGTGGCGGCGATGATAAGCAGCAATCGGCCAATCAATCGACGCAGACCACTGCCTCTACAACGGGCAATGAACGACCACATCAGGCTTCTTCAGCGGAGGCACAGAATGAGCAGAGGTCGCAGCCCAGGCAGGCGGAGGCACAGCCTGTTCCCCAGAGGCAAATTGAAGCTGCCAAGCGGGAAGCCGTTGCTGATCAGCCGACGCGGCCAGTTATCGCGGCTCCCCAGGTAAATGGTAACAATCATACTACTTTGCCCACGAATGTGGTTCCCCTGAATGGGACGCGCCAGGCTGCCTCACGCCAGGCGAGAGCCTTTGATGAGGAGGTTGAGCCTGAAGATCTCGATGGCCTGGTTGACCTGGAGGAGGGCGAGGAGCCGATGTTCTCTCAGGCAATCCTGGACGTGGCTTCTGATAAATTGCACGCGTTTCGTGAAATGCAGGGCGCGACGGCTGCGAGTCCAGATCGCTTGAAGGTCCTCAATATACTGGTGGGTTCGCAGATTAGCAAAGAGCAGTTGCAGGCCTTGCTCGCGGGCGTGTGGGGAATAACCATACAGAAAAAATTGAAGGTAGATCAAAACGAAGCTTTGATTTCGTGGGCTAAGGAAGATAATTTTATACCCGAGGTCGAGGCCGTCTTACACCTGTTGGAGGAGGAAAAATATGCGCGTGGTAACCGGTGAGGCGAAAGGAAAACGGCTCAAGTCACCTAAAACGATTGACACTCGACCCATCCTGGATCGCGTCAAAACAGCGCTCTTTGATATCCTGTCTGGCGAGGTCCAGGGGACACGCTTCCTGGATCTATTTGGTGGTGTTGGCAATGTTGGTATTGAGGCCCTCAGCCGGGGGGCTGACCACGCGACCTTTCTGGAACTCAATCCCCAGGTATTTCGTATCCTGCGCGAGAACCTGCAATTGACGGGCCTGATCAACCGGGCGGAGACGGTACGGGGAGACGCCTTTAAGTTTCTCCAGGCTGGTGCAGCACCCGGAGCCGCGCCAAAACCCTATGACATTGTCTACGTCGCGCCTCCTCAATACCAGGAGATGGCGGCGCGTGCACTGGAGATGCTGGACCATTCGCCCCTGGTTCCTGATGATGGCCTGGTGATTGTGCAGATCCATCCCAAGGAGCGTCCCGGAGTTGCCGCAGTCACCTGTCAGCGTCTCACCCTCGTCGACGAACGACGCTATGGCAGCACCCTCTTGATGTTTTACCGTGTTCCCGGCGCTGAAGAAGAGTAATAAGAGAGAGTGCAGCATGGCCCTGCCAGCCCTCGGCTGGCAGGGCCATGCTGCACTCTCTCTTATTATTGCGAGCACTGGGGGCGCGAGACCTAATTGAGCATCGCGGGACCAGGTGCCGGTATGGGCGTCTGAGGCGCAGGTACAAACTGTTGCTGCATCTTCACAATGCCGGGAAGCGTAAAGTGGAACTGGCTCCCTGTGCCCGGTATTCCCTGGCTCTCTACCCAGATCTTTCCATGCATGGCTTCGACCAGGTGCTTGCTGATATACAGGCCCAGGCCGCTGCCACGTGTTGGTCCCGCCAGGTCTTGTGGCAGGCGCGCAAATGGCTCGAAGAGCATGGCCTGCTCTTGTGGTGGGATGCCTGCCCCTCTATCGCTGACGGTGATGCGAACCTGTTCCCCATCAGTGCCCGCTTCAATAAGGATGGGACTCATGTTGGGAGAGTATTTGAAGGCGTTGGAGAGCAGGTTGTAGAGAATATGACGTATGCAATGAGCATTCCCACTGACAAAGAGGTGACGCGAGATCCTGGTATGCACCTGGTTATGACACTGGTAAAGCATTTCAAATTGGGCGACCATGTCATACACAATACGATAGAGTTGTAGATTCTCTACCACCAGGTCACCTCTATTATTCGCGATAGCCATGGTATCCAGCACGTTGTTGACGAGGCGTCGCAGCTCGTCGCAGTAGTTGAGTGCATTCCTGAGATAGACCCCGTGGAGGTCGCGTGTCAGATGGCCGGTCTGCTCCAGCAGGTGTGCGAGCATTTCTATATAGCCATATGCCGCTGAGAGGGGGGTGCGCAACTCGTGATTGACGTTGATAATGAACTGGTTCTTGAGCTGGTTGAGTTGGCGCTGGCGCTCATAGGCGTCGTGCCCCTGTTTTTGTGCCTCCTCTGCGCGCCGCTGTGCCTCTTCTGTGGTGTCGAGCATACTGCGTAGCGTACACATCAGGTAACCCTCAATAAGCAAGACCACGACACTTCCCAGCAGCGAGTAGAGATAGGTTGGCGTCAGTGGTGCCAGGTGGTAGATGAACAGGTTATAGAGGATCAAGACGCCAATGTTGCAGACAAAGACGCAGAATGCTCCGTACCTGTTGAAGGTCCAGGAGGAGAGCAGCATTGGGACCGCGAGAATATACCCGGTGTGCGTAAAGGGCAGGGTCCAGTAATAGATGGTCGTACAAGCAATAAAGCAAACTCCGCAAATACATAATTTCAGCGCTAAGGGGAGACGTAAGAAGAGGCGCGGCCAGGAGGTAAGCAGGTAACTCCACATAATGACTAATCCTCCGCAATCCACATATTGACAACTAGCACATGCCATGCGCAATTTACAGAATCTGCAAAAATATCTTGTACACGGGTAAACAAGATAGAGAAGAGGTATGTATAGAAATATATTAACACGCGGGAAATATAGTTTTCCATGGTAAATTACTTTTGGTTTACAATTTAGCTTATTTTATTCTCTCTTGTGTTACAAATGTATATATTATTATAAGGTGCCTGCCCGATTGGACAGGTTCTCTGGGTCGTGGTGTGCGCTATAATTGGGGAGAGAAGCCATAAAATTCATGATTTGCAGATACTATGGAGGAATAAAGAGCTATGCTAAATAAACCTGGAGGGCCGGGAGGTCCCGGTGGGCGTTTTGCCTTTATCGATGCGGGCGAGGCGGCGCGTATGCTGGGGATTGATCGTATTACCCTGGAACAGTGGATCAAGGATGGGCGTATCAAGCCAAAGCGAGGCGTGGGACGCGAGTCCTTCTTCCGCGCGGCAGACATACAGGCGCTCTACAATGAGTTGCATCCCGAGACTGAGCTTGCGGCGGCAGTCGAGGCCGATGAGCGCGAGAGCGCAGGCGAGGCGCCCCAGGCCCCGGTGCGTAAGAAGCAGGACCCGCAGATGCGTGTCTATCTGCGTTTGCAAGCTGATGCTAAGTGGTTTGACATCTCCGAAGAGGATATTCAGACCTGGTTTAAGCAACTGGCCCCCGATGGCTACGAGCGCAACAAGCGCAATGTTGAGCATACGATCAAGAAGCTCCAGTACCTGGTGGGCCTGATTGATGACGCTCAGCAGCGCCAGGCTGAACTATAGTGTACTAAGAAAATAGTGTTGAGCCTGGCGAGCTGTGCCCGCCAGGCTCAACACTATTTTCTTAGTACATAAATCCTCCGCCATCTACGATGAGCTTCTGCCCGTGAATAAAGTCGGCGCCAGGTGAGAGCAGAAAATCAACGGCCCGGGCTATCTCTTCAGGTTGGCCGATGCGGTTAAGGGGGATGCTCTGCTCAATCTCTTTGAGGCGTTGAGGATCCCTCGTCCCATAGCGCTCCTCAACCTCCTGGGTCTGGATGAAGCCAGGCAGGATGCAGTTGACGTGAATCTTTGGCGCCAGTTCCAGAGCCAGGCATTTGGTCATCGTCAGGATACCAGCCTTGGAGGCGCAATAGTTCAGGCCATTTTTTCGTCCCGTGATGCCTGTTGTGGCTCCCAGGTTAATAATGTAGCCACCTGCTTCCTGCTGGAGCATGTAGCGCGCGGCGCATTGGGAGCAGAGAAAGGTCCCCTTCATGTTAGTATCTACGACACGATCCCAGTCCTCTTCGCTTAACTCCAGCACTGGTTTATCGATATTCAGTCCCGCGTTATTGATCAGGACATCGATGCTTCCAAGCTGGCTGCTGGCGACATGAAAAAGATTCTCAACATCGTGGGTATTGGCGACATTGGAACGTATTACCAGCACCTGTGGGGTAAGCACATGGCATTCCTGGTAGGTTTCCTGAGCCGCCACGTCATCTGAGTGATAGCTAAGTACCAGGTGAAGTCCTTCACGTGCCATCTGCAATGCAATCGCCTTCCCTAGCCCTTTGGTACCGCCTGTAATGATCGCGGTTCTGGCCATTACTGCAAGCTCCTTTATCGATATTCAAGACAAGTGCAGCGGTTGAAGTTGAGTCCGTGGAGCGAGTAGCGCCTGTTTTTCTTAGTATATAGAAAGCCGTGAGGTGGCCCGACGCTGCTAAAGCACGCGTCTACATATCAAGGCGCGATATGTAGACGCGTGCTTTAGCAGCGTCGGGCCTTTTCTCTCAGCGTCAGGCAGCGCTATAATATCCACTGAATGCAAAGTGGGCCAGGAGCCTGTATGAAGAGCATAGCAGGCAGCCAAGGAAAAGGAAGACAGAAAACATGGAATGGAAAGCGGCGGGTGCGGTTCTGGTTGGAGCTCTGGGAGCTATTGGTGGCATGAACTATTATGCGCGTCGCATTGAGCCATCCTGGCTGGAGGTAAACGAGTTCTCGCTGGCGTTGCCACGCCTGGACAGCGCTTTTGCTGGTTACCGGATAGCTCACATTAGCGATATCCATGCCGATACTACCTGGATGGATTATGCGCGCTTGCAAGAGATTGTGCAGACGGTTAACCAGCAGCACCCCGATATCGTGGTCATTACAGGCGACTTTCTCTCGGTATACGAGCCGCCTGCTCTGGAGGCGTTGAAAGCGCTGCGTTTTCTCCAGGCGCGCGATGGCGTCTTCGCGGTCCTGGGCAATCATGATCACCGGGTGGGAACACAGGGTCCCACGTATTTACGTGCCCTCTTCACGGAGTATGGTATTCATGACGCTACCGAGATGGTATTCTCGCTTGAGCAGGCGGGCCAGATGCTGCATATCGTCGGGCTGGCGGATCTCTTTCAGCAACGGAAGGTGCCTTCTGTGCCGCGCACTGTCTCCTACCAGGAGAAGTTTCAGGCTGTCGTACGCAAGATACCTGAACAGGGCGCGGCTATCCTACTTGTGCATGAGCCAGACTTCGCCGATGTGGCTGCCAAAACGCAACGTTTTGATCTCCAACTCTCGGGTCATTCGCATGGCGGGCAGGTACGCCTTCCATGGTTGGGCGCGCTCAGGCTGCCGCCGTTGGGCCGCAAGTACTCCTGTGGCCTCTACCGCGTGGGCGAGATGTGGCAATATACCACGCGTGGTCTGGGGATGAAGCCACCCCAGGTGCGTCTGAACTGCCGCCCAGAAATCACTATGATTACCTGCTGTGTGCAATAATATACACAAACTACATAATCTTATTTCACGGTTTCGGGGAGGATATCCAGCAGGTCCTCGACTGAGGGGACGATGATCTCCGCGCCACGCTGTTTGTAGAGGTCGACCTCGGCGGGATTGACGCTCATCGCGCCAATGATTATGGGTTCGCCGGGTGCTCGGCCCTGCATGTACTTGCGCACGAAGTCATGGTCGTCGGCGGTATCGCCGATAAAGAGGCCAGCGCGTGCGCGCGTGCGCTCAATGGCCATACGCAGGGCCTGGGGATTAGGCTTGGGGCAGATATCCGCCGGAATAACGACCTCCCACCAGCGCTCACCGCTATAGGCCTCCATGCGCTCAAGCGCACTTTCCACCTCAGGTCCAACGCGCCCGGTGATCATGCCCATATGCTTTATACCAGCGGCGCGCAGGCGTTGAAAGAAATCGGGCTGGTAGAGCATATGCTCCCGGTGGTAGAGTCCCGCGAAGTCACTGGGGAGGTAGCGCATCTCCTGGCCGTAATATCTACGCATGCCCTCGCCGCCCCAATAGTATTCGTGATAAATGTCGCCAATAATTGCATAGTCGGCGCGTGCGCTGGCGGGAATGGTCTCCTCAACCCAGGTGCGTCCTCCGTGTCCACGCAGGTTGGCCTCGCGTGAGAGGGCGGCCCATTGTGCATTGCTGCGTTCGGCCAGCTCGGTGCCTCGCCATTCGCGCAACTTCGCCGTGTAGAGCGAAGCGAGCAGGTAGCACATATCCCAGTCATTGTTATAGCCACCTGCCTGCTTGAAGATATCCACATCCATGGAGGTCAGCAGGGCTTTCCCTTTATGCTGACCCCAGTCCAGTCCATGCAGCGTGCCGACTATGTATTCGGCGGTGGCGATATCTGTGGCATGGAACGATTCGAGTGTATGAATTAGGATGCCATCGACATCGAAAAAGATGCTATCAAAGTCAGGGGGGAATTGTAGTTCCGGTCGTTGCCAGATGCCCGGCTTGCTCATGCGGTAAAGGCCCTTCCTCTCAGGTCTTTGGTCAGAGAATCTGTGTAAATTATCTCTCCCATTATAGCAAGTTATAAGGCGACAAGTCTGAGGAGTGGGACCCCTTAAACGTTCTTGTGTGCTATGCAGGGCGTGTGACCAGGAGTTTGAGGAAGCGACGCACCAGGAAGACACCGAGCCAGTAGATAAAGATGGCGACCAGGATGGAGCCATCGATGGCGTAGCCGCTGTAGTGTGAGATAGGCATGAAGCGTTCGAAGGGGAACATAAAGGGTGAGCTGGCGGCGAAGATCCACTGTGAGAAGAGGCTATGGGTTAGTCCAAAGAGGGTGAAGAGGAAGCGCGCAGCCAGGAGCAGCGTCAACATCCAGAGCAGGAAGCCAAGCAACTGGTTGAGCTTGCGAATGAGGGCGGCACAGAAGCGCCCTATGCTGTAGAGGGCACGCCGGTGCCACGGCAGGTTGGAGAGATACTGTGGAGGCACTGGAGCAGTCGAATCAGGCCACCACGGCTCTGTGGTGGAGGCGTTGTATGTATTCTGGTTGAAATGTGGGGTGTTGCGCATGCGCTCATAGGCTTCCCGATAGTTACGACGAAACATGCTTCTTGCTCACACTTCTGCCTGCAGTCAGAAAATAATAATGCTGGATGCTCTCACTTATATTGTACCATAGGTTTCCTATACATAGCACGCGCAACAAGAGAATACAGACTTAGACCTCAGGTGAGGGCGTGAAAGGGAGAACATGAAGCTGGATATTAGCTGCTGAGTGATCGATATCCTCCTCGTCAAGCTGGTATATCTGGTCCCAGCCTTCCTGGGGACTGTTGAGTAGTATCTGTTGTAACTGGCCAAAGTGATAGTTGATCACGTCGGCTCCCACGCGTCGCTGCCGTTGTTGTTCATGGCGTAGGCAGATGTCGGGTGTGATATTGAAGACGAAGAGACAGGTATGATAGTTGTAGCGGTGCGCCAGTTCAAGCAGGTTGCGCCGGGCGTCCCAGGAAATGGCCGTGCTATCGGCGATAGTCGTGCGGTTTTGTCGCATACGTTTGGCGATAATAAAATGAAAGAGATCGAAGGCTTCACGATTGGCCTGCTGGCTGGCCTCGTCATCGAAGATTACGCTGCGGCAATAGTCAGATGAAATAATCATGGTTGGCGCGAAGCCCGCATGCTGGTTAGCGTGAACGAGGTTGCGCGCAAAGGTGCTTTTTCCGGCACCAGCCGGGCCACAGAGCACGATTAATGTTCGCTGTGGCAGCGTAATGTAGAGCGGCCGTTGTCGCTGCTGGGAGCTTGCTGTGTCCATTGCGATGCTTCTTCTCCTTTGATATAATGCGCATGCATATATACGCCTTTTTAAGAAACAGATGAAAAGGTGGAACGTAAGGTCATATGCAGCTTTTGTGTTTCATTGTATACTAACAAACACTCACACAAATGTTGTTGTTAACAGCATTTTGATGATAAAACCGGCTCTTATCTATTGCGTCTGTCTCTTTGTGTGCAGAAACGAATACAGGTTGGCGCATCTTATACTGTAATATTATGGTAACGGTAATGACGCCCCGCCTGGGCATTCCAGGCCACCTGAAACCATACGCTCTACGTGTCTTTATCGCAAGAGACGCTCCCATACGCTGAGGAGGTTGTTGTGTCTGTAGAGATCGCTCTTACCAGCACGGAAATTCGTGCGCGTTTTTTAGATTACTTCGCGAGCAAAGGCCACGTCAAGGTGCCCAGCTCATCCCTGGTTCCACGCAATGATCCGACGGTGATGCTGACTACCGCGGGCATGCAGCAGATGATCCCCTACTTCCTGGGGCGCGAGACGCCTCCAGGATCGCGCCTGACCTCGTCTCAGAAGTGTTTCCGCACAACTGATATCGATATCGTGGGCAACGAGCGCACGTTGACCTTCTTCGAGATGTTGGGTAACTTCTCGGTTGGCGATTACTTCAAGCGCGAGGCCATCACTTTCGCCTGGGAGTTCCTGACTCAGGTAATCAAGTTGCCCGCCCAGCGCCTGCATCCAACGGTCCATCCAGAGGATGACGAGGCACCACGCTACTGGAGTGAGATCGCAGGTTATCCTGATGAGGCTATTGTACGCCTGGAGGATAACTGGTGGGGTCCTCCAGGAGCGTCGGGTCCGTGTGGCCCAGACTCTGAGATCTACTACGACCGTGGCGTTGAGCATGGCTGTGGACGTGCCGATTGTAAACCGGGCTGTGATTGCGAGCGTTTCCTTGAGATCTGGAACCTGGTCTTTATGCAGTTTTTCCAGGATCGCGATGGGGTCCGCACGCCGCTGCCCAAGACTAATATCGATACTGGAATGGGTCTGGAGCGCCTCTCAATGGTTGTGCAGGGGAAAGAGTCGGTCTTTGATACCGACATCTTCCGCGCCATTATCGATCACTTTGCCCAGCTTACAGGCAAGATCTATGGGCAGGAGACGCGCGTCGATACCTCATTGCGCGTCATCGCCGATCATGCGCGTGCCCTGGTCTTCCTGGCTGCCGATGGCGTGCTGCCCAGCAACGAGGGGCGTGGCTATATCTTCCGCCGCGTCTTGCGCCGCGCGGTGCGCCATGGCAAGCTGCTAGGATTGGATCAGCCCTTCCTCTCCATTGCCGCGGACACCGTTATTAGGCTCATGGGTGACTACTACACCGAACTGCGTACGCAGCGCGACCGCATTGTCGACGTGTTGAGCCTGGAGGAGAAAAAGTTTAGCCAGACCCTCAACACGGGCTTGCAGTTGCTGACGAGCCTCTTGAGCGACCTGCGCCAAAAAGAGATCTCGGTCATTCCAGGCAACGAAGTCTTCAAGCTCTATGATAGCCACGGTTTCCCGGTCGAGCTGACGCAGGAGATCGCCTCTGAGCAGGGTTTTACCATTGATGCAGCAGGCTTTGAGCAGGCCATGCAGCAGCAGCAGGAGCGCAGCCGCGCAGCTAGCAACTTCGCGCAGGCCGACCACGAGACCAACCTCGACGAGGTGCTCCAGCGCGTTGGTCCGACGAAGTTCACTGGCTACCAGGGCATCACCGGCACGGGTAAGGTGGTAGCCTTGTTTGTGGATGGCAAAGAGGTCGAGAGCATTAGCGCGCCTCAGCAAGCCCTGGCGATCCTGGATGCGACCCCCTTCTATGCCGAGAGCGGTGGTCAAATTGGTGATCGTGGAGACCTTCTGGCCCAGGCGGGCGTGTTTAAAGTACACGATACACGCCGCCCGGTAAAAGGACTCTATGTGCATTATGGAGAAATCGCCGAGGGCTACCTGCGCGTCGGTGATAGCGTTCAGGCCGAGGTGATTAGCCAGCGCCGTGAAGATACCATGCGTAATCACAGCGCCACGCATCTTTTACATAAGGCGTTACGTGATTTACTTGGGACACAGGTGGAGCAGCGGGGATCGCTGGTGGAACCTGAGCGCTTGCGCTTCGACTTCAGCAGCCAGCGTGGATTGACTACAGATGAGCTTGCCCAGATCGATGCGCAGGTGAATCGTTGGATTCGTGCCGATTATCCCGTTGATACTACTATCATGCCTATACAAGAGGCACTTGCCACAGGCGCGATGGCGCTCTTCGGCGAGAAGTACGATGACCTCGTGCGTGTCGTCTCTATGGGCAGTAGTACCGAACTGTGTGGTGGTACGCATTGCGCCTCAACAGGCCAGATTGGCCTCTACCTGACCGTGCAGGAGACGAGCGTTGCCGCTGGCATCCGCCGTATTGAAGCCTTAACCGGGCGGGCTGCCGAAGCCTATCTGCGCCGTCGCAGCGCCCTGATTGACTCGCTCGCCGCCCGCTTGCAGGTACAGACCGACACGCTTGAAGCGCGCGTGGAGCAGATGCAGTCTGAGCTGAGCACGTTGCGTAAGCAGGTAGCACAGTTCCAGCGCGAGAACGCGGTACGCCAGGTGGAAACCCTGGTCTCACAGGGGCAGGAGCTGTCCGGTGTAACCATCATCGCGACCAGCGTGGATGTGCCTGACGACAAAGTCTTGCGCGAAATGGGCGAGATGATGCGTTCAAAATTAAAGCAGCCACACGTGGTGGTTCTTGCCGCCCCCCTGGAGGAGCGCATCGCTCTTCAGGTAAATGTCGAGCCATCCTTGACGAAGCGTGGCCTGCACGCTGGGAAAATCGCCGCTGCCGTCGGCCAGAAGCTCGGCGGCAAGGGCGGTGGTCGCCCAGACGTCGCGCAGGGTGGTGGCAAGAACAAGGCTGAGTTGGGCGCCGCTTTAGAGTTGGTAACGCAGTTCGTGCGAGAGAATCTACAGTAGCTCCTTATACGAAAACCAATTCCCATTCGGGGGCGCGGCGCCACTGTCGTAGCTAGCGCTGCGCGCTCAGGTTTTCGAGAGGTAGTAACTTTGCCAGAAGTACGTTCTTTGTGTTATAACGTACACGTCATGCACTTTCGTTTTTGAGGCGGCGGTGCATGACACTCTGAGCGTATATAGCGATGAGAGCGGTAGTCAGCGCGCTGTTTCTGGCGAATGTAGGTGGACCCCATCACCTGTGAAACAAAGAAAGAATGAAATCAGGGAAGACACGCATATGAATCTCTTTCAACGTCTGCGCAATTTGTTTGGCAGAGGACACGAAGAGAATGGGTATTATCCCGAACTAGATGAAGAAGAGTATGAGGTTGAACTCGAGCCTGTGGGTTCGAGCTCTGAGCGTCAGCTCTTTACAGCGCTAGATATTGGTACCGCCTATGCCAAGGCTATGATTATCGAGGTCCATGGGGATAGCGCTGAGGTTCTAGGCGTGGGACACCATCCTCAAAGCTATACACATATGTCGGATGGTATTGTGACCGATATTCCCGGTGTTATCGCCAACTGTAACAAGGCTCTGCTCAAGGCAGAGCAAGCAGCAGGGGGGGTTATCGCGCCTTCCGCGATCATTGGTATCGCAGGCGAACTGGTCAAGGGTAGCTCGACAACGGTCAGTAAAAATCGGCAGCAACCGGCGCGTCCGATCACAGCGGATGAGCTGGAAGCGCTAATGGCTAGTGCGCAGAATAAATTATTGAAGAGCGCCAAGGAGCGTATTGCCGCGGAAACGGGTTACCATAATATCGAGGTTCGTCTAACCAATACCGCCGTTGTCTCGGTGCGTATTGATGGGCAGGCCGTGTCCAATCCTATTGGCTTTCCCGGTCGCTACTTCTCGCTGACGCTCTTTAGCGCCTTTGCGCCACTAATGCAATTGGGCGCGCTGGAGGCGGTGGCCCAGGGGCTGGATCTTACCCTGCTGGCGATTGTGGCTGAACCCTATGCCCTGGCACGTTGTTTGAGCACTAATGCTGGAGCGGATAGCGGCGCCATCTTTATTGATATTGGCGGTGGTACGACCGATATCGCCCTGGTACGGCAGGGAGGCATCGAGGAGACGCGTATGTTTGCCCTGGGGGGGCGCTCGTTTACGCGTCGCATTGCCACAAGTAAAAGCATCTCGATTCGCGAGGCCGAGCGCCTGAAATTGAGTTATAGCCGGGGAGAGATTACAGGCGAGGCCTATGAGGAGATGCGGGCTATTCTCGAACCCGATTGTCAGACCTGGATGGATAGCGTCGAACTCTTGCTCGAAGAGCTTGCCAAGGAGGAGTTATTGCCACCAGCCATTTATGTCGTCGGTGGTGGCTCGGGGCTTTTAGATCTGTTTCAGAAGCTTGAAGCCTTTCCCTGGATAGAGCGCCTGCCCTTCTCGCGGCATCCAATCATTCGCACTGTGCAACCAGAGATGGTGGGACATATTACTGATCCCGAGAGTATGTTGCGTAGCGCCCAGGATATTACGCCTATGGCTCTGGCATACCAGGCCGTTGAATTAGAGAACGATGATTCAATGCTCGAACAAACCCTGTATCATGTTCTAGACACGATGCGCATGTGATACATATTCTCTAGCATATAGATCTTATTCCGAAACCCAACGCCACTTGTGTGTCTAGCGCTTCGCGCTCAGGGTTTTCGGATCAGAATAATCTTATTCCGAAACCCAACGCCACTTGTGTGTCTAGCGCTTCGCGCTCAGGGTTTTCGGATCAGAAGATACTTGAAAATAGGCAGAAAATGTGTCGGGAGAGCGGAACTAGCACTATCATACGTTATTATATGAGAGACACAGGGATGTGATACTACGCTATAATTAAGCTGCACAGCCCGAAATTCGTGTGGATCCGTTATTGATGGGGAGAATCTGGGCTTATGAGTGATGAGCAAACAATTTATATTGGTCCTGAAGACGATTTAACCAGTGTACGTGAGCGCCTACAGCGTGTTGAATCGCGGCATGTGACCATGGTAATACCGGCGCAGACGCAGTTGCGTAGTCATGTGGCCTGGAAGTTACTGCATGCACGAGCACGGGAGATGGGGAAGGACGTGGTCATTGTAAGCTCTGATCCCCAGGTGCGTTCGGTGGCCCAGGCGGTGAAGTTTAAGGTGGCCCAATCACTCGAGGCCCAGCCCAGCGATCCTCGCCAGAATAGTCGCCCGGGGCGCTCGGCCCCGGGCGGTCGAGGACGAGGCACTTCTCGTAAGTCCCCTGAGGGACGTAGCCTGGGGCCTCGCCGGTCTCGTCAGTTAGAACGTTCGTCCGAACGCTGGAGGTCTGCTCCCCCCTCTCCTCTGCCACTCTCTCCCTCTCCTTATATTCAGCCAGTCTCCGAAACCTTTGAGCCAGGCCAGAAAGAGCTACCCAGCAAGCACTCCCAATTTGATGGAAGCTTTGAAGAACAGAAGCGTCCAGTTGAGGAGTCGCCTGCGCGTAAGTTCGAGGCACCCTATGCCTATGAGGGGCAGAGCCGCCCTTCAATTCACTCGCTGCCTCCCCAGGAACTGGATGATGACGAGGCCGATCTGCTACTCGAAGACTATAACCAGGCTCAGAGTATTCGGCGATCCGCCATGCAAGAGCAACCACGTGCACAGGCAAAGGAGTCCGAGAGCAACGCCAGGCTAGCCGCCTCGCCGCGCACCCCCGATGAGGCGAAGCCGAGCTATACAACACCCCCTCTCTCGCCAACGGTCGCGGATGCCATTCTCTCCGATCCCTTCGCGTATTTTGATGATGAGTTACCGCCGCCACCACGTGCCGAGCAACGAGGCGCGGTAACGATAGATCAGCTTGAGAGTGGAATGCATCCCATTCCCGAGACTCCTGTACATGGTGGGCCATCGACCCAGCCCGGTATTATCGTGGATGGCGAGATTGAAGACCTGGGTGACATGGGCAGTGATGACGCCTTTCCGCCTGCCCGCCAGCAGGAGATGGAGTCGGATGACGAGATTGATGAGCTTACGCCTCCTTCGCTGCCCGCGGCGCGGCGTGATCGACGTTCGCTGCCATTGCAGAAAAACTCAAAGCGCCCTATGCCCGGCCGAACCCCTCTGGAGGAGGACCAGGATGAGTATGAGGTGCCGGATGTGGAGGAACAGCCAACACAAATTATGCCACCACGTCCCGCCGCCCAGGCGCCCGCTCAGCGTTTAAGCCGCGAGTTGACCCCAGTGCATTCGCGCGCGGTACGGCCCGCGAGCGGGATACAGGAGCATCCCAATCAGGTAAAACCAGCTTCGCGTAGCAGCCAGGCGTCACAGCGACCATCCAGGCAGGCACCTCATAGCCGTGTCAGCCGCCGCTCTTATCAGGAGCGTAGGCGCGGAGCCAGGGGAGGCTTCCTGGTAGCAGCCGGTATCTTACTGGCGTTTCTAGTGGTTGGTTTGCTGGCCTTTTTTGTGCCGAGCACAGATGTGACGATTACCTTTGCGGGACGTAGTTATAGCCATGCGCTCACACTGGCCGCGGTTCCCAATGGTCCGGGTGTGGTTGGCCCACGCCTCGCGCAAGCCACGAGCGCAAGTGTTCCGGCACAGCGACTCTCACGGGACTTCACACAGAATGGTATTGGCACGGCAACCGGCCAGAAGCTTATTGATAATCAGGTGGCCACCGGCAGCATCACATTTACCAATAATGGGAGCGCTAATATTACCATTCCCTCCGGGACGGTATTAGAGACGCAGAGTGATGGCATTCAGTTTGTGACAACCGCGGAGGCTGTGGTTACGCCTCAAGGTGGTGGCGCGAACCCTGTGGATGTACCTGTGCAGGCGCAGAAGCCTGGGACGAGCGGGAATGTGGGCGCTAAGACCATTACCATACTCCCCGATAATAGCAAGAGCGAGATCGCCCGGGCGAGTTATCTCTCCTCGCCTGACCAGGTAAAGCTAACTTTTACCAACGCGGACCGCATGACGGGTGGCGGGGCTGGCAAGGCTACCGTGGTCACTCAGGGAGACTTGGATGCTCTGAAGCAGAAGCTACAGGATGCCTTGAGCGCGGATATCCAGAACTGGTTGACGCAGCAGAAGAAGTCGCCACAGGATGTCGTGGGGAAGCCTGATCTCCAGAGCACCTTAACCGAAGCCCCCAAAGTTGACCAGGTGGTAGATAATAACTCTTTTACCGCGAATCTGCATGTGACCTTGACGGCACTGCTTATCTCTGGTAGCGATATCCAGAAGGCAAGTGTCAATCCACTGAATGTGGCCTTGCAGCAGGAGCAGAACTTTAAGGACTACATCGTGACTGCCGATGCGGCCCCCTCCATTCAAATTCAAAAGCTCTCGACAAGTGGCACAGGAGAGCACCTGACGCTCAACTTTACCGCCCAGGTAAACACCACGCCCTCAATCAAACCTGAGAATGTACAGCACCTGGTGCTGGGGAAATCGGCGACCAACGCGCGTGCCGAGGTGCTGCATAGCTATCAATCCTACAATGTAAAAGAGGTCCAGATCTCCTCCACACCATCGTTTGTCTTCTGGGTGACGTTCTGGCAGCCAAATATTCATGTCCACCTGGTGCCAGCAAACTCCTGATCACATGTTCAAGGCTAATAGCTGCACCATCTCTGCCGGGCCAGTCAAAGCTAGCCCGGCATTTTTCGTATGACCTCCTTACCTCAAAGGCTCGCGCAGCGAGCTGAGGTGGAAGTGAAGAGATGACTTTTGCGAGTTCCCTGGTGGTAAATCTTGGGTGAAAGTAGACAAAGCGAAGCCAGGTTCGCTAGAATGCAATAAAGAGGGTCTGGTAGGGTGGTGGTGTTCGTACAATTTTTGGGAAGGGGACGTTCATGGGGAGATTGCTCGCATTAGACGTAGGCGAGGCCAGAATAGGAGTTGCAGCGTGTGACGCAACTGGTTTTCTGGCTTCACCGTATACCACTATATATGTTACTCGGGATGAGGCGCAGATCTGGGATGCGATTGAGCGACTGATCGCAGAGACCGATGCAGAGGGCCTGGTAGTCGGACTACCGGTAAGCCTGGATGGTCAGATACATGCCCAGGGTGAGCGAATCATGGCCTTTGTAGAGCGTTTAAAAGCCCATATCGCCGTTCCGGTGACCTTCTGGGATGAGCGCCTCTCAACGGTAGAGGCCGAACGCCTACGCACACAGCAGGGGGGAAGAAAGTCGAAGCATACCAGCGGGCGCCAGCGCTCTCAGGGGAAACGTCGACGTCCAGGACATGAGATTGATGCCCTGGCGGCGGCCGTATTTCTCCAGGAGTACCTGGATGCACAAAGGAGTAGCACAAAAGAGGAATACGAATGATGAAACGACCGAAGAAATCACGTGCTGGTCTTATCTCAGTGCTGATGGTTGCGGTGGTGATATTTGTCGTTAGTCTTGTGGCATGGAATACTTTTACCTCTGTTTTTCAACCGGCAGACTCCAAGAATAACAAAACGGTGGCCCTGGAAATTCGCCCGGGCGAGAGCACGGCTGAAATCGCCAACGACCTGCAAAACAAGGGTTTGATTCGCAATGCGCTCGTCTTTCGCATCTGGGCGCGTGTGCGTGGCCTGGATAATCAGTTGCAGGCGGGTGTGTATAAAAAGCTGACACCTGATATGACGGTAGACTCGATTATCAACCAACTCTTGCGGGCTCAGCCGGATGCTGTCGCGGTCGTGGTGCCTGAGGGCTGGCGTCTCGAACAGGTCGCCAATGCCTATGCGCAATCGCAACCCGCGCTCTCGAATTTTAAGAAGGACGACTTCCTGAAGTATGCTAGAGACATCAACGCCTTTGATGCCTATGTGCAGGGCAAGTACAAAATGTCTGCGCGGGATAAGTACCCCATCTTAAAATCGATTCCGAACGGGAAAGGGATGGAGGGCTTCCTCTTTCCTGCCAGCTACCAGGTCGACCTTAAATCTGATGCGGGCGACGCTATCGGCTTGATGCTGACAACTATGAACGACGTCGTAAAACAGAATAACCTGGAGGCGCTGGCTCAGCAGCATAAGATGAGTCTGTATGATATGGTCAATCTGGCCGCTGTCGTCGAACGCGAGACGGGCCATGCCTCTGATCGCGAGGATGTAGGCAGCGTCTACTGGAACCGCATCTACCGGCCTAATGACGAGACCAATGGGAAGCTACAGGCCGATCCCACGGTTCAGTACGCCCGTGATAGTGATCAAACGCCTGCAAAGTACTGGCTACCGCTCAATACAGTCGGAGGAGATACAGCCTCTAATAGCCCGTACAATACCTATAATACGGCGGGCCTGCCTCCCACGCCCATTTGTAGCCCTGGCCTGGCCAGTATGAAGGCCGTTGCCAATCCCAAACAGACCGACTATTACTACTTTATCGCGGATAAAGATGGCAAATCGCATTTTGCGAAGACATACGCGGAGTTCCAGCAACTGGAGTCCCAATATGGCGGCTAAGCTGAAGAGGCCATACTAACATGGCCTCTCAGTTTCACTGGGAAACTTTGTCCAGATAAGTCGCCGAAAGAGAGGAAGCCCTCACGTGAGGCGCTTCCCAAGGCTGGTCCCTACCGGGTATACAGCATCTTCCCAGATGAGAAGCCCAAGTTAACTTGGACTCTACAATGCGGCGAATGTGTTTACAATTACAACAATGAGAGAGATATAGTTATTTATGAATATAACAATCTGGCAGACAATTGTTCTGGCGCTATTGCAAGGCGTTACTGAGTTATTTCCGATTAGCAGTCTGGGGCATACAGTTCTTGTGCCGGGCCTGCTGGGCTGGGGCAATATGACGACCGACACGGCATGTGGTGGTGAGAGCTGTTTTGTCCCTTTGATCACGGCGCTTCACCTGGGAACAAGTATTGCTCTCTTACTCTATTTCTGGCGCGACTGGTTGCAGGTGGGCAGGACGCTGGTGGTGACAGCCAAAGACTGGAAGAGTGTGCGTAAAGGCACACCGGAGTGGGTAAGCTGGCTGATCATTGTTGGTACCATTCCCGCTGGCCTCCTGGGTCTCCTGCTGGAACATACACTCAAGCGTGTTTTTGCCTCGCCCCTGCTCGCCGCTGCGTTTCTGGTACTCAATGGCGCGGTTCTGTTCCTGGGCGAGGCCATGCGGCGCAGATCTGCTGCAACGTTTTCCGCCTTGCCGCCACGCGAGCGCGAGAAGCAGTTTCGCCACCTGGACTCGCTCTCCTTCAAAGAGGCCCTGGCGGTCGGAGCTGCGCAGGCCCTGGCCTTGATTCCAGGCTTTTCGCGCTCTGGCATGACGATTGTGGGGGGCCTCTCTGTGCGCCTAACGCATGAGGATGCCGCGCGCTTCTCCTTCTTGTTGGGGACACCAGTCATTCTGGCGGCCTCGGTCCTGGAGGTGCCCAAACTGCTGCACCTGCCCGTCTCGACACTGCTGATGGTGCTCTTTGGCGCGGTCCTCTCTGGGATCGCGGCCTTCGTGAGCACCAGGTTCCTGCTCAAGTACTTTGAGACTGGCCGTCTTGATCCCTTTGCCTATTACTGCATGGGAGCTGGCCTCATTATGCTGATCCTGTTCTTTACCGTTCTGCCAGGGCGGGCATAAAAAAGGATTAAAGCTGCACGACGCTGCTAAAGCACGCGTCTACATATCGCGCCTTGATATGTAGACGCGTGCTTTAGCAGCGTCGTCCCACTCTAGTTGCCGAGTGGCTGTTCTGAGATCTGGCTATAGCCACGGAGAAATTCTTCAGTGGTCATGGCCTTTTTTCCCTCTAGCTGTAGGCGTTGTACCTGTAAGAGGCCCGAGCCGGTCGCGACCACTAGTACCTTCTGTCCGGCATGCTCGCGAACGAGGGCGGTACCCGGCGCGACTGCTGTAGCGGGCTGGCGATCCAGGGGGCGGGCTGCCAGAATCTTGAGCAGCTTGCCTTTCCACGTGGTGTAGGCGCTGGGCCATGGCTGGTAGGCGCGAACCTGGCGTGAGATGGCGCCCGCCGAGCGTTCCCACTGGATACGGCCATCCTCTTTCTTCAGCATACGCGTATGCGTCGCGTGCTCCTCATCCTGGGGCTCAGGCGTGATTTTTCCCTGAATCCAGAGCGGAAGGGCCTCTAAAAGCGCCTCTGCCCCCAGGTCTGCGAGTCTGGGGGTGAGTGTTCCCGTGGTCTCGTCTTCAGCCAGGGTCAGCGTGCGCCTGAGCAGGACGGGGCCGGTATCGATACCCGCGTCCAGGAGCATAATAGAGACGCCGCTTTCAGCATCGCCCTGGAGGATACATTCAGCGATAGGGTCGGCTCCTCGATACTTGGGGAGGAGCGAGGCATGGACGTTGAGCGTTCCATAGCGTGGCTGATCCAGCACATTTTGTGGTAGAATCTGCCCGAAGGCGGCCACAATGTAGAGATCGGCCTTGTAAGCGGCGAGCGCCTCACTATTTTCAGCCTTCTTAAAAGAGCCTGGCTGCCATACGGGCAGGTCATGCTCTACGGCGGTCTGTTTTACGGGGGAGTAGACGATGCCGCGCCCGCGCCCGGCTGGTTTATCAGGCCGGGTGATAACGGTCACGATCTCGTAACCTTCAGGGAGAAGTGCTCCTGGCTTTGAATGCTGGATTAAGGCTTCCAGGGCAGGGACAGCAAATTGTGGTGTTCCCATATAGATGATGCGTAACAAGTCTTACCCCTCTACTACAACTCTTGCTAGATAGCGTTTACCCTTGTATTATGGTATGTATCTTGTTGTGTTTAGCGTCGCTAAGGTCATGTTGTGGCGGTATGTACAGTCCTGTTTTCCCGTGTGCCACTTCTGACATGCAAGAAAGACTCTCTTATAGTAGCATATTCAGGCTATTTTATCACTCTTATCCGTTGATAGGGTTATGCTATATTTGCATTTGACTCATCATTAGTATTTTGTCGTTTCTAGCGTGGGAGGAAGCGTCACCTATTTTTATGGAGCCGCCCGTGAATAATGAGTATTCGTTGCAACTGCCCCCGGGCCAGATTGCGCCATCTGCCACCCCCCATACTCCGCGTGATTTCGCGGCCATGCGGCAGCATCAGCCATCCCAGTTGCCCTTTGGCATTAACGCAACCATGCCGCCTCCCACAGACGCACAGCATATCATGCAGCGCGTTGATGAAGTAACGACTCTTCAGCGTATGTTGATGGATCCAAACACGAGTTCTGTGATCGTGACTGGTAATCCTGGAGCAGGGAAGTCTACCCTGGCTGCCCTTCTTTTTCAGCGTCTGCTGCAAGCGCGTAATGCTGGTCAGCCCGCGCCCTCGCGCCTGGTCTGGCTTGAGATTAGCCCCTACACCACGGTCCCAGATATGCTCGCGGCAATATTGAATGGTATCGATGCAGGTGACCCTGGCCTCTTTCTGCTCAAACCAGAGCAACAGATGCAGTGTTTATTGGATGCCTTGCGCGATCCGCGCAAGAATGCTCTCGTTGTGCTCGACCAGTTTGAGGCGCTACTCTACCCCGACGATATTCAGCCGGGGGTGGCGGCTCGGGGCGCGCTTCCCCTCTTTCTCGCTCTCTTGCAGCAGGACCTTGGCGCCAGTCGCCTGCTGCTGACGAGCTATAGCTCACCTTTTGATGAATATGCCGAGAATACACGCGTACGCTCCTGCCTGATCTCGCGTATCAGCATCCCGGAGGGAATAGCCCTGTTGCAACAGCGGGGGGTGCGTGGCTCTCCTGAAGAGCTCTCCCTGGTCTGGCAGCGCTGTAGTGGCCATGTGTTTGCCCTGGCCCTCTTTGGCGCCTTGCTCAACCTGAGTGGTATATCGCTGAGCTATTTCCTGAACTCAGACGATTATCAGCCTATGTGGGCGGGAGATGTGACCTCGCACCTGTGTGCCGCCGTGTACCACTTTCTCAATCCCATTCAAGCTCAACTTATGCACGCGCTCTGTCTCTATCACGAGTCTGTGCCTCTGTCCGGAATCCTGACGACAATTACGGGTGAGAAGGCTTTTGGTGGACAGACGATGACTGTGTTTGAGCATGAGCTAAATATGCTTGTGCAGTACTCGCTGGTCCAGCGGACGTATAACTTAGAACGTTCGGCGGAACATATGCCACTCTTCATCCTGCACCCGCTGCTGCGCCACTACGGCGTGGAGCATTATCTTGATACTCCCGAGCAGCGCACGGCTGGCAGTACCAGCGCAACGGGTCTGCGCCTGGCTCCCAACTTCGACGATACCCCTCAGCAGAACGACTCCTTGCAGGCGGCCCTCTCGCAGGCGCACATGCAGGCCGCTGCCTATTACCTGCATTTGGCTCATGAGACGGCTCCCCCCCAGGAGCAGCGACAGATACTTGGTGATGTCGAGCCATTTATCGCGGCCGCGCGCCATTACTGCCTGGCCTGGCGCTGGCAGCGTGCGTGCGACCTCATTTTCGCCGAACACTTGCATGAGATGATGGTGCAACTCGGGGCCTGGAATACGCTGATCGGGCTGTATACGACCCTGCTGCCCCCTCTGGGCGTCATTGCACGCCAGGATCAGGGCCTGGTCGCCAGTTATAATGGTATGCTGTATGGGCGCCTGGGCGATTATCAACAGAGCATAAACTTCTTTAGCCAGGCGCTGGAGATCCAGAAACAGATGGGAGACCAGCAGGGAACCATCGCGACCCTGGTAAACCAGGGCGAGATGCTACGCCTGCATGGCGATTTAGAGCAGTCGTATGCGAGCTTTGAGCAGGCACATGTGCTTAACGAGCAGGTGCAGGATCAGCAATTGCAGTGCGCCATCTATCATAACCTGGGCTTGCTCTATCATTCTGCCAGGGATTTTGAGCTGGCGTGCAACTACTATGTAGATGCCTTGAAGTTAACTGACGAGTCCTCGTCCCTGAATAAAGGGATGATTTTGACGAACCTGGGTATGTTGCTCTATCAGCAGAAGCAGGTGCGTGAAGGGATTGCCATTCTGCTCGCCGCACTAAGTCTGCGTCAGCGCATCCATGATCCAGCGGTAGTCTCTCTAGAGAAGTTTCTCCACGCTATTGAAGCAAAGCTGGGTCCTGAGCACTATCAGCACCTCTGCCAGGAGGCGTTGGAACTCCAACAAGAGGTGTTCTCACGCTTCGTTCTCCTCAATATCTAAACCTGAGTCGAAGCTGAGAAAATTTGACAAGGGTTCTTTTGCTCGCTAAAGTAGGGGTAGTCTGGTTGCCGGTTGCCAGGCTTGTGCTGGTTGCCTGTCAATTACTGCCTAAAAAGTAAGAGAAAGAGAGTTCGTCGCGCTATGTCGTCTACTGCTGAGTCTGATTCGCGTGCCACAACCATGGTGGAGAAAGCAGCTCCCCCTGGAAATGGACAGCGTGTACAGGATTGGTTTTTGATCCTGCTGGTATTTGTCTCTGGTGCCGTCTCCCTGGCGGTAGAGCTGTCGGCTTCGCGCTTGCTGGCTCCTTACTTTGGGACGTCGCTGTTTGTCTGGGCAAACGTGATCGGCCTGATTTTGCTGTACCTGACCGTCGGCTACTATGTTGGTGGCCGTATCGCCGACCGTTATCCCCGCTCATCCGTGCTTTACGGTATGACCGCTGCTGCGGCTCTGCTGATTGCTGCGATTCCTGCATGCTCACGCCCAATTTTGCAGTGGGCCTTGACCTCCTTCTCCTCCTATTCTATTGGTGTCTTTTATGGCTCATTGCTCTCGGTCATTCTCCTGTTCGCTCTGCCCACGATTCTGCTAGGGTGTGTCTCGCCCTTTGCCATTCGCCTGCGTATCGAACAGGTTGGCACATCTGGACGTATCGCTGGTGTGCTCTATGCGATTTCGACTGCGGGTAGTATTGTGGGAACGTTTCTGCCCGTCCTGGTCTTGATTCCAACCTATGGCACATACGCGACCTTCCTGATCTTCGCGGGCCTTCTACTGGTCGTCTCACTGATTGGCTTACTTTTTTTCGCGGGCGGGAAGCCGAGCCTTCCCAAAAGTAATAAGCGTTTTTTGTTGCTGCTACTGATTCTCGTCTGGTTACTGACAGGAGTGCTCGGAACACACGGCTCCATTAAACCCGCCAGTGGTACGGGTGATGGGGGGCGTCTCCTGGAGGAACATGAATCGGCATATAATTATATTCAAGTGGTGCGCGCGGGCGATGAGACCCAGCTAGTGCTCAATGAGGGTCTGGGCATTCACTCCATTTACAATCCGCATGCGGTGCTGACGCAGGGACCGTGGGACTACTTCATGGCGGCCCCCTACTTCAATAATCCACCCTTTACCCCTGACCAGGTCAAGCGGGTCGGCATTATCGGCCTGGGTGCGGGGACCTCCGCGCGCGAGTTTACTGCCGCCTATGGCCCCATTCCAATTGATGGCGTCGAGATCGACAGCAAAATTGTCGAGATGGGCCGCAAATACTTTCATATGAATGAGCCCAATTTGCACGTTGTGGTTCAGGATGGGCGCTATTTCTTGAGCACCACACAGAATAAATATGATGTAATTGGCATCGACGCCTACCAGCAGCCATATATTCCCTTCCAGCTAGTTACGACGGAGTTCTTCCGCGAAGTACGCTCTCATCTCTCCTCGACTGGCGTAGCGGTCATCAATGTGGGACGCACAAGCGAGGATTATCGTATGGTTGATGCCATGGCGCAAAATATGAAGACCGTTTTCCCCAACGTCTACATTGTTGATACCCAGCGTTTCTCTAATAGCTTGATTATCGCGACCAATGCACCGACCAAGTTCGAGAACTTCCGCAATAACACAAATGAGCTGACCAATCCCCTGCTTCAGCAGGTGGCGAACACGGCTCTGCGCTACGGCAGTATGCGCGAGCAGTTGCAGTCGCATGTCTTCTTCACCGACGATCTCTCGCCCGTTGAGCAAATGACCGACCAGGTTATCTTTGGCGAGGTCAACCGCTTACAGAAGTAGGGCCTTCGCTCCTGCGGCGCTCAGGGATAAAATAATGTGCCTTGATAACGGCAAAGCCGTTGTCAAGGCACATCATTTTACTCGAAGGCTCGCGCAGCGAGCCGAGGCGAGAGCCAGAAGACATTGGGAAGGCCGGTGTTTGCGCAGCTCTGCGCGCTATTTGTTCCGTGTTGTGATATACTAACCATTGTTTCTCTTTGCTCGCTTCGCTATTCCTTGCCCAGAAAGGATAAAGATATATATGAGTAGTGAACAGCTACCCCAGAATTACTATTTCCATAAGCTGCCCAATGGGATTGAGCTGATTGGGCAGTATATGCCCAGCTTGAGCTCGACCACGCTGGGCTTTCAGTTTGATGCCGCGGTTATCCATGAGCCAGCGGATAAGCCGGGCCTGGCGCATCTCTTTGAGTATATGCTCTTTCAAGGTACGAAGCAGCATGATGCCCGTGCGCTCAATGAAGCATTTGAGTCGCTGGGAGCGCGCAAAGGCGCAAGCACAGGGCTGGAGACCAGCCAGGTGTGGGCGCAGATTGTGCATACCAAGCTCGATGCCACACTAGAGCTCTTGCGTGAGGTCATACTCCAGCCTACCTTCCCACGTAATGAGCTGGACCAGATGCGCAATATCGTGCTTCAGGAGATTCGCCGTCGCGACGATGAGCCGATGAGCCGCATCTTTGAGTTGGTGCGCTCAAACTTCTATCATGGTTCTCCCCTGGGACGCCCTATGCTTGGTAGCGATGACACGGTGCGGGCCTTACAGCGCCAGGATTTGCTGAACTTCTGGCAGGAGCGCTATCAGCCCAATAACATGCTCTTTGCCATCGCGGGCAAGTTTGATTGGGAGCATGTGGTGGCGAAGATTGAGGAGTTGTTTGGCTCCTGGCAAGGCAACGCGCAGGCCCTGACGTTGCAGAAGCCGCAACCAAGCAATAGTATTGCGCTGGAGCACCAGGAAGGTAAACAAGAGCATATCGCCATGATGGTCCCCTTCCCCAACTACATGGATGAGGATTATTATGCCGCCCAGGTGCTGAGCGAAGTGCTGGGTGGTGGCATGGCCTCGCGCCTCTTTGTCGAGGTACGTGAGAAACGTGGCCTGGTATATGGCGTCTCCGCGGGCCTGGCTGGCAATAAGCAGGTTGGCGTGCTGCGTGTCTATGCAGGCACCACACCTGAGCAGGCCAACGAGTGCTTGAAGGTCATTGTTGATGAATTGCGCAAGCTGGAGCAGGATGGGATTACCGCCGATGAACTGGAGCGCGCCAAGATTCAGCTTAAGAGCGAACTGGTAATGCGCGGCGAGGGTTCTGGCTCACGCATGGGTGCAATCAGCCGCTCCTGGTGGTATGAGCGCAAGTTTAAGACGATCTCGGAGGTCAAGGAGGCGATTGATGGCGTGACTCAGGAGCAGGTGCTCAATGTATTGCGCCGCTTCTCGCCGCTAAGTCCACTCACTGTAGCCGCGATTGGCCCCTTGCAGCATGACGAACTGGTTGGCGACACACTTTCCTTCTGAGTAGAAGGGGACGACGCTACTGGCGTACGCGTCTACTTCCGGAAGTAGACGCGTACGCCAGTAGCGGTAGAAACAGGATTTTTTATGAGAATACCGCAACGCTTCTTGCTGCTTGGTTCCAGTGGCTATCTTGGGCGTACGCTGACCACCCTAATGCAGGAGCAGCCAGTAACCCTGTTCCCTACCTATCGCACCACAACTCTCTTTCCTCAAGCGTTGCGCTATGATTTCTGGCGCGATGACCTGGCAGACTTCGTGCGTGAGCAGAAAATAGACGCGGTGATCATGGCGGCTAACATGGCATATGAGGCCGTGGACCCTCTTTTCGATGGAAAGCTCTATCGGCGCCGGGTGAACCAGCTGGTTCAGGCCTGCATGCATTGTCGTTTTATCTATATCTCCAGTGATGGTATCTTTGATGGGCGGCAGGGGACGTACACAGAGAGTGATCCTCCCCATCCAACGACTCCTTACGGCCAGAATCTCCACTTTTTTGAAGAGCGTGTGCGCGAGTTTTGTGAGAACTACTGTATCATTCGCCCCAGTTACCTGTACGGTTACTCACTTGGTGAACTGGATCGTCGCTTGCGGCGTGTGCGTGAGGGGTTATTGCAGGGCGAGCATTTTGAGTATTTTGACGATATGCTGAAGAGCCCCCTGGATGTAAACCAGGCTGCCCAGGCCATTGTTCAGCTTGCACTCTCCAATTTTGTGGGTATTGTGCATGTCGCGGGTAAGCCTATGAGTGTCTATCACTTCTACCAGTCCGCGATGCAGGCCTTAGGAGTTCCTGTTGAGCATCTGCATCCCATCTCGATGCCGCCTGAGACCTATCTGCCGCGCGATACCACGCTACGGACGCGCCTGATGAAGGGGTTAACGGGGATAGAGCCATTAGAGATCGCGGAGGCGTTGGCGCGCTATGCCCCGGTCTCCCTCAAGCCTCTGGAGGAGGCGTAAGCGCTCCATGTTGTAGGGTCCATGCTGGCATGGACTCCCGAGCGTAGCGATCTCCCAGCGTTTGGGTATTCCCCATTCGGGGACGCGGCGGCCTGCGGGCCGGGCGAGTCCATGCCAGCATGGACCCTACAGTTTATGTGCGAACAGATGACTTAACCTGTGTACCAGATACGGTAAATGGTCCCGTCTTTATCATCGCTGACATACAGCGCGTGATCAGGTCCTACAGCGAGGCCTACAGGGCGACCCGAGGCATCATTCCCCTTGAGCCAGCCTGTGGCAAAATCTTGCGCCTTGCCCGCGACCTGCCCATGGGTGGTCAGGGGGATAAAGACCACCTTGTAGCCTGTGGGAACGCTGCGGTTCCAGGAGCCATGGAAGGCGACGAAAAGGCCCTGGTACTGCTGGGGAAAACCCCTGGCTCCCTGGGTGTTCTGGCCCTGCTGTTGAGTGTCGTAGAATGCCAGCCCAAGTGGCGCCGAGTGCGCCTGCATCTTGATCAGGGGCTGTGTTACCCCCTTACATGAGTCTGGCTTGCCCAGGTCTGGATCGATAATATCTCCAGCGTGACAAAAGGGCCATCCATAATTTGCTCCATCTACAAGGTGATACACCGTTTCGGGCGGAATGTTGTCTCCAAGCAGGTCGCGCCCGTTATTGGTGACCCAGATCTGCTGGTTCCAGGGATTGATGCTCATACCAACGGCGTTACGCAGCCCCCTGGCATAGAGGCGTCCATTGCTCCCGTCCAGGTTGTAGCGCCAGACGATGGCGCGTTGTGGATTCTGCTCCACGCAATTGTTACAGGTTGAGCCAATAGAGACATAGAGATAGTTGTCAGGTCCAACCAGCACTGTGCGCGTGGAGTGGTTACCGCCGACTGGCAGATTGGGCACGATTACCTTGCGCCCAGTGACCTTGTAGTCCTTGTCGAGGGTAAAGCGCGTAACGCGTGAACCCTCGCCCACGTAGAGTTGCCCAGCGTGGAAATCCAGGCTGGTGGGGTCGTCGAGTCCACTGACGACGACGATGCGCTCGCTGGCCTTTCCGCTGTGGTCGCGATCAGGAAGGGCGATGATACTCTTGGCATAGCGCTCCGCGACAAAGAGCGTGCCATCGGGGCTAAACGTAATCATACGCGGTCCCGAGAGGCCACTATAAAAGGCACTGGCATGAAAGCCAGGCGGCAGCGTGAGCGGAACCGTCGCGGCATCGCCACCGACATAGTGTGTGCCAGTCAGGAGGGAATCAATCGTGCGCCACTTGCTGGCGAGTATCCCCCCACCGATGAGCAGGAGAATTAATCCAACGATGAGTGCGATATGCCAGGGCCTGAGGCCACCACGCTTCCCGGCGGCTGGCAAACTTTTTTCACTGGTGTCCATGTGTTGCGCCTCTCTCCTTCGCCTTTTGTTATATCTCATTATGTCTCATCATGTTTTTGATTATAGGGAGGCTGTCATATATCCGCAAGCTGTTCCTCACGTTTATCCCCGAAAGGTCCGGTATGCTGGTAAAGGTCCAATCGTGCAGTATTTAGAGGATAGGAGAGAAAAGCGCGCTCACCTCCATTATTGGTAGCTTGCTTGACACTAGAGTGAAGGCATGTGACAATGAGCATCCAATCCGTGGAGGGATGTCAGGCGAGCAGATAAGAGAGAGCCCTGGTTATGCTTTGTGCAGGATGCAAAGGTTGGTACATGCAGAGATGAGAAATAATTATTATGAACCTACCCGCACGCTGATTGTACCCTGTCCTAACTGTGGGGCGCGCCCCCAGGCGCGTGCCTGGTCGAATGCTTCATTAGAGCAGGTACGTATCTATGGCTCTGGTAGCCAGCCCAATATGTGGGGGCCTCGTCCCTTTTCCCTCTGGTATGTAGCCGCTGTGGATTGGTACAATTGTTTACTGATCCACGCAATTTTCAAGCAGAGACTGATATCCCGGTGAAAGAAGATATGTACACTCCCGTACCGGGTAGCGATCCAGATTAGCCTGGTCAGAGTAGACTAAAAAGAGAGACCTGCAAAGAGGAGCAGTGATATGGCAGACGAACAGAGTTACGCGAAGCAGACGGATACGTCTAAACGACACGATCAACAATATTATGACCAGGTAATGGCCCGTATTGAGCATGAGCGGGTGCGTTTCATCAACCTGGAATTTACAGATGTGGTAGGGATGGCCAAGTGTGTGACTATCCCTGTCGAGCAGTTTAATGACTGCCTCACGCACGGCAAATGGTTTGACGGCTCCTCAATTGAAGGCTTTGCGCGTGTCGCTGAAAGCGATATGTACCTATTTCCAGATCTCTCGACCTTCGCGATCCTTCCTGATAAAGTCCGCCTATCCTATGCGGCGGAGGGCCATCGCAGCGACGATATTGGGAATGCGGACGTGGTTGCACGTGTGATCTGTGATGTACGCACGCCTGATGGCGAGCATTTTGATGGCGACCCGCGTGCGACCTTGATGCAGGCTCTGAACCTGGCGCGCGAGATGGGCTTTCAATATAAAGTCGCCCCCGAGCTGGAGTTTTTCTTGCTCAGCCTGGAGGACGAGACACCGAAGCCGCTGCCCCATGACCGGCGTGGCTATTTCGATCTCTCGACTGATCTAGCAGCGACTGTACGGCGGCAGATGGTCTACTCCCTGCATAAGATGGATATCAATATTGAGGCCAGCCACCATGAGGTTGCCGATGGTCAGCACGAGCTAGACTTTGAGATCGCCGACGCACTGCGCATCGCCGATGGCTTGATGACGGCGAAATATGTGCTCAAGGCCGTCGCGGCTCAACATAATCTCTACGCGACCTTCCTTCCCAAGCCCTTCTTTGGTGTGAATGGCTCGGGTTTACATATCCACCAGCAACTGATTAATAGCTCGACGGGTCGCAATGCCTTCCTCAACCCCCAGGCTGATTATGCGCTCTCTGAGGAGGGGCGCTGGTTTATCGCCGGGCAATTGGCGCATGCGCCCGCTATGTGCGCCCTGCTCGCCCCCCTGGTCAATTCTTATAAGCGCCTGGTCGGCGGCTATGAGGCCCCGGTGGTTATCAACTGGGGGCGCATCAATCGCCAGGCCTTGATCCGTGTACCACGCCTGGGAAGCGATCCCGAGAGCACGATGCGTGTTGAGTTGCGCTGTACAGATCCAAGCTGCAACCCCTATCTTGCGCTGGCTGTCATGTTGCGCGCTGGCCTGGACGGCATTCAGCGTAAGCTTACATTGCCAGCTGCTATGGACGAGAACCTCTTCCTGCATGACGAGGGTGATCGCCTGCGCCCACGCGCGCCGATGCTGCCCGCGACCCTTGGCGAGGCCCTGGATGCCCTGCGCGAGGACCCACTGATCCGCGAGACCCTGGGCGACGCCATCTATGAAGGCTTCCTGGATGCCAAGGGCATCGAGTGGACCGAGTATCGTGAGCAGGTCCACCCCTGGGAGATCCAGAGGTACCTCTCTGTATTCTAGAAAGATAAAAAGAGAAGGGTGACCGCTGTCCTTTCATTAGTAGGGGTATTACTATTGAGTGAAGTGAAAAGGTCGCAGACCTTTCACTTCACTCAATAGTAATACTTTTATGCTTCCTGGGAGTGAGGCGGGCGAATCAGCCAGTAGCGCCCACTCTCGCGCATCATTAACTTCTGGTTGATCAGCTCGCGTCGAATGAGTGGCACGTCGGTATAAATGGGCTTGAGGATGGTGTTTACCTCGGATTCTTCATAGATGCGCCCCCACTCAAAGGCACGAGCGATCTTCTCCATGATGTAGCGCCTGCCCTGAGTGCCGCGTGGAATGCTGAGCAGACTTTCGCCCTCGAAGAAGGATGACTCCACCATCTGGCGATCATCTTCCTGCGTAGGATTCACCAGGGCATTTGTGTACTGAAGTTCTGCACCAATGCTCCGCAGGTGCTCTAGAGTGAGAAGTGAGCTGGCCTGTTTAAAGCCCTCGGTTTCCAGTTCGTAATGATGATAGTTGTTCTCCTTGCGCACCTTGATCAAGCCCGCGCCGCGCAGGAGGGCCATATGATGCGAGATGGTAGGCGTCGAGACGTCTAGTTGCTCCGCCAGTTCCTGCCCATACATTGAGCGCTGGGCTAAGAGCGCCAGGATGCGCACGCGCATAGGGTCAGCGATGGCGCGCCCCAGGCGAATAAGCGGTTCGGCCTTCTCCAGGCCATAACGCATCCGTGCCATACCATAGTTTGTATCGGCCTGGCGCACGTTCTGGCGCTGTTCACGCTGCTGCTGAACGATTTCTTCTTCTCGCATTGCCCTTCTCCTTCGTGCGCTGAATATGTGACCAGGTAGGCGAATTGCTAGTTGTATAAATGCCTAATTAGGTGATAATTAAATTACCCACTTTTGTCAAGTGGCAGTGCCTTACGGGTATGATTTTACAGTACTCAGCTGGGAAATTAGGAATCGCGCCAGATGCGCTAAATTTGGTAGGGACCAGCTTTAGCGCGTCCGAATGCCATTTATGGCATGTCGGCGCAAGCCGCTTTTTGACCAGTGAAGATACAACATGATGTAAAGGAGCGCTTCGGGCTGCGCCCACAGGTGATTAATCGCCTTTGGACGCGCTAAAGCTGGTCCCTACCGACATGGCTGCCTGATAGGCTTGTTCGTGCTGCTCAAGCATGGAGGTGAAAGAGAAATGGCGTTCGACATGTTGACGGCAGGTGGACCGTTGTATGGAGTCCAGTTCTGCCACCTGGTGCGCGGCCTGGAGTGTATCACCGGGCCTGATTAAGTACCCGGTCTCGCCATGCTTGATTACTTCTGCCGCAGCCCCGCGCTCGAAGGCCAGCACGGGTGTCCCACACGCCATAGCCTCAATCATGGTCAGGCCGAATGGCTCGTCCCAGGTGCTGGTAAAGAGCAGGCCACGCACCTGCCCCATGAGTTGCCAGAGCTCATGTTGCTCAAGCGATCCCAGGTAACGTGCTCTCTCTCCCATTTCCTGTAGTCGTGGTGAAATGCGTTGCTCATAATAAACCTGGTCATAGATGCCGCCTGCTAGGAGCAGAGGAACGTTCGCGCGTTCAGCGATCTCCAGGGCCGCCTCAACCCCTTTCTCGGGAGTGATGCGCCCGGCGAAGAGCAGCGGCGCGTCCGGCTCGATATGCGGTGCGAAATGAATAACGTCGGTATCGAGGCCATTGTAGATAATATGATCAAAGGGCGTGTAGGGTTTGTAAGTGCGCGCGCAGGCTTGTGAGACCGTGATTAGCTTCAGGGGGTGGCCTTGCTGGTGGAACAGGCGAAGCGCCTCGTTGATCTCGGGTGTGACGGCGGGCAGGTGAATGGTGTGTATCATGGGAGTCGTTGTCAGGAGAGCGCTCAGCGTAAAGGCTGGCCAGTCGAAGGCGTGGGCATGAACGAGATCGAACTCATGTTGACGCTGGCGCAGTTCAAGGAAGAGATCGAGAAAGATATTGGCTTGTGCGAAGAAGCCGGGGTCTGCCGGGCGCTCCTGAGAGGGGGCAGAGAAGCGTGCCGGAACAACGCTTTCAGGGACAACAAGCTCTTCAATCTTAATTCCCGGCACCGCTGATCCCTGGCGCGCAAACAGTGTTACCTCGTGTCCACGCTGTTGTAGTCCCTGGGCGAGTTGTGCCACCATGGCCTGTGAGCCGCCCAGGAAGGGTTGTGCGATGGGGGTGACGATAGGAGCAATAAGCGCTATTCTCATGCCTCTGGCCCTCGATAGGAGGCGTAGTTGTTCTCGGTTTCGTGAAGCGTGATCTCGTAGAGTCGTCCCTCGAAGGCCGGCGCCAGGCGCTCCCAGAATTTGATAACCAGCATCTCGGCGGTAGGGATAACCCCTTCCAGCCAGGCGACATCGTAATTGAGATGCTTATGATCCACCCCATCCACGACGCGCTCATTGATGATACGCTTCATATCCGTCAAATTGAGAACCATCCCGGTCGTGGGTTCTGGCTCGCCGCGAACCGTCACTTCCAGGATATAGTTATGACCATGTCCATGGGGATTGGCGCATTTATCGTAAACGTTGTAGTTTTCATCCTCTGAGAGATATTCGCTCCACAGGCGGTGTGCGGCACTAAAGGTCACCCGCCTTGTGAGATATACCATATCTTTCTCCTTGTTTGGATTCTAGGCATTGGTAAAGAGTTCGATATTGCTCCCGTTGAACTTACTCCCGCTTTCGTCATCCGCCAGGAAGAGGAGGATTTTGGCGAGTTCTTCGGGGGTCATGCCTGCCTTCAGGTGAGGCGCGGCCTGGCGCAGCATATCGGTATCGATGGCGCCCGGGCTGACGGCACAGACGCGAATATTGTATGGTTTTCCCTCTACCGCGAGGATTTCTGTCAAGCTGGCTACACCTGATTTAGAGACGTTATATGCGCTCAAGCCGGGGAATTTCTCTACCCCTTTCACGCCAGAGAGGGAGGAGATGTTGATAATGACTCCCTGTTTCTGACTAGCCATCAGGCGAAAGGCTTCATGGCAACAGAGGAAGGTGCCGCGCAGGTTGACGTCCAGCACGCGATCCCAGGTCGCGCTATCCATCTGGAGAAATGGGCGCACCAGGACCACGCCAGCGCAGTTGACCAGGATATCGACGCGCCCGAAGCGCTCGCTTACCGTCGTGAAGAGTGCATGGACATCTTCATCCTGTGAGACATCGCCTGCCACAGCCAGCGCCTCGCCTCCCTGCTCCTGGATCTCGCGCACGCAGGACTCAATTGTTTCGCGTGTACGGCCAAAGAGCGCGACTTTCGCGCCCTCGCGTGCAAACAACTGCGCGGTGGCGCGTCCCACGCCTCGCCCCGCGCCCGTTATAACAGCGACTTTATCTTTCATGCTCATGCCTGCATTATAACATCCAGGGAGTTGTGCCTGTCAGCCAGGCAAGCCTTTGGGTAGAATGTGTGCTGGGAAACGGTTTTTGCCCGTTTCCCAGCACACATTGGTACTATCTCTGCATCTGCTTCTTTTGCCGGGACGTGTTTAACATTGAAAAATGTAGATTTTTGATGTAGTATGGGTCAGAGGCTGAGATATATGTTGCGTCGATGTTATGCTGAGTAATAGTGACGAGGTTGATGCAGGTTGGGGGATGGCTTGTTCTACTCTACCGCGTACATGGATACCAGTTGTATGCCTGGGCTACTTGTTGGAACATGTGGGGCTTGCTATAATTGCTCGGGATTGAGCGTTTTCTGCTGTGACCAGGAGAGGGATATCTCTCGTACCGCATCGTATAATTGCCATTGTATGAGTGCCTGGTACGACTTTCAGAATTAAGATCTTATTCCAAAACCCAACGTCACTTGCGTGCCTAGCGCTTCCCCCATTCGGGGACAGGCGCGCTCAGGGTTTTCGGATCAATAGTATCATGACATCGACGTTGTAACGTTTTCGCGACGACCTGACGCATGGGGGGATTATGAGCACAGGCACGGTACTGTCGGGTTCATTAAAAGACTTTGGGCTGGTGGAAGTTTTACAGGTTGTGGAACTGGGTGGCATGACTGGTGCAATTCATTTAAAGCAGAGCCAGGGCCGGATGGGTATTCTCTATTTCAACGAGGGCAAGCTCGCCAATTGCAGTGAGTTTGATCCCAGTGCACTCACACTTGGCGATGTGTTGCAGCAGTTAGGTATGACCACCTATCACCAGATTGAGCAGGCCTTCGCGCAGCAATTACAGGACCCCATTGGCAAACGCATTGGTGAGCGCTTGATGATGATGGGTGCTATTACTGAGAAGCAATTGAATGAAGCATTGCGCATGAAGACCCTTTGGACCGCGCGCGAATTGAGCCTCTGGACCGATGGTACCTATGAGTTTATTGCCAGTCAGAACGTGCAAAAGCTTTTGCCGCATGGCGAATCTTCGCTGGATATTGATGTGATGCGCGTCACCATGGATATGGTGCGTTATAGCGATGAGTGGCAGGAACTGCGCAACTTTCTCCCCATGGGCATACGGACTATGCTACAACTCTCCCCCGCAATTCCCTATACTATTCGCTTCGATCTGCGCAGCCTGGAACTCTTCACGCATGTAAATCTCTATCGTCGCATACGCCGCATCGCGACCGCTATTCGCCGACCCGAGATGGAGGTCGCGCGTGAGCTGGGACAGCTCGTGCAGCAGAAGTTTCTGCAACCTGTCTACCAGGATACAACTCCCCGCGCCAATGGCAGCAAGATGCGCCTCCCCGATCCCGCCGAAAAGCTGCGCCTGGAAAACTTTGCGTTGCTTGACCTGCTTAGCCGCATGGAGCAAGAGTGGGATAAGCGCAAGACTCCGATGGAACAGCTCGCAGCCCTGGTTGATTTCGTCAACTGGACCATGGATGCCCTGGCCGAGACCTGTCGCGCCAATGGCATCACCCTGGATAGCAATGCGCTCCTGCAACTCATGCATAATGAGCAGGTAGATCGCCTGGGCAACTATGCATTTCGCGTGGAGCAGAATCACATCGATGTCGAGGACTTCACACGCCTCTGCTATGACGTGATGAGTGGAAAGATGCAGCAGGCCGAGCATTTCTATAACCAGGCCTCCATGCTGCTACACCACCTGCTTTGTAGCCTCTTCGAGATGATCAATGCGCGTGTGGCCAATCCCCGCGAGCGCATGGAGAACCAGGAGGTATGGGAGGCCATGTTCGAGCAATTCTCGCTAGTAAGCAGCTCTTAGCCCTCAAGACTTCTCGCCACTGCGTGGCTCGCCTGGGTAAAGAGGGTCTGGTGGCGACGCGGCTCTGCCGCGTCGCCACCAGACCCTCTTTACCCTATTAAAGTATCGCATGTGCTAAGATGACATCACTTTGCGGGAGGATAGGAGACGAAGACGCTCTTGGTCTCGCTAAACTCCTCTACGGCATAGGAACCCAGCTCGCGGTGGCCATTACCGCTACTCTTCATGCCGCCGAAGGGCAGGTGAATTTCGGAGCCTGTGGTGCCCGCGTTGATGTAGACCAGCCCGGCTTCGATATCACGGATGGCGCGGAAGGTCAGGCGCGAGTTCTCGGTAAAGATGGCGGTCGAGAGGCCGTACTCTGTGCCGTTGGCCACGGCAATGGCCTCTTCGTAGCCTGCGACGGGCATGACCGCGACGAAGGGACCAAAGACCTCTTCGCGTGCGATGCGCATCTCTGGACTTACCTCGTTGAAGATTGTGGGCTTGTAGAAGGCCCCTTCCTGGTAGGCGTCCTCAGTCAGTGGCGTGCCGCCATAGACGAGCTTCGCGCCCTCCTGCTGACCAATTTCCGTGTAGGCATGGACCGCGGGCACGCGCCCGGTGTTGACCAGGGGACCCATCTCGACCTGGCTATCCAGGCCATCACCAATGTGCAGGCGTTCTGCTGCCGCGGCGAGGCGCTCGGTGAAGGCTTGTTGGACTGAGCGCTGGACAATTACGCGGCTGGTGGCTGTGCAGCGTTGTCCTGTGGTGCCAAAGGCACCCATGGCCACGCTAGTGGCGGCCAGGTCCAGGTCGGCATCCTCAAGTACGATGACTGCGTTTTTTCCTCCCAGTTCAAGCGCGCAGCGGCGCAGATCGCGCCCACAAATCTCTGAGACCTGTCGACCAACCTCGGTTGAGCCGGTGAGGGAGATCATGTTGACGCGTTTATGGCTGGCCAGGGCATTGCCCAGTGTGCCACCGCCGCCAGTGACAACGTTTAGCACGCCATCGGGCAGGCCTGCCTGTTGCAGAAGTTCGGCCAGTTTGAGGGTCAGCGCGGGCGTATCGCTGGCGGGCTTTAGAACCACTGCGTTGCCTGCCAGGAGTGCCGGAAGCGTCTTCCAGACCGGAATAGCCAGGGGGAAGTTCCACGGCGTAATGATGCCGACAATACCTAACGGATGGCGTACCGTCATGCAGAATTTATTAGGGAGACCCGATGGAATGGTCTCGCCCTCGGGGCGGCGCCCCTCGCCGGCGATAAATTTGGCAACATCTATGGAAACCTGGACCTCGCCCAGCGTCTCTTTGAGAATCTTGCCCATCTCGCGCGTCATGAGGGTCGCGAGCTCATCGCGCTGCTGCTCAAAGAGGCGGGCCAGGCGGAAGAGGACCTCGCCGCGCTCGGGTGCGGGCGTAGCGGCCCAGCCCTTCTGGGCCTGGGTTGCGGCCTCAATGGCGTCTTCCAGATCTTCAACGGTTGATTTTTGATAGCTGCCAATGATATCGCTGGTGCGAGCGGGATTGGTGCTGATAAAGGTCTCACCGCCGCGTGAAGCGCGCCATTGGCCCGCGATAAAGTTCTTGTAGTCTTGTCCTGACGTGGTGGAAATAGAGGATGAGAGTGACATTGAGAAAGGCTCCTCGACGAATTTCCCAATCTCCTTTGATTGGGACTAGCTTCGCGGTCCCCTTTTATAGGTGGACTAAACGAATGCATCCGCTTACGAGAGTGTAGGTGGGTAAGTGGTATTACTTGCCTGCCGACATTATATCAGCCTACATGGTAGCACGTCGAGGAAGTTAAGAAGGCATGTGCGGTTGTAAGTTGCACGCATGCGCGCAACTCACAACCGCACATGCCTTCCTTTTAATGTTGAGCGATGAGGGGCCGTATGGCGAGGAGCTTCTCATCCAGTTGTTTGACGTCGGGGAGGCCTTTCCAGGGGGTTAGGGCGTGATTGAGATCGTTCAGGCGTTGCAGGACGCGGGCGGATTTCACCTGTTTGAGCGTCTCAAGGGCCAGGTCGATGTAGTGGAGTGTACCCTCGATCTCGCCTAGTTGTAGGTAGGCGGAGGCAATATCGGTGAGGACGATGGTTCGATGACGTGTGCGCACGCCGTCCATATGCTGAAGAGCCGCTTGTAGGGCCGGAAGAGCCGCTTTCGGGCGCTGGAGCTTCAGGTTGCATACTCCCTGGTAGCCGAGGAGTACGGTATAGGAGAAGCGCGTGTGTGCGTTTTCGCCGCTACGTCGTGATTCGTGTTGCTCCAGGAAGTATTCCGCCTTTTGCAGGGCTTGCAGGCTGTCCTGGGTCTGACGGAGATTGGCGTATGCCTCTGCCTCGATGGAGGCCAGCCAGGCTTGCGTGATGGAGGGGACATTGCGCCTGGCGATGACATTTGCTTGTTGCAGCCAGGGGATGGCTTTTTCTGGCTTCTCCTCATAGATAGGGATAAAGCTCCGGCGTCCCAGGAGGGTCACTTGCATCAGGGGATTTTGCGTGACGCGCGCTGCCTCCAGCCCTACTGCATAGTAGCGGTCGGCCTGCTCGCTCTCCTTCATGTCGAAGAGAAGCTCGCCCGCGATCTGCGTAAGTTCAGCTGCTACACTAGCGATGCGTATGCGTTGTTCGGTCACAAGAGTTGTTGAGAGGAGCTGCGTGACGATTTCCAGGCGTTGGAGCACATATTGCAAGAGGCTTTGGGAAAAGGTGCCAAGCATCGTAGGGAGGACGCGCCAGCTATCGCGCACAATGGCCTCCAGGTGCAGGAGTGTTTCATTATCCATGTTGGATGGTTGGGCGAGGACTCGCGAGAGGCGCTCCCAGAGCGGTGGATAGAGTAATGGTGAGGTGGAGGCCGCTAGCGAGGTGCCGGTGATGCCCAGAGCCTGGAGAAAGTCGCGCCGGGATTGCTCCATATCGGCGCTCTCTAACTCCTGGATGGCCAGGGCCTGACCACGAATAAGCATCCGTGAGCGCGTTTGTGAAGGTGCAGGCTCTAAAGCTTCGTCTTCGCCATGTCTCCCTTTGTGTTGCTCGCGCTTATCGCTGACCAGTCCCAGGGCATCTGAAGTCATGTGAAAATATGCGCAGAGGCGGCGACGTGAATCTGCGTTGATGGGCTTATTTTGCTCAGCGCGCATAATGGTCTGGGGGGCGACACCTGTTTCCAGAGCCAGGCGTTTTTGCGTAAGGTTGAAGCTCTGGCGGGCGGCACGTAATGGATGGATGGTGTGATCACTCATATTTCCTCTTCCCTTTCCACATGTTCTACGGTATAGGCTGGTGACACAGTGTGAACATCTATGTTGTACTTTGTTTTGCCAATGTGTCCTTATTTGTTGTATAATAACATAAAAATATATAAAAGCTAGTAAATGGGATAAAAGTATGTGAACTACCGCTCAGCTAAAGACTGAGCGGCTTCTTCGGAAGAGGAAGCCTGAGTTCACCAGACTCAGCCACCGAAAGGTGAGCTATGTTTGGAAGGTCATGATACCAACCCTTGACGCATCAGACGGTTGCTCTATCGCCTGAGTTTAAGTAGAGATGAGGGAAGTCCCGGTGATTCAGGCCCAACAAGCCTTCTGAACCTTGTCGAGATGAAGTCGGATTCCCTGTATGGTCGCAGTCCAGGGATACGCACCACCTGCCACCTGGCAGAGCATTTTTCTGAAAAGGAATTTTCGATGAACGTTGTGTATGTATTGGCACCAGATGGCACGCCATTGATGCCATGTTCGTGTGCTATTGCACGATTACTCCTTAAAGATGGCAAGGCCAAAGTCAAAAGGAGAACGCCCTTTACGATCAAGTTGTTGGTTCAGCCAACAACGACCTCCACCCAACCATTGACCCTTGGGATAGATACGGGCAGTGCCATGATTGGTTCAGCGGTGGCCGATACGCAGGGGCAGGTGGTGTATTTGTCAGAAGTGCAGGTTCGCAATGATATTGCCACCACCATGAAAGGGCGTGTAAAGTATCGCCGGAACCGGCGCAACCGAAAGACCAGATATAGAAAAGCACGATGGCGTAATCGCAAGAACTCCATCAAAACAGGTCGCTTCTCTCCCACGATGCGCAGTAAAATTGACGCCCACCTGCGGGAAATCCGTTTTGTGCAATCCATCCTGCCCATTCGTCATATTGTGCTGGAAACAGGAACATTTGATCCCCATGCCCTTAAAAATCCTAACGTTTTAAAGCACAAGTGGCTCTACCAGAAGGGCATCAACTATGGTTTTGCCAATATCAAAGCCTATGTGCTAACACGCGATAGCTATACCTGCCAACATTGTGCAGGAAAATCGAAAGATAAGCGGTTAGAAGTCCATCATATCGTTTTTCGCAGTCAGAACGGCAGTGATGAAGAAGCCAATTTACTCACCCTCTGCAAAACCTGTCATGATGGGCTGCATGCCGGAACCGTGACGCTCAAGCGCGCTGGTAAGAAGAAAGGAAACTTGAACCATGCCACACAGATGAATAGCATTCGTCTTCAATTGTTGAAGCAGGTTCAGGCAGAGGAAACGTGGGGATTTGTGACCAAAGAACACCGTCAGATAGCAGGCTTGCCCAAGGAGCATTGCTTTGATGCGGTCTTGATTGCTACGCGAGGGGCCATGCCCACGTTTCAGACCACGGTGGTTCTCAAGAAGCGATGCGTCCCCGATGGAGATTACCAGCAAACCAAAGGGCGACACAGCGAACAACGTATTCTTACGGGGAAAATTGGCGGTTTTCGGAAATTTGATATGGTGCGGTATCAGGGACAGGAGTACCTTATTAAAGGGTGAATGTCTACTGGCTATGCCATTCTGATGAACATTGATGGGAACAAGGTCGATCTCAAGCCAATTCCGAAGTTTGAGAAGATGAAGCGAGTGAGGGCACGATCTTCATGGATGATGTGTCAAGCGCCCATGCCGCATATCTCATCCACTGCCAATGAATCAGGGGAGAATGTGGCAATTCATCCACGAAGCTAAAGACTTCGTGGTTTTCTTGCCACATTCGGATAAAATAAGTGATATGCAAGAAGGAGTGCTGGTTGGCAGCCAACCAGCACTCCTTCTTGCATATCTTATTTGTTACGCATTTTCGATGGTCGGCCCGCTCGCGGGATTCTCGCTGGTGGGTTGTGCTTGTGGCTGCTCAGCGCTGGTGGCTGGCTGCTCTTCTGCGTAGTCGCCCTCCTGGGCGGGGCGCTTGAAGATGTAGTAGGCCGAGTTAGAGGTCAGAGGCTGGAGGCTGACCAGCTCCCAGTTCTCCTTGCCCAGCTCGTTCATGTAGCGGCGGGCAAAGGCGCTCCGTCGCTCTTGATCGCCAATGAGAGTCTCCTGACCCTCGCATGAGATACGCCCGCGATAATCGATATACACGACCTTATACGCCCACTGGCTCATGATCGGCTCCTTTCGTTTATAAGCCCCAATGATGGTCCCCACCAGGCCACACCAGCCATGCGCTACATCAGTAGGCATGTCAGGGTTTGACGACGCGCAACGCCGGGTTCCACAAACAGCGTTGCTCACCGTTGGTGTGGTTACTGGTGGGCTTCCCTCGCACAGTGGTAAGTATACTCTGCATGTAGGTCGCTTCACACCGCTAATTTGGCGGGTTTTTCTGCCCGTGCAAACGAACAGGAGAGGAGCCTGTAGAAATAGACAGGGGGATGATGACCGCTGCTAACCCCCATTCGGGGGCAAGCGCACGCGTCTATATATAATAGTACGAGTATTTCGCGCCATTATATGTAGACGCGTACTTTAGTAGCGTCACGCTATTGGGCGAAGAGGCTTTGCTGTATCGGCAGCTCGAAGGTGAAGGTCGTGCCGTTCTGACCGCCTGGGGTCGCTTCTTCTAGCCAGAGCTTCCCATCATGAGCCTCGATGATGGACTTGGTGATGTAGAGACCGAGCCCTGACCCCTGGCGAATTTCGCGTGTCGCTTCCAGTCGCCCAAAGGGGCGGAAGAGGTGCTGCATATCCTCTGTGCGGATGCTGACGCCCTGGTTATGTACACTGACCTTGACCTTTTCCGGCTGGTCGAAGACAGGCTCTAAGAGTTGGATGCGCAGAGTGATGGTGCTCCGCTCATCGGAGTACTTAATCGCATTGTCTAGCAGGTTGCCTATGGCCTGCTGGAGCCGCCCCCCATCCCAGCAGCCGTTTATCGCTTGAACAGGTGTGTCCACGACAAAAGAATGATAGGGCGCTACAGGGCGCAGCTGTTCAACAACCTCGCGGCCAAGCTCGACAACATCACAGGGTTTGCAAATAAGCGTAAACTGGTCAGAGGCCAACCTTGAGGCATCTAGCAGGTCATTTACCAGGCGTGCCAGCTTCTGAGCCTGGCTGATAATAATACTGGTATTGCGCGAAAGGGATTTTTTGACAGGCTCCGCGACATTGTTTTTGGGAGCGAAGAGACCTCGGTTTAACATCTGCGCATAGTTGATGATGGGCGCAAGGGGGCTACGCAGTTCATGCGCGATCATGGCCGTGAACTGCTCCTTGCGCGTAATTTGCTCCTTGAGCAGGAGGTTTTCCGCTGTGAGCTGATCTATCTGTTGTTGTAACTCTTCAATGAGCCTATCTTGTGATTTCTCGTGTTGCACCTGCATACCCCGGGTCTCCTCGGATTCTGGCTTTTCTATCTCCTGGTATAGATTGTGTAATTTTAGTATACACCGAATAACGCCCGCACACGCGTTAATAAGACAAGCTCCTAGGAGTATTGGGTAGTATTGAGCGTGAGGGCTATACCTCCTCGCCGAGTGGAGGCAGGAGATTGAGATCCGCCAGTTCTTCGCGTGCCATCTCGCTAAATTTTGTGATATCAAGCGTCCGGTCAGCATGGGAAATTAAGTGGCGAATACGCTCAGCGATGCTGCCACGCATGTAGTGATCACTACTCAAAAGTAGTTCACCTACCGCGATTTCGATCTGCTGGCGCTGTAATGCAGCTAACATTGACTCTTCCATGTCCTTCCCTCTTTCTAGCAGTTGTTCTGTGATATTTCTTTTCATATGCCACTTACACCTATTTTACTACAAAATAGATATTTGCCAAGCGGCTTATCCTACGGATCTCAATATTGCTAAAAGCTCTCAATCCCTCGCTGGCAGGGGGAGAGCATAAAAAAAAGCACCTTGCGGTGCTTTGGGCCTGGAGCTCGAGATGGGACGCGGAGGAAGGCCCGCGCCGGGCAACATTAGGATGCTGCTGGAGTCGCGGCCTTGCTCTCGGTTGAGGGCGTTGATGCCGGGCTTTCGCTCTTACTTTCCACCTTACTGTCGCTTGTCGCGCTCTCGTTCTTAGCGTTCTCGCTACCCGTGGAGGCAGAGGCGGTGCCATTGCCACCTTTATGGTCTGTTGAATAGAAACCAGAGCCCTTGAAGATCACGCCTGACGCGTACAACACTCGGCGAATAGCGCCACCACACTCAGGGCAGACTGTTAAAGGCTCATCAGTCATTTTTTGCCAGGTTTCAAAGCGATGATTACAGGTTCGGCAGAGATACTCGTACGTTGGCATATATCAATCACCTCTCATATATTTCGATTATTCCAAAGGCGTCTTTGCGCCCCACATCACATACTATTGTTCAGCATAGTAGCGCGAAATTGTGCAGGTGTCAATCGCAGATGATGACTGCTAGCGCTCGTTATGCATAACACTATAGAGCGCCATTTTATTTCTGTGGTGTATTATGTTCTATCGGCAGGGGTGCGCATGGTTAGAGAGTCAGCCTGGCTGAGTAGCCCTTGTCTCCCATTGTCGCTAGTCTGAATCGCCTGGTTGCTCAGAGGCGAGGCCTGTGATCGCTCCCATATTGCGTCCAATGAACTCTTTGACCTTTTCGGCGGAATCCCTGGTCATGCCATCGATGGCTGCCATCTCGTCAAGGCTGGCTGTGCTGATGGCACGTACGGAGCCAAAGTGCTTCATGAGCGCCTGCTTGCGCTTGGGACCAATGCCGGGAATCTCGTCGAGCAGTGACTTAAAGGTGCGGTTTGTGCGTAGCTTGCGATGATAGGTAATACCGAAGCGGTGGGCTTCGTCGCGAATACGCTGTACGAGGTAGAGGCCCTGCGAGTTGCGCGGCAGGAGTATGGGTTCTAACGTCCCCGGAATATGCAGCTCTTCCTGTGTTGTGGAGCGGGTATGCGAGCCTTCTTCCTTGGCGACGCCAACGATGGGAATGTCCAGCTCTAGCTCCTGTAATACCTGGAGTGCGGCGTTAAGCTGTGGCTTGCCACCATCGATCAGGATCAGGTCAGGCATGGCCCAGTTATGTTGGAGGGTGTTTTGCTCATTCTCGTCCCCAGTCTCTTCCTCGCCGTTTGCCCGCTGGCTGACCCTATCCACGGCGGCAGCACTCTCGCGCTCAAGTGTGGCCTCCTGGAGTGCTGCCGCCTTGCGGAAGCGCCTGCGCAGGACTTCTTGATGACTAGCCACGTCGTTGGCTCCCTCGACGGTCTTGATCTTGAAGCGGCGGTATTCGCTGTTTTTTGGCTTGCCACCCTCGAAGACCGCCATCGCGCCGACTGAGTTAGAACCCTGGGTGTTGGAGATATCGTAGCATTCGATACGCTGTGGAGCTGAGACGAGGTTGAGGGCCTCCTGCAACTCCTCCAGGGCCATCTGTGTCTTCTGGCTATCGGTGAGCCACTTGATGCGCTGCTGCTCCAGAACCTCCTTGGCGTTATTATGTACCATTTCGACCAGGCGCAACTTCTCGCCGCGTTTGGGTTCGTTGATGGTGACACTGGTGCTGCGTCCCGCGGCACTGGTTCCGCGTCGCTTCTCTTTGAGCCAGCTCTGGAGAACCTCGCGGTCATCAGGCTCGGCCTCGACGAGAATTTCGGCGGGGATATGGGGTGAGCTTTCATAAAATTGCTGGAGGAAGGAACTCATGATCTCACTGGGCGCGCTATCGCGTGTTCCCTGGAGAATGAAGTATTCGCGTCCAATCAGCTTGCCGCTACGGAAGAAGAAGACCTGGGCGCAGGTCTCGTCGTCACCGCTGGCAAGCGCGACAACATCCTGGTCATCCTGCCCCTCGGTGTTGATAATCCGTTGTTTCTCCAGCACGCGCTCAACGGCTTTGATGCGGTCACGAACGCGCGCGGCCTCCTCAAAGTTGAGGTTCTCCGCCGCCTCTTCCATGCGGCGCTGGAGATCTTTGAGCACCTCGTCGTGCTTGCCTTCCAGGAAGAGGATGACTTGCTGGATAATCTTATCGTACTCCTCACGGCTAGCATAGCCAACGCAGGGGGCGATACAGCGATGAATATAGTACTGGGTGCAGGGACGGTTGAGCAGTTTTTGTTTCCAACCAGCGGGTGGCTCGCCAGTACGTGGAGGCGCCCAGACGCTGGCGTCATAGCGACAGGTGCGGAAGGCGAATAATTTATTGAGCAGGTCCAGGGTCGCATCGACGGCTCCCGAGTTGGTATAGGGGCCAAAGTAGCGGTTGCCATCGCGTTGAAAGCTACGCACGCGGTATACGCGGGGAAAGTCCTCGTTGAGCGATACTTTGATGTAGGGGTAGCTCTTGTCGTCGCGCAGAAGCACATTATATTTGGGGCGATACTGTTTGATGTAGTTACTCTCCAGGACAAGCGCCTCGACCTCGTTGCGAACGACCAGGAACTCAATATCCTCGATCTTAGCGACCATGCTGCGGTTCTTGGGACTGTGGTCGGTCGATTCTTGAAAATATGAGCGTACGCGGTTATAGAGCGAGATGGCTTTGCCCACGTAGATAATCGTTCCCTCGCCATCCTTCATCAAGTAGATGCCCGGTTTGTGTGGTAGTGAGTTGAGTACCGACTGAATCTTTTCGTTCATGTTTATTATCTCTTGCTCTCGACCAGCGCTACTGGCTACCCTGAAGGGCACAGGGTATGCGCATATTTTCAGAAGTGTGTGGATAGATACTTTGTTCGTGCCCTCAATTATACCCCTTTGTGCCAGTGCTGTCGACGCTCTGACAATTTGCGACAGGTTTGCGACAATTATGTGATGTCTCCGCGACATAGTTGAGATATGATTACCTACGTCATCATGAATGTGCAGTTTGCAGGCTGCCAGGCATTCTATAAGTGAAGCTGAATACTCCTCCCGTTTGACGCGACTTTTAGCGGCGTGCAGATGGGCAATGGTAGCGAAAGGAATCTTCTATCTATGTCGCAAGTTGACATTGCGGGCCTCGCTCGCCAGGTCTCCGCTCACGCTGCTTCTGAGCGTGCTGGCGAGACCGTGTTACGCACACATAATCTAACCAAGCAGTATAAGCAGCGCGTGGTCGTGGATAACCTCAATCTGGATATTCGCCGTGGCGAGATTTATGGTTTCCTTGGCCCCAACGGTGCGGGCAAGACCACAACTATCCGTATGATTCTGGGCCTGATCAGGCCGACCTCTGGGAGCGTCGAGGTCATGGGACAGGACACATTGGCACATCGCAGCGAGGTGTTGCCCCGCGTTGGTGCCCTGATTGAGACGCCTGCGCTTTACCGCTATATGTCTGGGCGAGATAACCTGCTGGCCTTGAGTAAAGTCCTGGGTGGCGTGCCCGCAAAGCGTATTGACGAGGTTCTGGCGATCGTTGGCCTGACAGGTCGCCAGAAGGACAAGGTCCGCACCTATTCCCTGGGTATGCGCCAGCGTTTGGGGATCGCGGTCGCGCTCCTGCAAGATCCTGAACTGTTGTTGCTGGATGAACCCGCTAATGGCCTGGACCCAGCGGGTATTGTAGAGATGCGTGACTTCCTGCACCGCCTGACATCTGAGGGCAAGACCATTCTCATGTCGAGCCACTTGCTAACCGAGGTGCAGCAGATTTGTGACCGCGTGGCAATCATTAACTTTGGCAAGCTCATTACCGAGACGACGGTGAAGGATCTGACGACAGGCAAGGGCGAGTTTACGGTGAAACTGGAACAGGCGGCGCAGGCCCTGGCTCTACTGAAAGAGCAGCCATGGGGCGCGAACGCGCGCCTGGATGAGCAGGGCGATATCGTAACCCTGGCGCCCAATAACCGAGGGCGTAACCTCAATGCCTTCCTGACCCAGGCTGGTTTTATGCCTGACGAGCTAAAAACGACTAAATATGATCTTGAAGAAACCTTCTTGCGCCTGACCGACGGTCATACTGGCATCTAAAACGATATTATCAACTATCCAGCTATATTCGATTGAGGAAAGAGAGTGAAGTCGTGAGCACAGTGGTTGCTAAGTCCCCTGCATCATCTCTGGCGCAGTCTGCGCGGCCTAGTTTTCTGGGTCTGATCCAGGGCGAACTAATCAAATTATCACGCCAGTGGTTGACCTGGCTTATGGTTCTCTGCCTGGTCGCGGGAACAATCTTATTGCACTTTATTATTGCCAGTAATAGCGGCACTCAGACGAACATTGCCACCAGCTCACCGCAGTTCTTCTATAGCGAAATGAATATGACCCTGTTTGTGCTGCGCGTCTTTGGCGGCATCTTCTTAATGATCCTGACGGGCCTCATGATCGGTATGGAGTATCAGAACGGAACCATACGTATTATCCTGGCGCGTGGTGTTGGGCGTGTACAACTCCTGCTGGCCAAGCTTACGGCCATGTTGATTGTCGGCATTGAGCTGTTTGTGGTTGGTGTATTGTTCAATGCCTTACTGATGCTAATAACGCTCTACTCCCAGGGCGGCAATATTAGCATCATCAATAAGATGCCGGCCGAGGTCTGGAATAATATTGGCATCTACCTGTATACGGTCGCGATTAGCTTCGCGGTGACCATCCTCATGGCTGCTACCGTAAGTGTGCTTGGGCGCTCGCTGGCCTTTGGGATGAGTGTGGCCCTGGCCTGGTTCGCGGTGGATAACATTGGGTCGCTCTTCCTGTACCTGGCGCATGGTTTTACCAAGCAGCAGTTCTTCCTGGATGTCACGGCGTACCTGCTGGGACCCATCTTGAATGTGATGCCCAAAGCTTTGCTCCCTAAGAGCCTGGATATCACAGTGACCTTCTCACCCTTTGTCAAGGTGGATGGTCCACACACACTCTGGGTTGCCCTGGCCTATGGCGTCGCCTTCCTCGCCATCTCCATCGGCGTAATCTGGAAACGCGACGTACACGAATAAGTTTCTTTTAAAGAGAAAAAGGGTGTATGCATGGGAAGTGGGCCTTGCCCACTTCCCATGCATACACCCTTTTTCTCTTGCGCGCCGCGGGCGCGAAGGCTCTTATGCAAATGTCTCGGAAAAGGTCTATAATATGATGAGCAAGAATAGGAGACACTTTGGATTAGGAGGAAGGCCATAACAGTGTATGCTGCCTGCATGTTGGTGACGCGATGAGTTGTATTGGCACAGCTGGCCATGTCGACCATGGCAAATCGACCCTGGTTGAGGCCTTAACGGGCATTGATCCCGATAGGCTTGTGGAGGAGAAAGAGCGAGGTATGACCATTGACCTTGGTTTTGCCTGGCTCAAACTTCCTCATGGGCGCGAGGTGAGTATCGTCGATGTGCCTGGTCACGAGGCCTTTATTAAAAATATGCTGGCGGGTGTAGGCGGGATCGACGCGGCGCTGCTGGTCGTTGCCGCCGATGAGGGTATCATGCCTCAGACGCGTGAGCACCTGGCGATCCTGGACCTCCTACGTGTGCGGCACGGCGTGGTTGCGATCACCAAGGCGGACCTGGTGGATGAGGAGTGGCTGGAACTGGTACACGAGGAGGTCGCGCAGCAGATACGCCCTACAACCCTATCAGGAGCCGCTATTCTCCCGGTGTCGGCCTACACTGGTCAGGGGTTGCCCCAACTCCTGGCCGAACTTGAGCGCCTGCTTGATGAGGCCGAGGCGCGCCAGGATATCGCGCGTCCCCGCCTGCCCATCGACCGCGTATTTACCCTGACCGGTTTTGGTACGGTGGTGACGGGAACCCTGCTCGACGGGAGTCTGCGCCAGGGACAGGAGGTCGAGGTGTTACCAGGAGGCCAGAAGAGTCGTGTCCGTAGCATGCAGATGCACAAACAGAGTCGCGATGTGGTGTATCCCGGCAGCAGGGTTGCGATCAATCTGCCAGGCATTGCACGTACGGAGCTTAAGCGTGGAGATGTGGTCGTCTTGCCGGGCCAGCTACGTCCGACGCTGCTGCTGGACGCACGTATCTCGCTTCTTGCCGATGCCGAGCGTGCGCTAACTCATAATACCCAGGTGGAGTTCTACTGCGGCTCACAGGAGATTCCCGCGCGTGTGCGTCTCCTCGATACAGATGAGTTGCAGCCGGGCGAGAGCTGTTGGGCGCAATTGCGTCTGAACCGTCCGGCGGTAACGGCTCGTCGTGACGCTTTTATCCTGCGTATTCCCTCGCCCAGTCTGACGATTGGAGGTGGCGAGGTTGTAGATGTGCATCCGCGCTATCATCGTCGCTTCCAACAGCCCGTGCTGGCAGCTCTAGAGCAACTTCAGCAGGGAACGCCAGAGGAACTGGTGCTGGCAGCTCTGGATAGGCGGGCCATTGCCGCGCGCGCTGGGAGCACAAAAGCAGGTGAGGCAAGTCGTCTGGCGGCCAGGACGTTGATCGGGCTACAGGGATATGAGCTGGCGGAGGTTGCACGTTTAGCGAATCTTGCCGAAGATGTGACATGGCAGGCGCTCAAGTCGTTGTTAATAGAAGAGCGAGTTCGCCATATAGGAACGAAGGGTGTGGCTGGGGATAAGGATGAAGGCACTCGGGGACTCTGGTTCGCGCGTTCCATCTGGAATATCCTGATTGAGGAGAGTAGCCGCTTACTTGCCAATTATCACCGCCAATATCCATTGCGGAGTGGGTTAGCCAAAGAGGAGTGGCGTACACGCTTGAATCTTTCAGCCAGGCAGGTAAACGACATCTTTATGGCCCTACTTGAGGAGGGTGTTCTGGAATTGGCTGATCAGGAGACGAGCGCGTCGCGGCCTATGAGCTTGCTACGCCTGCCTGACTTCAAGCCAAGGTTTACGGATGCGCAACAGCGCCAGGTGGAGGCTTTGGAGCGGACTTTTCGCAAGCAACCGTTTGCGCCACCAGTGCTGGGAGAGGCTGAGAAACTGGCGGACCCCGAGGTGGTGGCGGCGCTGATTGAGCAGGGACGCCTGGTCAAAGTGAGCGAGAGCGTGCTCTTCCTGCATGAGACCTATGACGAGGCTATCTCTAGATTAGTGCGCTATATGAGCACGCATGAAACGATGACTGCGGCGGAGGCGCGTGATGTGCTGGATACCAGTCGTAAGTATATCGTGCCTCTGCTTGAGCACCTGGATGTACTACGCATAACGCGTCGTGCTGGTGATGTGCGTATGCTGGCCCCCAGTAGTGATGCCAGGCTACCTGTGCCGAGAGCTGAATAGGCTTCTACAGGCTTATAGAGCTGATGAGATAGCTTGAAAAAGCTTGTAGTGGAACACTATTTCCTAGTTTTGTGGAGAGTGTTCCATTCTGTCGCAGAATAGGTTACAATAAGTTGCACGATGTATACATGTACTGGCTGAGCCTGAAATCCCCGAGGCGTACACCCGGAGAGTCTGGAATGCCAGGGTCGAGCCGTTGATCTGCGCCTTTGGGGCCAAAGGTGTTTTTTCTTTATCCCAAGCAGCACCTGGGGATATCCGTGGTGCCGCCTTCTGACTTCTGTGTTGCCCCGGTGTGGTTGGCGACACAACTATTGCCTGTACAGTGCGGAGAACTATGCAAATCGAAGTTTTGGGTGAGCGATACCGACTACAAGAGGCCATAGGCCGTGGCGGCATGGCCACGATCTATCGTGGACGCGATTTGCACATGGAACGCGATGTCGCTATTAAAGTGCTGCGCGAGGTCTATAGCACCGATCCAAAGTTTGTCACTCGCTTCCAGCGCGAAGCAAAGGCCGCTTCGTCCCTTCAGCATCCTAATATCGTACAGGTCTACGATTATGGCCAGAGCGATGGCAATTATTTCATCGTGATGGAACTGATCGAAGGAACCGATCTGCGCCGCTACCTGCGTTCACGTGGTGTGCTGGCCGTGGACCGGGCGATCATTATCGCGCACGATGTCGCTCTGGGCCTGGGTGCCGCTCACCGTCGCCAAATTGTCCATAGAGATGTCAAACCCCAGAATGTGCTTGTGGGACGTGATGGCTCTATCAAGCTTACCGATTTTGGTATCGCCAGTGTATACAAGGATATCAACGCCGAGCGCCTGACAACGACTGGCATGACGCTGGGAACCGTACAATACTATGCGCCAGAACAGGCGCAGGGCGAGATCGTGAGTCCTGCCGCTGACGTCTACGCCCTGGGCATCGTCATGTACGAGATGTTGACGGGGCGGACGCCCTTTGATGGCGATACTCCTGTCGCGGTAGCCATGCAGCATATTCAAGATACTCCCGCGCCCCCCAGTCATTTCAATCCTAATATTCCTCCAGCTTTGGAGGACGTGATCCTGCGCTGCCTGGAGAAGATTCCCGAGATGCGGTATCGGGATGGAAGCTCTCTGGCGCGTGCGCTTGAAACACTGGGCCAGGAGGAGATTGGCCTCGCGCATGGTGTGACGCCAGGTAGTGTGTCAACGCCTCCCGCTGGCTCCAGTGGGTATGGCGCTGCTGTCTCGTCTCCTCGCTTAGGTGTCTCCTCGCCTTATGGACAGATAAGCTCGCCCAATCAGGGGGTGGTTGCGCCTGCCCAGGGCTATCCGGGCGATCAAATGCTTATTCCAGGACCCGCCACTGGTGATCCGATGATGGTTGCTGAACAAGGGACTGTACCGTATACTGCAACCACCGGAAGTGGGACAACACGCCCCTTCCAGCGTGACGATTTAGCATATCAGTATCCTGGGCGTCCCCAGAATAACTCTCGTGCTGCTGGTTTTGTAACGGCGCTTATTGTGCTTGCCGCTTTGCTATTATTAGGTTTTAGTTTTTTCCTGGCAGCCGAACTGGGAGTTGTGCGTATTCCTGGCCTGACGCCTGCGGCAACCGCGACGCCTGGACCAAACATGGTGACGGTTCCCACCTTTACTAATCTGACCTTTGATGAGGCGCAGCAACTCGCGCAGAAGAATCAACTTCAGGTCAAGATTATCAAAGGCCCCCAGGATGGCGTGGTATTGCACCAGTCATCCCAACCTGGCGATAAGATCCCCCCCAATACGGTGATTGGGCTGGAGATGCAGAAGAAGTCGACTATCCATACGATCCCGCATGGTCTGCTTAATCAGCCGCTCGACTTCGTGAAGAAGCGTTTAGAGGAAGCAGGCATCACGGATGAGCAAATTGCGCCTCGTGATGCAGGTCCGGACGCGACACTCCCTCCAAATACAGTGATTCGTGTTGATCCACCTGAAGGGCAGACGGTTAGCGATGGCGGTACGGTGAATGTCTACGTCGCGAACTATGGTGTTAATCCCACGCCCTCGCCAGCTGCGACGGCGACACAACAGCCGACGCCAACGCCAACGCCGACAAAGGCACCGACACCGACACCGACACCGACGCCGCCACCGCCGACGCCGACACCGACACCACCACAGCCGACGCCGACGCCAAAAACGACGATTAGCACGCCAGGGACTGGTTCGCCAATGAACTCGATAGAGGTGCCGCCGCAACTGCGCTCTCAATCCTCTCGGCCCTAACCGGGTCTGAATGGTCCACAGAGGGGCATGTAGATCTACGCGATATGGAAGCGACATCCTGCCGCTTCCATATCGCTTTTTTGCATTATCTGCCACGGAAATCGAATTTTATGGAAACAGATAGAGGATGCTTGAAGTTGAGGTGAGAAGCTGATGAAAACTCTACCTTCCTACGCCTTGCATAGTACATTTCTCGTTGCCTGTGCTATAGCCTGCCATGCGTGTGTGATATACTGGAAATATAGTCGCGAAAGAATGAATCTCCGTTCTGCGGCCTTGTTTTGACACGGAACAATCACCTCTTCCTCGTGCTTGTTATTCTAAACCAGAGGATTTTCTGCTTATGATGAAACTTGATGGAGCCATATCGCCAGAGAATACACTCTTTGTATTGCTGTGCTTTGAGGGACCAGATATCTACTCGACGGCTGGCGGCCTGGGGACACGCATCGCTGAGCTCAGTGAAGCATTGGCAACGCAGGGGTATACGACCCACCTTATCTATATTGGCGATTCTCAGAAGCCTAGTATTGAGCACCGTATTGAAGGGCGTTTGATTCTCAAGCGCTGGTCTCAGTGGGTAAGCCAGTATTATCCCAACGGTGTCTATGATGGTGAGGAACAGAAGCTCTATGACTACAACGAGAGCGTTCCCTATCATATCTATAGTGAAATTGTGCGCCCTGCCGCCGCCGAAGGCAAAATGGTCGTAATTATGGGTGAGGACTGGCATACTGCGGAAGCGATGATGCGTACCTCCGACCTGTTGCATTGGTTTGGCCTGCGCCAGCGAACCCTGATGCTGTGGAACCTCAATAGCCTGATGTCGCTGCATCGTATCGACTGGGGACGCCTCAATTTTGTGACGACGCTGTGTACCGTTAGTAAGTATATGAAGCATAAAATGTGGAACTACAGCGTCAATCCTTTGGTGATCCCCAACGGTATTCCAGCGCGCTATTTGCAGCCAGTGGACCAGGACGCTGTGACGCGCCTGCGCGCCGTGGCCCGGCAAAATGACCCACGTCGTTTCTTCCTCTTCAAAATTGGTCGCTTCGATCCCGACAAACGCTGGATGATGGCTATCGAGGCTGCGGCCCGCTTAAAAGAGAGTGGTCATCCGGTAACGCTTTTTGTGCGTGGCGGTATCGAACCTCATGGCGCGGATGTGCTACATCATGCCTATCATCGTGGCCTGATCATTCGTGACGTCGAAGCCAAGCGCCCCAACCTGGAGCAGTGTATCGACCTGATCGAGCAGGCTGGCCCCGCTGATGTCTACAATCTGCGCTTCTTCCTCCCCGAGGAGTTTGTGCGCGTGTCCTATGCCGCCGCCGATGCGACGCTTGCTAATAGCGGACATGAGCCATTTGGCCTGGTGGCCCTGGAGGTCATGGCCGCGCAGGGTATCGCTGTAACTGGCTCTACTGGTGAGGATTACGCTATCTCCTTTGAGAATGCGATTGTGACTGAGACCGAGGACCCCGATGAGATTGTTGGGTATCTTCTCTACATGCAGCGCCATCCCGAGGAGCAGGAGCGCATTCGTCAGGGAGGCTATCGTACCTCCTCGCAGTTTGTCTGGGATCGTGTCATTGCCAATCTGGTGAGCAAGCTTGAGTTCCTGGCTCGCAAACAGAATGTGCCGCTGCTGCCAATACAGACAAATGCAGCTTTACATGCCCCAAGTGCGCCCCAGATTAGTAACACAAAGCCAGCTTCGCAGGCGGAGGAAAAGGTCGCGGAGAAGCATGGCGTCTAGTTTTGAGAGGACGGTTTTATGGTCGCGGATGTCGCGCTCTATACCGTAGTCCATCAACCTCGTCGTTTAAAACTCCCCGCGCAGCCTATACCGCGCGGGGCCTCCCTTGAGGATATCGCTCGTTGCCTCTTCGACGAGGCGTTAAATGAGCGCTATTTTCGACAGGTTGCTCAGAACTGTTATTATCCAGCTACAAGGGTGTTTCTGGACCTGGTTCGTCATGGCCTGCGTTTGTCTATTGGTTTCTCCCTCTCGTTCCTCCAACAAGCTCAGACGTGGGAGCCATCCTTGCTGGATCTCTTCCGCGAACTGGTGGCGGAAGAGCGTGTTGAATTATTGGGAGTTGAACCCTACCATAGCCTGCTTTTCCTCTTCGATCTGCCTGCCTTTGAGGCCAGTATGCGCAAGATGGCTGAGGACCTTCATACAATTTTTGGCAAGCGTCCACGCATTGTGGATAGCACTGAACTGGCTATGTCGGCCCCGCTATACAATGCTCTGGATGCCGCTGGTTTTCAAGGTGCACTAATGGATGGGCAGGCGCATATCCTGGGCTGGCGTGACTGTACCTACCTCTATCGTTATGGCGACGAGGGAGCCTATGCACGCCCGATTGCCGCCAGGCGTCTGAGAGCGAGAGAGGAGCGTTCATCACATGCTCCGCTCTTGTTTGCCCGCCATCGCCAGTTGAGTGATGATATCGGTGTACGCTTCAGTGATATACGCTGGTCCGATTTCCCCCTCTATGCCACCACATATGCCTCATGGTTAGCTCAGACCCCTGGTGAGCAGCTAGTGCTGGGCTGGGACTTTGAGACATTTGGTGAGCGCCATAGTCGCGGAAGCGGTATCTTCGACTTTTTGCGTGCCCTGCCAGGCGAGCTAGAGCACGTTGGGATACAGACGCATACGCTAAGTGAGTTGGGCGAGCGTCACCTGGCGGGGGCACATTATCTGCCACTTCCAGTCACGCCAGCGCTACAAGGTGGCTCGCTCGATCCCGAAGGTGGCTCAGAGTATGTAGCAACCTCCGCGCAGCGGCGCCTGCTCCAGTTGATGAGCGCGGTCCATAATATGGCTCGCCTGACTGAGCAGCCCAAGCTAGTTGATATTGCTCACTGGTTGAGCCAGGTGGATCACCTACGTTATGCCGATGTCAGCGCCCAGATCGCGCCGTTTCTTCCTCGTGAATGGCGGCACCTGGAAGTCCCTGAGCTAATCTATGAGCAACAGCAGGTATACCTGAACACACTGCACGCGATGGAGCCCTATCTTCCAGCCCGTGCGGCCCGTCGGGTGAAACCCCGCGCGCGTCCCTTAAAGGGGCAACACGCTCCTGTTGACGCTGATGTGCTCCAGGAGGAGGCTTCATTTGCGACGCCTAAACCTCGCCCCAGGAGGCGCCAGCGCGAGCTGGCTGCTCCTACCCCGACTCCAAAGAGCTAACAAAGAAGCTCGGCAGGTAACCTCCTGCCGGGCTTCTTTTTGTTTAACCTCATATGCAAGGTGTTTTTTTAGATGCCTGCCCTGGTAAGAGGTGTGGAGGATGTTGGGAGCCTGTGGCTCCCAACATCCTCCACACCTCTTACCAGGGCAGGCGCGAGAAATCATTCACGAATGTGCATATGATATTATCTGTTGCCCAAAAGTAAGTATAAAGGTGTATCTGCTTTAAGTATGCACCTATGCATAAGCTATGGTTAAAAATTGCTGTGCTTTACCATATTACTTTTCACCCAGTTGATGGCGGAAAATTGACGAGCGCATCCACATCGTTTAGACTCATTCCCAGTAGGTAGTTTTTTGTAGTAATGAGGTAGGTTATGTCGCAATTTCGCTCTCTCCCGTCGTTTAGCCGTGTGGAAGGGACTTCTACGGATGAAGTGACGACTGAGCGCCCTCTTCACACCAATGCTCTCTTCCCTCCCATTACGTCCGCTGCCGCAGGCGATGGTGTCAATACGCAATCGGTTTCTGCGCCCAACACTACTACTCTTCCACCCCAGTACACGGGATCGCTCGCCCCCGCATTTCAGCCAGGCACTACGACAACGGGTCCGATCCAGCCTGCTTCGACGCGTGTGCTCTACGATGTCGCAACGACGCAGGCTCTTGTTACCTCTGCCCTTCAGTCTGCACCCGAGCGGCAGACCGCCGCCGCAAAATATCTTGTAATCCCTGGCAAGAAGCCGAGAGCTTCGCGCCGGACGACCACGCTACTGCCCGAGTCAGAGCGTCACACGGAAGACCTGAAGCCTGTAAGGAAGATTAACTCACAGCTCCGCTATGCAATTGTTCTGGGGGCGTTGTGCGGTGTGGTCCTGACCTCTTTGCTCTCCTTGACTCCTTTAGGTGGAGGGCAGACCAGTAATCCATTGACGGATCTTATGAACCTGGCTCAGTCGCCAAGTAATAGTTGGAACGTTTCTCCTCACCAGGAGGATAAAGCTGCCAATCCCCCTCAATCGGGTGGTGTTCCGGCTGGCATCCCATCACAGCTCTCGACCAATCAGTATGTACAGATCGCGCGTGAAGCCGCGGCGAAGTATGGGATTAATCCTGACTATTTTGTGAACCAGATCTATTCTGAGAGTAGTTTTAACCCCAATGCAGTCTCGCCGGCGGGCGCGGTCGGTATCGCGCAGTTTCTTCCTTCTACCGCAGCGGGCCTGGGTTTCAATCCCTGGGACCCGGTGCAGGCGCTCTATGGCGCGGCCAAATATATGGCGCAGTTACGTGACCAGTGGGGCGGCGACTATGCCAAGGCCCTGGCCTCCTATAATGCTGGCTCTGGCACCGTGCAGAACGCGATTAACCAGGGCGGGGCGAACTGGATGAACTTCTTACCCGCCGAGACGCGCAACTACTTGACCAAGATCATGGGTATTTAAAAGGTCCCATACACAAAAAAGTCGGCAGAATGCTCTGCCGGCTTTTTTGTGTATGGGACCTTTTGCTCTCCTTGACTTTTTCCTGTGCTACAACATACAATGGATATGTCCATATGGAGATATACTGGTGTGGTATGCTGAGGTAAGAGGATGGATGGTATGCTCTACCCATCTTCAAGGGCGGTTCCTGCTTGTTCAATGTGCTTCTCCGAAAACCTGAGCACGAAGTGCTAGTCACGTGAGTGACGTTGGTTTTCGGAATAAGGAGGTAGACGAGAAGGAGTGACGAGTCATGACCACCGCGATCCCAACGCTCCAGAGCGAGGAGGCTCTGCTGCAACGTATTCGCAAGCAACAGTTAATTGAATCGGTTGAGCATATGAGTCCGCTGTATCTTGAAGGGATCAAGCGTATCTTGACGGTCTCCGCCGATACCGAACTCATCAGCTCACCTGCCTACTATAATGCCGCTATTCACGCGCCCTCCCTCAATGCCTTCGGCTCGGCGATCTCGATTATCCAGGACGAACTGGGCCATGCGCATATTGCCTACCGCCTTCTGCGCGACCTGGGGGTTAACACTGAAGAGCTGATCTTTGAGCGCGAGCCCGCCAAGTTTAAGTATCCTTACGCCTTTGATGTGCCGCTGGAGAGCTGGGTCGAATTGATCGTCGCGAATGCCTTCTATGATCGCGCGGGCTATACTCTCCTCAGCGATGTTTATCAAAGCACGACCTTTGGCCCCTGGAAGCGCGCCCTGCTCAAGGTTGATAAAGAGGAGACCTTCCACCTGCGGCACGGCGAGCAGTGGATGCGTCGCCTCAATAAAGATCGCGCAGGCCACGAGTTGCTGCAAAACGCGGTCAATTGGATGTTCCTGTTGACGGTTGAGTGGTTTGGTCTCCCCGATACGCTGAAAAAGCATACCGAGCAGCTGGAGTATGGTTTTAAGGGGCATAGTAACGACGAGCTGCGCCAGATCTGGATGTCGACCGCGGTTCCCCTCTGCGAGGAGCTTCAGCTTCAGGTGCCGGCTCACTACGATACTAAGCAACAAAAGTATGTGATTGATTGTGCTTTTCCCGCTCATTTTGATGCCACGCGGAAGCGCTGGCTGCTGGAGGAGGGCCCCTGTACCTGGAACGATGTGTTGGTGCGCTGGAAGGCCAGGGGACCCAGCAACGAGCGCTTTGTGGCGCTGATCCAGCGGGGGAAGAAAGCCATGCTGCGCCAACTGGAGCAAGATGTATGACCACCATCTATCCCTCGCTCCAGGATCTTCCGCACGATCATCCAAGCTGCCCCGCGCTCTGGGACGCGCTACGTGACGTGATGGACCCGGAGCTACCCATCAGCGTCGTGGATATGGGCCTGATTGTTGCTATTGAGCGGCACGGCTCGTACGTGGCCGTACAACTGACCTTCACGGCTATGGGCTGTCCCGCGACCGACTTTATCCTTGAGGATGTGCGCGAGCGTTTGTTACGCGAGCCGGGGATTGAGCAGGTGGAGATAGAGGTGGTCTGGGACCCGGCCTGGACGAAGGCCCGCTTGAGCGAGGAGGGAATCGATATTATGCGCACCTGGGGAGTCTCGGCATGAATACGTCAATCGAGAACAGACAGGCGGAAGAGGGGCATGCGCGCCGCGAGGCGCTCAATGATACGCGGGTCTGGTGCGTCTATGCCCGCCGCAAATACGAAGAGCCGCTGCACGAGATCGGCAATGTCATGGCCGATGATGTCGACCTGGCACGTGTCTATGCCCGCAGTATTTACGATGAGTTCGCCTGGATTGAGATGGTGCTTATCCCGCGTGATTGTATTGTGACCGTTATCGCATCGTAAACCTTGTAGTGCTAGGAGCTTGTATCTATGACGACAACCATGCGTACCGATCACGCGGCCCTCTTCGCCGTGCTCTCATCGCTGGCCGATAATAAACAGGCCATTGGCCGTCGCTACGCCTTCTGGTGCAATGGCGCGCCGACGCTGGAGGCGGCTGTGGCGGCGGCGGCGATGACGCAGGACGAACTGGGGCATGCGCGCACGCTCTATCCCTTGCTAGCAAACTTCACCCAGGCGCAGGCCGATCTCGCCCAGGTCGAGCCAGAGACGCGCACGCTGAACTATGCGCTCTCCTTCCTGGATCATGATTTCGCGGGCTGGAGCGATTTTGTAGCGACCAACTTCCTGCTGGATACCGCGCTGACAACCTTTTTCGCGGGGGCACAACGCTCAACTTATGAACCGCTGGGCGCGCGCGCGCGCAAAATTTTGTTGGAAGAGCGTATCCATGCCGCGCACGCCGATGGCTGGGTGCGACGCCTGATGAAAGCTGGCGGCGCGGTACGAGCGACGATGTCCGCCTCTCTCTTAGGACTCTGGGAGGAGACGCTCTGCTGGTTTGGTCCCGAGGATGATCCCGCGATGCAGCGCCTCTACGAGGAAGGCATCATTGACGCCACGCCCGATACCTTGCGCGCCCGTTTCCTGCATACGATAATGCCAACCTTACAGGCCGTGGACTTTGAGGTGCCGGTCGCCTTTGACTCAGAGAACAAGACCTGGCGCGTCACGCAAGCGCTGCCCTGGGAGCGCTGGGATGTGGCTGCGCGCTGTTTGCGACCTCAGGGGCAAGGAGCGCAGTGATGAAGCAGTTTCAGCCGGATCAGGCAGCAACGCAATCATTCTCTGCCGCTCAAGATCAGCGCGGTCGCGCGGTCGCCTGCCCCTTCTGTACGTCGACACAGACTGAACTTGATGCCTTGTTCGGCCAGCAACTGCTAACTGTGCAGTACTACTGTCATGCCTGTCATACGCCTTTTGAATATATTAAGGACGATGCTGTCCTCTACGACTATGTTGAGCGAAAGGACGAACTACTATGACAACCACTTCCGAGCGCACCCTGGTAAACTATGCTGTCACTGATGGCGTCGCCGTCATTGAGTTGAGCAATGCACCAGCCAACACCTATAGCTATGAGATGATGCGCCAACTGGATGAAGCTATCTTGCAGGCCCGCTTTGATGAGAACGCGCATGTCATCGTGATCCGGGGCGCGGGCGAGCGTTTCTTCTGTGCGGGAGCCGAGATCAGCATGCTCAATTCCGTCTCCCCCACCTACAAATACTATTTCTGCCTGCATGCCAATGAGACGCTCACCCGGCTGGAGCAGACGCCCAAGCTGGTGATTGCCGCTCTCAATGGGCATACCGTTGGTGGTGGCCTGGAGATTGCCCTGGCCTGTGATATTCGTATCGCGCGCCGTGGTGCGGGCCAGGTCGGCCTGCCCGAGATCAACCTGGGCGTGCTGCCGGGAACGGGTGGCACGCAGCGTATGGCACGTGCCCTGCCCAAGAACAAGGCCATCGAGTATATGACCGAGGGCAAGCTAATGAGCTTCGAGGAGGCACAGGACCTGGGCCTGATTAACTATATCTATGACTCCGAAGGCTACTGGGAGAAGGTCCTGGAGTATGCCAAAACCTTCTGCCCGCCGAATAAGGCTTCGCGCACTGTTGGGCGTATCAAGCGCTCCGTGCAGTCGGGGTCTGAGGTCGCCTTCTCCGAGGCCCTGGCCATCGAGCGCGAGTTACAGCAGCTCTGCTTCCAGAGCGATGACGCCAAAGAGGGTATCAGCGCCTACATCGAGAAACGCAAGGAGCGCAACTTTACCGGGCGCTAAATTCTAAGACCTAAACCCTAAACATACACCCACCCTTTTCCCGTTTTCTGCACTCTCATACGCAAGCAGGAGAACGTCAATGGCGACGTTCCCCTGCTTGCTCTTTTTTGTTATGATAAGGACTTGACCGTGACGTAACGTCACGCTTTATACTCCTGTTTGAAAGGAGGTAGCACTTGGATCACCAATTTTATCATACCGGTCAGTTCGCGCAGATGGCCTCGGTCTCGATACGTACGCTGCGCTTTTACGATAAGGTGGGGCTGCTCTCGCCCTCGGCGTATACCGAGGCCGGGTATCGTCTCTATACTGATGCGGACTTCCGGCGCTTGCAGCAAATTCTGGCCTTGAAGTTTCTGGGGTTCTCACTTGAAGAGATCAAAGTGTGTCTGCGCGTTGGTCCCTCGGGCTTGCGCGAGTCGCTTCAGATCCAGCATTGTATGCTGGTGGAGCGCAAACAGCAACTTGAGAAGGTCTTGCAAGCCCTGGAGGAGACGCAGAGATTGCTGAAGGTGAATACCCAGGACTGGTCGGCAATTCTCCATGTGATCCAGGTGATACAGATGCAACAGGATAACGAATGGCGTAAGAAGTACTTTAATGACGAGCAGTTACAGAAGATGGATGAGCTCTCCCGGGCCTCGTATACCGAGGAGCAGCGCCAGCAAATCGCTGAGCGCGGGAAAAACTTTACCGAGGCGGACCAGGTAGAGGCTTCACGGCGTTGGAGTGAACTGGGAGCCGAGCTGAAGCGCTTGATGTCCATCAATGCAGATCCCGCTGGTCCTGAGGCCCAGGCCCTGGCCGCGCAATGGACTGCCATGATTCAGTCCTTCACTCAAGGCGATCCAGGGATTACTCAGGGGTTGAAGAACTTCTACACGAACCTGGGAAAGATGCCTGATGCGGAGCGCCCGGTGCCTATGCCCTACTCCAGTGAGGAATGGGCCTTTATCAATCAGATGCTCGCTGCCTACCAGCAGAAGCACTAGGAGAAGCCCTGCATAGGGAGTGAGTGTACCACTCACTCCCTATGCAGGGCTTTCACTTACGGCGCCTGCGGCGCTCAGGGAGAAGGGGAGCGAGCCGGGGTAGGAACCGAAAAGCCCTGACCTTACATTTGCATGCTTCTATAAAAGGGTATACGATGGTATAATAAACAACGAGTCTAAACATCAGTAGAAAGTATGTGCCCTCCCGCGAGGCGCAAAGCAACAGGAAGGTCGTATGTCAAGCGTCCGTACCAGGGTACGTAACGATATCCTCTGGATTATCCTCGATAATGTTCCCCACAATGCCTTAAATACGGCTATGCTGCTACGGCTGGCGGAAATTCTCCGCTCTGCTCGGCAGCAAACTCTGAACCTGGTCGTCCTCACTGGCATGGGCGAAGAGGCATTCTGCTCGGGTTTTGACCTTCCCGTGGACTCTATGGAACTACAGAAATTGCACCAGGCGGCACGAAGCGTCGACGAGGCTTTTCAGCAGCTTGCACAACAGGGAATCCCCTCGGTGGCGTTGATTAAAGGCCATGCCTATGGCCCTGGCAGCGAGCTGGCCGCGCTCTGTGATACGCTTATTGCGCGCGAGGATGTGACTTTGCGTCTGCCTGCTGAAAACGCGCGCCTCTTTCCTTCCGCGACCTCGCAGCGCTTTCCCTCGCTCCTAAAACCGGAGATATTTGAGCGTCTTGCCAAGAGTGGTGAGACCTTGAGCGCGCACGCCGCCCTTGAAGTTGGCCTGGTTCACCAGGTGTTGCCTGCCGCACGCTTCCTCCAGGAATCCGAAGAACTCCTGGTTATGCTCTCCATCGTTGGCCTGACCGCTTAGAAGAAATAAAGAACGTAGTGAAGGAGGGCTGGCTCGGCCAGCCCTCCTTCACTACGTTCTTTACCAATTTTACGAAAGGGTATAAGGTTTAAGAGGGTGTTAAGGCATAAGTTAAGGTAATAGTAAAATTTCAGCTCGACTAAGACATGAGAGACTGCTAATGTACTCAGGCTTTTTTATGTTAACCTGGCTTTAAATCTTTCTTTGTATGCCATAAAGATGGGTCTTTTTTACCTTTACATAATACTCTCTTAATCTAACGGCAGTAAGCTACTAAGTAGCGGCATGATGCGCAAGGCTATTTAGCCTTCCAGAGTAGACAATGAATTGGCTTATATGTGCACTACTCTGCATCTCTGCTGTATATAGATGGATATTCATGTGTTTTTCTTCTGTGTGAACAAGGCGTAGCTGTAGCATCTATTTTACTGGCTAACGTGGCGTGACAGGTAGCAGGTGACGAAGAGATGGGCAGAGCATAAGAGGCGGTTACGGGATGCAGATACAGCTTTGTAGAAAGGTAAAGGTTGAGGGCCATGAGTTTGATCAGGCCTCAAACACGCAATATATCTCCTGTTTCCGATGGACTTGCCAGGAATACCAGAACACCGCTCGCAAATCTGTCTCAGACACCTTCAAATACAACTATTCATATTCGCCCGCGCATGCGCGGAGGACGTACGCTCGTCCTTGATATGCCAATTGGACAACGCCTGGCTATCGGCTTCCTCCTGGCCGCTGTAATTGCGGCCCTGGTGGCCGGCCTGGTAGGAGCGCAGCGCTCGGCATCCCTTGGTCGCCAGTCAGAGTTCTATCAAGATCTCTTACGTACCAATACCTCTCTTACGACAGGCGCCAACTTTTTGCAGTTGATGAATACTGAGACGGCTACGTTGATTAGTGATGCAGGTGCCGCCTCTCCTTCTAAAGAGACAATCAAGCAGGATGAGACAGCGCTCCGTGGACTAATTACACGCTATGACACGACGCTCAAGAACTATGTGGGCCAGGACCTGGTAAGCAAACACCCAACGCAGGTGGCTATGCTGGAAGAGGCCAGTAACGGCGGGCAGGTACACCAGCAAGAGACACTAGCGGCCAGTGCGCAGCGTACCTGGCTGGTATATAGGGCCTCGTTGGAGCAGGTCCTTTCCAGCGTCGATGCACATAATCTGACTGAGGCCGCCAATTTTGAGCGCGTGCAGGCCGAGCCTACGAATGGTGACGCGCTGAGCGCGTTACGTGCGCTTATTCAGCTTAACCAGCGCCTTTCCAACTCCATTAATATTGCCGCGGGTGTTGAAGAGCAACAACAGCTCCTGACGACGATCATTGGCTCCATTCTGGCCTTTATCGCCATTGCCCTGGTTGGTTGGTTTATCTCTGGTACGATTGTGCAGCGCTTGAAGCAATTGTTGCGCGTGACACAGTCCGTCGAAGGGGGCGACATTTCGGCGCGTGTAGATGTCGTTGGGCGTGACGAGATTAGTAGTGTTTCGGCCTCGACCAATGCCATGTTGGATGCGATTGTCGCGTTGCTGGAGGAGACCCAGCGCCAGAACGTGGCCTTGACGAACGCCGCTGAGCACCTCTTCTCAACCATGCGCGTTGTAAATGCGGGCGATCTGCGGGTAAGTACCAACGTGAATAGCGATCCTATTGATCTGCTGGCCAATGCCTTTAACTTCACAGTTGGTCGCTTCCGCCGCTTCGTTACACGTATCCAGACCGTTATTGATCAGCTTGATTCCGCCTCGCGCTATGAAGTTGAGCGCGCGGAACACTTCCTCTCCATCCTGAATACGCTGGAGAGCGGCAAGCCCGTCTCGCGACTGAAACCCGCGCGTCTACAGGGAGATGAGAAGGCGGAGGCTGCCTCACCCGATGCGGAGTCGGTGGCGACACAGCTGAAGCAGACGCGTGAGCGCCTGCACAATCTCTCTGACGAGAGCGCGCAGAAGCGACTCCTGGCCATGCAGAGTTTGAATGAGCAGATTATCCAGGTGACAGATCGCTTACAGAAGGGACTGACACGTGATTCGACGGTTCGAGGAGGGAGCGCGCTGGGAAATGGCGTAGCCTCTATGTACCTGCAAGAATTGCGTACCCTTGAAACTCAGGCGCAGCGTATGTGCCGTGACGCGCAGCAGACGCAATGGCAACTGACGCAAAATCTTGCAGAGGTTGAGAAGGAATTAACGAAGTTGACGAATGCGACCCAGGTGTTGGGCAAGCAAGGAAGTGTAAGTGGATCGCTTTCGGCTGAAACGCGTGAAGAGTTGTACCGCTCAGGGAGTGTCTTTGTGGGTGATGTACTCTCTATGGCACGTAAGCTCAATGCTCTCTCGCAGGAGATACGCGCCAATATGATCTCCTTCCAGCTTGAAGGCAATGATGAGGCTGGCTATCGTGTTCGCCCTATCTCTGATGGTGAGCGTATGTTGTCGCAAGCTTCACCCGAGTACAGCTTCAGCGTCCGCCCAGGGGGGCATAGCGCAAGTTCGGATCGCCGCCTGCATTCATCGCAGGGCTAAAAGCGTCGCTCTCAGCACTTTCGATGCTTCGGTAAGAGTAAAAATATAGGATGTGGTTGTGGATCGGCAATGCTGATCCACAACCACATCCTATATTTTTACTCTTACTTGCTTATGGTGTGCCAGGCGTTTGCGCCAGCTTTTCGGGAGCAAGTTGCTCTGCTGGGTCAGGGTAATGCCCAGCAGAATGAGCACAACCCCTGCCCATTGGATAAGCTCCACGTGCTCTTTGAGGACCAACGTAGACATAATGATAACCACGGGTAGCTCAATAGAACCTAGAATGGTTGTGGTGCCCGCGCCAACGACGGGAACTCCTCGCGCGAAGAGGAACGGCGGGATAATGACGCCAAAGCAGCCAAGAATGATAGCCCAGAACCAGAGTCCATGAGAAAGCGCGCCAGTAAAGAGAAACTGTGGCGGAAAAATTACAAGAGTGATGATGAGTGCGCCCGTCATAATGAGGGTGCTACGCAGTGTTGGAGGAACCTCGGGCGCTACGCGCTCATTGATAACAATGTTTCCTGTATAGCTGACCGCGGCCAGCAGGCCCAGGCAGATACCCTTGAGGTCCAGGTGCGAGGTAAGTAAAACCTGGTAGTTGGCTGCCAGCACAGTGCCGATCAGGACCGCGACCAGGGCCAGCCAGCGACTAAGCGTAGGCGCCTTGCGCTGTAAGATCCAATCGACCAGCAACCCCATCCAGACAAACTGGAAGAGCAAGACGACGCCAAGCGAAGCTGAGATGGTCTGTAAGGCCATATAGTAAAAAACGCCGGTGAGTCCTGGAAAGAGGCCGCTGAGCAGGAGCTGCCCAAGCGTTAGCTTACGGATGTGGCGCAAATATTTGAGTGAAGGAAGGCTTAAGAGCCAGAGCCCCAGGCAGCCGAAGAGGATCTGGGAGCTTGTGATCTCTGCCACGGAGAAGCCCGCATGATAGCCTAACTTGACCACAGTGGAGAGAATGCCGAATGAGGCTCCCGCCAGCAGGACAAGAAGGGACGCTATAAATCTGTTCAAACCGATACACCTCCTGCATATGTCGCCTCCTCACCAACCGGGTCTGGGCACGCTGGCATGGTGTACAATCACAATAACATGTGATTATAGTGCTCTCAATGGCTAAAGCATCAGAAATGCCTACTAGCTGGATTGAGCCGATACCGTCGGTAATTGCTTACCCGTATTAGTTAGGTACGTAGCAGAAGATGTATTGCCTGAATGATCGGTCTACGTCTTGTTTTGCTCAATGGGGAGAACCTGAAGAGATGTAACTGCAATAGTTAAGCTACTAGAGTCGTGTACAACTCTCCCATTCGCTAGAATAGACGCGTGCGTGCCTCACCCGGCCAGGCTGGTGGGAGGCTCGTGTTCTTTTGTAGAAATCGTCTAACCAGAGAAATATTGTAACGTTCTCTGTTGCCATTTGTCAAATGAATTTATAGAAGTCTCGGGGCAAAATTTCGGGCATCCGCCCGAAATTTTGCCCCGAGACTTCTATGCTATGGAAAAATGCTTAGGGGGAAACGCTGGCTACACCTGGGGTCTGCATGCTGTTGATGGGAACGTAGCCCATCTCCTGGGCCTTCTGCTGGACACCTGAGCTAAGCATGAATTGCAGGAAGGCCTCCAGTGTGGCATCATCGCCTCCCAGCGTGTACATATGCTCATAGCTCCAGAAGTTGTATTTGCCTGAGGAGATCGTGCTGACGGTACCCTTCTGATTATCGATCTCTACGGTATGAATCGCGTTTGTGACGTAAGAAGCGCCCACATAGCCAATGGCTCCGGGCGTCTTCGCGACCGTGTCGCGGACGGTAGTAGAGGAGTCAGTTGTGAGGAGGGTACCCTTTTCGTCGCGGCCACCTAGAATGTATTTGCGGAAGGTCGCGCGTGTGCCGGAGTTGCTCGGGCGCACGATAGGGGTGATCTTGAGGTCTGGGCCACCTAGCTGGCTCCAGTTATTGATCTTGCCAGTTGAGAAAATATCAATAATCTGTTGCTGGGTGAGCGAGGGGACGGTAATACCTGGATTGGTGATCATCTCAAAGGGGGTGACGCAGACAATATGATCGGTGAGATTGGGATCAGGGTAGATCGCGGGATTGGCATAAATATCTGAATTGCCTATCTCCGCCTGTTGGGCAGTAACGGCATCGAGTCCATGTCCGCTGCCACCTCCGCTGACTTCAATCTTTGTTCCTGGATATTGCTGTTCAAATAGCTTGCCCGCTTCCTGTGCCAGGGGCAGCAGGGCTGTAGAGCCGGTGACGCGTAGTTTTCCCGTGATGGGCTGGCTCTGGCTGCCTGGTGCGCTACAACTAGTGAGCACATAGGTGCCGAGCAATAGACAACATAGCAGGGCTGCCCGGCGTAGCAGATTCTTACTTGAGGCCAGGCGACGTTTTTGGCCACTGGGGCGTAGTAAATATATATTTTTCAATGTTTCTAGTCCTCGACAAAATCAACATAGTATTGCTCAGTCTCTATTATCCTGCCCTTTTTTTAAGATATAGTTAACAATTTGTAATCTTTTGGGTAGTGGGAACTTTTTTACATGGTGAGACGTTTTGTCTGTGATGAAGATGGCGGAGCAGGGAAGAGGAAAGCGGTGCCTGGGAGGCACCAGAAATTGCCAGGTATGATGGCGTCTTAGTTACAGCCAAAGGAGCGTATGTTTATGCATACCCGATCTATAATAAAGCAGGAGGCGCATCCTATGCCCACTGAAAATGGTGCCTATACATTGCTGGTTCTTCGTCGTAAGCCTTTTTTGATAACCATTGTGCTCTCGCTGTTTCTGCTGCTCTTCCTGGCTGGATGTGGGGCTACGAGTAGTGGCACGGGCGGGACAGGCAGCGGCAATAGTAATCCAGGCAATGGCAGTACGAAGACCGTCAAGGGCTTTGGAGCCGAAAATGGTTGCCCCTCTGATGCAGTCCTTGAGACACGCCCATCTAACCCGACTGTAACAGTGAAGCCTACGCAGCAGGATAGCACAGTCACCGTTCATAAAGGCGATGTGATGGAGGTACAACTGCCCTTTGGTAGTCGCTGGGCTGGACCTACTAAGTCCGAGGGGCCGCTCCAGATGGAGATGACGGCGGGCTTTGCGGACCAGGGAGCCAAGGTCTGTGTCTGGCGCTTTAGCGTTCAGGGGACGGGCCATGCGACGCTGAACTTCAGCAAACGGGCGTTGTGCAATGGCAAAGAGCGCGTCTGCGCCATGTATATTATGCCTTATACCTTTACTGTTAACGCGCAGTAGCCGCGCAAGGTGACTCCCTGACTCCCCCTGTTTGTGACTGGGCTGACCTCTCCAGGCGAGGTCAGCCCTTTTTGTGCCATGAAGAGTTTCCCCTGTTCGCTATTGTTCTGTTGCCATGCCCGTTATTGCTGCTGCTACCTCTTGACAAGAAGGCGCTCTCAGTATATCGTTACAACATTCTACTAGCTATCTTATGCATTATCTTATTTCTATTGCCTGCTGTCTGTGTCGCATTTGTGCGAACCAGTGTTTTTATCTATTATTAGCGTGCATTGGGTTTGGAAAAGGAGTGTTTTATGGTGGAACGTTCGCTTCACATCACGGTTGCTCAAGGTACCGACACAGGACGTAAACGCTCGTTGAATGAAGATAGTTTGCTCGTTGAACTGCCTGAAGATGCACAAACCTTGCGCGAGCGAGGCGTGTTGCTTATCGTCGCCGACGGCCTGGGGGGTCATGCGCGCGGCGAGGTCGCCAGTGATATGGTGGTTAACGCGGTCAAACGCTTATATTATGAGAGCAAGGAAGCAAATATCGCCCAGGCACTAAAAGGGGTGATTCGCCAGGCCAACCTGGATCTTTTTAAGCGTGCCATCCAGGAGGGGAACGACATGGGAACCACCTGCGTGGCCTGCATCATTCAGGATTCGACCGCCTATATCGCGAATGTTGGTGATAGCCGGGCCTACCTGTTGCGCGAAGAGAGCATGCACCAGGTAACAGACGATCATTCCTGGGTGGCGGAACAGGTGCGAGCTGGCCTGATTACAGAAGAGCAGGCCCGGGTACATCCCCAGCGCAATGTTATCCTGCGTAGCCTGGGCATCGATCCAGGGGTGGAGATCGACATGTTTACCGAGACTCTACAGAATGGTGATATCTTGCTGCTCTGTTCGGATGGCCTCTCGGGTATGGTTGAGGATGATGAGATCGCACAGATTCTTCGTCAGCAGGAGCCTGAAGAGGGCGTGAAGCAATTGATCGCCCAGGCCAATGAGCATGGCGGGCTGGATAATATCACCGCCATTGTGGCGCGTGTCACTCTGGCCGAGGAAAATGTGCAGGAGCCCGAAACCAGCGCATAACAATGCCTGGGGGAACCAGAATAATTTTCCTTTATTTTCCCTTTTTCTGGTGCTTTCTTTATTTAGGTGAGGTGGGTATTACTCATGTTCGTGGGTAATACCCACCTTTTTCTTTTCGGGTACAGGCTGCCTTCTCGCGCCTGCGGCGCTGGCCAATTTCTTGAGTGGTGTGATGTCTCCTGGCAGCCTGCAGGCTGCCAGGAGACATCACACCACTCAACAAGAAGGATTTTATACCGCTAATAGCTTGTTTGTTGTGCTATGATGAAACCGTCTATTTATTCTGCCTGCCTGGATTCATAGTGGAGCTTCATGAGAGTGCAATTTGTGCCTATTGTAACTGCCGCTTTGCTACAAGGAGATCTGGCTGACCTTGTGCGTGAGGTCGTTTTTTTGGCGTTGATTGCGTTACTGGTAATTCTTGTGACGCGTCGTCTGACTGTCCCATACACATTGGGTTTGGTGGTGGTTGGGTTGCTAATTGGTGTCTTTAACCTGGCTCCCGAGGTGCGGTTGACTCCTGACCTGGTGCTGTTTGTCTTTCTGCCTGCACTGCTCTTCGAGGGGGCATGGTCGCTCTCGGTTGAGCGCCTGCGTGAGAATTGGAAGGTGATCTTTCTCCTGGCGTTTCCTGGCCTGTTGCTCTCGCTGGTGTTAATCGCGGTACCGCTACACGCTTTCGCGGGCCTTACCTGGCTGGATGCCTTCTTGCTGGCTGCGATCCTCTCGCCTACCGATCCGATTGCGGTGCTGGGCCTCTTTCGCCAGCTCTCGGTCAATGAGCAACTCGCGACTGTTATCGAGGCTGAGAGCCTCTTTAATGATGGGGTCGCGGGGGCGCTCTATCAGACATTTCTGGCGCTGGTCCTGCTCTCAATCAATGGCCAGGGCTTGCAGCCGGCACAGGCCTGGGGCCAGGGACTATCTACCTTCTTGCTGGAAGGAGGTGGCAGCGTTGTCGTGGGTCTGGCCTGTGGTTTCATCGTCACGCGTGGCGTGCGCTTAATCGATGACCCTATGATTGAGACGACGATTACGATTGTTACCGCCTATGGCGTCTACCTGATCGCTGATTTTTTGCATATGTCGGGCATTCTGGCGGTGATCTGCGCGGGCCTGGTGCTGGGCAGCTATGGACGCAAGCATGGCCTCTCTGAGCGAACCCTGGAGGTAACGGATAATTTCTGGGCTATGAGCGCCTTTCTGGTCAATGCTCTGCTCTTCTTGTTGGTAGGGGCGCAGATCAACCCGGTCCAATTTTTTTCCTCCCCCGATGCATATGGATTGCTGCTGAAGTGTGCCCTCGTGGTATGTTCGGTTCTGGTCTCACGCCTGGTCATGGTGCTCTTAATTCCGAGCAGCTTCCCGCCTTTTTCGGGTATGCGCTTGCGCTCCTGGCGTTTTGTCATCTTCTGGAGTGGCCTAAGAGGCGCGCTCTCGCTCGCACTCGTCCTGGCGCTTCCGCTCAATGTTCCAGATCGAAGTGCTTTGATCTACGATACCTATGCCGTCGTGCTCTTTACGCTCCTGGGCCAGGGGCTCAGCCTGCGCAGCATCCTGAAGAAACTTCCCTCTGTCACGCGCAAGCTGGTCGACTAGGGAGCGTTTTTCCTAGCTTTTGGTATGCACTCAGGACTTCTCGCCACTTCGTGGCTCGCCGGAGTCAAAGTGTGTGGTTGAGAGGCTGGCGAAGCCAGCCTCTCAACCACACACTTTGACTCCGGCGAAGCATCGTAGATGCTGTGAATACCTCGTACAGGGGAGGGCTTGAGTAGTTACGGTTTTGCTATAAAAGATAGATAGGCTTTATTATGTCTCAGGTAATTTACTTTGATTGTTTCTCGGGTATCAGTGGCGATATGACGCTTGGGGCCTTGCTGGACCTGGGCCTCTCTCTTGAAGATCTGCGAGCCGAACTGGCGAAGCTCCAGATCACGGATTGGCAGATTGCCAGCCGCCAGGAGGTACGTGGCTATATCGCGGGAACGCGCGCCCTGGTGACAGCTCCTGAGCAGGAGCAGCATCGCCACCTCTCAGATGTGCGCGCCATCATTGAGGCCAGCACGCTTTCGGAGCGGGTCAAGCGCCAGAGCCTGCATGTCTTTACCCTGCTGGCGGAGGCGGAGGGCAAGGTGCATGGTTATCCTGCCGAAGAGGTGCATTTTCACGAGGTCGGCGCGCTGGATGCGATTGTCGATATCGTAGGTGTGGTAGTGGGCCTTGAATTGCTGGATGTAGAGCGTGTCTTTGCCAGCCCCTTGCCTCTAGGGGCCGGCTGGACGCGAGCTGCGCACGGCTGGTTACCCCTACCCGCGCCTGCCGTGCTGAACCTGTTGTCTGCTGCTGGCGCGCCCATTACGCCAGATATGACGCCAGCCGAGCTGGTCACGCCAACCGGGGCCGCGCTGCTGGCGGCCCTGGCAGAGTTCCGCCGCCCTCCCCTGCGCCTGAGCCGCGTTGGCTACGGCCTGGGCAAGCGCGAGCTGGAGCGCCCCAATGTCCTGCGCTGCTGGCTCGGCGAACTCCTGGATGAACCCCAAAGTCATGCTCATACTCACCACCACGAGCACACGCGCACGCATGAACATAAACCTCTTTCCTAGGCATCGGGCTAATGTGCAAAAAGAAGATGGCGCGCATTTTACGCGCCATCTTCTTTTTGTATGTTTTTATTCAAAGTGGCAGTGTGAGAGGCCGCGCTTCGCCAGGTAACGCTGGTGATACTCCTCCGCACGGTAGAAGGTGGTGGCGGGAACGATCTGGGTCACGATGGGACGCTTGTAGCGACCGGAGGCCTGCATTCGCTCCTTGGAGGCCTCCGCCTCCTTCTGTTGCTCGGGAGTGTGATAGAAGATGGCCGAGCGGTACTGAGTGCCGACATCGGGACCCTGGCGATTGAGCGTGGTCGGATTATGGTTCTCCCAGAAGACCTGTAAGAGTTGGTCGTAGGGGACCTGCTCTGGATCATACTCCACCTCCACGACCTCGGCGTGCCCGGTTTGGTCTGTACAGACATCGCGATAGGTTGGGTTCGTGTAGGTGCCTCCCTCATAGCCAACGGCTGTATTGGTCACGCCCTTGATGCCACGGAAGGTCTCCTCAACGCCCCAGAAACAGCCTGCGCCAAAGGTGGCTTTCTCTAACTGTGCCATATGATACATTCTCCTTTCAGAGAAAACTGAAAAATGCTATATGTTATAAACTTCTACCTTTGAGAACAATCCCTCCCAGCCTTTAGTTCCCAAGAGAGGGAGTATGTACAATATTCGTATCAGGTCAATTCACATTTTAACCTCTTATATGGGTTATATGCTGTGTGATAGCGAGCTGGCTACGCCAGCTCGCTATCACACAGCATATAAAACAACACGTTGCAAGCAAGGGATATTTGCAAACAATGTTGACTATTTCACAGACAAAAAAGGATTTTTCGTGTATAACTTATAGGGATCTCTTTTCCTGATGAACACTGTCTATCACTATTATATTGATGTATGCCTATTTTTGAAGGGAGCACGCTTTTATTATGTCCAGCCAGCCTTCTCAAGATGTTCCCCCGTTGACATCGACGGGTACTCTCTCCTCCCTGGTGCGTACGTTGTTTAATCGCTATGCACGTGTCCTGCGCAATCCTGGTTTGCGTGTCTTTTCTGAGGAGAAAACGCGCGCCAGTGAGCCGCTGGTCCTGGTACAGGTTCTGGCTCTGGCCTGTTTTATCGCACTGACGATTGCGCTCTCGCAGCCATCGTTTACTCTGGTGACACCAATCTTTTATTCGGTCGCCTGTGTCTTTGTCATTGGCGGATTCTTCCTGACGGAGTATGTTTCTTACCTGACGGCGCGTGCCTTTCGTGGGCAGGGTAGCTTTGTACAACAGTGCTATCTCTCGCTGCTCATCTCTCTCCCTTTAACTGTCATTTACTTCTTTGTGGCTCGCATCCCCTTCGTGGGGGATCGCCTGGTGTGGCTGCTGGATGTCTATGGCTTTGTGCTCTATGTGATTATGATCCGAGCTGTACACAACCTGGACCTCTGGCGCGCGCTTGCCGCCACCATTACGCCATTTGTGGTAAGCATGGCTCTTATTGGGACACTGATCTTCCTGGGGATTGTACTGTAACAACATACACATTTGTGATGAGAGAGGGGCCGTGGATATGGGTAGCCTGTGGCTGCCCATATCCACGGCCCCTCTCTCATCACAACATTACTACTCGCCGCGGAGTTTGCTGTAGAGGACCTGGTCGTGCCAGGCGCCGTTGCGCCATTGAGCTTTGCGTACCACGCCCTCGCGTGTGAAGCCAGCCTTCTCCAGTGCGCGCTGCTCAGGGCGGTTTGTTATGTCTGTCATGGCCTCGACGCGCATAATGGGGAATGCCGCGAACAGATAGGCGGAGAGGAGTTGTTGTGCTTCGACGCCATAGCCTTTGCCCTGGTGCTCAGGCGCGAGGGCGATGCCGATCATATAGGCTTTGCTGCCCTCGTTTGGACCATAGCGTGTCATGTGGTAGTCTACGCTCCCCACAAGCTCTCCCTCTAGTGTCGTCACGACGAGGTGTCCCGAGCGGTCGCTGAGCGTGTCTCCCTCATCAAAGGCGCGTATCTGTAAGCCATACCCGCGCAAGCCAAAGTTGTTAAACTCGCCAATAAAGTCTGGATCATTGTTCCAGCGCTCTAATGTCTCCAGGTCTTCCTGCTTGATTGGTCGCAAAATAATATGTGTGCCACGTAGCATGTACAATTACCTCTCTATTATGTGAGCATTTGCATTCGCTGATTATTATAGAAGTTTTAGTGTATGCCATTTCTCAGTATTTGATGTTAGTCAGTGGGTATGATGGAGATAGTTTTCTATGGCTTGCCGATGACTGTGAAGCATTTTTCCAGGTAGCTTATCGGGTGCGAAGAAGTGTAGCGCAACTCCTTCATGGTCGTCAGGAAGAGGCTGCCCGCTGTAGGTCTGGGCGATGAAGACGGCGGTGACCGCGAAGGCTTCGTCCCCATTGGAGCATTGGAAATAGTAGTCGCGCCCTGAGAAGACCTCTTGCATATGTAGGGTGTGTAGCTCCAGTCCTGTTTCTTCCATGACCTCGCGCCGGGCGGTCTCCTCAAAAGATTCCCCCAGTTCCATCAACCCGCCTGGTAATCCCCAGGTGTCCTGTGGCTCTCTACGCTCTTGCAGAAGAATTTCTTTCTCTGCGTTAAGTACAATGACAACCGCTCCTGGCAGGATAAGCGGCCTGGTTCCTACTAGCCCGCGTATGGCCTGTATGTAACTCATGTATACCTGCTCTCTATTTATCTAGGCATGTGCTAGAGTCTGTTAGATTACGTCAAGTATACCATCTTAACTGTATGGAATGGAGAGAGACGGCCCCTTATCGGGTACAAAGGTGTTTTCTGGCTGACACGTTTTCGGCGTGGAAATATGTTACCATGCAAGGAGAAGTATTTCGTTACTGGTAGTTTATTTGAAAGGATAGATGTGCGAGCTATGTCTGACACACACTCTTCTCCTACCTCGCGTAGAGCCTATCGCTCGCGTATCGGCATCGTGGCCGACTCTCCTAATTTTCCAGGGGCCTGGAATGAGATTGTCGAGAAGGTGCGCCTGGCCGATGAACTGGGCTTCGATTCGGTCTGGCTGGGCGAGTCCTGGGGGTATGAACTCTTTACCTCGATGGGCGACCTGCTGCGGGCCACAAAGCGCATTAAAGTGGGAGCTGGAATCGCGAATATCTATTCGCGCACGCCAGCGTTGATTGCCAGCACTATCGCTACCCTGGACGAGCGTTCGGGTGGACGTGCCCTGCTGGGTCTGGGTCCCTCGGGTGCGAACGTTATTGAGCACTGGCATGGCGTCAAGTTTGAGAAACCGCTCAAGCGTACGCGGGAGTATGTGGACATTATCCGTATGATCTTACGCGGCGAGAAACTGGCCTATACTGGTGAGTTCTTTCAACTTGAGCGAGGTTTTAAGCTGCGCTTCACGCCTTTGCGCGCCGATATTCCGATCTACATTGCGGCCATGGGACCCAAGAACATTTCGCAGACAGGTGAGATCGGGGATGGCATTCTGCCCGTGTACTGGCCGGTGGAGAAGTTTGGCGAGATGCGCGTGCAACTGGATGAGAGTTCACAACAGGCGGGCCGTCCCGCGCATAGCGTGGCTATCGCGCCCTATATCACGACCGCCCTTCTGCCAGAGGGTGCCAGCGAGCAGCAGATTTTGAGCGCGCACCGAGCGGCCGCCTCGCCTCTGGCCTACTATATCGGCAAGATGGGGGTCTACTATGCGCAGATGCTCTCGCGCCATGGTTACACGGAAGATGTCCAGGCTGTGCTGGCTGGCTGGGAGAAAGGCATGAAGACGGCCATCGAAGCGGTTAGCCCGCGTATGCTCGATGCCGTCTCCATTGTAGGTACGCCACGGGAGGTTGTTGCTCGGTTGGATCAGTGGGCCGACCTGGGCGTGGATGAGCCGTTATTGACGATGCCTGGCGGTTCGCTTGATGAGACCGCGACCCTCCTGGGCATGTTGAGGGATGCCTTAAGCGAGGAGTAGCGCTTCTCGGCGAATGTATCCGCGTGTTGCAGTCTCCGCTTGACGGAGGGGTGCGAATGGAAGAGGAACTCCACAAGCGGAGAGGGCGAGATCTCGGTGAGATTCTGGTTAGCGAGCCTGCGCATGGCGCTTTTGAAGGCATCGACCTTCTGCGTCATCTGGAGCGCGTACTCGTCGGCCTGGTACTCCATGTGACGGCTGTAGATGTTGCCTACGGGCATCACGATCAGGCTAAAGAGCGCTGTTAACAGGAAGAAGAAGGGCAGCGTTGCCGGGTCCGTGAGGGACTGGTAATGCCCTTGTTGTTCAACCGCCTGGTGGAGTGCCAGGTTGGCGAGGTAGAGTCCACCCAGGGTCAGGATCGACTGGCTGACGATCATCTTCCAGATGTCATGATGGACATGGTGTCCCAGTTCATGGGCCAGCACGACCTCGATCTCATCCTCTGAATACCTGTCGGTCATGGTATCGCCCAGGACGATGCGGCGTGTATTGCCCAGGCCCATTAGAGCCGCGTTGGTGGCCGTGGTCTTATTGCTCATCTGCATGGTGAAGACGCCCTGGACGCGTGTATCAGCGCTGGCAGCCAGCTTAATCAGGCGTTCTGTAAGCTCGCCTGCTGGCAGTGGCTTGAATTTGTAGAAGAGGGGAAAGATCAAGATGGGCGCGAGATTAGCCATAATCACGGAGAAGAAGAGCATGGCCAGGGCTGTCCAGAGCCACCACCACTGGGGTTGGAGCGCGAGCAGGCCATAGATGAGCGAGATGGCCGCTGCCTCAAGTCCCAGATTGAGCACAAAGTTTTTGCCTACATCGCTGATCCAGGCGCTTAGGGTCTGGATAGAGATGCCATAGCGACGCGGCAGGATAAAGCTGCCATAGACCAGCGCGGGCGCGGCAAGCAGTTGATAGAAGAGTATGATTGCCAGGAAGTAGAGCAGAATCTGCCAGGGATACCAGCCCGCCAGGGGTTGCCACTGGAGGAATGGGAGGGTATGGGAGACCCAGCCTATGCGCGTCCCGGCCCGCACCAGGTCGCGTAATCCCGCATCCCATCGCGTAATGAGTATGATAAGCAGGCCAGCAGACACCACTCCCATATTGATGAGTGTGACATGCCGTCGCTTGCGTGCATATGCGCGAGCTTTCTTTTGTCTTTCCTTATCGATCTCCATACTACCGTACTCCTACCACGTGAAGCTGCCGCACTCATTATTTTCTACATCGCTTGCCTGTGCCAGCCATGCTGGGAGGCGTTCGTCCTGACACTTTTATTGTAGCAAGGGCCTGGCAGGGGGGATCTCCTGCCAGGAGTTGCATCTCTTCCATCTATTGATGGAACTAATGACTAGCGTCGGGTAAGTTCGGCCAGGTTGCCAAAGGAACGCTCAGCACTCTCCAGTGAAGGAATGGTTGGAGCGTCGTTCTCAACGATATACCAGGCCGCGCCAACCTCTTTAGCGGTGGTGTAGTAGCCCAGGATGTCCAGTGTACCATCGCCCACTTCCGCGAAGGTGCGCTCCGCCGTCATGTCTTTGAGGTGTACCAGGGGTACACGCCCGGCATGCTGTTGGAGATAGGCCTTGGGATCGACGCCGGCAAACGCGACCCAGTAGGTATCCAGTTCGAGTTTGACCAGCTCAGGATCTGTATTCTCAGCCAGGATATCCAGCAAGTAGCTGCCGTTTAGCTTCTCAAACTCGTGGTTGTGGTTGTGATAGGCGAGCGTGATTCCCGCCTCGTGGCAGCGTTTCCCATACTCGTTCATCTGCTTGGCGAAGGCCAGCAGACGTTCCGTGTCGTTGAGGTCCTCACGCGACATGTAGGGAACGATCAAATAAGGGCAACCAATCTGGCGGCAGTACTCGATCTCGCGTGCGCTGTCGGCCTGTAAAAGATGGTAGCCTACATGGCTGCCAGCTACTTTGAGTCCAGTCTCCTGGAGTAGGCCGCGCAGTTCTTCCGCGCTCAGGTCGCCATAGCCTGCGAATTCGACGCCCTGGTAGCCTAGCTGCGCAACCTTGCGAATCGTCCCTTTGAAATCCTGCGCTGTCTGATCGCGTACGGTGTAAAGCTGAAGCCCTACTTGCATAGACATGTATTCTCCCTTAGAGTGTTGTTACTTGATGTATCCACTGTCTTGAATTTCTACCCTCATTGGCAATAAGTAGTGCAGTTGGTAAGCAGCTGGCAAATTGTAGGGCCCAAGCTGGCTTGGACTCCTCCCTCAGGCAGAGCACCCTGACTCGTGGTGATAGGCCATGCCAGCATGGCCCCTACAACGCCCTTTGTGCCGATGAAGATACTTCAGTATATCACCTGCGGCGCCTGCTAACATATCTATGGCTGCCTCGGAATAGCGGAATTGTTTGAGATCTTATGGTTTTGTCGCGCGCGCTTGTCAGATTTCGCGACAGGGGTCAGCGTGAGCTTATCTGGCAGGGCCTCCGTGATTTCATGCAAAAATTGATTAGGTTGATCGAGGTGCATATAGTGTCCCGCTGCTGTAATGATGCGATTACGTGTTTGCGGCAGGGTACTGGCGAGCTTCTGTGCAACCTCGCGGAAAAACGGCTGACTGCGCGTACTTACCAGGCAGGTGACTGGCTGCTTGATTTGTGTGAGTTCATGCGTATGTATATACTCACCTGTTCCCGCTGCGTTCTCCTGTAGAGCTGCCTCTGCGTTGGTAAGTAGCACCTCGCGCCATTCTGGTGAGAGGTGTGTAAAGCTACTCTCGCCGGATTTTTCCTCTAAGAGATCGTGATAATATACCTCGGCTGCGGCTCGTAGGCCCTTTGTTTTCTGGAGATAGCGTAGGCGGACATTATCCAGGAAGGTGGTCACGGCCTTTTGCTTGCGCAGGTGAAAGGTGGCTTCGCAGAGGACGAGGGACGCGACCAGTTCTGGATGATGTAACGCCAGGTCGAGGGCGATAATCGCGCCCGTGTCTGCGCCAACAATAGTCGCTGGCGTGGCGCGCAACTGCTGGAGCAGAGTAGCGGCATCCTCGGCATGTTGATGGAGATCGCCTACAGGTGACTGCCTGGAGCGGCTAAAGCCCCGGCGATCATAGGCGATAACACGGTTGCGTGTCGCCAGGCGTTCAAAGGTACTTCCCCAGAGATCCGCATTGGCCCCATTGGCATGAATCAGCAGGATGGGGAGCCCGGCACCCTTTTCTTTGTAAAAAAGGTCTGCGTTGTGTATGCTGGCTGTTGGCATAGACATCTCTCTTTCCAGGTGAAACGAAGTTTTAAGATTGTGGTTGCCATCCCTGTTCGCGGTAAATGCGCAGTGTTTGCTGATCGCCGGGTACATAGCTGACCATGGAGTAGTTTGCGATACCAGTAAAAACGGTGGTTGCTGTACGTAGGGTCAGTCTTCCCAGTGTACTATGCTGTACCTGGAACACGAATGAGGGGACGGGTTTTCCCTGCGAGTAGGATGAATTGGCGATGCGTCTAAACTCTGGAAGTTCGCGCAGGCGTTTGCGCAGGGCCTTATATTCTGGAAGATGGGTGCTGGTGCTGGCATTATACTGAAAGTCGCTGACCAGGCGGCGAGCCAGGTTCTCCCAGCCATGAAAGCGCCGCCGCATCTCGGGATCAAATACAAACTCCAGTAAATGCAGATTCTTTTGCTGAGAGCGTTCCTCGGAAATCTCAAATAATTGTAGGGAGGCCTCGTTCCAGGCGTGTAGGTACCAGAGGCGATTGAGGGCGTGCGCGGGATAGGAGGTATTTTGTACCAGCAGGCTTGCCAGATCTCCTAATTCGAGGAGGGCCTCTTCGGGTTCCTGACTAATATAGTGCCCGGTCAGGCGCGTATAGGCATCATAGAGCTCCTGCCGTTCGTCGCTTACGAGTTCAAAGGCCCTGGCGAGAAGTTGCACGACATGCGGCGAGGGATTGGCGCGCTGCCCTGTCTCCAGGTGATAGATATAAGTGCGGGAGAGGCGTGTGGCCTGGGCGAGCTGCCCCTGGGACATGCCTCGTGTCTGGCGTAAATGGGTGATCAGTTGTGGAAAAGTAAATGTTTTGCTATGTATCATCCCTGGCCTTTACTCTCTCTATGATAATCCCTTTTTCGTTAGCTATACTCTATTATGCCCAAAAATTTGTTAGCTGGCAACGTGGCTATTACTCTATACGCGCCATATAATTAGAGAAAGGAGAAATGGGTTGTTGGTGCTTATCGCCGCGACAGAGTGGTCGCTCAGAGCGTCGCATGGATGATGTCCCCCTATGGAGAGGAGCTTTGGCTAAATGTCTGACCCATCTTTAATCAACAACACCCCAGAGCAGCAGCGTTTCTCTACTCTTACCAGTGATGGACGCGAAGAACTTCTTCGGGAGCGACCATGGATACGTCACTACCAGGAAGGTGTTCCCGCTCTTCTTGATATTCCTGATCGCGCTGTAACGTCTCTGCTCGACACGACTGCCAGTCGCTACCCAAGCGCCTGCGCTATCAGCTACTTTGGCGCCAAGCTGACCTATGCTCAGCTCTCGCACCTGGCCAATCGCTTTGCGATTAGCTTACAGAAGCTAGGTATTCACAAGGGCGACCGTGTGGCCATCGCATTGCCAAATATTCCCCAGTACCCGATTGCCTTCTTCGGGGCATTGCGTGCGGGCGCGGTTGTTGTTCCTACCAATCCACTGTATACAGCGCATGAGATGCGTCACCAGATGGCCGATTCTGGCGCGCGTGTCCTGATTATGCTCGATGATTATTATCCTGTTGTACGCGAGATACGCAAGGAAACAGCCCTTGAGCATGTTATTTTAACCAGCCCCTCGGATTACTTGCCAGTTGTCTTGCGTACGCTCTATCCTCTGAGCCATCGTGGCACGAATAAGTCGGGTCCGCTCTTATCTGAAAAAGAGCGGCGCGGCGATGAGTCGCTACATGTCATGAGCGCCATGTTAGAGTCACATGCCACGCGTGGCGGTATTGAGTTGTTCAGCCTGCCCGAAGCGGCGAAGGGCGATGACCTGGCCCTGCTGCAATATACAGGTGGCACCACTGGTCTCTCCAAGGGTGCGATGCTTACGCACCGCAACCTGATAGCCAATGCCATGCAGACGCGCTATTGGACAACTATGGCTCGCGATGCCCAGGAAATTACCCTGTGTGCCGCTCCCTTCTTCCATGCCTATGGTCTGACGGTCGGTATGAATCTCTCGATTCTGATCGCGGCAACGATGGTCCTTATCCCTCGCTTCAAGCCCGATGAGGTCCTGGATACAATTCGGCGGACGCGTCCAACTCTCTTTCCGGGGATTCCGACGATGTATATCGCGATTTTGCGCGAGGCGGGCAAGAATCCTGAGTACCTTAGCTCTATCCAATATTGTATCAGTGGCGCGGCTCCTTTGCCAGCCAAAGTACAGACGGATTTTGAGTCCGCGACCAGGGCCAAGCTGGTCGAGGGGTATGGTCTGAGCGAGGCCGCGCCTGTGACGCACTGCAACCCACTGAATGATAATCGGCGCGGCGGCAGCATTGGTCTTCCTCTTCCAGAGGTCGAGGCTGCGATCATGAACATTGCCACTGGCGAACTGCTTCCCGTCAATGAGATTGGCGAGATCGTGGTCAAGGGTCCCAATATTATGCAGGGTTACTGGAATCGGCCAGAGGAGACCACGGATATCTTCCGCAACAGCTGGATGCGCACGGGCGATATTGGCCGCATGGATGAAGATGGCTTTTTCTACGTAGTTGACCGGGCCAAGGATCTGATCCTCGCCAGCGGCTTTAACGTCTATCCTCGCGAGGTCGAGGAGGTGCTCTTCCGCCACCCTTCGGTTGCTGAGGCCGCCGTCACCGCTGTTCCCCACGAGTATCGTGGTGAGACTGTGGGAGCTTTTATCGTGCTCAAGCCCGGCGTCGCGCCCTCTGAAGAAACTCGCCAGCAAATTATCGCTTTTTGTAAAGAAGAATTAACCTCTTATAAAGTGCCTAAGGTTGTGGAGTTCCGCAAAAATCTGCCGAAAACACTTGTCGGCAAGGTCCTTCGGCGCGAACTTCGTGTTGAAAAACAAGCATAGCCGCATAGACGCGTTTGACTTCTACTCCAAAGGAGAAAGGAAACCTATGTCGACAACTATGAAGCCAACTGAAGCTGGAACAGCCTTTTTGACGACTCCCGTCAGTGAGAGCGCGGATAGAATATTTACCCCGGAGCAGCGTGACGAAGATCAGCGCATGTTCGAAGAGTCCAGCGTGACCTTCGTCGAGCGCGAAGTCTTGCCCAAACTCGACGCCATCGAGAGCCAGGAGCCGGGCGTTATGCCCTCCCTGCTGAAGAAAGCTGGCGAGCAGGGCCTGCTGATGATTGAAATCCCCGAGGCCTACGGTGGCGCGGAACTGGGCCTGCTGACCAGCGTCCTGGTCGCCTCGCAGCAGAAGGAGGCCTCCTTTAGCGTGGCCTTTGGTGCGCATACCACCATTGGTTCGCTCCCCATCGTCTACTACGGTACCGAGGAGCAGAAGCAGGCCTATCTGCCTAAGCTGGCGACCGGAGAATGGATCGCCGCCTATGCGCTGACTGAGCCGGGCGTTGGCTCTGACGCTATGGGCCTGGGCACGCGCGCCGAACTCTCCAAGGATGGCAAGTACTATATCCTCAACGGCACCAAGCAGTGGATCTCGAACGCTGGCTTCGCCGATGTCTTCGTGGTCTTTGCCCGCATCGGCAATGAGCGCCCCTCCGCCTTTATTGTCGAGGCGAATTGGCCGGGTGTTACTACTGGACCCGAAGAGAACAAGATGGGTATCAAAGGCTCCTCGACGCGCCAGTTGATCCTCCAGGATGTCAAGGTGCCTACCGAGAATCTGTTGGGCGAGATTCACAAGGGTTACAAGATCGCCTTTAACATTCTCAATATCGGCCGCCTCAAACTGGGTGCCGGTACCGTTGGTGGTGCGCGCAACGCCTTAAAGCTGGCTGCGACCTATACCAATGAGCGCAAGGCCTTCGGCAAATTCCTGCATGAGTTCGGCATGATCAAGAAGAAGCTGGCTCGTATGGCCGCCGAGACCTATGCTGCTGAGAGCGAGGTCTTCCGCACCGCCGCCAACATCTCCAACGCGCAGCATAGCGGTGGCGACAACACAGATGCCATCTTCAAAGCCGTTGAGGATTATGCCATTGAGGCTTCCCTGGCCAAGGTACACGGTAGCGAGGTCCTGGCTATGGTGGTCGACGAGGGCGTACAGATCTTCGGTGGCTACGGCTTCATGAAGGAGTACCCCATCGAGAAGGCCTATCGCGATGCGCGTATCCAGCGTATCTTCGAGGGGACTAACGAGATCAACCGCATGGTGGCCTCGGGGACGCTCTTCCGTCGCGCGATGAAGGGCCAGGTCAGCTTGATGACCATCTACCCCCAGGTTGAGGGGCGCATTAAGGCCAATCAGCCATCGAATGGTGCCGATGAGAATGTGCCTGCTGAACTGCGCGAGGCCGTTAATACTCTTGAGCGCTCGAAGGATGCCACCATTTATGCTGCCGTCAACGTGGCTATGAAGTATATGCAGGCCCTTGAGCAGGAGCAGGAGTTTATCGAGTACCTGGCGAATCTGCTGATCGATCTGTACGCGGTCGATAGCGCCCTGGCGCGTGCCATCCAGGCCGTGCGTCGTGGTGATGCCGAGAGCGCAACCCATGTCAAACTGGCGCAACTTGCCTCCTGGCTGGCCTTTACCCGTATCCGTGCCAACCTGGATCAACTCCTGATGTCCTACATTGACGAGGGACGCGTCGCCAAAGTTCTGGAGCGTGTGCGTACCTACGTGGGCGACTATGCGATCAACGGCGTTGCGCTCCAGCGCGAGATCGCTTCTATCGTAGTTGAGAAGCAGGGCTACCCCTTCTCCCTCTAGGATTTACCTATCGGATTGCTACAAGCAAATACCCTACATTCTTAGCTCCTGGTTGTGGGATGTGGGGGGGAGTCACTCCTCCCCCCACGTCCTGTTCTCTCTTTTTATCCTCAACGAGGGATTAGTGCCCCCCTCTTGAGCTAAACCAGGAAGTTGTAGCACCTCTATCGCGTACTGCCACAATACGAAGAGGAGTTTTGCTATGCAGGTTGGAGATACGAAGTCTTGGGAGCGTACATTTACCCTGGATGAGGTGCGGCTCTTTGCTCACCTCTCAGGTGACAAGGGTGCGCATCATATCCTCCCCGATGAGCAAGGACGTGTCATGGTGCATGGATTGCTTACCGCGACGCTTCCTACCAAACTTGGTGGGGACCTGAACTATATCGCGCGTTCGCTCAATTTTGATTTTCTACGCCCCGTCTATGCTGGAGATACCGTCCGCTGTATCGTCACAGTGACCCAGCTTGAGCAGCAGGCTGGGCGGACACACATGACTTCCATCTTCACCTGCTTCAATCAGCATGGCAAGCGTGTCCTGGCTGGCGAGACACAGGGAGTTGTGCGTGACCTCGAGCCAGATGAGATGTGTGTGCCATGCGACTAATACAGGGTGTTGGCACAACGCCGCTAAAGCCCGCGTCTACATATCAAGGCGCGAGATGCTCCGTGCCTCATATGTAGACGCGTGCTTTAGCAGCGTCGTTACCCGTTTTTCTCACTGTAAAATAACGATTCACTCTCACAAAGGAGTAGAGATAATGCCAGAAGCCGTGATCGTGAGTGCTGTACGCACTCCTATTGGGCGCGCGAATAAAGGCGTGCTAAGAGATGTACGTGCCGATGACCTCGCCGCTCTAGCGGTCAAAGCCGCCGTTGAGCGTGTGCCGAACCTGGATCGCTCGCTGATAGAAGACCTGATTCTTGGCTGTGCCTTCCCTGAGGGGGAGCAGGGCATGAACCTGGCGCGTATCGTAGGTGCGCTCGCTGACCTGCCCGAGACCGCTGGTGGTGTGACTGTCAACCGCTTCTGTGCCTCCAGCCTGCAAGCAGTGAACATGGCCGCGCAGAGCATCATGCTTGGCCTGGGAGATGTGATTATTGCAGGCGGCGTTGAGAATATGTCCCGTGTGCCTATGGGCGGCTTTAACCCCAGCTTTAATCCGCGCCTGGTCCCGCCGCGTGAGGGCGAAAAGGCCGAGTCGTATCTCCCGCCCTGTGAGCTTGAATATGGCTATGCCAGCTATATGCCCATGGGGATTACCGCTGAGAACCTGGCGCGCCTGCATAATATCAGCCGCGAGGCTCAGGATGCCTTCGCGCTGCGCAGCCACCAGCGCGCCATTGCGGCGACTGAGAAGGGCATCTTCAAGCGCGAGATCGTACCCGTGCCCCTGCCCGATGGGCGCGTGATGGAGATCGACGAGGGACCACGCCGAGATACCTCGCTTGAGAGGCTCGCCAGCCTGGAGCCCGCCTTTATCAAAGGTGGCACCGTGACCGCTGGTAACTCCAGCCCGCTCAATGATGGTGCCTCCGCAGTTGTGATCATGTCCGAGGAGAAGGCGCGTGAGCAGGGGATTACGCCCCTGGCCCGCATTCGCACCATGGCTGTCTCTGGCGTACGCCCCGACATTATGGGCATTGGACCCGTCTCCGCGGTGCGCAAAGTTCTCCAGCGCTCGGGCCTGCAACTAAGCGATATCGATGTCTTCGAGCTGAACGAGGCCTTTGCCGTGCAGAACCTGGCCGTGATCCGCGAACTAGGCCTTGATGATGAGGAGAAGCTGAATCCCCACGGTGGCGCGATTGCCCTGGGACACCCCCTGGGTTGTAGCGGTGCTCGCTTGATTGCCACCCTGGTGAATGATCTACAGACCCTGGATAAGACGTTGGGTATTGCCACGCTGTGCGTTGGTGGTGGCCAGGGCGTTGCCACCTTGATCGAGAGGATTTCATAGTCATGTCTACCACGCCATATCGCATTCGCAAAGTAGGCGTGATCGGCGCTGGTGTGATGGGCGCGGCTATCGCCGCCCATCTCGCCAACGTTGGCATCCCCAGCCTGCTGCTAGATATTGTGCCTCCAGATGCCAAAGATCGGAGCATTGTGGCCCGCACTGGCCTGGAGAAGGCTCTCAAAGCCAGGCCAGCCGCCTTCTATACCAAACGCGGGGCGCAACTGGTAACGGTTGGTAATATTGAGGATGATTTGCAGGCGCTGGCCGAGGTGGATTGGGTCATTGAGGCCGTCGTCGAGCGTCTCGATATCAAGCATTCTCTGTATGAGCGCCTGGAGAAGGTGCTGGCGCCTCACACCATCATCAGCTCGAACACCTCGGGCCTTCCCGCGCACCAGCTGATCGAGGGGCGTGGCTCCGAGTTCCGCCGCAACTTCCTGATCACGCACTTCTTCAATCCCGTGCGCTATATGCCCTTGCTGGAACTGGTTCCCACGCCCGATACCGATCCCGCGCTCCTGCCCTTTATGCGCGAGTTTGGGACGGAAGTGCTGGGCAAGGGTGTGGTCCTGTGTAAGGATACTCCGAACTTTATCGCCAACCGTGTCGGTGTGTACGGCTTTCTCTCGACCATTCACCGCGCTCTGGCCGAGGGCTATAGCGTTGGTGAGGTGGATGCTATCCTTGGCCCCTCCATGGGACGCCCGAAATCAGCCGTTTTCCGCACAGCCGACCTCTCGGGCCTGGATACCCTGGCGCATGTGGCCGACAACCTCTATCAGAACGCGCCAGAAGACCCCTGGCGCGAGACGTTTAAGCTGCCGGAGATCATCCGCCAGATGGTCGCGCAAGGCAAGCTTGGGGAGAAGAGCGGGCAGGGCTTCTATAAGCGCGTGAAGCAGCCCGGTGGCGGCTCAGAGATCCTTGAATTGGATCTGAAGACGCTGGAGTATGGGCCGAAGCAGAAGGTGCGCCTGGCCTCTATTGGCACGGCACGCAATTACGACGACCCGGCGCAGCGCATGCTCGCCATGCTCAATAGCGATGACAAAGGCGGGCAACTGGCCCGCGAGACCACGGCGGACTCCCTGATCTATGCCGCGACCCTGGCGGCTGAGATAGCCGATAGCGTCGTCGCGGTCGATGAGGCCATGCGCTGGGGCTTTAACTTTGACTTTGGTAGCTTTGAGGTCTGGGATCTCCTGCTCAAGAATCCCCAGGTGCTGGAGAAGACTCTTGAGGGACGCGAATTGCCCGAACTGGTCCAGCGCGTGCGCGAAAAAGGGCAGGGGACATTCTACGTCGAGACCAACGGCGTCCGCCAGTACTTTGACTTCAAAGATGACACTTATAAGCCGGTGCCTGTGCCAGCGGGCAGCATCACCTTCACCGCGCTCAAAGCCAGCAACAAGGTCGTGCGTGACAACGGCTCGGCTGCCCTGATCGACCTGGGTGATGGTGTGGCCTGCCTGGAGTTCCATACCAAGATGAACTCCATCGATGAGGGCATCATCGAGATGATCCGCTATGCCGTCGAGGAGGGGCCAAAGCAGTTCCGCGCCCTGGTCGTCGCGAACGACGCTCCCGACTTCTCGGCTGGCGCGAACCTCTTCCTCGTGCTCATGGGGGCGCGCCAGGGGGAATGGGACATGATCAATAACGCCGTCAACGGGTTACAGCAGGCGAACCAGATGCTCAAGTACAGTTCCATCCCTGTTGTGGCCGCGCCGACTGGCCGTGCGCTTGGCGGTGGCTGTGAGATTATTATGCATTGTAACCATACGCGCGCCCTGGCCGAGTCGTTTATTGGTCTCGTCGAAGTGGGTGTTGGTGTAGTGCCAGCGGGGGGCGGCTGTAAAGAGCTTCTCCTGCGTCATGGAGCTGACCTGGAGCGTCAGAAGGCGGGCAAGACGGGCGGTCCTTTCACCCCATCGCGTAAGGCCTTTGAGACCATCGCCATGGCCACCGTCTCGACCAGCGCGGTCGAGGCCCAGGAGCTACGCTTCATGCGTAAGACGGACAGGTTGAGTGTCAGCCGTGCCGTACTCCTGCGTGACGCCAAGGCGGACGCCCTGCAACTGGCTGAGGCCCAGTCCGCTGGTAAGTGGCAGCCTGCCCAGCCTCAGCTGATGATCCTGCCAGGTTCTGGCGCGCGCCTGGTCCTGGAGCAGCAGGTAGATAATCTGCTGCTTACCGGAAAGGTCAGTGAACATGATGCCGTTGTCGCGCGCCACCTGGCCCGCGTCTTGACTGGTGGCAATTGCTCACCACTCACACCGCTAACGGAGCAGCAGGTGCTTGACCTGGAGCGCGAAGCCTTCCTGAGCCTCTGTGGCATGGAGAAAACCCAGGAGCGTATGCAGGCTATCCTGATGACAGGCAAGCCCCTGCGCAACTAAGGTAAAGAACAGAAAAAAAAGACCCACGGCACACGTGCCGTGGGTCTTTTTTTTCTGTTCTTTACCTTAGAAGATGGATTCGCCGGTCGCGGTATCGAAGAGGTGAACACGATCACTCTCAACATACAGGCGGATCTTGTTGCCGGGAACCGCGCGGGAGCGAGGATCGAGCGTCGCGATCAGGCTCTTGCCGCCAGCGGTCAGGTAAACCTGGAGCTCGTTACCGAGGTTCTCAACAACGTCAACCGTGCCGTCGATGCTGGAGCGGGTGCTGCTCTCGCCGACCAGGGTCGCATCCTCAAGGTGTGAGGGGCGGATACCGAAGGTCAACTCGCGGCCAGCCGCGTCACGAGCGAGCTTGGCCAGCTCAGCGGGTACCTCGATCTGGCCGATACCTTCGAGCACGAGCTTGGTCAGGTCGCCTTCACCAACGACCTTCGCACCGGGGATGAAGTTCATGGTAGGAGTACCAATGAAGCCAGCGACGAACATGTTCGCGGGATGATCATACAGGTCCTGTGGTGTACCCAGTTGCTGGATAACGCCGCCATTCAGGACTGCAATACGGTCACCCATGGTCATAGCCTCGACCTGGTCGTGGGTAACGTAAATAGTCGTTGTCTGAATGCGCTGGTGCAGTTTGATGATATTTGCACGCGTCTCAACGCGCAGCTTAGCATCCAGGTTGGAGAGCGGCTCGTCCATCAGGAAGACCTGCGCCTCGCGGACAATCGCGCGACCCAGGGCAACGCGCTGGCGCTGACCACCAGAGAGTTCTTTGGGTTTACGCTTGAGCAGGTTTTCGAGACCGAGCTGCCCGGCTGCGTCTTCAACGCGCTTCTTGATCTCTGCTTTGGGGTAGTGGCGCAATTTCAGACCGAAGGCCATGTTGTCAAATACGGTCATGTGAGGATAGAGCGCATAGTTCTGGAAGACCATAGCGATATCGCGATCCTTAGGATCGACGCCATTGACCATGCGGTCACCGATGTAGATCTGGCCTTCGCTGGGCTCCTCAAGACCTGCAACCATACGAAGGCAGGTACTCTTACCACAACCAGAGGGGCCGACCAGGACCATGAATTCCTTGTCCTTGATATCAAAGCTGACATCATGGACGACTTCTACCTTGCCGAAGCGTTTGTAGATGTTCTCAAATTGGACACGAGCCATGAAGGGATACTCCTTTCGCTTCGTAACAGTTCGCAGCTTTGCTTACTGTTACCCTTCTTCATATAGAATGAAGCTCCTGCTTGGTGCTATGCCGCGTCAAGCGTGAAATAGAGCGATCTTTTTATAGAGATTCGTCTATATAAATCACTGCTTAAAGGGAGATCGACATAGCTTCTACCTACCGGCTCCGCTAAAAGTATACTTCGTTGTTTCCAGCCGGCAGGCTAACAATAAAATTAGTATAACACAACTTTAACAAGAAACATAGGCTAATTTTGATAAAAAAGCATGGTTGCTCAAATCTGGGCCTTTATGAAATTTTAATAAGATGTGGGCTATGTAGTCTCTATATGTATTGCCATTGGGGGAGAGAGTAATCGACATTGTATGAGGGAGAATGTATGAGGGAGAATTAGTACTCAAGTACCTGCCTATTTCTGCGTATCTTTTTGTTAAGGCTAGAGGAACAGCCTGGGGAAATTTTAGCGGTTTTAGCTTATTGAAGTGGCTTTATAAAACGTTTCTCCTTTGTTATAACAATGTAGGCATATTACATAAAAATATGTAAAAATTGTATGAAGATTTCTTGTGTATAAGCTGTTTCAAGAGAAAAACACTAGACAATTAGATGCAGCTTCATGCATACTATTAACGTGCAATGCATAGTATGTGACTACAAAAGAGAAACATTGTATGTACATATGTGCAAGTATAGGTAAGAGAGTAAAACGCGGAACAGCAGTCCACCCATAGGGACAGTGGAGGAATGAATGATGCTAGAGGCACAGGAACAGCGCAGTGAGGTTGCGCGCTTATTGTCGCAGATAAGCGCAGAATATGAGGCAGCACAACGCGGATTATCTGAAATTTCTTACGGTATGTCACAACATGAGTTTATTACTGCGCGGATGGAGAATATGGGACAGCTCCACAACCAGTTGCAATCACTGGTGGGGGATGTTGCCATTGCGATGATTGCCGATAAACTGGGGAGCTGCCATTAGGCTTGCGGGTGATGGTGTGCCACATTTTCTAAAGTGATATCAATTTCATCTCTCTACAAAGGAACCCTGAAAATGGGTTCCTTTTTGTATATGTGCTGGCTGGTACGATAAAGCGCCAAAAAAGAGGATTGTATTTATACGTTGTCAAACAATACATCTTACAATGTACGTCACAATGTATAAATACAATCCCTGGGCGCAACTCACGAAACATGTAGCCCGCATAGTTCTTTGATCAGAAAGAGCTATGCGCCGCTATAAGGCGGTTTCAGCTATGAACTGACAGAATAAAGTGTCGAAGGTTGTCTGTGTGACACTTACTTCACCCCTCCATTCACGGAGAGGGCAGTTTTTAGCGTGAGAGTGATGGTGTTAAGGAGCCTGGTTCAAAGACAAATGTATGCAAATGTGCATCTATTTGTGTCCTGGCTTGCTCGTCGAATAGCGTTTCTTTCTGTATATTGCGGACGCCACTCACGACATACTCTACTTCTTCGCAGAAGAAGTCGGGATGGTCAAAAATGCAGTTTTTTTCTGAGAAGAAGCTGCGTCTCCATTGTGCTTTTTCGGCAGCGGAGAGAAAAGGTGCGCCCTCGCAGAGAAACCACTCGGCGATCCCCTGAAGATAGGAACGATATTCAGGCGTGAGGGGAGAGTGTCGGCGAATGGGATAGGCGTGTTCAACCACCGCATCATATCCTGCCTTGCGCAGGTAGTGCTGGAGCTTGGAACCGATCCAGCTATCTTCATGTGCGTACCCCAGAGCTGCCCGCTTCTCCTCCCACTTTTGTCGTGCGTGCAAGACACGTTTTTGTAGTGCCTGGCTCAGAACACCAAAGCGCATGGTGCCGAAGTCGATATCCTTCACAATCAGGCGTCCACCATGTTTGAGGTAGGGTCGCATGGCGGCAAAGGTATTCACTGGTGAAGGAAAGTACTGGCTGACATTTGCACTGAAAATGATATCCGCTGTATTGAGTTCAATGGGAAGTTGTTCCAGGTCGGCCCGTCGATATTCAACCTGGTCCTCATACCAGGCACCTATGCTTCGCTGGTGCGCAACGTGGAGCGACTCATCTGAGATGTCAACGCCAAGGATACGCCCCTCTGGACCAACGGCCTTGGCCAGCATTGGTGTCCAGAGCCCTGGTCCACAACCCGCATCAACAATAAATCCTCCCTGTGGGAGGGCGATTTCCTGGATCATATGGATGCGTTCGCTGGCCTTGCTTTGATGGTGTGTCTCCAACCATTCAATTGCATTGAGAGGTAAACCGTAATCATTTACGTGAATGAGATTGTTTCCCGCCATTAACACTTAACCTTAACCTTCCAACCAGATACAGAATTCTCAGCACGAGCATTAACAGCAGTAATATTAACATATCGATGGATGAAAAATCAATAGATGTGCAACATTGTATGAAGTTAGTGTATACATTGTAATGTATCTTTGTTTAAACAAATGTATTTTGTAAGTGATAATATAAATGATGCGTTTGCAATAGGAACGTATATGGCACCTCTCTTGTTAGCTAACCCTCTATGTTTTGGGCAAGATGCCTCATGCCTGCGGTGCTTGCCTGCGATAACTTGTACAGCTGGGTTAATTGAAGAGGATAAGCGGTGGGGCCTTGGTGAAGAAAAAAGGATGCCTGCTAGAAATGTGCCCTGCTCTTTTCTGCTGAATATTCACATTTGTGAAATAACTGCCTGCATTTTTTTATCTATTCTTCATGTGAATATCTACAATAAAGTCCCGTTTCTATGCTATAATGGGTGAGATAAATAGAGATGGAGCATGTGGCTCCCTAAGGAAGAGGGCTATTGGTATGCAGAAAGGACGCAATCCCGAACAGCCAGGCAACGAACTGGAAGAGAATGTATTGCGTGGCAGTTTGAGGAGTGGGCGAGGAAAACGCAAGAATACAGCCATCCTGAAGCAAGCGAGCCCTCCACGCAAGAGTGCCCTCTCGCGTACTGAGAATACTAAAAGTACGGCGCAAGCGCGCAAGGGGAGCCAGATCGCCGCCGATAATATTCCTGTGCTCAGTAGCGCTAATGAGAAGGGGCTCTCACCATTTAGTAGTACGTTGCATGCTATTTTGCATCGTAACCGGGCTGAGATTGGGCGCATCTCACGCGAGTTGGATGTCGCGGAGAACACTATCTACCGCTGGATGAATGGTACCTCTGATCCTCGACACTCACATTTACGCAATCTTCCTGATGTGATGTCAGAGCATCGACAGGCAATGATACAGGCGATTAACAAAACCTTTCCAGGCGTTCTTGATATGAACATTCTGGCGAGTATCCCTGAGATTCGGGTTGAGATCTATCGCCGTGTCCTTGAGTTGATTGCGAGCACCGCTGATCCAGCCAACTGTCTCTGGCAGGTAGCGCAGACGATTTTTGATTATGCCCTGCTCCAGTTGGATACAGAGCACAAGGGAATCACCATCATCTATGCCTCTTTTATGCCTCCTTGCGAGGACGATGGGACTATTCATTCGTTATATGAAGCGCTGGCCCGTGGCACCGAACCCTGGTCGCCAGCGACTGATAGCCGTGTCTTTCTGGGAAGTACGACGCTTGCCGGGTCGGCGGTGATGCAGCAACGCATGATGCGCTGGGATAGCCGGGACGAAGCGACTCGCCTCCTCGTTGAAGTCGATACTCACGAGGCAAGTTCATGTGCGACCCCTGTCATGCGTGGTGGCAGAGTCGCCGGGGCGCTTGTGGTCTCCAGCACTCAGCCGCGTTTCTTCGATGATCCCACCGCCTGTAAAGCAGTTGACGACCTGGCTCATCTTCTGGCGACAGCGCTTCAGGATAAAGATTTTTACCCCTATACAAAATTGAAATTACGTCCTATGCTTAGTCTAGCAGAGCAACGCGAGATTCTGGCCTCTTGCTATGTGCAGCGCCTATTGAGCTATGCACGTGAGCATCGCGTATCACGCGCCGAGGCCGAGATATATGTGCGTCGCGATCTGGAGAGACAATTTGAGCAGCAGTAAGAACTTTCGCCTTCTCTCTGGCGTATAGTTAGTGTATAGTCATAATTGTTTCTGGCTAAGCTCTTATTCCGAAACCCAACGTCGCTCTCGCGACTAGCGCTCCGCGCTCAGGTTTTCGGATAAGCAGTAAAGGGACTAATTTTCATTTTTTGGATTTGGATAAGAGTAAGTTATTATGCAGCAGACCCCAGAAGAAGAAGCCAAGACAGGGCCTGGTCAATCGGCTCAGCCATTGTACGAGTATCCTGCGCCTACCGCCTCGCAAGCGACCCCTCCCCAACAGGGAGAGAGCCAGTCGCCATCTGTAGACATGCCACCTGAGGAGGAAGAGCACAAGCAGCCCGGTACCATACCTGAGCAGTATGGCTCTGTCGCAGCGGCTCCTAATGAAGACAGGCCCGCACAGGAGGTCTCCGAGGAGGATATCCGGAGTGGACTGGTTTATCCACCCCCACCCTCATTCTACGCACAGATGCCGGAGCCAACCTCTGTCGAACGAGAGCCAACACCGCCTTCACGGCCTGAAGAGACGCCCTGGTCAACTTTTCCGCCCGTCCCTGCAAGAGGAAACCCTGGCCCACAGGGTCCCCAGCAATTTCAGGGAGGGCCGCAGTTTGCGCCCGCGGCTCCATTTGCGCCTTTTCCCGCGCCTGGTCTTCCTGTACGACGCAGGGCCAATAAGTGGGTATGGCTCTCGCTTGCTATTTTTGGTGTGATCGCCCTGGTGAGTTGTGGCTTGTGTACCTGGACAGCTTCATCAGTCATGGCTCCTGTAGTGTTGCAAACCACGGGTTCACTGACGACGATCAATAACTACTACACCGCCATTCAGAGCCGTAACTACGATGAGGCTTTTAGTTATATCGAGCCGAAAGGACGTTTGCAGGGTCTCACGCGCGAGCAATTTATCGCCGAGGCCAAGGCGCGTGATGCTCGCTATGGCCAGGTACTCTCCTTTACGCCACGCACCAACCAGGTTTCAGCACAGCCGAGTGCGCAGGGACTCTCCAATCTCAAGGTCACCTTCGATATCACGCGTTCAAAGTTAAAGTACGCGGTGACCTTGACCGTCGAGAAGGTCGGCAACCAATACAAGATTGTAGATTATCAACAGGTTTAGGTGTAAACAGACAAAAAAAGGTGTAAGCCAGGATTCTGGCTTACACCTTTTTTGCAATGAATCAGCAATAGGTTTTTAAAAAATGAAAACGATATAGATAAATCTGGAAAACTGCAAATGTAGTAAACTTAGACGGGCAAGGGAAATCAATTACTGCGCATTTGCCAATGGAGCGGAGGAAATTTCGCGTCCCACGCATGCACGCAGATCCTCGCGGTAGAAACGCCAGGTGCTACCAACCTTGTGTCCAGTAAGCTGCCCGGACCACATCAAGCGGTAGAGGGTGGAGCGGCTCACGCGCAGGTAATCCATTGCTTCCTTGAAGGTTAAGAGGGTATCATCCTGAATCATCTGAACTACCATGTTAGGTTCTCCTTAAGAATTGTTAAATAAGTACAATTGCCACTAACGATGTAATCCGGGAGACGATAAATTACGTTACATAAATTGTCTCATTGCATACTATAGTAACCAATGTTGATGTAAAACTGTGTTAAGGAAAAGTTGCGATCTGGTTAATTTTAACGCTAGCATGGTTAGATATTCGTTACCCTGGACTGGCTTGCTATCGGATATTAAATCTTCCTGCTAGACGTTCTTCGTCTCCCTTTTTCTGATTATATCCTTTTTCGGTTTCTTTGTAACTCCTACTACCACTTTGTGGCTAGTAGTATGTCAAGTTCCTCGTGCTTGCAAGCCACAGGAAAGATTGTCATATGCGTAAGCTGAGCCAGGTAGTCGAGACTCTCGCGATTCGAGGGGTCGGCCAGGGCTACAGTTAGCGCCTGTTGTTCACGGCCTACCGGTACGCAGCGCAAGGTGCAGGCGACCCTGTGGGGGATGAGGCGTGTCAAACGCCTGGGCAGGCAGGTTGGCAGGTGCATAAACGGGACTGAGGATGGCATTGCTGCCTCGTATGCTGGCGGCTGATGATACAGGTTACTATGCCTGCTGTGTGCGGCGCTGATTGGTAAGAGCATACGTGGCTTCAGGGTGACGCGTCGCGCGCAACGCCCTAACTGCTGGAGAAAGCCCTCATAGGTCTCTTGCTGTTCGGGGAAGGAGGCATACCCGATGACAATATGTGTTTCATGCCGTAGGGGAGGAATTATCGTCTCCGCCTCCAGCAGGTCTACCTGTGCGTAAATACGCTCCAGAATGTTGTAGGCACCTCCAGATCCAACACCTGGGAGGAAGAGCAGAGCGCTCCCTTCGCCGTGTGTGCGTAGTTGATCACTACCACGTAGGACGGCTTTGATCTTGTCTTCGAGTTGGTTCATAAAACCAGGTGCCGGATGGCTGCAACGTGGAGGCCTGAACACATACTTATGTGTGGTGGCATCATAGGTGCTTCGGCGTTCAACTTGCACAATATGCAGGACAAAAAGGCTGAAGGGCTGTCTCTGTGCCAACAACTCCTGAATGTGTTGTTGTACTTCCTGCAACAGCTCTGTTGGGAGTAAAATGTTCTCCAGAAGAGGCTCTTCTGCTTCTCTTGTTTCTTGAAGCGCTTCTATATGCGTGAGCGGCAAACGTTGGCAGGTGCAGGGGTCGCCCTGGTACCGCATAGTTCGCCTACCTCGGGCTGATTTTATGCTTGCACGCTTGAGATGCTGCTTCTCGGAGGCTGCCTCCCCTGTTGTTAGCCTTGTAATCATCAGACCTCCGCCTCTGGATACCCCTGCCTTGAGGCATGGAGTTCCCTGACTGTTTCTGTGTATTTGCCCAAATGGATATAGGGAAGTGTATCATTGAAGAAGACGAAGGTGTGATGGTTAATGTGTTACAGAGTGGTTAAGATTCACCAAGGCAGGTTAAGAAGCAGGGCGAGAGGAATGTGTTCTAGAGGGGTATCCAACCATGTATTGCCGTCTCGCGTATGGCTGGATACCTGATCGTTGTCGTCGCTTGTGCCCAAATTGAAAGCTTAAGGGGCCGGGTTAGGGTTCGATAGCCACAGGGGCAGTGAAGGTATAGCCTACTCCTGGGACCGTCATAATAAAACGAGGGCTATTAGGAGAGGGCTCTACTTTCTGGCGCAGGTGGCGGATGTGGGTCTTCACCAGGCCCGAGTCGCCAGTTTCATCGTAGCCCCAGACACGTTCGATGATCATATCTGTGGTCAAGACCTGGCCTGTATTGGTAATAAGCAAATGGAGCAAACGGCTTTCAGTAGGAGTAAGGCGAACTTTGACGCCATCGCGTGTGACCTCATGCCGCATCGCATCAAGCGTAATTGGTCCAACAGTAACTGTAGAGGTGCCCGCGGCCCCGCGTACATTGCCTGCGCGGCGCATAACGGCTTTAATGCGTGCCAGGAGCTGTCTTGGGCTGAAGGGTTTGCGCAAATAGTCATCAGCACCCAGTTCCAGGCCACGGACTTCGTCGTCTTCACGGTCGTGAGCGGTCAAGATAAGTACCATAGAGTTGGTTTCGTTACGCATCTGGCGACAGACCTCGAAACCATCAAGTTTAGGCATCTGAATATCTAAAATCACCAGGTCTGGTAATGATTCACGCCAACGCTTGATTGCCTGCTCGCCATCAAAGGCGCGTATGACCTCGTAGCCATGCCCTTTGAGCCAGTAGCTCAGCATATCTACCATGTCGCGGTCATCGTCCGCTACCATGATCTTCACGTACGTTTTCCTCCTACACTACAGGCCTACGTTACAATGCAAGGATGTACAGACGTGTCTTCTTATAGACACGTTACTCATCATTTCTGCGTCTCACGTTCCCAACGGGACGCAACTATGGGAGTAACATAATGATACAATGTGTGACAGGAATAGTCATGATCAATAGTTCTTTTGGGCAATTGGCTCTGTTTATTACGGCAATTTGACCCGTCTCCAGGTTTATTTCGCTGGCCATCTGCCCAGCAGTGTCTCGCAAAAGCCTGCTCTCCCTTATCTATCCCGGTTCACAAGCTCGCCCCAGTGGAGATGGCTCCTAAAAATGCGCAAAGGAAGAGGTAGAAAGGCGTATGTGCATCTTAAGCATTTCCTACTTCACCCACAAGTCCTACTATTTTGTCTGTGGTGAAACAAGATGATATCATTTTTCTGAAGCTATCCTCTAAGAATGTGTGTACGCTGGGAGTCATGTACCCCCGCTTTCAAAGCGGGGCTTGGAGCGAGGACATGCGCCTCGTTGTGATAAAAGCGGGCAGTGGATGGCTCCTTGAGGGAGGCAGACAACGAATACAGCAAGTTTCCCAACCTGGTTTTATCTTGGTAGCTACGGTGGAGTCGCCTGCTGCCTATGTATGCTCGTGGGCAATATTCTCTATGCCTACATACGCAAACGTGGGGCGCGGCGTCAGCTTCTGGCTGTCTCTTTCGCCTGCATAATAGCGGCCCTGCTGGTAATTCCTGCCTTTATATGGTACGCGCTTTATTTTCATACCACACGTGCCTCGCTCTCATTTCTAGAGGCGATGATCGTCCTGGCTTATCTCGCTATTTGCGGTTGGTTGCTACCTATAGGGGCCAGCGCCCTCTTTCTGGCGCAAGCGCGACCGCGTGTCGCGGAATCTCTCCTTAGATCCACATCTGTGCAGACCGCTGCTACACGCTCGAATTCCACTAGCACATCGTATGTTCCTCCCCGCTATATACCAGGTAACCCCGTGTCGCTGGTCTTTGGTGAGGAGACGCCCTGGGCCTGGCTAGAGTATCGGAATGGAAACTTTCAAGGCCAGCGCCTGGCTTTCAAGCGTGCGATCATGACGATTGGACGTGATGAGAACTGCGATATTTGGCTGGATGACGATATGGTCTCGCGCCACCATGCCGAGATCGTGTGGGACCGTGGCATGGTCTTTGTGACGGATTGTGGGAGCATGAATGGCCTCTCGCTCAACGGCCAGCGTGTCAAAGGCTTTGCACGCCTGGAGCATAATGACTTGCTTGAAGTTGGCTCACACCGCTTTATCTTCGCGTTGGCTGAGTCTCAAGAGGCTTCGTTAGAGGAGAGTGATCCTCTTGCGCACCACAAATGGCGCCTGACCAGTGAACTGGGTCAGGATACCCCTACCGGAAATAGTCGTGATCTGCCTGCAACCAGGCCACTCACCGACCGAGCTTCGGTCCTCTTTTCGGGTCGCGTAACGGAAGATTGGAAGGACACTGCTGAGGTAACAAGGCCGCCAACTCCTTTTCAGACCTCGACAAATCTGGGAGGTGCGCTGACCATTTGCGATGGTGAACTGGTGGGTCGTAGCTTTATGCTCGAACGGGCCGTTCTCTCGGTTGGGCGGGGTATCGAGAGCGATATCGTGATCAATGACTCTTCGATCTCACGTCGGCATGCTCAATTCTTGCGTCAGGCGGATGGCGACTATGTGCAGGATCTCAATAGCCGGAATGGGACACGCGTCAACGATGAGTACCTGACCAAGCCTCGCTTGCTCCAAGGCGGCGATATCGTCTCTGTAGGCAACATTCGCCTGGAGTATATCTCGATGCTGGTGGCTCATACTTCTTCCCTGCCACATCTGATCACACCCCGGCCCTATACCGCGCCTATTAGTGGCATTGGCCCCGCCCCTATCAAGCTTCCTAGCCGCCAGAAGTAGTGCTCCGCGCAAACGAGTTTACCACGCAATTTCATAGCGTTGAAGTGGGTGGAGCGAGAGGATGGGGCGCCCGTGGCCAGGATAGAGGTAGCGAATATCCAGGCTACGGAGGACGTGCAGTGTCTCGCGTAAGAGGTGGCGGTTAGCTCCGGCGCGTAGACGTGGCCTCTCACTTTCATTAGTGAGCACTGTATCTCCACAGATTAATTCCAGAGAGAAGGGATTGTAGAGGCAGAGGCTTTCGGGAGTATGCCCGGGACTGGCAATGACGCGCCACTCAGGATGCTCAGGCAGTCCCGTAATATCCTCTAGCCAGATATCAACCAATTGCATCTGCTGGAGATAGGCTGGTGGGAAGAGATCGAGGTGTTGCAAGGAGTCCGGTAGCATCCGCCCGGCGAAATGGCTGATGCGTGGCAGGACATTTCCCTTGCTCTCATTATCGAGCGCGAGCTGCTTAACCAGGGCCGAGGCCGCAACGGGGGCCGAGCAGATGGCTTTGAGCGCCGCGAGACCTGCCGTATGATCGGGATGGAGGTGGGTAAAGACAACCAGGTCTATATCTTGAGGGCTGCGACCAAGAATGCGCTGAATGTAGTGGTGGAGCAGGCGCACATTCAACTCAGAACCAGGGTCGACGACCACCAGGCGCTCATCGTTGATGAGGTAGGTGTTGGCCATAGAGAAGCGATCTGTGATGGTATGCACCATCCTGGCTTTGGTTGGATGCATAGGCTCTAGGATGCATTCCTTTCCTTCAATCAGGTTCCCTGGATGCTTGCTGGCTTGCCCTGTATCTGCTAAGAAGAGCTATATAGGGTGATGAGGGCGCAGGGTATGTTTTAACGACCTGGATAGAATGCATTATAAAACCTGGCCTGCTACAAAGCAATGAGATGCTTATTTAGGAGCAAACTCCCATGTACTGTACGCTTTTTTTTCTCTGCCCTTACCGGAAACGAGGCCGCCTCCCATCGTAGATCAGCTTATACGCAGGGAGTGATCTCATATGTTATACTTACGGTAAATTAGGTGGTACATCCTCGATACGGAGGTTCTTTTTCGAATGACACTAGCCCCTGAGGGTCAATGGCCGCACTATACCTATGCTGTGCCACAGACCTATACCAAATCCCAGGTTCGCCTTGTGGGTTTGGGGAATTATTCTCCTAAAGGTATTATCACAAACGAATTTTTCGCGTATATTTCGACCTGTCTTGGTGATCCGCGTAAGGCGGAGGACCTGGAGCGTGTTACTGGTTTGAGCACCCGTTATGTCCGCGCCAGTACAATGGCTCTGTGCCGGAGGATGGCTGGTAGCGATGCTCCCGGCCTGATCGATGATCCCGAAGCGGCCGAAGATGAGTCGCTTGTTGATATGGCGGTTGTGGCTGCGAAGCGCGCCCTGGCGAGTGCGGGCCTGGAAGCCACAGATATAGATACAATCATTGGTGCCTCCTCATCCGATAATGATGCCTTTCCGACGATTGCAGGCTGGGTGGGAATGCGCCTGGGTATCCCAACTATTCGCGCAACCATGCTGCGGGGTGCCTGTGCTTGCCAGACGGAGGCCTTCCAGGTCTGTGCCGAGGTACTGGCCGCCAGCTCTGCCAGGCGCGTGTTGCTGGTGATGTCTGAGGGCCTACTCCCCAACATCATGAATGTGTTGGATTGGAAGACCAGCTCGCTCTTTGGCGAGGGGGCCGTGGCCTACATTCTGGAGCGTGGCGATGAGCCAACCTATGTCATTAATGGTTCTGATGCTCGCCAGGCGGCTTCCCTCTTCTACCAGACGCCGCTGCGTAAAGACTCGGTGGAGATGGCCGAGGTCGATCTGCGGATTCGCCAGCTCTTCAAAGAGGGCAAGGGCAAAGAGCTAAGCCAGCTTCTCTCGCAGTACCATGTGGGCTATACCAAGATGAATGGCAAAGAGGTCTTTCGCGAGGCTCCCCGGGCTATGGCAGAGTCTGTAGATGCGCTCCTGCGTCACTCGGGCTTGCAGTATGATGATGTGAAGCATATCGTGCCTCACCAGGCTAACTCACGCATTACGCGTCGCATGGGCGAGCTGCTGATGAATGATTATGGCTGGCCTGAGTCTACAATGGGGAAACTGGCCGATAACTTCCGCTACTATGGCAACCTCTCCAACGCGAGTATTGGCACCGCACTGGTTGAGCTGTTGCGCAATGACCGCCTGCATCCTGGCGAGTGGCTAGCGCTCCCCGCGGTAGGTGGGGGGCTTAACTATGGCTGCTGGCTTGTACGTTATCAAGGATTGAAAAACGTAGATGCTGTGATCGATCCCGCTTAGAAATTTTTGATGAAGAATATAATGATGCTGGCAGCCACAGGCTGCCAGCATCATTATATTCTTCATCAGTTAAAAAAGTCCTCGCTCGTAGGTATAATAGACTTCGCTGTCTTCGGCGATGGCCTCTTCACAGCCCAGGCCCGCGAAGGCATCACGCATAATAACCAGGTCGGGCGCGTAGATGCGTACGTTTTCGATCTCTATCTCGATTGCATGCTGGAGTAGCTCGTTGCCGATGAGGCTGATGGCTTCGATGGCGGTTCCGTCGATGTACCCTACTGAGAGACTTACTGTTGGGTTCTCGCGCACCTCAATGATGGCCAGCCCATCCAGGCGTTCCCAGCGATGAAGAACATAAATTTGTTGCGCCTTGATTTTTTTCTCTAGAAACTCTGCCGTGATGGGGTAAGCGCGGAAGCGCAGGTAGTAGAGACCTCCGACAATAGGAAAGATATTCGAGGCATTTAAGAAGTCAATGATGGCGTCCAGGTCCTCAAGCGTGGCCAGGCGCGGTTTATCGCTGCCATGTACACGCGTGATTTTCTCGGGCGTGGCTTTGGTATTAAAGGGGAGAATGGCCCCCACGCGGCGAAAATATCCCCCTTCACTTACCTGCTGTGAGCGCTCATTGATATGTGAAATAGCCATACGTGCATATTGCGCGCCACGCCGCATAGCCTCGGCCAGCGCGGCCTCGTTTACTTTGCGTGCCAGGCCCTGGCGGCGAAATTCTGGAGCGACGCGCAGGCCCTCAAGCCAGGCGTCCTCGGGCGTAAGCATCTCCATATGCACCAGGGCCGCAGGTTGTTTATCAACCGTAGCTACGATGAGCTGCCCCGCTGGATTCTGTAGCCATTCATTCCAGACGTGCTCGATATAATCTCCATGTTCCCATGTATGTGCGCAGAAGGCCAGAACCGCCTCGCGGTCCTCTGCCTGTGCCGGTCGTACTTCAATGTGTGACATGACCAGTGATACCTCCCTTTCCTATGTTGACTATAGCGAGAAAACGTCATTTTCGTCAATATATTCCGCAACCATTGCTCAGTCCTGGACGTGCTATATGTATCGTTTACCTATCCGTAAAGATGATTTCCGCTGTAGACAACTACAACTTTTGATAGAGAGTTAGCTAGAGGCATAGAGGAGGAGGCCATGCCAGAAAAGAATCCACCTTCTAAAGATGAGGCAGTAAAAGAGCTTGAGGGCCATGCTCAGGAGGCTGTACAGAAGGCACAGCAGGAGGTAGAGGAGTCGCGCTCTCCCTGGTGGAGCGTCTTACGCAAGACGAGTTTCTTGATCACGTTTGATGCCATTATGCTTGTGCTTTTTGGCGCCCTGGCCGCCTATGTGCATTTTAATGCTGTCCTCAATATCGATGTGTTTATTACGCAGGAGTTTCAGGAGTTACGGACTCCGTGGTTAGATGTGTTGATGACGGCTGTTAGCTATATTGGGACCAGCCTTATGCTGTCGATTCTGCTAATAGTTGTCATGGCGGTTATCTTCTGGGTCGTCAATTTGCGTTTGGAGGCGATCATTCTCATCGTGCATACCACTGTGAGTTCGCTCTTGAATGGTCTGTTCAAAGCCTGGATTGGACGCCCACGCCCGACAACCAACCTGGTCGAGATCCTACAGGCCGCTGGCGGCAAAAGCTTTCCCAGTGGGCATGTGATGGGGTATGTTGCCTTCTGGGGTCTGCTCTTCTCCTTCGGGGTGATTCTCTTTAAGCGTGACCGCTGGTGGCACTATGTATTGCTGATTGTACCTGCATTGTTTGTGATCCTGGTAGGGCCATCACGTGTCTATCTTGGTGACCACTGGGCCTCGGATGTACTGGGAGCCTATATGATTGGCCTCTTCTTGCTCTCCATAACACTCTGGATCTATGGACGCCTGAAGCGCCGAGGGGTGCTTGAGTATAAGCATACGCCCGCGCCCGCTAAGGCTCATCCAGCCCATTCATCATAAGATCTGCCTGGTACACAGAGAGGAGGGGAACGGTATCACATGGCCGTTCCCCTCCTCTCCGTGTATATGCCACTTACGCGTTAGTGCTTCGTCTGCGACGATGGCTATGGCCAGTGGATGTCTCGTGCTCTGGCGTCTCTTCCTGCTCGTCTGTTTCATCCTCTTCTTGTGTCTCTGCCTGATCCTGTGTGGTTGGCGCCTCCTCTGTGCTTGAGGATGGAGAGGACTCACTTTCCTCTCCCTGGGTCTGTGATTGATCTACATTGGCCTGGGTAGCGGGCTGCTCCTCTGTGTTGCCCTGGTTTGCGGGTTCCGCATGGCTATTGTCGAGCGCTGAAACGGTTTCTGGGGTGTGTTCCTGGGTGAGCTCCTGAAGAATATCGTTCAAGGGAACTGGCTCGGGTGCTGGCTCGTCCTGGGCGACTGATCCGGCGTGGAGCGCTGCGTGCTCCTGCTCGAGTGTGTTTGTCACGGGAGAGTCTGTCAATTCCTCAAGGATAGGTGCGGAGGATGCGATAGGAGGCTGCTCATCTGTTTCATTGGCAGCTTTGTTGTTTTTCTTCTTACCTGGAATGGACTCCAGCGCGCTTTGCACCTGTTGTAGCTGCATCTCTAAATTGTGGAGCGCCACCTGAGCCTCCTCGAGGCGCTGTTGAGCTTTGGCTACCTTCTGCTCCGCCTTCTGAGCCTCTTTCTTGCCCTCTTCAATTTTTAGCATAAGCCTGGCTTCGCGCTTGGCAAGCTTTTTTCGCTCTTTTTTCTGATTAGTGGGAGATGCGGCCTGCACGTGATTGGTAACTGTCATAATGCACTTCTCTTCCTAAAACTAGGCACGGACGTCTACATAACAACGATTGCCTGGCTGCAAAAATACCTGAAGCTGTCAACCTGGAGTAGTATACGCGTACTGTTGTTGGGTTTGGGGGCGCGAATAGTGACAGCTATTATGAGAAAGATACTCCATAGTGACGGCAGTTGGCAAGAGGCAACCTGCCAGGCAAGAGATGTTCATTGTATTAAGCACGTGTAGGGGTGCTGGGTAGTTTCGCTCTCTGTGCCTCTGGCCGCAGATGGCTGCATGTTTGCCCCTTCTTAGTAACTATGATAGACTCAACCGGGGGAAGAGATGCGCCTTGCTTATGCCAAAGAAACGTTAGGAACATAATCATGGAATTGAATGATACGACTGATTATCAGCTCTGTTTTGTGTGTGGCCAACGGAATCCCTATGGCCTCAAAATGGTATTTCACCTGGATGGGGATACGGTGGTCTCGGACTTTCGGCCTGAGGCTGAGCACCAGGGGTTCCCAGGAGTCATTCATGGTGGCATTGTTGCCGCTGTGCTAGATGAGGCCCTCAATCGCACCACTATGCTTACCGATACGCCCGCCTGGACAATGACCGGGCGACTGGATGTGCGCTATCGACGCTATGTTCCCTATGGACCTCTGTTGCGTGTCCGAGCGAAGCTTGGTCTCCAGCGAGGGCGTATGTCGCAGGCATCTGGCTACCTTACCCTGGCGGAGGACGAGAGTGTTGTGCTGGCCGAGGCCCATGGAACCTTTATGGCACTATCGAACCGGGTTATTGATGAGATTATGCAAGAGTATCCTGGCATGCGTGATTTTTTTACTCCCACATCTAAATAAGTGGAGCAATCTTTGAGAAAAGCGAAGAGCCGTGCGGCCCTGAATAGGGCCGCACGGCTCTTCGCTTTTCTCAACCTTCTATTGCATCTCGGGTGGTTGGAGGAGTGAGGCGGGAGGAGGAGGGGCCTCGACGACCTGTACCTGCTGTGGGGTTGGGTGGAGTTGGGTGGAAGCGATGGGTGCTCCCGTGCTCTCCATAATCGTATGTAGCTGTTTGGCGTCAATGGTTTCGTGCGTGCGCAGATCTTTCGCGATCCGGTCGAGAGTCGGACGATAGGTGCGCATGACGTTGAGGGTGCGCTCATAACATTCATTGATGATGCGCGACACCTCTTCGTCAATGATCTGGGCCGTTTCCTCGCTATAATCGGTCGGATTGCCCATATCGCCGCCCATGAAGGGGCTCTGACGCTCGCTGAAGGAGACTGTACCCAGGCGCTCGCTCATACCCCAGCGAGCTACCATTTGCCGCGCGATCTGCGTAACGCGTTGCAGATCGTTCTCCGCGCCTGTGGTAATGCGGTCAAAAATGACCTGTTCAGCGGCTCGACCACCAAGGGCGTAGACGAGCTGGGCCAGCAAGTACTCCCTGGAGTAGTTGTAGCGATCATCAAGCGGAGTCGACATAGTCACGCCCAGGGCCTGCCCGCGTGGGACAATGGTGACCTTGGTAACGGGATCGCATTCCTCGGTGACCAGGCCTGCAAGCGCGTGCCCGCCCTCATGATAGGCTGTCACATCGAGGTCCGCATCGCTCAGCACGAGTGGACGCTCGGCACCCAGCAGAATCTTGTCTAGAGCCTCGTCGAAACTGGGCTGTGTGACATAATCCAGGTTACGGCGTGCCGCGATTATCGCGGCCTCGTTGACCAGGTTGGCCAGGTCCGCACCAACCATGCCAGTCGTGCCGCGGGCGATGGTTGTCAGGTTGATATCGGGTGCCAGGGGGACAGTGCGCGTATGAATCTTCAAGATGGCGAGGCGGCCATTCCAGTCGGGGCGGTCGACGGTAACACGTCGATCAAAGCGGCCCGGGCGTAGCAGCGCCTGGTCGAGTCCATCCGGGCGGTTCGTGGCGGCGACCACGACGACTGCCTGACGGTTATCGAAGCCATCCATCTCAACGAGTAACTGGTTCAGGGTCTGCTCGCGCTCATCATTGGTGTTGATGCTTGAACCGCGCTGGCGACCAACGGCGTCAATTTCGTCAATGAAGATGATGCTGGGTGAGGCCTTCTTCGCCTGGTCAAAGAGGTCGCGGACACGGCTGGCGCCGACACCTACGAGAACCTCGACAAACTCAGAGCCGCTCATTGAGAAGAAGGGAACACCAGCTTCACCAGCGACCGCGCGTGCCAGCAGCGTCTTACCGGTTCCTGGAGGGCCTACCAGCAGCACGCCGCGAGGGATCTTACCGCCCAGGCGCTGGAACTTCTGGGGTGTCTTGAGAAACTCAACAACTTCCTGAAGCTCATATTTTGACTCGTCCACGCCTGCGACGTCCGCGAAGGTGGTGCTGGGGCGATCCTCAAGGATCAGTTTAGCGCGGCTCTTGCCGAAGCTAAAGATGCCCTGCTGCCCTTGTGAGGCGCGGCGTGTCAGGAAGAAGATAAAGCCAATCAGGAAGATCCAGGGTATGGATGCGATAAGCAGGTTCAGCCAGAACGAATTGTCAGGTGGCGGCTGATAGGTGACCGTAGCCCCGCTCTGAATCAGATTCTGTGCCAGCTTGTCATCCCCGTTGGGAAGCTGGTAGACATGGAAATTTTGCTTACCCTTAAAAGGTTCGCGCAACGTACCTGTGATGTCGCTTTGCCCTACAATCGTGGCAGACTTGACGTTCTTCTGTTGGATTTGCTGATAAAATTGCGTATAGCTTAACTCGTTGCTTTGTGACGAGTTGGCAGTGTTCTGGCTGGCGTTGTTGAAAAAGTTGAAAAGAGCCAAGCCCAGCATAACAACAACGAGGGCTAGCAACACAGAATTGAGCCGGTTGGATGGTCGTGGCTGTTGATTCTGCCCATTATTGTTGGGAGGGCCACCCGGGCGTATTTGCTGCCTATCGTTGTTATTTTGAAGCCAGTATCTATTCCCCGGCTGTCTGTCCATAAGAATTACCTGCTTTCTGGGCCTCAGACATATATGTCCCCTGAAGTGAGTGTGGTGTTGAAATTGGATATGTTTGAGTTAGCGTATAGCATGCCTTATTATAGCGTACTGGCATGGGAAATGCACGCATAAACGTAGCTGCTACCGGTACACCGTACTCTTGTCTCTGGTGATATGACTCCTGGAAAGAAGAGGTCGGGTTACCTGCCCTTGTGGTGTTTATGCGCTCGCTCCTCCACGTTGCTACACATGCTACTATCTCTACGATAGAGAGGACTGCAACGTTGCAGTCAAAAAAATTTGGTGGTTGTAAGTGGTAGAGAAGTGCAGGCAGGTGCCGCACCTGCCTGCACTTCTCTACCACTTACAACCGGGGTTTAGCGAGGTTGTGCTTGCAAGTGTAGGGTGATCTGTTGCTGGGTATGGGAGGCGATATTGAGCCGGTCCTGGGGACGGTTGAGGCCATTTTCGTGGGTCACAATTGGCTCAAAGCAGATAAACTCGTGATCGGGCGCCGTGACTGGTTCCGACCAGACCTGCATCTCTTTGAGCAGGTAGTGCCCAGCGTGTGGAACCTCTGCGATACGCAGGGTGCCTTGTTGTGGAAACTCGAAACTGGCCTGTTGGGCGAAGGGGTAGTGATTATCGGGCGGATTGGTGTCCCAGTGGATCGTGCTAGCATCGAAACCTTCGAGACCATTGACAACTACGCGAGACTTCTCCCCCTGATCCAGGGCGAAATAAGGGTGAAAGCCGGGCGCGATAGGCATTGTTTCATCGCTCTTATTCTCCATTGTGAGCGTATAGGTAAGGCTTCCCTCGCCTGCCACGATTTCACTGGTAAAGACGAAATCATAGGGATAGCTTGCGCGTGTAGCCTCACTGCTTGTAAGCTGGAGGCGAATACTCGTCTCGGTGTGCTCCGCGACCGACCAGGGCAAGTTGCGCCCGAAGCCATGCATCGGGAGGGTGGTTCCTTTCTCTTCAAAGAGGCCATCTTTTAGCCGCCCGAAGTTAGGGATCATCAGGGGAATACCCCAGCGCTTGACATTCCCCGTCTCCGAGGCCCGGTAGAGTACCTGCCAGTCGCCAACCTGGAAATGTGATACCAGGTTGATCTCAGGCATGACCGCGATAGTGGTGGTTCCACTGGTAATGACGCGTTCGTTGGGCATAGGAAATTGCGTAAATGTAGCCATTGTATTGTGCGCCTGCTAACTAGAGTAGCTGCGCATCCTCCTTCTGTAAAAATTGCGTTTTGAAAAGTGGGTTATGTCATCGGGGACGATAGATGTGTGCTACTGCACGCCTTCATATTACCACTTTAGCAGGCTGGTCTCGCTTTCTGCCTGCTCTATGCAACAGTTTAGAACAGGAAGCATGGAAAGTAGCGCCATTTGAGGTAATATCAGCCAGTAATCCTATTACGACCCAAAACTCGTATGCTCTATTGCGTTTTAATCACGGCAAGCTTATACTGTATGTAGTCTAAGACGCATATCTATGTAGGCATATGCGCCACAATTGATCTAGTTGTTTGGTGTTCTCTATGGACGCTGTGTTGCTTTCGTTAGGAATATGGGGACTGCATTGGGTATGGAGGAACAATCGCTTCGCGAAGCGTTTCAGGTCAAAAGGCAACCGTATGGGCAGCATAGGGAGGAGATACAAACGGTGTCAGCGAATATCGCTATCAAAGGAACTCGTAGTGGCTTGCTCCTGACGCTAGAGCCAGAAACCCCATTTAATGATTTACTCCAGGCGCTGGCGATGCGCCTGGAAGAGGCTCCTGCCTTTTTCCGTGGCGCCTCTTTGACGGTGGATACCACGCGCCGTAACCTGCGTGTGACGGAACGCATCCAGTTAGAACGGCTCCTGGCCGAATATCAGATGTCTGTTGCTCCACTTGAAAAAGCTGCGGAGGCGCGCAGGGACGCGCGCACAATTACGTTTCCCACACCCGAGACGCCTTCTCGCCCTCCTATTGTAGTACCCAGGGCAGTTGTGACGCGCCAATTAGATATGCAGGTTGAGGGTAATCCCTCCTCGCCCGGTGAAGATGTCTATGAGCAGCGTGATCCCCGTTCGCTTGATGACGCGCTCTTCATTCGGCGTACGGTTCGCTCGGGCCAGGCCATTAGCCATCACAGCCATGTCGTCATTCTGGGTGATGTCAATCCCGGAGCCGAGGTCGTGGCTGGTGGCGATATCATTGTCTGGGGGATGCTCAAAGGTATGGTGCATGCAGGTTATCCAGATAACGACCAGGCCATCGTCTGCTCGCTCTATCTCTCGCCCGTGCAGCTACGGATTGCGCACCTGCTTTCGAGGCCACCCGAAGGCTTTGAGGTGCAACCTTATCCTGAAGTGGCAATGATACGCAATAACCAGATTATTGTTGAGACCTGGATGAATGGTCGCCCACCTCGTAAATAAGATGGCATAAAAACTGTTCTGGTAGCGGTGCTGTGGTAGGTCAGGCTAGCCATGATAGGCTTGTTGAAACTTTGGTGACGTGCAGGTTCGTGGTATACTAGATAACGATGCGGACGGGCATGAGATGCGAGCGCAAGGCAACGTCCGAGCCGATAGTGGCTGAACAAGTTTTAGCATTTGGGAGTAGAGCATGGACAGCAGGGTGATTACAATTACTTCGGGTAAAGGCGGCGTGGGTAAGACCACGACAACCGCAAATCTAGGCACAGCTTTAGCAATGCAAGGCAAAAAGGTGGCCGTGGTCGACTCAGATATCGGCCTACGCAACCTGGACGCCGTCCTGGGCCTGGAGAATAGGATTGTCTATGACCTGGTGGATGTTGTCGAGGGACAATGCCGCCTGCGCCAGGCTTTGATCAAGGATAAACGCCTTCCCGAACTCTATCTTCTCCCTGCTGCGCAAACACGTGACAAGAATGCTGTGAATAGTGTTCAGATGGAGCAGCTCTGCCAACAGTTGCGCCAGGAGTTTGAATTCATCGTCATTGACTCCCCTGCCGGTATCGAGCAAGGTTTTCGAAACGCCATTGTAGGTGCAGATGAAATTATTATTGTTGCGAACCCGGAGATGGCGTCGGTCCGTGATGCGGACCGCATTATTGGCCTGGTGGAGGCTGCGGGAAAGCCCGAGCCTCGTTTGATCTTGAACCGTCTGCGCCCAGAAATGGTGAAACGAGGCGATATGATGGATGTGGCGGATGTGTTGGAAGTGTTGGGTATCGACCTGCTGGGTATCATCCCTGAGGATGAAGCCATTATTGTAGCGACGAACAAAGGCGAACCCGCCGTGTATGAGCGGCGTTCCCGTGCTGGCCGCTCCTTCCTGAATGCTGCTCAGCGTATTTTGGGCGAGGAGATTCCGCTTGACGAGGTTGCAGACGTTCCGTCTCTGCTAGAGCGGTTGCGCCGCCTGGTAGGCTTTGGTCCTGCCTCAGCTGAGAAGCGTTTGCGCTCTCAATCGTCTTAAAGGGGGCCGGTTATGGGTGTCTTTGAGTTTATGGTCGGTCGGAAGAAGCAGACACCAGGTGAGATCGCCAAGGAGCGTCTCAAAGTGGTGCTGGTCAATGATCGTTTAAAGCTCAATCCAGAGCTACTGGAACTGATCAAACAAGAGTTAGCAAGCGTGCTTTCACGTCGTCTGGATGTCGACGAGGAGCAAATGCAGGTTATTTTCTCGCGCGACGAGGGCTATGATAAGCTGCTGGCGAATGTGCCTATCAAACGTCAGCGGGTGGGTTTTGAATGGGATCCACCATCGCATACTCCTGCGACAAACGTGCTGCGTGGCAAGGTGTTCCTCACAGACGCAGACGATGATTCGGATAGTGCCGAAATTTAAAGTGTAATCGATACAACTCAATATCGACCCAGAGAGGGAAGGGCAAGCCATCGTCCAGGAAGGTTATGGCTGGCTTTTCCCTCTCTGCTCTTTATAAGATCAACTATGAAAGCTTCGTCACATTACCTCATGCGTTCAGCGCAAATCGGGGAAAAGTAGAAATATCTTTATACATAAATTATTCATTTATATGGTTAAGAACTTCATAAAAAAATTAATTGTCCTTAACTGAATCTTCATAGCTTCACAACCGCTAAATGGAATAACACATGTTACAATACGTTCAGCAACAATGAAATAAACCTTTTATCGAAAACATTGTGCGAATCCGCTTTGTATGGGAAGTGATCTTACCAAACCATTTTCCAATATCGCTGAAACAGCTATATTTACAGTGTAGATGTTTCAGTGTACGGCAGCGAAGTGCCGGTGTAAAGTAACACCTTGGCGTGGGTCGATGCGTTTGCATCGCCTGCAACTTGCTTCTTGTGGTGTGGATGGGTGGACTTTGAGTGGTTCACGGGCACGCAGCACGCATGTAGAGCGACATGGACTTTCATGTCTCCAGAGTTGAGAGGTCTCGGCCTTTCTCTGCTCTCTGGTGCGGGCTGAGGTGTGGATGAGTGGAAAAGGAATGTCACGCTAGATTCTTAAACAGAAACCAACCCCCATTCGGGGGCGCGGCGCCACTGTCGTGGCTAGCGTTCCGCGCTCAGGTTTCTGATAGGAAGAGACCAAAATGCTGTAGTTCTCTTTGAGCTGGCCTTTATCTCAGGCCGGTGGAGTGGATGTGTGGGGATGTAGCGAGATAATGGCTCGTGAGCTCCTGGAGGACTGCACTTTTTCCCTTCGCAGGTGGTGATGTGGGGTGGTATATGGTGGCGCGAAGGTCTGGTTTTAGCGGCCACATTCGTGGATGTTGGGTGTGCTCGTACCCGCTCAAATGGTGATGTTGAGTCAAGCAAGGTGTCTACTACTCCGGAGACTGAGGTGCTCGGTTACTATGCCGGCACTTCGTTGCCGTCTATTTTTCGTTTGCTATGTGCAGAAACTCTATGCCACCAGCACATAGTCTGTTTTCCCCGGCCTCTTACAGTACCAAACGCGGACCCCTCTATTTTTAGCGCTTTCCACCTGTTATTGGTCCGTTGTTTTACCAGGTGTACTGGTTACTACCTTTCGAAAACCTGAGCGCGCAGCGCTACCATGACAGTGGCGCCGCGCCCCGAATGGGGGTTGGTTTTCGTGGTAAGAAGGGAAGTGGGGAGAGCAATATGTGCAAGGGAATGTCTACCAATGTCGGACGTGTGCAGACATCAGGTCTGGCTTTGCGTGTCAGTCGGGCTATCTGGCCTCTACAGTGGCGCCATAGCCTTTCGACAAGCTCGGTCGCGCAACAACGGCGCTTCTTGCGGCTCAAAGGTCTCTGGTATCCTGGCCTGGATGTGCCAGGGCGCTTGCTGAAGCTCAGGCAACGTCAGTATCGCACCCTCTCTATGCTCGCCTCCAGCCTCGCTGTACTGACGCTAATAGCGTTCAGTGTATGCGTGCCTCTCTTCATCTACCAGTTCTGGATATTGCTCCTGGTGCTGATTGTGGCCTGGTGCTTTATCGCTGGGACTGTAACAGGGTTTCTTGTGCGTGAGATTCGTATGGTGCTGGTCTACAAAAAGATGTTGCGTATGCGTCATATGCAGGCTGCCATGCGGTTGTATCGCCCTTTCCACATCACGCGAGGCACGCTTGAGACGCCTATGCCGCTACTCTCTACTCCTCGGGTACGCATTATGAATACGATTGATCTCTCCTCTAGTGGTGTTCGACATTTCCTTCATGAAGAACAAAGAAGGCGGACAGACGATGTTTCACGAACCCAGTTCCCGTACAAGGAGGAAGGCGTGAGGGATGCCTCTACTCTGCCATACTCTACACGCCATTCCTGGAAGCTGCCGCATGAATAAAGTGCTACAGTTAACCGACGCTGCTAAAGCACGCATCTACATATGGCCTTGATATGTAGATGCGTGCTTTAGCAGCGTCGGTCCCCACATATGACCTTCGGGTCAATTCGTTGACCCCCCTCTTTTTGCTAGGTATGATAGGCTGTGGTGTAGTTAGAACTCGTAATAGCTGAGAAATGAGGAGGGCTGGGCCTTGAGCAATCAGCAAATTCAAAAGGTTAAAGTCAAGCGTTTGGTGCATGTTGGTTTATGGGCTTCGGATGTGCAGGCCCAGGCTCGTTTCTATCATCGTGTTCTGGGATTCGATCTCTATACGCATGCTGATGGCCCGCTTGAGCAGCATCTTGAGGAAGAGGATGCTGCCATATTCCTCGCCTTAGGCGAGGAGATGCACGCCCTGAGCATCTTTAATGATACACGCGTCTTCCCGACGAATGGACGGCGTCCCGTGGTGCGCTCTACCCTCCATCATCTCTCCTTTGCGGTTGATACCGATGCTGAACTGGCCGCGATGGCGGCACGCCTGCAAATGTCTGGCATTGAACTCTCCTTTGAGCCACGCGATGGCGCGCCCGACCTGGGAGACGCGCTCTGGTTGAACGATCCCGATGGCAATCGCGTCGAAATCTCCGTGATGCCTGACGAACTGTATACTGCTATCTCTAGCAACCGTAAGACGCGCCGGGCGCTTCTACGTCCTTATGGCCTGCAACATGTGGCCTTGAAGACCAGCCGCCTGGAAGAAATGGTGGAGTTCTACACCGAGTCTCTGGGTTTTGATATCTCAGACTGGCTCTTGCGCGAGCGTGCCTGGTTGCGCTGTAACAACGATCACCATAGCCTGATCTTGAGTGAGGGGCAGACCGGCATCGAGCACGTTGGCTTCACCATCGCCGATGGCAGTGAGCTGCTGGGCTGGGCCGACTATCTCAGTCATCAGCAGGTACCGCTGCTGTGGGGGCCGGGACGCCACGGCGTTGGCGATGATCTCTTCTTACAGTTCCCCGATAGCGACGGTCTGCATATCGAGCTGTCTGCTGGCCTGAGCCAGTATTATGATCGCGATGTCACAACGCCGCCACGCCTCTGGCATACTCGCGAGACGGCGCTCAATCTCTGGGGGGCGATCCCCTCCTGGCTGCGCGAAGAGTCTCATGTCTAAGGTGTATTAAAAAACAAAAAGTGCTGGTTCGCGTACGCGAACCAGCACTTTTTGTTTTATGCGAACCAGCACTTTTTATTTTATAACAGGTTTATCTTTTGACGGCAACGACCAGGTTGCGGAGTACGCCGATGCCCTCGACCTCCGACTCCATCACGTCGCCTTCCTGAAGAAACTCCGGCGGTACACGTGTGAAGCCCACGCCGCTGGGCGTGCCAGTTGCCAGGATATCTCCAGGCTCCAGGGTCATGCCTTGCGAGAGCACACTGATGGCATGCTTGATGTTGAAGATCATCATCTTTGTGTTGCCATCTTGCTTGGTCTCGCCATTGATGCGCAGGCTTAGATTCAGATTGTGGGGGTCCGCGATCTCGTCCGCCGTTACGATGCAGGGACCCATGGGGCAGCTACCATCCAGGCTCTTGCCCTTGAAGAATTGCTTATGGCGCTTCTGCAAGTCGCGCGCCGTAACGTCATTGAGCACTGTATAGCCAAAGACATACGAAAGCGCCTCGGCTTCAGGTATATTCTTGCCTCTCTTGCCGATAATAACGCCCAGTTCCACTTCCCAATCAAGCTCGCTTGACACCTGGGGATCAAGCTCAATCTCGCCGTAGGGATCGTTGACGCTAGTGGGGGACTTGGTAAAAAATACGGGGATGTCGGGTGTCTGCCCCTTGTGATCGCGCTGACTGGCGGTCTCTTCAGCATGCGCTTTGTAGTTTACCGCCAGGCAGTAAATATTTTTACGTGGCCTGGGAATGGGGGCCGCCAGCCTGACCTCATTCAGGGTATGGGCTGCACCAATCTCGCTAAAGGTTTTCACCTCGCGGAAGCTACGCAACTGTGCCTTCTCCATTAATGTCTGGAGCGCTGGCAGGTAGCGATCATAGTCTTCGATCAATGTGAGCATCTGGTCGGGAACGTCCAGGCCCAGGGCTCTACCCGCCAGGTCCACATCTAGAACTTCGTCGTTGCGCAGGATGCCCAGGTGTGCCCTGGGAATCTGGCTGCTGGAAAAACTTACAAATCTCATGTATGAGACGCCTCCTTCTTGCTGCTACCTTATTGTACAACATCATACATTCTGTTCCTGGTGGACTGATGCAGGTTGGTCGCCTACGGCGACCAACCTGCATCAGTCCACCAGGAACAAACCCTAGCGCATGAGGGCGGCGCGCATGATCTCAAGCGGAGCCGACTGATTGGTCCACAGTTCAAAGGCCAGTGCTCCCTGGTGCAGGAGCATGGAGAGGCCATTGGCGGCGCGAAGTTCCATGGTCCGTGCCTGTAAGAGCAGGTTCGTCTGAATGGGATTGTAGATCATATCATAGACGAAGGTGTCGGCGTTAAAGCGCGCCAGTACATCGGCTGGCAAGGGGCTGACCTCTTCATGCAGACCGACTGAGGTAGCATTAATAATGATCGAGGAGGAGTGAGGGATAAGAAAATTGGGATCGCTGAGGCTGAAGACGGGACACTCATAGCTCTTCTGAATAAGTGCCGCCAGGAGCTGAGCGCGTTCCAGGCTCCGGTTCAAAATGACGAGGCGCTCAATGCCAGAACTGGCGAGGGCAAAGGCCGCACCGCGAGCCGCTCCTCCCGCCCCCAGCAGTACAGCGGTATACCCCTTTAGCGAGATCATTCCATCCGCTTGCAGGCTGCCCAACCCATGCTCATGGAGCGCGCGAAGCAGTCCCGGTGCATCGGTATTATAGCCATGTAGATAGTCATCCCGGTTGACAATCGTATTGACCGCGCCAATCTGAGCCGCCAATGGATCAACCACATCCAGCAAGGGCAAGACAGACTCTTTGTAGGGAATCGTGACATTGGCACCCAGGCACCCTTGCTGACACAAGGCGTGTATACGCACCAGGAGTTGCTCGGCGGGCGTGCGCCAGAGTTCATAGGTCGCCGGAATGCCCAGGGCATCGAGTGCTGACTGTTGGAGACGTGGCGAAAACGAGTGGGCCACGGGATCGCCGATCAGCCCCACTCGTAGCTGTGGTCCCTTTGAGCCTGATTGCTTGCTCCCTACAACGGTATTTCTGGCCGACATGTCAACTCCAACTCAGTCTATACTTTGCCCCGTGCGCAAAAATAAGCGATCAATCGCGTGTGGTCTCCTGGCCGCATTGTATCATATCAGAACCTCTCCACCAGGATATGGGGCAGGTCTGCTCACTTCTCTAGCATAGCATATCCTCCCTATTTGTCTAGCTGCCTGCCAGCGATATTTCATGGAGGAGTAGCGTGAACCTCTCACTTATCGAGTAAGGTGTGGGTGTGAGGCAGGCGCGAAAGCTTATGTGATACGATAAGAAAAACGGCAACCGCTAGCATAAGCGAAGAAGGAGAATAATCCTCTATGGTCATGCAGCCACGCCTGGCGGCAACAGTGATGTTGTTACGAAACACTGCACAGCAGCAGGGCATCGAGATATTTATGGTGCGGCGAGTGGTGCAGAGCGAGTTTATGCCTGATATCTATGTCTTCCCTGGCGGCTCGGCATCCGCTGTGGATAAAGAGCTGGAGCAGAGCGCGACACTCAGCGTTCCCCTGGAACCTTCAGCCGCCGATCCTGAGGGGCGTACGGCGCTCGGCAGCGGGGTGCGTGCCGCCGCCATCCGCGAACTGTTTGAGGAGGGCAATGTCCTGCTGGCCTATCAGCAGCAGCGTTTGCTTGCCATCGGCGCGCAGGATGTGCCTCGCTTCGCCGAGTATCGTCAGCGGCTCAATGCACGCGGCGCGACCCTTCTAGATATTGTCCAGGCTGAGCACCTGGTGCTGGCGACCGAGCAACTGGCCTATTTCGCGCACTGGATCACGCCTGAGCAGTTGCCGAGGCGATTTGATACCCATTTTTTTCTGGCGGCAGCCCCCATGGAGCAAGAGGCGCTCTACGATCAGCTTGAAACCAGTGAGGGTCTCTGGATACGTCCCGACGAGGCTCTGAAGCGTTTCGCTGAAGGAACCTTCCCGGTAGCCTTCCCGACCTATCACCAGTTGCGTGACCTCGTGCCTTTCGCGACGGTGCAGGAGGCCCTGGCGGCGACACAAACGCGCTATGTCCCTACCAATCAGCCGATCTGGCTGGAGCGAGAGGGCGGCCCTTTCGTCTATCTGCCTGAAGATCCCGATTTTCTCTGGAAGCTCTAGCACGCGTCGGAGAACGGAGGCATTATCCATGTCGCAGGAACGCTATAGCATACTTCTGGCCCCCAACTCCTCTATGATGACAGGACCGGGAACGAACACGCTGCTTCTCAGCGGTTCTGAGGGCGTCATAGTCATTGATCCCGGCGATCCTGATCCGGAGCACCTTGAGCGCATTGTGTGGGAGGGCCAGGCACGCGGCGGTATCCGCCATATTCTCATCACGCATGGACACCCGGATCATGTGGGAGGGGCCGCAGAGTTGCGTGAACGTACGGGTGTTCCTATCTCCGCTTTTAGCCGAGCAGGCGTTTCCCTGGCAGACCATGAACTTCCCGATGGAGCGACCTTTGATCTGGGCGATACGACCCTGCGTGCCATTCATACGCCCGGTCACCGCTTCGACCATCTCTGCTTCTGGCTTGAGCGCGAAGGCATCCTCTTCGCGGGCGATGTCGTAGCAGGCATGGGAACGGTCGTCATCATTCCTCCTGAGGGGCATATGGGGGTATACTTGCAGACGCTCAAGCGCTTGCAACAGCTCCCAATCGCACGTATTGTCCCGGCGCATGGCCCCGTTATTGAAGATCCGCAAGCGAAATTGAGTGAATATATTGCCCACCGTCTTGAACGCGAGCGCCAGGTCATCGCCGCCCTGAACCAGCTTGAGCAGCCCGTGACCCTCTCTACGCTTGTGCCGCTCGTATACGTGGATACCGACCCGAAACTCTATGCGGTGGCAGCCCGCTCACTGGAGGCACACCTGATTAAGCTACAAGAAGAGGGTCGTGCCCAGGTTGACGCCTACAACCACTGGCGCCTTCTCCCTTAAGAATCCACTGACGCCTTCTCTCTTAAAGTAGATGGAGGCTAGATGTGAGTTGTCGCATACAACTCACATCTAGCCTCCATCTACTTTATTAAGGCGAGCACCGCAGGTGCGAGAAGTCATGCTTAGCGTCTGAATAACAGTCCGAGGGCGCTGACACCCGCGATCCCCAGGCAGAACCAGCCGGGAAGCCCTTGATGGAGGTTTGTCAGATAGACTCCAGCCGCGAGCGAGGCGCCGAAGAAGAAACTCCAGGTCAGACCTCCAACACCGCTCCCCCCTGTACTCATTGCCGCGCCATTGCGCTGGCGTGCTCTGCGTGAGCGACTATTATTGCCGGGAAGATTTGCCAGCCTCACCTCTACCTGACCCGCCTCTATCTTGCCAATAAGCCGGTTGACGGATTTTGGAAGCTCCAGCAGCACCTGCCCAGCGTCTATGGCCTCCTTGAGGATATTCTGGGCAGTCTGGCTGATGCCTTCAGCGTCCAACTTTAGGAACTTACGTGCGTAGGGAGTCGCCACATCCACAAAGTTGAAGTTGGGAGCCAGGCCAGTTGAGACGCCTACCAGTGTGCTTACCGCGCGTCCCGCGAAGGCAAATTGTGAGGGGATACGGAATGGTTGCCCATAGAGCAGTGTGTCCAGGTCATGGGCCACATCCGATACCTCCAGTTCGCGCACCTGGCCCAGCGTCATGCCGAAATAGTGCTCCAGCATAATATCCAGGGCTTGTTCCAGTGCGGCCTGATTCGCCCCTTCTCCCACAAAACCCAACTTAAGCAGCGAGTCCACCATCTTTTTGGAATCGCTTAAGACCAGCCCGAGGAAGAGGTCGCGGATGGCGCGCTTCATGCTGCCCGTAAGCGAGCCGACCATGCCAAAATCCAGAAATGCTATCACCGGGTCATCAGAGGGCGAATTCTTCTTGACAAAGATGTTCCCAGGATGGGGATCAGCATGAAAAAAGCCCTCTTCAAAGAATTGGTAAAAGTAGGCGCGCACTGTGCGGTTGGCGATCTCCAGGCGCGAATAGCCTCCCGCGTCCAGTGCCGCGTAGTCATTGACCTTAATGCCATCGATCCATTCCAGTACTAGCACGCGCTTAGAAATATACTCCTCATAGACATGGGGAATATAAATGGTTGGATCTTCACGAAACATCTCGCGAAAGCGTTTGGCGTTCGTCGCCTCAGTCACATAGTCGATCTCTTCATAGACGGTGCGACGAAACTCTCGATAGAGTCCCTTCAAATCAATAAAGTCGCTCTGGAAGAAGCGATTCACGACCCAGATGACAAAGCGCAACGTGCTCAGGTCCATCCCCACCAGTTGCGTGATGTGTGGGCGCTGTACCTTAACTGCGACTGTCTCGCCTGTACTGGCCAGCGTAGCCCGGTGAACCTGGCCCAGTGAGGCCGCCGCCGTGCACTGCTCCTCAAAGGAGCTGAAAATCTCTGTGAGTGGCTTGCCATACTCCGCCTCAATGACCGCGGCCACATGCTCAAAGGGGGCAGGCGGAACCTCGTCCTGCAAATCGGCCAGCACGGAGAGGGCCTGCTCTGGCAGGATATCCGCGCGCGCGCTCAAGAACTGCCCCAGCTTAATCATCAGCACGCCCAACTGGAGGGCGGTGGCTCTAAAGGCGCGCAGGACCTTTAACAGCACCTCGATATTCGGCTGTACCTCGTAGTTGCCACGCTGCCGCGCTTTTACCACCCGCTGACGCTCTCGGTAAATAATCCAGAGCGTCCATAACAACAGGCGCGATACACGTAAGAAACGCAAGAATTGCGCAAATCTATTCATACCACGTGGTTCATTTCTCATAGAAGAGCCTTTCTGCCAACAAGAAGGATCACACATAATACTCTACGGTGAAAAGCAAGATATGTTCAAGATCTGGCCCTAAACTATATGCCTGTCCTTTGCGCAAAGTTTGTGGGCGGATAACATTCAATAAAGATGATATACTAGTGAAATACCAGGGATGAGTTACAGCTAGAGAGAACCCAGAAGTGTCAGATCAAGACTCTGGGTTGGGCCTGTATGGGTTGGTGGCTGTGTGGTAGTGGGACTGTTCTTCCGTTGTCAGATTATTTCACGCAAGAGGAGCTATAACCTTGACACACTGTACCAGAGCACACTCTGTAGACCTCGGGAATGGCTATAGCCTGCTGTTTATGCAGGGCCAGGAGGCATTGCCCAATCCGACCGCGCGCAACTATGAATTGCCCGGCGATACGCTGCACTACGCACCTGATCGCCCTGGCGACGTTAAACACGTCAAATTGGATATCGCGCTGGACTTTGATCAGGAAGTGATCAGCGGTACCATCTACACAACCTTCACGGCCCTCTATGAAGAGGCCAAGAGTGTCACCTTTGATGCGATTGAGCTCTCGATTGATAAAGTTGCACTCGCGGATGGTTCAGAACTGAATTATAGCCTCGGCGAGAAGAAGCTGCATATCGAACTCGACCGCCCTTACAAGCATGGCGAAGAATTCACAGTCGCGGTGACCTATCATACCAGGCCGCGCAATGGCTTGCACTTCGTCAAGCCCGCGCCCGAAGACCCCACGCGCCCAGTGCAGGCCTATACCTTTGGTCAGCCACAGTATCATTCCTACTGGTTCCCCTGCCATGACTCCCCCAACGACCGTGCCACAACCGAGTTCCTGGTGACCGCGCCCTCACAGTTTATTACCATCGCCAATGGTAACCTGTTGAAGGTCGTTGACAATGGCGAGACAAAGACACACCACTGGCTGCATGCCGTGCCTCATGCCGCCTACCTGATCTCGCTCGTCGTGGGCGACTTTGCTGTGATTAAGGATGAGTATAAGGGCAAGCCGGTCTCCTACTATGTGCGTAAGGACCGCGCGGACGACGCGCGCCTGTATATGGGAAAGACCCCAGATATGATGGGCTTCTTCTCCGAGTATACTGGCGTCGAGTATCCGTATGACAACTATGACCAGACCGTGGTCGAGATCTATACGGGTGCCATGGAGCATACCACGGCCACGACGCATAGCTTTGGCTTGCTCTTCGACCAGAAGGCCAACCTGGATATGGCCCCCGAGTTCGTCTCGGTGACCGCGCACGAACTGGCGCACCAGTGGTTTGGTGATCTGGTGACCTGCCGTGACTGGCCCAATGCCTGGCTGAATGAAGGCTTCGCGACCTACTTCGAGCACCTGTGGACCGGCCATGACCAGGGCGAGGACTACTTCAAATGGGAGATGTTGCAGACGCGCAAGGGCTACCAGAATGAGGATCGCCGCTATCGTCGCCCGGTTGTCTATCATAAATACTATAACCAGGGCTTTGAGCTCTTTGATGGACACATCTATAACAAGGGCGCCTGGGTCCTGCATATGCTGCGCAACCAGCTTGGGGATAGCGCCTTCCGCCGTGGTATCAAGTCGTATCTGGAGCGCAACCGTACGCGTGAAGTCATCACCGCAGACCTGGAGCGTGCACTTGAGGAGAGCACGGGTCGCAGCCTGGCGCATTTCTTCCATCAGTGGATCTACAGCGGTGGCTATCCCGAGTTCGAGGTCAGCTATTCCTGGGATGGACAGCATAAACTGGCGAAGGTCAAGGTGCGCCAGGCGCAGAAGGTCGACGATCTGACGCCCTGCTTCAAAGTGCCAGCCGAGATCGCCTTTACCATTCCCGCCTCGGAGGGAAGCGACGAGACACGTACGATCCCGCTGCACGTCACCCTGGGCGAGGATGGCGAGGTCGAGCAGACCTTCTACCTGCCACTGGAGCGTGAGCCAGTGATGGTACGCTTCGATCCCGAGGGTCGCCTGCTGAAGTCGCTAAAGTTTGAGCGCCCCACTCATCTGCTCGTCTACCAGCTTGAGCATGACGCCGATATCCTGGGTCGGGTTGAAGCTGCCGAGGCTCTTGCCGACCGCCGCGAGCCACAAGCGCTGACCGCTCTCACCAACGCATTGAACAGCGATGCTTTCTGGGGCGTGCGCACCACCGCCGCCGAAGGCATTGCCAAGCACGGCACGGCCGAGGCACAGGATATCCTCATTCAAGCCTTTAGAGAGCTGGATGTGAAGGAGTACTCACGTGTGCGTGCTGCAATTGCTACGGCTCTCGGAGAGTTCCCGGCGCACACACATGGTGAACTGGCCCAGCGCTCTGTCGAGGCTCTGCGTCCCGTGGTTGAGGGCGGCGATGTAAGCTATCGCGTCGAGTCAGCATCTGCGGTTGCGCTGGGTAAAACGCGCACCGAAGGCAACATTGAACTGCTAACAAAGGCCCTGGAGCGCCCCTCCTGGAACTACAATGTACAGGGCGGCATCTTTAATGGCCTTGCCGCTACTGGCGATGATCGTGTCATTGACATCCTGATCGCCTATTTGAGCGATACGAGCAACTATATCATGCTTCGTCGCGGCGCGATGATGGCTTTCCTCACAATTGGTAGTCTACGCCATGAATATAGCGAAGCGGCGCGTCAGCGAGCTGTGACTGCCCTTATGCATGCCGCCGAGCATGATACCTGGGGGCCTGCCCGCGCCACCGCGGCCTGGGCCTTGCTCTCGCTTGGTGAGAAGCGTGCTATTCCGGTGCTGGAAAGCGTTGCTAGCCGCGAGACGGAGGATGGCGTGCAGCGCGCCATGCGCTGGGCCGCACACAACCTGCGTAGCAGCGACAAGGGCGAGGAACAGCTTAACCAGGTGCGGAAAGATCTCGACGAGCTACGCGCTGAGAATCGCAAGCTCCGCGAGCAAGTCACAGGCCTGGAGGCCCGCCTCTCCTAAGCATTACAATCTACAAAATGGCCTGGCACAAAGAAGCGTGCCAGGCCGTTCTCTTTTTCTCCAGGTTTCTTATGCGCCCACACTATCTAAAGATGAGGCCAGTGGAAATATTGACGCAGCACTTCGCGCAGCCAGCTCTGTGTCAGGAGAGGCAGGACGATCACGACGAGCTTATTGTAGTGCCAGGCCTTGCGAAACTGACCATGGATGGCGCAGGAGATGGCCCGCGTCATGCCACAGCCGGGACAGCGACGCTTGAAAATGAGGCGCGAGAGGCAGACTGGAGGATGGGCCTCAAGCCAGGAGGTCGGTACCAGGAAGAAAAGTAAGGGGAGGAGAATGAGCCATCCTGCCTTCCCTCGCGCAATGTGTTTCTCTATGCGCATAGCTGAACTACACGTTGTTGCGGACGAGTGGCTGACCGTTGGCGTCGGTGAAGCTGCCCGATGCAATCATAATAATATCGATAAGCGCCCAGATGCCGCAGCCACCACCGGTAAGCAACATAGCGACGCCGGTGCCAGTCTTACCAACGTAAAAGCGATGGATGCCCAGCCCACCCAGGAAAATCGACAGGAGCAGCGTTATCAACCAATCTTTCCCCTGCTGAGGATAGCCCGGCTGGGGATAACCTTGCTGGAAGGGAGGCTGCTGATAGCCCGGTTGACCCTGTTGAGGATAACCCTGCTGGAAGGGAGGCTGCTGATAACCCGGTTGACCTTGTTGAGGATAACCCTGCTGAAAGGGAGGCTGCTGGAAAGGGGGCTGTTGATACTGTGGTTGCTGGTTAGGCTGCTGGTCCATGATGCATAAATCCCTTCGTGGCTTTGCTTGAAGCACTTTTTATTTTAAGAGAAGAATTATTATTGTGAATATTTGCTACTCACGAAGGAACTATAAGTGAGTACCTCATCAACTGTCAAGTATCAATATGTGTCTTTATAAAATGTCCTAAAGGTTCTTTAGGCAGCTTTTGCTTTTATGGATTTAAAATTTGGATTGTAGCATTTGGAAATATGCATCATGTAACCAGGGATGAAGGACTGCGAGCTGTTCGCGGCGCTCCCACATATAGCGCAAATAGAAGAAGGTGGCCGCGTCCAGCGAGATTTCTAGTGCTGCTTGCATGCCTTCGTGAAAGGGGGCCTGTCCTGGCTGGTCCCAGGCCAGCTTGTCCGCTACGAAGAGCACTTTGTCGAGCTGGCTGGCGTCGCACTTGAGTGTGGTATGGCACTCGACCGCGCTCAAGACCTCTGGTTGGATAATCTGAAAGACCTGGGCGGCGAGGACGCGTGAGAGCTTCTGGTGAACGATCATGGGGAAAGCTGCTTCTTCGGGTAGGACGGGAATACCCAACTGGTAGGCTATTTTGACGCGTTCTGGTGTGGGGAAGATCGCGCTTATGTCGTGTAGCCAGCCTGAGACCTCGGCAAGCGCCGGGTCCGCGCCGACCAGGAGGGCGACACGCCGGGCTTCTGTCGCGACCTTGCCACAATGCCTGGCTGTCTGTGGGCAACCGTGGACGATGAGAAAGGTGGCGACGTCGTGTCCTGTATCTCCTGTCAGGGTGATGGATTGGCGTAAATCTTCCAGGAGCGGCGAGGAAAGCGGTGCATCTTGCATCATGTTAGAGAGTATCCTGCTCTTTCTATACTGGCGCTTAAGGGCGTTCGGGTGTCTGATCGTTCAGGCGCTCAATTGCGTGCTCTGTGACTTCCAGCCCGGCTTTAAGTACCGCCTCTTTATACTCGCGTACCAGCATCTGGTATTCAAGCAGGCGAGGACGACGCGTTGGGCGCGAGGCGTACTGCTGTTTGACCCGTTCCATATAGGCTAATTGCTGGAGCAGGCTCTCGCGGTGATGCTGGAGGTGGTGAAGCGCGATCTCATCGCTGGTCTCACCACAGAAGAAGAGTTTAGTGAGAAATTCATCCTTGGTGAAGCGATCTGGAACTTCCTCTTCAAGCCACTGTTCAAGCTCGGTTTGTCCGGCCTCGGTCAGGCGATAGACCTTGCGATTAGGGCGCGCCGTCTGCACGATGACCTCGGATTCTACCAGTCCAGCCTGGCTTAAACTCTTGAGTGTGGTATAAATCTGGCTGTTGCCCGCGTTCCAGTAGCTTGCGATGGCGCGATCAAAGGCTTGCTTGATGTCGTAGCCACTCATTGGGTGTGCCCAGAGTAGTCCCAGGATAATATAGCGCAGACGGTTGCGCGCGGACGGTTCTCCCCCATTGGTTTCCGCTGGCTCATGTCTATCTTGCTCTAGTGGTTCGTGCATAGACTCTTTCCCTACTGGCAACAGGCATTAGATTTTGACCCTCGATTTGCGTTCTCCATTATAGCATCTCAAGCGAGCTATCTCACTCCTCTTCGCGCTTGTGGCGCTCAAATTGCGTAGTGTGGGTGTGATGGCAGTGGTAGGGCTTTGGCCTGCCACTGCCATCACACCCACACTACAACTTTCACGCGATAGAAACGTAGTACCTCCAGAACGATACTTTCCTATGTGACATATAACCGGTAAGATGGGAGTGAGGAGAGAGAAGAGGCTTCGCTGGCTGTAACGCTTTGTTGGAGGATTTTAGATGGATGCCCGTTTTTATAACTCAGAGGATATCGATATTGAACGCCTTGCCAGAGACATGGTAAATGCCTACATGGCCCAGGGGTACCAGGCGCAAAGTATTGGTAATAAAGACCAGATGCTGGTGCAGTTGAAGAAAGGCGGCGATTTCGAGGCCATTATTGGTATGCAGGCCGCGCTCTCTCTGACGTTGCAGCGCACAACTGGTGGTGTGCTGGCGATGATTGGTCAGCAGAAGTGGATCGATAAGGCGGCTGTCGGAGCCGTGGGTATTGTAGCGTTGCCCATCCTCTGGCCGCTGGCACTGACGGCTGGTGTAGGTGCTCTGCGGCAGGCGAGCCTGAGCAACCAGGTGTTGAATATGACTGATGGCCTGGTGCGCCAGCAGCGCCCAGGAATCATGCCTGGTCCTGTCCCCTACCAGCTACTGCCCCAGGTGCAGCAGTCGATAACGCCTCCTTCGGGAGCGCAACAGCCGTACTATGTTCCACAGAACCGGGATATGCCTCCGGCCCCACCCATGGCGAGGCCACCCCAGCCAATGATGCAGGCTCCCGCGACAGGTGGTTTGCGCTGTCAGAACTGTAATACGCCCTATGAGCCGGGCGATACCTTCTGCTCCGGCTGTGGCCGTTCGTTGACGCCTCCCAAGCTCTACTGTTCACGCTGTAACTCGGAGGTCAAGGATGGAGCGGCCTTCTGCCCTAAGTGCGGAGCATCAACGTTTCATACGATCGCCTCACAGGCCGCATCTCAGCCTGCTCAGCCCACAGTACCGGCTCCCCAGCCACGCGTGACGTATACCCCGCCGACGCCGTCACCGGCGCCGCAGCCAACCTATACACCTCCGACGCCACCACCGGCGCCAGTGTATACGCCACCACCCACACCAACCTATACGCCGCCCGCGCAGCCGCAGCCCAGTGTGGTGGAGTCGACAATCTTCCCAGGTCAGCAGCCATCGCAGCGCCCCGCGTCGCCGGAATATGTGCCACCAACGCCGCAGAATCCTACGGTCGCGCCACAGCCGACGGTAAAGTATGTGCAGGGTACAGAGAAGAAGGAAGCAGCGCCCGCGCCCAAGAAGCCTGAGATCCAGTACTATGTGCCTTCAAATCAGCAGAGCCAGGCGACTGCTTCACAGCCTACTGTTCCCAACACGGCCCCTACACCTGCACCCGCGAAGGAGACTCCCTCTCAGCAGCCTAAGAAAGAGGAGGTCTACTACACCCCGCCTGCGCACCTGCAACAGCAGATGCAGCAGAAGCAAGAGCAGCAGGGCAGCAAGGCCAACCTGGTTCAGCCCGCGCAACAGCCTCCGTCGCCTCGCGCGGCTGGGCATGCTCAGCCTGCCCCTCAAGTCTCCAACGCAGCAGGTCCAGCCTGGGGTGCACTCATCTTTAGCGATGGCTCTCAAGTGCAGCTAAAGGGCGAGTCAGCCGCCGTTGGCCGCTATGATAATGATCTGGGTGGTATTCGCCCCGATGTTGATCTGAGCAGCAAACAGGGCGCGGATACCATTTCACGTGTGCATGCCGCCTTTGAACATAGCGGAAACAGCTTTACCCTGACTGACTTGAATAGTACCAACTCTACACGGGTCAATGGCAAGCGCCTGGAGCCCGACAAGGCGACCCAGCTGAACGATGGCGATTCCATCTCCTTCGGCAAGGTCACCTGCACCTTCAAGAAGTTCTAGCAAACCCGAAGAGCTTCAAGCGTAAAGGATGTGCGTGAGAAAATGGCCACTGGCCATTTTCTCACGCACATCCTTTACCTTCTAGTCTATTGACATTCACGCTTGCACTCGTTAGACTACAGATAATTGCCGAAAAAGAAAATAGAGAGCATAGAAATAATCTGGCTACGAGCAGGAGGAGTAGACGCACCCACCGCCAGAGAGAAGGGATCATTGGCTGCAAGTCCCTTTCGGTTGACGAAGCGTTGAAGGTCGCCTGGGAGTCTGAAAAGCACCCCATTTATTAAAGAGGGGGAATTTTCACGGATGTGTCCGTTATCGCACCCATAAGGATCAATCTGCGCGATTGATCGAACAAAGGTGGTACCACGAGTCATGTCCTTTCTCGTCCTTTACGAGGAAGGCTTTTTTTATTATGTTAAACAAGAACGCAGACGTTTTCATCACCCATTAGCCTACGCCGGGTAAGGGTGTGTGGATGCTGATGTGTCGCTTAGCGACACATCAGCATCCACACACCCTTACCCTCGCGAAGCGCCGCAGGCGCTGAGAAGTTAAAAAACAAGAGGAGTCAACATGGCTGAGCAGGAGCAGAATACACTCACAATGCCCACTCCATCCGCCGCCGATCTTCCCAAGGCCTATGAGCCCCAGGCAGTCGAGGCGAAATGGTATCGCTTCTGGGAAGAGGGAGGCTACTTTAAGCCACGCCCCAATCCTGAGCGCAAGCCCTTTGTCATTAGTATGCCTCCGCCCAACGTGACGGGCGCGCTGCATCTGGGACATGGTATTACCTCCACCGTTGAGGATATCCTGATCCGCTATCATCGCATGCTGGGCGATGAGACGCTCTGGGTTCCGGGCGAGGACCACGCCGGTATCGCGACCCAGACCGTTGTCGAGCGCCTGATCGCCAAAGAGGGGACCGACCGCCATAAACTGGGGCGTGAGGCCTTTTTAGAGCGTGTCTGGCAATGGGTACACCAGTATAAGGGACGCATTCAGGACCAGCATCGCCGCCTGGGCGCTTCCTGCGACTGGTCGCGTGAGCGCTTTACCCTCGATGAGGGGCTCTCTCACGCTGTGCGCGAGGTCTTCGTCAGCCTGTATGAAGAGGGACTGATCTATCGTGGCGAGCGCATCATCAACTGGTGTCCCCGCTGTATGAGCGCCCTGTCTGACCTCGAGGTCAACCATGTCGACACCCCTGGAAAGCTGACCTATGTGCGCTATCCGCTCAAGCCAGTTGAGGGCGAGAGCGAGACGCGCTATATCAGCGTCGCGACCACGCGCCCCGAAACCATTCTGGGTGATACCGCGATTGCCGTGAACCCCAAAGATGCACGCTATAAGGATATTGTTGGACGCCTGGCAATCGTACCCGTGGTTGGACGCGAGATTCCTATCGTTGCCGACGAGGCCGTGGACCTGGCCTTCGGTACCGGCGCGGTCAAGGTCACGCCCGCGCACGATCCCACCGATTTCGAGATTGGCTTGCGCCACAAGCTGCCCGCCGTACAGGTCATCGGCTTTGACGCTATTATGACCGAAGAGGCCGGCCCCTACGCGGGCCAGGACCGCTACGAGGCGCGCAAGAACCTCGTAGCCGAGCTTGAGCGCCAGGGCCTCGTGGTCAAAATCGAGGATTATAACGTGCCGCTGGGTCACTGCCAGCGCTGTGACACCGTCGTTGAGCCACTGATTTCCAAGCAATGGTTCGTCAAGATGAAGCCTCTGGCGACCCCCGCCATTGGCGCGGTGAAGCATGGCCTGATTCGCATCGTACCCGAGCGCTTCAACAAGACCTATATGGATTGGCTGGAGAACATTCATGACTGGTGTATCTCGCGCCAGCTCTGGTGGGGCCACCGTATCCCGGTCTGGTACTGCGAAACCTGTGGTGAGATGTCGGTCAGCCGCGAGGATGTGACGGCCTGTTTGCATTGTCATAGTACGGCTGTACGCCAGGACGAGGATGTGCTGGATACCTGGTTCAGCTCGTGGCTCTGGCCCTTTAGTACGCTTGGTTGGCCCGAGGATAGCGCTGACCTGCGCCGCTACTATCCAACGGCAGTCATGGAGACTGGCTACGACATCATTTTCTTCTGGGTTGCGCGCATGGTCATGGCGGGCATCCACTTTATGGGGACTGTGCCCTTCAGCACCATCTACCTGCACGGCCTGGTACGCGATGCCAAGGGTGAGAAGATGAGTAAGTCGAAGAATAACGTCATTGATCCGTTGGAGGTCATGGACAAGTTTGGCACCGATGCCCTGCGCTTCACCCTGGCCACCAGCAGTACGCCGGGCAACGACATGAAGCTGATTGAGGAGCGCATTGTTGGTAACCGCAACTTTGCCAACAAGATCTGGAATGCCTCGCGCTTTGTGCTTATGTCCACGGCTGAGGTCGGTGGTGGCGTCCCCGATATCAGTGTGGTCAGGCCTCGTACCCTGGCCGATCGCTGGATCTTGCAGCGCCTGAATCGCCTGACGCAGTCTGTGACACGCTTGATCAACGATTTCCAGCTTGGCGAGGCTGGACGCCAGATCAATGACTTCTTCTGGTCCGACTACTGTGACTGGTATGTTGAGAGCGCCAAGGTCCAGATGCAGGGTGACGAAGCGACACGCCAGTCGACCACGGCCATCCTGCGTGCCGTGCTGGACCAGAGCCTGCGCTTGCTGCATCCTTTCATGCCTTTTGTCACTGAGGAGGTCTGGCAGCACCTCTATCGCCTGACCGAGTCTGATCAGAGCAAATGGCCAGCCTCGGCGCTGATCATCGCCCCCTGGCCAACCGCCCAGGAGCAGTTCGTCGATGAGGAGGCCGAGCAGCAGTTTAGCCTCTTGCAGGAAGCGATCACGCGTATCCGCGATGCGCGCAACCAGATGAACGTTGAGTCAGCACGCCGCATCCCGGTCATCATGGCTGCAGGCGAGTATGTCACGATGCTCAAGGAGCAGAGCCCGCTCATCCAGTTCCTGGCGCGCACTGAGGAGCCACAGTTGCATGTAGCTCTGGAGAGCAAGGTCGAGCAGGCGATGGGCCTGCTAGCTGGCAACGTCGAGATCTACCTGCCTCTAGCTGGTATGGTCGACATTGCTAAGGAGCTTGAGCGAATCGACAAAGAGATCGCCCAGGCTCAGCAGGAACGTGCGCGCTTGCAGGGCAAGCTCTCCAACGAAAACTTCGTAGCCAAAGCCAAGCCCGAAGTAGTCGTCAAAGAGCGCGAGAAACTCGTCGCCCAGGAGGAGCGCGTCGCCAAGCTCGAAACCCGCCGCGCCCAACTCGCCGGCTAAATAAATATTCGCACTGAATAAAAGGGAGGAGTGTGGTGCCAGATCTGGCACCACACTCCTCCCTTTTATTCAGTGCTGTGACTCCCTTTCTTAGTAGTATGGCGCAGGCGCGAAAGGGAGCGTTTGAGTGTTTAAAAGGGGTTGACTTTGGGGGTAAATGCAGGTATATTTGTAGATATCTCAACAATATTTTGTCTAGAAAGAGGAGCCTCTTGATGACCGCCATTGCTCACTAGAGCGCGGTGGACTGCTTCTTTAAGAAACTTTGCTGATATGCTGTGCCGCTCAAGGCACGGGGCAAATAGTCCTACTGCGACTACACACATGACAACTTTATAATGCATAAGCCTCTCTTCACCGTAAAAGTGGAGATATAGCTTGGTATGTATGCGCTGGAGCCTCTGCCAGTGCTGGTTGTTTATGCTTTTTGTTAGTCGCGTTATCAGCATATTCCTGGAGTCCTTGACTCCTGACTCTTCTGAGCATCTCCACACGCTCTCCCCTACATCTTTTTCCCTTCTTTGTGTGCAGCTTTTTTGTGCTGGCTTATTGTAAGTCACTCCTTATTCCTGGGTCGCTTTCTGCCTTTTCAGGCTTATGGCGCGTCGTGTGCTGAATGATAACCACCGCCGCCACTTTCCCAGGGTGTTTATTGCCCGTTTTCGCGACCCTGCAGATGTCTTAAGCTGCTCACTCCTACGAAATGTATTTACCTGTATGGCCGTTCACACTTTGACCGAAATTCGAAAGAAATGGGTGTGTGCTGGCGGCCCTGGAAAGAAGCCGAGGACCTATGTGTAGTATTTGTAAAAGGACCACCAAACTGTGCGCAGCGCTTGTCGCCAACGCGCTTTCCCTGCTGAAAGCGCCTCTCACCTTGCGTTTAATTCTCCCCAATACAGTTGTGAAGATAAAAAAGAGGTTCACCCTTGCGAAAACGCATGTCGCGCGCAGTAAAGAGTCACAAACAGCCTTTGCGCTTCAACGAATTTGGTATCCTGGATGCATATGACGGTGTAGATGCAGAAGATTTTTGCCCCAGCGGTCAGGGGAAGAGCGCCAGGCCACGCTACAATACTGAGGAAGAGGTCTTTAAATGTCGGCATTGTCGGCGCTTCGTATGTCCATTGCCCAGTGGCGGACATCACCGCAACCATTGTCCCTTTTGTTTACACTCGCGCCACGTCGATGACCGGCAATCTGGTGATCGCTTGAGCACCTGTGGTTCCTCTATGGAGCCGATTGGGCGCTTTCAGCGTACACGTGGCGAGGATGTGATCGTGCATCGTTGTTTGGGCTGTGGCTTCGAGCGTTTTAACCGCGTCGCCGCCGATGACGATTACGAGCTGATGCTGGAGCTGCCCATGGTTCCACCCCGCACGAGCCGCGACCTCAAAGCCCGCGAGGTTGAGGCCTGGCTGGAGGAGCAGCACGAACTAGAGCGTGCTGAGTGGGATGTCTCTGACGCAGGCTAAAAGTACAAGAAGAGGTGGAAAGCTCAGCTTTCCACCTCTTCTTTTAAGGTAACCTAGTCGGCGCTGATCTCTTCGAGCGCAACCTGTGAGAATTGTTCTTGGTAGAGGCGGGCGTAGAGGCCGCCAAGTTCGAGGAGTTCCTGGTGCGTGCCGCGCTCAACGATCTCGCCTTTGTTGACCACCAAGATGACATCCGCGGCCAGGATAGTGGAGAGGCGATGAGCGATGGCCAGCGTGGTACGTCCCTTCATAAGGGGTTCCAGGGCAGCCTGAATGAGGCGCTCCGAATGTGTGTCGAGGGCGCTGGTAGCCTCATCCAGGATCAGGATGCGGGGATTCTTGAGGATGACGCGCGCGATAGCGATACGCTGCTTCTCTCCGCCTGAAAGCTTGTAGCCACGCTCGCCCACGACCGTGTCATAGCCATCTTCCAGTTCAGTGATGCGCTCATGAATCGCTGCCGCCTTTGCCGCTGCGATTATCTCCTCGTCGGTTGCGTCCTGGCGTGCGTAGAGCAGATTTTCACGAATCGAGGCATGGAAGAGGTAGGTTTCCTGGGTGACCATGCCTATTAGCTCACTGAGCGAGGTGAGGGCAAGATCTTTCACATCATGTCCATCGATGGAGACGGTGCCACTATCTACCTCGTACAGACGAGGTACCATATAGGTCATGGTGGTTTTGCCTGCGCCACTGGGACCAACGAGGGCGGCTAGCTGCCCCGGTTTGATCGTGAAGGAGACGTTCTTCAGGGCGGGACGCAGCTCCTCGTCCTCGTTCTTTATAATAGCCAGCTTCTCTGCTTCCTGCTTCTCTGTGGAGTTCTCGTCTCTGGATACTGTGTGAGAACTGTCGCGCTTGTAGGCAAAGGCGACGTGGTTAAAAGCGACCTCGCCACGAATCTGTTCAGCCTGCAATTTGAGAGCGTTGGGTTTATCTTTGATCTCAATAGGCATATCCAGATATTCAAAGATACGATCGAAGAGTGCCAGCGCGCCTTGAACGTCTACCTGCACGCTCAGGAGCTGACCGATGGGGAAGAAGATACGGCTCTGAAGCGTGGTAAACGTCACGATGGTACCCAGCGTCATATAGCCGCCGAATATAGGCGCGTGATTGATGATTTGCGCACCCGCGATCAGGTAGACGATAGCTGGGATGACCGAGAAAAAGGTACCAATGAACATAAAGAACCAGCGTCCAATCAACTGCTGGCGAACCTCCAGATTGGCTAGATTCTGGTTCTCCTGCTCAAATTGATCGCGGGCATGCTCCTGGCGACCAAAGGTCTTCATCAGGAGGATGCCGCTCACGGAGAGCGTCTCCTGCATCATCGCGGTCAGCGAGGCCATGCTCTTCTGCGTCTCTTTGCTGGTCGCGCGGCGGACATTGCCGACGCGATAGGTAAACCAGAGGAAGAGTGGGAGCAGTCCCAGGGAGACCAGGGTAAGCAGAGGACTGATAATAAACATCGCGATCACGGTACTGAGAGCCGTCGAAATGTTGGAGACAATGCTCGTCGCCGTATTCGTGACTACGCCCTGCACACCCCCGACATCATTAGAGAGGCGTGACTGAATCTCACCAGTGCGCGTGCTGGTGAAGAAGCTCAGCGACATGCTTTGAAGATGGGTATAGAGCCTGTTGCGGAAGTCACGCATGACGCTCTGCCCGATTGTGTTGTTGAGGTATGACTGCCATACACCGATAAAGCCCGATATAATCGGCGTAATAAACATAATAATGACATAGATGATGAGGAGAGAGAGATTGCCTTTTCCGATAGCATCGTCAAAGATGCGTTGAATGAGCAGAGGATTGATCAATCCCAGCAGAGTTGTTGCCAGGATTGCCGTAAGGACCAGGAAGACCTGAAACTTATAAGGCTTGAAGGCTTCTATAACGCGACGCACGGTGCGCGCATCTGTTTTACGACCACGTCTCTTTTGTTCCTCTACATAATCAGCCATGCCTCCCCCATGCCCACCACGCATTCCATGTACACCCATATGCATTTCTCCAGGTAGGTAGTGTTGTATGAGAGACCTCTTACATGCCTCTCTGGTGTCTTTTTTTTGTCCACTAAAATCAGAGTATATATAAGTGTAACAGATTGCTGAGCAAGATACACTGGTCGGGTAAACGGTTTTCCCCTGTTCTTTTTGACAGGCTAGCTGATATGATGGGCAAATTTTTAGCCTGGTGTAGTTCTTGCCCTGGTAATGACGAAAGAGCCCTGGCACCCGAAGGCGCCAGGGCTCTTTCGTCATTACCAGATGCGCGCTAGCGCATGATGGGCCGACTCAGCACGATTCCGGTCACAAGTCCAGCAATGAACGCCAGTAAGATCAAGATGACGAACATTTGCGTGCTTAGCAGTAATTCTTGCATATGCAGTGCCTCCGTTTCGGCAGAGTGAGTAAACGCGTTCTAGGCCTCACACCCTCAACAACCTTTATGCTACGAGATGTGCATACTGCTGAAAGAATTCATTCCGCAGTCGCTTGTAGGCGATGCTCACCAGGGAACTATGGCGTGCTTTGTCCGCCTGTTCGTCAGGCTGCTTATCTCGATAGGCGCGAAGATTGATGTTGACCTTGCTCAGGGCTTCCTCAAGCAACGAGGGTATGGGCGCGTCGAAGTCATTTTTCTGTGCCAGGTCAATGAGCAGGGCCTGGCGCTGTTTCTCTGGGAATGAGGCTATCAGCGTGGCCGAGGCGAAAATGACGGGGCGTGCGAACAGAGCCTCAAAGATGGCTTCGACGGGGTCGTCTTTCACTTCTTCAAGAATGTAGATTTCAAAGGAATAGTCGCCCTCCGGGAAATGCTCCAGGCGCTTCTCCTTACGCCTGAGGTCGCGACAATAGTTGCGCGCGATGGTCTTGCAGAAGGATTCCAGGTGCAGGATGGGCGTTGCATCTGACGCCTGTGCCAGTTGGATCTGGCGATAGATGCGAATGGCCGTCTCCTGTAACACGTCTTCGACCAGGTCATTCTCCTGACCATGCCACGCTGATACGGCATACATGTATACAAAGAACGTGACCGTGGGCCGTAAGAAGTCATACAATCTGCTCCAGCTTTGCTCATGAGCAAGAGCAAGTTCCTCAAGAGAAGGGAAGTTTACTTGTTTTGTCATAGCTTGTGCTCCTCTCCATAGGCGCTTATCTTGTCATGAAGACGTAGGTTTGTTATGAAATGCCGCTAAATTTGTTGCAAAACTACGTTTGTTCTATACGAGAAAAGGTTGTTTGCCATAAAATATGCTTTTGTTTTGAGAAAACTTAAAACAATGAAGAAGGATACTTAAGTTTTCTTATTGCTAAGTATAAGTAAATGGAATATGGTAGTCAAGATTTCTAAGTACATATATATGTTTTTTTGCTTTGTGATAGAATATTTGTAGGAAAAGCGTAAGTCTGGTGGGAATTATGTAGGATTGCTGTTGAAAAGTTTTGCATGTGCGAGTACAATCTAATTTATAAAGAGTGATTAACATGTTTTTAATATCTGGCCTCAAGAAACATCAAGAATAGAGAAGATATTTTGTGCCTCAAACGAGGTGAAGATAAGGTTTTGTGTATGTGAGAGGTGGAAAAGTTGAAAGAATTGTATTTACAACCTTTTGGAAACTTGAGCGCGAAGCGCTAGCCACGCGAGTGGCGTTAGTTTCCTACACGGAAACTACTGTGATAGCAAACACGCAAACAATACAGGGGCTAGTTATGGAAGACTACACCAGGCAGCGTATTCAACTGCATTTACGCAATGAAGAAGTGCAAGCGCGTATCATTGAAAATATACACCGCAGCCGGGCAGATGCCACGGTTACCATTGGCCGGGCGGCGCAACTCTCTGGCTTTAGCGAGAGTAAATTGCGTGACCTGGAGAGCCAGCATATGCTCAATCCTATGCGCTCCAAGGAGAATAAGGGGACCAGGGAGAGCAAGGGCCAGCGACAGTATCCGCTTGAGGAACTGGATAAGTTGGCCGTGATCCAGGAGTTGCTGGAGTCGCGTTTTGCGCTCTCTGATATCCCCAAAGATATCGGCGAAATCTGGGATGAGATCTTGCCAGAGGGGCGACAGGGGCGTCAGTTACTAGAGCCAGTACCAGCGATCAGCGAAGACCCGGTTGGCATGCTTTCTATTGATCGGCGCCTGGCTCGCGAAAAGTCTCTGCTCTTCTGGCGTTATTATGCCGCCCAGGCCTTGCGCATGTCCTTGATGCTGATTAGCGAGTTTTTGCCAGGGTGTGCTATTGGCTTGATCTTGCCGCTAGCTTGCGATCCAGTTGAGGTAGGTGTACGAACGACTGAAGACCTATCTCGTCTTGGCGAGTCGCTGGTTGGTTGGCTGGATACTAGTGGAACAGTGCATACGTTACTGACCCACAATCCCTCATTCCAGTATGAGACCGATTATTGTGTGTATCCACTAGGTATTATGCGCCAGGAGCGTTTGCTTGAGAAACCAATCTATCACACCTTGATTGTGCTTGACCGGCCGGATAAGCGTTCACGCCGCCTCTCGCTAGACGAGGCCTATGTACAAACAATCAGGCGGGTGTTGGCACCTTTATATGAAGAAGTTGAATTTATGCGCCGCTGCTTTGGTCCCGGTTGGCATGACCATCGTGAGGTCGCGGCAGACCTGGGCAAGGTAGGTTATTACCAGGATAGTATTCTAGAGGGCCTGGCAGATATGGTTGTGCGCATGGGGGGAACGTTTGCGAGTGGTCGGCACCGCTGGAAGTTTTCTGTGATCCTCTTGCCTGACAATAGCGTGGGGAAAGTTCCCTTACAGGAGCGCACGCTTGTTGTGCGCGCTCATAGTAAGGAGAGTCCCTATATTGTGGGAGAGTCCAGGTTCATTCCGCAGAAATCAAGAACAAGCGTGGGTATTCGTGCCTACCAGAGCGGACGCATTCTCTATCGCCCTCATATCTCCTTGCGCGAAAGGACGCGCGCCTTTATTGATGTCGAGGGCGAGATACAATCCAATGTTGCGGTCCCTATTGGCGGAGAGCATGGGGATCCGCTGGCTGTCCTCTATGTCGTCTCAGATAACGTAGAGGCCTTTTCCCTCGCAGATCGGCAGTTGCTGAGAATCGTTGGGCGCTTTATTGAAAATGCCATCACGACCTACGATGTCCGCCTACGTACGACTGATGATCTAAAAAGCCTTATACATACCCCTGACGTTGTGGACACATTGTTTAACGAGTTCCGTTGCGAAAACGACTTTATGCGTGATGTGGAGGCGCTTGTGTCCGATGCACATGCATGGGAGGAGGATATAAAAGAGGAAGAGGTCGCTAATGAAGAGCCTGGCAGGAGTGATGTTGTCTCCTTTATCGCTATTGACATGGATAACCAGATCAAGCTAGCGCGGAAATATGGCGATCACACTATTCGCTTGTTAGACCGGGCTATAGGCTTGCGTATTCAAGAGTTAATCGCCCCGCTGACAACCAGGGCATCACAATGCTACCTCTATCATATGTACGCAGACCGCTTTTACTTGATTTTGCGTGGCTACTCGCGCGAGAAGGCCTGCGCAAAGGCCGAGCAATTCAAAGTAAACCTGGCCAGGAGTATCGCGGTACACCAGCACGTGGCAGCCGATAGCGCGCTCGTCATATCGGAAGTGAGCGCACACCTGGCCGTGACCTCGTACTCGCGTACTAAGTTGAGCGAGTTTCTGCAAGAATATTCCTCCGCCGCCGAGGTAAGCGCCATGATCAGCCAGACGCTGGATGCGGTGTTAAAGCTGGGAATTGGTGAAGGTGGCAACGTCGTTATGGCCTGGAATCCCGACGCTGAAAATGGCATAGGAGGTTATTCACGCTGGTCTCAGTTGGAAGAGAGCGAGACCAAATAGCATCTCATTCAAGTGTTTCCAGTAAGGCTGCGCTTTATGATCCACTGGGGGGTGGATCTTTTGCAAGACCTGGAGGCGCTGTTTCTTATTTCTACTGTCTTCTTGATGATCTTTGGGAGTAGCTGTTAATGGATGTGAAGGTATTTGTATTAGGACGCCCTGGAAGCGGAAAAACGACCGCAATGCGTCGTATACAAGAAGTCGCTCACCAATGGGGGGTGAAGACGACGCGTGTAAAGGATTATGATGTTCTTTATGAGATGTTTCTTGGAGACGAACGCGAACAGCAAGGTCGCTTTCGGCGCACCGATTTCGCGGGCTTTGATGTGTTAGATATGACGGTTTTTGATGATGTGCTCAAGAAGATGGGAAAAAGTATGCAAAGCCTCTCTTCTTCTGTATCATCTGAAACAAACGAGCAGGTAGAGAAGATAATCACTATTGAATTTGCGCGCGATGACTATCAACACGCGTTAAAAAACTTTGACAAAACATTTTTGCAAGATGCCTACTTCTTTTTTGTCGAAGCTGACCTGGAGACGTGTATGCGTCGTATCCGTCAGCGTATTACCTTCCCTATGGATGGTGAACGGCCAGTGGATGATTGCCACTTTATTTCAGACTATATCATGCAGACATATTACCATAAAGACTGTGAAGAATATGTGTTGGGGCAGCTGGCGCGGGACTTTGATCTAGATTCAGGGAAGATTATTATGTGCCGCAATGAGGGGTCATTAGAAGCCTTGCTGGCGCGCGTTGACCGCTTTATGGAACAGGTTGTTCCCGCTCTTTCTGTCGTGGGAACAAAATAATACCACAATAATACATATGTGTAGGAAGAGAGGAGCCTGGCAGCCGCGGCTGCCAGGCTCCTCTCTTCCTACACATATGTATTACACTGCTACCTCGCGACGCAGGCGTTTATAGGCGATGCTGAGCAGCGCGGCGTGGCGGTTCTTTTCGCCTGGCTCGGTTGGAAGTGGATGTTGATAGGCTTTGAGTTCAACTCCTGCTTCAGCGAGCGCCTGCTCCAGCAGGGTGGGATACTCGCCAAAATCGGTAATATTGGCCAGGTCAGTGAGGAGGGCGGCACGTTGCCCAGGGGGGAATTTGACCAGGATGCGTGCCGCCATTGAAATGACGGTGGTCAACATCACGCGGTCAACCGCGACCTGGGAGGGGTCAACAACCTGGGATGGGGCGCTGCGCTCCAGGGGAGATGATACCTCCAGAAAACCTTCAGTATTCTCACTCTCCTGGGCCGGGCGCACCAGGTTCCAATCTTTCTTGCGCCGGTCGCGGAAGTAGTTCTGAGCAATCGTTTTACCAAGCGATTTTAAAGAGTCTATGGGACGAACTTCCCCGTGTACGGCCCGCTGGCAGTAACGAAAGGTGCGTAAGACCGCCTCTTGAGTAATATCCTCAGAGACTTCTCGCTGTTGACCATACCAGGCATTGACGCTGGCATTGCGCACCCACTTTTCCACGCGTGGGAAAAGCCAGGTGTAGAGATCATGCCAGGTTGCCTCGTCGTCAGGCTGGTAGCGGAGAGCGGCGGTATTGTTGGTGTGTGCCATCACGTGTAAACTTCCTCCTTGAAGGGGGGATGAATACCAACGTCCTTACGTAGACCTGCCCTATAAGCGCATTTGCACGTTTGAAAAGGCAAATGCACGAATGAAATGTACTCAAGAAATTTGACATTAAAGAAGTAATTTTATCTTTACATGACTTATACTACCTAATAAGGCAGGGATTTGTCAACTCACTTCATGTTGTATTTTAAGCTGCGTAAAGAAAATTGAGAAAATTCATGTTCTAAAAACGACGTTTTTTCTTTTAAATTCTGCATACGCATAAAATAAAATTGAGGAAGGTGAAGAAAGTTGACAATAGGCGTGCCTAAAGAGGAAAGAAAGTTGACGTACCTGGTCTCTATTAGCTATACAAAAGAAGTTTGATATGTTACTATTATATAAAGCGTTTGCAGGGTTGCGTGGTGCATTTATGAAGATGAAAGACGATATTGACCAGAGCTGGCTTGAGTGTGCCAGAATAGGATATGCATTATGGATGAACGAAGTGTGCACCGCATACAAGAACACCTGCAACAGGAAGATGTGCAGCGACGTATACAGCGTTATATGGAGAAGGGGCATGCCGAGGCCTCTGTCACGATTAGCCGGGCCGCCGAGCTCTTTAATTTGAGCGAGAATCGGTTGCGTGACTGGGAGGAGTATGGTTTGCTCTCTCCGTTGCGTCCTACGGGCCCCAAGGGGCGGCGCCTCTATACGCCTGCCGAATTGGATAAGCTCGCGATTATTCGTGAATTGATTGATGCTGGCTATGCGCCCAGTGATATTCCTCCTACCATCAAGTTACTATGGAATGCTGTAAGTCCCCATCCCATCCATTCCTATTATCCCTCACCAATATCCTCCGGTGACGTTCACCCACAAGCCGATTTACCTATCAACCGGCGTATAGAGCAGGCCCGTGAGGAGGCCTTCTGGCGTTTTTATGTCTCACAAACCCTACGCCTGGCGTTGATGTTGATTTGTCAGGATCTCCCCAACACGAATGCATGCCTGATCTTGCCATTGGAGCAGGCTCATACCCTGAATGTGCCGCCTCAACGTGTGGAGGACCTGGAAAACCTGGGGGAGTCGCTCGTGGGCCTACTGGACCAGAACCTGGCTTCACATACGCTCTGGACGATGACACCCACCTTTGAGTATGCTTCTGACTATCGTATCCTCTCCCTGGTGCCGATGACGGAAGATGTCCCCGAGGGGCTATCACACGAACGCGCCTTTATTTTGCTTGATCGGCGCTCACGTAAATTGTCACTGAGCGCGCCCCTGGTCGAGACGCTCTCCCGCTTGCTGGCTCCGCTTTATGCCGAAGCTCCGCGTTTTCGTGTCTGTTTCGGCCCGGGAACTCGCGATGCTATAGATATTGTGCCGAATCTGAATGATACCTTGCTAGGCGAAGATCGCACCCTCAAGGGGATATGTGAAATGGTGGTGCGGCTAGGTGGGGTATCTGCAACAGGGCACCCTTGCTGGCACTATAGCTGTCTCCTATTGCCAAACTATCCGCCCTCCATCCTCTCTTTGCAGCAACGTGCGCTCCTGGTTCGTGCTCAAAGCAAGCAGGGGCCATTTAAAGTAGGCGTGACGCGTTTTGACCCGCAAGATATCGCTACCACTCCCATTGTGCGTGCCTTTCAGGTAGGGCGTATTCTCTTGCAGCCCATTATTCCTGTGTTGGAAGAGCCAGTCCTGGGAAGGCTGGAGGAGGGCGAGCGCATACGCTCGGCTGTTGCCATTCCTATTATGGGGCGTGAAGGGATCGCGATTGGCGTCCTCTATGTTGCTTCGCAACAAGCGGAGGCATTTCAAGAGCGCGACCTGCGTGTTTTGCGTGTCATAGAAAATATGTTGGGAAGTCTACTAGAGACGTATTATGCACGCTTATTGCCACTGAAGGGTTTGCGTACGAGTATCGAGGTCCCTGCCGTGGTAGACCCGTTCTTTCAGGAGTTTCTCTCTGAAAACGAGTTCGCCTCTCATGTAGAAGAACTGTTGTACGCGATTCAGGGGCGCAGAGAGTTTAGTATGCGCGAGGTCGTCTCGTTTATTGCCCTGGATATCGATAATATGAGTAGCCTGGCGAATAAGTATGGCGACCGCATGGCACGTGATCTGAGCCACGAAGTAGGCCTGCGGATTCAAGGCCAGTTGCGTGCCTTCAAAGACAACGCTGAATGCGAACTCTATCGTATTAGCGCAGACCGTTTCTATATCATGCTCAAAGGGATGCCCCTGGAGCAGGCGCAGGCCAAGGCCGAACTCTTGCGTACAGTGCTCAGTGGTTCTTATCAGATCGACCCCCAGCGCGTTCCAGCGGGCCAGCCAACTCTCCCAGCCAACAAAGTAGCTTTAAATGGCATTACTGTCCGCCTGGGCGTATCATTTTACTACTATGCCAAGCTACAGGAAATCTTACAACGCTACACAGCGCATAATGCCCTGGTCGAGGCGAGGCTTCTTATCGAGCGCTTCCTGGACGAGGTTCTTGATATTGCTAAACGTGAGGGCGGCAATGTGGTCATGAGTTGGGACCCTCATCAGCGTGGCTATGTACGCCTGCCTGGCGCCCCAACCGCAGTCGTTCCGGCCCCCATAAGCCCCTCAATATCCACTTCATAGAGAGGAAAGAAGTGTTTCATATTCTGTAGAACTGCCTGCTTGTAGTATCTACATAGCCATTTTAGGTACAGTTATAAAGGCTAAGCATGTTTTTGTAGAAGTCTTCTGTATACTTATCTTTAATACAAAGCTAACGTGTAAACATCTTTATGTTCACAGCCTCGCTATGGGGGTAAGTATATGGGTTGTGGTAGAGTGGGCTGGCAAAGCTAGCCCACCACCACAACTCATGTACAATGAGCCACGCAGTGGCGAAGTCTCTCACTCATCTGCGGATGAGCGCTTGTGAGGTATACGTTAGCAAAGGGAGAGTATACACATGGGCGTAAAGGTATTTGTTCTGGGGCGTCCAGGCAGTGGAAAGTCTACCGGAGCTCGATATATCAGATACCTGGCTGAGCAGGCCAGTTGGAGCAGTGCACATTTTAATGATTACCATATTTTACAAGAAATGTTTCTCGCTGATACGGAGCATAAGCAATTTCGTCCTACCGAGCATAACGGGTTTGACGCCATTGACCTCTCGGTTCTCGATTGTGCCTTACAGGAATTAGAGCGCCGGGTGCAGCTAATAAGCGCGACCACGGATCTCGTCACTATTGAGTTTGCCCGCGATGACTATCATGCGGCCTTTAAACATTTTAGCCCTGCCTTTCTGCGTGATGCCTCTGTGTTATTTCTTCATGCCGATCTGGATACTTGCTTACAGCGTGTGCATGAGCGTGTGAGCTGTGCCTTTTCGGCGGACGATCACCCCTCCTTCTCCGACGACATTTTTAAGCGCTATTATGCTCACGATGAGACAGAGTATATTTTAACTTTCTTGAAGCATGAATATGGGATAGGACAGGAGGTGTGTGTGCTCAATAATATGAGTGGTCTGGAGCATCTCCAGAGAGGCCTGGAGCTGTTTGTGCAGAATACTCTCTTATTGCCGAGTAAAGTGCTCTCCCTAACCGCCTAAGTGGCATAGTATACCTCTCCATAACCTCTACTTTTTCATTGACTACATGTGATACAGTTATGGGTGAGTCGTCCGCTAGTACAGAGGAGGTTTGAGGTTTCGTGGCTTCCATACATATCCCCTTTGAGAAGCTCACACCAGTTCATCCACGGCGCCGTATTACACTGGAGACGGAAGCTAAGCCCATCTCAACACGTGTGATTGACCTGTTGATTCCGCTGGGATTTGGGCAACGCGCCCTGGTTGTCGCGCCACCCCAGGCTGGAAAGACAACCATTTTACGCCAGATATCGACCGCGGTTTTGCGGAACTATCCCCAGGCTTACTTATTCTTGTGTCTCGTTGATGAGCGCCCAGAAGAGGTGACTGAATGGCGCTCTGAGATTCAAGGTCCCCAGGTCAGGCACTATGCCTCCAGTTTTGATCAGCGCATAAGTAAACATGGCTACATCGTTGAGCAGGCTCTCTTCGATGCCAAGCGTGCAGTGGAACAAGGTGCTGACGTCATTATTATTCTAGACTCTCTGACGCGCCTGGCACGGGTGCATAATTTGCAGCCTGATATGTGGCGTCAGGGGCGAGGAGGGCGCACCCTTTCGGGTGGTATCGACGCCCAGGCGCTGGAGATTGGGCGGCGCACCTTTGGTGCTGCTCGTGCCCTCGACGAGGGTGGTAGCCTCACGATTGTGGCAAGCTGCCTGGTCGAGACAGGGAGTCGCCTGGACGAGGTCGTCTACGAGGAGTTTAAAGGGACAGGCAATTTAGAGATACGGCTCTCACGCGAGATGGCTGATAAGCGTATCTTTCCAGCCATTAATATCACGTCTTCAAGTACGCGCCAGGAAGAACGCCTGCTAAGCGAAGAGGATCTGAAAGCGGCAACAGATATACGCCGCCGTATGGCGCCCCTTCCTAAATGGGATGGGAATGAGCAGGCAATTCGCCTCTTCGAGAAGACCAGCAGCAATAGTCAACTGGTGAATGCTATTCTCAAACAGGCGTAAATAGAATTTGAATTAGAATTCAAGGGCGCGCTTACGTCTACCTCAATATATGTAGTATGTATGCATCGTTGTGTCTTGCTACCAGAAGTCAATGTTGGCAGACACTAAAAGGCATCTGACACATCCCAGGGAGAATGTCAGGTGGTGGGGTGGTATTTCCGCGTACTTCTTATCCGAATTCCTGAGCGCGCTTGTTCCCGAATGGGGGAAGCGCTAGTCACACAAGTGACGCGCCCCCGAATGGGGGTTTGGGTTTCGGAATAAGATCTTAGAAGCGGATGTGTCATTGATGCTGCAAGTGAACTGGAGGAACCAGTATGCGTTGTCCTTACTGTGGAGAACCAAATAATAACGCCAGCGCGTCCTTTTGTATTCGTTGCGGTCGAGATCTTAAGACGGGTGCCCAGGTTCGACCACGCCAGCGATCGTTTCAACCACCCCAGGGAGCACCCGCGCCGCACAATATGAGCCAGCCGCAGCCGGGGTCTGGGCCATACTATGCCCCTTCTTCATACCAGGTGCCGGGTGGAGCTGTCAATCCCATGCCAGCCAATATCCCAGGGCAACGGCAGCCAGGCACACCCACCCAATCTGGGAGAGCCACGCGGCCAAAGGCGTCCTCTGGACAAGTAGCCAGGCGTGAAGAGCTTAATCTGTTAACGCCAATCATGGCGCCTGTTCAAGGTCCACAGGCTCCTGAATCCTTCCCACCGCGTACTTTCGCGCAATTGATTGCCTTAGAGAGGGAGGCCCTGGACTACAAGGTGCTGAGCGACGACCAGGGCTATGGGCGCAAGAAGATCATTAAGATTGAGTTTGCGCGTTCTGTTCCCTGGCTCCAGGTGGCGACACTGCTCAATGCGCTCAGCAAGTATCGCTCGACCTCATCTGATACAATTATTATACAAGGCAGCTACCCACAGAGCTCCAATCTGTATGATTTCAGCAACGGGCAGCTGCAATATGACCATAATGTGCGCCTGGGAAGCCAGATGGTTGATCGCTACCTCATTGATAGTGGGACGGGCTTAGAGAGTGATGGGGTACGTATTGTGTTTACAGAGCGAGGTAAGTAAGAGCGGCTACGACTTGTGTATCTCCAGGCGCAGATGAGCAATGAGAATACGTAGAGGATCTGTAGTAAAAGGGAGCCTGGAGATATATGCAAGCTGTAGAGCTTATACGAAAGAAGCGGGACGGAGGCGTCCTCGATACCGACGAAATTAACTGGCTTATTGAGCAATATACTCAGGGAGCGGTTCCCGATTATCAGATGGCGGCATGGCTCATGACCGTTTGTTGGCGAGGAATGGACGCGCGCGAAACACGCGACCTGACCATGGCCATGGTGCATTCAGGAGATGAATTGCATGTGCGCGATATCGTCTCGCCTGTGATTGATAAACATAGTACCGGGGGCGTCGGAGACAAGGTTACCCTGGCGGTAGCGCCCCTGGCCGCCGCGTGTGGCATCGCGGTAGGAAAGATGACCGGGCGCGGCCTGGGCCACACCGGCGGAACGGTTGATAAGCTTGAATCGGTCCAGGGCTTTCGTCCTGAACTGACGCGTGAAGAATTTGTACGTATCCTCAAGTCAGAAGGCGTTGTGCTCGCGGGCCAATCGGCGGACCTGGCGCCAGCCGATGGCAAGATGTATGCCTTGCGTGACGTCACTGGAACAGTTGAGAGTATTCCCCTGATTGCCGCCAGCATTATGAGTAAAAAACTGGCCATTGGCTGCTCCCACCTGCTCCTTGATGTCAAATTTGGTAGTGGCGCGTTTATGAAGACAGTCGAGAAGGCACGCGAACTGGCCCAGGCCATGGTAGACATTGGCCGCTTGGCCGGGATACACACCGTAGCCGCCCTGACCTCGATGGAGCAGCCGCTAGGGTGCGCAGTGGGCAATGCACTGGAAATGATGGAGGCCATCGCGATCCTGCGTGGTGAAGGGCCAGAGGACGTCAGTGAGCTCTGCTACCATGATGTGGCCGAATTGCTGGTCATGACCGGAAAGGTGCAGACCATGGATATGGCGGAGCAACAGGTGCAGCAAGCTATCCGTTCAGGTGCGGGCCTGGCGAAGCTGGCGGCAGTGATCGCGGCCCAGGGAGGAGACGCTCGCCAGGTCGAGCAGCCGCACTTATTGCCGCAAGCACCTTACAAAGTGATGCTGACATCACCCCACACAGGTTATATCGCGGCCATTAACGCGGAAGCCATAGGCTTGGCCAGCATGCGCCTGGGGGCCGGGCGCTTCCGAAAAGGCGAGCCGATCGATCATCGCACGGGCCTGGTCTTGCAAGCCAAGGTCGGCGCCTATCGGCAGGCCGGAGAGTCTCTGGTGGAGGTGCATGCACGTAGTGAAGCAGAGGCGCGTGACCTCTTTGAGACTCTGCTGGCGTGCTACCGCTGGAGCGATACACCAGTACAACCAGGAGCACTTATTCACGAGGTAATCCGTCCATAAGCATATTTTGTTCTAGCTTAGGAGGCGGGAGGCAGCGTTTGCGTAAATGCTGCCTCCCGCCTTTTTTATTTGCCTATAGGTTCCTTCGGGTTGGTGCCTTCTGTAGGAGTGTTCTGCCCGGGGGCCAGGGTTGGCGTGTTCTGCATGGATGCCTGAGTAGGAGTGTTCTGTATTGGTGCCTGGGTAGGGGGAATGCTCTGTGGTTGGGTTGCGTGAGGGAGCGTCAGGGTGAGTTGCATAAAGTCGGCTGTAGGGATGCCGGGATCACGTGTGCCGCGCAGAAGGTAGAAGTGTCCCTGTGCGTCACATGTGGCCGTTCCCAGGAGCGAACCCCCATTGGGAATGTCAGGCAGAGCACTGGCATGCAGGGTCTTCAGATCAAGCAGCCAGGAACGAGCCAGGCTACTATTATGTGTTGCGTCGAAGCCGCCAAGCATAACGAGTTGATCGCTGGAGGGGGCGCAACTGGAGCTACCACTCAGTGGAGTGGGGAGGGTTGCCTGCTCCTTATGCCAGGCGTTATGCGCGCTATCGTAGCGGTAGATCGCGTTCGAGGGATGTGCCTGGGCGGCATCGCTTGCGCCGCCAAGCAGAAGGATCTGATTTTGCGAGGTAAGTGCCAGCATCACATAGCCCAGGCCCTGGGGGAGAGGGGCGAGCGCCTGCCATTGACCGGTATGTGGCGTGTAGCGATACCAGCCCGTCCCTGCGACCGTCTGCCCTGCACCAGCCTTGCTAAACCCCTGTGTCAGGTAGACATCGCCCTGCTGATCAGTGAGCATTGAGAGACCAAAACCAAGAGGAATATCCTGGTTGGGGATGATTTTATTGAGTGAGCCATCTGCCAGTCGGTACTGATAGAGGGCAGATGAAACGGAGTAAGTATCTGTCGAGTACCCATTGGCGAAGAGCAGATTACCATAGGTATCGTGAGCAATGGCGTTATTGAGCATGCCAGGGAAGGCGCCATTCGTGGTTGGAGCCTGCTCCCAGCGCCCGCTACTGATATCATAGCGGTAGAGGTGACGGTCATATTTAGGGTTTTGTTTAGGGCCACGGTAGCCGCCAGTCATATAGACATAGGAGCGCCCCTCGACCTGGGCAAACGTTGAGGCGTTATCCGCGACGGGCACTGGCGGCGAAGCCAGTTGATGCCAACTGGCTGTGTGACCAATATCAAGCGACTCAGCGCCAGGAGGATTAGGATTGTCACCTGGCGAACCTGCCTGGCTGAGCAGAAAGGGTGTGCCATAAAAGTAGGCCACACTCGCTGAGATGAGCAAGAGCAACAGGAGGGCAAACATCAGGAACGTCAGCGCACGTGTCTCACTACGAGTTTGCTTGGCTGAAGCGTTGACAGCGAGCGCCGCGGGAATGCCATTGGTCGCTGCGGAAGATGCAGGCCTGTATTGAGGCCTGGGAGTAGGCACATTGCGTGGCTGAGGTGTAGGCGTCGGTGGGCTGTATGGCCGAGGCGTAGCATGCTTGCCCTGGCGTCGTAAGCGCTGTAAGTGTTGCCTGGTCTGACGGCGCCCATCTAGTATCTGCGCCAGGAACGCTGGTGAGGGTCGTACGTTGGAGAGGGAGAGGGGGACAAGAGACGAAGCAAAATTGTCGCCAGCATTCAAGTCCTGGTGTAAGTCTGCGGCCTGATCTTCTTTGCGCGCAGCCTGTAGCGAAGACGATGGCGTGGGAAAGGCATGTAAATGGTTGAGGTGCTCTTCATACGCGGCTCGTTCTTCAATCACATACACGCGCTCAAGGGCCTGAGCAAAGAGGGACGCATTCTGATAGCGTTGGGCCGGGTCCGGGCGTGTCGCAAGATTCACGAGGCCTTGTAGCGCGGACGAGACTTTGGTCTGGATCGGGCGTGGCTCATCCTTCATAAGCGCAGAAGGGGCCACACGCTGTCCTGTAAGCATCTCGTGCAGAATAACGCCCAGGCTGAAGAGATCGGAGCGCCCATCTGTCTGTGAGCCGCCATTATACTGCTCGGGTGACGCATAGCCTGGAGAGCCAAAGCCGGTTGTGTCGGTGCTCTGCCCCTCTTTGTAGTAGCGCGCGATGCCATAATCGATCAGCATCAGCATGCCGTTGGGCATCAGCATAATATTTGAGGGCTTGAGATCGCGATAGATAACAGGCGTCTGCTGTTGATGCAGGTAGGCCAGGACATCGCAAAGCTGGGTCGCGTAATTGAGTGCTTCCAGGGGTGGCAAAGGGGCATGCTGGCTCAGGTAATTGTTGAGGGAGATGCCGGGTACATAATCCATCACCAGGTGCCACGACCCATGCTCATGAAAGTAATCATAGAGCGTAGGGATGGCGGGATGCTGTAGGCGTAATAGGAGCAGGGCCTCGCGCGTAAAACGGTCTGTATGCTCCCCTCCACTCACGGGAAAGCGTCCCGGAGGCGCAGGATGAGGATCAGCGATCACATCGTCGGGGTGCAAAATCTGCTCTAACTCAGCTACAGCGCTCTCAGCGAGAGGGCTATCTGCGAGGGCTTGTTTGATCGCAAATGGCGTCCCGAGGCGTGTGTGGGTTGCGAGGAGTACCTTGCCCATGCCGCCGCGACCGAGAATGCGTTGAATCTGGTAGTCTCCATTATGGAGATACGTTACAGAGGAATCGGATGCTTGTGAGTGCGTGGGTTGTTGCATGTTGCCTGGCATTGCTCTGCTTCTCCCTTCCAACTTTCCACCAATAGCTTCTCTTCCTACTTCTGACCCGAACACCCTGAGCGCGAAGCGCTAGACACGCCAGTGAAGGCTTGTCCCCGAATGGGGATGGGGTTCGGAATAAGATCTTAAGAAGTATTCTAGTCAGGCGTACGAGAAAAAGGGAGCGAAGCGATATCGACTCTGCTGGAAAATTGGGAAACGCCCCCTCTCGGTAGGGACCAGCTTTAGCGCGTCCAAATGCCATTCATGGCAGTGCGGCGCAAGCCAAAATCTTGGGTGAGTTAGGAGACCAAGCGCGACAGAATGGTTTAGGCTGCGCCTACAGGCGATTAATCGCCTTCGGACGCGCTAAAGCTGGTCCCTACCGCTCTGGGAAGCGCCTTGCGTTAGGGCTTCCTCTCTGTTGGCAACTTATTCGTACAAAATTTTTCCGCAGTATCTTTATCTGCTCCCCTATTTCTTGTAATTCTATACTCTCTCTATTGTACTAGAAATGCGGAGGATTAGCTATGTGGCCAGAGCGAACCTAACCAGTGTCCTAGCCTGTTTATGGCTGTTGTCGGTGTTTTTCTATATGAGGAAGGCGAGATCGCTTCTGGTTTGGGTTGATATGGAGTGCGATTGCGTGCGACCTGGGCCATGAGTGCATGGTGGCGGCGAATTGCAAAGGCCTGGCGAGGAGAGGAGGCTTCCAGCCTCTTCAGGAAGGGGCTCATAGGAGGCAAGGCCAGGAGAGGCCGGACAAGGGGATAAAGCGACCAGTAGAGGGTAAAGATCGCGGATTGACGCCCCAATTGGAGCCAGGCCGTGATCCATCCCAGAATTTCGGTTGGCGTGAGGGTAGAGAGGGCCAGGCGATAGATCGCCGGGTAATATTTAGGTGTATTCAGCACGACACGTGTATAGTCGAGCCAGCCGATGCGATCCTTAAAGAAATCATTGGTGACGCGAGGTCCAAGGTCATACAGGACGCGACAGAAGACATTCAGCGTCTCGTTGACCTGCCAGGGGACTTCGCGCCCGGTGGGTTTCGCAATCATGAATTTGCTAAAGGCGCGTGCTACGGCTGGAACGGCCTCGGAGGCTCGAATTTTGTCGAGGTTGGAAGCGCTCAGTAAATCATGCTCCAGGGTGTAGGCCAGGAGGGTCGTAATACGGCGCAGATTGCGGACGTAGGAGCCGAAGCCACAGAAGGTGAGCGGCGATTGAAAGGCCGCGGCATCGCCCAGGGAGATGACGCGATCATAGGCCAGGACCTTCTGCTCTTGCTGCCAGGGAAGGGTAATGTTGTAGCCCGCAGGAATGAAGCCATAGACTGGCTTGAGGATCTCCACCTCGCTTGTGTCTTTGTAATCAGGAAGCAGGGCGAAGAAATCATCAAAGAGTTCAAACAGGTCGACGCGCTGCCCCGTTTCCGCGTAGTAGAAGAGATAGATCGCGATCTGCTCGTTGCGTCCAGGAAAAGCCTCCCAGATAAGCTGCCGCTCGCGCCGCGCATCTTCCGTGGTCACCAATATCTCTCCTAGCGCGGAATCAATCGCGTCCGGAGCAGAATCCTGCTTATATCCGCGCGCGACTGTGCCCACGGTTGGGCAGACAAGCGAGAAGGGGCGGCCACAATTGAGCTGACAGGCGATGGGCGAGGTTGAACCCATACCATCGACCAGGAGGTGGGCGGCATAGAGGTGCGTCTCGTTATGAGTGCTTACATGTACATTGACATTGCGCTGTGGATCGACAACGCAGCGCTCAAAGGTCGTCTGGTGCAGGATAAGGTTGGCCTGGTCTCCTCGTGGCTGATGAGCCTGGATTTTCTGTACACACAATTGGGTGAGCCGCTCCGCATCGACGGCGATGTTGAGCACATCTTGTAAGTGAAGCTCTGCCGCGGGTACCCCAATATGCTCAGAGGAGAAGCGCACCAGGCCATCCATGTACTCGCGCTGAATAATCTGTTCGAGTTCTTCAGATGTCAGTAAGCCAACAGCCAGCAGTTCATTGAGTTCCTCGCGCGAGATGTTCCATTCGCGATGGATCGCTCCCACTGTGAAGCGGTCAAAGACGAGCACGCGCAGGTTATAGCGCAGCGTCATCACGGCGGCGTGCAGGAGGTTGAGGCCCCCACCCGCGTAGATAATGTCAAAGGTATCGACGGCTGGTAGATCCTGAGTAATGCCATTGGCGACAACTTCGACATACTTCTTCTCCGAACGAGATGCACCTGAAAGCAGCAATCCCTGCCAGGCCTGGTTGAGGTCCTGAATGCGGCGGAGATGCTCTTCTGCCTGGGGAATATGCGCGAATGCAGCAGCCAGGTGAGGGTAGCGCATAGAGAGCTGATCCAGGTGTGTCTGCTGCATTGTTTTTCCTATAGTTCCTTCAGGAAAGGAGTCACGGCATTCATAAAGTGAGCGAAGCGGTCGCGCCGGATATTATGCCCCGCTCCTTCGATATGCACCACCTGGCAGCGTAGATTGATCTGCTGAAGCTCGCTGGCCAGGGAAGGCGTGACGATGGCTCCACGCTGGTTCTCGCCGGTGATGATCAAACTGGGGCAGGTGATACGCGCAACCACTTCGCGCCAGGGTGTCTGGCGCCAGGGGACCTGTAAGCTGTCCGCAATATGTCCAAAGACGGCCATATCGAATTGGTCCTGAGCCGTCATCCAGGGACCGAGATCATCGGTGGTCCAGAGTGGTTGCTCAAACTGTGCCTGCTCCAGGCGATCCTCATGCGAGAGATCCTTCTGGCTCTGGATATAGGTCTTCCAGTGCTCGACCTCGATTTTGTGGTGCTCATCGCTCTCGTCCTGGGCCTCCCACCAGGCGGGATCCTCAAGCACGAGGGCGCGTACCAGGTCAGGGCGTTGAGCGGCTACAACCGCTGCGTTACTCGCTCCCATGGAGTGCCCCATGAGAATGGCCTGCTGAATGCCAAGCGCTTCAAGCAAGGCGATGGTATCGTTGGCCAGGTCTTGATAGGTAAAGCCAGGTGTTTGCTCAATGCTGGTCAGACCATGAAAGCGCGCATCCGGAAGTAGAATATCGAAATCGCGTGCAAGCGTTTCGGCGACACGCCGCCCATTGAGGCCATTGTCATAGAAGCCATGAAGGAAGACAATAGGAGGCTTTTCGCCGCCAGTGCGCAGGTAGTGAATTGTGAGACCATTTGCCTCAACGGTTTGAGAAGGCCAGCGTACCATGAATAGAAACTCCTTAAGACAGTTTTTCCTCTATTGTAATTTTTCCCCTATTGTAGTTTTTCCCCTATTGTAATATACACTTCCCACCGGGAACTATGGATGCGCTCGTTGCGGCGGCGTAGATTGAAACGCTCTAATGGTATGAGGCGCCCAAACTCAGCATCGGGTAATACATCGGTCACGAATTCCTCGCCGATGATGTTTTGGTGTTGCCTGCTCCTCGTGGATGCGCTCCTCTTGTGAGGTCCATAGACGAGCAGTTGAAGCAAGACAAGGATCGGCTGAAGTGCCCCAACGGGCAGGAGTTGTGAGCCGAGGACGACAATCAGCCGCCCGCCCGGGCGTAGCACCCTGGCCACCTCGGCAATAGTATCCGGATCGAAAATGTATTCACTGGGAAAGGTACTGACAACGGCATCGAAAGAGGCATCACTAAAGGGCAGTGCCTGGGCCGAACCCTGAATAATCAGCCCCGAGGTGCCAACGTGGCGTTTGCGCAAGGTGTCGCGTGCGGCAGAGACCATTTCGGGCGAGTGCTCCACGGCCTGGCAGGTGTAACCGGCTTCGAGCATATCTGCCAGCAGGTCTCCAAGTCCACAGCCCAGTTCCAGCACATGTTGTCCCTGAATACGCGAGAGGACAAGGCGTTGCCAGGTACGCCACTGGCCCGCGAAGGGGACGGTGCTGGCGAAGCGATAGAGATAGCGATTGCGGTAGAGCGTTTCGAAAAGCGCTTTGCGTAAGGTTGGAAGCATCGTAACCTCTCCTCGCGCCTGCGGCGCTCGCCTGGGTTGTGGGTGTGGTGCTCCCTGGTGGTAGACCACCACCAGGGAGCACCACACCCACAACCCAAAAGTAAGTTGCATATAGCGTTAGAAAAAGAGGCGCCGCACAGTAAAGTGTGCGGCGCTTCCATGTATGATACTACGTCTGAAGTCAGATGCGCGACGAGAATTACTCCTCGTTGCTAGGATTGAGAACATCATCGACCAGGCCGTACTCAACTGCCTGCTGTGCGCTGAGGTAGTAGTTACGGTCAGAGTCCTGCATGATGCGCTCGATGGTCTGGCCTGTATGCTTGGCAAGAATCTCATAGAGATTGCGGCGCAAGCGCAGGATCTCGCGCGCGGTAATCTCGATATCGGCGGCCTGGCCTTCCGCGCCACCGAGAGGCTGGTGGATCAGCACGGTGGAGTTCGGAAGAGCATAGCGTTTGCCCTTCTGGCCAGCGGCCAGAATGACTGCGCCCATGCTCATTGCCATACCCATGCAGAAGGTGGAGACGTCAGGACGTAGCCACTGCATGGTGTCGTAGATCGCGAGACCGGCGTAGATGACACCACCTGGTGAGTTGATGTACATCTGGATGTCTTTGGTAGCGTCCTCGCTCTGGAGATACAACAACTGGGCGACTACGCTGTTGGCAACCTGATCATCGATGGGGGTACCCACGAAGATGATGCGCTCTTTCAGCAAGCGAGAGTAGAGATCCCAACTGCGCTCACCGCGAGGTGTTGACTCGACGACGGCGGGAATGATGCCGCGTGGCTCCAGAAATTCATTGGACTCCTTGACCCATTTCGGATCACGGGGATTGAAAACACTACCCATGTTAACTCCTCACTTTATCTATCACGCTCTCCCTTCCAGGGTGGAAGGGCATAAACCTGTTACAGGAACGATGTGTGCGCAAGAAGCCCACGATGTGGGGATATTTACCGTTATGATAGCACCTGGATGTGTCAAACGCAAGGACAAGAAGTTCTGACATGCAAAAGCATGTTGTTAAGTTAAAGGAAGTATATGGATGTGATGCGGGCAGCCGTTGGCTGCCCGCATCACATCCATATACTTCCTTTAGGGTTATTATTCGTTGCGGCCGGGATGAACGGGGCGATAATCTTGTGATTGGTTCATATTGACGCGGCGCACCAGGCTGATATCGCCCAGGCGCGAGCGGATGCGCTCATCGATATCCTGTAGGCCCTTAGGATTAGCGGTAATCACCGTTGGCATGCTCATGTTGTAGCGATAGTTTAAGAGCTGGAAGAGCTTCTCTTTGGCCCATTGAGAGCTTTGCTGCGCCCCCAGGTCGTCGAGGATGAGTACCCCCGCTTCGCGCATCTTAGAGAAGAGCTGGTCGTATACCTCGGTGGCATTGGGGGCGAAGGCTGCCCGCAGGTGATCGAGGAGGTCGGGAACCACGGAGAAGAGCACGACATCGCCCGCCTCTAGCCGCTGGTGTGCAATGGAGAGTCCCAGGTGTGTCTTGCCGCAACCGTTGGGGCCGATCAGGAGTAGCCAGCCCTGGGGGTCGTGCGCGAACTCCCAGGCGGCCCGATAGGCCTCATAGACGCCGGGGCGTTGGGGATTAAACGTATCAAAATTGAAGTCCTGGTAGGCATCCAGGTTCGACATCTCGCGTAACTGGGTGCGGCGTTTCTCTTTGACCTCAGCAACCTTGCAGGTACAGGGAATGGGCTTGCCAAAGTTGGGATGGCCAAAGTTGACATTGGCGCGTAGATAGCCCGCGCCTTTGCAATGGGGGCAGCGTGCTCGTGCTGGCTGTAAGGCCCGGCTTTCGACTGGCTCCGGCAGACGTGGGCGCCTGGCGATGTCGCGCGTGATAGCCTCACGAAAGGCCTCTGTCTCCAGGCGCTCACGGCGGAGTTCTTCCAGGTGGCGCGGATCGAGTGGCTGTGTAACACGAGCATGATACTGAGGCTGCGCGACCGGGGGCTGAGCCGCAACCGGCAGTTGGGGCTGTGGCGCGCGCGTAGGTGGCAGGTGTGGTTGTATCTGCTGTCCAGGGTGAGATGGCATTGGCATGCTCATATCACGGGTAGTGTGGCCCGTACGTGGCGGCGTGGGCGTGTTGTAGCGTGCCGCGGGCGGTTGCCCGGGGCGTGGCGCATAGTTAGGCTGATAGGGCGCATGAAACGGCGACGTTTGGAGCGTCTCTACATCTGTATGCTGCGCATCATAGGCGACTGGATTGTGATTGGGATTATTATAATAATTATTATTGTAGCTCTCGTCGCTGTCCCCTTCCCAATCACCATACATTATCCCTGGACCATCCTCGTACCCTTCTTCATTGCTCCACTCCTCAACGACGTCTGCTGGTAGGGCATGGGCGTAGTCATCGTGATGGTAGGGAGGATAGCCAGGGCGAGACGGCATCGGCGCCCTGGGTGCCTGCCCCTGGGTGCGTCGTGGTTGTGCCGGGTAGTGCGTCGCGGTCGTGCTATTGAGTGGTGGCTGGACACCTGAGCCACGCGGACGAGGGCGTGCGGGTAGCTCATAGGCCTCGCCTTCGTAGGTCTGACCGCTTTCTGTATAGGGATAGTCGGTAAAGGCCGCTGTCTGCGGATCGCCCTGCCCGCCAGAGAGGAAGCGTGTGGTGGGTATTGAAGGCATCTGCGGCGCCTGTGCCTGGTTGGCTGGCGGCAACTCCGCTCTCCGATTGTCTGGGCGCATACGTGCCTCGGGCTGTGGATGACGCGGATAGGCGGCTGGACGTGGCTGAGCCGCGCCCATAGGCGTGCCTGGGCGACGATGCTGTTGCTCATCCGTATTTATATTTATATTTGGCTGGCGCCTGGATTGTGTGCGACTAAAAATACGATTCAGGCTCTCCATGATTGCCTGCCTTCCGTTTCCCAGCGCTTAAGAATAGCGCGAATATAACTCCAACTGCGTTTATTATTTTCTACGGCTTCGCGAAACGCATCCTCAATCCACTCTGGTGGGAGGCGCTCGGCATAATCTTCTAGCTGTTGCGCGATCATCGGACCAAGCAGTCCAATGTTTTGTTCATAGAGTGTAAAGATATTTGGTCGATCAACCTGAACCTGCGCATAGGCTGGGTCTGCCGGGGACGGCGGAGCATGCCCTCTAGATGTAGCATACTCCCTCGCAGCAACAGGCCGTTTCTGTTCAGGAAGCTCATGCTCTTCGTCCACTTTCAACAAGCTGCCCGGCATCATCTCACCGCCCTCGATCGCCTCAACCACCTTGCGGCTGCGGGCAGTATTGAAGAAGTACCAGGCAATGACGTCATCGCCCTCACTCAGGAGGCGTAAATGGACGCATAGCAGCGTGCCACGCGCGACCGCTTGCTCCAGGCCATGTTGTAGACGCTCTTCTGGCGGGCGTGGGTCTCCACGACGCCTGAGACCCTGTAATAGGAGCTGATCACCAAGTAACTGCCTATCGCTCACACAGCGCGGATTACCTTGCATACGCGCCAGAACCCAGAAGAGATGCAGGGTCACCTTCAACTCGGCGCTATCTTCAATCTCCGGCAGCAATTGTGTAAAAAAGACCTCTGGTATCGGCACAAAGGGATTATTTTTCCCGGCAGGGAATCCGGCAAACGCATTCATAGCTGTCCACCTCCACCCTTACTCTTCGACGCTCGACGAGACATCGACTTCCAGGTCCGCAAAGCGCGTCTGGCTCGCCTTGAAGAAGAGGCTCACCTCACCCACAGGGCCATTTCTATGCTTGGCAACGATTATATCTGCAATATTTTTACGCTCAGTATCAGGATTATATACTTCATCTCTGTAAATGAACATCACTATATCGCTATCTTGCTCGATACTCCCAGATTCTCTCAGATCGGAGAGCTGGGGGACCTTGGATTGGCGGCTCTCGACGGTACGGGAGAGCTGCGCCAGGGCCAGCACGGGCACATCAAGTTCACGGGCCAGACCCTTCAGGTTACGGCTGATCTCGGAGACCTCCTGCACGCGGTTCTCGTTGCGCTTGCCGCCGACGGAGGATTGCATGAGCTGGAGGTAGTCGACGATGATCAGGTCCAATCCTCCCTGCTCACTGGCGAGGCGGCGTGCCTTACTGCGCATCTCCATGGTGGAGATGCCCGCCGTATCGTCGATGTAGATGCGTGCCTGCGAGAGGCGCCCCATGGCCTGTTCGATACTTCCCCAATCTTCGTCCTCGATCCAGCCAGTACGCAGGCGTTGCTGGTCGATGCCAGCCTCCATAGAGAGGAAGCGCTGCACCAGCTGCTCCTTACTCATCTCCAGACTGAAGACGGCTACGCTGTGCTTGTAGTCGACAGCGGCATTGCGCGCCAGGCTCAGGGCAAATGAGGTTTTACCAACGGCGGGACGCGCCGCCAGGATGAGCAGGTCCGAGCGTTGGAGACCGCCCGTCAGGCGGTCGAGATCGGTGAAGCCGGTTGGCACGCCTACGATGGTGCCACGACGCTCATGTAGTTGCTCCAGCTTCACTAAATAGCTGGTGAGAACGTCGTTAATGGCGGAGAAATCTGAGCGGGACGTGCTCTGGCTGATCTCAAAGATAAGCTGCTCGGCTTTGTCCAGAGCCACGTCGGCATCGCCCTCATCATAAGCCACGGCGGCGATCTGCCCGGCGGCGTGAATCAGGCGCCGGAGGATGGCGGTACGGGATACGATACGCCCATAGTGCTCAACGTTGGCACTGGTGGGGACGAGGTTGACAAGCGAGGTAATATAGTCGGCCCCGCCGACCTCTTCGAGCTTTCCCTGCTGCTCTAGCTCGTCACAAATGGTGATAAAGTCGGCTGGCTCATGTTGCTCGTAAAGCTGAACAATAACTTCAAAGATGACGCGGTGCGCGTCGCGGTAGAAGTCTTCGGCGCGTAGAAAGTCTGCCACCTGAACAATAGCTTCAGGATCGATAATGATACTCCCAAGTACACCGCACTCGGCCTCTACATTTTGCGGTAGCAGTTTTTCCACGTCAGCGACTCCAGCATCTACGAATAACTAAGAAAAATATGATATTTATTTCAGATGGAAAAGTGTGTGCTCAAAGTGTAACGAATCTGGCGCTCGAAATCAAATGCCAGGAACGGCTGTGCTATGTGGATATGTGGATAACTTCGCGTCAAAACGGCAGATTCTGTGGGTAGGAAAAAGGTTATTTCTCACTTATCCACCAAAGAATGGGAGTTATCCCCACTTAAAAGCAGTTATCCCCGAACTTATCCACATACTTATCCACAAAAATTGGCATGATTGTGGATAAGTACAAGTAGGAAAGTTGGTATGTGAGGGGGAAACCTGTCCTAGGAGGAAGTGAGATGTATGAGGGGAGTCAAGTGGGGAAGAGAGCGAGAACGAAGGAAATAGTAGCCTGGAGGAGGGCTTGACCCAACCATGCAAGAGGTTTATTATAACACAAAGAATTATGCGGTATAGAGGACCACCGCATAAGAAAAAAGGAGCATCGCTAAGAACCCATGCCAAAGACGACAAAACGTACAGCCACAAAACGGGCGGCGCGCATAGCGAAAGCGCACGCTACTGAACTGCCAAAGGTTGAGCCAAAAGTTGCCCAGCAGTCCCAGCAGCGGCGGACTCCAAAGCAGCAAGCGCCAGCTCGTGGGATAGCACGATATCCATGGGCGATTACCATGTCTATCCTGGTTATCGCAGCCGGCGTCGCCCTCCTGTATTTCAACCACGTTGGCCCTTTCGCGCCTCCAGCTAAACAAGCTTCAAACGCGAAGAAGGCGACTGCCATTGCGACGCTCGCTCCAGAAGTGAAAGCGAAGGCAACCACGGTAGTCGCGAGTATGCCAGCGGATCATAAGCAGGCCTTCACCAGTTCTAATTGTCTCAAGTCTGATATCCTGAGCAAGATTACTGATACCGCCGCGGCTCCGAGTTCTGCAGACAAGGACAAAATTAAGCACAGCTACGATAAGGCCCCGGCTATGACCATCAACCAGAAGACGACCTACTGCGTTGGCATCAATACCAATCGCGGATTGATCGTCCTCGAACTGATGCCCCAGTGGGCGCCTGAGACTGTCAATAATTTTGTCTACCTGGCGCAGAACAAGTTCTATGATGGTCTGACCTTCCATCGCGTCCTGAAAGACGCTGGCAACCTTCAGATCGCCCAGGGTGGTGATCCCAAGGGTGATGGCACGGGTGGCCCTGGCTATACTCTGCCTGACGAGACGGGGAAAAATGGCGATTATACCGCAGGCACGATCTCAATGGCGCGCAGCGATAAAGTCTCTGGTAGTCAGTTCTTCCTTAACACTGGCGACAACTCCACTGGCCTGAAGGGACAAAACTTTAACACCTTCGGCTGGGTTGTCAAAGGTATGGACGTCGCTCTGGCCCTGCAAGGTCCAAGCGATAGCAACAAGAACATTACCTCTGATGTAATGAATCACGTACTTGTTGTTCCTGCCTCCTAAAGGTACAATGTAAGGGGTACAGTGCATTGTGTCTGTACACAGTGCACTGTTTTTTTGTTGTTAGTTTTAGGAGGATGTTTTTCGTGGCCAAGCAATATAACAGTGCGCCTGCACTGCAAATTGATCCCAAGAAGAAATATACTGCCGTCATGCATACCAGCAAGGGCGATATTCGCATCGAGCTATTCGCCGCACAGGCACCAATAACGGTCAACAACTTTGTCTTCCTGGCGCGTGAGGGTTTCTATAACAACACCACTTTCCATCGTGTCATTGGTGGTTTTATGGCCCAGGGTGGTGATCCCACGGGTACTGGCATGGGTGGTCCCGGCTATAAATTCAATGACGAGCAGGGTGCGCTCGGCCTTAAGCATGACAAGGCCGGTATTCTCTCGATGGCCAACGCGGGGCCAAACACAAACGGCTCTCAGTTCTTTATCACGCATGGTCCTACGCCTCACCTCAATGGTCGTCATGGCGTCTTCGGCCAAGTGGTCGACGGCATGGATGTGCTGATGGCTATTCGCGAGCGCGATCCACAGCGCGATCCACGGCCCGGCGATGAGATCAAGTCCATCGATATCATCGAGGAATAACTTTTCGCGCCTGCGGCGCTCATCTGAGTAAAATGATGTGGAGCGTGCTGGCAGCCGTAGGCTGCCAGCACGCTCCACATCATTTTACTCGAAAAAAATAGCCAGGACAGGGCTTAGAGGAAGGGGCGGAGTGGTCGCAGGAGATACTCGGCATATTTGTGGAGGCGTGGACGGCTCTCCCATTTTGCCAGAGATAGTTCACGGGCGTGGGTTGTATCGTTATGAAAGATAGTCTCCATCTGGGTCGCGAGTTCGCGATTATAGATGGCGAGGTTGATTTCATAGTTTCCAAGCATGCTCAGGCGGTCGATATTGGCAGTGCCGACCGTTGACCAGATGCCGTCGATGGTCGCGGTTTTAGCGTGCACCATGGCGTCCTGGTAGAGGAAGAGGCGAATGCCAGCCTTGAGACAGGCCGTATAAAAGGCACGCCCCAGCCAGTCGGCGATAACGTGATTAGAGATGGCTGGCAGGAGGATGCGTACATCAACGCCACGCTCGGCAGCTTTGAAGAGCAGGCGGATGAAAAAGCGATTGGGAATGAAGTAGGCCTGCGTCAGGTAGATTCGCTTGCGCGCCCGATCAATGACCTCATAGTAGGAGGCGCGGATGGGGAAGGTCAGAACGGAGGGTTCGTTACGAAAGAATTGAATGTAGGGGTCCCAATCACGTTTCGTACTCGCTGCCAGCCGTGGTAGATCTCGCGTGCGATGGGTGTTCCAGAAATCGACAAAAGTGGCCTCGACCTCCCAGGCATCGTGCCCGATGATGCGCGCATGTGTATCGCGCCAGTGTGTTGCGTAGAGACTGCCAATGTTATAGCCACCCAGGAAGGCCACGTGACTATCAACGACCAGGACCTTGCGGTGATCGCGTGCGTAGCTGGCCAGGCTTAAGGGATTGAAAGGGAGCGTGAGAAAGGGATAGGCTAGCATGTGAATCTGTGGCGCAAAAGAGGCAAAGAAGGTGTGTGACACAACGAGATTGGCGAAAGAATCGTAGATAACATAGACCTCGACGCCTCGGGCCGCTGCATGACCTAACGCGTCTCTGAATTGCCGTCCCACCGCATCACCCTTCCAGATAAAGGTCTCGATGAAGATATGTTTACGCGCGCTCTCGATGCTTGCCAGCATATCCGCGTAGAGATCCTCTCCATAGGTGTACAACTTGACCTCGGAATTGACGACGTGGACGGGGGAGGTTGGGATGCGGGTAAGATGCCCCTGGGGACGTGTCCGCTTGCGCCGCTGATCCACGACCAGTAAGATCATACTGACCACGAGGGCGGGCGCAAAGATTGCCATGAGCAGCCAGCAGAGCAAGCAGGAGAGCGAGAAGCGTGCTTTCCGGAAGGCAGGCCTGGGAATGTGTTCAGGCGTCGGCATAGAATAGTAACCCTCCAGTCTGACTGTTTGCTTCCATAGACAAAAAAGCGTACCACTATTACTATACAGAGTTGCCCATTAGTGGTTCGCTCACCGAATTCGTAGGGCCCATGCTGGCATGGACTAATACGCATCAAGTGAAGGGAAAAGCTCATGCATTGTAGCTGGGTCATCTGGAGGTCCGCCGCCCATGCAGGAGGGGCCTGTAGTGCTTCTAAAGGGGGCACCTACCAGGCCCCTCCTGCATGGACGGCTGCTCTTGTTGGCTGAGCGAAATCTGTTGCCCAGGGAAGAGAACGCCCCACGCCCGGCAGGAGAAAAAAGGTAGGTGCGCCCTTTAGAAGCACATCTTTTTTCTCCTGCATGGGCGTGGGAGGTAAGCAATACTCCTAAACTTGACGCGTATTGGTCCATGCCAGCATGGACCCTACGGGCTCTTTAGCGGTAGGCATCGGAGAAGTTATTGACGGATTGCCACTGGTCCAGGGGCCAGTAGACAAAAGCGGCCTTGCCGATAATATAGTCGCGTGGAACAAAGTCCCAGAGGCGCGAGTCGTCACTGGTGCGGCGATTATCGCCGAGCACAAAGTACTGGTTTGAGGGAACCTGCCAGGTTTTGGCGAAGGGATTGTCATAAGAAAGCCGTGTGTATGGCTCATGGAGCTGGCGACCGTTGATCCAGATATGTTCGCCATTGATAAGGATGCTATCGCCCGGCAGGCCAATGACGCGTTGCATATAGGCGATACGTGTATCGCGAGGATAGCGGAACACAATCACATCGCCGCGTTCAGGATTATGCGTGGTATATGCCAGCTTATTGACCAGCACCAGCGAAGATTGGACAATGGCTGGGCTCATACTTGTGCTGGTCACCTGGTAGCTTTGTAGGATGATACGGAAGGCAAAAAAGAGGATTGCCACAAAGACGGCGATTTCGACGCATTCTCGCACAAACTGTCGCTGGTTCAACACACCACTCCCTCTCCACATAACACAGCTTTTATCTTTACCTCTCTGATATTTGTAGGGTCCATGCTGGCATGGACTTCTCTCATGGGGCGAAACGCCTGGTTCGCGGGAGGAGTCCATGCCAGCATGGACCCTACAGATAGGACGCTCTACTTAACAGTATAGCTAAGCAGGTGGCTGGAGTAGTACCGAGTGGCTATGTTTGGGGAGACGTGAGGGGGAAAGTAGGCTATTCCCCTTCCTCTTCCTCTTCCTCTTGTTCCGCCCCATAATAGTAGGGATGGTTTAAGGTCGCGCGTATCGCGCCCCACTGTGAGAAGATACCACCAAAGAGACAGCCTATGACCAGGATCACCAACTCAACCGCGATGCCGCCAGCCACCTGGCCGCTATATTGTTGCCCCGAAATATTGCCAGGATAACCGGGGATATAGCGCAGGAGAAAGCTAGCGATATAGATGATAGCGACGGCCACGACACCAGTCCAGAAGGCGGGGCGGCGCACGATAATACGTTTGCCGGTGATAAAGCCAGCGATAAAGCAAAGAACGATATTGATGATAAGGGCGAGACAACCCAGGCCCAGGGCGAGATAAGTCCAGGGGCCAGCGGAGGCTTCACGAGCCTGGTTCGCATAGGCGGGCACGCTCAAAAAGTTGATGATCACGTTGAGCACAACGCCAATCAGGCCAAAGATCACACCCATGGTCAGGGCGCGACTGGTCGCGTTGGCTGGAGGAGCATAGACACCAGCATCCTCATTGGGATCGTAAGAAGATCGATTACGCATAGAACCTTTGTATTCCTCTTATACAATGTAACGCTTCGGCACACTTCGCGTTACCTGTAGGGGTAGTGCACGGTAGTGGTAACGCTTTGGCAAACAAACTGTTTGCGCTATGGCATTCGCCACTACACGTGTCGTGAAGCGCTTGAAGGCACGGACGAATTACTGCTTTCCAACTCCCGCGAAGGTATCGGAATGAGTATTAATAAATTTCCACCTGTTAACAGGCCAGTAGACGAGCACGGCCTTGCCGATGATATTGGCCTTGGGAACATAATCCCAGTAGCGTGAATCATCGCTCACAGGTCGATTGTCGCCTAGTACAAAGTATTGACCGGGTGGCACCTTCCATATTTTAGCAAAAGGATTGACTGGCGCACTAATATAAGCCTTTTCATCGAGAAGTTTATCATTTACCCAGACATGAGTACTATCTATGCGAACCGTGTCTCCAGGCAGACCAATGATGCGCTTGATATAGTCGACGCGAGGATCGCGCGGATAGTGAAAGACGATGACATCACCGCGCTCAGGGGCCTTAAAAATATAGGCCACCTTGTTAATGAGCACATACTCATTCGCATTGAGTGAAGGCTCCATGCTTTGCCCATCGACCTGGTAGGTTTGCACGACCAGGCGGATCAGAAAGAAGATCAAGAGTGTGAGGACAATGATCTCTACGAGTTCGCGTACAAGATGGGAACGTGGTTGTTTCAACGTTGAACCTCGCCTTTTCTTTTTTTATGTCAAGGGTTTTGCGCCGCTGGCTTAAAAGAACGTGGATGGCACGTGCGCACGACCCAGGATTATGCGGTAAAGATGGCCTCACGGATGAGGGCTTGCTTTGTGGATAGGGTACCCTGTGACAGAGAATGTTATTGCCTGTCATTATAGCTGAAAGTCTATGAGCTTGCTAGAAAGTGGAGCGCATGGGTGGTATATTCTCCTATGTCCCCCACTTTCTAGCGCCTGGAATAGATGACATAGCCAGCTACCGTTTCACGCCGGTAATGCGTTGGATCTGACGCGTACCTTGTGGCCTCAAAATTATGTGCTTGCAAGGAGGTTAGCGGAAAGACATAGGTTGGTGAAGGGGCCTGGCCTACTATCGTCGCATACTCAGGATAACGATTCTGCCCAGGTTCCAGGTTGTAATCGAGATTGCTGCACAGAATGTTTTCATTTGATGCGAAGATCAGGCGATTGCACGTCCAGTACTCCGAATAGATACGCGTCTGCTGGTGTGTCAGCAGGTATGACACCAAGGTTTGTTGGCGCTCGTAGGCGGCCTGTGCGTTGGGCGTATCAGCGAAGGTACGAATGGTCCCCACAACTAACATGACCAGGATAAGCAGGAGCGCGCCCACGCGAGCGAAGAAGAGGAGACGCGCGCCTCCCTTTTCTGGAAACGCCAGCGTTTGGATACCCCGCCAGAGTGGCCAGAGTATGGCAGGGAGCGCGACGCACATGCTCAAGAGATAGCGTGCCGTCGGGCCAGGATTGACCGCCGAGGAGGCGCTCACCGTATAGAGCAGTAGAATCGCGCCCGCGCTGAGCAGCAAGGCCAGGCGCAGAGCCTCCAGCACGAGCATTCGATAGGCTGGCGACTTGGCCAGTGGTTCCTGGCGTGGCCAGTGGCGCCAGAGCGAGGTCACCGCCATCACAGTTGCGCTCCCCCAGAGCACCAGGTAGCCTAGAGACCAGAGGCCCTGCGTGATGCTACAGGTAAAAGTGGCGACCGTTGTCGGGCCAAAGAGAGGAAGATTCTCAGGCGTGCATATGGGGTTAAAGCCGGTAATCGCGGGCAGGGCAAAGAGGAGTGAGCCGACCAGGCGCCGCCAGGGAGAGATATTATGGGCTGCCATCTCATCGGCCATGGCTTTATTCACGTTGATGATATCGTTGAAGGTATTGTGCGTGATAGGCATAGATACATTGTAATACACCATGGGCGAGATACACAGTAGAAAGCCAGCCAGCAGGACTACAAGATTCCAGCCACGGACTTCCCTGCGGCAGAAGACCAGCAGGAGCAACAGGGACAGTCCCACAAACGGAAGGGTAATTTGATCGGTCCAGACGGCCAGGCCACAGAGTATACCCTCAAGTAAGAAGAGGAGACGGCGGCGTATTGTGAGCGTGGCTGTAGGGGTGGTCAGGGCCAGGTGCGCGGTCAGCAGCAGCAGCGAGGTGCTTAAAACCAGGATATCGGGATAGCGTCCAAAGGCTTTAAGCTCTTGAATTAACATATCAATCGAGCCAAAACTTAGAAGCAGGACGCTAAAGAGGGCCAGTTTCCGTGAATAGAGCTTACTGGTCAGGTTATACAGGAGTATGAGAAAGAGCGCAAAAAGCGTTATCAGAAGCAGGCGTACCGTGAAGACCGATGGGCCAAGCAACAGAACAAATGGAGAGGCCAGGTGGGCTTCCAGAGAGCCGAGATAGGATTGCCCATAGTAAAAGATGGGATGCTCGCCCCGAAAGGCGATATGCAGGGCCATTAGATCGATGACGCTCTCATCGCTGTTGGTCGTTGGCCAGTTGAGAGAAATAAGTGCAATACGAAGGACAATAGCCACGACAACCAGGGCCAGCAAGATTAATTCAGATATGCCGATACGGAATCTCTTCAAGAATAACATACAATTCCTAACGTTAGAGCAGCCCTGGTGGTTGCATCCAGGGAAGAATGTCGGGGGTAGTGAAGTTGCCCCACTACCCCAACTCAAGCATACGTTGTCTAAAATAAGATGTCAATGGAAGATAAGCTTCTTATAAAGATCTATAAGCTCTTGCGCATAACGCCGCCAGCTAATCACAGAATCCAGGGACTGAAGTTCGTCTGTGGTGGGATGATAGTAACGACGTGTGGCAGCCTGGAGCGCCTCTGACAGCGATGAAGGACTTTCAGGCTGGTAATAAATACCAGTGTGTAGAGGGAGCATCCCCTGGTAGCGTGGCAGTGTAGGCGCGATAACCAGTCGATCATAGGATGCAGCCTGGATCGCAGCGTGCAGGTTGCCAACACTGATATTCGCCCGGTGAGGAAAGATCACTACATCGCACGCGCCCATGTAGAGCGGAAGATCAGTCTCGCGCGCCTGGGGATACACATGAACATGCTCATCCACGTAGGCAATGCGTTTGAGCTTGCGCGTGAAGCGTTTGGTTGCAGGAGGACCTGCCAGGAGCAGGTGCAGTTGGAGAGGCTCCGGCTCGCGATTAGCCATCTCCTGTTGTACCTCTTGAAAGCCCTGTATGAGCTGTAAGACCTCGCTCTCAGTGTGCAAATGCGTGTGACAGAGATAGATAAAGGTATTGGGTTCGGTCAGGCCAAGCTGCTTACGCGCCTGCTCTTGCAAAATAAGGGGAGGATTGGCCCCGCGTGAGCCGGGATAGGAGAGGCCATAGGTACGCTGGCGCAGCTCTTTCTCGGCATAGAGGTCCTGGGGCTGGCGCGTGAAAGCCTGAATCGCGTTACTTCTCGAGAGAAGAGTATACTCAATCTCCAGACATTTACGGGCACGCCGACCTGGGAAATTGTGCCACCAGCCCCCCGCATCCGTCGCAACGATGGTAACACCCAGGAGGCGCGCCACCCAGAGCGAGAACAGAAGGCGTCGTCGCGCAAGCCAGGAGAGCTTGAAAGCGCCTGGCTGGTAGATATGGACCACGCCAATGGAGCGTTGCTGATAGGCACGATGGCGCCAGAGCCAGTTGAGCGGAATGGCCCGCTTTTTCGTGACCAGGGGAACCTCATCTTTTAAATAGTCGAGAACGCGTGGCTGTTCTTCTTTATTGGGATATACAAAGAGAACCGAGGGAAGCGTGATTTCGGCAGGGGCATGGTAGAGCGCCTGGATGAGCTGCCGCAGTCGACCCGCGGCCCGTGCCCGCTCCATCGCCGCCATCATATACTCCGAAGTTGGCTTGTGAGCAAGCACGATCAGGGGGCGCTGGATACAGGCCATATTGAGAATATTCAGACACTCCAGAAACGCCGCCAGGAGAATCTGGCGTGTCGTGGAGGGTGCTGGCGCATCGGCGCGAGGTTGACAAGCATAGCGGGCCAGGATTTCAGCACGCCCCTGCCAGTAAGCTCGCCCTAGAAAGAAGGCTTTTTGTAAACGTACAATTGGCGCGCGATGAAAGACCAGCGCCTGTGGCTCATACCAGAGCTGGCAGTCATACTGGCGTAGGCGCTGGCACAATTCTTCTACATCTAAGTTGGTAGGACTATGCAGGCGTTTGCTAATATAGGGCGAGAAGAGACCCACCTTGCGCAGTGATTTGATTTTTACGGAGAAACAGCAATTGCTAAACGCGAGACCAGGCGGCATTGGCAGGCGCTTCTGCTCGAAACCAAAGGGCGAAAAATAACCCAGGACATCCAATAACTCATCCGAGAGCCAATAAGGCCGATCGCCCTCCCAGCGAATATCGACGCGTCCACCAATGGCGTCCGCGTTGGTCTCATGATAAGCGATTAGCAGTGCCTCTAGCAGGTTGGCATCCGCGATGCTATCATCATCCATGAAGACGGCAATCTCTCCACGTGCATGAGCCAGTCCCGTGTTGCGCGCGTAGGCTAGCCCATTCTGAGGTTCAGAGATGCAGCGTGCCTGCCAGCGTTTTTCGGATGGTGTGCGTTTATCGTAGAGCGATTGCATATAGTTTTGTATGGCTTCCGTCGTCCCGTCGTTTGAGCCATTATCAACCACAATCACCTCGTAGAGGTGTGGTGGCAACGTTTGGCGGTGCAGGCTGGAGAGCGCCGAGAGAACCAGGTTGCGGCGGTTATATGTACAGAGAATAATGCTCAAGCGCGGTAGCTGTGGCCTCCCCTGGGAGTGATAGACCGCAATCGACTGGATATGGGCATCGGTATTTGGCGAATGGTACTGGTGAAGTGTCATCATACCTCCTTAGGCACTAGCGCCACCTGCTTTTTCAGCGAAATATGGCAGAGCAGTATCGACCCCACTGCCGAGAGAATTTGTGCACTGGCGCTGGCGATGGCCGCGCCTGAAAGACCCCAATAGGGAGTAAGCAGGACCGCGAGCAGAATGTTGAGGATGGCAGCACATAATCCCAGGCGCAGGCGTAGGGGATGCTGCTTGTAGGTTGCCAGGTAGGTTGTACTGACCGAAGCCACGCTCCCAAAGGCGGCGGAGACCAGCAGGATACGGAACGGTACGACTGCCTCCAGGAACTCTGGCCCCAGGCAGAGTTGAATAAGAAAGGGGCAGAGCAACATGATAAGGCCGCAGAGCGGGAAGGCTAAGACTGCCATCGCGCATGACGTACGGATAAATTGTTGTTGTGGAGAGCTACAGAGCCAGTGCGCGCGTGAGACCAGGAGCAGTTGGGTACAGAGTGGGGCGAGAAAGGTCGAAAAAAGCAGCGGGATCAAGCTCATCAGCCAGCTACTTAGCAGCGCGCCCAGCGCATAGAAGCCCAGGTAGGCGGGGCGATACCAGAGAGCCAGGAGAAGGAGCTCGCTACGTTGCCAGACGATGGCATCAATGAGAAAGAAGAGCGGTGAGTTTCTGATCTTGCGTACCAGTCGCTCGCGGAAGAGGTGACTGGGAGCATGAGCCTGGCTGACTGGTAGCAGGCGTAGCACGCAGATCATAGCCATGACCAGTGTAAGAGTATCCGCGATGGCGCGTGCCAGTAAAAAGATGCCAATCCGTTCACCATCGATGTGCAGGGCGACAACCACCAGGAGGAAGCTGACAAAGGCTCCAAAAATTTGCAGCATGAGTAGGAGATCTGAGCGTTGCTGACCACGTAGCGTCACCCCGGCAATATTGCTAAAGAGCAGGGGAAGACTCGAGAGGCTGCCGAGTAGAAGGAGAGAGCGACTGGGTATGTGGAAGAACCAGGCAACAGGAGTGACAAGGATCAGGCAGGCCAGGATATAGAAGCCGATATGGCGGCACTGGCGGCACCAGAGAAAATAGAAGATTCCGGCTACCAGGCGAGGGGCTTCATGACTCTGCGTGCCTGCGATATGCTGATTAGCGGGTGCTGAGGCCCCTATACCAATCAAAGGGATCACCAACGCGCCAAGCCACTGCACAAACGCAAAGATGCCAAAGTCATCGGGTCCGAGCGTACGAATAATGAGCACCTGTGTGCAGCATGTAATGAGTGTCGCGTAGAGAGTCGCATAGAGATGCCAGTAGCCTGGAAGTAAGAAACCTCCCTGTTCACGATCAGAGAGCAGACCCGGAAGGTGAATATTTTGTAAATGAGAGCGAATATTATTTGAGCGTGGTAAGAGCATGACCCCTCCACCCATACCGCACCACATTACCACAAAGCAACATTGAATCCCAACCCCACAAAATAAAAAATACAAACCAGAGTATCCAAACAGAACCCATACTCTCTTTCATTGTAGCAGAGAGTTCGGGAAAGGCTTGTAGAGGTGTATTTTGTATACCATTATGTACCATAATAGATCATTGTAGGGTAATGTATAGTTGTGTCGATATGTGAGGCAGTGAGGCACATGGTAGTAGCAAGCAGTATTATGTATAGAGAGAGTGTGTGCTTTTAGAGCAGTGTACAGAAAGGTTGATTTAGGGTTATCGACCGACGCTGCTAAAGGCACGCATCTACATAGCTAGGACGAGATGCCCGTACCTTGATATGTAGACGCGTACTTTAGTAGCGTCGTGCCACCACACAGCTCAATGCATCTAGACACTGCTTTTTAGGATAAAACTCTGCACAAGGTTTGTTGCGTGTAGTTGATGTTGATGTTGAGGAGTGGCGAAGTGAGAGAACAGACCAGTCTTAGTGAGCGTGGCATGGTGATTCAAGAGCGTGTGGGGGGCGAGAAGCTCCATGCAATCATTCATATCGAGGTGCATGAGGCATATTTTTTGCCTTATTTGCCACAGTTAATCTGCTATCCTTCTCGCAGGTTGCTTCACCTATTTCCCTACGAGCTCGCGAATGAATATCGTTGTGTGCCAGTAGGTATCGAGCGGGGGGCGGTTACCCTGGCTACAGGCCACTGTCTCGCTAGTGACGTTCTGGCCCGGCTTCAGAAGCATACGCACAAGCGTATTTTTCAAGTGCGTTGTGCGGATATAATCCTTGACGAGTTACTACAGTACTGGCGAGGCGTGCTCCCGGCTTAAGGGTAGCGGCTCTGCCTGCACTGGCGGCTTTCTCTCTTTTCATATATTTTAAGCAAGAGAGAAAGCCGCGCGCGAGGCTGGGTAAGCAAAGCCTGCATCTACCGACTGAATATCGGGGGCGCGCAACGTGCGTCGCAGGTTATTGAGCGCGGCCTGAATGCGCTTCTTTAACGTATTTTCGGAGGTCTCGAGTGAGCGTGACATCTCCGGCAGTGTCATTCCATTGTAGTAGTGAAGCACGATGACAACACGCTGTTTCATAGGAAGATTATTAATCGCCTGGACCAGGTCCCAGTCTCGTTCCATCTTTCCTTTGAAGTCATCGGCTGCCTGGGCGATCAGGTCTGTTTCCTGCTCTAAGAGTCTCTGGCGCATAAAGGCAGTATTGCGTGCGAGGCGCCGCTTAAAACTGATACATTGATTGACAACGATACGCATGAGCCAGGGGCGAAGCGCACCCACCTTGCGCAGATCTGTGAGATGGTTCCAGGCAAGGATGAATGCATCCTGTACAACGTCTTCGGCCACATCACGATCCGCAACAATGAGCGTCGCTGTACGCAGCATCAAGTTGCCATACTGCTCCACAATATCCTCAAAGGCTTTTTGATCGCCCTGGAGCGCACGGCTCACAGTGATTTCTTGCTGTACCTGCTCGGGCGTTAGTTCACTGATCATCTCCATCTCTTGCCCCTCTCTACCTGAGTAGGGATGGTGGAGGTATGTATCGCAGGCGCGTCGATTGTAGATGCGAAAGGTGCAGGCTGGGATGTAGGCGTCACCATGATGTGTATAACCTCCTCATATGCATGCGTGATGCAAACTCTGTACAAAATATAGCACGATGATAGGGCGCGTTCAAGGTGTGCCTGCTCACTAATTTGTGCATGTGTAATCTTTGTGTATGGAAAACGGCTTATTTTGGTGTAAAAGTTGTATTAAAAGAGTTTTATGGCTTCGCTTATTATATTTGTACAATGTTTGATGTGTAAGTGAAATGGGTTTGTGCAATGTTTGGTTAAAAAAGATGGCGAGAGGCATAATACCCCTCACCATCTTTTTTATTCGGACGCTATTCTCCTGTAGCTGCTTCTTTAACCTGTTCTTTGGTCTGAGCAAACTGATCGGGATGGCGCGTGCGCCACTCGCCCCACAGGACGATAATGATGGTTTGCAGGACGCCGGCTATGGGTGAGGCAAAGAGCGTACCCCAGATGCCAAAGAGCTCGCCACCGGCGACCAGCGCGAAGAGCGAGACAATAGGATGAAGTCCAACAGACTTGCCGACTATACGGGGACCCACCACCTCGCCCTCGATAACGTGTATGAAGACAAAGTATACCAGGACAAGGAGGGCTGTAACCCAGGACTGGGTTAACGCAATGAGGATGCAGACCGCACCTGAAATAAAGGTGCCAAGGACTGGAATGAAAGCCATAATAAAAGCCAGTATACCCAGGAGGAAGGCATAGGGCAGGTGAAAAATGAAGCCCATGCCCAGGCCAACCAGTACCGAGATCAGCAGAGCCAGGATAAATTGTCCACGTATATAGCCGCCAACCACGCGTTGCAGAGTATCCAACAAGAAGTTGGCGCGTGCGGCCTGGGGGGTATTGCGACGCAACCATTGAATCACGCGTGTGCCATCAATGAGCAGATAGATGCTTAAAATGGCAACGATAATGGTATCGATAAGAAATTCAAGGAAACTGCGTAGAAAGGGAATGGCGTCGCGGGTAAACTCCTCGCCACGTGTGAGTAGAAATTGCCGGCCCTCGTTTATTTGTGCACGTGTGATGCCAAAGTTTCCCAGGGAACGTTCTAGCTGTGTTGGCTGGCCTCCATGTCGCTCGGTCAGGCTTTGCATGTAGCGCAGCAGGTCATGCGTTTGTGTAATCGTTGCGCGCAAGGTAATATAGCCGAGCAGGCTAAACGCTGAAAGCACGATTAAATAGACAACCAGGATCGCCACGGTACGTGGCATGACGCGCTGAAGTAGTTTTACCAGAGGGGCAAGGGCAAAGGCAAAGAGAGCGGCAATCGCTAGCATCAGCAAAGCCTTTGTGATGTGTGATGCCAGCCAGAAGACGAGGATAATGAAGACGCTCCAGGCCAGGTAGGTTAGCGGAATATCGCGCCTGGTGGCCCACTTCTGCCAACGTTGTCTCTGGGTGAGGCCTGGTTGCCTATCTGGAAGTTCGGGTGCATCTTTGGCCATAGAGCAGAGTTCTCCCTCAATAAAGGCTGAACAAACAGTAAGAATACCACTATACAAGCCATTGTAGCAGAGGGAGTGTGAGCCAGGTGGAGAAGGGCAAGAAAAAAGGAGAGGTGATTCACCTCTCCTGATGGCTGGGGTACAGGGACTCGAACCCCAATTAACTGATCCAGAGTCAGCCGTCCTACCATTGAACGATACCCCAATGTGTCGGTGTGTGTAGAAGCTAAGAGTCAAAGAGGAGGAGAGGTGATTCACCTCTCCTGATGGCTGGGGTACAGGGACTCGAACCCCAATTAACTGATCCAGAGTCAGCCGTCCTACCATTGAACGATACCCCAATCTCTTTGCCAAAGCTCTGACGCTCTTGACGTCAGTATGATACCGTAACATGGTTGCGTTGTCAAGAGGGCAAAAGGAAAAACTGGGCTTCTCAGAAAGTTTTTTGTTCTGAACCAGAAGCATCGATACAAACGTATCTTTACCAGGATGTGCCATGCGGATTTTGGCGAGTGTGAACGTTCATTTTGTACGCCTATGCACAATAAAGCATAGGAGCAAGGGAGTATATGATGGTTTTTATAAAGTCGCACTTGATAGCCTGGGACCAGGGAGAGAGCCAGAAACGAGGTGGCAAGATGCAGCGTGGACCTGGTGTGCCGTGTCCACAAGAAGAAGAAATCGTGCAGCGAGCGGTAGCGGGGGAGCCATTCAGTGACGACCTGACTCATCATATTGCTTGCTGCGAGCGGTGTCAGGAGAAAGTGGCAGTGTATCAACGTTTAAATGCTAGCCTGGTGCAGAAGCTCTATAGATTTGACTGCCCCTCCAGTGAGACCCTGAGTTATTATTGTGCTGGTTTGCTGGAGAAAACGCGCGCAGACGAGACTGAAGGCCACCTCCGTGTCTGTCCTCTCTGTGCAGAAGAGGTGGAGCAGACGCGCACCTTTTTGCAAGCTGAACAGTTTAAAAATTCATAGATGGCGGAGAATTGCCATAAGGATGCGCCAGGGCATACAATAAAGAGAAAGTAGAATACTGGTTTACTCTCTCTTCGGAACACCTGAGCGCGCAGGGCTCGGGTGTTCCGAAGAGAGAGTTTTGAAAGGACGCGTCAATGCGAAGAAAAATCACCGTCGTAGGAGCCGGCTTTGTAGGCAGCACTCTTGTCCAGCGCCTGGCAGAGCGTGACTACGCTGATGTAGTCATGTTTGACATCGTACCTAATATGCCACAGGGAAAGGCGCTTGACATCATGCAGGCCGGACCTGTGCTTGGATTTGATACACAGGTAACTGGTACCAACGATTACGCCGATACCGTCGGTTCCGATATCGTCGTTATCACCTCTGGTTTCCCACGTAAGCCCGGAATGACGCGTGACGACCTGGTGAAAAAGAATCAGGAGATCGTCTCGCAGGTTACCGAGCAAGTGGTCAAATATTCACCCGACTGTATCATTATCTGTGTGACTAATCCTCTCGATGCCATGGCGCAGATCTCGCTCAAGGTCAGCGGTTTCCCACGTGAGCGTGTGCTTGGCATGGCAGGTGTGCTGGATACCGCGCGCTTCCGCACCTTTATCGCACAAGAGGTTGGAGCCTCGGTACGCGATGTTCAGGCCTATGTCCTGGGTGGGCATGGCGACACCATGGTTCCGCTTGCACGTATGTGTACAGTCGCGGGCGTACCCATCTCGCAGCTTATCTCGCCCGAGCGTATTGAAGAGATTGTACAACGCACCCGCGATGGTGGCGCTGAAATTGTGAAGCTGCTGGGCACGGGTAGCGCCTACTATGCTCCCTCGGCCTCCGTCTTGCAAATGGTCGACTCTATCATGCTGGATAAGAAGATGATCATGCCCTGCGCGGTCTACCTCCAGGGTGAGTACGGCATTCACGATCTCTTTGTGGGTGTGCCGGCCCAAATCGGCTCAAAGGGTCTGGAGAAGGTCATTGAGATCGAGCTGAACCCCAGTGAGCGCGAACAGCTCACCAAATCGGCCGATGCCGTCAAGGAACTGGTGCATGTAATGGGCATCTAGCCTTATACAGGCATGAAAAGCAGCGTGCGCGCTCTCATTACCTGAAGCCAGGGAAAGGCGGAGCGCGCACCGCTCGTAGAAGCGTATGTTATAATATAATAAGATTTTTTGCTTATTTGCCATTGTATTTCGCGTGTAGCACGCAATGCCAGCCTCAAACGCGACCTAGCGGGGACAAGAAGGGGAGGCTCTTATGAGAGAACGTCAGCCACTTGCAAGTGTGAGTGTAAAGGGACAGCATGGCAATGCATATCGCATTGATCAGCCGGTGACGTTAATTGGACGCTCTTCTAAGAATGATATCCCTCTCTCAGGCGACCGACTTGTATCGCGTCGACATGCTACACTCTGCTTTGAGCAAGGGAAATATATTCTCACCGATGAGGATAGCGCGAATGGAACCTATATCAATGGGATAAAAATCGCGCCCCACCGGCCCTATATCTTGCGCCACGGAGCTGAGCTGCGTATCGGGAGCAATATCCTCGTGTTCGAGCTACACGATGTTGAGATGCCTCGCATAGAAGACATACCCACTGTGATACTCCCCGTACGAGGAGTGATGGGATCTCAGGCGGATGAGGCCAGAGTGGCGCAACCAGGCGCGGCTGCCGCCTGGCAGTTGACGAGTTTCTCTCCCCGGTTGATTGGTATTGGATCATGGAATGCCTTCTTTATCTATCTTCATCGTCCGGATGCTGCGCAACAGGTGCGCCAGGATGCCTTGAGACTTTTGCACGAAATCGAGGATGATACGGAGGAGTCTGCGGATGCAGGCGAAGTACTTGTCCATCCGGATATGAACCTGACGATTGTTCCCGAAGGCGAGGGCATCTTCTTTCATCCGCGGCGTATCACGCTGAACGGGATGAAAGATTGGCAGCGGGCTACCTTTCGCTTCTATGTCAAGCCAGAGCAAGAGGCGAAGATACGCACCTGTAGTATCGCCTTTTATGCCGGGCCACTCTTGCTTGGCCTGCTTGAGGTGCCGCTTGAGTTCGCTGGAAAAGAATTAGATATCTGGCCTCCTGCATATGAAAATTGCATTCAGATGACGACCGAGAGCTTGCACACTGTCTACCTGGCTTATAGTCATGAGGATGAGGTCATCGCGCGAGCAATTCACAAGGCGTTGAGTACTCTGGACCTTCCGTTTCTGCGGGAAGTGGAGGCGCTACGAAGAGAGCAGCAGGAGGGACCAGCGTTAGAGCAGAAGCTCAAGAGTGCCTCAATCTTTCAGCTCTTCTGGTCGAGTAACGCCGCGCGTTCGGCATACATGAAACAGGAGTGGGAATCTGCCTTGCGCCTCGCGGGCGAACGCGCCTTTTTGCGCCCGGTGTACTGGGAAGTGCCGCTTGTGTCCCCGCCCGAGGAGTTACGCGAGCTGCACTTCACCTATATCCCGGCCAATGTCTTATAATGGACGACGCTACTGGCGTACGCGTCTACTTCCGGAAGTAGACGCGTACGCCAGTAGCGTCGTCCTACTCCCCACCTTCATATATAGATGCGTGCTTCAGCAGCGTCGTGCCCCCCGTAGCGTCGTCCTATCCCTCATCATCCGCATCAGCACCGCTACTGGTTTCGCGTCCCTTGCCTGCGATCACCACGATATACTCGCCTTTAAGCTTGCTCTCGGGCGTAGCCGCGATGAGAGAGGAGAGGCTGCCGCGCTCGACTTTCTCAAACATCTTTGTCAGATCGTTGGCAAGCGCGGCGGGGCGGTCGCCATAGACCTCAAGCGCATCTTTCAGAAAATCAAGCACGCGATAAGGACTCTCATAGAAGATCAGTGTATGGGGTGAGTCTTTATCGACCTCCATAAACTTGCGGCGCCCAACAGTCTTGCGAGGGGGAAAGCCGCGAAAGGTAAAGCTGTGAGTTGGCAGACCAGAGAGCACAACCGCCATAATACAGGCGGTTGGCCCTGGAATCATCGTGACCTCGAGATTGGCCTGAACGGCTCGCTGGACAAGCGTATAGCCTGGATCCGAAATGCCGGGTGTGCCCGCATCTGTCACTACTGCTACCGACTGACCCTGGCGTAGCAGGTTTTCGATGCGTTCCCCTGCGCGTTGCTCATTGAAGGCGTGGAACGCGATCTGAGGTTTGGAGATCTCGAAGTGTTTCAGCAGCATGCCGGTCTTGCGCGTATCCTCGCTGGCGACAGCATCGACTGAGCGCAAGACTTCGAGCGCACGTAGCGTAATGTCATTTAAATTTCCAATCGGAGTAGCGACCAGATAGAGCATATTAGTGTATCTTCTGTTCCTTCCTGAGTGTGGTGAGTTGCGAGAATACCTCCTGGCGCTTCACTTTCAGTGTATGTGTGCGAGGAAAATCGCTCTCAGGCCAGATGGTAAAGCCTTTGATTTGTTGATGGCTCGCCAGACGCTTGTTCGCTTGCTGAATCGCAGCCCTGGCTTTTGCCTGATCAGGCTGTTCCATGAGCAGAATGGCATGTACTTCGGGTCCACGATCCTCATTCTCAAGCCCCATGATAACAACATCCTTAAGGTCTGGATGGCCCTGAAAAGCGTTTTCGACATCCTCGGGATAGACATTCATCCCATTGGAGAGAACAATCAGGTTCTTTTTGCGTCCCTTGATATAGAGTCTATTCTGCTTATCGAGGAAGCCGAGATCACCTGTGCGATACCACTCGCCCTCAAAAGCGGCGGCAGTTGCCTCAGGATTATTCCAGTAGCCTTGCGTGATATTCGGGCCGCGCACCAGGATCTCGTTATCGGGAGCGATGCGTACCTCTACGCCGGGCAGAGGCTGCCCCGCCGACTCCATATGGTGGTCATGCTTGCGTGTGACGCTGACCACGGGCGAACACTCGGTCGTACCATAGCCTGGGTGAACGCGCACACCCATATTCTCCCAGCGGCTTCCTAGTGCGGGCGGCAGGTAGGCGCCACCGCTGACGAAGAAGCGGAAGTGACCACCCAGTTTCTTATGCACCGAGCCAAAGAGATAGCGGCGCAAGGAGAAGGGGAGCAGAGCCGCCACGGAGTGGAGCCGTTCCCATATTTTCTCCTTATGCTGGCGTCGTACCTCGCGATCAATGCCATTCATAAAGAGTTGGAGCACCTGGGGAACCAGGACCATAAGCGTGATACGCTGTGAGGCGAAAAGCCTGAAGAGGGTATCAGGAGCCAGGGAGCGAGCATAGGTCACGCTGGCACCAACATAAAAGATCGCCAGGTCGATTGTCAGTTCAAACATATGTGAGAGTGGCAGAATAGAGAGCGCCCGTTCCTGTGGACGAATATCCACCACCTCCACCGCTGATAGAGCATTGGAGGTAATATTGTAGTGGCTGAGCATCACGCCTTTGGGCTGGCCGGTTGTGCCGGAGGTAAAGACAAGGGAGGCCAGGTCATCTTTTGCGATGGTGGGGAGGGCAGAGGGATCAAAAGCGGCTTGAGGAAGATTATCTATATCAATGAAGGTCAGTGGAAGCGAGGGGAGAGTTTCAAATTGTTTCTGCGTTGTCAGCAAGAAACGAGCGCCCGTCGCCTCGATGAGACGAGTGATAAAATCCTCTTTGCTATTGACGTCGACGGGAACAACCACCATACCGAGAAGAACGGCGGCAAAATAGGCGATGAGCCAGTCAGCTCGGCTCGCCGACCAGATCATAATACGTTCACCCTTCTGGGCCTGCTGACTCTGAAGATAGCCCGCGAACTGCTGCATGCGTTCGCGCACCTGGAGATAGGAGAGGATAGATATGGAATTACCATCGGTCGGTTCGAGGAGTACGGGTTGGTTACGGTATTGTTCAACAGCATAGTTAAACAATTGAGGAATAGTTTCCATCGCGTAGCCTTTCTGTGTACTGGCAAGAAACTGAAGTTATGCGCAACGCTGCACCTGAACAATAGGTAAGGTTGAGCTATAAAAAGGAAGCAAAAATAAAATAAGACCATGCGTGTGTACAGGCACGTATTTATCAAGTGTATCATAAGATGGGCGCGAGAGATAGCCGGAAAAAGGGATGAAACCGTGGTTTTCCAATTCTGAAGGCGGTTTTCTCTCTTTTCTATAGGCCGCTCTAGCAGGCACTCGGTGGAGCTACGTAAATAGTTATGTAAGGGTGGTGGGAGGCTTGTAGAGAGCAAGCATACAAGAGAGCAAGGTAAGCAGAAGGAGGCATGCTATAGAATGAATCATTGTGAAATGATCTGATAAATTGTAGCGAAAATTTGTATAGAAACTCGAGCATAAAACCATACGCAGAGGTCGTAAAATGAATAGAAAACGTAGAGATTTTTAACTCAAAAAATATTGAATTATGCTCTGATGTGCCGATGTAAAATTTTATGAAGTAACACTATGATGAAAGTACAATATGGGTTGACTCAAATCATAAGTGTATGTTAGACTACAAGAGAGAAAGTAGTATCTAGCTAATTCCTGTCTTACGTCAATGCTCTTACGCTAAAGCCTCATGTAGATTCCATGAGTGATACAAGAATTGCTGTAGTAAAAAAATCGCGTGAGACTCGTAAGGCAATCGCTAGATCGGTTCGATTGTATGTGTTGACGTTTTGTCTGGGAGAGTGAAAAGCGTTAACATGTATGGTTTAAAAAAAGGAAACGATTTCCATGCCATCCCTCGAAACTGCTAATGTAGGGAAGGCGGTTGCAGCGCGAGTAGGGACGAATATTCGAGAAGTGCGCACAAAGCTAAACATGACTCAAGCGCAGCTGGCCGCCCCCGAGTTCTCCATTTCGTATATTTCAGCGATTGAACGCGGGAAGATCCGCCCTTCGCTCAAGGCGTTGTCGATTCTTGCTCGCCGCCTTGATGTACCTCTAACCTTCTTATTAGAGGGTTCTCCTGCCGGCGCGGCAGAAGCGCGCGCGGTAGGCTACTCGCCCGCTGATACCGGCCCTGATCAGCGCGTTGACGTTGACCTGGTGCAGGCCAGTGTTCTGGTTGAGCAGGGTTCCTATCTAGAGGCCGAAGAACTCCTGGTTCCTATCCAACCCGAGCGTATCACCACAGAGCAGGTCTATCGCCTCTACCTGCTACGTGGGCAGATCCACCTGGGGTCAAGAGAGTATCAAGAAGCAGTGGTTGATCTACGCGCCGCCATCGGCCAGGGCGAGGCTATCAACGATAGCGAGTTGACCGAGCGCGCGCGCAACCTGCTAGGCAAGGCCTACTTCTTGCTGTACAACTACACGCTGGCCATGGAGAATCATCATCGCTGCTTTACAGCGATTGAGAATGGACAGATTACTGATCCCGTCTTCTCCCTGGAGGTCTTTAGCAACCTGGCCAATGACTACTTCCGCCTGGGCGATCTGGAGAAGTCGATTGAGTTCTACAATCGCGCTCTGGATATGCTCAATGCCATGAGCCGGGATAGCAAGAGCTTCGCCAGGAAGTATATTGAGATCAGCCAGCATTATAAGACGGTTGGCAAACTGGCGATGGCGCGCGAATATGCCTTGCGCAGCCTGGCCATTTATGAAATGCGCGACGAGCAGCGCCTGGTTGGTCTAACTCACCAGCGCCTGGGCAAGGCCCTGGAGAAGAAGAACGACCTGACGAGCGCGGAAAATGAGTACCGGCAGGCCATCGCCATTGAGCGTGAGCTTAATGATGAGATCACCGCCTCTCTCTGTCATACCTCCCTGGCCGAGCTCCTGCTCAAGCGTGGTGAGGTCGAAGAGGCTCAGCGCGAGGCGAGCCAGGCACTTGAGTTTGCGCGCTCCAGTGAGGACGCCCAGACCCAGGGGCAGTCCTTGATTACCCTGGCGCAGATCTATCATCAGAAGAGCGATTTTACGCAAGCCGATGCCTACTTTACGCAGGCCCTGGATTTGCTCGATGCCTCGAATGCCCATGAGATCGCGGCGAGCGCATATTTCCGCTTCGCGAACCTCCTTGAGGAGCGCGGCGAGGTTCAGCGCAGCCTGTCGGCGATTAAAAAAGCCTATGAGCATCAGCGCCTGGGTAAGCGTGGCGACCTGGAGTAAACAGGGGTGCGGATGACTGCGTCACCCTATTACGTTGATCACTAGATAGAGCAAATTGCATCCCTCCATATCTAATGTATGGAGGGATGCAATTTGTTGCGTTCCCTCACTAATCCTTGTACAATGCAAGAGGCAAGCTCTGTGATCGAAGAGGTGCGGAGCATGCAGAAGACTATTTTATGGGCATTTTGTAGGAGTTCCCCGCATGCCATTTACAGCAGACGACCTTCGGTATCGACCAGAGCAGAGCTATCCCCTTCTCTACGCCTATTTGCATCGTAATGCACAGCGCTTTCTGGGTTCACTTAAATATGATGCCTTCGAGGTGGACACGGTGGTGGGCCATGTCGTGGAGCAGCTTGTGCGTTTAGGACTCCTGGGTGGAGAAGATCGAACGCCAAAGACGGCGCTTGACGGCTTAACGGATGCTCAATTCTATACCTTTCTTAGCCGAAGCGTGAGAAATAAGGCGATTGATCGTCTTCGCAAGCGCCGACTCCAGGTGAATACGGCGGCGGAGCTGGAACAATTTGAGCGAGAAGAGAGCGACGAAGATCCTCTTGAGGACGCAGTTGTTACGGCCTGGGGAACGACTCCTTTCGCTACTCCAGAAGATCTTGCCTTACACCTGGCTTCTCAGGCTCAGTTACGCAATTTACTTAAGCACTGTATCTTTGTACTCAGCGCCGCCCCCAATCAACTTCAAGCAGTCATGCAAGAACTGCATGAGATGGGTGCCGATGATCTCTTGCAGGTAGTTGTGAAGGAGCTGCATATCGATACATCGACTCCTGTGGAAACTAACCCTCATATGAGCCAGCATAAGGACCATGCACACCGTAAATTGCGTCATTGTTTGCAGCAGCAAAGTACCAATTTGACAGTACGCGTTGCGTTACGTTTGATAGAATATAAGGCCTCCGCTCCCGGTAAGCAGGACAGTATACTGGCGATTCACACACTTGTCCATGATGATCTCACAGCGGAGCAGATACATACGGCCCTGAGACAACTGGTCACAGAAGGCTTACTCGAATGGGATGGCACGGATGTCATCCATGTAACAGCCGCCCAGCTGAAGCGCCTGGCCCGCTTCTACCGTGAAGAAGAGGAATAGCAAGAGATTGAAGGCTCGAGAGGAGTAGAGAAATGGACAAGCAGTTTGATCACAACGCAATGGCCCCTGGCAGCGAAAGCCGGCTGGCCCAATGGTTATTGCAACTCCTGCGCGAGCCGAAAAGCGATGCGGGAATACCGGTAGCAGCCTCCAGGCATGGAGCGCGTCCTGGTCACAGACCTGAGGCGCTACTGGAGCTGCAAGTTGAGAGCAGCTATCACCTGCCTTTTTATCAGCAGTTGCCAGATTTTGTGCTGGCGCAACTGCGTGGCGATGAAGAGGCTACACTGCGCTATGCCACACTGCTCTACCACCTTGTTGGTTGTGCTGAATGTCACCAGGCATACCTGGAGATCTATGATGCAATGGGGGCGGCCCTCCATGAAACCGATACCTATGCCATGTATGGTCTGGGTGGAAATCGCGGCGCGGGTGTGACTCCCCAGCGGATGCTTGGTCACCTCTGTCGCACTCTTATTAGCCAGGCGGAGGCGATCTTGAAGCAGGCGCGGCGTAGTCATCAGGATGATGCCGAGGCGGCGCGGGCGCTTCTCCAGCTGGCCCTGCGTATGAGTGCCCGTATTGGTCAGAGCACCATTCGCCAGAGCGCCACCCAGGATCTCGTGCGCGTGGCTACCCTTGCGCAAGGACCAGCGGTCCCGCCCGGCTCGGGTGCACAGGTGTACCAGTATACTCCTACTCTCACGGGAGCTGGCGCACGCGGCAAAACGGTACGCCGGGCCGACGTGCTCAGCCGCTCTCTTGAGCAGCCAGTAATCCACTTGCAGGCCAGGGGTTTACATGGCTCAATTACCCAGCGTGAGCGTACTCTTGAGTTGCATTTACAGCACCTCGACCCACAAACTTATGGCCAACGTCTCCTCATTACTGTCCCCCTTGGCTCCCTCATCGAGCCTGTGCGTTGGCGTGGAGGCAACCCGCTCGCCATTCGTAGCGAACAGCCCGTCGATGCCCAGGGTTCCCTGGTGATGACATTGGGCGAAACAGATCTTAACTTAAGTGATCCAGAGGAGCATAACCTGCTGGAGACACTCTTTCTCTTATTAGAAGTACGCGTAAGCGCATAGTGAGCTGAGGTGCTAACTCCGTTGCTCTGGCGTAAAGGAGACGGTGCCGCTTTTGCCGCCGCTTTTCTGTGAGACATAGGCCTGCTCCAGGGTAATTGTGGTATCGAGTCCTTTACACATATCATAGATCGTCAGGGCGGCTACAGTAACGGCGGTGAGTGCTTCAACATCGACACCTGTTTTATAGGTTGTGCGGGTGCGCCCCTCAATCGAGATACATCCCTGCTCACTATCAAGGAGAAAATGGAGATCAATATGCGTCATTGGCAGGGGATGGCAGAGCGGAATGAGCTGTGGAGTCTGCTTGGCGGCCATGATGCCCGCGATCTTTGCGGTCTCCAGGACGCTCCCTTTCGAGACCTGGTTGTGTTCAATTAAGCGGACGGTTTCGGGCTGCATGCGTATGCGTCCCTTGGCGATGGCCTCTCGCATCGTATCGGGACGGGTGGTCACATCGACCATGTGGATATTGCCCTGTTCGTCCAGGTGTGTCAGTTGCTGTGGTTTATCGATTGGCGAAGACATAAAGCGACCTCCTTTTGTGCCCTCCAGTATAACGTACCTTTGTAGTGCTTGTCACTCTCACAAAAGAAGATTCTGGCTAGTAGGTGGTGTGGTATAGTTGTTCGCTACTGGCGTACGCGGCCGCTGTACTACACCACCTACTAGCTTACTTGCCAACCTTTTGGCGGCTCTGGAAAGCGCGGCGGAAGTAGGCGAAGGCTTCGCGTTCCTTGCCATTCTCCTCAAGCAGTTGCGCGTAATGCACAGATTCATTGGCCAGTTCTTCGTGGCGTTCCAGGTGTTCAAGAATATGCAGGCCCTTGATGAAGTCTTCATCGCCCCGAGCCTGTTTCCCCTGGGCATAAGCGATGCGCCCAAGAACAATATAGGTCTCCGCACCGATGATATTGTCTTCAAATTCATCAGCGAGCGCCTTGCTCTTCTGGGCAAAGGCGTAAGCCTGCTCATAGTCTTGCTGGGCAAAGTACCAGGAGGCATTAGTAATGTAGAGGCTTGCGAGCGAGAGTGGGTCGAGCGCGCGGAGGCGTTCTTCTTGTTGAAGCACATTGTCCAGAAATGAGCGAGCCTGCTCCGAATCGTTTTTGAGTATTGCTTGGCCCAGATAGTAGTACACTTCGCTTCTCAGTTGAGCAAGTTGGGCCTGGTTTGTGAGATAGAGGCTCTTAAAAGCGTAAAGAGTAGCAAGATCATACTCTTTACTGATGCTGTGATGGCGAATGATGTCGAGGTAGGCTCCATGATTCTGAGAGGAGTTGATCTCAGGGCCGATGGCATCAAGGGCTTTACGGAAGGCGTCAATGGCTAGATCCAGGTTCTCTTGCTGGGTGTAATATTGTCCTATCTGCATGTGTAACTGTGTTGCAAAGAAGGGATCAACAGGAATGGATGATGTTTCCAGGACGTTGAGGCAACGTTGAAAGGAGAGGAGCGCCTGGCTGTAGTTACGCATGGTATTGTAAGCGAGAGCAAGCAGGTAGAGTATGCGTAGCGTCAAGTAATGATCGTTGAGTTCTTTTGCGATTTGCAAGGCTTCATTAAATACATACTCGGCTTGCTGGAATTGAGCATTTTTGAAGTGTGACCAACCTGTAAGGAACCGATGGCGCAAGAACTGGGGACGTTTGAGGCGCTTTAAGGGAATACGATTGAGTTGTGCGAGTGCATGGGCGGTATTTCCTTCATGCAAAGAGACATTGATCTCTATAAATGCGAGATCGATTTCTTCTTCTTCCCGTTCTGGGAGTGGAAAGAGACTATTCGCACGATCCTCTGCCTGCGATCGGTTAGGCAGAAGTTGTGTAGAAGAGAGGCCAAGGCGAGTCGCCAGGATCTCCAGGGCGCGCAAAGAAGGGTGGATTTGTCCACGCTCAATGGCTGAGATGTAGCTGACAGAAAAATCAGGAGCTGCGAGCTGGCTCTGCGTCAAGTGTTGCGCAATGCGAGCGGTTCGCAATTTTTCTCCTACCGATTTTCCAATTTTGCTTGACGTTTGTTCAGGGGACATAGTTGCCTCCTACATAGTTCTTGCAAATTTTATCCATAAATACACAAAAGGTACTTTCAAATATATTGTAAAGTACAATTATGTTTTCTGTCAATACGCTAATGCAATAAATATTGTAAAGATAAATTGTAAAGTCAGGCTTGTGTTACAAGTAAAGTCGCTTTGCGAACAAACACGTCTATCAACATGCTATAATGACTCCTAAGAGAGAGAGAACGTATATCTTTAAATGCCGCTGAAACCTGTACATTAGAAATACACAGGAGTAATCGAGCTGTGATATAGCGCAAATCTGAAGTAGGACGTAGCTGGCTGAAGCCAAATATGCTCTCATCCCTCGCCGCGACAGATTTCAGGTTTATTGGGTGGGTGTAGAAAAAATCGCTCTAACTTGTAGAGTAAACGTCTCCTGGCAGTGTTTTTGGTATATAGCACAAGTGGGGATGACGCATTTTCAAGAACAACGAGATGCTATAAAATAAGCTAGATGCGTAGTTGAGTAGGCAAGTCAAAGAAAAAAGAGAGTTTAAAAAAATATGTTCCGTTTTTTGACCGCAGGTGAGTCGCATGGTCCCTGTCTGACGATTGTTGTTGAAGGATTGCCCGCTGGATTGCAGGTAGAGAAGGCGCTGGTAGATGCTGATTTGCGCAGGCGCCAGGGAGGCTATGGCCGGGGTGGGCGCATGAAGATCGAGAAGGATGAGATCCGCTTCCTCTCCGGTGTGCGTCATGGAAAGACCCTCGGCTCGCCCATTACCATGCAGATCGAGAATCGTGACTGGGTGAACTGGGAAGAGCGCATGAATGCCGCTCCTGTCGAGGCTGAGATGGAGACGGTCACGCGTGTGCGTCCAGGGCATGCCGACTTTACTGGGGCGATCAAATACGGACAGGACGATGTACGTAATATTATTGAGCGTTCTAGTTCACGCGAGACAGCCTCGCGCGTCGCCATTGGTGGACTCTGCCGCCAGTTTCTAGCACAGTTTGGTATTGAGATCCATAGCCATGTCCTCTCCGTCGTCGATATTGGCTATGAAGAAGAGCGCGCGCTGACACCTGAAGGCTACTCTCCTGAGATGTGGGAGGCGGTTGAAGCCTCGCCAATGCGCTGCGCGAGCCCAGAACTGACCGAGAAGATGATCGCGCGTATTCTGGAGGCCAAGCGCGCGGGCGATACCTGTGGTGGTGTATTTGAGGTTGTCGCCTTCGGAGTACCCATTGGCCTGGGAAGCTACAGCCAGTGGGATCGCCGCTTGAGCACTCGCATTGGCATGGCTCTGATGAGTATTCCCTCGACCAAGGGCGTTGAAATTGGCGCGGGCTTTGGCGCGACGCGTAAGACTGGTTCCCAGGTCCATGACGTCTTGCGCCGCTCGTCTGAAGGAGCCTGGTCGCACCTGACGAATAACGCGGGTGGCATCGAGGGAGGTATCTCCAACGGCGAGCCTATCGTTGCCCGCGTTGGTGTCAAGCCCATTCCTAGCCTTGCGCATCCCCTGCCCTCGGTCGACCTGGCGACCGGCGAGAACATTGATCAGAGCCGCTACGAGCGTAGTGATGTCTGCGTCGTTCCCGCGGCTGGCGTTGTCGGCGAGGCTATGCTGACCGCCGTCTTGACCGAGGCTATGCTGGAGAAGTATGGTGGCGACAGCATGGAGGAAATGCTGCGCCATTATCGGGCGTAGAAACGTTTATATTAATAGAGGTATCGCCACAATTACCCACAACATTGCAAAATAGTGTGTAAGAATGATACATTCCTATAAATACGTATACTGCTTCCCCGAAATCCTGAGCGCGGAGTGCTAGTCACGAAAGTGACGCCGCGCCCCGAATGAGGGTTGGATTTCGGAATTAAGAACAGAGCACCATGCGATAAAGAAAAAGGGCAGTCGCGAACGCTGTTTGCACATTTGAGGATATGAGTCATGAACCCCATGCCTCTGCGGCAGGGGCTTGTCAAAGGGCTACGACAACGCAAGTCATGTCTAGTGGGTCCCCTTCGGGGGACAGTCGCGGGATGGGCTAGTTTTCAAGAACGTTCGAGTACCCCCCTCGCTTGAACTACTTCTAGCTGCGCCCAAGCTGACACCCTTCGGGGTTAAGCCCGTCCTCGCTCTCACGAAGGGGAATATTACCCTGGCTTCGACCAGGAGTGAAAGGAAATCCTTTCTCGTATGCGAATCCCTGTTGTCGATAGTCGTGGAGTGGCATTAATGCCTTGCACGCCTGCCAAAGCACGACAGTTATTCAAGAGTGGCAACGCTCGACCAAAGCGCAATCGGCTTGGCATCTTCTTTGTCCAATTGTGCTACGAGCAAGAACCTGACAATCAGCCGCTTGTGGTTGGGATTGATCCTGGTGCCACATTTGAAGGGTTCAGTGTGGTTGGAACCCGCGATACGGTGCTCAATCTGATGGTAGAAGCGCCGACGCATGTGAAAGATGCTATGGGAACCCGCAGAACCATGCGTCGGGCACGTCGGCAGCGCAAATGGCGTCGCCCCAAGCGCTTCAGCAATCGCCTGAATCGCAAAAAGCGCATCCCGCCCTCCACCCGCAGCCGATGGGAAGCCAAAGCGCGTATTGTAGCTCATCTGAAAAGCACCCTTCCGCTTACCGATGTGGTGGTGGAAGATGTACAAGCTGCAACCAGGAATGGGAAAGGTGGCAAATGGAACCTCTCATTTAGTCCTGTGCAGGTTGGCAAAGAACATTTGTATCGGTTGCTCACTGGCATGGGCTTGCAGGTGTATCTCAAACAAGGATGGGAAACCAAGCACTTACGGGAGCAGTATGGCCTCAAGAAAACCAAGCAGAAGGACAAACAAAGCTTTGATTCCCATGCGGTGGATAGTTGGGTCTTGGCGGCTTCGGTCAGTGGAGCGACAACACCCACCTGCCAACGACTCTGGTATGTGCTTGGAGCAGTCTTGCATCGTCGCCAACTCCATCGGTTGCAAGCCTCAAAAGGTGGTGAACGCAAGCCCTATGGGGGCACGCGTTCGCTTGGATTGAAGCGTGGAACACTGGTGCATCACGCCACCTATGGCCTCTGTACTGTGGGTGGCTTTGATCGGAAAAAGCAAACGATGAGCTTACATGCGTATCGAACCAACAAACGCCTCACTCAGAGAGCCAAGCCTGCTGCGTGCAACGTCAAAACATGGGTCGCATGGCGCAGTTGGCTGGTTCCCTCCAAGTAAAAAAGGAGCGGTTTTGTTTCCTCCCCATGGCTCAAGCCAGGGATCTCCACAAAGCCGATTTATTAGATGAACATAAGCAACGGTATTCGCCGTATCACGCAATTGTTCCTGGTCTTGTTTCTGGCTATGAGCGCAGGCCTGGTGTACTGGCAGGTCGCGGTCGCCGACCAGGTGACCTCCAACCCGCGCAATTTGCGTAGCTGTATGAGTACCAGCGTGCCACAGCGCGGACGCATTTTTGATCGCAACGGCGTCCTTTTGGCCGACTCACAGCCGGATCCAGATGCCTGTGGTGGCTTCGTACGCCATTACTACGAACCCTCGCTCGCGGGCTTGATTGGCTACTATCCCGGGCCATACTTCCTGGCGACCGGACTGGAAGCCAAATTTGACGACTATCTCTCCGGGCGCGTCGGGATGACGTCGTTAGATAACCAGGTAAATAAGACGCTGCACCGCTCGCCTGTGGGCGATGATATCTATCTCACGATAGATGTGCGTATCCAGCGCATTCTGGTCAAGAATTTTGCCCTGCATGCCCCCTTCGATGGCGTCAATTCGTTTCCCACCAATCGTGGCTCTGCTATGGTTATGGATCCCCATACAGGCGAGGTCCTGGCCATATATAGCAGCCCGGGCTATGATCCCAACAAAATGGCGCAGACGCTTACTCATGCCAGCCTCTCCTACTACAACCAGATGGTCAATGATCCAGAGCGACCCCTGGTCTTCCGTCCCACCCAGGGCCAGTATGTACCAGGTTCAACCTATAAAGCCACAACTCTGATGGCGGCTCTTGACTCAGGCACGACCACGTTGGACCGGGTCTATGAGCCAAAATTCACTCATGGTCCTGTTACTCTAGGCCAGCATGTGCTTTCTCCATCGATTAGCAATCTCGATCCCTTTACAAAAAACTATAATGTCTCGACCGGCTATGGCTTCGCGCACTCGGACAATGTCCTTTTCGCCAAGATTGGTGACGATATGGGCGTTGATTCATGGCTGGCGTACAATAAGAAGTTTATGGTGGGGGAGAAAATTCCCTTTGAATTGCCCGTTGCCGTCAGCCGGGTGACCCAGGCCGATGGAACGCTTGATGAGAACCATTTGGTGGATAACGCCTTTGGTCAGGGTGTTGACTTTGTGACCCCCTTCCAGATGGCGATGATCAATAACATCGCCGCTAATGATGGGCAGTTGATGCAGCCCACCGTCTTGAGCAAGGTCGCCACACGCGACAAGGCGCCAGTCAAGACCTTCTCACCTCAGAACCTGGGTGATGCCCAACTCAAACAGACGACGGCCATCGATGTGCGCAAAGCCATGTATGGTGTGGTACAATGCGGCTCTGGCAACAATGATTTTGTGCCCGGTGCCATGCTCTCGACCTCGCGCTGGGGTATTATTGGCAAAACCGGTACCGCCGAGCTTGGTAATGGCAAGCCAGCTCATGGCTGGTTGATTACTCAGGCACCTTACAACTACCAACAGTCCGATAAGATGCCAACTTTGACGATTGTCGCCATGAAAGAGAATGGTGGCGAAGGCGCGGACGCCGTCGGCCCCGTAATTACCGCCACCTATAACGATATCTTTGATCAGGGCCTGGTAAAGGCGGACCTGCCACCCCCTCCACCAGGTGGATACTGCTACACTAACCGCCTACTTCAGTAAATTTTAGGCGAAATAGAACGCTGCTTATGGTGAAATCTACTGTATCAGTTGGTTAGGTGATATGACTAAAGGAGTAGGTGATAAAAGAAGAGCTTATCTCTAAATAAGCGCAGTAAAATGAGCATCATTTTACTGCGCTTATTTTATAACACTACTGACTCAGCTTGCTCTCCTAATTAACACCACGATGCGCGGGTAGGAGAAAGATAAATTTGGTCAACATAGAGATATGCAAGTTTAAGGTCCTGGTGATCGCAGAAGTAAACCGGGCTTCTATTTAAAAAGGTGATATAACCGGACCAGGAATCTGAGCGCAACTCACCTGAATCCCACCCAACCGTAGCGAAACCTGAACTGTTACCATAACAAACCCATCCACCTCCTCGTTCAATAGCAACCTTGTTATAGCTGGGTAAACAAGGGACGGTTGAGTTCATTGGTCGCATCTGCTGTTGAGTACCGTGAGAAGCTGCTTCGGCTGAAAGCCTCTTCTCTCTGTTTAAGATGCGTTGATAAATGGCTAGAGTTGTGATTGAGGATGCTGTTCTTCTTGAGTAAGCTGTTTTAAGCATGCATCACAGTAACCGGAGGCCAGTAGATCAAGGGTAACCTCGTGGAAGCCATACATATGCGCCAGTTTTTCGTGTAGATCTCCCAGGAGAGCCGTATCCAGGTGAATGGTATGTTGACACTGGCGACAGACGAGGTGGTGATGATGAATATGGTCCTGGACCGCCTCATAATAGAGTTGTCCGCCTGGTAAGTGGGCGGAGCGAATCAAGCCCAATTTTTGCAATAGCTCCAGTGTGCGATAGATTGTCGAGAGGCTGACATAGGGATTGCGCTCCTGGACGCGCTGGGCTATTTCCTCGACGCGCAAATGGGCATCGGCATCCTGAATCACACTCAGAATCATATGACGTTGAGGCGTGAGGCGATAGCCACGTTTACGCAACAGTTCGTTGCCCATGCGAACATAATGATGCATAGCAGTTCCCTTACCTGACTTGGACTGGATTCATACTTTGAGCCTATCCTAGCACTCCACACATAAAGCGTCAATGTAGTCGGGTCAAGGTTGGTGGGTGAGAATGGCGGCCATGCGGCCGCCATTCTCACCCACCAACCTTGACCTCGAAGAGTTAATCACCTGTTAAGAGTAGATGGCCGTGTTGGTGGGCGAACGCCCACCAACACGGCCATCTACTCTCTGTGAGCGCCGTAGGCGCGAAAAAGCATATGCGGAACAGAAAAAGACAAGCGTTTATTCTCCTAGTAGAACCTGAAGAAAACGCCAAAAGCAGGTATTCTTAACACCAATAAAGCGTTGATATGCATGCTAGATAGAGAGGAAAGATATGATACACTGGGAGCATAGATATCTTCTGGGAACCATGGTCTTTACTGTCGCGGGCGATGTAGTACGTGACTTCGATGATGAGTACGAGGCCTGGCGCTGGTTGGAGCAGGAGGGATGGGGCCTGGCTGCCATTGAGCCGCCCGATCCTGTGCGCCCGGGAGCCTGCAAATACTATTTTCGCAGACGTGTACGGGAACAGAGCCAGCAGGCACGCATGACCGCGGAATACCAGGCCTTTGATAGCCGGGATACGGAGAAACAGGGGCGCCGCTGGCGTTATTAGTTCCATGAAGAGTGGAGAGAGAAGTGAGTACGCAGCGTGATTTGTGGCGTTCGGAGCTGGATCCAGAGCGCATCGTACAAACAACAGTCAATCACTGGCAGGAGACGGAGCACCATGAGCGCGAAGATGTTCTGGCAGTAGAGGAGCCCTTTGAGGTCCAGATCAATGGCGAGAGCCTGGCCGTGATTATGCGTACTCCTGGACATGATAGAGAGCTGGCCCTGGGCTTTCTCTTTAATGAAGGTATACTCTCTACCACTGATGATATTGAAGGCATTGAAAGCGCGGTAGATAGCGATGGCCTGCCACTGGAGAACGTCATCAATGTGCGTCTATGCCAGCCAGGTAATGCTGCAAGTGAGACCAGTTGTGGCCTGCCAGGTGGCGTAAGTTTTGAGCGCCATTTCGCCGTCTCATCTAGCTGTGGTCTCTGTGGAAAGAACAGCATCGCCTCCCTGTTGCAAGACGCTCCACCTCTAGAGCAAGACACCCTACAAGTTTCTGCCAAGACGTTATATATGCTCGCGCAGGCGTTGCGCGAGCAACAGGCGGTCTTCAGTCATACGGGAGGTCTGCATGCCGCTGGCCTCTTCTCGCTTTGTGGCGAACTTCAGCTCTTGCGCGAAGATATTGGACGGCATAATGCGGTAGACAAATTGATCGGACATGGACTCTTACATAAAGGCTTGCCATATCGCGAGAACCTCCTCCTGGTCAGCGGGCGCACCTCATTTGAAATAATCCAGAAAGCCCTCCAGGCGCGTATCCCCTATGTGATAGCTATCTCAGCTCCCTCAAGCCTGGCTGTTGATCTGGCCGAAAAGAGTAACATGACGCTGGTAGGCTTCTTGCGCGGTCACTCTATGAATATTTACACGCATCCAGAGCGCATTACTCTATAGTTAGGGGCTGCTTGCGAGCGTATGAGGGGTGGGGTATAATCCTGCCATGCAGAACGACACAATTGCCGCTATTGCCACCCCTCAAGGGGTGGGTGGTGTTGGTATTATTCGCGTAAGTGGGAGCGACGCCTTTAGCCTTGTTGCGCCCTTGTTGCGCAGGCCATCCAGGGAAGGTATTCCACCTGTGCCACCAACACATCAGCTTACATATAGAGTAATTATAGATCCAGCGACCCAGGAAATTCTAGACGAGGTCCTGGTCGCCTTTATGCGTGCCCCGCACACGTACACCTGTGAGGATATCGTCGAGATTCAAGGACATGGTGGTCCATTGATCCTCAGACGTATCCTGCGGGCTGTACTGGCTCAGGGGGCACGCATGGCCAACCCTGGTGAGTTCACCTTACGCGCCTTTCTCAATGGGCGACTGGACCTGGCCCAGGCTGAAGCCGTGATGGACCTGATTGGCTCACAGACTGAAGTGGGGCAACGCCTCGCCATGCAGCAACTACGTGGCAAGCTCTCAGACCAGGTGGAGCAGGCGCGTACCTCTATGCTTGGAGCCATCGCGCGCATCGAGGCCAGTATTGATTTTCCGGAAGATGATATTCCTACTCCACAGACCGAAGAGTTGCTCCCTTTTATCGAAGAAGCGCAACGGCAAATCGCCAGGTTGCTGGCCGGCTCTGAGCAGGGACGACTCTATCGCCAGGGACTGCGCACCGCCATTATCGGTCGTCCCAATGTGGGAAAATCGAGTCTGCTCAATGCGTTGCTGAGAATTGAACGCGCCATCGTGACCCCCATTGCCGGTACAACGCGTGATACCGTAGAAGAGATCGCGAACTTACGCGGTATTCCCCTCCACCTGATCGACACGGCGGGCATTACGCCTACCCAGGACCCGGTAGAGCAGCTTGGAGTCCAGCGGAGTCGCCTGGCCGCGGAAACCGCGGATGTCATCCTGCATGTCTTTGATGGCGCAACCGCTTTAACTGAGCAGGATTGGCAGGTGGTTCAAGAGCTGCGAGCCATGGGTTATGGTGAAAAGCGTGAGGGACAGGCAGCCAGGCGTCCGGTAGTCGTTGTCATTAACAAGGCTGATTGTGAGCAGGTAATTGATGTCGCCGCCATCCAGTCTTTCTGGCAGGATGCCTCCCTGGTGCAGACCTCCACACTGACGGGCGAGGGACTGGAGACGCTAGAGAATACGCTGGCCGAACTGGTGCAAGCTGGTAACGTGAGTGGCAATGAGAGCGTTCTCATCACCAGTGCACGCCACCAGGAAGCGTTGCGCAGGGGCGCGGAACACCTGAACGCCGCTATCCTTTCTTTAGGCCAGGAAGTGCCACTGGACTTTGTCTCCATCGATTTAAGAGCTGCCTATGATGCCTTGGGCGAAGTCACAGGCGAGACGGCCAGCGAAGACTTGCTAGACCGTATCTTCAGTGAATTTTGCATTGGCAAATAGCATAACTATTGCTCGTGCCACGAAGAGTAGCTTAGTGGTAGATTCACGTAGTTCGTCGATGTAGGGTCCATGCTGGCATGGACTGCCGAGGCCCGCAGGCCGAACCCGAGCGCAAGCAGATCGCTTCGCTCGCAGTCCATGCCAGCATGGACCCTATAGATATTGTGAATTCACCACTTAGTGTGGTAAAGGAAGGATAGAGCATGAGTAAACTTATAAGAGATCCTAAAGCTACCCTCTTTGTATTGCTTGTCATATGCAGCCTCCTGGCCGCGGGACTGGTTTTCCTCTTCACGGCCTACGCCGGAGCAATGCACTAGAAAAAAACTTTCTTTTCGTTTTTTTGAAATTTTACAAAAACATAAAATTACTCAAAAAAACTATTGACAATGCTGGAAGGCTATGGCATAATACCACATGTCGCCGATACAGAGACGAAAACCTCGACGGTAACGACGTCGAGAAAGTTTCCCAGAAACTAAAGAATCCGGGGATCACGCCTCATTCGATGAGAGAAGATCACTGGTTTCTATAATTGTCTCTAAGGCACAAGTGCAAGCCCATGGGTTTGCCGGGTTGCGGTTCAAGCAAAAGAAGAACGAACCAGAGTACCCTGAACAACTGAAGAGTGGAATGCAGAAGTACAACGGAACTTCGTTGATTGAGCACCGCTCAATCGTGAAGAACACCGTTCCTGTCAATTCTGCGAACAAAGCAATGAAGTAACGACAACGTGCTTCTAGCCTGGACGCAAACTACATGATCATTACAGATACCTGTTGGTGTCTGTGAGATACATTCATCACTTGAATGGCGAGTTTGATCCTGGCTCAGGATAAACGCTGGCGGCGTGCCTAACACATGCAAGTCGAACGCCCTCTCGCAAGAGAGGGAGTGGCGGACGGGTGAGTAACACATGGGTACCTGCCCCGAGGTGAGGAATACCGGCGAGAAATCGCCGACAATACCGCATATGTTCCTCCGGGAACAAAGCTCGCAAGGGCGCCTTGGGATGGGCCTGTGGCCGATTAGCTTGTTGGTGAGGTAAGAGCTCACCAAGGCCACGATCGGTAGCTGGTCTGAGAGGATGGTCAGCCACACTGGGATTGAGAACGGCCCAGACTCCTACGGGGGGCAGCAGTGAGGAATTTTCGTCAATGGGGGCAACCCTGAACGAGCAACGCCGCGTGCAGGAGGACGCTTTTCGGAGTGTAAACTGCTTTTCTTGGGGACGAGCAAGGACGGTACCCAAGGAATAAGCCCCGGCTAACTACGTGCCAGCAGCCGCGGTAATACGTAGGGGGCGAGCGTTGTCCGGAGTTACTGGGCGTAAAGCGCACGCAGGCGGTTTCGTACGTCTGGAGTGACAGTTCCCGGCTCAACTGGGAAAGGTCTTCGGAAACGGCGAGACTTGAGGGCTTCAGAGGGACACGGAATTCCGGGTGGAGTGGTGAAATGCGTAGAGATCCGGAGGAACACCAATGGCGAAGGCAGTGTCCTGGGAAGCATCTGACGCTCAGGTGCGAAAGCTAGGGGAGCGAACAGGATTAGATACCCTGGTAGTCCTAGCCGTAAACGATGACCACTAGGTGTGGGAGGTATCGACCCCTTCCGTGCCGTCGCAAACGCAATAAGTGGTCCGCCTGGGGAGTACGGTCGCAAGATTAAAACTCAAAGGAATTGACGGGGACCCGCACAAGCAGCGGAGCGTGTGGTTTAATTCGATGCAACGCGAAGAACCTTACCAAGTCTTGACATGCAGATGCACCAGCGGTAATGCGCTGTCCCTTCGGGGCGTTTGCACAGGTGCTGCATGGCTGTCGTCAGCTCGTGTCGTGAGATGTTGGGTTAAGTCCCGCAACGAGCGCAACCCCTACTGCCTATTACAACTTCTAGGCGGAACTGCCCTCACGGGAGGAAGGCGGGGATGACGTCAAGTCAGCACGGCCCTTACGACTTGGGCGACACACACGCTACAATGGCCAGAAACAAAGGGATGCCAACCCGCGAGGGGGAGCCAAGCTCAAAAACCTGGTCTCAGTTCAGATTGCAGGCTGAAACTCGCCTGCATGAAGGTGGAGTTGCTAGTAACCGTAGGTCAGCACACTACGGTGAATACGTTCCCGGGTCTTGTACACACCGCCCGTCACACCACGAAAGTCGGCAACACCTGAAGCCGCCAGGCTAACTCTTCGGAGAGGCAGGCGTCGAGGGTGGGGTCGGTGATTGGGGTGAAGTCGTAACAAGGTAGCTGTACCGGAAGGTGCGGCTGGATCACCTCCTTTCTAGGGAGTCATCAGTATCCTCGTGATACTGCACTCTCAGGTCGAACAGGAACGACCTGTCCGTTGATACCCTGCTTCCACTCTTGAGCGGTTCGGCCGCTGGTTTTTTCCAGTTCCGAAGCCCGCATTGTACCTGAACAACCAAAGAAGTATCCTTCAATTTTGCTGAGCGAGCACGTTGGCATGCAAGTGTTCAACCGTGACGTGAGTCATATCACGCTCGTGACAGTGAAGAGAGAAGACCGAGATCCCATACAACAAGGGTTAACACAAGAAGAAGCAGACAAGGCAGAACAAGCGAAACAGAGTACGAGGTGGATGCCTTGGCGCTGAAGACCGATGAAGGACGCGGAGACCGGCGAAACATTCAGGGGGAGCTGCATCCAAGCGATGAGCCCTGAGAATCCGAATGGGGCAACCCCTCCAGAGTCATGTCTGGAGACCTATCGCTGAACACATAGGCGATATGGAGGATCGTGGGTGAACTGAAACATCTCAGTAGCCTGCGTAAGAGAAATCAACCGAGATTCCCGTAGTAGTGGCGAGCGAACCGGGAGGAGCCCAAACCATCTATTCCTCGTGAATAGGCGGGGTTGTAGGACTTCCATCAGCACACTTTTCCTTACTCGAAGGCATTGGAACGTGCCACCAGAGGGGGTGAGAGTCCCGTAGAGGACGAGGAGAAGGGTGTGGGGAGGATCCTGAGTACCACGAGACACGTGCAATCTTGTGGGAAGCTGGGGGGACCACCCTCCAAGGCTAAAGAACTTCAGCGACCGATAGCGAACAAGTACCGTGAGGGAAAGGTGAAAAGTACCCCGAGAGGGGGATGAAAGAGTCCCTGAAACCACGTACTCACAAGCAGTCAGAGGCCACTGTTCCATGAGGAACCAAGGGCTGATGGCGTGCCTTTTGTAGAATGATCCGGCGAGTGCATCGCACGTTGCAGGTTAACCAGCGCTAAAGCTGGGGAGCCAGAGGGCAACCGAGTCTCAAACAGGCGTGTATGTAGCGGCGATGCGACCCGAAACCGTGTGAGCTACCCATGAGCAGAGTGAAGCGGATGTAACAGTCCGTCGAGGCTCGAACCCACCAGTGTTGCAAAACTGGGGGATGACTTGTGGGTAGGGGTGAAATGCTAATCGAACACGGAGATAGCTGGTTCTCCCCGAAATGTATTGAGGTACAGCCGCGACCAAGAGCGTGGTGGAGGTAGAGCACTGGATAGGCTAGGGGCCCTGTGCGGGTTACCAACCCTACTCAAACTCCGAATGCCACTACGTGTTTATCGCGAGTGAGACGGCGGGGGCTAAGCTTCGTCGTCAAAAGGGAAACAGCCCAGACCATCGGCTAAGGTCTCCAAATCGATGCTCAGTGTCAAAGGGGGTCAATGCGCCCAAACAGCCAGGATGTTGGCTTAGAAGCAGCCATCATTTAAAGAGTGCGTAATAGCTCACTGGTCGAGTGCAATGGCACCGACAACGTATCGAGGCTTAAGCATCGTACCGAAGCCGTGGAATACAGCTTTTCGCTGTATTGGTAGGGGAGCGTTCTCGACGCCTGAGAAGCCAGACCGCAAGGACTGGTGGAGGTAAGAGAAGTGAGAATGCCGGAATGAGTAGCGTAATGTCTGCGAGAACCAGACACACCGAATGCCTGAGGGTTCCTGGGCAACGTCAATCGTCCCAGGGTGAGTCGGGCCCTAAGCCGAGGGCGTCATGCCGTAGGCGATGGAAAGCAGGTCAGAGAATCCTGCACCGGAACGTTTCGTTATGAGCAATGGGGGGACGCGGTAGGGAAGGTGAGCCGATCGAATGGACAGGATCGGTGCCTCTGTTGAAGCGCGTGACCGAGGAAAATCCCGGTTGCATTATGCGTAACACTGAGGCCGAGCGCCCGCGAGGGTGCGGAAGTCATTGGTCCCCAGGCCGTCAAGAAAAGCCTCTCGCCAGAAACTGTTCCGCCCGTACCGCAAACCGACACTGGTAGGCAGGGGGAAATCTCCCCAGGTGATCGAGCGACCCTCTGTTAAGGAACTCGGCAAATTAACCCCGTACCTTTGGAAGAAGGGGTGCCTGCGTAGCTGTCGCTCTTCGGAGCGGTGGTGAGAAGGTTGCAAGAAATCGGCTCAAGCGACTGTTTACCAAAAACACAGGTCTCTGCGAACGCGAAAGCGGAAGTATAGGGGCTGACTCCTGCCCAGTGCCGGAAGGTTACGAGGAGTGGTGTGCGTAGCCACGAATCTAAGCCCCGGTGAACGGCGGCCGTAACTATAACGGTCCTAAGGTAGCGAAATTCCTTGTCGGGTAAGTTCCGACCCGCACGAAAGGAGTAACGACTTGAGCGCTGTCTCGACAGAGGACTCGGCGAAATTGAAGTACCCGTGAAGATACGGGTTACCCACGACAGGACAAAAAGACCCCGTGGAGCTTTACTACAGTTTGGCCTGGAAACGAAGTATGGTGTGCGTAGCATAGGTGGGAGCTTAAGAACTCATCCTTGTGGGGGTGAGGGAGGCAGCAGTGAAATACCACTCTCACCATGGTTTGTGTCTCACACGTCACCGTGATCCGGGACGTGAACAGGGCCAGATGGGTAGTTTGACTGGGGCGGTCGCCTCCCAAAGAGTAACGGAGGCGCCCAAAGGTTCCCTCAGGGTGGATGGACATCACCCTCTGTAGAGTGTAAAGGCACAAGGGAGCTTGACTGTAAGGCGTACAGGCCGAGCAGGGACGAAAGTCGGGCTTAGTGATCCCACATTCCCGTGTGGAAGGAGTGTGGCTCAACGGATAAAAGCTACCCCGGGGATAACAGGCTTATCTTGCCCAAGAGTTCACATCGACGGCAAGGTTTGGCACCTCGATGTCGGCTCGTCGCATCCTGGGGCTGGAGTAGGTCCCAAGGGTTGGGCTGTTCGCCCATGAAAGCGGCACGCGAGCTGGGTTCAGAACGTCGCGAGACAGTTCGGTCTCTATCCGTCGTGGGCGTCGGAAAAGTGAGGGGAGTCATCTTCAGTACGAGAGGACCGAGATGGCTTGACCGCTAGTGCGCCAGTTGGGGGCCTCCTCCAGAGCTGGGTAGCTACGTCAAGAAGGGATAAGCGCTGAAAGCATCTAAGCGCGAAGCCGACCCGAAGATAACTTTTCCCACTCTCTTGGAAGAGTCAAGATCCCAGGAAGAAGACCTGGTGGATAGGCTGCGCGTGGACGCCTGGTAACAGGTGGAGCGGAGCAGTACTAATGATCGTACGGCTTGTTTCCCAACTGTTTCTTCGCAAAATGTGGTGAGTCCTTGTGGTGTGAGTGAGAGCGGTCTAGGATCGGATCTGAGCACGAGTGAGAGGGCGAGCGGCACGGGGAGCAGGAGCAGGCCAGCGTGGCTCAGCAAAATTGAGGGAGTACTTCTTTGGCAGGTAACATCAGAACGAAAAAGGGTTCGCAGTGGAAGAATGATGCTGCGAACCCTTTTTTTGCTTGTCCTCAAATTCCCGATTCCATGTCATAGAGCTAAAACCATGATTATTGATATTCATACCCATATCTTTCCTCCTCATATTTGCGCTCAGCGAGCTTTGTACTGTGAGCGCGATCCCTGGTTTAATGAGCTGTACGCGAACCCTCGCGCTCGGATGGCCACCGCTGAAGATTTAATCGCTGAGATGGATGCTTCAGGTGTAGATGTCTCAGTCGCCTTCTCCTTTGGCTGGAGTGATCCCGGCTTGATTGAAGAGGCAAATAGCTACGTTATCGAGGCTATGCAGCGGTATCCCGGGCGGATCTATGGCATGGCTGTGATACAACCCACCTCTGGCTTACGAGCTGTGCGTGAACTAGAGCGATGCGCGGCGGTTGGGATGCTTGGTTTGGGCGAGCTGATGCCGCATGGACAAGGCTATCGTCTCAGTGATATTACCCTGCTGACTCCTCTGCTTGAGGTTGTGCGCCACTATCAGCTACTGGTGCTCTCGCATTGTAGCGAGCCTGTTGGCCATCTCTACCCTGGGAAGGGTGATGTCTCTGTGCAGGATGTACTTACTTTCCTCACGGCTTTTCCAGATGTGCGCTTTATTGCCGCTCACTGGGGTGGCGGTTTGCCTTTTTATGCCCTTATGCCAGAAATAGAGCGCGCCACAGCCAATGTATGGTATGATACAGCCGCAACCATCTATCTCTACCGTCCCGCGATTTTTAAGGCGGCGGTCAATATGGTTGGCGCTGAGCGTATTCTCTTTGCCAGCGACTATGGACTTCTGGGCCAGCGGCGAGTGATGAAGCATATTCAGGCGAGCGGCCTGAACGAGGCTGAGTTACAACTTATTCTGGGCGAGAATGCGCGACGCTTGCTGCGCCTACAAGCGGCTGAATAAACTATTTCTTCTGAAGGATAACAAGGTAGCAGATATATGCGTGTGGTTTCGTTAGGTAGTAGTAGTAGTGGAAATTCCCTCTATGTCGAGGCCGGGCCAGGAGGGCGTACCAGGCTGCTGGTAGATGCTGGCCTGGGAGTACGTGTACTTCAAGCTCGTTTACGCTCGCTCGGCGTCGACCTCTCTCAGTTGCGCGGCGTACTGGTAACCCATGAGCATAGCGACCACGTACTGGCTCTTCCTGCGCTGCTTCGCCGCTACCAGGTGCCTGTAATCACAAATGAAGAGACCTTCGCGGCTATTGAGCAAGGCCTGGCAGCTGGCGCGTGGCGCTCAGACTCAGGCAAACTGGTGGTATCTCCAACTGAGGCAGAGGGGGATGTGGTTATTCAAGAACAGAGCGAGACAACGCTGGTTCAGGAGCAGTCTGGTGTAGAGATTGTGACCAGGATTCAGGAGTCTACCCTCGTCTATCGCCCGGTGAACAATGTGCCAGCCCTGATCCTGCCCACAGGCAAAACGACTACTGTGGGGGATATCGAGGTGACCTCTTTTCCTATCTTGCACGATGCTGTTGCTCCCTGTGGATATCTCTTGAGCGTGGGCGGTTGTCGTCTCTGTGTCGTGACAGATACGGGTGAGGTGACTCCTGAGATGCTCTCTATGATGGCGCAGGCGGATTTGTTGGTGCTGGAGTCCAATCATGATCGCCAACGCCTCTTACGCGGCCCCTATCCGCAAAGGCTGAAGCAGCGTATCATCAGTTCAACGGGGCATCTCTCAAATGACCAGGCCGCGAATGCTGTTCTGAAAACGTGGCGTCCAGATAGTATACGCTGGCTCTGGTTAGGCCACTTAAGCAAGACCAACAATACACCCTCACTGGCCCTGACCAGCATGCGCGAACGACTGCAAAGTGCTGGCGCGAATCTCTCACAACTTCATATCACAGTCCTGCCACCCGGAATGGGAGGCATCTGGGACTCCACCCAACTCTGGCATGCTCCTTCGCTCTGGGATCTCTAGCTTACCCGAATATATTTAATTGGTAGATTCACCAAATATGTAGGGTCCATGCTTGCATGGACTGCGAGCGAAGCGACTTTCCGCGTGCAGGAGGGGAGGGTCCATGCTTGCATGGACCCTACAGGTTACTATTTAGACGCGTGTCGAAGAGGTCTGCATCAGTACCAGGCGCAGGCGCTCAATTTGTGGCTGGGCCTTGAGAGCCTCGAAAAAGCCCAGGGCGCGTTCGAGATGATAGCGGGCGCGACTCAGATAGCTATTACGTTTCTGAGCTTTGTCGTTGTTTTCTTCGGCCCGGCGCGCGTATTGAATGCCGAGATAGTAGAGTGTGAGTCCCTGCTCCCAGGGCAGGTCAAGCGCCTCGCAGCGTGTCAATGCCTGCTTGAAGTAATCCTCAGCCAGTTTCCAGTTCTTCCGCTCCGTATGCAGGCGCCCCCAGCCCCTTAGCGCAATTGCCTCACTTTTCCGTGCTCCCGACTCCTGGGCATGCAGGAGCGCGCGCTCACAAAGCTCCTCCTGTTTCTCTGCATCTTCCCCAGTGCTTACGAGTAGTTCCGCTAGTGTGGCGAGTGTTTCGGGTGTTGGTATGGGTTCACTGATACGCAGCTTCTCTTTATAGTCCGCGGTGGCTAGCGTCCAGTCCTCGCGTGCCAGGTGAATGGCATGCAACCGCGTCGCCTGGAGATTGCGTCCGTGTTCCTCTCCACGCTCCATCTGTTGCTCCACCAGGCGTTGGCATTGGCGATAATAGCGGTCGCCCTCTTCTTGCTTCCCCTGGCGATAGGCAATCGTTGCCAGCGTTTCCAGTGCCCAGAACTGCAATTTCTCGTTCTCTAGCTGATACTGGTCGATCAGAGCCAGAATCTCAATGGCGACCTGCCTGGCTTCATCCCAGCGATTCCACTGGCGCCAGGCGCGCATGCGTCCAACCATGCTTTCGAGCAGTAGAATGGGATTCTCCATGGTTTGCGCGTTGCTATAGGCCCGCCCAAACCACATCAAAGCAGCGGAATAGTCACCTGTTTCCTCATGTGCCAGTCCAAGCGATCCATAAAGATCGTAGAGTTCTTCGCGCTCGGTGAGCTGGCTTTCAAGCTGGTAACGACGATGTTGCAGTTCATGTGCTTCACGATATTTATTGTATTGCCGGTAGATAAAACTCAGCGCGTCCAGCGTTAGCGAGAGCGCGATGGGTAGGTTGAGCTTTTCGGCCAGATTTAAGGCTTCGTGCCCACTGGCAAGGGCCTGCTCCGCCAGGGCTACCTTTTGCGAAACGGGTGTTGCCTCCAACTGGCGAATATTCCAGAAGGCCTGGTAGGTCAGGAAGTATACGCGTTCTTTCGCGAGCTGTTGATTGGTGTCGAGCAGGGCCAGTCCTTGATCGATATAGCTGCGAATTTCTTGTAGCGCGGGCGGGTTGCGGAACATGCCGCGCATGCGTGTACCTAGCTCGCCCAGCCGCTCATAGATATCCACCAGCTCAATGGCTTCAATGGCAATCGGCTCCTGAGCCTCGGTTACCAGGCGTAGGGATTTACGGTACTCCTGCCAGGCCTCATCGGCGTTGCCGCGTTGCCAGTGTGCGTCTCCCAGTTTAAAGTGCATTCGTACAAGCTCAAATGGCTCCGTCTCCCCTTCTTGCTGAAGCTCCAGGGCGTCATTGTAGGCCTGCAAGGCGCGTAGCGTGTAGTAGCTATGCAAGGCCTGGTCGCCCGCCAGTGTCAGGTATCTGATCGCGCGTTTGCGCAGCTCAGGGCGATCTATAATATGTGCCTGAGACCTGGCTCCACTGCCGAACTCCAGCGGGTTATAGGCCATATTAATAGACCAGTTTACCAGGGCCTGTTGATAGTGATAAGCCAGCAACTCGATGTAGGTATCGCGATCTTCTCGTGTCTTCTCCTCAAGCCATTGGGCCAGTACGGCGTGCTCACGCGAGCGGCGCGTGCGCGGAATATTGTTATACACCACGTCGCGAATGAGAACGTGCTTAAAGGCAAAGGTGCGGTCATCAGGAATAATGTTGCGTGTATGCTTCTCGATTTCAGTGATAAAGTCGCGTTGGATGAGGGCGTCAAGCGCGCTGGTGAGCACTTCTTGTTGAATATCGGGTGCCAGTTCACGCAGTTGCGAGAGCCAGAAGGTGCGCCCGATAATGGACGCATGCTGGAGCACACGTTTCTCAATAAACTTGAGCAGGTCGATGCGGGCCGCGAGCACGCCCTGAATGGTGTCGGGCAGATGCGACATTGGCAGAAGATAGGGCATATTGAGCAATTCATCGGAATGCTCTAAGGGTGAGGCAAACTCACCAAAATCCATCTCGTTATAGCGCCCCAGCCGCCAGTAGTCCTGCCCTGTATTGGGATCGCTTTCATATATCAGCGTGCCCTGATCGATCAGCATGCGAATGATTTCTTCTACAAAGAAGGGGTTTCCCTCGGTGCGGGCCAGGATCGACTGGCGCAGGAACTCAGGGAACTCTTCCGTATTGAGGTGGGCATCAATGAGCTCACTACTTTCCTCGGGCGAGAGGGCATCCAGCTCAATTGTCGTAAAGTTACGGCGGCCTCCACCCCATTCACGCCGCCGCTCAAAGAAATCGGGACGAGCTGGGCAGAGGAAGAGAATCGGCACATCAGTGACGCGGTCGGTCAGGTATTCCAGCAGGTCGAGAAGCGCCTCATTCGCCCATTGTAGATCATCGACGACGATTATAAGTGGTTGCTCCTCCGCCAGGGCTTCCAGAAAGATGCGCCAGGCCCGTAGGAGAGGACCTGCCTGGTTGCTGATCTGCTTGGGACTGAGCTCTTTCCCTTTCTCTTTCTCGGGGCTACCCTGTCGCTCATCCAGGCCACGACCAACGCTACGGATTATGGTGTTAACGATTTCGTCCGCCGACTCGGTGCGATGTGAACGTTGCAGGGCCTGTTTGATGCGCTCAGAGAGGCGGGCCAGGTATTGTTCATTGCTCTCGCTCTCCTCAATAGGTAGGAGTGAGCGCAGGATCTCGATGAGCGGCCAGTATGTGATGCCTTCGCCATAGGGAGGGCAGCGTCCCTTGAGCACGCGGGGAACCACCAGTTTACCATAGGACGAAGCGCTCTTGACCTTTTCCTGCTCGCGCTTAATAAATTCTCTGACGAGTCGTGATTTACCGATGCCGGGTGAACCCAGGATTGTGATGAGATGTGGCTGACGCTCGGCGAGGACGCGCGCATAATTGGCATGAATCAAGGTTAGCTCAAGGGAGCGCCCTACCAGCCTGACCTGGCGGCCCTTGATGCCGCGTGGATGTTGATCTGTGGTTGAAATGCCCTTGCGCTCATTTAGTACGACGCTGGCTGTGATTGGCTCAGCTTTTCCTTTGAGCTGTAAGGGCGCCATAGGGCTAAACTCGAAGACCTCGCGCGTCGTAAGGTAGGTGCGCTCGCCAACGAGAATTGTATCGGGCGCGGCCGCCTGTTGTAGACGCGCGGCTACATTGACTGCGTCACCTGTAATGAGAAAATCCTGTCTCTGGTGCGTATTACTATTGGGAATGGCGACCTCGCCAGTGTTAATGCCGATACGCATTTGCAGGCGCGTGGCCTGTGGATCGAGCCTGCCGCGTTGCTCATTGAATTGATTAAGTGCCGTTTGCATGTCTAAAGAGGCGCGAATAGCCCGGTCGGGATCATCTTCATGCGCGATAGGCGCGCCGAAAACCGCCATGACTGCGTCACCAATATATTTCTCAACGATGCCGCCATGTTTGCGGATTTGCTGCGTCATCAAGTTAAAATAGCCTGTCAGAATGGCACGCATATCTTCGGGGTCCAGGCGATCTGCCAGGGGCGTTGAGCCAGTGATATCGGCGAACATGATGGTGACAACACGCCGCTCCTCAGGTGGCAAAAGGAGAGAGGAAGCCGTGGACGTGGGCGCTGGTAGAGGCGCTGTATTGCTCGGACTTCGTGTCTCTGCCTGTACGACTGACATTGGCGCGGTAGGACCGCCTACGCTGGCCTTTGTTTGTGCCGCCTGTAACCTGGTGCCGCATTCAATACAGAACTTGGCGATGGGCAGGTTTACCGTCTGGCAGTTGGGGCAAACGAGCAGGCGATTCCCGCACTCAAGACAGAACTTCGCATTTGCTGGATTGATTGTCTGGCAGTTGGGGCAACGCATAAATTTCTTAACAGTCCGCATCTTCTGATCCGAAAACCCTGAGCGCGCTTGTCCCCGAATGGGGGGAGCGCTAGTCACGGCAGTGACGTTGGGTTTCGGAATAAGATTATTCTGATCCGAAAACCCTGAGCGCGCTTGTCCCCGAATGGGGGAAGCGCTAGTCACGGCAGTGACGTTGGGTTTCGGAATAAGATTATTCTGCTGATCTTGCAACAAGCTGGCGCCCTTCTGGCAAGCAAGGCGCACGTAGTAATATGGGTAGTAAGCAGGGTGTAGAAACACGCGCCAGCACCCATCAGCTTGTATTGTACAACACCAGGCCCCCAGAAGAAAGGCCAGGGATGAGGTGCGGAGGCACTGGAGGGGTTAAAGCTCTATTTACGGAATAAAAGGTGGGCGCAAAGCGTTTATTCAAACTGCAATGTAACAGACAGAAGTAAGCAAAGTGCCAGGCATAATGGGAAAAAGTATCTTTTATGCTTGACGTTTCAAGATAAGTTCCGTACTATGGGGTCGACGGAAGGGAGTATATGTATGCGGCAAGACTTTTTAGTAGAGTGTCGTAACTATGATAAGACGCTACGTGGCTCGTGGAAGGCACACCAGTTGAGCGCTGAGACGCAAGTGGGGGACGAAGAGGCAGAGGCGGCGCAGGGTTCCTTGCGACTCTGGCTGCCGGCTGGTACACCGATGAATTGGGAGCGAGGGACACGCCCTCTGCGCTCACATTGTCTGCAATTCTTCTGGCCCGAGCGCTGGTACATGTTAAGCGCATTTTATGACGGCGAGAGCCTGATTCATACATACGCCACCATTATTCAGCCTGCTATCCTGGGATATGAGCGCCTTTCCTATGTTGACCTGGATCTGAGCATGCTGGTCAAGCCCGATCTCTCGTACGAAGTCCTGACCCAGGCCGAGTTCGAGCAGGCCGCGGATGCGCTTGGCTATGACGAGGAGACGCGTATCAGCGCCCTTATGGCCCTGCGTACGTTGAGTAGTACCATTCAGCGTAGCCTGGGCGTTTTCTCCGCCGTGCCTCATCGCCTAAAGTCGGATCTTCTTCAATCCCAGCATTCAAAGCATAGCTACAGCTAACGCCATAAGTAAGTAATTCTGATAGGTGGTGTGGTACATGTTGACAGCCTGTGGCTGTCAACATGTACCACACCACCTATCAGGCGAGCGCCGCAGGCGCGAGGAGTCATTGTAAAGAATGTCAGCCGAGAATACCCCTAAGCGGATCGATCATGTGGCTATCATTGTCCGTAACATTGAACAGGCATTAACCTTCTATCGTGATACACTTGGTATTGAGCCGCGCGAGATCAAAGAGGTTCCAAGCGAGCAGGTGCGTATCGCCTTTCTGCCCATGGGTGGTCCCGGCGGTAGCGAAATTGAACTAATTGAGCCTGCCGCGACCAATGCCAGCCTACTCAAGTTTCTAGAGAAGCGTGGAGAGGGCCTACATCATATCTGCCTGGAGGTTGAGCATATCGATAAAGCCTTGCAGGAGATGCAGGCCCAGGAGGCACCCGTACTCGATCAGCAGCCACGCCTCGCCGCCGAGGGCCGCGCGATATTTATCCATCCCAAAGGCACCAATGGTGTCCTCCTCGAACTCCTAGAAAAAAATAAGTAGAAGATGAGAGTGTGTTCGTTGATACGGGCAAAGCCCGTATCAACGAACACACTCTCATCTTCTACTTAAAACATTTATAAGGGGATATTGCCGTGTTTCTTTGGTGGGTTGGAGTCGCGCTTATTTTTTAGCATCTCCAGAGCGTTGATCAGCTTCACACGCGTATGGCGTGGTTCGATAATCTCATCGACATAACCGCGACTGGCGGCGATGTAGGGATTATTAAACTTCTCCGTGTACTCAGCGATCAATTCTTTGCGTCGCTGCTCCGGATCGTCGGCACGCTCGATCTCGTCCTTGAAGAGGATATTGACCGCTCCCTCTGCCCCCATCACCGCGATCTCAGCGGTCGGCCAGGCGTAGTTGATATCGCCCCGGACGTGTTTGCTGCTCATCACATCATACGCGCCGCCGTAGGCCTTGCGCGTAATAACGGTGATCTTAGGCACAGTGGCCTCACAATAGGCGTAGAGCAGTTTGGCGCCATGGCGAATGATGCCTCCATGCTCCTGTCCGACGCCGGGGAGGAAGCCTGGCACGTCAACTAAGGTAAGAATGGGAATATTGAAGCAATCGCAGAAGCGAACAAAGCGGGCGGCCTTGTCTGAGGCATTGATATCCAGGACGCCTGCCAGTGCGCGCGGCTGTTGCGCAACGATGCCTACGGAGCGCCCATTCAGGCGAGCGAAGCCGATAAGAATATTCTGGGCGAAATGTTCCTGGACCTCAAAGAAATTGCCTTCGTCAACAATATGTTTGATGACTGCCTTCATATCATAGGGTTTATTTGAGTTATCAGGAATAATGCTGTCCAGGGCTTCCTCGACGCGGGTGGGACTATCGCTGGTGGCGATGCGCGGAGGATCCTCCATATTATTGGATGGCAGATAGCTGAGGAGCTGACGGAGCTGACGAATGCACTCTGGCTCACTGGGGCAGGCAAAGTGCGCGACGCCGCTGGTGCTATTGTGGATCTGTGCGCCACCCAACTGCTCGAAGGTCACATCCTCGTGTGTGACCGATTTGACGACGTTAGGGCCAGTGACGAACATATAGCTCGTCTCCTCGACCATAAAGATAAAGTCGGTGATCGCGGGTGAGTAGACGGCACCTCCGGCGCAGGGTCCCATGATGGCCGAGAGCTGGGGTACCACGCCCGAGGCCATGGTATTGCGCAGGAAAATGTCTGCATAGGCGCCCAGGCTCACCACGCCCTCTTGAATGCGTGCACCGCCCGAGTCATTGAGTCCGATGACGGGTGCGCCATTCTTCATCGCCATGTCCATGATCTTGCAGATCTTCTCCGCATGTGCCTCGGAGAGCGAACCGCCAAATACGGTGAAATCCTGGGAAAAGACGTAGACGAGACGTCCATCGACATGCCCGTAACCGGTGACAACGCCGTCGCCGGGAATTTTTTGCTCATCCAGACCAAAATCTGAGGCACGATGGGTCACAAACATATCCAGTTCGTTAAACGTACCGGGATCGAGCAGGAGGTCGATGCGCTCGCGGGCCGTTAACTTGCCCTTCTTATGCTGTACCTCGATGCGTTTAGAGCCACCGCCCAGCTTAGACGCCGCTTTGGCCTCGGCTAGATCGGCCAGTTTCTCCTGCGTTCCCTTGGTATGTGTTGTTCCCTGTGAGCTACGTTCGCTAGTGGTCATAAAACTCAATCTCCATTGATCTATGGCAAGAACAGTGCGTACGTATGGCAGTATATCACAGCCCTTTTTAACAGGGCTAGACTTCTCTCGCCTACGGCGCTCGCTGGTGATTGTGGATATGTGCAGCCAGGCAGCCGCAGGCTGCCTGGCTGCACATATCCACAATCACCAGCAATAAAAAGAGCGCCCCCGCAGGGGCGCTCTCAATCGGACGCAAGAGGAACTCACCGCTCGATGGGGGAGCGGACCAGGCTACCCCATTCAGTCCAGGAGCCATCGTAGTTACGGACGTTTGTATAGCCCAGCAATTGTGTGAGAATGAACCAGCTATAGGCTCCACGCTCACCAATGCGGCAATAGGTAACTACTTTGTTTTCGGGTGTAATGCCCTTGTCTGCGTAGAGCTTGCGCAGTTCATCGGCACTCTTGAATGTACCGTCTTCGCGCGCACCAGTGGCCCAGGGAATATTCTTCGCGCCAGGGATATGCCCACCACGCTGGGCGCCTTCCTGGGGATAGTTCGGCATAGCGATCAGCTCACCGCTGTACTCACCTGGGGAGCGTACATCTACGAGGCGCAGGTCAGAATCCTTCAGTTCGACCAGGACCTGGTCGCGGAAGGCCCGAATCTGATCGTTCTCTTCCTGGGCCTGGTAATGGGTGCGCTCGTATGTGGGAACCTCTTTGCTGTAGGCCTTACTGGCATGTTCCCAGGCAGCGCGACCACCATTAAGAATGCGTAGATCCTCATGCCCATAGAGCTTGAAGAGCCAGAAGGCATAGGCGGCGTACCAGTTGTTCTTATCGCCGTAGAGAACCACGGTGGTGTCGTTGGAGACGCCCCAGCGGCTCAACAACTGCTCAAAGCCCTCTTTATCCACAAAGTCGCGGCTCAAGGGATTCTGGACATCGACATTCCAGTCAAGCTTGACCGCGCCCGGAATATGACCAATTTCGTAGAGCAGAACATCTTCATCCGCCTCGATCAGGCGAACACGGGGATCCTGCAAATGATCCTCAACCCAATTAACGTCAACGAGTACCTCTGGATGTGCATACTCTGACATCGCGCTGGCTCCTTTGAAAAGTTGATTAAATAGATCAACAAAGTATTTTTCTCTTGAGCTAAGTATAAGTTCTGGCATAGGTAAATGTCAACCTTTAAAACGAGGTATTTTCGCGAAGGCGCATCAGAAATTGGGGAATAGCCGTCGAGAGGCCGCAAAGTGTTTAATATCGCTTCGGTTGATGCAGTGAAGCCGGTTGGTAGCCTGCAGGCTACCAACCGGCTTCACTGCATCAACCGAAGCGAGCGCCACAGGCGCGGGAGGTTAACCCAGTAATTTGCTCATAGCATTAATTAGTAGGACATAACCACCGTCATACCAACGGGTGCCCAGCTATAGTACCACTGTCCATCGCTGATGCGTGTATTGATACATCCATGTGAGCCAGTTGACTGGGTGCCATCAGGCAATGTATGGGGATTCTGCGTTCCAGGACCAAAGTCATTGTACTCTCGCCAGCCCGCGGTATGGATATAGATGCCGCCAGTGGTGAGCTTGAGCGCGTAATCAACATGCTCAGGCGAATAGTAGTAAGGCGAACCAACTGGCCAGGGAGAGTAGAACGTCAAATTAGCTCCCTTGCTGAGGACAGTGAAGGTACCGGCTGGCGTGTATAGCTCTGGGCGTCCACTTGCGATCGGGAAGGAGCGTACGACCGCGCCATTCTCATAGGCGTAGAGATACTGAGTTGAGAGATTGACAAAGATGACTTTTCCAGTCGCGACGGGTGCGGCAGGAGCTGGCGGTGGTGGCGGCGGCGGCCCAATGACCGGTAAACCAGCAGTCTTTGTAGGAACAGGTGTCGCCTTCGTATTGCTTAGGCGACCACCATAGATGTATTTGGGGTCACTGTTGCGATCAGAGACACGATACCACATCGAGACGCCATTGACCGTTTCTCCCTGTACATTGCCATAGACAGTAACGGCGGTTGCAGGAGCATAACTGGTCAGGATGGTGCCATCTGTATTGGGGGCATTGCGCACGATGGCGGTCCCCGTTGCATACATAGTGTAAGGATTTGTCCAACTAACCTGAACGGTCGTCGCGGGCGTCGATGGCTTGGTCAGGGTAACTGGTTTGCTTAATGTGACTGGAATCTCTTTCGCCTTTTGTGCCAGAGATGTGGTGGTTGGAGATGGCGCTACAGTTGCTGAGGAGGCATTGCCTGCACCACAGCCAGCCAATACAAGAGAGAAGAGAGCCATACACAAAAGAGGAAGAAAGTATTTTCTTCGCATAGTTATTTCCTCTAATTCCTATAAAAATATAGACGCATATAAATGTACGCAAATTATAGGAAAAATACAAACATGCAAATAACGCAAATTTATATGCATCAATATAGACGTGGTAAAACCTGAAGTATTACGTCTACATTACTTCTGGGGCAGACGACAATCGAAGGGCCGTTGAGGCAAGTGGAGGGACTGATAATGATGAAGAAAAGTTGCATAAAAAAGAGGATTGCTCCTATGCAGCCCTCTCTTTTTTATGCAACTTTTCTTTTAGACCACGGTTTTGAGATACTGGCAGTTGTTGTGGACGAGGGACATGATGCTCAGCATGGGGTTGACTCCCGAGGGGGCGGGGAAGAGGCTGCCATCGGCAACGAAGAGTCCCTTGATGCCATAGACCTCGCCGTGTTCGTTGGTGACCGAGGCCTTAGGATCGCTGCCCATGCGGCAGGTGCCCATCTGGTGCGCGGTAAAGGTCATATTGCGGTTGGGTCCCATGCCATGGCGCTCAATGGCGCGATCAAACGCACGCAAGTCCTGTACGCTGACACTGCCATCGCTTCCACGCTTCACGCCTGTGCGTTGATTATGTAGCGTCACGATCTCCCTGGCGCCTGCGGCGAAGTGGATGCGCGCGGACCGGCGTAGCCCGTGCATGAGATGTTTGCGATCATAGACCGAGACGACATAGTTAATGATCGGCTCTCCATGGCGATCAAGGGTGACGCTGCCCTCGCCCTTGTCTCGCGAAAGCACGATCATGGTTGCGATATGCGCTGCCTGGGCCATCTGCTCGCGATACTCGCGCGCGGAGAACCACGGTGTTGCCAGTCCCAGCAGGCCGGGATGAGTGGGTGGCACCTCCAGCTTATACCCATAGTTGGCATCGAGATGGCTAAACTGATCCGAGTATGCCGACTGCATGACGCCCTGCCAGGGATAGACCTTGTCGGGATAGAGACCCGCGAGCGTGGTCGTGGGGTGCAGGTGGAGGTGCTGCCCAATATGCTTATTGGTCAGGCCTGAGCGCAAGAGAATCGCGGGCGTATTGAGGGTTCCTGCCGCTACTACAACCGTTTTCGTGTGTAGAGTAAGCTCATAGGTGCGCCCGCTCTCTTTATTATGTACTGTCGCCAGGACGCCCCTTACCTGTCCATTCTCCATCAGCACCTTATCGGCCTGGCAGTTGACGATGATGCGCGCGCCATGGTCGAAGGCATCCTGCAAGTAGGTCTTCATGGTCGACTGCTTGGCCCCATAGCGGCAGCCATAGCCGCAGGTACCACAGCGCTGGTCACAGCCGACGGCGTTGCGAGGGATGGCCTCCGCGTGATAGTCCAGGGCCTTGCAGCCATCATAGAGCAAGCGGTTCTGGCGGTTATGCGCGCTATTCTCTGTGTTAACCTGGATGCGCTGCTCAACGGCGGCGAAGCTCTCCTGGTACTGCGCATTCGTAAAGCGGCCGCGTAAGCCAGAGATGGCCTCCCATTCTTCGAGCACATCCATGGGTGTGCGAAACGAGGTCGTCCAGTTGACGACGGTCCCGCCGCCAAGCGTGCTGCCCGCCAGGACGACCATGCCCAGGTCCTTCGAGGTTAGCAGGCCGCGATTCAAGTAGAGTTCGGGTGTGGCCTGGGCCTCTTGCAGGGTAAAATTCGCCTCGTTGTTATAGCCACCCTTCTCCAGCACGATCACGCTCTTGCCCGCCATGGCCAGTTCAGCGGCGGCGACCCCACCACCCGCTCCTGAGCCGATCACAATGGCGTCGGCGTCCAGCGTTGTGTCTTCTGTAATGGCCAAGGGGCGGATGGGCTGTGGCGCGTCGGTTGGTGGTGGTGGCGACGCCGGAGTATAGTCGAGCGCCTCCCAGTTGGGATTACGGCCCTCTTCAGTTGGCACAGAGAAGTAGATAAAACCCGCCAGGCGCTTCATGGCCTGATACCCCTGCCGCAACTGTCCCAGGGGGCTATTGGCCATCGCCAGGAGGTAGCGTGTGCGCTTTGCGGCAGAGAGCTCTAGAAACGCTTTAGCGCTACCAGCCAGGAGCAGCCCACTTACGGGACTCGCCATCAAGGCCAGCAACTGGCGAAACTCCGTCTGGGCCTCGAGAGTCTCCTGCGCCAGCGTCTCGGCGATCAGGCGGGCGAGATCGAGATTACGAGCGCTCCGGCGATAGTAGGCTTGCTCCACCTCTGAACTGCCAGCTGGAGGTTCAAGCGAGGGAAATAAGGTCTCACAAACAGCTTCTAAAATAGCGAACTCTTCGGGCGAGAGCCAGCCCGCGACGCGGCTCTCGCCATGGGTCGTAGAGGAGATAGTCGTGGTCATGAAGTGCCTCCTTCATTGGAGTAGAAAGATGACCGTCGATGTTGACAATGAGCCAAGTATACCATACTGCGGCTGTGTCTTTCCTGTATGTAGCAGGTCTGGTTTGGTGAGACAACGCATCTGCATGACTCGAGTCCGAGCTACTTCGCGAACGGCCGGACGGCCTGGTTGGCAGTTCCTTCTGGCGCGGGGATCGACACTGTGGGTAATGTAGTTTCGCTTAGCCAGAGCGGCTCGACAACTGTCAAGATATATGGTCGCCCTACGGGTAGCGATACCTATCAGATAGGCGACGCACCTAATGGTGCGCTCTTCGTCTCTGGCCTTACCGCTACTGACGATAGCAACAACCTCTGGTACGAGATTAACTACAATCATTGCCAGGCCTGGGTGTCTGCCACAGTGGTAACCGTGGTTAAGGCTCCAGGTGGAAGGTATCACCCTAACTAGTTGAGCATACAATGCAGGTACAGTAGAGATACATATTCTAGCGAAACTGCTAGCTAGAGGTATTCTCAGTCTCTACGATGCTTTGTTTGAATAGGGGATTGTAGTGCGGCATTGCTGCACTACAATCCAGCCTACTTTGCAACACGAATATCTATCTGCTAAAAGGATCTTCAGCCAGGAGCATGGGGGTATCCAGGTCGATGAAGTGGAAGCCACCCAGGCCAGCCACAAAATGCGCCGAGGCGCTGATTGCCAGGCGTGACTCGATCATCGCCCCAACCAGAATTCATGGATATCGCTCAGTATGTCCTCTAAGTCATGAGGTTCTATAAACATACCCTCATCAAGAAGAGAAAACTAACCTGATTCGATTTCCGCGTCTATAGTCAGGCTCGCAATCTGCTCACGAGACGCTCTCTTTCAAGCCTTGAGACTAATACCTCTTGTATTGATGACTGGCAAGATGGCATTCGCCTGAGACGATGCGCGTGTTGTTTGAGATGTGCATGCACACTGCCCGACTGAGCACCCTCTTTTCTCATGCTCTTGTGTCTGACAGCAGGCACAATGGGAGTGGTAATCAATGACACGCCCAAGGCGATCAAATTCGATGTGACAGCAATCGAGCACCATCTGCTTCAGCTTTTCGCGTGCTCGCTGCACTCGTGATTTGGCTCCTGAAAACGACAGGTCTAGACGCGTTGCCAGTTCTTTCTGTGAGAGACCTTGCACATCGGTCAGGAGAAGGGCCTCTTGATACGTAGGGGGCAAGCAGGTAATCATCGCAGCGACCGACGCAGCCAACTGTGCCTGGAGATCTTCCTCTGGAATTTCATCGAGGGGCAGCATCTCCTCAGCATCCTCCAGGGGAATATCCTGCCGCCCTTTGCGATAGTGATCAATAATGAGGTTGCGCGCAATCTGATACATCCAGCGTTCTAGTTTCTCCTGTTCGCGCAACGAGTCGATTTGTGTGTGCATTTTGAGGAATACCTCTTGGAGCAGGTCTTCGGCCTGCTCCTGGGTTGCCACGCGTCGGCGAATAAAGCGGTAGAGGGGGTCATGGAGTGTCTGCCAGGCAGACTCAACCGTGTGAAACATCAATTCGTACCTTCTCTTCTGATGGAGATCGTCTGCCTGTATTATGCACAGCACGTCAAGGGCTGAGAAGGGCAATAGATCTGCTCCTCAGCATTCCTCGATCCATCTGTGCCAAGGCGCAACAAAACCGCGTACTTGAGCATGCTGGAAACAAGTTTCATCCATGCGCTTTGTCTCTTGTCTGATGTCCTAGCCAAATGTGCCGCCTGGAAGCGATATAGATGGAGACGGGCCTGTTCATACTCTTGCTGACGCCAGTGCGCTAGTGCTTCTTCTCGAAACATTCTCAATGCCCTTTCTGTTCTTCGAACCATTTCTACTCAGGTAGACGGAGCATAATGAAAAAGGACGCATCTGGACAAGAAGCCATCCTGGTCTGGCTCCGATCACACCCTCTTTGCTTGCCGACTTCATGATCTGTCCACAGAAATTGCATGTGAGAGAGTTGCGTCTTTTGGCGAGGAACTACGTCTACTCAGATGAACATGCCAGAAGGGCATACACAGTTGAATAGATGACACGAACAACAAGGAGTACATATTCATGACTCAGGCCTCCAATTCGTCAAAGCCAGCAGCCAGAGGCGGTTTTCAGCATGGTCTCCCCACCGTTTCCACCTTACCGGTCCAGCAAAGTGGGTGCTGTGGCACGACCAGCCAGTCCGCAAGCACAGGATGTTGCGGAGAGCCCACATCCAGCCAATCTGTCGTTGTCTCAGATGCCCAGGTAACGAGTGGGTGCTGTGGCACGACCAGCCAGTCCACAGCAAGCACAGGGTGTTGTGGAGAACCCACATCCAGCTCTGCCCTCGCCACCGATACGCAGGTAGCAGGCGGGTGTTGTGGAGAACCCGTGCAAGGAGCTTCGCCTGCTGGACAACAGCGATGCTGCTAATAACAGCACCGGGAAGGAGAGACTGCATGATGACTGAGCAATTCGCTCCGCCTGACCTGCTCGCGGCCCTCACCCTTCTCGATTCAGTTCGCATGCTGGAGCACACACACCAGTTGTGTGCCCCAGTGTTTGCTGGTCGACGCGTGGGCACGCAAGGACATACAGAGGCAACGGATTTTCTGATAGAGCATTGGAAGAGCCTGGGGTGGGAGACGACGACACAGGCCTTTCCGCTTTCGGCCCCTGTCTTAGAACAGGCTGCCCCACTGCTGTTGGAACAGGTGACGGCTAAGGGTGAGATCCTCCGAACTTTTGTCCAGCGTACCGAGTACTGTGAGCATCCACGCTCCGCCTTTCAACCAGACATCGTCGAGGGGAGCGTTGTGAGGTTTTCGGAAGAAGGAGCGCTTGATCGCTATCAGGGCGCATGGGTCGCGCTCGATGCCGTTCCTCAGGGGACCGCATTCACGACGCTCGCCGACGAACTCGCACATCAAGGAGCGATAGGTTTGCTGACCCCTCTCTACGCAACCGCTGATGGCTACCTGGTGAAGCGTATCATTGCCGGTACTCCCGTGGCCCTTCCAGTGCTCTCAGTTCGAGCAGACCTGCACGTAGACCTGACGGGCACAAGGATACACGCGCGCGTTCCCGTCTATGCTCACCAGGCCCAAGGGGGCAACGTTCTGGCACACCGTCCTGGAACCGATGAGCATCTGGCAAGTTCTCCCCTGATCCTGGGGGCACATTATGATGGCGTTGGTGATGATGTGGAAGGACCACGCCTTCCAGGAGCGACAGATAACGCGGCTGGTGTCGCGGTCCTCCTTGAACTGGCGCGGGTCATCACGCAGGCTCGCCTCCAGTTCAGGCGCCCACTCCTCTTTGTTGCCTTCGATGCGGAAGAAGTCGGAGTACAAGGGTCCTCTGTCCTGGCTACTCAGCTCAAAGCTCAGGGGAGCACACCGCTCATGCTCAACCTGGATGGGGCTGCCTGCCTCAATGATGCGGTCTGGATTGAGCCAGGCTCGCAGACCGAGCCTTTGCTCCAGCCGCTTGATCAAGCAGGACGTTGGCTCGATATCCCGCTCATCGTCGGCAATATTGCCTCGGATCAGCGACCATTTGTGCAGGCGGGCTTCCCTGCGGTGGGAGTGAGTGTTGGGGCGGCACAGTTGCATACCCCTGGTGATGCGATTGAGCGCGTGCAACCAGAGGCGCTCCGCATCGCAGCGACCCTTCTTCTCACCGCCCTCTGGCAACTGGCGGCGTAAACGCTGAAAAGCATGACCGTGTTGGCAGGCAGGCCTCTCACACGGTCACGCTTTTCCTTTTCTTACAAAGCGTGTGGTGTCCATTGTCTGGCTGGAGGCGTGAGTGTGATGCCAATGCCCGCTAGGAGAAATCCCCCAGCACATAACCAGAATGCGAGGTCGTAGCGACCAAGCAGGTCATAGAGCCAGCCTGCGAGCAGGGGACCTGCCGCATTGCACAGGGCAATGGGCAAGCCTTGCAGGGCTGTTATGGTTCCATACGCTTTCTTGCCAAAATAGTCCGCAACAACGGAGGCTTTCAGCGGGGAGATCGCCCCAAAGGCCGCTCCATAGAGCAGCACATACACCAGTAACCAGGGAACCGATGGGGCCAGGATGAGGACCACGACACCCAGGGCCTGCACAACATGACAAAGACCAAGCAAACGCCGTGGAGAGACGCGTTCGCTCAAGAGATTGAGCCCGACCCGCCCTGGTAAACTTGCCAGCCCTAATCCTCCCGCAAGGGTCGCGGCGAGCACCGGATCATATCCGCGATGGATCAGGTGCGCAATCTGGTGTGTAAAGAGGACAGTATTGCCAAGCATGGCAATGGCAAACGAGACCGTCAACATCCAAAAAGGACGTTGGCGCAAGGCCTCTCGGGCAGTAACCCCGTCTTCTCGCAGGAAGGCGTGTTCTTGCTGCTTCTGTGCTCGTTGTGTGTCCTCTCTCCTTGGCGCTCGCCGCAGCAACAAGCCATGGAGTGGCATGGCAATGACAAGATGAAGTCCCCCAAAGAGAAGAAGCATATGGCGCCAACCCATGCTAGGGAGCAGGACCCCGCCAGGGGAAAGAAGATAGGTGATGCCAGCCCTCCCAGAAAGGTCAGGACCGCAAAGGCTTTGCCTCGCCCCTGTTCAAACCAGGTTGTGATGACGGTAAAGGTGACCGGGTAAAGGAAAAGCGCCATCGCAATGCCCATGCCTGCTGCCCACAGGAGCGCAAATTGCCAGGCAGCATGGGCAGAGGCAAGCCCAAAGAAGGTCAGTCCACCCAGCAGCGATCCCAGTGTCATGAGCAGGCGAGCACCATAACGATCCACCAGGTACCCAACAGGCACACCCAACAACCCGGCGAGGAGCAGGCTGACCGCATAGACACTGGAGATGCTGGCCCGATTCCAATGAAAGGTGTCACTCACGGGAACGACAAGCGTGCCAAAGAGATATTGGGTCGTCCCATAGGAAAGAATCGTTGTCAGGCCCAGGACTCCAACCAATATCCAGCCATAGGAAGAGCGCCTGGAAGCGAGAGGCTCCTTCCCCATTATGGGAGCGTCTGCGAGATGTTGCTGGGAAGAGAGAAGTCTCTCCCCAGCATCGTTGTTAGCCACAGCATTTCCCTGGCGTTACTACCTGGAGACCCTTCCCAGCGAATTGCCTGACCCCGAGATTCAGGGGAATCTCTTCAGGCTCTGCCGAACAGCAGGACCTACCATTATCTACCGAACAGACGCCCGTCTCTGGCAGTTCCAGTTCAACCCGACGCGCGCTCTCCCAGTCGCCAGTGAGGGCAGCCACAATGGAGCGGACCTGTTCGTAGCCCGTGAGCATCAAGAAGGTTGGAGCACGACCATAGCTCTTCATCCCCACGATATAGAAGTTGGATTCTGGGTGAGAGAGTTCATCCACGCCATGAGGAGGGACAGTCCCGCAACTATGCACATTTGGGTCGATCAACGGCGCCAGGGCAACCGGGCTTTCCACCGCAGGATCGAGTGCGAGGCGTAATTCACTCGTGAGCGCCCGGTCGGGACGGAAGCCGGTCGTCGCAATAATCTCATCAACCGCTGGCAATGTCTCTTCATAGCCAACCAGGGAGATACCTTCCTCTGTCTGCACGAGTTTGCGAATCTGAACGTTTGTCACCAATCGTACGTGTCCACGTTCGACCAAGGCGCGAATGCGTGTCCCGAGTTGACCGCGTTCGGCAAGCGCGTCATTCTCACCGCCACCATACATCTGGCCAGTATCACTGTGACGAATCGCCCAGAAGATCTGCGTGGTCGGCACCTCGCGGGCCAACACTTCCAGGTCGAGCAGGGCATTGAAGGCAGAGTGCCCACTGCCAACGACTAGCACGCGACGACCCGCATACCGCGCTCGATCCTTGCCCAGCACATCAGGAATGCCGTAGAAGATGGACCGTTGTAACGCCCATTCACCCACCGCTGGGATGCCCGATGCTCCCAGGACATTCGAGGTTAAATAGGTCCCTGAAGCATCGATTACTGCTTTGGCCAGCACATCGTCCTCCTCACCGCTGGCACGTTCAACGCGAAGCACAAAGGGGGCCTCCTCGCGACCTGGGGTTTTCATTTTGTCATATCCCAGGCGCGTCACCGCCAGGACCCGGCTCTTGAGATGCAGATGGGGTGTGAGTGCTGGCACCTGGGAGAGAGGTTCGAGGTACTGCTCTACCAGTTCGCGCCCCGTGGGATAGCCCTCAGCGTCAGGAGCTTGCCATTCCGTTTCCTCTAACAGGGAGACGGCCTCTTTATCGAGCATATAGCGCCAGGGTGAGAAGAGGCGAACATGTCCCCAGCGCAGAACTGAGGTCCCTACCGTGTCGCCTGCTTCAAATAGAAGCGGGGTTTCCCCCTTGCGCAGAAGATGGGCAGCGGCTGCCAGTCCAACCGGGCCAGCACCAATAATGGCAACTGGAAGCGAAGAGCTGTTTGCAGCAGTCCATGCATAATTCATTGTGTTATCTCCTTCTTAAAAGCATCGCTCTTGTTCTATTTTTGCTCTGCTATAGAGAATGACGAGAAGACGCGCCAAAGGACGCAGGAGCAAGATTGCTGGCGATGAGATATTCGACAATCACCACATCACGCCAGATGCCATCGAGTTGCCCATGTTTTTCGTAGATGCCCACTTCGCGAAATCCCAGTGAGCGTAGCAGGCCACGGCTGGCCTTGTTCTCCACGAACACGCGTGAAACAATTTTCCAGAACCCGGCAGTCGCGCTCTCCTGCATGAGGTGGGTCATGGCCAGGCGTCCTGCCCCCTTGCCTCGCCAATCGCGGCGAACATAGACTGAAAATTCCGCGATACCAGCGTAGCAGGGGCGCGAGCGATAGGAGGAGGTGGAGGCATAGGCGATAATGTCTTGCTCCTGCTCCACCACCATAATGGGATGGATGCCGTCAAACCAGGATGCCACCATGGCCTCGGTACGTAACTGCGTCTCAAACGTCCCCACCCGGTCCTCGATCCCCTGATTGTAAATGGTTGCAATCGCCGAGGCATCGGCAACCGTGGCTACTCGCACTCGCATGCTGCCTCTCCCTGATCCGTGTTTTCGCAGGTACCCGCTTCCGTCGTTAGGGTCTGTAAAGCTTGCTGGAGGAGCTCCAAAGAGGAACGGACCATCTCATGTTGTGCTGCGGGAATATGTTCAAAGGTTTGTGTTGCCAGGTCATTGAGGGTCCTATTCAGCTCGGCCAGACGTGCCTCGCCTGCGGCAGAGAGGGACAGTTGCACTGTTCGCCGATCCCGTGTACTGGGGATTTTCTCTACCAGTCCTTCCTGCACCAACTGCTCGATGGCGCGGCTGGTCCATCCCTTATCCAGGCCAATCCGGCGACTCAGTTCTGCCAACGTCACTTGCCCACTCCGCCCCAGTTCGGTGAGCACCGTACACTGGGTAGAGGTCGTTCCTCCACAATAGGCCACACAATTGCGTTGTAACTGCACATGTAAGCGGGCCACCTCGCGCAACAAGGCCCCTGCCGAGACATGCGATCTCATTGTCTTCCTCCGATCTTTTTCGTTGCTTGACACAACGAGCGATATGGAGAATGTATCATCTCTCTTATATTGTTGTCAATGGCAACGTTGAATGTAGCAACAAACAAAGGGAGACGCACTGTCGTGTGACCATGTTAGCAGTGCAAGCACTGATGTGTTGAGGAATCTTATATATGCCAAAAGGCAGATGCCCTTCAGGATATCTGCCTTTGTCTTTTCTCTTGAACCTCTTCGTATGAACAATTCCTGGTTAGGATACAGATACCCTCCTGGTGACGGTTCCGCTCAAATGGGAATTTTCGCTCTTTTTCAGCAAATTTTCTAGGAATGCTTAAGCTTTCGCTCCTTCTCAGGTCTTCCTGGAGGAAAGATAGGGAAAGCTGCAAGACGAAGGCCACGGCAGATGAGACAAGGATGCGAGCAAAACAAAACGTCTCCTCGCCAGCAATAAAACTGGCGAGGAGACACATACGAACTACAGAAGAAAAGGGCAGGGACTAATGATGCGGTGTTGGTGTCGCTGTTGGTTTGCCCGTGGTCCCGCTACTCCCATGATCGGTCCCGTTAGTGCTTCCGTTGCCACTATTGCTGCTCCCAGGGGTCCCTTGCTGGGTCGGCGTATTCGCTTTCACACAAGCAGAAATGGGATCGTTCGCGCACGTTTTTAGCGCCGCTGCGATGTATGTACTGAGTGTCTCGTCGCTAAGTTTCGCGTTCGCGGCGTTTTTATCCTGCCCAGCCAGGGATTGAGCGTAGGTGAGCAGATCCTCAATTTCGCCATATCCGAGCGCATGTTTGAGCCCTTTGTAGGTCCCAGTATGCAGCGAACAGATCAGTTGAATGGTGGCGCTCTTGCTCTCCGTGCTCAGTGAAAACTTCTTGGCCAGATTCTGGGCTTCAGAGAGCCCTGGGCAGTCATTTTTCTGATCACCTGACTGATTGTTTGTCGTACTCGTCTCGCTCTTGCCGTTCTGATCTTTGCCATGTTGTGTCGCTGGCGTCGAGGTTTGGGTTGGAGCAGTGATAGATTTTGTGATATTCTGTCCCATTGGGGTTGCTGCGAAAGCGACTGTCCCGCCACCAACAACCACAGCGCCCAGCAGGGCGGTGACAACAAGTTTGCCTTTGAGGGCTGCTACAATGGTGCTACCAATACTCATATGTCATACTTTCCTTTTGTCTCAAAAATATGTTCAATCAGTTGCAGGTGGGGAAGACAAGCGACATGGTAGGAGAGATGTTCCCCTCCACCTTCTCCTACCATGCGCTCATCGAGAACACGTGCTGAGCAAGATAAGGCCTTTTCTGGTGCCTCCTTACCTGCACTTGCGTTGTTCAGTTAGAGAGTGGTCTTTTTTTTGTTTTGGTTACGGCCTCCATCCGAAATAGTTCTTTTGGGGATACCTTTGGACGCAGACATGTGCAGATCCTCGACGAGTTGTGCCTGCTCGGAAGAGCGTAACAGAAATTTCTCCCCCTCCCATAACCACGAAGAGCAAAAAGACAACTAGAAGAGTGTAAGGACGCAGCATTATTTAGAAGGGAAGAGACGCGTATGGTTTCCTGGCCATGGTCATCGGAAATGGTGACTTCGGCACATGAGGAGCAGAACATGGTATTTGATCGTCTCCTCAGTTCTGCCAGGCAAGGCGAAGGGGAGGCACTTGGAGCGCTGTATCGTCACTTTCTCCCAGGAATATTTGGGTATATCGCCGCCCGTGTTCCTGACCGTTTTGTAGCGGAAGACCTGACATCCGAGGTCTTTTTAAAAATGGTTGAGGGAATTCACCAGGTCAAGGCCAGGAAAGAAGCCGGCGTTGCGGCCTGGCTTCTGGGCATAGCCCGCAACACCGTCGCTGGCTATTATCGTGGGCAGGAAAAACAGCCTCCACTTCTCTCATTGACACCAGTGTACGAGATGAGCGAACAGCATAACTATGACGGCCATGCCTATGCCTTACCAACGCACCATCCCGAAGATGATCCTGTCCATGTCTTTGAGACACGCGATGAATGGCAACGTGTCGTACAAGCGATGGAGAGGCTGACCGAGGAACAACGACAGGTGCTCGTTGGTCGATTGATTCTGGGATATGATGTCGCGACAGTCGCCAAAATGATTGGGAAAAAGGACAATGCCGTGAAAGCACTGCAATTTCGTGCGTTACAGAGCTTGCAGCGCTTCCTTCATCCACCCACACCAGACAAGAAGCAAACGGAAGGAGCCAAAGCGTCCCAGCGTCGCAAGGTATCCAAACAGGAGAAACGATCATGAAAACCCACGCAGACGATCTCAATCAACGCCTGGAGCAGCAATGGGCACAAGAGCACCGTTTCGAGAACGCTGAGCTCGTCACTCCTGCTGGTCCTGGCAGTACAAAGGATGAGATCGAAGAACTGATCACTGTGGCACAGTATGTGCGCAGTCATCCTGCACTCCAACCCGATGGTGCCTTCGCCCAACGCTTAGAGGGGCGAATTCGTGCTCGCGCATATACTCTCCAGCAAAAGCAAGCCACTGCTCCATGGTGGCGGTTACACTCTCTACGACCATTGGGCGTACAACTGGTACTGGCTGCTGGTGTGTTCCTTTGTCTCGTGTTGGGTACAGGTGTTGCGATGGCGGCGCAGGGAGCGACACCCAACAACCCACTGTATGCGGTGAAAAGTTGGGTACAGCAGATGCAGATAACCTTCACGACATCCCCGGCAGACCAGGCTGAACTCCGTCTGCAAATCGCACGCGATCACCTCTCTGGCTTGAAGACAGTGGCGACCACCTTGCAGGAAGATGCCTATACCCATGAACTGACGACCCTGGAGCAGCAGCTTACCACGGCCTCTCAATCCATTCATGCCATTCCAGCCGGTAAGAATCATGACCGTCTTTCCCAGGAATTCGCCGCACTGCAACAAGATGCACGCCAGACTCTACACACGCTGTTACCCTCCCTGAAGATGTCGGAGCAAGTGACGACCACGGCAGCGCTGGAACAGTTGGGCGAGCAGGTCACGCATCTGCAAACGGTAACGATCATTGTTTCCCTACCACCTCATGCCCAGGCAACACTTCTCCTGAAGGGTGAGCATTTCCAGCCAGGGGCACAGCTCTGGCTGAATAATCAGCGCGTAAGCGCCACAGGGACGCTGCAACATGGCACCTATGTGTTTCTGGTCGATTGGAACAGCAAGCAATCAATCAAGACGGTGAGCTTACTTAATCCCGACGCAACCGTGGTTCAGACAACGGCGATTACGGTCTCTACTGCGTCAAACAGTAGTTCCAATGGAAATTCGAACGGACAGGGAACAGGGAAAAATGGTTCTGACACGTCTGGCAACGGAGACAATACGCATCCCCATGGCCCGGGCGATACGAATACTGGTGGGGGAAAACCCAGTGTGACACCGACTCCTCATCACTAGGAGGGATGGAATGACACCATCCAGTGGATCACAGATCATAGAGAGGATACATGAACGGTTGAGAGAAAGGCACACATCAGGAAGAAGATATGGAGAATGTAATGGTATCGCAGAGAAAGCCGATGTCAACGAGATTCTTGCTCATTGTGGGAGAGAACGAAGCAACATGGAAGGGGCTCCAAAAAGCGATAAAGCAAGAAGCGAGGTATCTCACGCTCGTTGCACAGACGAGTGAAGAGGCCATTCATTTTGCTCGCAACATTCAGCCATCGCTTGTTCTGATCCCGTACCATCTTCCCGACTTGAATGGAATGGAACTCTATCATCGTCTCAAAACAATAGCTCCAGAGAAGGCCTTACCCGCTATTATGATCATGAAAGAGGGCGAAAAGGTGCGTCATGAGCACCTTCCAGAACTTCATTTGCTTGAAGAACCGTATTCTTTAGACATGCTGCTGCAACTCTTGAAACATCTCTCGAAGGGGTAAAAACGGATTTTTGCCTCTGAAGACGTGCATATGGAAGCGCTCAGCAACCATTCCAAGATTGGTTCTCAAATCAAAGCAGGGACGAGCTACTGATACGTAGCTCGTCCCCGCTTTGGTCTTGTAGGCGCTCGTTCCACCTCTTTGTGAGACGAGTAGGAGCGCTAGTGGCTCAAAGCACTCAAGAAGGTTTTCGTCGGTGTTCCAAGGCCCGTGACATCATCATAACCTGAGGTCGTCTGCAAACTGAGCGTCTGGTTCATCGTTCGCAAGGCATAAGCTGTACCAGCGCTTGGGTCGACACTGTTGACATAGTTGGCTCGTACGACTGTTACGGGAGATACCGGGCTCACGATATCAGTGAAGGACGAGGTCCCTGCCAGGCTATACAAGAGTGGGTTTACAAACCCATGGGGATGGCCTGCAGCCTGGTCAGCCAGAGCCATAATACCAGCTATGATGGGAGATGACAGGCTCGTCCCACCAATGCTCGGTCTTCTCTTCCACGAAAAAGCCATGAAACCTACTCTCCTAAAACCTCAAGGGAGCAGGTTTCATGGGTCTCTTTGATTAAAAGGGAGTGATACCATACCCATACGGGAATAAGGCACCCGTGCAGCTATTATTCTGATTGCAGGGTTCTTGCGTCACCGCATTCGGCCAGGTATAGGTCAATTTCCCTTGAAAACCGTAATCGCCAAAAAGGACATCGGTGATGCCTTCGCCTTCCGTTGAGCCTATCCACGAGGCGACGAATGCCGATGATTGGTTCAACTGGGTATTGATGATCATCGGACGCCCCGAGAACAACAAAACGACACACTTCGTGACGCGACTACACACGTCGGAAACCGCCGTTGCGTCGCTGTTGCTGAGTGCCAGGGTATTCGTATCGCCATTGCCTTCGGCATACGGTGTTTCCCCAACCGCGACGATCCCGACATCTCCTTTGTAATTGCCCTTCGTGCGCGTGCCAACGAAGTTGAGTTTCACCGAAGATGAGAGTCCTGCTTGCTGGATGGCCTGCCAGAGCGTTGTTCCAACAGTGGTGGTCCCACTTCCCCCCTGCCAGGAGATCGACCAACCCCCTAACTGGTAGCCCAGATTATCCGCGTGGCTGCCTCCTACCACCAGGGTATAGCTCCCGGTTTTTGATAAGGGGAGGACACCGTTATTCTTCAACAACACTTGCGATTCTCGCTCCGCCTGCCGTGCGACCGCGCGATGTGCCGCCGACCCCACGTTCGGAGTATAGCTGCGATTAGTGGAGGGTTGCGTAAACAAGCCTGCCGCGAACTTCTCCGTCAAGATGCGCGTGACCGCATCATCAATGCGGGACATCGGAATGCTCCCTGCCTTGATTTCGGTATCAAGAGTGCTGATGAAGGTTTTGTACTTGTCCGGGACCATCACCATATCGATGCCAGCATTAATCGCGGTGCGCACATCGTAGTTATAGTCCGAAGAAATCTGGTCGATGGCCTGCCAATCCGAGACCACGAAACCCTGGAACCCTAAATTGGGTGTGCCGTAGCTGTCTGTTCCCGTGCCTTTCAGCTTGGTTGTGATCAGATACTGGTTGGCGTGGTCTTTAAGTCCATTCCAGCTACTATAGGAGATCATCACCGAACCGACCTTGTTTGAGACCGCCGACTGATAGGGCGGGAGATCAATGGCATCCAACTGCTGCTCGGAAATCTGAGCATTACCCTCGTTGAGGTACGGTGACCCGGTCCCCCAGGCAGTATGACCATCGCCGATAAAGTGTTTTGCCGTCGCCAGGATATTGGTTGGTCCCAACGTGCCATTCGACCCCTGGAAACCCACAATGGCAGCGGAGCCATCAGTCGCATTATCAGAAGGATTCTCGCTATAACCCTCGTAGGTACGTCCCCAGCGAATATCCTGTGGCGTACACACACACGGCGCAAACGTCCACCGGACACCAGTCCCTAACACCTCGTCACGGGTCACCTGCTCTACCTGGGTGATCAGTGCAGGATCATGCATCGCTCCCAACCCGATGTTATGTGGAAAGAGCGTCGCGCCATACACGTTGTTATGTCCATGGACCGCATCAGCGCCGTAGATGAGCGGAATGCCCAAGCGGGTCTGGAGGGCGTAGCTCTGGAAATTGTCCACCATATTTGCCCACTGCGTGGCGGTGCCGCCCGCGCCATTAGGACCACCACCACCACCACTTAACACCGACCCGATAAAATAGGTCGTAATATCCGTTATCGAGTTGCCAGCCATGGTAAAGGCGTTTTTCTCTACCTGGGTCATCTGCCCCTCTTTTTCAGGCAGGGTCATTTTCGAGACACAGTCACTGGGTGAAATACACCCAGAGGACAGAGGGGTAAGCAGCGAGGCTATTCGAGCATTTGTAGCAGAAGCTGGCACTACCAATTGCCATAGCAGCAGTATCACAATCACAGGGAGAGCTGTCGTGGCGAAGCGCCTCGGGCGGCAATGCCCGAGTAACTTCAGAGAGAAGGATGTACGCGGTCGCATAAACCTCTCCTTTTTCTTGATCGCTGAGCAAAACGTGACGACGGTGTATCGTTGAGTGAATGCGATTCGACGCTTACGATTGTTTCTCCCATGTTTCTGCAAGAACAGGTACTCTGGGGAAGAGGATGACGGAGAACAACGCCATGTTATTCTCCTCTGTCACACCCGTTTCCCCAGACCCATTCCCTTACCCCTGCCGAAGCGGAGGCATGGGAATCGGCATAGCATAGGTTTGACCACCCACACCTACCCCACCTTCACATGTATTCGGAGGGGTTGTACAGGAGCCACGTGATGAAGGACATAAGCTACAGGCAGCGTGAAGTGCGAGGTGGCTTCCTGCCAAAGGAGATGCACAAATCCTCTCTGTGCATTTATCGAGCATACATCACAAATACGTAGCAATTGCTGCTATATATTTGTTGGCACTAGATGCTCTTAGCTAAGAGTATACGAATAAATAGACAAATGTCAATCCTTTGTTCAGCGATTGTCACTGTATATGTTTCTTGCAGTTCGACTGTGCATTCTCTTCACTGTACGGCTCTTTCGTTCATTCCTCCAGTTCTTCCAACCTGAAAACACATGCCTGGAAGCTCATTCCTACCCCATTTTGGGTGACCTTGGGATGAAGCCGTAACCAACGCCACTCAAAATGCAACTGTACTTACTGTACAGTCATCTCACGCTCGGCCCAGCCGTCGATGCGAAGGGATTGTGAGTACAAACGATACGAACCAACAGAAAGCATGTACCATGAAGAATGAACTCCTGGAAACGTCCTCTTCCACTGGACAGAGAAGACCATATATTCAACGCCTTCCATTCCTCATACCGATCCTCTGCTCCTTCGCGAAACGGGTCATACTCTAAGGCCACAGGGGCGCACGTTTGGACCCAGAATTACTTTGCCATCGATTCCGGCAGAAGGTACGCAGCGAAGAACAGATCACCAGCCAGTGGTCACAAAGCGGCCCCTCACCACCTCGCCACTGCGCCCATTGCCTCTCCCTTCCATCGCCAAGATGTCCTCTCCCCGTCGCATGTCTGCTGAGCCGAGGAAGGCACAGCCAACACCCATCCATGGCGGTTTTCTGAAGGAAGAGATGATGAGGACTATCAAGCTCGTCTGATTCAGACCTTTCCCTTACGAGCTGTGAAGAAAACCCGGGCGAAAAAGAGGTTTTCGACGCTTTTAGCCACATCAGTTCTCTTCTTCGCGGGTATAGTGGCTCTGAGTGCCTGCGTGGTTGTCATGGTTGTGGTTCCCAGCATAACATCGAAGCTCCAAGAGTTAATGGTCTTTCTTATTGTCTGTTCCTATGTTCTCAGCTTCCTGGTAAAACGTTTCTTCGAGGAAGGTAAATAGGCGTTGCTCACGCTTTGAACATGACCTGCTTGCGTGGAGAACGTGAGACACATTCTCCCCTTGCTTTTCGTTGCCTCTCGCGTAGCAGGTCAATTCTCATCATCGTTTTGGCAAAGAAAGCAGAGATGCTGCTGAGCAGGTGCTCTCATACGTGAGACGTTCATTGCTCGAAGCCACTGCTGTTATCGTCGCTCAATGCCCAAGCCACTTTTGACGGTCGAGAGATCATAGGTGCCTCCCCGTTGCTCGTAGCCCCCGGTGAAGGGATCTTCAGCCAGGAGCATGGGGGTATCCAGGTCGATGAAGCGGAAGCCACCCAGGCCAGCCACAAAATGTGCCGAGGCGCTGATCGCCAGGCGTGACTCGATCATTGCCCCGACCATAAGCTGCGTGTTTGTGCTCCGGCAGAGCGCGGCAATGTCCAGCGCCTGCACGAATCCCGACTTCATCAGCTTAATATTGATTACATTTACAGCTCCCATACTGATCAGGCGCCAGGCATCGGCCGGGCTGCTGACGCTCTCATCGGCGGCGATGGGCACCGAGGTGTGGTTGGTAATATAGCGTAGGCCCTCGAAGTCATCCTTAGCGACTGGTTGCTCCAGGAGCAGGGGGCGAATATCGCGATCATTCAGGGCTTCAAGGCAGAGTAGGGCTTCATTAGGGGTATAGCCCTGGTTAGCATCGAGGGTCAGACCTACATGGGGCGCACCACTGCGAATGGCCTCCACGCGGTCAACATCCTCGCGCAGACCTCCACCCACCTTGACCTTAATGCTGCTAATACCCTTCTCGACCGCGTCCTGCGCTAGTTCATAGCCGTGCTCAGGCGAGACCAGGGGGATACTCAAATCAGTCTCGACCGAGCTTGTGGCCCCACCAAAGAAGGTATAGAGCGGAATGCCATAGGAGCGGGTTAGCGCGTCGAGGATCGCCATCTCCATGCCAGTACAGACGGTGGCCTGGGCGTAGAAGTAGCTCCGAATCAGCTTGGCGAGGACACGCCAGTTGGCCACATTCTGTCCACGCAGCAGCTCGGCACAGCCACGAGCTGCTGCCAGAGCGGTTTCCTGGGACTCGCCCGTACTAGGCGGGAAGGGCGCGCACTCGCCATAGCCCACGCTGCCATCTTGTAAGGTAATAGTGATGAGGACGTTGCTTGCGGCATTCACGCTCCCAGTCGCGATAGCGAAGGGCTCCAGAAGGGGAATAGTTAAAGGTTCAACGGTCACAGAGGTAATGGTGGTACGAGCCATGCGAGCTGCTGCCTTTCTGCTTATCATTAATCAATGTACCCCGGCGTGTGGGACGCCCGCCAGAGCATAGCAAGAAATATACTTTTTAGTATGTTGGGAACGGCTTAGATATGCTTGTATTGTATAACATCAGGCAGACTTCCTAATAGCCACCAGGAGCCAGGGGAGCCGGTTACTTATAGCTCATGTGAAGATAAGCGCTTCAGCCAGATGGCTGAAGCGCTTATCTTCACATGAGCTATAAGTAACCCCTACAAACCGAAGCTGGTGCGGTTGCGCTGGCGGTCGGCGTGGCGCTCAAGGGCGAGCTCGACCAGGCGGTCAATCAACTCGGGATAGGGGATGCCGCTGGCCTCCCAGAGCATGGGATACATGCTGACCTTGGTGAAGCCGGGAAGAGTGTTAACCTCGTTAATGTAGACCTTGTTGGTCTCTTTCTCTAGGAAGAAGTCGATGCGCGAGAGTCCACTGAGGTCGAGCGAGGTGAAGGCGATGAGGGCTTGGCGGCGCATCTCTTGCGAGAGCTCCTGCGAGATTTCGGCGGGGATGATGACCTGGGACTTCCCGTCCACATACTTGGCTTTATAGTCGTAGAATTCGTTGCTGGGAACGATCTCGCCCATGACAGAGACAATAGGCTCGTCATTGCCCAGGACGGCGCACTCAAACTCGCGGCAGTTGATGTTGCGCTCAATGATGACCTTGCGGTCGTACTCGGCGGCGACATTGATGGCGTGTACCAGTTCGGCGCGGTCGTGCGCCTTGTTGATGCCCACACTTGAACCCAGGTTGACAGGCTTGACGAAGCAGGGATAATTCAACTGCTCCTCAACGGCGTTAAGGATGCTCTCGGGATCCCGTTCCCACTGGTTGCGGCGGTAGACGAGATACTCCCCAACTGGCAGTCCTGCGCGCTCGAAGATCATCTTCATCTTCTCTTTATCCATGCCCAGGGCCGATCCCAGGACGCCGCAGCCGACGTAGGGGACGTCCGCCATGTCTAGCATGCCCTGCAAGGCGCCATCCTCGCCTGTGGTGCCATGCATGACGGGGAAGATCACGTCGATGGCTCCCTGATTCTCTAGTTGCTCTTGGCTGCCATTGACCGGGATGAGACGGCGCAGGTTGGGGTCGCCGGTAAAGGTAACGGCGGTGCTCTGCTCTAGTTCGGCCTCAGCCTGGGCGCTCTTCTCGGCCTCGATCATGCGTGTTGGTTCGACGCCCAGCAGCCACTTGCCCGTTTTGTTGATGGCGATGGGAACGACCTCGTACTTATCAGAATTAATGTTTGCGATGACCGATTTGGCAGAGTTGAGGGAGACCTCGTGCTCGCCGGAGCGGCCGCCGTAGATTAGGCCAATGCGGATTTTCTTTGCGCCTGGCTCATTATGCTGTGTCACGGATGTGATCCTTTCGTGTTGCGCTGGAAATAGATGTGTTTTACTCTGAGAGCTGTTTGATCAGGGTATCCATGCTGAGGCCGAGGGAGGCCTTGATGAGCACGAGATCATCGCCGCGCACCTGCTCCTTGAGGAGGTCGGCGGCGGCGTGCTTGGCGGCTTCAACCTCGGCGCTGTTCTCCAGGTCAGCGCTATAGAAGTAGGCGTGATCCTGGGACATGCCAGCTTCCAGGGCACCCTCGATAAAGAAGCGCGCTTGCTCACCTATGGCGACGATGTAGTCGACCAGGGAGGCCAGGGCGGCGCCACAGGTACGGTGCTCCTCGCGTGCATACTGCCCTAATTCCAGGATATCACCCAGCACCGCCCAGCGTTTGCCGTGGGGCGCGAGCGTTGATCCATGCATGGCCTGGGCGATGGCGAGGATGGACTGGCGATTGGCGTTATAGGAGTCGTCAATCAGGGTGCTGCCATTGGGGCCGGGCTTGATCTCGCCACGGCGTTTGGCTGGTTTGAGTTCTTCGAGCGCCTGCCGAATAACATCTAGAGGGAGGCCAGCGGCACAGCCTACCGCTGCTGCGGCCAGGGCAATCGCGATGCCATGCTCACCAGGAATATGCAGTTGAACGGGAACCTCCTGGTCCTGATAGCTGAGCACAAAGCTACGCCCAAAGAGCTGGTCGCCGCCAGGCTTGCTGGCGCGGACATCGGCGCCTTCTCCCTGACCGTAGTAGATCACGCGGGCGCTGGTTTTGGTGCTCATGGCGCGCACATTGGGATCATCATAGTTTAACAGGGCGATCCCATCGGGTGAGAGCACCTGGACCAGCTCACTTTTGGCGATAATGACCTGTTCCTGCGAGCCAAAATATCCTAGATGGGAGGCGCCTACATTGGTGATGACCGACCAGTCCGGGCAGGTGATGCCACTGAGCATCTTTAGCTCGCCTACCCATTGCGCGCCCATCTCCAGAACCGCGTAACGATGCTGGGGCTCCAGGCGCAGTAGAGTAAGGGGATAGCCGATCTCCGTGTTATAGGAGGCTAGAGTCTTGAGTGTGGGCGCGTGGCGCTCCAGCACGGCGGCGATGGCCTCTTTGGTGCTGGTTTTGCCATTACTACCGGTAATACCGATATAGGTGGTCTCGGGCTGGCGGCGGGTGCGCGCGTGAGCCGTGGCATGTAGGGCCGCGACTACGTCGGGAACCACGATCTGGAGAAAACCCTCAGGTACATCCTCGATGGGATGTGTGCAGAGGGCCGCGCTGGCCCCAGCCTGGGCCGCTTTATGAATAAAGGCGTGTCCGTCGACTTTGGCGCCTTTGATGGCAATAAAGAGATCACCGGGTTTGACCTGGCGGCTATCGTGATGCGCCTCGGTAAAGGTCATAGCCGGATCGGGTGTTGTTGTGCTCACAAGCTGCACTTGCGCCTGTGCGTTTTGAGATTGCTGTAGGATGTCGGCGAGGGTGAACATAGAGAAGAAAACCTCCACAACCCTATGGTTTTGGTGCAATTATATCATGCTCAACTAGTACCTTCGCACCTGCGGTGCTCAGGGATAAGTATAGAGTAGGCTGTTTGGTGGGCTCTGCCCACCAAACAGCCTACTCTATACTTACTCTATATAAGCTACTTGACAATGATAAGTTAATATGGTAAAACGTAGTCAAGATATGTTGCTATTCGAAAGTAAGTGGCTTGACAAATGCAAGTTGTACATGCTAGAATGTAACTATCATAAAGAAAGTTGCTAACAAAAGCATATTTGCTTTTTTAGGAGGTATATCTAATGGCCTGGGAAATCGATCCTACACACTCACACGTCAATTTCTCCGTGAAACATATGATGTTCAGCACAGTTCGCGGTAGCTTTAAAGTCTTTAGCGGTAAGCTGCACATCGACGAGCAGAATCCTGCCGCCTCCTGGGTTGAGGCCCAGGCTGATACGGCCAGCGTCGATACCAGCGATGCCAATCGCGACGGCCACCTGCGTAGCGCTGATTTCTTTGATGCTGAGCAGTTTCCTGTTCTCTCCTTCAAGAGCACCAATGTTGAGCGTGCGGGCGATGGCTACAAAGTGACCGGCGACCTGACCATCCATGGTGTGACCAAGTCAGTCGTTTTTGATGCCGAGTACCTGGGTCAAGGTAAGAACCCCTGGGGTGCGACCGTGGCCGGCCTGAGCGCGACCACGAAGATCAATCGCCGCGACTTCGGCCTGACCTGGAGCGCCGCTCTGGAGACCGGTGGTGTGCTGGTTGGCGACGATGTCAAGATCGAGATTGACCTGGAGACTCAGAACAAGGGCTAAATCCCTCCTGAGAAGCAGAAAATAAAAAAGAGGCAGCGTGTGCTCTCAAGTTTGAGAACACACGCTGCCTCTTTTTTATTTGAGAATCCCTCCTGCAAAAGAGGGCGTCGACATTGTACAATAGTAGCGACATCGGCCTTGAGAGGCGGTCATCAGTGTCAATGTAGACATTTGTAAGGAGAGAGTGGTATGAAAGCGGTCATTATTACCAGGGCGGGCGGCCCTGAGGTATTAGAGGTACAGGAGATCGCCACCCCCGAACCGATTGGGGACCAGGTCCTGGTGCGCGTGAAGGCGGCAGGTCTCAATCGCGCGGACATCTCGCAGCGTATGGGACACTACCCGGCGCCTCCAGGATATCCAACCATTATTCCCGGCCTGGAGTTCGCGGGCGAGGTGGCGGCGGTGGGCCCCATGGTGCGCCGCTGGCGTCCTGGGCAGCGCGTAATGGGGATTACAGGCGGCGGTGGACAGGCTGAATATTTGCTTATCCACGAGGGCCTGCTGGTAGAAATTCCCGAGAATCTGGACTTTATCCAGGCGGCTGCGATTCCTGAGGTATTCATCACTGCCCATGACGCCTTGTTTACCCAGGGTGACTTGAAGATGGGTGAGCGCCTGCTGGTACATGCCGCTGGTAGTGGTGTGGGGACGGCAGCGATCCAACTGGCAAGCGCTATGGGTTGTACGGTGTATGGCACCTCGCGCACCGCTGATAAGCTTGAGCGCGCCAAAGAACTGGGCCTGGATGTCGGTCTCTCTACCGAGAATTTCGCGCAGGAAGTCAAGGAAATGACGCATGGCGAGGGCGTGCATCTCGTGCTGGACTTTATCGGAGGCCCCTATATGGAGGGGAATCTGGAGGCGCTCGGCCTTTGGGGTCGCCTGGTCTTCCTGGCGACACTGGGCGGAGCCGATGCCAATGTTAACCTGGGCAAGGTCATGGCCAAACGCCTGAGCATTCGTGGTTTTACCCTACGCTCACGTACCCTGGAAGAGAAACTGGCGGCCACGCGCCACTTCGCGGTCCAGGTTGTACCCTTGCTCGCCAGAGGTAAGGTCAGGCCGATTGTGGAAGAGGTCTTCCCCATTGAGCGTATCTCTGAGGCGCACAAGGTGATGCAGGCCAACCGCAACTTCGGCAAGCTAGTGCTGGCCCTGGGCTAAACAAACAATCGGCTAGAGTGTGGAGAGTCACGACGCTGCGAAAGCACGCGTCTACATATGGTTCATGATATGTAGACGCGTGCTTTCGCAGCGTCGTGCTACTTAATGCTATTGCGAATTGCTCTAGGATATGGTGGCTGTGGTGGCAACTGTGCTATGCGTGTATTTTTAGAGTGGTATGAGTGGTATGAGTGGCATGAATAAACCGGCGTGTGCTATTGTTTTGTATAGAGAAAGAACTTCTATGCTTCGAGGTTGAAGCAATGGGTTATAAAGAGGTTGCACTATGCATATCAAGTTGTCACGATTGTTGTGGCGTGGTCTCATTCTGCGTTGTCCCATCTGTGGGAAGGGCAAATTGTTCCGCCGTCCTTTCAAAATGTATGATCAGTGTCCATACTGCGAGTTTCCCTATGAACGTGGGGAAGAGGGGTACTTTACCAGTTCTATGGCCATCAACCTTGTACTCAGCGAGTTCATCGTTGTAGGCTTTACCGTGCCCCTATCGGCCATGCGGACCGTGTCTCTGGCTCTCATCTGGGCCATTGGTATTCCTATGACGGTCTTGCTGCCATTCCTCTTCTTCCATCATAGCCGGAGTTTCTGGTTGTCGATAGATCACTTCTTCAACCCGGTTTCACGTGAACACCTGGAGACACGCACACGTATCTTCGAGCTTTCGAGTAAAGAATAAGAATGTAGCCAGGGGAGGCACGCCTCCCCTGGCTACATTCTTATTCTTTCTCTTTCTCTTCGGCGGCCTTCTTGTGGCGGCGAAGGTGGCGCTTGGCGGCTTCACGCTGTTCTTTGGCCAGGTCGTCCTGGGGATTGAGGTGCAAAGCTTGCTCGGCGCAGGTTAGGGCCTCATCATAATGCTTGAGGCTATTGAGGACATGCGCCTTTTCGCGTAGCGTCCAGGCGTCATTGGCGTCTAGTTGCAGAGCCTTGTCATAGGCCTGAAGGGCTTCTTCATAGCGCTTGAGCTCTTTGAGCGCGAAGCCTCGGCGTCCGTGGGCGAAGGCGTTGTGTGGCTCCAGTTTAACAGCCTGGTCGGACTCATGTAATGCCTCCTCATAGCGCTTAAGCTCATTGAGCACAAAAGCTTTTTCGCGATAGAACCAGGCATTCTTAGGGTCAAGCGCCTGCGCTTGATTGTATGCCTGTAAGACCTCTTCATAGTGACCGAGATTTTTGAGGGCGAAACCCTTCTGGACATAAGCATACATATCGTGCGCATCGAACTGGATCGCCATATTTGCTGCCTCGACTGCCTCTGGATAGCGCTTAAGAAGATTGAGGACGTGGGCCTTCTCGCGATAGGTCCAGCCATCGTGTAGATCAAGAGTCAGGGCCTGGTCATATGCTTGAAGCGCTTCGGCGTGGCGACCGAGATTTTTGAGGGCGAAGCCCCGGCGACCATAGGCGAACTCGCTTTTGGTATCCAGCTCAAGCGAGCGATCGATACATTTGAGCGCCTCATCATAATGCTTGAGCGTGTTGAGGATATGCCCCTTTTCGCGCAGGGTCCAGGCGTTATTGGCATCCAGCTGGAGCGATTGGTCGTAGGCTTGCAGGGCCTCCTGGTAGCGGTGCAGCTCTTTGAGTGTATAGCCCAGGTAGGCATACATCCAGCCATTATTGGTATAACCGAGCTTAATAGCGTCATTGAGTGCCGTCAGGGCCTCCTCATAGCGCTCAAGATGATACAGCGCGAAGCCCTTGCCACCATAGAGCCAGCCGTTGGCGGGATCAAAGTGCAAGGCTTGCTCAAAATATGCCAGGGCCTCGCTATAGCGCTCGATGTCATTGAGCTTGTGCGCGGTCTCTCCATAGAGCCTGGCCTTATCTGGATCGAGAATAAGCGTGGGTTGTTGCGAGACCGGCGTAATGGGCGGTGGCGCGGGGGCTACCTCAGGCGTGGATGTTTGCGCCTGGGAATTAGAAGCACTTCCTGTCGCCATGGTGGTTGGCAGGCGGCGCGTCTTTTTAGAGGTGCTTGCGGCCTGGGGCTGGTTTTGTGCGTCGCCCTGCGTCGTATGGGGGGTACTCTCTGTATCCGCGTCGGCTGAGACAGTTGGCGTGTAGCCCTGAGCGGGTGTAGAGGAGGCTGGCTGGTCTGCCAGGATTGTGGGTGCGATGGCTGGTCTTGCGGGCTGTTCTACCACGCGGGTAGGAGCCAGAGGCGGTTGTTGCTGGTTTGCTGGCTCTACCATAATGGTCGGGGTGAGTCCCTGTGGCTGGGCGGGTGCGGCGTAGATTGTCTGCGTTGTATAGCCAGCGTTGAGTGCCAGGAGGAAGTCCGCCACCGAGGGGAAGCGTTGCTCACGGTCCTTGGCCAGGGTGCGCAGAATCGCCTGCTCTGTATAGGGTGGAATTGTTGAGTTTATCTGTGTGGGTGGGGTCGGTACCACCTTGGCATGCTGGAACCAGATGGTCTCGATACTGGTATCAGTGAATTGAAATGGCAGGCGCCCGGTGAGGAGTTCATAGGCCATGCAGCCGAGGGCGTACTGATCGCTTTTGATACTGCTTAAGCCTTCAAACTGTTCAGGGGCCATGTAAGCTGGGGTACCACTGCGGTTGGCGAGCTGCGTACGCGTCGAGGTAAGAGTTACGGCGATGCCAAAATCGGCGAGCAGCGCCTCGCCCTGGTCGCCAAAGAGGATATTCTCTGGCTTGAGGTCGCGGTGCACCACCGATTGTTGATGCGCATAGTTCAGACCATCGCCGACCTGGTTAAGGATGCGCAGCGCGTCGGCGACGGGAAGAGGCGCCCCTTGCTGCTTGAGCAGGAGATCGCGTAGCGAGCCGCCCGCGGCATAGGCCGCGACGAAATAGGGTACACCTTCATCGAGTCCTGCGTCCTGCACAGGCAAGATATGCGCATGCTTCAGACGGCGTAACAGGCGTGCCTCATCAAAAAACTGCTGCTCGGAGGCCGGATCAGTCAGATTAGTATGCAGAATTTTGAGGGCGACGACAGGTTCATCGGCGAAGATAACATGTTTGGCCTGGAAGACGCTGCCATATGAGCCGCGCTGTACCTCAGCCTGAACAAGGTAGTTTCCAACTTGACGCCCGACGTAGCTCTCCGAATCTGCTTGCGTATTGCTCATAAAGACTTCTACTCCTGGTTAATATATGGCCAGTCTTGCTCAGGTGTGCGAGATGCTCAACATATCCAGGTTTATTATAGAGAGGTGTTACCTATCAAGCAAGAGGTCAAGTTTTCGCGCCTTGCCCTTTTATTTCAGATCGGAACTCGCCCTGTGAGCTCCTTCCTCACTGGGGTAAGAGGTGTGCTGGCCCCAGGCCAGCACACCTCTTACCCCAGTGAGCGCCGTAGGCGCGAAAACGGGGGAGTAAAGATTGCCATATGCTCCATGTGGCGTGATATGATACAGGTCATGATCGGCAACAGCGTTGTTGTTTCTTACGCCAAGTGAGATGTAAGGAGGCATGTATGACGCAGGCGAAAACCCCGAATATGCTAGACTATGAAGCTGAGCGCCGCGCGTTCGCGCTTGAGGTTCCCGAGTATTTTAATTTCGTGACTGATGTGATTGGCAAATGGGCACAGGACCCGCAGAAATTAGCGATGTTGTGGCTAGGACAGGATGGGGAAGAGCGACGCCTGACTTTTGCGCACTTCGCGGAGGCATCGAGCCGGGCGGCGAACGCCTTCTCACTATTGGGGATACGCAAAGGCGATACCGTGCTGGTCATGTTGCCCCGCATTCCCGCGTGGTGGGAGAGTGTGCTGGGATTGATGAAATTAGGTGCCATTCCTATCCCCTCGACGACTCTGCTCACAACGAAAGACATCCAATTTCGTATCAAGGCTGCGGAGGCGCGTGCCATCATCACGGACAGCGAAGGAGCCCGAAAATTTGAGGCGGTGCGTGATCAGTGCCTGACCATCACCCAGGCAATTCTAGTAGATAATGGTGAGCCTGGTGAAGGCTGGCACAGCTATGCGCATATCACAGGCAAGGCTCTGCCAGATTTTGCAGGCCCCAAGACGCGTAGCGACGACCCCTGCCTGATCTATTTTACCTCGGGGACCGTGGGCAACCCCAAGATGGTGCTGCATACCCAGGCCAGCTATCCCATTGGACATACCATTACAGGGAAATACTGGCTCGACCTGCATGAGGACGACCTGCACCTCAATCTCACTGAAAATGGCTGGGCAAAAGCTGCCTGGTCCAGCTTGTTTGGCCCGTGGAGCATGGGCGCGGCCATCTTTGTCCAGGACGCGCGCGGAAAATTTAACGCGCTGGAGACTCTGGAACTACTGCATACCTATCCCATTACCACCTTTTGTGCCGCCCCTACGGCCTATCGTATGCTGGTATTGGATGAGCCACTGGCCTACTTACAGTCTCATCCACCAAAGGCGCTACGCCACTGCGTGGGCGCGGGCGAGCCGCTCAATCCCGAGGTCATTCGTCTCTGGGAAGAGAAGACGGGCCTGACTATTCGTGATGGATATGGTCAGACGGAGACGGTCTTGCTCTGCGGCAATTTCCCTCCTCTCACAGTCAAGCCTGGCTCAATGGGCAAGCCCTCGCCAGGTTTTGAGATCAGCATCATCGATCACGATGGCAGCGAACTTCCACCGCACAAAGAGGGCGATATCGCGGTACGTATCAAGCCCGAGCGTCCAGTGTGGATGTTCCAGGAGTACTGGCGCAATCTTGAGGCGACTCAGGCCAGCATTCGAGGCGACTGGTACATTACCGGTGACCGGGCCTATAAGGACGAAGATGGCTACTTCTGGTTTGTTGGACGGGCGGATGATGTTATCATTACAGCCGGTTATCGCGTTGGACCCTTCGAAGTTGAGAGCGCACTCAAAGAGCACCCGGCCGTTGCCGAGTCGGCTGTTGTGGCCAGCCCTGATCAGATGCGAGGCGAGATCGTCAAGGCATTCGTGATCCTGGCCCCGGGCTATGAGCCAGCGGACTCCCTGGCACGCGAACTACAGGAGCATGTCAAAAACGTCACCGCCCCCTATAAATATCCCCGCGAAATCGAGTTCGTCGAGACACTCCCAAAAACTATCTCCGGCAAGATCCGGCGCGTGGAACTCCGCGAAAGAGAGCGTAACAAAAAGAGCTAGGCTGTATGTAGAGGCATAGAGCCTAGCAGCGTCGGTCAACTTCCATATGTCGCTATAATGCCCAGGTGTATCTCATGGAGTCAGGTAAGTTGGGTGCAGGGATGCCGGAGGCATCCCTGCACCCAACTTACTAAATCCTCATGTATCCTGAGTAGGAGAATGCACGTTTATCTTTGCAATAAAGCGCGATTGGTTGAGGAGAGAGAGGGGAAGCGCACATCTAGAAGAGAAGAGGTGCTATATGTTAACGCGAACCCTTACGCTTAAGACGCTTCTGCGTTCGCTGGGAGTGATATGTCTTCTGCTAAGCGTGTATTGGACTGTGCGCATTGTCATGGCAAACGCGAGTTTGTTGCGGGTGAGCCTTCCTATTGTCGTGCAGGATGTCCTGTGGTGGCGCGACACTATGCTGGGTGATTGGATGACCGGCGTTCCCTTTGGGGGCGTTCTTATTTATCTAGGGATAGGGATTGGCTTACTGGGCATCAGTTCCGAGCGCCCACGCCTGGCATTCTGGTTGCTCCAGGTCGCCGTCTGGTGTGTCGGGATCAACCTGCTCTACCAAACGCCGGGGAAGCGGGTAACCTACGCATGGGAGCATCTACTGGCGCTTGTGGTGCCAGTCAATATGTTCTGGGGGATCGTCACCCTGGCAATCTCACTGTTATTGTTCATCAGTTACATTCCTTTGACACGGTTCTTGCGCCATGTATATGCGCATGCGCATGCGCAGGTGTACCTGGAAAGTGGTAGCAACAGCTAGGTTTCGGTGGACGTTTCTCCATTGTGGATGTATGCCTTCGTAGATATAATAGGGGAAACAGGTTACAGCTATTTTATTGTTTTGCGTTTGTATAAGTAAGGAATGCGTATTTCTATGTTACGGCGATTCTTGCGCTATCGATCTGTGTGGTGTGGTCTGGGAGTGGTCTGCCTGGTGCTGGGAATACTCGGAGCGATAAACGTCGTGCTGGCGCGTTCGGCCCTGCCTTCGGTGAGTTTCTCCTGGATTCTGTCAGATCTCCTCTGGTGGCCGGGATATATCCGTGGCCTGGGCTTTGGAGGCGTGCTGACATATATCGGTATCGGCATCTTCCTACTAGGCATAAGTTCTGGACGTGGGCGTGTGGCATACTGGTGCCTCCAGGCTGCGATCTGGTGCGCGGGTCTGAACACCTGGTACCAGCATGCGGGAAGTTGGGGACCCGGCGCCCTGGATATTATCATGCCAACAAATCTGCTTGGATGTGTGATAACCCTTACCTGCTCGCTAGCGCTCCTGGCTGCATATGTCCCCATAACGCGCCTATTTAGGCGACTCCTGGAGGCAAACTCGGCCGAGAAGGATCTTGAAACGGCTAAGACCACGGCAGAGGCTTAGCTTTCTGAATTGTCTCGCGATCTTTATGTATCGCTGCTCGCCAGTAGATGCGTCAGGATTGCGGGATTATTTTGGGCGCGCTCGATAAAGGTGTCTACTTGCTGCTGACTTAGGGTCCCGTTGTCGACCTCGGGTTGCAGGTTGCTATGGAGTGTATCACTGATCAGTTGCTGTAACTGCGTGCTTGAGACACCATGATTGCTGGCGACCTGCGCGATATCCTCTCCACCTTGCAGCTCCTGGATCAGGGCCTCTGGCGAGGTATGCAGGTCGTTGGCCATCTGTGTGCGTATGGAAGAGAGATGCTGGCGTAGCACTAGCGGCATGGAGTGGCCTGGAAGAAATGGACTCTGTCCACCTGTATTGTTTGCCGCGTGCGGAAGACCGGGAAATTGTATGATGCCTGGGCGTTGTGCCCCATTGGGATGTGGATAGAGGCTATTGAGCCTCGGTATGAAGGCAAGCGTGACGACCGCTACCAGGACGAGAGCTGCCACCAGGGCCGCCGTGGTGATATAGAGCCATTTGCGCATGTGCTGTTTGGCTCTCCTGGGCTGTGGCTGCCAGTAGGGGTAGCGAGCGTACTCCTGGTAAGGGGGGAACGTGGGGTGAGTGGCATAGGGGTCTTGCGCGGTTACAAAGGAACCTTCCTGGCCTGGGTGAGGATAGACTGTCTGGGTCTGCTCGCTATAGTAATTGCGTTGATAAGGGTCCAGGCTGGCGTGTGGCAGCGTTGAAGCGGGAAACGGCGCCTGGTGGTCCTGGTATATTGCCTCTTCATGTGGCTCAGAATATCTTTGTGGCTGGCGTGGATTATGACTGTGCGGTTGCTGCTCCATGAGACGACTCTTCTCCTCTAGGTAGATGCCTGTTCTCTTTCAGTATAAATCTGAGCCGTATTGAATTATTTGAGTGTATGTAGTCACAAAAAAGAGACCGGAACAGCTCCGGTCTCTCGCGTGAAAAAGGTTACTAAGGAATGGGTAGCAAAGGAAGTGGGTTATTTGGTCTTTTTGCCCTTCCCAACGTGATTGATCACTATCTTGAGGTAGTTGGGGTGCTTGCCCATGGCGGTTGTGAATTGGTCAACCTCGCTCTGGGTGAGCTGCCCCTGGCTGACGCCTTGTTTGAGTACGGTCGTCACGGCATTCTGCACGTCTTTTTGTAGGTCCTGCTCAGAGACACCCTGGGCCTTGGCGATATCGACCAGTGTCTTGCCGGATTTGATATCGCTGGTGAGCTGGTCTGAGGTCAGTTTCAGATCTTTCGCGAGTGCGTTTACCAGGTCAGTGCGATGCTGTACCAGGTACTGGCGAACGGCTGATGACTGTGCGCCCTTCCCGTTATAGCCACACCACTGGTGCTTGCCCAGGTTCTGCTTGAGCTTATCTGCCTGAGCCTGGGTGATTTTCCCATCTTTCACCATCTGGTCCAGGATATCCGACGCGCTCTGCTGGTGTGCGTTCTTGAGTTGATCAACAGAGATGTTCAGGCGCTTGGCCATATCTTGCTGAAACTGCTGGCAATATGTAGCATCGCTGGTAGTCGTAGTTGCGCCCTGGTTGATAACGCTACTGGCGAATGCCGATAGTGGTGTAAAGAAGAACGCGCCAAAGAGAGCCGCGACTACAAGGGCCAGGCTCCCCAGGCCGACAAAGATTGTTTTCTTCATGATTTAAACCTCTTTTTTGGATAGCCTATGTATATCTACTTTGCTATTTATCAGGAGTTCTCAGCGCCTACGACGCTTTACAGGGTGGTATGGGATGTGGTATGGCATTGCCTGCGGCAATGCCATACCACATCCCATACCACCAATAAGTTGATACATGCATATTCTATGACGCAAAGGTGAACAAAATCTCTTGTGGGTTTCAAGATTTGCTCAAGATTGCACGTGGGCGGATGAAAAGGTCTTTTTTTCTGTTGAGGCTATGCTAAGATACTGTGTAAAGCGAAAGAATTATGGTGGCTATTGCCTGGTGGGTTTTGGAGTAAAGAGCCATGGCGCAGAAAATTTTGATCATTGAAGATGAAGAAGGTATTATCCATTTACTCAACCTCTATCTTAAGGATGCGGGCTACCTGACCATTGTCGCGCGCGATGGCGCCGACGGCCTGGCGTTGCATGCTCGTGAGCACCCCAACCTGGTGGTCCTGGATATTATGTTGCCCGCCATCGATGGCTTTGAGGTCTGTCGGCGCATCCGGGCCTGGTCACAGACCCCCATTCTGATGTTGACTGCGCGTAGCGCCGAGGACGACCGCATCAATGGCCTTGAATTGGGCGCGGACGACTACTTGCTAAAACCATTTAGCCCGCGTGAGCTGGTCAGTCGTGTGCGCGCCATACTACGCCGTATCCCATCGAGCCAGGAGACTATGCCTGCTTCTAAGGCGACGAAAGAGGATGAGAAGTCGGTTCTGCGCTTCCCAGGACTCTCGGTTGATCTGCTGGCACGGCGAGTGGAGGTGCAGGGGCGTGAGGTTGCGTTGACACCAACCGAGTTCGATCTCCTGGCTTTAATGGCCCAATCGCCCGACCGGGTCTTTACACGCGAGATATTGATGAACAAAGTTTGGGGCTATGACTATCTGGGCGATGGACATACCATCGATGTGCATATTAGCGCCCTGCGTAAGAAGATCGAGGCGGGAGAGCAGCAGCGCTACATCAAGACGGTGTGGCGTGTGGGCTACCGTTTTGAGATAAAGGGTGCTCGTTAGGACAAAGAGCGCGCTTGTTTGAGCAGTATCGGGAGAGAGCGATGACGCAGAAACGTATGCGCTGGTGGCAGAGTATTCGCTGGCGCCTGGCCCTGGGATCGGTTGGGGTCACGATGCTGGCGATGATCCTGCTGGTGGCAACGGCGATTCTGGCTATACTTTACTACTATGATAGTGACCAGAAAACGCAGTTGAATGAGCTATCGGAGACCCGTGCCCAACAGATTGGGCGTGAATATAGTCATCAACTCAGTATTGGCGAGACCAGCGCCGCCGCCCTACAAAAAGCTTCTGTGATGACGCTACCAGTCGCGCCCTTGAAGAACTTACAAGACCAGACCTTTGTGAATGTGGTGTTGGGAGCAAACAATCGAATCGCCTATCCTACGCAGTCAAAAGTGTCATCCAAACAACTGATGCGTACCGCGCAGATACGTGCCATCTATGCCTTTATTACCAAGTACCTGGATCCTAGCCAGAAGGGCAGCGATATTACCCGGTTCCGCAATGATCTTGCCCAGGCGCAGAATGGTGACACCGTCACAGATACTCTAGGTAACAAATTGTTGCCACAATCCTTTATTATGCGGCCACTCTTCGCTGATGGGGACTCACACCACGAGGTTGTGGGTGTGCTTTTTGTCGCCCCCCGTTCGACTGTAGAGCAGTCTTTGCCACTATACATCTCAAATGTGGGGAGTGTGATGCTGCTGGCGCTGGTCGTGGTGGCTCTGCTGGCTGCGCTAGGGGCCATCCTCTTCGCGCGTACGATTACGCGACCGCTGGAAAAAATGACGATCGCGACACGCCAGATGGCCGTAGGCGACTATAATGTCCGTGTACAGGGGCAGGCGATGGGCGAACTGGGCGAGCTGGCAACTACATTCAATGAAATGGCCTCTCAGTTGCACCAGGACGTGGAGGCCCTGCGCGAACAGGAACTCTGGCGCCGCGAGCTGATCATGAATATTACCCATGACCTGGCGACGCCGCTCACCGCCATCGCGGGCCTGGGCGAGGCTATGGTCGATGGGATTAACCAGAGCCGCGAGGATTACGAGGCGACGGGGCGTATCATTGTACGTGAAACGCTACGCCTGCGGCGCCTGGTGAAGGACTTGCATGTCATGGCCAAGGTAGAGGCGGGGGCCCTCCACCCACAACGCACCTCGCTACGGATGGCGGCCCTGGTCGATGAGGCGATAGCGGTCCTGGCCCCCGAATTTGAGCGTGTGGATGTGGAACCGTTGAATAATATCTCCTTTGAACTTCCCCAGGTCGAGGCGGATGCGGATATGATCACGCGTGTTGTCTCCAATCTCTGTGACAATGCGCTCCAACATACGCCGTCGGGAGGGCAGGTCGTGGTCGATGCTCAGGTGCGGGGAGCCGAGTTGCTGATCTCAGTCACCGATACTGGTAAGGGCATCCCCTCTGAGTTGCTTGCGCGCATCTTCGAACGCTTCTATCGCATCGATGGTTCACGCCAGGCACAGGGAGGCGGGGGAAGTGGTCTGGGGCTTTCTATTGTGCGCGCGATTGTCGAGGCCCATGGAGGGCGTGTCTGGGCCGAGAACGCCCCTGGCATGGGGGCGCGTATTATCTTTACTTTGCCCCTGGTAGCCGCTGGCCAGCCCTCCTTTGCCGACGCCACTACGCAACCCCTCCAGAAAATTGGCCTGCTGGCGACATCCCAACCTGGCGGCCCTCCCTCCCAATAAATTGTAGGGTCCAAGCTGGCTTGGACTTTTGCCCGCCAGCAGAGCACTTCCTCCAGCGGGAGAGTCCAAGCCAGCTTGGACCCTACAATCCCACGAGACGTGTCAATTATCCTGATGGGTGGACTGATAATGATATACTGTGAAAAACCATGTTATAGCATATGTTTGTGTGTCGATTAGTTTCAGGATAAAGTATGACGACGCCCATTTCTACTGAGTATGAGGGGAAACTGTCGGCGGGATTGGCGCGCCTGGCCCGTGTGATCAATACCGAAAGTGAGCCTGAGCCTATCTACGAGGCGATTCTGCGCGAGGCACAGTCCCTGGTAGCTTGTGAACAGGCTCATTTGTATATCTATAGTTATGGCCTTGATGGACAGGCGCACCCTTCGTTTCTGGCGACCCTGGCGGCTGCCGAGAGCACTACCAACGCTCCATCGGTCAGAGTTGAGGTCTTATCAGCCGAGCGGGCAGCGTGTCTGATGGCTGAAGAAGAGCTTCTGGCACGAGCGGTAGCACTGAGGGAACCCGTGACTAGCCTGGTGAAGGGAAGCCAGGAGAAGACGCTCGGCGTCTTCCCTTTAGAGGCACGTGGACGGCTTCAAGGCTTGCTGGCCTTGAGGTACACTCGGTGCCTGGTAGACGATGAGATCACTGTGGGTGCGCGCCTGGGGGAATTGTCCGCCACGGCGCTCGCGCTTCTCGCCTCGCAGCGACACCAGCAAGAGGGTGAGGTACGCTTCCTTTCCAGGCTCGCGCATGAGTTACGCTCTCCCTTGAACGCGATAAATGGATACCTGGATCTCTCGTTAAGTGGAGTAGGTGGCGAGTTAAGCGAGCAGCAGCGTGAGTTTATGCAACGTGCGCGTGTAGGAAGTGAATATTTATATGCTTTGCTTGAGGATCTACTCCTGCTGGGGCGCGCGAACACTGGCCAATTGCGGCTTCGCAAACAGGTAACACACCTTTCCGAGCTAGTGACGAATGCGCTTGAAGATCTGGAGTTGACGCTTGAAGATGCGGAGATCCAGGTTAGCACGCAGCTGGTGGCGGACTTGCCGCCTATATATGCCGATCCCATCCGTCTTCAGCAGGTCCTACGCAACTTTTTCTCCTATCTCGTGGCACAGGCCCGACCCCAAGATCAGTTGCTTCTGCTAGCCTCTGTGGAGGCTGAGAGTGAAACACCAATTGAGGGAGATAGACCAGAGGAAAATGGGCGCTGGCTGCACCTGGAGTTAGAGGGTCCACTGGGAGATCACCAGGAGACCCAGGAGAGTGAGAAGGGGGTTCTCGCTTCCGAAACGCTACGTGCCCTCGCCATTGCTCGCCTGATTATAGAGCAGCATGGTGGCGTTTTGATTCAGGAGGAGCGCGCTGGTGGGCGATGCGCGTTGGTGGCGCGCCTGCCCATCGTCTTATCCTGAGCGAGGATGTGCTTGTCCTCTTACGCCTGTGGCGCTCGTTATGTTTGGTAGTGTGATGCGGATTGGCAGCCAATCCGCATCACACTACCATGCCTGATTGCTATGGGGAGAGGATTTATAATAGAGGTGAAGGGAAATTTGAGGGCGTGAATTGGCACGTTTTCGTTATTGGGTAGACAAAAGGCGAAAGAGGAGAGATTGCTGGAGGAACCCTTGACGCGTGGTATTTCGCGTGTTATTCTCAAGTTATCCCATCGTGTTTCTTGGCAGCAGCAAATGCCAGGAAAAATGCGCGGTACTGTACTTGCTTTTCATCAGGAGAAGGAGACCGACTGTGGGTATGCTAAGGATCATGTCTCGTCGTGGTGATGATCGCATCATGTGGGACCCCAAAAAAGTTGAAGCGAATGATCCCGAAGCGTTGGCTGCCGTACATGAGGCGGAACGCATCTTCGAAGAAGCGCGTGTACGTGGCGCAACTGCATTCAAAGTTGTCGAGTCAGGTCCTGTAGAGCGTATTGATAAGTTTGACCATACCGCAGAGCAGATCGTTCTCGTGCCGCGTGTCGTCGGTGGGTGAGGAGAGAACTGCTTATGTTGGAAACGCTGAGTTTGTTTCTCGGCATCTGGCTGCTGTTTCTCCTACTGGCGATCTATTACCTGTCGCAGTCGCCTGACGGACGGGTGGGACGTTTACGCGAGACAGTAAGCGAGCATCTCTCGGCTGAGAGCAGAGCGAAGGCCCTGCTCCAGGAGATGCTCTCAGAGGGCCAGTATCAACAGCTCATAAAATGTGGCTATCTCGAGGTATCGAGTCCATCGTATGATAGCCGCATTTACCGTATACCTGGCTCCGGCGGCCTGGTAAAGGTCTATGAGCGAGGCTGCGCGGTTATGGAGTTGTGTTTGCAGCCAACTGAGCCCCTCCCCGATGGCGATGTCGTGGTAATGCACAAACTGATGATTGAAGCGAACGAAGAGGAGTATCTGCAAAAAGCCAATCATTTTGCGCCTGGCATTATCTCTCTGCGATGCCAGCACCTCTAGCGCATTTCAAGGAGTGGGGAGATAGCTCTAAGTAAAGAGGAGGGATGGGCATGTGGCGGGGCAATTGCCCCGCCACATGCCCATCCCTCCTCTTTACTTATATTAAATATTCTTGCTAAACTTTGTAAAACAGAATACGTATATAGATTGAGAGAAACAACAAAGGCTTTAGTAGCGATTTTTATTTTATTGGCTTAAGTGCAATTTTATGAAAATAGGTGCGTTGGCATAAAGTAAAAAGCCCTCAAAGATTGGTCAGGGAGGAAACTGCCAGGTATGACTGAATGTCCAAATTGTAAAGCACCTGTGCGTGAGGGAATACGTTTCTGTAGCGCATGTGGTCAACGGTTGCAAACGCAATCCTCTACCTCAGATGCGCCCACTGTCCCTGCTTCTGGCGGATTTTCCACCGTCGCTCATACGTTATTGTCGGGTATGCGGCTACAGGGCGGGCGTTATCTCGTCAAGAAAGTGCTGGGCGAGGGAGGCATGGGGGCAGCAGTCCAGGCAACGGACAATCGCCTGGACGATAAACCGGTCGTGATTAAAGAGCTTATTTCAGATTCGACGGATGATGCCCGCTTCCAGGATGACGTGCGCAATTTCAAGCGCGAAGTGGCGATGCTTGCGCATATAGATCATCCGCTTATTCCTAATGTGACCGATCACTTTCAAGAGGGATCGCGCTATTTTATGGTTCAGGAGTATGTGGAAGGGGAGACGCTGGAGGAACGGATTACGCGTCTGAACCAGCCATTGAAAGAGCGCGATGTCTTGATTTATGCGTTGGAGGTGCTGGATGTGCTCGATTACCTGAGCCAACAGACGCCCCCCATCGTACATCGCGACATCAAACCCGCCAACATCATAATCGGGAGTAAAGATAAGAAGGCGCACCTGGTCGATTTCGGCATCGCACGCGCGGAGGTGATGCGTAACGCCCAGCGTAAGCAAACGACCGCGCTGGGAACGCCTGGGTATGCACCTCCAGAGCAGTATCAGGGGAACGCCGATCCTCGTTCTGATCTGTATGCTTTGGGGGCTACGCTACACCATTTGCTCACAAATCGCGATCCCCGGCACTACGCGCCGTTTAGCTATCCGCCTGTACGAACCCTGAATCCACAGCTCTCGCCTGATATTGAGCGCGTATTGGCGCGGGCGCTGCTCAACGATATGACGCAGCGCTACCAGAGCGCCACGGCGCTGCGTCAGGACTTTGTCTCGATTCTACAGCAACGCTTTGGCGTCTCGGATAGCCTGGGGCACTATGGTGCAACCTCTTCAAGTTCGTTGCCTGCCTACTCCGCGCCTACTACGGTAGGTACACCACCAGTGGGGCAGAGCGGTGGGCTAGCGCCAGTGAGGCAGAGCGCTTCTGGTGCGATCCCACCGACAGTACGCATGGCACCGCAGGGGGGAACAAGTGTCACGCCGCCTGTCCTGCCACCTGTGCCACCTGTATATGGCCCTTCCCCCTATATGCCACAACCATTAGCAACGCCAGGCTGGACGGGCCCACAGCCGCAGCCCCGTCGTCGCCAGCCCTGGTGGCTTTTCTTGTTGCTCCTCTTGCTTGTCTGCCTCTTGATTGGTGGGGGTGTGTTTTTCTACCAGGGCTTGCTACAGGGTAAACATACAACCAGGGAGCCGAATAAAGCTGGTTTGGGCGTGACGCAAATAGGCAATGAATTGATTGGTGTGAGCGATGGAAGCTATAGCTTTGATACGGGGCGGGCCAATGGGAGCTTGATGACGCAGGCCGCGGAGCGTTATCGTCAGGGGGATATTGGTGGCGCGACCTCTCTCTGGAGCCAGGCATCGACGCAAGTTACTTCAGATGCCGAGCCGTTGATCTACCTGGAGAACCAGCGCGTCGCGACGATCCCCCATATTACCTTGATTGTCGCGACTATGCTCTCGGGTGATGGCTCATCGGTGGGAGCGGGCCGTGATAACCTCCAGGGGGCCTACCTGGCGCAAAAGGAGTTTAATGATGGCGCTAAGCTGAGCGGGGGCCTCAAGGTGCGGCTACTTATTGCGAACTCTGGCAGTAAATCGACGTATATTAATCAGGTAATCGAGCGTATCAAGAACATCGCGGCAAGCGACAAGACGGTGGTTGGAGTCATGGGCTGGCCCTTTAGTTCGCGCGCGGTCGGCGGTGCGCAGCTATTGGGTGAGGCGCATATCCCTCTCCTCTCACCGACGGCAACCAGTGACCAGCTCACCGGGATCTCGCCCTATTTCTTCCGCGTTGCCCCGACGAACAAGGCGGAGGCTATCGCGGGTGCAAGGTATGTAGCGAACACGCTGCACGCGAAGAGCGTGGCGGTGTTTGTGGACGTGGCTGAATCCTATAGTCAGAGCCTGGCTCAAGACTTTGAGCGCCAGTGGCAAAGTGATGGCAATAAGCTTGCCACCGAGGCACGTTATACCACTAGTAACGGAGCATCGATCATAAAGGCTTTGCCAGGGGTGCTGGCGACACATCCCGATGTGATCTACTTCGCGGGGCACTCGGCTGATGTGAACGTTCTCCTGCTGAATCTGCCTGCGGGAAATATCCAGGTTATGGGTGGCGATGCGCTCTATGAACTTAATGGCTATACCTCTAGCGCGCGTGCTGGCTTTAACCGGCTGCGCTTTACCGCGCTGGCCTACCCGGATGAGTGGTCGGTGCTTGGCAAGGGAGATCAGACCCCAGGCTTCTTCGCGGCTTATAGCGCGACGTATAATCCCAGCGGCAATCCCCCACCGTCAGCCTATGGATATACACGTCCGACCAGCGATGTTATGCTCTCATATGATGCGATGACGACACTGCTGAAGGGGGCGGAGAATATCTTGAAGACGGGCAAGACGCAGATCACGCCGGTTGACCTGAAGAATGGCCTGGCCCAGATCAGTGGCTCTCATGCCTTTCAAGGCGTAAGTGGACAGATTAGCTTTGACCCTAACGGCAATCCGGTGGATAAGGCCGTTGTGATTTTACATGTCTCAAATGATGGTTATATTCAGATGGAGAGTGGAATCGAGGGGCGTTTCTCTCTTCAATAGGAGAGGAGCCTCTCTGCCCTTAAGCAGTGATAAGGCCTCTTCATTTGACGCTGAGGGCAAGTTTGCGTGTATTATGTATATATTATCGTTCCAGGTCGTGGTGATGCGGAGGAGAAGATATTTCAAGATTGTATTCAAGCAAGATCATCACAGGACGTTCTTATTACAGCTCGCGGGAGCAGTAAATGCCCCGCGTTCATTTGCAAAGTGGTAGGCAGAATTCCATGAAATGTCCTTTTTGTGGTACGGATAATGTTCCCGGCGACAGTTTTTGTAGCAATTGTGGTGGTTACCTCGATTCCTCCGCGCCCAGTTCCGTGAGTAGTGGAGGGACGTCGAACACCGCGACGATTGTCAGTACTGCCCCTACGACAGGTGGCGGCCTGGCAAGTTCTGGTTCTCTTATCCCTAACGCAAAGCTCCAGAATGGTCGCTATGTCGTCGAGCAGGTTCTGGGGAGTGGTGGTATGGGGACCGCTGTCCTGGCGAAAGATACACGCGTCTCTAATAAGCGTGTCGTCATCAAAGAGTTGGTCTCCGATAGTAAAGACCCGGTGCAGTTCCAGGAAGATGTACGCAACTTTGAGCGTGAAGTAGATACTCTGGCCAACCTTGACCATCCATTGATCCCCACCGTGACAGATAGCTTTCAGGAGGGGACACGCTACTTCATGGTTCAGGAGTATGCGCCTGGCGAGAATCTAGAGACGCATATCGACCGCCTGGGCAAGGCCATGCCTGAACGCGAGGTTCTGACCTATGCCGTGCAGGTGTTGGATATTCTGGATTACCTGGGGCAGCAGACGCCGCCAATTGTGCATCGCGATATCAAGCCCGCCAATATCATTATTGGCAGCAAGGATAAGCGCGCCCACCTGGTGGACTTTGGTATTGCGCGCGCCGACGCGGCGAAAAACGCGAAAAAGCAAACCGCGGCCCTGGGAACGCCAGGATATGCTCCACCTGAGCAGTATCAGGGGAAAGCTGATGCGCGCTCAGACCTCTATGCCCTGGCGGCGACCATGCATCATCTCTTAACGAACCGTGATCCGCGCAATTATGGCCCCTTTAGCTATCCGCTTGCGCGGTCAGTCAACCCGCAGATCGCGCCCGAGACAGAGCAGTTGCTAACAAAGGCCTTGACAATTGATCCGTCCAAGCGTTTTCAGAGCGCTGCCGAGATGCGCCAGCACATTGAGCAAATCTTGCGCGACCGCTTTAACATGACGCCTGACACGAGCATGTATATGTTCTCGACGTCGGGTTCGATGACCATGCCCGCGGTGAGCACGACGCCCGCGCCTGCAACGCCACCTCCAGCCCAAAATCGTGGACAGCAGCAGGGGGCGCAGCCTATGTTCCCGCCACCCAGGGCGGTGCCTCCTCCTCCACAGCGTCGCTCTGGGAATGGCCTGGGGCGGGGGCTGGCTATCCTGGTTGGAGTGGTGGTCTTGATCCTGCTGGTCATCTTTATCACGCCCTTTCTCTTTAATAGACAGTCGCCCAACACGTCAACGAATAGCCCCGCAGCTTCGCCAGTCGCGACGCAAACCGCTGAGGTCAAGTCCAATGGCATCGGTGTGCAGCAAATCAACAACGAACTTATCGGCTTAAGCGATGGCACGGTGGCCTTCGATACCAACCGACCCGATGGTAATTTGAAAGTAGAGGCCGCCCAGAAACTGAAGAGTGGGGACTCATCGACGGCCCAGTCATTGCTGCACTCGGCACTGGCTCAGGACACCAATGATGCCGAGGCTTTGATCTACCTGGAGAACCAGCACGTTGTAACCTCGGGCGCGCCCTATGTGACGCTCGTGATTGGCGCGACCCTGACGGGGCAGAATAAAGATGTCGTCCAGGCTGGTCGTGATGCCTTGCAGGGCGCGTATGTGGCACAGAAGGAGTTTAATGCCAATAATGGCGCGAAACTCAATGGGACGCTGGTGCGCGTGTTGATCGCCAACGCAGGCTCCTCCTCAACGAATGTCACTCAGGCGGCCAGGCAGATTGTGCAATTCTCGCAAACGGATAAGACCCTGATCGGGGTCATGGGATGGCCCTACAGCGGTTACGCTCAGAACGCGATTGGCGTCTTGAGCACAGCCAAAATTCCCATGCTCTCGTCCACCGCTTCGAGCAATGACCTGACGGGGGCATCGCCCTACTTCTTCCGCGTCGCTCCACCCGATAGTGTGCAGGGACAGGTAGCGGCGCAGTATGCGCTGAATAAGTTGCAGGCGAAGAATGTGGCGGTCTTCGAGGACCAGAGCGATGCCTATAGCCGTAGCCTCGCGGATGCCTTCACGCAAGCGTACCAGAAGCTCAACGGCAACGTGATGGGTCCCTATCAGTATACCAAGGGCAACCAGGCATCAGTAACCTCGCAACTCCAGAATCTAGCCAATGAGTCGACGGCACCTGATGTGATCTACTTCTCAGGCTACTCAGGCGACGTGGCCTTGCTGATGAACCAGGTCGCAGCTAATAGCAAATTTGCCAATACCAAGATCCTGGGTGGAGATGCCCTCTATAACCTGGGAGGATACTCCAGTAGCAGTCGCGCTGGCTTTAACCGCCTGCGTTTTACGGCCTTTGCCTATCCCGATGAGTGGGATGTGCTAGGCTATGGTGGACAGAAGCCAGGCTTCTTTAACGAGTATGGCGCTGATTTCGACCCAAATCAACAGCATAAGGGATCGCCCTACGGCTTTACACGCCCATCGTATAACGTCATGCTGGGCTATGATGCGACGCTCGCATTGATCAAGGCAGCAGGGAATGTAGTAAGTACGGGTAAGAAAACCTTCTCTGGCGATGATATACGCCAGGCATTGCTCAACATCAATGGTGGCAACGCTGTCCAGGGCGTGAGCGGACAAGTTTCACTGGGCCAGGATGGTAACCCGGTCGACAAGGTGGTGCTGATCCTCTATGTCGATGAACAAGGCTATATCCACATGGAAAACCAGCCCGGGGCGGGCAAGTTCCTGGCAAATTCATAGTAGAGCCTCTATAAAAAAGTAGCGTTACGCGGTATGGGCATTCGTCCGTACCGCGTAACGCTACTTTTTTATTTAAGTGAGCTTATCGTGTTTTCTGCGAAGAGGCTGAGAGGCGTTGGATGATCTCTGCCTGCTCCAGGCCTTCAATCTCAACGATCTTCTGTCGCCCGGTTGCTCCACGTACAAGCGTGATAGCACGTTTGGGTAGCGACAGTGTCTCTGCAAGCAGTGCGATCAAGGCGGCATTGGCTGCCCCATCCACCGGAGGAGCGGTGAGACGCGCCTTGATCGCTCCCTCTTCCCATTCAAGTATATTTCTGTTGCTGCGGGGGATAACCCGAACCGGCACCTGCATAGAGTGAACCTTCCTGACCGTTGCGGTTACCAGTTGGGGGGAAGCGCCTGTAGCAACAGGATCTGGATGATGTAGAGCAAGAACCAGGCCAGGATGAACGAGATGTCGAACATCCCAATAGGTTTGACATAGCGGCGAATAGGCACAATAAAGGGATCGGTCACCTTGACGAAGAAGCGGATGAAGGCGTTGCGCTCATCGAGGCCGAACCACGAGGCGACAGCGCGTATCAGCATCGAGAGGAGCAGAAAGCCGATGCCATATTGGACGATGATGTTTAGAATGGGAAAAGGTAACATATACTATTTACTCCTGAACTGTACGAACATCGATCAGCGTGAAGCCCATTACCTGGCGACGAGTAATGCTTGTCACGCGCACACCCTGTAACTCGGGTAGCGTTGTGAAGTGGCGTTGGACATATTCACCAACCGGACGGGCGGCGGCCCAGCCAGCAAGTGAGGAGACCGCGGCGGTTGCCAGGCGCGTGCGGCGTTCGCTGGCGGCCATACCAAGCAGGGTTCCCAGCGTGACCAGCGAGATGCCTACAGAGAGATTGGTTCCGCAATTGGGATGGATTGCTAACTCTTTCTCGCCCGCTTGCAGGCGATGCAGGGCCTCATCAGCCGCGCGGCGAAGCTCTCCAAGGTCGACATCACCAAAGACGATGAAGCCATTAGGATTGGAATGGGCGGCCACGTTTAGCTCAGGAATGCGCTGGCTCAGGATGGTAATAGTCGCATGCTCAAGGGCATGATTCTGGCGTGTACGACGACTAAACAATATACTCTCAAAATTCACTGCGAGCCTCCTTTACGTGTATGCTCGGGCGCCAAAGATTGCCCGCCCAATGCGAACAATGGTGGCTCCTTCCTCTATTGCGATGACATAGTCATTGGTCATGCCCATAGAAAGTTCAGTACAGGTTGGACCCAGAATCTCGTCGCGCAGATGATCGCGTGCCTCGCGTAAGGCACGGAAGAAGGGGCGAACCTCTTCTAGGTCCTCGACCTGTGGCGCGACCGTCATCAGGCCACGTATCTCTAGGTGCGGCAAGGTTGCGACCTGGCGCGCCAGGTTAGGGAGATCAGTGAGCGTGACTCCGGCCTTGCTGGCCTCACTCGCCACGTTGACCTCTAGCAAGATCGGCAGACGACCAGGTTCTTGATCTGTCACCTCCTCTGCCAGCAGGCGGTCAAGCGTCCTGGCGAGATGCAGGCTATCTACACTCTGTACAATATCAAATGCACTCACGACTTTGCGCGCTTTATTCGTTTGCAGGTGTCCAATCATATGCCAGACCAGGTCTGCTGGATGAAAGACTTCTATTTTGCTTAGGGCCTCCTGCACACGATTCTCACCAAAATGTCTTATACCTAGATTATATGCTATCTGTATCATTTCTAGAGGCTTCGTTTTGGAGACCGCCACCAGGGTAACCTCTGAGGGCTCGCGCTGAGCGGTGTGTGCCGCGTCCGCGATCCTTTCGCGCACTTGTTTAATATTGGCGCTCATCTCTGCTATTTGTTGATCGGGTGCTTGATGCTCTATCACGATGACCGCTTTCAGCCTTTCCTCTTGAAATGGATAGTCAGTGTATATATGTCAATTACGTTTGAGGTGTATCCCTGGTTCTATCAGAAGGATTTTTTCACTCTCCTTGAAGCGCGATAAAGACCGCGAAGCGCCCGGTTTTCCCCTGCTCCTTGCGGTGTGAGAAAAAGCGCTCAACATGGCAACTAGTACAGAGGTTCGCCGCCTCAATATGCTCCTCAAGCAGGCCAGCCAGGAGTAACTGGTGGCGGTGCGTCTCTTGCAAATCGAGACGCAGGCTCTCGCGACCCTGTACATCGACTGTGCTAAAGGTCGCTGACTCGCGGACAAGCTCACGATATTGGGGAGCTGTAGGTGCAACGTCGAACAGCTCGCGACCCATAAAAATTGCGCGTACCTGTTCAGAGACCTCGTAGCAGCATGCGCCAATCGTGGGTCCGATACCCGCGAGGATGTCTTCTGGCTGGCAGCCAAAGCGCTCGCGCATCGCCTCAATCGTCGCGGGTCCGATTCCTCGTGCTGTGCCGCGCCAGCCCCCGTGCGCGATGCCGGTGACCTGTTTGACGGGATCATAGAAGACAAGAGGTGTGCAGTCCGCGAACGACATGGCCAGGCCTACACCTTGTTCATGGGTAATGACGCCATCGCCCTTGCGAATCGTCTCAGGCGCCCAGCCTGGTCGATAGTAGGAGACCTGACCCCAGTCGGTACGCCAGGGATCCTGGTAGGTAAACGTATGAATATCTGCTTCGTGGACCTGCCAGAGCGTCACGCAGGGCCGCCCCTCCATATTCATTGCTTGCAGGACCAGTTGGCGATTCTGGATAACGCTCTCCACGGAGTCGCGTAGTGTGCTGAGAACTGGTGTGGAGGTGTTGAGTCCGGTAAAGGGGGCCTCACTCACGCCGCCCGCGCGCGTAAAAACGCCATGGATTAGATTGGTATAGGGGGTAAAAAGCTCAAATTGCAGGTAGTGTAGGTCGCCAAACTGCTGCTCAATCAAGACTCTATCCTTTATGTTCTAACAAAAGAAGTGCTGGCCTGTTCCTCGCTATATGTGTGGCGCGCTTCTCTTATTTCTTATTCGGCCTCTGCTTTATGCTTCTTCATTCTAGCACATCCATCGGGTGTCTCAATCTTTCGCGCCTGCGGCGCTTATGAGTTAAGTCAGTGAAGGACGGGCGCGGGCATTCACCCGCGCCCGTCCTTCACTGACTTAACTGGTGAGTGCTAGAAGCGTTGTAGGGTCCAAGCTGGCTTGGACTATGGTCCATCAGGAGGTTGGGTGGGCTGTGCGGGGAGAGGCATGATGGTTGGCGTTGCGTCAAACTCGGAGGGACCTGTAGGCAGAGGCGTGATGGTTGATGTTGCGCCAGGCTCGGAGGGACCTGTAGGCAGAGGCGTGATGGTTGATGTTGCGCCAGGCTCAGAGGGGCTTGGTGGTGGAGGTGTGTATTCGGTGCCAGGATTGCGGTCCTGGACGTTGCAGCTATGGGTACTGGCAGCCAGCGCAAAGACGCGATTGAGGAGTGGCTGGAGCGCCGCGCATTCTGGGAGTATCACCGCCTGTGTGGTATCAGTTGTGGCGTCATAGATCTCTTGTGCTATGCCATAGTCTTGCTCATTTTGCCCTGGCCCAAGCGTGATACGCTCAATCGTGTGTGTATCGAGGGTGCGCGCGAAATTGGCCAGGTTGAGTAGCTCGCTTGTGTCCAGGTCAGTATAGGTGTCACCCTGCATATCATTGAGAAGGCTGGAGAAATGTGTAATGATATTGGTCAGGGTCAACCTCTGGCGTAATGCCTCCAACACCTGCTGCTGGCGTTGATTGCGGCCAAAATCTCCAACCAGGTCGCCATGCCGCGAGCGTACATACTTGAGCGCCTCGGCTCCCGAGAGATGTTGTGGCCCGGGTGGCAGGTAGAGGCGCGTATAATTGTAAGCATTGTTGTCGGCCTTGTCTGGATCGGCCTGCTGTCTGGTGTCATCGGGATAGGCATCATCCACAATGGGGTGTCGTACCTCGATATCGATTCCTCCCATGGTATTGATGAGCTTAGCAAAGCCATCTAGACCGATCCAGGCGTAGCGATCAATTTTGATACCATAGTCTTCCGCAAGCGTTTTCTCTGTCAGAAGGATACCATCTTCGAAGCGATTGGCATGCTGTGTACCCAGGTAGAAGGCCTGGTCAAGCTTATACATCCCATTGGCTTCAGGAACCCAAACCCAGGAGTCACGTGGGAGTGAGAGCATCGTAACATGATTGTGTATGGGATCCACACGTACGACTATCACAACCTGCGTTAGTACCTGGGGGAAAGTGTATTTTGCATCATTATCGCTCCCCAGGAGGAGAAAGTTCCAGGCATGGCCCTCAATACTCGTAGCCTTGTTGACGGGACGGAGAAATTTTGCCAGCTGAGCCTGTAACGGGTTGCCAAGCTGAAAATAGCCAGCCACGCTGATGAGTACAGCAAGTAGAAAGAAGGTTAAAAAGACATATGAGCCGATATGGGGCTTTTTGTATTGTCTGGAGGCTTGCTTTTGTGGAGACGTAAGCTCAAAATTAAACCCTGAAGGATGTTTGAACTGGTGAGGCTGTGTTTGCCTACTGAGTGCTTGTATATGAGGCTGTGTTTGCCTACTGAGTGCTTGTATATGAGGCTGTGTTTGCCTACTGAGTGCTTGTATATGAGGCTGTGTTTGCCTACTGAGTGCTTGTATATGAGGCTGTGTTTGCCTACTGAGTGCTTGTATATGAGGCTGTGTTTGCCTACTGAGTGCTTGTATATGAGGCTGTGTTTGCCTACTGAGTGCTTGTATATGAGGCCGTGGTGTCTGCTGTAGTTGTGAGCTGAATTGCATATGATCCGAAGGATACTGCTTCATAAACACTTCTCAGTTCTAGCTTGGAGTAATATGGCCCGGGGAGAGCCCTGGCTCGACAAACGCCTATGCCATCAGGTATTTTTTACGCCCATCCAGCCGCAACGCACTGTGCGCGAAGAAGCGGAACAGCTCTGGCATCATGGACGCTTCTTGACGAAAACTTGCCCATATTTATAGTATAGTGAAGGGGAGTATTGATATTCTCCGGGGTACTACGAGGAGGAATGTTGAGATATGGATTTAGCACAGATACAACAGGCATTACAGGCGGAAGGATTGGCGGGGTGGCTCTTTTATGATTTTCGCGGCTCCAATCCGATTGCCTATAAGGTGCTCTCGCTCTCCACGCGCGAGTTCTACTCGCGACGCTGGTTCTATTTTATTCCCGCGCAGGGCGAGCCCACGGCCTGCGTCAGCTCGGTGGAGTCGCATGTGCTGCGCTCACTGCCGGGAAAGCGGCTTGTGTTTCGGACCTGGCAGGAGCTAGAGATGCACCTGGGAGCACTTCTGCCAAAGGGAGGGCGTATCGCGATGGAGTATTCCCCGCGCAACGCCATCCCTTACATCTCGCGTGTTGATGCTGGAACGATTGAACTGGTGCGCGCCTGCGGCGTCGAGGTGGTCAGCTCGGCGGACCTGGCGCAGTACTTTGTGGCGCGCCTGACGGAGGTGCAGGTGCGTGGACATCGCGAGGCGGGTCGCCGCCTGATCGCCGCCAAAGATCAGCTCCTCGCCGAGTTGGGTCAGGATCTACGCGCCGGTCGCGAGTTGCATGAGTATGGGGTGCAGCAGCGCTTTGTCGCCTTGATGCGTTCCATGGGCATCCAGCTCAGTGGTGGTTATCCCATCGTCGCCGTGAATGGCAATGCCAGCAATCCGCATTATGCGCCAGGTGAAGAGCACAGCAGCCCTATCCGCCGTGGTGACCTGCTCTTGCTGGACTTCTGGGGCACGCTAGAGGGCGAAGAGGATGCTGTCTTTGGTGATTATACCTGGATGGCCTTTGCTGGGAGTGAGGACGAGATTCCCCAGAAGCAGCGCGAGGTCTTTGAGGTCGTGCGCCAGGCCCGTGACTCCGCCATAGCCTTTATTCGTGAGCGCCTGGTAGCGGGGACGCGTGTCGAGGGGCGCGAGGTTGATGATGTGGCACGCAACGTCATCGCGAAGGCAGGCTATGGCGACTACTTTGTGCACCGCACTGGCCACAGCATTACTACCATGGACCATGGCGATGGCGCCAACAACGACAACTTCGAGAGCATGGACTCACGTGCCCTGCTCGCCGGCACCTGCTGCTCCATTGAGCCCGGAATCTACCTCCCCGAGTTCGGCGTCAGAAGCGAGGTCGATCTCCTCATTCACGAACACGATGTCGAAGTAACCGGCGTGCCCGCGCAGGAGCGCCTGACCCCCCTTTTATAGTCGACGGAGAAAGTGTATGGGGGCGAATTGGCTATGCCAGTTCGCCCCCATACACTTTCTCCGTCGACTATTGAGATTACAACTCTCCTCACATTGGGGCGTATAAGATAGTGATGACCGCAATGCAATAATCATTGATCCCGTTCGACAAGAATGTTTGCGTATAGAGCGAGATGTATTGCTATAACTGGTCGTGGATAAGCTCAGAAGCAGCTACAACGATCCTCTACAATGTGAGCACAGCCAGACTGGAGGCTTCGACCCATGGGCGACGAATATCGCGAAAACGACAACTATAACTACGATCCGCATACCCACGAACAAAAGGATGGGTTTCAGGGATCTTCTGATGATTTAGATAAGCGCATTGAGGATATCAAGCGCCTGGTGGTGCAGGGGGCAAACGAGGCACAGCAGCGTATCAAGCGCGTTGTCGACCGGGCCGGTGGCTACTGGCAACAGTCACAGACGGCACCTATGCCTCATCAACCCTCAAGCGTTGAAGAGCACCGCATTCGTCAACTTGCTAATATGTGGAGCAACCAGAACTGGCGCGTCGCGCGCGAACTGGGCACCTATATGGAGGTGCGTTCCCTGCGCACCGACGAGGTCTGGGAAGTCACGCTGGAGACGCGCTGGGAGACCCGCACCATGGAGATTATCAACGAGCCATATCAGGGACGCAACGTTGGTATGCCGCGGCCATTGCTGCCAGTCTGGGACTACCAGTTGGCAGATGTGGTGGGCTTAAAAGCCCCGCTGACACGCACACGCTTGAACGATCTCGACGAGGTGGTCTCCTGTACCAACTGCAATAGTACAGGGCATGTGCTCTGCTCGAACTGTAATGGGCGCGGCTGGATTGTCTGCCCCGAGTGTAAGGGGCGTACCAAGAAGCGTTGCACAACCTGCCGTGGGCGCGGTTATATCTCTGATGTCGCACCTGGCGGCGAGAAAAAGCCCTTCTTCCAGCGCCAGGCCGATACGCTGATGCGTTCAGTTAGTGGCAAGTTCTCCGATGCGCTGGATGGGATTCGCCAGCAGGGCGTGCCTGTTCCTAACCCCATGGATACCGATCCCGCGAGCAAAGGTCCTGTTATCCCCTGCCCCGATTGCGTCAAAGGCGAAATGCCCTGCACCTGTGGCAATGGCAAGCGGGTCTGTGATGTCTGTGAAGGCGCGCGCATGGCACTCTGCAACAATTGCGCGGGCACAGGGAAACTGGTACGCCATCGTGAGATTGTACGTAGCTTTGACCTGCGTACGCAAGCGCGTATCGTGGGCGAGAGTGTTATTCCCTCGCAATACCTGGAGAAATCGCATGGCGACCTGGTCTATAGCGCTGAAATCACGGAGCCGCTCTACGCCGATGCCCCACCTGACGAGGTACCAAACGACGTGTGGCGCTCTGCGGTGGAGATGATCAACGCGGAGCAGCGCCAGGATAAGCCGGGTATCGATCCCCAGACGCAGTCGCGCCCCACGCTCCAGGTCGTGGAACTGGTGCGCATCCCCTACACCGTCGTGGACTATCACTATGCCGACCAGGATTATACGCTGTATATCTACGATAACGAAGGAAGCGAGAAGTTTTACGCCGACTCCTATCCTGTACGCTGGGATCGCATAGATCGCCTCTTTAAGGCCATCTCCAATGACCTGCTGACTCCAGCCCCGGGTGCGGCTCCTGGAGCGCCAGGCACATCCACATCCTCCGAGGAGAGCAATCGTGGCTATAAAGCCGAGCGCACAACCGGGGGCTACCGGGTGCCCATTGAGTTCTCGCCCTACGAGCCCGAAGAGGAAGAGGGCGAGAAAAAGCCCGAGAAGCCCGATGACAACCAGGGCTTTAACGGGAATGACTATCGCTATCGCTAAGCAATAGACCTGACCAACTCAGACCGTTGTGTGGTGTTATGCATGCCATACAACGGTCTTTTTTATAGTATGGATGATAAGAGGCACGGCCCTGGGCCGTGCCTCTTATCATCCATACTATAAACCTTTCTCAACAGGATGTGACGTTTTCCGCGCCTTCCCGATAGTTATGAATGGATAAGTTCGTGCACGGACAACACTCCCCAGAGATATTAGGAATGAAAAATGCGGCAATCATTATTCACGGATGAGAATGTAGACTCACTCACGTCCAGTCTCTATCAGCAGTACGCACAGGCGCTCTTTACCTACCTGCGTTTGCACCTGCCCTTGCGCGAGGATGCGGAGGACATCCTGGTAGACATTTTTGTGGCGGCCATGGAAAACACAACGTTCAAAGGCCTCGCGCCGGGTCAACAGCGCCAGTGGCTCTGGCGTGTCGCCCACAACAAAGTCGCTGATCACTATCGTTCAGCGGCGCGCAAACGGCAGATGTTGACGTTTGAAGAGGTTCAGGATGAACTTCTAGAGGATGAAGAGTTCGCACCGGCCTGGCTGGCCGAACGCAGCGAAGAGTATCAGCGCTTACAGGCACACGTCCAGAGACTACCAGAGTTGCAGCAGAAGCTGCTCCATCTGCGCTTCGTCAATGGCTTACGCAGTGTGGACATCGCGCGTATGCTCGGCAAGCGTGAAGGGACTGTGCGGATGTTGCTCTCACGTACGCTTAATCTATTGCGCTCTACCTACGAGAAACACTGAGGTGGCTTACTATGACGGAACACAATAACCAATTTACACCCGAAGACGTAGATGCGCAGATCGAACACTTCGCTGGCTCATCACGCGAGCAATCGCGCTTGTTGAGCAATGCGCATAGCCCCGACGAGAGACTGGTCGCGGATCTGCAACTCATGTATCACCAGGGAGCGCCTCGGGCCATAGCTGATGAGGACGAACAATCGCTTCAGCATGCCTGGGAGCGTATCGCAATGATTGCTGCTGAGAAACAGGCCAGGAGGCCAGGGCGCCAGCCGCGCCCGAATGCGAGGAACGCAGTTATGACTCAAGCAGACAAACAACCAAAAAACGTCATGAACTTATTCGAAAAGCGCACATGGCAACAGCGTATCGGGCTGATAGCGGCTGCCTGCGTAATTGTGGTAGTTGTGGGTAGTATGGTGCTACTCTTTAATGCCGCGCGTATAAAAAATACCGGTACCGCCTCTGGATCGCATCCTGGAGCCACGCCGACGCCGACTATTGCTAGCAATTCATCTATCAAACTGAGCAAGGATGTGGGGAAGGTAGTGTACACCTGGAATGGGCGCCAGCATGGACAGTTAGAAGACTTCTATGACCTGGCATGGTCGAAGGATAGCAGGCATATTGCCTCAGCAGCCACGAATGTTGCCGTCTGGGATGCTACGACAGGGCAAAATAGCGTTTTGCTTAATCCTGATCAGAGTAGCCCGTATGGAAGTGGAAGTATCCTGGCGGTGAAGTGGTCACCCAATGGCAAATACGTTGCCTCGACATATGGTGGGCAGATCCTGATCTGGGACCCTGCGACAAAAACAGTACTTCAGAAGCTAACCTATCCTGGTGCACCCGTAGCGAGCACAGCCACCAGTAATGGCAAGTACCTTAATAGTTATGCGCCTCTGAGTGGTGGCGTTATGATCTACGATTTTGCCTGGTCGCCGGATGGAAAATCTATTGTCGCGGCTAACCCCTTCCACAATGGGACAGCGGCAAGCGAGTCAATGCTCATCTGGGATGTGGCGACGCAGAAGGTCACAACCAAAATCGCTGGTCATACTGATGCAGTCCAGAATCTCGCCTGGTCGCCCGATGGCAAGTACATCGCTTCGTCCGCATATGATGGCACAGTGCGTATCTGGGACGCGCAGAACGGACAGAGCGTCTATAAGCTCAATGCTCCTGATGGACGAGACGCTGCTGCGCTCGCCTGGTCACCGACGAGCAAGCGCTTGCTGATTGGCTTTATGAACGGCACGCTGGAGAGCATCGATGCCACCAATGGTACCCATCCTCTGAAGTACAGCATAGCAGGTGGTAATGCCATTTCTTCTGTTGCCTGGTCACCGGATGGCAAGATGGTCGCTATGGCTGGTAAAGGAGTGAAGCTCTTTGATGCGCAGAAGAATGCGCTACTCTATACCTATAGCGGCGACGCCAATGGCATCCGCTGTATGGCCTGGTCGCCGGATGGCAAATATATCGCTACAGGCGCCTATACGGGCGTGGGTAGTAGCAATGCGAGTGTAAAGGTGTGGATCGCGAAATAGTTTTTGAAAGCAAGAGGGCGGTGTGTCCGTATGGACACACCGCCCTCTTGCTTTCAAAAACACATTATACCGTGGCGTGCTCGCGCTGCTGGAAGTAGGCTTCAAGCTCCTCCAGGCGTACCTGTGTCTGTTTGCTGTCTATATCCTCGCCCTCGGCGCGCATATCTTTTATGGTGATGACGCCATTCGCCAGCTCATCGGCGATAATGAGGATGGCATACTCGGCCTGTGAGTTGTTGGCCTGCTTCATCTGGGCCTTGCGGCTGCGGTCGCCGTAGCTCATCTCGGTCCGTAGGCCAGCCTTACGCAGGCGCGCTGTGACCTGGACCGCCGCGTCCTTGAGCTCTTCGGTGCGGTCGAAGTAGACGACGAAGACCTGGGCTTTCTTCTCGGCAGGTAGCTCAACACCCTGGCGTTTCATCTCCAGGATGATGCGCTCAATGCCCGCGCCAAAGCCGATGCCAGGCACATGGGCACCCCCTAGCAACTCGGCCAGGCCATCGTAGCGCCCACCACCATTGATGGAGAGCTTGCTATCAAACTCCGAGATGAACTCAAACACGGTATGGCTATAGTAGTCCAGGCCGCGTACCAGGAGGGGATTGATCTCGTAGGGGACTCCGTAAGCATCCAGGTAGCGGCGCACGGCGGCGAAATGCTGCCGCGCACTCTCGCTCAGGTGATCAATCGTCTTGGGCGCGTTGGCGATTTTGGCCTGGTCCTGCGGCTCTTTACAGTCAAGCAGGCGCAGTGGGTTCTTCTCAAAGCGCACCTTGCAGTCCGCACAACACGTATCGAGCAGGGGGCGATAGTACTCTCTGAGCTTCTCGATGTACTGGGGGCGGGACTCCTGGTCGCCGATGCTATTGAGCTGGACGTTGATCTGTTTGAGGCCCAGGCGAGTATAGAGTTGGTAGAGCAAGGCGATCATCTCTGCATCCAGAACGGGATCATTCTCGCCGAGTGCCTCGCAGCCAAACTGGTGGTGCTCGCGGTAGCGCCCTGCCTGTGGCCGGTCGCGGCGGAACATCGGCTCGCTTAGATAGTAGAGCTTGACTGGCTGGGGTAGTCGCGACATACCATGCTCCAGGTAAGCGCGCACAACACCAGCCGTGCCCTCCGGGCGCAACGAGAGGTTCTGGCTGCGGCCCTCTTTGTCGGCGCGGTCGTCAAAGCTATACATCTCTTTTGAGACGATATCAGAGCTCTCGCCAGAGGTGCGCCGGAAGAGCGAAGTCTCCTCCAATAGCGGGGTCTCGATGCGGCGATAGCCAAATAGCTCTGCGATCTCTTGGGCGACCGTCTCTACATACTGCCAGTAGGGTTGCTCGTCTGGCAAGATATCTCTAAATCCTTGTAAGGCTCGAAATTGTTCTGACATAATGGCTCCTGCTCCTCCACATACAAACGATTGGGGTTATTATAGCAAATTCTACCGTGAAAGGCACCTGCTCTGCAGGGAGCTAGTTTCTGTGAAAAGGAAAAGAGGGGAGTGCAGAGGGGCTAACGCCCCTCTGCACTCCCTTTCCCCCCGCCGCAGGCGGGATGTATCCCTTTCAAACGAAATTGAACGGAGCACTAGGCTTATGTGATCCAGTGACCTGTGACAAACTGGGTGAGGAGGAGGAAGAGCAGGCAGCCTGAGATAAGCAAGTAGTGTAAGTGAAAGGCACGGCACTGTCCGATGTTCGCCAGGATAATGAAAGCCGGGAAATCCATGAGCAGGTAGCGCGGAAAGGACTGGAGGGGGAAATCGCCAACGACTGGAAGCAGTTGGATGAAGAGGAAGAGGGCTATGCCGAAGAGGAGATAGCTAGTATGGCGCCTGGAGAAGCGCCAGGGGCCAACCAGGCCAAGTAGTAGAGCTCCAAGCACGAAAAGATTGCAGCTTAGATCGAGTACATTGCGTAATCCCTGGAAGCTGAGGAGGCCGGGCCCGGTTTGTATGGCCTGAAAGGCATGCAGGGTTGCGAACCAGGGAAGCTCAGGAAGACGTGTCCACACACGTGCCTGCACGCGTGAGAAGGCTAGCCAGTCGCCGAATTTATGGTAGCAATAGAATGCATAGAGTCCGGGTCCAAGCACAAACAGGCCTGCACTCAAGCCATCCAGCCGAAGACTTCGTGGTCTGAAACGAGAGTGCTGGAGATACTCATAACAGAAAGGGAGCAGAAGGAGGATGCCAGCCGAGCGTGTCAGGCTGGCTGCAAAGCCAAAGAGGCCAGCCCACCACCAGTGCTTCTTGCGCATGGCATAGAAGCTGAGCAAGGCCAGACAGAGAAAGAGGGACTCGGTATAGACCGCGCCAAAGAAGAAGCCCGTGGGGAAGAGCGAGAGATAGAGAACGCTACGTCGTGCCAGCCCAGGGGGAGATGCGAATACAAAGTCCTCCTGGACGAGACGATAGAATACCATCAGCAGCACGAACCAGGCGAGGTGCGCGATGACCGTGCCCGCGAGGTAGGGCGAAGGAATAATGGGTCGAGTCAATCGGATCAAGAGGGGATAGAGTGGAAAGAAGGCCGAATGTTCGATCTGACTATAGCCCTGGATCGCAATGTGTTCATAGTGCAGACTGTCCCAATGCTCCCAGGAGTGAGCCAGTACTGCCCATGATGCTGCTCGCCAGGAGAAGTCTGCCAGAGTGTACAGGAGACTATAGCATGTGCCGACAAAAAACGCGACATGCAGGGCCAGGTAGAGCGGGACAACTTCGCGCGCAGCCTGGTACCATGCGAGCAGGTGCCCGGCCTTCTGCTCTAAACAAAACGGGTCTCTATAGCTGTGTGGGGCGTGGGGACTACTCGTCTCACTGCGCCCCAATCCCTTGTGTCTGCTAAAGCGGATAAGCCTCATAGATCGCCTTTCCCCGCTTCTACTTGTAGGTTAACCTGACGTACAAGTTGTTTTGCGAATTCGTTGGTAGGTGTATGGTGCGGGTTGGCAGCCGCAGGCGCGACGTTTCAAAACCAAACTTGTACATGGGCGTTGTTAGGCTAAAAGATATATAGCCTCTGTGGGAAATGTAGCGAGGAGGTAAAATGATGTGTTTGTATATGTTGCTGAAAGGATCTGAGATATAGCTAAATACGTATAGTTAATAGACAGCGAGCATGGAGAAATTCTATATTAAAAAGTGTGAATTTATCTATGGTTTTAAGCACAACATATTATATCCACAGGCGTGTACAGTTGGCCTTTCTTATAATAGAAATAAGTTCTAGCTAGAAGACGGCGGTGTGATGTGTCGCAAAAATTTAAATCTCCATTTGTCGTACGGGATGGTCTCGACTCCGATGATTCCTCCGGCGCCATCTCTCTGCGAGAGGCCAGGCGTTCGGCTTATAGCCTGCCTTCAACCTGGCTATCCGGTTGCTTATTGTTTATCGTTGCCTTAACATTTAACCTCTATCGTATCGGTACGCCCAGCGTCTGGTTTGATGAGGCCTTCTCGGTTGAGTTGGCGGGCCAGCCATTGCCTCTCCTGTGGCGCCTGGTATCGACCCAGGAGCCAAATATGGGGCTTTATCATCTCTTCTTGCATGGATGGTTATCTGTAGCCAACGCGGCGGGGTTTCTTCAGACAGAAGCGGTGGTGCGCCTTCCTTCCGCGATCTTTGCCGCCCTGGGCACAGTTGTAGTCTTTCTGTTGGGACGTCGGGTGCGTAGCAATAGCGCAGGTATTGTTGCGGCGGCTCTATACCTGTTGAATGATTGGCAACTGGTGTATGCACAACAGGCACGTGCCTATAGCTTGCAGGTCTTACTGCTCTGTCTCTCCTGGTATGCCTTGCTCAGCGTCCTGGCGCGACCACGAGCGACGAAGTGGTATTGGCTTATCTACGTTAGCACGAGCGTCCTGGCCATCTATACACACCTGTTCAGCGTGGTCATTCTGGGCACTCAGGTGCTAGCGCTGGCGGTGGTATGGCTCTTTCCCGGACTTTTTGCTACAGGTGAAGCGCGTAAACACCTGCGTTCTCACATTCAGGTCTTCCTGGGATGTTTTTCCCTGGTACTTCTCTTGAGCCTGCCCATGCTCTTGTTGAGCCGGACTGCTGATAAGACCGGCTGGTTGCCGCAGGCACGGCTGAGCGACCTTCTCTACTTTTGGCATTCTGTCAGTGGCAACAGCAAGTATTATCTACTGGCTATGTTAGCGATGCTGGCGATTGCGGTAGGCCTGGTGTTCTGGAGTCGTCTCGTTGCTGGGCGCGGGCAGCGTGTGGAAGAGGTAGAGTCTCATGTCTATTACCAGACATTATGGGGTTGGCTGCTCCTGTGCTGGTTGCTGGTGCCGATTGTGAGTACTTATCTCATTTCGCAGGGTTCGATCCGTCTCTTCTCGGCACGTTACCTGATTGTTGTAGTGCCTGCTCTGACTCTTGTGCTGGCTTACGTGATCGGAAACATACGCTGGCGCCTTCCACGCTTTGGCCTGGTGCTGGTGCTATTGGCTCTGGCGGTTATGGTCGTGCCCTTCTATTATCGCAGCGCACAGGTAGAGGATTGGAATAGCGCAACCGCCTGGGTGCAGGAGCATTTTCAAGACGGTGATGGCATGATCTGCTATGATAATAGTGTCCAGCAAGGGTGCCAGGTGGCTGTGGAGTACTACCTTCACGCGTATCCCGGGCCTGCCCATTTTGAGGCGGGAGCGCCTGGTGAGTTCTCCTGGGAGAATATGGGGCCAGCGCGCACCGCGGGACCCGATGAAGCTGTGGACCCAATGGCCTTGCAGACCTTCGCCTCCAGACATCAGCGCCTTATCTTTATTGTGGGACGCCTACCAGATGCTGCCGCCGCCAACAAAACTAGCATAGCTTTGAACTGGTTACAGAGTCACTACCACCTTGAGTCGTCCTTTCAGAAGCGTACAGTACAGGTCTATCTCTATACAGTTCGGTAGGAGTTGTGACGGCCCATGGCCGTCGGCATGATAAGATAATACTATTGAAGTGAAAGGATTGGCTGGTGATACAGGAGAGCCTGGCCACTGGCAAGGTAGGCGTGAAGGTCAGAACAAACTATAGCCTCTCGGTGGTTATGCCTGCGCACAATGAAGAGGTCGCGATTGCAGAGACGGTGAGGCAGGTACTCGACGCCGTTACAGAGTGGGTAGAAGATTTTGAGGTGATCGTTGTCAATGATGGGAGCGTGGATCGGACGCGCGCGCTCCTGGAAGCTATGGCCGCCCAGGAGCCTCGGCTACGGATTATAAACCACGAGGTCAACCAGGGGTATGGAGCGGCCCTGGTCAGCGGTTTTGAGGCAGCAAGCAGAGACCTGGTCTTCTTTATGGATTCCGATGGCCAGTTTGATATTCATGACCTGGCTCGCTTCTTCCCTTTGATCGAGGAGTATGATGCTGTCCTGGGCTATCGCCTGGATCGCCAGGATACCTGGATGCGCAAACTGAATGCCTGGGGTTGGAAGATGCTGGTCTCATTCGTCTTCAAGCTGGAGGTGCGGGATGTCGATTGTGCCTTCAAGCTATACCGGGTACGTTTCTTTCGTGAGCAGCGCCTGGAGACGCGCGGGGCAATGATCAACACCGAGATCCTCTATAAGCTTAAGCGCGCAGGCTATACCTATACCCAGGTGGGTGTACACCACCTCCCACGGCGCGGAGGCAAGGCTACCGGTGCCAAACCGAGTGTAATTGTGCGGGCCTTCCGTGAACTCTTTACCTATGCCCGCAAATGGCGCCAGGAAGAGCAACTGGCCAGGCTGTAGGGGCCATGCTTGCATGGCCTTTTCCCGCTCTCCCATACACCTTATCCAGGCTTGTTCCTGTGTGGTAGGATACGAGGAAGAAGGTTTTATCCCTCATAGTCCAGGAGCCAGTGATGTCTGTTTCATTTGCCGAACAATATGCGAGCCTGTTGAAAGATGTCTTTCGCGAGCAGGCGCAGCAGCAACTTGCGCAGGGCGCGGATGCGCTGACATGTGCCGATATGTATGCCGAGCAGGGCAAGCCCGATTTTACCCTGGCTTTTTTGCTTGCATTCGATGCCGAAGACGAGGTCAAACGCGAGATTTTGGCACGCTCATATGAGATGCGGGCCGACCTCTCGGAGGAGCAGGCCAGGAAGTTTTCCGAGGAGTTTCACCGCTCTTTCCCCTTGATCGCCCAGGAGGCGCAGAAAGATCGATCCTCCGCCCAGAAGATCCGCCAGGGGCAGAAATTGCGCCGGAGCACGCACCTCAAAGCGCTGCGTATGAACCCATAAACATATGTAAGCTGAAAGAAGACAGAGAGCCGGCCGGGTCGCTCACGAGCGACCCGGCCGGCTCTCTGTCTTCTTTCAGCTTTTTACTTTTAGGCTTAGGCGTTCTCGCCCTCGTCTGAGGTCTCCTCGTCCTCCTCAATTGCGTCGGGGGCTACCTCTTCATCCTCAGTTATGGCTGTCGCCTCACCCTCGACCACTTCAGCCTCGGCCTTTTCCTCGTCATCGGTCTTCTTGCCGTTAGCGACAGCGACGGCGACGACCTTATCATCTTCGGCGAGGTTCATCAGAGTGACGCCCTGAGTGGCGCGGCCTGCCTGGCGGACCAGGCTCACATCGGTACGGATAACCACGCCGCTGGCCGAGATGAGCATCAGGTCGTTATCCTCTTCAGTGACCATGCGAGCCGAGGCAACCTTGCCGGTCTTCTCAGTGACCTTGGAGGTTAGCACGCCGCTACCACCACGATTGTAGGCGGGATACTCATCGATGGGGGTGCGCTTGCCATAGCCGTGTTCGGTGACGACCAGCAACTCGCCTCCAGGAATGACCGGATTTAGGGAGACAACGGTATCGTCGTCTGCCAGGCGGATGCCGCGTACGCCGCCACTGGTGCGCGAGGCAGAGCGGAGCTGGTCAACGCCAAAGCGAATGGCGTGGCCATGCGAAGTGATCAGCAAGACGTCTGCCTCGGGGCCAACGAGCTTGGCGCCGATCAGTTCATCGTCATCCTCCAGGTTCATGGCAATCAGACCTGAGCGGCGGACGACCTCGAAATCACTCATCGCGGTCTTCTTGATCTCGCCTTTCTTGGTGGCGACGACCAGGAAGTCGTGGGTGTGTCCCTTGGGGACGTAGACAATAGCAGTGACGCGCTCACGCTGTTCAATCGAGATCAAATTGATCAGATGCTCGCCACGAGCCGTGCGACTGGTATCGGGTAGCTCATAGACGCGTAACTGGAAGACGCGCCCACGATCCGTGAAGAAGAGCAGGCTATCATGCGTATGTGGAACGAGCAGGTGGCGAACCGTATCGTCCTCGCGTGTCGCCATGCCAGTGACGCCTCGTCCACCGCGACGCTGCGCGCGATAGGTTCCAGAAGGTAGGCGCTTGATATAGCCCTTCTCGGTCAGGGTTACCACGACCTCTTCGTTAGGAATCAGGTCCTCGTCCTTGAAGTCGCGGACCTCGCTCTCCTCGATCTCTGTGCGGCGAGCATCGCCAAACTTCTCTTTAAGTTCCTTGAGGTCCGCCATGATGATGCCGCGGATCTCGTTGATATCGCTCAGAAGCTTGTGGTAGTAGTCGATATGCTGTAAGACATCCCTGAGCTCTTCCTCAACCTTCTGGCGCTGTAAGGCGGCCAGGCTGGCGAGGCGCATATCTAGCACCGCGCGTGCCTGCTCGTTTGAGAAGCCGAAGGTTTGTTGCAATTCTTCGGCCAGGCCAGCCGTCTCGCGCCGTGAGCCGCGAATAATATTGATAACCTCGTCCAGGTTATCCATGGCTATCTTCAAGCCCTCTAAGATGTGCTTGCGTGACTCGGCCTTGCGTAGCTCAAACTGGGTGCGCCTGGTGATGACCTGCTCGCGATGGGTAATGTAGTGCTGTAAAAACTTCTTTAGCGTCAGGGTTTGCGGCTGCGAGTCGACCAGGGCCAGCATGTTTGTGTTAAAAGAGCTCTGCATGGCCGTATATTTAAAGAGGGAGTTGAGAATGCTGCGTGGATTGGCGTCGCGCTTGAGTTCGACAACCATGCGCATCCCCTGGCGGTCCGACTCGTCGCGCACCTCAGAGATACCCTCAATTCTTTTATCGCGAGCCAGCTCAGCGATCTTCTTGACCAGGTCGGCCTTATTGACCTGGTAGGGAAGCTCGGTGGTGATAATGCTGGCGCGTCCGCGCTCGTTCTCTTCGATATGGGTGCGCGCACGGATCACGATGCGACCTCGACCGTTGGCATAGGTATTGCGGATGCCTTCGCGTCCCTGAATGAGACCACCAGTTGGGAAGTCGGGGCCGCGTACGATACGCGCCAGGTCTTCGGTCGTGGCTTCTGGATTCTCAATCAGGTGGATAATGCCATCACAGATCTCGTGGAGGTTATGAGGCGGAATATTGGTGGCCATACCTACCGCGATGCCCGTTGTACCATTGAGCAGCAGGTTGGGCAGGCGAGCTGGAAACACCACCGGCTCCTTGGCCTGGTTATCGTAGTTTGGGACGAAATCGACGGTATCCTTATCGATATCGCGCAGAAGCTCATCGGCGATGGCTGCCATTTTAGCTTCGGTATAGCGCATGGCGGCGGGTGGATCGTCGTCTTGCGAGCCAAAGTTGCCCTGACCCAGGACGAGAGGATAGCGCATCGACCAGGGCTGAGCCATACGCACCAGAGCTTCATAGACAGAGGCATCGCCATGAGGGTGGTAGCTTTTGAGCACCTCACCCACGGTACCAGCGCATTTGCGATACGTTTTGTTGGATTGTAGCCCCATCTGCTCCATGGCATAGAGAATGCGCCGATGCACGGGTTTTAAACCATCGCGTACATCGGGGAGCGCGCGGCTTACAATGACACTCATCGAGTAGTCGAGATAGGCTCCCGTCATCTGCTCGACGATGTTGACTGTTTTGATATTGCCTAGTTGCATAAAACATCCTCACCCAGAAAAAATCAAGACATAGCCAGATGGCGATATCGGAATGAAGTGCTGGTGTATAACGACTGTGTATCAGTTGCAGCTCTTACAGGTTTAGGAGGGGATTTAGAAAATTTGATCCTGCCTACGTTTATAGTATAGCACATTTGGGGCATAGTAACGAGTTTTTGCCCTTAGGTAATGGTACGTTATTAAGTTGGATTCGTGTAGGCTTTTGGAAACAAATTTGGTATATTATGCCCTATGTTTTAGAGATATCGTGTGGTATGATTTAATGCAAGAACGGAAATTGCGGGAGAGTCATATCACCTGTAGTCACAAAGAGGGCGAGTAGTGTTGCGTCCATTAACACTGATGCCATAGGGGAGTGACGAACATTATGTCTTTGCCATTTTCAGAAACGCAATGCTTCTATGTAGCAATTCTGGCATTTATCGTCATCGGGTTTCAACGCGGCTGGAAGAGGGAACTGGTCTCGCTTGTGTTTGTGCTCCTGGCCATTTTCCTGGTGCGCCCCGATAGCGGAAAATCGTTTAGTGATTTTCTGAATCGCCTTCCATCCGTCTTTGGATTTCTCGTAACGGGAAACACCACAGGAACCCCTACGACTCCGACGACGAACTTTCTCTTAGGCCCCTGGGGGGCTATTATATTGTTTGCCGCGGTCGTGGGACTTGGCTACTTCATTGGGAATAAGGCATTCCCAAGGCCAGGCGCGCCAGCGGAGCGCTTTATTGGCGTTATTCCGGGGATTGTCTCGGGAGCCTTTATTATGGCCTTCCTCAGCAGTCTGATCCCTAAAAGCGCCAATGGGCAATCGTTTCTCACGGTTGCCGTCCAGACGCCTGATCCTGGCAATTTTGTGCCTATTCTCTTCCTTATCGCCATAGTCGCGGTCATTGTGGCCTTGATCGCTTCGCGAACCAAGAAGGCAGGTGGGGGAGCCAAAAAATAGCAGGCGTTTACGCTGTCGTACCCATACTATAGGCTCCGCTTCAGCGGCCGCCTTTTAAGATCTTATTCCGAAACCCAATGTCACTCACGTGACTAGCGCTTCCCCCATTTGGGGACAAGCGCGCTCTGGGTTTTCGGATCAGAAGTAATTCGCGTTTGTGGCACGTTGCTCGGAGATGGATGCAATGAGGTGAAGAATGGCTGAAAAAATCAGGGAGAAGGCCGCTAGCGCCACAAAGCAGGATCCCTGGGCTTCTGGACGCCAGCGTTTTAACTTGCAACAATTTCGGCGCAAAGGCCGAAAAAACAAATGGACCTTTTCTGGGCAGCAGCCCGATGAAGAGGTCCGTTTGGTTGTGCGCCGTCACTGGTGGTTTCTGATCCAGCCGGGCGCGCCAGTCATTGGCCTGGCCTTCTTGCTGGTGCTCCTGCTCTGGGCCTCGACGGTCCTTCCAGGGGATACCACTCTCTGGTGGACGATCAATGGCCTGCTCTTCCTCTGCCTGCTGGGAGTGGGAGGCTGGTTTGCCTATCGCCACCTGGTCACCTGGTGGTATGAGACCTATATCATTACCAACAAGCGCATTATCAATGCGCGTGGTCTCTTGCAGCCTACACGCCAGCAGACGCCGCTTGAAAAGGTAGAGCAGGTAGGTACAGGCGTCAACTCGATGCTGGGCCTTTTCCTCGGCTTTGGCACGGTTCATGTCTATCTGGCGGGTGGCGACCTGGTCATGAAGGAGGTTCCCAACCCCAAGAAGGTGCGTGACGCCATCCAGGGGATCACGGACGAGATCAAGGCCAAGAAGAAACCTGAGCCCCCGATTCCGCAGGTGGAAGATCCGGCCCTGGCCAATGTGCTCAAAGAACTGGCCAAAGGGAAGCCGGTCCCCGAGCTACAGAACGCGGATGCCGACCTGCCGCCGCTGCGAGGTGAGGAGGGACGCTTCCAGGGCCCCAGGCGCACCTTTGGTGGTGTTCTGCGCATCCCGACGGATGTGCGTTATACCTCTGGTGAGTATACCGTCAAGTATGTGCAGCGTTCGCGCTATGTGCTCTGGCGCAATGAGACCATTCCCGCGGCCGCGCTCCTGGTTGTGCTGCCGCTGACCTTGCTGATGCCCTCGTTTAACCTGGTGACGGGGCCATTTCTGGGCTACTGGCTCTTCTTTATGGGCCTGGTGGTTCTGGGCTTGCTGGTCGCGATGGGCCTCATCTACATGAATTATGTCGATGATGTCTATATCCTGACCAATAAGCGTATTATTGATATCAATCGCTACTTCGTCTTCTTCTTCGAGCAGCGTATCGAGACCGAATACAAAAGCATTCGCGATGTCAAGGTCATGGTGCCCAATCTCCTTGAGCGCTTCCTGGATATTGGAAATGTCTACATTGAGACGCCGGGCAATAACCCAAACATCATCCTGGAGTCGGTCGATCATCCCTTTGTGTTGCAGGACGAGATCTCAGCTATTCGTGGACACAAAGAGAAGGTGGATAAGGCCAAAAAGGAGAATGAAGACAAGAAGAATATGGAGCGTTGGTTCGGCACCATCCTCAAAACAATTGAGGATACGACCAGGAGTCGTGGTGCGCCTGACTTGCGGCATAAAGACCTGCTGACCGCGATGGAATATGCCCATGAGTATGGGCTGGAGGTCTCGGTCTGGGGTGAGGCTGAGCCTACCAGCGCGATGCCGCCTGGCTATGTCTTGCATCAGAGTCCGCCGCCAGGAACCATCATGGAGGCCGGCAGTTGTATCGAGGTTGTCTTGAGCACGAGTCTGCGTACTCCTCTTGCCAACCAGGTCCAGTCCTATTAGCCATAAAGAAAGAGCTAGCCCCGGTTCAAGACCGGGGCTAGCTCTTTCTTTTAATCTACGCTCTGCGAGTGTTGAGGGGATCTATGCGGGCTAGAAGTGCCACGCACTCGATATGATACGTCTGGGGGAACATATCAACAGGCTGGGCCGAGACCAGGCGATAGCGTCCACCCGTGCAGAGTGTCGCGATATCGCGTGCCAGCGTGCTGGGATCGCAGGAGACGTAGCAGATGGCGCGTGGGGCCATCGTCTGGAGGGCCTGCAAGGCCTTGGGATGACAGCCGGTGCGTGGTGGATCGACCAGGGCCAGGTCGATACGCTCACGGCGATAATGGAGCTGATTGAGCACACGCTCAAGCGTTCCCTCTAACGAGGTAATATTGTTCTGGTTATTGAGCGTAGAACTGGCGCGGGCGTCCATAACCGCGCTGGGTTGGGATTCCACCGCCAGCACCCGTGCGGCACGTGTGGCCAGGAAGGTGGAGAAGAGTCCAACACCGCTATAGCCATCGAGGACGACCTCGCTACGCTGTGGTTCGAGCATGGCCAGGGCGCGCTCAACGAGAACCGCGGTCTGCGTCAGGTTTACCTGGAAGAAGGAGTCCGCTGAGACACGGAAGTGCCGGCCTAATACTACATCATTAAGATATTCCTGGCCCACAAACACACGGCCATAGCGTCCACCCACGCGCTCAATGATCACGCCAACCATGGCGGGCGAGATGGCCATAAGCTCTTGCGCGAGCTGCTGGGGATCCTCAATCATCGAGCCTGGGCGAGCATGCACTGTGAGCAGTGTAGGCACGGCCTTGATGGTGTTAATGAGGCCTGGATTCCCGCTGCTCGCCTTGCCGATGGCGCCACGGATAGTAAATCCCTGGATCATCTCGCCGCGTGTATCGCCAAAATAATCAATAATTTTCGCGCGTACCAGTTGATAGATATGGTCGAGTGCCGGGTGCAGCAGAGGGCAGGTTGGCAGATCTTGAACTTCGTGGCTATCCGTAAATTTCTGCCCGATCTCACCGCGTGGTCCAATGGTGAAGAGAGCTATATTGCGATAGTGCCAGGGAGGGAGCGTGGGTGGCATTCCGATGGTGGGATGGACCAGGGCATCAGGCTGTTTCCCAATACGCACCAGGAGCTGGCGTACAATATGGGCCTTCCAGGTGAGTTGAGCCGGGTATGCAATATGCTGCCATTGGCAGCCGCAGTCGGTCATGAGTGGATAGGCTGGTTCGACGCGCTCGGGCGCAGGGCGGATGATTTCAAGCAGCTGCGCTCGGGCATGTCCCCTGCGTTCCTCAACAATCTCGACGCGCACCCTTTCGCCTGGAATACCTCCAGGAACGAAGAGGACGCGCCCTTCATAGCGGCCTACGGCGTCGCCTCCGTAAGCAAGATCGGTCAATTCAACATCAATACTCATGTTCACCTCGGCGGTCACCTGGCGACAGTTTTGTCGCTGATGTCCGTCCCATCCTTCCAGCGTGATTTTCAGTGTAATTTCTAATGGTGCTCAATCTATTACTACGTAACCCCAGGGGAAGAGTCTCGCAAAACGAAAAGGACTCGCGGCTGAGCAGATATACTGTAACATACTCGCGAAACAAGGGCTAGTCTTGCACCTGGTCCGACTTTGTATGTAGTTGTATCAATATAGTGCTGATCGGAGAATCCTTTCCTCAACCTCTTCCTCATATTGTGAGTAATCTCTTCCTTCCGCCACTGTATAGATAGCTACTTCTCCGAAAACCCTGAGCGCGCCTGTCCCCGAATGGGGGAAGCGCTAGACATGCAAGTGGCGCGCGCCCCCGAATGGGGGTTGGGTTTCGGAATAAGATCTAAGTATTTATAACTTGAAAAGCTCAGGGCATTAGAGCGGTAGGGGGTGTTTAGGTTGACTATAGAGCCGAGTGCCAAAGCGGCTTAGCAGGACCGCACCCAGGCCAAGTAGCCCGGAGAAGAGCGAGACCAGCCAGCCAATATAGGGGATTGACCCGGCCAGGGTCAGAACCGTGATACCCACTACGACCTGTACCAGACGTGTGTTATAACGATGCTGTGGCGCAAACTTATGGAAGAGCATCGCCCCGATATGCCAGCCAATAGCTACAGTGCCAAGAGTCCAGGCGGTCAGAAGCCCAACAAAGATAATAATCGCCAACGGTATAGAGACGATAAGGGCAATCAAGACCGCGAGAACGGCCGGGGCCAGGAGTACACTTAGTAATCCCAGGACCAGGCTACGACGCGTTTTGGTTGTCGCCGTCGTGCGCACCAGCATCACATGTTCTGGCAATAATACTGTGAGTAATACACTTAATACGAGCCATGTCAAGAGAGACCAGAAGCGTATATCGGGTCCCAGGTCGCTAATAACGAGGAGTCCCACACTTTTGGTGCATTCAAGGACAGAACCATGTAACTGGGATTGAGGGCCGGAGAACCAGTGCCCACCGCAGAGACGGATATCCCCGTTAACACGAGCATCGCTTTGCATGGCGACGTTGCTGCCATAGGTCGTGACCTGTCCATCCACATGGCCATTGATAATAAGGTCACTACCAAAGGCCACCACATCACCCCGTACAAGGCCCTGAATGATGATTTTTCCGCCAAACGCGGTTATATTGCTGCAAATCACCTCTCCACTATTCACGACCACGATAGAGCCAAAGAACGCTTTATGATAGGCTCCAGTACATGAGGGGGGTGGAGAAGATGGCTGCGGTTGATGTTCGGCCGCGAGCACGCGGTCAGACTCACTGTGCCAGGCTATCAGGCCACCCGCGAAGAGAAGGAGCAGGAGGAGGTAGTGGCGTGCGATGGAAACAAGGCGTGCAAAAACAGGGTTGCCTACAATGTTGTGCTTCATACAGGAACTCGCACTCTCTTGATCATGCTCTTACGCGGCAGAAGATCATACTATTGATTGCTCAGGCTTCACGCGGGGGGCGCATTAAATGGAACCACATCCCCAGCATGACAACGACCGCGAGTGAGACGCCAGTGAGTAACCAGCTATTATGGGTGGTCAGATTGACGCCTTCCTGGATATACTGCACCAGGATGACCAGGACCTCTATAATACCACTCAAGGCAGACAACACGGGCGCAGCGAAGTCTGACTGAATGAGTAAGATCGCGAAGAGAAACAGTGGCACGCAACTCAAAGCGAAAAACGTGAGGGCTGCCAGAACTGTGCCAAAGGGGCGTATGCGCGAAATGCGCGAGCGCTGCTGCTGGCGGATATCTTCAAGCTGCTGGCTGACGCGAGCGCGCTGGTGAATCGCCTGCATGATCTGATCAGTAGAGACGCTGGCAAAAGCAAGCTGTGGCTCGGAGGCGTGAACTGCTTGTGCACGCTCAAATTCCTGCTCGAAAGCACGGCATCCCTGGCACTCGGCGAGGTGTCGTTTGAGTTCGCGTATTCTGGCTGGTTCTAGCTTGCCGTTGCGCTGAGCCTCCAGCCCTGCTCTAGCCTCGCTGCAACGCATCGGGTGAAACCTCCTCCTGCGTAACTTGCTTCTTGAGATGGCGACCCAACAGCTCACGAGCGCGGTGCAGGCGAGCCTTCACGAGCGCGGGCGTTAGCTTGAGTGCTTGCGCGATCTCTTCGTAGGAGAAGTCGTACCAGTAGCGCAGCACAATCACCGCGCGATACTTGCTAGGGAGCACCTGGAGATAACTCTGGATCTCATCATGCTGTTCACCCTGTATCGCCGACTGCTCAGGACCAACATTCGCGTCCACGATCCACTCCAGGAAAGGCACATCCTCCAGGGGAAGAGCCAGGAAGCGGCGGCGGCGCAGTTGGTCAATCGCCAGGTGTGAGGCGATGGAAAGCAGCCACGTGCTAAACTTGTGCGCGGGCTTATAGGTTGCCAGCTGAGTGTAGGCGCGGACAAAGGTTTCCTGGGTGATATCCTCGGCCTCTGTCGTGTTGCCAAGCATACGATAGGCCAGGTTCTGGACCGCATCTTTATAGCGCTCAACCAGGGAGGCAAAGATGTTCTGATCGCCCTGGAGAACAAGCGAGACAATCTGCAAGTCGCTCAGCGTCTCCGTCTGAGGCGACGCCCAGGCCTGGCTTGCGCTAGTCTGGCTGCTACCAGCGACGCTCTGTGCGCCTGCTGGATTGAGTGCTCCGGTTTTATGTGTTCTATGTGAAGTTGTTTTGGGTGCCGCGACTGAACCGATATTTCCCAACACGTGGGAAGCGTTCACCGTCGAATCTAACATTGGTCACCGCCCACTACTTGCGTTCTAAACGATACAATCAACAGGTAAAGTTACGAAATAAGCATTGCCACTTTAAACTCTACGAGCGATGTCTAAAAAAGTTGTAATCTTTTAAGCGCAGTGTAACATGACTGAGCCATCGTGACAAGTAGGAACCACTATCATGACATGCTATGACGCATCATTTTATGAAATTTCCTTCATTTCAAGAGAGTTTCGCCTGCTCGTATTGTGCTTACACTTCTATATTTCGGCAAACACTTTTTCATTTTTATGGCTCAGGCATCCTCGGCAGGCATCTTTGGAGTATAAGCCTGCCCTGCTATATATGTAAACGCAAAAACTTCGTTTCATCAAATGAAAACAATGGGCAGAGGGCTGTTTATTTCGCAAGTTTACCACTCGATATGGGCAGGCAAAGTCAGGGTGTGGTGGGAGACTGGCTTTGCCTGCCTCCCACCACACCCTGACCATTTACCCCATACCGCCGCTAAAAGCCCCTGAACTTCAGTCATGGGGATGAAAGCGGCGTTCCTTTTTCTGGGCGAGGGTGTGGAGGGAAACAGATGATGCGAACAAATGTTCTTGACAGCAGATAGCTCTTAGCTGTATACTGTATGCGATGAGTGAAACCTACAAGAGCAACCGGAGCGTGTATTATAGTTGCCACTACCACGTGGTCTGGTGCCCGAAATATCGGCGAAACGTGTTGATCGGGCCAATTGAAACACGCCTGAAAGAGATCATTGCCCAGGTGTGTCAGGAATGCCAGGCCGAGGTGGAAGAACTGGAAATCATGCCTGATCACGTGCATCTGCTGGTCAGTGTCGATCCTCAGTTCGGCATTCACCGCCTAATAAAGCTCATCAAAGGACGTTCCTCCCGGGTTCTGCGACAGGAATTTCCTGCGTTGAAACGCCGCTTGCCGAGCTTGTGGACGAATTCCTATTTTGTCGGAACAACTGGGGGAGCGCTCCTCTCCTTGATCAAGCAGTATATTGAGCAACAAAAGCATGTCTAAGCGAGAGAAACCACCAAAAGAGAAAAAGCCGACCAGAACCTACCAGTTCAGGCTCTATCCGACGCACAAGCAAGAGCGAACATTGGAAGCATGGCTGACGCTCTGCTGTGAAGTCTATAATGCGGCTCTCGATGAACGCAAAAGCGCCTATCGCATCGCAGGGAGGTCTCTCTCGTATGAGGATCAATGTGCCGAGTTGCCCGGCTGCAAAGAAGTTCGCCCAGATCTGGCTCTTGTGCCCTCCCAGGTGCTCCAGGATGTGGTGAAGCGGGTGGATCTGGCCTTTGCCGCGTTCTTTCAGCGTGTCGAAGAAGGAAAAACCCCGGGCTTTCCCCGCTTTAAATCACGTTTTCGCTATCATTCGCTGACCTTCAAACAATATGGCAATAGCTTCAAGATCCATACCCAGGGCCAGAAGAACCGAGGGATGCTGGAACTGGCAAAATTCGGTCAGGTGAAAATGGTTCTGCATCGCCCGATCACAGGAACCCCCAAGACAGCGATTGTCAAACGCACTCCGACGGGCAAATAGTTTGTGAATATCACAGTGGAAGGCTCTCCGAAACAGACCCAGGAGAGCCACATGCCGCCTTCAGAGAAAGAAGTCGGCATTGATGTTGGCTTGAAAACCTTTGCCTACTTGAGCACAGCGGAAGAGATCGCCAATCCCCGCTTTTTCCGCGAGGACGAAGCAAGGCTGGCGCGCGCCCAACGCAAACTCTCCAAAGCTGCCAAGGGAAGCAAAGAGCGCGACAAGAAACGCAAAATTGTTGCGCGCACGCACGAGCGGATTGCCAACCGACGCAAAAACTTCATTGAGCAAGAAGTGTGCAAACTGGTCGCCCGCTTTGGCTTCATTGCTGTGGAAGCGCTCGTCGTGCGCAATATGGTCAAAAACCCGCGCCTTGCGAAATCGATCGCCGATGCGTCGTGGTCACAGTTTTTCATGCGCTTGCTCGCCAAAGCGGAAGAAGCTGGGAGGCAGGTCGTGAAAGTCAACCCGGCGTATACGTCCCAGACCTGTTCTGCTTGCGGTTGTCGTCAACCGATGCCGCTGTCAGTGCGGGTCTACGAGTGCCCCCAGTGTGGTCTGGTCATCCACCGCGACCACAATGGAAGCCTCAATATCTTAGCAAATGCACGTCAAGCCTGTGGACGAGCAGGCCGAGTCATTCCAGAAGCCCCCGGCTTGTAGCCGTGGGGAGTCGTCACATTGGTTGCGAAGGATTTCTCATTGGCGATATCTCCCAGGATGGGGTTTTCGCCGGTAGATCCTGGGATGGAAGAGGGGCGCTCGTAGGTAGTTGCGATTTGGGTGCGCCAATCGCGTGAACTATCGGCGCTACCTCTGGCGTGTTCGCGCATGACGGTGGCAACTTGAAGCCTTGACCAGCTCGATAGCGTACGATGGCCTCGCCCAGGTCGATAAGCGCATTGTGCAAGAGGTCCAGGCGTCTCTTCGCCAGGCCCAGGCTTGTCAGGCGGTCGGCCAGGAGATTCAAGCTGCTGGCGAGGCTCCAAAGCACGCCGCGCTGTAATTGTGCGCGGGCGCGTAGATTCCCATTTGCCAGGCTCGTTTGAACCGCTTTGAGGTGAGCTATGCCCTCTTCGAGTTCCTTGTTGCGTTCCGCGATATGGTGGGCCTGCTCTTCAATTTGTTGCAAGGAAGCGGCCTGCAACTGTGAGAGGCGCTCATTCTCGTGAATGGTTAGAATCTGACGCACCAGTACCAGGCAGATGACAACAATGGTCGCGAGCATAAGCACAAAGCGAATGTGTGCTTGAGCCGGGTCGGAAGAATTCACATTGAAGATCAGCACTATGAACAGGATGAAGATAAGGGTATAGGGGAGTAACTGAACCGGGCGAAAGCCCATGTAGGTAACGCGATTTTGTCGCCGTGCCTCCAGCGCTTCCTGTGCTGTTCGGGGGAGATTACAGCGCAGGTAGGCGGCTAAGCCAATCGTGAGCATGCCCAGAGGCCAGCCCAGGTCAACCCATGTGCCATCGACATAGGTTCCCGCGTTTTGCTGCAGGTTAAAGATAAAGTCCGATGTCGCGAACAGGCAGAGACCCAGCCCAAGAGCAAACAGGCTAAACCTGCGCGCCGTTGCCTGGTAGACCTGGCTGTGCCCACGCATCAGTAAGAAGATCACGCAACTGAGAAGGGAGACATCAGCGGCTGGATAATACAGGCTGATGAACTTCGCCAGGCTTGTCGTAGCTGGTGATTGCGCGATGGCTCCAAGCAGAAGGTACCAGCTAATAGCGAGCAATGCGCCCATAGCAATAAGGCTATCCAGCGCGACCAGTGTTCGCTCTAACCTGCCTTTAGCATTTGGTTGCAGCACGAGACCGATAAAGCAGAGTGCTGGAAAGAACATATAGCCCACATCGGCCAGCGATGGGAAGGGGGGATCGCCGATAGCGGAATAGTAGCGCCAGAAGCTTTCTCCCAGCCCCCACATGGCCTGTCCGAGGCAGACGAGTATCCAGCCTGCTTTCTCATATCCTATCCAGGCTTCGGAGCGCTCGGCAGAGATATTGAGGGCGCTTTTGCGGATAGAGAAGAATGTCAGACAACTTCCTACGATTGCTCCCAGTAAAGGGGTGAACTTGTACAGGCTGACCCCTGGGGAAGCGTTTTCGCCAATATGTAAAAGGATGGTGAGCGCTATAATCAGTTCCAGTCCGATGATAGCCGTGACTGTCCTACGTAACGACATCGCTATTTGTCTCCTTGCTCATCGCAAACTGTGTGATACCTGGGGCTGTGTGCGTATGTATCAAAGGCAAAGACCCTGACATACTCATATGTGGATGACTGTAAGTACGGTGAGACCACACATAACTATTCCAATGCCGAGCTTTTGATTGGCCATCAACCGCTCACCCAGGACCAGAACTCCAAATAAGACGGAAATTAAAGAGTAATTAGAGGAGATAGCGGCAATCATGCCAGGTTTAATGGTTTGGGCCGCTATGCCAAAGGTAATGATCGCCAGGCATTCCAGGATGCCAGCCCCTATGGCGAATAGGATGCCGACAGGTTTATGGAAAAGCGCGTTCAAGCTCATAAAAAGGGTTCTGTCCTCTTTGCTGATTGAGTAGCGCACGAATAAGAGTATTGTGAGTGTGTATGAGCTAAAGACGAAGGTGAGGAATACGGGTGTGAACCAGCCGTGAAGCGGCGAAGAGGCTCCGATGCCGATATCCACCAGTCCAAAGGCGATGGGCGTGATGCAGGCCCAGCGAACGCCCTTCCCGGAGAGTAGCTTTTCGGGCTTTTTCTTGAGGAGCAGACGTATGTTCGGTATGTTGACCGAGGCCAGGAACACCCCAATGATGATGGCCCCAATGGCGAATCCATCAAATAAGGTAATATGCTCTTGCAGGAAGAGAGTCGAAAGAAGCAAGGTAAAGACCGCACTGGTAGAAGAGATCGGGCTTGTGATCGCGACCGGACCAAGCTCTAGAGAGCGGTACAAAGCGAGGTAGCCTATGACGGTGAGCACGCCTGTACTCGCGCCGATGAGGAGGCCCGATGCTGAGATGACAAAGGTATGAGATGGGTAATGCCAGAAGAGAATAGCCAGGGTAACAATCAAGGTAAGCAAGCCGCTGAAATGAGAAATAATGGTAGTGGTAAAGGTGGTTAAACGTCTCGTGGACAGCGTTGCGATGGAATCCGCTATGCCCCATAGAAGAGCGACCCCTCCTCCAAGCGCAATTCCTATAAGCTGCATATTATATTTTCTCCTTTTATTGCATCTGTTCTCTCTGAGGCTTGCTGTAGACGAGCCTTTATACTGGGGTAGTGACAAATTGAGAACAGATGCTTCGCTGCATATTCGGCCTACATGTGGCATTGTTGAGAAGTGAAGGAATAAAGTCTTCCACGACTGACAAGGCGTTTTTATTTCAATGTTTTCATTCATAGGTGCGGCGCAAACGGGAAAAGTCATATTTAGCATCAGGTGTATCTTCAGCCATGAAAGCTCCAGTTAAGACGGGAAACACTGGCATCGATCTTCCCCCTCACCATGCTCTTATTTCATGGCAGGCTTGCCTGGTGGTGCCATCCATTTATCTGTAGTAGATGTTCCTAGTTTTGCGTTGAACTTTGAATAGTACGTATGTGTCATAGCTGCTATATAGCAAAAAATATGTACTTTTATGTATCTATTTTATAGAAACGCATTGATCAGTTAAAATTAACATATGGTTTGACAAAAATTTCTAAGTGATGTTGTGCTTTTAAAGTCAGCTATGCATGAAGATAATATGTTGTTGCTCACGCCTGTAAATTAATGCTTGTTGAATCTGCTCACTCTCCACCTGTTCAATAGGGGTAAAGATCTACTGGAAGGATTATCTCAGTGCCGAGGCCAGGCGGGAGCACACAAACTACTCTCCCATTGGGGATTTGAACCTGCCGAGTAAAAGGAAAAGGAGCAAAAGAACAGCAAGAACAAGGACAAATAGCGAGCTTAGCCAAGTAATCGATTTTACTAGGACAGGAGATTGGTATGTCTCCTGTCCACAAGAACAACCTATTTTAAGGCGCATACCGTTTGAGAGCCTCAGCGTTATCAGCTTTCGTCTGAGCACGTTGTTCAGGTGTCACGCAGACTGTATCTCCGACAAATGACTCACGCCACACATAGCCGGTGCGGCAAGAAGCTTTTCCATATGCCCCTTGCGGATTGACGCGATACTGAGCCTGAATATTGTCCGCCTTCGCCTGAGCGCGTTGTTCAGGCGTCACACAGACATGGTCACCTTCAAACGCTTCGCGCCATACATAGCCTGAAGCGCACGTATCGGGTCCATATGGGCCGACTGTGGCCTTGAGTGTTGCCGCGTAGCTTGAGGGATGACTAAAAATCCCCATGATCAGTAACAGACTTGCCAAACCAATGAGTGAAGTCAAACAACGTTTGAACACCTTTTCCCTCTTTTTCTCTTAGGGAACTCTTTTGAGACTCAACATCGCTTGAAAGAAGGTTCCACCAGTTGCAGTGAGTTTTCAACTAGCGTGGTCTGTCTCTACATAACCCTCTCTCAGGACGGATGCTTTTCACTCCCCTCAGAACGAATAGATTGTTTCCAATGTTTCGGCTGTGATAAAGGACAAGGAGATTCAATTTCATTGGAGCGCTCTGACTTCTCTCGAATGGATAATATGTTAATTGCTTTCTGATCCGCTACAATAAAGCGTTGCACGATACGCTTTTTGGTTATGTACTAGCTTTTGTAAATATAGTTTTGAACTAACTGCGATTAGTTGAAGCAATGCCAGTTTCTCACATTTATGGTCTTCTTTGCTGATGTAAGCGCTTATAGGCTTTATGGCTTACTGTATACGCTTTTGCCATTGTTCATGCTTGTGTGTCTCGTCTTCGTAGCGAAAAGCCAGCTCAATGTAAAGATCTTCACCGCTCTGTTTGAGATGGATCTGTATAGTGACAGAAAGCAGGAGGCTCTTGCTATCAAGCACGACGAGACAGGCTCGAAGTGTTGGAGGAGTGCAGCGCGCATAATCACAAAAAACAGAGAAAAATGTTAAAAACGTGGAAGGGCTGCTTTTCACGGTTCAGAAGGCGCTGCCGCTGATACCAGATAGCGCATCGATAATTATAGATGCATCCATCATTGCCAGCAAAGGGTTGCCAGAAAAGAAGTAACCTACCAAAACGACGCTGGTTTGCTCAACCAACGGCAACGTTTAGCCTGGAGGTGAAGGACCAATGGAAGAAACGATGAAGAAAATTTTCTCTGCGGAGGAGCAAAGAAATGGCTGAGAGTAGGTTGATTGCGCTGGTGTTTGACGGTGAGCAGGAAGCGGAACAGCTGTGGCTGCGGACTCAAGAATTAAAGAGAAGCGGTCTCATTCCACCTGGGGATGCAGCGATAGTTATCATCCGGCTGGATGGCCAGGTCATCGTGCAACAAGTGGTAGATCCCACAGATGGAGATGCTTTTAACGCCCAAACATGGGAATATGTCATCAAAACGCTGCTCTCTGGGTGGGGTAAGAGCATTGATGATTGGTTTGTCCAGCAGGTGAAGCAACACCTTCTTCCAGGGACATCCGCTCTCTTTCTCTTGGTAGATCCGTCCAAGGCTCAAGATGTCGTTCACGCGTTAAGCGGTTACCCAGGTAAGCGCTTCTACAGCGCGCTGTCAACAGAAGATAAGGCAAGGATTAGAGCGGCTGCCGGGCAGGCATAGTCGTCGATGAGCAAAGCAAGGCTGACAATCACTGAGTGCTGGGGTTCGCCTCATGATGAGGCACGTCTCCTCAGGTGACAGGCGATATCACGTCTAGCAGCCGTTCATGGTAGCTCAGGTGGCGGAGCACTGTCAGGGCACGGAACTGCAATCGCGTACAGAGGTCACTGGTTCGAGTCCAGTCGTGGGGTTCTCACTTTTTTCCATACTTTGTCTTTACACCCAGTACGCTGCTCGCAGTAAGGGTTAAGTATCCATGTTTCACTGAACTCGTGTCCTGTGATGCCCTGCGTCACCGAGCGACAGGCTACACCACAGATTGTCAGCTTTCCGCAGATGACACAGGGAAGTTCTTTATCAAATGTAAGTTCAACACAGATCTCATCCATATCTTTCCCTTTCTTTCTTTTAGGATATGAACCAGGGAAAGGTGATCCTACTTGACCTCATGGTGCAACGGCTAGCATAGGAGACTTTTAATCTCCTGACGAGGGTTCGATTTCCTTTGAGGGCGTTTAGCTAAATAATTGAAAATCTGAAGGTCTGGGGATATGCTGATCCCCAGACCTAGAAGTGCTTTTCTGACCCTGGGGATTTCCAAAAAAACGACAAAAAAAGAGAGCCTTCAGGCTCTTTCGTGGAAATTTCTCTTTTTCTGAGGCCGCTTCTCAAGCGGGTTTCGTGAGAGGGTAGGGCGAGAGGGACTCGAACCCTCACGGCCTCTCAGCCTGGGGATTTTAAGTCCCCTGCGTCTACCATTTCGCCATCGCCCCGTGTGTGCCACGATAATAGCACGTTCAGCGGCTTTCGTCAATCATTTTTGACGGTTGGGTCGATATTTTATTCTGCCTGATTGTTGAAACAGTCATTAGCGCTGAAAACGTGAAAAATCCTAGCTGGCGTGTCAAATATTGACGCTGGTGAACGACTGGGGCATAATATGAGCCGTGTTGGAGTGAAGAAACATTCATAGAGAAGAAGCGACCAGGTACGGAAATATGACTAACAGTGGAGAGAGCTTGCACACATCCTCTGAGCCGCGTGTGCACGGCTATTATGATGTTATCGTTGTGGGCGCGGGACACGCGGGCTGCGAGTCCGCGCTGGCCAGCGCGCGCATGGGACTCAAGACCCTATTGCTCACGATGAATCTGGATAGCGTGGCCTTGATGCCCTGTAACCCTTCTATGGGTGGACCGGCCAAGGGACACCTGATCAAGGAGATTGATGCCCTTGGCGGCGAGATCGGGCGCAATACCGACCGCACCTTTATCCAGATGCGCCTGCTGAATACCAGTAAGGGGCCAGCGGTTCAGGCCTTGCGCGCGCAATGTGATAAGCAGGCTTACCGCCTGGCGATGAAGTTTGTGCTGGAGAGCCAGCCAAATCTCGATCTACGGCAGGCGACGATCTTGCGCTTGCTGAGCACGCAGCGCGAGGATGGGCGGCATGTGATGTATGGCGTGGTGACCAGCAACGGTTGGGAGTATCATGCGCGCTCAGTGGTGATGACGACGGGCACATTTATTAATGGTCGCCTGGTGGTTGGCGAGAAGACGCAGCCAGGCGGGCGCGCCGGAGAAGGTCCGGCGCTAGGTATCTCCGATTCGCTGCGTGCACTGGGCCTGGAGATGCGGCGTTTTAAGACGGGTACTCCCCCGCGTATCGATGCACGCACAATAGATTTCAGCAAGACGGAGCGCCAGCCAGGAAGTACTGTCCCGCTCTATTTTTCGCAGGATACAGAGGCGCGCGAGGATATCCAGGTACCCGGCGGGAAACCAAACTCGGTCTATCCTGTGCTGGAGGAGGACCTGCGCGGCTGGCGTCCGCAGTTGCCTTGCTATCTGGTGCGAACAACCGAGCGCACCCATCAGATTATTCGTGATAACCTGCATCGTTCTCCCCTCTATACTGGCATCATCGAAGGTGTTGGACCGCGCTACTGCCCCTCTATTGAGGATAAGATTGTGCGCTTTGCCGACAAGGTCTCGCACCAGATCTTTCTGGAGCCGGAGGGCTGGCGTACGGGCGAGGTCTATGTCCAGGGCATGAATACCAGCCTCCCCGAGGATGTGCAGTTGGAGATGCTGCGCAGTATTCCCGCGCTGGCGAAGGCGGAGATCATGCGGGTTGGCTATGCCGTCGAGTATGACTATGTCTTGCCCACACAGCTCTTCCCTACGATGGAGACCAAGCCCGTAGCGGGTCTCTTCCTGGCGGGCCAGATCAATGGTACCTCCGGGTATGAGGAGGCCGCGGCTCAGGGCATCATGGCGGGCATTAATGCCGCGCTCTATGCGCGTGGCGAGGATGGCTTTGTGCTGGGGCGACATGAAGCCTACATCGGTGTCTTGATCGACGACCTGGTGACTCGTCCTATGAGCGAGCCCTATCGCCTGCATACCTCGCGGGCCGAGCACAGACTCTTGCTGCGCCCTGAGAGCGCTGATCTGCGCCTGGGCGATCATGCCTATCGCCTGGGCATGATTGGAGATGAGCGCTATGAGCAGGTAGTGCGCAAGCGAGAGGCCATCCAGAGTACCCTGGAGGTGTTGGAGGGCGTGAGCTTTACCTCCTCAAGGGTTACAGAGCAGCACGCCGAGACGCTGGGAATTGCCCCGCTGGGACAGAAGATGTCCGCGAAAGAGCTATTGCGGCGTCCAACAGTGAAGTACTTCCAGGTCGCTCAACTCTCGCAACGTATGGTTGAAGAGCACGCAAACATGGATGGCGCGGAGTCTGCGCCCAGGATCTTTATGGAACTGACCGACCTGCCAGAGGATACTGCTGAAGAGGTTGAGCTCCAGGTCAAGTATGAGAACTATGTGCGCAAGCAGGAGCAATTGGTGCGCCGCACCTCGCGCCTGGAAGAGATGCGTATTCCGGAGAACCTGGATTACCGCGATGTGCAGCACCTGCGTACGGAGGCGCGCCAGAAGCTGCTTAAGACGCAGCCAAGGACGGTTGGGCAGGCCTCACGTGTAGAGGGAGTAACCCCCGCGGATATAGCCATTTTGATGGTGTATATCCAGAAAGTACGGGCTTTAAGGCTGTAATCTTGACATAAGCCTATAGTACTGTGTACCATACACAGGCATAGGGGTTATAAAATATTAGTAAGAAGAAAAAGCAGTAACATTAAACATCCTCCTCGAGTGGTGGTACTGCTTTTTTTCAGTAACCATGTTGGGGGAGAGATCGCTGATGGAAGGGAGTAGCGACGTTATACCCACGCTCATAAGCGCAGACTACCCAATGGTTAACCTGGTTCACATGGGGTAAATGGCAATTACGTAATTAGGTAATTGCCTATATGTTAGATGGACATTGGGAAGTGCCCACAGCCCACAGCAGTGTGCACGGCAACCTGAAAGACAGGAGAGGGAAGACTGTGTACATTCTCGTCGTAGATGACGACCGCTTTGCCAATACGCTGGTGCAATTTGTACTGAGCAAAGAGGGATACGAGGTAGAAACGGCGGATAACCCTCGCGGGGCCTTGCAAATGATTCAGAAGCGAGAACCGGACCTCTTGATTCTGGACGTCACGATGCCGTATATCAATGGTTTTGAGTTTTCCGCCAAGCTAAAGGCGGAAGGCTATGAGATCCCCCTTATTTTTATGACGGCCCAGGACACCATTGAGGCGAAGCTCCAGGGGTTCAACATTGGCGCAGATGATTACATCTGCAAGCCCTATAACCACCAGGAACTGGTGGCGCGTGTGCAGGCCGTTTTGCGTCGGATCAAAAAGAGTGGCAAAACGGGCAACCAGAGTATCCGTGGAGGGCAGATAGAGCTCTTCCCGGCCGAACTGAAAGTCGCCGTGACGGGGAAGCAGCCCGTTACCCTGACACCCACCGAGATGCATGTTTTGCGCGTATTAATGCATAGCGCGGGCCAGGTGGTGAATAGAGATCAATTATTGGCGGAGGTCTGGAACGATAACGAGAACAACAGTAATATCGTCGATGTCTACATCCGTCGCTTGCGCGTCAAGCTGGAGGACGATCCAGACAAGCCGCTCTACATTCTCTCGGTGCGCGGCGTTGGCTATAAGTTTGTAGGCAAGTAGACAAGTAGGCAAGTAAAGATGTAGGGATGTGCTCATTTCTTTGCACGCGAACCATAGGCCCCCATTTATGACTCTGCTGGGAAATTTTGTCTGGACAAGTTGCCGAGCTTGGAGAGCTGCACACAGTGCAAGGGAGCGCTCAAAATTCGGTAGGGACCCGGTTTACCGCGTCCAAAGGCGATTCATCGCCTGTGGGCGCAGCCCGAAAGACGCTGAAAAAGACCTTTCACGTCACCATGCGCTCGCCACCTCGCAAAAATACGGCTGCGCCGACATGCCATACATGGCCTTCGAACGCGGTAAACCGGGTCCCTACCAACAATTCGGGCGCTTCTCACAAGCTTGTTCGAACAACCTGATAAAATTTTCCAGCAGAGTCATAAATGCGGCGTCTATGGGACAAATTTTGAATTGCACATGTTGGAAATGTAGGGGGTCAGGGTGCGGAAAGATATGTCACAAGAAGGGTCAGGAACAGGTCGAGAAGAGGAGACATATGACCTGGCGGTCGTGTCGCCTCGCCGGGGGCGCCGCAAGCGTGAGGAGACGGTGCCGTTGGAGCGTGAGTTGGTGCTTACGTCTTTTATGACGCATAGTCCGGACGCGCTACTGGTCCTGGATAAAGACTTTTGCCTGCGCGACAGCAATCCAGCGGCCAGGGAGATGTTGCGCTTACCTGGAGGCAAGCCGGGGACGCTGTGGAAATGTCGCGAAGTATTACGCTGCAAGAACCTGAACCGTATGGAGCTGTGTGGAACTTCGAGCTGTCCCCTGACGCGGGTCCTGCAACAGGATGAGCCGCTACAGAACGAAGAACTGCTGGTCGGGGCAAAGGAGGAGATTTTTTGCGAAGTCTCCTCCAGTGTAACTCCTATTCGTATAGCCGAACAGCCGTACGCAGTTTTGGCTCTGCGGGACCTCTCAGCCCTCAAGGTGGCGAACCAGGTGCGCTCGAATTTTGTCTCAATGGTTTCACATGAGTTGCGCACACCCTTAAACTCGGTCCACGGCTTTATTGAGCTTCTCTGGCAGGGGCATATGGGCGAATTGAATGATGAGCAGCGCCTCTACCTGGGATACGCTCAAGAGGGGGTGCAGCAGCTTATCTCAATCGTCGAAGACATTTTGTTTATGACGCGCTCGGACCTGGGACAGTTTGAAACTAAGCAGCAAGGCGTACAGTTGCTAGAGCTGGTTCGCCTGGTGACGCGGAGTTTGCAGCCGCAGGCGCTGAAGGCGGGGGTTGCGCTCGTCCTGGAGATTGCGCCCGAGACGCCCCTCTTGTATGTTGATCCGCAGCGCATCAAGCAAGTCTTAAATAACCTGATCTCCAATGCCATTAAATATACACCACCCGGTGGCTCGGTGACTATTACGGCCAGCGTGCATGATGCACACTTTCAGATGATCAGTGTCACCGATACTGGCTATGGTATTCAGGTTGAGGATCGCCCACATATTTTTGAGCGCTTCTACCAATCCAACCATAGTCAGCAATCGAAAATGGGTGGGTATGGCCTGGGCCTCTCAATCGCCAGGTTGATCGTAGAGCAGCATGGTGGCACCATCAGCTTTGATACCGTGGTAGGCAAAGGTTCGTCTTTCTACTTCACACTGCCCATCCTGGAAGGGGCAAAGCGCCAGAAGGCCGCGAGCCGAGAGTAGCCCTGTATGTTACGACCACAGATATGTAGGCGCGTGCTTTAGTGGTGAATTCACATAATCTGTAGGGTCCATGCCGGCATGGACCCTACAGATTATGTGAATTCACCATTTAGCAGCGCATCCCCATATCTTGTCGCCGCTTACTACGACCACAGGGTGGGTTGCTCAGATGCTTCTGGCTCGACCCAGGTTTTGTCTTTGGAGAGCTTATCGGCCTGGCGCGTTGGCTCCGGCAGACGGTAGCCTTTACTACAGGCCAGAACGTAGCGGATGCTGGTCTCCAGGCTAATGAGATGCCCTGGCGAGATAATCATGGGGTTAACACGTGTGCGCGTGCGCACCATGGCACCAATGACCTCTTTTTTGTAAATGAGAGGAACCCAGGAGCCAGCCTCTTCGCCGAGAGCCTCTTTATCGTAGTGTCCAACCAGCAGTGACTTGGCGCAGCCGATGGTGGGGATATTGAGCCAGAGACCCAGGTGCGCGCCAATGCCGATGCGCCTGGGGTGAGCGATACCCTGACCATCTACCATGACCAGGTCGGGTTTCTGGCGTAGTTTGCGTATGGCACCCAGGACGCTAGGCGCCTCGCGAAACGAGAGGAGACCCGGCACATAGGGCATTTGTATCGGCTCCTCGTAGATGTGCCGCTCCACAATCTCCAGGTCGGGGAAGGAGAGGAGCACCACGGCCGCCTGAGCCATATTATGCTCTTCGTGGATGGCCATATCGACTCCCGCGATGTAGCGTACCTCGCCTACCTGATCCTCCAGAATAATATGCTGCGCCAGTTCATGTTGCAGGGCGATTGCCGCCTCCGGGCTCAGATTCCATGGGTGCGGTATCTGCATATGCCTTTCCCTTCTCTGCGTTGTGAATATTATGTGTTATCGGGCCTCGGCGATACAAATCAGGCGTGGACTCTCTAGCTGGTAGGGCGCCAGGTCATAGTCGCCATAGGTATCCTTTACCTGAAAGCCTGCCTGCTCCAAAAGGAGTTCAATCTCTCCACGTTCGAAGAGGTAATGATGTGTCGTGACGACCGTACGTTGAACGGGTCCGCCCTGGTGATGCTGATCATAAAAGTGTGTTAGCTCCAGCAGGTGGCGATCATGCGAGGCGGCCGGGCTGACAAAGTGGGAGAGCCAGGTTTGATCATCGGATTGCCAGGTTCCCTGATGTAGCATTTGCCCGCTCATACCCTCCATATAGCGCAGGTCACCGTTGCTAATATCCAGGATGAAAGTGCCTCCGACCGAGAGATGGGCACGAATGGCGGCCAGGGCCTGTTTCTGCTGGACGCGTGATGTAATGTGTGCAAAGGAGCCAAGCGCGATAAAGGCCAGGCGATATTTCTGCTCCAGGCGCAGAGTGCAGACATCTTGCTGTACCAGGGTACAGTGTTTGCTGAGACCAGCGTCATCTAATACCTGGCGTGCGAGGTCCAACATTTGCGCTGAGGTATCGACGCCCGTAACCTCGTAGCCATCTTCTGCCAGGGGAAGCAGGACGCGGCCACTGCCGCAGGCCAACTCCAGAATCTTGCCGCCGCAGAGTTCAGCGAAGTTGCGATACATATCGAAATCTTCGCTGAACTGGGCGTGTTCGGCATCATAAAAAGGCGCAATCAGGTCATAGTTATTCATGATTGAAAACCCTTGCAGGGCGGGGAGAGATGCTAGATGCCATCGGCCTCCACAATCTTCCAACTGCCATTTATCTTATTGAGCGTGAGGTGAACAACGTACACTTTGTTGGTACGTGTGACCGTTACAGCAATTTTCGCGACGGTATTGTTCAATGATACCAGACGGGGGCTGCTACTTTCAATGCTTCCCAGTTGTTGATCGGCGCTTTGTGCGGCACTTGTAAAGGTCTCTTCGTCTGAAATCTGAGTTGTGCTCCCATCATCGTGTGTGATAGAGAAGCTCGCACCTGGCGATACATAGGTATAGGCCTTTGTATAGTCCATTGTCTGCAATGATTGATAGTAGAGGGTGACCCTGGTCGGTGCCTGTACGGTGTCAGACTGGACCAGGCTGACGCCCAGGTAGCCTAAGACGCCACAGATACCACATCCCAGGAGTGTCACACCTCCCAGCACACCCAGGGTAATCCAGAGCCAGAGGAGAGAGGACTTCTTACGTGGTGGCGGCATAACCGGGTAGGGATAGGGGGGCATGCCTGGAGCAGGGAATGGGCCCGCCGGTGGTGGGTAGGGATAGCCCTGGTAGGCAGGTAGTGGGGCCTGATACTGCCCAGAGGGAATATGTGACGGCGTGGCTTGCGCAGGCGTTGTAGGTGGTAGAGGCATATCAGTGGACAGTGTTGGCTCATTGGGATCAAAGGACATATGAGTGCTCTCTTTTCTTATATAATGGTATGTTACTGTGTCGAACGCGGCAATAGAATATGTTCTATAGAAGTGCATGTATGTAGGGACAGTATAGTTCAGGAACAATAGAATTTACAAGCTTCATGCTTTAAACTAAGCTATCAGGAGGAAAGGATCACATGCGCGCGTTAGTGTATGGAGCGCGAGGCCTGGCCTTAGAACATGGCTACCCACAGCCGCAGCCTGGAGAGGGCGAGGCACTGATCCGGGTTGTGCAGGCGGGCATTTGCAATACAGACCTGGAGATTACGCGAGGGTATAAAGGCTTTCAGGGAGTGCTGGGGCATGAGTTTGTCGGAGTGGTCGAGACGATCCAGGGGCTTGACACACGCTCGCAATATAGCCATCTGCTGGGTCAGCGCGTAGTTGGTGAGATCAATATTCCCTGCCGTGGCGCGCAGTGCTGGTATTGTCGCCAGGGAATGTATTCCCACTGCCCTCGACGAGCGGCGCTGGGTATTGTTGGCCGGGATGGCGCCTTTGCCGACTATCTCACCCTGCCCGTTGAGAATCTGCACCTGGTACCCGACGAGATCAGCGACGAGGAGGCGGTCTTTGTGGAGCCGCTCGCGGCAAATTTTGAGATGCTGGAGCAGGTGCATATCACGCCCAGTATGCGCATGCTGGTACTTGGCGATGGCAAGATGGGGCAACTGGCGGGCCAGGTCCTGGCTCTGAGCGGGGGCGAGGTCTGGATGGCAGGAAAACACGAGGAGAAACTAGCCCTTGCGCGCAAGCGAGGCATCGTGACGCTTACAGTAGCCGAGGCTGAATGCCTGGTGCAGAAGGGCGAGCGCCTCGATCTGCTGGTGGAGTGTACTGGCTCGGAACGGGGCCTGGACATGGCTTTACGCCTGGTGCGGCCACGAGGAACCATTGTACTCAAGAGTACTGTCGCGGAGAAAGGCGCGCTGGATCTCTCCCGTATCGTCGTTAACGAGATACGCGTGCAGGGATCACGCTGTGGACCCTTCGAGCCAGCCCTGCGAGCCTTGCGCCAGAAGGGTGTTGAGGTTTTGCCCCTTATCAGTGCGCGTTACGTCTTCGAGGATGCTGTCGCGGCCTTTCACCAAGCTGAACAGAAAGGCATGCTCAAGGTTCTGCTCAAAATGCATTAATACCCGTACTCTGCTATACTAGAAGCTTATCAATAAAAGCCATCAACACGAAGCATGGAGGATATGCGTGTGTTATCAGTGCGGAAAAGGGCCTGGCAAGAAGCCACCTGGCCCTTTGCTTTGAGTCGTCTCCTCGCGATTATCCTGACTTATCTCGGAACAACTCGCTTCCCCTTAGTCGGGGAGTGGAACAGGCACGGCTGCTCTATTTCTGTGCATGATTGTCTCTTTTCCTGGATGCGTTATGATGTGCTTGCGTATGTAGGCATTGCCATGCATGGCTATAGCGTGACCAGGGATACCGCGTTCTTCCCACTCTGGCCTTTGTTGATGCATTGTGTTGGCGTGTTGCTGGGAGGTTCGATCCTGGCCTATTTTTTAACGGGCCTGGTGCTCTCAAACCTCTTCTTTTTCCTGGCCCTGATCGTTTTCTACAAGTTATTGGAGCAAGAGTTTGATGCTACAATTGCCAGGAACGCTCTCTGGTACTTAACATTTACCCCCTTCGCGATCTTTTTTGTTATTCCCTACACTGAGTCGTTATTCTTGTTGCTTTGTATCCTTTGTTTTTACTTTTTGCATCGTGGTGGCACATATGACTGGTGGCTGGCGGGCCTATGTGGACTGCTGGCCTCTATGACGCGTTCAGCGGGTTTATTCCTGGTCCTGCCGTATTTTATTGTGTATGCACGGCGTTATGTGCTTCCCTTGCCACTGACGCTAGCATGTTGGCGCGAGAAGGTGGGGGCGTTACTGCCTCTTCTACTCATTCCATTGGGTCTGGGCTGCTATATGCTCTATCTATGGTACGCCAAAGGCGATCCACTGCTTTTTAGCAAGCAAGAGGTCACGTGGGGACGGCGGTTTGAACTTCCCTGGCAGCCCATCTGGTTTGGTATCCAGCAGGTCTTCGATCCCACTTTACGCGCCAGGTTTAACGCGATGGATCTGGCCTTCGTCTTGCTTCCACTACTGACTCTTGTACTGGGCTGGAGACGCCTCCCTTTGCACTATACACTCTTCGCCCTGGTTATGGCGTTCTTTCCTCTGTGTTATCCACAGTTTAATACACTATCTTCGTTCCCACGCTACCTAGTTGTCATTTTTCCCGTGGTGATGATCCATGCTCTCTGGAGTAAACATCCACGCTTCGATAAAGCCTACCTGGCACTGATGGCACCGTTATGGGGCTTGAATGTCATGCTTTTCATCAACCACTACTGGGTTGCTTAGTAGATGTAAGAGATAGAGGTGCTCCTTTTTAGCCGCGTAGGAGCGACGAGGCGCCATCGATCCAGACCTCGGTGCCGCTGATATGGCTGGAGACATCTGAGGCCAGGAAGAGCGCCAGTTGTGCCACCAGCTCTGAGTTGGCGGATTCGCCATCGGCCAGGGGTAAGGAATAGGATATATTGCCTACAAAAATTATGTATTAGATCGACCATTGATAGGTCAACTTTAAACTTGAATGCTTGAACTTGTACACCTTTGGGGCATGTGAAACGTGTTTTTCATAAGACGTTGAAGCCTTGTTCGTAGAGCTTTGATCTGCTATAGCCTTCTTAAGTAAGAAAGCTCCAACGCTGCATCGATAAATAGGAATTAAAAGATCGCGACTTTTCGTTGAGTTTTTACCCGATGGTTGGTATGTGGTTGAGGAGGAGTTCCGCGCACCTGTCTCGTGCGGCATGTATTTGAAACCGGGGGAAGCGTCGTTAGGGGGAGGGGCCACCGACATGCCGTTGGGTTCTACACGCTGGTTCTGGTAAGAGAGACGCCACGAGGGTGCCTCTATGCTTTGGCGTGCCATGAAGCGATCCGAGGTTTCCTCTACGCTCAAAGGAGATATATTATGTTGACCCTTGCATCCACGCAAGTGAATGTGCCAACAGCGAATCTCGGCTGGGTAGATTACCTGATTATTGGTATTTACTTCTGCGTGACGCTGGGCATTGGTTTCGCGCTGCGAAGACGCATGCGCTCTTCCGAGGACTTTTTCCTTTCTGGCCGTTCGCTTCCAAGCTGGGTAACAGGCCTGGCCTTTGTGGGCGCGAACCTGGGCGCGCTCGAAATTCTAGGTATGGGCGCCAATGCCGCGCAGTACGGCTTTATGCAGGCCCACTTCTACTGGATTGGTGCTATTCCAGCCATGCTGTTTGTGGCCATCTTTATGATGCCATTCTACTATGGTAGTAAGACACACTCGGTTCCAGGCTTCCTCAAGTTACGCTTTAACGAAGCCACCCGTGGCTTTAACGCCATTTCTTTTGGTGTGTTGACGATCCTGACTTCTGGAATTAACATGTATGCCGCCGCGCTGGTGTTTAACGTCCTGTTTGGCCTGGACCTCAACATCTGCATCTGGATTTCTGCGGCCTTTATCATGGCCTATATCCTCCTTGGCGGTCTCTCGTCCTCCATTTATAACGAGACCCTGCAATTCTTCCTGATCGTCCTGGGTCTCTTACCGCTTACTCTGATTGGTCTGAACCATGTAGGCGGTTGGGCGGGCCTCCAGGCTAAGGTGAATAATCCCGCCTTCTTCCACCTATGGCAGGGGACGGCCGGGAACAACAACCCCTTTGGTGTCAACTTCATTGGCATCGTGCTGGGCCTGGGCTTTGTCCTGAGCTTTGGCTACTGGTGTACCGACTTCCTGGTCGTGCAGCGCGCGCTGGCGGCTGAGGACGAGGCGGCTGCCGAACGCACGCCCTTGATCGCGGCCTTCCCCAAGCTCTTCTTCCCCTTTATCGCTATCGTTCCCGGACTGGTCATTTTCTCGCTGATGCCGCACCTGGGCCAGGGAGGCGGCTTCCAGAACTCCTATAACATGGCGATCCCATACGCGATGGTGCAGTTCTTCCCCAGTGGCCTGCTGGGCCTTGGGCTAACGGCATTGCTGGCATCTTTTATGTCTGGTATGGCTGGTAATGTGACCGCATTCAATACCGTCTGGACGTATGACATCTATCGCTCATATATCAAGAAGGACGCGCCTGATAGCCACTATCTGTGGATGGGCCGCATTATTACCGTCGTTGGTATTGTGCTGAGCGTCGGCACAGCTTACCTGGCGGCAAGCTTCAACAGTATCATGGACTATGTCCAGGCGCTCTTCTCCATCTTTAATGCGCCGCTGCTGGCGACGTTCCTGCTGGGTATGTTCTGGCGTCGCACGACTGGTTGGGGTGGTTTTGTTGGCCTGGTGGTGGGGACGGCGACTTCGATTAGCCTCTGGCTCATGGAGCAGTACCACATGATCTCTATGGGGAGCAGCCAGGGGTCGAGCATGTGGCGCGCTCTGATCGCCTGGTCGGTTTGTTTCGTGGTGACCATCGTTGTCTCGCTCGTTACCAAGCCGAAACCCGCTAGTGAGCTGAAGGGCCTGGTCTACAGTATGACGCCGAAGCGTGAGGTTGTGGAGACTGTCTGGTATAAGAAACCTCTGGTACTGGCTGGTATCGCCTTGGCGATCTTCGCGCTCTTAAACATCATCTTCTTCTAGCCAGCGAAAGGACGTAATGATTATGAGTCAACAAGATGTGCGCAACATGGAAAAGTCGGGCGAGACACATCGGCTCTCTATCGCCTTAACTATTGGCACGACCATTGGGGTTATCGGGCTGGTGCTCCTCCTCTATGGAGCATTCGGCACAGGTGCCGAATATAACCGTAGCGATGGCTTCAATATCAACCTGTGGTGGGGGCTGGTAATGCTCATCGTAGGCGCAGTCATGGCAGGAGGCAGCTTCCTGTCAAACCGTAAAAAGCGCTAATCTTGATGAGAAAAAGTGGGTCGGTCGGAGCATACGCTCTGACCGACCCACTTTTTCTCATCAAGACTCTTATTTATCGCGCTCGGACTGGTGCAGCGCGGCCTGCGCGGCAGCCAGGCGTGCGACGGGAACGCGGAAGGGCGAGCAACTCACGTAGTCGAGGCCGACTTCGTGGCAGAAGGCGATGCTTTCAGGATCACCACCATGCTCACCGCAGATGCCCAGCTCAATATCCTTGTTGGTGTGGCGTCCCTTGGCTACGGCCATGGCGACCAGCTGGCCCACGCCCTCACGATCAAGGGTCTGGAAGGGATTGGTAGGCAGAATCTTAACCTTGTCCTTCTGACCGGGAACATCCAGGCCATCGACATACTTGAGCAAGAACTTGCCCTCGGCGTCGTCACGGCTGTAGCCGAAGGTGGTCTGTGTCAGGTCGTTGGTGCCGAAGCTAAAGAAGTCGGAGACCGGTGCGATCTGATCGGCGGTCACGGCGGCGCGTGGAACCTCGATCATGGTGCCGAATTTGTACGCGATGGCGCCACCAGACTCGCGCGCGATCTCCGTGGCGACGCTCTCCAACTGCCTCCGGACCTCGCGTAGCTCATTGACGTGACCGACCAGCGGGATCATAATCTTCGGCTGGAGCTTCTTGCCCTCACGCGCTAGCTCGGCTGCGGCCTCCAGGATGGCGCGCGTCTGCATAATGTTGATCTCAGGGAAGAGCAGGCCGAGGCGACAGCCACGTAAGCCCAGCATGGGGTTCATCTCACGCATAGAGCCGACGGCTTCGAGCATGGCCTTCTTCTCTTGCAGCTCCGCCTCGTGTCCGCCCTGGGTCTCCAGGCGAGTGACCTCGACCAGGAGTTCTTCATAGGAGGGCAGGAACTCATGCAGTGGTGGATCGATCAGGCGAATAACGACCGGGTAGCCCTCGCCCGTTGTGGGGCTGACCATGGCCGAGAAGATGCCTTTAAAGTCGCTGCGCTGGAAGGGCAGCAACTGATCGAGCGCGGCCTGGCGCTCCTGGGGGCTGCGTGCGAGAATCATCTTCTGCACGATGGGGAGGCGCTCCTGCTCCATAAACATATGCTCGGTGCGGCAGAGGCCAATGCCCTCGGCTCCAAAGGCCACGGCGCGCTGTGCATCGCGTGGGTAGTCGGCATTCGCCCAGACGCCAAGCCTGCGTACCTTGTCGGCCCAGCCCAGCAGCGTCTGTAAATCTTCCTCCCTGGCGAAATCGGAATCAACGGTCTGAATGCGACCCTGGAAGACCTCGCCCGTCGCGCCATCAATCGAAATGTCGTCGCCCTCGCGAATAACAATATTAGAATTGTTGACGCGGAAGAGACGCTCGCTATCACTGACGCGGATGCCTTCACAGCCAGCGACACAAGGGAGACCCAGCCCGCGTGCCACAACGGCGGCGTGGCTGGTCGCACCACCGCGTGCGGTGAGGATACCCTTGGCAACGAGCATGCCATGGACGTCATCGGGACTGGTTTCCGGGCGCACCAGTACGACGGATACGCCGGATTTGCCCAGCTCCTCGGCGCGATCCGCGTCGAAGACAGCTTTACCGTAGGCCGCACCCGGTGAGGCGTTCAGGCCCTTTGCGAGCAGGCGGCCCTCCGTCGTGGCCTTTCGCTTCTCCGCCTCATCAAAGCGGGGCAGGAGCAGTTGGTAGACATGCGCTGGTTCAACGCGTTGCAGGGCCTCTTCAGGCGTGATCAAGCCCTCGCGAACCATATCCACGGCGACCTTGATCGCGGCCCTGGCGTTGCGCTTGGCTGAGCGTGTCTGCAACATGTAGAGCCGGCCATGCTCGACCGTAAACTCCAGGTCCTGCATATCGCGGTAGTGCGCCTCCAGGCGTTTGGCGATCTCCAGGAATTGGCGATAGACTTCGGGCAGGTCTTCGTGCAGGCGGCTGATTTTTGATGGCGTACGAATACCGGCGACCACATCCTCACCCTGGGCATTAAGCAAATACTCGCCAAACATCTCGTGCTCGCCGTTTGAGGGGTTGCGGGTAAAGGCCACACCTGTGCCGCTATCACTGCCCATATTGCCGAAGACCATACTCTGGACATTGACGGCGGTTCCCAAATTGTGCGGAATTTTATTGAAGTTGCGGTAGTCGATGGCGCGTTTATTGTTCCAGGAGGCGAAAACGGCCTCGATTGCCTTGCGCAACTGTTCATAGACGTCTGTGGGGAAGGGCTGCCCCGAAGCTCGCTCCGCGACCTGCTTAAATTCGACGACCAGCTCTTTAAGGGCCTGAGCGGGAATCTCGGCATCCGTCTTTGCGCTCGTGCGCTGCTTGTAGGTCTCCAGGATGTGTTCAAAGTCCTGGGGATTAGTATTCAACACGATCTTGCTGAACATCTGAATGAAGCGGCGATAGGCGTCATAGGCGAAGCGCTCGTCCTGTGTTAGGGCTATGAGACCCTGTACAGTTTCGTCATTGATACCCAGGTTCAGCACCGTATCCATCATACCGGGCATAGAGAACTTCGCGCCTGAGCGTACCGAGACCAGGAGTGGATTCTCCCGACCCCCAAACTGTTTGCCAGTCTGTGCTTCGACAATTTGCAGCGCGGCGAGGGCCTGGTTCCACATACCAGCGGGGAACTGTTTCTGTTCCTCGTAGTAGGCATTGCAGACCTCGGTTGTGATTGTAAAGCCGGGAGGAACAGGCAGACCAGCATTAGTCATCTCGGCCACGCCAGCACCCTTACCACCAAGGAGGGCACGCATGGAGGCGTTGCCCTCGCTAAAGAGATAGACCCATTTTCGTGGAGACTGTTTGACAGCCTCCTCCAATTGTGTGTGTGTGATCTGTTGCGTCATGAAGATGTGTCCTCCACTTGTGCTTGTGGACCCTGGCATGGCCTGTCTTCTGTCACATACTTCTGCTCCGAAAACCCTGAGCGCGCTTGTCCCCGAATGGGGGAAGCGCTAGACACGTCAGTGACGTTGGGTTTCGGAATAAGATCATCGACAGGTCAAGAATAAGGCGTACCTTTTCCTGAATGCCAGGACCCTGGTCGCGCTACAAATCGCGACCACTGACTATGTTGTCAAAACAATATTACGTGCCCAGCGTAGGACTGTGCGAGCGCTCTTGATATAGCTACTCGCTTCATCGGCACTGATGACCTCATCGGCCTCTTCAGGAGGGGTGTCGGCGTAAAACGCCTCGGGATGGAACGGCGAGAGCCGGGCCATCTCCTCTTGAATCGAGTCCGGTGCTCCAACCTGTGCGCCCAGTGCGCGCAAGTCATGATTATATGGAGAGCGGCGGCCAATGTTGAGCAAGCTTACAGCTTGCGCAGCCTTTTCCGCCACCTGGTTGCAGTAATCGGCGCAGGCAAAATGACGGCCCAGGCCAATCTCAAGTGTGGCTGTGGTCATATCCTGTGCGGCCTCCGCGAAAAGCCCTAATGCACCCTGGACATCATGGTCCGGGTATACCTCCCTGTCCTCCTCATCCTCCTCACCTCCGAAGGGCGCAGGCGATGCCGCCTCTGCATGAACAAATGGTTGCTGGGTCTGATCCTGTGACTCTACTCCACCCAGGAGGAGAGCTTCTAGATCACTTTCAGTGGAGTCATGATCGCTGTATCGATGGTTGGGCATTTCATGCATGTTAGACATGGTAAGTGTTCCTTCTACAGGGTGCCGAAACATAGGCACGTTTTACGAGGTGTTGTATAGCATTGATTATTAAGTGATGCTATCCCGAACATAGTATTCCTAATCAAGCTAATCTGTCAATGGCTGTAGGAGCATCTTTCGATATGTTTAACGAGTATCAGTTAAGCTAATACTTGTTTGTCATATTGATGTATGTGTATGTAGATGAAGAAAATTTTTTGCGTTGACGTATGTAATGAAATAAATTGCGAGAAAAGCGGAAAGCTGCATAATGGTGTATCAGGCTGTTGGCGACAGGAGCGTTTTGCGCTTCACATACGTGTATCTATGTATGTTGATATAAAAATGGTGATAACTATTCAGGATCTCCCTATACGAGGTGTTCTCAGCGTCGCAGACGCTTCGCCAGGGTTAGAGGGTGTGGTTGGGAGGCTGGCTCTGCCAGCCTCCCAACCACACCCTCTAACCCTGGCGAGCCACGAAGTGGCGAGTGGTCCTGAATAGTTACAAGTGATTAAAAGTGAAAGTGAAGGTGCAAATGAATATAGATAACTCAATGTCTGCTATGCCACAGCCGATCGTGATTGGTGTCTTTGAGAAGCGGGAAAAGGCCGAGGAGGCGTTGGAGGATTTGCGCCGGGCGGGCTTTACGGATCAGCAAATAGGCTTTCTCTATCGTCATCTTGATACTGAGGAGAGCGAGAAAAAAATCTCGACCGAGTCCGCGATTGGGGCCGCGGCAGGTGCCATCGGTGGTGGTGCTTTAAGCAGTTTCCTGACGGCTGCAGCGATCTCAGCCATCCCGGGTGTGGGGCCTGCCATCGCGGGTGGAATCATCTTTGCCGCGCTGGGAGGGGCCGCCCTGGGAGCTATGGCGGGTGGCTTTGTGGGCATGCTGATTGGTATGGGAGTACCCGAAGACGAGGCACATTACTACCAGGGAGAACTGGAGCATGGCCGCACCATTGTCACCGTGAAGAGCAATGAGCGCTATGATGAGGCGCGGCAGGTGCTGAAGCAGTACGGCGCCTATGACGCGACCGAGCGCATGGCGCAACTGCAGCCGGGTGATACGCAAGCTCAGTCCTCGCTCCCGGCGGCAAGTTTCCACGATGAAGACACAGCCGAGCGTGGAACGCCTGAGTACAATCAGAATGTGCCACTTGAAGAGGCCGATACCATCAAAGTCGAGAACTACCACCCACCAGTGCGCTAACAATAACAGAGTAGCCGCGTACGCCAGGAGCGGGCGCGCTCCTGGCGTACGCGGCTACTGCTGATACCAGGGGGGATTGAGGGTCAGGATCTGGTGGTAGATGGGGCAACTGTCCTGGTGCGCTCCGGGCAGATAGCCTGTGCTCATGAGAAATTCATTGACGATCTCACCACCCGTAAAAACAAAGTTCTTTTTGAAGAGTTTGACCCACTGCTCCTTATTTAGAGGATGATGAAGCGTGAGCCAGTTCGCGAAGGAGCCATGCTGCTCGCGCAGGACAACGAGGCGGCGCGCATTCTCAATCACAGCGCGCACCTTCAATCGATTGCGAATGATGCCTGCATCACTGAGGAGCCGTTCTTCCTCCTGAGGGCCATAGCTCGCAACTCGATCAAGATCAAACCCTTCGAAGGCGCGTTGAAAGTTCTCCTTCTTCTTTAAAATAGTCTGCCAGGAGAGACCTGCCTGGTTGATCTCCAGGGCCAGGCGCTCGAAGAGGGCGGCGTCAGTGGCGAGGGGAAAACCATACTCTTGATCATGGTATGCCTGGTGCAGCGGATGCTCGCGGGCAAAATCGCAATAGCTCTGAGCCATAGGTTCGTGTGTCCTCTTTTCTCTCGACCAAAGGCCCTTCATTGGGAAGTGCCTATCTGTTTATTAAGCAATTTGCTCGTCTGTAGCGTAAATACTTCGGCTTTCTCTGTCAAGGTAGGACTAAATTACTGTATAGAGTAGGTAAAAAGTCACCATTTCCTGTGCCTGGCGCTCTGCTGCGTTGGAATAGAGTGAAAGCGCATAGACGCCGAAGGTTGACGTTGATAGTGGAGAGGATGCGTAGTGTAGGGTCCATGCTTGCATGGACTTAGATAGAATCAGATATCTGTATTTGGGACGACGAAGGAGCTGCAAGCATGTTAGCAAGTATTCGTGATCTTGCGATCATGGGTGTTATTTTCTTATTATTTTTGATCGTCGCAATTATTGCCCTGGTGCGCTGGTCAAAACGGATCAAGTACATCCGAACGTGCGAATTATTGGACCTTGAGCACGAGCTTGAGAAGATGCAGCGTGAGGTGCCGAATTACGCGGCGGCTCTGGTAATCGTTGATGTGGCTGTAGGAATTATCTTTCGCTCGAAGATCTCCCTGGTCCTCCTGGAGGGTATAGGTGTCGTCAATATCGTCTATTTGATTGTATTGCTTGTAGGCGTCGTAGGGTGGGGAATGATGGCGAGGCGTTGGCAGAAGATCCAGGCGCAATTGCCGATCCAGGAGATTCGTGCGCAGATGTCGATGCAGGCGCAGGTAGGCGAGCAGGACATAGGGCTTCAGCAGCCCTGGCAGGCTCTTCCAGCTCCTATGCAGTGGCCAAATGGCCAGATGGATGGCTCGCAGGGGATGTGGCAAAATGGGGTGGCCCCTGAGGCGCAAAACCAGTGGCCAACGGGTGGACAGATGGCGATGCCGCAGGGCCAGTGGCAAGGCCAGCAGGAGTTCGACCAGCAGAATCAGTGGCAGGCCACTCCCATGCCCTCCTGGCAGCAGAATGGCTCCGGCCAGAACTGGTAAAAATTAAGTACCCAGATAGAAAAAGCCGCTCTCTTCGTCGAAGAGAGCGGCTTTTTCTATCTGGGTACTTGGGTTTCATTGCTCAGCCGTAAAAGTAGCCACACTCCAACGTGAGTATGGATAGGTAATATCAATTCAATCCTGTGAAGCAAACCTCCTGGGTATAGTGTTGTGTGTCGCAGGCGTGAGTAGTGAAGGCTTCACAAGTTCCTGGAAAAAAGGAGTAAACAGCGGTATGTTTCCATCGATGGTGGTTCCTGCTATACTACAGGTGCGCCCTGAGCTATGTCTGGAAGAGACTGAGCAACGAGAGAAAGTAGCAGCCAGCATGCCTGTGGAAAAATCCGCGGATCGACCAGGAGATAGAGCGTTTAGCGATGAACTGGCCCTGGAAAAGCTCTATGAACAGTTCCGACGCCCCATACATTCCTATGTCTATCGCCTGCTTGGAAATATGGAAGACGCCGATGATATAACACAAGAGGTATTTATACGCGCGTGCAGTGCCTGGGATGGACTCTATGAGCGTGATCATTTGTCGTCCTGGCTGTATCGGATCGCGACCAATTTATGTGTTGATCAACTGCGTCGACGCAAACGTATCTCCTGGTGGCCCCTTTCACGCCGCTCGCGCCAGACCGAAAATGACGATGACGTGAGCGATGACGCCTCCCTCCTTTTAGCCGATAGTGGTGGTATCCCAGAGATCGCTGAACGTGAGCATATCCGCCTGACCCTGGCCAATATGCCCGAAGAGTATGCGGCGGCGCTTGTGTTACATGCTGCGCAAGGGGTCCCCTACCAGGAGATCGCAGCTATTATGGAGATCTCACCCAATGCCGCCGCTACGCGCATTTCCCGAGCCAAAAAGATGTTTATGGAACAGTACAAGCGATTGAATAAGAGTAATGCGAGTATGCAGGAGCGGCGAAAATGAATGACATTTTTCTCCCTCCCCTTCCTGCGGGACATGAAACCGATTCCCGGGCCTGCGAGATTGTCCACCTCTACCTGGCTGTGTGGGATGATCTGACGCCAGAGCAGCGACGAAGCGTCGCCTTGCATGTGCGTGGGTGTGAGTCGTGTACACAAGAGATGCGCCAGGTTCAGCAGGCGACACGCCTGGTCGCCGACCTCCCTTCTTCACAGCCCTCCGAGCGTGTTGATGTCGCGGTTCGGGCCGCGATAGCCGCGCGCGCACAGGGGCGCGGCAAAACGAGTGACGAGTCGCGCCCGGTAGCCTTTCCAGAGAGACGCCGTGCGCACGCGAGAGCACGCTGGCGCTCTGCGATGTTGGTGGCGGCCGCGCTGATGGCTCTGGGAGTGTTACTGGTCTCTTATCTCTTCTTCCTACGCTCCGCGCAGGAGTTCCAGATCCCATCTCAGGTAAGCTGGAACGGCTATGTGCTCTACCATATCCAGACGCAGCAGACAAGTGATGGTGCATTCTACCAGGTCAAGACCTACCATGATTTCACCAATAATATGTTCCATGTAGAGACGGTTATGGATGATAAGCTGGATGTCGTAGCGGTAGGCAACGCCCAGCATGGAGTCCTGGGCAAAGATATGATGAATCGCGTGGTGCAATGGGATGCCGCCAACTGGGTCGATAGCGACTCTATGTTTGATCTGCAAAAACTACGGGCAGATATTGCGGCGGGGCGCGCCAGCTACATCGGCAAGGGAACCTTCCAGGGACGAGAGGTCTACCAGATTCGCTACCAGAATGGCGATATTATTCTGCTGGATATGCATTATATGCCCGTCAATGTGCTGGAGCAGAAATCTTCATCCAGCGAGAAGCCGATGTATGATACCCTTGAAGTGCTCACGCAGCAGCAGGTCCCTGAGAGCCTCTGGGACATGCAGGTACCCCCTGGCTTTAAGATGGGCGAGTTACCGCAAAAGCCTTAGATTTGTCCGAAAAGTTTGTAGGGCCCATGCTAGCATGGGCCCTACAAACTTTTGTGGTATTACCGGGCCCTGTTTCTGTGCCGTTACGCGATAATCAAGGACATGAGATCAGGCTCTCTATTGCGGCGTGCAATACCACGTGCAGCAGGAAGAGGCCGGCGCTTTTTAGCCATTTCATCATCGGATGTTCCTCCCTTGCACGAGTGCGACACGGACCGATTGCATATACACAAGGAAGCGCAAAAGGTGATATGATGAGGAAATCAAACTTTGAGGGGAGAAGATTCATGTCAATCTGGTCCGAAGGCGATCTGCAGCTCGATGATGTTCGTATTCATTATTACCGCACGGGCGCTGGAGAGAAACCGCCGCTGGTGTTGTTGCACGGCTTCAGCGATAATGGGCTGTGCTGGAGCGAGGTGGTGCGGGAATGGGCGAGCGACTTTGATATCATTCTGCCCGATGCGCGCGGGCATGGGCTCTCCAGCGGCTCGGCGAGCGGGAACTATCGGCAACGGGCCATGGCGGAGGATGTGGTAGCGCTCATCCAGGCGTTGAACCTGGGCTCGGTGCGGCTGGGCGGGCATTCGATGGGGGGCGGCGTGGCAGCAGTGGTGGCCAGCGAGTGGCCTGAGCTGGTGCGGGCGGTCGCGCTGGAGGATGCTGCGCTGTTTATACCACGCGAGCAGCCGACAAGTTCACAGGAGGAGGGCCAGAGGCGCCATGGCTGGTTGTTTGAGGTGCGGACGCAGAGTCTGGAGGAGCGCAAGGCCGCTTGTCAGAAGAATACCGGCTGGTCGGAGGTCACAGTAGAGCAGTGGGCCATCTCGAAAGACCAGCTCAATATGGCCATCCTGTCCGCCGGCCCTGCGCCCGTCATCGGCGAGCGTTCGCCTATGGAGGTCCTGACCACCATTCGCTGCCCCCTGCTGCTGGTGACAGGCGACCCCACTCGCGGTGCCATGATCACGCCGGAGCAGGCGGCACAGATCCTGACCACACAGCCCCGCGCCCGCGAGCTGCATATTCCCAATACAGGGCACTGTATCCGCTATGATCAGCCACGGGCGTATGCGGAGAGCGTGGGGGAATGGCTACGGAATGTATGATCCGCTGTGCTGTAAGGGAGGTAGTGCCCCTCTCTTCCCTCAGGAGCGTAGCAGCCCAGCAGGAGGCCCCTACAGATTTGCCCCTTCTCGGTCATAAAAGATAGAATAAGATAGAAGTTTGCTAGACCCTATGGCCACATCGGCGTGGCATTAGAATGAGGAGAACTCGCATGACCGAAGAACATATTCCGGTAATCGTAGGCGCGGCAAGGACGCCGACAGGCAAGTTCCTTGGTAGTCTCGCCAGTTTTACAGCCCCCCAGTTGGGAGCTATCGCTATAAAAGAAGCCGTAAAGCGCGCAGGAATCGACCCCAGTAGCCTGGATGAGGTCATCATGGGCAATGTCGTAAGCGCGGGCATTGGGCAGGCGCCGGGCCGCCAGGCCGCCATCCACGCGGGCCTTCCCGATGATATTCCCGCCTTCACAATCAACAAAGTCTGTGGCTCGGGCCTCAAAGCCGTCATGCTGGCGGCGCAGGCCATTCGCGCGGGCGATGGCCAGGCCTATATCGCGGGCGGCATGGAGAGCATGAGCAATGCCCCCTATCTCTTGCCCAAAGCGCGTACTGGCTACCGCATGGGTGATGGCAAAATCATTGACTCGGTGGTCCGTGATGGCCTCTGGTGCGCCTTTGAAGATATCCATATGGGCAATGAGGCAGAGATCATCGCCGAGAAGTTTAGCGTCACGCGCGAGGAGCAGGATCAACTGGCGCTGCGCAGTCACCAGCGCGCGGCGGCAGCCACAGCCGAGGGCCGCTTTAAAGAGGAGATCGTGCCGGTTGAGGTGCGCCAGAAGAAGGGTTCTTTGCTGGTGGAAAACGACGAGCCTATTCGCAGCGATACCTCACGAGAGGCGCTGGCGCGTCTCTCGCCAGCTTTTCTAGAGGATGGTACGGTGACCGCAGGTAATGCCCCTGGTCTAAGCGATGGAGCCTCGGCGACGGTCGTTGTCGACCAGGCCTTTGCGCAGGCGCAGGGTCTGCCCGTCCTGGCCCGTATCACTGGATATGCCTCGGCGGCCATCACTCCACGCTATATCTTTGCGGCCCCCACGCGTGCCGTTCGTCGCCTGCTGGAGCGCACTAGCATGCAGTTGAGCGACTTCGACCTGATCGAGGTCAACGAGGCCTTTGCGGCCCAGGCGCTTGCCAATGGCAAAGAGCTAGATTGGGATTGGGAGCGCGTGAATGTCAATGGTGGCGCCATTGCCCTGGGCCACCCCATCGGCTCCAGTGGCTCACGTGTCTTGATTACCCTGATTCATGAGTTGAAGCGCCGAGGTGGCGGTCGCGGCCTGGCAACGCTCTGCCTGGGTGGTGGCGGCGCGGTTGCGCTCTCCGTCGAGGTGTAGTTTTTTAATGAAGTAGCGTAAATAAACGCGGTGCAGGCTTTGCCTGCACCGCGTTTATTTACGCTACTTCATTTTCACATGCCATTGGCGTAGGCGTACCAGGAAGACTGTCCCCAGCCCTCCCAGGAGCAGTGCGAGCACGGTCCAGCCATAGACTACACTGTACGAGGAGTGAGTGATACCTAGCCCAAACAGCGGGAAGAGCACGATCATGGCCAGGCTAAAGAGTCCCGTTTGAAACGAGAGGACAGTGGCGCGCTGAGCCTCGGGACAACGCTGGTTGATATAGGTGCTGAGTGCGGGATAGAGTACGGCGGTCGCGGCCTGGAAGAAGATCAGGAAGCCCAGTAAGCTTGGAACCATCTGCGGTTGCATCATCAAAAGTAGGCCCACTGCCTGGGCTAGGACAGCCAGGGGCAGCAGCCAGCGCTCTGGAATCTTGCGCATCATCGCAGGCACCATGGCCGTGAAAAGAAACTGGCAAACTTTGCTCAGCGCGATGATCAATCCTATCGCGCTCAGAGCGAAGCCCAGGCCATGCAGTTGCAACTGGATATAGAAGTAGATTGTAGTGCCACAACTCTCCGTCAGCCCTGAGATCAGGATCAGTCCCAGGATCGCAGGTGTGTTCCAGACAGTACGCAGGCCGCTGCCCAGGTGCGCCAGGACATTAATGCGCTCCTCTGGCTGGCGCTCTTCTATACCCTCTGGCAGCAGACAGAGCGGTAGAATGGAGACCAGGCTGATAAGCGCGCCACAGATAAACGGCAGGGTTTGCATGATGCCGCCCAGATATCCTCCCAGCGTGGCGCCTATCATCTCACTTACCAGGCTGACCATCAGCGTCCAGCTCATGAGCTTGCTATATAGCTGTGCTTGGCGTTGAGCATCGGCATAGCCAGTCAGGGTCCAGAGCAGAGCATCGTTAGCCCCACCCAGGAAAGCGAGTGAGATGCCCGAGAGCGCGAATGCCAGGAGCATAAAGGGTGCTGTGGGATGAAGATAGAGTAGGCTATCTACTGCGCTAATCACACAGTAGAGAATCAGGCTTTTGCGGCGTCCCAGCAAGTCCGCGAAGATCCCGGTTGGCACCTCGGCGACGAACTTGGCGATGTGAAAGGTCATTTCAAACAGACCAATCACAAAGGGGCTATATCCCTGCGCCGCCAGGTAGATCATCCAGATAGCGCTGGTCAGCTGTACGCGCGAGGATGCGGTATAACCAAAGAAAGCGGCCAGCCAGCGCCGCCAGGGACGCGGCTCAAGCACACTGGTAGCTAAAGTGTTTCCCTCCGCTGAGGATTCCATAACAGAGTCATTCATAGGTTCAGGAACTCCCTCTCATGAGATAACAAGTAAAAGCAAACTACAATGGGTCCCTCTTGTGAAAGCAAGTCAACAGACGTGAGAGAGTACCTGGCGCGGATGGCTACACGGACAAGGGCAGCATAGAGCACACGCGATGTCTCATGGAAGGGCAGGAAAAGGCAAAGGAACAGAGGACGAAAAAGTAGCCATGCCAAAGGCAGCAGAATCTACCGCAGAACAGGAATGTCCTGAGAGTGGAGGCTCGGCGCTACTTCTCGCCGCATAAGCGCTACGCCAGGCTTATGCGGCCACCACATGGCCGAGGATTGATGGAATGAGGTGATGATGGGCCAGTCGCCCGGCGCTGGCGCGCGCGGTGACCTGACGCATATGCTGTCTCGTCATATACTTGAGAATAACATGCCCTCAGTTGCAAGTCAAGCGCTATTTCTGGCCCCTTCCGGCTCGCAGCCTATCTCTCTTACCCTTAAAGGCTCTGCCTCAGGGTGGGAGTATGTGATGGTGGGCCTGGCGAAGCCAGGCCCACCATCACATACTCCCACCCTGAGCGCCGCAGGCGCGAAAGGGGATACCCCTACATCTTCTTGCCTGAGGCGTATGGTACAATAGGGATGTTACAACTATGAAATGAATCGTCTATCTGCGTTTCAAATATGCCATTGCCTTTATGCATATGAGGAGAGCTTGCGAAGATGCTTGAACAGAAATCGACAGAGCCAGAGTTGCCTGAGGTCGAACAAGGGACGCTCTTTGATAAAGAAGAACTTGACCGTTTGCACGTGCAACGCACACAATGGGAAGAGGGCCTCGTCAAGAAGTCGGTGGAGCGCATCCCCGAGCAAGACAACCTTATCACCACCTCTGGTGTGCCTATCGAGCGACTCTATACACCTGGGGATGTGCGGGGACTGGATTATCAGCGCGATCTAGGCTATCCCGGCGCCTATCCCTATACGCGTGGCGTTCAGCCAACCATGTATCGCGCCAAGCCGTGGACCATGCGCATGTTCGCGGGCTTTGGCACCGCTGAAGATACCAATAAGCGTTTTAAGTATTTATTGCAGCAGGGTCAGACAGGCCTCTCGGTGGCCTTCGATATGGCGACCCTCTACGGCTATGATACCGATCATCCTCTGGCGGCGGGCGAGTTTGGCAAGTGTGGCGTCGCCATCTCCTCGCTTGCGGATATGGAGGTTCTCTTCGAGGGGTTGCCCCTGGATAAAATCACCACCTCTATGACCATCAATAGTCCTGCCTCGGCCATCTGGGCCATGTATATCGCGAACGCCGAGAAGCGCGGCTTCTCTATGGCGCAACTGGGAGGCACGCTCCAGAACGATATCCTGAAGGAGTATATCGCGCAGAAGGAGTTTCTCTTCCCGCCAGAACCCTCGATGCGCCTGGTGACAGATACCATCGAGTTTGGCACGCGCCATATGCCGCGCTGGAATACCATCAGCATCAGCGGCTACCATATCCGCGAGGCGGGCGCGACCGCTGTGCAGGAGCTGGCCTTTACCCTGGCCGATGGCCTGGCATATGTTGATGCCGCCCTGGCGCGTGGCCTGAAGATCGATGAGTTCGCGCCCAGGCTCTCCTTCTTCTTTGATGTGCATAATGACTTCTTTGAGGAGATCGCCAAGTTCCGCGCTGGCCGCAGGCTTTGGGCGCGCTTGATGAAGGAGCGCTATGGCGCGAAGGACCCACGCTCCATGATGTTGCGCTGTCATGCGCAGACGGCGGGCGTCTCCCTCACGGCCCAGCAGCCTGAAAATAACATTATCCGCACCACTATTCAGGCCCTGGCAGCGGTCCTGGGTGGCACCAACTCGTTGCATACCAACTCGCTTGACGAGGCCCTGGCTCTACCCACAGAGAGCGCGGCCCTGATCGCCTTACGCACGCAGCAGGTCATCGCTTCTGAGAGTGGCGTGACCAATACTATTGATCCCCTGGGTGGCTCATACTTCCTTGAGGAATTGACCGAGCGCACCGAGAAGGCCGCGCTGGAGTATATTGAGCGCATCGATGCCCTGGGTGGCGTGCTGGCATGTATCCAGAATGGCTTCTTCCAGCGCGAGATCGCCGAGTCCGCCTATCGCTATCAGCAGGAGATCGATCAGCATAAGCGCACGATTGTGGGCGTGAATGATTACGCCATCGAAGAGCATATCAAGGTACCGACGCTCTACGTGGACTACGAGGGCGAAAAAGCCCAGATCGCGCGGCTGGCACGCGTGCGCCACGAGCGTAACAATCAGGCGACACAGCGGGCTTTGGAGAATCTGAAGCGTGTCGCTGAAGGCACTGAGAATACTATGCCTGCCATCCTTGAGGCGGTAAAATCTTACGCCACGCTTGGTGAGATCATGGATGTCTTCCGCGACGTCTTTGGCGATTATATGGAGCCCGCTGTCTTCTAGCATGCCAGTTGTATGCATGTCGGCAGCGTGAACAGCGGTGAGAACCAGGGGCGTAAGACGGTGTACCTGTTTGATCTGGAGTGGTACAATGTCTTGCGCCCTTTGTATATGTCTTCTTCTCCGAACCCCCTGAGCGCGCTTGTCCCCGAATGGGGAAGCGCTAGACACGCCAGTGGCGCCTGCCCCGAATGGGGGTTGGGTTTCGGAATAAGATCTATAGAAAAAGAAAGAGATCTGGATGCAGCAATACTCTGGCCTGGTGAAAAGGCGCGGTCTGACAGAAGACGAATTGAACGCTGTCACGCACCTTATGGAACTCTGTTATCAGCACGATCAGTCGTGGGTGAGGGTGAACGTGGGCGATTTGCGTCATCCAGCTGGCTTACTCTGCCAGAGCTTCCTGTACTATGAGGATGCTCTCCTGGTTGGCTACCTGGGAGTTGAAGGGTTGGGAGCGAGTGTGCGCGAGGTAACGGGTATGGTTCATCCCGCGTACCGCCGGAGAGGTATTTTTCGCCAGCTCCTGGCCGCGGCCCGACTGGAGTGTGAGCAACAGGATATCGCCAGGCTGCTCCTGATTACTGAGCAGGGATCGGAGAGCGGGAAGGCCTTCATCGCTTCGACTGGTGCGCGCCTTGAAATGGCTGAGCACGAGATGATCTTACAGCAGTTTCAAGATCACTATGTGCTCGATGATCGTTTGCTGGTGCGCCAGGCGGAGGATGATGATCTAGAGGGCTATTTGCAGGCGGTCTCGACGAGCTTTGGTGAAACGGTTGAGCGCAGGCGCCCCCTCGTGACGCTCTTCTGGCATAATCCCAAGTTTCGCTTCTACCTGGCGACCTTTGGCGAGGGCGAGGTAAGTTGTCGCGAACCGGTTGGCTGCTTGCGCCTGGATATCCATGAGGCCGAGGGACGCATCGGCATCTATAGCGTTGGGGTCATTCCCGCGTACCGGGGGCGTGGTTATGGGCGCCAGATGTTAGAGTCTGTGCTGCGTGACATTCCTGAGCGCGAGCAGAAGGTGATCACCCTGGACGTGGAGACTGACAACACGCCCGCGCTCCAGCTCTATCGCTCCTGTGGCTTTCGCGTCGCGCGCACCTATGCGTACTACGCCCTGGACCTGGTCCCCGCAAGCACAAAAGTATGATAGGCGATGTAGTGTGCAGGTGAAAAAGAAAAGCGGGGAGTGCAGTGGGATATCAGCTTCACTGCGATCCTCCCCTTAAAAAGGGAAAAGCGGGGAGTGCAGAGGAATGTCAGCTCCACTGTGTCCCATTCCCCTGAAAAAGAAAAGCGGGGAGTGCAGAGGGGCGTCAGCCCCTCTGCGTTTCTTCCCCTCCCGCCGCAGGCGGGATGCATCCCTTTCAAACGAAATTGAACAGAATACTAGTAATGATGAGGCAAGAAAAACTGTTATGCATTGGTTAGAATTGACTGTTACAACTCATCCCGACGCTGTCGAATCGGTAAGCGAGCTGCTCAGCCGCTATACAACCGAGGGGATTGTGATTGAGGACCCGATTGAGCTGCTTGAGGATGGGCAGGCGTATCGCGTGCGCCAGGGAGAGCCTGTACAGGTACATGCCTATACGCCCATTGACGGGACCGAAGAGGAGATCAGCCAGCGGGTGCGTGAAGGTCTCTGGCACTTTGCCAGCATTGGTGCCCATTTTGTGGGAGAACTCCAGACGCGTGCTGTCAACGAAGAAGACTGGGCCAACGCCTGGAAAGAGTACTATCATGTAACGCTTATCGGTGAGCGGCTCGTAATTCGCCCTTCGTGGCGCGAGTATACGCCCAAGCCCGAAGAGGTTGTGCTAACACTGGACCCTGGCATGGCCTTTGGGACCGGCCTGCATCCCACCACGCGCATGTGCCTGGAGCAACTGGAGAAACGAGTCACGCCTGGCATGCGTATTCTTGATGTAGGCACTGGTTCTGGCATTTTGGCGATTGCCGCCGCCAAACTGGGGGCTGAGTTTATTCACGCCATCGATAATAGTAGTGTCGCAACCGAGAGCGCAAGCGAGAATGCAGCCTTAAACGAACTTGCAGAGCAGATCAAAGTTGAACTGGGCGAGCTGACGCCCGAGAGCGCCGGGCAGATGAAGGGGCAGTACGATATCGTCGTTGCCAATATTATTGCCCACGTCATTGGTGCCATCGCACCACAACTCGCAACAACCGTAGCGCCCGGCGGCCTGCTCGTCGTGAGCGGCATCATCGAGGCCCGCAGACCAGACGCCGAAGGCCCGCTCCTGGAGACAGGCCTGGAACTGGTGGAAGAGACCATGATCGAAGACTGGCTAGCCCTCGTCTTCCGCAAACGCGCCTAGTCATATGGCTGTCAAAAAGGGGAGGTGCAGGAGGGTCTCCCTCCTGCCGGGGAGTGGGGTGTCCCCCACAAAATCCCCCTTCTCCCAAAAAGGGGAGGTGCAGGAGGGTCTCCCTCCTGCCGGGGCATGGGGTGTCCCCACAAATTTTTTTCTCCTATCCAACGGGATGAGGCTCTTTTAGGACACAGATAAAGAGGTTGTATGCATCGTTTCTTCATTGAAGAGGCGCAGGTCGAGCCTGCGCTGCTCAGGCAGAAGGGCATGGCCATTCTCTTACCCGAGAATGTCGCGCACCAGGTGCGCGATGTGTTGCGCCTGGCCCTGGATGAGCGCCTGGTGCTATTGGACAACAGCGGCGAGGAGACGCTCTGTACCATCAAAAAGAGTGTGCGTGGTGAGGTAGTGGTCGAAGTTCTTGAGCGCCAGCGGGGAAAGAGCGAATCGCCAGTAGAGGTGATGCTCTGCCAGGGCATGCTCAAATCCGCGCGCTTTGAATGGATTCTGGAGAAGGGGACAGAACTGGGTGTTTCGGCCTTTCTTCCGACCACCTGCCAGCGCTCCACCGCCGGCCTTGAGGAGGCAGGGGCCTCCAAGCAGAAACGCTGGCTACGCATTATTCAGGAGGCATCGGAGCAATGTGGGCGCGCGCGCGTTCCCACATTGCTCCCTGTACGCCCCTTGATGCATGTGCTTGGTAATATACCAGAAGGGACGCTAGCGCTGATGCCTTGGGAGGAGGAGCGCACACAGACGCTGCGTAGTGTCTTGCGTGAGGCCATGACCAACTACGAGGAGGCGCCAACGCAGCGCCTACGCGTTATGCTCTTTATCGGTCCCGAGGGCGGCTTCATGGCTGAGGAAGTCATGATGGCGCGCCGGCATGGCGCCAAGATTGTGACACTGGGTGAGCGTGTGCTACGCGCCGAAACTGCCGCCATTGCCTCAATTGCCAATATCATGTATGAAATCGAGACAACCCTACGCTCCCGAGGGACGACCAAACAGCTCCCCGTCTAGGATCAATTTTCTCCGGCTGGGCATGGAACACACTGACCCATTGAACGCAGCCGTTCAGCACCTGCATGAACGGCGTGCCTGTTTTGTTGACCATACGCGCACCTCGTGCTAAGATAATCTAATACAGTTCACTTTTATTCACCTTTCTGTTGAGTATTTGAGCAACCAATCATGGAACATGTAGTACCTGGCGCGTTGCGGCGCCTGCGAGCCACGGATATTATCAGCATGGCCGGGCTGGCGGCGGCGACACGTGGGCAGGAGTACGCGCGCCTGGACGCGGTACAGGCGACCAGGCGCGACGAAGGTCGCTTGAGTGGTATCGTCGAAATCGCGGCCTCTTCAGCCAGCGAGCCGGGTCCAGAGGAAGAAGACGCCTTCTCTTTCCCCGAGCCTGATGCCGGCAGTCACTATGTAACAGTAGAACTGCAAGGTGCAATGCAGTGGCAGAGCTCCTGTACCTGTGAGGCCCCCTCAACGGCGCTGTGCGAACACGCGGCCGCCCTGTTATATGAGTGGCTTGCCCATCCAGGGCTCTTCCGCACGCTTGCCGCGCAAGCAGCTATGGAAAATAGACCACAGAAAGAACGCTTGCAAGACCTGGTAAACGATGCTGCCGCCGCTCAGCTTCCCACGAGTAAGGCTCCCCGAGAAAAGCCTTCCTCACGCACAGGTGGCGCTTTCAGACCGATATTGCCTCCGCAACACACGCTGGTGCAGGTCGGGGGTATGCAGCATATTCTCCCACAATTGGGGATCAGCGAGCTACGCAGTATAGCGCGTGCATATGCGATAACGGCGGGGAATATGAATAAGCCCCAACTGATTGAGGTTTTGCTGGAGCAGGTCGCGCGTCCCGAAACAGTGAAAAAGGTCGCGGCAAGCCTGGAGAAGCCCCTACGCCAGTTTCTGGCCGCGATAACTCTCTACGGATCAGCCATCCCCGATGAGGAGCTACGCGCTCTCTATGATCGTTTCTCGCTGGGGCAGCCCGCACACTACCAGCAGGCGCTTGTGTCCCTTCAGAGTGAGGGATTGCTCTTCCGCACCAGCCTGAATAGTGTCTCGCTTGCGCGTGGAGCGCAGGGCAGCGGTCAGCTTGAGATTGGCTGGTTTGTGCCCCTGGAGGTGCGAGCAGCCTTGAAGGTAACCGTGCCCATGACCCCCTATACGCTGCCCGCAGGCGCTCAGGAAGGCTCTGAACGCGACGATCAGCCGCGCGTACGCAGCATGGAACCTCTGCGCCTACTCTCCGAGTTGCTGTTGCTTGCTCGCCTGCTTGATGGCACAAGTCTGGATGAGGAGAGTGCCTGGTTAGATTTCTCAGATACCCTGCTGGCAGAGTTCACAGGCACGGTACGTACCTCAGATGGCTCCTTCTTGCTTCAGTCCACAAGCGATCAGCCGCCTGAAAGCCTCATCGCTCGCTTGCGTGAACGCTTGCCACGCTCTCGTACCTTCCTGCGTTTTGCGCTGCGCTTGCTGCGTGGCGGCAATATGCTTCAGCGTGCTGACAATGATCGCAACCGTCTGCATATTGCTGATTCGCTGGCAGAGAAACTGCTGGGCGAGGCCCAGGTGCAAGAGGCCCAGGAGCTCTTCATGCTCTGGCTAAAACACTCCTCCACCGATGAGTTGCTGGGGTTGCGCGAAGATGGCGTCGACCTACGCTGTCGCGCGAACGCGTTGCGTCAGCCGGTCTTGCGTATGGGCGAGTTGGAGATTGAAAATAGCGAGGCGCGCCAGTTATTGGTCTCGCTTTTGGCTCAGGTGACGCCTGGACAGTGGATGCATTTTGGAGCCTTCGCGCGCTTTGTGTATCGGCTGAATCCCCTGTTTCTCCAGCGGCGGCAGCGCTATTTTGCCTCCCCACACTGGTGGCTGGAGGACAATCCAGATAAACCGCTCAAGCCCTCGCAGTTTAAAGATTGGCAGCGGGCAGAGTACCACTACCTGGCACAGTTAATTCAAGGGCCACTCTACTGGTGGGGGATCTGCGATATTGTAAGTGCGCCTGATGGCGCGTTGTTGGCTTTTCGCCTGACACCACTGGGCTGCTGGCTCTTACAGGGGAACGGCGTTCCTGGCGAGCTTGAGCGAGGACGAAGACGGCGCCTGACGCGCCTGCTGGTGGTCGTCGACGCCCAGGAGGTGCTAGTTCCGGCTCACCCGGCGGCCTGGAACCTCATCAAGGTGCTGGAGCGTTTCGCGCAAGCCACGGGCATTCAGCGCAGTTATCTACGGTATCGCTTCACGCCACAAGCGCTTAGCAAGGCGTTGCGTGCCGGTGAAGATACCAACGCTCTCTTCAAAATTTTGCGCTTGCTTGTGCAGCGTCAGCCAGAACTGGCAGACGCGCTTGCGCAGGTGATTGCTCGCCTGGAGCGTTTGCAGAAGAGTTATGGGCAGGTACGCTTCTATACTCATGTCCCTCTGCTTGAGGTCGCAGACCAGGTTGTTATGCGAGAGCTTGAGGCGACGACCTCGCTGAATGAAGTGGTGGCGCGCCCGTTGAGCGAGACGATGGCCCTGCTCCATGAGGATGGGGCTGCGCGCTTGAGCGACGAATTGAAGCGGCGTGGAAGTGCTCCTCTTGTGCATGAGAAGGATAGCTATGAAGCCTCGTGACGTAGAATTGCTAGAGACCATTCCTCTCTATCACCTGCACACGCTTGCCAGGTCCAGGCAGATTCCCTTGACCGACGCCACGCCTGAGGCCAATGTCAGCGCAGATGCCAGCGCATCGGCTGAATTAGGAGAGGTCGCACGCCAACTCTTTGATGCGGATGTCCTGAGCACGCTGGTGCGAACCCTGGGCGAGGGTGAGTGGCTGATCTTGAGAGAACTGGTGCTCTGTGGTGGGCGTGCGAATAGTCGTGACCTGGCCTTTTACTGTCACAGTGCCGGGCTGCTTTCTACGCGGCAACAGGCGGGAGAACAACCTGGCGAAATGGGGGCTGTGAGCGCTTATGGCATAGAGAATACACACAAGCCCATAGCCTATCCTCCTGCGCACCCGCATGGCCCATTCGAGCAGGCCATACGCTCTCTCTTGCTAGAGGGCTTGCTCTTTTGGAGTAAACAGACCAGCTTCGCGGGCCGGGAGTATAGTAGTGGGACCCATGATGGTATGCTTATCGTTTCGCCGAGCGTGGAGGCCGCGGTCCACGAGGTTGCAAAAGAGCGCAATCTGGGGGCAGAGCCATTACTACCGGCAGGGCCAGAGAGTGGAACAGACGCCCGGATGCGGCTTTTACAGCGCTGGCTCTATTCCTACTGGTCTGTGGTGGTGGAGGCCCGCGAGGGGTTGCCATTGCTCAATAACGGCCTTCTCTCTCGCTCGGCGCTGCGTAGCGTGTTGGCGCGCATGGCTGAGGGTGAGGACGACGTGGTGCGTAATGAAAATGAGTCGCCCCGTTTACTCTTTCTGCGCCTGCTAGCGATGAAGGTGGGGTTGCTACGTGAGCAACAAGGGATACTTCAGGCCGCCCCTGCCGAAGCGTATTTCGCGTTACCGTTTTACGAGCGTGCCAGGCAGTGCTATCAACTGGCGGTTGAGGGTTCCTTCTGGAATGAGATGGCCTACTTGCCTGCGATCAATGTCAAACCGGGTCCAGAGCTGCTCGCAGAAGCCCACCCGGAGGTGGTGCGTTCGCGCCAGGTCGTGCTTGAGCGTGTGTTACAGGAGACCCCAGGGACATGGATAGACCTGCCCACCTTTGTCGCGCGTACCAGGCTTTATGCCCCCTCGCTCCTCTTTCCTCGTCACCAGGGATCACGTATGGATCGCTATTCCAACGAGTGCAACCCCTATGGCTGGGATTTTCGCTTACAGCGTGGCTGGCTGACGCATCGCGAAGGCTGGTATCTCGTCGAAGGTGGCTTTATTCGTGCCGTGATTGAGGGGGTGCTGTCGTGGCTTGGTATCGTTGAGGTGGATGCCAGGGAGCACCCAGACGCGTTTCGCCTCTTGCCCGCTGGACGGGCGCTATTTCACGCAGACGAGCAAGCACTAGAACAGCCTGAGGGGCGCCTGATTGTGCAGCCAAATTTCGAACTGGTTGCCATGGCACCTGTCTCGGAGTCCCTCTTGCTTGCCTTGGATCGCTTTGCCGAGCGGGAGCAACTTGAATATGTCGCGCACTATCGCCTGACCAGGGCCAGCGTCACGCGTGCGATTCAGCGTGGGTACTTGATTGAAGATGTGTTGCGAACCCTGGAGGTGGCGGCAGATGGGGCCTTGCCCCAGAATGTACGCTATACCCTTCTGGAATGGGAGCGCCAGGCCCGGCGGGTTGAAATCTGGCGTGAAGCCACGCTGATGGAGGTGGCGGATTCAGCCTTGTTAGATGCCTTACTGGGAGAGCAAGAGACGTCTTCACTCTTTGGACGACGCTTATCGTCCACCCTGGTGGAGGTTGCTCCTGGCAAACTGGCTGAGGCTCAGCAAGTATTATGGGAGCGCGAGCAGCTTCCAGCCGTGACACGCGCAGGTACGCCCAGGCGAGAAGATGGGGAGGAGAGGCATGAGCCGCAGTGGCGCTTGCGCGAAGATGGGCTACTCCAACCACTTTACGGCGTGCTCAACTTCTATCTTGTGCGCGTTGCCGAGCGCTTTTGTGCCTATGACGAGGCGAGAGGTGGCCTGTGCCTGACCGAAAGCTCGGTACGCGCCGCGCTCAAGCAGCATATGACCCTGGATGAAATCATGGATTTCTTGCGCCGCTACTGTATTGATGACATTCCAGGATCGCTCGTGCTACGCCTCAAACTATGGGGCAATGGGTATGAGGGCCAGCGCCATATTGGTGTCGCACGCGCGCCGCTATTGATCCTCCCCGAGCAGATCCTGAACGACCTGGAGGCAGACGAAGAGATCCACAACTTCTTGCAAGAGGCCATCGCGCCAGAGCAGCGCCTCGTTCGCGTCTCAGAACAGCACCTTGAGCGCGTCCTCCGCCTCCTCCGCGAGCGCGGCTTCACCACCGACTAACAAGCAAAGCCGAAAAGTGCAAGGGCGAAATCAGCGAACATAGGCGCCCGATTTATGAAAATGTCATGTACGCATCAAGTGAAGCAAAAGCCACCTCCCATGCGGGAGGAAGTCAATTCACATAGGCGCCCGATTTATCGCGCGCAAGGCGATTTATCGCAGTGATACCGCTTTACAGTTTTATGCTATAACGCTGATATTGTCCTTTGATGGCTCCTCGCTGCCTGACCAGGGGCTTCAGCGCGTCCGAATGCCACCATCCATGGCACTCCGGCACGAGCCGTTTCTTTGCCATCGAATAGAAAATAGATCTTGATGATGGGAACGGCCATATCACCCTCACGCTCACTGACGCCTATGGTCAGGCACGCTTCGTTCAGTGGTATAGCTCTCGTAGCGCCCAGGGAACCGCCTCCCCTGATAGTGATATCACGAGGCAGCAAGAGACGCGCTACAATGCCTATGGGCAAGGTGATTACATCGATTATCACCGATGTGCAACCGCAGCCCGGACAAACCACAACCTCGGTGACGACCTCGGCGCAGTACTATGACCAGGGGAACCTGACCCAGCTGGTTGATCCTGATCGTGGGACATCGACGTATTGGTTACAATGGCAAGATACACTTGCATATGAAAGAGAAGTTGACCGCAAAAGTGGCCTCAATACATTTTTGTCAGATGAGCGAACTTGTGTACCTTTTGCTTACACTAACGACGACTGGTGTTTTGATCGATCAAGACAAAACTCGCAAGGCGAGTGTCCAATTCTCTTTTGGAGTCATGAACTTTGAGAAGCTACGTTTATGGATTATGACTTTGAGTCTTGGTTTTCTAGCAGGATTGATACTTTCATCGAATAACTATGTGGACTATTTGCTCCAGTTCGGAGTGAAACACCTTCCTGGGCGTCTCCTCCATAGTCAACGACTGGGGCACCCTCACCAGTGACAACACCAGTGGCTGGGGCAAGCTCTGGGCGGCAGGCGACCTGCCCCTCAACATCGGCATGGACGTCTCCATGTTCACCGGCTTCGGTGAAGAGGCCCGCGTGGCCGAACTGGCCGCCAGGGGCGGCGAAGAGCGCTGGCCCACGCCACCGAAGATGTTTATGCACGTGCTTCCACTGAACGGTAGGCGCTATCAGATAGCTGCCGTTCAGGATGACAACAGTGGAACGATAGGAAAAAGGGCTGCTCCTCAATTTGGGGCAGGAGAAATGGGACTATCGCTAAAAACCTCTTCATTTTTGGCGCAGGTACGGTATAATGGGCGGGATGAATTGTGTATCTGTATATGTAGATGCGCTCCTTGTGGTCTGAAAAATAAGAGTAGGAAAAAGAATGGTGACGCTCTGGAAAAAGTATCCATATGGGGTATGCCTGATATGTCTTCTCGTTTGTGCTGTGCTCTTGCGTGTGCTTCTGTTGCTCCTGGGCTGGCCCTCCCTCGATAGTGATGAAGCTGTTATTTATCTCATGGCTTCGCATATCCTTGACAAGGGAGAGCATCCCATCTTCTTTTATGGGCAATACTATATGGGGAGCTTTGAGGCGTATTTTGGTGCTCTCCTCTTTCGCCTGTTTGGTTCATCGGTTCTCATTATCCGCCTGGGAATGGTGAGCCTGTTTCTTGGCTTTGAGCTTGCCCCGATTTCATAGAGTCTCTAGAGGTTTGAGATGAGGAGAGTGAAGAACGTTTTTACGTAACGCAACGTAACGTTTGAGCTTGTATTCTAACATAAAAATGATAATACGTCAAACGTTATCTAACGTTACTTTACGATATTTCTTCGCCATCTGTTCATACGTGAGTGGGCTCACATATCCAAGTGTAGAATGTCGACGAACTCGATTGTAATACGTTTCCAGATAGGTAAAGAGCGCTAATCGTGCTTCATCGTGAGTTGAATAGACAAGCGTTCCTACACATTCATCTTTTAAGGTTCCGAAAAAACTTTCCATCGCAGCATTATCCCAACAATTGCCTTTCCGCGACATACTTGCTTGGATACCGCATCGTTCTAAACACGCCTGATACGCTCTTGAAGTGTATTGACTCCCTCTATCACTGTGATGCAGTAATCCAGCTTGAGGATGACGGCGGGCCAGGGCTTGAGTAAGTGCCCGTTCTACTAACTGCTCATCACATGTGCTCGACATCGACCATCCAACAACCATTCGAGAATAGAGATCCAATATCACTGCAAGATACAGCCACCCTTGCCGAGTGGGAATATACGTGATGTCTGTGACCCATTTTTTGTTGGGGGCTTCCGCATGAAAATCCCGATCTAAGAGGTTGGGAGCAACTGGATGCCTTGGATCTCGTGTGGTGGTGATAACCCGTCGTCGCTTGCGCCTCGCAGAAAGGTTCTCCTGATTCATGAGCCTGGCAATTCGTTTCCGCGAGCAGTTGGTCCCTTCATCACGCAGTTCCCTCAGGATGCGTGGGCTTCCGTATCGTCCTTGATGCGCGACAAACACCTGCCGTATCTTTTGCTTTAACTGAGCATCTTCTCGTTTGCGCTGGCAAGTTGAACGTTTGCGCCAGGCATAAAAGCCACTTTCCGAGATTCCAAGCACACTGCACATGACAACAATGGGAAATTCGTCCTTGTGTTGCTTAATAAACTGATATTTCATTTGGATTCCCGTGAGAAGATGCTCACTGCTTTTTTTAGGATATCACGCTCCTGTTGAAGCCTCTCGACTTCACGTTTCAATCGACGATTTTCCTCTTCGAGTGCTGTTTGATGCCCCTTGCCTGGAAAGGCTTCTTTCCCATGTTCTGCCAATTCTTTGCGCCAATTATGAATCGCACTGTCGGAGATGCCCAGCTCACGAGCGATTTGCGCAATTGGCTTGCCTGAGGTTTCCACCAACCGCACGGCTTCCTCTTTGAATTCTTTTGTATAGACCTTTTGGATTTTTCCCATGGCTAAGCCCCTTTCTGATCTGCTTCGAGTATATCTCAGCTTTAGGGACTCTTTCAAATCGGGGCAAGATCACTTCTTGCTAAGCCTGTATGCTTTGACCTCCCGGCTCTATTCAAAGCCCTTCGCGTTGTTCACCATAGGTTTTTTGGGCCTGGGAACAGGATTGATGTTTTTGCAACAGATGAAGGCGATTGGTGGCTATGAAGAGATTATCCTTCTGGGCGCCCTGCTCTTTCTGCTGTCTTTTGTGCTCGTTTCCTCGACGACCTTGCGTGTGTGGCAGCGCGTGGGGCTCTACTGGCTGTGGGGGGCGTTAGCTGGATTTGCCTTGTATAGTGACCTGTTGATTGCGCCCTATGTCTTGACGGCTGGTCTCCTCTTGCTCTTTCGTTGGCGTACGCTGTTGGCATGGGCGATGTGGATCGTTCTCTTTGGGCTTTCCCTCTGATTTATTTTAATCTGACAGCTGCCCCTGGAATCAACTCGTGGACAACCTTTGTGGGCCAGACTTCGATGGGCTTACCAGCGCATGACATATTCTGGCATCATATTCGCAATGCGTTTATCGTGTCGTTACCAGATCAAACCGGTTATCTCATCCAGAATTTCTATCCATTGTCGTCTCACGCCACTCTTTGGATGGCCTTGCCAGTATTATGGAGCATAGGGTTTTGTGCTCTGCTCGCGCTCGCGTTGCTGGTTCCCCTCTGGCAAATATGGCGCATTCGTCGCATTCGCAAGGAACAACAGGTGTCTGGAGATGTGAAGCAGGATGCGTATGTTCGCCAGGCTGCACGCTGGCTGTTAGCGCTTGCTGCTTTGCTAACGTTGATTATTTATATAAAAAGTTCCGCACCTGTTCTCGATGCTAAGGGCACATCTCGTTATCTCAGTGTGCTCTGGATCTCGCTTCCAACAATCCTATGGCCGCTCTGGCACATCCCTCATAGGATCAAAGTCAGCAGTGGTCGCTTCACATTCCCGCTTCGCATTGTGGTTCTTGCCAGCCTCATCCTGGTACTAATCATGAGTACTGTGCATGTTTTTCAACAAGTGCCCTCAGTGAGTGCCGATGAGCAACATGTAGAGCAGCTTGTCAGTGCATTGAAAAAAATGAATATAACACGTATCTACTCAAACTATTCTCTGTGTAATCGCCTGATGTACCTCAGTCATGAGCAAGTTATCTGTGGCGATACCTGGAGTTTGAATAATGATACCACCCTGGCGCATGGCTATGATCGCTATCCAGCGTATCGAGATATGCTGAAAAAGAGTCTCAATCCGGCATTTGTCTACACAGATAACGCAAACCAGAAGACCACGCTTGAGAAATTGCTGGCTCGTGAGCATGTCACGTATCAAATCGTTCGCAGCGATGAGTATATGATCTATATCCTCTCAAAGCCATTACAAACAACACAACTCTAGCTGCTAATAGAAATGGAATGGTGCCCTCAGCGGCCGCTGGGGGCACCATTCCATTTCTATTAAGCGAGCGCCGCAGGCGCGAGCAGTCAAAGCAAAACGGAATATATGGATATGCTTAAAGAGGCAAAAAAAGAGGCCTCAATCTGTTGACAAAGACGTGGGGGTATGATATCTTATAAGCGCAGTCGGGGGTGACCGAAAAGTTACAAAAGTAACCAGCGAAGTGATCTCCAAAAACATGCGGGAGTGGCTCAGTGGTAGAGCGTCACCTTGCCAAGGTGAATGTCGCGGGTTCGAATCCCGTCTCCCGCTCTCTCTTTTTATAAGGGTTTTGATTATATTACTAATCCGGGCGACGTCGCCAAGTGGTAAGGCAAGGCTCTGCAAAAGCTTCACCAGCGGTTCGAATCCGCTCGTCGCCTCCAAAAGACGTGAATTTGTAATCACGTCTTTTTTTTATCCCCAGGATTCCACAGTATGCGAGAACAACGCACCTACTCCACCGATGCCATCATCTTAAAACATTCTGATCTAGGTGAGGCCGACCGCGTCCTGACCTTACTCACTCCCTACAAGGGCAAGATTCATGCCGTTGCCAAGGGGGTGCGTCGCCCCGTGAGCCGTAAATCGGGACATTTAGAGCTTCTCTGTCAGAGCCGGCTCTATATCGCTCATGGACGCAACCTGGATATTATCACCCAGGCCCAGACCAGCGACGCCTTTCTCGCCCTGCGCCAGGGCGATGACATCTGGTATCGCACCTGCGCCATCTATCTTGCTGAGTTGGTAGATCGTTTTGTCGAGGATGATACTCAGCACGAGGATGTCTACAACCTGCTCCTCCTGGCCCTCAAAACCCTCGATGAGGATGCGCGCCAGGTCCAGCAACAACAGCAGGCTGGTACAAGCGACCCCGCGCACGAGCGAGATCGCAGCCTCCTTCTCTTACGTTACTTTGAGATCTATCTCCTCTCCTGCATCGGCTATGAACCCCTGTTGCGCACCTGCGCGCACTGCGATTCCGAGCTAGAGCCGGTCGTCAACGGCTTCACCCCCTCGCTGGGTGGCGCCCTCTGCCCCAATTGCTCTCAACTATGGGCGCAGAAGATCTCTCCCAACGCCCTCAAAGTCTTACGCCTCTTGCAGCGCACAGAGTGGGCACAGGTGCCCCGCCTGCGCCTCGATCCCCGCCTCCACGCCGAAGTCGCCGCAACCATGCATGGACTCCTGCGCTATCACCTCGAGCGCGAACTCAAATCCTGGAGCTTCCTTGAGATGCTCACCTCGCCCCCCAACCCCTAAACCCCCACTCACTCAATTTCTTCAATATTTCCTCTTTTACTTGACAAAACCGCTACCTGTCGTACATACTATAAATGTATATCGCATAATATATCGTATTGCGCACCTTCCATATGTATACCTCTCGAAAACGTCCCTCTACTTTTCCTATGGAGGCTTACATGACAAAATTCGATCAGCAGGCCTACGCCAATCTCTTCGCCCGCCCCTTCATGCCCTTCACCGGCCTCAATGACCTCATCCAGCCCTCTCCCATCACCAGCACTTGGCCCATCCACAACCTCCTCCCCGCTGGCCTGACCCTCCTCAGCGGTGACCCTCGCTCCGGCAAGACCTCCCTCGCCCTCCAGCTCATGCTCAATGTCGCACAGGGCCAGCCTTCCTTCGCTGGCGAGGATCACGCCGACTCTCAACCCTTTACCTCCACCCGTGGCCGCGCCTTCTACCTGGGCCTCGATCACTCACTGCTCCGCCTGCACGAACTCCGCGCCCACCTACTCGCCGCCCAGCCCGGCACTCCCCCACCCAATAATCTCTTCCTCTCCAACACCTGGACCCCGCTCACGCCCACCGAGGGCCTGCACGAGCTTCAAAGCTGGCTCACCAACTCTCCCGATACGCGCCTGCTTGTCATCGATAACCTGGCCTCGCTGCGTCCTCTCTTCAAGGGCAATGATCGCGAACTGCTCGCCCTCCTGCGCCGCCTCGCCGAACAATATGATATCAGTATTCTCGTCCTCCACACCTGCAAGCGCTCCTCACCCCTGAGCGCCTCGGTCGATCATCACCTCCATCTCAAACGCCTCCCCGTCTCCAACTTCTACCATCTCGATGTTCTCGGCTCCTCGCTTGCCCCCTTCTCCCTCACACTCCATTCTCCGACCTCTCAGATTAGGTTCCGCCACGCTTCCTTACAGGAATGCCTGGCTCTCACCACTCTCGGTGCCCATAAAACTCTGACCCCCGAACGCCTCGCCATCCTCCACCTGGTCCATACCTGCGACCAACCCCTCTCACCCGCTCAGATCACCGCCGCCCTTGGCCTCGACTACACCTGCGTGCGCCAACTTCTCAGCAAAATGGTCAAGGCCAACCTCCTCACCACCGTCTCTCACGGCCACTACACCCTCCATCCCTTCATCAAACCCCTCACCTCCGAACTCCTTGCCCAGCATCCCTGCCAGTTCAAATTCGAGACCGCTCACATCCTCCTCACCTCCGACTCCGACGATACCCCAACCCCTGAATCCTCTCTCAACGACCCTTCCAACACCGCCCAAACTCCCGCCACCCTCGCATCCCAAACTCGGATCGCTCACAATCTCACCCCTCACTCCCATTCCCTCCTGGCTCCTAATTCACCAAGCAACCTATCGCACGAAATGCCTCAATAGCTCGGTAGGGACCAGCCTGTCCCCGAATGGAGGCTTTAGCGCGTCTGAACGCCATTTATGGCAGTGCGGCGCTAGCTAAAAAGGTCTCAAATGCGCATATCACATCATCTAACACAATAATGCTCTTTTAAAAATAAGAGAACCTTGATATGTAAGCGTGTGCGCTTGCCCCCGAATAGGGGCTAGCAGCGTCGGGTCGTACCCCTAGGCAACGTATCCATTCTATGATATGGTAGCGTACAGTTATCTTGTGTGGCTCCCTAGAAGTTGTGTCTCTCTCCATCCACTCTGAGGAGGTCCCTATGGGCGAAGTTGCTCAGCCTACCAATCCTGGTCGCCAGGCTTCTCACTCCAATCCCTCAACTCGTGCTCGCTCTGTCTTCTGGGTTATGTTTAGCATCAGCTTATTGAATTATCTGGATCGCTATGTCTTTAATGGCTCGGTCAACGTGATCGCCAAAGAGTTGCATTTTGATCTGAGTCAGACGGGACTACTGTCCTCGGCCTTTCTCGTCATTTACACCATCTTTGCGTTGCCTGTCGGCTACTGGGCCGACAAGGTCAAACGCAAAAATGTGGTCGCCTGGTGTGTCGCGCTCTGGAGCGTGGCGACCGCGCTGACCGCTTTTGCGACCAACTTTACTACCCTCTTTCTTGCACGTATGCTGCTTGGAATTGGTGAAGCCGGCTATTTTCCTGCCGGGACCGCCCTCTTAAGCGATTATTATAGTCGTAGCAAGCGTTCACGGGTGATGAGTACCTGGGGAACGGCCCAGCTCTTCGGTATTCTGATTGGTATGGGGGCTGGAGGAGCCGTGGCGGGCCTGTATATTGGGAGCTGGCGCCTGGCCTTCATCTTTACGGGTATACCGGGGTTAATCCTGGCATATCTGGCCTGGCGTATGCATGAGCCACGGCGCAACCAGGCCGATGAGGAAGAGCTGGCTTTGGAGGCACAGCGTGTCGAGGTGCTGCCTGAGATCCAGCAGACAGCACAGAGTGTCGTGCCTGCTGAAGTTGGGAGCACGCAAGAGGGCCAGACTGGCTGGACGCGTATATTACGGCTAGCCATGAAGGATGTACTAGTGTGCAGCCGGATGCTGTTGCGGATCAAGACCCTATGCGTGTTGATCGCGATGCAGATCTTTGCCTTCTTTGTTCTGGGTGTCAATACCACTTTTCTCTCCATCTATTTACAACAGAAAGATACCTTTGGCTTCACATCTGGCCTGGCGGGCATCTACTCCGGGGGAATTATCGTCCTGGCGGGTATTGTGGGCACCCTGGTGGGAGGATATGCCTCAGATATGTTGAATCGCAGGCATGCCGGTGCCAGAGTTCTGGTCTGTGGCATCGGTTTTCTCCTGGCGGTACCCGCGTATGCCGTCGCTCTTCTGGCAAATAATCTCGTGCTCTTTACCATCTTCTTTATTCTCACCGCGTTCCTGCTCACGATTTATACCGGGCCAAGCACGGCGGCGACCCAGGATGTTGTCCCTTCTCGCCTGCGCTCTTCAGCTATAGCGCTCTCGCTCTTGATCGCGCATATGCTGGGGGATGCCTTTGCTCCGACCCTGGTAGGTGTTATGGCGACTTCCTTTGATCCGACCGGAGGAGAGCATTTTCGTCTCGGCATGGCGGGCCATGACCTGGCGACAGCCCTGCTCTATACCTGTCTACCAGCTCTGTTTATCGCCGGCTTGATAGGAGTATCGGGCGCCAGGTGGATGGCGGAAGACATTCATGAGGCCCAGCGTGTAGATGCCCAGGAGCTGACAGAACAGGCGAATGGTGTGGTAGGGATGACACAATAGGGTCATCAACATGCGCATAGGCGTAGACAAGTGCGCCTCTTTCTTTGTATCATAAAAGGGGGGCGGTGGTGGGGGCGCTTCAAATTTTTGCAGTCCCATAGGCCCCCCATAAATGACTCTGCTGGGAAATTTTGTCTGGACAAGTTGCCGAGCTTGGAGAGCTGCACACAGTGCGAGGGAGCGCTCAAAATTCGGTAGGGACCAGCCTGTCCCCGAATGGGGGTTTTAGCACGTCCGAAGGCGATTTATCGCAGTGCGGCGCTAGCCCCAAAAAGTCCCGCAAAAGCATGTCACATGGTATATTGCTTGTTTAATGAATAAAAAGCGGCTTGCGCCGACATGCCATACATGGCGTTCGGATGCGTTAGCCTCCCGATTTATCGTGGAGGCCCCTACCGAGGGGGTAACACCTTTCTCGGAGGCTTGTTCGAACAATCTGATAAAATTTCCTAGCAGAGTCATTTATAGCGGGCAGATTCATCATCCTGAGGCGATGAGGTTGCCTACGGAGTCTCTCTGCCGGGGCGTGGGACTTCCTTGATATGTAGACGCGTACTTTAGTAGCGTCGGCCACTGGGATATGTAGACGCGTGCTTTAGCAGCGTCGGCCACTGGAAAAGGAAATCGTAACTTTATGATCCACTTCTATGAACTGGCACAGCTCGATGCTTCCCAGCGCGCGCGCCTCTTGCGGCGCTCGGAGGTGAAGATTGATGAGCTTATCGAGTATGTGCGACCAATTGTCAACGCGGTACGGGATCGGGGAGATGAGGCCCTGGTCGAGTTCATGGCTCGTTTCGATCATGTGCAACTGTCACCTGAGCATTTGCGTGTGAGCCGCGAGGAGATCGAGCGCGCGCATACCTTGCTTGATAAAGACGTCTATGCCGCGATTGAACACGCGATTCATAATGTACGGACCTTTCACCAGCATCAAATGCCGCATGAGCAGTGGTTTACGCAGGTTGCGCCAGGTGTAATGGCAGGCGAGAAGATCACGCCGATCAGTAGCGTAGGTCTCTATGTGCCACGCGGGAAAGGTTCCTTCCCTTCTGTACTCTATATGCTGGCGACGCCCGCCAGTATTGCTGGCGTGCCACGCATCGTCGTTTGTACCCCGCCTGGACCCGATGGCCAGGTTGACCCGGCCTCGCTCGTGGCGGCGGACCTGTGTGGTGTGCATGAGATCTATCGTGTAGGTGGAGCCCAGGCTATCGCGGCCCTGGCCTATGGTACAGAGCATATCGCACGTGTACATAAGATTACGGGACCGGGTAGCCCCTATGTCTCGGCCGCCAAACGCCTGCTGTTTGGCACGGTCGATGTGGGTCTGCCCGCTGGACCAAGCGAGGCCATTCTGCTCGCGGATGCAAGCGCCGATCCTGAACTGGTGGCGCGCGACCTCCTCATCGAGGCAGAGCATGGTCCTGACTCTTCGAGCCTGCTGGTAACGGATAGTCGGGAGCTGGCACTGGCCGTGCGTGAAATCTTGCCAGGCAAGATTGCTGCTTTGCCGGAGCCGCGTCGCACCTTCTGCCAGACCGGGCTGGAGAGCGAGAACGGGACGGGCGGGATTATCCTGGCAGCGGATCAGCAAGAGGCCATTGCCTTTGTCAATGAGTATGCGCCTGAACACATGGAGGTGCATGTCCGTGAGCCATTCGCCGTCCTGCCCATGCTCCACAATGCGGGCGAAATCTTGCTGGGGGCCTATACACCAATCAGCCTGGGAAACTATAGCCTGGGTACAAATGCCATTCTACCCACGGGTGGCTTTGCCCATACCTTTTCTTGTACCTCGGTCTTTGACTTCCTGAAGCGTACTGGACTGGCGTATGCTACCCGGGAGGGGTATGCCTCGCTGAGCGAGACCACCCGCCGCCTGGCCGAATTTGAGGGTTTCCCCTCACACGTCAACGCGGTCACAGATCGTCCCGATCCAAGGTAGTCCTGGAGGAAACATCAGAAAGCAGGCGGCCTTCTTACACATACGTATGTCATCAGCTTGCCGCTTGTTCGTTCTACTATGTAGGGAGCAATCGGCAGCTTGAAAGAGGGTGTGATTCATTCCATAACGTGAGATGGCTTCAACGTGAGATGGCTTCCCACGGTGGTAGGGACCCGGTTTACCGCGTCCAAATGCCATTCATGGCACGTCGGCGCAGCCGAAACCGTTTAGGGGCTGACGTGTGGTGATACGACATGAGGCAATAGAATCTTATGAGCTGCGCCTGCAGGAGATCAATCGTCTTTGGACGCGGTAAACCGGGCCCCTACCGAAGATGGAATGCCTTTCGTAGAGGCTCGTTCGGACAACCTGATACAATTTCCCAGCAGAGTCATAAATGGGGGCATCTATGTGATCACAATGGCAACAAGTTGAATCGCACCCTATTGAAGGCGAAAGCGCCTGAGTATGAGCAATTCCGCTTTCTAAATATGAAGTCCGCTACTGCTCACCAATGCGAAGATATGTTATAATGCCCCCTATAATCAGGATGTAAGAAAAACGGAGTTTGGCAAAGCCTTTTGCCAATTGGGTGGAAGCAACGAAGTTCGGCCGTGAAGTGAAAGATATGATAGAGCGGTAATATATGGATAATAGTTACTCAGCAGATCAGAATCGCCTATCGCCTGGCAGTAATGCTCAAGCTAACGCTCAAGCGTCCGCGCCTGAGTCTGCTAATCAGCCTGTGCAGCCATCGACTGATGGGGAAGTGATAGGATCGCGCCGTCGTTTAGCACCGGGAACCGAGCTATCAGATCGTCGTTATCGCATTGAGCGCCTGGTGGCGTCGGGAGGGATGGGCGCGGTGTATCGCGCGATAGATACCCGTTTCAACCGCCCCTGCGCCGTCAAAGAGATGCTTGATGAGTTTAGCGATGAGAAGGACCGCGCGCAAGCGGTTGAATGGTTCTCGCGTGAGGCGACACTTCTACTTGACCTTAACCATCCTTGTATTCCACGTGTGCGCGACTTCTTTATTGAGCGTGGTCGCCACTACCTGGTAATGGATTTTATCGAAGGCTCTACCCTGGCGGAGGTCCTGGAGAAAGAGGGAAATGTGCTGGGGATACAGGGGGTGCGTGGCGTTACCGAGGTCCGTGCACGGACCTGGGCCAGGCAACTGTGTGATGTGCTCAACTACCTGCACAGGCAGACCCCCCCTATCATTTTCCGTGATCTTAAACCCTCAAATATTATGGTCACCGGGCGCGATGAAATTAGATTGATCGATTTCGGTATTGCGCGTAGTTTCCAGTCTCAAGGGAAGGCAACCATCATTATGACCCTGGGTTACGCTCCTCCAGAGCAACTGCATGGTCAGCCAGAGCCTCGGAGTGACATTTACTCTCTGGGCGCGACCCTGTACCGCCTGTTGACCGCGCATGACGCTGCCAATAACAAACCCTCAATCTTCGCCTTCCCCCCGCTGCGTTCGTTGCGTCCAGATATCAGTCTCGGGTTTGAGCAAGTGATTATGAAGGCCCTGGCCTATGCGCCAGATCAGCGCTGGCAGAGTGGCCTGGAGATGGGCAACGCTACTGCGGTCCTTCCTCCCATAATAGGCGTTCCTCCTATGCGCTCCGAACCTGTCTCTGGTGGACCCGTAACAGGCGGAAACAGATCGTCAGGCCCACAGGGAAATAGTATGCCTGGGCAGGTGGCTGGATCGAGCGTTCTTCCTCCTCAGCAATCCACGCCTAATGCCGGCATGACAGGCCCCGCCGGAACGTACATCGCGGATGCACTCCGCCACCTGGCTGCTGGGCGCACTGAAGATGCCTATGGGGCCGTACAGTTTGCCTATGGCAGAGAGCCAAACAATGCCCTGGTACATAAACTCTTCGGGCAGGTGTTCGCGCGTCGGCGCCCAGCACAGATTGACCAGGCGATTCAGGCCTACAGGCGCTCGCTTGAGTTAAACTCTGCTGATACCGAGACCCATAAACTGCTGGGTGATGTCTGGCTCTATCTGCGCCCCATGCCCACGCAGGCCATTCCCGAGTATGTCGAGTCGCTCAAGCTAAACGCCCAGGACCCTGAAACTCATTTTCGTCTTGGACAGTGCTACGAGAAGACACGCCAACTTGACCAGGCTGTGGATGAGTATCATGAAGCATTCAGACTGGCTAAAAGCCTTCCCAACCAGTCACAAATGTTGGTAGTCTTTGCGCAAACCCTGGGAAATTTAGCCTTTTACTTGAGGCGCTACAACTGGGCTGAAGAAGCCTTTGTGCAGCTGCTCTTTCTGAATCCCAGCGACTATGCGACGCGCTTCCAGTTGAGCCAGGTGTACGAGAATGAGAATCGCCTGGACGATGCCTTGCGTGAATGCGAACATGTCTTGCGTTCCCCAGGTGTCACTCCAGCTGTCCAGCAAATGCGCCAGCGTTTACGCATGCGCATGGGTAGGTAAACGTGGATCCGCGTTCGCTCTGCATATTCGGCGTGAAGAGGTAATGTCAAATGCGTAGGCAAGGTGAACCCTCACGGGGACAAGGATGTTGGTGGCAGGCGGCCATATATGGCTTGCTTGCCCTTGTGTTGGCATTGCAGTGGTTGCTGGTCTCTACAACAGGAGCATTTGCTATGTCGAGGGCGGGGCGTGCGAACGATCCCAGCCAGGAGGTTGCGCGTGCCGGAACAGCGGTTGTGCGCTTGCTTGCTACGTATGAGATCGCATCGGAGACGAGCGCGCAACCTGGGCACTCGGCATCGTCCCTGCCCTTGGGATCGCTGGGCGTGCGCAATCAGCTCTTTTATACCTGTACTGGCCTGGGCACGATTATTGCAAGCTGGTCGGCTGCCGAGTTGAGCCAGCGCTTTCCAGATGCTAGTTTCGCGAATCAGAATACCTGGGTGCTGACGGATAGCAGCGTCGTAAGCAAAAGTGGCTCAGGTTGTCAGGCCGCAGGTGGCGGACGCCTCGTCACGCTAAAAGTCTATTTTAGTAATCTCTATAACAGTGATGCGCAACCAGTTGTCGTGTACGAGTCCGATGCTCAGAGTAGTGTTACCCTGAATGCCTTTTGCCTGGACGAGAGCGAAAGCTGTGCACAGGATAGCCCGGTCGTATTTTCCTTTAATTCCAATAAACTATATCCATATGTAGATATAGCACAAGCAAATGCTACCCAACCAGCTTCGCTTGGCCTGACTACGAGCAGTCCGACCAGCCAGGCTCTACCGCCAGCGAATGTGAACGAGTCGCAAGCTGCGCAATATCTCTCACCTGCGCTTCTGCCTGCGAATGCGGCGCTCGAACCAGGAACGCCCCTCCTGGATAAAAGCGGGGCCTTAGTACAACTGCGTCTCAAGAGCCAGGCGATAGAGAGAACCGAGTTAGTGGCTGCCTTGCAGAAGGTGCCACCTACAGGAACGACGCATGTGTTGGATATAAATAGAAGTCTTGAGAATAATGTACATATGAATTGGGTGCAAGGAATCGCAAATTATTATCGACAGCCTCCCGACTATAGACGAGCCGAGGATTTCTTTCATAAGGCATTACTCGCCAACACGGATTTCGCAGGCGCGCATCTATTTGAGCAGAAGGCAAGCGAGGCATTGAATGTGAATAAACAATCTACTAGTAGTACCCAGGCAACCAGCACGAGTATCACCATTGCGGGTATCCCGGTCCCGATTTTGCCACTTGTGATTGCTGTCCTGGCTGTGCTCATTATTCTGCTTATTCTGACCAGCGTCTCCTTTGGTCGTAAGCGTGTGCAGCGTAAGCGACAACGCAGGCTACTGGAAGAGGCTGAGCGTAACGCTTCAGTTGAGGCCTCGCGTATTTCGGAGGAGGAGGCGAAGCTGCGCCAGAAGCTTCCCGCCTGGGAGCATAAGACCATGCCTATCGCCAGAGATGACGATGTGGGAGCCACGTACTCTCCCGCACCTGTCACAGCGGAAGCCCCACCAGCAGCGGCGGGCAATATCGCGACGCCAACCGATCAGCCGACCTTGGTGAATAATACCGCGCCCTCGATGCAGGCTGTGCAATTGGTCTGTCCCAATTGTAAATCCCCAGTGTCAAAGGGCGATAATTTCTGCCATCATTGCCGTTGCCCTCTCTCGCCTTCGGCCTCTGGTTTGAATTTGCGCATACCATCACAGTATTTGCGCGACCAGCAAAAAGACGCGGCCCCGGTTGCGGGAGCCGTTCCCTTCTCCTCTCTCGCCGATCTGCCAACTGTTGAGTTTACGCCTGAACCTGAGGAGGTGAAGGCTCCAGTATCTGAGGTTTCCACTGCCAGTGATTCCGAGAGGACGGAACCCGGGCATAAACCCAGCAAACCTATTCACTACCTTGTTGGGACGCATACTGATCCTGGTATTAAGCGGAAGCACAAGCCAAACGAGGATAGCTTCTTTGCGGCCAGAGGGGTATGTCGTGTCTATGGTGAGGTTCTGCCATTTGGCCTCTTTGTGGTGGCTGATGGCATGGGGGGGCATGCCGCGGGACGCGATGCCAGCCGCCTGGCTATCCAGACCATCGTAAACTTTATGGTTCCCAATCTACGGACGGAGAACGATCTGCCACGCGAGGGCCTGGTGCGCCTCCTGGTGGATGGCGTGCAGCAGGCCAACCAGGCGGTACACCAGCACAATATGGAGCTACATGCCGACATGGGAACCACCATGACTGCGGCCTTCATCGTGGCTGACACCGCCTATGTGACCAATGTCGGTGATAGTCGCACCTATCTCTACCGCCAGGGTGAGCAGCTACGCAAAGTGACCAATGATCACTCGGTTGTGGCAAGCCTGGTCGAGGCTGGTATTATCCAGCCAGATGATATCTATACTCATCCTAAACGCAACCAGATTTATCGTAGCCTTGGCGAGAAGACCGCCATTGAGATTGATGCCTTTGAAGAGCAGGTACACGATGGTGACCTGTTGCTGCTTTGCTCCGATGGACTCTGGGATATGGTCCGTGATCCACAAATCGAGCACATGATCAAACAGCCACAGAATGATGTGCAGGGCATCGCGGATGCCCTGGTTCAGGCCGCCTTGCGTGAGGGCGGCGATGACAATGTGAGTGTGATTGTGGTGGGGATACAGGAGGCGCAAGGGGAATCCCGGGGACGTGGTTTCCAGGTGCTTGCCAAGCCTGACACGGTCCAGTTACCCCAACTCACGTGAAATTGTCGCCTCTTACTCACTGTGCTATAATCATTGCAGCATCTTCTTGCCTCTGTCGATATTCGGCAGAGGCTTGTATTGGGAGGAACGCTTGTGTCTCTTGGGTACTTATACGCGGGTATTCTGTTAGTAGCCGGTTTTGTTTTTGTTATTCTTGCAACTACGGTCTCTAACATACTCTCACCCCATAAAAAAACAAAAGAAAAAGCCCAGACCTATGAGTCTGGTGAAAAGCCAATTGGCTCGGCCTGGGTACAATATCCACTTGGTTTCTACATCTTTGCCCTACTCTTTGTGGCCTTTGATGTGGATATTGTGTTTATCATTGCCTGGGCAGTCATCTTCAAGCAATTAAGTGTTTTTGGTTTTGTCGAGATTCTCTTCTTTATCTTAATACTCGCGCTTGGCCTGGTGTATGCCTGGCGTAAGGGAGTGACACGATGGATCTAGTACCACGTTCTACAAATATGCCTAGTGCGACAACGGGCTATCGTGACCAGAACGCTGCTCTGGCTCGCGACCTGGCTCCGCTCTCGCAGATCACAGGCAAGCCTGTCAATGCTACCACGCTCAAAGGGGATTTCCTGGGCCTGGTCGTTGATAAAGAGAACCTGGTGGCCGTCTGTCGCTTTGTGCGCGACCAGCTGGGATTTGATTTATTGGTGTGCGTCTCGGGTGCCGATATGCTTGATCACCTGGAGTCGGTCTATCACCTGCGCTCAACCACGCGCGCGCAGTTGCTACAGATCAAGGTACGTATCGAGCGCGAGAAGCCGGAAGTTGATAGCGTGGTCTCAGTCTATCCAACTGCTAACTGGTTGGAGCGCGAGACCTACGACATGTATGGCATTCGCTTCGCGGGCCATCCTGATCTCCGCCGTATGTTGCTGGATGATGACTTCGAAGGCTATCCCTTGCTGAAGGACTTCAAACAGGTGCCAATGACCGCAAAGCCTCGGGCGACCACGCAGATCGATCCAAATATGGCGGTCTCGGGCAAATTCCAGCAGCAGCACCTGGAGCGTGTGGTGCAGAAGAAACTGGGTCAGGGCCTGGAGGAGCGCCTCCATCCTGGTACCCCAACCTTCGGCCATGCTTTCCAGGATTATCAAGAGGCGGGCGAACAGCAGGCAGATACGGAATAAGTGCCTTATCGGAAACCTGAGCGCGGAGCGCTAGCCACAAGAGTGGCGCCGCGCCCCCGAATGGGGGTTGCATTCCGCATTAAAAGGCCACTTGGGAAGTTGAAAGCACGTCTGATAGAGAGCGTTTAACAGACACTTGTGGATCGCTTTCTTTCTATTGCAGAAGAACGTGAGTGTGGGCTATGCCAAAGGCCAGGACGCATCGTAGAGGCGCGGGACGCAGTCGTACTGAGAGCCAGAAACAGGGTCGTGAAACACAGGGCGTCGGCAAGGTCGCACCAGGCCAGGACAGGGAGGGGCGCGCGAACGGAAAGAGTCGCGCAGGGGAGGCAGGACAGACGTTGGGGCGTGCCGCACGCTCGGGGTCTTTGGCACGTTCTATGGGAGTGTCCCGGGCAAGAAGTGGTACACAGGGAGTGATGATGCCCATCCTCGTCGCTTGTGTTTGTTTTGGGACGGCGGTAGCACTAGCATTTTTCTCGGCGGACCCTAATCGCTACCTGTTTAGTGCTCTGGCGACACTCATGGGATGTATGTGGTCCTATATGTTCTGGGTCCGCCTGCGACGCCTGCAACGCAGATGAAACTATTGGCAGGCACTGAAACATACTAAACGAGGAAACCTCATGGCTACAAACCAAGAGATAAATATTCCGGTCGGCATCGTGAGCGAGGGTGGCGAACTAAAGTCTCAGGAGATGTTACTCAACCTGGGACCTCAGCATCCAAGTACACACGGCGTCTTGCGTCTGTTGCTCACGCTTGAGGGCGAGACGGTCGTCGATTGCACCCCGGTTATTGGTTATCTGCATCGCGGTATCGAAAAGATTCTGGAGAATCGCCCTATTATGGGCGGCATCCGTTATATGGACAACGCGGATTATCTCTCGCCTATGCTCAATGAGACCGCCTATGCCGGCGCTGTCGAGCAGCTGATGGGAATTGAGCTGCCACGCCGCGCGCAGTATATCCGCCTGATTACTAATGAGTTACAGCGTATCGCCAGCCACCTCGTGGCCGTGGGTACCTATCTGCTCGACCTGGGTGCGACCACTCCTGTCATCTGGGCCTTCCGTGATCGCGAAAGCATCCTCTCGCTCTTTGAGGCACTGGGGGTAGCCGCTTTAACGTGAACTATATGCGCGTGGGTGGTGTCCTGCACGATCTGCCCAAGGGCTGGCTCAAGGAGTGTGAGGCGTTTCTCGACCAGTTTGAGAAGAGTCATGCCGAACTGACGACCTTGATTACTGGCAATGAAATTTTTGAGGCTCGTACCCAGGGTGTCGGCTATATTGATCCACAGCAGGCCCTGGCCTATGGCCTGACCGGCCCGATGCTGCGCGCCAGTGGTATCAACTGGGATTTGCGTGTGAACCGTCCTTACATGGCGTATCGCGAGATCGCGGTAAATCCCCAGGTGCGCCAGGAAGGCGACTGCTACGCCCGCTATTGCGTGCGTATGGCCGAAATGCTTGAGAGCGTGCGCCTCTGCCGTGAAGCAATTGATAAGCTTCCGGGTGGCTCTATCAGCGCACGCACACCGATCGCGCTGCGTCCTCCACGCGGTGAGACCTACTTCGCGGTCGAGAGCAGCAAGGGTGAACTGGGTGTCTACTTTATCAGCGATGGTAGTGAGTATCCCTGGCGCGCGAAGCTACGTGGCCCTTCCTTTGTCAATCTGCAAATCGTGCCTGAGCTACTGCGTGGTCATAAAATGAGTGATACCATCGCGATCATGGGTAGCACCGATATTGTGCTGGGTGAGGTTGACCGCTAATGCCTCCTGGCATTCAGGTGGAATGGGCGCTTCAGGCGCCGTTCCTCGCTGAATGCTCCGGCTACCTACCTTCAATGGTTAGTAAACAAGGCGAAATGGCTGCTTCTGCGCCCGGTACCCGCCGGTAAGCAGAAGCGTGTTCGTTCGCGCTGGAGTCATCTACGATGTTTACAGTTCTTGCTGAAGATGGATTGTGGACACAACTGGTCAATGGCATTCTCTCATGGGATACCTTGCAGTTTGTGGTCGCCTTCCTCTCAATATTTGGTTTCGTGCTTACGAGCGCGACCATCCTGGTTTTGCTAGAGCGCAAGGTTATTGCCTGGGTGCAGGACCGTCTTGGCCCCTATCATACCGGTCCCTGGGGCCTTCTGCAGAGCGTCGCTGACGTGCTCAAGCTCCTGCTGAAAGAGGATGTCCACACCGCTGATAGCGACCTGCTCCTCTTCTGGCTGGCACCCGCCGTCTTCCTGGCGCCGGCCATTGCAACCTTCGCTGTGCTGCCCTTCTCGCCCTATATCGGGGTCCCAGGGACAGCCCTGGCGACTGGTGTCGTTTTCTACATCGCCATCAGTTCAATCGATGTTGTGGGCGTGGTCATGGCTGGCTGGAGCTCGAATAACAAGTATGCCTTGATCGGTGGCCTGCGTGCCGCCGCCCAGATGATCTCGTATGAGCTACCCCTGTTCCTCTCGCTCGTGGGCGTGATCATGCTTACCAGCGTGCTGGCGGGTCATCCTGGTTATCCTGGTGTGTCGGGTATTGGTACCGTCTCCCTGCGTGAAATTCAGAACTTCCAGAACATCTGGGCTAAGACCGGCAATCCAGTGCTGGACTTCCTCTTCGAAGGTTTCACGCCCTGGGCCTGGTTTATCCTGGTACAGCCTCTGATGATCCTCATCTACTACACCTGTGGCCTGGCTGAGACCAACCGCGCGCCCTTCGACTTGCCTGAGGCCGAGTCCGAGCTGGTCGCTGGCCATATGACCGAGTACAGTGGCATGCGCTGGGCGATGTTCTTCCTGGGTGAGTATGGCAATATGACCGTGGTATCAGCAGTAACGGCCTATATGTTCCTGGGTGGCTTTGCTGGCCCTGGTGTCTCCTACCTGGTTGGCTTAAACAATATCTGGTGGGGCCTGGCCGGTAACCTGCTGGGCCTGGTCTACCTGGTCCTCAAGGTCTACCTGCTCTGCTTCGTCTTCATCTGGATTCGCGCCACGCTGCCACGCCTGCGCGCCGACCAGTTGATGCAATTTAGCTGGCTGATCTTGATGCCGGTTACCCTGGCCAACATCATCGTCACCGGCGGTGTCTACCTGATTTTCGACGCGCTTCACCTCCCCATCGTGGCCTTCCTGGTGACGCTGGGTGTGATTAACTGGATATCGATCTATGGCTTTATCCAGCTGGTGCGTCGTGCGACGGTAGCTTCTACCCGCCGCGCCCAGGCTCCCGCGATCCGCGCGCAGCGTCGTGCGGCTGCCGTGGCTGGCTTGCAGTTGCGCGATGGCGTCCCCGCCCGTGCTCAGCTGACCGCTGGTGGTTCCGAGAAATAAATAGCAAGCACAAAAAATACCTGCTGGGAGCATTCCCAGCAGGTATTTTTTGTGCTTTTTGACGACGCTAGATACCATAGAGTGCCAGGGTGAGGGCGGCGATCCCGATAGTGACGAGCGAGCCCGCGATGACCTGTCCCGTCGTGTGGCGGTGCAGGACCACGCGCGACCAGCAGACCAGTGCCACCAGGGCATAGGCTGGCAGGACGACCTGGCCATAGAGGGCGGTCAGCAGGGTCACAGCCCCCGCTAGTGAGGAGGCGTGAATACTGATCTTCCAGCGGCCCCAGAGCGTGACCAACATCATGATGCAGCCAATAAAGAGCGTCATGAGAAGGGCGGTTTGCAGCGTATGAGGTCCGTGAATAAGTCCTAAGAGGGAGAAGACCGCGAGAACAGAGAGCAGACAGATGATAAAGGGGCCGACACGCTGTGAACGTTTGCTTACATCCATATCCGTAAATTTACCGAGCTTGACACCGATCAGGATATAGAGCATAGGACCCACGCTCACGAAGAAGAGCGTGAGCAGGGTATAGCCGATGGCCTGTAGCTGGTTACTGGTGCGGTAGAGCGCTACCAGGAGGATGGTTGGGATGGATACGACTGGTGGTGAGAGAATGGCTGAAATAGAATGTGCAATCCGCAGACGCAAGGTCCGAGGTGGCAGCCCGGCGGGGGAAACGCCGGTGCTGAGAGTATTTGACATGCTCCTGCCTTTCAAAATGAGGTCGTTGAGGATTCCGCGCTAACGGGATACCCGAGTACCTGGCTGGCAGTTGTGGTAAAGGGGTGTGCGCCTCCGCTACACCAGACTTGGAGCGATCCCTGCTCAGGTGAGGCCTGATCAATGGGATGTGCGATGCCAGCCTGCTCAAGAAGAAAACGAGTGCGACGAGCGATAGCAGCACCGCTATCGATAACTTGGACGTCCGGTCCTACGACTTGCTGAATAGCTTCACTCAGGGCGGGAAAATGGGTGCAGCCCAACACCAGGACATCAATGTCGTGCTGGAGCAGGGGATGCAGAGACTGGCGTAAGACCGCCTCAACCTCTGGTCCCTGTAGCTGTCCCTTTTCAACGAGTGTAACCAGTTCGGAGCAGCCCTGAGCATAGACTTCGACGCCAGTGGCGAAATCCTCGATAAGCTGTTGCAGGTATGCGGATTTGGCTGCTTGATTGGTTGCGGCCACGCCGATACGCCCCTTCCGGGTCAGGCTGGCCGCGGGCTTGACCGCGGGCACCACGCCAACAAAGGGCACGTCAGGGAACGAGAGGCGGAGCGCTTCAAGAGCGGCCTGTGAGGCTGTGTTACAGGCGACAACGATGAGTTTGACACCTCGCTCCAGCAAAAAACGACTGGCCTGCTTTGCCAGTTCGATGATCTCTGCTTCGCTCCGTACGCCATAGGGACAGTGTTTGGTGTCCCCATAATAGATAAAGTCTTCGTGCGGGAGAACCTTTCTCAGCTCGGTAAGAATGGTTAAGCCCCCAGCGCCCGAGTCATAGACGCCAATGGGAGCGTAGGGGCGATGTGTATCATCGCCCCTGCTCTCATGCCGGGCCAGGGGAGAGAGCGACTCGACTCCCTCTCCCAGCATCGTATGTACTTGTCCCTCATCAAAATTCGTGTTACGAACGTTCATGCTTTCCCTTGAAAAACCTCTTGTCTAAGCATCAAAACTGCGAAATTCATGCTGCTCACCAAAGATGTGGCGTAGCGTATCGCTGATCTCGCCCAGCGTCGCATAGGCCTCCACCGCCTCGATGATCAGCGGCATCAAGTTCTCGCTACCACGCGCCGCCGCTTCCAGCGCTTGCAGGCGCTGTTGAACCTGCTCGTTATCCCGGCGCGGGCGCAGGGCTGCGAGTTTGGTTGCCTGCCCACGCCCGATGGCCGGATCAACGCGTAGCAGTTCAGCTGGTGGCTCGTGCTGCTGGGTGAAGCGATTGACGCCAACCACAATCGCCTCGTCCTGTTCAAGTGCGAGCTGATAGGTATACGCGGCCTGCTCGATCTCGGACTGCATATAGCCCAGCTCAATCGCGCGTACGCTTCCACCCAATTCGTCAATTTTCTGGATGTAGGCCCAGGCCTGCTCTTCGAGCTGGGCCGTCAGGGACTCGACAAAGTAAGAGCCTGCCAGTGGGTCCACGACATCGGCGACCCCGGTCTCATAGCCCAGGATCTGTTGTGTGCGCAGGGCCAGGCGCGCCGAGTCCTCAGTGGGCAGTGAGAGGGCCTCGTCCTTGGAATTGGTATGTAGGGACTGGGTGCCTCCCAGCACGGCCGCCATGGCCTGGTATGCCGTGCGCACCACGTTATTATCAGGCTGCTGAGCCGTGAGCGTCGAGCCAGCCGTCTGCGTATGGAAGCGAAGCATAAGTGAGCGTGGGTCCTGGGCATGGAAGCGCTCACGCATAATATGCGCCCACATCTGACGTGCCGCGCGAAACTTGGCGATCTCCTCAAAGAAATTGTTATGGCAGTTAAAGAAGAAAGAGAGTTGTCCCGCGAACTTATCGACGTTGAGGCCGGCATCGAGAGCGGCCTGCACATAGCTAATCGCATTAGAGAGGGTAAAGGCGATCTCCTGCGCCGCCGTCGAGCCAGCCTCACGAATATGATAGCCACTAATACTAATCGTATTCCAACGCGGAATATTCTCGGCACAGTACTGGAAGATATCCGTAATGATCCGCATCGAGTGCTGGGGCGGATAAATATAGGTGCCGCGCGCGATATACTCTTTGAGCACATCGTTCTGGATGGTACCCGAGATCTTGCGCAGATCGGCTCCCTGCTTCTTCGCCACCGCGATATAGAGCGCGAGTAGGATGCTGGCCGTAGCGTTAATCGTCATGGAGGTGCTGATGCGTTCCAGGGGCAGACCAGCGAGCAGGGTCTCCATATCTTCCAGGCTGGAGATCGAGACACCTACCTTGCCAACCTCGCCCTCAGAGAGCGCGTGGTCCGCGTCATAGCCAATCTGGGTGGGGAGATCAAAGGCCACCGAGAGGCCAGTTGTACCCTGTGAGAGCAGGTAGTGATAGCGTTTATTTGACTCCTCGGCGGTTCCAAAGCCCGCGTACTGGCGCATGGTCCAGAGGCGTGAGCGGTACATGGTGGGCTGGACACCGCGTGTATAGGGGAACTCACCGGGGAAACCTATCCGTTCGTGTAAGTCGAGCGCTTGTACATCTTCTGTGGTATAGAGGGGTTGTACTGGTATGTGTGAACTGGTCTCAAAGCGGTCTTTGCGTTCCGCCGCTTTCTCCTGTGCTTTGCGCAGAGTGGTAGCGCGCCACTCCTCTGCACTCCGACTAACATGCTGCTGCATAGCAGTCCTCCTTATTGCATACCAATGGCATTATACCATATTGCCGAGCAGATGCCTCTGACGACAAAGGATGAGTCAAGGGATAATGGTGATGTCGAGGTGCGCGGGCATCCGCCCGCGCACCTCGACATCACCATCTTTGGTAGTTATTTGATAGCTATCTGATAGCTATTTGATAGTCTTTAGTCTTCGCATTTCGCCAATAGCTGTGTATACTAGTTTAGGATGTTCAGTCAGAAACGTTAGGGGCAAAGCAGATGGGTAGCGAGATAGCTCTCTTGAAAGAGCAGATCGAGCAAGAGTATGATGCGGTACATAGTGGTTTGCACGGCTTGGCAAGCGGGACCGCACGACATGTCTTTATTCATACGCGTATGCAAAACATTGAGCGCTATCATCGGCGCCTGCGTGCTCTTGTGGGGGAGAATGCCGCGGATGATGTGCTCTGTTGTGTCCATGATACAAGCCGTCTGCGCTGGGTGAGAAAATATCCTACTCAATCACCCTAACCCACCACTTTGACCACCATCAGTATTGATTAGCAGCGGGCCTCTCACCGGAGAGGTCCTGCTGGTCAATACCTTTTATACGCGCTAGCTCTCTAGCTCTCCTGCTCCCCAGCGATAATGATCAGCACTTCACCCTGGTCGACCGCCTGGCCCTTCTTGACACGCACCTCTTGAATGGTGCCGCTGATGGGGGCATTCAGGTCATTCTCCATTTTCATGGCTTCGAGAATCACCACCGTTTCACCCTCTTGAACCGTTGCGCCAGGCTCAATCGGGACCCCAACCACCAGGCCCGGCATAGGAGCCGCGACCGAGGCCATTCCGCTGGCCGCGCTTCCCTTGACCAGGCTTGAGAGCAGGCGCGTACGTTCATCTTCAACCTTGATCTCAAAGCGCTGGCCCGCGATATGAATTTCGTAGGTCTCACTATCTCTCTGATCGGCCCTGGTAATGCGGCGGGCGAATATATCATAGGAGCGGCCGGCGATGATCAGGCTAAAATGACCGCCAGATCCGCCTGAGGACTGGCTCTCGCTGGCCAGTGTTGCGACTTGGCGCCAGTCGATGGGGAAGGTCGTCTCTTCGAGTTGAATGCTCTGGCTGGCTCCATTGTCGCCAGTTGTGACCCGGTAGGTCTCTTTGCTTACTTGACTTGTAGCGATATACGTCATTGTACGTTTCTACCCCTGGCTTATATAGCAAATACACGAGCGTAACCAAGGACCTCTTCACAAGTGAGTTGGCACGCCCATAGATGGCTTCTGGTATTCGCGTGTGGTGTGTAAGCATCCTCACGTCCTGTTATTGTACCATATTCTGTTTCCAGGCTTCCCCTGGCTAAGAAGCGGATAGATGCTATAGGAGCCTTCAAGGGGTCTGATGGTGCCGGGATCGAAGGAAGATATACACGGGAGAGACGCACAGGCTATCTTTTTTTCGTGTGCGTGGTTAGTTCTAGTAAGGGAATGCCAGGCGCTAATGAGTAGGTATTATGGTTGGTCTGGTCACCAACGCTATTGCGCTGATTGTTACCCTTGTTGTTGAGCAGGTCGGGTAGCAAGGAATACGAGTTGTTATTGACCTGATAACCAATGGTGTTCCCCTGATTGTTGACCTGACTACCAGGAGCGTTGAGTTGCTTTCCAGTGACGACTCCCCACGGATAAATCCGGGGGCTTCTCAGCAAACCGAAGTTTCCTGAAGGCTCCGTCCGAGCCAATACGTGTTTGCTCTCTTGGATGGCAAGGCGGCTTTGAAGCTCTTAAAAGACCTCACCGAGAGGGCACAGGGACACTTGTACGCAAGTGCTTTTACGCAAGGGAACGATTTACCTTGCAACGCCCAAACACTTTTCAGTTGTGTCTGTACCAAAACACTTGTTCTAGTATAGTGTAAAAGGTGGATAGTGTCAAGAGAGGGATATCCCCAACCACCCTATCCGCCTTCAAAGGACTCGCTTCTATCCCTAGGGCTAAAGCCCAGGGTTTTACGCTCGGGTCGATAAAATTGCCTTGATTGTTGACCTGGTTCCCGCTATTGGAAGAATTGTCCTGGTTGTTGCCCAGGTTATAGCCCCTGTTACCACTGTTTCCCTGGTCGTAGCCATAATAGTATGCGTTATTACTATCAAAACCATTATCATTGTTGCTGCTGTATTGATTATTCTTCTGCGTATTGACCTGGTTCTCAATAAAGCTATCTTGATTGATCACCTGGTTTCCACTGTTGCTGCTATTATCCATGTTGTTGCCCGAGTTGTAGCCCCGGTTGCCATCATTTCCCTGGTTACTGCCCCAATAATAATAGTTGTTACTATTAATACCACCATCATTTCCACTGCTGTATTGATTATTCACCTGGTAACTTTTGGAGTGTGGAAATCTGGCAGGTGTGTACCTCGAAGAGGCGAACGCGGTTGCAGGCAGACCAGCCAGAAGGGGTATCGCGATTACCTGGCTTATAACAATGAGGCACAAGTTCTTTTTGCAGAGAGAAAGTATCATCGTGCGCTCCTGTCTAATTGTATCTAAATGGAAAATGTTGAAATCAGGGCTTATTGCTGCTCAATTCAAAACCCCGCCTCCACTAGTGTATCGCTTGCCAGAACTGGCTTATTCGTATGTGCTAGTACGAAGAGTTAAGGGAGTAGTGGTGGAAATAGAACGTGTTTACCTGATTATGATCAGATAGAAGCGGTTGAGCGCGAAGAATTTCTAACATTCCTCTAATATTTCTCCTATGTGCTTCTAACAGTTTGTATGGCATACTCGCTTGCAGAGAATTAGTAAAGAGTAGTTATGCTGAAAGAAGAGGATCATGTCAGCAGCGCGCGAAGAGCCACAGGGAGAGATGAGCAGAAGAACGCCTCATAACCGGGTGGTAAGACGTTGTGCCAATTGTGATATTGAGATCCTCTGGTCCCCATTTATCATGCACGGCGTGACATATTGTTGTCCCGGGTGTGCGGCGGGCGGGCCATGTAGCTGCGACTACTCACAGTATCCTTCGGTGAACATTGCCGGTGTCATCCATTATCAGAACGAGGGTGATATTTCTGATGAGGATGGACCCGTGCAAGAGGCATAAACGTTCTGTTTGTTATAAGGAGTTGTAAAGTGGCTAAGATTCGACCTGTTGGTGATCGCGTGGTTGTAAAGCCAGCGGCAAAAGAGGAAGTAACCAGAAGCGGCATCGTTATTCCTGACACGGCCAAAGAGAAGCCCCAGGAAGGGACTGTCATCGCTGTCGGTAGCGGTCGCTTGCTTGATAATGGTGAGCGCGCGACCATCGATATCAAAGAGGGTGATCGTGTTCTGTTCGCCAAGTATGGCGGCACCGAGTTCAAGCTGGAAGGTGAAGAGTACCTCGTTCTTAAAGAGAGCGACATTCTCGCCATCGTTGGTTAACGACAAGCCCCCGATTGGGAGAAATGTTGGTGCTTTAAGCACCCAATCTTACCCAGTTGCGAGATAGAAAAGGATACAGGATTAGACATATGGCAAAACAAGTAGTATTTAATGATGAGGCGCGTCGTGCCTTGAAGCGCGGTATTGATACCCTGGCCAGCGCTGTTAAGACGACCCTTGGCCCTAAGGGCCGTAACGTTGCCCTGGACAAGAAATTTGGTGCTCCTTCCGTCACGCATGATGGCGTGACCGTTGCTAAGGAGATCGAGCTGGAAGATCCCTGGGAGAATATGGGCGCGCAGCTGCTCAAAGAGGCCGCGACCAGGACCAATGATATCGCGGGTGATGGCACCACCACCGCCACCGTTCTGGCTCAGGCTATCGTGACCGAGGGCCTGAAGAACCTGGCCGCGGGTGCCAATCCTATGCAGCTCAAATACGGTATCGATAAGGGGACCGAGGCCATTGTCGCCTACCTGCGTCAGCTGGCGATTCCCGTTGAGGGCAAGAAGGAGATCGCTCAGATCGCTTCGATCTCGGCTGCCGATGAGCAGATTGGTGAGCTGATCGCCGACGTGATGGACAAGGTCGGTAAAGACGGCGTTATCACGGTCGAGGAGTCTCGCGGTATCAACTTCGAGACCGAGTATGTCGAAGGTATGCAGTTCGACAAAGGCTACATCTCTCCCTACTTTGTGACCAACACCGAGAAGATGGAGACCTCCCTTGAGAACCCCTATATCCTGATTACCGACAAGAAGATCAGCGCGGTCCAGGATATTCTCCCCGTGATCGAGAAGATTGTCCAGCAGGGGCGCCGCGAGATCGTCATTATCGCGGAAGATGTCGATGGTGAGGCTCTGCCTACCCTGGTCGTCAATAAATTGCGCGGTATCCTCAATATTCTAGCTGTCAAAGCCCCTGGCTTTGGTGATCGCCGTAAAGAGATGCTTCGCGATATCGCCACCCTGACCGGTGGACAGGTAATCAGCGAGGAGATGGGTCGTCGCCTGGATAGCGCAGATCTCTCTGACCTGGGTACAGCCCGCCTGGTGACCTCCAGTAAGGATGCCACCACTATCATTGAAGGCCATGGTGATGTCTCCGAGATTCAGGGCCGCATCCAACAGATCAAGGCCCAGATTGCAGAGACCACCAGCGACTATGACCGCGAGAAGCTCCAGGAGCGCCTGGCCAAGCTCTCTGGTGGCGTTGCCGTCATTAAGGTCGGCGCTGGCACCGAGGTCGAGCTGAAGTATCGCCAGACCCGCGTGGAGGACGCGCTCTCCGCGACCCGCGCCGGTGTGGAAGAGGGTATCGTCCCTGGCGGCGGTGTGGCCCTGGTGAACGCTGTCGAGGCTCTGAACAACCTCAACCTTGAGGGTGATGCCGCGACCGGCGCCTCCATCCTGCGCCGTGCGCTCGAAGAGCCCCTGCGTCAGCTGGCCGTCAACGGCGGTAAAGACGGCTCCGTCGTGGTCGAGGGTGTGCGCCGTGCTCAAAAGGAGCAGAACAGCAACCATATTGGCTACAACGTTCTGAGCGATACCTACGTCGATATGGTCGAGGCCGGTATCATCGATCCTGCTAAGGTGACGCGCTCTGCCCTACAGAACGCGACCAGCATCGCGGCGATGATCCTGACCACCGAGGCCCTGGTCACCGATATTCCTGAGAAGGAAAAAGCGGCCGCTCCCGCTATGCCCGAGTACTAGTCGTTCGTGTAGCGACAGACAGAAGCGCGGCAGCCCAGTACTGGGCTGCCGCGCTTTGCTTTGTGCTGTGTCTCATGAGAGGAAATGCATTGAGTCGAGCATGTGCTGAAGGTATTTCGTCAATGCTTCTTGATAGATATCCTGGGGCGTGTACATCTGGATATTGTAGTAGGTCTGCTTATAGCGCACGGTAAGTGAGTTCACATGAACGACGTTACCGCTGGTAAGTGTGACCAGTCCTTCTTTCTGTTGCCAGACCTGGTTGGCGATCTGCGGTTGAGCCGTGAGCGTCTGGGTAGGTTGGACCTGAGCCACGCTCTGGTTGCTGCTCAGGGCGCTCAGGACCTCTTGATTTAAGTCATCGGGACCGCGAAGCGTTCTAGTGGTTTTCTCACTGTAGTGCACGACGGCAAACTGAACGCCCTGATCTTGTGACGAGAGCGTGACTGTGGTTCGGACATCGCTTTTATCGGGCGCGTTGGCCGTCCAGCCCGTGGGATATTGAAAGGAGAGGTTGAGGTCTGGATCACTCTCTAGCATATAGGCTGTTGTAGTAGGGTGTGGTGTGCTCTGGTCGGCTGTTAGCTGAGGCACTGGCGTGGTCGTATGTGTATCTGAGGCGACTATGTCGAGCGCACGTGTCGTGTGGAGCGGCATGGGCCGAGCATGCTCTCCTCCCAGGCGTAGAAGGCCATAGGTGATGCCCGCTCCCACAAGTGGTGGGAGCAGTAGCAGCAGTCCCAGGAGGAGAACGCTGGGCAGCGCTCTCTCTGCACGGACATGCCTTTTTCTGCCTGGTGTGAGTGGTACCACGCGTGTCGCGGGTGCATTCACCAGTGTCAAGCTGGCGGGAATGGTTGTAGGCCACGCAGGGGTGCCCATGGGGAGATAGGAATAGGTCTGTGTGGATCGAGGGGAGGTGGATATGACTTCGGCATTCGCGCCGCAGACGCTACACCTCCCATTTCCACCCCTCGCCTCCGCCTGATCGGCTGCGCAATGCGTACATTTCATAGAGTTTTTTCCTTGGTTTAGTCGCCTGGCGGAAGAAGCGTGCAATCGAAGCGTACGACGCCACTTCGCCTGTCGGTAACAACTTTTTGGACCTGGAGTTGAATTGGCTCGCCTATATTGACGCCCACATCATCGACATCGAGCACGCGGCATTCAAAGCGGCGCTCTGGATTGGTATCATCTGCCAGTACGCAGCGTACATAACGATGCTCTTCACCCTGAATGGTGGTTTTTTGTCCTGTTTCTTTGACCACTAAGATGCCTGCACGAATCATAGTGTCTGCTCCTTTGGGCAGTTTTTGCCCCGAAAATAGTATCTGTGTTGGATTATTGGCCGAGAGCGTCGCGTTTGTCAACCTTTTGTGAGGACATCGGAGAAACTATATATGTGAGTTTGCTGCCTGGATAAGAGCAAAGAGGCCTGTGGACATGCGCCACAGGCCTCTTCTTTTTAGCCTTCATTTTTATTTTGCGGCTACTGTCTCTTCACGCGCAGCCACAACGGGAACCTGGAAGGGCTTGCCAAAGCGGCGGCGCAGCAGCATGGCCAGAGCTGGCCAACCATCTTTCCAGGGGGCAAGTTTTTTGTCCTGGCGCGGGTAGTAACTGATCGGTACCTCAAGGATGGTGTAGCCAGCCTGGAGGAGGCAGGAGGTAATTTCGGGCTCGATTTCGAAGCGACGACCTTCCATCGGCAGTGCTTTGGCAACCTCGCATGGAAGCATTTTGTAGCAGGTCTCCATATCGTGAATGCGACTGCCAAAAAGGATGTTGGTCATTGTGGTCAGGAAGCGATTTCCCCAGCGCGTGGTAAACTTCTGTTCCGCGAGGTTGCGATAACCATAGACCGCGATGTGGTTTAAGCCCTGGGCCTTTCCCTCTTCCCATTTACGGACGAGTGCTGGCAGATCCTGAGGATCATATTCCATGTCTGCGTCCTGGATGGTGACCATATCACCGGTAACCAGGGCAAAGCCCGTGCGTAGACCGACGCCTTTCCCCTGATTATGCTCATGGCGCACATAATGGTAGGTATTGAATGGGGCTTGTTGGCGCATCTCTTGAAGGATCTCCCAGGTGCGGTCGGTTGACGAGTCGTCTACCACCACAACCTCCATGTCGAGATCTACTTCAGACAGTTTGGTGAGCATGGTCAATACAGTTTTCTCTTCGTTATAAACTGGTACAATCACCGAAAGACGCATAAGATAATGCCTCGCTTCTCCTCTTAATGACGGGTAAATATATTTAGAATGACCTTCTTATAAAAACGGATGATGCAAAGGATAGCAACGTTTTGACTAAAAGGGCTATTGATTCCATACGTCAATGACCTCCGGTCTCAGACCGGAGGGTTGTTGTTACCTCTGGACTCCACCGCACCTCAGCGTACCTTCGCAGGCGCGCTGCTTTGGCTTCACGGCCCGAGGCATCAGGGATGATTGACAAGCATCCCGTCCTGATCCAGTCGTGCCGGACCAGGAGCGTTCTCATGGTGATATTCCTCGCGCCAACCAGATCGGCGTGCAGGCAGTAATGACACTGCTGGCACACAAACAGCAACCCTTTGTGCGGGCGGTTCTTCTCGGACATATGCCCACACATCGGACACGCCTTTAAGGTGTAGTCGGCATTCACTTTGATGGCGAGCGACCCGACAAGCGCAGCCTTGTAGCTGATGAGCGCATGCAACTGGGCAAAGGACCACTGCGAGTAGACGCGATTGGCTTGCAATTTCAACCGTCTCTCTCGTTGCTCGATACGTCTGAGGCGACGTTTCGCGCCACGAGTGCCTTTTTGCTGCAAGCGCTTGCGTAAGCGTGCGTAATGGTTGGCTTGGTGTCGAACTCGTTTGCCTGGATAAAGGCTCGCTTTGCCTGTGGAGGTGCAAGTAACGGCCAGGTAACGAATGCCCACATCCACACCGACTACCTCTTGAAGGTGTTCGGCTCTTGGCTCAGGGACGTCAATGGAAAGGGAGACAAGCAAGTACAACCGTTTCTTGGAGGCCTCCTCTTTTTGGCAGAAGAAAAAGACGGATGGGGAGGGATGCAACGTTTTTCTATCTTCGTGCGATGGAAAGGTGAGATCTCAAAAACACTGAGAGGAAAAGCATGGAACTCTCACATAAAGTCGCTGCGGATGGCTCGCCGGTGGGCCATCTCTATGAGCAACATGGTCCGGCGCTTTTTGCTTATTTGAGTCAACAGACCGGCTCGCACGAGGCCGCGGAGGATGTGCTAGTGGAAGTCTTCGTGGCCGCGCTTGAGACGGAGAGGTTTGTCCGGATGAGCGAAAAAGAGCAGGTATCCTGGCTCTGGCGGGTAACACGGAACAAGGCGGTGGACGCTTATCGCCGCTCACAGGTCAGGCGCGGGCTGGATCTGAGCCTGGTGGCTGACTATATCGACGATAAGGAACGCTCTCCCGAGCTGATTATGCTGCAGCGAGAGGCGTCCGCGCTTTTACAGACCTACCTGGATCGGCTTTCTCCTGGCCAGCGGAGGGCTATCCAGCTACGTTTTGCCCATGGCCTGCGCAGTTCGGAGATTGCGACGTTGATGGGCAAACGCGAGGGGAGCGTGCGTTCGCTCATGGCTCGCGCGCTCAATTTCTTGCGCACGCTCTACGAAAAGGAGCAGGAAGAGGCGCATTTATGACACAAAATCGCGATTTTTTCACACCCGAGAGCGTGGATGAGCAGGTTGAGCAGTTTTCCTCGCGCCAGCCAGGCGAACCAGCGCGCCTGGAACCGGGCGGAGCGCCTGCTCAAGCGGAAACACGCCGCGTCAGAGATTTCCCGGCGAACGAGGATGGGCAGGAGGCATCGGCGCGTCTGGTCAAGGAGCTCCAAGCCTTTTACCAGGCTGATTACGAGCAAAACCGGGCCTTCCTCGCGCGCGCCAGGCGGCGCATCGCGGCTCACCAGTTCGCTAAATATGATGTCAATCAGGCGCGGAGCCCGATGGATTCCGCTCCTATGCTACGTTTTTCTCAAGAAAGGACTCGTAAGATGCAATCTCCCCGTTCAGCCGAGGAGTCCACGGGCAGAAGGTTGTCCCGCGGCCTTGGTGTGCTGGCTGCTGTCCTGGTGGCAGGACTGCTGGTGAGCACGCTGGCTGTGGTGCTGACCCTCAATCACGGCCAGCAGGGCAGCCAGGGTATTGGCGGAGCAAAGGCGACCGCGATCAGCGCGCCCACGCCTACGCCAGTGCCCGCTGGCACGATACTCTCTACGCGAAAATCCCCGGCGGGGACCAATTTCGGCTCAGCCGCGTGGTCGCCAGATGGCATGCGCATGGCCGCGCCGGCTATAGATCCGAAAACCGCCAAGACGCTGCTGTACATTTGGGACGCCGCAAGCGGAAAGAATCTCATGACGATTCCTCTAGATGTGGCGGATCTCGGTGAAGTGTTGTGGTCACCGACGGGGAAGTACCTGGCGCTGGACAATCTGCAGACCATTGTGATTGTCGACAGCCAGACCGGTGCGGTTGTCAAAACCATCAAGTACCAGGCGCCGACGGCCTTCAATGTCTCTGGCGCGCGTCAGTCCCTACTTTCCAGTGCCGCCCCGCTTGGTGGCGGGTTTGGCTTTTATTCCGTGGCCTGGAGCCCGGATGGCGCGTCTCTGGCGGTCGATGTATCCAATATCACCTCGGGGAAAGTAGTGTTGCTAGATCCGCTGACCGGCGCGGTAAAAACCACTTTCAGCGCGCAGGCGGCGCCCATCGGGCTTGCGCTGGCCTTTTCCAGCGATGGGAAGTACCTGGCCGTGTCCTACTCGAATGACTCAAAAATTGTGGTTTGGAGCGTTGCTACGCAACAAGTTGTTTTTGTGCTGGGCAATGCCCAAGCCATGACCATTGCGTGGCAGCCTGGTACCCATAACCTGGCGCGAAGTACGTTTACCTCGGTGGAGCTCTGGGATGTAAACGCACAAAAGCTACTCAAGACCTATAAAGGGCTTTCGGCCTTCGCCTGGTCGCCTGATGGGAAGGAACTGGCGGCGTACACCTCGCCTTTCGCTAATCCATTCTCCCAGACAAAAACCAGCAAAGTGACCATTCTCGACGCGGACACAGGAGCGCAGGTTGGGCTCTATACCAGCCAGAACCAGATGATCTTCTCAGCCTCCTGGTCACCCGATGGCCGCTCTATAGCCACTAGCGAGTCTTCGGCTAGCAGCAACCAGATCGTCGTCTGGGCCGCGTAACCACCTCGTGGCATTTGACAATGAAGGGCTTTAGCCCGCCGCAAGCCACGGGGATTCATCCCCCGTGGTAAGGTGTGTTTAGGCTTTAGCCCCTGTATTTCCGGTTTTTTCCTCCGCAGCAAGAAGAGATGAGTAGTACCTTGAGAATTGAATAACGTATGGGTTCCGCAACGAAGGGTTGTGGGTAAAAACGTTACCGCGTTTCCCAATGTATCAGCTATTTTCGACGCGCGAAGGCACGGGTAGCCACTCCACGACTTTAGGAAGTGTCGCGTCTTGAGAAGAATAGCGTAGGAAAAGCCTCCAGCCTGGTTGGGTATGTTCCCCAGGATTGAGTCTCGAAAGAGACGGGTGTTGCTTCTCTCCAAGAAGCCGAAAACGGGAGTTGTGGGCCGTTCTTCCCTTCCCGAAAGGCGCGAGGGCGGCAACGCGCATGGCACCGCGCAAGAGAGACCACGCATGAATGGATGCGTCCTCTCAGCTTTTCCTCCTCCATTACGAGGGCAACGAGTCGGAGCCACGCTCCATTTCTCAGCTTCTCGCCTACAGAGGAGAGGCAGAAGAAGCCGTGGCGGCTTTAGCCCCGGCGGAGTGTCACTACATACAAGGCGTGGCAAGGTTTGTTGCAGGCAAAATCCTGATGTGCTCAAATCGTGCCATCGCCTTGTATGCCCCGATTGGGCATGAAGCCTTGTTATACCCCAGTTCGTGCTAACCAGGCATTGGGGAAGACGAATTTACAAGGTGTCGAGGGAAGACCCCCTCGGGAGCGGCTTGCCCAAACATGTTCCTGCCTCTGTTCATGATTCGGGGCAAGTGTGCATGTTTCAGGGCAAAAATGGTCGAGATTTCGGGGCATTTACTACCACCACACGAAGTAAATATGCCCTATCTTAATCACATAATTGATAAGATAGGGCATATTATGCTACTACGCCCATGTGCAAAAAGCCCCTGCGGCACATTATCCTATTTTTGTTCGCGATAGATTGCAAGAACGCTTTCATACTTGGAAAGGCGGTGCTTCCTCCCTGGTTAAAACGCAGGGGTATCCGCACAGCTCCATACATGAAGAGTACCATCAGTTAATGCCACCAGCAAGTAGCGTTCGGTATAATCGAGGGCGCTGATTTGCCAGGGATGATACAACTTTTGTATGAGTTGTCCCGTCACGATGGACCAGATATCAACGACACCCTCATTGATTTCGCTGTCCTCGCGCGCGACGGCGACAAACTGGCAATCGGGAGAGAAGGCCACGCGGGCGCTACTGCCCATGGCCCCTGTCCCTAGCTCGCTATAGGTCCCACTCACAGTATCACAGATTCGTAATTGCTTCCCTTGATAGGTAAAGGCAACGAGACGAGCATCCAGGCTGGCGGCATAGGGTGGTGTGCATTCTTCGCATTGCCCGAGTTCCAACGAGTTGAGAATCTGGGGCCGCATACCTTTGAAGCGTGTCTGTGTAGTAAGGTCCCAGCGGCGTGCTATTACGACTTGCTGGGGATTACCTGTGACCTGGGCGCAGGAGAGAGTGAGCAGGTGGCGTGCGTCATAGGAGAGAGCACGCAGGCGGATGGCCCAGAAACTGCGATGCTCGATGTTCTCCTCCAGGCAGACCACTGGCGGACGCGGGGTCTCATCGCCCATAAGATGGCTCTCGATGTCGCTACCACGAACGCCCCAGGAGCGGGGGGCCTTGATATCGCTGGGAAGTAGGGGAAGGGCTGTATGCACCAGGCGTTTCCCATCCGGTTCGACCCGTAGGGTTGTGTCTACAGAGTAGGGTGCTGAGACGGCGCGCTGTTGCAAGGAAGAACTCCAGATGCGTTGCCCACTTAAGGTATCCCAAACATGCAGGGAGAGGCGTCCCCACCCCGCTAACAGTGATCCGGCCTCCGAAAACCTGAGTTCGCGCAGCGACTCGATTGTCAATGCTGGATCAGCCTCAAACTGGATAATCTGTGGCTGAAGCGCCTGCTGCACGACCTGCCAGATACTTCCTTTGCCATCGAAGGAGCCACCCGCGATGAGTAAGCCGTGCGTGGTTTGTCTCCCCTTTACAGCTGAGACCACGCCCATAGAGCTGCGAATCGAGAGCTCAGCATGAAAAGGTCCCCTGGTGCTAAAGATATTGAGTCCATCAAACTCTGGTTCGATAGGGTGTTCAAAGCGTCGGGGGCGCGAGCGTGGATGTGCCGCGCCATTACGCAAATCAATGACGCCCCCAATGACGATATCATAGCTGTGACGTTGCTCCTCATCACTCAGGACGGCATAGGCGCGGTTAATGCGCTTCATCTGAAGCGCCGCCTCTGGCCCGGCCAGGTCGGGATGATAGCGGCGAGCAAGCTGACGGTATGCATGTTTGATGGTCTCATTGTCGGCGTTGAGTGGTACGCCGAGCGTGGCGTAATAGTTCTCAGGTGTATCCATGCGCTATCTCTATACTATCTACCAATCTATCAAATCGAAACGATACGGGTGCGCGGTCGGTATTTGCCGTTCTGGCGCTCTTTCCAGGCCCAGAGATACCAGGTCGCGAAGGTCCGGTAGGGGCGCCAGAGTTCACCGCGCGCGCTCATATCACGTGGTTTTGGGCGTTCAGGTAACGCGTAGACGCGGCGTACCGCCTCGACAAAGCCCAGGTCGTCAGTCGGCAGTACGTCAGGCCTTCCTAGGGTGAAAATAAGCACCATCTCGGCTGTCCACCTGCCAATCCCTTTGACCGCGCACAACTGGCGGATAATCTCTTCATCGTCCAGTGTCACCAGGGTGTCGAGGTCAAGGCTTCCATTGGTGATATGCTCAAGCAAGTTGTGGATGTAGCGTATCTTGATATGCGAGAGTCCCACGTGGCGCAGGTCCTCATAGGTGAGGGTGATCAAGGTTTCGCGTTCGATACGTCCGCCAGGTACCAGCGCACGCAGGCGCGCCATGAAGGTATTGGCGGCTGCAACGGAGATCTGCTGGGAGATAATCGCATCGATCAGGGCCTCAAAAACGTTGGGATCAGGCTGGAGCGTGCAGGGGCCAACCCATTGAATAGTTTGAGCCAGGACAGGATCGACGCGGGTAAGATATGCTGTTGCCTCAAGAACGAGATCGCTAAATGGTTTTTGTGTGATCATAGCAGCCTGTTACATCCCATGAACCTCGATATTCCTACCTGTTCATTGTACGACAGAAAATCAGTTCTGACCACATCCCCCCTCTTCGCGCCTGTGGCGCTCAGGGGTAATGGATGTCTGGCAGCGGGCTGGTGAAGCCAGCCCGCTGCCAGACATCCATTACCCGAAGGCGAGTTCGCGAGCTGAGATAAGGACGAATGTCGTACAATGAACGGGATGAGGAGAGGCACAAAGAAGGCACAGCAGTAAAAAGTAGGATGAACCTCGTTTAGCAGCAGAAGAGAGGAAAGAGCAGATGAGCGAAACACCGCGTTCGCCGCAGGGCGAGCAGCAACATAGAGAGTCACAGCATACGAATCGCCTGGCCCATGAGACCAGTCCGTATCTCTTGCAGCACGCGCACAATCCTGTGGATTGGTATCCCTGGGGGGAAGAGGCCTTGCAGAAGGCGCGCCAGGAGGACAAGCCAATTCTCTTAAGTGTGGGGTATTCAGCCTGCCACTGGTGCCACGTCATGGAGCGCGAGTCTTTTGAGAATCCCGCGATTGCGGCGCTAATGAACCAGCATTTTGTCTCAATCAAGGTCGACCGAGAAGAGCGTCCAGATATCGATAACATCTATATGCAGGCGGTCCAGGCTATGACACAGCAGGGCGGCTGGCCGATGACCGTCTTCCTGACTCCCGATGGGCGCCCATTCTATGGTGGTACCTACTTCCCGCCAGATGACCGTCATTATGGGCAGCATGTGATGCCTGGCTTTCGCCGGGTTCTGCTTAGCCTGGCGCAGCTTTATGCCCAGGAGCGCGAGAAGATTGAGGAGCAGGCCGATGAACTGGCGCAATTCTTACGCCAGCGTGAGGGCATGCCCCTACGCCGCCGGGAGAATGCCACGCAGGGCTTACCTCAGCTCGACCTGCTAGCGGTGGCCAGCCAGGCCCTGGCCAATGATTTTGATGCCCAGCATGGTGGTTTTGGTGGCGCCCCCAAGTTCCCCCATTCGATGGCCTTGGAGTTTCTCTTGCGTGTGTACCTGCATCGCAGCAAGCAGGAACTGAGCCCAGGCCAGCTGCCTGGAAATCTGACTGAGTTGGGAATGGTCGAGAGCTCGCTGGAGCACATGGCAAAGGGCGGCATGTACGATCAACTAGGGGGTGGTTTCCATCGCTACTCGGTCGACGCGGAGTGGCTGGTACCTCATTTTGAGAAGATGCTCTATGATAATGCCCTCCTGAGCCGCGCCTACCTGGCGGCTTACCTGGTCACGGGCAAGCCCTTCTATCGCCGTATTGTTGAAGAAACGTTGGACTATGTCGCGCGCGAGATGGTCTCGCCAGAAGGCGGCTTCTATTCCACTCAGGACGCCGACAGCGAAGGCGTGGAAGGGAAGTTCTTTCTCTGGCAGCCCGCTGAAGTCGAGGCGCTCTTGAATGCCCCAGATGCCGCGATCTTCATGCGCTACTACGACATCAGCGCCCGTGGCAATTTTGAGGGCAAAAATATTCTCCATATCAACGTCGAGGTGGAGCAATTAGCCAAAGAGCTGACACTGAGCGTGGCCGAGGTGGAGCAGATCGTGAAGTCTGGACGTGAGCAGCTCTTCAAGGCCCGTGAGCTACGGGTGAAACCGGGTCGCGATGAGAAGATTCTGACCTCGTGGAACGGGTTGATGCTGCGTAGCTTTGCTGAGGCGGCACGCCACCTGGGACGCGGTGACTACTTGCAGATTGCGATCAATAATGCCAATTTTCTGCTGCGCTCGCTACGTCAGGATGGGCGCTTGCTACGCACCTATAAAGATGGGCGTGCACGCTTGAAAGGCTATCTCGAAGACTACGCCTTCCTGGCTGATGGCCTGCTCGCGCTCTACCAGGCCAGCTTTGATCCGCGCTGGTTTGTCGAGGCGCGGACGTTGATGGACCAGGCGCTTGCGCTCTTTGCCGATGAGCAGAATGGAGGCTTCTTTGACACGGGGAGCGATCACGAAGAGCTGGTGACGCGCCCCAAGGACATTATGGATAATGCCACGCCCTCCGGGAATAGTGTCGCCGCCGATGTCCTCCTGCGCCTGGCGGCGCTCAGTGGCGAGGACGCCTATCGTGAGCGCGCTGAAGCCTATCTCCAGTCGCTTGCGGACGTCATGGTACAGCACCCGCAGTTCTTTGGCCAGGCCCTGGGGGCGCTCGATTTCTCGCTCACTACGGCCCGCGAAATCGCCCTATTGGGGAGTCCTGAGGCGGCGGATACGCAGGCGCTACTGAACGTAGTGAACACGCGCTACCTGCCTAATAGCGTTCTGGCCTGTGCACGCCCCGATGACGAGGAGGCCATACACGCCGTTCCATTATTAGCCGAACGCACGATGCAAGAGGGGAAGGCCACGGCCTATGTCTGCCAGAATTTCGCCTGCCAGGCACCCGTCACCACGCCTGAGGCTCTCGAACAACTTCTCTAATCATTCACATAGCGTAGCTCGCCTTTGATCTCATGGCGACAAAGAAGCCCACCGGTGGCGAGATCTTCCAGGGCGCGGGAGGCCGCTTTGACCTCCTGGCGCCCGATTTTACTTTTTCCTGGGGGCGCAAAGCGCCGGGCGGCCTGCTCGGGGGTGAAGACGCTCAGGGAAGAGGGATGTTCGTCCAGATAGCCTTTGATGGCCTCCATATACCAGGAGGATAGGTCGCTGGCTTTGGCGGGTGGAGGCAGAACCGCGATATACACGGGACAGGAGGCCAGTTGTAAGATGCGCTGTGAAGTGCTCCCTAGCAGGAAGCGGCGGATTTTATGCTTGAGCGCATCTTCATGGCGCCCAACGACGATAAAACTGGCGTGTAGCTCGCGGGCCGCTCGCGTAATTTCATCGGCCGGCAGTCCTTCACGGACCACTCCCTCCGTACGTTCCATGCTGATGCCCTGTTGGGCCAGTAAGAGACGTGCTTTATAGAGGACGGCCTGGGCATGTTCGCGTTGAGCAGTAGTCGCCGTCCCTGGAAAGACCTGCCCCACATACATACCCGGTTGTGCTGAAACGACCTGGGTAAGGGGGATCACATGGAGAAGGAGAAGGCGGACAGTAGGAGCCGACTGCTCTAAGAACGCACTGATCGAAGTGAGCGCGTGCAGAGTTGTAGGAGAGAGATCAGTATCAATGGCAAGTACAATACATGAATTCATTTTGTTTCGCACAAGCCTCCACTAAAGGATGTGAAGTATCTGACTCTCTTTTGGTTAGCTAAACCATTGTAAGAAGCACGCTTTATGAGTACTCTTATAAGTACAGTATACCTGTTTTCCAGTGTTGTGACAAGAAAAATAAAGAAAGAGATTAGATGCTCTTACCAGGACGCCAACGTAATCTAAGATGGGAGACAAGTCGAAGCTTCTTGACTTTTGCATAGTAATTCTCTAATCTAAGGATATTCTTTTTGTAACTGTCCCGCCGTAAAAATGGTTATAATAAAAGGTAATCCTTTTGGTTTATAAAAAAATTATGACTTTAATATTGAGATAAAAGCAGGTTAAATATTTAATGGTAGTTTTGCCATAGAGGCAGGAAGTCGCAGTGTGGGAGATGCGTCAGGTTCGTGTGACAATCGAAGCGCATAAAGCAGAGGTATAAGACGAAAACGGTGATATGCAGGTTACAGTAACTTCAGCCCACGCTGAAGAGGAAGTTAGGAAAGCGTGATGGGGATTAAGATGGAGAAACCACCTGTAGAAATGACCCTGGCGGAGCTTGTAACATGTTGTAACCAGGAGATGGCCCGCTATCGGCGTAAGGAGCCAAGCAACGACCAGTACAGCTTAGAAATTCTGCGGCGGGCCGTGGTAAACCAGGATGAGCAGGCCTGGCTGGTCTTGCAGCGCCTGTTTAGCGATAATATTCGCCTCTGGATGGGACGGCATCCCAATCGTGAAGCCGCGCTGCGGCACGAAAGCGAGCAGAGTTATATTGATGATACCTTTCGGCGTTTCTGGCAGGCGGTCAGCGATCAGAAGCTGCGCTTCTCGACCCTGGGTGGTGCGTTAAGCTATTTGCACCTGTGCCTCAACTGTGCCATTATGGATACGCTGCGGGCCTTTTCGCGCTCTCATATCGAGCCTCTACCAGATTATGGCCAGGGAGGGCATGAGGAGCCATTTGTAGAAGATCGTTATCACGAAAATGAGCTCTGGGAGATTATCAAAACCATCCTGCCCGGCGAAAAAGAGCAGCGTGTCGCCTATCTACACTTCCATTGTAACTTAAAGCCGCGTGAGATTATCCACTATTGTCCCGGTGAGTTCAGTGGTGAAGACGAAATTTATCGCCTGAAACGCAATATCATGGAGCGTATTCTGCGCAACTCAGACAAAATTCGCTGGCGCATGAGCTACAACGAGCACTAGCAGGTGTGGCGTGCCAGTAGCGTGCGACTGGCGTACGCGACTAGGGGAGGTGCAGGAGGGTCTCCCTCCTGCCGGGGCGTGGGCTTCCTTCCCGCTCACCTGAGCCGATAGGCTAGGCGCGAAAGTGCCGCTGCGCCCCCGAATGGGGGTTGGTGAGCGGAATAAGAAACCAGTTCCCCACAAAAATTTCCCCTTTCTATCCCCAGGGGAAGGAGATAGAAAAAGGAGGCGCTAAAAATGGCATATGGAACGTTTACAAAGCGATAACAGTTTGAGAAGGCAAGCAGAAAATAAAATAGATGTGGGTTTTTGCCATTCCCACATGTATGTGTCACTATACATAGCAAGAAAGGAGACGTGCTTGCTTCTATGTCAGGGATGATAAGGAGGAAGTACGATCTTAATGATGAAAAATTGTTCGCATATTATGGCTCCAGAAGATGATGCATTGCTCAGTCTGGCGTTAGATGATGTCCCTCTCTCGACAGAGGCGGCATGTCATCTCGCCGGATGCGCGCAGTGTCGAGAGCGGTTGGAGCGCTATAGACAGACAAACAATTTTCTTCTTAATTCTCTGTATCGTAGTCAGTGTCCCGATGCTACGACCTTAAATCTCTTTTGTGCTCATTATCTCTCCCCTGACGAAGTCATGACCATAAGTGGGCATCTTGCATTTTGCCCTTTATGTGCACAAGACGTACGCGAGATTCGCCGGGTATTGCAGTCCTTCGAAGCCTTTCCCGCTGAGAGTAGGCAGCCTCTTGGCGTATTGCGCCGGGCGGCGGAGCGCATAGTCGCCACGCTTGTTCCCTGGCAGCCACAACTAGTGACGCGTGGAGAGGTCGCTGAGACGCCCTGGCCACGCCAGTATCGCGCAGGCACACTCAATATCTCGCTTCACCTCTCACGCGCCAGCAATGGCGATCTCATGATGCTCGGGCTTTTCTCCTGCGCCGATCCCGATGAGAGCATAGAGGCATTCGAAGGAGTCGATGCACGCCTCTATCCTATCATCAATCACTTGCAAGAGCCTGGCGACATACAACCGGAAATTATGCTTAGCACTAGCTGGGAAAAAGAGCCTCCGCTTATATCCACAAAAATCGATGATCTAGGTAATATTGTCTTTAAACCCGTTCCAGTGGGAAACTATACACTGGTCGTGCAGTTACCGGAGAATGAAGTCGTCATCGAGGGATTGAAGATCGAACGCAGCTAATGGGGTCGCACATGGTAAAAGAATCCATGGACCTGGAGCCATTCCTACAGCGCTTGCAAGCATTGGATCTCGACGCAGGGAAGCGTTTTCTCCAGGAACACAGCGCTGAACTGGGTGAACCTGCTATCTTTGGTCCTCGCCTGCGCGAAGCATCGCTCAAGTTGATGTATGCCCAGCCCGCGCTGGCCCTCAAACTGGCCGATCTCCTGATATTTTATGGCCAGCATACTAGCCATACAGCCTCATATGCCCTGGGAATGACCGCCCGTGGCGGCATATTGGCAAGTCAAGGGTACCACCAGGCTGCGCTGAAACGTCTGGACGAAGGCGGAGAAGTATTTCAAGCGTTAGGTGATGAGCTGAACTGGGCTAGAAGTCGCATTGTCTGGATTGTTTCATGTGCCTGGTTAGGGGATATTGAGCAGGCTTTGCAAGTTGCTACGCGTGCACGTGAGACCTTTATGCGCCTGGATGAATATTATTGGGCTTGTGCCATTGATATTAATACAGCCGTTATATGTAAATATGCTGGACGTTACCAGCAAGCCCTCAAGCTTTATGACCGCGTATTAGCTACCTATCCACTCTTGAAGAAATTTGATGAGAGCTATCTTCGGCGCTCAATTGCGCTTGCGCAACATAACAAAGCCACGAATCTTGCTTTGATCGGTGCATTTGAGGAGTCATCGAGCTTGTTGCGGAAGTCACAACAAAATTTTCAGGATCTTGGAGATATTATTGCTGTTGTCTCAAGCGAAATGAATATCGCCAAGAACATCTTTGTGCAAGGATACTATGGTTCAGCGTTAAGGCATTATTATGATGCTCGCAACATATATATGCAACACAAAGTTGGGAATCCTCAGATTCTGGCTCGTCTGCTGTTGCAAATGGCGATGTGCTTCCTTAAATTGAATCGGCTAGATGATGCACATCACATAGGAGCACAGGCGGTCGAGGTAACGGAAAAGCTAGAGAGTCGAATGGAGAGGATTGATAGCCTCCATGGCTATGCCAATATCCTTATTGCTACGGGTGACTTACAAGAAGCTTTAGAGCCTCTCGGAGAAGCAGAAACCATTTCGCAAGGCTATGATTATCTGACTGCTGTGACGCAACTGTGCCGTGCCGAAATTTATAACAGGCAGCAAGTCTATGGTAAGGCGTATGAACTGGCCACCCACGTTAGCACATACTATAACGCTCAGGGTCTGATTGCGCTTCTGATACAGGCGCAACTTGTCATGGTCGAGGCCGCGATTGGCCTGGTGCAAATAGGCCAGGAAGAGGCCTATCAGGTTAACCTAACACAGACGCAGGAGCTCTGCCGGCAACTGGTCAAAAATGCTACGCTTGCCAACTTACAGGATAGTGTGTATCGAGGCCAACATCTCCTTGGGCGTATGGCGATGTTACAAGGGGATATGCAGCACGCCAACAGGTTCTTCTTGAGCGCTATTGGGCGTATTGAGCATCTCTTGAGAGACCTGGTATATGATCTCTCACCTACCTTTCTGCGAACTGCCTGGGAAGTATATGAGGATATAATTGGCCTGCAACTTCAGGATGGTCATGCTGAACGGGCTTTTCATTACCTGGAGCGTGCACGCTCAATTGCTTTGCGCCAATATTTGCGAGCTACACAGGGAAAGCCAATGCTTGCGGAGCCAGGGGCCAGCGAGGAAAATGATGCCAGGGAACTTGATGAGGTGAGACGAGCGAAAGGTGCTTCGCTCTTGCAACGCGAGTATGAGCTCTCGCTCTGGCAGAAAAAGTATCATGAATACAGCGCCTTGCTGGCGACGCGAGACGAAGACCTAGTGGTCGCGATCAATCGCGAGGAGGTCGAATCCACGGTAAAGCAGTGCGAAGCCAAAATCGCTGAACTCTTTGAATGGCTACATTTGTTGCGTTCCGATAGCGCCCTGGCTCCGTCCGTCACGGGGTATCGCAAGCGTGTGCGTACGCCCTCAGGCCTGAATGTACAGCAGTTGCAACAGGCATTACAGCCAGGTCAGACGTTGCTGACGTATTATATTTTTCAAGACACGCTGGTTATTTTTATCATTAGCGCGCAGGACTTTTCTGTCTACAAGCAGCCAGGTATAATCCCGCAACTGGAACAGTATTTACTGCTTCTACATGCTCATTTACAGCCAGGAGGCTGGCCAGATGCCCTGCATCCTCCACAGCAGATCATTCGCGGTTTGTTGAAGAAATTGCACCGCCTGCTCATTGCCCCCGTGGCGGAGTACATCACTGACACAACCGAAGTGCTAACAATTGTACCTTATGGTGTTCTGCATCAACTTCCCTTCCATGCCCTCTATGATGGTTCGCGTTTTTTAATCGAGGATTTCCAAATCAATTATTTGCCCGCAAGCAGTCTATTACTCGATCTCCAGAATATGCGGCAATTGAACGAGCATGAGATCTCTACAGCCCTGGTGATGGGATGTTCCGGTCATAGCAATCTCCCTTCGGCTCTGGAGGAGGCCAGGTCTATTGCTGAATTGCTCCACGGAACGTGTCAGCTTGAAGAAGAGGCCACCATTGAACATCTGCAAACCGAGACACAGGGCTGCCCCCTTATCCACCTGGCGACGCATGGTCACAGTCGCCTGGATGCTCCAAACTTCTCTTCCATTGTATTGGCGGATGGCTATCTCAATGCTATTGATGCTTTCTCGCTGAACCTGCAAGGCTGTGAACTGGTGACCCTGAGTGGGTGCGAGACCGGTCTGGCACTGAGTGGTGGTGGGGATGAGCAACTGGGATTGGGCCGAGCCTTTTTAGCCGCGGGAGCACGTTCGCTGGTGATGAGTATCTGGCCGGTTGAAGACGCCTCGACTAGCTTCTTAATGCAGGCGTTCTATCAACATTTACTTCGGGGAGAGAGCAAGGTGGAGGCGCTACGCCTTGCGCAACAAGCTATGCTCAAACACGTAGATGCGCGCTATAGCCATCCCTACTTCTGGGCCGCCTTTCGCCTGGTGGGGGATATGCAGCCTCTCAGCCCGCAAGTAACCAAGAAGTTGCGCGGAGAAATAAATACTTGAGCCTAAAAAGATGTAGTTATAGCGTCTATCTAATAGATAGGAATATGTATGCTGTGGTATTTGTAGACCACCTTGTAGACCATCATCCCAGGAGGTAGTCTGTGTCGGCATCATCGATGAATATGCGCGAACCCTGGTGGAGTGCCGCCAAGATGCTTTGGGTAGAGAAGCATGTGACCCTGACCTTTCACGTTGAAGATGGGCGGCAGCTAGACGATAAGAGCGTATCTGGCTCTCTTGGCATCGAGGATCTCAACCTGTTTCTCCAGAGACGTGGTTTTCAACTCTCCCCTTATCTCTCAGATGTGACGTCAGTGGATGGGCAGGAGGCGTCCGAGGCCCAGCAAAATCAGGCCACGCCGATTGCTTTAAATGAGTGGTTGTCGCATTCTAGCTGTCATTGTCGCTTTAAGACACCAGATGGGAGTGGTGTGACCGTTGTCGGCTTTTTTACAGTGGATGACATCAAGGCTGAGTATCCGATGCAGGATATGCTGGCCGCCGGATATGACCTGTCATATGCTCGCCAGGTTGTAAATCTGATCAATCACAACCTGGAGACGCTTCGTCAGGATCTTGGCCTGCCCCTGGTAGCAGCTGCCCCAAACTGGGTGGGTGGTGCGGCACCGATAGACTGCCTTATTCATGGTGGTCCTGCCCTGCCTCCCTTGCCGCTTCCAGCAAGCGATGGACAGCATACTGGTGCCTGGGACACTACCCTGCCAGACCTGAAAGACTCTCCTATTGCCACGAAGAATGGGAAAGGGGTGACGGTCTTTGTCCTGGATACCATGCCTGAGTTGCCTACGAATCCCGATGCGACAACGAATGCTATTACTGAGGCGGCTCAGCGTGCTGGCGGAAATAACAAACTCTTACAGATGGTGGCTGAGCAGATGAACCGCGAGCAGTCTCCCTTCATTAAGTTCTCCTATCAGCCGCTTTGCTCCCTCCTACAAGAGAATGCCGAGAACCAGATGGTGGTGGGCCGGGACCTCAATGGGAAGCAGTATGCCTTTGGTATGCCTGATCATGGGCTCTTTGTGACAGGGATTGTGCGTGAGCTTGCGCCCGAGGCTGATATCGAGTATATACGTGTGCTGAACGACTTTGGCGCGGGTGATTGCTATACCCTGATTAACATGCTGGAGTGGATTCATGGGCGCATGTCCCGCATCGATCCCCGGACGGGCCAGCAGGGAGACCTCTTTAATAAGCCTGTGGTAATCAATCTGAGCCTGGTCATGACGCCCTCGGATGAAAACCTCTTTACCTATTGGCATGCCTCCTCAGGCAACGCATATGGCCAGAATACCCTGAGCATGGCCTATGACTTGGCGACCCTGCGCGCTCCATTGCAACGGGCTATTCAGCGTCTGAGCGAATGTGGCGCGGTGATCGTGGCTGCGGCTGGCAATGATTCAAACACGCCAGAGCTGGCGGGACGTATTGGTCCACGTTACCCGGCGGCCTTCCCTGAGGTCCTTGCCGTCGGGGCGGTAGATCGCGATGGCGAGGCGGCGCGCTATAGCAACTATCCCAAGCTGCCAGCGCAGCGAAACGGTATCGCGACCTATGGCGGCGGTATTCCCACGCGGAGAGATATACAGCGCGACGAGGTGGATGCATTGATTGGCCTCTATAGCTCACAGAGCTATCCCGCCTTCGAGGGTAAGAATCCACCCATGCCAGAGTATCCGGCTCCCAACGCCAATGGTTGGGCCTACTGGTCTGGTACCTCCTTCGCTACGCCGATTGTGAGCGCCGTCGCGGCCCGCGTGCTTGAGCATATCCAGCCCATGAACCTGCCGGCACGCCATGTCGCTGCCGAAGTCATGTGGGTGCTGACGACTCCCGAGGGGCAGCAGGAGACGCTGGGAAGCTCGCTCAGTGTGCAGTCTGAGTTGGGAGTAAGCCTCTTACGCGCGGAGCAGGTCCATCCTGGTCAAGTATCGCCCTCAGAACCTATTCCTGTCGAGGCTGTGACGCATGATTAAACGTGTTCTTGATGTCTGCATGCAAAAGAAGGAGCCAGGTTTTAACCTGGCTCCTTCTTTTGCATGCAGACATCAAGATGCTCCCTGGTCAACGGTCGCCAAAGAGGAGTTTAATAATGGTGAGGAGAATGACGGCGCCAATGACCGAGATCACAATGGTGCCGCAGAAGTGGAAGTTGCCGCTGATGTTTAGGTAATTAGCGATCATTCCTCCGATAAACGAACCAATGAGTCCAATCACTATATCTCCAAGGCAGCCAAAGCCGCGCCCTCGTACCAGGATGCTGGCGATGTAGCCTGAGATGAGGCCAACGAGAAGCCAGGCGATAATATCACCGGGCTGGAGAATGGCATAGACATTGCCGGGATGAATCGTAATCATAAAAGATGAACGCTCCTCTCAGCGTGGAACAGTCAGGTTGCTAATGGTAATACTCTGCCATGATATACGTTGCTGAGAGCATGAAAGTTATATGCTGGTGTGAGGAATGGGTGAGGAGAAGAAAAAGAGAAGTAGATGCCGCCTAATCTGGCGGCATCCACTTCTCTTGAAAAGGCAGTGTCCTGGTTACAAATTTCTACTTATCTTCCCAGGACATGAGAGGCCTGTGATGTGCTACTTGCTAGAGCGTAGAACGTGTGCGCCCACGCCCAACGGCGTGCAGGATGGCAATGAGAATGCAGGCGCCAATAAAGGCAACAATCAGACTGCCAATCAGGCCAAAGTTTCCGCCTGGGATCAGCAGATTGGCAATGAAGCCACCAATGAGAGCGCCAACGAGACCAACGATCAGGTCTCCAAGGATGCCATAGCCACTACCACGCATGACGAGGCTGGCGAGGAAGCCTGCGATCAGACCCACGACAATCCAGCCAATAATACCGCCGGGATTGAGAGTAGCTCCAAGGATAAACGTCGCAAATGTAAGCATGCGATTCTCCTCCTTCACTCTTACTCCTTATACGAAAACCAACGCCGCTCTCGCGGCTAGCGCTAGCGCGCTCAGGTTTTCGAGAGGCACTTATCAACGGAAAATGGATACCTGGATAAACAACTTGCTTTTTAAACGCAATATCAAGAATACCTGTTTCAAGCAATGGCGCGATACTGCTCTTGCGTTATCCACAAATTCTAGTATCGTTGCTTGTGTTTCTATAATAATAGAAATGTTTGCATAAATCAAGTCAGCAATACAAAGTCTAATGATTCTCAGGTTTTATCTAAAAATCCTTTATTTGCTTAATAAATGCTTAAAGAGTTTTCCTGGCCATTTGACCATTGCCCTCTTCCGCTAGCCTATGTTAAGGTATGGGCATGTATCTACTTATTCAGGAGTAATGTTCACATGCCTTCGGTGTCGAATTCCTCAGAACCTCGTGTACAAGGAGACAAAGTAACACAAAGACGTGTTGCGGTTTCTTCCTTCTGGCGCTTGCCACGCAATGTCTATTTATTGCTGCTATTTACCACGGGAAAAGGCTTTCAACTCAGTATCGCGGCTCTCACACTCAACTATTATGTGCATAGCCTGGGCTATCAGCCAGACTTTATCGGCGTTTTTAGCGCCATGCCCGCCGTTGGGGCCTGTATTGCGGCGGTGCCTACGGGTATGCTCGTCAATCGTATAGGGCGTAAGCCGGTTCTGCTGCTGACGGCCTTCCTGACGCCGTTGATGCTAGCGCTCTGTGCTCTGGTGACGTCGGCGCCGCTGTTACTGGTCGCCAACCTGATTCAGGGACTGGTCTCGACTGCCTATTGGGTGACGAACCTGCCGTTGCTATCGGAGAGCACCACCCAGGAGCAGCGGGTAGGTGTGCTGGCACTCAATAGCTTTCTCTTGCTGGGAATTGGGGCGCTGGGTAATCTCCTGGGTGGAGCGATTCCTGAGTTTGTGGCGGGCCTGCTGCATGTCTCGGCTGGTTCGACTATTCCACTGCGCTGGGGCGTTTTTAGCGCTGCCCTGTTTACCTTTGTCTTCGGTCTGCCGCTCTGGCTGCTGCAAGAGCCAAGGGGTCTCGACAAGGCAACATCACGCGAGGCTGCCAGTGAGCAGGCCAATGAGGTGAGAGACGTTCGAGCTGAACAATCCTCTACCTGGCTCTTCGTGAAATTGCTTCTGCCCGACCTGGTCTTTACTATGGGCGAGGGGGCGGTTGTTGCCCTGATCCAGCTCTATTTTGTGCTGCGCTTCCAGCTCTTACCTGGTACCCTGGGCATCATCTTTACGATCTCGGGCCTGGCTGGTGGAATCTTCTCGTTAACGGCGCCGCTCTTTGTCAAACGCTGGAGTAAGTTGCGCCTGGTGACCTCGGTGCAGTATATCAGCGCTCCTTTGATGGTCTTGATTGGCTTTGCGCCTACGCTGCCGTTGGCGATTACGGGCGAGTATGCACGCTCATTTCTGCGCACCTTGATTGAGCCTGTCTATGCCGCCTTCGCCATGGAGCAGGTCTCAGACCGCCAGCGCGCAATTCTCGCCGGCTGCTACGCCGTGACCTGGAGTATTGGCTTTAGCATTGGCCCAACGATTGCAGGCTGGCTGCAATCTAGTGTGAACCTTGCAGCCTCTTTTGTCTTTGGTGGTTTCTGTCTCCTTCTGGCCCCCAGCCTTCTGCTCCTCTTCTTTGGAAAGAAGAACACGTCCATGCAGTAAAATATCTCATGAAATAGCAAAAATAGGTGCAATGCGTGACTTTTAGCGGCTAATTTGCGACATTTATATATAGAGGGATATGATTGCAAGGCAGGCCCAGATGAATGTGGCAAAAACACTTCTTGTGTTATATAATTCTATATTGCTTAAAATGTTTTGTATCAGCGCGTACCATATGTTGCTACTGTAAAGTGATAAGGGAGCATTGATGAGGCCAAGCGTAGTCGATCCAAAGCGTTCATCTCCAATGCCAGTGAAGCCGTTTGATGGAGCAGCTCGGCATGTGCCGCAGTCAATAACTTCTCTCCCCACCTATTCAGCCACTCCAGGTTTTTCCCGTTCTCGCGGAACACCCAAAACGCCTCCGCCAGCGGCGAATGGACAGAAGGCTCGTCCCTCGCTGGTGCTTGCGCCCCTGGAGGGTTGGTTACCCCTCATCTGTTTAGGCGTAGCATTATATTGTGTGATTGCGTCGATGCAGGCCGCAAAGTGGGTGGGACATGATACATTGTTTCCCTGGGGAGGCTTGCTGGGCATGGTGCTCGGCTTGATCATTGCGAAGTTACCAAAGGGTCCGCAAAGTCTCTTTCACCTGGGGACCTGCCTGCTGGGTTTCTGGTTCGCTTTATGGTTGACGAGTTTTGCCGCCTATCATGTGTCTATCACGCTTGTGCTGAATGGCTTGCGTTCCGTCTTTACTGGTTCGCTGCTGGACCTTCCGCCTGGATTGGCGGAGGCACTCTTCTTCTTTTACCTGACCTTCCTGACCTTTTTTCTGGGCTACTTTGGCTGCTGGCTTGTCTATCGCGCGCGTTTACCCTGGCTTGTGGCCTTGATCTATAGCGCGATTCTGCTGGTAAACCTCAACTATGTAAAACAAGATGCGCCCTACCTGGTCTGTATACTGGGCGGCGCTCTGATGCTGCTGGTGGCGCGTGTGCACCTGGCGGCCCAGGTCGCGCAATGGAGGCGTGATGGCCTGTATACTGATCGCTCCTGGTTGCGCAGTATGACCTGGCGCTGTATGCAGGTAACCTGTGGTTTTACGCTCTGTACGCTTCTACTTAGCAGCTTCTTGCCCTTTGCGCAGCAGGCGCAGAGTGGCGTGGTATTCTGGGACCACCTGGATAATGGGTGGAACAACCTGGTGAATGGCCGTTTCTCCTGGCGTGATCCTTCCAGCCTGTTTAATGGCACGCCGTCGAATTTCTTTGATAAGCGTTTGCATATTACCGGCCAGGTGAACCTGCCCAGGGGCGAGGTTCTTTCATATACCAGCTCTAATCAGAAACCTCAATATCTGCTTGGCTTTACATTCAATGACTTCGATGGCCATCTGAGCTGGAAGAGTTCATTAGATCAGAACGCTACGCAGTATTTTGAGCCGAATGCCATGCTGCAATCTGATGTACCTCAGGGTAGTGATGACCAGATCACTACCCGGGTGATACTGACGCAGCCACCGGGAGGACCTGCGTATATCTTTGCTCCAGAGCAGCCTGTGCGCTTTGATGTGTCAACGGCTATCTCTTATGACGTGACGGCGAATACCTGGATGCAACAGAATCCCTTGCAGAAGGGCGAGGCATACACTGTGATCTCTCAGCTTCCACCACACGATCCAGATCTTCTCGCCACAGTTCCTCTTCCCGAGCACGACCCGGCTTTCTGGAATGCGGATACCAATTATGACATTATCAAAGGCAGCTACACGCAAATCGATGAGAAGGATTACTCGCCTCGTGTGTTGGCTCAAGTCAAACAATGGGTGGGGAATACGTCTACGACCTATGAGGCACTCAAGGCGCTGGAGCAGCATCTTAGCGATCAGACTCAGTTTACCTATTCTGTAAGTAATCCAGATATCGTCAGTAGCGCGAATGTGGTTGATTGGTTGCTACAGAATAAACGGGGCTATTGTACTTACTATGCCAGCGCCATGATTGTGATGGCGCGCATGTTGCACATTCCAACGCGTATGGCCAATGGGTTTAGTAGCGGCCATTTTGATGAGCAGCGCAAGGCCTGGATTGTCGATGGACAGGATGCTCATAGTTGGGTGCAGGCCTATTTTCCCAATCTGGGCTGGGTCAATTTCGAGCCCACGCCGGGCTATTCTACAACCTCACCCGCCAAACCAACACCTACAGTGACGCCAACGCAACCGGCGCAAAAGCCCACTCCAACGAGCACTGCTACTGCGAAGAATACTCCGTTGACGCATCATCAGCCAACGCCACCACCAGATACGGCGACAGGCGGTACGGGTGTACAATGGGCAGGTGGGATAAGCGATGCCGTATTGCTGAATATAGCCCTGCTGGCGTTGCTGATCGCGGTGGTTATGTTTGGCCTGGCGCTGTTCACTTCCTGGTGGCGAGGTCTCTATGCGAATAGTACTTTTATCGCGAGCACCTACTGGCGCTTTTGCTGGCTGGCGAGTAAGTTTGGCTTTGCACCACGCCCGTGGCAGACGCCGTATGAATATAGCGGAATGCTGAGCCAGCAGGCGCCTGGACAGGTTGCTCCCTTGTGGCGCCTGACCGAGCTTTTCGTGCGGGATCGTTGGGGGCCACGCTCCAGCGTTCCGTCTCCTGATGCCTCGGCAGAGACTCGGCGCATGCAGCCCGCGTTGCGGGGCATGGCCTGGCACTTGCTGTTGAACAAGCGGCGAAGAAAGTAGGGGCTTGCCCATTTCAAAGCTCTGAGAGACCTATTTTTAGATAAGTGTCTTTAGATGCTTTAATGGTTGTTACACGCACATTCTCCTCTCGTTCTGTATAATGAATATCTAGGGGGATACACGTAGTATCCTCCTGAGGTGGAGAGGAGGAGTGCGATGCCACTGGAGCCAATGGTGGAGAGTGCATTTGGGTTGGGTCATCATGTCAGGCTCTACCCTGAGTACCTGGATGTGAATGGTAAGGCCTACAAGCTGACGCGCTTGAAAAGCGTGCGCCCTCAGTATCATCATTTATTTGGCGTGCCCTCAGCACGCGTGGAGCTGTGTTTTCAAGAGAAGAAAATTGTGTTACGCGGCATGCCAGATGTCGAAGTAGCTGAGCGCCTGGTCGCGTACTTGCATCACTGGCTGCGTTTGCATACCGGGAATGATGTCTGCGTAGTGGACGCGCGAACTGAGCGGCGCCGTTCGCAGCCGAGGCATCCTCGTCCATCCTCGCTCAGGTCTTCCCCTCAACCGGCCCTGGAACCTACGCCTCTTGATGCCGAGGTAAATCTGGACAACGACATTTCCCCCATCCGTCGTTGCTCAGTGGCCGAACCAGGCGAGATACCACGCTGGGCACGGCGTTACCAGGAGCAGCGCGAGCGTCGCCAGCGCCGTTTCTTGCTTGAGCGTATGCGCCATACCTATGGGTTTGATATAAGCCGGGTCCTGACGCAGCTTGAGTCTGAGCACCTGCCTATCGTTGAAATTCCTATGCCTCTCTTGCCTGGTGAAGAGGCGCATTATATAACTGATGCCATGCTTTGTGGGCAGGAGCGCCCCTCGATGAGCGGTAAGCGCTATATGCCGAGAGACCATGGCAAGTTGGTGCTGACCAGTGAGCGCCTGATCTATTTTGGGCGTAAAAACCAGATTGTTCTGGCCTATGCGCAGGTGTTGCATATTTCGCGTGTGTATGAAGCAATTGCTTTTACGGCGGAGCATTGGCCCAGGTCGGAGATCTTCGCGGTTCGCCATCCGGTAGAGTGCGCCCTGTTTCTTGAACGTATCTTGGCGCATTGGCAACACAGGCAAGAAGAGCAACAGCAGGATCGCTTGCTGAATCTGACGCCCTCGTTGACTTCGCGCTTGAACCTGGGACAACTTCCCGATGCGGGGATAGTGGAGAATTTACGCCAGAAGCAGATGGTGAGTCGTTTGAAAGCCCAATTTCAGCCCAGTAATAACAGTAATACTAAAGGGCGCAATTGTGTGGACTGAAGGCTTATGCGGAAAACCCCATGCCACCACCGTGGCGAGTGTGTTCAGGCTTCCGCATAGGCTGTAAATTGAGTACCAGGGGTTGACGAGATGGGAGAGGAGTTTGCACACCCATGATTGATACAATGTTGGCGTTGTGGAATCAGAAAAACAGGCGCAGGGGCGCTAAATTTTTTGTGACGTTTATGTTCATGTGTATCTGTGCCTCTATGCTGTGTGTCATTGTTGGCATGAACTTTTGGCCTACGTCGGGACGTCAGGGACCAGGGCACCCCGCGAATGCGGACCAGCGGGAGGCAAAGGTTACGCGGACCACGTCTACAGGCGCGAAGCAACACCAGCCGGGTTCTGGAACCGTGACCCCGGTAACTCCGGACGATGTCGCGAAAGTACCCGGCACACAGCCATGTAATAGCGCTGCGACAAACGCATCTTCCCAGGGAAGTTCAAGCGATGGCACCCAGGCCAACACGAACTCATCGAGCTCCGGTCAGCCCTCGCCCCCTGCTCAGAGCAATGGAGGTGGGACGCAGCAACAGTACCCTCCGGCCCAGGGAGGCGCTCAACAGTATTATCCACCCAGCCAGGCCTTGCCAGTCGCCAAAGCAAGCAATCCTCCCGCTCTCCCTATAGTGCGTAAAACGGCGAAGCCGCATCCTACTGCGTCCGCTACACCTACTGTAACGGTCACGCCAACAGGAGAGCCAGGCGAAGATGATACACCAACGGTCGATCCTGCCGATGAAGATCAGGCCACACCTACCATTAGCGCGGGCAATGATGGCGCGAGGCCAGGCATTGCGAACGTGGATGGAACGCCCAGCGTGACGGATGGCAATGGAACACCTGGTGCTGGCGACAACAATGGAGGTCCCGAGGGGACGCCTACGCCTTTACCGTCGATTACAGCAGCTGGGGATAACTACGACCCTTCTATCTTTGATCCCCCGTTCTTCTGGCCCCATGATGGGGCTGAGATTCGCATCGAGATGCCACGGATGTATTGGAACTACAGAGGGGAGAAGATTCGCTACTGGCCGCTGACGTGTCTGCATCACACGGCTCCCGTCCAGCAGACAGATAGTACCTCAGTTCTCTGGTTGCGTAACATCGCCTTTATTCTGGGCTGTTCATTTATCGCGACCGTGCTGCTGCTTGGTTCTGCCTATCTTATTAAGCATCGCAAGCGGAACGCATAAACGAGCATAAAAAGTCAGAGAGAGCCTGGTCGCGCAGATCTACGCGACCAATCTCCCTCTGACTTTTTAGCATGATTAAAGTGTATTATAGCGAATATGCGCGAAGAATTGAGCAATGAATAAGAGCAGGAAGGCGCTCCCGAAGGCGGGGAGAAAGGTGTAAAAAAGCGTCCCAGGTTGAATGCCCAGGGTAGCGATTACTACTCCCCCCAGGATGCCGCCGAGGACACCGATAAACATGTTGCCTGCGCAGCCAATAGTATTACTGTGGAGCATCATCTCTGTCGTCGTGCCCGCCAGTCCTCCCAAAATAATCCAGAACGTCCAGGTCCAGAAGTTGTTAAAAACAGTGCTTTCGACAACCGCCGCGAACATACACCCCCTCCTTTGGGTCATGGTATCTGCCGATCTTATTTGTAGTATAGACCAGGCCAAAGCAGGCAAGTGTTGATGTAGCCGTTGCCCTCCTCCTGTTCTAACTAAACATCGTTTCGTACGTATACAGGTACAGAATATTTTGTGCTTGCACTCTCGTGCCTGCGGCGCTCGTCCTGGTTGGGAGTGTGGGGCGCCCTGGCAGCCACAGGCTGCCAGGGCGCCCCACACTCCCAACCAGAAAGGCTAACCTGCTGTTGATCGTCTCTTCTATTTAGTTCCTGGGTTATACTCAAGATGTACCTTGAAGCTGTATGCTCATAAAACTATACATGATATAATGTGCCTGTATTTTTAAGGTTTTTGACAATTGCGCTATTGCACCACAGCCGAGCAGTAGGAGAACGCTGAATCATGCAATTACTAGGAAAAATCCTGGGCGACCCGAATAAAAAGGAATTAAAGGTCATACAACCCGTCATCGATAAAATTAACGCGCTGGAAACAGAGATGAAGGAGTTGAGTGACGAAGAGCTGGCCGCTAAAACGGTTGAGTTTCGCTCACAGCTCGCCCTCTACCTCAAAGGCGGCAAGGTGCTTGAAGACGAACTGGTCCTTCTGCTACGTGAGGCGCTGGACAAAGCCGAACCCTGGGCCGACGATCTTACGGATGAGCAGTTGCATCAGGCAATTTCTGCGTATAGACAGAAGCTTGAGCGCAAGCGTAATGGCGAGTATTTGCTACGCACACGCCTGCAAGACACCCTCTCCGACTGTTTTGAGCAGGGATACGAGAAGCTCTCTCCCGCGCTCAACGAGCTACGCGTGGTTAAAGCCATGAAGCTTGCCGGTGAATGGCGGGAACGGCCTGATGAGGCAAAGGATCCCCAGCAGACCATTCTGCAACTGCTGCAAGAGGCAGAGCCACTGTTGAAAGAGGTCGATGAAGACGATCTCAAACACGCCTTTACGGAGTTCTGGCCCCATTTTGAGGAGACCAGGCGCAAGGCGAGCGATGGCGAAGAGGGCTCTAATGCGCAGCTGGAGCTGCTGCTGACCAATATCCTGAAAGAGATACAGCCTGAACTGGTGGCCTTACGCGCCAATCAGATGGATGAACTGGCGCCAGAGATGGTGAAGCGCTATCGCAATGGCAAGACGCTGGATGATCTCCTGCCAGAGGCCTTCGCGGCGGTACGCGAAGCAGGCTGGCGCACCATCAAAATGCGTCACTACGACGTCCAGTTGATTGGTGGCATCGTCCTGCACCAGGGCAAAATCGCCGAGATGGGCACAGGTGAAGGTAAGACGCTGGTCGCGACCAGCCCCATATACCTTAATGCCCTGACCGGTAAAGGCGTGCATCTCGTGACCGTCAATGATTACCTGGCGCGCCGTGACTCTGAGTGGATGGGGCGCATCTATAAATTCCTTGGTCTTACAGTTGGGGTTGTCGTCAACGCCATTGATCCCTATACCCCTGAGCGTAACGCGGCTTACCAGGCCGATATCACGTATGGCACAAATAACGAATTCGGTTTCGATTATCTGCGGGACAATATGGTCACTTCATTGGACCAGGTCATGCAACGCGAGCTGTATTTTGCCATCGTCGACGAGGTGGATAATATTCTGATCGACGAGGCCCGTACCCCGTTGATTATCTCCGGCCAGGGCCAGGAGTCGACCGATATGTACGCGCAGTTCGCGCGCTGGGTTCCACGCCTGAAGGCCGAGACCGACTATACCATCGATGAGAAGACGCGCAGCGTGCTCATGACCGAAGAGGGCATTGAGAAGATTGAGAAGCTGGCTGGTGTCACGAACATCTACGATGAAGAGAACCTGGACCTGACACGCTATATGGAGAATGCCCTCAAGGCCGAGATCATCTTCAAGCGCGATAAAGACTATATCGTGAAGGATGGCGAGGTCGTTATCGTTGATGAGTTTACCGGGCGCCAGATGGCGGGCCGCCGCTATAGCGAGGGTCTACACCAGGCGATTGAGGCCAAAGAGGGCGTCAAGGTCCAGCGCGAAAACCATACCCTGGCTACGATTACCTTCCAGAACTACTTCCGCCTCTATGAGAAACTGGCGGGTATGACTGGTACCGCCATGACCGAGGCCGAGGAGTTCCATAAAATCTACAAGTTGGATGTGGTCAACATCCCGCCCAACAAGCCCAGGGTTCGCGAGGATATGCCCGACTATATCTATCGCACGCAAGAGGCCAAGTTCAACGCGGTAGTGGAAGAGATCAAGGAGTGCTATGAGCGTGAGCAGCCGGTGCTGGTGGGTACAACCTCGGTCGAGATCTCGGAGCTGCTCTCTGAACTGTTGAAGAGGCAGGGCGTACCTCACGAGGTCCTGAACGCGAAGCACCACGAACGCGAGGCGCATATTGTGGCCCAGGCTGGCCGCAGTGGCGCGGTAACTATCGCTACCAACATGGCTGGTCGTGGTACTGACATTCTCCTGGGCGGGAACGCAGAAGGCTTCTATGACTCCATCCTGCGTAAGCATGTGGAGCATGTCGATTATATTCGTGACATGCCTGAGCGCAACGAGGATGAGCGGGCCGAGAAGGAAGAGGCCATTCAGGAATATCTCGCAAATATGACGGAGGCGGAGAAGCAAGAGCTGCTGCGCCAAAAAGAGCTTGAGTGCGAGAAAGATCGTGCGAGAGTACGTGAGCTAGGTGGTCTGCATATTATTGGTACCGAGCGCCATGAGTCGCGGCGTATTGATAACCAGTTGCGTGGTCGCGCGGGCCGCCAGGGCGATCCTGGCTCCACGCGCTTCTTCCTGGCCCTGGACGATGAGCTGATGCGCCGCTTCGCCGCTGACCGTGTGTCTGGCCTTATGGAGCGTGCGGGCATGGGCGACCTACCGCTGGAGAGTAAGCTCTTCACGCGCATGATTGAAAGCGCTCAGAGCCGCGTAGAGGGCTACAACTTTGATGTGCGTAAGAACGTCGTTGAATATGACGACGTGATCGCGCAGCAGCGTGCCGTTATCTATAGCGACCGCCGCGCCATTCTTGAGCATGGCGACATGCATGAGCGCATCGTGAAGATGATGGAGGGCGAGGTCGCCCGCATCGTCAACGCCTGTATCCCGGGCAATGTTATCTCCGAAGAGGAGGAACTGGAGACCCTCTTCAAGACGCTGGAGGTCTGGGTCAATATCCCAGAGGACATTCTGCCAGAGAATATCAATTCTGTCCGTCGCGAACAGCTCAAGAGCGACCTGACTGAGCTGGTGTTGGAGCACTATGAGAAGCGTGGCGAGGAGTTGAGGCAGCAGGCACGCGAGTTAGGGGTGTCCCAGTTTGATCCATTGCGCGAGTTTGAGCGCACCTACCTCTTGCAGGTCGTGGATCGCATGTGGATGGATCATATCGACGCCCTGGACGTGATGCGTGCCGGTATCGGACTGCGCAGCCTGGGCCAGCGCGATCCCCTGGTCGAGTTTAAGAACGAGTCCTACCGCATGTTTGATGAACTGAAGGTGGCGATCCAGCACCATACCGTGGATGCGCTGCTCAAGCTTATTCGCAATGATGTGCGTCTGGCCATCGACCGTCCCGCACCCGTGCGCAAGATTCCCGCGAATGTGCGGACGAATGCCGATGCTATCGCGGAGGCCAGTGGTCAGAGCAAGAGCGAGAACGGCGAGGAGACGCGTGCGCGCGCTAATGGTCAGCGCAAGAGTGGGCAGACCAGGGCAAAGTCCGCATCAGGGCGTTCGACGAAGAACCAGAGCAATGGCAACCGCAACTACAATGCCAACGTCAACGGCAGCGCCTCGGCCTTTGCCAAGGTTGGGCGTAACGATCCCTGCCCCTGTGGCAGCGGTAAGAAGTTCAAAAAGTGTCATGGCGCATAAAGGTTAAAAAGCAAACCTCGGGCAGGAAAGAGTGCCTCTTTCCTGCCCGAGGTTTGCTTTTGGGGAAGCTTACTATTTATCCGAAAACCCTGAGCGCGAAGCGCTAGACACGCCAGTGGCGTTGGGTTTTGGAATAAGATCTTACTGGCGCATAAGGGAAGACTTATTGAAAAGGTGTGTGATTGACACTATTAGACAGGGGAAGACGTCTGAAAGTCGTTCTATATGCAGGAAGCGAGCGCTTTCTATGCCTTGAAGCAAGGATATAAGCCTGCTGATATATATATATGGCCAGGGAGCGTGACCTGATATATAACCTTTTGGTTATGCTTTACCTCAGAATCTGCGAAGTAAAAGCCTGGACTATTGTTGCGCCTGCATGGTACTCTTGGTTTAGAAGATAGGGAGACAACGTCGTCTCCTGGCAGAACAGGGAGGTGACAATGACGCCACCTCCTGATTCTTATGCCACTTAGAGAAGGAGAAGAACAGATCATGATGAGCAGTCAGCATGCAGAAAATGGGAATGCGCGCGATTTGCAGATGGCCTGGCAGGGTGAGACTCGCTGGCGGGGCGTCGAGCGACCCTATCTGGCGAAAGATGTCTTGCGTTTACGTGGCTCGGTACATATTGAATATACACTGGCTCGCATGGGTGCCAAACGCCTCTGGACGCTGCTGCGCAGCGAGCCCTTTGTGCCTGCGCTCGGTGCGTTGACCGGTAATCAGGCTGTCCAACAGGTGCGCGCTGGATTGAAGGCTATCTATCTAAGTGGCTGGCAGGTTGCCGCGGATGCAAACCTGGCGGGGCATATGTATCCCGATCAGAGTCTCTATCCGGCCAATAGTGTGCCGCAGGTCGTGAAGCGCATCAATCAGGCCCTACAGCGCGCCGACCAGATTCAGCACTCTGAGGGGAAAGGGGATATCTACTGGTTCGCCCCCATTGTCGCCGATGCCGAGGCTGGTTTTGGTGGTCCCTTAAACGTCTTTGAGTTGATGAAGGCCATGATCGAGGCTGGCGCGGCTGGCGTCCACTTCGAAGACCAGCTTGCTTCAGAGAAGAAATGCGGGCATTTAGGCGGTAAGGTCCTCATACCAACCGCTTCTGCGGTGAAGAACCTGGTAGCGGCGCGTTTTGCCGCAGATGTCATGGGCGTGCCAACCGTGCTGATTGCGCGTACCGACGCTAACGGAGCGCAGTTGATTACCTCAGATATTGATGAGGCTGATCGGCCTTTCTTGACGGGTGAGCGCACGCCCGAGGGCTTCTTCCGGGTCCGCAGTGGCATTGAAGCAGCGATTGCGCGTGGTCTCTCCTATGCTCCCTATTGTGATCTCATCTGGTGTGAGACCTCATCCCCAGATATGGGAGAGGCCGAGCGCTTTGCCGCTGAGATTCATGCGCGCTTCCCTGGGAAACTCCTGGCCTATAACTGCTCGCCCTCGTTTAACTGGCGTAAAAATCTGAGCGAAACCCAGATAGCGGAGTTCCAGAAGCATTTAGGCTCACTTGGCTATGCCTTCCAGTTCATCACCCTGGCGGGTTTCCACGCGCTTAACTACAGTATGTTTGACCTGGCACGTGGCTATCGCGAAGAGGGTATGACCGCCTACTCCCGCTTGCAGCAGGCAGAATTCGCTCTAGAAAAAGTAGGGTATACTGCTACTAAGCACCAACATGAGGTTGGCACGGGCTACTTCGATGAAGTTACCCAGGTCATCGCGGGCGGTGCGTCCTCTACTACGGCGCTTACAGGCTCCACGGAAGAGGCTCAGTTTCACTAAACAAAGTGCTATGATCTTATTCCGAAACTCAACGCCACTGGCGTGTCTAGCGCTTCGCGCTCAGGGTTTTCGGAGAAGTAGTATGTGGTATGGTGCAGGGGGCCCGCTACTGGCGTACGCGGCTACTGAGGTGGTGTGGCTACGCACCTTTTACCTGGTAAGTGGTGTGTTGGGCCATGGCGGCCACAGGCCGCCATGGCCCAACACACCACTTACACCTGCAAGCGCCGCAGGCGCGAGAAAGAACAAGAAAGGCAGTGCCTGATCATGGCTCATTCTCTTCATACATCATATGCTGAAGGTATTCAGGTGCTGGCTCCCGTGACCGCTGAATTCGCGGAAATCGTGACGCCAGAGGCCCTGAAATTCGTTGCCCTCCTCTCACGAGCCTTTGAGGCGCGACGGCAAGAATTATTACAGCGTCGCGTGACACGCCAGGCCGAGATCGATGCGGGCAAGTTGCCAGATTTCCTGTCCGAGACGGAGACGGTACGCAAGGGCGATTGGACGATTGCTCCCCTGCCGCATGACCTTCAGGATCGCCGGGTCGAGATTACGGGTCCCGTTGAGCGTAAGATGGTAATCAACGCCTTAAACTCGGGCGCGCGCATGTTTATGGCAGACTTTGAGGATGCGCACTCGCCCACCTGGGAGGCTACGATTCAGGGCCAGATCAACCTGCGCGACGCGATCCGGCGCACTATTACCTTTACCAGTCCCGAAGGCAAGGTCTATAAACTGAACGAGCAAACGGCAGTTCTGCTGGTCAGGCCGCGCGGCTGGCACCTGGATGAGAAGCATGTGCAGGTTGATGGAAAGCCTGTCTCGGGCGGCATCTTTGATTTTGCCTTGTACCTCTATCATAATGCGCGGGAGCTCCTGCGGCGTGGCTCTGGTCCCTACTTCTACCTGCCGAAGATGGAGAGTCACCTGGAGGCGCGGCTCTGGAACGATATCTTTGTCCTGGCCCAGCGCGAACTGGGAATTCCTCAGGGGTCAATTAAAGCCACGGTCCTGATCGAGACCATCCTGGCGACCTTTGAGATGGACGAGATCCTCTACGAACTACGCGAGCACTCAGCTGGCCTGAATTGTGGACGCTGGGACTATATCTTTAGCGCGATCAAGAAGTTTCGCAACCATCCAGCCTTTATCTTTCCCGACCGGGCTAAGGTCACGATGACGACGCATTTTATGCGTTCATACGCCTTATTGACCATCGCGACCTGCCATCGTCGCAGCGCACCCGCAATTGGCGGGATGGCCGCCCAGATTCCCATTAAGGGCGATCCACAGGCCAATGAGGAGGCCATGGAGCGAGTGCGTAGCGATAAGCGCCGCGAGGCGGCCGATGGACATGATGGAACCTGGGTGGCCCATCCTGGCCTGGTGCCAATCGCCCTGGCAGAGTTCGACGCCGTTATGAAGAGCCCCAATCAGATCGTGCGTAAGCGCGAGGACGTGCAGGTTGGCGCCGCCGACCTGCTCAAGGTGCCTGAAGGCACAATTACCGAGGCGGGGCTACGCAATAATATCAGCGTAAGTCTGCAGTACCTGGAGTCGTGGCTGCGTGGCCTGGGGTGTGTCCCCATCAATAATCTGATGGAGGACGCAGCTACCGTTGAGATCTCCAGGGCGCAGATCTGGCAATGGATTCGCCATCCCAAAGGTGTATTGGAGGATGGACGCAAGGTGACGCTGGAACTATACCACCAACTCCGCGAGGAAGAGCTCCAGAAGCTGAAGGACGCCCTGGGCGAAGAGCGCTACGCGACGCGTAAGTTCGCCCCCGCCGCTGAAATTCTCAATCAACTCGTCTCAGATGACCAGTTTGTCGAGTTTCTGACCCTTCCCGCATACCAGTACCTCGGCTAAGCGAGCCGCGATACTGTCCAATATTGTCCAATATTGTCCAATAATATCCGATACTATCAATAATTGATTTCAGGCTTTTTCTTCAAGTATGGCTAGTGTGAGAGTGGGCGACTGCCCACTCTCACACTAGCCATACATTCATACCTGAGCGTTGCAGGCGCGAAAAAAGGTATCCCCTCAAGGGAGCGAAGTGCTATAATACTACAAGCTATATTCAGGGTGACTGCTTCACACTTGAGAACATACTCTAACACCCTTTCCAGTCTTACGAGCCAGGCAGGAGTCCATCCACATGAGCACTCGCTTTGCATCCCCTACGAGTTATCGTGTCGCTGCTATTCAGTATGCGCCATCCCTGGGCGAGAAAGAGAAAAACGTTGCGGATTTGCTCGCTCTCGTTGAAGAGGCTGCTCAGCATGGTGCGCGCCTTATCGTCCTCCCAGAGATGTGTACAACCGGTTATTGCTGGACAACGCGCGCGGAGATCGCCCCCTATGTGGAGCCCATTCCTGGGCCAACGACCCAACGCTTTCAGGCCTTAGCCTCGCGTTATCAATGCTATATTGCCCTGGGCATGCCGGAGGTGGACACGCTCACACAGGTGTATTATGACGCTATGGTTCTTCTCGGCCCTGATGGCCTTGTGGGGACTTATCGCAAAATGCATTCATATATGTCAGAACCTCGTTGGGCGCGTGATGGCGATGGGGGGGTGCCTGTATGGGAGACACCACTTGGGCGCCTGGGCGCTATGATTGGCCTGGATGCCACTTACTTTGAGACGGCGCGCCTCGCCGCCTTACAGGAGGTAGATGTTCTTGTCTGCCCAACGAACTGGACGCTGGAACAACATCCCACGAACTGGTGGATGGCGCGGGCCTTTGAAAACGGCGTCTACCTGCTGGTAGCGAATCGCGAGGGTAATGAGCGTGGCATGCATTTTTATGGTGGAAGTTGCCTGCTAAATCCAGATGGTTCAATTCAAGCTGCGCTGGAGACTGGATCAGGTATTCTCTATGGTGAGGTGGACCTGGCGCATAGTCGCGAGAAGCGCTGGGGAAGCGAGCAGGAGGTGTATGGGAACCGCCTCCAGGATCGCCGTCCACGCGAATATATCTCGCTTGTCAACAATCAATACCTGTGGGAACCCTTGCGTTATCATAGCCTGTATGAACTTGGGGAGCTACCCCAGGGGCAGTTATCATGTGTGGGTTTCCTCCAACTAGGCCTGAGCTCCTTCGCGGCCTCGCAGGCATCGACCACGCTTGAGACGTTGCAAAACCTGGTGCGCATGTGTATTCGTGATAATGCCCCCGCCTGTCCCGATATCCTGGTGCTCCCTGAATTGGTGCTTCCTGGCCCTGTATTGCTGCATCCAGCGACGCAAAATCCCGCGAAGGAGTTCGCAAACCACATACGTACACAGGCCATTCGTGTTCCGGGTCCCGAAACGGATGCGCTGGTCGCCCTGGCGCAGGAGCTTCAAGTGAGCATGGTGCTTGGGGTCGCCGAGTATGCACAGGGGAACTACTACAACACGATCCTGTTGCTTGATCCCCATGGCATCTATGGCACCTATCGCAAACTACATCTTACACAGCGAGACCGGCTCTGGGCCTCGCCAGGCAATCTCGGTCTCTCGACATTTGATACGCCCAGCGGCCGCATCGGGCTGGCAACAGGATATGATGTGCTTTTTCCGGAAACCTTACGTGTGTTGGCAGGGATGGGAACCGATCTCGTCTGCGCCCCCGCTTTCCTCGATTTTCCGGCTCCTGTACCCGTCGCGGCGACCCCTGGAGCGCGCACGTCGTTTAGTTTCTTTATGGATGAGGATGGGAGTCAGCCTCATCACCTGCTCTGGCGGGTACGTGCCGCCGAGCATAATGTGTATCTCGCCCTGGCGAACTGGAGCCAGGAGTGCGCAGGCGGGCGGGCTAATGGTATGAGTGGCGTGTTTTCGCCAAACTATACCAATGAGGTCGTGGCCGATGAAGATGAACCAGGCTTGATGATGATGACCATTGATACGCGTGAGCAGCGCACAGGGCGACGTACCACGCATATGCTTGACTATGCTCCCGGCGATATGGCGGGCTCGTTGACGGGCGAGCTGGCTTATAATATCCTGGATTCTATTCCCGGGAACGTCGTACGCGCCAAGCCAATGCTACGTAAGCGCCAACCCTACTGGTACCTGGACATTGTGAAAGAGCGGCAGTCATAGCCTGTTGTGCTTCGGGGCATATGTATCAATGCCTGTCAATGAAGACAAAAGAGCGTGTAGGGTCCATGCTGGCATGGACTGCTAGCGCAGCGATCTCTCCAGCGGCTGGGTATCAACCTGCGGGCGAAGAGTCCATGCCAGCATGGACCCTACAATTAATTGGCACCATATGAAAGGAAGCATATGCGTCTGGCTGACAAGGTTGCGATCATTACGGGAGCGGCGAGTGGCATGGGCAAGCTGGCGGCTGAGATTTTTGCCAGGGAAGGGGCAAGCGTCGCCCTGGTTGATATTGATGACAGGGGCGAGCAGGCGGCGACTGAGATTCGCCAGGCTGGTGGAAAAGCCCTCTTCTGTCGTGCCGATGTCTCGAGCGAAGAGGCAGTGAAAGGCATGGTGGCTCAGGTCATAGAGGCGTTTGGGCATATCGATGTACTCTATAATAATGCGGGAGTGATGCCGCCAGAGGATGAGGGTTTGGAGCAGATCACCGATGCCCTGTGGCAGAAGGTCATGGATGTCAATCTCAAGAGTGCCTATCTCTGCTCACGCTACGCTATTCCACATATGCTTGAGCAGGGTAGGGGATCGATCATCAATATTGCCTCGCTGGTCGTTTTTCTGGGGTGTACGGTCCCCCAGGATGCTTATACTATCTCTAAAGGTGGTCTGCTGGGCCTGACCAAGTCGCTGGCAGTGCAGTACGGTCGCCAGGGCATTCGCTGCAACGCCATCTGTCCCGGCCCGATAGAGACCGAGTTGCTTCGTCATCTCTGGACCAGCGAGGAGGCGCGTAATACGCGGCTCAATCGTATCCCGATGGGGCGCTTTGGTGATCCAAAGGATATTGTCTATATGGCCTTGTACCTGGCCTCCGATGAATCTGCCTGGACGACCGGGACCTGGTTGATGGTGGATGGAGGGATCTCCTCAAACTATTTTTAGTCTGACTGACGCTGGGCGTAGGAGTGTTTCTCTCGCAAGGTATAACGAAAAGGTGGTAGGAGTGTTGTATCACCCCTCAATGATGAGTGTGGAGCGTGTCTGGCTCAATGGGTAGGATTGGTATGGGACAGCATAAAAACGAGCGATTACTGAATAAAAGAATGCGCCTGGCCTTCTATACTGGCGGTACAATAGGGTGGAGTGTGGTGCTAAGCATCCTGCTCTACCTGTGTATTGTGCTGCTACTTGGATTGCTTGTGTATCGAGAGATGGCGACCAGCGATGTGTGGACGGGCCTTTTACTCTTCCTGGTGAGCCTCCTTTCGGCCCTGGCGCTGGCTCGTTCACTGGTTACCTTGCGGCAGAATCAGACCTTCTGGCGTTCTCATAAGCAGCAACAAAATGAAATTAATCTGTTGCGTATACTGGTGAATCCTCTGGTAGATGTGTTAGATAGGGCGCGCCTGCATGAAGAGGCGGTGCGCCAGCTCTCGGCTATTTTAGGGTATGATGCTGTCGTGTTACTGACACTGGAGGAACCAGGGGAAGGCGCATCTTCTGCACAATCGCTACTCATTCATGCTGTCTCCTCTACATCAACCCTACTTAGCTGGCGTTCGCGCGAGCCAAATAAGCTTACCTCCATTTGTCAGGCAGGCGAGGAAACAACGATTAACTGGCATATACAAGGGGTGGCTCAATTTGATACCTGGATGCGCGAGCAACACGTCTCGCTGATCACCTTTTTTCCCCTGCTCTATCATGGCAAGAAGCTAGGGGCGCTTGGGGTGGCCCGCTGCTCGGGTAGCGCTTTGAGCATGAGTGAAGCCTCGCTTTTGCGCCTCTATGCTGAGCAGTTGGCAACCTTTCTAGAATATGCCCGCTTGTATGAGGAAGCACATGAGCGCCAGGTCTTCGCCCAGGCTCTGGCAAATATCGCGACACGGTTGAACGCGGCCGCCATTGAGCTGGGAGAAATGAACCAGTTGATTTGTGATGAAGGCGGGCATGCCCTCGACGCTGACTATACTATCTTTTATTTGCCCGATGAGAAGCGTGAGAAACTTGCGCCTCTGACCTGTTGGGATAAAGAGCAGGAGAGAGTGGCTCCCTCCACTACCTGGCCCGAGCTGAGCGTGCAGGAGCCAGATGGGCAGACCTTTTTTGATCTCCAAGCCCGGTTAGTGCACCTGGAGAGAGCCGATGCCGTCTCCGTTTGTAAATTATCGCCTACCCGTTCGGATGTTAGCCCCCCAGACAAGGCGGCTTGCAATAGTGTGCAGAAAGGGGTGTTGCGCAATGTACTCTGGCAATGCGGAGTGAACTCCGCCATCCTGGTGCCGATGATGGCAGAGGGGGAGCCGATTGGTTTGCTGGTCTTCGCTCGAAGGCAGTCGGCTGGTCGTCAGCGACGCGCTTTCTCCGTCTTTGATTTGCCACACGCCCAGGATTTTAGTGAGCAGGCTGCGGTGGCCTTCACTAATGCCCGCCTGTATGAGCGCTTGCGTAATGCACACCGGCGTCTGCAAGAACTGGACCAGATGAAGGACCAGTTTATGATGACAGCTTCTCACGAACTACGTACTCCCTTGACCGCCGTTCAGGGCTATATTGAGCTTATTGTGCAATATGGTGATGTGCTGCCTCCTGAGGAGCGTGCGGATTTCCTGGAGAAGGCGCGTCGTGGATGCGATGAACTGACGATGCTTTTATCGAATGTCATGGATGCGAGCCGCCTGGAACGGGATGTAATTATTCGACCAGCCTTGCTCAAGCGCGTCTCTGTCTCTGAGGCTTTTGAGAGCGTAATCCTGATGATTGAACCGAATCTCACCAGGGAGAAGCGGGAATTGCATGTACAGGTGGCCGATGATCTCTCGGTGCAGGCTGATCCAATGCGCTTGCGCCAGGTCTTGCTCAACGTGTGCGTCAATGCATTAAAATATTCGGAACCAGGGACACCACTTTACCTTTCTGCCTCGGCCTACCAGGCGCCAGGGGCTGTGGTGCGTATCGATGTGACTGATAGAGGGAAGGGGATCGCGCCAGAGGATCAGGAGCTTGTCTTTCAGCGTTTCTATCGTTTAGAGGGGGATGTGAATAGTCCAGTGCGGGGATCGGGGCTGGGCTTATATATCTCCAGGCGGTTGATAGAAGCCATGGGCGGGAAAATCTGGATTACGAGCAGCGGGATCCCAGGAGAAGGGTCGACATTTACGGTCCAGCTACCCATGGCCTAAAAACGAGAGCTGTGGGATAGGATGCAGGCTCAGCATGAGCGCTTTCTTATTTCGTGGTTCCCTCTTGCTTGCTTGCGGCCTCGGCCTGTTTCTTGACCAGGGGCGGGACGTGTTCCTCACAGAAGAGGAAGCGGCGACCTCCTGAGAGGAGCTGGGCATAGGCGGCAGGCTCGCCACAGGTATCGCAGCGACCCACGTGTGTTTTAACGGCTTTCATAAAATGGAAGACCTCCTCGCGGCATTGGTATATTGCAGAGAACAGAAGCGTTTATGTCTTCTGGGAAGTATGTTTCTCAACCTGTTCCCTATCATATCACAAATTCGCGCCTGCGGCGCTCACAAGTAAGGGTATGGGAATGGGAGGTGCACGGATGCGCACCTCCCATTCCCATACCCTTACCAATTTGAATCCAGAGTAACGTATGTTGTTGTGGTAGGTCGGGCTTTGCCCGACCTACCACAACAACATACCCCTTTTCTTACATAAGACATAGAGAAGAAAGGGCTTTGGGGGCGCGTTTTCGTGCTAAGACATAGTAGAAGAAGTCAGGTGAGAAGGCTTCTTAAGCCGCTTTTGCTTGTAAAGACATTTTTGCCAGAAGGCAAACAGGAAACAAAGGGCGATGGAAGTGGGGATAGGTATACTATAGATAGTGGTGAGCGGTGGTGAATGGGGTGCCAGCCTGCTCTGTTGAGCTATGGCCTGCACACTGTTGAAAGCGTTGCTCCAGGGATAGAGAGTTGAGCCAGGCTCCTCTTACACTCTGTTGAGCCGCCTGTACATGTGCGTTGTCTTGCTCCAGACAAATTTTTCATTCATCATCGCCACCATTCCAGATTTTATCCTTCCAAACGCCTGGCTCCGTGAGACAGAGCGACATGGTTTCCCTTTGTGACCCAGGGAGAGGCGACTGAAATTTCGGTCGCCTCTCCATTTTTTTGCTTGCTCCTGGTACATATGACTAGCAAAGTGCGGCGATAGGTGAAATGGTGAAGGCTGGCGGCCACAGGCCACCAGCCTTCACCATTTCACCATTTCAACTATGATGTCAGTTCTGCGTCCACCTCGATTTCGCTGGCGTCGGGTTCGGCAAGGTGTGAGGATGGTTCGCGCATCTCTATGTCGAGTTTATCATCGATGGCTTTAACGTGAACCTCGCAGTTCTGGGGGAGGTTCGCCAGCAGGATGCGCAGGCTGAGCGGAACAGTAAGCAGCTTTTCAATCACGCGGCGCAGGGGGCGTGCTCCCTGGGTCTGGCTGAAGCCTTCCTTGCAGAGGAGATCGATGGCGCTCTCGTCCGCGTGCAGGATCAGCCCCTGCTCAAGCAGGCGTGCGGCCAGCTCGTTCATTTGCAGCCCTGTGATGGAGCGAGCCTGGCTCTTATCCAGCGGATGGAAGATGACCACGTCATCGATGCGGTTGAGAAACTCGGGACGGAAAGTTTGGCGTAGCCGTTCCATAAGCTGTTCGCGCTGCATCTGCTCGTTATTTTCGCGTGAGTGCGCGCGGAAGCCACTGGGCATAGAGCGTCCCAGCATATCCGTTCCGACGTTAGAAGTCATGATCCAGATGGCGTGCTGGGCGTCGACGGTATGGCCCTGGGCGTCCGTCAGGCGTCCCGCGTCAAAGACCTGGAGGAAGAGATCAAAGACCTCGGGATGGGCCTTCTCTACCTCGTCAAGTAGGACAACACAATGGGGGCGACGGCGTAGCTTGCCGGTTAGTTGCCCCTCCTGGTCGTAGCCGACATATCCTGGAGGAGCCCCAATCATGCGCGAGACCGCGTGTTTCTCCATATACTCCGACATATCGACGCGAATCAGGTGATCATCGGAGCCAAAGACCTCGGCGGCCAGGGCGCGTGCCAGCTCTGTCTTACCGACGCCGGTGGGACCCAGGAAGAGGAAGACGCCAGCCGGGCGATGGCGTGGCTTCAGGCCAGCACGTGCGACCTGGATGGCCTGTGTCACGCGATTCACCGCCTCATCCTGGCCAATGACGCGCTCTTTGAGGCGCGTATCCAGGCTCAATAAGCGGTCGCGCTCCTCGCGTCCAGGGGCCTGCACAGGGATACCGGTGCGATAAGAGATAACCTCCGCAATCATGGGTGCGGTAATAACAGGCATGGCCTGAAAGTCGTCGCCATTATCTTCGAGGTCATCGACTTCGTCTTGCTGCTTTTGCTCCATCCAGAAGATGCGGGCCTGCGAGCAGGCCTCGTCGAGCACGCTACAGGCTTTATCTGGCAGGCGAAGATTGGGCAGATACTGGACCGAGAGGTGCACCGCGGCCTGGAGAGCCTCGTCGGTAATGCTCGTATGATGATGCTCCTCATAGAGGGAGCGCATACCTTGGAGGATAGTGAGCGCATCTTCTGGCGATGGCTCCTCGACCAGGATGGGGCGCAGGCGGCGCTCCATCGCGGCATCCTTCTCAATCATGCGATACTCTTGAGGCGTGGTGGCGCCAATACAGCGCAAGCGTCCGCCTGCCAGGGCTGGCTTGAGGATGCCTGCGGCATCGATACTGCCGTCGGCGGCGCGCCCGGTGCCGATCAGCATATGCATCTCGTCGATAAACAGGATAATATTCCCGCTTGTCTCCGCCTCTTCCAGTACCTTTAGCAGCCGCTCTTCAAACTCGCCGCGATACTTGGTGCCAGCGACCAGGGAACTGGCTGAGAGTTCGATGAGTCGTTTCCCTCGTAGCTCGGCGGGAACATGGCCTTCGACAATGCGTTGGGCCAGCCCATACACGATGGTTGTTTTGCCAACGCCGGAATCGCCGATGAGGATGGGATTATTGCGATCCTTGAGCATCAGCGTCTGCATGAGCAGGCGAATTTCTTTATCACGCCCAATGAGTGGCGTCAACTGATCGCTGGATGCCTGCTTCGTCAAGTCGCGTCCCAGGCGCTCAAGCACGGAGTTGCTGCCCTTGGCGCCTCCATCCGCTCCCAGTACGCCGGGAATTTCCTCTGGCACGGCCTCTGGATTGGCGCCCGCCGAGGGAACAAGTTCCAGCAGGGCATGGGCATCGCTCTGGACAATCAGCTCAACTAGTTGTGTAGGATTGATGCCCAGTTTGGTGAGTAGCTCATGCGTTACACCGTCGCCCTCGCCTAGAACGGCCTGCGCAATGGCGCGCTCATCGACCAGGGACGAGCCTGCCGTGACCGCGTTGCGCTCGGCTGTTTGCAAGATCTCTTTACAGCGGCGGGTAGGCAGGATGGGGGTATCGATGCTAGCCTTGCCTGAACCCAGAGCCAGGCGGATGACATCGCGCACCTGTTTGGGTGAGAAGTTGAGTGTGCGCAAGGCATCCTGCGTACAGCCACCATCGAGCTTGGTCAGGGCGATAAAGAGATGGGGGGTACCCAGGTAGTCTTTATGCATACGCCGAGCCTCGCTCAAGGCAATTTCGAGAACGGCGCGCAGGAAGCGGCGATCCGGCGTGCTAGCAGACGGAAGGATTGGCGACATAATCTGACTATCATCCAATGCGTCGAATTGTGGTTCCAGCGGTCTATCCTTTGTCGCGAGCGAAGTCGTGACCAGGCGTTGCGTGGGATCACCATACAGGAGGAAGGAGGCCCAGGTCGTATCGTTGCTATATTGCTGGGAGATGGCCTGGCGTGTGCGACGCAGGGCCTCGCCCAGGGTCACGCCATCAGCAATATCCTGATAGAGCAGCGCCATAAAGTCACGTGCACGCAAGGGGTTTACCGGCCAACGCATAGCAATAACGGCACCGGCACCCGATGACAAAAAGCGATTGGCCAGGCGCTCGGTATGCTCATCGCGTTCTTGCTGGTTGAGAGCATTGGTGCCGATGCGTGTCTGGCGCTCGTCCTCGTAATAGCTCAGAAAGATCAGGGGGCGCTTTGAGAGGGAGAGCGAAAGGTGTTCAATCGTATCGGCATCCAGGCGTGAATTGCCCGCCAGGGCCAGGACTGGCTCGTGACCACTCATCAACGGTAGGGCGCCTGCGTAGTGGATGATCAGGGGATTCTCTGTCGCGGCGCGCATACGCAGTTCCAATTGATTGGCCTGCTGGCGGTAGAGAATACTGCGCGAGACCGTCTCGGGAAGGGTGGTGCAGAGGGTCGCAACCTCCTCTTCCGCGCCACTAAATTCGCCCGTAGGATTGACCAGAAAGAGCACAGAAACTTGCTGGCTCTCGCGTTTCCCCTGTTTGCGTGCCTGGCGTTCTACATATGCACCAGGTTGAGCAAGATCACGTTCCTGATACGTATGGGAGGTACGTCCAATGCTTAGAGATTGGCAGAGATAGCGTCCTGGCTTCTGACTCTGGTCAAAAAGTAATTCCCAGGGAATGTCCGGGGTATTGGTTTTGAGAAGCAACGGAGTAGTTAGATTGCGGAGCGCTTCTTGTAAAGATGGCGGGAGAAGCGAATCGAAGAGGAAGCGACCAAGAACGAGTTGTACATCATGGAGTGTATTGGAGGAGCGTTTCCCCTCAGCCAGACCTGACGTCTGCGCAGACTGTGCGACGGCTTGCAGCATACGGCGAAGTCGTTCACGTGTCTCCAGACTCAGATCGACGCTGATCTCCTGTCCCATGGACGCCTGGCCATCGGGAAGATCAAGACGAAAGCGGTAATGTGTGTCAGATCGAATAATTGTTAGGATCGCTGGCTGTTCCATAGATACTTCTCTTCCACAAGCTTCCCGTAAAACATTTTAAACGTTGAGTGGCTACAAAACAGGAAAAGTATTTCAGGGTGTTCCATCGCACCAAGCTCATGCTATTTGTACAGTATAAGATAGCATATTCATTCCAGAGAGGCAATAGCAAAAAAGCCCCGTCAAAATGTTCCAAAAGAATGTGATGTGCTAGGGGCAGGCTTCGCCTCTTGCCAGCACACCACATTCCCTTCTACACGCCTGGACCAGGATAACAATTGCTGTCGTGTGCCAGGGCCTGCTGTGGGGACTTGAGCTGGAAGCTCTGATCCTGCGTGAGTGTGCCATTGAAGTAGGTGCCTGCTGAGGAGAGGCTCGCGCAGTTTCCCGTGGGTGGCAGGAGCGAGAGATCCCACTCGGGGAAGGTGCCACTCTGCCGCTGGATGAGAAGCTGGTAGGGAGCCGTTCCCATCGGGGGAACGTACCAGGAGACGGTCGCCGTCAGCGTACAGTTTTTCGGCACCACGAGGTAGCCCGCGAACATCGCGCGTCCTGGTTCATCACTCTGAGAACTGGATGGCTCGCCAATCTTGTTTAAGGGATGCCACTGGTGATAATAGGGATCGTTGAGCATAGGCGCGCTCGCTCCCGCCTCGTATTGTCCTGGTGGACAGATCAGCTCTTGGTGGGAATAAATGCCGTCTCTGGGGCAGGTGCCAAAGCCTCCGCCACAGAGAGGATCGCTGGTATAGAAGCCATCGCCACTCAGCAGTTTAGCGGTGGGGGGGACATAGATGCGCACATAATCGCGTAGCGTATCCAGCCCATAAACAGAATTGATCTGGTTATAGGCCAGGCGAAGCTGGAGGACATGGGTTGCCCCGCCTTGAGCGTCGAGGGACACCGTGTCCTTAAAGATACTGCGTGTAAATTGCGAGGCCTTGCTGGCACTCACGTTTTCCTGCACGATGTAGAGTCCATCGTGGGTTGTGGCGCGGTCAATCTCGGCGGCATAGCCATAGCGACTAAGAAGAGCCTGGGCCTGTGGATTACCCAGATAGACCTCTAGATCCTTGGTTTGCAGGCTATGGAGAAACATGGTTGCCAGTTGTAAGAGATCGTTGACAGGCGCGTTCTGGATGCGCTGCATCAGGGCTTTTTCGACGCGACTGGTGAAGAGCTTACGCGCCTGAGCAGGATCTTCAACGTGCTCGATAAGCTCGCTGCGTCGAATGCCCGCGTTATCAAGCTGGTAGTAATGCAGGCGTTCCTCCAGATTTTGCGAGGTGACGGTCTCGTTATACTCGCTAATGGTCAGGGGACCCGTGACGGCGAGTACGCGCTGAATCATAAAAGGCGAGAACATAATGACGCCATCGATATCGCGTTTGACCTCGGTATGATACAAATTCGTGACGATCTTCGCCGAGGTGGGAAAGTCCGCGGAGAGATTGGCGTCGCGAATGCCCCAGTTATCGAATGGCCACCAGGAGCGATAGGCTTCGGGCGCTGGCTGACCGCTGGTGGGGGTATCTGGCGCATACTCAAGCAGACCGATATCCTTCAGTGTAATAGGCGAGACACGCCCACCCGTAACGGTTACCTCGGCATACTGTCCATTGAAACCACCGGTTGCGCGTAACTCGCCTCGATCCATCGTTTGCAGGAGAAAGGTCCGTGGTGTGTTGACGCCAAGTAGCCAGTTAGCAACGCCTGCCAGGCTTTCAAGGAGCGAGAAGCCCTGCTTCAATTGAGGGAGCATTTGTAGGTATTGCTGGGCCTGGGCGCGTTGCTTATCGCTTAGGGGGAGTGCGCTGATCTGTAATTGTTGTGCCTCTGTCGTGATACGGTCGATGCGCGGTTGAAGCTGGTTGAGCGTCTGCTGAATTTGCGTAATATCCGTAGAGGTAAAGAGCGGATCTTTGGTGTTTCCCAGGAGTGGCGTATGCAATTTGGGTGCGAGCTTGCTGACCAGGGTCAGGGCATCATTGCCGATATAGGTTGCTTCAACGCCGATGCGTAGCGCCTGGCGTGCGGCGACAATTTGTTGCTGATAGGATGAGAAGTTTGTCTCTACCAGATGAACCAGCGATGAGTCATCGAGAATGTGCTGGGCCGAGGTAAAGTCCATGCGTGCGGCATTGATCTCCTCCTGCGCCTGCTGGATTCGCTGCGGATTGAGCAGGTTGGGCGTCTTCTGGGCGGGATTCTGCGAGGTCGAACCTGAAAGCAGGCTCTTGACGTTTTGCAGATGCTGAATACCCTGGTTGGCGTGTGCGCGCAGAGCATTGTATGTCGAGAGACCACTGAGACCATAAACGATTCCGCCAGCCAGGGGGGCGAGGATGCTGAAGACCAGCAAGAGACGCAGGCCCAGGGAGAGCTTCTGATGCCGGGTCAGGGTCTGAAATATCGATAGGTGAAGCCTCGCTGCCCATACTTGTGGCTTAAGAGGTGACAATGGAGTAGTGGCAGCGGCGGCTACAGGTTCCCCAGACGTGGTTGCTGCCTTCTCTGTGGCATTGGAAGTATCCTCTTTAGAGGCTGAAGGACTTTCAGGCATCACCTCAGTTGTTGTAACTTCCTCGGCCGTTGGCTGTGGTGTTTCGGGCGAAGCAGAGATATCTTCTTTGATATGCTCACCTGAGCTACTGGCGCTCTCACTGGTCTCCTGTGGCTCCTCCACTGTATGGGTTTGCATTGCCTCTGCTAGAGTCACCGTAGTAGGCAGAGGCGTGCTGGGGAGGGGCAGAGATGTGTTTGCATACGCAGTTGGAGAACTGGTATCAGCCTCTTTCTCTTCTCCCTGCTGATCGAGAGTTGTTAGATTACTCTCCTCAATCTGATCTGGAATTACTTGTTGCGTACTGGCTTCGAATGAGTTCTGCTCAGAGGCAGATTGTTTCTCTGCATCATCGTTCACTTGTGGCACACATCTCTCTTCTTTGTACGTATGCACGTATGGATATTCCTTGCCATAACTATAACGTATCAGTTTACCTGCATGTTTCAAATCATGGCTTTTGGTCTGGCATGAGGGCAGGGCAGGCGTATAGGGACGACGCTGCTAAAGCACGCGTCTACATATAATGGCGCGAATTCCCGTACCATTATATGTAGACGCGTGCTTTAGCAGCGTCGGGCAATTTAGCGCGAGAGTTTACGCGTGGGGCGTCCGCGTCCGCGGACGGCTGGTGGATAGTAGGTGGGGAGTGCTGAGATGATGTCCCCAATGCGCAGTTGTACCTGGAGGTAGCGGTGCCCCTCCCGGTGATAGTGAGCGAAGAGCATCAGGCTGTGGTGAGCAATGACATCGGCGTCATCGGTATGGCGCGAGAGGAGCATTTGCCCCCCTACGGACTCCTCGGCTGTCGTGACGGCCATTTCTTCGCCATCGTCCCCCATAACCAGCTTGCGAGTCTCACGCTTCTGGGGTCGATAGGGCCAGAGTATCAGGGCAATCGACTGTCCCTTGAGGCGTTGCTCGCGCAGGCGATCACTGAGATAATTGGCGAGCTTGCGCGCCGCGGCACAGGCTTCATCGGCATCTGCAGCATGATGGAAGCGGATGCGGGCATTCTGGCTGAGGGGTGGCACATCGGGAATCACCAGGCTGATATCTTCTCCTTGCGCGACATGATAGAGCCAGCCTCCCAGGCGTCCCAGGCGACGTGCAAGCCCATCTTCAGTCAAAGTGGCGATCTGGGCAAAGGTCGTAATGCCAAAGTCACGCAGGTGCGCAAGCATCTCGGCGACCGCGATGGGATCGGCTTGCTCGCTTTTCCCCTCGATATCGGGTGTGTGGGCGCGGCTGGCCTCATTTGTTTCTGCTAATTCGGGGAGTGCGCCGGGAATGCCGGTTCCTGCTGAGCGCAGTTGGAGCAGCATCGAGAGCGGGAGCGTCTGGACGAACGATGCTTCACGCCCGGGTGGAATATAAAGTACGCCCTGGCGTCCATCGCGCCGGCTCATAAGTGCCGCTAGTTCGGCGATGGCCTTGCCATTGGCGATGCCGATCTGTGCGGTAAGGCCCATCTCTGCGATTTCAGCGCAGAGGCGCTCGCCCAGGGTCACAGGCGAATCAAACGCCAGTTCGCATCCGCGCAGGTCGATAAAGACGTCGGCCAGGGGGAGGGATTCAATGATGCGCGAATAGGCGCGGTAGCGCTCGCGTAACTTTTGTAAATAGGGCTGGTAGCGTTCATTGGAGGCAGGCAAGAAACGCGTTCGGGGAGCGATCCGGTGCGCGCGTCGTAGCGGCATACCGGGAATAATGCCCAGGCGTACGGCTGCCGGCGAGGCATCAATGACACGCCCGGGTTCATTTGGGCGTCCGTTCCCGGTCCCGATGACAAAGCTCAAACCGCGTAAGGTTGGATCGAAGATCTCTTCGAGCGTGCAATAGAAATTACGAATACGCACATGCATCACGCCCTGACGCAAGCGTGCGCGTTCGGCGGCTCGTGCAGCCTGCTCTGGCGACATGTCCACGCCGTTATCGACGGGAGCCGCGTCTTGTGCTAGCTGGTCTACATGCAGCAGTGAGTGGGTTGAGGGTGGTGCTGAATGAATGGGTGGTTGCATGTTATTCTTCAAAATTCTTTGCTACTTCTGCTACTAAATTCTTCTATGAACAGGTGCCGCTCTGCCCGGTAGGCAGCATTAGCAAGCCTACTAATACTAACGTAAGCGACGAAGCTGTTCGCGTACGAATTCTTCCGTCGCAAGCGGTTTGCACTCCTCATTGTGATACGCCAAATGCACTGTGTCAAGTCTTCTTCGCTTCTACTTTCGCGCCTGCGGCGCTCAGGGGTAGGAGGGAAGGGCATGTGGCACGAGCGAATACACGTGCCACACGCCCTTCCCTCCTACCCTCGGCGAGCTTGCGAGCTGAAATGAATGACTTTGGCGCAACTCTGTTTTTTGAGAAGAGAAAGGCGTGACAGATGTAAGCTGTATCAAGTACAATAGTAGTAATGGTATTAGTAAAAATAGGATGTGGAGGTGGAGATGGGGCAGCAGGAGGTATCATCCTCGATGGCAAATGGGCAATTTAAGGTTGAAACTGTTCAACGCTTAGTACAAACCTTGCTCTCCCCCTTACAGGTGTACTGTGCGTACACTACTGAACAGGGGAGTAGTCTTCAGACCTTGCAGTTGTGTGTCTATCATCTCCTCGTTACGATGCAGGCCCTCTATCAGCATCATATACCAGCATTAGCGCAATTGCGAATGCCAGCGGCGGTGGCCCAGAGCGGCCAGGTGGGGGAGACGCGCGAGAGTGTTGAGATTTTCGCGCTTCGCTATCAGTGCTGGCAACGTTTGCGCGAGATTGAGGGGCAATGCGTACGCCTGTTGCCCTGGGCTCATATGCTGAATACTATTCTTACGATGATGCTCGATCAAGTTGAGCGTTTGCCGGAGCCCCAGCAGGGGCAGCAGACGCTTGCTCGTTCCCAGTCTGAGAAGGCTACGGCTCTGTCCCGGCGGGCTGGGCATGACCTGGTAATACCTATGAAGGGCTGGCTCGACGTGTATACACGCCAACCTGTTTTTCTATCCATCCTGGGCCAGAGTGGCCTGGCCCCTGATACGTTGCAGTACCTGGATAGAGATCTCATAAGCTTTTTGCAGGTAGCGATCAACATGTTAGAGGAGACCTTTCCTAAAGTGGTTGAGACACTTCCCGCGCGTAAGCATGTTCAGGCCCTGGTGCTCCTCCAATTGTTACAAAGAAATGATTTCTTAATTATGCAGGCTGTCTCTTTACAGCGCGCCTTGAGCCTGCTGCGGTATCAGAACGTACCCGCGGGTAAAACAGAGTGAATATACTGATCTTAACCAACAGGGAAAACTTTTAACGCAAATACAACCTGTTTCGCTGTTCGATGTCCAGCCTCTTACGGTATGCTTATGTCGGCATGTATCCATGCAAGAATTCAGAGGGTAGAGGAGTTATAGCATGCGCGATCAGGGGGCGTCCAGACTAGTATACCCGCCATCTATGAATGCATATGCATATGCAGATCTTGGAGCGTTACACGAGTTGGAGGATGCGGTACTGGCGCTCTGGCAGCGTGAACAGAGGGAAATGGCGCTGGTCTCGTTTACGTTTGAGTTTGAGCAAGCCGAGCAAGCTGCTAACGGCACACATGCTCTCGTGGAGCGTGTACGTGCGTTTGTGCGCAAGACAGACCAGGTCTTTGTGTTAGGGGCAAGCTGCTACTTTCTACTGCCTGGGGCGAGGCTGGAGGGCGCGCGCATCGTCCAGGAGCGCCTATGGCAGGCGCTGCTCTGGCATGTGCATGAGCAGGAGTTGGACACGGGTGAGGGTCCCATGGCTATGCAAAGCAGCCTGAGGGCCTTGCCAGATGCACCACAACGAAGCGGACAACTGGTGCAACTGGCTTTAAGTGAACTCCGACAGGCATCGCGTTCCTTTCAGTTCTATCAACGGCAACTTCTGCATCCACATGAGGCTCTCTCCTCTCCATCTGGACCTGATGACCTTGCTCGCCTGGCTCAACGTATGGGTGTTCCCTATCTTTCCTCGCTTCCAGGCAACCTCCCAATGCAGGTGCGGAACCTGGTAAGCAAGCAATTGGCGCAAGAGCTTCAGTGTTATCCCCTTGGCTGTGAAGACGATGTCTTGACGGTCGCAATGGCTGACCCCCGCAATGAGGCCGCCCTGAGCCGTTTACAGCAGGAAACTGGTTTGACGATCTATCCTATTCTGACAAGTAAGCATGAACTCCAAAGTGTATGGTTGTAGGGATGTTGAAATAAAGCCGCTCCAGTGACTATAATAACCTGGAACATGTCTTGTATACAAGCATGATGTTCTACATTATCCCCTCTCTCCGGCGGTGCGATTGAACTGTGCCTTAGAGCTATACTTGTCAGAAAGGTTTAACAACATGAGGATACTGGTCACGGGTGGAGCTGGTTTTATTGGTTCACATATTGTTGATCACTATATTGCCGCGGGCCACGAGGTGGCGGTGGTCGATAATCTCTGGTCGCATGGGGGTGGCAACCTGGCAAACCTCAATCCACATGCACAATTATTTCGCGCCGATATTACCGATGAAGAGTCCCTGGCCCATATTTTTGATGCAGTAAAGCCCGAGGTGGTGTGTCACCAGGCCGCCCAGCACAGCGTAGCCGTTTCCACAAAGGACCCCAAACTCGATGCGCACGTGAATGTCTTTGGTTTACTTTCTATCCTGAATAACTGTACCCGTGTGGGAACGCGTAAGATTATCTTTGCCTCTTCGGGTGCGACCTATGGCACGCCTACGCGTTTGCCTGTTGACGAGGATGTAATGCAGCGTCCAGAGTCGCCCTACGGCATCACCAAAATGGTTGCTGAGCACTATCTGCGCTACTGGCATGAGGACAATGGCTTGACGTATACCGCTCTGCGTTATGGCAACGTCTATGGTCCACGCCAGGACCCGAATGGTGAGGCGGGCGTCATCGCTATTTTTGCCAGGCGCTTCTTAACGCACCAGCCTGTGCGCATCGATTGGGATGGCGAGCAGAGTAAAGATTATGTCTATGTGACCGATGTGGCTCGCGCCAATGTGCAGGCTCTTACGCGTGGCGATAACGAGATTTTTTGTATCGGCACGGGTGAGGCGGTCTCGGTCAACGGTATTTATAAGACGCTAGCCGCGGTTACTGGCTATGAACCAGAGATTGTGCGCGCTCCCAAGCGTCCTGGCGACCTCTATAAATCGCAATTTAACTGTGGCAAGGCTGAGCGCCTCCTGGGTTGGAAGCCAGAGGTCTCCTTTGAGGAGGGCGTGCGCGCAACCCTGGCCTTCTTCCAACAATAGCAAGTTGTAGGGTCCATGCTGGCATGGACTCAAAGCCTCGCTATGTGAAATGCGACCTATATGGTGTGCATCTTGCATGGGTCAGGTTATGAGTCCATACCAGCATGGACCCTACAACTTTTTGGGTATATCCGCCAGAAATCGAAATGGGTAATTAATTTCCCTATTATTGGGAATAAAATTTCTCACGAAAAATGTTCTCTCTTAATGGTGACCTTCTTGCCTGAAAGGTTGCTGTTCAAGGTTTTTTTCTTGCTCTTTACCATAAAGAAGAGGGCGTTTCAGAGTATACATTATGAAGGAGTGAGTACATGGCGGATAATCGCAAAGTGCGCGTTGCCATCATTGGTGTTGGGAACTGTGCCAGTTCTCTAGTGCAAGGCGTCCAATATTACCAGAATGCCAAAGAAGATGATTTTATCCCGGGCTTGATGCATGTCAACCTGGGTGGTTATCATATCCGAGATATTGAGTTTACCGCGGCCTTTGATATCGATACCAACAAGGTTGGCAAGGACCTGAGCGAGGCCATCTACCAGGAACCCAATAACACCTATCGTTTCGCGGATGTTCCCTACCTCAATGCCAAAGTGTACCGGGGTATGACGCATGATGGCCTGGGAAAATATTTGTCCAAAGTGATCACAAAGGCGCCTGGTTCAACCGCTAATATCGCGCAAATTCTTCAGGATACCAAGACCGATGTGGTCATTAACTATCTGCCAGTAGGCTCTGAGACAGCAACCAAGTGGTATGTTGAGCAGATCTTGCAGGCGGGTGTGGGTATGGTCAACTGCATTCCAGTGTTTATCGCCCGCGAGGAGTACTGGCAGCAGCGTTTCAAAGAGGCCGGAGTGCCGATTATTGGCGATGATATCAAGAGCCAGGTTGGTGCCACTATTGTGCATCGTAAGCTAGCGCGCCTCTTCCGTGAGCGTGGTGTCAAGCTTGAGCGCACCATGCAGCTCAATGTCGGCGGCAACACCGATTTCTATAACATGCTGGAGCGCGAGCGCCTGGAGTCCAAGAAAGAGAGCAAGACCAACGCAGTCACCAGCCAGCTTGACTATGAGCTGGGAGGAGACAATGTGCATATCGGTCCCTCCGATTATGTGGCCTGGCTTAGCGACCGCAAATGGGCCTATATCCGCCTGGAGGGTCGAACCTTTGGCGATGTGCCCTTGAACGTCGAACTCAAGCTTGAGGTCTGGGATTCGCCCAACTCCGCAGGCGTTGTTATCGATGCCGTGCGCCTGGTGAAGCTTGCCATGGATAATGGCATCAGCGGCACACTAGAGGCACCCAGCGCCTACCTGATGAAGTCACCATCAGTCCAGTACTCAGACGACATCGCCCGCGACATGACCGAAGCCTTTATCCAGGAGCTGGCTGGCGCGCAGAAGGGGCCTGAAACCACCCTTGAGCAGGCCAATGGCCACGTGGAGGCCCGACGCTACTAAAGTACGCGTCTACATATGACAAGTGTGGGTTGCAAGTTCGGATAAGTGCTATGCTGCGCCCTGGCAGCCGGAGGCTGCCAGGGCGCAGCATAGCATTTATCCTTGCGAGCGCCGCAGGCGCGAGGAGTCACGCGGACTAGCAAAAAGAAAAAGGAGGTAGTGCAGAAGAAAGCTCTTCTACACTACCTCCTCCTTGTGTATGCGGTCCACGTAATAGAGCTAGCGTTGCTGTAGGGGGGAAGAATTCTGTACGGGTGTCTCGGGCACAGATCGTAGCAGCTCCTCGCGCACGATGCTAACATCTGGAGGAGCGCTAATCCCAATTTTGACGCGCTCGCCTTCAACAGCCAGCACCGAAATGTTAATTACACCAGCAAGCACTATACTTTCGCCAACTTTTCGTCGCAATACAAGCATGCATAGCTCCCTTCATCAGAAGCAAATTCCAGGCGTCCCTGCGCTGCGAGGCTTCTCAATGCGTGTGCGTGAGGGCGCCGCATTAGTAAAATGGCAAGTCACGATGTGCCCTTACCATTGCCAGTTTCAAACGCAAGGCCCGTAGACAATGGGTATCGTTCGCACAATCTGCTCATCGATATAAACTTACACGAGATAAGTTTCATTTCTCAGTATACATTCTGCTACAACCATGCTCTCTACGATGTAGGTACCATTCTGAACTTGTGCCTGAAGTTCTAGAATGCGCTCAGTGCGTCTTTGACCCCCTTCTTCATAGGTGGGCAGGTTATAGAGAACGACTGCACGGTTTGGGGCCGTATGAAAGATTATCTGCTGTGGGTGGCATGGAAAGGCTTCATGGACAGGTGCCTCCCATGTCGTATAGGATATGACCCGATTTTCAAGCCGTTTGTGCTCTACATATTCATGCTCAAAACGAGCATTCATAATATTCTCTCCGTCGCGTTACTGAGAGGGTACTCTCATTATACCGCTAACCCCCTCGGGGTGTCTTTATCTACACATTGTTATCGACAACCCAGACGCCTTCATTAGGAGAAAAAACGGTGGAAACTCGGGTCGCTACGAGAATTACTGTTTGTGAATATGACGCTCACGCCTACCCTTTTTAGTGTGTGCGCGTCGTCTCCATATGATGTTTCCCACCCGAATGGTGGTAGGCATATACGGGTTGCGTTTCGCCCTCGCTCTTTGCTTTCCCTTGCTCCTTGCTGGGAGCTGTTTCGCCCGTCTGATAGGCGCCCAAGGTCGAGCGGAGCCGTACAAGGGCCTGCATACGTAGCTGACAGACGCGAGACTCCGATACATTCATTATACGACTGATTTCCTTCATGGTTAGCTCTTCCTTGTAGTAGAGGGAGAGCAAGAGCTGTTCACGTGGCGGGAGATGCTGGAGGGCTGTAGAAAGGGCCTGAATTAGCTCTTCGCGTTCAACTTCTTCACCGGGATCTTGCTGACTCTCATCCTCTAGCATATCACCCAGGGAGGCGCTCTCATCTTCCTGAGTGCTTGATCCCAGCGGGGCATCCAGTGAAAGCACCGAGACGCTCATCTCCGTGAGCATCTGTCGATAGCGTTCCACGCTGACATCCAGTGCCTTAGCGGCCTCTGCCTCGTTCGCGGGCCGTCCCAATTGCTGTTCCAGCTCGGCGTGAGTCCGTTCGATCTGGCGGATACGTGAAACGGATGAACGAGGAAGCCAGTTCAGTTGGCGGATCTGGTCAATCACGGCTCCACGAATGCGAGGAGTAGCAAAAGCCTCAAAGCGCACCCCTCGTGATGGATCGTAGCGGTCAATCGCGCTGATGAGGCCGATCATGCCATAGCCGATGAGATCCTCGCTATCCATGATACTGGTTGGAGGGATGCCTAAGCGGCCAACCGCGAGACGTACGAGAGGCGCGTACATAGTAATCAACTCATTCCGGAGTTCTGAGCTTTTATGTTCCTGGTATCTTTCCCAGATTTCACTCAAGGTAGCCGTTGCCTGCATGGGCTTATTGCCACTCCTTTCAGCAGAAATAATCTCTTTCTGCGCTCTCCTTCTTCTGCTCTTGGTACATAAAGTGTAGTAGCGATGAGTGGCAGAGGGACATTGACTCTAGTCCCTGGTTTGGGCAACAAAAGTCCCTAAGCCATATCCCTCTCTAGGGACTATAAAGTTAGGTGTAGAATGCCGATAAGGAAAGCTAGAGTAGCACCTTGATGAGAGCGGGGTCCAGGGGTAGCGCCCCTGGCGGGGTTTGGGGTGTCCCCAAATTCTTCCCCCTTTTGCCGCCGTAGGCGGCAGGAAAGACTTGCACACCAGGTTAAAAAGAAGGAAGCAATATAACAAGGAGAAAATGCATATGTCGAATTCACATGATCCATCAATGGGTGGTGATTTTTATGAACAGCCTCACGAGGGGCTTAGGCACTCCCCAGCGATGGACCCTGAGGTCTCGGCGAGGGAAATTGCGCGTGAGCAGGTCCTCCTGCATGCCTTGTTAGAGCAGGGCTTCCTCTGGGATGAAGCCATAAAGCTCATCAGGATGCGTGAGCATTTGTATGAGAATACGGAGATGCGCCAGCGCATGGCTGAAGATTGTCATATCCAATTTGCTCGCTGGTTATATGAGCAAGGCGAGTTAAACGAAGAATAAATCCGCTCTAAAAGTGCTTGTCAAGGCAGGGAAGATGTGTTATACTGCGTGGCGGAGAGGTGTCAGAGTGGTCGAATGTGCCGCTCTCGAAAAGCGGTAGGGTTAATAGCCCTCGCGGGTTCGAATCCCGCCCTCTCCGCTTATCCTGGAGGAGTCTCATAGTGGTCTAGTGAGCACGACTGGAAATCGTGTAAGGTGATGAGCCTTCGCGGGTTCGAATCCCGCCTCCTCCGCCATCTTACCCCGCATCAAATACTCCGACTATATTCTAGTCGGTTTTTTATTGCCCACAACTTCAGAAACAAGTCACAAAGCCAGAGAGGAGCCGCGTGTCGTGCAACACGCGGCTCCTCTCTGGCTTTTCTTACTCTTCTGGGGGTTCAGTATGAATTGTTACAGTGTCCAGGTAGGGATGCGCACGGCGTAGCGCACGCTTGGTCTCTTCGGCCCAGGTGTGGACCTGGCTGAGCGGGGTGTGGGCCTCGCAGGTAAGATGCAATGTGACATCCAGTGCCTCGGGTGGCGCCAGCGTTAGGGTCGCTGTGCCGCCGCTCTGCGTCTCTTGCATAGGCATGTGGTGCGTGACCCTCTGGCTCTGGTAGAGACGTACCTCGTGTGTTCGACCCGGCCCCACAATGCTATCGGCGATGCGTGTGATGTCTGTTTGCAGCGACTGGTTCGCGTGCGTGACCTCCTGGCGGTAGGCAATGGTGTTGTCGGGAGCCTCGATATGCGTGGTGACGCGGCGGAGGGGTGCGTTATGCTCCATAACTATCCGCTCAAAGTGGGAGGCCTTGGTATGGGCCTCGCGCAACGTCATATCAGTCTGTACCTCTACATCCAGGTCGACTTCGAGTTCGCCATTGACCTTGCGCACATGGATATTATGCGCGTGAATTCCCTGAAGTTCGGCCAGGTAGCGAATCTGGTCTGCCACACTTTCATTCGGCGATGCAATAGGCTCGATATGCACGATGACATCATATTCGCTCTGTGGCGAGGCTTCGCGCGTCGCTTCGATGGCTTGTTCCTCAATCACCTCGCTCAAGACGTGCGTTTGTTCGAAGGGCAGCGTACGCGGGGCTGCAATCACAATATCCATAAAATGCTTATTGCCTGCGCGGCGAATGCGGGTGCGGCGTACCTCAAGGACGTTGGGCAGGGCGCGCAGTTGTCTCTGTAGTTTGGGTGCTAACTCGCCTGGGGCCTTATCGAGCAGGGCGTCAAGGGTCTCGCGTATCAGACGCGTGCTGACCCAGATCACGATGCCAGAGACGCCCAGGGCCGCGACGGCATCGGCCTGGCCTAGCCAGCCTGGCAGGTGCAGGTAGTTCGCCAGCGCGACGATTCCCAGCCCGATCACCACCACTGCTGAACTCCAGATGTCGGTGCTGAAGTGTAAGGCGTCGGCCTCAAGTGCCTGGCTACCATGCTTGCGCGCCGCCTGCATGAGGGCGCGTGCGCGTGTGATATCTACGACAATCGAGGTCAGCATAACCAGAAAGGCCCAGATGCTCACCTCGACATGCCCCTGCTGGAAAAGCAAGCGGCCAGCCGCCTCGTAAATAATCCAGAGCGCGGTCCCAATAAGCAGAAGCGCCTCTATAAAGGCGGAGAGGTTCTCTACCTTCCCATGTCCATAGTGATGATCCTCGTCGGCGGGCTGGGAGGCGATACGTACAGCGAAGAGCGTCATCAAGGCCGCAACCAGGTCCAGTCCTGAATGTGCAGCCTCCGCCAGAATGCCCAGGCTCCCCGTCATCAGGCCGACAATAAGCTTAAAGCTTGTCAGACCGATGGCGGCCCCTACCGAGGAGAGGGCAACCAGCGTTTTCTCGCGCTCGGGTCGTGGCGTAGATGTATGAGAAGCGTTTTCGTCTTGCTGCATGTCTATCGTTCTTCTAGATTCAGTCTACTTGTATGCTCATTCTTTGGGGTTCCACGGGGAAAAGTCGTACATGTTGCCTGCACGAGAACCCAGTGTTTGACGCCTGAGTTATTTTAGACGAAGAAACGCTCATTGTCCAGAGGCAGGGACAAAAGGCTGAATTTTTAGTTGAGTGAAATTGATAATTAATAGAAATAAAAAGCAGCTACCCTGTAATGTGTGAGTGGGGAACTGGCAAAGCCAGTTCCCCACTCACACATTACCCACGCTATTCTACGAGCGCGGTTCTGGCACCGGCCAGCAGGGCCTGGCGGGTTGGACTGTCAATGGTCTCGTTGACAACGATCTCCTGGGCGTGTAGGTAGTGGAGGAAGCGTGATGAGGTTCTGGTCAGGGCTGCCAGGAGGGTGGCATCTGGAGTGATGTCTTGCTCCCACCACCAGTTGGCAATTGTCCAGGAGCCTTTCTCCAGGCGCGAGTCAATACGTGCCACGAAGCGGTCACGGTAGAAGATGGGGAGGACATAGTAGCCCCAGCGACGTTGTGGTGCGGGCTTGTAGACCTCCCAGATATAGTTGAAGTCGAAGAGTTGCAGCACGCCCTTGCGGTCCCAGAGCAGGCTGTCGAGGGGAGCCAGAAAGCGCATCTCTTCCGCGTGCGCCTCGCTCGCGGCGTTCTCAAGCAATGGGAGAGCGCTTGTAGGCAGGTAGTAGGACCATTCCTTTTCGCCGACTTTGACATGGGTGAGCAAGCCCTCGGCGACCAGGTGCGCGATAGCTGCCTTGCGCGTTGCGGCATCGCCACAGGCGCTCCAGATCGCAGGTTCAGCATTGGGGCGCAGCAGGCCAACCGCCTGGAAGCGCCGTCCAATGATCCAGCGGTGATAGGCCTCGCGGTCCAGTAGCGCTGGCGTCTGAAAGTGCATATCGGGGATGACGCGTTCGGGTCGATCATAATAGTGGCGTCCATTGCGGCGGTGGTGGGTGAGGATCAGGCCGCAGACCCACATCGAGCGCAGAGCGCGCTTGGCTTTGGTCAAGCCATACCACGAATTGGCGTCGCTCATGCGTGAGCGATCCTCAAACTCGAGCGATGAAAGCGGACCATTGGCATCCATCGCGGCCAGAATCCTCTCGGGGGTCTCGGGATCAAGATCCAGGATCTCGCGATCATGATATGGGCGGTACATCTCGCGGATAGTGGCGCGCAGAGGCCAGTCCCCTATGGGGACCAAACAGGCTTGTTTATCCCAGGCGTCATAAACCATGCGCTGGGTATAGGCCGCGTGCTGCCAGTCGTCAACCTGGTAGCCTGGAATGCGAGCCTGGAAAACGAGATCGGGATTGCGTCCAACCGGGTTTAGCGGATCGTATTGGACCGTGCCCAGGCGCTCAAAGACCCCGGCCAGGTCGGTTGGACGAAAGTGGTAGCTGGTGAGGAAACGCTGCGCATGCTCGCGTGAGATATGAATAGTCGTCATGGTGTGATCCCACCCTGTCTTAGAAAATGTATCGCCTGTGTTGGCTTAATAGTGCCTTATCTTTGAGTATACCTTCAAAAGCGGGTATAATAAGTCCTGATTGGCTCTAGCTTGGCAAAAGATCTTGAGAAAAGGAACAGGCACATGTACTTTCCCACGACACGCGTCCTGACGGTACTCGAATTATTGCAATCGCGTGCGCGCATAAGTGGCCCCGAACTGGCGGAACGCCTGGAGGTAGATGTGCGCACCATTCGGCGCTATGTCACGATGTTGCAGAGCATGGGCATTCCTGTGCAAGGTGGGCGTGGGCGCTACGGCGCATATCATCTCCGCCCAGGCTTCAAGCTTCCTCCATTGATGTTTACCAATGATGAGGCCCTGGCGCTAACGCTGGGACTCTTTGCCGCGCGTAAACTGGGGCTGGCCGAGGCGACGCCCGCGGTTGAAGGGGTCGCGGCCAAAGTTGAGCGTGTCTTACCCCTGGAACTGCGTGGACAAATGCAAGCCCTCCAGAACACCCTGGAGTTCCAGAGCCTGAACGCTAAGGGTGTGGCGCGGGCTGAAGTCATCTCTGTCCTCTCAACGGCGGCCCAACTTGAGCAGAGCGTCTTTTTGAGCTATCAGGCCTTCAAGAGCGAGGTTTCTGAGCGCGAGGTAGACCCATATGGCCTGGTCTATCGCATGGGCTACTGGTACATGGTTGGCTATTGCCACCTGCGCCAGGACCTGCGCAGTTTTCGCCTGGACCGGGTGTTAGAGGCCTGTATGGGTGATAAGCCCTTTACGCGCCCTTCAGGTTTTAACTGCCTTGAGTATGTCACGAGGGGCATTCCTATGACGCCTGCGCGCTGGTATATCGAAGTTGTGCTGGAGGCGACGTTAGAGGAGGCCCAAAGTATAGTCTCGCCTACTATGGCCCTACTGGAGCAGGTGGAGGGCCAGGAGCGGCAGGTCTTATTTAAGTGCTATGATGATGACCTCGACTGGATGGCGTATCACCTGGCGGGTTTGTGTTGCCCCTTTATTGTACGTGAGCCACAGGAACTCTGTGATGCGCTTTTCCGCCAGGCTGAGAGAATGCGTGACCTGGCGGAACGGGCGAGCCGTCGAGAGCAGATATAACAGATTGTTAGTGGGACGAGGCCTTCTGCGGCCGCATGTGCCCCGCCTCACTAACAACCTGTTTAAGCCAGTTCTTTTTCCAACTGGTTGATAGATTCGAGGAGCTCGCGCAGGAAGAGCTCTGCATCCGTGACCAGCCCCGCGGCCTGGAAGGTGCCGCGATCCGCCAACTTGGTCACAACCGCTGGATTGATATCGACAACGACGGTACGCACACGTGCGGGCAGGAGATTACCCGTGGCGATGGCGTGGAGCATCGAGGCAACCATAATCGTCATATCGACATCCTGGACGACCTCGCGCATATGGTGCTGCGCGACCGGCATATCTGTGATGACGCCAGGCATTGGGCCATCATCGCGGATAGAGCCCGCCAGCACCAGGGGAAGGCCGCGTGTCACCGCCTCATAGGTAATACCCTCGCGCAGCAGGCCAATCTCAATCGCTTTCTCAAGCGAGCCGACGCCGCGCATGGAGTTAATGGCGCGCAGGTGGTTACGATGCCCGCCCTCGACCTGCTCGCCCGTTTTCAGGTTGACGCCCAGGGAGGTACCAAAGAGTGCGGATTCAATGTCGTGCGTAATGATGGCGTTGCCACCAAAGATGGCGTGGATATAGTTGCGACGAATCAACTCGGCCACATAGCGGCCCGCGCCAGTATGGATTACGGCGGGCCCAAGTACGAAGAGGATCTTGCCGCCCCGCTCGCGTATCTCGTGCATCTGGCGCGCGATATTTTTGATGGCCAGGACCTTGGCGCGCTCGGATGAGACATCACTTTGCATAAAGGCAAAGGTCTCATGCCCACGCTCGCGCTCGTAGGGTTGTACGCGAATACCTTTGTGCCCAACGACGACCTGGTCGCCCTTGCTCACCTCATGCATGGGTTTGCAGTAGACTCGCTGTTTCTCAGCCTCGACCACCACCACCACGTCCATCTCGATATTCTCTACCAGGACCCACTTGCCACCAATGCGGATCTGCGTGGGCAGATTGGTCGTCGAATAGAAATTGGGTGGCAAGACGCCATCCTGGGTGACCATCTCGGTCTGGGTATCCTGAGCATCAACCAGAATGGCTCCAAACTGCTGTAGCTCTGAGATAATAAGTTCTAGCGTTTCGGGATCGGGAGCCTCAACCTGGAAACGCGCATAGCTTGACTCTGACTTCTGCTTCCCGATGCTAATTTCCTGGACGGTGAAGTTCCCACCGCGATCCATAATAGTATCCCAGGCGCGTGGAAGCGACCAGGAGTCGATAATATGTCCACTCAACTCCACTACTTCATGAAATGTACCCATAGATATGTTCTCACTTTTTATAAGGGGCAACCCCTCCATATCGGACCAGTAGGTGATTCTGCTGCTAGTGTAGTCCCTCTATAGAAGGCTTGTCAATCAATGGATGAGAAGGGGTTAGACCTGCTTTTTTACATGCTCTACTTACTTATCTCGGCCAATGGGGCAGATTTGTTGAAAGACACAGGCCCGGCACTTGCTGGCGCGCTGTGTCTTCAAGGGTGGGGGATCCTGGGGGCCACGCTGTTCCATGTCTGAGAGCAGGCGGATAACCTTCTTGCGGAGCGCGGGTGTATAGTCGATGGTGAAATCACGGTCGGCATAGCGCACGATGCCATGCGTGGGGGGAATCTCTGAGTAATCTTCCAGGATCAGGCAGTAGGCAATAAGCTGCATAACGTGGTTGCTAAGGGGCTGTGTCACGCCTGAGACGGTCAGTTTCAGCCCAATGGGAATGAGCCTCCCATCGGGATGCTGCACGATATAATCGGGTTTGCCAATGAGAGGATAGTTGCTGGAGTAGAGCGTCTCTCCCTGCCCATCGGCGTCCTCATACACAAGTTCACCAGGCAGGCCCAGCGCCTGTTTGTACTCTTCGTGTAGCCGCTCTTGCTGGCGTACACGCTCATTATGCCAGAGTAGGAGCAGGGCTAACGCGAAAAGTAAGAGTCCCAGACCTCCTGGTAACAGGATGTTCCCCACCAAAATACCCCCTCTTGCTTAGTAACCCAATCACTCAATGCAGAAAGGCTGAGGCAATGATCAGCGCCAGGGCCAGGACGACCAGGGCCACGATGACGAGCACCAGGCGCCGCATGGCATCATTGGAATTGGGTGTCAGGATACGCTCCTCCTTCCGCTCCGCGACCTCTTCCGCGTGCTCGCGATGTTGTGCCTTCCCTTCTTCAAAGGCACCTCGACGTAGCAGGAGTTGCTCTATGACCTGGTATTCAGGGAGTGAGGGCGCCTGTGCATCGTGCTCCTCCTCCAGTTCCACCAGACGCGCGAAAAGCTCATCATCATTACCCCGAGCCATGGGATCATAGCGCTCATGCCACCAGGAGAGCGAGCAGTATTCAAAGGAACCGACCTCACTAGCGGTAAAGAGATGCTGTGATTGATGTTGTGGCTTGCGTCGCTGCTGCATAGTCCTGGACTTTCCTAAAGCTCTTTACTGGGTAAGCCAGCCAGTTGTAGGGTCCAAGCTTGCTTGGACTTCTTCCGCGAGCAGAATGCCTGGCTCATGGGTTTAAGGCCATGCAAGCATGGCCCCTACAAATTATACGTGTGAAGGTGTAATAATTATTACGTGTGAAGGTGTTAAACGGCTATGCCTGCCAACCCCAGGTCTTCCGCTACGGCAGACATGGCCGCAATCACAAAGGCGATATGCTCATTCAGGTCAACGCCTAGCTCCTCGGCGCCCTTGACCAGGTCCTCGCGGTTCACGCCCGCGGCGAAGCCCTTGGCCTTCATCTTTTTGCGCACCGAGGAGACCTCCAGTCCATGAATACTTTTATCTGGGCGCACCAGGCTAGTGGCTGTGATCATGCCTGTGACCTCGTCGCAGGCATAGAGCGCTTTGGAGAGCAAATCCGTGCGCGGATGCGTCTCAAGATTGAGATCATTGTGGGCCAGGATGGCGTAAATAATGCGTTTGTCGTAGCCAGCATCACCCAGCCAGACGGCGGCGACCTGCGTATGCTGGTGCAGATCGGGATACTCCTCATAGTCGCAGTCATGGAGGAGTCCCGTTATTCTCCACAACTCTTCGTCCTCACCATAAGAACGCGCATAGGCGCGCATAGCGGCCTCAACCGAGAGCATGTGCCTCTGGAGGCTGATATTCTGGACATGGCTTGTCATCAGTGTATATGCATCTTCTCGTGTCGGCATACTATTCCCTTTACTTCTTCTCCGAAAACCTGAGCGCGGAGCGCTAGTCACGTGAGTGGTGTTGGGTTTCGGAATAAGATCTTACTAGATTGAGTAGAAAAGCGCATTGGCTAACAGTTTGGTCATATTGGTAGTGTATTATAGCATAGCTCTGGCGTAACGCTGCCACCTCGCTATTACTCTTCCCCCTTTACCCTTTCCATCGGGCTTGTCTGGCTGCTAGAATATAGCAGACCCACCGATTAGATGAGGAGAGAGGAACCTATGATCCATATTGACGCGAAACCTATTGATCTTAAGTTGACCACGCCTTTTCGTATTGCGCGCTCAGTGCAGCATGTCGCCGCGAACGCGGAGGTACAACTAACGTATGGTGAGCATATTGGGTATGGCGAGGCCGCGCCCAGCCGCTACTATGGTGAGAGTGTCGAGACCGTTCTGGCTTGTATCTCGCTCTTCGCGGGCAACCTGGGTGACGATCCATTTGTGATCGATGACATTATGAGCCGCCTGGACAAGGTGATTGGTCGTAACCCCGCCGCGAAAGCTGCCGTGAATATGGCGCTCTATGATCTTGTGGGCAAACAGCTGGGGGTGCCGCTCTATAAACTCCTGGGCCTCGATCCGGCACGCACGCCCTACACTTCCTTTACCATTGGTATCGATACGCCTACCGAGATGGCCAAGAAGGCGCTGCTCGCCAAGGATTACCCTATTTTGAAGATCAAGGTTGGCACCAAACAGGACCTGGAGATCATCAAGGCTATTCGCGAGGTCTCTTCCGCGGTCATTCGCGTGGATGCGAATGCTGGCTGGACGCCTAAGGAAGCGATCAAAAATATCAATGCCATTGCGCCCTACAATATTGAATTTGTGGAGCAGCCCGTCCCCGCGCACGATCTGGCAGGCCTCAAGCTGATTCGCGATAATGTGCCCCTGCCCATTATCGCGGACGAGAGCGCCGTGGCCCTGACGGATATTCCTCGCCTGAGCGAGTGCGTCGACGGCATCAATCTGAAGCTGATGAAGAGCAATGGTATCACCCAGATCCTGAAGATGATCCATGTTGCGCGCGCCCACGACTTAAAGATTATGCTTGGCTGTATGATCGAGAGCTCGCTTGCCATTACCGCCGCTGCCCACCTGACACCATTGGTCGACTACGCGGACCTCGATGGCAACCTGCTCGTTGACGACGACCCCTATACCGGCGTCACCGTCGAGCAAGGCAAACTGGTCCTCCCCGAGGGACCCGGCCTCGGCGTCAAACCCCGCTAAAGTTTCGTATTGAAGATTGAGAGAGGGAGCGTATGAGTGGGTGGCCGCCCGCTCATACGCTCCCTCTCTCTTCAATTTAAGTCATATTGACACATATCTATTCTTGAATTATCATACGATCAAACATGTAATGTACCTCTTACAGGATTGCACTACTCAGGCCGAACCAGGTTTGCATGAGAGAAGCAAAGGAGACGTTATGAACGTAGCCAGGAGAACTCCCGGCAATGAAGAGGGCGATATCCTCGCGCAAGCAAGGCAGCCATTCCCCTCTATTGAGAATATGGCCTCGTATCGCAGAGAATCCGCACGTATCAATGAAGTTCCCTCGCGCTTGCTGAGAGAGCGCATTGTTTTTGTGCCTCCCTTTATCAATGATGAAATCGCTAACTACCTGATTGGCGTCCTACTCTACCTTGAGAGCGACGACGCTTCCAAGGAGATTAGCCTGTATATAAACTGTCATGGCTCCCTGGACGGCAACCTCTACTATGGCCTGGGCATCTATGATACGATGCGCTATCTGAAGCCAGAGATCACGACGGTCTGCCTGGGGGCGGCGCAGGGTGTGGCCGCTGTGCTGCTCGCCGCAGGTACCAAAGGCAAGCGCTTTATCCTGCCGCACTCGCAGGTCGTTCTGCATCAGCCCTTAAGCTCGGTCAAAGGCCAGGCTAGCGACATCGAGATTCGCGCCCGTGAGCTGCTACGCCAGCGCCAGAGTTTGTACGAGATTCTGGCCGAACATACCGGCAAAAGCGTCGACCAGGTTATGCAGGACGCCGACCGCAGGCGCTACATGACGGCGCAGCAGGCGGTCGAGTACGGCCTGGTCGACGAAGTGATTACACGCGAGGAATTGGCGCAGTAAGCGGAAAGGCAGCAAATATGGTAGAAATCATGGATAGCATTGTGTACCCCCACGATCCCCGGTGGCAGCGCGAGGTGCAGCGCGTGGGTTTGCGCTCGATTCCCTCTATTCGCAATGAGTATCGCGGGGGGCGCGAGGGTAGCTATGGCATTGAAGACCTGCTGTTAAAGGATCGTATCATCTTGATCGGCAAGCCTATCGATGATATGGTGGCTTACCAGACGATCATGCTCCTGCTCTACCTGGAGCACGAGGACTCTTCGCAGGACATCAGCCTGTATCTCAATTCGCCAGGGGGAAGCGTCACGGCGGGCCTGGCCATCTATGACACCATGCAGTATATCAAGCCGGATGTCTCGACGGTCTGCGTGGGCATGGCCATGAGCATGGGTTCAGTCCTGCTCGCGGGAGGCGCGAAGGGAAAGCGCTTCTCTCTCCCCAACTCGACCATTCTGATTCACCAGCCATTGATCTCGGGCGAGATCGCGGGCCAGGCCTCCGACATCGAGATCGAGGCGCGTGAAATTATTCGCACGCGTAGCGAACTCAACGAACTCCTGGCTAAGCATACTGGCCAGTCCGTCGAGCGCATCGCCCAGGACTCGGATCGTGACAACTATATGACGGCGCACCAGGCCGTAGAGTACGGCCTGATAGACGAAGTATTAGAGAATTAATTGAGATAAAAAAGACCTGGCTGGCATGTGCGAAGCACATGCCAGCCAGGTCTTTTTTATCTCAATAACCCGTGTTTAGTGAGTGGAGAAGTGCTGCTGGAGTGCGTCCATCAGTTTCTCGGCGCCGAAGCGGATGACGTCGGTAGTGGGAAGGCCGGTCTCTTCCTCGGCGGCTTTGATGGCGGCTTGTGCCTCCTCATCGTTCATCCCAACTGTCATCAGTGCCAGGCCCACGACTTTGCACTTGCCATCCTGGCGAATCCAGTCGATAGCATCTTCATTGATGGAAATCAGGCGTTGTAGCGATGGGAGCGGGCAATTCTCATAGCCATCAATGGTTTTTGCGCCCGCCAGGTGGCAGAAGATCATGGCATCTGGCGCGGAGCCGTGGATCAGTCCCAGGGTTACGGGAGAATAACCGGGGTGATTAAGCGCACCCTGTCCCTCGACAAAGACCCAGTCATGCTCCTCGGCCAGTTGGAGTACCTGTTCCTCTACCATGCCCGCCACAAAATCGCTGATGAGGTGGTCGATGGGGAGACCATTGTTGGAGATCATGATGCCGGTCTGGCCTGTTGCCAGGAAGGACCCATTGAGGTCGCGTTGGGCCGCGACACGTTCGAGTTCCAGGGCCACCGTCATTTTGCCCGCGGAGCAGTCGGAGCCAACCATCAAAACCGTGTGGCTGCCAGGGCGGTGAGGGGCGAATTTGGCCACGCGAGGTTGCCCCTGGGGACGGCGTACATCCCAGATCGTGACGCCCTTCTGTTCTGCCGCCGTGCGCAACTCCTCGTCGTCGGAAATAAAGGTATGCAGGCCGCTGATGATGTCCAGGCCATGCTCTATGGCTGTGGTGAGCTGCCAGCGCCAGCTTGGAGGTAGCGCGCCCCCCACCGGGGCAATGCCGATCATCAGCGCATCTGGCTCATATTGGAGGGCCTCGTTGATATCACGCACCATGGGGATATCCTCGCCCAGGGCGACATTGAGGGCCTGGGCCACATTCTTGCCCGCGTGAGTGCTATCAATCACGGCGACCACTTTGTCCTTGCTATACCGGATGACGCCAGTCGCTGTCTTGGCTCTGTGCAGAGTAAAGGCCGCCTCCGCCAGGATCACAATTCTTCGCATTGTGCAGCTCCTTCTGAAAAATATAAGATTGTCTACTATAATTTCTCCCTTTATATAATGCCAATGTCAATGCCAATGTCAATGCCAATGCCGATTAAGCAGTCGGTGAAGGCACACTAAAGGGAAACTAACTGGTAGCGCATAGGGAAGGTTGTACGTGTTTAAATGTAAAGGTGATTCCCAAGCAGCCGCAACGTAGTTGAATCCCTGGAAGGATAGATGTTTATGTACGATGAAGAGCAGCAAGATGATCAGGAAGAGCGTTTGAGAGCCAGGACATTTCCACTGAGCAGTACCCAGCTAGCGCTTGATGTCGAAATCATTGTCGCGGGTCATATTTGCCTGGATATTACTCCGGCTCTGTCTGAAGGCGTGGGGACATTGACTCCCGGTCGATTGGTTGAGGTAGGAAAAGCGGGCCTTGCAGCCGGTGGGCAGATCGCGCATACTGGCCTGGCTTTACATAAACTCGGCGTCAATACGGGCTTGATGGGCAAGGTGGGCGATGACCTCTTTGGGCAGGCAATCTTTCGCCTGTTGTCCTCGTATGATTCCAAGCTGGTAGAGAGTATGGTGGTTGCGACGGGTGAGGAGAGCGCCTATTCGCTTGTGCTGGGTCCTCCCGAGGGGGAATCTGTGGTGCTGCACTCGGCGGGATGCAATACGACCTTTGGCGCGGAAGATGTCCGTTATGAAATACTTTCAAAGATCGCGCTCTTCCACTTTGGCTATCCGTCGATGATGGCGCGGATGTATGAGGATAACGGCGCGGAACTGGCGCAGGTTTTCCAGCGCGTCAAAGCCTCGGGCGTGACAACCTCGCTCGATATGTGTGTGCCTGATCCCAGCGCGCCCGCGGGTCAGGTGAACTGGCGCGAAATTCTGACGCGTACCCTGCCATATGTAGATGTGTTTCTGCCTGGTATTGAAGATCTTCTTTTTATATTGGATCGCCCTCTCTTTGACAAGCTCTCCTCGAAATCTGGTAAAGGGAGTATGCTCGATAAAATCAAGCCTGATGTGATCTCACAATTGAGCGATACCTTGTTGGAACTTGGCGCGAAAATTGTTGGTATTAAATGTGGACATCGGGGTTTATACCTGCGTACCGCGAATGCGGAGGTGCTGGAGGGCCTGGGACGCGCTCAACCAACCAGCCTGATCAACTGGTCTGAGCGCGAGCTATGGGCACCCTGCTTTGAAACGCAGCTTGTAAGCCCCAGGGGGGCAGGGGACGCAACCATCGCGGGTTTCCTGCTGGGATTACTGCGCGGGATGCAGCCCGTGTCGACCCTGGCGGCGGCCTGTGCCGTAGGGGCCTGTAGCGTCGAGGCACCTGATGCGTCGAGCGGCATCCGAAGCTGGCCTGAGACCCTGGAACGGATCGCCGCGGGGTGGCCACGCCTGCTCCCTAAGGGAAAATCCCGCTCGCCCCTCGATATGCAGAGCTTTAAGTGGCGCTGGCACGAGACGCAAGAGGTGTGGATCGGCCCAGGTGATAGCCATTACGCGTAGCTAATTGGTTTACCTCAATACAGGAGAGCGAAAGGGACATAACCGCGACAACAGGTTTGGCATATGCTGGCGTGGGGAGGGCTTCAATTGGCTTGCTAAAAGGATGGGCAAGCAGGGGCGAAGAAGGCTGGTAGGAGGGTGTTTGGGCTACCTGGTTGCCCTCTAGACTCTTACAGGCATCCATGCTATCATAAAGTTCATCGCATGGCGTGGATACACGATAAAGGAGTTAACTTTTCATGCAAACCAACCTGTTCCGCTGGTTATTCGAGGATCCCGTTACCGCCGGGTCCAATGGTGGACTTCCCGGGACCGAGCCGTTTCATTTTCTCTGGCCCTGGCTTATCTTCTGTATTGCGGGTCTTTTAATCACTTTTTACTACTCAGTAGAGGGCCGCAAGCGTTTTGTGAAGAGCAAGCCCCTGGCGAAGCGTATGCTGGACAATTACCTGGGCTGGTTCGCGGTCATTTGTTTTATCGGGCTACCCCTGATCTTCGCGCGTGTCTACCTCGATGGTTACTTCTTTGCCTGGCGTTTCTGGCGCTACCTCTGGCTGTTGAGCTTGCTGGTCTGGGCTGGCGTCTGGGTGTTCCACCTGGTGAAGCGCTATCCGCAGGAGCGTGCGGGCTATGATGCATACAAATCACGTCAGCAGTATATGCCCCGAGGAAATAAGCGCAAGGCGGCCTCGCGCTAAGTGCCTATTCGGAAACCTGAGCGCGGAGCGCTAGTCGCGTGAGCGACGTTGGTTTCCGCATAAGAAGCAACCCTTGAAGAGAGCACATTCACAAAGATGAGAACAACAGCGGGCATTCTGCTCGTAGGGGGACGAAGTCGCCGCATGGGGCGCGATAAAGCGCTGCTTCCATTGCATGCGGGTGAGTCACCAGGCCACTTCCCTGTCGAGGCTGAGCAGCAGACCTTTGTCGCACACCTGACCGCTCTCCTGCGTACGCGCTGTTCGGAGGTGATCCTGGTGGCGCGTGATGAGGAGCAGGGTAGGCGTTATGTGCTACCTGGCGTACGCATTGTCGCCGATGTCGAGGCGGATATAGGTCCCTTGATGGGACTCTATAGCGGCCTACAGGCAATAGAGGCCACCCATGCCCTGGTCGCCGCAGTCGATATGCCGTTTGTACAACCGGCTATGCTCGACTACTTGCTTGCTCAGAGGCTTGATGAGGCTATAGTCGTCCCGCGTGTTGAGCAGATCCCACAGGTATTGCTGGCTGTGTATCCACGTGCACTGCTCCCGCTCATTGAAGAGCGCCTCAGGGCGGGACGGCGTGATCCGCGTTCATTGCTGGAGAAAGCGCGTGTGCATTATTTAGAGGAGGCGCAACTGCGGCGCGTTGATCCCGGTTTGCGCTCCTTTGTGAATGTGAATACGCCAGAAGAGTTACAAAAAGCAGGTTTATAATCAGGATAGTGGGTATGGTATGAGTTCGCAGCCAAAGACTGCCAACTCATACCATACCCACTATCCTGATTTAATTATTCTCCTGGGCGCAGGCGTTTCCAGCGGCGTTGTGCCAGGCCCCTGAGCTCGTCCTCGAAACCGCGTTGCTGGAGCCAGGCGCGCGTCTCTCCCGTTACGACCACGTCCGTCTCATGTAATTGCTGAATACTGGCGGCTCCGCTCAACTGCATCGCCACTTTGAGTTCGGCGATGAAGCCTTGCAGGAGTTCGCAGACCGCCTCATAGCCCTGACTGGCCGCTTTCAAGAAGGGGAATCCCATGCCCACCAGGGACGCGCCGAGCGAGAGGGCTCGCGCCGCATCCAGGCCATTGCGCACGCCACCGGTAGAGATCAGTGGCAGACGGGCGACACCACATTCGACGACCGCGATAGGGGTTGGAATGCCCCAATCGCGATAGAGTGCCCCGATACGCATGGTTTGCTCATCGCCTCGTGACTGTGAGCGGAAGGCCTCCAGGGCCGACATACTGCTCCCGCCCGCGCCCCCAACATCAATAGCCGAGACACGGCAGGAACGCAGGATCAGGGCCTGCTCACGGTTGACGCCCGCGCCCGTCTCTTTAGCGATGACGGGCAGCTCTAATTGTGGAATAAGCTTGCGCAGGGCCTCAACCTCGCCAAAGGCGCGCCGGTCGCCCTCGGGCTGTGCCGCCTCCTGCAAGCTATTCATATGGATCGCGAGCGCGTTAGCGCCAATCATTGCCGTGGCACGCTGCACCTGTTCAATGGTAAAGGGTGCGTGGCGCTCCTGCGCGATCAGTTGGGGTGCGCCAATATTGGCAATCAAGAAGGCGTGGGGAGCCTGTTCACGTGTCACTGCGAAGCTGTCAGAGACCTCGGGATTGACGATAGCGGCGCGCTGGCTGCCCACACCCAGGGCCAGACCGTACTCTTCAGCGGCGCGTGCCAGGTTGCGATTGATCGTGAGCACATCGGGATGCCCACCGGTAAGCGATGAAATGAAGAGAGGATAGCGCAACCGTTGTCCGAGAAACTCGACCGAGGTATCGACGGCATCTAGATCTACCTCTGGCAAGGCCTGGTGTACCAGGCGGATGTCGCTCCAGTTTGCCTGCTGGGGCGCGGAGACATCCCGCTCCAGGGCGATGTTGACATGCTCAATCTTGCGTTGTTTTACTTCATCGGTCATGCGATCTGCGGTCCTTTCTGCATGGCTGGCTTCCTCAAGCGAGCCACTTCCTTCTTATGCGAAAACCAACGCCGCTCACGTGGCTAGCGCTTCGCGCTCAGGTTTTCTAATAGGAAGCTTACTCAAGAGCGTGGCGACCCCGGATTCTGGCTATTAAGAGATAGACGAGTGGAAGGCCAAAAATTATGGCAGTCTGATAAGTAGCAATAGGATCTCGACTAAAACCAGTGAACGCGTAGAGAAGTAACGCGGTCGCCGTCAGCATAAGGATTGTGATCGAGAAGAGATCGAGACGACGTAGTACGACAGCCCAGAAGAGCCATAAGACATACCAGGGCCAGAACCAGCCAGAAACCAGGCTTAAATACCAGAAAATGGTAATCGTCCATCCATTTACTAGTGTATCGATGCTTGCCAGTTGCCCTTCCGGGTCAATTTCACGTGTGAATTGCTCAGGAAGTGGTTGCCTGACAGCCAGGCGCGCATCGCGGATCTCGCCAAACTGGCGCATATAGATCAGCACAAACACAAAGGTGGCTGAGGCGCGTACCGTCAGGTCCGCCGAGGCCACGGGATTGAGATAGGATGGCATGTGCGAGAGCTGCGCAAACCAGGTGAAGAGGGCGCGTAAGGGCAGGGCCAGGAAGCCTGCCGGTGAATGTACAAAGTGAGCCATATCGATGGCTGAGGTTAAGGCGAAGAAGGTGTTAGCTCCATTCCAGAGCGGCAAAAAGAGGAGCAGCGTTGGCAGCAGCATGGCCAGAAGGCGCCAGGTAAAGGCGAGCGCTACCTGCCAGGGGTTGCGGGTATGGTCCACGCTAAACCAGGCATAGAGTGGAAGCACCAGGAGTGCGATCAGGTTTGTGCTGACCGCCAGGCCAAAGCAGAGGAGCGCGCCAGCGGCATAGCGTGGTTGCCTTGCACGTAGCAGACACCAGGTACCCAGCAGCAGGAGGAACATACAGAGTCCCTCGTTATGGCCGTTTCCGGCCAGCTCAATCAGGGCCAGGGGATTCCAGGCATAGAGCAATGTACCCACCAGGCGGCGCGAGGGCGCAAGCCGTCCGAGAATGCTCCAGACGAGCAGAATATTAAGCAGATGCGTGAGTAAGGCCAGGCCTTTAAAGAGCAATAAGAGAAACGCCAGCGAGGCGCTTAACTGAGTGATGAGGGCCGAGAGATAAAGCCAGAGAGGGGCATAGGTGCTTGCCTCGTGGCGGCTGGAGAGAATCCAGGGATATGAGGGATCGGAAGGGATCTGGGCGGGCGTGGTCCGAAAGGGATCGAGATGATAGGTGGCTAGTGTCCGCCCGGCGAAGATATAGGTAAAGACATTATCTGAGAAGAGCCGTGGGAGGAGTAATAATGTCAGGCCAAAGAGCAGAGCGCTCCCAAGCAGAAATAGCAGCCAGTGTGAACCCTTCGTATCTATATCTACATGAGCACGTAGACTGCGTAGCGCCAGAACATAGAGCACATTGAGGAGTAGCAGCGTCGCGCCAAAAAGCAAAGCGGGTAGTTCCACAAACTGGAGCTTCAGGGCTGGCAGACCTGAAGTGAGCCATTGAAAGGGTTGAACCAGCCAGGGGTAGCTGGTTGAAAGTGGAGTTGAGCTCAGGTGCAGGGCTGGCAGGGGCGAGATCGCGAGGAGAAAGAGATACAAAAGCTCTGTGGCGATAGCTAGCCAGAGTAGCCCCCAAAGTGAATGACGCGTCTGTGTCTTCACACCAGTTGATGGTGGCGCGAAGGGTGGCAAAAGTTTATTTAACAAACAACATATAACCTCTATTTTATTTATATTGCCTCAAGGGACAAGATGACCATCATATTATATAGCATCCAGCCAGTAGAGATATTGAATGGACGTGTGGCCTGGGCTTCGCCCAGGCCACACGTCCATTCAATATCTCTACTGGCATAGCATTTATGCTAAACCTACGCGTTTGAAGGAGGTATCGACATGCTTAGTGTAGAAGTCGGTATTGGTCAGCTCCTCTAGCTCGGGGCGGGAGAGGTACTGGGTAACCTCGCTATCGCTGCTCAGGGCATTGAGAAGGGCAGGACCCTGAATGGGACCTGTGCTAGCCATCGCCCAGACTTTCTTGGCGTTGCGCTGGACCATCTTGTAGGCCTCCTGGCGGCCAACACCCTTATCGATGAGGGCCAGTAGGATGCGCTGCGAGAAGACGAGACCACCGGTCATACCCAGGTTGGCCAGCATGCGCTCTTCGTCAACCTGCAGGCCATCGATGACATTGGTGAAGATGTGCTGCATATAGTGGAGGATGGTGCAGGAATCTGGAATGATCACGCGCTCCGTCGAGGAATGGCTGATGTCGCGCTCATGCCAGAGGGCCACATTCTCCATCGCCGTCACGGCATAGCCACGCAGCAGGCGAGCCAGTCCACAGATGCGCTCACAGAGCTCGGGATTGCGTTTATGGGGCATGGCGGAAGAGCCCTGCTGACCAGAGCCAAAGGGCTCGAAGGCCTCGCTTAGTTCGGTACGCTGCAAGTGGCGAATCTCCTGCGCCATCTTCTCAAGCGAGCCGCCAACCTGGGCCAGGGCGGTAATAAAGTGCGCGTGGCGGTCGCGCTGGACCACCTGGTTAGAGATGGGAGCCACGCCCAGGCCCATCTGCTCGCAGACAAATTCCTCGATGTGGGGTGGAATCGTGGCATGCGTGCCAACTGCTCCCGAGATCTTGCCGACCGAGACCTGCTCAATCGCGGCCGCCAGGCGCTGCTGGTGTCGCTTCAGCTCATCGTACCAGAGGGCCAGTTTCAGGCCAAAGGTGAGGGGTTCGGCATGAATACCATGTGAGCGTCCAGCCATCAGGGTATACTTATACTTCTTCGCCGCCTCACCGACGACCTCAACCAGTTTAGCCAGAGAAGCGCTCAAGAGTTCGCCGGCATCTTTCATCTGAGCCGCCAGGCCAGTATCCAGCACATCGGAGGAGGTCATGCCCAGGTGGATAAAGCGACCCTCGGGTCCCAGTTGCTCCTGAATTGAGCGCAGGAACGAGATCACATCGTGATGGGTCTCGCGTTCGATCTCCTTCATCCGCTCCGCGTTATAGCGAGCATTGCGAATTTTGGCGATATCTTCAGCGGGAATGACTCCATCTTTAGCCCAGCCTTCACAGGCGAGCAGTTCAACCTGGAGCCATTTGTCGGTCTTATTCTTATCGGACCAGATAGCAGCCATCTCTGGCAGTGTATAGCGTTCAATCATGGTAGTCTGATATAACCTCAGTTTGTGTTAGTGGGGGGTGACATTTTCGTCCGCTGTAAGTGTATCACATCACCACTCTGAGCAAAACTCATCCTCGCGCCTGCGACGCTCGGGATAAGGGTGTGGTGATGTGAGGGCATAGAGGAGTGCCAAAAAGTGTTATCTATGGTAGAATATGAGCGAAAAAGCGTATGGGAGAGGACCAGTACCAAAAGTTTGGCCCCTCTGGACGCACATAAACGCAGGGAATACTGTATGCTCCTATTCTGTTCTCTATAGGGAGAGGGATAGGTTGTTATTATGGCTGATCGGTGCCATGCATCTTGACGTGGCGAGACCAGACATGTACAATCTTCTCACACGTAGAGATCAGACAAGTATAATTTTCTCCTACGCGAAAAAGACTTATCCGTGAAAGCGGAAGCTCAACTCGAGCAAAGGGGTTTAGTCGTTCCTCTTATGAAAAATGGCTCCCCGTAAGGGGAAAGGGAAAAGAAAGGAGCGGCTTTGTTCCCTCACATGGCGAGCAGCCAGGAGTCTCCACAAGGCCGATTTGGTAGATGAAACAAGGAATCCATCCAAACGTTATTGAAGCCACAGTGAGCTGTGCCTGTGGCAGCACTTTCAAGACCTTGAGCGTTAAGCCCGTCCTCAAAGTTGACGTGTGCTCAAAGTGCCACCCGTTCTTCACTGGTCAGCAGCGTATTCTAGACACCGCTGGCCGTGTGGAGCGCTTCCGCAAGCGCTTTAGCTTGGAAGAAGAAGAATAGGCCTTTTGCTTATGGAAAAGGGATAAAGGAGACCTCCTGGAGGTCCTTTATCCCTTTTTTGCAGTCTGTGAGATGGTTGATGCATCCAGTAAGATCTTATTCCGAAACCCAACGTCACTTACGTGCCTAGCGCTCCGCGCTCAGGGTTTTCGGATCAGAAGTAAGATGGATGCACCGATTTTAGGGGGTGAGTTACCTGGTGAAGCAACGCACCATATTGTTCCTGATCGCGGATACTGGAGCCGGGCATCGTAGTGCTGCCAATGCCATTCATAATGCGATCAAACTTATTTCGCAGCAAGAGCAGGAAGCCTGGCAGGCGCAACAGGTAAACCAGCACACTGATTCAGAAACGACAGGCGCTACCAGCAAGGCTACGAACTCCTTACCCGAACCGACAAACTACCGCGTTGAGATCGTAGATGTCTTTGAAGAGTATAGCCGCTTCCCGCTACGTGAGGCCGTCAAGCTCTATGGCCCAACCATTCGCTATAATCCTAAACTCTTTGGCGATGTCTTTCATTTAAGCAACCAGGAGGGAACGGTCAAGGCCGTTCAAACGCTGGCTACGCCTCTGATCCTCAATGGACTCATGCGCTTGATTACCAGCGTCCAGCCAGATATCATCGTTTCTATTCATCCACTGCTCAACCATGTAACGGTGCATGCCTTACAGGAGTTGGGCCTGAAAATTCCCTTCTTGACCGTGGTCACCGACCTGGTAACGGTCCACTATACCTGGTTTGCCGAAGGGGCCGATGCCTATATTGTGCCCACCGAGGAGGCAAAGCGGCTCTACTTGCAGCGCGGATTGGACCCTAAGCGCCTGCATATGCTTGGCATGCCCATTGATCCCAAATTTACCTTGCCCACCGAGGAGAAAGAGGCGTTACGCAAGCGCTTTAATCTCCAGGACGATCTGCCGACGGTTCTGCTGGTTGGTGGTGGTGATGGTGCAGGCGGCTTGCAGGCTGCCGTCAAGGCTATTTCACAGGCGCGTCTCCCCGTACAACTGATGGTGGTGACCGGACGTAACCGTCGTCTCTACGCGCATCTCCAGCGCACGCGTTCAAACTTCCATGTCCCGGCGAAGATCTTTGGTTTTGTGCATAATATGCCGGAGTTGATGCGAGCCGCCGATATTATCGTAACTAAGGCGGGTCCCGGCACGATCTGTGAGGCGCTCTCCTGTGACCTGCCAATCATCCTCAGTGGCTATGTACCTGGGCAGGAAGAGGGCAATGTTGAGTTCGTGCTCCATAATGACCTGGGCGTACTCGCGCTGGACCCACGCACACTGGTGAACGAGTTGCGCAAACTCATTAAACCTGGTTCCGAGATCTTGCAGAGGCGCCTGGCGAATGCGCGCAACATCAGCCGCGCGCGCGCCTCCTTCGATATCGCGCAATGCATTTTGAGCTACCTTCCCGCGCCCGAGACCGGAAGCATCTGGCAGTCGCGACAGTGGCAGCGGCAGCAACAGCGTCTCTCTGGTCGCCTGCGCTCCTCGATCCGCATTCGACGCCAGGGGGTGCGCGTGCGTCGCCCGGTGATAAGCAAGACGCTACTACGCAATCCAGTAATGCGTCGTTTCGCGCGTACGCGTGACATCTCAGAGAACAGCACAACGCTGGATACCTCTCCGAACGAGCGTGCGGTTAAACGCTTCAGAAGGATACGTCGATAGTAACCAGCAGAGGCGTCATTGGTTGGTATGAAGACTGATGACCCTTTATATCACTCTTTGTATCAATCTTTATATATAACACGCTCTATGAGATGTGCGCCCTATTAAAGGAGATCGTTATGGCCAGGTTTTATTATGGTGGGCAGGCGGTGATTGAAGGGGTCATGATGCGGGGAAAGACGTCTTTCGCGGTCGCGATGCGCAAGGCTGATCAAAGTATCTATGTGTATGAGGAGCCGCTGCCAGAGCGCCTTCGTAGTAAGTTTTTTAGCTTGCCCTTTGTGCGTGGCATATTGCTGCTCTGGGAGACCCTGGTCCTCGGTTCACGCATTATGACGCTTTCGGCCAATGTCGCCTCCGAAGAGCCTGGCACTGAGTCCGATAATCAGGCAACCGCGAAGGCAGAGCAAGCTCCTGCCAATGAAGATCCAACGAAGATGAGTGGATCAATGACCTTCTCGCTGGTTATCTCCATGACCATCGCGGTGGCGATCTTTTTTGTGGGGCCGCTGGTGGTGACGAATCTCCTGGGGCATTGGATCGGCACAGGCTGGCTAAGCCTTATCCTGGAGGGTGTGCTACGCCTGGCGCTCTTGATTGGCTATCTCCTCCTGATCGGTCGCGTGCCTGATATTCAGTGTGTTTTTGGCTATCACGGTGCCGAGCACAAGGCAATTAACGCTATGGAACACGGTGACCCGCTGGATGTCGCGCATGTGCGTGCTGCCACGCGTGTGCATACGCGTTGTGGGACCGGTTTCTTGCTGATTGTCGCGGTCCTCTCGATCTTCGTCTTTGCCCTGGTGGTGACGCCCTCGTTGCCGATTAAACTTCTATCGCGTATCGTGCTTGTGCCGATTGTGGCATCCATCGCGTACGAATTGATGCGCCTGGGCGCGGCCAACTATCGTTTGCGCCTGGTACGCTGGCTGCTTGCCCCTGGCCTGGCCTTGCAGAGCTTGACAACGCGCGAGCCGGATGATGCAATGATTGAATGCTCGATTGCCGCTCTGCAACGCGTACTGGAGAAGGACCAGAAGGCGGAAGCTGGGGCGCAAGAGCCCGCGCCGCTTGTGACGGCCCAGTAAGCCTCATGAGAACGCGCTCCTTCTGGTAGGGACCCGCTTTAGCGCGTCCGAATGCCATTCATGGCAGTGCGGCGCAAGCCAAACCTTCGTGTGGGCAGCAGGCAACCTATCGTGCGAGATAATGTCTGGGAACGGTTCGGGCTGCGCCCACAGGCGATCAATCGCCTTCGGACGCGCTAAAGCGGGTCCCTACCAAGAGGGAAGCGCTTCCCAATAAAGCGGGTCCTCACCAGAGGATGCGTTTCCCAATTTTCCTGCAAAATCCATACATCTTGGAATGGGAAGGATCAATGTATCGTGATGCAATCAGAATCAAAACAGGTCGCTCCACCTCCCGGTGAGAGGCCAGAAGATACAAATATCAAGGTCTTTGCCGCGGTTGAGCAGGCTGAACTAGAGCAGCAGCAAGCCTCCTCTCCAGCTCGGGCGGTCAAATTTTCATTTTGGCGTTGGGGCACCAGTGGCGTCATGCGCCTCCTCTATCGCTACTGGACGCGTATCGCCGCGCGTCTCTGCCCGGAGGATTCGCTGGGGGAGCGCATCGCCCATGCTTTGCGCGTTCCGCTGCCCGATAAGCTCAATATGAGCTGGGTCAACAGTCATCTCGCGGTTGGTGGCCGGGTACGCCCCGAAGATATTGCGGCACTGGCGAAGGTTGGGGTAACCCATGTCGTCGATACGCGTTCAGAGTATTGTGACGACGCGGAAGCCATGCGTGCACAGGGAATTGAGCTTTTGTATCTGCCCACGCCTGACACCTGGCCGCTGAGCGTTGAACAGTTGCTAGAGGGATCGCGCTGGGTCAATGCGCAACTGCAAAAGGATGGGCGGGTCCTGATCCACTGTGAGCATGGAGTAGGGCGCAGCGTATTGCTAACCTGTTCCGCACTGGTGTATGGAGGTATGCATGCCTCGGAGGCGCTTGAACTGGTGCAGCGCCAGCGCTGGCAGGCCGCGCCCAATGGTCGTCAGGTTGCGCGCTTACGCGAATTTGAAGTAGCTTGCAAGTCGCTGCCAAGAGCATAACGTTCGATTGCTTCAGCAACGCCATCCTCGGCGTTGCTGGCGGTGATCGCCTTCGCCGCCTCGCGTACCTTCGCGCGTGCCTGCCCCATGGCGACTCCCCAGCCCACGCTTTGCAGCATCTCGATATCGTTATTCCCATCTCCTATGGCCATAACCTGGCTGAGTGGAATAGCTAGATAGTTTGCCAACGCCTGGACACCGCTGGCCTTGGAGCAATGTTGATGCATGATGGATAGCTCGGCTGTGCGATAACTGCCCAGGGGAGTTGTATTCCAGGCGCACTCAAGGGCTGAGATCTCAGGAAGCATACGCTGAATAATCTCCTCCGATGTAAAGGCGACGACGCGTAGGGGATCAGGCTGGCCGAGACAGCAGTGCTGATAATGCAGACGCCGGAGACCTTGCGCGATTTCGAGGTAGGGCGCGATCCAGGTCGTATCAAACTCCTCTGGGCCGGTCCAGGTCTCCTCTTGCTCCTCATGGTAGTGATGAATGATAGGCTGGACCTTGTGCCGAACCAGGATCTCCAGGGCCTGGTGCGCGATCTCGGCCTGCAACTTCTGCGTATGGAAGATGCGCCCACCAGGATGTTCAAGGATCAAGGCGCCGTCATACATAATGATCGGGAGGTCTATGCCCAGCTCGGAGGCGATATAGCCAGTGTTGACGTAGCGCCGGGCCGTAGCTAGTGTCACGATAATGCCTTCCTCGCGTGCCTGCTCTATCGCGGCGCGTGTACGCGGCGTGATATGTTTGTGTGGGTCGAGGAGCGTACCATCAATATCGATTGCGATCATTTTGATAGATGTGGGTGAAAGAGGTTGTTGCATAGCTTTTAGATAAATTATCTCATTCTAGTAGTTGATAGAGAAACTGCTCATATCTGTTGTATGGGATCTGCTATCCTCTATGCTCTGGCCTGGGTGCTAAGGCGTATTCCAGGTGCATAGTGCTCTTGTGCTTATTATAGGAAGTATGAAGCGACCTTGCAATGTTGAGCAAAAAAAGTACCGTGTGTGCAGCTCACAGACATTTCCATACTCTCTTTGTCGGCAGAGAAGAAGAATAAGAGCAGGGGTATCATACCCCTGGTATGGGGATGTCCTGGCATCATAAAATATGTATAGGCTTTTTTGTTTGGAACTAGATGGTAGAAAGATAGGGCGATACTGGTGGGTACGAATATGCAAGAAGAACAATTTGCTGAAATGGAACATACTCCTCACTTTGAGGTGAATGATAGAGAGCAGAGTACTAAGATGGAGAGAACACAACCAGTGGATACGAGCGTGATTCAGCCGCATATGCGCCATCACTGGATTGATAATGAGGACCTGCCGCTGTTGCCTGATATGCAGCCGATCAGCACAGTGCGCGATAGCCTGTATGAATTGATCCCCCTGGGACCACGCGAGATTAAGCTGATTGGAACCCCTGAGTTTCTCCGTTTGCAGCAGGTGAAGCAGCTTGGCTTTGTCTACCGCATCTGGCCGGGGGCGACGCATACACGCTATGAGCATAGTCTTGGTTGCTATCACCTGACTGTGCGGGCCTTACGAGCGCTGCTCCAGCGTGGCGAGCGTGGTGGTTTGGATGGGGTCGCGGTCAGCAGCATCCAGGCGCTTGTCGTGGCGTCTCTGCTGCATGATATTGGCCACTATCCCTACTCACACACGATTGAGGAGTTGGGTTCCCCGATTCTGTTGCACGAGCGTATCGGGCGCACGGTGATTGAGAAGAGTTCTATCGCGGATGTGCTGGAGCGCGACTATCATCTCTCGCCTGAGCGCGTAGCCGATTTCATTGATCCCCCCAAAAACCGGCAGCGCCATCCCGATGATGAACTGCTCAGCCACCTCTTGAGTGGCCCCCTGGATGTCGATAAACTGGACTACCTACCACGGGATGCGCGTGGCTGTAACGTTCCCTATGGAGGCGTGGATGTCTCGCGCCTGTTGGGGTCGCTGCTGGTGCATAAGGTGGATGGGAAGCGTAGCATCGTCGTTACCCATAAGGGTGTCAGTCCCCTGCATTCTCTCCTCCATGCGCGCCAGGAGATGTTTGACAATATCTACTGGCATCATACTAGCCGCGCCTTCCAGGTGATGCTGGTGCGCGCGGTCCAGGATGCGCTCCAAAGCGGGCAGCTGAAGGCGGACCAACTGGTGGGCCTGGATGACTACTCGCTGATGACCCTGTTGCGCAGTGAGCCCATGCCGCAGAGCACACGCGCCCTGGCTGAGAGCCTGACCAATCGTCAGCCACATAAAGTCGTGCTGGAGATCAGCCGCATGGCCGGTCGCTTCTTTAACCGCCTGGATGCGTTGTTCTGGGACGCGGAACGCAGACGGCGGGTGGAGTGCCAGCTAGGCGAGCGTCTCTCGGAGGTTCTGGATACCGAGATTGCCGAGCATGAGCTGCTCTTTGACATTCCGCGACCGGAGAAGTGGGAGATGGATCTCAATATCGTGTTTGAGCATCCGCCCGTGGGCATGAAACCCTTTATGAGCTGGGTTGAGGTGACCGGACTCCAGCCCGATGACCTGGCGCGTTATGAGCAGCACCAGCGCCGTATTCGCCTGGTGGTGTCGGAGCGCCTGCGGTCATCATTGACCTCGCATCGCGACGATATTGTCCTGCCCACCCTGGAAGAACTGGTATAAGATAACGATAATGCGTGTGGGGTAGGCTTCGCCTACCCCACACGCATTATCGTTATCTTATGTTTATGCTTGAGGGTTTACCGTGTGCAAGACTGCCTTCTCGCGCTTCTGATACATCTGCTTTAAGGCTTTTTCGCGTAGGCGGAGCGCGGGCGCATACTCCATATCCAGGCGAAGCGCATGCTCGGAGCAGCGGGCGGCCTCGCGGTAGCGCTCAAGCCTGAAGAGCGTATCGGCCTTGAGCGTCCAGAAGCGAACGCTATCGGGGTCAAGCTGGAGTAGTTGATCGAGCGTCTCGTCGGCCTCTTCATAGAGGCCCAGACCACGCCAGGCACGCATATAGTTCTCCCAGGCAAAGAGATTATCAGGCACCTGGGCGATGAGTTCGCGGGCCACCTCTTTGAGGGCGTCGTACATCTCAAGCGAGCGCAAGGCCTGTACGGCCTGGATGAGTGAGGGCGTATGACCAGGATGCATGAGGAGCGCCTCGCGCGTCACTGCTATAACCTCTTGCATACGGCCCAGGCGGCAGAGGATCTCGCCCTTCATTTGCAGCACAAAGAGATTCTGTGGGTCCAGCTCAAGGGCTTTACTGAAGTTTTCGAGGGCTTCGTTAAGGCGATTAAAGTTGAGCAGAGCAACGCCCTGGTTGGCCCAGGCTCGTGCATCATCAGGAGCGAGCGTGACCGCGCGTTGGGCGCTCCGCAATGCCTCGGGGAAGCGTTGTTGCAGCAGTTGTAGCCCGCTTCGATTCAGCCAGGCGAGCGGGAGGTTAGTATCGAGCAGGAGTGCCTGGTCGTTGGCGATGGTGGCTTCAGAGATGCGCTCCAGTTTCTGTAAGGCACGCGCCTTGAAGGCCAGGCCTTGTGCTGAATTGAGCGCGGCCTCAAGCATACGCCTGGCCGTCTCCAGGAGAGCTTCATAGTCGCCCATGGCATCGAGCGCCGTTGCCAGGCCGATAAGCGCCTCTTTATCCTCCTCATTCTGCTTGCTTAGCTCGCTGAAGTAGAGAATGGCCTGCGACCAGTTCTGGGCTTGCAATTGCTCCTGAGCCTGCTGGCGTAACTGGTCAGGTGTAAGCTTGTTCTCGCCTGGATATTTATGCGTAGGTTGCTGCTCGGGCTGATTGAATGTATTCACCTTTTGTGTATTCTCTTCCATTTATACGCTGCTCTTCTCTGCTCGGTTTCGTCCCATTATCTCATTAACAGCAGTTATGGGCAACCCCTTTCCTTCTTATGCGAAAACTAACGCCACTCTCGTGGCTAGCGCTAAATTGCTCAGGTTTTCGAGTAGGCACCCAATATTTGAAACTATACAAAATTTTTACAAAACCTATAAAGATTTCTAAAAATACCCTTGTATAGTATGAACAAGCAAGTAGAAGTTGACTTGCTATGGTCCTTATCGTTATCTATAAGGCATAAACACCAGGGCATGAACACCGCTTTCTTATATGCATCGTGTCAGGAGGATACTAGATGCTCAACGAAAATGATTCCGCGAATGATGTGGCAAATGATACGACAAATGGTACAGATTATACAAAAATTGATATGTATTCACCATCTACGCAGGATGCCGAACAGTATTCTGGTTCGCAGGAGACCTTAGATGAGCATGAGAAGGTGCAGCCACTGCCACAGGCAGGGCAGCCCGCTTCCTGGGCTCAACAGACGCAGGCTGGTACCTATGCCGCCTCAGCGCCCACTGGGTCGGTACCTCCGCCCGTTGGACAGCCGCCGGTGCGCAGGGGACCCAGTACGGCATCTATAGTCCTATTGGCAGTAGTACTCCTGCTCGTCTTTGGTACGGGCCTCTTCGCGGGCTGGCAATTTGGGCGCGGTGGTGTAAGTGTACCCAGCTCGTCACAGGCTGGCCTCCAAACAGATAGCAGTTCACACTCGCAGGTAACCATCCCTGCACTGAGCGATAACAATATTCAAACTGTACGTGAAGCGGTGGTGACAAATATTCAGCCCGCGGTCGTACAGATCTCGACCGGCTCCAGCCTTGGTTCGGGCGTCGTAATTGATAAGCGTGGATATATCGTAACGAACAATCACGTGGTCGCGAATGCCCAGAGCCTGACCGTCAAGCTCTTTGATGGTAATCAGTTGCGCGCAACCCTGGTTGGTACGGACGCCACGGATGACCTGGCGGTGGTCAAGATCAATCCGCCTGCCAACCTGGAGACTGCTAACCTGGGCGACTCATCCTCGCTCAAGGTGGGTCAAGAAGTGCTCGCGGTCGGCAATCCGCTGGGGAACTCGCAGACGGTAACTCACGGTATCGTGAGCGCGCTGGGGCGCAATGTCTCAGAGGGTAACGGCGCGACGATTCCGAATACGATTCAGACGGATGCGCCAATCAACCCTGGTAACAGCGGTGGCGCCCTGGTCGACTTGCAGGGCAATGTCATTGGCATTCCAACCCTGGTCGCGATTAACTCAGAATATAACACGCCTGCCAATGGTGTTGGCTATGCCATCCCGTCCAACCGGGTGAAGTTTATCGCCACACAGTTGATCAATGGTGGAAAAGTGACGCATACTGGTCGTGCAGCCCTCAATGTAACTGTGGTTGCTGTCGATGCCAGTATGGCGCAGCGCAACGGACTCGCAGTGCAGCAGGGTGTGATGATCGTCGAGGTGACACAGGATGGAGCAGCAGCCAAGGCTGGCTTGCAGGTGAATGACGTCATCGTACAGATAGATAACAAGAATGTTACCGATTCATCTTCGCTCTCAGATGCTCTTCTGAGCAAGAACGTGGGCGACAAGGTAGCCGTCAAGGTCTACCGTGGCAACCAGCAGTTGACCATTAATGTGGCCCTGGGTGAGTTGCAGGCGCAGACCAAGTAGACAAACAACTTTGACAACACCTCATCGGCCCTTACAGGTTGATGGTGTCACTATATAGCGCTTTTCCTTGTGCTTGGGATTGGGGGAGGGCGGGTAAGGTTACTTATAAGTAACTTAACCCGTCCTCCCTTATTTTTGGCGTGACGCCTTGCGCCTGCGGCGCTTGTTTTGGTTGGTGATGTGATGCCCCTGGCGGCCTTAGGCCGCCAGGGGCATCACATCACCAACCAGGAATTGAACTTATGGGGTCACAGGCTGGGACTGTGTGGATGCGTTTGTAGGGGGAGCTGCTGTCTGGCTCTTCTTGGAGCGCCGCCCGGTCAGCAGGACGCCCGCGAAGAAGACGATCCAGCCAAGAGCCATAATGATCCAGAAGGTGCTCTGTAGACCCAGGACACGTGCCAGGGTACCGGCGGCGGCATCGATCAAGGCTCCGGCCATGATCAGGACGTTGGCCCAGAGCAGGTTTAGCGATTGCAGGCCACCAACCTGGCTCTGCTTGCGCACGAGCTTCAGGCCAGAATAGAGGGCTACTCCAGCAATGGCGACGACTCCCAGCGTGTTGAGCAGAATCGTGGTGACCAGCCAGGGGCCAGGATGCAGGATGCCTGTACCGGGTGTGCCTGCGATCTGGCTCAATTTCTGCATATCGATAGATCCATCGAAGGTAAAGGCTGTGGCGATCACGCTCAGGAACGAGAGGAACATCAGGCAGGAGCGTGTCAACATGGGTTTGCCCCGAAGGGCGATACTGCCCAGGCCCAGCCAGGAGGGCATAAGGGCCGCCCCGAGAGTATAGTAGATGCGGAAGCAGAGGATGCCCAGGCTACTGGTTGGTTGGGCCATGATCATCACCACATAGGCGATAGTCGCTGCGAAGGCCATCAGCAGGGCGATTGACCAGTAGAGTTGATAGACGCGCCTCCGGCGTAGGTACTGGCGCGTAATCATGCCCGCGAAAATCCCCGTCACCAGGACATTGATGATGGGAGAGGCAAATAGAAGTACGGTGTTCATATTTACAACCTGTGTCTGATTGGTTTAATTGAAAGTATCATTGCTCTGCATAGACTATACAAAAAACCACGCTTACGCGCAACGCATAGAAGCTCTACATAGGGTGGGAAGAAGGCCAATGGCAGCACCGGATTGGATTAGAGGCGCAGGGGAACTCTCAAAGCAAACAGGCCTATTCCTCCTATCAGGAGGAACAACAGACCCAGTCCCACACGTCCCAGCACCGTATTCAGATCGAAGAAGAACACTACTGGCCAGCTTGAGGTTGGACTGGGAACAGGAGTTGTCGTGGGTGACTTTGTTGTGATTTGAGGTGTATTAACCTGGGGCGAGGCTTCCGTCGCGCGAGGCATCGTACTTCCTGGCTGCTCTGTTTTAGTATTTGATTGTGTGCTGGAGCCACTTGAGTTGGCCATATTAGAATGGGACGTCCCACTGGAGCTTGGCAGCATCGCAAGCAGACTAGAGCCCAGGAGGAAGAGACCGATGACTGCGGCGAGTGCGCTCAGGGTACGCAGCCCACTTCTCGCATAGAGCGACCAGCGAGCGCGTGGCCGCGTTGGCGTATATGAGGCACTCTCCCTTTCGTCATCTTGCGTTTCGAGGAATATGTTATCAGCCTGGGCAGTTGCATACAGTGGTGGCGTATCGGGGAGGCTGCTGGCATTGCGCGCAAGGGTAAAAGACCTGGGTAGGGCTGGGCGTGGGAGGGCCTGGAGGAGCGCGATGGTACGACGTAGCTCATCGAGTTCCTGTTCACATATGGTACAGGAGCTCAAATGGCTTGCCAGGCGTTCCTGTTCGGAGGAGGTAAGCTCCCCATCCAGGTACGCTGAGAATTCTTCTGATGTCAGGTGTTGTTCGTCGTATGCCAAGCGTCTACTCCGTCTCCTCAAACATAAGCTGTGTCTATTGGTAGAGATCCATTCAACTGGTTAGACGGTAATCGCGGGGTAAAAGTTCCCGGTGTTGTGAGAGATACTGGCGGAGCTTCGTACGTCCACGCGAGATGCGGGACCGGACCGTTCCTAGCGTTGACTGAGTGCTTGCGGCCACCTCCTCATACGAGAAGCCCTCGATATCGCAGAGGATGACCGCGACTCGCTGATCAAGTGGCAGCTGTTGCAGGCCCGTTTGAATCAGCTCCTGAAGCTCCTGGTTGAGCAGTCGCGCCTCGGGATTATCGCTGAGATGGGTATCGACCAGGGCACCAAGTGCCTCCTGAGTGTGGGGTTCGTCATCGTCGGTAAGCTCATCCAATGAGGCGGCGGGATGGCGCTGCTTATAGCGCCAGTAGTCGCAGGCCAGGTTGGAGCCGATGCGCAGGAGCCAGGCCCGAAAGGAGGAGCCGCCTTTGAAAGATTGAATATGGCGAAAGGCGGAGAAAAAGGCATCCTGCGTCACATCGGCTGCGGCATCAGCATTGCCGAGCACGCGTAGGACAGAGGCATACATAAGCTGCTGGTAACGTTCAACCAACTGATTAAATGCCTCAAGGTCGCCGCGCTTACTGCGAGCAATAAGCCATGCCTCATCTTCTGGCGTGTGCTTGCTCATACCCTCTTTTGCCTCTCTCCTGGGCGATACCGCTTTTCCGGTGTCACTCTTATGCCTGCTTCGTCCGCTAGTGTAGCACAGAATCCCATTTTGTGCACGTCCCAGGTCTCTTCTGTTAGCTAGCTTCGTTGACACCCTTCTTTTTTGACGATTATAATTATTTTGAATCAACTTGCTTCTGTTTGTGCAAGAAATGGCCGTTGATTGTGCTTGTCCGTTTCGCTGATGAGGCGGATGCTGGTTCGATGATAGGAACCGCCCAGGCGTATTCCACCAAAAATTTACATCTCTTCGGAGGAATTGCGATGACCACTGAAGGTCTTGAAGATGTTGTGGCTACAACATCGCGAATTTGTGATCTCGATGGTAAACTTGGTAAGTTAACGTATTACGGTATAGATATTCATGACCTGGCTCGTCATTCGAGCTTTGAAGAGACCGCGTACCTGCTCTGGCATGGTGTTCTGCCTACCAAAACGCAACTGGCGGAAGTGGAGCAGCAGTTACGCGCCAACCGCGCTCTGCCGAGCCGCATCATCGATCTGATGCACTTATTGCCACCTTCCACTTCTCCGATGGATGTGCTCCGCACAACTGTCTCCGCCCTTGCAGCCTTTGACGATGACTTAAACGATAAGTCTACCGCCGCCGATGAGCGACGCGCCATCCGCCTGACATCCGCGCTGCCCACGATCATTATGACCTGGAATAGCATCCGCGAGAAGCGTAACCTCGTTGAGCCTCTCCAGACTGGCACGCACGCGGCGAATATGCTCTACATGCTGACAGGCAAAGAACCGGATGCCTATACTGCCCACGCCCTGGACGTGGCCTTGATCCTGCATGCCGATCATGAACTAAACGCCTCGACATTTGCCGCGCGTGTGACCGCTGGCACCAAGGCTGACATGTATGCCTCGGTTGTTGCGGCCATCAGCGCCCTCTCTGGCCCCCTGCATGGGGGCGCCAATGAGCAAGTCATACGCATGTTGCTCAGGATTGGCGAGGTACGAAACGTTGAGTCGTACCTGGAGGATGCCCTGGCGCGTAAAGAGCGTATCATGGGCTTTGGTCATCGCGTCTACCGCACCGAGGACCCACGCGCGACCCATCTGCGGGCCATGTCCCAGGAGCTGGGCGAGCGCACAGGCGATTTACGCTGGTACGAGATGTCGCGCGCGATTGAGGAGTATATCAAGGAACATAAGGGCCTCAACGCGAACGTCGACTTCTACTCTGCCTCGGTCTACTACATGCTGGGTATTCCCATTGACCTGGATACGCCCATTTTTGCCTCCAGCCGCATCTCTGGCTGGACTGCGCACATCCTTGAACAATACGCCAACAATCGCCTCATCCGCCCACGTGCCGAATACGTTGGCGCGAAGGCCACCGAGTACGTTCCACTTGAACAGCGCGGCTAATAAACCGCAAAACAACATGTAGGGTCCATGCTGGCATGGACTCCGAGGTCCGCAGGCCGACACCCCGCGTGGGGAGGTCGCTTCGCTCGGCAGCCCATGCCAGCATGGACCCTACATATTTGTGGTACGACCAGCTCCGCACCTTCATATGTAGACGCGTACTTTAGTAGCGTCGTGCCCCCAGGAGGTCCTGTTTGAGGCTGGCATAGCTCTGGTAGCGCACCTGGGGATCTTCGGCCAGGGCGCGGCTCAAGATGGCCTCAAACTCGGCTGAGACATTGGGGTTGAGGATGCGCACAGGCGGATAGGTTGGGTAGTGGGGCGGCGCGACATTCGTGATGGCGTGGTGCATGCTGGCTGCCAGGGCATAGATACAGGTCCGGATATCGTAGGGTTTATCCTGGATGGGGAGATAGGGCGAGATCACTAGCTTGCGCGTGGTACGCTTCCCGTGCTCCAGGCGACCGCCCGCTGACTGCGAGGGGGGCGGAACCTGAAAGCCCGTCAGGTGGACGCGGTTACGCTGCTGCTCAATAATGATATTGGCGGGTGAGAGATCATAGTGGCGCACGACGGGCTGTTGCTGCTCCAGGGCGATCAGGATGTTGAGCACGGCGAGCATGTAGGTGCGCACCTCGGCCTCGGGAATGGGGCGCAGCAGCTTCTGTAGACGTTCTTCAATGCTCTCGCCATTAATGTAGGAAAGCACAAGATAGTAGTGGCGTCCCTCCGCGAAGCGATCCAGCACGCGTGGTACCAGGGGATGGCGTAGGCGTGTCAAGGGTTCGGTCACGTGATCATAGTGGGCCACATCCTTGGCGCGCTGTGCCAGGGGGAGATCGCTGCACTCCCAGCGCTTGAGAACGACGCGCTGATCGTTCTGGCGTTCATCGGTCGCGATGGCGACCATGGTATTGCTTTCTTCAGATTGCTTAAGCACATGTTTGATGGCATAGCGACCCTGGCGGAGCGTGACGCCTATCAGCGGGCTGCGAGGGACCATGGCGGCGGGAACGGTAAGGCGTCCACATTGGGAGCAGCAACGCTGGCCAAAGCGTACGGGGGCCTCGCAGTAGGGACAGCGCCGGTTGTCGTATTCAGCGCCACAGAAGGAGCAGCGCGCGGCGCCACTACGATTTTGTTGTCCACAGCGCTGGCAGACATAGCGCTGTAGCGCGATCTGCACGGCCTGAGTATAGCTCCTGGCGAAATCGCTGATGCTGTTGTAACGCTGGTGATAGTTCTTAGCGAGAGCGCGCATCAAGACCGCGCTGACCTCGGAGGGGATGCGCGTATTTAAATGGTGAGGTGGCATTGGTTGCTCGCCTGCGTGCGCGTGCCACATCTCCTCCAGGCGTTTGTAGACAAAGGGTGTGCGCCCGGTAAGTAGTTCATAGCAGCAGATCGCCAGGGCGTATTGATCGGAGTCGCGGCGGGGGGTCCCCTGCCATTGCTCAAGCGGCATGTAGGCAGCGGTCCCCGTGATTTCGCCCAGCGAGGCATGCGTCTGCATTCCCAGGTAAAACGTTGTGCCGAAGTCGGCAAGCAGCACCTGGCCATTGCGTCCAATGAGCAGGTTGCCAGGTTTGACATCCTGGTGAACCAGGCCATTGTTATGCACATATTGCAGCGCTGAGGCCGTCTGGTGGATATAGGGAATGAGCTCTTCGACGAAGGCCAGGCGGCGTGTCCCATCCTCGCGGCGGAAGAGATCGAGAATGGTCTGGGGAGCATACTCGGTGACCAGGTAGGGGCGTTCGTTCCCTGTGAGTTGGCCAAAGTTATATACAGGCAAAATATTGGGGTGGTGCATGGCCGCAATCCGGCGTGCCTCCTGAAAGAAGCTGGCCTGAGCCTTGGCGGTGAGCTGGTCAAGACGCAAGACTTTTAAGGCCAGCGTGCGGCTTAGGGGCGCGGGTTCGCGTATTTTATATACCTGTCCATAGCTTCCGGCGCCAATGAAGGCCATAATTTCATATGAGCCAATGTGTGACCCTTGCACGAGGAAGTCACAGTGTTGGCAGCAAACCGCGTCAGGGGGATTGGAGTGTGTCCCACGCGGATTCAGGCAGTAGGCCAAGGACGTCTCCTACATCTTCTCTATCTGTATTAGTGGTCTTGTCTCTCTACCACATGTACGCCTGTAAGGGGGATGAGTTGCGTTCCTGACAAAAAAGCGGAAGAGGTATATGACCTCTTCCGCTTTGAGCATGTTTGCTTATCTCTACTAGCCCACGCTACCGGACATCTCAAGCTGGATCAAGCGATTAAGCTCGACCGCGTACTCCATCGGTAGCTCTTTGGTGATGGGCTCGATGAAGCCGTTGACGATGAGGGAGTAGGCCTCGGACTCGTCGAGACCGCGACTCATCAGGTAGAAGAGCTGATCCTCGCCGACCTTGGAGACGGTCGCCTCGTGGCCGATCTCGGTCTGGTTCTCCTCGACGCGAATCGTCGGATAGGTATCGGTACGAGCATTCTCGTCGAGCAGGAGCGCGTCACAGCGTACGCTGGACTTGGTGTGGTGCGCGCCTGGGTTGATGCGTACGAGACCGCGATACGACGCGCGACCGGTGCCCTTGGAGACCGACTTCGACAGGATCTGTGAAGTGGTGTGAGGGGCGAGGTGCGTGATCTTCGCGCCCGCGTCCTGGTGCATACCGTCGTTAGCGAAGGCAACCGAAAGGACGTCACCACGCGCGCCCGGCTCCATCAGCATGACCGCGGGATACTTCATCGTGACCTTAGAGCCCAGGTTACCATCGACCCACTCCATGGTGGCATCGCGGTAGGCCGCGGCACGCTTGGTCACCAGGTTATAGACGTTCTTCGACCAGTTCTGGATGGTCGTGTAGCGGATGCGTGCGCCCTCCATGGCCTTGATCTCGACCACGGCGCTGTGCAGGCTGTCGCTGGTGTAGCTTGGCGCGGTACAACCCTCAACGTAGTGGACATAGGAGCCCGGCGCGGCGATAATCAAGGTGCGCTCGAACTGGCCCATGTTCTTCGCGTTAATGCGGAAGTAGGCCTGTAGAGGAATCTCTACGCGTACATTCTCCGGCACATAGACGAAGCTGCCACCGCTCCAGACGGCGCTATTGAGCGAGGCGAACTTGTTATCAGAAGGCGGAATGATGGTGCCAAAGTGCTCCTTGATCAGGTCGGGATACTCGCGCAAGGCTGTATCCATATCTGTGAAGATAACGCCCAGTTTCTCAAGGTCCTCGCGCATCTTGTGATAGACGGCTTCGCTCTCGTACTGCGCGGTAACGCCCGCCAGGTATTTCTGCTCCGCCTGGGGAATGCCAAGGCGGTCGAAGGTGTCTTTAATCTCAGCTGGGATATCATCCCAGGTTTTGCCCTGCTGTGGCACGGGCTTAATGTAGTAGTAGATATCGTCGAAGTTGATGCCTGAGAGATCAGCCCCCCAGGTGGGCATTGGACGCTTCTCAAAGAGTTTCAGGCTCTTGAGACGGAAGTCCCGCATCCAGCTGGGCTCACCCTTCATCTCAGAGATCTGGGCGACGACACGCTCATCGAGTCCCTTCTCGGACTTGTATGTATAATTTTCTGCTACATGGAACCCGGCAGTGTAGTTGCCCTGCTCCAGTTCAAATGCCTGACTCATAAAGAATTACTCCACTCGCTGGCTGATACCTTATTCTCTATTGGTAATGGAAGCGTGACGCTTCCTGCAATCCATCCTGCTAATCCTTACTGGGCTACTCGGATTTTCTTTGGTATTATATGTCTTTTTATGCTGCTTGTCAAGGAGAACACCGCTTGCCGACGCCCCGCCTGGCCTCTAGACGCATGTGTGACATGTGCCAGGTAAGTTGACAGGCAGGAAGGAGGGGGACGACGCTGCTGAAGCACGCGTCTACATATGATGGTACGAGGCATATCGCCCATCATATGTAGACGCGTGCTTCAGCAGCGTCGGTGCCTTTCTTATACATCCCTCTAGAATCAATCGACCAGGAGGACGTTTCTCTATAGGAGATATGGGCATGTGCTTTTTGTGGTAAGAGCTTGACAGAAGGCGCATAAAGTTGCTATTATGGTGGCGTGTTTGGGGAGAGGTATCTCCCCAAACCATACGCGCCCATAGCTCAGTGGATAGAGCAACCGCCTTCTAAGCGGTTGGCCGCAGGTTCGAATCCTGCTGGGCGCGCCCTAACTTACAATCTCGTCATGGTGGCGGGATTTTTTTGTTTTCGCGCTGGACACACCGCATCGTGATATGTAGGCGCGTGCTTTAGCGGCGCAGTCGGGTGGTACATTGCAGCGCGGGCCATTAGTAGGAGCTATACATTTATCTGTTTCATGCTATACTATAGTATGTCTTTTTGACTCCTGTTGCAGAACTCAGGGGCGTTGTGGCGATGCTGGCTACGGCGTCCGTAACGATTCACCTTCTTACAGACACATGTTGGACTGTATTTGTAGGCGCAAGTTGTGTTGTTTGTCTTTCTTATGCGGAAACCAACGTCGCTCACGCGACTAGCGCTTCGCGCTCAGGTTTCCGAAGAGGCACTTTGTAATGCGTTTGGGTGAACAGGTCTTGTCGCGCCCCCGCGACACTGAGCAAAGGGGTTTCATATGGTAGAGCATAGTGCATCGGTGACAGTCAAAGCCCCGGTCCACCAGGTTTATGAACTCTTTACGCACTTCAATGACTTCCCCAAGTTTATGCGCTTCGTCAAAGAGGTGACCTATTATGACGATCAGCGTAGCCACTGGGTTGTGCAGATGTTGGGGCGTCATGAATGGGATGCGGTTAATGAGGATTGGATTCCAGACAAGCAGGTTGGTTGGCGCTCAGTTCGCGGCTTAAAAAATGGCGGACGCGTCAAATTCCGTGCGCTGAGCCCGCAAAGTACAGAAGTCGCGGTGTATATCTACTACGTCCCGCCTACGGGTACGCTGGGACGCCTGGGTGAAAACCTGGGGGTGAATAGTTACATCGATACCGTGTTGCAGACCGAGTTGACCCATTTCGCGCGCATGGTCGAGGAGGCTCCAGAGGGGGCGCTCGATCCTATGTCATCACACTACCTCTTCCATAAAGAGAGCGTGGTGTCTCGCGGCGAGATGACAGAGCGCCAGCGGCTCTCCATGCAACATGATCCGATAATGACTACCCAGGCTCTGGCTGAACGCGAGCAGCGCATCGCGCGGGAGAAGGACCGCAAGCAGCGCGAGTTCCAGCAGGCAAGCGAAGTGACACGTTTGCGCCTGGAACGCGAGAAGCAGGCCCGCGAGGCCTTTCTCAAGAGCCTGGAGGAAGCACGCCAGGAAAAGCTGCAAGCCATGGCTAATGTCATCGCGGATGAGCCCCTGGAAACCTATGCGCCACACCCGGTCTATGATACGCTGGGAGGTCGCCACGCGGGCCTGGAGCGCACCAACTTTGGCGATAAGGATTCTCTGCGCCCGCGTTATCCCTGGTATACTCAGGACCCGATGATGTCGCGCTTGCCTCCCAAGGAGAAGAATCCCGAGCAGAAATCCGTCGAGGATCTCTACGAAGAGTCGCCCTGGATGATGCTTATTCGCGGCAATCGCGATGTCTGCATTCTTAGCGACTACTATGAGCCTGGTAGTAGCGCCAATCCACCCCAGTAGGGTCATGTAGCGGCAAAGAAAAAGGTTGTGGTTGGTGCGCGAACGCGCACCAACCACAACCTTTTTCTTTGCCGCTACGAAACTTCTCTAGCTTATGATGCGTGCTAAGAGATACATCATTGGTAGTTTGGTAATGTGAGAAGATGAGGAGATGAGGAGAGATATCTTATGGCAGAACATCATGTTTCCGTCACCGTTCGTGCGCCTGTACAGCAGGTCTATGCCTTGTTTACGCATTTCAACGATTTCCCCAAGTTTATGCGTTTTGTGAAGGAAGTGACCTACCATGATGACCAGCGTAGCCATTGGGTAGCCCGGGTTGGAGGACGACACGAATGGGACGCAGTTAATGAGGGCTGGATTCCTGACCAGCAGATTGGTTGGCGCTCAATAGATGGACTGCAAAATACTGGTCGCGTCAAATTTACTCCGGTCGGTACTGGACAGACGATGGTGGATGTGTTCCTCAACTACACCCCACCTGCGGGCGTCCTCGGGGTCGCCGTCGAGAAATTAGGCATGGACTCACATTTTCAGTCTGTCTTAGAAGAGGACATGCAGCATTTCGCGCGTATGGTTGAGGAGGCGCCCCCAGGCGCGCTTGATCCTATGTCATCGCACTATCTCTTCCATGAGGGGAGCGCCGTCGCGCGTGGCGAAGCCACCAGCCGCCAGGAAGAATCCATGGAGCACGATCCGATGATGGCCGAAGAGCGCCTTCGTGAGCGCGATACAACCATTGCCCGGCAGCAAGCCGCGTCCTATAGCGAGGAGCAGCGTCGCCAGGCAGAAGAGCAGGCGCGTTTACAGCAGGTGGAACGTGCGAGCGCCGAGCAGGAGGCGGTACTGCTCGAGCAAGACAGGCGCAATCGCCAGGAGGCCGCGGCCCGGCGCGAGCAGGAAGCGGCCATGGAGAAACCCCGCGAGCCACACCCGGTGTATGACACGCTTGGTGGGCGCAATGCCGCCATGGCCAATACGCCCTTTGGCGACCAGGATGCGCGCGGCGAGCGCTTCCCCCAGCATAATCAGGATCCGATGAAGGCGCGTGCAGCCTATGAGAATGCCGGAATGACTCGGACGCCCGTCGAGGGCGAAGAGGTCGCCTCTCCCTGGGAGAGCCAGATTCATGGGCGCCCCTTCGATGTTGAGGAGGAGGGCCAGCGCCCCCTTGAAGAAGGCAAGATCCACAGACAGCAGGAGCAGCGCGATCTGAACGAGTAAGGTTATAGATAAGAGATGTGGTACACCCGGGCAGCCACAGGCTGCCGGGTATATCACATCTCTTATCTAGGCAATAAAGGGAAGCGTGAACCAGAAGGTAGAACCCTCTCCCTGGATGCTGTCGACGCCGAGGTGCCCACCATGCCGCTCGATGATGGTGCGGCAGATATGCAGGCCAAGTCCAAGGCTTACGCCAGAGCCATTTTGCACGCTGATGCCCGGGACACGGTAGAAGCGTTGCCAGAGCTGAGCTTGCTCCTCGGTCGATATGCCTGGGCCAGCATCTTGAACCGCGACCTTGACTTCTTGCGCGGTCGAGGAAATAGCTACGTTGACCCCTGTCTCGGGGGCTGAGTATTTGAGGGCATTGGTCAGGTAGTTGGTGATGACCTGCCCGATCCGGTCTGGATCAGCCTCGATACGAATTTCCTGTGTACATGAGAAGTTGTCCAATACAATCAAGCGTTTTGGCCAGGACGCGCGCTGATCCTCGACGGCCTCTTTGATTACGGTGATCAGATCACACTCTTGAAAGTGTAGTTCAAGGCGATTGGCCTGGATGCGTGAAATATCGAGGAGGTCGCCAACCAGGCGATTTTGTACGCGTACCTGGCGCTCGGCGCGCTCCAACATTTCGCGAATGACGTCAACTTTATTCGCAAAATCCTCTCTGGTGTCATCCAGGCGGAAGGCCTTCAGGCGACGTTTGGCCAGCTGAATATTGCCATTGATAGTCGTTAAAGGCGTACGTAGTTCGTGGCTGGCGATGCCTAAAAATTCGTCCATGCGCTGGTTGGCATCGAGCAAGGCATTGATGTTGTCCTGGGCCTCAGTAAGCTCTTCTATCAGGCGATCACGCTCATTCAGGACCGTATGCAGGCGTGTTTCTAACGCCTTGCGAGCCTCCTTTTCCTGGTGGAGGGCAAGGTTCTGTTCCTGCTGTATTTTCTCCAGCTCAGCAATACGCACGCGCAACGCGCGCACCTCTTGGTAGTTTGTCTGTTCCTCTTGGACTGAACCTTCCAACGGTTCATCTCCTTTGAATAGTTCTGTAACACGCCTGGCTAGTGATGAGCTCATATATCCTGTCTCTCGCAGTTTTCGCTTTATGCCCATGAATGAGAAATCCGTTTGGCGCGCTGTGGCGCAAGCTCTTATGCGGAAACCAACCCCCATTCGGGGGCGCGGCGTCACTCTCGTGACTAGCGCTTCCCCCATTCGGGGACAAGCGCGCTCAGGTTTCCAAATAGGCAGTAACTGTCCTTTACTAGTAATCGTTGCCTATTCACTACTATTCTTAATCGCCAGCACAAATTCAGCATAGTGGGGCGAGGTAATAAAAAGGCTTAAACCTAAGGAGCTTTTAGCAGATGGTATGTGTATTATACCACTTACCTGTGCGGTTTTTCCCTGGTCCGGTCTGTGTTGCGGCTGTTAAGCTCTTAAATAAGCAGGATATCTCCAGGTATAAGCCTGTTTGCCTGCTAGGACTTTCTAGCTAGCCAGCCGACGCTGGGGGGGCCGCGCAGTCCCTCGCAGCGTCGGTTGGATGGTACATTCTCGGGCTCATTTGCTTTTGTCATGTAGACAAAGGGGTAGGCGCCTCCGTTTGTTTGTTTGTTGCTCAATGAAATTGATAGCTCATCAGTTCTCTCTCTGTTGTGTCCAGGTAGGTTGCGTACGCAGGCGTTCGTCGATGAGTTGGAGGAAGTGGACGCCTGCGGAGATGGTTTGTAGGGCCGCTCGGGTGGTGTGTGATTGGGAGAAATAGCTGGATACTTGTTGGTGGAAGTGGCGTATGGCCTGGCCGAGGGCCTGGTTCTCTGGTAGGAGGGCGAGCACTTTGTCCTTGGGGAGACCCCAGATGGCGAAGGGCTGGCCTGTCTCGATGGAAAGGTAGCTATAGAGGATGGGCCAGACGCTGGTGCAGAGAAAGCGGACGGAGCGTTCAAGCCTGCCATCCCCGTGGTGGAGCATGTCTTCGGCTGGCTCGCTGATAGCTTTGGGCAGGCGCTTCAGGGTGGCGCGACATTTCTCCAGAGTTTCGGTCTCGCTCATTTCCTGGGCGGGAAGTTTTCCAGCTAGCATATGATAGGTGCCGGGGATGGGCCTGGACCAGTCATCGGGGCGGTTCCCTCCCGCCTCTACAGTGAGGATATAGGTCTGAAAATATTGGAAGGGGGCTGGATCGATGCGCGATAGGTCTTCTTGAATGGCTTGTCCAATCTCTAAAGGGAGTTCGCCATAGAACGAGAGAGCCTCTCCGCGCAAAAAGAGCTTAAAATCAATGTCGCTGCATCCAGGGATATAGCCACCTTTGTAGGCTGAGCCGTGCAGGGCCAGGGCGATAAACCAGGGCCGGGTATGTTTGTAGTAAACTTCAGCGGCGGCCAGTACAAGTGGCGGACGAGTGGATCGAGTGGGGTGACATCAAACATGCGCATATCTCCATCTGCTGGTAAGAGCTGGACGATCTTTATCGGACTGCCATTATAGTACATGCGTTTTATTCGCCGCCACATTCCTGCTACAATGAGGTCAGGCAGAAAGAAGCATAAGATATACTTTTCTACGAGGACAGAAAGGATGTGTGTAGTTACATGAGTAGTTCCCTCTCATCCGGGGTACAGGTTGGCTCCGGCGAGCAGGTACAGGCCATTATCGACGAGCTGTATCGCCTCTATCCCCAGGCGCGCTATGATCTTGACTTCACGACTCCATTGGAGCTATTTGTTGCGACCCAGCTCGCAGCCCAGTGTACCGATGAACGCGTCAATGCCGTCACGAAGACGCTTTTCCAGAAGTACCGTAGCGCCGCCGATTACGCGGGGGCCAATCAGGAGGAGCTGGAGCAGGATGTCAAGCAGACTGGCTTCTACCGCAAGAAGGCCAACCAACTGCGTGTCTCCTGTCAGTACCTGCTCGATCACTATGGTGGCGAGGTGCCAGGAACGATGGCGGAGCTGGTGCGTATCCCCGGTATCGCGCGTAAGACGGCCAATGTGATCCTGGGGAATGCCTTTGGCGTGGTGGATGGCTTTATCGTGGATACCCACGTGGATAGGCTCTCAAAGCGCTTTGGCTGGTCGAATCAGAACGATATCGTTAAAATCGAGCGTGACTTGATGGCGCTGGTGCCGCGTGAGCATTGGTTGGAGGCGGCCCATCGTATTATCTATCATGGCCGCGCAGTATGTAACGCGCGCAAGCCACTCTGCGCCCAGTGCACGCTTGCTAGCTACTGCCCCTCGGCCAACATGTAGGGTCTATGCTGGCATGGACTCCGAGCGAAGCGATATCCCTCCATGCAGTGGTATCGGCCTGCGGGCCGGGCGAGTCCATGCCAGCATGGACCCTACAACTTGTTTCGCGCATAAAAAGAGTCCGCCAGGCTTTTTCCTGCGGACTCTCTGTGCGGGCGAATAGGGAGTGGAGATGTAGAACGTAGGTTCTATGCTGCGTAGTATACCAGCAAAAAGCTGAAATGACAACCCTTATCCTCATCTTTTAAATGCCAGGCAAGCAGGCGTTTCACGTGAAACACCTGAGCTTATGCCCCAGACCGACGCTGCTAAAGCACGCGTCTACATATAATAGTGTGAGATGCCCGAACTATTATATGTAGACGCGTGCTTTAGCAGCGTCGGTCTGTGAGGTCGATCCAGTAGCGGAGTTTGCGGATGGGCGAGCCTTCAACGAGGGTGGCGTTCTCGAATTGGCCTCCATTGGCCTCGATCACCTTTTTGGAGCCTATGTTGTTCTCATCGCAGGTGACCAGGGCGCGACTCAGGCCAATTTTGTGCGCCTCTGCGAGTCCAAGGGCAAGCATCTTTTTGCCGTAGCCCTGGCGCCGCCTGGAGGGGCGAATCTCATATCCGATATGTCCACCAATTTTCAGCAAGAAGTCATTGAGTTCATGGCGTAGCGAGAGGCGGCCAATAAACTCTTCATGCTCTACCAGCCAGAAATCCGTGGAGGGCACGGCATAGGGAGAGCGTCGCTGCTGCTGCGCCTGGAGCTGAGCAAGAAAGGAAGTGAAATCGGCTGTGAGGCGCTGCACGTCTTTCTCCATGTGGCGTCCTTCAAGTTGAAATTCGCGAATCGCCTCAATAAACTGCTGTTTGTACTCATATGATGGTTCAATTAAACGAAGCATGAGCCGAGATCCCTTCTGTTCTTGCGCTATCGGGCTTAGCGAGATATGGTTCCTGGTTGAGGGGCGTAAAGCAATACATACGAATATAGTGGTGGTATTGTTAAGTATAGCGCTTTGGACGGGTGTTGAATAGGGGGTGAGAGAAAGTTTATGAGTGCATCCGACAAGTTGGAGGGACCACGCCAGCATGGCTCCTCCAACTTGTCGGATGCACTCATAAACTAGTTATTTATACCATTGAAATTTTATGTGATTGGTATTAAAAGTGGCGCGTACTTCTTGATTAAAAAAGAGGTAGCCCATAATCAGCAAGGGGGCCAGGCTATTGAGGATGAAGGCTACTGGCGTGTAGACATGCATAAGCCAGAGCACGATATTCTGGATTAAGAGGATTACTTCAAGTGCCAGGGTTGACCAGAAGGCCCAGCGTTTGAGTGTCCAGAGTCCATACACGAGTGCAAAGGTGTAGATGCTCAAGAAGGCTGAAACGACGCCTAGAGTGAGTAAGAAGGCGGCGGTGTGATTGGGCATGCGCCCGAATTCTCGGCTTACACTTACAAAGTTGAGCATAGCACCAGTCAGGGCCAGGAGGCCGGAGAAGGCCAGGAAGATGGCGATAATGCTAATCCCGATTGGACGTTTACGAGATAGAGTGCTCATATCGCTCATAAGTTATCCCTCCCGTCGTAATAATGCTTATGGACATTGTCCATCCCTATTGCAGACAGCGAACGGAGAACTTGAAAATGCGGATGCGTGTATTCTTAGTGTAACTCTTCAATCCAAATACGCGCCGCAGGCGCGTATTTGGATTGAAGAGTTATCTACTCTTGAGAGGCTTCGGTGGTGACGAGGCCATCGTTGATGTAGAGAACACGGTCGGCGGCCTTGTAGAGGACGGCGTCATGGGTGGCGATGAGCATGCCGATGCCCTCCTCGTGGGCAATGGTGCGTAGGAGCATGATGATGTCGCGTCCCGTGAGGGAGTCGAGGTTGCCGGTCGGCTCATCGGCGATGATAAAACGTGGTTTGTGGACCAGTGCCCTGGCGAGGGCCACGCGTTGCTGCTCGCCGCCTGAAAGCTCCATGCCGCGATGATGGGCGCGTTTGCCCAGGCCAACGTGTTCAAGCGCCTGTAGGGCCATTTCTGTGCGTTTGCGTCCAGGCACGCGGGCCAGGCGTAGGGGAATTTCGACGTTCTCCTGCGCGGTAAGCGAGGGGAAGAGGTGAGCGTTCTGGAACATCATGCCAACGCTTTCGCGGCGCAGGCGCGCGCGTTCAGCCTCGTTAAGCGTGGAGAGATCTTTCTCCAGGATGGAGACCTTGCCGCCGGTAGGGTTATCCAGCCCGATCAGGATATTGAGCAGGGTAGTCTTGCCGGAGCCGGAGCGCCCGCGCAGGGCGACGAATTCGCCTGGGAGGACACGCAGATCGATTCCACGTAGGGCATGCACGACTCCACCCCCTGAGGGGAAGTCGCGTGTGACGCCCCGGGCCTCGACGATAGTGCTAATGGGCGTGCCGTTTGGCTGCTGAGCGGTCAGTGCTTGTGAATCCATTAACGTTTCTCTCCCTTCATGGAGGGCTCGGATGTGATGTGCCCATTTTTGCCGTTGCCATTACCATTACCCTCGCTCTGGAGGGGCCAGAGTTCGACATGGTCATCGACGATACGTACCTCGGCGCGACCATTGAAGGGCAGACGCTCGATGGCCTCTTTGGGAAGTTGCAGGCGCCCCGCGCGGTCAATCAGAACCGATTCGCGGTGAGTGCGTGTGGAGAGGCCAATAATGGCGCTGGCCTCCTGCATATGCTCGTGTAGCTCTTCTAGCTCGGCCTCGCGGCGCACGGTCTCAGTACTGGTGCGCCCATCGCGGATGGCGATGGTGCGGTCAACGTTGGCTGCCAGGGCCGCGTCGTGGGTAACGGTAACAATGGTCAGTCCTAGCTGCTGATTAAGGTCGCGTAGCAGGTTGTAGATAGCGTGTGCCGTGACCGAGTCCAGTTCACCTGTTGGCTCATCGGCTAGCAAGATCTGGGGCGAGTTGGCCAGGGCGACGGCGATAGCGCAGCGCTGTTGCTCACCACCTGAGAGCTGTTCAGGTTTCTTGTTTAGCTTATCGCCGAGCCCGACCAGGCCGAGGAGCTCGTGGGCGCGTTGATTGCGCTGACGGCTTCCCACGCCACTGAGCATCTGAGGAAGGGCCACATTGGCCTCGGCGCTCAGTTCGGGCAGGAGATTACGCCCGCTTTGCTGCCAGACCTGTCCCACGATGTAGCGGCGATAATTCAGGCGCTGAGCTGCCGTGAGTCGCGTCAGGTCATTGCCTGAGACACGACAGCCACCCGCGCTTGGCACATCGAGGCCGCTAAGAATATTGAGTAACGTACTTTTTCCTGAGCCCGAGGCTCCAACGATGGCAATCATTTCACCTGGCGCCACCTCCAGATCCAGCCCTTGCAGGGCCACAACCTCGAGGTCGGCGACTTTATAAATTTTTACCAGATTATCACAAATAATAATAGGTTCCGACATGCTAGCTCCTTAGGTTCCCAATTTATCGTAGGGTTTGCTCTTAATCCTCATTCAGGCGTAGGGCCTGCCCCATGGATGGTTTTGAGACGACACGAATCATCATTGTAAGCGCGCCAATGCAGATCACAATCAGGGCTATTAGTGCCAGTAGCAACTGGCTTGAGATGATAATTCTGGTAGGTAGCAGGCTCTGGAGCGCATAGAAGGCGTTCTCTCCACCAAAGGTTCCGGCCGCGATGGGTGGAATACTGGTGACCGCCAGGGACGGTACGACGGTATAGGAGAGTAGCGCGCCAAAACCCAGGCCGAGCAGGAGCGCCACCAGGTAGATAATAGACTGCTCCCATGTGAGCACACTAACCACCTGCGCGGGTGTTGTCCCAAGCGCGCGTAGGACCGCGAAACTGGTCAGGCGAGCGCGGGCATTGATCCAGGAGGAGAGCAGGCTGCCAACGAGCGCGAGCAGAAGCGCTGTGGAGGCGCCAATGATCAGTATACCAATCAAGTTGAGGTAGAGCGGATCATTCTCCATAGAATTATAGAGTGCGCGCCGATCTATTAGCCCGCCAAGGCGCAGAGGGGTAGCTGTTAGCGCGTTGCGCACCTGGCCCAGCGTGGCCGCGTCATCGCTCGTTTTCAGCCAGATGTGGTTGATAGGCAGATGAGTATCCTGATTCTTTATGACGGATTGATATGCCGCGTTTAAGCCTATATAGCTGGTCAGGATACCTCCCTGCGCTTGGATCTGGCCATTGGCGGTATCAGAGGCATTATCGATAATAGTGGGTATATGCTCCACCTGCCCAAGAACATAGATATCGAGTGACACATTATCGAGTGAGACCGAGAAGGTCGAACCTGGATGGAGTTGCAGGGTATCCCAGATGACGCTATCGACGAAGGCGGGTATCTTACCTGGTTCGTCGGCAACGCGCAATTGCTGCATCATGGTGGCAAGCGATTGCGTTGAGCTCTGGGCGGGCCAGGCGGCTGTCTGCGCGAATGAATCTGGATCAACTGCCTCCAGTTGGAGCGTCAACGATGGTGAGATGCCATTGGTGGCCCCATTGACCTGATAATCCGCCGAGGCTGAGACGATACCGGGTAGCTGGCGGTAGCGCTCTTGCCAACCCTGGATGGAAACAGGTGGTTGGGCAATGGTGTTGGGGGCCGGGAGGGCGCCGCTGAAATCGGCTCCCGCCTGATAAGCAGCCAGGTCCTGCGTACGCTGTGCCTGGGTCGCGGTAAAAACAAGCGTAAAGATCGCGAAGGCGGTGGCGAGCGAGAGCAGGAGCGTCATGCGTAGCGCCTGCCTGGGCGAGCGCGACATCTGGGCCAGGGCCAACATCGTGGCGGCTCCGCTCCCACGTCCCGCCAGGTTCGATCCCCAGCGTAGTAAGACAGGAAAGACGCGCATAAAGAGCAGGACACAGGCTATGAGCAGGAAGACAGGCGCGATAAGCGCGAGAGGCGAAGAGACCAGGGTCTGAGTGCGAATATCGAGCAGGCCGCCACTGCTAATAGTGGTGATATAGAGCGAGGCAAAGTAGCCAGCCAGGGCGATAATTGCGGCCACGACATCGAGGTAGAGGCGCTGCCAGAAGGGGCGGCGCTGCGTGCGCGCGGCCTCGCGTCGTACCGAGAGAACATCCATGTGTGTGGCGCGGTTCAGGGTAAAGAGCAGCGCGAGAACGGCGATACCCGCTGCCAGAAGCGCGTAGGGAGCCTCGGCAATCAGAGCCAGGAGCGGCGCATTGGCGATGAGGTTGAGCGCGTCCTGGTCGGTGACTGGCAGTAGGGTATGCGCCATGAGATTCACCAGAGGGAGTGCCAGGAGCATGCCCACGATGAGCGCCAGCACACTGATCAGCAGACCCTGAACGGCGAGCGAGCCAAAGACCTGGCTAGAACTGGCACCTCGACTGCGAAGGGTCGCGATAGAGTCCGCCTGGCGATCTACCAGGAGTTCCGATATCATGCTCACAAAGATCAGGATCAGGGCAATGATCTGGAGCGAGAGGACGAGGATGGGAATACGCGCAATGGAGATGCGGTCACGGAACTGACCCAGAATGCCGCTGCTATTGCTAGAGTCAATCAGGGGACCCGAGAGCTTCACCTGCTTGAAGTAGGGATAGGGCGGAAGAGTAGTCGCGGTGAGCGAAAGCGCGCCATATTTATTGGCCATCCCGGTCTGGACCAGGTTCATCTGGCTACTAAAATCATCCAGGTTATTCATCGAGACGCTGGTCGGATTGATGTAGTAGATCCAATGCAGTGTCACAGGCGAGGTGATAAGCGTCGCCTGTGAGTGGGTAAGCCGGGCCACGCTATCAAAGGTCTGGTAGAGCGTGTTATCGCTGACCAGGCCATTGTAATACGTCCACTCGCCAGCCTTCGTCGGTTGGAAGCTTGAACCATTCCAGAAGCGGTCATTAGCGGTGGTTGGTTTGAAGATACCAACCAGGCGCATACTGACAGTCGTGTTCTGGGTATTCTGAGACGTGGGACTGATCATATAGGGGAGCTGTACCACGACCATATCGCCTACACGGGCATGCATACCCAGCGCGCTCTCACGTGTGAGGAGCAGTTCAAGCTCGCCACTGGTAGCGCTGGGAAGCTTGCCCTCTATGAGTGAGATATGGGCCTGCAATTGTGGGGATGTCGAGGCGAAGAGTTGTAACTGGTCGCCAGAGTGTTGAGGTTTAGGGGTCAGGATGCTCATGCCCGGGAATTGCAGGGAGGACTGGACCTGATTTGTCAGGTAGGGATGGAGGCGTTGCTGGACCAGGGGATCGACCTGGTTATGCACATCCTTAATCAATTGCGAGGAGAGACCTTGAATGCTGGTATCGATCTGTAACTCACGATTGATTGGGGACGCGTTGAGGGTCGAGCGTAATCCCGCTGTATTGGTGACGGTCGAGAGCAATGGGACCGTACACATGATCACAATTGCCGCCATGATTCCCAGCCCGGTCAGCAGCAGGAGTGAGCCACTTTGACGCCAGCGCCAGCGTGCGAGCGTTGTCACCGCCGAGAACGAGGCGCGTGGCTTTCTCGCGAGCGGTTGCTTTGTCCTTGTCTGTGTTGTACTGGCTGCCATACATATATCCTTTATGTTCAGTGTATGATATTGATCTCCCCTCCTGTTTTCTGGGCAAGGGGGAAAGGAATTTGGGGACACCCCAAACCCCGTCATGGGCTCTGCCCCTGGACCCCGTTCGCTTAGTCCTGGTTGAGGCGCAGGACCTGTCCCATGGAGGGGCGCGATACCGTGCGGATCATCAGGCCGAGCGCGACAAAGAAGAAAATCACGAGCACGCCAAAAGCCAGAAAGAGCGTCGAAGGAAAGGTTGGCTGCACTGGAATGATCTGCTGCAACGCGTAAAAATCTGGCAGTGAGAGGGTGCTCAGGATGCCGATATTCGGCACGCCGCTAAAAACCAGGTTGGGGACCAGGGTCAGCGAGAGCAGCATACCCGCCAGAATTCCCAGAAGCACACCTGTTGTGTAGATCAGGCTTAACTCCCAACCAAGCACACTGGCGACCTGCCCCGGTGAGGTTCCCAGGGCGCGTAAGACGGCGAAGTTTGCCAGGCGTGGGCGTACGCTCAGCAGGGAGGCAAGCAGGTCGCCCACGATAGCCAGCAGGAGCGCTATGATGGTACCCACTTCCAGGATGCCCAGCAGGTTCAAGCTCAGAGGATCGGTGCGCAGGCTATTGAAGATCGCACGCCGGTCATAGACGCCCTGCGTATACTGTTGCGAGCCCAGTCGATCACGCAGAGAACCGCGCAAATTGGCGAGCTGGGTGGCATCATCAGTAGTGTGCAGCCAGAAGTAATTCGGGGCCAGAGGCTTGCCTCCACTGGTAAAGCCGCTGTCCCGCGCCTCTTGCTGATAGGCCTTCAGGTAGGTTTGATAATCGACGATGACGCCCGCTGAAGGCTGCGTCTCGTTGGGCAGACCTCCCTGCGTACTATCATTGACAGTCGGAAGGTGCTCTACCTTGCCCACCACCACGCATTTCAGGTCAGCAATATCCAGGTTGCTGACTTGAATCGTAAAGACAGAACCCATATGGAGATTCAGCCGATCCCATGCCAACTGGTCAACGTAGGCCGGAACGGCTCCCTGTGGTCCATGAGGCGAGCGTAGCTGCTGCATCATCGTCGCGAGTTGTGGTTGATCGGGCCAGTAGGCGGTCGCGGCAAAGGTACTGGTATCGACTGCGCGTACCTGAAAAAGCGAGGTGGGGCCGCTGTTATTAGCGGTATTAATCGCGGCTGGACCCGCGAAACCGATGCTGGCGGCGCTTACGCCTGGAAGCTTTGCGTACTCTTTTTGCTGCGTCTGTTGGGGTGGGATATAGGTGCCATGTACTGGCAATGGGCCGCTAAAGTCCGCACCTGCCTCATAGCTCGCCAGGCTCTGGGCGTGCTGGTTCTGCGTCGCCGTGAAGACGCTGGTAAAGATGGTAAAGGCCAGGGCCAGCGCGAGCAAGAGAATCATGCGCACGCTCTGTCCGGGCGCGCGTGAGATCTGAGCCAGGGCCAGCATCGAAGACGCGCTCTTCCCTCGCCCTGCCAGGCGAGCAGCCAGGTTGAGCAGAGCCGGGTAGAAGCGGAAGAAGAGCAGGACCGCGGCAATGATCAGGAAGAGGGGGGCTGCCAGGGAGAGGGGCGTTGCGATGAGGGACCTGGTGCGCACATCGAGCAGGCTATTCAAGCCGCTCAGGTAGGTCGAGACCCCAAAGCCACAGAGCGCTACAATCGCGGCCACAATATCCAGGTGTAGACGCTGAATCAGCCCCCGGCGCGTGGAGCGAGAAGACTCACGGCGCGTCGCCAGGACATCCATGTTTCTGGTGCCATAGAGCGCGATTGCCAGAGTGAGAAACGAGACCAGGGCCACAAGCAGCGCGTAAGGAGCGATCAGTTGGAGTATCTCACGCTGGCGCTGGGAAAGCACAAGTAAGGCGCTCAAATCGGTGCTGGCAAGCTGACTACGTGCCAGGAAGTAAGCCGCGATCATCGCCAGGATTGGACCACTAAGCAGCGCGAGAATGCAGAGCCAGAAGCCCTGGGTTAACAAAGCGACATAGACCTGCCCTCCACTGGCTCCCCGGCTGCGTAGGATCGCGATGGTATCACGCTGGCGCTCAATTAATAACCCTGACATCATGCTAATGAAGAACAGGATCAGAGCAATGATCTGCGCTGAGATGATCGCTACGGGAAGCTGCACGACCGAGAGGCGATTATGGTACTGATCGACCACACCGGGCGCATCCTGACTACTGAAGAGCGCGCTGGTCAGAAACATGGAGTTGACATTGGGTATGGAGGAGCTTCCTTGAGAATTGGCACTGAAGGGATTGGTATAGGTATCGTGTCGTGAAAGCAGGTCGCCATGCTGGCGCGTCATATCGGATTGCAGTCCTGAAATATTACTTGAGAAGCTGTCAAACTGGGTGAAATCGACTCTCTGGGGATCGACGCGGTAAGTCCAGGTTTCGTCAGGTACTGAAGAAGTGGTGATATGCGTTAGATACGCGGCACTTTGGTTATAGAAGAAGGAGACATAGGAATAGGCCTGGTCGATATGGTGCGCCTGTGCGAACTGGTCATAGGGGGTGAGCAGGAGTTCATTGGCGCTCAGGAACTTATAGACGGGAATGTCGCGAGCGCCTACGGAATGTATGTCTGGTGTGAAGTCGTTTTGATGCCAGTAGGCGCGTTCTGTCTCAGGGACCGCGAAGATCCCGACCACGCGCGCGGGAAAGTTTAGCGTGTATGTATGCTTATTGATTCGAGCCTGGAGGCCTTCAGGCGTTGAGATATTTCGCGACACTTCCTCAAAGGGGGCATCCATAACCGTTGTGGTCAGGGTCAGGGATGAACCAACAACAAGTTTGTTGATGCTGGCAGTATCCGCTGTCAGAATAATCTCATACTCTTTACTATGTACATTGGGGAAGCGGCCAGAGAGTAGGTGCAGATGCTTCCCATCTTGAGGGAATGAGGCGGTATAGTTAGTTAATTCATAGGAGTTGCCGGCAGGGAGTTTGGGTGAGGCAACAGAGATACTGCTTGAAGAGAACATCAGTGATGGCTGATCTGATATATAAGGGCCAAGGTGCTGGCGCATCAAGGGATCGAGTGCCTTATAGTTCGCCTGTAGGGTCTTGCTAGAGAAGCCCGCTGGATTGAGCCCCAAGCTTACCTCGGGTGTATTCACCGTTGTACTGAGGATGCCACGCAGGCCGGCGGTTGTCGTTATGGTCGAATAGAGTGGAATGGTGCAGGCAATCGCGATGGCCGAGATGAGTCCAAGTGTAATAATGAGGAGGAGGAACCAGGTGCGGCTGAGACTCCAGAGCGCCAACGTCACGGCTGGCGGCGTTAGCGTGCGGTTACTCGAACGAGGCGGTGCATGAGTAATACTGGACATCGAGCAGTTCCTTTATCTAGTACTTCCTATCCGAACACCCTGAGCGCGAAGCGCTAGACACGCAAGTGAAGGCTTGCCGTGCCACCGCTTGCCCCCGAATGGGGATGGGTTTCGGAATAAGATCTTAGAGGTGATGGCAGGCTTGCAATCAGGAGTTGTAGGCGGCAGTGCCTGAACGCCAGGAGTCATAGATAAGTACGTCCTGTCCCATAAAAATCTCACGACAAGCAAAAAACTTACGGTTAAAAGAAGCTAGAGTAATGCCAGGCTGCACGCCTGGCATTACTCTAGCTTCTTGCTTTAATCTTCGTTCAGGCGGAGCATGTGAGAGAGCGTTGGGCGTAGCACCAGGCGAATCATCATCAGGATTGCGAGTACGCAGATGGCAATGAAGAGGCCCAGCGCCAGCCAGAGCGAGGAGGGATAGATGATGTGTGTTGGCACAATATACTGGAGCGCATAAAACTCGGCGCCTCCTAGATAGGTATTCTCGCCACTCACGGGAGTCGTGGTAAAGACGAGGTTGGGCACGACCAGCAGTGCCAGGACCACCGCGAAGAATATGCCCAGCACCAGCGCGGTGCCGTAGATCGTGCATTGCTCCCAGAAGAGCACCTGGGCAACCTGGCGGGCGTCGGTGCCTAGCGCGCGGAGAACCGCGAAGTGGGTCAGACGAGCGCGCGCGCTCTGCCAGGCCGCGACAAAATTGCCGAAAAGCGCGAGAACAAAAGCTGTGACCGTTCCAATCAGAATGAGTCCCAGCAACTCCAGGGTCTGCGGATCCTGGTGCAGGGAATCAATCATCGCACGCCGATCCTCGATGTTGACCAGCGATAACATGGGATCGCTCAAGGCATTGCGGAGCGCCTTGAGGGCTGTGCTTGAGTCCTGGGAGCGCATCCAGATCATATTAGGGGTCGTGATCTGTCCGCCGTCCTGTACCTGGTAGCGGTTCATCGTCTCATAGTCAATCAAGACGCCGCTGGGCAGAGGATTACTGAGGTTAAAGGCGGCATCGGTGCTATTGTTAAGCGACTGGATATGGTCGACGCTATCAATAATGACGAAGTGTAGCGTTTGATCGCCGAGTGAGGCCCCATTGATACTGAAGGTACTGCCGACATGCAGGTTGAGATTATTCAACGTTGAGGTATCAACGATGGCAGGAATGCCATCTTTGAAGTTTGCGTTTGTGCTCTTCTCGGCTAATTCATGCATAAGAACTGACAGCGACTTGCTTGAATTGGACGATTGCCAGAGTGTGGTTTGCGCAAAGGTCTGGCTATCGATGGCGAAGAGGCGACCGGGAGTCTCGCCGGTGAGGGTTCCGTCATTAACATAGCCGATGGAGAGCGAGGTGACGCCAGGAAGTGAGCGGTAGCGAGCATAGGTATCTCGCAGCGGCTCTTCGGCGAGGTCGGAGATCTGGGCGGAGAAGTCGGACATCGTCTGATAGTTCGTGACATCGGTCAGGTGTGTATCCTGGGTTGTGGCAAAGATCAGCGACATAAAAGCGAAGGCACAGGCCAGGGAGAGGAGCAGGATCATCTGCAAGGCCCGTTGTGGCGAACGCGTCATCTGGGCGAAGGCCAGCATGGGCGCTGCTGATTTCCCCCGCTGAGCCAGGTGTGCCACCAATTTGAGGAGAAGCGGGAAGAGACGCAAAAAGAGCAGCATCAGCGCAATAACCAGGAAGATGGGCACCAGGATGCGCAGCGGTGAAATTACCAGCAGGTAGGTGCCAATGTCGAGCAGGCCCGGGAAACTAGAGGTATAGAGAACCAGGATATAGGCGACAAGCGCGACTACCAGGAGAATGACGTCCAGGTAGAAGCGCTGCCAGAGAGGTGCCTGTGAGGCACGCGCTGCCTGGCGGCGCTGATCAAGAATATTGCTACGCAGGGCTTGCTGAAGGGCGAAAAACATAATGACAAGGCTGATGAATATGGCCCCAAGCGCATAGGCCGGGGTAAGAGAGAGTACGGGCAAGGGATTGGGCCAGAGCACATTGAGCGCATCCAGTGTTGAAGTGGGCAGGAGGCGCGGAACAAAGAACGCGACCAGGGCCAGTGCGAGCAAGGGACCCAGCAGTAAGGCCAGCAGGGCCAGGATCAGGCATTGCGTGGCCAGGGTTAGAAAGACCTGGCGCCCGCTGGCTCCCCGACTACGCAACATCGTAATCGTGCTGGCTTGATGCTCAACAAGCAGAGAGGTCATAATTGCCACAAAGTAGAGTACGAGGGCCGCGATCGCACCTGAGATAAGGAATATCGGAATATTGGAGACCGAGAGGCGGTTTTGTAAGCGCTCTAGAATCCCTGGCTGATTGTAATAGGAGATCGCGGCCCCGCTCAGAAAAATGTTGGAGATATCCAGGGCCTGATTATTGGCATTGCTACCAAATTTATTAGCGTAGATGGCCTGCAAGAGATGTAGCCGTTGCTCCAGGTCAGAGAATTGTAGAACCGAGATCTTTGAGATATCGAAATGCCGGTACCAGTAGAGGGAAAAAGGTTTCTCTAAGACGAGCTGAGAGCCTGGGACCTCGTGCGTAGCCAGTCGATCGGCCTGCTTAAGGAGAGCCGGAAGCGAGAGCAGTAAGGGATAATGGATATTCTTAGGCGGGTCACCCTCTGCGGTGGGATCAAGCGTGTCTCCATGCCAGTAGGGATCGTTCTCGAGCGTTTGAAAAATGCCCACGAGACGAAATTGCAGGGGGCGCGGTGTATACTTTGTGGGATCTGGGCTGCTATCCAATCTACTATTGAGGGTTGTGCTGAAGAGGGTGCCGATATGCAGCGGCTCTTTGGTCAGTTCGTGCGCCGTCTCTTGTGAAAGCGCGATTTCGAGAGGCCCGGACGTGTTTTCCTGGGGGAGGCGCCCCTGAAGGATCTTTAGATGGGAAGATGTCTCTGGCACGTTGACGCCCGTAAGAGTAAACGTCGCGACATGAGAAATAGGATGAGGCGAGATAACAGGCAAGTTGAGCAATTGTAAAGTTGCTTGCGGAGGAGCGCTGGTTAAATAGGGGGACATCTGTTGCGTAAAGGGTTGCCCCAGTTGCTGGCTTTGTTGGGCGTACCTGGCGCTGGCAAGGGTCCTGGAACTGACCTGGACCATAAGTTCTGAATTTGAAGGTGTAGCGCGTAGCAGATCGCGCAGAGCCGCCGTCGTCGTAACGACTTGAAGGACAGGGAGGGCGCAGACGATCATAACTGCGCACACTGTACCCAGGCCAGTCATAAAGAGCATAAAGGCGCTGTAGCGTAGACGCCACAGCGCCAGAGTAATCATAGAAAGAAGCTCAGACTGTTTAGAGTGTGGTGTCATGAGGCGTGGCCTGGTAAGTGTCGTCATCTCGATATCCTTCGCCTTACAAGGTGTCTATCCTGACTCATAGATGCATTCTCTTATGTATACGAATTTTTCGCTGCAATGCTCACGATGGGAAGACCTGCTTTTCCCCTCTCGATTGAAATAGCAGCGGGCAATGCCAGACTGTAAAAAATATCTCTGTTTTAAGCGATTATTGTCAATGCCTTGATTTTAATTGCCAAATATATTGACATTTATTGTTGTTGGATGGTATTATTGCCATGTGGTTAATAGAAAATTCTAGTCAAGTGCAAATATTCGTTAGTCACAAGGAAAGGACGTGTTAGTGATGGGTATGCAGAGGCCAGAAGAGATGATGGCGTTGCGCTATCAGGAACTACAGGCGATGGCGGAGCAGTGTTGCTATAGCGATGCCGTGGCACGCCTGCGCGATCCAGGTATGGGTCGGCGTGCCATTGCCGGGATGGGGCGCCGTGTCGCCGCCCTGGGTCGCAAGATGGAGGCCATGGGAGCGGTTAGAAGCTATGAACTCTTCTTGCGCTAAGGCAAAGAAGCCTTGATCGGTAGCATCATTCCCATTTGGGGCGCCTTAACAAAAGCGGTCTGGCAGTGTAAACACTGAGCTAGCAAGTATTTGCACGTGTACGATCCACAAAAAGAACCATATTCCATGTCTCTGGCAGGCCATGGCAGCAGGTTGCGAGCGCACCTGCGCAAGTCGGAGCGTGGCGAAATGAGGAGAGAGAAACGCATATGCATCCATTGATTACACGGGATCCCGTTAGTGGAAATGAACTGGTAGTGACGCGGCTGGAGTGCCCCGAGAGTGGTATTGTGATTGAAGGTCAATTTAGCCTGGGATGGATTGGCCGCTTGACGCGAGAGCAACTGGACTTTGTGGAGCTTATGGTCAAGTACCGGGGGAACATCCAGAAGCTGGCCGCTGAAATGAATGTGGCCTATAACACGGCGCGTAGCCGCCTGGATGAGATCGTCGCCGCGCTGGGTGGAACTCCAGAGGAGACGCGCGTCGACCGCCGGGCTGTTCTCGACCGCCTGGCTTCCAAGGAGATCAGTGTTGAGGAGGCGATGCGCCTGCTGAAGGGATAGCGCCATGGCTGCGACAAAAGACGAGCGGGAGCAAATTCTGCAACTGGTCGAGACAGGCCAGCTCAGCTCCAGGGAGGCCAGCGAACTCTTTGATGCCCTGGAGGACGAGCAAGAGCGTCATGACACGCGTAGCCTGCTCGCAAGCAGAAGAGATCGTCTGCTACGGGTGCGCGCGACCACGCTGGGAACCCAGACGAAGGCTGGTAAACAGCGTGTGCATGTAACTGCGACGATACCAGTCAGCCTGGTGCGGGCGGCCCTGCGCCTCGGTGTACAGGTGTTGCCACAGCTCAAAAGCAACAGCATAGAAGATCTATTGAGTGCGATTGACCGTGGAGCGAGCGGGCGTCTTTTAGATCTGCAAGACCTTGAGAACGGCGAGCGTCTCGAGATTTTTATTGAGTAACTGCCTATCCGGAAACCTGAGCGCGCTTGTCCCCGAATGGGGGAAGCGCTAGCCGCGCCAGCGGCGCCGCGCCCCCGAATGGGGGTTGGTTTCCGCATAAGAGCTAAGAGGAGCATTATTATGGAGCAGACATTCGCGGCAAACGGCATCCAGCGTATCGTTCTTATAGACATCTGGAATGATGTAAGTGTGCGTGGCTGGGGCGAGCAAAACATCAAGCTGGAGGCGGATGGACATGTTGAGAGTGTGCAGCCCGAGGGGGACACGCTGACCATTCGTGGCAGTTCCGACGACCTTGAGCTATGGGTCCCTTATGAAAGCTCGATCAGGATCAATAACGCCCATGGCGATACACTGGTAAGCGATGTGCAACGTGTGGAGCTGCGCCAGGTAGGCGGCGATGTCGAGATTACCAAAATTCATGCCGAGGCGTTGCTGGAACACATTGAGGGGGACCTTGAAGTTAGCGAAGTCCACGGCGACGTCACCTTAAGAGAGGTACAAGGTGACGTTGAGATTCACAATGTCGCGACCCTACGGGCGGAAGGAGCGATCCAGGGAAGTCTGGAATGTGAGATCGCGCGCCTGGTCGAATTGCAAGAGGTCCAGGGTGATGTGGAGCTCAGAGCGGTAGGTGAAGTGAGTGCACGCCATTGTGCGGGCGATTTTAGCGCTACAGGTATCGATGGCGCATTGAGGCTGGCAGATGTTGGGGGAGACCTGGTAGTTCGTGGCTTCCTGAGCTTGCAGGCCAATAATGTAGGTGGAGATGTCTTAACCGAGGGGAATGGCGAGGTCACGGTTGGCAACGTAGGTGGGGATCTTGAGGCTAAGGGGGCTTCACAGCTCCAGGTGGGGAACGTCAGCGGAGATTGCGCGCTGCGTGGTATCTCAGGTGAGGCGAAGCTGGGCATGATCGGCGCAGACCTGGACGCGGTTGGGGTTACAGGAGAGCTTGCCTTTAGCGAGGTTGGAGGTGACGCTACACTTAAAGCCATTCAGGGGAGCGTCAAGGCGGGCAACATTGGTGGCGACCTTACCTTGCAGGCCAATTTTCCGCCAGATAGTGTGACCCAGTTGCATGTTGGCGGTGATGCCGCCATCACTCTGCCACCTCAGCCTGACCTGACCCTGCGCGCGTTTGTCGGAGGCGATATCAGTGGGCGCGCCGTCGTCGCGAGCCGGGCTGGTAATCAGGTAAACCTGGTCTATGGCAATGGATCGGCGCATCTGGATCTGCATGTGGGTGGAGATCTCAGGTTGCGTGGCAACGAAGATCCGCGTAGCAGCAGTAGCGCGGGTGGAGCGTGGGATTGGAGCGACTTTTCCTCTGAAATGGCGCGTATGGGCCAGGAGCTAGGCCATGATATCTCACGCATGATAAACGATGCCCTCGCGCAGACAAACGAGGAGCAGATGCGCCGGGCACGCGGTTTCGCCGAGAAGCAGGAACGCATGGCTGAGCGTATGTCACGCCGAGCCAGCAGGCAAGCTGAGCGCGTGAATATACGCATCAATAATCGCGAATGGCATATGGATCGTGGGCGCCTGGAGCGCATCATGGACCAGGCGCGTAAGGCCACAGCGGAAGGCGTCTATGGAGCACTGGACGCGGTAGAGCAGGCTCTGAGAAACCTGCAAATTCCCGTACCACCTACACCATCGACACCTCCAGCGCCACCACAGGGGGCTCCCATACCTCCCGTACCCCCGGTGCCACCAGTGCCAACAATACCGTTGGTAACCCCGATACCGCCTGTGACCCCGATACCGCCCTTTTCTCCTGAGGGTGACCAGGAGCACGTCGAGGCTCCCGATGAGCGGAGCATGCCTGAGGTGCCCGTGGCTGCCGGTGAGGTTGAAGAAGAGGAGAAGGTTGGTACCCCAAAGGCTCCAGTGAATGCCGAGCAGGAGCGCCTGGCGATCCTACGCATGATCGCCGAAGGTCGCGTCTCGCCCGAAGAAGGCGATATGCTGCTTGAAGCCCTGGGAGAGTAAGCGCCTGAAGCGGCACGACGCTACTAAAGTACGCGTCTACATATAACGGGTATATGTAGACGCGTACTTTAGTAGCGTCGGCCAGGCAGCACATCATCTATTTCTTTAAAGCACTCAGTGTCTGAGCCAGGCGCTCGATCTCTGTGTGGGTGTTGTAGTGCGCGAGTCCGACGCGTAGCAGGCCGCCCTGTTCTTCCAGCCCCAGGCGTGCCATCACTTCAACGGCGTAGTAGTTGCCGTTCCAGACATTGAAATGCTCGATGGCGAGCTGCTCCGCCAGTTCGCGTGGTTGCCAGCCTTCCAGAGAGAAGGAGAAAGTGGGAACGCGCTCTTGCAACCGCTGTGGATCGGCAATGCCGTAGAGCTTGAGGCCGGGCAGTGGTGTTAGCGCCTGCAAAATGGTCTGGCTCAGCTCGTTTTCGTAGGCGTTGATGACCTCCATGGCCTGGCGTAGAGCCAGGCGCCGTCCCGTGAGTAGCTCCTGGTGCTGATGCGTGAACGAGGCGCCAAAGGTCGTACCAAGCCAGGCCAGGTACTCCAGGCAACCCAACAGGCCAGCGATCGACTCAAAACTCTGCGTGCCCGTCTCAAACTTTCCGGGAGGCTCGTTATCGGCGGGACGGACCTTGTAGGCCTCCAGCTTTTGCAGCAGCTCATACTTTCCATAGAGGATGCCAATATGCGGACCAAAGAACTTGTAGCCTGAGCAAGCTAGCAGGTCACAATCAAGCTCCTGCACGTCGATAAAGCGATGCGGTGCATATTGGACTGCATCGATAAAGCAGAGCGCGCCAACCTGGTGAGCCAGTTCAATGGCACGCTTGACATCGTTGATGGTCCCCACCGCGTTTGAGGCGTAGCCAATGGCGACTAGCTTTGTACGCGGTGTGACCTGGCGTTCCAGGTCCTGCATATCAAGCGTACAATCCTCTGGATGAATGTCTACCCAGCGGATAGTACATCCTCGGTCACGGGCAATGAGCAGCCAGGGGGCAATATTGGCGTCATGGTCCAGGCGCGTGACAACGATCTCATCGCCGGGCTGGAGCAGAAGCGCGATACTCCGGCTGATATGGAGGGTCAGGCTAGTCATATTCTGCCCAAAGACAATCTCCTCTGGGCGTGCGGCATTGAGAAAATCGGCCATGGCCTGCCGGGCCTCGTAGACCACAGAGTCTGAGCGCAGGCTGGTCGTAAAAGCCCCGCCGTGATTGGCATTGGTATTGAGTAAATAGTGTTGCATGCGGCGCAGCACATCCTGCGCGATCTGCGTTCCACCGGGATTGTCAAAGAACACCGTTTCATTATTGAGTGACGGGAAGCGAGAACGTACCGCCTCGATATCAAGCATAGAAACCTCCAGTAACTAGCGATCAGTCAAGCCCTTCATTCTATCACGCTCAACATCCTATCACGCCCAATATCAGGAGATTCTTCGCGTCAACGGCACTCGGGGTAAGGGATGTTGGTGGAGTCATAGGCCTGCTAGGCCCTTGCGCAAGTTTGCGAGAAAGGGGTCCAGGGGCAGCGCCCCTGGCGGGGTTTGAGGCTTCCTCTCCGCTCACCTGAGCCGAAAGGCTAGCTGCGAAGCAGCGTTGGTGAGCGGAATAAGAAGCCAGTCCCCAATTCCTTTTCCCTCTTGCTGCTGCAGGCGGCAGAAACAACGTATATATGGCGTTCGTTAAGACATATAGGCCCATATCTGTAACATGGAAGAAGAGCACCCCGTGTAGAAAACAGTATGGTATGAGAGTGCTTAGAAAGAAGGTTAGAGAACGCATGCATACGCGACCGTTTGGAAAGACTGGCATGGAGATCACTCCCATTGGCCTGGGTGCCTGGGCTATTGGCGGCGGCAACTGGCAATTTGGCTGGGGTTCGCAGGATGATAATGAGTCAATTGCGACCATCCACCGCGCCATTGACCTGGGGGTCAACTGGATCGATACGGCGGCCGTCTATGGCCTGGGACATGCCGAGGAGATCGTTGGCAAAGCCCTTCAGGGGCGAGGTGAGAAGCCTTATATCTTTACCAAGTGTGAGCGCACCTGGAATGAGCGGCGCGAAATTGTACCCAGCTTAAAGGCGGCCTCGATCCAGCGCGAGGTAGAGGATAGCCTGAGACGCCTGGATGTGGATGTCATCGACCTCTATCAGATCCACTGGCCACAGCCGGAGGAGGATATTGAAGAGGGTTGGAGCACGCTAGTAAAGCTCAAGGAGCAGGGCAAGGTGCGTGCCATTGGCGTCTCGAACTTTAACGTTGAGCAGATGGAGCGCTGTAAGAAATATGGACCCGTAGAGACATTACAGCCCCCATACTCGTTGCTCAATCGCGATGCTGAGAGAGATCTCCTACCCTATTGCGAGCGCGAAGATATCGGCGTTATCGCCTACTCACCCATGCGTTCAGGCCTGCTCTCGGGCCGCATGACGAAAGAGCGTGTCGCGCAGATGCCCGATGACGACTGGCGTAAGAATGATCCTGATTTCCAGTCTCCCCGCCTTGAGCGCAACCTGGAGTTGGCGAAGATGCTCACCGAAGATATTGGTTTTCCACATAACGTGGGGGCGGGCGTCGTCGCCATTGCCTGGGTCTTGAGCAATCCAGCAGTAACCGGTGCGATCGTTGGCGCCAGGCATCCAAACCAGATCGAGGATCTGTTGCCTGCCGCCGAACTGCGCCTCAGCGAGTTAGAGCTAGATCAGATTGAGCAATTCATGCAGAAACACCCGGTCCAGGCCTAATCTGGGTGTGCCGCACACCCAAAAACAGGGATAAGAAGTGTTGTGGCGGGAGGCTGCCGCTGGCAGCCTCCCGCCACAACACTTCTTATCCCTGGCGAGCGCCGCAGGCGCGAGAGGCCATTAACTAGTACGTCTGGGGGTAACCGCTATTCAAGAGAGCATAAAGAAGAGTAGAGTAGAGGGTATTACCAATACTCATCGCGACATATTACAAGAGAGGATGTTGTAGCGTCATTATGCTCATTAATATTCCTGAGAGCTGGCATGAAGTGCTCAATGGTGAACTGGCGAAGGACTATTTCAAGAAATTAGAGGCGTTCGTGGATAACGAGCGGGCGCATTATGAAGTCTTTCCTCCAGAAGAAGATCTCTTCTCGGCCCTGCGTTTGACCCCCTACGACAAAGTCAATGTACTCTTGCTGGGACAGGACCCCTATCACGACAACAACCAGGCGCACGGCCTCTGCTTCTCGGTGCGTCCAGGCATTAAGCCCCCACCCTCGCTGGTCAACATGTTCAAAGAATTGCGCAATGATGTCGGTTTTCAAATTCCGAACAATGGCTACCTGGTTCCCTGGGCGGAGCAGGGTATCCTGATGCTCAATGCCGTACTGACGGTGCGTGCCCACGAACCCAATTCGCATAAAAATCACGGTTGGGAGAAGTTTACGGACGAGATTATCCGGCGCGTCAATGCCAAGGATGACCAGGTTGTCTTTGTACTCTGGGGTGGTTACGCCCAGAAGAAGAAGGCCCTCATCGACACCACTAAACATCGCATCATTGAGTCGGCTCATCCCTCGCCGCTCTCAGCGCGCAACGGTTTCTTTGGCAGCCGCCCCTTCTCCGCCATCAACTCCGCCCTGCGCGAAGCGGGCAAGCCAGAGATCAACTGGCAGTTGCCTAATTTGTAGTAATATGAATAGTGTAGAGGAAGCTGTCCGGCGCTGCTGGCGTACGCCAGCAGCGCCGGACAGCTTCCTCTACACTATTCATTACCCCGAGAGGTGAAAGACCATGATTGAGAACCAGCAAGCATATATTGCCCCATATGTCCTGGCGCTTGATGTCGGTACCTCTTCGACACGCGCTCTGCTCTTCGACGCCAGGGGACAGGGAGTCACAGGCATTGGATCACAAAAAAAGTATCAATTGACGACCAGCCATGACGGCGAGGCCAGTCTCGATGCGGATATATTGACGGAGATCGTTGCTGCTACCATTGACGAGGTGTTGCATCAGATGGGGACGCGGGCCAGCGAGGTCAAGGCCGTGGCTCTGGACACCTTCTGGCATAGCCTGGTCGGCGTAGATGTCCAGAATAAAGCGCTCACACCGGTAATCACCTGGGAGGATACGCGCCCGGCCTCGATGGTGCAAACACTGGGCGAGCACCTGGACGAGCAGAAGGTACACCAGCGCGTTGGCACCCGTTTTCATGCCAGCTACTGGCCAGCGAAGTTAACCTGGCTGGCACGGGAGCAGAAAGAAGTGTACGGCAGGGTAGCGCAGTGGATCTCCTATGGTGAGTACCTGCATCGCATGTTCCTGGACAAATCGGTGTGTAGCCTCTCGATGGCCTCGGGCACGGGGATGCTCAACATTCGTGAGCGGGCCTGGGATGGCGAACTGGTGCAATATTTAGGGATCAAAGATGGGCAGTTGCCACAGCTTGGCGACTATAAGGATGGGATTACAGGGCTGACGGGCGCATATCAGCAGCGCTGGCCGCAGCTACAAAAGGTGACCTGGTTCCCCGCCCTGGGCGATGGCGCGGTGGCGAATGTCGGCTCAGGCGCGACAACGCTGGGATGTTGGGCCTTGACGATGGGTACCTCCAGCGCGATTCGCGCCATCGTGGAGCCGGAGCAGGTCGTTCCCTCCATGGGTCTGTGGCTCTACCTGGTCGATGGTAAGCGGGCCGTTGTTGGGGGGCCTTGAGCCAGGGCGGGAACGTACTCGCCTGGTTACGAGACACGCTGGGCCTGGAGGATCTCAAGCAAGCGGAACAGCTTGCGCAAGCCGTTGAGCCAGATGGGCACGGCCTGACGATCCTGCCCTTTATTTCGGGCGAGCGCAGCCTGGGCTGGCAAGGTTCGCGCCGCATGACGATTGCGGGCCTCTCGCTACATACGACGCCAGGTATGTTACTGCGCGCAGGTATCGAATCCCTGGCCTATCAGTTAAAGCAGGTCTATGATGAGCTGCATCGCGTGCTCCCGCTTGAGGAGCAGCATGTGCCGCAGGTGATCTGCAATGGCGGAGCGGTCCTGGGTATGCCATTGATGCAGCAGATTCTAGCCGACACACTTGGTGCGCCGATCTATCCCTCACGTGACTCCGAAGCCTCCTCGCGTGGTGCAGCCCTGCTGGCGCTTGAGGCGTTGGGCCTGATCGAGGATATCACAAAGGTCAAACCCAACCTCGGGGAGAGCAAGACATCAAACGCGAAGCTGGGCCGTATCTATCAGCAAGGGCTGGCACGCCAGCAGAAGCTGTACCATATGCTGCAAGAGCCCCTGTAGGGGCAGAGCTTGCTCGGCCTCCGAGCGCAGCGACCCCCAGCGTTCGGGTGTCGGCCTGCGGGCCGGGCGAGTCCATGCCTGCATAGACCCTACAACTATAGGTCCAGCAGACGTAGCAGGCGTTGCGCGAACGCGGTTGCTTCGTCGGTGCGGAAAACCCCGAGGATGTAGCGGTCGGGGCGCACCAGCAGGTAAAGATCGTGTTGTCCCTGAAAAAGGGCCTGCAAGGAGCCATCAAGATCATAAGCTGGTGTGAGGTGAGGTGGAATGTGCCGCTCCGAGGGGACGTGGCGCAAGCGTGGAATGAGCGTAATATAGCGAGGCTTAAGGTGTGACCAGGCGGGGTGCTGCAAGGGGTCCTCCACCAGGCCCTCCTCGGGGGCGAGCCGGATGAGGCTAAAACCCGGGCCAAGCAGGTCATCCAGGGCCAGGGGCTGATGCGCGCAGGTGAGCATCTGAGGTTGGGGCAGGTAGGAGCCGGGCAGGTGACGAAAACCTGGCAAGCGCGTGGGCAGGATGAGCCCATGGCTATAGCGGGGCTGCGGCTTGACGCGCATCTCGCGTAGACTCTCCGTAAATGCCGGGATGCGTGCTATGACTCCTCGCAGGAGGAGATCGCGCAGTAGTGCGACCACGCGGTTGGTGGGCATGATGATTCTACCCAGGGTGGAGGAGAAGAGAATCATCTCACGGATGTGTGGCACACGCTCGCCCTGGTAGCTGGCGAGGATCGACTGGCCCGCGCGCCGCTGGAGAACGAGCGCGACCTTCCAGCAGAGATTATGCACATCGCGCAGGCCGCTATTCATGCCTTGTCCACCAAAGGGCGGCATCAGGTGCGCGGCATCGCCGAGCAGGAAGACGCGATGATGAGCGAGGCGTGAGGTCATGGTCGCATAGAAGGTGTAGACCGCTTTGCGAGAGATCTGTGCTGGCTTCCCTGCGGACCAGTGTCGCTGGGCTAGCCGCGATTGCCTAATAAGCGACTGGATGCGCTCCTCGCGTAGCATATCCTCGCTCTGTTCCTGCGGGTGCAGCATAAACTCCCAGCGGCGGCCCTGAGCGGGCGCGGGTACCGTCACCGCGGGCCGCGTGGGGTTGCAGAAGAAAATAATGGCGTTCGTGGGATCATCGTCCTCGACACAATCCACGACCAGCCAGCGCTGGGGGGTCTGCCTCGCCTGTACGGGTTTCCTCAGTCTCGCTGCCAGGGGGAGAAGTGCCTGGCTTAAGGAGGGGGCGTGCATGCTGAGTGCGAGGGCATGGCGTACGGGGCTACGCCCTCCATCACAGGCCAGTAAGAAGGCGCACCGCACCTGGATCTGTTGCTCGCCTGGTGTGCGTAGGGTGAGCAAGACCTCGTTCTCGCTCTGCCTGAAGTTGAGCAGTTCATGTTGGAAGCAGACATGCACATGTGGGAAGCGTGCAAGCCCCTGGAGCAGGGCCTGCTCGAAGGTTGGCTGGTGAAAGGTTGAGATCAAGGGGAAGCCATTGCGCTGCTGGGTGGGGGCCACGCGCGCGAGGAGATGAGGTCCTGAGAGATAGTGTGCCTCTGTCCCCAGGCGCATAGAGGGCAGAAGTGCATCGCGTAGTCCTATGGCCTGGCAGAAGCGCAACCCCTCGTCATCAATCGAAATGGCGCGTGGAAATGTGCAGAGCCCCTCGTTGCGCTCTATGAGCAGTGTCGAGACGCCGAGCAGGCCCAGGAGATTGGCGGCCGCCAGCCCGGTTGGACCGGCCCCCACAATGATGACCGAGCTATAGGCTGGTAGCTTGCCTGAAATGGGTGTGTGCCGAGGATGATCTCCTGGATCATCCTCGGCGCTCTCTTCCTCCAGGTGTGGTTCCTCTTGCATCATGGTTCCCGTGTGAATGCCAGGACAACATTGGAGCCGCCCAGGCCGCGGCCTGCGACCAGCACCCCCGAAGATGCGTCCTTGTGCTCGATAGGTCGGGCCTCATTGCGCACCAGGTTCAGGTGGTAGCGTGGATCGGGATCATCACAGTTGAGCGTTGGGGGAATCACTCCATGCTTGAGGGCCAGGAGCGCGGTCAGAGCGTCAATGGCCCCGGCGGCTGCATAGCTATGGCCAATGCTGGTGCGGGGAACGCTGACCGGGATGCGCTCGCTCTCGGCATCAAAGGCCAGTCTGAGAGCCTCGGCCTCGCCCTGGTCCGAAGCGGGATGCGCACGTCCATCGAGCTGTACATAGGCCAGGTCGGAGGTTTGTAGCCTTCCCTGGTTCATGGCCTGGCACATGGCGCGTGCGTACTGGGTGCCATCACTGGAGGGGGCATGCAAGCCCTGGGCCTCATTGGTCTGGCCATAGCCGACGAGTTCGCCATAGATGGTTGCGCCACGGCGGCGAGCGTGCTCATACTCTTCCAGGATACAGATGCCCGCACCTTCGGCCAGAATCAGACCTGCGGCTCGTTGATCGAAGGGCCGATAGGCATTCGGATCATCGCTCGTCGTGCAAACGCCCTGCTGGGCCAGGACGCGCAGGAGTAGGGGATGGAGGAAAGCTTCGCAACCGCCAGCGATAATCATATCCGCGGTATTGCGACGAATGGCTCCGGCTGCCATGCCAAGCGCATTGAGACCGCTGACTGCGTCGTTAACGGGCGTTTTACAGTAGCCCTGGATGTTATAGCGAATAGCGGCCTGCCCAACGTTGGCCACATTGAGCCAGGCGATAGCTGTATAGGCGCTGACAAAGCGCGGCCCCCGCGTGTAGAGCGTATGTAATTGCTTAAGAACAAAGTCTACCCCACCCATGGCATTGGCGATGACGGCCCCTACGCGGCGTGGATTCTCCTGCGCCAGGTCGAGTCCAGCATCCATAATAGCTTCCTGGATGGCGGCAAAGGCGAAGTGCGTCATACGATCCGTGCGATTGGCGAGCTTGCGGTCAATATAATCTTCAGTCACGAAGTCGCGCACGGCCCCCGCTACCCAGAGAGGCAGGTTGGCATGTGCGTAACTCTCATGTGGCTCCAGGCGCGTGATGCCTGAGATACCATCGCGGCTGGCCTGCCAGAAGTTGGCGGTTCCAATACCATTAGGGGCGACCACACCCAGACCTGTAACCACTACCCGGCGTTGCTGATTATTAGCCATAATTTTCATTACCCATAGTTTCTTTTAGCCAGTCAGGTTGAGCGAAGACGAGGACGCTATTGACTCCGCCGAAGCCACTAGAATGAGAGAGCGCTACGTTGACGGCGCTTGCGCGAGCGACATTGGGAACATAATCAAGGTCACAGAAAGGATCGGGATGCTCCTGATTGAGGGTTGGGGGCAGCAATTGTTGATCGATAACCATGGCGGTCACGACGGCCTCAATCGCGCTGGCGGCTCCCTGGGTATGCCCGATCATCGACTTGGTAGCACTGATGGGTATTTTATAGGCATATTCGCCGAAGAGTGCCTTATAGGCCGCGGTCTCCGCGATCTCATTAGGCGGCGTCGAGCTACCATGCGAGTTGATGTAGCCAAGATCGGAGAAGCGCAGTTGGCAATCCTCAATCGCCTGCTCCAGGAGATGGTGCAGGGGCGCGCCATCGGACGGCAAGGCTGTCATATGATAGGCGTTGCTATTGGTGTTAAAGCCGATAATTTCCGCGTAGATGTGTGCACCGCGCGCAAGGGCGGCCTCGCGCTCCTCCAAAAGAAGCATGCCGGCGCCTTCGGCCATGACAAAGCCGTCACGTTTATGATCATAGGGGCGCGAGGCCTGTTCGGGTGTATCGTTATAGATGGTGCTGAGGGCACCCATGACGCAGAAGACGTCCAACCCTATGGGGCTGATCGCGGAATCCGTCCCCCCGGCCAGCATACGCTCTACCTGTCCCTCCTGAATAAGCCAGTAGGCTTCGCCGATGGCATCCGCGCCCGCTGAACAGCCAGTCGCGATCACCGTGCTGGGACCATGCAACTGATGATGGGCGGCGACGCTCATGGCGGAGGCGTGTGTCATCAGGGACGTGGCGCTAATGGAATCGTCGGCCAGTCCATGGAGACCGTCTTTGGTAAGTTGTAGCCAGAGCCGCTCGCCCTCTTCTACATAGGACATCGCGCTCCCCACGTAGACACCGAAGTGTTCGCGCTCCTCCTGTGTGAGAGAAGACGGAAGGCCCGCGTCTTGCCAGGCCAGATTGGCCGCTGCGACCGCGAATTGGGTGCAGCGATCCAGGTGTGTCATCTCCATAGGGGTGAGTCCCAGGCGTTGCGGCTCAAAATGCGCGACTTCGCCGGCGATACGTACAGGGAGGGTGCTGGCATCGAAGCGTGTGATGTGGCGAATACCCGATTGACCAGTCACGCACGCCTGCCAGAAATCGTCTTTCCCAATCCCATTGGGAGCGACAACCCCGAGACCTGTAATGACGACCCGGCGTCTGGAAGGGGCTGAGGAATAGAGCTGTAGGTCATCCATAAAAGATTCTCCCTCTAACCTGACTCTCTCAGACACAAATGCCTGAGCAAAGAGCGCTTTGAACCTTGAAGAAGGATCACTATAGGGACAATAGTCAAGAGAGTGTCACAGGGTCTGTGATTGTGGTAGCGGGCTTTGTGGTTTTTCTCCTTGTAGAAAGGCCTCAATGAGTGGCGTGACGACCTCGGCCTGCGAATACATAAAGAAGCGCTCTGCTCCTGGTACCACGTGATACGCGGCACAGTTAGGCAATTGCTTCGCCATCCAGCGCGTCTTGTATTCGGGGGAGAGCGCGTCATCGGCGCGATTGATCAAGAGCACAGGCATCGTGAGTGCTGAGATGCGTTGGCGCATCTCAAAATAGTGGATGACAGGCAGAACTGAGTACTTATAAACGAAGGGCCAGCGCGCGATTTTTTGAAACTGCTCCTCAATGAGATGGCGGGGCAGGGCAGGCCTGGTTGTGTTGTCTGGCGCGTGAGCCATGATATAGTTAATGACGGTACGGCGCAGAAACGCGGCGGGGAGTATATACTCGACAGGAAGGCGCACATATAGCTCATGGAGCAGCCAGATGAAGGGATGGGGAGCGATCTGGTAGTCGGCCCCCTGCGCGATGATAGTGAGCGAGCGGCAGCGTTGGGGGTAGCGTGCGGCAAACTCGAGCAGCACCATAGCGGCATCTCCATGCGCGAGCAGGTCCACCTGGTCGAGATGTAAGCCATCGAGGACGCCCCGAAGCTCCTCAACACGAGCGGCCAGGCTGATGGCCTGCGTGGTGCGTGTCTCGCGCCGGCGGTAGAGGATCACGCGTCTCTGCTGGCTAAGCGCGCGTACCTGGCGCGCATAGACGAACTCCAGGTGTTCAAGAATGGGAACCATGACCAGGGGCGTGCCCTGACCGTGATCGATAAGAGGAACGTCAAGGTTGCCAATAGAGGTACGTTGCCATAACGACTCAATATATGCGACATCCTCGTGAAAGGTAGCATCATCGATCTGGGCTGCGGTAAGAGCACTCAAGCAAAACCTCCCTGTCCGACACTCCATACTCCTGGTAAATAGAGTGATATCTATGTGATGGACAGCGTGCTATTTCAATAACACTGCCCAATCGCTTTTTCTTGCTTAGTATATAATACGACAAAGGCACGAATGAAAGTATGAGTGGTGTAACACCTCTCCTGTGAGGTGCCTAACAGAAAAAGGATGAGCTGGTATTTAAAAAAGGATGAGGTGTTAATAGATGAACGAGAATGCGGCGGGTTTATCGCACCCCACAGTGCGGCAGTGGATTACGGCCTTCAACGCACATGATGTGGAGGCTCTGGTGGCTCTCTATGCGGCGGAGGGCGAGCTATTTGATAGTGGTATGCCAGGTCCACGCCGTGGTAAGAACCAGATCGAGAACTGGTTTCGCTGGCGCTTCCGCAGCACGCCAACTATTGCCTATACAGAGCAGACGACCAGTAGGCGTGAAGAGGATACCTTTGAAGTGACCTGGATAGCCAGCGGGATTGGTCCCCGAGTCCTGGGTCTAGGTGGCAAGCCCTTTCAGTCTCCAGGGAAGAGTGTCTTTGTGCTCAAAGAAGAGCAGATCTGGCGCCAGCAGGGAAGCTATGACCACCTGGCCGTAATCCGGCAGATCGTACCCATATTGAACGTCTTGCCGAGGGCTGTAGCCGAGTGGATCTACAGCCTATATCTGAGGCGCAATGGCGTCAAACAATAAAGAAGGTCAAGAACAGTAGAGGGGTGGTGCAAAAATGCCGCGGCATTTTTGCACCACCCCTCTACTGTTTGTTTTTGTTCCAGTGGCTAGTCTGTGTTTGAACCTTAGGCGGGGACTTGTTCTTTCTTCATCTCTGCCAGCAGCTCGTGGTCGCCCGCGATCTCCTCCAGCGAGCGCTGATTTGGCTCGGGCAGGGTGAAGATGGTCAGGAGCAGACCCAGCAGGGAGACGACTGCCGCGACTCCCATCGCGCCTGGCAGTTTGAAACTGGTGAGCAGGTAGGGGAAGGCGAAGGCGCCGATGAAGGCTCCCAGCTTGCCCAGGGCGGCGGCCAGGCCGTGTGCCGAGCTGCGGACCATGGTTGGGAAGATCTCGGCGGGATAGACAAATGTCGTCACGTTAGGACCGAACTCTGTGAAGAAGTAGCTCAACGCGTAGAGTGAGAGGAAGGGCAGTGTGCTCTGTGTCAACCCCGGTACCAGTGCGAGCAGGCCATAGGCGAGCGTCATCATCGCGAAGCCGATGCACTGGATCTTCTTGCGCCCCAGGCGGTCGATGGTCAGGGCCGCGACGATATAACCGGGCATGGCCGCGATCACGAAGATCCCCAGGGTATAGAGCATATTAGTGACCGTATCGGCATGCGAGTTGAGCGACTTCAAGACTAAGGAGCCGGAGATGGTCGTGCCGTAGTAGGCGATATCGAGCAGGAACCATGCGCCTGCGGTACCAATGACCCATTTCAGGAAGCGTGGCGTAAAGAGCAGGTAGAACCAGGATTTCTTCGGCTGCTGTGTCTGCTGCTTCTGAACTTTGGCGCTCTTCTTCGCGGCCCCATTGCCGGTCACGTTGCTGATGGTCTGCTGCGCGGCCTCGGCGTTGCCATGCATCATCAGGGCATAGCGGGGAGTCTCCTCGATCTGGCGGCGCAAGTAGAAGGTCGCCAGGGCGGGAACCGCACCAAGCGCGAGCATGATGCGCCAGGTCAGGTCAGGATGCAGTCCAGAGACAAGTAGGATCAGTGCCACCAGGGGACCAAGAATCAGGCCCAGGCCCTGCATGGAGAAGACCATGGTGATTAGCTTGCCCCGGTCCTTGCGGTTAGAGTATTCGCTCATCAACGTGGCACTCAGCGGATAATCGCCACCGATGCCCAGGCCCATGATGAAGCGGAAGATGAGCAGAAAGTAAATGTTAGGGGAGAGTGCTGAAATGATGGCGCCCGCCGCCAGTACAATCAGGGTCAGGCCATAGATGGCGTGGCGACCAATACGATCAGCCAGAAGGCCAAAGATGTAGGAGCCTAAGGCTGCGGCGACGAGGGAGGTACTGGCGACTAGCGAGGTTTCTAGCGCATTGAGGTGCCAGAGAGGGTTCAGAATGGTCAGTGCGGCACCAATAATAAACAGATCATAGGCATCGGTAAAGAAGCCCATACCTGAAGTGATCATAGCTTTCCAGTGAAAGCGCGAGAGGCCACTATTGTCGAGTTGTGCCAGCACCTCATGTGCATGTGGCGTTATATGAGATGGTTCATTAGCCAGTGAACCAGTTTGACTATCTTTGACTAGCATATGGAACAAAACTCCTTGCTTAAGGGATAGGTTTATAAATCGGAATGTAACAATTAAAAGAATAGCGCTCAATTGTTATGGGAGTGTTAAACAGAGGTTAAATTTTGCTGAGACGTACGCAAAATCCCTGCCCACCACGTTCTATCCCCAGATTTCGGGGGAATGCAGAGGAAGAAAGTTGCTGCGTTTTCTCCCTCTCTTATAGATAGCTTCAACTAACTTTAGATATCTTTCTCTATTATTGATGAATAATCTGTTTTTGTGAAGGCCATCAGGATGAGGGAGATTACTTTTGGCTGGCATAGATGAGATTTAACAATCTATTTACAATGGGTTAATTGCGCAATAAAAAGAACGTTTTATGCTAAAAAGGAATAAATGTTTAACATGAATGAAAAGTACAAATAACGCTGTCTGTCAGCGCAGGGAGGGCGGAGGACGGCCGGGTATGAGGAGTCAGCATAGATATCCCAGGAAAAGTAAGGGATAGAAAAAGCAGCAAGCACCTCCGCAAATGAGAATATGAAACAAATTGGAGCTTCACGTATATGTCCCCATTGTGGCACGCGTAATGCCACCAGCGAACAATTTTGCGCCAACTGTGGCTTTAGCCTGGATACGACAGGGAATACGCATACCTTTGCCAGTAATGCTGGCAGTAATATCCAGAATCCCGTTTCAGCGAATGCGGGAGCGCACCGGGCTACAGGCCAGTTAGCTGTGGGTACCCCGGTGTTTCAGCGTTACCAGGTGGTACGGCAAGTAGGCCAGGGAGGCTTTGGCGCCGTCTATGAGGCGATAGACGAGCACTTTAAAAATCGTTACACTGTCGCGCTCAAAGAGATGAGTGACGCGCACCTTAGTCCTGCGGAGAAGGCCAACGCCCTCCAGGATTTTCATCATGAGGCCAATCTCCTACGCGGCCTGAGACATGCGCATCTGCCGCTGGTCACTGACATATTTGAGGAGGCGGGCAAGGCCTACCTGGTGATGGAGTTTGTGCAGGGGCAAACACTGGAGAAGTTGCAGGAGGATGCTGGTGGGGGACCATTAACTGAAGCGCGGGTGATGAACTGGGCTTTGCAGCTCTGTGACGTCTTACACTACCTGCATACGCAGCCACAGCCCGTCATTTTTCGTGATCTCAAGCCATCCAATATCATGGTGACCTCGCAAGATGAGATCAAGCTTATTGATTTTGGGATCGCGCGCGTCTTCAAATCTAGTGCGAGCAAGGATACTACCTCGCTTGGCTCCATAGGCTTTGCGCCACCTGAACAGTATGGAGGGAGCACAGATCCTCGTTCGGATCTCTATGCCCTGGGTGCTACACTGTATCAACTGCTCACAGGTGAGACGCCACCTGCCTCCATTTCCAGGCTAGTGAATCCCCAGAATTTGACTCCTCCCCGCCTCTTAAACCCGAGCCTTTCAGCCGCCAGTGAGGTAGTAGTGTTCAAGGCGATGGCGGTCAGGTCAGATGACCGTTATCAATCGGCCCGAGAGATGGCAACGGCCATCACAAATACGTTGCCCCAGGCTTTTACGGCGGGCGGGAGAGCTCCTGGCGGCAGCATACAACCAGTGTTTCCGCCTCCTGGACAACAAAAACAGCAGCAGATACCGCAGCAAGCGCCACCGCCAGCGAAGCCAACGAGGCGTGGTGTGCTGGCCCTGGGAGCGGTGGTTGGATTAGCTCTGCTGGGAGGGGCTGGCTATGTTGCTTATAGCCGAGGCATAGCGGCACCAACCCTGGAGCTGGAGGTTGTCTATAGTTCAGAGAAGGCGGCCTGGTTTGAGGCGGCGATTGAGGCCTTTCATCAGGGGAATGCGGCGCGCTATCAAGGAAAGAATATTCGCATCAAGCCCTATACCAGTGGTTCGCTCGACCTGGCTCAACGCATCGCCAGTGGTGAGCAGAAGCCCCTGGCCTGGTGCCCCGCCAGCACCCTGGAGATCAACCGGCTCAATATGCAGTGGCAGCAACAGCACCAGGGACGGGACATTGTCGTGATGAACGAGATCATGCCCCTGGTACAGAGTCCATTAGTGTTCGCCGTATGGGATGAGCGTGCTCAGGCGCTGTTGAAGCACTATCAGCGTATTGATTGGGAGACGATTGCCGATGCGCTGGGCAAACCCAATGGCTGGTCAGATATTGGTGGCCCAAGCGATTGGGGAGCCTTCAGGCTGGGGCAGACACGTCCGGACACCTCTAATAGCGGCCTGCTCACGATTACTCTGATGGCCTATGCCTACTATAAGCGTTCCGCGGGCCTCAGCGTCGTGGATATCGAAAACGCTGGCTTCCAGAACTACTTAAAGCTGTTTGAGAACAGTGTCACCGAGTATGGGCGCAGCAGTGGCACCTACCTGGAGAATGTGGTGCTGCTCAGAGGAGAGGCAAGCTTTGATCTCGTCTTTACCTATGAAAATCTCGTGCTCTGGGCACAGGCGCAGGGCAAAAAGGGTTTGCGCCCATTTTATCCCCAGCTCAACATCGTGAGTGATCACCCCTTTGCCCTGATGCAGGGGAGTTGGAGCAGCGACGAATTGTTAGGCGCGGCGCGGGCCTTCCGCCAGTTTTTGCTTAGCGAGCAGGCACAACGCCTGGCCCTGCACTATGGCCTACGCCCGGTCGCGCAGAATCTTTCAATAACAACCAATGAGCCAGGAAGCCTCTTTCAGTCTTCAATCCTGAAGAACGATATCCATAACGACTTCCGCTCGGTCCAACTCCCAGGCGCGCCCATCGTGGAAGAACTGATCACCACCTGGAAGCAGAGCTTTGACGGCGCGGCAACCTCAAATGGATGAGATAAATGTTTTTGGTAGGTGGTGTGGAGCGTGCAGGCAGCCTCCAGCTGCCTGCACGCTCCACACCACCTACCAAAATTTAGGAGCAATATAGATATGTTTCGTGATAGGAAACAAACACTGTGTATATCCTCTCTTTTGTGGTATCTGCTGGCTATTCTTCTTCTCTCTACTGCCTGTGGTTTACCCTGGGAGAGCGCTCAGCCAGCAACTACCCCGTCAACCGCCTTGAGCTGTGCGCAGCGAAGCTCTACGCCCGTCACCCTCTCGATGTACTATGGCAGCGAGAAGGAGAACTGGATGCGTGATGTCATCGCCGACTTTAATCAGCGTGGTCTGAAAGCCTGCGATGGTTCCATTAGCGTTCAGGCGGTCCCTATTGGTTCTGGAGCCTCGATGCAACAAATTCTCGCTGGCGGCATTAAACCCGATGTCTGGAGTCCAGCAGGCTCAATCTGGTTGAATCTACTCAATGATCAGTGGCGTAAGCAGCACAGTAGCGATATCATTGATGAGGGCGCTAATGCGACACCACCTTTAGTGAATAGCCCCGTCGTGATAGCGATGTGGAAGCCGCAGGCTGAGGCTCTGGGTTGGCCTCAGCGGTCTATTGGTTGGAGCGATATCGCTAAGCTCAGCACCGATTCTCGTGGCTGGGCCAGCTATGGACACCCTGAATGGGGCGACTTCAAGTTTGGCCATACCCATCCCGATTACTCCAACTCTGGCCTGGATGCCGTGATCGCTGAGAATTATGCCGCGCTCAATAAGCGTGGTGCGTTGAGCGAGGTCGATATTGAGCAGGCGCGGACCAAAGACTTTGTCGCCAATGTCGAGAGTTCTGTAATTCACTATGGCGACAGTACGGGCTTCTTCGCGAATAAGATGTTCAAGGGAGGCCCGAACTACCTGAGCGCAGCCGTCATGTATGAGAGCTTGGTAGTGGAGGCCAACCAGGAGCAGACCTATGGTCACCTGCCCTACCCGGTCGTTGCCATCTATCCCAAAGAGGGAACCTTTTATAGCGACCATCCCTTCGCCGTCTTACAGGCGGATTGGATGACCTCGGCCAAAAAGGCGGCCGCCCAGGTATTGCGCGATTTCTTGCTTGACAAGGTGCAGCAGCAAAAGGCCCTGAACTATGGTTTTCGTCCTGCCAAACTCGATGTCCCGGTCGCCGCTCCCCTGGATAGCCAGCATGGCGTCGATCCCAAGCAGCCACAGAGCGTATTACAGATCCCCTCGGTCTCGACCGTGAACGCCATCAAATCCTCCTGGAATCAGCAGAAACGCAAGGTAGATGTGATGCTAATCCTGGATCGCTCGGGCAGTATGAACGATTCCATTGGTGGGAGCAGCAAGATCGAGGCCGCGAAACAGGGACTCAGCGACTTTGTGAACCTGCTGGGTGATAGTGATGGCCTGGGCGTAACATCCTTTAGCGATGAGGCGCAGACGCTTACACCCGTGAATGCCCTTGGTCCCAAGCGCCAGAACGTGCTGGAGCAAATCAAGGGCATTCAAGCCGGTGGCAGCACACGGCTCTACAATACCATTGATGAGCAGGTCGAGGCGCTGCAAAATCAAGCATCCAGGCATATCAAGGCCGTCATTGTCCTCACTGATGGCCAGGACACCGTGCAGCAGATGAACTTGCAAGAACTACTGAGTAAAATCAAGCCTACAAGTGATGATCGCAACGCAGGGAATCGCGTCAAGGTGTTTACCATCGCTTATGGCAACCCGCAGGATATCGACGAGAACGCCTTGAAGCAGATCGCCGAGGCCGGTGGCGGGCAGGAGTATGCGGGTACACCCCAGAATATTCGCGAGATATATAACCAGATCAGCGAATTCTTCTAAGAGTAATATGTCAAGGGTAGAGAGGTTTTCAAAAGGCTGGTTGGTGCCGCACGGCACCAACCAGCCTTTTGAAAACCTCTCTACCCAAAATTTCCCCTGTTTTGTGAACTGCTTCACAGTTCTTGCGTATCAGTAGTAAATATACTACAGTGGTAGTAAACTGCATTGTTAGAGATATATTTGCCTTTCATGTTTTTTAAAATGCTTAAAATGCCTATATAAGGAGCTTGTCATGGCTTCCGATGCACATGAATTTTGCCAGCATTGTGGCGCGGCCTATCCGTCACATGCGCGCTTCTGCCCTCACTGTGGTCAGGGAACAAAGGAGCAGAGCCAATCGTCTCTGCCTGTGGTCCAGCACGCGATGGTGCTTCCCGCTCCCAATGTGCAACGGGTGCTGAAGGGGCGCTATCGAGTTCTCAAGCATATCGGTAGCGGTGGCTATGGCAAGGTTTATAAAGCAGAGGATAGCGAATTTGGCGATCGGCTCGTGGCCATTAAAGAGATGGAGACGAGTGGTAGCCCGGAGGAGATCAGGGAGGCGGAGGAGGCCTTTAAGCACGAGGCCCTCCTGCTGGCCCGGCTCACCCATCCCGGTCTCCCCAGTATTTTTGATTATTTTAGCGAGGGCGGACGCTGGTACCTGGTCATGAGCTTTGTCGAGGGAGTAGCGTTGGAGGAGTACCAGGAGCGGAGTCCGCGTAAGCAGGTCAGCGTGTCAGAGGCGCTCCAGATTGGCATTCAGCTTAGTTCTGTGCTGGGCTACCTACATTCGCGCCAGCCGCCAATTATCTTCCGCGATCTCAAGCCCGCTAATGTGATGCGCACCCCCGAAGGGCAGATCTACCTAATCGATTTTGGTATCGCGCGCCTCTTCAAGCAGGGGCAGACGAAGGATACCATTGCCCTGGGATCTCCCGGCTATGCAGCCCCCGAGCAGTATGGCAAGAAGCAGTCTACCCCGCAGACCGATGTCTATAGCCTGGGGGCTACCTTGCATCACCTCATCAGCGGTACAGACCCCTCGCTGACCCCCTTTATCTTCGCGCGCCTGGATGTGCCTGAACACCTGGGGCTAAACGAACTCCTCCTGGCGATGGTGGATACGGATATTCGCAAGCGTCCCGCCAACATGACAGCGGTAAAGCAGGGCTTGCAGCGTATCGCGCGTGAATGTCCTCCTGGTATTTATGCCAGAGTTGGCGTTCCCCACCAGGCCTTCCCTGTACGGCCAGGCCTGGCGCCTCAACCAGCCCCCGTGCCAGCGCGTTCGCGTGGTCCCGTCTCGGTCGAGGCTGTGATGCAGCGCAGGCAGGTGTTGCGCCCCTCGGCATATCGCCCGCGCCAGGAGCAGCTTCAGGTGCTCTCCCCTGTTCAGTCACAGCCCCAGGGGACAAAGATTGAGACCTATTTCTCTCTTCCCAAAAGTAATCCGTTCTCGCGCCGCGCGCTCTTGATTGGTGGGAGCATGTTCGCCGTCGGCGCCGTGGGTTTCTGTGGTCTCTCCTCGTTCCTGTTGCAAGTACGAGCCGCTCTGCCTGCCTCCAAACCCGGAGTACCTGTATCAGATAAGCCTGCCGGCGAGGGGGTATTGCAGAATGGCGCTCTTGCCGCAAGCTGGGCGCCTGATGGGCAACGTTTCGCTATGGCTGAAGCGTCGTCGGAGGGTCTGATCACAATAGGCGACGCCAGTGGCAATCCACTGTACCAGCTAAGCGGGCATACTGGCAAAGTTTCGTCTTTAGCCTGGTCGCCAGATGGAAAATACCTGGCCTCGGGCAGCTACGATACAACCGTGCGTATCTGGGATGTGGGGCAGCAGAATGCAATATATCAGTATTCTCAGCATGATAGCCGGGTGATCGCCCTGGCCTGGTCGCACGATGGAATGTGGATCGCCTCATCTGATGAACATAGTCCCGTCCAGGTCTGGCAGGCTCAGCCTGGTTCGTATGGTGACGGTATGTGGACTATTGATCAGTATGGACCGGCGCAGACACTCGCCTTCTCTCCTGATAGCAGATACCTGGCATCAGGTCACGCTGCGAAGCATGGAATGGGCCTGACCGAGGTTTTGAGCAAGCAGCCATTGTCATTTAGTGGTGGAAGCGCTCAAGCTTTGGCATGGTCGTTTGATGGGCAATATCTCGCTTATGCTGACGAAGATACAATCTGTATAGTGCAGTCTAAGCAGGGGAAGCTTTCTACGCCGATATGTGTGTTTCATAATGAGCATAAATGGGTATTGGCGCTAGCTTGGTCGCCGTATGGAAACTTTATCGCTTCGGCACACCTGGATAGCGCGGTACAGATCTGGAGCATGTCAGACATCTCTACTCCGAGGCTAGTTTCTGCCGGGGGTAGTATCATGCTCTCGCTCTCCTGGTCGAAGAGACATCAACTGCTTGCCTCTGATGATGTTGGAGGCAAGCATATCTGGTCAGTTTAAGGTGGGGTGCACGACGCTGCTAAACGCACGTGTCTACATATAAAGATACGGGCGATCTCATACCTTCATATATAGATGCGTGCGTTTAGCAACGTTATTAAGGGCTTCGCAAGCTCTCCTCCTGGTAAGGTGTGTATGGTGGCGAGCGGGCGGCGCTCGCTCGCCACCATACACACCTTACCCCTGAGCGCCGCAGGCGCGAAGGCCATACTTATGAAGGGGAATATATCAACCCCGGTAGGGTGTTGTGAAGAACGAAGAGTTCTTTACAACATCTTTTTTGTGTTTCTGTTGCTTGATGGAGAGGGATCTGGATTCTATGACAAAGCAAGCAAAAATTATAGTCACAATTGGGTTGATGTTGGGGATGGCGCTGACGGCATTGGATACGACGATTGTAGGAACGGCCATGCCGAGCATTGTGGGAAAGCTCGGGGGCGTCACATTATATGCCTGGGTCATTTCTATCTATTTACTTACATCTACTGTTACGGTACCTATCTATGGGAAGCTCGCGGATCTGTATGGACGCAAATTGCTGCTTCTGGGTGGCACGGCCATTTTCCTGGCTGGCTCAATCGCCTGTGGCCTCTCCCAGAACATGGTGGAGTTGATTATCTTTCGCGCCATTCAAGGTCTGGGGGCGGGCGCGGTGCAGCCGCTGGTCTTGACGATTATCGGAGATATCTTTGCCCTGGAGGAGCGGGCGCGAGTGCAGGGCCTCTTCAGTGGGGTCTGGGGTCTCTCCAGCATCGTTGGCCCCGCCATTGGTGGCGTGATTGTGGATCGCCTCTCCTGGAGTTGGGTCTTCTATATTAATATTCCCTTTGGTCTCCTCTCAGCACTTTTGCTGATTATTGCTCTCAAAGAGAATGTTACGCGCTCGAAGCACCAGCTAGACTATCTGGGGGCGGCGACCCTTACTGGTTCGGTGGTGGCGCTCCTCTTTGCTATTCAAGAGGGCGGCAGTACCTGGGCCTGGGGCTCGCCACAGAGTATAGGACTCTTCGCCGTGGCAGTGCTACTGCTGGCGCTCTTCCTCCGGGTGGAGGCGCGGGCGAACGAACCTGTACTGCCACTCGCGCTCTTCAAGAATCGCTTTGTCACGCTGGCGAGCATCGGCGGCGTGATTTTGGGAACGGTCATGTTTGGCGTCAGCTCATACCTGCCGCTTTATGTGCAGGGCGTGCGGGGTGGCTCAGCGACCGAGGCGGGCCTGATCTTGATGCCGCTGCTCGTCTCCTGGCCTATTGCCGCTGTCTTGAGTGGACGCCTCGTTATGCGCATGGGCTATCGCTTTCCTGCGATCCTGGGCTCTCTGCTGTCAATGGTGGGCGCGCTCTGTGTCGCTCTCTTTAACATGCAGACCTCATATATCCTGGCGATCTTTCCTATTATTGCCATTGGCGCAGGCCTGGGCCTGATCAGCAATGTCTATATTCTCTCGGTGCAGAACTCGGTGCCCTGGAATGTGCGCGGTGTAGCAACCGCGGCCACTCAGTTCTTCCGTACCATGGGTGGCACAATCGCGATTGCGGTCATGGGAACTGTGCTTAATGCGCAAATGGGAGCGCGCTTCGCGGCGATCCTGGCTCGCTTCCCTGGAGGAATTAGTCATGCGGCAGCCCAGGACTCTCCAGCCAATCTGCTGGTGCGTCCCGAGACGCGGAGTCTCTTCTCTCCCTCGTTGTTGGTCCAGTTGCAAGATGCCTTGATGCAGAGCCTCTTCTGGGTCTATCTCTTGACCGCGATTGTGGCGGCGGGGGCCGTTGTCGTGGCCCTGTATGTGCCGCGCGGTCGTGCTGAAGAACACGCCTATCGTGAGGCAAGCGTAGACGAGGCACCTGTTTCTGCTCCAGTGGTACATGTAGATATGGGCTAAGGTGTGAGAGGTATAGTGAAGAGGGGCTGATCAGAACTGAACGACATGCCCCATACCATTATATGTAGACGCGTGCGCTTGCCCCCGAATGGGGGTTAGCAGCGTCGGCCAACACGGCTCAATACTACCATACATTACATTGAGAAGAGGTGACCCGTTGATGAAGACACAGATCCTTGATGCCAACGTGCGCTCGTTTCTGCTGCATGAAACGCGCACGGGCAAACTGGCGACAGTATGTGCTGATGGACGGCCCCATGTCGTTCCTGTCTGGTATCACGTGGACGGCGGCGACATTATTTTTATGACGGGCGATAAAACCGTTAAAGCAAAGAATATGCGGCGCGATGGGCGCGTAAGCATGTGCGTAGATGACGAAAATGCGCCCTACGCCTACGCCCAGGTCGAGGGAACGGTCAGCTTTAGCGAGGACCCGCAGGAGCTATTACACTGGGCAACCGTTATTGGTGGTCGCTATATGGGTCAGGATCGTGCCGAGGAATACGGTAAGCGCAACGGCGTGCCGGGGGAGCTGGTGGTGCGTTTGCATCCAACCCAGATTCTGTTCGAAGAGAACATTGCCGGGTACTAATCCATAGAAAAAAGTGAAAAGAGGGGCCGACGCGTGCGTTTAGCAGCGTCGGCCCCTCTTTTCACTCTATTATAGGTTAGTGTGTTGAATGCGTCTTACGCAGGAGTGCGTCTCCCTGATTGAAGAGATTTCCTTGCTGGATATTGGCCTCGTTGTGGTGGCTATTGCCGCCAAACTCGGCGTTTTCAAGCAGGGTAATCATCTGCAAGGCGAGGGCGTCGCGTTGCGTGGTCAGGCTGGTAATGGCCTGCTCCAGATTCTGGTAGGTCTCGTCATTCGTTGAGGAACTGGCGAGAGCCTGCGTGGAGATCTCAAGCGTTGTCAGGCCGAAGTCACCCACTGGCGCGTTGATCTGCTTGTAATACTGGGCCAGCCGAGTGTAGAAGGAGCGGTTATGCTGAATGACAGCTGGGAGCGCCTTATCGTTCAAGGCTTCGAAGAGTACACGCCCATCATGGCGATAGTCATCTTTGAGGCCCAGTAGGAGCATCATCGTGGGGCGCACATCGGTGTGGTCGGCCCAGATGCTATCGTTGATGCCCAGGTGCGCGACGCCGGGGCCCACCAGTCCCAGCCAGGTGCGGTTGATATCTGGCGAGACATCACCATGATTCCAGGCAAAAGCTGGACTCTCATAGACGCAGGCTTTGGTGCAATTGGGCGCGCCCGTTGACCCATAGTAATCGGGCTTGGCGAAGAGCGTGAAGTTTGGTGTGCGCGCCGGGTCCGAGGTGATCATATGCAGGGTATTCATCTCGACCGGGTCGGCCAGGTAGTTAGTGAGCTTCTCATCCTGATTGGTAAGCGGATTAGTCACCTGGAGGCTAGCCGTATCCTGCTCCAACTTACGCGTCACCTGGTCGCCAGGCTTGGGATTGCCGGTGATATAGAAGTTGGGGGCGGAATCCGCGTGTACCAAGAAGGGCGTCGTGTTCTGCTTCTGCGTTGCCAGCAGGCCCGTCAGGTTTACATTGACCTCGCCAATCTGGCTGTAAGAGCAGGGGACAGTGACGCCATCGCAGTTGGCGGGCGTTGGCGCGCCACCCACGAAGTGGTCGCCCTCGTCGGCAGTGAAGACGAAGAGGGTATTGCTGGCGTTGATGCCATCGGCGTTGAGGCGCTGGAAGAATTTGCCAAAGGCCTCATCATACGACTTCAGCGCGTTGACATAGCCCGCCGAGCCTGGGCCATAGGCACCTGCGCCTTCGTGGTTGTCGTGCGCATCTGAGATATAGGCATAGGTGACGGGAATGTTATGCTCCTGCATCGCGGCCACATAGGCCAGCGACGTGGAAGCGCTCATGCCATCAAAGCCTGGAAAACCAACGTTTCCCTTCGCGCTTTGAATCACATTGCCATCCAGGTCGGTGAGAGGCTGGTCGGGGCTGATCTGAGGAGCGACATACTTATGGCCAAAAAGCCCCTGATAGTTGGTATAGCCACCTGGCTCGTTAGGAAGTACATCTGTCTGACCTTTCGCGCAGACAGAAGAGCCTTGCGCGCAGTGGACAGCGATACCAACGTAGTCAGCGGTGGCCTGGTCGGGATTGGCCTTCACCTCAGTCGCTTCAGGCGAGTTCGCGCCAAAGACGGTAGGAATATCGACGCCAATATTCTCCAGTACCGTATTGGCAGTTGCGACGGCGCCAAAGTTACATCCGGCCCGCGTGTATGATACCCAGGGGGCTGGTGTATTATTCCCCTTCTCATCCAGCATAGTGTATTTGGTATCGCTGGGAGTTGAGGTGCTGTAATCGTAGAGGGGCGAGGTCCAGTAGGCAAAGGAGACGGCGGGATTGCTTGTGCCATCAGGATTAAAGTAGCGATAGCTATTGCTGACAGGCACGCCGTTCCGGCTTGGATAGACGCCGGTCAATGTAGTGAGAATATCGGTTGCCGTATGCGCGATGAGAGGTGTATGTTGATTTGAGAGCATCGTGCCATGGCTGGTAATGAAGTTGAGGAGATTCGGCATCTGCTCCAGGTCTGAAGGGACATTCTGGTTATCGCGCGAGAGGTGGACATTATCGAATTGCAGATAGATAACGTGTTTGACATTGCCTTGGGGAGAATTAATCTGGCAGGTATTCTCTTTGGTTTTTGCAATCGCCGAAGTGGGCGATGCAAATCCGGCTGCCAGTGATAAGAGACACAGTCCTACGAGTGTGACAAGGTGGGGTAGATGGGCGCGCCAGCTAGATGTGCGCATCGTTCCTCCTCTGTTTTCTCTGCTGTTACTGTGGGTTCTGTCATACAAATGTTAATAAATGGTTAAGTCGTTTTAAAGAGTATTTTACATTATGAATACTCTTTTACCACAGAAGAGTATAGCATATAAGGGAGAGAAATAGTAGTGTAAAAAGAGAGGGGCATCTACCTACCCTCTTTTTACACTACTATTTCTCTCCCTTATTTTTCATCATCATCATCGTCGCCATCGGCATGTCCGGGCTGGCGAAGTGGTTTGGCTGCTTCAGGCGAGGTGCCAACGGGTGGATGGATCCAGGCCTTGGCGCGCAGGTAGAGGGCCATCAGGCCGGTAAACCAGAGGCCTCCGTACATATAGCCAGCCATCACATCGCTGGGCCAGTGCGCGCCCAGGTAGACGCGTGAGGGGCCAATACAGGCGATGAGCAGCAGGCAGGCCGTAATAAGCGTATTGCGTAGTTTGCCGTTGCGCCAGTTGGAGGCTAGCAGGTAGGTCAGCAGGCCATAGAAGTTGGTATAGTGCATGACGTGGCCGCTGGGAAAGCTGGGTTCGTTAATGACGCGCACCACCGTCACAAGCTCATTCGTGGGTCGTGGACGCTTGATCACGCGCTTGACGATCGCGTTGAGCAGCGTCGAGGAACTGGTAAGCAGGATAAAGAGAGCTTCCAGGCGGAAGCGCAAGGCCCAGAAGATACCCGCTGCCGCCACAGTCTGAGGCACGGCCCACTTGGGAAAGCCAATCTCTGAGACGCCATAGAAGAAGCGGCGGAGCCAGGGTTGACGCCGTTTCTGTAGTTGCGCCGTGATGGTCATATCGCCCGGAAAGAATTGTGTGCGTTGGGCGATAAATGAGAGAATGATAACGCCAGAGAGCAACCAAAGATAGAAGGCCATATACATGGTGCCACGTGAGACCGCTTTCCGGCCTGAATACGATGTCTCCGCCGCTTTGCGCTGGGCCTCATTGACCACGGGCGCCAGGTCCGGCAGTGGCGACGGTGGTGGAGCGGCTGCCTCCTTGGGTGGGGTAATATTGGGTATGATCTTATTAGTTTTATCAAAAAGCCTGAACTTGTTGGGCATACAGTATACTCCCCTCTAATAGCCTATGTGTAGGGTCCATGCTGGCATGGACTCCGAGCGACGCGACTTTCCCACGTCAGAGGATGTCTGTCTGTGGGCAACAAGAGTCCATGCCAGCATGGACCCTACAAGCTCTTGCGTAAACATTACCATCTAGATAAGAGCGAAGTGTGTGCATCTTACGTATAGGCACGTCGAGCAGGCGTCAAAGGTTGATGTTGTGAGATATTTGCGCTATCGATCACTCGCTGTGGTATGCGCACACGTAGCGCCGCCGGGATAATCTCAATTTTGGCTGGCGTCGTGCCAATCTGTTCGCCATCTGCGTGCAGCGACAAGGGTGTCCTGGCTGTAATATACAGCTTTTTGATGCGTCGGCGTTTCACTTTTGGCTCAAATACGCGCCGTCCCTGGCTGATAGCAATGGCGTGTAGTATGTATTCCAGTTTATTAAAGTTCTGGTAAATAAGAATGTCGAGATAGCCATCATCCATAACCGCCTGGGGCGCGAATTGGAGATGTGCTCCGTAGAAGGGCGAGTTACAGACGCTGACCTGGAGTGCGCGGTAGCTACGCGTATGCCCATCATCAAAGGTGATTTTCACGCGTTCCGGGTGGAAAGAGAAGAGTATGTGTATTCCATTGATCATGCCCCGTATCGTCTCGCGAAAGCCTGAGCTTTTGATGTCTTCAGCCGCGGGGAAGAGGGCAGCCTCCAGGCCGATACCAGATACCTCCAGGAAGATCTGGCCATTGATGGAGCCCACATCAATACAGCCGGTTTTCCCTTCGGCAATGACCTGGCAGGCCTCGTCAATATCTTCACTGATGTGCAGGCTATGCGCGATATTATTCATAGTTCCGCATGGAAGAATACCGAGAATGCTTTTACTGCCTATCAGGCCGCTGGCGACCGAGTGGAGTGTGCCGTCGCCGCCAGCGGCAATGATGAGCTCAATACCTGCCTGTGCGGCCTCGCGCGCGAGACCTGCGCCAGGATCATCCGCTGTGGTATAGCGTACCTCTGCCTCAATGTGATAGTGACGCAGATTGTTCAGGATGCGATCCTCGATCTCATTCTGTCCTGCCGGGGCCGCCTGGCTCGCCATAGGCGAGGAACCGGAGGTCGGGTTGCGTATGATGATAGCGCGCATAATCTTCCCTCTGCCATACGTGTTCTCTTGCTCTCTTTATGCTCTTATGCGGAAACCAACGTCACTTTCGTGACTAGCGCTTCCCCCATTCGGGGACAGGCGCGCTCAGGTTTCCGAATAAGCAGTATCTAGAAGCTCGCTTAACTCTGCTTATAACACGGATGTGCAGCCGGGTTGGCCTCAGAAAGGCCGGTTTAGCCTTTGCCAGGGGTGGTACGCACGCTGGCCCAGCGAACGCTCTCGCTGAGCGTTGGATACTGGATGGTGGTTGAGGCCAGCTGTTCGACACCCAGGTTATTGCGCATAGCCAGGACAATAGGTGTGATCAGATCGTCGGCACGGTCACCCAGGATATGAGCGCCGAGCACCTGGTTCTGCTCGTCGATCAGGAGCTTGATGAGTCCTGTGGTACGTCCATTGACGATGGCGCGTGCGTTCTCCTTAAATGGGGTACGCCCCACGCGATAGGGGATGCCACTGGCGCGTAGCTGCTCCTCTGTGCTTCCCACATGTGCCAGGGGGGATCGGTAAAGATGACCCAGGGCACCACCTGGAGATTAAAGTTCTGTGGACGATGTGAGAGAGCATTGCGGGCTGCGGCCTTACCTTGCGCGCTGGCGACATGCGTGAGGCGCATCCCTCCGATAACATCGCCTGCCGCCCAGATATGCGGAACGCTGGTGCGCAGGGTCGCATCTACGAAAATGCGATTGTTGTCTGAACGGACATCCGCTGCCTCCAGGTGGAGTGGGGCCAGGTTGGGTTCGCGTCCCGTTGCCAGCAGTATGTCCGTGACATCTAGCTCGCGCTGGCGCCTGGACGTGTCTTGAAAGCGCAGGCGTTTCCCTTGAGGGGTAAGCTCGGCCTGCTGTAGTGTAACGCCCGTCTCGATTTGAATGCCCTCCTGGCGCAACACCTGTTCGAGGAGCTTGACCAGTTCGCTATCCTCGTGTTCTAGGAGGGTTGGCTTGCTCTCCAGCAGCGTTACCTCGACGTCGAAGCGGCGGAACATCTGCGCGAACTCAACCCCTAAGGGACCACCACCAATGATAGCCAGGCTGTGTGGTAGTTGTGGGAGCTTCATGACATCAACATTGGTCAGGAAACTCGTGTGATCCAGTCCCCGAATGGGTGGGGTAATGGTATGACTGCCGGCGGTGATAATGATGCGCGCGGCTTCATAGAGGTGACCGCCTATGCCCATCTCATGTTCTGAGATAAACTCGGCCTCGCCCTCGATAACTTCAATGCCACGCTGGCGCAGCTTTTCGCGTGCCTGGATGGGCGTACCACCACGGACCTGCTCTATCACGCCCTGGACGTAGCGCTGGATGCCGGGCCAATCTACATCGGCGCTGGGTATTCGTATCCCATACATAGCGGTCTGCTGAGCCTGGTGACGGATGCTGGCGATATGCAGGAGGGCCTTGGTTGGATCACAGCCATAATTGAGATAGGTTCCTCCCAATTTGTCACGTTCAATTAATCCAACACGCATGCCGTGAGCCGCCCCCTCGTTCGCCGCGCTGCTGCCAGCCGCTCCGGCCCCGATAACCATGAGATCATAGCGCGTAAGGGTCATTGCTGCATCTGCCTTTCTTAGATCTTATGCCGAAACCCAACGTCACTCGCGTGCCTAGCGCTTTCCCATTCGGGGACAGGCGCGCTCAGGGTTTCGGAGAAGAAGTAGATGTCGTAGAGACAGAAACGCTTGCTGGCATGCCTCTCGCGTTTCTCAGCAGATGCCAGCAAGCGTTATGTACGGTAGGGTCCTATATCACGACGATACAATCGTTTCACCTAGCGTGGTGGTTGATCACGATAGGGTTGCTGTGAGAATGATCTCCGCTGAAGCTGTTCATCGGCCTGTTTCGCGGCTGCTGCCTGAGCGGGACTCATGCCACCAGGGGCCATGCCACTCGTTCCGCCTGTCATGCCACCAGGGGCCATGCCGGTGCGCCCTTCAGGACCATAGGCGCCGGTTGGAGGTTGCATCGGCTCCTGTGCTGTAGTGGGACGACCAAACCGGCCCTCTGTGCGCTGTAGCAGCTGTTGCGCAGATTCACGCCCACCCAGGCCAAAGGCCAGACCAAAGGCTAGAGCCAGCGCGCCCACGATGGCGGCAAACAGGGTTTGCAGAATGGCTGGCGCGATCTGAAGCTGGTAGAGCGCAAGCAAGGCTGCAAGCGCGATAATAGCTACGCGTGTGATGGTCGAGAAGACGCGCGGATTACCAACACCACTCGATGCTGTCGCTCCTAAAACGAGGTCTCCCACAAAGGTCGCGAGGAGCGTGCCCAGGAAGAGCGCGAGAATGGCTACAAAGACGTTTGGAATGTAGGCAACAATCGTACTGAGTAGATTGCTGATTGTAGGCAGTCCGAGGCTGTCGGATGCGGGCACAAGGAAGATCAAAAAGACGAACCAGAAGGCAACTCTACCTAGAAGCCTGGCTACATTTATGTCTGTATTCAGGCGTCGCTCCAGGTTCACAAGACCAGCACGTTCGGATGCCGCGTCGACGTTTGCGCGGTGGCAAACCCAGACCACAGCCTTCTCCACCAATTTGGCTATGATAAAGCCAATTAAGAGAATTACCAGGAAACCAACGAGTTTGGGGATAAAGGCAAAGACAGCTGCTAAGACTCCCACCAGGGAGTTCCATACTGCCGCGCCCCAATTGCCAATCGTGTTCACTGCAAACTCCTTTCTCTCTCTCTCATGCGAGGATCAGAAAGATGTTGTATACCTATCGATAGCATATTTAGTATAGCCATTCTCTTATAGTCGTGTTTATGTTGTATTACCTCTGGTATGAAGAAACTTTTCCATAAAGCTGTTCGTGATGTACATGATAAAGGAATTGCTACGCGTCTCCTCTGCCTTGTGATGTGCTTTAGCAATTGCGTGTACCAGATTGTTGTGCGCGCAAAAAAACAGGCGTTCCCGCCTGGAAACGGGGGAAGGATGTTGTATGTCGCTTGAGGATAAGGCCCTGGTTCACACAAGCACGCTCTTCGCCAATCCCTTTGACCTTGCGGACCTGGAAGTATTTGATGATGCCACGCTGCAAAGGGTATGTGTGGGTGAGCATGCGAGCGTGCCTTTTGAGATCCTGGCCTTGAGCTTGCGTGGTGCTCCTGAGAGCTTGTTGCGGCGCATTGCGCATTGTTTTTCACCTGCTCAATGGGCACAACTTCAGCATGTGCAGCGCCGCTCTTGCCCCTCACAAGAGGATGTCGAGCACGCGCGACGCCTGCTGCTAGATCGCCTCTTCTGGGAGTTGACGTACTGGAAGACGCCCGAACTGTACGAGGAACTGACGGAGGGTGAGCACCTGCACCCAGAGATCTTTCCGCGTCTCGCGCCAGACATTCACGCGAAAGAGGTGCTGGATGTTGGAGCTGGGAGCGGGCGGGCGACTATTGAGTGCCTGCGTTATGGCGCGGCGCATGTCTATGCAGTCGAGCCTTCTCCGGGTCTACGTTGCATTCTAGAGCAGAAGTTGCGGTATATGCCTCAGCCCTCGCGCTTTGTCTCGTGTAGTGGCAGCTTTGAGGATCTCCCGCTAGAGGATCAGAGTGTGGACCTTGCGCTTTCCTGTTCCGCCTTTACGGCGTTGCCGGGACAGGGAGGTGAGCCAGGACTGAGCGAATTGAAGCGTGTAACCCGTTTTGGTGGCAAGATCGTGCTCATCTGGCCTCGGTATGAGGACCGCGCCTGGCTGGAGGAGCATGGCTTTACGTACGTTACCTTACCTATGGATCAGGAAATGCGTGTTTGCTTTCGTTCGCAAAAAGCTGCCCTGGAGTGTGCGAGGCGTTTTTATACATACAATCACGAGGTTGCGCGCTATGTCCTGATGCATCAGAGCGCGGACATTCCTTTCTCGGTTATTGGTCTCAATCCCCCGTGCGAGTACTGCTGGCTTCAGGTGTAGTGCCAGCTGCGCAAAGATCTTATTCCGAAACCCAACGCCACTGGCGTGCCTAGCGCTTCCCCCATTTGGGGACCACCTAACCCCCATTTGGGGGCAAGCGGTGGCATGGCAAGCGCGCTCAGGGTTTTCGAAATAAGAAGTGTATGTTCGAAAGGATGAGAGATACATGGTTGCAGAAACACAGTCCCCAACAACGACAAGCTGGATTGATACGCCACCCCGTAGTCCAGCTCTGCGTAAGTACAATGCCGAGCTTATCGAGCGTATGCCCTGGTTGGAGAAGGTGGCCAACCCGGTCCAGGGCTGGCTCCATAAGCTCTTTGGCCAGCCAGGTGAGCAGCCCTACAAAGTGAAGGACCTGCTTAACGGTGTCTGGCTTGGTCACCCGGTGCATCCAGCTATTGTCATGATTCCGCTGGGAGCCTGGACTGCCACGCAGGTACTGGACCTTGCCTGGCTGCTGAATGAAGATGATGGCATCGCTCGTAGCGCGGATATCACGCTCTGGCTTGGCCTGGCAGGCGCGACTGGTGCAGCCCTGACGGGGGCATCGAACTGGGTAGATACCGATGGCCCGGAGCGCCGTACCGGTATCTGGCACGCCCTGCTCAACAGCGGAGTCACAGTACTCAACATTGGCTCGGCGATTATGCGTGTGACGGGACAACGCAAAACGGCAATTACGCTCTCGTCCCTGGGGTTGACGATCTCGCTCTACTCGGCCTACCTGGGCGGCGAGCTCGCTTATTCCAGCGCGATTGGTGTCAATCGCGTGGCCCCTGAAGGCGGCTCAGATGATTTTGTGCCTGTGCTGGACGCAGAGAAGCTGGAAGAGAATAAGCTGACGCGTGTGGATGCAGCCGGAATTCCCGCCGTTCTCTACAAGAGTAATGGAAAAACTTATGCTATTGCCGCCACCTGCTCGCACCTGGGTGGGCCGCTGGACGAGGGACGCTGTGAGGCTGGCGTTGTCTACTGTCCCTGGCATAATTCGGGTTTTCGCATGAGGGATGGAAGCGTTGTAAATAGTCCCGCGGTCTACGCACAGCCTACCTTTGATGTTCGTGTGCGCGAAGGAAAAATTGAGTTACGTCGTCGCGAGCACGCCTAATCTGCCTTTTCTTCTCAGCACCTGTGGTACATCGCATAGAGTCAATTGTGGTGACTGGCTGGCTCTGCCAGCCAGTCACCACAATTGACTCTATGTCTTCTTATCTACTCTTATATAACCTCTCTCTATCTGGATTCTCCGGCTTCTCCGGCTGTTTTATATACTATAAATTTTTCTGTTTAAGGTTTAATGTAGAGTTTATATGCAATGAATTCTAAGAAATGTCTTAGATTCAATTTATCTAGTTTAGGATCTGATTATAACTACGTACAGTAGGGATTATCAGGGGTAATTTCTATTGTATTTCTTGTAAGGAGAGTATACCCTAATTACAGAGAAAGAAAGAAATGGCCATAAATGGTATGTACATAGATGCTTGCACTGTGGCTGACTAGAGAGAAAGAGGAGGATAAGCGTGCAATATAACCAGAGCTCTGCCAGTAATAAACCTTCACTTGAGATGACAGATGCTATTCTTGCAGATATGATCCTTGCTGGCGATAGTCAAGCTTTTGAAATAATAGTGCAGCGCTATCATACATCGCTGTTCAACTTTATTTATCACTTCCTGGGCGACTATGACCAGGCATGTGATACGTTGCAGCAAGTATTTGTGCGTTTCTACACGTCTTTGCCTCGTCTGGGGACGAGTGAACCCTTCAAACCCTGGCTCTTCCAGGTTGCACGTAACTGCTGCATTGATGAACTCAGGCGCCGGCGCCGCTATGCCATTCAGTTTTCCCAGCTTGAGTCCTCGGGCGAGAATGGCGAGAGCGAGACCTCGCTGTTGAGCGAGATTCCCGATACCAATCCTCTGCCCGAAGAGGAGATTGAGCGCCTGGACATGCAGGATATGCTGCAAAGCGCCATTCAGTCTCTGCCTCCCAAGTTTCGTTCCGTCGTGCTGCTACGCTACATCTCGCAGCTCAGCTTCTCAGAGATTGGCCAGGCCTTAAGTATGCCAGAGGCGACCGCCAAGACCTACTTCCATCGCGCTAAGAATCTTTTGCGCAAGACCCTGGCGCCCCAATTTCAAGCCACTTACGCCAGTTGAGTAACGTCATATATGCATCCGCTTGACCACTCGCGCTTGCAGCGCTCGCGCAGGTAGCAAATGCGAGACACTCTGGCGGGCCAGCGGCCCGCCAGAGTGTCTCGCATTTGCTATCAGGGTGTAGGCTCGCCAGAGTGTCTCGCATTTGCTATCAGGGTGTAGGCTCGTCAGAGAGTCTCACGTTTTCTCCTAAGAATCAAAAAAACAATGTGCACATGGGGTTTTGTGTGCGAAAAAAGATAATGGCATGAATAATAAGTATGAAGGGGAAGATTGCATGCAGATCCAGTCCGCGATTTTTGATATTGATGGCACACTGGTGGATACCAATGATGCTCACGCACACGCCTGGGTGCGCGCCCTGGCCGCCTATGGCTATAAAGTTCCGTTTGAGAAGGTGCGCCCATTGATTGGTATGGGGGGTGACAAAGTCTTGCCGGAGGTGGCTGGCATCTCCAAGGAGAGTGAGGAGGGGCAGAAGATCAGCGCGCGACGCAAGCAGATCTTTCTCCAGGAGTATATCCCACATGCGCATGCCTTTCCAGGTGTGGTGGAACTGCTGACGCGCTTGCGCAAGCAGGGACTGCGCCTGGCTGTGGCGACCTCAGCTGAGCAAGACGAACTGCAAAAGCTGCTCGCTGTCATCGATCCTCATGCCGGAGATTTCTTTGAGCAGATCTCTTCCTCCAAAGAGGTGCAGCAGTCCAAGCCTGATCCCGATGTAATTCAAGCTACCTTGCAGCGCACTGGTTTTGGCCCGGCTCGGACGATCATGTTTGGCGATACCGCCTATGATATTGAGGCGGCGGGGAAAGCTGGTGTGAAGACCATTGCGTTTCGCTGTGGTGGTTGGAGCGACAAAGATTTGCGCGGGGCGCTCGCCATATATGATGATCCGGCTGACCTCTTGCAGCACTACGAGGAGTCTCCCCTGGTAAGGGGTATAGAATAGTGTGATGCGCCCGGGCAGCCTACGACTGCCCGGGCGCATCACACTATTCAACTCATATTATTTCTTATGGAGGCTTAGAATCCGAGGTAGGAGCGGTATTTATTCCACTGGGCTACGAGGCGGTTGCGCATCTCTGAGCCGGGATAAGGGGCGTAGAATAGCGCGACGACGATACCCGCGACGAGTCCAAAGCGGAATAGTGCGCGTGCACGTGCGCGCTTGTGCTGGTAGTGTTTATACTGATCCTGCACAGAGTCTTTGAAGCCTGCCGCGTTGCTGGCTGCGTGGCTCCAGGTATCTCCAGCCTGCTTCGACCCTTTATTAATCAGGTCAACGGTTTTGGAGATCTTAGGGGCGGCTACGCTCTTGTACGATTTGTTAAGGTTCTTCTGGGCTTTCTTCAGATTCTTCTGCGCCAGCTTGGTGTTGTGCGCGAAGACATCCTGAGCATTCTCAAGACCGCTGCTCAGAGCGCCCTGGGCGGTTTCGATGCTCGATGTAAGCACATCCTGTGCCTTCTCCCAGCGGGGCTTAACTTCATGTTTCATGGTCTTCTTGGCATTTTTGCGTGCCTTCTTCAGGTTCTTCTGTGCCTGCTGCTGGTTGAGTTTCATCAACCCTTGCGCCAGGCCGATGCCCGCGATGAGCGCAGTCTGGGTTTTGTTCAGGCCAAAGCTTACCCGGTCCTGTACATCAGCATACCTGGACTGAGCGACATCTTTTGCCGTCCCATACTGGTTCTGGGCTGAATCCTTCAGATTACTCACAACACCCTTGGCTTTGTTTCCAAGCACCTTCGTCTTATCCTGACTTTTGTTTAAGCCTGTTGCCATCTCTGCTCCCTCCTTTGCTTGTATATCTTTCCGAAGCCTGCTACGTGACTATGCCAGGTACAGCAATGGTGGCCTTAATGCAATGCATACATGCTGCGCCTGTTACGTAAAGGCTTATCCTTTCTCGTTTGAGGCTGGATAGTTAGATTAACGTACCTCAATTGCTTCTTTACAAAGCTGAGGCGTGTAACCCTTGATCTATTGTTATATAGAGCACGCATGAGATAAGCTACTAGTTTCACCATGCACGGGTAAGAAGAAGTTTCTTTTGTTGGTAGGGTAGGCGAAGCTTTTTTTGCTATACTCTTTTAGAAGGTCTATCGATAATTTAAAGGAGTGATATATGGCAATGCAAGATTCTTCTGCCATGATCGCAGGGATGCGCACTGATGCGGTGGTCCCTGGGACACGCATCCCTATTGGGCCGGGGCGCTCTCCCATTTACGGATGCCCAGCGACGTACACATTAACCCCGATGGGACACGTGTAGCCTTTGTTATTTCTGAATTTGTAGGTGAGGAGGAGCAGCGGCGCAGCCAGATCTGGATGCTGGCGCTCAATGATGCCCAGGCCCGCCCCGTCCCCTTACTACGTGACATAAAGCAGGCGAACAATCCACGCTGGTCCCCTGATGGCAGGTGGCTGGCCTTCGCCGGGGTTGCCGAGGGCGAGCGAGAGAAGTCGCAGCTCTACCTGGTAGATGCGCAGGGTGGGACGCCTCGCCGTGTGTGTACGATGCCGAATGGTATTCTTGATCTGGAGTGGTCCCCTGATGGGAGCTGCCTTGCCTTTACCTCCTTCGAGGGCGAGGAGCAGAAACATGATCCGCTCGTATTGAATCTGGGGCGCCATCGTCGCCTCTGGATTATTTATCCGCAGATTTCTATCCCTCAGCCTATTACTTCGCCAGAGCTGAGTGTGTGGGAGTTTTCCTGGTCCCCTGATAGCAGTCAGCTTGCCCTGTATTACTCCACATTGCCAGATGAGAATGGATGGTATGGTGGCCAGGTTGGTGTCGTGACGGCCAATGGTGGCGCGGTACGCCAGTTAACGCTGCTGGATCGACAGGCAAGCAACCTGGTGTGGCATCCTGATGGCAAGCGCCTGGCTTATGTCTCGGGTGACTGGAGTGATCGCTGTCATGGCGCAGGCGACCTGTTCCTGCTGTCCATGGATGGGATCAGCGAGGTTCGTAATCTGACGCCGGGCGCGGAATATAGTGTGCACTGGTGCCAGTGGTTGGCAGGGGGAGAAGAGCTGTTCTTCCTTGCCGTTAAGGACCTGACCTATATCCAGGGTATTCACGCTGTGCAGAGTGGGCAGGTGACTATCCTTGAGGAAGACTTTCCTGTGCAGGGTGGGCGCCTCTCGCTCTCTTCTGATGGCGCTACCTGCATCGCTATTCACTCATCGCAGCAAGCGACCCCTGATGTCTGGGCTGGCAAGGTGCGACGTGAGGAACAGCCTCATATCGCCTGGCGGCGCCTGACCCAGGTAAATGCGGTCTTCGAGGCGACCTATGCCCTGGCTAAGAGTGAACGCCTTAGCTATAGCAGCGTCGATGGCTGGCGTATAGACGCGCTCTTTACCCATCCCCTGGTGCGGAAATTTGAGGGAGACCCGCCCTTGATGGTGCTGGTGCATGGCGGCCCCTCGGGCATGTGGTTCGACGACGCCTCGCTCTTCTGGACACAGCTCTTCGCCTCCGCGGGCTATGCCGTGTTTCGTCCCAATGTGCGCGGTAGCTGGGGCCGGGGCGTGAACTTTGCTGATGCTGTCGTAGGCGACATGGGCGGCAAAGATTTTCAGGATATCATGTATGGTGTTGAGTACCTGATTACCGAGGGCATGATTGATCCGAGCCGTATTGGTGTTGCCGGGTGGAGTTATGGTGGCTTTATGACGGCCTGGGCCGTAACACAGACCAACCGCTTCCGTGTGGCGATTATGGGTGCCGGTATTACCGATTGGCATAGCTTCCATGCTGAGTCGAAGCTCTCTGACTGGGATCGCCACTTCCTGGGAGCCGATATGCTTGATCAGCCGGAGGTCTACCGTGAGCGCTCCCCGCTGACCTACGCGGGAAAGATTACGACCCCAACGCTGATCTTACATGGCGAAAAAGACACGGTCTGTCCAGTGAGCCAGGCCCACGCCTTCTATCGCGCGTTGATGGATGGTGGCGTGCCTGTCGAGGCCGCGATCTATCCGGGCGAGGGGCATGGTGTACGCGGTCGCTCCCACACACGCGATATCGAGGAACGGATTGTGCGCTGGCTAGAGACCTACCTCTAGCAAAGGAACGCTCTCCGAGCGAGCGTGAGCCAAAATAATGTACACTTAAATGGTACGGTATGGTAATCAGTGTGCATGTTGTTTTTGGACTCCTGGTAGGTGGTATGCCCTGACAGTCCGCAGGCTGTCAGGGCATACCACCTGCCAGGAGCGAGCGCCGCAGGCACAAGTGTGAAAGGATGTAGTGCTATGAGTGCAGAGCCGGGCGAGGCGAAACCTATTTTTCTGCCCCTCTTCGAGGAATTGCGCGGGCAAAAAGTGGTAATTCGCCCCTTTCGGGAAAGCGATGTGGCTCCCTATTATGAGGCGATTGAAGAGTCACGGGAGCATCTGGGTCCCTGGCTCCCTATCGCAAACTTTTATCATTGTGAGGCCGATGTGCTTCCCTGGATTCGTCGTGGCATGGCCGACTGGTTCTTGCGCGAGGATTTAAAGCTGCACATGTGGGATGCGCAGACGGAGCGCTTTCTGGGCGGATGTGGCATGCACCCACGCGATTGGCGTATCAAGAGTTTTGAGATCGGTTACTGGTTGCGGGCCAGCGCAACTGGAAAAGGATATATGACCGAGGCGGTGCGCTTGATGGTTGACTATCTCTTTGATGTGCTCCAGGCGCAACGCATTATGATTCGTTGTGAGGAGCAGAATCAGCGGAGCGCCGCAGTCCCCAGGCGCCTGGGTTTCGTCTATGAAGGAACAATGCGCCATGTGATTCCTGGTGCTGATGGCACCCTGCGCAATGCGATGATATTTTCGCTCATTCCCTCTGATCGCCAGTAGCGAGCACCTTTTCTTGTAGCGGAGCAGGGACATGGTGGTTGAACGCGACCTGGAAAGGAGAGGCCCGTGTTCATTGAACACCCGACTTCACTTCCATTGCTGGACGAATTGCGTGGCGAGCGTGTGCTGGTACGCCCATATCGCAGCGCAGACGCAGAGGCGCTCTACGCGGCGGTTGAAGAATCACGTGAACATGTGGGGCGCTGGCTTGCCTGGCCGCAGAGCTATAATTCTGTGCATGATGCACATCTCTCAATTGCGCGCTGGAAGATGCGCCATTTTCTGCGCGAAGACTTCACCTGTTGTATTTATGCCCTGGACGGCACTGAGCATGAAGGCCAGTTTGTGGGGAGCTGTTCCCTGCGTCCGGTTGAATGGAGCATCGGCTACTTTGCGCTTGGGTACTGGGTGCGAGCCAGCGCCAGTGGCAGGGGATATGTGACCGAGGCGGCGCGTCTCCTCATTGCCTGGGCCTTTCAGCAGTACCAGGCGCAGCGCGTGGAGATTACCTGCGATGAGCGTAACCTTGCCAGCGCCGCGGTTGCGCGTCGCCTGGGTTTTGTGCAAGAGGCGTGCCTGCGCAACTCTCGGCCCACCATGACGGGTCAACCGCGCAATACGCTGGTCTTCTCGCTCTTGCGCGATGAGCACAACGCCGAATAAGCGCTGCGGCCCCAGGGTTTAGCGTGCTAATCGTTGTGGTGTCTTGCCTGGACTGAGTGGGTCTGGGCAAGATGCGCTGGCTCCTGCTGAGCGAGATGCCAGCAGTCACGCGCAATCTCCCAGTCTTCTTCGGTATGCACGACCAGGACGCGTACCGCCGAATCGAAACTGGCGATGTCTGTATCAACGAGGGAGGCATTGTTTTTCTGCTGATCGAGCTTGAGATGCAGATAGGGGAAACCCGTGCAGGCGCGTGCGCGTATCTCCGCCGAGTTCTCTCCCACGCCACCAGTAAAGAGCAGGGCATCGAGTCCACCCAGGACCGCGACCATGGCCCCGATAAAGTAGCGCAGGCGATACACATAGATATCCATGGCCAGTTGTGCACGCTCATTGTGCTGGGCCTCCTCCATGACCTGGCGCACGTCGCCAGAAATGCCCGATATGCCGCGCAGGCCTGATTGTTTGTTGAGCAGGGTTTCCAGGTGATCCGTGTCATAGCCATGCTCGCGCTGGAGATAGAAGAGGATGCTGGCGTCGATGGTCCCCGAACGCGTCCCCATCATCAGACCCTCCAGTGGCGTAAAGCCCATCGTTGTCTCGATACTCTTGCCATCCTGGATCGCTGCCAACGAGCAGCCATTGCCCAGGTGACAGGAGACAAGGCGTAGTGACTGGGCATCGCGCTGGAGGAGCTCGCCTGCGCGCCGCGAACAGTATTGATGGCTGATGCCATGAAAGCCGTAGCGCCGTACTCCCTGCTCATAGAGAGCATAGGGGAGTGGATAGATCGCGCTGTGAGGCGGAAGGCTGCTATGGAAGGCGGTATCGAAGCAGGCGATCTGAGGTATATCTCCCATGAGCTCTTCAATAGCCTGTATTCCCTCGAGATTGGCCGGGTTATGGAGTGGGGCAAAGCTCTTTAGCTGGTCGATAGTCTGTTTGACCTCGGGGGTGATCCAGACGCTTTTTTGATAATGAGGGCCGCCATGTACGACGCGATGACCCACGAGTGTAATCTCAGCTGGCGAATCAATGACGCGTGCCTCCCCTTGCCACAGTGTCTGGAGCAGTTGTTTGACGACCTGGCCATGCGATCCAGGCTCCAGCTCCGAGGTATGCTCTTTGCCTGTGCTGGTCTTAATTTTTAACTCGACCTGGCCTTTCTCCTTCGTCCAATCGGCGTGTGCCTGCCACAGTGGACGGGGTGCCTCGTCAGGCAAGGCGCTATCCACCTCATAGAGACAGCTCTTCTGGCTGCTGGAGCCCGCATTCATAACCAGGATTTTCATAGCTATGTTCCTCCTTGCTCTTCTCAACATGTGCCCGGTAGGTTATGTCTTGTGGCACTGTTCTTAGCACCTGCGGTGCTAAGAACAGTGCCACAAGACATCTTATTATTTATAGCACGTTGAAGTGGTGTATCGGGATGTTGAAAAATATCTGTACGTTACGCATTTACAATCTATAGAGGAGCAAAAATCCGATGTTTTTCTGGTAATTTGACTTATACATGAATTACTCTGTATATATCTGTATCAAATTATCTTAAAATCGCGGTTGGTAAATATTTAGTTTCTGGAAAAGCTGTAACAAAACGACTTGCTGCATTGGCTATCTTATGTATCTGAAAATCTTGGAGAAGCAGTATTGGAGAAATAGATTGTGAGATATTGCAATATCTCGTGTTGTTTTCTTTTGTCTAAACGTCAAATGTAATGCTATGTGTGTATATGCAGGTGAGCAAACGTGTGAATCATGATTGGGTTTGCTGATCGCATATTTTCCATAGATGTGGTTGGGTAAAGACATGCTACAATCGGAACGCCCATTTGTTGAAGCGCGAGGAAAGAGGGCGCGGGTCACGACGCAACGGCGTCACAAGCGACTTTCTCCAGTCTTCATCTGCATGATCGGTGTGACGCTGCTGGTCATCGTGGGAATTATTTATAGCTCTGCCGAGGCATTAAACGAAGAGTTCTTTCACTTGCCTGTATCCCAGGAAGAGGGGCTGACGCAGCCATTTCTGCCAGTTACGCAAGAGCGCGTAATTGATGGCTACCATGTCTCGCTGTTGAAAGCCTATGCCGATGTCAACCAGGTCGTGGTGCTCTACCGTGTAGCGGATGCGAAGGGTAATCCCGTGGCGGCGCAGGATCTGCTGCCTACGTTGAGCGCTGCCGGGCAAGAGAAACTCCCCTGGTTCTCCCACGCCGAGGAGGAATGCAAGGACCTGTTAGCTGGGCGGAGCGCATTTATTTTTGACGCAGCGCGCCTGCCCGTGACTGGGGGGATGCTGCAATTTCACCTGCAAATCAAGCATGTTCCACCTCCGGCTTCTTTAGTGCAAGTTGACGATGCGTTAAAGGTTCCAGTCCCGGTTGCGGACTTTGATTTTACCCTTCCAGTCCATACGGGGCAATCGTTACAGGTCAATAAAAGCTTCACGCGTGATGGAGAGACCCTGACCTTGACGCATGTATTGTTGACGGAGACAGGAGCGCGCCTCTTCCTTACACTCTCTTCAGCTCGCCCGGGACAGAGGATGCAGCTTGCGGAGAAGGGGGTGCAGGTTCAGGTAGATACGAGATACTTTGATGGCTTTCCATCTATGGCGAGTGGAAGTCCCGGCGAGACCTCCTACCTGGTAGAGGATATTTCACGGGATAAGCCGGGTCTCTGGGTGTTGATGGCACGCCCTCGCTTTCCTCATAGCGAGGATATCATTCCCCTGAGCCCTACCTGGCGGATATCCCTTGAGATGCATTATCCCTGAGGAAGACGCTACAAAGCAGGTGCCAGCGTGCTTCTACGCTGGCACCTGCTTTGTGTCTGGAGACATGTGTTGTATATTTTTAGGGCTAGGGCTGTTGAGGATTTTGCGGGTAGGGTGGATATTGCCCCTCTGGCTGCTGTGGATACTGTGGAGCTGGTTGTGGTGGATATTGCCCCTCTGGCTGCTGTGGATACTGCGGAGTTGGCGCTCCATACTGCTCACCCTGGGGATACTGTGGGTATTGAGGGTACTGCCCTGATGTCTGCTGCGGTGGATAGCCAGCAGGAGGATACTGTCCTGGCTGCATGTGTGGCTGGACTGCGGTACGTGGTATCAGTGGAAGCGCGCCACCAGCGATAACCGCGAGCATGCCAACGATAAAGATCCAGCCACCAAGCAGGAGACTGGCTGAGAAATCGAATGAGAGAAGTCCTGCCGCCATGCTGCCCAGGCCTCCTAGACTGCTGAGGCTATTTCTAAAAGCATCAACGAAGACGTTGATACCAGAGGTGACGAGGGATGGGACGAGAAACTGGAAGAGCAGACCAACGATACCCAGTCCGATAAGGAGGTATTGACCCCAGCGTGTCTGCGTCTCAGCATTCACTCTCGCTATACCGAAGGGGTTCTGGCTACGATAGATAAGGAGCGCGATCACAAGTAGAATCAGGGCGATAAGTAAGACGTTGATCCAGATTCCACCATTGATGGCTGTAAGGACCAAACCCTGCAAATCAGAGCCGCTTGATGTCGTCTGCTGAGGGGAGGTAGACGACGACCGTGCGCCAATATTCGCCTGTAAGTGGGCGAAGGGAAGAAACAAGAAGGCGATTAGTGCCAGGAGCGCGCCCCCGGCCGCGATGAGATATGAGCGATTCGCGGGTTGCGTTAAGTTTTGCATATGATGATATACCTCTTCTTTAAGACAGCGCTACGCACCATGTTCTCTGCCATACAACCTTGCGGAACATGCGTTCTCTGCCTCTATGCCAAGTTGCTAACGGTAGTCCGCCGGAGGCTGTTGCCCAGGATTTTGAGGAGAAGCATAGGGATCGGGTTGTGGGGCGGGTGGATAGCTATACTCACTGCCCGGTTGCTGAGGAGCGGAGGGCGTCTGTGGTGGATATGGATTGGCCCCTTGCGGAGGGTAAGCAGGAGGATAGCCAGGCTGTCCCTGGTAGGGATTGGGCGCTGAACCAGGCTGGGGCGAGAGCGACTGAAGCAGTCTGGGATTGCGCTGCAAGATCTCTATACCCGCTCCAACAATAACGGCTAACATGCCTAGTAAAAAGAGCCAGGCTCCAATGTTATAGGATGCGCTGCTATCGGTAATACTGGTCAGAAGGCTATTAACACTTGATGAAGAAGACGAACTATCGATGTTATTGAGTGCATTGAAGATCGAAGGATTACTCTTGATACTGGACCCAAGATTGCTGACCACGATGAACTGAATAATGAGTGCCAGTACGCCAGCGCCCGCCAGCGCATAGAGACCCCACTGTGTTTGAGTCTCGACTGGTGTCTGCCCACCAAAGGGATGAGAGCGATAGATGAGCAAGCAGGAAACGATTAAAGCTCCCAGGGCTAGAATGGCACAGAGCCAGATAGCGGCAGCTTGCTGACTGATAAATGTCGCGTTCAGGGGGAAAGCGAAGGCCAGCGAGATGACTGATGCGTTAATACGGATATTCCAGGTCACAAACGGGAAGAGCAAGAATGAGATCAACGCAATCAACGCGCCGATTGCGGAGACAAGAAAATAGCGATTTTTTCGCTCTTTGAGAGCATCCATGAATGCAAGACCTCCAAACTGTCAAATTCAATTGGCGTTGGATGATATTCTACAAAGGTTGTGTAAGGGAGATGTGGATGGAAAACATCTCCAGATGATGAGTTCTGCTTGGAAGCGCGTATCCTCCTTGATGGCATTTGTTGGATAAGGATTTATGCTTTTGATGCAATAAATGCTTTATCGTTACGCTTCTCGATTATAACTTACTAATAGGTAAATATCAATGAACTGCATCACTATTTGCAGGAAAGAATTGCTCGGGCGTCTTCAAAAGAAGACGCCCGAGCAAGGTGTGAGGAGGCGGCTTCTCGCCACTGCGTGGCTCGCCGGGGTAAGGAGTGTGGTGGTGGCATGGCGGAGCCATGCCACCACCACACTCCTTACCCCGGCGTAGGGCCATGCCTGGGCATGGCCTTGTACTAGCTAGGAGGCGCGGGAGAGCAGGAGGTCTTGAACAGAGGGGAGGGCGGTGATGGCGTGTAGCTCGTGAGCTAGAGAGACGACCTCGCCGATGATCGTGAGCGCTGGAGAGGTAATATCCTGCTCAAGGGCCTGAAGGGCGATAGATTCCAGTGTGGCAACCAGGACGCGCTGACGCGAGGTCGTGCCCTCCTGGATGATGGCGGCGGGCGTCTGGGGATTCATCCCGGCCTCTAGCATCTGTTGGGTAAAGCGTGGCAGGGCGCGTACTCCCATCAGGACCACGATGGTGCCCCCTAGCTTCGCCAACGCCTCCCAGTCGATAGCAGGGGCTTCATCTCCTCCACGAGCTTCATGACCAGTCACAATGGTCAGGGAGGAGGCATAATCGCGGTGTGTCACCGGAATACCTGCCGCAGCTGGCACGGCAATGGCGGAGGTTATACCAGGCACGACCTCGAAAGGGATGCCCGCCTCTCGAAGTGCCAGGGCCTCCTCGCCGCCACGCCCAAAGACGTAAGGGTCGCCACCTTTAAGCCGTGCCACGATCTTGCCTTCGCGAGCGTACTTAACGAGCAATGCGTTGATTTCATGCTGTTTGAGGGTGTGGTGTTGTGGCTGTTTGCCCACGAAGATGCGCTGGGCCGAGGGAGGGGCCTCTTCCAGGAGTTCAGGCGCGACGAGGCGATCATACAAGATCACCTCCGCGGCGCGCAGGCAGCGTAGGCCCTTGACTGTAATCAATTCCGGGTCGCCTGGACCTGCCCCGATTAAGAAGACGTGACCGATGTCTGATTGGACCATGTTTCGCTCCCTCCTTCTTGTAATGCCTGGAAGAGTGTCTCGACTGTCGTTGTAATGCCGTAGGGCTGGAGTAGCGCGACGGTGATGCTCAAGGCCTCGCTCTGTTCGCCCTTCTCCAGGTGCTGGAGAATAGGTGAGCCATAGAAGGCGCCAAAGAAGTCATCGCGCTGGTCATAGCTCACGCCCTGTGCACGCAGGAGTGTGCGTGCCACGGTCGCCAGTTGCAGATAGAGCTCATAGGCTGAGGGAAAGAGCTGTTCCAGGTGCTGGCGGATGCGTTTAGAGAGACTTGGGCTGGCTCCCTCCGTCGAGACGCTAATCGTGAGTTGACCGCGTCGCAAGATCGAGGGGAGAATAAAGTTGCAGCGTGCGGGCACGTCCACGATGTTGAGCAATTGCCCATGCGCCGTGGCCTCCTGCCAGAGAGCTTCGATTAAGTCCTGGTCGTTTGTCGCCGCGACCACTACAAAGAAGCCAGCCAGGTCGCCTGCCTGGAAGTCTCTGACCTGGAAGGTGACCTGAGCTGGATAGTGTTGGGCCAGGGCCTGCATTTCTGGACAGATGCTTGCACTGAGAATGGTGACCTGAGCGCCGCAGGCAAGAAGCGAGGTGGCTTTCTCCGTTGCGATGCGGTCACCGCCGATAACGAGGACTGGACGCTGGCGAACATTGAGCATAATGGGGTAGTAACCGGGCATGAACGCTCCTGTGGTCAAAATAGGGTACGGCTGATTGCTAGCTCTCTCTCGCCCGGGGAGCGCCTTTGCGGCCGGACGAGAAGAGACACGATTGTTTCGCGTTAACGCGGAAGCGAGGGCGAGACCACGGAGGCCACGCGCTCACGTAGCTGCTCTACCCCGATGCGATGGCAGAAGTCGCCAAAGCTTTCCTGGGGCTGGCGCTCCGCTTTCCAGAGCGAGAGCAGGGGCGTGAGTGTCTCCACGATCTTATCAGTGTGAATCGATGTAGCATAGAGTGTATTGAGACGTGCATTGGGACGATCGCCACCGATATACACATTATAAAGGTTTTTTGAGCGGCCGACCAGTCCGATGTCACCCATATAGGGGCGCGCACAGCCATTGGGGCAGCCTGTCATACGCACACTGAGCGGCTCTCCATCCAAGCCAAGCTCGCGCAGGGGGACATCAAGCTGTTGCATGACGTCTGGTAGTGCCCGCTCGGCTTCAGCAAGCGCCAGGCCGCAGGTGGGCAGGGATGGGCACGCCATGGCGAAGCGATAGGAGCCTACCTTACTGGGATCGGTCTCGATACCATATGAGCGCAACTGATCCTCCAGTGCCTCACGGTCCTCTGCCTGGATATCTGTCAGCAAAATGTTTTGCTGGCCCGTGAGCCGGACGCCTGTCTGGTAGCCACTGATAACAGCGCGCAGGCCGCTCTTGAGCTGGAGCTGCTCGATATCGCGAATACGTCCATTCTGGACATGCAGGCCCAGGAACCAGCGTCCATCGGCCTGCTGGTGCCAGCCCAGATGATCTTCAACGTCATGCAGGTGGACGGGGCTGGGTTCGCGAAGCGTGTAGCCCAGGCGCTCCTCGACCTGTTGCTTAAACCAGGCGATGCCGCGCTCCTCAACGACGTATTTCATGCGCGCATGCTTGCGATTCTTGCGGTCGCCATAGTCGCGCTGCACGGTGACAATCGTCTCGATGACTTTCAGGGCCTCCTCCGGCTTGATATCGCAGAGCGGGGTCGCCAGGCGAGGATAGGTCTCTGTCTTGCCATGAGTCATACCCATGCCGCCGCCGATGACCAGGGTAAAGCCGGCCAGGTCTTCGCCATCCAGGATCGCGATCAGGCCCACATCCTGGGTGTAGATGTCGACACAGTTGTCGCCGGGGAAGGCGACGGCTATCTTAAACTTGCGTGGCAGGTAGGTTGGCCCATAGATGGGTTCTACCTCTTCAGATGCAGCGGCAGGGGTCTCAATCTTCTCGCCATCGATCCAGATCTCGTGATAGGCCTGGCTGCGCGGGGCCAGGTGCATCGCGATCTCGTGCGCGATCTCCTGCACCCGCGCCTGGGCGCGACTGCTTGTGGGAGCCGGGCAGGCCATAACGTTGCGGTTAACATCGCCACAGGCCGCGAGGGTGCTCAGCAAAGCCTCATTGATGCTGGCGATGGCTGGCTTCAGGTCACCCTTGAGGATTCCATGCAATTGCAGACCCTGGCGCGTTGTAATGCGGATCGTTCCATTGGCGTATTGATTCGAAATATCATCATGCGCCAGGTACTGTTCGGCTGTTATTGCGCCCCCTGGTATGCGTGTACGTACCATGAACTGATAGGCCTTCTCGGTGTGGGCCGCCTTGCGCTGCTGACGCGCGTCGCGATCCTCCTGCTGATAAATGCCATGAAATTTGATAAGCTGAATCTGGTCCTCGGAGAAGTGCGAGCTCTCGCTTGCCAGTTCCTCGGGGAGCTGGCCCCGTAGATGCTGGCTCTCCAGCTTGATATGCTCGACTTTACTACCCTCACCTGGACCAAGATGCTTGAGATCGTTCGCCTGTGTTTCGTCCTCGTGGCCTATCGACATAGCTCTTCCCTTCCTGAAAGTGTCCAGCAACCAATAAATACACCTGCTTCGCAAAGTTGATATATTAGATCAACAAAATAGATTTAGTCTTGTTTACACTATAGGCTCTAACCCCAGGCAATGTCAAGCCTTTCTCTTCACAGTCAGAGAGAAGATATGTTTTTTGTAAATGCTAAGCAGGTGCAGGCCTGGCTTATGGCCATTTCTGATGAGTTTGAACAAATAGATTTTTCATCACCTTATTAAATCTGCAGTTGATGCGGATTTCAAAGCTAAAAAGTCTTCATCCTGTAAAGAAAGTTGAATACTTTCTTAATATGCAGAAAATCCTATTCTCAAAAAGTGATTAATCTCCCTTGGCAGATTCTAAACCTGTAATGTAACCTAATCTAAGATGCCAACCAGGCGCAAAAGAAGAATTTGAGTCTATATTGCGGATTAGCCTCACGAATACATTACTGAGGAAGACGCACAATGCGCCTGGTTTTCCCTACTGACATCCCCCCCACAGAAAAGGAAGAACTATGCAAATGCCACGAAAGCTTGCTCCTCTATTTCACCTCTACTTGCATTTTTTATGCAGAGCTGGGTGTGCTGCTGCCATGCCGTAGGCATGGCAGCAGCACACCCAGCTCTGTGAAAGGAGTGCAAAATGTATGCTTGAAGATTGCAATATGTTTCACTGGCTCCAAGCGAAGCGAGACGATGAACATCGTGTGCTAATTATTGAAAACCGGCTGATTCGTTTCAGCTCCACAGAGTATACTTTGCTATGCTCTTTGCTCAAGGGGCAGATTGTGCCTGATGAAGTATTACTCAGAGCTTTATTCCAAAATGAGCAGAGCTGTACTGAGAACAGGCTCCTTGACAAATACATGAGCAGAATCCGCAGTAAACTCAAGGTGCATAATATCGATATTCATCGAATCCATCGCTGTGGTTATATATTGCTATCTATTAACTGAAAAGTATAGTTAGGCAGCACAAAATCTGTTTTGTGCTGTTGGTGAGCATATAAAGTATTTAAGCGTTAATTATTTAATTGCGCTCAAAAAATCTAGCGCCGCTCTATTAAATTGTTCAACTTGCTCAGCATTAAGAAGGTACCTTGCCCTAGAGATTTCACGTTTTTGTGCGCCTGGAATAGTTTTTTCTAATGAGACAGTGCTTGATTGTATCTCTGATCTAGCAGAGTCTCCGATAAGAAGAAGCGTTGGGACGTGAATCTCTTTGTACCATTGATGACGAGAGCTAAACGCATTTATATCAACCGAAGGCGGCAGAGGTGGATTAAGAACAGCCTGGAAATTCTTTGCCACAATATTACGCACCCATTGGTAGTTTGCTGAGGATGGCAACATAAGGTCCTGTATTACAAGATCTGTGGCGCGTTGCATGTCATTCTGTTTGACTGCCTCGATAGCGGGAGCAAGACGTTCAAGGATAGTAGGTAGATCAGCCATAGCTTCATCAAATGATTGATGAGGGTTAATTTCTGGAGAGACAAGAATAATAGCGTCAACAGAGGATGCATGTGCATGCACAAAATCCAGAGCCAAACCAGCACCAAGAGCAAGTAGATAAGCGCTCTCTATGTTGAGTGTTTGCAATATTTGAGCGAGATCATCAACAGCTGTATAGGGCTTCTTTGAACTTAGTGATTGTCCATAGCCGCGTTGATCATAGCGAATGACTCGATAATGATGAGCAAATGTAAGAAACTGATAATCCCAGATTCTTTTATCGACCAACCCATTTTCTTGAAGCAGAATCAGTGGTTGACCTTTTCCTGCAACTTCATAGTGTAATTGGCCACCGTCTACCTCGACAAATCCTGTTGAGATAGGTAGCTGATGATCTGTCATGGCTATATTCCTCTCATCTCTAAATACAGCAAATGTATTTTCCAATACAATATTTTATCTTCTAAACTAGCAATTTGGGAAGGCGCTAAAGCCTTGAAATGCGACTAGCACATTTCATCGCGTAGCCCCTTTTCGATTGTCAGCCGTATTCACGATCAATGGATTAAGCTTCAACCCATTACTTATGCCTTTTCTAAGTACAATCAAGAAACTCTTTGGCTTTGGAACCGATGGCAGATAGAGTAGAAAGGGGCACTTTTTAAGCTTGCTTCTTGGGTGCCACACGTACTGCATCTATTTATATTTAAAGAATAGCATGCAATAAATTTATAAAGATGCAGAAAATGACTCGAAAAAATGGCAGAATTCTCCTTGTTTTTAGGGATATGTTGGACAATACCAAGTAATTGAGAAATTATGGCGATCATCGTAAATCATTAAAAATTTGTGAATCAACCAAAAGAGGTTCATCCGCACTTCTGATCAGAAGTGCGGATGAACCTCTTTTGGTTGACCTACGTTTTCTTAATTCTAGACGGTGGCGTGTTTGCGGGTGCGCGTGCTTGCCTGGGGCTTGCAGCGGAAGGCGAAGAAGGGGCTGCTATGATTTTCGGGCATATAGCCGCGAATATGCGTGCCTCCCTCTTCATACTCCTCGCACTCTATGGTGCCAAACTGGTGGAATTGCGCGACCAGGTCGCCCCGGTCGTACGGAACCAGCACGTCGAGTGACACAAACTGGCTAACCAGGGCCTGGCTGATGCAGCGCAACAGGTCGGAGATGCCAGTCCCTTTGAGGGCCGATACCTGTACCTGTGGTAGGGTAGCGGCAATGCCCTCCAGCGGGGGGAGTGTGGCACCGGGCTCCAGGTTATCGCTCTTGTTGAGCGCGATAACCATGGGCATGCCCCCGGCACCAATCTCCTCCAGAACCTCCTCCACGGCCAGGATCTGGTGATTGACATGTGGATGTGAGCTATCCACCACGTGGACCAGCAGGTCGGCGGCATTGACCTCTTCCAGGGTCGCGCGGAAGGCCGCGACCAGCGTGTGTGGCAGGCGCTGGACAAAACCCACAGTGTCGGTTAGAAGGAACTCCTGTCCGCCCTCGATGCGTGCGCGGCGCGTGGTTGGATCCAGCGTGGCAAAGAGCTTATCCTCGGCGAGTTTCTGGGCCCCCGAGAGACGGTTGAGCAGCGTTGACTTGCCCGCGTTGGTGTAGCCGACGAGGGCCACGACAGGCGCGCCTGCATACTTACGACGATCCCGGTGGAGCTGGCGCTGTGAGCGTACCAGCTCAAGCTCTTCCTCAAGCTGCTCCTTCTGGCGGCGCAGCAAGCGGCGGTCGACCTCAATCTGTTTCTCACCTTCACCGCGTTGCTGTGTGCCACCGCGCTGGCGCGAGAGGTGGGACCACTGGCGAGCCAGGCGCGGCAGATCATACTCAATCTGGGCCAGTTCAACCTGTAGACGGCCCTCACGTGTCTGGGCGCGCTGGCCGAAGATGATCAGGATGAGGGCTGTGCGATCGAGTACCTGAACCTCCAGCTTGCGCTCAAGATTGCGGTGCTGCACAGGTTTGAGTTCCAGGTCAAAGATGACGGCATCGCAGTCGTGGAACTTGACAAGTTCCGCGATCTCATCCACCTTCCCGGAGCCTACAACGGTGCCTGGATGTGGATGGGGGAGACGCTGTACAGCGCGGTCAACGCAGTTGACGCCCGCGGTCTGCGCGAGCTGCTCCAGCTCATCTAATGACTCCTCGACGGGCCAGTCATTCTCTGGCGTATCCACACTGACCAGGATCGCGCGCCTGGGGGCTTCCGCCAGCAGCCCTGACATATGTTTCTCTTCGTATACGTTGGCATTATTATATTCTTCGGGCATCGTTGCTCCTTCTCTTCTGCTCTCTACCTTGTTGTTTGTTGTGAAATTTTCTTTGCGCTTTGGCGTGTCAAGCAAGCGTTCTTTTCCTCTGTGAATGGGCGAAAAGCCGGTATAGTTGTGTCAAGTGTGGGGATGCCTTGTATGCGCTGGCGGTCCAGGCAATAGATGCCATGAGGGGCGACAAGGCCAGGGTAGGATGGAGGAAAGAAGGTGGCTTTGTAGAGAGACAAAGGGAAAGCGGAAGAAAGAAATGGATCAGGTCTCTTGCGTTCGTTCGCGACAAAGCCTTCTTTACCATCTACCAATATGTGTCTTAGCGCTCGTTTACTGTTACCAGTAATCGGCAAAAAAGATGCCCTGTTAAAAAGCCAGGTCAGCATCCCACGTGGTAGATAAGGTTTAGATGAAGGCGTTTATCACTATTAAGCACTCTCCTGATGTGTGTTGATATCTATCATTTATACCTGAAATGGCGGGAAAAGTCAAGTGTTACAAGGGAGCAGTTTTTATATGGTGAGGTACAGTTGACGGCCGCAGGCCGTCAACTGTACCTCACCATACACCCCCAAAAGTTTTTCATGCCAGGGCAATGGGGAGTTTACCCAGGCCGCGGAAGACGATGCCTGAAAACCACTGGACTGCTTGCTCATCGGCGATCTTGGCCTGGCTCAGGCGGCGTGCCAGGGAGGCAAAGGCGATCTCGGCCTCCAGGCGTGCCAGGGGCGCTCCCAGGCAATAGTGAATGCCCTGACCAAAGGCCAGGTGATGGTTCTCTTTACGATCCAGGTGGAGGTTATCGGGATCGTAAAATTGTTCAGGATCATGGCTGGCCGCTCCGAGGCACATAATGACGTTCTGCCCGGCGGTGATGTGCTTGTCGCCGATCTGCATATCGGCAGTGGCGACACGCGAGGTGGCCTGGACCGGGCCATCATAGCGCAGGAGTTCCATAATGGCCAGGGGAGCCTGCTCCGGGTGTGCTTTGAGCCAGGCGAACTGCTCGGGATGACGCGCCAGGGCAAGGAAGCCATTGCCGATCAGGTGCGTGGTTGTGCCGTGTCCCGCGGCCAGCAGTAGCACACAGTTGCCCAGCAGTTCGTCCTCGCTCAGTTTGTCCTGTCCCTCGTGTGCGTTGATGAGCGCCTGGAGCAGGTCTTCGCGAGGAGTCTGAGCACGTTGGGCAATCAGATGGCGAAAATATTGAATGAACTCGTTGACGCCATAGAGGCCGCGAATAGCATCATCGGCAGAGATGTCTGTGGCTTCAAGAAGTGCCCCAAAGTCGCCTGACCAGATAATAAAGCGCTCACGATCTTCGGGCGGGACCCCAAGCAGTTCGGCGATGACGATGGCGGGTAGGGGATAGGCGAAATGCTCGATTAAGTCGGTCTGGCTCTCGGCCTGTATTGTGTCTAAGAGTTGATCCACAAGCTGTTGAATATGTGGGCGGATGGCTTCAACGACGCGCGGCGTAAAGGCCTTGGAGACCAGCCCGCGCAGGCGTGTATGGTCGGGGGGATCCAGGAAGAGCATCTGGCGTGTGAGCGCACGTATGGGTGGCTCAATCGCCTGCTGAAATTCAGCAGGGAATCCGCTGGTATCAAAGGCGAAGCGAGCGGCGGTGAAGTGTGGATCGCGTAACGCGCTCAAGACGTCTTTATAGCGCGTTAAGACCCAGCTATGGGCCGCTTCATCCCAATACACGGGATCGTGTTCGCGTAACTGATGATAGAGTGGATAAGGGTTCTCCTGGTAACGTGTTTGCATGACCTCCACCAGGCTGAGGCCGCTTGCGTTTTGAGATGACACCGTCTCTTCCTTTCTTTCGCAGATATCCAGTCTGTCAATTGTCGCTTGGGTGTCTTATCTCTTATACGCGCCTGGTAAATCACAGTTGCAGTCTTTTTATGGGATAGATGATGTGCTGCCCTGTGGCCGCAGGCCGTCAGGGCAGCACATCATCTATCCCAATAGAACTACGCTCGCTCAAGGAGTTCGTCATAGCGCTCGTCGTAGTGGACGATGCGCCCTTCGGGCATCAAGAGCAGCGTATCTGGCTTCAGGTCGCGTACAAACTCGACATCGTGGGTGACGGTCATGATGGTGCCGTTATAGGTGCCAAGCGCCTCGCCGACAATTTTACGCGATGTGGCATCCAGGTGGCTGGTAGGCTCGTCGAGCACGAGCAGGTTAGGACCATCCAGGACCATCTTCGCCAGGGCCAGGCGCGTCTTCTCGCCTCCACTGAGGGTCTGGATCTTCTGGAAGACGCGCTCGCCATTGAAGAGGAAGCGTCCCAGAACATTGCGTACGCGCTTCATGTTATCCGGCAGGATCTCGCTTGCCTCGTGGAGCACAGTGTTCTCGTAGTCAAGGCCCTCGTTCTCCTGCGCGTAGTAGCCCAGGCGCACGCGCTCTCCCTGTATCGCTTTCCCTGCATTGAGAGGGGTGAGACCAAGAAGTGTGCGAAGCAGCGTCGTCTTGCCAGCACCATTGAGACCGACGATGACCAGGCGTTGCCCGCGCTCCACCTCAAAGTTGATATCGCTGAAGATGACCTTGCTGCCATAGCTCTTGCTTAGCTGGTCGGCCTTGAGCACGAGCTGGCTACTTGGATAGCGTACCGGAAAATCGATCTTGATGCGGCGACTCTCCTGTGGTAACTCGGACTTGCTGGCCTCCAGTTCAGAGATACGCCTATCAAGCGAGCGGCGCTGACTCACGCGTGTCGCGCCGAAGCGGCGCAGGCGATCGGAGGTCTTGCGCAGGCGATCAATCTCGCGCTCCTGCTGCTTCTTGTTCTTCTCCAGAAGCGCCAGGGCGTCGCCCGTAACTGAGAGGTAGTGAGTATAGGTTCCCTTATACTCCTCAAGGACGTGCGAGAACTCGTTCAGGCGCAGAATTTTGGTAATGCTGCGGTCCAGCAGGTCCAGGTCGTGCGAGATGATAAGCAGCGCGCCACGATATTCCTGTAGAAACTCCATCAGCCAGCCTGCAGCCTCCACATCCAGGAAGTTGGTAGGCTCGTCGAGCAGGAGGAGTTCAGGCGATTGGAAAAGGAGCCGGACCAGGGCCAGCTTGGTCTTCTGTCCACCGCTCAGAGTATTTACGGAGCGGTCAAGCGTCAGGCCACCGATATTCAGGCCCGCGATCAACTCCTCGCAGCGCGCGTCGGCCTCATAGTAGCCCAGGCGCTCCAGGGCCTCCTGTGCCAGCGAAAAGTGCTCCAGGAGCGTCTCCAGTTCATCGCCAGCGGCGCTGGCGATCTGCCCGGAGAGCTGTTCATACTGCTCGATGGCGCGATCCAGGCCTGTGCTATTGAAGATGAAGTCACGCACGGTACCATTTCCGGCCGTTCCCTCTTCGTGGGCGATATCCTGCGAGAGGTAGCCAAAGGTGCGTGGGCGAGCGATGGTGCCGCTATCGGCCTCCTGCTGGCCCGCGACAATTTTGAGCAGTGAGCTTTTTCCGGCACCATTGACGCCGATCAGGCCAGCTTTCTCGCCAGGTGCGACCGTAAAAGAGACATCATTGAGGATTAAGCGTGCCCCATATGAAAGTTGTAGATGATTGACTTGCAGCATAGCGTTTTCTTATTTCTCCTAAGGCGCTTCGGTTCTATATTTAGACAAGATGATGATCAGTACTTGTTGTTGTAGGCTGGCGTAGGCACGATCTACCAGCAGCAAGAAAAGGGGCAGGGCATGTCTCACCCATGGATGTACGGGAAGCGCAGGCCGCGAGTAAGCAGCAAGACGATCCGCTGCCCAGCGACACACGCCATGGCGAGAGAAAAGGGAGGAAGGAAAGAAACTGGAGGTAAGCCAGGTGAAGACAACAGCAATAAAAAACCTCTTTAGAGTGAGAGGTCAGCCTCTATGCTGTCGCGTGCCACTTTCCTACCGCATGAGCCCGGCGTGGTCGCTCATGCGGCAATTATTATTGCGAGAGATACACCTGTCATAAGATTAGCTCATCCTTGCAGTGCCAGATAACAAAAGTTGAGGTATCTTTTCAAGAATACCATCGGCGCTTCCGAAAGTCAATCGCTTCAAAGCTTCTCAGAAGTTACCTATTACTTTCTATTTCGGCTCGTAAGCTCGCCAGGGGTAGGGTGTATGGACATATGGCGCCGGCAAATTCCGGCGCCATATGTCCATACGCCCTCCTGAGCGCCCCAGGCGCGAAGCGACTTTGGGTAAACCTGGAAATTGCGCCTAAAAACACTTGAAAATATTCTTGAGATCAGGTATAATTCTATATGTTGTTGCGAAAGCGAACACATATGGGCTTGTAGCGCAGCTGGTAGAGCGTCTCCATGGCATGGAGAAGGTCAGGGGTTCGAGTCCCCTCTGGTCCACTAACAGAAAAACCCGTTCAGGATATCCTGAACGGGTTTTTATTTGTCCTCCATTGTTTGAGAAACATCAGCCTCATTCATCACCGTAAAGTCCTGTTGATTTGGTCCTGACGTAGATTTTCTTACCATGTATAGTGGCGAATATGCAAATAATAAGATGGAAGCGTGGTTGGGAGATGTAAGATGCGAAAAGGGCTGTATGTGATAAGAAATAGGCGAGCCTGGATGATTGTTGCGGGGCTGGTAGTATGGGGCATATTCCTCTGGTCAGGTCAGCCATGTACTGGAAAAGTGTTTGCGCGAACAACGCAACCGCGTGTCTTGCCATACAGTGCCACGGCCCATGGACCATATAGTGTGAAGGGGAGCCAGATTCTAGACGCTGATGGCAAGCCCTATCTCTTTCATGGCGTGGCTCGTGATGGACTGGAGTACGATTGTGAGGGGCAGGCTGGTCCATACACCAGGCAGTCCCTGGCGTTGATGGGTACGCCCTCGGGGAAGGATCTCGATATCAATGCCGGGTCATATTGGGGTGGCAACACCGTGCGTCTACCCCTCTCGCAGAACTTCTGGCTCAAGGGCGGAAGTGGCGACGCGAACTGTACCGCAACTAGGTACCAGGCCCTGGTGAAGCGCATTGTGGACGACCTGGCCAGCCTTCAGCTCAATGTCATTCTCGATTTACACTGGGTAGGAGCTAATGGGCAGGTGGGCAAAGGTGGCGCGGAAGCCGCTATGCCTGACACTGATAGCGTCACCTTCTGGCAGCAGGTCGCGAAGGTCTATAAGGGATATCCTAATGTGCTGTTCGAACTCTACAACGAACCCCATATCAGTCCTCAAAAAGCGGCTTGCTGGTTGCATGGCTGCATGATTACAAATGACAAGGCGCGCGCAAATGACTGCAATGGCTGTTTTAAATACCTCACCTATCAGGCTGTTGGAATGCAGCTCCTGGTGGATGTTGTGCGCCAGGTTGGAGCTAAGAATCTCGTGCTCGTTGCTGGCACTAACTGGGGCTATGATCTGACCCATCTGCCTACGTATGCTGTACAAGGCGAGAATATCGTCTATGACGCACACCCCTATAACTATTGGGGGAAGCAGCCTGCCAACTGGTACGCTGGCTTTGGCAAGTTTGCTGCTGCCTACCCACTCATGGTAAGCGAGTTTGGCTCGTATGACTGTGGCTCAAACTATGTAGAGCAGTTGCTAGCCTACCTGGATACGCTCCACGTGGGCTGGGTGGCCTGGACATGGGCCGTGGCCGCAAGTAGTGGCGACCAGGTGTGTAACATCCCGCAGCTTGTTACCGATTATCGCGGCACACCAAGCAAGTCCATGGGAAGCGCTATCTATCAGCACCTGCATAGCTATGTGCGCGATCCCGGAACGCAATGGCTCCTGATGATTAGCGACCTGCGTGCCTTCAAACGCGGTGCTCCCAGGTAAGGAAGGTAAATTGTAATTTGCACAAATTTGCATTTACATACCACTGCTCGTAGTGTCTTCAAGGGTAATGGGCGTGTGGGTGGCGAACTGGCGCCGCCCACACGCCCATTACCCTTGAGCGCCGCAGGCGCGAAAAGAACAAGGTAGGCAAATTGCTGAAATCTTCACAAAAAAACCTTGACAAAGTGCGGATGAGCATGTTATAAATATTTCCAGTACAAACAACCGCATATGCAAGCGTTGATGGGACGAGTAACAGTTGTCTCTCACGTTCAGAGAGTGGGCGCTTGGTGAAAAGCCCATACGTTGAAGAACTGTGAAAAAGACCCGGATGCTGCGAGAAGAAATCACGTAATGACGTGAGAATAGACCTCGCCGGAGCCCCCGTAATCAGGCAGTGAGCTAACCGTCAGGTTTGCCCCAGGAGGTTGTCGCCGCGATGTGACAATAAAAGAAGGTGGTACCACGGGAGCCTTTACGAGAAAGTAAGTGCTCTTCGTCCTTTAGAGAAGGATGGAGGGCTTTTTTGTTTGCCTAAATATCCTGATTATACGGAGAGACAGACAATCGCATACGAATAGGCGTTGATGGGACGAGTAACGGTCAACCAGTGTAGACAGAGAGCGGGTGTTTGCTGAGAAGCCCGCATGCCTGAGCCGCGAAAAAGACCCGGATGCTGCGAGAAGAAATCGCGCGAGAGCGTGAGAATAGACCTCGCCGGAGCCCCCGTAACCGGGCAGTGAGCTAACCGTCAGGTTTGCCCCAGAGAGGTTGCCATTGAGAGATGGCAGCGAAAGAAGGTGGTACCACGGGAGCCTTTACGAGAAAGTAAGTGCTCTTCGTCCTTTAGAGAAGGATGAAGGGCTTTTTTATTGGCAATTTTTAGCACTTTGATGAGATGTGTACAGGCATGAGAAAGATCCTGACTTCTCATTGAGCCATGTTGAGTTACGATAACATTGTAAGTTTTGCTAGAAAATACGAAAAGGAGACCAACCATGATTTCTAATCCTGTATTAACTGCTGCTTGCCCCGAGTGCGCCGGAGAGGTGCCGTTGCAGAATGTCCTGGTGGGCGAGATCGTCTACTGCCCCGATTGTAGCGCGGAACTGGAAGTGCTGAACCTTGAGCAGCCTGAGCTTGGTCTTGCTCCTGAGGTAGCTGAGGACTGGGGCGAGTAAACGCCTGGTCAGAGAGTAGAGAGAAGGAGTATCACATATGCGACTGGCGATTCTGACTTCGCGTATTCGCGTGGAAGAGAAATTGTTGATAGAGGCCTTGCAGAAGCGCGCCATCGCGTTTGACGTGATTGACGATGGAAAGCTCTTGCTTGACCTTGAACGTGGGCGTGAGGAGTGGCGCAAATACGATGCTGTGCTCTGTCGGAGCCTGAGCCAGTCGCGCGGGCAGGCCGTGCTACAGGTCCTGGAGGCCTGGGGCATCCCCACCGTCAATACCGCGACGGTGACCGCGACCTGCAATGATAAACTCGCGACCACCCTGGCGCTTGTACGTGCTGGCGTGCCGACGCCTCGTACCCTGCTTGCCTTCGAAGAGGCAACCGCTCTACAGGGAGTCGAAATGCTAGGTTATCCGGTTGTCCTAAAGCCTGTGAGCGGCTCCTGGGGCCGCTTACTGGCACGTATCAATGATCGGGATGCCGCTGAGGCCGTGCTTGAGCACCAGGAGACCCTGGGCGGGTATCAGCACCAGATCCACTATATCCAGGAGCATATTCGCAAGCCGCAGCGTGATATCCGTGCCTTCGTCGTTGGTCAGCGCACTATCTGTGCCATCTATCGCTCCAGCGAGCACTGGGTGACGAACACCGCTCGGGGAGCGGTGACGAGCAACTGTCCCGTGACGCCAGAGCTGAACGCGCTCTGCCTGCGGGCTGCGCAGGCGGTTGGTGGCGGTATCCTGGCGGTAGATGTCTTCGAGGATGCCGAGCGAGGCCTGCTAGTGAATGAGATTAATGCCACGATGGAGTTTCGCAATAGTATCGCTCCTACAGGTGTCGATATTCCTTCTGAAATGCTTGAATATGTGCTGGAGCGTGCTGGCGCGCGTGTGGAGGTGCTGTAATGAGTCGTATTCGTGCCACGATTGTCGGTGGTTCAGGCTATACCGGTGGCGAAGTAGCTCGCCTGCTGCTCTTTCATCCAGGGGTTGAATTGGTGCAGGTGGTGTCGAGCAGTCGCGCGGGTCAGTACCTCCATAGCGCCCATCCCAACCTGCGTGGATTGAGTACGCTCCGCTTCTCCCATCCAGACGACCTGATGCCCTGCGACGTGCTTTTCCTCTGCCTCCCCCATGGGGCGACAATGGGCGAGATCGCACGCTACCGCCAGCTTGCTCCCAGGGTGATTGACCTCTCGGCTGATTTTCGCCTGCGTGATCCCCAACTCTACCAGCGCTGGTATGGAGATGCCCACCAGGCCCCTGATCTGTTGCCAGAGGCTGTCTATGGTCTGCCTGAGTTGCACCGCGAGGAGCTACGCGAGGCCACGCTGGCCAGCGGAACCGGGTGTATGGCGACCACGGCCATCCTTGGCCTGGCCCCCCTCTATCGCGCTGGCCTGGTGGACGCGAATATACCTCTGGTGCTGGAGGCCAAGGTTGGTTCATCGGCCGCTGGCGCCAAGCCGGGAAGCAGTAGCCATCATCCTGAGCGGAGCGGAGCGGTTCGCTCATTCCAGCCCACGGGCCATCGCCATAGCGCCGAGCTGATTCAGGAGCTGGGCTTGCTTGGTGGCCATGGAAGCTCTGGCCTGCCGCAGACAGTGGCCTTCTCCGCGACCTCCATTGAACTGGTGCGCGGCATCCTGGTGACAGCGCATGTCTTCACTAAAGAGCGTATTGATGAGCGCCAGCTCTGGCGTGTGTATCGCGAGGCCTATCAGCGCGAGCCATTTATTCGCATCGTCAAGGAGCGCACAGGTGTCTATCGCTATCCCGAACCCAAGATTCTGGCGGGTAGCAACTACTGTGATGTCGGCTTTGAGTTGGATGTGGAGCAGCAACGCATCGTGGTCATGGCGGCGCTGGATAACCTGATGAAGGGCGCGGCAGGCAATGCTGTCCAGGCCCTGAATTGTATGTTTGGCTGGGATGAGACGCTGGGGCTGACCTTCCCCGGCCTGCATCCGGTGTAGTGGCGTAGGGAGAAGGAATATGACGCTGGTAATTAAGATTGGCGGAGGCGCGGGCGTCGCGACGGAGAATATCCTGCGCGAAGTCGCGGAACTGGTGCGTACTGGGCAGCAGGTCGTGCTCCTACATGGAGGCTCCGACCTGACCAATACACTTTCTCAGCAGCTTGGGCACGAGGCGCGCACCATTACCTCTCCCAGTGGTATGACGAGCCGTTACACCGATAGCGAAACGCTGCGCATCTTCGCCATGGCGGTCGCGGGCCAGATCAATACGGAGCTGGTGGCACAGCTCCAGAGGCAGGGCATTAACGCCCTGGGCCTGGCGGGTATTGATGGGCGCTTACTGCAAGCGCGACGCAAGGCCGCCATTCGCTCGATCACGCCCGAGGGACGCGTACAGATTATTCGCGATGACTATACAGGCCAGATCGAGCAGGTAAATGGCGAGTTGCTCCGCCTGTTGTTGGGAGCCGGATATACGCCCGTCATTGCCCCCCTGGCGCTTAGCCACGAGGGCGAGCGGCTCAATGTCGATGGCGACCGCGCCGCCGCCGCTGTAGCTGCGGCTCTACAGGCCGAAACCCTGGTCATTATGACCAATGTGAGTGGCCTGCGACGCGATGCAAACGATGCCAGTACGGTCATCGAGCATATACCCGCTGAGAACGTCGCGGACTATATGGAGTATGCGCAGGGGCGTATGCGCAAGAAGATGCTGGGGGCGCAGGAGGCTTTGCAGGCAGGCGTACAGCGTGTCTGCATTGGTTGTGAGAGCCTAACGGATGTGCTTAATGGCGCGGGAACGATAATAGAACAGACACATCACCTGGTAGGAAGGAGAGACGCATGACAATCATAGATGCCACGCAGGCCGAGACGAGTATGGAACAGGAGAATCGCTATACCAGTGGTGTGTATGGTAAGCGTCCCGTGACGATTGTGCGCGGAGAGGGAGCCACGCTCTGGGACGCCGAGGGGCGCGCATACATCGATTGTGCCGCTGGCCACGGCGTCGCCAATATCGGACATGGGCGTCCCGAGATCGCAGCCGCGCTCTCTGCCCAGGCACAACGCCTGGTGACGTGCCCCGAAATCTTCTACAACGACACGCGGGCGCGCCTCCTGGAGCGCCTGTCCCAGGTCACCCCTGCCGGGATAGAGCACTTTTTCCTCTGTAACAGTGGAACCGAGGCTGTTGAGGGAGCCTTCAAGTTCGCGCGCCTGGTCACGGGGAGAACACAAATCATTGCTACGTTGCGCGGCTTTCATGGCCGAAGCATGGGCGCGCTCTCAGCAACCTGGGAGCCGCACTACCGCGAGCCCTTCGCACCGCTGCTTCCTGATGTAACACATATTCGCTACAACAATCTGGAGGCCGCCGAGGCCGCGATCAGCGAACAAACTGCGGCGGTCATTATCGAGCTGGTACAGGGCGAGGGCGGCGTGCATAGCGCCACACCTGAGTATGTCGCGGGCCTGGCGCGTCTCTGCCGTGAGCGCGGGGCTTTGCTGATCGTGGACGAGGTTCAGACGGGCTTCGGTCGCACTGGCAGACTCTTTGCCTGTGAGCATTATGATCTGCAACCCGATATTCTCTGCATGGCCAAGTCCCTGGCTGGCGGCGTGCCGATGGGAGCCGTTGGCCTGGGGCCACGTGTCATGGAGAGCGGGCGTGTCGGTCGAGGCGCGCATGGCAGCACTTTTGGCGGCAATCCCCTGGCCTGCGCGGCGGCCCTGGCGACGCTGGATATTCTTGAGCGCGAGAGCCTGCCCACGCGCGCGGCCCGCCTGGGTGCGTATGCCCTGGGACGACTCCGTGGCATGCGCTCGCCGCTGGTGCGCGAGGTACGTGGCCAGGGTCTCTTGATTGGTATCGAGCTAAAGCGTCGCTCCCAGCCGTATCTTGAGCAGCTATGCGAGCGTGGCATCCTGGCCTTGCCAGCCGGACCCAATGTCATTCGCCTCCTGCCACCGCTCGTGATCAGCGAGCATCAGCTTGAGCAGGCCCTGGATACGCTCGAGGAGGTTCTGGAGGGAAGCCGGGCGCTCAGCGAGCGTGCCCAACTGGCTCAGGAAGAGGCTGCGTCTATCGAGCCACGCCTGGCCGATCCAGAGGTCGCGCTTTTGCATAATATGCTGACTATTCCCAGTCTCTCGCGCCGTGAGAGCGCCCTGGCGCACTATCTCGCCGGGCAAGCTCGTCAGCTAGGATTGTACACCTCTGTCGACGAGGCGGGGAACTTTGTCGCCAGCACGCACGAGAATCTGGAGGAGCAGCATCCCATTGTCCTGCTCGGGCATATGGATACCGTGCCCGGCAATATTCCTGTGCGCTTCGAGGAAGGTCTGCTGTACGGGCGTGGCGCGGTTGATGCTAAGGGACCTCTGGCGGCCTTCATCTCCGCTACCGCAAGGGTCCAGCGCGCGGGTACGCCTGCGACACCAATTGTGGTCATTGGCGCTGTTGAAGAAGAGGCCGCGACCTCGAAGGGGGCGCGAGCTGTAGTTGGGCATTTCCAGCCCCAGGCCTGTATTATTGGCGAACCCAGCAGCAGTACTGCCGTCACTATCGGCTACAAGGGGCGCTTACTGGTGGAGGGACGTGTGGCGCGTGACTCCAGCCATAGCGCGGGTCCTCAGCGAAGCAGCAACGAGATCGCCGCCGCCTTCTGGGAGCGTATCCGAGTACATGCCGAACAGTGGAATGCCGAGTACGCCAGCAGCTCTGCCTTTGCCGCCCTGATGCCCTCATTGCGCAGCATTAATAGCCTGCAAAACGGCATGGAGGATCAGACACAATTCCTGATCGGCTATCGCCTGCCGCCGCGCTTTGATATCGCGGAGCTTCGCATTCAGCTACAGGAGTGGGCCGATGCTGATGAAGTGCATATTAGTTTCTCAGGTGAAGAGGTCGCCTTCCAGAGTTCGCGCGCGACTCCCCTGGCCCGCACCTTTGGCCGTGTCCTGCGCGCTGGTGGGCATGCGCCAGTCTTCAAGTATAAAACCGGCACATCGGATATGAATGTCGTAGCGCCTATATGGGGCGATAACATTGTCGCCTATGGCCCAGGCGATTCTAGCCTGGACCACACACCCAACGAGCATATCGCGGTTGCCGAATACCAACACGCGATCACGGTCCTTGAGCAGGTGCTTCAAGTGCTGGGACGCGAGTCACATGCATCCCTGGAACGCACAAGTGTCTCGGACAGCCCGGAGAGTAGCGTGGAAGTGGGAGCGGAGTCATGAGAAGAGATATACGTATCGTCGATACTACCTTGCGCGAAGGCGAGCAGTTCTCGGGAGCCTACTTTAGCGCGGAACAGCGGCGCGAAATTGTGCGCCTGCTGGACGCGGTCGGTGTGCCAATGATCGAGGTGCCCTCGCCCATCGCCTCGCCGGAGACCCAGCAGGCGGTGCGCGACCTGTGCGCGCTCAATACCCGCGCGCGCATCGTCGCTCATGTGCGCTGTGCCCAAGCAGATGTCCAGGCGGCCCTGGCGACCCCCGTACATGGAATCAATCTCTTCTACGGGACCTCAACTGAGTTGCGTTCGTATAGTCACGGGAAACGCATCGAACAGATCATCCATGATGCCGTGCCCTTGATCAAGCACATACGCCATGAGGGGCGCTACGTGCGCTTCTCGGCTGAGGATGCCTTTCGTAGCGACCTGGTGGACCTGTTAACGGTCTTTGATGCCGTGGTTGATGCTGGCGTGTTGCGCATTGGCCTGCCTGACACGGTGGGTATCGCTAAGCCACGCGAGGTTGAGCGCCTGGTTCGCCTCTGCACCGAGCGCTACCCTGGGGTGGGCATCGAGTTCCATGGCCATAATGATACAGGTTGCGCTATCGCCAATACCGTGGCCGCGCTGGAGGGAGGCGCCGATTGCCTGGACACAACCGTGCTGGGCATTGGTGAGCGCAACGGTATTGCCTCGCTCAGCGGCCTGATTTCACAGATGTATATTCATTATCCCGAAATCTTGCGCGGATACGATCTCACCAAATTGCCACTGCTGGATCAGTATGTGGCGGACTGCGTGCATATCGCTATCCCTTTTAATAGTCCAATCACCGCCCCGGGCGCCTTTACGCACCGGGCGGGCATTCATACCAAAGCCGTTCTTAACAATCCACGTGCTTATGAAGTTCTGAATCCCCAGGATTTTGGCCTGGTGCGCAATGTGGAGGTCGGAACGCGTTATACCGGGCGCTATGCTGTTGGGCATCGTGCCGCCGAGCTGGGCCTGCAATTGGAGGGCGAGGCGGTTGCCAGCCTGACCACCGCGCTTAAAGCCCACGCTGAACAGGGCTCAATGAGCCAAGACGAGGTTGACACGTTTATTCTTGCCTGGCAGCAGGCACATACATCAGAGGAGGAACATCTCATATGGGAACACTAGCCGAAGAGATTTTTAGCTACAAATTGGGGCGCCCCGTGGAACAGGGCGAGACCGTCGTGGTCGAGGTAGACCATGTCATGAGCCATGATACTACTTCGCCCCTGGCCATCCAGGCTTTTCGCAAACTGGCAGGCGTAAGTGGTGGACGCGTCTTTAATGCTGAGCGCGCTCACGTCGTCTTTGATCATATCATCCCTGCCTCGACCGTTGCTGCTGCCACCCTTCAGCGTGACATACGCTCGTTCGCACGTGAGCAGGACATTACCATTTTGCAGGAAGGCATCTGTCACCAGGTCATGCCCGAGAAAGGCTTTGTCGTTCCCGGGGCCATCATCGTGGGCGCGGATAGCCATACCTGTACCTATGGCGCCCTCGGAGCCTTCGCCACCGGCATGGGTTCGACTGATATTGGTGTGGCCTACGCGACCGGGCGCTCCTGGTTCCGCGTGCCCTCGACCATCAATGTGCGCCTGACGGGCGAGCTACAGCCCGGCGTCTATGCCAAGGATGTCACACTGGAGATGGTGCGTCAGGTGGGCGTCGATGGCGCGAATTACCGTGCCATCGAGTATACCGGCGACCTGGTGGAGCGTATGTCGGTCAGCGAGCGCTTCACCTTCTGCAATATGGCCATCGAGATGGGTGGTAAAGCTGGCCTGGTGGCCCCTGACGAGACGACCCGCGAATGGCTACGCGGGCGTACCGATCAGGAGTACCCCATGCTGGCGCCGCACAATCCACGCTATGAGCGCGTCTTTGAGATTGACGCTTCGCGCCTGGAGCCGCAGATCGCCTGTCCTCCCGACGTAAATAATGTTGTGCCCGTGGGTGAGGTCGAGCACGTCAAAATCGACCAGGTCTTCCTCGGCACCTGCACCAATGGTCGCCTGGACGACCTGGCGATTGCCGCCTCGATTCTCCAGGGGCGCACGGTCCATCCCGAGACGCGCATGGTCGTCATTCCAGCGTCGCGCGAGGTCTACCGCGAGGCGCTACGCCTGGGCTACATCGATACCTTTGTCCAGGCCGGAGCCTCGGTTGGCACCCCTGGATGTGGACCCTGCATCGGCCGCCATTTTGGCGTCCTGGCTCCAGGCGAGCGAGCACTGACAACGATGAACCGCAATTTCACCGGACGCATGGGCGACCCCACAGCCGAGATTTACCTGGGAAGTCCCGCCACTGTCGCCGCCACCGCCCTGACCGGCCACATCACCGATCCACGCGAGTTTCTAAGTTAGTGTGTATTGGGTTGTGGCAGCCCGCAGGCTGTGCCACAACCCAATACACACTAATACTTATGTGAGCGCCGCAGGCGCGAGAAGTAAAAAGAATACACCTGAAAGGATAAATATACATCATGGGACGCATCTGGAAGCTTGGTGACAACATCAACACCGACGTTATTATCCCTGGACGCTATAACGTAACCACCGATCCCGCGCAACTGGCGCGCCACTGCCTCTGCGAGGTATTGCCGGAGTTCGCGCAGGAGGTGCAGACGGGCGACATCCTGCTCACCGGGCATAACTTTGGCTGTGGCTCCTCACGCGAGCACGCCCCCACCTCCATCCTGGCCAATGGCATCAAAGTCGTGATCGCACGCAGTTTCGCGCGTATCTTCTATCGCAACGCCGTCAATATCGGTCTACCAGTCTTGATCAGTGAGGAGGCGGTCCTGGCTGGCGAGGATGGTCAGCAGATGGATGTAAACCTGGAGAGCGGTCTCATCACCAATCTCACAACCGGGCAGCAGTTCCAGTCTGAGCCGCTTGATCCCTTCGTGGCGCGTATCGTAGCGGCTCATGGCATCGTCAACTATATTCAGCAGCAAGGGACCCTTCGATGAGCAGTGAGCACGTAACAACGCCACGCTCCGGCTTGCGGGTGTGCGTGGTCGCGGGCGATGATGCCGCGCCTGAGGTCGTGTTACCAACAGTGGCGCTCCTGCGCGAGCTGGTGCCCGAGATCCTGTTTACGCAGGCCCTCAGTGGGCGCGAGGCCCAGGAACGCTATGGCGAGGCTTTCCCGACTGAAACGCGCGCCGCGATTGATAGCGCAGACTGCACCCTCTTTGGCGCCAGTGGTGGTCCAAGCCGCCCCGTGCTCTGGTACCTGCGTTGGGGGAAACAGACCTACGTCAATATCCGCCCGGTACGCTGGCTCCCTGGCTATCAGAGTCCCATGCGCCAGCCCGAGCGTATCGACTATGTGATTGTGCGCGACAACCTGGAGGGGATGTATCCGCCACGCGAGGGTGCGCTCTCAGAGCTTGGAACTCTCACCAGTAGTGGCTCCTGGTGGCAGGCGCCTCCCGTGCAGGAGACTGGCGCGTATGCCGTACGCGTCAGCACAGATACGCAGGCGCGGCGCGTGGCTGAAGCAGCCTGTGACCTGGCCTTGCAGCGCTTAGCCGCTGGATATCCTGGCTGTGTAACTCTGGGGGCCAAGTACTCTATTCTGCCGCAGACGGATGGTCGCTTCCGCGAGATCGTGCGCGAAACGGTGCGTGAGCACCCGGAACTTAGTTACCAGGAGTTTTTGATTGATGATCTTGGGCGCAGAATGATTGCCGTGCCTGAAACGCTGGATGTCGTCGTGCTGGGTAACGAGCACGGCGATATCCTGGCCGATGTCGCCAGTGGCTCTATCGGCGGCCTGGGGCTCTCGCCCAGCGCCTGCTATGGTGAGGAGTACGCCTACTTCGAGCCCGTACATGGCTCGGCCCCTGATATCGCGGGCAAGAACATCATCAACCCCACGGCCATGCTGCTCTCAGGTGCTATGTTCCTGGCGCACTATGGATATCGTGAACAGTCCACCCGCCTTGAGCGCGCCATCGCTCGTGTCTACAGTGAGGGCCATGCCTTGCCCGCGGATCAGGGAGGCAGCGCCAGCACTAGCGACTTCATCGCCGCTGTGCGCTCGCAGCTCTAAAACAATATGGTTATGAGGAGTGAACGATCCTGGCAGTCACAGACTGCCAGGATCGTTCACTCCTCATAACTAACAGGGGCGCCGCAGGCGCGGGGGATTAAGCTAACGATATTTGTGTGAGATCCTCCTGTGAGCGATAGCGCCCCTTGATGCACTCGAATCTTGGGCGATAGCGTCCCTCGTGATAATCTGTCGGGTTGACTCTTCGCGCCGGAATCGCTTTAGACGGGATATCCGTACAGATAAATTCGCCGTTGTGGAACGCGGCCATGACCCCGCTCATCCCTTCGGCTACGCTGTTCATGATGACGTTGGCAAAATAGATAGATGCATGCTTGTCATACACTTCCGGCTCCCCGCTACGCAGCACATATGTGAGATCGATTGGCAAGAAGCGTACCTCGGGTATACGCTCGCTCAACTGCTCGGCCAGAATCTCGGCGACATTGGCCTTCTTCTTATGCACAAAGGGGTCGCTATGCTCATTGCTCTCATTTGCCCTGTCCAGTACGACTCCTTCAGATGCCAGGACAAGCGAGTAGTTCTTTGGATTGTGCTCTCTATCCCGTATTACGAGCCTGCTGAGCCGCTCAATATCGATAGGCACCTCCGGTATAACCAGTCGGTCAGCCCAGGTGACGACCGCTGTCTCAAGTGCGGTAAAGCCAGCATCGCGCCCAAACAGGCGAAAGATCGCCGTCTGTCTATGTGAGCTCACGGTCGAACGCACACGGTTGATAAACTCAGCAGCCCGGCTAATCGCCGTTTGAAAGCCAATGCTGTACTCCGTCCCGGGTACGTCGTTATCCATGGTCTTCGGAATTGCCCATACAGGAATTCCGGCGGCAGCGAGCTTTGCGCCATAGCTCAGCGTCCCATCACCACCCAGGACGATCAGACCATCTAAGCCCAGGTGATCCATGTTTGCGATGACTTCTTGCGTCAGATCCACACGCTCATGAGGCTGCTTCCCCTCACCATATGACTTCAAGTGTTCTGGCAGGTTGGCTACCCGCGTTCCCAGCGGACTGTAGCGCGTCGAATGGAGGATGGTTCCTCCAAGACGATCAATATCGCGCGTGTTTAACCTGCTCAACGGCATGATATAGCCATTCTTCCAGCTTGAGCGATCATCTTCACGAAAAATAATTTCACTCTTATCGAGAGAACGGTTCAGAAAGGTGATTCCCTCCCAACCCGCACGAATCCCGACTACACGTATCCCCAGAGGTTCAGCACGATACACCAGCGCCTTGATTGCGACATTAAGCCCGGGCACATCCCCGCCACCAGTCAACACCCCCAATGAACGAACAGGATTTTTCACGTGTCCTGGCATAGACGGTCCTCTCCCTTTTGTACAGTGGATTTTAATTTGCTCTTCGATCAGTTCCCCATTGAAAGAAGGAAGAATTGTGGAAATTATACCATCCTTCTACCCCAGAAATTTGCTATTTTACACAAAAGTGTGCCAAAAAGGGGAGGTATGGATTGAAAATGCCTGGACTTGCGCAATGAGAGACGGTTTTATATACTGTTTTTACTGATTGATTGCTTTTTGGCTGGCTGAGGTGCTTCTTTGGCATATATAAAAAGGTTTGAGAGCGTCAAGGGGTTGAGTGGGGATGAGCGTGTGCGTGTCTTTCGTTCTGCCTTTGCCGAGAGCGAGGAGAAGGGCCTGATGGAGGTGGACGCATACGCTATCATCACGCGCGACTATGTAGTGGTGTGCGATACCCTGCTCTGCCCCGAGGATATGGAGGCTGTGCTAGGTGAGGTACAGAGTGAGCTTGCGGGGCGGCAGCTCCTGGTCGTCAATAGTCATGCCGATTGGGATCACACCTGGGGCAATAATTATTTCCAGGGTCGCCATGCCGCGCCGATCATCGCCCATGCCTCCTGCCGTGAGCGTATGTTGACCAAAGAGGCACAGGAGGGCCTGGATGAGTATCAAAAACGCTTTGATTGTTTCCAGCATGTCGTACTGCGCCCGCCTATGCTGACGTTCAACGATCTGTTGACTATTGAGGGCGGCGATCTGACCCTGCAACTCTTGCATACGCCGGGGCACCAGCGGGACCAGGTCTCGCTCTGGATTCCAGAGCTACGCCTCTTGCTGGCCTTCGACGCGGCGGAGTTTCCCCTGCCTTCTCTGGAGAGCGCCCAGGCCGTGCCCCTTATGCTAAGCTCGCTTGAGCGCCTGAGCGCGTTGCAACCTGAGCGTGTCCTCTGTGGGCATGGCAAACGCAACAGCATTGCGACGCTGACCGGGAACCTGGCCTACTTCCGCGAAATTGAGCGGCGAGCGCGCCTGCTGCTCTCGCATTCGCCTCGCCAGTTCACAGAAGACGAGCTCAAAACCGCCTCGAACCTGCTGGGCTTCTCCTTTGAGGAGGCGATTGCGACCCTGGAGGAACCATGCGAGGATGATGAGTTTTATCGCTGGGTTCATAACCAGAATAGCCGCCACATGTTGCAATGGGTGAGCCAGCAACAATAGTAAGATTAGTGGTAGATTTATGGGCTGGTATGGCCGATGTGGGCGCTTAGCTGACATACCGCTAGGGCTTGGGGCAGCGCGTGTTAGATTTGATGCTGGCTGTAGTTGTCGATCTGCCAGGTGCCATTCGCGAGGCGGGTCATGGTGCCCTGCCAATCATAGGTACGTGTACGGCCTACTTCGGTTGCTGTGATGATGACCTCGACGCGAAACTGGTTCGGGTTCGCGCCTGGCACAACTTGCTTAAAGGTGATGGACTGCCTCTTCGTATTGGTGAAGCCGTTCGTGAATTCTTGAAGGGATATCTTCTGCTTCTTTTGAGGACCTAACATCTGATAGGCCTGGTTAAACTGCCGCTGATTGATGTAATCATTGTATTGACTGAAGGCGTTCTTCGCATCGTCTACGGTTGGCGCGACTGGCGCCTGGACGGTTGTAACCGTGGTAGGCGCGGTGGTTGTTGGCGTGGTAGATTGGACAGAGCCGCCTTGTTGTCCACTAAACGCATAGATGCCAATACCCACTACCAAGATCAAGGCCACGCTCAGCCAGAAGACATCCACGCTTTTGCGTTTGGACGGTGTGCGTTGCACTGGTGGCCTGCTCCTGCCTGGCTCTCTCTGCAAGCCTCCAGGGGGCTTAGAGTTATGCGCTCGTGGAGGAACGGAGACTGGCGACCGGCTGTTGCCTCTATTGTTGATAGGCTCGTTGCGGTGCGGCGCTGCTGGACGCAGTGGGAGATCTTGCATACCCCCTACCTCGCCATGCAGGTGATGCGGAGGTCTTACGGCCTGGTGCTTGTTGGAGGAGCGCTGGCCTGGGTAAGACGGTGGTGGCTCGTAGGTAGTAGCCGCTGGACGCGACAGGGGCTGGATGGCCCGGTGAAAGTCACGCGCTAATTCGCTGGCCCGCAGATACCGATCTCCTGGGCGCTTAGCCGCTGCCTTGCTCAGGACCTGGTCCACTGCCCTGGGAATCTTAAAATGGCGCTCATACAAGGAGGGGAGCGGTTTCCGCTCGTGTTGCTCCATCAGGTCAATCTCTCTCCCTTTGAAAGGGAGATCTCCACTCAGCATCTCATAGAGAATGATGCCCAGGGCATAGATGTCCACGCTGTAGTCGAATTCGCGCGTTCGAAACATCTCTGGTGCCATGTAGGCAGGTGTGCCCAGGACAATATCCGTGCCCGTCAGTGTGACCTGGTCATAAGGATTATTGCTGATGCGGATGCGCGAGATACCAAAATCCGCTAATACTGCCTGGTTATTTTCATCCAGCAGAATATTGCTTGGTTTGAGGTCACGATGAATAATGCCCTTGCCATGCGCATAATCGAGCGCCTCACAGATCTGTGCGAGATAGGTGCTGGTGCGCTCAAGCGAGAGAGAGCCTCGCGTTTTGAGAACTCCTTCCAGGCTACTCTTCTCATACTGCATCACGATATAGGCTAAATCATCCTCTTCGCCATAATCATAAATGGGCACGATATGTGGATGCCTGAGCCTGGCAATGATGCGGGCTTCGCGGCGAAAGCGCTCTCGGAAGGTGGCAAAATCCTCGGCATTCTCGCGCCTGGGTGGTCGCAGTATCTTCACTGCTACAAAGCGCGGCTGCGTCGAGAGCCACTTGGCCAGGTAGATCACACTCATTCCACCCTGCCCCAGGCGCCTGGTCAACTGATAGTCGCCAAGAGTTCTCCCTAATAAATCGTCCTCTGTAATCATTGCACCCACCTTTACCGTAACAAAAGCTCTTTAAAAAATTAGCTAGAGAATAAGTGAGCCTTCTTTAAAGAGCATATGTCATTTTCTCCTCTATACACGGTTTCTCTTTGCGGTTAGTAGATGTGGAATTCTACCTCTCTCCTACTAAATAAGACGTAGAATGCGCCAGATTATCCAAAAGAAGTACTGTAGGACTATGAAATGTTGAGATAATGTAGATTATTTTATGTCATTCTAAGCATCCATAAATTTTCTGATAATATCCTAATCCAACATTCACCTTCTCTTTATATTCACTTGCTATACTAAGACTATCGAAAGCTTCTCGGCGAGACGATACATAATTCACAATGGTAGGTGTGGTTCAGAAAGGATACTGGGCATGAGTCAACAGGTATTTGTGCAAGAAGATTTCTTTATGTATATTCCCGCATTGGATGCTTTGAGGGAGCCTGCGCTCATGACTCGCCTGGATGCGGATCACCAGTTGGAGCGAAACCAGCCCCCGCTTAATACCGAAGAGTGGGTCAAAATTCCGCTCGACGAGTCGCTCGTTGTGTATGCGCATATGTGGGATGAGAAGCAGTAGCATACAATCTGCTATTCTATTTGGGGTAATAGTGTAGGGAGCCATGGCAGCCTGCGACTGCCATGGCTCCCTACACTATTACCCCTTTTCTTCTCACGGTCTCATACCTTCCATACTGGTGATATGATAGGAAATAGGGGGATTTTCTCTCTCAACGCACTCTAGCAAAAAGCTAAAAAGCTCTTCCCAGGTGGGATAAAAGTAGATTGGAAGGTATAGATATGAGCCAGATTGTCGTCACAAATGAGCGTATTGTGAATGCGAAGCCCGCTGATGTGTATGCTATCCTTAGCGATTATAAGCGGCGCGAGCAGTTTCTACCCGAGAACTTCCAGGACTACCGGGTCGAGAAGGGGGGACAGGGCGAGGGGACGGTCGTGCAGTATCGCCTGCATGCGGCCAATCGCGAGCGCAACTACCGTATGAAGGTCGAAGAGGTCGTGAAAGGCAAGGTCCTGCGCGAGCGTGATTATGATTCCTCGTTTGTCACCACCTGGACCGTCTCGCCTGAGAGCGGTGGCACACAGACGCGTGTGGGGGTTGCCAGCGAGTGGAGCGGTAGCAGTGGCATTGGCGGCTTCTTTGAACGTACCTTTGCACCTCTTGGTCTACGCAATATCTATGGCGATGTCCTCGCTCGCTTGAACAGCCGTATCACGGGCGAGAACCTCCCCGCTGTGAATGCAAAGTCATATAAAAACCTCTACATTCCCCTGCTGGTCGTAGGCGCGATCATTGGCTTTATCATCAGCCGCAAACGCGAGAAATAAGCCCCTATCGAGGAACAGAAGGACCGTGGGGCGAACGCGTTCGCCCCACGGTCCTTCTGTTCCTCGATAGGATGAATGAGATGATTTTATTGAGTAACTGCGCCTTCGGAGGCGGAGGTAACGAGCTTGGCGTACTTGGCGATAACGCCGGTTTTGTAGCGTGACTCGGGTGCCTGCCAGTTCTTAAAGCGCGCGGCGATCTCCTCATCGCTGAGGTCGAGAGCGAGCAGGTTGTTGTCCGCGTCGATGGTGATGATGTCGCCATTCTGCACGATAGCGATGGGACCGCCAACCTGGGCCTCGGGAGCGATGTGTCCGACGACCATACCGTGTGTGCCGCCCGAGAAGCGTCCATCGGTAATCAGGCCAACCGTCTCGCCATAGCCCTGTCCAACGAGGGCCGCGGTTACCGCGAGCATCTCGCGCATGCCGGGACCGCCCTTCGGACCTTCGTAGCGAATTACAACCACATCGCCGTGGGTGATTTTATGGTTCATGATGGCCTCAAAGGTCTCTTCCTCAGAGTTGAAGACCTTGGCGGGACCACGGTGGGTTGTGACCTTCAGACCGGCAATCTTACAGACCGCGCCCTCGGGAGCCAGGTTGCCCTTGAGGATGACCAGGGGACCACTGGGATGTAGTGGCTGCTCAAGCGGCATGACAATCTCCTGGCCCTGTGCCAGATCGGGGGCGCTCTCCAGATTCTCCGCCAGGGTCTTACCCGTCACTGTCAGCACGTCGCCATTGATGAAGCCAGTGTTCAGGAGGTATTTCAGGACGGCCTGTACGCCGCCGACTTTATCCAGGTCCGCCATGGCGAAGCGTCCGCCTGGCTTGAGGTCGGCGAGGTGAGGAACCTTCTTGCCGATGCGTGTAAAGTCGTCGATGGTCAGGGGAAGGTCCATCTGGCGCGCGATGGCGATCAGGTGGAGAACGGCGTTGGTTGAGCCACCCAGGGCCATGACCAGCGTGATCGCGTTCTCAAAGGCCGCCCTCGTCATGATCTGGCGTGGCGTCAACTGGCGCTCGATCAGGCGTACCACAGCCTGTCCCGCCTCGTAGCAATCCATGGCCTTGCGCGCAGTGACGGCGGGTGCGGATGAACTGCCGGGGAGAGACATGCCCAGGGCCTCAATTGAGGAGGCCATGGTGTTGGCGGTGTACATGCCGCCGCAGGAGCCAGCGCCGGGAATGGCGTTGCACTCGATCTCCTTCAATTCTTCGCGACTGATCTGCCCGGCGCTATATTTGCCGACCGCTTCGAAGACGCTCACGATATCGACATCATGCCCGCGACAGGTGCCGGGAAGGATGGTGCCACCATAGACAAAAATACTGGGAATGTCGAGACGCGCCAGGGCCATCAAACAGCCAGGCATATTCTTATCGCAGCCGCCAAGGGCGATAACGCCGTCAAAACGCTGCGCGTTGCTCACAAGCTCGATAGAGTCGGCGATCACCTCGCGGCTGGGAAGCGAGTATTTCATGCCCTCGGTACCCATGGAGATGCCATCGCTAACGGTGATGGTGCCGAAGATCTGGGGGGCGCCTCCGCCAACGCGTACACCTTCCTTGACCTTCTCCGCCAGGCGATTGATATGTGAGTTGCAGGGCGTAATCTCGGCCCAGGTGCTGGCGATGCCGATCATTGGCTTCTGGAAGTCCTCATCGGTAAAACCGACCGCGCGCAGCATAGAGCGGTTGGGGGCGCGTATCTCGCCCTCAGTAATGGCCTTGCTGCGGCTATTGAGTTCCCTGGAGGTCGTATGCGTAGATTTCTCGGTCTCTGACATGCTGGCAACGCATCCTTTCATGTGGATCGGCTATGACTTGCTGACCAGGAGGATAGGGTGAAGAAATACTGCGTTGTATCCAGGCTGATAGAAAAGCAGGTAGACGTATCAGCAACTTTCCTCATAGGCTGTTCACACCAGAAGGCCATCATTGGCACAAGGCAATCACTATGACATCGTGGTTGCCAGGTCAGCAAAAAGATATCCGATAGATAGACAAACTGAAAAGTGCTTGGACGCGGGGTCGCGCCTTTCTCTGGATATTGCAATCTATTATAGCGCATTCAGTAAAGTATTCAAGGATAGATAAAAATATTCTGGTGGGTATGGATGTGTGGCGTGGGTGAATGCCCACGCCACACATCCATACCCACCAGAATATTTAAGTGTTGTAGGCGCGAAGGCTATCCTCTCAAGGGTGAGCTGAGTTGCTGCTGGAGGGTCTCCTTGCGCAGGCGTTCCGATTCGGCCAGGCTGAGCAGGGTCTGGCGATAGTAGGCGGGGAAGGTGTTGCTGGTGAAGACGTGGAGCGCGCTACGGAAGCACCTGGAGGCCTGTTGCAGGTTATGCACACGGTCACCGCTCAGGCGCTGCTTATGCGTATAGCCCAGGCTGACGAGGGTCGAGGCGTATTCGACAAGGTAGACATCGGGGTGATAGGTGCGGAGCGCCTCTTCATAACAGACAATGGCGCAATGCAGGTTGCGGTCGTGCTGCTGCTCATCCTGCCAGGGAAGGGCCTGGAAGATGGCCGCCAGGCGGATATGGGTCGTGGCCCATTCCTCTGGTGTCTGGCTGGGAGAGAAGATGTGCAGGGCCTGGCGATAACAATTCTTAGCCTGGATGAGGTTCTCTGTGCGCTCACCTGACCGGCGCAGGTAGTAGCAGTCACCCCGATGCACATGGATAAGGGCAAGCGTTTCAGAGGGTGTATCAGAGGTAATGTGTTGAAGCGCCGTCTGTTGATACTCAAGGGCCTGCTCGATGTTCTGCGCGGGTTTCCCTTTGGGGCGTTTGAGCAAGGCCTTGCCAAGCAAGGTCTGGAGCTTGAGCCATTCCTCGGGATGCTCCTTTAGTGTGAAGGTGCGCTGGGCTACCTGGAACGCGGTCATGGCCTGCTCAAGCATTTTATCCTGGCCACTGAAGCCATATTGGAGGTAAGCGGTTCCCAGGAGTAACTGAGTTTGGGCATGCTGGAGAGGGTAGCGCGCCGGGGTAAAGGTCTTGAGGGCCAGTTTATGCAGGACGATGGCGTCCTCAAGGGCTTTGACCTGGAGCTCCTGCGTGGCATATTGCGCGCCCGAGATGAGGAGCATACCGATTTCGTTGCGCAGGGCCGCGCAGATCTCGGCGCGTGCCTTGGCGTCCGCCTCCGTACGCTTTAAAGCCTCCTGTAGGATCTCCGCCTGCCGCCTGCGCGTGCGTTCAGGCCGGTTGAGGAGGACCAGATAGCTGCGCTGCTCAAGGTAGACATGTAGCCAATCCGGGATATCAAGCACCAGGCCACCATAGTGATTCACATAGGCGTCGCGTACCGCCTGGCGTGTGCCACCGCGCCTGCGTACCTCCTGGAGCAGTTGCAGGTGAAATTCTAGCTGTTGCTTGAGCTCGGTATGCTCTTCTACATGAGCTCTAATCAGGCGTTCAAGCTCTTTGTCACTATGATCTTCGGTTAGAGGGAGGTGTCTTTCGAGGTAAAAACGCCCCTTATGTGTATCCTGCTGGTTGCAGTGGAGCCACTCAACAAGCTGCTGAAACAGATTGAAGCGAACAAGGTCATGTGAGTCGGTCATAATGCGATTCCCTCTTCTATCTACCAACGCGGCGTCGCCATCATTTCTCTTTGTATGACACCGCCTATCCTCTTCTCTACGAACGTTTCCCGAAGGGAGAGCATGCGTAAACCGGGCTGACCATGGAATAGGGGCTTGCCCTTCTTGCTGTTTGCATGAAGAGTACCTTGCTCTAGTATAACGTATAAAAGGTCATAATGGGAATATCTTGATACAAAAATTAGGTGGAGAAGTTGATGCGTGAGTTCGAAAAGAGAATTTAACAGCTGACCAAAAGCGAAGAAAATGTATTGAGAGGGTATCAAGGAGCATACAAAGCTTTTTCCTTGACAAAGAAGAATAAGCGTTCTATAATAAAAAGGGCATGAGATAGTTTAGTGTAGAATAAGTGGAGTGAACACATGATTCGTGCGCATAAAATACGCCTGCATCCAACCAAAGAACAACACGTCTACTTGGCGAAAGCAGCAGGGGTTGCACGATTCGTGTGGAATTGGGCGCTGGCCGAATGGAATCGGCAGTATGAGGCGGGGGAGAAACCGACCGCCTTGAAACTCAAGAAGCACTTCAATGAAATCCGGCGCGAGCAATTCCCTTGGACCTGGGAGGTCACCAAGAACGCCTCGGATCAGCCGTTCCTGGACCTGGGAAAAGCCTTTACAGCCTTTTTTGAAGGCAAAGCCTGTCACCCGAAGTTGAAAAGCAAGAAGCGCAGTAAACCCAGCTTCTATCTCGCCAACGATCAGTTTGAACTTGGGGATCATCGCATGTGGGTTCCCAAGCTCGGATGGGTGAATATGGCCGAGAATCTCCGCTTTGCTGGCAAGGTCACCAGTGCTCGGATCACCAAAACCGCGGACTGGTGGTTTGTCTCGATCCAGGTGGAGATGCCTGATGAGATCCCGGTGAAGAAATCGGCGGCGGTGGGCATCGATGTGGGGCTCAACCACCTGGCGACCTTGAGTACGGGAGAGGGAGTCGAGAACCAAGCTTTCCTCAAAACGGCTCTGGGGAAACTGCGCCGGGCGAACAAGCGCCTGCATCGCCGCAAACCAGGATCAAACAACCGGGAGCAAGCCCGCAGGCAGGTCGCACGCCTGCACTACCGTATTACCTGTCTACGCGAAGATGCGCTCCAGAAACTGACCACCCGACTGGCGGACAGTTATGGGATCGTGGGAGTGGAAACCTTGAACCTCAAGGGACTCCTCAAGAACCGACGCCTGGCTCGCTCCTTCTCTGATGCCTCGCTGGGCGCGCTCAGGCGTCTGCTGGAGGCCAAGGTCGCGCAACGCGGGGGACAGGTGATCAAGGTGGGCCGCTTCTTTCCTGGAAGTCAAAACCTGTCACTGCTGCGGGTGGACATGGGAAGACATGACGCTCAAAGACCGGGTGTTTACTTGTCAGAATCCCTCATGTCCGTACTATCAATTTCCGCAAGATCGGGATCACAATGCCGCTCAGAATGTGCTGCGGGAAGCCTTACGCTTGATCGGGCTCATAGATCAAGTCGCCACCGGTACTGGCTCGGACGATGGCGTAAACTTGGCTGTGGACGCGGGGTAAGACCAAAAAGACCAACCGGTCTTGAGGCACCTACGAGTGAAGCAGCAACAACGAAAGATCTGGAAGGCGATGCTTGCATACGTTTTCCTACATTAATCGGAGCAGCGATTATGGGATGCACCAATGAGTGTGTACTGGTTCATAGTTTGTCTCTGACACTTCATTTATAATCTTCTTCTATAGAAGAAGATGTAAACCACTATGATCTTATTCCGAAACCCATCCCCATTCGGGGACAAGCCTTCACTGGCGTGTCTAGCGCTTCGCGCTCGGGGTTTTCGGATAAGTAGTATGTGGCGCCTTTGAAGGCAAAAAGCGGAATGGCTTTGAGGTAAGCATGAGTGCTCTTAATCAGTTTGCGGATGCGGCAAAGGCTCTCATCAATCGCGCTGAAAAAGAGGCGCGAGCGCTGGGCGCCATTGAGTTGGAGCCAGATCATTTCTGGCTTGGTCTGCTGAGTGAGCGCGAAGGGCGCGCGGCTGAGATTTTGAGTCATTTGACGCTTGAACCCGCCAGCCTCTATGCTAATCTGTATGCCCGCTTGACCCAGGAAGAGGGGGTGCCAACGGAGGGGAAAATTGGGTTGTCCGAGCGTAGCCGGATCGTTGTAGGGCGAACAGTACGTTTGAAGGATACGGCGCTTGGCGTCGTCATCAATCCAGAGCATTTCCTGCTAGCACTCTGGTATGAGGAGCAGAGCCAGGGGGTGAAGATGCTCCAGGAGGCAGGACTGACACTTGAGAACATGCTGAAGCTGTTAGGGCTCTCCGCTGCTGACCTGGCCTCCCTCAGACTGGAGGAGCAGGAAGTGCCGCCCGCGAAGCCTGATGAAGCTTCCAGGCGTCGTATGCGCAGGCTCAACCTGGCCCGGCGGTATTACATCCCTTTTGCCTGGTTGGGCTGGGTCATTCTTGTTTTTGTGCTGCTCCTGGTCTTTGTCGATTCATACATAGACTCCATTGGATATGTGCTGCTGGCGCTCTTTACCTCTGAGCCATTTCTCCTTGCCCAGCCCCGCCCCGAGTGGTTTCCCTGGCTTGCTCTGGGAATTGTCATGCTTGGCTACGGTCTCTGGTATCTATTGTGTCTGCCATTGCACTGGGTCTATGCTACTGTGCTGCCTCGGTTGGTACGCAAGAAGACATCGCGCTCGCTTCTCTCCTCCACGCTGCGCTGGTTGATGGCGTATAGCCTAAGTCATATTTTCCAGTTGGCGCAGTTTCTGCTTTCATTTGAGGTGGTCTACGCGCTCTTTATCCTGTTCCCATCCACCTGGTGGCTGATGAGTACGCTCTATTTCGCGCTCTTTTTCCTGGTGCGGGTCTATGTTCTGTCGCGATTTCCTATTACTCTCTTTACCAGATTAGTTCCGGTTCCAGAGGGGCCTTTGAACGAGCGGCTGTCGGCGTTGCTCAGGCGCACGGGAACGCGCGTCGCAGGCTTTTATGTGAAAGAGACGAAAGATGCCAAACCAGGGAGCACAACCCTGGCCGCCAATGCGCACCTGGTCCAATGGGGCCTGCAAAAGCGTATCGTCCTTACCGACACATTTTATCAAAAGTTTCCTCTCGATGAGCAGGAGGTGATCCTGGCGCATGAACTGGGACACCTGGTTCACCAGGACATTCTGCGGCGTGTGGGTTGGAGAACGCTTTTTAGCGGCCTCACCTTGCTCGCTTGCCAGCAGATACTGTTCGCCATGTTTTCCACAACCACGCGCCTGTACCTTTTCTTCTTGCAATTTGATGGGCAAAGTATTGCGAAAGTGGGACTCTGTTATAGTATTGGTGTTGGCTTCTTTCTGCTGCATCGTTGGCTACGGCGACGCCAGGAATATCGGTCAGACGAATATGCTTTGCAGACAACGCAGAATGTAGAGGCCTTTAAACGTTCGAAGCAGCGCCTGGCCCACTATCGTGTCTGGCCAATCAGTAATTCCCGACTCCAACGATTAACCTCAACGCATCCTACCACGCAGCAGCGCCTGGTCCACGCGGATGCCTTTGCCCAACGCCAGGCGAAAAGCCCTGCGTCTCTTGCTCCTGCCGAGGCGTGATGGCGTTTGCCCAGGGTTAGGAAGGTGGTACGGCTCGGCAGTTGCCGAGCCGTACCACCTTCCTAACCCTGAATCCGAAAACAATGAGTATGAGCAATTAGTTATCTTGAAGCAATAAGAAACGTTTTGCCATGTGAAAGTTTATAAAAAAGCGTATATGAATATATTGGAATTATGTACTTATAAGATACATAAAAGAGATAGCCTAATCGTCCTAATCAATAAGCCTTTACAGCTATTATATTGATTAAACGCCGCTTGTTGAATTAATATTAATTCGTACATTTACCGATATACTTGCTGTAATAATTTTTAAATAGATAGCGGTAAGGCGGGATCTTGTACAATTGGTTCTGTTTTTCTTATGTATTTTTTTGGGTGGAGACAAAGAAAGGCCAGAATACCTTAATGAAATCTTTCCTAATGAAACCTTTCCGTATTATTTGGACAGTGCTTATATGTGCTGTCATTGCAGGAGGGCTGATTACATTTAATACCGTTAGTCATGCACACGCTGATACAAACACTTGTATCCAATATGGAGGATTCAGCCGCAGTGTTTCGTATATCGAGGCGCAAGCGCACGGATTCTTTGCGCAGGAAGGTATTTGTGTTACCTATAATCAGGTCACTAACTCCACGCAGCAGTGGAATAGCTTCTTAGCTGGTCAGTACGATATTATTTCAACAACTGCTGATAACGTGGTGAATCAGTATGTGAATAACAATGTTTCTGCTCAGGCTGTCGCAGGTATTGATCAGGGAGAAGGATTGGACCTGATCGTCAATACTGCGAACGGCATTCATAGTATCGCCGACCTGAAGGGCAAGACCATTGCGGTCGATGCGCCTACAAGTGGGTATGTGTTTGCCCTGGAGAAGATTCTCTCTGCTAATGGTTTAAGCCTGCAGAATGGCGACTACTCGTTGCAGGTCATCGGTGGCTCATTGCAGCGCTACCAGGCGTTGAAAGCGGGCACCTTTAATGGTGCTCCTGTCTACGCCACCATCTTGGGGGCCCCCTTTTCAGAGCAATCTCATTATGATGCCAATCTCGCCGATCTAGCCCCTCTCTCTACGTATGTCCGGACTTATCAGGGTCCGGTTGTTGCGGTCACTCAGAGCTATGCCCAGGCGAACTCCAGTGTTGTCACAAACTTCCTCACTGGCATGATCCTTGGTCGCCAGTTTGCGGCAAATCCTGCGAACAAGGCCACTGTCATTGCCGATATTGCCAGCTCGTATAGCATTTCAACCCAGATTGCAACGGATGTCTACAACGATGCCGTCCAAAATCCTGCCACTGGTGAGAATTCTGCCGAGTTGGTAAACATCCCTGGTTTGATGAATACCATCGACCTGCGCCAGGAGTCTGGTGGTTTTAACACAACCGTGAAAAGCGCTCAGTTAGCGGTGCCATCCGGATCTTCTGTCTACAACGATCAGTACTGGATTAAGGCCTTCGTACAGGCAATGCAGCAATCGCATTAGACTGCACCCTCTTTCAAGAAAGCATGCTGTGTTTAATACATAGCATGCTTTCTTGGAAATTAAAGTAAATTTTGACGCATATTTTATTTTTTGCACTCATTTTTAGGAGGAATAGTGTGTTTACACGTCCTTGCAAATATATGAAAAAGGCGCTAACCAGCATGCTTGTGGCTTTAATGCTCCTCGCTAGTTTGAGTGCCTGCTCACAATCCACTACTACTTTTACAGATCAAACTCCAATAAAAATCGGGTATTCTACATCACTGACAGGTCAGTTTGCCAATGATGGCAAGGCGCTTCAGCAGGGACTTGTCCTCTGGGCAGAGGGTGTGAACCAGAGGGGTGGCTTGCTTGGTCGCCCGGTAACGCTTATTGGCCTGGATGATGGAAGTGATCCTAAACGTGTTACAGCCAATTATCAAACATTGATTGACAAAGATCATGTAGACCTGCTCTTTGGTCCATATTCCAGTTTGCTGACTAAGCCAGCTGCCAGTGTAGCGCACCAGCATCACGCTGCCATGTTTGCGCCTACGGGAAATGCTCCAAGCATTTTCAACCTGCATTTCGACAATATCTTTGTTGTTACTCTCCCTTCTTGGCAGAACCTGCAGGCTTTTTCTTACTATATTTTATCCTTGCCTCAGAGTATGCGTCCGCAGACTGCTGCCTATGTATCGGTAAGTAGCCCGTTTACGACGCCTCAGGTGAGTGCATCAGCGAGTATTTTAGAGCCACCGGAGGGTACCCTGAAGACGGTGTATTCAAAGGTTCCCTATGAAACAAATGCCAATATTCCACAGATGGCAAAGCAGATTGCGCAATCAAAGGCTGATGTAGTTGTCCTTGGCACCAGCGGCCTTGAGGATTGCCTCAGCTTTATCAAGGAGTTTAAGGCAGAGCACTATAATCCTAAAGCGATTGTCTCGACATCGGGTCCAGAAGAAGGCTCGCAATTCCTCAATGCTCTTGGCGCTAGCACGGCTGAGGGCGTGTTTGCCCCAAATAGCGGGTGGTATGCTCACGCGGCAACCTATCAGAATACCCAGTTTGTGCAGGCATATCTTGCCAAATATGGTGGCTCCCCAGAGGATATTAGCACAACAACTTCGGAAGCTTACTCCGCGGGACAGTTGTTGGAGCAAGCCGTGACGCAAACGCATAGCCTTGACAATGCTACCCTTATCAAGGCGCTGCACACGAATGTATTCAATAGCTTACAGGGACCGCTCCAATTTGACCCAGATGGGGGCAATAAAATTGGTATTCCCACCTTGTTCCAGTGGCTGCAAGGACAATTTGTTCCGGTATATCCTTTCACCAACGCGCAAGCGAATCCAGAGTATCCCAAGAGCACCTGGTCCTAAGACTGTTCGTGTGAAAGTTTCATCATTGGATGCAGCCAGAGAGGATTAACACTGGAATGTTTACATTTATACGCAATCTACGCATCTTCCCGCGACTCTTTATCCTGTTTACAGTCATGGCTGTAATTGCTGTACTGTCTATGGTTCTGCTGGGTTCTTTTTATTTACAGGCGGAGCAGACCCATGCTCAAGCGGTAAAGACAAGCTTTGAGGCGCAGCAGATTGCGACCACTCAACAAATTAATCTACAGCGCATGAATGCCTTACTACAGGCGCGTTTCGCGCAGATTTTTGCCAGCAACAACGATCTTCTGCAAGGAGATCCATCTTTGGCAGCCTCAGGCGCTCTGATTGAGAAGGATATTGTGGCTCGTGAGACCGACTTCAATCAGACGTTACAAAACTATAATACAACCTATAAAATCGCGTCTTCTCCCAATATGAGTGTCGTTCATAATATTCTTGCCAGCGATGACGCAAATGCTCCTCTGATCACAGGTCAGCAGGCGGCTCTTGATAATGTCACAAAGACGCAGTGGAATGCATATAAGCAGTTACAGGACCAGGTTTTAACGCAACTACATAACCCAGACCTACAGTATCAACCAGCTTACGCAACCCTCTTTCAGGCCAACCTTAAATTTCAAACGTTGCAGCAGAGTTGGCAGACAGTCGTAGGTGCGGCGACAACTGTGGGACAGGCGGTGACTGCTCTGAATAATTCAGAAATTATGCCTGTCCAGATCGCGACAGTCCTGGCTATTCTGCTCATTATTGCCGTTATTGGCTTTACAGCCGCCCTTGTCAACGCGACTATTTCACGTCCCCTGCGTCAGCTTGCTACTCTGACTACCAAAATCGCGCAGGGTGATACAAGTCAGCGTGTGCATGTGGAAGGGCGAGATGAGATCCAAATGGTCGCACTCTCGATGAATAATATGCTGAATAGTATTGTTCAGCTTATTAGAGAAGCAGAGATGCGCCATACAACGCTCCAGATGCAGGTTGAGCGCCTGATTGGAGAGGTCAGTGGCGCGGGCCAGGGAGACTTGCGCGTGCAGGCGACGGTGTCCTCAGACAGCCTGGGTGTATTGGCCTCCTTCTTCAACTATATGGTCAGCGAACTGGGTGTTCTCGTCATTAACTTCAAGACCCTGGCGAATGAGGTTGAGCGCGCAACTCTGCAGACATACGATGATATGGCGCAGCTTGTAGACAGTGCGGACGAACAAATTGCGCAAATCTCCTCAGCGACCACAAATATCAGCGAGATGGCCAATACAAGCCGTGTGGTCGCTCAGCGTGTTCAGGTGCTCTCACAAGTGGGTGGTAGGGTATACCAGACGACACAATCTGGTCGTAATGCTGTATTGCGCACTGTCGAAGGGATGGGGCATATCAATAATGATGTGCATTTGAGTGCTACCAAGGTGCAGCAATTAGCGGAGCATTCGCAAGAGATCAGTGACATTGTGAAAATCATTTCAGGCATTGCTCACCAAACAAACCGCTTGGCGTTGGATGCCTCGATCCAGGCAGCGCTGGCTGGAGAAAATGGCAAAGCCTTCCGAGCAGTGGCAGATGATATTCGTCGTTCGGCTGAGGTCGCGAAGACGCAGACCAATAAAATTGAGCGCATTGTGAAACAGCTCCTTGAAGACATCGAGTCAGTAACCCTCTCTATACAAGATACCGAAACCGAGGCTGCGACGGGGGCTCAGTTGTCAAGAGAGGCTGGTGCGGCCTTTGAGGCCATCGTTTCCGCTATTGAATATCAATCTCGTGAAATAGAGATGATCAATCAGGCAGCACAGCAACAATTACAAACCTCCAGTAGCGTCGCACAGGTCATGCGGGGTGTTTCCTCATCGACACTACAGAGTAGTCAGAGTATCCGTGAGGAGGCTAAACGCATGGAACGCGTTGCCCAACTGGCAGAGCAGCTCCTGGTCTCCGCTGAGGTCTTTAAGCTGCGTGATGATCAGGACATCTTTGCGCAAACCAATCGTGAACATATTGTGGCACAACAGGCATTTCCCCAACGTAGCTTTTAGTGAGCGTCTCTTTCAGCATTTGAGTAAAGAGGGAATATGTGGAGAAAGATGTGACGCAACAACAAGGAAGAATAACTGATAACCTTTCCAGGATTATACAGATTATTCAGGTAGAAGGTAGGACCGGAGAGTTGCGAGTGGGGCGTGGAGAAGGAATAAATGCCGAGATAGGGAGCATTGGGTTTACCAATGGACAAATTGTTTTCGCCCAGGTGGGATCATATATGGGGCCGGATGCGCTCAATATAATGATAGGCTGGGGGAAGTGCGTATTTGTTTTTATTCCCCATCTGACTACGGGACCACTGCAACAGACAGGTCCCATTCCGAGCCAGCGTGAGACTTCACCTGTGATACCTCAGCTGAGGCAATCAGCGCCTCAGTTGGGGGGGAGCCTGCCGCCGCATCTGGCAATAACGCGTTTCCGCTGACAGCAGTTCCTAGAGCGACGATGTCAGTTATGAAGGCGATTGGAATTATCGAGAAGGCGGGACTTCCACGCTTATATCGCCAGGTCATCTTAGCAATCGATGGTCGCCAGGCAGTTGGAGAGTTAATCAGGTCTATAAACTGTACACCTGAAGAAATGAGCCAGATTTTACAGACACTGGAAGAACTGACGATCATTCGTGTAGTAAGATGATGGGCATGTGAGAAGCCCGACCCTGTGATTGCGGCATGCCGCAATCACAGGGTCGGGCTTCTCGCTATAGGCGCTTTTAGCGAGGACTCATGCGAATGCTACCATCCAGGCGAATAACTTCGCCGTTTAGCATGGTGTTCTCGATGATGTGTTTGGCGAGGGCGGCGTACTCGTCGGGGCGGCCCAGGCGTGAGGGGAAGGGGACCTGTTGGCCAAGCGAGATGCGGGCCGCTTCGGGAAGGCCCGCCATGAGTGGGGTATCAAAGATGCCGGGAGCGATGGTCATGACGCGAATGCCCAGGCTGGACAACTCGCGTGCAATAGGCAGGGTCATGCCCACGATCCCGCCTTTGGAGGCCGAGTAGGCGGCCTGGCCAATCTGACCCTCGAAGGCTGCGACTGAGGCGGTATTGATAATCACTCCGCGCTCACCGTCGTCTCCCACGGGCTGGTTCTCAGCCATGGCTGCAGCCGCGAGGCGGATGACGTTAAAGGTGCCGATGAGGTTGACAGATATGACCTTGCTGAAGTTGGCGAGCGAGTGAATGCCGCGTTTGCTCAGGATCTTTTCCGCGATGCCGATACCTGCGCAGTTGATGGCGATATTGATCTCGCCACTGTGAGCTTGCGCGGCCTTGATCGCGGCCTGTACCTGCTCTTCATTCGTGACATCGGTTTGGCTAAATATGACCGTGCTTCCTAGCTCGCTCGCTAGTGCCTGGCCTGTTTCGGCGTTGAAGTCAAGGATCGTCACTTTAGCGCCCTCGCCCGCGAGCAGGCGTACGCAGGCGGCCCCCAGACCCGAGGCTCCGCCAGTGACGATAACTCCTTTGTTGGCAATCTGCATTGTTGCTCTCTTTCCTTCCTTGGATAATAAAAAATTTTAGCGTGTTTCAGCTACTTTGCTGTGCTCAAGAAGCCAGGAATAGAGTTCTGGATCAGCATAGACCGGCGTCCAGCTATCATGTCCAGCCTCGGGATAGATGGTCAGCTTGGCTTTTCCGCCTGCTTGCTCAAGTGCGTTGACCATGTTCTGACTTGCCCTGAGAGGGACGACCGTGTCTTTGGCGCCATGGAAGGCCCAGACCGGTACATCGCGCATGTTAGCTACCGTAGATGGATCACCTCCGCCACAGATAGGGGCGGCAGCCGCGAAGCGCTCGGGGTGGGCCGTCACCAACGCCCAGGTACCATACCCTCCCATGCTGACGCCCGTCGCGTAGACGCGACTAGTATCGACCGAGTAGGTCTGGGTTACCTCATCCAGCAGGGCTATCAAGTCTTCCTGTTTCGCGGACCAGGAGGTGTTGTCTGGACATTGAGGCGCGATCAGAATGAAAGGGAAGCGTTCTCCTTCTTCAACCTGCCTGGGCGGACCATACTTTTTGAGCAGATCCAGATTGTCCCCGCGCTCACCCGCACCATGCAAAAAGAGCACGAGCGGCCAGCGCGTCCCCGCTAACATTTCGTAGTTATCGGGAAGATAAAGTAGATAACGCAGAAGGACTGCATTGGTTGTGGTATCGTGTAGGGTCTCTTCCTGTTGTATGCTATGCATGAATTGGTTCTCCATAGAGAGGCTGATGTTGGAACGATCCCCCCACTATGGGGGCACATCGTTACCAACGGCGTTTTTTATGGATCACTATACTGTTGCACTCTATTCTTATCATATACGAAGGCGACAGTACAAGTGGTATAGCGTTTAACGTATGAGCTGTGCCTGACGGCTTGTGCCCGAGGTGCAGGAGTGCTAGACTGCGCTATAAAGCGTACGTTTGTGTACTCATTTTCTAAGGATCGAACGCGTGGAGAAGAAAGAGGAGCGCGTACACCTATTGGAGCGGCAGCTTCAGAGGGTACAGCGTCATATAGAACAATTAGATGTGCGTAGCAATCGCTACTCGTGGATACGGCTGTTTATTTTCTTTGGAGGTCTGGCTGTTAGCCTGGCGGTGGGCTTTTTTCTCTGGTGGCTGGGGATTACCCTGGGAGTGCTCAGCCTGCTGGCCTTTGGTGTTGCCGCGTATTACCATAGCCAGGTCGATAGAAGCCTGGCACGCCACAAGGCCTGGCTCTTGATCAAATCGACGCATCTGGCGCGCGCCAGGTTGGATTGGGAGCACATACCGGCTCCCGCCTCCGCAAGCGGGCAGGAGGATCATCCCTTTGAGTTTGACCTGGATGTGACAGGGAAATACTCGCTGCATCGCCTGCTGGACATGTCCTTCTCTCGTGAGGGAAGCGAGCGCTTGCGCTCGTGGCTCCTGGCAACGGAGCCGGATCTGGAGCGTATACGGACACGCCAGGAACTGGTTGATGAACTGCGTCCGTTGAGCCGTTTCCGCGATAAGCTGGTGCTCTTCTCGCTGATCGCGACAAAAGGCAAGACCGGCCAGGTGCAGGGGCAGGAGCTTGTCGACTGGCTAAAGCGTAATCCACCCTCTAAAGGCGTGCGCCCTCTGCTATGGGCTTCGCTCGCCTTGAATGTCTTTACGCTCATAGACCTGGTGGCGAGCGTGGTCACCCATACGCCCAATCTCTGGGTGCTGACCTTCTTTGGTGGAATCTTTTTCCTCGCGCTCACGCAGAAGATACGGGGCAATATCTTCGAAGATGCAGGCTACATGAGTGACAACTTTGGTGCGCTAGGATCGGTCTTTGGCTTCCTGGAGAGCTACTCCTATGGGCGCAACCAGCACCTGGCGCGTTTATGCGCAGCCTTTCAGCAGCAGGGCGAGAATCGACCCTCACGCGTGCTACGCGGCATTGGTCGCATCTCCTCTGCGGCAGGTTTGAAGGCCAATGGGCTGCTCTGGCTGCTGGTGAACCTCTTTCTACCCTGGGATGCATACTGCGCCTATCGCCTGGGCCAGTACAAAGAGCAGATCGTCAAGTTTCTTCCTGGCTGGCTGGATACCTGGTTTGAGCTGGAGGCTTTAAACGCGCTCGCGACCTTTGCCTACCTCAATCCAGAGTATATCCTGCCCGAAGTGTTGGCGAATGATCAGCTCACACAGGAGAAGGCACCGCTCTTTAGCGCGCATTCCCTTGGGCATCCGCTTATCCAGGATCGTGTTCGTGTAACCAATGATTTCGCTTTTCATAGGCTGGGCGAAGTGGATATTCTGACAGGCTCCAATATGGCGGGCAAGAGCACCTTTTTGCGTACATTGGGCGTCAATCTCTGCCTGGCTTATGCGGGGGGACCTGTCTGTGCCAGCGCGCTGACAACGCGCCTGTTTCGTCTCTTTACCTGCATCCGCGTCAACGACTCGGTGACGGATGGCTACTCCTACTTCTATGCTGAAGTCAGGCGCCTGCGTCAGTTGCTAGATGCGTTGGAGCAGTCTTCTCCCTATCCTCTCTTCTTCTTGATCGACGAGATCTTTAAGGGCACCAATAACCGGGAGCGTCTCAGCGGTAGCCGGGCTTTTGTACGTGCCATTGTGGGTCATGACTGCCTGGGTGCGATCTCTACCCATGACCTGGAACTAGTCCACCTGGAGGAGGCGGTTCACGACCTGAAGAACTATCACTTCCGCGAGGAGGTGGTCGAGGGACAGATGGTCTTTGATTATAAGCTACGCACCGGCCCCTGTCCTACGACCAACGCGCTCAAGATTATGCAGATGGAGGGGCTTCCCGTGGAGGAGGTCGATGTGCGCTAGTTCATCATCGCGATGGCCTGGCGGATCATCTTGATATAGTTGAGGACCTCGTAACGGTCTTTGGCCTCCGGGGCCAGTTCGCGATAGGCCATCAGGTCATGCAGTGCGCGGCCATAGTGCTTAAGTTGCAGGTGAAGCAGGCCGCGCTCGCGGCGATGAACGGCGGATTGAGGATGGAGCAAGACCATGAGCTCATAGATAGCCAGGGCTGGCTCGTAGGCATCGCGCTCCAGGTAGATGCGTTTGAGGTTATTGAGCATGCGTCCCAGCATCTGCTTACGCGGGACAGGCTCAAACCAGTGATGATGTAACTTGAGTGGGCGATGGGCGATCCGGCGCACCAGCTCTATACACTCCTGCTCGCTAAGCAGGCGGCCCTGGTGGAAGGCATCGATGTAATAGGTTTCTTCGCCATACTGGCAGCGTGCGATAAAGTGATAGGGCAGGCCAATGCCTTCGATGAAGAGACCAGCGCGGCGCGCGACTTCAATATAGACAAGTGAGAGCGTAATGGGGATGCCGGCGCGGTTATCCAGGACTTTATTGAGATAGTTATTGTCGGGATTATTATAGTCGCCGGAGTTGCCGCAGAAGCCCTCCTCTGCAAAGATGACCTGGTTGAGAGCCTGGAGAAACTCATGTGGCTCACGTTCGGGTGAGGTGAGCATGGCATCCAAAGGGGGGATTGGAGAAAGGCCAAGGATTCCCCGGACTCGCCGCGCGAGGGCGTCGAGTTGTGATTGATAACATGCAATATCTACTTCTGGATACGCCAGCTTCGCAATGAGAAGGGCCGCTCCCACCAGGTCTATGGCGGCATCTTCCTGGGCGAGAAGCGATGCGAACACAGTATAGATGCGTTTTTGTGGGCTTTCCCGCGAAAATCTCTCTGACATACTCAGGGCATTAAAGCATACCCACTTATGGGTTGCAAGCTGGAAGGGACCTGTGTACCAGGGAGCCCTGGTACTTTCGCCTACGCCACACGGCTACGTTTGACCGCATTAGAGGACTTTGATATAGCCAAGTATACCATGAAATAGCTCAGTTCTATCAGAGGCACACGCAGGCGCGAGGAGTCAAGCCCAGAATGTGTATATGTGTTAGCTCGCTGCCTTTTGATCTTGCTCTGGCTGTGAAGGTTGCTGGAACTTCCTGGTGAAGATGTGTTGGATGGGGATGCGGGGCGCGACGGGATAGTCTTCGAGGACCGGCTTGGCATTCTCTTGATTGCCGCGCAGGAGCTCATACACCAGTGCTCCCAGCAATGCGCCCAAGCAGGGACCCACAATATAGACCCAGGAATTGGTCAAGATAACCCCCCCCGCAAAGAGTGCAGGCCCCAGGCTGCGTGCGGGATTCATACTGCCGCCAGTCAGAGTGTTGCCGAGGATGCCGCAGACGATAATTGTGAATCCAACTGTGAGTCCGCTATCGGCGCGTACAAAGCGTTTATCTGTCGCGCTTCCCATACTAACCATCATCAATACAAAGGTCAGAAGCGCTTCCAGGATGATTGCGGCTGGTAGGCTGGTTTTCAGCGTGTTCGCGCCATAATGGACTAGCTCGGCTTTTTCGGGAAAGAGTAGCATATGGACGAGGCTGGCGCTGCATGCTCCCGCAAACTGGGCCAGCCAATAGGGCAGGACCAGGCGCCAGGGAAGGCGACGAGTAATGGCAGAGCCCAGCGTAATTGCGGGATTGAAGACGGCGGCTGAGAGATAGCTAAAGAGGTAAATCATGGCGGCGACCGTCAGACCGAAGGTCAGATGGACCACAAAGATGCCTGCGATATTCTCGGTATCGCCAACTATGGCGCGTACTCCACAACCAAAGAAGACCAGGGCGAAGGTACCCAGGAATTCCGCGCAACTGCGTCTAAATATATCTCGTTTCATAGAAAATACCTCTTTTGGATTCTGTATAGTATTAGTACGCGGAAAGAGGTCGCGGTGCATACATATCCCTGGGGATGTGTCTCTGGTTGCAATAAGAAACGGGCGGATTGGCGCGGAACGGGGAGCATAACTGGAGAATATGAGGCATGTGGGTATGTGGGCATGTGTATATGGGGAGTATAATTTTGTGCAGGACCCTGGCACGTGACAAGCAAAACTGGATAGCGCAAGAGAAGCAGGAGGAGACGCTGTGCGAGTAGTGAAGACCGTTCTGATCAACCGTCCGGTCGAGGAGGTATTTGCCTACGTGACGGATATGTGCAAGGTCACGGAATGGACACCTGCACGCGAAATTCGCCCGGTCAATGATGTTCCCATGGGCGTCGGTGCCCGCTTTCTCCAGGCAGGTGAGTTCCTAAATCAGCGTATGGAGTTTACCACAGAGGTAACGCACTACGAGGTGCCCAGGCTGTTTGGCTTTAAAAGCCTGACTGGACCCGTGAATCTAGAGACGACGATCATCTTCGAACCAATCGAGAGCGGTACGCGGGTTACCATGATGGGCGAGGGCGAACCGGGAGGAATGCTGAAATTCGCGCGTGGCCTGGTCTCCACTATGCTCGATAAGCAGATTAATGCCCAGGTTCACAAGCTCAAAAAGAACCTGGAGAAAGCATAGACTCGCAGGCTCGCCTCCGAGGAAGGTGTATGGTGAGGGGCTGGCTTTTGCCAGCCCCTCACCATACACCTTCCTCCCTGAGCGCCGCAGGCGTGGCAACAGGGAGCGTGTTATAATGACGTTGAGATTAAGACATCGTGGCTCATAGCTTGACAATGATGCAAGCGAGCAAGGGAAAGGCAGTGAGCGACTGTATGGAAAGAGTATTTGAAAGCCAACCTCTCTGGGAACCCTCGGAAGCAGTGAAGCAACAGGCCAACGTCACCCACTATATGCGCCGGTTACAGGAAAAGAAGGGGCTGCATTTTCAGACGCGCGAAGCGCTCTGGGAATGGTCCGCGAATGAGATTGAAGCCTTCTGGGGCTCTCTCTGGGAATATTTTTCAATTCAGGCATCGACCCCCTATACAACTGTCTTGCGCCAACGTGTGATGCCAGGAGCGCAATGGTTTCCCGGTGCGCGCCTCAATTACGCGGAACATGCCTTCCGCAACGCCACCGAGGCACGCCCAGCCCTCCTTTTTCGCTCTGAACGGCACGAACTCGTTAGTGTCTCATGGGCGGAACTGGCGCAAAAGGTTGGCGCCATCGCCCAGGCATTGAGGGATCTAGGCGTAAAACCTGGCGACCGCGTCGTAGGCTATATGCCTAATATCCCCGAAACAGCGATGACCTTTCTGGCATGTGCCAGCATAGGCGCAACCTGGTCAAGCTGCTCGCCCGATTTTGGCACCAATAGTGTCATCGACCGCTTTAAGCAGATTGAGCCAAAGGTTTTATTTGCCATTGATGGGTATCAATATGGTGGCAAGCGTTTTGATCGCCGCCCTATTATTGCGGAACTGCAGGAGTCGCTACCGAGCGTAGAGCATACTGTGCTCTACTCCTACCTCTTTGGCGAGCAGGGAACCCGGCCTGCGGCGTTGTCGAATACACTCTCCTGGCAGGAGCTTGCTGCGAAGCCAGCTCCCCTACAATTTGAGCAAGTCCCCTTTGATCATCCGCTGTGGATTCTCTACTCTTCGGGAACGACGGGCTTGCCCAAGCCCATTGTTCATGGCCATGGTGGTATTCTCCTGGAACACCTGAAGTGCCTGACGCTGGATAAGGATATCAAACCAGGAGATCGCTTATTCTGGTTCTCGACCACGGGCTGGATGATGTGGAACCTGCTGCTCGGTGGCCTGCTGGTAGGGGCAACAGTCCTACTCTACGATGGTAGTCCGGCCTATCCGGACATAGGAACGTTGTGGCAGTTTGCCGCCGATACACAGATGACGACCTTTGGCACGAGTGCAGCTTATATTTCGAGCTGCATGAAGAGCGGTATCGAGCCGGGCCAGACCTATGATTTGCGTCACCTGCGAACTGTAGGTTCAACGGGTTCGCCGCTGACGCCCGAGGGGTTCCGCTGGGTTTATGAGCATGTCAAGTCCGACCTCTGGCTGGCCTCAGTTAGTGGTGGCACGGATGTGTGTTCCGCTTTCGTGGGTTGCTCGCCCCTGCTTCCCGTGTATGAAGGGGAGCTTCAGTGTCGTATGCTCGGCGCAAAGATCGAAGCCTTTGATGAGGCTGGAAATGCGCTAATTGACGAGGTTGGCGAGCTTGTGATTACGAATCCGCTGCCCTCCATGCCGCTCTACTTCTGGAACGATCCCAACTATGAGCGGTATCGCGAGAGCTACTTCTCGCTTTATCCCGGCGTCTGGCGCCACGGTGACTGGATCAAAATTACGCCCTCGGGCAGCGCCATTATTTATGGCCGTTCCGACTCCACGATCAATCGGCAGGGTATTAGGATGGGCAGCAGCGAGATCTACCGCGTGGTTGAGAGCCTCCCAGAGGTGCTTGATAGCCTGATTATCGGCGTGGAAATGCCGGGTGGACGCTATTACATGCCTCTCTTTGTGGTCTTGCGCGAGGGTGTTGAGCTGGACGAGAGCCTGAAGGCGAGGATCAAGACGCAGCTTCGCTCAACTGTATCGCCTCATCATGTACCCGATGAGATTCAGCAGATTCCCGAGGTACCACGCACCCTGAGTGGGAAAAAGCTCGAGGTGCCGATCAAGAAGCTCTTTATGGGTATCCCTGTTGAGAAGGCTGCCAGCATGGATGCCCTGAGTAATCCCCAGGCGCTGACCTACTTCGTAGACTTCGCCCAGACAGTAGTGGCGCGACGCGAGGATACAACTGTCTAAGTCCTGGTAGGAGTAGCACGACGCTACTGAAGTACGCGTCTACATATTAATGTCATATGTAGACGCGTACTTCAGTAGCGTCGTCAGGTGCACGAGATCAGTCTTCTGTATTTTTTGAGGAGCCAAGTATGGCAGATTCTTCACTGGAAAAGCCACTATTGGCGGAACTGTTGCGTGAATGGTTGGGGGCTGCCTTTACATCTGGTTCGCTGCTGCATGTGCAAATGCCCAAGTATGGGGCGATTCACCAGACGCGTCTCCTGGAGACAACCTCTGGTCGCTATGCCTTGCGTCGTTATCGCTATGGTCAGGATCGACACATGGCGATAACATATGAGCATGCTCTGTCACAGTATGTCCATGAACAAGGCTTACCGGCGATTCCTCCGTTACCACTGCTTAATGGTGGTACCTGGATTGAGCATGAAGGTGTGTACTATGCTCTCTATCCCTTTGCTCCAGGCAGGCAGGTGGCGCGTCAGGAACTTTCTTCCCATAATCTCTGGGCAATGGGACAGTGTCTAGCGCGCTTACACACTGTGTTGCGTGACTATCCCTGCGTCCAGGTGACACAGCGTAACTTCCATTTTAATATGCAGAAAACCTTTGCGTATATGGGCGAGCTGGAAGAGATAATTCGTGCGCGACCGAGGATACAGCCACAGGATGAAATTGTACTGGCGCACCTTGCGGCACGGCGTGCGTGGCTTCTAGATCATCAGGATGATCCCTTTTCTGACTTTCACGCATTGCACCAACAGGTCATTCATGGCGATTACCAGGAAACAAATCTCTTTTTTATGCATGACAAGGTCAGCGCGATCATCGACTGGGATCAAGCTTATAGCGCACCAGCAGCATGGGAGATTGCACGTATATTAGATATCGTGTGTGATTTTGCGAAAGAGTTATGCCAGGCATTTCTCGATGGCTACCGAGCGCTCCTCCCCCTCTCTCATGATGAGCTTGATTTGCTCATCTATTGTTATGGATGGATGCGCGCACAGAATTTGTGGCTGTACGAAGAGCTCTATATCGAAGGCAACGAGCGTGTCAGGCGCTTTCTGCCTGATGACCCTTTTATCCCGATTAGTGAGAAGTGGGAACGCATAAAGATATGATGGGAAGAACGTCCCTCTAGTTACAGGCTGTCCCAGGCGTTGTGCTATACTACGCGTGACGTATAGCAAAATGCCTGTCAGCAAGTATATTCCTCCGTGATGCGGCCGCTCGTCAGCCAGTGTAATGGGGGTATTCAGGTAATTAGTAGAGAGATGGAGTAGGTATGGGTTACGAGCCGAATTCACCAGGCCCCAATTCAGCCACAAATGGTCACGCGCGTATAAAGCGCTTTGGTGCGCGTTTGCGTCCATCGGAGATAGAGCAACAGCTTTTCCAGGAGCAGGGTGTGCAGGTTCAGCGCGAGGAAACTATTCCAGGTTTCTATGAACCATCAGGAGCACCCGGTATACCCCCACAGGGAATGGTGTGGTGTGGTCAGGTAGAGCCTGGATATGGAACCAGCCTTGATTCACCATTGCCTGGCAATTATGGTTCATGGGACTTCTCACCAGAGAAGGCATTCCCGCAGGCCGCTCCTTCACCAGCACCATCGTTTCCGCCTGTTCCTGAATTTAATCCAACTCCCGAACCTCTCTATGTGCCCCAGAATATTGCTTATAGCCGGAGTGAGGCACGCCAGCCCTCAATCAGTCCACCTCCTCTAACGCCCCTGACCAGTTCTGCTGTTCCTCCCTCGCCCTGGGGTCAGAAAAAGAAGAAACCGCTGCTGCTGGGGCTGTTGCTAGGTGTACTACTGCTTGGTGGCTTGAGCTACTACGTGTATAGTTACATGCACATTGCCCACCAGATAAATACGCCAAAAGGTCAGGTAGTGACGCCTACAGTCAATGCCCAGGCCACTGCCCTGGCGTCAGCCTATCCTTTTAGTAAGGACCTGGTGCTGACCGATACTCTTAAGGATAATAGCCAGAAACATGGCTGGCAGGAGGACCGCTACTGTACATTTGCCGCTGGTGCCTACCAGGCGCGTGAGCCAGAGGCAAATACCTATTATACCTGTCCAGCGCTCAAGACCGCGTTTACCAACTTTACCTATCAACTCACTATGCGGATAACGAAGGGTGAGATCGCTGGCTTAACCTTCCGTGGCGATGATGTCGGCTACAAATACTACGCCTTTATCTTTAATAGCAATGGCAGTTATACCCTACTTGTCTACACCGGGCGCAATGTCCCTCCACGCTCTCTTTATACTGGTAGCAGCAGCCAGTTTAAGCCAGGTGCCGATAATCAAATTGCCATTGCGGCTACCGGTTCCACGCTTCGTCTCTTTGCCAATCATCAGCTTCTGGCATCGGTCGAGGATGCTACCCTGACGCAGGGCCAGATAGGCGTAGCAGTGTATACCCAGAAGAACGAGACGCAGGCGCTCTTTCGCGATGCGAAAGTTTGGAAGCTTGCCTGATTTCCAGGCTAACAAATCTTCTTTAGGTAAGTCTTTTCCTCTTCGCGCTTGGGGCGCTTGAGGGAGGTGTGTGTAGTGACCGCTTGGCGGAGCCAAGCGGTCACTACACACACCTCCCTCGAAGATAAGCCTGTGAGTCGAGGCGGACACCTAAGGTGAATTGAACAGTCTAGATGTTGTTGTTCAGGTACTTGACGGTTGATTGCGAATTGGGTAGCATGAGGAAAATATTAGTGCCAGAAGTTGTTTTCTGTAGAAGAAGTGTAGTGCCTTAAGAAATACCTTGGCTCTTCAAGAGTAAGGGGCTGATGCATGGCCGAGCGTACAGGTCAGCAGTTTGGAAATTATCGCCTGGTAAGCCTGTTGGGACAGGGCGGATTTGCCGAGGTCTACCTGGGCGAGCATATTTATCTGGATACCCAGGCTGCGATCAAAGTCTTACATGCCCAGATTGCGAGCGATGAGATCGGGCTATTTCGTGCTGAAGCGCGAACTGTGGCCCGCCTGGTTCATCCGCATATTGTGCGTGTACTAGAGTTTGGCCTGGAGGGGACGACGCCATTCCTGGTGACCGATTATGCCCCCAATGGTTCGCTACGGGGGCGCCATTCCCGGGGAACACGTCTGCCCCTCTCCCTGGTCGTATCCTATACCCGCCAGATTGCCCAGGCGCTACAGTATGCGCATGAGCAGAAAGTCGTCCATCGCGATGTGAAGCCTGAGAATATGCTGCTAGGGCGCGAGGACCAGGTGCTTTTAAGCGATTTTGGCATCGCCCTGGTCTCGCAGAGCGCCCGCTATATGAGCACGCAGGGCTTTCAAGAACTGGCTGGCACTATCATGTATATGGCCCCAGAACAGATGCGCGCCCAGGCCCTTCCCGCCAGCGATCAGTATGCGCTGGCCGTGGTTGCCTATGAGTGGTTATCTGGGGAGCGCCCCTTTACGGGAACCTTCTCTGAGATCGCGGTTAAACATACTCTGGCGCCCCCACCTGGCCTACGCGCAAAGGTACCCGAGCTACCAGTAGAGGTCGAGAAGGTTGTTTTCAAGGCGCTGGCTAAAGAACCTGAGCAGCGTTACTCTTCGGTCCTGGCGTTCGCTCAAGCCCTCGCAGAGGCAACCGGGTCTAGCGCTGATTCAGCGATTCCACGAAAAAAAGCGTCAGGAAGGGTGAAGACACCTTCTGGGCAACCATTGATGCCTCCCTCAAAGCCCTCAAAGGCAGAGCACTCTACCCTTCCCCTATGGCGACAAAAGGGAAAGCCGACCCAGGTGCAGGCAGAGGCAAAGGAAACTACCAGGCGGGAGGATATAAGCGCCCAGACCTCGGCACCCTTACCCGCTTTGACCCCTGAATCATCGATCGACGCGGTGACACTGCCTGTGGCAGACGAGGTTCTCGCCAGTTTGAAGGCTGGCGACGCAGGCGAGGCTGAGGGCACAGGCGAAATTATATATCCACATCCACATCCACATCCAGTCGTGTCGGCGTCCAGAGCTGGCGTGACGCGGCGCAAGGTCTTGCTGGGTGCGGGCCTTGCTGGTGCCGCGCTTGTCGGTTCGGCTGGCCTGTTGACATGGTTTGTACGCTCGCACCCTATGCCTATGCCACTCGCAACAGATGTCGAGGACAAGCCAGCGCTCCTGACCTATACCGGCCATACCTCCTATGTGTGGAGCGTGGCCTGGTCGCCCGATGGTCAGGCGCTTGCCTCGGCCAGCGATGACCAGACTGTGCATGTCATAAGCGCGCTCCAGGGGACGCTACTGGCTACGCCTTATAGCCGGCATACCGATAGCGTCTATAGTGTGGCCTGGTCGCATGACAGCAAGCGTCTTGCCTCGGTCAGTGCAGATCAAAGACTTGAGACCTGGGACGCGCCGGATGGATATTATCCACGCGATTTTCGCGCGAGCTCCTGGATCTGGAGTGTGGCCTGGTCGCCCGATGGTCGCTACCTGGCGTCAGGCGGAGGAGATCGCCTGGTGACGGTCTGGGATGCCGCCACGGGTGGTAGTACCCTGACATACAAGGGACACAAAGGTAATATCAATGCGCTCTCCTGGTCGCCCGATGGCCGCTCTATTGCTTCGGCGAGCAGTGATCATACTACCCAGGTCTGGTCGGTTGCTGGGGGGGAATTGGTGCGTACACATATTGCCTATCCTATAGCGGTTACGATGCGTAGCGTGGCCTGGTCTCCTGATGGCAAGCGTCTAGCAGTAGCCTGTGATAACCAGACGGTACAGGTCTGGGATGCCTTCACAGGGGATCACCACTATATGTACCAGGGACATACTGACCTCGTCTATAGCGTGGCCTGGTCTCCTGATGGTCGTTACCTGGCCTCGGCGGGCGATGATCGAGCGGTGCAGGTCTGGGACGCGACAAGTGGAGAGATGTTGCACACATTTCGTGGACATAGCGAGGGTGTCCGCTCGCTCTCCTGGTCGCCCGATGGCAGATATCTCGCCTCTGGCTCCTGGGACAAGACGGTCAAGGTCTGGCCGCTGAGTTAGCATATCGCGTTACGATGAACTTAACAGCTACCTGGGGATGTCTAAGGCGTTAGTGGGATAGCTTCCTTCGCGTACAACTTTTTTTGCCTCTGACAAGTACATGTATTATGTGGATTGCAGCAAAGAAAATATGAACCTGCGCATATTATGAGAAGAGTGGAGGATGGGGTGAGGAGCGCTAACTGTACAAGTATAGCTACAAAGTGGCATCCCGGCTAAAAAGGCTGCATGCAAATGTTTACCCATTGTGGGTTCTGTGACAAAAGAGAGCGGTAGAAAATGATTTCAGATGTGAGCAAAGATAATAAAGAGCATGCCTCTGGTCCCCCTGGGAGGGCGGATCAGTCACGATTTTCGGTGCCACGTTTTTCGCTTATTGCGGCCATTCTCTCAACCCTGCTGATTCGTATTGCGGGCCGTACAAGCTTTGTCATCTTAGGATTTTACCTGGGCGAGCGCTTCGCTTCGGCGACGTTAGTGGCACTGGTGCTTGAAGCATTCTATATTACCGAACTCTTGCTATCGCCTGTTGTTGGAAGTCTCTCCGATCATGTGGGCAGGCGTCCATTTCTCTTATTCTCCCCTATAATGGCAACCATAGCCACGCTCTGCTTCTTGCTGGCCTCGCGCCTCTACCCGCATCCAAATGTTCATGTCTTGAATGTACACCTCGTGTTGCTGCTCGTGATCATCCTATTCGGACGCCTGCTGGAGGGTGCGACAACTGGTATGAATGTGCCAGCGACCCTGGGCTACCTGACGGATATCACGATTGGCTCAGAGCGCCTGCGTATGCGTGCGGTGACGGCCTTTGAAGTGGTGACAGTAGGCGCCATTGGCCTGGCCATCCCCTTTGCGGGAAAGGTCAGTAGCACGCTTGATACCTGGGGCTTCCTGGTTGTCGCGGCATTATATATGCTTGCGCTACTCATCATTTTCCTGGGTGTGCGCGAGAGCGTGGAAATTCAGGAACGTACCACGTCCCGGCGCTCATTCCTGGAGGGTTTTAAGGTTCTGCGCTATCGCCGAATTTCGACCTTCTTGCCTGCCTGGTTCTCTGTCAACGCCCTGGTGGGGGCGTGGGTGGTACTCATCACCATCATGCTGGCTTATCCTAAACACGCGGCGGCTCTGCGCCATCCTGGACAACTCCTCTATGGCGGCTTTAGCAAGATGGAGTCATCGCTCTGGGTGGGAGGTTTTGCCCTGCTCTTCCTCTGTGGGATGGGTATATGGATGCTGTTTGTCGCGCGTTTCCGCCGTTCAACCGTGATGCTGATTGGCCTGGTGGGCCTGGGGATAGCGATAAGCGCACTAACGGTGATAAACGGGTTGGGTGAGACAATGAGCGATGTCGTACCAGACCAGTCTACGGTAGTCCTGATCCTGCTAGGTATTGTCGCCCTGGGTGTGCTCTTGCTGAGTGGCTTTACTCCTGTGGCATTAATGCAGATGAGCGCCATTGCTGAGTCGATGCATGGCAAGCGAGGAGCGGTCATGGGCCTCTACTCAGTGGTACTGGCCATGGGACAGCTTATCGGGACCTCGCTAGGCGGACTTTTTGTCGACTGGCATGGCTTCTATGGCCTGATGCAATTCTCGCTTTTGATGGGTGTGTGCTCCTTCTTAAGTGTGCTCTATATGCGTTATCACCGCGATGATCTCTTGCAGCCACCCAAGAAAGGCTTACTTTCTTGATAGAAATTGCCTTTGTGTGACTTCTCGCGCCTGCGGCGCTCGCTCTATTAAGTTGATGTGATAGGAGATTGGCAGCCATAGGCTGCCAATCTCCTATCACATCAACTTAATAGAGATAATTTGTCAGGCCTGGCGCAGAGGTGTAAAGGCGGCAAGGAGTGTGATCAGGCCCAGGCCGAGCGCGATCCAGATTAACTCCTGACGGGCGCCCAGGGGGAGGAGCAGGAGGCCCCAGAGTGCTTTCCCCACGGGTTCAATACCAAAAGTGAGCAGGCGAAACGAACTATTTACCCTCCCCAGCAGTTCATCGGGGGCAAGCGAGAGTCTGTAGGAGACGACTACTACGGCATAGCAAGGCCAGAGCAGGCCGATTAGCCCCATCGCAAGGATGAGCATCCAGGAGCCAGAACTCAATGCCAGTAGTGTACTCGCCAGCGTCCAGCCAAGCAGGGAACCGAGCATGATTGGTCCCATGCTCAGGCGCCTTTGTAGCCAGGGCGCGATGGCGCTTCCCAGGAGACCCCCAATCCCGTTGGCGCTGATGACGATACCCAGGGTAAGTGTGTCCAGGTGAAGGGTGTCACGTGCCAGGAGAATCACCGCCAGGGTAATTCCGGCCTGCATAAAATTGATTAGCGTCGTGAGCAGAGCCATCAGGCGGAGCAGGGGCTGGCACCAGAGAAAGCGTAGTCCTTCAAGTACATCCTGCACGAGCGATTGTGGTTGTGCCACAACGCGTTGCTGCTGAAAAGGCACACGAATACCCCCTAGCGAGAGCACTGAGACAAGGTAAGAGAGGCTATCAGCCATATATGCCAGCATCGTACCTGGCAGTGTCGCGCCTGCGAACTGAATTAGCAGACCCCCAAGACTGGGGCCAACCAGTGTGGCGGTACTCTGAGTAATTTCGCTCAGCATATAGGCTGAGGGGACATCCTTGGGAGCGACTACACGTGGCAGGGCCGAGAGCTGAGCGATACCAAAGAGTACGTTGGCTGTCCCTTCGAGGAAGGCTACGACATAGAGCTGTGGTAGCGTCAGGTGACCGAGATAGAAGGCCACAGGCACGGAGGCCAGGAGGAGCCAGCGCAGCGTATCGCAGGCCAGCATGACCAGCTTGCGGTTCCAGCGATCCACCAGTGCGCCCGCGGGCAAGCTAAAGAGTAGGTAGGGTAGCAACTGGATGGCGCTGAGAAAGCCAGCCTGAGCAGGTGAGTTGGTAAAGGCGAGTACAAGCAATGGGAGCGCGAAAAGTGAGACCTGGCTCCCCGTCTCGGAAACAATCTGCCCGCTCCAGAGGAGCAAGAAGGCGCGATTGTGCCATAAGCTAGCCGTGGGTTGAGGTGGCCTGGCTGGCAAGGTATCGATCTGATCCATATAAAGCAAAATCCTTCATTGTGTGTCCAGGGAAAAGAGTAAAAAGCTTTGTGAAGATGACTGGTCATGGAGTACACAATAAAGGGAGGAGCACGGCTATGGCCAGGCGGAGCATGCTGGCAGCCCTGTGCTTCTCTTGTGAGATTGAGGTAATGAATGCTTGTTTGAGTTGGACGCCGGCCAGTACTCCAACCGGCTCAGAAGGCTCAATAATGGGGCTGCACCGTGCGGTATCCTCCAACTGACTGCTAGAAAGCGAGATGTTCTTCTTACATTTGTTTATAGGGATGAGTATAGCGAAATCCTTCTGGCTGGTCAATATGAAGGGTCCTGGCGCAATAGAGCAGTTGACTTTTGTGGGGCACTGACACTAGAAACAGGGAGAATGATAAAATACTAAGCAGGTCGGTTTTCGCTCTGTGATATGACAACAAGCGGGATGTTTGTTGAAGCCAGCAACAGAGAAGAGGAGGGAGCATATGCCGCACTACTTTACGCGTGCCGAAGCTGAGGCTTTGCTGCCTGCGATCAGTGTGGAGCTAGACAAAATCCAGGTTCACTATCGTCAGGCGCAAGGGCTAGAGAAGGATCTTGAGGAGATGCAGGTGAAGTCTATGGGTAATGGGCACCACCTGCAAGGCAAAATACTGCATGTTCAGGAGAGCTTGCTGGAGCATGTTCAGGCGTTGCAACAGGCGATGGAAGAGTTGCAGAGACTGGGTTGTGAGCTGAAGGACCCAGAAATTGGTCTAATTGATTTTTTGAGCTTGCGTAACGGCGAAGAGGTCTACCTCTGCTGGCACCTGGGCGAAGAGCATATCGACTACTGGCACACCCTGGAGGCAGGCTTCGCGGGCCGTCAACCATTTGAGGATGAGTAGTAAGAAGAAGTATGAGAGAGTTTGGTATGGCAAGCATTCAACAGGCGTTACAAGAGGGAATACAGCGTTTGCAAGTGCGTGATGGGCGCGGAGGGGAGCAGAATCCGCGCCTGGATGCCCAGGTTTTGTTGGGGCATATACTACAGGTGCCACGGGCGACGTTGTATGCCTATCCCGAGCGAGAGCTGAGCGCAGAGCAGGAGAAGCGCTTTCGCGAACTCATTGAGCGGCGCGCCCGCAACGAGCCTGTCGCGTATCTTGTTGGCGAGAAGGAATTTTATGGGCGCGACTTCCAGGTGGATGAGCGCGTGCTTATTCCCCGCCCCGAGACGGAACTACTGGTGGAAGCCGCGCTCAAGGAGGCGCGACGTCGCCTGGATGCGGGAGAGATGCCAGTTGTGGCCGATGTTGGCACCGGGAGCGGGGTTATCCCGATTACCCTGGCGTTAGAGGAGCCACGCCTGCCTGTAATCTATGCCTGCGATGTCTCGGCGGAGGCCTTAGAGGTTGCGCGTGCCAATTGCCAGCGCTATGGCGTTGAGGAGCGTGTGATCCTGTTGCAGAGCGATCTCTTGCAGGCCTTGCCCCAGCCCGTAGATATGCTGCTCGCCAACCTACCGTATGTCGGCACAGACGAATTACCACAGATGGCTCCCGACGTATGGAATTATGAGCCACACCTGGCCCTTTTTAGTGGTCCAGATGGGCTAGGCTTATTGACGCGCCTGTGTCGCGAAGCCCGTCAATATGGTATGCTGAGGCCTGGGGGATGGTGTGTGTTGGAAATGGGTTACCTGCATCAAGAGCCACTGACACGCCTGATAAAGAGTTTATGGCCCGAGGCCGATGTGGCGTGTATCAGTGACTACGCCGGATTGGACCGCCACCTGGTGGTGCGATTACCCGGCAGCAACCAGGTCCCATAACTGATCGCCGTTACTGAGGCATGATCCTGGGTTATACCCCGCTTCATATATGAGACCGTCAAAAGTGATGTATTTGCGTGTTTTTATAGAAAAAAGAGTGCGTAGTAGCAATGTATCTTTGCTGTGACGCGTTTAGCGGGGAGAGTCCACATGGCTCTGTTGAGAATCGTTGAGGCTCAAGTGTCATCGTTTAGTTTACCAGACCTGCTCTTAATTCTAGGAGGCGGCGCGGTCGCGTTTCTGCTTTCGTACCTCTTTACCTTTGGGGTCATCAAGTTTTGCACCCGGTTCGATTTGCTGGATCGGCCTACGAAAGAGCGCGATCGTATTCATAAGAAGCCAGTGCCACGCCTGGGCGGGGTAGCTATCTTCCTGGCCTTCGTGGTCGCCTCACTCATCTTTTACGCGTCCAACCACGAGGTGAAGCCGGATGAGATGATTCGTTTTATCTTATTGATGGCGGCCTCCCTCTTACTGGTAGCGGTCCATGCATATGACGATGTGCGTGGGATGCGTGCCCTCCATAAATTTATTGTCCAGTCGCTCGCGGTCGTGATTATTCTTGGTCCGTGGAACTGGCATTTTTATGGCATCATTCTCTTTGGCTTTAGCAATCCCTTTGGCGTCGCGGTCGAGCATCCCGGTCTCCCCTGGTATCAGCAGCCAATCATCTCTATATTGATCCATAAGCCGGAGATTACCTGGCTGGCGATCCCAGCTGTCATCGTTACCTGGTTCTGGTTTACGGGCATGACCAATACCATCAACTTTGTCGATGGCCTGGATGGGCTGGCCACGGGTGTGGTCGGAATTACTGGCTTCTTCATTACCATCATTAGTATTTACCTTGGTCAGTACACTATTGGCCTGCTGGCGGGAATCTTCACAGGTGCGGTGCTAGGCTTTCTGCCGCACAACTGGAGCCCGGCCAAGATCTTTATGGGTGATAGCGGGGCGCAATTTCTCGGGTTTATGCTGGCGGCGCTTTCAATCATGGGCGGGGCGAAGCTGGCTCTGGCCTTGATGGTCCTGGGTGTGCCTATCCTGGATGTTGCCGTGATCATCGCTAGCCGCCTGCGTCGTGGCCAGTCGTTCGCCCAGCCCGATACGACCTCTCACCTCCACTATCGCTTGATGGCTACAGGCTTGAACGCCAAACAGATCTGTTATATCTTTTATGGCCTGACAACGGCCTTTGGCCTCCTGGCTCTGAGCCTGCCAAAGGGGGTTAAGATTGTCGGCCTGCTGCTCGTTGGCGCGACGATGCTCTTCCTGACCTTCTGGCTGGACAATCTCCAGAAGCAGCGCGAGGCCTTGCTCAACTCGCCACGCCCGCCTCTCTCTGACGAGCAGGAGTCAAATCCAACTGGGGGCGAGCACCATCACGCCCGCTTGCAGACAGAGGGTTAATCTCGGAAGAAAGCAGAAAAAGAAGGCTGAGGAGCTTGTACAAGCTCCTCAGCCTTCTTTTTCTGCTTTCTTCTACGCCATGACTTCGTTGGAAGTCTCATTGAGCTGGCGAATCATCTCGATTTCTTCCTCCAGCATGCGCTTAAGGAAATGCCCGGTATAGGACTGTGGCGCCTGTGCCACGACCTCGGGTGTGCCCTCGGCAATGATGCGACCACCCCCGTCGCCCCCTTCGGGTCCCAGGTCAATGATCCAGTCGGCACACTTGATGACGTCCAGGTTATGTTCAATGACGACAATCGTGTTCCCGGTATCTACCAGGCGTTGTAGGACGCTGAGCAAGCGATCTACGTCGGCGAAGTGCAGGCCGGTGGTGGGCTCATCCAGGATGTAGAGTGTGCGTCCCGTGGCGCGGCGTGATAGCTCGGTCGCCAGCTTAATGCGCTGAGCCTCACCACCTGAAAGCGTTGTCGCGGGCTGCCCCAGGCGCATATAGCCCAGACCCACATCCTTGAGCGTCTGCATCTTGGTATGAATAGAGGGAACGTTCACGAAGAAGCTAGCGGCCTCCTCAATGGTCATATCCAGCACATCGGCGATAGTCTTGCCTTTGTAGTGGATCTCCAGGGCCTCACGGTTATAGCGCTTGCCGTTACAGACCTCGCAGGGAACATAGACATCGGGCAGGAAGTTCATCTCGATGCGTACAATGCCCTCACCCTTACAGGCTTCACAGCGCCCACCCTTAACGTTAAAGGAGAAGCGGCCAGGCATATAGCCACGCATGCGCGATTCGGGTACCTGGGCAAAGAGTTCGCGAATGCCGGTAAAGGCGTTCGTATAGGTGGCCGGGTTGGAGCGTGGTGTGCGCCCAATCGGCGACTGGTCAATATCAATGACCTTGTCCAGGTGCTCAAGCCCCTCAATGGTCTCGTGCTGTCCAGGGCGCTCATGGGCGCGGTGGAAGGTATGTGCTAATTTGCGATAGAGAATATCGGTGATGAGCGTACTCTTGCCAGAGCCTGAGACGCCAGTGATAACGACGAACTTCCCAAGGGGGATATCGACGTCGACATTCTTCAGATTGTTCTCGTTTGCGCCCCTGATGGTAAGCTTATTACCGTTGCCGGGACGGCGCTCGGCGGGAATCTCGACGCGACGGCGGCGTGAGAGGTAGTCGCCGGTGAGCGAGTTGGGATTGGCCACGATCTCGTCATAGGTTCCCTCGGCCACGACATAGCCACCGTGCTCACCTGCGCCCGGTCCAATGTCGATGATATGGTCGGAGGCGCGCATTGTGTCCTCGTCATGCTCAACCACCAGCAGCGTATTGCCCAGGTTGCGCAGGCGCGTCAGGGTCTTGATCAGGCGCTCGTTATCACGCTGGTGCAGGCCGATGCTGGGTTCGTCCAGGATGTAGAGTACCCCCATCAGGCCAGAACCAATCTGGGTTGCCAGGCGGATGCGCTGGGCCTCACCACCAGAGAGGCTGGCTGCGGCCCTGCTCAGCGTCAGGTAGTCCAGGCCGACATCGACCAGGAACTGTAGGCGGGCATGAATCTCCTTGAGCACCTGGCGCGCGATAAAGCGCTCGCGCTCAGTCAGGATCGTCGCAACGAGCTGTCCCCGCGTATCAATTTTCGCCAGGGGATCGCCAAGCAGGCTATTGCCCTGCTTGCCATTTTTCTTCGTCTTGCCATTCTTCACTGGTGCCAGGTGAATTGGCTCTCCAGGCTTGACGCCGCTCCGGCTGGCGAGCACGTCATCCTCCAACTCCTGGAAGAAGCGCTGAGTGTGCGTGATTGAGAGGCTCGTCACCTGGACGATATTATGTCCCCCACGGTAACGGCAAGGGCCTCTGGCTTGAGGCGTGCGCCCCGGCAATCCGGGCAGACGCGTGCCGTCATATAGCCTTCAATCTCTTCGCGAATACCCTCGCTATCGGTCTGCTTATAGCGCCGGTCGAGATTGGGGATGACACCTTCGAAATGGACATTATAGGTCTTGGTCTGCCCATGCTGAGGTGTATAGCGAATGGCAAGTTGCTCAGGAATACCGTGCAGGATTTTCTGCTGAATATCTTCATTCAGGTCCTGCCAGGGCGTATTCAGATCAAAGTCATAGGCCTTGGACAGGGATTCCAGAATGGCGCTATGCCACTGGCTGCCATTGACAATCTTGCTCCAGGGGGCGATGGCACCCTCAAGAATGCTGACCTCGGGATGGGTCACGATCAGTTCGGGATCGATCTCCATCTGCGTTCCCAGGCCGGTACAGGTGGGGCAGGCCCCGTGGGGGCTGTTGAAGCTGAAGGTGCGGGGAGCGATCTCCGGCAGGCTAATGCCGCAGTAGACGCAGGCTGCCTTCTCCGAGTAGAGCGTTTCCTCTCCACCAATTACAGAGACCAGCACGACCCCATTGCCGAGTTTGAGGGTCGTCTCCAGCGAATCGGTCAGGCGCTGGCGGAAGGCTGGATCGACCTCTTCATGCAGGATCGCGGGAATATCTGGTTCCGCGATATTGTCCTCGTCGTGATGGGCCTCTTTGCTGGCATTGACCTCGTAGAGCGCGGGCCGCTCGGCCACCTTCTTCAGCCCATTCTCCTCGTTCTCCTCGCGTTTCTGTTTGCGAATAACCAGGCGGTCAACCACGACCTCGATGGTGTGTTTCTTCTGTTTATCCAGGTCGATTTCGTCGCTCAGGTCGCGAATCTCGCCATCGACGCGCACGCGGACATAGCCTGAACGGCGCATCTCTTCAAAGACGTTCTTATATTCGCCTTTACGGCCCTGAACAAGAGGGGCCAGCAGCATGATGCGTGAGCCGTCAGCCAGGCTGAGGACGGCATCCACAATCTGCTGGAGGGTCTGTTGACTGACCTCGCGACCGCACTGGGGACAATGCTGGTGACCGATGCGTGCGTAGAGCAGGCGCAAGTAGTCATAAATTTCGGTAACGGTGCCAACTGTTGAGCGTGGGTTGTGGGTTGTGCCTTTCTGATCGATGGAGATAGCAGGCGAAAGGCCGTCGATGTGTTCAACATCGGGCTTCTCCATCTTATCCAGGAACTGGCGTGCATAGGCCGAGAGCGACTCTACATAGCGACGCTGCCCTTCCGCGAAGATGGTATCAAACGCCAAACTACTCTTCCCCGAACCCGAAAGACCTGTGATGACCACGAGCTTATCGCGCGGAATGGTCACGTTAATATTCTTTAAATTGTGCTCACGTGCACCACGAACTACTATTTTATCCTGGGGCATAACAATCCAACCGTCCGTCCCTGCAAAACGTAGAATAACTACAGTGCTTATTTTCTATGTGGGTGTGCCAACGTTTCAATCCTCAGCGACGCTCGCGTCGCTGCGCTAATGTACCGTAGAAAATACAAACAAACGTTCCATCTAACACTACTATACTGGCGGCTTTGCGTCAAGGGTTATGGGACCGGCTAGAGCGGATTCTTTTCATGCTCTCAAAGGGGAGCGTAAGAGCATTTGCGTTATTCCTCCCAATCCATCAACCCCATTCTGTACATGTGAGAATTGCTACAGGCCAAAAGGGTCACTACTAAGAGAAAACACTCTGGAGCGGGGAATTATTTCTTGGTTTATGACGTGTAGTCCGTAATTCTGTCTAAATATGGCTATGTTCCTTTGATGGAAATAGATTACAATAAAAACAGCTTGTAGCAGAGTTGTCTTGGTTGGCTGCAAAGATGTGGCCTGAGAAGAAGGAAGTGACTTTGGTGGAGGTACGTATGGGTGTAAAGCTGAATACTGGGAAGCGCTACCGTTTTGTGCGCGAGCTGGTAGAGACGTTGGCGCTGACAGTATTGCTCTTTCTCGCGATCAACTTCGCGGTGCAGAAATTTGATGTGGTGGGCAAGAGTATGGAATCGCGGCTCCATAATCAGGAGAGCCTGATTGTCGATAAGGCGAGCTATTATGTACGCCAGCCTGCGCGTGGGGATGTCATTGTTTTTGAGGCGCCCCCGCAACCGACTGCCGACTACATTAAGCGTATTATCGCTGTGCCAGGAGATGTGATCTCGGTCGAGAACGGGGTGCCAACCGTTGATGGTGTGCGGCTCAATGAGACATACGTTGATCCCGCCAAAGCAGGGGCCTCACCCACTGATAGACCCATACATAATCTCCTTGTCCCTCCTGGTTACTACTTTGTGATGGGGGATAATCGCGTTGACAGTTATGATTCGCGCTCGTGGGGGCTGGTCCCACGCGCCAACATCATTGGGCGTGCTGCGCTTATTTACTGGCCGTTTAAGGCGGATAATATTGGCCTTTTGCCTGATGTCTCATCTGTCTACGCGAAGGTACACCAACCATCGGATACAATCAATGCCAGGCGCTAAGATCTTATTCCGAAACCCAACCCCCATTCGGGGTGCAGCGCCATTTGCGTGTCTAGCGCTTCCCCCATTCGGGGACAAGCGCGCTCAGGGTTTTCGGATCAGAAGTAGCTGCGCAACCAGGAAATAGTACTGTCGGGGGGCCACGAACAGCACGACGCTACGTTTCGTGGTATCCTTCCTGTATACTATGGTGGAACTTATTGATATTATTTGAAACAGTTTAACGAGGAAAGCCCGTGGATGTAGAGCTGGATTTTGAAAAACGTTTCCGCTTGGTGCGTGAAATCATCGAAACCATTGTGTTGACCGTCTTGATGTTTCTGGTGATTCGCCTGGCAGTCCAGAACTTCAACATTGATGGCCAGAGCATGGAGCCGAACTTTCACAATCAACAATTTATTTTTGTCGACAAGTGGTCGTATCTCTTCCATCCACCCCGCCGCGGCGATGTGATTGTATTTGCCGCTCCCCCTGAACCCGACCAGGACTACATCAAGCGCGTTGTTGGCCTCCCAGGCGACGTCATCACCATTCAAGGCACGACTGTATTTGTAAATGGGAAGGCATTATCTGAGACATATATCGATCCGCACCGCCAGGGGAATCCCTATGCGCCCATTGTCAACATGGTCATTCCCCAGGGCGATTATTTTGTGCTGGGAGACAACCGTGCTGGTAGCTCAGACTCGCGGGCCTGGGGCTGTGTTCCCAAGCAGAATCTCGTAGGCCAGGCCGCGTTTGTCTTCTGGCCCTTAGGACAGGATAACTGGGGGCTGGTCAAGAACGAGAGCGGTATCTTTGACCAGGTGCCCCAGCCACCCCAGGCCAGTAATCCCACCATGTGTCCGGTGAAGCCTGCCCCTGTTCCTGCCACCCGAATCTCTCCCTCGCAGGGTGGGCATCCCTCACTCATCTCCCAGGCCGAACTGCCCACCACTTTCCTGCTGCCCACCCTCCTTGGCGGCTGGTGGTACTGGCGGCAACGCGCCCAACGCCGCTGCAACGCCAAAGAAGCCACTGAGCAGGACCAGGAAGAAGAGGTGTAATAAGTAGTCTGAAGAACAGGCAAGCTTAAAAATTGTTTTTCTCGTTGAAGTACCTTTAGCCGGGTAGGGAAAGAAGCTTTCCCTACCCGGCTAAATATTTCCTCAGCGAAGGCTGGAGTAAGAAAATGCTCGAAAGATATGAATGGTCGAGGCGCTTGCAAGAAACATTGCAAAGGAACATTTATGACTATGTCCAACATACATGGCGTCTCTCAGATCTGTATAGTGATAATGTAGATAAAAGTGGCTCAGATTACGTGGCTATAGTTAGATGGGTACGAGAAAAGTGCGAACAGAGGAACTGTATATCCTGGCTCGATAATGCTACTGCCAACATTTCTAGAAGGCCTTAAGAAGGGTTTTAGGAGTTGCTTGTATGGAAAAGTTGAACATATTTCAACGGAATTGTCTTGTTATTGGTACCGATTTGGCGACCATTTATCGCCTGGAAAAATGCTTCACACTTGGTTTCTTCCATCACCATTCTGTACATTGTGGTATCATTGATAGAAAATGTGGCAGAAGTTGCCGCTACTTCTCGTTTCGTTTGTTCATGCAATGATAAGGATTAAGTCAAATCCGATCACAATACTGACAAACGACACTAAACGGAGGTATGAGCGCGTGAAATGTAACCTGGGAGATCTGGCGATCTTCTATGAAATCAGAGGCGCTGGTCGGCCCATCGTCATGTTGCCTGGGCGGCCAAGCGATCATCGTATTATGGAACGGTTCATGGAACCTCTTTTCGCGCAGCGGGATGGCTGGCTACGCATCTATCCTGACTTACCCGGCACAGGGCTCACCCCGAGCGTGGACCGTCTAGCCACGCACGATCAGATGCTCGAAACTGTGCTGGCGTTCATCGACAAGGTCATCCCAGACCAACGCTTCGTGCTCGCTGGCATGTCCTATGGTGGCTACCTGGCTCGTGGTGTACTCTATCATAGGGCGGCGTTGATCGATGGCGTGCTGCTCTGTGTACCTCAAATGAAGGCCGATCCCGCCCAGGTTCATCTCCCACCCAGGACCACGCTTGTGGAAGACCCGATGTTAATGGCCCAATTAGAGCCGAGCGAGGCACAGATCATCGCGGACCTTGTTGTGGTACAGAGCCACACGGTGGTGGAGGCGATGCGCGATGTGCTGGCAGAGGTCCAGCTAGCCGACCATACCTTTCTCGCTCAGCTAGATCCGGCTGGCCCCTTTTCCTTTGATGTGGATCGACTTCCCACTCCCTTTGGTGGCCCCACGCTCATTCTGACTGCACGGCAGGACCAAATTTGTGGATACCGGGACGCCTGGGATCTGTTGGACAACTACCCCAGAGCGACGTTTGCTGTACTTGATCGGGCTGGACATTTTGTGGATATCGAACAGAATGTGCTGTGCCACGCCCTCATGCGTGAGTGGCTGGATCGGGTGGAGGAAGACGAAAGCCGCTGACCGCCCACCGGCCTGGTATCTTTGATGGGGAGAGGAAGTCGAATCCATATACGGCGGCAGTTATAGGGGCAGTGATGGGAGAAGATTTCTTCCGTACCGATTCGCGCTCCCTGACCGATGCTCTGACACGTGTGGTTATTCACTATACACGTGTAAAATGGGAGATCTCCTTATAAGCGGAGTTGTGAGGCCATGCAAGCATGGCCCCTACACATGATGCTAGCCGAGTTGGATGCTCATGTCTCCGTTGTTGAGGGTGATGCTCTTGATGGGGCGCTTGAGTCGGGCCTGGGCGTCGGCGAAGTGTTTATTGAGCAGTGTCGTGATGTCGTCAGAGGAGAGAACCAGGCCGATGGGTCCTTCCAGGGTAGTGTTGGTGGCGACAAGCTTTCCATCTTGTATTTGGGGTAGGACTGAGATCGCGCTAGCGAAGCCATAGACTGTGAAGCTTAGCCGCACATGATCGGGTGTAATCTGAGTGCTGGGGTTCTGGACCGGGCTATTTGGTGGTAGGTTGAGCACGACCAGGTTGTTGAATGTATCTTGCGAAACCTTCAGGGGCGGAATAGGCACATCGATCCCGGGGGGAAGTGGGGGAAGTCCGGGAATGTTTGTTATATTCGATGCGTCCGGTACCTGGTTCACAGCCCTCGTCATGGCGGCATCTAACTCTTGCGTCGCCATATCGTGAGCGTAAGGGCGTATGCCGAAGGTCCAGATGGCTCCCAGGGCCAGGACCAGTATGATAAGAATAGAGAAACAGCCCAGGGTCAGGCCTGCGCGGCTACGCTTACGTGGTTGAGGCCTCTCCTGGACTGCTGCTCCTCTTGGATCTGCGTTTGGTTGCATGTTTCTCTCTCCTGCTGAATTTCTCTGATACTGTGGAAACGGAGCAGGAGGCATTGAGGGAGACATTTGCCCTGGTCTCTGGTAAGAAGTTCCTGCTTGTGGGCCTGGTACTGGCTGTTGCCAGGAGGGTTGTTGTGATGGACCCGCGAGGAACGTCTTTTCCTCATGGGGATTGCCCGGCGATGATGGCTGCCAGGCAGGTGGCGCGCTAGATTGTACGGTGGCTCCACATTGAGGGCAGAAGCTGGCCTGCCTGTCGATTGGTGCGTTGCACTGTCGGCAATTCATATATTTCCCCCGTTTATTGAGGTTAACGCTCGCGATGCAAAATCTCGTCCATGGATTGGATGATGCGTTGACGCAGGGCCGGGTCCGCGTTAATGGCTTGCGCGACCTGGTTGATGAGGGCCTGTTCTTGCTCTGGCGAGAGATGGTAGCCATATTGCTGGTGGACTGCGACTGCTGCGCCACGGCGTACCTTTTCCTCGTCGCTAAACTGAGGAGGGGGAAGGGCCTGGGTTGCGCGCTCGCTGGTGGTGCCGGGAGGGCTTGCGCCTTGCAGGGGTTGCAGGCCCTGAGCGGCAAAGGCGATCTCGTTGCCAATCAAGTGCGCTGAATGAGGTGTGGCTCGCTCTACATGGACGACGACGCTCTGACTCTCCTCTTGCAGTTGGGTAATAGTGCCTTCCAGGTAGATAACCTCTGGCGCTCCCCAGAAGACACGCTCGCCTTTTTGCAGGATCATCGCTTTTCAACTCCCATCCTTTGATGCAGGTCATACAAAGGCCCTTTCTGCATATACGTTTGTCACAGGGATAGGGTTTTTATGTATAGAGTGTGGTCGCGTCTTCGGCGCCGAGGCGCCGAAGACGCGACCACACTCTATACTCTTGAAAAAGGTAGTTGGCTTATTGTCGTGAGCGACAATATATGGTATCTTAGTCAAGAGCGGGCGGCGGCGAGCAGCATCTTCTATTTTTTGTTAGTAGTGCGGACTGGACAGCAAACCCCTGAAGAGAACACACCCATGATAGTTCTGGCTTAAGACCATATTGTACCCTCTGTTGTGCCATGAGTGAGGGTCGCCGAAGTAATTATTCTGAATTTTCCTCGAAGTGCCTCTTCGAAAACCTGAGCGCGCTTGCCCCAGAATGGGGGGAGCGCTAGCCACAATAGTGGCGCTGCGCCCCCGAATGGGGGTTGGTTTTCGCATAAGAAGGATGAAGCCGTTGTGCCCACCTCCGGGCGCATAGCCATGTTTAAGGACATTTTCAATACGCATATGCACGAAAAAAGTTTAACGACGCTCGAATACCCCAAAATTCTGGCGAAAGTAGCGCAAGAGGCGGCGTTTTCCGCCAGTAAAGAGTTGGTCTTAGCCCTGACGCCCACGCCGGATCTGGATGAGGCGCGGCGTCGCCTGGCATATACAACTGAAGCAGTACGCTTGATCGACCTGTATCCCGATGTAGGGGTGCGGGGCGCACACGATATTCGCCCCCTCCTGGTGCGTAGCTCTCGTGAGGGCATCCTGGCGCCTTCCGACCTGGTTGAGGTTCTAGAGACAGTGCGGAGCTCGCTGTATGTGGCGCGCCTGCTGGATAAGCTGGAGCCGGAGCACTATCCTCTGCTGCATACACTGGGTTCGGATATCCCCCAGCGTCCACAGATCGTTCGTCGCATTGAGGAGACCGTGAGCGAGGAGGGCGAGGTCCTGGATACCGCCAGCCCGACCCTGCGAAAGCTCCGTTTCGATATTCGCGGTGCCAGCCAGCGCCTGCAAGATCGCTTGCGATCCCTGGTGGGTGAGTATGGCAAGCACCTGCAAGAGCCGATCATTACCATGCGCAATGATCGCTATGTAATCCCGGTGCGCGCCGAGAGTCGTGGCCAGGTGCGCGGCATTGTCCATGACCAATCTTCCAGCGGCGCAACAGTCTTTGTTGAGCCTATGGTCGTGGTCGAACTCAATAACCGTATCCGTGAGCTACAGGTCGAGGAGCGGCGCGAGATCGAACGCATTCTACGTGTGCTCTCCGCCGAGATTGGCCACGAGGCCGAGTCGCTCACGGTCGCGGTCGAACTGCTGGCCGAGTTTGATACCTACCTGGCAAAGTCACGCTATGCGCGTATGACGAGCGCCAGCGAGCCTATCCTGAATGCCGAAGGGCGTGTCGACTTGCACAATGCGCGCCATCCCCTCCTGACCGGGAAGGTGGTGCCGACGAACTTCTACCTGGGGCGCGAGTTCCACATGGTGGTGATTACCGGTCCTAACACAGGTGGTAAAACCGTCGCTTTGAAGACCGTGGGTCTGCTGACCCTGATGGCGCAGTCTGGCATGCATATCCCGGCTGACGTGCATTCGGAGATTGCCGTCTTCGAGGATGTACTGGCCGACATCGGCGATGAGCAGAGTATTGAGCAGAGCCTGAGTACTTTCTCCTCGCACATGAGCCGTATCATTGATATCCTACGGCGCGTGGAGGCGGTTCAGCAACAAGATGTGCCGGACATTCATGGTCGGCTGGCGGAGACGCTGGTGAAGCGCCAGAACCATCATGTGCTGGTACTCTTTGATGAGCTGGGCGCGGGTACCGATCCCAGCGAAGGCTCGGCCCTGGCACGGGCGATTCTCTCCTACCTGCTTGAGCGTAAGGTCTCGACGGTGGCGACCACGCACTATACCGAGCTGAAGGCCTTTGCCTATGAGCAGCCAGGCGTCGTCAATGCCTCAGTTGAGTTTAATGTAGAGACGCTCTCGCCAACCTATAAGCTGAGCATCGGTCTGCCAGGCCGTAGTAACGCCCTGGCAATCGCGACGCGGTTGGGTCTGGATGAGCCGATCATTGAGAGCAGCCGCCAGTTCCTGGGCAGCTCTGGTGTGCGTATGGAGAACCTGCTTGAGGGTCTGCAAAGTGAGCGCCAGGCGGCCTCTGACGAGCGCTATCACCTGAGCATGGAGCGGGCTGAGGCCGAATACCAGCGCAAGCAATTGCAGGAGGAGCGCCATCGCCTGGAGGAGGAGCGTGTTAAGATCATCAACCAGGCACGGGCGCAGGCGCGACGTGAACTCGACGAAGTCCAGAACAAGCTGGCGAAGATCCGCGCTACCGCTGATCGAGCCAGCGTCTCCCGCGAGCGCCTGAACCAGGCGCGGGACACCGCTCGCCGCCTGGAGGACAAAGTTGCGCTGGTGCCTGAGCCAGCCCAGCCGCGTAAGGAAGATCCGGCGGTTCAGCGTCTGGATGGTCCCTTGCAGGTGGGTGACACGGTCCGTGTGCTGAGCTTTGGTCAGCTCGCGGAGTTAGTTGGCCTCTCGCCCGATCATAGCTCGGCCGAGGTGCAGATGGGATCAATGCGCTTCCGCGTTGACGTGGATAACATCGAGCGTGTCAGCAATCGCCAGGCCTCGAAGGAGCGTGAAAAGAGCGTCGTCCCTAGCGCGCCCAGCATTGTCATGCCGCGCTACGAGGACCGCCCGGCGGTCTCCATGCAACTTGATATGCGTGGCTGGCGCGTCGAAGATGCTCTGGAGGAGCTGGAGACCTACCTGAACGATGCTACGATGGCGGGCCTCGCGCTTGTACGCATCCTGCACGGCAAGGGAACGGGGGCGCTACGCTCGGCGGTACGCCAGCAGCTCTCGCATCACCCCCTGGTGAAGTCCTTCAACTCCGCGCCTCCTCAGGAGGGCGGCGATGGCGTCACCGTCGTCAATCTCAGCGCATAAACTGGGAAAAACAAGCGCCTCTTGCTTGCGCTTCTCATTTACATGAGTAGGGGTATGTGATGAGGGCCTGGCTGTGCCAGGCCCTCATCACATACCCCTACTCATTCCGCCACCCAGTGGCGAAAAAACTAAAAATCATGCATATCTAGTCATGAGCATGTATTTTATGCTACGCTGTGGGGAGAATTGGAGAAGGCACGATAGCTAAAACTCGCAGCGGGTCCTGATCGTGCTACATGCATAAAGTAACGTTCTCCACCAGAACGTTTTCTCTTTTTCCCTCAGATCATTTTCAACATCATTTGTAGGAAACAAAGGAGCGTGGCTGTTTTATGAGTCGTTTCGATACATTTAGAGATTATGGTGAGCGCGGCTGGAAGGTGGGCATGGGGGAGCTGGGGGGCTTCCGCAAATTTATCTTACGTGGCAATGTCGTCGACCTGGCCGTTGGTATCGTTATCGGTGCCGCATTTACAGCGGTCGTCAATGGCTTGGTCAAGGATTTCTTGACGCCGTTGATTGGTATTCTCCTGAATCAGTTTGGATTTACAGCGAATTTATCGAGTGCCGCAGGAAAGTTTCAGGGGCAAACCTTCGCCTACGGCGACTTTCTTAATGCACTAATTACCTTCTTGCTTACGGCTTTGGCTCTCTACTTCTTTGTGGTGCGCCCGGTGACTGCTTTGCAGGATCGCTTTACGTCGAAGAAGGAGCCGGAGGCCCCCACTACGCGCGAGTGCCCCTACTGCCTGAGCACGATTCCGCTCAAGGCGACGCGCTGCGCGTATTGCACGGCTCAACTGCCACCATCTGAAGAGCAGCAGCAGGTTGCGGCGCGCTCATAGCGTTTCGGGCACCTGGAGAGGGGCCTGCCTGGTTCGTTGCGGGCCTTTGGGGTAAAGGGAGGTGTGATGGTGGCCCGGGCGCAGCCAGGCCATCATCACACCTCCCTTTCTCTCTTACCCTGCTTGCACGTATGGGTATCCTGACGCTATACTGCATATGGAAAAGAAAACAGGAGCACCATAAACGAGGAGCCTGGATTTTCAGTGCGTGCTGAAGAGGGGTACGTCAAGTGTATAATATTCTTGGCGGCCCCTATGTTATTGTTCATTTCTGAACGCTAGTAGTGCCTCTCGAAAACCTGGGCGCGCGAGCGCTAGCCGCCCCCATTCGGGGACAAGCGAGAGCGGCGTTGGTTTTCGCATAAGGAGGCAGAATTCATGGAGACAGAGGAGATCGCTCATGTCGTCAACATCTGAGCCAATACGCCTGGAAGATCGCATTCGCGACATTCAAGACTTTCCCCAGAAGGGGGTGCTATTCAAAGATATTACCCCCATGTTGCAGGATGGACCGTACTTCCGCGCGGCGATTGAGCGCCTGGCCGCGCACTATGCCGGGGCCGATATTCAGGCCGTTGTCGGTGTAGAGTCACGCGGGTTTATCTTTGGCGCCCCCCTGGCGTATCTGCTCAATTGTGGTTTCGTGCCGGTGCGTAAGTTTGGTAAACTTCCGGCGGAGACTATTAACATTGAGTATGCCCTGGAGTATGGCACAAATATTGTCGAGGTGCATAAGGACGCTATCAAGCCTGGGCAGCGTGTCTTGATCGTGGATGATCTGTTGGCGACGGGCGGAACGGTAGAGGCCGCTATCGAGTTGGTTGAGAAATTAGGTGGACATATCGCGGGCGTTGCTTTCCTGGTCGAGTTGAGCTTCCTCAAGGGACGCGAGCACCTGAAAGACCACGACGTCTTCGCGCTAATCAAATATTAATAACCAGTTTAAGCATATGAAAAATGGCTGAGCATTGCTCCTTGCAGGCGCAATGCTCAGCCATTTTTCATATGCTTTATTCTTCCCAGCCATACCAGGTGGTTTTCTGGGAAAGGGGAGTTGCGCGGCGCTCCAGGCGGGGGATGGCTGGATAGCCCACGTAGAGGAAGGCCACAATATGGTCTTCGGTCTCGATCCCTAGCCAGCGTTTGACCTGGTCATTATAGGCGGCATCACCTGTGCGCCACATGACCGCCAGTCCCAGCTCTTCGGCGACCAGCAGCATATTCTGGACTGCCGCCGCCGTGGCCTCGACATTCTCAATATCCAGGGCCTCGTCGTTGCGGGGAAACTCTGAGACGACGGCGATAATCACCGGGGCGCGCAACGGCTTCAGGCGCTCTTTCTCCAGGCGCGCCTGCACCTGGGTCAGGGGAAGATCGCCCAGGATTGAAAGCAGGGCCTCCTGCATGACCAGTCCCAGCTCTGCACGTGCCTCGCCTGCCAGCACGATAAATTTCCAGGGCTCGGTGCGGTGGTGATTGGGTGCATGGGTCGCGGCCTCTAGAATCTCCTCAATTTGTGCGCGGGTTGGCACCTGCTCGGTCATTTTGCCAATACTGCGCCGTCTTCTTATGGTTTCAATCACGCTCATAGGCTTTACAATACTCTCTATCTCTACTCTTGTCGTTGTCATAAACCTGTCTGCTCGCTTTTGCGCTTATATACATCGGATCAAAAGGCTATTGAGATATTATAATCCATTACGGCGCGCTTTGCTGATTGCCATGCCGTTTAATTGAGGCGTGCTTAGATGTAATGAAGTTGGGAACAAACTGTATCTATGCGACGTCTCTAAAGACGAGAAAACTAATGGCTTTGACTTCGGTTGAGGTGAAGGAGCATTGATATGGATGCAAAAAAATGGTTTGTTCCTTTCTATGGACTTATTTGGGTGGGGGTATCTCTCTGGCTCAGTGGATGTGGCAGTGTAGTAGGACAGGGAACGCCACCTGCATGGAAGCCTGGTACCCCGACAGCTAATCCTACGCGTGTGCAAATTACACTAGACCTGGTAGGACCATCTACGCAGACAAAGCCGGTTGTGACACTGACAAATGCACAGATGGTGCGACAACTCTACAGTACTATCTATGCCTTAGAACAGATGCCAGATAACATCGCCTGTACTGCTGAACGCGGCCCTCACTACATGCTGACCTTCCTGGAAGGCGAGAGGAAAGCTGTTTCGGTGCTGGCCCAGAGAGATGGATGTCGTCCCGTTTCTATCAAGGGTGAGGCTGGGGATCGCCGAGCTTCAAATGAATTCTGGACATTACTGGATAAGGCTATTGACGTAGCGACGCCTGCCGCAAAGCCTCAGAGTGTTGCTATTCTGCATACTCTTCAGCCTGAAATGCAGGTTGAGAGCACGCAAATTGCGGATACTGTTATTGCACAACGCCTCTACAATAGCATCCTCAAACTACAACTTTTAGCTCCATTTCCTCAGTCTACAGGTCCAGGTTGTCAGGAGGAGACCTATCCCGAGTATCGCCTGGTCTTTCATACTGCGGAGCAGGTGATTTCTTCGCTAATCAATAAAAGCTGTGGCACTATTTCACTGGATGGTAATCATCTATCGCGCACCGGTACCTACAAACGCGATACTCAATTCGATCAGCTTTTTGCGGAGATGTTACGCCAGGCCACCTTCTCCCAGGCACGTCCCGATCAGCTAATGCTTCAGATTAATAGCAACACTGGAGATCAACAGAAGCAGGTTAAGGATGTAACACGGCTGTTGAAGCTCTACGACAAGGTGCTGACGCTCCCTACAACGCAGCCAGAGCCGAACTGCCCTTCAAACGAAGACAAGATTGCTGGTAAAGCCAGGTATACGAGCCTGAATTTTACGCAGTGGGATCTGCCCGTGCTCAGCGTTAGTGTCTATGAGGGAAGTTGCAAGCGTATTGACCTGGGACTGACCAGTAAGGTCCTGCGGGGCGACCAGGAGTTCTGGGATCAGCTTCACCATTTAGCGCAAGCGTAGAAGCCAGGCCAGCCTGGCTTCTACAAGGTTTGTTTATAGGAAGGTACATGCTATTCGAGGCCCCACTCGTTGTTGGCCCAGTCGGCGTGGGGCATGCCGCGTTCAAGGGAGATGGCGCGGAGGCGCTGTGGATCGAAAGGCGTGCGCCGCAGATCTACGCTCAGGTGCTTGCCTTCAATGGTAAGGATGGCGTATTCGGCCCAGGGCGGGTTGCGGATGGCGTCCGGAGGCGAGACGCGGTCCATGGCCATGCCAACGCTGCCGGGATTGAGAATGAGTTTATCGCGGTAGCGCCGCCAGAGCTGGGCGTGGGTATGTCCTCCGACCAGGATGGTGGCCGGGGTTTCGCCAAAGATAGCATCAAGCTCCGCTTCGCTAGTGATATCAAGGATGCGCTCGCGGTAGGAGCGGGGCGAGCCATGATAGGCAAGGAGGGTATGCTGGGGTGAGAGCGGGATCAGAGCGCTGGCCTGAAAGCTGCGAATAAAGGCCTTTTGCTCCTCGCTGATCTGCTGCGCGCACCATAGATCAATGTCCTGGCAGTACTGGCCGAAGCGGGTGGTCTGCTCCTTGACATGTGGCGAGAGCAGCCAGTCGTCGGTATTTCCCATGATGACGGGCCAGCCCAGGGCTTTGACGCGGTCCAGAGTCTCTCCAGGTTGTGGGCCACCGGCGGCGACATCGCCCAGGCAGAGAATGTGATCTATCTGCTCATCCGCTAACTCTGCTATGACAGTCTCCAGGGCGGGAAGATTGCCATGGATATCTGAGAGTATGGCTAAACGCATGGCGCGCCTCCTTGCAAGCAAACTAGGGTATAGTTGTGGAAACAGGTCGCCAGCGGCGACCTGTTTCCACAACTATTTATTCTGCGCCTTTGAGGACTTTGGTGTTGCCACTGTTGAGCAGGTTTTCCTCCAGCCCGAGGGAGGGGAGAATCTGCGCCTGGGCCTGGGTGTTGAGGGGCAGGCCCCAGAGCTTGATAAAGCCCAGGGCGGCGTTGTGGTCGAACTGGTCGCCACTGTCATAGGTCGCCAGGCCGTGGTCATAGAGCGAGTGCTCGGACTTGCGTCCCACGACTGTGCAATGCCCGCGCGAGAGCTTCATGCGCACGGTGCCGCTGACGAAGCGCTGGGTGCTCTGGACATAGGAGGCCAGATCCTGGTGCAGAGCACTATACCATTGGCCGTTGTAGATGAGGCGCGCATACTCGCCCGCGACAATGTCTTTAAAGCGTACCTGGTCGCGGCTGAGGGTGATGGTTTCCAGCGCCTGGTGGGCGGCGTGCAGCACCACAGCGGCGGGCGCCTCGTAGATCTCGCGCGATTTGATGCCGACCAGGCGGTTTTCCACATGGTCGATGCGCCCGATGCCATAGGTCCCGGCAACCCGGTTCAGGGTCTCGACGATCTCGGCCCCCTCCTGTTCCTCGCCATTGAGTGCCACGGGAATGCCTTGCTTGAAGGTAAGCTCGACATAGGTAGGAGCTTTGGCCTCCAGGGTGTCGGGATCACTGGTCCAGGCATAGACATCGGCGGGCGGCTCGGCCCAGGGGTCTTCCAGGATGCCGCACTCGATGCTGCGGCCCCAGAGGTTCTGGTCGACCGAGTAGGGGCTGGCGCTGGTCACTGAGATGGGAATGTTATTCTCGGCGGCGTAGGCGATCTCGTTGTCGCGTGTCATGCTCCACTCGCGCACGGGGGCGATGATCTTTAGATCAGGCGCGAGGGTGTTGATGGAAACATCGAAGCGTACCTGGTCGTTGCCCTTGCCGGTGCAACCATGTGCGACGGCGACGGCACCTTCCTGGCGCGCGACCTCCACGAGCAGGCGCGCGATCAGTGGGCGGGCCAGGGCCGTGGCGAGGGGATACTGCCCCTCGTAGATGGCCCCAGCCTGGAGGGCGGGCCAGACAAAATAGCGGATGAAGTCGTTGCGACCATCGACGACCAGCGCCTTGACGGCGCCGATCTTGCGCGCACGCTCGGCGATGGCGGAGAGATCGCGCTCATTGCCCACATCGATGGTCAGGGCGATCACATCCAGGTTGTATTTCTCTTTAATCCAGCGAATCGCGACGGAGGTATCCAGTCCCCCAGAGTAGGCGAGTACCACGGTTCCCATAGTTATTCAATCTCCAGAATGGCGGTATGTGTTGGTCCGACGAGTGTTTGGATGGCCTGTTTGAAGGCCTGGGCGCGCGTTTCCCAGTTTGTGTGGGCCTGGGCAAGGCGCTCTTGAGCCTGCCCAAGATTCAGATTTCCCGCGCCTCCCAGGTGATTGCGGGCATGCAGGCGCGCGACAAGCTGCTCCTGGCTCTCAACCGGGAAGGGGACCTTGCTGTCAAGCTGGGCGGTGACCTTTTTGCCCACGATGCGGTAGGCATCGCGGAAGGGCATGCCCTCGGTCACCATCTCATAGGCCTGGTCGGCGGCGAAGAGTTCAAAGGTGCAGGCCGCGAGCGCCCGCTCGGCGTCGACTTCGATATGGCTCATGACCAGCTCGCAGATATCCAGGCTCTCTTGTACCAGGTCGAGGGCCGCGAAGAAGGGTCCCTTGGTCTCCTGGTAGTCCATATTGAAGCCCGAGGGGAGGCCGCTCACAATGCCGAGAATCTGCTGCTGAAGCGCCAGCATGGTCTGTGTGCGCGCACGCACCAGTTCCATCACGCCTAGATTGCGCTTCTGAGGCATGATGCTGCTTCCGGTACAGAGTTCCTGGGGAATGCGTAGGAAGCCGTACTCAACCGTTGTGTAGAGGAGCACGTCCTGGGCCAGCTTGCTCAGGTCAAGCATGATCTGCGAGAGCACCTGGACGACCGCGGCCTCGGTCTTGCCACGGCTATTCTGAGCGTAGATGACGTTATTCTGGACGCGTGCGAAGCCGAGCGTGTCGGCGACTACCTGGCGATCAATGGGTAGGGGAACGCCGTAGCCTGCCGCTGAACCCAGCGGTGATTGATCGTTGAGCGCATAGACGCTAGCTAACAACTGCTCGTCGTCCAGCAGCGATTCGGCGAAAGACGCGGCCCAGAGTCCCACAGAAGAGAGCATGGCGCGCTGCATATGCGTGTAGCCAGGCAAGGGCACGTCTTGATAACGTTCCGCGAAGGTTAGCAGCGTGCTAGTGAGCGCGAAGAGCCTGGAGCTGACCTGGTGGAGCTGCTCCTTGCCGTAGAGGCGCATATCGACGAGCACCTGGTCGTTACGTGAGCGGGCGGTATGGATCTTCTTGCCCGCGTCCCCGGTTCTGGCCGACAGGAAGTTCTCGATGCTGGTATGCACATCCTCGTCGGAAGGGAGAATCTGGAATTGTTTCTCGGCATCTAGTTCTAGAACGGTGCAGAGGGCCGCGTGGAGAGTCTGGTGTTCCTGCTCGCTTAACACCCCAATCTTATGCAGCATGGCGGCGTGGGCGAGCGAGCCCCAGACATCGTGGCGCACGAGGCGAGCGTCGAGGGCGCTGTTCTGCGCGGCCTCGTAACGCTCGACCTTCTCGTTCAAACTATAGCCTTTCTGCCATAGTTTTGTCACGTTTTACAATCCTTCCTGGGTAATTCCTGCCAGCTTATTGCGGCGAGCGATCAGCTCGTAAGGGAGACCGCGTAGATGCGCCGCGGGGGCGCACTCCTTCTGATTAAAGCTGGCGCTATTGATTGAACGCACATCGGGGAAGAAGAGGCCGCTGTGCGAGGAGCGCGAGACGATGTCGATATTGCCCTTGTAGAGGCTGACGACGTACTCGCCGCTCACGGCCTGCTGTGTAGTACTGATAAAGGCATCGATGGCGTTCTTGAGTGGGTGGAACCATTCACCGTGGTAGACCATACTTGACCACTGGGCATCTAACTGACGCTTCAAGGGTACCTCTTCCTTGGTCAGGCAGTAAAGTTCAAGATCGCGGTGCAGCTTGAGCAGGATCTGGGCGCCGGGAGCCTCGTAGATCTCGCGCGACTTCAGGCCCATGATGCCGTCCTCGAACATGTCGATCTTGCCGATACCGTTCTCACCGCCCAGGACATTGAGCTTCTGAATGATCTCGTCCAGGGGGAGTGCCTCGCCATCAAGCGCGACCGGGAGACCGTGCTCCCAGGTAATCTTGAAGGTCGAAGGTTGATTAGCCGCCATGTGGGGCGGCTTTAGCCACATCCAGATGGAGTCAGGAAGCTCGGTATCCAGGCCGATACCACCACTTGCAATGGAGCGGCACCACATTGTCTTATCATCCCCACCGGCGATCAACTCTTCGACCGGAATACCGAAGTTTTCCATTAAGAGCTGCTCTTCGCCGCGTGTCAGGTCGAAGTCACGCACAGGGACAAAGGTGGGCAGGCCGGGCGCGAAGAGGCTAAAGACATTGTGCATGCGGTACTGGTCGTTCCCCTTCCCGCTAGAACCCTCCATAAGGGCGTCGCAGCCCAATTCGAGCGCCTTCTGGGCAACTTTCTTTGCGATGAGCTGGCGGGTCATTGAGGTTGAGATGGGATAGCCATTGTAGTCTGAGTTGGCCTGAATGGCTTTGGTAAGCCATTGTGTGGTAAACTCCTCGCGGGCGTCAAGCACGATAGGTGTGATGCCCAGCATCTCGGCGCGTTGGATGCCCATGTTGAGCTCTTCTTCACCCTGGCCCACATCTACGCTGATGGCGTAGAGCTTGCTGGCATGATACTTGGTTTCAGCCAGCTTGACACAGAGTGTCGAGTCCAGGCCGCCCGAAAAGGCGAGGGCAATGGTATTTCCCTGGGGAACGTCAACGGAGTTGACTTTGTGGAGGGCCAGGGCAAGCGCGTCCTGGCTGCTGGTGGTTGTAGCCTGGGTCAGATGTGTCTGATTGTTGGTTACCATCGTGTGTACTCCTTCAAACTGAGAAAATTTTCTGGAAGGAGCGGAGATGATCCTTAAACGGCCTTCGCCCCTTCCGTCACATTTGAAGAAGGGACGAGAGCGTCAGGAAAAATTCCTGTACACACCCGTGGTGCCACCCTATTTGTCTTTCCTTCGATCTGGTAACGAGCAACGATGGAGGAATCTCATTACCCTACGTCTTTGTAGCGAAGTCACGAAAGACCACTTTTCTGGTTATGTGCTGCGTGGTAACCGTCCACTCAACCTACTTACCCTTCATATCTCTCCGGGGAGGGATGCAAGTGATTTTCTTCGGTCGACCGCTCACGAAGGCGTTCGAGAAGTGCCTGGCCGTTCCGAACTTCCACTCTCCTTCGGATCGCTGTTGGCTGCTGCTTCTGTACTTCTTTCGCTCAACGCGGGACAGACTCAGTATTTCTGTTACTGTTATTTATGATACAGGTCAGCCCACAAAATGTCAATGGGGAAAAAGTGAGTGAGTGTGTGCGTGCAACTGTAGCTCTGCCACAGTTGCACGCACACAGTACCATGAGCGCCATAGACGTGGATTAGCCGGTATTGCGCAGGCCGGCGGCGATACCGTTGATGGTGAGTAGGACGGCGCTTGTAAGGCGTGCGCGCTCTAGATCCTGCTCGGTCGCGGATTCTTCCTCATCTTTGCTCAGCATGAGCGGCCCTCCGAGAACACGGAGGCGCTGGATGAGTTCGACCTGGAAGTAGCTCAAGGGATCGACATAGGGATTACGCCGTTTAATCGATTCCTGGAGCACACGCGAGGTATCGAGAAGATTTTTGCCTCCGACGATGCTGATGACCAGCCTGCGGGTGCGTTCATACTCCTCTTGAATTTGCTGGGAGATGCGCTGGCGTAGCGCGGGATCTTCCACAAGTGAGGTATAGCGCTGGGCGATATGCATATCGGCCTTGGAGAGCGTCATCTGCAAATTATCCAGGAAGGCGCCCAGGAAGGGCCAGTGGCGATACATGTGGCGCAGCAACTCCAGGTGCTCGGGATGATCGGCAATGTATTCTTCCAGGGCGCCCCCGACTCCGTACCAGCTTGGCAGCACATAGCGGCTCTGCATCCAGGAGAAGACCCAGGGGATGGCGCGAAGCTCCTCAATGGCGCGATTTTTTGCGCGCCGTGCTGGACGCGAGCCGATGTTGAGCCAGCCCAGTTCTGAAACAGGGGTTGCTTGCTCAAAGAAGGTGATGAATGCAGGATCATTGTAGATGAGGTCACGGTAACGTGCGTGCGCCTTTGACGAGAGTTCGCGCATGACGTCTCGCCACTCTTCAGGAGCATGCGGATGGACATACTTCTCAATGATGCGCTCATCGGGGATGCTGGCACGGGCCACGCCCGCTGCCACCAGCTCCATATTGCGAATGGCGATCTCGTAGAGACCGTATTTGAAGGAGAGCATCTCGCCCTGCTCGGTAATGCGGATGTGCCCATTGACGGTGCCTGGCGGTTGGCCAAGGACTGCCTCATAAATGGGGCCGCCGCCGCGTCCAATGGCGCCGCCACGTCCATGGAAGATTGTGATGCCTATGTCATGCTTACGTCCAAGCGCGGCCAGGCGTAGCTGCGCCTCATAGAGCTCCCAGCTTGAGGTGAGAATGCCGCCGTCTTTGCTGCTATCGGAGTAGCCAAGCATCACCTGCTGCTGGCGCTGGCAATTGGCCAGGTAGACGCTATAAACGGGATGCGTAAAGGCTTGATCGAGGATATCGGTGCAGTTATGCAGGTCCTCGATGGTCTCGAAAAGCGGAACGATAGGCAGGTCGTTGAGGCCAAACTCCTTGCAAAAGAACTGCACTTCCAGTAGATCGCTCAGGCTATTTGACATGCTGATGATATAGCAGCTAACGGCACGCTTACCGTATTCATCGCGTGCCTGGCGAATAGCCTGGAAGGTGTGAATGATATGCCAGGTGTCGTCACTGAGCTTGAGTCCGGGGCGCGTCAACACGCGTGGATCCTGGAGAAGTTTTTCTAGGATGCGCAGGCGTGCTGGCTCATCCAGGGTGCGATAGTCCTCCTGACAGAGGCCCGTGAGCTGAAGTAACTCGGCGACGGCATTGGCGTGTCGTGCGCTATGCTGGCGTACATCCAGGGCCACAAAGTAGAAGCCAAAGAGTTCGACCTGGCGTATCAGGTGCGCAAGGTCGCCTCGGGCCAGCTCGGTCTCGCCATCCGCCAGCAGGCTATCCTGGATCAGGCGCAGTTCCGTCAGCAGCTCTTCCGCGCTTGAGAAGGCGATGGAGGGCCTGGCTTTCTGCCTGGACTGCGGGGCAAAGGTCTGAGTATAGGGTTCGGTCGATGAGGGAGGCGTGATCGTGGTGCCCAGGCGTTTCCAGATGAAGGAGAGCTTGCGCCGGTAGGGTTCGAGGGCCGTTTGTGGACCCAGTTCTTGATCATATTGTGGTAACAGGAGCGTGTCATGCTCGATAGCTTCCTGAAGTTCTGGCGTAATACGTGTGTGCGAGAGAGACTGTGAATATTCCTGGGCCAGGAGTTCGATGGTGTCGCGATAGTGATTGATGATGTGTTCGCGCTGAAGGCGGAGCGCGGTATGCATGGTTTCGGGTCCGACAAAGGGATTGCCGTCCTGGTCACCGCCAATCCAGGAGCCCAGGCGTAGGAAGGGGGGAACCTGGGCCTGGGGATAAACCTCGTGCAGTAGATCCTCAAACTCGGCATAGAGGTCGGGCAGGGCCTGGTAGAGCACTTCATCCAGGTAGTAGATGCCCATTTTGATCTCATCAATGGGCTGTGGGCGTACCCGGCGTACCGCGTCTGTGCGCCAGAGCAGGTCGATTGTACCCTCCAGGTTGTGCTGCCAGCTTTTTTGTTGGCGCGGCGTTTTGATCTTCCCGTGGTCACGGTCCTCAAGCAGACCCGCGATGCGACTGGTTTTTGTGATCAGGCTGCGGCGCGTGGCCTCGGTGGGATGAGCCGTAAATACCAGTTCGATGGCAAGCGAGTCGAGGAGTTGTTGGAGTGTCTCCTGGCTGAGCTGTTGCTCTTTGAAGAAGGCGATCAACGCCGCAAGCGAGCCACGCTGAGGCGTGTGGTGAGGTGTCTCCTCATAGACCTGGCGACGCCGGATGCGGTGATATTGTTCGGCTGTATTGACCAGGTGAAAATAGACAGTAAAGGCGCGAATAACATCAACTGCCGTGTCCAGGTCACAGGTCGCGACAATGTGTGTAATTTCCTGGTCGAGCTCATGAATTTCTGCGTGCAGGCGTTGGGCTTCTGTGTCGCTGGCATGCGCAAGAAGATCGGTGCACTCGCGCAGGCGCTTACAGGAGATGCGCAACCGTTCGACGGTATCGAAGACGGTGTATCCGCCATAGCGCTTGATGGCCTGCCCCAGTGCATCGCCCAGGGTGCGAATATCGTACCGCAGGGGAGCATCTTTTTCGCGGCGAGTTTCTTGTTCTAGCATATGGCACATCTTCCAATTCAAATACTAGCGCGGCCTCCATTGCCACTGACATGCTGGCTCGTCGTTGCGCCCTCCTCATTTTATCATACACAAGATGCGCGTATTGTGCTCCTGGGTTAAGAAGTGTGCATGGAAAAAAGACTTTGCCCTCTTTCCATGCACACTTCTTAACCCAGAGGCTCATTGCGTGAGCCGAGGTAAATGAAATGCTATATAGGGAGGGGATGGATAAAATGCACAATATTTAGTGCCAGAGAGAATCTTCGTATGGATAATAAGCACTGTTTGAAGGGCTGTGCGATTGCTGCTTAGCAAGGGGTATTTGTGTAAATTGCACATAAAGGATGGTGAGAACTTCTCGTAAAATAGCTATTTAGAAATGGAGCGCTGCTATTTATACTTATAGCAGGTAGGCGAAAGGTTACGTTTTGGCGGATTCGTACAAAGCGTACAAAAGGTGACTATCAAGGGTGATAGGCACAGCTAGGAACCATTCTCCAATCACAGGAGTGGTCTGGCTCGGCGGCGAGTTGTTTCTTGTGAGGTATCGTGCTCAGATATGCTGAATCCTTAAGAGTGTCTGGAGCGCCCGGCAGGGCGAATAGAAGCAGTGTCCTTCCAGCGTTCTTCTTCCGCAGCATTCCATGAGTAGTTGGCCGAAAGGCTGTGATGGGAGAGTCCTCATTTTGAGGCTCTCCTATTTTTTTGCTTTTGGCGTGGTCTCTTTGGGTCTGGCAACCGGTGAAAATGCAACTTCATCCTTCTGTCGCACGTTTCAATTACAAAGTGTAGCTATAAAGCGCAACTAAAGTGCAATCTCTGTTGGGTCAAAACCTCAGCAGGATGACGTTTATATTATGTCAGTCCTAAAAGAGAGCGCTTTTCAAGGCTGGTATGATAGAATACGCTGTCAGAAACCTTCGCATCTCTGGAGAGGAGGGAGCAAAAAGGGTAAACTTTTGCTGTCTCTCAGGTGCGTGAATACTGGAAATAAAGAGCGGTTTGATCGCCATCCTGAAGGAGTTTAGCCAGCCTGATCTCTGATTGTACCTGGCCTAAAAAAGCATGTTCTGCATGTTTTATTAAAAGGGGCAATGGAGCGAGGTAGGAATGGCTGTATACTCCCATGACATGCGTAAGCAGATGGTGTATAATGAAGCCGCTAATATGGGATGGATATTGTCAAGTGGAGCAAAGTATTTGCCTTTGTTCCCTTACTCTGCCTGAAGGCATGAGGGTGTCTCCACAAAGGGGTATTATGAACGGCGACATGATTGGTCACATCATCAGGGATCGCTATAAGCTTATTGACGAACGAGGAAGAGGGAGCTTTGCAACTGTCTATGTTGCTCGTGACCTCAAGAGCAATCATATTTACGCCGTAAAAGTCATGCACCTGGATCTCTCAAGCGACGAGGACTTATTGGCACGCTTTCAGCGAGAGGCGCATATTCTTTTGCATCTGAATGATCCTCACATTGTGCGCATTGTTGACTATGGCAATGATGGCAATATGCACTATATTGTGATGGATTATATAGATGGCCAGAATTTGAAGTATTATATGATCAATGATGGTTTGATGGACCCGATCCGGGCCATTGGGTATGCACGTCAAATCGCTGAGGGGTTGTGTATCGCACATAAACAGGGTGTTGTGCATCGCGACATCAAGCCGCAAAACATCCTTATTAATACAAGCAATCTTGTGAAGATCACCGATTTTGGCCTGGCGCGTGGTCGCGAAACGGTCACGTTGACTCAGTCCAATGTCTTTATGGGGACCGCTAATTATATCTCGCCAGAACAGGCTGAAAGCAGCCGTTCGGCTGATACACGCTCTGATCTATACTCAATTGCCGCGGTCTTATTTGAAATGCTTACGGGTCGCCCCCCTTTTCAGGGGGATACCGCAGTGGATATTGTGATCAAGCAGATCAATGAGAAGGTGCCCTCTATCTGTCGGCTTCGTTCGGATTTGCCGATGGAGACCGATCTCTTTATGCAGAAGGCACTCGCAAAGACACCGGATGAGCGTTATGCAACCCCCCAGGAATTCATTGCGGCATTGGATCAATTGCTTGAGCGCTTGCAAGCGAGTGGCGTTGGACGTCCATCTGGCGCCGTAGCCGCGGCTTCACAGCAGAAAGAGGCCCGCCTGGTGGCGCTTGCGAATGGTCAGCCCTACGCCCTCAAGGGTGAACTGCTTGTAGTGGGGCGGCACGATCCGACACTAGGTATATATCCCGACATCGACCTGGAGCATAAGACCGTTGGGCGAAGACACGCGTATCTGCGTAGACAGCAGGGAACATATACGGTAGAGGATCTGAATGCCCTGAATAAGACGCGCCTGAATGGAGAGATTTTAACGCCGCATGAGGAGCGTAAGCTTAAGGATGGTGATATTCTCCGCTTCGGCAATGTTGAGGTACGCTTTGAATTGCGATAGTTGTTGTGTGTCGGCTGGCCTGAGTTTGTTGCACACAAGCGCGTCGCAATCGTAGGGGTGCCCGCAAGGGTGCCCGATTGAGTTCGGGTGGCAGCTGTTCGCGACTGGAGAAATGCCTGGCTCCTTGTCGCGGCGAGATTACTTCTGCCACCCCTACAATCAGAGGGGTAAAGTTATGAAAGAGGCCAAGCACATTTTTGTATTAGGGGTTACTTTGCCTGTGAACACGCCAATAATTATAATCGCCATTCTTGTTCTCGCTGTTGTTATCTTGATTGCCGCCTTCTTGCTTATTCGCAGTAGTGGCAAGAAAAAGGCTGAGGCTTCTAGCGCAAGCGACTGGCAGAGCCAGCAGCAGCCGGGCTGGGGCCAGGGCGGAGAGAACAACGCCTGGAATCAGTCACAGCAGCAGCAGCAGGGAAGTTGGGGAGCGCAACAGCCGCAACAGCAACAGAGCTGGGGCCAGGGCGGAGAGAACAACGCCTGGAACCAGTCACAGGCCCAGCCACAGCAGCAGGGAGGTTGGGGAGCGCAACAGCCGCAACAGCAACAGAACTGGGGAGCATCAGCTGCGCAGCAGCCACAGCAGCAGCAGAGTTGGGGCCAGGGCGGAGAGAACAACGCCTGGAATCAGCCACAGCAGCAGCAGCAGGCAGGTTGGGGAGCGCAACAGCCACAGCAGCAACAGGGCTGGGATGCCGCGCAACAGCCACAGCAGCAACAGGGCTGGGATGCCGCGCAACAGCCACAGCAGCAACAGGGTTGGGGGGCGTCAGCCGCACAACAGCCGCAGCAAGGTAACTGGGGAGCCTCCCCAGCAAGCGCGGCTCCGCAGCCTGCTAATCAGTGGGGCAATCCAGCGACCGGTGCGGGTTCACAGCCTTCCTGGAACGCGCCAGCGGCCACACAGGAGCCCTGGAACCAGGGGCAGCCGCAACAGGGGCAGGAAGCCTGGAACCAGGGGCAGCAACAGCCCTGGGGAGCACAGGCTCCTCAGTCGCAGTCCGCGCCTGCGTCCTTTGGTGGCTCCAATCCCTCCTGGAATCAGGCAGCATCTCAGCCACAACAGCCGCAGCAAGGGGCCTGGGGTGCTCAGCCTGGTGGGGCACCCGCGTGGCAACAGGGTGGCGCGGGACCCAATACCCCGGGGATGCAGCAGGATCAGACCGTGTTTGCCTCCGATGCCGATAGAACCGTACTTCGCCCCGGTGGCCAGGCTGGTGGCCTGGGTATGGTACGTGTCGAGGAAGGTAAAGAGCCTGGCCGTATCTACGAGGTGCGCAAGGATAGCCTGAGCATTGGCCGTAGCCGCGAGAGCGATATCTTCCTGGAAGACCTGGCTGTCTCACGTCTGCATGCTTCTATCGTGAATATGGGCAATGGCAACTATGCCTTGAAGGACGAGGGCAGCGCGAATGGCACGAAGGTCAATGGGCAGCTGGTGAATAAGTACCAGACGTATCAGTTGCAGGAAGGCGATCGCATTCAGCTGGGACAGACGGTCCTGGTCTTTGCTAGGCGTTAGTCCCGCTTCTCTTGCTTGAGAGCGCGAAACATGGTACGTTGTAGTACAGCACAAAAATCTACAGAAGGAACATAGATACTGCCACGTAGGCACGAAGTGCCTCTTGTATACAAGGTGCATGTATTCCTGCGTGGCATTGCGATACAATGGAGCAAGACGATCTCATTGGAACAACGCTTGGCAACTATCGCATTCTTGCCAAGCTTGGGCAGGGAGGCATGGCCCGCGTCTATAAGGGATTTCAAGAGAACCTTGATCGCGAGGTTGCGATTAAAGTGCTTCCGCCCTGGTATGCCGCGGACCGGAGCTTTGTAGAACGTTTCAATCTAGAAGCAAAACTTGTTGCTCGCCTCTCCCATCCTAATATCGTAACAGTTCATGATGCCAGTGAATATAACGGGCATCTCTACATTGTTATGCAACTGGTGACAGGCGGGACGCTGAAGAATCGTCTTGATATGTTGCATAGTGAAGGGCTGGTAATGGATATTACCGAGGCCGTTCCTATCTTTACGCAGATCGCGAGCGCGCTCTCCTATGCACATGAGCAGGGCATTATTCACCGTGATGTCAAGCCAGTGAACGTACTCATGGATACGGATCGTCCAATCCTCTCTGACTTTGGTATTGCAAAGGTTGTTGCCGTCACGCAGAGCAACCTGACGCGTCCGGGGGCTGGCGTAGGCACGCCTGAATATATGTCGCCTGAACAGTGCCAGGGAGGTTCCGTGGATGGCCGCGCAGATATCTATGCCCTGGGTGTGATGCTCTTCGAGTCTTTGACGGGGTATACCCCATTCAGGGGCGATAACTATCCCGCCCTGGCCCATAGCCATATCTATGAGCCACCACCGCGTCCCACATCTTTCAATCCACATATCCCGGCCACAATTGAGCATATCATTTTAACGGCCCTGGCGAAAAATCCCCAGCAGCGCTATCAACGCGCCAGCGACATGGGGGATGCACTCAGTAAAGCGCTTAGTTCACTACAAGCTGGGCCGGCAGCTAGCTATCCAGCAGCTAACGCGCCAGCGAATCCCTACTATGCTCAACCAAACACCAGTGCCTATGTGCGACCACAGCAACCGGCTGCTCCTTCTGTGGCTGAGAGTCGCCAGGTGGCGATGTATCCCTGCCATTATTGCCAGCATTATAATAAGCCCAACATGCGCTTCTGCACGCGTTGTGGGGCGCCCATGAACCAGTGTGCCTCGTGCGGTACGATGAATCCAGCTAATAATCGCTTCTGCACGGCGTGTGGCCAACCCCTGATCGTCTAGTCGTGGGGCGTAAAGAGATTGATTTTGTGCTCTGTCCGACGCTGCTAAAGCACGCGTCTACATATGACGTGTATATGTAGACGCGTGCTTTAGCAGCGTCGAGCCGTTTTAGGTCAGGCGATCACTGGGATTGGCGCGGAGCCGCTCAAGCATTTTGCGTCGCTCTTCAAGGCGTTTGTGTTGCAGCATCAGGCGTTGTTCTGCTGTTAGTGAGAGGATCGTGCGCACACGCTCAACAATAATGCTGGGCTGAGTGGGTTTGGTAATATATTCGATGGCGCCCTCTTCGATGCCCTGGAGTTGTTCAGATAAATTAACGAGAGCGCTGAGGACGAGGACGGGAATGGGGGGATTAGTCTGATGGCTATGCAGCCAGTGCAGAACGTCCCAGCCAGAAACCGGGCGCATGACCAGGTCCAGGATGATCAGGTGGGGGCGAAACTGGGGAATAAGGTTGATGGCCTCCTGCCCATTATAAGCGGCCTGCGTTGCAAAACCATTGTGCTCTAAGAAGAAACATAAAACCTGTTGAATGGCTGCCTCATCCTCGACAACCAGGATCCTGTGTTTCGCTGGAGACTCGTTCTGCATCTTTCTTGCCTCTACTCTCTCCAATTTCTATTTGGTGGTGTGCTGGGCCTCGCAGCCGCAGGCTGCGAGGCCCAGCACACCACCAAATAGAAAGAAGTTGCAACGAGATTAACTATTCAAGGCATAGGTTGGGCGCGAGCGACGGAGTGGGAAGCGGACCTCCGCAACTGTATACTCCGCCGTCTCCCCGCTGGTTTGCTCGCCTTGTTTGGTGCTAGCGGGACGGGTGATGGTCTCGCGTCGCAGCGCAAAGCGGCCACCGAGGTCGCCAATCAGGTTCTTGATAAGGGAGAGACCCAAGCCCTCGCCGCTCTCGCCTGGCTCCTCCTGCTGCTCCTGCTCGGCTGATGGCCCCTTGCCGCTATCGAGTACCTGGATGGCGACATATCCATCCTCTTCCTCGAAGCCGCGAATAATGACGGTGCCGCGTGTTACTTCGGCCATGCCATGCTTAATCGCGTTAGAAACCATTTCGTTAATGACCAGGGCGAGGATGGTTACGGCCCGGGAAGGAATAACCACGGGACAGGTCTCGACCTGGAAGGAGATGCGCTTCTCGGGCGGACTAAGGTTGGCGTTAGCAACGCCCACAATCTTGCGCGCGATATCGTCGACGCGCGCCTCGCTGACATCTTCATGTGCGAGCAGGTCATGTGTGGCGGCCAGGCCTTGTACACGGTTGACGCTCTCCGCCAGAATATGGCGTACCTCGGGCGACCTGGTGCGCCGGCGCTGAAGCGAGAGAATACCCGCGACCGTGGCCAGGTTATTTTTGACGCGATGATGTAACTCGCGCAGAAGCACTGATTTCAGTTCGAGTCCACGCCGGGTCTCTTCGTAGAGGCGCGCATTCTCGATGGCGATGGCGGCCTCATTGGCGAAGGTAACGACGAGCTGCATCTGCTCAGGACTGAGAAGGTGACGATGGCTACTGTAGATGCAGATACAGCCCAGTACCTTCTGCTTAACCTTAAGCGGGACACAGAGTACCGAGTGGATCTCTGATGAGAGCGTCGGGTCATCATGAATAAAGCAATGCTCGTCGGCATGGAAGCAGTCCACCGCCATGCTGGGACGCCCGGTCTGGACGGTTCGGCCGGCGCAACACTGGCCCACGCCAATCTGGAGATTGCTCGCCTGCTCGGGATTCAGCCCATAGTGTGCCAACACATGCAGGCGTCGCCGGTCGGGATCGAGCTCAAAGATACACGAGCGCTCGGCACCTGAGAGGTGCACGGCCTGCGTGGTGATAATCTGCAATACCTCTTCCAGATTGAGAGTGGAGGCGATGATATAGGAGACGCGGTGAATGGTGGCGAGTTCGTGCACCTTGCGGCGTAGCTGCTCGTCGGTCTGCTCGTAGAGACGGCCATTCTCGATATTGATGGCGATGATGCCCGCAATTACCTCGACAAAGTTAACCTCGTCGCGGGTGAACTCGCGCGGCTCGCTTGATTGCACGCTGATGACGCCGATGAGGCGTTCGGCGGTGCCAAAGAAGATGATGGGGAGCGCCATCACGCCCCGGTAGGGGGTACTGTATGAGCGGGCCTCGGTGGCGAAGTTGGGGTCGCCCAGGGCGTCGTTCGAGTGCAAGGGGCGGCCCTTATCGGCGACCCATCCACTATAGCCTTCACCCAGGCGCAGAATGAAGTGCATACCACCCAGGGGACGTGGTCCATTGGTTGCACGCAGGGTCAGGACACGTTGAAGCTCATCATAGAAGAAGATGGAGCAGAGATCGACATTCAGCTCCTCGGCAATTACTTGTGCTGTGTTTTCGAGGGTCTGGTCCAGGTCCATGGCAGAGTTGCTGTAGCCATTGACCCGCTGAAGCGCGAGGAGGCGATGCTCAAGTTGCTGCGTTAAATGTGTGGTGGTCCTGGCCTGCTCTTCCACGACATGCTGGAACCCTCGTGTGAGTGCGAGGGCGCTTTTATTGTGTAGTTGGTAGAGGTATCCAAGCGTGGTCACAAGTTCTTCGGGATGCTCCTGAAAGATGTGCTTGATCTCGGTGGCTGCGGCATCCACAAAATTCTGGATCTCTTGCAGTCGCGTATCGAGCTTCTCATCATAGGTGACGAGTCGGCGTCCTACCTGCTCAAAGCGCGCGGTGAGGGATGACTCATCGTGATCCTGTGTGCCGATGAGCGTCTGAAAGAGCTGCCACGCGTCGTTCTCATTTTCTCGTCCTTGATGCCCATCCCATGCGTGTTGCAGGCTCATTTTTAAGCGCGGCAAGTGAGGTGCCAGTATCTGCTCTACATTAACGCCTTGTGTCACGTTTTTATCCTAGCTTCCAACTATCCCACGGTCTCTGTGGCCTGGATGTTTACTTGATCTATCACCTTTTATCAATGAGTGTATTGTAAAGGTGCTGCCTAGAGGTGTCAAGTAGACGGCGAACTGAGGCCGTCGCCTCGCATAGTTCTATTGATGATTACAAATATGATGATGCTTCGTCATATCAAATGAACACTCTTTCATAAGGGGCTACGCTTTTCGAGAGGATTTATCTATGCGATGTATGAATTGTGGTTTTCCCGTTTCTCCTTCGCGCACGAGTTGCCCGCGTTGTGGCGCCGCCATAAATCAGGGGAACGATGGTAGAGTGCAGGGTGGGCAGGGGCCAGGAACTCCCACGCCAATGGGGAACGGTATGTATCCGCCAGCTGCGGGCGTGCCAGTTGGACAGCCTGTGCCGGGGCAGCAGTGGCAACAGGGACCAGGGGGAGGAGCTGGCGGGGCTAGTTATAACCCGCAAATGCAGCAACTCTTTGCCAACAATGGCCGCCCTGGTCCTCAGCCCTATGCCTCTCCTCCAGGCTTCAATGGCCCGGCTGGTTCGATGGCCTCAACAAATGTTGCTCAGCCACGGGCTCCCCAGCGCTCGTCGCGCCTGCCTTTGACCATCGCTGGTATCAGTGTATTCATCGGCGCGATCATATTGGTACTGGTGTTTGTTTTTGCGTCCGCGTTTTCGCAGACTTCAAATGATAATCACAAGACAACGGTGTTACCAAGCCCGACAAGTGCTCCCCAGCAAGTCGTGAGTGGCACAACCCCGACCCCAGATGCCCAGGCCACGCCAACGGACACGGCCCCAACCCCAACCCCCACTACAGATCCTGGGCAGTATCCCGCTTCTCAATACGTCAGCGACGCCCAGATGGCGCATTCGGTGGATATGCAGACTGCCAAGCCGGTAAATCCAGGGGACACGTTTCAGGCGGGCGATAAAATGTATGTGACCTTTGGACTGCCTGCGGGCAAGGGCGGGGCGGCCTGCTTGCAGTGGTACATTGGCGACCAGCAATTTGCTACCTATCCTATCGCGGTCAAGGCAACCTCTACCAGGACGTACTCCTATGCTATTACAGGTGGCAAGGGGCAAGGTCACGTGGAGATTTACTGGGCCTCCTCGACCGCCTGTAGCGATAAGCAATTGGCACAGAAAGTTAATTATACCGTACAGTAGCTTTATTGTAGCTCCGACGCAGCGAACGAGGCTGGGGACGACGACGCAGTGTCGTTCCCAGCCTCGGGCCATTACGGCTTAATTTTGGCTACACGTGTGCTGCGTCCATGGGCGTAGTTGCCAGGAGACGCGATAGTTGCTCGCGTTCAGGGGTGCTAAGTGATTGCAGGGGCATGCGTGGCCGCCCGCCATAGCCGTTAAGGATCTCGAGGGCCGCTTTCAGGCCTGGGACGCCATAGGTGGTGGTTACTGCCGTATTGGCGGGAATCAGGCGCGCCTGGAGCGCGCGTGCCTCCTCCAGTTGCCCTGCCTCAAAGAGGGCCTGTACCAGGCAGACCTCGTGGGGAAAGATATTGGCCAGCGCCGCAATGGTGCCAGCAGCGCCAATCGCCAGGGAGGGTAGCAGGAAACTGGCACTCCCGGCGAAAACACTGAAGTCCGCAGGGGCCTGGGCGACGATGCTGGCCATTTTGGCGACGTTGCCGCTGCTGTCCTTGAGTCCAATGATATTTGGATGCTCGGCGAGTTGGCAAATAAGACTGACGTCCATGTCGAGGCCGGCAGTGTTGGCGGGCATGTTGTAGAGCAAAATTGGTATGGGGCTGGCGTCGGCAACGGCGCGATAGTGTTTTTGTAGCGCCTGAGAATCCATACGGCTACGAAAATAAAAGGGCGGCAGGACGAGCGCAATGGTGGCGCCGGAGTGTGCCGCGAGCTGGCAATGGGCGATGGTTGTTCGTGTTGCTTGATCGCCACAACCAACTATCAGGGGAAGCGTGTCTGTGCTCTCATCCATCATCTCGCGTGCTGTGGATACGAGTTGAGCACGCTCTTCAGAGGTCACATGGGCTGCTTCTCCATTGCTGCCTAGCAAAACATAGCCCGCGATGCCGCTCTCCTGGAGGGCTCGCATATGCCTCTGCAAGGTGAAGAGGTCCAGGTTCTCCTGGGTGTCGAAAAAGGTGGGTAGCGGGGGATAGACACCGTTCGGTAGTAAGGTCTGCACGGTACGCCTCCTGTGCTGAGGATGAGTGCGCGAAGCCACTCGGGACGATGAATCGAAAAAATAAATGTGTCAAGCAAATACTCTATGACAGTATAAAAGGCATTGTAGCATCCACAAAATTTGGCCTGGCCTGGTCCCTCATTGGTCCTGTTTGGTTTTAGTGAAGAAAACCCAGGGCCATGATGCCTACAACGACGACAAACACTATGATAGCGCTAATCCAGACGAGGCGCTGGGTCTCCAATTTTTTGCGTAGCGTGCTTACACGGTGGTTTTCCGCCGGGCACCACTGTGACTGCCCACAATAGGGACAGAGGGGGAAGAGCTCGTAGGGAGGGCAGCGATCATCCCTGGTGTGATGTGGTTTGCTATAGGCATATGCACCGATCTCGTAGCGAATTTGTTCACTTTCAAAAATAGCCTTGCAGTGGCTACAGCGCAGCAACAGATATTCTTGCCAGTCGCGCGCGTGACATTTTGGGCAGGCCTGGGGCAGCTCTCCTTTGTGACCAGAGTGGTTCCAGTGATGGTGACAGCGGTGACAGTAAAACTCATCATCCGTGGGACGGCGTGGGGCATTGCCACGTAACAGCCCCTGCTCAACCAGGGTCAGGGCCTCGTCTGAAGAGAGGGTATAACTCATCTCTCCCAGATCGACCACCATTGGCTCACCAACCCTGTAGGCGGGGAAGGCATAGTGACGCTGGCGATCTCGCCTGGCACCCGGCGAGACCTCGTGCTTATTGCCACGGGCTGCCCCTCCAGGCGTGTATGCACTTCTGGCCTGTCCTGGGATGGTTGTGGCGCTGTTCCCCCGCTTGCGTTGGGCGTCATAATTCTTGCGTTCTTCCGGATTATTAAGGGCCTGATAAGCCTTCAAGAGCTCGCTCATGCGCTCGTTGGCGTCCGCGCTCTTATTGCGGTCGGGGTGATATTGTAAGGCCAGCTTCTTAAAGGCTTCCTTGATCTCGGCTGGTGTGGCGCTTGGGGCCACACCCAGAACGGCATAATAATCTTTCTCTGGCTTCATATCTTTGTCGTTAATCTCGCTGCATGCTGGTCTGCGCGGTGGCAGGCTAAACATTTATTCCTCTATTGTATAACGGCAGAAGTCCAAAATGGTTGTAAGGAGAAAACTTTCAGCGGATCGTACCGGAGGAAAAGAAAAGAGAGGATGAGCAAATGCTCATCCTCTCGCGGATCAACCAGGGAGAGTAGGAGGTGTGTTATTTGGTGGCGATCCGATTCTGCATCTCTTCGCGCCCGCCCACAAAGTGGGAAGCGTTCTGGTGCGTGTTCTCAGGCTGGACGCGCCAGATGCGTGGCAGGACAAACTCCCACTGCTCCAGCAAGCGCTGCGCGTGGCTGCTATGCGTCTTGCGCGCGTGCCAGTCGATGACGGTGCGCAAAGCATCGCTCTCCTGGGGATCCTGCACGCGTGCGAGTTGCGCGGCTGCCACGTTGCAGCGCGTGGGGAAGGAGCCATCCATATCGAGCACGTAGGCCACGCCTGAGGACATGCCAGCGGCAAAGTTGGGTCCTGTCTCACCCAGGACCACTACCATACCACCAGTCATATATTCACAGGCATGCGCCCCCACGCCCTCGACCACCGCCAGCGCACCGCTATTGCGAACGGCGAAACGCTCGCCCGCGCGACCCGCCGCGAAGAGCTGACCGCCTGTTGCGCCATAGAGCACGGTGTTGCCGAGGATCGTGTTCTTGTGCCCTTCGTAGGCTGCCTCCGCAGGCGGGAGAATCACGATCTGGCCGCCAGTCATGCTCTTGCCAACATAATCGTTGGCCTCGCCATTGAGGATGAGACGCATGCCGGGCATGCAGAACGCGCCAAAGCTCTGGCCCGCGGCCCCGTGGAAGGTACAGGTAATGCTGTTGCGCGTCAGACCCTCGTTGCCATAGCGCCGCGCAATCTCGCCTGCCAGGACGGTGCCTACGGAGCGATCATAGTTGGCGATAGGATGCTGGGTGAGGATGCTGCGCTCGCCATCCAGGGCGCTCTCAACCTCCGTTAAGAGTTCCTGCTCAACGCGAGCTGGCGCGTCGTGCATACGCTTTCCGGCTTCGGAGCGTATGGGGAGCGAAACCAGGAGCGAGGTAAGATCGATGTTGGCATCCGGCGCGCTCTCCAGCAACTCGGTGTGTCCGATCAGGTCTTCGAAGCGCGCGATTCCAAGCTGAGCCATGAACTCACGGACTTCTTCAGCGACCAGGGTCAGGTAGTTGACCAGGAACTGGGGACGCCCGGTAAACTTGGCTTTCAGATCCTCGCGCTGCGTGGCAATGCCCGCTGGACAGGTGTTGAGATGGCACTGACGCGCCATATCGCAGCCCAGAGTGACCAGGGCCGCTGTGCCGAAGCCAAACTCCTCCGCGCCCAGGAGCGCGCCAATAATTACGTCACGGCCAGTCTTGAAGCCACCGTCAACGCGTACTTTGATGCGCTTACGCAGGCCGTTGCGGACGAGCACCTGTTGTGCCTCGCTTAATCCCAGCTCCCAGGGCATGCCCGCGTGTTTGATAGATTGCAGGGGCGAAGCGCCAGTGCCACCATCATTCCCGCTGATGAGCACGTAGTCCGCGTGGCCTTTGGCGACTCCGGCGGCGATGGTGCCCACGCCCAGGCAGGAGACCAACTTGACACCTACTTTGGCTGTTGGATTAACCTGGTGCAGGTCGTAGATGAGCTGTGCGATATCCTCAATGCTATAGATGTCGTGATGGGGTGGCGGCGAGATGAGCGAGACGCCTGGCTCGGTATGGCGCAGGCGCGCGATAAAGGGTGTGACCTTGGCGGGGGGAAGCTGTCCGCCCTCACCTGGCTTAGAACCCTGAGCCATCTTGATCTCGATCTCTTCCGCGCGTACCAGGTACTCGGTGGTGATGCCAAAGCGGGCTGAGGCTACCTGCTTGATCTTGCTGCTGACGGGATAGCCCTCCAGCGTCTCGTGATACCAGGCCGGGTCTTCGCCACCTTCGCCGGTGTTGTTGCGTCCGCCGATGCTATTCATGGCGGCGGCGATGGTGCGATGCGTCTCAGGGCTGAGCGCGCCCACGGACATCGCGGAGACCACGAAGCGTGCACGAATCGACTCCATCGACTCAACCTCTGCCAGAGGGATAGGTTGGCGAGTGGTAAAGCGTAGCTGGTCGCGCAGGTTGGTCGCGGGACGCTGATAGACCATACCGGTGTACTGGCGATAATCCTCTGTCAGGCCGGTCTGAGCCGCTTTCTGGAGCGCGCGAATGATGAGCGGGTTATAGGCATGGTACTCAGCATCGCGACGGAAGCGGAAACGACCCATGTCGGCCAGCTTGCGCTTGCGCACGGCTGGACCCGCCGCCGGGACCTGCTGCTCTTCTTGAATTTTCGCGACCTGCTTGCGTATCTCTGCATTGACCTGGGCGAAGGAGACCTTGCCGTAGCGGGCCGCCGAGCCGGTAAAGCAGCGCTCAACCAGTTCAGGAGCCAGGCCCAGGATCTCAAACTGGCCCGCGCCAATGATATTGCGCAGGGTAGAGATACCCATACGTGCCATGATCTTGCACAGTCCATCCTCAATCACGTGCCGGTAGCGTGCCACGGCCTCCTCGGGCGTGATGTGCTCAAGGCGGCGTTCTCCAGCCAGCGCGCGTACGCTTGCCAGTGCCAGGGTGGGGACGACGGCTTCAGCGCCGTAGCCAAGCAGGACCGCAATCTGGTGTACATCGCAGACTGTGCCGGTCTCGCAGATCAGCGAGACGCGTGCGCGTAGCCCATGTTTGATCAAGGCATGGTGAACCGCGCCAACCGCGATAAGCATGGGGAGAGGGGGCTGCTCCAGGGTTGCGTCCTGGTCACTCAGGACTAAGAGGGTTGCGCCATTCTCAATGGCAGCGAGCGCCTCCTGTTCCAGGCGATCCAGCGCCATCTCGACAGTGTTGTCTGGATGGGTAATATCCAGAGTGGTCTTCAGGGTTGCGGGGCGCAGGTGGCTCTGGGTGGTATCGCGTAGAATGCTCAACTGCTTCTCGTCCAGAATCGGCGAGGTGAGACGGACCAGGCGTGCGTGCTCGGGAGTCTCTGTCAGCAGGCTCTGGCGAGGACCAAGGTAGCTATCCAGGGACATCACAATGCGCTCGCGGAGCGGGTCAATGGGAGGATTGGTAACCTGGGCAAAGCGCTGGCGAAAGTAATCCGAAAAGGTGCGCGAGATGGTAGAGAGCGCGGCAAGCGGGGCATCATCGCCCATGCTCCAGGTTGGCTCTTTATTCTCAGCCAGGATTGGCCTGAGCACCATTTCGACATCTTCATGCGTATAGCCAAAGAGCTGCTGATGCGTGAAGAGCGTCTCGGGATCACTGCCTACCTCGTCTGACGAGGTCGCTTCCAGTTCTGCGAGATGCAGGAGATGATCTTCCAGCCATTGGTGATAGGGCTGGCGTTGCGCCAGGTCGCTCTTGATCTCGGCGTTATGCAGCACTTTATGCGCGACCAGGTCGGCGGCGATGATCTCGCCGGGCCCCAGGCCGCCCTTCTCGGCGATATTCTCTGGATCACATGGGACCACGCCAGCCTCAGAGGCGACGATAAGTAAGCCATCACGAGTCAGAGTATAGCGGGCGGGACGCAGTCCATTGCGGTCCAGCGCGGCGCCCACGATGCGCCCATCACTAAAGACCAGGGCGGCGGGTCCATCCCAGGGTTCCACCAGGCCTGCATGATATTCACACCATGCGCGCTGGGCCTCGTCAAACTCGGTATCCTGCTCCCAGGCGGGAGGCACAAGCATCTGCGCGCTATGTAGCAGGTCACGACCAGAATGTGTCAGAAGCTCAAGCGCGTTATCAAGCTGAGCCGAGTCGCTGCCTGTGGCGGGAATGACGGGTAGAAGGTCAGCGATCTTTTCCTGCCAGAGTGGGGATGCCAGCGTCTTCTCGCGGGCCTGCATCCAGTTCCGGTTGCCCTGAATGGTATTGATCTCACCATTATGCGCGAGCAGGCGGAAGGGCTGGGCCAGCGGCCAGGAGGGCAGGGTGTTGGTGCTATAACGCTGATGAAAGACCGCCAGCGCACTCACATAGTCAGGATCAACCAGGTCCAGGTAGAAGCTCGCAAGCTGGTTGGGGCCAGGAGGCCCTTATAGATGATGGTGTTGCGTGAGAGCGAGGCGATGTAGCAATCCTCAAGCTTTGCCTGTGCAAGACGCTGTTCTATAAGGCGCCGTGCGTGGTAAAGCGCTCGGTCATACGCTTCAAGATCAAGTTGTTCGGGACGAGAGATGATGACCTGGCTGATGGTTGGAGCCGAGGCGCGTGCGCGGGTTCCCAGGATGGCGTAGTTGATGGGAGGCGTGCGCCAGGTAAGCGCCGGTATGCCCACTTCTTGTAAGGTCTGCATAATGATCTGGCGACTGTGCTCATAGGCCTGGGGCGCGCGTTCCTGTTGGGGTAAAAAAAACATGCCTACGGCGAGATCTTGAACAGAGGAAGGAGAGATGTGCTGCCGTTCTAGCTCGGCATAAAAAAGTGGCAGGGGAATTTGCGTCAGGATGCCTGCACCATCGCTTGTCTCGGCGTCAGCATCCTGTGCTCCACGATGGGTAAGGTGTGTAAGTGCTGTTAGAGCTGTTTGCACGAGGGCATGATCGGCCTCGCCGGAAAGCCGGGCGAGAAAACCGGTGCCGCATGCATCATGTTCCCAACGAGGATCATAGAGCGGATAGGTCGTGTGTTGTGCGGTGTGTTCGTGCTGCATGCAGTGTCCTCCCAAATAGATAATCATGGTCTAAGAGGGTACTGGGCACCTGCGTTGGAGCCTGTTTGTAGCGACGATCAAACAGCGAACGTCGTAGTCATTGCTGTGAAGCTGTGCATAGTTCCCTTGTGAGGGGCTGGTCTGGTTTGTAGGCGAAGGTTGAGTGCGCAAGGCTCTGACCTTGCGTATGGGCAGCACCGGAGTATGAGCAACTTAGCCCAGGGGTAAGGCAACATCACCTTATTAGAGCAAGTATAACATAGGGCCAAGAAAGCATACAAGGGTAAGAAAAGCTTTTTCTTGCCTGGTTGGTAGAAAATAAGGAAATTGTGCCTCTGATAGGAGCATAGGGAAGAGGTTATTTGCGTTTAGGAGGGTATGGATGTGCGATGGCCGGGCGTTCGCCACGATCATCGCACATCCATACCCTTCTAGACGGATGTTGCCAGCATCTCCTGGTAGACATCATAGGTCTGTTTCGCGATCTGCTCCTGTGTATAGTTCTCAAGCACGCGCTGGCGACCGCGTTTGGCGAGATCTTTGTAGAGGGCGGGGTCATCCAGGAGCTTGCGCACACAGGCGCTTAGCGCATCGGCGTCACCCTCCTTAAAGACCAGGCCAGCATCACCAAGCACCAGGGGAATTTCGCCTGAGCTAGAGCCAATAACCGGAGTTTCGCAGGCCATGGCCTCAATCAGGACGCGGCCAAACTGTTCCGTCCAGTTGGGGCGGCTCAGCGAGGGGAGGACGTGAACGTCGATCTCCTGCATCACGCGGGGAATTTCATAGCTGGGTAGGCTCCCCTTGAAGGTGACACGCTCGGCAACGCCCAATTCGGCAGCCTGCTTCTCCAGGACTTCGCGCATGGGGCCGACCCCAACAAAGACGACCTGGCAGTAGTCAGGAAGCTTGGGGAGGGCCTCAATCAAGGTAGGCAGGCCTTTGGCCTCGACCAGACGCCCCACATAGCCAAGGAGGAAGGGTTCGCTCGCTTTATGCTCTCGTGGAGGCAGCGTACGCTGGTAGATGCTTGGGTCAATGCCAAACTGGCGAATGACATGCAGGCTGCCCTTGTAGCCCTTACGTCGCAAGACATCGGCGGCATCCTGGTTCCCCGCCAGGGCCGTGGTGGCGTGCTTATAGTTGTAAAGCTCCATCTGGCGGAAAGGGAGAGGATACTCGCGGTAGAGGTTCTGGAAGGCGAAGAAGAGGGGGCGTGCCTTATGCTTGACCGCCAGGCGCATCGCGTGGTAGGTGGCGAAGTTGTATGCTTCCTCGTCGATATGGACGATGTCTGGTCGCACCTCGCGCATGATCTTGCCCAGCTCTGGATAATAGTGCAGGTGGTAGCGACCATTGAAGCGCATGGGCGTCTCGATTATGTGATAGCCGCTGGTGTAGAGCCGCTCAAGGGTTAGCTTACTGCCATCATCATGAAGCCAGTAGGGAGGCGTTACCAGGGTCAGCTCGACGCCTGGGCATTTCGCCAGTTCCTCAAGCTTTTTCTGTGAGGTCCCCACAACGAGGGCCTTTGAGATCATCAGTACACGCATATCTATTTCTCTTTTTTGTTTGCTAGGTAATTATTGTTTAAGGTGGGTGCGTTTGTAGGCCTGCTCGTAGACGTTGAGCGTCTGTGTCGCTGTTGTGTGCCAGCTAAAGGCTTTGGCGCGTTCAAGCGAGCGGGCGCTAAGGTCGGCGTGAAGGGTTTCATCAGTAAGGACGCGATACATGGCATCCACGAACTCATTCAGGTTGTCTGGATCGATCAGGAGCGCGGCATCGCCCACCACCTCGGGCAGCGAGGTGCGATTGGAACATACCACCGGGGCGCCACAGCCCATGGCTTCCAGGGGATCGAGTCCAAAGCCCTCGTAGAGCGAGGGGAAGGCAAAGAGCCTGGCCCCGCTATAGATAGTAGGCTTATCTTCATCTTCGACAAAGCGGCAGATGACCTGCTTCTCGATTCCCAGCTCGCGAGCCACGGGACGTGGATCGGGGAAGAAAGGCCCGCTCTGTTTATCGGGATTACCGGAGATAAAGAGCTGTAAATCGGGATCCCCCAGTCGCTTATAGAGTTGCGCGAAGGCGCGCACCAGTTGCGGAACGTTCTTACGCTGGTCGATTCCCCCCAGGTAGAAGATATAGCGCTCGTTGAGGCCATAGCGCTCCCTGGCCCGAGCCAGCACTTCGGGATCACGAATGGGCTGGAACTGCTCGCCAGCAGCCTGGTAAATGACGTGAATGCGCTCCTCCGGTATTTTGAGTACCTCAATAATGTCTTGCCGGGCATGCTGGGAGATCGTAATCACCTCGGTCGCGTTATGCGCGGCTCTGGCAGCCAGGTTCATATACGCCTGGACCTTCTTGTTGGGCAGGTAGGCCGGGAGACGCAAGGGAATGACGTCATGAATAGTGACAACCGTAGGCACGCGTGGCAGGAGCGGTGGCGCGAAATAGGGGACATGCATCACATCGACCCTGGCTTTGCGCGCCGCGGTCGGAGCCGTCACCTGCTCCCAAAAGATTTTGCGCAGGTTCTCGTTGCGCTGCGCGAAGGCTGGCACGGGTTGCACAACATAGGGATAGGATGAAGTCGTATTGCTGGCTGGCTGAGGCCCGAAAAGGACGTATTCATTCTGACGATCGATGGCGCTGAGCGCATCGAGCAGGTGGAACATATATTGTCCAGTCCCGGATGCGGGATGCTGGTAGAAAAGCGCGTTTATACCTATTTTCATGAAAGGGCGTCCTCGTCTGAGAAATTGGTTTTCCCCTCATAGAGGCGTTGATATACTGAGAGCATTTTACGGGCTGATTGCTCCCAGGTAAACTTTTGGGCCTGCGCATAGCCCTTCTGGCGTAGGTCATTGCGTAACTGTTCGTCACCGCTCAGGCGTGCGATGGCATGTGCAAGCTCATCGATATTATGGGGATCGACGAGGAGCGCGGCATCACCCGCGACCTCGGGAAGGGAGGAGATATTGGAGGTAATAACAGGCGCGCCACAGGCCATGGCCTCAACCGGCGGAATGCCAAAGCCCTCGAAGAACGAGGGAAAGGCGAAGATCTGCGCCATGCTATACAGGTGTACCAGCTCCAGGTCGCTCACACGGCCCAGGAAACGCACGCGCTTCTCTAGTTTGAGTTGCTGCACCAGTTCGCGTGTCTCGTCGTAGAGCCAGCCTTTCCCGCCTGCAATCGCCAGCATCGCGGGGGCCTTCTTTTGCTGGTAGAGCTGATAATACGCCTTGATCAGGCCCAGGTGATTCTTGCGTGGCTCCAGGGTTCCCACGGCCAGCAGAAAGGGGGCTTTCAGGCCAAACTTATTGCGCGTGGACTCAAGCAGCACAGGATCGGTGACGCGCTTAAAGTAGCTGCCAACGCCATTAGGAATCACGGTCAACTTTTCGCGCGGGGCCTGAAAATGTTTAATGAGTGTACGGCTGACCTCGTGCGAGACCGTAGCAATGACATCCGCCTCCTCCAGAGCCTCGGGAACAACTTTTTTTAAGTAGGCAGACAGCGAAGGAGCGGCGTATTCGGGGTGCTCAAGAAAGGCTACATCATGAATGGTGACGACCTTGCGCGTCTTCTTGGGAAGTGGTGGTAGCACAAAGTCTGGGCCATGATAAATATCTGCGGCGCCTGTAAAGAGGGTCGCGGTGAGTGGCACGCGCCAGCGATACCAGAGAATATTGAGATAGCGGTCCGGGATGAGCACGCTGCGTCCACGCACTCGCCCTCCCTCTGGGAATGGTTGCTCCTGCGTTGGGCGCCCACTGGTCAAAAGTGTATACGCGTTGGTGGTGTCCTGATCAAGCATCGCGTCCACCAGGCGACGGACGTAGGTGCCAATGCCTGCCCCTTGCCTGATGGCCGCGGTATAGTCAATTGCAATACGCATGAACAATTCCTTTATCTTGGAGGAAAGGGTGGCCAACCCATTGGCTTGCCGCCAAGCAGGTGGAAATGCAGGTGAAGTACGGATTGTCCTGCATGAGGGCCTACATTGGTGACGAAGCGGTAGCCATCCTCCAACTTGCGCTCGTGGGCGATCTGTTTAGCGACGGTAAAGATCTGGGCCAGGACCGGACCATCGTCTGGCTGAATGTCGCTCATAGAGGCGATATGACGCGTGGGAATGACCAGGAGATGTACGGGGGCCTGGGGATGAATATCTTCAAAGGCGACGACATGATCATCCTGGTAGACAATTTTGCTCGGTATCTCGCCCGTGACAATTTTACAGAAGAGGCAATTCTCCATCAAACTTATCAACCTTTCAACGTGGCACGACGCTGCTGAATACCCTCAAGGGCACAACGCACGCATCTACATAGTGGCACAACGCTGCTAACCCCCATTCGGGGGCAAGCGCACGCGTCTACATATAAAGGACCATTAGACAGTACTATTCTCTATGAGTATACGCGCTATAGGCTACCCGTGGCACGCTTGTAGCAAGCGAGAGGGGGTTGCCTGCTGGCTTCCCCCTCTCGGGACCGCGTTCGCGGTAGTCGCGCACAGAATAACTCTGGCTGTTTGCTAGTTTGTCGTCTGTTCGTGGGCCTCTGTTGGGACAGGGGCTTCCGCCGAGGCGGCTGGCTTTTCCTCCTCGGAGGGAGTGGAAGCTGATGTGGTGCCCTCAGGTTGTTGGGTTGCGCCTGTCTTTTGTTGCCCATTAGCTGGCTGATGGTGACTCGCGTTAAAGTCGCCATGCAGTGAGGGATCGTTATACTGCGGCAGGTTCATCTCCAGGCGAATGGCTTTAATGGCCTGGTATACGACGCCTGGCTTGACCGAGAGCTTCTCCGCAAGAATTTTATGGACGCCAACGGGGGGAATGGGGAGTAGCGGCAGGTAGGCCTCTTTGATGCGCTCCAGCTCTTCATTGCTCCCTTTATAGGTCTGTACCTCCCACCAGCTCGGCATATGTTGACGGTCGCGCAGGTCCTTTATAATTTTCTTGACCGCTTTTTTGGGGATACCTACCTCGGTGGCGATCTGGGTGCGGATACCATCATATTCCGAGGGTTTCGCGAGCTCTAGATAGCGCTGCTCAACCTTCTCCACTTGTTCGGTCGAAGGCTCAAAGGGCTGAGGCGGCGGAATCTTTTCGCGTTTGGGCTTAGTGATTGCTGCTGCGGGGCGTCCAGGCTTGCCTCTGAGAGGGCGATTGGGCATGGGACGACCCTGTCCTGGTCGCTCGGGTCGGGGACCACGTCCCGCGCCATTGTCATAGGGAGGACGTGGGCGCTGGCCATAGGGGCCTGGCTGGCTCTGATCGCCGCCCTGGCGATAGCCGCCTGGACCACGATTATACCCGCCTTCGCGCGGACCGCCGCCTTGATACCCTTCGCGATAACCGCCTGGGCCACGATTATACCCGCCTTCGCGGTAGCCACCGGGGCCACGGCTATATCCACCCTCGCGCGGACCACCTTCACGATAGCCTCCCGGTCCACGCTGGCCACCTTCATGATAACCTCCTGGTCCGCGCTGGCCATATCCACGCTCGCCGTGATGTGCCTCGCCTGGCCCGTGCTCTTGCGGACGCGCTCCAGGAGCAGATGGGGGCGATGGTGGTGCGTTAAAGCCATTTGGCTGTTGTGTATGTTGTGTCTCGCGTGGTCCAGAGGGTAGCTGTGGTTTGGGGCGTGCTGGCTGGTCGGGCTCTGCGACCTTAATATCATCCAGGGCATCAAACCAATGACTGGTACCACTTTGCTCAGGCTTAGCTTTCGGTTTGGGTGGTGGTGTCTGACGTGTTGTGCCTGGGCCAACAGGCCTGTTAGCTGGTGCGGGCGGCGCATTTTTCGCCGCTAATTTTTCTTTCCTAGCCTTCTGCGTGCAATCGGGGCAAGTTACTTCTTTAGCATTTGCCGACTGAAACCACTTGCCGCAGGTGATGCATCGCATCTTAATTTTGCTCATGCGCGAACTCCCCTGTACCATCAGAATAAAACAACGTGTCGCGTGTCGGAATGCACTTTCTATTGTAGTTGTTCGCGCAGGCTTTGTCTACCGTTGGTATTTTAGGGGCGTTTGAGCTTATGACGATGCATATCTATCAATTGATAAGCTTTATTGCATGTCAGAAAGAGAAGGCACCAGGGAGGGGCACTCTATCCCACTGGCGCCTTCTCTTTAAAGAAGCCCTGGACGTCACGCAGGTTGGATGAGCGCTGCGCGGGTGGCAGCGCGTTGAGCACGAGTTTGCCATAGCCCTTGGTATGCAGGCGCGTATCGAGGATGGCCATGACGCCAGTGTCGCTACGCGTGCGTAGCAGGCGGCCAATACCCTGCTTGAGGCGCAGGACGGCCTGTGGCAAGACATAGGTCCCAAACCAGTTCTCGCCTCGGGCTTTCATCTGAGCGACGCGGGCCTCGTGGACCGGGTCGTCGGGTGGATCAAAGGGGAGCTTGTCGATGACGACAAGGGAGAGGGCGTCGCCCGCGATGTCCACGCCCTCCCAGAAGCTTTTCAGGCCGAAGAGGACCGAGCCTTTCTCCTCGCGGAAGCGCCGCGTGAGTTCCATGCGCGTCATCTCGCCCTGTTTGAGGCAGGGGAGATTGAGGTTTAGCAGGTGCTCTTCCATTATTTCATAGGCGAAATCGAGCATGCGCTTGCTGGAGAAGAGCAGGAAGGCACGCCCCTGCGAAAGTCTGACCAGGGAATACATCTCGCGCGCGATGGCGAGCTGGTAGTCTCCCAGGCCATCACCAAAGGTGGGCGCGGGCAGGTGGCGCGGCAGGTAGAGCAAGGAATTGCTCTCGTAGTCAAAGGCCAGGGGCAGGATGTTCTCCTGGACCTCAGGACGCTCCTCCGGTTCCAGGCCAACGCGGCGACGGAAATAGTGGAAGTTTGCCGCGCGTTCCTCGGGACTGGAGGCCGTCGGATTGACGGTCGCCAGGGTTGCCGAGGTGCAGATAACGTTGCACTTATTGAAGAGGCGCTCCTTGAGCCAGCTGGTAACGTCCAGGGGCGAGGCCGAGGCCTGGAGGAGCGCGCCTCCACGTCCCCCCTCTACGCGGTCAACGTAGTAGACAAATTTGTCGGTCTCCGCAACCGAGAAGACGGTGCGCACGTTCTCGGAGAGGTTTTGAACCCGCTTGAGCAGCTTGTCATAGAGTTGCCCCTCTTTCTCTGGCAGGTCCTTGGGGCGCTGTTTGCGCAGAGAGTCCGCCAGGTCTGAGAGGGCGGAAGCCAGGCGCAGGCCCTCTTCCAGTGGTTGCTCTAAGTTCATACGCCCTTTATAGCCGGGATCGGCGACCTGTTCCAGGCTCACCCACATATTCTGCGCGGCGCGGAAGGCATCATCTTGCAGGCTGACCTGGCTATGATCCTTGAGCATGCGTTGGGCCAGCAGGGTCTGTACCTGGCCCGGGCTGATGGTAATCGTAAAGGAGCGCGTGGCCTCCTCTTCAAGATGGTGGGCCTCGTCCAGGATGATCACGTCGCGCTCAGGCAGCAAGAAGCCGCCCATGGCTGCGTCCAGCAGCAGGAGCGTATGATTGACGACGATGACCTGTGCTCGCTCGGCGCGCTCGCGCATCTGGCGCACATAGCAGTCAGAGAAATAGGTACACTTACTCCAGGCGCACTGGTCACTATCCGTGGCGATGCGACCCCGGACGTCGCCTGCTAGCTGAAAGTCCAGCGTCTCGAAGTCGCCAGTAAAGGTCGACTCGGGATCATTGACCGTGTCGACCAGGCGCTGAAACTCCTTGTTTTTGGTATAAAACTGCATGCCGACGCGCTCGGTCTCCATGCGGTCGATGCAGAGATAATTATTGACACCCTTGACCAGGGCGGCTTCAAAGGGCTGAATGTGCTTCTGTACAAAGGGAATATCTTTGTAGAAGAGCTGCTCTTGCAGGGCCTTATTGGCCGTGCTGATGATGGCGACCTTGCCAGAGCGTACGACGGGAACCAGGTAGGCCAGAGACTTACCCGTACCGGTGCCGGCCTCGATGATTGCGGGAATGTTCTGTGTGAGGGCGCGCGCCACGGTGCGCGCCATCTCGATCTGGGCCGGGCGCTCTTCATAGCCTGGCAGGCGTCGCGAAAGCACGCCGCCCTGGCAGAGATCGGCCGTAATCTGGCGATAGAGCCTGGCGGTTTCCGAACTCTCGCCTTCGTCCTCGGCAGGCTGCCTGGGTTCGGGCGTACTGGCCATGGTCGTAAGCGGCAGCGAGTGGGGAATCGCGGCTGGCCTGGCCGCCTCGGCAGTTGCCTCGGCCTCGCTCTGCTTGCGCCGCGTGATGCGTAACGTTGCGGGGGCTGGCTCCTGTGCCTCGCTCTGCTTGTTGACTGATTGGTGCATTGGCGGGTTCGCCAGCAGCGGTGTCCGAGCGGGCTCTTCAGGTATGGGTTCCGGGGCCACTGGTGTCGGTGGTGGTGTCGTCAAGATGGATCTGGCGGGGGCCAGGGGCGTGGCCTCCTGGATCGGCTGGTGCATCAGGGCGCGAATATAGTTATCAGCCAATGATTGAATGCGGCCAAAGCGCTCCCGGGGTTTACGCTCAAGCGCGCGTACCAGGACATGCTCGATATAAGGTGTAATCTTAGGATTTAGCGTGCTGGGCATAGGGAAAGCGGTTTCTTCCTGCTGGCGTAGGAGTTCATCGCGTTCAGTTGCCTCATAGGGACGGCGCCCGCAGAGCCATTCGTAGAGCATAACCGCCAGGGCGTACTGGTCGCTGGCATCGTCGGGCGTACCTCGCAAGTGTTCGGGTGCCATGTAGAGGAGTGCCCCTGGCTCAGGCGTAAAGGGAGCATCGGGCGTAGGAAGCTGAAGCGCGAAATCGGTCAGGAGAATCTCGCTATTCTCGCTCATCAGCAGGATCTCGGGATACAGATTGCCGTGAATGACGTGATGGGTATGGGCGTAGCTCAGAGCCGAGGCGCTCCGCGAGATCGCCAAGCGTACTTCATCGGGAGCGTATTGTTTCCCTGGCGCAAACCGCTCGCGAATGCTCTGCCCCGCCTGGTAGTTCATGACCAGGTAGGGGTGCTTGCCATCCAGGCCCGCGTCCACGGTTCTGATAATATTGCGGTTGATCAGCTTTTTTAGCTGTTTGGCGCGTGCGAGAAAGGCTTCTTGCGCCTGTGTGTCGCTGAGAGGAGCATGGAACTTCTTGATGAGGAGCGTTTTTTTGCGCTGCTGACTCAGGTAGGTGGTGCTGGTTGGGCCGGTATGAAGTGTGGTGGTGATGGGATAAGAGCCGATTTGTTGCAGCTCGACTTCGGACATGATCTCCTCGCTTCCCCCGAAATATGAACATCTGTTTGGTGCGCATGTGCAGTATAGCACAGCGAGGGACGAGGAACAATGTCGTTACCTCCTGGTTGGGCTTGTCCTCCGGCGTAGGTGAAAACTATGCCTACTTGACAGGTGCTCATATTTACAGTACTATTAGTGTATATTCTACACTAATGGATCATATGCTGACTTGCTGCCTGTTCGAAGGGAGCGCTCATTGGTGTAGAGGGTGTAACAGGAGATTGAGTGTCGAGTTTGTATAACAGTATTATACACCAGAAGACCGTAAGAAGTGAGACAGATGGAAGAGCAAAGTACAGCAAGTAATGGGCTGCAAGAAAGCGGGCATGATGAGCCTCAGGGGCGGGAGGTAGTGGCAACGAGCGAGGCCGAGGCGCATAAATATGATGCCAGCAAGTATGAGCGTCCATCGGTCACCGTGGACGTTGTCATGATGAGCCTACGGCAGAAGGATCTGCAAGTACTGCTTGTCAAGCGGCGATCATGGCCGTACGAGGGCATGTGGGCTATTCCTGGTGGCTTCGTCAATATCGACGAATCTCTGGAGGATGCGGCCAAACGTGAGTTACAAGAAGAGACGCAGGTAGAGAATGTCTACCTGGAGCAGCTCTATACCTTTGGCGAGCCTGGGCGCGATCCACGTACGCGGGTCATCACCGTCGTATACTTTGCCCTGCTGGATTCGGAGCGCCTCCAGGTCAAGGCCGCGAGTGATGCGGTAGATGTCGACTGGTTTCCGGTGTATGACCTACCGCCGCTGGCCTTTGACCATCAGCAGATTTTGGAGTACACGCTTAACCGCCTGCGTGGCAAGCTCGAATACACCACAATTGCCTTTAACCTCTTGTCAGAGCAGTTTACGCTGCGTGAACTGCAACGCGTCTACGAGATCATTCTGCATAAAAAGCTGGACAAGCGGAACTTTCGTAAGAAAATCCTCTCAACTGGTATTCTGGAAGACACGGGCGCGAAAAAGATGGAGGGCACACACCGGCCTGCCCGCCTGTACCGCTTTAACCCGGCGGCCGAGCACGAGCTATAAGTTCTATTGATGGTGTTGTGCTTGTGGGTAGCCGCAGGCTACCCACAAGCACAACACCATCAATAGACAGGCGCGAGAGGTCAGCTTAGAACGAGCACATAGCGTTACGTAAAAATGCATAGGAGGCATAGACGAGCATGGCTCAATCCACTCTTCCCGAGAACTTTATTGAACAGGCAACTCCCTTCCTGCAGGAACTTGTCAACTGGGAGCGCGAGCTGCCCTCGCTTGCCTGGGGTGATTTTGTGACCGAGGCGCAAAAAGGCCGGCTGGCCCTCTTTAGCGTGGATATGATCAATGGTTTCTGCCACGAGGGGGCACTGGCCAGTCCACGCGTTAAGGCCATCATTCCAGCGGTCTCCGCGGCCATCAAGGGGGCCTTTGGCATTGGCGTGCGCAACTTTGTGCTGGCCCAGGACTGCCATCCGGAGGATGCCCCAGAGTTCGCGAATTTTCCTCCACACTGCCAGGTAGGTACTACCGAGGCCGAGACCATTCCTGAGCTGCTGGAGCTTCCCGCCGCCGACCTCTACACGGTCATCCACAAAAACTCGCTCAATGCCTTCCACAACACCGAACTGGGGGCCTGGCTAAGCGAGCATCCCGATTTGAGCGTGGCCGTAATCGTTGGCGATTGTACCGATCTCTGTATTCACCAGATGGCCCTGCACCTGAAGCTGCACGCCAATGCTCAGAATCGCTCCCTGCGCGTGATTGTTCCCGAAAATGCCGTGCAGACTTATGATATGTCCGTAGAGACTGCGCAACAGGTTGGCGCTCTCCCGCATAATGGCGATTTTATGCACCTGCTCTTCCTCTATCATATGCGGCTCAACGGCGTTGAGGTCGTGCGCGAGATCAAATAGCCTTTCCTCGGTATGCTGAAAGCCAGGCGTGGAGAGCAATCTTATGGTGCTACTCTTGCGTGGCTTCCAGGCGCGCTGTACAATATGCCACCTGCGATGGGGTCCAGCCAATATAGTCGATGCGCGTCCCCAGGGGGGTATCAAGTAGCGTGCCCTCGACCGTGATGGGTGTGTCGCTGGCGCGATCCCAGAGCACTGGTAGGCCCGCGCTTATCTCTTGCTGACTCTTCGTCACTGGCAGGGGATAGAGGCGGTGAATATAGGCGTCAAAGGGATGGCTGGGGACATGCAGGACCTCGCGTCGCCAGATAAGCTGGCGCTTCTCCATTATTTCCTGGCTCTCGTCGTCCTGTTCTCCCATACTTTTTCCCTGTATGGCGTAGACAAACTGGTGCGCCTCCTGGGGGCTGAGCGTGACGCGCTCGACATAGTGGTTACCCATGTTCAGGACCGCAAGCGCCTGCGAGCTATGATGGAGCAGGCGGCGGAGCCATGGCGCGGGATTGACCAGGTGCGCGCCCCATTCCTGGGTGACAATCGTGGCGCCGCGCCACTGGTGCCGGCTATGAAAGACCTGGAAGAAGGCCTGTTTGGCTTTAAAGTCACACTGGCACTCTTCCCAGGATGGATATCCGCGTCGTTGTACCTCGCGCCTCACATAGCCTACGAGCGTGGTCGCCATAGCGGTGGCCCCAGCGCAAGACCGGTAAGAAGCAGGTTGCTGCGTTTAGTGGCGAAATTGATCATGAGTGGGGAACCTCCAAGTGATCGAGCAGTTCAAAGAGGGAAGTGACTACGAGACAATCAACCTGATGCGAATGGAGTTTGTGGTGGCGGTCCAGCAGGACCGGCGTGATGCCTACCGAGCGGGCGCCCAGGATATCCTGGACATAGGTGTCGCCGATATGCACTGAGAACTCTGGAATGGAGTTGGCGCGTGCCAGGGCCTCTTCATAGAGCATGGGCGAAGGCTTGGCGTGCCTGGTGGTCGCGGAGATGAGGACGCAATCAAAGTACTGCGAGAGCCGCAGTGTGTGGAGGATGGTGTTAAGGGCTGATCCCCAGTCCGAGATGATGCCCAGGGTATATTTATGGGCTTGCAGTGCCTCCAGTACAGGCAAAACATCGTTATAGAGCTGCCAGTTGCTGGGCTTGTCAAACTCTCGCGTGATGGTATGCGCAAGCTGGTAGAGCCGCTTCTCGTCATGCTCTTCGACGAAGGGGCGCAGCAAATTCATATAGTACCCGGTCCAGAAGTCGATAATACCCTGCTCACTGGCCCAGATATGGCGATTGAGGCGTTGGTGATGGTGGAAGTAACCCTCGGCCTGTTGCATCCGCTCTTTGACATCATCGATATGGATATGTAGATCGAGACTATGCCCCACATGGTGACAGATTTCGGGCGTCGAGAGGGTGGGCTGAAGGAGTGTGAAGCCCGCGTCGAAGAATACAGTACGAATAGCTTGTGGCTGCTCAATAAGCATGATAAGACCTTTACTTTCCAGGCGGCAATCATCGTGGTTGTGTGCAGTCTAGCACGCGCTAAAAGGCCGTGTCAATAAGTGCCAGTATGCTTCAAGCAACATGTGAGCGCCGCAGGCGCGAAGGAATAATAGCTTGACCATGCGCTGGCGTGTATGTTACGATATATGTATGAGCTATCCAATGTCGGACCTGGTGGACTACACCCAGGTCTCATCTCCTCCAGGTAAATATCAATCGCATGATATTGCCGCATAAGCCTGGCGCTTCTGCTTATGCGGCGGAATCGTAGCGTGGATAAAAGGGTATGCCCGTTGCCATTGTGCAACGGCTAAGCATAGCCTAGATATTCCTCTGTGTGCTGCTTTTCCTCCCCCTTGTTTTTCTCTTCATAAGCTCACTGTGTGCGCTCCCTTCTCTGCATAGGTAGTTTTCTGCCTGCCAGGTTACCCTCTGTTTTTACCCATCACGGCATTTTTTCTGCCCTGTTTTTCTGTTCAGAAGGAGACACCTACCTATGTTGCTAGTCAATTTTTCCCAGGTGCGCAAAGACTATGGTGGCAATCCCGTCTTTCGCGATATTGATCTTGAAATTGTAGAGAGAGAGCGTATCGGCCTCGTCGGTGAGAATGGCAGTGGCAAGTCAACCCTCTTTAAACTGCTCTGTGGCCGTGAAGATCCAACGTCCGGCACGATCTCTCGCAAGCGCAATTTGACCATCAGTTATCTCCAGCAGGAGATCGACGAGGCTCAGCTAGAGCAGAGCGTCTTTGACGTAGTCGCGACCAGCAGCCCTGAGTTACAGACTTTATCCACGAAGATGAAGCGCCTGGAGGCACAGATGTCCAGTGTGGAGACTATGGATGATCCTGAGCGGATGGAGCGCATTCTCGCTGACTATAGCGTCACGCAGGAGCGCTACGATGCGTTGGGCGGCTATACCATTGAGCATCGCGTCGAAGGAGTTCTCTGTGGCCTGGGCTTTCCTCTCTCCGAGCATAAACTGCCGGTGAAATCCTTCAGTGGGGGCGAGAAGAAGCTTATCAACTTGGCGCGCATTCTCTTGCAGATGCCAGATCTGCTCTTGCTCGACGAGCCAGATAATCATCTCGATCTGCACGCCAAGGCCTGGCTGGAGCAGTATATTCGTGACTACCCCGGTACCGTGCTGATCATCTCACATGATCGTCACCTGCTTGATCGCTCGGTGAATAAGATCTATGAGCTAGAGGATGGCGAGATCTCGGTCTTTGCAGGTAACTACAGTGCTTATGTCGCCGAGCGTGAGCGGCAGCTCCAGCGCTTGCAAGAGCAGTATACCGTGGAGCAGAAGGAGATTCGCCGCCTCAAGCACAGCATGCACCGACTCAAAGAGTGGGCGAAGATGAATCCCAAGTTCGCTGGCCGTGCCGAGTATATGGCCAAACGCGTCGAGAAGCTGAAACAAGAGGCGGTCGATAAACCTATCTTTGAGCGCGACCGGATCAAGGTCGATCTCAATGGCGAGCGGAGTGGCAAACGCGTGCTGGAGGTCAAGCAGCTTAGCAAGGAGATCGGTGGGCACCTGCTCGTCAAGCCTTTTGACTTTACCGTTCTCTATGGCGAGCGCATCGGCATCGTGGGCCACAATGGCGCGGGCAAGACAACGCTGCTCAAGACGATGATGGACCTGCTACCTGCGACAACGGGAACGGTGAAAATCGGTGCCAGCGTCGTCACCGGCTACTACTCACAGGAGCAGGAGACACTACCCTTTGAGAGCACACCCCTGGACTTCGTGCGCCGTCTGAAAAAGCTCACCGAGGGCCAGGCCATCGCCTTCTTGAGTCGCTTCCTTCTCTCGGTGGAGGAGGTGCGAACACCTATTGGTAACCTGAGCGGGGGGCAGAAGAGTCGCTTGCAGATTGCGCGCCTGATGTTACAAGAGTCCAACTTCCTACTCCTCGATGAGCCAACCAATAACCTGGATATTGCCTCAACCGAGGTCCTGGAGGAGGCGCTGCTCGATTTTGAAGGCACGGTTCTGATGGTATCGCACGACCGCTACTTTCTTGATAACATCGCCACTAAGATTCTGGAGATCGGCCTGGATGGGCAGGTGCGGGTCTATCCCGGTAACTACTCATACTATGCCGAAAAGCGTGCCGGCTAGTCATATAGCTGAGATAAGGTACAACACCACCTGTTTCCCATATGGCATAATATGGGAAACAGGTGGTGTCCCTTTCTTTCACACAAAGAAATACCTTGGAATTTGATGTGTGGTGTGGTGCGGCAGGATGCCAGAGGCATCCTGCCGCACCACACCACACATCAAATTCCGCGAAGCACCGTAGGTGCTGAGGAGTATTATCAAGAGGAGGCGCTAAAATGAGCTATGAACTCATTGAGGTCGCGTACGAAGAACAGTTCGCGACCATTACCCTCAACAATCCAAAGCGGCGCAATGCCCTCTCCCTCAAATGTATGCAGGAGCTGACCACGGCCCTGCGGGAAGTGGGGGAAAGCCCGGCGCGTGGTGTCATCCTGGCCGCGAACGGCCCCGCCTTTAGCGCTGGCCATGACTTCGCCGATATGGCCGATGGCGACCTGGAGTCTATGCGCAAACTATTGCGGACCTGTACAACGATGATGAATACGCTTCAGGAGATTCCTCAGCCTGTGCTGGCGCGTGTGCATGCCATCGCGACCGCGGCTGGCTGCCAACTGGTGGCGAGTTGTGACCTGGCGGTGGCCTCGACGGAGGCCGCGTTCGCCACGCCGGGTGGTAGGGGGGGCTGGTTCTGCACGACACCTATGGTCGCGCTCAGTCGCAACGTCGGGCGCAAGCGTGCTCTGGAGATGCTGCTGACCGGCGATCCCATCGATGCGCAGACCGCCGCTGATTGGGGCCTGGTCAATCGCGTGGTGCTGCCTGAACAGTTAGAAGAGGAGTCGCTCCGCCTGCTAAGTGCTGCGACGCGGGGAAGCTTCTTCTCAAAGGCGCTCGGGAAACAGGCATTCTACGCCCAGATGGAGATGCCGCAACCGCTGGCCTACTCGTATGCTATGGAGGTCATGGCGGCCGCCTCGCAAATTCCTGATGCGCAGGAGGGCATGCGCGCCTTCCTGGAGAAGCGCAAACCCCAGTTTGATGAGCGGTCGTAGCCTCAAGCGTGGTCGCGTCGCATGAGCGATCACGCGACCACGAAGTAGCGACGCAGGCGTCTACGCGTAAAGGAGAGCGAGGCGCGCAGCCTGTTCTCATCGACCTTGTCACCGGGCCAGTTATAGCTGGCGATCTCTTTTCCAGCCAGCTTAAAGCTGCGCGCGAGCGACGTCGGGTCGTCGTGACGCTCTTTGAGCGAGCAGATCATTGCCTGTTGCTGGCGGTGTGGCAGCTGAATGACCAGGGTGATAAGTTTGCGCGTGCATTCTGCGATGGCCTCTTTCTGCTCAAAGATCGTGACCGGGTCCAGTATACTCTCGCTCTGGCTCAGGGGTGTGTAGTCCTGGCTGACTTCATTCTGCTCATCAACGGGCAGGGGGATGACCTCTTTATGTTGCTGGCGGATGCGATTGATGGCCTCGTTGTGGGCGATGCGCCTGATGTACGCCTTGAGATTATCCACCCTGGTCTTCTGGAGCGTTTGCCATAGCTTGACACGTGTCATCTGTGCGATCTCGTCGATCTCCATATCCAGGACCTCGGCTCGCGTGGCCGAGCGGATCACCGCCTGGCGCGCCAGGGTTAGGATGTAGCTATCGTAGTCTTCCAGGATGCGTTCAATCGTGTCTAGACCTATGCCCACGGACGTCTCGGGATTACTTAAGGTACGCATGCTCTTCTCCTTATATCGATGCTCCTCTATAGTCAGGATCGCGCGGTGTGCTTATGTGGATCTTTGATGGACAGGAATGCCTGGTGAGCCGTTATTCTCTGACCCTCAGGAGCGTGGCCAATGTGCGTTTTGTTTTCCCATGTAAATGATAGAATGGAGAGAACGCATTGAACACCGTGGATACGAGGCATACAGGGGACAAATAGAGGACATCTTCCACTTTCTTTGAAGACGTGTATTTGAAGATGTATCGTTTTTCATGAGAAGACAGTATGAATATGAATGCTCTTGTTTGGAAACAACCAGTTTCTCTGCCACCTATCACCCAGAATGAGGTACATATCTGGCGCGTACACCTGCCCCTGGTGCTCGCGCGCTACGCTGATCTCTGGCAGGTGCTCAACGAAGAGGAGCGCGAACGTGCCCGGCGCTTCCACTTTGAACGTGATCGGCAATGCTCTGTGACGGCTCGGGGTATCTTGCGCCTGCTGCTTGCCTGGTATGCCGCAGGTGAGGATGGGGCAGAACTGAAACCAGTGAGCCTGAACTTCCGCTATAATGCCTATGGCAAGCCAGAGCTACCGGGCGTGCGGCTGGCTTTTAACGTTAGTCACTCAGGTGCCATGATCCTCCTGGCGTTTAGCTCGCTTCAGCCTCTAGGTGTTGACGTGGAGCACATGCGTGCGCAGAGCGACCTGGAGAGCCTGGCCCGGCACTTTTTCGCTCCTGAAGAGTGTGCCGCGCTGCTGGCTCTGCCTGCCGAGCAGCGCGTTCAGGCTTTTTATAACTGCTGGACGCGCAAGGAGGCGTATATCAAGGCGCGTGGTCTGGGCCTCTCGTTGCCCCTGGACTCCTTCACTGTCTCGCTCAAGCCTGGCGAGCCAGCGGCCCTCCTCGCATGCACGGATGATAAGCGTACGCCAGCCGACTGGAGCCTCTTCGCGCTCGATCCAGGCCAGGAGTATGCAGGAGCGCTGGCTGTTTGCCCTGGCCCCAGCCCCTGCGTTGTACGCTGCTGGGATTGGCACGACGCTCTGCTCCGATTAATGTAGGAAAAGGTATGCAAGCATAGCTCTCCCACAGCTTTCGTTGTTGCTGCTTCATCCGTAGGTGCCTCAACGTAACCGGTACGTTTTTGGTCTTACCCCGCGTCCACAGCCAAGTTAACGTCTTCGTCCGAGCCAGTACCGGAGACGGCTTGATCAATCAGCCCGATCAAGCGTAAGGCTTCAGCAAGAATGCATAACGCGGCATTCTGGTCCCGGTCCTGTGGGAAAAGGTGATACGCACATGTGGGGTTCTGGCAGAGAAACACACGGTCCGACAACTGCATGGTTTCCCACTTCCAATCGCAACCATGGCAGCTTTTACTCGATGGAAAGAAGCGGTCCACTTTGATGACCTGCCCGCCTCGCTGCTCCATTTTGCTGCTCAGCAGAGAGAGCAATTTGCCGAACGCCGCATCCGAAAATGACCGAGCCAGCGTGCGATTTTTCAGCAACCCTTTGAGGTGGAGATCCTCAATGCCAATGATCCCATAACAGGTGGCGAGTCGCGTGGTCAGCTTGTGGAGCACATCATCGCGCAGGCAGGTAATCCGGTAGTGCAGCCGTGCCACCTGCCTACGCGCTTTCTCCCGGTTTTTTGAGCCCAGTTTCCGACGATGCAGGCGCTTGTTCGCCCGACGCAGTTTCCCCAAGGCGGTTTTGAGGAACGCTTGGTTCTCGATTCCCTCTCCCGTACTCAGGGTCGCCAGGCGGTTGAGTCCCACATCGATGCCGACAGCCGCCTGTTTCTTCGCCGCAATCTCATCTGGCATTTGCACCTGAATGGAGACAAACCACCACTCGGCTGTCTTGGTGATCCGTGCCCCTTTGACGCGGCCCTCAAACCGGAGCTTCTCGGCCATATTCACCCAGCCGAGCTTGGGGACCCAGATGCGGTGATCACCCAGTTCAAACTGATCATTGGCGAGATAGAAGCTCGGCTTGCTTCGCTTTTTGCTCTTGAACGTGGGGCGACGAGCACGGCCCTCAAAGAACGCGGTAAACGCCTTGCCCAAATCAAGAAACGGTTGGTCTGAAGCGTTTTTGGTGACCTCCCGGGTCCAGGGGAACTGCTCGCGCCTGATCGCATTGAACTGCTTCTTGAGTGTGAGGGCCGTGGGTTTCTCTCCGGCCTCATACTGCCGATTCCACTCGGCCAGTGCCCAGTTCCAGACAAAGCGTGCGGTTCCGGCGGTTTTAGCAAAGGAGATGGCTTGCTCCGGAGTGGGATGAAGTCTGATCTTATGGGCACGAATCATTGGTATTTCCCTTTGCACTACACCAAAACACGTTATACCTCTATATTAGAACATGTATTCTCCTGTGTCAATGGCAAAGAAATGTCTGCTTGGTGCCATCATCTGATGGCGTTCTCCTACCTTTTGGTAAACTGTTGGAGATTCTTTTAAAAGGTGGGCAAAGCGAATGGCGGACGACTCTCTCTCGTCCGCCATTCGCTTTGTTTGATTGGTAAGAGGATGAGGGTGGGTGGTCTATGCTGATCTGGTTAATCATCATAGTGCGACATAATGGGTATCCTTTCTGCTGGCGTTCGTGTTGTAAGGGGCGTGTAGGCTCGCCAGGCCCGCCACTTGCTGACGAGACCACGCGCCCCCGAGATACTGAAAACGGACAAGGATATGAGCAGTTGTCAGTACTTGAGTGGTTCATTACACGGACGCGCTACGAAACCGGGGGACGATGCATCATTTGCACTCTAGTTATACCGGAGAACTGATGCGCGCTGCGCTGTTTTCTTCCGTTCTCTTACTCGACGCTCTCTATAGGTGGAACTCGAAATGCGTCTCTTGTTGCGATGCAGTACGCATGTTTTCCCGTGATGGCGTCGCAAATTCTCTGGATGTTATGCTATTATCTTCTCTAAAAGCATCTGGGAATGCTCCCAATTGGAGGTAAGGCATGCAGCAGCTTGATTGGTTTGCAGACGTGAAGGCATATACCGAGCGGCTGGTGGTGATTCGTGGCGTCAGCCCTAGCGAAGAGGAGAACGTTGTTGCCAGTGAGATCCTGGCCTTGTTGCATAAAGATGGCCTGGAGTCGCTCTATACAGCGAGTGGCTTTGATCTGATCCAGGATGACCCTTATGGGCGCAAGAATGTCTATGCCTTCCTGCGTGGGCAGGGGCCGGAGACGCTGATCTTGCTGGGCCATTTTGACACTGTGGATACCGCCGATTATGGCGACCTGGAGCCGTTGGCCTTGCAACCTGCGGAACTGGCGCGACATATAGATGAGCTGCTCCCTCCTGATGTTACCCTGGAGGGTGAGCGGAGCGACTGGCTCTTTGGGCGAGGCGTTGGCGATATGAAGAGTGGCGTCGCCGTCAATATTGCCTTGATGCGCCACCTGGTCGCAAACAGTCACGAGAGTCCGCTCCCGTTTTCGGTCCTGATGCTAGCGACTCCTGACGAAGAGAACGAGTCTGCGGGCGTCTTGCAGGCGGTGCGTTTCCTGGTGCGCTGGCGCGAGGAGCAGCAATTGCGCTACCTGGGTGTACTCAATACCGATTATGCCTCCGCGCTCTACCCCGGTGACCCGCATCGCTATGTCTATGGCGGCACGGTTGGCAAGCTCCTGCCAAGCTTCCTCTGTATCGGGCGCGAATCGCATGTTGGCGCGCCCTTCGCCGGCCTGGATGCCAATCTGTTGATGGCCGAACTGATCCGCGATCTAAGCATGAATGACGAGCTATGTGATACGGGCAAGGGACAACGCACGGTTCCTCCGGTAACGCTCCACGCCACCGATCTCAAGCAGCACTATGATGTCCAACTCCCCTTCGCGGCCTATTTCTACCTCAACGTCCTGACGCTGACCAGTGGCCCTGAGGAGTTACTACAACGCCTGCGCCAGGTTGCTCAGACGGCGCTAGAACGGCTCTTGCAGCGCGTAGATGAGACAGAGCGTCGTTGGCGGAGAGCCACAAGCCAGTCCGAGCATATTGAGCCTCGGCGCGGCACCATTTTGAGTTATGCGGAGCTGTATGCGGAGACGGTGCGTCGCCTGGGCGAGGCGCGCGTGCGCCAGGCGCTCGACGAGGCCTGGCAGCAGTTGCCGCCAACTCTGGATAAGCGCGAGCGCTCGCTGCATCTCGTGCAGCGGCTCTGGTCGTTGAGCAACCTTCGCGGTCCCGCGGTCGTCATCTATTACGCGCCGCCTTACTATCCTCATGTCCCTGAGAGTGCGGGCCTCTTATCCGAGGCCATCGACGAGGTGGTGCATGCGCATCCTGAGCAGCACCTGGCGCGGCGCGAGTTCTTCCCGCTTCTCTCCGATATTAGTTACCTTCAGCTCGATGAGCAGATGGATATTACGGCCTTAACCGCCAATATGCCGATCTGGCGCGATGACGATGAGGTGTCACGCCCTGGTGCCTATAGCCTGCCGCTGGGCTTGATGCAGCAGCTACAGCTTCCTGTCTTCAACTGGGGTGTGCATGGGCGTGGTGCGCACCAGCGCGACGAGGCCGTCTTGATGTCCTACTCCTTTGGTGCCTTGCCCCAAATGCTCTACGAAGTCATTCAGGTCCTGGCTCAATGCCTGCGTAAAGCATAGAATTGGTTGTTGTCGTGAACTCAAGAAAGCTGTTGTGTAGAAAATGAAGAATGATGAATTTGAGAAGCGGACTCACCTTTCCTCAAAACAACGGTCTGGTCGAGGGGAAAGTAAACAAGCTCAAATTGATGAAACGGATGGGCTACGGCAGGGCAGGTTTTCCCCTCCTTCTCCAGCGTGTGCTCCACGCTTTGTAGGATGAAAAAGAGCTTTACACATGAAAAATTCGCATATGATAGTAAACAAACATGCTTCACCCAAATTAAGCAGATCCTTGCATGCCCATTTCACAGGCTGATTTGGCCCGCAGAATCGCACGGACGAACAACTCAATTAGGAGAACTTGTGAGCATGCTTCTCCTCAAATTCCTCTACCGTTAGCCCATAATTGAGTACGTCAAAGTATTGACCTTTGGTAAAAATAGCCCTGCGAATGCGTCCCTCCAATTGGAAACCAAGATGTTCATGCAGACCTATCGAATCTTCGTTGAAGCTGGCTACCTGAATAGTGACCTTCTGATAGCGTAATTCTTGAAAGAAATAGCGCAGCAGGAGCAAGATGACCTCGCTGGCATAACCTTTCCGTCGATGCTCTTTCGAGATGGCAAGCCCATACCCGAAATGCCCCACACGTGGATCGCGATCATGTGAGCCAATCCTGCCAACCACCTTGCCTTCGTTGTTCTCGATAAGAAAATTCCAATTGTTGCCCTCTTGCTTCCTCACTGCTGCTTCTTGCGTCCAGTGTTTCATCCGTTCTTGCGACCGCGGAAAAGAAAGAGGACCATCTTTTCTTTCTGACTCACTATCCTGATCCCAGATCCAGTAGTTTTCCCAGTCGCCAGGCTCATGGCTACGCAATCGCACCAGCTTGCCCTGCCAGATTGACGCTGATGTATCTAATTCCATTACAAGCCTTCCTTTCCTTGTTGAGCATGCGAGCGATGATACCATACGAGGAGCGGGACTGCAAGGGACTCTGCCCGCAATCAACCCTCCCTTTCCTGTCCCCCGTTGATAGGCAGGAAAGGGAGGGCCTGTGGTCCTGCTCTTGCAGAGGAGAAACAAAAAGGAGCAGAACAAGCACAGTACCATGCTCGTTCTGCTCCTTTTCACTTTCCCTTATAGGGCGAGGAGAGTCAGGTTCAGTTTACCGTGAAGGTAAACTGCCAGGAACCATTTGTCTCCTGAAAGCCCTTAACATGCTGACTATCTAGTTGACGGCCAGATATCTTCAAGGTCCAGGTTCCAGTCTGGTTCCGCAAATTCGCATTGAAGGCGCCGAAATCTTCCACACCGGGAGGAACAGAACCCATATATGCGTGGTAGGTATGACTTGCTACCGACAGCTCCCATACGGGAGAGAAAGACGCACCCTGAACGGTATAGTAAACACGGGTTTCGGTAGCCGTGATCACTACTCGGTTGAGCGTAATGGTGCGTCCATCCGAGGTCACGCTCTGATTGACCTGTACCGTCTTGCCTGCGTCAAAAGGCACCGTCTGGTCGAAATTGGCAGTCGAGTCAGTCGTAACAACACTGATATGCAGGCCCAATTGCTTAGGGCTCCCCTGAATGCTCGGCATGTTGAAGGAGGCAAGAACTGCAATCTGCCCTTTACTCGCTTCCCGCTTGGCTTCGACCAGAATCGCTTTGAGCGTTTGTCCATCAGAAAGCGTAATGGTTGGCAAATTTTGCGGATGCTTCGGATCATCAGGAGTATCATTAGCTGTAGTATCTATTTTGCCAGTAATGGTATAACCGAGCACAAGATGGTTGGCATCTGCATACACCTTTTGCAGCTTCACCGTGTCAGAACCAGCTTTTTGGGCCAGATTGAGATTAGTGAACAGATTGTAGCGCAGCGCTTGTTGGGTGACTGGCTGTTTTGTGCTCGTCAGCAGTTGTGAGAGCAGCACATCCGTGTTGGCCTGCGAAGCCATGGGACGGTTTGCCACGCGGGTCCGGGTCTGCGAAGAGCTGAACGCGATGGCCGTATAGGCCAGGCCGGAGACGAGCAGCAGTGCTCCCAGCATCAGTGAACAGGCAGCCACCAGGCGGGCCGGTGCTCGACGGGGCGCAGACGGTGAGGCGCTGGGCGCAGAGAACGCCGAGAGCCAGCGCTGCCACCAGGCCAGCCGCTGTTGCTGTGGAGTTTGCGTGGGCAAGCGATCAGCGATTTGCCGCCAGAGAGCGGAGGAAGGCGATGGCTCGCCCATCTCCTGCTGATAATGGCTGCGCAGCTGCTGTTCCAGATCTTGAACAGGCATATTCATAGAAAAAGCTTCTCCTTCTTGACTTGCAACAGTGTACGAAGGGCATTGGTCGCCCGATGCAGACGCGATTTTACCGTACCCAGAGGCAGAGAGGTTACTTCGGCTATCTCGCTTAGTTCCAGATCGGCAAAATAGCGCAGTTCCAGCACCCGCCGCTGATCGGCTGGGAGCATCCCCAGAGCCGCCTGGAGATCCACGGACATTTCTTGGCGCATAATCTGTTCGAGGGCATCCTCGATCTCACTCGGCAACAACAGCACATCTGGCTCAGTTTCCATGGACACTGTCATCGGAACGGAACGACGGAACGTCATTCGACAGCGATTAGCGACCACAGTCAGTAACCAGGAACGGAAGGTCTGGCGATTCTGGAGGCGTGGTAAGCCTCGCCAGACATCGATCCAGGCCTCCTGCAAGATATCCTCCACCAGCGTCGAGTTTCCGAGGAGAACACGAGCAGTGCGCCAGGTGAGTCCATGGTACTTCTCAACGATCTGTTGAAAAGCCCGAGAATCGCCTTTCTGCGCACGTAGAATGATGGTTTCGTCTATCACCTTGAACACTTTCTAAACTTATTAATTGGTCTGTGAGAAGCACTTCTCATTGAATAAAGATGCTCTCAGCAACAGAAAGGTTCCCAGGGCCAGGGCTTTTTGAAAGTCGAAAAGCAGAACAAAGAGGAATCTTGGGGCATGATGGAATTTGTAGCATATTGTGGCCAAACCTGGCGCAATATGCTTCAGAGAAGAGACGGCATGTGTAAATGGTAAATGCCACATTTCAAGTCATTTACCAGCTCTTTCAGCATGGCATCGACTACTACACTCTTCCTACCTGGCACAGTCGTGGCACTGGTCTGTATTGGGAATCATTTGAAAAGGTTGGCTATGATCCGGTGCAGGGGAGAGAGCAGGTCGGCATCAGGCGACGAATCAAAGTAGATGAAGAGTTGCCTGTGAAAGATGAATATAGAATGTTTATTCAGCGCTTTCTGGATGCTTATCAGGAATATCAAGCCAGTGAGCGGAGCATTAAGCGGTCTTACTCAGCTACATAAGAGTTTTCTTGAGCCTACATTATACAGTCAGGAAAGCCTCAGCTTTCCTGACTGTATAATTGCCTATTCTATGCCTGGGCATTATTTTTCATCGAGAGCTGCCCCGTTCCTTGTTTGCGGGCTTTTCGTTTGTTGGTAAGTGCGAGCACTCCGCCAGCAATCGTGACAAGCATAAAGAAGATGGTGAGCAGAGAGCCTATTCCCAGGCTAACGGCTGCCTGCATCTGCGCCGGGTAGACTCCCTGGATGCGGAGTATGACCAGGAAATAGGACCAGAGGTAGAGGACCAGGCTGGCGATGCCAAGCGTCGTAATGATCTCGCCCGCCCAGCGTGAGTGATAGACCTCTTCAGATGTATTGGACTTGGTGTTTTGTGTCAGCGTGTAGAGCGCGATACCAATGATGGCGAGCAGGAGGAGCACGCTGAGCCAGACCACGCCCAGGGGGAGAGTAAACCATGCGCCATTGCTGGTAAAGTCTCCAGCCGTGATGGTAATGCCCCGCTGGCTGCCCGCCATTTGATAAGTAATGGCGCCAAAGGGCAGGAAGAGAAAGGTGAAGGCGGCGATGAGCGCGCCAAGGCTGGCGATAAGATAACTGCGAGACTCAGGTCGTGTAAACATCGGGGGAGAGTCCTTTCTGAATAATGATGAGATAGATGGATCGCGTCTTTTGTATCGGTAAGCAAGCCCCTGTCAAGCCCCTGTATTATAGAGAATCGTTCTTGAAAGTTCAAACCTCGCGCCTGCGGCGCTCAGGGTTATGGGATAGGGCTATGTGGCGCTGGGCGAACGCCCAGTGTCACGTACCCATATCCCATGACCCAAGGCAAGCTTGCGAGCCGAGAGGGAGGCCTGGAAAGCAGCATGGTACACGTTGGAACAGAGGGTATGGCTGTGATACAATGTGCACGGTTCTACCTGCGCACCATTCTCTTTGACCGCAGCTTTCTCTCCTGGTGCTTCTGCGGGCATGCCCAATATTGATAAGTGTGCATAAGTCGGATAGGTGTGCATAAGTTGGAAGGAGGCCGTATGCCAGTTCAAGGATATATTCGCTATCCCCACATTTTTCAAGACCAGATTGTGTTTGTGACTGAAGATGATTTATGGGTTGTGCGTGACGATGGTGGGCGGGCCGAACGCTGGACCGCCGGCGTCGGCGAGGTCAGCCATCCGCGTTTCTCCCCCGATGGCAAGTTTCTCGCCTTTGTGGGCCGCGAGGAGGGTCCCAGCGAGGTCTATGTGATGCCTGCGACGGGCGAATCCGCGCGTCGCCTGACGTTCCAGGGAGCCACCTGCCGCGTGCTTGGCTGGTCGCCTGATGGTCGCGAGATCCTCTATGCCAGTAACGCCGGACAGTTTACGCCTCGCTTCCAGACAATCTTTGCGATTTCGCCCGAGGGTGGCCTGCCACGCGCTCTCTCGTATGGTATGGCGAATGCTACTTCTTATGGCTCACAAGGCGGTGTCGTCCTGGGGCGCAATATTCGTGAACCTGCATACTGGAAGCGCTACCGTGGCGGCACGGTTGGGCATCTCTGGTGCGATGTGGAGGGCGATGGTACCTTCAAACGCCTGCTCGCCCTCGATGGCAATCTCGCTGATCCCTGCTGGGTTGGTGAGCGTATCTATTTCCTGTCGGACCATGAGGGCGTCGGCAACATCTATTCCTGTACGCCTGCTGGTGAGGATCTGCGCAGACACACCACTCATCATGATTTCTATGCGCGCAGCCTGGCAAGCGACGGCCAGCGCCTGGTCTATCACGCGGGAGCTGATCTCTACCTGTTTGATCCCCAAACGGAGGAGACGCGCCAGGTGAGTGTGCAGATGCCAAGTATGCGTACTCAGCGCAATCGCAAGTTCGCTACAGCTAGCCATTACCTGGATACCTATGCTCTGCATCCCCAGGGCTATGCCGCTGCCTTTACAACGCGCGGCAAGGCCTTTACGATGGGAAACTGGGAGGGATCGGTCCTCCAGCATGGTGAGCCAGACGGTGTGCGTTATCGCTTCCTGGAGTGGCTGAATGATGGTCAGCGCCTGGTTGCGGTCAGCGACGCCACGGGCGAGGAACGCCTGGTAATCTTCAATCCTGAAGATGCGAGCGAGCCACGCGTATTAGCTGAGGCTGAGTTTGGTCGCGCGGTGAATTTAGCCGTCTCCCCAACCGATGACGTGGTGGCGATCACCAATCATCGTCAGGAATTGCTCGTGGTCGACCTGGAGACTGGTAGCTTGCGTGTGCTTGATCGCAGTGAGTATGCGCGTATCGCGGGCATCTCCTGGTCACCGGATGGCAAGTGGCTGGCGTACGGCTTCGCCATCTCGGGCCAGAAAACCGCCATCAAGCTCTGTGAGCTGGAGAGTGGCGCCACACACCAGGTGACCGATCCCATTCTGGAGGATGTCTCCCCTGCCTTTGATCCCGAGGGGAAGTTCCTCTACTTTATCGGTGCTCGCCACTTTACGCCCCAGCACGATAGCCACCAGTTTGAGTATAGTTTCCCCCGTGGCTCTAAGCCTTATGCGATCATGCTTAAACGTGACCAGCGTTCACCCTTCATTCCCGAGCCCAAGGCCCCTGGCGAGAAAGAGTCATCCGCGAACGCAAAGTCCGAGGAGAATGGCTCGACGCCAGACGGCAAGGCGCAGGAGAATGGCACGCTGAACGAGAAAAGCAATGGCGAGAAGGCCAAAGAGGGCGAGGAGAAGAAACCAATCACCATTGACCTGGAAGGGATTCGTGAGCGCGTGCTACCCTTCCCCGTGGGTGAGGGACGCTATACCGCCATTCGTGGCATCAAAGGCAAGGCCCTCTTCTCTTCCTGGCCAATGGAGAACACCATTCCCGATGAGCCGGACCACGCCCATCCCAAGGGTATTATTGAGAGTTACGACTTCGAGAACTACAAGACAGAGAAAATTCTAGAGGGCGTGGGCGGATTCGACCTCTCGCGTGACGCGAAAACGTTGATCTACCGCTCGCACCATCGCATGCGCGTGGTAAAAGCAGGTGAGAAGCCTAAGACGGAGAATGGCGCCTCCAATCGTGAGACTGGCTGGTTGGACCTGAACCGCATCAAGGTCTCTGTTCTGCCCGCCGCTGAGTGGCGCCAGATGTTCGCCGAGGCCTGGCGTTTGCAACGTGAGCAGTTCTGGAACGAGGATATGTCTGGTATCGACTGGCAGGCTGTGTATGAGCAGTACGCGCCCCTGGTCGAGCGTGTCAGTTCTCGCTCAGAGCTCTCGGATCTCTTCTGGGAGCTGCAAGGCGAGCTGGGTACCTCCCATTCCTATGAGATGGGGGGCGAGTATCGCAAAGCGCCTCACTATCACCAGGGTTTCCTGGGCGTTGACTGGTCGTATGACGCGGAGAAGCAGCGCTATCTCATTACGCGCATTGTCAAGGGGGACACCGCCAATAACCATGAGACCTCACCGCTGACCTTGCCGGGGCTGGAGGTCGCAGTTGGCGATGCCGTCCTGGCGATCAATGGTCAGCGCGTGAGCTCTGAGCGCACGCCGCAGGAACTGCTCGTGAACCAGGCCCGGCACGAGGTGCAGTTGACCATAGAGGATGCGGAGACGCAGGAGATCCGTACCGTTACTGTGAAGACCTTGCGTAGCGAGTATCCTGCGCGCTATCGCGAATGGGTGGAGGAGAACCGCCGCCGTGTCCATGAACTGTCAGATGGCAAGGTCGGCTATATCCATATTCCCGATATGGGTACACATGGCTTCTCCGAGTTCCACCGTAGCTTCCTGGCGGAGTATGACGCTCCCGGCTTGCTAGTGGATGTACGCTGGAATGGTGGCGGCAACGTCTCTGGCCTGCTCTTAGAGAAGCTGGCGCGTCGTCGCATTGGCTATGACTTCCAGCGCTGGGGACAGCCAGATCCCTATCCCCAGACCTCCCCTCGTGGCCCCATGGTGGCCCTGACAAACGAGCATGCTGGCTCCGATGGTGACATCTTCAGCCATAGTTTTAAGTTGATGGGGCTTGGCCCATTGCTAGGCAAACGTACCTGGGGAGGCGTGATTGGTATTCATCCTCGTCACCGCCTGGTCGACAATACCGTGACGACCCAGGCCGAGTTCTCCTTCTGGTTCAAGGATGTGGGCTGGAATGTCGAGAACTATGGCACCGATCCCGATATCGAGGTGGATATCGCGCCTCAAGACTTTGCCCGGCAGGAAGATCCGCAGCTTGAGCGCGCGGTATCTGAAGTGCTGCGCGTGATCGACGAGTTCGAGACGCTCGAACCCCAGCCCGGTGAGCGCCCCCGTTTAAGCCGTTCTCTACAGCTTTAATAGAGCTTATAGCAGGACGCAAATACTCCTGACCGACGCTACTGAAGTACGCGTCTACATATTATGGTAAGACCTTCTCCATACCGGAATATGTAGACGCGTACTTCAGTAGCGTCGTGCCATACTGGCTCCTCCCTTTCCCTCTCTATATAAAAGCGCGACGCGATGGCAGAGGTTTTTCTTATACCCAAAATAAAGGAGCGAAACGGCGTTTTTTTGGTGGTAGGATGTGGTACACTGAAGAACAACAAAGCACTATTACGCTTCAAGAATCACAGTGCAAATACCTGTTTCTTGTGTATTGGCACTGTTGACCTGTCCGTGATACGATTATAACATTGTTGCTAGTATTGCCATTTTTGGCTATATATATTATATATAGCGTTTACCTATTTTTGCCTTCTAGAGTTGGCTGCATACGCTTTACACGAGTAGTGAAAAGTATGCACTATACACCGAAGGCGAACAACATGATCGGTCGCCAGGCTTGTCTGGCGCAAGCAAGAAAGGGGGCCTGCCTGTTCCTGATCTTTTCGCTCAAGAGCTTTGTACCCCTAACTCAGACGAAGCGTGAAACGTGTTCTTATTGCTTATATTCCTAGTATAGTAGCAAGAAGTCAGGAGTTGTCTTCTTGCCAGGAAGCATTAAACCTTGAGTAAACGTATTTCAATTTCAACGCTGGATATTGCCAACTGGGTTGATTTGCTTCAATGGAGAGTCGAGCATCAGCCTGAGCAGCGGGTCTATTCATTCCTTGCCGATGGGGAGAACGAGAAGGGGCATTTTACCCACGCCGATCTTGATCTCTACGCCCGAACAATTGGTTCACTCCTCCAATCCCATGCCGCGAGTGGAGCGCGTGCCTTATTGATCTATCCCTCTGGACTGGAGTTTATCGCCGCATTCTTTGGTTGCCTCTATAGTGGAATTATCGCTGTTCCAGTCTATCCTCCGTCCGCCACTCGCTCCGACCGCACCCTTTCCAAGTTCCGGGCCATTGCCCAGAATGTACAACCCGCTGTCATTTTGACCACTACCGCCCTCTCCGCCCGCGTCCAGGGCCTGTTAGATCAGTCGCCAGAATTGCAGCATATTCCTGTGATCTCGACTGACACCCTATCAACCGATCTGGCTCAACAGTGGTCAAAGCCTTCGGTAAATGGCGAGACGCTGGCCTTCTTCCAGTATACCTCTGGCTCGACTGGCCTGCCCAAAGGCGTGATGGTTACGCATGATAATCTGCTCCAGAACTCTGTGCTGGTTGAGCAGTATTGTCAGCATCCCGACGATGCGCATGGTGTCACCTGGCTGCCCCTCTACCATGATCTTGGTCTGATTGGCGGCATCTTGCAGCCGCTCTACGCGGGCTATGCGTCGACAATCATGTCGCCAGCCGCCTTCTTACAGCGCCCCATTCGCTGGCTGCGGGCTGTGTCTCAGTATAAGGCCACGATCAGTGGTGCCCCTAACTTCGCCTATGACCTCTGTGTCAGCAAAATTTCTGACGAGCAGAAGGCCACGCTCGATCTCAGTCACTGGGAGATCGTCGCCAATGGCGCGGAACCGGTACGCTCTGAGTCTATGGAGCGTTTCGCCGAGGCCTTTGCCTCCACTGGTTTCCGACGCAATTATTTCTATCCTTGCTATGGCCTGGCTGAGGCGACACTGGTGGCCTCGGCTGGACGCAAGGGAGTTTACCCGCTGGTGCGCTCCTTCTCGGGCGCGGCCCTGGAGCAAAACCAGGCTCAGGAAGTGGCGTCTGAGGAGAAACATAGCCGCACCCTGGTCAGTATCGGCAATAGCCTACCTATGCAGCGCCTCCTGATTGTGGACCCTGAAACCTTCACTGAGCTACCGCCTGAGCGCGTTGGTGAGATCTGGATCTCTGGTCCTAGTGTGGCTCAGGGCTACTGGCAGCGTCCGGAGGAGACGGCACAGGTTTTTCAGGCCCATCTCGCCAATGGCGAAGGCCCCTTCCTGCGTACCGGTGACCTGGCCTTTATGCATGAAGATGAGCTCTTTATCACTGGCCGTTTGAAGGATCTGATCATTATTCGTGGCAGCAACCATTATCCCCAGGATATTGAGAAGACGGTTGAACACGCACACCCGGCCATGCGTACCAATGGTAGCGCGGCCTTCTCATTGGAGGCCGCGGGCGAGGAGCGCCTGGTGATCGTGACTGAGATCGAGCGCCAGTATCTCAAAAAAGATCCCGCAGAGATCTTTACCACACTGCGCCAGGCTATTGCCGAAGGCCATGATCTCCAGGTCTATGAGATTGTGTTGCTCAAAACTGGTACTCTGCCCAAGACCTCCAGCGGGAAGGTGCAACGCCGAACCACACGTGAGAGCCTGCTCGCGAATGAACTCGACATCGTGGCACGTTGGACGCTGGAACTGCCATCAGAGGCTCCCCAGGTGAGCGAGACTGCTCCTGAAGTTTCCGAGACGTGCGAGACCGAGCCTCTCTCGGCTCCCACAAAACGTGCTGTGGAGATCGAGGCCTGGCTGCGTACTCAGGTGGCCTCACTGCTTGACCTCCGTCCTGAGGTGGTCGATGCCCAGACACCCTTTGCGCAGTACGGCATGGATTCTGTGCATGCCGTGACCCTCTCGGCGGACCTGGGGGATTGGTTAGGGCGTGAACTCTCACCAACCGTGGCCTATGACTATCCCAATATCGCGGCCCTGGCCCGGCACCTGGCGGGAGATGAGAAGCCCCAGGCGCGTGAAGAGGCCCAGCTTGCCGAGACACGCGAGTATGCACAGGAACCCATCGCGATTGTGGGTCTTGGCTGCCGCTTCCCCGGTGCGGAAGGGCCTGCTGACTTCTGGCAACTCTTACGCGAGGGTGTCGATGGGATCTCCGAGGTGCCAGCCTCGCGCTGGAACGTCGACGAGTACTATGTGGCGGAACGCGCCGTTCCTGGCAAGATGAATACGCGCTGGGGAGGCTTTCTCAAAGAGGTCGACAAGTTTGACCCTTATTTCTTTGGTATCTCGCCGCGCGAGGCGACCGCTATGGACCCCCAGCAGCGTATCCTGCTTGAGGTGGCCTGGGAGGCCCTGGAAAACGCTGGTATTCCCGCCGAGCGCCTGGCAAACACCCAGACAGGTGTCTTTGTGGGTGTAAGCAGCAACGACTACGCGCGCCTGCAATTTAGCGATCCCACTTTGCTGGATGCTTATACCGGTACTGGTAACGCGCATAGTATTGTGGCAAACCGCCTCTCGTACCTGCTGGACCTGCGTGGACCCAGTATGGCCATCGATACGGCCTGCTCATCGTCGCTGGTGGCGGTGCACCTGGCCTGTCAGAGCCTGCGTACTGGCGAGTCCGAAGTGGCCCTGGCGGTGGGCGTCAACCTGATTCTCACGCCTGAACTGACCATTACATTCTCGCAGGCGCATATGATGTCCGAGCATGGGCGCTGTCGTACCTTTGATAACGCGGCGGATGGCTATGTCCGTGGTGAGGGCTGTGGCGTCGTTGTGCTCAAGCCGCTCTCGGCGGCCCAGCGCGATGGCGATAACATTCTGGCCTTGATTCGCGGTTCAGCGGTCAACCAGGATGGTCGCAGCAATGGCCTGACCGCGCCAAATGGCCCCTCGCAGGAGGCCGTCATTCGCCAGGCCCTGCGCAACGCGGGCGTCACGCCTGGTCAGATCAATTATATCGAAACGCATGGATCGAGCACGCCCCTGGGTGACCCCATCGAGGTCGACTCGCTCAAAAATGTGTTGATGGAGCAGCGAACCGGAGACCAGCCGTGTATTATTGGATCGGTCAAGACCAACATTGGACATTTGGAGGCCGCGGCAGGCATCGCTGGCCTGATCAAGACTGTGCTGAGCCTGCATCATGGCGAGATCCCGCCGCATCTGCACTTCCAGCAACTGAACGAGCATATCTCGTTTAAGGGCACGACGTTTGCTATCCCGACGCAGCGTACACCCTGGCCGGAGGCGCAGCAACGCCTGGCTGGTGTAAGCGCCTTTGGCTTTGGGGGCACCAATGTGCATGTGGTGCTGGAGGGCGCTCCCGCCCAGGAGCCTGCGGCCAATGCCGTTGAGCGTGGCGCGCATATTCTGCCCCTCTCAGCGCGCAATGAGCGCGCCCTGAAAGAACTGGCTGGAAGCTATGCTACCTTCTTGAAAGAGGAGTCCGCTACTTCGCTGGCGGATATCTGTTATACTGCCGCGACGGGGCGTATGCATTTTGCCCAACGCCTGGCCCTGGTAGCTACCTCTCGTGAGCAACTCCGCGCGCAGCTTTCAGCCTTTGCCGCGGGCCAAGCCATCACGGATGGTGCGACCGGTCGCGTAGCACAGGGCAGCCGTCCACAGATTGTCTTCCTCTTTACGGGCCAGGGATCACAGTATGTGGGCATGGCGCGTTCTCTCTATGAGACGCAGCCTACCTTCCGCGCAGCACTGGAGCGCTGTGACCAGATCTTAGGAGAGTATCTCTCGCAGCCGCTGCTCTCGGTGCTCTATCCAGAAGAGGAAGGCTCCTCGCCGCTGGATGAGACCGCCTTTACGCAGCCCGCGCTCTTCGCCCTTGAGTACGCGCTCGCCGAACTGTGGCGCTCCTGGGGCATCTTACCTGATGTCGTCATGGGGCATAGCGTGGGTGAATACGTCGCCGCCTGTGTCGCGGGCGCCTTGAGCCTGGAGGATGGCTTGAAGCTGATTGCGACGCGTGGCCGCCTGATGCAGGAGCTGCCCGAACGTGGTCAGATGGTGGTCGTCTTTGCCGCCCCTGAACGGCTTGAGTCGTATTTAGAGCTGTACCGCGAGCAGGTCTCTATTGCGGCCATCAATGGCCCCTCCAATACGGTGCTCTCCGGTCGGAGCGAGGCGCTTGCAGCCATTGTTGCTCGCCTGGAGCAGGACGGCTTGAAGACGCATCCTATGATAGTCTCGCATGCCTTCCACTCGCCAGTGATGGAGCCAATGCTTGACGCCTTTGAGCGTGTCGCGGGCGAGGTCCATGCCAGTCCGCTACGTATCCCGCTGGTGAGTAACCTGACGGGCGAGCTCCTACCAGTTGGCGAGGTGCTTGATGCTGGCTACTGGCGACGGCATGTGCGCGGTGCCGTGCAGTTTAACGCTGGAATGCAGACCCTGGCGGCTCAGGGCTATACGCTCTTTCTGGAACTGGGACCGAATGCGGTGCTTGGCAATATGGGTAAACGCTGCATTCCAGAGACAGAGGCAATCTGGCTGACCTCGTTGCGCAAGGGGCAAGATGATTGGCGCATGTTGGCTCAGAGTGTTGCGGCGCTCTATACGCAGGGCGCGGCCATCGATTGGAGCGGTTTCGAAGGCGACTATACGCGCCAGCGCGTTCCGCTGCCTACCTACCCCTTTGAGCGTGAGCGTTTCTGGCTGGAGCTTCCCGCCAGTCGTCCAGCCCAGCAGGCACCAGCATCTGAGCCAGTTGTTGCGCAAGAAGCGTTTCTGGCGGGACATCCCCTGCTCCGTGCGCATACTGAGCTGGTTTATCCAGCTGGCACGCATGTCTGGGAGAGTGTCCTGGACCCACGCAGCCTGTCTTTCCTGAGCGGACACCGCATCCAGGGGGCGATAGCGGCTCCGGTCTCGCTCTACATTGAGATGGCCCTGGCTGCCGCACTTGAAGCCTTTGGCGCAGGTCCACATACCCTGGCCGAGATCGAGCTCAAGAAGCTGTTGATTGTGCCAGAGCAGGGAGCGCAAAAGGTTCAGGTGGTGCTCTCCGCCACGGCGCCAGAGCAGGCCGTGTTCCATGTCTATAGTCATGCCGCCGGTCTCCCCAATCAACCTCGTCAGGACTGGACACTACACGCGTCTGGCAAGATCGCCAGCGCGGTTGAACGACCAGTTGCTGAGGCTGTGACCAGGTAAGTTGAACAGGAAGGATGTTCCACCCTCCTTTTTCTTTAAAGGATAATGTGGCGCTTATGAATAGACAGAGTCACAACCAGGGGATTACGTTTGGTCTCATCTTCTTTGCTAGTAGCGAGACGACCCATGACCACGACAAATACCGCCTGGTTATCGAAAGCACAAAATATGCGGACAGCCACGACTTCTCATCGGTGTGGATCCCTGAGCGGCACTTCACCCGTGATGGCTGGCTGTATCCCAATCCTGCCATTTTGCAGGCAGCATTAGCGCGTGAGACCCGGCAGATTCAACTGCGCGCCGGCAGCGTCGTGCTGCCGCTGCACAATCCACTCCGCGTCGCTGAGGAGTGGGCGATGGTCGACAATCTTTCTGGGGGTCGTGTGGGTCTCTCCATTGCCTCGGGCTGGCATCCTAATGACTTCGCACTCTTCCCCGATCATTATGAGCGGCGCAACGAGGTGATGTACGAAGGCATCGAGACGGTGCGTAAGCTCTGGCGCGGCGAGTCCGTGCAGGTCAAGGGTGGCGATGGCAAGATGGTCGATATTCGCACCTATCCCACGCCTATCCAGCCCGAGATTCCTATCTGGGTGACCGCCGCGGGCAATCCTAAAACCTTCGCCAAAGCGGGTGAGATTGGCGCCAATCTCCTGACGCATATGTATAACCAGAGCGTCGAGGAGTTGGGCGAGAAGATCAAGATCTATCGCGACGCACGCGCCGCTCATGGCTATGACCCGCAGACTGGGCAAGTCTCGGTCATGCTGCATACCTTCATCGCGGAGAGCGAGCAGGCCGTCAATGACCTGGCCAAGGGTCCCTTCTGCGATTATCTGCGCTCGGCGGCCTACCTTCTGAACGCCGTTGCCTATAGCCGTGGGCAACAGGTTGACTTGGCGACGCTCTCTGAGGAGGACGTCAACGAGTATCTGAGTTTTGTCTTTGAGCGCATGATCTCGACGCAGCGTGTGCTCTTTGGCACGCCCGAGAGCTGTCTCCCCCTGGTGCGCCAATTGCGGGCGGTAGGGGTCAACGAGATTGCCTGTCAGCTCGATTTTGGTATAGAGACCGAAGTCGTAATGGCGAGCATGCCCCATCTCAATCGCCTGCGTGAGCTCAGCGCCGAGGAAGAGCCTCAAGGGCCAGAGCCCAGCTCATACACTCTTGATTCCTTTGCGCCTTCCATGCCTGAGCAAAGCAATGGGCCTGCTTTTAATGGCAACTCACAGCCGAATGGTCATCATGGTGCTGTATATACCGAGGCAAGCGATGAGAGCTTGCAGGCAGTTCAGCAGCGCTGTCAGGAGGAGGTCGTGCTTGATGCCTTCTATCAGCGCCTGGAGCAGCATGGTATTGAGTTGGATGAAGACTATCGCAGCATCCGTCAACTCTGGCGGCGCGATGGTGAGGCGTTGGGGCGCGTTAGCCTCTCACCTGCCTTCGAGAGTGAGCGTGAGCGTTACCAGGTGCATCCCGCCCTGCTCGATTCATGTCTCCAGGTCCTCACCTCTGCGCTTCCCCAATCCCTTGGCGCGGGTGAGGGTGTGCTGTACCTTCCCGTGGGTTTGCAGAGCTTCAAGATGCACGAACGTCCCGGCAAGATTGCCTGGAGCCATGCGACCCTGGATCAGCAGATTCGCCCGGATGCGACAACCCTGGAGGGCCATGTACGTGTCTTCTCCGAGGATGGACGTCTGCTGATAGAGGCGAAGGGTATCCAGCTCCAGCGCTCGACACCTTTGGCACCGCCCGCGCCCGAGGTCGATCTCTCCTCCTGGCTGTATGAGTTGCGCTGGGAGAAGCAGAGCTTCGCTCCTGGCGAGCAGACAGACTGGCCCAAGGAGCGTTCTGGCACCTGGTTGATCTTCGCGGATCGCCAGGGCGTGGGCCAGCGCCTGGCACAATACTTGCAGGCGCGAGGCCAGCAGTGCGCGCTTGTCCAGGCGGGTAGCCACTATGGCGAGCTTGGCTCGGGCCGTTACCAGGTTCAACCCGCGCAATTGAACGATGTACAGCGCGTTATCAGTCGCGTTCAAGAGACCTTTGCGACCCCGCTGCGGGGCGTAGTGCATCTCTGGAGTCTAGACTCGATGCCAAGCGGGCAGACAACTGCGCAGACGCTTGAGCGCGATCTCGCGCTGAGCACGACCTCGGCGTTGGGCGTGATGCAATCCCTGGCACAGAATACGAGCGCGCAACTCCCGCGCCTCTGGCTGGTCACGCGCGACGCCCAGGCCGTGACCTCCGATAATGCCGCGCTGGCGGTGGCGCAGTCTCCGCTCTGGGGCCTGGGGCGCACCTGCGCGATGGAGCATCCCGAAATCTGGGGGGCGCTTATCGACCTCTCTAGCCAGGAGGGCATTGAGGAGGGCGCGCAGCAGCTCTATGCGAGCCTGCTTGACACCAGTCGCGAGGACCAGGTAGCCTTCCGCCAGGGCGAGCGCTATGTCGCGCGCATGGTGCATAGCCACGACTTTGTCGCGCGCGACCTGCATATTCGTGCGCAGGGTAGCTATCTGGTGACTGGAGGCCTCTGGGGCCTGGGTTTTGAGGTTGCGCGCTGGCTGGCACAGAAGGGCGCACGTTCGCTTATTCTCGCTGGGCGCACCCAGGTACCGCCGCGCTCCGAATGGGATCGTATCCCGACTACGGATCGCCTGGCGAGCCTCGTTCGCGGCATTCGCGAGCTAGAGGCCGAGGGCGTGACGGTTCACTGTGTTCAGCTCGACGTGACGGACGAGGCGCAGCTTCGTGCCTTCCTGGCCGATCACATGCGCCAGGGCCATCCTCCCATCAAGGGTATTCTGCATGCCGCCTCTGTCTGGCAGGATGCGCTGGGACAGCCCCTGGTCAAACCGCTGATCAACCTGGATGCATCCGCCCTGGACGCGGTCTTCCGCCCCAAGGTCATCGGGAGCTGGCTCCTGCATACACTCTTTCAGGAGAGCCGCCTGGACTTCTTTGTCTCGTTCTCGTCGGGTGCCTCGCTCTTCGGCTCCGCAGCCCAGGGTAACTACGCGGCGGCGGGCGCCTTTATGGATAGCCTGGCGCATTACCAGCGCGCACAGGGCCTGCCCGCCATCAGTATCGACTGGGGCGCAGTCTCCGAGATTGGCTTTGGCGCGACCGCCGAAGGCCAGCGCGTGCATGAGTACTGGGAGAGCCATGGCATTCAGCGTATCTCGCCTCGTGATGTCCTGGCCGCCCTCGAACTGCTCATCCCGCAACAGGCCGCCCAGGTTGGCGTGCTAAAGCTCGACTGGCAACTCTTGCGCGAGTTCTATCCTCAGATCGCGGCCCTACCGCTGGTCTCCTACCTTGTTGAGGATACAAGCGAGCAGTTAGCACCGCAGACGCCGACATCGACGGGGAGTGGGATTGATGCCATCCTGCGTGCCACTGGCTCTGAGCGCCTGTCGTTGCTAGAGCAGTATCTAAGCGAGCAGGTCGCGGCAGTGCTGCGTGTTCCGGCTGAGCGTCTGGATGGCGATCAGCCACTCACAACCCTGGGCCTGGATTCGCTAATGGCGATTGAACTGAAGAACCGTATTGAGCAGGCGCTGGGGGTGCGCGTTCCGATTGTCACATTCCTCCAGGGGCCAAGCATCGCGCAGTTCGCGAGCCAGCTCCTTGAGCAGTTGCCCACTGTGACCACGGTAGCCGTGGAAGCACCTTCTCAGCCGGAGGAGGTGCTTAACCAGGACCAGGCTCAGCAGTTGCTGGATCAGCTCGACGAGCTCTCCGATCAGGATGTAGATGCCTTGTTGCAACAAATGCTTGCGGAACAGGGTGAGCAACCAGCCGCAGCCCAGGCTCAGGATGCTGGTAAGATGAGTCCGCAGGAAGCGGCCGCGCTCCTGACTCAGCTCGATCAGTTGCCCGAAGATGAAATAGACTCCTTGCTCAAACAAATGGTACAGGGAGAGGAATAAAACGAATGAGTGAAGCGTCCAAGAAACTTGCAGGTCTTTCTCCCGAACAGAAACGAGCGCTTCTGGAGCGCCTGCTCCGTGAAAAAGCTGCGGCGAAGGTCGAGCTAGAGTGGGCCACGTTGTCCCAGGGACAGCGTGCCCTCTGGTTCCTCTATCGCCTCGCTCCCGAAAGCGCTGCCTATAATCTGCTCTACTCCGCGCGCATTCAAGCCGCGTTAGATATCCAGGCACTACAATTCGCCTTCCAGGAGCTGGCGCGTCGCTACCCGATCCTGACCGCGACCTATGCCACCAGGGAGGGCGAGCCTGTCCAGTATTTCCAGCGCCAGCAGGAGATCCCCATCGAGCGCATCGATGCCTTCTCCTGGTCTGAAGAGGCGCTCAAGCAGCGCCTCCTCGTAGAAGGCAATCGTCCCTTCAATCTGGAGAAGGGGCCTATCATGCGTATTCAGCTCTTCCAGCGCGCCCCCCAGGAGCATATCCTGGCGCTCACCGTGCATCATATCGCGCTGGACTTCTGGTCGCTTGATATTCTGATTGATGAACTCTATCTCCTCTATGCCACGCGAGTCGCGGGATCACAGGCGGCGCTTCCCGCCGCAGGCCCTGCTTTTACGGAGTATGTCCGCTGGCAGTCCGAGCTGGCGAAGAGCCCAGAGGGCGAGCGCCTCTGGTCCTACTGGCAGGAGAAGCTGGCAGGCGAGCTACCACTGCTGAACCTGCCTTTGGATCGCCCCCGCCCACCGGTGCAGACCTATCGTGGCGCCTCGCATAGCTTCCCCTTCAGCGCTGACCTGACGCGCAAGCTACGCGCCCTGGCCCAGTCTGAGAAGGCTACCCTCTTTATGATCGTATTGGCGGCCTTTAAGACTCTACTCTATCGTTATAGTCACCAGGATGATGTGCTGGTGGGGACGCCCATGCTCGGTCGTAGCCGCGCCGATCTGGAGAAGATCGTCGGCTACCTGGTCAATCCAGCCGCTTTGCGCACCAGCCTGGCGGGCAATCCCAGCTTTAAAGAGCTGCTGAACCGGGTGCGCGAGACTGTTACCGAGGCCCTGGAGCACCAGGATCTCCCCTTCCCGGTCATCGTTGAGCGCTTGCAGCCCAGGCGTGATCCCAGCTACTCGCCGATCTTCCAGTCGCTCTTCATCTGGGACCGCCCTCGCAAGCGCGACGAGAGTGAACTGGCCCTCCTGAGTCAGATGAGCAGCAATGGGCAAAATGGCTCCCATGCGCATAATGGCGCGAATGGACATCATGCGGTCGCCCTGCCCGCGCTCAAGCTTGAACCGTATGTCATGGGTCAGCAGGGCGCACCCTTTGACCTGACCCTGACCATCTTTGAGATGGATGGTGGCCTCTCGGCCGATTTTCGCTACAACGTTGATCTCTTTGATGATGCGACGATCGAGCGCATGGGCGGACACTTGCTGGTGCTGCTGGAGGGTATCGTGGCTCAGCCTGAGCAGCCTATCCTCTCGCTTCCGCTGCTGACCGGGGCGGAGAAGCACCAGGTCCTGGTAGAGTGGAACGCGACCGAGGCCACCTATCCAGAGCAAGCCAGCATTCCCCAACTCTTTGAAGAGCAGGCTCAGCGCACCCCCAATGCCGAGGCGCTGGCTTATGAAGGCAGCTCATTGACCTATCGTGAGCTGAACCGACGCGCGAACCTGCTGGCACGTGAACTACGCTCGCGTGGTGTCAAACCCGATACCCTGGTCGGCGTCTGCATGGAGCGCTCCGTCGAGATGGTCGTGGCCCTGTTGGGTGTGCTAAAGGCTGGGGGTGCCTATGTCCCGATGGACCCCGCCTATCCACAGGAGCGCCTGGCCTACATGCTTGAGGATGCCACCGTGTCAGTCCTGCTGACACAATCGGCGCTGCTTGAGCAACTGCCGCAACATAGCGCCCGCGTGCTCACGCTGGATGCCAACTGGGGCGCGGACAACGGCGGCGAGCTGGATAACCTTACGCTCGACCTGCGCCCGGAAAACCTCATCTACATGATCTATACCTCTGGCTCGACAGGCAAGCCTAAGGGCGTGATGAATACGCATCGTGGTGTCTGCAACCGCCTGCACTGGATGCAGCAGGAATACCACCTGACTGCCGAGGATCGTGTGCTGCAAAAGACGCCCTTCAGCTTTGATGTCTCGGTCTGGGAGTTCTTCTGGCCCCTGATCAGCGGCGCCACGCTCGTCATGGCTCGCCCCGGCGGGCAGTCAGATGCGGCCTACCTGGCGAAGCTTATTCAGGATCAGCGCATTAGCACGCTGCACTTTGTGCCCTCGATGCTACATGCCTTCTTGCTGGAGCCTCACCTGGAGGTGCGTTGTCAAAGCCTCAAGCGTGTTATCTGTAGCGGCGAGGCCCTGACCTATGATCTCCAGGAGCGCTTCTTTGCTCACCTCAAGTCCCAACTGCATAACCTCTATGGCCCAACCGAGGCCGCGATTGATGTGACCTACTGGGCCTGCCAGCCTGGCAGCAAGGAAACGGTAATTCCGATTGGCCGCCCCATTGCCAACACACAGATCTATATCCTGGATGAGGCCCAGCAGCCTGTTCCTGTAGGTGTCTCAGGCGAGCTATACATCGGTGGTGTAGGCATCGCACGCGGCTACCACCAGCGCCCCGAGTTGAACCGCGAGAAGTTTATTCCCGATCCATTCAGCACGTTTGAGGGTGTACGCCTCTTCCGCTCGGGCGACCTTGCGCGCTATCGCCCGGATGGCGTGATTGAGTTTCTGGGTCGTATCGATCACCAGGTCAAGATACGAGGCTTCCGTATCGAACTGGGCGAGATCGAGGCCGCACTAAGCCAGCATCCAAACGTGAAAGAGGCAATCGTCATTGCGCGCGAGGATATGCCTGGAAATAAGCGCCTCGTGGCCTATCTTGTCCCCGAGCAGGTGGGTGAGCATATCCCTGCCGTGAGCGATTCGCTTCTGCTCTCACCTCAGGAGGCGGGCCTTACGCTTGAGGAATTGCGCACCTTCCTGGGTCAGCACCTGCCATCCTACATGGTTCCTTCGGCCTTCCTCTTCCTGAGCGCCTTGCCGCTGACACCAAATGGTAAGGTGGACCGCAAGGCCCTGCCCTCGCCCAATAGCGAGCGCCCTGAACTGGAAGAGCAGTTCGTCGCGCCCCGCAACGCGACGGAGCAGAAGCTGGCGGAAATCTGGACTGAGGTGCTGGGGCTGAGTCGTGTCGGTATCCACGACAACTACTTCGACCTGGGCGGAGCCTCCATCCAGAGCCTGGAGATTGTAGCCAGGGCCAAAGAGGCTGGTATTGACCTGCCACTGGAGAAACTCTTCGAGTTTCAGACCATCGCTGAACTCGCCAGCGTTCTGGAGAGTGTGTCTGCGCCACAGGTAACTGCACCATCTGAAACCATGGTTCAAGCCATTGCCGAGGTCGAGCTTCCTGCTGTAGAGGAGCCTATGGTGCCAACGCAGCCGGAACCGAAGCCCATGCAGGCTGACTCCTCGCCGACGCTATTGATGAATACAGTAATCGAGAGCCTGGGAACTTATCTACCGCCCAAGGTCGTGACCTCGGAAGAGGTAATCCAGGGCTGTGTCAGTCCCATTCGCTTCCCCTTTGCGCGCCTGACCGGTATTAAGTCGCGCCGCATGGCGGGCGAAACTGAGTTCTCGATTGATATTGCGCGCCAGGCCGTGGCAGATTGCCTTGAACGCTCAAAGTACAATCCTGAAGATATCGACATGATCGTCAGCGGGAGCATATCTCGTTGCGATGCCCCAAACTTCAGTTTCTCCTTTGAGCCAAGCACGGCGATACGTTTGAAGCACCATTTTGGCTTGAAGAACGCTATCGCCTTTGATATCGACAACGCCTGCACAGGTCTCTTTACCGCTATCAATATTGTCGATTCCTTCCTCAAGGCTGGTCTGATCCGGCGCGGTATCGCCGTAAGTGGTGAGTATATCACGCATATCGCGCTGACCGCTCAGAAGGAACTGGAGGGCTTTATGGACTCGCGCCTCCCCTGCCTGACGGTGGGTGATGCTGGCGCGGCGGTCCTCCTGGAGCGCGCTCCCAACCAGAAGGTGGGCTTCCACGAGTTCGACATGTTCTCTCTGGGTCATTACAGCCGTGACTGTATCGGTAAGGTAACAGATCGCGAGCATGGCGGCTCGATCATGTATACCGATGCCGTCAAGGTTTCGGCGGTCAACATGAAACATGCGGTCGCTCACGCGGCGAACGTCATCGCAAGCTCCGGCTGGCCTAGCGATTCCTTCCAGCATGTGATTATTCACCAGACCTCCAGCACGACGATTCGCGACGCGGCGCGTGAAATCAATAGCCACTTCGGTAAAGAGATCTGCACGCAGGAGAATGTAATCAACAACATTGCCGAGCGTGGGAATACCGCGACCACGACGCAGATGATTGCCATCGCTGACCATATTCGTTCGGGTCGTATTCAGTCAGGCGATAACGCGGTCCTGGGTATTACCGGCTCTGGTGCGACCATCGGAGCCGCCATTTATACCTTCGATGACCTGCCTGAGCGCATGCGCCGTGTCGACGCGGGCGAAAAGGTGCAGAAGGTTCCATCTGAACAGCGTCATACCGTTCCTCTCCTGCCACCAACGCGACGCGTGCGTGTGGAGAGCATCGGTACGCTGCCAGCTCAGTCTCCTGTGAAAAAAGAGGCGTTGGCCCTGGTTAACGCCGCTGCTGAGAACTGCCTGGCCGCCTCCTCATATGATCGCAAGGATATCGACCTGATGATCTATGCCGGTGTCTATCGCGACGAGTTCTTAAGTGAGCCTGCGATAGCCGCATTGAGCCAGGGTGACCTGAAAATCAATGAAGAGATCGAGAAGGTGACGGATAAGAAGACCTTTGTCTTCGACGTCTTCAATGGCTCGATTGGCCTGCTGAATGCCTGTCATACCGCGATTGGTATGATCAAGGCCCAGAAGGTCAACAACGCGCTGGTCATGGCCTCCGAGATCGAAAATAATCGCGAGTACCGGCCAGATGTGCTGCGTGGCATCGAGGAGACCGGCTCGGCTATGATCCTGGCCGAGAGTGCCGATGGACAGACGGGGTTTGGGAACTTTGTCTTCAAGTACTTTACGGATTATCTTGGAGCCATCAATTCCCATACCGAACTGCACAACGGTAAGATGACGCTCTCTGTCGCAACCGATCCCTGCCTCCAGGAATACTACCTGCAATGTATTCAGGAGACGGTGCAGGAGCTTCTGGCGCTTGAGCAACTGGACCTGGAGCGGGTGAAGGTTATCCTGCCGCCCCAGATCTCGTCCCAGTTTATTGCCGACCTGGGCAAGACACTGAATGTAAGCGCCGAGAAACTGGTCGATGTGCAGGCGGAGCACGATCTCTTTACCTCGTCGCTTCCCTACGCGCTTGAGCAGGCGCGCCAGCAGAACCTGGCACGCCCGGGCGATGTCGGCCTGATCATCTCGGTTGGCGCTGGCATTCAGGTTGGTTGCGCCACTTATTACTTCTAAGCTCTTCTAAGCTCTTCTAAGTCCATGCCAGCATGGACCCTACAACAGGCACACGCAATGTGTAGGGTCCATGCTTGTATGGACTTATGCTCACTCATGGATGGGGTATGGCTTCCAATATCGAAACTTCCTCCTGGATTACCTGTACGCAGGATACTGAGACGCGCCTGCGCCTCTTCTGTTTTCCCTATGCTGGTGGCGGTGTGGCCTTCTACCGGCGTTGGTCTACATCTCTGCCACGCGAGGTTGCGCTCTGCCCGGTTTACCTTCCTGGACGTGAGCAACGCATCGCGGAGCCAGCGTTTACCTCGCTGGAGCAGCTTGTCGCGACACTTATTGAAGTCATGCAGCCCTATTTGCATGAGCCTTTTGCCTTTTTCGGGCATAGTATGGGTGGCTTGATAGCATATGTGTTGGCGCGCACGCTTCAGGAACAGAGCTTGCCCCTACCACGTGCTCTCTGCCTCTCAGCGATAAAAGCTCCCCATCTCCCAGCGCGTCAGGAACCGTTGCACACGCAGCCACTGCCTGGGTTCCTGCGTTCGCTCTATCGCCTGGGGGGGACGCCCCTGGCCGTGCTCCAGAACGCGGAACTGATGCGTTTAATGTTGCCTACCCTGCGTGCGGATTTTACCCTCTACGAAACCTATACTCACACCCCCTCTATCTCCCTGACCTGTCCTATTGTGGTCTATGGTGGTGTGCAGGATACGCTGGTCAGCCGCGAAGAATTAGAGGACTGGCGGTCATATACCAGTGCCTCGTGTACTGTGCGCCAGCTTCCCGGCAATCACTTCTACCTGCATTCCGTCCAGGACCTCCTCCTGCCTCTCCTGGCCCAGGACCTCCTGGCCAGCCTATAGGGTAACGTCGTCGAGAAAAAGAGCATACTTACTTCATAGGCAACCGCTTTCTACCTCGCCAAAAAGAATAGTCAGGGTAAGTTTTGTTTTCTAGTACTTCATATCCGAAAACCCTGAGCGCGCTTGTCCCCGAATGGGGGAAGTGCTAGGCACGCCAGTGACGTTGGGTTTCGGAATAAGATCTTAGCCTGTTTTACGGAGAACCAGCAAAGGCGCAAGGCAAAGGAAGTTGACCTGTCAGGAACCCCTGCCTCGAGGCAGGGGCTTGCGCAAGCAAGCCTGAACCTGACCAGTCTCAGCCAGCGTCTTCGGACATCGGGCTACGTTAGGAACGAATACATAGGTACGTTGGGGTGCATGCCAGCCCCAACCACTACGGTGCAGCATTAAACAGGTGTAGAGGGTGAAGCCAGTGTGTTGTACGCCAAACCGTTTCTAACCTTGACGAGGCAACCATTACCTACGAGAGTAGAGGCTCAACTTGAGCAACGTGTTTGTGATTGACAGTGACTACAAGCCCTTAAATCCGGTGCATCCCGCACGCGCGAGGTTCTTGCTCACGCAAGGCAAAGCCGCCGTGTTTCGGAGGTATCCTTTTACCATCGTGCTCAAACGTGTGGTGGAGCGACCGGAAGTGCAACCCTTGCGCCTCAAAATCGATCCTGGCAGTAAAACGACTGGCCTTGCCCTGGTGAACGATGCTAACGGCAAGGTGATCTTCGCGGCTGAACTTGGGCATCGAGGCCACGCTATTAAAGCCAGCCTGGACAGTCGTCGTGCCATTCGCCGCAGTCGTAGACAGCGCAAAACACGCTATCGCAAGCCACGATTCCAAAATAGAAAGCGAAAGGAAGGATGGTTGCCGCCATCGCTCGAAAGCCGCCTTGCCAATATTCTCACGTGGGTCGCTCGCTTGTGTCGGTATGCTCCCATTGCTGCTCTGAGCCAGGAATTGGTCAAGTTTGATATGCAACTCATGGACAATCCCGATATTACCGGGATTGAATACCAACAAGGGACCTTGCAAGGCTATGAAGTCAGAGAATTTTTGCTCGAAAAATGGGGGCGGAAGTGCGCCTATTGTGGCCAACAAGATATTCCCTTGCAGATTGAACACATTCATCCACGGGCCAATGGTGGTACTCACCGGGTCAGCAATCTTACCCTGGCGTGTGAGCCGTGCAATCTTGCCAAAGGAACCCAGGATATTACGGTATTTCTTGCCAAGAAGCCTGATGTGCTCAAACACATTCTGGCTCAGGGAAAGATGCCACTCAAGGATGCCAGTGCCGTCAATGCGACGCGATGGGCATTACTTGAACGGCTGAAAACATGTGGATTGCCTGTAGAATGTGGCAGTGGTGGGTTGACAAAATATAACCGTACTCTGCTATGGCTACCGAAAACGCACTGGCTGGATGCTGCCTGTGTGGGCAAGAGTACGCCTGTTGTGTTTTCCCATAAGGGAATTGTGGCGTTGTGTATTACAGCCATAGGACATGGGTCGCGGCAAATGTGTCGGATGAATCGTTATGGTTTCCCGCGTACTGGACCGAAGCAAGCAAAGTCTATTCAGGGCTTTCAAACAGGCGATATGGTCAAAGCGGTGGTTCCATCCGGCAAAAAAGTGGGAACATATGTGGGCAAAGTAGCAATTCGCACAACGGGTTCATTTAACATCACCACACAGCATACCACTATCGAGGGGATTAGCCACCGCTTTTGTCGTTCACTGCATCGGAGTGATGGGTATCGTTATCGGCATGGCAACACCCGTTCCCTGCCCTAAAAAGGAACGTTTCTTTCCTCCCCTGGCTCAAGCACAGGGGGTTCCAGAAACGGAGGTTCTATGAAATTACCATTGACGCTGCGTTGCTATGTGCGCGAGACAGAGATGCTCTACGACTTTGAGGTGCTTCAGGCCCTCTTTACTGCCCTGACGGAGCAGGGCTACTACTTCGTGGCCGAAGAGGAGTTTGAACCCTCATTTCGTGTCTGGTGGAGCGCTATGTGTGCTCGCCCGTCTCGTCTCGACACCCTGCCTGCCGAGCGTCAGCGGCTCTTATTGCACTTGCGCCAGAGCGGACTCTCTGCCCAGTTGCGCTGCGAACTGGCTCTCTATCATACCCTGCACGAGCCGCACCTGGTATGCCGTGCCTATCACGGTGAGCACCTCTTCTCCTTTGATCTCGATTTTACGCCGGGTGGGCCAGCAGGAACGCCCCTGGTATTGTTGAGTATCGAGCCCGAGTACCTGACTGCTGCGCATGGTGAGGAGAGCGCGCGTATGCATGCGCTCTGGATTGCGGTACTCAAGGCTCTCTATCAGCATCTGCATCCCATTTATGGCTGGGTACATGATATGGATTTTGATCGTCCAGGCTTTGCCTGGGCTATGGATATTGATCCTGAGCACGTAGAGGAACGGACAGCGCTCGATGCCGTCCTGCGTAACGACGCTGCCGCGGGACACCTGCGTTTCCTCTCCCTGGCCAATATGCTTGGGCCAGAACTGGTGGCACACTATGACCGCGAGCGCATCTTGACGACACCCGCCTGGCATCTTGAGCCGCTGGAGGATGGCGGAGTTCTGCTGTTGCCTGAACCGTTCTCCTGGGACTATGTGCCGGTCTGGAACGAGGCCGAGCAACACCTGGCAATCGTTCCGGGCGAGAGTATCACGGTTGCCCATCTCGCCGCGACCCTGCACTCGCATGGTCTGCTCAAGCATATCTCCGTGCCTCAGCTAGAGCAGGCGACCGCGAAGAGCTGCCTCTTTGATATCCTGGCGGTGTTGCTTCCCCAGCGTTATGTGACCCTCAAACGCCACTACCAGTATCGCGAAGAGGATTATACGCGCTTGCTGCTCCACCTGGCGCGTGTCACGAGTGGTGAATGGGAGCCTGAACAGGTAAGCACCTTCTTCCTGGCTGACGAGGCCCTGATCGAGTTTGAGTGCGCTGGTGAGTCCTTCTACTGGCGCTTCCCATTGCCTCAAGGGTATGCTGACGTGGCTCCTGGTTTTCTTGAACACCTGCGCCAGTTTGCGCGCTCGCGCCTCGCGGGTACGTTCTTGCCGTTACGTGGTAAAGGACATGGCCTGACGTACTTTTATCTCTCTGCGCGTGCATGGAGGGAATTGGAATATATGCTGCCCAGGCTTCGTAGCGGATGGCCCTCGCTCTCGGTCTTGCGTTCGCTCTTCCCCCGGCTCTCCTCTGCGCATTGGCGCCAGTTGCGCGAGCATGTTGAGGCGGAGGAAGCAGAAGCCGGTGAGACGAGCTCGCCTGGCGAATCCCATAAGCGTACTGACCGCCCCTGTCGCGAATGCGCCACACGGCACCTGGAGCGGTGTCGCCTGGTCAGCGAGCCACTCTGGAACGTGTAGGCTGATACCTCCTATAAGCTATTAGCCCGTGGGCGGACGAATATCGCCGGGCTGGCCTGGATAGCGGGTTAAGCCTGCTTTTGGTCCCAGCTCGTTGGTTGGGATATGGAGTCGCTTAGCTTTGCGCTCGATTCCCAGGGTGATAAGGTCCGTTACTGTATCCAGGTCGAGTATACCGCTATTGATGACCAGGTCGTACAGGGCAGGATCATCTGGATTGCGTCGATACTGCGTTTGTAAGTAGCGCTCGCGATCATGATCTTTCATCTGGATGCGTGCCTCGGCATCGCCCCTCCCTAGCCCTTCGCGCTGCATCACATATTGGACGCGCAGATCAAATGGCGCGACGATCCGCGCATGGAATACATCACGTCTGCCCGCCAGGAGCACCTGCGATCCTCGTCCGACGATGATGACATGCCCACGTGCTATGGCTGCCTCGACGACCTTTGTGAGTGCTTCGTGATAGATCCGTGTATTGGTGAGTACGGGTTGCGGCTCTAGCGTAAACATCGCAGGCTGTAAGACACGCATACTGCTGATGAGATAATTAACGAGTGACTCGCCTCGCTCATCATGCTCCTCTGCCTCCAGCTCTGTGATATTGAGTTCCTGCGCGACCCGGACCACGATCTCATGATCTATCAGCTCCCAGCCCAGGCGGTGCGCCAGGCGCTGTGCCACCTCACCACCTCCGCTACCATACTCACGCGAAATGGTGATGGCACGCATCTGTGCGATCTCAGCATGATTCTCTGGCATATGTTCGGCTTCTTTCTTAACGAGCTACTCTTTGTTTGACAAGCATTTTGCGACGATGTAACTCCGATTGTTCTGACCTACAAGGGTACGTTCCTACATAACCATGTGTCTATCGTAAAACTTCTTACTATTCTATGTTCTCTTTGATTATATCTTTTTGGCTAGTTGTGCTTCCTCTTCGTTATGGAGGGGGCTAGATTCCTCTTGCTATGTTCCACTTATATCACGTTTGAGCGGTACTCTTCCGATGACAGTATGCAGCGTCCAGCGTGCCTGGAATTGTGGCGAGAGGAGTTCGATGGTGAGGTCGCGATGCCATTGCGCTAGCTCTTCCCGGGTGGCCAGGTTCCAGTGCTGGGCCAGGGGCGCGAGATAGAGTGCCATCCAATGCCAATCTCGTGCGAATAGGTGATACCCTGGTGTTCCCGCGGAAAGGTCAATAATGCTTGCCTGGTGTTGTACGTCACGCCAGCCTGCCTCGTGCAGATGCCTAACCATTTGCGCCCCAGTGCAGAGATGGTGCCCCTCTCGCTGGAGCAGTGTGCGTAGTGACGACTCCCCACGGCTACAAGCCGGGGGCTTCTGGAATGACTCGGCTGTGTCGTCCCACAGCGTGAAGACCCTCTTCTAAGATATTGAGACTCCCATTGTGGTCGCGGTGGATGACCAGATCACACTGGGGGCACTCATACACCCGCACCGACAACGGCATCGGTTGGCGATGACCGCAGGCAGAGCACGTCTGACTCGTATAGGCCGGGTTCACGCGCACCACCTGCCGTCCAGCTTCCTCCGCTTTGGCTTGCAGGCGTGTGAAGAACATTGACCACGAGGCATCAGCGATCGATTTTGCCAAGTTCGGATTCTTGACCATGTTGCGCACCACCAGGGCTTCCACCGCGAGAAAGCCAAAGCGGGCGATCAGCTTGCTCACTTCCTGTTCGATGAAGTTCTTGCGTCGGTTGGCGATGCGTTCATGAGTGCGGGCAACCACTTTGCGCCTGTGCGCTCGCTCCTTCGTGCCTTTGGGCGCACGGGCGAGCTTGCGCCCGGCACGAGCCAGCTTGGTCTCATCCTCACGGAAAAAGCGAGGATTGGCAATCGCTTCTCCTGTCGAAAGATACGCAAAGGTTTTTAAGCCCACATCAATTCCAACGGGCTCCGACGTGTGGGGGAGACGGCTAGCTTGCAGGTCGTTTGCTCTCAACTCCACGGTAATACTGACAAACCATTTGCCCGTCGGAGTCCGTTTGACGATCGCGGTTTTCGGCGTGCCCTTGATTGCTCGATGCATCACCATCTTGACTGGGCCAAGTCTAGCCAGTTCCAGTGTCCCCCGGTTCTTTTTCCCTTGCCTATGGATCTTGAAACTATTGCCAAACTGTTTGAAGGTCAGCGAATGATAGCGAAAACGCGATTTGAAGCGAGGAAAGCCAGGCATTTTGCCTTCCTCCACGCGTTGAAAAAAGGCGTCAAAAGCCAGATCAACGCGTTTGACCACATCCTGGAGCACCTGAGAGGGCACTTTGGCCAAATCAGGGCGCATCTCTTTGCATCCGGGCAACTCGGCGCATTGATCTTCATAGGAGAGAGAAATCCCGGCCATCCGATAGGCACTTTTGCGTTCATCGAGGGCGGCGTTGTAGGTCTCGCAGCACAAGACAAGCCATGCCTCTAAGATCCGCTCCTGTTTGTGGGTTGGATAGAGTCTGAATTGGTAGGTTTTGGTTGGCTTCTTCTCTTTTTTGGGTTTCTCTCGCTTAGACATGTTTTTGCTGCTCGATATAGTGTTTGATACTGCTCAAGGGAGTGCCACCAGTTGTGCCCACAAAATACGAGTTTGTCCACAAGCTCGGCAATTTTCGCTTGAGGGCGACAAACTCCTGCCGAAGCAAGCGAGAAGATTGCCCTTTGATCAGCTTCACCAAACGATGAATCCCGAATTGAGGATCAACGTCCACAAGCAAGTGAACATGGTCAGGCATGATCTCCAGTTCTTCGATCTCTGCCCGACATTCCTGACACACCTGTCCAATGATCTCTTTCAAACGAGTTTCAATCGGCCCGATCAGGACTTTGCGCCGATATTTGGGGCACCAGACCACATGATAGTGGCAGCTATAAAACACGTTTCGATTGCTCTTGTACGTTTCACCCATCGAAAACAGTATACAGCAAAGAGGTATCTACTGTCAAGATCATTTGTTCAAACGACGCATGCCCCAATGCCCCTGCCCCAAACAAGGACTCGCTTGTATCCCCATGGCTAGAAGCCAGGGGCTTTACGCTCGGTTGGGTAGAAGAGACGTGGCGTAAAAATGCCTCCGGCATTTTTACGCCACGTCTCTTCTACGTCTGCGAAGCGCCGCAGGCGCTGAGAACAACTTAAGGAAAAGTGCCTTAGCCTTTGAGGCCCCCACTCACGCCCTTGACAAAGAAGCGCGAAACAAAGGTGTAAAGCAGAACCGCGGGGAGCGCATACAGCATGGCATAGGCCGCGAGCTGTCCATAATTCACCTGTCCATAGGCCCCGAAAAAGGTATAGATATGAACCGAGGCGGGTAAGAGGTCCTGATTTTGCAGGATAATGAGCGGCACAAAGAAGTTTGTCCAGGCGCCCAGAAAGCTCCAGACGCCCACGACGGCGATACCCGGCGCCGCCAGTGGCAAGAGAATATGGGTGAATGAACCCAGGATAGAGGCACCATCAATCCAGGCCGCCTCCTCTAATTCCAGGGGAACGGAGTCCAAAAAGTTCTTCATAAGCCAGATACTGAAGGGAAGCGAGCTAGCGGTGAAGAAGAGGATACAGCCCAGGAGTGTATCTTGCAGGTTCAACACAACGTACATTGCATACAGCGGTGTGACCAGGGCCAGGATTGGCAGCGCACTGGCGAAGAGAATTAAATACATGATCTGAGCTTTGAAGGGGAATTGATAACGCGAGAGGGGATACGCAGCCAGCCCGGAGAGGAGGATGACCAGTACCATTGTCGAGACGGCCATAATGAGGCTATTCGTGAATGGCTGAATGACGAGGCCATTGCTGATGATGTCGATATAATTGCTCAGGTTGGGAGCCGTAGGAAGCGTAAGCGTCAATTGCGCGTTGGGATTGATACTGGCAAATACGGGCCAGAGCAGCGGGATCAAGAACAACAGCCCTATCACCGTCAGGATCAGGTAGAGCAGCGAGGGAACGATAATACGGCGGATAACCATGCTCGGATCTCCTTTAGATGTCGATACGCAGGATACGGATATAGAGGAGCGAGAGGATCGCGCCTACGATAATGATCAGGAGTGCGATAGCGCTGCCATAGCCAATCTGGTAGAACTGGAAGGCCTGGCGATACTGATAGATGGTAAGCAGCTCATTATTAGTCGTGCCACCACCTGTCATCACATACACAAGCGTAAAGTCCGACAGCGTCGCAAGCGTGATGAGAAGCAAATCCGTTGCGATAGACCCCTTAATAAGAGGGAGTGTTACATGATAAATCTTGGCCCACACACCTGCGCCATCGATAGACGCCGCTTCATACATATCTTGAGGAATGCTCTCCAGGGCCGATGCATAGAGTAGCATGGAGAATGCCGTCCCTCGCCAGATGTTGGCGATAATAATCATTGGCAGGGGATATTCTTGTACCCAGGCATGTTGTGGCAGCGTCAGATTTGCTATCACCGTGTTGAGCAAACCCGGCGAAAGGACGCTTTGTGGCCCACCCGCTAGAAATGCCTGCCAGATAAAGCCCGCGACGACATCCGGAATAACCCAGCAGGCGATGATAATTCCGCCCAGGATCGCGCGAAAGACGTGGTTTCGCTTCTGCATCATAAGCGCGAGCAGCAGACCCAGGAGCGCCTGGCCAATCAAGGCGGAGCCAACCAGGTAGATAATAGAGACGCGAAAGGCGTTAAGAAACTCGCCATCACTCAGGATGCGCACAAAATTTTGTAGACCTACCCACTGGGGAGCCTGCGCGCCCACACCAGTCAGAGCCATGTTGGTAAACGAGGTATAGACGGCCCAGATGGCGGGGCCGAGCATAAAGATAAGAATAATCAGAAACGCAGGCGCGAGAAAAAGCAGACTTGTGCGCAATCGCTTTCTATTGGCGCTCGTAACAACACGCTTTGGTGGGGATGCCGTGGCCTCAACTGACACGGCGGGAGTTTTTACCTGCATCGTTGCCGCTCCTCAAATACTATAGTTACCTATCTCTGTAGGCGTATGCTGTGGTGGTGAGCTAGCTTAGCCAGCTCACCACCACAGCATAAAACTTGGCGAAGCACCGCAGGTGCTGAAAGTGCTTAACCTTTCTTCTCTACCTTATCGTCGCCCGCAATACTCTTGACCGCGTTATAAAAAGCGTTCATGGCATCGCTGGAGCTTTGGCCCTGCATGACGTTCTGCATGGCCCGGTCGATCTCAACAGAGATCTTGGGATAGGCTGGGAAGCCCGGGCGGAATTGCGTAACGGCAACCAGGCCGGTGAAAAAGTCCGACAGGGGGAGATTCTTATAGTCGGCGACCTCGGCAACATCTTTGCGTGGCGTAATCTGAGATGCTTTCACATCATAGAAGGCCAGGTTATCTTTGTTGAATGCCGTTTTGATAATGTTGAATGCATCGCTCTTGTGCTTTGAGTTGGCGCTAATGGAGTAGGCCCAGCCGCCGGAGAGCGTGACATACTGAGGATCATCGCCATTTTGTGTCGGCATTTTGGCGACTCCTAGCGTTTTCTGCCAGGCGGGCCATTCAGCGGCGCCACCCTTCTGCCAGCTTCCAGGGAGCCACGAGCCATCAATATCGATTGCCAGCTTGCCCTGCGGCATAAGCTGCTGAGCAACTGTATTACCCGCCTGGGTATTAAGGGCGATATCATTGGTGGGGCCCAGTAAGCTCGATGAACTGTAGACCTGTTTAACAAAGTCTAGCGCATCCTGGAAACCTTTGCTCGAAGCAATCCATTTGTTGGTGTCGTAATTGTAGAGCGGGTCTTTGGTGCCGTAGAGCAGCATTTCAAAGCCCTGCATGGTCGAGGCTTCGTCCATGGGGATGCCCGAATAGAGGTTCATCGGCACCACGCCTGGGACCTTGGCTTTAACCGCGCGTGCGGCGGTCAGGATATCGGCCCAGGTCTTAGGCTGCCAGTCGGTGGGCAGGCCTGCCTTCTGGAAAATATCTTTGTTGTACCAGATGCCGCGTACATCGGTGCCATCCATGATGCCATAGTTCTTGTTATTGAAGGTGGTAATCTTCTGCATGCTGGGGAACCACTGCTGCTTATAATCTGGCCACGAGTTGATATAGTCATCAAGCGGCGCCAGGTAGCCAGCGGTCACATCCGAGCTAATGAGGAAGCTATCTTCGCGCACAATATCGGGGGGATTGTTTGAACGGAGCTGAAGCGCCAATTTTGTATAGTAGCTGCCCTCATCGGCGATGATGGGTTGTAATTGCAGCTCAATTTTGGGATTCGCGGCCTCCACCTGCTGCTTGACGCGAGTCCACCATTCCTGTTCATAGTAGGGTGGAGGTCCAAATTGCTGGTAGGCGACACGGATCACGGTTTTGCCATTATCACTGGAGCCACCACAGGCGGGCAACGCGATAAGACCTACAAGAAATAAACAGAGCACCAGTAGATGTAAATTCAGTCCTTTGAAGCGAGACTTCATGACTTTTCTCCTTTGTTCCTCTTGACAACATTGAAGGAAAAGACATCACTGTCTTGATGATGGAGCAACACTCTGGAACAGGCAAACGTCGAAAACGAAGAAAAGCTCCACATGGGTAGAAGAAAATAGACACTCCTTTCTCTAGTGAGCATGTGCTCTTGAGCACGAAACATGTAAAAGAAGAGGCTCTAGTGCCTGCTCAATAGACCGTTACTATAGAAAGCAAGCGTTCAAATATACTTTAGTGTTGGTATTATGATAACGTTGTCTTTAAATATATGTCAAGGCAAAATGGGCCTGGACGTGCCAGGAAAATACAAAGTGATATTAACGCTTGAAGTGTGTCGTAATGTTGAAGGGTATTGAGTGAAAGTATGTCGTGGAATCGTATAAAACATGGTGAGAATCAGCCATGGTGATGACGTAGTCGACGTTAGCTTTCGTGTATCATCAGGATATCAAATGTGGCCTGGGGGATGGCGATGATCTCCTGCGTATGCGTGCCAACTGCTGATAGCTGAGGGCAGCTAAAGCTTCCTTGCATACGATTAACATTAGGCTGGATGGCAGGCTCGTCATGTATAATGGTCAGCTGGCAGCGAATGCCTGCTTGCAGTTGGAGATCCCATGCTCCTCCTTCGTGTCCAAAATCCAGGCGTACATCGCCTCCATTGATAGGCCCTTCCAGGGTATATGTCCTGGCGCCTTCATATCCATAGAAGGCAATGATGAGACTGTGATCCTGGTCCTGGAGGAAGATGGTAAACTCCTTCAAGCCGTGACGAAGCTTAGAGGTGAAGATATGGCTCTGCCAGGTATAGCTGCCGCTCCTGGCGCCTGTGACGTGAAAGGTTGCGCTACTACTCTGTGTACTGTGCATTCCTGTCTGAATCCAGGTAGGCGTGGCTATTGGTGCGCTTGTGTTGGTGCTGATCTCATTGCCTGGCGCGCAGCCAGTGACCAGAAAGGCACTGATGAGTAGCAAGAGGAGGCAATATTTTAGGTGCAGGAAGGTTGGAGGCCAGGATTGGGCGCGCATGCTATTGCATCCTCTCATATAGGTAAGCCACGCTGCTCACGTGAGCGTAGATATCGCTTATCGTGCTTCATTTTACCATACACGCAACGCGAACAGGTGCTGATGAAAAGGCGGTTCAGCAGTCTCTGGCGACATATGCTATACTGACGTTGGTGTTTTTACCAGCTAAACAATTCGAACAATGGAGTTACTCGTATGTCACAGAATGTACCGATAACTGTTGCGTCTGGAGATGGCATTGGACCAGAAATTATGGATGCCACTCTGAGGGTGATTAAAGCAGCAGGAGCACGCATAGATATTGAAGAGATAGAGGTTGGAGAAAAAGTCTATCTGCGCGGTATTAGTGCCGGTATTGAACCCAGCGCCTGGGAGTCGCTTAGTCGCACCAAGGTATTTTTGAAGGCCCCGATTACCACTCCCCAGGGCGGTGGCTATAAAAGCTTGAATGTTGCCGTGCGTACCGCTTTCTCCCTCTATGCAAATGTACGCCCCTGTGTCGCGTATCATCCCTTTGTCGATACCAAGCATCCTGGTATGGATGTGGTGATCGTTCGCGAGAATGAAGAGGACCTCTACAGCGGCATTGAGTACCAGCAGACGCCCAATATGATGGAGAGCCTGAAGCTCATCAGCCGTCCAGGTAGCGAAAGGATTATTCGCTATGCCTTCGAGTATGCGCGTAGCAATAATCGCAAGAAGGTCACCTGCTTTATGAAGGATAATATCATGAAGCAGTCTGACGGCCTCTTCCACAAAGTGTTTGACGAGATCGCCGCCGAGTATCCCGACATCGAAAATGAGGCCTGGATCGTCGATATCGGCGCCGCCAAACTGGCTGATACCCCCGAGGCCTTCGACGTTGTCGTGATGCCAAACCTGTATGGCGATATTCTCTCCGACGTCGCGGCCCAGATCGCGGGCTCCGTTGGCCTGGCTGGCTCTGCCAATATTGGTGAGGGCTGTGCCATGTTCGAGGCCATCCACGGGTCGGCTCCTCGCCGCGCGGGACAGAATCTCGCGAACCCTTCTGGCCTGCTCCTGGGAGCTGTATTGATGCTCGTGCACATCAATCAGCCAGAGGTTGCGACCGCTGTGCATAACGCCTGGTTGCGCACGCTGGAAGATGGCATTCATACCTATGATATCTATGCTGATGGTGTGAGCAAGCAGAAGGTTGGTACGCGTGAGTTCGCCGATGCGATCATTGCGCGCCTGGGTCAGAAGCCTGAGCAATTGAAGGCCGTGAGCTACACTTCCGCGCCCGCGAAGGAGCGCAAGACGCAGGCCACAAAGGCTCAAGTTCCCACCCTCAAAGAACTGGTCGGCGTCGATGTCTATCTCGATTGGAGCAAGGGGAGCGCAGAAGAGTTAGGTAACGCTTTTAAACAGGTCAGTGGTGAGGGCCTGGAACTGAAGCTGATTACCAATCGCGGAGCCAAAGTATGGCCCAATGGCTTACCATATACCTTCTGTACCGATCACTGGCGCGCCCGTTTCCAGGCGCCTGAGATTGGTACAAAGATTGAGCATGCCCAGATCATCTCGCTTCTGGAGCGTGTGCATGCGGCTGGATTCGATTGTATCAAGACGGAAAACCTCTATAACTTTGACGGCAAGCCCGGCTACTCCCGCATTCCCGGCGAATAATCACTCCTAGCGCAAGACTCAAAAGGATGAGACACCTATATAGGTATCTCATCCTTTTTTCTATATAGTGAGATGCGGGAACGATTTTCATGCCTTTTTTATATCTTACACATAGACAGTTACCTAATCACGTGCTACACTCCACTATTAGGTAACTCTGTTTCTTCCTGTTACCGATCTATATTTGCATTGGAGAGACGACAGGTATGGCACGCACCCAGATTCCAACAGCCTCCTATGATCGCTTGCTTTTGCTTGATAGCGCAGGAAGCCCACTCTCACATATCGCCATAGGCTCCCCTGAGTGGTATAAATGGTTGCAAGATGAGCAACATGCCTCCTTCGCCTATAAAAGCAATACTGGCAACTTTACCGCTCGACGTGAGCAGCTACGCCGAGGTTGGTACTGGTATGGGTATCGCAAACGCGAGAACAAGCTCCACAAGGTTTATCTAGGGAAGTCAGAAGAACTCTCCCTTGAGCGCCTGAGCCTGGCGGCGCGTGCCCTTTCGGGACAGAGTCTGGCCCAGGAGAATCTCAAGCGTCGGCAGGTGGTGGAGGAGCTACTTACAACTATAGAACCTGGAGATAAGCGTGCCGCCCTGGATGTAAGCGATGAGGTTGCCTCGCCCCACAAAGATGATGTCGGGGGCATGGTGGCCAGCAATAAATACTATTTGCTCTCCCAACTGACTCCCCTGGTTGGGCGTGACCAGGAAGCACATGAGGTCGCTGAACTGCTCCGCGCTACGCATGTGCGATTGTTGACCCTGACGGGAACAGGAGGGATTGGGAAGACGCGCCTGAGTTTGCAGGTTGCGACTGAGCTTCTTAATACCTTTGCCGACGGCGTCTATCTCGTTCTCCTGGCGACAGTGACGGTTCCCCGCCAGGTGCCCATATTTATTGCCAATGCCCTCGGCCTGGGCGAAGCCGGTGAGGGAGCACTTGTGGAACGCCTGTATGCCTTCTTGAAGGAGAAGCGCTTACTCCTGATCCTGGATAACTTTGAGCAGGTGATCGCCGCTGCCCCGCAACTGGTGGAGTTGCTGGCGCGTTGTCCACAAGTGAAAATTCTTGTGACTAGCCGGGCTGTCCTGCACGTGGTGGGCGAGCAGGAATATCCAGTGTTACCCCTGCCGCTTCCTGTCCAGGACCAGGTGGATACGCAAGTTCTGGCTCAATCCGCGGCGGTACAGCTTTTCGTCCAGCGGGCGCAAGCGGTGCAGCCTGGCTTTCGCCTTACGGCTGAGAATGCGGCGACTATTGCTGCTATCGCGCGCCGCCTGGATGGTTTGCCCCTGGCTATTGAATTGGCGGCGGCTCGCATGAAGGTCTTTTCTCCCCAGGCCCTGCTCCAGCGGCTGGAGAAGCGTCTTCCTCTCCTGACGAGCACCACTCAGGATGTGCCTGAGCGTCAACAAACGCTGAGCAATACCCTAGACTGGAGCTATGATCTCCTGGCGCCACGCGAACAGCGTTTATTTAAACGTCTCTCCATTTTCGCAGGCGGTTGTACGCTTCCTATGATCGAACATCTCCACGCATCGCTCGAACAGGCGCTGGGGATCGATCAGGAACGCCCACTCTTACTGGATGACCTCACCTCTCTAATCGACAAAAGCCTGCTTTCGCGTGTGGAGCAGGAGGATCACGAGGCCCGCTTCTTTATGCTGGAGATTATTCGCGAATATGGTCTTGAGCGATTACAGCAGGAAGAGGATGTTGCAGAAGTGCAGCGTGCATACGCGTATTACTGGCAGCAGCAGGCCCTCATGTCTGAAAAGGATATGGATCGCCATCAGGATCAGGAGATGTGGCGCATTCGCCTGGAGCATAAAAACCTGCGAACCGCTCTCATCTGGTTTGCCCAACAGGGGCAGTGGGATGATGCCTTGAAGCTGGCTACTGCCCTCTGGTGGTTCTGGTGGGCGAAGGGTTATATCGGTGAGGGACGACGCACGCTTGAGTGGTTGCTCTCCTCGGCCAAAGAGGTGAGCCCCTTCTGGCATGCCAAGGCCTTGAGTGTGACAGCACTTATGATCGCCCTCCAGGGTGAATATAAACAAGCTATTGCGCTGGCTGAGAAGAGTCGGGTGATCTTTGCGGAACTTGAGCAAGAGTTTGGGCAGGGGATGGCGCTCTGGACGATTGGCCACGCCTATGTCATGATTGGGGAGGGTGAGCAGGCGCGAACCGCGCTTGAGGCAGCAGGGGTGCTCGTGCGCAATAAGGGGCATCGCTGGGCTAATGCCGCCGTTCTTGAACGCCTGGCCTCGCTTGCGCGCGACGAGGGCGACCTGGAGCAGGCTCTCTCCCTCTGCGAGCAGAGCCTGGCGATTCATCAACAGGCGGGATCGACCTGGGGAGAGGCCCGTGCACTCTGGATGCTGGGCCTTATTCACTTCTCACGCGCCGATCTACTTAAAAGTACCCTGGTGCTTGAAGGCTGCATTGAGCGTGCTGGTCGTGTGGGCGATCGCATCAGTATCTCCTACGCCTCTGTGCTCCTGGGTGTTCTGAAAGGTCTCTATGGCGATATGCAGGAGGGAGGCGCGCTTATTGAGCAAGGCTTACAATTGGCGCGCGACCTGGGTGATCAGCGTGGAATATCCTGGGGCCTGACACTCTCAGGATGGAACTATGCCCTCCAGGGCGAATACACCCGTGCGCGCGAGCGCCAGGAGGAGAGCCTGTCCTTGCTTGCTGTGACGAACTATGAGTATAAATCCTTCGTCGCGTATGCGCTGGATGGCCTGGCGCTGGCGGTTGTGGGCCAGGGGTATCCAGCCTGGGCCGCGCGTCTATGGGGGGCGGCCCAGGCTGTGCGCCAGGGGGGCGTAGCGTTCCGGCTATCCCCGCTACAATCCAGAGCATTTTTAGTGAATTTGTGCAGCAGGCGCGCGCTTTGCTTGGCGAGGAACCCTTTAAACTGGCTTTTGCTGAGGGGCTGGCTATGACGCCTTCACAGGTCCTCCAGGCTCGCTCACAGGCTCCTCTCTCCTTTTCTTCGGCTTCTATCCCCAACAACGAAGAGCCTCAAACAGCAGCCCCGGCCTCAACTGTCCTGGCTGGACTAACAACGCGCGAAATTGAGGTATTGCGCCTGCTGGCAACAGGGATGACCAGTGCCCAGATAGCAGAGAAGCTCGTCATTAGTATTCTCACTGTTAATACGCATGTGCGCTCTATTTATAGCAAGCTTGGTGTGACCTCGCGTAGCGCCGCAACGCGTTACGCGCTTGAGCATAAACTCTTACCTTAATGACCCCTCTCGATGACCCGGTGCGAGGACTTTACGTTGCAATTGACTAGTTACGTATATAAGCTCTACAGAGTTTTGAGTAAGCCTGCTTTTTGAGGTCCCTCGCACCTCCTCTGACAATTACCCTGTTTTAGGGACGCCACATGAACTTACTTTGTATTACACTGTAAACACTGTTTGTTATATATGTGTGTATGAGAATATTTAGTAAGAGGTGTGCGGCGGTGGATGGATTCCGTTCTTTGTGTAGTGTTCAAAGCCCTGGGCTGGCGTATGTAAAGGATGCAGAAATGCAAAGTCAACAAAAAGATAGAAACGCCTGTATTTTGAATACTGTATCTATTTCTGAGCTTGCCGATGCATGCAAGCGGGAGTTTGACATGGTTGGGGAAAGTGGTGCCGTCTCTTTTGATAAAGCAAGTCTCGCGCTCCTCCGCCTGGCGACGATACGCGATAGCAAACAGGCCTGGCTCGCGCTTGAATATGGCTTTTGCCAGAAGCTCGTCCTCTGCCTGCGTCAGCACCCACGCTTTCAGGAGGCGCTTCGTCTACAGTCAGAGCAAGAATACATTACGCGAGCCTTTGCCCATTTTCGGCAGACAACCGTCAGCAAACAGATGGAGTTTGCTTCGCTCAGTGCAGCGTTGCGTTGCCTGGCTGTCTGCCTCAATAGCGTTATTTTCGATATGCTCCGTTCTGCTCAGCAGTCTACACGTGAGCCACAACAGGTGTTCTCATCACCAGCGGAAATCTGGCGCGTTCTCAGCCAGAAGCTGACGGAGGAGCGTGAACGTCGTCTCGCCTATCTCCTTTTCCAGTGTGGCCTTAAGCCCACTGAAATTGTTGAGCGTTGTGCGCACGAATTCCGCGACCTCGCCGAGGTGCAGCGCCTGCGGATTAATATCCTGGATCGTCTCGCTGCGATCTCCCTCTGTTAACCTATGTAGACAACTTTCTTTTCTTTGGGATGGTGCAAGAGAGCCGTCTGAACCGCTGGGGTCCCTACCGCGGTGACAGACGGCTCTCTTGTGTTCTCCGCGCCTGCTATAATAGGGGGAATAATTCTTTTGCGTTGTGGGAGGAATCTATGTCGACTGTCGCTCAACGTGTTGCCTCATTTGGCACAACCATTTTTACCGAGATCAATCAGCTTGCCCAGCAGCATTCAGCGCTCAACCTTGGTCAGGGGAAACCTGATTTTGATACACCGCCAGAGATTGTGGAGGCGGTCGTACAGGCCCTGCGCGCGGGTAATCTCAACCAGTACGCGCCCGGCGATGGAACGCCCGCGCTACGCCAGGCGGTGGCCGATCATGCCGCGCGTTTCTACCAGGTCGAGATCGATCCTCTGCGTGGCGTGGTAGTGACCTCGGGAGCGACAGAGGGTATTTTTGCGGCTATTCTGGGGCTGGTAGATCCGGGCGACGAGGTCATTGTGCTCGAACCATTTTACGACTCGTATGTTCCCAATATCCTGATGGCGCAGGCGGTACCAGTGTTTGTGCCTCTCCACCCCCCGCACTGGCAGTTTGATCCTGACGAACTGCGGGCCGCCTTCAGCAAGAAAACGCGTGCGGTGATCCTCAATACGCCCCACAATCCCACCGGGCATGTTTTCTCGCGTGAGGAATTGAGCTTTATCGCGGAGCTGTGCCTTGAGTATAATGTAACGGTGATCGCCGATGAAGTCTATGAGCATCTGACGTTCGGTGAGGCCCAGCACCTTCCCATCGCCTCGTTACCAGGAATGTTTGAGCGGACCGTGACTGTGAGCAGCTCAGGTAAGCTCTTTAGCGCAACGGGCTGGAAGATTGGCTGGGTCTATGGCCATCCAGACTTGATTGAAGGTGTGAGGCGTGCGCACCAGTTTATTACCTTCTCGGTGCATCATCCAACCCAGGAGGCCATTGCCTTTGCGCTTAACCTCCCCAACGACTACTACCAGGATTTTCGCCAGCTCTATGCCGAGAAGCGTGATCTCTTGCGCTCGGCGCTGGATGCCGCTGGCCTGCGCTACGCGGTACCAGATGGTACATACTTTATCATGGCCGACTATAGCGCGCTCTTTTCTGGATCGGCCGTGGAGTTCACGCGCTACCTGATTCAGGAAGCGCGTGTTGCCTGTATCCCCCCGGATTCATTTTATAGCCCGGCGCATGCGCATCTCGCCCAGGGCTATGCGCGCTTTGCCTTCTGTAAGTCTGATGAGATGTTGCACCAGGTGCATGAACGCCTGCTTCGCCTCCGCCGCTAGCTAACACGATGTGCATGGCGTTGGCGTAACGCCTCGCGCCTACGGCGCTCACTTTGGTTATTGATGTGGTACTCTTGCCAGCCGCAGTCCCGCAAGGGTACCACACCAATAACCAAAAATAACTTGCACATGGAGGCTACTAGATACCCAGGCCCCGCACCGGTAGCAGGGTTCCGGTGACGCCGCTACCAGTGTCCGAGATTAGAAAGAGCGCGGCTTCGATAATCTGCTCTGGATGGACCCATTGCGTTCGTAGCTCTTCCTCGCTTGGATGCATCGCCTCCAGATTAGACTGCGTGACAATAAGGCCAGGGCCAAGCGCATTGACACGAATGTTGTGTGCCTTACCCTCCCTGGCAAGGGTGGCCGTTAAAGCGTCTACTCCTGCCTTGGCGCAGTTATAGGCGAGCATGTTTGGGCCTGCGCTCCAGACATCGCCCGCGCGGCTAAAGTTGAGGATGGTGCCTTTCCCTTGCTGTTGAAAGATGGGCCAGGCGGCTCGACAGCAGAGAAAGGTCGCGCGCAGGTTGTTCTTGAGTTCACCCTCCCATTGCGCGAGCGAGAGTTGTTCAAAGGGACCAAACTGCGTCAGGCCGCCTGCCAGGTTAATGAGGATGTCGATCTGCCCATAGGTATGCCGGGTCTGTGCGATGACTTTTTGTGCGCCAGTCTCGCTGGTCAGGTCCGCGGGAATGGCCAGGACCTCTGCTCCTTGTGCTCGTAGCTCTGTTGCTCGCGCCAGAACGTGCTGCTCGCTGCGCGCGCTTATGGTCAATTTCGCACCCTCGCGTGCGCAGGCTTCGGCTAGCGCAAAGCCCATCTGCCCTTTCTGGCTAACTCCAGTAATGATAACGCTCTTCCCCTCCAGGCGCATAGTCTTGTTTCCTTTCTGCTGTCCTCTCGTATCTTTCTTGTGCTCAAGAGATACATCCAAAAGATATACTGCCCTCTTTTTATTCTACGAGATAGAGTATATCCAGGTCATATCGAGGTGCTGTGGGCTATGGCGTGATTTCACTGTTTCTATTCGCGTTCGCGAAAGGCGTAGCGCAGAAAGAGGTGGCTCCCAACGAGCCTGACGCTCTGGAGGGTGCTCCAGAGTGGGCGCTCAGGCGCAAAATGCGCTCCCATGACAACTGCGGGACGTTGATCATTATGTATATGCCCGGCGAGCTGGGGAGCAAGTGTCAGGAAGAGTTCGTCTAGCTGGCCCTCGCTGAGAAAGACGTTGAGTAGTTGGGGACCGCCCTCGGTCAAAAAGAGCTGCCCATGACAGGCCTGCTCAACAAGGGTGAGAATGTTTTGCGCACGAATGTTGCCTCCTTGCTGCGGTTGTACGCTTGCAAGTTGTACCCAGGAGGGAATTTTTTTGGTGCGCACACGCTTCTCTCCCTGGGGCGTGGTAATGATCAGGACCGGGACCTCTCCCCGCTGAAATAGCCCCTGGTTCAGATCGATATGACCGCTTGCGCTTACCAGAACGGTGAGTGGAGGTGTCGTTTTGCCCAGGGCCAGGCGCAGATCGCGGTACTCCTGAGCGAAGGCTGGATAAATATACTCCGCTGTCCATCTATGCCCTGGCTCATCGCGTAGTGTGCCTGCGCCAACAATGATGGCGTCTGCGGCTGCGCGTAGTACCCCCATCAATACATGATCCGAGGCCAAAAAACCACTGATTGGCCCGCCACCTGTATGCCCTTGCTCATTTAGAGAGACAACACCATCAATGGTCGAGACGAAGTTTCCAATGACATAGGGTGGTTGAGTCTTGAGCGGAAGGCGAAAGTCACCGAGCAGCGCCGCAAGAGACGCTGGCAGTGGAAGCTTATCGCCTCGCTCCTGGCTATAGAGGGGGACAAATGCCTCTGGACGTTTGTCTGTGCTCATGGGCGAATATTGGCGGTAGAGAAGAACTCAGAGCGAAGTTCAGCGTTATGTTCGTACTCACCTCTCCACGCGGTAGTGCGGGTCAAGGCTGAGCTTTCACGGACGCCGCGCATGGCCATACAGAGGTGATTGGCCTCCAGGTAGACAGCGACTCCCTGGGGCTGTAAGATCGCTTCAAGTGAACTGGCGATCTGTTGCGTGATGCGCTCCTGGACGGAGAAGCGTTTGGCGAAGACGCGTACCAGGCGCGTCAATTTGGAGAGGCCAATGATGTGCTCGTCCGCGATATAGCCTACATATGCCTGGCCAAAGAAAGGAAATGCATGATGCTCACAGAGGGAGAAGAAGTGGATTGGTCCCTCAATAACCTGGCTTAAGTGGCTGTTGGCGCCGTTAGGATGCTCGGCTGGGAAGACTTTGATCAGTTTGGGATCGCCATCATAGCCCTCGGTCGCGTCAAGCATGGCTTTAAGAAAACGTTTAGGCGTATCTTCTGTCCCTGGAGTCGAGACATTCATTCCCATCGCGTCGAATATTTCTGCCATATATCCTTCAAATGTGCGCATCTGCTCCACCGAGATATGGCGTTGTTTGAGTTCTATTGCATCTTCAAATTCAAGATCATCCAGGTCTATATTTAGCGTCATTCTAATCCTCTTTTCGCTCAGAGACGAGCCATTTCTTTTCCTACAGCCTCTAACGTTCTGACGGCCGATTTTATTCTCACTTGCCTCCTCACCACGCCTCCTCTTCTTTTTATCGACAAGTCAGAAACGCTGTCTCAGTCTGTGCCAACCTGTGACGGTAGGCGCGAGCATAGCTTATTGCCCAGGTACGCGCTTTTGCACCTCTGTGGATTGTGTTGTACTTCACTGTATTCTTGACGCTCCCTTGCCTGTGCATGGGTAGGAGATTCGGCGGCGTATTCCTCTTCCCTGCCCTTTCTAGGGAACACTTCCAATTGCTCTGATTGGTAACACTCTTGTATTATCTCATATCAAAACAAGAATAGAGCGCGGCGAGCCGAGGCAAAGGGGAGAGGAACACTGGAAATCCTTGTCCAGGCAAGAAGTCAAAAGTAAGGGGCGCACTACAAAATTCCTCTCTTACTGCCGATGTATTTTCCTAGACATCGAATATGGCAAGTTGCATTGGCTCATGTCAGGCATGATTCTGTGCTCCTACCGTTGTCACCACGGTGGAATGTCATTTTTGCCATTCTGCGTCATGCTTCTGGTGAAGCTTGTATGTATATTCATTCGTGTTTGTAGGCAAGGTTGTGTAACGAGCTCTTTTCTTGTGGTAAGGCGAGGTGACCATGCTTTTGCGGTAGGAAACGAGATGAAAGCTGCCAGATGTTGTCAGTTGGTAATTTGTGCCAGGCTTTCACCAGTTGGCGCAGAAGGTTGCGCGCCTAAGAAGGCATGATTCCTGAAACTGTTGCGCTCTAAGGCTTCTCTTCATGCCAGCATAGCTTGCATGTGCCTCTAAGGTTCAGTGGTTATACCAGTAGTACTACTTGCTTGCTGATTACTGGACATCGTACGCTTGCTTCCGGTACATTTATAATGCTCGGGGGGAGTAGAGATGAGAAAGCGGTCTGTGATAGTACTTTCGGCCGTATGGCCTTCCCCGCTTACCAGGTTGCAGCGTGGATATGTGACCTTTCAGTCCTCAGGTTCGTCTAGAGTCGCATGTTTGATTTGTCTGTTTTCTTGTGCCTGGACCCATTTTATTTGTACAAAAGAGTAATCTGTGTCCTTTGCAGTAGGGAATAAATTTAACCGTAGAAACGTATTATATATGTGGAGAGCATAATCAGGTACGTAAAAAGCCTGGTACTGTTTTGAGTAAGAGTGCTTTTCCTACACTCATATTACGAATACCATGTGTTTTTCCTGTCATTGCACTCTGCTGTTGATAAGAGAAACCCTTGACAAGAACTCCAAGCACTGGTAAAGTTCAATTAATAGATTTCTACATCTAATAATCGTTTCTTCAGGCTAACCGGTATGAAGTGAGTTTTTCGCTTTGCCTGGCTAGTCTCCCTCTAGAATGATGTCGCGCTCCTCAAAGTTTATAGTGGCGCCGTATCCCTTAGCGTCTTATAGCTTTGGTAATGTAGACGACAATTTGTAATGGCAGTAATCCCTCTGCCCTGGTTTCATTCTAGACTTACTCTTTACAAATCTTCTGCATTGTTATACAATGCAGTCGACCTGTTTTCTTGTGTATATACCATCGGTAAATTTCACTGCATGCCCCTGTGCCCCAGGGTCATTTGATCCTGATGTGGGTAATGCAGGCATATCAAGTACAAAAGGAAGTGAGTAGTTTCCATGAGCAACAGTGAGCTTTTAACCGTTTCCGAGGTCGCCCGCATTCTTCGTGTTGATGACACCACCGTTCGCCGCTGGGTGAAACAGGGTGCGCTCGAGGCCGTTGTTCTGCCACACGTCAATGCACGCCAGGCCTATCGCATTAAGCGTGAAACCCTGAATAAGGTTCTGGGTTCGAACGGTCAAATCATCGCCTAAGCCTGTTCGCGCGTTATTCGCGGCCAATTGGCTTACACGCTTCCCTGGCTCTTCCAGATGCTTCTCTCGTCAATTAGTATCGGGGCCGGGGAAGCGTTTTTTTGGGGTCTCATACGAACAAAACGCGCCACGGCTGATCAGCCGTGGCGCGTTTTGTTCGTATGATGCCAATCTCAGTTTATAAGCTAGCGAGCAGGTTGTTTAAGCGATTGACGAAATCGATAGGATCCTCGAGGGCTTCACCGCTGCTGAGCACTGATTGCTCAAAGAGCACGTTGGCCCAGTCGTTGAAGCGCTGCGTATCGCTCTCGCTCTTTATGCGGTTAATAATGGGATGCTGAGGGTTGATCTCCAAAATCTGTTTGTCATGGGGCACCTTCTGTCCCGTTGCCTCCAGCAGGCGTTTCAAGCTTGGATCGATTCCATACTGGTCAATAACCAGGCAGGCGGGCGAACTGGTCAGGCGTTGGGTAATGCGTACATCTTTGACCTTCTCTTGTAGAGTCTGTTTCAGGCGCTCCACCAGGTCTCTGGCCTCGTCCGCTGTTTTCTGTTGCTCTTCTTTCTCCTGCTCGTCGGTGAACTTGTCCAGGTCGATCTCACCCTTTGAGACGGATTGCAACTTTTTGCCTTCAAACTCGGAGAGTTCGCTGCCCAGGAAGTGATCCAGGGGATCGGAGAGCAAGAGGACCTCGATGCCTTTCTTCTTAAAGATCTCCAGCAGAGGACTGTTTTTCGCCGCGGCATGGCTCTCGGCAACCAGGTAGTAGATGTTGTCCTGCCCATCCTTCATCCTGCTGACATAGGCCTCCAGCGACACATCCTGGGTCTCGCTCTCCGCGAGGGTGCTGGAGAAGCGCTGAAGTTTGGCGAGGGTATCGCGGTTGGTCCGATCTTCAAGCAGACCCTCTTTCATGACACGCCCAAACTCGCTCCAGAAGCTGGCATACTTCTCTGGCTCATTTTTAACCATATCCGTAAGCAGGCCCAGCACCTTCTTGGTCGCGTTTGAACGGATCTGGTCAATCTGGCGGTTCTGCTGCAAGATTTCACGCGAGACATTTAGGGGCAGGTCATTTGAGTCGATCACGCCACGGATGAAACGTAGGTAGCGCGGCATGAGTTTTTCGGCATCATCCATGATGAAGACGCGCCGAACGTAGAGTTTGACGCCGTGATGAAATTCGCGTGTATACAGGTCGAAGGGGGCGTGTGCTGGAATATAGAGCAGGAGCGTATATTCTTGAGTGCCCTCCATTTTGCTGTGCAGGTAGGCCAGGGGATCGCCAAAATCGTGGGCGACATGCTGATAGAACTCGTTGTATTCCTGCTCTGTGATCTCGTTTCTGGGGCGTGTCCAGAGCGCGGAAGCGCGGTTGACGACTTCTTCCTCTGGCTCCTTTCCCTCTTCCTGCTCCTCTTTCTGCATAATAATAGGGAGCATGATGTGGTCGGAGTATTTGCGGATGATCTCACGTAGGCGGAAGCCACTCAGAAATTCATCTTCGCCCTCGCGCAGATGTAGTGTGACCTCTGTGCCACGCGTGGCCTTCTCTACGTTCTCAATCGTGTACTCGCCCTGCCCCTCGGACTGCCAACGAACACCTTCATCGGCCGTTGCCCCCGCTCTGCGGGTTGTGAGGGTGATATTGTCGGCTACCACAAAGGCCGAATAGAAGCCAACGCCGAACTGACCGATCAGGTTGGCGTCTTTTTGCTTATCTCCCGTCAGCGATTTGAAGAACTCACGCGTCCCCGATTTGGCAATCGTCCCGATATGCTCAATGACTTCCTGCCGATTCATACCAATGCCATTATCGCTGACTGTGATGGTACGAGCCTCTTTATCGTAGTCAACACGGATCTTAAATTCAGCATCGCGTTCGTAGAGCGAAGAATCGGAGAGTGCATCAAAGCGTAACCGGTCAATAGCATCCGAGGCGTTTGAGATTAATTCGCGTAAAAATATCTCTTTATGGCTATAGAGCGAATGGATCATAAGATCCAACAATTGCTTGACTTCGGCCTGAAAACCAAGCTGCTCCTTGTGAGTCTCTACTGTCATGAATAATTCCTTCCATCATCTGTATGTGGCGTGAGATACGTGGTTGGCCTTCTCTCCTATGAGGTGTGCATTCTATACGTTTATATAGCATAGGAACTATTAGAAAACCATAAGAAAACTATTAGATTTCTGTTGGAGTCTATAATTGCTTGTTTTTGTGAGAGCAGAGGTATGAGCAGCGCGGCTCCAGGAGCGGCCTGCGCACCCTTTGGTATACGGCATAAGAAAAAAGAGCCACTTGCTTACTCTTCTCCTTATCAAGTTTGTTATCCTCTTCAAGAGAAAACTATCCAAATGCGTTAATACATGTTTTCTTACCTGTTGTGCATAGTGTTCGTATACTATGTGTCCTATTCTGTCACTTATTAGCCATGTTCATACGTATCTTTAACAGATAGCACAAAAATGGGAGCACCTGGATGCCGAAACAGCAACCATCATCAACGTCACAATCACAGCCATTTCCGCAGGGAACGCTTGTTTATAATAGTAGCTCAAACTGCCTGGAACTCGATGGCCAGGAATTAAAGCGCGGGGAGAGTATCGAGATCCGTGTCTTTAGTTCCTGGATTCCGGGTCAGATCGCGATGGACGCTGGCGGTTGGTACCTCTTTACCCTCGACCATGTTGGTATTCGCCTTCATACCGGCTTGCCTGCTCGCTATAGTATTACGCAGCAGGCACAATTCGCAACGCTGATGCCCTCCTCGTTTGCGCCCCCACCCTATGTGCTCATCGTCGACGACGACAAGGCATTGCTCAATGCCTTGCCCCATACCGTCTCGTTGCGTATTCCAGGCATTCATGTTGAGACAGCCAGTACGGCTGAACATGCGCTGCAACGTATTGAGGCACAGCGCTTTGATGCTATTGTCAGCGATATTAAGATGCCTGTGATGGATGGCCTGGCATTGCTAGCCAGGGTCCAGGAATTGCAGCCAGAGACGCCTACCCTGCTTATCACAGGCCATGGTGAGCATGACCTGGCTGTGCGTGCACTACGTGGCGGCGCCTACGACTACATCCAGAAACCAATTGACCGCGATGCCTTTATTGCGGCACTCCTACGTGCCATCCAGTCCTGCCAGCTGCGACGCCGGGTGGAGGAGCAGCAGCTCGCGCTGGAAATTCATGCTCGCTCGCTTGAGATCCAGGTGCAGCAACGCACAAATGAGCTCTTCGAGGCCAATGCGACCAAGGATAAGGTCATTAGCCTGGTTTCGCATGACCTCAAGCTACCTGTGGCGCGTCTCAAGGAGATGACTCAGTTGATCAGACGCAAACTCGATCATGCAGATGTGGCTGAACTGGTGAGTCGTGGCTTCGCTGACATTGAAGCCTCGCTGGGGCGCACTGAGGAACTGGTGCAGGAGCTCTTAAATACATCACGCATCGATGCGGGACAGTTTATTCTGCATTGTCAGCGCGCCAATCTGGTCGATCTCTGTGCCACCTGCCTTGATGTTCATGCAGGTCAGCAGGGGTTGCACCTGACCTGTGACTTCCTCGGTTTACCACTGGAGGCTGATATTGATGACGTGCAAATTTCCCAGGTGTTGCGTAATCTGCTCCTGACGGCTCATGTCCAGGCGACCTGGAGTGATCCTGTGACGCTAACGGTTCAGCAGGCAGGCCACGAGGCGATTATTACCATTCGTAACCTTGATGCTCAGACGCGCGCGGGTATGGATATGTATGTCTCGCGCAATATCCTGGAGCGCCATGGCGGTCATCTGGAGGTGCAAAACTTTCCTGGTGATCGTTGTACCTATTTTGTGATTCTTCCGCTCTCTCAAGAAGCCTCTCCCTCACAGGCTGATACTCTGACCCTCTTACCGCGCACACATGCTGTCTGGTCAATTCAGCCGCCTGGAGCCATGCTTGGCTCTGCGTCTGAGGATGACGATGAAGAAGATGTAGCCTTGCTCCTGGATGGCGATGACATGGACGGGCTTTAGCCCGCCGCAAGCTGCGCCGTTTCAACGGCGGCAGTGAGGCGTATCCCGGCTTTAGCCCTTGCATAGCATAATATAGAACATACGTTTGACAACTCCAACGTATTGTCGTATACTCTAAAAGAGACGCAATATATTTTTTTGAGAGAAAAAGCACTAAAAATGGCAAAAGCCATGAAAACAATCAGACACGCGTTGCAGTATCCGCCACAAGCAGCCCACTCCTTCGCGGAGAATCAGGCGCTCTACAATCGTGTCGTGGCCTTCTACTTTGAGGTCATCCAGGCCCATGAGGGCATCCTCTCTCTCAAGAGCAAGGAGGCTCTCACCGCCCTGGAGAAACTCACCCATGCGACGGAGAAGAGCCCCCATCCCATTCTGCCACTTTCCGACATCGCCCCAGATATCCCCGCGATGTTCCGCCGCGCCGCCATCAATGCGGCCCTTGGCTCTGCTCGCGCCTTTTTCTCCTCGCTCAAACAGTGGCGAGCACGCAAAGAGAAGCACGAGGCCAAACCGTGCAAAAAGGGCAAGAAGAAGCAGCCATTCAGGGAGCGGCCACCGGTCCCGCCGCGCATCTGGAACAAGTCGGCCTCCTTCTACGCGGGCTTGTGGAAAGAACGCGCTACGCACTCCATCATGCTCAGAGTGTGGACCGGCTCGTGCTGGTCCTGGCTCAAAGTTGGTGCGCTTTCTCGCGATATTCCCGAGGGGTACGCAATCGGGAGCCCGCAACTGGTTCGCAAGGGCAACCGCTGGTGGTTGCATACTCCCATCGAGAAAACGTTGGAGGCCCCTGCCAAAGTTGTTGAACAGATAGCATCCAAAGAGACACGTCTCTGCGCGGTCGATGTGAACCTCGACCAGCATCTCGCCGTGTGTACCGTCCAGACCGTCGAAGGCACCATCCTGGCCACTTCCTTCATTGGAAATGGCACAGCGGTATCGGGCTTTAGGAAGCGACTGCTCGGACGCATTGCACACAACCGATCTCAGACGGGCGTCATTGCCGAAGGGGAACAGGACAATGCTGATTTGTGGCGCAAGATCAGGCACGTCGATGAGCATATCGCGCAGCAGGTGAGCGCTCGCATTGTCCAGTTCGCCATCGAGCAGCAAGCCAGCATCCTGGTCTTCGAGCATCTGGGCAACCTGCGCCCGGAAAAAGGGAGGTATTCGCGCCGTAGCAACAGGAAACGCGCCTACTGGATGAAAGGGCGCATCTTCACGTACGCGAAGTACAAGGCGTGGAATGCAGGTGGTCTCATCACGTGCCGCGTCAATCCGCGCCATACGAGCCGGCAATGCCATCGCTGTCAGGCGCCCGTCATTCGCTACAATGAGGGCGAGCCGCTTGAGGGATACACGCCCGGCGCGGCGCTTTGCCTGTGCCCACAATGCCAGATGCGCGACCATGCCGACCGCAATGCCAGTCTGAGAATCGGGCAGCGCTTGATCGAGCGCTCCCAAGAACCATTGAAGGAAAAGCCTCATGCTCATTCGCGACGTGCGATGAGGGGGTCGAAAGACCCAGGTGTTGGGATCTCCCAGGATGCCGAACGCGAAGGGCAACCATCTCTTGCTCGAGCAAGGCAAGGGGATCACGCCAACGGGCCTGGCACCGCCCAGGGGGGATTGCGCCGGATGGGTGCGCGCCCCCCAGATATGGCTACCACACTACGCCTCCATTTTGAGTAGTCCCTAGGGGACATATCTCACGCAGGCGCTTATGGAGCCGTGTCAGAAGCTGCTGGGCTTTAGCCCATGCGGAGTGTCACTACTCGCATATTCCCGCTTCAACGGAAGATGTTTCGGGATAGTCGTATCTTCTCTTCTACTCCCGAAACGGTCTATGCCTGCCTACAGTATCTTAAAATGAAGACACATATGCCTATGTGCCATCCGTTCAGACGGCCAGCCGTCTGGGGAGAACTGCGGCTCCCACTACTCCTCGCCCCACTTGCAAAGGGTCAGAGCTACGTTTGCGTAAAATGTTATACGCTCCGTTGATATCGGCATGAATGAGGCGTCCATCCCTGGCGCGATACCAACTGCGAGCAAGACGCTTGCCTGAGAACACCGGCTTCTCAACCGCATTGGCCTCATAGGTTGGGATGGAGTCGCCGTCCAGAAAACTGGCCTTGCTGGTGTAGCTTTCTTCCTGAAGGATGACTCTGATCCCAACCAGGTGCGCTTTGTAGGTCAACTGCTCAATGAAACGAGCATGGGGAAGCTGCACAAACTGCTGATTGTTCCTGCGCCCCAGGTTCACATTCTGTTTCCACAAGGGATTCTTGCCAATCACCAGCGTTCCGATACCTTCGCTCACCAACAGATCAATGATCCGACGGCTGGCCGTGTGCAAATACGCGTCCACACGGCGATTGCGCTTCGTCGTCACACGATCGAGATGACGTGAGGTATATCGGTTCTCATGCGCGAGGCGTTGCTGCTGCTTGGCACGGTGTTTATTGTAGCACTGATTGAGGCTTTTGAGGGGTTTGCCACTCACCAGACGAGGCACAAAACCGGGTTTGTCGCTGGTGATGGCTGCGAGCACGTTGACGCCCACATCCACGGCTGCTCGAAGCTGGGGGTTGACCGCAGCTGGTTGGATGTCCTGCTCATAGACGACCTCGATCATGTAGCCATCAGCGCGTGGAACGATGCGGACCTGCGCAATGGCCTCCCAGGTAATCTGAGTCGCAATCTCGATGGGGAGCCCTGATGGCACGAGCTTGCCCGTGCGCTTGAAGGCCCTCTTGCCCAGGGCTTTTTTCTCGTAGATGAGCAGGAAACGGCCTTTGGTCTTGTCTTGATAGCCAGGGATCTTGGGGCGCCCCGTAAAGGGAGTGGGGTCTTGGCGGTAGGCCTCCATGCCTTCAAAAAAGCTGACCCAATTGTCGTGAAGCTGAATCAGGATGGCATTGCTGACTTTGCGAGGCAGGGCACAATAGGCCTCATGCTGTTTCAGGCGATGGAAGATGGCGGCGTAGGGCAGGTAGGTCCCCTCGTGAATGAAGGCTTGCCGGACGTGGTAATTGGCCTGGTTGTACAGGTTTTTGGAGGCAAAGGCCGCCTGGTCAATGACGGCAAAGCGTGCATCATGATGACGAATGAGATGTCGTTCGACCAACTGCATCTGGTGGGCTCCTGCCTTTCCAACAACACGTTCTTCGAGTCGATGTGCCTCTCTTTTGTCGCTTCATACAAGAACATTCTTTCCAACGGAACTCTACCAGAGACGCCTTCTTTTGTCAACATCTGGCATAATTGCTTGGAAACGTTTTTAACACCTCTTTTTCCTCTTGAGTTTTAAGGCTAAATATGGTACCTTCTGTATAATACAGCGCGTGGCGCTCAGGGCATTGCATCATCTCCATGCCTGAGTACTGAAGGGCGTTTGTACTTGTGACAATGATGTTCACACAGTTTTACCATGGAGGTACGCTTTGAGCCTGGCTGGCTGCTCACCACTCTCCCTAATGAGGCCTGGCGCATACGTTTCGTGTTTGCCTAGTCTCGCCTGTTCTTCTCTCCTCGCGTTTTGGTTTTCCTCCCTGGCAAGTGTTTCACTTAGTGCGTCTGTTGTTTCTGGCTGGAGGTTTTTGCTATGGCTGATGCCATTTCCCCTCAAGATGAGGGGCACTCCGTCCCCGCTCCCAACTCTGACGCGGTTGCGGATCAGCACATGTCTGCACATGATTGGCAGGCAATCGAGCGTGATGCTGATTTCCGTGAGCTCGTACGCACCAAGCGCAATCTTATCATTCCTGCGACCATTTTCTTCCTGCTCTACTACTTCGTCTTCCTGATCGTGGTTGGTTACCTGCCCGATGTGGCGAATGCCAGCGTCATCGGCAATATTAATGTTGCCTACGTGTTCGCGCTCTCCCAGTTCTTTATGACCTGGATCTTGATGGGTATCTATGTCTGGCGTGCCGGTACGTTTGATGCGTTGGTACAGCGCATTGTAGCGCGTGTGAGAGGGAACAACGAATGAACGCAAAAGAGCTCCAAACCCTTATTATGTTTGGTGTGATTGTCCTGATCACGCTTGTGATTACCTTCTGGGCCTCGCGTCGCACGCGCACGACAACGGAATTCTATGCCGCCGGACGGCGTATTAGTGGCTTCCAGAATGGCCTGGCGGTTGCGGGCGATTATATGTCGGCAGCCTCTTTTCTGGGTATCGCGGGCTTGATCGCGTTCTTTGGCTATGACGGATTTATGTACTCGGTTGGCTTCCTGGTAGCCTACCTGACGGTGCTCTTCCTTGTCGCGGAACCGCTGCGCAACACTGGCAAATTTACCATGGCCGATGTGCTCACCTTTCGCCTGCGAAATCGCTCAGTGCGTACGGTGGCTGCTATTTCAACCCTCGTTGTGACCCTCATCTATATGATCGCGCAGATGGTAGGGGCCGGTTCGCTGGTGAGCCTGCTGATTCCCAGCCTGGACTATAACTGGGCCATCATTATCGTGGGTGTGTTGATGATTGTCTATGTCATCTTCGGCGGCATGTTGGCCACGACGTGGGTACAGATCATCAAAGCTCTCTTGCTTATTGGCGGAACGATTGTGCTCTCGTTCCTGGTGCTTAGTCATTATGGCTTCTCGCTTGGCAATTTCTTTGATGCCATACACGGCGTTGTGGGCAAGTATTGCACCAATGGAGGCGTGTTGAAGGATGGTCAGTGTACTGCTGGTAGCCTGGTGACGCAGAACTATCTCATGCCGGGCTTGCGCTATCACGGTACCTATGGCCAGCTTGATCTGATCTCGCTGGGCCTGGCCCTGGTGCTGGGTACTGCTGGTCTGCCCCACATTCTGATGCGCTTCTATACTGTGCCTACGGCCCGTTCCGCGCGCTCCTCTGTCGTCTGGGCAACCGTGATCATTGGCGTCTTCTATATCCTGACGACCTTCCTGGGCTTTGGAGCCGCGACTCTGGTGGGGAAGGCACATATCGCTAACCAGAATCTCGCCGCGCCCTTGCTGGCTGAGGCTGTAGGTGGAACACTCTTCCTGGCCTTTATCGCGGCCGTGGCCTTCGCGACCATTCTGGCTGTCGTCGCGGGTCTGACGATTGCGGGTTCCTCAGCCTTCGCGCACGACATCTGGTTGAATGTGGTTAAGGGGGGGCGTGAGGATGAGCGTGAGCAGGTCCTGGTCGCCAAAATTACGGCAGGTGTGATTGGCGTGCTCGCGATTATCCTGGCGATTGCGCTACGCTATAGTAATGTGGCCTTCCTGGTTGGCCTGGCCTTCGCCGTGGCGGCGAGCGCCAATGTGCCTTCGATTATTCTCTCACTCTTCTGGCGTCGCTTTAACACGGCGGGTATGGTCGCCAGCATGCTGGTTGGCCTGATATCGTCGGTGCTCTTGATTATTATCAGCCCGGCGATTATGGGCATCGATCCTCCGGGAACAGCTGCCACCGCCGCGCATCTCATTCAGGCCAAGGCGCTCTTCCCGCTCGAGAATCCTGGCCTGATCTCCATTCCGCTGAGTTTTATTGTCGCGATTGTGGTCTCGCTCGCCACGCGAGATGCGTCCGCGGTTGAGACCTTTAGTGAGACCAATGTCCGTGCTAACCTCGGTATTGATGCCGAAGTCTAAGTTCTATTGCTCGTTTGAGACGCCCTCTGATTTTTGTAGCAGAGGGTGTCTTTTTGTGTTCTCTTCTGAGAGCTCCCCGTGCGAAAGCAACGGGGGTTCCAGAAGTTCGGCCCACGCTTCCTGTTCCTCACGCCAAAGGAGAAGAGCAGGCTCTAGTGGTAGTTCTCCTGGACTTTCGGGCAGACGCGCTCTGGCTCGAGTCACACCCAAGCTTCGGGGCAGCGCCTGCCCCTCTCTCGCACGTTGTGTGGTACGCTCGTGTGCTGCCCGCAGGCGCGCCTCTGCACCCTCCCAATACGGCTGGTATTGGGCACACGAGGGAATAGGATCTGCTGGATCAAGATAAGCAGCCAGAAAGGCGGAATAGAGATCGCGCTGCACTGGGCCTACACCACAGTCACACTGATGCCAGCGCTGGGAGAGGGGCTTCTTGACCTTCTTGCCACAACCATGACACCATTGGCTCAGCGCTGTTGGACGCGTGGGAACTTCAACCAGGGTGCCGCCCGTGCTTGCAACGGTGCGTCTCAACAGTTCAACAAACATCCCTGGGGCTCGCAGTCCCACACTCTTGCCGAATTGCTTCTGCCATGCCTTGTAGGAGACCTTTTCAATGATGATGGTGCTGGCCTGCGCAAGCACCTCGTGCACCTTGCGGCCATGCAGGCTCTTGCGGTGTGCCGCCAGCTTCCGTTCTTTGGCCGCTTTGTGTCGCCTCGTCGCCTGGTAGCGTTTGCTCTGCTTCCACCGCAGCTTCCTGTGACCTTGCTTCTTGATGCGCCCCTTCTCATCGTAGTTCTCCGGATTGCCTGCTCGCCGCTGCCGCTCCATCCGCCGCTGCAGACGACGAATGGCTCTGGTGTCAGGAGCCAGTTCCGCACAGAACACCTCCAGGCTGGCCTCCCCCTCCTGAGGAACGAGCGCCAGGGTCGAGGGACCCAGGTCAGCGCCAATGACCCCTTGCCCCACCGTGTGCTTGGGCTTACGGTGAGGCGTGCCCTCCAGGGCGAGCTGCACCACGTAGCGATAGCCCTCTGCATCGGCTCCGGCCGCTTTGGGGCTGCTCGCGTGACGTTGGATGAGGCGGGCGTACTTGATGCGGTGCCTGAGCCCATGGGTCACCACCTCGTCCTTCCAATCGATGAAGGCAGGAAGCTGATCTCCGTTCCAGAGCAGGAACCCTGCGTTTCCCTTCTCGGGTGGCTGCAGGACAAAGCGCAGGCCGGTATCATTGCGCTTGTTCTCGATGCTGGAGAAACCACGCCCTCGGCTCTTGAAGCGCACGCGTGTGGCCTGGCCCAGGCAGACGCGGTTGAGGGCGCGGTAAGCACGGGTCGCCAGGGTTTGGGCGAGCACGGCATCGATGTGCTCGGAAATCCATCCCACGCGCAAGCCTTTGACGGCTTCATGCAATGCCGCCTCGGTGAACCCGTACTGCTTGCGCAAAGCGGAGAAGGCGATTGCTCGTTGGGTCTTCTGCGTGCGAGGAAGATCGCGAGCCGCTTGCCAGGCAGTGTCAGATCGCATGCGGCGCAGGCATTTCTGTCCCTGGGAGAGGATGGCGTTGTAGAGTTGGCGAGCGGCTTCCAGGTGAGCGCGCAGGCGAGTGGCTTGTCCTGGGTCGACGACGAGGGGCAGCTCGAGCAGAAAGGTAGGCGTTGCCGGTCGCTTCTCCTTGGGATGTTTTGGCTTCTGCTGTTTCTGGCGTTGTCCAGGCATGTCGGCTCCTTCTCTCCATTGCCACCGATGAATCGTGCTGATATGCCTATTCTACCAGAACGAGCAGAAGAACACAAGTTCTATTTTTAAAATACGCTGTTCTATTTGCGCGCGAGAGCGGATGTGGCGATTCATCCCTGACATCAATGACCAGGGCTTTCTCGCCACATTCTCTGTAAGGATGATTTGTGATACAGTATGGAGAAGAGCCGTTCCCCCTGTTTTGTGCATGTGCCCTCTTGCAATGACGCATGATCGGAGCTACATTTCTGCTCGAATCGCCAGGAACGTTTTCTTACTCACGGTATGACTTGCGATGTATACCAAGATGTATTGATGTAGCCTATTAACGAAGGAGTGTATGCAGAATGTCTATTATAAAGCAAGAGCTAACCAGCGATCAGTACAGACCCCGGAAAGAGGACAAATTTACCTTTGGTCTCTGGACTGTGGGCAATCAGGGGCGTGACCCCTTTGGCGACTTTGTACGCCCGGCTCTCGATCCTGTGAAGAGCGTGAAGAAGCTCTCTGAGCTTGGCGCCTGGGGCGTCAATTTTCATGACAACGACCTGGTGCCCTTCGGCGCGACCCCTGCTGAGCGTGACCGCATTGTGCGCGATTTCAAGCAGGCCCTCTCGGATTATGGGATGATTGTGCCGATGGCAACGACAAACCTCTTCTATCACCCCGTCTTCAAAGATGGTGCCTTTACGGCGGTTGATCCTGCGGTTCGTGCCTTTGCTTTGCAGAAAACGATGTCTGCCATCGATCTGGGCGCTGAGGTGGGCGCGACAACCTATGTCTTCTGGGGTGGCCGCGAAGGCGTCGATGCTGAGGCCAGCAAAGATCCCGTTGTGGCCGTGCAGCGTATGCGCGATGCGATCAATTTCTTTTGCCAGTACATTATCGACCAGGGCTACAATATGCGCATTGCCCTTGAGCCCAAGCCGAACGAGCCGCGTGCAGATACCTATTTCCCCACTATTGGCCATATGCTTGCCTTTATCTATACTCTGGACCACCCTGAGATGGTTGGCGTTAACCCCGAGGTGGCTCATGAGCATATGTCTGGCCTGAACTTTGTGCACGGGATCGCCCAGGCGCTTGACGCTGGCAAACTCTTCCACATCGACCTCAACGACCAGAAGGGGCCGCGTTACGACCAGGACTTCCGTTTTGGTAGCGAGAGCATTAAGAGCATGTTCTTCCTGGTGAAGCTCCTGGAGGAGAAGGGTTATGATGGCCCACGCCACTTTGATGCCCACTCTTATCGCACCGAGGACGAAGAGGGCGTATGGGACTTTGCGCTTGGTTGTATGCGCACGTATAACATGCTCAAAGCCAAGGTCCAGCAGTTTAATGCCGACGCCGAGATCCAGGCGCTCTTGCAGGATCTCAACGGTGGCGACCAGACTTATGGCGGCCTGCTCAGCGGCTATAGCAGCGAAACCGTTAAGAAGTTGAAAGAGACTCAGTTCGACGTTGATACGCTCGCCAAACGTGGCTATCGTTATGAGAAACTTGACCAGATGACCATCGAGCTGATTCTCGGCCTCCGCTAATTTCTCCCCAAGAAATAATTAAGATTCTCCTATGTATGTGGTTGCGGGCTGGCACTACCAGCCCGCAACCACATAACCACATACATAACCCAGTACGAAGTACCGCAAGTGCTGAGGCGAGACGCAAGAAATTCATTTATATGCATCGCTCTTTAAATCGGTATGCGGCGACCCCTTTCTTCAGATCTGACACTTATACACAAATATGAACGTTTGCAGAAGATCCTCAGCATGATGCGAGGGAAAGGTGTTGAAAAAAAAGCCCCTTGATGCACAATGATGTGCTTTCAGCTTGGCGAGACAAGCGACTTTTTCACCAAAAGTGTGTCACCTCTCGTGTGGGGGAAAACGAGGCACCTGCAGCACATCGCTTCCGTGTTCTTTCTCAAGATCATATATTTATGTGCAAGTGTCAATTCTTCAGATAGGGGGTGGAGCATGCCGCTCCATTCTTGCAAAAACTACGCATATATGCTATACTTTTATATATGGATAGAACGGTACGGATACAATTGAAGCCGACTCACGAGCAGAAACAGTTGCTTGATGAGACCACTCAACAATTCACGCAGGTCTTCAACGCGGTGTGTGCCTATGGCTGGCAACACGGTGAGAAGAACGGTGTTCGGCTCCATCACGCAACATACTATGAGTTGCGTGAGGCGTATCCTCGTTTGAATGCTAATGTGCTCATTCAGGCACGCATCAAAGCCACCGAAGCCTTGAAGTCTGCCTTTGATCGCAAAGCCAAAGACCGTAAGGCAAGGCAACCTCGATCCAAACTCTGCCCTATTCGCTACAATGAGCGTACCTATGTCCTCAACTGGCAGACACAGGAAGTCAGTCTCTCTACCATAAATGGACGTATTCTGGTTCCCTTCAAAGTTCCTCCTTACAGCAGCAAGTACGCAGGCTATCAAGTCACGACTGCTGACCTGTGTATCAGCAACGGGCGCTACTGGTTGCATGTCGTGGTAAGCGTTCCTGACCCTAACATTCCTCGCCATGATGAGGTGATCGGGGTTGACCTGGGACTTAACCGCCCGGCTGTGACTTCCAACCGCCATTTCCTTGGCTCTCGCCATTGGAAAGAGATCGAGCGCCGCCGTTTTCGTCTCCGCCGCAAACTCCAGTCCAAAGGAACAAAAAGTGCGAAACGACATCTTAAGAAGGTATCTGGTCGCTCTTTGCGATTTCACCGGGACTGTGATCATGTCCTCTCCAAGCGCATCGTTCAGAACGCCACCTCTGGCAGTACCATCGTGATTGAGAACCTGACCCACATTCGCAGCACCAGCAAGATCAGGAAGAAAACGGAAACAAGCCGACGCCTGCATAACTGGTCGTTTGCTCAGTTCCACTCTTTCCTGATCTATAAGGCGCAGGAGCGTGGCATGCAAGTGGTCAAGATTGACCCACGCCATACCTCGCAAACGTGTTCTCAATGTGGGCATCAGCACCGTTCCAATCGAAAATCTCAATCACTCTTTTTGTGCAAACATTGCGGTTATTGCTTGAATGCCGATCTCAACGCGGCGTACAACATTCGCAACAAGCACCTTGCTAGCCTTGGTACATCTTTGGCTAGTGGGTCGCCGTCAGACGGCCTAGCGTCTCAAGCCTCGGCTTAGGGACAAACCCTTGGCTTTTGCCACGGGTCTCTGACCTATTTGGTAGACTAATGAGAGATAGTTAGATGCGGATCAACGTGACTACATCTGTGGAGGCTATGCAGAAAAAAATACAGTATGCTCGTCAACGTTACAGTAAGTGGCTCGTAGAGCGTTTGCGACCAGCTTTGCTCTGGCTCTTCTCTGAGGCCGCCCGTCCCATTCGTTTCGTCTGCATTGGTGGCTCTGCTTCCCTGATTCAGCTCTGCCTGCTCGACCTCTTCTTACAACTTCACATACATGCCTGGCTGGCAAATATTGTCGCTTTTTTCCTCGCAGCTCAGTTTAACTTCCTCTTTAGTTCTTTTTTTACCTGGCGAGATCGTACCGTTTCCCGTTCTGGCAAACTGAAGCCGGGGGCGCAATTCATTAAACGATGGTCAACATTTCACAGCTCGATTTTAGTCACCGCCTTGCTCAATCAACTGGTCTTTATGTTGGCCGGAACTGTTGTGCCCTCGCTCTGGGCTTCCGCGCTTGGCATTCTGGTTGCGGCCTGTGTCAATTTCTTTGTTATGAACCGCCTGGTCTTTCGCCAGGAGTAAACAGGGAGAGGATGTGCTGTGGAAAGGCCTACGACCTTTCCACAGCACATCCTCTCCCCCTGTAAAAAGAGCGTCGCTCTAGTATGCTGTGGGAAACGCTTAGCGTTTGATCTTGAGCGTGCTCACAAAGTTTGCGACCAGGGCCTCATAGGCGTCGGAGTAGTACTCCTCGACGCGACCAGCGTCACACAGCGAGGTCAACGCCGAGTCAATCGGCATCTGTCCTAGCAGAGGCGCGCCCGTAACCGAAACCAGTTCCGTTGCGTTGCTGGGGCCAAAGATCTCATAGCGCTCGTGATCGGGAGTCTCAAAGTAGGACATATTCTCAACGACGCCCACGATTGAGCCTTTGAGCTGCTGTACCATGTTGACACACTTCATGACGACCATGGTGGCAAGCATCTGTGGTGATGAGACAATCACAACGCCATCAAGCGGCAGCGCCTGCATAACGGTCATGGGGGCATCCGAGGTCCCAGGAGGCAGGTCGACCAGCAGGTAATCGAGCTGGCCCCAATCCACATCGCTATAGAATTGCTTGATGGCGCTCGATATCATCGGGCCGCGCCAGACGACGGGATCGCTCTCCTTTTCAAGGAACATATTCATAGACATGACTTTGATGCCGCCCTTGCTGCGTAACGGCTCAATGCCTCCACTCGCTGACTTGGTGGGTTGTCCCCTGGTACCAAACATGCGTGCAATGCTGGGGCCGGTAATATCGCCATCTAGAATACCCACGCGCTGCCCCTGTCTGCGCAGCGAGACCGCCAACAAACCTGTGACAAGCGACTTGCCTACGCCGCCCTTGCCGCTCATGATTGCGATTACTTGCTTGATTTTTCGGTCGGGATCGGACGTGAGCATGTTAAGCGGAATGCCCTTGCCCACAGGAGCCTTCTTCGGAGCCACTGAGGTCGGCTCTCCATTCGCGGCCGCATTGAGATCTTTTACCAGCAGTTCAAGTTTCTCTGGAGAGAAACGATGCGTTCTTGCTCCGCCCGCGACACTTTCACGTGCTCCAACCGCACAGGCGGTACATGGGAGACCATGACCATGAAATACCTTGACTGTTGCTGGATACCTGGTCACGACATCATGAATAACCATGTCGGCAGTAATAGTTTCCGCCATCTCTTATCCTCAATAGCGGCAATAACAGTATAGACATGTGTTTGCCGCCCTGCAATTTGTAAACTAACAAAGGTCAAAAGACACTGCTTCATAGATAAAAAAATGTAATTCCTACCTATTTACTCCGATTATTATAGCACACATCAATCCAACCGGCTATATTTCCTGTGCTCCAGGGTAGGGTTTTGAGAGGCCTCGCTTGATCCTTTTCGCTACATTGCACGCAACTATGGCTTATGTTATGATGGCTGCATCAGGTAGATAACGTGCAGCTGACACACACAGCAAAATACACAGAAAAGGAATAGCGATGGAGGCAGACACCGAAAGCTATTTTAAGCAAGTGAATCTCTTCGCAGGTCTAAGCGAAGATGAAATTCGCGAACTCTCCAGTGCAGCTCGTAAACGCTCCTTTCGCTCTGGCGAGGTCATCTTTCATCGCGATGATCCCGGACAGGTTCTCTACGTTATCAAAGAAGGGAAAGTGAAAATCTGTCTTATCAGTCCTGATGGGCAGGAGATCTCGCTTGTTGTCCTTGGTAAGGGCGAATATTTTGGCGAACAGGCTCTGCTTGATGGGCTGGGGCGTTCGGCCGATGCCATTGCACTTGAAAAGATTGAGTGTTATACCTTACAGCGTAGTGATTTTCACAAAGCGATCCTCAAAAATCCAAAGATTGCGATCTCTGTGCTAGAAGTCCTCTCCAAACGCCTACGCAATACTGATCAGCAGGTAGAAGATCTTATCTTCCTGGATGTATATGGGCGCGTGGCGAAGAAGCTTCTCGACCTGGCTGATGCGCATGGTATTCAGGCCAGCGATGGTGTACGTATTGATGTCCGCCTGACGCAGCAAGAGCTTGCTTCGATGGTTGGAGCCTCTCGGGAAAGTGTGAACAAGGTGCTTGGCTATTTTACCGACAAGCAATATATTAGTACAGATCGTCACCGTATCACCATCCACCGCATCGCGGACCTGCGCCGGCGCGTTTATTAGATAATGTCATGTCTGTTTGAGACCTCGCGCTTGCGGCGCTCGCTCAGGTTGGTGTGTTGGTGGCAGCCTCAGGTAGCCACCACGCATCCAATACACCAACCTGAGCATTTGAGTACCCAGAATATGCCTACATACCTCCTGGACTTTTGGTCTACTCGTTACTGCTCCAAGCGCTGAACCGTCTCGTTAATAGCTTATTTTGTTGGTAACATATCAGACATGGTATTGAAAGAGAGCGTCTTTTAGGGAAATCTATGCCAACTACTAGTGAACCTAGCGTAAATACATCACAATCTCCACATGGCGGCTTACCGCAACTGACAGCCCAACAGCCTACACTGAGCACTCTGGGACGCCTACGGGCTCTGCTAAAGGCGATGCGACTGAAACAATGGACCAAGAATGCGACTCTTTTTATTGCTATCGTGTTTGCTAGCCATCTCCTGTTAGTGGATGAGCTTGAGCGAACCATCCTGGCCTTTTTCGCGTTCTGCCTGGCCTCCAGCACTATCTATCTGCTCAATGACCTACTTGATATTGAGCAAGATCGCCAGCACCCGGTCAAATGTAAGCGTCCCCTAGCATCGGGGCAGCTCCCCGCCTCCTGGGCTATTGTGGCTATTATCGTCCTGGTGCTGCTGTGTGCTGCTTTGTCTTTGGCAATCTTTTTCCTTCCCATTACCAAATCTCAGGATGTTTATGCCGGGCTGGGTGGCTCGAATGTTCTCTTCTCGCTCTGTGTGCTCTCTTACCTGGTGCTTATGGTTCTGTATAGCATCTGGCTAAAGCATATTGTTCTAATCGATATTTTTGTGATCGCTTGCGGCTTTGTCTTGCGTGTGATTGCGGGTGCGGTCGTGACTCCCGTTTCAATCTCCCCCTGGCTCTATATGGTGACTTGCCTGCTCTCGCTCTTCCTGGCATTGAGCAAGCGGCGCAATGAACTGGTACTTTTGCAGGGACGAGCTAGCTCCCATCGCCAGATTCTGAAGGAATATAATATTCCTATGTTGGATCAGATGATTACGGTTGTGGTTACCTGCACCCTGATGGCTTATAGCCTCTATACCATCGAGGCGCCTACTGGCCACCACAGTATCATCTTAACGGTTCCCTTTGTGCTCTATGGCATCTTTCGCTATCTCTACCTGGTCTATGTACGCAACGATGGGGGGAGCCCTGACGAGGTCCTGCTACGTGACCGCCACATGCTGATAACCGTTTTGGTGTGTGCGACAATTATTCTGCTGGTATTCTACTTACCACACTGATGGAGTTGGTTTTTGCAAACTCATAAGATACGTAATGGCATTGTGGTCTCGCTAATATTTGCCTTCGTGGTCATGCTGGTCATCGCGCTCTACGCCGATGTTCCAAACATGCTGGCGGCATTTGCTGGCTTTCACTGGATCTACCTGCCTGTGATCCTGGGCCTGACCCTGGTGAACTATGCTGGACGTCTTGTGAAGTGGAGTTATTATCTCAAGCGTCTGCGGATTGTTGTGAGGCCCTCCATCAGCCTGCTCATCTTTCTCTCGGGCTTATCAATGGCTATTACACCTGGTAAGATTGGTGAACTGCTCAAATCCTATTTGCTTAGGCAATATACCGATGCACCTATTAGCCACTCGTCGCCTATTATTGTGGCTGAGCGGCTCTCTGATGGCCTGGCTATGCTGGCGCTGGCCTCTTCTGGCCTCTTGCTCTATCGCTTTGGTTTACAGCTGATGCTTCCCCTCCTGGTCGTTGGTCTGGCTGGTGTGCTGGTCATTCAGAACCGCACGCTCTCTCTGCGCCTCTTGCGCATTTGTGAGCGTCTCCCTTTTCTGGGACGCTTTGCTCAGCATTTCCAGGCCTTCTATGAGAGTGCCTATACATTATTGCAGTGGCGCCCTCTGCTTCTGGCCGTTGGCATTGGTATTGTGTCCTGGTCAGGGGAATGCCTGGCATTCTATTTTGTCTTCCGAGGTCTAGGGATTGCGGCAAGTATGGATCTGGTGCTGAAATCTACCTTTATTCTTGCCGTTTCTTCCCTGGTTGGCTCCGCCTCTGGTTTGCCTGGTGGGCTTGGTTCCGCTGATGGCAGTGTGCTGGGGCTGACCCGCCTTCTAGTAACGTCATCGTCGGCATTGGGAGGTGCAGCGACCCTGCTCATTCGTTTCTGTACTCTCTGGTTCGGGCTACTGATCGGAGTTGGTGCGCTGCTTACGCTCCGAACTGTGCCTGCGCTCAAGGCCGTTCACCGTGAACGCGCTGAGGCTGATCGTTTGCTTGACTCCCAACCCTTTTCTATTGCTCATCAATCTAACGCCGATCTCTCATCAGTATCGGCTACTCGCGGAGAATAAATTTCCATGAAAACGTTGATTATCATTCCCACCTATAACGAGTATGAGAACCTGCGCCCTCTGCTGGAGAGCATCTTTTCCTTCGCTCCTCAGACGCACATTCTGGTCGTCGATGATAACTCGCCTGACAATACTGGTAAGCTTGCGGATGAGATTAGCGCGAATGATCCTCGCGTTCATGTGCTGCATCGCGCCGGGAAGTTGGGCCTAGGCACTGCCTATATCGCGGGCTTCAAGTATGCTATTGAGCATGCTTATGATGCCGCTTTCGAGATGGACGCCGACTTCTCACATGATCCCAAGTATCTGCCAAACTTCCTGAAGGAGATCGAGAACGCCGATCTCGTCATTGGCTCGCGCTATATCCCTGGCGGCAGCACGCCTAACTGGTCGATCTCACGCCGCCTCATCAGTGGCTGTGGGAATATTTTTGCACGCTTCATGCTTGGTATTCCCGTGCAAGACTGTACCGCTGGTTATCGCTGCTATCGTCGTCGCGTGCTAGAGACGATCAATCTGGATACCATTGAGTCGCAGGGCTACGCCTTCCAGGTTGAGCTGGCTTATCGGGTGATGAAGCATGGCTTTAAGATTGTTGAGACCCCCATTACCTTTATGGATCGCCGCGTTGGCTCCTCCAAGATGTCCAAGAACATTGTTTTTGAGGCATTCACTTTTGTTATTCGCACGCGCTTTGGTAAGCAGCAGCATACGCCTGTGATTAAGAGTGCCGTCCAGGAGAGCCAGGCCGAGCAAGAGCCGTCCCCTGTCGCTCATCAGTAGCCTTTACATCTATACTCATCAAAACGAAAATAAGGGCCGTTGCGACGGCCCTTATTTTCGTTTCTTCTTTTTCTTTTTGCCCCCGGTGTGCTGTTGCAGGCTCATTTCCTCATAGTCCCATTTTGCTTTGTCCGCTGGATTGAGTCCATAGACCTTGCGCACCTCGATGCGGTGCCTGGCTCGGGCCTCAACGTCTCTTGGCCCTGCCTTTAGCTGCATGGCTAAATGCCCCGTTGAGCGTGTTTGGCCCCCCTTTTCTCCCACGGCGTCGCGAATTTCTCCGTCATCGCTATACATCTCTACCTCACGCCCCGCCTCTCTTGCCTGGGCTGCCATCCTGATGATGACTGCGTCAGCCTTCTCTCCATAACGCGAGAAGACAATACGAATATGCTCTTCATGCTTGATCTCTTCTCGAGCCCCATTCCCATCAAAGACGACAATCAATGTGTGTTCACTGTTGCGGTATCGATTCCTCAACTGTTGAATCAGGACGCGGCGTGCGTGCTCCATGTTGTCTATGCCCAGGGATTGAAACATCGGATTCTTTTTGATGACGTTGTATCCGTCGACGAGAATATCACGGCTCATGACATTGGTGGTGCCCCTTTTATTTGAAAAATGGAGGATGTTGCAGCCAGTTCCAGAAAGCAGCTATGTATCCGCGCACATCAATGTGCAGTATCTGCCATAAAAATGTATTGACCTCCATTGAGAGCGTGGCTGCTATGATCCCTCCTACGAACAGTGCCAGCAGGATAATTCCAACGCTGAAGATGGCTTTGCGCATCCAGCTGAAGTGTTGCCTGTCTCGACGCCCCGGAAGGGTCGCGATCTCATCAAGCGCTACCTCGCCTGGCTTCTTCTCTCTGCGGGCCAGGATTGTGCTTGCTTTGAACACAGGTGGCTGTGTCGTTCTCTCATGCACGCGACCTCCATCCTCATCCACCTCTCTCCCCGAAACACTGCGTATGCGTTTCCCTCGTGTGTGCGTTGGATGTGTGGAACTGGTTTTGTTCGTCCATTCCCTATGATAGCGCCCTTCCTCTATACAGACCAGTCCCTCCTGACTATCCTCCCCCCAGGCTGCGTTTCGCTCCTGCACCTGAAGTACTAACCCTGCTTCCTGCACACAGGCGGCACACAGCGCATAGGACCGATCCCAGCAATCTGGGCAGGCAGGTCGGCGGCAGCGATAGCAGAAGCGACTGATGTTGAGGAGCAGGTGCTCACGCTGCATGGGCGTCAGTGGCTCCCACAACTGCCATGCGCCTGTCACGGTGTAGCGCGCCGCACAAATGCTACAGGTCACCGACTTCTCGTTCCTCTGTGCCTCTGGATTTGCTTCCCTGCTCATGTCTGGCCTCCTCTCGCTGACTACTGCCTGGGTTCAAAGCACGAAAATACATGACGTTTTATTTCGAAAGCGAATTCGCGAGTGCCACTTCTTTTTGTCCCTATTATACTCTCTCGCTGCCCCTCCCAGCATGCTTGTCGCATCGCGCCAGAACCCGAAAATATGGGCCATTGTGTGGTGGAATTTAGGAAGAAAATAGTCTGATCCATCAAACAAAGGCCTTTTTGTGTCCTACAGAGCTTGATAGAAAAGAGGGTTTAGACAGTTGTCAACAAGCTATAACTATCATGTACGTCTGCAACTATCTATAGCCGCTTCAAAGAAGTCCAAAACAGTTGTAAGTACATGCTTTTCCTGTTATACTTCTCTTCATGAGGACAAATGTTCGTAAAAGGAGGAGGAACGATGCGCACCAACCGTACCCACCAGCCCCTGACCTATGACGTGCGGTTGCCTGACGAAGCCCAGGCAGATGCGCTTCGCCTCCTTGACGCAAGTAAGGCCGTCGTCAATGCGACACTGACGATCCTCTGGCCCTGTCTCGACGCGTTTGGGGGTGAGCGTACCGGGCCTGCCTGGAAGCAGGTTGGCAAGTACATCGCAAGCCCGTTGCCGCATGGTGATCGTCAATGGCGCTGCGAGAGCGAGGTCGTTGGGCGCTTGCTGCGGGCGCAGGCCGAGCGCAAAAAAGTCTTTACCCTCGTCGCCCCCATTCTCTCCGATGGCTTCATTCGCCCCAAAACGGAGAGGCGCCCAGCAGGCAAAAACCGTCCAGCCATCAAAGAAGCCATTACGGCCTTGCAGCAGAGCCTCGATGAGGATGAAACCAGCTTTGTCACCCTGCAAAATGTGGTCGAGCAAGCCTGCAATTTTTTCTTGCAGCATGATCGTTTCCCCACTTCCTATGAAGAATTGCAACCCATCCCCTTGTTACACGTTGGTCTGCTGACCTATGCAGGAGACGATGGTGGCACAAAAGGCCAGGCCTATCGGCTAGCTCTTGACGCAGATGCAGGGGTGGCTCGGTTTCGCTTCCGCTCCCCTGACGAGATGGGGGTGTGGCGCTGGCGCAGAGAGGAGACCCTCATTGCGTTCCCTGCTTGCCTCAAAGAGCGTCTTTCCGACGGAAAGCTCATGGCTCCCACGCTGCGCGAAGAGCGCCGAGCCGATGGTGAGCGCTTTGCCGTGCTCGACTTCATCATCGAGGTCGAAAAAACAGCGTTGCCCACCTGGGAACAGGTTGAATGCGTCTTAGGCGTGGACTGGGGTGTGCATACCCTCTTGACGGCGATTGCCATCAATGAACACAGTGAGCAAGTTGGCAGGCCATTCTTCCTGGACACTGGCGGCTTTGATGGCAAACAAGCCCGCACGCTGCGCCAGATTGATGAACTCAAGAAGAAGGTCGCGGCCTTTGAGCAGGAACGTGATGTCTTGCCAGAAGCCCATCCCAAACGCGCCTGGTACCAGGAGCGCCTCGAACTCTCTCGGCGCGACATCGAGCGCTGCTGGGGCAAATATGAGCGGCGCAATCGAGCGGTGGCGCATCTGGCAAGTAACGTCTTGCTGCTGTTGTGTCAGATCCATGGCTGCTCGCTGCTCTCGATGGAATCGTTGAAAACCCTCAAAACCACCGGGCGAGGGAAAGGTGTCCGGGGGCGCTGGCGCCACTATCGCAATAACTCGACCGTCCGCGGGGAAATCTGGAGGATCCTTCGCTATAAATGTCATCTTCTGGGCGTGCGGTTCCGTACAGCGCAACCACGAGGAACCAGTCATACCTGCCCCCGCTGCGGGATCACGGCAAAAACGTATCGTTCCCCCAGTGATCGTCGTGAAGCGGTGAAGTGGGGGCGGTGGATGGCTTGTGAGGCCTGTCAGTATAATGGTGATCGGGATTATTGTGCGTCGGTCAACATTGCGAGACTGGGCGTGGCATATCTGGCTCACATGAAACACGTAGGCAAGGCGAGGTCTTGCTCCATCTCTGACCCCAGGGTCAAGCCCGTTTCGTATACCGGAATGGGTTCGGCGTTGCTGTTGCCGCCGACGGGAGAGACACCCGCCCGCACCTTGCGGGGAAAGATCTGTTACTATCCTGGCTGGGTGGCTTCTGCCTTCCTTCAATCGTCACAGCCCAAAGCTGTTTTCCTTCGATTGTGTGGATAGCTGGGCCTTGTTCAAGATAGTTCTAGATTTTAGCAACGGTTTGAAAGAGGCAAGGGCCCTGGAATGTCGCTCGCAGGACCCAGTGCTGCGGGGCGAGACAGACGAGGAGGCGATCTGTCGCATCGACTACGATTTCGGCAGACTCAAGCTGCGCAAGATGGAGACGCTCTTCATCGCGACCAGGGCCAAACAGTTTGATCTGTTGTCATGTACCCCCGCATCGAATGCGGGGGCTTGTGAGGGGCGCTCGCGCCGTTCGCAGGCCCGAGACATGAGCAGACTCAGCCAGGGGAAGAGCATGCTCCTCCCATCGGGCTCCGTTGCAAGCGAATACGGCACCGCCGATGTCCATAGGCACGTTCAGGTGCTTCACCAGCCTGAACCCCTGCGGGGAAGCGTTAAAAGGTGTAGAGGGAGAAGCCGGTGCGCTTTCCAACAAACCGCTTGCACACGTTGTCGAGGTGAGCATGACCCGCGCGAGCGGAGGCCCGCAAGGGCACAAAGAAAGGGACCATGTCCAACGTCTTTGTCGTAGATACGCTCAAGCAACCGCTGACCCCAGTCCATCCGGGGCGAGCGCGTCGCTTGCTCACCACCGGAAAGGCCGCCGTTTATCGGACCGCTCCCTTTACCATCATCCTCAAACGAGAGGTCGAGCATCCTGCCCCCGCCCCGCTGCGGCTCAAGATCGATCCGGGAGCCCGCACCACCGGGTTGGCGCTGGTCGATGACGCGGGCGGGGAGGTTGTCTGGGCGGCCGAACTCACCCATCGGGGCGCCTCGATCAAAAAGGCACTGGACACCCGCCGGACGGTGCGCTGGGGGCGCCGATCCCGCAAGACCCGCTATTGTGCCCCGCGGTTCGCCAACCGGAGGCGCAGAGCCGGGTGGCTGCCCCCCTCGCTCCTCTCGCGGGTGGAAAACATCCTGACCTGGGTGGAGCGGGTCAGCGGGATCGCGCACGTGAGCGCGCTCTCCCAGGAACTGGTGCGCTTCGACGTGCAAAAGCTGGAGCGCCCTGACATCTCCGGCATCGAGTATCAGCAGGGCACCCTCTTCGGCTATGAAGTGCGGGAGTATTGCCTGGAGAAATGGGGAAGGACATGTGCGTACTGCGGAGCGACGGGCATCCCGCTCCAACTGGAACACATCATTGCGCGCGCCAAGGGGGTGTCAAACCTCACCCTGGCGTGTGAAGCCTGCAACTGCAAGAAGGGCACCCAGGATGTTCGCGCATTCCTCGCTCAGAATCCTGAGCGCCTGAAGCGCATTCTCAGGCAAGCGAAGACCCCGCTCAAAGAGGCGGCGGCCGTCAATGTCACGCGCTGGGAACTCTTTGAGCGGCTCAAGGCGACCGGCCTGCCCGTGGAAACGGGGTCTGGAGGTCTGACCAAGTACAACCGAACCACGAGGGCCCTCCCCAAGACGCATTGGCTCGACGCGGCAGTCGTGGGAGCCTCCACCCCAGAGCGCCTGCGCACGGGGGACGTCGTGCCCCTGCTCGTGCGGGCGACGGGGCGCGGGCATCGGAGGCTGTGCAACGTTAATGCGCTGGGATTCCCGGTCAGCCACCGTAAGCGCCGCAAACGCTATTTCGGGTATCAAACGGGGGATCTGGTGCGAGCCGTGGTCCCCGAGCGCTTTGCCTGCCATGGTACCCACGTGGGGCGTGTGGCGGTGAAAGCCAGCGGGTACTTTACCATCACGACGGCGCACGGCAAGGTCACCGATGTGCCTCACCGCTTTTGCCGGCTGATCGGACGCAGCACTGGCTACGCCTACCAGGCCGGGACACGGCACGCTGCCCCAATCCCAACCAGCCCGTAAGGAACGGCCATTCCTCCCCGGCTTGCAAAGACCGGGGAGGAATGGCCCGTATTTCTGTGGAGAGATCGCTGGGCGAACTGGCAGTCGGCCGATCCACAGAAAAGCGAGCAGGAGGCAGAGAGCCTTCTCCTGCGCTTACAGGATGCCCCGCGCCTGGGAGCAGTTCCCAAATTCATGGTGCAGCAACGTACTTAGATGGCAGCTCTGGCCTGTGAGGCTCCGGCAAAAACGGGGCGTCCCATCAGCCACTGGACAGGCAGGGAGATTGCCGACGAACTTATGGCGCGTAGAATCGTCACACAGATTTCGCGCTGGCATGCCTCTCGCCTCCTCAAAAGGGGGCTTCTGGACGTACACAGGACTTACTCCTGTAAGCCTCAATGTACTAGTGTGATTGCAATCCGCTCATGCTCTGCACGAGCGAACTGCAATCACACTAGAAATGATTATTTACATGTTTCGCTTTGGAACTACGGGCAATACTAACGCGGAGGGGTGCACCGCATCATGATAAATCCTCTGGTGAGCAGTAATGTATTCACTGGTCTTACCCAGAGGTGCACCGGTATTCAAATTGCGATCATATTTGGGGAATGCGCTGGAAGAGACTTCCAGCCCGATGCGATGCCCCTTCTTAAACAATTGCGCGGTATCCCAGCATTCGATAGTGTAATGATAGATCTTGCCGGATTCAATCAACGAGGGCTTCTCCATGCCATCGCGGAAACGAGCTCGTATCAGGCCATCACATAAACGCTGCCTGAAGCCGGTCGGCCAGACATCAACCAGCTTCGCTGTAAAGTCGGTATCTACGGCAGAGGATTCCGCATAGAGTTCGAGGCGCACCGGACCTGTTACCTCCACTTCTTCCGCAAGCGGCTCGGTGACGTAAACAAGCACATCGTCGCGGCGCTCCACAGCCGCGTAATCATCAGGACCACCAATCTGCGATGATGTCGGCTCGGAAATAAAAGGAACGGGACGAGCTGGATCATAACGATATTTGTCTACCGGCTCTTCACCTTCCGGCATGTGCGTAGATAACGTGCCATCTCCAAATAAGCTATTGGCATTGCCACCACTGTGCAGGTAGTAATGGGTCCATTGGGTTCGCGCCAGAGGCCATTCCTGCTCGTCGCGCCACGTATTTTCGCCCATAATAAAGATACGTACAGGAGCCTCCTGGAGATCTTGCGGCTTATTTTTCAGCCAACGATCAAACCAGCGTATCTCTTCGCTACGCATATCAATCAGAGAACCCAGGCCAAAATCGACCTCACCCAATTTGCTTGTTGTATTTACCGCGTGTCCCCACGGTCCCATCAGTAGACGCTGACCGGCGCGTATCTCAGGCGTTGCCCCCCCGGTAGTCATGCCGTGAAAGTTCAGCGGAGTACCAATTTCCTCGTCATCATACCAACCCGAAATGTGCAGCACGGGAACATTGATGCTATCGAACTTGTTCTGGTAGCGTATACGTTCCCAATACTCATCGAGCAGAGGATGCTCGATATCCTCGCGCCAGTGGCGATTAGGCCGCCCCGCTCGCTCGTCCATAGTGAATAAGGGGAGATGCCAGTAGACTGACCCCCAGTCCACTGCCTCCATCACCTGATTGACCTTGCCACTGACATAGTGCAGCCAGCATAAATGCATGGGCGAAGCTAGACCAGTCGGTGTTTCTACAAAGGGATCGGAGGGCGTCACGCCTACTACCATCGCTTTCAAGTGAGGGGGGGATTGCAAAGCCGTAAGCCACTGAATTCGGCCCGGGTAAGAGTTACCGATTGTCCCTACAGCACCGGTTGACCACGGCTGAGCCGCCAGCCACTCGATAGCATCGTACCCATCGATACCATCATTGAAATACGGCGTAAATTCACCCTCAGAATCGCCACGCCCGCGCACATCCATACCGACGAAAACATATCCGCGTTGTGCATATGCCTTAGCACGTTCTAACATTGCCGTGTTGGCCTTGACATAAGGGGTGCGCATGAGAATCACCGGCCACTGTTCGCCGGTCGGGGGAAATATATATCAGCTGATAGGGTCACGCCGTCGCGCATTGGCACGCGCTGGTCAAAAGCAATCCGAATATCTGAGGCCATTGCATATTCCTTCGTTCTACCGTTCTACGGGATACTACCTGGAAGCATCGCTTCAAGCTGCTCTATAGTCCAGTCTACGTCGCTCTTTATGAGAAGTCAACCGGGAAATGTCATAGCATGCCGGTAATGAGTCCGATGTGCAAGCTTTTGACCGTCTGCGGCAGCGCTATCCCTGTGGTTGTGGCCTGCCGACCAACAGTGTCGGCAGGCCACAACCACACTATGGAGGAAAGGAAGCAGTCTCGAGCAGAAATGGAACAGTTTGCAAGAACATGACGCCCACCCTTTCTCGTCTTGCCAGCCTTTTAGAGCACCACGCTACGACCAATACCCTCCTGTTTCGCACGGTGATAGACGAGGCTGGCAGCAGCCATATCCTCGCAGGCGTGCCCCATGGCCTTGTAGACGGTGAGCTCGTCTGCGGATTGCCGTCCCTGGCCCAGGCCCAACAAAACCTCGCCAAGCTCCGTGCCGAGGCTCGAATCCAACGCGGCCAGTTCAGCACAGCCAGCCGGTGGGGGCTCGAAGGCCTGTCGGGTCTCCACGAAGAGGCGCGCCTCGGCGATCACCCTTCTGTCCAGTTCTCCGCCCGGAGGCGCATAGCCAACCGAAGTGATATGCGTTCCGGGTGCGAGCCAGTCGAGACTGATCACCGGCTCAGCTGCACTCGTGCACAGACACACCACGTCGGCTCCGCGCACGGCCTCCTCAGCGGCCTCCACCGCGTGTGCCCTGGCATCGATGGTCGCCAACTGCTCGGCATGGGCGAAATGGCGCGAGGCCACACGGATCTCGGTGAACGGACGCGCGTGGGGAAGCATCAGGAGATGCGCGTGGCCCTGCACTCCGGCGCCGATAATCGCCAGCACGCGAGCATCTGTGCGCGCCAGAAGTCGGGTCGAGAGGGCGGCAGCCCCAGCCGTCCGTAGCGCGGTAATGTACGTCCCGTCCATGAATGAGAGGGGAGTACCCGTCTCTGGATCGAACAAGCAGATGAGAGCCTGGTGCACAGGAATGCCGAGCCGCTTGTTTTCGTGAAAGAGGGTGACCAACTTGACGGTGACTTCTCGGCCCTGCTGATAGGCTGGCATGGCGAGCAGAAGCCCCGTATTGGAGGCGGAGACCCCAATGCGTTTGGGGGCATCGACCAGGCCGCTACTTTGCGCCCTGAAGCCTTCGGAAAGCTGGTCCAAGAGTGCCTCAGGGTCCAACAATCTCCGGACCTCCGCTTCATTGAGCATCAAGATGTCCATAGGATCCTCCCGCGATCAGTATGTACAGGTTTGGGAAAAAGTGTACCAGAGTGGGAGCGGTTTTTCCAGGAAGTTTTGATAACATATGGGAAATGAGGCCAATCTTCACGCTGGTAGGTGCGCCGTTTACAAGCATTTTCACCATATCTCGATGGCTATCATTTTCGCACCCGTAGCGCTCATATATCGCTTTCCTCTAAACCAAAATGATCTACGGATATCTGCACGATCAGTACAAGCACCTGGAGTTATATGTAGATGAGTCAATAAAGTTTTTTTACAGCACTGGCGGTTCGAACTCTGTGATGGGCGAATCACTCTGTTGCTGCGAGCATGTGACATAATAGGAGCATATAAATCCCTGAACGGGCTCTGATAATGTTTACAAAGCAGTAAGCGTCGATGTGAGGATGAACTATGTCTCAAGACAAACAGGAGACGCGTGAGGAAGAGGTTGCTCGCGTTCGTAGTTATCTGGCGAGTCAGGCGATGCGTCGTACAGTAGGGCAGCTCGTTGAAGCGCTGCGAGAGGCGCACCATCAGTTTTTAGCTGCGACTGCTGCTGTCCCTGATGCTGCCTTTCGCACAGCTCCAAGGGAAGGGGAATGGTCTGCGGCTGATGTCCTGGCGCACGTTCGTGCCATTGCTGCCATTGACGAACGTTCGATCTGTGGCGTGCTTGAGCGTGGCGAGCAGCCTGCAAATGTGGACGATGCGCTTGAGCAGGCTTCACCCAATGCCACACGCGAGCAAATGTTGGCAGATATCGAAGGGTTCCGTGAACGGTTGATAGCTGTCGTGCTTCATGCCGACTCCCAGGCTCATCTCGATATCCTCTGGGGACACAATGAGTTCGGCAACATGAACTGGCGAGAATGGCTCCTATTCGCTCGTGTCCATACGCTCGATCACGCACGTCAGATGCAGGTAATCGCAGCGGTATTGGCATCAACGTCACCGCTATAGAGGAGAGAGAAACAATGAAACTGGCAATACAGTTTGGCGTCTCTACGTATACCTCCTCCAACGAAGACTGGGCGTCGGCACTCACTTATGCGGTTGAAGCTGAGCGTTTAGGGATAGATTCGGCCTGGACGGCAGAAACGTGGGGCTATGATGGAGCGACGCCTCTGGCATATCTGGCGGCAAAGACCACCAGGATAAGGCTTGGTACAGGCATTCTGCAGGTCGGCACTCGTACTCCTGCTCTGACGGCGATGACCGCCATGGCCCTGGCATCTCTCTCTGGAGACCGTTTTCTTCTTGGGTTGGGTGTCAGCGGGCCACAGGTAATCGAAGGATGGCATGGAGTGCGTTTTGCCCGACCGCTCCAGCGTTTGCGGGAAACCGTGGAGATTGTGCGCCAGGTTACCCGAGGGGAACGCCTTGTCTATCACGGGGAAGCGTATCAGATACCTCTTCCCGAAGGTGAGGGCAAAGCGCTGACCTCGAGTGTCCCAGCGCGACCGGGCCTGCCTGTTTACCTGGCAACGCTCGGTCCCAAAAGCTTGGAACTCACCGGTGAGCTGGCCGATGGCTGGCTCGGCACTTCCTTCATCCCGGAACATGCCTCTCTGTTTTTCGATCCCATCGCCGCTGGGGCTGCACAGGCAGGCCGCACCATCGCTGACCTTGATCTACAGGTTGCTGCCGGAGTAGTTGCGTTCTCTGATGACGTTGAGAGCCTGATTGTTCCTCGTAAGCCGGGTCTTGCGTTCACGCTTGGGGCTATGGGATCACGGCGACATAACTTTTATAACGATGTGTACCGACGCGCTGGGTATGCGGATGTGGCGCTTGTGGTGCAAGATCTGTGGTTCAAGAAGCAGCGCGAAGCGGCGGCGTCGCGTATCCCCGATGAACTAATACTCAAAACCAATCTCATCGGCACGGAAAATATGGTGCGTGAGCGTCTTCGCGCCCATCGGCGCGCTGGAGTGAACACGTTGCAGGTGGATCCTGCTGGGCAGACACTGGATGAGCGACTGGCAACATTGGCGCGCTTGGTAGAACTCGTTAAAGAGATCAACGCTGAGCCTTGAGGCAGAGATTATACTGCTCGCCAACTCCGGGTGCCGTAAGATATCGAGGACACATCGGTTTACCCATAACCGCGTCTGAAAGCCCCTGGCTTCAGCCATGGGGATGAAAGACGCGTTCCTTTTCGGGGAGGGGAAGAAGAGCAACGCGTTCGGGTATTCTCCTCTTGACAGGAGATACGAAAGTGCTGTACACTAGAACCCATGTTCAAGAGTATCGAAGCAATCGGAACGTGGTTTTTGCGTGCCATTCTCATGTGGTCTGGTGTCCCAACTATCGACGCACACTGCTTGTCGGGACCATCGAAACCCGCTTCAAGCAGATCAGTAGCCAGGTCTGCGAAGAGCATCAAGCAGAGCGAGAAGAGCGAGAGGTGATGCCAGATCATGTGCATCTCGCGGGTCAATGTGGACCCCAGTTTGGGATCCGTCGGCTGGTGAAACGCATCACAGATCGTTCCTCTCGATGCTTGCCACAGGAGTTCCCCGAACTCAAGCGAACATTGCCCACGTTGTGGACGAATTCCTCTTGTGTCAGCACATCAGGTGGTGCTTCCTTGAACGTCATCAAGCAGTCTATTGAGCAACAAAACCATGTCTCACAAGACCTTTCACTACCGGATCTATCCGACAAAAAAGCAAGAGACGACCCTCACCCACTGGCTACAGCTGCTGTGTGAGACGTACAACGCCGCCTTGCAAGAGCGCCGGGATGCCTATAGAATGGCGGGGAAATCGATCGGCTTTTCCCATCAGTGCGCCGAATTGCCCGAGTGCAGACACATGCGTCCCGATCTGGCTGAGGTGCCTTCCCAAGTCCTCCAAGATGCGGTCAAACGCGTGGATCTTGCCTTTGATCGATTTTTCCAGAGATGTGCGAGTGGAGAGAAGCCAGGCTATCCCAGATACAAGTCTCATGTTCGCTATGATAGCATGACGTTCAAGCAATACGGCAATAGTTTCGACGTTGCAGCGAGCGCTCAAAAGAACCGGGGAACGCTCGTGCTCGCCAAATTGGGCCAGGTGAAAATGGTGATGCATCGGCCCCTCGCCGGAACGCCAAAAACAGCGATTGTGAAGCGGACGCCTACAGGCAAATGGTTCGTCTCGATCTCGTGTGAAGATGTGCCAAAGGAAAACGTCCCTCAATCTGACAAAGAAGTCGGCATCGATGTCGGGCTCAAAACCTTTGCCTATCTCTCCGATGGCACTTCCATTGAGAATCCACGCTTCTTCAGGCAAGAAGAAAAGAACCTGGCGAAGGCACAACGCAAGCGAGACAAAGCCCCGAAACAATCGCAAGAACGAAAGAAGCTGAAGAAACGCGTGGCACGCGTCCACGAACGGACAAAGCATCGCCGCAAGAACTTTGCGCACCAGCACTCGCGCAAGATTGTCAACACCTGCGACCTGATCGCCGTAGAGGCGCTGATCGTGCGCAACATGGTTAAGAATCCGAAACTGTCAAAATCCATCGCAGATGCAGCGTGGTCACAGTTCTTTGCGTTTCTGTGCAGCAAAGCGGAAGAAGCTGGCCGCACAGTGGTCAAAGTCAACCCGGCCTACACCAGTCAGCGATGTTCCTGTTGCGGACATGTGCAAGAGATGCCGCTCTGCGTACGGATCTACGAGTGTCCCAACTGTGGACTCGTGATCGATCGCGATCACAATGGCAGCAAAAATATTTTAGATGAAGGTTTAAAGGCTGTGGGACGACACAGCCGCGTCATTCCAGAAGCCCCCGGCTTGTAAGCCGTGGGGAGTCGTCACTCAAATCCTTGCACGTCTTCCGGAGAAATAGTAATCCATCTTGCTTTTGCTCAACACGCTTGCTTCCGCGTCACAGCGGGAAGCAGAACAATTTCAAGGAAAGAAAAATGGCCTGGTTCGATAATGTAATAGAACCAGGCCATTTTTAGCGACAACTTGACTGCTGGCCCTATCGCGCTTTTCATCCGCTCAACCAACTTGAGAGGCCAGCTTAAGGCGAACTTATCGAGATATTACAGGTATACTTTCTCTTGCCGGGACATTGTTCTACCCACGCCAGCATGTGCTGAGCTCGTCTCACGAAACTGGGACCAGCCCAAAGCCGGGCTACCCGGCTTTTCGGAGAGAGACATGCAAGATCATCACCTGAGCCTCAAGACGTGTGCAATACTTCCTCGATGCATGCTGCAATTTCCTTCTGCTTGTGACTGCTCATCCCGTAGAGTCGCCCAGGAAAGGAGGTCAGAATGGCAATGCGGTCGTCGGTCAACTCCTGCTCAGGCGTCTTCCTATCGTTGGGGTACAGCACAGTGAAGCGAACGCCATAACCAGCGAAAAACACGGTCAGATATTCCAACCCAAGCTGGTTAAGCGATCGGCGTAGGTAACGACGACTTCAGCCACTTGATCCTTCTGGATCATGCGCAACATCCTACGCAACTGCTTACGATCCGCTTGAGTCCGCTCCCACTGTCCGATAGCTCGACAATCTCCTGACTAGGCCGTTCCCGCCTTGCCCAGGCTACGAATGCTTCCATTTGAGGCCGGAGGTCAGCCCGCTGGTCATGCCCAGAGACACGCCCATAGAGCACCACCACGGCACTTACCCGGCTCCGAGCGAGGACTTCTCCATTCTTTTCTCCACAGAGCTCGTGAGCACATCGCGAATTTTCGTGACGTTACGATACGTTTCATCTGGTATGATATCTTATGCACCGTGACTTCCAGAAGTCGATAGCGTGCGCAAAGAGAAGCGGGTGGTCATGAAACAGAAAACAAGAGATCTGATAGGACAGGTGCAAGACGCGCTCCTTGCCCTTCCGGATGCGATGCTGATGGAGACGCTCACGCGGTGGCTCGACCGTGCTGACGAAGAACTGGAATGCCTGGATTGGAGTGACCAGTATCGCTACGCGTGCGGGTACCGCGTCCAATCGGACGAGACAGGCACAATCTATCCCTCATTCGAGGCGTTAGACGAGGCGGAACCCGATGGATCATGTGGGTCCTGGGTTATACCATCTCTAGAGGCGGTGCGCCGCTTTCTCTTGAGCCTCCCACGAGAAGACTTTTATCACACCATTCTTCCCCTGGCGAGTGACGCGCTCAGTCAGCAGGCATATGAAGAGGGCTGGGGCTTCCCACCGTCAGTGGCCAGCGACGGCTACGATTTCATGCGCTGTCTGGCCGTCCATCTGCGCTATAAAGGGCTGGAGGGGCAAAGGCCAGAATATGGCCGCGTTTCTCTCTCCAGGCAGGCGTTCGGCAAGAGGAGGTCGATGGATCGTTCCAGCTCCGATCTCGCCCTTTGGCATCTCTGCCCTGCACGCCACCGAGCATCGCCCGCCCGCTGTACAGCGCAGGGGGCTTGGCAATAAGACGGTGGCCGGATCGAGTCTTTCGGCTCTTGCTCAACTGAGGTGTGTGGTTGAGTTTCTCCGAGGGGAATGCTTACCTCTTTGAGCACGAACAGAAACAGTTCCTCTTATTACTAACCGAAGAGGTTTTCCACCTCGATTGAGCAAGAGCCGCAAAATCGGCCCTTCCTTCAGTTAATTTACTAAGCCTGTGATGGAGCATGGAGAGGCAACGCGTGCTGTGCTGCTCCTGGGCACAGCACGCTTTATTGCGAGCCGTGGGAGCTTGACGCGGCGATGTTTTTCATCAGGCCTGCGGAGGAAGGAACTCGGATTCTGAACCACCGCCTTACGCGGCTCGTGTCATGGTGCATTTGACGCGCCTCGCTCGGGTCGTGCTGCAGGCTGTGTAGCGCTTGGTCGTGCGACTGTCGCGTGGTGGGTCGGACCCCTGGGAAGGGACGGGGCGGCCTCAACAGGAGCGATCCGGCGATCCGGCAACATTGGCAGCTCGTGTGCTGTGCCTTTTCCTTTTGCTGGCACCATCAGGCTCACCTTCCTGCAACAAAGCCGGTGAAGCCAGCTCAAACCCCTTCTACGACTCAGCAGGAACAGCAAGAGGTTCCAGGAGCGCATAAGGCCAGGGAAAAAAAGGAAGGCGAAAGGCTGCAACGGCCACAGGTGTCCTGGCCCAAAGCCCTGCGAGCGGTTCGCCGATGGCTCGAACCCTGGGTCTTGCTCTAGCGGTTTTGGCACGCGTGGTCGCCACAGCCCCCATCCCTCCCGCTCCAGCAACTCCTAGAGCATCTCTGGCGCGGCTCCCTTCTGTACCTGTATGCCACCTATTGACCTGAGTCAACGACGTTGCGGCTCCGGCCCTCTGTCGAATGGGCTTGATTTGATATTACTGTAAAAGGGAATGAGGTGAGCTATGCACTCACCTCGAATAAAGGCTAATCCAATGGCCGCTCAAGGGCCTGGAGATATCTATCGGCAGAGCGCAGCACGGCCTGATGAGCATCTTGCATCACAACGCGTCCGAACCAGGCCCCATAGAGGCGCTCAAAACGATAGGGGGCAATAGTATCGCGAATACGGTTGACCTCGTAGGCCGGTAAGGGAATCAGATTGGGATAGCTATACATGAAGGAAACCCATTGCCGGTCGGCCACAACGGTAATGATGTCGCCGGACAACAACGCCCCCTTGCCATCGAAACCGGCAGGCCAGTGCAGAACAGTACCACCGCGAAAATGCCCTCCCAGGCGGATCAGCGTGAGATCTGGCTGCAGAGAATGCGTTTCGCCTGACCAGAATATGATGTGTTCGTCGGGCCGCATCACCCACTGGCGATCGGCCTCGTGTAGGTAGATCGGTGCATTGAAGTGCCTGGCCCACGCCACCATCGAACTATAGTAGTGAGGATGAGAGATGGCAATTGCCGCGATGCCACCACGCTGCTGCACTTCGGCCAACGTCTGCTCATCCAGCAGACTAATGCAGTCCCAGAGTACGTTTCCCTGCGGCGTCTGAACCAGCAAGGCGCGCTGCCCTATGGCAAAAGAAGGCTCGGTGCCAATGCCGAGAAGATTCGGCTCCTCTTCCTTGAAGACATTATGAAATCCATTGCGGGACATTTCGGCCAGCGTTGTCCATTGCTGCCCGTTGTATCCCACATATTGCCGTTGATCGTTACAGATCGGGCACACGAGAGGCTGAGCCTCTCGCGCCGCGAATTGAGAACCACAGGTAACGCAGATCCAATGTTCCATCGTATCCCTTCCTTTCCAGAAAAGTTGCTCTCTTTTTGATGACATAGATCAGTATAGAATGATGGGAAGCCCGCTGTCATTGTCCAAAAGGTGTAATTTTTCTTTCGTACAAAAGGACAGGATCTGAGCGCCAGGATCACATTACAGCACGTACCATCTCGTGGGCAAACTGAACATCGAGGGGGCCGTGTTGCACCAGCAGATGGTACCACATGGCTCCATAGATCAGATCGGCCAGCACCTCAATATTGCTATCAGGTGGAGGAAAAACAAAAAAGAAGGAAGGCTAGCACATGGGCTAACCTTCCTTCTTTCGTGATCTCAACGTTTTTTCTGAACGTTTCATGCTATCTGATGTTGGGGCTTAGTAGCGTCCGCTCCGATAGCTCGTGTCTGAATACCGTTCTCTTGCCTGGAATCCTCTGCTTCCTGCCGCCTGGCGCTCACGCGCCTCGTTGACGGTGATCGTCCGATTTCCTAGAAGGGTTCCGTTCAGTCGCTCAATGGCGGACTGTGCTTCTTGATCGGTACTCATTTCGACAAAGCCAAATCCTTTGCTTCGCCCTGTCTCACGATCCGTGATGACCGAAGCCTGAGTGACCTGCCCGACCTGGGCAAAAAGATCACCAAGGTCTTGCTCGGTCGTTTGATAAGGGAGACCCCCTACATATAGTCTCATGTGTATTTACTCCTGTGTGAACATCTCTCTATCCATTGATGCTCGGAGAAACCATTTCCCACAGAAGCGATCCAATTTCTTTGTGATGCCATACACGTATAGAAACAGGTTTGGCGAGCAACTTATTCCCTCGCCTTCACATTCAAAGCGGCTTCAGAAAGACCTCGCTCTCGTTCCCTACTTCATGAGCGATCTTAAAGAAGAATCTGTGTATCCATATCGAGCGTTCAGGAAGAATTGAGCAACAGTATATTCTGAGGCCATATTGAACCTCATCGGGAGTGGTGCGCTCACAGCTCATGGTGTTTCCATTAATACTCAGGGGCCACCCCTAATTAGCCGATTCAAAAGTGTCATTATTTCCCAGAAGAGCAATCGTCATGACCTGATTCGCTGGGGTGCGGCAAGAATTTTTGCAACACGTGAGTATGGCGAGCAGGAGGCTCTGCTCAGCTGATAGTTCCCGCCCTAGCTTTTCGCACTTATGACGTAGAGAGGAATAAAGTTGCAGACCTAGCCAGATGATCCTGGGTCGAACGCAATTTTGATGATCCGGGGATGAGTGGTCATGAGGGGAATTTTTGTGATTTCGCTACTTTCTTCGTTCGTCCTGGAGATCGCTCCCCAAGCATATTCATGAGCTCTCGATTTGTCAATAAGCAAGCTATATATCACTTGGATCATCAAAATTGCGTTAGCCCAGGCTCATTTGTCTAGGTTTGACCCCTGTAGGCTCGATATTTATGAGCGCAACCCGTACCGCGTTCCATACTCTCTACGAGGAACGTTTTCACCGCGCCAACCCATTACGGTACAACGTTGATATAACCGAGATGCGCACTATGGAAGCCCATCTTATCGACTATATCCACGCCATATTGACCCTGCCAGAGTTCCTTTTGGTTTGTGAGATCATAGGCGATGATCTTGAGACCGCTCTTGGTGTAGAGCACACCTTCTTCAATGGAAACGGGGTCAGCTACAACATCCTTTTGCCAGGCAGGTTGCCCATTGGCTTTCAGGACGTAGAGCGTGTAGGAGGTAACCTGGCCCTGGTCATAAGTTCCTCCACTAACGCTGACATAACCATTACCAACGGTTAGCCAGTACACACCATTGCCATAATTATGTTCCCAGATCTTCTCTCCCTGTGTATTGAGCGCAGAGAGAAGAAAATTATTTCCCTTAGAGGAGGTAAAGTAGATGTGACCGCTATCGATAGCAAAGCTGCCTATATTCTGATCAGCAGCAGCATATTTCCAGCTCTGTTTCCCATTTTTCGGATTAAAGGTATAGAAATAGCTCTGATATACTTGCCCATTATTGCGCTGGCTCACTGAGGACGAATAGGCATAGATAATGCCATCCACAACCTGTGCGTCGCCAAAGACCTGCTCCTCGGATGTGAGTTTGGTACTCCAGACCTGCTTACCGCTCTTGATGTCAACGGCATACAGTGTATGCTCCAAGGCTCCATAGAGTACCCCGTTATTTATCTGTGGCACGCTTCCATCATAGAACGTCGAACCCGAAAGCCTCTTCTCCCCAGTGCTGGGATCAGTATAGTACTGCATTACCAGAGCAGAAGCGCCGGTCTTATATGTCCAGTTCTGCTTGCCAGTCTCGCTATTGAACGCGAATACCGTGCCGGCTCGGTTGACCACAAAGACCTGCCCATCCGAGACTACAGGTATCGTGAATACTCCCATATTAAAATCGCTGCCACCCTCATCAGTTATTGTGAGCGCCTTAAAAGGAACATCCCAGCGTACCTTGCCAGTGGTAGCATTCAATGCAACGAGATGCGACTGGTGTGAGGAGACATCCGAAGCATTGAGATAGACCGTATCCCCGTAAACTATTGGCGAACCTACCTCTGCGAGCTTTTTGCTCCGAAAAGTCCACAGAGATTTGTGTGTTCCCGCATCCAGCTTGTCTACTACTTCGAGGTTTTGCTTGTCACGATACGTTATATAGATTCCGGAAGAGTCGACGACTGGCGTGCTTGTTGGCTTGTTTGAAGCTGTGTTGCTTTGTTTGTGGGCTGTGTTGTTCTTGCTCGCTGCGCTGAAGATGAGGGCCGCGCTTCCAGCCAGCACGGCGATCACTATTACCGCCGCGATCAGGCTCAGGGTACGCTTGATGCTGCCTCGCGACGAGTTACCTGAAGACGATGTATCCTTCATCGTTTGCTTCCTTTGTTGTAAAGAGATAGACGTGGTTCGGGTCACATTCTGTAAGCGCTGCTGTGAGAGGGATGTCTTTTGTGCTGTTGTTTGTATGGGTGTGGTCTGTGCCGAGAAGAGGCGTCTGGAGATGTTTGTCCATCCCTGCTCAAGATTGACTTCAAGGTGAGCATGCTCACGCAGTGTAGCGCGCAACAAGGCTTCATTTAGTGCTTCTCCGCGTTCATTGTTGGGCGGGAAACAGGATGGTTTGCTCATGGTGCTGATCCTTTCTACTGGGGAGCTTGTACTTCAGCAAGTGCGCTTTGCGTTCCTCTTTGCTGAGATTGTAGGGATGCTTCCGTTGACGAAAGACGGAGTTTTCGCAAAGCTCGATGAAGCGTCGTACGAATAGTTCCTTCACGTTTCTCCAACAGCTGTGCAATCTCAGAGAACGAGTAGTCACCGTAGTAGCGCAGGATGAGAGGGACACGATACTTCACTGGAAGCATCTGGACGCACCGCCACAGATGTGTCCGTCTCTCCTGAGAAATGGCAACCGCTTCGGGTTGCATATCCGATGAGCATTCCCACTCTTCGCGGAGCGCATCTGTCTGGTCAAGCAAGATGTGTTGTTTCTGTTGTCTGACCTTGAGCGCGTCCACTATATGGCGGGTCACAATGCGCTGAAACCAGAGCGGGAAAGCCAGAGGGTCGCGTAACTGATGACGATGCTCAAATGCACGGAGAAATGCCTCCTGTGCACAGTCCTGGGCATCATCAAATGCCAGACCGCTAAGAACTGCTAGGCGCACACATCGGGGATAGTGCAGGTTGAAAAGTGTGTGAGTTGCCTGTTCATCGCCTTGTTGCCATGCGAGAATCAGAGCTGATTCACTATCAGGCATAGTGTTGTTGAATCCTTTCTCTTGGATGCTGTTAAAAGGACTGGAAGGAGGGAAGAAATGTTACACCAAATGAGAACATTTCTCATAGGTTTTGAGAAAGTGATCAAAGTGGCACCGTGAAGCAATTAAGGAAACTGAGAATCCTCAGTCTCCTTAGGCAGAAGATCACCATCAAGGGCAGCATCCCTCGCCAAATACGCCGAAGGGAGCCAAACTCAGCATATGGACATTCAATTTCCAGGTATTCTAGCATCGTGCTTCCGATCAAGAGACAAGATGAGGCTGCCTTAGGGCTGCCTTCTTGGTGTGACACTATGAGAGGTAGGCCTGAGAATATTCTTTGCGCAAAAAAACTTGCCACACCCGATTCGCTGCTGCGGGTGCGGCAAGTTTTTTGCGTGAGGCAGAATCCAGGCAACAAGCCGCTGCCACAAGCAGTGTAGAGCTCAGAGAGCTTCATTGATGGGTATTGATCGCGTGTGGGGAGGTCCGAACTGACAATCGCCTCTTAGCGAGATTGCCCTCTCGATGCGAAATCGACGAAGAGAGAGGGTGGACCCACTTTCCTTTTCTTTCTGATCGCGCTGTTGTCTCCCATCGTACCACCTCTCCATTGCTAATAAAAAGCATGAAGATCGAGCTGGTTTGATGCGAAGAGTGAGCAGCACAACCATTGCCACCAGAGAAACCGCTCTTGAAGCGGCTCGTTTACACCCGAAAGTTGTCAATTTACAGGGAACTCTCTGCCCGTGCTGACGGGAAAACAGGATAAAGAATCGTAAATAGCCTTTTATCGCGTCGATACGAAAAGTTATTCAAACAACAATCAGGGCAAGTTCTATCCGTTTTTTGTGGTAATCTCAAACGAGACAACAAGGAAAAATGTGTAGAATTCGAGCGATTCGCGAAAGGAGACGGCCATGGGTAAGCAGACGTTTCTTGATACGCTGCACGGTGAACGCACACAATGGGATGCACAGGTGGCGCAGGTCGACGAGGAGCGAATGACGCAATCTGGTTTCGCCGGGAAATGGTCGCTAAAGGATGTCATTGCACATATCGCAGTGTATGAAGAATGGACCGCAAATGAGATCCAGCGCGCACGGCGAGGCGAGCAGCCAGAGTGGGACCCGGAGTTGACGGGGGGAAACGACGATGAGCGAAATGCGAGATTATATGAGCAGCAGCGCGGGCGGACGCTCGCCGACACGCTGGCTTTCTCTTGGCGGGCATACCAGCAACTTGTAGAGGCAATACAGGCGCTCTCCAACGAAGACTTCAATAGCACCGATGGATTGGGCGGACGGCTGCATTCGTTTTGGGTGGGACGACCGCTGTGGGAAGGGCTTGTCGGGAATGCGTATCAGCATTATCGAGAGCACTCACCAGATCTGAAAGCGTGGCTGGATGGTCAGGCAGAGGTTGGTAAATAGCGCTCGGTTGAGAACCTCTATCGAGCTTTCACTTCAGTTTTTGGGCGATTCAATCTGTTTTGTCTGAACCGATCTCGCCTGTTTTTGCAGTCTCACCAAGCACCAAAAAGCAGCACGCTGACCATCCGAATTGACAACCATCGAGTATTATAGATCGCCTCCTGGGCGGTTTCTCTGGTGTACAATGGTTGTGCTGCTCAACCTTTGCGCTTTTTACCAATTGCTCTGGATGAGCTCGACGCAAAAAAAACTTGCCGCACTCGTTCGCCGGTTCGCTGCCGGCGGCATGACAATTGCTCTTTTTTTCGTGATCATGACGCCAATTTGGGAAAGGAAAACGATCGTTTTCCTTTCCCAAATTGGCAATTTTACCCAAAAAGAAGCAATGAAATGGCGAAAATGAGATTTTTATCCCCTCCTTGTCCTTAACGAGGATTTTGGGGGAGAAAATGTTGGGAGCCCGTATTGGTGATATCGATTCCATCTTCCTGCTACACTGAATGTAAGGTGACAACAATGCACTGACAACAATGTAGTGAACTCGGCTTCAGTTCACAGGTGGACCAGAATAAGGGGTGTCTGCTGCTCACCTGTCACATCACGCAAGCAGCAGACACCTCAACACCTGTGAACGAACTGAAGATCTGTGATCTTCGCTCTCGCTGCATGTATTCTGACACCCGCGAAAGGAGGTGACAGAGATGCCTCTCTACATGACACGTTTTGCCTACACGCCCGACGCCTTGGCTGCGCTCGTCAAACATCCACAGAACCGTGAGGACGTTCTCCGCGCGCTGATCGAGAAACTTGGAGGACGGTTGATATCTTTCTACTACTCCTTCGGGACGTACGATGGTTTGTTTATCGCTGAGATGCCCGATGAGACCACGGTCACGGCAGCTATCTTCACCGTGGTCTCCCCAGGCCATATCAAAAGCGTTGAGACAACTGTGCTGCTTACGACCGAGCAGACGATGGAGGCGATGCGCAAAGCGGGCACCCAGACCTACCCAGCACCAGGGTAGGCATCCGACCTTGACCATCCGACCTTGGAATCCCACCATATTTCCCCCTCTAGATTCCGCTAAGGGCAGGCGCATCTGGTAATGATCTCAACGCATATTCCGCTAAGCTTGAGATTCAGGTGCTCCAGCCCTGATCTTTTTGATAGACCGAACAAGGTCGCACGAAAGCTCCTAAGTATCGCAACACGGGCTCCCAACATTTTCTCCCCCCGATTTCCCCTCTAAGTAGGGGTTGCTGACAGTTGCAACACATGTTGATTTTTCGTATACTTCAGGTATCGAGGTCAACGCATCGATGGCCCGGCAGCGAATTGTCTCGCGGGGTCAGAACCCAGGAGGAAGCCAGGAGGACGCAGGTGGTCAAAACGCACACGCTCTCGTTCCCCATCCGCGTGCCCGATGGCATGCAAGCTCAGGCCCTGCGGCTCCTCGATGCCAGCCGCCTCGCCATCAACCAGATCATCACCACGCTCTGGCCCCAACTCGATGCCTTTGCTGGCGAGAGGGCTGGTCCTGCCTGGAAGCAGGTCGAGCGCCACCTGCTCACCCGCTCTGGTCACGGCAGCCGGCAAGAGCGCTGCGAGATGGAGCAGGCGGGCCGCATCCTGCGCGCGCAGGCCAGCCGCAAGCGCGTCTTCGAGGCGATCGTACCCCTGCTCTCCGAGGGCTTGATCATCCCCGCCCAAGGCAAGCGGCCCGCCAGAAAAGATCACCGGCAGATCACCGAGCAGGTCAGCACCCTGCGCGCACAGCTGCAGGATGCCGGGGAGGATGCTGAGGCGTTTGTGGCCATGACCAATCTCATGGCACAGGCCTGCAACTGGTACCTGCACACCGGAGCGTTCCCTCGCACCTATGAAGCCCTTCAACCCGTGCCCGTCCTGTCGGTTGGTCACCTGACCTTTGCCGGAGACGACGGCATGAAGGCCGGTCAGACCTATCGGGCACGCATCGAGCTGGCCCCGGGCTGCGATCTCGAGAGCCGGCAAGAGCGACAACTCGCATCGCTCTCGCTGCGACTGCGCACCCCCGATGACCAGGGGAAATGGAGCTGGGGTGCCTGGAGCCAGGCCATCGCGCTGCCCCCTGCCGTCTGCGCGCTCCTCGCGCAAGGGGCTCTCCCCCAGGCGCCGACCTTGAGAGAGATCCGGGGCGACGATGGCAGCCGTGTGGCCGTGCTCGATCTCACCCTGGAGGTATCGGCCAGGTACGTCTCTCCGCTCGAGCAGGAGACGCGCGTGCTGGGCTGGGACTGGGGGGTGCGCTCGCTGATCACGGTCTCGATCCTGCAACCGCCGGAGGAGGGCGACGAGGAGCGGTACCGGCAGGTGAGCCGTCCACTGTTCCTGGATACGGGCGGCATCGATGGCAGGCAGGCGCGCTTGCGAAGGGAGATTGATCGGCTCAAGGCCTGCCGCGATCGCTACGGGCAGCTCGTCAAGGAGGCCCAGGCCGCCCAGCAGGAGCATGGAGCCCCGCTCCCCGCGCATCTTGCGGGCTGGCAGCAGCGCGTCCGGGAGTACGATGCGCGCATCAGCCAGTGCTGGAAGAGCTACGAGCGGAGAAACCGCGAACTGGCGCACCTGGCCTCCAACCTGTTGATCCTACTGGCGCTGCTCTCCGACTGCCGGCTCATCTGCGGAGAAGACCTCAGGACGCTCAAGACGCAGGGGCGTGGCCGTGGGGTGCGGGGACGCTTCCGCAACTGGCGCAACAATAGCACTGTGCGAGGCGAGCTCTGGCGTGTCCTCAAGTACAAGTGCCACCTGTTGGGCATCCGGGCGCGGCAGGTGGAAGCGCGTGGCACGACCCACACCTGTCCTCGCTGTGGTGAGCCGGCCAAGACGTACGCCTCTGCTGCACCAGAGGACCGGAAGAAGGCCGTGGCGTGGGGGCCGATGCTCTGCTGCTCGAACGCCGAGTGCCTGTGGAACGGGGCGAGGGATTACGCGGCGTCGCTCAACATTGCTCGGCTGGGCATGGCCTTTCTCCTCACCTCTCAGCAAACCCGGCGGTACGAGTCGTACCGCATGACCTCTCCGGAGGTCAACTCCTGCTTGTATAGCGGGCAGGAGGCGACGCTGCTGTTGCCGTCGCAGGGGATCACACCCCGCTCGCCTGAGGGCAAACATGTTTACTATGCCGGATGGTCCTACGCCATCGCACTGCGCACCTCTCAGCCCAGAGGGGTGCTCGCCATCCTTTCGACGTCTCAGCTGAGGAAGGACGTGCTCTCGAGTGCGTGAACATCGCATAGTATCCTGTTTTTGCAACGGTAGAGTTAAGGTTGCTGTCACCAACCGCAAAGTAAGCCTATCTCAACCACTAATAAATCAAAAAGGACACGAGTTGTGTCTCGATAACCATTTTCAGTCCGGGTTCTGCTCGCGCTTTCATTCACAGCGGCCACTTTCAAACACCCTCATGCTCGTGCTACGATAGGGCGATACACTTTAACGTCGATACTACCCACACAGCAAGAGGAAATCATGAGTTCATTTTTCGACCCCACTAATACAAAGAACACGGATGGAGACAACACAACAAATCCCCATGTTCCAGGAGAACAATCAAGGCAACCAGGACACTGGCAGAATTTTGCACAGAAGGTACCTGCACAGTTGCTGGCATTGCTAGCGATTATCTCGGTGCAGATGGGGGCGGCGATGGGCAAAGAACTCTTTTCGGTCATCGGACCGCTGGGAACAACCTTCTTGCGCCTGGGTTTTGCGGCAATTCTGCTTCTCATCCTCTGGCGGCCACAGATACGCGGGCTGACGCGGACGCAATATATCAACGTTCTGTTATTCGGCATCGTGCTGGCAGCGATGAATGGAGCATTTTACTCCGCGATCCGCTACATTCCGTTAGGCATCGCAGTGGCACTGGAATTTGTGGGTCCGCTAGGACTGGCCCTCATGCAATCGCGCAGGGTGAAAGATCTCGTCTGGGCAATACTGGCTGTGGTCGGCATCTTCCTACTCGCGCCGATCGGGCAAGGGGCAGTGAACCTGCTGGGGATGGGGCTGGCAATACTGGCTGGTATCTGCTGGGCAGGCTATATATTGTGCAGCGCAAAAGTTGGGCACTCGTTTACGGGCGGACGAGGACTGGCACTGGCTGTGGCCGTGGCAACGATTGCTATTGCGCCGCTTGGAATAAGTAACGGAGGAGTGGCGCTACTCAGTCCGCAGGTACTCTTGACGGGCGTGGGCATCGCTATCTTCTCCAGCGTCATTCCCTTCTCGCTGGAACTAGAGGCGCTCAGGCGGCTTCCCTCGCGCGTCTTCGGTATCCTCATGAGCGTCGAGCCAGCGGTCGCCACCCTCATTGGCTTCTTCGTGCTGCACGAGGCCATAGGACTACGTGAGATACTAGCTATCGTGCTCATCATCTCGGCTTCGGTCGGCGTCTCGCTCGACGCGACGGCACAGCATCAATAATGATCTGATGGAAATTGGTCAAGCTTTGTGTGTAATCTGGGTCGACCTCTATTTGATCGGAAAATTCTCCATTGCCTGTTCATACAACGACTGAATGTTTCTACTTGGCGAAAACTCGGCAAAATTTGCCGATAAAAATGCTTGACAAGAAACTTGGAGTCTGCTATTATTATCCACGTCGAGAGGACGCGAACGAACAAGCGAAATCGAGACGATGAACGAATACCTGGAGCCGTGGTGTAGTGGCCTAACATGTCTGCCTGTCACGCAGAAGATCGCGGGTTCGAATCCCGTCGGTTCCGTAAGAAGAAGAAGCCTTGACACATTGACAAGATCAACCAGTGTCAAGGCTTCTTCGTTTTCGCTCTGGTCAGAAAAAGGGGAATTCTCTGTTGAAACCCGATTCTCTTGCGACTATACTCCTTTATTCGACTGTAGGGATTGTTGCCACCAAAGTAAATGGGAAAGATTCTCTACACGCCAGTATGGTCGGGGGAAGGAGTGCTCCTTCCCCCGACCATACTGGCGTGTATCTATAAGGGACTTCTTTCTTTTTTACAATTCAGCTAGATCAAGAACGCTTAGCTCCTTTACTTAGAACTAATAAGGATGCTAAATCTCACGCCTATGGAAACAAGTCCCACACTTGCAGGTGGAGAGCTAGAAACGTCGCCATGTGCAACATATCCTTAGCGCAAATCTAAACGACCATCTCAACCATTGATGAGTTTACCCAAAGCTTGACGGCTCACACCAAACTGGCTGGCTACCTTGCGTCTAGAAACCCCTGCGGCAATCAAGTCACGCGCTTGTTGCTGTTGCTCAGGAGTCAACTTCCTCGCTGTGGGCGTCAGCTTTTGTCCCTTCGGAGCCAGTTCCACACTCTCGCGAAGCGCCAACCGCCGTATAGTCTCATGAGTCACACCGAAACGACCAGCCACCTCGCGAAATGGCACATCAGACTGTAACAGGGCCAGCGCCTCTTGCTGTTGCTCAGGAGTCAACTTCATACCATTAGACGGCAGCACTATACCTTCTCTCTGTGCCAACCGACGCACTGATTCATGAGATACACCTAATGCCTTGGCAATTTCTCTCAAAGACCTCCCTTGACGCAACATCATAATAGCCTGCTCTTGCTGAGAAAGTGTCAATGCAGGTGGGCGCGACGGTAGCCCGCTAGGGCCTGCCTCAAGGCGAGGAGGCCAGTAGTCTTCTCGCAGCCACAAACCACCATCACGTTGTTCCCACATTCCCGTATGTTCCAAGCCCAAAGCCAATACAGGTAAAACACTGGGGCGAGGTTTTAATCCAGCGATCGCATGCCGCTCTAAATCATAAATGAGGCCCTCGCCATTCAAGAGTGACCAGACAAGGTCACGCCTCTCTTCTGGCAGAGCTTCATCCCAATAATCGGACACCATAGAAAGCGTTTCACCAGCAGAAAGAGCCATATTCTTGAGCTTCTCCACATCTGTCACCAGTGGGACAGGAAGCTCAAAAAGCTCAGCATGGGTAGCTTGCATCTGATCGTTATGCTCTTCTTGCGTTATGTGACCATCAAGAAACAACATATTCAGCCGTTTTCGCCGCTCCTCCAGCTCTGTCCTACGCCTTTGTATCCGTTGCGTCCCTTCATTGTTTTGATTCCCACCATACTGGCAAATCTCAGTAACCATCTCCCGCCAAGCTTCTGGCAATTCTATTCTCTTGAGTATATCGCCGAACTGCATCACGACCAGACTACTCCGCACTGAACGAAAACCTGCTCTCGCAGCAGTACAGGGTAGCTTTCTCTCATGGCTTGTATCGCGGTAATACGGAAGGATACTTTTCCCGGCATTACCAAATGTGACGCGTAACGGACGTAAGCAGGTAGCGCATACAATAATACGGCTGAACTCATGAGGGCGTTTGCGAGCCGCTTTCGTCGGACGGCGATATTGCATATCCTTGACTTCAACCATTCTTTGCCAGAGTTCATAGGGCCAGGCCGCCGGATGTTTGCCTACCACTAGTTCTCCCGACGGAGTTTCAATAGTCCCAAAGCCAGACCCGGGCTTAAGCTCACGCGGGAACCAGGAACGGCGAATAGCAGCTATAGTATCTTTCGTCAAGAACCGCTCGCCGAAGCGTGCAGAGCGTATCACATATCCATCACGCTCCAGTTCGTCAGCGATTGCTCTATCTGACCATCCCTGCGCGACTAGCTCCCCAATACGAACCAGAGCGGGAAACGTCTCAGGATCAATGCGTACCGGTGTACGAGGTGAGCGATATGTTGAAGGTGCGTCATCTCCGCCTTTGGGATAGATAGGGCGAAGATACCCAAAAGGCACACTGCCATTGTGGTATCCATCACGTGCTCGATCTTCTTTACCAGCAATAGTACGCTTGGACAGTTCCCGTGAGTATGCCTCGTTTATCGACATGTCTACGGCAAATGCCACATTAAAACCATCCTGCTGAACCTTATCAATATCCCATAGGCCATCAGCAGTACACCACCAGATACGGGCTCGCCGCAATCGAGTAAGAGAAGCATACCCGACTTCCATACTACGCGCCCAGCGATTAGAATAAGCGCATACAACAACCTGAAACATTCCTTGTTCGGCTTCATTTAATAACTGGGCGAAGACTGGACGTTCTGTAATGAGGTCATCCAGATAATTATTTGCGCTTCTCTCCGGCTCTTCACGCCAGCCAAGCAGTCGCCAACCCTTTTTATCAAAGAGATCCTTGATAAGCCGCTTTTGCGTAGCAAGACTGCTCTCGGGTTGCAGATCAGAGCTATACCGCACATAGCCTATACCTGTAGCTCCTGGCCCTGGCTCTCCAATTTCGTAATAAACACGACCTCGATGAAATTTTTGACGGGGCATTAGGCCACCTCCTTGCGTAACGCACGCAGTTTCTCTCGATGACGCACCTCTATATGTGCAATGACTTTCAACAAATCCACAACTTCTAAAGGCAAAACCTGCGAACCATCGCTTCCTTTACCCAAAGAAAGCTCTTCTAGCAAACCGTCCTCGCGTCCCATTGTTATCTGTTTCTTCTCCTGTTTCTTTTTTCTCTTTGATTGCTGGCTTTTCTGTTGAGTGACGAGTGGTACGCGAGCGATGGATTCGAGGTGCTCCCAGTTCTGGCGCTGTGCATGCTCCGCTCCATGCTCTAAAAGGTAATAAAGACAAAGCGAATACCTTGCTTGTCTGGAAGGGTGGTATTCCCCGAGAACGACACCGATTGGACGCCTGGCTGTGCCAAAAGCAGGATCTTGGCCCTGGCCTGACTTTTGCCTGCAATGGTGACTTTCATTTGCTCCTGTTGTGCCTGGGTAAACTGGTAAACCCATCTGCTTGTTCCGATTGCTTGTATGCTACTGGTTCCTTGTGTCGTGGTGATGACCTGAATATCACCGCTCAGTGCGTAGCCTGCTCCTAGCTGCCTCGTCGCCTGGGCGGTAATGGCCTGAGCTAACAACGTGTGTAGCGCTTGCGTCTGGTAGACAATGCCCGTACACGTCTCGTCAAGGGTTACACGGACCTTTGTTGCCTCTTCTCCTGGTTGGTGATCGGCATTAACCTTCTGCTGACAGTGCAACGGGGTTGCTAATGTCTCGTTGCTCTGTACCTGCGTTTGCAGGGCCGCTTCTGTGCTCTGGTCAAGGCTGGCTCTCAAGCTTGCAGTTGTCGCTTCAAGGTCGTAGTGGGTCACAGTCTGGTAGTCGCGTGCGTCCTGCCCTCCGCTAAAGGCCCCGTTGACTGCGGAGATATTGACGCGACAACAGGGGCCATAGATCGCACCCGCCTTGAGATTGCCTGCTGGCCCTGCAACCGTCGCGTGAGCGCTGACACTCGCCTGTCCAAAGGTGGGATAGTTTGCCGCGCCTATCGTGATGTCTTGATCAGTTGCGACCTGAGTTCCAGAGGCTGTGGTGACAAGGGTCCCTGCTGGTATGGTCTGCACATAGGTCGCGGCATTGAAAAATGTGATAGAGCCATGCGCGCTCTGGGCATCCTGGTGCGCTTTCCCAGTGGTTGCGACAGTTTGTGCCTGACTCATCGTAACGGTAGGTAAGAGCCTTCCTGGTATCTGGCTGTGAGTTGGGTTAATGCTTCCGATTGTTACTGTCAGGCGGGTTACTATTGTGTGTGTAGCTGGCACAAGCGTCACTGTCGTGGTCGCTGTCCAGAGTGGGAACAGGTACAGCAGACAACCAATAAGAATCGCACAGGCACATACCATAACGCTGGTAGAGACAAGCAGGTGCGCGTGCTCCTTTGCCCATGCTCGCAGCTTTCTCCCTCGTGGTTCTGGTTCCTGGTTAATAGGTAGGACACTTTCGACCGTATTGGCTGGCTTCTCTGGCTCTGCTTCCTCTCTCGGGTAAATGTGGATCTCAATGTCATACATGTGGCGTTCGTGGTCGTACTCCTGGTTGGCTTCTATATGTGGGATGTCGTCCATTGTGCGTGTCTGTTGGTCAAGTTCACGCAAAAGATGGTCTAAGCTGTTCTGCATCTGCTTGTCTTGCATGGATTCCCTCCAACAGGTAGGAAAGGGAAGAGCACACCGTGATGAGACTCTTCCCTGAGACATTAGGCGTTGGATATGCTATCCCATGGTGCTTTGCAGGTGTCGAGAGGCCCGGCGCTAAAGGCTGTATAGAAGAGGACCTCTTTGTTGAGCTGGTCGAGCTGGTCAAAGAAGCGTTCTGGGATGGTTCCGCGCCAACGGATGACAATATAGCCATCTCCCGACGTGTTGACTTTGCCATAGGAGACCAACACGGCTTGGATGGGGCGCTCGGCCTGGAATGCGGTTTGAAAGTTCAGGGCAAGAGTGGCTGTGATGGTCTCTCTACAGGAGACAACGACGTATTCATCCTCTCCGCTAAACGTGATGCCCAGAAGATCGTTGACGCGTTCTGTCAACATACGCATGGTTCGACGTGGTCCCCTGGGGTCGCTTTCCTGAGGGCGCGGTGGCTGTTTCGTTTGAATGGGGTACGCTGGTGTGGCAATCACTGTTTGACCTCTTTCATAGGTGTCGAGCTAAACACGTCGTTCTCGTTCTTGAAGGCGATACTCTGCTCTCCGACCATGACGATCATGTCCGGCTTGCCGTCTCCGTCCAGATCTTTGAATATCACCTGTGCAGGAGCCAAGTCTTGCCCGCTTCCTAACAAGGCCATGCCTGTCTTATAAGCGTGCGCTTTGCTTGGGTCGCCTGCTGGCATTTCAATGACGGTAATCTGCCCATGTAAATTGAGCACAATGAAGTGAGATGGAGTCGCGCTCGTATCGTGGTTGTGGCCGACAACGGCGTCGATCTGATACGTACGGGGGCGTCCATAATGCAGGTCGTCTTGCCACGCCTGCAAACCTTGACTTACCATTCCAATTCCAAGCCATCCTCCAACCATCAACACGCCTGCTAGTCCTACATAGGCAGGCCAACGGGGTAGATGAAACTGTCGAGGCGTACCAACGGGCAAGAGGGGCGGCTGCTGGTGCTGCCTTTGCTGTCTGGGTTGGTTGTGAACATACACATTCACCCGGCGCATTGCCTGCGCGTCCGTATTGGCTGGCTGGTAGGTATTTTGACGTACCACACTAGTATGGGTGCGTGCCTCATACAAGGCGTCTTCGTCGATCTGGTCTTGGGTGTCTATGTTCTCTCTCGGTGCTCTGGTAGCGCGATTTTTGTGTATGGGCGGCTGCTCGGTTTCAAGGTTTGGATGATAGCGAGATGGGGGCATTAGCGTTCCCTCCTCTCGTCGCGTGCTGGCTTCGAGGTGTTGGTTTGTTCCTCTCGCTTGCGCATGGCGTATTTATAAAACTCCTCATTCCATCCGCATACATAGCCATAGCGCCAAAGTGCTGGTCGTAAGGTGTCATACATGGCCCATTGCAGGGCGTTCTCTACATCTTGGGCGACGATCTCGCGCTTAGCGAAAGCCAGGGCGAGAAATTCGCATCTTCCCGATTGCACGCCATTATGAAAAGCTGGATCAGCACAGATAAGGATGGTATCAATGCTTGTGCGTTTCGTCTCGTCTGTCGGCCTAGGTGTAGCCTCTGGGTGAAAACCACACGAGGTACCGACGCGCTGTCGAGAGGTGCTTTGCTGATGCACATGCTCATGGATGCGTGAGGTGATTCCCATTCTGTTCTGCTTCATGCGTTTCCTCCTCTGTCCCCCTCTTGTTGCCTGTAAGCAACAAGAGGGAGCATTCCCAGCTAGATATGTTTCCCTGCGATAAGATCGGTTGCTTCTTGCGGAGTGAGAAGACCGTCGTTGACGTAACGGGCAAACTCTGCAATGTTCTCCTGATCTTCGTGACAGGGACATGTGGGAACAAAACAAAAGGGGTTGGTGATGCTGTGAAGTTGGTTGTCGTTGGAAATGACAGGCAGAACGTTATCGCCGTAAGGAGCAGGTACCTCAGAGTGTGTGTCAGATGAAACAGAGAAGTGCTGTTGAAGGGAAGACGTTTCCAGCAAGCCCTTCACCCAGCCAATGACCCAGCCTGTATTCTCGCAGGTCGAATCGGGATACGCGAGCAGGCGATGCACAAGGTGTTCGTAGAGGCTGTGCTCATTGAGCGGGGTTGGCTCGCTCTGATAGGCCTGGTATCCCGCCTGGACGCCACGAAAGAAGGCAAGGTTGGAAGCGGTGACAGGTGCATCCATGACATGCCCTGCATGTACGCCTGTTGAGGTTCGTTGTGACATATCGCATCTTCTCTTTCTTGACTGCGGAGTCTCGATGCGCTATGCTGAGCACAGAGAACTCCGGGACTTTGCAAGGTTTTTGTGTGTTCTCACTCACTGGCTCCCTGTGGACAAGACAGGGAGTCAGTTTTTGTTATCACCTCTTTTCTTGGCGAAGTGCAGATCGAATGCTACTTGCAAAAAGCTGTAGATTAATGTACAAGCTTGCAGGAAATGTCTTCATAATTCACAATACACGTCTATAGTACATGGAAATTTTGGTATAGTCAAGAGTATTTTGGACTAATTATCTTTATTTGGGATTAAAGGTAGTATTTTGGACAAAATGGACAAATTAGCATAACTCGGCATCTGTTGACAAGGTAATGATATATTAGTATGATCTGGTATACAAGGGAAGAAAGGAGGCGAGCGTGTTAGTGGCAAATGATATTCTTGATGCTGACGAAGTGGGCGAAATGCTAAAAATCCATCCACGAACAGTGAAACGGCTCGCTAGTCAAGGCGAATTGCCAGGCTTTAAAGTCGGTGGTCAATGGAGATTCCGACGCGAAGCTATTGATGAATATATTAGAAGGCAGGAGCAGCAACATAATGATCAGAAGAAATGATAATTAGTTTGCTTTGTTTCGAGCTTATCTAACCTATTTGTTTATTGATGAATGCGAGAATGAAAGACCATATTTACGGCTTGTATGCTCTTTCTCGTTTAGATAAATTCTAAGCCTTTTGGACAGCTGTAGCCTGTAGCGTTGCTGGTGGAGATACTGGCATACTACAGGTCTTTTTATTATAGAGAGGTTCTGTGAGGAACAGAGTCGTTTCTCAAACACTCCTGCCTCATGACTAATTAACCATTGACCAGGTTGAGTGGGATTTCCAGAAGGCACAGACATACATCGATGCTGGTGCACCGTTGATATATAACTTACATAGTTCTCGTTCCTTTCTCAAGGAAAGACAGAAGTCAGATAATTGTATTCTTGCAAGATGTACATAATTTGCGTAACATACGCCATCTTCTTGTCCCTGGATAATTCGTATTTAGTTAGAAATGTACATCGCTGCTTCGATGACTACCCACTTTCGCAGCAGGTAAATATCCTAACAGAAGTGTAAAATGTGAGAGGCGTGAATGCGAGGGAAAATGGTGTTAGTGTGCTGACTGTATGATGACAGTTTGGTGCCAATGTTGTGAAACGTCTTTTTAGCTAAGGGAAAAGGCATCGACAGCGTGAGAATATCCGAGTACACTTGTTGTAGCAATGTGTTTGAGCTGAAGGGCCAGAAGAGGAATGGATACAAACGGGGAGCATCCGCTTCGCGAGTTGCGAGATAGCCTGAATATGTCGATTGATGACCTGGCTGCAGCCTCGGGAGTTTCGGCCAGGACAATTCTACGCGCGGAACAGGGCAAGGCCCTTTATCCAGGATCGCGTAAGCTATTGTGTCAGTATTTCAAGCGATCGCCCGAGGAACTGGGTCTCTTGCCCTCATGGCGCTCTCAAAAGCGCGCCTCCGCCAGTGATCAGGTCCTTCTCTCTGGAGTGGATGATATGAAACGTCGTGAGTTGTTACGTGTCCTTAGCCTTGCTGGAAGCGCTCTTCTGTTCTCTGTAGATTGGGAGCAGGTAGGAAATACACTGGCGCATCCGGCTCGTCTTGATACGAAATCGCTTCAGTATCTCGAAGAAGTAAATCAGCACTACTGGCAAGCCTACCGTGCTGCCTCACAGAAAAGCGCTATTCTCAATGATGTGCTCTCCCATCTGAATGCTCTGGCCCAGGCATTGCGCGATGTACAGGGTGCTTCTCAACGGCAGTATCTGTGCGTTCTGGCGAGCAATCTGGCTCAACTCTGTGGGGAGATCTTCTTTGATGCCAGCCTGTATATGGATGCTGCTCAGTGCTATACCTTTGCGGCCAATGCTGCCAGAGAGGCAAACGCCTACGATCTCTGGGCCTGTGCTCTGGTACGACATGCCTTTCTCCCAATCTATGATCGACACTTCCAAGAGGCCCTTCCCTTGCTCCAGGTCGCGGGGCAGATTGCAAAGCGTGGTGATGGCACACTTGTCACCAAATACTGGGTGGCGATGGTCTCAGCCGAAGCTTATGCGGGGCTAGGGGCGTTGGACGATTGCCGCCAGGCCCTTGACTTGGCCGAGGGCGTACGTGATGTAAAGCGCGGCATGAATGGCACCTGGTTGCGATTTGACGGGGAGCGCATCCTTGAGGAGCGTGGTGCATGTCTTGTGAAGCTTGGGCAGGCTGGTCTGGCAGAGCCAGTGCTCCAAGAGGCCCTCTTGCTCCATCCCGCACCCACCAGGCGCAGGGGAATGGTGTTATCAGATCTGGCACTGGCCGCCGTTACGCATGGAGAGATCGAGCGGGCCTGTGCGCTGGGTAGCGAAGTGATACAGATTGCGCAGCTGGGCTCATCTGGCATGCTCAAGAAGAGCCTGTCTCAGTTGCAGATGCAGCTCTCTCCCTTCGCAACGAATAGCAGTGTGAAGGATTTTAGCACACAAATTCAGCTGTTAGCATAAATTGAGAAAGGAGTTCCCTATGGAGAACGTAAAAGAGCAGCACGGTCGTCGCTTCCGTCAGGCCTGGATTGAGGGGGTACAAAGGCATTATCCAGGCACTCCGAAGCCCGGCTATATTTCTCCCTGGGAGGAGATGGCCGGATGGGAGCAGGAAGCCGCAAGTGCAGTTTATAACAAAGCACGTACACTGATTCTCGCTGGACTCCAACATGAGCCAGCAACGCGCCTGGCACCTGAACAGGGAGGGCGCTTCATCGCAGAGGCCTGGAACGTGCAGATGTATCGCCTTTTGGGCAATCCAAAGCCTGGCTACGTTGCAGACTGGGAGGACTTGCCTGAGTGGCAACGCAGGACTGATAGAGACATTTTTGCCGAAATTGAGGCGGCTGTGTTGGATGATGTTGCGCAGGTATAAATGCGTTTCTATGCTTCACATGGAGCGTTGCTTTTATTCTCACGAAGAAAGACTCTCTTCATTAAGAGCATGAAAAAGCAACCGTTTTTTACATCTCAGAGGCAGAGCAATCGGTATAATGCTAAGTCACTTCCATCATAAAATTGCGCCATGCGGGGACCCCTGGCTTGAGCCATGGGGAGGAGCATGGCGCACTCCTTTCTGAATATACTCATACCCATCAGATCGATGCACACACCGCAGATACTTGGGGTGGATATCGACCTTCCCTAGTCGAAAACTAGGCCGATGGCGAATGGCTATTCGTCCTTCAAACGTTCCTTTGGGGGTGATGGCTTTGACCATGTCACCCGTTTGATACCCAAGAAATTTCTTTTTGCGCTCTTTGTGCTGCTTTGGAAAGCCATATTTGTCAGGCACACACATTTGCCTTCTCCCATGCCCTGTGGCTTTCATCCGCAGTGGGACCACTCCTTTGTGAGAAAGCACACCAGGGGTGCTCTTCCCCACACAAGCGGCATCCAACCAATGTGTTTTTGGCAGGCCTCTCGTGGTGCGGTTGTACTTGGTTAATCCACCACTCCCGCATTCGACAGGCAAACCAACAGCTTTGAGTCGTTCGAGCAAAGCAAAGCGTGTGCTATTGACAGCACTGGCATCCTTGAGCGGTTTCTTGACCTGAGCGAGAAGACGCTTGAGCACATCGGGCTTCTTTTTCAAGAACACCTCGATCTCCTGAGTGCCTTTGGCGGTATTGCATGGCTCACATGCCAACGTCAGGTTGCTTATCCTGTTTGTGCCACCATTGGCACGTGGATGGATATGCTCGACTTGAAGTGGAACATCTTGCTTGCCGCAATAGGCGCACGTTCGTTCCCATTTTTCCAGCAAATATTCTCTCACTTCATAGCCTTGCAGCGTCCCTTGCTGATATTCTACGCCTGTTCTATCGGGATTCTCCATCAATTGCATATCAAACTTGACAAGCTCCTGGCTGATGGCCGCGATGGGAGCATAGCGACACAGGCGAGCTACCCACGTCAGGATGTTGGCAAGTCGACTCTCCAACGATGGTGGCAACCACCCCTTCCTTCTTCTTCGATTCTTGAAGCGTGGTTTCCTATACCGTGTTTTGCGATGACGTCGCAGCCGACGAACACCACGCCTACTCTCCAGGCTGTCTTTGACAGCGTCCCCACGATGGGAGAGTTCCGCAGCAAACACAATGGTGCCGTTGGCATCATTCACCAGGGCAATTCCTGTCGTTTTGCTGCCAGGATCGAGCTTGAGGCGCAACGCTTGCACCTCTGGTTGCTCCACGACCCGTTTGAGCACGATGGTAAACGGGTATCTTCGGTACACGGCTGCTTTGCCCTGTGTGAGCAAGAGCCTTGCCCGTGCTGGATGCACCGGATTTAAGGGCTTGTAATAACTGTCAATGACAAAAACGTTGCTCAAGTTGAGCCTCTACTTTCGTAGGTAATGGTTGCTTCGACAATGATAGAGGGCGGTACTTTTCTCTGAGCACTGCATCACACCCCGTTTTGCTGTTTAACCCAGAGATTCGAGAGCTACAGGCTAGCACGCACCCGTAGGTCGGAACTTGAACACTTCCCTCTATCGTAGCCTGATAACCTCCTGCCTCGCGCAGAAGGCCCATAGCTAAGTCTGGACAGGTCCGAGCTTACCGAAGCAAGCCCCTGCCGCAGAGGCATGGGGTACCTGACTACAAGTATCTCTGCACAGCCTAACAGAAAAGCCTTCCTCCTGCGTCTTGCGAGTAGTGGGGAAGGCTTCATTGCAAGCCGAGAGGTAGTTAGGGATTCTGGGGTTTGGGTTTGAGAACAAAAGCGCCAATCAGGCCGAGGATTAAGAGCACAACGCCGACTCCCAGGGTTGTGAGACCATGAGCCTGTCCGGTCACTTTCAGAACAATGCCGACTATGACAGCAAGAATTCCAACAGCTGCAACTACAATGGAGGCAATTTTCATGAGAAATTATCCTTTCATTCTTTGAAATAGGAAAATAGGAAAATGCATCCATGGAAAATAATACATGTATTTTTAAAAAACGTCTACTTGGCCCTTGAGTATGAATGGGCCATAACATATATGGTGCTCGCCTCACAGAAACGTTTGATCATGCTGAACTGAGCATCAATTTGGCCTGGGATGCCTGGTTTGCCTCTCGCCCCAATGCTGCTTCGCGCTCGATCATCATGTTATTGCCAGAGATAGAAAAGATCGCCTATGCACCTGCAGCGCCAGGTCAAACCCTACGCGCAAAAGAGTTAGCTATTCGTGCCCGCGGTTTATCGGGGAGTGTTTGTTTAGATGCGCTGCAAAATAATACTGCCTTGTACCACTACATGCAGGCCCACCGGTTCGTTGAAGAGATTCACGATGAGGATCATGCCATGACATACCTCTGTTTGATTGGCGAGGTCTTGAGGAGGCAGAAAAATCAGTCGCAAGCGTTGAGCCATATGGAGCGTGCAAAAGAGAAAGCGCCTCGTCTATCGAACACGGCGCGGGGTCATATTCTTCAGTTACTTGCGTACGCCTATGGAGAAACGGGGCAGGAAGCCGCCTTCGAGCGCACCATATCCGAGGCACAGACCTTTTAGCTTTTTCTGGCGAAGGGAAGGATATCTCGCAGAAAGAGTTTGTACCATTTGAGGTGTACGAGATCCGCGGGAAGATTAATCGTGATTTAGGCAAGCCATTGAACGCTCTACCCTATCTGGAGCTTACAGAGGCATCCCTGGCGACCGTTGACGCTGCAACTCCCCGGTGGTACTGCTCTGACTAGGTGAGATAGTCACAGGCTAAGTGAAAACACTTCTGCTTTGTCTCGCCTCCCCCAGAAAGGCTAGTGAAGCCGCCCTTCGCTCTATTTGCGAGAGACGACAACATATACTAAGACAGATTGGCTGAATGATTGACGAAATTACCGGAGCGTGAAAAACGATGGTTCGCTGGAATATTACCCAAGAAAATATTTCCCTGCTAGACGATATCCGAAACATTGAAGCAGGCACCTTAGAGCTTTATTGTTATAATGTAGAGAGCGACGATTTCAAACGGGTCATCCGTTTTATGAAGGAGCATGGGCCTCTCCTTCACACATGTATCCTTCACCCTCATGCCTTCTCCAAGGAGATTGCGGATCTAGAGCACGTCGATTTTGCGACCCATTGTCCTCATTTGCAGACCCTTGATATCAAACGGATTACTTTTAACCAATCCGTCTTTGCTCATCCCACGCTTGAAATACTCAGGCTCTGGGGATCAGACTATCGAGGTCCGCAAACCGTTACAATCGGGAATGGTTTGAGTAAGAGAGATGGCCGCCAATTGAAGGAAGTGGGGTTTCTGGATTGCCGGATCTCGACTGACACCCTGACCATTGGCCCTGCTGCTCAACTCAAGGTATTCCAATACTTTCTCGATGAGGATGCTGTTGAACAATGGCCTGACACCTTTGTCTTCAACGCGTGTCCACAGTTAGAAGAGATTACCATTCATGCTTCTGCAACATGGAATATTTTTGTCAAAGGCATTTTGCCACAATGCAAACGTATTTCTCTCGATACGAGAGGATGGGGCTCCTATCGATTTGAGATAGAAGACGCCGATGACCACCATCGGATGATGTATCGCAGGCTTGAGCAGGATGGGAGAGATGACGAAGAGGAGTCGGATGACGAAGAGGAGTAACCATCTTTCCCAGAAGAGAGTGCCTTCTCAGAGAAAAAGAGAAGCATCTCCTTCTATCGAGTGCAAACATGCTCAACTAAAGGAGTCCAAATATGAGCGTTTCTCACTATCGCTATCCTGTGAAATTGATCACGGAGCAACGAAATTTTCTGGAAACGATGACGCAGATGAGCAAGACTCCAGCCAAGCACTATCTGGTTGCCCGTGTTCTTCTGATGAGTGATCAGAGTCACGGAGAGCCCAGTCACACCGATGGACAGATTGCTGAGACCCTCTCCATCAGTCGTCGCACGGTAATCAGCATCAAGCAGCGGTTTGTCCAAGGAAGCCTGGCGGTAGCTCTCGCGGGAAGCTTCCCACGCGAACGCCCCGAACGTCGCTGTCTGGATGGCAAGGGAGAGGCGCAGTTAATCGCATTAGCCTGTAGCAAGGCTCCCGATGGACGGCAACGCTGGACAGTGCGACTCCTGGCTGGTCGGATGGTCCAACTGGAGTGTGCGGAGCACATCAGCCCGGAGACGGTGCGAACCACACTCAAAAAACGAGCTAAAGCCCTGGCTCAAAAAATCCTGGTGCTTCCCAAAGGAAGCGGATGGGAACTTTGTTTATCACATGGAGGATGTCCTCGATGTGTATTGCCAACCCTATGATCCAGCAGCCCCCCAGGATTTGTATGGACGAGATGGGCAAGAATCTTGTCAAGGACAAGTATCCGCCTGAGCCGGCCAAACCCGGCCAGGTCGCCCGCGAAGATTACAGCTATGAGAAAGAAGGCAGTGCCAATCTCTTCATTGCCTATGAGCCACTGGTAGGCAAGCGCTCCCTGAAAGTGACAGAACATCGCACGAAGAAAGACTGGGCGCTGTTCATGCGGGAGGTGCTGGAAGGACACTACCCTGAAGCCTCAAAGGTGGTGGTCGTGATGGACAATCTGAATACGCACACTCCAGCCTCGTTTTATGAAGTGTTTCCACCAGAACAGGCCAAGGCCCTCGTAGATCGGCTGGAGATCCATTACACCCCCAAGCACGCCAGTTGGCTCAATATTGCCGAGATTGAACTCAGTGTATTGGCACGGCAGGGCCTGGCCCACAATATTGCCACCATTGAGGAATTGTGTTGGCAGGTGCAAAGCTGGCAAGACCATCGCAACCAGCAGGTGGGCACGGTCAACTGGCAATTCCGAACGGCTGATGCGCGGATCAAACTCAAGCGACTATATCCTGTGACAAGCTGAGCTAGACAGGGCAGTACGCACTTTTAGAGATAAGCAGAGTGCAAGCATATTGTGATGCTGGCGATGTCACAACGGGAATTGAGCTTGCATGCGCAGGCCTCCTTAAGGCATATCGCTATCGTTCGTCATATCAGATGAATAGAGTGCGCAAACTTCTGAGGACGCTCGAAGGGAAACTTACACGTACCCATCCAAAGGTGCAGGAGTTAAAAAACCTGCTTTACGAAATATATATTCAGGTAGACAAAGAAGCTCTTGATTAATGGTAGCGGAGAGTGGTCTTGATACCTCGCCTAAAAGAGTAAGATACCCTATGACAAAGAATGCAACCGGTGTCCTGGTCACTGTCGATATCGTGATCCCCCGTTTAGCCCCCTCTGGCTCTGGCTGGGAGGTCGTGCTGATTCAAAGGAAAAAGGAGCCTTATCAGGGACTATGGGCGCTTCCTGGTGGGCATCTTACCTCTGAAGACGCCTCATTGGAAGCCGCGGCTCAGCGAGAAGCACAGGAGGAGACCGGGCTTGCGATTCCGCTGGACATGTTCCAGCAAGTGCATACTTTTGAGGACTTTGAAGATCCCCGAGGAAAATATGTCTGTTTGCTCTATGTGCTTTCCAAACCGTTAGACGCAGAAGCCCTTATTGAGGCTGGAGATGATGCTTCTCATGTCCAGTGGTTTTCAGTAGACGATTTGCAGTCTCTTCCCTATCTCGCTTTTAACCATATCAGATTGCTTCGCATGGCTCTTCGGCAGATGTTTACATCATCCTATCACCATGCTCTAGGAATGCAGGCAGTAGATGTTTGTCAGTGCGAGATCAAAAAGGATACCGGCGTAGGATGTCCCAATACAGCCTATTGGCGTTACGAAGGGATTGCTCTCTGTCCGCATCATATGCAGACCTTTGCCGCGAGACCTGAGAGATCATACATTGATGTGCCTTCGTCATCGAATGGCCATGCTAGACACTGAACTATGTATAGCCTGATTTCCAGAAATGAAGTATGCTGTGTCATCCGCTGTTCTCAAGAGGATGATTTTTCTCCTTGCATCTGCCGACGAAGCACATCATAGTTTTTCTTGATCCTACGCGTCGTTGGATGCTCCTCGCCAAGTACTCGCTGGCAGATAGCGAGGGCTTGTAGGAAGAGGGGTTCGGCCTCCTGGAAGCGGCCTTGGGTTCGATACAGCTCAGCCAGATTGTTGTAGCTGGCAGCGGTATGGGGATGCTCCTGACCCAAGATACGCTCGCAAATGGAGAGGGCTTGCAGGAAGAAGGGCTCAGCCTCCTGGAAGTGGCCTTGGGTTTGGTAGAGTACAGCTAGATTGTTGTAGCTGTTAGCGGTAAGAGGATGGTCCAGACCCAAGACGCGCTTGCGAATGTTGAGGGCTTGCAGGAAGAGGGGCCTAGCCAGCTCGTAACGACCTTGGTTGTCGTACAGCTCAGCCAGGTTGTTGTAGTTGGAAGCGGTAAGAGGATGCTCCTGGCCCAAGACGCGCTTGCGAATGCTGAGGGCTTGCAGGAAGAGAGGTTCGGCCTCCTGAAAGCGGCTTTGGGCTTTGTAGAGCCCAGCCAGATTGTTGTAGCTGGAAGCGGTAAGAGGATGCTCCTGGCCCAAGATGTGCTCGCGAATGCTGAGGGCTTGCTGAAAGAGAGGTTCGGCCTCCTGGTAACGGCCTTGGGCTTTGTAGAGCCCAGCCAGATTGTTGCAGCTGGTAGCGATATCGGGATGATTCTGACCCAAGATGCGCTCGCGAATGGAGAGGGCTTGCAGGAAGAGGGGCTCAGCCTCTTGGAAGCGGCCTTGGTCATGGTACAGCAAAGCCAGATTGTTGTAGCTCTGAGCGGTGTCGGGATGCTCCTGACGCCAGATTCGTTCTCGAATGGAGAGGGCTTGCAGGAAGAGGGGTTCGGCCTCCTGAAAGCGACCTTGGGCTTGATAAAGCCCAGCCAGATTGTTGTAGCTGGAAGCGATAAGAGGATGCTCCTGGCCCAAGGTGTGCTCGCGAATGCTGAGGGCTTGCTGAAAGAGGTGCTCAGCCTCCTGGTAACGGCCTTGGTCGCGATAGATACTAGCCAGATTGTTGTAGTTGGAAGCTGTATCAGGGTGCTCCTGGCCCAAGATACGCTCAGCAATGGAGAGGGCTTGCTGAAAGAGGTGCTCAGCCTCCTGGTAACGGCCTTGGTCGCGATAGATACTAGCCAGATTGTTGTAGCTGAGAGCGGTATCGGGATGTTCTTCCCCTTGCACTTGCTTCCTTATTACAAGCGCTCGTTCCAAGTAGGAGACGGCTTCCGTATAGGCGCCGATGTCACGTATGTGAACACCCAAGGAGTTGCAAAGCAGAGCAGCCATGGTATCCTCGCGTGACAAAGCCAGATTGGTGACGAAGCGCAGATGGGGCTCAAGGGCCTGCAAGAGAGTTGGCAGGCCTGTGTTATTCAACAAGTTTGCTTTGGCTTGGACCACTCTTTCGATGGTGGCTTGCATCTCTGGTGCGTTGCTCTCGGGGTGAAGGCGAATGAAGCTTGCTAGTAAGCGATGCAGGCGGTAACTCACCTCCCAGGTACTCTGTGATGTTTCGAGCAGCCCCAATCCTGCCAGGCGCTTGAAGGCACGCACACTGCGATCCTCCAGTACGTCGTCCTCTTCTGGCCCAACAGTTGCACGCAACAGTTCGCGCGGAATAGCGACCCCAGGCGCGAAGTAGGCTGAATGAGCTAGCAGGTTGATGGCGAGGGCATCAACTGGATCATTGGCATCGAGGCGTTCATAGCTGAGGGCAAAGGTACGCGCCACATGCTGAATGTGGCGGGTGGTGTAGGTGTTGCCTTCTGCTTGCAGAGAGGGATGCTGAAGTGGCTGTGTGGTGCTCAAGGCTTTGAGATAGGCGCTGGCACTTCCCAGGCGGCTCTCATGATATGCTTCCAGATAGTTGCCAGCTAGGTGCAGGGCCAGGGGCAAGTCTCCAATGGTTTCGGCAATGGCGTTGCACTCCTCCATGGTCAGGTCAGGCCTATATTTTCCCAGCAACTCGATACTCTCTGCACGCTTCAGGTCACTGAGGGGATGCTGCTGCACATGCAGATCACGAGCCCAGGTGCCTCTTCGGCTGGTCACCAGGATGCGGCAACCGCCCAGAGGTGGGCGCCAGATGGCGAGCAGCGCCTCCTCCTCGCAGTTGTCGAAGACCAGCAGGCGTGGCAGATCGCTCTGCCAGGCAGCAAGGATGTGCCTGACCTGCTCTTCCAGAGGCAGGGTATGCAGGTCCAGGCGCAGCTCCTCCCGCAAAGCAGTGCGACAGGCGGCGATCTCGCTGGGGATGCCAGCGGCATCAGCGAAGTTGAGCCAGAAGACGCCTCCAGCAAAGTAGCCACCATAGCGAAAAATAAATTCGCTGGCTAACTGGGTCTTGCCGATGCCACCCATGCCACTGACCACAATGGTCGCTCGTTCCTTGCTCTTCAAGGCCTGCACAATGTCCTGTAGATCAGCCTGGCGACCCACGAAGAAGGGGTTGCTCTCGAAGACTGGTAGGCGAGAGCACCCAGCGACAGGGGGTCTCGTGGATGCAGGAGGCGTTTCCAGTGGGAGCTGGGCCAACTGCTCACGGGCGGCAGCAAGCACCGCCTGTTCCACCTGGCGAGGCCGCACATCTTCATAGACATTGACCGAGGCGGTGCTGTTATTGTTCGCCTGCGCGATATAGCTTCCTAGCGCCGTCTGTTCCCCCACAGGTGGCTCTTCTCGTGGCTCAGTCATGGCTCACTCCCTACGTCTCTTTCTCTCATGGATCATGAATGGTCACCAAGGCGTGCTGTGTCATCAGCTCTTTTCAAGAGGATGGTTCGTTCCCTTTCATCTGCCGACGAAGTGCATCATAGTTTTTCTTGATCGTGCGCGTCCTTGGATGCTTTTCGCCAAGTACTCGCTGGCAGATAACGAGAGCTTGCCGGTAGAGGGGCTCAGCCTCCTGGAAGCGGCCTTGGGTGTCGTAGAGCCCAGCCAAATTGTTGTAGCTGGCAGCGGTATTGAGATGGTCCTGACCTAAGACGCGCTCAGCAATGGAGAGGGCTTGTTGGTAGAGAGGCTCAGCCTCCTGGAAGCGGCCTTGGTCATGATAGAGTCCAGCCAGATTGTTGTAGCTGAGAGCGGTAGCGGGATGTTCTTGACCCAAGGCGCGTTTGTTAATGGAGAGAGCTTGCCGGTAGAGGGGCTCAGCCAGCTCGTAACGACCTTGGTTGTGGTATAGCAAAGCCAGATTGTTGTAGCTGGCAGCGGTATCGGGATGCTCCTGACCCAAAATGTGCTCGCGAATGGAGAGGGCTTGTTGGTAGAGAGGCTCAGCCTCCTGGAAGTGGCGTTGGTCATGATAGAGTCCAGCCAGATTGTTGTAGCTGGAAGCGGTATAAGGATTCTCTTTGACCCAAGGCGCGTTTGTTAATGGAGAGAGCTTGCCGGTAGAGAGGCTCAGCCAACTCGTAACGACCTTGGTTGTGGTACAGCAAAGCCAGATTGTTGTAGCTGAAAGCGGTATCGGGATGCTCCTGGCCCCAGACGTACTCAGCAATGGAGAGAGCTTGCCGGTAGAGAGGCTCAGCTTCCTGGAAGCGGCCTTGGGTTCGATAAAGCTCAGCTAGATTATTGTAGCTGGTAACAGTATCGGGATGCTCTTCACTTAGCACTTGCTTCCTGATTGCAAGCCCTCGTTCCAGGTAGGAGACTGCGTCCGTATAGGCGCCGATCTCATACAGGTGAGAGCCCAAGGTGTTGCAAAGCGCAGCAGCCATCGCATCCTCCCGCGACAAAGCCTGATTGGTGACGAAGCGCAGATGGGGATCAAGGGGCTGTAAAAGAGTTGGAAGGCCTGTACTATTCAGGAGTCTTGCTTTGTCTTGGACCACCCTCTCGACGGTGGCTTGTACCTCTGGTGCGCTGCTCTCGGAGTGAAGGCGAATGAAGCTTGCGAGTAAACGGTGCAGGCGGTAGCTCACTTCTCCGGCACCCAGTGATGTTTCGAGTACCCCTAACCCTGCCAGGCGCCTGAAGGCTCGGACACTGCGATCCTCCAGCACGTCGTCCTCTTCTGGCCCAACCGTTGCCCGCAGTAGTTCACGAGGGATGGCAACCCCAGGCGCGAAATGAGCTGCATGAGCTAACAGACTGAGAGCGAGGGCATCAACCGAATCATTGGCGTCGAGGCGTTCGTAGCTGAGGGCAAAGGTGCGTGCCACATCCTGAATGTGGCGCGTGGTATAGGTGTTGCCCTCGGCTTGGAGAGAGGGGTGCTGGAGTGGCTGGGTATTGCTCAAGGCTTTGAGATAGGCGCTGACACTTCCCAACCTGCTCTCACGATATGCTTCCAGGTAGTTGCCTGCCAGGTGCAGGGCCAGGGGGAGGTCTCCAACGGCTTCGGCAATGGCGTTGCACTCCTCAGTAGTGAGATCGGGTCGATACTTGCCCAGCAATTCGATGCTTTCTTCACGCTTCAGATCGCTGAGGGGATGCTGATGCACATGCAGGTCGCGAGCCCAGGTGCCTCGTCGGCTGGTCACCAGGATGCGGCAGCCGCCCAGAGGTGGGCGCCAGATGGCGAGCAGCGCCTCCTCCGCGCAGTTGTCGAAGACCAGCAGGCGTGGCAGATCGCTCTGCCAGGCGGCAAGGATGTGCGTGACCTGTTCCTCCAGGGGCAGGGCATGCAGATCCAGGCGCAGCTCCTCCTGCAAAGCAGTGCGACAGGCGGCGATCTCGCTGGGAATGCCAGCGGCATCAGTGAAATTGAGCCAGAAAACGCCACCAGCAAAGTAGCCACCATAGCGAAAGATGACTTCGCTGGCCAACTGGGTCTTGCCGATGCCGCCCATGCCACTGACCACGACTGCTGTGCATTCCTCATCTTTCAAGGCCTGCGCAATGGCCTGCAAATCGGATGCACGACCAACAAAGAAGGGATTGGGTTTGAAGATTGGTAGGTGAGAGCGCTCAGCAAGAGGGGGGCTCGTGGATACAGGAGGCATCTCCAGTGGGAGCTGGGCCAACTGCTCACGTGCAGCAGCAAGCACAGCCTGCTTCACCGGGCGAGGCCGCACATCTTCATAGACATTGACCGATGCAGTGCTGTTATTGTTTGCCTGCGCGATATAGTTGCCCCGTGCTGTCTGTTCCCCCACAGGAGGCTCTTTTTGTGGCTCTACCATCTTCTGCTCTCTACTTGTCCTTGTCTCGCGAATCGTGAATCGTCACTGAGGCGCTGCTCTGCCGGTCGGCCTGGGCAATATAGCTGCCGATGGCCTGCTGAATGTGCTGCTCTCCTCCAGGCAACGTCTTCAGCTGATCGAGTACAGCCTGGGCAGCCTGGCGGATCTCGGGGTCCTCATCGGCCTTTACTTCAGCGAGCATCTCCTTGACCTCTCCCTTTCTGGCCTCTGAGTCAGGCTTCTTCTCCAGCCGCTCCACGGCCTCGGCCACCTCCCCTTTTTCGCCAAACTTTTTCTTGAGCAGGGCCGTCAGGGCCGTATAGCTGTCGACGAGTGCCTTTTTCCCAAGCTCGGTGACGCCTCCACTCAAGGCTCCAATCGCACCAGAGGCAACTGCTGCCAGAATCGCCGTTGTGGTTATGGGTTCCATATTTGTCTCATCCTTCGTAGTTTCTATAAGCTGTTCAAAGCAGCTCTCGTTGTCTCCGCTTCCTCAATCTCTCTAGCTCTGAAGGTTAAGTGCTTGCACATCACCTGATGATCTGCACTCCTAAGCATGCTGGAAAGATCTGGAGGAGGAAACAAACGAACACTTTTGGGGATTGGCTTATTTCACATTATATTATCTTATGAACGTCTTAAATTCAATGTTTTTATGGAATGACTTCCCAAGAGATGAGAACGGTGCCATACAGGAACCATCTGACCATATGATTTCAACGTATCGCGGAGTTGTAGAAAAAGCCAACGAACTTGGATACGATCAATTGTGTGTCCTGCCGGATGAAGAAATTAAGCAAGTCGTTACTTCAATCGGCCTTGCTCGCGACAGATGCACCTATTTCCGATCAGTTCAATCTTTCCTTCAGCAATCCGAACTCACGTTGGAGGCTTTGCATGCGAGCAAGAATGATGTGCTCATTAAACATTTCGCGGCCAATGTGAAAGGAGCGGGATATAAAGTTGCGCAATGTGCCATCCTCTATGCAAAGGGCTATCATTGTGGTATTTTCCCTGTCGATTCAGGAATGAAAGATATGCTTGGCCCTTGTTTGGGGCTTTCCCTTCCCCGTAGACCTATCGCGCATGAAATAATGCGTCAGCACATCGAAGGACTCCTGCAAACACATGCCTCTTCTTATCTCCAACTGGCACGGGAGTTAGGATATGGCACGCTTGCTCTTCCTCACGACAGTGTTCCTGTCTGGTGGGCCCACCTGGTCCTCATTTATTTCAAAACGGCAATTCTGTAATGCACATCACCCCATCTTTGTCCTCTCCGCCTCGATCAAGAAATAGGCTCTTCAATTGGTACGATGTGCGATCGTTCTCACCCACAACCAGGAGATCCAAAGCATGCTCAATCAGCAAGCCATTGAGGGCATCATTTCACAGGGCGTTCGTGTCTTCGATCTGCATCGCTCTCGCTACATTGGCGTTAACAAAACCCATTTGCAGCATATTGGTATTGCTGCCGCTATCAATTTGGTTCGTGTTGTCGCTTGGCGAGAAGGAGAGGTTCCTGTTTCCCACGGGTTGCGCAACGAGATGCCATTTTTCTGCCGGGAGGTCTTCTCAAGCCCGTTCAATGCTCTGGCTTTTTGCTCGCCAAGAGATCGAAACTCCCTCTGCGTTATGAAGGTGGGAGAATTGTGAAGAAAGCCCTCACGCCAAATCACGTCTGAGATAAAACTCGTTGCGCATCCCGTGGGGTGTTTCCACACGCTCTTCTGCCTTTCAACAGCTTTATTATGAGACGTAGAGGAGCTTACAGCAGTATCCAAAAGTTGGAAGAGCCAATTGTAGTTCGTTATTAACACTTTTATAGATGTTTCTCTTTTGTTGCCAAGGAATGAAATGTCTTGCGTTACAACTGCCAATGAGATGTAATGAGCATCCCTGTAGTCTCTTCATATGCGATAATGCCTTCTAATAACCGCAAGGTAGGCAGAAAGGTGGAACGTGGAACAAGGGCTGCAATCTCTTTATTCTCTACATTATAATGGAGACCACCTGGTTCTAGTAGAAGCGCCACCATTTCGCGCCGTTCTTCTGGCGTTGCTACGCTCCATAAGGCGGCCATGCCAGGAAGCCGCTCTCCTGCGACGATTACATCCTCCAGACGTATGCCGTTTACTTCTGGCGCTTCCAGACTCCGCAAGGTAAGGTCTATTGCTGCTATTTCTCCTCCGAACTCTTCATCGTCAATGTATCCCTCGCGGTGCTGTTTCAAGATACGGCCTCGTTTGAGCTTCAAGCGCTCTTTTTCCCGCTCGATGGATGCAGTATCCAAACCAGCCTTTTTCGCCGTCTCCAGTATTTTTTCGCGTACCATATCTCGCCAGTAGAGAGGAAGACGCAAACTCTGTAGCAAGACGCCGAACTGTTGAGCGACCAGATCAGTACGAACCTGAAGATACCCTCCAGCCAGGCATGGGAGCTGACGAGCTTTTGCCATGTCTTTGTAATAGCCGTAATTGACATTGGTGCTGGCTCCTCTGCAACGCAAGTTCAAGCCGCAATGCACGCAGATGATATAACCTGAAAACTCGTATATCCGCTGAGCCTGTTCGCTACGATGAGGAGCTTTATAGTTGACGCGGGTCCCAGTGCGAATACGTTGCCACTCTTCAAAGGTAAAAGCGGCGAGGTGTTGACCAGGAAACCGCTGTCCTTTATAGACGATGGTTCCCCTCGAGTCACCAGGAGCAAATCCAGCATAGAACTCGCAGCGCATCATCGCGTTGATCGTATCAATCGTAAAGAGCCGGGCACCGAAACGTTTACTACCAGTACGATAGCCTGCCGCGTTGACAGCATCAGCAATGTATTCCGCTGTTTTCCCCTGCATCCGAAGCTCACCAATCATGCGCAGGCCGGGAAACTCTTCAGGGTCATGTTCTGGAGGCGACTTCGGACCAGTCCAGCTGTATCCAAAGGGAATGTCTCCATTTGGCAAGCCCTGAGCAGCTCGTTCCCCTTTCCCTTTGCTCGTATGCTTTGCCAGCATATCCGAAAAGTAGGCGGCAAAGGCGGCCAGAATCGTTAATTGCAGTCGCCCTTCAGGAGTGGAATAGTCAATATGTTCGGATAAGGAAAGGAACGCGGTTTGGTGTTCTGCGAGGATACGAAAGCTCTGGAGCGTGACCATTACATTGCGCGACCAGCGGTCGAGGGAGTGAACAATCACGATTTGCACACGCCCGGCCTCAACGTCTTCGAGTAACTTTTTGAAGGCGGGACGGTGAGCAATCTGCTCACCTCTGGCGCTTAGTTCATCGTCTTCATAGATGGTCGGCGATGGCAGGCCAAGTGACTGACATTGCTGCGTGATTCCGCGCATCTGGGCATCGCGACTATAGTTGTCGCTTTGCATCTCACTGGAACGGCGCACATAGCCGGCGACAATCCCTTTGATTGGTATTGGTACACGCTGTGGGGACATCTTTTTCTCCTGTTCTTCTCAGAACTCATTTTTAACAATGTGACACGCTCGTCAGTACTATCTGTTGTCAGTAGGACAGTGTTTGAAGGCCCAGCTACAAGGCTTTTTCGTACATAACCTGATACTCTTCTTGTGGTAAAAGAGTCAGAGGATGTTCGGAATCGCGAGGAAAAAGAAGCATTCGTGCCTCCTGGTCTTTGAGACAACGATAGAGAATGCGAGCTAACAGGTCACAAAATGCGATGGCGTCCAGTGGCATCTCGTCAACTGGTTGCTTTGTTGTGAGCATTAATGCCCTCCTTCTGTTTTTCTCTTCGGTGTGGGCAATACGTCCTTCGGGTGCTTGCCTTGACTGCCCTGAATGCTCCAGAGTTGTGCGTCAGGTAAGTCGAGCTTACCCAAATGCACTGCTTTGCGTTTGACGGGTTGTAAGTCTGTAATGGCCACCTTTTTACCCAGATCCAGATTGCGGAGCACAGGAGAATAGATGTGCTTTAACCGCAGCTTTTCCTTCTTTTCGTCTTTGTCATAGTACTGCTCCAGTGTGCTATCCTGGATGTAGGATTCAAAGTGGACCGGAAGCAACTGTATGCCACCTAGCCAGTAGTACACTGTGCCAAAGTAAAGCGCGTGCAGGTAACGTTCCCAAACCCGCGTATTATAGGGCGTCAAGCCGCTAATATTGTTGTGATAAGGAGTTGTCCACAACACCCAGATGTTTTTTGCGGCATAACAGCGTGTTCGGTGTGCAATCTCAGCTGGGGAGATGGCACTGATTTGCATCTCAATGGCCACCCTCAATCTCCTCTGCCAGAGGAAACTGACATCAGGGCGAACCTCCGTCAGATAGCGCTCCACTTCGAGATGACTGACGGATGGATGAACACGCAGAGCCTCGTAGATCTCATATTTTGCTCGGCGATGTTGCTCACTCTCGCCAGTTCCATACGAGCAGGACGCCTCCGGGTAATGGGCAAAGTGAGGAAGAACGATGGAACCTTTTTTGAGAATCACTTCCTCATCACATTCTGGACAGAAAAAGGGGCCATCTTCTCTGGTGGCTTCCCAGGCCATCACCGTTTCGCCTGGCTCATTGACTGCGCTTAACATGTCCTTTTTACTCCTTTCCCTGGCTGGTTGAGTGAGAACCAACCAGATAGACACTCATCGTGTTACTGCAAGAGATCATCGTCTTGCTCATCTTTGACCACATTCGATGATCCTTTTGATCTCATTGGAGTAGCTATACTCTCTTCATGAGGACCGGTCATAGGTATAAGACTTGATGCATGGTTTGTCGCGAGAGGAACTGAATGGGATGAACCGGATAAAGCTGAATAGCTCACTTGAGCTTGCGGATTTAGCGCAATGGGAACGACACGTACCCGTTGCGCTTTTCCATGCGCGATCATATAGGCTTCACCTACGGGCAATTGCATCACGTCGTTGGGATGGACGTTGAGGACTTCTTTTAAACGGAGAGAGCCTTGCCCAGTTTCTTCCTCTCCAGAGACCTGCGATGACTCTTCGGCAATGATATTTGTCCCTGCGCGAGCAAGAATCTCGTGTGGATGGCTGCACGCGTGCAGGATAATCGTCGTAGCGGAGTCCAGAATACGCTCGGCATTGTGGAGCAATCCCCGGTAGGCGATGCTGCGATCGCTCTGGCCTGATACAAAGACGCTGACTCCGCGAGCGCGCACCCGTTCAAACATATTGGTCAGGTTGGCATCAACCGCACCTAAATCGTCAAAGATGAAGAGCACGCGGCGCTCTTTTGGCTTGCGTTGGCCTGCATAATTGGCAAAATCTTCGACAAAGTAACGAGCCAGGCCAGAAACAATTCCAGAAAGCGCGAGACCATCCAGGGAAATGTAGGCAGCGTCAACGTCGTCATAGGACCAGGTGCCATCGAGTTGTCCATCTAGAGTGCTGAGTAAAGCTGCATAGCGGTTATAGACGCCCAACGGATCTTTCTTCCCAAGGTATTCCAGATAGGTTGCTTCTTCGGCATGCCCAGCATAGAGACCCAGGAGGTATTCATTTGTGAGATTTAAACGGGCCAGGAGTTCTGCACTAGTTTTCACCGGCTTTCCTGGTGCCGTCAGCGCCAGGCGCAAGAGGTTTTCTGCGATGGCGCGATAGTGCGTATCACTAAACTCTTCGACTGCCAGTAAACGGCTCAAGATCGCTTTCGATGTCCCAACCCAGCCGTTATATGGTTCAACAGGAAACAATTTGACGCGCTGAATGCCTGCGTGCTTCATGGCTGCCACAAAGTCAGATCCAGCATCTTCGTCTCCTTTGCCGTCGATCATAATCACCTGCCAGCGAAGGATGCGTGCAATGAGCACAGCCAAGCGCAACAGGAAGGTACTTTTGCCACTCCCGCTGTTCCCAATAACCACGCCATGCTGGCCCAGTTCGTTGATGGGAAAGATGGCGAAGTGCTTTTTCACCCAACTGGGCAAGCCTGCTCCAATGGCCAGACCGATGACAATGTGCTGCTCAATCTGATCTGGTATATCTCCTCGCTTGGCTCGTCGATGCGCACGTTTGCTGGTTGCGGCCAGCGCCTGGGTGCGTTCAGCTTCGGCAGCGAGCAGGCGTTCGCGAGCGCTCTGTGGTGCTAGCAGGTGTGAGAGACAGGCAGCGAGCGGCGCAAAGGGGAGACTTTCTCCCCAGAATGGCCAGATATCTCTCCATAGCCGGGAGACATTCCAGGTCGTCGCCTTTGCCTCGTGAATGATTTCGCGAGACAACGTGAGAAGTTGCTCCTGCACTGCGCTCCAAGGATGAGCCAGGAGGAGAAACCCGCCTGCGCTCAAAGCACCGAGGGCAGCCAGGCTCAGCCAGAGTAGACGCTGCCCAGCCATTTTGCGCGGAAGCCGGCGAGCCAGGAACGCGGCAAAAACACAGGGGAAAACGAGAAAGCCTCCGAGTGCCAGGAGAAGCAATATGGATGGATCGATGCCTCCCTGGCGCTGCACCTGAGATGATTTCATGTATATGTTCCTCCCTCATTATTGCAATTTTTCTTCAACTGAAAGTATTTGCACGCGTTTGCGCTGGTGTTCTGGCAATTGCGCTAGAGCTGCTTCAACGGTTGTCCACGCAGGGCGGGCGACAAAGTACCAGGTTCGATGGTATGTATGAGTTGATTCCTTCAATATTGCCAGGATCCGTTCGCGCTTTTTCAAAGTAAGCTCAACCTCAATTGCAATGGTTTCCCCGTTGGGTTTTTGGAGCAATGCATCAGGGACATGGGGAACCTTCTTTCCAGCCGAAAATGCTGGTTGCTCATAACGAATCAGGCGTTCTGATTTCCATACATCCTCTGGTCGTTGCTGTTCAATATAAAGCCGAGCCTGATTGACATAGTAAAGGTGACGAAGTGATTCGAGTTTAGGCTCGTAATAGCGCAAGTCACCCAGACCGACAAATTCCAGACCCTGGCGTGTCAGCCACAACCAGCCTTTTTTATTTGCCTCAAAGATTTTATAGGCAATAAGGCCACCATCCTTCCAGCGATCTTTCTTTTTCCGCGTGCGTTGCACTGAGAGCATCATCGGATTAGCAAGCTTCTCTGGGTTGGGACTCAGACGTGCCAGAAGACGTTGCACTTGCTCAAATTGCGCGCCTCCCTGTTCGGCGGTCCAGCGGAGACAACGGCGTTCCTCCTCAGTGTAGCGGACACCTGCATCTGGACGCATATGTTGTTCAGTCATATTCCTCCTTATTCTTTGTCTCTTCCCGCACTGTGGCCCGATCACCAGACGCGAGAGAGCAAGGTAAAACATTTTTACATTTTCTGGTTAGTCATGTCGAAAAACCTTGCGTCTGCTCGGTTATCCAACGAACCTTGATAGAATGCTCCCGAGCCAGCTCCCTTCTGAGATGCCTCATCCGCGATCAGCCCCACTGGTAGGGCAAGAGGCAGGTCAAGTGTTGGGATACACGGATAACCCGATCTGTATCCCACCTCTTACTTCACCAGTGGCGCTATGTTCGCGCTAAAATGGTCTTCGTATGTGTGGTTAATCATCCCAATAATTCGCTGCTGATGCAGCCGAGGCTGCTCGCCTTGGTGCATCAGTAGTTACCGTCTGAGGGACGATTTCTGTCTTCTCATGAGGAAGACTGGGTAACGATTGTGTCGTCATTTCCTTGCGAGGGAGCCACAGCTGTTTGTCCTGTCCTTTCAGTGCTGCTGTACGGTCAGCCAGGAGAACTTTAATCAAGTCCGCAACCGAAATGCTCATGTCCTTTGCTTCTCGCTGAAGGTACTTCAACGTTGGGGAGGTACGTGCAAAGGCAATCGTGACATAGACATTCTTTTCTGGATTGCGGGGCATTCTGCTCCTCCTAACGTGACTGTAAATGCCGAGCGAGTTCAGCATAGCCCAGTGCATTTGCCAACTCTGGTTGCTGTGGAACCATCACATGCGGAATAATGCGTGCGATGTCCCGGTAGAAGTAGTAGGCACCTCCACCTACTAGGAGTACTTTCGCTAAATCGGTACCAACTGCGCCAAGTTCTCCGTTGGCCCAGGTCTGACTCAAAAAGGTCGTGATGTCACGCCCTACGCTTCTTAAAGCGTCATCAACCAGATGGTGGATATCGATGGAACTTACCTCCTGACCATTTGTATAGATAAGCGGATAGGGGATGTTCCCAACGGCGGCTCTCAGAATCCCTCGCGTTTCCTGGATGGTCAGAGTTCGGCCGAAGCGTTCTTGGAACCTGCGGTTTAGTATGTCACCAACGAGTTCAACACCAAGCGCTGAACCCTTACACAAAGGTATTAAGGGTATTTGTCCATCAGCAGTATATAAATCAGTAGTCCGGCCTCCTATATCGATGGCTGCTTGTCGTAACATACGGTCGTCTCCAGCAGCGATCATAGCTCCTGCACCTTCCATAATGACTTTTGCCACCTGGACAACAGCTGATCGCTCTCGGCCATTGAGCGTAAAGTGATGCTCCCCCTCTAGCGCTTTGCGCACCTTGAGCCGATTCTGCTCGCTATACGTTTCAATGGGTACTCCCATGACCAGTGATACTTCGAATTCAGCATCGGGAATTGCCGCTCCTAGTACCGTTAGGAGTAAGAGCAGCATGAGTGTGCTCCAGTATCGGTTGATATCTCCGCGAGCCGAGGTGGAAATCTGACTCTGACTTAATGCTAGAGAGCCAACAAAGTACTCTGATACATCGATTTCTGGGCAATTTAAAACATATTCTCCCGATTGGAATATGTCAGACTGAGCCATGTGCATGGTGCGGAACCGCTTCAAATCAGTAGATGAGCCTCTTCCCGCATAGCTTGGTATTGTCAATATCCTCTGTTCTCCGTTTGGTAGAAAGGTAACAAGAGAGGTTTCGCTATTGCCTGGATCAAAACCGACGGGATAGATGTTGCGCAATCTTTTCCTCCTGCCTGGTTACAGGTACGGCACTGTTCCATACCTGCAACGATAATAGTAGATGTGATGAGATAAAGTGCCGTACAGTACCGCACTGTAAAGTCTAGTTAAAAAGTGGTTCTCCCTACGATGACGTCTTGCCTTTGTCTGCTGATCATGTTGCGCCTGATGACGCATTTCAAAACGCACTAGGAGGTTGAGTAAGCGGGTGATCTCAGATGTCAGGGATCGGTTTTCTTCTACTGCCTTTATCGGTCTTACAATCTTTTGAACAGATTTCATGATCTTTCCCTACTCCCCCTGTCCTCTAGAATGAGTCAGGTCGTTCGGACAGCAATGATTAAGTTGTAGGTGAGTGACCTTTGCTGTCTAGTTTAATGCCACCTTTTAGGCTGAACCATGACATGTCAGTGTCATTTTTCAAATGCGTAAAAAATGTCAGTATTGAGAGAAGCTGGAAATCTGGACTTGTACAGGTCTTTATAGTTTTGTACAATGATAACAATCGTTTTACAGCAAAACCTTTGTTCCTTAAATTAGGCAGGCTCTCTATGTTTCGAGGAAAACATCATGCCAGAAGAGTTAATAGGTCAAAAGATTAGGCTAGCTAGGAAAAAAAGGAATTGGTCGCAAGAAACCCTCGCAGAAAAACTTGGTGTCGCGGCACGCACCGTTTTGCGCTGGGAAAAAAAAGATAAATTTCCAAATTATGAGAGCCAACGGGGACTCATAGATATTTTAGGCTTAAAGGAAGAAGACTTTCAGCGAGAGCGTCAGCCGCTATCAGCGGAGAAAAAGCAGGAAAAACCTGTTTCGCCAGCCACAGTATCCGAGCTTGAGCAAATGCTTCCGCCCAAAGAAGATTTTAAACTGTATTGTGGACGCAGAGTCTATAGAAGAGAAGGAAAGTATTCGTCAAAGGGCACCTATGTAACTGTGAATGGACGTCCTTTGAAATATTTTGGCTCTGAAAAACGAAATCCGGAAAAAGAAATCGTGTTCGAATGGGGATATTCTGGTGGTGGTCCATCAAGATTAGCGGAAGCTATCCTTGCAGACTATTTGGGAGAAACCTATCCTGAAAGTGAGTTTGGGAGTTCCTCTAAACTAAACGCCCTCTTATTTGGAGGGCTTTTCAAAGAAGAATTCATTGTAAAGCTTCCTCGCTCACTCTATCGTGAAATGGATGATTACTGGCAAATTGCCTCTACCCAGATTAGGAAGTGGTTTTATTCTCTTGAAGAAGAGGGAGTAACCAGGGCAGCTTTATTGAAGGACATTTACGGATGATAGCATATTATAATGTAAGAAATATGTTATATTCTGTTGGCGACTTTCAAGAGAAGTGGTAAAAATAGAGGTTAGTTCTCCTGGTCATGACACTGCCCCCATCTTTCCAGCTTTCCCAACACTGTTTGTGAGCAGTTTATATTGCTCGCAATAGCAGTGCTGGAAATGCCTCGTCCTAGATGGTCCCAGTCAATTCATTGCTGCTTGTACCTTGGGACTCATCGATGATGAACTTGTGGAGCGAATGGTGTCTGGTACCAGATGTATAGCCCATCCCAGCTAACTATAATCGCTGGATAAGAGCATTTCTCCATAAAATTGGCCACGTTTAGAATGAGTTCAGTAGCCTGTAATCGTTGTAATCGTTGATATTGTTCAGGTGTATTCACGGAATGCTTATAACCATGCTGCTGAGCAATGGCGAGAATCGTTTCTGCAGTAGATGTACCTAAGGCTCCAGGCACTGAAGAGCTTCGCATAGCAAAGTGTCGCCTGGCTTGTCGAGGAATACGAGGTCACCTCGTATTCTCGCCTCACTTCAGCGGAGAGAAGGAGCCTCATTCCCCTTCACCGTTGTCGGGCCGCTTTATGCGGTGGCACTCGACAGGCTCAACAACGATGCTCCGCAGAGTATCTTCGAGGCAGGCTGCCCTTCCTGAGCTTCAGCGTGTGGTTACTGGCCCATTCCCAAGATATACTGAGGTAGTCAGGCACATAGAGCCTAAAAACTCGGGTTGTTTCACGTTAAATGGCTAAATAGGTGAGAAGTTTTTATCGTTTGATAAATTTTTATAGATCTTAAAACCTTTAATTGCTTTATTGACAAAAAACCATTAGATCTCTACAATAAAAAGAGTTGTATACATATTTTTGATTATGTGTTTTAACAATGGCTTTCGTGGTTTGGGTTTTATTTCTCGTGATATGCACGTAGAAAGCATTTGGCAATGATGCCCACACAAACTATGTTTGAGTTTCGCGACCAGCTTATTCAGGACTACGCCTCTTATATCAATAGCTTTATTCAGATACGTGACCAGGATATACAGTCTTCTGTGGAAGGGAAATTGCGGGAAGGGGCACTCTGGCCCGAACCGTTGATCCAGCTCAATCCTCTTTTTGAGCCTGATGAGTAAATCGACGAATTTGTATCCAATGACGTATTGTGCCGAGAGTGCGCACGTATCTTTCGCAAAGGGAAAACCGCATTTAATACGGTTGGATCGGTTCTGCGCCTGCACGAGCACCAGTCGGAGGCTATTCGCGTTGCCCAGCAGAGGGCGAGCTATGTTCTGACCATGGGAACGGGCTCCGGTAGAAAACTGTTCATATTAATTATTTCCAACAATTCTTCAGTTAGGAACACGGATGTCATTACACATTCCCGCATCGGCAGATGAGTTTGGCTTTATCAACGAGTCTGTCAGCGTACATGGTGGCCGTACCATGATGCTTGCAGAGCTTCGCCTCCTACTTGCGGCGTGTCAGCAGGGTGCCAGTTTGAATGAGTACCAGGCCGCGATTATTGAGGAAAACGTTCTCTTAAAGAGAACGGTGGCGACGCGCCGGGCTTCTTTTCTGAAGTTGCGCGTCTTGTATGCCTTGGATACCACTATTGTGCTTTTTCGCTCTCTCAGGGATCTGTGGGATGAAGATGTAGAGGCACAACCCTTACTGGCTCTGCTGAGCGCCGTGGCCAGAGACGCTATTTTAAGAGGCACGGCTGAAAAAATCCTCGCACTCCCCATAGGCGAGTCTATTGAGCCGGAGATGCTGGCCGAGGTGGTAGATGCCTGTTTCCCTCAGCGTTACAACTCCACAACTCTGGCGAGTATTGGACGCAATGCGATCTCTTCCTGGCAACAAGCTGGCTTCTTAAGCGGCAAGCTTAAAAAAGTACGGGTGCAGACGCACTGCCATCCTGCCTCTGTGACGTATGCTCTGCTGCTTGGCCATTTTTCTGGCGCGCGCGGAGAAGCATTATTTCAGACAATCTGGTGCCGATTATTGGATACTCCTATGCATATTTTGCACGAACACGCCATTGTTGCTTCGCAACGTGGTTGGATCGAGTATCGGCATATGGGGAATGTGACCGAGGTTGGTTTTCGCCATCTGTTGAGAAAATGAGAGAAGGAAAGGCAGGCAGTTCGTGAACGAGATCGAAGGATTGGTCAATGCCTACGAACGCTTCGTGCAGCTTCCCTGGGAGCGGACACTGGCTGGACCCGAAAAAGTCTGGTTTGCCATCTATGATCCGGCACAGGAACGTCGTTTACGTCTGCGCATCCCAGAATTTGAGCGGGCGACGAAGGATGCCAAACATTCATGGGTGCATCTTGATTTAACCAACCTTTTTGCACAATGGATGGCAGAACATGAATATCGCGAGGCTTACTTTGAAGAACCAGAAGATATGGAACTCGCTTTGCAGGATTTCGCGGCGTTCGTTTCTCAGCAGATTGTCGCCACGCTCAGTGGGCCTGATGTTGGTACAGATACCGTAGTGGCTATCTCTGGCCTGGCCTCGCTCTTCGGTTTAACATCTGCCTCGGCTCTTTTTGAGACGGTTACTCCATCCATACGCGGGAGAATGCTGGTCTTTTTTCCTGGTCAACATAACGGTCCTAGTTACCGTCTTTTGGATGCTCGTGATGGCTGGAATTATTTGGCCGTACCCATAACTGCTGTAGAGGGAAAGTGAATTTATGCTAAAGAATCGCGATATTTTTCTCGAAAATCCCACCACACATATCATACCCAATAATGGTGTAGCGCAAGTAATTAACCCATCTACGATTGAAGAGTGGAATGTCTTGCACTACGAACTTTCGCACTTTGTATGCGAAGGTGAATATCAGCGTGGCTTGCAGCTTATTCTCTCCACCTATCTCGCAAGTATTCACGAGACAAAACAGCCCGCGATCTGGGTGAGTGGTTTTTATGGCAGCGGCAAATCGCACTTTGTGCGTGTGCTTGAATACCTCTGGCGTGATACAACGTTTCCTGATGGCGCGCACGCACGGGGTCTGGCCAAATTGCCAGATGAGATCGCCGATCTTTTGAAAGAGCTGACGATTGCTGGGCGGCGTGAAGGCGGTTTATGGTCAGCGGCAGGTACATTGGGAGCTGGCGCAGGAAAAAGCGTGCGCCTGGCCTTGCTGGGCATTCTGTTTCGCAGCGCAGATCTCCCAGAGCAGTATGCTCCCGCACGTTTCGTAATCTGGCTGATTCAGCAGGGCTACTATGCAGATGTGAAGGCTGGTGTTGCGAACAAAGGCAGCAATTTTTCCAGAGAACTGCGTAATATGTATGTATCCAATATTCTGGCAGAAAGTTTGCTTGAGGTCTATCCCGCCTTTGCCAATAGCGCGGCTGAAGCTCGTAGCTTGCTCAAAGCGCAATATCCCAACAAGGAAGATATCTCCGATGATGAACTTCTGAGCACAATGCGCGACGTGCTTGAGTTGCAATCAACAACGCCAGGCAAATTACCGTGTACGTTGCTGATCTTTGACGAATTGCAGCAATTTATTGGAGACGATTCGCGGCGGGCTGAACAAGTGCAGCTCGTTGTAGAGACCTGTTCTTCGCGCTTCGGCAACCGCTTGTTGTTCATTGCTACCGGGCAGGCTGCAATTGTGGCGACACCCCAGTTACAAAAACTGCAAGGCCGCTTTACGGTACGTGTGTCACTAACTGATACTGACGTTGAACGCGTAGTACGCGAGGTTGTTTTGCGCAAGCAACCTACACAAGTACCTGCCCTGCAAACGGTCCTGGATGCGGCCAGTGGTGAGATTAACCGCCATCTTGCTGGTACGAGGATTGGGCCGCGACCAACGGATAAACAGCACCTGATCCCAGATTATCCTCTGCTGCCAGCCAGGAGCCGCTTTTGGGAAAGCGTTTTGCGGGCGGTGGATAGTATGGGCATGGCAGGTCAACTGCGCACACAGTTGCGCATCGTCCATGACGCTATTAAAGAGATCGCAAATGAACCTCTCGGCACCGTAGTTGCGGGCGATGTCATCTATAATCAACTGAAAACCGAGATGATCCAGAGTAGCGTCTTGCTGCGCGATGTGGCTACGGCAATTGAGCAGATGGATGATGGCACCGCTGATGGAAAACTACGTTCGCGGCTCAGTGCAATCATTTTTTTGATTAGCAAGCTGCCAACGGAAGGAGTGGCTGCAACAGGGCTGCGGGCAAATGTGGAAACACTTGCCGATCTCCTGGTCGGGGATGTGGCGGATGTGAACGCCAATGCGAAACTGCGCCAGTGCATTCCAACTCTGCTACAAAGTCTGGTTGATTCTGGTCAGCTCATGCGCGTTGGTGAGGAGTATCGTTTACAGACACCCGAGGGAGCTGAATGGGAGCAAGATTATCAGCAACGACGTATCCGTATTTGGTCCAATGATACACGTATTGCTGATGATCGCACTACTCAATTTAAGAGCAGCCTTGACAAAGCGCTGAAAGGCATCAGGCTCACACAGGGCGTGAGTAAGACTCCCCGTCAGCTCGAAGCCTATTTTACTTCTGATGCTCCTGCCGCCAATACTGAGCGTGTCCCGGTATGGATTCGCGATGAATGGTCGGTCTCCGCAAAAACGGTGCGAGCAGATGCGCAAGCTGCCGGTGCTGACAGTCCGATTGTCTTTGTCTTCCTGCCCAGGCAAGAGGCTGATGCGCTCAAAGATGCGCTCGCCAGCTCTGCTGCTGCACAGGAGACAATAGCTTCGCGCCCGGCACCGACCACGAACGAAGGGCAAGAGGCCAAACGTTCGATGGAAACCAAACGCCAGGCGTACCAGGGAGATCGCGATGCACTGATTGCCAATATTGTAAATAATGCTCACGTCTATCAGGGAGGCGGCAACGAGGTGAGCCTGGGCAGCTTGCAAGATTCGGTGAAGAAAGCTGTGGAGGATGCTCTGGTGAGGCTCTTCCCCAAGTTTTCTCTGATCGATCACGCCAGTTGGGGAACCGTCGTCAGATACTGCCGCGAGGGAAATACCGATCCCCTCGCAGTTGTGGGCTATCATGGCGATATCGATAAACATCCAGCCTGCCAGGAGATACGCGCGTTTATTGGCGGCGCTGGCAAAAAAGGCAGAGATATCCATACATATTTTGAGGGTGTGGGCTATGGTTGGCAACGAGATGCAGTCGATGGCGCGTTACTCAGCCTCGTGGCCGGCGGCTTTGTACGCGCTGCGAAAGACGGCCAGGCTGTGCCACTAAAACAGATTATATCGCAACAAATTGGCCTGACAGAGTTCTATAGCGAAGGGGTGACCATTAGCACCTCGCAGCGCATTGGTGTGCGCAACCTGCTGACCAATCTTGGCTTCTCCATCAAGCCAGGCGAGGAGGTCGAGGCCATCCCAGTTCTGCTGAAACATCTGATGGAGCTGGCTGCAAGCGCTGGTGGAGAGGCCCCTCGTCCTGAGCCGCCTACCACAGATGCGATTAAACAGTTGCAGGCATTGAGTGGCAATGCGCTGTTCGTGGCTGTCTACAATGGTCGCGCTGATTTGCTAAACAGTTCTAAGACCTGGACGCAAGCCAGTGCGGAAATTACTCGGCGTTGGCCCCAGTGGTTGATGTTACAACGTTTGCTCGCTCATGCCAGCAGCCTGCCAGTCGCGGCAGAAGTTGAGCCGCAGATAAACGCTATCAAGAGTTCACGCGCCTTGTTACATAATCCCGATCCGGTTTCCCCCCTGTTGCAGAAAGTCACAACCGCCTTGCGTACCGCAGTACAGGATGCGCGCCAACGGCTGATCGAGGCTCAGGAGCGTGAGTTACGGAGTCTGGAGACGTTTCAGGAGTGGCAGAGTCTGGCGGAGGCCGAGCGCCAACGGCTGCTGCAGAAGCATGAGCTTGGTTCTGTGCCCACGCTGAAAATTGGCACTGATGAAGAGCTGCTCGCCACACTGGACACCACATCGATAGCTACCTGGGCATATAAGATAGACGCTCCCAAAGGACGCGTGCAAAGGGTGCGCGAAGAGACGGCGAAATTGCACATACCAGAGGCGCAACACATCACAGTGACTCACGCTACATTGAAGTCAGTCGATGAAGCAGATGCCTACCTTGCAGCGCTCCGCACCGAAATCATGATGCATATTTCAGCCGGAAAACCGGTTATTATCTAACGACGCGAAGGATACCGAACCTATGACCCCACTTACGACTGATCTGCGCGCGATCTTAGAGCGCGCGATCATGAAGGCACGTGAAGCATCTGAGGAGGCAGCCAAAGCGGCTTTGGCAACGCTCGCCGTAATGGAAAGCGACGCATTTGCATCGCTTAGCGCGGACCAGAAACGCCTGCGCATTTCCTTGCGCGCCAGAGCGCGCCAACTTGGCGATGGCGACCTTGCTAAGGGAGAACAGCCTCTGATTGAAGAGGTGGCCTATGAGCAATGGCACTGCAGGCTCTTTGCGCGTTTCCTCGCGGAGAATGGTCTGCTGATGCATCCAGAGGGGGCGCCTGTGACACTGGAAGAATGTAGTGAACTGGCGCTGGAAGAGGGCGAATCCGACGCCTGGCAAGTCGCAGCCCGTTACGCCAGCGCTATGCTTCCTGGTATCTTTCGTGTCGATGATCCCTCTGCTCAGGTACAGTTCTCGCCTGAGGGACGGCATAAACTGGAAGTAATTGTGGCTAATCTCCCTCCGATGCTCTTTCTTGCCGATGATGCCCTGGGCTGGGTCTACCAATTCTGGCAGACGAAAAAGAAGGCTGCCGTGAACAACAGCGAACGCAAACGTGACGGCAACGATATCTCGCCAGTTACCCAGCTCTTCACTGAGCACTACATGGTTCAGTTTCTGCTGGAAAACTCGCTTGGTGCCTGGTGGGCGGCACGCCATCCCACCAGCCCTTTGCTCCAACAGTATCACTACCTGCGTTTCCAGGATGATGGCACGCCTGCCGCTGGCACTTTCCCCGGCTGGCCTGAGCGCGCGGCTGAGGTCACTGTAATGGACCCGTGTTGTGGCTCCGGGCACTTCCTAGTCGCGGCCTTCGAGATGCTCTGCCATATGCGTATGGAGGAGGAGCGTCTCTGTGCCGCCGAGGCCGCTGACGTGGTGCTGCGCGACAATCTTTTCGGCCTCGAACTGGATGCGCGCTGTACCCAGATCGCGGCCTTTGCGCTGGCTCTGGCCGCCTGGAAAATGGGCGGCTATCGCGACCTGCCGCTACCCAATGTCGCTTGTTCTGGTATTGCGGTCGAGGGACAACTGGAGACCTGGACGCAGCTTGCTGGTGATGATGTAAATCTGAGTTATACGCTTGAACGCCAGTACAAGCTCTTCCGCAATGCACCGCACTTGGGCAGCTTGATCGATCCTAACAACGTGCCAGTGAAAGAGCGCATGTTTGCTTCCGACTACGCCCTGGTGGAACCGCATCTCAAGCAAGCGTTAGCCAAAGAGCGCGCCAAAGATGATCCTACCTCCGCAGTCTTTGGTGCTGCGGCTGAAGGCATGGGCAAAGCCGCACGCTTGCTGGCGAAGACGTATACGCTTGTGGCGACGAATGTACCATACCTTCAGGGGGGTAAACAAAATGAGATATTAAAGCGCTTTTGTGACGAACATTATCCAGACGCAAGTGCTGATCTCGCTACTTCGTTCATTGAGCGTTGCCGCATATTTACAGTTCCTTGTGGTTCTTACGCAATTGTTACTCCTCAAAACTGGCTTTTTCTTAACTCTTATAAGAAGATGCGCCTGCGACTGATTAGAGAGCAAACATGGAATCATATTGACCGTTTGGGGACGGGAGCATTTGAGACAATTAGTGGCGAAATTGTTAATATTGCATTGTTAATAATGACAAATCAGTCTCCAACTGAGGAACAAGTTATAACAGGGATGGACGTGTCTACTTCAAAATTCCCTCAAGATAAGGCCTCACAACTTAGGACGTTGAAATTACGCTGTATTGAACAAATGAAGCAAATAGAAAACCCTGATGGAAGGATTTCATTGGCTCAATCAGTAAAAAGTGAATTGCTTGCTCGCTTTGCCTATGGAGTTCACGGCCTTAACACAAAAGACTCTCCGAGATTTATAAAGTGCTTTTGGGAAATTCCATACATAGATAGCAATTGGAAATTTATTCAAAGCACAATAAAAAAGCAGGAATCTTGGGGAGGGATGGAACACATAGTCTATTGGCAAAAAGGTCAAGGTGTTCTTAATGAACTGGGAAAGAAAGGATGGGCGATTCTCGCTGGAGGGCGAGCATGGGGCAAGAAAGGTATTTGTATTAGCCAGATGGGGAAACTTCCTGCTTCACTATATTCAGGAGACATTTTCACTGAAAATGTTGCGGCTATATTACCACAAGATTCCGCCCATCTTCCTGCTATCTGGGCATTCTGCCATTCATCGGAATTTAATGAAGCTGTCAGGCAAATTGATCAGGCAATAAAAGTTACTAGCGCAACACTAGTCAAAGTCCCCTTCGATCTGGAACGCTGGCAGCGAGTCGCCGACGTAGCAGGCCCTTTGCCCGAACCATATTCAAACGACCCGACCCAGTGGCTTTTCAAGGGGCAGCCAGTAGATTCAATGGCTCCTTTGCAGGTTGCAGTAGCGCGTTTGCTGGGTTATCGCTGGCCCCAGCAGGAGACAGACGTTCTCGATACCTGTGCCAGCAATCAGGGTATCGTGTGCTTGCCGTCTGTGGCTGGAGCAGAGCCAGGGGTTGAACAGTTGCGTGCTCTGCTGACTGCAGCCTATGGTGAGGCTTGGACACCAGTACTACAGGAGCGCTTGCTGGCTGATGCTGGGTATAGTGGCAAGAGCCTTGAAGTGTGGCTGCGTGATGGTTTCTTTGAGCAGCATTGCCGCCTATTTCACAATCGTCCCTTTATCTGGCAGGTGTGGGATGGGCGTAAAGATGGTTTTTCAGCTCTCATCAACTATCATCGCCTGGACGCAGCTGGCTTGGATCGTCTGATCTACACCTATCTGGGTAGCTGGATTGCTACACAACGTGATGAACAGAAAGCGGGTGTAGCTGGGGCAGAGGCACGACTGGTGGCGGCTCTCAAATTGCAAGAGAAGCTGATCGCAATCAGCAAGGGCGAAAAGCCATATGATATCTATGTGCGTTGGAAGCCTCTCGATGAACAACCGATTGGCTGGAACCCTGATCTCGATGATGGCGTGCGCCTCAATATCCGCCCCTTTGTAGAGGCAGGTGTGTTGCGTAGTCGTTTCACGATTCATTGGAATAAAGATCGCGGTACCAATCCTGATGGGAGTGAACGTTTGAATGATCTACACAAAACCCTGGCTGAGAAGCATGCTGCTCGCGTAGCAACGATTCAGTGGATTGCAGATTGAGGATATGTCGTAACTATGCAAGGACAGATGTATGAGTGAGCAGATAACATTTCTCGATACTCTGGTTGATGCCATCAAACGTGCTGGTAACTATAACAAAAACGATCAGGAGCCTCCTGTGGCCGTCTTGTGGACTGACAAAGAGCGCCAGTGGGAACCATTGTTGCCATTACTGCGTGTCCATCTTCCACTTTTGACGTTCGGTGCATATGATCCGGCTCTCTGGACTGGCCCTGCATACTGGCTACGCTGTGTCATTGCACGTACTTTGCCTGAATATCAGTTTCCACTACTAGAGGGAACGCCGATTATTTACCTGCCTAGCATTAGTCGGCAAGAGCTACGGGCCAGCGAAGAGACGCCAAAGGAACTGCAACCGTTGGCTGAGCTACAGTATCGCGGCGTAGCGTGGACGCAGCAGAAGAGTGGTCGCGACTGGACCATCACTACGTTTCTGTCCTCTCTGGGCGTTGAAATCGCCGGAGATGCTGCCACCAGAACAGCTTTACGGCGTGCCCTGCTGAAGTTCGCTGGCGAATCCATCGCTCGTTTGCAGAAAGATGCACCCCTGCGGGCCGCATTTTTCGATGCGCTCCTGAACCCGGACGAAGCGCGCAATCTGTTACTCTGGTTGAATGATCCCGCAGGCTATCCCACGCGTTGTAGTGAGGCTGAATGGGCCTCCTTTTGCGATCTCTGCGCGCACAAATATGGTTTTCATCCGGCCAAAGATGGGGCCGTTAGCGCAGCCGGGCTTTTGGGAGAGCACCAGGGTGCCTGGGACATTGTGTGGAAGCGATTTAGTGAAGCGCCACATGCCTATCCCAACCTGCCAGATCTGTTGCGGCGCGCTCGCCCTAAGCAGTTGACACTCTTTAGCAGTAGAGAGTCCTGGCCACAGGATAACGAAGAGGCCGAGCAGAATTTGCGCGAGAAGCTTCTGGGCCAGCGTGATCGACTGCCACAGGAAGTACACGCAACACTGCTTGATCTCGAAAAGGAGCACGCCCCGCGCCGCATGTGGGTCTGGAGCGCATTAGGCCGTTCTTCTCTGGTGAACGCGCTACGCTATCTTATGGTGCTGGCGCGGGAGACAGAGCGTGCCTTTGGCGGTACAACCGTGGCTGAAATTCGCGCGGCTTATACTGAATGGGGTTGGAAAGTGGATGAGGCGGTGATTGACGCATTGGCCTCAGTTGAACACACTGAAGATGCGGCGGCAGTCAAATCGGTAATCACCGCCGTCTATCGGCCCTGGCTGGAAAATGCGGCCACAGTCTTGCAAAAAGCTGTGTATGCTGGCCCTCTGGGCCAGACCTATCCTGTGGCATCGCTGCCTGAGCCAGAGGCCGGTACCTGTATGTTGTTTAGCGATGGGCTGCGCTATGATGTCGGCCAGCGGCTCGTTGCGGGACTCACAGCGCAGTCGTTGACCTGTACTGTTGGCTCTCATCTTGTGCCCCTGCCGGGCATCACTTCTACAGCCAAGCCCGCCATCTCGCCCGTTGCGCACCTGCTGACCGGCAATATCAGCGCGGGCCTGGCTCCAGTGGTCGCGAGCAGTGGTACCAAAGTGACCGTCGATGTCTTGCGCCGTTTATTAGAGCAGACTGGTTATCAGGTGCTAAGAGGCGAAGGCGATTTAGGCGATCCTGCGGGACGGGCCTGGACTGAAATGGGCAACATTGATAGCCACGGTCATCAAAACGAGTGGCGGCTCGCTCATCACCTCAAAGGAGAGGTGACTGCCCTGGAGAGGCGGATTGCAGCCTTGCTCGATTGGGGTTGGAAACGAGTCGTGGTGGTCACAGATCACGGCTGGCTGCTGCTGCCAGGCACCCTGCCCAAAGCCGAGTTACCAGAGCATCTGACGCATGTGCGCAAGGGACGCTGTGCCCAGCTCAAAGAAACAGCGAACAGTAATCAGGAAACAGTGCCCTGGCACTGGAATAGCGATATACGAATTGCACTGGCTCCAAATATCCGCTGCTATGAGGCTGGGAAAGAATACGAACATGGTGGTGTAAGCCCCCAGGAGTGCTTTGTGCCAGTGATTACGGTCTCGCAACCAAAAGGCGCACACTCCCAGCCTGTGACGATTGAAAACGTGACCTGGAAGGGTTTGCGTTGTAAAATGCATGTAACGGGCCTCACTCCCGGGATGAAAGTCGATATGCGTACAAAAGCTGGTGACACCACCACCTCGTTGATTGGCTCGCTTACCGTCCCAGGCGCAGATGGCAGCGTGTCGTTGCTGGTAGAGGATGATGATCGCATGGGAGAACCTGTCCTGATCGTTGTACTCAATAGCGACGGCACAGTAAGTAAACAGATTTCGACCATAGTAGGAGACTAAACAGTGGAACTCGATGCACTTGATCAGCTAGCAGCCACAGCGTTCGATGGCTATATCGTGCGTAAAGATCTGGCGCAGCGTTTTAAAGGGCAATACCCCGTGCCAACTTATGTGGGTGAGTTCCTTCTAGGAAGATATTGTGCTAGCACAGACGATGCAGAAATTGCTGAAGGCCTGGCCGTTGTTGAGCGGCAAATGCGGGAGCGGACGATACGCCCAGGAGAAGAAGAACTCTTCAAGTCTCGCGCCCGAGAACAGGGATCGGTCAAACTGATCGATCTGGTCACTGCGCGCCTGGATGCTGCGACTGACTCCTATCTGATTACTTTGCCAAGTCTGCGTCTCAATGATGTTCGCGTTGATCCAGAGATGGTTGCCTCAAATGAGCGCATGCTCACAGGAGGGTTCTACGCCGAAATTCAGCTTGAGTACGATGCAATAATTGCCCAGGAGAAAGCGGGACGCCCATTTGGCATCACTTCACTGCGTCCCATTCAGCTTTCTAAGCGTGACCTGCTTACCCAGTTGGCGCAAGGGAGAGAACATTTTACGACCTATGAGTGGAAGCAGTTCCTGCTGCGCAGTGTGGGATTTGAGCCGGGGCGTTTATCCGCGCGAGCGCAAGACGTCTTGCTGTTACGCATGGTACCTTTCGTCGAGCGGAACTATAATATCGTCGAACTGGGGCCGCGTGGGACTGGTAAGTCGCATCTTTTCCAGCAAGTCTCTCCCTACTCGCACCTGGTCTCAGGTGGTAAAGCGACCGTTGCTCGTATGTTTGTTAACAATAGCAATGGCCAGCGTGGCCTGGTTTGCCAGTATGATGTTGTGTGCTTTGATGAAGTATCGGGTGTCTCCTTCGATCAGAAGGACGGCATCAATATCATGAAGGGCTATATGGAGTCAGGTGAGTTCAGCCGAGGTCGAGAGAGTATTCGGGCGAGCGGCAGTATTGTGATGGTCGGGAATTTTGATGTTGACGTTGAACATCAGCAGCGGGTTGGTCATCTACTTGGCCCAATGCCGCCAGAAATGCGCAACGATACCGCCTTTATGGACCGCCTCCATGCTTATGTTCCAGGCTGGGATGTTCCCAAACTGGACTCATCACTCTTTACCATCCATTTCGGTCTCGTCAGCGACTTTCTTTCTGAAGCCTGGGCACAACTTCGGGGCGATAATCGTCTCTCTGCCATTCAAGGTCGCGTCAATTATGGAGGTGCTTTGAGTGGTCGCGATACAACAGCAGTCAATCGGACCGTAAACGGCCTGCTGAAGCTACTCTATCCAAACCGGGAGCAGTTAATTAGCGACGAGGATCTGGAATGGGCTGTTCGCTTAGCCATGGAATGTCGGAGGCGTGTAAAAGAGCAACAAAAGCGCATTGGTAGTGCTGAGTTTAGGAATACCCATTTTAGCTATCAAATGGGTAACGATGGTGTTGAACGTTTCGTTGTCACTCCCGAATTGCAGAGTGATAACTCGATTGGTACGGACCCCTTGCCTCCTGGCCAGGTCTGGGCCATTAGCCCCGGTGGGCAGGATGAAGGTGCTGGCCTCTACCGTATCGATGTCAATGAAGGGCCTGGCTCCGGTGTAAAGATTATCAACGTACCCGTCCCTGGGCCTTTCAGAGAGAGCATCAAGTACGGTGAACAAAACCTGCTCACGCGAGCAAGGGATCTGGTAGGAGATCGCGATCCTCGCCAACACGAATTCATTGTGCAACTGCGTGCGTTCGATGCAGCGAAGAGTGGCGCACAATTAGGCCTACCAGCACTACTGGCATTCTGTAGCGTTCTTCTGAACAAGAGCCTAAAAGGCGGACTGATCGCGGTTGGTGGTCTCAATCTCGGTGGCGGACTTGATCCTGTCTATAACGCGGTCAACGTTGCTGAACTGGCTATCGAAAAAGGTGCTACCACGCTCTTGATCCCAATCTCAGCCAGAAGGCAACTGAACGACTTATCAGATGAGATGGCTATGAAGATCAGTGTTCTTTTCTATGCGGATGCCAGGGAGGCGCTTTTGAAGGCGCTTCTGGAGTAAGAAAACATCTGCCGAGTTCTCTAATGATGCCGCTCTGGAAGCCCCTTCTCATGGAGGCACGCCAGGTTATTTGGCAAATTTGACACCGTTTTGCGGATTTCAGCCGAGACAGATAGATGAGCTGTAATGGCATGCGCACGTTATGTGGCAGAACTGGTTCTCAAAAATCGTCTCGATGCGCGTCAGGAGCCAATTGTTGTTTTGTTGAAGTACAGTTTAAAGAAATGTGGAGAGTTTTGCATGAAATTTTTGAGGAATTCTCATTACTATAAATAAATGATCCTACATAAGCACATTTCAAGATATTTTTGTTGACATACACAGAGATCCCCTGCAGAAGATTTGTACGGAAAGCAAGAGAGAAGGAGATGGCATGGCTCAATTAATAGCTGCTGGCCCATTTGCTACGGAGGGAGAGCGTCGCGCTGCCGAGGTGTTAAAACAGCTCCCCAACGATTGGGTAGTAATTTGCAACAAAGTCCTGCCACATGGCGACCGTTCCCATGAAATCGATTTTATCATTCTTGGAAATCGCTGGGTGTTTCTACTGGATGAAAAATCGTGGAAAGGTAAAATCCACGGGAATGATCAGCTCTGGGTAAAAAGCGACGGGTTCTCGCTGCCCAGCCCACTTACCAAGGCGGACTTCGTGGCAAAAATCCTGGCTGGCCATCTGAGTTGGAAGGTTATGCCACTCAAGGAGAACGGGCATTTTGTACGTGGTGGTGTGCTTCTCTCAATCACAGAAAAAATGCCGCAGATCCACGACCCGCGTGCAGCCAATGGCATCTATCTGGCCAGTAACGTCTGTGAACGTCTGCAAACGCTGGATCACCAGGGCGGCAATCCACAGGTGGGCCAGTTGCGAACACACATTCAGAAGGCGCTGATCGATCTTTCGCCGCGTCCCCAGGTTCCGCAGCGCATCAATACCATTCTCATCGAAGACGCTGTCGCCATTCGCCCTGGTGTGCGCCTCTTCAATGGCAAGTTCGAGGGGGGCCAGGATAAGGCCATCCAATTGATGGTGTACGATCTTACCCGCGACCCTGTAAACGCGCAATCGCTCCATGATTTTTATATGCGTGAATGTAATGCCTTGCGCAAACTCGATGGGACAGGTCTGGTGCCAGTAGTGAATGTGCCTTTCAAATGGTCAGAGGATTTTCTTATCGTCCCCATTCTCCCGCCGCGTGGAAAATTCTTAAGCGTCATGCCTCTAGCAGAGACAAGCGAGGAGTTTATTCAGGAATTGTTGCTAGCAGCGGCGTGTTTTGGTGCGCTCGATCAGATTCACGCTCATGGCGTCTTGCACCGGGCGATTGGACCAGGTTCAATCTGTATTCAGCCTTCATTTAAAGTAGTCTTTACCAATTTTTATGCCGCGCGGGTTGACGAAAACTCGATTGCTCCCGCCCTTGATGCGCTGGCTATTGAAGATCCCTATGCCGCGCTCGATCTAGCACTGGGCTATGGCTATGCCACGACGACCACCGATACCTTTAGCCTGGGCCTGGTTTTTCTGGAAAGGCTCACAGGCGTCTCGCTCCCCAACATTCGTGCCAACGTCGAAAGTGATATCGTCTTTCCGCAACAGCCGCGTTGGACGACGTTTCTCTCTGCTGACCTGGCAGAAGAACTCAGCACGCTTTTCAAGCAGGTGCTGACACCCGAAAAAGGCGTCCCACCCCTGACGGCAAAAGAAATGGCAGCGCGTTTGACCGAGCTGGCTCGTCGCATGCGCGTTGAAGTTCAGGGAGACAATGTGACAGGCAAGATCCTCGATAAACGCTATAAAGTTCAGCGTTTGCTTGGGCGCGGGACCACTGCCTGCACCTATTTAGCGACTGATACGGAGTTTGAATCGCTTGGCTGGTTTGCGCTGAAGCAATATATGAGCCCACTGCATGTCTTAGAGCAGGCTGCTGCCGAATTTGCTCTCATGCGCAATATTCAGAGCAAATATCTGCCGCGCATCTTTGATATTTACCCGGCGCAAAATGATGTCCATATAAAAATGGAGTATATCCCCGGCCCTACTTTACAGCAGGTAGAGAATGAGTTTCCCTGGCCTCTGGACCGCTGGTGGTCCTTTGCACAAGACCTGCTCAACGCCGTCGAGGTGCTTGAGCAGAAGCAATTGCTGCACCGGGATATTAAGCCCGCCAATATTATCCTGCACGATGCAGAGAACCATCCTGTGCTGATTGATTTTGGCTTTGCTGTGCGCGAGGGAACGCGGACGAAACTGGCGGGTACCCCGCTTTATCTGCCCCCTGAGACGCTGGCAACCTCCGCCGCCGCCGCTTTCCCTGCCTCGTGTGATCGTTACGCGGTGGGGATGGTGCTCTTTAAGGCGCTCTTCGGGTATCTCCCCTTCACCCAGCTGGGAACTGAACGGCACCCTATCTCATTAGAGCAGATAAGCGAGCCAAGGACCAGGAGGATCGCGGCTGTATTGCTAAAGACCGTCTCAGCCGACCCCGCCGAACGCCCTGTCTCCATTGAACAGACGCGCCAGGAGCTACAAACCGCATTCCTTGCCATTGACGAACCGATACCGCTACCCACGCTGCAAGAGTTGAACAATGCCTGGGTCAACGAGATCCGCAGTCTCTACCGCAATAGCGAGATCGGGAATAAGAATAACCGAGGGCTGGATTCTGATTTTGTCAGGGAGACGTATGTTCCGACGGCCCTGGATGGGCGTTTGCTTCCTAAGCTTTTTGCTCACAAGCCCAAAGTGGTCTTCTTGTGTGGCAATCCAGGCGATGGGAAAACAGCTTTTCTGGAGAAGATCCAGCAGGAGTTGGAGCAGCGGCAAGCCAGGCCGATCAAACAAGATCCCAGTGGTTGGGAGTGGGAGCTGGACGGGCATCGTTATCGAAGCTGCTATGATGCCTCTGAGGCACATGGCCTGCTGAACGCGGACCAACAATTGACCGAGAAACTGAGCGGCCTGGAAGGGCGCGCGCAACCTGCCGCGCCTTTGACGGTCCTGGTCGCGATTAACGATGGCCGCCTGGTAGATTATTTCCAGCGGCACGCGGAGCAGTTTCCCTGGCTCGCAAGGCAGTTGGAAAAGGCTCAAGAGGCGAGCGAGGTTAAGAACTTGGATGTCTGGGTGGTCGATCTGAAAAAGCGCGCTTTTGTAGGCTTGCCAGAAGCGGAAGAGAAATCGGTCTTTCGCAAGGTCTTGCAGCGCCTGGTCGCGCCGGAACGCTGGGAAATCTGCGAGCAGTGTGTTGCTCAGGCCGTCTGCCCCTTGCGCAACAATGCCGCCTCTCTCCGCTTGCCGAGAGTTGCCCAGCGCCTCGAATATCTCTTCTTGCTTTCCCACCTGCGTCGCCAACGCCATACGACCATGCGCGATCTACGCTCAGCTCTGGCCTATCTCATTACTGGCAATAAGAGTTGTGAGCAGGTTCACGAGGCCGTTCGTGGCAGTGATGCCGGAGCCTCATTGGTACAGCTTTCCTACTGGCAATCCGCCTTTGCCCCGCTTGAAGAGAGCGACGAGGCGTTGATGGATCTGGCTCCGTTGGACCCGGCGCGTTTCTCGCATCCCCACCTGGATCGTTTCCTGCACTTTCACCAGGGCCTCCAGGATGCCGAGCAACGTCGTCTGCTCTTCCGTGACAAAAAAGATCTGGAACCACAGCGTTTCCCAGATGAAGCCGCATGGCTGGCTGCCTTTAAACGACGAGCCTATTTTGAGGCTGGCAAAGCTGCCGCGCCAGATGGAGTTCTGCTCCCGAAAGTACGCTGGCTGAATCTCTTGCCCTATCGCTATTCCAGGGACTTTATGCGCCTGCTTGACGAGCGTTTGGAGGAAGAGGAGGGAAAGACTCTCAAAGAAGAGCTGGCCCTGGGTATTCTGCGCTCCGATGGGATTGTCGAGGATGTGCCAGAGGGGATGCTCAGCGTCAAGGTCAGCGCCTCAGAGGAGCAGCAACTGGTCATTCTCAAACAGCTTCCCCTGACAGAGTTTGAATTGCTGGTGGAAGAACCTCATAACACCGATATGATCGAGTGCCTGCCTGAGATCGTACTCTTCCAGCATCGTTCAGGCACGCCGCGCCTGGAGATCACGGTAGATCTTTTCGAGCTCCTCTTGAGAATGGCCGACGGCTTGCAGCCCACCTCGCCAGAGTTCCGTCCGCTGCTGGAAGATCTGCGCCTCTTCAAAGATGTTCTGCTCTTACATGAGACGCGCAATCTGGTGCTGATCGAAAATCAGCAGCGCATGCATCTGATAACGCAGCGCGACCATAAAATCATCCGTACACGCCTGTCATAGAGGGGAAGGCTATTTCATGAAGCTTAAACTACCGAAAAGTATCGTCGGGGTAAAGTTCCCGCGTGTTTGTACTATCGAGTTAAACGGTTTTGATATTGATCTGCTGTTGCCTTCTCTCTTTTTTGCGATTCTCTCTGAAGGTCGAGGCAAGAAGCACGCGAACAACCCCAAGAACATTGCAAAGTTTATTGATAACCTGATTCAGCATGAATCCCTGGAGGGTTTTAATGATCCCGAAGGAAGAAAGGTGCTGGAACGTTTTGTCAGGACTGCTTTAATTACTACTGGTGGCGTTGGTCGTTCTGGAAAGGATGAGCAAATCACCTCGATCATTCCCTATACGCTTCTTGCTCACAAGCCAGGTTTTCCTACTACTAGTAGTCTTATACGAGGTGTTGATACCTTCATTTATCAGCAATTACGTGAACAATTAGGTGATAACAATTTACGGAATTTTGTAAAGATGGTTTTTGGGCGTGGAGTAGTAATTAACCCTCTTCCAGAATTAGGTGGTAAATATGATGGAGAGACCAAATTGGATACGCTTACCCGCCTCTCCATTGCTTTTCTTGATGGGTTTGAAAATACCAGGCCAGGCAGAGAGCGAGAAAAGAATGTTTCTGGTCCCTGTCCCAGGCTGGCGAAGGAATTTGCTACCGATCTTTTACGATATCTCTTTGAATATCACCAGACGATGCCCATCCAGGCTTTCACCCATCACCTGCTCATCCTGATAAATTTTGAATTGTTCAATTATACGCTGAAGCTCGTTCACTCGGTGAATGAACTGGTACAAAATCCAGCGAAGCTGCCTGCCGCTATGGACGAGGATAGGAAAATCTCGCCACCGCAACTGTATCTGGATTTTACCGAAGCTGCTAGTGGGTATAGCCAGGAGATGGCGAAAGCCTGTGTGCGCCGAGATATCGAAACCTATCAGCAGTTTTTAGAGTCCAATCTCTTGCTGCGCCAACTCAATGTCTATGTAGAGAAACTCAAACGCAATCCGCGCAAGAAGGCCGCGCTTGAGAAAGTGCTATCACCAACACTGACTGGTGCTGAGTACTTACAAGGGTTACTCCTGTTACGGCATGACCCGGAAATAAGAAGAGATATTGCTGCTCTGGCAAGTAGCGAGGAAGATGAGATTCGCCAGTTGAATACGCAGGAAGGTGAAGAGGACGACCCGGAGGCACTGAGCTGGTTAGATGCAATGATTGACACTGCTGAAGATGAGGTTGAACGAGCTATAACTTTATTGGTTGAGGCTCAAAGAGGAAATGCTGTAAAAAATATTATTCAATGGTACTGGAGCGCTGGCGGGCTGAAAAAACCGCAGGGGATCTTGCGGGGTGCGCCGACCAACCGCAAATCCTGGCGCTATGCTCCGACGAATGATGTGCTGGCGGCGCTGGTGCAGTTGGCGGCGGTTCGCCTGGGCAAGCCAACGAAGCAGGAGAATGGTGAAAGCGTGCAACCTATTCGTTTGCAGGAGTTTTTGCAGTTTCTAGAGGAGCGCTTTGGTATTCTGGTGGATCGCCCGCCTGCTCCCTTTGAGGGCGCGGAGTATACGGCGGCGGCCCGCGATAATTTGCGAGCCATGCTGCGCCGCTTGCGCCAGATGGGCATTTTCCGCGACCTATCCGACGATTTTACGGTCCAGCGCCTGCATCCCCCGTATGCAGGTCAGGAGTTGAAGGGAGTGAGGGCATAAACGATGGTGGATACATTGCATATAGAGACGCGTCGCGTAGAGTTGCTGGCGCGTGAGATCGTCGCTCACTTAAAAGAGACCGAAATTGGACACTGCGCCAGGGTCGATTATCTGGATCACGCGGCCTCCCTGGGGGTCTGCGCCTATATTCAACATCAACAATTAGCGCCCGATGTGACCTTTCATATTCTCGCTCCCAATGCAGCACAGGCAAAGGCTGACCCACTGTTTATTTTGCCTGATAAAGCCATTGAGTTGCGCAACCGTAAACAGGGACGCCTCTGCCTGTTTGTGCCCTCTGACCTGGTGGACGCGGCCTATAGCTCTATCGCCAATTCATTCGCCCTTACCGATGGACGCGACCTACAAAAGCTGATCTTAAAGCAAGTGCGGGCGAACTTTTCCTCTGAGTTAGCGGCAATTGTGCGCGCCGTCTTTGCCAAATTGCGCGGTTTCGCCGGGATCAGTGAGCAACAACGCCTGGAGTTTGTGCTGGCGCTCTTCGAGAGAACGCAGGCAGAGGATACAGCCTCGCTCGGCCTGGAACTCTGGCGGGTTGGACTGATTGCTGATGGTGGAGAAGATTTTGTCGCCCGCCTGGCAAATAATCGTGACTGTGTGGTAGGTCTCTCTCAGCCCATCAAAATGGGGGCGACGACACGAGAACGTATTCAAAGCATCAAGGTGGATGCTCCCACAGCAGCTCAACTGGGCCAGTTCTTCCACGGGCGCGCCATGAGCGATGTACGCGGTTGGTCCCGCGCCTTAGCGAGCGAGCCCACGCGGACCTTTGAGCACTGGAAATTTCCCCAAACCGACCCCAGCGATATGCGCTCTGTCACCATCGCCCCTTTTGTGAATACCAAAGGCGAGGTCGAGCGTTATTGTCATTTACATCAGCCCGATGGTATCAATGGCAGCCTGTTGGCTCGTTATGGCGCAAAAGAGACGCTAACGGTGCGCTGGAAGACCGAGCCAGCCTTGCCCAAGGATGTGAGCCGCTGGCGGGTTGGTATTGTGCCAGCCGATAGCGAGCATGGCTTTGAAGAGAGCCTGGATGAACGCAGCGTCATCGGGAGCCGCCGCACGGTTACTATTAAACTAGGTATGGATTTCGAAGAGCCGCCCGATTACGCGGTCTGTGTTCGCATCATGCCCCTTAGTGCCGATGGCAGCGAGATTCTCGACCCGGAGACAGAAGAAGTTTTTGTCGCAACTAGCCAGGAATTTTTCCTGGTTAAAGATGCAGAAGTCGGCCCTACTAACACTATCAGAAATCAGTTGCGCACCGTCCCCACGCTCGCTTTTGGGCGTCTTGAAGTTGCCGTTGAGATGCGCGCGGATGCCTTTGGCGAGGAGGAAGAGCCACAATGGCTGGCAAAGGATCTGGCCTATTTTCGCCTGCGCTTAAATGAGCGCACCAAAACCCATATTCTCACTGTTGGCCTCAGCAACTCGCTGCTAGCCTTGGAAAAGCGTGTACTTGAGCGGCCACGCGACGGTGGCTGTTTTCTGCTGGATGTCGATGAAGTTCGCCCGGTAGATGAGCAGCGTTTTGCTCCCTATCCGCTGCTCGCTGGCGAAGGCGAAGCCTGGTCGGCCTTCTGGCGGGCGCGTGAAGCGTTTTTTAAACGCCTGAAACAAGCAGAGGGACGCGCGGTCATTGAGGTGGCCGAGTGGACCCCAGAACTGGCTGCTGCCGCCCTGCGCTACGCACAAGCCTATCACGAGCTGATCGACGAGCTGGTAGCTCGCGGTGGGTCAACTGAGCTGCGCCAGGCGCTCTCTATCGATACGCTGTTGATCAGAAATGCACGAGGCAGCAGCCAGGCCGAAGAGGCGCTGGTGACTTTGCCCACTCACCCGTTGCGTGCCGCCTGGTATGCAAGTTATACCCAGTTGCTCCGTGTCTGGGAACAGCAGTTGCTCAGCTACTCGATGCGCGAGCGCAAGCGCAATCTGGATTTACGCGCTCTGCGTCAGCTTGTGCCAACGAATGTCCCTGCCTTTGCCTATCACGCAGCCTCCATAGAGACCTTTGCTTTCTTCCAGAACCTGCGTTTCTTCCACGGCGTAGCCCTTCCGGCAGGCGTACCTGATCCCCACCGCCGTTATAGTGATATCGCTCTCATTCTGGATACAGGCATTGACCAGGTGGGCGTTGGGGATATTCAGCCAGATCAACTGGCGGAACATCTCGCCAAATTTCACCAGCTCCATCCCTATGTAAAAACCCTGGTCACGACCTTGATCAATCCTGATCGCGGCGATTTCTTTGCTGAGGCTCTCCAGAAGATGCTCACAAGCAAAACGTCTACTGAGGAAGCTGAGCAGATCTCTGAGCCGCCTCAGTTCCAGATTGTCTCCTATGCGGAAGATGGGCAGAAGAGCACCTTCCAGGCTTTGGAGAAAGTGCGCCAGCGGCAGAGTGATCAGCAATATAACCGCAGCTCCGATCACTTCCTGCCAGCGCTGACGGTTGCTGCACGTCCGCTGAGTCAGTTGGAGTACTCAGGTCCACCTGAGGCACATATGGCGGTGGTGACAGATCTGACGCGGCCTGCGATTGTCACCTCTTCCCCGACTACGGAAAGCGCCAGCAGCGATACGAGTAGTTTCTCGCTCTATGGGCTGGTCAATCGCTTTATCTCCCAATTCACCGCCGATAGCCAGGGGCTGCTCTGGCGGCATCGGGTTGTGACAGAGGGCATCAGAAAGCCTGAGCCGCATCCCGCTGGCCCCAGGTATAGCGAGACCCTGATTGATCTGCATACCTCCTTGCTCAAAGCTGGTGGATTGCTGCTCGGTGGCGGCGTTGAGAGTCGCCCCGTCCTGGAGGTGCGCCTGGAGCAGAAACGGCGTGATCTACTTGAACGCTTACATAGAAACACAAACTGGGTGGTCACGCTGGATCGCTTCTTTACCCTTGATTACTACGATTCGCCCAATGAACCGGGCCTGAACGATCTGGCGCGCAAATACGTCCTGGATTATTCGCCCGAATTTACCGAGGGGCTGGGGCATCGCATGATGGTTACAACCTCCTGGCATAAAGAGATCGGCTCCTTGCTCCACCAGGCAATGAACGAGCTAGGCTTCGCGAGCATTGAGCAGAGTGTCAGCCGTCTCCTGCATCACTTAAAAATGATCTCTGGCCGTCTGGCCCTGGAGGCGCTGGAATCGTCAACCGGCAGAGCTGCCGCAGTCGGTCTGGGCGTGGTGACGGCCTGGCTAGAGAAGAACAAAAGGTTGCGCCAGGCTGTTCTGGTTCCCGTAGATATCTACCCACAAATGTTCTCACAAGAGGGGAATGGCCGCTCGGCACGCGGCGAGAGGCGCTGCGACCTGGTTCTTATCTCGCTGAAACGCAACATTGTGGACGCGACTTTTATCGAGGTCAAATGGCGGCGCGGCAGCGTCCCCCTTGAGGGCTTGGCGCAGGATATGGTCTTGCAAATGGAGGGGTCCGCGCGAGCCATGAAAGAGCGCTTCTTTAGCGAGAACCGGGTTGATGGCGCACTCCAACGCTCCTACCTGGCGAATGTGTTGCGCTTCTACTTTGAGCGTTCCCGGCGCTATGGGCTTTTTGATCCCGAAGCGGCGGCCTCGTTCCTGGAGCATGTGACACGCCTGGAGAAGACAGGCCTGGAGTTCAGGGCCAGCTACGAAGGGTATATTGTAAGCCTGGAGAGCGAGCAGCGCAAACCACTGCTACTGGACAACGCGAAAGTCGTGATCCTGACTGCCAGAGATTTTGAGAACGACCCGGAATTTTTCCCGCCTCTTGCGCAAGCGAGCAGTGGCACGCTCTGGACCGAAAATATTCCCGTTGAAGAACAGGTAGCGCCGGATGTGACTCAGGACGATTCTGTCGAACTAGAGGATGAGATGGATCGAACCATGCTCAGACCGATCCCACAGGTTGCACTTATCACAGGGCCTGGCGCTGATGTCACTCCTGCGAGAGATGTGCCAGCGCTGGTGGAGGAACAGAGTGATGAGGTGGTGATTCCTCTTGGTGATGCGCTGGGAGAGCGGGTAGACTGGAATCCTGGCGTGAAGGGCAGTCCGCATCTCTTTATTCTGGGCATCCCCGGTCAGGGAAAATCGTGGGCAGTGACGCGCCTCTTATCTGAGCTAGGACGCCAGAATGTGCCCGCCCTGGTTCTAGACTTCCATGGGCAGTTTGCCGAAGAGGATGGCCCATTTGTGAAAGCTGTGCATCCGCATGTCCTGGACGCGGCCAGAGGGCTGCCCTTTTCGCCATTCGAGTGTACCAGCGAGGTTGGTCAAGGTGGTTGGGAAGCCAACGCTTTAACTGTGTCCGAGATTTTTGCCTATGTAGCTAGCCTGGGCGAGATGCAAAAGGATGTGGTCTATACTGCTATTCGCAACGCCTATAAAGCGTGCGGCTTTGGGAGCGAGGCTGACCCATCGAGCTTAGAATATCCCACCCTCAAGGATGTGCTCAAACGGATTGAGCAGAATGAGCAGTCGCGCCATGTAGCAAACGTGGTGGCGCGTTGTCGGCCTTTGTTAGAGATGGACCTTTTCCGCCCAGGTGAGCAGGCGAGCGATCTTCTGGCCCTGGTGCGCGGTGGTCTGGTCATCGACCTGCACAATCTGTTCGCGGAATCGTTGCAAATGGCCGCTGGCGCGTTTGTCTTGCGCAAAATCTATAAGGATATGTTCCGCTGGGGTGTGGCGAAAAAGCTGCGCCTGGCAATTGTACTGGATGAAGCGCACCGCCTGGCCAGAGATATCACCTTGCCCAAACTGATGAAAGAAGGGCGCAAGTTTGGTATCTCTGTCATCGTCGCGAGCCAGGGCATCGGAGATTTTCACCCTGATGTGCTGGGCAACGCGGGCACAAAAATGCTGTTTCGCATGAACTTTCCTGAATCGCGCAAAGTCTCCGGCTTTATTCGAGGACGTCAGGGGCAAGATCTCTCGGAACGCATCGAGCAGCTCCCCATCGGCTCCGCCTATGTACAAACGCCTGAGATGATGTATGGCTCGGTGGTGAAAATGTATCCGCTGGAAGAATGAAAGAGTCTAATCACAAATGACAAAAACGAATCCGCTCACTCTTGGGGGGGAGGGGGATCACGTAGCGGATCTCCACCTCTTCCCCGGTGACCACGACACGATCAACAAGCAACTCAATGAGTTGTCGTTTCTGCTCGGAGGTGGCCTGGTCCCAGCCCTTGCGCAGGAGTCGCTCCTTTTTTCGTAAAAATTTTGATCATCTCTTGCTGTCATAGGCTTCTCACCTTTTTGACGTCATTAACCATATTCGTAAATAAATATAACATAATTTATTTATAATTGCATTTTTCGCCTTTTTAATTACATTGTGTTATTCCCCTCAAATTGCTCTAAGACCTGCATAGGCAAAAATTGAGCCAAGGTTTTTACTCTCAGCGACTGCTCACTAGCAATCTCAACAACGATTGGCATATTCCTCAATGTTTCTTGTCGCTGGCAAATGACCTGGGCCGTATGACTTCATACGGCCCAGGGTACTGAGATAGATGTGGGTAAACGCACCTGTAGCCTGGCGAGAATCTGACAGTAGCCATTACACCAGGAGGCAGATCGTCAGGGCTTCATCTCCATCACTTCGTGGTCATGTTCACTTTCGACAAGCGGGCGCAGATGCGCCACCGCCTGCTGCGGTGTGAGGATGCGTCCTTGGATGACCCCTGAGATTGTAATGGTTCGCTCCTGCTTGGTGACTATCACTGGTTCCTGGAACGTTCCCACGTAGCCTGGTGGAGGTGCCAGGACGAGCTGCTTCAGGTGAAATGGCTGAAGCAGTTGCTCTTTTTTCTCTTGCTTGCGAAAGTTCCGATCCATTGTCACAAACAGACCATCAGGCCCGGCCCAGGTGTTATAAACCTGAGATGAGTGATCGCTTGCGCGAAATTGTCAAAGTGTCATTGATCGGGTTCTGGCTCCACGAGGTTTTTATTCTTCCCAGCGACCTGGAGGTCGCGCTCTCGTCTGTAGGCAATTCATTCGTCGATTACGATGCATATGAGAGCGAAGAGGAAGCCAGAGCAAACGCCCAGGCATTTGATTGGAAGAATCCTGCGCACCGCGCTGCTCTGAGGGAACGCCTCTGGTCTTGCAACTGCTAGACGAGTTTATGTTGAGATATCTCAGTTGCGCCTGGCCAGATTTTCCTCTTCCGAAAATGCTCGACCAGCTTTCGAATGAGAGCGAAGAGGTACTGCGAGCATTGGAAGGATTATGCAAATTTTGAAATTCTGCGGCTCTCCCGCACTTTGCGTGATTCGAGAGTGCCTGGAGCCACACAAAAGCAGAAAGACGTTGTAACGCCTATTCCTGCACTCTGGCTTCGCAGGTATGCTAGAGCTTTCACGGAAAGTGCGAGAGAGCCAATGTTGCTGGGTAAAAACGTTACTATCCCAAAATGGCACTTAGGGGCCTATCGAGCAGAAATACGCTTCTTGCATTTGCATATTCCTATGATATACTGCATTTGATTCTTTTCCTGATTTCTCGTTTTTTAAAAAGATTACTTGCTTTGTAGAGGATGCAGCATGAAATATCAACTGGTGTTTTCTCCCTCTCTCGGCCTCTCCCCTCAGGATATTGCTCACGCATGGAATGAGGATTCGGAGGCACAGGCGATCGCTCACGTACGCCTGGAGCCCGCTTCTCAGAAAGCGTATAATGACCCGTTGCTCGATATCGCCTGGCTTGTGGTCGGTAATGTTGGTTTCGGGATCGCGACAAATGCCCTCTATGATCTGCTCAAGAAGGTGATTGCGAAGAAGGAACCAAAGAAACACATCAAAATCACGAAACTTGATCAACCAGATGGAACCCATTTGCTCATCTTCGAGCAGGATGAAGAGACTAAGGCTTGATGCTGATGTGCTGATTTCTGGGAAGGGAAGAAAGCGATGACGGTGATACGCATACAGGAACAGACGACCAAGGAGCATGAAAGCGTGGCTGTGGTCAGTTTTGATTATGGGATCCAGTTCCCTATAACAGTGAAGGATCCCTTCGCTGATGACTCAGCACGAGAGCGGGACCTGGAGTGGTATTTTGAGGAACACCTCTCACTTCCCTTTCTGGAAACAGTTCGAGCGCAGAAGGCAGCTCGGAGCATCCGCGAATATGGTGAAATCCTCTTCAAGCAGATCTTCGCCGACCCCCGAGCCTTGGCGTCATACCAGCAGGCGCGCATGGGGGGACTAGAAACGTTGCGTATTGAGATTGCTGGGTCACCGATTTTTGATCGTCTCCATTGGGAAGCGCTCTATGATCCCGAACTCAAGGAATTTTTGGCACTATATGCTTCTGTTTGGCGTCAGAATATCGCGCCACAGACCTTCCCTGCAGATATGCGTTCCTCAACGACGATCAACATTCTGGTCGTGGTCGCCCGTCCGGCAGGAGCACAGGATGTGGGCTATCGCACTATTTCCCGTCCTCTCCTAGACGCGCTCAAAGAGATTCCGCAGCCGGTACGGTTGACCCTGCTACGACCAGGAACTTATCGAGCGCTCGACGAGCACCTGGAGCGAACCACCGGTGAGCATAAGGCGGGCTACTACCATGTCATCCATTTTGATGTGCACGGTGCGCTCTTGAACTATGAGCAGTTTCAACAGGGGACGCAAACCAGCCGCTATGTCTATCAGAGCCGCTTTGGGCGCGATGACATCCAACCCTATGAAGGAGAGAAAGCGTATCTCTTTCTGGAAAGCGAGAAAGAAGAGGCTCAAGCCGACCCTGTTGAGGCCAGCGAGGTCGCCAAATTGCTGTTTAGGCATAAAATTCCCATCGCCATTCTCAATGCCTGCCAATCGGGAAAATTCATCAATGGGAGTGGAGAAGAGAGCAGCCTGGGCAGTTATTTGATCCGAGCGGGCGTTCAATCCGTGCTCTCCATGGCCTACTCGGTGACCGTCAGCGCGGCAGAGTTGCTCATGCCAGTTCTCTATCGTGAACTGTTCGCTAACCAGAACCTTTCCACAGCCCTCTCACGCGCACGGCGCGCGCTTGCCAATCAGAAGACGCGGCACGCGTACTATAATCAGACCATCGACTTGGAGGATTGGCTCCTACCAGTGGTCTATCAGAACAAAGAGGTTCGCTTTGCACTCCAGCCCTTCACTCCCCAGCAGGAGAGCGCGTACTACCAGGAGCAGGCAGCGCGCTACCGCATACCGCAGGAGCCAAGCTATGGCTTTCTGGGACGCGACATCGATATTCTCCAGCTGGAGAAACGTCTCTTGCTCAAGAGGAATATTGTGCTGGTGCGGGGCATGGGCGGAGCGGGCAAGACGACACTGTTACACCACCTGGCGACCTGGTGGCAGCACACGGAATTGGTGAAGCAGGTTTTCTATTTCGGCTACGATGAACGGGCCTGGACACGCCAGCAGGTGATGCGTACTATCGCTCAGAAACTGTTGAGGAGAGAGGAGTTTGCCCTCTTTCAGGCACGTGGCGAGGAGGCCCAGCAGGCACAACTCGCCACGCTGCTCAACAGTAGCCGTCACCTGTTGATTCTGGACAACCTGGAATCAATTACGGGAACACATTTCGCCATCCGCCATACCCTCTCTTCAAAGGAGCAGAAACGCCTCCAGCACTTTTTAACAGGCTTGGTCGGGGGCCAGACGCTTGTCCTGCTTGGCTCACGCGGGGAGGAAGCATGGCTCTCTAAGAGCACTTTTGAGAAGAATTGCTACGACCTTGGGGGCCTTGACCCCGAAGCTGCCTCTATCTTAACGGAGCGCATCCTCGAACGCTATTACGTGACCCGGTATCGCCAGGAAATGGACTTACGAACGCTAGTCAAGGTACTGGATGGCTACCCCCTAGCACTGGAAATTGTCCTTGCCAACTTGGCTCGTCAGACTCCGACTCAGGTGCTTTCTGCTCTCCAGACAGGAGCTGAAGACCTCCATCCTGGTGCGAGCGAGAAGAGAACTGAGAATATCCTACGTTGTGTCGACTACTCCCACAGTAACCTCTCAGCCGAGGATCAGCACCTCTTGCTCTGCCTAGCCCCTTTCACCTCCATTATCTATCAGAATTCATTGAAGCATTATATAGCTGCACTGAAGCGACAACCTGCTCTTGAGCATCTCGCTGTAGAACGTCTCCCTGATGTGTTGCGCGAAGCACAAAACCGGGGTTTGCTCGCTCCAGACCCCGACGTTCCTTCATTTCTCCATCTTCAGCCTATCCTGCCCTACTTCTTACGTAACCGCCTTGGGAATGAGGAGCGGCGCGAAATGCGCGCTGCCATTGAAAAAGCATTTTATGCTTGCTATCGAGAAATCAGCCAGATGTTTAATGATCTTCTTGTATCGAATCAAGCAGAAGAACGAAATGTGGGCATGGTATACACACACTTCGAGTACGAAAACCTCTCCGCGGCCTTTGACTTCGCCTTACGCGAAAATACATCATTTTTTGCTCTCTATAAACCGCTTAGTCTCTATCTTGAACGGACGCAGGAGCACCAGCGTGGAGAGGATCTGGATGCCAAGGTCTTGGCTAAATTGGAAAAGGGTTCTTCAGGTGATATTCCTGATTTTTTAAATGAAGAGTTTGTGCGTACCCTTGGATTAGCCGCAAATCGCCAGATGCATCTAAAACAGCACAATCATGCAAAAAAGATGTATGATATGGTGTTGAGGATGATGGAAAGTCTCAAGCTAGAAGAAAAAGAGCAAGTAGTCATGCAGGCAGGTACCTTGAATAATTTAGGCATAGTGTCACAGGAACAGCACCAGTGGGACCAGGCTGAGCGCTACTACCAGCAAGCCTTGCAAATCTATGTTGACCACCAAGTCTACTATGAGCAGGCGAGCACCTTGCACAATTTAGGCATAGTGGCACAGGAGAAGCGCCAGTGGGACCAGGCTGAGCGTTACTACCAGCAAGCCTTGCAAATCTATATTGACTACCAGGAACGCTATAAGCAGGCGATCACCTTGCACAATTTAGGCATAGTGTCACAGGAGAAGCACCAGTTGGATCAGGCTGAGCGCTACTACCAGCAAGCTTTGCAGATCAAGATTGACTACCAAGCCCGCTATGAGCAGGCGAGCACCTTGCACCAGTTGGGCAGAGTGGCACAGGAGAAGCACCAGTTGGATCAGGCTGAGCGCTACTACCAGCAAGCCTTGCAGATCAAGATTGACTACCAGGACCGCTATGAGCAGGCGAGCACCTTGCACCAGTTGGGCAGAGTGGCACAGGAGAAGTGCCAGTGGGACCAGGCTGAGCGCTACTACCAGCAAGCCTTGCAAATCTATATTGACCACCAAGTCTACTATGAGCAGGCGAGCACCTTGCGCCAGTTGGGCAGAGTGGCACAGGAGAAGCGCCAGTGGGACCAGGCTGAGCGCTACTACCAGCAAGCCTTGCAAATCTATATTGACTACCAGGACCACTATGAGCAGGCGAAAACATTGCACCCCTTAGGCGTGTTGGCACAGGAGCAGCACCAGTGGGACCAAGCTGAACAGTATTTCGTGCAGACACTCTTGATTTGTGGAGCTTGTCAAGATATGATCGGAACTACTATTGCTCTGGAGAGCCTGGCTCGATTCTGGCAGGTTCATAAAGATGTTGGACTGGTGGAACGTATTGCGACGCTTCTGGCATCCACATCTGAAGAGATTGAAAAGCTGTTTCAGGAGTGGTCTGGATCAGAACAATAAGGCGCTCCTTTCTCTCTGCAAGAAGTTTATGTTGTTGATCATGCCCCAACTAAATTGTTTTCTTTTTAGTTATCCCATGGCGCTTTATATCTGAAGTCTTTTAGCCTTCTACGCGCCATTTCCCGTTCATTTTCATCGAATAGAGAAGCAAATTGGGGCTTTAGTACCAAAGCCTCAACAGATAAATCGAGACGCTTTTTCTCCCAAAGCTTAGTAAATCCATCTGTTGGCTCTTTTGCTAAGAGGCGATGAGCCGTTTCTACCCCACCTTCTTCGTTTACCATGTGATAAAATTGGGTCGCTCGATAACCTATTGCTTTCATTGTTTCCCGATAAAGGTTTATCATCGCTTCATGAAATTCTTGTCTGAGTATGTCTGGATCTGCTATTTTACTTTGATCAGCTATCCTGTTAGGAACAGGCTTATTTGAATTTATTTCAACTAGACTAGTAATCTCTTCCTGTGAAGAACGTTGAGATATCTCCTTAACAACCTTTCGAATGTCGTTTGCAACACTGAGAAAAGCCTTATCACGATTATGCCAACCCAGGTCTGTAACTGGAAGAGCGTCTTTCGGAAGAGCTTGAAGCTCTCCAAGTATACCTTCCCATGAAACGTGACGAAGAATTATGGGTATAACTCGTGCTTCTCCTCGTTTATGCCTTTCAATTGCGCGCTTCATTTCAGTACTGTAACAGTATTCCGAGTCCATAAAATCTGAACTGATGAGTAGAAGAATGATTTGCGCTGAATCAAGCTCTCTCTTGATTGCAACTTCCCATTCCATACCAGCGCTAATATCGGCGTCGTACCAGATATCAATAAGCCCCTCTCTCTCCAGAGGACGCAAATGAGCCTTTAGTTCCTTGAGTAATTGTTCATCTTCACGGGCATAACAAAAAAAGATTTTCGTTGGCATTTGCAACTACCTTACGTTCTGGCTGCTGAACTTCTAATATTTTAAATATTATAATGCCGAATAAGAAGTAGTTTCAATACCAAAATGCGCAGAGCGCTTTTGGTTAGAAAATCTAGCTTGAGGATTTGCTTATTCATTTTGGGTGACAATGGCTTGTTACGTTGAAGTTGAAACAGTGTTAATAGCAAATCTAATCTGCATAAAACAATATCTTACCCAAAAGTACCGATAGCGATTTGCGTGAGATTGGGTCGAGATTTCTGGTTAGCACGTTCAAATACCTTACCATTATGGACGAGATACTCTGTCTCCGCGATTAACGTCTCGCCACGCCTTACAGCGAGTCGTACTGGCTCATCGTCGGATATCCAGAAGCCAACTCTTACATATCCATTGTTATTTGTCGTAGGAACTTCTTTTCCACGAAACTCAATCTGTACTTGGGCACCTTCTGGAACATTGTGAACGTGGACGAAGAAGTTACGAGGGACGGTTTTGTCTGTGTTATGGCTCAGCTTCACTTCGATGGGAGGTGAAGACGGATTAGTAGGCATACTTCCTCCTTGCAGTCTTCTGGACTACCTTGTGCTATTCTCGCATACTAGAGAGGAGCATATTGATGATGTTCAGCTCCCGGGACATGAACAGATATTTGCCTGTAAATATCTTGCTACGAGCTTCACTGGCGTTTAAACTGCGGAAAACGAGAAAGGGAAATTCGTCGTATTGTTGCCCAATGGGTAGCATGCTGTCCGCGGGGTAGAGCGTACGTATATAGCGTGCTAGGAGCGTGTGAAATGGGAGCCGCAGTGGGTTTTCCTGATCTTGTGGCTCATGTTCTCCCCTGAAGTGATCGCTCATTTCTTTATGCAGGAGGAAAACGGATAATGGTAGGGCATAGTGTTGATCGGTATGACTGCTCTCTTGCTCATACCGCGGAATTTTGTGCTCAGCCATATCCTGCAGTGCCTTGATCAGCGCAATACCGTCTTTGAGCGCACTCTGAAAACTGGGCGGGTAGCGCGGATCTGTGCTTAACTCTTTCATGGCCGCCAACAGATCGATACCTAACACCCTATTCCGTTTCAGGACCTGCTCAAATTGCATCCAGTATGCTTCTTGCATCGACATGTTTACTATGGGCACGACGAGAACACTCCCGTTGACGTGTGCAATTTCCAGTGGGGGGAGCGTTAATAGCTGGTCGAAGCCCTGACGCATCCTGCGGTCAAATTCGTGTGCGAAGGTCGATATCAACGCGATGTAGTTGTGTCGTTTTATCTCATCTTCTTCTTGTTTCCGCACTGAGAGTGGACGCAGGCTGATGTGTACGTTTTCCAGGGTACGCATTAGGCTCTCCTGCACAACTGAGAGTCTTTTGTCACTGTAGAATCGATGGCTAAGCGTCTGTGCTTCACGTATCAAATTGCTGATGCGCGAGGTAAACGTTTCCCCTGCAGCATACACAGATTTTCCCCCAATGGGTATCATCATGAAGTGTTGGTCGACACCCAATTTCAGGTACCCCGCGATACGTGTCATCATCGAGGTTTTAAGAATGAGCAGGACGTTGAGGAGATGGATCATACTTTCGCGCACCGTGTAGGAACGGTCGGCGCTATTGGTGTAGATGACCTGATCGGTGAGGTAAAAGAGCAGGTGTTTTTCCTCTTGATCGCGGTGCTTATCGCCGCGTCCTCTGTAGATTACCTGGAGGATTTCCATGAGGTTTTGTTCGATGTCAAAATGGGGAATATCGATGAGAATGCGTGTCGCCTCAGGAAAAGAGAGGCCGCGACTGGCTGAAGCTGTCATGAAGACGACTTTGACAGTCTTGCGAAACTGTGCAATATCCTTTTTGTCTTGCTCTGAGACGTTGGCGTGGATCTCAAGGTAATCAACGTTGGGCTCAAAGTGACCATGTGCTCTCTTGATGATCTGAATGAGCTCGGACAGGCGCTGCTTATCCTGAATGTAGACCAACTGCTGGGCAACGTTCTTGTTTTCCAGTGTGGTAATAATGTCGGTTACAATACGTTGCTTTTTCTCTTGCTCTAGCTGTTTGCTTCGCTCGGTGAATGTAGTTGCGTCGAATTGCAGTGCATCTACGCCTATTTTATAGGTGATATGAAGCTTACTGGCTGGATAGGCGTTCGCATTAATGACTGTTGCTGGTTTGCGGAGGAAGTGAAAAGTTTCTCGGTGTAGTGGGTAGGACTGATTTGAGTCTGGCGAGACCCGACGGAAGTAGATTTTATCCGGTTCGTAAGCGATATCTTCAAGATGTTGCTTGATAATTTGGGGATCGACGATTGAAGCGTCGGCAACGATAATTTTGGTGTTGATTTGTGATGAGGTGAGTAGCTCGCGATCCTGCAAGAACGTATGTAATCCATGCAGAAATTGGACGCCGCTCTCATCGCCGGTTACTTCGTCGATCATGATGAAGAGATGCCTGATGTTCTGGCTCAGTTCCCGCAGTTTCTCCGGGATAACCTGCCCTCGGTCGTTATAGACGCCTTTGAAGATGGTATTCAGGTGGTGGAGCGTCGTTTTCTGCGCGTCCTTTAACCGTTTCAGCGATTGAACGGCAACTGTCGCAACGATGGCTTGTGCCTGAGGTTTCTCTAATGTCACATGGAGTGCTGTGCAGAGACTATCCAGTACTCCGCTGATCCGTTCCCCCTTGTCGATTAACAGTCCTTCCTGGATCTCTTCGAGTTGGCGGGCGCGAGCCTGTTGCCGTTGTGCCTCGTCGCTCTCAGCGTGGATGAAGGTGACATTTTTTTCTCGGAAGGTGTCGTTGCGCTGGCCCGAGTAGTAATGCACTGCTTTTTGCCCGCCGTGGTTGCGAATGATCAGCGAATTCGAGGTAATCCCGAAGATGTCGGAGCAGGGGGGCTCCGTATCCGTCGTTTCGTGGAACTTCTGGATGATATCGAGATTGACTTGCTTGCGTGGACTGATATACAGAAACAGAAAGCCCTCGCCACTCCGGCGAGCCCGTTTCAGGAAGTTGACAATGGCGGTTGTTTTCCCGATACCTGGATTGCCGGTCAGAAAGAGGTAGGGGGAATGTCCCTGTAACTCTTTGCTGGTTAATAAGGCGTGCACATTGAGAATGTTCTGGTTGGTGTATTCTTCGAGCGTGAGCTCGGTGCGCAGGTTGGGGCTCAGATCCTTCTCTCTAATGGGCTCACGCGTATTCAAAAAGCCTTCAATGGTCTCGGAGTGAATGTGCCAGTGCGGGCCGTCACCGATGTCTACCAGGTGAACCAGCCTTTCTACAAAGTCCCTTTGGCCGCCGAACCCTTTGCGTGCCGCCCTTTGAACCTTACTCAGTACCGCGTCACGCGCCTCGCCAATATCTTTATCGTTGGTGTGGTGTCGGTAAATCTCAGCGCATGTTTTCAGTAATGATACTTGATCCTGGTTTACCGACATGGCGTTGATGGCGCGGTCTGTATAGCCAATGATGTTGAAGAGGACTTTATCCGCTTCGGTCAGAATACCCTTGCGCAATAAAAAGGCATAAAAGTCGTCCGCATAGCTGGCTGCTTGTATTAATTTGACCGTTTCTTTATCATTGCGTTTGAAGGCTGTGAAGTAGGTTTTGAGTTGTTCTGATAAAAGATCTTTGGTAACGGTCTCTTTTTCGGTATCGATACTCATGTCGCTGAAGACGCTTTTGGACCGATTGTAATACAGCTCTGCGCCGAGCATGTTGCGCACGTTCTCTATGTTGCTCAAATCCCTGGCCTCGTCGAGGTGTTGGAGCGAAAAGACAGAGAGGTCGATACAGAGGATGCGCCAGTGGCGACCGTACTTAAGCAGGAGCAGGGTATCTGCGTTGAGGAATTTGCCCCTGCGGCCGTGCTCTTTTATCTCCGCTTCGCTCATGGAGAACTCGGTCGCTTTAAAATTTTGGAATTGTTGCATCAGGTCTCGCACCGCGGCCTTATCGTTTTTGTTGTAGATGTAGAAACTATTCTGACCGTAGAAATTGCATTGCAGATAGACGATCTCTCGAGGTATGTCTTTGCGGTGGTGCGCGAACGATTGCAGGTATTCAGTGAAGAGGTTGAGGCCGGCGAGATACCCTTTGTGGGAGAAGTAAAGGATCCAACGTTGCAACTGCTCTTTGTCTATCTGGTTGATAACTCCTGTCCTCTTGTATATCTCGTTCAGCAAGCTCTGTTTGCGCAAGTGCTTCAGGTCGTTGGTGTAGAGGTCTTCAAAGTGAGTTATAACTCTCTCGTGCTGAGTGATGGCGGCTAGAAAGCCTGTGTTGAAGCCGAGCTCAAAGATTCTCCCCAGAATTTCCCCGAAATGCTGATCCTGCTCCCGTTGCTCAGTGGCGTCCCCAATAGTACGTGCGTGATGCTGTTCCATACCATAATCCTCCCTTGCAACTGCTATTTCGCGTTAGCGTGCATGACTGCGCGGACAACGGTCAGGAAAGCCAGGGAGTTGAAGCGTGCTCGTCCATCGTTCATGTTGGGAAAGATTGAGAACGCTCCGACGGATGAATCGCCGATGATGTCAGTGTAGGGGTCGAGTTTGAAACCTACTGGATTCTTTTGCTGGCCGGCTTTCTCGTAACGTGAAAAGTGCAGTAGGGTAATAAAATCGAGGATCTCCGCCTTCATGCTATTGGATGCTGAGGTGTTGAGCAGGTCATTCCAGATATATTGATCGTAGGTCGGATCGTTGGTGTAGACATTAATCAACGTCGCATAGGACATTACACCATTGTAGATGGCATTGGGATTGACTTTGATGCCATTGAAAAGGTTCAAAAAGATTTGTGAGCGACGTGACGGGTCGTTGCTTACCGTTGTGAGATCGCTGATATTATCGATATAAAGTGAGTCAGCGCGTAGCAGGGGCCCATTTTGTGCCGATGGCAATTTCCGGTTGATAACGTAGTACTTGTCGCAAAATGTCGGGTAGACTTTGATGGTATCGTCAACGCTGCGCATGGCCTGGATAATATCTTTATTCATGAAGAAGAGATCCTGCTCGTCGCTATCGGATATATTGAGATTGCTGCTATAAGGCGCGTGCGCAACGTAGAGAAAATGCTGATAGCCCTGGCGATGATACTTTCTTACCTGCTCGATAATGACATCGGGGCGGCGAAAAAGATCCTGGCTGTTCTGATTGGCTGAGAATGTGTTCAGTGTACGCACGGTGACGGTGTTGTCTGAACCCCTTTCGAGTCCAATAACTTTTCCTATGACTGTGGATATATAGGAGTCGGGCGATTTGAGGTTCTCATCGCTCTTGCGGCTAGAAACAACGATAATCGCAAGCTTATTCAAGAGATGGGGGCGCTCAGGTGCGGATGATGCACCACTGGTTTCCGGCTCTTGCAATTTAAACGTATGTGGCAGGGTAGAGTAGAGCGAGTAGAGAGCATTCCCCAACTTGTATACGTTGTTTTGAATCGTATCGATATGGAACCCTTGTGAACCACTCATATAGTCCTCTCCGAGCATGTGGGCAAGTTGCTTAGAGAGTGAGTGCATAAAAGTCTCGTCGTCGTACTTGTCGCTTTTCTCGTCCGGTGCCTGCTCTGCCCTGGCGTGGATACAGATAATAGGAGTGAATAGTGTTCTTTTCTGTTCAGTCGGGAGATTGTCGGCGAGTAGCTTAATCGCGGTGTAGGCGAGGAGCGTGTAGGTGAAACGGTACACGAAGGCTCGCGTAGAGTCCCCGTAAATGTCATGATGGCGGTAGTAGAGCGCGATGCGGCTGATATTTTCGTAAGCCTTTTTGTATTTGTTGGGTGCTCCTTCGTCAATGGGGGCCAGGAATGTTGGTAAGATGTGAATGTCCTCCGTCTGCGCGTACATGGTGAATTGATCGGTTTGCTGACTGGTTGGAGAGTAGTAGATGGGCTCAAAGACCATGTTCAATGACAATTTACTCAGTGTATTGGCGCTGGGGGCATCGCTGATGACGGCTAGGTATTTGAGCGCGTTGCGCCCGTTGCGGCTATCGAAGGTGTCTTGAAAAAAGTTCCCTTGAATAATCTGATTGACGTCTTTGGTAAGGATGCTTTTGTCTAGCGTCAACGCCAGCGAGTATTCTTGTTGAGTGGGGCCAATGGGTGCCTGTCTCAGAAAATCAACAATTGTATCGCGGAGTAGGTTAAGATTATTGCTCACTACCGGCTGAGTAACGGCTTGCTTGAGCTTTTTAATCGCAGCGATGACTTGTGCGTCGTCGTTAGAGCGGAGTGCGGGGAGGAGCTCGCTTTCAAAGTAGGCGCTTGGGCGGAAGTCTTTATTCTCCATCTCTACAAACACAAAACAATAGAGCAGAGCTACTTTCAATACTTTCTCGTAGAAGGTGTGCTCGTTTTTTGCTGCAATTTTGCGCGCCAGGAATTCTCTGCTTGTGGGATCGAGCAAGATAGTGTTGAAGTCGAAGACGGAGCGCCCGTTACCTCCGTGATTATGGACTTGCCCGTTGAATTTTATTTTGACACCAGAGGTGAAAACTTTGGTATGCCGATTTGTATCAGTGTTTTCTCCAAGGAAACCGTCTATCTCCGGAATAATCGGGAGCGAGTTAAAGGCATCGGCGCGCGCAAAGAGATCGCGGTAGTTGAACTCATCTTTGTTAAAGTATACTGTATATTCGCTATAGGCTTTGTCCGGCTGGCGGATGTATGCATCTAGCCCTTGAAGGCGTCGAATGAGATTGCCTAGGAGTTGGATGGCCTTGCTTAGCTTCTGAGCGCTTTGGCTTTGCGGCTGTTTGCTCTTTTTCCACGCCTGCATACCGTGTGCTAGGTAGTGCAGATAACGTATTCTGGCTTCACGATGTATACGTGCCACAGATTCTTTCAGGACAATGTCCTTGAGCTGATTGAGATTCGAGTTCTCCTGGACTTGCGCGCTAGCCAGGTTCTCTCGCACGTCAGCGACATCGTCTTCGTCGCAACCATCATATTGTTCGATATACTCATTGATGCTCCGGACAATTTGCTCAGTAAAGCTGTCAATATTGGTGACCTTGAGCGTTAACTTATGCGCTTTCAGCCAAGTATCGTCCTTTGATTCCTCTTTGCTTGCGTGCAGACTGCGTTTTTCTAGTAGGTGTTCTTTTTTGAGTGGATAGGAAAGCCCAACGGCTTTGTCCTGGATAAATGCATCTATGGGCGTTCGTAGCGCCTGCGTGTAGCGTTCTAGGGAGCGGTGCTGAAGTGCTTTCTCCATTCGCTCAAGTAGCTGAGTGCGCAGTTCATTGAAGATTTTTTGTTGGAGATCGTGGCTAAATTCTGACTTTTCGTTGATATCGAGGGCATGGACTGACGCAAAGCTCAGACCATCCCTGATTTCGAAGGGGTAGCGGTTGCTATCGGCAAATTTTCGTGCGACAGCGTCAGCGATTTTATCAATATCAAAGGACAGCCTATCTTTTTCGGGGAAAATGTATTCGTTGCTTTTGCTCTGATCGCTACCCTTTGTCGGTTTCTGCATTTCTCCCTGAATAGCCTGGAGAAGTTCGGCGTAGTTGACAGGGGAAAGTTGCTGATCGTTGTATTCGATACCGCTCATATGTGTACAGCCATGCTACCGCTAATACAGCTTGCACAGCACTCCCTTCTTCTATCATCTGAAAAACGTATAAACTCACAGGAGCTATAAACGTGAATAGACTTTAGCGTAAGAATAGCACAGCAACTTGGTTTTTGCAATTAATATCTCTCTTTCCCCTATATAGTAATACCGCCTTTCCCCTTTTGCTTTTGTAGAATCATTATCCCCTAAACTATGTCGTCCTTATACGCTCTAATGTTCCTGAAAGATATGGTAAGATAATGATAAACGGTATGAAGAGTAGACATGCATGTTTTTAACAGGGCCGCTGAGTGATATAAATCGCAGTGTGAAAAGCGGATAGCCACAGATGGAGATTATTATACCTCATATGTCTCTAGATGAGGAAACAGCCTGGAACTGGCCGCTAAATGATCAGATGCCTGTTGATATCACCCAGTATTATGTCTGCAAGCATAGGAAGAGCGGCCTGAGTTACTGGGTGGGAGCAGCGCGACGTATTGGCCAAACAGCGCAGGATTGGGAACAACAGCGTAAAGCGCCCATTAGCTACCTACTGAAAGTCGGCGGCGATGCCATCCATGAACGACTTTACTATGTGCTGGCTCGTGCTCTCAATCTCCCACAACAGTATGTGTTCTGGGCGGTCACGCCTCCTCATAGGGATTTGGTCGCTGTCGCTATCCAGTTTGAGCGGGACGCCTTTTTCCCTAAAGAGATCGACGTGACGAACAAAACGATCCTCTATCGCCGAAAGAGGTATGCCGTTCTCAATGCTGAGGACTTCTGGCGCCATGAGGTCTTACATTACTATTGTGGAACGGGAGACATTCATCAGGCGATGGTGAAGGGGAAGGTGCTCTTTGGCATCGATGCCGCTGATTGTCGCTTTTACACCCCTTTTCTTGAGGGCCGTTGGCAACGGTTTCTCGAACACCACCAAAAGCACAACCCTGCCGCACTTCCTGTGCTTCAGGAGATGATGCATCGTATCACTCAGCATCCGGAACTGCCCGATCTCGTCGAGCAGGAATTGGCAAACGCACCTGGACCTGTTCTGGAGTTTCTTGCACGTCTCGACCATGGGAAGTATGGAGAGAACCTTCGAGCGATGCATGCGAGTCTTGCCCAAGCGTTTACCTCGGAATGAATTTTAGAAGCTGTGCAGTCAAGCTAAAAGGCTCTTGGATGGTGCAGCATAGAGAGGGATATTTTGCCTTTTCGACACCTATCCTGTAAACCGCATCATAACAAGGTTGGTTGTAGTTGATCCGCTTTTATTGAGGGACAAAACAGGGATGCAGGTGTTTGGAGACCAAATCAACGGGGTTGAGGTCGCCTCGATAAAGCACCTCAAAATACTCAAAGAAGACTCTACGAAACTGCTAACACGTTCGAAAGCGTATAGGGCTTTGTGAGTCTCTCGGTGTAAGCAGAGTAGGGCACCATGGATTTCGATATGTTCTGGTAGCCTTTTGCCTGCCTGTTTGACCATGCCTATTGGTATCTTCTGCACTGGCGAAATCTTTTTTGCGTTCACCATCAGTGGTGGATGGAGCGTTTTACCTGAGAAAGTGGCATTGCGTGGATGCTGTATTATGCAGAACTGGGCATTCCGAGCTGCCCACGAACTATCCTCATGTTTGAGAGATACGAGATTCCGAGTTCTTGTACGATGAAACTAGACCAATCATACAACGTCTCTATCCCGTCAAACTCGATAGCATACCAGCTCCAACCTGTATCGGGGAAGAAAAAGTGACAGATGACCAGAGGGACATGACATCCCATTGTGAAATGAATGGTGGTAACAACTGCCCTGACTCCTGTGTCAATAATTTTATGTTCTGTTCTCCTTGCATGGCTCACGGATGTGTCTAGAGGTATACCTCTGCTATCAGAGGTTTTTTTCTCAAGTATAGATATGGAAGGGATGGTGTTCATGAGGATATGAGGGGTAACAGAGGAGAGAACTGGCAGGCGGACGTAGATATGATATATGTATAATTTACCCTGTAGATGCGAGATCCTGGCAAATTGCCATTGGTGGTTGGTCTCGCCACCATTTTATGCGCTCGTCGATGATAATGGCGCTGTCATAACATTCCATTTCGCGTCTTTTTTTTAAAAGCTTGGCTTCGTTGCGTATAGACAATTTCTGAGGATCTTCAGGGGCAAGATTTGAATTTTTGTATACATCTAACAAAGACTCTAACGTAGACGCGACATCTATCAAACTTGGTAAGACATCTTTTATATCATGATATCTTGGATCACTTTCTTTTATCTTCTTGCTTGCTATAAAGTAGCAGAATTTTTTGTATATCTTCTCAATCGCTATTTTCATCTGTCTTATAGATGCTTCATTTGATAGTTCATATTCATTTTCGTCATTATCTTCTTCGTCATCCTCAAATTCATCTCCTGCTAACCTTCTAGCGACCTCTTTAAAAACAAGAGCATAGACATAGCATAAGCAGTTGATGTTCTCACTTTTAAGCGAAATATGATGATCTTTTGCTATGCTTCTAATCAGGTCCTCAGGTTTTTGCTCTTTTTGCATAGCATACAACCTATCTTCAAAATTATCGAAATATACAAGGATGGTTCCCGTGTATGCTCAGTTGCATCAATGCGTTGAAGATGGTTGCTACAGTAACTCTCAGAAATCGTTTTGCTTAGGAAGAAACCTATCTATTTTTTTCAAAGCCTTTCGAAGCGACGAAAAATCTGCTATTTGGTTTTTGTTGAGAGCTGGCACTAGCCGTTTTTCGATCTGCTCAATGATAGTATTGATGTAATCATTGATTACTGTACGGTTCTCTAGGATCTCATCCGGTATGGAGGAACTGTTGTATAATTTTGCATAAAGAGATTGTATAGATTGTTCCGCTTTTTCCAGTGAATCAATAGCATTTATAATTTCTCCACGGGCGGGGAGCGTGCCTTCTGTGAAAGGCGCGCATGCATCGTCTATAGACTTTTGAGTATCTTTAAGGTATTGGCGTGTTTCCTGAAGAAAGGGCTGATTGGAAGCCATCTTTTGAGCTTTTTGTTGCTCTCTCAAGATGCTTATGTCAATGATCTGGCATACTGTATCCTCGTCTGATGAAAGTTGGTCTGTTCTGCTTAGTTTTTTTTCCGCAGGCGCGAAGATAGTAGCCGTGTAGAGTGGAAAGATCCACATTTCCATCACCTTCGGCCCATTTAAGAAGTTCAGAGGCTCGGATAGCTTGGGACGCTTGGTTGCTGGAAAAAATGTCATCAGGTGCACGGCAATAGGTGATGATCTTACTGAAAACCCCTGGAAGGCAGCTACTTAATCGATCAAAAAGATCATTTCTATCGATGGAAGCTTCGTCTCTGGTGTATCCCTTATTAGTAGGTGGGAATGTAGGTGCTTCAGCCTCCAGATGAGTAGGATAAGATGGTTCTCGAGGAGAAGATGAAGCTTGCCTTTGTGAATGCAAAACTGAGGATATGTTTGGAGCAACTTCGTGTCCTTTGGTTTGACACACTTCTGAAGATGAATGATTCATAAAGGGGATAAAAATGTCTTTGTGTCCGCGTGTTTCAAGAAGTTTCGTAATAGCAGTAAACGGAATGCCCTGGTTGTACTGGGGATGATCACTAGGGTCGCCAAAATGATGTAGGGCGACTAGTTCCCAATTCATAGTAAAGCAGGGGGCACCAGATGAACCAGGCGCTGTATTGGTCCTGTGCCTGATGCGCGTCCGATTTTTGTTTATCCCGATGATAGCATTGGTTTCCAATGAAAGTTTTAGGGTTAGAGGTGAATATGGATCTGTCTGTGGATAGTGAAGAATATATAGAGATGCATTGCATGGAAAGGAGTAGCCTTGTGCAGATGGTGTAATCCAGCCGCGTCGATTTGGGTAATCTTGATAAGGGTAGCGGATGAACTGGTTCCCTGGGGCTTTGGCGAGTCGTAAGAGGGCGTAGTCGAGTTCCTCGGAGGAGGGAAGAATATTTGAGAGATCCTCGTTAGGATTATGGAAGCTCAGATCAATGCTTGGTTCTTCTGCCAAGTAATAGGGAGGATGTTCCGATGTGAAGTAGCATACAAAATTTTCACTGCCCTTTGCTGCTTCCCACACATGATAGCATGTGATAATCCTATCTGGACCAACAAGAAATCCCGTCCCGAGATGCGTTCCATGGCGATCTTCAATGCGACATATCCTGCTCGCTAATTCATAAAGACGTTGCATGAAGATATCTAGATCGTATATAGGATTTGGAGTAATGGCCCTTTCAAGTCCCGTGTGTTTAGAAACAAGCTCTTTGAGTGGGGGGGTCGTTATTACTGGCCCAAACTGTTGTGCAAACTTAAACAGTGAAAGGTCATCAGGTCTTACTGAAAGTGCGGCTTGAAGTAGTTGTGTTGTCCAGCTTTCTTGCTCTGCTCTCTCTATCACTTTCCTTATAATGTCTGGAAAACCTAGGCCGTTTGGGACAATAATATCTTCGACTTTCTTGTCCAGATTGTCACGTAGCATCTGATCAAATTTATTGAGGTCAAATGCTTGTTGTAATGTTTGGCAAAATAGTTGCCTTTGAGTTCCATTTAAATGCTGGCCTGCTAAAAGCATTATCCTCACCTCAAAAATCTTTATTGAAGAATTGTACGCAACGAGTAGAGAGAACTAAGAGGCATTCCAATGGCGAGTTTATTTGAGGTACCATTGTTGAATAAATTGCTTGTCAGCTTCAGATAGTGTCGTGTTTATTGGCGTTTCAAAGCCATTGAGAGTTAATTCTTTGGGGATGTGATATAGCATGATGGAGTAGGGGTCAAATGTAGAGCTTTGTGTTTGTGTGTGCTTATAGTGGGTAAATATATTCTTTTCGAGCCACTCATCTGAGTAGCCGGTATAGTACTTTTTTATTGCCACTTTATTCCATTGGATGCTTGCATTAGGGCTCTGGTGTTCGTGGATCAGGCCTAATGCATGACCGAACTCATGCAGAACATAATACGAGAAATCTTTGTCGAGTGAGTTAAGCGTTAACCAACTATAATTCATCGTAGGTTCGCTTTTTGGGATAATCAGTGCATCAGTTCCAATATACGACCATGTCCCGATCTTTCCAGGCTGAAACGTAATACGTATTTCAGCTTCTGGATGATTGTCAAAAAGAAAGGTAACATTGGCGTACTGAGACCATCGTTGCGCATAAGTGGCAACTTTTTGTTGTAATGAGGGGGAGCCTTCTAAAAAAGCTACATGTAAGATGCGGCCAGGTCTCCAGCGTTTGGAGCGTAAGAGGGTAGCCTCAAAAGGAGATCGGTTAATAGGAGTTTCCTCAAAGGCTTTTTGGTTGACAAGCCAGGCCTCTTCTGGAGGGATGATTCGGTCAGCACAAAAGTATTTTGTTGTTTCTGGCATTATATTCCTCCCGATGGAAAACTCATATACTGGCTATTTTGGGGAATATTTCGGATGCTTCGATTTATATTATACATTATTTAATTCAAAAAATACTTGCGGAAATGGAAATGTTAAGCTGCAATAATGTTGCATTCAACACTTATAATAGAACATGCGTTCTCAATGAGCGCGTAAGGTTTTGGTCAAAAAGGCTCTCCTAGAAAGGAGAAGCAGACGAGAGCCGATTGAAAGAGGAAAAGAAAGACAGAGCTCTCATGAACAAACAGGCTTACCCATCGGATCTGACCGATGCCCAATTGGTTTCTTCGTCGGATTTGGAGATGGTATCTTTGAGATCTCGTGGGATATGCTCAGGCATGGGGAGTCTACATTCTCATAGAGTACTCGCCAGTCTCCTCGCAGTGTGGGATCCTGTACAACAGGAACATGGTCTGCGTCATTTAAAAAGTTCAACAGCCCAGACGCCGGTAATAAGCCAATCACACCAAGCAAGGAAGAACCTTGGTCCTTGCCCGTTCTGAAAACGTGGTAAAGAATGAATGACAAATAGCTGATATTGTGTTAAATATTGATGGGGTTGCCTTTCATTGGGCTCTAGCCTTCTTTTAAAAATGCTCAAACTATTTCGATGAAAGACGGCCTCTTTTAAGAGAGAAAGGAAGTCAAAATTGCCAGGCAAAATAATTAAGCAATATATGTGGGGGTATCAGCCTCATTTCAGGATACACGTTGAAACCGTTACGGAAATTTTGCTCCAATCTCTGGGATGCAAAACTGATGTTGAGATCTTCCTGATCGGGTTTCGAGCCGATGAAGGTAATTATCCAATTTGTGTTGAACCCGAGGACAGCTACATTTCTCCAAGCCAACTCCTAGATGTTCAGGATCGAGCTAGAGTAATCTATCAGGAGCACCCGCGTCGCCACTTGATACACAGTGCAGCGCATATGCATGAGAGGATGCATAGCAAACTTCAGGATGCCTGTCGTGCGGAGGCATTGAAGGAAGCGCTCGATCGTCACTATCTAGCTGGGGAGCTTAGCTTTTTTGTCAGCCAGTCGGCTCTGGTTGAAGCGTACGAAGTACATGTAGCCATTGGGATTCCAACAAATCTATTAGTGGAGATCCCAAGATTAGTAACGCGCGAGAAGGACTATACTCCAATCACCTCGTCGTTGGTATCAAGCGCCGTTAGTGAGATCTTAGCAGAGGCAACAAAAGCTCTGCATGGCCCAGAACCTGGTTCAGTCTCCATTATTGAACGGACAAGTGCAGAGATGGCGAGATCTGCTGCTCAGCGGTTTGTGTGGTCAATGATTGTATTGTCAACAGCGAATATGCCTATATTGCTTTATGATGCTCTTAACGAGATCGCGACGATGCGTTACGAGCGGCGAGAGGGTCTTGGCCGCATGCTGCTGGCTTCACGCAATGCAGCATGGATCACAAGAAAATTTACTCTCAACCAGCCAGTCAATCTCCGTCAGCACCGAACTGTACGTAAACTGTTGGAGCTTAGTGGAGTGAAAGGGCTAGCGCTCCTAACAGACGGACAGAAAATCTACGGTCTTGGGTCACTTGAGGATGGGTATGATCCAACAAGCGAATCTGTATTTTTCATTACGATCATTGGACAAGGCACTTGGGAGATTTACCATTGTGAGCAGTGTCTACTTCATGTGCAGTACGGGCGTCCTATGCTCCCTCATCCACGTCTTGATCGCGAACATTTCATTGATATCGCGGAGCGAGTATTTAAAGATGCAGAGATGTGCAATGCAACTATCTTGTGGGAGCTAGCTCAAGCTGCTGCCCATGCGGAGCATGGAACTATGCTTATCGTCTCTGCGGATGCTGCTGGCGAGGCGCGCAGACTAAGTGCTCAAGCAATTGTCATTGATGCGGTGCCTGTGACAGCGAACGATATAGGTCCTCTTACTGCCATTGACGGGGCAGTCCTTGTAGACCCAAAAGGAATGATGCACGCCATTGGAGTAATTCTGGATGGCGTGGCGACCGAGGTTGGAGATCCGTCTCGTGGATCTCGTTATAATTCTGCAGTTCGCTATCTTGGAACGAGCGAAATCGCAACACTGATCATTTTAGTTTCCGAAGACGGAATGATCAATGTACTTCCGGATCTCCCAAGGCGGATATCGCGCCAAGAACTTCAGGATCTGATTGCCAATCTTCAGGATGAAGCCAAAAAGGTAGGGGAGAATGGCTTTAATCTCGAGAAATTCAACAAATTCTATGATCGTTTAAAAAACCTCAGTTTCTACCTTTCTAGCACACAATGTGATGTGATCAATGAACTCCGCCGAAGAGTGGATGATTGGCTGGGGAACACTAATAACATGCGGATAATATATCAAGAATTACAGCCTTACCCAGGCATGAATGACAGCTATTTTCTGGATGAGTTGTAGGCTCAGAATAACTATTAAGGGCTCTGAAGAAAAAGAGGCAATTTGGCATAAGCAGTTTACCAATTATTCCATAGCCGTATTGCAGCATTGATAAATTTCTCTCCATTAGCAACTGGCCAACAAATGGCGTTGTTATTGCGCAGCAAATAGTGCTGCTCATTCGCACATGTAAATTTAGTGCGATCCGTTGTTTGATAAAGCCAATTGAGAATGTTAAGGACCATTTCCTTATAGGAACCGGAAAAGTTCCTGTTAGGAACATTGTAGAGTAGGCCCTCGATAAAGTATGATGGAGCGCCGCCTTCTTCGATTAAGCCATCGGCTTCGAGCTTACCACGCATGTTCTTAAAAATGCGGACAAGTGGTTTGAAATTATTGTTCGTCGCTTGATGTTTCGCCGTAACGTTTTGCGAGTGTAGTTTCGGATAATTTATAATATAGCCGTTTGATATACTGGCTAAGATAATGCCTGGAATATATTTATAATCACTTGAACTTTTAAACCGGAGATAGTGTCGATACTGATAGCAAACCACCACATCGGCGCTGCGCCGAGACCCGCCTGCTTTGATTCTAATTGCCTTGTTTCGAGGTGTCACGTTATCAGGACCGAAAGCATTTGAAAGGCGGGTGATCACCTCTTGTTTGAACTCAGCAAAAGTGTAGGTAGCGGCACTAAAACCTTGTCGAAATGCCTCTTGCTGCTCAGGTAGCAGATCGCTTATGTCATAACCATAAATGGAATCCAGCCTCATAACTATGTCCACATCGCTGTCGGCATAGATATTTGTATCGTTTCCATATGAACCCTGAAGGAACACTTCAAAATTTTTATTCGCATACGCAGCTTCTGAAGCTAAAAGCGCTTTGCGGGTTATCTGGTATGTGGCACTTGATTGAGCTACTGAGCCTTGCTTTGACCAGGTTTCGAGTTGCGATTCTGGTATGGTCATTGTGCAATATCCTTAAATTTTGAGTGTTGCTCTGATCTCTCTTTCGTATTTGGCAAACGATTCCCTTCCGAGAGAATGGAGTTTTCTCAGTTTTTGTACATCGTCTTCCAATAGATCAGTTGCGTATTCTGGCTGAGGATAAGATTCACTCACACGAACACACGGCACTTGAGGAAATAGAACGATTCTCAGTTGGTCAATTGTTCCTGAGCTTATATTGAACATCTTTGCGATATGCCGAAATGGCCAAAACCTGAAGATGATCTGGTGGAAAATACTTCGTTTCGGTTCATTGTAGCTGCCGACTCCTACGCTCAAAACTGCAATTTCTGAAGTATCCTTATTTAAAGCATGATATGTATCAGCAAGAGCGAAAAGGGTTGGATTATTTGCCACATAACCGCCATCCATTAATAACGGCTCTCCTTGATTTTCTGTTTTTACTTTAACCTTCTCAAAGAATGGATAAGCTGCACAGGAAGCAACCACCGCTTCCGCAATTGTACAGCCAAACCCCGGTTTAAAAGTTGCTGCACGCCCATGAGATTGCTGGACAGAGTTCTTAAAAACCATTGGGCGCTCAAAGTCATAATTAGTGCAAACTATCCCGACAAGCGTTTTGAACGCAGAGAAGTCTTGATCTACAAAAAGTTTATCTGCTTCAGCTTTCAAAGCTTTAGTACGCTCTCTACTAAAACGGTGCCTCATAATTTTTGGAATAAGAGTGAAATAAAGGTTTTCGATTTCTTCAATTCTGTAGCCTAGTGCAATTAGGGCGGTGATTATCGAGCCAGTACTCGTGCCAAAAATTAAATCAAAAACCTCACATAATGGTGCATTTGCGGCTGCTTCCACTTCTTTTAAGACTCCCAATGTATAAACGCCTTTAGAACCACCACCGTCCAGAGAAAGAACTCGAAATGGTTTTGCCACCTCATTGAGTTGTGCTTTATTATCTCCTATCATGTCTGTTATAAACTCCGCATTATCTTAATCTATTCTGTATTTTTACAATGCAAGCCGATCTATCTTTTTCTTACAATCGCCTAAGCATTTCCATCAGCTTTTGCTTCAAGCAATTGAAAGCTCTGTACTATTCTATTTTGTGGCGATAAGTATACCACCAATTTCTTTTTTGTACTATGATATTGCAGAGATCGAGCTGAAATGGCAGCTGTGATGAACTCAAAGGCACGGTTGTCAGCCGCAACGACTTCTGTGCCACGACCAGCAACAAGCAACTGAACATGAGCAGCATGTCTGATCGCTGCTCAAACCTAACAGACGAGCAGCAGTAGCTGCGTCAGATAATGTGCTCTTCGAGGGAGAGGTAAGGGGAGTCTGAAGTTGTCGCTCATTTCTTTATGCAGCAGAAGAACGGATAATGGTAAGGCATAGGGGTTAGTCTATATGACTGCTCTCTCATGTTCATAACTCAGAATCTTGTATTTAACTATATCCTGTGTATTATTCCCTTAATGTTTCTTATGACCTGAAACTAACCCTGAGCTGTATGACGTCATACTGCTCAGGAGGCCAAGGTAGGTTGTGGATAAACTGGATACTTGAGGCGTCGCGTCAAGATATCACAAAACTGATGCAATCAGGAACACAGGTTGAATAAATTAGCTTGTTCTCTTCTGTACAGCGTTGATTAAACGTCTTACCGTCTCGTGTGAGACTCCATAATCTTCTGCAACTTTGCGCAGTGGCTCGTGATTCTCTGTGACGCGTCGTAACACGGTTGGCCACTCCACGTGCGGAATTTTCCACTGGGGATGATGTGGTCCCGGGCGAAGTTGTGATCGGGAAACAATCGCAGGATTGCTAAGAGCATCCTCAACAGGATGATCTGGAACAGCTTCGCTTGGCTGCTCTTGACACACAAGAAGAGCATCTTTCGCCGAGCAGAGAACGTCAAGAGGGATGAGTCCTAGGTGCGACCGATGGTTCGTCGCCCGTCGGTTCCGCCGGTTCCGCTGTCGCACCCGGGATTGCTATTGCTTCCCGGGTGCTTCCCTTTCTTTCCTTTCTCTTCCAATCCAGTGGCTGCTATTGAGATGTTGGTTTCTCTTCTCGTTGGTAAATCGGGCTCTGCAGTGTTATTTCTGGTGCGATTGAAATCGCTTCTGAAGCAGACAGCAGGTTGAACGGCTGAGGTACTGCGCAGGAAAAATCCATGAGCTTGTCTGTTCCTGTCTTTTACAGAGACCGTGGTGAGAATGCCCTGGTCGGTGATGACTCTGTTGGGAAATTTTGTCCGGACAAGTTGTCGAGAAAGAGGAATAAGCACAAGCGGTATTTAAGGCGTGAAAGAGGCACCTTGACAGTCATTTTTCAGGTGAGTTCGCTCTCTTTTCTGCCCATTTTTGCATTCCATGCCTCTTTCGCAGATAGTGATTCCCTCGTCAGGACAACCTGATAAAATTTTTCAACAGAGTCATTGATGCCGGGGATGAATCGCCACCCCCGCGTGAGCGTGAGGATCGGAAAAAGCCAGCCTTTTAGAACTTGCGTTCTTTGTGACTCTCTGGTACAATAGACGTGCTAGGATCGATCGCACGTACGAGATTGAAGGAGGAGCGGGTATGCCAAAGAAATGCCAGGGACAACGCAAGCAGAAGGAACAGCAGGAGAAACGGCCTGCCACCCCCACCTTCCTGCTCGAACTGCCCCTGGTCGTCAATGCAGGGCAAGCCTCCCGCTTGCGTGCCCACCTGGAAGCCGCCCGTCAGCTCTACAATGCCATCCTCTCCCAAGGCCAAAAGCGCCTGCGTTGCATGCGCGCTGACCCTGCTTGGCACGTGGCTCGTACCCTTCCTCGCACCCAGAAAGCCGAACGGGCCGCCGCCTTCTCCGCCTTGCGCAAAACGTATGGCTTCACCGAGGCGGCCTTGCATGAAGCGGTCAAAGGACTGCGCGTGGGCTGGATTGCCGAGCACATCGAGGCGGTGCTGGCACAAACGCTGGCCTCCCGGGCGTACCGCGCCCTCAATCGCGTCTGCCTGGGCAAGGCCAAACGCGTGCGTTTTAAGAGTCGAGGACGTGGCTTCTCCAACATCGAGAACAAGCGCAATGATACCAGTCTCCGCTTTGTCTTGCAGGCGCCCGAAGCTGGAAACGCGGGCTTTGTGCTCTGGAACGGGGACCAGCTGCCCGCTCTCATCGATTGGAAGGATGAGGTGGTCACGCATGGGCTGAGGCACCGCATCAAGTATGTTCGCCTCATCCGACGTCCCGCCAGTAGCCCCAGAGCAGCCGGTGCTGATGCGCAGGGCGATCGCTACGTGGTGCAACTGGCCTTGGAGGGTAAGCCTCACCACAAGCCTAAACACACGATTGGCACGGGCACCGTCGGAGGGGATTGGGGACCCTCGACCCTGGCCCTCGTTCCCCAGGAAGGGGAGGCGAGCCTGGAGGTCTTCTGTGCAGAACTTGCTCCCGAGGCCCGTGCCATTCGTCGGTTGCAGCGGCAAATGGATCGGCAGCGGCGAGCGGCCAATCCTGAGCACTACGACGAAAAGGGGCGCATCAAGAAGCAGGGCAACAAGAAGCTCCAATGGAAGCAGAGCAGGCGCTACCAGGCCACCCGACGACGAAAGGCGACGAGAGAGCGCAAGCTGGCAGCGCACCGCAAGAGCCTGCATGGCCGCAAGGTGCATGAAGTGATGAAGCTTGGCACCACCATCATCATCGAAAAGATTTCCTACAAGGCGTGGCAGAAGCAGTTTGGCAAGAGCGTGGGACTGCGAGCACCAGGGATGTTTGTGGAACTCTTGAGACGCACCGTTGCAAGCACGGGCGGCACCCTGGTGGAAGTTCCCACACGAACCACGGCATTGAGCCAATGGTGCCACGGCTGCGGCAGACGGGTCAAGAAGCCGCTCTCTCAGCGCTGGCATCAGTGTGCATGTGGCGTGGGTCCCGCGCAACGTGACCTCTACTCCGCCTTTCTTGCCGCCTACCTCGATCCAGCAGATCCAACTCCCTCGTGTGCCCGATACCAGGGGTATTGGGATGGTGCGGAAGCGCGCCTGCGGGCAGCACACGAGCGTACTCGTCAACGCGCGAAAGAGGGGCAGAGCCTGCCCCAAAGCTTGGGCATCTCCCGAGCCGGAGCGCGTCTGCCCAAAAGTCCAGGCGAACCACCACAAGAGCGAGCAGGTCTCACCAAAGGGGACTGGCTCGAAGCGTGGAACGAACCCTTGGAACCCCCGTTGCTTTAGCACAGGGAGCTCTCAGTGTACAGTTCTACTTGTGAAACGGCAAACCAAAAAGGAAAAGAACAGGTAGGACAGATGGAGATATCATCACAGACGCGTCAGCCAGAACAGCCAGCCTGGAATTGGCCCCTTGATGATCAAACGCCGGTGGACATTACCCCCTATTATGTCTCCAAATATTCCAAAGGGGGACTGAGTTACTGGGTTGGAGCAGCGCGTTCCGTCGGTCTAACTGCTCAGGATTGGGAACAGCGACGAAAAGCTCCTATTGTGTATCTTCTCAAAGTCGGCAGCGACGCCATCCATGAACGGCTCTACTATAGAATAGCGCGCACACTCGATTTGCCACAACAACATGTATTCTGGGCTGTTACGCCACCCCATACTGATTTGGTTGCCGCTGCTATCCAATTTGAGCCAGAGGCATTTTTCCCGAGAAGGATTGATGTTTCCACAAAAACAGTACTGTATCGTAGGAGAACCCATTTCGTTCCCAATGCAGAGGATTTCTGGCGTCACGATGTCTTACACTACTATTGTGGAACTGGAGATATCCACCAGGCAATGGTGAAAGGAAATGTGCTTTTTGGTATCGATGCAGCGGATTGTACGTTTCGTGCGCCTTTTCTAGAAAACTACTGGCAACAGTATCTCGACCATTATCAAGCCCAAGATCCGATACGCCTTCCCGTCATCTATGAGATGATGCAGCGCATTGCTCACCATGCTGAATTGCCTGAACTGGTAGAGCAAGAGCTAGGAGAGGCACCAGGGCCGGTTCTGGAACACCTTGCTTATCAGCATGCTATTCCCGGTGAAAATATACGTGCGATGCATAATGAACTCCTTCATAATCTCCAAAAACTATCTCCCACCTTTCCAGGGGCTATTTTTCTATAGGCACTCGCTGAAACGTGACCACTTCTTTGAATTCGTGCAGGTACTCTCTCACTTGCTCAAAAGACAATGGCTCCTGTTGTTGAAGTTGTTTCACCGGCCTTGCTTGTTGATCTCGCCTTGTTTGCTTTGCTCTCCTTATTTTTTCGACATGATTCTCCCTGCTCTGCTTGAATTTCCTGTCGAGGTAGGATGAGTCATTTTGCCATGTGATGCTTCTACTGTATCCATTCTAGTCTTTTTTGGCAAGCTCTTGGACTTCTGAATAGATATTTCACGATGATTCAGTGCCAATGCTGGTATCTCCACCGCTTTTCTGATGCCATGTGGTAGTCTTATGAGAGAGCAGGAGAGAAAAGTGCATGACAAAGAAACAACCACCATGGATGTTCGGTACACCTCGTTCAATGCCAACTCGAGGTGGAGTACCAGAAGCCGTCAAAGCGGAAGTTAGCACAAAGGCGAATGATCTAATCGAGACGGTTTTGAAGCCACAGTATATCCAACCGCCACCTGATAATCCACAGTTCAATTATATCGTCGATCTGTATGGAAAGTGGTATCAGCGCTATTTTTATCTCTGTGCAACCTATCGTGTTCCAGATCCAGATGCACGGGTAGCGAGTTTTGAGGTAAAATGAGCGCGTATGGAGTACTCGCGCGACAATCGCTTTCACCTCTCGTTTCCACGCCACACTGGGCAATGGGTAGAGTTGTATACGGACCTGCCATTAGATGAGTGCCTGGTCTCTATCAGGGACGAGCCATTCTTTTTCCCCTAGTCGCGTAGCAACAGGCGAACCATGGCAACACCAGTAACAGGATAGTTTCTCATTCATCGCCTTCGGCGCTTCTTTTTCTTCGTTCGCTGCTGCTGCGATGGCCGTTGTTGCTGGTGTTGTGCTTGTTGCTGATGCTGCTCAGACAACAGGTGAGCGGCATACTCAGCACGTGTGCTACTCGTATTGGGAAGCCCCTGCCGCTGACAATAGGCTTCTAGTTCGTCCACATCAACAGTCATATCAATCGGATACATACCAAGTGCCGCCATCTTTTGCTTGGTGTCCTGCAAAACGTGGTACCACTCCTGCCAGGTTGTCTCCAAATCACTGGCGTCTTCTGCCGTGGCTAAGAGTCTGGCGTATTGTTCTGGTACGTAAACAGCGACAGCTATTGCCAGAGAAGGAGCGCTCAAATCTTTCCTCATGGAGTTCGCTTCCTGTCTATCAGTCAGAAACTCAAGCGGTTTCACTGACTCCCCTTCCACCTCTCGCTTCAAGACCATTACAGCATATCACACAACATTGGGAGCGGGCATTTGCTATCACGCACTCGGTTTTTGCCTCATCAGAACACATCTCCCACATCTCGTCTGCTATACTACAATAGGGCTATTCTCCCCAGACAACCTGTGCGAAGCAACCTGGAGAAAGGGCAATGCTTTGCTGCATGAGCGTACAAGGTATACTCTGCTATGAGCAGAGAGGACAAAGTACCACGCAACAATCAAATGGAAAGCGCTTTTCTGCTTGTCTTGAGTGAAAGATGGAGAAGATCTCATGGCAGAACGGATTAAGAAAGAAGACGTTGCCCGCCGGCTGGCTACACGTATGGACACGGATGAAGCGACAGCAACAGCCTGGGTTGATGGCGTCATTGAAATATTGTATGAGGCTTTTAAAGCGGGAGAAAGCGTCACGTTGCCAGGTTTTGGCGGCTTTTTTGTTCGCCCCGAGCCGAAAAGCTGGGTTTTCAAGTTCAATCCGGGCCAGCGCTTGCGCGCGCTGTTTGGTTGGTCATCAACCTACACTGGCAAACTCTAAACGAACAGAACAGTGAAAACATTCCAGGATATACTCTCTGCATCAGGACTGCAACATACAGGTGAAAGGTGACTGAACAATGACCAGAGCAAGTTGGGTCGAGCTTTGTGTGAGCAACTTCGAGCAATCCATCACGTGGTTTGAGAACGTCCTGGGTTTTCATGTTACCGCCCGCGACGCCAATGAATATGCGGAATTGTCACGTGATGAGACCTGTATTCAACTGGCAGCAGACGATACCCCATACTGGGAGACCGAGCGTTCACACCTTATTCCACCAGGGCAGCGAGGCAGTGGCGTTGAGATCGTCCTTCTGGTAGAGAACATCGATGCCATCTATCATCAGGCACAACAGGCTGAGGCTGACATCGTGCGCCCACTCGCCGAGTATCCCTGGCATATGCGGCAATTTTGGGTGCGTCATCCTGATGGCTACCTCCTTCGTCCGGCGCAAAAAATCCTCTCAGTCCATCCAACGATCTATCGTCGTCAGGTGGCTGACGCTTTTCAACGCGATATTCCACGTATTACGCAGGGATTGCAAGCAGTAAAAGAGGCCGCCGAGAAGTTGACACAACAACGGGACTATCTTGGTGCGACCACCATCTATGAAACGCTGGTGACAGAAATCTTTGAGCAGTCTCACCTCTACTACGAAGAAGAAGCTGAATACGATGGCTACCATGAAGAAGAAGGGTACTATCCCGAAGAGGAAGGATTGGAGGAGTTTGTCACAGAATGTATTGAAGCGCTGGGTATCATTTTGGCGAACGAACGGACCGATCGAGTGGCGCGTGAGAAGAGCATCGAGGTGTTGTTTGAGATCTATCAGCATGACTTGCATGCAGATGATGGGCACGGCTTTGATTCCAGCGCTGCTGATCAACTTGTCCGCTACACCACGCCGTTGGAATGCCACACACTCGCAACGAGGATTCGCAAGATTCTGGGCGGAGAAGAAGAAGCACTCACTGGTTCACGGCGTCAAGCCTATGGAAAGCTCTGGCTGGATCTAGAAAAAGAGACACTCGACGACGAAGCTTACCTGCGCATCTGTCGCGAAACCGGGCGCACTACTGACCTGATTGATCGGCTTTTGACACTTGGGCGCATTGACGAGGCCACCAGGGAGACGCGGCAGGTCGATGATCTTGTATTCCTCGGATTGGCCGATCTGTTCATCCAGCATGGACAAGATGCCGAAGCTGAGCGCTTGATGAAAACCCGTGTTCAGGAGAAACCGGCTCTCCACCTCCTGGAATGGCTGCAAAAATACTATCGGGACAGGGAGAATCTTGGTGCTGAGCTGGAGATGGCCGAAATGGTGTTCCGTGTGCAGCCACTTCTCAATCGCTATCGGGAGATCCGCAATCTCGCCAGGAAGCTCAATTGCTGGGAGACACTTCAACCGCAGTTACTCGCTTTTTTGGAGCAAGGCAAGAATGCCACGCTCCTGATCCAGATTGCCTTAGACGAAGGGGACATCGATCACGCCTTGCAATTGCTGAAAGGGATGGCAAAGAAGGATAGCTATGGTTATGCCTACGAATCTTCCTGCTATGGATATTATGGATTCGGCAACATTGCTCTCCAGGTTGCCGGATCTGCCGAAGAGACGCGACCGCGTGAGGCCATTGAATTGTATCAGCAGCACGCTGAACGATTGATCGCTCAGCGTGGTCGTCAGAATTATCAGGTAGCTAGCCAGTATCTTGCGAAGGTGCGTGCGTTGTACGAAAGACTCGGTGAGCATGAGGTATGGACGAGTTACATGAAAGCGTTGCATGAGCAAAACCGCAACCTGCGCGCGTTGAAAGAAGAATTGACGAACGCTGGCTTGTAATACCGAGATTGCCTAGTCGTGCGATGAGGAGGTTGGGGAATTTGGCCCGAGCACGACGACTTGTCGATGTTTTATGTCATTGCCTGCAAATATTTGAACCTCATGGGTCGTTGTGTGAATACGGCCAATTGGCTCTCCTTTCCCCTCCATGTAGACCGAAGTCCAATCTATACCTTTGGTGGAGAGATCCATCAGCAACGAAATTTCCCATATTACGTTGAACTGCGCGACAATGTGTCCATTTTGAAATAGCAGGCGCAACGTCTTGTTCCTTCTAGATAAAAAATAGCGTATGCTTTCACCATTGTATCTTATTTTTGCCTTTTCCTTAAAATAAAAACGCCTCTTTCCCCCACTCAGACTGCATCTAAAGCGTTGTTCTTCTGTAATTGTTCTGGTTTGGAAGAGCCGGTTAAACTAGAAGGAAAAGTCGTAGAACAATAAGCGAGGTGTTCATTAGGGGCGCAAACGGGCCATTTGTCTGATGCAATAGGAGAAGCTTTCTCCGCCCAGTGCGGAAAGCTTTACTATGGGCTATCTCAGCTCTGTTCAATTTGAACGAGCTAATAGTTGACTTTTTATTTTCAGGGGCCTGTAAAATCGGTTCATCCGTATCTTTAATACTCAGCAATTCAAACGATGTTGCGAAAAGCAAGATCGAATGTCCCGTTTAATAGGGTTAATGTTCTAGAAGCGTTAGAGGGGGATACAGGGCGAGGAAATAAAGAGGGATGATCTGTTTGCCGTTCGTATGCTTCCGGGTGATCATTTCTTTCTGCAAAGTTCGCAACATTTGCTTTTTAATGCGGTACGACATGACCTGATGAGTTTAGCATGATATCAGAAAACCTGTGCATACAAGAAATTGCCAACAGCAGCAAACAAAGAACCTAGACTTTAAGCGCCTGGAGGGCAACCACAAACACCCGCAAACAAGCTGAGCCGACTCCGGCCATCGGCTCTTTTTTTATGCCCGCAAACATGCCATATTTTAAGTTTGACCTGTTTACTCCCACGGGATACGCAACGAGATGTACCTATGACTGAAGTGGCTCTCGAACGTCCTTCATTGCTGTTATGCTTTCTGTGAAGAAGTAACATCCCCCTATCGTCAACAAGCAAATGCTGTGGCCAAGATAGCTTCTGAAGCCGTTTCGCACTCTATCAACTGTGTGCTGCTGCAATCTCGTTGCGCAACCCGTGGGTTCAGCGTGTTCAAGTACATACCCAATTAGGGGGAAGTATGTCCCACTATAATTGAAATATAGAGGTTATCTAAACTTCTCTGGGATAGCACCATGCGTCCCGTTTCATGGTCCTTACACGACCAACGAAAGGAGCAGATATGTCCCATCTTTTACATTACATGCGACGAACCATCATGTACGCTCGTCAACATTATAGCCAACTGCACATACGACGAACCATCATGTACGCTCGTCAACATTATAGCCAACTGCACATACGGCGAATCGTCATGTACGCTCGTCAACATTATAGCCAACTGCACATACAACGAATCATCATGTACGCTCGTCAACACCATAGACAACTGCAGGGAATGCTCCTCATCGTTGCTCTCCTGGCCAGCATGATCCTGCTTGCCCACTCCCTCGCTATCACCCAGCAAGCGGCAACGCACTATGCACCCTCATTACATCCATCTATCGGCTATCCACATGGTGCTAGCTCCCCCGCTGCCGTTCCGCATAATTCGACCCCCCAGGTCGCCTACTCGGATGGTGCTAGCTCCCCCGCTGCCGTTCCGCATAATTCGACTCCCCAGGTCGCCTACTCGGATGGTGCTAGCTCCCCCGCTGCCGTTCCGCATAATTCGACCCCCCAGGTCGCCTACTCGGATGGCGCTAGCCGCCTCGATATGGCCTATCCTGGGCGGACTCGCTCCTATCATCGTCTATCCTGGCGGCAGCCCATCCATCGTCTATCCTGGCGGCAGCCCATCCATCGTCTATCCTGGCGACAGCTCATCCATCGTCTATCCTGGCGACAGCTCATCCATCGTCTATCCATATGGCGGCCCTTCCGCTAAGCTGAAATAGCAACCTGTCACGCAGTGTGTTGCAGATAATTTGTATCCCGTCGGTTCCGCCGTCGCCACCGTGATGTGACTAACATCCCGGTGGCTTCTTCGTATTCAGTCACTTCCTCAAGCAGCCTCAGCACTGGTAGAAATGCTGGACGAGGTTTGAGTGGGGCAATCATCTTCAATTCGGTATCATAATAGAACCCTTCTAGTTCCAAGAGAATGGTCACCATTTCATACCGCTCTTTGGGCGTAGCAACATCCCACAAGGCGGCCATGGCTGGGAGATGTTCACCAGCTTCTCTCACCTCGTCGTAGATGACTCCACCCACGTCCGGAACATCAAGCTTTTTGAGTGCGAGGGTGATAGCAGCCATTTCGCCATCAAACGCTTCATCCTCGATATACCCTTCTCTGTGCTGCTCGAGCGTGCGATTTTTTTGAGTCTGAGGCGCTCTTTTTCGCGCTCGGCGGTTTCCGGAGTGGCTGTATTGGCGAAGGCCTTGGCCATCATGTCGCGGCGTATGAGGTCTCGCCAGTTTTCCGGCAATGCTCTGCTTTTGAGCAATTCGCCAAAATGAGCATGTACCGTTCTCGGTTCTGACATTTCCGCTCTCCTGCTCCGATAAATGTAGTAAAACGTATGCAAGCACAGCCTTACTGCATCGTTCGTTGTTGTTACTTCATCCGTAGGTGCCTCAATGCCTGGGCATTTTTGGTCTTACCCCGCGTCCATAACCAAGTTCACGTCCGCGTCCGAGCCAGTACCGCTGACGACTTGATCAACCAGCCCGATCAAGTGAAGGGCTTCGCGCAGAATGTTCAGAGATGCGTTATAATCTCTATCCTGTTCAAATTGATAATAGGCGCATTTCTGGTTTTGGCAGAGAAAAATGCGGTCAGACAACGCCATGTCTTCCCACTTCCAACGGCAACAATGGCAGGTCTTACTGGAGGGAAAGAAGCGCCCCACCTTCATGACCTGTCCCCCGCGCTGCTCAACTTTGCTGGTGAGCAGGTTCAAGAGCTTGCCGAGCGAGGCATCAGAGAACGAGCGAGCGAGCTTGCGATTTTTGAGCAATCCCTTGAGATTGAGGTCTTCAATCCCAATGATCCCATAACAGTCAGCGAGCCTGGTGGTCAGCTTGTGGAGCACATCCTCTCGCATGCAAGTGATACGGTAGTGCAAGCGTGCGACCTGCCGACGGGCTTTCTCCCGATTCGCGGGATCCCTGTTTCCTGCGATGCAGCCGCTTATTCGCTTGACGGAGCTTCCCCAGTGCCGTTTTGAGAAATGCTTGGTTTTCGTATTCCTCTCCGGTGCTCAAGGTGACCAATCGGTTCAAGCCCACATCGATGCCAATGGCTGCGGGTCGCTTTGCTGATTGCTTATCTGGAACTTCGACGGTGATCGCGATGAACCACCAATCCGCTGTGCGCGTCACCCGTGCCCCGGTGATTTTTCCCTGGAATCTCAGATTCTCCGCCATATTCACCCATCCGAGTTTGGGGATCCACACTCGGTGGTCCCCTCGTTCCATCTGATCGTTCGCGAGATAAAAGCTCGGTTTACTCCGCTTTTTGCTCTTGAATTTGGGACGGCGAGCCTTGCCCTCGAAGAACGCCGTAAAGGCTTTGCCCAGGTCCAGAATAGGCTGATCCGAAGCATTCTTCGTGACTTCCCACGTCCAGGGGAATTGTTCCCGCCTGATCTCGTTGAATTGCTTCTTGAGCTTCAAAGCGGTCGGTTTCTCTCCGGCTGCATATTGCCGATTCCATTCAGCCAATGCCCAGTTCCAGACGAACCGGCTGGTTCCCGCTGCCTTCGCGAAGTAATTGGCTTGCTCAGGTGTAGGATGCAGCCGAATCTTGTGCGCACGAATCATCGACAGTTTCCCTTACAATAGATTAAAGCGCATGATGCATGTCTATATTAGAACATTCCTTCTCCAGTGTCAAGGGAAGAGAAATGTATGTCTTTTGCCACCATTTAATGGTGTTCTCCTATCTTCTTGAAAACTGTCGCATTCTCTTTGCAAGTTGACAGTACCGATCAAACGAGATGCTCGCTGGCTGTTCCGAGCTGCCCCCCTCCCTCTGTCCGAATAAGCAAGCGGCTCAAGCCGACGGCTACCAGGGCACTACTTCCCACCAAGGCCCATCCGAGAGCTGAAGGAAGGGCCAATCCCAGGAACGTGCGGAGTGGCGCGACAGTGAACGCGGCAGCTAGTACACCAACCGAACCACCGACTGCGGTCAGCACCGAGGGGGTGAGTGTCCCCTCAGCCCGCCCTGCGTCAAGCGTCTGTGCAAGCTGGGTTATCACCACGCTGGCAAAGGCCACAGAGCGAGCCTGTGGCAAGGTACCCGTCAACCGGGTGATGAGATAGGAGAGCAGTGACGGTAGCGCTGTTGCAAGTCCACGACGCAACACATCAAAACGCAAGGTTCTGTTAAGTGCGCCTGTGCCCTCGCGACTAAGATGAGCAAGTCGCCGATGCTCAGGCCCCTGAAGCGCGACAGCTAGTGAAGGGAAGATATCCGTGATTGCGTTTACTGCGAGCATCTGGGAAGCGGTAAGCGGTGTACTCAAGCCGAGCAGGCTTGCGCCAACTACCAGGGCAAGTTCACCCATGTTGCCTCCAAGTAGCAGCCCCAGTGCACGCCGAATATTCCGCCAGAAACTACGCCCCTCGACAAGTGCTTCCACCAGTGTAGAAAAATCGTCGTCAGTCAGGACCAGATCGGCCGTCTGCCGGGCGACCTCGGTTCCCCCAATACCCATAGCAACGCCAACGTCAGCCAGGCGCAACGCGGGCGCGTCATTGACTCCATCGCCCGTCATGGCGACGACGTGCCCACGACGTTGCAAGTGTTCGATGATGCGCAGTTTATCTAAGGGGGTTGCACGCGCGATAACGGCTGCCCGCTCCAGGCGTCTGTCGACTTCCTCATGAGAAAGATCGGCGAGTTCTTTCGCGACCAGGACCTGGCCCTGATCCACCAGCAAGCCCGCCTCGCGCGCGATAGCGCATGCCGTCGAGGGATGGTCACCGGTGATCATGATGACCCGTACCCCCGCCTCGTGACATCGCTGGACCGCCGGGCACACGGTTTCACGCAGTGGATCGCTGATGCAGACGAAACCGAGTGCCGTCAGGTCTTGCGGATCTTCAAGTACACTGGCGTTGCTTCCTTCAGCCACCATCAGAACACGTAAACCGCGTTCCGCCAGGCTCTGGGCTCGTGTGAGCAGCTCCTGTCGCTTTTGCGTGTCTACTGGCAGTTTTTCACCATGTACAAGCATCCAGCGACAACGCTTAGCGAGCACCTCCGGCGCTCCTTTAAGGCAGGAACGCCCCCGCGTCACGGTGAGATGAAAAGAGCGGACGGGGTCGAAAGGAAGTTCCGCGCTGTGCTCGACATATAGTTCATTGTCCAGGGTGGCATCCAATGCTCCCTGGATGATTGCCACGTCAGTTGGATGAGCGCGCATATCCGGCGCATCTGGATGGGGGCTGGCGAGAGCCGCAGTGGAGAGGACCTGTCTCAACTCCGGCGAGAGTTCCCCTGGCACACTCGCCTCCTGCTGCATGTCAGCAACTAGAGTCAGCATCAGGCGCCCCCTGGTCATCGTACCCGTTTTATCGGCACAGGCGACATCCACGCGCCCAAGTGCTTCGACAGCCGAGAGCCGTCGCACCACTGCGTTATGACCAATAAGCCGACGCGCTACACCGGCCTCCCCGACCCTGGCAAGCAGGGGAAGCCCTTCAGGGATTGCCGCCAGGGCTACCGTGACTCCCGTGGTTATAAGCGCTGTCAGCGAGCGCTTCCAGAGCAAGCCAGCCCCGACGACGAGCGCCCCACCCGCCAGAGAAAGCGGCAGGAAATAGCGCAAGATCTGACTTAAGCGAACACCAAGTGGATTGAGCACTTCTTCTTCAGCAGCAAGAGCTGCCTTGAGGGTTCCCAGCCTGGTTTGGCGCCCGACTGCTACCACCACGGCGGATCCGGTTCCAGAGGTCACATCGCTTCCCTCCAACAAAATATGATTCGCATCCGCCAGCCCATCAGAGCGCTTTGGTACTGGGAGCGATTCGCCCGTCAGAGCCGCTTCGTCTACTTCGAGTCCCTGGGCAGTCAGTATGCGAGCATCAGCTGGAATACGATCACCTGGTGACAGCAGCAAGATATCTCCCAGTACAATCTCGCCAGCGTCCACCGTCATCGCCTGCCCATCGCGCAGCACCTGCACACTCGTTGTATCCAGATGTTGCAACGCTTCAGCAACCTGGTCTGCCTTCTGTTGTTGCCAGGCACCTACGGCGACATTAAGGAGAATCGTGCCCCCTATCAGAAACACGTCGCCAGTGGCTCCCAAGAAGAGCGAGAGCGCCGCTCCCGCGGCCAGAATACCCGTCAAGGGAGAGCGAACCTGTTCCCAGAGCGCCGAGAGCAGGCGGTGAGAAGGCACAACCACTGGCGTCTGGCGTCGCCGTTGCTCCGCTTGCGCCACCGTTAGCCCTGAAGGGGAGGATTGCAGCGTCTGGAGGACTTCCGCGATGCTTCTGTGTCCCCAGCGCTCAGGATGTGGATCGACCAGCGTCGCGAGAGCGGATCTGGAGCGTTTCCCCCCTCGTAAACGTAACCAGCTCGCGGCAATTGCCGCGAGCGAGGTCAGATGGACTCCGCGGGAGGCAATCTTCAACGCAGGTAGACCACGCAAGCCCCAGAAAACACCGATGAGATTAGAGAGGAGAGAGAAGCCAACAGCGTCACGTACAGCGGCATCACGGCACGCACTCGCCTCAATGATCGCGACGACCGCCCGTAAATCGCCAGCCATCAGGTCCGCTCGTGCTGGCAGCCGACTGCGACCATCGCTGAGTCCAATCGCCAGATCGCAGGCGGCAAAACCCTCTGCGGCGGCCGCGTGATCAGAGACAAACGCCACCACCCCCCCTTGCTGTTGCCTGGCGCGAATGATGGTCGGCGCGTCATCTTGATTGAAAAGCGCGACATGCGCGCGCTTAGCAAAGGCTTCAACCGCAACCTGATCGCCAGCCGCAAGGATGCCAATCTCAACACCATAACGCTGGCAGACCTGAACCAGCAAGTCGATCCCCTGTGCCAAGCGCGGACGAAGCGCGAATATCCCAAGTGGCTGCTCACCGTGCTCACGGCGTAGCACGAGGACATAGTAGCCACGCTGGCGCAAGTTCGCGGTATTTGGCAACGCGCTCCAATTCTCAACAGGACCTAGTGTATAGCCTTGCCCGTCAATCGTAGCCGTGGCCACCTTTCCATCAAAAGCGTCCAGGATTGCGGGTAGACAATTCACGTCCTTGAAGATATCGCCCCAGGGAGACCCGGCGGCCATGGAGACGCTAGCGGCGTGGGCAAGCAACTGCGCTATGTCATGTGCCTTTGCCAAAGGAAAGGCGCCCCCAAGCTCCAGTTCGTCCATCAGCAGGCGTACCCCATCGAGCAGCAGCAATTGCGGAAGACGAAGCATCCGTTCCTTGCGTGTACTGACCACCGTCACTCCAGAGCGTATCAATCGCGCATAAGCGGCGAGATCGGCGGTATCCTGGCCGATAGACGCTGTGCGAGGATTGACCAGGAGGAGCGCTGCCAGCGTCTGGTTCAAGGAGCGTGTCAAAAGAGCGGTTACACCAGCAAAGGCAAGCACGCACGGACCCACAATCTGCTGATAGCGATCGTAGGAGGTAGGAGTCAGGGGAGCTGGACGAGGTTGAGGAGTGAACGCGTCAAAGGAGGCAGCGCCTTGAAGCTTGAGCGCGAATGGACCACCATAGAGCCGTACTCCCGCGGGAATGCGATCACCCTGAAGGACCGAAAAAGGCATACCATCACGTCCAATGCCGGTTCCAGTTCCCGATATGACAAGAGCAGCCAGAGGAGTACGCTCACCTGTTTCTAGATGTATCAGGGCATCGGGTTGGTCCGTTGGCGCGTTCGCCATATGCTCCAGGTAACGTTGCCAGGCCTGCCGTCGCGCCTGCGTGGTAGTGAGGTGGCCCAGCGACTCCGAGCCGATCACGGCCAATCCAAGCGGACTATTCGCCAGTGACAACAGAAGGATGCTGGGCAGACTGACAAGAAGATCCGCGGCCGTGCGTCCGATGAGCCTGCGTAGCCCATAACGCACCATGGGAATACCCTGAAGGATGCCGATGACGCTTGAAACATGTACCGCTGTTTCAGCACCGGGCAGCTCCTCCTTGGCTCCGAGCAACTGGCGCACCGCCAACATCCCCAGGCCAAGCGTCGAACCCAAAAAGCGCGTCGCACTTTGCACGAGCGGCCCCGCTTCAAGGGGATAGGTAGGGCTCGACTCTCCTGGAAGTTCTGGCAACTCCAAACCTATCATTGCCGCCAGGATATCATCCAGTTCGGCCTGATGCTCATCAAACTCTACCAGCACACGCCCGGTTAAGAGGCTCACCTCTGCTCGTATACCTGGGAATTCAGTGAGTTTCTCTAGTACGCGCTGGGCCAGGGAGGGGTCGCGCTCCAGGCCGCGAACGGGAATGCGTGTGCGCACAAGCCGGCCTCGCCGCTCTGTTACAGCGTGCGAGCGTGGAGCCGCTTCTTCCGCTTCCACTATGTGAATTTGCGCCAGTTCAAGCTGGCTCACCGCCTCAAGAATAGTCTGTTCATCCGTGACCGTGGCGTCAAACTGGATCAGCACATTCCCAGTCAGCTCGTTATCCTGGACACGTTGGACTCCCTGCATCTGGCGCAATCGCGCTTTTGCGACACGCCTTTCCTGTTTTGACCATCCTGGGAGGTGAACACGCATGCGACCTGGAAGGGTATGAAGAATAAGAGGCTCTCCAACAACGGCTACGCTCATACACATTCTCGCTTTACTCGTTCAGTCAGTAAGTTCAGGAGAGGTGCATGAATGTCGGGTAGGCACGCTATTTATAAGCCCCTAGCCCCCTGTAGGTGTAGCGTTTACAAGCACCCCCCTTTCTTTTCATTATTTTGCTACTGCATCATTTCTTCGCCTGTTGGCGAAGATGTTGTGCATCTACCAAGATATCCTCAATATCCTCTTGTAGATAGGCGCCGAACCGTTGGGCCTGAAATAGAGCGCGCTTACTTATGTCGCTCAGTTGCTTACTCGTGCTATCGACCACGGCTTCAGCTCTCGGCAAGGCAGGTTGAATGCGATCATTGTTTACGGCATCGCTATTGGTCGGCTCGTGTGCTTTAGCCTGGATGTGATCCACAGAATCAGCCTCCGCGCGTGCTGTCACAATGGCCTGCTGAATACGTTGGCGGGTGAGTGCTGCGAGCAATCCAATACGTTGTCCTATTACCTCAAAGGCCTCATCAGCTCTTGCGATTGCCGACCGCCCCGACATCTCCCCTGACTCCTGGTGCATCACTGTGTCCCTTCCTTGTCCGGTATCGATGGTTTTGCAGCCGCTTTGTCAAGAGGGGTAGACCCCCTCGCTGCCGCTTCAACCTCTGATGTTGCAATCGTTTCTCCACCGACCTGCTGGCCCTGACTTCCCGCGTTCTGTGTCTGCTGTGCTGCGGTAGAGGCGGCTACCTGCATACCACGCCCCAGGCTTCGGGCAAATGAAGTCACTACATCACCTGCAACAAGCACACCCGCTGCTCCATAGACAACCCCTTTGCGAATGACTTTGCGCACCCTGGGAGAGAAGAGAGCGGCAGTAATTATAGCAGTAGTAGCGACTTCGGGTTCTAAAAAATTCTCGGCATCCATAAGTCTATTCTTCCTTTCGCTTTATCATTCTTCAGGAGCACTGTACCAGGAGAGAATCTATACGAACATCATAGACCACCCTTTAATAGATGCCTTTATCTAGAAGAACTTATAGCAGGCTATACCAGAGGGGCAGAAATCATGTGTGTTGCCTGCGAGGAATACGATGAGGAAAGACACAACGGTTGGAGAAATCAAGCGCCCAGGCGAGCAACCCATTGCTCGCCTGGGGGGTGTTCTGCCTAATCTATCAAACCTATCCATTCGACAATCTGACAGCACGCCCATACAACCCTGAGGAATTGCGTACCTTGTTCGACGAGTGTCACCCAGGGGGCTGGCTGGCTGGCGTACTTGGCGGGCTCGACGACGTGTTCCATGACCGTATCAGCAAACTGCAATACCTTATCCACGGTATTACCCTCCTGTCTGATGCTGGCAACGTTCCCCTATGCAAGAAGAGGGGAGAAGCACCTCACACTGCTCGTTTTTCAGTACTACTTGAAAGATGGCCACAGGCAAAACGAACAGCAAAGCGACAGTAGGACATACTCGAGCAGGAACTATCGGTTTGTGAGCGATTTGCCTGTAGAACGATACCAATACCTCCTACAACTGGGAGGTTGACTACTATCACCGTCCATACAGACGCGTCTCCTTTTCGCTGAAAGGTACTATTTCACCACCTGCCAACACTTCCTTCCACCCTCGGAGAAGAAGGATATTCACACTCGTCATGTTCCCTCAGTACCCACCAAAATTCTCAACGAAACGTTGCTGTTTCTCGTTTCATTATAATCATCCACAATATCCGACCGAGCCAGGGCGCCCATGGCTCAATGCTTTGGTATCTGGCTCTTGTGCTGATTTACTTGCTCCTGTTTTTAGGGAAAACGAAGACGATCAGGCATCGACGCAAAGACCGATTTGCACTCCTGATTAGTCGCACCCCTCACCACGAGCAAGAAGAATTACTCATCTTGATATCAATGCGGAAACAAAGGTTGTACACATTGGCCTGGCAACGTAACGGGAATATTCTGTCGAATGGCTATGTTAATTATAGACAGGCAAGCGGTGTTGCCGTGCTTCTCAGTCTGGTTTCTGATGGCGCTGTAGAATCGCTTTCGACGCCTGCTCGTAACGGGAAGTGGGGCCTGTTTCTTGTCGTTCTCAGTGAGGAGACATTTAGTAGTTGGGCGCAAGTGAGCATACGTACCGCATACTCCTGCTCCTTTCGGCAACCGCCATGTAACACCATGATGGTGTGTCCTTTGGGTTACCAATTCATTAGAAGGATGTCTCTATGTATTCTCGCAGAAAACGCCTACATATGCTGCCACCACTCATTTTGTTAGGTCTTGTCGCCGGTCTCTTGCTGACAGCCTGTGGCGGCAATACCAACGTCGCGACGAATAACAGCAAGGCCGCGGCGAATCAGCAAATCTTGGTACAGCCAATTAGTGGCTACTCGGATATTCAGACCCTTGATCCCGCGCTCGCGAATGAAATTCCGGCCCTGAACGTTGACAATATGCTGTATTCAGGACTGGTGCAGCTTAATAATAAACTCCAGGTGCAGGGGGAGCTTGCCTCCTCTTATAGTGTGGCGCCAGATGGGATTACCTGGACATTCAAGTTGAAACCAAACACCACATTTAGCGATGGGCAATCCCTCACTTCGGCGGACGTTGCCTTTAGCATTGATCGCGCCCTTGAGCCGACGCTGAAGTCCAGCGTCTCGCCCGCGTATCTCGGCTTAATCAAAGATGCGGCGCGGCGCAACCATGGCGAGATCAAAACGCTGATAGGTGATAGTTTGCTGACGCCTGACAAGCAGACGATCATTATCAAGACTAGCAAACCAGCTGCGTATTTTCTCCAAACGCTGACCTACCAGTGCTCATTTGTTGTGGAAAAGAGTCTGATCGATAAGTATGGCAACGATTTTAGCGATCATCTGAATGAGGGTATTGGAGGGTCTGGCCCCTGGATGGTCTCGCAATATATTCACAACAAAGAGATCGATTTTGTCCCCAATCCAAAGTACTTTGGCCCCAAACCCCAGCTCAAAAAGGTCGTTATGCCGTTCGTCAGAGAGGGCGATACGACGTATAAGCTGTATCAGAGCAACCAGGTTGATTCAGCTCCCATCCCCTCGACGCAGATTGCGAACGCCAGATCTCAGCTTGGAACACAGTTCCACCAGCAGCCTTTGCTGGATGTCTATTACTTGAGCCTGAACTACCTGGCAAAGCCGTTTGACAATATCAAGATACGTCAAGCTTTCGATCTGGCAATCAATAAAGATGCCATCGCTCATAATGTCTTTCACGATATGGTCATTCCGACGAATCATATCGTTCCATCCGGCATGCCTAGCTATAATGCCAACTTGACAGGATCACAAACCCATAAAGGTACAAATAGCGATGTTCAGCTTGCCAGGCAGTTGTTTAACCAGGGCTTAAAAGAAGAAGGCCTGACCCTGGCTGACCTTCCTCCCATCACATTCACCACGGCCTCGCAAGGATCTGCGGACAAGAGAAATGAGTACTCCGCGCTCCAGCAGATGTGGGAGTCCGCACTAGGGGTCAATGTCAAGATTGATGACATAGAACTCACGCGTTTATATTCTGAACGCAGCGCCACGGTCAATAATCCCAATGGTCTCCAGTTGCACACATTGGATTGGATTGCGGACTATCCAGATCCTCAAAATTGGTTGACTCTGCTGTTCGACCAGGGTTCGCCCAAGAATGCCGGGAACTATGGACAGAACCATACGTCAAATGCCATTCAACAGCAGGCGAATCAACGCCTCCTGGAGCAAGCTGACGTCAATCAAAATCCGGCTGAGCGTCTCAAACAATACAATCAAGCGGAGCAAGCACTGATCAACGATGTTGCCTGGATTCCAATTTACCAGAACACTAATGTTTTGGTGCGCAAATCTTGCGTCGTTGGTATTGTTGATAATGCCCAGAATATGATTCCTCCCGCTGACTGGGGAAATATTTACATCTCAACAGCGACTCCTTGTGCCAATACCAGTCAATATCAATAGCGAGGTTGCACCCGATTCAGTAGCCTGAGCAGACAGCGAGAGGGCGAGGCAAATGCTGCCTCGCCCTCTCGCTGTCTGCTCCTCTAGAGCGCATGGTCATTCGGCTGTCGCTCGATGCCTTCCTGCTCAACCAACCGCTGAATCGTTCCCCGCGAGGTACCCAGAGCGCTGGCGACCTTGCGGATGGACATGTCGGGCTGCTGCAAAAAGCGTGATCGCCTCTTCTCGCTGTGCGGGCGACAGGCTCGGGTGCGCAGGGGGTGGGAGATGCCTGGTGGTGATGTCCCGTTTGGGCGGCCAGTACTCGGTGCGTAACCAGAGCCCTTCCTCCCTTGGCTCCCATTTCCCCGTCTGCTGGAGCCCTAACGCGAGGACAGGGAAGACGCTGGGTCGCGGGACGAGCCCTACGATGACTTGCCGCTCCAGGTCGTAGATCAGCAGGGGCAGAGCTTGCTCTGCCCCCCCGAGCACAGCGATCTCCCCTGAGTGCCTGAGTGTCGGCCTGCGGGCACGCCAACGATGAATCGTGGGCTTCCAGTCCATGCTTACATGGACCCTACAATATGCATGCGACTTTTTTCTTCTCTGGACTTTGTGAGTACGCCAATTAGTAGCGGCTCCAGCCTACAAGGCGCAGATCGGTGCCATCGGAGATATCCGCAAAGTAGGTTGGGTCCCCTGTATCGAGGGAGCCATAGTACATCTTACGATTAGCGCTATGAGGATCGGCCTCCTGGAGCGCAAAGAGTTGCCCATCTTGCGATACGTTCGACCAGGCATACTGAGAAAAGGGGCAGAGTGACTGACCACCAGTTGTATCCCTGGAGAGGCGCGTGAGATTCGTACCATCAGTATTCATCCGCCAAAGGCCATTCTGGCTGGTATCTCCGCTGCCGTTCTCGACCATGAGTAGCAGCGTTGTGGGAGTGATGGCGCGTAGCATGGTAACGGCTTGATCCAGATGTGTGATGACCTGGGAGGTACCGCCCGTTGAGGGCTGAACGGTGATTGTCGTTGGTCCAACGGGAGTGTGCCCATCGCTGGTGCCGCAGTTGGCAACGTAGAGTTTTGTGCTATCGTAGCTTACATCAAAGCTACCGCAATTCCAGTTCTGACTAAGCAGCTTTTGCAGGTTGCTATCGTGCTGATTGGGGCCCCGTGTAATATCCAGGGTATAGAGATCGTTGTGAGTAGCACCCGAGTCTGGGATGAAAGAAGACAAAAGGACGCGATTATTATCTAACCAGGTCATAGGTCTATAGGCCAGAGCCATTTGTGATTGGAGGATCATCTGGAACGTGCCTGTGCCCATAGTATACAGGTAGAGCAGTGGCTTGCCTCCACTACCAGGGTACTGATTGAAGACTAGCTTCTGCCCGTCGTAGGAGAGCTGCATCTCAGCTAGCTGATTGCCACTAGGGGCACAGTACAGCGTTTGTTGTTCCTGTCCATCCACTCGTAGGAGACGGAGTTGGCTTATCCCATTTTTGTTCAAGATATAGACAACCCATTGCCCATTCTGCGTGACCTGTCCCTCATTGATATGGACGTTTGGTTCACCCAGGATGGGAGTCGCTTTAACTGTATTGTCGGCGTCGCGACGTTTTAGCGTTCCCTGCGTTGGTGCGCTGTCTGGTCCTTCATTCACAATGTAGATAAGCTGGCGATGGCTACCTTGCGTAACAGGATGGAGTGTTGCGGGACGGGCTACACTCCCTGTCGGACAGTCAGTGGTAATGGCAGCCGCGGCTGGCTGGAGTAGCGTTTTTGAAGGTGTTTGGGTTGACCTAGCGCTTGCGGGTGTATTTATTGCGACCTCTGGTTTGGCGGGAGATGCTGCATGATTATTGAGGTAGCCAGTATTGTAGAGGAGGGCAAAGACACTGGCAGTCAATGCTATACCAATTAAGGTGTAGGTAAACGCGGTGACGCGATTCGTTGTTCGCGTCGTGGGAGGAGGAGTTGAATATGTTGATGGAGGATATGAAGCGAGGATGGTTGGGGCGAAGGTTGTCTGCTTCTGTGTAGGGACGACTCCCTGTGGCATAGGGGGAGACTGGTCTGTTGGGGCAGTATAGTAATTCGTGTCTGTAGGTTTAGCGCCCATGGGTTCAGGGGAGGTGGGCGTGGTGGCGATTTGCCTCTGGAAAGGACTAGCTGGTAGCCTGGAGTCATTGACTATGGCAGAAGGCATATCAGTGAGGGCTGGGGCAGCAGAATCTGGTTTTACTGCCTCATTGAGAGCGGTGCGAAATGCAGCGGCCGACTGGAAGCGGTATGTAGGATCTTTTGCCAGAGCTTGGAGCACGACACGCTCAAGTATTGGCGTGATAGTAGGGTTGAAGGCACTCAAAGGACGTGGTTGCTCGCTGAGATGCTTTACCAGGAGTGCCATAGAGTCGTCAGCATGAAAGGGGCGCTGCCCGGTGAGTATTTCATAGAGCACTATACCGAGCGAGTAGATATCGCTCGTTTTATCGGGCCGGCTCTGAATCTGTTCCGGTGCCATATAATCGGGTGTGCCCTTAATGGCAAAGCTATCTGTGCGTGTGACATCCTGCGTTAGGGGTTTATTGTTTGTGTGCTCTACAATCTTGACGAGGCCGAAATCGGAGAGCATAAGCGTCTCTTCATTTTTGAAGAGGATATTGCCAGGTTTAATATCGCGGTGGATCAGACCTTGCTGATGAGCATATTCTAGTGCGTTAAGAATTTGATGGATAAACAGGAGTGCTTGCTCAAGAGGAAGCGGCCCTTGGTGTTTTTGCAGATAGTCTCGAAGAGAGCCTCCAGGCATATAGGGCATAACCAGGTAGGCGTAAGTACCTTGCTCGCCATACTCATACACTGGGAGGATATGGGGGTGGTCCAGGCGCGCCAGAACGCGTGCCTCTCGCGTAAAATGAGCAAGGAATTCTGTTGTATTAGATGTCTGAGGGTTGGGTGCAAAGACTTTTACAGCAACCTGGCGATGGAGATGAATGTCTTCAGCTAGATAAACGGTCGCGGTACCACCTCGACCCAATTCGCTTAACAGGCGATAGTGACCTAATATTGTTCCTATCATGCTATTACTTTCAATTAATACATAAAATTTAATTATGTCAATTCGCGCTTAGTATAGCAGGTGGGTATTTAGCATAAAAGAAAGAGACGCAGTTGTGCACCTTGCTATAGCTATTTATTATGCGCAGATAACAAACAAAGGTATTGTCAACTCGGTACAGAACTGAGCAGTGTGCTAACATGGCTTCATGAAAAAGAATGTCTCAACTTCTCCGCGCAAAGGGTTATCTGAATTCTGACAGAACCATCACTCGTTGCTTCTTGGGAACATTCTTGAGCTTGTGTTTACGCGTTCGTCTCTCTTCTCTCGGAGAGTTTCTGGAGATCCTGGTCCGACCAGATGGACCATCTGGGTTTTGCGTCGAAGGTGCGTTGCAGTTCATACTTGTTCTCAAGCACACTTTCACTGACGAAGACATTCCGCCGTCGAAATGGTTCGGGTGCTGCTCAGAGCAACCAGCCTCGCTGCGATACTTGAGGAGAAAAGAACCAGGGAGTTTCAAGCACATACTCCTTCTGGTAAAGCCACTTAGGACAAGAAAAAGATGTTCTCAAGCAAAGCTCCTTAACGGTAGCCGCGCAAAAGGCGACCCAGGGCTTTCCTTCCGACGTAGTAACTGGTGGCAATGGTTCGCTTATCAACTCCAGGCGATGATCTGTGGCATAGCGCCACCAGTCATGGCGAAAGCAACCGAGAGCAAACCAGGGATCTTCACCCTGGCCAATCTGCATCGCAACATCAGCAATAGTATGAATGGGAGAGGGAAGCGAAGCTGCTATAGTTGTTGGTTGCCCTTTCCTTGCATACCTTTTCTACTTCTATTATAGAACAAATAAGGCTCCTCTGCTAGTGGCCTTTTTTCTCATCTTGTTCTTGTCGCCTTCACTACACGCCTGACCGTCTCATATGATACCCCATAATCATCTGCAACCTTGCGCAGCGGCTCTTGGTTCTCTACTACACGACGTACCACATTCGGCCATTCGGAAACGGGAATTTTCCACTGTGGTGTGTTTGGGCCTGGGCGGCGTTGCGATAAAGGAATGCCTACTGGAGCATCAAGGGCCTGTTCAAGTAGAGTGCCAGATTGAGCATAATCAGAACTGGACTTTGGCATGTAGACAAGAATATCACCGCGACCGGGAAACAACTTGTCAATGGGGATCAAGGCCAGGTGCGACCGGTGGTTCGTCGCCCGTCGGTTTCGTTGCGACCAGTGAATTGTCACAAGCAGTTCACTGATTTTTTTGTATTCAAAACTCCAAGCTGTGGGCTCCCCCTTGGAAACAGTGTCTATCTTTACAAAGCATGGGGAGCAATTTCAAATTGCCCAGAACGATCAAGAATAACCGTCATTGGAGCATGTCTAGCAGCAGAGCGGCCGTCCATGAGAATTGGTGTGTGCCATGCCCCTCCCCATTGAGAGGGTTGTAGTACTCATAAAAGCCATGCTGCTGAACGAGATCAAGGACTGATTGGCGAACACGTTGCGAGTATTCAAGAAACCCGTAACGACGTAGTCCATGGTAGAGCAGCCAGTCCAGATTTATCCAGACAGGACCACGCCAGTAACGGTTGGGTGAGAAATCGGGTGCCTATCGGTCGTAGCTTGGTAGCGCGTAACAGGCTTCATCCAGGCCGCAGAAGGAGCGCGAGTTGAGGTAGCTATACATGCGTTGAGCCCGATTTGTGTCAGGAATTCCGGCGAAAAGCGGCAGCAAGCCAGCAGCACTCTGAACGTGAATCTGTTTGTTCTCTACGAGATCAAAATCAACATAGATTCCGTGCTCCTCGTCCCAGGGCTTGCTATTTATCGCCTGGGATGTCTGTTCAGCCCACTTCTCGAAAGATGTCGGGTCTTTCCCCACGATGCGCGAGATCTCCGCAAGGTCGCAGTCAGCCTGGCAGAGCAACGCATTGAACAGCACGTCTTGCACGAGGAAGGGGCAGTCAAGACGAATCTTTGCTTCATCGTGATCCCTGGATGAGAAGAATCTGACCAGGTAGACATAGCGATCATAATCATTGTCACTGGGCCTATCCGCTGCTAGACTGCTCCCCGTTTCCCAAAACTCAAATGATGAAAAATATTTGATCGTCGCGTCAGGATCAAATATGATATGCGGTAACAAGCCATTGGCCCATTGTCCCTGGAAGAGAGCGTAGTTCCTGCTCTGCTCGTGCTTGATCATAGTGGACGGTTCCAATGGAGACGAAAGCCGAATCCCATGATCACTGGTGACCCTAGAGAAGCGCTCCGGGCTTAGTAAAGGTCCCTGTCCAGTTCTTCCGCAATACCTCAATTGCCTGTTGAACAAGAGGTTCATGTATAGACTTCATTGTCCTACTGCTACCTTTCTCATACTCAAAGGTGAGCGAACCCACCCTTAAGCGGTCAGTTGTTCCTGCTTCATCGTCAGTTGCCAGCGCACGGGAACCTTTGGATCAGCCCTCCCGTTTCGGTCTCACATTGACTCCACAGGCGCTTTTACGTCATCGGTCGTAGCCACTACCCAGGACGGCCAGCTTTAGGTGTGAAGCTGGCGAAGCATGTCGGTGGCGAACCACGCAAGATTCAACGCGGCATTCAGGTCGCGGTCCAGGATGAGTTTACAAACCAGGCATTGATAGGTACGATGTTTGAGTGGCATGCGCTTTTTGACATGCCCACAACACGAACACCGTTTGGTGGAAGGAAACCAGCGCGAGGCAATGAACACGTCTCCTCCTGCGGTGGCGACCTTGGTCTTGAGGAACTGCAAGAGTTGTCCCATCGCCGCATCAGCCACCGCTCTCGCCAGTTTGCGATTGGCCATCATCCCCAACAGATGGAGGTCTTCGATGCCGATCACTCCAGCGGTCCGTGCCAGTTCGCTAGTAAACTTGTGCTGGACATCCCGGCGAATATTGGCGATCTTCTGGTGCTCGCGGGCCACCTTCACCCGTTGTTTCTCATAATTTTTGCCGAAAACGGTTCGGCCCGTCTCCGGGTCTTTCGTTTTCTGCTTCCGTGCAAGGGTTCGTTGCAGCTTGCCGAGCTTTCCCAGATGGTGTTCGAGCGGCTTTTGGTTCTCAAGTCGCCGCCCATCGGAAACCACAGCAGCCTGCTTGATGCCCACATCTACCCCCACGACAGCCGTGGGAGTGGGAGGGCTCTGTTTCTTGATCTCGACCTGAATACTCACATACCAATGACCTGCTTCACAGGAGACCGTTGCCCCCAGCATTTTGACCGACCCACAGATGACCTGCTTGCGCTGGTTGCGCTTCTTCGTCGGCTGTGGCGCTTTTCCCTCCTCCACAAAGCGCAGCTTTTCGGCGAGATTGACGGTCCCAAGTTTGCGAAGCAGTTTCCCTCGCCCTTTCTCGATCTTGCGCTGATCCAGAAGGAAGCGGCCAAGTCCTGGGATTGACATCCAATGGCTGCCGACGGTGAATTTGTCATTGGAAAGGTAAAAGGATTCGTGCGCTTTCCCTTTTTTCTTGTACCTGGGATACTCGGCTCGGCCTGCGAAGAAGTTGTCGTAGGCTTTCTTCAGGTCATCAAAAGCTCCTTCCACCACACATTTCGTCACGTCGTAGGTCCACGGATACTCCTGCTCCCGGATCTTGTTGAACTGCTTTTTCAGGGACATCGCGTTGGGGGACGTGAGCGTGCGCTCGGCCTCGGGGACCGTTTCCTGTTCCACTTTGTACGCTTGATACTGTTTCTCCCACTGTTCTCTCCCCCAGTTGTAAATGAATCTTCTCGTACCACAGGCACGTTTGAGATACTCCACCTGTTCAGGCGTCGGGTTGATCCGTATTTTGTGCGCGGTTTTCATCCTTGAGCGCTTTCTCTAAGGCTTTGCGGTACTCCCTGAGACCATACAATCGTGAACGAAAACAGTGGACAATACTCATCAAGTCCTGCACTCACTCTTGTTCGGGGGAAAGTGTCTCCATGTTCATCACAACCAATTCCGTGTGATGAGTCTCGTACAGATGCTTGATCAGGGCAAAGCCAAAGCGAGCCAGCCAATCCTGATGGGCAATGAGCAGGCGCGAAACCTGCCCTTCGATAATGGCATCGACGAGCCGAAGAAACCGCTTGCGCTCAAAATTGAGGCCGCCCCCGATTTCCATGATCCACTCATCCACCGCCAGTGACTTGGAGGCTGCGTAGCTTTCTAAGGCGGCCCGTTGGTTCTGTAAATCCGGTCATTGAGCGGGGCTTGACACCCGGCAATAGGCCACCGTTCGGCGTATGGGTGGCCGATGAGGGAGATTGAGCGTCGTAGCCAGATCAGCCTCATCATAGTAGCGACGCCCGGAAATGGTTCGTTTCGCTTTGAGGCGGCCTTCCCGATCCCAGCGCTGCAAGGTTTTTACACTTACACCTATTTGCTTGGCAAACTGTGCAACTGAGTATATATAATAGTTTTAGCTCGCTTTTGCACACTTTGTCAATATCTGATATTCATCTCCCCCTTCGCTGTCAAGGATTGTGTATCGCCTCCTGACGAAAAACTGATTCCTAGTTTAATCGCATGGACCGGATTGTGATAAATGTCGAGAAAGGCCGTGGCGGCATCCGCGAATGGAACGATAGGATCGATAATGCCTTCAGAAGTCAGGCGCTTCTTCAGAAACATGTCTACGAGAGTGCGTGTGATGCGTTGCCTATCCCAATGAGGATACTCTCTGGATGGGTTGTTCCAGACAGGCATACTGCTGATCAATTCAAGCCGATTGTGGTGCCACTCTGCTCCGAGTTCGAGCACAGCATCTCTTCCCTTGTAGTAGCCTAACGTGACAACACGAGCGCAGTTGCGAACCGCCCGCATCGCGCCATGTAACGCGTTGTAATTACCACTGGCTTCGATGGCGATATCCGCTCCCTGCCCATCAAACAGTTCTCGCGTGATCAGGCCAATATCCTCAAGAGTTGGATCGACAACGGTGGTGGCTCCAAATCCCCTGGCGAGCGCGCGTCGTTTCTCAATCGGATCAACCGCGACGATGTGGGCGCAACCACTGAGTTGAAGCATCTGGACAATGAAGAGACCAATAGCTCCCAGGCCAAAGACAACGACGTTATTGCCTAAACGCGCCCCGGAATCGCGTACCGCCGCGAAGGCGAACAATGCCGGGTCCAGGCACATAGCGTCCCATGCTCTCATGGGAGCGCACAATAGCTCCACTTCTTCCTCTGTCTTTGTGACCAGCTCACAGGCTGGCCCATAACAATAGATGGTATCTCCTGAGCGCACCTTACTCACACCCTGACCGATCTCGATCACCGTCCCGACAACCATGTTGCCCACAAAGTGCTGGGCGAAGATATCTGGCTGCTCCCCCTCCTCTTTCTTGACGAAGAGTCGTCGTTGTGTATCAAAGCGCCTGTCCTGAAACGGGGATTCTCCGCTAAAGAGGTGGAATTCCGTTCCATGCTTGACGGAGGCAAATGTGGTACGAATGCGTACCTCGTGTGGTTGCAGGGGAGCTTCCTGCTCTTCATGAATACGAACACTTTGAGGCTTATCGACGTAGAGACCGCGATACATGTGTAGACCTTTCTAGAACAACAAGAGCACCTTACTTCAAACCACCAGCAGCGAGTCCTTCGATGAAACGACGCTGCAAGAACAGGAACAGTACGATAACCGGGAGCATGACAATGACGCCAGCCGCGTCGGTGAGTCCCCAGTAGCGGTGAAAGGACTGCTGAAACGAAAGGAAACTCGTCGACACGGGTAGGAGCGAGTTGTCTTGGATGAACGTAATAGCGTAAATGAACTCGTTCCAGGCAGCGAAGCCAGCCACGAGGCCAACAGTGAGGAAGCCAGGCAGCGAGAGTGGCATCACAACATGGAGTGCGACCTGCAATTCGTTCGCTCCATCAATACGCGCGGCCTCGCTAAAGTCACGCGGAATACTGATAAGGAAGGAGCGCAACAGCATAATCGCCAGGGGGCTATTGATTGCCCAGTAGATGATAATTAACCCCAGTAAGTTGTCCGTCAGATTGAGGGAACTCCAGAGAAAGTAGAGCGGAACCAGAAAGAGTTGAAAGGGGATGGCAAAGCAGATCACCAGATACAGAAGAACGGCATTTCCTCCCGGCAGATCCATATGAGCCAGGGCATACGCCGCCAGCCCAGCAATAATCCATATACCGATGATGGTCCCGGTGGTAATGATGACGCTATTGAGCAATGTAACGCCGAGATTTCCCTGATTCCAGGCATTGACATAGTTACTTAGCAACGGCTGGAGCGGAAGGCCGATGGGATTGCTCCCTAGCTCGCTATCAGATTTCAAGGAGTTAAAGAGCAAGACGAGCACTGGCCCCAGCGAGAATACCGCGAGCACAATCGCGAGCAGATAATAGATGGTGCCTGCCGAATAGCCCCACACACGTTGCTGCCATTTTTTTGCGTGCGATTTCAAATCTCTACCCCCTTCCGCCGTATGAAAACGAAGATGGACGCGACGATTGCCGCTAAAACGCTCACACATAATCCCATCGCCGCTGCATAACCAGCCTCATTGAGCGCGAACGCGTTTTTGTACAGGAGGATGGTCATTACCTGAGTAGCTCCCGCCGGGCCGCCCTGTGTAATGATAAAGGGATACTCAAAGACGAGCAGTGACCAGACCGTTACCAGCAAGAGGGAGAGTCCTAGCACTGGGCGAATGCCGGGTAGCGTGATATGGTAGAACTGACGCCAGCGGTTTGCGCCATCCACCCTCGCCGAGTTATAGAGTTCGGGATCAATCGCCTGCATTGCCGACAGGTAGATCACGACAAGGAAGCCCCAGAAATGCCAGTTATCGACAAAGGCCACCGAGGCCAGGGCGAGCTTCTTATCCCCAAAAAAGTAGACATTATCCAGCAGGTGAATGCCAAAACGATCAAGCACAAACGCTAGCCCCTGTTGTGGGTCCAGAAGTTGCTGCCAGATAGCGGCATTCACGACGCTGGCGATGACGTATGGGATGAAGTACACCGCTCGGAAGAACATCTGGAAGCGCTTGATTTGCGAGAGCAGAAAGGCTCCCACAAGTCCCATTGCGATAGGGACGGTCAGAAACATGACGACCCATAGCAGGTTATAGGTCAGCGCCTGGTGAAAATCAACGTCGTGTAACAGATGCTCGAAGTTCGCTAGTCCCACGAAGTGAGCGACACCTATGCCCGACCAATCGGTAAAGGCGTAGTAGAACGTAGAGAGCGATGGCCCAAGGACAACGACAAAATTGACGAGAAAGAATGGAAGCATAAAAGCCCACGCGAGCAGCTTCCGCTTTCTACCGCGTGTGCTACGCCGGGCGCGGTCGCGGCTGACGCGCTCGGAAGAGAGCGCGCCAGTGATCGATCGCGAGGCTTGACGATGAGCCTGCTTTGACAACATTAGATCCGTCCCTTTGGAATTGGTGGCACCACTCCTTGCGCCCGCTCTTTCTGGAAAGTGTCGTTCATCTGCGCGCAGAACTGCGCTGGCGTCAGATCGCCCGTGAGCACTTTATCCAGACTCTCATAGGCAACGACTTCTGACTTAGAGGGCCAGAAGGTCCAGGTTGTGTATCCGAAATTCCCTTGAGACGCGGCCTGATTGAGTGCCAGGTAATGGTTCTTCACTCGTGGATCAATGTTCGAGGAAAAATCCGTTGCCTTGAGCGGTATGGGTGGTGGTGGATAATTGATGTCAGCTGTTTCTTGCACGGCGCGTTGTGGCGTGCTGTAGAGCCAGTCCAGGTACGTAGCCGCCGCGTCCGCCGTCTTGCTGCTGGCCTTAATGGAGAGGGTGTACCCAATCCCCAGCGCGTACAGATTGGATGGTACTCCTTCGCGCAAGGGAGGAATGGGGAACCAGTCATACTCCATATCGGAGTTTCCTTTCCCAAAATAGGACGACCAATTCGAGAAGGCCCAGCTTCCTTCTACGTCCATAGCCGCCTTCCCTTTGCCAAAGGCAGAGTCTAGCGCATCAAACTTATTGGTAAAATACTGTTGGATGCCACCACCGAACCACCCTTTTTGGAAATACTGGCGTAGAAGGGTAATAGCATCTACAAAGACCGGGTCAGTCCAGGGGATCTCACCTGTAAGCGCCTGGTAGACGGCTTGTGGTCCTGCATAGTGGTTGAAGAACATGGTCGTATACCACTCTGAACTGGGTCGACTGTCAGCGTTTCCGGCAATAAAAGGCATAATCCCCTGCCCCTGAGCTTCCTGGGCTAAGGCTTCTAGTTCGCTTCTGTTGGTTGGGACCTTCCAGCCCTTCTGACTAAAAAGCGTTTTGTTGTAGTAGATGATGAGTGTCTGATAGGAGCCAGGAAGCGAGTAAAGCTTGTTATGGATGCGTCCGGCGTCGAGCGCCCATGGAGATATTTTGTCCTTCCAATGGTATTTGTCTGCGTACGAACTAAGGTCGAGCAGCAAGTTCGCATTGATATATTGCAGGGCATACGCGGGTCCGGGGGTAGGCACGATATCGGGACCTTTGCCAGAAGAAAGAGCGATCTGAATGAGGCGATCAACATCAGCAGTTGGCTTAAAGCTGATATTGATGTTGATATTAGGATTGGCTTTATTGAAGGCATCGATATCATGCGCTTTCATATAGTTGCGCTGTTTCCCATCATCCAGCCCATACCAGTACTCGACATTTGCGCCGCTCGATTGGCCACCACAAGCGGCCAGTAGTGCTCCGGCAATGCTTGCGCCCAGGGCCGCGTTGCCGCTATCTATCAAAAAACGCCGCCGCGAGATAGGTAAATGCATGGCGCTCACTCCTTTGCTTGCGCTAAAAACCAACAGTTATGACTCGCTGATGTGTATACATCATGGTGGTTATATACATCACTTGCCATTTCCTTCTGATAAATAACAGTTTTGCCACAATAGCTTATAAAGTAACTATCTAGGTGCCTTTTCAGTACCTCTAGCGCTTCACGGGAGAAGTTCTGAGCGGCTCTCTTGCTCAGAAGGTGCAGCATGCGATGTATACATCTTGCTATATGTCATCGATGACATAGGAAGCATAACTTACTCTTCACTTATTTGTCAAGGTAATTGAAGGGAGAAATTCCAAGGAAACGGCAGGCTTCTTGACAAAAAGGGAGGGGATAAGTATGCTTTAAGTGTCATCGATATCATACAGATAATGAAGAACAGGTTTCCTTTTCTACTATGGAAAAAAGAAATGTAACGCTAAAAGACGTTGCCAGGAAGGCTGGAGTCTCTACCGCCACTGTAGCTCGTGTCCTGCACGACCAGGGGTATATCGCGGAAGAGACCCGCAAACAGGTTGAGGCGGCCATTCGGGAAACGGGCTATCGTATCAACGTTGTAGCTCAGGGATTACGGAAACAGCAAACGCTCACCATCGGCCATATCCTCCATAGCATTATGCCTAATCCGTTCTACGCGGGCGTCGCGCTTGGCGTTGAGCAGGAGGCAATGAAGCATGGCTGGAGTGTCCTGATGATTAATGTGCAAGGAGATGCACGTCGTGAACGGCTAGGGGTAGAGACGCTCATTCAGCGTCGCGTGGACGCGATTCTTTTCACCTCGGCGGTCGATGAGACCAACGTGCGCCTCGCGCTAGATGCGGGTCTCCAGGTTGTGCAAGTGCAACAACCTACCGCTATCCCCACTCATCAAGTAACGGTAGATAACTATGTTGGTTCAGCGGCGGCAGTAGAGCATCTTATCTCACTTGGACATCGACGCATTGCCTATATTGGCGCTGGCCCAACCTATGTACACCAGGACCCCGCTTTCGTTGAGTGCCTGAAATCGGTTGAGGGAGAACGGTTTTCAGGCTACCGGGATACATTACAAAAGTATCAAATCTCGGTGGACGAGCAATTGATCGCTTTTGGCCGCTACTATACTCTGGAGCATGATGACAACTCGGGTGATGGGTACACCTATACCAGGCAATTTCTGCAACTTGACAGGAGACCTACAGCGATCTTTGCTACCTGCGATATCCTGGCAACTGGAGCCTTACAGGCCATATATGAGCGCTCTCTGAGAGTTCCCGACGATATTTCAATTATCGGCTTTGACAACACATATGCACCCTATCTTACGCCGCCGCTTACCACTGTTGAACTGCCAATGACGGATATTGGAAAAGCGGCAGTGCGTATTGTGCTCGAACAGGGGCAACAAGATACTTCAACCTCTTGGGTTCAGCACCAGGTTCGACTCTCAACGCGCCTGGTTGTCCGTTCCTCCACCGGAGTCGCGCCGTCAGAACACGCGCCCACTACCCAAATTGCGCCAACAACAAATATGATGAAGGAGTAGACAAGACTATGGCTACGATACAGCAATCTTTCTCGTGGGGCGGCTTCGCCCAGCATGTAGAAGCGAACAAGTTGATTCACGCTGCGGCGGAGATTGGCCTGAGAGGTGTAGAGTTAGTTCCGCAAGAATACTGGCAGCGTATCAAGGATCATGGACTCTCCATCGTCTCTGTGGATGGTCATCGTTCTATTCAGGAAGGCCTAAATAGGCGCGAGCATCACGCACGTATTGAGCAGGAGATATATGCGAAACTTGCCCTGGCGGAGCAATGGGGGATTCGCAATCTGATCGTCTTTAGCGGCAATCGCGCGGGCCTGGATGACGAGACTGGCGCGCAGATCACTGCCGAGGGGCTACGACGAGTGGCGAAAGCCGCTGAGGATGCCGGAGTCATGCTCGTTATGGAATTACTCAACAGCAAGGTGAATCACCGGGATTACCAGTGCGATCATGTTGCCTGGGGCGTTGAGGTGTGTCGGTTGGTCGACTCACCAGCGGTGCGCCTGCTGTACGATATCTATCATATGCAGATCATGGAAGGCGATATTATCCGTACTATTCGCGAGAACCACGCCTACTTCGCGCACTATCATACCGCAGGCAATCCGGGTCGCCACGAGATCGATGAGAGCCAGGAGCTTTATTATCCCCCTATCATCCATGCCATTCAGGAAACCGGGTATATGGGTTATATTGGTCATGAGTTTAGCCCCCTCGGTGATCCGCTCGCCTCATTAAAATATGCGTTCGACCTGTGCCAGATTTAGAGCGTAGTTACTGACCTCAGCATGGAAACTTGCGGTGCTGTTGCCTCTCATACCATCCCGGTGATTGTGGTCTCACCACACTTCACAAGCCACCATTGCCTAGCGTGAGTACGCACGCTCAAGCTTTTCTTGAGCGTGCGTACTCACATTTGTACTGCTTGTGGTATAGAGTGAGATTGGGACCACAATGGGGGGTGTTTGGGTAAAAAAGTAAACCTGAACTTCCCCTGATTTTGTGGAGTAGGAAAGCCTTTGAGGTATACTACGACAGAAAGAAGGGAAACAAAGCCGTAGAAAGTACAAAAGGCCTATCCCATCGAATTTAAGCAGAAGCCGTAAGACTAGCGCAAACGAGCGGAAAATCGATTGCCCAAATGGCCCGTGACTAAGGAATGCGAAGAGGGGAAGTGGGCAAGGCTAGCGAGAACTTCTCAGACATCTGGGCGCGAGGTATGAAACGCTTGTATGTACCCATTCAAGGAGGTGTCAAGTGTCAATCAATCCTGATACTCGATTGCAGAACCTGCCACCCGAAATTCAAACCTACTCCCTGCAAATGGTTCAGTTACTTTATAACTATTTGCAAGGGAATTTATTAGGGGTCTACATAGTCGGTTCCGCAGCATTAGGAGGGTTTATTGCTGGTAGAAGCGATATCGATATACAAGGGGTATGTGCACGACAACTCAGCCAGGACGAAAAGGAACAGATTACTTCCTTACTTGCCCATCCTTCCTTACCATGTCCAACGCGAGGATGTGAATTTGTTCTCTACAGTAGAGAGAAAGTAACTACCCCCTCTCCAACTGCCGGATTTGAAGTGAATCTCAACTCTGGTCCTCAAATGCGCTTTCATGTCACCTATGATCCAAAGGATGAATCATTTCACTGGTTTCTCCTCGATCGATCGATTGCACGAGAACATGGTATCAGCATTTTTGGCCCAGATGCCCACGAACTCTTTGGGGTCATTCCGAGAGCATGGCTACTCAATGCTCTTCTTACTTCATTGCGTTGGCATACAGACCATGATGAGGCCGGCTATTCCAGTATCCTCAATGCATGTCGAGGGTGGCGATTTGCTGAAGAGAATCACTGGTCATCAAAAGTAGATGCGATTGAGTGGGCCAAAACACGTGCTGCTGATGGTGAGCTGCTTACGCAAGCCCTCGCTTTACGTGCCGGAACATGTGACAAAACATTAGATCAAAAGAAGGTAAAACAGTTTCTCAACAGAATCAGAGAGAGAATAGAGCAAGTACAACAGGTTGACACTCTCCCGCATACATGATGGGGGATGCTTCTTTCATCCAGGTGGCTTGCAGCATCCCAGTCGGCTTGCCCACATTTATAGAGAACGCGGCGAGAAAGCCCCGGTCATTGATACCGGGAATGAATCGTCGTCTCTGCTATTGATCTGAGCATAAAAACCTAAAGAGAGTAGCCGGCATGAGCAAAACAGTGACGCAGAGCCTGCTTGCGATGCCTGAGCCTTGCACGGGCGAGCAGCAGTTCATGCTCAAGCTCAGACAGATCCTTGCAACAGCGATTCTTGAGTTCACGACGTTTAAGCAGATTCCAGACTCCTTCCTGGGGATTGAACTCGGGTGCATAGGCAGGCAAACGTTCCAGGTGAATGCGTGCAGCAGCGCCTTGCGCCAGGAAATCTTTGACGGCCTGGCAGCGATGGATGGTGGAACCGTCCCAGATGACGAGCAACTTGCCTGGGATCTCGCGCAAAAGCAGTCGCAGAAACCCCACCACATCTGGTCCCTTGTAAGAGCGTTCTTGGGTCTGCATAAAGAGACGCCCCTCGGGAGTCAGCGCACCAATAGCCGAGATGTGGTCATACGTCAGCGGCACGCGCAGGACCGGCGTTTGGCCCACAGGAGCATACGTGCGTACCGCCATCGGCAAGAGATAAAAGCCCGCCTCGTCTACAAAAACGATCTGCCGCTTTTCTTGCTCTGCTTTTTTTTGAGGGCAGGCCAGCGCTCTTCTTTCCATGCCTTGATGGCCTCTTCATTCCTTTGGGTGGCCAGTTCAATCGGTTTTTGCACACTCTGCTTGGCTGCGCGAAGGAGGCGGCTACAATGGGCTGGATGATACCTGACACCAAATTGCTGCTTGATCAGCACTGCCACCCGAGCCGTGGTCCAGGCCTCACCGCGAAATCCATAGTGCTCGGATCCTTTGGCCAGCAGGTCAGGCAACTGGGCGCGTTGTTCCTCAGTCAGTTTAGGTTGGGGACCTGGTGGTGGCTGGTGGCGCAGCCCATCAGGACCATCTTGCTTCGCTCGACTCATCCATTGACTCACCGCACCTTCAGTGACTCCCAAGGCCTCGGCGATGTCTTTCTGTTTCCAGCCTTGCTGATACAGTTGCCAGGCACGCAGTCGTCGACCTTCGCGCCAATCTTTGGGAAGGGGTTCTTTCTTGCTCATACCTCCGTTCATCGGCTCGCATCGTGCTTCACTTTAGATCCTCATGCTCAGGTCAATAGATGAGGGGGGAAAGAGAGCGGGTGGCAGACATCTAGAACTTGTGTTCCTCGAATGAGGCTGGTCGCCTGCATAAGCGCAAATGTAGAAAACGCAAAAAAACGATAAAAAAGAAGAGAATATATTGTAGGGCAACAAAGGCCCAGCTCTATGCTGGGCCTTTGTTGCCCATCGTGACGGGTAAGAAGAATCTTATGAAGAGGTTGGTTGGTTTTGAGAAGAGTCCTGTTCTGGAAGCACAGCTTCGACGGAGAGAAATTCTTCGTAGTAGTAGCTCTCGACTGATGGATGCTTGCATGGTAGGGTGATGTCAATGTCCGTATCTGGTGGTGCAGGGAAAGGGTTTCCTCATGAAGAGAGACGGCTTCCTTGGAAACATGGCTCCCTTTGCTCTGTCAGTGTCGTTACCAAGAAGGGCTTCCTTACTGTTTGCAAGCAGCACGAACGACACGCCTGATCGTCTCATACGAAACCCTATACTCCTCCGCTACCTTTCGCAGCGACTCCTGGTTTTCGAGAACGCGGCGTACCACATTTGGCCATTCCGAAACGGGTATTTTCCACTGTGATGTGTCTGGACCTGGGCGGCGTTGCGAGAAGGAAACCACTTCCGGATTATCAAGTGCCTGGTCAAATGGATCATCAGATTGGATATATTCAGCACTTGACTTTGGCGTATAGACAAGAATATCACCGCGACCGGGAAATAACTTGTCAATGGGAATCAATGCTAGGTGCGACCGGTGGTTCGTCGCCCGTCGGTTCCGTTGCGACCAGTGAGTTGCTTGTAGCAATTCACTGGTTTCTTTGTGTTCAAAAACTCCTTTACGCATACGGAAAATGGACAGGAATGCCGGGCGCGGTTTGAGTGCAGCAATCATTTTCAATTGGGTATCATAGGAGAACCCTCTAGCTCCAAGAGAATCGTGACCATCTCATACCGCTCTTCAGGTGTCGCGACACCCCACAAGGGGTTCTGTCAGAGCTGAGAACGCAAGAGCGAATAAAGCGCGCAAGCCTGCTCTTCTCTCCTCCATCACCAGAGCTAACGCCTTCGATATGTCCAATCGCTGGCGGAATACCTCGCGTTGTTGAGCCAGGGAAACCTTTTGCTTCATGATGGTCCGAACGCGAAAGAACTGACGAACCTCATCAAATGCACGACAGAAGCGTGCCGCAGCTTCAACGGTTCCAAAACCATGCATCGGATAGTATCGCTGTTTGATGCCACGGTGATCTTGCTCCAATCGGTTATTGAGATACTTGTTTGTCCGATGCTGGACATGACTCCCTATCGTCTCGCGTCTAGCTCGTGGATAAGAACGATGCCCATCGGTCGTGACTTGCTCAGGAGCCTGACCAACCACAGCAACTGCCTGCTTGAAAAATCGCTGGGCTGCCTCCATATTCCGCTTCTCGCTCAACACTCAACAGAGAATCAACGAGATTGCCATCTTGGTCGATAGCCCGATAGAGGTAGCACCACTTCCCATGCACTGCGCAGAGAGGTTTCATCAACATACCAGGATCTCCCTGCTTGGCCACAGCGCTTGGTTCGCAATTGCTCTGCTATCAAGGAGCAAACCGAGCTTCCCAGTCCCGAACGGCCTCGTGAGGAAAGACAAAGCCACGCTCCAAAAACATCTCGGCACTATCGCGTAGGCTCAACCTAGAGCGAAGTCGCCACAGAACCACAAGGAAAACGATGTCAGTAGGAGCCTCAAGAGAATTGAAAGGAGTGCCCGTTCGCTCATTGAAGCACTAAGTTTGCACATTTCAAAACAAGCCGCTTAAGCGGTCAAGAGATCAGCAATTTGCTCGCTTGTGGTGCCTTGAAGCGCGTGATCAGCGATCCATGCCACAAGCAAGCGGTGATGAATTTGCTGGAGATTCCGTTTGGCTTCCCCCAGCGTTACATGCCGTTGCCATTGGGTCTGCAACCAGCCGCGATGCTCCTCCAAAAAGGAGAAGGCGATCCAGCACAAACTCCAATAGCGCTGCAGCCCCTGGGCACTCATCAGTTGATAGTGATCAATACCCAGCAGTTCTTTGACGTCTTCAAAGAAGACCTCGATGTCCCAGCGACGAGAGATATGGGTGAGCAGCTGCTCCACATCGGCCTGCAGATCGCTTGAAGCCCAGAAGCGAGCCCGGCTCACTGGATCATCGAGGTGCTGACGAATGATGATCAGTTGACAGCGATACAAGCTTTTCACCGAACTGCTCAGCACATGCACCCACACCCGATGCTCGGGGTTGCGTGGCCAGGCACAGGGCACAAAGGCCGCATCTGGTAGGCTTTCGGCATAGGCGCAAAGCCGTTGCCAACGCCAGCCTTGTGGCGAGGCCGCATCCGGGATGCGCACCGAGCGATTGCTGCGCAAGGCCGTGGTGATCAAAAAGCCACGATCTCGTGCCGCTTTCCAGATGGCTTTGGCGCTGTACCAACTGTCGAGCAACACGTGGGTGAGCGTGTCCTGCGGCGGCTCAAACTGCTTGATGATCTCAATCATGAGAGCAATCTTGCTCTGGAAAGGGACCCCTTCTTGCTCACAGGTCGCCTGCTGACGGTAGAGTCGGGGCTCAAGCGGAAAATGCTGTCCAAGCAAGACATAGAGGCCTTGCACCAGGGAATGGCCCTTGACCCGTTGGTTCTGCTTGCTGTCGTGATGCCGCCCCAGGCCTTGCATCTTCACGCCTTTCGGTTTGCCAATCGTCGAGTCGTCGCCAATTAAGTAGCCTCTCACGAAGAGCTTGCGAGGGCGACCTCGTCCAACAGGTTGCAATGTGCGCTGGCGTGAGAGATCCTCGTGTACCGAGGGCTGCATCTGAGCCACAAAGCGAGACCAGGCCAGGGCATGTATGAGTCTTTGGCTCCACGGAGCTTGGGCAAGGAAACGGCTCAGACTTGCCAGACTTTTGCTCCCAGCCACCGCCCGTTTGAAGTGCAAGAGCGTGAACCCTTGGGAACCGACGATCAACGCAAGCAGCACGGTAACGAAGTGCTGAAATTGTGGGCGCGAAAACAAGGTCTGCCAGTGGTCTAGATACTGGCGAAAACGCGCGTCCAGACATACAATAGGGTGTGGCATGGCTGACTCCTGACAAAAGACGTTTTTGCTTGTTTCTTTTGTATCATGAGTCCTCCATGCTTTCAATTTTTTACCCATTTGGGAAAGTGCAAACTTAGTGATTGAAGGTTCGTTGGCACGTTGAGCAAAAGAATGTCAGGTAACCAAGTTCAGTTTTCTTGGCGCGCTTGCGGGTCGTAGATGCCGCGCACTAAGGACAATTCATGAGCTTTGTCTTCCCTTTCCGTTCTCTTCTATCTGGGGGAAGAAGAGCAAAAGTCTGACTTCATGCCAAGATGTGGTTTCAATTCTGACAGAATCGAAGAACCCGTCGCGCCGTGAAGGGAAACAACAAGGAGGGGGGCATGACCTCGCGCGTTCCTGACCGTAATCACGGTCACCCCGCAACGGAGCCGCATTACGGACGCGGACTGGGCCGCTATCGCTGACTCGTTGCAAATCAACGCGGCCTTTGCGTCGTTTCCGCTCGATGCGCGACTACTCTCAAGACCTCCCGACGAATCGCATCGCTAAACGGGCGGATGACGAACCAGTACGCCGTGAAGGCCCGCATTGTATCTGGGTCCATCGCGTGAATGCGGGTCTCGGTACTTAGCAGATTGCCCTTGGGGGTGGATTCCAGGCGGAACTCCATCCCTACCTTTAGCCATCCAGTCCCGGTCCAATCTCGCAAACCCGCCGCGTCCAGGACGGGCGGCGTCGATCCTCCCAGCAGGCGCCAGGCCTGACTGAGGCCTGCCGAGATCACAACATGGGGAGGCTCGGAGAACAGAACGGGAATGGGCGTGACATCGAGAAAGGTGAGCCCTGCCAAGCTTGGATGCTTTTGGCCGGAGAGTTTCGCAGGCAGGAGACGCAGGCTCTCGAGCACGAGCCCAAGAGGGAGCGCGGACATCGGCACCGTGTTCAGCTCGTCCCATACATCGGCGAGCGGGGCAGCGATGACACGGGAGTGACACATGCGAAATTGCGGGTTAGGTATAACGTTATCGAGATTCAACGCCAACTCACTCCTGAACTAGCCTTTCGATGAGCCCCATTGGAAGTCTGGACGACCCTGGGATCCTTGGAGACTCTGAAGTTTGGTCTTCGTCGCTCTTTGTTATTGCATTATAGCAGATCCGTGTAGTGCCTCCCCCAATCCACCTGTGGCCCACTTCCAGTGGCAGGTGCGCTGTGCAGGCCAGCGCCAAGGGGCCGTTGCACCGCGCCTTCGCTCCCAGGCGTGGCTAGTTGGCTGAGCAACTCGTGCAGCCACGTCTCATCGAGCAGCACCTTCTGGTGGGCAGCACACCAGAAGGTGCTGCTCGCCTCTTCCTCCTGTCCGGCCTTCCTACAACTGGCTTGTAGCCTCATCTGCTTTCAACATGGTGATCGTTTTCGTTCTCTCCAGGTTTTCGAATAAGCTTTAAGGGAGAAACGTATGCATTATGCTGACACAGCTTAGGTGAAAAAGTGCATCGTCCCTTCGTTTATGACCTGAAAAATATCTTGGGTCATCTGTCTTTTCGACTTCGTGTGCGCTTCCTGACTCCATTTGACAGCTGCTCCAAAAATTCCCCAACTCACGATCTGGGCGACTGTTTCAGCCGGTACCTGGTGACACGAGCGAGAGGGTATCGCGTCCTGGAGCACCCTCAGATCCAACACGTGCTGGCCCACCCACCAACCGCGAGGGTGACTAGAGTGAACAGCGATGAGGAGGTCGAGTTGTTTGATGGCGGCTGGTTGCAATTGGATGAGGGGGTATCTCAAACCCGCATCAGGCAAGAGGGCTTCGGTGGGCAAGTGTATCGGCGAGTGGGTGTATGAGATCTTCATCACGACGTTGCCAATCGATGGCTTCCTGGTCGAGGATGTATTGGACCTCTATCATGGGCGAGTCGCCTTTGAAGCGGTATTGGCTGACGAAGATATTGAAGAAGATCCCGATCGCTGGTGTTCCTACACCGAGTGTGGGCAAGAACTCTGGCAAATCGCGTGCCAATGGGTGTGGAACCTGCGGTTAGTGCTTGGGCAAGAGATGCAAGCAGGCATGGTACGCGAGATCGAGTGGGCTCCTGCGAAAGAGGCCCCTCCTCATTTAGTGGCTGTGGAAAACTCAGTGGAAGAGTATGGCCCATGGCAGTGGGCGAGAGCCTTCGGAGGTACAACGGGACGCTTCGGGGCTGGGGCCTTTACCCCGCAAGAAAACGGGATGCTCCGTTGTCCGGCAGGAGCAAGCCTCTGGCTAAGCGAAGTGCGTCAAGAAAATGCCTTTACGCAACGGGCCGTCTACGTCGCTTCCCAGGCGGATTGTCCGCACTGTGATCTGCGGGGACAGTGTCTGGGACGGGGAGCGAAAGGTAATCGTGCTCGTCGGGTGAGTGCAATACGCCGTCTCTTACCCAGTTCTTCGTCTGTGGAGTGCAATCCTCATCTTCTCGGAGCCATCCGGTGGGTGGATGTCGCCGGTCGAGCACTTCGTCGCACGTGGATGGCTCATTGGCGCAGGCAATATGTCGAGGTGCATCCTCTTGCGGAAATGCCCGGGCCTCTTTCTCCTCCTCCTCGCCCACCGCGTGTGGTGCGTTCGCATTACCGCTGGAGTTGGTGCGACCGGCTCGCACGCAATGCCTGGTGGGGACCACCCCAACTGCGCATCACCCTTGCCGGCGTTCCCGCATTCCTTGTCAGCAACTAACCAAGGAGGAACCAGCAAACACGACAGCTTTTTCTACGATGTATTCTCTTCCCTCTGAGCTGATCATGAGGGCCGAGAGGCCTTGCCTGATTTCAGTATCCTCCAGCAACCTTCCTCTCTCCCTTTATTACTCGCTTGCTTCTAGCTCGTTGCGTATCCCGTGGGCTCTTCCACAATTTCGGGGCAGGATCAACAAGAATGGACAAAATAACCTACTCTCAAGCTCAAAAAGGCCGAGAACAGAGCTTCAAAGCCAGGCCAAAAAGCCGCAATGGGAGGTTCAAATCCTCTGACCTTGGCCCCTAGAAGGTTAGAAGTAGAACTGATAAACCTACTTCTAACCTTTGCGTATCAATGTCAAGCCATAAGGCTCATAAACACCTTCTGAAAGTTGAAGGCTTGTAAAACTTATCAAATTAGTGCTAATTTCTCAAGGAAACTTGATACACAAGCAACCTTGAGAAATCGCTTTTTGGCTATATATCAGCATAAAACCTCCAAGATTGCCCTATCTTAACTATAGAAACCCTTCTGTAAAAAACATAAAAACAACTCGCCTGTAGTGCGGTTTTAGCAACCATACATGGGCAAAGCCTAAGCAATAAAACTGCATTAGTTGTGGAATATAGTGGGGGATTTTCAGGTGTAATTCAGGGAACGGATGTATTTATTTGGGGAGAAGTGAAATACTTCTATGGATTGACAGCCTTTGCATTCTTCACCTGTGTTCACGGTTTGAAGACCTAGTTTATGGAGGAGAGAGACTATGAGTTTACGAAAGCATACTCTGCTATAAGGTGCGGTGTTTGTGTTATGCCTTGGAGCTTGAATGTGATAGGCATTTGCAAAAGCTTCTCGAGAGAAAACATCTTGTCGGTAACGTATCCTTGCTTCATTTGACAACACGCGTACAACAAAGTATCTCACACCTGAGGAGAAAAGGATGAACCAGAAAAACCTCACAAGCGCCGCGACCAAAGCCTGGCTTTGTCTATATGTTGTTAGCCTTTTGCTGGCGCTGGCGGCATGCGGTGGCGCCTCCGCAACTACTAGCGCACCAACACCCACAACGGTCCCCGCTACAGCACCCACAACGGCCCCTACTACAGCTCCAACCACAGTCTCCAGCCGCGGGAATAGTATTTCCATCGCGCAATTCACTTTCACCCCAAATAGTCTCACGGTCAAAGTGGGAACCAAAGTAACATGGGCAAACAACGATAGCGCGACTCACACAGTCACAGCTGACCAGGGAGCCTTCAATTCGGGTGCACTTGCCTCTGGCAGTAGTTTTAGCTTTACCTTTAGTAAGGCTGGAACCTTCAGTTACCACTGTTCCATCCATCCATCAATGACAGCTACCATTATCGTACAATAGCAAGCCATACAGTAGAAATTCTGACATCCATTTTGACATCCTAGAGGTTGAGATCATATACATTTGATTCACCTCCAATGGACAAAAATAAAACGCTATTCCGCACAGCAGGCCAATGGAACCGCATCAGAAGAGCACCTAGGTTCTCGCGTCGTGGACTTCAACTCTCCCCCTCTGCACCACCAGAAGGCTCGAAGTAGCAATAGATAAACCAGCTTCTAGCCTTCTTATACGTATCAATGGCAAACTGTGCTTGAAAAGGCAATTTCTATAATCAAATCAGAACACCAATAATACGTGAAAAAGATGCCGTAGCCTAAGGCCTTGGTAAAGCTTTTCTATCTTGACTATAATGATTAAAGAGGGGTAGGACATCACAAATATTGACGTTCTGCAATCTATGAGAAGGGCTGCGATGACACCAGAATGCTACCAGAAGCTTGAAACGTTGCGTCTCTCTGTCGGGACAATCAAAGCAGCACTAGAAACGGCAGAAGTGCAAAAGACAAAGGCTGACCATATCAAATTCATGAACATAGTCCGAAAGGAACTCAAGGCACTATGTCATATAATAGAGTACATCGGAGCTGATTTGAACGCTCAAACAACGGAAAAAACGAGTATTGAGGAACCGAAAAGAGAAGCAGCGCCGCCATCGTCATTTTGGTCAGCTATATTCAAGAGTCTCTTCAGGTCGCTCTCATAGCTCTAGTTGAAAAAATCGAACCATCATCTTAGTACAACAAGTACAGCGTTTAGTACAGCCACACTGACCAACAGATAAAAGAAACTACCAATACCCACAGACGATAGGCCAAGATTTTAAGCGTTCAGAAAACGACAACAAATACCCACAAATAAACCGACTAGAATCTCTCCATCGGCACCAATGGCAAGCTATAAAAAGTCATTCTCCCCCAGAGGTGGTAAGAGGCAGCTTTGACATCCCCCCAAACTAATTAATGTGGTTTCTCTCGTGTATGTTATAATTCTACGGCTCATGGCCACTCCTGGTGCATACTGCCTGCTTAGCATCCATATGATATACTTTCTTGCCAGTATGCCCACAAGAACAAAATGCCAGGAGGAAGTCATGACAGAAGTGACCAATGCAGACGTGATAAAGGCCTATGCTGAATATCCTCAGGATCTCATCGAAGGGTTTGGTGAGGAAGGGGATCTCACGCGCAAACATCTTCTGAATCCAGCCATTTTTGCCCTGCTTGGAGATGTGAGAGGCAAAAGCATTCTGGATGCAGGATGTGGTCAAGGATATCTTTGTCGGCTCCTTGCCAAAAAGGGAGCTAGCATCACAGGTGTCGAGCCATCAGAAGCTTTCTACACGTATGCGCGGAGCCGAGAACAGGAGGAACAGTTAGGCATTCACTATGTACAAGCTGATCTCTCGACCTGGACGCCTCCCTCCAACACCTTTGATTTTGTGATTGCGAACATGGTCTTGATGGATATCCCCAACTATGAGCCTGCACTCAAGAACTGTATTACAGCACTCAAGAGTGGTGGAGGACTCCTTTTTTCCATCCTCCATCCATGTTTTGAAGAAACAGGATCAGCATGGAAGGAAAAAGGCTATGTCGAGGTCCGGGACTATTTTGAGGAACGATCCATCAAACAAACCTATGGAGGATACTTCATCCATCGCCCACTCAGTACGTATCTGAACAGTGTTATTCAAGCAGGCGGCATGCTCCAAAAGGTGATTGAGCCTCAACTAGAGAAAACGGTTGCCGAGCTGCACAATGCTGAACGCTATTGGTTGGTCCCTGGCTATCTGGTCATTTTTGCTACGCGCGTTGCGCCTCTGAAAGAAGCGAGATAGGTGAAAGAGGGCTTTTCTCAGATTGCATGAAGCACCCGCTGGCGGAGCAGAGGAAAACCTGCTCTGCCATACCCCTGTCTTTTGATCAATTTCAGCTTGGTCACGTGACCTTCGACCATGCCATTATTGATCCATCAGGTGAGGCCATTCCTCACAGCATCTTTGTCTCTTTCAACACCAACGGCAAAAGACTGGAGTTCAGGGAGCTTGCTGCTTGCTGCCTGGGTCAGCCAGGCATCGAGGTGCTCGCCCGTGCGGGTGCGCAGCATCTGCGCAAACTGCTGAACCAGGTCATAGGCCAGATCGACCTCCGGGTGAAGCTGACGAAGCTTGGCCAACGTATCCTGCTCCTCAACCCGGAGCTTTTCCGGGCGACGAAGAAACAGAAAGGAAGCTTGTCGTGAAGTCGCCAAAGCTGGTGCCTTCAACGATGAGTGAGCAGGATTCTTTCGCCCGGTTGGAAGCAGACGGACAAGGTTGTCCCGTACACTCTCATAGGACCCCTGGTATCCTTGCTCTACGAGTTCGCGAAAGAGGCAGGCGATATTGTGGCAGCCGTCTTCCCAACGCTTGAACAGGTAGGGGAGATAGCGATCAACGTGGCTGGCTTGCTCACGCGGCTTACGTTCAGGAAACGTCCCCGCTGCCAACCAACTCTGCACTGTGCTGGCGCCTATGCCGACCTGTCGAGCAATAGCAGCTTGACTCAGATCAAGCTTACGTAAAGCGATCACCTGCGCGTATCGAGCCAGACGTTCCTCACGTCGGCTTTGTTGAAGGCGCTCCAGGTTTGGAGAAATTCTGACCGCTCGCTCGGATTGCCACGTTGGGACCTCCTCCTCAAGGATGACTTGTGTCTGACGTTTGCACTGAGTAGACAAATGGCGCGCCAGAAGCCCCTCCAAAGCCTCTCGAAGATTTTTCAACAGGTGAAATCTGTCCGCACACTGAATGGCTTGGGGAGCGCCTTCTCGCGCAGCAGAGGCATATTCCCCTCCACGATCTCGGCTGACCGCCATCAGATCTGGGTGCTGGCGCATCCAGGCAGCCGAAGTTTCCGCTTCCCGATCAGATAAGAGATCTACCACCCGCCGGCTCTCCAAGTTGACCAGGACCGTGCCGAATCGGCAGCCTCGTCGAAACGAAAAATCGTCTACCCCAAGATAGACGATTGAAGCAGGAAGGGCATCGGGGAGATCCATGACGCGGCGCAGAATCGTCTGACGCGTGGTCTGGATACCTAAACGGGTGGCAAGTCGAACCCCCCCTTTGCCACAGGTGGCCAGTCCGATGGAGGTGATCTGCTGGCAGTACCGGATGGTCATCCTGGCCCAGGGCTCCACAAAGGACGGGAGCCGTTCAGTAAAAATTTTCCGTGGACAGAGGGGATTGCGACAGTAGAATTTCCGCACGGTGAGGAACAACTGAACCTGGCGTCCTGCGCAGGGCACATCACGCAAGACCCGACGATAGTGACTTTGGATCGAGGATGACAGGTCAGAACACAAGGGACAACACGACGTAGGATGTGTCGCAATGACCGCAATGACCAAACCGTTTTCGGTGATCTGGATCTCATCAATCAACATCCCTTCAGGCAGTGGAAGCAGGGGCGTCCTTTCCATCACAACCTCATTCTTGGTGATGAAACACTCTTTTAGAAGGAAGCATATCATTGTTTGCCAATACATAAAAGCAAACAAGCAGTATGCACCAGGAATGTTACTGGTGGCGAAGTCGAAGCTTCCATCTCAGCTTGCTTGCTTCATGACCTGTTTGAAGGCAGAGAGACGAATTTGCGCTGGTGCTTCTCCCCGTAGAAAGCTCATAAGTTGAATGATATTGACGGCGGCAGCAATAGCTATATGGCCCAGGTGGGTTTTGGGGAGACCGATATAGCGCGAACGGCGTAAGCCCATCGTGCGCACCGCCTGTGAATGCGTTCCTTCAATCCCTGCCCGATGGCGATAGGTGTCCTTGAACTCCTCCGTCTTCTCCCGCCCGCGCGCTGCAAAAAGCGCCTGCATTTGTTCCTTGGGGTGCAAGGTCAGGGGACGTCGAGTCGTTCCTGTACAGAGGGTCCGACTGGGACAGACCTTACAATCGCTCTGAGAAAACTTGATCTTGATCAACGACTTGCCTGCATCCTGAACGGGTGTCCAGCTCGAACTGGTGCGCCCCTGTGGGCAGGTGACGGTCTCTGTTTCCCAATCGATGGAGAAATGCGTGAGGTCGTAGCCGGTCTCTGCCTGATACCAGTGGGTTTTGAGCGTGGGACCAAGCAAATCCACCTCATAGTCAGATTGGCTCTGAACAAGATTAGCGATCGTGACATATCCCGAATCCACGAGATGCTGATCCGGAAGCAGTTCCTTCTTCGCCAGGTCAGCATGGATGGCAGAAATGCTTCCCTCATCGCTCAGAGGAGCAGCGGTCGTCTGGACAGAAGTGATCAGTTGTGGGGCATCTTCATCGCACGCCTGGGTAAAATGCACTTTGTATCCGGTCCAAAACGTGCTTCTCTTCTTGCCATTTCTCGCGTCGAGGTCATAGGGAGAGGTAATCAGCTGAGCTGCTGGGAGAACTGGCTCTTTCCTCCATTGCCCTCCTTGCTCCCGTGCTTCAAACTGTTGCTCCCAAATGGTGCGAAGGGTGGTCACGGCAGGGAGCGTTTTCAGCCAGTCTGGGGTGCAGGAAGCCTGGAGCGCATCGAGGAGCATCCAGCCATCAGTTCCTACTTGGTTAGCGTACTGCGTGCGCTCCTGCTCCTCTTTTGGTAAGCGCTCCTCTTCGAGACGTTGCCCATATCGCTCCACCCACTCGGCCGGAGCGTGGGCGCGAATCCAATCAGGGGCAACCTCCGAGAGCACATTCAAGACGTAGACCATGGTCTGCGCAACGCGCAAGGTGCGGCTCAGGGAACGGATTTTCGCGAGGATATGGGTGGAGTCGGTGCGTTGTCGTCCATGAGCTTTCAGCCACCCTCCCTCCCGACACCGCTCCAACAGCAAATCCAGCAGGCGTTGTTCGGCTTTGCCCTCGATCAGGCGAGCACGAAACTCAGAGAGCACCGTATGATCAAAGCCAGCGTCGGTCAATTCCAGACTGAGGGCATACTTCCACGCCAGCCGATCTCGGACAGCGTCAGCGGCCTGGCGATCGGTCAAGCCTTCCATAAATTGAAAGATGGTCACGAGCGCCAACCGCCACGGGGCGAAAGCGGGTTGCCCATGGGTCGGAAATAGGTCGGCAAATGCCTCATCAGTGTAAATCGTTCCCAGAGCGTCACGCACTTGCATAACCACATTTCCATGGGGAAATACCGTATGAGCAACACGAACGACTTCTTCTGGAATTGGCGGAATCGGCAGCGATTTGAGTGACATGGATGACCTCCCTATCAACAAGCAACAAACCATACGTCTACTCTATATTAATTGATGAGATCCAGTTTCTCTCTTTGACTTCGCCACCAGTAACAGGAATGACCATGAGCCATTCTACAAGAACGTTTATCTACTATAAAGTAGCAGCCTGTCACGCAGTGTTGTTGTAAATAAAGAGAATCCCGTCGGTTCCGTCTCGCTCCCCCAGTGGGACACACCGACACTCAATGAGTGTCGGTGTTTTTGTTTTTACAAGGGCTTGTGCCTCATGGCCAAGCGCCGAAGCGACTCGGGGTTGACGCCGAACTGCCAAGCCACCTGCCTGAGCGATACCCCCTCGTCCAGTAACCGGAACGCCTCTTCCCGCTGCTCGAACGAGAGCTTCTGGCTCGTCTGCCGCTCGATGCCTTCCTGCTCAACCAACCGCTGAATCGTTCCCCGCGAGGTACCCAGAGCACTGACGACCTTGCGGATGGACATGTCGGGTTGCTGCAAGAGCGTGATCGCCTCTTCTTGCTGTGCGGGCGAGAGGCTCGGGTGCGTGGGCGGTGGGAGATGCCTGGTGGTGACGTCCCGTTTAGGTGACCAATACAAAAAAAGGAGCAAGAGGAGTCACTCAAACCGCCGTGTGAGGCCATCCTACTCAGCAAGGTGAGGGTGATGCCCAGAGCGAGGATTACGGCAGCACTGACCCCTAACTCGATCATGGCATGGGTGAATTCTTGGGAGGGGACGGAAGAGCCTTCGACGGAGAGCCGGGCACCGATGGAGAGAATGCTTCGGGTAGCAGAGACGATGCCGATAAAGAGAAATGGGCGCAGCGAGGTCGCGTGGGATTTGAGATAATGGGTAACGGTCCCCAGTACCTCCATGATAATCAAGACCAGCAGAAGATCTGAGACGAATTGGATAATGGCCTTTGCCAGTAGGGCAGGATCTCCTCTTCCCGCTCCTATGGCTGCTGTTATATTGGTCCCGAAATCCCAAAAGCTATAGCAGAGCGCGCAGATAGCGCCTATGAGGAAACAAGCACCTACAACAGCATAGATGATGCCATCGGCCCGATCCAGCACATACCCTGAGATCAAGGAAAAACGTCTCTACCGACCAGCAGTCTACCACCTCTGGCTCAGAGGTGGTAGACTGCTGGTCGGTAGAGACGTTTTTCCCAGCAGTATCGGAGTGGGTGTCTAATTGGGAATCTGGCATGCGACCTCCTTCTTTCACGTGATGACCTCATCATAGCACACGGCATTGAGGGAGTCGGTATTGTAGGCTTCGAAGCACGCGCGCTCTTGGATTAATCGGTCCGGAGGCTGTGGTGCTTGACGGCCGGACGTGGTTTGAGTGCGACAATCATTTTCAATTCGGTGTCATAAAATAGCCCCTCAGGCTCCAAGAGAATCGTGACCATCTCATAGCGCTCTTCAGGTGCGGCAACGTCCCACAGGGAGGCCATGCCTGGGAGATGCTCTCCGGTATCTATCACCTCGTCGTAGGTGACTCCCCCACTTCTGGAACATCAAGTTTTTGAGTGCGAGGGCGATCGCTGCCATTTCACCATCGAACGCTTCATTGTGTGTGTGCGATACACGCATTCTTCTTTGACCGTTCCAAAGAACGATGAAACTTTCTCCTTTGCCTATCGTGCGTAAAAGTGAAGTCCAAGAAATGAGGAAACAGGATAAGGAAGTGGATGACCTTATGCCTTTTAACCTTAGTGATTTAGGGATATTACGATTTCACAAACACATGCTCAATTGCATGATAGGAGTCGTTCAAGATGCGGAAACATATAAGCAAAGTATTGGCAACTTCAGAACCTCTTGGAAATCTGGAAGAGGTTGAATTGCTAGCCAAGAAGGTGACCAGTATAGATGTGGATGCTGTTGCTGTTCTCGGTAGCCTGGCTCCTAAGGGGGCTACGACTCAGGTCTATGGAAAACTCTTCAAAATACTCGCTGAGACCCGTTTACCTACTTTTTATATCCCTGGATCAGAGGATGTGCCCATTTACGAGTATCTACGGGAATCGGCAAATATTGAAATTGCCTATCCTTTCCTACGAGGAGTGCATACTACCTTTGCCATTGCTCCCGGCTACATCGTCTTTACTGGAGTAGGTGGCGCGGTGATAGACGATCCTCATGTAATACGTGAAGAGCTAGAAACTCTGCGCTATCCAGGCTGGGAGGTCGAATACCGGCTAAAATTCCTGGGAGAGCTTAAAGACTACCAGAAGATCTTCCTCTTCAGTACACCACCGGAGCATAAGGGCTTACATGAGCAAGGAAGCACTGTGCTTGCTGAGCTTATCAAGACATACAAGCCACGCCTGGCGCTGGTAAGCGGCAAGGAACAGAAGCACGAGATGCTGGGAACCTCCTCATTGGTGATGCCAGGAAGTCTGGTCGAGGGTAAGTTCAGCGTTATTGATCTTCACCATCTTACAGTCGAAACTGGTAATGTGCGCTAAGGTATTGTCAACTTGTTCGAAGCTGGATGAAAAATTGATAAGTAAGAACGAGGAAAGGCGTTAAAGGCCAATGAGAAGTGGGGAGATTGGTGTGGTTATGCGACCTGCTTGACTCCAGTCACCCGCGTTTCATTGCTGAAATCGGCTCTGTAAAATGGCACGGTATGTCCCGGCAGTCAAGCGATGACGTCGAGGTTGGAAATGCCCAGCGATGGGACTGAATGTCGAGAGAAAGCGCTGTGCCTGTGCGGGCTGATGTGAAGCGTCGCATTTTCTTCTCTCGCAATCGTGTCGGTTGGTGCGAATTTTCCGCTCGATGGTTCAAGCATGTGTGTTGCCGATGTTGCACGCCAGTCAAGATCTCTCATTTCGCGGCTCCATACCTTTTGAGCGTATCCGTGATGATGAGGCGAGGGATGTAGTGGAGCTCTTTGAGCAGTTTGTGGAAGAAGCGTTTGGCAGCTTTTGTGTTGCGGCGACTCTGCACAAGGATGTCAAGCACATTTCCGTCTTGATCCACCGCTCGCCACAAATACTGTCTCTCACCACGGATCGTAAGAAACACCTCGTCCAGATGCCACTTGTCACCACAACGAGGATGACAATGTCGCAATGCATTGGCGTACGTTTGCCCAAATTTCAGGCACCATTGACGTACCGTTTCATAGGTGACGACGATCCCGCGCTGGGCGAGAAGTTCCTCGACATCACGCGCAACTGAGAGAGAAGCGAAAATACAGCCATACCGCGTGACTGATAATTTCGGGCGGGAAGCGAAAGCCTTTGTAGTGAGGAGTAATGGGGTTTATTTTCATGCAATCAGTATGCGGGAGCATTCGCTTTTCGGCAAGTTAACAATACCATCATAAGAATCGCGCCATGCGGGGACCCCTGGCTTCAGACATGGGGAGGAGCATGGCGCACTCCTTTTTTATGGGATGCAATTGACGAATAATCGTCATATATGGTATAATTTATGCATGGAAAGAACCGTGCGGATTGAGCTACACCCGACAAGAGAACAGGCAAGCGCTTTGCAGGAAACGTTGGTCCAGTTTACTCTGGCCTACAATCATGTGTGTGCCTACGGCTGGCACCAGGGCGAGAAGAATGGTGTGCGACTGCACCACGTCACCTATTACCAGACCAAAGCTCTCTGTCCCGGTCTGGTGAGCGACTTGCTCATTCAGGCTCGCGTCAAGGCCACCGAGACGCTCAGGAGCGCCTTCACCTGGAAAGCCAAAAAGGAAGCGGCTTACCCCAAAAAAGTCGCCAGGGTACAGCAACAGGGCAAGCCCGTTCCCGTGTTCAAACCGGTTCGTTGCCCTCGTTCGCAGCACTGTGCGGTTCGCTACAATGTCCATACCTATACCCTCGATTGGCAGACCCAAACGGTTCGCCTTTCCACGACCCAGGGCAAGATGAGCCTTGCCTTCACCGTTCCTCATTTCAGCGAGCGCTATCGAGGCTGCAGGATCACCACGGCCGATCTGCTCTGCTGCAACGGACGTTGGTGGTTGCATGTGGTGGTTGACGTCCCCGAGCCCGTGGTGCAGCCTCATCCCGAGGTCATCGGGGTGGATTTGGGTCTCAATCGCCCCGCCGTCACCTCCACACGTCACTTCCTTGGCACCCGCCGCTGGAAAGAGATCGATCGTCGCACCTTCCGCCTCAAACGCAAACTGCAGTCCAACGGATCCAAATCAGCCAAACGCCACCTCAAAAGGTTGGCGCGCAAGCAGATGCGCTTCCACCGGGACTGCGATCATGTGCTCTCCAAACGCCTGGTGCAGCAGGCTCCCCCTGGCAGTACGATTGTGCTTGAGAACCTGACCAACCTGCGAGAAGGGGTTCGTCATCGCAAAGGAGAGGGACAGCGCAGGCTGCATACCTGGTCCTTTGCGCAGTTGTACGGCTTCATTGCCTACAAAGCGCAGGAGCGAGGGATCGTGGTCGAGCGAGTCGACCCGCGCCATACCTCGCAAACCTGTTCGCACTGTGGATATCAAGCCCGAAACAATCGCCGCTCGCAGTCGGTCTTTCACTGCCGCTCTTGTGGCTATCAACTGAATGCCGACCTCAATGCGGCAATCAACATTCGAGACAAATATTGTCTTGCTCAGAATGGTACACCTGTTCTGAGTGGGCCGCTGTCAGACGGCCTCTCGTCTCAGGCTTCGGCCTAGGGACAAGCCCCTGCATTCATGCATGGGGTTTCTGACTATAACTTCTTCTTGTGCAAAGTAACGTGTGCATACTCCACAATAGCAGAAGCATGAGCATTATGTGGATCCCTTTCTTGTATCTTCTGTGCCAGAGTGATACATCGCGGAATGATATAGAGGCGATCCGTGTCAAAAGCCTTATCAATGGAGCGAAAAGCATACATTTGAGCAGTCTCTAAATCTCCTACGGCGGCATTGGCACAAGCAATATCATAGAGGGTACTGGCATGTCGATTGCTTGAAAGAGCGTTGATATCTATCGATTCAAGCTGCTCAAGCGACTTTCCCGGCTCTCCAACTTTTAAGAGGCAATTCCCGGCAAATGCCTTAACGCTAACGGTATCGAAGTCTGTATAATAGGGGTCATCAGTTTCCGCCATTTTCGGCAACCCATGGGCAATCTCAAGAGCTTGTGCAATCGAGGTCTTACACTCATTCGCATTTCCCTCTGTGGCTGCAATTGCAGCAGTCACTATCGAGAACCAACCTTGTATTGGATGCTCTCTCGTATACGTTCGTGCCTGATCAATGAGTTGACGTGCAACCAATGGATTTTGCTGCCAGGTTAGATATAAATGCCCTAGATGCCCTAAAGCAGCCCCCATCAAACATGCATCTCCACTGTATTGGGCCGATGCAATCGCAAACTCATTCCAGGTTCTCGCCCGTCCCAGCTCACGTTTTCTTGTGGCTGACTGTCTCGAAAGCAATTGAGACTGGGCTTGAATTCGCCACAGTTCGCACCGATATCGATCATGTATGGTGTTCTCGAGTGCACTTTGAATCAGGCCAATATGACCTCTCAGTCCATCCTCAATGGCGAGCCCCGCGCGATGGAGAGATCGATAATGCTGTGTAATTTGCGCCAGGTTTTCAATTGTTGAAACTGATACATTTTTTACCTGGCCTTGTTTATCTTGAGCGACAATGGATGAGTATAGCGATGCATCAGAAGCGGCAGTAAGAGCAATCCCTGCTACCCCAAGTGTCTGGAGAAAGAAACGCCGTGAATGATTCATATCTATATCCTCTTTTTCGAGGTTTTGCACTGCTACTTGCATCTTCTGTATCGTAGCTTGCAACATATCCAGATTGTTTGCGTTCTGGTTGGCTTCCGGCCCTGGCTGTGATTGGTAAGAAGTATCGCCTCGTCTTCGTTGGGGCACTAAGCTCAGTTCGTCGGCTGTTTTTCCATAAAACGTGCAAAGCCGTTGTCGCGACCCCGGATTAAGCGGGTACCCCTTCTCAGCACGCAGGACGGTTCTAAAAGAAACTTTTGCACCTTCGGCCACTTCTTGCATAGAGAGATTTAAGCTCTCACGAAGAGTACGCAAAGCATCATTGGTGCGCATCTTATACCTGCCTTCGCAATGGAACTACTTTACAGTGTACTGATCTCTAGCCGCATTGTCGATACAATTTCTTGGCAATAAACCCATCTATAAGTAACTGGCAGAAAACTGGCAGAAAACTGTCACTTGAGTGACATCGATTTCTCTTGCACTTATACGCATGCTTGATTTATAGTATCACAATAAAGACTTGCTGATTTGTAATTCTTTATGTTGACACTTTTTGAGTATCGTTGGAGTAGGTTTATTTACTGTTTACCTCCTACATTTTTGATGCTATGAAAGCGGGTCAACCTCAGCTTAATGCCCAAGAAGGAAATAACACAATGAAAACAAACCCCCGACGCTCTTGCTCCTGGCTGTTTTTGCTCATGCTGCTATCGCTCCTACTTGGGGCATGCGGTGGTGGTGGCAGCACAAGCCAAACCCTCCATGTATTGATAGGATATAACACTACCTTTCATTCCCAGCAGCAACAGTGGATGCAGCAAATCTCCAACGAGTTTCAGAAATCAACTGGTGCCAATATTGCCTGGGATACCTTTAGTGGCGCCAGCGAGGAGCAGACAAAGATACAGAGTTCCATTGTCACTGGAAGCGGCCCCGATGTATTTAGTATGGGTACCACATTTGTGCCCACTGCCCAGGCCACGAAAGGTTTCACCACCCTCACTGATCAAGACTGGCAGGCTGTAGGCGGAAAAGACAGGTTCTTCAAGCCGCAGCTTTTGATGTCTGGAATATCCCCCAGCGAGCAGATCGCCGTTCCCTGGTTAATGCGCCCTTATGCTATGGTCTACAACAAAGAGCTGTTTCAGAAGGCTGGTATCACTACTCCTCCTACGACCTGGAGCGAGTTCATCCAGGACGCTCAGAAGATGACGAATCCCTCTGCTGGTGTTTACGGAACCACAATGGACCCCTCGGATTCGTACGATCCATGGAAGATCTGGTGGACGTTCGCCAAACAAATGGGTGGTAATTTTATTTCCCAGGACCTCAAGACAGCACAAATGAACTCGCCAGAAGCGGTGAATGCCGTCAAGTTCTGGTTTGACTGGGCAAATACATACAAGATAGTCGATCCAAACTCGCTGGCGTGGAAAGCAAGCAATGCCGTGCAAGCCTTCGCCAATGGCAAAGTAGGCATGCTTATTATGGTGACGCCCACTGTCACGCCGACGCTTCAGAAGTCAACTGTAGCCAATAAATATGCTTTCGCACCCATGCCAACTGTTCCTTATGGCATGCAGCAGATGCCAGCGAATGGCGTACCCGCCGAAACCATTGTTTCCGGTGATTCGCTCGCTGTCGCCGACTATTCTAACGTGAAGGACCTGGCGTTCAAATTTATCAACCTGGTAACAGACAAAGAGCACCAACTTCAGTGGACCAAAACCTTTGGCGATTTACCTGTGAACGTAGAAGCCGCGAACGAATTGGCAAGCAAGGACACTCAGACCGCGGCCTTTGTCAAGGCAGAGCAAGGGGGCACACCCACTCCATTTACTGGCGCCTGGGCTCCTCTTCAGATCTCACTGGCCGGTGTGAGCACCAAGCTGGCAAACGAGGCAGCGACAAATCACTACGACCCATCTCACATCAAGCCACTGCTGGACCAGGCCAATCAACAAATCCAGGGCAAGTTACACTGAGGATTGAGCCTATCATGGAGTAGAGGAGACTCGCGCCCAGGTGCGAGTCTCATAACTCTGGGAGGTGACAAAGATGTCGATACAAACTATTTCAGAAAGCACGCCAGCGACCCCTGTGGTACCGAGGCCTAAACGTGGTAAAAATACCGCCACTGGCCGACGACCGTTGTGGCTTATGTGGCCAAGCATCGTATTGCTTGTTGTAATCATAGGCATTCCTTTGCTGATTGCTGTATATATTAGCTTTCTGAATCTCGATCAGTATACACTGCGGAGCTGGATTCACGCCCCGTGGGTTGGGCTTAGCAACTACATCTCAGCCCTCACTTCCGGTAATGTGATCGGAGCTTCTGCCCTGACATCCCTGGGGGTGAGCCTCGCTTTTTCCTTGCTGACGACCCTGCTCATCACACCTATTGGGATACTGGCAGCTCTGACTGTTAATACCCAGTTTCGTGGCCGTACACTCGTTCGCGCACTGTATCTCATTCCGTATGTGATGCCCGGATTTGTGACCGCGCTCGTATGGCGCATGATGTTCTTGAACAAAACCGGGCTAGTTGACCGCTTTCTCGCCGCGATACATGTGGCAGATATCAACACCTACTGGCTGTTGGGGCCAAATAGTTTCTGGGCCATGGTCATCGCGGATGTCTGGGCCTCGTGGGCATTCATCTACATCATGGTTCTGGCAGGGTTACAGTCGATCCCTCAAGAGGTCTATGAAGCCGCTGAAGTAGATGGAGCGAACGCCTGGCAGAAACTTACCAGAATTGTCTTGCCACAGCTACGCCCCCTTCTGGGGCTTGCCCTGCTACTCTCGACGCTGCATCACTTCAACAATTTCACCTTGCCATTTGTGCTATTCGGCACGCCACCTCCTGTGCAGGCCGATGTCCTGCCTCTCAATATCTATATTTCCTCATTTCAGTCATTTGATTTTGGGATCGGTGGTGCTATGTCCATGATTACACTCATTCTCATGCTGATTCCTGGGTTTGTGTATATTCGGGCTTTACGCCTGGGGAAGGAGACAGCAGCATGAAAAAGCAGCGAGATGCACAGGATATTCTACCTCGACCAGTACGAGCTATTGTCATCGTGGTCCTGCTGGCCATTGCTTTGATCCCTATAGCCTATACGCTTTTGCTCTCGATCACTCCAGATGCTGAGATCGGCTCTGGAAACCTGATTCCATCCCAGTGGGCCTTTGACAATTATATTCAGATGTGGTCGACGGTAAACCTGGCGGAAGGCATGGGAAATAGCCTGATTATCTCAGGAATAACAAGCGTGATTGCGGTAGTTCTGGCTGTTGGTGCCGCTTACGTCATAACCAGGTTTAAGTTTCGCGGACGCCTCACTTACCTGTATTCGCTCGTTGGTCTGCAAACGGTTCCAGGTGTAATGCTCCTGCTTCCGATTTTCGTGCTGTTTTCTTCAATACAAGCGCTACTTCATTTGCAGCTCGTGGGAACATACCCAGCGGTAATTATTACCGATCTGACGTTCGCGCTCCCGTTCGCGACCTGGCTCATGGTCTCGTATCTCGGAAGCATACCGGTAGACCTCGAAGAGGCGGCTCTCGTCGACGGAGCCACAAGGCTACAAGCCCTCTGGCGCGTTATCGTACCGCTCGCTCTTCCGGGCATGGTGGTTGCCCTGGTCTTTTCCTTCCTGACAGGCTGGAACGATGTGCTCTTTGCTAGCGTGCTCACGTCTCCCGAAACACGAACTATCGCAGTGCAGTTGCAAGCCTTCAGTTCGGCTCAGGACGGCGGGGCCTTACCTCTGTATGGCCAGTTGATGGGCGCCGCCATCGTGAGCGCCTTGCCCGTGATCATCTTATACATGGTGTTTCAGAGATACCTGGTCGGAGGATTGACCGCTGGCGGAGTCAAGGGATAGACAGTAAAGCGCCGGGCAGGCCCATGTCGCATCCTTTATGAAAGGAAATATGAATGGCAATAGGAAGAGATGCATTCTCTGCGCTCCAACAAGTGATGGAGGATGATGCAGTCAGGCAATTGCGCCAACAGAAGAGGCTCATGGCGACATTAGGTAGCGAGAATGGGTCGCTCAAACTCGATTGGGTCGAAGGCGTGCAACGTCTGCTCGCAGACGACGCGATGCTGGAACAAGTGGAAGCAGAGGCGAGAGCGATCTGGCAACAGGGTATCCAGCATATCATCTGGGCTGGCATGGGCGGCTCAATTATGGCCGTGCATGTCCTGACCAATCTCGGCTTTTGCGACGGCCACACCGCAGGGCACATGGCGATCTATCCGTTGGATAGCACCGACCCGGCAGCCCTCAACGCGATTGTGCGCAAGATAGCACAGGCCAAGGGGTTGGCAGTACCGACCGGGAAAGAAGCCTCCAATCCAATCTTCTTACGTGCATTTCTAGATGACGTTATGATGATTGGGGTCGCAATGGGCATGACGTCCGAAGAGCCTATTACACACCTCACATGGTTCACAGAGCTATTAAAACAGGCAGGACTTCGTCCTGCGGAGCATCTACGCGTTATGACACTGCCAGGTTCCTATCTCGACAGCTTTGCACAGGAACAGCAGGCCCCCAGTCTTCCCTTGCAATTGGATGGAGGAACGGGCACTGGTGGACGGATGAGCGCGCCCACAACACGGGTATTTTTGCTACCTGCCGCGCTCTACCTCACACGCCTCTCAGAAGAATCCGGGCAATTGCGGGCGGTACTACGTCAGGCCTGGAACGAGTATGATCTGGCTCTCGCTACCGCGCACCCACAAGAGCATCCATTCGTCCGGCTGGCTGCTACCCTGAGCGATACAAGCGTTGCTGGAGCCTGTCGCTTATTCTTGAGTATGCCCGAGGGCTGGCAGGCGCTCATCCCCTGGATTGAGCAACTCATGGAGGAGAGCCTGGGCAAAGGGAACAAAGGCGTGATTGTCTTTGCTGAACAGTCGTTGGATCAGCAGGCACTCACTCATCGCGCGAACGGCACGCTGCATGTGCAAGTCACGGCCAGCGCCCCGCCGCCTCAGGAGGGCAACGTATTTGTCCTCTCACAGCCCTCGCTCGCCAGTAAGGAAACACGAGGCCGCTTAGCCACTATAGCGGCAAGTTTTCTTGGGTGGCAATTAAGTATGGCTCTCTACGGCTATCTGCAAGGTATTACCTTTGCGGGTCAGCCAGCAGTTGAAAACTATAAGGCATGTGCTCGTACCTTGCGAGCACAGAACGATCCATTGCAAGTGGCTTTGAACTGGAACGCGGCGCTGACCAATGAAGAGCTCAGACTTCTTGTGGCATCAGACGCGGAATGCCACACCTCACCCGCTGTTGGTCTTGCTCACGCTTTGCAACAGGCTATAGCGACGTGTGACGAGAGTGGTCGCCTCAGCTACCTGGATCTCACAATCAATGGTGAGGCATCCATGCACGCTGTATCCACAATAAAGGAGCACCTGCACATAATTGGAAACGAGTTGCTAAGTGTTCCCGTGAAACTGCGTCGCGCGCCAGCCGATTACCACTCAACTGAGCAGAGTGAGATGGACGGGCCACCATTCCTGGTGAGCCTGCGGATACTGGCCCTTAAGCATGAAGAAAGCATCCTCGGCACATATACCGATACCTTTCTCAATGCGCAAGCGATAAGCACCTGGCAGGCCATGATGGAACAGAAACGCCCCTGCTTTTTACTCATCATCGATGATTCTATAGAAAATGCTATTGAGCCCCTGTGCCGCTTTTTCTCCAGTGTAGCGGCCTCTCTTCGTGGACAGTAGCATCAATAGGTATGAATGAAAAGGAGACCTAGAGCACAATGAAAAAAATACAATTTGGCATTATTGGCTGTAATGGAATTGGTCGGACACACGCAAAAGCCATCGCCAGCCTGCCTGATGCGCAACTGGTCTCAGTCGCCGATATTGTTCCTGAATACGCCCAGAAGCTGGCGGATGAATTTCAGGTAACGCCCTACAGTAGCGTGCAGGAGATGCTGGCAAACGAGGAGCTCGATGTTGTCAATGTCTGCACCCCCAGTGGCATTCACGGAGAAATCGCCTGCCAGGTCATGCGCTCAGGGCGGCATGTCATTGTTGAGAAGCCGATGGATATCAAGCTGCCAGTAATCGAAGAGATGCTACGCGTGCAGCGAGAGACCGGGGTGAAAATGGCCGTCATCAGCCAGCATCGCTTCGATGCCGCCACACAGCAGGTCCATAAGCTGGCTGAGGAGCAGGCATTTGGCCGCCTGGTGCTCGGGAACGCCATTGTCCCCTGGTGGCGCTCGCAGGCTTACTACGACAGTGGCGAGTGGCGCGGCACCTGGGCGCTTGATGGCGGTGGCGTCCTGATGAACCAGTGTATCCACTCGATTGACCTCTTGCAGTGGTTGATGGGTCCGGTGAAGAGCATTCAAGCGTATACGGACACGCTGGCCCACACGATGGAGACCGAAGACGTGGCCGTCGCGATCCTGCGCTTCGCCAGTGGCGCCCTGGGAACCATCAGCGCCGCTACAGCCGCCTATCCCGGCGTTGGCACCCGCGTCGAGGTCTTCGGCACCCGGGGATCCGCGATCATTGAAGATGACCAGCTAGGCTATTTGCACCTAGCCCGCGATGATCGCGAGGAGGTTGGCGCGTATGGCATTGGCTCCAAAGCACATGGTCGCCCGAAGGTGGAGGCTGCCGCGAGCCAAGACCCTGCTGGACTCTCTCTGAACAGCCACGCCTTGCAGATCGCCGATATGATGCGGGCCATTCGCGAGGACAGCACACCACTTGTCGATGGCTATGCCGCCAAGCATCCCGTCGAGATCATTTTGGGTATCTATGAATCTTCCCGTACACATAAGGAGGTAACGCTATAATGATTCGCATTTCTGCCTTTGCCGACGAGATTTCGCCTGACCTGGATGAGCAGATCGCCGTCCTCAGCGGCGAAAATATTCACTTCATGGAGCTGCGTGGTGCCTGGAATACGAATGTGTTGGACTTCAGCGACCAGCAATTGATGACGATTAAGGAGAAGCTGGATGCGCATGGGATCGGCGTTTCGAGCATCGGTTCTCCCATCGGGAAAGTCGCTATCGATAGCTCGTTCGAAGAACACCTGCGGCGTCTTGAGCGCGCGATCGAGGTCGCGCATGTCATGCAGACCCCCTTTATCCGTATGTTCTCCTTCTACCCTCCCAAGGAGAGCGAGGCTGCCAATCCAGCCGCGTACCGCGACGAGGTGCTGAAACGGTTACGTGAAATGATCGCGCGCGCGCGTGCGGCGAATGTCGTCCTCCTCCACGAGAACGAGAAGGACATCTATGGTGACACTATAGCGCGTTGTGTTGATCTCTTCCAGAGCTGCGACGACAAAGCGTTTCGCTCAATTCTGGATCCCGCGAACTACATCCAATGTGGGCAGACCCCCTATCCCGATGCCTATGAGGCGACCCGCCCCTGGCTCGACTACGTCCATGTGAAAGATGCGGACGCCGAGGGCAAGGTTACGCCCGCCGGCGAAGGCGTAGCGCGCTGGCCTGAACTCTTGCAGCGCCTGCGGGCCGACGGCTATGATGGCTTTCTCTCGCTTGAGCCTCATCTTGCTAACGCCAGCCAGTACAAGGGTTTTAGCGGACCGGATCTATTTCGTTGCGCTTCCCAGGCCTTACAGAAAATGCTCCAGGCTATGGACTGGCAGTATGCTTAATATCCTCCCCGACAGCTGTAAGCGAAAAAGTTTGACTCCGATGAGAATGATGAACCAGCCAGCAATATTGCCATAAGCTTGGTGTTGCTAATTGGGGGGAGAAGAAATCCATTGGGCAATGTACCAGGCTAGTTTTACAGTACTAAGTAGCAAACAAAAAGCCCTTTGTAGCATTGCATACAAGGGCTTTTTTGATCTTTGAGTTAGGTAGATTGTTGCCGAAATTGTTTTATTTTGGCAATCTCCTCATCCAGCTCCCACTTGTCCGCAAAGACTCGGCCTCCGCAGTAAATCTGGCTGTGTTGCAAAAATAAAACACATCAGATAAGATACCATCAAAAAATGAGAAAAGAAGCATGACGACAACGCAACAAGCCCCGTTCAAATAGCATCATTTTGAAGCCGAGATCATTTTGCTGTGTGTCCGTTGGTATCTCAGATATGCGCTCAGCTATCGAGACCTGGAAGAACTTATGGGAGAACGAGGACTCTCGGTGGGCCATACCACCATCTACCGTTGGGTGCAACGCTACGCGTCAGCGTTGGAGCAGCGTTGCCGCCCTTACCTCAAGGTGACGACTGACTCCTGGCGCGTGGATGAGACGTACGTGAAAGTCAAGGGCGTCTGGGTCTACCTGTACCGAGCGGTGGATTCGCAGGGGAAGACCCTGGAGTTCTTGCTCAGTCCCACCCGTGACGCCCAAACCGTCAGGCGATTTTACTCGAAAACCCTGGCTGCTCCACATACCAGTGAGCCGAGCGTGATAACGGTGGACAAAAACGCTGCCTATCCCAAAGCTTTCAATGAGCTTAAAGTAGAGGGAAGCCTTCCCCATGCATGTGAACTACGACAGAGCAAATACCTCAACAATCTGATAGAACAAGATCATCGTTTCATCAAACGCCTCGTCAAACCAGGGAAGGGCTTCTTCTCATTTGAGACAGCGTGGAAAACATTGCAGGGATATGAGGCAATGAATATGATGAGAAAAGGACAGATGTATGGGGTGGAAAAAGGGAACATCGCTGGACAGATTTCCTTCATTGCCAGCCTGTTTGGACAGGTTGCTTAAAAGCAACAAGAAACGAGACTGCGCGACTATCGTCTTCCCTCGTGAATCTTTGCAACACAGCCGGCATAATCAGCACTCGATTTCGGTGTAAGGATCAGAATATCATTGCGACCAGTGAACAACTTCTCAATGGGGATCAAGGCCAGGTGCGACCGGTGGTTCGTCGCCCGTCGGTTCCGTTGCGACCAGTGAATTGTCACAAGCAGTTCACTGGTTTCTTTGTGTTCAAGACGCCTTGAAGCAGACGGAAAATGGGCAGGAATGCCGGGCGGGGTTTGAGCGCGGCAATCATGTTCCATTCGGGATCATAGGAGAACCCCTCTGGCTCCAAGAGAATCGTGACCATCTCATGCCGCTCTTCAGGCGTGGCAACATCCCGTAAGGCAGCTATGCCTGGTGGCTGCTCCTCACTTGGCTTAGGGCGATCGACGATGATGCTTTCGATGGTCGGTTGTACCAGTTTCATATCGTGGCGATTGGCGCCCTCAATCGCCAGACCGATTGGCACACCATGTCCCTCGGTGAGCAGGCTGCGTTTGGCCCCGCTCTTGCCCCGATAGGTGGGATGGGGCCGGTTTTCTCGCCGCCTAGCGGAGCTTTGACCATCGCTCCATCCATTGAGAGCCAATCCCTGTCCAGCCCATGCACCTTATCAAATTGCTCAATCCCTGCTTGCCACAATTTGAGAAAGACCCCTATTTTTACCCACTCCTGAAAGCGATCGCGTGCCGTCGAATGGGTGCACAGTTCGGTCTGATCCAGGGCTTGCCATTGACAGCCAGTTCGTAGCACATAGAAAATTGCGTCGGTACTGCTTCCACTACCTCAGATTGTCACAGAAGATAGCGAGGATTGTAGAAAGTGGAAGTAGGCGGTATCCAAAACGCTGTGTGGCGAGAAAATCATGGTCATATTCCTTCTTTGTTTGCCCTCTTCTTTCAAGCTTTTTTTCGCTCTCAAGAAGGTTGGGTCGCTTCATTCCAGCGCAGTTGCTGGCGATATCTGCGGACTTTTGCGACATTCCCACAACCTGTCGTCGTACACCAGCGACGTCGATGATTTTTTGTACGGTCAACAAAGAGCCAACTGCAAGTGGCACTCGCGCATTCGCGCACCAGGCTTCGTTCCGAGGAGGTGAGGAGTTCGGCAGCTGATCGCACGATGGGCCCAAACATCTGGTCGAGCGCACGCGAGTCACTGGACCACTCCCACCTGAAACCATCCGCGACTGGAATGATGCACCCCCCGGCTATCGCTTTGCCAAGTTCGGCATTCAGGATAGTCAGATCAGTCTCCATTGGCTGCATATCCGTTGCGACAGCGGCAAAGATACGATAGATGGCTTCTCTGAGCATGCGGGCGCCTTCGAGCACTGCAATGGCTTCGGCAGGATGCGACTCCGCTTTGTGGAGAAGATCGGTTGCATGGTCTTCAGTTATGGAGCCCGCCTGTTGACTCCAGGCCACAAGATCGTTATAGCCACATAAGTATTCCCGTGTCACTCCGCCACGTAGCCCGCCAAGCGTGTTGGCAAAATCCAGGCACATCTGCCCACCAATGAATGCAAAGGGCCTCATGGTTGTTTCGCTGGTGCTCATCACATCACTCTCTTCCGCTCATTCTTTTTTTTGTAACCCCCTAAATTGCACTTGACAAGTTACCGGTGCTTTCTTACAATGTAACTATCTATTTGTATTTTAAATGGTTACCAACATTTGTCAAGGGAGAGATCACCATGGAAAAGCACCCGTTCACCGTGCATGTCCCCCAAGCGGTTCTCGATGACCTGAAGGATCGCCTGGCGCGCACCCGCTGGCCCGATGAGGTGGGGGGAGCAGGATGGGACTATGGCACGAACCTGCACTATCTGAAGACCCTTGTAGACTATTGGCAGCACGACTTTGACTGGCGGACCCAGGAAGAAAAACTCAACCAGTTTGCTCACTTTCGCGCTGATATTGACGGTTTTGGCATCCACTTCATTCATGAGCGAGGCCGGGGACCGAACCCACTGCCCCTTCTTCTTACTCATGGCTGGCCCGGCTCGTTTTTCGAGATGCTCAAGCTGATCCCTCTGTTGACTGATCCAGAGGGGCATGGCGGCGATCCAGCTGACGCGTTCGATGTGATTGTGCCATCATTGCCAGGGTTTGGTTTCTCCGACCGCCCCACAGTTCGCGGGGTGGCAACGGCGCAAACTGCTGAACTGTGGGCCCGTTTGATGCGGGATGTGCTTGACTACTCTCGTTTTGCCGCAGCTGGCGGGGACATTGGTTCGGGCGTCACCCAGCGCTTGGCTCTGGCTCATCCTGGCCTGCTCGTAGGCATTCATCTTACCTATCTCGGGGCAAACGTACCGCTCCCTGAGCAGCCCGACCTGTCGGAAGCGGAGCAGCGCTATTTGCATGCGGTCCAGCAATGGTCGTTGGAGGAAGGAGCCTATTCAAGGCTACACGCCACGAAACCACAAACGCTGGCCTATGGCTTGAACGACTCACCAGTTGGCCTGGCAGCGTGGATTACCGAAAAATTCCGCACATGGAGCGACTGCGATGGGGAGGTTGAGCGGTGTTTCAGCAAAGATGAGTTGCTGACCAATATCATGCTCTACTGGGTCCCGGAAACCATTGCTTCCTCGGTGCGCATGTATTACGAGAATGCTCATACTTTGTCGAGGCTTCAACCAGGGCAACGCATTACCGTTCCAGCAGGGGTGGCCCTTTTCCCAAAAGAGATCAGCGTACCTCCGCGTGAATGGGCGGAGCGCCTCCTCTTCGTGCAACGCTGGACAGAGATGCCACGAGGCGGTCATTTCTCAGCCATGGAGGAGCCTGAGCTGTTGGCTGAGGAATTGCAAGCATTCTTTCGTCCACTCCGCGCGGTGTCAGCCCAGCAAACCAATTAAACGAGCAAGGAGGCAAAGAAGGTTTTCGTGCAGAATCATGGCTCTTCCGACGCTGTGACGAACTATCCAGGTGTTGCTGAACCACTGGAGACGTCGGTTCAGCAACACCTGGAGCGCGTCTCTGGCTCGGCCAGATCCTCTCGGGGTTGGGGAACGCGTTCGCGACGATTGCGATTCCGCTGTTAGTGCTCCAGGCAACGGGGTCTGTGGCGGTCATGGGCCTGGTGACGTCGATCTTTGGCGTAGGCGTGGTGGTAACCGGGGGTTGTGTTGCAAGAAGTTAGGAAGAAACAACGCTGAGCACGGAGTTTGCCCATCATTCAATGGAGGCGACTCCTCCAAAGAGCCTGGCGACCAGTGCAATCTGCCCTTTTCCATCGCCTTTGGCCACACCTTGTCCCTGTCCCTTCCTTATCATGTTCATCATCTCGCACCCCCGCAGTGTCCGCCACCCCTTAAGATACGTTCTCTTAGTTGATGGCTTCATGAGAATGCTGTTGCCAGGAGTTCGCCACAAATCGAGCACACTCCTCCATTGCGCCAAGCAGATCGCTACCACTTTCCTCATCGGCACAGAGCCATCCGGCATATCCGATCTCATGAAGTGCTGCAAATACAGGAGCAAAATCGATGTTGCCCTGACCAAGCACCTTGAATGCGCCATCGGTAATATCTTTGAGATGCACATTATCAAGCACATGACGATAATCGCGAAGCACTCCGGCGATATCGTTGATGCCAGATTTGATCAGGTGTGCGGTGTCCACGGTAAGTGTGACAGACTGATCGCTTACAGCGTCAAAGAATACCTCAAAATCCTCGCAATACATGACCGGCTGGTTATAGTGATGATGGAGTGACAAAACCGTTCTGTACTGCTGAGCTTCCTTCCCCAACTCTGAGAGGACCTGCGCAAAACCCTTGATGTCGTCCCTCGATAGACCCTGTCTTGGCTGAGCGTGACAAAAGATAATTCGTTCGGTTCCAACGGTCTGCGCAAATTTGAATAGGCTGCGCAGCGAAGCAATCCCTGTTTCATCCAACAACCCTCCAGTGATCAATCCGGAGGCAATGGCCGGGGCATCTTTCCCCCACTGTTCCACAAAGCGTGCTGGATCATCGACATACTCGCGATACTGACCGTTTTTGAGTTGCAACCCTTGATAGCCGAAGGAATGGTATCGTGAGAAGAGTACCTGTTGTTCAACTGTATTATCGGTTGGTTTGGAAAATGCCATCTTCATGCTGGTACTCCTTCATTGAATACAACGGCACGCCTCTCCTCAGCAGAACGATAGGCACTATCTAACAGCGCAACTGTTTTTAAGTTATCACGTCCACTATTTTCCGATTCTTTGCCCTGCTCCAAGGCAGTCAGAAACAGATCTAAACCTGTAAAAGTTGCTTCAGGCTTGTGTGAGCCACGGTATGGATTTTCCCATTGCTTTTGTGGTCTGCTACGATCATCCAATTTATAAAGACTGGTTCCAGCATAATTGAGTATGATCGCACCTGTTTCACCAAGCACGAACGTCTCTGTTTTCGAAACAGGAGAAGAAAAACTCTCTATATAAGAAACCAGTGCGCCTTTTTTGAAATTGACAAACGTATTGGCCTCAGTCTCTCCTACACATTGGATCGCAGGTGATGAACGTGTTTCAGAGACAAGGGAAACAGCCTCATCATCCAGTAGACGCCGGAAGCCATCAAACCAGTGAATACCCATCACTGCCATCGCATGCCTTTTCAACTGCGTTCTCCACCCGACATCCTGGCGAAACATCAAATCCTGGTGTATCACGTTTACTACCTGCCCTATCTCCCCATCAGTTACAAGGCCGCGCGCTACATCGAATGGATAGTGATAGCGGAAATTCTGGTTGACGGCGAGGCTAACGTGAGCTTGAGCGCATGTATTGACCATATGTTGCGCATCAGCATATGAATCGGCAAATGGTTTCTCAACAAACACATGCTTCCCCGCAGAAGCAAGCGTATCGACAACCTGGCGGCGTACATTCGTTGGCGTACATACTACGCCAATCTCCCACTCTGCTTTGGCGATCATCTCTTCCAATGAGGTAAACCCTTGCGCGACCTCGTATTTCTTACATATGTTATTCATACGTTCAGCATCTGTATCGCATACCGCTACCACTCGGATGCGCTCAGGATGAGGTAGATAGGCATCAAAATGCATGCGAGAAATATTCCCACAGCCAACAATTGCGATATTGAACTGTTTCATCGTTTATCCAAGCTCCTTCCTGGTTACTGAGGCATAAGATCTCAGCTAACGATACTGGAGAGTGGGGGCACATAAATAGTGCCCTCAAGCCGTCAACAATCGAGTCATGCCTAATTGCACACATTATTGCTATCAACACTTATAAGCGTTATTTATGCAATCTCGTCACCTTCAAAGTTATCGGTGCGTCGATCTGGAGCAGAGAAAGAGACTACTGCCACTAACGGCTCGGCACTGGTACACTTTGCCCAATGTTTTACCCCTCTAGGGATGCGAATCACCATACCAGAAGCCAGGTGGAAGAACTCGTCTCCTAACTTATGATCACACTCACCAGATACAACATAGAGCAATTCTTCACAATTAGGATGAGAGTGCAGAGGATTGCGTTTACCCGGCTGAATCGTCACTACACCTAACGTCTGCTCTGCTTCGGGCATCTGCGCAGCTCCTACCAGCCATGCGAGATGCCCCCAGCTCATTTGATTGACATTTTCTTGCTCCGCCACGCTCCTGATTACATCATGTTTATTCAACTACTTGTACTCCTCTCATAACGGCAATCGCTCAAAAGCAACCTGATCATTGTAATCTAACCGCATCAACAGCATTATGAAGGCTTATCTGCCACGGTCTCAGACGCTTCGATCAGGGCTACTACAGAACGACGCACGCCCTCTATATGCTCTTCCATTAGCTGCGCTGCCAGTTCACCATCGCGTGCTTCCAGCGCGGCAAGGATACGGGGACGTTCGATAGCCGTTCGCGTGACAACCTGCGGATCGCGATTAGCCCCCATGCGCACGATCTGGATCTGACGTTGTAGGCGGCCAAGCGCTTCCACCAAGATTTCATTATCAGAGAGCTGCGCGATGGCATTATGAAAGCGCTGGTCTGCGACACTATAACTAACCATGTCGCCCTGTTCCAGCACCTCTTGCGTCTCGTTGAGAATAAAGCGCAACTGCGTCAAGGTCTCTTCAGTGAGCCGGGAAACTGCCAGACGAACAGCCAGTCCTTCAAGCGTTTTACGCACTTGATACAGATCATTCACCTGCTTGGCCGTGAACGTACGCACAAAGTTTCCACGATAAGGACGACGCTCAACAAGGCCCTCCTCAACGAGAGTGGCAATGGCCTCGCGCAAAGGGGTTCGACTTACCGACAGGTCATTCGCAAGAGTACGCTCATCAAGTTGAGCACCTGCGGGAATAGCCCCCGAGGCTATCAGTTCGCGAACTTTATAGTAGATACGCCGATTGAGCGGATTGTGCTCCAGTTTGTTCTTCAACGCTCTATTCTCCATTTTTAAAGAGACCTGTACTCTCTATGGGAAGTATTGACCTGGTATATTGTATATTGTATATTTATTGTACCCGAGAAACGGTACTCTGGCAAGTGTGTTCTCGATGAAGAGATACAGGAAAGGGAATCAAATAGCATGGCAACAGTTGTACTACTTGGTACTCTTGATACAAAAGGACTTGAGTACGAGTACTTACTTATGAGGTAAAACTCGTTGCGCATCCCGTGGACAGATCCGAAGAGTCGATCATGATGTTTGCAAGCCGCATGAACGGCACGCCTGATCGTCTCATACGAAACGCCATAATCCACTGCAACCTTGCGCAGTGGCTCTTGATTCTCAATAACACGGCGTATTATGTTCGACCATTCCGAGACGGGGATTTTCCATGGTGGGGCGTCTGGTCCTGGGCGTCGTTGCGGTATAAGGAATGCCTACTTGATTGCCGAGGGCTTGTTCAAATAAGGGACCAGATTGGGCATAATCTGCACTCGGCTTCGGCGTAGAGACGAGAATATCATCGCGATCAGCAAACAACTTGTCGATGGGGATCAAGGCCAGGTGCGGCCGGTGGTTCGTCGCCCGTCGGTTCCGCCTCGCTCCCCTAGTGGGACACGCCGACACTCATCGAGTGTCGGCGCTTTTGTTTTACGACGGCTTGTGCCTCATGGCCAGACGCCGAAGCGATTCGGGGTTGACGCCGAACTGCCGGGCCACCTGCCTGAGCGATACCACCTCGTCCAGTAACCGGAACGCCTCTTCCCGCTGCTCGAACGAGAGCTTCTGGCTCGTCTGCCGCTCGATGCCTTCCTGCTCAACCAACCGCTGAATCGTTCCCCGCGAGGTGCCCAGAGCGCTGGCGACCTTGCGGATGGACATGTCAGGCTGTCGCAAGAGCGTGATGGCCTCTTCTCGCTGTGCGGGCGAGAGGCTCGGGTGCGCGGGCGGTGGAAGATGCCTGGTGGAGAGGTCCCGCTTGGGCGGCCAGTACTCGGTGCGTCACCAGAGCCCGTCCTCTCTCTGCTCCCATTTCCCCGTCTGCTGGAGCCCGAACGCGAGGACGGGCAAGACGTTGGGCCGCGGGATGAGCCCGACGATGACTTGCCGCTCCAGGTCGTAGATCGGCAGGGGCAGAGCAAACTCTGCCCCCGAGCGCTGCGATCTCCCCGAGTGCCTGGATGTCGGCCTGCGGGCACGTCAACGATGAATCGTGGGCCTCCAGTCCGACTCTACATTGTTACTTCTTTTCTTCTTTTCCGTCGATAGAACAATGCGCCGTTTCTCTGCAAGAGCAAAAGAGATCAAGGAGACCGTTTATGTCCATCGAAAAAATGAAGTATGTCCAAGCCCGCACTATGTTACTAGAGCGGATCACTTTCACATTGCAAAAGGATGAGCGTTTTGTGGCAGCCTGGTTGGCTGGGAGCTTTGGTCGTGGTGAAGAGACGTGGCTCAGTGATCTGGATCTGTACGTCGTCGTCTCTGACGTCTCGAGTGCGTCGTTGTGTGCCACCCCCTGGCAGATCGGAGCAAAAACGACGGAAGAACGCCTCGCCCTGTTCAAGCAGTTTGGGACACCTGGAATCATTTTTGAGAGAAAGAACCACGCGAAACCGATTGACGGTATCCTCACCAATGTAGTGTATCAAGAGTCCGCGCAAAGCGTCGATTGGATGCTGATCCCGCAGGCAAAAGCCTACCGGGAACACCCTTCCCTCCTGCTCTTTGATAAGGTTGGTCTTCCTGAACCACCTGCGCCAGAACCAGAAAGTCTTGAGCAGCGTATTGAACGGGTCTCGACACATGTGGGTTTCTTCTGGATCATCGCCTGCGGAAGTGCGAGGGCTCTCGCTGCAGGTAGGTTGCTTCTTTTCTCCTCCTACCTGCTCGAACTGGAAGGGGCGATTCGGGAAGTCAAAACAGCGCTTCAAGGTGAGCGCGCGGCGTACACAAAGGACACCAATCTACGAATGGCTTTCACACATGAGGAACGTGTCGCGACGTTACGTCATCTTTGTGATGAAATGGAACGTTTGATGCCCCAGGTAGTCCAGTTTGGGGGAGACGTTCCCGTCTCACCTCGTACCATTGTGGAAATGCGACTTGCATTGCCTTTCTCAGAAGAGAGAAACATACTGCCATAAATCTCATCATTCCATAGGCTCTCAAACCTTGGCGAGGAGGCACTGATGGACTCATCTGTATTGGGAAAACGGCTCTGCTTTGAGACATGAGGAGAAGGGAAAGATTACGATTGGCAGAACGAGCAGGAGATGATCAGCTCAAGAAAAGGAACTCAGCCTTGGAAAAGGCTCAGGAGGAAATGCATGTAATCACCCATATGGGAGCCTCCCGTGGAGTTGAGCAAGCAAGAAGAACTGATTGTGAAGAGGATGCGAAAAGCCAAATTATTTGTATTTTTGTGTCAAAACCGACACGAACTGTTGAATGAAGCGTTCCGTGCCGCATATCAGCGAGCGCTCTCTCTCCGAGAGCAGCATCTTGGGTTGCCTCATCCTGAGACAGCACAAACGTTGCACGACCTGGCACTGCTCTACCGAGATCAGGGCAAGTATGTGGAAGCGGAACCACTCTATCGACAAGCATTGCATATTCAAGAGCAGGTTCTGGGACCAACCCATTCTGAGACAGCAGAAACATTGCATGATCTAGGTATCTTTTTTCAGAAGCAGGGCGAACTGTACGAGGCGTTTTCCCTTGTTGAACGGGCCTTGGAGATTCGCTCGCAGTCTCTAGGAGAAGGCCATCCGAAAACGATGGCCACGCAAGCGCTTTGTATTCAGCTCGTACAGGATCTGAAAATCACACAATGATATGATCCTGATGATCAAGCTGACCCCAAACGACTTGTTCTCCGAGGTCCTTGTTGGAAAAACAACCAATTTCATGTCGGGATTTGCTGCCAATTTACAGGATGTTGGTAAAAGAAGTCAGATGGGGAGCGGTTTTCCCAGGTCCTGGCTCGTTAGTGCTCACGCTTCGTGCCGGTTGCCTACACTTCGCGCTTATTACCACCCGACTCTCACTAACAAGAAGAGATATATTGGCGATGTCACTTAAAAAAGTGATAAATGTAAAAAAAATATCTCGGTGACAGAAGCAAATATACAAAAACAACATCAGAAGCCACTAATGCATTTTGACCGGAAAGTGGCCGATGCCTGTCCTGGTGCGTACATTTTCTCTTTTGTACACTGTTAATGGTGAAATTTAGTTTTACCATTCTGCTGTTCCACAGACAAGGAGAAAAAATACGATGCGAACAACTGTGACGACTCCCCACGGCTACAAGCCGGGGGCTTCTGGAATGACTCGGCCTGCTCGTCCACAGGCTTGACGTGCATTTGCTAAGATATTGAGGCTTCCATTGTGGTCGCGGTGGATGACCAGACCACACTGGGGGCACTCGTAGACCCGCACTGACAGCGGCATCGGTTGACGACAACCGCAAGCAGAACAGGTCTGGGACGTATACGCCGGGTTGACTTTCACGACCTGCCTCCCAGCTTCTTCCGCTTTGGCGAGCAAGCGCATGAAAAACTGTGACCACGACGCATCGGCGATCGATTTCGCAAGGCGCGGGTTTTTGACCATATTGCGCACGACGAGCGCTTCCACAGCAATGAAGCCAAAGCGGGCGACCAGTTTGCACACTTCTTGCTCAATGAAGTTTTTGCGTCGGTTGGCAATCCGCTCGTGCGTGCGCGCAACAATTTTGCGTTTCTTGTCGCGCTCTTTGCTTCCCCTGGCAGCTTTGGAGAGTTTGCGTTGGGCGCGCGCCAGCCTTGCTTCGTCCTCGCGAAAAAAGCGGGGATTGGCGATCTCTTCCGCTGTGCTCAAGTAGGCAAAGGTTTTCAAGCCAACATCAATGCCGACTTCTTTCTCTGAAGGCGGCATGTGGCTCTCCTGGGTCTGTTTCGGAGAGCCTTCCACTGTGATATTCACAAACCATTTGCCCGTCGGAGTGCGTTTGACAATCGCTGTCTTGGGGGTTCCTGTGATCGGGCGATGCAGAACCATTTTCACCTGACCGAATTTTGCCAGTTCCAGCATCCCTCGGTTCTTCTGGCCCTGGGTATGGATCTTGAAGCTATTGCCATATTGTTTGAAGGTCAGCGAATGATAGCGAAAACGTGATTTAAAGCGGGGAAAGCCCGGGGTTTTTCCTTCTTCGACACGCTGAAAGAACGCGGCAAAGGCCAGATCCACCCGCTTCACCACATCCTGGAGCACCTGGGAGGGCACAAGAGCCAGATCTGGGCGAACTTCTTTGCAGCCGGGCAACTCGGCACATTGATCCTCATACGAGAGAGACCTCCCTGCGATGCGATAGGCGCTTTTGCGTTCATCGAGAGCCGCATTATAGACTTCACAGCAGAGCGTCAGCCATGCTTCCAATGTTCGCTCTTGCTTGTGCGTCGGATAGAGCCTGAACTGGTAGGTTCTGGTCGGCTTTTTCTCTTTTGGTGGTTTCTCTCGCTTAGACATGCTTTTGTTGCTCAATATACTGCTTGATCAAGGAGAGGAGCGCTCCCCCAGTTGTTCCGACAAAATAGGAATTCGTCCACAAGCTCGGCAAGCGGCGTTTCAACGCAGGAAATTCCTGTCGCAGAACCCGGGAGGAACGTCCTTTGATGAGCTTTATGAGGCGGTGAATGCCGAACTGAGGATCGACACTGACCAGCAGATGCACGTGATCAGGCATGATTTCCAGTTCTTCCACCTCGGCCTGGCATTCCTGACACACCTGGGCAATGATCTCTTTCAGGCGTGTTTCAATTGGCCCGATCAACACGTTTCGCCGATATTTCGGGCACCAGACCACGTGGTAGTGGCAACTATAATACACGTTCCGGTTGCTCTTGTAGGTTTCACTCATCGCATACAGTATACAGCTAAGAGCTATCTGCTGTCAAGAACATTTGTCCGCATCATCTGTTTCCCTCCACACCCTCGCCCCGAAAAAAGGAACGTCGCTTTCATCCCCATGACTGAAGTTCAGGGGCTTTCAGCGGCGGTATGGGTAAAAATGGTACTGTGTGGGGTTCTTCTCGCTGTAGTACTGTTCTCATTCAGCGCTTTTACGTCTGCTCCTTCGGCGCATGCCGCCACAACAGGGCATGCAGTTCGTTTACAACCAGTTGCTACTACAACATGTTATGGTCAGGCATTTAAGATTGGCTCTTATGTAATAGCAAGTGACCTCACTTACTTTGCCATCGATCATACCTTTATTGCTTCTTCATATTGTAATGACATTAACATCAAAGTCACACAACAAACTGGCCCAACACAAGCACGCGTGGTTTTCCTTGATAAAACAACGGGTGCAGTAAAAGGGTATGGAAGTTGGAAGAGCATTACTTCAGTGAATACCTGGTATGTTCTTGCTTCTAACGTTCTTGATACTACCCACTTTACCTATGAGTTCAAAGTTCCATATCCAGGGACCACTTTTACAGTCTACCAGGCGTCCTAACAAAGAATCCACCTGAATTCATATCCAGAACATCACTCGTACGCTCAGAGGGGATAGGTCGATAGCAACAACCTGGAGGCCTGCGTGGGACACACCCATGTCAGCGCCTCCGGTGGTAAATAGCGTGAATGTTGGATCTGGCTCGCTTTTGAAATGTCATGCGCCGCAGGACACCACTCTGTATGAAAAGGCTGGGCTTCTCAGAAGATACTGGTGGCGAAGTCAGAAATCGTCCTCAGTGCGAGTTGAATATCATGGAAGATTGAGCGTGAACACTGACTTCGTCACCAGTGGGTCATGCGCCCTGGCGCTCCACCGCGCATGAAAAAGGGTAGGTTACTAGCAGGGCGGGTGTAACGTCAGAGATCGGATTGCTACTCGCGCTGCGATCCGGACCACCAGTGTGATTCAGGATGCCCCGCAAGCACCACCATCTGTCGCTCCCACTTGGGAAGCACGCAAGGGAGAATTTGATCCAGCTTGGGCATCCCGTCACCCGTCCATTTCTCTCTGGAGGTAACTCATGAACGTTGTGTATGAGAGATGCGTGGGGCTCGATGTCCACAAGAGAACGGTCGTCGTGTGCGCCAGCATTCTTGATTCATTCGCGCTGTTGGATGGCCTATGCAATGCCAAGGCAGCCATGCGATTTTTCCGCAAACTCCTCAAGGGATTGCAGTTGTCCCGCACGTGATTATTACTGATGGCTCAGAAGTTACGGTGCGGCGAAACGCAGAATCTTGCCTGGGGTGGAGCACCGGCAACACAAAGGACTCAATAATTGGGCCGAGATCTCTCACCAGTCCACGCGACGACGTGAGAAGAAAATGCGGAAATGTAAATCAGTCAAACAGGCGCAGCGCTTTCTCGCTGCCTTCAGTGCCATCGCTGGGCATTTCCAGCCGCGATACCACTGTTTGCGTGCCGGAGAATACCGTCCCATTTTGCAGGACCGATTCCAGCAATAGGATGAGGTATCCAGGGGGAAACTGGTCGCATATCCCTCGCGCCATTTCCAACCTCTCCCCAAACTTCAACATCTCACTTTGTTCTGGTTCACCAATATATTTATCTCTACGAAAACTACTAAAGTAGATACTACTATACCTCTTCTCATCAGTACTATTTGGTTACCCTTGCATCATGAAAGCAATCGTATATGCTATATTTTATCTGTACAATTTATGAACATATTCTCATGTTTTGCTTGCTGGCGAATGAATGTACTCCATGCCCTCTTCGTCCTGAGACGAGCTTTTATTTCGAACCACTTTAGTATGATGAGGTTTTGCTAGATGGATCAAATATTTCATGAGTATCAACTTGTGACAGCACTTGCCAGGAAGACAGCAAGTACTCTCTACCTCGCCCAGTCCATTACCGATCCTGATGAAAAGGTCATTATTAAGTTCTTTCACGCTCTTGATTCCAACGTTGAGCAAGAGCGTTTCCAGAATGAAATCGACCGGATCTCCCAATTGCGCCATTCCTTTATTCTCCCTCTTCTCGAAGCTGGGATCGATGAAGAGCGCCCGTATTTGATAAGCGCATATGCATCTGGGAACTCATTACGTCATCGTATGATGGCCTTCACTCCTGACCCCTTCCCTTTTGACAAAGCAGTCGCTACGCTTGTACGAGTGGGACAGGCTCTTGCATATGCTCATACGCAAAATATCATGCATGCAAACATCAAACCTGAAAATATTTTCTTCAATAGCCAGGAAGAGGCACTACTGGCTGACTTTACGCCTTTGAGTCTCATAGAAACGTATTTATCTACCTCTCGGATTGATCTCTTGCATGTGCATTCTGTGCCGCCCGAACAATTTGAAGGTATCTATAGCAAGCAGAGCGATCAATATGCACTTGGATATCTGGCCTATGAACTGCTGACCGGTCAATCTCCTTTTCCTCCTGGAGACTCAACGACAGAAGAGACTTCGAAGTCTCCCACCCCGCTCACTCACATTGTCCCAGAACTCCCTCAGCATGTCGATGTAGCGGTGCTCAAAGCATTGGCAAAAGACCCGCTTGAACGCCATGAGAGCATTCAAGCTTTTCTTGAAGCACTCACGGCTTCTTCTTGGGATAGGATCATGACCACATTCCCATTGGCGACGGTGTCATCCTCAACTGGAAATGTGTCTCAGACTCCATCCATGAGCTTCGATGGCGAGAGTCTTGCGCCTTCAGAGAGTGAAGTCACGGCAAAACGCCCCGCTTTGGGGAGAACACCTACTCCTTCACCTCCTCAAAGCAGAAAAAGAGTTGCAATAGGGGTGGGGGCAGCCCTTGTTCTGGCATGTTTCCTGCTCCTGGGTATGGGAGTTCTGCCTCGCTTGCTTCTCTCGTCAGACGTATCAAAGCAGAGCTATCACCAAGGAATACCAACCCCGTCAGCAGGCTCAGCTACAACGACAGCGGCACAGGTGACACCTACCCCTCAATCATCACCTCAACCAACTATGACCGCTACTCAGACTACACCATCACCTACGGTAGCGCCGTCTACCGTCGCGCCATCGCCTACTGTGGCGCCATCACCTACTGTGGCGCCATCACCACCATCCCAACCTAAGCCAACGCCCAGGCCGACATCAGTTCCAACCCTCACTCCAACTCCTTGTCGATGTCTCCTCCTTTGTTCGTGTTGACCGTTTCGACAGAAAGGGTGTGGAGAGCAGACGGAACGAGGAGGTAAAATGCCTAAACCAGGCATTTTACCTCCTCTCTTTACACATCCCGATCATGCGAAACACCATAATCCAGTGCAACCCTGCACAGTGGTTCTTGGTTCTCAACAACACGGTGTATTACGTTCGACCATTCGGAAACAGGGATTTTCCATGGTGGGGCGTCTGGTCTTGGGCGTCGTTGCGGTAAAGGAATGCCTCCTGGATTCTCAAGGGCCTGTTCAAATGGAGTGCTAGATTGGGCATAATCAGTACTCGATTTCGGTGTAGAGATCAGAATATCATTGCGACCCGAAAACAACTTCTCAATGGGGATCAGGGCCAGGGGTGACCGGTGGTTCGTCGTCTGTCGGTTCCGCCGCGACCAGTGAACTGCTTGTGACAGTTCACTGGTTTCTTTGTCTTCAAAGACTCTTTGAAGCATGCTCAAGATGGGCAGGAATGCCGGGCGGGGTTTGAGTGCAGCAATCATTTTCAGTTCTGCATCATAGGAGAACCCCTCTGGCTCCAAGAGAATGGTGACCATCTCATACTGCTCTTCAGGTGTCGCGACATCCCACAAGGCGGCCATGCCCGGGAGGTGTTCACCAGATTCTCTCACCTCGTCGTAGGTGACGACTCCACTTACCTCTGGAACATCAAGCCTTTTGAATGCGAGGGTGATTGCTGCCATTTCACCATCAAACGCTTCATCCTCAATGTACCCTTCCCTGTGCTGCTTGAATATGCGATTTTTCTTAAGCCTCAACTGTAGCAGATCGATATACTTCTTGCCACATACCCTGTAGAAGTCGCATACCCACATTTTAATTTTATAGTGCGATAAATAAAACTATGTACATTAATAATGATGAGTATATTACGTCATGCAAACTCATCCTTTGTGTATTTTATCGCTGATAAGTGGTACCATGCGGCTATATTGCAGATGGCGTGAGCTAAAGACTATTTTGAGAGTAGTATACTATCCATAGTTTCAAGAACGCCTATGCAATGGGAACGTTCTTGGACGTTTGGGAAAGGTCGCTTCCCATACTCTTCCGTCGCGACTCCATGCGGACAGTCGCTATGATGCCTTGTTATGGGAAAGCCGATCAACCTGAACTTGACCATAGTGATCCATCTCTCATGAGATAGCAGATCACTCGTTTTTTAGTAGTTTGTCAAGGAGGATTTGTTTTTATGTCCGACGAGAAAAATCCCATGTTCCAGGAGTTGACCGATGAGGATCTAGACCAAATTGCTGGCGGCTCCGGTCTGTTTGGTGGTGTCGTGGGCTCGGTCTTGAATACAGTCAACGGCACCGCATCAAATGCCACGACGACGGCGACGTCAACAAGCCTCCCTCTTGCGACTGGTGGTGTGAACGTTGGCGTGCAGACTCCAGCCGGTAGCGTGAACCTTGGTCTTGGCACTGATCTCGGCCTCTAGCAGCGCAAAGATCGATGGAACGCAGGGAAAACGTCTAGGCGTTTTCTATTTGCTCTGTCATATGATCTCTCAAAAGCGGCTCTGCTCGTAGTCACTGGGAAATGCATTGCGAGCAGAGTTTCTCCAGCCGGTTGGTAAGTTGTTCGAAGCACTTACCAACTGGCGCTCATTTTACCATGTTTTCTATGACCTCTTCAAATCGTTCGATTTTTCGTGAAGATGCTTATAAGCGGCATCTTCAGAAGCAAAAACAGAGCATTATCCTACGCCTGGCGACACCTCCAGTGTGGATTTTTGCCTGGCTGCTTTTGCTCTGTTTCCTGGGAGCCAGTCTCCTGGCGTGGAGAACGCAGGTCCCAGTTTTCGTGGGAGGGCAGGGGATTTTGACGCGACAAAACTCCACACATGGAGCGATCATCGTCGCGGTGCTCTTTGTGCCAGTGAGCCAACAAAAGCAAATCCATCCCGGTCAAGCTGTCGAATTACGTGTTGGCCCAAAGGCGGCTTCTTTACGCGGTGTCGTTGCGTCTCTTGAACCACGCGTGATGAGTCCTCTGGATATACGCACTCGTTTTCAGCTTCAAGGTGAAAGCGCGTCGATGGTTGCCGAGCCTTCCGTCACGGCGACTATACGTCTTGATGCTCCTCTCTCAGCCAATCTCTACGCAGGGAGCACCTTTTCAGCTCGTGTCCAGGTGGGATCACAGAGTGTGCTTTCCCTGTTGCCTGGCCTCAACCAACTCGTTTCGTAGTTGGATAACCCAATACCAACTGTTTCTCTCTGTACGACCACTTCAAGGGTGAGTAGGCCATTTCCTATGCGCCTTTTTTCACTACCGGGAGGATACTATACTCATAGGGGGATGCTGTGCTTATGGAAGAACACACACCAAAGGGATATGAGACCGCTCGGGCCATTTATGACGCCCATCAGGCAAGCAAGAGGCAGAAGGCTGTGCAGCCTCGATTATCACTACCCAGCCATGAACAGGGGGAGAGTGGGTGTTTGCCGTGTGAGCCAGTTTCTCCAACACCCACGAGCGCTGAAATTCCCACCCATCCCATGAGGGCACTCAAAGAACTCGTGGCAGAGTCCGCACGACCTGTGGCATCTATTAAAACCATGGTGATTGATCCCTCGCGCTTCTTCTCAACGAATGAAATGCAGACACCTTCGGGGCCGCGCTTGCTTGCCTTACCTAGTCATCACAGAAGTACAGGCGTCTCTAGATCAGTTTCACCTAGTCCGCAGACTGCTAAGCACAGTACGACGCATCCGGCTATACTGTCGCTACCCAGTCGACAGAAAGAGGCCGTGCCGTCGAGGAATAGGCAGCGTGTCGACGTCGCCAGTTCCTCTCAATGTCGACCCGTTACCTCTGTGCGCTCCTCGCAGGAGCGCCAGCAACCGCCACAGGCAAAGGAGAAGGCGCGCACCCAGGAACCTGCTCGTCCTCGCCGTCTGAAGCACCTCCGTCGCATTCCTGCAATGAGACAGATGACTGCGGTTGAATGTGGAGCGGCTTGCCTGGCGATGATTCTTACCTACTATGGGTGCGCCACTCGTGTTTCGGATGTGCAGGAGCGTTGTGGTGTCGGTCGGGATGGCTTGTCCGCGCGTGCCATTGCGAAATCTGCGCGCCAGTATGGATGCAAGGTGCGTGCGGTCTCTTTAAAGGCCGAGGATTTCCGTTTTGTCTCGCTTCCAGCTATCATTCACTGGGAGTTTAATCATTTTGTGGTTGTTGAACGCTGGTCGAAGAGGTATGTTGACCTTGTTGATCCGGCCGTTGGGCGTCGACGCATCACCCACGCCGAGTTTGAAGAAGGCTTCACTGGCGTCGTCCTTATGGTCGAGCCAGGACCTCAGTTTACGCGGCAATCTTCCCAGCGTTCTTTCTCTCTGGGGACGTATGCACGTTCCATGTTGTCTCTCCGCGGCATTCTCGTCCAAATCATCGGTGCGTCGCTGCTGTTGCAGTTGCTTGGCCTTTGCGCCCCCCTTCTGACAGCAGTGGCGGTCGATACGATCATTCCATCCGCGAATCGAGATCTTCTCATGCTGCTTGGCGTTGGAATGCTCCTGTTGATTTTCGCGCAAGGGGTCACGAAGCTTTTGCGTGCCACATTGATTATTTATCTGCAAACACGCATTGATGTGCACATGACGCAGCACTTCTTTACCCATTTGCTCAGTTTGCCATACCGCTTTTTCCAGCTTCGCTTAAGTGGTGACTTGCTTTCCCGTATGAGCAGTAACGCTGCGATCCGCGATCTTCTCTCCAGTCAATTGGTCTCGACGGTGCTCGATAGCAGCAGTGTGCTTCTTTCTCTGATAGCCTTGATCTGGTTATCCAAATTGATTGCGGGTGTGACCGTACTCATTGGCGCGTTTCAGATTGGCTTGTTGCTGCTCACGGCCCCATCTGTGCGCAGGCTTATGCAACGCGAGCTCATGGCCCAGGGGAAAGCTCAGGGCTACTTGAATGAAACCCTGGCTGGCATCGCCACCCTCAAGGCTGCTGGCGCTGAAGAGCGCGCATTCGACCGCTGGACGAATTTGTACTTTGAGCAGATGAATATCTCCATCCGTCGCAATTATCTGGTCTCGTTAATTGGCGTCATCTTCGAATTACTTTACAATCTGTCCCCCACGCTCTTGCTCTGGATAGGAACGCTGCAAGTCATCAATGGCGCGATGCCTCTTGGCACGATGTTCGCGCTCACTACGCTGGCTACCCTCTTCCTCATGCCACTCAGTTCGCTGGCGTCGAGTGGACAGAAATTGCAGATTGCTGGCGCCCACTTCGAGCGCATCGCCGATGTGCTTGAGGCTGAACCTGAGCAAGATCCATTGCAGGTGCGCACCCCGCCAACACTGACTGGTCGTATTGAGGTGAACAATGTGCGTTTCCAGTATGCACCACACACGCCGCTGATTTTGAACGATATTACGGTGAATATTGCTCCTGGGCAGCGGGTTGCGTTGGTTGGGAGAACAGGCTCAGGCAAAAGCACATTGGGGAAGTTGTTGATTGGGCTGCTCACGCCAACGCAAGGGACGATCGCGTTTGATGGAATACCGCTGCAAGAGTTGAACTATCGCGAGGTTCGTAGTCAGTTTGGAGTGGTTCTGCAAGAATCTTTCATCTTTAGCGGCTCCGTACGCGAAAACATCGCGCTCAATCATCCAGAGATGGACATGGCACAGGTGATGAGAGCGGCACAATTGGCAGCCATCCATGAGGACATCGAGAAGATGCCCATGGGGTATGAGACGGTCATGTCTGAGGGAGGAAGTTCCTTTTCCGGTGGGCAGCGCCAGCGATTGGCCCTGGCCCGTGCCCTGGCTCACCAACCAGCCGTCCTTTTATTAGATGAGGCAACGAGCGCGCTCGATGTCACGACCGAACGCGCGGTAGAACAGAATCTCTCTCGCTTCTCCTGTACGCAGGTCGTCATTGCGCATCGCTTGAGCACCATCCGCAACGCGGATCTGATCCTGGTGCTGGATCAAGGGCATATCGTGGAGCAGGGATCTCATGAAAGGCTCCTGCGTCGTGGAGGCTACTATGCCCAACTGATCCAGAGCCAGATTGAAAGTGGTGAGATTGAAGCCGCGTAGCATTGTTTCAATGCAGATTTCCTTCGTCAACGGCCATAACAGTCGCCCTGGCCTGGTTTCATTCCCATGTGGAGCCGGGCCAGCGGTGGCTCTTACCAGAGCTTTTCGGCGTACAGTTCTCCCATGAAATGCATATTTTGCAGAAGAGCAGCGCGCCCAGGCTGTAGATATCTGCCTGCGGCGTGGTTTGGGTGCGGCCATACCTTCCATCGAGAGAGCCTATCATATTCTCTGCTGCTTGCGAACTGCATTGATAGTATGTCTGATTGTTTTGTCTGACACACCATAATCGCTGGCAACTTTACGCAGCCATCAGGGTCTGCGAATTATTGCTGAGTGAGAGATACCCCAATTTGTGAGATGAGAAGAGGGAAGATGGTCTGACGTTGGGAACGTGAGCTAGGATGAGGCGCGTTCTGACACATCCATGAGGATGGTAAGAGACACCTTCGGCAGACGAAGCGTGTCTCTGTCAGAACGCAGGTTGGGAGAAGACCTTTGGGAAAAAGTTGCGGATGTGAGTGAGGTCAAGAGGCAAGCAACTGGAGCAAACCGGGAACCGATACCCATCCATACGTGGCGAGCATAAACTCCTCTCCGCTAATCTCGCCTCGGTATTCCTCAATCAGGCGCGCACCTAGCGATTCATAAAACCTTTTGGCGGGATAGTTGTCCCGGAACGCTCCCACAAACAGAGATGGAACCATCTCTTGTTGAAAGTGCTCGGCGACAGCCCGTATCAGATTCCGCCCAATGCCCATGCGATGGTAATCGGGCAAGATATACATGGTTTTCAGTTCACCCTGATAGGCCTGGTAGCTAGGAGGTCGTTTTCCTGCTAATGCAGCGAGAGCATAGCCGACAACGGTGCCATGATCTTCCGCGACATAACAAAAAGGACGACGCTCTTCTTTCTTGACCATTTCTTCAAATCTCGGTAGAGCATTCTCATACGACAAGGCATTGAGAAACGTGTCCGAGACAATACCTTTGTGCGTGGCTTTGAGCGTGTCCACATAGATTCGTACAATGAGACGTAACTCATGGGCTTCATTTCCCTCTAAGCGCTGTTTCAGTCAACATAGCTTCCACTGAACCTCATGGACTGCTTGCTCACGCGAGAGCGTTGTTGCAGCGCTCGCGTGGGGGGGCGGCCTTCAACACCGCTTTTATCGAGCGCCTCAATGCCACCTTCCGTCAACGCCTGGCGAATTTGACTCGTCGCTCTCGTCATGCCGCTCATCGTCTCAAGACGTTTGGGATGGGCATGTACCTGATCGGATACACCTACAATTTCTGTTTTGTGCATCATGAGTTGAGCAAACCTTCGCATCTGGGTTTTCCCTTTGACCTCTGTGATGGTTGCTGGACTCATTGATCACGTCTGGAGCGTTGGTTGAACTCTTGAGTTTTCGCATCGCTGTTCTTTTGCTCCTTTGCCCTGGGTTGAGCCAAAGAGACGAGGCAAACTTAAGAAGCCCGTTGTTTCGGACAAGGATATGCGCCAACGCGCCCTGTTTCGTTTGCGAAAGGGGAACTTATGCTCCTCCACCGCTTAGTGGAGCCCTACCGACAAGAATGCCCCTTGCTCTTCACTTTACGCATAAAACAGACCAGATAAGGGAAATACAGCAAATGAATCATTGAAGGAAAACTGACCGGAAAGTGACCGGTGTCTGTCCTGGGAAATGGCTGGCTTTTCTTCTACACTCTTGACTGTAAGAGGTGGTTTTACCATCTTAGTTGTTTTACAGGCAAGGAGAAACATGTCATGCGAAACGCTTTGAAAATATTGCTGTGTGGTGCACTTCTTATGGCAGCACTGTTCTCATTCAGCGCCTTTACCTCTGTACCTTCAGCACATGCCGCGACAACAGGGATGAATCCTCATGCCATGCCAGCAGGGTTTAATGGGCATATCATATCAAATACCACGATGTCACCTTCCTATACCTGCCCATTACCGGTGATCTATTGGCATAAGAGTAACAATCCTTCCTGGGCCGTGAAGCTGGCGCAGCAGTCACTAAATTATTGGTACAACACTTCTAGTACTGGCTTTAGGACCTGGGTTCATGAATATAGCAATGGTAATCCATTTCTTCTAGCTGAAGATGGACAATTTGGCGTACTCACACAGCAGGCCGTATTTGACTTTCAAGATTATTACGGCCTTTACCCAGATGGGATCGTTGGCCCACAGACCTGGCATGCTCTTGGGCATTGCTAGTAGCCAGATATATCAATTGATGGAACTGCCTTGTAGTATGCAGAGGCTATGAAACGCACAAAAGCGCTTCCTTTGCGGCCGGGAGGCGCTTTTGAGGCTGTGTTGCAAAAAGAATGAATCCGTGAGAAGCTTTGCTTCACTTTGGGAAAAGCAGGGGCATTCTTCATATATCAGCAATATCCATTTTAAGTGGCGTCATTTCCAGGCAGACATCATTCTCTTATGCGTGCACTGGTATCTTCGGTATTCGCTGAGCTACCGCGATCTTGAAGAGATCAGCTACCATTGATGATCGTAATTATGCTTGGCCAGGGACTGCTTGGGAAACAGCAAGAAATCCAGGTGAACGAGCAATATACCACCACCCTCAAAACCTACCACGATATCGAAGAGGTGATGAAGCATCTGGCAGCCCAGGACGAGGAGATACTGCGGCAGACTCATATGATTATGCACCTGCTACAAGTCGCGGGTATTCCTTCCGAGCAGTTTATAACTTCTTCCGCACAGATTGGTGACGGTAATGGGCAGAGTACGACCGCAAAAGAGACCCAACTCTGACGTGCCAGCTCTAAGCTGATCGCCCAACCGCCCGCTTATTCTGGCTCCAGGCTCAGTACAGAGCGAGCTATCCCGGACAATTCGAACACGATAGATAGGCAAGAATGTCACCGCGACCAGCGAACAACTTGTCAACGGGAATCAAGGCCAGGGGCGACCGGTGGTTCGTCGCCCGTCGGTTCCGTTGCGACCAGTGAATTGTCACAAGCAGTTCACTGGTCTCTTTGTATTCAAAGACTCCTTGAAGCAGACATAAAATGGGCAAGAACGCCGAGCGTAGGCCCGGTCGCGACGGGCATGGCGTTTGCCTCCCCAGATGAACGGGGTAGGATGTCGATTCCAGCCCTCGACGGCCTCGGTGAGCCACTGTTTGAGTGTCTGGACGTCAGCGGGGTGCTGGCCAGAAAGCGACCGCCACTGGAGAATGCGTTGCAGCGACTCGGCCATATTGAGCCAGGAACCTGCCGTAGGTGTCCAGAGCAAGAGAATGCCGTGCTCAGCACACCATTGCACCAGACTGAAACTCTTGTGCCCTGCCAGGTTGTCCAAGATGAGCAACACCTGCACGGGTGGGAAAAAGCGATCTAACTGTTCGGCAGCCGGATAGATGTCCCAGTCTTGCCAGCGTCTTCCTTGCGGCACCACTTCTGGAGCTGCAGGACACTGCGTGAGGATGGCTTGCAGTTCGCGTTTGAGCCAGGGATGCAGCACCGCGTTCGTGCTGTGTTCCACCGCCTCAGCACGCACTTCACCAGTCGCAGGCCGAAACAAGGTGAGCAGTTTGGCCGTCTCGCTTCGCAGGTACTCGTGGGCCGACGTGCAGGCTGAGCTTCAGGTTGCCAGGACGAGCCAAGTTGGGGGATACTTTGGTAGGGACCACCTTCATCTTCACACCACAATTGCAGGCCGAGCCGCTCGGCGGTCATATAGGCGCGCTCAATCACCGTTTTTTCCTGCGTATGCGGATCGTGCCGCTCTTCCACACCATACCATTCTTTCCCTTGTGGAGCGTGGTGCCAGTCTTACACCAGGTCCGATTCTGCTGCCAGGTGTAGCCTGCGCGCATGGATGCTATGCAAGATGGTGAAGGTGCTTACCTGTAGCAACCCATCGGGAGCTTCACGCAGGGTGCGTTGCAGGGTGGTGAGCGACCAGGTGGCGGTTCCATCTTCCTTGCGCAATGGACTTCGTTGCAGTTCTTGTTCGATGCGTGTGCGTTCTGTCGGGTCATAACGACGGGGGATGACCACTGCGAGGTAAATCATCAAGAGCGGCGAGTCCACGTTCATTGAAACGGCGGATCAAGCGGGTCACGGTATCATGAACGCGCCAGCCTGCCGCCCTGGCCGCTTCGCTCAAGGACCTTCCATCAGCAACCGCCAGCAAGGCAATCGCTCGCTGATGGCGGATCACAGTTTCACTAGGAGCGCGGATCACTCGTTGGAGTTCCTGGCGTTCGCGTTCGGTGAAAAGACGCAGAGGTTGGGCAACAGGACGAGACATGGCGATCGTTTTGACGGCTCCTTTCTGAGTTGTATGTTTCTTCGTATTTCATTCTTTCACATTCCCACTGGACTTGGCGACTGACCCACTAGCAGTAGCCGCATACGCCGACAGCAGCTACTGCTAGGGAGGGAGCAAGGAGCTTAGCCGAAAAAAACTGCGTCCTGGCCTGGAGTAACGGTAGCAAGCATAAAGGTGACCAGCGATGGGGCGCTGCTCTGCCAGGGTTGATGCCAGAGAATTTTTCCGTCAAGCTTGTTTATGGCGTAGAGGTTTAGTTGAAGGGAGTGGAGAGAGGATTGGAGTGTATCCACGACGATAAGCGTATCTTGATTGGAGCTCATGCCATAAAGGTCTGGTCGTAAGCTGTCAATGCACCAGCGTTCTTTTCCGGTCGTGGTATCAAGGGCGCAGATTGTATGTTTGGGAGCTTCATTGTCTTGATTGCCTTTATAGGCATATAACTCTTGCTCTGAGAGCAGGGCAAATCCCTCATAATTGTGCTCTCGCTGCCAGAGCAACTTGCCTGTGAGAGCATCGAAAGCGATTAAGAGTTTGCCCTGATGTGGCTCGTATGAATGAGTCTTGGGATTATACAGCAGGTTGCGCCCATTAAGGTAGAGTATATTACCAAATGTTGTAACGCTTAGTCTATCGATGTAAGCTGGCATGAGAGTCGCCCAGATGCTTTGCCCGGTTTCGGGCTGCAAGGCCTGTACACTCGCGATTGGACCGTTCGGGATGGGATTGAGAGTTATCTGGTTGATAGCGAGAACGGCCCCTTTGGTAGCCACAAGTGTGAATGTAACATTATTGTCTGCGGTCGGGTAAGCTTTACGCCAGAGAGCCTTGCCATCAGCAGGATCAAGCGCGGTAACGAAAACGCTCGAACCATTCTGGCTTTGCTGATTTTCTATCGTCTCTACGAGATACACTGCCGTGCTAGTAGGAACAAGTTGCGTAATGACTGTCGAGCTCTTATAGCTCCAGCGTATCTGCCCATTCCTCGCTTGTATCGCCTGAACAGTAGCCTCTTTATTCTGATAAATGGTATCTTTACAGAAAATTATACCAAGGTTACCTGTTTCTTTTATGCCCATTTCTTGGTACTCATGCTCCCAGAGTACATGGCCGTCCTGGAGGTCTAGAGCCAGATTTAGTGTAACATGCTGAACGCTGCTACTGGTAATGTAGAGTACACCATCTATGATGCGCTGCTGGCTCCCTCGATACAGATCTTTTAATTTGAGTGGCTCGTGCTGCCACAGGATATGACCCGTGTTTGTTTCAAATGCGGTAACGTGTAGGCTGGAGATGCCCTGGTTGCTATACGGTTGTTGCCGGTCTACATCCCAACTCACAGCATATTGAACAGGTTCCAGCTGGGGAGAGGGTGAAGGTGGCATGGCCCGAACTGTCGATGTTGGGCTGGTTTTCACCTGTATAGGAGTCTGTGTTTGCGACGTTGGCGTCAAGCCACAGCCCGCTAAGAAGAGACAAAGAGCCAGTAATAATAAGTAGCTAGGAATGCATTTATGCACTTTTAAGGCCTTGAGGATATGATAGGACATAATAATATTGCTCCTATAGATAGAGAAAGCTTTATATAGACTACATGTACTTATTGTAGGGTTAAAGAGGTAAGAATAGATGGGGCATATGACCTATTTTGTGTCAATATGTGTCGGGATATAAGGGGCTGGTTAAATTCGTGCCTATAGTCATAGTCTTTGTATAGTGTAGTGCGCCCTGGTTTCCAAAGCCAGCCAGGATGCACTACACCACATACTAGTTACAGTTCTTTTGTCATATAGTCTAATTGAGAGCGGGCATGCATGCCAGCACGATGGTAGAGCTTTCAGGCGCCGGTCTAGTTGGTGGAGTCCATGTCGAGCAGGACCTCGCGGACTCCACGGCGATAATACCCGTTGAAGGCTGTGGTGAGCAGGGCGAGGGCGATGCCACGCGTGCGCCATGAGCGGCGCACGCCGACCTGCGAGATGTGCCCACTATGCTCCTGGGGATAGATGCGGCAGAGCGTGACGCCAACCACTTCTCCGTCGGCGATAGCCACATAGAACATGGATGGGTCGGCGCTGGAGTTCTTCTCGAACATACCCTCGTACCAGTCTTCATAGAGGCGATATGGCTCACCGTCGATATCGGGAAAGGTCTCCGCGATGACATTATAGATGGCTTGCTCCTCCTGGCCTGGAATGAAAGGGCGAATGGTGACAGCCTCGATAGGACGGGGAGCCGTGGGTGGTTCCTCAAATAGGATACGCATGCGGTAATCACTGGACTCGACCTTGAAGCCCTCTTGCGCGAGTAGGTTGGACATATCACGCGTAAAGCTCCAGGTGTAGAGTGTGCGAGGTGTCTCTAGAGAAGCTTCGATCAAGGCCCATGCTCGTTCCTCTGCAAATTGTAGCAGACAGGCAACGACAGGATAGGGCTTTAGCCCGCCGCAAGCCACGGTTCTTTAGACCGTGGTGAGGCGTGTTATTGGGCTTGAGCCCTTGTCAAACAGAGCACTCTCTAGAACATATGTTTGACGGCTTTAAATAAGTGGAGTATACTTTAGAAGCGACACATATATTTTTGTGAGAAGAGAGACTGAAATGGCGAAGGCCACAAAAACCATCAGACAACGTTTGAAGTATCCGCCGCAGTATGCCGACTACTTCGCGGCAAATCAGGCCCTCTTCAATCGTGTCGTCGCTTTTTATTTCGACTGTATTCAGGCGCACGAGGGTCTCCTTTCACTCAAAAACAAGCGGGCCCTCACCGCCTTGGAGAAACTCACCCATGCAACGGAGTCTAGCCCCCATCCGGTGATACCGCTCACCGATCTCGCGCCAGATATCCCGGCGATGTTCAGACGTGCCGCCATCAATGCGGCCCTTGGTTCGGCCCGCGCATTTTCTTCTTCCCTCAAAACATGGCGAGCACGTAAGGAGAAACACGAAGCCAAACAAACGAAAAAGCGCAAGAAGAGGCCGTTTCGGGAGCGGCCACCGGTCCCACCCCGATCATGGAACAAGTCAGTTCCCTTCTACGCAAGCCTTTGGCGTGAGCGTCATAGGCATGGTATCGTGCTCAAAGTCTGGACCGGCTCGTGCTGGTCCTGGCTCAAAGTCCACCTCCTCGGTCGCGATCTCCCCGATGGGTACGCGATAGGCAGTCCACAGCTTGTTAGCAAGGGAGATCGCTGGTGGTTACATACTCCCATTGAGAAGATATTCGAGGCTCCCACAAAGAGCGGAGCGCAACTCACCACCACCCAGACACGTCTCTGCGCGGTGGATCTCAATCTCGACAAGCATCTCGCTGTGTGCAGCGTCCAGACAGTTGACGGCACCATCCTGGCTACTTCCTTCATCGGGAATGGCACAGCGGTATCGGGCTGTAGGAAGAAACTGCTTGGACGCATTGCGCGCAACCGATCACAGACTGGCATCATTGCCGAGAACGAACAGGACAATGCCGACCTCTGGGCCAAAATCAGGCACGTAGACGAACAGATCGCGCACCTGGTGAGCGCTCGCATTGTGCAGTTCGCGAGCGAGCACAAGGCGAGCATCCTGGTTTTTGAACATCTGGGCAACCTGCAACCGGAGCAGGGCACGTATTCGCGCCGGAGCAATACCAAACGCGCCTACTGGATGAAAGGGCGCATTGTCCGCTACGCAAAGTACAAAGCCTGGCATGCAGGCGGCATCATCACCTGCCGTGTGAATCCGCGCAATACGAGCAGAGAATGCCATCGCTGTCACGCGGCTGTCATTCGCTATAACCAGGGACAGCCTGTGGAAGGCTACACCTCCGGCGCCGCGCTCTGTCTCTGCCCACAGTGCTAGATGCGCGATCATGCCGACAGAAATGCCAGTTTGAGAATCGGACAGCGCTTGATCGAACGTACGCAAGAACCTTTGAAGGAAAAGCCTCATGCTCGTTCGCAACGTGCGAAGAGGGAGTCGAAAGACTCAGGTGTTGGGATCTCCCAGGATGCCAAACGCCAGATGGGACCGTCTCTCCCTGCGGCCAGGCGTGGAGATCATGCCAACGGGGATGGCACCGCCCAGGGGAGAAGGCGCCGGATGGGCGCGCCTCTCCCAGATATTGCGTCCCAACTACGGGTTCACTTTGAGTAGTGGCCACGCCACCTGTCTCACGAACCCGACTACGGTACAGTGTCAGATGCTGCTCGGCTTTAGCCGATGCGGAGTGTCACAGGGATGCTATAGGCCATGTTTACACGCGCTTTGTATAGGCCCTCATCGCAAAGATGTAGGCCACCACTAGAATGCCGACGCACCAAGCAAGCGCGACCCATATATTATTAGAGACTGGCTGTCCAGACAGTAAATCACGGATGGTTTCCACGATCGCCGTCACTGGCTGGTTTTCGGCAAAGACTCTGACTACAAACGGCATCGACTTGGTTGGCACAAACGCCGAGCTGATAAAGGGCAGGAAGATCAGCGGATACGAAAAAGCTGTTGCCCCGTCGATCGATTTGGCAGTCAGTCCAGGAATCACCGCCACCCAGGTTAACGCCAGCGTAAACAACGCGAGGATGCCAGCGACGGCAAGCCAGGACAGGATGCCCGCCGACGAACGAAAGCCCATCAACAACGCGACCAGCATGATGACCACCACCGAAAGCGCGTTGGAGACCATCGAGGTCAGGACATGTCCCCACAGCATGGTAGATGGAGCTATCGGCATGGAGCGAAAGCGCTCAATGATCCCCTTCTGCACATCGGTAAACAACCGATACGCGGTATAGGAGACCCCGCTCGCAATCGCAATCAGTAAGATCCCAGGGACTAAGTAATTGACATAATTGTCGGTCCCGGTTTGAATGGCGCCGCCGAACACATACACGAATAGCAACATCATCGCAATAGGCGTGATCGTGACGGTAAAGATGGTGTCCACACTGCGGAAGATATGGCGCATGGAACGACCAAGCATCACGCTCATATCGCTGAAAAAGTATTTCTGGATCGCTTCCTGCTTCTGGATCGTTGCCACTTACTTTCCCTCCTTCTTGCCAATGATGGCTAGGAATATCTCTTCCAAGGTCGGTTGTTTTTCCACATACTCCACTTCAGCCGGTGGAAACAGCTTTTTGAGCTCCGTGAGCGTGCCGCTGGCGATAATCTTGCCCTCATGGAGAATGGCAATGCGATCAGCAAGCTGTTCCGCCTCTTCCAGGTACTGGGTGGTTAATAAGACGGTCATGCCGTCATCCGCAAGTCCTTTCACCACGCTCCAGACCTCGATGCGCGCCTCGGGGTCAAGCCCGGTGCTCGGCTCGTCGAGAAACAGGATCGGTGGGGTTCCCACCAGACTCATCGCGAGATCAAGCCTGCGGCGCATCCCGCCTGAATACGTCGACGCCTTGCGGTTGGCGGCATCGGTTAACCCGAAACGGGTCAGCAACTCGTTGGCCACCTGGTGTGGCTGTTTGAGGTGGCGGAGCCTGGCGACCATAATCAGATTTTCTCGCCCAGTCAATATCTCATCCACGGCGGCGAATTGCCCGGTCAGACTGAGTGATTGCCGCACGTGGGCTGGTTTTGACGCCACATCAAAGCCGTTGACGATGGCCGCTCCGCTATCCTGTTTGAGTAGCGTGGTCAGAATTTTGATCAGCGTGGTCTTGCCCGCGCCGTTGGAGCCGAGCAGGGCAAAAATGCTGCCCTGCTCCACGGTGAAATTCACGCCTTGTAAGACATCGAGATTCTTGTATGATTTGTGCAGGTCGTTGACCTGAATGGCAATGTTGTGCATAAAAAATTCCTTATGAGAGAACAGTCACCTTCGAGACATCAGCCATTAAGCCTTTGAGGGCGGCATACGTTAATTTATCCATCATCGCGCCGTCAAAGCGAATGGATTGGATGGCACGCTTCAGAGACCAGATGCCCGTCTGGCGGAAAGAGACATTTTTGAGGGTCGCGCCCTGAAACGAAACATCCCTCAGTGCAGGCAGGTCAAACGTGACACCGATAAAGGTCTGCCCATCAAGTCGCTGTCCGGTCAGGTCGGAAGAGGCAAAGTTCACGCCGAGAAAGGTACAGCGTTCAAAAGTCGTTTTGCGCAGGTCAGTCTTCGTAAAATTGACATCAGTCAGCTTGATGCCGATGAATTTCGCTCCGACCAGCCCCGACTTGCTGAAGTTGGTGCGTACCAGGATGGCTTCGCTGAAGTTCGCATACACAAGGTCAAGGACAGAGAAGTCGCAATCGGTCAGATTAGCGCGCGTGAAATTGGCTTCACGGACGTCACTACCCCGAAACGAGCTCCCGGTGAGGTCCGCGCCCGTAAAGTCAGAGCCATGCAACGCGCTGCCTTTAAAGTTGCTTTTATGCGCAACCACGCCCGCGAAGTCGCTCTGTGGGAGATGGCTCGCACTCAAGTTGACGGCCACCTGCCGCTCCAGGGAGTGGGAGAGGTTGGCGACCTCCTGGACAGTTTGCTCAATATTGCCGATACTCTCAATGGTTATGTCGAAGGCTGTGTCATCATCCTTGCCCTCGGCTTTGAGCTCACGGAAGCGCTCCTGCAAATCGGAGAGCAGATCAGCCTTCAATTCGGTCGCGCTTTTGACCTCATCGTAGGGAGCAAACACGCCGTTGACATAGTTGGTCAATTTATCGTTCATATCAATACCTTTCTTTTACAATAAGTTCTCTAGCACGCGCTTCGCGTACTCCCAGTTGTGTTTGTTGCGATCGTAGGTTGCTTTCCCTTTTTCCGTAATCCGGAAGTATTTTCTTCTTCCGCCCTGAGATTCATCGCCCCAGTACCATTCGATATCCCCGTCGCTCTCAAGGCGCCGAACGCTGGAGTACATGGTGGCTTCTTTTAATTCATATTCCCCACCCGAGCGCTCAGCGATCAGCTTGACAATCTCGTAGCCGTAGCGGTCAGCTTCCGATAAGAGCCGTAAAATCATCGTATCGGTATGTCCGCGTAGCAGGTCGGAAGTCAGTTTGTTTTCACTCATATCATCACCTCGTGTTTGGAGTATACACCACAGTACTATGATTGTCAAGGTATTATTCTGATGATGATACTTTGTTGAACAAACCGAATCCCCGTTCTTCTGTGACCTCCCTGGTGAAAATGACAAGATATGGCTTTGGTCAGCTTTGCTTTGCTCTCAAGAGGCTTTCATGTCTGTTTCTTTTCCTCAAGATGGACAAAGTCAAGCGAAGAAAAGGGCGACTCCTCAGCCTGGGGTATTTCATCCGTTTCCAGGGAAAGAAGGCTCAGATTCAAGCGGCGCAGCGTTCCCAGCACTCCATGCAGCGCCGCCTGATCGAGGAGCGTGCCCGTGAGCAGAGTCGTTCCCGTGGCATCATCATGGAGAATGGTTAATCCTCCCAGCCATTCTTGCCAGGACGGGTCCAGGTGCCCTTTCACATAGATGTGGCAATGCATCTCGCGTGTATCCTCCGTTCCATCTCTTTCATTTCATAAGAAGAGTATAGAGAAGATCTGGGTGAGTCAGACTCATCCAGGTGGGTGATTCAAGTGGGTGATTCAGGGTGGGTGATAAAGAAGGATATTTATCAAGTCGGCCCGTAAAACCCTGGGCTTTAGCCCTTACACTTACACACAACTATTGGATCTGGAGAAAAAACGTGGAGGCGATGCGCTGCACAAGCCTCGTTTTTCCCACACGAGAAGTGGCCCGCTTCTCTCAGAAGAAGCCGCGTGTCTCGCCAAGCTTGAAGCACATCATTGCGCATCATTACGCGTTTTTCCTGGCGTCTTTCTCTCGCATGCTCATGCGGATCTTCTACAAACGTTCAAACTTGTGTGTAAGTGTAAGGCTTTAGCCCTAGGGATATAAGGGACGTTCCTTTTGTGGTGGATAGGGTGGTGGATATCCCCTTACCACGTAGCTCAATATATGCTACAATGTAATACATGAAAGACAAAACACCAACGAGTATCCGTCTGAGTGACGAAGGCAAGCGATTGCGTAAGTTGCTCGCAGAGAAATTAGGAATTAGTGAAAGTGCTGTCATCGAGATTGCACTGAGAAGACTTGCTGAATGGGAGGGTGTGAAGCGTGGGAATGAAAACCTTTAAATATTGCCTCTATCCCACCAAAGCGCAAGCTGAGAAGTTGGAGTGGACACTTGCCAGATGTTGCGAGTTGTACAATGCCGCTTTGCAAGAGCGACGTGAGATGTACAAATATACAGGCAAAGGCACCACCTACAACGCGCAAGCCAACCAACTTCCTGAAATCAAGGAGATCAGGGAAGAGTACAAGGACATCCACTCTCAAGTCTTGCAGGATACGCTTAAGCGAGTGGAGGGAGCGTTTAAAGCCTTCTTTCGCCGTGTGAAGGAAGGCAAGACACCGGGCTACCCCAGGTTTCAGAGCAGAAACCGCTATGATAGCTTCACCTATCCACAAGCAGGCTTTTCCATCGAGAACGGGCGTCTAGCCTTGTCCAAGATAGGGCATGTGAAGATCAAACTGCATTGCAAGGTGCTAGGGACCATCAAAACCTGCTCCATCAAGAGGGAGGGACATTGCTGGTACGCCTGCTTAGCCTGTGAAGTGGAGGCGATGCCACGCACGCCTTACACCGATGAGGCAGTGGGCATTGATCTGGGTGTTTCCAAGCTAGCAACCCTCTCCACTGGTGACGTGATTGAAAACCCCAAACACTATCGACGTGTAGAGAAGAAGCTTGCCAAAGCACAGCAGGCTCTTGAGAGAAAGAAACGAGGGTCCAAGAGACGGAAGAAGGCCGTACAGCGCGTGGCGAAGCTTCACAGGAAGACACGCAATCAGCGCAATGACTACTTGCACCAGTGGTCACGGCGTCTGGTGAACACCTATGAAACCATCGTGTTTGAGGATATCGCGCCTGCCAATCTCTCCAGACGGGCAAAGTCCAAACAAGATGAAGAGACAGGCAAGTATCTTCCTAATGGGGCCAGTGCGAAATCTGGCTTGAATAAAAGTATATTGGATGCTGGTTGGAGTCAATTCATCGCCTTCTGTCAGTACAAAGCTGAGAACGCTGGTACGGTACAGGTCGTGTTGGTTGACCCAAGATACACCAGCCAAGTGTGTAGCGGTTGTGGGATGGTTCGCAAGAAGACGCTTTCTGAGAGGTGGCACTCTTGCGAATGTGGCTGTGAGTTGGATCGTGACCACAATGCTGCCAGAAACATCAAAGCTCTTTGGCTCGGACGGAGCCTTCAGGAAGCGCAAGCCTCCTGAGAAGCCCCCGGATTTATCCGTGGGGAGTCGTCACAAGGCAAGAGAGGTGGTGAGTTGGAGTGATTAGAGCAGATGGAGGCTACGTGCGGCTGCACTCGCTTCTACGCGGTTGGTGACACCCATTTTGCGATACATGCTCTGCAGATGCGTCTTCACCGTATTGACCGAGACCACCAGGGCGCTCGCAATCTCCGGATTGGAGCGTCCGGCGACGAGCAGGCGCAGCACACGTCGCTCCTGGGGACTTAGCGGTTCGATGAGTGCTGCCGCAGCGTCAGCAGAGGTGTTGTATGGCACTTGCGCTAGAATCTGTTGAGGAGGGACAGGAAAGGCATCTCTTCTTTGCGCGCGCGGCTGCTCCTGCTCGAAAGCTGCCAGCAGAGTTGAGACATACGTGCGAGAAGCAGCAAATCTGCTTTGTTCCTCGTCTTGAGGTGCATCGAGGCAGCTTTGCAGCACCTGCTTCATTGGTTCTCCTGCCTCCAGATACACGCGAACATAGCCCTCCTGCGCAGTTTCGGTGAGCAGGCGCAGAGCCAGTTTTCTTGCTTGCTCCGTTTCTCCCCATTCTTGCAATACAACCACCTGGAGCGCCAGAATGGAGATGAGATCTGATCCTCGCTGATCGCTTTCTGTGCGGGTGCGCATCCGTTCCAGCAGATGCCATGCCTCTGTATACTTCCGTTGAGCGCGATAGACGCGAGCCAGAGCCACGTATTCCAATTCCCGCGTGACAGCCAACTCCTGAAAATTGAGGTCGGTGTCAGCAGCCCAGTTGGATGCCTCGGCCAGATTGCCCTGGGCCAACCAGATCTCGATGCGCTGGCTTATTATGGTAGAGCGATAGGTAGCATACCTATGGTCTTGAACGAGGCTCTCGAATTCTTTCAATGCCGCTTCAGCCTTTGGTATATCGCCCATTCTAGTAGCGAAGTGGACGCGGTTGCTCGTTTCCCGTATGCGCAGATGCATATTCTGCGAGACCTGCGCCAGAGGAAGCAGTTTTTGGTACCAGGCGTCTACCTCTTCCAATTGATTCCATTCATAGGAGAGCATAGCCAGCCCAAGATAGACATAGCCTACCGCCGCTTCCTCAAGCGCGATGTTGGGGCGAGACGCGAACAGATCCAACATTTCCAGGTACGTTTTGCGAGCCTGGCGAAGCAGCCCTGTGCTGAGATAAGCACCTGCTAGCCGCCCCCTGGCAGTGAAGGCCATATGGTAATTTCGCGATAGATCGTATTCTTGCGTCTCTTGCTCCAAGTAGGGGAGGAGCGAAGCGAGCTTGCCTTGTATCTCATAGCTCACCATCAAGCTATAGGTGGCGAACACTTTCCAATCCGCCTCTTCTTTTCCAATCAGAGCCAATATTTCCAGAGCGATGCGCTCCAGTTGCTCTGCATCTCCTGCCAGGAAAGCAGGCTGAATGGCGCTTATCAAACGCAACAGGCGGATATGCTGAGTGAGCCAAGTGGCATCTTGCTCTGGCAGAGTTGCATGGTCTTTGCACTGGGACGCTTGCTCCACGCGCACTATGATTTCGTCAACTTGAGCCATTACTTTGGTCCGTTGCTTTTCTGGGGAATATTGCGTGCTGCGAAGCAGATTGAGCATAGTGGTAAGAGCAATGCGCGCGTGTACTCGTAATACGGCTTCTGGCAACATCTTGATCCAACTATGCATCGTCTTCACCTCGCCACTCTGCCACATGTGCTCTGCTGCACGCTCCATCAAGAGGGCTGCGTACACAAAATCACCAGCTTGCAAGGCGTGTGCAATGGCTTCCCGCAACGCATCATGCTCCTCATACCAGCGCGCTGCTCTCAGGTGTAAGACCGGCAACAGCTCATGCTGTGTCGCCTGCAAACGCGCCAACAAGACCTCGCGAAAGAGATCGTGCAGGCGATACCATCGCCGCTCTTCATCCAGAGGGATCAGGAAAAGGTTATTGCGTTCCAGCACCTCCAGAAACTCCTGGCTGCGAGGTTCATCGGTTACAGCCAGACACAGATCCGCATTCATGCGTGGAAGCACAGCAACCTGAAGCAAGAACTGCTGCAGAGGCAGGGGCTGTTGTTTCAGAACCTCCTGCTGGATATAATCCATGAGATACCGATGACCCCCCGTAAAGGTCTGGAGAAAGGTTGCCCGGTCCTCTCGCCTGCGTAAAGCCAACGTGGCCAGTTGCAAGCCCGCAATCCAGCCTTGAGTGCGATCCTGTAACAAGTTCACCTCTTCCACCGAGAAGGGGAAACCCGGTGCCTGAACAAGAAAGCTGGTCGCCTCTTCTTGGGTAAAGCACAGATCAGGATCGCGGATTTCGAGCATCTGGCCCCGCATACGCCAGCGAGAGAGCGGCAAGTCAGGATCGATACGACTGGCAAGCACCAGATGCAGATTGACTGGCAGATGGTCGAGCAGGAACGTGAGGGCTTCGTGAATCGCTTGGTCCTCAATCATCTGATAGTCGTCCAGCACCAGGGTAATCTCGCTACCCTGCTCCAGGATCTCATTGATGAGTGTTGTCAAGATTGCCTGGATCGGCGCCGGCTGCGGGGTAGAGAGCATGTGGAGCGCGTCCTCTCCGACAGCAGGCAGGTATGTGCGCAGAGCCGCGATGACCGAGGCCCAGAAGCGGATGGGGTCATTGTCCCATTCATCGAGCGAAAGCCAAGCAACCTTGCGCGCAGAAGAACGCATGTGGATCGCCCATGTGGAGAGCAGCGTGGTCTTTCCGCTGCCAGCAGAGGCAGAAAGCAGGGTTAAGCGGTGAGCAGACACTGCGTCCAAGTCCCTAAGCAAGCGCTCTCTTGGTACCAATGCCAGAGGAAGTTGCGGATGAGCGAGTTTGGTCTGTAACAGAAGCATACTGCTCTTACTTGAAGCCTGTGACATCGTTTCTCTCCGTTGTTTCTTCTGCCTATTCACCTCATGAACTGGCAAGGATGAGTATAGCATACGAAAGAGAGCGTAGCTACAAGAGGACCCTGGTGATAGAGAAGGTGCGGCGGTAGGGGTTGCGCGTGGGACGTGTGAGCGTGTTCGTTCAGACGGCCCCCTTTGATCGACGGACGCGCCCGTACGCGATTTGGCGGAGATGAGAAAAGGTGTGGATTGGATTAATGGGTATTTTGTGCCTTGACATACTTCTATTCGCTCCTCTACAATTTGAGCAGGTGCGGCACTGACTTATGTGACCTACCTGAAAAATTCTGTAGCGAGAATAGAAGAGCATGGTGGATTATTCAGGACGAACTATAGATAATTATCATCTTCTGCGACAGTTAGGAAAGGGAAGTTTTGGTGAAGTCTATCTCGCTGAACATATCCACCACAAAAAGCTGTTTGCGGTCAAAATTTTGCGAGCACGGTTGAACAAGGACAATTTACGAAGCTTCCTCAATGAGGCTCGTGCTTTTCGCCTGGATCATCCTCACATTATGCGCATCAGAGACTTTGGCCTCGATGAGGATCTCCCATTTATTGTCATGGACTACATTTCTGGGGGGACGCTTCGCCAGTTACATCCACCAGGCATCCCACTTCCGCTTAAAACGATAGTTTCCTATGTGAACCAGGTTGGCGCTGCGCTTCAATTCGCTCATGATGATGGATTGGTTCACCGTGACGTGAAGCCGGAAAATATGCTCATTGATTCCCGGGGAAAAATTCTGTTGAGTGACTTTGGGATTGTGACCTCTTCACATAGCTGGAATCCCTCTCACACCTCGGGCGTGGCCGGAACGCCAGTCTATATGGCACCAGAGCAAATACAGGCCAGGCCTGTGCGAGCGAGTGATCAGTACGCACTTGCTACAATCGTGTACGAATGGTTGGTTGGTGTGCCTCCCTTCCTGGGCACTATGGCAGAACTGGCTGTCAAACATTTGACTGTATTTCCCCCTGGTTTACGCGAACAAGACCCCACTATTCCCCTTGAAGTAGAGCAGGTGGTAATGAAGGCGCTGGCAAAAGATCCTGGGCAACGTTTCGCTAGCGTAGGCGAGTTTGCAGAGGCTTTAGAGAAAGCCAGTAAACCACCATTGGGGACGACGCTCCTTGTCCTCGACACGCATATTGATCTGATAACATCTCTTGCCTGGTCCCCCAATGGCCTCTATCTTGCCTCAAGCAACGGAAAAACTGTTGCCCTTTGGGATCCCGAGACCAGTCAACTCCTTGCCACTTATACAGGGCATCGCCGTGACGTCACAGCCGTTGCCTGGTCGCCTGACGGCACCTGTCTTGCTTCCGCAAGTAGTGACAGGACCGTCCAGATATGGGAGGCTATGACCAGAAAGCCCGTACGAATGTATCAGGAACATACTGATGATGTCTTTGCTGTTGCCTGGTCACCTGATGGCACTTATCTTGCTTCTGCTGGTAGCGATCGATCCGTACGTGTGTGGGAGCCAACTACTGGTAAGACGCTCTCTACGTATCATGGACATATTGACGATATTTTAGCCGTTGTGTGGTCCCCCAAAGGGAAGCTTCTTGCCTCTGCGAGCTATGACACCACTGTGCATGTCCATGATATTCTCAGCGGTAGGCAGGTATTGACCTATGGGGGCCGTGCCGGTGTCTACGCGCTGGCGTGGTCCCCCGATGGCGCACTGCTTGCCTCTGCAAGTTATGATCAAACAGTCCAGGTACGCGAGGTACCGAGCGGACGCTTAGTTCAGGAGTATCAGGGCCATACAGCTGGCATATTTGCGTTGGCGTGGTCCTCTGACGGGTCCTTTATTGCCTCGGGCGATGATGAGAAAACTATCCATATCTGGGAGGCCTCGACCGGAAAGCTTGTGCATATCTATCGAGGGCACGTGCGCGGCGTACGCTCCCTTGCCTGGTCACCTGATGTTTCTCCCATCAACGCCCGTATTGCCTCTGGCGGTTTGGATCGCGTAATCCTGATATGGCAGGCATCATAACACCCTTGGAGACCGATTCATCCCCTACGATCTCTTCTCTGTGGACTCTTCCTTTTGTGAAAGAGGCCTTTCTTGCCGGACCTTGGGACTGGCATCTGCGTAGCAACAGAGGGGGGTGGAGATGATGTGCTCCCTGGGAGCACATCATCCCATGGGTGCTCCGCCTCAATGTACTTTATCCCTTGTAGGGCAAGCACATTAGTTGGTGACTGGGCTAGCACTTGTTTCCATTGGTGCTGGGCCTCCATCAAATCATGTAATTCGAAACACGCCAGCGCCAGGGCATTACGGGCCTCGATATCCTTCGGGCACCAGTACACCACCGCCGCAAAGAGATCGCGTGCCTGCTCAAAAGAACCATTACGCGCCTTGAGGAGTCCAGCATTAAAGAGCTGCGCTGGATATTGAAGCAACCGTACATAGCTTTGCAGCGGTGTTCCACAACGCCTGCATTCTTGTGCGCGTGCATCATTCTCGGCCTGGCAGCTACTTTCGGGGCATGATACTTTCATTTCGCAACTCTCCTGTGTGGCATTGTGTTTATTGATTGGAGAATGCTCCATACTATGAGGTATGGTCCTCTACCAACTTGCCATCGTCTCCATCTTCTTGGGAGTTGACCAAAACGTTCTTTATCTGTTGGAGACGTACCCAGGCTTGATTGGCCCGATGCTGTACCAACAGAGGATTGGTCTGGATATCCCGTGCTGCCGCATTGAGTTGATTCTTGATGAGGATGATTTCGTTCTGAAAATCTTTCCGTTTCCTCCCAGTGGCAATTTGATCAATTTCTGTCGCCTCCACAAGGATACTATGGATATAGCTTGCCGCCTTTTCAGATTCTGAGAGAGTATTTTCACTTTTCACAGCCTTGGCATACAAAAGCGCTAGATGGTCACGCAAGGCATAGAGCGCAACAAGTGCATTTGTATATCTGGTCTGGTCTCCAGCTTGGAATGCCTGATCGCCTTGTATTTGTTGAGTCTCGATTGCCTTGCTGATTTCTCGACTATTATAGCCTTGCTGGGTAATTCCTGAATAGGTAGATAGTGCTTCAACAAAATTTTTGAGATTGAGACACTCCCCCACAACCTTCTCAAACACGTCTCGTGGAGGTTCAATTGAGCTCTGAGTGGGAGCAATGCTTGCAACTAGCTCCTCCAACTCCTCAAAATCATGAACGGCCTGTTCAAGCTCCTCTTTCTCAACAGCGGCCTCGTAGCTCTCTCTTGCCTTTTTATATTGTTCTTCAACACGGCTCTTCTTCTGAGTGTGCAGTGTTGTTGTCAATTTTTGAAATGACTCATCGAGAGCCTCTACTTCAGTGGCAGTCGGCGGCTTTCGCTCTGGTGGAGGCTCGATCTGCGTCTCAAAGGTTTTCTTGCCAATTGTGCCTTTGACAGTTATACCTGCCAGTTCGTCGACGTGAAGCGTAAAGTGAACGGGGGTTCCTTTCGCCAGAGTGGGAAGGTCCTCAATGACAATTTCTTTGACCATTTTCTTCTGTTGGTATAAAGGTAAGCGGAGTCGCTGCGTATTGCCGGGGTGATAAAAGACGTCATCTTGGCTGGCAGGTAAGGTGCTCAGCGCCTTGATGAGTTCCTTCCTATATGGTTTGCCATCGCGGCTGACTTCTAGAGAGAGAGCTTTGGAGAGCAAGGCGGTTCCACTAGAACCACCGGTTGGGCGTAACGCATCCTTGCTCTGGCTTATGGAGTGATTCACGGTCGCGATCAGGGTATCGCTACCGCTAAAAATCTCAAACGTGAGTAGATTCTCGGCTGAAGTTTGTAACGGGACACGTGTAAAGCCGAAAGAATTGCCTCTTTTCAACGCTTGCTCATCCTCAAAGCTTAGATCTGGAATGGTGAGCCGGATGTATCCATCGGTAAGATCGAGGTCAGGGGCAAGCGCCTCAACTCGCCCTCCAATGGTGACTTGTCTGGTGGCGGTGACGCTAATCCCACGGAAGAGTACACGTACGGAGCGCTGTGCATCATAGTTGATTACTCCGCCGGTGGCAGAGGCGCGAATCGCGGCTCCTAAAGCTACAATAGTGTCGACCTTCTTATAAACAGGCTCAGTACATTTTGCTCGGGGGTCAGAGGCCGTTGGATCAGCACAAAATGTCTGGCGCACGAGCTCTCGCACCAACGGAATATGTGTCGTTCCGCCTGCGAGAATGATGGCATCGATATCGGCCAGGGTAATACCGGCCTTTTTCTGCGCGAGCTCCAAGGCCTGGTAGCAATAGGGGATGGTTCTTGCGATAATGGGCCGCATGAGTGCCTCGATTTCGTCGCGCTCAAATGGGATATCAATGTTGACGGGCTGTCCCTGCTTATCATAGAGACTTGACTGACTGCGTAATATGAACTCATCTGACGTAGAAAGCGCCTTCTTCACGCCCTCAGCCAGGAGTCTGAGCTTTTCAAAGCGGTGGCGATCCTCAAGGTCATTTTTTATGTCCAGGTCGAGAGCATACTCTTCACTTAATAGGCGTTGACGCAATTCTTCGGCCAGTATACTATCAATGTCATCACCACCCAGCCGGTTGTTTCCACTAATACCTAGAACCTCAAATGCTCCCTCAATACTACGCAGGATGGAGACGTCAAAGGTACCTCCACCAAAATCGTAGACCAGGAAGATTCCATTCTGTACCTGGTTTTGCCAGCAGTAGTAGCTTGCGGCAGCGGTTGGCTCATGCAATAACTCCAACACTTGAAATCCAGCCATCTCAGCGGCCTTGCGTGTTGCCTCTATCTGAGGCTGGTCAAAATAGGCGGGCACAGTCACAATAGCGCGATCAACGATCCATTCTGCGCTCTCACTGGAAAAACGCGCGACATCTTCTTCAATTTGCTGTTTCATTTCGCGTAGTATCAGCGAAGATACCTGTTCCGGCGTCAGTTGTTCATCCCCCAGGCGTACCGATGTTCGTTTGCCCATGACGCGTTTGACCGATCTAATGGGTTCAGGCGTCGTCCCGATGCGCTGAAAAGCTTTGGTGCCAACAATTTTTTGTAGGCTCCGGGGATCCTTCCAGACACAACTTGGCGTGGTCTCTCGCTTTGTTTTAGGATCTTTATGCAACACTATATCTGTATCGGTGGGGTTCATTATGGCGACCGCGCTATTGGTGGTGCCCAGGTCGATACCGATCGCTTTACTGATTTGTTGCCTGGCCATTCTCTTTATGCTCCTCGTATGAACGTGCGACTGCATGATGATTGCCATCTCTTGGCTCGGACTCAAGTGGTGCCCCCATCACAACCCGTCCGGCTCGAACCAGTGCGGGGCCTTGGTGAGCCTGGAGCATGCGTATGATGGGTTCATAGACGTCTATGACTATCTCTTCAGTCAGGTGTTGCTGGTGTCGCCACTGCTCAATTTCCACAAAATCGGCGACCTCTTCATATGATTTGCCGAGCGGAAATTCTATCTCAATACCAGCAGATGTCAGGGCTTCAAGCATTTGATCTTTAATGATGCAGAGAGACTTATAGAGGCGTGGCAATGTCTCCTGCCTCCCTTGGAGGCGGCTGCCCGGGTCTGAGCTGGAAAAAGACGATGAAGAGCGCTGCAAAAGCATTTCTAGCTGAGCCACTAGTACAGCCTGTTCCGCCAGGGCCGCAAAACTGGTTTGAAATGCTTCTGCCTCGGCCCGGCGACCCTCGGTGAGGGAGGCATAATGGACACGTAGTAAGGCCGCTACCTCTGCAGCTGGTGAAAGCAACTCGTATTCCAGAGGGAGTGCCTCACGCTCTTTAAAAATGCTCCAATCAGGTAAGTTACCCGCAGATGACATCCCATTCCTCCAACGGCAACGTATATCTGGGCACAAATGGTGAGCTATGAAGCACGGGTTCCGGGTCGGCTTCCGCTATGGTTATTTCGCTCTCCAAAAGCTGCTGAAGCAGTTCCGTCGCATTCACATCTTCTACGCTCAGAGGGGGGGTCTCCTGCGCTAACGTTGCCAGGGTCACGGGCTTTCTTCGATGCCTACGTATAAAAGCCTCCCACTCTTCGTCTTCATACTGCGCCTCAGGGAACTCAAATAGCTCGTATGCCAGGCGAGTACGTACATTGGTCTTTAATTGTTCAGTTGCCCAGCGGAAGAGCATCTCCTCTTCTTTTGATTCAGCAAGTTGGTACAGTTCCTCTCCACGAGCGACGATCTCCGCCAGGGTTGCCCGCGTTGACAGCCGAAGGATATGAAAAGGATTTGGTTTCTCAGGTGTGATCATTTTTTGGTCTCTCTCTCAGATGAAAGATGTTTATTTAACTGATCAAGCTGTGTCTTTGCTGGGTTATTCGCACTATTAAACTCCAGCGCTTCTTCTAAAAGGCCCCTTGCGAAAATGAGCATTGCCCTGGCCAGGTGATTTTCTGTAGAGGCATTTTTCCCCTCTTCTACATACTTGAGTGCCATCTGCGCTAGGACCGTAGAAAGCTGTTGTGTGATCATCTTGTTATTTTCGTGCTCTGTATCCAACTCCAGGGCTTGTCTCAAGTATTTATCCGCCTTCTCAAGCTGACCCAGATTGGTGCAAGTGATACCATGCTGATAATATGCAGTTATGTGGAGTTGACGCGCCCTTCTACTCAGGCGCGATGTTGAGGGCACTCGCGCTATATTCTGAAGGGCCTGATCAAAGAAATTCTTGGCCAGTGCCTCCTCTGCCTCCTTGAGCAGACGCGCATTGTCCTCTTCGGGTACAAGCTCTTCCATCTCCTGGATGAGTTGCTGCGTAGCAGGGTTCTGAGGATTGAGGATAGCAGCTTGCTTTCCACGGCTTAGGGCCTCTGTATAACGTCCCTCTGAGGCAAGCCAGCGTCCATGGCGGAGACAAATTGTGGCGTGTTCTGCCTGGAGCCCCGATGGACTCTGTATAAGCGGTTCCGCCTCGTCAATAGCCTGGTACGCTCGTTCAAACTCCCCCTTTTCTGCGTAGGCATGCAGATCCCGTTTGAGCTGTACAAGCGCCTGAACGCGTGCATCTTCCAGCATTTCCTCTGAATTGGTGTAACCCGGGCTCCAGGATAGTGAGGCTTCGTAATCTCGTATGGAAAGCAGAGAATTATCGCGCACGTAGCCGCGGTAGTTCAAGTGTCTCGCGAGCGCCTGGTTCTCGGGCGCATAGGCATTTTTCTTTTCGCAGAGAGGAAGCAAACGGTCTGCTATCGCGCTGGCCCGCATCACGATTCGCTGCATTTCTTGTTTGCCCATGTTGAGGTACAGATCGTAACTCCAATCGTTGTACCAATCGAGGCATGTTACCAGGACGCGCGTAATGGGAACATCAAGCAAGATAAAAGGTTCAAGCAGATCAATGCCTCCCGGGTAGTTTTGGCGGATACCTGAGGGAAGGCTTTTAATCTCCTCGGCGTTCTGGAGAGCCTTCTCTGCGTCCATCAGCAGCGATGCTCCCCATTCATTGAGTAACTTGCTTGCCTGGCTGCTAACGTACTGTATTCTGCGATTATCGATATCTATCGCATAAGGAAGCCCATATGTACTGAGGGAAGAGCATAACTGTTGTTCTCCTGACCGGCAGATGTCAAGGCAACGCGAGTGGGTTCGCGCCCGCTGGTAGTTTCCGGTCGCGAAATCCTTCTTCCCGCTTGTGCTGTGAAAAGTGAGGATGGTATCGAGTGCATCATGCCACACCTCCTCCTGTTGGAATGGGTCCAGGGTAGAACGCCCTCCCTGTTCATTTATTCCCCGCATCAACGCAAAGTAGTACCAGAAGGTTTCTGAACTTAGCAGCAGGACCCAGAGAGCCGTGCTTACCTCCCAGTCCCTTTCTGCGTCCTCCTGTCTGGCAAGCTTTGCCAGGGCCACTTCTCTATAGAGAACGCTGATGAGGTGCATAAAAGGCACTTCCGCCTGATGCTCTTGCAGTGCCAGGCCCCATTCGTGCTTTATCTGTTCGTGATCATCGTTCACAAGTGCCGTGGCAAGTTGGGGATGCTGCCCAATGACCTGGCCTATAGCGTGGTATCGCCCCGGTACAACCTCTACATCATCGAAGCCCGGAAAGAGGAACGCAAGCAAGCGCATGGTTGCGGCCCGTAATTCGATTTTGCGTGCTCGCTCCAGTAACATCTGTTTCGTTTCGGTCCCATTTGGCTTTGCTCCTGCCCAATGGGCAGCTTGCCGTAAATACCTGGAAGCTTCAAGATATTCCCTTTCAGCGAGCGCCGTAACCGCTTGGTGGCTTAAGAAGCGAAAGCACTCCTGCTGCCAGCTAGCTGTCTGTTGGTTATCATCTGCGTCGCGCAGTGCCTGTTCCCATAGACGAGAGGCTGATGCTGTTTCACCAAGCACTGCCGCAACTCGTGCCAGCGAGGCTGCCTGTTCGCGCGATTGTCTTGAGTGTGATAGATCGGTAAGAATTTTGGGAATGAAGGCGGGGACGCTGCCTTTATTGAGCGCATAGATGGTCAATAAAGGAAGAACACGTTCTATATAAAAGGGGGTCAGGCTCTTTCGCGCCTGCTGGCGGAGAAGCGCTTCGTAGCCCTGTTCTGCCTTCCCGCTGTTGAAAGCCAGCACCATACTCAGGCTTTTACTAAACTGCGCTCGTTCCGGTGAGGTTTCTCCGGGTGAGACGTCGTGAGATGGGTTAATACGTCCATGTAAGAGGTCAGCCAGTATGGAGCAAACACGACCGAGCCAGGTGTCATTGGGTACGATTGTACGCAGAATGGTGCTGGCTTCCTCGCGTTGGCTGTTGTGGCTGTAGATAAAGGCAAGCAAGATCTGCAATTGCCTGTTGTCTGGATCTTGCAGTATGCGCTGAGCCACATCCTGTCGTAGTGCCCGGCGCTGTTGCCCATCGGCATTCACATAGAGAATGTGTAGCGCAGCCGCCACTCCTATCTGGCATGCGATCCGAATTTTCGGGTGCTTCCTGCTCTGTGCCGCTAGTTGCTCCAGGAATGGAAGCAATAAACGTGCCTGTTCTCTTTGCTTTCCCTCGCTAACCATATGGGCAATTGCTTGAGCGAGTTCGCAGAGAGCTACTGGCTCTAAGTGCTCCACAGCCTCCAGTACTGTTTGCAGTTCCGTAACAGCACTAGCGACGTCATGGAAGCTTCCATACCATAGAAGACCCAATGCTACATACCACATGAGCCATGGTTCTCGCTGTGCAGGTGTCAGTGCTCGGTAGGCGTGCCAGAGCTTTGGGTAGGTTTCAGCCCGCTGCTCAGAGAAGGCAATAAAATGAGCGCACCATGAAAGTACTTCACTATTACCTGGTAGTGTTTGTCTACCTTGATCTAACGCTTTCCGCCATGCCATCGCTGCCTGGGTACGGTATCTTTGAAGCTGTTCCTGTGGTAGGACACTTTGTGTGGTTTTGTACAAATAGAGATGGCCTAGAACGTAGTAGGCTTTAGCCAGACCCTCTTCAGCCAGACGTTCATTGAGCTCGATAGCTCTATCCAGCTGTCCCTCGCGTCCCTCCACATATGCCTGAAGCAAGCGTATTTTGCTATCGCGCCGCCCGGGAAAGACCTCATTCAGGTGGCGCTTTCCCGTATTGAGTTTGCCCTCGCGCAAAAAAAGAACTGCCAGGAGAAGCCGTGCTTGATGGTGAGAGAGCGTCAGGGCTGCTTTTTCCAGGAGAGTGATCCCCTGAGCCTGGTCCTGCCAGCGTAACGCCTGTACTCCCCGCCAGAAGAACTGATCGGCAAGAGGCAAGCGCGCGAAGAGGGGGTGTGCAATCAATCGATTCGTTACCTCCTGCTCCCCGCTACGTACCGAGCAGGCCAACCTTGTGCGTAGCACCTCTATCTCCTCAACGAGGTATGTTGTTTCTACCTCCCTCAGGTGGGTACCGGAAAAGCCTTCCCTTGCTAGGGCGAGGCGTATCTCTATAATATGTGCACGCGAATGCTGTTCAGGATTTCTCTTCATTTCTGTGAGAAGTTCCTGCATCTGTTGTTGCTCCAGGGCGGGATCTATCTCCAGGAGCAGGCAGGCGACTGTCCAGCGCCCTGACCAGTTCGCAAGTGCCCGAAGGCAACGTACCGCGCTCTCGCGATTGCCGGAGAGGATTTCTGCCCAGGCCGCATAGTAGCCCCATTGAGGATATTCTGGACACTTTTCGGCAAGAGGTGAAAGCAGATGAGCCGCTTGCTGGATATCGCCGTTTAGCAAGCATATGCGTCCAAGGGTTGCCTCAGCTATATCGCCGACATAGATGTGTAAATGTAGCTCTTTGAGACGAGCAACGTCTTCAACAGAGCATGGCAACGGGCCAGGGAGAACGCTTGTGTCGAGCCATTCAATGATTGTGCATAGCTGAAATAGTCCCGCGATCACGGGGTCTTGCATATACTCCGAGTTTGGGAAATGATCCTTCACCTCGCCATATCTGCCAAGTTGGATCCAGGAAGCCAGCTGCCCAATACGGGCGGTCCTATCGTTAGGGTCTGCAACCAGGGCACTGCTAAAATACGTACTCGCTTCAGCGGGTGAATCCTCAATGAGTAAACTGTAGAGCCCTTGGGTAGTACGCATGTGAGGAACTAAAATATGAAGGGGAGCCAGGCGCTCTGTGATTTGAAATATGCGTTTGAGCTGGGTATGTTCCACAGAAAAGTCGAGATTACACAAACGGGTAAGTAACGCTAAGATGGTCGATTCAGCATACACCTGGGGTATTGATTGAATATGGTCTATGTATATGTCGAGGACATCATCCTCAAGCACCTCGTTTCGAGCTAATGCATGAGCACAGTAAACTCTCTCCTCACGGTTGGTGGAAGGGTTGCGATATGTGAGAGCAAACAGCTTACACGCCTGAACGGGTTGGTTACGTGCTTCGTAGGCCCGGGCAGCTCGTAACCATATATCGGCGGGGCGTACTCCATTGAGCTCCTCAGGGCTGCTTGTGACAAGCATATTGCCCATATCTTCTACCGCTGCCAGGTCATCCTCGCTTAAGTGAGGCAGGCGGCTCTGATCAAGAAGCGTTTCTAGGAAGGGAAGCCATAAATGGATGGATTTAGTTGGCGAATGATGCATTTGTTTTCGTACTTTGCGCAAAAGCACCAGAGCGACCGAAGGATCAGGTTCCGCTAGCGCCTGCTCCCATTGCTTCTTGAGACGCCCCTCACTTGTAAATTTATCCCAAAAAGATGTCTTTGGTTCCATACGCGTGTAACTTTCCAGAATCTTTCTGCCGTACCTGCATAAGTATATCTTATTTTAGCGAATCACATCTATGAGCTACATCACAGCTTATGGCTTCTGGGAGGTTTAACAGCAGGTGCCAGCATTCGGCTATCTGCTGTGTATAAGGTGCCCCTTGTAGAATATCGCCTGCATATGAGCCTGCGCGGTCGCGATTGGCTCCCCACGCATCAGCATACCTTTTTCCTCAAGGCAGGGGCTTGACCCTACTGCTACACTCCTCAAAGGCGGTAACAAAAGAGACGATGCAGGTGGCGCCGCGTTCTGGGAGGCCGTCCCCAGATCCAGGGTTTGGCTCGGTGGTTGAGTTGCGCCGTAGCGACCTGCATCGCTCAATCTCATGAGCATTGGCAAAACTCTGGCCTGCGAACGCATCACGTCGGAAGAGGCGCCACCAACCTTCTTGCAGATTGAGCCAACACGCCCCTTTGGGGATCGAGCATACAAGCGGGTAAGGCAATGTTCGAGCCTCATTCATCAATGCACACCAGCTTACTTGTATCCAACGTTTTGGCTTGCTCGCGCCAGGCAGTGCGGTCGGCTTCATTCTGCTCACTCGCCCGTAAGGTCTTTTTCTTCCGGGTCCAGTTCAAACGCCGGATCGCACGACTTATGGTTGCGGAACTGACCTGGATGCCATATGCGAGCTGATGTGAAGCGCCGCATGTTCTTCTCTCGCAATGATGTTGGTTGGTGCGAAAGTTTCGCTCGATTGTTCAAGCATGTGTGCCGCCGATGCTCCACGCTAGTCAGGATCTCTCGTTTGGCGGCTCCATACCTTTTGAGCTTCTCAGTGATGAGAACCCGAGGGACGTAGTGGAGTTCTTGACGTAGCTGACGCAAGAAACGTGTCGCCGCTTTTGTGTTGTGTCGGCTTTGGATCAGCATATCAAGCCCATTGTCATCCTGATCCACTGTGCGCCAGAGGGAATGGGAATGGTGAGAACCATTTCATCCATAGGCCACGTGTTGCCACAGCGAGGACGACGATCACGTGTCTCATTGGCGTCCTTTGCCCAAACGTCAAGCACCATTGTCGCTCACTTTCAGAAGTGAGAATACTTCCACGCTGGGCCATCAGCTCTTCGACATCACACGCAACTGAGCGAGAAACGAACAGACAGCCAGATCGCATGACGGAGACGTTCTGGCGGGAAGCGAGAGCCTGTGTCATCAGGAGCCATGAGGCTTATTTTCATGAAGCTCTTCTCACACATGGTTCAGCTACATTTTCCACGTTGACAATACCAGGCGCGAATATCGCTGATGCCTTGGGAAAGACAGTGTGGATAAACCGGAAACTTGCAGAATTGCGTCAAGATGTCACAAAACTGATGCAAGAGGGAACATAGGTTGAATAGATGAGCTTGCTTTCTTCTGAACAGCATTGATCACGCGTCGAACTGTCTCATGCGAAACACCATAATCCATTGCCACCTTGCGTAGCGGCTCCTGATTCTCTATCACACGCCGTACCACATTCGGCCATTCGGAAGCGGGGATTTTCCACGGTGGTGTATCTGGTCCTGGGCGTCGTTGCGATAAAGGAATGTCTCTTGGATTCTCAAGGGCCTGTTCAAATGGGGTGTCAGATTGAGCATACTCAGAACTCGATTTCGGTGTAGCGGTCAGAATATCATTGCGACCAGCAAACAACTTCTCAACAGGAATCAAGGTCAGGTGCGACCGGTGGTTCGTCGCCCGTCGGTTCCGTTGCGACCAGCGAATTGTCACAAGCAGTTCACTGGTTTCTTTGTATTCAAAAACGCCTTGAAGCAGACGGAAAATGGGCAGGAACGCCGGGCGTCATTTGAGCGCGGCAATCATTTTCAATCAGGCGCTGCAAACCACCCACCACCTTTCAGCAGCTCGCCCAGCCTCAGCTCTGCTGTTCTTAACTTGATAGATATTGGAGGACTGCATCGTGTCCCCCATCTCCTCACGTGGCACATTATGGCTTAAGTATGACCTTGGTATAGCCATTAATGCGCTTGTCAAACTTGGTATAGGCATCGGGAGCATCATCAAGCGGCACACAATGCGAGACAACAAAGCTTGGCTTTGCCCGCCCGGCGATGATCAGGTCGCGCAAGTAGCGGTTATAGCGCTTCACATTGCACTGCCCTGTCCCCAGGCTCAGGCCCTTCTCAAAGAGCTTCCCAAAAGGGATAAGCAAACGACCTTGCGAGGCATGCGGATCAACTCCGCCCGGGTCTGAGGGGACATAGAGGCCGGGAATGCCCAGGATGCCCGTTGGATTGACGACCTGGATCAAGGCATCCAGCACAGTTGAGGGGGCCTCGGTCTCCTTTCCCGGCTGGATGGCCTGGTAGCCCACTGCATCTATGCCCTTATCCACGCCATCCCCATGCCGGTGCGCTTTAATCTGTTCCACCGGGTCGTCCTGGCTGAAATCGATGGGAATACCGCCAATCTCTTTGACCTTATCGAGGCGCTCCTTCACACGATCCACTACGTAGACCTCGGCAGCTCCGCGAATGAGCGCGCTATAGGCCGCCATCACCCCAACGGGTCCCGCGCCAAAGACGACAACCGACTCCCCGGGCGCGACATGTGCCAGTTCAGCCCCGTGATAGCCCGTGGGAAAGATGTCCGCGAGCAGGGCAAAATCGTCCTCGAACTCGTTGCCTCCTGGCAGCTTTAAGGCATTAAAGTCGGCAAAGGGGATACGCAGGTACTCAGCCTGTCCACCGGTATAAGGTCCCATCGCTACGTAGCCATATGCGCCTCCGGCGAAACCGGGATTAACCGTCAGACAGTAACCTGTATAGCCACGCTCACAGTTCTTGCAGAAACCACAGGCTACATTGAAGGGAGCTACCACGCGGTCACCCTTTTTGAGCGTAACCACAGCGGAGCCTATCTCTTCCACAATACCCATATTCTCGTGTCCAAAGACAATACCAGGCTTGGCTGCGGTACGTCCCTCGTACATATGTAGATCGGAGCCGCAAATGCATGTCGAGGTGATGCGAATAATCACATCATTGGGATGCTGAATCTTGGGATCAGGGACCTGCTCGACCTCAACATTGAAGGGTCCTTTATAGACAACAGCTCGCATAAAACCTCCTCCGGTCACTGAACACCTGTCTCGCCAGAGAGACACACGCCCTTGAATGCTTGACTACTTCAAGCACCAATGAAAACCAGTCCAAAGCACCGAGGAAAGAACAGCCATGACTAACCTTCGACCATGTCCAACAAGGCAAAGGGAGAGCTTATCCGCTAACATCTATTTTTAGTATACGTCGCAACGAACAAGTTATTTTCCCTCTTCCTCTCTCTGTTCATGAGCTTCATCATGCCACACGTTCTTTCCTAGAGCAATTTGGCGTCTATCCACTCATGCATATATGGGGACATGTGCTCCTGGAACGTGAGCAACACTGTGAAATTTGCCACCGGTACCATCTTGCACGCTTCGAGGAAGAGGAGCGATCAGGCACATGTCCGCCTCGCCTTCTGTATGTGGGGCGAGGCGGACATGCCTGGGTTGATATTGAAGAGATTTCTGTGGAATTAACTCCCCATATGATAATTCTTCCCTGATGTTCCCCCAGCAGGAGCAACTTTGGGTGTCACAGTGAGTGGCTCACAAGCAATTGATCCCCCCGTTACAAACACGCTACCACTGTACATGGATTGATGAAGCGTCGTGCCAGTAGGTGCAGTGGCGACTGGAAAGGCCGACACTGCGCGATTGTTGGCAATCGAGGTGGAGACGTAGTCCCCGGTCATATAGCCGTATTCCGTGCTTGCCCACCAGGTTGCGGTCGTTGGGCCTGCCAGGGTCTGGTGTTGGCTCCAGGTCGCACCACCATTGGTGGACGTTGCCAAGCCCACATAGATCTGGCAGGTCGCGGCAGCGCAACTCCCTGCATTGGCCCAATAATAGTAGGTTACAGCCAGGTGCGCTTTGCTGCCTGCTGTATTGCTATCGACAGCCAGGGCCGCCGTGATATGTTCGACATCGCTGCCGATCGCATCGAGGGGGATGCGTTGCAAAGGCGTCCAGGTGATGCCGTCAGTCGAGGTTGTGAGAACAATATCGTCAGTGGAATCGCCGGTTTCATTGGCAAGGCAATTCGCTTCAAAGTAGCAGCCCGCCCAGACAAGGTAGACCTTTCCTGATGCATCGATTTTTGCGGAGGGCAGGGATCCTCCTCGATAGAATGGAGCTGCCGTGCCGGAGTAGGTGGAAGGGGAGACCTTGACCAGATCAGTCCAGGTCGCACCGCCATCGGTTGATCGATAGGAATAGATGCCATCGGCTCCCGTTGTCAGATCATAGCCATAGATGGGGACGATGACATTGCCATTGGGTTGCACAACTGGCTGCCCGCCTAGAGCGGAGAAGGATTGGCTCGCTGGGCTCACTGGCTGCGACCAGGTGAGGCCTCCATCATTGGAGGAACTCATGAGAATCTGGCCATCCGCATTCCCATTATCCCATTCCTCATAACAGCGACCATAATACGCGCTTGTTGGATGATTGTCGCAGACAATCCAGTCCTTATCGAAGTAATCATTTGGGCCAGTAGCGGCGACGAGCACCGGATTGCTCCAGGTGAGCCCATCGGAAGAGCGACTGACCACCACAGCGGTACTCCCTGAAGAGCCCTGGAATTGGGTTTTCGCGGCCAGGACAGAGAGCAGCCAGATATGATGGGCCTGATCATAGATCACGACTGGATTACTGGCTCGAGCATAGGAACCGCCAGCAGCGACCGTCAGGCCAGATAATGTGCCTCTTTTCCAGGTCAAGCCAGCATCAAAGGATGTCGCCCAGCTAATCCCCGAAGCCCCACCGTAGGTGGCAAAGCGCCCACTCTGGAACGCGGCGACAACGGTTGAGCCGTAAGAGAACGTACTTGGCTCAACCTGCGTTTGATGCTGCGAGGTGGGATTGGTGAAAGGATCGCTGCTGATCTGCTGCGCAACGGGAGAAGCCGCCAGTGCATGTATCGGGCGCAGGGCTGCAAAACTCAGACCTGCGATGAGCACGAGTGTCGTGACAATCAGGAACGGTATATGATCCTTACGAGGGAGTGACACGAAGTGCATTGGTTCCATCCTTTTCTCTTGAAGAATTCCCATAGAGCCACAGTTATCCTGGGGAGCGGCTCTATCCTGCGGTAGGTAGGGAGTAGTCGCCACATGGGTTTATGAGATGCAGCGGCACTACAAATAAGCACTCACCACCATCCGCCTATTATATAATCGCACTGGCAGCCTTTTTGTGACATTTTTGAGTGCTCAGTCTCTGGAAACACTCTTTTTCTCGGCTTGAGCAGCAATTTTCTCCAATAAACACCTCTATCTCCTCCTGGAGCCTTTTCAGATAACTCTACTGTATTATTATGAAATGAGCAAAAGTTACGCGATTCGCGTTAGAAGTGCTTTTTCTCATGCTAGAGGCTGTTATGTAGAAAAAGAGCAATGACTCATGGCGCATGACATATCTCTATTCGCTCAATCGTTGTGACCATTGCAACAGACCCTATTGCCCCGTCCTTTCAAGCAGTTCTTTCAGTACGGTTAAGTTCTGCGCAACCGCACTCTTTATGCCCAAGGTGCTCAAGGGCGCAAGTGCGTTGAGTGCTCCCGGAGCATGGAGTTCGATCTCGTTTGTGAGCCTGGTATCATCTCCAAACGAGTCCAATGTGTAGGAGGCTTCGCCCTGGAAATAGGCAAAACCTCCGCTTACGACCAGATGATGGCCTGATTCGTAGACCTTTATTGTGAGTTTCTCTTCCATGGGTTTTGGTAGCGTGCGGAACTGCTGGTATACGCTCCCTACGCCAATAGGGCCTTGCGATATCTTGCGAGTCTCCTGGATGGCATAGTTCCATCGTGGCAAGTTCTCAAGATGAGCGAGGTAATCAAATACATTAACAGTAGGCCGGTGAATGAGAATACTATTGGAAAACTTCATAATGTAAATCTCCGAAGCTATCACTTTATCTTTTCGTACATCTACCTTGTCATGACCAAGAGCATGGTCTCTCGGCTAGCTTGCCATCTTTCCTCTGTGGCGACTTTCTGTCCAGGTCCTCAAAAGCTGAGATGAGGTCTTACGCATCATCTCATACACTTGGTGTCCCGAGGTAAAGAAAGCGCTACTCTTTCATCATGTTCTTCAAAAAAAAGACATTGCGTCAGCTACCACTTCCTCGCTTTGTCTATGTTTCTGGTACGTTGAGTGAGAACTGCGCACTCTTTTCGCTTGCTGTTCTACTGGATGCGCCTGGAAAGTGCCTCTCCTGCTGGTCGTTTCTCGACAATACGCCACAGAAGAGCGATGCAATCAAGAAGGGATTGTTCTTCAAAGGTATCGGTCAGAAACTTGTAGAGCACAGCCTCCTCTGCACTGACACGGATCACCATCTCTTCCCCTTTTTCGGTCAATGTCAGCTCTATCATACGACCGTTCGTTGTCGATGGGATGCGTTTGACGAAACCTGCCTCGACCAATCCATTGACTAATCGGCTAGGACTGCCCCTCTCGCAGATAAGCAAATTTCCAAGCTCAATCAGTGACAACGGCTGGTGCACCTGAAGCACATGTAGTACCTCAGCCTGCGATGGGGTAAGATCAAGGGGACGTAGCACCTCTGTTAATATCCGCTCGCCCTCCCGTTGCGCTGCAAGTATGAGATAACGTAATTCCTCAGCAGGTTGCATGTGTTTCTCTTCTCCTCTCTCCATTGATTTTTCTTCGGTTGCTGGCTTCTATGCTCATTCAGCGTTCACAGGAAGAGCCGCTCGACGCGTGGCCAAACGCTGTAGAGAGTCAGGATCATGACTGGGAAGGTAGATCGTTGGTGTAGATTGCATATATGTAAGGATCTGACGCGCGGTTTCTCGATAGGCGGCGATATTTGAAGTCACGCCATCAACCGATTGTTCGAGCATTAATTGCTCATTATATGATGTATCACCCGCAAAAAAGAGGGCGTGTTCATCTTCCTGCACCACGACCGAGTAATGTCCAACCGTATGACCTGGTGTCGCTATGAGATGGACATCGCCTGCTTTGGTAAGCGTATAGCTATTGGAAAATGGTCCAAGCCGCTGAGGGGCAAAATCAATCAACGTTGGGGCAAACCAGGCTGGCCAGTGCTGGGGAAGATACCCTTTTATTTGTCCTTGAAAACCGCTAGCAGCCTGATACTCAGCGCGTGAAACCAGAATCTCAGATTTTGGGAAATGATGCAGTCCACCTGCGTGATCCGTATGGAAGTGTGTCAGCAAGACCCAGCGCACATCATCTGGTGAGATTCCCATAGCACGAAGTCGCGGCCCGATCTCCTCTTCAGGACGAACCCATTCACGCACACTTCTGTAATAGGGATGCCACCAGGGAAAATAGCCTGGTTCAGCCGTACGGGCAGTCTCACCGGTGTCAACAACGATAAGTCCCTCAGGATGTTCGATCACCCACGCATAAATGGGTAAGGGCTCAGTCCATGTCCTGTCGAGCATCGTGTTAATGAGCCGCATAGAGTCGCTTCCTTGACCATGCACCTGCTTTGCTTTTATAGCAACAGTCCCCGTTTGAATCGCGTGAATACGCATGCTCTCTCTCCTCTTTGTGTCTACTTTAATTGATGACCTGTCATTGATGATACGTCACTGGTGACCTGTCATTGATGATACGTCATTTGATTTGCGCTGTCAAGAGGGATCGACTGGAGAAATGGGAGTTATACAGATTTTGCCAGCAGAATGTTGAGATTTACAACTTCACCAAACGGTGGCACGGAAGCCCCGGCGTTCACACCCTGTCTTTTACCCACATTTTACAATTAGATTTTGTGGAACAGCACAGGAGGCCAACTCCCCCTGTTGAGCGTTTCACAAACACATGTATAGCGAGGGGCTTGTGAAGCCCCTCCAAAAAGATGTGGGTAAGAGACAGGCATCAATGACCGGGGCTTTCTCGCCACGTCCTCTGTAAAGGCCGCTGTCTGCAGACCACGAAACCGCTGATCTTTGTATTTCACCGTTCCATAGCCACATCCAGGTTCGTACTCTGCGAACTCATTGCGCATTCCGTGGGCGGATCCAGGTTTCAGGTCATTTACCATCTGGCGGTCACGATTGACTGGAAAAGTGGCGGCCGAAAGGGAGGTGTGATGGGACGTTAGGAAGGCTCCGCAATTCGCGCGTCCGAGTGCCACAGCAGAGACACCATAACTAGCATCAAAGCCTATCACATCCCTCAAATCCTGTCTATCATCAATAGAGAAGTTCTCTTGGGAAGGGTGACCATAAAGGTCGATCCTTTCCCGACTTCGCTCTCCACCGTGATGGTTCCCCCATGATGCTTGACGATCTCCGCCACAATGTAGAGCCCCATTCCCAGTCCCGGGATCGCTTTCTGTTTGGGACCAGTAGCCCGATAGAAGCGCTCAAAGATTTTGTCGCGCTGCTCTCGCGGGATACCCAGGCCATGATCGTGTACACGGATCGTGATGGTCTCTGGGGAGGCCTCGAGGTCCATCTCGACGGTCTCTGCACCGGGAGAATACTTGATGGCATTGCTAAGCAGGTTGGTGAAGACCTGTCCGAGCCGATCTCGATCCGCCATCAGGCTGGCCTGAACGGCGCCACGCACCAGGATGCTATGACTGGGATGCGTTTGCTGCATAGTCTCGGCGATCTCCCGCAGCAACGCGTCGAGATCTACCGCCTCCTGCCGGTACTCCAGTCTGCCCGCCTGAATCTTGGAGACATCCAGCAACTCTTCTACGAGCCGGGTGAGTGTGTTGGTCTGGGTCTCCATGCTGGAAAAGGTTATGTCAAGATCGTAGCTGCCTTGCTTTGTCAGTTTCCTTTTCAGCAGAGCGGTCTGAAGTTTCAAGGCCGCGATCGGGTTCCTCAGTTCATGGCTGGCCATATTGATAAAGTCATCTTTGCGTTGATCGAGCCCCTTGCGGGCTGAATTATCCAGCACAAAGACGATGCCCCGGGACAAATTGGCTTGTAAGGCGACGCGTCCTACAATCACCGGGAGGCGGCTGCCATCTTTACACACGTATTCTTTCTCATAGGGCGTTACATACTGATGGTCGGCCAGTTCCTGCTGAGACTGCTGGATACGAAGATATTCTGGAGGTGTCATGCGCACCCAGTTTATGTTCCCGGCATGCAGATCTTCGCGTGTATAGCCGGTCATGCGCAGAAAGGTGTCGTTGGCATCCACAATCTGCTCACCTTCAATGATAGTGATCCCAATAATGCTGGAGTTCATCAGAGTGCTCGCCCGCTCCTGGCTCTGGCGTAAGGCTTGCTCAATACGTTTCTGGTCTTCGATGTCGGTGGCGGTGCCAAACCACTTGACGATCTGGCCTGCTTCATCACGCACCGGCATGGCACGGGCTAAGAACCAGCGATACGCACCCGTCTGGCTATTTCTGAGACGCTGTTCGTGCTCATACATTTCTCCCGTGTCCAGGGCATGCTGCAAGAGCGCTCGGTTGCCTTCACGATCATCGGGATGGAGGAACTGGAAATGAGCCCATTGGTCGCTTTGTGCTTGCTCAAGCGTGAGCCCGCTGTAGTCACGCCAGCGCTGGTTCGTGTACTCGAACTGGCCGTCGGGGCGTCTCGTCCACACGAGCTGTGGCACCGTTTCGGCCAGCACGCGCCAGTTCTGCTCGCTTTCTTTGAGTTGCTGCTCCGCTCGTTTCTGCTCGTCGATGTCGGTGGCGGTGCCAAACCACTTGACGATCTGGCCTGCTTCATCACGCACCGGCATGGCACGGACTAAGAACCAGCGATACGCTCCTGTGTGACCATCCTTCAGACGGTGTTCGCTCTCAAAGGGTTTACCTGTTTGGAGGGTATGCTGCCGTAGAAGCATAACCCGTACAGCATCCTTAGGATCCAAGAACTGCCGCCATCCATAGCCGCACAGTTGCTCAAAAGCGGCCTGTGTATACGCACAATAGCGCTGATTACAGTAGTCAAGACGGCCATCTGGGCGAGTGGTCCACACGAGTTGTGGTACTGTTTCGGACAGCACGCGCCAGTTCTGCTCGCTTTCTTTGAGCTGCTGCTCCGCTCGTTTCTGCTCGTCGATATCAGTGTAGGTGCCAACCCAGTGCAGGATCGCACCCTGTGCATTTTTCTGCGGCACGCCTCGGGCAAGAAACCAGCGATACGATCCGCTGGTGCCGTCTTGCAAACGGTGTTCCACTTCATAGGGCTCGCCTGCCTGGATAGAGATCTGCCATGCCGCCTGTACCCGTTGCCGGTCATCAGGATGCACACCCTCCAGCCAGCCATCCCCTTTGACCTCTTCGAGGGTCATCGCCAAATAGTCAATCAAGCGTTGATTATTGTAGGCGACAGATCCGTCAGGTCTTGCGATCCAGACCAGCTGGGGAAGAGCATCAACCAGGGCTTGAATTTCTCCTTCTGCTCGCTTGCGCGCGGTGATATCGCTCCCGACATAGACGAGGTACGCGACGTGGTGGTCCCCGTCCCTGTGGGGAGTAATCGTCGCCTCAAGGTGAAGATCCATGCCTTTTCTGGGGTGAACCAGGGTCTCGAATCGCACGGTTTCTCCCCTGCTGGCGCGTGCGATGGCTTCGCGTAATTGGTCTTGGCTGGCGGGATAAAAGGACCACCAGGGGGTGTCAGCAAACGGTTTGCCGATCACCTCCTCGCGTCGGATCTGCGCATCTTCTAGAGGGGCCTCATTGATTTCCAACAAGATCCCCTCGGGCGTGAGAAATCCGACCCCAACATACATGTCCTCCAGGATATCAGTGGCGGGATATCCGTCTGGGGAAAACGTCTCCCGGCGAGGCAAGGGTGCTCTTTTCTCGTGAAAATGCAACGCCAGCCCCCCAACGGTCGGGGCGAGCTGCACGTGCAGCCAGGTCCGGGTCACGGGAGAAACATACTCCACTTCGGTGGGTTCTTGGGTCTGTCTGGCCGTGAGCACGGCCTGGTAGAGCGAGGTGCTCACTAGCTGGTGAGCACCTCTCCAGAAGCTGTTTCCAACAAGTGCCTCTGGTGGTGCTTCCGTCATGGTCTGCGTACTCGCATTGGCATACACAACCGTCGCGGCGTCATCAATGAGAAACAAGGCACCGGGAAGCGTCTCAAGGAGCGTGAGGAGCGTCTCACAAGACGCAGGAGTGAGACGCCTGGTCTGCTTGGTATTCAACATAGCGCGGTACATCTCCCTTTCACGTGTCCCCATCCCTGGTGGCGAAGATGCGTCCCTACTCTAACTCCAAGACATCTAGAAGAACGCGTTCTCTCTCTCTCTCCACCCTTCTCTCTCCGTAGACCCAGTGCGGGTGTTCGCTGCTACGAAGTGCCCGCCTGACGGGCAATATATGTGGATGCGCTCTAAACGAGAAAAAAAGATCATTCAAACGGCTTTCATTGAGTACAGAAGGAAAGCATACGGGTATAGTTGGCAGCTTGAACGTTGGTCCGAAGGAGGCGTGGAAGACAGAGCAGTGAAGATCGGCCTGACCTCTCGCCCGAAATGCCATCTATTCATATCTCATATCTGCTATGCGGGCTCTTTATAGTAACGAACCCTCGCACTGGGCCTATCAGTACTTTGTTGACGTGGGATTTCGTCTCACTTTAAACTCATCAGAGACGGATGATCCGACCTCAAATTGCTCAGGATAGAGACTCGAAATCAGGAGTGGTTTCCCAAATCCACAAACTACTGGTAAATGGCGGTTGAATATCTGTCGGACAAGACATAAAATTTCGCCTCTCTGTTGACCTGGTATTTACTGGCGATATTGTATAAGGAGCATGCTTGCAAGCTGGCGTGCAGTTTGCGCGGCATTCACGTTCTTCCGCGTTAACGCTGTGGCAATAGCGCCATCCATCAGCAGACAAATCTGTGAAGCAACGCGGTCAATGTCAGTCAAGGTCGCCGCCTGAGCTAACTGCTTCACGTAGTCATGGACTAGTTGTTTATGTTCATTCACGATGTCATGCACAGAACGTTGCTCATCGTTAAATTCGGCGGCAGCATTGATGAAACCACAGCCATGAAAATCGGAAGAGTGAAACCACTCGTCGAGCACATCAAAGATGGCAAGAATGCGGTCTTCAGGCGTAGCGCCAATGCGATTCACCGCCTCTTCTAACCAGGCTCGCCAGCGAACATCCCGCTTTTGTAAGTAGGCGATCACCAGATGGTCCTTTGAGGGAAAATACTTATAGAGGCTCATCTTGGCAACACGGGACTCTTTCACGATGCGATCTATTCCTGTTGCGTGAATACCTTCCTGATAGAATAACCTTGACACAGTATCGATGATACGCTCGTATGGTGTTAACTCATGATTATTCATGAGACTCCTTTCTGCTAAAAAACAGACTCGTCTGTATACTCTTGACAATAGATAGATTGGTCTGTCTATTGTCAAGAGTATACAGACGAGTCTGTCTGTTGTCAATAGTAGAACAGGCCACTTGTCGGGGCTCTCCAATGCTAAAAAAACGCACAGGAACCAGATACTCATGGTTTGCGCAACGAGATTCAACTCAGCAGTGGATCGACTTGAGAGCATTCTTCAGCATTCTCCTGTTTTCATAGGCCGAGGTATCTCTGATCCTTGCGAGAAAAAAGCGAGAGCATTAAATCGGTCGAAGAAGCCGCTTTCAGTGTACGCTTTCTATGGTGAGGACCTGGCGGAGACCTACGGTCGTCATATCGAACGTGCATTGGCCTGCGATCCTCACCTCGTTATGGATGATGGTGCGGACCTGATCGTCGCGCTTCACCAGAAGCCCTCGTGTGGGGCAACCGTTGCCGCAATTGAGGAGACGACAACAGGAGTGGTGCGCGCTCGCGCCCTGGCGGAGCAGAAGCTTTTGCGCTTCCCCGTTGTCGCTGTGAATGACGCGCCAACGAAGCACTACTTCGATAATCGCTACGGAACCGGGCAGAACACGATTGACGGCATCTTGCGCGCGACCAATACGCTCCTGGCAGGCGCGACGCTGGTAGTCGCAGGCTATGGCTGGTGTGGGCGTGGCGTGGCGGCGCGAGCGCGTGGCATGGGCGCTCGCGTTGTCATGTGTGAGGTCAACGCGACGCGGGCACTTGAGGCAGTGATGGACGGCTTCCAGGTGCTGCCCATGCTTCAGGCGGCGGAGCCGGGCGACATCTTTGTCACGGTGACCGGCATGGCGGGAGTCACAGCGAAACATCAGAGTCAACTAAGACTCTGGTGTTTCTGTTTTTTAGCGTTCCGACCGCTTGAAAGAACGCCTCAACGTTTCATAACTTACTCCAAGCTGCTTAGCCACCCGACGCTGAGACACCGCAGCTTCTAGCAACCCCTTAGCCTCTTCCCGTTGAGCAGGGGACAAGCCTGGATGGGCAGGCGGTACGTGCCTTCGCGTTAGATCGAGCTTAGCTTCTCAAGCAAGTCCACCCGACCCTTTGAAAAGGGAAGAAAAGTTTTACCCTGTTACGTTTTGCGAGACTCGACCGTTTACCTCATTGATAAACTCATATGTGTATAATATCTGATGATATGGAGTCATGGAAGCATGGAACAATCTGCTGCTGATGAAGATACAATCAAATTAATTGCTGTCAAGCCTTCTCCAGAAGACGCTGGTGGCGTCAGTCGTACACCAGCATCAGCGGTTACCTGGCTTGTGCAGAATTGGGAAATATTTCCAATCATCCTGGCGACTGCGTTTTTGCGCTTTTTTGCGATAGGCAATGTGACCTTCGCGGACGATGAGGCGGTCATATTTCAGATGGCTCGTGACGCGGTCACGCGGGGATGGCTGCCGGTTGCAGGAAATCAGGCATCATTGGGGAGTATGCACCCTCCATTGGATATCTATCTGTTTATGCTGCCCGCGGCCATCAGTGCCAATCCAGTTGGGGGAGAAATCCTGGTGGCGTTGTTTAACAGCGCGGCTGTGTTGCTGACCTATCTGTGGGCAAGGCGGTACTATGGCCGCTTGGCGGGGACAATTGCGGCGGCGTTGTATGCAACATCTGTCGGGGTCTGGACATATAGTCGTAATATCTGGTCACCCAATTTTGTGCCGTTTTTTGTGGTGGTATTTCTGTTTTTGCTCTTTCGAGGGGTCCAGGAGCGACGCAGCGGATGGTTTGGGCCAGCAGTCGTCACGCTGGGGATATTGTATCAGCTCCATGAAAGTTCGCTGTTGTTGCTTGCTCCGCTGGCAATCGCACTGTTGTTTGCTTTTCGCACCTTGCGCTGGCGCGATCTTTTTATCGGGATATGCGGGTTGTTGATAGTCTTTGCCCCTTACCTCTTCTGGGAATTTCACGCACAATTTGCCGATCTGACTCAGTTGGGAAAGCAGTCACAACATTCTGTTATCAATTTTGATGTTATACGCGTTTATGCTTTTTTCTTGCATCCTACCCTCTATTATCCCTATACTGATGCAAGTGTAAGATCCGTCGAAAATCATATTCTTGTGGCAAATGCCAATTCTATTGTTCTTACGACGCCACTGCGCCATTTGCAACGCTTCTTGAAAGGAGCTTTCGTTCTTGTTCTTCTTCTCTTTGTGGGAAGTCTCCTGGTACTTGGCTGGCAAACCCTTTTTTCTCAACAGAGAAGTAGGGCAACACAAGATGGAGTAGCGACGCCTCCTAAAAAAGGGCTGAAGAGGTGGTGGGATGAGCTTTACGCGACTCCTTATAGACAGGGACTCCTTCTGCTCCTTGCCTGGCAGCTCGTTCCCCTTATTATGCTGACTCGTCACTCGATTGGTATCTTTACACATTATCTGTTGTTTCTCCTCCCAGGTCCTTTTCTGCTGATTGCGCTGGGCGTGGTGAAAAGTATCGAGTTGGTACAGCGGATGCGTCCCGCGTGGGGCACATGGGCACGCTATGCCATGGCTGGCATCGCGGCCCTGGTTATTCTGGCGCAACTCATCGGCAGCAGTGCTGCGCTCATCGATCAGACCGCAGGTAACTTCGATGGCAGAGAGGTTTTCCCCTATTTTAACGATGCCAATTCGTTGCAACACGCGTTGCAAGATGCCGATCAACTGGCCCAACAGCGGCATATTGGGCGTATCTACGTCACGATTTCCTATACAATAGATAGCGGGATGAAATATCTCGCAGAGCAGGTAAAAACGCCCATTGAATTGAATGATATCTGGCACTGTTTTATTTTACCTGATCTCAGCGCTGGTCCCGTGGTATTCCTTGCTCAGCCCAATAACCCGCTCATAGATACGCTTCTCAGCACCTATACACAGGCCACGCTGATCGATCAGCCCCAACGGTTGAGTGAAGCTCCTTTCAAACTGTATATTCTTACCGCGAAAGCTGCACCAGAGCCAGTTGCTCATACCTTCGCTCAGGGATTGCAATTGCTCTCTCCTGACGCTCAGCTTCTGCAAAGCCCCACAGCCAAATTACAATGGTTGACAACCCGCTGGAGAATAACGCAGACGCAAAAGCCAGCATCCCGCACCACCTATGGGTACACATTCCAGCTTCAAGGAAAACAGATGGATAGCATCAATTGTACGCCAACTGCGACATGGGCTGGAGATCAGCTTTTTGCATACCAGGATGCGGTCACACGCGGTAGCCCAACTCCTGCACACATTAGCATCAGCGCATATAAGTTTATCGCGCAGCCATATCTGGTCCATGCTGGTCCATTGACATTCACTACAGGTGCCAAGGTGAATACACCCCACCAACTGTTTCTGACCACAGATCAGCATAGCAGCATTCTCCTGCCTGTCTCACAATAAGGGGGTTCTCCTGATGGGGCAAGGTAAAGCGTCAATACTGGTGAGAGAGCGCCCGTAGCCCGTCGGTTCCGTTGGTTCCTCCTTTTCTGTCCTGCACTTGCCTTCTCTTCAGGCGTCAGGGTCACCAAAGGAAGAAGGTTCAGTGCTTTTACGCGCGCTTGGCTCGCACTACCACTCCATTGACCTTCTGGTGAAACTCACGCTGCGAAGCTGGAGCAATGGCCACATTCGACGGCTGCTCGCCCAACGCCTGAACGAATGCCTTGCTAAGCTCGCGATTCCCGCCAGTCACCAACGCAACTGATCCGTGAATAGCCATTGGTCGTTTCCGTTCGATCAGGAGAAATCGCTGTTCGCCAGCACTTGTCTTTCCCTCACTGTTCACTTTTCTCAAAAGAGCTGAAGAGGGCAACCACCTCACTCGTCGTGAGAATGGCATGAGCAAACGTCGGTCCGTTGATCTCGTGCGCTGCATGCATAGCTTCTTGGCTAGAAGCTGCGGTCGCATCTGTGACCAGGGTCACATGGTACCCGAGTTCCATGCCAAAGCGACCGGTTGCTTCGATACAGGTGTTGGCGATCATGCCAATGAGCACCAGGCGTTGGATGCCATGTTGCTTGAGCTGTAGATCCAGGTCCGTGTTGGCAAAACCGTTTTGCGCCCAATGCTCTTTGATCACAATGTCGCCTTTTTGAACGGGAAAATCGGGATGGAATTCTCCCCCCCAGCTTCCTTTGGCAAACGACTCACGTTTCATTGAGGCAAGTTGGCTCGGTGAGGGATACTTCCAGGTCGTGTAATCGCCTGGCTCCCAGCGATGATGAGGCACGAAGAAAATGGGAATGTTGGCGTGTCGCGCTGCGCTCACCATCTCGCGCAAATGCGTCAGGAGATCCACGGACCTGGCAACCTCTTTGAAAAGAGGATACAATTTGCCTCCGGGCGAAAGAAAGTCGTTATAAGGATCAACAAACAACAATGCTGTCTGACTTCTTTGGTTCTCTTCGATAGACATGCTTTTCCTCCAATCAGGTGAGATCTTCTTCAGAATCTTACGAGTAATGCTTGTGTATTGATGAGCTAGCGGTTGGCACGTGCGGCGCGGGCAATGCTCTCGACAAACAAGGGTGTTTCGCGCCGGTTATGATCCGAAGAGATCGGCTGCCGAGCACGCGCAGCCTCCTCAAACGTCATCCCTTGTTCCTGGATGAAGTCCAGGAACTCCTGCGTGGGATGGGAGGTCACGGTGTTGGTGTATTCACAGTGTTGCGCATCGATGGCTTTCATGCTCAGTTCCCAGATCACCTGGATGCGGGTACGCCCATTGGGGGTAAACAGGTCCGAGGTTGAGATCATTTTGCAGTAGTGTTTTTCGGCGACCTCGCCGATGTAGTGTTGGATCATTAGGCTCGCGCCAATCTTTTCGACATTGATCGACATGCGGCGCCCGTCATCGGTCGTCGTAGAAGCTGCGGTGATGTGGTTCGGAGAGCAGCAGCGCTGGTATTCGGCCTCGGGCACGGTGAACACCTAGGAGGCGATATCGACGTTGTCGATGGGAATATTCAGGGTGTGGCTGAAGGACGATTGGGACAGAATCAAGTCCGTGCGAATGATCTCTTGCATGTGGTATCTCCTCAACGTCTCTCGTACTCCTCTGAAGAGGAAAGATTTTGTATGACTTTCAAGAGTGTCCTCTGTTCCCCAGGAAGGAAGACGCATGTGACAATCATGTAGAGGCACACGCATCCTGACACGAATACTTATTCTCCCTTCTCCAGGATAACCAGAGGACCAACCGGCTGAGAGGAAGTATAGATCTGTATCCCTTCCCGCAGGTCATCATCCCACTGCATCGTCATGAAGGCGAATATCCCGTCTTGTTCTTCTTCGTTGGCTTCTTATTCCTGGTTTCTTCCTGGAGCCCGTTGCTCCGCCTCCGCAATCTGCTCCGAATGCATCTTGCTTGCCAATGTGTCATCCTCCTTGACAGAAGCATCGAAATTGGTTTACACTTCAACTATCAAAGGCAGAGGTGAAGCATGAAGCATGAACTCAATCTTGGTGTACGGACATGGCTGCATCTTAACCGTGTCAGGTTTAAGGTAGAAAAACGCCTTATAAGACATCTGGAACACTATGACCTCACACCTGCGCAATTCGCGGTGCTGGCCCATCTCCAGGCGTTTCCTGACATCTCGCAGCAAAGATTGGCCGATCTGCTGTTTGTAACCAAAGGAAACATTGTCGGACTGCTCAACCGTTTGGAGGGTCGCGGTTTCGTCCAGCGACGATCTGACCCGGAGGATGGCCGCATGCATGTGGTCTCTTTGACAGAACGGGGGAGTGCACTTGCCGCACAGGTGGTCCCAGAGCAGGAGAAGTTGGTTGCTGAGTATATGGCGTTCATCACGCCCGAAGATCAACGTGACCTTCATCAATTGTTACACACCCTTGATCGGAATCTAGAGCCCGATTAAGTTTTTTTTGACAAACTAGTTTAACTATAAACGAATTTAGCAAAAAAACTGTGTATCCAGTGCTAACTGAACAGAAAGAACGTCTGGAGCAAAGAGAAACTTTCCCTGGGGAAAGGTCCTTTGTTACTGATTGGTAAAGGAGTTATAGACATGGGCAAATCTCAATTGATACCCAATACAGAATTTAGTTATCTTGCACCTCGGGAGCGCGTGGTGAAAACCGCCGAGGCCCTCACTGCCAATGGTATGCAGACCTTTATGGTCGCTAACGCTAAGGAGGCACGCAATAAGGTTTTCGAGCTGATCCCCAGTGGCGCTGAGGTTTTCAATGCAACATCTCACACCCTTGACCAGATTGGAGTCGCTGCTGAGGTCGAATCATCCGGTCGCTATGATGCTGTGCGCAATCGCCTGATTGAGCTCGATCAGGAGGGACAGAAGCGTGCTAAACGTCAGTTGGGTGCTGCCCCTGAAGTACTTGTTGCCAGTGTCCACGCTATCACAGAGCAAGGTCAGTTGATGATTGCGTCAATGAGCGGAAGCCAACTGGGAGCTGGCGTGTCTGGCGCCGCGAAAGTTATCTACGTAGTCGGTACACAGAAGCTGGTTGCAAACCTCAACGAGGGCATCCGCCGCATTTATGAATACACGCTGCCACTTGAAGATGAGCGGGCTTTCAATGCCTATGGCGTCAATAGCGCAGTGAACAAACTGCTGATCATCAATCGGGAAATTTTCCCTGGGCGCATTTCTATCATTCTGGTCAATGAGAACCTTGGCTTCTAGATCCATCTAGTATAGCCCTGTTTAACCTGTTGTATCTATAAGCTGTTGACATATCGTACTCATGACATGTTGACAGTTTATAGGGATTCGATGAAGGTGCCAGCGCCCAATGAGGAGGTCTGACATGCTTGACGATGAAATGGCTGCCGGAGGGACCCATCGATGACAGCTATCGCTTTGCCGCATACGCGGCTGCCACAGATTGCCGTGCTCGGGGCGGGTCACGTCGGCCCAGTCATCGCACGAGTCGCGATAGAGGCGGACTACAACGTGTCGATCGCGGGTTCGGGTGACCCTGAGAAGATCGAGCTGATCGCGCAGGTGCTGGCCCCAGGGGCCGAGCCACGACGGGCAGCAGACGCTGTCGAGGAGGCGGGCATTGTCGTGCTAGCGATTCCGCTTCACAAGTTCACGACGCTGGACCCTGACCTGCTGGATGGCAAGCTTGTTGTTGATGTGATGAACTACTGGCCGCCTGTCGACGGCGTGCAGGAGTTGTTCGAGGATCATCGATACAGTAGCAGCGAGATTGTCCAACGCCGGCTCGTGAAGTCAACGGTCGTCAAGACCCTCAACCACATTGGCTACCACGAGCTCGAAGGCGAACGCCGACCAAAGGACTCGCCGGAACGCCGCGCGCTCGGGGTTGCTGGCGACGATCCGCACGCGGTGGACATGGTGGCGGAATTCATCGAGCACATTGGCTACGACGCTGTACAGTTCGACCATCTGAGCGCGGGTCGCCTGCTCGAACCAGGAGGCCCTGTCTTTGGGGCGTCGTTGCACCGAACCGAGTTTGAGCTGGCTGTCCGCGCCCAGATAATGTAGGTCAGCATCGGCTCGCTCAGATCCATACCATCAGATACTAGAAGGAAAACATAGACATGACAGAAACGCCGTACAGTATTGCACCCGTGCAGTTTCCATTTACCTTTGGCCTCGACACCTTCGGCGATTTCATAAACGACGAGGAAGACCGCACACTCTCGCACGCTCAGATAATCCGGCACCTCGTCGAACATGGGGTTCTTGCCGACCTGGTCGGCCTGGATTTCTTCGGGATTGGCGAACACCACACCGATGACTTCCCGCTGTCGGCTGGCGACGTGGTGCTCGGCGCGGTCGCTGCGCTCACCTCCCACATCCATCTCGGGTCAGCCGTCACGGTATTGAGCTCGGACGATCCGGTCCGGGTGTTTCAGCGCTACTCCACGCTCAATGCCGTCTCCAGCGGGCGGGCAGAGGTCATCCTTGGACGAGGCTCCAGCATCGACTCGTTTCCTCTCTTCGGCTACGACCTTGCCGACTACGAGGAACTCTTCGAGGAGAAGGCCAGCCTCTTCGCCGAGATCGTCAAGGGCGGTCCCGTCACCTGGGAGGGCAAGACCCGCGCGCCGCTCTATAACCAGGATATTGTGCCGCATACCGAATTCGAACCGTTTCCGGTGTGGATCGGTGTTGGCGGAAGCCCTCAGTCGGTCATCCGCGCCGCCCGCCTTGGCTTTCGGCTGATGCTCGCTATCATCGGCGGATCTCCATTGCGCTTCGCGCCTTTCTCACAACTGTTCCAGCAGGCCCTGGAGCGTTTCGGGCGCGCTCCGTTGCCGGTGGGCGTGCACTCGCCGGGCCATGTCGCCGCGACCGACGAGCAGGCCCGAGAAGAGTTCTGGCCGCGCTACCTGGAGGTTATCACCAGATACAGCAGGATCCGCGGATTCGCCATTCCGACCAGGGAATCCTTTCTTCGTGAGGTTGGGCCGGGGGGAGCGCTCTACGTGGGGTCGCCAGAGACCGTCGCCCAGAAAATTGCAGCCAATCTCACCGCGCTCGGCGCGAGCCACTTCGACCTGAAATACGGGATGGGAGGTCTCACGCAACGAGCCCTCATGACCAATATCGAGCTTTACGGCACACAAGTGGTCCCCCGCGTTCGCGAACTCCTGGTGGAAGCGCAAGGTTACCGTTCTCACTGAGAGGATCGAATTTGTCATATAGATTGCATGAGAGGTAGGCCCAGGAGTGCGCCTGTTCGCTTATCGAGGAGTTGCTCATAAGAGCCGTACTTATTGATCTGAGCATAAAAACCTAAAGAGAGTAGCCGGCATGAGCAAAACAGTGACGCAGAGCCTGCTTGCGATGCCTGAGCCTTGCACGGGCGAGCAGCAGTTCATGCTCAAGCTCAGACAGATCCTTGCAACAGCGATTCTTGAGTTCACGACGTTTAAGCAGATTCCAGACTCCTTCCTGGGGATTGAACTCGGGTGCATAGGCAGGCAAACGTTCCAGGTGAATGCGTGCAGCAGCGCCTTGCGCCAGGAAATCTTTGACGGCCTGGCAGCGATGGATGGTGGAACCGTCCCAGATGACGAGCAACTTGCCTGGGATCTCGCGCAACAGCAGTCGCAGAAACCCCACCACATCTGGTCCCTTGTAAGAGCGTTCTTGGGTCTGCATAAAGAGACGCCCCTCGGGAGTCAGCGCACCAATAGCCGAGATGTGGTCATACGTCAGCGGCACGCGCAGGACCGGCGTTTGGCCCACAGGAGCATACGTGCGCACCGCCATCGGCAAGAGATAAAAGCCCGCCTCGTCTACAAAAACGATCTGCCGCTTTTCTTGCTCTGCTTTTTTTTGAGGGCAGGCCAGCGCTCTTCTTTCCATGCCTTGATGGCCTCTTCATTCCTTTGGGTGGCCAGTTCAATCGGTTTTTGCACACTCTGCTTGGCTGCGCGAAGGAGGCGGCTACAATGGGCTGGATGATACCTGACACCAAATTGCTGCTTGATCAGCACTGCCACCCGAGCCGTGGTCCAGGCCTCACCGCGAAATCCATAGTGCTCGGATCCTTTGGCCAGCAGGTCAGGCAACTGGGCGCGTTGTTCCTCAGTCAGTTTAGGTTGGGGACCTGGTGGTGGCTGGTGGCGCAGCCCATCAGGACCATCTTGCTTCGCTCGACTCATCCATTGACTCACCGCACCTTCAGTGACTCCCAAGGCCTCGGCGATGTCTTTCTGTTTCCAGCCTTGCTGATACAGTTGCCAGGCACGCAGTCGTCGACCTTCGCGCCAATCTTTGGGAAGGGGTTCTTTCTTGCTCATACCTCCGTTCATCGGCTCGCATCGTGCTTCACTTTAGATCCTCATGCTCAGGTCAATAAGTAGTGGTACGAGGGGTAAGCGGCCTGCGTTCAGCAGTGGCACTGCTGAGGGTAGGAAGCCCGCTGACAATGTACCAGATGGGTCTAGCCAAAGGAGCCATCGGGCTACCCCTGTAATCTATGCTGACGTAAGGAACCTGCGTAAATGTCGTTACGCGCCGTCGAGGGAAAATGGCTGTTACCCTCTAGCCAAAATGGCAAGGCGGCTGGCTCATTGGCTTCCTAGTCCGATGGGCACTACTCCATTGCCCGCCCGGCGTAAAGCAGGCAGCTACGGATTGCTATCACTCCTCGATGGGCGCATCAGGGAACGCTCATACCACCAGTTGCTCGTAAGAGCCGCGAGAATGCTAGCGGGTGGAAGAGCGGACGGAGGCGGCGTAGTAGCCAAATGCCTTCCTGTAATGGGATGGACACGGTGAAGGTCCGCCAGGGTAAGTCCTGAGAAAACGAAATAAACGGATAAAGGAAGGAATGCAGATGACGAGAGGCTTGACCTCTTGGTGCGCCTTCCCATGGATTTCCATGAATCTGCTCTTCGCGAGTACTTGGACCCAACTGGAAAGCGCAGTGCGGTAAAAGTCGCATGCTGCGTTTGGAGGGGGGGAAAGGCCGCAAGGTCCTACCTATCCCTACTGTTAGCATGTGAGTTGCAGAGAGTGCGTCATTTCGGTATCCTGGTCAGGTAAAGCTGACGGGGACGCTCGATCAGTACGCGGCGTCAGGGGTGGCCCGTTTACACGGTGGAACACCAAGCCCGACAGGATGTTTGGTCACCCGTCGGTTCCGTTGCGACCAGTGAATTGTCACAAGCAGTTCGCTGGTTTCTTTGTATTCAAAAACGCCTTGAAGCAGACGTAACTTCTGTTCTTTCGTGGTTCTGAGTCGCAGGGGGACGGTTCATGAATCACACCTCATCAAGATGGATTGTTGTTTTCAGCCTATCTCACCAACGATCTCCAGACTAAGTTTTCTTCTGAATTCTGACACTAACATGCTATGTTTTAAGGCATCGGACGTTGAGCAACCTCCTTCCGCCAGGTGGGATTGGCCTTGATCGCGGTAGCGCTTTGATTGGAGTAACGCTTTGTGTCTCCACGCACACTTTTGTTATACGATTCCCAATCATCAAGATGTCCAATAAGCAGGTGATGGGTACGGCCCTTGATTTCGCACAGAGTGATCAAGTTATTCGGGTCAAGTTCGAGTTCCGGGTAGAGATGGAAGGGTTTGATATGGTGAACCTGTAATCCTTTTCCCCGGTGACCACAAACCACACAGGCTGGCTCGTGGCTGAGGTGCTCATGAGCTACTCTGGGCCATTCGGGGCTGCGAGCTTTGCCATACTGATTAGCAATTCTGGCACCAGGGTCTTTTTGCCAGGACGGAATGCGTCCATTTACCTTCGGAATATCTTTCTTTTTGATCGGAGTGTGTTTCCGTGCTGGAGCATGACCCCTGGCAGAGCTACCACCTCGTCTACGCCGGGTATATTGTCCAATATTAATAAAGGCGAGTACAAAAATTAGAAGCACAACGATCACTAGCGCAGCTGCTAGAAATGGATCCCCTACCGAAATGTGCATATTTTCTCTTTCTCCCCTATGAGCAAAAACGTTCAAAGTATACTTGCTAAAAATGTTCTCTGCTGATAAGTTCTTAAAAAGAATATATGATTGTATGAGAAAATACAATCCTTTAAGGTTTGTGGCTCTCCAATATGCATTATGTTGAGAAAGCAACCCGGATCTGCCCATTCTTGTGGTTTTCGTTTGTGCTTATGCCAGCACAGACGAAAACCACAAGAATGGGATCGCCCGCCAGTGTGCAAGTGAGTGCTCAAAGGCATGCATTGCCAAGAGCACAGGCCCGGAAGGGTTGGCACAAGAGGAAGGACGCAGATTCGCATCCTTCCTCTTGTGCTTGGAAAAATGAACGCTTGCGCTCTTTTTGTCTTCTCTTATTTCTCTGCCAGGCGATGCAAAATCTTGCAATACGCACCCGGCCCGCGCCGGAAGCTGCTCAGGCGGAAAAACTCGTTGGGGGCATGGATCTGCTCGTCCATCAGTCCCCAAGCGAAGCCGACCGTGTAGGCTCCCAGGTGGCTGAGGAAGAGTTCGCAGACGGGAATGCTGCCGCCCGCGCGAGTGTAGTAGGGCTCTTTGCCATAGATTTCCCGCAGCACATCGGCTGCTGCCTGGTTGCCCCAGTGATCGGCGGGGATCAGATAGGGTCGGGCGGTGCCGGGTAGGGCGCGGACGGTGATCTGGACGCCGGGAGGTGTGTATTTCTTGATGTGCCGAGTGAGCAACTCGACAATGGTGGCAGGCTCCTGGTTGGCGACCAGGCGGCAGGTAATTTTGGCATGCGCCTCAGCAGGCAGTACGGTTTTGACGCCTTCGCCCTGGAAGCCGCCCCAGATGCCGTTAATCTCCAGCGTAGGCCGGGCTGCAAGATGCTCCTGGGGGGTGTAACCAGGCTCAGCAAGGAGAGCAGTCACGCCGATCCGCTCCTGATAGTCCTGCGCGTCGAAGGGAATGGCGGCGATGGCGGCGCGTTCCTCGGCGGAGAGCGGGAGGACGTTGTCGTAGAAGCCTTCTACTAGAATGGTGCCCTCGGGGCTGCGCAGGGAGGCGAGCAGAGCAGTCAGGGCGTGAATGGGATTGGGCACGGCCCCGCCATAGATGCCGGAGTGCAGATCGCTTTTCGCGCCGTGCACATCGATCTGGATACCGGCCAGTCCTTTACAGGCTAGCAACAGTGAGGGCTGATCTTCGCCATACTGGACGCCATCGGAACTGAGCACTAGATCGCATGCCAGCAGATCGCGATGGCTGGCTACAAACGCGGGCAATTGCGGACTGCCAATCTCCTCCTGCCCCTCCAGGAAGAATTTGACGTTAAGCGGTAGCGCCCCTTCGGTCTTGAGCAGCGCCTCGACGCCCAGGATAGGGGTGAACATGTTTCCTTTATCATCCGATGCGCCGCGAGCATAGACGCGATCGTCGATAATCGTTGGCTCAAAAGGCGGGTGGGTCCAGAGTTCCAGCGGGTCTACCGGCTGGGTATCGAAATGGCCGTAGATGAGCACCGTTGGCTTGCCAGGGGCATGGAGCCATTCTCCGTAGACAACCGGGTGGCCCCCTGTAGGGAAGATTTGCACCTGTTCCAGACCGGCGGTTGTTAGACGTTGGGCCACCCATTGAGCGGCTCTCTGCACGTCATCGGCGTGGGAAGGCAGCGACGAAATACTAGGAATGCTGAGAAATTGCAGCAGCTCGTCCTGGTGGCGGAACTGCTGCTCTGCAAGGTATGTTTCCCATGTCATCGTGGTGGATTCTCCATTTCTAAGGGCAGGCGAGCTACCTGTCGCGAAATATCTTCTGCAATATACTATCAGCCTGGTTGATCTCGCTCCGCATCGCACGTTTCGAATCCGGTACGCTTCTTTGCGCTGAGCTTCAGTATATCCCCCCATGCTCCCTTGCAGCAAGCATTGCCGTCGATAATCATGGCTTTCGACCAGCGGGCTCAGGACCACAAGTGATAATCACCGCTTGAAATCACCACTGGACCCGATGGGAATTTCTGGTTCACGGAGTTTGGCGGGAACAAGGTCGGACGCATTACCCCTACTGGTGTCATTACCTAGTTCCCCGCCCTCGCGGCAGCCCCGGGACCATTTCTCATTATCACAGGGGCTGACGGTGCGCTCTGGTTCACTGAGTGGAAAATATGTTAGTGCAAGTGATCCGAAGTGTGAAGCGGTACTTACCAATCTCTCGCGCACCGAGAACACCACATTCGCCTGAGATCGGACAAGAATTGCGGGATCTATGTAGGCTGTTGCTCTTCAACAAACCGCCGCAGGAGTCCCCTGCCTTTGAGACATGGGGAGGAATGCGGCGTTCCTTGTTGGAGAGGAAGAGAGGGGCACTTTCCCACAAGGAAGGCATTGACAGCTATCAGTGGATGCGGTACATTTGTTCGCATAAAACAGACCATCACGGCCAAGCTCAAACTGCAGACCGATCCCACCCAGTTCGTGGCTTTGCGAGAGACCCAACTGGCCTATCGGGATGCCTTGAACTATGTGAGCCACTACAGCTTTGCGCATGGCAAGACCAGCAATCGGCGCGCCTTGCAGCATGCGTGCTACGACGAGATCCGTCTGCTGTTTGGCTTACCTGCCCAGATGGCCTGTAATGTTCCCCGCCAGGTGGGAGCCACCTACAAAACGCTCTGGACCAAAGCCAGACACAATGCCCAGGCCCGCAAAGCCGGCTGGACCAGGAAACGCTTCAAAGGCCTCGATCAGCCGCCCAAGTACGTCTCGCCGACCCTGACCTACAACTACCTGCGCGATTATGGCTTCAAGCAAGAGCAGCAGGTCAGCATCCTGACCCTGCAAGGGCGGATCGTCGTCCCCTACCGCGGCTACGAGAGGCATGTGGCCCTCATTGGACAGGGAGCGACCATCGGAGCCGCCAAGCTCTGGCATGACAAACCGCACAAACAATTCTACCTCCTGGTCTCCCTTGAGCTGGAGGTGGAGGACCCCACACCCGAAACGCATTCCCAGGTGGTTGGAGTCGACGTTGACCAACGCTACCTGGCTGTGACGGCCACTCCCACCGGGCAAACCTCGTTTTACCCTGGAAAACAGATTCGTGCTAAAGCGGATCACTATGCGCGCCTGAGAAAGCGGTTGCAGAAGAAAGGCACTCGTTCCGCCACGCGACGCCTGCTCGCCATCAGCGGACGAGAGAGACGGTTGAAACAAGACCGCAACCACCTCATCAGTCGGCGCATCGTGGATGCCCACTCTCAGAGCCTCATCGGCCTGGAAGATCTGACCCACATTCGTGAACGGACCAAGCGCAAGCGAGGAAAGAAGGCCAGCGAGAAGCAGCGGCGAGCCAATCGCCACGCCTCCTCGTGGGCATTCGCCGAATTACATGGCTACATCGGCTATAAAGCGCTGCTTTCGGGAAGCATGGCCATCAAGGTGGATGCCTATCACACCAGTCAGGCGTGCCCCAGGTGTGGCCATACCTCTCTCGGCAACCGCCCCAACAAGGGGCTGCTGTTTGTGTGCCAGGAATGTGGGTCTCGACTCCATGCGGACCTGATCGGTGCCAGGAATGTGGCGTTGCGAACGCTGCTCACCCGGCAGGACTGGGTGAGTACGGGGATCTTGTCGGTATCCCCTGATGTGTCGTGCGAAGAAGCCAAAGCACAAAGGCGGCAACGCTTTCGTGAATTGCGGTGGAGCACGGACACAAGCTCCCGCCTTTCGGCGTGGAGTGACTGACTGAATACCGAGAAACAAAACTGGAGTGGTAGGTCCGGCCACCGAAGAGTTCACGCCTGCGTCGAGATGCACGACATCACGTTCTTGCTAAGACCCACTCGAAGCTTTTTTTCCACAAATCCGCTGGCACTTCTTCTGCGAGGGTCTCTACAAGGTCGGACAGACGCACGCTTTGTAACTTCTTTCGCCATTCTTGATCTGCCTCCCACATGACACGGGCGATGGGACATGGCTTCGTCTCGCAATAATCAGCATCTCGGCAGGGATTGTTCTTTCTAATTTCGCTGCACACAAAGGTTGATCTCTTCCCCTCTACTGCCTCGACGATATCCAGAAAGGTAATCTCGGTGGGTGCCTTTGCCAATCGATACCCTCCAGTAGGACCCAAGGTGCTTTCAACGATTGAAGCCTGCGATAAACTTTGTAAGGCTTTCGATAAATACTCCTTTGGAATACCGTGGAACTCCGCCAAGTCCTTGGTCGCCAAGTAACGATTCGCTGGAAGCCCGGCGAGTATGGCACAGCAATGCAGCACCCACTCGACTTGACTTTTTAACACCATCGGTTTGACCCCTGTTTTCTCTATTTCAACGTAGCGTCGACCGAGCCTGCTACTATTTTGAACTGACCGTGTATGCGATGACAAACATGAACGAGCTCACGGGTTCGCAAACCGACGCGATAGTTGCTTTCTAGGAGTCTTCTTTGCGGTTCTTTTGGCAGGCTACCCTCTGATCGAGTCTATTATACCCTACCTTTCTCGACTCCATCAAACCAGGGCAAGCGCAGTCCCCAGCAAATGATACCATGAAATTTGCAAAAATGACTCTTGAAGGGACTCTCTTTCTAGACTATGCTTCCTGCAAAGGTCAGCACACATTTTGACTGCAAGACTTCTTATTGGTAGAGATTGCTGAGAACGTGAGGAGGGTAAGCAAAGTGAAGGAGAAGGCATTTGTCGCTCTGGAGTGTCAGTGGACCGGGAATGCCTTGCACAGAATTCGACATTTACAGCAGGAGCAAATCATCTATGGTCCCTACGCTCTCATTCCTGACACTGTTCAGACGTATGAAGAGGCAATTCAATCTCTCGTGGCAGAGAACTTACGTCAACAATATGAAATACGACGGGAGAGGAGGAAATTGAACACTGAGAGGTGATGCCCAGGCTCAAATACTTGGCTTCAGATGGAAAACACCTTACTCTCTTCCAACCACAGCAAATCTCTGCAACAGAGCCAAAAACTGCTTGCAATAGCCTCTTGGGCAAGATCTGCTGGACTGCTTATGGTCCGGCCTCCTATGAACACAGCGATGCGGCTTTTGCCTTTGAAAAAAGATCCCTTAGCAGTCGACCGCTTGACGGGACCCATTTAAGGATATACAATATCCTTAATACAGGAAGAGAGGGAGTGATTGTTCTGTCTTCCCGTGTCTCTTCCCATTCAGCAATCGCCTGAGTTTTTTAAACAGCTCAAGGCATTCAGCAGCGCGGTAAAGGAAAGCACGATTGAAGAGACAATCCGCGATCGTGCTGTGATCAGGGCTTTGCACATCAATGGTTGTATAGTCTGCAAGGATATGCACATCGAACTAGCGAGCCTTTGATTGGTAACAGAGGGGATGATGATCTTCTATGGAAATTACATGAATACTTATCCAAGGCTTTCCAACGCGCATCAGAACATATGTTTAGACAGCACAAGCCCGACTTACGGGCTACGAAGTAGGAGGTTCAGTATGAAGATTGTAGTTATTGGCGGCAGTGGACTCATCGGGAAAAAGCTTGTGAACAAGCTTCGTGAGCTTGGCCATCAGGCCGTGGCGGCGTCACCTAGCACAGGCGTCAACACCATCACTGGTGAGGGGTTAGCTCAAGCGCTTGTCGGCGCTCAGGTGGTTGTCGACGTGGCGAACGCGCCTTCGTGGGAGGACAAGGCAGTTTTAGAGTTCTTCGAGACATCAGGTCGCAATCTCCTGGCCGCAGAAGCGGCCACTGGTGTAGGACATCACGTTGCCCTGTCGATCGTCGGCACCGACCGTCTTCCCGAGAATGGGTACTACCGAGCGAAGGTGGCCCAAGAAAACCTGATCAAGGCTTCGAAGGTGCCCTATACCATCCTTCGCTCAACGCAGTTCTTCGAGTTTGTCGGCGGCATTGCCCAAGAGGCTAGCGATGGACAAACTATTCGCTTGTCGCCTGCATTTATACAGCCGATCTTGTCGGATGACGTTGTGGCTGCACTGGCCGAGGTCACACTCGAGGCGCCTGTGAATGGTATGGTTGAAGTGGGTGGTCCCGAAAAGATACATCTCGATGAACTCGTGCGCCGATTTTTGAGCGCGAACAAAGACACACGCCAGGTGATCACAGACGTTCATGCACGCTTCTACGGCTCAGAGTTGGAGGATTACTCCCTCATCCCAGGCGACAACGCGCGGATCGCCCCGACGCGTTTCGAGGATTGGCTCAGCCGCTCTGTATCTCAAAGGTAAGTCAGAAGGCAGGATCGACGCCCAGCTTCAACAAGCCTCATCAACACCTTATACACATAGGTGATTGCTCTCTCTTCGACGAAAACAAGCAGAAGAAGAGCTTTCTCAAGCTCAACGAGCGGGAGAGTTTGACTTTTTTCGTCCAAAGAAAACGAATCACCTATATACATAGGGCGGTGATGAGGTTTCTAACTCAATGCCTCCGGCAGACCGCCAATAAATTGCCTGTGTTTGCGAGGAAGGGTGTTCGCTTATTCTCACATCTATCAATTCTGTTTCTAGATATCAGAGCAGGGAAGCAACTTCCTTACAGGGATGGGACCACATGAAAGGGATAGCTACTGCGTGATGTTGAATGGAAAACAGACCAGGCATCTCACTCTTCCACTATGGAAGGCGCTCATCAAGCATGTTGATGGGCAGAAACGAGCGGAGCAGCAACTCAAAGCCAGCGAGGAGAACTTTCGCGTCCTTGCCGAGACTGTGCCACAACTCGTGTGGACAGCCCAACCCGACGGCTCGCACGAGTACACAAACCAGCGCTGGCGTGACTACACTGGGTTCACGCCTGAACGAGTACAGAGATGGGACCATCTCCAGTTCCTCCACCCCGATGATCGTGCAAGGAACCAGGCTCTCTGGCGGCATGCTCTGGACACGGGAGAAAGATTTGAGTGCGAAGGACGTCTCAGAAATGGTCAGACCGGAGTCTATCGCTGGGTCTTGACTCGCGCCATGCCGGTGCGCGATGAGGCAGGCCAGATCATCAAGTGGTTTGGCACCTGTACCGATATTGAGGATCAGAAGCGCATCGAGGAAGCCTTGCGTCAGAGTCAGGAACGTGTAAACGCCCTGATGAACTCCAACATCATCGGGATCAATGTCATCGAAGGGGAGCAGATCGTGGACGCCAACGACACCTTCCTGCGCATGACTGGTTATACCCGCGAAGACCTGCGGGCTGGGCGCATAAACGTGATGCACATGACAGCTCCAGAAGATCGGGCACAGACCCAACAGGCCCATCAGGAACTGGCTGTCCGGCAGGCTCTGACCCCCTATGAGAAAGAGTACATCTGTCAAGACGGCAGTCGCCTTCCGGTGCTAGTGGGTGGAGTCGTCTTACAGCATGATCCGTTCCAGGCCCTTGGCTTTGTGCTGGATAACTCGGCCCACAAGGAACTGGAGCAGCGCAAAGATCACTTTCTGGGGATGGCCAGCCATGAACTCAAGACACCAATCGCGTCCTTAATGCTCCAAACGCAACTGTTGCGAAAACAACTGGCAAAGCAAGACATTCACAACGCAGATAGAGCGCTTTCCCGGATGGAGTCCCAACTCAATGCCGTCACTCGACTGGTTGGAGAGTTGCTCGACCTCTCCAAAATTCAGGCGGGCAAGCTGGAGCATGCCCAGGAAACGGTGAACCTGGGCGACGTGCTTCAGGAGGTCGTTGAGATCGTGCAACAGACGCAGACGACCCATGCCATCGTCGTGCATCATGCCGAGCATCCTCCTCTTCTGATTGGGAATAAGGACCGCCTCGGCCAAGTGCTCCTGAACCTGATCAGCAACGCGATCAAATATTCCCCGGGAGCCAACACGATAGAGGTTGCTATTGAGACCTCCGAAGAGTCCGTGATCCTTAGTGTGTGTGATCATGGCATTGGCATTCCACGAGAACAGCGCGAGAAAATCTTTGAGCGTTTCTATCGGGCAGTCGCTCCATATCAGCATGCCTTTCCCGGCTTAGGAATGGGCTTGCATATTGCCTCGGAGATCGTCAAGCACCATAGGGGAACCATCACGGTAGAGAGCGAAATGGGAAAAGGGTCGACCTTTCAGGTGACGCTTCCCCGGAAAAGTCCATGAGGAACGCATATGTGCACTTTTCAACAATATGCATGTAGTGATATCTCTATCGTCAAAAGTATTCTCATTGTCGAAGATGATCCCATTCTTGGCAATCTCCTGCTGGAAGCGCTCCAGGAGGAGACGACCTGTCAAGGGCATCTTGCCCCAAGCGGCGAGATGGCGCTGAATATGCTTTCAACGATCACGCCTGAGTTGTTTCTGCTAGACTATCATCTCCCTGGGATGAATGGGCTGGAACTCGCCGACCACCTGCAGCATCGAGAAGGAGGCGATCAGAGACCCATTCTCCTCATGAGTGCCAGTTTGCCACAAGAAAATGGTGCCCTGGATTACCTCATAACGCTCCAGAAACCCTTTGACTTGGATAAACTCCTGCAATTGATTGCAGAACTTCTTGCATCATAAGGACAATGGTTCTTTGCCAGAAAGGGAGGTATTGTGACACTCCACTTGGGCTAAAGCCCAGTGGTTTCTTGCTTCACCGGGAGCGGTGACTCACTCCCATGAGGTTCCCGCTGCCTCGGGCGACCTGTGGTTCGTCGCCCGTCGGTTCCGTCGCAAGCAAAGAGCAAAAGCACCAGAGTCAATCAAGACTCTGGTGCTTTTGCGTTGCCGTCATCGCCAGACAGGCGCCTTTGCCCGCGACTGGATTCTGGAGAACCAGGCCAGACTCCTCAGCCTCTCGGCTATGCGGCGCAAGGACGCTGAGCACCCTATCGAAGAGGTCGGGCACAGAATGCACAAGATGCTCTAGCCCTCAAGCACCTCAAAGGTGACGTCACGGAACCAGACCTGGCCTATCGCTCGCCTTTATAGCGTGATGCCTCCTTCTTTCCAGTATGCCAGGAGACATTGCGCCAGTGGAATTTAGGCAACCAGCGATTCGGCTTTCCTTCAACAGCATCGGCGATCAATCCACCTAGTACCGGCGCAAATTTGAACCCATGCCCACTGTCTCCTGTCGCTACAGTGAGACCTGCGCATTGAGGGTGACGATCAATCCAGAAGTCACCATCGGGCGTGTCAACGTAGAGGCAACGGCGGGTACTCACGATAGGTGCGTCTTGTAGCGCGGGGAAAGTAGCAGCCAGGAACATTCGTAACTGTTCTATATCACTGCTGATCACGACTCGCTCATCCTGCTCAGGATGAAGCACCTGCCCTACTCCGTGATTACCTATTTTGATGACTCCTTCACGTGGATGAAGAGGGAAGCCATACCAGCCAGTGCGGCCAATATCGGCAGTAAAAACGACAAAATTCGGTGGGGTAAAAAGATTGGGATCGGTTGGCTTGAGGTGAAATACAGGATGTCCAGTCGCCTTCACGAAGGGAGTGAGGTCTGGAACAAGGAGAGAGGACCATGCCCCAGAGGCAACTACAACATGCTCAGCGTGAAAGGTACTTCCAGTATAAGTACGCACACCCCGCACATGTTGATTCTCTTTGAGCAAGGCTTCGACCTTTTGCCCTGGATACAGGTCGACCCCTTGGGTCTGGGTAAGCCGGGCCAGGGCAGCTATCACGCGACCGCTTTCCGCATAGCCTCCCTGGGCATGAAAGAAACCATCGACGAAGGCCCCAGCTTTCCAGGCCGGAAAGCGGTGTATGATAGTATCCTCTGTGAGACGCTCAGGAGTATGTCCCCGTTTGCGTAGCAGATGATAGCTTTCGTACTCGAACTCGCCAGGTGACATAGGTGCGCGCGTCAGCATAGTTACACCGACGTCATGGAAGAGCGTCTCACCCAACATCTCATTCCATTGAAGCCAGCCCTGGTATGCCTGTTCCGCCAGTTCCATATATGCTTCATCCGAACCATATTCCATGCGCACAATTTTACTAATGTCTGTAGAAGCGGCTAAGGGATGTGGCAGAGGGCCGGGGTCAATAACAGCAACACGATATCCACGCCTCTTCATTTCCAGGGCAGTCGTCAAGCCGAAAACGCCCGCGCCGACCACAAGAAGATCATATGCATTCTCTGTAAGCATCTCTAAATCCTATCCTTAGTGAATGGGAGTGCGTCCTTCATGCGCTCCTGTTGCTATTCCCCATTCCAAAAGTATAGCATAGGCTGGCTGCTCTCCGTGTTGCATAAGCGCGCACTTACAAAAGCCGCGGCGAGAAAGCCCCGGTCATTGCCGCCATCTCACCTTCAAACTCTTCAACCGGTAGTATGATACTGACCTGATCGCCAAAGCTTCCTTCTATCTAGCGCAAGTAGTGGCTTGTCAGCGAATGCGTCGCATTGAGCAAATCTCGTGGCGTACCCTCATAGATAACTGAGCCTCCCTTATTGCCACCCTCAGGACCCATGTCAATGATCCAATCGGCGTTGCGAATCACATCCAGATGGTGTTCAATCACAATCACGGTATTGCCACCATCGACCAGCCGGTTCATAATGGTAAGCAGGTGCCCAATATCCGATAAGTGCAGGCCGGTTGTTGGCTCATCCATAACGTAGATACTGCCTCGCTTATGGAGTTCGCTGGCCAACTTCAAGCGCTGGCATTCGCCGCCAGAGAGGGTGCTCAAGGGCTGGCCGAGGGTCAGATAGTCCAATCCAACATCGCTCATCGCCTGGAGCTTTGACTGCACATCTTTGATTGTGAAAAACGCGAGCGCCTGCTGGATGGTCATGCTCAGGACATCTGTAATGGTTTTCCCATTGAAGGTGTAGACCAGCACTTCGTCCTTAAAGCGCTTCCCGCCACACACCTCGCAAGGAAGTTTGACCCCTTCAAGAAAGCCCAGATCATTGTAGGTAACGCCAAGTCCTTTGCAATTGGAGCAGGCCCCCTTCGAGTTGAAACTGAACAGACCAGCGTCGACGCGGTTGACCGCCGCAAAGGCTTTGCGTATATCATCCATGATGCCGGTATAGGTAGCCGGGTTAGAACGGCTAGAGATGCCTACTGGCGACTGGTCAATCACCACGGCCTCCGGATGCTGGCGGAGGAATGCCTCATTGATCAACGAACTCTTGCCCGAACCAGCCACGCCAGTGACGACCGTCAAGACGCCAGCGGGAATGTCTACACTGACATCCTTCAGATTATTCGCTCTGGCATGGACAATCGGCAAGGTTCCACGGGACTGCCGGAACGTCTCCTTGAGCGGCCTTTGAAACTGCAAATGGTTGCCAGTGAGAGTGTCTGCTTTGAGCAGGCCTGCAAAGTCGCCCTCATACACTACCTGACCTCCTTCGCTCCCAGCGCGCGGTCCCATATCCACAAGGTAATCCGCGATTTTCATGACATCGGGGTCATGCTCTACCACGATCACTGTATTACCCTTATCTCGTAAGTTCTCCAGTTGCTCGTTCAAGCGGTGAACATCGCGCGGGTGTAAGCCGACACTGGGTTCATCAAAAATATACATGACATCTACCAGGCTCCCGTTGAGGTGCTTGACCATCTTCACACGCTGTGATTCACCGCCCGAGAGAGTATCAGTTGGGCGATCCAGGCTCAGATACTCCAGACCAATATCCACCAGGTGTTGCAACCGCTCCGTCAGCGTGCGGATGACAGGGGTTGCCGCTGGCTCTTCAATGGTCTGTATCACCCCTACCAGCTCACCAACCTCCATCGCTGACAGTTCGGCGATGGTATACCCATTGATCTTGCAACTGAGCGCCGCTTGATTGAGTCGCGTGCCCTTGCAAAGCGGGCAGGGACCGAGTCTCAAGAGAGGCTCGACCTGTTGGCGGGTGCGCTCGGAGAGGGTTTGAATATCCCTGGTGATGAATTTACGATTAAATTTGAAGAGTAAGCCCTCGTAGGTCGCATTCATCTCTTTGTTACCAATGGCCAGCTTGTATTTTCGCGGTTCGCTGTTGAGCAACAGGTCCATTTCCTCAGGAGTGTAGTCGGCCAGTTGCTTGTCATTGTCAAATAAGCCAGAGCGAATATAAAGATCGCGTTCCCAGCCAGCCAATCCCGGAGCGATGACAGCCCCCTCATTCAATGACCTGGTCATGTCGACAAGTGCCTCTGGGTCTATCCCTATCTTGCGGCCAAGACCATTACACTCCAGACACATCCCTTGAGGGTCGTTGAAGGAAAACGCATTGGTGTAGCCCACGTGTGGTGTACCGATGCGCGAAAAGAGCAGGCGTAGCACAGGCGCAATATCGGTGACCGTTCCTACTGTCGAGTGCGATCCACCACCCAGGCGTTTCTGGTCCACAATTACGGCCATGCTCAGATTCTCAATCGCATCGGTGTCCGGGAGGGGGTAGCGCGGCAGAAAGTTGCGAATGAACATACTGAAATTCTCAAATAAGAGTCGTTGTGCTTCTTGAGCAATGGTGTCAAATACCACGGATGATTTTCCTGAACCAGATACGCCGGTAAAGATGATGATTTTGCGCTTGGGTAGCCGTAACGAGACCTCTTGGAGGTTGTTCTCGCGTGCACCACGAATTTCAATATATTCTTGAGACATAATCATAGAAGCTCCCTCTTATATTGCTAGAATAGTGACAGCCGTAGCTTGCAACCAGGAGGTGTTTGAGCCTTGATGCCAGCAATCCTTCGCTCTGACGTTTCCGCTCTTTCCGCACAGACAATCAGTATAGCAGAGGTGGAGAGGCAAAACTTCTCCTTTCTTGCGATTTTTCAGGAAACATAGTGATTGGCCTACCTCAGCTCAGGGGCCGTTCCATTCTATGGGGGTGAGGAGTATCGCGATCCTCTTTAGTCTAAAACAATATACCTGCCATCTTCTGTCAGGTTTCCGGCAGGTTCGGGTGTCAAGTTGACAATAGGGGTTTAGACAGTTGTCAAAAAGCTATAATTGGCATGTACTTCTGCAACTACCTATAGCTGCTTCAAAGAAGTCCAAAACAGTTGCAAGTACATGCTTTTCCTGTTATACTTCTCCTCATGAGGACAAATGTTCGTAAGAGGAGGAGGAACGATGCGTACCAACCGTACCCACCAGCCCCTTACCTATGACGTGCGGTTGCCTGACGAAGCCCAGGCAGATGCGCTTCGCCTCCTTGACGCAAGTAAGGCCGTTGTCAATGCTGCCCTCACGATCCTCTGGCCCTGCCTCGACGCGTTTGGGGGTGAGCGTGAAGGGCCTGCCTGGAAGCAGGTTGGCAAGTACATCGCAAGCCCGTTGCCGCATGGTGATCGTCAATGGCGCTGCGAGAGCGAGGTCGTCGGCCGCTTGCTGCGGGCGCAGGCCGAGCGCAAAAAAGTCTTTACCCTCGTCGCCCCCATTCTCTCCGATGGTTTCATCCGCCCCAAAACGGAGGGGTGCCCAGCAGGCAAAAACCGTCCAGCCATCAAAGAAGCCATTACGGCCTTGCAGCAGAGCCTCGATGAGGATGAAACCAGCTTTGTCACCCTGCAAAATGTGGTCGAGCAAGCCTGCAATTTTTTCTTGCAGCATGATCGTTTCCCCACTTCCTATGAAGAATTGCAACCCATCCCCTTGTTACACGTTGGTCTGCTGACCTATGCAGGAGACGATGGTGGGGCCAAAGGCCAGGCCTATCGGCTGGCTCTTGACGCAGATGCAGGGGTGACCCGGTTTCGCTTCCGCTCCCCTGACGAGATGGGGGTGTGGCGCTGGCGCAAAGAGGAGACCCTCATTGCGTTCCCTGCTTGCCTCAAAGAGCGTCTTTCCGACGGGAAGCTCATGGCTCCCACGCTGCGCGAAGAGCGCCGAGCCGATGGTGAGCGCTTTGCCGTGCTCGACTTCATCATCGAGGTCGAAAAAACAGCCTTGCCCACCTGGGAACAGGTTGAATGCGTCTTAGGCGTGGACTGGGGTGTGCATACCCTCTTGACGGCGACTGCCATCACTGAACACAGTGAGCAAGTTGGCAGGCCATTCTTCCTGGACACTGGCGGCTTTGATGGCAAACAAGCCCGCACGCGGCGCCAGATTGATGAACTCAAGAAGAAGGTCGCGGCCCTTGAGCAGGAACGAGATGCCTTGCCAGAAGCCCATCCCAAACGCGCCTGGTACCAGGAGCGCCTTGAACTCTCTCGGCGCGAGATCGAGCGCTGTTGGGGCAAATATGAGCGGCGCAATCGAGCGGTGGCGCATCTGGCAAGTAACGTCTTGCTGCTGTTGTGTCAGATCCATGGCTGCTCGCTGCTCTCGATGGAATCGTTGAAAACCCTCAAAACCACCGGGCGAGGGAAAGGTGTCCGGGGGCGCTGGCGCCACTATCGCAATAACTCGACCGTCCGCGGGGACATCTGGAGGATCCTTCGCTATAAATGTCATCTTCTGGGCGTGCGGTTCCGTACGGCGCAACCACGAGGAACCAGTCATACCTGCCCCCGCTGCGGGATCACGGCAAAAACGTATCGTTCCCCCAGTGATCGTCGTGAAGCGGTGAAGTGGGGGCGGTGGATGGCTTGTGATGCCTGTCAGTATAACGGTGATCGGGATTATTGTGCGTCGGTCAACATTGCGAGACTGGGCGTGGCATATCTGGCTCACATGAAACATGTAGGCAAGGCGAGGTCTTGCTCCATCTCTGACCCCAGGGTCAAGCCCGTTTCGTATACCGGAATGGGTTCGGCGTTGCTGTTGCCGCCGACGGGAGAGACACCCGCCCGCACCTTGCGGGGAAAGATCTGTTACTATCCTGGCTGGGTGGCTTCTGCCTTCCTTCAATCGTCACAGCCCAAAGCTGTTTTCCTTCGATTGTGTGGATAGTTGGGCCTTGTTCAAGATAGTTCTAGATTTTAGCAACGGTTACATATCGAGATGGGAGGCAAAAGGCTTCCGGGCATTTTTTTATCGCGATGCCCAGAAGCCTTCCAGGATGGGGTAAGGAGAAGGTTGGGTTACTTGGCGGCCACCTGGTCTACGAACTTCCAGGTATCTTTGCCGTTGACATTAGCAACTTGCCAGACGGAGATGACCTTATTGGTCGTATCGCCGTTTTCGGTGAAGTTGTGGTGCCCGGTAACGCCGTTATAATCTGTTTTTTGCATCGCTGCGATGACGGCCTCACGGAAAGATTTGCTGCCGGCGGCATCATTGGAGTCTTTAGGTGTTTGAGCACCGTCGGCGAGGGCTCGTTTGATCGCTTGCAGCAGGATATTCATGCAGTCGTAGCCAGCGGCGCTATATGCTCCATAATCGCTCTCGCCATATATGCGATTATAGCGTGTGATAAAGTCTTTCGCCGAGGGGAGTACGGTTTCATTCACCTTGGCGATGGTGGCGAAGGTTGGACCACCCGTTGAGCCGACGACCTGGGCGAAGACCGGGTTTTCGATGCCATCGCCACCACCAAAGGCCAGGCTAGCGGTTCCGGAGTCGTTGAGTAGTTGTTGGCGTAACTGGGTACCACCCTGACTATCGGTGCCGCCGTAGAATACCAGGTCGGGTTTAGCGCTTTTAATATTAGCAATGGTGCCACCATAGTCATTGCTCTTCTGCTTGCTTTCGCGGTTCCCTACGAGTTGCCCTCCCAGTTTTTGCCACTCGTTGCTAAAGATGTTTGCCAGTCCAACACCATAGACCGTCGTATCGTCTATAACGTAGACTTTCCTATAGTTTCTTTTCTGGTACAGGTAATCCGCCAGGACTGATCCCTGGTGATCGTCCGTCGTCGCGATGCGGAAATAGGTTACCTTTCCAGTTGGGCGCAGTATGGGCACCTTATCCTGTGCCCCGGTGCAGTTAACCGTGGGTCCGCGTTGTGTCAGACAGGTATTGGTGTTGGAAGGGCTAATTAAGGTAATGGGGGCTTGGTTGGCAATGGGCATCTCCGCCTGTGCTACTGAACTATTAAATGGTCCTACTATGCCTGCCACGAGGGCATCATTAATCAGCGCAGTAACATTATTCTTCCCCATATCAGGATCAAAGGTTCCCTGAGCTCCAACGTCGTCTTTGGGAACAAAGACGATGTTATATCCAGGGATCAGATGCTGCGCATTTGCTTCCTGGACTGCCATCTCTGCCCCATCCTGCGCGGGCTTGCCATTGGGGGTATCCTGTCCCGACACCGGGAAATCAGTGGCTACTTTGATGGTTGTGGAGCCTTTGCCGCCTGTTTGACTTCCCGTGGCGACTGTGGGTCCGCAGGCGGTGAGGAGCAGGAGCAGCATACCAAGACTCACTATTGTAGTACTTTTCCAGGTACTGGTATGCGACCGCTGCCATTGTCTACCGATTCTCATATTGCCTTTGCCTCCTTTGAAAGTAATGGTCAAAAATCAATTATGATCATTACTTTTGAGTATAAAAAGAGCGAGAGGCGTTGTCAAGGTGTATAAGTGCGGTATCATCCATAATTTGGTATTGTCACCTTATTTATAAAAACGAGAGATGCTGATGATCTATAAGGAAAAAAAGATGGAAAGGCAATGAGAAGTGGGGCGGTTGGAGTGGTGGTGCGACATGGAAGACTCGGCCAGGGTCTTCCATGTGGGTACATCCATTCAGGACGCGCTGGATCTGGTACTGGCGCCCGGGTAGAGGCGCAGGCGGTTTCGGTTCAATCTCACGTGCCTTTCCTTTAGAGCTGCTGAGACTGCTCTATCATCATACGTGGAGGGGAATTGCAAATTGCTCTACAACAACGGTGGTGCGCCTGGGAGCATGACGGTTCGAAGGTGTGCCAGAGCCAAGGTTCCGCCTGTCATTTACCAAAAACAACAGAGAAGAATCTCTATCTAGCGATTCTTCTCTGTTGTTACAGAATTGAATAGAATTACCGATCTCCAGGTTATTTTGTGGAGATCCAGACGCACATCTCACCAGCCTGGCGATGATCCCAGACATAATAGGGAATAGCAGTGAGCGTATGCGCATGAGATTGTGGAGGGGCCGTTTTATACAATGTCTCCGACCAATCCTCGCTCTCTACAACGGTCGCCGGACCCTCAATAACGGTGATCCCACCTAAAAGCTCAGGCTCAAAGTGGCTCTCCAGTGTAGCCGTTTCAGGTAGACGGATATGATGTAGCGGCACTGCATTATCCGCACCTTCCAGACAATATATCAGGGGACCGCGTTGCAAGGCGACTCGATTACTATTCTCACGTACATCTGGATGTGCATAGACTTGCATCACCGGCATCGCCATATTAAGTACTATCTGATCACCACTCTGCCAGCGGCGCTCAATTCGTACATACCCCTTTTGCAAATGGTTATCAAGCACAATAGCTTCACCATTGAGAGAAAGTTGTGCAGCCTGACACCAACCAGGAATACGCAAGTTCAGGCCAAAATCAGCAGGCTCATCAAGGGTCATCTCCAGGCTGATCGCACCATCCCAGGGATACTTCGTTTCCTGCTTCACTTTCACGTTGTGCCCACCAACGGAAAGCTCACCTGTTCCTTGAATATATAAATGCGTAAAAATGTCTGTATCGCTCACCGTATAGACATATTGACCCAACGACATTAATGTACGTGCTATATTTGGTGGACAACAGGCACACTTGAACCATCCTACACGGTGATGATCACCTTTGCTCTCCAGGGGATTAACATAAAAATATTTGCTCCCATCAAGCGAAATACCACTTAGCATCCCGTTGTATAATGCTCGTTCAAGCAGATCAGCATAGCGGCTATCCGCATCCAGTTGGAGCAAGCGGTGGTTCCACATGGCCAGACCAATTGAGGCGCAAGATTCGGCATATGCAGTCAGATTCGGCAGGTCGTAATCTTCCGTGAAACCCTCGTTCTTCTCTGTCGAACCTATACCTCCGGTGATATAGAGCCGCTTGCTCACAAGATGATGCCAGAGACGCTCACCTGTCTGAAATAACGACTCATCGTACCTCTCCTTGACCAGGTCAGCGATAGCACTATAGAGATACATTGCACGCACAGCATGTCCAACAACCTCTCTCTGCTCTCGTATCGGCATATGCGATTGATTGTATTCATACGTCTGCGCCCAAAAATCGCGCGGATCATCCCCGCGCAAACGTGCTTCTTCATCAAAATAATGCGGCTGTTTGCCACGCTCATCAACAAAGTACTGGCTCAAATTCAGGTACCGCTTCTCTCCGGTAACACGATAGAGTTTGACTAATGCCAGTTCGATCTCTGGATGCCCGCTGTATCCCCGCTTCTTGCCTTCTTCAAGCCCGAAGGTCCTATCAAGGTAATCAGCGTAACGACTCACAATATCCAGTAATGAGCGCTTACCCGTTCCCTGGAAATGAGCTACGCCAGCCTCTATCAGGTGTCCCGCACAATAGAGCTCATGCAGGTCCCGCATATTTGACCAGCGCTTCTCCGGCTCGACTTCTGTAAACCAGATGTTGAGGTAGCCATCTGGCTGTTGGATAGAGCGTATAAACTCAATAGTCGTATCAAGCAACGTATCCAGTTGAGCATCTGGATGGGTCGCCAGACTTAAACTCGCTGCCTCAACCCACTTTGTAATATCTGTCTCCCAGAAAACATAGGGGATGGGATGCATTCCCCTCTTCCAACCCCGCTTCTCTGAATCAAAATAGTTATTCAGCTTCATTTGCTCATACATCATTGGCAAGGTGTTTTCACGCACTCTCTGCAAACGTGGTGCCCAGAATGTATCCTCAATCGTTACCGTTGTATGCGCGACAGCATTGGAACCCCGCCTTGCATCTGCTTGCTGAGTTGATGTTGGAGAAGATGATGTCATAGCCTATTCCTTTCACAATACGTATCGTACCAGCACAGGGGGCTTGTGTTGTATACAGGTCAGCTTTTCCCTATCCCATTACTCTTTCACCGCGCCAGCTACCAGACCAGAGGTAATATAACGCTGTCCGAAGATAAAAACCAGGATAATTGGCAATGCCGCAACGACCGAAACCGCCATCAGATCATTCCAGCGTACTCCATATTCTCCGATAAACTTATAAATGCCCAATGTTAAAGGGCGCTTGTTATCATCAGAGATCAATGTCAGCGGGAAAAGAAAGTCGCTCCAGCCCATCAAAAAGGTGAGAGCACCAACCGTCAATATGCCAGGTCGCGAGAGCGGCATAATTATTCGGTAGAATGCCCCCCATAAACTACACCCATCAATAAAGGCTGCATCTTCCAGATCACGCGGCAGGCTTAAAAAATAGGGACGCATCACGAGCGTTGCAAACGGTAGGGTACGCGTCGTGACTGCCAGGATTACCGCCGGAATAGAGTTCACCAGGCCGATTTGCGAAAAGATCACAAACAACGGGAGAGCTAGCATGATACTGGGAAACATCTGTACAACCAGAAAGGCCAGTAACATCCCCTGTTTTCCCTTTACTGGGAGCCGGGCCAATCCATAGGCCATTGGTGCTCCTAGCACCAAACTCAATAGCATTGTGCCAAGCGCAATCTGAAGACTATTGCCCATATAGCGCCATATATCTGTGTTCTGGATAAAGTTGGAGATATAAGGGCTCCAATCAACCTGGTGGGGAAAAAACGTCGGTGGTGTGCTGAACAGCTCTGTCGTATTTTTGAGTGAACTGACAATGACCCAGTATAAAGGGAAGATCATTACGACCGTAAAGAAAATCCCTAACACTGTCAGCATAATTGTATTCCAGGATTTGCGATTGAGAGGAGGTTTATTCGCAGCACGATAAGCTTTTTGTGTAGTCATCATCAAGCAATCTCCTCTCGTCTCAGCAGGAACAGATAGATAGCGCTTACGCCCAGTAATAGCAGGAACATCAACGTAGCAACAGCCGCTCCTGAACCAAGATCAAACTGGCCGAAGGCAATACGATAGGCATACAATGGCATTGCTTCAGTCGCATTGACCGGGCCGCCGCCAGTAATGACATAAATCAGGTCAAATACATTCAAGGTATAGATGAACCCGAGCATCAAAACTGTCAAGCTGGTTGAACGCATCAATGGCAGCGTAATATGCAAGAAACGCCCCCACCCATTTGCGCCATCAACAACCGCCGCCTCATACAGGGTCGCCGAAATTCCCTGCAAACCAGCTAAAAGCAACGACATGTTAAAGGGAATACCAATCCAGATATTCGCAATGATCACGGCCCATAGGGCCAATTTCGGGTTCGTAAGCCAGTCAATAGGTGAGGAGACCACATGCAAACTTTGCAAGACGTAGTTCACAATACCCGAGTCACTCTGCAACATCCATTTGAAGATCGTGGCACTTACAATTACCGGCAACATCCAGGCAATCATCACTGAACCACGCATCACGCCAACCAGGGGGATACGCCGATTAAATAACAACGCCATCGCGAAGCCGATAATATATTGAAAAACCAGTGAGGCAATGGTAAAGATCAGTGAGACGACCAGAGAATCGCGAAAATTTGGGTCAGAGATCACTGTATGATAATTATCCAGGCCAACAAATGGCGTAATACCAGTCAATAGGCTACCAACGTTCACCTGCTCAAAGCTATAGATAACCATGGTGATAACCGGATACACCAGAAAGAGAAGTAGGAACAGGGTCGCTGGTAATAAGAAGAGATAAGGGCCCAGCGTTTTGCTTATTCTCCGCCGCCTCACTGAACGCTGAGTCACTGTCTTTGCCTCTTGCGGAGGGGTATTGACAAGTGTAGACACAGGAAACTTCCTCCTTACTGTGACCTGCAAGGCCCAGGAGAATGAGTAAACGTACTCTCCTCTTGCGAAGAGAAATACGTCTACTCTTCCTTCTACAAAGCATGACCACTAGGACGGTAGTAAAGGCTTTACAGCTTGACTGGCCACTTGAAGAGCTGCTGAGGCGGACTTCTGTCCACTAATTGCTGCCTGAAACGCTTGCTGCACGTAATTCGAGATTTTTGGATAGTTTGGTCCATACGCGCGCGGCTTAGCTGTCGTAAGCGCATTGACAAATACAGCTTGTTTGGGATCCTGGATGAATGCGGCGTCCTTGCCCAGATCTAAACGACTCGGTAGTGTTCCGTTGCCCAGCAGGCACTTCTTGAGAACAGACAGTTCCTGTGTCCACTTGATAAATTCCCATGCTTCGGCCTGGTGCTGGCTGGTTGCGGTGATAGCCCAGTTCTCACCACCCAGAATAGATGCTGCTTGCTTGCCTTGTGGCAGAGGAACAACGTCCCAGTTAAACTTGGCATTCGAGCGAGCAGCAGGAAGGTTCCAGGGGCCATTAATACAAAATGCGGATTTGCCAGCGGTCCACTGCGTCATCGCGTCCTGCTGTGTCCAGTTCAACGCATCCATTGAGAGCAGTCTCTCTTTGGTCAGATCGACCAGGTATTGTAAGGCGGTCGTGGCCTCAGGACTATCCAGCGAGTTCAGGTCCGCTCCTGCTTCCCACAGAAATGGCAAGAACTGGAAGGCTCCCTCTTCACTTTGTACCAGAGACATCGATAGCCCATAGACACCCTTGGTGGTCAACTTCTTCGCCGCATCATGCAGTTCATCCCAATTTGTAGGCGGGTTGACACCGGCCTTCTTCAGCATATCCGCGTTATAATAGAGCGCCAGGCAATTACTATTATTTGGAATGCCGTAGTTTTTATTTTTCCAGGTTGTTGATGTCCAGGGACCGGTAATATATTCTTTTCCCTGCCCCCACGAGGAGATTTGTGAGGTTAAATCTGCCAGAATACCCATGGAAGAAAATGCCTGGTGATCCGGGTTATCAATAACCAAGATGTCAGGAAGCTGGCGGGCGGCTGCACCCTGAATAATTTTCTGTTTGAGGTCAGCGAAAGGGATGGCTGTGTGCTGAAGCTTCACATTTGGCTTGACTTTGGGGTAATCGGCCAGGAGCTGTAGATATCCAGCACCAGGAGGGTTGAAATAATCCCAGATGGTCAATGTCACGGGCCCGGAACTGGCATTACCACCAGCGCCGCCACATGCCTCAAGAAGCGTAATTGCGGCGCTCGTGCTGATACCCAGGGCCGCCGTTTTTACAATAAAAGCTCGACGGCTCATTTGTCCGGTACGAACTTCGGTCATCATGTCTTTCCAGGGTTCTTGTTGTTTGTGGGTCATCTATGACCTCCTTATAAATGATGAAAATACTGAAACTCTCTCAGAGATACATCATCCTCTTCCATCGAGGAACATTGTCATCATTCAGACCAACCAACCATAACGAGAGAACGTCTGACCACTTCCATACGAAATTCGTTGCCAATCAACTGATCATACAACGAAAAATGTCTCCATGAACTCCTTCCTGTGCTGATTACCTCCATTCTTGCTCACTACCCCGGTTGTGAGGGATCACTTGAACCGCGTAAAATCAAGCTACAGGGAAGACGCACAATACCAGAGCGTTGCTCACCAGCAAATAACGCTAGCAAGCTTTCACCCACATAACGTCCCACCTGTGCAAGGTTCATATCTACAGTTGTCAACGGCGGTCGAGTTGCACATGCCATGGGTTCCCAATTGTCAAAACCTACGACGGAAACATCGGTTGGAACACGTAGACCGCGCGCTTGTAATGCCTCCATAGCTCCTCTTGCCAACTGGTCACTACCACAAAAAAGCGCGTCAATCGAAGGATCTTGATCAAAGAGAAAATTCGTTGCGGTATATCCCCAGCTTTCCTGCCAGGGGCCCGATAGGACACGATTGTGGGGCAGCGCAATATCATGCTCAGCAAGCACCTGGCGCATGGCTCCTTCGCGTAAACGGACCGCTTCAAAATAACTGGGACCTGTAATATGGGCAAGCTGACGCCGTCCCAGATTTACAAGATGTTCAGTTGCTAGTCTCGCGCCTTGAGCATCATCGGGTAAGACGCACAAAGCGTTGGGGTCTTCGACATAGGTAAACGCATAGACAACAGGTATTGCTGTCCTCCCTATGTTTATTGGCGGGCGCGAATCTTCACGCCGGGCAGATACCACGATCCCATCAACTTTGCGCGCCAGTAAATGCTGCAAATGCTGTTGCTCGCGACTCTGATCACGTGAATTACAGAGCATCGCTGAAACCGGATGTGTCCCAAAGGCATCTTCAATCCCCATCAAGAGGGGAAGACTAAAACGTCCATAGTTGTCGGTTGTTAATACGCCAACCATGACACCATGACTTGCTGGAACATCCTCTTGGAGGCTAAAAAAACGAAAACCCAGGCGCCTGGCTTCAGAACGCACACGTTCTCGCGTTTCCGGGCTTAATTTCCCCCTCCCATTTATTGCTTTAGAGGCTGTCCCTAATGTCACGCCAGCGGCATCTGCAACATCACGCAAGGTAACGTTCTGCCTTGGCTGTGGTGATAAATCAAATAATTGTTTGTCCGGTTCAGACACCATCTAGCTATTTTCCTTGAATTTCATCCATACCACGAGGAAACTTTTCACTCATAAATGGAAATATACAACCCCTCGAATCGAAGGATACCTAATCTGCACCATAAAGTCAAGCATGTTTCCCACCAAAAACGAAAAAAACAGCATAATCACCAAAATTTGCAAGCGGACAATGACTCAAATAAGGGAAACTTTCCTGAATTTGAGAAAAACAAGATGCTGCGAGCATTATCATCTCGGCGTCAACGATCCTTCTCACACATACCTCATCAGGTCTAGCGAGCCTGATCGTTCTCGGGATGGTGCTCACACTGCTGCTCATTCTCATGGTTCTGCCAGAACTAAGAAGAACATCGGGCAAGGTGGACGGATCAAACGACAGGGACAAGCCGGAACCTTCTGGTGTGGCCCATTCAACGAGGGGGGCAAGAAGGAGACTTCAAACGAGAGCGGGGCTATCAATGAGGAGAACAGATGGAATGAGAAACCCTCTTTCTCTCTCCCCTTTCCGGCACTCTCCCAAGAATAGATCATGAGTAGACCTAGTATCCAGAGAACATAGTTCAATGTCATGTACCCCCGCATTCGATGCAGGGGTACATGACATTTACAGTGACCGGCAAAGTGGTATCTATATTATGAGGTCTTCACCTTTTTGTCTGGTTGAGCTAATACTGCCACTAGACCCACTACGCAGGCAATGGTTATCAGGAGGGGAAGCAGAAGATTCCCGGTGCTGATTTCCCCTGGAATGGGATGGAGAAGATCGCTCTTTTCACCCAAATTCTCAATGATGAGAAAGAAAATAAAGAAGCCAATGGCTGAAATGACGATAGCACCAAGTACCATCTGAATTGCTTCCTTCATACGCGATGCCGTCCCGGCTGTGGGACGTTGTGTGCTAGTTCGCGAGCGCGCAGCGAGGGCCCGCATCAGGGCAACAATTGCGAGCAGGATTAGCCCAGAGCAAAGAGCGATATCTGCCCAGTAAAAGATCTGGAATGGAAGATATCCGCTTGCCCAGAGGAAGCTTCCCTGGGACTCCAGTTGAATCTGGACAGGTACATTTACATCCATGGTTTTATTGTGGAAAGCAAAAAGTGGACCTGAAGAATCGCTGGAATTGGGATCTCTCCCAGGGGCGGGATAGTCGATGCTACCACTAAGGGTGCCTTTGAGGGTATGCTGGGAGTCACTAATGGAAGAGGGAATGGTGAGCGCGCCAACCACGTCTAGGGAATTGCCGGGATCTGAGAGTGTGGTATGGATACTATCATTCCAATCCCTCTCTTTTGGCTCCACAACCATCAATGGCTGATTTACTCCATCAAGAGTGAGTGTCAGACCATTGGGGCTTGCCCAGTAATTGTTTAAACTGCCATCGATCTGAAAACCCAGCAGAACGTTTGTGCCCTGCGCCGCCGTGAGTGTAAGTGGCTTGTCCTTGTGAGCAACAAAGACCGTATGGGAAGCATAGGAATGCGATGTGATGATGTATCCAGGGATGCCGAGCAGCAAGAGTAGAAGGAAATCCAGTAGCGCAAGAGAAAATACTGCATGATTTTTTGCGAATGAGGGAATAGATAATAGCATAACATTCTCCTACAAATATTTCGTGTGCAACTTGGCTCTTAATTCAATCGCGGCATTGACGATTGCTTTTCAGAACATAGTTGTGCAGAGAGTATGGCACCAAAGGCGTATTGCATCGAAGGGAGATAATGTTGTTTGTCTAAATTCTTTTCAGTTTTCCTCCGCATTTATTTTTCACCAAAGGGCGGCACGGAAGCCCCGGCATTCACGCCTGTCACTTATACACAAATATGAACGTTTGCAGAAGATCCTCAGCATGATGCGAGGGAAAGGTGTTGAAAAAACGCCCCTTGATACACAATGATGTGCTTTCAGCTTGGCGAGACAAGCGACTTTTTCAGCGAACGTGTGTCACCTCTCGTGTAGGAAAAAACGGGGCATGTGCAGCGCATCGTTTCCGTGTTCTTTCTCCAGATCGCATATTTGTGTATAAGAGACAGGCATTCACGCCTGGGGAGGAAGTGCCGCCTCTCCTTGCGCGTAAGCGTAGCCATCGTTGCGATGGACCGGCCGACAATATCGTGCATGAATTCCCTCGACCATGCCGAACGGACGCCCTGTCAGTTTAAAGTACCCGTCCGACTTGATCGCCACACGTCCGACATAGGTGCCAATCTTCTTGCCTTTCGTGACCACCGCACGGACCAGATCGCCTGTCCTAAATCCGGAGACGCAGCTGGGTCCTTTGGCTTTTCCTCGCGGGAACCCCCATTTATCCACATTGACCATACGACGAGCCTGCCGCCCCTGTGCCTGAATCAGCCAGGGACGAACATGCCGGATCTGGAGGCGTTCTGGCGTTGATCGCCCTGTGCATGCGGCGTCGATCCAGTGGGTCTTCGGAAGGTTTCGGCTTTGTCGGTTCCACTTGGTCAGACCGCCAGAGCCTGTCTCGACCGGCAAATCAAGAGCCTTGAGGCGCTCATACAGCTGCCACCGCGTGCTGTTGACCGCCGCTGCATCACGCAGTGGGGCGCGACGCTGCGCCTGCACCCGAGCGAGCACGTCTGGCCGGTTTGCCAGAAAGGACTCAAGGGGGTGATCGCCTTTGGCTTGGTTGCAGGGCCGACACGCGATGACGAGATTTGCGATGCGATGCGATCCACCTTTCGAACGGGGAGACACATGGTCGATTTCCAATGGCACCTCGCTCGCCTGGCAATACGTGCATCGATGCTGCCATTTGGCGAGCAGATACTGGCGTACTTCCGTTCCGCACAAGGTTCCGCGTTGGTATTCGACCCCCTCAATGGAAGGGTTCTGCAGCAACGCCAGATCAAAGCGCACGAGTTCCAAGGAGAGCGCGCCAACCGGACACCAGCGGGACAGGCGCTTGACCCAGGTCAGCAGGTGAAGCACGCGGCTCTCAAGCGAGGGCGCGAGCCACCCTTTGGGCCGCCTCCGATTGGCAAAGCGTGCCGCACGGTAGCGGGTATGGCGGCTGCGTCGAGATCGGCGCACAGCACGCCGCTTCGCGAGCGCCTCGCGGATCTGCGGGCTTCGATGAGTCAGCTCCGCCGCCCACATCACCTCACCTGACTGTTCCTGGAGCACGGCAATCCCGCTGGTTTTGGACCCAGGATCGAGTTTGACGCGCAGCGGCTCCACCACTGCCTCCGGCCTCGCCTCGCGCAAAATCAGCACAAAGGGAAAACGGCGCAAGATTGCTGCCTTGCCCGCCTTGAGCAGAAGACGGGCGCGGGCAGGAGTGCAGGGCATGAGCGGCCTGCGCTCTGCATCCACAATCAATACACGCGACATGGGTTTCTTCCTGTTCTCTCCTTGCGGGGGCCTCGTAATGAGGCATCGCGTTGGCGTGCGCCTGGCTGTCCAGCACACACCAACGGTAATGGTTTCCTCGCCCTGGTGTCAGAAGCGGCGATCTTTGCTCAGCACTGGCTTTGGACACCCCATCAACCTGTTTAACTGAGCAATTAAAGAGCCGGGAGCTGGAAAAGCCACTCCAGGGTCTGTTTTTTCGCGCTCCTTCTGAACGGCTCCGGTGTGCTCGCACACCGGGGGCTGGTCAGCATCGGGGCTTGCAGCCAAGACCACTCAGGGTCGTCTCCCACAAGCCCCCCGGTTTACCGGTGGGGTCGCTGACATTTACAACCGAGTTCTCCCCATAATTGCCAGGATAACGGCCTCTGCTCCAAATACATACTCTGCTTGCATTATAACATTTCTATCCCTGGTGTGTGATTTATCGTGACTGCATGCCATCCCGGTGATTGTGCTCCCGCCACACTTCACAAGCCACCATTGCCTAGCGTGCGTACTCACATTTGTACCGCTTGCGGTATAGAGTGAGATTGGGACCACAATGGGGGAAAGTAAATCAGCAGTATGCTGAAGAGCCCAGGGCTTTCAGTGTGATTGAAATCCAGACGGGCTTTTTACGATGTCTTCCTGATACAGTAGGAAGGATTCGCCAGCAGTATCACCAAAAGTGATACTGCTGGCGAATCCTTCCTCTCAAAGGTGATTTTTCATATTGAGGTTACTGATCTGCTACAAGGCGTGGAGAACATGTTGGATATTAGTGACTGTCCGAAGAGACAACTGAGGGCATCGGCGAACCAGAAGGTGACTTGGCATGGTCTCCAAATAGAGCGCCCAACCCGCCAGTATTAGCGGACCTCGACGACCATTTCCACTTCGACCGGGGCGCCAGCAGGCAGCTCCGCGACGCCAAGAGCGGCACGAGCATGTTTTCCCGTCTCCCCAAAGATTTCTTCAAGAAGGGTAGAGGCACCGTTGATGACGCGTGGCTGTTCCGTAAAACCCTCCGCCGAGGCGACATACCCATTCAGCTTGACAATGCGCACTATAGCATCCAGCGAACCCATCAGGCCACGTACCTCGGCCAGGCAGTTGAGCACCGCCAGGCGGGCTGCCTCCTGTCCCTGCTCAATCGAGACCTCGCGCCCCAATTTACCTTGTATTGTCAACTTCCCCGCCACAGTCGGTGTCTGACCAGAGGCAAAAACGAGCTTGCCCACCTGAACGGCGGGAACATAGCTAAAGGCTGGCTTGGGTAGTTCCGGCATGGTGAAACCTAATTCTTTTACTCGTTCTTCAAAAGACATCGTATGCTTCCTTTCCTAGTTCTTGCTATAAATAGAGATAATCCGGCAAGTAAGACGGTATCTTCAAAGGGTACCCTTACATGTTGCTTTCTTTTCAGGGGAGAGTGGAAACCAGTGTTTTTGTTACTGCCTTCGCCCACGTGCCGCAACGCGCCAAATAGCCTTGACAACCCCTCCCTGTGTCACAAGGATTTCATCCGACAGATTGACCGTCGTACAAACGTGATTTGGGAAAAACAGTAGTTTGTCGCCAATTTCAGGGCTAAAACCTGGAGCAAGGCGTACTGTACCATGCTCCTCGTTCATACGAATCACCACCCCGTTCTGACCGTCTATTGTGGCACCATATCCCTCCAAGCCTACATTGGCGGGGATGACATCGCCACAAAAGGTTTTCGACCCGGCATCGATGATCGCCAGGTCGGGTGCAGGACGGCTAACCACTGTTGCTAGAATGGAGAGCGCGAGCTCATCTGGTGCGCTCGTTCCCACTTGCGTGGTCATACGATCAAAAAAGACGTAGGTTCCCGGACGTACCTCGGTTATGCCTGGTACCTCGGCGGCTGATGACGCAGTCGGTGTTGAACCCACACTGATCTCTTGAATCGGGATACCAGCATGACGCAGCCGTTCAGCGATCGCAACCATCATCTCTCCCTCCATACGGCCTAAGACCTGTGGGTCTCTACTGGACGCCTCGGGGAAAGAGGCTCCGCGAAATGTAAAAATGCCATCCAGGCTCAAACCTGGAGCGTCCAGCACCTGACGACACAGCTTTCCTGCGGCCTCCTGCCCCACTCCCGTGCGACCCAGGCCTGAGTCGATCTCTACGCGTACCAGGAGCGTGGAACCAATCTGGCTGGCGGCCTCAGAGAGTTGTTTTATCCCTTTCTCGCTCTCGACGCCCACAATCAGGCGACAATGTTGAGCCAGTCGCGCCGCGTGCCGCGCTTTTTCGGGTCCTATGATGGGGTATGCGACAAAGATATCCTCGATGCCTGCCTCGGCGAAGACTTCTGCCTCGCTTAATTTGGCCGCGGTAATTCCTCCCGCCCCCGCCTGTAGTTGCATCTTTGCGATTTCTAACGTTTTATGCGTCTTGATATGGGGTCGCAAACGTACCCCGGCCTTCGCGGCGCTATCGGCATAGCGGTGGATATTCTTCTCTAATCGCGCAAGGTCGACAAGCAAAGCTGGTGTATCTACCTCTGTGATAGAGTGACCAATCATCGACATCCACTTCTCCTTCCTGATACTATTCCACGACGTATGTTTCTCCATGAGCTGGTGCTATCAACTGTCCAGGTCGGTGCGGCGTGAGTTGCTTTTCTCGCACAACTATCTGACCTGAGACAATAACGGCCGAAATCCCCTCAGGATACACACGGGGCTGCTCATAGGTAGCGAGATCACTAATGGTTTCGGGATCAAAGATCACGAGATCGGCGATCTTGCCCACTGCAATCATACCGCGATCCGCAAGACGAAAACGCTCCGCGGGTAGAGCTGTCACCTTGCGCACAGCCTCTTCCAACGCCAGGCTCCGCGTCTCGCGGACGTAGCGCTTAAAAAAACGGGGAAAGGTGCCATACAGTCTGGGGTGAGGACGTCCCGAGCGAAGAGGCAAACCATCCGAGCCAATCATCGAGAAGGGCGCTCGCACCACCTCGTCTACATCACGTTCATCCATATGGAAGATGAGAATGGTCATCTGTCCCTGCTCTTCTACGATCAGGTGAAAGAAGGCCTCTTCCGGCGCCATACCCAGGGTCTCAGCCACTTCGACCATGTTCAAGCCCTCAAGCGACCGCAAACGCTCCTGGCGTACCGTTGAGACAAACACACGATCCCAGCCGTTCGCGCCAACCTGGTTCTCCCAGCCCTCAATACCATGCGCGAAATCACGACAGACCTGGCGCCGCGTCTCTGGCTCGCGTAGTCGTTTGAGCATCGTTGCAAGGCCGCCTTCTTGCAACCAGGGAGGGAGAAGTTGCGTGCCTAGCGTCGATCCTGCATTGTATGGATAGACATCGATGGTCACATCCAGGCCGCGTGTACGGGCATCCGAAATAAGATTCAATGCCTGCTGAATACTGCCCCAGTTATTGCGCCCGGTCACCTTCAGGTGGCTGATATGCACCGCGACCTCTGCGCGCTCAGCGATGGTGAGCATCTCTGTAAGGGAGCTTAGAAGTTGGTCCCCTTCGCCACGCATATGTGAGGTCACTACGCCACCATAACGGCCTACTACAGACGCAAGCCGTATAAGCTCAGATGTGGGTGTATACATGCCGGGCACATACATCAAGCCCAGGGACATCCCGGCCGCGCCCGCTTCCATCGCTTCTCTCACCAACCCTTCCTGCGTGGTCATCTCCTGCTCCGTAGCATCACGCGGCTCAAAGCCCATGACCGCCACACGCACAGGGTTATGTCCAAACAGGGGACGTATATGCTGCCCCAGCGCCACGCTGCGCAACGTCTCAAATAAAGCCTTCGTTGTATGCCAGTTCCATGGGCGCGTGTCCTCCCCCAGCACAGGGGCCGAATAGTTTTTCACTGCGTCCGTGTGCGTGGGAGCCAGAGGAGCCAGGCTGAAGCCACAATTGCCGGTTATAACGGTGGTGACGCCCTGCTGGACCTTCATCGGGACCACACCCTCTCTCAGCACCGCCAGGTCATCATGCGTGTGTGCATCAATAAAGCCAGGTGCGACGACCTGACCTCCGGCGTCAAGTACGTGATGCGCCTCCGAAACAAGCTGAGAACCAAGCGCGACGATACGCTCACCGACGATGCCGATATCACCTGGAAAGGCTGGAAAGCCTGTGCCATCGACAATACGAGCATTCCTGATACAAAGATCATACATTTGTATTCACCGACCTGCCATTTTTATGCGTTCTTGAGGAATACCTTTTCTGCTCTTTCTCTCCAGGTGAGCGAAAAGGCAAAGAAGAAATTACACAGCTCTATGCAGCGTACCATATGAACCGCTATCTTGCCTACCTAACGCATTCTGGAGGCCGTTCAGCCTGCTTTATAAATACTCCGATGTATTCGCTATACCTATCTGGCCCTCTTTTCAGTTCCATTTCAGTTCCCCATATTATACCTGTACTAGATGTTGTGTTTTATAGAAAGTGGAGAACCTATCTATGCTCTATTACCGCAAGTTTCTCATCCATGGTCTCACTCTGGCCCTGCTCATGCTTTGCCTCCTGGCTTGCTCGGCAGGTAATACCTCCTCCGCGATGGCGACTCCAACCCCTTCTAACGCGATTCCGACTGCTACACCAACGCCCCACCAGGCCAGTTTGCTCCCCTTTACGCTTCCAACGAAGTGCCAGCCTCCTTCGCCTATCTCAACAAAACTTCCTGAAGTACGAGGGGCCACACCAAACGCTGAGCTCTGGGCCTTGCTCTTCCCCACCAATGGTCTGCCCATCAAAGCCAAGCAAGAAATCAAAATCGTCTGGCGTATGACCGGCTCTGGCGACATCCATCTGAGGGCCTACAATCCCGATGGCAAAAGTGTGAGTCCTGTTTGGGGGCCTGAAGAGCATGGCGGGTCAAGCTGGAATCGTCCCGGTGCTGAGTGGGGCACAGGCTTTAACTTTCCTACCCCTGGCTGTTGGAATGTCCACGTCGAGCGCACCAACGTCTCTGGTGATGTCTGGTTCAACGTAGTGTGATATTTACGAATAAAAGTTGGTCCGCTGGTTGAGGCCGTCTCGGGCGTCTCAGCGATTATCGGCCCTGCCCTGATCATCTTTGGCTCACTAATGAGAAGAGGTGCTTGTCAACGCCGTTGACAAGCACCTCTTCTCATTTCAATTTGTTCCTAGCCGGGTTACCTGCTCGGAGAAGTGGCAGGCGGCGTAGTGCTCACGCCCCTCTTTGGCCTCGAAGGCAGGTTCTACCTCGCGGCAGATATCCTGGGCCATGGGACAGCGTGTGTGGAAGCGACAACCCTTGGGGATATTGATCGGGCTGGGCAGGTCGCCAGAGAGGATGATGCGCTTACGCTGCTTCTCAATCTGGGGACTGGGAATTGGCACGGCTGAGAGCAAGGCCCGGGTATAGGGATGTTGAGGCGCCGCGTAGAGTTCATCCCTATCCGAGATCTCGACGATCTTGCCCAGATACATGACGGCGATGCGGTCGGCAACGTGTCGGACCACGCTCAGGTCATGCGAGACGAAGAGATAGGTCAGGGAGAACTGGCGCTGCAGGCTTTGGAGGAGGTTGAGCACCTGGGCGCGTACCGAGACATCCAGGGCCGAGACTGGCTCGTCAGCGATAATAAAATCGGGGTTGATCGCCAGCGCGCGCGCTACGGCGATACGTTGGCGCTGCCCACCGCTGAACTCATGGGGATAGCGGTCATAGTATTCTGGGCGCAGACCTACCACGCGCAGCAGTTCAAGGACGCGCTCATGGACATCTCTTCCCTCAGCGACCCCGTGGATGTGCATTGGCTCCCCGATTAGTGAGCCGATGGTGAAGCGTGGATTGAGCGAGGCATAGGGGTCCTGAAAGATCATCTGAATGCGCTGGCGCACCTTGCGTAGCTCTTCCCCCTCTAAACTGGCCAGGTTCTGCCCATCGAAGATGATCTGGCCTGCGGTTGGCTTATAGAGGCGTACCAGAGTTCTGGCGATGGTCGTCTTCCCCGAGCCACTTTCGCCGACCAGGCCCAGCGTTTGCCCGCGCACAATGCTGAAACTGACATCGTCGACTGCACGTATATCTCCAACCTTGCGCTGGAAGACCAGGCCCCTGGTCAGGGGAAAGTAGGTCTTGAGGCCCTGCACCTCCAGGAGCGTCTGACTCCCTACGGCTGTGTCTGTCATGATTTTCCCCTTTAACTTGAATGCAGAACTTTCTCGATGCTTTCCTGACCCAGGCGGCGCATGGCTTCAGTGCGTGCCTCCTGTCTACGGGCCGCGTATGCCTTCTCCTTTGGATCAGTGATATCGGGCCAGCAGGCCTTATGGTGCGCAGTGTTTCCAGGTATGGCCTCCAGGGGCGGCATCTCGCGACACTTTGGCCGGGCGTAGAGGCAACGCGGCATAAAGGGGCAGCCCGTGGGGGATGCAGCAGGTCAGGCGGCGCGCCCTCGATGGTTTTTAACTCTACCTGGCGCGCTTCATCCAACCTGGGGACAGAGGCCAGCAGACCAAGTGTATAGGGGTGGCGTGGATTGGCAAAAATCTCGTCGGTTGGCCCCTCTTCAACGACTTTCCCCGCGTACATGACGATGACGCGGTCGGTCATGCCCGCGACAACCCCCAGATCATGCGTGATAAGCATCAGGGCTGTCTGAAACTCTGTGCATATCTGGCTGATGAGTTCCAGAATCTGGGCCTGTACGGTGACATCCAGGGCTGTGGTTGGCTCATCGGCGATGAGCAGGCGCGGATTGCAGGCCAGGGCGATGGCGATCATGACGCGTTGGCGCATGCCGCCGCTGAACTGGTGCGGATAGGCGTTGAGGCGCTCCGCCGCTGCTGGAATGCCGACTTGCTCCAGCAGGGTAATCGCGCGCTTGCGTGCCTCGCCCTGCGAGACTTTGAGGTGAATACGCAATGCCTCGATAATCTGGTTGCCAATGTTCATTGTTGGGTTAAGGCAGGTCATGGGGTCCTGAAAGATCATACTGATCTGGGCTCCGCGTATCTTACGCATCTCGCTCTCAGGCACGCTGAGCAGGTCGTCGTCCGCGAAGATGATGCTGCCATCGGCATACTTTCCAGGCGGTTGGGGAATCAGGCGCATGATTGAGAGTGCAGTGACGCTCTTGCCGCAGCCACTCTCGCCGACGATGGCCACCTTCTCGCCGGGCCGAATGCCAAAGTTGACGCCATCGACGGCATGCACATCGCCCTGTTTCGTCTTGAAATAGGTCTTGAGATTCTGGACATCTAAGAGATACTCACTCATGGTTGCTTCCCTTTTTCGCTACTAGCGCTCAGTCATATGGGGGTCGAGGGCATCGCGCAGGCCATCGCCCACCAGGTTGCAGCTCAGGACGGTCAGGAAGATTAGAATGCCGGGAATAAACACTAGCTTGGGATCGATATCAAGCTGTCCCTGTCCGTCGTTGATAAGTGTGCCCCAGCTGGGGAAGGGGACCTTGACGCCAAAGCCAAAGAAGCTGAGAACCGATTCTAAGATGATGTTATTGCCTACTTGCAGGGTCGCGTTCACGATAATGGGGCCGATGGCATTGGGCAAGATATGGCGAAACATCAGGCGGAAGTCACCGGCGCCAATCGTGCGCGCCGCCATCACATATTCGCGCTCTTTCAAGGCCAGGAACTCGCCACGCACCAGGCGGGCAGCCGTGGTCCAACCAAAGACCGCGATAAGCGTGATAATGCTCAACGTTGATCCGTTGGTAAACGAGGCCGAAAGCACGAACAGCAGGAGATAGGTGGGGACTGAGAGGAAGACGTCGGTCACGCGCATAAGGACATTGTCGATCCAGCCGCCATAGAAGCCAGCCAGCGCTCCAATAGTGGTGCCAAGAATGATCGCGGCCAGCATGGAGGAGAGTCCCACCAGTAGCGAGACCTGGCCGCCAATCGCCGCGCGCGCGAAGAGGTCGCGTCCTAGGTCATCCGCGCCAAGGGGATATTGCCACGAGGGCGCGGCCGAGGGATCGGTCAGGGCGGGCTGTGTCGCGTTGTTGTGCCCGGTGATGATGGGTCCCACAAAGCAGAAGAGGAAGAGCAGGATCAGGCAGCAGGCGCCAACAGTTGCCGCGCGGTTGCGTACAAAGCGATCAAAGATGATGCGTGCCTGGCTACGCCGCTTGCGCGCAAGCTCTGGCGTGACATCGAGCAGGGGTTCTAGCTCGTCTTCTGGTGTCATGTCGAGTTGTTTGGGTGTCTCCATACAAATACCTCCTCATGCGTAGCGTATGCGCGGGTCCATCACGGCATAGAGGATATCCGCTAGTAGATTAAAGAGAACCACAAAGACCGCGCTCAGTATCAGAATCGCCAGCAAGACGGGATAATCGCGGTGCTCTGCCGAGTCCAGGAAGAGTCTTCCCATGCCGGGCCAGGCGAAGACGCTCTCGGTAATCGCCGCGCCGCCGGCGACCGAGCCAAAGTCGATGGCGACAACCGTAATCAGTGGGATAACCGCGTTGCGCAACGCGTGCCTCCGCAGAAGCGGAATAGGGGGGAGTCCCTTGGCGCGGGCGGTGCGGATATAATCCTGGCGTGTGACTTCAAGCATACTTGAGCGCATATAGCGGCTCCAGCGCGCGGTAAAGGTCAGGGCCAGGACGGTCATGGGCAGGATGAGGTGAATGAGATGGTCGAGCAAACCATTAAAAAAGTCATAGGTGTAGCCTGCGGTCACGTCCCCCGATGGGGGCAGCCAGCCAAGCCAGCGTGAGAAAACCTCCTGCATGAGTAGGCCCAGCAAGAAGATAGGGAGCGAGATACCTACATAGGTCAGCGTCGTCACAAGATAATCCGTCAGTTTCCCCTGACGCGTCGCGGAGAGCGTTCCCAACACGATCGCGATGATGAGCGCCAGCAGCAGAGCCAGGGAGAAGAGCTCCAACGTCGAAGGAAAGTGATCGAGAATGACGGAGGAGACGGTCTGGTTGGTGAAGAATGAGTAGCCAAAGTTGCCATGCAGTGCGCTCACCAGCCATTTAAGGTACTGGATAGGCACCGGGTCATCTAATCCCAGGCTGGCGCGTAAGGCCTGGCGTCCCGCTTCATCCAGGTTCGGATTATAGAGCACCTCTTCGGGTCCACCCGGCAGGAGGTGGATGAGGGTGAACATAAAGATGGAGAGCAGGAAAAGGAGTGGAAGCGCTTGAAGCAAGCGCCTGATCACATATCGTCCCATAGAGATCTCCAGTACTGCTAGAGGTACGTGGACAACTAACGTGTATAGTGTAACATAGCCACCAGGATGGGGGTACTTCAATGGTGCTTTGTTACCCCTGGGTAGTGCAGGTGGTGGTTTTCCAGACCTTAGCCTGGAAAACCACCACCTTGCGCTCAAGCTATTTCGCGTTATGCGTGTTCTTTGACTAGGCGGGACACTTGCCGTTGTCGCACCACCACTGTGCTACACCAACGGTCTCGGAGTTGGCGAAGGGTCCCGGCTTATAGTTGTGGGTACCCTTCTTATGGATTTCAAGATCGATCAGGTTGTAGAGGCCGATAAACGGTAACTTGTCCAGCATCGCCTGGTGAATCTGGTTAAAGACCTGCTGGCGCTGCGTGGGATCGGATATGGCCTGCTCTTTCTGGAAGAGCTGATCAAGATCATTATCGCAGAAGAAGTTCAGATTCTGCCCATGGGGTGGAATCTGGTTGCAGGCGAAAGAGGCCGCATCATCAGGATCATAGGTATAGGAGCTCGCCCACTCCGCCAGGTCATACTTTCCAGGTTGCCCACCATTGAGGAAGGGACCGAAGAAGGTGCTACCGGGGTAGTTGGTGATGTCCAGCTTGATACCGATCTTGGCGAAATCGGCCTGGATCAAGGCCTGGTCTTTCTCGCGCCAGCGGTTGTTGGCCGTGGTTGAATACTGGAACTCCAACCGTTGCCCACCCTTCTGACGTACGTTATCGCTGCCTAGCTTCCAGCCAGCATCATCGAGTACTTTGTTGGCGCCCGCGATATCAAACGGTGGGCACTGTAAGTCTTGCTGGTAGCCAGGATGATAGGCGGGGCCGTGATCGGTGCACAGGGGAATGGCCTGCCCCAGGCGTGCCACCTTCTGCAATTGCACGCGGTCAATAGCCATCGCCATAGCTTTACGTACATTAAGGTCTTTAAAGATGGGGTTATTGGAGTTAATGTGCAGGCCCTCATAGCTCGCGGACGGATTGGTCACGATCTTGTAGTTTGAGAGGGCCTGATAGGATGGCGTCTTGGTGACGTCCAGGAACCAGGCCGAGTCGGCGGTGCCAGCCTGGAGATCCTTCAGGATGGTATCCTGACTGGGAACGGCGCGGAAGACGATTTCATCCAGGTAGGGTAGCCCTTGGGAGGCCAGATAGTAATTGTCGTTGCGTACAACAGTGTAGTGGTCACCAGGCTTGCTCTCTTTCATCTTGAAGGGGCCACTGGTCACCTGGGGATTGAGTCCCTCAGTCTTTTTAATATCCCCTGGGTTCATGCTCTCGAAATGATGCTTGGGTAGGGGTGCGAGAGAGCCATCGGTCCAGGACGCGATAAAGGGTGCGAAGGGCTTTGAGAGGTGAAACGTGATCGAGAGCTTATCAGAAGAGACCTCTGCGGACTCGATCAGGCGGACGGCGACGGTGCTGGCAGCCGCGAAGCTTGGATTACTCCATGTCTTCCAGCTAAAATACACATCGTCGGCGTTGAGTGGCTGTCCATCGGACCATTTCAAGCCAGGCTTGAGGGTGAACTTCCAGGTTTTGAGGTCAGAGCTGATGCCTCCGTTCTGCTGTGTCGGTAGTTCGGCAGCGAGCGCGGGACGAATCTGTCCTGAAGCATCACCTTCGAAGAGCGCGGAGTAGAGGGTTCCATTCACTATGGTCGCGAACGTCTGCACCGACGCGTTAGGAATGAGTGCGTCTGGTTCGTTGAACAAATCGTCAACCCAGATACCACCACGCTGGGGTTTACTCGTATTGCTGGTCGTTGGCGTCCCCTGAGGGGCGCAGGCGCTGGCGAAGAGCATCAGCACCGATGAGAGCGCGACAAGTATCGTCAGGAAGCGTGAACCAGGTCGTTTGACCATTTGATCCTCCTTGCAGATAAGGGCGAACAGGCAGCGTATTGAGCCTGGCTGCATAAGCATGTTCCCTCGTGCTTATTTTTACGCTACCTCTTCAACAGTTTGAAATGCGTTTCCTTTGCTGCTGGCTTGCTTGGGGATATAGACGTAGCATAACATACAAACGAGCTTTTATTAAAGTCTAGTTTGTATTTGCCATATACTACGCAAACTATCCATTAATACTCACAAGGAAGAGCTAATAGCAGTCAGTTGCCGAAGCGATTTATTTGTGTCCATCGATGTTGTCCAGGAGCAGGCTGGCGCAGAGGAGGGCATGCTGGCGTTGCTGGGGCGAGAGGGTCGAGAACGTCAGTGTGCGCAAGGCGTTGTGAAGGAGCGCAATAAAGTACTCGCTCATATCGTCATTGCTGAGCCTATCCAGGTGGCGAACCATACGGCGAATGTGGATGACGGTGAGGTAGGCCTTGCGTAGGGCGGCATTCTCTGTCTGGAAGGTAGCTTCAGCTTGTGCTAACTGGGTGAAACGCGTGATGCGGCAGAGCACCTCCTCCATGTGCAGGCGTTCCTCCAGCGAGGCTGCGCGCGAGGTCAGTAATTGGAAGCGTATGACAGAGTCAAGCATCGCCAGGTCGCGTAGGTAATGTCCTTGACCTGTGCTACAGAAATCAATCAGCCATGCCCGGTGCTCCTCGTCAATGAGAATGTTATGCTGGTTGAGATCGCCATGTGTCGTGCTGATATAGGTGGAGCGCCGGAAGGGGCGTGTCGCTGCGGGCAGCGGATCGGTGAAGGTGCGCTCATCGTCGAGGGCGCGTAACGAGAAGCGCTGTTTGGGGTGAGGTATAATCAGGCCATCCAGGGTCTCCTCCAGCGGACGCGAGGCCTCACCAAAGGTCTGGTTGTAGTTTTCGGTGAGATCACAGAGCTGCTGGCGTCCCAAATTCGCGTACCAGGATTTACAGGTATCGAAAAAGAGGTTATCGAGAACTTGCTGGATGGCCTCGCTGTCTGCCTTCTGGTAGAAGGTGCCAAAATCTTCCAATCGCTCATTCGCCGTTCCGAGCAACGAATAGATGATTCCTCCCAGTAAGGGCGTATAGCGTACGCTCTGGACCATCGTGTTACGCCCGCCACCAATAAAGGGGAGCACATAGGTATTAAAGTTGGTGTTCTCCTTCTCGATCTTCTGTGTTGCGCCAAATTTGGTGACCACGACGCGTGCCCCACCATATGGATTAAAAGGCTGCACAAGCATGACCCCTGTGCCACTAAAACCCGGGGCCAGCGGCCTGACCAGAACACTGTTGGCCGTGCCAAAAAGGCGGCAAAGAAGATCTGCCAGTTCTTCACGTACCTGCTGATAGCGCTGGGTGCTGGGGCGAATCCGTTCACGCTGGATATCGATGTGTGAGAGCACCTGTTCTTCAGCTTCGAGTGGCTCCCAGTGGATTTCTAGCTCCAGGTTGATCTTTTTTAGTGCTTCGCGTACGCATGTTAGTAGTTTATCGGGACTGAAACGATCCTTGGGTAGAAAGTCTGCTACCTTGTGATCATGAAAGGCCTCGTGTACATGGTCGAAGGTACCGTGTGCCGAGAGAATCACAATTTGCAGTGCGTCATTGAGGCTGTACTGGCTCAAGATCTTGAGCATGGCGACGCCTTCAAAGTTGCTGATATCCGATGAGTTCATGCGCAAGTCGAGAATGAGCAGGTGGAAAAAGCTGTCCTGTAGCTTTTGGAAAGCCACGTCAATGGTGGCCGCGCTGTCGACCAGGTAATTCTCGGCCTGCAAGATCTCTGTAAGCTCTTCACGCCATTGAGGCAGGTCATCCACAATGAGTATGCGTCCATGCCGCTGCTGTGCCATTGTCCAGTACTCCTCTCTTTGCCAGAATTGATTACGCGTCACGCTCTCTACCTCTTAGACGATGCGTCACCGCGTTTCTTGAAAAAGCCATTGTCCTTTTCTACTCCTTTGGTAGCAGTAGCGTAAAGGTGACGCCAGGGCCATCGGGGTTGTCTTCAAACCAGAGATACCCATGCTGGCGCAAGGCGTTGCGGCGGGCGCTCCAGAGACCAAAGCCCGAGCTGCCCTTGGTGGAGTAGAACAGGCTAAAGACCTTGTTCTTGATGTGTGGCTCGATGCCCTTACCGTTATCACGAACCTGGATGGCAACCTTATCTTTCTGGTTATAGGCACGCAAGCTCAAGCGTCCAGTGGGTTGCTGCTGCATGGCCTCTATCGCATTATTGATTAGGTTACGCAGGATGTCATGTACGAGAGCTTTGCGCACATGCACATGGCCAGCATCTGGCGCGATATCCTGGTATACCTCGATATGGGCCGGGATATGACTCTGGAGGATGGCGTTCTCAAGGAGCGTACGCGGTGAGATAGAGATTTTTTCGTCGGCAGCACCGGGACCCGGATCTGTGATCACTTCTTTGAGTTCTGTGCTCAGGTCAAGAACCGTACGTACCGACTTCTCCGTCTTGTCGAGCTTGCTTTCTATAATTTCATCACGCATATGATGATAGTTTAGGCGTCGTTTTATGCTGGAAATATAGGTTTCGACCAGGCCAAGATCATTGCCCAGGCGATGGGTCAACTCGAAGGCCGATTGCCCGATCAGACTCACCTCCTCGGCGGCCCTGGCGCGCTGTTCGGACTCTAACCGGGCCTGGGACACTTCCAGGCGATAAATGGTACTCCCAAGCTGCTGAGCCAGGCTATCATAGAATTCGATATCGGTCTTGCCAAAGTGTCCCGCCTCACGATGGACCAGGGTGAGCGTGCCATACAGGTGTCTGTCGAAGCGAATGGGGAGGAGGAGCATGGCCTGACCATCTCTGGGTTCTGGCTGCGAGGTGGATGTATAGGCCTGCTTGCCGATAATGATCTTCTCATGATGTTTGAGGATCGACTGATAGTGCTGCTCAGCGGTGCTGATGGGTCCATGTTCATGTAGGATGCCTGGTGCGGAGAAGCGCAGACGCTGGAGTGCATCAGCGTGCTCATCATAGCGGCACAGCTCAACATAGCTCTGGCTATAGTGTTCCGCTAGTTGAAAAACGATCTGGTATCCTTGCTCAAGCTGGCTGATATCGTTGAGTTCTCCCAATTCGCGACTGGCGCGATACAGTAGGGCGAAGTGTTGCTTCTCCTTCTCTGCCTCCTGGTAAAGCTCGGCGTTGCGTAAGGCGACAATCGCCAGGTCGGCCAGTCCCTGGAGCAGGCGCTCATCACTCTCATCAAAGGCCTGTTCTTCTGGGCTCTCGATATTGAGCACACCTTTGAGCTCACCATTGACGAGCATCGGCACGGCCAGCTCTGAGCGCGTATCCTGAATGTAGCGCAGATAGATCTCTTTCCAGCCTGGCTGTGAGGGATCGATATTCAACAGTTGCCTGGTGCGGGCAACCTGTCCGACGATGCCTTCGTTCACGCTATGTTCCCTTCCTTTCTTATCTGGTAAGACGCCACGCTCGGCAGCCATCCAGAGGACTTGCTCTTCGCGATCATAGAGCATGAGGCAGCCCGTACGCGATTTGTTTTGCATGAGTTCGAGGGCTTTATCGAGGATAAGCGCAAAGACACGCTTCGTTTCTAGCTGGCTGGTAAGCTCCTTGCTAATGGCGTAGAGCGCCTGCCGTTCGTTGGCGAGGCGCTTCTCTCGCTCATAGGCCTGAGCTTTGGCAATGGCCAGTACGGCCTGTCCAGCCAGCGTCTCCAGAAATTCCTGGTCTTCCTGGTGAAATGCGCCGATACGCGTGCTTTCAAAATTGAGCACACCAATGGCTTGCTCGCCATTGAGAAGAGGAATATCTAATTCGGAGTTGGTATCAGGCACCTTATTGATATAGAGGCTACTCCAGGGAGCATCGCTATGCACGTTATCGACGCGCACTGAACGTTTGTAGTGAATGGCCCAATTGGTCAGGCCGCGCCCCTCAGAGAAGGGGATTTTAAAGGGTTGCTTTAGAACGGCATGGGTCCCATAGGCGGCTTTGGCCTCAAGTGTTTGTTTCTTGCGATCATAGAGCATGATACATGCCCCTTCGACGGGGACATAGGTAAGGGCCTGGTGTAAGAGCGCCTCCAGAAGCGCCTCCAGGTCGAGTGTGCTATTCAGCTCTTTATCAATGCGTTGTAAGATTTCTAGCTCGCGTACCCGGCGTTGTAGGAGACTATTGAAGGTCTGCGCGTTGCGGATCGCGATGGCGGCAAAGTGGGCCAGGCCTTCAATCAGCAGCTTTTGCGACCGGTCGAAATATTGGCTTTGCTCGTAGAAGATGAAGAGGACGCCAACCGCTTCCACGTCCACACGCAAGGGCACAATGGCCAGTGATTTGATGCCTTCCTGGACCAGGGGGAGCCGAACTCTTTTGAGTAGTGGCTCGCGGGTCGAGCTACATGTAGGTTCAAAAAGGGTATGGGGATGGAAGGTCATATGTTCGGTCACCTGTTCTTGCCAGTCTCTCACCAGGGATTCATGCTTGAGGATATGAGATGGTTCGCCGCTCAGGAGGCGCTCTGGTGGTGTTGGGTCATAGGTAGTGCCGACTAGGGTGGGCTTCAGAACAACGCGTTTGGCCCCGCTTGCGATCTGGATGCGCTCGATGATCTCTCTAAGGGGATAATGAAGCTGGCTGGTGAGCAGGCGACCCGCCTCATTAAGCTGTGTCAGACTATCATAAAGGCGGATATTATTGATAGCCATGAGGATATGGTTGCCCAGCACTTGCAGAATAGCCATATCTTCATGCGTGTAGGCATATGGGTGGGGATGCTGGACGGAGAGCACACCCAGGGGAATCTCCCCCAGTAGCAGGGGGACGAAGATAAAGGATTCCTTGGGCAAGGTGCCACGCACCGGAGCGATATGAAAAGGGAGCTGCTGAGCCTGGCTACTGAGATGCTCGACCAGGACGGGGCGGCGTGTTTGTAAGACATACTGGCTGGCCCCGCTGGGTGGGCGATCTCCTTCGCGAATTGCATTTCCCTCATCGATGCCATAGAGATCACGCGTATGCGTTGGGGCCTGGTAGATGGCCAGCATCAGGGCATGGCGAGCATCGAGCAGATTATTTAAGAGTGGGTAGAGGGTAGGAAGCAGGGTATCAATGGATATAACCTCCTGGTTGATAACCTGCCCAATATGCGTCGCCTCGCGGTAACGTTGCAGCATCCATGTCTCTTGTAAGACGAATGTTGCCAGCCTGGAAAATTGCTTCAATAGTTCCTCTTCGAGAGAAGTTGATGGGGATAATTCACGGAAGGCCAGGGTGAGCATCGCAAAAGGAGGATGACCTGGTCGATTGCTCAGTGCAAAAGAGATCAAGGAATGTACCTGCTCTGCCCGTGTATAGTCGGAGTGATAGAAAGGCCTTGCTTGCAAGTCTGAGACATAAAGGATTTCTGGCTGTATCTCCTGAACCTCTCGCGAGAGGAAGGGGGCTATGGTCTCTTCGCGAAGGATATGCGCGCGCGGCGCGGCAGGCGACGAGTCTCTCTGCTGGCTCTCGGCGTAGAGCGCGCGTGCGTAGTGAAACGTCCCTGTGACGGGATGATAGGCGGTCAGAATGCAGATATCAGGTGTAAAGAGGGCGCGCGCCTGCTCTGCTATGTGCAGGAGCGCTTCAGCGAGATTCCCGCGCTCATATATCTCAGCCGTGAGCCGCTGCGCAAGCTGAGCAAGGGTGATTGAGGAGAATGGGGAGCGCATAGTATATTCCTCCACCTGAAAATAGAATACGTTAGATGTTTTTGCAAATATATTGTAGTATTGAGTGTACTTTGTTATGCTAACAAAAACAATTGTTTTGTAGCTAGCTCCTGTTTTGAAGATACTCTAAGCACGTTGGTGAGAGAACCCCATATATGGGACAGGTAGGGGACATCTAGGGGACGTCGTTCGCTTTTTTTAGAATGCCAGGACCATTTGTATCAAAGGGATTTGCATGGAAAAGCGAGTACACTGGTACGAAAACCTGAGGCGTGAGCGCAAGCTACGCGGATTATCCCAGAGCGAGGTCGCGACTGCGCTCCAATGTGATACAAAAACTGTAGGGCGTTGGGAGCGAGGAGAGGCCTTTCCCAGTCCGTATTATGTCCAGCGGCTGACCCATTTTTTTCAGAAAGATGCGCTGACTCTGGGCCTGTTTGAGGATACTCTGGTACCTGAGACGGGAGAAGCATTGCCGCAGTTGCAGGCAGCCACTCTACAACCAGCGGAGCCAGCACCTGCGATGCATACCGAGCCGCGCCTGGAGATTATACCTCGTCATGAAGAGTGGGGCGAGGCTCCCTACGTCGAGGAGTTCTTTGGCCGGGATGTGGAACAAGAACTCCTCAGAGGTTGGATACTTGAGGAGGGCTGCCGAATCGTAGCGTTTCTGGGGATGGGCGGCGCAGGAAAAACTACCTTCGCGCGCGTTATAGCTGAGCAGCTCAAAAGTGCCTTCTCATCTGTCCACTGGTTCTCGCTCCAGAATGCGCCTTCCCCTGAAGCCTATATACGTGCCTGCCTGCAACACCTGGAGGCGCTGGACCCCACGGAGACCCTGTCATTTGAAGCCTCCCTTGCTCGCCTGTTGCAGTGCTGTGCCGAGAAGCGCTGCCTCTTGATTCTCGATAACATGGAGTCGATCCTTCAGGGAGGCGAGCAGGCCGGGCGCTATCGCGTGGGCTATGAGGCGTATGGCCAACTCCTGACCCACCTCGGTACTCATCCTCATCAGAGCTGTTTGTTGCTAACTAGTCGCGAGAAGCCGAAGGAGATTACACGCCTGGAGGGGGGGAGCGCCCGCGTGCGCTCACTTGTGTTGCCAGCGCTGGGAGTGGCCGAGAGCCAGCAGCTATTGCAGGAGAAGGAACTGACTGGCTCAGATGCCGAATGGGAGGCGCTTCTACGGTTGTACGCAGGCAATCCCCTGGCGCTCAAGCTCGTCTCGGCCTCCATTCGTGAACTCTTTGATGGCTCTATTGGCGAATTTCTCCGTGAGGGCGAGGCCGTCTTTGGAGATATTTCGGTGCTTCTGGAGCAGCAATTTCATCGCCTCTCCAACCTGGAGCAGGATCTGCTCCAATGGTTGGCGATTGAGCGCGAACCCGTAAGTCTCCAGACCTTGAGTGACGACCTGGTCATCCCAGTTGCGAAAGGGGCGCTTCTGGACGCGCTCAATTCCCTGCGGCGGCGCTCGATGGTGGAGATAAGCGTCGAGCATCGTTTTACCTTGCAGCCCGTGATTATGGAGTTTATGATTGAACGCCTGGTAGAATTGCTGTTTGTGGGTCTGCGTGCGGGCGAGCTGGCGGGATGTAGCGGCTACGCGGTACTGAAGGCGCAGGCCAGCGACTATATCCGCGAGAGCCAGGTGCGGCTGATTGTCCAGCCGTTGCTCAAGAAGTTGCTAGCGGCATTAGGGCATACGCATTGTGAGCGTCATTTGCGCACCTTACTTGATCGCCTGCGTGAGGGGGAGGGTCTGGAGAGTGGCTATGGAGCTGGGAACATTGTGAACCTACTTGTGACATTAAATGCGAACCTGCAAGGGCTGGATTGCTCCTCACTCACCATTCGCCAGGCTTATCTGCAAGGCAACGACTTTGCCTTTGTGAACCTGGCGTACGCCACGCTCTTGAACTGTGCACTCAACGATTCCTTTGCCTGGATACTGTGCCTGGCGATCAGCCAGGATGGACGCTTGCTGGCGGCAGGCACCACTGTCGGGACCATACGTGTCTGGAGGACTGATGACGCCACACCTGTTCTGACCTGTAGTGGGCATAGCGAGGAGATACGCTCGCTGGCCTTTAGCCCGGACGGTCGCTACCTGGCGAGTGGGAGCGAGGACCATACGGTGCGTCTCTGGGAGGTCGAGAGTGGAGCCTGTCAGCATATCTTACATGGGCATCGCGACCAGGTGCGCACCGTTGCCTTTAGCCCGGATGGACGCTATGTAGCCAGCGCGGGTGAAGATCGGCTCATTTATCTATGGGATGCCTTTTCCGGGCATGTAGCGAGCGTACTGGATGGGCATAGCCAGAGGGTGCGCTCCCTGGTCTTCCATCCCAGCCTGCCATTGCTGGCCTCAACTGGAGATGAGACGACAGTACGTTTGTGGGATTATGAGCAAGGTGCGCATGTCGCGACCCTGGCTGGGCCGAGCCAGGCAGTGCGCGTCGTGGCCTTCAGCCCCGACGGACGCTTGCTGGCGGCTGGAAGCGAAGACCACACGATTCGGCTCTGGCGAACGGAGGATTACGAGCAAGTAGTGGTATTGCAGGGCCAGGGGAGCCGCGTTCGTACCATGCATTTTAGCGCCGATAGTACCTTGTTGGCGAGCGCGGGCGACGATCAGATGCTGAATCTCTGGGATATGACAAGCCATCAACGCATCCACCAGGTACATGCTCACGGGAGCCGCATCTGGTCCGTGGTGTTTGTCCCCAATACCACGCAACTCATCAGTACCAGCGAGGATGACACAATCCGTTGGTGGGACCGGCGGAGTATGCTCTGTTTGCGTACCTTACGCGGTTATACCGACCTGTTGAAGGCTCTGGCTTATAGTCCAGATGGGCGCTTGCTATTGAGTGGAAGCGAGGACCGCACTCTTCGTCTCTGGGAGGTAGAGACTGGGCGTAGTCTGCGTGCACTGCGCGGACATCAGAATCGCGTCCGCACCGTTGCCTATAGTCAGGATGGCTTTACTATTGCCAGCGGAAGCGAGGATGAGACAGTTCGTCTCTGGGACGCGCGCACGGGGCACTGTCTTCGTATCTTACGTGGACACACACACCTGGTCCGCTCAGCAGTCTTCAGCGCCGATGGCTCCTTGCTTGCCAGTGGCAGCCATGATTTGACGGTATGCGTCTGGGAAGTCGCTACTGGCCAGTTGCTCAGACGTATAGAGGGCATCACTGGGTATATCTGGAAGGTCGCCTTTCATCCAGTCACCAGGCAGCTTGCCTGTGGCACTGACGATCCCGTAATTCGCTTATGGGACAGCGAGACGGGCGAGGTGGTGCGCGAATTTACCGGTCATACCCATCGTATCTGGGCTATAGAGTTTAGCCCGGATGGGCGCTACCTGGCCAGCTGTAGCGACGATCTAACGCTGCGGGTATGGGACGTAGCGAGCGGAGCCTGTGTGCATATCATGGATGGCCATACTGGCTGGGTACGCACGCTGGCCTTTCACCCTGACGGCACGCTGCTTGCCACGGGCAGTCATGACCAGACTATTCGCCTCTGGGAGGTGCAGACGGGGCGCTGCCTGGCGGTATGGCGCGGACATGAAGGCTGGATCTGGTCGGTAACCTTTCGTCCCGATGGGGCGCAGCTAGCTAGTTGCAGCGATGATGGCACAATCAAGCTCTGGGACGTGGCGAGTGGTGCCTGCACGCGCACTCTACGCAGTACACGGACCTACGAAGGCACAAACATTTACGGCGTCATTGGCCTTTCAGAGGCACAACGCGAGGCACTCCACTTCCTTGGAGCCATCGAAGAACAGACCTGACCGGGTGCGGGATGTGCAGGTGCTGAGAGCACCTTGCTGGAACCAACGAGGGCCATTCAAACGTGCTATTAGGGTAGAGACAAGAGAGTGCCACCAATAGTGACGTGCTGCGTGTAATATGCATTGTCTGCAATATCTGATGGGAGAGAAAGGCCGAGTTCTATGTCTATCGAGAAAAAAGAGACACTGCCAGAGATTATCGCCGCCGAGTTTGAAAGTATACGTGATGATGAGGAGGCGCGTGCTATCTACGTACGTGTGTTGGGATTGGGTCTTGTCGCGGGCCTGCGCTCAATGACACCCTTTACACTGCTTGACTGGACCAAGGAACGCGATCCTGAGCCGAAGAATGGCCTGGAGGAGCTACTGGCCTCGCCCGCGACCCGCGTGGTCACCAGCTTTCTCGCCACCGGCGAAATAGTAGGCGATAAGCTCCCCATGACCCCCTCACGTACCGAGCCCGCCCCCCTGATTGGTCGCCTGGGCATTGGCGCGCTGACCGGTCTGCTGCTCAGTCGCCGCTATGGTAAATCGCTCTGGCTAGGTGCGGCTCTGGGGGCCGCAGGAGCCGGTGTTGGCACCTTCGCGGGCTATAATGTACGCTCATGGCTCACCAAAAACACCTTCCTGCCCGACCCGGTCGTCGCCCTGCTAGAGGATGGCCTGGCCCTGGGCCTTGGTTACCTCGCAGTTAAAGAATAAACAGTATTACTAAAGAGAAAGCCGCGCTATGCCTCCTGGGGCATAGCGCGGCTTTCTCTTTAGTAATACTTGACTTATATTATCAAGTGTATCAACTCGACATTAGATCACAAATTTTGTGGGGAAACTTGATATTTGCGCGATACTCTGGGTATACTTTTAGGCAAGGTAGAGAATGCCTGGTTTAAAAGAAGCTGTATTGTCTGGGAAGGAACATGGAGCTAATGACAACGACCGCAGAGCATCGATCCGATCGATCCGTAAAGGGAACAAGAAAGTCAGCCTATGCGCGCCCGCGCGTGGTGGGTATAAAGACCGAGGTCCCCCTGATTACTGGTGAGCAGGTACGCTATGTAAACCTGGATAGTGCGGCGAGCACGCCGCCACTGGTCAAGGTACGCCAGGCCGTCGATGATTTCCTCCCGTGGTATTCAAGCGTACACCGGGGGGCGGGCTATAAGTCGCGCCTCTCGACCCACCTCTACGAGCATGCACGCGATGCCGTGATGCGCTTCGTTGGCACGACGCCAAAGACGCACGTGGTGGTATTTGTACGCAATACAACCGAAGCCTTGAATCTCCTGGCTCACCGGACCTTGCTGGAAGACGATGAGCTTATTTTGACGACGAAGATGGAGCATCACTCCAATCTCCTGCCCTGGTTTCGCAAGAAGCATGAGATGGTGCCGCTTACAGAGGATGGCCGTATCGACATAGCGGACCTGGAGCAACGCCTGTACCAGCACGATGGGAAGGTCAAGCTGATCACCATCAGCGCCGCCTCGAATGTAACGGGCCTGGTCAATGATGTCCACCAGGTGGCACGCCTGGCCCACGCGCATGGCGCGAAGATCGCCGTCGACGCTGCCCAGTTGACTCCGCATCGACACATTTCGATGGGAACGTACGGGACCGCTGATTGTATCGATATCGTGGCCTTCTCCGGGCACAAGCTCTATGCTCCCTATGGTGCCGGTGCGCTGGTGGTTCCCGCTACCCTCTTCGCCGATGGCGATCCCATGCTCGTGGGTGGTGGTACTGCCTGCCTGGTGACAAGTTCAGGCATTAAATGGGCTACGGGTCCCGATCTAGAGGAGGCTGGCTCGCCAAATGTGATTGGCGTGGTGGCGATGGCTGCCGCTCTGGAAGAACTGATGCGTTTCGGCATGGAGCGCGTGGCGGAACATGAGCGTGAACTGACACGCTATGCCATCCAGCGCTTGCAGGGAGTGCCGGGCCTTACCCTGCGCGGCCCTGCGTGGGAGTCGGTGTTGGCAGGTGAAGAGGATCGTCTGGGCGTCTTCTGCTTCACCATGGAGGGCCACAGCTATGAGAAAGTCGCCGCGGTGCTGGCGAACGAGTGGGGCGTCGGCGTGAGGAGTGGCTGTTTCTGCGCGCATCTCTACGTGGCGCACCTGTTGGGGATCTCCGAGGAGGACGCCTCAGAGGCGCGGGAACGTTTACTCACAGGTCTCCCTGTCGAATTGCCAGGGATGGTGCGTGCCAGCCTGGGCCTGGCGAATAGCAAGGATGATATTGACCGCCTGGCATCTGGCCTGATGGCCATCGCTCGCGGCGAGATCCGCGCCCAGTATGCGCATAATGAACATGGCGACCTGGAGCCAGTTGGCGATAAGCATGCCTTCGAATTCCACGGCATGAGCTTCCTCGCCTAATATATGACAGGCCAATGGCCCCCACAGAGCTGTAGGGGCCATGCCGATATAGCCTTAAGCCGGCATGGGTCACGGCGTAGGCCTGGAAATCGCAATGATATTTCTATGTGCGTCGATGACAACGATGTTTTCGTTGTTGACCCAGTGAAGTACTCCTCCACCATACCCTTGCTCTGGCCCAGGTACAGAACCTAGAAATTTTTTGGCGGTTGCATCCCAGAATGCGGTTGCATTCCAGAAGTAGATAATATTTGCTGGTCAATTGCAGCTATAGTGTGTCCATCTGGCGACCAGGCCAGGTCAGAGAAAATAGATGCCTGTGTGCCAGCGATAAGATCAAAGGTAAATGTCTGTTTAGTTGTAGGTGACCAGAGACTCAGCGGTCCTGCATAGGGCGTGGCGGCGATCCATCTCCCGTCGGGCGACCAGCGAACAACGGCATCGTTGTGATCGCGAGGATGACTTTGGGCCTGAGGAAGTGTATATGTATGGGTGGGCAGGCTAGAGGCTCGTATCTTCCAGGTTTGCAGCGTATCATGCACATTGTTGGTTGCTAGCATGTTGCTATCGGGTGACCAATCAAGTCCGAGTATGGCCTCGTGGGGTGTTATATATAGTATAGACGCGCATTGTTGGTTTTTGTTACATCAATTTTGCGTTCAAGTAAGAAATTTTAAATAAGCCGTTTTTTCTTATTGTGAGTAGTTTGGGATAAATAATGCTGGACGAAATTGAGAGATTGAAGCAAGCTTTGCAGCATGTCTATTGGCTGGGTGGCTCACCTTGCGCGGGGAAAAGCTCGATTGCGGATGAACTTGTTACGCGTTATGGCTGGCGGCTATACCGCTGTGATGACGCGTATGCCAGGCATGCCCAGGAGGCGACTGTGACAAATGAGCCAACGCTCTATCACTTAAGCCGCCTGACGCCTGATGCCCTCTGGCTTGAGAGAAGCGTCGAGCAGCAGATTCGTGAAGAATTTGCTTCCTACCATGATGAGTGGCGTTTGATTGTGCGTGACCTTGAGGCATTGCCGCGTGATGTCCCTATCCTGGCTGAGGGAGCGGCCCTATTGCCGGGGTTGGTTGCCCCTCTTTTGTGCGAGAGATCAAGGGCGATGTGGATGGTCCCAACTATGGAGTTCCAGTTAACGTACTATCAGCAGCGCACCTGGGCCAGAGAGGTCGTAAGGGAGTGTCGTGATCCTGAACAGGCCTTTGAGAACTGGATGCAGCGCGATAGCGGTTTCGCGCGTGCCGTAATCCAGGAAGTGCGGCAATATCACCTGAATGTGGTAGTCGTCGATGGCACACATACGTTAGCGCAGAACCTGGCCTATGTAGAGCAAGCCTGGCGTAGTGATGTACAGGTTTAGCGCCGAGTGGAGATGATTGTTCAGGTATCTCAGAACGCTATACTGAATGTGGAATGGGGCTGAGCAGGTGATAAGGAGCTGTTTTTTAGAATCGATGAATGGATGGGAATTGATGCATGGATCAGGATATAGGAGCAGGGTGTGCTGACCTAGTGAGTGCGATGGAGCACTGGTACGATAGTGGAACCACGGCTTCACTTAAGCAGGTACATGCCTGGATGGCCTCAGATTGCCGTGACGCGCAGGGCTATCTCTGGGACTGCCTCTTTGAGCACCCTGGACGCCTGGAAGCGCCAGATATCTCTGAGATCGTCGCGTTTGGCTCATGTTATCTGGAGCGCTGTGTCATCGAGAATAGTGAGACGCTTTATGCCGATGGGCGTTTCTCCGCGTGTGACACGCTGCGTGCCTGGTTCCAGCGTGCCTGGAGCAAGCAGGAGGAGCAGAACGCAACTATTGTCGCGCTACGGGATCTGCTGGCACGTTTGTGTTGCCGAGGCGACGAGCAGATAACCGATGTGGTTATGACTGCTGTTCTTGAGCATCTTTTTATCCAGCCAGAGATCCGCGAGTTTTTTCGTGCCTGGGAACAGGAGCCTATGTTGGCGAGTGTCTATAGAGACGCTCTTACCCTAAGTGATACCTGGGATGTTTTTGAAGAGGGCAGATAAACATTGCTTCCTTGCTGAATATCACGCATGTTGTTACTCTTTTGCCGCCAGGCAGTTGTAATAAATACAAGCTAGCATAGCAGCCGAAGCCAAAAACTTCCTCGTGTGACAGTATCAGAAAATGCTATCACTCACTACAAAAGTGGAATTCTGTATTCGTATATTTCTATGTGAAATTGTATGCAAAGTGTTGCCTGGTATGTGGGGGAAGGCATGTGAAGTGGCTGCCAAGCATGGAAAAGGAATGGTGAAATGGGTCGTTTAATTATCTGGCTTTTTTATCGTGTATTGGGCAGGAAGGTTGGCCGCATCGTCGTGGGGAGTTTTATGATCCTGTTGGGTCTCCTCTGTCTGATTGCGAGTCCGTTTTCAAGTAGTGACGCTACGGGTGCAGTTATTGCAGGCCTGGTCTGTCTGGGGTTTGGTATACTTCTCCTGGTATTAGGTATACGTGATAATGGTGGTTCTAGCTTCGGTAGGAGCACCTTTAGCGCGCGCAAAGCCTCGGGAGCGCAGGGCCAGCCCTATGGACAGCCTCAGTATGGTCAGCAGGTGCCACCCCAGCAGTATGGCCAGCCCCAGTATGGTCAGCAGGTGCCACCCCAGCAGTATGGCCAGCCAGCCCCCTATGGGCAACAGGCTCCTTACGGTCAGCCAGCCCCCTATGGGCAACAGCAGCCAAACCAGGCATATGGCCAGCCGCCACAGTATCCGGCGCAGAATAGTCCCTACGCGCAGGAGTACCAGAACCCCCAGCAGTATCCTCCGCAACGCTAATAAGGAGAGCATAAGCCAGGAGCGACAAGCATAGAGTGCCTGTCGCTCCTGCTTTTTTCTTTCTCACATCGTGGGGTAGTGAGCCTGGGGCTGTTCTTGCTGATCAGAGTGTGAGGGGGAGGAAACGGGATAGGTCAGTCCACCCTCTTCATAGGTTGCCTGCCGCGGTTGCGTCGCCTGGTAGCCCTGTTCATAGGAACGTGAGGAAGGATTGGGAGTGCTTCGCTGCCTCCTGGGCTGATAATAGACGCGTGTTTGGGGCCTATTAGCTTGAAAGAGGGGGAGCCGTCGCAGGGAGGCCAGGATGCTCTTGCCGTTTGTCCCTAGCAGGATGGTCATACCCAGGGGAATGAAGAGCCAGAGGCAAGCTACGAGATCCGTGCCAGGAAGTTTGCTCAGCGCCACGGCGAAGCCAATGCCCGCTATCCAGTTCGCGAAAAAGAGAAAGACATAGAAGATGGTCGCGCGCCGTGGCGCGGCCCCGATTACCAGGGTTCCCAGGCCAAGATAAAGCGTCATCAAACAGGCCGTTAGAAAAGGCGGAAAAATGGCGGTGACGAGCGAAGCGATGGGAATACCAATAATAACAAGCGCACAGGCCAGAAGGAATGCGCGAAAGCGACGATAGCGACGTACTGGCACCGACATTGGTCTACTCCTGATAAAATTCTTCCTTGTCTCTAGAAGATTAAAATACTTACACGAAGTATACGTTCCAGGAGAGAGAGAAGTTTATTTCACTGAAGCAGATGAGAAAAAAGAGCGATATCTTTGACTTATTGCGTCCTCAAACGTTTATATCATTGTGTGTCAATTTTATTCTGGCATCATGAGAGATCATCTTCTAGAAGTAGGTGTTCTATGTCCGGATATGTCCTTTCGACCGGGCCATTGAAGCGCCTGGGGAATACGCCCAGGGTTCATACTATCTTCAACACGCTTATGTGTTTTGTCGTTGGTGCGGGCTTGTGGCTGCCTGTGTTGGGGATCTGGCAGGGCTTTTTCTACGCGCCCAGTCTGCTGGCAACGGATCGTGCTCAGGCGGAGCAGATCTATGGCAACGCGCTTGGGATGACGCTCTTCCCTCTGATCGCTGATTTCTTCGTCTTCCTGGCGGTTGGCGTGTTTATGACCGCCTGGAGCCGCTCCCGCGCGGAGCGGCTCGCGTATCGCCTTCTCCTGGGTTTCGCAGTCAGCATTCCCGCGCTTGTGTTTGTGTTGCTGGTCCTTTTCGCTTTTAAAGTTGGTATGTAGTTAGCTACTCAGCACTTCTCGCCACTACGTAGCTCGCAGGATAAGAGTGTGTGGTGATGGCCTGGCAGAGCCAGGTCATCACCACACACTCTTATCCCATTAAAGCACCGCAGGTGCTGAGATGGAATTACTTGCTATCCGTGTAGGTGATGGGCACGTCGCCTATCTTTGTGGCACGTAGCTTCTGGTCGTAGCTGATCTTGGACGCACCAACATTGTTTGCCAGGTTCTGGCTATTATAGGTGACCTTCTCGTCGCCAATGCGCGCCACGCGCTGAGGGATGTCTTTGTCAAACTCAATCTTGGTTGAGCCAACGCTTGTAATTTTGCCCTCGTCATACGTTACAGCCAGCTTGCCAAGTTTCGTGATACGCCCTTCATCATCGTAGCTTATCTTCATATCCCCGACTTGTGTCAGGCGCCCTTGAGTATAGATCACCTTGTCTTTTCCGATGGTATGCATGTTGTAGCGGAGCAGGCGCAGCACGAACAGGTATTGTGTTGCCGTCTGTGCGTCATGAATCGGCTTGCCGCTGGTGGCCTGGATACCAGTGGCTCCAGTGTTGGTGCTACTCCCACAGGCGGTAAATGGTAGCAGCAAGAGGCTGAGGCAGAGTGTGCATAGAAGCAGGCAGATAGATATTGGACGCGGCATAGCATTCCTCTCTCAAGAGCTGTCACAATAGCCCTGTTTTTTTCTCTCTACGTTGCTGTTACCATTATAGTAATTGCCTCCTATTGGTGGATGTGCGTCCTGGCAGCCAGGACGCACATCCACCAATATACTCATATAGCATCTATAGCATCGCAATTTAGAAAGAGCACGAGCAGAAAGAACACGAGCCAACGCTCAGCTTTGCCAGTGAACAAGCTAGAGAAGGAGTAAATAGTTATTTAAATATGGAAAAGTATATTAATTATACAGAATGATTATAATGCATATATACGTTCGCTTTAGGCAAAGTAATACTTGCGAAATACATCTCTCTTACTGGTTGGTCAACTATTGTTTGTGTTGTTTGTGTGGAAAGGGATGTGTCTACGATGTCTTTACAGCTCTCTTCTGAGCCGAAGTATGCCCCCCTACCCGCGTATGCGGCTGATCTCCTTCACGCTTCACTGTATACCGCCGAAGATGTACAGCGCTTACTTGAACGCGAACTATTGATTCAAGATGCATGGGGTGGAGGACCGTTGCCAGCCTCTATTTTTCTGGGCGACGCATTGCACGTCCTGGATATTGGCTGTGGTGCGGGCACCTGGCTAAAGTCCATGAGCCAGGTATACCCCCACATGCACCTGGTAGGCGTTGATCGAGATGCGTCCGCCATCAGTGTGGCGCGGACGCTGAATACTCGCCATGCAGATGTGTGCCTGTATCAATGTGATGCGCATAGCATGGGTGTGAGTGCGTGCGAGAACGCCAGCTATGACCTGGTACACCTGCGCTTCCTGGCACCTGATAGCACACCTCACCAGTATGCCGCTCTACTGCGCGAGGCTGAGCGCCTCTGTCGCTATGGCGGGCTGATTACTGTCTGTGAGATCGAGTTGCCCATCAGCGACTGTAATGCCTTGAACCAGTTGATGCACCTGTTGCAGCAGGCGCTAGAGCGAGATGATCGCGCCTTTACTCCTGAGACCTCGCATCAATTGGGCATTATGTCCTGGACCCAAGGCTGCTTACAGGCGTTTAACTGCAAACTGGTACAGGACGAAAAGTTCTATATCCCGTGTTCCTACGGGAGCAAGGGATATTTGCTCTTCTGCCAGTATCTAGAACAGACCATACGTTGTATCAAGCCCCTGCTCATCTACACCCAGACCATTGCCTTAGAAGAGCTAGATGAGTTAGAGCACGAGGTGCGCTGTGAGGTCGCGAGCCAGAAATTTTATGGCCTCTGCCCACTATACGTACAGTCCTGGCGCCGCCTCTCCCCCCAATCCCACTAATAATGTAGTGCTTAAAAAAGAGCATAGGCGAGCGCGAAACATACGGTTTCGCGCTCGCCTATGCTCTTTTTGTATGAGGAGTATCACAATGTAAGAATGTTTATGGCAAGTGGTTTATACTAGAACAAGAAATATTTTTAAGAAAGCGTGCTTTGAGCGCAGCAAAGGAAGGAGCGCGACGTGAAACTAGACTTGGATGCTCGCCTGGTTGGTTCTGGAGCGAGCGTGATTAGCGCCATAGAGGCGCATGCCGCGGGCGAACCGCTGCGCATCATTACTGGTGGCTTGCCTGAGTTGCCGGGTCGAACGTTGTTGGAGCGCAGGCGTAATTTCGCGCGCCACTTTGACTGCCTGCGGAAGGCACTGGTCTGGGAGCCGCGAGGGCATCACGAGATGTATGGTTGTGTCCTGGTACCTCCCGGTGATCCCGAGGCCGATATGGGCGTGTTCTTCCTGCATAACGAGGGATACAGCACGATGTGTGGCCATGGCGTTATCGCGCTAGTGACTGCCCTGGTCGAGACGGGCGCGATTGAGTGTAAGGGACAGCAGACACCAGTAACCCTGGAGACGCCCGCAGGTCTGATCCGTGCGACCGCGCACCTCAATGGGCAACACTATGTTGACCATGTCTCATTTGTGAATGTTCCCTCCTTTGTCTATGCGCGTGATGTCCGCGTAGCGGTTCCCCACATTGGTGAGGTGGTGGTAGATGTGGCCTATGGCGGGGCTTTTTATGCCATTGCCTCAGTCGAACAGGTGGGCCTGCGCGTCCTGCCGCAATGCGTGAGTGAACTGGTTGAGGTAGGCGAAGCAATCAAGCATGCAGTTAACGGCAAGTTGCGGGTGGAGCATCCATTGGAAGACGAGTTAAGTTTCCTCTATGGGACAATTCTTGTGGACCTGCCAGAGAAACTCAATCATCATAGCCGCAACGTATGCATCTTTGCGGATGCAGAAGTTGATCGCTCGCCTACCGGGACGGGTCTCTCTGCGCGCCTGGCGCTGTTAGATGCTCAAGGACAATTGCGGGAAGAGGAAGCGATCACGGTAGAGAGTATCCTTGGCGCGGAGAGCGCCTTTCGCGGGCGTATCGTTGGACGGACCAAAGTGGGTACATTTAATGCCATCGTACCCGAGGTCAGCGGCAAGGCCTTTATTATTGGGCGCCATGAGTTTATCTTGAACCCAAGAGATAAAATTGGGCGAGGATTTTTCATGGATTAGGTCGGCCCCGTAAACCACCCATTGCGGCCAGGCCCGCGCCCAGCAGGAGGGCCAGCACCAGGAAGCCGAAGGTGTACAGGAAGGTATCGCGAATAGTGGTAAACTTCACAGCGTCAAGCAAGGTTGGGCTGGCACTGCCGTAGGATTGGGTAATCGAGGGCAGCGTCTCTGCAAAGAGAATGACCGCGCTCACAACCAGGTCGCAGATCCCAAGCACCAGTCCGGCCAGCAGACCTGTGAGGGCCGAGGCGCGAATATTGCCTCCACTGTGTCGGGCAATGATATAGCCCGCATAGAAGTAGATAAAGCCAGCGATGCAGAGAACGGGCAGATAGATTGCGGCATTGGTAATAAAGTTTACCATTGACCAGGGAAAATAAATGACATTCATCAGGCTGGTCATAAGATGAACGGGAAAGCTAGTGAGGCGTGCGAGAATAGTTACCATGAGATCGAGTCCAACCAGGATGAGGCCAAAGAACATGCCTCGTTTGAAAATCAGCCTCTCAACCTGCTGTGAATTATATCCATTGTCGGGACTATGCGCGCTGCGTTGCATAGGGGCCTGCCTCCACGTCGTGATAGTGATAATGGTTATGCGCAAGCACGAAATACACAAAATATATATAGGGTGATTATAGCGGGAGCAAAGGCGTTCGACAAGCGTCTCTTAAGTATGGCAAAATGGCAAAATCAGAGAGATTGTATGGTGGTTAGAGCTATGGTATACTATAAAAACGCCAGGAATGGTAACTACACCTGAAGGCCTCCTTTTGCGATATAAGGAAGTTGTCACTTCGTGCTTGCGTCGTTTGGTATACTGAACGACGATAGGGAACGGTTGCATCCTGGTTGGGAAGAAATTATGAACACGCCGTGTTTATAATAGCGAAGAACATTCCCAAAAGTACTTCCTATTAGGAGACCTGAGCGCAGAGCGCTAGCCACGTGAGTGGCGCTGCGCCCCCGAATGGGGGTTGGTTTCCGCATAAGGGGCAAAAGACACCAAGCGAAAGGGGTTTATACACAATGCCAAAGAAGGGTGAACTTTCAAAAACCGCTCGTGCCTCGCTGGCGAACAGAGAGACCGTCAACCACCTGACCACTCGCGTCTGCGATCAGTGTGGTGAGCGCATCATGCTTGCTGAGCTACAGCCAGTCAAGGTTCTTGGCACGGGCATGAAGTATTACCATAAAGAGCACTTCAAGGTCGGCTAGTCGCTGCCCTGTCTCAAAAAAGCCACAAGCCCCCATTGTTTGGGGCTTGCTTATTTTTGGTGAGTGGTGAGGTTGACCGGGGAGAGGTGTACCGCACCATTATAGTGGGGGCATGGTCGCCGTAGTGTGTAGAAAGGCAGAGTGCTGTTATGGCACAACAGATCGAGATGAAGGATAGCAGGCAGGAGCAGAAGCAAGAGGAGACGGAGACTCCTGGTTCGCAGGTCAAGGTTGCCTTTCAGGGGGAGCGAGGAGCCTTTGGCTATGAGGCCTCGCGCACCTATTTTGGTGCTGGAGGGAAAAGACATCTTCCGGGAACTGAGGTGGAGCCGGTGCCCTATCGGGCGTTTGCCGATGTCTTTCGCGCGGTGGCTGCGGGCGAGGTCGATTTTGGCCTGGTGCCTGTGGAGAACTCGCAGGCTGGAAGCATCAACGATGTCTACGACCTCTTGCGCCAGCATGACCTGTTTGTGATCGGTGAGATCTCTCACCCGGTCAATCACTGCTTGCTCTGCCTGCCAGGACAACGAATTGAGGATATCCATCGCGTTATCTCGCATCCACAGGCCCTGGCCCAGAGCGATGCTTTCCTGCGCGAACTGGGTGTGGAGATTGTCGCCACCTATGATACCGCGGGAAGCGCCAAGATGGTGCGCGAGGAGCAACTTCAGGGGGTAGCGGCCGTCGCGGGTAGCGGTGCGGCCGAACTCTATGAGTTAGATATTCTGGCGAGCGATATTCAGACTATTAAGGATAACTACACGCGATTTATCGCCCTGGGACGCGAGCCTGCGCCGCGTAGTGGTGCACCAGCCAAGACGATGATCGTTATGGCCACGGCACACCAGCCTGGCTCGCTCTACCACTGCCTGGGGATGTTGGCGGAGCAACAGATCAACCTCTTGAAGCTCGAGTCTCGCCCATCGCGCCAGCGACCCTGGGAGTACGTCTTCTATCTCGACTTTGAGGGGCATCGCGAGGATGCCCGTGTAAGAAGAGCCCTGGCGGACCTGGCAGGTCACACGCTTTTCTGTAAAGTGTTAGGCTCCTTCGACAAGAATATGTAATCCAGTCAAATAATTGTGGGGAGGAGGTGTCCCATAGTGGCCGTAGGCCACTATGGGACACCTCCTCCCCACAATTATTGTACTAAAAGCTAATCCCACTTGAGCCATCCCAGGGCGTTGTACATCTGAGTGGCCCAGATGCCCCAGGAGTGGTAGCCCTTCTGGAGATCGAAGTGGTAAGAGATTTTGAGTTGATCCAGCTGTTTCATAAAGCCGAGCGTATCGCTGTAATAAGGCTGGTCTTTGGTGGCCGCACCCAGGTAGATATGCAGCTTCTTCGCGCGTGGGGTATACAGGATAGTATATGCCGGGCTATTGTTGAGGCGGTAGGTGGGATCGCTCCCCCAGACAGAGCCTTCGGCATAGTAGTAGCCACCGAGCGAAATGAATGTGCCGAAGATATCGGGATGATGAATCGTGATATTGGCCGCGCCAAAGCCGCCCATTGAGAGGCCTCCAATGGCCCGGTGTGAAGAATCTGGGATGGTGCGATAGTGCTGATCGACATAGTTGACCAGGTCGTTGGTGATATATTTCTCGATTGGTTGTTTCTGGTCATAGCTATTTCCCCATTCACTGGTTCTTCCAGGCTTGCCATTTCCATCGGGCATTACCAGAATAAGCTCAGGAATTTTTCCAGTGGCGATCAAGGTATCAGTGGACTGGCCTGCCTTGCCGCCGGTGAGCCAGTCGATATCTTTGCCAGGAGACCCATGAAGAAGGTAGAGGACCGGGTAATGCTTTATTTTTCCCTGCGCGGTGTTATAGGACGGGGGGAGATAGATCTCGAAGGGTTTTGTCGCACCAAGCGCCTTGCTTTTCACATAGTCTTGTTTGATTGAGCTTACACCGACTTCTTTCGCCGCATTTTTATCGCCGCTTGTCGAAGCCGTAATATGGGGAGCTGTATGCAAGCCAACGTCGGGCGAGAAGGTGAAGAGATCACCTGAGCGCATGGCAAAGACCAGGATCAATATAATGGCGATTGCTCCTGCCCAACGACTGAGTGAGCGCCCCAGAGAGGAGTAGGCTATGAGATTGGGATGAGTCACTAACTCGTCTATATTGGTGACCCCACGCTGAAGCCGGCGGCGTGTTTCCGAGTGCTGCCAGAGGAACAGGCAAAAGCGTTGCAATGCGTGCAAAGGGGGATCGATCACGCTCTCGCCCGTAGCGATACCGACCGCCGAGCCAATGAAGGCGCTGAGCAGTGCCAGGGCAAGCATAATGAGAGAGGTATTAATAAGCGCATTAATTTGGAGTGGCTCAAGGTGCCCACCTGGGTCATACACTGGCTGTCGTTCTAAAGTAATAAAGCCTTTCAGGTATCCCAGGTAGAAGACGATAGCAGCTCCCAGAATAGCGGAGGTCTTACGGCGACCGATCAAAGCACCGATCAAAGCCACCAGTGAGGTCATAATGAGGGCGGCGATGAGTTGTGAGCGTAGAGGATCGAGGCCTACATCGATAATGGATGAGGCCATGGTTCCCAGAGTGGCATTGGTAAAGAGGAAGAGGCCACTGAGCAGAGCCGCGATCAGTGAAGCAGTGTAGCGCAACAGTGGTAGTAGCTCTATACGTTTAAAAAGCTTGCGCAAGCGTAGTTGCAACTTATTCATAGGATGCTTTCTCACCCCTGTGACCTGTGACCCAGTCAAAACTTCAGGCATTGAGCAATGGGGTTGGCTGTATAAGTATTTGGCCAGATGGCTGCCTATACAGTATACATGCCTCAAGATTGAAGGGAGATTAAAACGGGGCCAATATCCAAAAGTACCTTAGCCTCGAGGTCCTCTTGTGGTACACAAGTAGCCTCAAAGTTAATTACTTTTCCCTCTATAGTAACGCCACAAAGCACAAAGAGTTGCAGGGAAATAGAGAGGACATAGGTCGCGGAAATTTGCTCACAATCCACGCCCCTCTACCTCTACTTGTATTGGTGTCTACCAGGAGATGCCGAAGCCATGGAGAACCATTTGGAGCGCGATGAGACTGAGCACCGGGATAAAAATCTTGCGCAGGGTGGTATTTTTCATGAGCGGAAGGATGCGGGCGCCCACAAAGGACCCGGCCAGAATGCCGAGTGCGACGGGGGCTGCGATAAGTGGATGTACATCGCCGCGTGCGAAGTAGATACTCGCGCTAGCGGCGCCAGTGACGCCGATCATAAAGTTACTGGTCGTGGTCGAAACCTTCATGGGGATGCGCATAATCGTATCCATGGCCAGGACCTTAAAGACGCCACTACCAATGCCGAGCAGGCCCGAGAGGCATCCGGCGACACACATCACGAGAAAGCCCCAGCCTGTATTCGTCACTTCGTAGGCGACTTCTTCTCCCAGGCGTTTGTCGGGATAGCTGCTGGCGAGCGAGAGCGTGGTTGCCAGGCGATCATTCTTCACATTTTGAGGTAGCTCTTCGCCCAGTTTGACAAGGATGGGTAGCAGTGAGATCAGCAGGACAATGCCAAAGATAATATAGAGTAGTTGGGGCGCAACGATGGCTGCCAGGAGCGCACCTACAATCGCGCCTGAAACCGTGGCTGTCTCCAGGAACATACCAACGCGGATATTCGAGAGGCGGTCGCGTACATAAGCGGCGGCCGATCCGCTGGAGGTGGCAATAATCGCGATCACACTCGCGCCGACCGCATATTGAATTGGTAGACCAAAGGCCAGGGAGAGCATGGGGACAATCAAGATTCCACCTCCCAGCCCAAGCAGGGAGCCCATGAGTCCAGCTAGAATCGAGCCAGAGAAGATAAGCAGGATGGTTGTCAGGGTGAGTGTCATTAGGCGCCCCCCTTCCCCAGGAGCATTCCTAGAATCAGCAGTGCCAGGACGATACAGGTGATAATGACATAACGATAATCGCGCTCCAGGTAAAAGGCCAGAATCGAGAAGGCCACGCGTAGCATCGGCGTCGCGATGAGAATGGCCAGGCCCAGCATGATTACTGCCAGGGGTTGCAATTTGAGCAAGCCAGCGAAGAATTGATCCAGGGTATGCGGAAAGTTTGTGAGCGATTGATTTGCCAGTGTTCCCGGCTGTAGAAGCGTGAGCAATAGACCGATGATGATAATGATAGAGCTAACGATCACACCAATCTGTAGTAGCCAGCTAATCATATCGTTGGTGCGCGTGCTCGCGTTGAAGTGGGCAGATGGAGGTGGAGCTGACTCCAGGGACGCTGCCACGCTGCCCGCCTCTGGATTTTTTGCCTCTTCAGCAGAGGGTTCATGGTGATGAGATGACATAAGAACTTTGTTATACTCCTCATAGAAGATGTATGCTTGCTTCACATCCATGCAAGAAAATGATCAATTGCTGGCTGGGTGGTGTTGGGACCTCAGACTGCCTGAGGCCCCAACACCACCCAGCCAGGCGAGCGCCGCAGGCGCGATAAGCCAATTTTACAGGCATACGCACATGGCCTTCTGCCTCTATTTTAGAGCCGTGGAGTGGCAAAGTCCAATACAGGTTCGCTATACAATTAATAACCAGGAGGAATATATAAGTATGAAAGTATTCGCTAGCAGCACGTGATCTCCCCCAACAGCTATATGCCAGGCATATATAAGATAGAGCGCCCTGTGTAGTTGTAATGCCGAAGAGATCTGATGGCAGATGGGAAGTATGGCAATACAGGCATAAAGTTGATCCACCAAATGTTATTACTAGTAAGTTTTAGAAATGCCAATCACAACTAGAAAGGTTGGCCTGTGTACCTATGATGAATAAAGCAAAGCGAAACTGGGGACGTCCCTCCTGGAAACAGATGTTACTTGGTGGTGTCGTGGGTGGTGGCATAGGCGTACTAGGAGCCATTGCTGGTGTTGGCCTCTATATTGTCGATACCCTGATTCGGCCAAAGCGGCAAACAAATTTTATTGAGCAGTATACATTTAGCCCCTTTGAGGTCAATTTACCCGCGGAAGAAGTCACATTTCCGCCTTTGTACGGCGACTACGAGGTGAGTGGATGGTTTGTGCCTTCACCAGGGGCGACCACGACGATTCTTATCTGTCCTGGCTATCGCGGGAGGCGCTCGGATCTATTGGGAACCTGCGTCAATCTCTGGCGGGCGGGACATAATATTCTGGCCTTCGAGTATTATGGACACGGCGAGGTGGTGGGGAAGCCGGTGACGCTGGGCTATCGTGAGATCAACGATTTTCTCGGGGCGGTGGCCTATGCGAAGCAGCGCGTGCCAGAGACACGCCTGGGAGCGGTAGGCTATTCTATGGGGGCCGCGGTCGCGCTTATGGCCGCTGCACGTGCGCCTGAGATCGAGGCCGTAGTCGCAGATAGCCCCTTTGCTACGCATCGTAGCCCCATTGACTATGCCGTACGCCGCACTCTGCATCTCCCCTTCTTCCTTTTCGACTGGATGACAGACATGATTCTCTGGTGGCGTGCGGGATATCACTTCAACCAGGTAGAACCCTTGCGCGATATTGGGCGTATCTCGCCGCGTCCCGTGCTGATTATTCATGGCCTGAAGGATTCTATTGTCAATCCCAATGATGCCCCTCTCCTCTACAAGGCCGCGGGCAACCCCAAGGAGCTCTGGCTCCTGCCTGATGCCGACCACTGCGGAGCGTACTTTGAGGACCGGGTGGCGTACGTCAATAAGCTTGTGAACTTCTTCAATCTCTACTTGAAGGAAATGCCGGCTCCCATTCCCTTGCCAGAGCGCAAAGAGAGCCGGGCAGCAGATTCTGACGGGCACCACTTTTCAGAAGCAGGCTAAAAACGATCAGATGGAGTATCCAGGGCTGGATACTCCATCTCCTTAGAGGAAAATTGTCTGTGCGAACTCAGGCATCGGCATAGTCGAGGGTTAGCACCATGCCATCTCTGGCGGCTCGGGTGTTGGGAAAGACACTACGCGCCAATTTTTCTGCCCGCGTCGTATCATTCACCTTTGGGCTAAAGTGGGTGAGCACCAGTTGATGCGCGCCAGCGTCCCTGGCGATGCCAGCCGACTCGGAGGCGACCATGTGCGCGTTCGAACGAGCTAGTGGCAGATCGTCAAGTGTATCATACATACTCTCGCATACCAGCAGGTCGACATCGTGTGCCAGTTCGCTAAGCGCGCTCTGTGGGCGGGTGTCAGTGATATAGGCCAGGGAGATCCCGCGCCTGGCAGCCCCCAGGACGTCTTGCGGAGTGAAGGTACGTTCATTGTAGCTGACCGTCTCGCCTGTTTGTAGGCGCTTCCAGAACTGGACAGGGATATCGAGGGCGCGTGCCTGCTCGACCTGGAAGGCTGGTTGACGTTGTAGCTCGACGCGATACGCCAGGCAGGGAATGCCATGGGACGCGGGGGCGCAGGAGGCCTGGAGATTGCCAGGAAGCTGAAAATGTTCGCCACCCTTGAGTTCATGGATGTGAATGGGGAAAGGGAGTTCAGCGGCGATGCGGCGCAGGCCCTCGACGACATACGAGGTCCCCGCCGGGCCATAGATATCAAGCGGCTCCGTACGTCCGGCATGGGCGACCATAAAAAGGACGCCTGGGAGTCCCGCGACATGATCGGCATGCATATGCGAGAAACAGATTGCCCCAAGCTGGCGAAATCCCCAACCAAGCGTTTTCCAGGGGACCTGTGTTCCCTCCCCACAGTCAAAGAGTGTGAGGTGAGACCCGCTACGCACAAGCATGCAGGAGAGCCAGCGATTGGGAAGTGGCATCATGCCGCAGGTTCCAAGGAGACAAATATCTAACATAAAAAGACCTCTAGAATAGTCACTTGTCGTTCTGATACATCCACGCAAGGGCAATAATGACGCAGGAAAAAGCCCCTGTAACGGTCAAGGCTATGCTAATGACAAGAAAAGGAAAGCCGCTAAAGATGGTGAGAAAGCTCGCGAAGCCGACCCAGAAAAGCGCAAATACAATAATGAGGTAATGCCATGCCTGCCATTTTCGCATTTCCTTGCCTTTCGTCTCAGCGTACCATTGTGTCCCTACCAGGTTTGGCTTATAGTATATCAGTTGTGTGTGGCCGGGACTATAGTTTCGGTCACTATGCGGCGGCTTGCCAGGAAATATGAGTCGCGTTCAGCTGTATTGAAAGATATATTGTTGCAGGACGCGAGAAGAGGAGCAGCGAATGGCGTTACAGGTCATTAATCGTTATCACCCCCAGCGTCGCAGGCTGATGCAGCGGGGTGTCGACCAGGGACAGGCGCGTGCGATTGATGAGATAGAACTGTTGGGCGAGGAGCAGCTAAGGCCCCTGGCTCTTTTGAGCCTGCGTATGTTGTTGGTGAGTGGCCTGGGTTTTCTCGTGTTTAATATCGCAGTTTATGCTCTATTTGCGGCCCAGCATGGGCAAAATGGGGCATGGTGGCAGGGTTTGACCTTCTGGAACGTCATATTATGGGTAGTCATCAATATTGTCGGTTATGTAGTGATCCTGCCCATTCACGAAGCCATCCATGGGCTGGCGATTCTCTTTTGGGGAGGCCGACCCTATTTTGGCGCGAAACTGCCGCTGGCCCTTTACTGTGGTGCACGCAGTCAACTTTTCTCACGCCAGCAATATTGCGTGATCGCGCTCGCACCCCTGGTCGTTATTACCCTGCTCGGCGTATTGCTTATCGCCTGGCAGCCGGGATGGGCCAGCTATCTTCAACTGGCGCTTAGCGGCAACTTCGCGGGCGCCGCCGGAGATGTGCTGGTGGTCGCGCGCATGCAGAAATTGCCAGCGGATGTGTTGCTAGAGGATACGGAGACAGGCTATCGCGCCTGGCAGATTCTCGAAGAGAACGAGAAAAGCCAGAATAACTAGAAAAACTAAACAACTAGAAAAGAATTACCAATGCCAGAGTTACCAGAAGTTGAATATACCGCCAGACAGTTGCAAGCCTCTATCGTTGGCGCGACCATCCGTGAGGCGCAGGTCTTCTGGGAGCGTATCATTGCACACCCGCTTCCAGAAGATTTCTGCGCCCAGGTAAGCGGTCGTACTATTGAGGGCGTCAGGAGGCGTGGCAAGTTCCTGTTGCTTGACCTTAGTGGTGAGGGATTGCTTATCAGTCATCGCCGGATGACTGGGAACTTCCTGCTCCTAGAACCCGGCTGGACGCTGGATACAAGCCTACGTGAGCGCGATGTCCAGGCCTGGAGCACACGCGGTCCCAGTTTCACGCTTAAGGCTGATAGCTCCCAGGCCTATAGCTCGGAGATGAACTATTGCCGGGTGTGCTTTATCCTGGAAGATGGGCGCAACCTGCTCTTCACAGACCCGCGCAAATTCGGGCGCGTCTCGCTCTGGCAGCGTTCTCAGGAAGAGGAGGCGCTCAGGGGGCTGGGACCTGAGCCATTGAGCGAGGCCTTTAGCATTGAGGGACTGGCCCAGGCGCTTGCTCATCGCCGGAGCCCGATCAAGCAGGTGTTGCTGGATCAGACCGTGATCGCGGGCGTCGGCAATATCTATGCCGACGAAGCGCTTTTTCATGCCAGGATTCATCCACGTCGCGCTGCTAACAGTCTGACATCGCAGGAGATTGCCAGCCTGCACGAGGCGGTAGTGTCAGTCCTGCTCAAGGGTATTGAACATGGTGGAACCTCGTTTAGTTCCTACCGTGATCTCTGGGGCGAGGCAGGCGATAATTATAACCATGTATATGTCTACAAACAGGCTGGTAAACCCTGCACACGTTGTGGTACGCTAATTGAGCGTATCGTTGTCGCCCAGCGCAGCACGCACTTTTGCCCTGTCTGCCAGGTCCTCACTCAGGAGTAAAAAATGCTGGCGCGCAGGTCAGCGTCTCCTGCCCAAGGGTAAAGACAACATCGGCTGTCGCGGGTATGCCCACTGGTTGACGCCCTAACAGGGGGAGGGTAAAGCTGACATAGCCGCCAGTATCGCTGGTTGGATGTTGTGTAAGGACAACATCGCCATAGCGAAAATGGACCGTCGCGGTCGCAGCCATACCAGCCACGCCCGCCACATCATGCGTCAGGCGAGCATAGATAGTGATGGTACCGGAAGACACGGGCGCGTTATTTGAAGCCCAGGCGCCGCAGCGATAGGCGGGACTGGTCGTGGCGAGCGTATCTTGTTGAAAGTCCTGGTTGATGGTCATGGTATGGGTTTGTTCCGCGTCAGCTGACGAAGTCACCGTAGCACTACAGGCGACGAGGCAGGGCAGGCTGCAGAACAACAGCGTTAGACTTGCCAGAAACCAGGCCCTGGCTGAGTGAAGAAATAGCATAGTAATCTGTCTCACGCAAAAAAAGAGCTAATCCGGAGCACATGCCGGAAGGCCGGCGGCAGTGGAGGGTGAGGGGGAAGGATTGTTCATCTCCACATCATCCACATATCATCCACCACCTGAAGCGTCTGAACACAACATAGTATAGCATAGCGCAGACGAGGAAGAAAGTGCTTTTTAGAGCCGGAGGCAGTAGAGAAAGGAGAGCGGTACATGTCCTGAAGGCGTGAAGGCCTTGGAGCAGCTAAGCTTCTTAGATAAAGAATTGCTTCTTTTCAACGTTTTTAAATAAGAATGTACTACTGTTGGCTTGCTGATTGTGATTGGCTGTGTTACACTGTAAATGTTGCACGACAGTCACATCATTACCACTATGGGAAAACATTAGATCCATGTTTTTTTAGGCATGGAGCACATGTTCTCTCTGGTGTGAGTAAGCCAGGGAACCCAGGTGATTTGAGTGAATCGTGAAATTGAAGAACAACTCGACTTATTAGGTCAATTGCTCAGTGATGTACAGGATGGGCAGCGTGACAAGGACGCGGCACACATGGCTGAGCAGGTGGCACCGTTGAAGCAGATCAACGAGGCGCCACAAGGAACACAGGACTCAGTACACTGCGATGTCTCATCTGTGATGGAGACCCGTCCTGATGCTGGACGAGAGAGACGCAAGGGTGCCCCTGAGGTTATATTTGGCGAGACCAAAGAGACCGAGCAAATTCTTGCCATGGCGCGTGGATTACTGGCAGGAACGGGGCGGGCGATTATTAGTAGGATGCCTGCGCGCTCACTGGAGGCCGTACGGTCGGCTTTCGAGCACTATGAAATGCGCTATCAGGAAGCCTCACATATGATGGTGATTTATGCTCCTGAGTATAACAAGCGCGTCACGGATGGCAAGGTGGGAGTGATTAGCGCGGGGACATCCGACATTCCTGTTGCGGAAGAGGCCGCGATGATTACCGAGGAGATGGGCTGTCGGGTGACACGCATCTATGATGTAGGTGTGGCGGGATTGCATCGGTTGATCGAGCCTTTGCGCGCGTTGCTGGCGGAAGATGTAGATGCGATTCTTGTAGTAGCTGGTATGGATGGTGCGTTACCATCTGTCATAGCTGGCCTGGCTCCTGTACCGGTTATCGGAGTGCCGACATCAGTGGGCTATGGTATGGGTGGCAAGGGTGTGGCGGCGCTATTATCGATGTTGCAGACGTGTGCGCCTGGCTTGACCGTGGTAAATATTGATAATGGCGTGGGCGCTGGCATTACGGCAGGGATGATCGCCAATCGCGTGGCACATGCGCGTGGACAACGTTCGCAGTAGGATGATACGGGGTGTTCTGATCTAGGGTGTCTCACCGCAATGTAGTTGGGAGAATGTGGTAAAGAAGTTAAAGAGAGGCGGGACTTTCCATGGCAAATAACAAGCGTGGACCTGAACCTGGATCACAAAAAGCCAAGCATGGCGGACAGGCCGTGCGCGAAAAGTATGGCCCCGAGTTCTACTCGAAAATTGGGAAGAAGGGTGGCGAGACAGTCAAAGAGAAACGCGGCCCACAGTTCTATGCTGAGATTGGGAAAAAAGGTGGTGAATCCACCAAACGTCAGCAAGGTTCGGAATTTTACTCGAAGATTGGGAAAAAGGGGGGAGAGAAAGGGCGTTCTTCCACTAATGCTGCTGACGCTAAGGAATAGCCGAGGCGTATGAGGAACGTTGTGTGTTCTCTCTTCTCTGCTCGCGTATCTAGCGTGCCACATAGCGCTGCCACAGTATCGCCATAGATGTAGAAGCGTCAAGCAGAAGCGGAGCAATTCAAGCTTGAATTGCTCCGCTTCTGCTTGACGCTTGTTTACTCGTGACGTTTGAGGAAGGGAGGAACATCAATGATGTCCTCGTCATCGGCATCGCCAGCGTATCTGCGTAGCTCCTGCCGGCGTCCCAGACCACGCAGGCCGCGTAAATCATTCAAGCTGCGCTGTGTCCGTTGCTCCGGAGCTGGTTGCCCTGGCTGTCCCGACCGTATGGGTTGTCCCGGGGCTGGTTGCCTGGAGGGCATGGGACGCTGGTCAGCGGCGTTGGGCAGGGATGGCATCCGTGGTGATGTTGAACTGGCCTGTCTTCGTTCAGGGAGCTGCGTTCCTCGCTGCTGCTGAGCTGTCCGAGAAGGCGGCTTGGGCGCGGTAGGGGCCGCTGGCGGCTGATAAGGAGGCGTGTTTTGCACCACCTGTCCTGTTCCCGTAAGGGAGTTTGAGCGCGCAGCGGTATGCCCGAGACGGACTGCCTGGAGACGCGCGGTCGGAATCTCCTCCATACCAGCGGCGATCAGCGTCACACGAATGGTATCGCGGAGCGTAGGATCAATAACCGCGCCAAAGGTGATATCAGCGGCATCATCGATGGCGGCGCCAATGCGTTCAGCGACCTCATTGATCTCGAAGAGGGTCATATCTTCGCCACCACTGATATTGAAAAGCACGCGTTTCGCGCCACGGATAGTCACATTCAGGAAGCCACCCGCGATGGCCTCTTCGGCGGCAAGTTGTGCCCGGTTACGCCCCTGACCCTGTCCAATGCTCATCAACGCAGTTCCCGCCTCATGCAAGACGCTGCGCACATCGGCAAAATCAACGTTGACCATGCCAGGCACGTTAATGACCTCGGCGATACCCTGAACGCCCTGGCGTAGCACATCGTCAGCCACTTTAAAAGCATCCGAGAGGCTATAGTCACGCGCGACCGTGGTCAGGAGGCGATCATTGGGAACGGTGATAAGGGCGTCAACCTCTTTACTGAGTTCGGCTAGGCCCTGATCAGCGATGCGACGGCGGCGTGTCCCCTCGAAGGAGAATGGCAGAGTAACGATACCAATGGTGAGCGCGCCAATTTTTTTGGCAATGGAAGCGACGATGGGGGCCGCGCCCGTGCCAGTACCACCGCCCATGCCGGCGGCGATAAATACCATATCGGCCTCACCCAAGGCTGCGCGAATTTCGGCTGCGCTCTCGGTCGCGGCACGCATGCCTACTGCGGAGTTGCCGCCTGCGCCCAGACCCTTGGTGTGATGCTGTCCCAAACAAATACGCTCTGACGCTTGTGAGAGCGCCAGTACCTGGGCATCTGTATTTAAGGCCATATAGCGTACGCCGCGTACATTGGTATTGATCATACGGTTAATAGCATTCATACCACCACCACCAACACCAACGACCACAATATCAACATCATACTCAGGATCTACCGTGCCAAAGTAAGATGAGGAGGAGGAGGCAGGATTCTCGTCGGTGTCACGCCGCTCCCATTCAGCACGCGTAGGCTCATCGTGCTGCTGGAATTGTTTGCCCTGGACCTCGTGGTGCAGGACAGCCCACTGGTCTGCTTGTTCCTGATTATTACCTGGTTGGGCCTTAGCCGTCCCTTGCCTCTGGACGGGGTCTCGCCTCTGCGAGTCGTGGAATAATGGCTGCATGCACACCCCCATTTCCTCTCATCGGAACTACGGCACAGGACTCTCGCCTTCAGATAGGGTGAGCAGGTGCCGGTTGATTAGATGTTTTTGCCTTGCGCCAGAGATAGGTCAGATGCATGTCTGACCTATAAAACAAGCCCCAATCCACAATAGAGAAGAAGAGACACTAAAAAAACATACTAGTCGTATTGTATCAAGAGTGTCAAGTATATGCTTAAGTGTTTGAAGAAATGCCAATATGGCTGGGGTTGCTTGCCTCTCTATATAAATAACGAACGAGAAGACGAAAAAGGTGATACGACTTTTCGCTGACGAAGTCCTTGGAGTGGGGAGAGAGGCAAAAGGCGAGGAAGGAAAATGTATATCAGGAAGAGGGGTGAGCAGGAGGCTTATACCCCATGTGTCCCTCTTCCTGGACAAAGGACAATATCAGGATAACGCCTTCTCTTCTGAGGTTGCAAGGGCGTGTGTAATCATTCGAATGACACTCCCAATATCCATGGGCTTGCGTAGCTGATAGATGCCACGTTTGCCTAATTCTTCAACCGGGAGGGTCGCGCTCATCATAATAGTCGGGATATTGTGCAATGCATGATACTCTTGTAAACGGTCATACAATTCAAGCCCATTAATGCCTGGCAGGCGATAATCGAGAAGCAGCAAGCAGGGGTCGATACGAGGAGCCTCTTCCAATGCTTTTAGACCGTTATCAATCAGTCTAGTGGTATAGGGGGTCTCCTCTTCGATGAGTTGCTGTAAGAACTGACCAATATCGGCGTCATCTTCGACAATCAAAATGGTCGTATTCTGTGGGCCCTTTGCCGCTGGTGGAAAAACATCCCCTGGCATGACAAACTCCTTTTGCAATGGATGAGATTAAACGCCAAGTGTATACGTTTTTCTTAACGAATATACGTTGGGTTCGGTGACGCTACACAATATTTTTCATATGTGCCCTGGTGAGAGCTGTTGCAGAGCAGATACGCCTTCTACTAATAGACGTAGCCTGTCCGTAAAAATAGTAGTTTCGTCTTCCCTGATATATGCATAGAAGTAGGCAGGTGCTAGGCATAACAGCCGGATTTGGCTATCGCTCTACCATCATTGTAGTCCTCTGATATATAGACATTGGATATATCAGGAAAGAAAGCTTTTTTACAACAGTGTTGTACCTCTACTATCGACATTCGACAAAAAAATTGGAAAAAACAAAAAATTCATAGCTCCCCTCTCAAGTTATGCAAGACATTGAGAAGGGAAGGTTCCCAAAACGATAGCAAGTATTGTATCACCTGCATCGAAATTTGTGTATGCTTGCTGCCAAGAGTACAGGGCCTTCCAAATTTCTGCTGGTTCTTACTTCGGCTTGCTACGCTCGCCTTCGCGGAAGGGATGTGCGGGCGCGAAGGGCCTTCTTCAAAAGAAAAGTTTCCCATAGGGAGGATGCTTTACTGGTAGCCAGAGAGTTCGTGTGGTACAACATGTGGTTATAGAGGCAAAAAAAAGAGTGATTCGGGGTTAATGTATGACAACAATGCAAGGCAAAAATGTGACGACCTCTTTTCTGGTTAATAAACGCATCGCCTCGGCGATGCAAGAGGCACTGTATGGCGCGCAGGGGCTGGCGCTTTTAAAACATGTTCTTAATGATGAACCAGGGCAGGCCTTCTTACACCTACTACGGCTTTTAGCAGGTGCCGAGCAGGTGCCTATGCAGGTTGCTTCGGCCTATAGCGAGGTCTTTTACGCATTGGCTGCATCAGAGCATGTGTATATAACAACAGAACTGTCAGATGCCTGGCAGGCCCACATGGTGGGCCGCTTGCTTGAGGATGAAAATCCCTGGACGGCTCAGGTCGAGCGGCGGGGGCGCGCATGGTTGGGGAGTCAGGCGCGGATTTCGGCTACGCTGCATCGCCAGGCCGAGCGTGAGTTGAAGGCGCTACAGCGACTCTTCGCCCTCTCGGCTGAGGTGGTGTGGGAAGCAGTGCAAAGCGTGGTGGGTGAGACGATGCCCATGTTACGCGATGCCTGGGAACCCTGGCTTGACCTGGGAACAGTTCAGGAGTCAGGGCATAAGAGTGGGCGAGCCGCTCTTATACACCAGATTGCTGAGCTGGCGGACTGGAGTGAACTGGCAGACATGCTGGAAATGCATTGGGCGCGCCAGGGGACAGGCGCGCTGGCTCGCTATGCTGTCCTACGCTGGCAGGGAAATACGCAGACCCTTGAAGGAATTGCTCATCCCGACGCTATTCATCTCGACAATTTTGTAGGCTATGAGCGGGAACTGCGCAAACTCAAGGCAAATACTGAGCGTTTTCTCGCCGGTATGCCGGCACATGATGCCCTGCTTTATGGGCCGCCAGGGACGGGGAAGTCATCGAGCGTAAAGGCGCTGATCAATACCTACGCTGACCAGGGGCTGCGCCTGGTCGAGGTACGCAGGGAGTATATTGGTGATCTGCCACAGATCGTGGCGCAATTGCGCCAGCGCGCGCCGAGCTACCTTGTGTTTATTGATGATCTCTCCTTTGAAGAGCATGAAACCGAGTATAAAGTATTAAAGATGCTCCTTGAAGGGACGGCAGAGGCTCGTCCACAAAATGTACTCATCTACGCGACGACCAATCGGCTTAACCTGGTACGCGAGCTACATACTGATCGTAGCAAACCCACTGAAGAGGTAAACTGGCGCGACACGATGGATGAGAAGCAATCGCTAGTGCATCGCTTTGGCTTGCGGATCACATTTAGCGCACCCAGCCAGGAGCAGTACCTACAGATTGCTCAGGGGTTAGCGCGGCAGCGAGGGCTAGAGCTTGAGGAAGAGGAGCTGCGTAGCCGGGCTTTGCAGTGGGAGCGCCAACGAGTTGGCCGTTCTGGTCGCCTGGCCCGTCAATTTGTCGATGAATTAGAGGCCGAGATCGGCAGGTAGGCATGGAGAGGCCAGTACATGTACTGTACTGGCCGTGCCACGATAACAATTCCAATGGCGTCACCCCAGCAACGAGCAAGACTGATTAAGAGGACTGGCGCAGGATAATTACGCCCTGCGAGATCATTGTCTGCAAGATGCCGCGCATATCCTGGGGTGAGAGTGTGAGCATAGTCGCGATTTTATCAATGGTCATGTTGCCATTGGCGAGCATATAAATTTGACGCCACTTGCGCGGCCAGCGTGAGAGTTCGGTAAAGGGGATCTCTCTGGCGCGCAGGGGGTAGATCTGTGTCGCCTGTGGTGGGCGTATCGCTGGCAAGGGCCGTGTCACGCGTGGCTCCATTGCTGGGACCTGGGGCCTTGCTTGCGCAGGAGCGGGCAGGTGAAGAGCGGGAATGGGGCGGGTCGTGCGGTCTGGCGAAGAGGATTTAATGGCGGGATGGGAGGGGGCAGGGGTCTCCGGGTCCTGGTAAGACTTGAGTGACCAGCTAAGGGAGGTGGCTTGCTCAATCAGGCCCTGGGCCTCTTTCCCAGTCATAAGGACCTGCCCATCTTTCCCGGCAATGTAACAAGTCTTAATCTCTCCCTGGTAGATGGAGAGCACGATACGGCATGGCTCCTGAATGTGCCCAATACCTGCGGGCAAGGTGGCGTAGCCCCAGCCGTTGTAGCTATAGTCGCGTAACATGCGGTTGAGTGCAGTGAGAGTAACGGTATACACCTGTAACCCCTTGGTATTGTTTTTTGAAGTAGCCAAAGAACGCGGAATAGCACCCTGATAAAAGGGATGGGAACATCCTGACCGTTCAGGATATTTGGTGATAATAAAGGCCGAATTGAGTCATTGATTTGTGTAAAGGAAGGAAATGCCTGGGCAATAATAACATGTATAGCGGCGCACGTCAATACGCTCCGAGAGCCAAACTAGATCTACGCGTGCATCAAGATATACGTTGATAATACTTAATACAAAAAAAGTGCATTTGTAAAAGGGCATAAAAAAACGCACCCAGAGGGACTCGAACCCCCGACACTCGATTCCGAAGATCGATGCTCTAATCCGCTGAGCTATGGGTGCTTGTAGCACCTATAAACTACCATACCCTGGTTGTAATGTCAATTCCTTGCGGCTAAATTTCCAGAGCTTCACAAAAGTTGCGTTTTGCATGTATTTATTTTCATGCAAGTTACTCCCCCTCAAACTCTAGAGTTTTATATGATGAGAACGAAAATATTTCTATCCATCGTTTGAACAAAGTCCTATATGTAAACTTGCAATGCTAGTGCTGGGCCGGGATGGTAGGGAACTTCCTTCGCTGCAAACCTCCTGTAGATAGCAAATATTAGATAACAAATATTGCCTCACGCTGGCACTGGCAGAAAGATGTGGAAAGGGTTGTTTATGGCTATATTACGCAAATATAAGAATTTGTTACTCGTTTGCTCCCTCTTGCTGATTGTGTTGGCCGGGTTAGTATTTGTAATGGTGCGTTCCAATCAGGCCGGGGCGCAGGGAGCGTCGGTCCTGACCAGGCATTATCTCTATGTCATTCCCGATGGGGGCATAGATGTCTACGATATCGACCGCGCGCATGCGTTTGTCAGGCATATTGCTCTGCCCATGCTCAAAAGTGGGCGAGGTGTGGTTGCCGATCCATTGACTGCTAGCCTCTTCATCAGTTATGGTGGTAATGGTGGTGCGCATGGCGACGGTTCACTGCTGAAATATGATTTGCTGCATGATAGGGTGGTGTGGACGAAAAGCTACGACTTCGGTATCGATAGCATGGCGATTACCCCTGATGGCAAGTCGATTTATATGCCGGGTGGTTCTAACCAGTATCAGGGTTTGTGGCATGTATTGCGCGCTCGTGATGGAGCGGTTCTCCAGGCGATTCAGGTTGGCGGCGGAGCTGCGGGTCATAACACGGTCGTGGGCCTGAGTGGGAAGTATGCCTATCTGGGCGCGCTGAACAATAATCAACTCTATGTAGTGGATACTGCGAGCAACAAGGTTGTGAAGAAGGTGGGACCACTCAAAGATGGCGTCAGGCCCTTTACCGTGAACAACAAGGAGACGCTAGTCTTTACAACTGCCTCCCATTTCCTTGGTTTTGAGGTGAGCGATTTGCAGACGGGCCAGTTGCTCTATAGTGTTCCAGCCGAGGGCTTTGTAGATGGGCTGCATATGTCGGCACCCAGCCACGGTATCTCTCTCTCCCCCGATGAGAAAGAAGTGTATATTGTTGATGCCCCCAATAGCTATGTGCATGTCTTTGACGTAAGTGGTCTCCCCGAACGTGCCCCGCGTAAGGTTGCTGATATCAAATTAACAGCTTTCCAGGGCGAAGAGACGCCCTGCGTGTATGATTGTTTGCGCGAGGGCTGGGTGCTGCATAGCCGTGATGGACGCTATGTCTATGTTGGCGACTCCGGCGACGTCATTGATACGGCGACGCGAACCGTCGTGAAGCATCTTCCTGACTTGATGAATACACGCAAGTACCTGGAGATCGATTGGCGTAACGGTATCCCGGTCTTTACAACCAGTCGCCAGGGACTAGGCTACGCGTTTTAGGCGTTCGAGCGGTAATGTGTTTCTCTGGAGAGGACCTGGTAGACGAACTCCAGCCTCCATATGTCAAGGTAGAGCAGAATCAGGTTTCCTCTCCAGGGCTTGTCGGCTATGACAGCTGGTTATTTTGTATACAGTGCCTTGTTTACGCAACCGAAGATGCTTGCTCAAGGGGATAGGCCGAGAAACGCGCCAGGCGAAAACGCTCCAGGGGGATAGAGGGGGCTTGCTGATAGAGCAAGGCGCCAAGAATTTCTCCCAGTAGTGGGCCAAATTTAAAGCCATGCCCTGTGAGTCCAGTTGCAAAGACAATGCGTGCGTCGCGCGGGTGGTAGTCGAGAATAAAATCTTCGTCGGGGCTGACATCGTACATGCATGTATCAACATGGGCCAGGCGCGCGTCTTGCAGGGTTGGGAGCAGGTTTCGTACTTTTTGTGCTATCTGCGCGATAATACTCTGTTCAATAGTGGGTGGCATATCCGGATCAATTGGGGTGCCAAAGGCGTGGGAAGTGGCCTTTAACCAGGTGGAACTATAGCCCCTGGTGCTAGTGGTATGCAAGGGAAAACCATAGAGATCATTCGCGATAAAAGCTGGAAATGTGTGGAGCGCAAAGGCTGTGCTAGGAACATCGGTAAAGTAGAGCACATACTGGCGCGTCGTTGTAATGGGCAGGCGCAGGTCACCAAGGATATGCTGAATCCAGGGACCAGTCGTTAAGGCGACCCTTTCGGTCAGCAGGTCGCGCCCATTCTCTAATAGCAGGCGAATAGGCAGGCGTGAATTTTCATTGACGATGTGTTTCACACGGCAGTTACCAATGATCTTACCACCCATGTCGAGAATAAGTTGTTTGAGGGTTTGTAGGCAGGTTGATGCGTGCAGCAGGCCCGCATCAACGTTATAGGTGAAGCGGTCATATCCCTGGGTATTGAATTGAGGAAAGAGCATATGGCAGTCCTCTTGTGAGAGGAGATCAATGGGGATGCCCTGCTCTTGGAGTATGTGGTAGGCGGGGAGCGTATAGTTGTCCTCTTCCTGCCCCAGCACAAGGACGCCAGTTCGCGTATAGAGGGTGGCACGACTGTGGCGTTCCAGGCGCCTCCAGGCCTGTAAGCTCTGTTGAACCATACGTGGGTAGAGGGTGTCTGATCCATACTCAAAGCGCAGTAGGCGTGAGGGACCGTGAGACGTGGCGCGCGCGTGGTCGACAGTGTATTGCTCTAAAACATAGACATCCTTAATACCTGCGCGTAGTAAGGCATATGCGGTTGCCAGTCCTACAATGCCTGCTCCTATAATGGCCACATTTGCATGTTGCACGATATATTTGCCTCCTGGGAAAATAGCTGTAACATGTAATAATACGATTATAACAAAATATTTGTATATTATCAATGAATTGCTGCATACTATCATTTTGCAATGTTACGTGTAAATATGTAAGTATTTTTAGTATATATTGTAAGCAATATGTCATAACTTTGTGCATGCTATATCAGAGGAAAAGTGTGGTGTTATGCTCTACAAATTACATCCCTGCCAGGGAGATGTGATAAACGTTATCTACAAATAGCTCCCTGAATGAAGCTTGCGCACTCTGTAAATGATGCCAGAGAAGAGACAACTCTTGTTCCAAATGATATGATAAGGCAACAATTGATCTGGGAGTGCTGGTTACTGAAGACGTATGCTTCTGCACGGAAACAAATGACATAGTATTTGTAGATTGAGAATGAGAGACATATGGTACACGAAGAATTGCGATCACTGGTTGGCACCGATGTACGTATCGCGATAGAGGAGGCGTCTCGCATACAGGGTAAGCCCGAACTGCCTTCATCGAAGTATTTCACCTTGCGTTATGTGCTAGCGGCCGCGCTTGCTAAAGGCACAAGCATGGTTTACTATCCCGCTCAGAGCGACGATAGTGAGGCCCTTTTTCGTGGCTGCCGGGCCTTGGGTGCTCAATTAGATTGGGTAGATGCGGAGGAGACCATATTACGTGTGCAGGGTGTAGGCTATCCGCAGGCCGCAGACACCGTCACCTTGAATGTGGGGAACGCGGGCGCCGTCCTGCGTTTATTGCTGGGTCTGGGTGCCTGTCTGCCCGAAATTACCTTTGTAACCGATCACCCGCAGTCTCTGGGGAAACGCCCCAATCGCGAGCTACTGGAGGCATTGAGTACGCTGGGCGCAACGTATCAGGCGGAGGGAGCAGAGGGATGCCTCCCCATCACCTTGCGGAGAAGCGCTCTACATGGTGGCAAGGTGCGTATTTCGGGTGCGCGTAGCTCGCAGTATATCAGCGCCTTGCTCTTTCTGGCCCCGCTTCTTCCAGAGGGTCTGGAGATCGAGATTATTGATGGCTTAAAATCGCAGCCCTTTGTGCGCTCTACCTTGCAGGTATTGCACGAGGCTGGCATCCAGTTTGAGCACTCGGCTGACTTGAGTCACCTATCGGTTCCAGGCAAGCAGCAGTATCAAGCGCGAGAGTATATCTTACCAGGCGATTATCCTTCCGCGGCGGCGCTGATCTCAGCCTGCATAAGCGCGACTGATCCAGCAAGTGAACTGGTATTAAACCGCTTGAAGCCCGGAGACGAGATTGGCGACGCCCTGCTGGCGGCTTACCAGGCTATGGGCGCCCAGTTGGATATCGCTGACGAGCAGGTAACGGTACGGGGAGGAACTACCCTCCAGGGGGTTCGCGTGGATGGTGATCGCATCATTGACTGTATCCCAGTGCTGGTTGCCGCGGCCTGTTTTGCCCAGGGGGAGAGTGTCTTCTACAATATCGAGACATTGCACTACAAAGAGTCAGACCGTATTGACGATCTGTGTGCAGAGCTACGACGTGCGGGCTGCGATGTCACACCTCAGCGTGACGCAATTATTGTACGTGGTCGGCCGCAAGGGATTGAGGGGGGTGTGACCGTGGACGGACACAATGACCATCGCCTCCTGATGGCCCTGGCAATTGTAGGCATGCGTTGTCGTCAGGGCCTGGCTCTGACTGGTAGCGAGCATATTGCCAAGAGCTATCCCCATTTCTTCGCGCAGCTTAAAGAACTGGGCGTACCTGTAAAACTTGCCTAATTGGGCCTCTCTGGTGAGAGGCTGGAAAAATATGAGTTATGATGATACAATAGCCTGCGATCAGGTAATGACGAGGCGATTGAGGCATGACTGAAGATCCATCTAAAGATCCGTGGTGATGACAGCGAAAGGAATTGAATTGTGTATAAGTTTAAAGGCTTTGATAGCGCGGAGTGTGGCGACAGCATGTCCGCACTGGAAGCGATGATCAATGCCTGGATGGAAGCCGAGCATCCACGCATTCGTCATGTCTGTCAGAGTATGCGTGGTGAGCATATTTTACTCAGCTTCGTCTATGAGGATGCACGGCTGTTGGAGCAACGGGTCGCAGCCAGCGCGCAGACTGGAATCACAGGTGGCTTCCCCCGTATTTACGACGAGGATCTTATGGACGAGCGTCCGACAAGCCCTCGTATTCCGGCGACACCACCTCCCATGCATTAGCTCCGGGTTGATGCTTTTTAAAATAGTAAAACCGACTGTAACCGAGGTAAAATAAAGGATCAGCATGCCAGTTCCACATTTGCTTTACAGTACTCCAGATGGAGAGATTCGCGAAGAGACGCGGCTACAGGCGCTCGCCTTTGGTGGCAAGCCATTGGAAGCCAGAGACTTAATACCCTTGCCAGACGGAGTGACGCTTTCGATGATGCCGGATCGTCTCGCGGTTGGACTCAAGAAGACTGGTGAGCGACAGGTGCTGGCAGCGAACAGGGGCTGGGCCGTAGCGGCTCTCTTGCCCATTGGATATACGCGTACCCTGTTGCCAGAGTATGAAAAGGTACCGGGGACCGAGCCTCTGCCCTTCTTTGGCTATAGTGCTGTTGCCTCCATAAACGGCGAACTTTACGTAGCCGCCGTCAAGACGGATGATCCCCATAAGTGGCACCCTCGTTCGTTTCCGCGCAAGAAGCTAGAGCACGCGGTAAATGCCAAACTTGAGGCCTTCCCCGAAAACCGTGTCGTGCGCCAGCACGCCCATTGCGCCCTGGATTACTCCTGTCCCACCGCCAGTAACCTGTTCCTTGAGCGCTGGGAGATGGCTATCGCCGTGTCGCCCGGATGTAACGCGCGCTGTATTGGGTGTATCTCTAAACAGGAAGAAGAGGACCTGATCTCACCTCAGGACCGTCTGGACTTTATCCCCACGGTTGAGGAGATTGTAGAGGTTGCGGTCCCTCACCTGGAGAGCGCCGAAGAGGCCATCGTAAGCTTTGGGCAGGGCTGCGAGGGCGAACCCCTCATGCAGTGGAAGCGGATCGAGTGCGCCATTACGGCGATGCGCGCACAAACGAAGCAGGGCGTCATTAATATCAACACCAACGGTAGTAATCCCCGCTGGTTGCAGCGCTTATATGACGCGGGCCTGGATACGATTCGTGTCAGCACCATCTCCGGGCATCCCGAAACCTACACCGCCTATTATCGCCCCATCGGCTATCGCTTTGAGGATGTCAAAGAATCACTGAAGCGTGCTCATGAAGAGGGGCTGTATACCTCGATCAACCTGCTCTGTTTCCCAGGGATGATCGACCGCGAACGCGAGATCGAGGCGCTCCTGACCCTTGCGCGCGAGACGGGCCTGCGCCTGATCCAACTGCGCAACCTCAATATTGATCCAGAGGTCTTGCTTCCACGCATGCCTGACCTGGACAGCATGGGGAAGGCGCTAGGAATGAAGGCCTTCATTGAAATCCTTCGGCGCGAGATTCCTGAGGTCGCACTTGGCAATTTCACGCGTCCCATCCAGCGTGCCCAGGCTCAGCCTTCCGAGTTATAACAAGAGGAAGGGGTATGGTGATAGGCTGACTCCGCCAGCCTATCACCATACCCCTTTCTTTATGTAAAATTGCTATTCTGTAGCAGTGGATGTGGCACCGTGCCATTTGCCGTGAAGGCGGAGCATGCGGCGGGCGGCGGCGGCGACAGGCTCGACGCCAAGCTGTGTCAGACAGTCACGTGTCGCGCAACCTTCGGGCGTGCCGAGCTGATGCCCACGATAGAAGCAGGGCATACAGGGGAGATCGAGGTGGACAATCGTAGCCAGGTCTTTCCTATCGCCGGTGTAGGGTCCCCAGGCCTTATAGTTGGTCAAGCCAAAGATGGCGACCACGGGCGTTTCCACGGCGCTCGCCAGGTGGGCCAGGCCCGCGTCATTGCCGATAAAGAGGTCCGCTAGCTCCAGCACAGCGGTTGCAACCTTAATATTGCCCTTCCCCGCCAGGCTACGCACCGGAACGCCCGAGTGAAGCTGGTTCATAATCTGTTGATGTAGCTCGACTTCTTCAGGCCCTCCAACTAGCAGCAACTGACCCCCGGTCTCTTTGTACAGCGTGTTGGCAAGCTGGGCGAAGCGCTCTGGTGCCCAGCGACGCGCCGTGCTATAGCCGCCGCTTCCCGGATGTATGGCGATAATTGGATGGGGTGCCGCCTCTGGCACGCTTGCGTCATAGACCAGTTCGCGCGCCGCTTCGCGTTCGGCTTCACTGAGCGGAATTTCTAGCTTTGGCGTGTGGATAGTCGCGCCAACCGCGGCCGCGACCGCCATATTGTATTCCGCTTCATGCATAGCGCCAAAGCCCTCGTCCTTGACCCGGACATTGAGAAACCAGCCATGCCCATTGTCGAGACCAACGCGCCACTTCGCGCCCGTGGCCCGCATCAGGGCCTGGTGTTTCAGGCGTCCAAAGCGCAGTGTCAGGTGGTGGAAGAGCAGGACCGCGTCATAATGTCCCTCGCGCAAAGGTTTGAAGATATCTGCGAGGCGCTTTAAATTGCTTGGATGCTTGATGATCTGTTGTGGGTAGTCGAAGAGATATTTATCCAGCACGATAATGTTATCAATCACAGGCCAGCCCTTCAGGAGGCTCGCGGAATCGGGAGTGACCAGCAAGTCGATACGTGCCCGGGGGTAGCTCTCGCGTAGAGCACGCAAGGCCGGAGTCGCGAGGAGCAGGTCACCGAGGCCCGCCAGCTTCACGACCAGGATGCGCGCATCTGGAGCCAGGGTGATGGATGAGTGTATTGGCTCAGTGGTCTCGTGTGTTCGTGCATTGTTCATGCCAGGCTCCGCTTATAAAAAGATTTCTGCCCCAGCGTACGAAAGCCAATACGCTGGTAGAGACGTTTGCTCTGCTCGGTTGGAGAGAGGGTCGCGACGTGATAACCCAGGCGCTCTGCCTCATTAAGGACATGAAGTATCATGCTGGCGGCAACGCCCTGGCGGCGTGCCTCGGGCAGCGTGCCAATGCCATAAATACCTGCCACACCATGGGAGAGCAAGAGCGAGGCGCTAGCAACCACGCGACCATCAAGCGAGCCAGTAAAGTGGCGCCAGGCATGGCCCGGGCCGAAACCAGAGGCGAGATACGTCTGGTAGTAGAGCTTTATCCTATCCGTCGTTGATGCAAAGGCGATCTGTACAACATCGCAGAGCTGTTGTAGTTCCTGCGCATTGCTGACTTCCTGAATGGCTAAGGTTGGCGATGAAATTACGTTCTGTTCACGAGCGGATAGTGCGAGTGTCATAATCGCATTGTCGTAGACATGGGTAAAGCCCTGGGCCAATAATGACTCTTTCAGGTGCGCTGGCTGTGAGGCTAGATAAAGTGTCCAGCCGAAGCTTCTGGCCTGGCGTTTCGTATAGTACTCAATGAGAGCCTGGATGCGTTGTTTGATGTATGCGGGGTCGTCTGATGTGAAGCGCGAACGCAAGACGCCATTCAGCGTAGGGGTGACCGCGAACCAGAGCAGTTCCGCATCCTCTCGCAGCTCCGCACCATGAATAACGCGTCCAAAGCAGGCCATTTCTTCGGCGAAGTTCGCGGATACCGAGGCTGGCAGAGAGGGATCGTTGGTGCGTATTGGCTGGTGTTGCTGGCTCATGCGTTTCCTCCCTGAAGAGACTGGCTGGACTCCTGCGTATGTGTCCGAGCGTCCACCAGTTTGCTAAGGACGGCGGAGTGTACCTGTTCGGGCGAAATATCCTTCATACACTGCGTCGTATGGAAGCGGCAGTTGGCAGGCCCCTTGGCGAAGTAGCAGGGGCTACACCAGATGTCGCTGCGTAGCACTGTGGCGTGAGGACTCACCGGGCCGCTCATCTGGGGATCAGTTGGGCCATGAATGGCGATTAACTCTGAGCCAACGGCGGCGGCAATATGCATGGGGCCACTATCGCCAGAGATGACGATATCAGCGTGCTTAAGCAGGGCCGCCAGTTGAGGCAGATTGGTCTTGCCAGCAAAATTATACATATGCGCGTGCGTGCGTTTGAGCATTGCCTCAATTAATGGCTGATCCTTAGGGGCCCCGGTCAGGACGACGTTCATGCCATCCTCGTTTACCAGGCGCTCTATGAGACGCGCCCAGTAGGGGATCGGCCAGCGTTTTGCATAGCCATTGTGTGAGCTAACCTGGCAGGCAACCAGCGGTTTCTGTGGATCTATGCCCTCCACCTGGAGCAGGTCGGCGACCTCTTGCTCACTCTTTGGCGTGACATGCAGGGTGGGTACACGCGACTCCTGGTCAAGGGTGGCGCCACAGGCATGTAGCAGCTCCATGCAGTAATCGACTTCGTGTTTCCGCTCTCCCTCGGCCCAGTGACGGCCAGGGACACTCTCTGTCATAAAACCGGGATAGCCCTCCGCGCCAAAGCCAACGCGTCGCGGTGCGCGGCTGAGCACAGAGAGGATACTGGCCCAGGGGCCAGAGACGCTAACGGCCAGGTCATAGTCTCGTTCGCGCATCTGCTGGCGTAGGGCCTGGGCCTCGCGCCAGTTGCGTGTTTGTAGCAGGGCTTTGGGGCGGCGCCAGATATTGGGATCATAGGTCAGAAGTTGCGTGATATCGGGATCTCCGCGCACAATGGATGCGCTAGAAGGAATGGCCAGCAGGTCGATCTCCGCCTCAGGGTAGGTCCGCTTCAACTGGCGCACCACAGTCATAGACATAACCAGATCGCCAATAAGATCGACGCGGATGACCAGAATGCGTTTGGGATGGAACGTCTGAGGCGAGAGAGGTGGTCGCGCTTGCCCAAAAGCACGCAGTTTGAGATAGGCTCCCACACTTCCCAGGGCCAGGGAAATGCCACCTAGCACGAGGCGACGGCTGGTATGGACGACCGCGTTGCGCAGCTTGCGCTGGGCGTCGGGTCGTGTTGGGTAACCGTACTCATCGAGATCTTGTATTGTTGGATCGACTGCTGTCTGTGTCATACTACCATCCCGGATTGTGAGCTGTTTGCCGCGGCGATCCTGCGGCAGGGCAGGGTCTCTTCCCTGCATTATAGAGAGCTAAAGAGAAAGATGCAAACTTTTGACCGAAACGCATATATTTGGGGAACGTAGCGTAGGAGGCCCTGGCAGCCGCAGGCTGCCAGGGCCTCCTACGCTATATCAATACTTAGCGGACCTCTGATTCAAAGCGGTTATGGATCTGGAGAGTGCTCTGGCCATCATCGGTAATATGCTTCACGGCGAGCGAGATGCGATTATCCTCATTCAGCGCGTTCCAGTAGAAGCTGAGGACCTCTTCTGGTGCTCCCTGGCAGGGAAGGAGGAGGGGATCGCCTGTAAAGCTAGGTAGAGGCGTGCCAGGACTCATATAGGTCGTGAGTCCATAGCCATAGCCAGGGACGGGCGTGGCAGGATGGTAGGTGTAGCGGTCGGTAAGTTCTGGATTCGTCTGGTTGGCTTTGAGAATGCTCAGCGTGATGGAGCCTGGCTGCTGTCGTAGATCGATCATACCGCTGATGCGAGGTGTAAAGTGTGGGGCATCCGGTTCACGTTCACGCGTCGCCAGGGCCGCGTCAAAGAATAGCCCCGCGTGGAGGGACTGGTACAGCGTGCGCGTCTGGTCCCCATTGCTGACGAGGTAGATCCCAGGAAGTTCGAGCATGGCCTCATAGATGATCAGGCTGGGATCGGCGACAAGGCTGGCGTCAACTGGCTCCGTCTTCAAAACGTTCCCTGACACAGTGAAGCGTCGATTACGGCTCTGTTCGCTGCGACCCATGATCCAGTACACGATAATCCAGCCATGGTCATCTGAGGCGCGGCCAAGGACGAGTCCACGCCCTGGATAGGGATTGCTGCGCACATGCTTTACGAAGGCATTGGTGGCGATAGTGTTGGCATCTATCATAAAGTGTATAAAACTCCTTCAAGCGGCCTTGCGGCATGGTTTAATGGGGGTTATGTTCTCAGTATAGAACATGGAGGGAGAAGTGCGCCAACCAGGGTGAGCATGGGCTACCCAGATTAGCGCACGTCTATCATGCGGCTCAAGAACGCGAAGGAGTATTATGCGCGTTGTTTGCGGGAGAGAGGATATTTCTGGCGAGCGCGAGCACGCTCTCTTCAGGCACCACGCGTACGCAAGGGTGCTGGGGAAGCTCTTCAGCTGTAAAGTCCAGGCGTCCGCACGGGATGCTTGGGCAGCCGGGACAGCGCTGGGTTGAAGTGATAACGCGGTGACGCGCAGGAGCGCCCCAGGGGCCAAAGATGCGGCTATCGGTTGGACCAAAGATGCGTATGCTTGGTACATCTTGCGTGACTGCGAGGTGCAGGGGACCATTATCCACGCCCATCACGAGGCTGGCGCGTTGCAGCAACGCAGCAAGCTGCCCCACACTGCTATCGCTGATGCAGAGCGGTTGTGTGACCATCCCCTCAGCGACCTCTTCCAGCAAGGGGCGCTCCTTTGGTGTCCCGGTCAAGGCAAAGCAGAGCGAAGGATAAGAGGCCTGGAGCTGGTTGGCGCAGTTCGCCCAGGCTTCCGAGCGCCAGAGCTTGACCGCGCCACCGGTGCCGGGGTGAATGACCACGACAGGCGCCTCAGGCGCGATTCCTTCATCATGCAGCGTCTGAGCTACCCACTGCCGCTCTTGCTCCGTTGGCTCAAAGCGAAGTGGGTAGCGTTCCGGCGTGAAAGGCGTCTCCAGGGGAGCTTGTCCAAGAGCTTGTAGCCCCGCACTGGCCAGCTCCAGGTTATAGAAGGTTGAGTGCTGGTGCTCAGGAAAAGGGAGTGAGCATGAGAGGAATGGTGTCGCAGGCGGGAGCGCGTAGCCAACACGGCGGGGAATACCCGCCAGGTAGACGAGGGCCGCGCCCCACCAGAAGTCGGGCCGCAGGTTGATCGCGACATCGTAGTTGCCAGCGCGTAGCTGCTTTGCCAGTTTGAACAGAAGCATGTAAGGCGCGAGTGGATGCTGGGAGGCGCGCTGAAAGCCTGGAAAAGCGCAGGGAATGAGTTCATCCAGGGCCGGGTGGCGCTCGACAATCGCGCTGGACCAGGGACCAACCATCATCGCGATATGTGCCTCGGGGAGTTGCACGCGTAGCGCATCCAGGACGGGCGTCGCCAGCACCATATCGCCCAGGTGGTCTGGGCGCAGTAGCAGAATACGCGGTTTCTCTCCTGGCTGTTTACATGCTCGCTGGATGCGAGGCCAGCCCAGGAGACGGACCAGGAGGAGAATCAGCGTGCGTAGAGCCAGTTTCATGGGCGCACCTCGTGATCGCTGCTGCTAGGAACCAGGCGTTGAACTGCCTCCCAGACATCCTCCACCGTGATCGCTTGCATACAGGTGCAATTCTGGCACTCGCGCATCTTGCCCAGGAAGAAGCAGGGCTGACGCGTGGGATGCTTCCACAGGCCGATATGCCTGGGATCATTGGTGGGATAGGGGCCATACTCCTCGGGACTGGTTGGTCCAAAGATGCCTATGACGGGAATATCGACGGCGGCGGCCAGGTGCATGGGACTGCTATCGTTGCCAATGTAGAGCGAGCAGGCTTCGAGTTGTGCTGCCAGCTCGCCAATGCTGGTCTTGCCAGCCAGGTCCAGGACGCTGCCCGTAGGCACCTCCAGGTCTTCCAGCAATTGCTGGGTCAGTGGAGCATCGCCAGGACCACCAATAAGCAGGACACGCGCGCCCAGATCCCATATCAGTTTCTGCACCAGGGCACGATAGCGCTCAAGAGGCCAGCGCTTGGCCGTCAGATCCATGCCGGGATTACTGCCACCCCCGACAAAGACGGCGATCTGTGTTCCCTGGTAGTGTTGCGCCGTTTGGCGCTCCTGGGGCGTAGGCACAAAGCGCATGTGTGGTTGCTCAATAGGAAGCTTTAGCGCACGCGCCAGGTCGAGGTAGATATCGGCTTCGTGCTGCAAGTGTTCAGGCGAGGATGAGACTGGAACGCGATCTGTGAGGGAGAAGCCACGCCCCTTGCTATCTGGTCCAACACGTCTTGGCACGCCCGCGAGCCAGGGGAGCAGGGTCAGCATCGGCGAGCGATCAAGCACGAAGGCCATATCAAAGTGCGAGGCGCGCAGGCGACGGGCAAAGGACCTATATTCGCGCAGGCTGTAGCGACCAGGAATGCCAACAGTGCCACAGTCGATGACCTCGTCCACGGCTGGATGGTGCTCGGGGATGACTTTTGACCAGGAACCCGCCACATAGGTGATACGTGCTTCAGGGTAAGCTCGGTGTAGTACCTCCAGCAGAGGCGTGGTCATGATCAAGTCACCCAGACAGCAAGGTTTGATAATGACAATGGAGCGTGGATGTTCTTTGGCGCGTTGCACGAAAGGAGCGCGAAATAAATCGAGAAGCGCAAATGGGAAGCGCAGAAGCGTGCAAAGCGCACTGATAATATGCTGACGCAGGGCTGGAAACCTCCAACTTCTCTCTATCGACACATGTCGTTATTGAACATGTTCTCTTGTTACCGCAATGGCATTATTGTAACAGATTTCTGCTCACTGGAGAGAGAAGTTGGGACCGGTGTGGTCGGGAAGGCCCTAGAAGAAACTCGCCTCTGTTCCTTGTGGATAAATGGCGCGTGTCAGGTAGACTTCGTAGCCTTGCGCCAGCAATTGTTGATAGACCTGGGAAGCGTTGCTCAATTGTGCGAAGGGTGCGAAGAGTGTGGGACCGCTGCCAGAGAGAAAGACATGGGCCGCACCCGCCCGGAGCATACCTTCACGAGCCTGCGTGACTTCAGGATAGCGTTCAAGCACGCCACGCTGGAGGCTGTTATGCAGATCTGAAAGCTGGAAATTGCTCTTGTGCGCGAGCGCGTCCTGTATTTTGCGGCTACTGGCGCCATCGCTATAGTCGGCAGGGGAGAGATTGCGAAAGACCAGGGCGGTTGAGACGCTAATAGCTGGCTTGAGCAGAATGAGCCAGCGCATAGCCTGTGGCCAGTGGGGAGCAAGAGGCGTGATGCGCTCGCCGCGTCCCTCGCATAGGGCCAGGCCACTGGTCAGGAAGAAGGGGACATCTGAACCCAGGGCAGCGGCGATTTCATGCAGCTCAGTCATCGAAAGTGGCAGATCCCAGCCCTCTTTCAGCAGGAGCAGCGTCGCGGCGGCATTGCTGCTTCCACCACCCAGGCCAGCCGCCACGGGAACGCGCTTCTGGTGCTCAATGACAAAACCATGCTCCAATGAGAGGCGCTGACGCACGGCCTGCACGGCACGCACGATCAGATTCTCTGCCGTGCTCAATTCTGGTCGTGAGCAGATAATCTCGACTCGCGGTTCCTCAATTTCGCTGACACAGATGGTATCGTAAATATCTAGTGTTTGCATCAGCGTGACAAGCTCATGAAAGCCATCTGCGCGCCGTCCCAGGACATCGAGGGTTAGATTAATTTTGGCGTATGATTGAACGAAGCGCGTCCGCCCAGGCGTCGAGCCAGTGTAGCCTGTTGATTGTGATGTGGTATATGCGTTTCCCATGCCTGCATTGTGCCTTGAACGCCTGTGATTGTCAAGCTTTTTTGCTGCGCTCGCTCAGGCATCGCAAAAGCGAGGTGTTTTATCGTTTTCTCATTTAGAAGAGCAAGCGCACAGGCAAGCAACATTGGCTATAGTGGATAGCCTAGAAATCCCCTTTAATAAGATGAAACGAGCGAGGTTATGATATACTCTGACATAAACATGTATTGATGGCTTGTGTAGAGCTTCGCGTAGAATGCCTATTTCTGGAGTTTGATGTCAATGGATATTACCGTCGCCTATTTCCATCCTTTATTTCACCCTGAGATGGTTAAACGTGATTTTGAGCAGATTCGTGCGGCTGGGGCAAATAGTATTGTCTATGCCGTTCACGAAGAAGAGGAGCAGCGCTGGGGAAAGGATCTGGAGCGAGGGTTACGACAGGCACAGGATGCTGGTCTCAAAATCATCCTTAGCCTTGGGCGCTATGGCAATCTTTTTGCAGGCCCCTCACATATGCCAAGCTGGTACACCTTTCGGCATCCACAATCGCGTGTGCAGGATCGGCATGGGCGTCACCACGGGATGACCTGTTACAATCATGAGCCCTTCCGCTCCTGGCTCCTGGGGGAGATCGAATTTTACCTGAAGAATTACCCTATTAGTGGCCTGCTGATCGATGAGCCGCGCGGCCCCGAGATTACCTGTTATTGCCCGGTATGTCGTGCACTCTGCCCAGATATTACCGATCTGGAACACTTTCGGCGCCGCTCCATGGTGGACTTCTTTGGTGAGCTGTTTGAATCCGTGAAGCGCATAAACTCCAGGATCACGACGACCATTGTGCTCTTGCCCCAGGACCTGGAATTGATGGAGGAGTTGGCGACTATTCCTGAGCTTGATACGATGGGCTGCCATCTCTTCTGGCAATTATTGGGGGAGGATGTCGCGAAGGTTGAGGAATGGGGACGCAAGCTCGTTGAACTGACCAGGAGACAGGAGAAGCGCAGTCAGCTCTGGTTACAGAACTATAACCTGCGTGAAGCGGAGGAGCCAGAGCTGGAGGTCGCCTTTAAGAAATTATGTAGCGCTGATCCAGACGAGATCGCCTGCTATTACTACTGGCGCAACAATGAACGCCCTGAGCAGGTCTGGGAAACGACCAGGGGCCTCCTACGGCGTATTCCGCGCAAGCAACTCTTCTGGCGGCAATCAACGCTCCCGCGTGTCCCCGCTATCGCTCTGCCTGACGAGAAGCATGTAGACACAGGCAGCAAATAATTCCCATTGAAAACAAATTGTAGGGTCCAAGCTAGCTTAGACCCTACAATTTGTTTGTGGTGCTTCGTATAGGGTAATGTGTTGATGGCAGGCTGGCGTGAGCCAGCCTGCCATCAACACATTACTACCCTGCGAGCCACGTAGTGGCGAGAAGTCGCTTTTTATTTAGCGTTGAAGCGAGAACGGTGAGGAGGAATCCCCCTTCTCCTCGTGAAGCTTTTCCAGGAGGGCGCGGAGCGCTTTTACCTGCTCCTGGGTGGTCTCCAGACTCTTATCTGCTTCCAGCACCACACCCTGGACATTGAGAGCCTTGAGGGTGCGGGTATCGTTCTCATTGAGGCGCCCACCGACACGGATGAAGGCAGGATGCTGGACGGACCCACGAACGGTATTGTAATGGAGAATATCCTCGATGCTCAGGGAGCCAAATGGCTTCTCGATATCGAAGTCCAGGAGAATCGCGGCAATGCCATCGAGTCCAGACAGGTTACGAATAGTAAAGTATGGTGAAACATCGCCCGAGCGGAGCGGCGACATAATATTTTGGACGGGGAGGATGACGACCTTCTCTACATCTTTAGACTCCTGAGCCAGGAGGTGTGCTGGCGCATTTAATGGCAGCGTGATGTAATTGAAGCCCTGCTCTTTGATACTGGTAATAGCTTCGCCATTGAGCGATTCGCCATTGCCAGCCAGGTGCAGCCCGAGGACTATATCCTCCTGGTAGGAGCGTGCAGCGTCAAGCTCTTGCTTTAGTGCGGAGAGAGCTGCGCTATCTTTGCCGTCCCATTGAAAAAGCAGCCCATCGGCACCGGCTTTGAGCGCTGCTTCCGCGCTGCCCGCGCTAACCGTGGGAAACTCGACGACGATGGCGGCGGCGTGCGCCTTGGATTCGGCTCTGCTTTTGCCCAAAAAGCCCATTCCGCTACCACTTCGCGCCCGGCGTGCCTGCGTAAACAAATCATGCAGTTTAGCCATATCCTAACGTGTCTCCTTATCGTTTCACGGCCACCTCCCTGGTGGCCAGTGCGATGCAATAGAGTAGAAAACGGTTCTGATCAAACTGGATGTTGTGTGCATTATAGCACGTTTTCGCGAGGCCCGGCAGGAGCCTCATCATGTATGAGGTGCTTTCCAAATCCCTTTGGCTTCTGCCCTGGCTCGCAAGTTCTTCTTCAAGGTAAGGTGTGTGCGTGTGCAAGAGCCCACTGGGCTCTTGCACACGCACACACCTTACCTTGAGCGCCGCAGGCGCGAAGTAAGGGGTTGCATCTTGTGCGAAGATAAGAGCAGAGGATGGCAGTGGAAGGGGGAGGAAGAACAGAGACGATAAACAATAAAGGAGCCAAGTTGTGATATACGAACAGATGATGGAGGCGACGGAAGCTATTCAAGCTCGTGCGCCCCAGAAGCCCCTGGTGGGCTTGATTTTGGGGTCCGGGCTAGGAGACCTGGCGACAGAGATTGAGAACGCCGTAGCGTTGTCCTACGAAGAAATACCCCACTTTGCGCGCTCGACTGTGACTGGCCATGCAGGTCAATTACTTATTGGGACCCTGGCAGGCGTGCCTGTGGTTATCATGCAGGGGCGCTTTCACCTCTATGAGGGCTATAACGCGACCCAGATCACGCTGCCTGTGCGTGTCATGCACCAGTTGGGGGCGCAGACCTTGATTGTCACCAATGCCGCCGGTGGAGTCAATCCCGAGTATAAGCCGGGCGATGTCATGTTGATGAGCGACCATATCTTCTTACCGGGCATGGTGGGGATGAGTCCTCTGGTTGGACCCAATGATGAGCGCTTTGGCGTGCGCTTCCCGGCGGTGGCCAACGCTTACAACGCGGAGTTACGAGCGCTAGCACGTGAGGCGGCGCAGGATGTTCCGGGCTTACGGTTGCACGAGGGCGTCTATACCATGGTTGTAGGTCCACAGTTTGAGAGCAAGGCCGAGTTGCGCTTCCTGCGCCTGATTGGCTCGGATGCTGTGGGCATGTCGACGGTGCCCGAGGCCGTAATTGCCCGGCATATGGAGATGCGTGTCCTGGGTATGAGTTTGATTACGAATACCGCCACGGGCGCGGAGCAAGAAGAGGTAGATCATGTGAGCGTGCTGGAGGTGGCGAACGCCGCGCGTCCGAAGTTCGCCACCCTGGCACGAGGAATTTTGCGCAGGCTGGCCCTGCTATAAGCGATTAGGCTATCGTAACTTGCATATAGCTCCAGTTGAAGCGTTGCCCCTTCCAGTCAACAACGTAGACGAGATAGTATGTACCAGGTTGGACCGATGTACTGACCTGGTACTGCCAGCTTGCGGTCCCATCGTTATGGCATGGCTGCAACGGTTGGGTATTGCTGGAGAAGACCAGGGCACCCTGCTCCTCATTGGGAATTGGCTGTCCCAGATTATCGAGTTTCTTAAGAAGTGCATAGCTATCTTTGGTCAGGGCCTTGTTAGTATCATCTGGATTTTTGGTAAGCCAGAGTTTGCACGTAATCTCAGTGGCTTTGAGGTCGGCGCCTTGACATTTATTTGCTCCTTTGGTGCCTTTGCTCACAGCCTGGAGTGATGCTGTGTAGGTGGTTGTTCCATCAGGTTTTTGCGTAGGCTGGTCGATTGTTGCTGTTGGACATCCCAGGCCCGTTGCTGCTACATCGACTGTAGGCTGTGTCGTAGGGGAGGAAGTGGGAGTCTGTGTTTTTGTCGCAACCGGAGATTGTTTGGTAATGTTCGTTGTGGGTGGTGTGCTTTTGGGTGGGCGATTCATAGCCTTGAATGTGAAGCCAGAAAGCAGGCCTGTAATGGCAAACAGCAAGAGGGCGGTGGTGATTACTGTCTGGGAACGACTCTTGGTGCGGAGCGTATCTGTGGTTGGTAGATTGTTGCGATCATATTGTTGCATGCTGCAAGCGCTCTCTTCTTCTCATGACATACTCTGTGCGTATATCTAAATATTTTGTTGATCCGTATTCATGATACCATGCTGGCGAGAAGGGGATTATAAAACAGGACTAAGCATAGCCCAAAATGGGGGTGTACTCATGAGAATGTGAGGCTGGCGGCATTTATAGGGGGAAGCAAGGTGGCTCTGCTCGTTTGTGTGCTCAGGCGTGAGCCGCTTTGACCGTGAAATAGAGCCAGGTCCAGTTGGCGTAGGTGCCATCCCAGTCTGTCAGCACAACGAGGTAGTAGGTCCCAGGCTTTACCTCGGGCGAGACGCCAAATTTCCAGGTTCCCTGTCCCTGATCATTGCTTGCTTGCACCTGGGGCGTGGTGGCATCGAACTGGAGCCCGTTGGTGATCTCATGTGCAAGAGGAGACTGGAGCTTGTTGAGGTCTGACCAGGTAGATGCAGGAATATCGATGCGTTTGTTACTGGGAACTTTTGTCAGCCAGAGCCTGAAGGTGATGCCTTTCTGGTGAATGGCATTCCCAGATTTGGTACATGTGCCAGATTTATCAACGGCATGCGCCGAGAGTGTATATGTGACGTCGCCATTGGCTACGCCCTGGTAGACCCCCTGATCGATCAAGGGGCAGTTGAGCGGAACTTTGTTGACGGAGGCAGTATGGGTACTGGTCGCCGTAATGTGGGTAGTGGCGGCCATAGCTTGCGGGCTTTTTTGTGGGCCTTTGAGGTGCTGGAAGATGCCCACGGTCATACCAAGGATCAGTCCTGAGAGCGCGAAGAGGAGCATAGCGATAATGATGACACCCACCAGGCTTCCACCTTGTGTGTACGGCGAGCGTGGATTGATTGTATGAGCGGGTGACAGATAACTGGCCTGTCCCCTTGAAGGTGTTTTAAATGGCGATGCGGGCATTTGGTGTGTATGCTCTTTCTTGTGTCTTTCTGACCGATCTATTTTCTTATCATACCATGCTTTAGTAAAGATGACATACGATTTCTGGCACGATAGGCCAAATTGGTAGTCTTGCGTGATGTAGTTTACCTGTGCCGCGAAAGAGAGGCCGACCGGCGTCATGGGGGAGAACCGGTCGGCCTACCCAGCGTAGGGGGTATGGGGAAGGGCTGGGTAGAGGTACCCTCTCTGTGAAAAGAGAACGCGTGCCTCTATCAATTTGGGGCAGTATTTTTGCAGGATGAGCGACGGAGAGTATGGTAGAATATGGAAATAGAAGGATCATCGAGAGCGAGACCTGGGTATGCCTATCGACCCATGACGCTCGACAAAGGAGTCTGAAAATGGGTTTTCATCCCTTAGAGCTTGCGGTTCTGGCCGTGGTCGTGCTGGCTATCTTTGGCCCGAAGACGCTCTCTTCGTTTATGCATGGTGCTGGTAAAACCGCAGGTCAGGCCAAGCAGGCTAAAGATAAGTTTATGGCCGAAGTGCCAGTCGAGGACTTTTCAAAACTGAAAGACCAGGTGAATGCAGTCTCCAACCCTGGCAAGGCCGTGCAGAAATTGTTGCTTGAAGAGAAAAAAGCTGAATAGCGACGTTCCCGGGACAGGAAAAGGATGGTTGTGATGGCAGAACTGGCTTCTATGAAATGTGAGGCGTGCCGTGCGGAGTCGCCTCGTGCCACCGTCGAGGAGATCAACAGCTACATCGCTGAAATTCCCGGTTGGACGACTGTTGAGCATGAGGGCGTGCTGCACCTGGAGCGCCGGTACAAGGTCAAAGATTTTGCCACCGCCCTGGAATTGACAAACAAGATAGGGGCCCTGGCAGAGCAAGAGGGACATCATCCTGCCATTACGCTCCAGTGGGGCCTGGTGGATGTGGCATGGTGGACGCATGCCATTCGCGGCCTGCATCGCAATGACTTTATTATGGCCGCCAAAACTGAAGAACTTTTTAAGGCTTTGTCGTGAAGATATGAAATTGTAGGGTCCATGCTGGCATGGACTCTGAGCGCAGCGACGCTCCCAGCGATTGGGGTTGGCCTGTGGGCCGGGCGAGTCCATGCCAGCATGGACCCTACATTATTAGACGCGAAAGAGGCCCCGGCGAGTGGCGGGTCCCTGCCCGGAGAGGCTAATGACGTCTACGCTCTTGTTGCGTGCCTCTGGTTGCAGAAGAGCCTGTACCAGGACTTCTGCGGCGTCCTGGCGCGAAATCATACCATCGGTTGGCAGGGGATGGGGAGCCACAAAGATATCTTCGCCGCCTGGTTCGTTGTTCAGGCCTCCCGGGTGGACAATGGTATAGGTCAGACCGCTCGCGATTAAAGCTTGCTCGGCCTTATATTTGGCGCGGAGAACCCGGGTCAGGGGAGGGATGCGTTCGGGCTTGTTGGTGCTCATGGAAGAGCAAAGCACTACTTGCTGGATACCCGTTGCTTTCGCTGCCGTGATAAGATGCGTAACAGAGGTGTACTCGCTCTCCTCGATAAGCTCCAGGTCACTCATCGAGCGGGTGCCAATGGTGCTAATAACCGCGCTGACCCCCTGCATCGCATCCTCCAGCGTCTCCTCGTTGAGGCGTTCGCTGATCACAATTTCTGTATTGGATGAGTTCAGGCCCGCCGCTTTTTGTGCGCTACGAACGACGGCGCGGACGGGAATATGTTTTGCCTGGAGGGAGGCCACCACCTGGCGCCCTGTCTCGCCGTTGGCCCCCAGTACCAGGACACGTCCAGTAAATTCTGCCATGGATAATCTACCGCTCCTTACAAAACATGTTTCTATGTGTTTATTGTATAGCGCGGTACTATCCTGGAATGTCGCCTATGGTTAGCGTTCGAGAAGCGCCACGGCCTGGCAGGCGATGCCTTCGCGTCGTCCGACAAAGCCCAGGCCATCGGTGGTGGCGGCCTTCACACTGACCTGGTCAATATCCAGGCGCAGGTGTTTGGCGATGTGTTCACGCATGGCCAGGGAGTGCCCCGCGAGCTTTGGGCGCTGGGCAATAATCATCACATCAATGTTGCTGATTTTCCACTGGTGCTGCTCTAATAGGTCGCGGGTGTATTCCAGAAAAACGGTGCTGGGTTGATCCTTCCAGCGAGGATCTTCGGAGGGGAAGTGTTGTCCGATATCGCCAAGTGCTGCGGCCCCCATTAGCGCGTTGACCACGCTGTGCAGAACGGCATCCGCGTCTGAATGGCCGACCAGGCCATACTCGTAAGGAATCTGGACGCCACCTAGAATGAGGGGGCGGTCGGGCGCGAAGGCGTGTACATCATAGCCAGTACCAATACGCATTGTCATCGTGTTTGTCCTTTGATAAAAACTTCCGCAAAGAGGAGATCCTCCTGGGTGGTAATCTTGATGTTGGTGTATGAGCCGGGAAAGACGGCCACGGTATGCCCCAGGCGCTCAAGCAAGGTCGCATCATCCGTCATATCCTCCTGTGCGAGCGGCGTATGATGGGCCTGGTGAATGAGGGGAAAGGCAAAGACCTGGGGGGTCTGTACGGCCCACAAGAGTGCGCGGTCAGGCGTCTCAGTAATAATGCCCTCGCGTACCTGTTTGATGGTATCTTTCACTGGAACGGCGGCAATGGCCGCCTGGTGTTCTTGCGCAGCCTGGAGGCCCGCAGCCAGAATCTCCTGCGTCACAAAGGGTCGCGCGGCATCATGGATCATGACCCAGCGGCAGGTGGGAACCTGTCGTGCCAGCTCGTCGAGTCCATGCCGAACTGAGTCCTGGCGGCGAGCGCCACCGGGAACGACCGCGATAATTTTCTGCCACTGTTCGCGCTGGCAAAGGTCGTCCACATCGGCAAGGCGCTCCGCGTTGGTCACGATCACAATGGTATCTATGAGAGGCGAAGCCTGGAAGGTATCGATGGTATGAGCCAGGGTCACGCGGCCCGCAAGCGAGAGCCAGAGCTTGTCTCGGCCCTGCATGCGCCGGCTGGAACCCGCGGCCACAATAACGGCGGCTGACGTTTCTTGCATAGTGCTATGAGGAGCTATTCCTCGGCCTTTCTCCGTAGTGAGCGTGTGCTAGCGTCTCTCCGTGTTCCCTACCACCTGGAATGGGACGAGATGATAGGTGCTCAACGGGTCAAAAAGAAGGCACCCGCAGAGGGGTGCCGACCAGGGTTTTCAGTCTTGTGGAGGTGTGCCTTGCGCTGAAGGCACACGCCTTATTGCATTTGTCGTTGTTTGGTTGGCGACTGAATGGATGTCGTGGTGGCTCCACTCTGTGGCTGTGGCTTGGGGTGAGCGAAGATCATGCGTCCCGCCACCGTTTGCAGAACGCGGGTGACGGTTACCTCAATGGTCATGTTCATATATGAGCGACCGTTCTCAACCACAATCATGGTGCCGTCATCAAGATAGCCAACACCCTGCCCAAGCTCTTTGCCATCCTGCATAATTTTAATGTGAATGTCTTCTCCTGGCAAGAGCACAGGTTTGATGGCATTCGCTAGCTCATTGATATTGAGGACTTTAATTCCCTGTAGTTCCGCCACGCGGTTGAGGTTAAAGTCATTGGTGATGATGGGGCAGTGAAGTTCTTTGGCCATCTTGACTAGCTTACCATCTACATCGGCGATGCCCTCGATATCTGTATCAACGATCTCAATCGGCACGGTCGCATCTTTCTGCAAGCGGTTGAGAATCTCCAGACCACGGCGCCCGCGATTGCGGCGCATGGTGTCGGCGGAGTCGGCGATGCGCTGGAGTTCATTGAGTACAAAGCGCGGAACCGTCAGGGTGCCGCTGATGAAGCCAGTCTGGCTAATGTCGGCGATACGACCATCGATGATCGTGCTGGTGTCGAGCAGGATGGGAGACTGCACCCCTATCTGGAGACCGCGGTCCTTATCGCGATCTTTGCGTTTGCTCTCGCGCTCATTCTCGCGCTCTTCGTCACGCTCACGCCGGCGGAGCAGAGAGCTTTGGAAGAGGCTGGCGATGTCGTTCTTGCGCATGACAGCAATCGCTACGCCCAGGTAGCCGAAGAGGACGGCTCCCACGAAGGGCAGGATATGTCCCACAGGCTCAGGCAGGCTGGTGAGTGGAATTGCCAGCAGGGCCGAGATGATCAGGCCAACCGTCAGGCCGATGGCGGCAGCTACCAGGTCGCTGGCGGCGGTTTTGCGGATCTTGTCGCGCATCCACACGTAGGGAATCACTGTCAAGTAGGGAGTAAGAATAAAGGCGATAATACCGACGATGACAGCGATGACAGCGATCCATTGCCAGCCAATAAGTGTGCGTGGTGGCACATGCGTGAGCTGGTAGGCGTAGTAACTGACTACTGCCCCAATTGCTACGAGGCAGCCAATAATGCGTGATAAAGTGTTAACGAACATCCCTGCATCCTCCGTCGCAGTGCACGGTAAAGTGCATAAAGTAAGTATGCGCTCAAATAGCAGTGTTCTGCATGCCCGTGCAGGTAACGGCGGTGATAAAAACAAAAAAGAATAAGTGCGAAAAATGTTGCCTATTCCTGCGACACACGAGTGCATGTTTACAAGCTAGCAGAAAAATGCCTATTGAGCAACGAAAACAACGTATTGATTACGCAGTATACATGTTTTCTGTACAGGTATCAACAACCATGCGAAGACTTGCCTTTCTCCCGTTGAGAATAGTGACACAGCAAGACACGTAGAAGACCTGCATGCGTAATAGAGAGATCATGTGATTGCTCTATTACTAGTGTAGTGCAATCTCCAACGCTACCGCAAGACTACTTGCAGTAAGCACTTGAAAGTCACCAGGTAGTCCTGCCTCTTCTAGCTCGGCGCGGACGCGTGCGCCTTTGCCGACTGCGCTAGGAACGATACAGCGCTTAAAGCCAAGTTTGGCTGCCTCGCGGACGCGCATCGCCAGGCGGCTCACGGCTCGTAATTCTCCTGAGAGTCCGACTTCGCCGATCAGAACCATATCGGAAGGGACATTCTTCTCGCGATAACTCGACGCAATGGCCGCGGCCACGCCGAGGTCGATGGAAGGCTCCTCCAGGTTAAAACCGCCGATGACGTTGGCATAAACATCATGGCTGCCGACCGCCAGCCCGACGCGTTTGGTCAGGACAGCCAGGAGCATCAGGAGGCGATTATGATCAATGCCATTGGTAGTGCAGCGGGCATTGCCGAAATTGCTGGGAGTAACGAGGGCCTGTACCTCAACGAGCAGTGGGCGTGTTCCCTCCATGCTCACCACAATAGCCGAGCCGGTGGCATCCGCGTCGCGATCAGCCAGGAAGACGGCCGAGGGATTGGAAACCTCTACCATGCCCTCGCCCTGCATCTCGAAGACGCCAACTTCGTGGGTAGCGCCAAAGCGGTTTTTTACACCACGCAGCAAACGGTAGGAGTGATAGCGTTCGCCTTCCAGGTAGAGCACGGCATCCGCGATGTGTTCAAGCGCCTTGGGGCCAGCAACGGTCCCTTCTTTTGTTACGTGCCCGATGATGAAAACGGGGACATGGCTGCTCTTGGCAAGCTGCATGAGCTGCAAGGTACATTCGCGCACCTGGCTAATGCTACCAGGGGCGGCGGTGAGATGGCTGGCAATCAGTGTCTGAATCGAATCGACAATCAGTAGTGATGGTTTGAGGCGATGCACAGCTTCTGTAATCGTGTCCAGCTCAATAGAAGCCAGGAGGTAGAGGCGCTCACCTGCGATCTCCAGGCGTTCCGCGCGCATCTTCACCTGTTCGACTGATTCTTCACCCGAGACATAGAGAACTGGCCCGACCTGTTGAGCAATCGCGCCTGAGACCTGGAGTAAAAGTGTTGATTTACCAATACCAGGTTCGCCACCAATGAGAATGACAGAGCCTGGAACGAGACCACTTCCTAGCACGCGATCCATTTCCGGATAGCCCACGGAGATGCGGGGCTGACTAAGGGGTTGGATCTCGGGAAGGACAACTGGCACGTTGGTGCCTTGGGTGAGTGGGGCATGCGTGAGGAGAGCCTGGCGACGTTGTTGGGTCGCGTTCTGGCTCGGTGAGGCCTCTGCAACCTCTTCCAGCGTATTCCATGCACCACAATCGGGGCATTTCCCCATCCACTTATTCTGTTCACCACCACATTGCTGACAGACGTATTTTGTGCGTACTTTTGCCATATTAACGCTTTGAATGTTATAGGCGAGAGAAAATACAAGGGCTGCCTGAAGAATCGTCAGGCAGAGAGACCTGTCCCGTTCGCGAAAAGCAAGCGGAACAAGTCTTAGTCTTACGTCGACAAGAAGAAATGTGAGGCATGTTGTTGCATGCCCCACGGACTTGTCTCCTAGGATTCGGAACCGGAAGGATTACCTTCACTACCAGCCGAGAGCGCGGCCTCGGGAGCTGCGGGAGGCGGCAATTGCTCGATGCGATTGCGAACTTGTAGATCAAGATCGCCATCCAAAATGCTTGCCTCGATCAGGTCACCAGGATGGAATTTACCCTGGAGCAGACCTTCCGCCAGCGGATCTTCGACCATACGCTGAATGGTGCGGCGCAACGGGCGAGCACCATACTGCGGATCGAAGCCCTTCTCAATCAAGAAGTCCTTTGCGGGCTGCGGTACGACTAGTTCAACCTGCTGCTCGGTCAGCTGTGTGCGGACGCGGTTGAGCAGGAGATCGACGATCGAGTACATTTCCTCCATCCGCAGGGAATGGAAGACGATGACCTCGTCGATACGGTTTAGGAACTCAGGTTTGAAGGTATTGCGTAGTTCGCCGAGCACCTTCCCCTTCATGGAATCGTATTCGGCCTGGTTGGCCTTCGCCTTGTCCTTCGACTGGCGGAAGCCCATGGACGCTTCCTTGTTTAGCAAGGAGGCACCGACGTTCGATGTCATGATGATGATAGTGTTACGGAAGTCTACAGTGCGTCCCTTGGCGTCTGTCAGCTTACCATCTTCAAGGATTTGAAGCAGCATGTTGAAGACATCGGGGTGAGCCTTCTCGATTTCGTCGAGCAGGATCACACTATAGGACTTACGACGCACAGCCTCGGTGAGCTGACCGCCCTCTTCATAGCCGACATATCCAGGAGGGGCACCAACCAGGCGAGCCGCGGCATGGCGCTCCATGAACTCTGACATGTCAATTTTGATCAGGGCCTCTTCGCTGCCGAACATAAACTCGGCAAGCGTACGAGCAAGCTCAGTTTTACCAACGCCGGTGGGACCCATGAAAATGAAGGAACCAATCGGACGCTTGGGATCTTTCAGGCCGGCGCGTGCGCGGCGGACGGCGCGCGAGATCTTCTCGATAGCCTCGTTCTGACCGATAACGCGGGAGTGGAGCGCCTCTTCCATCTGGAGTAAGCGCTGAGACTCTTCCTGTGCGATGCGCATTACCGGGATCCCGGTCCACATCGACACGATCTGAGCGATCTCTTCCTCGCCAACAGTCGGCTTATCGGAGCCGCGCTCTTTCTGCCAACCGGACTCAAGCTTCGCGATACGCTCGCGCAGCTTCACCTCGCGGTCGCGCAGTTCGGCAGCCAGTTCATACTCTTGCTGCTGAATAGCGGCTTCTTTCTCGCGTAGGACCGATTCCAGACCTTTCATGGCTTCTTTAAGATTGAGAGGAGCGAGTGAGTTTTGCATACGCACACGGCTGGCTGCCTCGTCGATCAGATCGATAGCCTTGTCGGGCATAAAGCGGTCGGTAATATAACGACTGGCCATTTCGGTTGCGGCTCTGAGGGCCTCATCGGTGATAATCAGGCGATGGTGCTGCTCATAGCGTTCGCGGATACCCTTGAGGATCTCAATGGTTTCCTCAACCGAAGGCTCACGGATGATAACTTCCTGGAAGCGGCGCTGAAGTGCGGCGTCGCGCTCGATGTACTTGCGATACTCGTCGAGCGTGGTGGCACCGATACACTGCAACTCACCGCGTGAGAGGGCGGGTTTGAGAATGTTGGCTGCATCGACCGCGCCTTCAGCGGCACCGGCACCGACCAGGGTATGCACCTCGTCGATAAAGATGATGCAGTCGCGACTATTGCGAATTTCCTCAATAATTTTCTTGAGGCGTTCCTCAAACTCACCGCGATATTTAGTACCAGCGACCAGCGAGCCAACATCAAGTGTCAGCAGGCGTTTATTGGCGAGGGTCTCAGGAACCTCACCAGACACCAGGCGTTGGGCCAGCCCTTCCACGATTGCCGTTTTACCAACACCCGGTTCACCAATAAGCGCGGGATTGTTTTTATTGCGGCGGGAGAGAATCTGGATGACGCGTTCAATTTCCTGGTGGCGACCAATGACCGGGTCGAGCGTGCCAGCACGAGCGGCTGCGGTCAGGTCAATGCCCATCTGGTCGATGGTAGGTGTTTTCGAATGTTTAGCATCCCGTTCATGGGGAGGATTAGATTGGCTAAGCACCTGAATGGTCTGAGTGCGGACCTTCTCAAGGTTGACACCCAGGCTCTCCAGAACGCCTGCGGCAATGCCTTCGCCTTCACGAACCAACCCGAGCAGGAGATGTTCTGTACCGATATAATGGTGATTTAGGCGACGAGCCTCATCGACAGCCAGTTCGATGACCTTCTTCGCACGAGGCGTCAGGCCGATCTCGCCGAGCACGATGCGGTCTCCGCGCCCGATAATAAATTCAACGGCGCTACGAACTTTGTTCAGTTCGACACCGAGATTTGCCAATACTTTGGCAGCAACACCCTCTCCTTCACGCACAAGGCCGAGTAGAAGATGTTCTGTACCGATATAGTTGTGTTGGAAGCGCTGGGCTTCCTCTTGAGCGAGACTCAGAACTTTTCTGGCGCGCTCTGTGAATTTATCAAACCTATCTCTATCGTTCACCTGTTTGTCACCCCCCTTTCAGTGGCAGAGGGTGGAACCGAGCCCTCTGTGTCGCTCAGGTAAACCGTGTGATTCATCATACAACACCCAACATACAGCGTCAAGGATAACAACCGTAGCCTCCCGTCTGTCGTTATACGTCTATACGTCTCATACTGCTTACTGAGAAACAATCGACCTCTTAACCAATTCCTATAGTAGAGGAACGCGTCCTGAAGAAATTGTCTGCTTCATCTGTTCAGGTGCGCGGCCTTTGTCGCGTGTGCGCGACGAAAGCGAGAGAGAAAAACTGGTTCAAAAAAGCCTCCCTCTGTGTGAATGTCTCAGCCACTCCTGTGTAGGATTGGGATGGTTACCGGGTGATAAGCAGGGAAATGGAACAACTGAGATAGGCACGTGGTCTGGAAATGGGACACTGTTCTTGCCAGCGCCCGATGTGTAAAGAGGGAGACAGATTGCTAAGGTGCAAGTGACGCAAGTGAGATCAACTCTCTTGTACTCTGACCAAAAGTGAAGTATGTCCAGTTTTATCCTCCCCCACCACCTCGACGTTGGAAAGAATTCCTTGAACCTCTCGAACCCTTTTTAAAGGATTGCGAAAACTGACGCTATTAACTGCGCATTTCATCATACTACACGGAATTTGGCGCGTCAAGAAGGCCCAAAAGTGCTATGTGTGCAACGTTTAAAAAGGGTAGCTACATGTAAATGCGGTCAATATAACAAGGAACCTCCCAACTACCTCGCGTATGCGATAGGTAGCGGGGAGGTAGAAACTTTATGGTGCGAGCCACAGCTATGTTGGTCGTGGCTCGCACCAGAGCGCTGCTCTTATTCAGCAGGCTCAGTCTCGTCCTTGGCGCGCTGGCGAGCTGCGGCGCGGAAGGCCTCAGCCATCGCGGTCGTCTCGCCCTCGTCCTCCGCCTTGCTTTCGGCGCCACGCTCACGTTGAGGAGCGCGCTCACGCTTGCGCTCTTCCGTGGGGGCCGCGCTCTCAAGGGAGGGCGTGGTGGACTCCAGGGAAGGCATGGGCTCACGCGTGGCCGAAGCGGCGGTTGAAGCGGCCTCTTCCGTGGTGGCGGCGCTTGCCTCTGGCTGCTGTTGCTCAGCACCCTCTGGCTCTAGCTCGTCTACCTGGCGCAGGCTCAACCCGAGGCGACGGCGCTCGGGATCAATGCGCAGGATGCGAAGCTGCAACTGGGCGCCTTCCTGCAAGATCGACTTAGGATCAGTGCCGGGAGCCAGCTCAGAGTGGTGGATCAAGCCCTCGATACCATCTTCAATGCGCGCAAACGCACCGAAGGGAGCGATCTTGGTGACTGTGCCATTGACGAGCTGACCAGGCGTGTAGCGCTGCTCAACCGTGGTCCAGGGATCGACCTCTGCGCGCTTGATCGAGAGGGCAATTTTCTTGCGCTCCTTATCAACGCTGAGGACCTGTACCTCGACCTCCTGGCCGACATGCAGTACTTCGCTTGGATGATTGACGCGGCTCCAGGCCAACTGGCTGATGTGGACCAGTCCGTCTGCACCACCCAGGTCGACGAAGGCACCGAAGTTGGCCAGATTACTGACCACACCCTTGCGTACTTCGCCGGGCTTAAGCTCCTCAAGAAGCTCTTCGCGGCGACGCTGGCGCCATTCCTGAACGGCCATACGCTCAGAAAGGATCAAGCGGTTGCGCGCGCGATTGATCTCGATAATCTTGAGCTGGAGCTCTTTGTCTTTCATGGCCTGCAACTTGGCAGCGGTCTCTTGATTCTCGCCGCCAGCTGCGACCTCTTCCCGTTTGAGGTTGAGGATCTGAGAGATAGGCACGAAACCACGGATGCCGTTCACGTCAACGATCAAGCCGCCCTTGTTAAAGTCAATGACTTTGGCTTTGAGAAGCTCGCCGTTTTTGAACTGCTCTTCCGCGATGCGCCACTGGCGCTCGGTGTTGGCTCGCTTGAGCGAGAGGACTGCATGTCCCTCCGACGTCTCTGGCTGAATAACATAGACCAGAACTTTGTCGTCGTTGTGCAGCTCCTCAAAGGAGCCATAACCACTGGAGGGCAGCTCTCGCGTGGAGAGAACGCCTTCTGACTTCAAGCCGATATCAACCAGGATCTCATCCTGATCGATACGCACGATAACACCTTCAACGACATCGCCTCGTTTGATACCGATTGTCATTGGCGAGGACGCCAGCAAGGCTTCCATGTCGTTCTGGTTGAAGTCTTCCACGTCTTCGTGCGTAATGCTTGGATTGTTGTTTTCTACTTGAGGATCATTGCCTTCGATCATCGTCTGTACCCGCCCGCTGTTAGGATTTTCCGCTGGCATTGTCGAAAGGTCGCCGTGCTTTTCTACTTGCATGGGTGAGACCCCCTTCGATCCACGGTTTTTGCCCGTTTCAGAGGGACACTCCAGCCCAGTTTCTCGTTTTGTGCATGCGGTAAAAAATGCTTTATGCTGCTTTATGCTTGTCTTCATGTTTGCTGGCACATGGCCAGAATGAGTTGTGAAAACGAGATGGACCTTCAGTTTTTATGCCTGGGGAGTGTACCATCGGAATTGGGTTTATCGGAGGAGATGCTTAGGCGGTAGTCGTTTCGGCCATCAATACAGCTTCTGGCTAGCCAGAATATCTGTCGCGACCTGTTGCTTTGCTCTACAGAACGGTGATACGAAACGATACGCACAGGCAAGGTAGGCCCTAGTTAAGACACAGAAACGCGCCTGGACAAAGCATACCCCCACTCGATGTTGTAATTATACCAAAAGCTGTCCTTGAATGCAAGACAATACGCGGCCTTTTCGCAATGCTCTCCGATGTTTTTCTATCTTTCACATTGTATCATAATAATGCAAGCCCCTTTCATTGTGACAAACCGGATCTCATAAAGGCCATCCGTTCCTCACTCATCATGAAAAGTTTTCGCCTCGCAAGCTCGCCTCAATGATCTCAATGGTAAGATAATGGACGTGTGCGGCGCTCAGGAGCAGGGGTATGCTAAAATAGAGATATGGATGGAAGAGTTCTACAGGAGCGCACCCTGCTCCTTACACACCTGCGCACCTACCTGGAGGCGCCTGAACACGCTCATTTCTTAGATGATCAATTGGAAGGTCATCAGCCGGGGGCACGCCAGGCGGCGGTCTTGCTTGTCTTGTTCGAACATGAAGGCGAGCTTTCACTGCTTTTTATTCGTCGTGCCAGCACGCTCCGCGCGCACAGCGGCGAGATTGCCTTTCCCGGAGGAAGCGCCGAATCTCAAGATGCTTCGCCCGTTGAAACCGCTCTACGCGAGGCTTGGGAAGAGATTGGTCTCGCGCCTGAACGCGTTGAGATTCTGGGCGCCATGCCACCGGTCTTTACAGTGGTCAGTAACTTTTTGATTGTGCCTGTGGTCGGCTATCTTCACCAGGGACCTGGCGAGTTACGGCTTCAGGAGAGCGAGGTGGCCGAATTGATCGTCGCGCCCTTGCGCGCCCTGGCCGATCCCGCCATCCAGCGCGTGGAGCACTGGACGCGTGGAGAGAAGACACGCGCTGTCTACTTTTTCGATTACGGAACGTATTGTATATGGGGCGCGACAGGACGTATCCTGGCCGCGTTGCTCTCGATCCTGGATACTCACGATGCCGGATCGTCCTTTTAGGAAAGCCAGGAAAGCTACCAAATAGTTCTATTACTCTTGCTAATCCCTCTGTTTTGACTACAATTAATAATGTAATGCGATGGCTTGTAGTGCGTTCGTCGTACGATGTCTCTTGACGTAGTGCCTCTCCGAAAACCTGAGCGCGTAAGCGCTAGTCGCGAGAGCGACGTTGGTTTTCGCATAAGAAGGCAGGTTGGTCTGTAGCACCCCAAGTGGAGAAGACAGTGACATTGCCAACGTCCGATGCCCAGTTTGCACAACTTTGGCCGCAGAGACTCCCCATTCAATCACACTCGATGCCTGTTGATACCTCTTCAACCTATCCTCCTTTTCTCCTCACCCCCACTCTCTGTGTGCCCAAAGCGAACGTGCAACTGGCCGATACGTTGCTTCACTCTCGCTGGATGCTACCCCAAAAGCGCGAAATGCTCACTACGCCAGGCGTTGTTTCCTCTTATGCCGAGCACTACGCGAGTAGTAGCCCGTTGGTACAGCCAGGACAAAAAAGCGTTGTGCACGCGATGTTTTCCTCATATATAATGCGTTCTTTTCGCCTCCTGTCGCAGCTGGAGAGCGGACATTTTTGTCGTATTGATATACCAGGCTTGTAAAGCTACTATCTTACTCTAGAAATTGCATATAGTCGAAGAGAAGAGAGAGAAGCGCTATCGCTGCAAAATAACAATTGAAAAAATCAGGCCGAGGCGTGTAAGCAGAATATCGCATATCCGCTGTTGCGCACGTTCCTGCCAGGAGGGTTTAGGTCTCTCTTGCGCCGGAAAAGGAGCGTGTGCCCTGAAAAAGGAAGCCCCTTTCGCGTTCCTTTGAGGAGTCACTCAAGGGGCTGATGCTTACTTATGCCTGAGCGGCGGGGATGCCATGGAGTGTTCGGGCGTGACGAATGGCTTTGATAATGGCGCGTGCGAGCGTCTGTGCTGCGGCAGCTCCTATAATGCTGACGCGCTGCGCTGCTTGCGCTGAAGGGAGCCGTGGTGTGTCGCGTGGACCAAGCGCCAGGGCATAGATGGCGTCGCCATCAAACATGGTGTGCACCGGGCGTATGACCTGGGCCATACCATCGTGCGCCATTTGCGCGACTTTGGTACACTCCGCTTTGTTCAGCGAGGCCGTGGTCGCAATCGCGGCTATCGTCGTGTTACTAAAGGGATTGGCGGCAAGTGTGTCAGATCCCAGGAGTTCTCGTGTGCCTGCGATGACCTGCTGCGTCTCTGGATCATGAATATTGCCCAGCGCGTTGACTACGACCAGGGCTGCTACAAGCGTGCCATCGGGCAGTCGTGTGCTCGCTGATCCCAGGCCACCTTTCATCGCGAGCAGGGGGCTGACCAGCTTGCCTACGGTCGCCCCAGTTCCCGCGCCTACATTTCCCTGGATAACCGGGTCGCTGCTGGCTTGCAGACAGGCGCGGTAGCCTGCCTCTGCGTCTGGACGAATATGTGGTGAGCCGAAGGCGAGATCAAATATGGCGGCTGCGGGGACAATTGGCACCCGTGCGACCCCTGTATCTACGCCTCTGTGTTGCTCCTCAAGATAGCGCATTACGCCAGCTACTGCCTGTAGCCCGAAGGCACTTCCGCCCGTGAGGAGGATGGCGTGAACCTCATCCACCATATGAATTGGATTGAGGAGATCCGTCTCATGGGTGGCGGGAGCGCTGCCCCGTACGTCGACGCCGCCTACGGCGTCACTATCGCAGAGAAGAACGGTACACCCTGTCCCTGCCATGAGATCTGTGTCATGTCCGACGCGGATGCCGGGGATATCGGTGATGTCGTCATGCATAAATACTGCTCCATCCTGTGCGCAGATGCTTCTTCCTATAGGGGATGACAGTAGGTTTCCCCAAAAATATAGGAAACGGATTCGATAGATTGAGACATGCCTATTATAGTTCCAAAAACCAGGGCGTGGTGTAACGAAATCTTGCGCACTATTGACCGCTTGCTTTCGCTACTTTCCGCTTGTTTTCTGGCTTTGTGAGGGGAACGACAATCCTCACCGGATGGACTACCAGGGATGCAAGTATCCCTTTACCACCCTCTACCCCCTCTGACCCGAAGGCGTCAGGGGCTACTTTGCGGATGATGTTGCCAGCACCGTTCACGTCGGCGTTAAGCGTGTGCCCATCGGATGCGCGATAGAGTCCACGCTTGACGCGCTTCCCACTAAACGTGTGCTTCTCCTTGTCATTGTTCGGGTCACGCACTGGCAGTGGATCAAGGTCAAGCAAACTGGCCTTCGACGTGTAGGATTCTTCGGTGATCTCGACACGAATACCGACCAGGTGTGCCTTGTAGGTCAACATATCAATGAAGCGAGCATGTGGAATCTGGACAAAGTGTTGATTGTTCCGCTTGACCAGGTTTGCCTCTTGCTTCCAGCCATCATTCTTGCCGATGCACAACACGCCTATCTGCTCTTTCACCAGCAGATCAATAATTCGCTTGCTGGCGGTGTGCATGTAGTGATCGATACGCCTGGTCCGCTTATTCGTCAGGCGCTCCATACGCCTGGTTGTGCCTGTGTGGCCAAGCTTGCTTTGTAGGTCTGCCTTCCTCTTGTTATAGAATTGGTTCACACTTTTCACTGGACGCCCGTTAACTAAGACTGGTCGAAAGCCAGGTTTGTTTGATGTTAGCGCTACCAGATTATTCATGCCAATATCTATGCCAGCGTAATATGCAGGGTTCACCTCGGCCTGTTTGACCTCTTTCTTGTACACCACCTCAACGACATAAAAGCCTCTGCGGGGCACGATGCGTACTTGATCGATGTCTTTTTGCTTTGTTTGCACCTCGATAGGGAGCATGGAGGGTTGCACGATCCCGCGTTTCAAGTCTCTCTTGCTCAGAGCCTGGATGGTGTAGATCAGGATGTTGCGGCCTTCCGTCTTGTGTTTGTACTTCGGGAGCTTTGGACGCCCTAAGAACCTGGACGGGGCTTCCTTGTAGGCTTTCAGCGCCTCAAAGATGCTTTTCCAATTGCGATCGAGCACCATCAGGATTTGTTGACTCACCTTTGCCGGGAGAGCTTTATAGGCCTCATGCGGCTGCATTCGCCGTTGTATCTCGTTGTAATTGAGATACTTCCCTTCGTGGATGAAGACTTGACGGATCTCGTACAAGGCCGCATTGTACAAGTTCTTCGACTTGAAGGCTGCTTCATCAATAATAGCATACCGTGGATCACGCCTGTCAATTACGTGCTGCTCCACAAGTTGCATCTTTTTCGCCTGCCATTCTAAACCTACTCAAATGTGTTTAGACACTATCGAACAGGTTCAATTGCTGCACGTGCCCCTCACGGGAAGCCCCCATGACTCCTACGCCGCTTTGGGTCGTCTGCAGCACACCGCACTCAGGACGAGCCTGAGTGTGTGGCCCTCGCCGGGCAAGGAACCTCATCAAGATGTTGACGGCGCTATTGTCGTCTCGATCCATGACGAGTCCGCATTCCGCGCACCGATACGTCCTCTTGCGCAGTGGCATGGCTTGCAGATTGCCACAGCCACTACACTGCTTGGAGGTGTTGCGCTCATCTAGAACGTGAAGCTCTTTCCCATACACCTGGCATTTGTAGGTGAGCATCTGGACAAAGGCGTACAGGCCCCAGTCGTTGTAGACCGCCCGATTGAGGGCCTTCTTGCGCTCCTGATGCTCTTTCATGACCATTTGCCGCTGGGAAAGGTCCCCCACGACGACAGTTCTCTCAACCAATCGTCGTGCAATGAGATGCGATGCCTTATGCAGGCTATCGCGCTGTTTGTTGCGCTTCTTCTGCGATACGCGCTTATAGACCTTGCTCAGATGAAGAAAGCGGCGGGATTTCTTTTTACACTTGCTGCGTTTGGAGCGCAGTGTATCAAGCTGTTTGTTGTACCAACGCGAGCCTTTGAACCCACCGATGTGATAGAAGCGGCCCTCTTCCGTGACGCCCGTTGCCAGCGTCTTGATGCCCAGATCGAAGGCCACAGTATCACCGTCGCGTTTGGCTTGCTTGGGCTGTCGATAGCCGAAGGAAGCGTAGTAGTTTCCCCTGCCATCGCGACTGATGGCCACCTCTCCAAAGCCTTCGGGAGGCTCTTCGGTGAGTGCGGCACGGATAGCGGGATACTGTTTGTGCTTGCCCTTGCCCCCTGTGGGCAGAATGAGGGTGTTTCCCTCACGCGTGAGATACATCGCCGGATAACAGAGGGTAAAGAAGCCATGGCGAGGGCGCACGCGAGGAAAGCCCGGCGTTTCCCCATTGGCGAGGCGACGAAAGAAGGCTTGCATGGCTGCATCCAGGCGATAGTAGACTTCGGCAAGCAGTTTCCCATACACCTGATTGAGTTCAGGATCATAGGCACGGCTCTCAGCCAGCGTCTTCTTGCAGGCGTTGAAGCGCCACTTCTCTCCGTCTCGCAGTTTCATCACCCACCAATTGTAGAGGCCTCTGCATTTGCCTTGCATGAACTCAAGGGTGGCGATGTCTTGCTCGCTGAGGTCCAGTTTGATCTTTTTGCACAGGATCATGAAGACCTTCTTTCCTTTCACCCCCATCTCTCCTGATGAGGAGAGATCCCCTTTCGCGAGAGACGTGAACTGTTTTGTGTTAGAACATTTTTTCTTGATTGGTGCGTGTATCATACCATGATAGCGTTTGCATGTCAATGCGGAGAAATGTGCGCTTGTTGCGCACATTTGATCATGATTGCGCATCTATTTGATTACTGCTCTTTTGCTCCTTTCTGTCCTTGTTTCTCTCCTGATTTATTAGTCCCTTAATACGCAATAAACACAAAGCGTATATGCTGAGCATCTGGAAGAGCCGCAGTGTTAGAGAAGGAAACCGATTGTACGCCTGCTTGGGCTAACAAAAGGCTCTTGGCTTGGGCTTGGCTCTTGCCTGCAATACTGGTCTTCATGCGCTCCTGCTCTGCCTGTGAGAACTGATACACCCACACACCTGTTCCAGTCGCCTGTACAGTCATCGCTCCTTGTACCGTGGTGGTAATGTGAACCTCTCCGCTTGGTGTATACCCTGTCCGTAGCTGCTGCTTCGCTTGGGTGGTGAGTGCCTGGGTGAGGAGTGCTTGTAGGGCTTGGGTTTGGCAGACGATGCCTGTACACGTCTCATCGAGAGTGACATGGACGCTTGCGGCTTCCTCTCCTGGCTGGTGGTCGACGCTCGTCTTCTGCTGGCAGTGTAACGGGGTCACAAGCGTTTCGGTGGTCTGAACCTGCGTTTGCAGTGCTGCGGTAGTGCTCTGGTCAAGGCTGGCTTTCAGGCTCGCGCTTGCAGCGTCGATGTCGTGCTGCGTGATGGTCTGATAGTCGCGTGCGTCTTGTCCTCCGCTAAAGGCTCCGTTGACAGCGGAGATATTAACGCGACAACAGGGACCATAGATCGCGCCTGCCTTGAGGTTGCCTACTGGTCCTGCCTGGGTCGCGTGGGCGCTGACACTCGTCTGCCCAAAGGTGGGATAGCTTGCCGCGCTCACGGTAATACCCTGGTCAGTGACCACTTGCACCCCATTGGCTGTGGTAACAAGGGTTCCTTCTGGTATCGTCTGCGCATAGGTCGCTGCGTTGTAAAAGGTAATGTATCCGTGCGATGCCTGGGCGTCCTGGTGCGCTTTCCCGGTGGTGGCAACAGTACGCGCCTGGCTTATAGTGACGGTGGGAAGTACCCTTCCTGGCACCTGGTGATGGTTTGGGTCAGCGCTCCCGATTGTGATCGTCAGACGAGTTTCTATCGTGCGTGTGATTGGCACAAGCGTTACTGTCGTGGTCACCGTCCAGAGTGGCAACAGATATCCCAAACAGCTAACAACAAGTGTACAAGCGCATACTATGAGGCTGATAAACACAAGGGGGCGCATGTGCTTCCTTGCCCACGCTAGAGGCTTCCTCCCTCGTGGCTCTTGCTCCTGGTCAATGGGTGGGAAACTTTCAACGGTGTTGGCTGGCTCCTCTGGCTCTTGCTCCTCTCTTGGGTAAATGTGGATCTCAATGTCATACATGCGGCGCTCGCGGTCATACTCCTGGTTAGCCTCTATATGTGGTATGTCGTCCATCGTGTGCGTCTGCTGCTGCTGCTCTTGGTCAAGCTCGCGTAGAAGCTGGTCTAAGTCGTTCTGCATCTGCTTGTCTTGCATGGGGTTCCCTCCAACAGGAAGGGAAGAGTACAGGTTGATGAGACTCTTCCCTAAGACATCAGGCGTTTGGGATGCCATCCCACGGTGCTCTACAGGTGTCGAGGGGGCCGGCGCTAAAGGCGGTGTAGAAGAGAATCTCTTTGTTGAGCTGGTCGAGCTGGTCGAAGAAGCGTTCTGGGACAGTTCCACGCCAACGAATGACAATATAGCCATCGCCCGACGTGTTTGTTTTGCCATAGGAGACTAATATGGCTTGTACAGGGCGCTCTGCCTGGAATGAGGTTTGCAAGTTCAGGGCAAGTTGTTGACTGTCGCACAAGTCGCAGAGAGAGTACAAGTTCATGCCGAAACAGTGCGTGGCCGGATACGGTCGGGGGAGCTTATTGCTATTGATATCGGGAACGAATATCGCATTTCAATTGATGACTTAAATGATTTTTTACAACGTAGAAAAATAGGGAAAAGAAAAAACAAAGAGAGCTAATCTTTTTGATAGCTCTAATTTTTTGCAAACCCAACCTGTAGCCTTTGACCGCCAAGTTGCTCCTTTTGCCCTATCTCTTGGCAGGTCACTGAAATCCCTGGAAGCATTTAGAAGAATGTGTATGTTTTGTCAACATGCGAGGAAGTATTCTCGTATAACATCATGTGTGACATCAGTGAAATGGAAGAGGCCATCAGGCATGCCTGCACATCCCCATGGCTGTTTCTGTAAGGGAGGGACATCATAGAGCGATTACCTATGGGGTTCGTAATGGCTATAGATAGGGTTGGCTTACCGTAGGTTGCACATTCTACTCTAGCTAGAGAACAATAAAGAGGCTGAAGTGCTGCATTCTCACTTCAGCCTCTTTATTGTTCTCTAAAACTCCGTTAGAGGATAACAGTTATTCCCTTTTTCTCGAACAACTCATGGATATCACTCAGGATGCCCTCGACGTCGTGAGGTTCTATACGCTCACTTTCATCAATGAAATGGGATTGGCCTGACTCGATTTCCACGTTCATAGCAGATCAAGCCCGCAGTATGTGATATGGCTTCTCCCACTTTCAAGCCTCTCTCAAATTAGGTCAATGCCACTCCTTTATTTATCCCGCTTGAGAAAGTCATGTATAGTACCAGAAGATCTCTGGTTCCTCTACCCATCCGAAGTGACCATAATGGGGAATGATGGTATATGTGGTCGACGCATGGCTGAATGCATCTCTTGTTTCCTGAGCCCACACGATACCAAATGGGTCTGTGTCCCCAAAGAGGATCAGTAATGGACACGTTATTTTTGCGACCTGCTCTCTCAAGTCATAGTTTCCTATGGCATCCCAGGTCTGTTGACTCACTTCTGGAGAATATTCAATGGCATCGGAAAGGAAATGACGCAGGGAATCAGATGAAAATACATATGCGGTGAACTCCACTTTGCACATTTCCAATCAAAAACTGAGGAGAAAGAGAGGTTTCCAGGAACCATTCAATTATCAAATATACGTGCGCCCTTTCACGGGTAAAGGAGTTTCTCAAAAGAGATATGCTTGAGTAATGGCATAAGGGTTGAGCGGCATGCGTAAAGCCTCAGCAAGGCTTTAGGTGTGAAGCCCGCTGACAAAGGAGCTTGTGATCCTAGCCGAAAGGACCCAAGACCGAACCCTGTGACCTATGCCGACGAGAGAAACCTTCGTCCGAAGCGTCGTTAGATAAGACGGGTGAAATGGCTGACACACCCGACCCAAAATGGGATGGCGGCTGTCCGGCTATGTGTAAATTATGGCTGGAATTGCTCCGAAGTCCGCCCGGCGTATAGGAGGCGAGCTAAGGGTCACTAGAACTTCTTTACTTGGAATGGGGGAACTCTCAAACCGCTTTACTCGACAGAGACGCGAGAATGCTAGCGTGCGGCAGAGAGGGCGGAGGCGGCATAGTAACCGAACGCCACGCTGTAATGGCGAGGACATGGTGAAGGTCCGCCAGGGAAAGACGCTTGACGAGAGGAAGAATGGATGCAGTGAGGAAAGCAGATGACGGTTGGAGTAGTGGCATCATGTTCTCCAGCAGAGTGGGGGATGCCATGCAACAGGTTGTGCTGTGCTCAAACTGGTGCTCTTCACGGGGGCAACCCAAATCCACCACCTCATACGCAAGGGCCGAATAGGTCATGTCGAGTACTGGAAAGCGCAGTGCGGGGAAACTCGCCTGCTGCGTTTGGACGGGGGGAAAGGACGTAAGTCCCTACCTATCCGTACACTTTTTGCAACACGGCTTGTGGGACTGCTCTCCCCCACTCTCTTAGCAGATTCCTGAGGCTGAGCGCCCTGGAATAGTGAAGAAAAACGTTGCCCCTTCTCCAGGCACACTTTCTACCCAGATTTGTCCTCCTTGCTGTTTCGTGATTTCCGCCGCGAGATATAATCCCAGCCCCGCTCCAGGCTGCCGTTTCTGTTTGGTATCACTCACGCGGTAGTAACGCTCAAAAATTCTGGTCTGCAGGTCCTGCGGGATACCCTCGCCATGATCCTGCACACTCACGGTAACCATGTCTGCATCGCCAACAACTCTCACCTCAATAGATGCTGCCGACGGAGAATATTTGATGGCGTTTGTCAGCAAGTTACAGAGCACCTCCCCGGTGCGTGCTCGATCCCCGTAGACCTCCGAGTGGGTTTCTTGCGCAAACAAAATATGCTGGGACGGGGTTGTGCGCTCGATTTCCTCACAAATCTCTCGCACCAGGTCATCTATCGCAAACAACGCCGGATGTAGCAACAGTCTCCCCGTTTCAATCGCCGTCGCATCCAGGAAACCATCGATCAGACTCGCGAGCCCGTTCAGGTGTGCATCGACCTTTCCCAGTTGGGTAGTTGACTGCTCATCTCCCGCTTTCGACAAGCGCCTTTGAAGCATTTGTAACGCGAGTTTCGCACTCGCGATCGGAGTCTTGAGTTCATGATTGGCCATACCAAGCAGGGCGTCTTTCTGCCGCTCCAACTCTTTGCGCTCAGTGATATCTTCTATGGCAAGCAGAATCAGGGGGCCCTTTGCCGATTTGTGCTCATGCAAGACACGGCGGGCATTGAGCAGCATGACCTTGTGCCCGATGAGGGGAAAGGTGTGCTCTACCTCAAAGTCGTGGAAAGGCTGGTTGGTAGTGTGCACCTGTTCTAACAGCATCCGCAGGCGGGGAATGTTCCACTGGGCATTCCCCAGGTCGTAGAGGCAGCATCCTTCGGTCTCCCAGGGCTCGACCTTGAAGACTTGATAAAAAGCGTCATTAGCGCGCTCAACGTGCAGATCATCAGAGAGTACCACCAGCGGTTCGCGCACCGTCTCCACAATAGCGTCAGCACGCTCCTGGACAACTTTGAGCTGCTCGTTACCTGCCTCGAGTTCCTGATTGGAGGTGGTCACCTCCTGATTGGAGGTGACCAGTTCTTCCTGGGAGGCTTCCAATTCTTCATTGATGCTTTGCAGTTCTTCATTGCTGCAACGGATCTCCTCGTTGGCGGCTTGCAATTTCTCGTTGGCAGAGTCACGCTCTTCCAGCATCTCCTGTATTTCCGCCCGTGTGGTAGCCAGTTCCAGTTCCAGGGCCGCGATGCGTCTGGCTACAAGGCCACGCTTGCTCGTACGGTCTGTCTGCTCTCCAGACAGTGGTGTGGCAGGCACAGGAGGTGCCATATCTTCAAAGAGCACCAGGAAGTAGTGCTCGGCGGGCGGGCCTTTCAGCGGGATGACTGTCACGCGAATCTCTCTCGCCGTGCCAAAGGTAACTACCTGCAAGCCATCCTTCGTCACCGGGCGATTGTCCTTTCTGGCGGCATGGATGGCCATGCGCAAGCCAAGCCTTAGACCGTCGCGGGCCATTTTGAGCAGGTTCAAACTCGTTTTGCCAGGAGCCAGTTCCAGGTAGGGGCCAGTATGCCCGCGCACTTGCAGGATCTCCATCTCGGTATTGATGATCACACTGGCTGGGATATAGTTTGCTAGCAACAAGCGATCCGCCTCTTGCTGGATATCACCGTTTGGCGTTGTCTCCTCAGGCATTGGGGTGCCTCCTTCCTGTGGATTGCTGGCTGGCAATACTCCCTCGCTCGTTACTACACTGAGAGGAGGTCTGGGCTTACTGGCGTTTCTGGCATAGAGTTTCTGGCGACGCTCGACAGGAGTAAAGAGCCGTGATTGGGGATCGACGTTTTCCGAGACTCCCAGCAAGAGAAACCTATGTGGATTCAGCGCGTAATGGAAAATCTGGATTACCTTCTGTTGTAAAGCCGGTTCCAGATAGATGAGTACATTGCGACAACTCACCAGGTCCAATCGAGAGAATGGAGGATCTTTTGTCACGTTGTGTAGCGCAAAAATACACCGTTCGCGGATCGCCTGGCTAATGCAGTAGCTCCTCTTTTCCTGGTCGATCGGGGTGAAGAATCGCTCCAGGCGCGCGAGAGAGACCGCGCTCAACGCGTTCGCTGGATAGATACCCTTTCTGGCGCGTTCGAGTACCCTGGGATTAATATCGGTTGCCAAAAGTTGGACGGGGGGCGTTAACGAGCGCTCCTCCAGGAATTCAAGCAAGCAGATGACTAGCGAGTACGCTTCTTCGCCAGTGGAGCATCCCGGCACCCAGATTCTGATGGCATCTCCTGGAGTAAGATGCTGCACGATGTCGGGAAAAGCATAGAGGGTGAGAGCATCAAAGGCTGCTTCATCACGGAAAAAACTGGTGACAGGAAGCAGCGCATCCTGGTACAATGCATCTATTTCGGCAGGCCGCTCGCGCAGATAGGTCGCATACTCTGCAAAGCGCTCGACCTGCAGCACGGCCATGCGATGCAGAATGCGCCGTTTGAGTGTGCCCCGCTTGTATGTGAGAAAATCGACGCCTGTCTGTTGTCTGAGCACCAGGAGAATATTGGTCAGAGCTTGCTCCTCTTCCTGGAGTGTCTCGACCGATTCTGTAATCTGAGCCTGGGAGAGATAGGAGTGGGAACTCAGCCGGGTAAGTACGCTGGCAATACCCTCGGGTGGCAGTACGTGGTCGACACACCCGGCGGTGATGGCATTGTGTGGCATCTGCGGGAAGGCAGCGGAGTGTTCATCCTGTGCAAAGGTGATGCCTCCTTCGGCCTTGATCTCCTGCAGGCCCACGGTGCCATCGGAGGCAGTGCCCGAGAGCAATACTCCGATCGCTTGCTGGCCGCGTTCGTGTGCCAGGGAACGGAAGAACGTATCAATCAAGAAGGGCTGTCCGAGATCCTGTCGCCTGGGGGAGAGCTTGAGCGTGTCTTGCTTGAGTGTCATATCGGCTTGCGGGGGGATCACGTAGACATGATCCAGTTCCAGAATCATGTCATCCTGTGCTTCGTGGACAGGCATGGGCGCTATGTGGGCAAGCAGGGAAGGCAAGAGACTGGCGCGTGTTGGATCCAGGTGCTGGATCACGACGTAGGCCATGCCTGTGTCTACTGGCAGAACCCTGAGCAATTGGGTAAATGCTTCCAGCCCTCCAGCGGAGGCACCAATACCCACAACAGGGAAGGCTGGCTGTTCGGATGGTGACTCGTTGAAGGTGCTATTTGTGTCAAAGGTGGTATCCATGGTGTTCTCTCTTGGCGTCCTCTGTTTGTCTAGCATTTCCCTTTCTATCAGGACCGACCCAGTTGCACTTTTCTCTTTCTCTCTTCTCTTTTTTCATTATACTATCCGCCATGTGTCTGCCTATACATACAACGCTCTTCATGAAGTGAACCTGGTTCTGCGAATAATCTACAGAACCAGGTTCACTTCATCTGGTCATAAAAAACGAGCAAGGATAACACAAGTAGTGATCCCTGCTCGTTACTGCCGCTTAGCCGACGCTTCCCGACATCTCCAACTGGATCAGACGGTTCAACTCAACTGCGTACTCCATCGGAAGTTCCTTCATGATCGGCTCGATGAAGCCATTGACGATCAACGAATAGGCCTCTGCCTCATCGAGGCCACGGCTCATCAAGTAGAAGAGTTGATCATCACCGACCTTCGAGACGGTTGCCTCATGACCGATTTCAGTCTGGTTCTCCTCAACGCGAATAGTCGGATAGGTATCGGTGCGGGCGTGCTCATCGAGCAAGAGCGCATCACAGCGCACACTGGACTTGGTGTGGTGCGCACCCGGATTAACGCGGACCAAGCCACGATAAGAAGCTCGACCATTTCCTTTCGAGACCGACTTCGAGAGAATCTGCGACGTCGTGTACGGAGCAAGATGCGTGACCTTCGCTCCGGCATCCAAGTGCATCCCGTCGCTAGCGAATGCCACTGAGAGAATATCGCCACGAGCGCCCGGCTCCATCAATAGGACCGCGGGGTATTTCATCGTTACCTTCGAGCCGAGGTTCCCATCGATCCATTCCATCGTCGCGTCCCGGTATGCCACCGCACGCTTTGTCACGAGATTGTAGACGTTCTTCGACCAGTTTTGGATGGTTGTGTAGCGAACACGGGCACCTTCCATCGCTTTAATTTCTACGACGGCGCTATGCAGACTGTCGCTCGCATAAGAAGGTGCGGTACATCCTTCCACATAGTGAACATAAGAGCCTGGGGCAGCGATAATCAACGTGCGCTCGAACTGGCCCATGTTCTGAGCATTGATACGAAAGTAGGCTTGCAAAGGAATTTCCACCCGCACACCCTCTGGCACGTACACGAAACTGCCACCACTCCACACAGCGCTGTTGAGCGAGGCAAATTTGTTATCGGACGGCGGAATAACAGTGCCGAAATGCTCTTTCACGATGTCGGGATACTCGCGCAGAGCCGTATCCATATCAGTGAAAATCACACCAAGCTTTTCAAGGTCGGCCCGCATCTTGTGATACACGGCTTCACTCTCATATTGCGCCGTGACACCTGCCAGGAACTTCTGCTCAGCCTGCGGGATACCAAGTCGATCAAAGGTCTCCTTGATTTCCGCTGGAATGTCATCCCAGGTCTTTCCCTGTTGGGCAACCGGTTTGATATAGTAGTAAATGTTCTCGAAATCGATTCCCGACAAATCAGCCCCCCAGGTTGGCATGGGACGCTTCTCGAAGAGGGCCAGGCTCTTGAGGCGGAATTGGCGCATCCAATCAGGCTCGCCCTTCATTTCGGAAATTTGCTCAACAACCTTCTTACTTAGTCCTCGTTCAGATTTGAAGACATACTTTTCTGCCATGTGGAATCCGGCAGTATACTCCTGTTGTTCTGTACCATATACCTGAGTACTCATCATGCTTTGCTCCATCTCACATCGCTCTTCGTACAGGAAACTCGGTGTTCCCTTTATCGAAGCTCTGGCTTCTTTGCTTCCATTTCATGTATTCATATGTGTGTTGCGCATCAGTGCCATCGAGGGGATAAGCAGTCACTTCTCTTATGGGAGAACTTCATCTTTTGGCACCCGTCTTTCCAGGTGATATTGAGTGATCATATACCCAAAGGACCCCAAAAAGATGACAAGGATGAGTATTAAAGGGATGAGCGGTTGCATGTTGGACTCCTTCTCTGGCATGTTTCTCTGTGATGGTTGTATGAAAGAAAGGTTGCCAGAATATGTTCGTACAGAATGCGCATTTTTGCCTGGAGCGTATTGAGATTGCTATCCATTGACCAATCGATGCTGAAAGGCTCGTAGAGGGCAAATCTCCAATGAATTTATTTATTTTTACTAAAGATATAATACCATATTTTTGAATTTTTGTCTATTTCTGTTAAATTTAATGAATTGTATAATAGTTGAACTTTATGTGAAATCAGTAGAATTGAGGCCATATTGCATAGATTTTATATTGTATTTTTCTTAAAAAGAATATCTACTAAAAGTAGCTCATAGACCCTCCCATGAGTCAAGCCGCTCGCACCATGTCCCTCGTAACTCCCAACGCTCTGAACATCCCTTTTCTCTTCAACAAACACGAGTACTACAATGGCCGTGTTTGCAATCTCGCGTTTGTGTCTCCTCTGTTCCTTCAAATAATGGGAAAAGGGAACCAGAACATTCTTGCCGATAAACCACTTCCTGAAAGTGGTTTATCGGCAGGAGCAGTGGCGCGATGGCGTGATGATGGCAGTATATCCGAAGCCGAGGCGATAGTGCGTTATGTTCTGTGCCGTGTTTATGTTTGAGGCGATCGTGGTTCTGCTGGTGTTCTTCGCGCCTCCTGCGATTTGTGTGGTGCAACAGTATGCAGCGTGCAATGGCTAAGCAGCTGGAGGCAGAGCGTGAGAAGCGGAGAAAGAAGAGCTTGCTATCATGATGATCTTTTCCGCTTGAAAACCATCAGAAGTGAGGGTGGTCTGACCATCTACGTTGGCCCGTCGGGAGGCATTGGAAGGAGTGCGCTGAGAGGTCATTGGTCTCTTAGAGCACTCCTTCTGGCATCCTTTTGCTTTTGACCCTTAAGCGTCATACTCACCTCGTCTCATCCTCTAATGATCGCCCTCGAATAAGATTTTTCCACTGCGATTCAGCTTTCTCATCTGCTGCTGACGCTGGCATCTCAGCTTTCTCATCTGCTGCTGACACTGGCATCTCAGCTTTCTGCGGTCTCAAGGATCGTGCCGTCATTGGGCCTTCTTGATGTTGGGGAAAACGCTCATGTCTTGCATCTTGATCTCCAAAGGCCGTACGCTCCATCGATGCATTTCTTCCCCCTATGGTATCACGCACCGGGTCTAACTCATGTTTGATACCTTCTTGCTGCTTTTCTTTCTCCCTCTTTTCATGTGATTCTTGCAAATCCGCCACTCTTTGCCGCTGCAAAGCCTCATATTGCATTCTCGTCGCGTCCTGCATTTGTTGTCTTTTTAGATCCACTCCTGCTTGCTTAAACTCACTCTCTCGCTTTTCCTCCTCCCGCTCATTCGCCACTTTTTTCTCTCTCTCTCGCAGGTGCTCTGGAGACATCATGGGGTCGTCCTTCATCGACGTCCGTTGTCTCTCTGTCGTCTTTCCTCTTGTAAACGCACTCTCTTGATGAAACAGGTAGTGCGACAACATTGGGTCTGCTGTTCCCCGGGGCGCCTCCTCTACCATTCTCGTGAAGTTCTGCATCTCCTTTTCCAGTATGGTTTGAAAATGGCTATCTATTCCCAACCATTCTGCAATTCTCCCTACGATACCCATCGGAGGTATATGGCTAATAAAGACATCCACTAATGTCTGATCAGGTCCTAGGGAAGTAAACTTGACCGTACCCCTATTCTGCAAACCCTTTATCGATCTCCAGCCCACCTGCCGCTCAGGAATCCAGTTCTCATTCACTGCATCCCACTCTTGTTTCCCTCCTACCTGCACCACCCAATGGCTACGTTGGGGGTCATAGTACGTCACCTCCTGAACAAAACGCATATACTTGGGGAAATCATGAAAATGTGTGAAGAGTGCATAGACATTCTTCACTGAATCAGGTACAAGTACTGTTACATGATGCTCACCCATCATTCCCTCCCTCTCACTTTACCAATGCTATGAACGACTCAGATTCCCTCCTCCTCCCTAAGGATGCCCATTTTAATCGGGAGTATGTTGGGATTGCTGTTCGTCGATCAATCGATGAAGAAAGGACTCTTCTCTTAGAGAGCACCTCTTCAATCATCACTACAACAGGTTTGCTTCTTACTTTATAAAAAATAATACTATGCTTTCATTCATTTGTTTATGGTATTAAAAAATACGCATACCGTTTTTATTGAAAATGATGGCCTTTTGAAAAATAGTTTTTAGTAAACATATAGTTCTTCTTGTTGATCATGTTTCTCGCCTGCATAAATTTTCTTGTTTGCTATTTGCTCTCCCCTTAGACGGGAAGAAGTAGCTGTCGAGATAAAGCCAAAAGGAAGCTATCCAACACGCTAATGGTTTCTCTGGCTGAGAAATTCGAGGTGAACGTTGTTTCCACATTTCCAATTATCCACCCTTAAGAAACGCAGCAAAATCGCTCGTTCGCCATGACGATATTGCTCAATAATTGAATTTTTCTATAAAAAGCGGTGAAATCATAAATATTACTGTTGGACTCTATATTGTATTTTCCCCAAAAATAGTGTATGCTAAAGGTAGCTCATAGATCTTTCCATGAGTCAAGCCGCTTACACTATGTCCCTTGTACCCACCAATGCTCTGAGCCTTCCTCTCTCCATTTAGTAAGCGTGATTGTTACAATGGTCATGTTTGCGCTCTCGCGTTTGTGCCTCCTCTCTTCCTTCAGGCATGTGCATCTGGAGGAGAGAAATACAGGACTGCATGATTATGGAAATCTTCATTCTACCCTTGCTACCCTTGCTACTCTTCGTGCTCCTGATAGCCCTTCTCTGGCTCAGGGAGATACAGGATCGGCGCCAACGAACCCACCGAAGAAAACGATATACTCTATCCGATGGCGCCGTTTCATGAGTCTGCTCCCAGTTGACATACCTTCAGCAGAAGAAGCGCTCCTCTTCTTGGTCACAAGAAAGGCAACACCTATGAGGATCATTCAAGAAACACACGCGCCAATCAAGGCGATGGGAAACGCACAACCGAATGAGCATACAGAAACAGTAGTGGCCGTTCAATGCGCACCTCAATCTGTGCGGTACTCTTCTGCGAGAGAAGGCATTGCAAGCAAAAACAACCTCGCAGAGGCGATCAGGTCGGATAGGCATGCTCAAACTCAGTTTGCTTACCCAGCGTGGCCAACATCTAAGCCCGGACCACAGGTCACCTCCCCTCTTCCAGGGCAGAAACCACACCCCAAGCGTACTGACCAGATGGTCTATGACTGCTATGATCAGGAGCAAGGAAGACCATGCGTTTCTCCTGCAACCCGGACTGTGCGGAAGATGAGAGGCAGGGTCTACCTTCCTGATGACAACTTCCTAGAGGTGATTTCTGAAGCTGAGGCAGTGGAACGCTGGCGTGAGGATGGCAACGCATCTGAGGCCGAGGCAATAGCGCGTTGGCTCGATGATGGCGGCACATCTGATGCCACGTTTGAGATGGGAGAGCTTTTTCCCCCCACCATAGTGTAAAACTCTAACGCCATCAGGAGGCTTGCCATGACTTTCTTTACCGTGTTTGTGTTCGGGATCATTGTGGTTTTGCTGGTGTTCGTCGCGCTTTCTGCGATTCGCATCGTGCAACAGTATGAGCGCGGCGTGATCTTTGTGCTAGGACGCTTAATCGGAGCCAGGGGTCCCGGACTCTTTTTAGTTCCTCCACTCATTTCTCGTATGAGCAAGGTTGACTTGCGTATTATCACGCTTACAGTGCCCCCGCAAGAGGTAATCACTCGTGATAATGTGACGATCAAGGTGACGGCGGTCCTCTACTTCTATGTCGTCGATCCAATAGCGGCCATCGTCAATGTGATGGACTTTAACCAGGCAACCACGCAGATTGGTCAAACGACCTTGCGCAACGTTCTCGGACAATCGGAACTGGATGAGCTATTGGCGCAGCGCAATAAAGTCAACCGTGAGTTGCAAGCCATCATTGACGAGCAGACGGAACGATGGGGAGTAAAAGTGACCGCGGTCGAGATCAAGGATATTGAGTTACCTGCCACTATGCAGCGTGCCATGGCCAAGCAGGCAGAGGCAGAGCGCGAGAAGCGCGCGAAGGTGATTCATGCTCAGGGAGAATTACAGGCCTCGACACAGTTGGCTCAAGCCGCTGAAATTATTGGCTCACAGCCTGCTGCGCTACAACTGCGCTACCTCCAAACGCTGACAGAGGTCGCGGTGGAGAAGAATTCGACGATTATCTTCCCGCTGCCAATCGATCTGATTGAACCAATGTTAAAGATGACACACCAGAAGGCGGACAGGGTGGTACGTGAGCCACCCAACGATGTTCCTCTGACGGAGTTCTCTCTCCCGCGTTAGATGGCTTCTGGAAGTCGTCATTATCATGGAAGCAACGCTGCCACGAGTGTGCCTCGAAAGAGCATCTTTCTGGTAGCTCCCAGGTGAGAGAAGCGAAGAAAGATGCGCTTGCTATTGAAGAAGCACTCATTAGAACGGCATTAGTAACGCAGAAACTCGAAGCGTGTGAGCGGCTACAACCCGAATTTGAGGCAAGTCTTTGCTTCATTCAGGACGTACATGGGCAGCGGCGCTTCTCCGCATTTCCTGTTGCTGAAACTGTCCACTATCTTCATGCCCTCTGGATCTGTGCATGTAAAGACCACCTCCTGAATGTCTCGAAGCATCGTGGACGATATGAGGGAAACGTTTGCTTGGAACTCTTACGTGGTTGGCAGGAGGGAAAGACGGCTCCGGTGGTGGCATTCCTCGAGCGAAAATTGGATGGGTTAGCTTTTACTGGTCTCACGCGTAAGATCGAGAAGGCCGCAACTGCTCGCCCTCCTCATGAAGACCTGGCCCAGCGCCTTGCCCATGGTCGTCTCATCTTGTTGAATCGGAGAATGAACTTGCTACGAGCCTTAGACGCCATTTTCGCGCTGTCAGAGAGTGATTTGTTGCAGGAAGTGCATGCTGCCAGTGTGCACTATGGGCATTCTCCTCAGCAAATTGAGCAACAACGAGCCCAACAAGACGATACTCTTTCCTCTTCTGTCCTCCATCCGCTCCTGGCGCAACGGAACATGGTAGTGATGAATACACTTGGCATCCATGCCATAACGCAGCAAGCTGCTGGAGGGAGAGCACCTTCGTGGAGTGTTGTCACACCAACGGACCCTTCGCGCCCCTTTGCTGAGTATCTTATGAGCGCATATCAGGAACAGACGGCACCCTCGCAGAGCGTCCAGGTGCAGGGAGAACTCCTTGCGCAAGCACATGATGCCATCATCATTCATAGGCCAGACGACCGTATTCTCGTCTGGAATCAGGGAGCGGTTGCGCTTTATGGCTGGACCGAGCAGGAAGCTATCGGGAAGAATGTTCACACCCTTTTGCGAACCCGCTTTTACGCGTCGCGTGAGGCGGTCGCTCTCGTCCTGGCCACACGTAGACACTGGCAAGGGCAGCTCACCCAGACATCGCGCGGTGGGAAACGCTTGATCGTGGATAGTCACCAGATCTTCGTGCCTGCGAAGGCTGGTCAAGCAGCGGTCATCGTGGAGATGAACCAGGATATCACCGAACGAGAACAGTCAAGAACAAGCCGAAGCGAAGGCACGTGAGCTCGCCTTGCAGGAAACAGCACGCCAGTTACGCTGCCTTTCGCTCCTTTAGAACACGTATGATGAAGGGAGAAGATGATGACAACGACCATCCCATTTTCTGAACAACAGAGTGAACACTGGCTCCTTGAGAGGACCTATCACGCACGATTGCGCGATGGTCGGGAGCTTTTTGTTCTCGACTTCACACGGGCCATGAAGCAGCTCACTGATGTCGACGTTCCTCTTTCTTCGCAGTCCTGGAAATCAAAGCTACCAGAGTGGTTGTCTGCAAAGAAGAACACCAACGTTTCCATCCCAATCTCCACCTGGATGGAAATCTCACCAGAAGAAGCATGTACCAACTACCAGGAAGGAAATCCCGTTCTGCTCTATGGCGAGCATCGGTGGGAGCATTTGAAAGAGGCCTCTGAGACATGGAGGCCAAATAGAAACGTGTGCACCCTCATTTATGGAAACGCCAAAGAAGTGCCTGAGGTCGTCTCTGGGATTGAATATGCCGTCTGCTATCTCGACCCCAAACGAGGCCATGCTGCGAATGCTTCCTGGAGAGCCTGGTTCTCTTCGGACGTTGCCACGCTTCTTCATGGCAACACGCACATCTTCCTTCGCCCTTGTATACAGTTTCCCTATACGACCCATTACACCGTGATTGCAGCTGATGGACACATTCAGGAGTATGCGGGCAGAGCCGGGGCAATACAGGGCTTTGCTCTCCTGGCATCACAGGAGGTGCATGACCAGAGCGATCTCCACAGCATCTTCCCCCAGTTCTGCTACTATCATGAGATCATATGTCCAGATGGTGTCTACCGCATCGAATTTTTTGGTCCCCGAATGAATGAGCAGGGATACAAGTCCATAAATGATGAGTTTTAGACTTCGGTGTGAGCGCAACTGGGAGCGAAGCAGGAACAACGAAAGATGTGGTAAGGCTATGCATGCATACATTTTACTACATTAATTGGAGCAGTGAACAAAGAGGTAGAGACCACCTGATGCATTTTTTCCCTCCATGCGACCACGCTTCAAGGACGCCAATCATATCGCATGGACGTGATGCAAGCAACTGTCCTCTCATCAAACGAGAAACCATGTGATATACTGTAGTATCTGTATTTGTCGAGTGAGAAAGAGAGCATGATGGATTCGTTTCCCCCTGATGCGACATCGGTCCCGATGGTTCCTCCACCATCACCACTTGAGCCGACAGGGATCCCTCATTTGGATCTGGTGTTAGATGGAGGGTTTCCAAAAGGAGCATTAACGGTTATTCTTGGACCACCTGGAAGTGGGAAAACCACGCTTGCCAGTCAGATCGCGTTCGCCGCAGCTCAGCGTGGGGAGAAAGTTCTCTTTTTGACAGCACTGTCTGAACCAACGACAAAGCTCTTAGATCATCTGCGTTCCTATAGCTTCTTTGCGCCAAACCTCGTTGGTCGCACTGTACAAGTGTTCAGCTTGCAGCAATTTTTCCCACCGGAAGGTCCCATAACTGGGAAGGCGATTGTGGCAGAAGTGCATCGTATGAAGGCGAGTGTCGTGGTGCTTGACGGCTTTCAAGGGTTACGTGGCGAGGAAACCGATTTTGTTGCCGCCCGCCGTCTCCTCTACGATCTTGGAACACAATTGAGTATGTTGGGCACAACCTCACTCGTCACAGCGGAGGCAGATCCCCGCGATACAACTCTCTTTCCAGAGATGACCACTGCGGATGTGCTCATCGGGCTCTACAATACATTGCTCGGCGTACGCACTCATCGGGCTCTTGAGGTGCTCAAAGTACGAGGAAAAGCTGCATTACCAGGCCTCCACGGTTTGGCGATCAACGAGACAGGAGTACACGTTTTTCCTCGATTGGAAACCCGCCTCAGGCACCCGTTCAAGGTGGGCTGGAACAAGAAAACGCTCTCAGTGACGCCAGCGAAACGAGCGACCTTTGAATTGCCCGAACTCGATACCTTGCTTGGCGGTGGCCTGACCCGGCGAACAGGGACGGTCCTGATTGGGAGTCCAGGAGCGGGCAAGACACTTCTCGCGCTCCAATTTCTCCTTGCTGGCGTGGCAGAGGGAGAACCGGGAGTGTTTCTCGGATTTCGAGAGACAGCGGATCAGTTGGTTCAAAAATCGGAGGACTTTGCGTGGAGCCAACAGTTGCAGCACGCTTTGTCTGCAAGAGGGGGATTGACCGTCCACCACTGGGATTCGGTTGAATTGGACCCCGATTATGTCGCCACAGAGGTGCTTGCTGCATTAGAGCAAACAGGTGCACGGCGTCTGGTCATTGATAGCATTGCTGAATGGGAGCGAGCCATCCAAAGGAGCAGTGGAGCCGAACGTGTTCCCGATTATCTCGCAGCATTCCTGAGTCTCTTACGTGAACGGGGTGTGACGCTGCTTGCCATCAAAGAGCCAACGCAAGGCGTCATCACGCAACCGGATTTCTCCGTGAATGAACTGACGGTGCTTGCAGAAAATGTGGTGTCCATGCAGCACCTCATCTATCAAGGGAAACTCCATCGCATCCTCTCCGTTCCGAAGATGCGCTTTTCCGCCCACGATGAAACGCTCCGTGATTTTCTGATTGCGACGCCCGAGGGGGTGCGTGTGCTGGCACTCAATGAGAGTGAACGGGACATCTTGATCAAATTAGCAGAGCAGCAAGCAGCAACCCAACGGAGGGAGCCCCCCCCACAGAGGAGTTCCCCTTCAGAGCAAGAGCAACACTAAGAAAGCAGGATGTAACACTTGCATGAGGAAATATACGAACCACCCATCGTCTTGATCGTTGACGATGATATCCCGATTACCGAAATCCTGACGGTGGTGGTCGAGAGCCTTGGGTACCAGTCACTGGTCGCCTTTAATGGACAACAAGCGCTCGATCTCGCCCGTGAGCACTGGCCGGCGCTTGTGCTCACGGACGTGATGATGCCCATTATGGGGGGGATTGGTGTGGTGCAAGGGTTACGTGAGGAAGCAAGCGCAAGGGGAATTGCGCCGCCGCACATGGTACTACTCACCGCAGCCGACATGTGGCCTGAGTTATCTTTGCTTGTAGACGCTCTCATCTCTAAACCATTTAAGTTGCATCAGCTTGAGCAACTCATACACCGCTTCCTTCCCTCACCTGCATCCTCCTAGTTTCTCTCCTCACGTGGATACCTTCTCTGCTTGGAGTTGCCCTAATGCAGTAGAAGCCAAGAACAGAAGGAAGGTTTCCTTCTCCTAGAAATTGAAGCGTTCATCATGAGAGAATTCAAAAGAGACTGAAGTGAAACCGCACCGCTTCAGCCTCTTCCTCCTTATTCTCCAGAACTTGGTTAGATTGCGACCGCTATTCCCTTCATCTCCAACAACTCTTGGATGCCGTTCAGTAGCTTCTCCAAGTCGTGAGGTTCTAGAAGCATACCTTCATCAAAGCTACAAGGATGGTTTTTCAGGTTCAAAACCTTGTCATAAAACGCTATAAAAACTAAACTCTAGTTTAGTATACAAGCAAAAGACCCTCCCAGGTATACCCTGGGAGGGTCTTTTTGCGTACGAGCATGAGCGTGGGAGGGGCGCTGTTTAGAGCTTCTCGCTGGTTGCGGCTCGCTGTAGGCGCTCAATGGCTTGCTTGACCGTTTCGCGCTGGTTATAGACAGAGGAGCCGGCGACGAGAAGATTGGCTCCCGCCTTGACAACGCTTGCCGCGGTCTTCTCAGAGATACCGCCATCGACCTCGACATCGCAGGAGAGGTGACGCTCGGCCAGCATGCGGCGCAGCTCAACGATTTTGGGCAAGGTTTCAGGGATAAGCTCTTGGCCTCCAAAGCCGGGATTAATCGTCATAATAAGCACCATATCGAGCAGCGAGAGCATATCCTTTAAGAGAAAAACGGGAGTGGAGGGATTGAGCGCGACGCCGACCTTTTTTCCAGCGGCTTTGATGTGTTGGATGACGCGGTGCAGGTGCGGGCAGACCTCCTGATGCACGATAATGACATCAGCGCCTGCCTGGGCGAAGGTCTGAATATAGTCCTGAGGATTGGTGATCATCAGGTGGGCCTCCAGGGGCAAGCTGGTGCTGCGGCGGACCGCCTCGACCACCAGGGGACCCATCGTGATGTTGGGCACAAAATGCCCATCCATCACATCGATCTGAATACGCCCGGCCCCACCCGCTTCGGCGTCGCGGACCTGCTCCCCAAGACGGGTAAAGTCGGCGGAGAGAATGGAAGGAACGATCTCGACCATGCTTCTTTTTCCTTCCTGCTTACGCCTTATGCGTGAGTTGTGAGGCCGCCGCGGTATCGAAGAGCCAGGTCACATCACCCTGTGTGGGCTGGACTAGCTGCGCTGGATACTCGTCGGGGTTGCGTGCCCCTTCAATGACTTCTTTGACGGCTTCTGCCTTATCCTGGCCCGTGACCAGGAAGAGCACATGACGCGGAGCCTGTAAGACAGGAGGCGTAAGGGTCAGGCGCGCAGGGGGGGGCTTGGGCACGCTCACAGGCATGACCAGGCGCTCACGCTCCTGGAGCGAGGGCTGATGTGGGAAGAGGGAGGCCGTATGGGCCTCGGGTCCCATGCCTAAGAGAATCAGGTCAAAGGCGGGAGTGCCAGATGTGCCAAAGACGCGGCGCATCTCCTCAGTATAGGCTTGAGAGGCTGCGTCGCGATCCTTCTCCTCGGCGTGCATACGGTGAATCTGGCTGGCGGGAATGGGAACTTTGCTCAGCATGGTGTCCATCGCCAGGCGGTAGCAGCTATCCTCGCTCTCGGGCGGGACGCAACGCTCGTCAGACCAGAAAATATCGACCAGGTTCCAATCAATCTGGCTGGTGTAGGGTTCGGCGGCGAGCAGTTTATAAAGTGCTTTAGGGGTATTGCCGCCAGAGAGCGCAAAGGTGAAGCGCCCATGAGAGACGATGGCTTCTTGCGCGACTTGAATAACGTAGCGAGCCGCTGCCTGGCTGAGTGTGTCCAGACTGGAGTAGACGGAGATATGTCTATTTTGCATGTTTGTTTCTCTCCTACAAAGCTGACTGAGTAGTACACGATGTGCAATTTTTTAGCATGACGCGTGACGCCCCGCGCCTGCGGAGTTCGCCCTGGTATGTGGTGAGGTGCAGTCTGGCAACCACTGGCTGCCAGACTGCACCTCACCACATACCAGACGTGCCTGTTGTTATTCTACAAGAAGTCTATAGACTTCATTGAGCGCGGCCTCAAAGAGGCGATCATGTCCCAGAATCTCTAGCTCATCGTGCAGCAAGGTGCTGGCTATGCGCGAGGAACTTTGCCCCAGGCTAACGGTGCGTTGATGGCGTGTGCCTTCGGGGAGCTCGACCGAGGTGATCGCATATTCCGCGCCATCGGCGCGATCAATGGCAAAGGTCGCATGTTTATCATCGAGGGTACTTAAGATACGGACCAGGCAGAGTGAACCAGGTGTGAGCGCGGGTTCAACGCGAGGGCGAATGGTAATACTGCCACGCCCACTATGAACCAGGAGTTCATCTGCGCCTGGTAATTGGAGCTTGCCCGTGGCGTGTGATGTATGCCAGGAATGCTCGCCTGTCTCTGGATGATGCTGGTTCCGTTCATTAGCGGTATCGATCTGCCAGTTCAGGCTCTTGAGTAGCCAGGCGGAAAAGAGGAGAGCGCGCGTTGGATTGACGGTAGGAGTTGTGGGACTGCTGCCGTTTGCGCCAGTGGTATCCCTGGTAGGTGAAATGGCGTGCTCAATCTCTATGTGATAGATGCCGCTCAAGTAGTCTTGATAGGCGGGCACATCGAAAAATTGCGCGACCAGTTGACGCCAGGGCGTGATGCGCCCCCAATTAAGATCGCTGAGTGCCCAGCTGGAGTTCTCTGCCGTATCTGCAAGATACGCTGCCAGGCGAGCCAGGCTATTCTCTGGCTGAAGGAAGCTTTCGGAGTCGACAATGACGCGATTGCTTGTCTGAGCCAGGCGTGAAAAGAGGGTCTCATCACGGGGCGGATCCTGGAGCCACCACAGATAAATGGGAAGCTCTGGTTTGAGTAAGGGCTGGATGATCGTAGCTGCAGAGCGAAGAGCGGACCCACTGAGCATGATCGTAATCTGTTCAAAGTTGTGGCGCATGATATCGGAGATGATTGGAAACGAGCGGAGGGTCACCCACGTGCTGACCTCGGTAGGTGAACTCTCGCTGGTATCAAGGATGAGCAGTATGACGCGCGCGATATGGGTACTACAGAGATCGCGAAGAAGTGAGCTAGCGCGCTGTGCTGTGGCTATGTCCGGTGCACAGATGACAAAATTGAGGACACTGGCGCGCACATTTACGTTCTGGCTAATGCGCACGTTGTCGGCGGACAGGTGCCAGAGTGAGGTGAGAATCTCCTCGGCTTCTTCTATGCGTACCGGTTTACCTGCCCAGGGGAGATGCACGCCTGGATTTTCAAAGGATGCCTTCGTCATTCCCGTTCCCCTTCATCAAAGTGAACTTCATTGTTCATGTGGACTGCGTTGTGCTACATCTTTTATCGCTACAAACTCAGCATACAGGCTGTTATAATCAGGGACGGCGCCAGCGGAAGCCATCGCGCCAGATGAACTCATCGGAGCCCTGTGGTCCCCACGTACCAGACTCATAGGTATGAATGGTGGCAGGTGACTCGTTCTTCCAAGCATCAAGAATGCCCTGTACAAAGGTCCAGGCGGCCTCTACCTCGTCGCGGCGGGTGAAGAGGGTTGAGTCGCCGAGCATGGCATCAAGCAAGAGGCGCTCGTAGGCCTCGGGTTGCTCGCGTACGAAGGATGAGCCATAGAAGAAGTCCATATTGACCGAGCGAATCTGCTGATCGGTACCTGGTACCTTGGCACCGAATTTCAAGGAGATGCCTTCATCTGGCTGGATACGCAGCGTCAAAACGTTTGGTTCGACCTGCCCCTGAGCATCATTCTGCTTGAAGATCATCAGAGGTGGCTGCTTAAATTGAATGGCGATCTCTGTGACACGCTTGGGAAGGTGTTTGCCTGTTCTCAGGTAGAAGGGAACGCCTGCCCAGCGCCAGTTGTCAATGAACAATTTCATAGCAACATAGGTCTCGGTGGAGGACGCTGGTGAGACACCGTTCTCGCTCAGGTAGCCGCCGACCTGGTGTCCACCGACATAGCCAGCCGTGTATTGGGCGCGTATCGTGTTTTGGAGGGCCTCGCGACCAGAGAGCGGCTGAAGCGCATGGAGCACTTTCACCTTTTCGTCGCGGACCGCGTTGGCGTCAAAGGCAATGGGGGGTTCCATGGCTACCAGCGTCAGCAACTGGAGCATATGGTTTTGAATCATATCGCGGATGGCGCCTGACTCTTCGTAGTAGCCGCCGCGGCCCTCAATGCCAATATTCTCGGCAACAGTAATCTGGACATGATCGATATAGCGCCGGTTCCAGATGGGTTCGAAGATGCCATTGGCCAGGCGGAAGACCAGGATATTCTGGACGGTCTCTTTCCCCAGGTAGTGGTCAATGCGATAGATCTGATCCTCTTTAAAGACCTTACCGATCTGGCGGTTCAACTCGCGAGCGGAAGGGAGATCATGACCAAAGGGTTTCTCGACAATGATGCGCGTCCACCCTTTACGGTTGCGGTTGAGACCAACGGCCCCCAGGTTCTGAATAATGGTAGGATACTGGCTGGGTGGCGTGGATAGGTAGAAGATGCGATTGCCACTGGTGCCCCGCTCCTGGTCAAGGCGGTTGAGTAGTGCCGCGAGTTTCTCATAGCCTTCTGGCTCGTGGAAGTCGGATTGCAGGTAGAAGATGCCATTGGAGAAGCTCTCCCAGACCTGCTCGTTTACTGGCTTCTGACGAGAAAACTCGTTGATAGAGTCGAGCGCCTGTTTGCGAAAGACCTCATCATTGTAAGGACGGCGTGCGAATGCCACGACAGAAAAGCCTGCGGGCAGGGGATGTTCCAGAGCCAGGTTATAGAGCGCTGGCAGCAACTTGCGGTGAGTCAGGTCGCCGGTAGCGCCGAAGATGACCATCACGCATGGTTCTGGACTCTGTTTAATGCGTAGCCCCTCGCGAAAGGGGTTGGGCGCTTCGACTACGCTACGCTGAGGCATGAGTGTAATCTCCTCATTCAAGAATGTGTAATCTAAGACATGTAATCTAAGATCGTGTTGTCAAACTCTGGTAACGCCGGTCTCCTGGTGCTTGTTAGTCCAGCAGATAGTTCGTCTCTACAAGAAGTATAACCCCTCATGGTAGCATCTGGCTACCTGCCATGGAGAAAAGAACCGGTGATAAGCGAACTGATGTAGTGAAATACTTTAGTATATACCCGCGCGAGGTGCGCCTGAATTTCTGTGCTTGTTCTTCAAGAAAGTCTATGAAGAAACGCAGCAGAACAGGGCAGGGATAATGTATCCCTACCCTGGCGCCTGGAAGGCGTCTATTGGTGCCTGTGCAGGCCTCTAGTCAGCAACCTGCTCTTTGAGTGCCTGCTTCTTGCTCTTAATACCAGCGAAGAGCTGGTGGAAAGAGTCAATGAACTTCTGGACCCCTTCGTCCTGCAATTGCTTGGTGACCTGGTCGTAGTGGATACCATTCTTCTCCAGCTCATCAAGCGTCTTCTTCGCGCCCTCGATATCGTTCTCAATGGTGTTTTTGACGATACCATGGTCGCGGAAGTTCTTGATGGTGTCAAGAGGCATGGTGTCAACCGTATCAGGGCCAATCAGTTCCTCGGCGTAGAGGACGTCGCGGTAGGCCGGGTTCTTGGTGCTGGTGCTGGCCCACAGCGGACGCTGCACATGCGCGCCCGCATGCTTCAACGTCTCGAAACGAGGGGTGTTGAAGAAGCGTTTGAAGTCCTGGTAGACGAGACGCGCGTTGGCGATAGCGGCCTTGCCCTCAAGCTCTTTGAGCGAGGCATCGCCACCGGCCTTGATCTTGTCCTCAAGTAGCTTGTCGACCAGCGTATCAACGCGGCTGACAAAGAAGCTGGCGACCGAGGCGATGTGGCTGATATCCTTACCCTCGCTGTTGCGCTCCTCGAGTGCGCGCACATAGGCATCGACGACATCAGCATAGGACTGCAACGAGAAGATCAAGGTGATGTTGACATTGATGCCTTTGCGTAGGGTTTCATAGATGGCGGGAATGCCGGCCGGGGTCGCGGGGATCTTGATCATCAGGTTGGGGCGCTCGACTATATTCCAGAAGCGTTCAGCCTCTTTAATCGTGCCCTCGGTGTCGTTGGCGAGCTCTGGAGAGACCTCCAGGCTAACATAGCCATCCTTGCCCTCGGTACGATCATAGATAGGTCGTAGCAGGTCGGCAACGGTGCGGATGTCCTGAATCACCAGGTCCTCGTAGATCTCGTTGGAGCTTTCGCCCTCTTTGATGAGCTGCTGCATCTGCTCGTCATAAGCATGACCGGCGCTAATGGATTTCTCAAAAATGGTCGGGTTGGCGGTAACACCAAGGATGCCATCTTCTTTCAGCATTCTCGCGAACTCGCCAGAAGCGATCTGGGCACGGTCGATATTGTCGTACCAGACGCTCTGTCCCTGGTCTTGTAACTGTACCAGTGGATTGGCCATTACGTTCTTCTCCTTATATGATGGATGTACGCTTGCAAGTACACATATTCATCAAGCTTGTATCTGTTGCCCTCTAAATCGTACTACCAAAGGCAACCCATTTGTCAAGTAGATATAACAGGTATTTGAAGATAAGAGGGAGAGGTATCTCCCCTCACCTTCAGAGATGTGCCAGGAACGAAGGCTGACTATAGTACTCTTGTACCTGACCGTGGCTCCTGCCCTTCTCTTTCTCTCTGCGACTAAAGCAGATTTTTCGCCTTGGCAGTGACATTCTCTACGGTGAAGCCAAACTTCTCGTAGAGGACGCTGAACGGAGCCGAGGCACCGTAGTGATCCAGGGTGACGGTATCACCATCCAGACCGACGTAGCGCTCCCAACCGAAGGGGGACGCAGCCTCGATTGCGATACGCGCCCGTACACTCTTAGGCAGGACACTTTCTTTATACTCGGCGCTCTGTTTCTCAAAGAGTTCGCGGCTGGGCATACTTACTACACGAACGGCGATGCCCTCTAGTCGCAACTTTTCTGCTGAGCTAAGCGCCAGGGCCAGCTCGGAGCCGGTCGCGATCAAGATAACCTGTGGTGTCGTCTCGCTATCGCTGATGACATAGGCACCTTTGGCCACATTGACCGCGCTGGCATGCGTGGTGCGGTCTACAGTAGGCAGGTTCTGGCGTGAGAGCACGATGGCAACCGGACCCTCAATGGTGATGGCGTTGCGCCAGGCCTCGGCTGTCTCGTTCGCGTCACCCGGGCGGATGACGGTCAGGCCAGGAATGGCGCGCAGGGCCGCCAGCTGCTCGATAGGCTGGTGGGTAGGACCGTCCTCGCCGACGCCAATGCTGTCATGGGTATAGACATAGATGGCCTTCTGGCGCATGATTGCGGCCAGGCGGATGGGTGGGCGCATGTACTCAGAGAAGATGAGGAAGGTCGCGCCAAAGGGGATGAGGCCGCCGTAGAGCGCCATACCATTGAGGATCGCGCCCATGGCATGCTCGCGGATACCAAAGTGCATATTGCGACCGTTCTCGTCAGCCGTGAAATCGCCCAGGTCCTTCATATAGGTATTGGTAGAAGGCGCCAGGTCGGCGGAGCCACCGATCAGGTTAGGCAGCTTAGGCGCGATCGCGTTGATGGTCTTGCCTGAGGCAACGCGGCTGGCCAGGGCCTCGCCCGCTTTGAAGGTTGGGATTTCGCTGTCCCAGCCCTCGGGAAGCTTGCCGTCCTGCTCCTGCTGCCACTGTTGGGCCAGCTCGGGATAGGCGTTGGCATAGGCCGCGAACTGCTCCTGCCAGGCCAACTCCTGCTGCGCGCCACGCTCAACGGCCTGGCGGAAATAGGCCACGGCCTCTTCTGGCTCGTAGAAGGGCTCCTCAGAGGCCCAGCCAAGGTTGCGCTTGGTCAGGATAACCTCCTGCGCGCCCAGAGGCGAACCATGGGCCGACTCTTTGTCCTGCTTATTGGGGCTACCATAGCCGATGTGGGTGCGTGTGACGATGATCGAAGGGCGCTCGTCGGCCTGGGCGGCCTCGATGGCCTGGCTCACGGCCTCCAGGTCGTTGACGTCGGCGATGTGCTGCACATGCCAGCCGTAGCTCTCGAAGCGCGCACCAACATTTTCTGTGAAGGCCAGGCTGGTGTCGCCCTCGATGGTAATCTTGTTGTCGTCGTAGAAGTAGATGAGCTTACCCAGCTTCAGGTGACCAGCGATAGAAGCTGCCTCGGAGGTGATACCCTCCATCAGGTCCCCATCGCTACAGATGGTGTAGATGTAGTGGTCAAGCAGTGTATGGTCAGGGCGGTTGTAGCGGCTGGCCTGGAAGCGTTGTGCGATTGCCATACCGACACCATTGACGAAGCCCTGCCCCAGGGGGCCGGTTGTGGTCTCAACGCCGGGAACGTGGTGGTATTCGGGATGACCAGGCGTGCGGCTACCCCACTGGCGGAAATTTTTCAGTTCTTCAAGGGGCAGATCATAGCCTGTCAGGTGCAGCATGCTGTAGAGCAGCATGGATGCGTGGCCCGCGGAGAGAATGAAGCGGTCACGGTTGAACCAGTGTGGATTGCGCGGATTGTGGCGCATGTATTTGGTCCAGAGCAGATAGGTGAGTGGCGCGAGCGCCATGGCGGTGCCGGGGTGTCCGGAGTTGGCTTTCTGTACACCATCCATAGCAAGAGTACGAATAGTATTGATGCAAAGGTCCTCAAGTTGCTTTGGCTGTACTGGTGATTGCTGTTGCGTTGTCATTAATCCTCCAACAAAGAGATTTTATTTATTGTAAATCGTACACTATCGCCAACCTCTTTAATGATATCACAGATGGGTTCAAGATGGTAGATGAGTAATGTACGTTTAGCAGTTGCTCTCGCGCCTGCGGCGCGTAGGGATAGGGTGTATATGCGTAGGGCGCGAGCAATGCCCGCGCCCTACGCATATACACCCTATTTATGAATCACGTTGTGCTTTTTGTTGTAGTTCATAGAGCTTACTGATAGCCTCTATGGGCGTTAGCTCATCAACCTTCATAGTTTTCAGCTCATCAATGAGCGGGTGTGGCTCGGATGCCAGCAGCGTCATCTGCCAGGCGGCGGGCATCGCCATATCGCGCATGGCCTTGCGGCGCGCCTTGGCATCTCCCTGGCGTTCAAGCTCGGCGAGGATCTCTTCTGCGCGGTGGAGAACGGGCCGGGGAATGCCAGCGAGCTGGGCTACGTGAATGCCATAGCTGCGATCCGCGCCTCCAGGCACAATCTTGCGCAGGAAAATGACCTTGCCATCTTCCTCGGCCACGGCTACGTTGAGGCAGCGAATGCGCGGGAGCAGTTTGCTCACCTCGACCAGTTCATGGTAGTGGGTGGCGAAGAAGGTACGTGCGCCACAGCGCTTATTATTATGCAGGTACTCCACGATGGCGCGCGCGATGGCCAGGCCATCATAGGTACTGGTGCCGCGCCCGATCTCATCGAGGATCAGCAGGCTGCGCGGCGTGGCGTGATGCAGGATATTGGCGGTCTCGACCATCTCGACCATAAAGGTGCTCTGGCCCGTGGCCAGGTCGTCCTGGGCGCCGATACGGGTAAAAATGCGATCCACAATGCCAATGGTGGCCGACTCGGCCGGGACATAGGAGCCAATCTGAGCCATCAAGGTAATCAACGCCACCTGGCGCAGGTAGGTTGATTTACCCGCCATATTGGGGCCCGTGATGATGGCGATCTGGGCCTCGTGATTTGAGATGTCGGTATCATTGGGGATAAACGGGGTATCCGTCTGTGCTTGCTCGACAACGGGGTGACGCCCGGCCACAATGTGGATAGTGTCGTCCTCGTTGAGCTGGGGGCGACAATAATTATTTTTTGCCGCGACCTCCGCCAGGCTCAGAAAAACGTCGATCTCAGCGATGGCGTGGGCGGTGTCCAGGATGCGTTCAGCGGCATGGATCGCGATATCCGAGCGCAATTGCGTAAAGAACTCGTTCTCCATCTTATTGATGCGGTCTTGCGCGTTCAGGATCAGCGTCTCGTACTCTTTGAGATCGGGGGTGATATAGCGCTCGCTATTGGTGAGTGTCTGGCGGCGAATATATTCAGTGGGCGCGCGATTCAGGTTGGCGTTGGTGATCTCGATAAAGTAGCCATAGGCTTTGTTGAAGCCGACGCGCAGATTTGAGATACCCGTGCGTTTGCGCTCGCGCTGCTCCAGTTCGGTAATCCATTGTCGGCCATTCTGTGATGCCTCTTTGAGCTTGTCCAGTTCGGCGCTAAAACCTGCACGGATGATGCCGCCTTCGTTGATACTGACGGGTGGCTCTTCGATAATGGCCTTTTCAATGAGCTCGATGATATCATCATTCTTGGCGAGGCGATCAACCAGGCGTACAAGGGAGGGCGCGTTCTCGCTCGCGGTTTCATCGAGGCAGGTGCGAACCTCGGCGGCGGCGCGCAGGCCCGTCGCGAGGGCCACCAGATCGCGTGGGTTGGCGATACGCTGGCGAACGCGGTTGATCAGGCGCTCCAGGTCGCCTGCGCGTTTGAGTGCCTCTCCCAGGCGCGCCTGGAGCAGGGTATCGGTGAGGAGTTCGCTAATCGTCTGCTGGCGCAGTTGTAGGATAGGAATATCCAGCAGGGGCTGTCCGATCCAGCGCCGTAGCAGGCGCCCTCCCATCGGCGATCGCGTCTTATCCAGCACCCAGAGTAGCGAGCCTTTGACCGAGTTCAGGCGTCCCGTCTCAAAGAGTTCCAGGTTGCGGCGGGTGTAGGGATCGAGGGTCATAAAGTTATTGGTCGAGTAGGTTTCCAGCGCGATCAGGTGTTGGAGCAGGCCCTTCTGAGTCTCCTGCACATAGGAGAGAACGGCGCCCGCGGCCCGGACGGCCAGGGGCAGATGGGCGCAGCCAAAGCCTTCAAGCGAGGAGACCTCAAACTGCTTGAGCAGGCGGTGACGGGCATCGTCTTCGGCGAAGTAGCGTGAGTCATAGGGGGTGACATGCCCGGCCAGACCTGAGAGCAGTTTGACGAGGGGCGCATAATCCTCTTCTTCATCCTCTTCTGCCTCCAGGTCGGGAATATCCGCGTTGGCGTTCCCGTTGCTCCCCAACTTTGTAACCTGCTTCTCGCTCATGACGGTGGCCAGCCAGCGCTTCTTGCGATTGCCCAGGCGGCTATAGTGGGCCTCGACCAGCACCTCTGCGGGACTGACACGTGAGATCTCCTGTTGGATGGCTAGCTCAGGCTCGGGTGTGGCAAATTGTGTGACCGCGAACTCGCCCGTTGTAATGTCGATATACGCGATACCAATGGCACCTCGACCGGGGACGACCGCGGCCAGAAAATTATTGCGTTTCGCGGCCAGCATGGAGGGGTCGATGACGGTGCCGGGCGTGACAATGCGGACCACTTCGCGCTCAACCAACCCCTTCGAGAGGGCGGGATCGCTCACCTGTTCGCAGATTGCCACGCGGTACCCCTTGCCAACGAGCCGGGCAATATAGCCGTCGGCTGCGTGATAAGGAATACCTGCCATGGGGGATTTCTGTCCACGCCCAAAGTCGCGCCGGGTCAGGGCGATCTCCAGTTCGCGGGCGACAATCTCGGCGTCATCGTCAAACATTTCGTAAAAGTCGCCCATGCGGAAGAAAAGGATGGCGTCCGGATTTTGGCGTTTAATATTCAGATATTGTGTGCGTACTGGACTCTGGCTGTTGGTCTCATTCGCGAACTCTTCAAATAACACTTGTTTTTTCCCTCCTGTGATCACGTGTCTCAGTATAATTCTATTCTGTGCATGCGTCAATTTGGTGGAAGAAGAGTAGGAAAGGCAGAGCCCTTATGCGAGAAGAGCTTTCGCGCCTGCGGCGCTCAAAGGTACAGGGTGTGGTGGCAGATGACCTGGCAAAGCCAGGTCATCTGCCACCACACCCTGTACCCGAGGTGAGCTTGCGAGCCGAGGCAGGGGCGAAAGAGAAATTAGGAATTCCTGCTAATAATGGCTATACCACTTGTAACTCGCGCCAGTTGGATTATAATATTGATATATTTGATTAAGGAGGGCATCGTGTTCTACCTTGTACTAGTGATGATCGTGCTTGCGGGTGGTGTGATAACGCTCGTTGCGGTCCAGAACCTGAGTAATACAACGCAACTCGAGGTCTTGATCTGGCAAGCGCCAGCGCTGCCAGCAGGGCTTTTGATTCTGGGTGCGTTTATCCTCGGTGCGCTCTTGTTATACCTTTCGAGCGTGGGGTCTGCCATCTCTGATCGCAAGCAGATCCGAAAACTGCGCCAACGAGTCAAAGAGTTGGAACAGCAGCAAGCGCAGTCGTCTCAGCCTCCTCAGGCGCCCAGCGCGATGATGCCGCCCCAGGGGCCTGCTGGCTCTGGTCCAGCTCCTATACAGATGCAGCCAACCGCGCCAATAATGCAGATGCCGGGCATGTCTGGTCCATTAAAGAGCTAATATGTTGTGCCGGGGCCTGTCCCTGGCTGTGTTTAGGTATTCCAGATCTGCCCGAGCACTTTCCGAACGAGGACTGGCAACCCCTTCTTGCTGGTCCCCGTAGCCTCTTCTTGGGGCTTTTCAGGCGCTGGATTTTTTTTATTTTTGCTATCTGTAGTATGCCCCTGTATGGCTTGCTTACCAGGCTCCTCGGCCATCCTGGCAGTCTCTCTAGTCCCTTCAGGCTCGCCGGGGTTTGTGAGGGCTGTGGGCGCGTTATGTTGCATTTCTGCGCCAGTATTGGGCAGATGCCCGGGCTGGAGAGGGATGGTTGGCTCATCTTCGATAGCAACCGGTGCTGGCGACTCAACTTTGCCCTGTACCTCATCTTCTTGAGGCTTTCGTGGAGACGCCTCAGCGCCTGGTTCGGCGCTGGTGACTTCCGGGGATGTGCTCTTCTGGGGCTTGCGACGTGGCACCAGTTCAATCGTGTCCTCTTCATCTAGCCCCGTCACCTCTTGCTCCGCTATGGCATATTCGTTAGGCGAAGGTATGTGTGTCTCAGGTGTCTCTGTAGGAACCTGCTCATGCTGGTCAGCGTTTTCGCCAGGCTCCGGAGTCATGGGACGCGTATCGATCTCGTCCAGAGCTAGCTCTAATTCTGGCTCGTTTACCAGTGACTCTTCCGCTGGCACTATGGCGTGCTCTGGAGTGGCATGTGGCAGCGTCTGCATGTCTTCAAGAGGGGCTGGTACCTCTTCCTCCAATGGGGGGAGTTCCTGGGTAGTGCGTCTGGTTGCCTGGATTTCTGCTATAGGAGACTCCACTGTAGGCTGTTCTTGTATTGGGGCAGAGGTGGTCTCTTCGCTCTCTACAGGCGATGTTGTCGTTTCGGTCATCTCTGCTTGTTCAGGCGCGGGAGCGATGCTCTCCTGGTGCGCCTGCTGCGGCTCTTCAAGACTGTCATCATCGCTCATGAGCTTCTGTAAAAGCTCTTCCGCGGTAGGCACAATCGCCAGGTCATTCTCCTCCTGGGCGACGGGCTGGAGGACCTGGGAGGACTGTAGATCCTGCGAGGCATCTTCATCGTTCATGGAGTCGAGCCAGTCATAGGCCCCTTCGAGGGCGTTCTCGCACCAGCGGGTGTAGTCACCGCGAATAAGGTCCAGCTTTTCACAGCGCTCTAAAAGTTGCGCGGTATGGTCGAGCCAGGTGTCGCCTCGATCAAGCATCTGATCCAGCAGATGCAGATTCTCGACGCCACTGGCTTGCAGGCGCGCAAGGGTTGCCAACGCGATGGGAGAGGGCTGGATCGACTCAGTAAGCGATGCATTATCCGCGATCTGTTGCTGGAGCCAGGCGATTTCCTGTTGCACCATGGCCTGGCGCTGTTGGAGCGTCCAGAGCTGGTAGGAGTGCGTAAATTGCTCAACCTGCGCGGGATCCAGGCGCGCGAAGAGCGTCACCAGGGCCTCAGGCAGGGCTACTGGCTTGCCGATATGTTCCATTTCGGCGTGTGTGTGCTCACGCTTCTCCTGGCTGGCAGCCAGCCTGCTATCGGGTTTATTCATACCCTTCCAGCCTCCTCTCCTGACCAGGTTTTGATGAGGTATCACGGCGCCAGCGCTTCGCCCAGCGCTGAATGGACTGGTTGACCCGATCTGCCTGCTGATCGACCAGGCGTTCATCAGACTCTTCAGCGGGCGCTGTGGAGTTGAGTTCTGGCTGGTTCTGGCTAGCTTCTTCTACGGGTGTGCCAAAGATCGCCGACGCTTTGGAGGCATCAGGGCGCTGACTGGGGGGCGCTGTTTTCTCCGGCGTTGCAGGAGGAACTGTGGAGATGGGACCGTCCCAGATGGCGACTGAGGGAGCATCAGGGGCACGTTGAAGTGGTTGCCTGGCGGCGGGGGCATCTTCATTCCTGGCCTCGGACCTGACGCTGGCCTGCTCACTGGTTGTTACCGCGTGTGCTTCTTCTGTCCTGGGTGCATGGGGAACTGTCTCGCCCTGTTGCTCGATCACAGCAAGTGCTTGTTCGCGCTGATGCTCGGACAAGAGCGCTTTCACCAGCGGATTCGTGTAAATCGGCTCATGATGCTCTGCCAGTGCTTGCTCAAGCGCGTGTGCCTGCTCTTCAAGTTGCTGCAAGACTTGCTCTTGCTGTTTTAATTGCGCCTGCAACTGCTGGTTCACTTCTCTATAGTAAAGCCATTGCCGGTATTGCCCCATAAAACGTGTGCCCCACAGAGAAAATATGGATGTGTTTATTGTGTGATGGAGACGCTTCTCTCCACAATGGCAGTATAGCACCAGGGGAAACGAGAAACAAGCAGCGTGTATGTGTAAGCACTTTGAGGCCCGTAGTGGGTGGCCCTGGTTGACTATGCCAGTCAACCAGGAGGACCACCCACTACGGGCCTCAAAACAATCTGCGCACGAGATTTAGTAGGGTTATATTCCTCCGTCGCGTTGAAGTGCGGTGTTATGCGAGATGCGCAGGAGGATACCAATAATGATGTAGTTCGCCAGTACCGAGCTACCTCCCTGGCTTAAGAAGGGAAGTGGAATACCGGTCAGGGGCATGAGTTTTAAATTGCCTGCGATAATAACCAGGGTCTGGACAGCAAAAATGGTTGTCAGGCCGGCTGCCAGGAGTTGCGAGAACGTATCGGTGGCCTGCATGGCGATGCGATACCCACGATGAATGACCAGGAGGTAGATGCCTAGAATGGCAAAGAGGCCCATCAGGCCAATCTCTTCTCCCAGCCCTGAAAACATCAGGTCAGATTCGACGACGGGAATAAAGCCGCCTGGATGTCCCATGCCAATACCCGCACCAAAGAGCCCGCCGCTGCTGAGGCCAATCAGGCCCTGCAAGATCTGATACCCCGCATTGTCGGCGAAGGTGTTGTCTTTCGTGGTCCAGTGCTGCCAATTAACGACGTCGAAGCTCACAACGGCGAAGCGATTGCGGACATAGCTGAGGAGCATATAGCCGACAAAGCCAAGCACGATAAAGGCGCCAAAGGCTGAGAGTACATAGGTCAGGCGTCCACTGGCGAGATAGACTAGCGAGAGGAAGGTGCTGTAGATCAGCAGGGCTAATCCCAGGTCACTCGCGATCAAGAAGATGAGCAGGGCCAAGCCTAGCATCGTTAGCAGGGGTCCAAGCTGGCGTAGCGGGGGTAGGCGTAGCTTGCCCAGGCGGAGGTAGCCCTGCGCCAGGATATCGCGGTTATCATTGAGGTAGGCGGCGAAGAAGATCACCAGAGCGATCTTGAGTAGCTCGGAGGGCTGCAAGCCGGTGCCACCGACACCCAGCGTATCACGCGTGGGGCCGCCACCATGGCTGCGGATACCGTTGATTAAGGCGGGAAGCGCCAGGATAAAGCTAATTACGGCCCAGGTATATTTATAGCGTCCTAGCCAGGTGACATCGCGGAGCACGGCCAGCACGATACAACAGAGGCCCATACCAAGAATTACCCAGAGCAACTGGTGTGAACCCAGCGTCTCAATAGGGGTAGGTAAATCGGGTCCGATGCGTGTGGCAAAGAGCACACCGATACCGCTGAGGAGACCGACGAGAGGGAGTAAAACCTGGTCGGCTTTGCGGAAGAAGATATTGAGCACGGCGTGCACGCCCAGCAGGGCCGCGATCAAGCCCAGAACTGGAATCAACCCCTGAAGCGGGGGGAGTGTTTTGGTGCTAAAGGGAGCATTGGCATCAAGCGCGGCCTGTTTAACCGAGTTGGCCAGAAGTAGCTGAGTCATGACCAGGATAATGATCAAGCTGGGAATGATCAGCAGGCCTAACTCGCGCCAACGGTAGCGTGACAATGTCCCGGGTGCTTGGCTTGCCATCCTCGATTAACACCTCTCTATCTTGTAAGCATTTACAGTCGTACGGTTTGTTGATTACTGGGTGAGTTTGAATTGAATATAACCAACGCTCACAATATCGCCCGGACGGGCTGGAAGAGCTTCGCGGGCAGGTTGGCTATTGACATAGGTGCCATTGGAGCTGCCAGCGTCCTGGACGTACCAGGAGCCGTTACGGAACCAGACGCGGCTATGTTCTGCGGAGACAACCGGATCCGAGATCTGAATGGTATTGGTTGGGCCACGACCAATCGTGGTCTGTGGCTCCAGGGCAAAGCGCGTGCCTGGCATCAGGTTGCTAGGACCGCTATTGACGACCACAAGATGCCCAATGGTTTTGGCGCGAGCGCCACCGCCATCTTCACCTGTGGCTGATTTGCGCAGGTCGCGTGTAATGGCCAGGACAACCTGCATCAAGAAGAGATACAGCAGGATGACCAGGAGAATACGTAAGATGAATAAGAACGAATCAATTTGTAATGGCATGGGGCCGAGGCTCACCTTCTCTCAAAGTAAAAGTCGTAGCTACCAATGGTAAAGTAATCACCATTGCGCAGCATATGTTGCCGCATATGCGGGGTCCCATTAATAGTAATGCCATTGGTACTGCCGAGATCAAAGATCGAAAAATGGCCATTCTGGAACTTGATCTGGGCATGATAGCGCGAGACGCGTTTATCTTCGACAATAATATCGTTACTTAGCTGGCGACCAATGTTGACGATTGGCTTTTCGATACGGTAGATCTGCTGATTGGCCTGCGGTAGCCGGATTGTGAGCCAGGCCTGTGGCATAGGTGGCTGGGCTACCTGTGGCGCGGGCGATGCGGAAGGCTGCTGAGGAAAATTTGGATTACTTCCCGAGGCGGGTGGGTTGGATGGCGCGGACGAAATGCCGGGCAACTGCTGCCCCTGGGGAAGAGCGGCACGGATTTGCGCGAGTTGTTCCGCGCTCAGAGCCTGGGTAGCCATTGCGCCACCGGCCTGTCCATCAGCAGTCTCGGTCTCGATGCGTACATCGCTGACGCCCAGGTCGCTTGCGGCATGTAGGCGAATCACTGGCATGGTACGCAAAGTATAGCGGCGATGACGTGCAAACTCCACCAGGTGGTTCTGCCAATCGCGGACCAGCATTGCCTGGGTGGGTGTAAACTGTTGATGATCTTTGATGCTCAGGTAGATGTCATAGACGTTGGGCGCAAGGCGTCGCCCCTCGCCCTGAAGGAGGGTATTGTCTTCCATAGCTCGCTCAAGATGGCGCTGTAACTCTACCGGCTCGAGACGAGACGGAAAGAGGCGAGCGAACGGGCGCTCAATCATGCGCTGCATGAACGATTCAAATTTATTTAGCGGGTTCTGGCGAGCTTTCAATTGCTCACACTCCTGAGAGCTAAAATGTGTCGCGCTTGCTGGCTATCAGCTTCAATCTGTGCCTTTAAGGCTTCTATTCCGGGAAAGCGCTGCTCACCACGCAAGCGGGCAATAAATTCTATCACAATATAGGCGTCGTATAAATCAAGCTTAGCATCGAGTAGATGCGCTTCAACAAGACGCTCTTTACCATTAAACGTTGGACGAATGCCAATATTGACTACACCGTTATAAACGGGGGAAATTGCCTGCCCGTCACTTTCTGGGCTTTCTTGCTTGGATATAAACACACGCGCCGCGTAGACTCCATTGGCGGGCAAGAGTTTATGGGGATCAGGACGGACGTTTGCTGTCGGGAAACCAAGGACGCGCCCACGCTGATCGCCATGAACGACGATGCCGCCCACCTGTACCGGGTGCCCGAGGAGCCGGTTGGCCTCCTCGACCTGGCCCTCGCTTACTAGCGTACGAATGCGTGTGCTACTAATGCGCTCCTGTCCTGCCTCTTCCAGGGAGACCGACTGAACCTCAATGCCATGGCGTTGCCCATAGTCTTGCAGGAAAGCGACGTTTCCTGTCCGATTATGCCCGAGGCTAAAGTTGGAGCCGACGACCATGCCACGAATCTGAAAGCGCTGGCAGAGCTGATCCATAAAGTCTTCCGCGCTCAAGGCCGCCACCTCAGGGGTAAAATTGATAACGATAGTATCCTGAATATATCCAGTCCGGTGCGCGATTTGCAGTTTTTCTTCCAGGGTCGTCAAGTATTGGACATAAATATCTGGCCGCAGGACCATAAGGACATGTGGCGTAAAGGTCACGAGCACTGGTTTGCTGTGAAGCTGTTCGGCGAGCGAATGCAGCCTCTGCAACAGGTGCTGGTGTCCACGATGTATGCCATCAAAGTTGCCGATGGTCACGACAATCGGCTCTGAATTAGTGAGTGTTGTTGTGTAGTTCATAGATGTATGTGTGTATGTGAGAGTATTTCTGAGAATTGCGTATAGGCATGCATCTGCCTTTGATGCATAGTATAACTATAGTACCACAGCCCATTTTTATCAGCAATAATATTAGCCATTGCGCCTACATTGTGTCTACGTTGTGCCTACGAAAAATACACTCCTTACGAGGCTGAGCGCCTTTTTCGTAGTCCCCTGGTAGCTACAAGGACCTAGTGCGTACTGGTGGTAAAGACCTTTTTAGGATGCCAATACTGGCGCTGGTCGTCCCATTGCGCAATCGCCAGAAATTGACCCTCCTCGCTATATATACGCGCCAGCGTGGAAGCGGGTTGTGGGGCCTGGACAGATGTCTTGATGGGATTGCCATGCAGAACCTGGGTGACCTGTTCGGTACTCAGGGTAAGCGCGGGATACTGGCGAAGAGCGGCGTCGGCTGGAAAGAGATATTGTGTGACGCTTTCGTCTGCAATGGCGCCCTCCAATTGGTCAAGGGTAATGCTATCAGCGAGGGCAAAGGGGCCACTGCGTGTGCGGATCAGTCCTCCCAGGTGGGCGCCCATTCCTACATGTTCACCCAGATCATAAGCAAGCGAGCGAATATACGTGCCCTTGCTACACGCCACCGCCAGCGTCAGGCGTGGAGGCTCCCAGGCCAGGATTTCCAGTTGCGAGATCGTAATGGGGCGAGGTGCCAGCTCGATCTCACTCCCGGCGCGTGCCAGCTTATAGGCTGGCTGCCCCTGAATTTTGATCGCGGAATAGCGAGGAGGTTGCTGCATCTGCTCTCCGAGGAAGGCCGGTAACGCTTGCTCAAGCTGCTCTTGTGTGAGTGAAGTCGCGTCATGTGTGCGTAGGACGGCGCCCTCGGTATCATAGGTATCGGTCACGACGCCAAAGATAATCTCCGCCTGGTACGCCTTGCCGCTCTCGCTAAGATACTCCGCGACGCGCGTACCCAGTCCCACGCAGATAGGAAGCACGCCGCTGGCAGCTGGATCGAGCGTCCCGGCGTGCCCGACACGCCTCTGCTTGAGCAACTTACGCACGCGTGCCACGACATCATGCGAGGTCATGCCAAGCGGCTTATTGATATTGAGAATTCCGTCCATTGATACCTCTTGTCGTTTTAGGAGTGAGTTGTGTCTGTTGCGTCCAGACTGGCCAGGCGCTGGCATTCCTCGGCTAGCTGCGCGACAATTTCGGGCATGGCCTCCGCCAGGGGGCGATTTACCGTGGCTCCAGCGGCTCTTGGATGACCACCGCCGCCTAGACGCATGCAGAAGGCCGCGGCATCGAATGGCTCATAGGTTCGTAGGCTGATGCGCGTAGTCTGTGTCTCGCCATAGGCTTTGAAGAAGGCTGCTACTACGACGCCCTCGACATCGCGCAGGGTGCCAACACAGCTATCATCCAGATCCTCAGTGGCGCCAGCGGTGATCAGGGTTGCATCGTCGGCGTAGGACCAGATGAGCCGTCCCTCGCACGCGGTCTGGGCCTGCTTAAAAACCTCTGCCTGTAGGCGCAGCTTGGCCAGGGGATGGGTGCGGAAAAGGGGTTTAACCGTCGTTTCCGCGTTGGCGCCCGCGCGGATTGTGACCGCGGCGGATTCCATCGTGCGTGCGGAGGTGTTGGAGTACTGGAACGAGCCCGTATCGGTGATCATACCTGTCAGCAGGCATTGGGCGGCCTCTCCGGTGAGCGGGAGGTGTGCCTGCTGCTGAAAGAGCACCAGTAGCTCGGCCGTCGCGGCGGAGGCTGTGTCAATAATATTTACCTGCCCACAGCCAGTACTGCTCACGTGATGATCCATGTTCAGGATAGGCACATGTGCCAGGAAGTCCTGGTGTTGTTCAGCCAGCGCGCCAAAGCGATAGAGTTCGCCGGCATCCAGGGCGATCACCAGGTCAAATTGCTCGCCTCCAAGCGTGGTCTGAAAGCGTTCATGGCCAGGCAGAAAATGAAACGATGGTGGTACCACGTCGGCGCAGACTGGCACGCAGTATTTGCCTAGCTGGTCCAGCATATGGGCCAGGCCGAGGGCGGAGCCAAGGCAGTCCCCATCTGGTCGCTCATGCGCAAGAATGGCGATGCGCCGCGCGGGCTGGATCATCGCCATTGCTTGCTGGACCAGGAGGCCATCTAGCTCCTGGGCCAAAGTAGGATTCAGGTAGGTCTGGCTCATGCTTCCTCGTTCGTTGATGATGTAGGTTGTGAGGAGTCCTCCTGGTTGACCTTGTTAATGAGGGCCAGGATGCGTGCGCCCTCGGCAATGGAGTGATCAAGTTTGAAGACCAGGTCTGGCATATAGCGCAAGGTAATGCGCTCAGCCAGTTCACGGCGCAAGAAGCCTGAGGCGTTCTTCAGGCCCTGCATTGTCGCGGCCTGTTCTTCTTCGGTTCCCATGACGCTGACCATAACCTTGGCATGGCGCAGGTCGCCGCTGACTTCAACATGGGTGATGCTGGCGAAGCCAACGCGGGGATCTTTGACGCGTGTCCGCATCAGATCGCTAAGTTCGGCGGCGATCAATTCGCCCAATTTCTCTTGACGATGTGGGTTAGCCATAATCTCGTCCCATCCTCTTCGCTACACACGGATGATTTAGATCTTATTCCGAAACCCAACGCCACTGGCGTGTCTAGCGCTTCGCGCTCAGGGTTTTTGGAGAAGTAGTTAGTGGAAAAGGGCAGAAGCGTAGTATGGCCTGGTGTGACAGACATGCTACGCTTCCGCAATCCTCTATATTTCTTATGCGCCGGGCATGACGCGCTCTTGCGCAAAGGCCTCGATGATATCGCCGACCTCGATAGCGGTGAAGTCCTCAAGGATAATACCGCACTCGTAGCCGGTCAGTACCTCGCGCACATCGTCTTTACCACGACGGAGCGAGTCCACCTTGCCTTCATAGACCTTGTCCTTCTTGCGCAGGACGCGGGCCTGTGAGGAGCGCATGATCCTACCGTCGGTGATACGACAACCAGCGATAATGGTGTTACGACCAGCCTTAAAGGTCTGCATGACCTCGGCATGACCCCCGATTACCTCGCGGTACTCAGGCTCAAGCATACCGGTCAGGGCAGCCTGGATATCGTCAATCAGCTTATAGATGACGTTGTAGTAGCGGATATCGACGTGCTCTTTTTGCGCCTCGCGCTGAGCCGCGCCATCGGCCTTGACATTGAAGGCGATGACGATGGCGCCGGAGGCCGAGGCCAGGTGGACATCGGTCTCGCTGACGTTACCAATACCCTCGTGAATCAGGCGAACCTTCAGGTTGTCCTCGCCCAGTTTGGAGAGCGAGCCCTTGATGGCCTCTGCGGATCCCTGTACGTCGCTCTTGAGCACGACGTTGAGTTCCTTTACGGTGCCTTCCTGCATCTGGGTGTAGAGCGTATCCAGGCTTACCTGGCCAAGATGGGTGTTCTCCTGGCGACGGCGCTCTTGCTCAGTTTGGGCATTCTGGCGAGCAGTCTTATCGTCAACGACCACCTCCAGGCGGTCACCGGCCTGTGGTACCTCTGGCAAACCAAGGATGCTGACTGGTGTGCTGGGTGGTGCCTTTTGCACGCGCTTGCCGCGATCATTGAACATGGCGCGTACTTTACCGGCGATAGGCCCGACCACGATAGTGTCGCCCATTTTGAGTGTTCCCTGCTGGACGAGGACGGTGGCCGAAGGACCACTGCTCTTCTCCAGTTTGGCCTCAATGATGACGCCAGTCGCAGGCACGTTGGGATTGGCCTTCAGGTCCTGCAGCTCAGCGACGAGCAGGATATAGTCGAGAAGCTCATCAATGCCCTCGCCCTTCTTGGCGGAGATGGGGACACAGATGATCTCGCCACCGAACTCTTCGATCAGTACGTCGTTCTCAACCAACTGCTGCTTGACGCGATCTGGATTGGCGTTGGGTCGGTCAATCTTATTAAGCGCGATAATAAGTGGCATCTTGGCGGCACGCGCATGGTCGATTGCCTCGCGTGTCTGCGGCATGACACCATCATCGGCTGCGACCACGATAATGGCGACGTGGGCCACCTGTGCTCCACGAGCACGCATGGCGGTAAAGGCCTCGTGACCAGGAGTATCCAGGAAGGTAATCTTCTTATCGTTGACCTCAACCTGGTAGGCGCCGATATGCTGGGTAATACCTCCAGCCTCACCTGCGGCGACTTTCGTCTTCCGGATGGTGTCGAGCAAGGAAGTTTTACCATGGTCAACGTGACCCATGATCGTCACCACTGGTGGGGTGATAACCATGCCCTGATCGTCGCGAGAAGCCTGCTGTGCCTCGCTGGCGGATAGAGTCTTGCGTGCGCCTGTTGCCGCCGCGACCTCGCTCTGGGTGGGTTCAAATCCCAGATCAGTTGCAACCTGGGACGCTTTCTCGTACTCCACGACCTGGTTGATACTGGCGAAGACACTCTGTTTAATCAACTGGCGAATGATCTCATTGGGTGTAACGTCGAGTAACTCAGCAAGATCTTTTACGATGATCTGCGGTGGAATGGTAACGGGTCCAGTGACCTTTTCCTTGACCGTAGCCGTGCGACGCTCAGTTGTTCGCTGTGCATGCCCATTGCTGCTTCTAGTGCGTGATCCACCCGATGGGCGAGAAGGACGTGGTGGTCCCCCCGTGCCAGCGGGACGGTGTGGTGCTGTACCACCACCAGGCCTGGCTGGCGGACCCTTATGAATGGGTGCTCGTCCGCGATCAGGCGTGCTGCGCTCACTTACGGTACGTTCACTTGTACGTTCGGCACGCTCGCGGTCACGTTCGCGTCCACGGTCGCGCTCAGGGCGTTCTGTGACCGGGGTAGCACTGCCAGGGAGGCTATCCTGAGGAGGACGGTAGGGGCCACCTGCTGAGCCTGGGCCACTAGGTCTGCCACCTGGGCCACCGGGTCTGCCACCTGGGCCACCACTGTAACCGCCGGGTCTGCCGCCCGGGCCACCGCTATAGCCGCCGGGTCTGCCGCCCGGGCCACCACTGTAACCGCCGGGTCTGCCACCTGAAGGACCCTGGTGTGAGCCTGGGCCACCACTGTAACCGCCGGGTCTGCCGCCTGAAGGACCCTGGTGTGAGCCTGGGCCACCACTGTAACCGCCGGGTCTGCCGCCTGAGGGGCCATGCTGAGGGCCACCCGCTGGCCTATAACCACCGCCGCGATTCGGAGGACCTTGCCGTGTGGCGGGACCGCCTGGTGAAGTGGGCGGGTGCTCCCTATCACCCTGTGGGTGGGGCCCTGTTTGGGTAGGAGGAGATGTACGACGCCGAGGAGCTGCTTTCTGTTCTTGTTCTTGTTCCTGGCTGCCTGGTGTAGGGCTTTCGGACCGAGAGCCGCCACTAGTTCTTTGTCTGCCTGGCGCCGCAGGGGCGTTAGGTGTAGATTGAGTTGTCTGTTGTTGATTGGCTGGTTTGGCCTGCTCGGTCCCATCTGTGAAATCAGATGCGTCTCTCATGAAGAAGACTCCCTTTCTATCATCTGATGCGTCCAAAGACGCTGGAAATCTCTCTTCACAGCCATAAAAAAGGTCTGTCGCCCTTCCCTGGAATGTTTCGAGAAGTAGGTGACAGACCCTCGTTGGTGCAGTGCCAGGCATGTTTCAGTCCGCGCTCTCTAACGTTTAGAGAGGCTATGCTTATTTAATCATAGCTATTTCGCTCCGCAAACATTCACTGTTACAACTGCCCTGTAGACGAGGGGCTGTGTCTCTATTAAGAGTAGAGATAAAACAACACATTGTTTAATCCCCATCCGGCCACCGACCTGGTCGGATGTTCGTATTGAAACCCTCTTTCTGCCGTTAGCGGCATTCAGAGGGACGATAAGAGTAAAAATTTACAAGCACATGCTGTTTCATATGATGTACAAAACAGCCTGTTGTCGAAATTCAACTGCTCTAGTATAGCCTACTCTACAGATCCTTGCAAATGCCAGGCACCTCTACAGGACTTCTTGAGGTCCTATGTATAGAGATGCTTGATATGTGGAAACGAGGGTAGTGAGAAAAAACTTTTTGCATCCTTCTCACTTGTCTATCGACAAATGTAGAAGAAAAGTATCCTGACTCACGGCCCGCTTCCTAATACAGACGTATTACGCTTTGGGTTCTGCAACCTTTTTGCGTGTCGCCTGTGCCGGTACGCTTACTGGTAGATCTTCTGGCAGCGTGGCGATAAACGCTTCGAGTCCAGCCAGATCTTCCTGCGGGATGGCATCAATCTTCAAAACCTGTTCGAGTCGCTTGCTTTTGATTGCCTGTTTCCAGCAAGAGAGGCGTGCGCAGAGATAGGCTCCGCGTCCCGACTTCTTGCCGGTTGCATCGACGGAGACATGCCCGTCAGGCGTGCGTACCACCCTGAGCAGCTCCCGCTTCGATTTATTCTCGTGGCAGGAGACACACGTACGCAAAGGGATATGCTTTTGTGGTTTCTGTTGTTTGGCCTTTGTCATACGATGACTGTGTACCTCCTTCTTTAGTATACGACCTGCTTCTTATGTAGAAACCAACCCCCATTTGGGGGCGCGGGGCCACTGCCGTGGCTAGCGCTTCGCCCCCATTCGGGGACAAGCGCCCAGGTTTCCTAATAGGCACTTACCTGTTTCCACGTGAACGGCGTCCCGAGCGCTCATGGCGTGAGACGCTGGTGATCTGTTCCTCTGGCTCTTCGTAGATTTCACCTTCTACGGGTTTGACGACATCAACGCGCCAACCGGTGAGCTTTGCCGCCAGACGGGCATTCTGTCCATCTTTACCAATCGCCAGCGAGAGTTGGCGCTCAGGCACGGTGACAATCGCGGTATGATCTAAGTCGCGTAACTCAACTTTCAGTGGCTTCACCGGACTCAACGCATTCGCCACAAATGAGGCTGTGTCCGGACTCCACTGGATAATGTCAATCTTCTCATCATTGAGTTCACGTACGATATTGCTGATGCGTTGTCCGCGTACGCCGACGCAGGAGCCGATGGGATCGAGGCCCTCCTGGCGTGCGTAGACAGCGACTTTTGCTCGGCTGCCTGGCTCGCGTGCGATGGCTTTGATCTCCACGGACCCGTCGTAGATTTCAGGGACTTCATTCTCGAAGAGACGACGCAGCAGGTCGCGATGGGTACGCGAGACCAGGATCTGGAGCATCCGGCCCTGTATGCGGCGTACATCATAGATGTAGAGGCGCAAGCGTTGCTTCATGCGGTAGTGCTCGCCGGGAATGGTCTCCGAGATGGGCATCAAGCCTTCGACTTTATCAACTTTATCCAGGTCGAAGTCGACTACCCAGCCGCGCTGCTCCTCGCGGGTCAGGGTGCCCAGGCGAATCTCGCCTACCCAGCCCTTCACCTGTTCATAGAGGTGCTCATGTTCTGCTTCGCGGATGCGCTGAAGAATGACCTGTTTAGCGGTCTGCGTGGGGATGCGCGAAAAGATGAACGATGAATCTACGTCGAGCAATTGTCCGAGGGCCGCATTTGGAACGAGACGCTGCGCCTCCGCCAGAGAGATCTCCTCGTTAGAATCATTTACCTGGGCCACAACCCGCTTCGACGCCCACACATGGACTTCGCCATTCTTGTCGACCTCGATGCGTACATTCTCACCACCACCGAAGCTTTTACGATATGCTGCGAGGAGGGCGTTCGCTACGGTTTCCATTACCACTTCGCGGGGTAGTCCCTTCTCGGCAATTAATTGTGCGATAGCCGCCTGAAATTCGCTCCTCATATGCCTTGCTCCTCCCGCTGGTGCCCAGTTACACTCAACTCAATTTTATGTGTGCAAAAGAAAACGTCTCTAGCAGACAGAAAAGTGGGGAAAATGCCCACTTTTCGCAAAAAAAATCTCAGTTCTGTCTGTATTATATCATGCTGATTGAGCTTTGCCTAGTATTAAGACGCAAGCTCAATAGGACGCCTCAGCGCCCTGAAATTGTTTATTCTATATCCATAGCTTATATTATACTCTAAACTTGTTGTTGCTGAAAAGATGATATTTGTGATGAGTGTATTCATTCTTTTAAACATATGAGTGGGAACCTTTATTCCCGTCTCTCCTCTGGATGTGCCAAAAGAATACCCCTTTCTTGTGATATACTCGCTAATAGCGAACTATTGTCTCTATTTTGCACAAAGGAGTACTCTGTCATGGCTGTGTCTCATGTCAGTGAAGACGAAAAGGCACTGATTGAAGCAATTCGTGAGATCGCTCAGGAGCGTGTGGCGCCCCGGGCGGCTGAAATAGATCACTCTGGCGAGTTTCCCTGGGATATGAAGGAACTACTGGCCTCCCACGATATCCTGGCGATGCCCTTCCCCGAAGAGTACGGTGGCATTGGCGCCAGCGAACTGGCGATCTCGATGGCGGTTGAGGAACTCTCGCGCTGTTGTGCCACAACCGGCCTGATCCTGGCGGTTCAGCAACTCGGCTCGATGCCGATTCTGCTGGCTGGCAATGACGAACAGAAGCGCAAATATTTTCCCCGGCTGGCAAGCGGTGAGTGGCTGGCGGCCTTTGGTTTGACCGAGGCTGGTTCTGGCTCGGATGCCGCTGCGATGCAGACCTTTGCCGTGCGCAAGGGCGATAAGTATATCCTCAATGGTTCTAAGCGCTTTATCACTAATGGTGGCCTGGCCCAGGTCAACTCCATCTTCGCGATTACTGATCCTCAGGCCGGTACTCGTGGCATCAGTGCCTTTATCGTCGAGAAGGACTTCCCCGGTTTCTCTGTTGGGCGCATCGAAGATAAGATGGGTATTAAGGGTTCGCAGACGGCTGAGCTGATCTTTGAGAACTGTGAGGTTCCAGTCGAGAACCTGCTGGGAGGGGAAGGCGAGGGCTTCAAGATCGCCATGCGTACTCTGGACCGCACACGCATCGGTATCGGCGCCCAGGCCCTTGGCATCGCGCAGGGGGCCCTGGACCTGGCCGTAGCCTATGCCAAACAGCGTGTGCAGTTCAAAAAGCCGATCGCTGAGAATCAGGGCATCCAGTTTATGCTGGCGGATATGGCGACCAAGGTTGAGGCGGCGCGCCTGCTGGTCTATCATGCCTCGGAACTGGTGGATGATGGCGATGAACAGTTTAGCAAGTACTCCTCCATGGCGAAGATGTTTGCCTCGGACGCGGCTATGGATGTCACAAACGACGCGATCCAGGTTCTGGGTGGCTATGGATACATGAAGGAGTATCCCGCGGAGCGCATGCTGCGTGATGCCAAGATCACCCAGATTTATGAGGGCACCAATCAGATCCAGCGCCTGGTAATCGCGCGTGCCTTATTGTCCGAACGAAATTCGTAAGCTTAGGAGCCGTGGTGGCCCGGACGCTACTTGCGTACGCGTCTACTGCCAGAAGTAGACGCGTACGCAAGTAGCGTCGTTCAGAGGAGAAGCTGGGATCATGTCTTCCTTTAATTTCGACATGCTGGCATCTATTTATGATGCAACGCGAGGCTATCCACGCGATGTGGCGTTACGTATCGCTCAGGCCCTCGACGAGGCGTCCTCCGCGGGCCCGCAGACGCGCTTTCTGGAGATCGGCGTGGGAACCGGGCGTATCGCGCTCCCCCTGGCAAACCTGGGACGTGACCTCACAGGTATCGATATCTCTGAGCGTATGCTGGCACGGTTTGAGCATAAATTGCGGGCCGAGGACTGGCAGGAAGAACGGCTTGCCTGGGGAGAGCTGCCAGACGAGCAAGGTCAGCCGCAACCGGCATGGGGGAAGCGTTTCCAGCGCACTGAGCCAGATGCTCATATGCTCATCGCTGTTGCAGACGTCCATCACCTGCCTTTTGCAGCAGCCTCCTTCGAGGTTATTATCGCGGTCCATGTCTTGCACCTGGTGGATGATTGGCGCCAGGTGTTGCAGGAGGTCAGGCGCGTAGCGACACCTGATGGTATGTTTCTCCATTGCGGCGACGAACATGGCCCCTCAGATGTTCAGGAGGTGCGCGCCCAATGGCGACGTGTCCTTGCAGAGCTTGGCTATGATGAGCAGCGACTCTATCAACCCTCTGATGCCGATCTACAACTCGCCTGCGCCGAGTTGGGCTGGCAGGCTGAGCGCTGGATTGCCCTGACATGGGAGCGGGCTATTACGCCGCGCCAGGTCCTGGAGGGTATCTTGCAGCGCAACTGGTCAAGTATGCGCCGCGTTCCCGATGCGGTCTTTCAGGAAGGGTGTCGCCGGCTTGAGCAGTGGGCCTACGCCTACTTTGGCGCGGGCATCGACACGGTGCGCAAGCAGGAACAGCGCTTTATCATTACTCGTTACCAGGCCCAGGCTCAGGAGTGCTAATGGAGCTTCTGCTACTGATCGGCTTGCAGGGCTCCGGAAAGAGCACCTTCTACCGCACGCGTTTTGCCTCTTCGCACGCATATGTCAGCAAAGATCTCTTGCGCAACAATCGCCGCCCAGCACGTCGCCAACTCCAGCAGGTGGAGGATGCGCTGCGGCAGGGCCAATTAGTGGTTGTGGACAATACCAATGCCTCACGTGCCGAGCGCAGTGAACTGATTGAACTTGGCAAGCGCCTGGGGGCACGCGTCATTGGCTACTATTTTGAGACAGATGTTGCCAGGAGCCGTGAGCGCAACGCTCGACGCGAAGGGCGTCAGTGCGTCCCCGATGTCGCCATCTTCGCCACCCTCAAGCGCCTGGAGCGTCCCGACTATAGCGAAGGCTTCGACGAACTCTTCTTCGTCCGCAACAATGACGATAATGGCTTTGACATCTTTCCCTGGCAAACTACCTAGCGCATTTTTATCTGAGTCAAACTGAAAATAATGGCATCTCCTCCTCTTCTCCTCTAAGATCTTATTCCGAAACCCAACGTCACTTACGTGACTAGCGCTCCGCGCTCAGGGTTTTCGGATCAGAAGTAAGTCTCTCTTCGTCTCTTGTTTCCAGAGCGTGACGTTTTGTCCGATGTGGCGTTTCTTTGGAAGAGAAAATTTCAAATACGGACTGCGCAGGGAAATTGATGAATTATCAGATCGATCTACCCGAATCTGAGAGAGACCCGTTTGAGTTGCTATATCGCAGGCATGCGCCGCGACTACTTGCCTATATACGGGGAAACCTCTCATCACCTCAAGATACGGAGGACTTATTGATGGATATTTTTGTCTCCGCGCTAGATCACCAGGAGCTTCTCCTGCAAGCAAACTACGCGGTGCAAACGACATGGTTGCGCCGGGTCGCGCGTAATAAGCTGGTGGATTACTATCGTCGTCAAAAGCGGCACCCGGTTGTGCCACTCGATGAACATATTGATGATCTCTTCTATGACGGGCCAGAGCCTGAGCAGAGCGCCCTCCGCCACGAAGAATATACCTGGTTGCGCACTCATCTCAAGGATCTCTCGGAGCCACAGCAAGAGATCCTTGGCTTGCGTTTCGCGGCTGGTCTGCGTTGTGTCGAGATAGCACATCTGCTCAAGAAACGTGATGGAACGGTGCGCATGCTTCTGGCTCGTGCATTGAACGCATTGCGTGTGCGCTATGAGCAGCAGTGGGAGGAGCAATAGCTATGAACGACCAGGAATACTTTCGCGCTGAAACGGTGGACGAGCAGATTGACTACCTTGGACAGGCCAGGTTCACGCAGTCGGCAAATAGCCAAGTTGTTGGGCATATTCAGGACTTCTATGCCGATGATGCACGCGTGATTGATAACGTTTGGCAACGGTTGGAGCGGCATCGAGACGCGAAGGGTTATCTCCAGCACTCCTCCTTAGCTACTATGGAGGAAACTCTTATGAGAGATACACTAGAAAGTATGCCAACTAGGAGCGAACAACCACGCGCACCCAAGAAGCATCCGCACAAACTCACACGCGTTATTATGACAGGGCTTCAAGTAGCGGTGTTGCTGCTGGTTATCGGTGGTAGTTTTGTTATCTTCAACTTGGTGGGCAAGAGCCGGCAAGACGGGACGGCCAGCAGTGGTTCGACGGCCGACACCTATGTCAATGCGTTCACTGGTGTCTATCGCCTGGACAGCAAGAGTGGGGCTGTACGTTGGCACTACGATCCCAATCCTTCACACTCTCCAGAGGGAGCCTCCTCGGGTTGGGCAGCACCTGTCTTTTTTCAGGGGAATATCTACGCAGGCGTCTATAATGGTAAGGATCACTACCTGGTCGCGCTAGATGCTCGCACAGGCCGAGTGCGCTGGCGCAAACCTGCCTGGGTTCGAGCCATCGTGGTGGGTGACAATGCACTTTACGTCAACACGCAGGATACTGGTGACCACGTTACGGCGCAGGCCATCAAAGCGGACGGCTCGCTGCTCTGGTCTTACTCATCTGATACTGATCCCTGTACGTTTTACGGCACTATACAGAAGGTCGCGCCAAAGATGCTCTATTGTATGGAAAGCCATGAGTTTTTTGCCCTGGATACGAACAATGGGAAACAACTCTGGAAGATACCTGCATCGAAGCCTGATGAGATATATGCAGGGTCAAGCATCGTCGATGGTAGGCTGTACATCTGCATCTTGACTGGCTCGGTCAGCACGCCGGGACCCGAGCATATTGAAGCTCACGATGCCACGAACGGCAAGCTGCTCTGGAAGACTCAGCCAGTGCAGAAACAGCTCTTTGGTTTCACGGCAACGAACGAGAAGGTCTACATTGGTTCGCTTGAAGGTGACCTTGCTGTCCTTGATGCTCGCACTGGCCAACAACTCTGGACACGTCATACCGAGGGTGCGCTCTACGCCAATCCAGTAATCGATGGCGACACGGTGATCGTCGGGGCGACGGCCCTCTCCAAGGATGCCCATCCTGGCCCTCTGCCTCAGGCAACGATTATAGCCTACGATACGCAATCAGGGGCTACTCGTTGGAAGAAGCCTGTGGACGACTTCATGGGGCCAATAGATTCTACGCCAGTCATTAACGGCACGTATTACTATAATGGGACCCACACGGTAGGATCACTGAAGGTGAGCGACGGTAGCGAGGCTCGCAGCATCACTATTAGTGGAATTTTTAATGACTTCCCTGCAATGAGTATTGTTGTGAAATAAGGGAAAGCCTGACTGCTTCTGATTTAAGAAAGGGAAGTGCTGTGGGGTGGCGGCCGAAGGCCGCCACCCCACAGCACTTCCCTTTCTTAAATCAAGACTCTTTGGCTTGGGCCAGGACTTTGTCGATGCGTCTGCCGTCCATGTCAACGATTTCAAAGGTGTAGCCGTCGATCTCGACCTTGTCGCCAACGGCTGGAATGCTTCCGATATGGGTCAGGATCATGCCTGCCAGCGTCTTGTAGTTGAGGTGCGTCTCCTCAGGAACGGCTGGCATACCCAGCTTCTCGCGTACGTGTTGCTGGTCGGCCATGGCATTAATGAGCCAGCTACCATCTTCGCGCAGGGTAAAGTCGACCTCCTCGGGTTGATCGTACTCGTCATGGATCTCGCCTACTAGCTCTTCCAACACATCTTCTAGCGTCACCAGGCCCGTGACCTGGCTATACTCATCGATCACAATTGCCAGGTGCACGCCCTTGCGGCGGAAAATGGTGAGCAGGTCATCGACATACTGGTATTCAAAGATAAAGAAAGGTGGGCGAGCTAGCTTGACCAGGTCCACCTGTCCATCTTCGGCACGCTTGCGCAGTAGATCCTTGGCATAGAGCACGCCGACGATATTATCCAGGGAGTCTTCGTAGAGCGGGAGGCGCGTGTAGCCAGAGCTAAGGAAGGTCTCGATGACCTGTTCGAGTGGTGTGCCAACTTCAATTGCCACTATCTCTGTGCGTGGCATCATAATCGTATTGACGGCCCGATCCGAGAAGCGGAAGAGGCGGCTGATAAACTCCTCTTCGTCCCTCTCTACATTGCCGCTGACCGCGCCCTCGCGCGCCAGGTAGACAATATCCTCTTCAGTCACCTCCTGCTTCCGCGTCTTATGCTGGCCGATCAGGCGCAGCACCAGGTTGGCGGAGATGGTCAGAAAGCCAACCACTGGGCGCGCGAAGGCTGCCAGCTTCGTCATAAAGGGAGCAGCCGTGTTGGCGATGTTTTCGGCTGATTGTAGGGCGATACGCTTGGGCACGAGCTCACCAATCAGCAACGAGAAATAGGTGATGAGGAGCACAACAATTACCAGGGAGACGGTATCGGCGTAGGGACCGATATAGGGAACCGTCTTGAGCCAGGTGCTCAGGATTGCGCTAATGCTCGCGCCACCATAAGCCGCTGAAAGCGTGCTAATAAGGGTAATGCCGATCTGGACCGTTGCCAGGAAGCGCTCAGGGTCTTCTGCCAGGTCCAGAGCCTGTTTGGCGCTTTTCTTGCCGGCGTCGGCCTGCTGCTGAAGGCGACTACGGCGTGCCGAGACGATAGCAATCTCCGATGCAGCAAAGAAGGCATTCGCCAGGATGAGCACAAAGATAATAAGGACTTCAACTACGGGAAAACCAGACATAAGCGTTCTTTATCCTTTTGATCTCTATCAAAAACGTGCAAAACGTGGTGGAGTCAGTATCCCTGAGTTCTTTCTAGATCTGATCTCTATTCTAACATAGAATAGACACGCCTGAGCGCATACAAAAAGATCCGCCCGCAGAGCTGCGAACGGATCTCGATAGGTGGTACATATTGGCCTTGAATGCAAGCGCTCCAGGCTATTTTACGACTGGTTGTTTGCTTTCGATGGCCTGGGCTACGATCTCAGAGATATCTTCGATTTTGAGCTTCTCCTCGGCCTCGACGCCTTTGACGCCATCCTCAAACATGGTGATACAGAATGGACAGGCGGCGGCTACGACTTCGGAATTGGTCTCCAATGCCTCATTGATGCGGGTCTGGTTGACGCGTTTGCCGACCTTCTCCTCCATCCAGGCACGCCCACCACCACCACCACAACAGAAGCTCTTGTTGCGGTTGCGTTCCATCTCGTTGATGCCGTTGCTATTTAGCACCGTCAGCACGCGCCGTGGCTCATTGTAGGTGTCGTTGTAACGGCCAATGTAGCAGGGATCATGATAGGTCAGCTTGCGCTGGTCGAAGCCCTCGGGTAGCTCAAGCTTGCCATCAGAGATCAGCTGGTCGATAAAGACCGTGTGGTGAACCACTTCGTAGTCTCCACCGAGCTGCGGGTACTCGTTCAACATAGTGTTGAAGCAGTGCGGGCAGGCGGTCAGGATCGTGCGATGCTTCTGCTCACTTGCACCATCAGCGTTGGCCGACTTGTTGAAGCCATAGCCATTGAGGGTCTCAATGTTCTGCATGGCCTGCATCTGCCACAGGTACTCGTTACCGATGCGGCGCGCGGGATCGCCCGTGCAGGACTCCTCGGGACCCAGGATGGCAAAATTGACCTTAGCGGCCAGCAGGATCTTGGCGACCGAGGTCGCGACCTTCTTATTGCGCTGATCGAAGGAACCCATGCAGCCAACCCAGTAGAGGACGTCCGCGTCGGGGTTCTCCGAGAGCAGGGGAATGCCTAGGCCCGCGGCCCACTCGGCGCGCTTATCGTTGCTGATCTCCCAGGGGTTGCCATTGCGTTCGATGTTATTAAAGAGCGAGGTGACCTCTTGCGGGAACTCACTCTCCTCCATGACCAGGCTACGGCGCATATCGACGATCTTAGGCACATGTTCAATCGAGACGGGACAGATCTCCATACAGGCCATACAGGTCGTACAGGACCAGAGGGCCTCCTGGGAGATGATGCCGCCAACCATAGGCTCGTGGTGAGCCTCTTTCTCCTCGACAGTCTTACCTGCCTTGACGCCCGCGATCCCCAGTTTGCTGTAGAGCGAGTCCTGCCCCAGGATCTCGCCGCTACGTACAAAGAGGGCCTCTTTCACGCCCAGGATGATCTCTTTCGGGTAGAGCGGTTTGCCGGTATTGGTGGCTGGGCAGACGGTGTTACAGCGTCCGCACTCGGTACAGGCATAGCCATCGAGCAACTGCTTCCAGGTGAACTGCTCCACCTTAGAGACGCCATAGTCGTCGCGCTCCTCCAGGTTCTCCAGCAGTGGGAGGGCACCCTTGGGCTTATAGTTCTGGAAGAAGACGTTAAAGGGGGTCGCCAGCAGGTGCAGGTGCTTGGAGCGCGGTAGATAGATCAGGAAGCTGAGCACGACCGCGATATGCAGCCACCAGGAGACGCGGTACGCAAGCATACTACCATTGACCCCAAGAGGAATGAAAATGGGGCTAAAGAAGGCCGCCAAGGGCGTCCAGGCGTGCCCACCAGTCGCCACATAATTAAAGGACTCGACCAGGGTCAGGGTCAGAACGACCAGGAAGATCAGGCCCAGGATGATAAAGCCATCCCAGGGACCATGCAAGGCGCTCTGGAGCTGTTTGGGCTTAAAGACGCCACGGCGAATGGCAAAGACCACCAGCGCCAGCGTTACGAAGACGATAAAGAAATCGAGGATGCTCGCGAAAATAGGGCTATCACCTAAGAACGGGATCGAGATGTTGTAGGCGTTCACGATCAGTTCGAGCAGGCCGAACTGGATAATGATAAAGCCCCAGAACGTAAAGAAGTGGGCAATACCAGGGATGGGATCGCGCAGTACGCCGCTCTGTCCAAGCACTACCTTGAAGATCGAACCGATGCGCTCATTAATGTGGTCGGTACGATGTTCGGGTCGAGCCTTGGCCAGCAGGGTCACGAGTTCGCCAGCGCGTAGGGCAAAGAGTCCGAGCGCGGCCAGGAACAACACGGAAAAGATGAGTGCGCCTATCCATCCCCCGGTTGGTGAAATCGGTGGGGGGGTCATTAGTCGAACCTCCGTCTAGTATATGGACGGGCGGTTGCCATAATGTCGAACGAGAATAGCACCGTTCGGACAAGAGAACCGCTCACCGTTGAGCGAGGGCGCCTCAAGTGAGGCACCCTGACATCAACCGTCTCGGAGAGAGACGTGTGCAATAAGCATTTGCAATAAGCATTTAGGCCTTGCGGCGCTTCACTTCCTCTGTAAGCTGCGGCAGGATGGTCAGTGCATCACCAATCACGCCGAGGTCAGCGACAGAGAAGATGGGCGCGTTTTCATCCTTATTGATTGCGATGATGTACTTTGAACCCTTCATACCAGCAAGGTGCTGGATGGCGCCACTGATGCCGGCGGCGACATAGAGTGTGGGTTTTACCGTCTTACCCGTCTGACCGATCTGGTAGCTATAGGGGAGCCAGCCAGCATCAACGATAGCACGTGTCGCGCCCGGAGCGCCCTGGAGAGCCTTCGCCAGCGCTTCAACTAGCTGGAAGTTCTCGGCTTTGCCCAGGCCACGACCACCGCTGACGATGACGCTGGCATCTTCCAGAGCCGGACCCTCACTAGCAACATCGACGCTATCGACGATCTTAATGGCTTGCGCGGCACTATTGATCGAGACAGAGAGCGTCTCAACCTCGGGCGTGCGACCATCAAACTGCTCAACGGCGAAAGCCTTGGGGCGTGTCAGGACAATGCCGGTACCCTGGTGAGGATGGGTGGCCGTGACGACGTTCTCGCCGCCCCAGGGAACGGTGACCTGAAGCTCCTCGCCAGTAAATGCCAGGTCGGTCGCGTCGGTAATCAGGCCCAGGTTATTGCGCACCATCAGGCGAGCAGCGATATCGCGTAGCTCGTAGGTGGTAGCCAGGAGTAGCAAGCGTGGCTGATGGTCGTTGAGCAGAGCGCTCAACGTATCCACGGCTGGCAGCGTCAGATAATTGTCATAGGTTGCATCCGCGTGGACATAAACCTTCTCCGCGCCGTAGGCACCCAGGGTAGGGGCGACCTCCGCCGCCGCGGCGCCAAGCACGACTGCTTCGGCGCGACCCAGTTTCGCGGCTTTCCCAAGCACCTCAAGCGAGGAGCGCGCAGGCTGGCCATTCTCCAGCTCAATGAGTACCCAAATTGTATTCGACATCTTGCAATCCTCCCTGAGCACTAGAGCAACTGGTAGCGCTGCAAAAATTCAGCGATACGCTGTGCTGCGCTGCCATCGTCTTTGATTACCTGACCGGCGGCACGCGCCTCAACCTTACCAATCGTAAGCACACGCTCACGTGCGCCGGCCTCGCCTACTTGTGCAGGCTCGATGCCCAGGTCCGCGATGGTGAGTTTGGTGAAAGGCTTCTTTTTCGCGCCCATGATACCTTTCATGGTCGGGTAGATGGCTTCAAAGGAGCCGCTGGCGATGGTGACGACAGCGGGGAGGGAGCTTTCAACGGTTTTATAGCCAGTGGGAACGACGCGTTTGATGACGGCTTTGCTGCCCTCGACCTGAATCTCGCGTGCGAAGGTCAACTGGGGGAGGCCCAGGAACTCAGCCATGGCCCCGGGGACCATGCCGGTATAGCCATCGGTGCTCTCGGTTGAGCAGAAGATAAGGTCCGCGCCCTCTTTCTTGATCGCGGCGGCCAGCACGCGTGCGGTTGCCAGGGCGTCGGAACCAGCCAGGGCGGGATCGGTCACCAGGATCGCGCGGTCGGCGCCCATCGCGAGCGAGCGGCGCATGCCTTCCTGAGCCGACTCGGGACCCATGCTCAGCGCGATGACCTCGCTACTGCCGAGGGTATCGCGGAGCTTAATCGCGGCAGAGATTGTGCTCTCATCACCGGGATCGAGCACGAGAGAAACACCAGTGCGCACAAGACGCTTTGTATTAGGATCAAGCTTACTGACAGTGGTGTTTGGATCGGGTACCTGTTTAATACAGACGATGATCTTCATTGTATATATCCACCTCGCCTATTGATGATGTGTGACGTGGAGAAAAGAAAACTCCCTTGTTTCCTTTGGCTATCCTATTGTACCTGTCGCAAAAAGCGAGTGTCAACGTTGCTAGCTAACGATGACGCCTGCCAACCTCCTTGAATAAGCTCGGCCACTCCTTCCGAATGCCTGCCAGATTTGCATATAGCCAAAAGCATAGCACGCCTGGCACATTTCTGCAAAAAATATAGAGTGTGTGCGTGGACAACGGCTCTGTCGTTGTCCACGCACACACTCTATCCTAAGCGCCGCAGGCGCGAGAGGTAGTAGGCTGTTAGCTGAGGGTGCGTTGACGGCGTACCAGGAGGGCAGTGGTGACGGCGACGAGTCCGGCGATACAGAGGGGGATGCCAATAGCGGCGCCCTGTGTGCGCCAGAGCACGACGCCGATGATTTCGAGCAGCAACCCACCCACGAAGAGCACCGTAATACCAAGTGAAGAGCTTTCAAATGAGGTCCGCACCTTCTGGCGCACATAGCTGGGACTCTTGTGTGGCGTCGAACTGTCTTCTGTCGCGGCACCCTGGGTAGTATCCTCGCCCTTGCCGGTTGTCTCGCTCAGCAACGCGTAGAGATGCTCGATATGGCGGCGCGAGGTGCGCATGTAGATCTTGTGTGTGCCATCGCTGACTAGAAGTTCGCGGAAGAGTGGCTCATAGTTCTTCTGGCGGAGTGAAACCTGAGTGAGATTGGCCAGGGGAAGCGAATCAAGGAAGAGATGCTCGCGCGGGAAGCTCTTCGTATAGTAACCAATGATGCGTTGATTGGTGAGCACCAGTTCGCAGGCGGTACTGTAATTGACTTCACCGTTATCCCAGAAGCCGGGGGCGGAGAAGAGCACAACCTCGCCTTCTTGCAGGTGTTGCTGAATATTTTTTGGTCCCTTGACGCCTGTAGGCGCCTGACGTCTCTCCTGTGACACTCTCGGCTCACTCTCTTTCTGTCTCGGCTGGCGGCTATCATTTGGTTACACGGCGCAATTATAGCATATCTCAAGGAAGGAATATAGCATGACCGATTCTAGACTCAGCAATGGAAGCAGGCAGATGACTATTCGTCCCGCGCGTGTGGAGGATGCTCCAGGGCTTGCGCGCGTGCATGTTGATAGCTGGCGCACAACCTATCAAGGCGTGGTGCCCGATGCCTACCTGGCGGCGCTCTCCTATGAGCGGCGTGAACAGATGTGGCACATGATCTTGCAGATGGAGCAGGGAGATGATGCAACCTCTTTCACCTATATAGCTGAAGATGAAACCGGCAGGGTTGTAGCCTTCGTGAATGGAGGTAGGGAGCGTGCGGGTATCTCAGGCTATGATGGCGAACTCTATGCCATCTACTTGCTTGCTGAGATGCAGGGGCGAGGACTGGGGCGGCGTCTCGTGGGTACTCTGGTAGAGCATTTTGTGCGCCAGGGAATGGCATCAATGGCAGTCGTTGTTCTGGCTGATAATTCGGCGCGCTATTTTTATGAAGCGCTGGGAGCCACGCTATTGTGCGAGCAGGAAGATGAGGTTGGAGGCAAGAGGCTTACAGAACTGGTCTATGGCTGGTCTGATATTCATCCCCTCTTGCTCTCATAAGTTTTTTCTGCTTCGGTTTGTCGCTTGCTAGCCTGGCGCCTACAATATTATAGGACATGCTTTTTTATGGCATGATGTGTGCTGGTAGATAGAAACAGGAGAACAAGGGGCATCTTATGGGAGATTTACTGGCCGCGCGTGCCCAGATGGGCACCTCGCTGGCTTTTCATATCATCTTCTCTGTCCTGGGCGTTGGCCTGCCACTGCTGCTATGTATCGCCGAAGGCCTGGCGCTGAAGACAAAGAACCAGACCTGGATGCTGCTCACGCGGCGCTGGGCGAAGGCCGCGGCGATTCTATTCGCCATTGGTGCGGTCTCAGGCACGATTCTTTCCTTTGAACTGGGATTACTCTGGCCAACGTATATTGAATTCGCTGGCCGGGTGATTGGTTTACCCTTCATGCTAGAGGGTTTTGCCTTCTTTCTGGAGGCGATCTTTCTGGGCCTCTACCTCTATGGCTGGGGCCAGCTCTCGCCACGAGCACACTGGCTCTGCTCCTTCCCCATCTGGATCAGTGGCCTGGCCTCGGCCTGGTTTATTGTCAGCGCGAACTCCTGGATGAATACCCCCGCTGGCTTTGTCTTTAAAAATGGGCAGGTCGTGGATATTCGCCCTTTCCAGGCTATCTTTAATCCCAGCACGCCCTATCAGACCGTGCATATGATGCTGGCATCCTATGTGGGAACTGGTTTTGCGGTCGCTGCCGTCTATGGTTGGGCCATGCTGCGAGGGAAGCGCGATGACTACCATCGCAAGGGCTTGATGCTAGGGATGCTGATGGCGGTCGTCGCCGTCCCGCTCCAGATCGTCAGTGGCGACTTTAACGCACGCTTTCTCGCCAATTACCAGCCAACCAAGTTCGCGGCGATGGAGGCGGTCTTTAAGACCCAGGACGGTGCGCCAATCACAATTGGTGGCCTGGTAGATCCGAACACAGGCGAGGTGCGCTATGCGCTGGAAATTCCCAGGGGCCTGAGTCTGCTGGCCTATACTAACCCTGATGCCAAAGTGAAGGGCTTGGAGCAAATTCCGCGTGATGACTGGCCAAATGTGCCCCTGGTGCATCTCTCCTTTGATGGTATGGTGAGTTCGGGCTTCTTTATGCTCTTTATCGCCTTTGTCTACTGGCTGCTCTTCTTCCTCAGGAGGCGTAAGGCTCCCGAACATAAGCTCTTGTTGTGGGGAATCGTTGTTTCAGGTGTGCTGGGCTTCCTGGCGGTGGAACTGGGATGGATGGTCACTGAGCTTGGTCGACAGCCATGGACGATCTATGGCTTCTTGCGTACACGGGACGCGGTCACAACCGCACCCTGGTTGAACGAGAGCTTTTTGGCCTTCACAGGTATCTATATACTGCTAGGTGTAGCACTGGTCTGGCTCCTCTTACGTGTGGCGCGCACGCCGATGCCGCGGCTGGTGCCGCAGGAGCAAGCTCAGAGAGCGGGGGTATAAGTATGGATGTAGCGTTAGCGGCCTTGATTGTGCTCTGGTGGGCCTTGATTACCTACGCGGTGCTGGGGGGAGCCGACTTTGGCGCGGGAGTGTGGAATCTCGTTGCCTTTGGCCGCAGCAGGCAGAGGCAGCGCGAGCTTATTCATCACGCGCTGGGTCCTGTCTGGGAGGCAAACCATGTCTGGCTCATCTTCCTGATTGTGGGGCTGTTTACCATCTTTCCCGCTGCCTTTGCAGCTTTGAGCATCGCGCTCTTCCTCCCACTTACCTTTGCGCTGATTGGTATTGTCTTGCGAGGAGCTGCCTTTATCTATCGCTACTACGCGACGGATGTCGAAGGCAGGTTTGCCAGCAGCTGGGAGACGGTCTTTAGTGTGGCAAGCTTGCTCACACCATTTACCCTGGGACTAAGCGCCGCCGCGGTCGCGAGCGGGAAGCTATTGCCAGCGTCCGGGAAGCCGGACGCCACCTATATGGCTTCGTGGTTGAGCCCTTTCGCGCTCGTCATTGGCTTGATGGCGATAGCCCTCTGCTCGACGCTGGCCGCGGTCTACCTGGCCGTTGAAGCCAGCTCGGCCCATGATGATGAGTTGGCCAGCTTCTATCGAAATAGTGCCTTGATAGTAGGCGCGATTACGGCGGTTCTTGGCGCCCTAGGCCTGGCATTGTCTACTGTATATGCTCCCTTGCTGTGGAATGGTATGCTCACACGCGCATGGCCTGTCGTCATCGCGACGATGCTCATTGGATTGGGAACTGCTGCCGCGCTCTTCTTTCGGCGCTATCGAATCGCGCGTGTGCTCATGATTACTGAGGCTGCTTTCTTGTTGAGCTCATGGGGTCTGTCACAGTATCCGTATATTCTACCACCGCACTACACTATTGATGGCTCGTCCAACGAGGCTTACGTGATTGAGGCGGCGCTGATCTGTGTGCTCGCGGGGATGGTGCTCCTTGTTCCCTCGCTCTACTACCTTTTCTCGGTTTTCAAACTGCCCTATCCTGCTCCAGGTATCCGCCGTGAAGATAAAAAGTCAATGTAAGGGTATGGTGACTGGATGGCTTTGCCATCCAGTCACCATACCCTTACATTGACTAAACCACGTCGTGGCGAGAGGCTTATTGAAACGTTTGGGCGACGGCATCGGGGATAACGATGACATCATGTCCATAGCTGGCTACCTGATTGGCCCCAAACATGTGATGGTGCCCGCTGAGCTTCTCGCGCAGGCCACCAGCCAGTTCAAAACCAGCCAGGCGTACCTGTGTTGGGTCGACAACATCCAGCAGAATATTGCCAATGGTTCCTACGACGGTGCCGCCTTCGCTCAGGACGCGATACTGGTTCAGGACGCTTGCCAGGGGTAGGGTTGCCAGGTGGCTGCCCTTCTCTTCTTTGGCCAGGTTCTTCTCGCTGTCAAAGGTAATGGCATCAACACCAATGGCCTTGATATGCGCGAGAGGAAGCGCGTGATGTCCAAACAGGCCAGTCTTTACCTGGAAAGCGTAAATAGCGCTCGTCTGTGGCTCGAAGTAAAAATCTTCTATGGTTCCCACTTTCTTGCCTGTATCCAGGGTTACTGCCGCTATGCCCTTTAACTCCGTCCATTTCCTGATATTTGTTGGGGGTTGCATGCGCCTCCTCCTCGCTGTGGTGCTCTCGAATAACGTGGAGAAAGGGTCCGTTTGCTCTATTCATGTGGAAGACAAAACGGACCCAGTACTTACACGAAGCTTCTAGTGTGAAGGCTTCAGGAGCTTATGGAACATGCCAAAGAGCAAGAACGTAGGGGGCCACTGGCCAACAAAGAGGCCCCAGTCACGTTTCTTAGTAGAAAACAGAAGCGCGGAAGTGATAATAGAGATGAGCGCCGCCCAGTACCAGACCTCTTCGGAGACCTGGTCAGTGACACGAAAGTATTGATCATGGGCTTCCTTAGGAACGCTCTTAATAGTTTTTTTCTCCTGTGAAGTGCCAAAATCTATATTTGCCATTGCTGAATCTCTCTTTCTTGAATCTCGGTCTCTCGATAACATTAGTGTGAAAGAAGGAGACAACGGTGAAGCGTTTGTCTCATGATACTTCCTCTTAGTGTTTGTGGCTTGTCGCCAGGCTTTGCCTGTACTACTGTATGCACACAAAACCTTTGACTTCAGCTTATGTAAGAGTTACTATCTTTAGTATAGAGATATTCAACAAAGGCATGACATAGATCTAGCCTCCTCAGGCTTGTATCTATCGGTCTACATAGAGGGTGTTCTGCCCACTGTGACCATACAAACAAAGATACAGAACGGGTTAAAACGGCACTATGAGTGAAAATATTGTTCAACCAGCTGGAGGGAGCAAGCAGCCCGGCTGGAAATACTGGTTAAAGACTGCGCGCCTCTTTACCCTGGTGGCGACGGTAAGCCCACTGCTTGTTGGGACGGCTATTGCTGGATATGAGCGGACCTTTCATCCCCTCATCTTCCTGACAACTTTTGTCTCCTGCCTCTTCTTGCAGATTGGCACTAACTATTTTAACGAATACTTTGATTATGCTTATGGATTGGATCATGAAGGGTCTCTGGGGGCTTCGACTGTGATCTTCCGTAACGAGATGAGCGCTGGTCAGGTGCTGGGCGGTGCTATCGGCTGCTTTGTCATCGCAGCCCTTCTGGGGATTCTGCTCGTGTTTCTGGTTGGCCCAGAAATCCTCCTCTTTGGTCTGACTGGTCTCTTAATCGCGTACTTCTATAGCGCCCGCCCCTTCAAGTTAGCCAGCCGCGGCCTGGGCGATATCATGGTTTATATCGCCATGGGCCTTTTGATGACCTGGGGTGCCTACTATGTCCAGATTCAGCACTGGTCCTGGCCGGCCTTTGCCGCCAGCATCCCTGTTGGTTTCCTGATCATGGCCATCATGAACATGAATAATGTACGTGACTACCAGGATGATCTGGCGGTCAATAAGAAGACACTCCCAGTGCGTTTTGGCCTAAATTTTGGGAAGCGTTATCATGCCACCTTGCTTATGGGGAGCTATGTGGCCACAGCCCTGTTTGTGCTTGTTGGTCTGTTGCCTATCACCAGCTTGATTGTATTGGTCACCTTCCCACTGGCTTTCAGCAATGTACGCTCGGTTTTACAAGCAACAGACCGCAAAGTCTTTATGCTAGGAATTAAGCGGACTGCGATGTTGAATCTGCAATTTGGGGTTGTGCTGACCCTGGGGATTCTGCTCGCTATCTTGATCTCTGGAAGGATCAGCCTCTAGAGCGAGGGCGTATTCTGAGTAAAAAAAGGAGGTGCAGGAGGGAGACTCTCCTACACCTCCCTTTATTTACCTCAGCTATTCAACTGGCGGAGATGGCTGGTTTCGTTATAGCGCGCCAGGTGGACTGAATCGCCCGTGATATGGAGTTCGGTCATGCTGGCGTTATTAACACTGAGGCGGCGACTGGCCGAGAGGGACATCTCCAGGAGATGGCCTACAAGCAGGCGAATGGCCGTTTTATGCGATACCAGAAGTAGCGTTTGCCCGCTATGTTTCAGCAGGAGTTCGGTCAAGCAGGGGACGGTACGGGCCAGAACGGCCTGCTGTGTCTCGCCGCCAGGCGGATTGACCATCCAGGAGCCTCGATCCCAGGCCGCAAGTTCCGCCGGGTAGTGCTGTTTCAGCTGTTCACGTGGGAGGTTTTCCCAGCGCCCAAAATCCATCTCGCGCAGGGCGAGCCGTGTCTGGATTGGCAGGTTGAGCAGGTTGGCGCTGGGAATGGCGGTCTGCTGTGCGCGCTGCTGGGGGCTACAATAGATAGCGTCAATGGCTTCACCTCGCAGGCTCTCGGCCAGCGCTCTAGCCTGGAGCAGACCTGTATCGGTCAGGGGAAGTTCGGTGGTCCCACAACAAACATCATCGCGACTGGCGCTTGTCTGTCCATGACGAACAATTAATAAGCGTGTGGTGGGGAGGTTGGGATAAATGCGGCTGGCCATGCAGGCTTCTACATCCTCTTTTCTCTTTATTTGCATATTTTTGAAGTGCTGGCTACAGCATATCATATTCTTTCGCGCTTCGCGCCTGCGGCGCTCAGGGATAAAAGAAGAAAATGTTGCTATGGATGGGCAGGCGAAGCCTGCCCATCCATAGCAACATTTTCTTCTTTTAGGGGAGAGTTTGTGAGGCCAGGAAGATAAGGGTGCAACTGAGCAGTGTTACGAGGGAGGCGAGCAGGTCGAAGCGCGCCCAGGTTAGCTGGCGGCGTCGGCTCCTTCTCCAGCCACGATGAAAACCATAGCAGCGTGCCTCCATGGCGGTGCTGAGCGCTTCGGCTCGTTTGAAGCCGCTGAGGAAGAGGGGGACGAGTAGGGGAGCGATTTTGCGCGCCCGTTGCAGAAAATTGCCCTGGTCAAAACGCACACCACGCGCGGCCTGGGCTTTGATCAGGCGCTCTATTTCGCCAGTGAAAATGGGTACAAATTTGAGCGCGATGATAAAGACCATCACGAGAGTATTGGTGGGAATACCTATGCGCTGGAGCGGAGAGAGAAGTGCCTCCATACCATCGGTCAGGTCGACGAGCGATGTGGTGAAGAGCAACATAGAGAAGAGATAGTAGAGAAAAAGCACGCGCAGAATGACCAGGATGCTTGTATGCAGGCCTTCAAGAGAGATGCTCAGCATTCCCCAATGCCAGTATATTGTCTCTTGCTGGCCCGTGTAGAAGAGTACCTGGAGTACGAAAATAAAGGCCAGAAAGCCCAGGAAGGGGCGGAAGCCGCGCAGCACATAGCGTGTAGCGATGCGCGAGAGAATCTGTATCAGAATGCAGAAGAGCAAGAGGCCCGCGAAGGCCGAGAAGCTTTTAATGAGCGAGGTAACGATAATAAGCAGGATGAGGCATAGGAGCTTGCCACGCGGGTCCATACGCGTCAGAGGCGAGTGGTTATTGATGAATTGACCAAAGGTGATGGTGCGTGAGATTTCAATCATGGTCGTTGCCCTCCACTACGTATTCTAAGCTCCTCATGCTGTACTATGGCCTCCTCCAGTTCGTCGAGCGTAAGAACAGTGGTTGGGAATTCGGGATAGTGCTCGCGCAAGACCAGGGCAATGCGGACCGCTTCTGGCAGCTCTATTCCAAGCTTCACAAGCTCATTGGCGCGCGCGAGGATCTCGCGTGGTGCGCCTGAAAAGGCGAGTTGTCCCTGGTCCAACACATGAATGGTGTCTGCGAGGCCCACGACCTCTTCCAGGCTACTAGAGGCATAGATAATCGTCATCTGCTGGGTCTGTTTCAAGTGTTCAATGAGGGCCAGCAATTCTCGCCGTCCACGCGGATCGAGTCCCGCTGTCGGTTCATCGAAGATAATCACAGCGGGCTGGAGGGCCAGAACACCGGCGATAGCGACGCGCCGTTTCTCGCCTCCACTCAGGGCGTAGGTATAGCGTGTGCGAAAGTCTTCATAGGGCAGCCCAACATCCTCTAACGCTGTTTGCACCAGCCGCCGCGACTCGGCGAAAGAGGCTCTCTTCCGTAATGGGCCGAAGGAGACATCCTTACCCACCGTCTCCTCAAAGATTTGTGACTCGGGAGACTGAAAAACGACGCCAACTGAGGTGCGCAGGCGTTCGCGGTCAAAGGATGGGGCCGTCACATCTTCTCCCCGAAAGAAGAGCGTCCCTGGCGCGGCTTTAATCAGTCCAGCCAGTATATCGACCACGGTTGATTTTCCAGAGCGGGTTGGTCCCACCAGGGCAGTAATCTGGTGTTCTGGAATAGTGAGCGATAGACCACGCAGGGCTTCCGTCGCGAAGGGCGTATCGCGCAGGTAGGTATGACGCACATCTTTTAATTCGAAGAGCATAGATCCGCCTTTAGTTGTTCGGGAGTGAGAATGACGTCAGAGAGGTGTTGCCAGCCACGGGCGCGCAGGCGCTCTCCTAGCCGCGTGACCATGGGAACATCCAACCCAAGGGTTTCTAGCTGATCAGCATGTGAGAAGATCTCACTGGGCGAGCCATCCAGCAGAATCTCTCCCTGGTGCATGACGAGGACACGCTGGAAGGCTGTAACCTCGTGCATAAAATGCGTGATATGGATGACGGCCATGCCCCGTTCGCGTGCCAGGCGTTGCTCCGTGGCGAGGAGCGAGCGTACCAGGTGACCTGGCAGCATCGTGGTAGGTTCATCGAGCAAGAGGTAGCGTGGGCGCATTGCCAGTACGCCAGCAATGGCGACCTGCTGTTTCTGCCCTACAGAGAGGTCGCTAATGGGAAGCTGCGCTGAGGCGCCAAGCTCCAGGCTGGAGAGCGCCTCCTGCACTCGCTCCTCAATCTCGTGGCGAGGGAGACCTAGATTCTCTGGTCCAAAGGCGATATCGTCGATGACGGTATTGGCGACGAGCTGATCATCGGGATTCTGGAAAATAACGCCGACGCGCTGGCGAATGGTCCATAGATCCTCACCACGCGCGGTTGTGGAGATATCATCAACGCGTACCTCGCCCTGGGTTGGATGGAGAATCGCGGCGAGCAGGCGTGTGAGCGTGCTCTTGCCTGAGCCATTGTGACCGATGATCGCCACAGTCTCGCCTGGCTGGATGCGCAAGTTAATATTGCGCAACGCAGGAGGGGTTGAGACCTCCTGCGTATTGTAGTGAAAGGTAACGTTTTGAACTTCAAGCATAGCGTTTATCTGGTTTATCTGTAAGTAGGGAGTGGAGGCGCAATAGCCCCCTGTATCCTTACGCGCCGCATATCTCCCCGGCGCTAATAGGGAAGTTCCTCACGAGCCTTGGTCTCCGGAGCATGCATGAGGCGCTGCTGAACGATAGCATAGCTGCGTGCCACCGCTTCGGCGAAGATGGCTGAGATAATTGCCTCGGCGATAACCTGGGGCAGGAAGCTTGCCAGGATAACGCCATTGGCGGGGATATAGCCCCTGATCATGCCCATGGAGATTACCAGAACCGAATTCGTCAGTGAGCCGATGACACCCGCGCTGATAGCCGCCACATCGAAGCTGAAGCGTTTGAGCGCGGCGAAGGTTGCCCAGGCGGTCAGGCCGATAAAGATACGGGGTAGGATCGCCACAGTCGGATCCTTAAAGAGCGGGCTAGAGGCATGTAGAAGGCTCATCAGACCAAAAATAAAGCCTGTAAGCAGGCCGACGATTGGGCCACCGACGATGCCGCCAATAATAGTAGGAATATGACCTGTTGTCGCGTTACCAGAGACATTGGGAACCGGGATAAAGCCGATGCCAGGGATGAGGGTGATACATACCGTAAGGCCAGCAAGCATCGCAGCAATGACGATTCGCTCGGTCGTCAGTTTCCATGGATGCGTGGGATCCATGCTTTGTGTCTTCTGTTCAACTTTGCTCAAGCGAACACTCCTTCGTGTTGGATCTATGTTTCTCTGCTCGCGCGCGAGCTAAACGTAGATCAAGGCAAAAATAGCTAGAGAAGCCGGATGCATTCGTGGATATGGATCTATTGTTGAAATATACCCGGCAATTCCTATGACTGTCAAGAATATTCATAGAAGATGTTAGGGGAGGACCTGGACTCCGTGAGGGCCACCAATGAGGGCCTGTTGGGCCATGCCGAGAAAGAGGCCTGTCTCGACGATGCCGACAACATGGTGTAACTGCTCGTCCAGGGCTGCGGGATCAAGAATGCCATCCGCGAAAGTGCAGTCAAGAATAACATTATGGTTATCGGTAATGAAAGGGGTGGTGCTACCGCCGCGAAGCTTGACCGTTGCCCCAATGTCGGTCAACTTGCGTGAGACCAGGGGGCAGCGAAGGGAATGGCTTCAATGGGCAGGGCGAAGCTTTGTCCCAGGCGTTGCACGAGCTTAAGCTGATCGGCGATGACAACAAAGCGCCGTGATGCGGAAGCCACGATCTTCTCACGCAGGAGCGCCCCTCCCCCGCCTTTGACGAGGTTAAGCTGGGAGTCGATTTCATCAGCCCCATCTATATAAATATCCAGTGAGGGATGAGTGGCGAAATCGGTGATAGGAATATGGAGGCTTTGTGCCAGTTCCTGCGACGCGAGCGAGGAGGAAATGGTACCCGCGATGTGTAACCCCTGTTGCATGCGCCTGGCAAGTGCCTGAATGAAGAAGGCCGCCGTTGAACCGGTACCCAGACCTACAAACATGCCATCCTCAACTAACTGAGCCGCCGCCTCGCTTGCAGCCTGTTTCCACGCGTCACGATTTATTTCCTGACCAGTCATAAGAGCATCTCCAAAAAATAAACGAAATTATTCAAGAGGAGGGTTTACTATGAAAAACGCTCTCCTGTAGGGGAGTATAACACGCTGGAAAAGGCGCATCAAACCGTGAGCGCGAATGGGACTTCCCGCGCCCAATTCGCGAAATTATTGCCATCCATAGTGCATCGTGATACACTCACAGAGATAGCCTTTTAGAGAAGAATATCGCATTTAAGCAGTAGCGCAAGGGCCAAGAGCCTTGCGAGAGATGTCATACGCGTATTGAAAACTTGCGTATTGCAATTTGCTGAAGGAAAAATAAACGCCTGTTTTGTAGCGCAGCCGGCAGCCTTTCATAAGCCGCAGTTGCCAGGCTGCGGTTAAACACGTCTGAAAGCAGAAAAAAGCGTCCAATGAGAGGGCAGAACAGGGCAGGTCTGTTGTAGGTGGTAGAATAATGTCAAGTATATCGCGCATATTTGTGATTGAAGATGATGAGCATATTGGCCAGCAGCTCGTAAATGCCTTGCGCAACGACGGCTATGGCGTCTGGGGCGTCACCAATGGTGGTGACGCCGTACGTGCGTTATGGGCCGATGAGTATGACGTGGTGATATACGATCTCGACGCACCTGGCATAGAGGGATTTGAATTGCTGCAATGGTTGAGGGCATATCACCCCAATACGCGTACAGTATTATTGGGCGGCATAAAAGCGGAGAAGATGCGTACACAGGCATTAGAGAATGGTGCTGTGAGCTACCTGGAGAAGCCGCTAGATGTGCGCTTGCTGCGAGAAGAGCTGCGGCGTATGCAGGATGATACTGGTTTTACCGTTGACCTGGATTCCTTTGATCTGCTGGATGTGATTCAAATCATTACGATGAGCCGCAAGAATATCGCGCTGCTGGTGAATACGGGCTTGGAGGAGCGGGGACTCCTGCGTTTTCAGAATGGTGAGCTTGTATGGGCAGAGTACGGTTTCTTGCGTGGCGAGGAGGCGTTTTTTGCGCTCGCTGCTCATAAGAATGGTACAGTGATTCATCAGCCCTGGAATGGGCAGGTGATTCCTAATGTGAAGCAGCCGTTATCACGTTTGATTATGCAGGCCCTCCAGTATCGTACCAAGTATGGACAGGGGGAGATGCCCCAGCCGACGGGCGCTCAGCCAGCGCTCAATGCTCTCTCCTTTGATGATATTGATGATACCCCCTTTGGCATGGTGGCTACGACAGAGGGAGCCTCAGGACAGATACCAGTACAGCCCTCGGGCGCTTTCCCCGCCACCAATGGTATGTATGATCTCTCGAGCCAGGTCCCGGTCATGGGGGGTATGCCACAGCCATCGGGACAACTTCCCGCGCCCAATATCGCTGGTGCGATGCCTGGGCAGTTCTCCGTTTCTGAAACCTCCGGCAGCATATCCGACATATGGCCCACGCCTGGCTCGCCTTCCGGGTCGATGCCAGTTGCAGGGAATATGCCATTTATGCCTGAGACAGACCAGGATTTTGGAATTTCTACGTCGCTGGGGCAGATGAATCAGACGCCAGCGAGTGGCATTCACTCCGCTCTCTCGCAGGGGCTAAACGCTGGGAGCGGGAGTTTCCCCGCGCAGCCACTGGGTCAACCAGTGCCTGAGAGTGGACTACGCGATGTAATTTTTGGACCCGCAATTATACAGCAGGATGAGGGTGGTGTTGGGATGAGTGATGAGGCACAGAAGGAGTGGTGGGAGCGCACAGGCGAACTGCCGCGCCTGGATGAAGCTATGATGCGCGAGTGGAGCAAGGGACAGGTAGTAAACACGAATGGCTTGCAGCCAGCCGCGCAAGCTGAAGCGGGCAATGATGGGCAGGCTCAACTTTTTGCCCCTCAACCATCGATGCAGGCGCCCCAGGATATCTTGGCGCAGCAGCCCCTGCCATCATGGTTAACGGATCAGCCCACCGCTTCAAATTTACCGGTTATTCGGCCAGGTATGACGGAGCCAGGACAGGCAAGTTCACCGGCTCAGGGCGGTGAGTGGAGTGACCCTTACCAGGCCGGTGGTTCGGGTCCAGTCTATGGATCTAGCGGACTGTATCCCCTGCAACAGGGGAGTGGTATGCAACCAGCGATCAGGCCTGAATCCGTCAATGAGGTGGGGGGAGAGACGATGCGCCGGCCCGCGATCACTAATAATCATTTGCAATCCTTCCAGGCGCGTAATACAAGTGGCCCGTTGCCCATCAATAATTCTGTATCTGGCGTGGAAAGCGCCCAGGCTAACCAGAGCCAGAATCGCGATGCCTTTAACTATCCTGCCCTCAGCACGGCTCTTCAGACGCTGGGCTACTCAGTCAAGGGTTTTGTCGCGGCGGCTGTGGTAAGCATAGAGGGATCTCCACTGGCACAGATTTCCGTTGATGATAGCGATGTCACACCCCTATGTGCTCCGCTGAGTGCGATGATGAAGAGTGCCCAGCAGGGAGCAGAGCTAGGTGGCTGGGGGGCATGCGAGGATGTGTTGCTCCGCAATGCTGGACGATATATAATGGCGCGCATAGTGGGTAGCAGACGATCAACCTTTTTAGTAGTCATCACTACTCATGAGGCAAACCCCGCGGAGAGCCTGAGTATTGTTGCAAATATTGAGAGCGCAGTAAATGCAGCATTATAGGCAGTGTGGTGCCCCTGGCTGCCGCAGGCGCGAGGGCCCAAGTACCTAATTGGCACATGATGTTATCTAGCAGGAGCGAAGGAATAGTTATGAGCGGAAGCAAGAGTATAGGGCAGACACCAGAGAAATCCCAGGAAGAGAAGGAGAATAATCGCTTCTCCTTTATGGTAGGAATTGGTATCGGAATCGCTATCATTATCTTGTTATCGATTGCTTCTCTGGCCTGGAACTGGTAACAAGCTACCCCTGGCGTGATCGGATGAACCTGGCTCCTCAGCCCTGTTCGGTGTTGAGGAGCTTTTTGAGTTGGTCTAGATTTAGCTCTCCTGAATTGGGGAGATGAGGAGACGTAGGCGGATTGGGGGTTAATTGATCCGTTGTGCGCCTGGTAGACGGCGTGCTGTTGCCTTCAATTGGTGTCTCTGAGAACGTCGCAGGCTTGGATGCGCGTTTTCTTAGCTGCTGTAGTTGTAGCTCAAGATTTGACGTTGTCTTCGGCTGAGGATTGGCCGCCTGTTGTTGGCGCTGAATCTGCGCACGAACGCGTATCTCTTCTTCGCTGGGAGATGTCGGGCTGGGAGCACCATCTACCGCTGACTCGCGCTGTTTATTGAGAGCCTCAAGGACGCGTTGTTGAATAAGAGCGTTGCGTTTACGCATCTCCAGTGTCTCGAGCGTGGTCTGGACCTCGGCTATTTTTCCTTCAAGCTGGCGCAGGGCCGAGCGAAGCATCGAGACGAGGCGATCCTGGTTTTGTTTCAGGTTAAGGAAGTGCTCTGCCTGGCGTGTAAGGTCGTTATAATGCACAAGCGCGTCGCGTGCCGCTTCATCGTTATGCTGCTGTACCGCTTGTTCTGCCTTATGGAGCCAGCTTTCTGCCGTGGTCTCACACTCTTGTTGGCGTTTTTGTAGCTTTATCCCCTCTGCGATGGCGGTCGCGACCTGCGTTTTAACTTGCACAAGTTGATTGCGCATATCGAGATGAAGTTGTTTGAGCGTTTTCTCGGGATCGTCAGCGTTCTCCACAACCACATTGAGATTTGCCCGTAGCAGGGTGAGCACTCGCTCCAGCAGATTCATAAGCTTCTCTCCCGATATTGTGATATAGACAGCGTGCAATGCCAATCCGACCGACGCTGCTAAATGCCCATAAAGGGTATAAGGCACACATCTACATATAATGCGCGTCATATGTAGACACGTGCTTTAGCAGCGTCGTGCGACCACGGCTTTATATTTCATACGAATCAGACGAAATGGGCGCTTCGAAAGGATGACCTTTGGGAAGGGAGGGGCGGGAAAAGAGGGCGAGATTATCCTCGCCTGCTCTTTGCTCGCCGTAATCCGGGTGACTATGACTCTTTCGAGCTGTCACCACTGGTAACCTCAACAGTTCCATTGGCCTTGGCTCCATTGGGAGCACTGCCGTTCTGCTCTGAGAGGCTAGGAACGCGGCTCATGAGATCACCGATGCGGGTACCGCTTAGCAGCTCGAAGAGCGCGGGTACCTGGGCTGCCATATTGACGATATCCCCAGTCAGGCGGCTGGCTCCCACACCATCTGAACTGCCATTGGTGCCAGTTGAGACGATCGTAACCTTGTCGACCTTGCTGAGAGGCTCGGCGATGGCACGTACCACTTCTGGCATGTTGGTGAGCAGTTTGTCGAGTACGGCTGCCTGATTGTATTCGTGGTAGGCTGCGGCCTTGACCTTCATGGCATCGGCTTCCGCTTCACCCTTGGCACGAATGACCTCAGCTTCGGCGAGACCTTTGGCGCGCGCGATCTCGGCTTCGGCGAGACCACGAGCGCGCGAGGCGTCGGCTTCCGCCTGGCCTCTGGTGCGTGCGGCCTCAGCCTGACCTTGAGCCTCGAGGATCTGGCGCAGACGGTCGGCTTCGGCAACCGTCTCAACGCGGCGGCGCTCGGCCTCAGCGGCTTTCTGAATCGTCGCTTGCAGCTCAAGTTCGCGGCGTTGAATTTCGGCCTGCTGCACTTTGATCTGGGCCTGTTTCTCAACCTCGGTAACCTTGACGGCCTCAGCGACGACCTGCTGCTGCGTCATATTGGACTGGACATCATAGGATTTGTCTGCCGCGGCCTGCTGGCGTTTGACCTCGGCCTCGAAGGAAGCCTTTTTCATCGACAGGTTACGCTGTGACTCAGCCTGGAGGGCGAGAGACTCGGCCTCGGCCTTCACGCGCTCCTGGTCGGCCTGGGCGCGGGCAACGGCTGCTTCACGTGAGGCGCTGGCCTGCTGGATCTGTGTGTCGCGTTGGGCCAACGCAGCGGCGATATCGGCCTCTTTACGGATCCTCGCGATTTGCGGGCGACCCATATTGGTGATGTAGTCGTTCTCGTCGCGTACATCTTTAATCGTGAACGAGATGACCTCGAGGCCCATCTTATCCATATCGGGGCTGACAGTGCGCAGCATCTTGCCGCCGACGCTCTCTGGATCCTTTACCAGGTCCTCAACCGTCAACTGGCCAACGATACCGCGCAAGTGACCCTCCATTACCAGGCGGATCAGGTTCTCGCGATCATCGCGGGTCTTGCTGAGGAACTGCTCAGCGGCGGTCTTAATGCTCTGTTCGTCCGAACGTACCTTGATCTGAGTCACGGCTTCGACGTTGACGGCCACACCCTGAGTGGTATAGAGCGCCTGCGAAGGAGCCACGTCGAAGGACATTAACTCTAGCGAGAACTCTTGCGCGCGCTGGAAGAGCGGTACAACTAGCCTGGCTCCCCCGGTGATGACATCTGTTCCATTGGTGCCATAGACGATCAGGGCCTGGTTAGGACCAACCTTGCGCATGAGGCCGCCAATAACGCGTAAAAGAATTAGAATTACTACAACGAGGACAACAGCCCCAATGGCAACAGTAAGTGTGAGGTCCATTAGTCCTTACTCCTTTTGCATATTTTGACGCATAACATAAGTATCTTGTGTTTCTAAATCGTTGAGAAGAGCCTGTAACTCATCTACTTCACCTGTATCGAGCTTATCGCCCTCTTGCTCAATGAAGTGCTCCCAGGTGTCAACCTCGGCGATTCCACGCTGGTAGTTGAGCACAACAATCTCTTGCCCACGCTCCAGACGTCTGCCATCCAGGGTACGGGCGGGTATGCTCTTGCGATGGCCCCCAGGTGAAACATAGATGATCTCGCCGAGATTATTGCTAGGAATAGCCTTGTTGACCTTTCCTACCAATCCCGTTCGCTCCGAGATATCCTGTACAGTCGAAGCTTCACTTTGCCCAATTAAGCGATCAAGCAGGCTAATAATAAGAGCTGCTACAATGAAGCCGCCAACGACAGCCCCAATGATAGTGAATGGAAGCGCTAGATTGGTGGCATTATGAAACATGTAGCCAAAGAAGCCAAACCAGAGCAGAAAGAGCACAATCGCGGTTGGATTGAAGAGGGAGAGAAGCGAAAAGTGATGACCAGCATCGCTGCTCTGAGTCCCCGTGTGTTGACCATTCGCCGCATGTGTTCCTCCATGGTTTTGGATGGCTGGGGCATGTGCGGCATGAAAGGGATCGCTCACATGGGTCTGAAAGCCATGTACCAGGCCATGCCCTACGCCATGCCCCACTCCCGCATCGTGTCCAACTGCCGCGTGTCCGTGTCCAAAGTGGCCAAGGAAGGCTACAGCGAGCAGGAAGAGAAGCCCAAAGAGAAAACAGAAAAGAAAGACAAGTGAGAGCGGATCAGTTGCTAGCATAGCGCGGCTCCTTTATCTCCAGGTAGACCACATTTCCGGTTCGTTCCTGCTGGCGCCCGGTCGAAAGCTTCGACCAGGCTAATAGCTGTAGCGACCATGCCAGCAAGGCCGCTCGCAAGCGCGATAGAAAGATAAAAGGGAAATGGTGTAATACCCAGTAATGTCAGCCAGGGAAAGAGCTTGTCCGAATAAAGCGCGATTGCGCCAACTAGGAGCGCACCTAGCAGCAGGACCGAAGGGACCAGAACCGGGTGGCGCTGCAAGAGAGGATTACGGGCCAGGGGCAGTCCATGCACCTGAACATTCTGTAGTCCGGTTTGACGCATATGCACGATGATAAGACCTTTTCCTTTCTCGCGGCTACCATATGAGCACGTTCTATCTCCAACCTGAATCCGCTTCGGGTGCGACGATGGCGCATGCCTTGTAGACGCGTTACGCTGGACATCTATTAACTAAGACGTAAGTTCGCCGGAAAGATACAATGGTTATAGTACTTCTTCGTTCCCAAATTCTTCAAAATAGGCGGCGATTTGATCATTCTCTGCAACAGGCTCCGCGTTGCTGGTTAAGGCTTCGGCGACGGCCCCGAGTTCCTCAAGTGAGAGCGTGGCCAGGCGTTGAAAGAGCGCCAGGTAGCGTCGGGGATCGGATGTGCTGGCGAGAAACTGCAAAAAGCCTGACAATTCAGGTTCAGAGCGCCACTCCGCAGCACTGGCATCCAGCCAGGTGCTCAAGCGATCATTTCCGGTGTCAAGCGAGGTCAACAGGTCGGTACTGAAGTCGGGCGGATCATCGACAAGGTAACCGGGATGGACATTAAAAAAGCGCGAGAGCAGGTCGCGACTCGATGCAGTCAGGTGCAGGCGCTTACCGCTCTCGAGCTGAGAGAAATAGGCCTGGCTGATGCTCGCGTCAAGCTCTTCCTGCATAGCTTTAACGACTTCCATCTGCGTCATAGGGCGATTATAACCGCGCAACTCGCCTTCGACGGCGCGCAAGTGTTTGATTTTTTCGGCTAGTTTCATTCTGATATACACAAGCAATAATAACTATTTGTTATAAGGAGTATAGCTGTTTGCAATTGTATTTGTCAAGAGGGAAAGCTTAAGAAGGAGAAATTTGTCGGATTCTGCCTGGGGAGACGCGATATAACCTTGTTTGTATGTGCTAATCTTAGGCTAAAGTGCTTGCGCCTTTTTAAGCTTTGCTTGCACAAGAGATTATAGCTTACTGGTTGGTAAAAGAGTATACAAAATGCATAAAAATAGCATATTTGTATATGCAAACCTGAAAAACTCTTGTGAACTAGCGTTTGGGGTTGGGGAGGGCAAAGGGGGCATAAAAAAAGGAAAGGCTTGCTTGGTTTGGGGGTATAAGCAAGCCTTGGATCCTGGTAGAAATGACCTGTCAAAGCCTGTGACTCACTCTGGCAAGACATAGCTATACTATACAGGGCATTTCTCAAGAAAAGTTCAGAACTATGTAAAGTTTTTTCTATATTTTGATAGATTTTGCGCGATGAGGGAGGGATATGCAGGCCTACCCACCTCTAAGCGTTATTGGTGGGGTGGGTGAAGGCTGAGCGTGCCTTCGGCCAGGGTTTCGATGTGTTTGCGCTCGAAGAGCATGGGATGGTGGCGCACATCAAGCCACATCTGGATGAAGTCGTCATAGTGGGGACTGTTGGGATGGCCCGATTGACCCGGGGCATGTCCTGAGAGTGAGTGGGTCAGGTCGGACAGGTCCAGAATCTGGCGATAGGACGGTACGGTAATGACCGTATCGGGATTTTGGGGTGAGACGGCGCCCATATTAACTGTATCTATGTCGCCACCAACAGCAAAGGGGCCACGATTAAAGGTTTTCTCCAGCGCCTTGACGCTGCCAAGGGGATGGTTATAGGTCATGCGATGAACGGAGCCATACTGCCAGTTGAGGATGTTTTCGCCACGGCGATCTCGTAGCTCGCCAAGCGTGGCCTCAAAGGCGGCGCGTAGGGCTGCCTCCCAGGTGCGAGGACCATTGCGCATCACGCTGTCGGTGAACCAATCGTCGTTATGCTCCTTGAGCAGGCGGATGAGCAGGGGGCGCTCGCGGCTGGCGTAGCCGTTCATGGTCGCGAGGATGGTCGCGCCTACGCCCAGGTAGCTGTTGAGTAACTCCTGGTCGTCTCCAATAAGCACATCGAGCACGATGCGCGCAATTTTGCGCAGGAAGGTGGTGTAGATGGCCGCTCCGATGCTATCAGGGGAGAGGACATGGTTCCAGGTGCGTAGAATGTCCTGTGCGGCGCGCTCATGAGGTGTCCGTGGCTCGATCTGTAAGATGTAGGGTACAATCTCTTCCGCAGGAATAGAGTACCGATCGGCCTGGATGCGTGCCATGTCGCTGAGCGAGAGCTTGCCGCCGCTGGTGAGCAGGTCGCGAATACGCTGAGCGCGATAGCCATTGAGCCACTCATTGCTGATATAGTAAGGATAGTTGTCGTCGATGACACGGTTGTTTGCCGTGGCGATAAAGTGCTGATCGGGATTAAAGGTTTGTGGAAGCTCCTCGAAGGGAATGTGGCCCTGCCACTCATATTCGCCGGTCCATCCCGGTGAAGGCAAGAGCGCCTGCTGGTCCCCAGGACGAATAGGGATCGCGCCAGCCATGATATAGCCGATGTTATCCTGGCGATCGGCGTAGACAAAGTTTTGCGGTGGTACATCCCAATCGCGCAGGGCATCACGAAACTCATCCCAGTTGCTGGCGCGATTTATCTTTTGTACTGACCAGGCGATATTGCACTGCTCAAGGCCCGTCCAGCGAATGGCGATGGGAAGCTCACTTGCCTCACTTTTGCCTGAGTCGAGAGCCGGAAGGTGGGTAATGATGGGGCCGTGACGGGTCACGCGGACATCTTCGACCACGGGGTCTGCTCCCTTGACATTGATAACCTCGCGGTAGATCTTCGCCTCTTCCCATTTACCCTGGTATTCATACTGGTGCGGGTTATCGGGATTAAACTTTTCGACATAGAGGTCCTGCACGTCAGAGACGGCATTGGTGACACCCCAGGCAATATCGCGGTTATGCCCGATGACCACTCCGGGCGCACCGGGGAAGGTGGCGCCCACGACATCGATATCACCGGCGTTGAGATGGCATTCAAACCAGATGGAGGGCGCGGCCTGCCCCAGGTGTGGATCGTTACAGAGGATGGGCGAGCCAGTTGTTGTCATGGTGCCATCTACGACCCAGTTATTGCTACCACCCAGCATGCCGAAGCCTGCCAGCTCCTTCAGACGCTCATACTGGTCGAGGAGCCCCGCATTGATGCCCTGGTATGCCACGCCAGGCGGAATGATGAGCGGGTGCGAGGGATCATAGCCTGCTTCGAGCTTGGCCGCACGCTCGACGCCGATTTTCGCGATCAGGCGCGCACGGGTAAGCTCGGTTTCCCAGTTGCCGCTGAGGTTCCAACCAATCATCTTCCCCCATTGGAGTGAGTCGGCGTGGGTCCAGGGGGCGGGCTTGAAGCGCAGGATCGAAAACTCGACAGGCAGGCGATGCTGATGGTTCTGGATGAAGGTATTGATGCCCAGTACATAGGCATCGAGTATGCGCTTCATATGGGGAGTGAGTTGCTGTACAGACTCGATTGCGGAGCGGTGCATGCCTAGCCGACGGCTAAAGCGGTCGGCTTCAAGCGCGATAGGACCAAAGATCTCAGCCAGGCGTCCCGAGCCGATGCGTCGATTTAGTTCCAACTGCCAGAGCCGCTCCTGGGCATGGATATAGCCCTGAGCGAAATACAGGTCATCCTCATTCTGAGCATAGATATGGGGAACACCGTAGTGATCGGTAATGATCTCAACCTGCTCATGCAGTTCTGAGAGGTGCAGGGTGCCTTGCTTCTGTGGAAGAGAGCGTCGTGAGAGGAGCCTGAAGGTGCCAGCGGCAAAGCCAGAGAGATCACCAGCGGTCTGTAGGGATTTGCGCCACCAGGGTGCCATGTCGTGCCCTCCTTGTATGTTTAGCAGGTAGGTAGGCGCTACACATAAACCTGCGAAAAGCTTATGTGTAGCGCCTGCACAAATTTTGTATGATGCATAAAAATAGCAGCAGGGTACATATTTGTGCCCTTACTGCTATTCTACCTCATAGGGTGCTTGCCTGTCCTGGTGGCCCAACGCTACTAAAGTACGCGTCTACATATGATAATACAAGAAAGCCGTACCATTATATGTAGACGCGTACTTTAGTAGCGTCGTTCCCTAGGCCAGTTCGGTACCCCTGGGGGTATCGCGGACCTCGAAGCCCAGGGCCTTTAACTCATCGCGGAGTTGGTCGGAGCGCTTCCAGTTCTTGGAGGCCCGTGCTTCGTCGCGCTGGCGTACGATCTCCTTGACCTCGTCGCTGATCTCGAGTGGCTTCTTGGGCTCGACAGTATCAAGCCTCAGGCCAAGCACACGATCAAAATCGAGCACGAGATGGCGGCGTTCGGCTGGCTCTATCTTCGCGTTGCGCACGGTCTCACGCGTCAGCACCAGGGCGGTCGGCAGATCGAGATCGTTGTTGATCGCCTCGCGGAAGGCATCGCGAACGCGCTGGGCCTCCTCTGACCAGTTCGCCGTTTGCTCGGTGATGGGCAGTTCGGCCAGGTCATCGCGCAGGTTGTTCAGCGCGTTCTGCGCGGCCTGAATCGAGTCATCAGTATAGTTAATCTTGGAGCGATAGTGGGCGGTCAGCATGAGGTAGCGGAAGGCCATGGGATCAATGCCCTCCTCTTTGAGCGTGCTGACAAGCAAGACATTACCCTTGGAGCGTGACATCTTGATGCCATCATCGCCATTCTCGTTGCTGGCTTTCATCTTGCGGTTGCCAATGATGAGAAACTCACCATGAACCCAGTATTTGACCGGCTCTTTGCCGAAGGTACCCTGGCTCTGCGCGATCTCGTCCTCGTGGTGGGGAAACATCAGATCGAGTCCGCCCGTATGGATATCGAACTGCTCGCCCAGGTACCTGGTCGCCATGGCAGAGCACTCGATGTGCCAGCCGGGGAAACCAGAACCCCAGGGGCTATCCCAGTTCATCTGGCGGCCTTCGTCACCCTTCTTCCAGAGGGCGAAATCCTCGGGAGAGCGCTTATCCTCTGCAACCTCCATCTGTTCGCGACCATGGCCGCCGGCGCGCAGGTTCTCCACTGTGTTACCGGAGAGCTTGCCGTACTCGGGAAACTGCGCCACATCGTAGTAGACATTACCGTCCGCGATATAGGCCAGGCCCTTCTCAACCAGTGCCTGCGTCATCTCCAGCATTTCGCCGATGTGGTCGGTTGCCTTGGGACTGAGGTGAGGTGGCAGGATATTGAGTTCAGCGGCATCACGCATATATTGCTCGGTGTAGTGCTGAGCGATATCATAGGCCGAGCGCCCAGTGGTGCGTGCCTCGTACTCAAGCTTATCTTCACCGCTCTCTACATCATCGTTTTGTAGATGCCCTACATCGGTGATGTTGCGCACCAGGTAGACATCATAGCCATTGTATTCAAGCATGCGGCGCAGCCAGTCGGTCATCATAAAGGTGCGGAAGTTTCCGACGTGGATATCTTTATAGACGGTAGGGCCGCACGAGTAGATGCTCACGCGGGGTGGGTTGAGTGGCTGAAAGAGTTCGCGTTTACGGGTCAGGGTGTTGTATATATACACTGGTTTATCAGTAATGGTCGACATGAGCTTTATGGTCCTCCTCTTGCGTGTATGGGCGGTATATAGTTTACCAGACGCTTTGCCTCTCTGCTAGCGGGTCCTATAGCAGATTACTATTGCTGGCGAGCATATGCAAATGCGCATGAAAGATTGCGAAAACGGGAAGTGAGAGGAGTAGCTCAGGCGGGGACGTGCGGAGAGAAAGGCTCTAGAGAGTGTTCTTGCTGGTCAATGCATTACACAGAGAGGCAGCACGTCATTACGTCCACGGAGGGCTGAGCTACAGAATGAAGGGCGGCCTCCGTGAACGCAGCGACAGGCGCAAGAATGAATTTGTTGGCGCTGCTGCGTATATGCGTACACGATGAAAAACTCCCGGTCGTGATGTTTCTATATGCGTGTAGTATATCATATCGGCACAGGACTGTATAGCGTGAAGGGTGGTAGCTAGCGGCCTGTTTGTGTGCGCTGGCGCGCCAGCAGAAAGAACATGAGCGCGATAACCAGCGAGGCGATGCCAGTAATAATATGAGACACGTGATAATCGAGGAGAAAGAGCACAAACCAGCCCAGCGCAACGATCGACCAGGCAAGGGAGCTGATATACCAATTGTTGAGCCAGCGAGCGAGCCAGGACCTGGTACGAGACATGTGGCAAATCTCCTCTCTGTTTGTTTACGACCTAGGAGACGTAACAAAACCTGCATTTCTCCTAACTTATGCGAAGAATTGTCCTACCGTTACAGACAAGGTTGGTAATAATTGAGATGGCAAGGTATCTTTATCCATAAAGATACCTTGAGAGTGATATCCATCAGTATAGAGCACCAACACTTCTATAGTGTGCATTTCTGGACTGATAATCCAGTATTCTGATACTCCTGCCTGTGCGTAGGCGTCAAGTTTCTTCAAACGATCATATGCAGCCGTACCAGGAGAAGTTACTTCGATAACTAGGTCAAGAGCGCCTACCACGCGGCTTGGCGTCACCATGCCCAAATTCTCGCTCCGTAAAACAAAAACATCAGGTTGAACAACTCGATTAGGAGCCAGCTCAACATCCAGGGGAGCAGTAAAAACTGTTCCTAAACCAGCGAGATCCACACATTGAGTGAGATAGAACGTAAGCCACTTGACCACTGTTTGATGTGATGGAGTTGGAGACGGCGCCATAAGCAATACACCGTCCATGATTTCATAACGCTGCCCATCATCTGGCAAAGCTGCATACTCAGCATACGTCCATTGCCCCTGGCGCGGACCTGATATCCAATCAGCAGGTGTCAAGACAGACGACCTTTCAAATGTAGTCATGGTTCCCTGCCTCTCATGCAAAACAAACCAAATGATAATATAACGCGTCAATATAAGAATACCATATTCGTCTATAAGTAGGCTCATTTTCAGGTTCTTGATGAGTAGATGAGTAATGTGATGTGTCTTGCCAACCGCAAACTATCAGGACACATCACACTACTCATTAGGGCGAGCACCGCAGGCGCAAGGGGTTACGTTAAGCCTGGGGATCAAGCTCGTTGTCGGAGAGCACATTCAGGCGAGACGCCTGGGCTTGACGCTGGCTCTGAATGAGTTGTGCGATGAAGACCAGGGCTACAACAGCGAGGGGCGCGCCACACCAGGCCCCGATGGAGCCAAAGTAGTAGAGCGAGAGTGCTGGCACGAGGAGTAGCGAGATGGCCAGGCCATAGCAATACATACGGAACTCAGGGAAGATGAGCATAAGGAGCATCGCGAGATAGAGAAAGGCATAGGAGAGGATCGTTAGGAACTCCAGGCTCAGGCCAAAAAAGCCCAGAGTGGTATTAGGACTTAGCAGGCTAGAGGTATGCATAGCGATAGCAAATGCATTTTGCCCAACAATGAATAGTAAGATGGGAACCAGGCCAACGCCAATACCAATTACCAGTTTAGGGTTAATGCGCTGGCGCGCGTAGGTGAGCAGGTTCAGCACAGGGGAATGCTCCTTTCCTTGTCGCTTTACTGGTTGCTTGTGCTTTTAGTATAAGCGCCACAAAAAGAGGAGGCATAGCACACTCCTTAACAGGGCGAGCGCCATAGGCGCGAGAGCGAGATCAGGCCAGGTGGGTATAGAACTGGCCATGGAAACCGTAGGGGATATGATGAGGGACCTCCGCACGCGCAATCTCTTCAAAGGTATGCGCGTCCAGGACGAGTAAGAATGAATTACCCTTGTGGGCGTTGAGAACGACTGAGAGGATGACTCCACCGTCTTCAGCTCGCGCATTGGGGGAAGGTGTAAAGACAGGTTCGCCAGGATAACAACCGCTCTCCTCCCAGATATGGGCTGTGCGCTCTTTGAGGTCGACGCGTAGCAGACGATTGGTAAAGACATCTGGCTGCTCTTTATTGATGCTTACTCCATAGGCCACGCCGTAGTCATGGGTATTGTACTGGTGATAGTTGATCGTAGGAAGCTCAAGCGGGTGCGGCGTCAGTACCTCGTAGCTGGCGCTCTCCCCGCGTAGAGGAATGTGATAACGGCGCAGCTCGCCACTACCATTCTTATCGACTTCAGAGCCAAGCCCAAAGCTACGCAGATGATCGAGGTAGAGCGCGTTGATATTACCCGGATCGGGATAGGCTGAGAGATCGACGAGCACCTCGTCACCCTGCTCAAAGGCATTCACATGATGGAAGGTGAAGAATGCCTCGGTATGGTAGCGCCCCACAATGCTGCCGTCATGCTTGCTCATCACGATAAATTGTGTTCCCTCCTCGGGTCGCCACGTATAGTTCTCAATGAAGGGCTTACCACTGCTGAGCACCTCCAGCGGATTGATCCGGTAGGGAAATTCCGCAATAACCACGTAATTCTCGGTCATGCCAAAGCTATGAATATAGGCCGGTTCCATAATGGGATAGGAGCCGATCTCGTAGCGCCTCTTCGAACCCCTGGGCAGGCCAAAGACACGGAACTGGCTAGGCATAAAGAATTCGGTCATATAGCTAATGGTGGCCTGCTGCGCGAAGTCGTAGTGAGGGTGAGCGCAGCCATGATGGCCCTTGAGATCATCTTCAAAGTAGATGACGCCCAGTGTATCGAGCGTATCGGGATTAAAAGCGATGGGGAGCGGCGTCTCGGTCAGGGCAGCAAACTCGCCCGCGATCTTGTTGATGCTGACATTGGCATTGACGGAGGCGGTCATTGAGCCTTTAAAGATTGATTTGCAGGGATCGGTGGCAAACATACTAAAGGTGATGCGCCCCTCCTCTATGGATGTCTTATAGACATCGCTTTGCAAGAACTTATTTGCATAGGAGACCTTCCCATCCTGAAGTGAGAAGCGATGTAGCATAGCGAAGCCATCGAACCAGTGGCGGAATTGATCTTCCCCCACCTCGAATTTCGCTGGCCCGTTGCGCAAGAGGGTACCGCGGAGCCAAGAAGGGAGGCGTCCCCGAACTGGAAGCTGATCGAGAACGGTCTCTTCATTGAGGGACTGATAACCAAGGCGAAATGTATGTTCCATACGCTGATCAACATCCTTTCTTGTCGCGAGGAGAGCGCTAGCCTGAGGGACATGTAGATGGGTCCCTCTATCTATGCTAATCCCCGGGGCGAAATGAGTGTTTTTGCAGGTATGTGTTCAACTCAGCCTCGAAGGTATAGCGCTGTGGGCGAACCGGGTCGATGCGCACAGAGATGAAGTCATTCTCCTGGTAGGGTGTGGGGGGCCGGTCGAGAGGATGACTGCGGAAGACATAGGTCTTCTCGGTCAGAGGATCGGTCCACTCCGCGACGATAATCTGGCGCATGATGGGAGCAGATGGGGCATCGCTAGCGAGCGTCTCTGGAGCGTCTGGTGACTCAGGTGCACCGCTCAGCTCTTCTTCTGCTCTGTTTTGTGTTCTCTGCGGCGCGGTGGGCTGTAGGGGGTAAAGGGTGTGTATGCGCGCCTGAACAAGAGTGCCGTTCTGTGAAAGCCAGTACATCTCCTGGCGCTCAATATACGAGAGCCCAGAGAGGACGAGGATGGCGATAACGATGAGTAAGACGACGACAATAATCAGGATAAATAGCCAGGACATGAGTAATTGGCCTCTTCTCTTTCTGCAAGATAAATACAGGCGGATAGTTTTTTCAACCATAAATTATAGGTGATAGGCGAGTTTTTTGCACGCGTGCCAGGGAAGCATACGGCGCTGTTGTCCGACGCTGCTCAAGCACGCGTTTCCATATCATGGTTCATTGGGGTGGCTGTTGCCCAGAAGGATAGGAGGTATAGGTGCTCATGGATGTTGGGGCTCCGGGCTGGGCGAATTGATTAGAGGCGACGGGATAGGTGGTTTGTGACTGATACTGGCTATACGGACCAGGGTGTGGCGTCTGGCCAGGAGTGGGTTGTATCTGTCCAGACTGAACGACGATGCGTAATGGCGCGTCAGGGGTCTGTGTGCCGCGCCGGGTGAAGAGGCTAGTGAGTAGCAAGATGATGCCAAGCATGGCCAGGCCACTACCAAGGAACCAGTCGTTTTCATAACGTCCCCGTGGTTTTTGCAGGAAAGTATTGGTCAGGATATTCACTGGCTGATTGCTGCTATCATAGCCGATGATTTCTACCACCTTGTAACCAGTCCCAATGAGCGTGTAATTGGAAGAGTAGGTTGCCGTATCCTTTCCGGTGACGTTGATAGGTTGGGCCGTATCGGAATCGTAGCGAAAGGTATAGTTGTGTGCAGAGAGCGCGTTGAGCTTATTGGCATTAGCGATATCGGCCACATTCACGATATAAATTTTGGGGTCATTGCTCAACTGAAGATATTCAGTGCCTGAGCTGCTACTGTTGGGAGTAGTAGGATCGCTCTGATAAATAGCGTGCTGAAGTGTTCCCTGTTCGCTGGACTGATAGCCCAGGTCGTGAGAACGTGTGCCATAAATCAGGCCACCTATAGCCAGAATGAGCCCAGATAGGATAAGGAGAAGCGAGAACTGCGAGCGACGCATAGAATAAACCTCGTTTCCAAATTGCAAATATAAATGGTGAATTTTAATGCACTTGATGTAGGCCGCTCATATTGTATGCTAATCGAGCATAAAAAAATAGGGTGTAGTTCACAAAATTTGTGACACTACACCCTATCAACTTGTTTTGAGGAGATTTCTGTAGATTAGACCAGCGCGGCCTCGTTGGCGCGTACCGAGAAGTAGGACGACTGCTGGTGATGTACGATGATCGCCGCGGTCGACTGCTCGGGTACGAGCTGATGGGCCTCTGTAAGGTTGATGCCGATGCTCTCGGTGACGGGCAGCACTTTGAAGAGCTTCTCATGATCTACCAGGTCAGGGATGGCGGGATAGCCCCAGCTGTAGCGTCGGCCCCGATCCTCTTCCAGCCCCAGTTCATGGCGCACCAGGCGATTGGTGTACTCGGCCAGGCCCTCCGCCATCTCGACGGCGAGACCATGCACGAAGTAGCCCTCCGAATAGTTGCCTGCCTGCTGCAGCTGATCGATATACTCAGAGGCGGCGCGGCCCATGGTCACGACCTGGAGTGGCACAACGTCGATCTTCCCGCTCTCTACTGAGGCGAAGTAGTCGGCCAGGCAGAGGCGCTCGCGCTCGCGCTGGCGTGGGAAGCTAAAGCGCGTGAGCTCCCGCCACTGCGAGAGGGGCTTGCCGCTCTCAACCTCGCCAGGCTCGTAGACGATCAGATCATTGCCGCTGGATTGGCAGGGATAATAGCCGTAGACCACGCGAGGTTGCAGGTAGCGCAGGCGGCGCGCCTCCTGGAGCATGCGCTCCAGGCGTGGCTTGAAGTCCTGCTCAACGAGGCGCTCAAATTCCTCGCCATGTGTCTTGCCGCCCCAGTGCAGGCGGTAGAGTGTCTTGAAGTCCATACATTCAGCGACATCTTCTAACCCGATGCGATCAAGCACGCGTGGCCCCCAGAAGGGCGGTGTGGGCAGGGAGCGCGCTGGCTGAATGCTCGTCGAGGGCCTGGTATCCACTTGAGACTGGCTGTTGGCTGTCTCTTCTTGACCTCTTGCTTTACGCTGGCGTTCGTTCAGGGCCTCCTGCTGGATTTTCTCCACGAAGGTGGAGCGTTGTTCTGGCACGCTGGTCAGGCGATCCATGATGTCGAGTCCCTCGAAGGCATCGCGGGCGTAGAAGACGCCGGGTGCGTAGGGCAGGGGTGCCGCCTCCGCGTTTTGCTCATCGACGAAGAGGATACGCCGCCCAAATGAGCGGTTGATGGCGGCCCCGCCAATGATGACGGGGAAGTTATGGCCGCGCTTATGCAGTTCTTTTACGCACAGTGGCATCTGCTTGGAGGTACTGACCAGGAGCGCCGAGAGACCGATGGCGTCAGCGTTAACCTCGATGGCCTTATCGATAATTGTATTGAGCGGGACCTGCTTGCCCAGGTCGTATACCGTGTAACCGTTGTTGGTCAGAATCGTATTGACCAGGTTCTTGCCGATATCATGTACATCGCCAAAGACTGTTGCCAGCACGACCTTACCCTTGGTATAGCCTTCCTTCTTCTCCAGGTAGTTCTCCAGGTGTGCCACAGACTTTTTCATAACCTCGGCTGACTGAAGTACAAAGGGGAGAATCAGCTCGCCCGCGCCGAAGCGGTCGCCGACATCCTTCATTGCGGGCAGGAGCACCGTATTCAGCACTTCTACGGCCGCCTCGCTGGTTGGAGTATCACTGGCCTCGGTGCGTTCCTGAATGATTGCGTCGATAAGCGGCTCGATACCCTCTTTACGCCGGTGCAGGATCTGCCAGTGAATACGTTCGGCAGTATTCATCCCCTCGGTCGGATCGACCTTGGCCTCGCCCTCGTTCTTCTGTGGGCCGTGCGACTCAAAGTATTCAATAAAGCGTGGCAGGGCTTCAGTGCGATTGAAGATCAGGTCCTCGGCGAGTTGGCGTTGCTCCGTGTCGATCTCGGCGTATGGCTTGATATGGGTCGGATTGACGATAGCCATATCCAGGCCCGCCTTAATCGCGTGATAGAGGAAGACGCTATTGAGCACGGCGCGTGCATGAGGCTTGAGGCCAAAGGAGACGTTACTCACGCCTAGCACGGTCATGACGCCGGGCAGTTCGGATTTGATACGGCGAATGCCCTCCAGGGTGTCGATGCCCGCTGTCTGAAGTTCTTCCTGGCCTGTCGTAATCGTAAAGGTCAGGGGATCAAAGATCAGGGCATTGGGTGAGAGGTCATATTCGTTGACGCAGATGTCATAGATCTTGCGCGCGATCTCGACCTTGCGTTCAATGCTCTTGGCCATGCCCTCTTCATCGATGGTCAACGCTACGAGCGCGGACCCATGCTCAAGCGCGAGGGGGACTACTTTCTCGATGCGCTGGCGCCCATTTTCCGTATTGATAGAGTTGATGATGGCGCGCCCGGGATAGATCTCAAGCGCGGCCTGAATGACATCGGCCTCGGTTGAGTCGATGACCAGGGGGGCTTCGATACCCATTGAGAGCTTCTTGACAGTTTTGTGCATCTGCTCAGGCTCATCGGTGCGCTCCGTCACTGCCACCTGGACGTCGAGAACGTGCGCGCCCCCCTCGACCTGCTCGCGACCAATCCCTAGCAGCGTGTCATAGTCGTCCTTGAGCAAAGCTTGCTTGGCCTTCTTGCTGCCCTGGGCATTGACGCGTTCGCCGATCAGTAGAGGAGCGGGGTCCTGCTGCATCTCAACGGAGCGGATGGCGCTGGAGACGAGCGGGGGCATAATCTGCTTGAAGTCTTTGTGCTCGATATTCTGATCGGCCTGGGGGCGTGGCTTGCGTGTCACTGGTCGGCAAGCACGTACGATGGCTTGCAGGTGCTCATGACTGCTGCCACAACAGCCGCCGATGATGTTGACGCCAAACTCCTCGATAAACTCGCGCAGAGCCTGGGCCATAGGTTCTGGCTCCAGGGGATAGACAGCCTGCCCATTGACGTTGAGCGGAATGCCCGCATTGGGGATAGTCGAGATTGGCAGACGACAGTTCTCGGAGAGATAGCGCACCGGTTCGCGCATATGCTCTGGACCGGTGGAACAGTTGAGCCCAATGATATCTACGCGCAGGGCGGTGAGGGTAGTGGTCACGGCGGCGATATCGGTTCCCAGTAGCATACGCCCACTGGTATCAAGCGAGACCTGGGCCTGGATGGGTACGCGACGACCTATCTCTTGCATGGCGCGGCGCAGCCCCGTAATCGCGGCCCGCACCTCGAGGATATCCTGACTGGTCTCGATGAGCAATACATCGACGCCGCCCTTGAGCAGGGGAATGGCCTGCTCGTGAAAGATCGCGGCCAGTTGCTGATAGGTAATATTGCTGAGCATGGGGTCGTCTGAGGAAGGAAGCATACCGGTGGGCCCCACGGAACCAGCCACAAAACGTGGTTGGCTGGCGGTGCTATAGCGATCAGCCAGGCGACGAGCGAGACGGGCCGCTTCAAAATTGACCTCGTAGGTAAGATGCCCAATCTGGTATTCATCGAGCTTGAGTCGGCTGGCGGTAAACGAATCGGTCTCGATGACATCGCAGCCAGCTTCAAAGAAGCCAGTGTGAATCTCTTCAATGACCTGGGGTTTGGTCAGGACCAGATATTCATTGCAGCCCTCTGTCTGCTGACCACCATAATCCTCGGCTGTCAGCTGATAGCGCTGGATATTTGAACCCATGGCCCCGTCAAAGATAAGCGGACGACGTGCCAGGGCAGAGAGAAATTGACTCATGGGCAAAACCTGCTTTCAAAGAGATAGGCTAGGTAGATCGCAAATTATTTTTAATGAAGAGCTGATACATCATTGTAGCAGGCAATCATGCAGGTGGGAAACATCATTTTGCCCTCCATTATACCATGCTCAGCTGATGCTGAGTAACGAAAAAGGAAAGGTTTTAGTGTAGAATAAGTGTGAGTACGTTTTCTGGCTGAGTAGCGCGTGCTTCGTAAAGAGGAAAAGAGCGACACGGATCTGTCATGTCAGGCGGAGAATGGTTGGAGAGGCAGGGCACATTGATAGGCTTTACGCTTGTGCAGTGCGCAGTCATGCAATGCAAGATCCAGTGGCGGATCAAGACGTAACCCATACTCCTAAGAGGTGCCAGGCTGCTTCGGCTCCCCTTCGCGGAAAGAGCAGGATACATGAAAACTAGAGAGGCTGCATGTTTTACGCTATTGCAGTATCCTCAGCCGGATCGAGGGATTGTTTCGGTAGCTCGGCAGCCGCTGTTTCTGCATCCTGCATATGTGGAAAAACAGCATAACAAGGGAGTGCCGACATGTCAAGTATTTTTACGCTAGGTATTGAAGAAGAGTTTCAGCTAGTAGACACGTCTACGGGAGAGCTACGATCATGTGCGCCCGCGATTTTAGCGCGCGGCTATGAGCAGTTTGGGGAGCAGATTACCTCTGAGGTCTTGCAGGCGACGTTAGAGCTTACCTCAGATGTATTTCCCACGATTGAGGTGGCGCGTCAGGCGCTGAGTGTCTCAAGGGCGAGACTAGCGAAACTGGTGGTGCAAGAAGGCGTAGCATTAATGAGTGCCGGTACCCATCCTAGCTCCTCCTGGAAGGTGCAGAAGCGTAGCGAGGGCGAGCGCTATGATGAGCTTGTCGCGGAATATCAGGATGTGGTGCTCTCGGACCAGATCTTTGGTTTGCATGTACATGTGGGCATTGGCGAGAGCCTACATGATCGTGAGATAGGCATGAAAGTATTCAGCCAGGCACGCACCTGGCTGCCACATTTGCTGGCCTTATCCACCAACGCACCCTTCTGGGAGGGGCGCTATACAGGCCTCAAATCGTACCGCGCCGTCCAGCGACGACGCTTCCCGCGCACCGGTATACCAGATGCCTTCGCCTCCTGGAGCGACTATGAGCGTTATGTGCAGCGCCTGGTCGCGATAGGCGCGATTGATAATGGCAAGAAAATCTGGTGGGATATGCGTCCCCATGTCTTTTTTCCCACGCTGGAGTTCCGCATCTGCGATATGCCCGCGACCTTAGATGACACCCTGGCGATTGCGGCGCTCTGCCAGGCGCTAGTGGCTAAATTGACCTGGCTGAATGAGCGTGGCCGCGAAGTCCCAGTCTTGTCGAGCCAGCTCATAGAAGAGAATGAATGGCGAGCGATGCGTTACGGCCTGGATGCCAGGTGGCTCGATTTTACACAGGGGCGTGATATAAGTATGCGGGCGGCTCTCGCGGAGCTGCTTGATTTTGTGGATGAGGTCGTTGCTGAGTTGGGGAGTCGTAGAGAGATAAACTATCTGCGCGCATTGCTCGAAGATAAGCGTGGAACGGGAGCCGATCAGCAGATTGCCGTCTACGAAGAGAGTGGTGACCTGCGCCGTGTAGTGAGTTTCTTGCGCGAACAGACGATGCAGGGCATTCAGTCTACTGAAGGCTAGCTCTACCTATAAAAACGCATTGGTTCGGCTAGGAGTACCTGTTACATTAAAATTGACGCTGTTTACAGCTGAGAAACGTGTCTCTCTCATAAGGTGGTGATATGGGGAGAAAGAACACGTTTATGAAGAAAGAGGTAGAGCTGCACCGATGCGTTGTTTTTTCTGGAAAAGGAAGCAGCATTGTGGTGATGGGCTCTCTCTCCTCGTGTAGGAGAATGAATGGATGAGTGAGTCAGAAAAAGCGGTGCCGTTTTCGCTTGGGATAGAGGAAGAATATCAGCTTGTACGCCAGGAGAATGGAGCGCTCAGCTCAAGCGCGCCGTTTGTGCTGGAAAAGGGGGCGCCGTATTTTCAGGAGCAGATTAAGCCTGAAATGCTGCAATCTACGATAGAGTTTATTTCAAGTGTGCTTCCCAACCTGGAGGCGGCGCGAAAAGAGCTCTATACGGCGCGAGCACTGCTTTACCGGCTAACCAAAGGCGATGGCCTCTCGCTTGTAAGTGCCGGTACCCATCCCAGCGCGGCATGGCGTGAAGAGCGGCGAACCGAGAAAGAGCGTTATAAAGAGCTTGAGGAAGAGTACCAGGATGTTGGGCGCGCCATTCTGATTTTTGGCCTGCATGTGCATGTTGGCATGCCAGATAAAGAGATGGCGATTCGCATCATGAACCAGGTACGTACCTGGTTGCCGCATATCCTGGCCTTCTCCGCCAATTCTCCCTTCTGGCAGGGACGCTATACAGGCTTAAAATCGTATCGTACGGTAGTCTGGAAGCGTTTCCCACGTGGTGGCTTGCCTGACGTGATTCCCTCGCGTGCGCATTTTGATCGCTTTGTCCAGGACCTGGTAGATATGAAGTGTATTGATAATGGCAAGAAGATCTGGTGGGATATCCGCCCACACGCCTTCTTCGATACTCTGGAGTTCCGCATTTGTGATATGCCCGCGACCTTAGAAGATACGCTGGCGATTGCGGCGCTCTGCCAGGCGCTGGTGGCTAAACTCGCGCGCCTCAATGAGCGAGGCGAGGGACCCCCAGCCAGTCCCCGCGATTATATCGAGGAGAACAAGTGGCGTGCCATGCGTTATGGTCTCGATGCCGAGGCTATCGATTTTCAGCGGCATCGTAAGTTGCCGATGCGTGACGCGCTTCGCGAACTGCTTGACTATGTTGACGAAGTAGTTGATGAGCTTGGGAGCCGACGCGAGATCGATTACCTGCGTCAGGTCCTTGATGAACCCCAGGGCAACGGAGCGGACCGGCAGATCGCCGTCTATAAAGAGAGCGGAGGCGATATCGAGGCCGTGCAGCGTTTCCTCATCGAACAGACGATGCGCGATGTGGAGCTAACAGAACTCGACTCCCAGGCGCCATTTATGCGCTTCATGATGCACTCGCGCATCAGCTAGGGCGTGCATCATGAAGTGTCATGTAGGGCTGTGTGGATGTGTAACTACACATCCACACAGCTTTTTAATTCTTCTTGATGGCAGAGGGTCTGCTCTGTCCCAGTATCATAAATCAGGGCCAGGTTATTAACATGGAGATCCCAGGCAAAGTCGCGTGAACTGAGATAAGGAACGATTTGGGAGAGTTTACGGGCATCGATATCGCCAAAGCCAATGGTGATGTGCGGGAGCCACTGATTGGGGTGATAGAGCTCAGATCCTCCACTAACTATTCCTGAAATCTGTAAAGCGCGCCAGAGGGAGCAGTGGAACTTACTCAAGCAGTGATTGCGCACGAGGGGGATATAGAGCACCGGGTGCTCGCCAGTAAAGAGAGCCAGTCCAGTGGTACGCACGTAGAAACAAGAATACTGCGCGGCAAAATCATGCAGGAACGCTTTAAGAGCGGGCAGCTGATAGTCTTGGGCAATATGATACGAGAAATGGGGATAGGGCGTCACATAGACGCCTTGAACGCCGAACTCTCCTTGTAGCTCGGCCCAGAGTTCCTCAATGACCCGGTAATACGTCTCATCAAGTAAAGAAACGATGCCGTGCATGGTCGTATCCCTCAGCAATTGTGGAAAGGTCCTCATGATACGGGACGGGTCTATGTATTACTACATAGCATACTCCTGCTGGCAATATGTAGAACGCGCTATCATTAGAGTGCAAAGCAGCCAATATAAGTATATAACATGCTTTATAAGCAATGAGAGTGTTATAGTGGAGATATCTTAGACATTTCCGCTATAACACTCTCATTGCTTATCCTCGCCTATCCTCTAAAACGCGGTCTCGGCCATGCGATCAATATGCTTACAGAAGCGCTCGATCTCTTCTTCAGTGTTATAGTAGTGCAGGGAGGCGCGGACCATCGTGTTCAGGTGGCGGCTCTCCATATCCAGGAGCGTTGAGTTATAATCGGAGATAGAGACGTTGATCTTCTCCGTGGCTAGCTGGTGCTTGATCTCTTCAGGGGTGATTCCCTCAATCGTAAAGGTCACGATGCCACACTGGTTGACACCCCGATCATGCACAATGACGCCGGGTATCGGGCTAAGTTGGGTGCGGAGCTGGTATGCCAGGGCTTTGAGGCGGCGCCAGATGTTCTCCAGCCCCCAGTTGAGCGCGTAATCAACGGCGACTCCCAGGCCGATACGACCCGCGACATTCCCCTCCCAGTTCTCGAAGCGCCGCGCGTCCGGGCGCATCTCATAGCTATCCTGCGTCGTCCAGGTGGCGGCGTGCAGGTCAAGCATGGGCGGCTCTAGCTGTTCCAGGAAGGCGCGCCGTACATAGAGAAAACCAGTTCCACGCGGCCCACGTAGATACTTGCGTCCCGTGGCCGAGAGCATATCACAGCCAATTTGCTCGACATCGATAGGCATCTGCCCGACGGACTGGCAGGCATCGACGAGAAACGGAATGTGATGCTGGCGTGCTAGCTTGCCAATAGCCTGTACTGGATTGACAAGGCCGCCATTGGTGGGGACATGCGTCACCGAGATGAGTTTGACGCGCTCATCGAGCATAGACTGAAGCGCCTCGACATCGACCTGCCCATATTTGTCATTAGGGATAGGCTCTACCACGGCTCCTGTCTTACGTGCCACCTGTAAATAGGCGATATAGTTGCTCGCATATTCCGCGATGGAGGTCAGGATACGGTCCCCGGCCTGGAAGCGCATGCCATAGAAAGCCATATCCCAGGCGCGGGTTGCATTCTCTATGAGTGCCACCTCGTCGCGCGAACAGTGAAGCAGGGTCGCAATGGCATCATAGGTATGCTCTGATTGCTTCTGGGCGTGATCGGCGGCCTCATAGCCCCCAATCTGAGCTTCGAGGCGCAGGTGATCCAGCGTGGCTGAGAGAACTGGCTCGGGGAGAAGAGAGGCGCCAGCATTATTGAAGTGCAGCACATTAGCACAGCCTGGCGTCTCCTCCCTGGCGCGTTGTACATCGAAAACGAAAGGCATATCACAGCTTCCTTCTGCTTGACTAGTGTTCTGTTAAAGCTCTCTTGAAAAGGAAAAGTGGGGAGTGCAGAGGGGCGTCAGCCCCTCTGCGTCCCTTTCCCCTACCGCCGCAGGCGGTATGAATTCTTTCAAACGAAATTGAACAGAGTACTGGAAATAGACGTAGTGCTTTCTTATCTTACCATTCAGGACCGTTCCACGCGAGTAGGCATGAGAGGAGAATAGTGGTAGCTGTCAGAGAATAGAATGTGGCTTAATGATTAACAAATACATTACAAAATTTGGCCTGGAGGACTGCCAGGAGTACTAAAGCATGGAAAATTTTGAGAATATAGACAAAATTCTTTACCATTAATATAGTGACTGACGAAAGTTCCTATTGGTCTTGCGGTGAGGGGTTGTCAGAGGCAAAGGGTTGGGAAGTCTATGTTTCAGGCTTCACACATAACGATGTCTGTTCCCACCTGATTTTAGGAATGGTACGAGGAGGTACGTTAGCGATATGCATACAAAAGAGCGAAAAACAGAGATCAAGACCTATAATCTCTGTATTTTAGGCTTTGGCAACGTCGGTCGAGCTTTAGCGCGGCACCTATTAGCCAAGCGCGAAGATCTGCGGAATGAATATGGTATCGAGTGGCGTGTGACCGGTGTGGCGACCCGGCGTATGGGCTGGATCGCTGATCCTCAGGGGATCGACCTTGAGGCCCTCCTGGCCGGGAATGTGCCACCTACGCAGACAGAGCCGCGTGATGTGCAGGAGTGGCTCCAGGCTGCCCAGGCGGATGTGCTCTTTGAGCTTACCTCGACGAATCCTCAGACGGGCCAGCCCGCGATTGACTACATGCGCACAGCTCTGGAACTGGGGGCCCATGTCGTAACCGCGAATAAGGGACCAGTGGTCCATGCCTATGTGGAACTGGAGGAACTGGCGCAGCGCAAAGGGAAACATTTCCTCTTTGAAGCCACAGTCATGGCAGGCGCACCCATCTTCTCCCTCTATCAAAACTCGCTTCCAGCGACCAAACTCATGCGTTTTCGCGGCTTGCTTAACGCCACCTCAAATGTCATTATTAACGAGATGGAGCAGGGCAAAAATTTTGCTGAGGCAGTCAAACGAGCGCAGGAACTGGGTATCGCTGAGACCGACCCCAGTCTGGATGTCGACGGCTGGGATGCGACGGTCAAGCTCTGTGCGATTGCTAATGTCTTGATGGACGTTCCGCTCAAGCTCGAAGAGGTCCAGCGTGAGGGCATCCGCGAACTCCAGCCCGCCGAGCTGCAGCGTGCGCGTGCCGCAGGCACGCCCTACAAGCAGGTGGCGACGCTTGAACGCGTGGGGCAAGACGTCGTGGCACGCGTCCAAACAGAGCAGGTAGAGGCAGGCGATCCCCTGGCGGCGGTTAGCCCGGCCTCCATGCTAGCCCACATGGAGATGGATATCGTACCAGGAGGTCTGACAGTCACGCTTCACCTGCCCGAAGATGAGACCGCGGGACCCGACGCGACCGCCTATGATGTCATGGCAGACTTCATTCGTGCCGTCTCAGCATAAAGGGAAAAAGGTGTGATGGATCCTGGCAGTTGCAGACGGCCAGGATCCATCACACCTTTTTTTCCTGAGTAGCTAAACTGGCTCGTCGATGGGAGGCAGGCCGATAAGGGTGTAGTCGCGTGGGTGTTCCACCAGGAAGCGATACTCTACTTTGTACTCGCCACTTGGAGGGAGCGTGAACTGCCAGGTATACAGCGAGAGCTTGGTCTGCTCGGTTGGCGCTGGTTGCACATGAAGTGTCTTAATTTTAACGCGTTCATGTTGAGGAACAGGCAGGTGATCACGCAACACGATCTGGCGTGGGAAGGACGTGAAGTTGGAAATGGTGATACGATAGCCATAGGTCAGGCGGCGCAGGTCATTTTGTAGCAGAACCCCCTTATCGACGGCACGCTCCGTCAGCTTGCGCTCAACCTTGATGCTGTCGTCGATTCCGAGAAAGATTTTGAATCGCTCGGAGTGAGCGGTTTGTTTGACCTGGGAGGTACCAACATATTCGCCTTTCAGGAAGATATGAGTTGTACCGGGTAGAATGACGCGCTCAGTGGTATTGGTAATGGTGGCGCGCAGATGCACATTCTCCTCCAGAGAGGGAGCCGAGACATAGTCAAAGGTGCAGGGAAGGCGATCAAGCGCGATAGTTGTTTTATGTGGCGAGCCATTCGAGGGAATATCGACGGAACGCGCGACGCGGAAGACATAGGCGGTGCCTGTATTCTCCACGGATGCCGTAGCCATTTGTGCGGGCTGGGGCATGGCTGCCGCTGGTGCTGCGGCGGCTGCCGGTGGTGGCATATCCATATCCTCCATGTGCGCACTCATTCCTGCGGCTGGCATGGCCTGGCTTTTTAGGGCGCGCGCATAGACCGGGGCAGGAGTGAAGGTGTTGATATACCAGGGTTTGAGCTCAGGCAAGACCGAGGCCAGGCTGGGGCGGGCGGTAGAGAGTGAGAGCTGAACATTGCTCCAATCTTCATCAGTGCGTTGTGTGACCACGCCCAGATAAGTTAGTTCAACCTCGCCACGATTGCCGTCCTCGTTGAGCTGGACACGAACATCGTACTGTGGCTGCCACGAGGCCCCCATAATCATGTAGGAGATTTCTAGCGTTACGTCGCCTTCTTGCGGCATCTCAAGCGCGACCACGGCTGCCAGGCGGTCAGTTGTGCCGGTATTTTGTGTCTGCGTATACTCGCGGCGGCGCGCATGAATCTCTTTCTGAAGGCGTTGAACCTGTACATCCAGCTCCAGGGCCTCTTCAGCATCCTGCTGGGCCTGTTGCGCGGCGAAGCGAAAGAAGTCGGCACAGTCCTGGGGCTTCATCTGACCACGGGCCAGGCCACGCGCAAAATCGGTCGCCTGCTCGCCAAGGGAACGAAGCCACTTGCGTCGATCCTGTAACGCCTCCTGGCGTGCTTTCAGCAGCTTGGCTTGCTGCTCCAGGTGCTCGATTTCTACCTCTAGCTTCAGTAGATCATCGCGCGTCGTAAAGCTATGATAGGCGGTGGTAATATCAACATTAAGAATGCGCATGCCCTGCGGACCCTGGCCGGAGGCTCGGAGTGATTCACGAAGGAAGGGCGGCAGATCATTGATGCGCACATCATGTTCGCCCTGGGCCAGGTGCATGGTGCCTGCGCGTGTGACGAGGGCGCGGTCATTATAAACAGTTACCTCGGTAATGGGAGCCTGTATATCAGTTGCGGGCATGGGAGTCTCCTTCTATATTGCGTTCTTCGTCTTATGTACGTGCGAGCGCCAGCGCTGGTTGGCAGTAGCCTGGATGTAGAGAATAGCACATTGCGCTGTTTTTTACCAGATATTTCTATACATTTCGTGAATTATTTAAAGGAGTAGGAAGAGTGGATATTGGAGAGCGCGATGATATCCTGCTTTTGACAATGAAATGAGAATAGAGTAATGTACGGATGTTCAAGATTAACATTCAGGAATTGATGGAGTAGAGGGGACATCGCTGATGACGACGCCCGCACGCAAGCAATATTTACGCATTAAGAGCCAATACCCTGACACCCTTCTCATGTACCAGGTGGGGGACTTTTTTGAAACCTTCGATGAGGACGCACGAATCGCCGCGCGCGAGCTACAGATCGTGCTCACCAGTCGCATGTATGGCAATGAAGCGATACCCCTGGCCGGTATTCCTCTACATGCCTTAAATAACTATATTGGCAAGCTGATTACCGCGGGCTATAAAGTCGCTGTCTGCGAACAGGTGGGAGAGGTGGGCAGGGGCGTGGTCGACCGGGCCGTGACACGAATTTTAACGGCGGGCACGCTCTCAGAGCCCAATCTCCTGCCAGCACGCCAGAATAACTACCTGGTGGCTATCGCTATGGGACGTGTGCAGACCGCACTGGCGGCAGTGGATGTCAGCACCGGCGAGTTTCTCGTGACCTGGTTTCGCTCCGAGGAGCTACCAGTCGCGCTGGATGCCGAGCTTCAGCGCCTCAACCCGGTTGAATGTTTGCTTGCTGAAGGGAGTAACCGTGAGGCGTATCACTTTCCCACGCAGACGGTGACGGTGACCTCCTGCCCTGGACACTTCTTCAATTCCGAGATGGCGCAGGATCGACTCTGTAAGCTGTTTGGCGTGCAATCACTTGAAGCATATGGATGCGCGCATATTCCCCAGGCTGTGGCCGCCGCAGGCGCGATAGTCGCCTACCTGGAAAAGATGAACAATGGCCTGCTTGCCCTCCTGACGGGCCTAAAATCCTATCGCACCAGCAGCTATATGGTGCTGGATGCCCATACCCAGCGCAACCTGGAACTCCTTCAGGGCACGCGCAGTGGCAGTGTGCAGGGAAGCCTACTGGGCGTGCTCGACCGCACCATTACCCCGATGGGTGCGCGTGAGATGCGCAAGACCATTACGCAGCCCCTGCTCGACCTCAATGAACTGGATGCGCGGCTGGGAAGCGTCGAGGAGCTCTTTGAGAGTCCAGCATTGCGTAGCCGCTTTACCATGAGTTTGCAGGTCTTTAGCGATATGGAGCGTATCGCCGGGCGTATTCGCCAGGGGACCGCCGTGCGCAACGAGGTTCTGGGCTTACGCGACAATCTTGAGCATGTCCCCGAGTTGCGTGAACTCTTGCGTGGCTGCGAGGCGCTACTCCTGCGTGAACTGGCCGAGGAGATGCAGGACTGTCAGGAGGTCATCGACCTGGTAGACCGAGCCTTGATGCGCTCGGGCGAGGAGGATGAGCATGGCGATGATGGGCGCTTGATTCGCCAGGGCTATGATCCAGAACTGGATGAACTCTTTGCCTCTATTCGCGACTCACGCCGCTGGATGGTCTCTCTGGAGGGGTGTGAGCGCGAACGAACAGGCATCAAATCTCTAAAAGTTGGCTTTAACAAGGTCTTTGGCTACTATATCGAAGTAAGCAATGCCAACCTGAAACTGGTGCCTGGCGACTATATGCGCAAGCAAACGCTAGTCAATGCCGAGCGCTTTATCACGCCTGAGCTGAAAGAGCATGAGGCGCGTATCCTGAGCGCCGTCGAGCGCATCGAAGAGATGGAGAAGGGGCTCTACGGGGAGGTCCTGCGGCAGATTAGCGTCTACTATGCGCAGCTAGCGCACACAGCCAGGCTCGTGGCCCGGGTTGATGTCCTGTTGAGCTTCGCCGTGGTCGCGGTTCACCAGGGCTATACGCGTCCCCAGTTGGAGCAGGGACATGGCATTGATATTCGCGATGGACGGCACCCGGTCGTTGAATATGCTCTGGATGGCGACGCCTTCATTCCCAATGATACACAGATGGAGGCCGACGAGGGGAGGCGTATTATGTTGCTGACCGGCCCCAACATGGCAGGCAAGTCGACCTACTTGCGCCAGGTAGCACTGATTACGCTCATGGCGCAAATTGGTAGTTTTGTGCCAGCCAGGCAGGCGCGGATAGGGGTTGTCGACCGGATCTTCACGCGTGTTGGGGCCGAGGATGATATTGCGGCTGGCAAGAGCACATTTATGGTTGAGATGGAGGAGACGGGAACCATCCTGCATCATGCCACGCCCCATAGCCTGCTCATCCTCGACGAGATCGGACGTGGGACCAGTACCTATGATGGGCTGGCCATCGCCCGCGCCGTGGTGGAGCACCTGCATAGCCGCTTGAAAGCACGCACGCTGTTCGCGACTCATTATCATGAATTGGCGGCTCTCGCGGAAGAGCTGCCTCATCTCTGTGTCCATGCTATGGCGATCAGTGATGAGGATGAGCATGCTAGCATTGTGTTTTTGCACAAAGTCGTCGAGGGGAGCGCGGGCAAGAGCTACGGCGTACATGTCGCGCGCCTGGCGGGGATGCCCATGAGTATTGTGGAGCGCGCCGAAGAGATTTTATACCAGCTAGAGGAGGGGCAGCAGGCCAGCGATAGCCGTTTAATCCTTCTCCCGGAGCGCGAGGAGCATATGGGTGTGGAGAGCAATGGGCGAGTCGCGGAGTCGCAGGCGAGCTATCATTGGCAGAGTGAGGAGGCTCGACAGATCGCGCAGCGCCTGGAGGCTGGCGAGGGGAGCGCGGATGATCTAGAGCTCATCAATCTGTATGCCATTACGCCCCTGGATGCCCTGAACTTATTGTCGTTGTTGCAGAACTGTCAGAAGAAACGCACTGGAAGGCGAGCATGAGTCAGTTGTACGAGCGAGCAGAAAACAATCTGGAGCAGCGTCCAGCCCGCAGACCAATCGTGGTCTTACCCGACGAGGTCGCCGAGCGCATCGCGGCGGGCGAGGTCATTGAGCGCCCGGTATCCGTTATCAAAGAACTGGTTGAGAACGCTTTAGACGCCCAGGCCCGTGCGATACGGATCGAGGTACGTGGCGGCGGGTTGCGCCTCATGCGTGTCAGCGATGATGGCATTGGCATTCCTGAGGACGAGTTGGAGCGGGCCTGTTTGCGGCATAGTACCAGCAAGCTCTCGACCATTGAGGATCTGGAACGTTTGGGAACACTTGGCTTTCGTGGTGAGGCTCTGGCGAGCATCGCCACCATTGCCGAGATGACCCTTGAGAGCAGGGCCAGCGAGACCGGAGATACAAGTGAAGAACGTCCTGCCCAGTTCGTGACCCTGCGTGGAGGCGAGGTGGTTGAGCGTGGGCGCAAAGCCAGGGTCCCTGGAACCACGGTGACGGTGCGTGATCTCTTCTTTAACGTGCCCGCGCGCCTGAAATTTATCCGTGGAGCGCGTACCGAGAATGGGCATATTCTCCACTATATACGGCGCTATGCCCTGGGCTATCCAGGGGTGCGCTTTACATTGGTGCTCGATGAGCATATCGCCTTACAGACAAGCGGCTCGGGTGAGCTAAAAACCGCGCTGACTGAAATCTATTCCCTGCCGCTCAATGAGATGCTCTACGAGGTGGAGCGAGGCGCTGGTGAGCAGTATCGCATCCATGGCTACATCGGAAATCGGGTGTTGGCGCAGAACAACCGGCAGTACGTGACGCTCTTTGTGAATGGGCGCTGGGTTCAATCGCGGGCACTCTATGACGCTGTGGAGAAGGGCTATCGTGGCCTGTTAGCCAAGGGAAAGCATCCCCTGCTTGTACTCTTTATCGAGGTCGCCCCCAACGAGGTCGATGTGAATGTACATCCGGCCAAGACCGAGGTGCGCCTGCTCCGTGAGCGGGAGGTGCTTGATCTCCTGACGGAGTCGGTCCAGGCTGTGCTGGAGCGTAGCCCTGTCCTGCCGGAGGAGGTCAAATTCCCCGGGCCGGTCCTGGCGACCCAACACAGGCTGCCTGGTGCACGTCGCAGAGGGTTGCATATGAGCGAGACTGCCGAGGAGTACCTGGCGGAGGCCGCGTCCCCCGCCTCGGCGGAGGCGATTGCTCAGTTGCGCCCCCTGGCCCAGCTGCAACGTGCGGTGATCCTGGCCGAGGCTCCCGATGGCAGCCTCTACCTCGTCGATCAGCACCGGGCGCATGAGCGTGTAATCTATGAGCACCTGCGCCAGCGTTACGCTCATGGCATCGATTCGGCAGAGGATGAGGAGGGCGAGGCCGTTAATGGGCATCTCCTGTTGGAGCCAGTGATTGTTGAGCTGAAGCGCCACGAGGCGGAACTATTGGAAGAGCGTCTCCCCATGTTGCGTGGGCTGGGTTTGGAGTGTGAGCGCTTCGGCGGGCGCAGTTTCCTTGTGCGCTCGATTCCAGGTGGAGAAGGGTATGAGCAGCTTGTGGGTCAGGTCGAGGACCTGGTACAGATCGCCGCCGAAGATAATGAGGATTGGGAGCACAGCCTCTTGATTGGCCTGTCCTGTCGCTCGGCCCTGCGGCGGGGCCGCGAACTTAGCCAGGGTGAGCAACAGTCACTTCTGACCTCGCTGGCACACGCCTCCGTACCGGCAGTCTGCCCGCATGGTAGCCCGATCCTACTCCATTATAGCCGCAGCTTTCTCATCGAGAAATTTGATTGGTAGCTTTTGTCAGGATGTGACCAGGAAGTCGCGCATCGTGTTTAAGATGTGCTTGTAATCGATGGCGGCGAAGTCACTGGTGTCAAGCTCGTAGAGTGTGCAGTCGAGTTGCAGCGGTTCCAGGCGACCATTGCTAAGCCGGGTGCGCCACTCGTCATAGGCCAGGTGATCCTGATGCCCTGGATGCCGCTCTCCGGATTCAGAGCGCAGTTGAAAGCGCTCAAAGAGTATCTGTCCATCAGCGTAGCAGAGAAGCTGGAAGATGCGCAGAGGAAAGTTTTGCTGGCGGGTGCGAAATTCTTCTGTGGCAAAGGCTGGGTCGAAATTAGCCTCGGCGATACAGGGCTGTCCCGCGCGTAGCTGGGCTGTGAGGAAGTGATAGAGCAGGGCGAAAGTGGTTGGTGCCAGGCGACGACTGGCCTCGCGATCCGACCAGCCAAGGGACTCAAAAAGCTGCTCTTTGATACCATCTTTATTGATAAAGGGAAGCTTCAGATCAGCCGCCAGGCGCTGCCCAAGCGTTGTCTTGCCTGTACAAGGATGGCCGGTGATAAGAATAAGCGGCGTGGTCTTGTCCGTGGACATCAGTGGCGCACCCCTCTCGCGGTCAGCTCGGCGATGATCAGAAAGAGCAGGTCGAGCACGATCAGGACGACCAGGGCGAAATCGATGCGTGAGGCCATAAATGTGCTCAGAGAGAGCACGCGTGCCAGGTGATTGGTGTACCAGAGCAGACCGAGAGCCAGCAAGAGACAGGTACAGAGGCCGACCATAAACCAGCGCGCTCCCGTCCAGTCCTGGCGACTGGGCCAGAGTTCGGAGGTGACCGTCAGGATCAGGTAGGGCGCGAAGATGAGCGTCCACCAGGGCCAGTCGGGGCGGAGCAACTGCCAGTTCTGGTGCGCGTCGAGGGGAATGTCCCAGAGATTATAGCCGGTCGCGATCCAATAGAGGAAAGCGAACATGGCGGTGCCTCCAAAGAGCGGCGCAATGCCGCTGAGTCCATCCCCCACATAGCTGATAAGCTTTCCCTGGGGACGAACGTATTGTACCTCGCCCAGTTGCAGCGATTGGCGTCCCCCGCTCCGCACAACGCGTCCATATCGGTCGCGTGCTGTAGTCGGTTGTACACGGAAGAGCGTGATACTGGTGATGCGAAAGCCGAAGGGGGTGAAGAGCAGGACGACTGCCGCGTGACTGAGTTCATGCAGCATGACACCAGGGGCATTGATCCAGAACCAGATGAGCCGCCCACGCTCGCCTAGCAGCCAGTACCCGATCTCGTCTACCCGCCGGCGCAAGGCCCTGCGCGTGGCACGTAGAAGTAGGAAAAGCACCAGGACACCGCACAGGGTGAGCCAGGGCTGATAGGGTGCGATTTGTTCTATAATTTGCGTCTGGGTATCCATGCGCTCTCCTGGTTGCTATGCTAAACAACGACCTCATCGATGCGGCTGTGGTTTAGACTGGATCAGTCTGCTATGTATTGTAGATGCTGAACCTGTATAGCGTCAACAAATATGTTTGACTACACCCTCTCTTCCTGTTCCTGGGGGATGACCACGTGTTCCAGCGGTATGACCACGGGCACTGCCTGTGGGCGATCCGTGAGCTTATATTTGCGCTCAAAGTAGATACACCAGAGGCCAAAGGCCAGGTGAAGGCCGGCCAGCAGGTAGAGGACCCGGTCAATGCCAAAGAGGTCGGAGGCAGCCCCTAGAAAGAGTAGGACCGGGATAGAGCAGGCGCTATAGAGCACGATTTGCAGCGAGAGCACGCGTCCCTTGAGCTTATCAGGCGTCAGTTCCTGAATGGCGGTCTGCGAGGGAATATTGATAAAGTCCAGCGCGATGCCAGCCGCGAACATCAAGACGGCTACCATGATCATCAACCAGGGATTGCCACGCCAGCTTTGCGGCGCAAGCAGGCGCACAACCAGGGTGAGCAGAGGAATGATCGCTGTGGCAAGTGTCAGGCCCAGGGCGCCGAAGTGAATGGTGCGATATTGTCCCAGGCGTTTGACCAGTTGCGGCATCAGCAGCGAACCGGCGATCAGGCCGATACCAGCAGGCGCAAAGACAATCGGCATTGTATTAGCGGGAAGGCTCAGCAGATCTTTCACCATTGGGGTCGCGATTTCACTAATGACAAAGATAATCACACCCGCGAAGGAGAGTTGTACGACCGCCAGAAAGAGTGGCTTATTGGTGCGCACAAAGTTCCATCCCTGAGCCATTTCTTGCCAGATATGTCCCATCGCCCCAATGGTTTGCGCGGTCAGGTCGTCATCCTTGGGTGCCTGTATATGAGGGGCAAAGCTCTTGTTTGGAATGAGGAGAATAAGTCCGGAGCAGACGAGATAGAGCAGCGCCGTCGCCGCGTAGACCTGCACAAAAGGGTCGAGTGTCAGGCCAAAGAGATGAATGGTTGGCAGGAATAGCAAGGCGAGCGGTGTGAGGACCACAAAGCCCAGGGCCTGCGAAATCATGATCGTAATATTGAAGAGGGAGAGCGCGGGCATCAACTCCTCATTATTGACGAGCATCGGAATGGTGGCGGACTCTGCGGGCGCGAAGAACTGGCAAATAGTAGAAACAATAAATGAGAGCGCGTAAACGGGTAGCAGGGCATTGTGATTAAAGAGTAGCGAGAGCACGAAAATAAGGCTGACGATGCCGCGTAAACAGTTGCTGCTCCAGAGCACCTTGCGCTTCGACATCCGATCAACAAGAACCCCGGCGGGCGCGCCAAAGAGCACCGCAGGCAGGCTGAAGCTGATAATGGCCAGCCCCAACTGTGTCGTCGATTGGGTGATTGCTTCAATAAGGAGCATGATGGCACAGTTGGAGGCATTAAAAATTGTTTGTGAGATGAGTTGGGCCAGCCAGAGGCGCAAAAAATCTGGCTTGCGGAGAAGGGTAAGAAAGCCCCCTCTCGGTTTGGCTACTGCCATTCAGATGTTCTCCTTTATGAGCATATGCTCGTGGGCGTCGAGGGAAAACTCACCCGGATCTGTGAAGAGGTACGGGTGAGGATGTTAGAGGGCGATCGCAGATTTAGAGCTCATATGGATCAAAGTCGTCTTCTGGCTTGGGAAGGCGGGGTAAACGCTGTTTCATGCGACGCTCAACCTCGGAGCGTGGAAGGAGAATGTGGCGACCGCAGGTCTCGCAGCGCAAGCCGATGTCCGCCCCCAGGCGATAGACCTCCCAGTCAAAACCACCGCAGGGATGCTTCTTACGCAGGCGCAGGCGATCGCCGATCTCAAACTGTACTGGCTCCATCTAAAAATTGGGCCATGCGGGGACCCCTGGCTTTAGCCATGGGGAGGAGCATGGCGCACTCCTTTCTGTGTATACTCATAGCCATCGGATCGTTGCACACACCGCATATATTTGGGGTGAATATCGACCTTCTGCAGTCGGAATGAAGGCCGATGACGAATGGCTATCCGTCCTTCAAATGTTCCTTTGGGCGTTATGGCTTTGACCAGATCACCCGTTTGATACCCAAGAAATGTCTTTTTTCGCTCTTTGTGCTGCTTGGGGAAGCCATACTTGTCAGGCACACACATTTGCCTCCTCCCATGCCCTGTCGCTTTGATGCGCAGTGGGATGACTCCCTTCTGCACAAGCACATCAGGCGTGCTCTTGCCTACGCAAGCTGCATCCAGCCAGTGGGTTTTGGGGAGTCCTCGCGTGCTACGATTCCACTTCGTCAAGCCACCGCTCCCACACTCGACAGGCAAACCGAGAGCTTTGAGCCGTTCTCGCAAAGCACAGCGTGTGCTATTGACAGCGCTGGCATCCTTGAGTGGCTTTTTGACCTGAGCGAGAAGACGCTTGAGCACATCAGGTTTCTTTTGCAAGAAGACGTCGATCTCCTGAGTGCCTTTGGCAGTATTGCATGCTTGGCAAGCCAAGGTCAGATTGCTTATCCTGTTCGTCCCACGACGGGCACGTGGATGGATATGCTCTACCTGAAGCGAGACCTCTTGTTTGCCACAATAGGCACACGTGCGTTCCCATTTTTCCAGCAAGTATTCCCTGACCTCATAGCCTTGCAAGGTTCCTTGTTGATATTGCACGCCTGCAATGTCGGGATGCTCCATCAATTGCAGATCAAACTTCACCAGCTCCTGACTCAGAGCGGCAATGGGAGCATAGCGACACAGACGAACTACCCACGTCAGAATGTTGGCAAGGCGACTTTCTAACGAGGGTGGCAACCATCCCTTCTTCCTCCGTCGATTGTCAAATCGCGGCTTGCGGTAGCGTGTTTTACGCTGCCTACGCCCCTGGCGACTTGCACGACGACTCTCAAGACTGTCTTTAATTGCATGCCCTCGATGTGAGAGTTCAGCCGCGAACACAATATGGCCGTTGGTATCGTTCACCAGGGCAATTCCCGTCGTTTTACTGCCTGGATCGAGCTTGAGGCGCAAGGGGTGGACCTCTGGCTGTTCTACCACCCGTTTGAGCACAATGGTAAACGGATAACGTCTAAAGACGGCTGCTTTCCCTTGCCTGAGCAAGCGCCTCGCGTGTCCTGGATGCACCGGATTTAAAGGTGTATAGTCACTATCAATCACAAAAACATTGCTCAAAATGAGCCTCCTGTTTCCAGGGTAATGGTTGCCTCGACAATGATAGAGGGCGGTACTTTTCCCTGAGCACTGCATAGACCCCGCTTTGCTGTTTAACCCAGAGATTCTAGAGCTACCGGCTGGCACGCACCTGTAGGTAGGAACTTGAACACTTCTCCTCTATCGTAGCCTGATAACCTCCTGCCTAAGCAGAAGGCCCATGGCTAAGTCTGGACAGGTCCGAGCTTGCTTTCACAAGCCCCTGCCTTTAGGCATGGGGTACCTGACAATATGTATGTCCTCTACTCTCTATTACTGGTAGAGATGATGTTCGTGAATATATTCTGTCACAGCATCAGGCATTTGATAACGTATGGGACGTCCCTGGGCGACACGCTGGCGTAGATCAGTTGAAGAGATCTCCAGCATGGGAGCCTGCACGAGACGCAGACGTTGTGTGATACCAGGCAAACGCTCCTCTAGCTTTGTATTATACTCTGTGTTGTCCAGATTATCCTGATCGAAGGGGTTCCCAAGCGCCCCAGACGCTGAATAGCCGGGGCGGCCCACCGCCACGAGCGCGGTCAACTGCGCAAGAATGCCCTCGGGATCCTGCCATTTGTGTAGATCAAGCAGGCTATCCCAGCCAATAATAAAATAGAGGCAGGCCCGGGAACCGAGCTCCTCGCGCAGGCGTTTCAGGGTATCAGTGGTGTAAGATGGGCCAGACCAATCTACCTCGATGCGCGAGCAGGCAAAAAAAGGATTCGAGGCAATGGCGCGCTCGACCATGGCGAGGCGATGCTGGGATGGAGTGAGGTGATGCGTACGTTTATGTGGGGGCTGCCCAGTCGGAATAAAAAGAATATATGAGAGATTCAGCGCGACGCGAACCTCCTCTGCAACCGCCAGGTGGGCATTATGAATAGGATCAAAGGTGCCTCCCATAATACCAATATGTTCAACCGGCTGCGTGTGCTGTGATCTCTGCTGCTCTTCCAACGGTATTTCTTCCTCTTATTTTTTCAGTTTTCTGGTAGGTGGTGAGGTCTGGCTGCCTCGGGCTGTCAGACCTCACCACCTACCAGAATGTAGGAGTTTGCTTGCTTATATATTGCCAGCTAGTTCGGTCACCGTCAACTCAGCATCAGGCAGCGCATGATAGAGCGCAAACATCACATCGGTAATCGTATCAGTCTGCTCAACGCTGATCCAGAAACGTAAGGTCAGCGTGACTTTTTGCGCGGCAAAGCTCGTAAAGTGTACGCCTGGTTCGGGCTTAGGAATCACAGCCGGAATTTCTTTAAGCTCGCGGAGAATGATGGCGGCTGTCTCTTCCTTCACAAACTTGTCTTGCGGCAAGGTAATCGTGATGGCGGCGCGACGCTCACCATAGTATGAGCTATTGACGACCACGTTATTGAAGAGATAGGCATTGGGGATCATGATCTCCTCACCAGAGAGCTGGCGAACCTTCGTCGCGCGCAACTGAATATCCTCTACGCGCCCGGTGTAGTTGACGCCAACGCTATTGGTCGTGATGATATTGCCAATGTAGAAGGGGCGCTCAACCAGGAGGTAGAAGCCGGAGAAGAGATTTTTGACGATATCCTGAATTGAGACCGTGATCGCAACCGTCAGGGCACCCAGAATCGTCAAGGGAGCCGTGATGGGGATATTCCAGATTGAGAGCAGGACAAAGAGCACGATAATTAGCGTGACAAGATAGAAGATGCGCCCGATAAGCGTGCGAATGTTGATATCGATGCGATTCTCGCCCAGCGAGCGAACAATTAGGTCACGAACGGTACGCGCCGTGCCCAGGCCCAGGGCGATGACCAGAATTGTCCAGAAGAAGGTCCAGAAGAGATGCCAGAGTGTGTTAGGGAGATTGCCTGAGTCAATTTTGAGAGTGGTATCAATGCCATCTATCCAATCCTTAAAGTGATTGAATCCCCAATCGTAGATAATAGGCGCAATCAGCAGAACAATAATCACGGGCGGAAGAATGATGAGTATTCCAAGCGTCTCGATAATCCAGGTGTCGAGCACCGTTTTCTTCAAGCGCGCTCTGAGCCTACGGCGGAACTGCAAGCCTAGAAAGATCGCTATCAATGTAGCGGCAACGAGGATAATGATGCGAAATACCGGCTGTATCATACTCTTTAACCAGATATAATTAATAAGCTCCTGTGCCAAAATCATCCGAACTACGAGAACCCTTCTAGTGCGCTAACCAGATGGAGACGCCAGATAACACACATCCTGTATTTTGCCTTGATTGGTAGGCGCAAGTTTATGTTTATGCGCCTCTCATGGCAAAATCTCAGGATGATGAAATGTCTGTGATTTTTGTGTGGCTTGTTTATTCTGTGCGCATTATACCATATCGATGCTGAGAGAAGACCGTGAGGAGCTGGTGAGGGGTGAGAAGAGTACCATTCGGCAGGAGGCTACAACTTGTCGCAAGCTGCCCGATGATGTGTTGTGGTGTCTGTCCCGCTGCGCGCAGGGGAGCCAGGCCCGTGCTACCATCGCGCTTAGAGAGGCGTTTGCCTGTGGCATCTAGAATCAAGGGAACATGGGCAAAGGTGGGGATGGGGAAGCCAAGGAGCTGAAAGAGCAGAATCTGACGCGCGGTCGAGGAGAGCAGGTCCGCGCCACGCACGATCTGGTTGATCTGCATCAGGGCATCATCGACAACTACGGCGAACTGGTAGGCGAAGATACCATCCGAGCGCCGGATAATAAAGTCGCCAACTGCCTGCTGGACATGTTGCGTCATTGGCCCCATCACAAGATCGGTGAAGGCGACCCGGCTCTCATCCGGCACGCGCAGACGAAGCGAGGGGCGGCGCATTCGCTCACGCTGGCTACGTTCGCGTGTCGTCAGATAGCGACAGGTGCCGGGATAGCGTGGTCCATCCTCGGCTCCCTGCTGAGGCGCGCTCGCCGCGTGCGCGATCTCGGCCCGGCTACAATAGCAGGGATAGACCAGGTCTGCATCCTGGAGGCGTTTCCGATAGGTCTCGTAGATCTCCAGGCGCTCGCTCTGGGTGTATGGCGCATAGGGGCCGCCCACGCCGGGACCCTCATCCCAGTCCAGCCCGAGCCAGTGGAGATCGTTCAGCATACCTTGTGTGGCGCCCGCGCGCACACGGGGCTGATCGAGATCCTCGACGCGTAGCACAAATTGTCCCTGTTCGCGGCGAGCGAAGAGCCAGGCTAGCAGGGCGGTGCGCAGATTGCCCAGGTGCAGGTCCCCCGTTGGGCTGGGGGCATAGCGCCCCCGCACCACAACTTCTTCTGCCTGCTTTGCCGTTGCTGCTGAAGATGACTTGAGCATGTGATTAGACGTGGGTGGCCTCGTTCTTAAGCGAGCGCGTGGACCAGGGGCAGCAGGAGCAGGCTGGATCTGAGACATGCGCCGCCAGCGGCTGAACATCAAAGCGCGCAAGTAGCTCAGTTAGCGTGCCGAGTGGCAAGCCAACGACGTTCAAATAGCAGCCATCAATGCGCTCGGTCGGTTGGAAATCAGGATTCTGGATACCGTAGGCGCCGGCTTTGTCCATAGGATCACCGCTGGCGATATAGGCGTCGATCTCGGCATCGCTATAGGGACGCATGAGCACGGGTGTAGCCTGGCTGGCGCCAAACATCGTGATCTGACCATTTTTGAGCGCGCACACGACAACGCCGGTGACCACGCGGTGCCAGCGTCCACGCAGGGAGCGCAGGAGTTGGCGCGCGTGCTCTTCGTCGCATGGCTTGCCCAGGACCTGGTCGTCCAGGAGGACGGTGGTATCTGCCGCCACCACGAGCGCGCCTTGGGACTCGGGCATCGTAAGGGCGCCCAGGGCTTTATGCGCAGCGGTCCATTGCGCCAGGCCGTCCGCAGGCCCGCGATAGAGTGCCTGGACTGCCTCTTCATCGGTGGGCGACACGCCAATGGTGTAGGGCAGGCCAAGGGAGGTAATAATCTGCCTGCGCCTGGGAGAGGCGGAGGCGAGCAGCAAATGCGTATGGTGATTTAGCATAGAGTCAATTACCTGGTGAGAAGCTTTGTACGTAACTATATATTTTCATGCTTATTGCGTTCCAGGACGGCTACACATTCAATATGCGCAGTCTGCGGAAACATATCGAGCGGCTGCACGGAGACCAGTTGGTAGGTCTCGTCACCATGACAGAGGACATCCAGGTCGCGTGCCAGGGTCGATGGTTCGCAGGAGACATACACCACGCGTTCAACGGGATAGCGCAGCAGCGTCTCCAGAACGATGGGCTGGCAGCCTGCGCGTGGCGGATCGATGACAAAGCCATCTACCTGGGCGCTTAGCCCGGGTAGCATGTCCTCAACCTTCCCTTTGAGGATCTCAATGTTATTGGTATCGCGTGCGTTCCAATGGGCATCGCGGATGGCGCTGGGCGACTCCTCAATGGCGATAATGCGACCAAAGTGGTGTGCCATCAGCAGGGCAAAGGTGCCAACGCCGCAGTATGCGTCGACGATGGTCAACTGTGCAGGATCCTTCTCGGCGGGTCGATGCGCGAGGAGTCCATTAAGCACCATGCGAACCATCTTTTCAGCCTGTGGCGTGTTGGTCTGGAAGAACGAGCTAGGGCGGATACGGAAGGTCTTGCCACCCAGCTTCTCCTCCATGGTCTCGTCACAAATGGTCAGTCCGGCTTCTTGCAGTTGTTGCTGCACCTCTTCGGGTTGTTGAGGCTGTAGGAGCATCTGTCCCGTGCCGACACCATAGCGCACAATGACCTGTGGACGCGGATTCTCAAACTGGCTTAGCACGGTAAGCGCGCGGTTGATGCGTTCATGCGCGATGGGGCAGGAGACAAGTGGTAGAACCCGGCGCGTGTCGCGTGCGGTCAGCCCTGGTTGCCCCTCACGATTGATGGAGAAGCGCATTTGATTGCGATAGTTCCAGGGGATTTCGCAAGCCACGGCCTCCAGCAGTGGAGGCTGTTCAAAGTGGCCAATCTCGCGTAGCAGTTCTTCCACCATTTCACGTTTCCAGGTGAGCTGACGTTCATATTGCAAATGCTGCAATTGGCAGCCTCCACAAGTGCCAAAGACAGGGCAGGGGGCAACCACGCGCTCTGGCGAAGACTCATGAATCTCGGTGATCCAGACGCGAGGTGGGCGCGGCTTCCAGCGGCGGCTCCGACGCCCAGGACGTGGTTTGGGAGGATCCTCGACCGCGATAGTGACGCGTTCGCCCGGCAATCCCGCGGGTACGAGGAGCTGGAGGAGCTTTGGCTCCTCCGCCTCCTTCTCGATCGTCACTTCAGCCGTGGCGTGTCCCTGGCGTGTCAGGGGTCCAAGCGTTACTGTATGATAATGAATCATACGTTCTTGCAACTGTTCGTTGAAATCTGTCATCATTTCTTGTGCTTTTTCGCTTTATTCTGAGATTGGTTCGCTTTGCGCTGTTCGCCGCGAGATTTCATGGCACGTCGTTTCTCTGCTCGTGCCTGATCTAAGTTGGCACGTAGTTCCTGGACGAAAGCCGAATCAGCCGAGATTTCCTCCGCGGCCTCAAGGTACTGCTCGGCCTCTTTCAGTTCGCCTTTCTGAATGTAGACCTCAGTCAGCTTGCCCAGAATGCCGATATCGTCTTCATTGATTTCTAGCCCTTGCTGTAGGACATCTTCGGCGCCATCAATATCCTCGCGTACCTGGACATAGAGATCCGCCAGGTGTACGTATGCCTCTGTGTTGGTGGGATCATGGTCAACGCTCTGCAAGAAACTCTTTTCGGCCTCGTCGTACTGCTCCATGTTTAACTGGAGATAGCCAATATTGTTCCAGAGATTGGGGAAGTCTGGAGCGATGGTCGTGGCGCGCCGATAATGCTCGATAGCCTGCGGAATATGATTACGGTATTCCTCGATCATGCCCTGGTTGACAGCGATCATCAATGCCTCGTTAGCATTGGGCGAGAGCTGTTCAGCCTCGTGAAGCAGTTTCTCGGCTTCATCAAATTTGGCGTATTCATGCGAGAGCTGTTGGGCCAGTAAGATCAGGCCCAGGGCGGACCGCTCCTTCTCCAGGCTGGTGTGGAGGTTCAGTTCGGCGAGCTTGAAGAAACGCGTGGAGCGCTCCTCATCCTGCTCCGCCGCCTGAGCCAGGCGCTGCTGAGCATTTGCCAGGCTGATTAAGGCCTTTGGCGCAAGTTCAGGGAAGCGATCCGCGATGGCTTGCAGGTAATACGCGGCGCGTTCCAGGTCCTGAGATGCCTCCGCCTGGCTAGCTGCTTGCTGATACTGCTCGGACTGCTCGTCCGGGTGATGCGCGATCAAGGCATCGAGATGGTGCAGGTACTTGCTGGTGATAGTGATGCCTTTTTGAAGACCGGCTAGCGTCTGGGTGAAGACCAGCTCTTCATTCTCCTCGTCCTCGCTCTCCTCTCGGACGATGCGATTGCCCTCTTCATCGATGCCCAGTTTCTCCATTAGTTGTTCGTAACGCTGGATAAGCTCATCGGAGCGGGTCTCGAGCTCCTCGTCGGAGAGGCTCTGGAGCTGTGTCCCCTCATCGACATGAGAGACCAGGCGTGGCTCGCCACCTTCATCGATGACGGTAAAACTGGACCAGAACCAGTGGCGCCCAGTCACATCATAGACAGCGGTTGCCCTGGGCAGTTCGGGAAGGCGCTCAGAGAGTGGCGTCTGCCGCATCTCCAGTGACCAGCACACATCGACGATCCCCTCTTCGGCTTCGATATCTAGCTCATCTTCGTCCTCATCCTCCTCATCCTCCTCATCCTCTAGCTCGTCGTCTTCGTCTTCCTCCTCTAGCTCGTCGTCTTCGTCTTCCTCGTCAAGGAAATCCTCATCCTCCTCATCCTCCAGTCGCTCTTCCAGGCCTAGAATGCGGAAGTTCGCTGGCTGGGCCTCGGCGCGCCATTGCTCACGCAACTGGACCCAGGCTTCACGCTCGAGTCCCTGGCGTAGCGGGCTGTCGTGCGCGAGCAGGTCGTAGGCTTCTCCATAGTTGCCCTCACTCCAGGCATCGAAAAACTCTTCAACCGTCTGGTCGAAAAGGTCGCCTGCGGCAAAGAAGTTTTCGAAAAAGTTTTGCATCTCCTGAGCCATATCAAAGGGACCGAGCTCGTTCTCTTTCGGCATTATCTCTTCATCCTCATTTTCTATCTCTGCGTCTGGTGAGCTCAGGATAAGCTCATCGACAATATGTTGGTAGCGAACGAAATCTATTGGGGCGCGCGCTCCATGTTCTTCCAGAACGTCCAGGGCGTCTTCCATCAGGTGACGAGCCTCTGGCAGCGTGCACGGAAGGAAGCGTGCTCCTGAAAACTGCTGTGTGCGTATATACTCCAGGCGTTTCTCGGCCTGGCGTTTGCTCAAATGTGCTTCATAGAAGAAGTCTTCAATACCGTGGAGGCGATAGTCCAGCGTCATACCCATGATGCGCGCCTCTTTATAGCCATCACCCTCTTCCCAGAGGAGGATGACCTCTGCCGCCTCTTCTTCGGCAAGCGTATCGGTATAAAAGCCTTTCCAGAAGCGAGGTGGAGTGCTGGCCTGGGGTGTGATGGGTTGCGCAGGTACCTGCTCCTCGGCTGGCAAGTGCCAGTGTGGCGTAATTTTAGCATTCTCAAGGCGGAGGAGGGAGCGGCGCGCCTCTTTGCGTAACTCTTTGGTTGATGCCAGTTCGTGTAGCGCTTGCAAGAGGTCGGCGGCCTCCTGAGTAATCTGTTTGCCCAGGCCCTGTATCAGGGCTTGTTGCACAGGTTCGGATTGAGCCAGCAGGGGTGAGAGTGCCTCCTGGACCTGACGCGTATGCGTCGCGGCCTGGAGCGCTTGCGTATAGCCTGGATAGTCGGTAAGCTGTTGTTGTACCCAGGCCTGCTCTTCAGGGTTCAGGCCTGGGGAGGTATGCGCCCTTTTTGAGTTCGCGTTTGAGTTTGCTCCTGCCTTCTGTTTCTGTGACACAATCCATCCTTCCCTTCCATTTACTATACATTACGAACAGTGAGCATGGGGCGCGTAATGCCCGCTATTTTCTCTTCTTGTCCAATTCGAGTTGTTGGCGAGTGGCCTGGACAATCTCCAGGGTTGGATCGAGTTGTTCCGCCTGCTCAAGTTGGCGCTGCGCGGCCCGCTCTTCGCCTAGTACATGTAAGACCGAGGCATGCAGCGCGAGCAGATGAGCCGAGTCAGGATTGGCGGCAAGTCCGGCTTCAACGACCCGGCGTGCCTCCTGCTGGTCCTGCTGATTCATATTAATGGCTGTAAGCTCAGAGTAGGGGCGGATATCCTGTGGCTCCAGTTCGATGGCGTGTTTATAGTGTGACGCCGCTGTCTCCATATGCCCCAGCAGGCGATGGACGAAGCCTAGATTAAACCAGATGCCTGGATGATTGGGTACCAGCTTTGAGGCGCGCTCAAAATGGGCTAACGCTGTGGCCATCTGTTCGCGGCGCATGGCTAGTGCGCCCAGGTTGGCCTCGATACTGCCTTGCTCGTCAGTGGTAGGATTGAGCGCTTCTGCCTGGTGTAGCTCTTCTTCGGCCTCTTCGTTGCGTTCCTGGCTACTGTAAAGCTCAGCCAGGAGAAGATGATTCAGCGCATCATTATGTAGTTCTAGCAAGTCGCGAAGCGTTGCTTCAGCAAGCTCCAGGAAATGCTCACGTCGTCCGGGTATATTGGCCGCAGCCTCGTTAAAGGCATAGGTGGCGTATGTCCCTGCGAGACTACGCATATTTAACTCGAGTCGCTCAGGGAAGCGCTCAACCAGCCGCTGAAGATAAACCATAGCTCGCTCGGGATTGCCCAGGGCCATAGCACGGCCAGTGGCCGCTTCGCATGGCTGTCTATCAAGTGAAACCAGGGCAATCAGAGCATCATAGTAGTGTAAGATCTGGTAGAAGCCGCGTGTCAGCTCATCAAGCAGGCTTTGCATATCCTCCGCTGGCTGCTTGGCTTTGGCCTCGACCTCCTCTTCCCGGCGCGTAATCTGCTGCTGAATCTCCGTAATTGGAAGTCCTTGTAGGCGCGCCCCCTCATCATGGAAGCGCTGAACGCGCCATTCATTATTTTCGCGCACCATGGTGTATTTGCTCCAGAACCAGTGCCGGCCCGTTTCCTTGTTGATCGCCGTTCCCAATGGCATTTCGGCCAATGCCCCACTGAGCATGGTCTCGCTGAGTTCAAGCGACCAGCCAATTTCGACCTCTACGCGCTTCGCCTGGCTACTGGTCGCACTGGAGGGAAGCCAGAGCGTGCTCTGCGGTGCCTCGTGCTCCTGTACAAACGTCAGCATAAGGCGGGCGGGGTGAGCTTCATCGAACCAGCGGCGATGTTGTTCAATCCACTCAGCGCGTGTTATATCTTTTAATAGCGTGCTATCCCGGCTGAGGAGATCATAGGTCAGGCCATAATCGCCTATTGACCAGGCACCCACGAAGTTAATAGCCGTCTCCTGGGCGTCCATCTCGGGATACATGAAGGTTAGACCCCGGTCGCGCCCAACATCCTGGGCCTGGAAGATCAGAGTATTGAGGGTGTTGCTATGATGGCGGTATTCGACTGCGGGCTGGTTCCCACGCCAGGTATTGGTCGTGAGAGCCTCTTCGATCAAGCGTCTGCCCTCTGCCAGGGTACACTCAACAAAAGCATGACTGGTGGTAACCTGGCGCTCCTCTATGCTCTCAAGCACGCGACGTTTGCTGAGCGTTTCCAGGATGAATTCACGGACGCCATCGCGCCAGAAATCAAGAACGAAGGTAAAGCTTCGCACCTCGGTATAGTCATAGCCCTGTTCCCAGTAGAGCGAGAGGAGCACTTCTCCCTGTTCGCGTGTCTGTGAGACCTGTCCTCGCCAGAAGCGTGGTGGGTTTGCCGTCTTGATCTCCACAACTGAGGTGCGTGCCTGAGGAGCCTGCCACTGTGGTTTGATCGAGGCATTCTCTAAGCGCAGGAGCGCACGCCTCGCCTCCTTGCGTACCTCTTTGTTGGGGCTGACGCTATGGAGCGCGAGCAGGATATCGGCAGCATCACTGTGCTGTTCCTTGCTGAGCTCTTTGGCAATTGTTTGCTGAAGCTCTGGTGTATACTGCAAAAGCTCTTGCAACACGTGCTCGATTGAGGAGGCATCCGTGCTTTCTCGCAGGCTTTCTGCCAGGGTATGATAGTGTGTAAGCAGGTGTTGTTGTTGCTGTTGTTCTTCGTCAGTCAAGCTAAATGCTGTCTCTTTTTTCCGTACCATAAATCGCGCTCACCTCACAACTTATTATCGTGTGGATTGTACCACGAAGTAGGGGAAGAGTCGAGCGGAACAACAAAAAGAAGAGTGCTTTTGCCAGGAGCACTCTTCTTGTCTCTGATGGAAAACCTGTGCGTTTGTCTTCTCTTTTACATAGAAAGGGGCGCGTTCAATGACGAGGCCATGCCGACCTTGTTGCGCTGAACCATCGTAGAGAAGGCCGATGCCAGGGCTTGACCAGATAGCGGCGTCAACCGCGAGCTGATCAAGACGAACATGGGCAGGGCTGCACAATAGAAGTAGGATGGCAGACTGCGCCAGGCGAAGAACAGCGGGATAATCGCTAGCAAGAATGCGGCCTCGGGGCGCTTGCGGCAGATACGCCAGTAGACGTAGAGCATGGCGAGCATTGTCACGCCCTCCAACAGCGTATACACGCTGGTTGGCAAGAACGGTAGCAGGTGCGTCACACTTAAGCCAACGAGGCCAACTCCCATGGGGAACATGGGATCTGCCATGGGCGCTAGGACACCCGCGAGCCAGGCATGAGGGTTCCAGAGAATAAATGGCATATTGATGAGAAGCATGAACATACTCGCCAGCATGCAGCGATAGACTGCCTCTTTAAAGCCATAGAGACGCCAGAGCATGACAAAGTAGAAGGGCGCGATAAACCAGGCAGTTTGCTTGCTTGCCAGGGCCAGGCCAAAGAAGAGCGCTGTGCTCCAGCGTCGCTCGCGTAGCAGCCAGGCAATCACGACGAAGAGCGTACAAAGGACATCGAGATTGCCTCCGACCGTGGAGCTCCACATGGGCACATTGGCAATGCCCAGCAGGAGAACCCATGGGCGAATCTCTGGACGTGATGCCTTCCAGGCGATGGCGACCAGGAAAAGATAGCTTGCCAGGTAGAGTGGCAGGACATTATAGTTTTTAAACAGGGCGAAGGGCAGCAGGGTCAGGAAGGAGAGGGCGGGATAGCTGACCTTAGATTCGAACTCGGGAGCCTCGCCAGCCTTGAGCGCAGTATCGAGGGCGCTACGAAATTCGGCGATGGAGGGATAGTCATAGCGGTTGGCGAACTGTCCCTGGCGCAAGGGCGTGGTCCAGTTGGGTTCAAGCGTAAAGTTCTGGTTGCGATAAATATCCAGCATATTGGAGTCGGTATAGGGATTGCGCCCCTCCAGCAGCAGCATCGCGGCATTGGTATCAAGCGAAGTGCCATCATTGGAGAATTGAGGCGGCAGGACGCTCATGATCAGGCCCCGTCCAAGCTCAACCGCGCCTATTACTGTGAGAATGAGTAGGGCGAGAAGCATAAGCTTTTGCCAGCGCGTTGGAGGTCGCTTGATAGCGGACTTTGGGCGTGGCTGTGAAGCGGGCCGAAGCGCCATCCACATCGCGACAAAGCTCCCAAGGATAAGCACGAAGGGAATAAGCGAACCCACTGGCATCAGATAGGGGATATACCAGTCGTGGTCGATTTCATTGAGTGTTTGTAAGAAAATGGCGACCCCGATCCAGAGGGCGCGTCGTTGCAGATCGAAAAGGTGATAATTCTCCGGCGTGATCTCCGCCACAAAGAAGGTTTGCAGCAGGTGCCCGACCTTATCGTGGAGTAATTGTTGAAATGTCTTCTCGACCGGTTGAGTAGTCTGTGCAAAAACAGCTCGTTGTGACATATAAGCGGCTTTATCCGTTGGCTGAGGGGGAGACAGGACCTCCTTTGGCAAAGGAGAAAAACGATAGCATCGTTGTCATCCCAAAAGGATAAAGCGTCTAGCACCTCCATCAGAGTAACCGAGGCTCAACACAGGGTATGTGCTGGTTAGGAGGAATGCTGGTCTGTGGTGAGACAGCTTTGCATGGTTCCTTTCTCGGTCCATGTCTTACAACGAAGTGAAATGCGAATATGTCACAACTGGTCAAGCAAATGAACAAAAAAGTACGCTGACATAGGTTGATCGAGGCTCTCTACAGGTGCAACCGATAGTAGAGTTCGCGATGTTGCAGGCTAAAGCCAAGCTCCTCATAGAGCTGAATGGCGGGAACGTTATTCTCCCACACCAGCAGATCAATGGCGGTGAGGTGGCGTTCTTCGTGTGCATAGCCAATCAGGTAGCGCATGAGCGGTTTGGAGATGCCGCGACCGCGATAGTCGGGATGGACAATGACGCGCTTGACATAGCCAATCTGCTGAGGTGCTTCAGTGGGAGGAAGCATCAGTTCTGCCTTCCCGCAGACATTACCAGCGATTTCGGCCAGGAAGATCAGGGTGTATTCATGCGTTGAGGGGTCAACAGAACCAAAGTACTTCTCGATCTCGCGATGAATCGAGCGCGTGGGCGAGGCGCTAAAACTGTCGAGGTGATCAATTTGTTCAATATCCGCGGGCGTCGCGAGGCGAATAGCGATGGGCGTAGTGCTAATCCGTTCATCGATCATCGGCAGATCCTACATTCTTTTCTAATCTGGATTGGGCGAGAGGTAAGCGAAGCGCCAGAAGGGCCATTATCCCTAAAAAAGGAGACCCCCTGCCAGAAGGATGCCCTGAGGCATCCTGGCATGCTGGTTCGTATTTCACTATCGACAGAAAACCGTGCGAAGTCAGTAGCTATGTAAGGTTAGCGCATTTTCTTCCGTGGAAGTAAGAGCAGGGAGATCAAGGCGTACCCGGCGCAGACAAGCAGAAGGATCGAATACACGATATATTCGCCATCCATCTTCGGTGAGTTAATGGTTGAGACTAGCAGCGATATGCCCCAGTACATGAAGCCAATAAATACGGCGAAGAGCAACAGAGTGCTCATGAATTTCTTACTCATCAGACAGGTCCTTAGTGTGGTAGGGGTGGATAGATGAATGGAGCTGTGTATCTACACGCGCCCAGGGTATGTTATTGCTACCCCGTTTATTTGTCAGTGCCTATTATAGCATAGCCTGTCGAGATTGTCCCTGCTCCAGGAGTACTATGTGGCTTGTGCTCACTTGCTTGCTCTGGTATTACTCTGGCTTTGTAGCTTGTCCCACACGACGCGATGGATGACGGCGCGGAAGCGTCCCCACTCGCTCCAGTCGCCCAGGTTCTGATGGGGGCGTTGCTCGGTATGGGTCAGGTGCTCCAGGTGCTCTGCCAGTTGAGGAAGCTCTGCGGGTTGAATCTCGCGGAAGGACTCAACTGCCTCGTCTTCATCGATGGCGCCCAGGGTCCCGTTAACCTCATCCAGAAGGAAGGCGAAGGTATAGAATGAGGGAGTCTTTCTGGCGTTCTCCGTCTGGTAGGCAACAATGGCCAGGAACTGTGTAATAGTCACTTCGAGACCCGTTTCCTCATGGGTCTCGCGTACTAGTGCATCGTAGATCGACTCACCATGATGAATGCCACCAGTGAGCAGACGAAAGGTTGCAGGTGGATAGAAGGCTTTCTTCATCGTCAACAGGCGACCGCTTTGTTTGCGGCGAACGACCATACAGACCTCACCATAGCGATCTGGCTTATTGAGTGGTTCATAATCGTCGCCAGTATAGAGGGCCGCATTATGTAGTGCTGGTGTGCCGTAACGCTCAGCCAGGCGTGCGATTTCATCCTGCTGCTCGCGGGGAAGAGACGAAAGCATGTCAAGACTCCTAGATCCTAGACGATGGGTTGATTATAGTGATTAGCTGGGTTATGATTATGGCGGCTCTGACGCAGGTTGCGCTTCCAGTTCTCTTTCCAGAGATCGGAGCGTGCCAGCATCTCCTCCGCGCTTTTTAGCGAGAACTCTGTCACATTGCCGCCCATAATATGCGAAATCTCGCGCATACGTTGTTCTGGGCGTAGCTCATTGACGATGGTCATGGTTCGATTGTCGATAATCTGTTTATTGACGTTATAATGGGTATCGGCGAAGGCCGCGATCTGGGGTAGGTGCGTGATGCAGATAACCTGGTGATTGAGGGTCAACTGCCAGAGCTTCTCGCCCACGACCTGGCCGCTACGTCCACTGATACCAGAGTCGATCTCGTCGAAAATAAGCGTAGGAGTTGCATCGGCGCCTGCAAGAATGGTTTTGAGCGCGAGCATCAAGCGCGAGGTTTCACCGCCCGAGGCAATTTTGGTGAGGGGTTTGAATGGTTCACCAGGGTTGGGGGCGATCAAGAACTGCACATGGTCAATGCCAGTGTTATCGCAGGCGTAGTGTTGAAGTGGTTCCCCATTGACTGTTGAGGGAATGCCATTTTCATCGGGCACCTGGAGAATCTCGACCTGGAAGCGCGCGCGACGCATGTTCAGGTCGTTTAATTGCTCTTCCATAGCGGTTGCCAGGTGAGTCGCGGCCTCTCGTCTGCGACGCGAGAGGGTATCGGCAATTTCGCCAATCGCCTTGCGAAAGACGCTATCTTGCTGCTGGAGTTTCTGAATCATCTCGTCGCGATTGACGATAGTATCCAGCTCCGCCCGGTCGTCGGAGGCGCGCTGTAGAATCTCTTCAATACTGGCGCCATATTTGCGCTTTAGTTTGGCGATCAGATCGAGCCGCTCCTCAATCTCGATCAGGCGTGAGGGGTTATCCTCGATATCTGACTGGTAGCTGCTGACCGAGGTCGCGACATCTTCAAGCTGATAAATGGCCTCGGCCAGGGACTCATTCAGCTCATCCATGCTTGAATCCAGGCGGCTTAACTCGCTCAGGTCGCGTTGCGCGCCACGCAGGAGGTCGAGGGCGGGGCTATAACCACTGTCTCCCAGATCCGAACCCTGCAATGCTTCGTAGATGAGCGAGCACAGTTCGCGCAGGCGCTCGGCATTGCTCAAGACTTTACGTTCTTCTTCGAGTTCCTCAATTTCGCCGACGCGTAGCTCTGCCCTGTCGATCTCCTCGATCTCAAAACGCAGGAACTCGGCCCGGCGCTCCTGGTCGCGCTCATTCTGCTGTAGGGATTGCAGCGTTTTGCGTGCGTTGCGCCATTCCGCGACCTTACTGCTGAGTTGATCACGGAGGGGAAGCAATTCGGCGTAGCGATCCAGGAAGTTGATGTGTTGCTCTGGGCGCAGCAGCGTCATATGCTCGCTCTGCCCATGGATATCGACCAGCCAGCTGGCAACCTGTTGCAGGACATGCTGTGAGAGAGCGCGGCCATTAATACGGGCCACGGTGCGCCCTGAGCGGAAAATATCGCGTGAGAGGATCAGTTGCCCATCTTCAGGATCGATATCAAACTCGTGTAAGAGAGAGGCCAGGGCGACCTGGGCATCAGCGCTTTCGGTATCGGCGGCGCGCTGTTTACGGCGACTCTCGGCTTCCTCGATAGCCTCCAACAAGTTAGCGGGTGTATCCGCCCCCACGGGAGCAAGGACCTCGATGCCCTCAACCACGACGGGAGGAAGCGCATCGATAGAGAAGATGCCTTCAACCGTCGCCCGGTCGCAACCCGCGCGCACAAACTCGGCACCGATTTTGCCGCCCAGCAGGGCGTTTACGGCGTCGATAATGATAGATTTACCCGCGCCCGTTTCGCCAGTAAAAACGTTAAATTGGCGGTTGAGGCGTAAGTGTAAGCTGTCGATAATCGCGAAATCTTTAATGTTTAGCTCAAGTAGCATGATGATGTTCTACAGCTTCTTCCTTGCCAGAATGCTCAATTTCTTGCGTACTATCATTTTTCAGCTTATCGTTGATGATCTGATAGAAAGAGGTCGGTGGCCGCCGACGCAGGAACCTGGTCACGCGTGGACTCTTCTTGACGGTAACAATCGCGCCATCCTTCACCTCCCGGTTGCGCTGACCATCAGCCGAGAAGACACCATCCTGAGTCCCGGTAGAGATGCGTAGTTTAACGTGGGCCTCTGGTTGTAAGATGAGTGAGCGATTCGCGTTCAGGTGTGGTGCGATTGGCGAGAGCACCGTACTCTGCACCTGTGGATGCAAGAGCGGACCTCCAACAGCCATATTATAGGCAGTTGAGCCAGTGGCTGTGCAGAGAATCATCCCATCAGCGGTTGTGGTGTTATAGTAGTTATCGTCGACCCAGACCTGGACGCGAACGACGCGTGGCCAGGTCCCACGAGCGATAACGATATCGTTTAGCGCGAGAAATTCCTCGCTTTGTCCATCTTGCGTGAGCACTGCCTGGAGCATTGTGCGTTCATCTACCCAGACTGATGAGTCGCGCTCAAGATAATAGTGTAAATGTGTGGGAAGCTCGTCGGGTTCAAGTTCACTCAAAAAGCCAACGCGTCCGAAGTTGATACCAACAATGGGTAAGTCGGCAAATGAGCAAATACGGGCAGCATGGACAAGCGTGCCATCGCCACCTAAAACGAGCGCGAGATCACACCCTTCCAGTTTTGAGTCGGGCTGCTCATCCCCCTCCGTGCGAATATCGATGGAGCGGACTTCATAACCTTGCTGGCGTAAGTTTGGTACAAGTTGGGAAGCAAAGCTTCTGGTATCCTGCTTGCGTCCCTGGTATAAAATCGCAATAGTCTTCAAAACCATCTCCAAGCGGCAAGAGAGGGCGAACACAAGGTGCCGCCCTGACTATGAAAAGCCACTGTAGTGCTACCTAATGGTACGCCATGAAGGGCGTTTTGTCAATGCGAGAAGGGGGGGAAAAGCACATGGATAGTAAAAATGTTCTATCTTCCTTTCCAAAAGAAAGCTTCTCCAATGAGCGATTGAACGGGTGGGTTTTACCAAAAGCATAAATGCTGAGGTACACACATGACCAAATGGATGTGGTCTGTTACAATGCCTTCTCGCCGGGCGTTTTGCCATTGAAAAACAAGCAGACTTGAATGCTTCGATACAATAATCTAAAGAACCCGGTTAACCCCCTCTATACGGGCGAATTCAGACGCAGATGCGCATTCTGGTGCTGCGCTATGCTTCTCGAGAGAAGGAAAAGGAAATGCTGGCAGAGCATGCAGAGATTGCTGAGAAACGTGAGGTCGTAAAAAAGGAGGAGGCAAGTAGCAAGGAGCAGGGATGGCGCAAGTGGGGTAAGGCTACACTGGCTGTTCTTCCCCTCTACCTGGGAATACACGTGGCATTTTTCATTGTTTCCTGCCTGGCGATATTGTTTCAGGTCAATGATTTTGCCTGGTCCAATATGCCTCTGGCGACACTCTGGAGAGAATGGCGCCACTGGGATACTGGTCACTTTATCTATCTAGCGCAAAATGGCTATACAGAATCCTGGCGTACCGCCTTTTTTCCTTTGCAGCCCATGCTCATTGCAGCGCTTACGCCGCTCACACATGATAATCCTTTGATCGCCTCGATGTGTATCTCGAATATTGCCTTCCTGGTATTGCTGGTGGTCTTTTATCGGCTAGTGAAAGAGGACTTTGATCAGGAGCGTGCCGAGCGAGCAATATTGTACCTGGTGGTATTTCCAACGGCCTTCTTCCTGGCTGCTGGCTATACCGATGCGCTCTTTCTCGCTTTAGCGCTTTCCTGTTTTTATAACATGCGGCGAGGTCACTGGTGGCTGGCAGGACTTTTTGGCTTCTTTGCTAGCTTGACGCGCTCCGCAGGAGTCTTTCTGCTTGTTCCCTTCGCCTATGAATATGCGCGCCAGCGCCAGTTCGCGCTTAAGCGCCTTCTCCAGCCAGCGGTGTTGAGTATGGGACTGGTTCCGCTGGGAACAGGACTTTTTGCAGCCTATTGCTATCTACGCTTTGGCGATCCGCTGGCCTTCTCGCATGCTCAAGCCCATTGGAATCGTCAGCTCACGTTTCCGTGGATGGGTCTTCTTGACTCGGCCCTGGCGGTGAAACGAAGCAGTGGTTTCTTGAGTTTCCAATCGTTGCGCAACCTGATCGACCTGGGCTGTGACCTGTTGATTCTGGGCCTGTTAATATTATGTTTAGTTGGCCCCTGGCGTTTGCCGCGCGCTTATCTCTCTTATGTTCTCTATGGGCTGGTACTCTGGCTCTTTTTCCACCTGGTGACAAAAACAGATGAGCGCTATGCGCTTGAGTCAATGTCTCGTTATGTCATTGAACTCTTTCCAGCTTTTGTACTTCTGGCAACTCTAGGGCGAAACAAGTATGTGAACTACCTGTATCTGATGGGGTCAGGGGCAGTGCTCTTCTTCCTGCTTACCCAGTTTTTAACTGGCCACTGGGTCCTCTAGATTCCACGAGGAGCAGGTGCTAAATCATTAAGGAGGCGTAGGGTCCAAGCTTGCTTGGACTCTTTCGCTGTAGGAAGCAATTAGCTGGTGAGCAGAAGTCCAAGCAAGCTTGGACCCTACAATTTTCCTACTCCATACCCCCGTTTTTGAGTTCCTGTAATTTCTCGCTGGCAAACCAGAGTGCATCCTGCCTGGAACGGACGATGCCGTCAGCCTGGGCCTCGGCCAGGGCCTCAAGGAGTTTACCGATGATGGGGCCTGGTTTCAGATCCAGGCGGCGCATCAGTTCATCGGCTTGTAGCATGCGCGGAGGAAGAATACTCTCGCGTTGACGGATATAGCGTTCGCAGAGCAAGCGCACAGCCGCCAGGTGCTGGCGCCAGGCCTCGGTGAGCGGAAGAGGCCCGCGCATTGCCAGGTGGTCTGCCAGGGCGACGAGTGCAACCTGGATGCCGATTGGTCCCAGATCTACAAAGTAGCGGCGAATGGCGCGAGGCGTTACGTCGCTATGGCTGAGCTGCCCCGGACGCATATGGTGAGCGGCGACAAGCTGAACCAGGCGACGGTCAGCGGTACTGCCATCCAGGCGCTGCATGATATTCTGTGTTAGTGGCACACCTGCCTGGGGATGATGATAGAAGTGGATATTGCCGTGTTCATCAACGGTATAGGTGACAGTTTTTCCCACGTCATGAAGTAACGCGGCGAGCCTGGTGACAGGCTGCGAAAGGCTTGCCAGTTGGAAGACACCCTGTTGCTCTGCCTCCTGGAGCAGGACTTGTAGCTCAACCAGATCATCATGCCCATCAAAGGTGAGGGGTGAGGCGCGTAGTTCTGTCGGGCTGGCATGTAAGAGCTCATCGAGCAGTTGTAGGTAGCGTGGCGTCTCCAGAGAATGCTCAAACACATCCCAGTGGTGGAGGGATGGCTGGGGCATGCCACGCGCCTGGATAAACTCAGGAAAGAGCATGGTGAAGAGTCCATACTGATCCAGTAAACGCAGGTGATCAGTCGTGTTGGGAAAGCGTAAAAGGGCGTAGAGTTCTTCATGAACGCGCGCTCTAGCAACCTGGGGCAGGAGCGAGACCTCCCGCTTGAGCAGGGTCGCGGTATAGGGATCAAGACGCAGTTGATAGTGAACGAGGAAACGCATCGCGCGTAGCATGCGCAAGGGGTCCTGGCGGAAGCTCTGCTCACTCGCCACACGTAGCGTCCTGTTTTGGAGATCTATATGCCCATAGAGTGGGTCGACCAACTCTAGTTGAGTCCCAAACTCAAGCGAGGCGAGCAGCCCGGGGAGAGCGAGCGCCATGGCGTTGATAGTAAAGTCGCGGGCGTGAAGGTCCTCCTCAATCGTCTCTCCACGCCAGGGCGAGAGGTCAAAAACGATGTCTGGCCCGGTAGGCGAAGGGATCGTAATCCGGCATGCCTTATCGTTCATGTGGGCGAAGGCTCCACCCAGCATATTTGCTAGCTGACGCGCAATGGTGACTGTATCGCCTGGGAGCGCGATGTCCCAATCATGACACGGTTGAGCGAGGAGGAGATCACGAACGGATCCTCCCACGAGATAAGCAGGAATATTCCGCTCCAGAAAAAAAGTTGTTGTGTGTTGTAGATATGTATGTGCCTGCGCGTCCAAATTCGATTCTCTTCTGCTTTCATCTTTTAGTCGCAGTTCTCTCTGCGTGCTCATTGTCGAACGATCCAGTATCGTTGTCAAGAGGTATGCTCTTTTCTTCATGCCTTTGCAGTGCTCTGCTCCTGACATACGCTTTCGCGCCTGCGGCGCTCAAGAGTAATGGGTGTGTGTCTGGAAAATGGCTCTGCCGTTTTCCAGACACACACCCATTACCCCCGAGACGAGAGCCGGATGTGCCCTGGTTGAAGATGTGGTACAGTTACTGTCCCGCTGAAAGCTGGTATAATAGAGTTCAATAGAACCACTAAAGTACGAAAATTTTAAGGATAGATGGCATAGTGTTGGGAACCAGAAACGTAGCATGAAAGAGACCTATGGCGTGCTGCGTGTTGTGCGTGTGCAATTGCCCGCCAATGCGGCATTTGAAGATGCTGAGCTGACGCCAACTGAATGGCTGGCAGGTGAGCGATTCGTCTATGTATTGACGAATCGAGAGACCTCCATCGGGCGAGCGCTGAGCAATGATATTTTATTGATGGATCCGACTGTCTCGAGGGAGCATGCTCGGTTAGTAGTGACTGAACAGGGCTGGCGTATTTTTAACCTGACGATGCGTAACACAGTATGCGTCAACGGGCGAGCAGTGCCAGCTGGAGGGAGTCTATCCTTGCAGTCGCAGGATATGCTTATCCTGGGGCATACAACGCTGCAATTAATTGCGCCGCAAAAAGTTTCTGACCCCGCTGATGAGATCCCCACAACACAACTCTCATCGCTACATCAAGATCTCCTGGCTTCACAACAGAAGGAGCGCCAACTGAAGTTGACGAGCGAGAGCGCCGTGACGCCGCTTCCAGATGCTATGTTCAATGACATACTCTCTGCTCCCACGCCATTGATAACGGCACCTGAGTCGACCCCGTACATGCTTGCACCTTCGCCAACAAAGCTGCCTGGTAGCGGAGCACAGAGTATGGGCATGCCAGCGTCTCCAGTGGGGAGCGTGCCCCTGGAGGCGGAGGAGAACCTGACGACTGAATGGGAGGAGCAGGAGTCTCTCTTTGGTGGTGTGACGATGCAATTCGCCTTCGGTGGTCGGCGGGGCAACAAACTGCGTTGGCTCCTGGGGACACTGGGTATTTCCCTACTCGCCATGGGCGCGGTAATTATCCTGCTTTTTAATACCTTCTTTGGTGTGACCGTGCTTCAGCATGGCGTCTCCAGCCTCCTACTAACCCTGTTTATACCCTTAATTCCTGCGGGTATCGTGATCTGGCTGGTCAATGTAATTGATCGCTATGAGCGCGAACCCTGGTTCTTACGCCTGGCGGCCTTTCTCTGGGGGGGATTATTGCCATTCCCCTGGCACAACTGAGCGAAGGCCTGGTGGATGCCTGGATTAGTAGCCTGGGGCCGCAAACGAGCACGCTGCTACGCTCGCTTTTACAGGGACTCAATCCCGGTATTACCGAGGAAGCCTTAAAAGGCCTGGGCCTGGTCTTGCTCTTTTATATGCTGCGGGACGAGTTTGATAATGTGACCGATGGCTTTGTCTACGGGGCCTTGATCGGGGCGGGCTTCGCCCTGACTGAGAACTTTCTCTACTTTGCCACCAATGTCTCCAAGGGATCGCTGCCCTACCTGATCGTGGCGCGCATTGTCCTGGGCTGGCTAACGCATCCAACCTTTACGGTGTGCATAGGTGTCGCGCTAGGCTATGTGCGGCATACACGAGTGCGCTGGCAGCAGTGGCTGGTGCCAGCCGGGGGCTTCCTGCTCGCGGTATTGTTGCATAGCGTCTATGACTTCGTGATTTTCTACGCGGGCGCGCTGGTAACCAATTTGCCCAATAACGCGATCGCTTTAACGGTCTGGTGGGTCGCCATCCTGGGCAACTATATCCCTCCCTTTGTGACGCAACTGACTCTGCTCTATATCCTGGTAAAATCACTGGCACATGAAGCGACCGTCGTGCGTGAATTCCTGGCGTCCGAGGTCAGTAGTGGTGTCATACGTGTAGATGAGTATGCTCTGCTTCAGAGTTCGTTTCAGCGGGCGAAGGCGGAGCGCAAAGTCTTAAGAAAACGTGGATTGAAGCAGTGGTTGCGTGTAAGAGCGCTCTACCAGACGGAGATCGGCCTGGCCTTTCGTAAGTGGCATGTGAGCATGGGAGATGAACCCAAGCCAGGGGATGTACAGCCCGAAGATGTCTATCGCCAGCGTATACATCGCCTGCGCCAGGAATTGGAGCAGACTGGTACATAGTCTCCTAAATCTCCTCTAGGATCTACCTCGGCTTGTTAGGCGAGCCACTAGAGTAAGAGGGTATACGTCAAAAACGGCAAAGCCGTTTTTGACGTATACCCTCTTACTCTGAGCGCCGCAGGCGCGAAAACTCCTCTGCCTTCGCCAATAGAGCAGGGTTTGGGGTACCATATAAATAATCCCTTGACTTTATCAAGTCGGCACGCGAAAATACAGTGAACCTGATAGTTTCAGGCTGTCAGCCCAACTAGAGGAGTTAAAACATGCATGAAACGCAGCAGGCTAATGTTGACCTGCTTCAGATCTTTTATCTCATGCGCCTGACGCGCGCGATGGAAGAGCGCACCCGCACTCTGTTCTTGCAGGGGCGTGTTGTGGGTGGTGTCTACACCGCGCAGGGGCATGAGGCGACAACTGTCGGGGCAGCGATGACGCTGCGCGATGGCGACTGCATTGTTCCGCAGCACCGAGATCTGGGGATGCATCTAGTTCGAGGTACCTCTCCACGCGCGGTCATGTGCCAGTGGTTAGCGCGTGGCAACTCTCCATCGCTGGGACGCGATGGGCAGCTGCATATTGGAGATATGCATCATGGCATTGTGCCTATGATCAGTATGCTTGGCGAGTCGCTTCCCGTGGCGTGTGGCGTGGCGTTGACGATGAAGATGCGTAAGCGTGAGAGCATTGTCCTGGCCTCATGTGGAGATGGCGCGACCAATACAGGTCCATTTCACGAAGCGCTCAATATGGCCTCGGTGCAGAAGTTACCCCTGGTGCTGGTCATTGAGAATAATGGCTATGCCTACTCGACCCCTGGTTACAAGCAATTTAATGTGCAGCAGCTCTCTGAGCGCGCCAAAGCGTATAATATTCCGGGCGAGACTGTGGATGGAAATGATGTCCTGGCAGTCATCGAAGCCGTCTCGCGTGCGGGCGAGCATGCTCGTGCGGGTAACGGCCCTGCTATTGTAGAGTGCAAGACCTTCCGCGTGCGCGGGCATTCAGAGGCGGATAAAGCCGACTATGTACCGAAAGAACTGCGCGAGGAGTGGCTCAAAAAAGACCCTATTACCCGCTTTGAGGCCTATCTGGAGCAAGAAAGACTCTTGACGGCCAGGAAGAAAGCCCAGATGGAGGCCCGCATCCGCGAGATATGTGATGATGCGGTTCGCTATGCGGAGCAGAGTCCCGAGCCAGACGTAGCGACGGTCACGGACTATGTGTTTGCGCCCGATGGTCCTATTGCGATTGTGGGTGAGCCAGGGGCGGACAATCCTCGCTATATCAACGCCCTGGATCGGCGTACAGGTGAGTCCTTTACTACGGTAAGCCAGGAAGAGGAGGCCATTGGTCGACGATGAGCGCGAAGAAAATAACCTATTTGGAAGCCATTGGCGAGGCAATGCGCGAAGAAATGCGGCGAGATGAGGCCGTTTTCTTGCTAGGCGAGGACGTGGGTACCTACGGTGGCGCCTTCAAGGTCAGCGCGGGCTTGCAAGAAGAGTTTGGCGCGGAGCGGGTGATCGATACACCTATGGCGGAGTCTGCTATTATTGGATCGGCTGTGGGAGCATCACTGATGGGTATGCGTCCCATCGCCGAGATGCAGTTCATTGACTTTATTACCTGTGGTTTTGACCAGATCGTCAATATGGCGAGCAAGATGTACTGGCGCACGGGCGTGCCGACGCCGATGGTTATTCGTGGCCCGGCTGGTGGCGGCACCAGGGGTGGTCCATTTCATTCCTCGACCCCCGAGGCCTGGTTCTTTCATACGCCGGGCATCAAGGTAGTCTATCCCTCAACAACTTATGATGCGAAGGGCCTGCTCAAGGCGGCCATTCGTGACAATAATCCCGTGCTCTACCTGGAGCATAAGCTTCTCTATCGCCTACCCGATTTGCGCGACGAGGTGCCGGAAGAGGATTATATCGTGCCGCTTGGAGAGGCCATTGTGCGTCGCCAGGGCGCGGATATGACCATCCTGACGTACGGCGCCATGGTACATCAATGCTTACGGGCGGCTCAAGTACTGGAGCAGGAAGATGACCTTGAGGTGGAAGTGGTGGATCTGCGCAGCCTGGTCCCGCTGGACCGCGAGACCATCAAGGCTTCGGTGAAGCGTACCAATAAGGTGCTGATTGTGCATGAGGATATGCTCTCGGGTGGTATTGGGGCTGAGCTGGCGGCTATGCTGGCGGAAGAGTTGTTTGAGTATCTTGATGGTCCGATTACGCGGGTAGCGGCTCCCGACGTGCCTTTCCCCTATGCTCCTCCGCTGGAGAACGCATATCTACCCAATGCCGAGAAGATTCTCGCGGCAGCACGCAAGCTGGCCGCATACTAAGATCTTATTCCGAAACCCAACGTCACTGGCGTGACTAGCGCTTCGCGCTCAGGGCTTTCGGATAAGTAGTAATTGACGATGACATACTGCTACTTAGACCCTGGGCCTGGATGGTCGAGGTCTGAGGAGGAGATATATAAGGAGTACAAGACTATGGCAACGCCAGTTAAGATGCCTCGCCTGGGCGAATCAGTGGCTGAGGGGACGATTGGAGCCTGGCTCAAGAATATCGGCGACTATGTTGAGCGCGACGAGTCTATCGCCGAGGTGGTTACCGATAAGATCAATGCGGAGCTGCCTTCACCTGTCGCGGGCAAGATCGTCAAACTCCTGGTGCAGGTCGATGAGACGGTGCCCGTTGGAACTGATATTGTCTTGATTGAAGAAAGCGCAGATATACCCGCAGAAACGTCTCCCCAGGCTCCCTCTGCCGCTCCAGGTCCCGATGCCGCTCCTGTGCAGAAGCGCGAACAACTGGAAACTCCAGTTATGGAGCAGCGCGAGGCGCGCACCGCTGGCACACAGGCCGTGGCCTCGGCCCCTGTCACTGAGAAGAATGGCGAGGAAGAGCGCCAGCGCATTTCGCCCCTGGCTCGTCGCCTGGCGCGTGAGCATGGCCTTGATCTTAATGCCATTCAGGGCACGGGTATCAATGGGCGCGTGCGCAAAGAAGATATCCTGGCTTACCTGGAACAGCGCTCGACTGCTCAGCAGGCCGTAGCTGCCCCCAGGACTCCCGAGCCTCAGCCTGCCTCTACCGCTGTCACCTCAGCACCAATCGAAATCCCAGCAGGCGACGATGTACAGGTAATTACGCCCAGCCGTATTCGCCTGGCAACTGCTGAGCACATGGTGCGGAGCAAGCGCACCTCGCCCCATGCCACGGCTATGGTCGAGGTTGATATGACCGGGATCGCGAAGTGGCTGGAGAAGAACAAAGAGGACTTCAAGCGCCGCGAGGGCTATGCCATGAGTTATGTTCCCTTCGTGATCAAGGCGGTCTGTGAGGGCATCCGGAAGTACCCGGTTATGAACTCTTCCTGGTCCGAGGACAACAAGATCCTCATCAAGAGGCGCATCAACATGGGTGTGGCGGTCGGAACCGAGACCGGCCTGGTCGTCCCCACCATTTATGACGCGGACCAGTACACGCTGGCAGGCCTGGCGAAGCAGGTAAATGCCCTGGCCCAGCGCGCGCGCAATAACAAGCTGACGTTGCAGGATATGCAAGGAAGTACCTTTGTCGTCAACAATACGGGCGTCTTTGGCACAGTCATCTCTATTCCGATCATTAACCAGCCGCATGCCGGCATTCTGGCCATGAATGCTGTGGTGAAGCGCCCGGTGGTGACGGAAGATGACGCCATCGCCATTCGCTACATGATGTATCTCTGCCTCTCCTTTGATCATCGCCTGCTCGATGGCCTGGAGTCTGGTGGCTTCTTGAAGACAGTCAAGACGCGTCTTGAGAGCTATGGCCGCGAGATAGACGTCTACTAGAATAATTGACGTACACTGTGCAGGGTGTGCTAGTATTAGTATGTGTTTTGTTAGCTAACGCCATGTACACGTTCTGGGCTGGACCCCTCGCACCTGCGGCGCTCGCCCAGCCAGGTGATGTAGTGCAGTGGCCGCTACTTGCGTACGCGGCCACTGCACTACATCACCTATCCAGAACCCGAAAAATAAGGAATAACTAGGCATGACAACAATAATCCCTCAGCGGCGTCCCGAGTGGTTGCGGGTGCGTCCCCCCAGTGGCAAAAATTACGATGAGTTGAAGGACTTGATGCGTGGGCAGTCGCTGCACACGGTCTGTGAGGAGGCGCGCTGCCCCAATATCGGTGAGTGTTGGGGGCATAAGACCGCCACGTTTATGATTCTCGGTCGGGTCTGTACCCGGAGCTGTGGTTTCTGTGCCGTCGAGACAGGCCGTCCGATGGGGATGGACTGGGAAGAGCCTAAACGTGTCGCTGAGGCTGCGCAGCACATGGGGCTGCGGCATGCCGTCGTCACATCGGTGAACCGTGATGAGCTGAAAGACGGGGGGGCGGGAGTCTTCGCGGCCACGATCCGCTGGATTCGTCGCCTAAATCCCGAGTGTAAAGTAGAGGTCTTGACACCCGACTTTAAGGGAATATATGATGCACTAAAGGTGGTTATAGACGCGAAGCCAGATGTGTTTAACCATAATGTAGAAACTATTCCAAGGTTGTACAAGCGTGTGCGCCCGCAGGCCGTGTACGAGCGCTCTCTACAGGTGCTGAAATGGGCCAAAGAGATGAACCCAGCGGCTCCTACCAAGTCCGGTTTTATGCTTGGGCTGGGCGAGACCACAGACGAGATTTTGCAGGTGATGCGCGATATGCGCGAGCACGACGTCGATATCCTGACTATTGGTCAGTATCTACGCCCATCGTTCCAGCATCTGCCGATCCAGCGCTATGTCCCGCTTGAGGAGTTTGCAGCGCTCAAGGCTGAGGGGAAGAAGATGGGCTTCAGACATGTGGAGTCTGGTCCCTTTGTGCGTAGCTCATACCATGCTCATGAGCAGGCGGAGGGCGCGACAAAAGAGGAGTAAACTTGGATGAAAGTAAGGATACGCAATGCCGAGATCGCCTATGATGACCATGGCATCGGTTATCCCATCATCTTCCTGCATGCCTTTCCCCTCAATCGGCGGATGTGGGAGGGGCAGATGCTGGCCCTGCTGGGTGAGCAACGCTTTCGCCTTGTCGCGCTGGATTGGCGTGGCCTGGGCGAGAGCGAGAGCCAGGGGCGCGAGGCCGTGACGATGGAAGATCTCGCCAATGATGTTGCTGGTTTGATGGACGCACTGGGGATGCAGGACGCAATTCTGTGTGGTCTCTCGCTTGGCGGCTATGTGGCATTCGCATTCTTACGCAAGTACCCTCAGCGGGTCAAGGGCCTGATTCTGGCCGACACGCGTCCCGGAGCTGATAATGAGGAGGGGAGAGCCAACCGCGAACGTATGGCGCAGTTGGCTCTGACCGAGGGGACGGAGGCGATTGCCGATCTCCAACTTCCCAACCTGCTGGCAGCAACGACACGGCAGCACGCTCCCGAAGTGGAGGCGCGTGTACGCCAGATGATTCTGGCGGCAACTCCCGTAGGTATCGCCGCGATCTCACGTGGCATGGCGAAACGTGAAGACGCGACCATGTTACTTGGCGCGATCCATTGCCCAGCCCTGGTCCTGGTGGGGGCACAGGACCGCCTTACCCCGCCAGAGGTCGCTCGCGAGTATGCGGCGCGTATTCCAGGCGCGCGCCTGGTTGTGATTGAAGATGCGGGTCATCTCTCTAACCTCGAACAGCCTGAGACCTTCTTGCAGGAGCTTCGACATTTCCTGCTCACAAAGTTTCCCACAACGGAATAGCGCGTTTGTCTTGAAAAGCAAGCAGGCGTGCTTAGCAGCAGTCTCGTAGGTAGGACAAGCTATGATGCAGCCACAACAGCATGAACAGGGATGTCAGCCGCTGGTTCTGGTGGTCGATGATAACCCTGCTATTCGAGATATGGTCTCCTGGGCGCTGGAAATGGATGGCTACGAACCAGCTGAGGCTGCTGAGGGCCAGGAGGCGCTCAACTGGATACAGTGCATCTCGCGTGAGGGGCGCTATCCAGCGGTCATTTTGCTGGATCTCGCGATGCCAGGGATGGATGGGCAGGCCTTCCTTGCCTGCTTACGCCAACAGTGGGAGAGTCCTCAACCACTTCCAGGCGTCATCGTGATTACCGCGGCCAGGCAGAGTCCCGAGGCTTCCAGCCTGGGCGTTGAACGCGTCATCGTCAAACCGTTTCATGTCCGCGATCTCCTGGACGCCGTGCGATTGCTTATAGTGTAAAGAGGGTGGTGATGGCGGTCTGGCCTTGTCAGGCTGCCATCACCACCCTCTTTACACTATAAATAACACTATGCGAAGCGCCGCAGACGCTGACGAATCCAGGCCTTGCATCCCAGAAGGAGAGGGACTATCCAGGTCCAGATGGAGCGCAGGAAGGCGACGCGGAAGCCTGGCAGGAAGGGCAGAAAGGTTGTCACTGCTGGCCAGGCAAAGAAGCAGTAGGTGCTAGCCATCGTAATCCCCAGGATATGGACCGCCACCGGGATATTAATCGCAGGCAAGAATGGGATGCGCGTGGCGAGTTCCTGCCACTCTTTGGCGCTTGTCGCGCTCTCGACTAGTGCGAAGAGGCCGAAGAAGGTAATCGCGTACCAGGGCCAGTACCAGGGCGATCCCAGTCCCATGTAGAGCAACCAGGCAAGAGCCATCCAACGTATGAGGGCGAGCGGCGTTCTGGGCGCGGTTGCCGAACGCAGGGCGTGCCAGCAGATAAAGGCGAAGCTCAGAAAGAAGAGCAGCAGGCTGAGATCGCGCATGATGAACTCGGTCAACGAGCCATTTTCTGGCGCGGAGGGGAGAAAGAGACTATTAATGATATGTGTCAGAAGTTCGGGTACGGTATTGATGGCGCGGTAGGTCCCAGGATTGACTTTGAGTAGGGTGAGGATCTGACCATTATCCCAGAAGGGGGCGTAGAGCAGCACCATTGGCAGCGCAGTGCCCAGGAGCACGAGGAGGGGCTGGCGTAGGCGCTGCCAGAGCGTACCCTCTGGGGTACAGGCCAGAAGATAACAGAGATAGCCGGGCAGCAAGATGCCCACATTTACCTTAATACAGGTGGCCAGGGAGAGGTTGAGTGCGACCAGGAGATGGGTGCGCCATGTTGGCTGGCCTGTACGCACGAGAAACCAGAGTGCCAGCAAAATAAAGAAAAGTACCAGGGTATCGTTGTGGGCATTGACGCAGGCCTCAAAGAGTAGGAGCGGATTCCAGGCAAATGCCAGCGTCGCCAGCATTCTTTGCCGTGGCGATTGCTTGCTTCCTTGCAAGTAGCCTCCGATGGACCAGATGAGCCAGGTGGAGCCCAGGTGTGTGGCGAGGTCGAGTAGACGCAACGCCAGCACCATAACTGCCACATTTTGCGCCCCAAAGAGCATTCCACAGAGCAATTGGAGTGTATAGGTCAAACCCGTGTAGACTGGACCATACACCGAGGGCTGATCGGTCCAGTAGATATTGATGTATACAGGATCATGCCAGATCGCGTGCGGCGTCTGTATCAGCGGATTGAGATGATAGATAACGCCCATGCGCGCATAGGCAATGTAAGAGAAGAGGTCGGCCGAGGTCACAATGGGCATAAAGGCCCAGATCAGACCCAGGAGGAGAGCCCCGACAAACACAACCCGCAAACGTGTCCTTTGTGGGAGGATGCGCAGGGCAAGCAGGTAGAGTCCTCCGATCAGGAGAAAGAGCGCAGCGACAAGCAAGGTGTGTGTCCAGCTTGTGAGCACGCTGGGGGTAGGGAGATTGTGATGAAATAGGCGGGGGTTGAGTGCTTGCCCCGGAAAGAGCAGGTGCGAGAGCTGGATAGTCCAGGGAAAGAGATCGCCCAGGAGAGAGGAGAAGAACATCAAGCCCTGGAGCGAGAACGCGCCACTGAGCAAGAGAAAACACGCCAGCATTGCAGGTAGTAAGGCATGTGCGCGCAAGTGCATAGGGCGCGAGGTGTGCAAGGGCGTTTGTTCAGGTGAGATGGGGCTAGCAGGCAGCGCTTCAGCTACAGTGTGTCGCTCTACTCGACGATCCGTTTTCAACATTACACTCCGTTTTTTATAAAAAGCGCAATAACTCTAGTTAACGCTGTGTGCAAATCATTGCTGGTAGGTGGTGTGTTCAAGCTCAATTGAATAGGAAAGCGGGGAGTGCAGAGGGGCGTCAGCCCCTCTGCGTCTCTCACCCCTGCTACTGAATAGGAAAGCGGGGAGTGCAGAGGGGCGTCAGCCCCTCTGCGTCTCTCACCCCTGCTACTGAATAGGAAAGCGGGGAGTGCAGAGGGGCGCCAGCCCCTCTGCGTCTCTCACCCCTGCCACTGAATAGGAAAGCGGGGAGTGCAGAGGGGCGCCAGCCCCTCTGCGTCTCTCACCCCTGCCGCCGCAGGCGGCATGAATATCTTTTAAATGAAAATTGACAGAGCACTAGATCTTATTCCGAAACCCATCCCCATTCGGGGGCCACCTAAAGGTGGCACGGCAAGCCTTCACTGGCGTGTCTAACGCTTCGCGCTCAGGGTTTTCGGAGAAGTAGTAAGCATGATCTTGCGAAAAGCTATAAGGCCTCTTGAGCTTTTCTTGAATTCTCTCTGGTAGAATCAGGTCGACAAACGATACAACGAATAGGCTCTTATCACAGTGACAAAACCTGAGACGGGAGAGAGAAAAGAGCTACTCGCAGACTCATCTTCAGGGAAGTAGAAAGGCAGCGAGCTCCTAGGAGGAGCAGGCTTAGGAGGTTTTTCCTATCATGGACTTGTATGAACAGCCAATGCAGCCGGATAGGCGAAGCGAGAGCCAGGGGGCATCGCCTTCCAGCACTCGAGGCATGTCGCGGCGCAAGGCTCTAGGACTGGGGGCCGCGAGTTTAGTAGGAATTGGAGCGGTTGGTGCGGGTGGTGTGGCGTTAGAGCGCTGGTGGCAGGAGAGTCATGGGCAGCAGGGAGCCATAGGTGGAGACATCAAGATTGGGCATCTCCTGCGCAAGGCTGGCTTTGGAGCCAGTGCCAGTGAAATTCAGAGCTATGCTGGACTCGGTTTTGAAGGCGCAATTGATCGCTTGCTTAACTATCAGCAGGTCTCGGAGGAGGCGACTGAGCAGCACCTCTCGCGGCTTCAACTGGATATGAGCAAACCCGCTGAGATGCAGCAGTGGTGGCTGATGCGCATGGCGTGGACCCAGCGACCATTGCTCGAGAAAATGACGCTTTTCTGGCACGGGGTCCTGGTCAGTAGCTACCGGAAGGTGGGAGGAGCCAGAGGGTATGAGCGCATGATCGTGCAGAATAAATTTCTGCGTGAGCATGCCTTTGATACCTATGATAACATTCTGCTGGGCATCACGGCCGACCCGGCGATGCAGTTTTACCTTGATCTTAATAAAAGTACCAGCCAGCACCCCAATGAGAACTATGCTCGCGAACTGATGGAGCTTTTCACCCTGGGTCTGGGCAACTATTCGCAGCAGGATGTCTTTAATGGTGCCGCGGCCCTGACGGGCTGGCGCCTGAGCAAACAAGATCCCCTCAAGTCAACGTATGTCCCCAGCGCGCATACCAACCTGCAAACGACGTTTCTGGGGCATACCGGCAAGCTGGACTATAAAAATATTGTGGACATTTTGGCGAATCATCCGGCATTGCCCTGGTTCATCTGTCGCAAGCTCTTTACCTTCTTCGTCTATGAAAATCCCAGCAAGGACGACCTGCAACCCCTGGTCGATGCCTACAACCAGAGCAAACATAATATGGGGGCTGTGATGAAGGCACTCTTGCACTCGCCCCAGTTCTCCTCTGCCCAGGCGTATCGCAGTCGCCTGAAATCGCCTGTTGAGTTTACTATTGGAGCCTATCGGGCGCTGGAAATGCAGGGAACGGGGAAGGCGCTGCCCGCGATCACGCTCAACATGGGCCAGGAGATCTTCAATCCGCCCAACGTCGCGGGCTGGCCCGGTGACAAGGTGAGTACAGCCTGGCTCAATAGTGGAACCTGGATGACCCGTCTGAATTATATCAATGCGTTCTTGCAGGGGCAGGAGGGGGCGAAGAAGCGAGTCTTGCAGGGCCAACAGCAACCCTTAGATTTTCAGCATATCGTGGATAGTCAGAAGATAAGCTCCCCAGAGCAGTTTGTGACGTACTTTGCCAACTTTCTCCTCGATGGCAACCTGCCCGCGGAGCGGAAAGCCGTCCTGGTAGATTACCTGACCACCGGGGATACGAGCCGTGGGGCAAGCGTGAAGTTTGGCAATGGGACGAGTTACCCACTCAATCGTGTCCGGGGAACACTCTACCTGCTCATGACCCTGCCAGAATACCAGTTGAACTAAAGGGAGGTGCAGGAGGGTTTCCCTCCTGCCGGGGTGTGGGGTGTTCCCACAAAATTTCCCTTTCCTCACTTAGAAAGCAAACCATGAGAGAAAGCCAGGAGAATAGCATGAAGTTATCGCGGCGTGCAATGGTGCGAGATGGCCTGCTGGTCGTCTCTGCTGGCATGGTCATGCCAGGCATTTTTAGTCGAGGTGTCGCCTCCGCCAAGGAACTCGCGCTCCCTGGAGCGCGCTTCTCGCAGCAAGCAGGCACAAAAACATTGATTGTCGTGCAGATGGCGGGCGGCAATGATGGCTTAAATACGGTCATCCCCTATACCGATGGTGCTTATCATCAGCTTCGGCCTACGCTGGCCATTCCTGGCGAGCAAGTCTTGAACCTGGATGGGCGCCTGGGGCTGCATCCTGAATTAGCCCCTTGAAAAAGCTCTGGGATAGTGGGCATATGGCGGTCATTGAGGGGGTAGGCTATCCTAATTCCAGCCTCTCGCATTTTCAGGCTATGGACATATGGCAGACCCTTGACCTGAATGGTAATGGTCGTGACGGCTGGTTAGGCAAGCTTGTGAGTGGCTGGGTCGATAAGGATGGGCACCCCTTTCAGGCGCTGAACGTGGGGACCCAGACCGCTCAGGCGCTCCAGTCAATCAACGCCCAGGTTCCTACCTTTAATACAGTCAATAACTATCGTGTTACCCCCGATCCGGTGGATAGCGATGGCGGCAGTAGTCGGCTGCAAACCTTGATGAAGCTCTACTCCACTTATCCCAAGTCTTCTCCCTATGCCGCGCTTCTGGAGGCGACCGCTCTGAATGCCCAGGAGGGAAGCAAACAGATACATGAGGCAGCCACTCAGTATCACGCGCTGGCGACTTATCCTCAAGGGCCGTTCAGTGCGGGCTTGCAGGTCCTGGCTGAAGCGATTGTGCAGAACCTGGGTCTGCGTGTGGGCTATGTTACGCTTGGCGGCTTTGACACGCATGCCAATCAGCAAACAACTCATGCTCAACTGATGAAAACGCTGGCAGAGGGACTCTCCGCATTTTATAGCGACTTGCAGGCGCATGGTCGGGCGGATGACGTTGTCGTGATGACCTGGTCAGAGTTTGGACGCCGCGTCGAAGAGAATGGCAGCCAGGGCACCGATCATGGTACCGCGGCCCCCCTCTTTATTCTCGGAAACGCGGTGAACAGGGGCATCTATGGCGAGCCGCCCAGCCTGTCCAGCCTGGATGATGCTGGCAACCTAAAGTATACCGTGGATTTTCGTTCTGTGTACGCGACCGTCCTGGATCGCTGGCTGGGGGCCTCGTCCAAAGATGTCCTGGGCGGCGCCTTTGGCAACCAGAGCTTCTTACCATCTCTCTAATCTCCTCTGGTACCTGTCTGCCTGCCTTGCTACGCGAGCACTCGGGATAAGGGAGTGTGTGCACACACTCCCTTATCCCGAGTGCCGCAGGCGCGAAGATTCTTAAGCAGGGGATATTTCTTCCTACCCTCCAGAATTTGCTCTCACTACAGCTCTCCGCAAGATATCGAAATTAGTTTTCGCCAGGGCGTTTAGGATGTGCTTTCTCCCATCAATCCTTCTTCTACATCACAGCCAGGGGCCTGGCTCTGAAACGAAAAGTAGTTAAGAAAAGTGTAATGTCTAAGGGGTGTGGTTGAGTTGTTTTCCATGTACAAGAGAGTTACAGCGAAGAGTGCTTTGCGTATTGGCATAGACATGAAAAGTATTTTTTTGAGCGAGTTGGTACATTGCTTGGAGTTGATCTGTGAGGTTTCTCATTATTGACGATAATGCAGCGGATCGCGAGCTGATTATTCGGCAGCTGCAAAAAGAGTTTCAAGATGCCGAGTTTACTCAGGTGGGGCGACCGACCGAATTGGAGGCCGTTTTGGCCCAGGCTCCGGCTGATTTTATTTTAACTGATTATCAACTGAACTGGGCAAACGGATTACAGATCTTTGAACGAGTCAAGGCGCTTTACCCTGACGTGCCCGTGGTGATGTTTACGGGAACAGGTAGTGAAGAGGTGGCGGTTGAGGCGTTGCGCGCTGGAGTAAATAACTATGTTCTCAAAAAGCACCTGGACCGGCTTCCCATTGCCGTACGTGAGAGCCTGGAAAAGACGCGTCTGCGCAAGCAATATGAAGAAGCCATCTCCCAGTTACAACGCTCCGAAGAGCGCTATCGCGAGATTTTTGAGCAAGGACTAACTGGCGTCTTTGCGGTCACGCCTGAGGGAAAACTACTAACCTGCAATCCTGCCTTTGCCCGCATCTTTGGCTTTGCTTCCGTGGAGCAGGCGCTTGAGGCGAACTTGAGCACGCTCTATGGCGGACCTGAAAAGTATGCCAGTTTTGTGCAGCAACTGAGCCAGGAGAAACGCCTGGAGTATAGTGAGTTAGAACTGTTGCGTCGAGATGGTAGCCCGGTCTATATCGTGGCGAATGTCGTTGGTTCCTTTGATACACAGGGCAAGCTTAAAGAGTTTACTGGCTACTTTTTTGATAACACTGAACAGCATCGCCTGGCTGGTCAGTTACAGCAAGCCCAAAAACTGGAGAGCGTTGGCTTGTTAGTGAGCGGCATCGCACACGATTTCAACAACATGTTAGGTGGTATCCTTGGCTATTCCCGTCGTGGGCTTTCGCGTATTTCGACCAGCCATCCCCTTTATAATAACCTGGCCCATATCCATGAAATTGCGACAGGCGCGGCGAAAATGACTCAGCAACTGCTGGCCTTCTCGCGCCGCCAGGTGCTTGAGCCAACGGATGTTGATCTCAATAAAGTTGTGAAGAATCTGCTGGAGTTTCTCGGCAAGATTTTGGCCGACCATATTGATATCATGTTTGTCCCTGATCCGGAACTGCATACCGTTCATGTCGACTACGCCCAGATTGAGCAGGTTGTCATGAACTTATGTATTAACGCACGTGACGCTATGGCTGAAGGGGGCAGGTTAACTATTCGCACGCGCAATGTGGGTCACGAAGAGGCGCAGCGTATCAGCCACGGCGAGATGCCAGCTGAGACCTATGTGCTTTTGACGGTGCAGGATACGGGCATAGGTATGGATGAGCAGACGCGTAGTCGCATCTTTGAACCCTTCTTTACCACAAAAGAGGTCGGGAAAGGGACGGGGCTAGGTCTCTCGATGGTGCATGGGATTGTAGGCCAGCATAATGGCTACATCTCAGTTGATAGCCAGGTGGGGAAAGGCACGACCTTTAATATCTATCTCCCCGCTGTTGATGTCATGCACACACTCCCCTTGCCTTACCTACAGGACGCGAGTGAAGATGCTCAGGAGGTACGTGGTGGTGACGAGACCATTCTGGTCGTCGAAGATGATCCTGACTTGCGCTATTTGATGGAGGAGGCGCTAGGGGATTATGGGTATACGGTCATGAGTGCGCGCGACGGAGTGGAGGGCTTGCGGCTCTTTGAGAAGCACAAGGACTCCATTGCCCTGGTGATCTCCGACCTGGTCACTCCCAAGATGAAGGGGAAAGAAATCTATGATCGTATTCACGCCATGAGTGCCGAGACACATTTCTTGTTTGTGAGTGGCTATCATGCCAACCAGATCAGCCAGAACTTTGTGCTTGACAAAGGCTTTGTCTTCTTACAGAAGCCCTTTGACCTGGATGACCTAGCTGCCAAGGTCCGTGAGATCCTGGTTCAGTGACCGCTCCAGCAACGACATTGCCTCTGTCAGGCCCGCATTTTTTAGTGTGGTTCATTGGTACGCGGATTGGCAGCCACTGGCTGCCAATCCGCGTACCAATGAACCACATCTATTCAGTAGGACCCTTAGCAGGCTTGCGCAGGCTTTGCTATAATATGGTTACTAATTTTGACTCAGCACCAGGGAGTTCACATATACAATGACACAGACAGATAAAAAAGTACAGTCACCGCAGTCTGAAGAGGGGGAAACCGTCACACATTCGCCAAATGAGCGCGGGAAATGGGTCACCCTGATCTGGGTTTCGGCCCTCATGGTCGTTGGTATCTTTGGATGCATGTCTTATAGCCACTTGCCGCGGGCGAACGATGCGCAGAGCAACGCTGTTGACACACAGTTGACTCCCACGCCAACGGCAACGGGCCTTGTTGACTCAATCCAGTTGAACAAATCAGTGACTGTAAATGACACGCAGGTTACGGTGAACCAGGTGCAACAGGCAACCGGGTTCTCCGACGTCAAGAAGAAAGCAGGCAACTATACTGTGCGTGTCTATGTGACAATCAAAAACGTAGGCAAGCAAGTAAGTGGTCCGCAATATGATAAAGTACTACACTTGAAACTAGCTGATGGCACAATTGTTGCTCCAAGCTTCATCTCTGCCTCGCCTGATCTTGTCCCAGGCACCTACCAGAATGGCTCATTTGATTTCGGCGTTTCCAGCCCGGTGACGCTCTCCGACCTGACCCTTTTGATTGAGGATAAGAGCATTTCGTTTAGCAACAAGTAGATTGGTGGTACACGTTGTGGGCAGCGATGATGCGCTGCCCACAACTATTTTTTAATCAGTTTCGGGAGCGGTCACGCGCTCCAGGCGATGGAGAACCTCTTCAAAGATCTGCTGGCGTATCGCCTGGCTGCCTTCTGCTTCCTGAGGCGCTTCTGTCTGCTCAAGGCAGAGATTTTCGATGGCCAGGTAATATTCGACGAGTACCCGGTCGCTACTGGTAGTATGGGTGAGGTAATCTTCAAAGAGCTCTTCCGCCTTTGTATAGGCTTGCAGGCGATCCTGCGCTGCCTGGAGTTCTTGCTGAAGTTCAAGCACGCGCGTGTAGGGGTCGGTCTGCTGAACGCGGCGTCGCCGAGGACGGCTGGACTCTGGCTCATCCTGCATTAGCATTTGGAGCGCTAGCGCCACCTGGCCAATAGCGAGATCTGCATCTTGCTTACGCCGGGTCAACCAGGCACGGACTGCATGTACACGCACAAGCACATTCGCCCCCTCGGGCAGGCGCAGGTCATCTTCTGAAAGTAAGTCATCGCTGCCGGTTTCGTGTGCGATTGTCTCGAAATCATCTTCTGAAAACATAGAGAGAATACCTTACCAAAATCTTCTAAAAATTGACTTGATCTAGTTATATCACAAGGCGAAGAGAAAGCGTAGGAGCCAGGGACCAGGTATCTTCTGGCTTCTACGCTTTCTCTTCATAACAGGCTGAGGAGAATGAGTGGGTGATTCTGGATCTAGCCCAGCGCCTCCTGCCCAATCTCCTGTGGCTTGACGGGAGCCGTGGCCTCTGCGTAGTCTCCTGGCTGGGTGATGTCTTCACCACGCCTGGCGCCAATCATCTCGAAGACAGGCGTAAGAATGATTGCCAGCACCAGGTTCAGAATGACGCCACTGATAGCGGCATAGACCGCGGGAACGTGGATAATCCAGAAATCGATCGGGGCGGTCGACTTAATATTGTTGCTGAAAACGGTCCAGGTGCCAAAGGCCATGCCTACCAGCCAGCCGATTAGCAAGGCCCAGCGGTTGAACCAGCGTGTATACAACCCGAAAAAGACGGCGGGCAGGGTTTGCAGTATCCAGACACCACCCAGGAGCTGGAAGTTAATAACGATGCTCTTATCCAGGAACACAATAAAGAGCAGTGCACCAAATTTGATAAGGAAAGAGGTAATCTTGGCCACGTTGGTTTCTTGCGTCTCATTTGCATTGCGATGGAAGAACTCAATGTAAATGTTGCGCGTGAAGAGGTTGGCGGCGGCAATAGACATGACCGCGGCAGGCACCAGGGCGCCAATTGCGATAGCTGCAAAGGCAAAGCCGGAGAACCAGGAGGGGAAGAAGGCATTAATCAAGGCTGGAATGGAGCCATTATTGCCTAAGTCCGCCAGTGGCTTAACTTTAGCCGCGATGGCCATATAGCCAAGCAACGCTAGCAAGCCCAGCATCAGGGAATAGATTGGGAGTAGCGACACATTGCGCTTAATGACTTTCACGCTGTTGCTACTGAGAATACTGGTTAAGGAATGGGGATAGAGGAAGAGTGCCAGGGCGGAACCCAGTGCCAGGGTTGCATACGCCAGGTATTGATTAGACCCTAGGAGGTCATTAAAGGTTGGAGCGGTCCCCTTCGCCTTCGCGGTCGTGGCCGCGGCCAGCGTCTTCATATGTGCGGCATCGAAGATCTTGGAGAAGCCACCCAGTTTGTAGGGGATATAGATAATCGTGGCGAAGAGCACGATGAAGATCATGACATCTTTGACCAGCGCGATCATGGCTGGTGCGCGCAGGCCACTGGAATAGGTATAGGCGGCCAGGATAAGGAACGCCACAATCAGCGGAAGATCTACATCGACGCCAAAGATGGGGATGACAGTAGGAAAGCCAATTGCCTCCAGGGAGACCTGAATGCCAAACATTTGCAGTGCAATATAGGGCATGGTCGCCAGAATACCGGTAAAGGCAATGGCCAGGGCCAGCCATCTGCTGCCGAAGCGCCCGCGAACAAAGTCCGCGGCGGTCACATAGTTATGCTTTTTGCATACCGACCAGAAGCGTGGCATGATGACGTAAATGAAGGGGTAGACCAGGATGGTATAGGGAACCGCGAACCATCCTGAGAGGGCGCCAGCCCCATATAGTGCCGCGGGAACCGCGATAAAGGTATAGGCGGTATAGAGGTCGCCGCCAAGCAGGAACCAGGTAATCACCGTACCAAAGCGGCGGCCAGCCAGGCCCCACTCGTGAATCTGGTTTAGATCTCCGCGACGCCAGCGCGCGGCCACAAAACCCAGTACCGTGACGAGCAGGAAGAAAAAGATAAAGACGGCAATTGCATCCCAGCGCATAAGCTACTGTACCCTTTCTCAAAAGACAACGGTGTCATTGATCGACGAATAGCAATATATGAGGTGCGCTTGCGCTCCTGACGAGCAGCTATGAGCGTCCTCTGGAGGCCAGGAAGCCTTCCAGGAAGTACACGGAGGCGGTAATGATAGCTGTGAGAATAATCCAGAGTAACTGGTACCAGTAGAAGAAAGGGAAATCCAGGAATGTTGGCTCACGAAAATTGTAGAAGCCGGGGAAGAGCAGACCAAGAAATGGAATGATCAGGAGGAGGCGGAGCCAGCGATGGCCTTGCCTTTGTGGATGAGTCTCCATAGTTGTTGCTCCTTCTGTGTGGTAGCGACCACGAACATCATTGTTAAAACGCAAAAGGAAAGCTGGAGTTCTGCTGCCAATACTATGGGGCTGCAAAATAGTTCTATACATAGTTTCCAGGCGTAGTGTTTAATAAAAAGGGGCATGAAGCAGGTCATGCCATACTGGTGAAAGCTAAATATAGAAACTATCTTAGCCTAAATCGTACGGTATTTTTTTATAAATGTCAATCCAATAAAGCAAGGTGAAAAGCCAATTTTGTAGTATTTGCGTGAAAGGGTACAATAGGTTTCAAAGGATAAATTTAAGGTGGAGGAGGGGTATTTGCAAGTGAGTGAAAAAATGCAAGAGCAGATAGCCGAAGAATTGTTCGATTATAGTGATGAGTTAGAGGCGGCGGACCGGGTTACGCGCAGAGTGACGCAAGAACTGGCTTGCCAGGAGACCATGTTTTCCTCGTTAAGCCCCCTTGAGCAGAATTTTCCTCTCGAAGTGGGAGAAGTTATTCTCGGGGGGCGCTATCGTGTTGAGCGGCGCCTATACTCGCGCCCTCGCTTGAATCTTTATCTGGGGAGAGCGGTAGGACGACATTGGGAACGCGGTGGCGTATTTTCTGTGTTTCGCTGGTTGGCATGCAGGTGGCGCCGGATGTGTAGGAAGCCGGAGATGACAACAGCGCCACTGGTCGCTATTCGCGAGATCGTCTTGACAGGACTGGACGCGCATCGGCAGGCCTGTATTGAAACGGCTGGCGTTGAAGAATTTATCGAGCCGATTGGTCTGGGTTCGGCCAGGTTGGCGAATGAGAAGGATCGCGTGCTCTTTGAGCGTGGCCGGCTCTACCTGGTGCTGCAATTGCAGAGCAGGCGAGCGGGAAAGGACATCGAACCAACAACACTTGATGATTTGCTTGATGGGAAGCCCTGGCCGGAGTGGCTGAGTATCGCCAGGGTCGTGCAGTGGGGCGTACAACTGGGGCGCATGATCGCGCGCCTGCATCGGATGGGGATTATTTTAGGGGAAATCGCGCCAGAGACGCTGCTCGTTGATAAGCAAGGGCTGGCACCCTGGGCGCCGTTGTTGCTGATGTGCTGGCCGCCCGCTCCGCGCTTCTGGGATGGGTTGCCTGAAGAGGAGGCCTATGAAAAATATCGGCAGACCTTTCCCCTGGCACGTGGCTCCAAGCAGAACGCCTTTCTGGCACCTGAATTGCTTTACGGTCTCTCGGACGAGCGCACGGATGTATACTCGCTAGGGGCCATGCTCTATATGCTCGTAACACGTGTGGCCCCCATTGCTGCTATGCGCCGCCTGCAAGCCTCACAAACTCTCTGGCCTGACGAGAAGCAAGCTTTGCCTCTGCGGGCAGTGGAGAATCTGGAGCGCTATGAGGGTTTAGAGCTGATTCCGCCCCGGTTCTGGCGTGAGGAGTTGAGCGTGTCACTGGAGCAAATTCTGCTTAAAGCGCTTGCTCTCGATCCCCATGAGCGCTACGAATCAGTCTTCAGCCTGGTCGAAGCCCTGGAGGCCATTGAAGGCGAAATACAAGGGTAAGTATTGATTCTGGCTATGGGCGCTGACCTGCTCGAGAAGCAGTCAGCGCCCATTTCTCTCGCTTCTGATGCTGGCAGCAAGCATGCAAGAGAGGTGCATATATCCAAATATGAGTAGTACTGAATAAAAAGAGATTGACATTGTTAAACATTGGATGATATTATGATGACGGCAAATTTCGATATATGTATCTTGTGTTGGAGGATGTTAGTTGCTTTAGGCAAGAGCAGAGTATGTTAGGAGGAGACACGATGACGACTAAATTTGCCGTCGCGTATAGCGACTTGCGTGAGGGGGATGCGGCGGGGACAGCGCTGGGGACCACTCTTCTGGAGAAGCTTGGCGGGACTCCAGATGTCATCATCATTTTTATTTCACCTGATAGCGACCAACAAGCGATATTATCTGCGTTGCGGCGAACCTGCCAGCCTGAGCAGATGCTTGGATGTTCTTCAGCGGGCGAGTTTACCGGTGAGGTGCTAAGCGAGGGACTGGCTTGTGCGCTGGCGATACGTTCAGATGAACTATTTTTCTCCGTGGGGCTGGGGCGTGAGCTGAGCAAGGGTCATACACAGGCGGGGCGCACTATTGTCTCCGCATTCCGCTATCCTGAGATGCCGCGTGCACTGTATCGTACAGCTTTACTGCTCACGGATATTCTCTCAGGTGGCGCCGAAGATCTGATCGCCTCGATCTCCCAGCAAACAGATGGAACGTTTCATATCTTTGGAGGCGGCGCTGGCGATAATGCACGCTTTGCGCGAACACCGGTCTTCTTTGGCACGGAAATCTACGACGACGCTGCCGTTGCCCTGGAGATCCTCTCCAAAAAACCAGTCGGGATCGGCTCGCACCATGGCTGGCATCCTGTTACCGAGCCGATGCTGGTAACCAGGGCCGATGGCTTGCGCCTTATCAGCCTGGACGGTCGACCCGCGCTTGATGTATTCCAGGAGTATGCCCAGGCCACTGGCCAGACGCTGGACCTTGCCAATCCTGTGCCTTTTTTCTTGCACAATGTCTTGGGCATAGATGCAGGGCTTGGCCTATACAAATTACGTGCGCCCCTGGTGGTACATGCTGATGGATCATTCACCTGTGCCACAGAGGTGCCAGAGGGGGCGATTGTCTCGATCATGAGTGGCGTGTTAGAGGCCGCGGTAGATGCTGCATCACAGGCTGCTCAAATGGCGTTGCGCCAGATGCACGCCTGTGAGCCGGGGATGACGCTCTTTTTCGACTGTGTCGTGACCCGCTTGCGCATGGGCGACGAGTTTACTGAGGAGCTACATGCGGTGCAACATATTGTGGGGGCCCCCGGGTTTGTGGGATGCAACACCCATGGACAGGTTGTCTCTGGTGAGGGACAGTTTAGCGGCTTCCATAATTGTAACGCGGTGGTGTGTATCCTGCCTGCCTAAAGGCCTTATTAATCATGGTTGTGGAAAAGAGAGAGAAGGGATGTTTCCGGTGCTATGGCTCCGAATGAGTATGTGATTGCCTCAACCAGTATTGAGGATAGTTACCTGGCGGGCCGAGCCCTGGGCTGGCAAATACGCGAGGGCTTAAGCGCCGAGCCAGACGTGGTCATCCTTTTTCTCTCTCCTCATTATGAGCACCAGGTCTTTCTCCACGCCTTGAAACAGACATGCCGGCCTGATATGCTCATCGGCTGTACCTCCATGGGCGCGTTTACAAGCTATGTTCAGGGAGGTGGCATGGCCAGCGCACTGGCTATCCGCTCTCACGAGATGCTGTTTCAGGCCACTATAGCCAGGAATGCGAGGGCGGATGTGGTTCAGGCTGCTGAAGGTCTGGTTGCCTCCCTCTCAAGCGCTGATAAGCATCCTACCATGCAGCGGACGCTCCTTCTCTTTGGAAACGGTGAGGCGGGTAAGCTTGATGCTCTACTGTCCCGCCTTTTGCGCCTCACACATGGATCACATCAGCTCCTGGGTATGTATGCAGGTATGAACACCCATTATCATATGGCGGTCTTGTATGAGACGGAAGCGCTCAGGGAAGGCGTGGTTGCCCTGGAGATCCTTTCATCCAGGCCAATTGGCCTCGCATCCTTGCCAGCCTGGAGTCCTGTCGGCTCCCCGATGCTGGTTACAAAGATACGCGATAATACTGTGCTGAGTATTGATGATGTAGCTCCGCTCAGCCTGTATAGGAGTCAGGCTGAGGCGCAAGGTCTTGCCTGGAACGCAGGCAATAATGAAGAGATTATGCGCTTTCTGCTTAACACCCCACTCGGTATTGACACTGGTATGGGGCAGCATATCTGTATGCCGTGCGCGCACACACTTGCCGATGGCTCGGTCACGTTTCTGGAACTGGCTCCCCTCCAGGGGCTTGTACAGTTTATGAGAGCACCAGCCTCCGTAGTCGTTGAGGCCACTGAAAAGATGACGCGCAGCGCCCTCCAGTATATGCATGGCTACGAACCAGGGGCCGCGCTTTTCTTTGAAGGCGAAGGCTATAGGCCACGGAGCGCGAATGATTTTCGCCTGGAGCTTGAGGCTGTCCAGCGTGCTCTAGGTTCAACACCATATGGGGGGTGTAGTACACGGGGGCAATATGCGCGTGTACAAGGGCAGTATGGTACTTTTCAGCGCCATGCCCCACTCATCTGCATTTTTCCTCGGTAGTCATTGGTTAGCCGATGCTACAGATCAGCCCGAGTTGTTGCTGTGCCGCGATACGAATAGCATCCACAAAGACGCCGGCATAGCTTGGCTGAACCTCGTCGATCAGGCGCGAAGTGCGTTTGCTTGCGCTTAACTGCCGCTCTTGTAAGAAGGTATGATAGTCAGTCTCAGCCTCGTGAGGATCAGGAATAGAGATATCCTGCAGACTGGAGGCCAGGAGGGCCGTTTCAGTCGGTGTCAGGTAGCCGATATAGTTGCCATAGGGATCACCACCCTGGTAGCCAAAGGGCATAGCGCGGCGTCCACAGGCCAGGAACTCAAAGAGCGCCATCGCGCGCACAGCGTGAGATGCCAACCAGCCACGCAGGTGCAGTGTTGTTGGGAGGCGCCCAATTATGACGCCATTGCTTGGTACATCTATGTCGTCATCCGCGAGGAGCATGTGCAATGCCTCTTCTGGCAGGTGTTCATGTGGTGGCTGAGACGGTGTCTCCCATGGCGTGCTTTGATGAAGACTGTCGATGAGATCGTTCAGGCCAGCTGATTGTAGGAGGGAGATGAGCTCACTGCTTTCCATAGGGGGTAAGGCTTCGCTCGTATTGACTGGGGAAGCAAGCTCTGGTGTCATCTCAAACTCTGGCGACATGTACCAGGGGAGACAGAATTGTTGGACCAGCGCTCCCCAGACGGTGCGGAGGGCCTCGGAGTCTTGATAGAGCTGAGGGGGATGCGTCTGAACATAGCGGTCGCTTAGCGGAGTAAATTGCCCTGGATCGCAGAGAAGTGCGTATTCTTGATGTGTATGCGGGCCACGAGGAAGACCCTGAGCAAAGGCTTTGGCGCGCGTCCAGGTGCGCAACTGGCGCATGGGCTGTGGCACAAATAATTCTTCTTGCGCGCAACGCGTTTGCTCAAACAAGTGGTAGGTGTGGGTATCATCGCCATCGACAAGCCAGCGAGCAAAGGCTGGCATAACACGCCCCGTATAGACCTCCCAGGCGAAACCTTGTATACGTACGATCATAAACTCTCTCTCGTTAACTACAACGCTAAATAGCTACAGTGATGAGGGAAGTATGCGTAAACACTTGGAAATGCGATCTGGTTACTAGGAGCGGCCCTGCTGACGATCAAACGCATGCTAACCGCAGCATCTATAGATGCTGTGTGCCAGTCAATGCTTATACCTGAGATACATAGTACCCGTGTAACCTCCTTTTTGCCAAGTGTATGGGCTGTTAGTAATGGCTACACGGGTATTGAAACAGACGGGTTTATGCCTTTGTGTCTTGCCCTGCGTTGTTGTCGTTTGTCTTCTCCTGGTTGGGCATGACGAAGATGCCCATTTGTGCCTGTTGCATCATCTCCTCCAGGAAAGGATCATCCTGAAGTCCTGAGAAGGAGAGGGGACCCTGGGATGGCTTAGGTGGCCGTTGCTGGTTTTCCAGGCTCGCCTTGAGCTCAGGAGGCAGATCCATTGAGAGCGGCTGGAAATTGCCCGCGACATTATAGTGATGCATTGGGGAATGTATCGGGGGCTGTTGGATATTGGCAACTTGCTCTGGATGTTGGAGGGAAGCAAGGGGCTGCGAAGGCGCCACCGTCTGCGGGCCAGTTGGCGGGATGACAGGGTATGGTCCCGTTCCATTAACACCATCCATCGTGACGGTGGGGTAGGCCCCTGAAGGGGATGCCCCGGCCGACATGGCCGCTAAGCGTGGTTGTGTGCCTTCTGTATTGGACATCGCCATCGTCGCAAACGGGTTGGTGTTCCCTGTGCCGCCAGGGGTAGGAATGGCGGGATCGATTCTGGTTGGCATCGTGGGAATCAAGCCGCTGTTTGGATTGACGCGTGGCTGGGTGGGTGGCACCATATTCGACATGGGACCATTATTGGGATAAAGCCGTGGCTGAGTGGGTGGAACCATGGATGACATAAATCCCGGCTGCTGCATTCCGGGGGCATTATTGGAGAAGGCTGCACCATTTGGCTCAGCAAAGATATTTTGCAGAATATTATTCACCGCCGGGCTGGCAGGTGTACCAGACATGGGTCCAAAGACCACATTGCCTTCCTGAGGATCAATCCAGGGAACATTGCGTGGCATCTGCTGGGCCAGGCCCGCTTTTTGATCTTGCTTGCGTTTCATGAGGAGGATAGACACAACCGAGGCTCCGATAATCACCATAAAGCCGATTCCCCCCCCAATGGGGAGAAGCATAGAGGTGCCATTGTCACTGCCCTTGTCATTCTGATTGCTCGTGGTTGCTGGCTGGGCGACAGCGGTAGGTGTAGGGCTATCAGGCTGAGTGGCCTGGGCCGTAGGCATCGCGGTTGCCGTCGCGGTTGCTTGAACTGTAGGCGTTGCGGTCGCCTGTACGGGGGGAGGCGGTGGTGGCGGAAGTGTTGGCTGAGGTTGCTGCGTGGGGACCCGAGTCGGGGCCTTAGTAGGTGTGGCGGTAGGGCTGGGTGTAGGACTAGGTGTGGCGGTTGGCGTATCAGTAGGTGTAGGGCTAGGAGTGGAGGTATCTTGCGGGCTCGCCAATGCCGTGTTGACTGGTTGAGCGGGTGTGGATTGCGCGGAACTGGTATATGCCGCCCCCGCGGTTGAGTGAGAGATAAGCGCAATGGCACCTATAGCAGAGAAGAAAAGTAGCGCAAAGCAGAGAGCCATCATCCGCAATGTCCACTGGGCGTTCCCATAGTGACGCTTTTTCACAGTTTCGAGCCTCCCGGCTTAAATAATAGCAAATACACACAAAATAGCCATAAATAGCTTGGATAGCCTCTCATTGCGCTCAGATGGTATAGCGAGTTCCCCATGCATTGTGTATAACTGTACCATCCGCCTATCCACTGGCCTATATCGTGCAAGAGAATAGAAAAAAAGAGATAAAACAAGCAAGGCAAAAATAAAAACAGCGCCCATGGGCGAGCAATGAACAAAAACCGAGCAAAACTAAGAAGATAGAGGCAGTTAGCGCAAACCTCGTGGTTATAGTGTATGTATTAAGAGGGAGAAGCGTCAAGCTGTCAGCTAAAATGTACTATAAAAAACATGAATGGGTGAATATCAGTATTTAAACATTATAAATATAAGAGCTGTAGAAAAGATATATAGGGTTAATGAAATTGGATACAAGAAAAGTGCCGCGTGTGTGATTTCGTGGCTAAGAAAGAGGGAAATGCCTGGAGTGATCAGGTGGATGCATGCAATGGGGCAGATATTTGTGCATCTGTGTATGGTTTAACGCCTGCCTGTATACTAATAGCAAATGTCAGGCGTCTTTCTTAAAGAAGATCAGAGATGTGATCCCAGGCTTCTTGTAGCGAACCCTCGATTCTGGGTGTGGGAAGATGTGGAAAGTGCCATCACGAGATTGCACATCCTCCTGAGCACCTGCTGAAACCTTGAGGCAGGAACCGCTTATGGCTGTAAAACATCGGCTTGAGAGTATTATTACGACCAGCAGGCACAAGGGAGGACAAGCGTACGAGGTTGAGCCTCCCAATGAACTCCACGCCAGGCATTTGCTTGCCGTTCTCATGCTCGTAGTACTGGCGGTTTCAAGTTTCAATGGACTGCGCCTGGTCCTAGCTGCTGGTGGCGTCTTCTGGCTGCTGGGATGGGTCTTTATTCTCTGTTATGCCTATGTTCTTTTCTGGCTGGGGCACAATGTTTCTCTGGCTGGTGGACATTTCGCCTGGATCTCGCAACTTGCCAATCAGCAGTGGGGCCGCTTAGCCGGGCTGTGCATCTGGATTTGTTGCATTTTGTTTATTTTTCCTACATTTCAAAGTGCTCTCCTTTTCCTCTATGCTGTCAACGGTGGCCTTATCCCCGATATAAACGCTGTTCTTTGGGGAGGAATGGTGGGTCTTGTTATGGCTACGGGCCTGGCCTGTATTCCTATGCGCTATCTAAAGCATATCTTGCTGCTGGTTGGTGCGCTCTATACAGGGATGTTTATTGCCGCGGGGATACTTGGCATCTGGTGGGTTGGAACCGGCCACACGTCTGCGCTGGAGCAAATCGCCTGGCAGAATCGCGTGCCACACCTTCCCAATGAAGGGGCCTTTGGCATGATTATCTGGGCGTTATTAGGGATCGAGACACCTTTCCTGTTGATGAACGAGGTAAAAGGAGGCGTCATACAGCAGCGACGTGCCTGTCACTTTATCTGGTGGGGGATACTTGGCCTGGCTATTGCATACACGCTGGCGAACCTGGGATTGCTGCTGATTGTGCCACCCAGATTTGCGGGAGAGGTAGGAAGTTTTCTCCTGATATTTACCATCTGTTTAGGCGAATGGGCGGGGTGGGTTACCCTGAGTGTGCTTGTTGTGAGCCAGGTGGTAATCGCGGCTGTGTGTCTCTTGTTAGCGGCTCGCATGTTTATATTTATGGCTCGGCAGGGGCTATTGCCACAAAAGCTGCTCTCCCTGGATTGTTCTGGCGTGCCGCGTTATGGCATTATGGTCCAGGCACTTGTGACCTTTATATTTCTGTTGTTTATATATGGTCTTGTACCACATTTTGTTTTGTTTCCTGCTGCGCCTGTTCCTGGCTTACGCATTTATATCATCACTGAAGCTACTACCACAATTATCTGGTTGCTTCCTACCGCACAACTGTTTGTTCTTGTCGCATGGTCCATGTTCAAGGTGGAGAAAAGGTGCCAGCACAAGGAGAGCTATGAAGGAAGAGCTATGCAGAGAGGGTATACAAGGTGGTCGCTTTTAGGAGTCTCCCTGGTAGGATTACTGTTGGCGGTGTATGGTGTGCTCTCTACCCTGAGTCACTCATGGATACCTGACCTGATAGCTACGCCAAAGTGGATGTGTTACGTTGGTCTCTGGTCGCTGATATTTTTGATTGTCAGTTGGCTCTGCATTGAGGTTCCCTATCAAGGGCGTCGCCTGGCGGACTTGAAGAAATTAATCACGAGCGAGAGGCGGCTACGGCAACAATTGCAAGCATCCTACCATGAGCATGAATTTCTTGCTCTCTCTCAACAAAAGCTCCTCCAGGAGCGCGATCAGCTCTATCATGAGCAACGGTTGCTAGCGATTACCGATGCCGTGACGGGTTTATCTAATCATCGTGCATTGATGATGCGCTTGGATGCGGCGTTTGCGTACCATGGGAAGCAGAGAGAACATTATGCGCTCTTTTTTATTGATCTTGATCACTTCAAGCATGTGAATGATCAGTATGGACACCTGGTTGGCGATTTTCTTTTGCATGAGGTTGGCGCGCGCCTGGCGTGGGTGGTGGGGGATGGAGGAATAGTAGGGAGGTATGGGGGAGAGGAGTTTGTCGCGCTGTTGTGGGTGCGTGATCTCTCCCATATGCGCGAGGTTGCAGAACGGCTGCGCATGGAGATAATGAAGGAGCCTTTTCTCTGGCGGCAGGAGAGGGAATCTGTCCCCATTTGCTTGCGGATGACGGTGAGTATAGGTGTAGCTGTCTATCCATTGCACGGGACAAGGCGACAAGAGTTAATTGCCCAGGCTGATAGGGCTATGTACCGGGCCAAGGGCAGTGGACGTAATTGTGTCTGTATCGTGGACCCGGACGAGAGGGTACAGATTGCAAAATGGGATGAAGAGCAGAAGTCAGATGCGGAGGAAATGGCTCTTCAGGCTTTACTGACCATGTTAAAAGTCCATGACGAGCCAATATATTGGCATGGGCAGCGCCTGGCTGTGCTGGCTGAAGCCGTCGCCAGGCGGTTACATTGTCGCGAAGAGGACATCGCGCACCTGCGCGTAGCGGCCATGCTCCATGATGTGGGTAAGATTGCTGTCCCTAAGGAGATCCTCTTTAAAAAGGAGCCTCTAGACGGGTCTGAATGGAGGCAAATGAGGCAACATCCGATTATTGGCAGAGCCATTATGGCACAGACAGGGGGAAGCTTTTCTCTGGTGGCGTCGATTATTGGTGCGCACCACGAGCGTTGGGATGGCACTGGGTATCCAGATGGGCTGGAGCGAGAGGAAATCCCTCTCCTGGCACGTATTCTCAGCGTGGTGGATGCCTATGACACGATGACCTCTGTGCGCCCTTATCATACGCCAAAGCGAGTCGATGAGGCGTGTAGTGAACTGGTGCAGTGTATGGGAGCACAATTTGATCCTATTACGGTACGAGCTTTTCTAGAGGTAGTATCGCAACGCGAGACTGAGGCCTATTTGCAACATGTACGGATGGGTGAAGCGGTCAGTAGTAAGCAGAAGCAAGAGAGGGAAGGGAGCACCTAACTTCCTCCCCTCTCTCTCGCGAGGAAGATCTTAAGCGTAATCGTGCAGCAGATGGATCTGGATGGGGTGGCGTAGCGTGCGCAACGCCTTGACTTCTATCTGTCGGATACGCTCGCGCGTCAGCTTAAAGTACGCGCTTAACTCTTCGAGTGTATGGCAGTAACCATCATAGAGTCCATACCGAAGCTCGATAACCTGGCGTTCACGCTGGCTCAGTGTTTCAAGGGCGCGCGAAATATGATCGCGTAGTACCTGGTGCGTGACGACTTCAGCCGGAGCGGCCGCATGCGTATCCTCAAGCATATCAGCGAGATGGTACTGTTCATCCTCAATAAGTGGCGCATCCAGAGAGATGGGGGCCTCTGCGATACTTTGTAGCTCTACCACACGTTCTTTTGTTAGATTGATGGCCCGAGCGATTTCTTCGGGGAAGGGGTCGCGACCGAGATCCTGGTAAAGCTGCCGTGTGATGCGTTTCATCTTGTAGATGAGTTCAACCACGTGTACCGGCACATGAATTGTACGGGTGTGCTCGGCGACTGCGCGACTGATCGCTTGACGAATCCACCAGGTGGCATAGGTGCTAAAGCGAAAACCTCGTTGAGGGTCGAACTTCTGTACGGCGCGAATAAGGCCGAGATTGCCCTCTTGAATGAGATCGAGGAGCGATATGCCTTGATTATTATAGCGTTTTGCGATGCTTACGACGAGACGTAAATTGGCTTCGACCAGGCGTTTTTGTGCTTCCATATCACCATTGGCGACGCGCCGGGCAATAGTAAACTCCTGTTCAGATGTCAGCAGTGGGAAGCGACCAATCTCGGCCAAATATTGACGAATTGCATTGTCGACCTCTCTATCGCTTTCTCCCTCAGTTTCAGCCTCTTCTTCCTCTTCGAAAAAGACATCGTCCTGCATTTCGTTCTGGGCTGCTTTCCCTCTGCGGCGCCGGGTTGGCCCACCTGACTCCTCATTTGAGGAATCTCCATCGAGGAAGCTTTGTTCGCTGGAGTCTTCTTTCTGCCCTGAAGTCTTGCGTGTTGAGGGGCGTCCAGGTTTGCGGCCTCGCTTGCCGCGACTCTCCGTTGTTAATTTGCTTGCACCCTGGTGTGTATGCTGACTGGCGGATAATCCTTCACCCGCCACAGAACTTTGCTCGGGAAGAGCGAGATGAACAAGTGATTCAGTCTCTTGACGTTGTGTACTGGCTACCATATACCTACTCCTTATACCTCAAAACCCATTCCACTAATTGGTAACCGGGACTGGTGATGCATCATAGCAGCCGTTGTCCTTTTCAGGCTGCGTTTTGGTGTGTGGGCTGCATCGCCTATGCTCTTATGCAGAAACCAACCCCCCTTCGGGGGCGCGGCGTCACTGTCGTGACTAGCGCTTCCCCCATTCGGGGACAAGCGCGCTCAAGTTTCCGAATAGGCAGTATGTCCAAAAGTTTTTTAGACACATCCCCCCTATCTCTCTTAGTTGCAAGATGTGTGCCAATAGTGAGGTGCGAAGATATAAAAATGTGAATGTTTTTATAAAAATAGATGTAAAGGGGCTTTAGAAGCTACTGGAGGCTTAATTGATAATAATATATATTGGCACCATTGAGATTAAATGGTGCATTTAATCTCAATGGAACATACCAGAAAAAATTTACGGGTATTGTGGATATATCCACAGTTTAACTGGTGATCTATTTCACTCCGATGCAAGGCCTCCATACTCTCTCCATGAGAAAAAAGCCTTGAGCCACGTTTATTTGTGCTAGAGCAGACAAACAGTCGTTCGCATGCTGAAGGGGACAACTACCGTGGGACAACGCAAAAAAAACCATCCAAGGTCTCTCCCTGTCTATGTGCATCAGGCGCCTCAACCTCCTATCCAAAATTTAGCGCAACCTCAGGCGGAGTCCCAGCCGCGGCGAGCGCCTGAACAACGAATGTCACCAAGGAACAAGCTTACTGAGAATATTACGCGTCTCCCTACTCGCCCCTCGGGGCAGCCTTCTGAGCAGCGCGAGACCTCAGCTCTTTTTGTTACTGAGAGCAGCCTCCAGGCACTCTCGCTGACCCTCGCGGAGACGTCACCTGCGTTGTCGGCTGTAAGCGGTGAGCCCCCTACATTAAACATGGATGAGTATAAACAGGCCTTAAGACGTGAGACTCCTGTGCCCCCAGCCCTTACCCCTGCTACACCATCCAGGACTATGCCACAAGCCGTTCGAGACGATAGACCTGCTCGGGCAACCAGCGCCGCTGCTATGCGGCCTCGGCGTGATAGACATAGCTCTCAGGCTGAACCTCTCTTGCTCTCTCGGCCCTCCTGGCCACATGCAAACGGCCCATTTAAATTTGGCTGGCGCGACGCGTTGCGCTGGTGGCTCCTCTATCCGGGACGCATGGAGTTCTTACTCTGGCTTCTTGGCTCCCTCCTCCTCATTATTGTGACTGGCGCCTTGATTGTGGCGGTGTTGTGGAGCGTGGGCTGGCTGCACCTGGCCATATCCACATCTCTGATCCTGAATTAGAGCTTGCGTTGCTGATAAAGAGAAAGTCCCACTTATATTAGTATATGCCGGTATAAAAGCATGTATTTGTTATAATGTTTTTTGGGTTAAGTAAAGCCGAAATTTTTACCATCTATTTGTACATAGGCTGCTTGTTTTATAAGCATGGATGGGGATGTTGTAAAGTTGTAGGGAAGGTTGTTTCACGTTTATGAGGATGCGTTGGAAATCTCTCTCTCGTCGTGTTTGGGGTTTGGGTTGTGGCATAGGAGGGGTCGCATTGATCCTGGCACTCGTTCCTCTTTGGCTGGCCTGGCAGGCAGAAAACAGGGCCGCAGGCGCCGCTCCCATACGTCGTAGTACATATACCACGCCTGCCGCACTCCCCTGGCGTGCTGCTTCTGATCAGAGTGGGCACATATGGGTGACGTTCCCAGGATGTGACCCCGCTCCACGCTGTGCGCATCCCTCGCCAGGAACGTTGGCCACCTTTAGCCTGGCCGAGAGGCGTTGGCAGCAGACAGTGACGTTACCCCAGGGCTTTAGCCAGCCGCTCAACCTGGTGGTGGATCGGCAGGGGCGTATCTGGTTTACCATGTTTATGACCAATGCCCTGGGGATGTATGATCCCGGGCTGAAGGTATTTAAACAGTGGTCGCTGAAGACCAGGGACGCTGGCCCGTGGGATCTCGCCATCGATAGTCAGGGGCGTATCTGGTTTACCGAGCATTATGTCAATAAAATTGGCTCTTTTGATCCAACGACCTGGGAGATGGGGCGAGAGGTAGCAACGCCAGCGCTTGATAGTCATCCATACGGCCTGGCTATTGATGCTCATGACACGGTATGGTTTACAGAGAATACTGATGTTGTGGCTTTGATTGCCTGTTACCACCCCAACACGCAGGAGGGCTTACGCGAGTACCGTATTCGCTCAAGGGGAACCTCTACGAGTGGTGTTACGCCGCATAGTATACGCGTGGCCTCGGATGGCAAAATCTGGTGGACCGAAGGCTGGGCGAGTGCTTTGGGAGTCCTGGACCCGGTGCTGGCAGTGGCGGGGACCAATCAGGGGGTGAAGGAGTATTTCTATCCAGGTATGGGGGCGACTCATACCTCGGGACTGGCCATGGGCACGCGTGGGGAGGTCTACTTTACCGATTCCTTGCGAGAAACGGTAGGGGTGCGTACACCAGATGGTCACTTCGCTTTTCTGAAGCTGGCGCCGAATGCTCATCCTCATGATGGCATGCTCCTGATTGGAGGCGAAACACTCTGTGTGCTGGAAGAGTTCGCGAATAGGCTTGAGCTGCTCGCGGTGCCTCTGAGCACAACCCATTCATAGGGGCTTGCTCGACTTGTCTTTCTCAAAGTGGTACAATGGCCTGCGATGAGCACAGGGGATGTACACACCGCCCAAGAAATGTAAGGAGAGTGCCATGCCGCGAGGTCGGGATAAACACGAGACGCCTCAAGAGAGTATTGATAGTATTCTGCTTGCTGTGAGTAGGCGTGAAGATATCGATCATGAAACCTTGTCGCATTATTTTGATCGCTTAGATGAAGAATGGACACAAGGGGCACGTGAAAAGGTCTTGCATCTGCTGCGGAGCCACGATGTCTCCGCGCATACCGCGGCTATTCTCATTCTCTCTGAACTGGCGACCGACTTCGACCTGGAAGAGCTTGAGGACTTTGTGACGGATCCTACGGTCAGTGATATGGCCAAACTGGCGCTCTCGCCGATTCTAAAAGAGCTTGGCTCTGAGATGGCCGACGAAGGCCTGGTGGAATATCTCAATGATCCAGCCGGGGCGATGTTGCGCATGCAAATGAATCTGCTAGAGCTGGTGGGGCAGAGCGAGAAGGGCGTGGAGTCGGTACTGGAAGATGTTGCCTCCATGCCGCTTGAACGCAAAATGGCCTTTATCAACTGGCTGGGGAACAGTAATGATCCACGAGCCGCAAAACTGCTGATCCCGTTGATGGAGAACCAGGCGGGGAAGGTTGTCCTGGCGGTGCTTGAAGCCCTGGAGCAGTTGGGCGCGACCGCCGCGACCCAGACCATTCCCGCTTTAAATTACCTGGTGTCGACGACCTCTAATCGGCAGGTCAAACAACAGGCGCGGGCCGTGCTTGGGCGCTTGATGATGCATGTCTCACCAGATATCGAGATGGAAGGGAACGTGGTCGCGCTCCAGCATCTGCATCCCTACCAGGCCCGTGTCAGTTTTATCGACGGTTCGGGTGCTCAGATGGTCTTGCTGTCCTGGCGGCGTCCCGATGGACGGCTCAAGGGTGTCAATGTCTTTATCCATGACCAGTGGGGTGTGAAAGATTGCTATGGCATCGATGATATGGAGTTGGAGCGTTGGGTAGAGCTTATCAATGAAATGCAGGGCCAGGGCTTTGGGAGCTTCCATGTCTCCTTTGAGTATGGCCGTGCCCTTATTATAGAGCACCGTACCCTGTCGAAGCGCCTGCGCCATAAGCTTCCCATTGCCTATAACGTCTGGCGTCCCCTGATTGAAGCACGCCCAGAGGAATACGAGGACGCGCAACATGCAGAGCAGGCTCCACCAGAGGAGGCCCTGCCCGCGGTGGTCGCGGAGCCTCTGACGCTTGACGAGAAGACGCGTGCCCTTGTCGCCAAGGGAGCGGATCTCTATAAGCTTGCCGAGTTTGCCTCCTGGATGTTTGACCCGGTTGCACGCCTGGAACCCTATATCAATCGCTACTGGAGCACGCACAGCGCGCAAGAACTCCTCTTTCCCCCCACCACAAAGCGCAAGCGACGCGGCGTAAGCGAGGAGCAGGAGAAGCAGGCCCAGGAAGATGTGGTACTGAACGAGGCCATCGACGAACTGATAGATGAGCAGTGGCAGACCCTCTATGAGACGCGCCTAAGAAAGCAAGCTGCACTCTTCGCCTATGCCGGGCGCAAGAAAGAGGCTCGGCTGATGAACGCGGTTGCCGCGGCCCTACATCCTGCATCGGGCCTTCCGGCGCGTGAGCAACCCTTTGTGCGGATGTTGATGAAGACCTCGATTGAGCAGGGGCCCCTGCGTATGATGGTTGAGGCCCTCGGCTCAGGCAGTGCGGGACCCCTCCCAATAGCCCTCTTTGGTGATGAACCGGGCGAATAAGTCCGGTTCAGATAAATGATGTGCTACGCCCTGGTTGTCTTCGGCAACCAGGGCGTAGCACATCATTTATCTGAACAAGCGCCGTAGGCGCGAGAAGTCAAGCGCTACATGTTAGCGTGCCGAGGCCAGGGCAGGAGCCTTCAGAAGCTCCTGGGCCGCATATTCACCGCTGTGCATGGCGCCCTGAATACTGCTGGATTTGGTATATTCACCGGCCAGGTAGAGTCCTTCAATCTTTGTTCGATTGCCTGGAAGCGTGTCATAGATACCAGGCGGTTGCTCGAATTGAGAGAAAGGGATGCGATAAACGGCGAGCAGTTGCCAGTGAGCGAGATTGCGCTCGGGGAACCAGCTTGCAATCTCTTCGCGGCAGCGCTCGGCCAGTGTCTCATCATCCTCCGCGGGATTGCCCAGAACGGTTGCGCTCAGCAGATGCTTGCGCGGTGGGGCGTACGTTGGCGCAATGTTCGTCAGGAGGACGGCGTTGTTGACATAGGCGTGCTCATTGGCGTTCAGCAAGATTTTGCGTTGAGAGTAGAGACGTTCATCGCCCGCGAAATAGACGCAGACCGACCCGACTGTCTGAGTTGGCAGTGGCTCCTTGAGCCAGCGAGCCGTGACCGTGCTGGGGGTTGCCAGGACGACCTGCTCGGCGTGAATTTCCTCGCCATTGCTCAGGCGTACGCCATTGATACGCCCTTCGCTGGTGAGTAACTCTTCGACACGGGTGTTAAAGCGGATGCTCCGTGGGGGGAGCGCGGCTGCGAGCTGCTCAGGAATACGCTGGATGCCTTCGGCGGGGAGAATAATGTCCCCTGTTGAGAGCGTCTTAAATGTGAACTGAAACATGCGTGCGCTGGTGCGCAGTGAGCGATCCAGGAAGATCCCACCATAGAAAGGACGCGCAAAGTTTTGGATAAACTTCTTCTCCGAGAAGCCCAGGCGGCGCAAGTAGTCCTCAGTCGATTCGTCCTGTCCCTCGGGCTGCTCTTCGCCCGCGAAGATGGCGCTGGTGGACTCCCCCACGAGCTTGTTACGCAGGTAGAGTATACGCGCCTTGTCGGCTGGCGAGATCAACGGATTGAAGATGCCAGGGAGCAGAGCCTTGGGATCGCGCAGGGGATCTGAAATTTCATAGCGTTTCCCCTTTTTGACCAGGATGGCGCCCGGCTCAAACTTGCGGATCTTGAGCCGCTCATAGTCGAGGTGACGGCTGGCTGCGGCGTACGCGGTAAACAATACCTGAAAACCACGATCCAGGCGATAGCCATCCTCATGGTAATCTGTGCGCATGCGCCCCCCAACCTGGTCTGCGGCTTCCAGGACCAGGACGTCTTGTCCAGCCTCTACCAACTTTTTCGCGCATGTCAGTCCTGCCAGACCAGCACCGACGATGAGAATCATCTTCAGCTCCTTACCATAATGGGTTCATCACTAGTCCAGTGATGAGCTTGGGATATAGATAGGTGGATTTCTGCGGCATACGATCATCTGCCTGGGCTACTTCGCAAACCTGTCGCAGGGGTGTGCTATTGAGGAGCAGAGCGGCCTGCGCCTCTCCCTTTTCTACTGCGGCAAAGACGTAGTCCGCGTCATGTGAATAGCGCACATAAGTTCCCGCCGTCATATCTTCTGCACGCAACCCCAGCGTCTCCTCCAGCAAGAGGCGTTGGGCGATCGCGACATCCAGATGCTTCCAGGCTTCAGAATGCTCGCTCGTTTGCATATAGTGGCGGCCTTGCTCCGTCAAGCGCAACAAAAGTACCTGCTCGTTGGTGAGGATGACAAACGCAGGTTGCTCCTGTCCGGCTTTCTCCAGGTGTGCGATCACGTCCTTGCTGGCGCGTGTAGCGAGCGTCTCTACCGTAAAGTAGCGCTTGAGTTGCTCGCCAGTGAGTTGAGCTTGCATCGTGGGCGCCAGGTTTGTGAGCAGGCGATGAGTTGGTAGGACCAGCATGCCTGGATCGTCGACATCGATGAGCGACATCAAGGTGAAATTGGCGGCGTCGTCAGGGTGTAGCTCTTTGCGCTGCTCTTTCAGTTCGTCCCGATATGCCAGCGCTGTCTCGTAGCGATGATGCCCATCCGCTATATAGAGTTGACGCTCACTGAAGAAATCCTGGATAAGCGCAATATGCTGTTGATCTTGAATGGGATGGAGGCGATGTTCTACGCCCTCTTCATCTTGAAACTGAATCTGAGGATGTTTGGCGTAGGTCGCGAGCAGGCGGCGCATGCGACCCTGTGGATCCTCAAACAGGCTCATAATCGGACTCAGGTTCGTCGCGCATGCGCGGTAGAGATTGAGCCGATCTGCTTTGGCCTTTTTCATCGTGTGCTCATGAGGGAGGACGACGCGGGCGCTCCAGGGTTCAAGGCGCACACGAGCTAGCAGGCTGGTACGTGTATATACCTGGTCCGTGTGAGTAAATAGTTGCTGATAGAGGTAGTAGCATGGCTGCTCCTCCATATGGAGCACACCCTGGTTGCGCCATTCAGAAAGATAGGCCGCGGCACGTGTATAGACATTGTCTAGATCATTATCGTGATCGGTAGTCTTGCCTAGTTCCAGGCGAATAATATTATAAGGATCACGCTCGTAATAGCGCGCTTGTGCCTCTGGAGTGATAATGTCATAAGGAGGAGTAACCACGTGAGCCAGGTTCGACACGCGGTCCTGTGCATAGCGTAGTCCACGCAGCGGTCGTACATCAGCCATAAAACGGAACTCCAATCTCTCTATTTACTTCTTCTCCGAAACCCTGAGCGCGCTTGCCCCCGAATGGGGGAAGCTCTAGTCACGCCAGTGACGTTGGGTTTCGGAATAAGATCTTACTACCTAAAGGAAGAAGTTATGGATGTTGGCGTGTAGAAAGTGATCAATCTGCCTTGAAGATGTACCAGGAGGGTGTTCTTGACCCTGTCTGGGCTACTATATCTCTTGCTCATTGTATCACAGGGTCATCGACGGGAAGAAATGCAGCCTTTTCTGGGACAATAAGAAAAAAAGTTCAAGAAAAGGCTTGACAGAGGGATGAGGCTATGGTAGTATATTGCTTGTAGAACAAAGGTTCTAAATGCTCTCCCAATCCCCATAGACTCCTCCGTATCGTCCTCATTCAGCGGTCGGGTTCTCCTCTCTCTCCCTCCCGACCGCTGGGGGTGGTGGAACTAGAGGTCCCTGCTTTATCAAGCTCTTCATTTTATCCTTTCTCTCTTATGCACATACTGGTTATAAGCATCAAACGCTCGATATACCCACAAGTCCTACTTCGTGCGGAACGCATTGACGTGCACTGATACGGTATGTAGACTGATTGTAAGAGATTAAAGCCTGAAAAGAGCATCTTTGGATGGATACTAAAGAAAAGCGAGCTTCTATAGGTGTTCTTGCATGCATAATCGAATGGTAGACCGTATCTGGAGTTGCATATGCACACATTTGTAGTGGATCAGCTTGTAGGACAAATTGTAGGTGGGGATGACTACCTCGTCGAGCGTTTCTTGGGGAAGGGGCGTTTGCAGGCTGTATACCTGGCGCGCCAGATCTCTACACAGGAGCATGTTGCGCTCACACTTTTTATCATGCCAGAGCATTTCTCCTCTGAAGCGTGTGAGCGTTTTCAACAGCGCTTTGAGCGCGAGGCAGGTAAACTTCAGGGGCTTAAGCATCTACATATTCTGCCCGTATATGCGTATGGCATATACCAGGGCTATCCATATATGTTAACGCCGTATATGATGCATGGTTCGCTGGTAGATGTTATCAAGCGGAAAGAGCGCCCGGCATATACGGACGTGGCACGGATCCTTGGGCAGGTAGTTGCGGGACTCAGCTATGCACATCGACGTAATATTGTGCATGGAGCTCTCAAGCCTGCTAATATTGTTCAGAGTGCCCAGGAAACGATGCAGGTGGCTGGTTTTGGTTTGATGCATATCCAGCAGATGTATGGTATTGAAGAGCATAAGCATCCATTCGCGCATCTCCTGAGCGTGGCTGGCACGTTTATCACGCCACCAGCATACCTGGCACCAGAGGTTTTGCGCGGCGAGAAGGTTGATGTGCGTTCAGATATCTATGCATTGGGCGTGATCCTCTTTGAGCTTCTGTGTGGGTGTGTTCCATTTTCCGGGAAGAAGCCAGCAGAGGTCTTGCAGCAGATGCAGCAGGAACCTCTCTCTTCCCTCCGAGGGCTCTGTCCCGATATGCCTATCGCACTAGAACTTGTAGTGAAGCAGGCATTAGAACAAGAGCCGCAGCGTCGTTTTGCGCAAGTGGAAGAACTCGCCGAGGCCTTTTCCCAGGTCGCGCGCGGCTTGGGAAAGAGCGCCCGCCCGGCGCCGTATAAGAAGCCTCAACGCGAAGACGAGCCGCTACAGGATGAGCGAGACCCCTGGCAGCTCTTGCCTCCCATTATTACGGGTAAAAGTCCTGCATTGCATATTTTTCCTGAACCGCAGAAGTCACAGCCTCCATTGGCTGCGCCTCTTGTGCATATGTTACAGGAGGAGCAGGTTGCCCGCTCTGCCTCAGTGCTACAGCCCGATGCCCTGGTGCTTCCGCAGTCTCCTCGAGCACAAAAAGTCATTCTTCCGCCTCCCGACGCTGTCGCTTCCCAACAATATGTCGAGAGCGAAATTGATCTACCCCCAGACAGAGGAACGCGGTCAGGAGCACAGAGAGGCCGACCCGCGCCGCGACGTGCCGCGTCCTCCTATGAGCAACGAGCCCAAAGGCCGGAGGCGCAGGAATGGGAGCAACAGCTACCAGTATTACCTCCTCTGTCCTCCGGGAAGCGTGCCGATCCCTGGCTCTCCCTGGCTGGTGGTGACGAATTTGAGTGGTCGCCTGATGTACGTGGTCCGCAGAGCGTAAAGCGTCCACTTGTTATCCCGCCTGGAGCTGGTCGGCAGCGCTCTGGCTCACGCGTTGTAAATCGGAGACGTGTGCTAGCGTCGTTGGCCACGGGCGGCGTCGCGTTGGCGGGTCTGGCATTTGTGTTGCATCCAACCTTGCCAGGAATCCAGGCACAGCCTGCTCCCAAGACTGGACAGGGACAGACGGCAACCACGGGAACACAGCCACAACCTGGTTCTGGGGGCGCTCCGAAACCTGGAGCGGGCAATGTCGTCTCGCTGCCAGGAGTCAACCAGTTGCCAGCCAATGACGCACTTAACTTTACCAATCCTGTGGATCAGAAGGCGAGTATCCTGGTGCATATGACGGATGGGACATTTGTGGCTTTTGAGCGCGCCTGCACCCATGTGGGGGTGAGCGTCAACTATGACAAGGGGACACAGATGCTTGTGTGCCCAGCCCATGGCGCAGTTTTTGATCCTGCCAATGGCGGGGCGGTTGTCCAGGGACCTGCCACCAAACCCCTTCCTAAGCTGGGTGTAAAGGTCAATGGCGATGGCACGCTTGTGATCTCGTAGCGGCACCAGGGGCAGGGCGCGGCGATGTATGCTAGCTTGCTAACAGCTGTACAAGGCGCTACAATACAATCCTGTCTATTGTTGCTGCCTGGAGAGAAAAGGATCTGTGCTTCATGAACCCGACGCTGATTACATACCTTGGCCTCATCGTCGCACTGGCTATTTTAGGCTGGGGTGGGCTTGTGTTGTTGCGTTACTACCATAAACCGCGCGCGAGCACGCGCCAGCATACGCGGAAACTAGATGCATGGGTCCCCTTCAATCCGATCTCTTCCAGTGAGGAGGAGTACCTGGAAGCGATTGGCGAGGATGAAGAGGACTCATCCAGTCGCTTGCATGCGCGCGCGCGCCAAAACGGTCACTCACAAAATGGTCACTATAATACAGAGCATAAGCAAACCCGCTAGCGATTAGTTTCTGCATAGAGAGGAACTAAGAGACAGAGACGGAAGTAGAGATCAGAGCAGATCCTGGCCTCTCCTGGGCGAGCGGTAGCAAGCGGCCGCCTCAGTGTCTATTTACCCTGGCTCTCGAGTATGCGTGTGACCTCGGCAAGAATGTCCTCCACATTTAGGTCAGGCAGTTCTTCCGTGGTTGTTTGCTGAGAGGCATACTGCTCTGTATCGGTGCTCTCCTGACTTGACTGGAAGAATTCACGTTCACAGCCCTGGATGGCCTCCAGGATGGGTTGATTCTGTTGAATGATGCGGGGGAAGAGGCTATGATAAATACCCACTGTTTGCATGATGGCGCCAACTGCCAGCTGAAATTGCTCAAAGGAGAGATAGTGGGTGGCGAGAGGAATCGTTTCTTCCAGGCGCACCTCACCATCTTCGAGGTCCATACCAAATTTTCCAATTGCGATACGATAGTTGACGGCCATCAATGCCTCCAGGCATTCCAGGCGCTTGCGCTGGGAGACGCGCATGAAGTGAGGCACGACCAGCATCAACTTGCGTAAATCATCGCGACGCTGTAGCCCGACGATTAAACGCCACTGGCCATGCTCACCGTGAAAGATCATCTCTAACAATTCCTGCTGCTCATCGATGCGAGTGATCTTCAGGCCCATGCGATTGAGATAGTCTATAAGTTGTGGAATGCCAAAGCTGTGTGACATGAGGTCTCTGCTCCTTCGTATTTCCATGTCCAAAATATTGGAGAAATGCTGCTAGTTTGCGTTCTACTGAAGAAGGAGGGGGTATAAGGATCGTCTCGTGACCGCCTCTCTTCTGCTGTGTTGCTGAGCAGCACCATGTGGTCGGGTTCTCACTGTCTATAGATGTAGATTCAGCTATTTGTCCAAGTATAACATATTGCTGTGCTCGTTTCAGGCAAAAAAACAGCCTGGTGGAGCCGCTGAAAACTGGGAAATGAAGACTCGCATACGCTTTTGATGGAATATATACAGACCAGATAGAAGTAATGTATGCTTATAGTACTGTTAGGTGCCCAGGGGGAAGGCTGATATCATTGCCCGATTATAACCCTCTATAGAGGACGTATCTAGGGCTTTTCTTGCTCTAGAAAATGGAGAGGTAGAGCTTGAGAGCGACCTTGGTCATGTCCTACTTTGATGAAGACGAGAAGAACAGTAATGTATTAGTGCTGAGTGGAGAAACTAAGATGAGTATTGAACAGCAACAGACGAATACGCAAGCCTCCCTTGATGCTCGCTTGCAGCGTGGAGCGGAGAACGCGGTCAAGTGTATGGGGATTGGCGAGACAGATCGCGTCTTTATTATTACCGACGAGGCACGCCAGGGAATTGCGGACCGAATTGCCCAGGCGGCCCGCGCTCGCCACGCCCAGGTCGAGACTGTGCTCCTGGAGCAGTTTGGCTCGCGTCCACTTACCGTATTTACCAACGAGTTTCGTCAGACAATCCAACAGGCGCAGCCGACAGTGACCTTCTATATCGCGACCGCGCAGCCGGGCGAGATTAGCTTCCGTATCCCTTTGCTACCATTCTTGCAGCAACTGGGGGTGCGTCATGGCCATATGATCGGCATCGACGAGCAGTTGATGATGGATGGCATGTGTGCTGATTACGACGAAGTCTTCGCCATGACAAACAAGGTCTACGCGATTGTCCGCGAAGCGAAACGTATACGCGTGACCTCGCCCAAGGGAACCGATGTCAGCGCAACCTTCCACCCAGAGTGGAAGTGGATACCCTGCCATGGGCGCTATACAACTTCTGGGGCCTGGGGCAACCTGCCCGAGGGCGAGGTCTTTACCGCCCCTGCCAGCGTGGATGGCGTGCTGGTCTGCGAAGTGCTGGGAGATTTCTTCTCGGAGAAATACGGGGTACTTGAGCAGCCATTGACCATTAAAGTGGAAAATGGGTATATTACAGAGATCAGCAGTGCGAATAATGCCCTGGCGCAGGAAGTGCATGATTATCTCTTCTCGACGCCTAATGGCAATCGCGCGGGCGAGTTCGCCATTGGTACCCTGACCAGCTTAAAGCGGTTGGTTGGTAACCTGTTGCAGGACGAGAAGATGCCAGGACTGCATGTGGCTTTCGGCAATCCGTATCCCGAGTTTACTGGCGCGGATTGGGATGCCAAGGTGCATGTCGACGTCATTCCTACTCAATGTACAATTGAGATCGATGGGCGCATCATCATGCGCGATGGAGTATTCACACTCTAGGTTGGTTTTCTGGTTCCTGGTAGGGATGTGGTGTATCCTGGCTAGTCTGAAACTGTCAGGATACACCACATCCCTACCAGCTCACCTCTCGATGAGCAACTGAGCACTTCGACGGACTTCCCAGACCTGAGCCGCAACTGGGAAGAATGAAAGAGGAGATGCCATATGGCCGTGGCAAGAGGGCAGCACCTCATTGGCAAAAAGCTTGGTTCATACAGGCTGGAGCGGGTACTGGGCTATGGGGGGTCGAGCGCGGTATTTCTCGCGCAACAGCTTGAGCCAGAGCACAAGGTAGCAGTGAAAGTTTTCCTGCCGCGTCAGACGATGGATCGGCAGATGTTGCGCGAATATTACGATCGTTTTCTCCACGAAGCTGAGGCCGCCAGCGCACTCGATCACCCGCATATTTTACCCATTTATGCCTATGGCGAGCAGAATGGGTTGCCTTATATCGTGATGCCGTATATTTCAGGAGGCACGCTTGCTCAGCATGTGCAGAAGCGAGGTGCGCTTACATTACGCGAGGCGCGGAAGTATCTCTCTCAGATCGCTATGGCTCTGGATTACGCGCACGCGCAGGGGCTTGTACATTGTGATGTCAAACCCGCGAACATTCTTTTGACAGATGATGGGCAGGTGATGCTCTCTGACTTTGGCATTGCGCGCATTCAGGCTACGCAAGCCCAGAGAGAGGGGCACAGTGGAGAGGGGCGTAGCGAGATGTTGATGGGAACACCAGATTATATCTCGCCCGAGCAGGCAATGGGCCTGGCTGTGGATGGACGTTCAGACTTGTACTCTCTCGGTATCACCCTTTTTTATTTGCTCACAGCCCGGTTGCCCTTCAACGCTGACTCAACAATTGCCCTGGCGTTGCTGCATGTGCATGAAAAGCCTTTGCTGCCGGGAGCGGTGCGCAAGGATATTCCACCCTCGGTTGATCGCGTGCTGGCCAGGGTGTTGGCCAAGGCGCCGGAGGATCGCTATCAGAGTGCTACGGCGTTCAGCGAGGCGTTTGCAGACGCCCTATCCCGGCAAGCGCAGTCCAGGCGTCTACCTTTCTCCAGCTCTCCATCGGCGCCTGGGAGCGAAGGAGGCCCCCACAGGATAAAAGTCGCGAACCATAGCGGCTTGATGCCCTCACTTCCTGGTCGTAGGCGTAGTCGTGCCTCCCGGCGCAAACTCTGGTTGGGAGGAGTCGCGCTCCTGCTCTTCTTGATGAGCGCCATGGTGGCCTTAACAGGGGTACTCTCCGTACGCTGGACGGGTGGACATCTCGTGGCTCCGCCTATTGCCGCCAAAGGGGAGGTCCGAACGCCAGTGGTCTCCAGCCCAGACCTTTTTTCTGAGCACTCGGCATGGCCTTTGAGCCAATCGTTTTTCTTTGACAAGACGAGTGCGCGCTATCATGTAGTGAATACGTTACCGCAACAGATTCCCTTGATCTCACTGTATCAGCAGCAAGAGTTTAGCGATTTTCGCCTGGACATCGTGACTCAGGAGGTACGCACCCCTTCGCCTGCTGATGGCGGCGACTTTTATGGTCTTGTCCTGCGTGCCGACCCGGACCAGGCGCGTTATTATCTCTTTGAGGTTCTTACCTCAGATAATGGACAGTACATCTTCTTGCGTTACGATAGCACCGCCAGTCATCATTGGACGACGCTGGATTCAGGTCCGGCCCCCATGCTCAACATTGGAATGGGGAAGCAGAACAAGCTCCATGTTGAGGCCTCTGGTTCGACCTTTCGTTTTATGATTAATGACCAGAATGTAGGATCGGCGGTAACCGATAGCTTGCCAGGGGCTGCCCTGCTGACCAATGGTCAGATTGGCTTGTATGTGGAGGAGAAGGATACCGAGGTTGCTTTCTCGCAGTTACATGTCCTTTCACTGAAGAAGCAAGAGCCGCTGAACTAAGAATAATGGGGAATGTGATACGCCCTGGCAGCCTGCGGCTGCCAGGGCGTATCACATTCCCCATTATTCTTAGCCAAATACGAACGAGGGGCGTGTGGGGAAGAGTGCGCCAAGCAGCGCCTCGGCTTCATCGGCAACATTGGTATCGGGAAAGGCATACCGCAGATCCTCTAAACTGCGATACCCAAAGAGTAGTTGCAGGAAGACCAGGGGGGCAAAGCTAGCGCTTGCGTCCGCTTCATAGATGGGGACACGCCAGGGCGTGACCTGCTCAAGCTTCCCCGCCTTGAAGGTGAGCTGTACGCCATCGCGGTAGAAATTCAGTTTGAGATCACCGCTGTATACTGCGAGGGCCGAGGTGGCTAGACGGCGCTCTAGAACTGGAGCTAGGCGGTAGAGAAAGGCTGGAAGATCATGTACCCGTACATACCAGGCGTATGGTTTGTTTATAATGGGTACCAGTTGTTTGCTGATTACGGTATAAAGTGGATGCGAGCCTCCCAGGCTGAGCGAGAGCTTTTGTAGTGGCCCAACATTTGCCTGTGTCACAATGGCCTGTTCGCCCAGAGCTTTGAGTGCGCGCAAAAGCGAGGGCATGATTTGCTGTGCGTTAACACCTGGCGCGATATCCATGGCCCACACGGTGAACCTGGGTCCCCCACGACGTGCCATGGCGAAGATGTAGCCGAGGCGTTCTCCGGCTGGATCAAGAATAATCTGCAAATCATTATGCACATTGAGTGGAACCTGATGCCAGGCGTCAATGTGGTATTGCCAGAAGGCATCGGGAAGGCTGTTCCAGACGATGCTATCGGCCTGGCGGCGAGTATAGCAGTGCTGAATGAAGTCGATGTCTGCACGTGTGGCGCGCCGAAACTGGCAAGTCTCTTGCTCACCTGCTTTGAGTTGTGGCAGGAGCGCCAGGTTGATGGTACAACTTCCACCCAGGTCAAGCGCATACTCATAGCCGAATTGGCGGTAGAAATAGGGGATACCAGTAATGGCCTGTACGGGATGCCCCTCAGCCTCGCTGCGCGCGTGCAGGAGCGCGAAGAGTTCGCGAATCAAGCCACGATTGCGATACTGGGGGTCGGAAGCCACAACCTCAGGACGCCCCACCGGGAAGCGCAGGCCTTCGTATTCCCACTCATGCCGCCAGAGACAGGCGCAGGCGATGACAGGATTCCCCTCTTTGTGGGTATCTTCAACGAGCCCATAGTCGTAGGGACTCATAAGAGGGTGATCGCCCTGCATAAGAGCGCGTGCGTACGCGCCCATATCTTCGTTTGGAGGCTCCTCGGCTTTGTCGCGGAAGACATGCGCTGCCAGTTGCGTGAGGCGTTCTGTATCGGCTGGCGTTGACCAGCGTAGCACCAGCCCATCTCCGAGCTCCTTGCGGTACGAGCTAGATGCGGCCGTTTGCGAATGCATGGTAAAATATCCCTTTTTAAAGTAACTATAAGCATGGAGGAGAGCCTCTGTCAAGGAGAATAGTGTGTAGTGTGAGGTGCGACCACAGCCGCACCTCACACTACACACTATTCTCCTGATCTCCGCAGGCGTGAAGGTGCTCCAGAGAAAGGGATTGCATTTGACATCGCTTGCACAACCCTCTATACTGAAACAGACTAAAAATAGAACTTAGCCGCTATGTTGGCTTTGGCTTGCATAGTAGGCCAAGAGGAGGATAGCTGGACATGGCTTATGTGATTACTCAGCCCTGCATTGGTGTCAGGGATGCATCCTGTGTCGATGTTTGTCCCGTTGACTGCATTCATCCCTCTTCTAACGAGCCTGGATATGAAGAAGCGGAGCAGCTCTTCATCAATCCTGATGAGTGCATCGATTGCGGCGCGTGTGAACCCGCTTGCCCGGTGACAGCCATCTTTGAAGAGTCGGCTGTTCCTGACGAGTGGAAGAGCTACATTAAGATCAACGCTGAGTTCTTCAATCGAGGTTAGTACCCGCGCTGAAGCGGGATGGCACCACCATATCTTCGATTTGCGTATCTATGGGGCAAGCAACGTTTCGATAGACAGAGGAGCGAGCTTGCTCCCATTGTTGTCCGGCATCTTTTTCATCTCTACGTGCTGTGATATAATACAGGTGCTACATTCTTTCAGTGTACACACTTATCTTCTGTATGGAGCGTACCCCAATGCCAATAACTCGACGTAGACGTGCTAATCCACCTGAACAGCCCGAGAATACTAACCAGAATCCCGCTGAGCAAGCAGAGAACGCTGCTGAGGCTGTGGAGACGCCCGCCACCGAGCAAACAAGTGAGAAGAAGTCAGCTCCCGCCGAGAATGGAACGGGTGGGGCAAGTGGTGAGGTCAATTACCCTCCTTATCAGCAGGCAGCACCCAACCAGTCTACGGGCGTTGTGCCGCCTTTCAACGGTGAGCATCGCTCCGAGTTTAGAGGGGATCGGCCCGAGTATCCGCCTGCAATGGAGTCTACGCCTCCTCCGGTTACGCGCCGCCCTACTTTCCGTCGCCCTCCTTTGTCGTCCGCCAATGCGCTCAATGGTCCGACCCAGCCGGCGATTCCTCAGACTCCGCCGCCTGCGCCAGTGGTGACCCCACCCGCATTGCCGACGCCAACTCACGAGATCAATTTGCCGCTGGGGAACCTGTTACACCTGGCATATAACCCTAGCTATACCGGCTCAGACGAGGCGCGTAAGACGCTATTACAGAAACTGGCGCAAGAGAGTAAAGCTGGTGGGCGCGCGCGCTGCTGGAGCTGTGGCTCTCTGGCAATTGTCTATGATAACTGGAATACGCGCAGTAAGAACTTTGGCGAGGTCGGTGTCGCGTTCTGCGAAATATGTGGTGTGTGGAGTGTAATGTAGCGGCTCGTTTTCTAGTGGTTGAAGTGAATGGTGGCAAGGGTATGGGTGCCTCTCTACGTCTTCCTGGGCATGTTCCCCGACAAGATCGAGTATCCAGTTGAGGGATAGGGGCGCAAAATGTGCCCCTATAGCATTCTTATGCATCGTGGATAACTGTCATATGTATTGTCGTCTGCCGTAGTCGTGTCGCGCATATTGTACTGATATCGTACTGCTCTTTTAGCTTGCTTAGGACGATATGAGGGAGTGCCATATGACCATGGACCAGGATGTCCCGGTAACATTTCTCTGTCCCCGTTGTAAAAGCCCGATGTATAAGCCAAATGGGAGCGTTTTATATTGGCATGCCGATACCAAGCATCCAGCTTGCAGTATCACAAATATACCCGACGCTGCTCCAGGCATACAGCCCGTACGTGAGCTAGAGGCACAAGGCGCGAGCGGCAACGCCTTCCTGCCTCCGCAGACCTTGCGCTAGTTTTCTGGATGCCTATGTGGGGTTCTCTTTGCTGTACGCGCTCTGTTAGCGTGGTCTGTGGGCCGGTTTGGAGGGAAAGAGAAGCAACTTCAAGCCGTCTATGTACGTATATGCTAGTGAGTGGACGTGTAAAGGCGCGCAATAGAGATGTGCGGCCTGCCCCTGTATGCTGGCAAAGAGCATGTGCCGTATGCTCTAATAGAAGAGAGCGTGTGCTTTTGCTAGATTTGTCTGCGAGGTAGACTTATGTACAATCCAAGAAACAATAATCCGTACGGCGGAGACCCCTATGGCAATCCCTACGGTGGCGGCAATCGCCGCAGGAGCCGCTTTGATTCGCCTTATCGGTATCAAACGTTGCCCTATGGGTATAGCAATACAGCGGCCCAGTCCAGCAGCTTGATGGCCAAAGTGCTCAATATGCTGGGCCTCTCGTTCCTGGTGGCCTCGATTGGCGCCTTTTTCGGCATTGCCATTGGTCTGTCTAGTGGGGCCTCGATTCTGTTTGCCCTGTTGGGACTGGTCTTGCTGATCGTGCTCCAGTTTCTTATTCAGCGACCCGGTATCAATCTCTTCCTGCTCTACAGCTTCACCTTCATAGAGGGCCTGTCGCTGGCGCCCTTGCTGGGCTATTACCTGCATAATGCATCGGGCATTCTCTTTGAGGCGTTTGCCATTACGGCGGTGGCTTCAATTGGTTTGGGTGTGTATGCCTGGACGACGAAGCGCGATTTCTCGCGCCTGGGAGATTATCTCTTCTGGGGCTTAATCCTGCTGATTGTCGCCAGCCTGATCGGCTTCTTCTTCCGTTCGCCACTTTTCTATACCGTGATCGCCTTTGTGGGCGTGGCCATCTTCTCGGGCTTTGTGCTGTTCTATATTCAGCGCGCCAAGTATATGGCCGATACCACGCCAAACGCGATTGGCCTGACAATCTCCATCTTCTTGACAGTTCTAAACCTCTTCCTGTACATCCTGGAGATCCTCTCGATCTTCCAGCGTGGAAATAATCGGTAAGAGGCAGAAAAAAACAGGGGCGACGCAACATGCGTCGCCCCTGTTTTTTTCTGCCTCTTACCGGCGTGCTCATTCGGTAAGGGGAAGCATTTCACTTTTTCCTGCTGAGCGTATATACTGGTGGTGGGTTGTCGCGAGACGCGCAAGCTCATGGGAAAAACCTGGAATAGAATGAGGGAAGGTTTTGTTTTCCTGAGTAGCGGTCAAAAGTTACTGGTAGAAACGCCGCTTCGATCATTAAAAAACTGGGGCCAGGCGGAGAAGCCAGGGGTACCCTTACAATATCACAAAACTGTGATATTGCCGCAGTAGTTGCGCGATTGTATCCGTTAAAAAACTGATGTAGCCAGCGTTTTTCTTGCGCCTGGCCCGCAAAAAATAAAGTGAAGAGAGAAAGGAGCGTGGCGTTTTCCCCTTCTAATTGGAAAGAGCGTTGGAAATGGGGGTTGACGTCGCAAAAAGAGAGTATGAGCACACATAGCAATCTCATTTATGTTGGCGACCAGGATTTTGAGGAGAAGGTGTTGAAGTCTTCAACGCCTGTTATCGTGGACTTCTGGGCAGCCTGGTGCGGCCCCTGTCGCATGATCGCCCCCCACTACGAGCGCCTGAGCGATGAGTACCAGGGGAAACTGGTATTCGCGAAGATGGATGTGGATGAGAACGGCAACGTGCCGCGCCAGTTTGGTGTGCAGGCGATTCCCACCCTGCTGGTCTTCAAAGGTGGTGAGCTCATTGGCCGCATGGTCGGTGCTGCGCAGCCCGCGAAATTGAAGGCCGACATCGACCGCATTCTGGCGGGAAATGGCGCTGCTACCGCGTAAACCTATACCATAAATCTGGCCCCTTCGGGGGCCAGATTGCATTTTTGCCCGTATTACCACTCGACGCTTTCCTTTTTTTGTGATATTATTCTTCCCATACACATACAATACATATCTCATTTTTAACTGTTGTATGGACATAAGGGGAACCGTATATGCCAATTTTGGAACGATCAAATCCACTGCCACTGTATTATCAGCTAAAGGAAGTGCTTAAACAGCAGATTCAGGCAGGCCATCTCGCGCCGCATACGGCGATACCATCGGAGCCGGAGCTGGTGGCGCAATATCATGTAAGCCGTGCGACCGTACGCCAGGCATTGACCGAACTGGTACATGAAGGGTTGTTGTATCGACAGCATGGGCGGGGCACGTTTGTCTGTGAGCCACGCGTGCAGCAGCGCGTCGCCAGTGAGTTGACCAGCTTCTCTGAGGAACTGCGCCGCCGTGGTCTGAAGCCTGGAGGCATGCTTTTCGTCAGCGAACTGGTACGTGGCTCACAACAGGTGCGCGAGCAATTGCGCCTGAGCGATGAGGAGCAGGTGGTGCGCCTGGAGCGTCTGCGCACGGCCAATGATGAGCCAGTAGCGTATGAAGTGAACTATCTGCCCTATCCTCGTTCGGCCAACCTCTACCAGCGTGCGAAAGAGGCGGGAGATGGTTCTCTCTATCACTTGATGTCAACCGAAGGACTTGTTCCCTACATGGTTGAACACGCCTTTAAAGGCGATCTGCCTTCGAAGCGCGAGGCTGAATTGCTGCGTATTAAAGAGAACGAGTGTGGTATGCGCTCAGCCTGCACGACCTTTGATGAGACGGGAGCGCCCATTGCTTTTACCGAGGCATTTTATCCCAGCGACCGTTTCGAATATCGTTTGACTTTGCGCGTTACCAAGTAAGATCTTATTCCGAAATCCAACGTCACTCACGTGACTAGCGCTTCCCCCTTTCGGGGACAAGCGCGCTCAGGTTTTCGGAGAAGAAGTAAATCCATTATTGCTGGGCATGTACCATACCTTGTATCCCGATCAGCACGGCTGTTACAGTATGTTGAGGTGGGTGCGCCTACTTATAACAGAAGTAGAGCATGTGTGATCTGGTAGCGTTGTTGTGGCATGATGTATGTGGACTTTTTTGTCTGCAGTGCAATAATGAGAAGTAAAAGAGAGAATGATGGATAACGAGCAAGATACACAAAACTCCGGGTCGAGCAATAATACCTTTCCGCTGCACTTTGTCAGCCGCGAGGAGATGCGCGAGCCTGATCCGGCGGATGGACAGGCCTGGACTGACCGCGGCAATAATGCCGCGGCCAACGAAGACTATGAGACCGCCGCGGAATGCTTTGAGCGTGCCGTGGCGGCTGATCCTGAGGATGCGCGTGCGCGTTACAATCTCGCCCTGGCACAGCAGTATCTCGGCGATACAGAGCTGGCCATTGCCGGGTATCGTCGAGCGATTGATCTTGATCCAAACCTGATCGATTCCTACATCAATCTGGGCAATCTTTATGGCGAGATTGGCATGTATGAGGAGTCACTGGAGACGTTCCAGCAGGGCCTGGAGCTGGACCCCCAGAGCGACGAACTCTATTTGAGCGTAGGTGATACCTACAGGTTGCAAAACCTCTATCGTGATGCTATTCAGGCCTATCGGCAGGCCCTGATGCTCAATCCAGATAATACGCTGGCGGCTGACAATCTGCGTGACGTGCGCGAGCGCGTGAATGACCAGTACCGGCGTATGATGGAGCAGGAGCACCGCATCGATGAGGATCCCGCCGATCCCACGCGCTATGCGGAACTGGCAAGTATTCAGCTTGATATGCATCGCTATGACGAGGCGCTTTCGCTGGCCAATCAGATGATCGCGCTTGATCCCCAGGGGCGTGCTGGCTACGATATGCTCGCGGCAGTGTACGAACAGATGGGTGATGCCGAGCAGGCGGCAGAGATCTATCAGCGTATCGCGAACCAGTACCCAGAGGATCCCGACGTATGGGAGAAACTGGGTTTCTGGCGCTCCTTACAAGACCGTACAAATGAGGCTATCGTCGCATATGAGCGTGCGGTCGAGCTGGATGCGCAGCGCACAACGGCACGCTTCAGCCTGGCGGAGGCCTACCTGGAGGCGGATCGCTATGCCGATGCGCTCCCCATCTACCAGAACATGGTGGATACAGGCGAGGGGCTGTTGCAGGATGATGATCTCGCAGCTGCCTTCGCGGGCCTGGCAGAGGCCTACAACTCACTGGGGCGTCATGATGAGGCGATGCGCGTATCTCATCAGTTGCTGGAGCGCTTTGAGGACGACCCTGAAGGGTACTATCAGCTCGCTGTGGCCTATGATGGTTTGAATCGCCCCAATGATGCGATTGAAAACTATCTCAACGCCATTGATGCCGATCCGTTGAATGCCGATTACTATAACGACCTGGCAGACACCCTGCTGACGGAGAAGCGCTACGACGAGGCCCTGGAGTATGCGCAGCAAGCCATCGCCATGGACCCCTCGCTCACAGTAGCCTATGAGACGCTGGCCCAGGTCTATGACGCACTTGGACGCGGCGACGAGGCTGAGGAGGCCCGCATCCAGGCCCGGGAACTACGTTCCGCGACCGGGGCCTAGCGGTTCCAAACAATAAAAGAAATGAAGCCTCCTGAAAGCCGTATGCTTCCAGGAGGCTTCATTTCTTTTACCCAGGCGCGAGGTTAGAGGTTAGCCTCGATTGCGGTGCTGAACTCCTCCAGAGTTTCCAGGCGATACTGGAGATGTTCGTAGACCAGCTCTCGTGTTTGAGGCGAGGTCGCGCGAAGCAGCTCTTCGCGCAGATTAGTGAGCAACTCCAGACGGAAGGCTAACGTGCGTGGGATAAGCTGCTGCGCCGCGAGGCTGCTGAGTAGATTATGGAAATCATCAGGTTTGGGCAGCCCCATTGCGGTCACGAAGACGCTACAGATGTAGAGGTAGTTCTCGATTGCCTGCTGGAGGTAGCGCTCGGCCAGTCCATAGAGGCGATGATCGTTTAAGAATGTCTCGCGTGGTTCGGCCTGCAAGTTACGTAGAATGCGGATAGCCTCCCTAAGTTTTGCGAGTGGTGGACGGATAAGTTCAGGATCGACAGGCTGGCGTGCGGGGCCACGTAAGCGACGACTAAGCGCTTGATTCTGTATCTCATCAAATTTCTTAAAGTCGAGGTAGGCCATGACGGCGCGCGACTCGAAGAGGATTCGCTGGCGCTCATCGCGGCTGAAGAGGATCTGACCATATTTGATGATCTGAGACTTTAAGAGGAGAGAAGCCTTGTTGAGAATGACGACATCTATACTCTCGGACTCCAGGCGTTTGGCCAACTCGCTGAAGAAGTAGAGCTGGTAGTCGAGAAACTGATCGGCTTTGACCTGGTCCATGAGCAGAATGGCGATATCAACATCACTAAGCTGACCAAAGGAGGCGCGATTGGAGAGCGAACCCGTCAGGTAGGCGGCATTAACGGGATTCTGCGCAAAGAGCTGAGTCAATTGAGTCTGTTTTTCGAATAAGTTCATCAACGATCTCCAAGTTTCATCCGGGGACCTGTCTCAGGTCGTTGGCGAACACGGCAGGGCGGCTTTTTTAATGAAATCCTTGAACTCTCTGAACTCTTCATTGTTAATTGTAAGGGAGTTTTCTTTACTTAAAATATACCATAAAAAAGGCGCTTTGGGGGATATATGCCAGGAAGAAATACTCTGGATGAAGGAAGATCGATGGGGCGATGTGGAGAGGAATGGGTAGAAGGTTGGGGCTAACCTTCTACCCATTCCTCTCCAGTGGTGGCGACCTCTTTTTTCCAGATAGGAACGCTGGCTTTGAGCGTATCGATGATATAGCGGCAGGCATCGAAGGCTTCGGCGCGGTGAGGGCTGGCGACGACGATAATCACGCTGGCCTCTCCGATTTCCAGGCGTCCAAAGCGATGTGCGACGGCGACACGCTCGACTCCCCAGCGCTGTTCTGCCTCAGCAATAATCTCCTGAATGCGTTGGCGTGCCATCTCTTCATAGGCCTCATATTCCAGGTGGCGTACCTGTTTTCCGCGCGCATGGTCGCGTACAACCCCTTCGAAGACGACGATGCCGCCTACGCTGGGATGGCTGACCGCGGCAACAAGCGCGTCACGCTCAAGGGGCGCATGGGTTAGTTGGATAATAGGCTCCATATATCTCTCCTGACGTCTCTGATGGATTGTTTACGACGCGCCATTGTCTTGTGGCTCGCTCCCGCCACCCATAGGCGGAATAAAGACCAGCTCGTCGTTCTCATGCAATGCTGTCTCCGGCGGGACATAGGCGCGATTGAGCGCGCAGAGGCAGCGCTCCAGGATGTCCTGTAAACGCGGATAGCGCGTCACCAGGTTTTTTTTGATCTCAGCGATGCTCGTTCCATCGGCCATATCCAGTAGCTCGTCGCTCTGGCCTGTAACCTCGCGTAAGGAGGCAAAATAGCGAATGCGAATTTTCATGGCTCACAGTATAGCACAAAATAAGGTAAGGTGTGTGCGTGGAAAACGGCCCGCATGGCCGTTTTCCACGCACACACCTTACCCCTCGGCTCGCGTAGCAAGCCGAGACAAACACCAGAGGAGATGAAGGATGACTTTCTGCTAGAAATGGTGATGTTTGTTCTGCTATGAGACGTAGTATATATAAATTGAAAGAACCAGCCTGATAGAATAGTAGCAATCTACAAGCAACAACTGTTTTTAGTAGGAAATGTTTGGCTATTTCCCTCAATTTCTCTTGCCAGAACGTAGAAAATCTGGTAAATATAGTGAATGGCAGCAAATAGAAATATTTGAGAAATTGTAGGCCATCGCCCGACACCTCTGTCAAAGTACTTTCCTCCGCGAAAAGGAGTACACCATGGTTCAATTTCTTGTGAAGCGGCTCATTGGATTTCTCTTCGTCGTTCTCTGCGTCTCGTTTATTACCTTCATTCTAGGTTATCTTGCTCCTGGCGACCCCATCCGGGCACTGTTGGGTCAGCACCAGGATCCCGTTCTTTATGCGGCCTTAAGACATCAGTATGGCCTGGATCAGCCTTGGTACCAGCAGTATTGGCGCTTTTTGACTGGCGCCGTTCACCTGGACTTTGGGTATTCTTACCATACCCAGGGACGCCCCGTCTCTGAACTGATTCTTCAGGGTATCCCCTACTCGTCTGAATTGGGCTTCTGGGGGACTGTACTTACCCTGGTGCTTGGTATTCCTGTTGGTATCGTCAGCGCCTTGAAGGCCAATAAATGGGTTGATACCCTATTGATGAGTATCGCCCTGGTATGCTGGGCATTGCCAACGTTTATTGTTGCCATTTTCGCCCAGGTAGGCATTGTCTGGTTCGACAAATGGACTGGTGCCCAGTGGCCGGTGGCAAACTGGGGCCAACTCTGGCAGTACGGGCCTGATGACATCAAGTATAAGCTTTTCCCCATTCTCATTTTCGCGCTTGTTGGTTTTGCGTTCTATTCACGTTACGCGCGTACGACGCTCCTGGAGACCCTGCGCCAGGATTATGTGCGTACCGCTCGTGCGAAGGGCCTGGCTGAGCGTGTCGTCGTTTATCGTCACGCCTTCCGCAATGCTCTCATTCCGCTGGTGACCTCGATTGGCCTGGCCTTTGGCCTGGTTATTGCTGGTACATTCTTTATTGAGCAGATCTTCAATATCCCTGGTGTGGCCTCAACTGGCTTGCAGGCCATTAACGACCGTGATTATCCTGTCATTCAAGCTTCAGTGTTGCTGGTTGCGGCCTGTGTCGTTCTGGGCAACCTCATCTCTGACTTGCTCTACACCGTCGTTGATCCACGCATTAAACTCGATTAGTGAAGGATCAGACGCGTACCTGAAATGTCAGGTACAGAGAGAGGCTCTCACTCCCTGACGTATATGTTAGGGAGCGAGGGCCTCTCTTGTTTCCTGATTTTGGCGTATGACGCGCCTAGCGTGCGCTTCTGAGGGCCAGTTCTGTCAGGGTGCGGACACCGAAGCCTGTGCCGCCTTTCTCCATGTTTTTGGCGTTCTCAGAGAAGGCTGTGCCTGCAATATCCAGGTGCGCCCACTTCGCGCCGTTGCCCACAAAATGTTCGAGGATCTTGGCCGCCGTCACAGAGGAGGCGCCGCGACCACCTGTCTGTTTGACGTCAGCGATATCGCTCTTGACCAGTTCGCCATATTCCTCGTCGAGGGGCATGGCCCAGTATTTCTCACCTACGGCCTGGCCTGCCGCAATGATCTCCTGCTGTAGACCCTCATCATTGCTGAAGAGGCCCGACATGACGTTACCGAGCGCAACGACGATACCACCTGTGAGCGTTGCCAGGTCGATGATTGGTGAATGACCTTCCTGTGAAGCATAGGAGAGCGCATCGGCCAGGATGAGGCGCCCCTCGGCATCGGTATTGAGAATCTCAATAGTTTTGCCGTTCATGAGACGTAATACGTCGCCTGGACGGAAGGCGCTTCCACTGGGCATATTTTCGCAGGTGGGCACGAAGGCCGTGACATTGGTTTTTGGCTTGAGCGCGGCGATGGCCTGCATGGCACCGATAGCGGCGGCGGCACCACCCATGTCGCTCTTCATCGTCTCCATGCTGCCAGCGGGCTTAAGGGAGAGGCCACCACTATCGAAGGTGATGCCCTTGCCGACGAAGGCCAGACCCTTCTCCTGGCTCTCAGGGGCGCCACGGTAGCGCAGAATGATGAAGTGTGGTGGTTCGACACTGCCCTGGGTGACTCCAAGGATGCCACCCATGCCTAGAGATTCAATCTTCGCCTGGTCGAAGATCTCGCACTCCAGGCCGTATTGTTGCGCCATGGCGCTGGCCCGGTTGGCAAGCTCGGTGGGGGTCAGGACGCGTGGAGGCTCGTTGACGAGATCGCGGGCAAAGTTGGTGGCTTCCGCGAAGATCTTGCCCTTCTGCACGCCCTCTTCGACGGCAGCTTTATTACTCTCGGAGGTTTGTAGTTGAACGTCTTTGAGCTTGCGCTCTCCGTTCTGATTCTGCTGGTACTTGCGGAACGCGTAGGCACCGAGGAAAAGACCCTCGGTCAGGGCCTGCGCGGCCTCTGAGACCGCGGAACCCTCTGCAAGGGCCAGGGTCGCGCTGCGGGCATTGGTGCTATGCAGGTGACGGACGATGCTGGCGCCAATTTTGCGTAGCGCCTGTGGCTCGACCTTCTCTGCTGCGCCAAGACCAACAACCAGGATGCGCTTAGCTGCTAGCTTCCCCAGCGTGTGGATGGAGAGCAGTTCACCCGTGTTGCCCTTGAACTCTTCGTTTGTGCCACATTCGCTAATGACGCCACCCAGGGCCTGGTCAATGGCCTGTCCGGAGGAGGAGAGCTGGATGCCCTTTGCCTCACCAGTGGCACGCGTGGCCGTGATGACGAGGACATCGCTTGAGATTTTGTTTAAGGATTGGGTTGTTACAAGAAGATCCATACAAACACCTTCTAGGAACCTTCTCGTCGCTTGATACGGGTTCTGGCTCCTGGTTCGCAAGACGAGAAGATTGCCTTCTCTGCTATCGCTACTGTTCAAGGCTGAATCGGGCGATAGAGGACAAATAAACACCGCGGCTAAGATTGTCGCGTATGTATGGGATGGGTACACTCTGTATGATATTGCAGTTTGCCAGCTTTCCGCAAGGTCAAAGCGCTTATTTTTACTATAGACTATCTCTTCAGGGAAGCAGTCGCTCAACAATTTCAAGCAGCTGGCGTGGCTTGAAAGGCTTGGTCAGGTACTCTGTGCATCCGATTTCGCGGGCAGCCTCTCCTTCGTCATGTAAGGCGTAGGCAGTAACCGCGATAATGGGTATCTGCTGCATGTCGGGCCGAGAGCGTATGAGCTGGGTAGTACGATAGCCATCCAGCACGGGCATGGAGAGATCAGTCAGGATAAGATCGGCGTGTTCACGATCAAGAATGGAGAGGGCCTCGCGTCCATTGGAGGCCGAGATACAACGATAGCCACGCGTCGATAACACGCGTTCAATCAAGATGCGGTTTGAGATCTCATTTTCAATAATGAGGATGGTACGTTGTGGTGTGGCTGGTGGCGTACTTTTAAACATCACTATCTACCTCTCCTGATGTGTAGTCTGTCAATGGTTTTTGTCTGGTTCTGATTTTACGCCAATGGGCGCTGCGCTTCGGGTGTGTGTGTAGACGGGCTAACGGATGCGGCGACGGGCAAGGTAAAGGCAAAGGTTGATCCTCGGCCAGGAATGCTCTCGACGGCTATTTCCCCGCCCTGTAACTCGATCAGTTTTCGCGCAATGGTCAGGCCCAGGCCAGTACCGCCAAAGCGGCGCGTTGTACTTCCATCGGCCTGGCGAAACGCTTCAAAGATATATCCCAGGGCGGCTGGCGAGATGCCAATACCGGTGTCATGCACCGAGATCAGGACCTGGGCGCGTTCGGGCATATGCTGGCAATGGATCGTCACGCCCCCTTTTTCGGTAAACTTTAAGGCATTTGAAACCAGGTTGAGTACGATCTGGCGCAGGCGATGGCTGTCCGCAAGCACTTTGGGAACCTGGGGGTCGCACTCCAGGTTAAGGTACAGGTCTTTATTGAGCGCCATGGGCTTGAGTTGATTGACGACTTCGCTCAGGCTAACGTTCAGCTCAAGGGCCTCCGGCTTCATCTCGATGCGGTCGGCCTCAATTTTTGAGAGGTCAAGCATATCGTCGACCAGGTGTGAGAGGTCTTCGGCGCGCCGGACCATAAATTGAATGTGTTCTTCCTGCTCTGAGCTTAGCTCACCCTCGACATAGCCTTCCAGCAGTAGGGCGCCATAGCTAATAATACTATGCAGGGGCGTGCGTAATTCATGTGTCACATTGGCCAGAAATTGTGACTTTAAGTGATTTGCCTGTTCCAGGGCTGAGTTTTTCTCCTTGAGTTCGGAGAAGAGCAGCGTATTCTGGATGGCCATTGAAGCCTGAATAGAGGCTGAGCTGAGCAGGAAGGTTTCGTGGTTACGAATAGGCCGTGGCTCCTGCGCATAGAGCATTATTGCGCCAATTGCCTGATCCTGGAGCAAGAGCGGGACCGCGATCACAGAATGGTACCCCATCTCAAGCGCCAGCTCGGCCCAGTGCTCCTGGCTCTCCTGGTAGACGAGTGTGACATCCTCGCCATAGGTGATTTTCTGACTCTGGATAACCAGGTGTGCCAGGAGCATATCCAGCTCGCGCAGGGCTGAGCCTGGAATGGGAGTCCGGCTTGCCTCTATTCCCCCTGATGAGGGGAACGGAGACGCGAAAGCGCTATTGGTGTTGGTCTCTGGCATGTTATATGCTATGCTACCACGCGCGGGCAAGGCGGCCATCTTTGTTGTGACGGCAAGCGTAATATCGCGATTTGGGTCGGCGTAGACGCTAATATTTTTGGCCTGGGCAAAGCGTATGCCATTGAATGGAGTCACGCCTGCGCTAGCTTGTGCCCGTGCACCGTTCTCTGTTGTTGGGCGCTCCCAGTGGGCAACAGCCCAGGGCACAGGCATCTCACGGCCATAGAGCAGCAACGCGATATGGGTAGACTGCATGATGGTTCCCAGGCGTGAGACAATCTCACCAAGGAGTGGCTCAAGATGGAGTGTCGAAATAAAAGCATCATTCATGAGCAGGAGGTGGTTCATTTGCTCGACGATGGCTTGATTTTCATGTGCTAGCGACTGGGTAAGCTGACTGGAGGCATGTTCTGCTTCTAATGCATCATGTGGACTTGAGGGTGGAGCTGATGTTGGTCGTTGTTCATTTATTAACTTTGTCTTGAATAATCTTGATAGAAAACGCATGCGACCCCTTCTAACACCGTGAAAAGTAAGGAGAGGACGGGGTGCCAGCTCGTCCTCCCCTTACCACGTGTACGCAAACTTGCACACACGAAGCTCCAGGAAGGTGCGCGTGCAGACCCCATGGGGAAAAGGTCTCACGGAAAAGTAGATGTACGCTACAAGCTGCTCGTCGAGGTGGATCTGCTTGCTCACGCACACCCCGCTCTCCATCCCAGGCCTATGTATTATAACGTATAAGAACGCAAATAGTTATCACTTTTAAGGTCAAATTTCTGTTTCTACAGAAATTCGTTGAAAATAGTAATTAAAGAGGGTGAAAAACGTAAAAAAACAGAAAAATCTCTTTTGCAGGTTTGCACGTTTCAAGATAACGTCAGCCTTTCCCTTCAGGAATCTTGTTTTGCCAAATGCAGGAAGGAAAGAAACCAAAGAGAATGTAGGGCTCCCGGACGTCGAAAACAATCCATTTAGATGAAGTGGCTCAGTACGGGCGTCCATAGATAAATGCCAATGAGGAGGCCTGCGAGGAAGGAGAGAAAGAGTGCCCCAAGAAACAGCAGCAAGGTGAGTGGACGGCCTTGTTGGGTCCCAGGTTTCATGGAATGCTGTGGTTGTAAGTGGGAAGGTGTGATGGGTTGCAGAGGGCGGATGCCTGGTGGGAGCGCGACTTTATCGGTATTGACCTCGCGCTCATCGTTGGCTCGTCGTGTTGTGACAGAAGGGATGTGGTCGCGCCCTCCCTGTAAGGCGACGAGGTGTGGACGCCCTGCCCTGGCGAAGCGAGGGAGAGACGTTGCGGTAGTATTTTGCTGCTGTGTATGTGAAGATGCGTATGCGCCACTGGACACCTGGCGGGAGGGCGAGGTGAAGATGTGTGCATAGAGTGAGGCATCTGGTGCGACGCGCGGGATGCGGGCAAGTAGAGTATCAAAATAGCGAAAATCCGCAAGTGCCTCACTACAGGAGCGGCAATATTGAAGGTGGCAGGTTATCTGTTGATAGATATCGGCTGCGAGCTGTGCGTCAAGGTAGGGGCTAAGAAGTTCCTTGACCTGCTCGCATTTCATTTTGCCGCTCCTCCCTGTTCCAAGGACCGATAATGCTCTCGAAAGGACTGACGCGCGCGCGATAGGTACATTTTAACGCCGCTCTCAGCGATGTTGAGGGTGTGTGCGATCTCGCTATAGGAGAACCCCTCCTGTGTATAGAGGATGAGGGCCGCCCTATATTGTTGAGGCATACGGCGAAGCGCGGCACGTACCAGCTCAGTGGTGCCATAAATTTCCTGTGGATCCGCGCTCTCAACATCGGCTGGTTCATGATCGAGATCTTGCCAGGGTAACCAGGCAATCAACTTGCGACGACGGAGCGCATCATAAGCGGTATTCGTCGCGATACGATAGAGCCAGGCCGACAATTTGAGATTAGAATCCATTTTAGGAAGGGCGCGAAAGGCCTTCAAGAACGTGTCTTGCGTTAGATCGTCAGCCTGTTCGCGGTCACCCACTAAATGATAGACATAGTTATAAATAGCTGTCTTATATTCGTCGTAGATTTGCTCAAAGGACCAAGTACATTCCTTTGTTTCCACCCGGGCCATGCGTTGTTATCCCTTCGATGGCTACAAATTATCACCTTGTCCGTTCCAAGCAAGAGATAAGCATCCATAAATGGGCAACATAACACGACCAGGTGCGTACACCTGTCGGGATGGCTTCATCCTTCTGTCTAGTGGAACGGACAACTACTGCAATCAGTAACATGTTTAAAGTCGTCTTAAGAGACTTGCAGTTATGCTATGTTTCGTCTATCATGGTAGCATACTTTAGGGTATTTCCTGCTATTTTGGCATGATGGTGTAGTACTATTGGGCGGACAGTGTTTACTTACTTTCCCCTCTCGTTACATTAAGGGAGCTTTTAGGCTTTTGCCAAAGCAGAGCCTGGTGGTGTATTTAGAGGGCGTATGTTCCCTCTTTTCGATACCCGGCAACTCTCCCTGGTGTCTAGTGTCCAGCTAATATCTTGAAGGAGGCTTGTGTCCTCATTATGAAGAGTCAAATCCAGCGCCAACAGATACGGACAGTCTGGTGGGAGGAGGATGAGCAGGGGGCTGCTGTCTGCCTGGTGGATCAGAGTCGCTTACCGTTGCAGGTGAATGTACTGCGTTTGCGCCATGAGCATGAGGTGGCCGAGGCGATTGTATCCTTAAAGGTGCGGGGCGCGCCTGCAATTGGGGTGACGGCGGCTTTAGGGATGGCGCTGGCGGCTCAACGCCTGTGGCGTGAGCAGGGTGAGCGCATGCCCTTACATGAGGCCTATGCTGCATTGGGCAAGGCCACGCGACTCCTGGGGGCAACGCGCCCGACCGCTGTCAATCTCTTTTGGGCGCTGGAACGCATGCAGGATTGCGCTCGGCGTGCTTCTGATGAGCTACAGGTCGAGACCCTGCGGCAACTAGCTCAATTGTTACAGCAGGAGGCGCTCCAGATTGCGGATGAGGATGCGGCCTCTTGCAAACGTATGGGCGAGCTGGGTGCGCAATTTATTCAGGATGGGGATACGCTGCTAACGCATTGCAATGCAGGCGCCCTGGCAACCAGCGGTATGGGATCGGGGCTTGCACCTATCTATATTGCGCAGCAACAAGGCAAGCATGTGCATGTGTTTGTGGATGAAACCCGGCCCGTGTTGCAGGGGGCACGTCTGACGGCCTGGGAATTGCAGCAAGCGGGGGTTCCTTTAACGTTGATTACTGACAATATGGCGGGCCATTTTATGCGGCATGGGGGGATCAAGGCGGTCTTTGTCGGGGCTGATCGTATCGCCGCGAACGGGGATGTGGCAAATAAAATAGGCACATATAGCGTGGCTGTCCTGGCTCATGCCCATCACATTCCGTTCTACGTCGTCGCGCCCTTCTCGACGGTTGATTTGACGCTTGCATCCGGTGAACTGATCCCGATTGAGCAGAGGAATGCGGAAGAGGTTACGAGCATACGCGGCGAGCGGGTGGCGCCCTGGGACGTCACGGTTGCTAATCCCGCGTTTGATGTTACTCCTCATGAATATATAACGGCGCTCATTACTGATTGCGGTGTGGCGCGCGCTCCCTTTACAACTTCACTGCGGGAAATGATGTCCAGCAAGTCCGAGTAAGAACCGGGTGGCACATGCGCTCTTTTCCGCGAACATGAGCAATGATAATACTGCTGCATGCCAGCAGGTACAGCGTATCTTCCCACCTGGGAAGCATAGATCAGAGCACAATCAAAGGCGATACATAAATTGACTATAGGGAGGTTCTGCTGATGGAAACCGATATTGTACATGCGACCGCGCAGTATGTGGAAGAGGTGTTGGGGAGTGAGGGATTGCGCTATGCCAGCGCGGTAGTCGCTAATTGTAAAATGCTCGCCCTCCAGTTGGAGGTACAAGAAGATGCTGCGCCTATCGATATGGAGGCGCTGGTTGTATCGGCATATTTGCATGACATCTCTAACGTTGCGCATGGCTTTGCGGATCACCATCGCAAGTCAGCGGATATGGCTCTCTCTTTCTTGCAGCGCGAACAGGCTCCTGATGCCCTGACGCAAAAGGTGGAACAGATCATTCTAACGCACACTTTGCAGACGAGCGATACCCATCCGGACGTTCCTGTGGAGGCTCGTCTTCTCTATGATGCCGACAAATTGGGGCGTTTGAGTGGGTTGGCGGTTGTAACCTCGCTAATTGAGTTTGGCGCGCGCTATCCCAATCGCGCGGTGAATGGCGATGTCCTGGCTGCGGTCTTGCGGCATGTTGAAGAGCGCTTTATTGAACTCTACCAGTCCTTGCAGACTGACCCAGCCCGTGACATGGCGCAGGAGAAGTTTCACCGCACACTGGCCTTTCTCGATGGTGTGATTGAGCACTTGAGTGATGCTACGCCTGTATAGAAAAACGTGGTACAATCCCCTCTGATGAAGAAAACTCTTTTGGAGGCTGTAAGTAGTGTCGATTCTTGTTGTGGGTTCTGTGGCCTTAGATGCTATTGAGACCCCTTTTCAGAAAGCCGATCGCGTCCTGGGTGGCGCGGCTTCCTTTTTCGCGACGGCGGCATCGCTCTATGACGAAGTCAACCTGGTCGCTATCGTTGGCAGTGATTTTCCCCGCGAGCATTTAGAATTCTGGCAACGCCATCGTATTGATCTCCGTGGCTTGCAGATACAGGAGGGCAAGACGTTTTCCTGGGGTGGGCGCTATCACCTGGATATGAACCATCGCGATACGCTCTACACTGAACTGGGTGTGTACGCGGATTTCCACCCGGTCGTTCCAGAGACCTATCGCCAGAGCCCCCTGCTTTTCCTGGCAAACATCCAGCCCTCCCTGCAATTGGAGGTTTTAGAACAGGCACCCAATGCGCGCCTGACCGTGCTAGATACGATGGAGCTATGGATTACGACCGCGCGCCAGGAGTTGACCGAGATCATCAAGCGCGTCGATGTCCTGCTTATGAGTGAGGAAGAGGTACGCCAGTATACTGAGCAGGCGAGCATCCTTGCGGGCGCACGCCAGTTGCTGGATATGGGCTTGAAATACCTGGTGGTGAAATTGGGAAGCTATGGCGCGCTCCTCTTTGGCGCGGATGCAACCTACTTTAGCGCTCCAGCCTATCCTCTCGAAGAGGTCATCGATCCAACTGGCGCAGGCGATGCCTTTGCGGGCGGCCTTCTTGGCTATCTCTCTACGGTTGAGCCTGGTTCCAATGGTGCCTATAGCACGGAAGATATGAAGCGTGCAGTGGTCCATGGCAACATTATCGGCTCCTTTGCGTGTAGTGACTTTAGTATCAATGGTCTGCGCGAATTGTCGATAGCGGATATCGAGCAGCGTTATAACGAGCTTGTGGCCTATTCGCATTTTGATCCACACTGGAACGTGCGCTAAGAACCTGTACCTGGCTCTCTGCCAATCGAAGCGATTTGTTGTACAATACTATTCAGTTTTGCTGTTGTTTAAGAAGGGAACAATTATAGAATGGCTATTTCAACGCGTGGTGATGTAAAGGATCTTTCGCTGGCTGCTCGCGGTAAGGACCGCATTGAGTGGGCCGCGGAAGATATGCCTGTACTGCGCCTGATCCGCGAGCGCTTTATCAAAGATCAGCCGCTGAAAGGCGTGCGCATGTCTGGCTGCTTGCATATCACAACTGAGACCGCGAATCTGGCGATTACGCTTAAGGCTGGTGGTGCCGACCTGGTACTATGCGCCTCCAACCCGCTTTCGACACAGGATGATGTCGCGGCCGCCCTGGTAAGCGAGTACGGTATTCCCACCTATGCTATCAAGGGTGAGGATGAGGAGACCTACTATCGCCACATCAATGCGGCGCTTGATCACAAGCCGAATATGACTATGGATGATGGTTGTGACCTTGTCTCGATCCTGCACACCTCGCGTAGCGAGCTGGTAGAAAATGTGGTCGCGGGCCTGGAAGAGACAACTACGGGCGTCATTCGCCTGAAGAGCATGGAAAAGGCCGAGGTGCTGCGCTTCCCCGTGCTGGCCGTCAATGACTCTGATACCAAGCATATGTTCGACAACCGCTATGGTACGGGCCAGAGCACACTGGATGCCATTATTCGCTCGACCAACAGGCTGCTCGCGGGTCGTACCCTGGTCGTCTTTGGTTATGGCTGGTGCGGTCGCGGTGTCGCGTCGCGTGGTCATGGCTTGGGCGCGAACGTGGTCGTCTGCGAAGTCGATCCTACACGCGCGCTTGAGGCCGTCATGGATGGCTACCGCGTCATGCCTGGGGTCGAGGCCGCCGCGATCGGTGACATCCTCGTGACGGTCACCGGAGACATTAACGTGATCGACCAGGATCACCTGGAGCATATGAAGAACGGCGCGTTGATTGCAAACTCTGGCCACTTCAATGATGAGATTAACATCCCCGCGCTAGAGAAGCTGGCGACCAACAAGCGCCGCGTACGTGACTTCGTTGATGAGTACACCTACAGCGATGGCCGCCGCGTTTATCTATTGGCTGAGGGTCGCCTCGTTAACCTCTCTGCCGCCGAGGGTCATCCTGCGAGCGTGATGGATATGAGCTTTGCCAACCAGGCCCTTGGTGCTGAGTATATGCTCAAGCTTGCCAAGGACCTTGAGCCTCGCGTCTACACCATCCCGGCTGATATCGACAAAGAGATCGCCCGGTTGAAGCTCCAGTCAATGGGGGTTCGCATCGACACGCTGACCCCTGAGCAGGAGAAGTATCTCAACTCCTGGGAGTCAGGCACCTAATCTCTACAGGTTCTTAAGGATATATCGTATGGGGTGTGGCGCGGGCAGATTGCCCGCGCCACACCCCATACCTTACCCCAAGGCGAGCTTGCGAGCTGAGGCAAGAGCTGGAAGAGTATTTGATGGTTCTACCTCTTGTATAGTTGACAATGGCTGAAGCTTTGACGTAGAATAAATTTAATAAAAAGCGTTCAGGCAGCATTCTGCTGAAGCGCTGTACTTCGAAAATGAAACAAAATACGCATGAGATCGCTCTCATCAAGAGAGGTGGAGGGACACGGCCCGACGAAGCCCGGCAACCCGCTTAACTTGTTTTGCAGTCATGAGTAATGAGGCAAGACGAGGGAGAAGGGTGCCAATTCCGGCGGACTTTTTATAGCCGCAAGATGAGGGGAATGAGCATAAATGCCATACCCCTGCTAAGCAAGGGTTTTTTTATGCCTACAATTCGCTAAGATCTTATTCCGAACCCCAACCCCCATTCGGGGGCGCAGCGCCACTCGCGTGACTAGCGCTTCCCCATTCGGGGACAAGCGCGCTCAGGGGTTTCGGAGAAGAAATAAGGCAAGAGAAAATATCCCGCGTCGCTCCTCGCGCCCACAGGCGTGACCCTGGTTGTATACCATTCCACCTGTTTCTGGCGTACGTTCATGTAGATGAACCTTGTTGTAAGAGAGGAAGGTGCCAACCTTTGAGTAATTTTATGGAGAGCCCAAAGTCGTTTTTTACCAGTGAGTCGGTCACAGAGGGGCACCCAGATAAATTGTGTGACCAGATTTCTGACGCCATCCTGGATGCGATTATCGCGCAGGATCCCCTGGCACGCGTAGCGTGTGAGACGGCAACGACGACTGGCCTGGTGTTGGTGGCGGGTGAGATCTCGACCTCCGCCTGGGTGGATATGCCTGCACTTGTAAGGAAAACAATCGAGCAAATCGGCTACATTAATGCAGACTATGGTTTCGATTATCGCACCTGTGGCGTCGTAACATCAATTGGCAAGCAGTCTCCCGACATTGATATGGGCGTGAGCGCATCGCTAGAGGCGCGCGATGTCCAGTTGCATCTCAGCGATGATGAACTGGAGCGCGTTGGCGCAGGCGACCAGGGCATGATGATTGGTTTCGCCTGTAACGAGACGCCTGAATATATGCCCATGCCAATCAGCCTGGCGCATAAGTTGACGCGCCAGCTTTCGCAGGTCCGTCGCAAGTCCTGGGGCGGCAATGGCCCGATGACCTATTTACGTCCGGACGGCAAGGCACAGGTCACCATCCAGTATGAGCATGGCAAGCCTGTGCGTGTAGATACTATCGTCGTTTCAACGCAGCATGCCGAATATGTGGATCGCGAACAGATTCAACAGGATGTGATCGATCATATTATCAAGCCGGTTATTCCTGAGCACCTGCTTGACTCAAAGACCAAGATCTTTGTGAACCCCACAGGGCGTTTTGTGCTGGGTGGACCGATGGGCGACGCTGGCCTGACGGGGCGTAAGATTATCGTGGACACCTATGGCGGCATGGCACGTCATGGTGGTGGTGCCTTCAGTGGCAAAGATCCCACGAAGGTCGACCGTTCGGCAGCCTATGCCGCGCGCCACATCGCAAAGAATATTGTTGCCGCTGGCCTGGCTGATCGCCTCGAACTCCAGGTCTCGTACGCCATCGGCGTCGCGCGTCCGCTCTCCCTCTTTGTCGAGACCTTTGGCACTGGCAAGGTATCGGACGAAGAGATCATTCGCCTGATCAATGAGCACTTCGACCTGCGCCCGGCGGGCATCATCCAGGACCTGCGCCTGCGTCGGCCCATTTATCAGCCTACCGCGGCCTTTGGCCACTTCGGGCGAACCGACATCGATGCGCCATGGGAAGAGCTAAACAAAGTCCCCATGCTGCGTAAGGGCGTTGGCGCCAACATCGAGAGCGACAAAGCTTTCTCCTAAGCTTTCTTGCACTTAAAAAGAAGGCGAGAGTGCCTACAGGTAATGGTCCTGTAGGCACTCTCGCCTTCTTTTCTTTTTGGTAAGAGAGAGTGGCCTGGCAAGTGGGCAGACGCCCACTTGCCAGGCCACTCTCTCTTACCTCCGAGCGCTACAGGCGCGAAGTAGGTGGGGTGAAAGCAACAACGCTTTGCTGAAATCGGATATAATATGATCTTGGTAGAGATTGCTACGCTCTACTGAAGGCAGCTATGTTGCAAGAAAGGAACCAATGGTATGGACTTTACACTCAACGACGAGCAGATAGCCATACGTGATACTTGTCGCGAATTCGCAGAGCAGGAGATTAAGCCGCGCGCGGAGGAGATGGACGCCACTGGCCAGTTCCCTTATGAACTGGTTGGCAAAATGGGGCAGCTGGGCCTGCTGGGACTGCCATTTCCTGAGGAGTATGGTGGCGCGGGCGCGGATTTTCTCTCGTACTGTCTAGCTATAGAGGAGATCTCACGTGGTGATGTCTCGGTGGGCATTACCATGGAGGCGCATACCTCGCTGGGCGCGACTCCGTTTTATCTCTTTGGCAGTGAGGAACAGAAGCAGCGCTATCTGCTCCCTCTCGCTACTGGTGAACGGCTCTGGGCCTTTGGCCTCACGGAGGCCGAGGCTGGCTCTGACTCGGGCGGAACGCGCACGCGTGCTGTGCTCAAGGAGGATGGCCAGTGGCATATCAATGGCTCCAAGGTCTTTATTACCAACGCTGGAACCAATATAACGGGCGGCGTGACGATTACGGCAGTGACGGGTCAACGTCCAGATGGGCGCAAGGAAATCACCAACTTGATTGTGCCAAAGGGTACGCCTGGCTATGTTATCGGGAATCCATATAAGAAGATGGGATGGAAGGCTTCGGATACCCGCCCGCTTTCTTTTGAGGAGTGCATGGTTCCCGAAGAGAATATCCTGGGGAAGCGTGGCGATGGCTTCAAACAATTTATGCAAATCCTGGATGCGGGGCGTGTCGCGATTGCGGCTCTCTCAGTTGGCCTGGCCCAGGCCTGCCTGGATGAGGCGCTGAGTTACGCCAGAGAGCGCAAGCAGTTTGGCAAGTCGATTAGTGCGTATCAGGCCATTCAGTTTAAGCTTGCCGACATGGATATGGAGATTGAACTGGCACGCCTGATGTACTATAAAGCCGCGTGGCTGCATATGCAAGGGAAGCCCTATCGGCGCGAGGCCTCAATGGCCAAGCTCTTTGCGTCCGAGACGGCCAAGCGTGCGGCAGACCAGGCGGTACAGATCCATGGTGGCTACGGCTTTATGGATGAATATCCTGTGTCGCGCTACTGGCGCAGCGTCAAGATCAACGAGATTGGCGAGGGGACAAGCGAGGTGCAGCGTATGCTGATTGCCAAGGAGCTTGGCTGCTAGCCAGGAGGCGTTATCTACCTGGAAGAGAAAACGCAAGATGGCCTCTCCAGCAATTGCTGGAGAGGCCATCTTGCTACCCCAATTTCATGTCTCTTTAAAGTTTATGAAGTAGGTTATGAAGGGGGAAGATGAAGGGGGGACAAAAAAATGAAAAAGGAGTTTCCTGATGAGCATCACACCCGCTGTAAATGAAAAAGAAGCTCACCACAAGAGCCTGGGACAGTTGAGGTTTCCGCGTTTCGACCATAAGCAGCATGGGCCTGTTGTCAATGTGAATGAGGCAGCCGATCAACATTTGACTGTTGGACAAAAAGTGGCTGACACTGTTGCGTCCAACATGGGTAGCTGGCGTTTTATTATTATTCAGAGTCTTCTTCTTCTGGCCTGGATTCTCTTTAATAGTGTGCAAGCATATTTCGGCCGCTTTGATCCTTATCCATTCATTCTGTTAAATCTGGCGCTCTCATTTCAAGCAGCATTCGCCGCGCCATTTATTATGATCTCGCAAAATCGGCAGGCTGAAAAGGATAGGCTTACTGCCCAGAATGACTACATTACTGATAGCAAAGGCGAGGAGGAGATCAGGCATATTATGGAGCACCTGGATCACCAGGACAACTTAATCCTCCAGGTTGTACAGAGCTTGGAGGACCAGAACAAGCGTTTAGAAATCCAGCATCAGCAAATGCTGAGTTATCTGAGCAAAGTTGACCCCCAGCTGGCGCAGGAAGCCATGAAGAATATCACGCCAGACGCGGAAAGTTAAGAGGGAGTAAGGAACTTAAAGAAGAAAGGCGAGAGGAAATTCCCTCTCGCCTTTCCTGGTGCATTAAGGTGTCTAGTTGTTGGGGGAGACGATCTTCGTGGGCCAGTTAAAGGTCTTAAAGGTGACCGTATTGGCTGGCTGAGTCGTGTTCGCATTGGTGTCGGGAGGAATCAGCCACACAGCGGTATCTCCATGGATAGAGAGGAAGAGCGTGTTGGCTGGAATCTGGGTCCCTACTCCCACCTGGTTGTTAGTCAGAACATCGAACATATTAATGCTCTTGTTCTTGTTCTGCCAGAGTAGGAAGCGGTTGCCGCCCTGGAGGGCCATGGATTGGCCTTCATCGCCAAATTGTTGCGGCGCCAGCGTGGTATCACTGAGCTGATAGCCGAAGAGGGTTCCCTGGATCATGGCATCGGCCTGCAATGGATAGGCGTTGGGATCGCTCTTTGCGATCAGGGGCGCCTGGGTTGGTTGCGTGATGGGTGTTTCGCCTTGGCCTGTTGTCACGGAAGGCGTGAGCACAGGGGTGCTTTTCGCCGCGGAAGGCGTAAGCGAGGCCACTGGCGTCTGTGAGTCTGTCGTAATAATGGGTGACGGCTTGTTTGTCTGATTTGAGGCATCCAGGGGGAGCGTGCTCAGCATAAAGAGCGTGTCGCCCACCACATGTGGATGGAAGGAGGCTTCATCGTTTTTAAACAGCGAACGTACCGTCTCGATATGCGGCGCCCAGCGACCATGCTCTGGCGCGGCCTCCTCTTCCTGGCTCTGCCAGATATTGCCATGCAGGATATTATCGTTCGTGGCCCACTCTTCTCCCCAGTAGATGCTTCTGCCATCGCTGCTTGCGGTAGGAGAAGCCAGGACATGACCCGCATTTACATGGGCCAGCTCCTCGGATTTTGGTGCCTGCTGAGCATCGAGCTGGTAGCGAGTTAGATGGGAGGTGCCCTGGTTATCAAGCCAGGAAACCAGCAGGTTATTCTGATAGGTGCTCGTTCCCTGAAGGGGTGAGTTTACCCATGCCGGAACCGTGTTCTGGTCATACAGCCCTTTGAGTAGGGTAATGGGCTGATTGGCGCTTGCCTCGTTCTTTGCACCTGGAAGATCGTTCTTGTTCGCTTTCGTATCTCCTGAACCCACGTAGAGAGCGTCGAGGCTCCAGGTGCGTGTGAGCGAGCTATTCTGCGTATCTAGAGGCTTGCCCGTGGTGGTTTTAGGTTTATCCAGTTGTAACCAGATGAGCCAGTTCTGGACGTTCTCAAGCAGATAGACGTTACTCGTTGTTGGTTTATCCAGCAGCGGTATCGGTGTGATAGATGGATCGTTGTTGGTATTGAGATGGACCTGTTCAAGCATCCAGGCAGGGTCGCTGCCATCTTGATAGGCACTGAAGTACATGGTATTGCGGTCCGCGAGCGCGCTGACGACATGCGGGTAGGACGTCTGTACCGCAATATTGGCAACCGAGAGAGATGCGCCTCTGGTCACGTTGGCTTGCTCGCCCCCGATAGCAGGTTTTCCATTATTCATTTGCGCCATGAGCACCAGGGATGAAATACCACCCGCCATGATCAACATCAGCACGGCGGCGGCTATCCCGACAATTGTGGTAGGTCCCATACGTGCCAGGCGTGGGCGCTTGCGTGTAATCGGAATAATAGGAAGGGGACCGGTTTCTGCTGACGAAAAGGTGGTAAGAGGCTCCAGGTGTTTTTCCTCGGCGACGATATCTTTGAGATAGGGTTTGAGGAAAGCAGGTGTCGGCGTTGAGAGTTCTGAAGATGTTGCACGCTGAATGTAGCGCGTATGCTCAGCGGCGAGCGCGCGCATGAGTTTAGCATGTGCCTCCGGCGCTGAGGACAATGTAGGTAGCGAGCGAACACTTGCACCGATAAAGTCGCTCTGTTGCTGAATCTGGCGACAGGCAGAGCAAGCCTCCAGGTGAGCATCTAGCTCTGGGAGGATTGCCGCCCGCTCCTTTTGTATGTCTCGATAATTAGCGAGGAGTTCTCGCGCTCTATTGCAGTTCAATCTTCACCGACCTCTTTTTTGTACAATGCGATAAACCGTTCCCGCGCTCGCATCAGGCGCATCTTAACCGCAGATGCACTGATATTGAGCACTTCAGCAATCTCTGCACAAGATAGGCCGTCGTTCTCGTATAGCCAGAGGCAAGAAGAGTATTTAGGAGGCAGTTGATTGAATACGCGCTCCACAAGCTCGCGATCAGCAACGCGATTTTCGAACTTACCGCCATCGTAGCCATTGCGCTCATAGGCAGTACTGACCGCTGTTGCCCGCGCCTCATGTACCTGCTCATCGCCCGCGTAGTTCTCTCCACCCGAGTTCCCGTTGTCTGAGACAACGCCAGCGCCAATGCCGCGATCTTCATTAAAGAGCGACAGTGGAAGCCAGGAAATCAGGCGGCGCCTGCGCAGGGTATCAGTGGTCGTATTTGACGCGATACGGTATAGCCAGGCAGAAAGTGCCCCTGGCTGTACTTGTGTGCCTCCTAATAGTGCCCTGTATGCCTTGACGAAAACGTCTTGTGCCAGGTCGTAGGCTTGCTCCCGGTTGCCAATGAGGTGGTAGATATAGTTCGTAATAGGCCCTTGATATCGTTGAAAGATATCCTCGAAGTCCTCTACGCTCACATGCTCGCTTGCTTGTGCCTGTGACTGCTGTTCTTCGTCAGCAGGTTCAGGTTCAGGTGCCTGTGGGCGAACTTCTTGTGTTTCGAGGGCCTGTTGCTCTACCTCATCCTGACTGGCTGATGTGGATCCTCCAGGAGAGCCTCGGCGTTCCTCTTCCATAGAAGAACGCAGACTGCTATTTGTATTGTACAAACGGATAGGGAGATCCATTGGTTACATCGACCTTATCAGTTTTGCAGAAGTTTTAAATCTGATTGTGTTGTGTGTCTGTGAAGTTTTTGCATATATAAAGTAGCATAGCATATGCTGTCTAGAAAACGCTGTGATCTGGTACACAGGAAACCGCGAAGCTGACAAACCGCTACCCTATACACTTATACGCCAGGCCTGGCGGATTGGTTGTAAACGAGGAGTTGGAATCTGTTTGTATCGCCCTGGTCCTTGTTTTGCGTTACCCATGAGATTTAGTATAGCATACAAACCTTCAAAGCCCTCTCCTGTGGTACCCAGGTCACAACTTGAGCAGGTTTAGTATCTGCTTTCGTGCCTGCGGCACTTCGGGTAACGTGTGTCAGGTGGCGGGTGGGCTTCGCCCACCCGCCACCTGACACACCTATTATCTTGCGTAGTGGCGTGCTTTTTGGTACCATGGGAGCATGATAACTGAGCAAGGACAGTCGCAACAAGGCTGGAATATTATCGGCCACGAACACAGTATCGATATCTTGCGCCGCATGCTGGCGTCGCAGCAGGTTCGTCATGCCTACCTCTTCTCCGGTCCCCCACGTATTGGTAAGTCGCTCCTGGCTCATCGCTTTGCGCAGACCTTGCTCTGTACGGGTGGCCCAGACCCTCGTGTGTCTCCGCTCAACCCCTGTAATACCTGCCTGGCGTGCCGCAAGGTACTGCATGGCAATCATCCAGACGTGCACATTGTGACCAAAGCTCCCGATAAGCAATTTATCGTTATCGAGCAGATTCGTGCTTTGCAGAACGACTCGTCGCGGCGCACGCTGGAGGGGCGACGAAACGTCTTCCTCATACCAGATGCCCACCAGATGAATGTGCAGGCGGCGAATTGTTTGCTCAAGACACTGGAGGAGCCAGAGCCAGATGTGGTACTTCTCCTGACCGTGCCGGAACCGGGTCTACTATTGCCCACTATTATCTCGCGTGTGCAGCAGTTGCCCATGCAGCTTCTGACCACAACGAAGATCCGCCAGGCACTTGTGGATGACTGGGAAGCCGATCCTAAGGAGGCCGACCTGGTAGCCGCCCTGGCCGCCGGGCGTATGGGTTGGGCTGTGCAGGCTATTGAGGATGAAGAGATGATGGAGGAGCGCAAGGCCCAATTAGAGGGGCTGGCCAAACTTCCTACACTGAACAGGGTGCAGCGCTTTGACTTCGTGCAACGCCTGGCCAGTGATAGCGAACGCGCTCGTGAGATGCTTGAACTCTTCCTGCTCTGGTGGCGTGACCTGGTGTTGGCAAGCAATAATTGCCTCGATCTGACCGTCAATGTCGATATGCGCGACCTGCTCAAGACGCAGGCCAGCAAAATTCTCCCCAACCAGGCGCAACAGATGGTGCGCTCGATCCTGAAGACCCTGGAAGCGCTTGAGCAGAATGTGAATACGCGCATGGCCCTTGAAGTTTTAATGCTTGATATGCCTACAATTAAGGGATAGTCAGATTTCACACATCATCAATGATGAGGAGTGTATGCATGCGAAGTGATTTCCAGCACCTGGTAACGCAAACCTCAGAGCATATTTCAACCATTACGATGAATCGTCCCGCAGTATTGAATGCCTTCAATGAGCGCATGCTCGCTGAGCTAAACGAGGCTGTCGCCGACGCCGCGCAAGATGGGGATGTTCGCTGTGTGATCCTGAAGGGAGCCGGACGTGGTTTTGGCTCGGGTCAGGACCTGAGCGAGTTCTCTTCGGCCAATGGCAGCGAGGAGCCGTTGGAGGTTAGCAAGCATCTGGGCAAGTATCACCAGTTGATTCGCACCTTGCAGGAGATGGCGAAGCCGACCATTGCCTCGGTACATGGGGTTGCCGCCGGTATCTCGTGCAATATTGCGCTGGCCTGTGACCTGCGTATCGCCGCCGATAACGCGCGTTTCATCCAGGCATTTGCTCGTATCGGCCTGGTGCCTGATGGGGGCGGTGGCTACTTTCTGCCACGCCTGGTAGGTATTGGCAAGGCCCTGGAGATGGCAATGCTGGCGGATGAGGTGAGCGGACCAGAGGCCGAGCGCCTGGGCCTGGTGAACAAGTGCGTACCCGCCGCCGAGCTGGAACAGGCAACTTTGCAGGTCGCGCAACGCCTGGCGCATGGCCCCACGCGTGCCTATGGCCTGATCAAGCAGCTTATGTACCAGGGCCTGGATAGCGACCTGGCTTCGTCCCTCAAACTGGAGGGCGAACTGCAAGGTCGCGCGATCACCACGGAAGATCACAGAGAAGCCATTCGCGCCTTCTTTGAGAAACGCGCCCCTAAATATCAGGGGAAATAGGCTTTAAAAAATATGCTGGTAGCATAGATTGATGAACGACCTATGCTACCAGCATATTTTTGCCCTGTTCAGTGAGCTTCTGGGCGGGTTATGCTAAATGGCAAGGACGTTACTGAAATAATGAAGGAGCGAATCGGATGAAGCTTTTGCTATTAGGGGGGACCGCTTTTCTGGGGCGGCATATTGTTGAGTCTGCCCTGGCACGTGGGCACGAGGTTACTATTTTTCACCGAGGCAAGACACGGCCAGGCCTCTTTTCCCAGGCGGAGGAGATCTTAGGGGACCGCGAGCATGATCTGCACTTGCTTGCAGGTCGCAAGTGGGACGCGGTTATTGATACCTGCGGCTATATACCACGCATCGTACGCGCCTCCGCGCAGGCGCTGGCTGGCTCGGTTGAGCACTATACTTTTGTCGCCAGTATTAACGTGTATGGCGACTTTAAAGAGAAGGGCATCGATGAGCTGTATCCACTGGCGACCTTAGAAGATCCAGGCATTGAAGAGGTCACGGGTGAGACCTATGGCCCGCTCAAGGCCCTGTGCGAGCAGGAGGTTGAGCAGGCCTTTCCTGGCAAGACCTTGCTGGTGCGCCCCGGCTTGATTGTGGGTCCCTGGGATGCCTCCAATCGCTTTACCTACTGGCCCTATCGCCTGGCTCAGGGGGGCGAGGTCCTGGCACCAGACCACCGAGATATGCCCTTGCAATGGATTGATGTGCGCGACCTGGCGGAGTGGATGGTGCGCATGTCTGAAACCAGGCAGACGGGTGCCTTCAACGCGACTGGCCCACAAGAGCCACAGCCTCTGGGCGAGGTGCTGGAGCGTTGTCGGGTCGCGTTGAATAACGAGGCGCATTTTACCTGGGTCGCGGAAGATTTTCTGGAGAAACAGGAGATCCAGCCCTGGATGCAACTCCCGCTCTGGATACCAGGCGAGGAAGGTGACGCCTTCTGTACTGTGAAGAACGCCAAAGCCGTCGCTGCTGGGATGACCTTCCGCTCCCTGGAGGAGACCGCGCGCGATACTCTGGCCTGGATTCATGGCCAGCAGCGCGAAGGGACGCTGGGCAAAACGCTCTCCCCAGAGCGCGAGCGAGAGGTACTCTCCGCCTGGCATGAGCATGTGAAGGCCCAGGCGGTTGAATAGGCTTTTTTCTCGCTGCCTGGGATAAGCGGCTAGTATCCGAGGCACACCACTCTGGGGAGGATGATAGAAGGCGTGTGTTTGCTCTCCACTTGAGATGATGATAGAATTCGACCATCATTTCGAGTGGAGAGGTAGAGGGACAATAGTGCGGATAGAGAATCTTTCTTATAGCAATGCACAAACGCAAGGCCCTGAACGACGTGAATGGTTGCGTACCCATGCAGCGCAGCATCTAGAGCAGTGCGAGGCCATGTATCAGCTCGCGTTGCATCGGCGCTCTGCCAGTACATCTGCCAGCATCGCTGTGTTGGGTGCGGGCGGTTGTACTGAGGTGCCCCTGGTATCATTATGCCGGGGCGCCGATGAACTCGTGCTGGCTGACCTTGATCTGGCGGGGATGCGGCGCGCCTGCGATGAACAACTGAAGAGCCCAGGCCAGCGCCGCAGGATGCGCCTGGTTGAGTGCGATCTGAGCGGACAGGTGAGTGGCCAGTTGCTGCGCCACACACGTCGCAGGCGTTGGGACGAGCTATCTAAGCAGGGGAGTAGTGCGGTCTTTGACGCCGCGGCCCAGTGCCTGGAGGAATGCCTCGTGCCTGACCCACCTGTGATTGATGACCTGGGCAGCGCGCAATATGGCCTCGTCGTAAGTTCACTGGTCATGTCGCAGCTATTTAGTTATCCCATTCTTGATCTGTTGGACGCGATTCAAGCCGCAGCCCCCGAGCTACTTGGTGAGCAGGAGCGCCATCGACGCTACCAGGAGGCCGCGCAAGCCTTTCGCCTGCGTGTCATCAACGCACACTTGCATCTGCTTCGCTCCCTGCTGGACCAGGATGGCCTGATATTGCTGCTGAGTGATGTGCGTGGCTTCGCCTTTAATGTCTACGGAACTGATCACGATGCCAGCCATCGCAGAGATATTCCCCTTGTCCCGCGTAATTTCTTTGACCTTGTCCAGGAGCAGTTTACAGTTCTGGAGGAGCGGCATTGGGAATGGATTACCGACCTTCCCGAGAACGAGCGTCTGGGGCGCGGCTACGAGGTAGTAGGCTATCTTCTGACCCCACGTTAAGCACAAAATTTTTGCAAAGCTTGACTTTCTTCAGTGCCGTCCGTATACTTTACATATAACATAGAGTTTGCTGTGATACAGAAATCGTCGCGAGGGACGAAATCAGCGGACAGCCAAAAAGACCAGCGAGATGGGGAGAGTGCAAGCCCGTCGCTTTGGATGGACCTGGTAGGCCCCCCTCAGGCTCTCAAATGAGCCACGATGCGGAACAAACACCCGTGAAAGCGTTCAGCAAGAACGGTTGTAATGGGTAAGTAATTCTAGCCGGTCGCCCTCCGTTACCATGGGGCAAGGCATCGAAGAGCCAGCCTGCGTGCTTGATTCTTGCAAAGGTGGTTTGCTTCCGTGCCTGTAGAGTGGAGAAGCTCTGCCTGGCTTTGTTGGCCTGGCGGAGGTTTTCAATTCAGGTGGTACCACGGGCTTGCTAAAGCTTAGCAATAGATAGAACAGCCCGTCCTGAGCGTTTATGCTTGGGGCGGGCTTTTTGTATGCGCGAAAACATCATCTCCGAGCTAAAACGCTTCCATTTGAGAGCAATCGATCCTGTATTCGCGAGCCATAAATACTAATACGTAAATACAAAAGGAGATGGATACATCATGACGACAGTGCTTAGTTCTTCTCAGATCGTTGAGCGCTACCTGGGTTACTTTCGTGGGCATGGGCATTATGAGTTGCCTTCCACTCCCCTCGCGGTGCCTGGTAACAGCACGTCCTTTATTATCGCGGGTATGCAGCCGCTGCTCCCCTATCTGCGAGCGGAAACCTTGCCTCTCTCGCCGCGCCTTAGCTCAGTGCAGCGCTGTCTGCGGACCGATGATGTCGAGGCAGTAGGCAGTAATGACCGTAAGATGAGCGCGTTTCTGATGCTTGGCAACTGGTCGATAGGAGAGTACTGGAAGCGTGAGGCGATAGAGATGGCGTTGGAGGTCTTGTTACAGCATTTGGAGGTAGAGCGAGAGCGGCTCTGGGTAACCGTCTATGCGGGCGACGAATCTCTGGGGTTGCCCGGCGACGATGAGGCGATCAACGAGTGGTTGCGCGTGGGCATGCCCAATGAGCGGATTGTGCCCCTGGGGAGTGAGGATAATCTCTGGACCATGGGTGATGGTCCTGGCCCCTGTGGTCCCAGCTCGGAGATCTTCGTGGATCGTGGCGTGGAACTGGGGTGTGGGCGCGTGACCTGCCGTCCTGGATGTGATTGTGAGCGTTTTATGGAGGTCTGGAACCTGGTCTTTATGCAGTATGAGCGTTACGCGGATGGCTCACTTACCACGCTGCCCCAGAGGAATATCGACACCGGGATGGGCCTGGAACGTATAGCGACGGTTTTGCAGGGGTCTGAGTCTGTCTTCTCCACAGATGTGTTTCTGCCTGCGCTAGAGCGCTTACGCGAGTTGGCGCCCGAGCAAGAAGGCGAGGTGAGGCGCACGCGACGAATGATCGTTGACCACATGCGCGCGGTGCTCCTGGCGGGCCTGGTGGATGTGCGGCCCGGGCGCGATGGGCGTAGTTCTGTGGTGCGCAGGCTTATTCGCCGCGCGGCGCGCCAGGGGCGTGTGCTGGGGCTGGAGCAGCCCTTCCTCGGCGAGTTATTGTCGCCCCTGGCGGCGGGGCATGGCTCACTGCTCACGTCGCAGGAGCATTCTCAGGTGCAAGGACTGGTGCAGGTCGTGACCAACGAAGAGCGCATGTTTTCGCGTGTGCTCACTCAGGGATTGAGCTTGCTGGAGCACATCGAGGCGAACGAGCAAGGCTATGTCGATGGGCGGGTTCTGTTCCAGCTGCACGCGGAGCGCGGCTTCCCGGCAGACCTGGCGGCGGAGATCCTCGTGGAGCGAGGACTCTCCATCGATTGGCAGCGCTACGAGCAGGCGCGCCAGCAGCACAGCCAGGTGAGTCGCGTAAGCGTGAAGACACATTTCCAGTCTTTCTGATTATTGTCTATCGCTTACTATATGTTGCATCGGACTAATTTGCCAATTGCCTCTACCAGAATGATCTTAAGTTCAATTGTGGTGCGTCAAGGTAATAGAGGAGTGCATGTTACCAGGGGCTGGAGGTGACATGTACTCTCTCTTTTACTGCAGAGAATAATTGGCACCCAGGCGTGTGTTATCTCTAGCGTAGATAGATACTGATGAATACAATAATATAAAAAAAGGTTCAGTTTCTTGAAGGAGTTTTATTAAATTTATGTCGCGCCTACATCCATCTTCTCAGACTATGCAGCGTCGTTCGCCTCGGGATGTGCCCTCTCTCGTCGCGCTATCACTGACACTTGTGCTCTGGGCCTCGGCCTTCGCAGGTATTCGCGCGGGTTTGACGGGGTATAGCGCCGGGGCATTGATCTTATTACGTTTTTTGATCGCTTCAGGGGCTTTGCTTATGTATGCGCTGGTCACGCGCATGCGTATGCCTGATAGGCGTGATATCCCGGCGATGATCCTGCTAGGGTTTATCGGTATTACCGTGTACCAGCTGGGCCTTACTTATGGCGAGACGAGCGTTTCAGCAGGGACCGCGGGCCTCCTAACGGTACTTTGTTGACGAAGGTTAAGCGGAACTGTAGAGAGCGAGGCCCTGCCCCCGCTCAAGCCCTTGAAAGAGGCGTTGCACGGCAGGAGGCGGGGGCAGTGATGACCAACCGCTCCAATAGCGCCTGAGCATGATCCAGGGCTCGAGCCATCCCCGCACGGCTCGAAGGGCTGCTGGCCACGACACCTGCGGCCGTCTCTCGTGGGCCGTGGTGATTTTTTTCCCCCGCGTCGGCTGTTGCGGCCGAGGCACTGGTGGCGGCAGCGGTTGCTGGTTCAGGCGGCTGGCTGAGCGCTTGGGCCGTGCACATGCTCGGATGACGGAGATGGTACCAGCAAAAGGAGAACGCGCAACAGACTAATTGCCAATGCCGGCGGATCGCTGTGTCGCTTCTCACCTGATACTGTGACCAGCCCAGGGCGTGTTTGACGTGTTTGTAGCTCTGTTCAATCCACATGCGCAACCCATAGAGCCTCATCACTTCTTCCACCGTGGCTGCAGGCCATGAGGATTCCGTTTCAGAGGACGTTGCCGAGGCAGGCAGGTTCGTGACCAGGTACGAGGTGGTGAGGTCAGGCAGTTCCTGCGGGTCGGTCGTCACCACCAGGGCCCGTTCCTTCTGATCTGGGCCAAATGGCCCCGCCACGATCTCCACCGCCCACCAGTCCTCTTGATGCCCATCGCGGAAGGTCCTGGTGATATTCACCCACTTGCCCGGATGCTCACTCCCCTTCCATCCAGCCTCGTGGGCGACCTCTTGCAAGGTTCCGGCCTCTTCTTCTGGATGCCACCAGGCGTGGGAAGGCTTGAGGGCCAGCACATACGGGACCTGTAGATCGGCTAAACCGCTTCGAAAGCCGCGATCCTCGCCATAGAAGGAATCGGCCACCACCGCTCGAAAAGGGAGTGCCTGCTGCACGGCTCGTTGCACGAGTTGCAGGGCAATCTTGAGCTTGGTGCGGAAGGCTGGATCTTTTTCCCCCTTGGCAAAATAGAGCGCCGGCGTGTAGGGTTCGACATCCAGCGGGTAGTAGACGCGCTCGTCGGCCCACAGACTGCTGACGGAGACCACGCCATTGTCAATCTTGCCCACATTGGCCAGGTACTGGCGGCTCACGTGAGCCGTTTTGTGCCCATCCTTGCGATCCCCTGTCTCATCGATGACCAGGACCCCGTCCTTGGTCGGCATTGTGCTGGGGTCCTCGCGCAAGATGGTGAGCCGCTCGGCTTGCACCTTGCGCTCATCCCAGTCCGACTCGGAGAGAAACCATTGTAAGGCTTGCGCTCGTGGCTGGTGCGCTCCCACCAGTGGCTCGGTGTTGACCAGCCCTGTGAGGGTCTTGTTCCGCTCGCTTGGCAGCAAGAGCCCCTCGAGATAGCGGCGGAACCCTTCGCGCTGATTGCTCTTGCCAAAGATGGGGTCAAAGTGCCTCGCATAGTCCTCCAGTGGCCCTGGAGCTGCGGCGACCTCGATGCGTTTCGTCATCTTCTTCTCTCCTCTTTCTCTCTTCTTCTCCTTTCATTCTACTCCCCCTTCCATCCTCGTCAACAAAGTACCGCTAATTGCTACTGTCCCCTGTTTCACGGTTATCCTGGCGACTTTGTTTCTGGGAGAGCGCTTCTCTGTATGGGGGTGGGTTGGTCTATTGATCAGTTTTACAGGCGTGGCCTTGATTTCGTTGAATGGAAATGGCGGGCTACATTTTACCCCAGGTGCCTTGCTTATCCTGCTTGCATCCTTCTCTGAGAGCGTTTATTTTGTGGCTCAGAAGCGCTATCTACGCAAATATAGTGGGTTGGAACTGGCGACGTATAACCTCTGGGGTGGCACACTCTTTATGCTGATCTTCCTTCCCACTCTCTGGCAGGAGTTGCCGCATGCCCCTCTAGGGGCGACGCTGGCTATTGTGTTTCTGGGCCTGTTTCCCGCAGCTGTCGCCAATCTCGTGTGGACCTTTGCCCTCTCGCGTACGAGTGCCTCAGCTGCCATAAGTTTCCTCAATATCTCACCCGTGTTTTCGCTCATCATTGCCTGGCTCTGGTTGAGAGAGGTGCCATCCCCTATCGCGCTGGGTGGCGGCCTGGTCGTTATTTTGGGTGTCTTGCTGATTAACCTGAAAGGGAAGGTACGTGTGCGAGCAGAACAGCCTGCCGAACCTCTTGCGAAAGAAGTGCAGCCTCAGGTGCTTCTTCTTGTCTCCGAAGAGGTGTCTACTCCAACCAATTAAATCTCACGCATTGTAGCGCCAGAAGAGAGAGCCCTGCGCTGGCAGGGCTCTCTCTTCTGGTCTCTTAAAGCGTTTTTACTGTTGAGCCGCGGGAAGCTTGGAGACCTCCTCCAGGGAGCGGTCCAGGATCGCGTGTGCCTCGTTGAGATCGGACTCGGTGAGGATCAACGGGGGGACCATGCGTAGCGTTGAGCCGCCCAGGGCGTTGAGCAGCAGACCGTGCTCTAGCGCTCGCTCCGCAATCGCGCCTGCCAGATCATGTTTGACATTGACGGCGCGCATCAGGCCGATGCCGCGTGGGCTATCGATGATGTGCGGATATTTCGCGCTGAGGTCCTGGAACTTCTTATCCCAATAAGCTCCCATCTTCGTCGCGTTCTCAAGCAGGTTCTGCTCTTTGATGGTCTTGATGGTTGCGACACCTGCGGCACAGGCGATGGGGTTGCCGCCGAAGGTTGTCCCGTGATCGCCATAGGCGAAGACGTCGGTGCGGGGGCCGGTAAGCATCCCACCAATCGGAACACCACCTGCCAGGCCCTTGGCCATGGTAACGATATCCGGCTTGATATCATAGTGCTCCCAACTGAAGTATTTGCCGGTGCGGCCCGCGCCGGCCTGCACTTCATCGCAGATCAGGACCAGGTTCTGCTCGTCGCACCACTGGCGCAGTCCCTGGAGAAACTCCTTGCTGGCGGGCCAGATACCACCCTCGCCTTGAACGGCCTCAACCAGGATCGCGACCGTCTTGGCGCTGGTGGCCGCTTTGACCGCGTTCAGGTCGTTGAAGGGTACCTGCTTAAAACCATCGGGCAGGGGAGCCCAGGAGGCCTGATAGGCTGCCTGGCCGGTCGCGGCGGTGGTGGCCAGCGTGCGACCATGGAAGCTGCGCTCCATGCTGATGATCTCAAAGGCCCCATCGCGGTGGAGGCGACCATACTTACGCGCCAGCTTGATCGCGCCCTCGTTGGCCTCGGCTCCGCTATTAGAGAAGAAGGAGCGCATGCCACCGCTCAGCTCGGCGAGTTGTTCTGCCAGTTCGATCTGGCGTACGTTGTAGTAGAGGTTAGAGACGTGAACGAGCTGCGTGACCTGCTCTTGTACGGCTTGAATGATAGCTGGATGGCAGTGTCCCAGGATGTTGACGGCGATACCAGCGACAAAATCAATGTACTCTTTCCCCTCGCTGTCCCAGACACGTGCGCCCTGGCCACGTACAAGCGTAATAGGGAGGCGCTTGAAGGTACCCTGATAATATTTCTGTTCGAGGGCGGCCCAATCTCGTTTCTGCAACTCCGTCGTTGTCATAGCTTTTCTCCTTATGACTTACTCATTATGCGAAAACCAACACCGCTCTCGCGGCTAGCGCTAGCGCGCTCAGGTTTTCGAGAGGTAGTTAGCGTGTGTACAAAGAATTTTCGTCAATATAGCCGTGGGTAAGGTCGCAGCCCCAGGCTGTGGCCTCGCCGTTGCCCAGGTGCAGGTCGATGGTAATCAGAACCTCGTCACCGGCCATGGCCGCGTGTGCCTGGTCCTGGTCATAATCTATCGCCATGCCTTTAGCGGCGATCTGGGTCTCGCCAATAAAGATATCAAAGGCATTCTGGTTAAACTCGCAGCCGCTGGAGCCAGCCGCAGCCGCAATACGACCCCAGTTGGGATCGCCACCCGCCAGCGCGCACTGCCAGAGCGGTGACCTGGTCAGGGAGCGTGCCGCCAGGACCGCGTCAGCCTTATCACGTGCGCCGCGTACGTGGATGGTTTGCAGCTTGGTCGCCCCCTCGCCATCACGCGCCATCTCGCGTGCCAGGTAGCGTGTAATGTAGCGTAATGCCTGGCGGAAAGTCTCCGCGTCGGGATGTTGCGCGTTGAGTGGGGTATTGCCGGCCAGGCCGTTGGCGAAGATCAAACACGTATCGTTGGTCGACATGTCGCCGTCCACTGAGACCATGTTATAGCTATCGTTGACCGCGTCTCGCAGCTCCTGTTGCAGCCATGCGCGTTCTACCGCCACGTCGGTAGTCAGGTAGCTCAGCATAGTTGCCATATTGGGGCGAATCATGCCTGCTCCCTTGGTGACGCCACCCAGGCGAACGGCCTGGCCCTCGATCTCGAACTCAAGCGCGAGGCGCTTAGGGCGAGTATCGGTGGTCATGATCGCCTCGGCAAAGGCGTCGCCGTATTCGCGGCCCAACTCGATCTGTGGGATGCCTGCTTCAAGCTTCTCCATAGGCAATTGGCGTCCAATGATGCCTGTTGAGGAGCAGAAGATAAGTTCTGGGGCGAGTCCGAGTTTGGTCGCGGCAAGTTCAGTCATACGATAGGCATTGTGTAAGCCTTGCTCGCCCGTGGCGCAGTTGGCATTGCCGCTGTTGACGACAACTGCCTGCCCCTGGCCGTCTTGTAAGCGCTCCTGGCAGAGCAAGACGGGCGCTGCGCGCAGGCTGTGGGTCGTAAAGACACCAGCAACAGTGCAGGGAACATCTGAGACAAGGATCGCAAGGTCCTTAATGCCAGCGTCAGACTTGATACCACAAGCGGTCGTACCGGCGCGGAAGCCCTGGGGAGCAGTAACGCAGTGATCAATTTCATGAAATAGTTCTGCCACGAAAGCATCTCCTTCTACTGAAGAACATTGTTGACCTGAGATGGGTGCTGTTTGGGCTCCATGCCAGGTCTGAATTCAAGGCTGTCAGAAAAAAGGGGCATAGTTGTCCCTGGGAGGTGTCGACAGCAAGAAATGCGCGGAGGGCCAGTGTATAAATCCTGGCGTGCAGTCGTGGTCTGGGTAGAATGCGCCTGTGTGTTGTTTCCCACCGTGTGAAACTCCTTCAAATGTGGACTAACTTCCTGGAAGGAACTGAGAGCCAATGGCTTTCCTCTGTTGCCCCTTCCGTAAACAGTTGAAGGGACGAGAGTAAAAGGAAAGGCTCCTTTTCACACCCGTGGTGCCACCCTACTTGTCTTTCGCTTCGAAGCGGCAAAAAGCTACGATGGAGAAGCTTCCTGCCCTACGTCGTTGTAGCGAAGATGAAAGACCACTTTTTCTGGTTCTCTGCTGCGTGGTAACCAGCCACCCAACCTACTTATTCCCTGTAACGGAGCCGCATTACCGGCATGATACAGGCAATTTTCTTCGGTCAGCCGCTCGCGAAGGCGTTCGAGAAGTGCATCTCCGTTCCGAACTTCCACTCTATTTCGGATCGCTGTTGGCCGCTACTTCTGTACTTTTTTCGTTCAGCGCGGGACAGGCTTGTTGTCTTTATTGACAACCTACTAATTTATGATATCAGGCTGGGATATGTAATGTCAATGGAAAACGTGTATGTAGGGTGCCGTGTTTTGCAAACGTCAGCTTTCGCGCCTGCGGCGCTCAAGAGTAAATGGTCGTGGCGTGAGACACGACCATTTACTCTTAGGGGGCATAAGCCCCAGCCACCTACTATATGAGAGGTTTGTTAATATATGTCGGGTTTCTCGCCGTTGAGGGGGAGGCGAGGGGTGATGAGCGGCATCTCCAGGTGAGTGGAAGGTAGCTCCTCCGGTATGCCTGCGAGAATGGAGGGGGTATCATACTGACCTTCGTTGATTGGCTGGTTGAAGAGTGACTCGAAGAGTGGTCCCTCCAGAGTCTCCTCCTTGATCAGGCGCTCACTAATCATGATAAGGCGCGTCTTGTTTTGTTGCAAGATGGTTTGAGCTCTGCCAAAGGCCTCGTGGATGATGCGATGAATCTCCTCATCGACCTCGCGTGCCGTTTGCTCGCTATAGTTGCGCTGCTCGCCAAAGTCGCGCCCGAGGAAGACAAGCTCGTCTTTATGTCCAAGCGCCATGGGGCCGATGCGATTACTCATGCCATACTCGGTGACCATGGAGCGGGCGATCTTAGTAACGCGCTCAATATCGTTGGAGGCCCCGGTTGTGACCGCGCCAAAGATAAGGAACTCGGCGACATGACCACCCAGAGCATAGGCCAGCATATCTTCAAACTGGGGCTTGCTCCAGAGATAACGGTCCTCGGTGGGGAGGAGCATCGTGAAGCCGCCTGCCTGGCCGCGGGCCACAATCGAGACTTTATGGACCGGGTCGCAGTTGGGCAGCATACGCGCGACGAGGGCATGTCCAACCTCGTGATAGGCGGTGATTGCTTTCTCGCGTTCGCTAATAATACGACTCTTGCGTGCTGGACCCGCCACGACGCGGTCGGTGGCCTCCTCTAGCTCGCTCATGCCAACGCGGTGCCTATTGCGGCGCGCAGCCAGGATCGCGGCCTCATTGAGGACATTGGCCAGGTCGGCGCCAGAGAAGCCGGGCGTCTGACGTGCGAGGGTCTCCAGAGAGATGTCGTTCTCCAGGGGCTTACCTTTGGCGTGAACCTGGAGGATCGCGATACGTCCGCGAATATCGGGGCGATCAAGCACGATCTGGCGGTCGAAGCGTCCAGGGCGCAGGAGCGCGGGATCAAGCACGTCGGGGCGATTGGTCGCGGCAATCACGATCACGTTAGTGTTATTATCAAAGCCGTCCATCTCGACCAGGATCTGGTTGAGCGTCTGCTCGCGCTCATCGTGAGAGCCACCCAGGCCCGCGCCACGCTGGCGACCAACGGCGTCGATCTCATCGACGAAAACAATGCAGGGGCTATTGCGCTTGGCCTGCTCAAAGAGGTCACGCACGCGGCTGGCGCCGACACCAACAAACATTTCTACAAATTCTGATCCACTAATACTGAAAAAGGGGACGCCTGCTTCTCCTGCGACGGCGCGAGAGATGAGCGTTTTGCCTGTACCTGGAGGGCCAACCAGTAAGAGGCCTTTGGGAATGCGTGCGCCAAGGGCGGCGAACTTCTCGGGATATTTGAGGAATTCTACGATTTCTTGAAGTTCTTGCTTGGCCTCCTCCACGCCTGCGACATCGGTAAAGGTGACCGAGGGCTTATTGCCCATAAACATCCTGGCCCGGCTTTTACCAAATGACATGGTCTGGTTATTGCTTCCCTGGGCCTGGCGAATGAGCACAAAAAATAGGACGGCGAGGATCAGGAAAGGGATCAGCCCTACCAGGCTCCCCAGCCAGTTCCAGACCTGGCTCGGCGTTTCATAGCGCAGGAGTAAAAGGCGATTGTTGACATAGTCAATGCCATTATCTTTGAGTACGCGAGTGGCATCGAAGCTCTCATTAATACTGGCCGTCTCCCTTGGCGCATCTGGTTGGGTGCCACGAATGAGCGTGAGGGTGTTGCTATCGACGCTCAGCGTATCCGTCTGATTTTTCGCGATGTCTTCTTTGACGTGTTGGAGTATCGTTGAGACATTAACCGTTTTGCTTCCGGTTTGTGGTCGAAGGATGATAAGGCCCAGGAGGAAAATCGCTATAATCGCCAGAAGCCAGAGAATACCCGTTCTGAGCCATCTCCTGTTACTTGGCATTCAGGCGCCTCTCTCTAGTATGTATCGGAAGATAAGCAATCAACGAACTACCTCTCTACTTCTATCGATAAGCAAATGATGTTACCGAATATATAATGATTGTCTCTTGTGTGCTTTATTATAACACACACGGTTATCGATCTCGTGCAGTACATCTTTTATAAAGGCTGTGACTCTGGGTAGTAGTTCTGGCTCGATATACTTTGCCGCCTCTTTTTTGCCTCGGGTGGTCGCCACACGAAAACCGATGCGTCCCGCTAGTGCGTCAATATGGCGCATTTCTCGATCAGGTATTGCTGCTCCTTTCGTCGCAGGTCGTGGACTGTGTACGATAGGCAGCGCCCGGTGTGAGACCTATGTCCGGTGCCAGGCCGAGGCAAGCACCAGTCCAGTGACCGAGTGAGCGCCAGCGGCGAAGAGCGGACGCGCGCATGCATCCAGGGTTGTACCTGTCGTACAAACATCATCAATGATAAGAATTTTACGGTTCGCGACGCCTGGGGTTGCAGCCGTAGAGACATAGAGAAATGCTCCCATCACATTCTGCTGGCGTGACCTGCCTGTAAGGGAGACCTGGGCCTGCGTTGGCCGCTGGCGAATCAGTTCTTCATTTACAGGAACGCCGGTCAAGCGGGAGCAGACGCGTGCCAGCAGGAGGGCCTGATTGAAGCCACGCAGACGCTGGCGTGCCGGATGGAGCGGGACAGGAAGCAAGACATCGGCCTCTAGTTGAAAGCGTTGATACGTCTGGGCCAGTAAGGCCCCCAGATGCTCGGCCAGGCGTGTCTCTCCATCATATTTCAATGTTTTGATGCAGGAGCGCAGTGGATCGGCATAGGGGCCAAAGGCATAAATGTCATGTATATGTCCCCGGGGTGGATAGAGCAGGCAGGCGTTCGGCCCTCCTCGCTGTGTGCAGAGGGGGCAGGGAGGAAGTGTTGGTAAGGCCTGGGCCTGAAGCCGGGCCTGGCAGCGTGGACAGAGAACGTGTCCAGGCTGCTGGCAGGAGGCGCAACGCGGAGGAAAGAGCAAATCCAGCCCCTCTCGCCCAAGCGTCTTCAACGTCGCAAGCAGGGGGGAAGCACATGAGAAGGGTGTAGGCATCGTATTCCACCTCCAACATCCAATACCATCATCTTTTTTAATCAAAACGTCTTTTGGGACTCTTTTTTATTACAGTACTATGTATTCGACGAAGAATGAGCTCAGTTTTCGCTGATCGCTATGGTAAAAGAGGAATGGCATCTATGCTCTAAGGAGGAATCACGTGAGGTACGCTGTGACGTATCGTCTCACTCATCCAGCTTACTTTCCTACGACCTCGATGGCGCAGATCGAGGCGCATACGCATGCCGAATTAGAGCGTAAACTTGCCAAAATCGTTTCCAAGTGGAAAGGGCTGGGATATAAGATTCGTGTGACGGGCGTGCGGCAGGAAGAGCGGACACTTGAGTAGACACGTCGATGGTGTGGTGCAGCAACCGCGTACGCAAGTAGCGGCTACTGCACCACATCGCTTATTTAGGCTTCGACCGTCTGCTCTTCCGCCGTTTTGCGCATGGTGGGGAAGAGAATAACGTCACGAATGGACTCCTGGTCCGCCATGAGCATGGCGAGGCGGTCAACGCCGATGCCGACACCGCCCGTGGGAGGCATGCCGATCTCAAGCGCCTCCAGGAAGTCTTCGTCCAGTACCTGGGCCTCCTCGTCGCCCTGGCTCTTCTGCTTCATTTGATCTTCAAAGCGCGCGCGCTGATCCAGGGGATCATTGAGCTCTGTGAAGGAGTTGCCAGTCTCCAGGCCGCCGATGAATGGCTGGAAGCGCTCCACCAGGCCGCTATGGGTGCGGTGGCGTTTGGTGAGCGGCGAGACATCTAGTGGATAGTCAATCAAGAAGATGGCCTGTTTTAGTTCTGGAATGCCCTTACGGAACATCTCGCCTTTCAGATCATCGATGAGGCGACCCCGGCCCAGTTTGGGATCCACGATATAGCCTTTGGCGTGCATCTCGGCGCCCAGGCTCTCGCGGTCGGGGAAGGCATTGACGTCGATGCCTGTGTATTTGTGGATGGCCTCTAGCAGGGGAATACGTGGCCAGGGGGGCGTCAGGTCAATCTCGGTTCCCTGATAAGTGACGCGGGTTGTGCCTTTTACCTCTTGCGCGATGTAGGCGATCATCTCCTCTACCAGCTTCATCATATCGTTGTAGTCCGCGTAGGCCTGGTAGCACTCCATCATGGTGAATTCGGGGTTATGGCTGCGATCAATACCCTCATTGCGGAAGTTGCGCCCGATCTCATAGACGCGTTCAAAGCCACCTACGATCAGGCGTTTGAGGTAGAGTTCAACCGCGATACGCAGGTAGAGGTCGCGGTCAAGCGTGTTGTGATGCGTGATAAATGGGCGAGCCGTGGCGCCACCATAGAGGGGCTGTAAGATTGGCGTCTCAAACTCCAGGTAGCCCTGGCTCTCCAGGAAGCGGCGCATGGCGCTGATCACCCGGCTACGGGTCTCGAAGACTGTTTTGACCTCCTCACCATTGGCGATGAGATCGAGATAACGTTTGCGCTGGCGAAGCTCTTTGTCTTCAAGCCCATGATATTTCTCTGGCAAAGGCTGCAAACCCTTGCCAATGACGCGCCAGCCTTTCACATGGAGGGTGCGCTCTCCGGTGCGCGTCACAAAGAGGAAGCCTCGTGCTTCGATAAAATCGCCCAGGTCAAGCAGTTTAAGAACGCGATAGCTCTCCTCACCCAGGTCGTTAATGCGGAAGTAGACCTGGAGTGCGCCGGTGCCGTCCTCAATCTTAGCGAAGGCGGCTTTTCCCATTTCGCGTAGGAGGCGCACGCGACCGACGAGGGCGAAATCTCCCTCGGGTCCAGCGTACTGGTCAAAGTGGGTGAGCACATTTTCAATGGTATGGGTACGCTCTACGCTATTGGGATAGGGGTTGATACCCTGCTCCCGCAGGGCGTTGAGGCGTTGGATGCGTATCTCCCTTTCTTCTGGCATGCTTTCTTCTTTCCCTTCAACATCTTCTGATCCGAAAACCCTGAGCGCGCTTGTCCCCGAATGGGGGTTGGGTTTCGGAATAAGATCCATAGTATTCCAGCGTGTATCGGTAGCATGCTTGCTCCACACAGCCATTATAGCGCGCATAGGCGATCATCTGAGGATAAGGTCGATGTGTGAGAGCGAGGCATGGATAGCTCGAGGTGCTGACCTTCTTAGACGAAAACCAACCCCCATTTGGGGGCACGGCGGCGCCACTCACATAGCTAGTGCTTCCCCCATTCGGGGACAAGCGCGCTCAGGTTTTCGAAAGGTAGTAAATCTCGTGTATTGTATCATTGTTTGTTGTTACTGAATAGTAGAAGCAGAAAAAAATCCCTTGAGGACTCGTATGGGAATGTTGCACGAGCCATCAAGGGATGAGCAATTGTTTTTAGGGGATAACCAGGGGCTGATCTGGGTTTATAATCGTATGATGGTTGGGGTGGCGCGTGAAGCTTTATTCAATGCGCGAAATCGTGTACTCTTTGACCCCGCCTGGCGTTGAGACGATGACATGATCACCGGCCTTGTGCCCGAGCAATGCTCTTCCGACGGGCGACTCGTTAGAAATACGCCCGGCACTGGGACTGGCTTCAAAGGCGCCGACGATGGTATAGCAGTAATCGCGTCCTTCACTCGATCTCAGATGGACGATTGAGCCGAGGGAGACTTCATCGGTGCGTGCATTGTTGATGAGCTTGGCCCTGGTGACCAGGTGTTCTAGCTCCAGGATGCGTGATTCCAGCAGCGCCTGCTCTTTTTTGGCATCATCATAAGCCGCGTTGTCGATGACATCGCCAGATTCCTTGGCATCGTGAAGGTACTGTGCAACCTTTGCACGGCCCTCGGTGCGCAAATTTTCCAGCTGACTTAAAGCACGCTGTAGACCATCATTTGTGAGGAATACGTCCTGTGTCTCCATCTTTTTTTCCCCTCATGTCTACGGTTAAGGAACTCCCTTAACCAGGTATCAGCACTCATCTGGAAGCGTATATCCTACATCTCCCCAGCTAATGCTGACCAGTTCACCCGAATGACTGCGAAGCAACAGAGCTCCCCCGTCATCCACGTCCTCAGCAACGCCGCTGAGGGTACGATCTCCCTGGCGTACCGTTATGGTACGTCCCAGGGTTGACAACTGGCTACGCCAGGTCTCGCGTAGCAATTGAGCCATAGACAGTTGAGAGCCCACGGTATCTCTCTCCTCTTGAAGGGGGAGATAGTAGCGCTCGATAGCGTGAAGCATGGCCGCAATGAGCCGTTCTCGACTCACCGGGTAACCACATGCCTCTTCCAATGTGGTCGCTCGCGCAACTGTTTTGCCGGCTGGCTGCTCGCTCTCCTGAGCGTTTTGAACGGAGCTTGCGCTCTGTTCACGATGGATATCTATCAGGTGTGCAATGGGATCGATGTGACCCTTCACATTGACACCTATTCCGATGATGGCAACCAGGTGACCAGATTGATCATGGCTGGTCTCGATGAGAATGCCAGCAACTTTTTGGTCGCCAATCAGAACATCGTTTGGCCATTTGATGGTAGCTTGTATGTTGCAGGTAGCCTGAATCGCTTCAACCAGCGCCAGGGGGGCTAGCATCATGAGCAAGTAGGGTGGAAAGTGCGGGCGGAGGATGGTAGAGGAGAGAATATTACATCCCTCGACATCTGCCCAGCTACGACCGAGACGACCTCTGCCAGCAGTTTGTTGCTCCGTGAGAACTACTGTGCCTTCTGCTATCCCTTCACGGGCAAATTGCATTGCCCTTGTATTGGTTGAATCAATAACGGGTATATAGATTACGTGATCGCCTTTGCCGAAGTTGTGAGTCTCTAACAGCTCTTGCAGTGCCTCGAGATTGAGGCGATCAAAAACGGCGTGTGCTTGTTGTCTCTCCAAAGTTTCCGCGTCCGCTTCTCTCTATCTACCTATCTACCTTTGTGTTGACATAACCTTGTGGGTTATTCGACAAGCCCGCTTCTATCGACTGAGCTGTTCCATGTCTCTTGAAGAGACGGGCTGGGGTAATAACTATAGGGTGTCATCCTACAATGCGAGGGTCTGAGATCCCCCTACCTTCAAATGAAGGTAAACCAGGCGCGACACGAAGGTGCCTCTGCGCTAGCAGGAGATGAGGCAGGTAGGTAGAAATGTCGTTCATTCCTGCCAGTGGTTGCTCACAACCCATTTCTCATATACGCTCGAAAAAAAGAGGAATGCTCATGGGCGATGCCTCTTTCCCTGAGAGGGGGTGTGGACCGTGAACGGTCATATAGCCAGTCGATTTGCTAGTGAATTACACTCACCATCTCTCAATGGAAAGTATTGTACCAGAGGATTTTAAGCGCTGTCAAGATTTTTCTGAAAACTCACTCATAACGAGGATGAGCTTGATTGGCTGAGTCGGCATGAGAAGTACGTTTAGTAGCGGCATCCTGATGTGAATTTTTCGTGAATTCAACCGGGCTTTTCTTTACAAGATTTTAACTTAAGCGGATGAGTATAGTAGGTGCCGTGGTATGCTGAGAAGGAATGGCACCGCGGCATCGAGAAAGGATGAGTTATGACCATCGAGCGTACCACGCATCCATATATTATACGCAATACCGCCATTTATGCCGGCGAGCCAATTATTGAGGGAACACGTACAACCGTTCGCCATGTCATTCTGCTGTTTCAAAGCGGACAGGATCCAGAGGAGATCGCTGATAGTCAGCATTTGAGCCTGGCCCAGGTCTATGACGCCATCAGTTATTTTTATGATCACGAAGAAGAGATTCGGCACTACATTTCACATGGCGAATAGTGGACAGAAGGGCCGTGGCAGCCTGTACCCGTTCACATATTTGCGCGCGTCACTTCTATGTTATACACTATACTCTGTATAGTAGCGTAAAAATGGTAGGGGGCCTGTTACAAGGGGAGGGACAACGCTACATCGCTCGATCTTCCACATCGTTTACTTATCCATGTTCATTGTCTGTGTCAGGCACATCTCTCAAAGAGAGTAGCTTATAGCCCCTGGATATCAACAGGGCTGTATGCATTGTGTGCCTGCATGGGAAGGCAAAGGGGCCTGTCGAAGACGCCGATTGTCTGCTGGTTCAGATCTGTCTGTCTCCGTTTCTTGCGACGTCACGGTGTTAACTAGTAGCACATATCCCCGGACTACAGGTAATGCCTATCCGGAAACCTGAACGCGAAGCGTTAGTCGCGAGAGCGACGTTGGTTTCTGAATAAGAGGGTAGTTAGACGAGTTGCAAAAGGAGGACTTGCGGATGAAACAACAGCAATATGTAGATCTGCTGGTTGATGCCCTCCTGGATGAGGGTTTTACATTGGATGAATCATTAAAGTTGATTCAATTGCAGGAAAAGTACGAAGAGCAGATACTAATTGAAGAAACAAATCATCACCGTTTTGTGCGCTGGTTAGTGGAACACGGGCGTTTGAGTGATTGGTAACAACTTGCGACGAGTTTTAAGCATGTTGTACAATAAAAAGAGCGGAGCAGATGGGACGGCGTGGCTATGCTACGCCGTCCTTCCTTCATAATTTCTTCTTTAAATCGAATAACGTTACACTTTTTTTGTTGGTCTGTGAAGGCAACCGGGAGAGTTGCCTTTGGCAAGGGAGGCCTCTATGAAAGCGGTTGTAATGGCCGGGGGAGAAGGATCGAGGCTGCGACCATTGACGATTCAACGTCCCAAGCCTATGGTACCGATTGCTGGGAAACCAGTGATGGAGCATATTCTGAATTTGTTGAAGCGTCATGGTATTACCGAGGTCGTTGTTACGGTTCAGTATCTGGCGAGCAATATAGAAGACTACTTTGGAAACGGTTCTCAGTTTGGTATGCGTATCACCTATTCGCGTGAGAATGAGCCGCTGGGAACCGCTGGTAGTGTGAAGAACGCCGAGGACCAGTTAACAGAGCCGTTTCTGGTGATCAGTGGCGATGCCTTGACTGATTACGACCTGACGGAAGTCATTAAGTACCACAACGAGAAAAAGTCTCTGGCAACGCTTCTGCTTGCGCATGTGCACAATCCCCTTGAATACGGTGTCATCATTACCAATGAGGACGGGCACATTACCCAGTTTCTGGAGAAGCCGAGTTGGGGCGAGGTCTTTAGCGATACAATCAATACGGGCATCTATGTCCTCGACCCCAAGATTTTCACCTACTTCGAGAAGAATAAGCAGTTTGACTTTAGCCAGGAACTCTTCCCCATGATGCTCAAGCAGGGCGATCCCATTTATGGATACGTCGCCCCCAAGGGCTACTGGTGCGATGTTGGTAACCTGAGCGAATATATGCGCGCGAACGCGGAAGCCTTGCAGGGCCTGGTCGACATCGATATTCCCGCGAAAAATATTGGCGGCAATATCTGGTGTGAGGAGGGGGTTGAGATCGCTTCCGATGCCCAGCTCTATGGACCAATCTACCTGGCGCATGAGTGTAAGGTGAAGCCAGGGGCTATTATTCATGGCCCAAGCACAATTGGGCATTATTCCATCATTGATGAGCGCGCCCAGGTGGATCGCAGCATCGTCTGGAACAACTCCTACATTGGTGAACGCTCTGAACTGCGTGGCGCCATTGTTGGTTCCTCGACCAGCGTCAAAGGGAAGGCTGTCATGTTTGAGGGGTCGGTCATCGGCGACAACTCAAGCATTCAGGAAGGCGCGATTATTCAGCCAAATGTGAAGATCTGGCCGGATAAAGAGATTGAGGCCGGGGCGGTGATCAATACCAGCATTATCTGGGGATCACAGGGACGCCGCAGCCTCTTTAGCCGCCATGGTGTGACCGGGTTGGTCAATATCGATATCACGCCTGAGTTCGCGACTCGCCTTGGCGCGGCCTATGGCGCGACCCTGCCTCGCGGTTCAGTCGTTGGCCTCAATCGGGACGATCACCGTACTTCGCGTATGATCAAGCGCGGCATCAATGCGGGCCTTCCCTCGGCGGGCGTTGATGTCAATGACATCAACCAGGTTCCTCTGCCAGTGGCGCGCTACTTTATTCGCAATACCGATGCGGTTGGCGGTGTTCACGTTCGGGTCTCACCCTATGATCCACGCGCGGTAGATATCAAGCTTTTCGATCAGAATGGCCTCGATATCAATAAGACGACCGAGCGCAAGATTGAGAATCTCTTCTTCCGCGAGGACTATCGCCGTGTCTACCTGGACGAAATCGGCGCTATTGAGGTTCTCAGCAATGCCGAGGTCACTGGTCGCTACCTTGAGGGCTTTAACAGTATTGTGGATTACGAGGCTGTGCGCAAGCGCAAATTCCAGCTTGTGGTGGATTACGCGCATAGTAGCACTATACAGCTCTTGCCCCAGATTTTCGATAAACTGGGCTGTGAAGTAATCGTGCTCAACACCACCGCCGATGATTTGAGCACCGGTCCCGTGGATGACGAGGGACGTAGTATGCAGCGCCTGGCTGCTGTGACCTCGGCCCTGAACACGGACATGGGCATTCGTATTGACGCGGGTGGTGAGCGTATCTCGCTCGTCGATGATCGCGGTCGTGTGCTGGATGGGATGAAGATGCTGGCGGTCATGGCCAGTCTCTACCTGCGCGCCCATCGTGGTGGAACGGTTGCCGTACCTGTGACGGCGCCCAGTGCCTTGCAGCATATTGCCAAGCGTTATGATGGTTACATTCAGCACACCAAGGTGCTCTCACACGCTTTGATGACGGCGGCCAGCCGTGAGGGTGTAGTGATGGTTGGTGATGGCCGGGGCGGATTTGTCTTCCCTGCGCTTCAGCCTGCCTTTGATGGTATGCTGGCGATTGCCAAGCTGCTCGAACTGCTCTCTACCTTTGATATGCGCCTCTCCGAGGTTGTAGATGATCTGCCGTCGTACTACATGAGCACGACGCACGTCACCTGTCCCTGGGAGCATAAGGGTAAGGTCATGCGTATCTTGAGCGAGCAGTATCGTGAGCGCCGCGCCAAGCCCATTGATGGCATTAAGATTGACCTGGGAAGCGAGTGGGTCCTGGTCCTGCCGGATGCGGATAACCCCCTCTTCCATGTTGTTGCCGAGTCGGTCTCATCTGAGCAGGCTCAGGCCCTGGCGGAGAAGTACGCGCGGGTCGTTACCGGTCTTCAGCAGTAGCCATACATGTTTTTGATAGAGGTTATCATGAGGGGCTGTTCTCCCGCTTCAGGGGAGAATGGCTTCTTCTGTTTTTGTGCAAGGAGTTTCGCAGGCAATGGCAAAGGGAGTTCGTACCCAGGCGATGCGTGCCCTGGACGCAAAAAAAGTTGCTTACACTGTACATACCTTCGATGACAGCATTCGAGACGCCCAGCAGGTGGCGCAGACGCTGGGCCTGCCACCTGAGCAAGTGTTTAAGACACTGGTATTGCTGCGCGAAGATGACTTACAGGGGCGCCCATTCCTGCTCATGGTGCCGGCCAATTGCGAGGTTGACCTACGCCTGGTGGCACGAGAACTGGACATAAAAGGGGTGCGCATGGCCAGCCATATGCAGGCCGAGAAACTGACGGGTCTGAAGGTTGGGGGTATCTCGGCCCTGGCTCTCCTGCAAAAGCCGTTTTCGGTCTATCTTGATCGTAGCGCACAGGCGTTTGAGGAAATTCTTGTCAGTGGTGGGCAGCGCGGAGTTGATCTACAACTGCGCGTCGCAGACCTGCTCCAGGTCACAGGTGCACAATGGCTCCATGCCGCCCAGGCGGCTGAATGAGGAAGTTGCCCAACGCTGCTCAATCACGTGTCTACATATAATAGCGTGTCGCACCCGTCTTCATATGTAGGTGCGTGCTTGAGCAGCGCCGCATTACTCTAGTAGGCGCCGGTGTGCGAGCCTGTGGTGCCAGTGTAGGCCAGTGTCTTGCCACGCAAAAGTCGTCCAACCGCTTGAATAGTCTTGTCGATATCCTGCTCGGTAATGCCCAGGTGCGTGACGGCGCGTATCAGCACGGGACCCATGGCGCTAAAGCGAATGCCTGCCTCCTGTTTGACCAGTGCCACAAACTGGGTCGCGTCAAGCCCTGTCTCAGTCACATCGAAGAGCACAATATTGGTCTCGACCTCTTCGGGATTTAAGAAGAGCCTGGGTAGTTTCGCCAGGCCACGCGCCAGGCGCTGAGCGTTCTGGTGATCCTCTGCCAGGCGCTCGACATGGTGTTCTAGAGCATAGACGCCCGCGGCCGCGATGATTCCTGCCTGGCGCATCGCTCCCCCAAAGAGCTGCTTATAGCGCCATGCCTCGTTGATGAACTCGCGGGAGCCAGCCAGCACACCGCCTACAGGGGCACCCAGTCCCTTGCTCAGGTCGATCCAGAGACTATCAAATGAGTGTGCGTATTCATGGGCGGGGATGCCAGTGGCCACGACCGCGTTGAGCAGGCGGGCGCCATCCATATGCGTTGCCAACCCATGCTGGTGTGCGCTCTCGCAGACCTCGCGGATGGTTTCGAGCGGCCAGCAACGGCCGCCGCCGAGGTTCGCTGTCTGCTCGACGGAGATGAGGCGGCTGCGTGGATTATAGCGATCTCGTTTGCGCAGCCCCTCCTCCAGTTGTTGCGCGCTAAAGACGCCGCGCTCACCCTCCAGGGGGCGAACAAGAATGCCTCTCAGGGGGGTGGGGCCGCCACCCTCAAAGTGCAGGGGATGGGCGGTCTTATCCATCAGGATCTCGTCGCCAGGCTGGCAGTGAACGGCATAGGCCGCCTGGTTGCACATGGTACCAGAGGGGAGGTAGAGGGCCGCCTCCTTGCCAAGAAGCTGCGCGATCATGTCCTGCAAGCGATGAACCGTGGGATCTTCTCCCAATTGCTCATCGCCTACCTCGGCCTCGCACATATAGCGACGCATCTCAGGCGTGGGTTTAGTCACGGTGTCACTGTAAAGGTCTATAGTAATAGGCGTGTCCATGAGGTTATGTGTGGCTCCTAAATAGCTTATATATCTGTTTGTCTGACGTAATTTTTATTGTATCTGTATTTTTTGCTTTCTATTTTAAATATATATCACACTGGTGATGATTATGAGTCAAGAAAAGGTGGAGAAATAGCTCGAAGTGGCTAGTAGCCTCAAAAGTGTGGAGCGGAAAAAGGCAGACGGCCCAGTGTTGGGTCTTCTGCCTTTTCCACTTCTCTGCCAGAGAGGATGTCGCCTTAAACATGTGCCAGAGAGGAGTGTCTGCTGACTTGCGCGAATTGAGGTTGCTGGTTTAAGGCGTCCTGGGCCTGCTGCTGCACGCGTAGGAGGTGCGTAATGCCCTCCTGGATTGAGACTCTGGGCTGCCAGTCAAGGACCTGGCGGGCGCGCGTGTTATCAAGTATGATGGCGGAATCCTCGGCCAGCGCGCCTGAGATGTAGACTGGCTCGATATCACTGCCGAGGGCCTGGGCGGCCAGCAGGTATAGCTGTTTGAGGGTATAGCCCTCACCACGACTGATGTGCAGCGTATGGTTATTGCCGCGCGTCAGGACTTGCAGATTCGCCTGCATGACGTCATCAATAGCGATGTGGTCGTGCATGCTCTCTCCTGTGCCGCGAATAATGGGGCGCCGTCCCTCACTGAGCATATGCAGGAAATAATTGAGCGGGTGTGGATTATTGATCTTCCCATTGCCGCCATAGACATCGGCGTAGCGAAGAATGGTGTGAGTTAAGCCGTGCTGCTGGCTGTAGTAACGAACATACCATTCTCCCGCGGCCCGGCTAATATCGGCGGGTTGGCGTGGCTGTAAAGGGGTCTCCTCGCTGAGTGGGAGGTACTCCTCGCCGACTGGTCCATAGAGCGTATTGCCGCCCGAGGCGAAGATAAACTTGCGTACAGAGGCATTCACACAGCTGTCGAGCACATGCAGCAGTCCGCGAATGTGGGTATCTGCATCCAGAAGCGATTGTGCCAGTGGCACTTCATACAGATGTTGATTGACGTGATGAGTGACCACATCGGGGCGCTCGTTCGCTAAAATAGCGCGGAGTTTTTCGTCGCGAATATCTATTTGATAAAAGCGGGCGCGTGGGTCAACCGCGTTTACTGAACCATTGTTAAGATTATCAATGACAATAACGTTATGTCCAGCATCAAGATATGCTGTTGTAAGATGGCTACCTAAAAATCCTGCTCCACCCGTGATTGCAATTTTCATAGAAAAAGATCCCTTCTCCTCCTGAGACATTGAAGTATTGCCTACCACTTGTAGCGTTGGTATGATAACGCTCTCCCTGTATTCAGTGTATCCCTTGTATGTATAGACTAAATTCAATAGGTGTTCTTAAAATGGACCTATCGCTGGTCGATTGGTATGGAGAAAAAATACATTGTGGATAGAGAGCGGCGAAAGGCGGGTTGATCTTGTTGAGGTAATGTTGGAGAAAAAAGAAGAACGGAGGCATCAACTATGCCTCCGTTGCGTGTTGTTCGGCATGGGTAAATGTGTGGATTAAATGCGATGACGTACTAACGACATTACTCGATAGGCACTGAGCTGTTAAGTAGTTGATCGAGCGTCGATTTCTTGATGCGGTATGCCTGGCGTTTCCCACGATGGGGCAGGGTGATCGCTTCTAACGCTCCACTCTTGATCCAACGGCGCACTGTTGTGTCGTCTACACGCAGGCGGCGAGCTACTTCGCGAACGGTCAACAGCTCTTCTCTTGCGTCTTCTACCATTATGCCATCTCCTATGTTAATCTGGCGCGCTCCTTCAGCGAGTGCACTACTTTTCTGAAAAACACCTTTGTTTCCCTCAAGCCCTCCTCCAGGAGGCTGATGGTGGGTATTACCATCAAGGGCTGTCAAACATCGCTGCACTGACAGTTGCTGTAAGAGTCCTAGCATGGTACTCTATTGTTTTCAAGTTGTCTGTCTCTCTCCTTGCGTAACTGATGACGCAACGAAACTACATACAACACTGCCTGCCAGCTAACTATACTATACATATAGGCGCAAAATATACATATTGGCGCAAACCCACTGACATTCCTCCGCCAAAGGCGCGAAGCTTCTTCTTTCATCCAACCCGCTTGCCCATTTTCATCTTGTGGCGAGTCTGCTAAAGCGTCTATTTTGGTCTTCTTGTAGTAGCCATGTGTTCCAACGAAGGTTGTCTTCTTGATAGTCCCTTGCTTGACGTGATTGTTGAACATGTCTCTGATCATACCAAGTTTCTTTTGTGCCTCTTGTGCAGTATAGTATCCTGTAGCGATTTGCTCTTTAAGGTTTACCCCATACCGCCGCTGAAAGCCCCTGAACTTCAGTCATGGGGATGAAAGCGGCGTTCCTTTTTCGGGGCGAGGGTGTGGAGGGAAACAGATGATGCGAACAAATGTTCTTGACGGCAGATAGCTCTTAGCTGTATACTGTATGCGATGAGTGAAACCTACAAGAGCAACCGGAACGTGTATTATAGTTGCCACTACCATGTGGTCTGGTGCCCGAAATATCGGCGAAACGTGTTGATCGGGCCAATTGAAACACGCCTGAAAGAGATCATTGCCCAGGTGTGTCAGGAATGCCAGGCCGAGGTGGAAGAACTGGAAATCATGCCTGATCACGTGCATCTGCTGGTCAGTGTCGATCCTCAGTTCGGCATTCACCGCCTAATAAAGCTCATCAAAGGACGTTCCTCCCGGGTTCTGCGACAGGAATTTCCTGCGTTGAAACGCCGCTTGCCGAGCTTGTGGACGAATTCCTATTTTGTCGGAACAACTGGGGGAGCGCTCCTCTCCTTGATCAAGCAGTATATTGAGCAACAAAAGCATGTCTAAGCGAGAGAAACCACCAAAAGAGAAAAAGCCGACCAGAACCTACCAGTTCAGGCTCTATCCGACACACAAGCAAGAGCGAACATTGGAAGCATGGCTGACGCTCTGCTGTGAAGTCTATAATGCGGCTCTCGATGAACGCAAAAGCGCCTATCGCATCGCAGGGAGGTCTCTCTCGTATGAGGATCAATGTGCCGAGTTGCCCGGCTGCAAAGAAGTTCGCCCAGATCTGGCTCTTGTGCCCTCCCAGGTGCTCCAGGATGTGGTGAAGCGGGTGGATCTGGCCTTTGCCGCGTTCTTTCAGCGTGTCGAAGAAGGAAAAACCCCGGGCTTTCCCCGCTTTAAATCACGTTTTCGCTATCATTCGCTGACCTTCAAACAATATGGCAATAGCTTCAAGATCCATACCCAGGGCCAGAAGAACCGAGGGATGCTGGAACTGGCAAAATTCGGTCAGGTGAAAATGGTTCTGCATCGCCCGATCACAGGAACCCCCAAGACAGCGATTGTCAAACGCACTCCGACGGGCAAATGGTTTGTGAATATCACAGTGGAAGGCTCTCCGAAACAGACCCAGGAGAGCCACATGCCGCCTTCAGAGAAAGAAGTCGGCATTGATGTTGGCTTGAAAACCTTTGCCTACTTGAGCACAGCGGAAGAGATCGCCAATCCCCGCTTTTTTCGCGAGGACGAAGCAAGGCTGGCGCGCGCCCAACGCAAACTCTCCAAAGCTGCCAAGGGAAGCAAAGAGCGCGACAAGAAACGCAAAATTGTTGCGCGCACGCACGAGCGGATTGCCAATCGACGCAAAAACTTCATTGAGCAAGAAGTGTGCAAACTGGTCGCCCGCTTTGGCTTCATTGCTGTGGAAGCGCTCGTCGTGCGCAATATGGTCAAAAACCCGCGCCTTGCGAAATCGATCGCCGATGCGTCGTGGTCACAGTTTTTCATGCGCTTGCTCGCCAAAGCGGAAGAAGCTGGGAGGCAGGTCGTGAAAGTCAACCCGGCGTATACGTCCCAGACCTGTTCTGCTTGCGGTTGTCGTCAACCGATGCCGCTGTCAGTGCGGGTCTACGAGTGCCCCCAGTGTGGTCTGGTCATCCACCGCGACCACAATGGAAGCCTCAATATCTTAGCAAATGCACGTCAAGCCTGTGGACGAGCAGGCCGAGTCATTCCAGAAGCCCCCGGCTTGTAGCCGTGGGGAGTCGTCACTAGCCCCTTCTTCTTACTCGGCATGAGTTCTCTCTCTCTGCTTTAGATTTGCTTTAGTCTAACATAGACTGTAGCTGACTTGTGTTGGAAGTGTCAAATTAGCTAAAATAATTGACATAGTCAAGAACACGAAAAAGTTTTGTACCTCAAAGTCCAGCTTTCTTGATTGTGATCTGTTCCCCGTGTACAATCCTGATATTAAGGCTATTTACAGCTTTCTCGGCAAGCGTGGGTTGTATTAGGCTGCAAACGTGCGGTATACCAATGCTTAACTGCAACGGTTAGTGTGGTATCATCAGAAAAATAGCACTGCGGATGCCTTTGAGTTGGAGTGCGTAGAGGAGTATGCCGAGCCTGCTTCAAAAGTCTCTATCCCCTAGAAGCTGGCTTGTTTGGCTGGTTTGGCGCGAATATATGCCACAAAACAAAAACGGCTCTTTCCAGTTTCGCGCCCGCAAGAAAGAATAGTTAGAGAGGCAACAAACGATGTTGAGAGAGTTGGGGTTCTCAAGATGACACAAGCAAACAAGCGAAAGAAGCTCGTACTAATCGACGGCCATGCCATTATTCACCGTGCCTTTCACGCGGTGCCTGAAGATCTTTCCACGAGTAGCGGCGAGCCAGTCAATGCGACCTTTGGCTTCACCTCGATGCTGATGAAGGCATTATTGGAGGAGCGACCAGACTATATAGCGGTGACCTTTGACCGTCCGACGCCGACGTTTCGGCATGAGCAATACGCGCCGTATAAGGCGCACCGGCCAACGCTCCCCGATAATATGCGCCCTCAATTTTCGCGTATTCGCGAGGTGGTGCAGGCCTTTGGCATTCAGATCTACGAAAAAGATGGCTATGAGGCCGACGATGTGCTGGGAACCCTCTCCGTGCAGGCGAAGGCGCAGGGAGTTGATACCATTATCTATACCGGGGATATGGATACTCTGCAACTGGTCAATGAACAGGTGTTAGTGAAGGTTGCCAAGCGCGGTATTTCTGAAGTCGTGGAGTATGATGAGAAGGAAGTCCAGGCACGCTATGGCTTCGCTCCTCACCAGTTGATCGACTATAAGGGCCTGGTTGGTGATAAGTCAGATAATATTCCAGGTGTGGCGGGGATTGGCGCCAAGACGGCTACGCGCTTGATTGTCGAGTATGGCAACCTGGAAAATATTCTCGCCCATGCCAGTGAGTTGAAGCCAAAGGAGCAGAAACTGTTGCAGGAGGGCGAGGAGCAGGGGCGTCAGAGCAAGTTTCTGGCGACCATCGTGCTCGATGCACCCGTCTCTCTGGACCTTGAAGCGTGCCGCATGACGCATGTGGACAGCGAGCGCATTTTAACCCTCTTTCGCCAACTTGAGTTTCGCAACCAGGTCGAACGCGTCTTCGCGCTCTTCCGTCAGCTAGGTGTCAGCGTGACCTCTGAGGGCGATTCAAGGCTTCAGACGCTTGAAGAGCCGGATGCGCGCTCCGCCAGCGAAGCCGCTGCTGGAGATGAACGCGAACGCCTGATTTTAGCGTCACCGCTGGGTATCGTCCCCATCTTGCCTCTGCCGCAACCACCGGGGCGTGAGGAGATAGCTCCCGAGTATGTAGCCACAGCACCTGCCTCTACGGCGGAAGCCAGGGTTGCGACAGAGCCAAGAGTACTTCCTGAGACTCAGGAGCAGGAGCAGGATGGCCCCATGCAGTTAAGCCTCTTCAATACGCCAGAGCCGCGTGCGGAGGTTGCGCGCAAGTTGCGCCTACCAGGACCTGCATTGGTCGAGACCTCGCTCTTCTTTGAAGAAAGCAATGTGCAGCCGCCGACGAGCACCATGATCATTAACTCTGAGGAAGGGTTAGATGTACTGGTGAAGAGTTTGCGTGGCGCGGGCCACTTTGCCTTTGATACTGAGACGACCTCTGAGGATCAGCGCAAGGCCGACCTGGTTGGCCTGTCGTTTGCAATGGCCCCTGGCGAGGCGTACTATATTCCCGTCGGGCATATCACCACCGTCGATGGGCAGGAACCAGGGACCCAGTTACCGTTGCCGCGTGTTCTAGAGCAGCTCAAGCCCATCTTTGAAGATGCAAGCATTGGCAAGTACATGCATAACGCAAAGTATGATATAGCCGTCATGCTGCGTTACGGCATCCAGGTGGAGGGACTCAGCTTTGATAGCATGCTCGCCGCCTACCTGATTGAGCCTGGACGCCGTGGTCTGGGCCTGAAAGAGCAAGCCTTTCAACGCCTGAGCATCCTTATGACACCCATCACGGAGCTGATCGGCAGCGGCAGTAAGATGATTAGTATGGCGCAGGTTCCCATCCGCCGTGCCGCTGACTACGCGGGTAGCGATGCCGATATGACGTTGCGCCTGGTTGCTCCCTTGCATAAAGATCTGCAAAAGCATAACTTGCTTGATCTGTTCTATCGCCTTGAGATGCCTTTGATCAAGGTGCTGATGCAGATGGAACTCTATGGTGTCGCGCTTGATGCCGAGTTTTTGCATGAGTTTGGCGAACAGCTCGATGAGCAACTACGGAAGGCGGAGCAGACCATCTATGACGCAGTAGGGCATCACTTTAACGTCAACTCGCCTAAGCAACTGGGCGAAGTGCTCTTTGTCGAATTGAAGCTGCCCGCGGGAAAGAAGACCAAGACAGGCTATTCTGTGAGCGCGGACGTGATCGAGAACTTGCGTGGTATGCATCCTGCTATTGATTCATTGCTGGAGTACCGCCAGCTCAGCAAGCTCAAGTCGACCTACATTGATGGTTTACAGACCCTGATGGATCGCCAGACGGGGCGTGTCTATACCTCGTTCAACCAGACGATTGCCTCCAGTGGGCGTCTCTCCTCCAGTAACCCAAACCTGCAAAATATTCCCGTGCGTACTGAGCTTGGCCGCCAGATTCGGCGCGCCTTTATTGCGGATCCCAGCTATGTCCTGTTGACGGCTGATTATTCGCAGATCGAGCTGCGCATTCTGGCCAATATTACGAATGAGCCACGGCTGGTGGAGGCCTTTAACCAGGGCGAGGACATTCATACCATTACCGCGGCCTCCCTCTTTAGCGTGCCGGTGGAGGAGGTGACCCGAGATCAGCGGCGTCTGGCGAAAACGGTGGTATATGCCGTGCTCTATGGGCAGTCGGCCTATGGCCTCTCCCAGGTAACGGGGATGCGTCCCGGCGAGGCGGCTGACTTTATTAAGCGCTATCATGAGACCTTCCCCAATATCAAGGTCTACGTGGAGAGTACGCTGGAGCAGGCGCGCCGGCAGGGGTATGTCAATACCTGCTTTGGGCGCAAGCGTTTTATCCCGGATATGCGTGTGCTCTCGCATGTCGAGCGCCAGGCGCTGGAGCGTGAGGCAGTCAACATGCCTATTCAGGGGTCGAACGCCGACCTGATTAAGATTGCCATGTTGCGTTTGCAGCATGCCTTCCTGCAAAATGGCATGAAGACACGTATGATCTTGCAGGTGCATGACGAGCTTGTCTTTGAGGTGCCCGTCGAGGAGTTGGAGCGCGCGAAGCGGATGGTGAAGGCGGTTATGGAAGGGATTGGAACGTTATTGGTGCCCCAGAAGGTGCCGATAAAAGTAGATATGAAGTCTGGAAAGAACTGGTTTGCCGCCGAACCTGTGGTATAACAAGAGAAAAGATCCATTCCAGACGAGGAGTACATTTTGGTCCAGCTATCTCATCTTATTGAAAACTTGCCGCCGTTTCACTTTGCTGACGCAAAGCGGCGTATCGCGGAGAAGACCGCGCAGGGCGTGGATGTCGTCAATCTCTCGGTAGGCGATCCCGACCTCCCAGCTCCTCCCCAGGTCGTCGAGCGCCTTTGTGCTGAAATGCGTGTGGCGGAGAACCATCGCTATCCCGAGTATCGGGGTATGCAGGAGCTACACGAGGCCATCGCCAGTTGGTTCCAGCGTCGCTTTGGCGTGGAATTAGCACCCCAGCGGGAGATTATGCCCTTGATCGGCTCGAAAGAGGGTCTGGTCTATGCCGCCTCCTGTGTGCTTAACGCTGGTGATATCGCGCTCGCTCCTGATCCCTACTATCCTGTGTATATCTCGGCGAGCGCGAGTGTCGGCGCGCAGACATATCTGCTGCCTCTACGGGAGGAAAATGGCTTTCTCCCAGACTTGCAAAGTATCCCGGGGGATGTCCTGGCGAAGGCCAGGCTGCTCTGGCTGAACTATCCTAATAATCCAACCGCTGCCAGTGCCCCACGTTCATTCTTTGAGCAAGCAGTAGCCCTCGCGCGCCAGCATAACCTGGCGCTTGTGCATGATATGGCCTATGCCGAGGTCTATTATGACAACCACGAGCGCCCGCTCAGCCTGCTCGAAATTCCGGGCGCCAAAGAGGTCACGGTCGAGTTGCACTCCCTCAGCAAGACCTATAACATGGCTGGATTTCGTATAGGTATGATGGTCGGTAACCCGACGCTAGTAGATGCGGTGGCGCGCTTGAAAAGCAACGTGGATAGCGGCATCTTCCGTCCCGTCCAGTATGCTGCGATTGAAGCGTTAAACCTGCCCGAAGACTGGATTCTGGAGCGCAACGTCATTTATAAGCGGCGTCGCGATGCGCTGGTGCAGGGGTGGAATGCGCTTGGTTTGCGCGCCCCACTCAATCAAGCGGGCCTGTATGTCTGGGCGAGCGTGCCTCAGGGCTTTACCTCGAAACAATTTGCAGACTGGCTCTTTGAGAAGGCAGGTGTATTTCTGACGCCTGGGACGAACTTTGGCCCCTCGGGCGAAGGCTATGTACGTATCTCGCTGACCGCCCCCGAGGAGCGTATCCAACTGGCCCTGGAGCGCATCCAGCGGGCTTTTTCCTCATAGTGCAAGCGTTTTTAGGTTTGGAGTGTGTGTAGCCCTGGCAGCCCGTGGCTGCCAGGGCTACACACACTCCAAACCTATTTCTCTTTTTTCATGAAGGCCGCATAATATTGGTATATGTTGCTGGACGTTGTGGTTTGGAGCGTGCTAAACTTCCATAGGATGTAAAAATCTTCACTTTACTCGAGCAACTTGTATTACCTGCCATATATTTCTATATGCTTTTTGTTCTTTTGCGTTATACATCAATACCATAGGGAGATGAATATCTGAGTGATTACCGCAAAGCCTTAGAGAAAGAGCTCAAGGATGAAAAACGCGCACAAAATACGGATCAACCCGACGCCTGAACAGGTGGAGTATCTCAAACGTGCCTGTGGTACGAGAAGATTCATTTACAACTGGGGGAGAGAACAGTGGGAGAAACAGTATCAAGCGTACAAAGTGGAACAGGAAACGGTCCCCGAGGCCGAGCGCACGCTCACGTCCCCCAACGCGATGTCCCTGAAAAAGCAGTTCAACAAGATCCGGGAGCAGGAGTATCCGTGGACCTACGACGTGACGAAATGTGTGGTGGAAGGAGCTTTTGATGACCTGAAGAAAGCCTACGACAACTTCTTCGCAGGCCGAGCCGAGTATCCCAGGTACAAGAAAAAAGGGAAATCGCACGAATCCTTTTACCTTTCCAATGACAAATTCACCCTCGGCAGTCATTGGATGTCAATCCCAGGACTTGGCCGCTTCCTTCTGGATCAGCGCAAGATCGAGAAAGGGCGAGGGAAACTGCTTCGCAAACTTGGGACCGTTAATCTTGCCGAAAAGCTGCGCTTTGTGGAGGAGGGAAAAGCGCCACAGCCGACGAAGAAGCGCAACCAGCGCAAGCAGGTCATCTGTGAGTCGGTCAAAATGCTGAGGGCAACGGTCTCCTGTGAAGCAGGTCACTGGTATGTGAGTATTCAGGTCGAGATCAAGAAACAGCGCCCTCCCACTCCCACGGCTGTCGTGGGGGTGGATGTGGGCATCAAGCAGGCTGCTGTGGTTTCCGATGGGCGACGACTTGAGAACCAAAAGCCGCTCGAACACCATCTGGGGAAGCTCGGCAAGCTGCAACGAACCCTTGCACGGAAGCAGAAAACGAAAGACCCGGAGACGGGCCGAACCGTTTTCGGCAAAAATTATGAGAAACAACGGGTGAAGGTGGCCCGCGAGCACCAGAAGATCGCCAATATTCGCCGGGATGTCCAGCACAAGTTTACCACCGAACTGGCACGGACCGCTGGAGTGATCGGCATCGAAGACCTCCATCTGTTGGGGATGATGGCCAATCACAAACTGGCGAGAGCTGTGGCTGATGCGGCGATGGGACAACTCTTGCAGTTCCTCAAGACCAAGGTCGCCACCGCAGGAGGAGACGTGTTCATTGCTTCGCGCTGGTTTCCTTCCACCAAACGGTGTTCGTGTTGTGGGCAGGTCAAAAAGCGCATGCCACTCAAACATCGTACCTATCAATGCCTGGTTTGTAAACTCATCCTGGACCGCGACGTGAATGCCGCGTTGAATCTCGCGTGGTTCGCCACCGACATGCTTCGCCAGCTTCACGCCTAAAGCTGGCCGTCCTGGGTAGTGGCTACGACCGATGACGTAAAAGCGCCTGTGGAGTCAATGTGAGACCGAAACGGGAGGGCTGATCCAAAGGTTCCCGTGCGCTGGCAACTGACGATGAAGCAGGAACAACTGACCGCTTAAGGGTGGGTTCGCTCACCTTTGAGTATGAGAACGGTAGCAGAATACACATACACGCTTGTAGGTAAGTAAGGAGCGTTGACTGATGATTCTGGATCATACGTCTGTTGAGAAGCCTCAACAGCAGGGACCAGATGCATGGCATCTGCGTGTTGGGCACGATATTTGTGGTGATGTGCAGCAGGCGCTTAATCATGAGTGGTTGGTGACGAATGGCCTGGGAGGGTACGCAGCTGGTTCGATTTGTGGCGCAACAACCCGCAGCTATCATGGTCTGCTGGTGGCTGCGCTTCAGCCACCCGTGGCGCGCACTGTTTTTGTAAGTAAGGTTGATGAAGAGATTACCTTGCCAGGCGGCGAGGTGCTCAAGCTAGGAGTTAATGAGTATCACGACAAGGTGGTGGATCCTCAAGGGTATCAGTATTTGCAAGAAGTGGTGCTGGATGGAGATGTTCCTTGTTTCCGCTATCGTCTCACGGATCAGTTGGAGCTGGTCAAGCGTGTCTGGATGGAGTATGGACAGAATACAACCTACATTCAGTATACCCTTGAAGGAGCGGGCGATGAGATAGCCGATGAGAACCTGACGCTGACACTGGTGCCTTTCTGCCTCTCGCGCGACTATCACGCTTCGACGCAAGGGTCCGACGATTGGCATTTTATTGTAGATAGCCAGCATAATCGCTGCCGTATTCGCGCCTATAATGAGGCGCCAGTCTATCACTTGATAGCGGGTCCCTCGGCGTTTTTCTCCCCCACGGGCCTCTGGTACTGGCGTGTGCTGCATCGGCGGGAGAGCGAACGTGGTCTGCTGGATCAGGAAGATGTGTATCAGCCAGGAATTTTTCGCATGCCCATTACGACGGGTATGCGTGTCACCTTTGTCTTAAGTGCTGAACAGAATCTCCCCTCGGACCTGGGTGGACCACGCCATGAAGAACTGGTCACGGCGGCGCTGGTTCGTCACCAGCGACGTGTGCGTCAACTGCTCTCCGTGGCTGAGCGTACTATGGATAATCTAGAAGAGCGTGATCCAGTGCTGGCACGCCTGGTTGTGGCCGCCGATCAGTTTATTGTTGCGCGCCCAAACTACGCGCAGGCAAAGGCCTCTCGCCAACCATTGCGCCTTGCTCCAGATCGCAAGACGATCATCGCGGGCTACCCCTGGTTTACGGATTGGGGACGCGATAGCATGATTTCATTGCCGGGCTTGTTGCTGGCAACGGGTCGCTATAGTGAGGCCCGCGGACTGCTCAAGGCCTTTGCCTCCTACACACATGAGGGCCTGATCCCCAATCGCTTCCCCGATCAAGGCGAGCACCCCGAGTACAATACCATAGATGCCACTCTCTGGATGTTTCACGCGCTTGGGTTGTACCTACAAGCCACCGATGACTGGTCACTCCTCAAGGAGCTTTTCCCAGTACTGCAAGAGATTATTGTTCGCCATGAGCAGGGAACGCTCTTCAATATTGGGATGGATGCGACAGATGGTCTCCTGCATGGAGGAACGGACGGGGTCCAACTCACCTGGATGGACGCGAAGGTTGACGGTTGGGTCGTCACGCCGCGACGAGGCAAGCCAGTAGAGATAAACGCGCTCTGGTATGCCGCCTTAACGAAGATGGAGGCCTGGGCCGTGCGCCTCTCGACGGATGCCTCACACTATAGTCAATTGCGTACCCTGGTGCGACAGCATTTTGCCAGGCGTTTCTGGTATGCAGAGGGCGGCTATCTCTATGATGTGGTCGATGTTGATGGGAACGCGGGCCAGACGGATGCCTCGCTTCGCCCCAATCAGTTGTTCGCGGTCTCCCTCTGCCGGGACCTGCTTTCGGGGGGGCAATGTGCCAGCATTTTGCAGCAAGTTGAGCAGCATTTGCTTACGCCTTTGGGGCTACGCTCGCTCAGTCCAACCGATCCCGCGTATCATCAGCACTTTAGCGGAAATCGTTGGCAGCGTGATAGCGCATACCACCAGGGAACCGTCTGGCAGTGGTTGCTTGGCCCCTTTATCGATGTGCATTTGCGTGTGCACAAGGATCGTGATCAGTTACGTACCTTGCTCTTGACCGCTCTGGACCAACTCTGGCAGAATTGTCTCGGGACCATTAGTGAGGTGGCTGAACCAGAACCACCCTATGTCGTGGGCGGGTGTGTGGCCCAGGCCTGGAGCGTGGCGGAGTTCTTACGTTGCTGGCTGCTCTTGCAAGAAAAGTAGCCCGGGACTTTCCGAGTGGGGACTTCTGGCAGGAGGCCCCTGGTTTTTCATGTTGTTCTAATGTCTCCAGTTTATAGTGTAGACATCGTGTTGGCTACCTATGCCGCAGGAGTCGTGGTGGAGGTAACCAACATGATGCGGCTTTCAATGTACGAGGTACGGTGTTATGCGTATCCTGATTATAGAGGATGATCCCCGTCTGGGTCCGAGTTTGAAGAAGGGCCTCGAAGGTAGCCATCATGCGGTCGATTTGTTAGCCGATGGCGAAGATGCGGTGTATATGGCTACCTCCATTCCTTATGACCTGGTCATACTCGATATCCTGCTTCCCGGTTTAAGTGGCTTTGAAGTCTGCCGTCAGTTGCGTGAACAGGGCAAGACGATGCCTATTTTGTTGCTAACCGCGCTGGGCGAGGTGGAGCATCGTGTCAAAGGATTAGACCTGGGGGCAGATGATTATCTCACCAAGCCCTTTGCATTTAGCGAGCTTGAGGCGCGTGTACGAGCCCTTCTGCGTCGGGGGGGACCAGTCTTATCTGCAACATTACAATTTATGGATATTACGCTTGATACCAGGACGCATGAGGTTAAACGCGCGGAGCGCCTGATTCCCCTGGGAAACAAAGAGTATGCTCTCCTTGAGTTTTTTATGCGCCATCCGCACCAGGTGCTGAGTAGATCGATGATTGTCGAGCATGTCTGGGATGGCGACACCGAACACCTCTCCAATGTTATTGATGTCTATATTCGCTATCTCCGGCGCAAGCTCTGCAATGAGAATGAGCCAAATGTCATTCAGACGATACGTGGCTCTGGTTATCAGCTCAAGGAACCCTTATAATATGCGAATGCGTCGGCCACAGCTCTTTCCCCCCGGACTGCGTGTACAATTAACCCTCTGGTATATTGCCGTCTCCGCTACGCTGGTGATTTTGTGTGCTACGGCCTTCTATATGATAGTCAAAATTCAATTGGAGACGAATTTTGATACCGCGTTGCGCCTGCGAACACAACAAATTGCTCAGGCCTTGATCGTCTCACAAGGACGCATGGATACCTCGGATATTGCGGGGCAGATGTCGCAGTTAGGCGCAACCGCTGCCTATATCGATACGCATCCTGGCCAGAGTAAGCGTACTTTTCAACAGGAGAAAGACGTTTCACCAGGCGATTTCTTTGTGCGCGTACTAGATGAGCACGCACAAACACTCTATGCGACCACAGATATGCGTCGACTGGCGTTAAATACGGCAAGCGTCCATGATCCGCTTCACGGAATCCCCTGGCGTGGAACTGTCTATGATGCTGATGGTCAGCAGGTGCGGGTATACTGTACGATGCTCGTCTGGCAGAACCAGATTATTGGCGTTATTCAGGTTGGACAGTCGTTAGAGAGCCTGAATGAGCAACTGCAAACAGTTCTGTATATCCTCATCGGTATCTGCTCGGTCTTATTACTTGTGTGCGGCCTCTGTAGCTACTGGTTCTCGGCGCGAGCATTTAGGCCGATTCATCATCTTGCGCGGACTGCGCGTATGATCAATGCCCAGGATCTACAGAAACGTGTGCCTCTACCCCGAGCCAGAGATGAGGTCTATGACCTGGCATTACTCTTTAACCAGATGATAGGACGCCTTGAGCGCGCCTTTGAGCATCAGCGTCGCTTTGTTGCCGATGCCTCGCATGAACTGCGCACACCGGTGGCCGTGATTCGTAATATGACAGAGGTCGCGCTCTCTCGTTCCGAGAAGACGGAAGAGTATATTATGGTCCTGGAGGGCATCAACGAAGAGACCGAGCGCCTGGGAAGGCTTATTAATGATCTCCTGGCCCTGGCGCGTGCCGATGAACAGAAGATGCAACTCGATTATGAGCCTGTGCGCCTGGATTTTCTGGCGGCTGATGCGATTGAGAGCATGGAACCCCTGGCCCAGGAACGCCAGGTAAGCCTGGCGAGCGGCCTTCTACAGGCGGCAACGGTCATGGGCGATGCCGCGCGCCTGATTCAGATTATTCTGAGCTTGCTTGACAATGCCCTCAAATATACAAATAGTGGTGGAAAGGTGACGGTATCGGTTGAGATATGTGAGGACCTGGCACAGTTGCGTGTTCAGGACACAGGCATAGGCATATCACCTGAAGAGAAGCAACATATCTTCGAGCGCTTTTATCGCGCCGATCCCGCGCGTTCAAAGGCGCTTGGTGGTTATGGCCTGGGCCTCTCTATTGTGGAACTGCTGGTGCGTTTGCAGCACGGCACTGTCTCGGTCGAGAGTGAGCCTGGCAAGGGAGCACTGTTTATTATCACCTTCCCGCTGGCCTCAGAGGCTGCCGGGATAGGGTTATAGAAGTTTCTCTCTGAGGCTTCTCTCTGCGCGGGCAGGCTCTCAGTTAGAGCACGTGCACGACAATCGCGCTTGCGTTCCCTTCGCCCCCGGCATTATTGGCTTCTTGTACCAGCAGGCGCGCTATCTCTTCGGTACGAGGATGTTGACGTAAAATGTCTTCAATTCGCTTCTCAGGCAGCATATGCCAGACCCCATCGGTGCACAGAATGAGCAGATCGCCAGGTTCCAGGGCGCGCTGAGAACAGTCAACTGTCACCATGGCATTTTGGCCCAGTGTACGGTAGTGTTGATGGCGTTTGGCGCTGGCGCGCACTTCATCTGCCTGGAGCAATCCAGCATCAACAAGATTGGCGGCGATGGTATGGTCGTGGGTCGCACATTGTAAGCCCTGTCGCTGGCTAAAATGGTAAACACGGCTATCGCCCACGTTGGCAACATAGAGTCGCTCTCTATAGAGCAGGGCTACCGCCAGGGTTGTGGCCATCGTCGCGTCATAGTCTGCGTTACAATGGTAGACGACGCGGTTGGCTTGCCGCACTGCGTCGGCAAGCCATTGCTCCAGAATTTTCTCGCTCATGGGTAATGCCTGGCGCTGACCTGAGAAGGTGGCGCCTGTGTCTCCAGGCGTGCGTGGAGCATTAATGGGTGTGCCGCGAGAGTGCGAGCGTGTGGTATCTGCCAGTAAAGGGACAAGCGTATCGGCGACGGTCTCAACGGCCAGTCGACTGGCTTCATGCCCTAATGCAGGCTTCCCCTGTGGTCCGAGAAGACCATCCGCAATAGCAAAGATGGCGAAGGGGTGTGGTGATGGTTGTACATTCACGCAGAGTCCTTGGAGGAGCAGGAGCATATCCTCGTTCTCCTGGGCCTTGCGCCCCCTATCGCTTTCATAGCTGGCCTCGCACTGCGCCCCAAGCGTGGGCATCGTCTCATCCAGTCCATGCCCACAGTGACGACAGAAGCGAGAGCTGCTGCGGTTCTCCCTCCCGCACTGTGGGCAGGGATTTTCGGGCATAACGGTTCGCGTGATCACGTTCGAGCTATGCGAGACGAGTGTGAGATCGGCGATGGTCGGCTCTGAGGAGATCGTGTTTGTCGCCAGAGCTGCCCGCACAGCCGCTGCGAAGTCGCCAGCGCTTTGATAGCGCTTGCGTGGATCGAGATCCATGGCGCGCAAAATGCACGCATCGACCTCTGGTGGCAGTGCTTGATTGAGTTTGCTGGGCGCGGGAATTTCGGTGGCATGTGTCTTGATTACCGCCTGCACAGGCAAAAGACCCGTAAATATCTGGTAGGCGACCACACCCATCGAATAAATATCGCTGGTGGGTTCCGCGTTGCCCTGATCCTGCTCGGGCGCGATATAGTGTTCTGTGCCTAAAGAGAGGCCGCGCTGTGTTAGTGGTTTCTCCTGTTGCATAGCGCGGGCGATGCCAAAGTCGGCCAGGATGAGATGCCCATCATCCTGTGAAATAAGTAAATTGGAGGGCTTAATATCGCGGTGTACGATCTGCTGCGGATGCGCATGAATTGTATCGATGGCAGCAGCCATGTCGTCCATGTAACTCAGGGCCTGCTGTGTCGGCAGGGGAAGCTCGGGTTTGAGCAAGGCCTTGAGCGTCCCACCTGTGATAAGCGGCATTTCCAGGTAGAGAAGAGGCCCATCCTGCCCAAAGTTATGAACCGACACAATATTTTTGTGCTTGAGCTGATGGGCATAGCGCGCCTCGCGTCGAAAGCGCTCGATCGCGGTTTGCGGATCCATGATACTATTTTTGAGCGAGAGGACCTTGAGCGCGACCTGACTCATTTCGAAGGTGTCGCTGGCACGGTAGACCACACCCATCCCGCCCATGCCTATGAGCGTCTCGATGCGGTAACGACCCGCTACCAGGGCTTCAGGCAGCAGGCATTGGCAGAATGGATTGGTGCATTGTAGCGTGCCAGGTGGATAATCAATCTGGCAACGTGGATTTAGACAACGTGGCATACAAACTCTCTTCTTCCAGGAATGGCGTTTCTTCCCAAGTGTATGAGAGATTCTCTCCTGCTGTCAATATCGACAAAGTTGTATGAAATATGTAGTGTTTGGCAGCATTCCCTTGATTGTATTTCTCCCCTGGCAAAGGAAGGTACTGAGACAAGAAGTAGCCAGGCGTTATTGTGTTTTTGCCTGACTACTCTTTAAATGCTTGAAAACTCTAATAAATATACGTTGCAAGTGCATGAAAGTTGTAGCCATAGGTAGGATGACTAGAGTTTGCCACAATCTATGAAGAACGGTATAATCTGTCAAGATATTGATATGGAAAGGGCTGTATTTCTCCTCCATGTCCTGTTTACCTCCTATCGGAAACCTGAGCGCGGAGCGCTAGCTACGGGAGTAGTGTTGGTTTCCGCATGAGAAGACGGAAGAGCTTAAAGGATAACACGATTCTATGCTGCAAACACTCCCACTCGTCCTATACATAATCATGATCGAATTGACGATTGGCTCCGTGAGTGTGCTGGTCTTTCTCGATTGGCGCAACGAGGTCAAACGTGGTTTTCTGGTCTCCTACGCTTTTATCTATCTCGCCCTTGCTGGACTGACGTATTTGTTTCAGCAAAACTTCGCCACCGGTGAACTACTCAATACCTATCGCTCCCTGGATCATAGCTGGACAGGCTGGCAGACCCTGCCATTGCTCCTCTTCTTTGTGCTGCTGATCCCTTACACGCTCTTTCTCTTACTAGATAAGAAAGCCGGTGTGGATGGAAAGGTGGAGCATGAGAAGGCTGAAGACGAGGCCCAGAAAGAGGGGAAACCCGCTCCGCGCCGTTCGATACTGCGTGGATTACGCCTCTTAAGCGGTGTGGCTACGGTCATTGCGGGCCTGGTGACGCTTCTGGTGTTGGGGATGATCTTCCGTCCGCTGGCTGGGAGCATTGCGGGTGGTGCCTTTACCGTCGCGGGTTTCTACGCAGCGGCCTTTGCCCTGGGTGGCGTGATGACCGCCATGTGGCTGGGTCACTGGTACCTGGTCACGCCCGCGCTCTCAGAGCGACCACTGCTGTTCTCTACCAGCGTTGTCTTACTGGCTATTATCGCGCAGATTATCTTCTTGCCACTGACCGGCCCAACCACGTCGCATGCGAACCAGGCCTCTTCCAGCCAGCCAGCTGTGGTAGCCTCAACACCCACGCCCGCGCCAACTCAGGCCTCCTCTAGCCAGGTGAAGCCTGCTGGCCAACCGGTCATTACTCCTCTGGATACAGGTGCGATTAACTGGCTGCGTATTCTGGTGAGCTTTGTGCTTCCCCTCATCCTGGGCGGCCTCTCCTGGAAGCTCGTCCGTGATCGCTCGTTCCAGTCGGCGACGGGCATGCTCTACCTGGTGGTGGTACTCACCCTGGCGGGCGAGATCATGGCTCGTGGCCTCTTCTTGATGGGCCTCTAATCCCCGCTAGTATTGACACTCCCCCGGTTAAAACACGGGGGATTCTTCCTTCATCCAGCTCGCTTGTCCGCTCTGGCCTTGCGACCAGAGCGAGTAGAGGCGGTCTGTCCAGAAGCGTTCGGTGAGGCTTGCGCCTCACCCGTTCCTGTCTGCCCGACAGTACGGTATGCCTTTGCTAAAATGTTGAGCGACGCATTGTGGTCCCGATCAAGCACCAGGCCACAGGAAGGACAGATGTGGGTCCTCACACTGAGCGACTTCTTGACGCGTGCTCCACAGGCGCTACACTCCTGGGTGGTGAAGGCTGGCTCGACGGCGATCACTGGAACCGCATGCAAGGCTGCATAGTAGGTGAGCCACTCAATGAAACGGCCCCAGGCTGCATCGCTGATCGACTTTGCGAGCCTCCGGTTCTTGACGAGGTTGGCGATTCTCAGGTGCTCATAGGCAATCAAATCGTGAGATGTGATAAGCGCGTTCGCTGTCTTTCTGGCGAAATCTTCACGCTGCCTCTGGACCTTGAGATAGCCTTTGGCAAGCTTCTTTCTTGCCTTCTTGCGATTGTGAGATGTCTTGTGCGTGCGCGAAAGGCGACGATGCAACCGCTTGAGCTTGCATTCGGCCTTTCTGAGATGGCGCGGGTTGGCAACGGTGTTGCCCTCTGCATCCGTCAAGAACACGTTGAGACCGAGATCAATACCCGTGTGCTTGCCTGTTGGGACATGCTCCATGTGCCGCTCAGCTTGTATGGCAGCTTGAGCATAGTAGCCATCGGCACGCCGGATGAGACGAACACGCTTGATAGCGGGTATGGGACGAGTAGCAAGATCACGACTCCCGATCAGACACATCACCTTCACCGATCCCACAGCCATCGGTGAAGGTGATGTGTCTGCCATCTGGCTCAAGGCGCCAGCCAGTCTGTTTGTACTCCACACTGCGGCAATCGTGCTGAAATTGGGGATAGCCTTTCTTGCCGGGTTTCTGGCTGCGGCAGTTGTCATAGAAGCGGGAGATGGCAGCCCATGCGCGATCAGCGGCGGCTTGCCGGGCCTGGGAATTGAGCAGGATGGCAAAGTCGTAGGATTTGGCAAGCTCGGCGCAGTAGCATTGCAAATCATTTCTGTTGATGCCACGAGTATCCATCCACAGGTGCAGGCACTTGTTACGGATGAACTGTGTGATCCGTATGGCCTCATCAATGGCAGCGTATTGTGCTTGTGTGCCATCCAGTTTGTACTCGTAGATCAGCATAGCGTCTCTTGCTCCTTCCCTCTTGCTGTGCTCTATGGTACAGCAAGAGGTTGATGTATGCAAGAGGTGAAAGAATGAAACGTACAACTATTTCTCTGAACGAGAAACAACACCAGAAATGACATGAGCAGGCAGAGAAAGAGGGCGTCCCGGTTGCGGAATTAGTACGACATGCTATTGATGCGTTTCTTCTGTGGGACGATCCAACGTATCAACTCGACTCAATCCACCCCAAAACAAGGACTCGCCATTCATCCCCCGCTTAAAAGACTGTCTTTTACCCACAATTAACAAAGCGAGCTTGAGTGCAGACCGTTTCCATTGAAAATGAAAGCCCATCAGCAGCGTTTCCAAGCTCGCACCTGCTATCAATTGTAAAATGAGGGTAAAAGACAGGCTTAAAAGACGAGGGCTTTCTGGCTCGTTTCTTGTAACTTCACTTCTTGATTGGGAATGTGTGCATGGGTAACCTACGGCTACCCATGCACACATTCCCAACCAATTATTCTTGTGTGAGCTTGAGCGCCTTTTCGCGCTCTTTTAGTTCGCGGCGTAGAATTTTGCCTGAAGCGGTTTTCGGTAAGGCATCAATCTGCTCGATGAAGTGGAAACGCTTATAGCCTGCCAACTTGCCATTGGCAAAGGCCATGATCTCATCAGGTGTGGCGCTCTGTCCCGGGCGTAAGACGACAAAACCCTTGATCAGTTCGCCAGCCTCATCGTCTGGTATGCCAATGACCGCAGAGTCCATGACCGCGGGATGCTCCATCAGCAGGGACTCCAGTTCCGCGGGCGCGACGCCAAAGCCTTTGTACTTGATCATCTCCTTCTTGCGATCCACAATGTAGGTATAGCCCTCAGCATCCAGGTAGCCTATATCACCTGTATACAGCCAGCCATCGCGTAGCACCCGTGCAGTCTCCTCTGGCGCCTTCCAGTAACCCTTCATGACCTGGGGGCCGCGAATGACGATTTCGCCTGTCTCGCCCAGGGATAGCTCTTGCTCGCCCGTCTCAATGTCCATGATCCTGATATCTGTATTATGGACAGGCAGTCCGACGCTTTCTGTACGTACCAGGGCTGGATCCTTGGGCTGGGAGTGCGTCAGGGGAGAGGTCTCGGTGAGGCCATAACCCTGGACGACATTGATGCCAGTCTTCTCTTTCAGGCGGCGTGTGGGGTCCATGGGTAGCGGGGCCGCTCCTGAGAAGATATACTTGACGCTCTTCATCTTGCCCAGGTCGATGGGCGCGTTCGCCAGTGCCAGCACGATAGGTGGTACCGCGAAGTAGTAGGTGACGTTGTGCCTCTCACAGAGTTCAAGCGACTGAACCAGGTCGAAGCGTTCCATTAGCACCTGTGTCGCGCCACAGGCGAGGAAGCCTCCCATAAGCATCACACCATAAATATGGTAGAAGGGTAAGAAGATAAGCGCGACATCATTGGGAGTGGTCTGGAGTGCTGTCGTGAATTGGAGATTATTTGTCGTCATATTACGATGGGTGAGCATGGTTCCCTTGGGCAGGCCCGTGGTGCCGGAGGAATAGGGGAGGGCCAGCAGGTCATCGCCAGTGATATCGGCATGCTTCTGATAGGTTGGTGCGTAATTTCTAATGAACTGGCTGAGTGGAATGGCCTCGGGCAGGCTTTCAGGGGCCTGGCTTCCCGTGACGAAGATGTGCTGGAGGTGCGGAAGTTTGGTGTTATTGAGTGCAAGCTGCAAGATGGGTACAAGCTCTCGTTGCACCAGGATGGCGGAGGCCTCTGAGTTCTCTAGCTGATACGCAACTTCGCGCTCTTTATACGCGGGATTCATAGGGCTTGCGACCAGGCCCAGTGTCGCGGCAGCGATAAATGTAACTGTATATTCGGGGCGGTTGGTAGTGAAGAGACAAATGCGCTCACCTTTGCGTAAGCCTAACTCATGCATTCCATTGGCGACGCTATTGACCATAGAGACTACTTCGCGGTAGGTGAAGTAGAGGTCATGGTAGATAATCGCTGTTCGTTCCGGGTATTGTTCTGCGGTTTTTCTCAGCAAGTGATCATAGGGGACATCAGGAAATTCAACGGGCGGACGAAAGAGTTCGGGAGCAACCATCTTGGTAAGCATGACATGGCATCCTTTCGCTGCAACTCAGCACTGAGTAATAATCAAAGGCGTGAAAGGTTCCTATCTCTAGATCCTAGCCGCAAGGCTATTTGCTATGCAAGTAGAATAACATCAATCAGGCAGGAGAATCAAGAAATGTTGTGTTAAGGTTTCTTTTGTACGCTTTTTTGGTTATACTTAACTTCAGGTATAAGCGAAAGCTATGGTTTTTGTAACTTCGCTTAAAGGCGTAAGTGTCAGCGGCGGAGAGGAGATGCTAGCGTGCATAATCCAATGATGCACCTGAATGAGTGTTTAACTCAATTGCGTTCCCTGTTCCAGGCCCCTGAGCAGTTGTCCATCTATGATATCTCCTCAACATCCTCAGAGGAGCGCCAGGCGGTATCGACCCTAACAGGCCTGATCAATCGTTCTCAGCCTGAAGTCTACCTGATCTACAATCAAGACGACCGCTTCTGGCTCGAGCAGATTCCTGACTCTCTGCCACGCCGCAGTATGAGCGTAAGTGGTGGCGACGTATTAGGTGCGCTGATCCAGGAGTATCGCACACGTATCAAGGGCATTGTCATCTATGATCCCGCTCAACAGGATACACTCAATCTGGCAACAACGATTGCGGGTTTGCGCGATGGCTTTGTGGCTGATCCTGAACTGGCGGCTTCCCTTCAGCAGCAGTATCATCTTCCCGTTATCGATGACCTGCGTAACTACCAGTGGCGTTCGCGTCTGCACATGTATCGCTGGGCGCAGCAGAGCTTCTTGCGCGACACTAACAATCTTTTACTGGCTGGTCTGACTCCGGAGGGCCTGACGCCCTTGCGCTCGCTTCTCGTCGCAACACGTGCCTTTGTCTACTGGCTGGATGCACGCAAATATGTGCCAGAACCCCAGGTAGACTGGCTCTCCGAGCGGGCGTTGTTCAAAGAGATCCTGGCTAACTACCCGGCGGGGGCGCTACACCTGGGCTGGTTTCCTGATGAGGGGAGCGGTGTACAATTGACTTCGCAGCATGCCCTGCCTGTCTACGCTTCGGACTACTATCAGAACCTGGAGGTCTGGTTGTCGCTACCCATGGCCGATATGCCTCTGCCAGTCGCTCCAGCTGTGCAGGCCAGCAAAGCGCCACAGAAGAAAACGTATCTCTCTTTTACCATTAGCGACGGTGACAATATTCAGTATTGCCAGCACCGCTTGCTGCAACTCTGGCGTGATAACGTGCGTGGTTCATTGCCACTGGGCTGGACCATCTCGCCCGCGCTGCCCTACTTCGCGCCTTCCCTGGCGAAGTATTACCTGGAGAGCGCGACGGCGAATGATGAGTTGATAGCGGCTCCCAGCGGGGCTGGGTATATGTTCCCATCGCATTGGCCTACGCAGCATATGCAAGACTTCCTGGATGATACGGGTGAGATGATGCAAGCCATGGGACTCTCGACATTAGAGGTTCTAGATACAGACTTTCTCCATGGCCTGGGCCTGCTCCCATTTAGCATCACTGGCATGGGTTTTCTCAATAAACGTCTACAACGCACCTTCACCAGTCTGCTTACTCCTGATGGTTTGCGTGGTATATTAAGTGGTGCTGGCACATTCTGGGCCTGCTGGCACCTGGCGAACAAGGTTCCCTGGTATCAGAGCCTGGGCCTGGCAATGAGTGTTGAGCAGACGGTACAATTGATTACCACAACCGCGAAGATTCGCCGCCAGCGTCCACTCTTCCTCAATATCTATGTCCTGGCCTGGCGCATGTCACCCTCAACACTTTTAGAGGTCATGGCGCGCCTGGGAGACGAATATGAACTGGTGTTGCCGCGTGATCTCCTGGCAATGCTCGCCCAGACCTTGTAACAGGAAAGCCTTTTAATGCATAATGACTCCGATTTTTCATCCTTTGCCTGGTATCGGCATATGCGAGAGCATGCGCCTGTCACATACAGCGAGCAGCATCAGCAGTGGATGGTGTTTCGCTATGACGACGTCAAGCGGGTACTCTCCGATTATGAGGCCTTTTCCTCCGAGGTCGAGTCTGAAGGGCATACGCTCACGCCGATGGACGTAAGCCTGGTGGCGCTGGATCCACCGCGCCACCGCCATCTCCGCGCACTGATCACCCAGGCTTTTACGCCTCGCATCGTGACCCAGATGACTGCCCGCATTGAGCAACTGGTCAATGCTTTGCTGGAAAAGCACGCCAGTCGCGGCGAGATGGATATTATTGACGATCTGGCTTATCCGCTCACGGTAACCATTATTGCTGAAATCCTGGGTGTGCCTGCCTCCGACCGGGCACGCTTTCGCCACTGGTCTGATCTCCTGGCTGGCGTGGCTCCTTTTGATGGCAGCGATTTTATGGGTGAGATGAGTGCATATTTCTCGCATATGCTTGATGAACACCGTAGTGAGCCACGGGAGGACCTGATCTCCAGCCTGCTCGCGGCCCAGGTGGGAGGAGAGCACCTCTCTACGCTTGAGCTGTTAGGCTTTTGCATCCTCTTGCTAGTGGCAGGCAATGTTACATCCACGCACCTGTTGGGCAATGTCTTTCTCTGCTTTGATGAGTTCCCTCATCTTCTTGACGACCTGGCACGAGACCTGATGCTATTGCCAGGAGCCATCGAAGAAGTTCTGCGCTATCGCTCGCCCTTGCGCTTCATGTTCCGCGTCGCCAAAAAGGATACGCATTTAGGTGGACAGTCTATTTATGCAGGGCAATGGATCAGTGCCTACATCGCCTCCGCCAATCATGATGAAGCTGTTTTCTCGCATCCTGAGCGCTTTGACATCACCAGAATGCCCAATCCCCATCTCTCATTCGGCCATGGTGTGCACTACTGCCTGGGTGCTCCGCTGGCGCGCCTGGAGACGCGAATAGTACTAGAGATCATGCTCCAGCGTTTCTCCTCGATTCAAAGACACCCAGGAAGCACGCTAGAGTCGCTTGACCCCCAGGGTTTTATGCAAGGTGCCAAGCACTTCCCCATCGTTTTTACCCCTCGTTAGCCTCATTGCGATTCCGCCTTTATTGCTGAGAATAGCGTACCTGAACAATTCGTCAGATACCCTACGGCTAAAGCCGAGGGCTTGTGTCTGAACTCCACCGCAACTCAGCATACCTTTTCAGGCGTGCTGCTTTGGCTTCAGCGTCCGACACATCAGGGCGTACTGACAAGACGCCCGTTCCTATCCAGTCTTGCCGGATAAGAAGCGTTCTCATGGCAATATTCCTCGCGCCAACCAGATCGGCATGGAGCATGTACTGACAATTCTTACAGACAAACATCAAACCATGGTGAGAGCGATTCTCTTTGCAGGTGTGCCCACATTTGGGGCAGGCCTGCGAGGTATAGTTGGCATCCACCTTGATCGCCATACTTCGATGCAAGAGCGCTTTATAGGCGATCATCGCGTGCAACTCACCAAAAGCCCATTTGGAGTAGATACGATTGGCTTTTCGCGCTTTTGCACTGGCTTTTTTGCCTTTCCGTCGTTTGGTCCGCTCTCGAATGTCTGTCAGATTCTCCAGTCCAATCAAGCTTTGAGGGTGCTCTAGGACGATCCGCTTACTCACGACATGATTGGTATTCTGCTTCAACCGTCTCTCTCGTCCACTCATGGCAACCAGTTTCCTGGTCGCGGAACGAGTGCCTTTCTTTTGCAGACGCTTTCTCAGTCGTGCGTAGTGGTGTGATTTGGCAATAGGAGAGATATCAGCATGGAAGGTGCAATCGCCTTGCATCGTCGCCGTCACGGCAAGGTATCGCATCCCAACATCCACGCCAACGACCTGCTTGTGCGTTTCAGGGGTAGGATCAGCCGCCTCCACTTCAAGGGAGACGAGCAGGTAAAACTGCTTCTTGGGCTTGTCATACCAAAGTTTCGATGCACCAATCTGTGCTCCACGCTGGATCAATGCCACGTGCTTATCATAGCCAGTATAGGGAACCTTGACACGTCCCTCAAGAGTGAGGAGACTCACCTGCTGCTCTTTCTTGAACGTGTAATCCTTCTTATACTGATAGGTCAGCGTGGGAGAGAGAAACGTAGGAGCCTTATCAAGCCCTTTGTGCCGCTTTTTGGTTTTCTTTGCCTTACGATGAGCAGCGTTGTTCTTCACCTTTGTCCAGAGAGCTTTATAGGTGGCTCCAACTTGGCGAGGAACAGAACAGGCCATTTGTGAGGGAAGGTGAAAATGGAGGCGAATCTCATCATATGTGCCATCTTGCAGACGAACAGCATTACTCATTTTGCCATTCTCAAAGGCATATTTACTGACATAGTTGAGAGCATCACGATATGCCAGTTGCGTCTCACGTAATGCCTTGAATTGCTCGGGCGTTGTATTCAATTTGAGTTTCGCTGTTAATACCGTTTTCATACTCTGGAGTATATCATAGTTTTCATTTACCTGTCAATAGAGAAGTAGCAGATGAAAGAATGTCTACGGTGTATCTCACCCAAGCCACCTACAAAGGAACGCCGCATTCCTCCCCATGCCTGAAAGGGCAGGGGCATCCTGCGGCGGTTTCGGTGAAAAAGATTGGTTTTGTGTTGATGGGTTTGAATAGCTTTCTATCAGATAGGGATAACCTGAATAGTGACGGAGGGAAAATAGGTTGCTTGATGGAACACTGTTCATAAAGAGCGCTTTATTCTCTCTAAGGGTTATGTCTCTTTTTGAGAATTGGTTGTAATTTATAAGCTTGACCAAACAATCAGATCTGATCACTTAACACGATCTTTGTCTGATGAAGAAAGGAACCCTGGTATGAAGTGTGATAGTGCGCAGTATTGGGATGAAGAGCCGGAAACCGTGAGGCTCAGAGATACTATCGGTGGTTTTGAGTTAGACGAAGCCGAACTTCAACAAGCTTCTGGTATGGGTGGCGATACTAGTGGAGGCTATGGCAACGGCTATGGCGGTTATGGCAACGGCTATGGCGGCTATGGCAACGGCTATGGCGGTTATGGCAACGGCTATGGCGGCTATGGCAACGGCTATGGCGGCTATGGCGGTTATGGTAACGGCTATGGCGGTTATGGTAATGGCTATGGCAACGGTTATGGCAACGGCTATGGCGGATTTGGAGGCGGATTTGGAGGCGGATTTGGAGGCGGATTTGGCCATGGTGGACATAAAGGTTTCATAGGTGGGAGAGGCGGCAAAGGCGGCAAAGGCAACAGAGGGGGCTGCGGCTGCTAGAAAAAGCTGATCGGCGGGGAAAGGTTGTTCCAGCACATTTACTCCTACGTCAGCAAAACGCCGGCGCGGAGGCCCCAGCGTTCACGCCTGTCTCTTTTACGGATTTAACAAACTGCTAGAATAGGAAGATGAACACGCAAGACCTCCTGGACCCAGAACGCTGGGCCCAAAAGACGTTCGGGCCGGCCAGGCTCAAGGCTATTCGGCGAACGGGTCGAGCCGTCAAGGCGGCTCGTCGCATGGCTGAGAATGCCTCGGCCTCCTTGCCGGCCCAAATGCAGACCTGGAAGGATGTGATGGCCTTGTATCGCTTGCTCGATGCAGATGATGTGACCTTTGAGGCGCTCATGCAGCCTCACTGGCAACAGACCCGCCAACAGATTGAGGCACAGAGCATTATCCTGCTGGTCCAGGACACGACCCAGGTCGACTTGAGCCATCATCCCAAAACGACAGGTCTGGGCCAGGTTGGCAACGAGCGGGGACGAGGATTGTACCTGCAAACGGTGCTCGCAGTCCAAGCTGAGAGTGGCCAGGTGATGGGCTGTGCCATGCAGGAGCCCTTTGTACGTACTCCTGCCCCCCAAGGCGAGACACGAGGCCAGCGACGACAACGTAGCCAACGGGAAACGGATGTCTGGGCGCGTTTGGTGAGGCGGTTAGGCCACTTTCAGCCAGCGCTGCTCGTGATCCATGTTGGAGATCGCGCCGCCGACCTGTTCGCGTTTTTTGAGGCGTGCCAAGCCACACAGACCCACTTTCTGGTACGAGGCATGCAAAACCGGCGCGCCTACGAGGAACATGGAGAAGCAACCCATGTGCTTGATGAGATCCGCTCCTGGCCCTCTCAAGAGACACACCCTTTGAACGTGCCTGCCACTCATGGCAGAAGCGCTCGTTGCACTCAGGTCCATCTCGCATGCGGGACCATTGAAGGTGTTGCCTCCTCGCAATGAACCAGGAGCAGGCAACACGCCATTGCCTCTTTGGGCGGTGCGAGTCTGGGAAGAGCTGACTCCGGCTGATGAAGAGCCCTTGGAGTGGATTCTGCTGACGTCGGTGCCAACAACGACCCTTGCTCAGGCCTGGGAGCGGGTCGAGTGGTACAAACATCGTTGGGTGGTCGAGGAATATCATCAATGCCTCAAAACAGGATGTCGTCTGGAGGAACGCCAACTGCAACGTGTAGAACGCATCATGCGGTTGTTGGGATTGTTGTCTCCAGTGGCTATGCGATTGCTGCAACTGCGAGATCTTTCCCGCCAAGAACCTCAGGCACCTGCGTCCCAGGTGTTTGAAGCCGATGTCCTCGCCGTAGTGGCGGCGCAAACGGGTCAGTCCCCGACACAGATGACAACAGAAGCCGCTTGGAAAGCCGTCGCTCAAATGGGAGGCTATTTGGCCCGCCGCAGCGATGGTCCTCCCGGTTGGAAACCCCTTTGGAGGGGTTGGCTTCGCGTTCAAACCCTTCTTGAAGGGGTGCGACTCGCTTCTCATCTTCGTTTGTAATTTGTGTATAAGAGACAGGCGTTCACGCCTGGGGAGGAAGCGCCGCCTCTCCCTGCCAGTAGGCATAGCCATCTCTTTGGTGCAATGGTGTACAATAGCGAACGTGAATGCCCTCAACCATGCCATAAGGGCGGCCCATGAGCTTAAAGTACCCGTCGGCTTTGATCGCAACGCGCCCCACGTAGGTGCCGATCTTCTTCCCTTTCGTCACCCTGGCGCGGACCAGATCTCCGGTGCGAAAGCTCTGCACACGGCTCGGCCCCTTGGCTCGTCCGACCGGAAACCCATGCTTGTCGACATTGACCATGCGTCTCGCTTGCCGACCCGTCGCCTCGATGATCCAGGGACGAACGTGCTGGACCACAAGACGTGCTGGCGTCGAGCGTCCGCAGCAAGCAGCATCGATCCAGTGCCTCTTGGGGAGGTCCCGGCTCACTCTGTTCCACTTGGTGAGACCACCAGAGCCTGTTTCCAGCGGCGTCCCCAGCGCCTTGAGGTGCGCGTACAGCGCCCACCTCGTGCTGTTGACCGCGGCAGCGTCTCTCAAGGGCGCTTTGCGCTGTGCCTGCACCCGCGCGAGCACTTCCGGCCGATCGGCTAGGAACGCTTCGAGCGCTTGATCGGCCTTGCTCTGATTACAGCGGTGGCATGCGATCACCAGATTGGCGATCCGGTCGCTGCCCCCGCGGCTCTGGGGGACCACATGATCGATCTCTAGGGGGACCCCGGTGCCCTGGCAGTAGGCGCACTGATGCTCCCATTTCGCCAGCAGATACTGGCGCACTTCGGTTCCCCACAGGGTGCCGCGCTGGTAATCCACCTCCTCGATCGCGGGGTTTTGCAACAGCGCCAGGTCAAAACGCACCAGTTCCAAGGAGAGCGCACCAACCGGACACCAGTGGGCAAGCCGCTTGACCCAGGTCAGCAGATGCAGCACCCGGCTGCGCAACGAGGGGGCCAGCCAGCCTTGGGGGCGGCGGCGATTGGCAAAGCGGGCTGCCCGGTACCTGGTGTGGCGGCTTCGCCGAGAACGACGGGCCGCTCGGCGCTTGGAGAGGGCTTCGTGAATTTCCTGGCTCCGATGGGTGAGTTCCGCCGCCCACACCACTTCCCCAGAACAGTCGTTGACGATGGCCATTCCACTGGTCTTGGAGCCAGGGTCCAGTTTGACCCGCAGTGGCTCGACCACGGCATCTGGACGCTCCTCTTCGAGAATCAAGACCAGGGGAAAACGCCGCAGGATCGCGGCCTTGCGACTCTTGAGCAGGAGGCGCGCTCGTGCTGGCGTCGTGGGCATCAAGGGCTTGCGGTGCTGGTCAACGATCATGATGCGTGACATGTTCGGAGTCCTTCCTTCCCTTGCGGGACCCTCGGTAATGAGGGATCGCTGGCAGGGGACCCTGCCAGGTAGAGTTTTCCTCGCCCCTGTTGGCTGGCGGCCATCTTCCCTATGCACTGGCTTTGGACACCCCATCAACCTGTTTAACATGGGGATTGGAGAGCATCCGGCTGGAAAAGCTACCGAATGGTCCGAACGTGGGCACCTCCAGACAACGGCTCCTTGGTGCGAGCGCCAAGGGGGCTGGTCAGCATCGGGACGTGTCCCAGACCGCACGGAGCGGCTTCGGACAAGCCCCCAGGTTCACCTGTGGGGTCGCTGACCACAAGAGATGAGAAAAAGAACTCTCCGAACCAGGCTAGAAGTGAGAACAGAAATACCTGGTTTGTGACACGCCGCCAACGGTTTTCAAACCGCGCGGCTTCTTGTGGCACTGCTACGTACGCGACCCTCTGAGTGGATGTCCCATAGGGACGACTCGGCGAGGTTCGTAGTGGGTGAGCAATACCCAAAGAGGCGCTTGCCATCTCAGGTGTCTCTTCTCCCCTTTCGGGGGCGCGGCTGCGCGATGCCTTGCGCGACCACGGCTCCATGCCCTGTGCCAAGAATGGATGGTTCTTTTGCGAGTTGGGTGGCCCGGGAGCCGTGCCCACCTCCCGCTTTCGCGGACCTCTCTGCCTGCAGAGGAGCGTGAGGCTTTTCCTGGTGACGATGTTGAGATCCAACGAAAACACGTGTATGTCTGCATATGGCTCATGCAGAGTATAGCACAAATAGAACATAAGTTCAATCTCTCCGGGAAGGGGAGGAGCGTCCAGCAAAGGCTGAAGCCCACGAAAAACCCGCCTCACCGCTGGGGCTTGCAGCCCCAGCGGTGAGGCGGTGAGTTCTTCTCTGTCAAAGGAGGGTTATGTTATTGAAGTAGGGAGAGGGTATAACGTTAAAGAGGCTAGTAAGCATTTTTAATGTTTGTGAATATCATTTTGCTACCTATAAGTAATATGAATAGTGAAGGCAGTTGAAGTGCGGAAAAATAGTAAAGTTTGCAAGCCTGATCGACTTCCAGCAAAAAAAGATAGTGTAAGGCGGTTACTGTTGTTTGTAAACTTTGCTATATATGCTTCAAATTGCTGTGATAAAAATTTTTAGCATGCACAGAGGAAAGGTTTTAACGGTTATGAAGTGGAACATTTTTGGCGCAAAGAACAATAAGACCCCAGACGTGATTGCTGATGAGATGGTCGAATTGAATGACAGCGATCTGGAGATGGTAGATGGCGGCAGCGGCGGCTTTGGAGGCGGCGGCTTTGGAGGCGGCGGCTATGGCGGCTTTGGAGGCGGCTATGGCGGCTTCGGCGGCGGCTATGGCGGTGGCTTCGGCGGCGGATTTAAAAAGCTTTTCAAGGGCTTTGGCCACTTTGGTAAAGGCTTTGGCGGCGGCTATGGCGGCTTTGGAGGCGGCTATGGCGGCTTCGGCGGCGGCGGCTTTGGGTGTTTCTAAGTAATAACGCTTGAGCTAGTTGTGGCGATGCTTCGATGGGAGAGTGGACATTGTATAGCGTCTAACTCTCCTATTATAGGCTGGCGCAATAGCTTATTCCGTGGAATTTTGGCCTCTCTGCAAGAGGAGGCGATAAAGTCTGGATGCGCATATTTTAGATAAATAGAAAAATTTGCGTGCATGTATAAATTAAAGCGAATATTTTATTGAACTGTAAATAAAAAATTGGCTACTTTGTCTAATAAATATAATATGGATAGGTAGCCTATGTGGAGAGGAAAAGTGGATAATTGCGAGGTCTGGCTATATATCTCCACGAATATGATGAAGAGATTGAAGAGGGAGAGATTGCCGTTACAGCTTCGTTTCCCTTTTCTTAAAAAAGGTTACCACGAATACTTCAGGTTGAAACAGAGAAAGGAACATACACATGATGTCACATGAATATCATACAGGGAACGACCACGAAGCGCTTGCTAATGAAATTGAGCTGAATGACGAGCTGTTGACTATGATCAATGGCGGACTGGACGGCGTGCCCGGAGGAGCGGATGGTCTAGGTGGTATGCCTGGAGGAGCGGATGGTCTAGGTGGTATGCCTGGAGGAGCGGATGGTCTAGGTGGTATGCCTGGAGGAGCGGATGGTCTCGCAGGTGGTATGCCTGGAGGAGCGGATGGTCTCGCAGGTGGTGCGCCTGGAGGAGCGAATGGTCTTGGGAGCTTCTCTAAATTACTAGGATCTGTGCCTCTATTGGGTGGCTTACTTTAAAACGAACCATTGAATATTTCAGTGTGCCATAAAGTCTATGGCACACTGATGTCCATAAACACAAATCTAATCTAATGTACTCTCGAGCATTCGTTAATCCATGTCGATTGCAAGATCAACTAATTGACACTCCCCCTGCTAAAGCAAGGGGGATTCTTCTTTCATCCAGCCCGCTTGCCCGTTCTCGCCTTGCGACCAGAACGAGTAGAGGCAGTCTGTCCAGAAGCGTTCGGTGCGACTTGCGCCTCACCCGTTGTAGGGTAGGGGGCTGGCGAGTTGCCGTTGCCGGTACTTTTCCAACCTCCCCCCTCCGAACCCGTGCTTGCGATTTTCACCGCACACGGCTCTCCAGCTTCCGATAGCATCCCAGTTCAGTCGTCTGCATTACGCATGCTTCCCTTTTCTGCTATCGTACAACCTGTTCCCCTTCCCCTTGTATCGGACATTACTCCGATTATTTGGGTATTACGGGAACTCCGTCGCCATAGGCTCGCGCCCGTAGGCGATCCCGCATTTGCGCTTGTGAAACGTTGAGGATGGGTAGGTACCCGTTCGTTCTTTCACCCGATCATTTCGGGCCGTTCCCTGAAAAGAGCTTTCACGTCCCAACAGGAACAGGACGCCATTTCAGGGTCATCGTGTCATGGAGGTTATGATGGGAGCGGGCTTCTCCACGAGAACTTGGGTTCAACAAACACAGCTTTACCATGCATCCAAGACTTGCGGGTCAAACTGCCATACCTCCCTTCTGGCTTCCCCGCTTTCTTCTGCCATGCTCTTGTCCTCTTTGGGTTTCCCCTCCAAGTAAGGCAATGTCTTTGGGGGTATCTGCTCTTAACCCCCAGCTACTCGGTAGCGATTCCACAAGCGCCGAAGCGGCGTACCCTGTCTGCCCGACAGTACGATAGGCCTTAGATAGGTTGCGCCAGGCGATAGCCGTCAGCATGGAGTTGTCTGGCGGCTTCGACAATTTGAGGCCACCACTTGAGAAGCTGCCCAAACTGCACTGAAGCATGTTGGATCAAAACTGGATTTACTTGGAAAAGCTGTTCTATTGGCAGTAACGCACTTTGATGCATCTTTTTGAAGAACTTTTCTACATCACGTCGCCAAAAAGCAGGAAGGTTTTCTTGATCCCTGATCAATCGTTCTTCTAACCTTGCGACAAATACCCCTCTACCCTCCCACAGGAGATGGTGCGCAAATTCGGTAAAAGAAGCCTTGGGCAGGCAACCGATTTCTTCGACAAATTGCCCCAATTTGTATAGGCGATCAACCGGGCTGCTGACAAATTTAGGCTCAAAGAGTCCAATACAGGCTAATATCCAGTCGGGAAAACCCACATTGAGTATAGGTGATGGTGTGTATGACCGAACTTGGAGGGGGGAGTGAACGAGAGTCCAGGGGAGGTGTACGGTGTAGGTGTTGAGAAAGCATAGCGTGAGCATTTCTCCAAATATGGCGTCTTCCCCACGTCCAACGGGAGGGAACGGAGGTAGCAGTTCGCGGTTGTCCAGCCCTATACACATACCGAAGAAAGGCTTCGCTTGCTCTGTGATGGTGGTCTGCTCTACTACTTGAACTACTTCGCGGCTTGTAAGCGCTGAGCGATAAGCCTGCTCGGAGCTTGTTAGCCGCTCGAAGTTTTTACCTCTTAGGGTTAGAAAAAAAAGCTCGTCTTCGGCAGACCAGCCGCAATCACCTACGCTACCATTCACCGTCAGGACAACCTTGCCTGATTGGGTGGCTAATTTTTGCAAGCAAGCAGGGTCAGCTTTCTCGGTTGAGATTTGACTATCACCAGCGTAGCCGGCTCCACCTTCTTTGGGATCTTGCCCGAGCCACTGTTCATGTAGTGCGAGAATGTCTTGCTCTGAGAACTGGACATACGAGAGGGCGCTTTCCCGATCGGGATAAAAACGGATCGCCAGGGGACTCCCTTTGGAACTTATTGCCAACCCCTCTTCCATTTCGGGAGAGGCGGCGACATGGCAGATAATATCATCATCAGAGCTGAATGTGCGTTCTCCCACAGTATGAAGTAATAGTGCGTTGCGGTTGGCTCCTATAGTGACTGCGCCATATCGTTTGTCACCAAGACAAGCCCAGGAAACGACCTCTTCTGGTATGTTCCCTTTATTGCTGAGTCGCTTGATAAAGGCCGACTTTTCTTCAAGACCGGCGTAGGCAATATTCATGCTATAGCGAGCCTTTAAGCTGTGTAACATTTGGCGGTAAGATTCACGCGTAGCGGAAGATCTAGAGTCATCTGCCACAACAAACTCGGGGGTGCGGTCAAAGCGGATGCAGTGCTCTAAATAACTGATCATGCCCCGCTGCAATGCTTCTACCCGATCGCATGTTGGAAAGCCGATGGAAGTTATAGGCGAAGGCGAAAATTGCTTCTCTGATCTTTGGAAGAGATGGCGAAGATCGTTTTGCGAAACGAGGTAACCATCCCGTGCGAACTGCTGGAGGTTGCTGCGCAACGTTTGAAGGGTGGTATCGCCGAGCTGCCGCTCCTGATTAAAAGCGTGGAGGTGTTCGTCAAGAGTTTTAAACTTCTGACACTGGGTAAGCATTTCTGCAAGACCTACATGTAGGATACGTGTGGTATCGGTATCTCTAACATGGGCGAGCACGCGCTGATTGCCGATTGGATAGAAGGCCACATCTGCTAGCCGATAATTGTAGCTAGTAGTTGCTTCGGAGAGAGTAGATATGTTGCTCATCAATGTCTTTATGACCCTTTCACAATGAAAGTAGATTGTTTGGGTATGCCAAAATCTTCTTCTTGGATGTACCTTTTAAGATCTTATTCCGAACCCCACGCCACTACGTGTCTAGCACTTCCCCCATTCGGGGACAAGCGCGCTCAGGGTTTTCGGAGAAGAAGCAAGTAGCTTCATTGAAGAGAAGCTACATTGTGCCTCTGGTTTCTCTCACGTAAGAGACCGTTATGCACTTCAGATACGCTTGTATTGTAAATAATTCGCATTTTTTGTTCAATAGCAAAATAATAGTAAAAACGATTTGTGTATTTGTTTGCTCTAATATTAATTTTTTAATATTGATCTGAGCATAAAAACCTAAAGAGAGTAGCCGGCATGAGCAAAACAGTGACGCAGAGCCTGCTTGCGATGCCTGAGCCTTGCACGGGCGAGCAGCAGTTCATGCTCAAGCTCAGACAGATCCTTGCAACAGCGATTCTTGAGTTCACGACGTTTAAGCAGATTCCAGACTCCTTCCTGGGGATTGAACTCGGGTGCATAGGCAGGCAAACGTTCCAGGTGAATGCGTGCAGCAGCGCCTTGCGCCAGGAAATCTTTGACGGCCTGGCAGCGATGGATGGTGGAACCGTCCCAGATGACGAGCAACTTGCCTGGGATCTCGCGCAACAGCAGTCGCAGAAACCCCACCACATCTGGTCCCTTGTAAGAGCGTTCTTGGGTCTGCATAAAGAGACGCCCCTCGGGAGTCAGCGCACCAATAGCCGAGATGTGGTCATACGTCAGCGGCACGCGCAGGACCGGCGTTTGGCCCACAGGAGCATACGTGCGCACCGCCATCGGCAAGAGATAAAAGCCCGCCTCGTCTACAAAAACGATCTGCCGCTTTTCTTGCTCTGCTTTTTTTTGAGGGCAGGCCAGCGCTCTTCTTTCCATGCCTTGATGGCCTCTTCATTCCTTTGGGTGGCCAGTTCAATCGGTTTTTGCACACTCTGCTTGGCTGCGCGAAGGAGGCGGCTACAATGGGCTGGATGATACCTGACACCAAATTGCTGCTTGATCAGCACTGCCACCCGAGCCGTGGTCCAGGCCTCACCGCGAAATCCATAGTGCTCGGATCCTTTGGCCAGCAGGTCAGGCAACTGGGCGCGTTGTTCCTCAGTCAGTTTAGGTTGGGGACCTGGTGGTGGCTGGTGGCGCAGCCCATCAGGACCATCTTGCTTCGCTCGACTCATCCATTGACTCACCGCACCTTCAGTGACTCCCAAGGCCTCGGCGATGTCTTTCTGTTTCCAGCCTTGCTGATACAGTTGCCAGGCACGCAGTCGTCGACCTTCGCGCCAATCTTTGGGAAGGGGTTCTTTCTTGCTCATACCTCCGTTCATCGGCTCGCATCGTGCTTCACTTTAGATCCTCATGCTCAGGTCAATAATTAGTGGAATATTGGTTATATATATTTACTCGTGAGCTTTGTTTGGTTGGAAGAAATTTTGTATGCTGGGAATTTGATTGCTTTCGTGAGAAATACCTCTCCCACTTTCCAAGTTGATCACTACAAAGTAATTTGGGAAAGTTATTATAATGCATTTAGTAGATTTAATTTTGTAGTAGTAGCATAGAAGATTAAAATACCTATGTTGAATCCTAACCATCCTGTCTTCCGTAAAAACGCACTTCAACACTACTTACAAGGCCAGGAGAAAGATACCGTACCGCAATTTATCAATACTCCACTGGCGCTTGTGATGTGGCTCTTATTGGCCATAGTAGTAGTAACGTGTACCGTGTCCTGGTACCAGGAGATCCCTTTATATAATGCTGGGGCGGGCATTGTTCTTAAGCAAGTAAAGTCAGATCAAAGCAATGTTGTAGTTTTTGTACCCTGGTCGCCGGCGTTGCAGCCGCGTGTGGGACAAACTGTCTCGCTGAGTGTAGGAGGGGCTAGTAGCCAGCAAATAACAGGCACAATCGCGCAGGTGAATCTAAAGGCTCAGAGCCCCGCTACATTATGTCAGCAATATGAGCTGATGGCTGGCTGTAGTCTACTGGTCAGGCAACCCTCAATTGCCATACTGATTCAGGCACAGGCACTACCAACCGAAAGATATGCCGGAGCAATTGTTCTCGCCAACGTGCAGACAGGATCACAGCGGATGCTTGCGTTCTTTCCTGGGTTAGAGTGGCTAGCTGGAAAGTCGGGTTAAGAATATGGTCAAAGAACTCAAAGCACAAGACGAAACGATGAAATTGCCAAAGGAACCAGGGGATAAAGGAAAGGAAAAGCCTGTCGAGAAACGCTCTTCAGGCTTGACTTTCCCTCGCTTGTTCAAGCCTCGCATTGCTCCGATATTGCAGGTAAGCGAAGTTGAATGTGGTTTAACCTGCCTGGCAATGATTCTTAGCTACTACGGGCGCAAAACAACGCTAACAGAACTGCGTTCCCGTATGGGGGTTGGGCGTGATGGCCTCTCGGCCCTGACAATCGTTAAGGCCGCCCGTCATTATGACTTGAGGGTACGCGCTGTTTCCTTGCAGAAGAGTGATTTGCGTGCGGTGAACTTGCCCGCTATCGTACATTGGGAGTTCAATCATTTTCTGATTGTAGAGCGCTGGACAAAGAAGTATGTCGAGGTCGTGGATCCCGCTCATGGTCGTTTGCGCCTCAGTATGGAGGAGTTCGATAAAGGCTTTACTGGCGTCGTTATTATGCTTGAGCCTAAAGCAAGCTTTGATCGCCAGGGTCAGGCTCCCCCCTTAACCCTGGTTCAATACCTTACGGTTTTTATCAAGCAGATTCCAGGCATTCTCTTTCAGATCCTTCTGGCCTCGCTCTTCTTACAGGCTATGGGGCTGATTCAGCCGGTCCTTACCAAGATCATCATGGATCAAATCATCCCTTTTAAATTAGCAAGCCTGATGGAGATCCTCGCGGTCGGCATGTTTTTGCTCGTTTTGTCTCAGATCTTGATCTCGCTCTTGCGTGAGTGGTTGCTTGTATACTTGAGGGCGCGTCTGGATACGCATATGATGCTGGGACTCTTTGAGCACCTCTTGACGCTACCGTATAGCTTCTTTCAGCAGCGCTCAACCGGTGACCTTTTGAGCCGTTTAGGGGGTAACAGCGTTATCCGCGAGATGCTCAGTAGTCAACTCATTTCCACTCTTTTAGATGGGGGAATGGTGATTACGTATCTCTTTATCCTCCTGTGGCAATCACCTGTGTTTTTGGGCCTGGCCCTGCTTATCGGTGCCATTGAAATCGTCTTTGTTGTCGCCACCTATCCTGTTATGCGTAATATGTCCAGGCAGATGCTCACGGCACAGGGGCGTTCACAGGGTTACCTGACTGAAGCCGTAAGTGGTATCGCTACTCTCAAGGCCGCTGGCGCAGAAGATAGAGCTGTGGATCGTTTGACCAACCTGTTCTTTGATCAACTGAACATTTCGACGCGCAGCAGCTACTTTTCGGCAGTCTTTGGAACTGTCAAAACCGTCTTGCAATCGCTCTCGTCACTGGCTCTGCTCTGGGTAGGAACCATGCAGGTGCTTAATGGCTCAATGTCTCTAGGCACGATGCTCGCTCTCAATACACTTGTGGGGGCTTTCCTGGCTCCTCTGATCTCACTTGTGGGCAGCGCGCAGCAGTTACAGAGTATTCAGGCGAATTTTGACCGCCTCTCGGATATCATTTCTACTCCCCCTGAGCAAAACAAGCATGTGGTTGGGATGCCTCCTAGACTGACGGGGCAAATTCACTTAGAGAATGTGAGTTTCCGTTATACAGAAGGCGCGCCTGAAGTTTTGCGCAATATCAATCTGAGTATCAGGCCTGGTCAGAAAGTTGCTATTGTGGGTCGTACGGGAAGTGGAAAAAGCACGCTGGGCAAGTTGATTCTGGGGCTAAACTTGCCAACCGACGGAATGATCATCTATGACGGCATGCCTCTACAATATCTGAATTATCAAGAGGTGCGCCGCCAGTTTGGCGTGGTGTTGCAGGAATCAGCCCTCTTTAGCGGGACGGTTGCGCATAATATTCGCCTGAATAATCAGAACTTGACGATGGATGAGGTGACCAGGGCCGCGCGTTTAGCCGCTCTGCACGATGATATCGTGAAAATGCCTATGGGGTATGAAACGCATGTTGGCGAAGGTGGGAGTGCTTTATCGGGGGGACAACGTCAGCGCCTGTCTATCGCCCGCGCTATCGCTCACAGACCTTCTATTCTGCTCTTTGATGAAGCTACCAGTGCGCTCGATATCGCGACAGAGCAGCGTGTCGCCAACAACATGCATTCCCTCTCATGTACGCAGATCATCATTGCCCATCGCCTGAGCACGATCTGTACCGCTGACTTAATCCTGGTCTTAGATAACGGTACTATTGTCGAGCAGGGGACACATGACCAGCTTGTACAACGTGGGGGCTTCTATGCTGGCCTGATTCTCTATCAGATTGAACGCGAGGATACACGACCGATGACGGCACTCACGATAAAAGGCTAATTGTGTACAGGGTCTCTTCTATGTTTAAGGATGGGACATTTTTTAGGCTACTTCTGATTTTGCATAAGAGGAGGTGTGGTGGGTGCTGGCGGCCGCGGCCGCCAGCACCCACCACACCTCCTCTCTACACTTGCACGTAGGATTTTTGGCTGATTGTACAAAACAACTGACAGGAGGGCCTGAGCAAACGCTCAGGCCCTCCTGTCAGTTGTTTTGTACAGAGCATTCTAAGATATGCATAGGCTGAATATAAAGAGGAAGCGTATTTTAATTTATAGTAAATATCGTTTTGCATGATAAATATAATAAAGATAGGTAATCCACTGGCAGAGTGAAGGACAACGAATAGCGAGGAATGCATTCTTGTCTTTCACAAAGTTAAAAGAGGTGAAGTAGAGTGGAGTCCCTCAAGAGGATTAGCTCTGCTTTGGCCGCAGGGGTGCCGTAATAATCAGGTTGAAACCAAGAAAGGAACATACACAAATGCAGTACAATGAGACCCGCGCGTGGAAAGACGAAGAGTATCGCGAGAGCCTGGAGGAGGCGATTGAAAGCCCAGTAGCCGAGCTGAGCGAGGCCGAGCTGGAGCAGATTACCGGTACCGGCGGCTATGGTGGCGGTGGTATCGGCGTCGGCGGTGGCGTGGAGAAGTACGGCGTTAGCGCTTTCGGCGTCAAAGGCAACTCCTACTACTGTGGCAACTTCTCCATTCGCCCCCGCACCGATCTGAACCTTGGCAATCGCCGTGATGATGAGGATCATGGCGACAACGACGTGAAAGCGAGTTTTGCTTCCGTTGACCTCCAGAACACCAACAGGCGCAATACGCGCAATAATCGCTTCGATTTTGGTTGCAGTGTCTCGGGTGGCTTCGGTGGATTCTGTCTCTTCGGTGGAAAGTAGAGCACACCAGTAGCGCTATTTTAGACAGAAGCACGTATAAGAGGGTCAGGGCATATGCCCTGACCCTCTTATACGTGGAAACGCGTGTTGTGAGAAGCCGATATGATCGGGCACTATGCAGATACCATGTTGTTTGTGACACTCCGCCAACGGTTGAAACCGTACGGCTTCTTCGTGCACTCCTTCGTAGTCGGTGCTGTGAGTGGATGTAGCGTGGCTACAACTCGTTCAACCCCGTAGTGGGAGAGGAATACGCTCAAGCTCTGATCTACACATCAGATATCTTGAAGGGCGGTGCCCTGCCCGTTCAAGCTCTCATGCCTTGCTTTGCCGTTGTGTAGCCCTGCGAAGCTTTTGATAGCTTGGAGAGAGTGAACACCTTTCTCTTTCGAGAGCTGCTGTTGCCAGCAGTGGGAGGCTTTTCTTCTGCATGTTCTTCGTTCTCGCAACACTTCCTAAAGCCGTACTGGGGTCGTGCCTTCGTTGCTGCATTTGCTTATTATAACAGGAGAACGTTTGTTCGTCAAGTGCAAGGCTAAAGCCACAAACGCCTCACCACTGCTGTTGAAACGGCGTGGCTTGCGGCGGGCTAAAGCCCATATCGTCACGCCCCGCAAAACTGCTCCTATCCCATCCTGTTTCGCTTGTGGAAAGGGTGTATAGAGGTTTTCCACACGCGAAGGTCTAGATAGTCATCCAGCATGAAAGAATGAAATTAAAATAACGGGAAATATGGTTTTCAATTTATAATAAATGCTACTTTGTATATTAAGTATAATAGCAATAGGTAGCCCGCTTGGAAGTGGAAGATGAAACAGGTTGAAAAGCCTCATCTTGCATTGGGAAGAAGAGAAGAGGAGTAGCGTGCTTCAAGGAGACGCGCTCCAGGTTCTCTCGCGGGGTTGCCGTGATAATCAGGTTGAAACCAAGAAAGGAACATACACGAATGCAATACGATGAGACCCGCGCGTGGAAAGACGAAGAGTATCGCGAGAGCCTGGAGGAGGCGATTGAAAGCCCAGTAGCCGAGCTGAGCGAGGCCGAGCTGGAGCAGATTACCGGTACCGGCGGCTACGGTGGTGGCGCTGGTGGTATCGGCGTTGGCGGCGGTGTGGAGAAGTACGGCACCAGCGCTTTCGGCGTCGTTGGCAACTCCTACTTCTGCGGCAACTTCTCGTATCGACCCCGCACCAACGTGAACCTCGGCGATCGCCGTGATGAGGATCATGGCGACAACGACGTGAAAGCGAGTTTTGCTAACGTTGACCTCGTACGCAACAACAGGCGCGACACTCGCAACAATCGCTTCGATTTTGGTTGCAGTATCTCAAGCGGCTTCGGTGGAAACTGCATCTTCGGTGGAAACTAGGGCTACGCCAGTAGCGCTATTTTAGACAGAAGCAAGCGCAAGAGGGTCAGGGCATATGCCCTGACCCTCTTGCGCTTGGAGTCGGGCGAGCGGGATGCGTGGGCGAGTGCAAAGGGCAGGGAAAGAAGGGCATATTGTCATGTATACTAAATATCGTTTTACATCTTAAGTATAATAGCAATAGGTGGCCCGCTTGGCAGGTGGAAGATGAAGCAGGTTGAAAAGCCTCATCTTGCGCTGGGAAGAAGAGAAGAGGAGGAGCGTGCTTCAAGGAGACGCGCTCCAGGCTCTCTCGCGGGGTGCCATGATAACCAGGTTGAAACCAAGAAAGGAACATACACGAATGCAGTATGATAAGACCCGCGCGTGGAAAGACGAAGAGTATCGCGAGAGCCTGGACGAGTCGATTGAAAGCCCGGTGGCCGAGCTGAGCGAGGCCGAGCTGGAGCAAATCACGGGTACGGGTGATGGTGGCTACGGTGGCGGCGGCTATGGTGGTATCGGCTACGGTGGCGGTGTGTCTAAGGGCTATCTCTCTGCTGGCGGCATTGTCAGTAACTCCTACTACTGTGGCAACTTCTCCATTCGCCCCCGCACCAATCTGAATCTTGGCGAGCAGAGGCGCCGTGATGGGAATCAGGGCAACGACATCTTTGCAGGACCTCTCGCAGACGTTGACCTCACGAGCACCAACAGACGCGATACTCGCACCAACCGCTTCGATTTTGGTTGCAGTATCTCAAGCGGCTTCGGTGGAAACTGCATCTTCGGTGGAAACTAGGGCTACGCCAGTAGCGCTATTTTAGACAGAAGCAAGCACGAGAGGGTCAGGGCATATGCCCTGACCCTCTCGTGCTTGAAGTCGGGCGAACGGGATGCGTGGGCGAGTGCGAAGGGCAGGGAAAGAGGGGCATATTATCATGTATACTAAATATCGTTTTACATCTTAAGTATAATAGCAATAGGTGGCCCGCATGACAGGTGGAAGGTGGAAGCAGGTTGAAAAGCCTCATCTTGCGCTGGGAAGAAGAGAAGAGGAGGAGCGTGCTTCAAGAAGACGCGCTCCAGGTTCTCTCGCGGGGTGCCGTGATAATCATCAGGTTGAAACTAAGAAAGGAACACACACGAATGCAGTACGATATGACCCGCGCGTGGAAAGACGAAGAGTATCGCGAGAGCCTGGAGGAGGCGATTGAAAGCCCGGTGGCTGAGCTGAGCGAGGCCGAACTGGAGCAGATCACAGGCACAGGTGCTGGCGGTGGTGGCATCGGTTTTGGCGGTGGTGTGTCTGAGGGCTATAAGTCTGCTGGCGGCATTGTTGGCAACTCCTACTACTGTGGCAACTTCTCCATTCGCCCCCGCACCAACCTGAACCTCGCCGATCGCCGTAATGAGGATCAGGATAACGACAACGACGTGAAAGCGAGTTTTGCTACCGTTGACCTCGTACACAACAACAGGCGCAATACCCGCAACAACCGCTTCGATTTTGGTTGCAGCATTTCTGGTGGCATCGGCGGCGGCACTTGTATCTTCGGCGGAAACTAAAGTACTCTATTTGCGCGGCTTTAGCAGCGCAACGACAAGAGGGTCAGGGCGTATGCCCTGACCCTCTTGTCGTTTGAAAAAGATCGTCTTCAGAAGCTATAGAGAAAAGCCCTAAGTAATTGCCATAGCGTATTATATATGCTTTAACGGCTATTTATATATTGCGTATACTAAGGCAGGTAGACCACTTGAGGAGTGAGGGACAGAAGGCCGCGAGTATTTTGTCTTTCATCGTTATAAGAAGAGGTGAAGTGGGGTGGTATTCTGCAAAGGAACGAACTCTGTTTTCACTGAGGGATACCAAAATATTCAGTATAAAACAGAGGAAGGAACACATAATAATGAAGTATAACATAGTATACGCGTGGAAAAACGAGGAGTATCGTGAGCAACTGAGCCAGAGCGAGCAGTCTCTGCTGCCTGAATGCCCGGTTGGCGAGGTTGAACTGAGCGAGGCTGAGCTGGCGCTTATTAACGGCACGAGTGGAGGCTATGGCGGTGGTTATGGTGGAGGCTATGGCTTTGCTGGCGGCATTGTCGGCAACTCCTACTATTGTGGCAACTTCTCAGGCGGCGGCACAACCAATCTGGGTTTTGATGGAGGCGCCTTTGGCGGAGACACCTTTGACGGAGGCATCTTTGGCGGAGGTGGCAGGTTTAACTTTTCATGCAGCGTCTCAGGTGGCTTCGGCGGCACCTGCATCTTCGGTGGAAACTAAAGAAAGAACTGGAGGCATTCGCTATAGACAGCAGGAGAGCCACTGCTCATGCCCTGGCTCTCCTGCCTTCTACGCTGTGGCGAGTTGTGCATATTGATTACAAATATGCTGAAAATATTATAATTCGCATAATACATTTAGTTTTACTTTTTAGATATACTGGTAACAGGTGTCCCGTAAGAGATGCAAATGAATTCAGAGTTGTGGGCGTAGCTACAGCTTCCAAAGAAGTGAAAGAGGTGAGGCAGAGGAAACCCCTTCAAGGGAAAAGGCTCTGCGGGCGCTGATGGGTATTACGACAATCAGGTTGAAACCGAGAAAGGAATATAGAATTATGCAGTTTGATATGACACGCGCGTGGAAAGACGAGGAGTATCGCCAGAGCCTGAGCCGGGAGCAGTGGGCGCAGTTAATTGAGAATCCAGCGGGCGAGGCCGAGCTGAGCGAGGCCGAACTGGAGCAGATTACAGGCACAGGTGTAGGCGCTGGCGGCGTCGGCGCTGGCGGCGGTGTGGCGAAGTCCGATGTTAGCGCTTTTGGCGTTAAAAATAACTCCTACTACTGCAACAACTTCTCAATTCGCCCCACAACCAACGTGGACCTTGGTGAGAATGACCGTAACAGAAACGGCGGCCTCCTTGATAACCTCACCATAGCTCTCTTTGGAGATCACACCACCACTCGGGATCGTAGAAACATTAATTTCGATTTCGGATGCAGCATTTCGGGCGGTCTCGGTAACAACGTGTGTATCTTCGGGGGCAACAAATAAAGAACACACACCTATTGACGCATATCTGATGCAACAGAGAAGAGAGCCGGGGCTGATGCCCCAGCTCTCTTTTTTTATTTCACGATAGTATACTTGCCTGCTTGTAGTGCGTTATAAGCTAGACTTTTGCCTGATTAATATAATATTAATAGAGAATTTTGAGGAAAATAATATGTGGAAAGTTAACAAAAGTCCCTGCATAGTTTAGATGCATTGCTGAAGTAAATTTAAAATACCCACCCTTCTGGTGCATCGTTGTGAAAAGATACATCATATTATTTTTCCTCTCTCATTGCTAACTCTCAGATCTTATTCCGAAACTCAACCACCTAACCCACATTCGGGGGCAAGCGGTGGCACGGCAAGCGCGCTCAGGGTTTCGGATAAGAAGCATTAGTGTTTTGAGGAAAGCATATCTATGAGCATGAAAGAGATTACCTCATCTACAAGCGCATCTACGCTTGAGCTGCAGTCATATACACATGTGAGCGCGAACTGGTACCGCGCCCTAACACTCGCGGAGCGGGCCGCTCTGCTTGCCCGCGCTGACAAACCTTTCCCTACGCCATCGCAGGAAGCGAGCGCAACTGCGAAACGGCGATTGACACGCTGGAAGGAGCAGCGCCCATTTAAAGATGAGCACTATTTTGCGCAGCGCCTGGCAAAGATTGGCGTAACGGAGGAAGAGTTCCTGCAATTGCTGAGTGTGCCCCCTGAATTCCTCAAAGAGTGCGTCACTACTGTACCTGAATGGCTACGTACCCTGCTTTCTATCTTTCAAGACGAGCAGGCGCCAGAGGAGGAGGTGCTCAAGCTCATAGAGCAGAATCAGGCCATCTCTCATTCGTTTATTACCACGCTTCAACCCCTATTGATATATGCCTACCGCCGCCTGAGGGATGGTGTGGATCGTATTGCGGAAGAATTTACGGCTCTGCCTTTTGAGCGGGAGCAGGTCGTCACGAAGCTCTTCACGCTCTTGCCAGACTTCCTCTTGAATAAGTCAGCCAAGGCTTTTGTGCTTGAGCTAAACGTCGCGCGTGTGGAAGGACGGTTGCAAGGCGAGATTCCAGAAGAACGCTTTCAAAACTTTCTGCAACAACTCAGTTCGAAACAAAACATGCTGGCCTTCCTAGAAGAGTACGTAGTACTTGCTCGTCTGCTTATTGAGGGCATTGAAAGCTGGCTGGAGGTTCACCTGGAAATCCTGAGACGGCTCTGCCGTGATTGGAAGGAGATACGCGCGACCTTCTGTCCCGATCAGGACCCGGGCATGCTGATTGAGATACAGGGTGGGCAGGGCGATACGCATCGAGGCGGACAGAGTGTGTCTGTTCTGCGTTGGAGTTCTGGCTTCCGCCTCGTCTATAAGCCACGCCCACTGTCTACAGATATCCATTTTCAAGAATTGCTGCTCTGGCTGAACGAACACGGTTTTCAACCCGCTTTTCGCCCCTTTACGCTGCTCAACCGGGAGCAATATGGCTGGGTAGAGTTTATTCCCAACGCTCCCTGCCAATCCACTGATGAGCTTGAGCGCTTCTATCAGCGACAGGGAGGATTCCTGGCGCTTCTCTACGCCTTGCAGGCTGCGGATTTCCACGCCGAGAACCTGATCGCTTGCGGCGAGCATCCCTTCTTGATCGATCTAGAGGTGTTATTCCTGCCCCTGGCGGGGGACCCGGCAGAGGCATCTGAAGATAATCAGGAAGCCCACGTAGTGGATGGGCCGCCACGCACTGTCTTAAATATAGGGCTGCTACCTAGTCGTATCTGGTCGGACGAGAATCAGGACGGCGTTGATATTAGTGGCGTCGGTGGTCGACCTGGCCAGCTCTCGGCAGTTCCTGTGTCAACCCTACAGGGAATGGGAACTGACGAAATGAGCATTAAGCGCGAGCGGGTTGAGATGGCGCTTGGTCAGAACCTGCCGACGCTACAAGGACAGTTTGTTGATCCCTTCGATTATTCTGAGTGCCTGGTGACAGGTTTTACCAGCGTGTATCGCCTGCTACTCGCTCATCGCGAGGAGCTTGTGACGAGAATGATACCGCTCTTCGCGCAGGACGAAGTGCGCTGCCTGGTCCGCCACACGCAATTCTACTACACCTTGCTGGAGCACAGCCACCATCCTAATGTGCTGCGCGATGCCCTGGATCGTGACCGGTTATTTGATCGTTTATGGTTTACTGTTGACATCATTCCGCCGCTCTTACACGTGATCGATGCCGAGACCGCTGATATGTGGGCCGGGGATATTCCTTTCTTCTATTCCCATGCCTCCTCACGCGATCTTATGAGTTACCGTGGCGAGCGTATTCCTAAGTTCTTCGTTGAGTCTGGGTTAGACATGGTGCAGCGTGAGATATTGCGCCTGAATGAACGGGACCTGGCGCTGCAAAGTTGGCTGATCCGCTCGTCGTTTATCTACCTGGTGAATGGGTCCAATAGAAATCTCTACCCTTCATTACAGCTAGACCCTACGCCGAGACCGTTCTCACGCGAGTGTGCCCTGGATGCGGCCCTGGCAGTGGGAGAGCGCCTGCACGAACTGATGCTAGAGAATGGCGAATTCATTGACTGGATGGGTGTATCAATTTTTGACCAGGAGGCATGGGGGTTAGGGCCTGCCGGCGCCGATTTGTATGCTGGCAATGCTGGCATCATCTTTTTCCTGGCATACCTGGGAGCGCTCGCAGGGAAAGAGAAATATAGTACCATTGCCAGACGGGCACTCAAGATGCTCCGTGGCCAGGTGGAGTTCCACAGGAAAGTGGTGGGTACCTTTAATGTTGGTGTGTATAATGGCATAGCATCGTATGTCTACCTCCTCTCACATCTGGGTATGCTATGGAATGAACCTGCGCTCTTCTCGGAGGCTGAAGAGTGCGTGCGTGCCATTGTTGAGCAGGTGCCCACGGATGAAATGCTTGATGTGGTCGCGGGTTCGGCCAGCGCTATCGCGGCTTTCTTGAGTCTCTACCATGTTCATCCGTCTAAGGCAACCCTGGACGCCGCTATCGCGTGTGGCGAACGCCTGCTGGAGAAGAAAGTTCAGTTAGAAGTGGGTATTGGTTGGATTACCAGGACGGAGGATGCACCGCTCGCCGGTTTGGGTCATGGCAATGCCGGTATCGCCCTCAATCTGCTCCGCCTCGCCGATATTAGTGGTGATGAACGCTTCCGTGAGGCTGCGTTACAGGCTTTCGCGTTTGAGCGACATATCTTCTCGCCGCAGCATAACAACTGGCCCGATCTGCGTGCGGAAGCCGATGGAACAGAAAAGGATGAGCAGAAGAAATATATCATGGCGGCCTGGTGCCATGGGGGAGCTGGCATTGCCCTGGCCCGCCTGGGGTGTCTGGGCTACATTGATGACGAAGCCATCCGTGCAGAGATTGAGGCGGGATTGCAAGCGACGATGAAGCGGGGCTTTGGGAACAGCCATTCGCTTTGTCATGGCGACATGGCAAGCCTGGATACGCTACTCACTGCTGCGCTTGTGCTCAATGATCCACAATATCAGGAAAATGTTGAGCATGCCGCTCCGATTCTGCTGGAGAATATCGAGCGCCAGGGCTGGGTGAGTGGTGCTCCGATGGGTATGGAGACTACAGGCTTGATGTTGGGTATTACCGGTGTGGGATATACCTGGCTGCGCCTGGCTTTCCCCAATATGATGCCCTCTGTACTACTGCTGGACCCACCTATCCAGAACAACTAAAGTTTCAGCTCAAGTGTACATAATAGCAAGGCTTGACGGACACCATCTGGTATCCGTCAAGCCTTTTTAATTAGCACATGATAGCGGCTCTCCTACCCTTCTTTTCAAGACCAAATGTTGGAACTAATGAGGACGATTGCCCTGATTTTAGTGATTTCGCTGGGAAGATAACCCCGAATTACATTCTTCACTCAGGATATATACCCAGGATTTGCGCTTTTTTAAAATTCCTAAAAATAGGCTTCCATTAGCTTTAGGAGCTTGTTTAGATAGGCTCATGTGATATACATGTATACCTGTCATTTATCCGAATATCATTTTGTGTCGATCGTATGATGGTAATAGATTGCTCGAAGGGAAAAAAGAAATGAAACAATTCCGAAAGGCAATTGCCTGTTTTCACAATGAAAGTGCGGAGTTGTCCAATGCGAAAAGCAAATGTATCTTTCATCCGAGTGGGCAATTATAAGATTAAATTGTAGCAGTAAAGGAAATAATGAATATGCAGTATGATATCGTTCGCGCTTGGAAAGATGAGGAGTACCGTCAGAGCCTGGGCCAGGAGACACTCGCTGAGAATCCTGCTGGCGTTGCGGAACTGAGCGATGAGTCCCTGGAGCTCGTCAGTGGCGGTTGTCATCGTGCCTGGCATCATGGTGGCGACGAGAATACCAGCCAGGAAAACAACGTACATGTCTCGTACATCTACAACAATAATGGGGGCTTGATTGGTAGCGTAGTTAATGTCAACGTTTGTGCCTACTCGATCAACGTCCTGGCTTCCGGTTGCAACAATATCAACCACAACAGCTAATCTCTGTGACACAAGCAAACTATACGCTTTTCTCGGAAGAGGGCTGGGGGTCATCCCTTGGCCCTCTTCCACTGTTTTTCTTGAGTGCCTGATCATTGTGTCACTTGTGCTGAAAGGTTTTGCTTCATAAATATAATTTCATTAGATAGGGAAAAGGCAGTAAAAGCGATAATTAGTACGAATCGGGACAAAGCTAGCATATTGTGCAGAGTATGAGCCTGCATAACTGCCAATGAGGGCCACCCCTACTATGTTTTTGAATATGAACTAGTGATTTCAAGGGATTATATAGATGAACGTGAGAGATATGGCTCAGGCCTCGGAGAAGCCAGGAGATAAGCAGGTGAGCGCAAACTGGTATCGCGCATTAACGCTTTCCGAGCGTATTGCTTCTCTCCCCCATAGCCAGGCGACAAATTCAACGTCCACGATAAGTGACAACGCTCGCCAGGGCCTGGCACGTTGGAAAGAACAACGGCCTTTTAATGAGGGCGATTATTTTCGTCAGCGTCTAGAGATGGCGGGGCTGACGGAGGCAGATCTGCTCTACTTACTCAACGAACCTGTAGAGGAACTGAAGGCGCGCGTGGGGGCAACGCCTGACTGGTTAATCACGCTACTCGCTGTTTTTTGCGGATCCTCAACCCCTGATACCTCCGTGCTGAAGATAATCGATGGCGAGCAACATATCCTCTCACGCTCATTTCTGGTGGCGCTGCAACCCTTGCTGGTCTACAGCTATCAGCGCTTGCAGGCCGGTGTGGATCAACTGGCAGAATCATACCCAACGCTACCCTTTGAGCGTGAGCAGGTGACGGCCTCACTGTTTAAACTGCTGCCAGAGGAGCTACTCAGTAAGTCGACGAAGACTTTTATCCTGGAATTGAATGCGGCACGTGTGCATGGGCTACTACAGGGGGAGACGCCAGAGGAACGCTTCCAGAGCTTTCTTCAGCGTTTACGCAACCAGGAGCACATTCTGGCTTTTCTAGAGGAATACGCGGTCCTGGCACGCCTGCTGGTCGAAACCTGTGAACGCTGGGTTAATACGCAGTTAGAACTGTTGCAGCGCCTGTGTCTTGATTGGGCGTCGCTGAAGGCCCTCTTTGCTCCTGGCAGTGATTCTGGGGCGCTGGTCGAGGTGCAGACGGGAAAAGGTGACACCCATCGCGGTGGCCGTAGTGTCGCGGTGCTCCGCTGGAGTTCTGGCCTGCGCGTGGTCTATAAACCACGCTCGCTTGCCACGGATCGTCATTTCTCGGCACTGCTGAACTGGCTGAACGCGAAGGGCTTCAAGCCGGAGTTTCGCACGCTGAAGATGTTGGAGCGCGAAACATATGGCTGGGTGGAGTTTATTGAGCTGTCGACCTGCCACTCAGTTGAAGAGGTTGAGCATTTCTACCAGCGCGAGGGTGGCTACCTGGCGATTCTCTATGCCTTGCATGCGGGCGATTTCCACGCTGAGAATCTGATCGCCAGTGGTGAGCATCCCTTCCTGGTCGATCTTGAGGTGCTCTTCCTGCCGCGCCTAAAAGCGCTTCCACTCCCAGCTGAGAGTGAGGGGCTGGATCTCTTGCTTGATGGGCCTCCTCATACGGTACTCAATGTGGGCATGCTCCCCAATCGTATCTGGTCGGATGGCGATAATGCGGGTGTCGATGTTAGTGCTGTGGGTGGCCGTCCGGGGCAGCTTGCTCCGACACCGGCTTCTGTTGTACAGGGGGCTGGCACTGATGAGATGCGTGTTGAGCGTCAGCAAATGAGCCTGAAATTAGGCCAGAATCTGCCCACGCTGCAAGGTGGTGAGGTTGATATTGCCTCCTACAATGAGCATTTCGTTACCGGTTTTGCCACTGTCTATCGCCTGTTGATGACGCACCGCGAAGAGTTCCTGAAGAGCCAGGTCGCGCGTTTTGCTGAGATCGAGGTCCGCTGTCTCCCGCGTAATACACAACTCTACGATCTGATTCTGGAGCATAGCTATCATCCAGACATGTTGCGTGAGGCGCTGGAGCGCGATCGCCTCTTCGACCGTCTCTGGTTTAATATCGATAATCTGCCTCAATTGAAGCCACTCCTGAATTTAGAGATTGCAGATCTCTGGGTTGGCGATATTCCTTTCTTCTATACCCATGCTTCATCACGAGACTTGATTAATGGACATGGTATCCATGTTCCAGACTTTTTTGCGAGTTCGGGTCTGGAACTGGTGCAGGCTTTTGTCGCACAATTGAATGAGGAAGACCTGGAGCGCCAATCCTGGATTGCGCGTGCATCATTTATTAATCTGGAGCTGCCAAGCGGCCAAAAACTATATCCCTCGCTCAAGTATGAGCCAACGATCACGCCGTTCTCGCGCGAGCGTGTACTGGATGCCGCGCTTGCTGCGGGAGATCGCCTGCTAGGGTTGCGGTTGGAGAATGGCGAGTTCCTTGACTGGCTGAGTATTACCTCGCGTGGGCCAGGGCGCTGGGGTCTCCACCCCTCTGATCCCGATTTATATAATGGGGTAGCTGGCATTGTTTTCTTCCTGGCGTATCTCGGCGCGCTGACCAGAGAAGAGAAATACACCTCAGTTGCCAGGCACGCCTTAAGAATGCTCCACCGCCAGATGACGTACAGGCGCGAATCGGGCCGCCCTTTTACCGTAGGTGGCTATAACGGTGATAGCTCGTATATCTACCTGCTATCGCATCTAGGGACTCTCTGGAACGATCCTACGCTGTTTCTGGAGGCTGAGGAGTACATAGGGCCGCTGGTACGGTCTGTGGCGCATGATGAGATGTTTGATGTCATGGCAGGTGCGGCAGGCGCCCTTGCGGCCTTGCTCAGCCTCTGCCAGGCGCATCCATCTGAAGCCACATTGGATGCCGCGATCAAGTGCGGTGAGCGCTTGCTGGAGAAAAAGGCGCCGCAGGAGGTTGGAATTGGCTGGATCGCCTCGGTGGAGACCGTGGCCCTGGCGGGAATGGCTCATGGCGCTGCCGGGATCGCGCTCAATTTGCTGCGCCTGGCTAGCGTGAGTGGCGATCAGCGCTTCCATGAGGCAGCATTGCAGGCCTTTGCCTATGAGCGCCATCTCTTCGCGCCAGAGGCAAATAACTGGCCAGATTTACGTTCAGGAAGTAAACCAGGGGATGAAAATGAGAAGTACACGATGTCTGCCTGGTGTCATGGGGCTGCGGGTATTGCCCTGGCGCGTTTAGGCTGCTTGCGCTTTGTTGATGATGCAGCTATTCGACAAGAGATCGAGATTGCCCTTCAGACGGCCATCTCTAAGGGCCTGGGTAATAGCCACTCTCTTTGCCATGGCGACCTGGGTAATATGGATATTCTCTTGAGCGCGGCCCAGGTACTGGAAAGGCCTGAGTTTCTTGAGAGCATTGAGCGAACCATGCCAAAACTGTTAGATACGATTGATCGACAGGGCTGGGTAAGTGGTGGTCCCATGGGCATGGAGACGCCAGGCCTGATGCTTGGCATCTCTGGAGCCGGCTATGCGCTGTTGCGCTTAGCGTTTATGCACCATGTACCCTCTGTATTGCAGTTAGAACCGCCCATCAGTGCTCAATAGTGCCTATGTGAAGTACCCCACGCTTCTGCGGCGGGGGCTTTGACAGCCACTAGCCCTCTCCTCAGAGAGAACTGGTGGCTGTGGGAGGCTTCCCGTCCGACCCACCTTCCTGATGGGTTTACCTGTCTTACGAGCAGGGAAGGCTCCTTGCAACTCATAGCAGCGGAGAATGTTGAGCGCGGCATTCCTGCTCGCTTCAGCGCTGAGACATGTTTGCAGGTGTAGAACAGAATTTAGAGAACCACGCCTTACGGTTGTCATGGTTCTCTTCGACGTCGACAGGGATACATTGATTGCCATTTTACAAAGATCCGAGAAATTTCTCTCCTTCGCCAACATCTGCCAGGCAGATTTGCTCCAAACTCTGTTCACGAGCTTGTGCAAGCCGTGCCAATCGCTTCTGAAACTGTTGTCGTGTATAAGCTCGGATAGCTTCAGATGTCCCATTCTGCGACTGATTGCTCTCAATAGAAGCAAAGTGTTTCTTCATATGCGCCTCTGCAACAGACCAGAGCGATGGATCCTGCGCGATAAGCCGCGAGATCAAAAACACTCCGTAGGCAATGTGCCGAGACTCGTCTCGTTGGAATAGGCGAAGGCCTTGTCTCAGACCAGGCATAAAGTTCGTCGAAGCAAGCATTTTGGAGAAGGGGCCATCATCGGTCTCCACCAGGATATTCTCAATAAGATCTAGCATCCTGAGGAGGCTATAATAGCCTGTCTCTGCCAAAACCCCCTCAACAATCATATTATATGTTACCGAGGCCCTCACCTGATTGGCGGGAGAAGGGTCAGTTAGCAAGCGATTCATATCTTGAGGAAGGTCATCTCTGAACAGATCACGAGCGGCATTTAAGGTGTGATACTCATGCAAATCCCCGTGTTCTTGTAGCACTTCATCCAGGATGCGCCGAACAAATTCCGTATGCTTGGCCTCTTCCCACAAGAAAGTCGTCAAAAACAATTCTTCTTCGAGGCGCCCCTCCCGCGCCATGGTCATGACAAGGGGCAACAGATCCAGCGTTACAGCTTCCTCACCAGCCTGAAAGTCAAAAATAATACAGCTCAAGGTCTCTTTGTAGACGCCAGGAGTATGTTGCCAATGTTCAATGTCGAGCGTCAAATCAATATCGCGGGGGTTCCAAATCCCCAATTTCTTTGCTTTCTGGTAGAGTTTCATGGGTAATATGTCGTGGTTCAGGCCACGATTGCTCAGCGTGACGTAGGTCCGTTGTGCCATAGAAATTCTCCTAGCCTTTTTTTCGGGTTTACTGTATGCCTATTATCTGATGCCTATGCAGGCCCGCTTTAAAATCAGCTTCCTCTCAGTATTAAGAGCGGCTTCAATTCCTCACCGGTTCTCGCTCTACCCCGTTCAACGAAGGTTGAAACCTTCCTGTTATGGCATCAAGTAAGGGTCGAGCATCGGTGTAAAAGAAGCAGTGATGGCCTGGAAACATTTGGAGTGCGAACCGCCCAGTTGTGTACGTTTTCCAAGCGGCGAGTTGATCGGCAGAGACAAAAGGGTCTAGTTCAGCGCCAAAGATGGTTAGCGGACAGGCAAATGGTTCACCAGGACAATAACGATACTGCTGCCAGAGCATAGCATCCAACTCAAACAGGTCGTGAGCCTTTCGCTGACCTTTAACATAGTTGACATGGAAAAATATGTCACTGCTGATCGATGCGGTTTGCAAAAAAGGCAACGTCTCATAGAGCATATGTGGGGGAGAAAAGCAAGCGAAGAAGAGTTGGTCGGGGCCAGGGTGATTATTATATCGACGCAACTGTTGCGCAACTTCATAGGCAAGGGTTGCCCCTAAACAATGCCCAAAGAAGGCAAAGGGGAGATCCTGGTGTTGGGATATTGCTTCAGCCATTGCTTCAATAACCATAGAGAATGCCGCATCAGGCGAAATATCAGGCTCTGGTAATCGTCCAGGGAGTTGCATGATGCATACTTCCATCGATGTCGGCAAGAAATCAGGCCAATGAGCATAAAGCGACGTATAAGCTCCCATACCCGGAAAACAAAAGAGGCGGGTAGTCGCTCGTTTGTTGGGTCGAGGATAATGTATCCAACCATCAGGTGAAGTGAACATAAATTTCTCCATATGCTTTCTCGTAAGCAGGCGCGGAAACAGCGGCGGAAGCATAGCGCTCCGCTGAAAGAAGAGCATCCCAACGCGCATCCGCTGTATCTGAGAGAAAAGGCGTTGGGATGCTCACAGATCCGCAGATATTCAAATCTGTCCAGACTCAATATCTGCGGAAGAAAACATATTCAACAGAGCATCAGTGCTTGAGTGCAGCTTCTTTTACAGAGGACGTTGGCACATCTCTTGTCGCTTGCCTGGATGATTCCTCGCTTGAGAATTGGTGCATCATCCAGCTGACGAGGTCAGAGATACTTTGAGGACGCAGGAGCTGCATAGTTGGAACGTCGATGTGTAGATCCTGTTTTATCCTATTGCGCAGCTCCATCGCCATCAGAGAGTCCAGACCAAGATCTGTGAGCGACTGTTGTGGATCGATGTCACTAATGGAGCACCCTAGTACCTGACCGAGTTTCTGCAGAAACGAGATCGAGAGAGAACTTAGGCGTTCCTCTGGCGTCATCTCCAAGAGAGCGGGGATATGCGTATCTCCGCTGTGTCCCTCCTGTGCACGAGGAAGAAGGTGTGCCCAACGAGAGCAAGAGAGAGAAGGCTGGGTGGCCGCATTCAGCTTCTCCCAATCGAGTGCTGCGATGCATGCGTGTGCCCCTCCTCTCTGGACAACATATCCAAACAGATCTAGTGCCTGTTGAGGTTGCATCGCCTGGCAGCCCATGAGATCAAGATGGCGCAGAGTGGCGGCGTTGCGTGAAACATAGCCAACCTCTTTGAGCGCACCCCAGCCTATCGAGAAGGCTGGAAGCCCTTGTGTGCGGCGATAATGCGCCAGTTTTTCGAGGAACAAATTGCCTGCCACATAGTTGCCCTGACCTTGATTACCAATGAGAGCACTGATAGAAGAATAGAGCACAAAGAAGTCTAAGGGCAGGTGCCGGGTATGCAGATGCAGGTTCCAGGCCCCCAGCATTTTGGGCGCAAGCGCCTTTGTCCAGGCCGCTTCATCCAGCTGAGAGAACGGACGATCATCGAGGACCATCGCCGCGTGGAAGAGGCCGTGCAGAGGTGGGAAGGAGGTCTGTATTTTGTCCAGAAGCGCCTTGACGGCATCCTCTTCAGTAACATCCACAGCTTCCATCAGGATGTGAATACCAGCAGCTTGCAGAGCCTCAATGGCTGGCAAGTCCTCTGGTGCGGGCTGACCTCGACGGCTTACCAGCACCAGATGGCGTGCGCCGTGTGCAGCCAGCCACGCTGCCGTTGCCAGGCCGAAACCTCCCAGGCCTCCAGTCACCAGATAGGAGGCATCTGGTTGGAGAGCGAGTGGTTGCGTTACTGACTTGTGAAGCACGGGCGCATATTGGCGTTGGAGAGTGACGACCAACTTGCCAATGTGCCGGGATTGCAGCATGTAGCGAAAAGCATCCTGGATCTGCGCAAGCTGGAAGACCTCATAGGGCAGAGGGCGATAAATGCCTTGCTCAAAGAGGTCTGCAAGCTCTTGTAATAGTGTGCGCACAGTATCTCTGTCTTCCACCAACATACGACCAAGATCGATGGCGAAGTAGGAGAGGCAGCGCCCAAAAGGCCGAAGGCCCAGCTTCTTATTTTCAAAGAAATCCCGCTTGCCAATTTCGAGGAATCGACCAAAGCTGCGCAGCACACTCAAGCTCTTCTCTGCCGCTGAACCCGAGAGCGAGTTGAGCACAATATCGATGCCCTCACCATTGGTCAGGCGCATAATTTCGTCAGCGAAGGAGAGCGAGCGTGAATCGAGCACATGCTGTACGCCGAGTGCATGCAGGTAGGCGCGTTTCTCTGGGCTACCTGCGGTTGCAAAGATCTCGCCACCCGCGGCCTGCACGATCTGAATGGCAGCCAGGCCCACGCCACCTGCCGCGCTGTGAATCAGCACACGCTCGCCTTTGCGCAGATGGGCAAGCCGATGCAGGGCATAGTAGGCCGTCATAAAGACCGCCGTTACTGTTGCGGCTTCCTCCATGCTCCAAAGAGCAGGTTTGCGCGCGACAAGACGCGCATCGGTCGTCACGAAGGGTGCAAAACAATTTGCGGCCATGGCGATCACCTCATCACCAATCTGAAAATCAATCACCCCTTCTCCAACAGAAACGATGGTGCCAGCGCATTCAATGCCCAGGGTAATTTCTTCCTTCCCATCGCCAGGCTCAGCAGGGATCAAGCCCATGACTAAGGCCACGTCTTTGAAGTTGAGACTGGTCGCGGCAATCGCAATCTCAACTTCTCCAGGGCCAGGACTCCTGCGTGCGTTGGTACTGAGTTGGAGGGCATCAAGGGTGCCCGAAGCAGTCGTCTCCAGATGGAAAGACATGGAGGGATCAGCCAGCACCATATCCGTGCGTAAGCGTTGGCTCAGAGGAACGCGCTCAATCCGATTGACAAAACGGGCGGAGTCGTGCAAAAGGATCTCCGCGTCGTTGGTTTGAATCTGGAGTTCGTCGCAGAGCGCTTGAATCTCTGTATAAGAGTAGATACCAGCCTTCGCTTCACTCAGAGTGATGAGTTTGCTGGATAACTCCGGATGCTCGCTGGCAATAACACGGACAAGGCCATAGAGCGGAGCCTGAACAACGGAGGAAGCCCCATTCTCGGAGGACAACGGCTGGACGTCACTGGTAACAATCGAGAGACGAGGCCCATTTGGGGTCTTCTGCTGCAGCACTTGTACAAGGAAGAGCAAGCTGAGACAGGCCGTATCAACGGATTCCTTGAGCAGAGAAGGAGTAACCTCGCCTGCTGGACTATCCAGTCCCCAGAGGTAGACAATGTGCTTAGGACACCCACCCGCACCCTCTAGTGTTTCAAAGAGCGTCTGTAGATCCTCACGGGAGCACGGGCGCAACAAGAAGCGATCAGGGGAAAGTTGCTGGAACTGCTCTCCTTTCTGCACCAGAATCGTCGAGGAGGCATGAAGTTGAGTCTGCATCGCTGCAGCCAAGCCCATGTCATCGGCAAAGATGAGATAGGTGGCAGGAGATATGGCAATGGGCCGCTCCTCTTGCATGAGGAAAGGTTTTTGTGCCAGAAAGACCATCTGTTCGGGCTGGTCCGTTTCAGGATGAGGAGAGAGCTCTGTTACAGCGGCGAACCCTGATGCTGAGAGAACGTCATGCCATTGCTGGTTAGTTAAAAGGGGCAGACAAGGACGCAGATCGGTATCCTGAAAAAGCCAGAAGCCTTCAAGCAGACCAAGCGTCAGTATAGCTCTGTACCACAGTGGACGTGTTGACTCGATCAGGCATAACATACCCTCAGGCGCCAGCAGTTGATGGATAGCATGGAGCGATTGCTGAATGTCACTGGTGGTATGAATAACATTAGAAGCGATAACAAGATCAAAAGAGTGCTCCTCGAATCCTTGCGTGAGCGGATCGTGCTCCAAATCGAGAATCTGGTAGGAAACGAAGGGATAGGCTTGATATTTCTGCTGCGCTCGTTGCAAAAACGCTTCGGAAAGATCAGTAAAGATGTAGGTGGAGCGATCTGCTGGTAGGATGGGAAGCATATACGAAGTGGTGCCGCCTGTACCTGCGCCAATCTCCAGGATACGCAATGTCTGACCTTCAGGGAGTTGATTTACAAGCTGATGAAGCATCTCTTGAGCGATGCTATTGCTTCTTCTGAGAAGGAGCTCATTGGTATAGAGGTGTTCGAGTAGGGTGGCATCACCATCGGGAAAGAGCACAGAGAGCGGGTCGATTGCTCCTGTGAGGATCTCTGCCAGCTGATGTCCACAGCGCTTCACTAGAAGCAGGCCGAGATGATTTTCGGGATGGCCTGTGAAGCCTGTACGAAGCAGTTCCTGGAGGTTCATGTCCTCTGGCATATGCACGACGGTCCAGCCCTCCTGAGACGGAGTGAGAATATGCTCCTCAGCCAGCACGAGGCACCAGGCATGCAGCAGACGCTCATAACGGGGAAGAATGTGCAAGCGTGAGAGTAACTGCGAGACTGTGATGCGCTCACCCACCTGCATGTCCCAGCCAAGTTGGCGGAGGGTGATCAGTATATATGCCAGAGAGAGTCGATCGGTGAAGGGCTGCGTATGTTGATAGTAGCGCTCGGTTGGGAATTCCCGGCAGACCTGTTCAATGCCAGGATATGCTTGAGCCGCGAGAGCAGCGACGGAAGGAAGTCTGCCTACACCGTGCTTCAATGAAGGCAGAGGCGTAGGAACCCAGGCTTCTTCATAGATGTGCTTATCCGGAGAGAGTGAGGTATGCTGGTCCGAGAAGTTGGCCGCCTGTAGACGCACACCGGTGATTTCAACCAGCACGTGGCCCTGACTGTCGAGTAGCTCATAGTCGGCAGTCAGAGAGTGTGTTCCTTGTGCGACCAGCCGAGCATAACTGTAAAGCGGCGTCAAGGGCAATTTCTGAACATAACAGCGGAAACGCTCGATACTGACGGGAAGGAAGGACCGAGCATCATGTTGAATGCTCAAAGCCAGCAAGACCTGTATACAGCAGTCGAGGACGGCCGGATGTAGCAGGTAATCCTGGGCATCTTCTGGAAGGCGAACCATACCGAGCGCCTCCTGCTCACCCAGGGAAATATGCTCCACCAGTTGGAAGGCCGAGCCATAGTGATACCCTCGGAGGCGACACTCCTGATAGAAGTCCACAGCTGTTAGCTCGTGCTGACAGCGAACGCACAGCGCGTCCACATCAACGGCTGTCGGCGCTGAGAGAGACAGGGGCGTGAGTTGAGCACTGGCGTAGGTAAGCCAGCCGCCAGACACGTGACCGCGTAACTCAATCTTGCCGTCCTCAGGCAGCAAGATCGTCTGAAGAGTGAGTTGCTGATCATCACTGAGGAAGAGCGGGCGCTGAATCTGTATCTGCGCAAGCTCATAGGCCCTATCTTGGAAGTGATCACCAGCAGCAGCCAGGAAGAGTTCAGGATAGCCAGCTGCAGGAAAGAGCGCCACACCATCAACCTGATGATCACGCAGATAGCGAAGATCGTGATTGCCAAAATGATTCTCCCACAGTGGCAATGCTGCCGCAAGACGATAGCCCAGTAAGGGATGGACAGTATGGCCCTGCATCCCTTGAGAAGAGACTTGGGGTTCGTTCCAGAAACGTTCGTGCTGCCAGGGATACGTAGGCAGTTTGATATACTTGCCACCAGCAACAAGATGCTCCCAGGCAACGGGGAAGCCGAGGGTGTAGAGCGAGGCAAGCGAGCGCAAGAGAAGCTGTTGATCGTTCTCCTTGCGACGCAATGAAGGGAGAATGATCGCTTGCTTGTCGACCAGGCACTCAGCAATGTATCCGGAGAGCACCGGGTGAGGGCCGACCTCAACAAAGGTGGTAAAACCATCATCGAGCAGGTGTTGGACGCCAGGGGCGAATTGGACCGGGCAGCGAAGGTTCTGCCACCAATAGCCTGCATTGCAGTTGTCGCCATGCATAGAGGCCCCAGTCACTGTCGAAATGAAGGGGATGTGGCCCTCTCGCGGCTGAAGACCCTGTGAGGACTGCAGGAATTCTTCGCGGAGTGGGTCCAGCGTTCCGTGATGGAAAGCGTAGTTGAGCTTTAAGAAGCGGCAGAAGATACCCTGCTCGACAAGAGAAGCGGTGATCTCCTCCAGCGCCGCTTTCTCGCCAGAGAGCGTTACCGATTGAGGAGAGCTGACTGAAGCCAGCGAAACGCGCGATCCATATGAGGCGATCAGCTCATGCGCTTTCTCTGCGGAGATGCCTACAGCTACCATCGCGCCCTGGCCCGCCGTCAGCTCCTGCAAACGACTGCGGTGGTAGAGCACCTGGATAGCATCTTCAAGGCTGAGTATGCCGGCCACGTAGGCGGCGGCGATCTCACCGACGCTATGGCCAATCACCGCCTGCGGCTCAATGCCCAGGGATTTCCATACCTCCGAGAGCGCGATCTGGAGCGCAAAGAGTGTGGGCTGAGCGACCTCGGTACGATCCATGCGCGAACGTGTCTCATCGGTCAGTAACTCTTCAATGAGCGACCAGCCTGCTAGTGGAAGCCAGCGCCGATCACAACGCTCGATGATAGAGCGAAAGAGCTCATCGTGGGTCAGCAAGTGGCGACCCATAGCAAACCACTGCGGACCATTACCCGAGAAGACAAAAACGAGCCTCTTGGCGTCGTCCTTCAGAGTGTGATTGAGGGCCACACCCTGAAGGGTAATGCCGGGGCGATGAGCGGAGGCGAGGAATACCTGGAGTTTTTCTTTAAGGTCATCGAGGGAAGTGACCGTCAGCGCTAGGCGATAGGGATGGTGTTCACGGTGCAAGCTGGCGGAGAAGCAGAGATCGCGCAGAGAAGGCGTGCCAGGCTTATCCAGGAAGTCAAGAACAGCTTGCGCAAGCGCGCCCAGGGCCCGAGGGCTACGCGCTGAAAGTGGGAGCAGGAAGGATTGATCCTCTCCGAAAGGAGCAGAGGTAAGCTCGGCTGGAGCCGATGCGGAGTACTCTTGCAGAATGGCATGGGCATTGGTCCCGCCGAAGCCGAAGCTATTGATGCCGATGATGTAGGGATCGTCAAAGGGAGGAAGAGCCTCGGTAGTGGTTTGCACCTTGAGGCGCAGTTGCTCAAAGGCGATTCTCGGATTGGGATTCTGGAAATGTAGATTGGCAGGGATCTGGCGGTGCTTGAGGGCCAGCGCGGCTTTGATAAGACCAGCTATGCCCGATGCGCCCTCCAGGTGGCCAATATTGGTTTTCACTGAGCCGATGCGCAGTGGCTGCTCCTGAGAGCGGTAAGCAGCAAACGCTTCGCCCAGCGCGCTACACTCGACGAAATCGCCTGAGCTGGTACCGGTGCCATGTGCCTCAATGTAGTGGACCTGGTGTGGAGTTATTCCCGCTTGTGCGTAGACCTGGCGCAAGAGCGCGACCTGGGCCTGCTGGCTCGGGTAGTGCAAGTTCGGTGTGCGACCATCCTGATTGATGGCTGTAGCACGAATGACGGCATAGATCGGATTGCCGTCTGTCAGCGCCTGAGAGAGCGGCTTGAGCACAGCCACACCGGCACCCTCACCACGCACATACCCATCGGCGGCAGCGTCAAAGGTGCGACAGCGGCCATTAGGAGAGAGTATGCCTGCCTTGCTGAAATTGATACTCATATTCGGATCGAGCAAGATATTGACGCCAGCAGCGAGTGCGAGTTCGCACTCGCCGTGTCTGAGGCTTTCACAGGCCAGATGGACAGCGACCAGAGAAGAGGAGCAGGCGGTATCGACGCTGAAACTGGGACCATGGAAATCGAAGAGATAGGAGATGCGGTTGGCTGCGATGCTAAGGGCATCACTACCTGCACTGCTGTAAGGATTAGCTGCCGTCGGATCTTGTCGCTGAATATCCGAGTAGTCGCGAGAGCAAATACCGACAAAGACGCCGGTCCGTGAACCAGCCAGCTGTTGTGGAACCAGTCCAGCATCTTCGAGCCCCTCCCAGGCGACTTCGAGCAACAGGCGCTGCTGGGGATCCATGCGACTTGCTTCCATGGGCGAGATGCCAAAGAAGGCCGCATCGAACTGATCAACCTGTTTGAGGAGCGAGGCATGACGGGAATACATTTTGCCAGGTTGACTGGGGTCGGGATGATAGTAGCGGCGCAGATCCCAGCGCTCAGTTGGGATCTCTCCAACAGGATCGGTGCCATTCAACAACAGTTCCCAGAATGCCTGGGGACTGTTGGCGTCACCTGGAAAGCGGCAGCCGAGACCAACAATCGCTATGGGTTCAGTGGAATGATGCGAATCCATGCACAACCTCCATTTATTGTCAGCCAGCCCAAAGGTGGACTGGTGTTACCGATATGAACTATGAGGAAGATCATCCGCCCTTGCGGGACTGACGCCATAATGCAAGGAGCGTGCTTCAAAACCGTTTCATTGAGGGCCATTCTAATCCAGCAGCTCTCTCTTTTGAAGCGCATACATAGACATATATCTCACGATTCGATAATTTATAGAATTTAAAAGGATTTTGCAGCTCATCCTCTCCCTTTCTCATATAAATCAAGCCCCAAAATTCATTCAAAAACATTTTTACTTAAAATAACTATTTTATCTTCATTTGATGAGTAATTAAATTGCATCATATACTATAAAGTGACTAATAAGCATAAAATGCATTTCTACAAGGAAAACATTGTACAAGTACACGAAAATCGTTTTGTATGCAGTTGAGCCTGTCCCTAGTATATTATTGACCTGAGCATGAGGATCTAAAGTGAAGCACGATGCGAGCCGATGAACGGAGGTATGAGCAAGAAAGAACCCCTTCCCAAAGATTGGCGCGAAGGTCGACGACTGCGTGCCTGGCAACTGTATCAGCAAGGCTGGAAACAGAAAGACATCGCCGAGGCCTTGGGAGTCACTGAAGGTGCGGTGAGTCAATGGATGAGTCGAGCGAAGCAAGATGGTCCTGATGGGCTGCGCCACCAGCCACCACCAGGTCCCCAACCTAAACTGACTGAGGAACAACGCGCCCAGTTGCCTGACCTGCTGGCCAAAGGATCCGAGCACTATGGATTTCGCGGTGAGGCCTGGACCACGGCTCGGGTGGCAGTGCTGATCAAGCAGCAATTTGGTGTCAGGTATCATCCAGCCCATTGTAGCCGCCTCCTTCGCGCAGCCAAGCAGAGTGTGCAAAAACCGATTGAACTGGCCACCCAAAGGAATGAAGAGGCCATCAAGGCATGGAAAGAAGAGCGCTGGCCTGCCCTCAAAAAAAAGCAGAGCAAGAAAAGCGGCAGATCGTTTTTGTAGACGAGGCGGGCTTTTATCTCTTGCCGATGGCGGTGCGCACGTATGCTCCTGTGGGCCAAACGCCGGTCCTGCGCGTGCCGCTGACGTATGACCACATCTCGGCTATTGGTGCGCTGACTCCCGAGGGGCGTCTCTTTATGCAGACCCAAGAACGCTCTTACAAGGGACCAGATGTGGTGGGGTTTCTGCGACTGCTTTTGCGCGAGATCCCAGGCAAGTTGCTCGTCATCTGGGACGGTTCCACCATCCATCGCTGCCAGGCCGTCAAAGATTTCCTGGCGCAAGGCGCTGCTGCACGCATTCACCTGGAACGTTTGCCTGCCTATGCACCCGAGTTCAATCCCCAGGAAGGAGTCTGGAATCTGCTTAAACGTCGTGAACTCAAGAATCGCTGTTGCAAGGATCTGTCTGAGCTTGAGCATGAACTGCTGCTCGCCCGTGCAAGGCTCAGGCATCGCAAGCAGGCTCTGCGTCACTGTTTTGCTCATGCCGGCTACTCTCTTTAGGTTTTTATGCTCAGATCAATAAGGAGGAAATCGTTCTGTAGTGGACCCGGTCGAGGATCAGGAAAGATCCTCTATGTCAAGTCTAAAAAGCGCATCAAGAAAACCGAGAGGGTTTACGATCTCGTTTACAATCATGGCTTCATCAATGTTAGCATCGACCACGATACTGCTGAATTTGCGGTCGAGAGCATCCAGCAGTGGTGGCGGCAATCTGGCAAGATGCCTTACCCCAACATGAACCAGATCCTCATTATCGCTTTCAAAGAAACAGACGAACCGTTCTTTTTCTGCGGGAGTGATGATCTTAATTTCCACGATAACTGGCTTATTATTGCAATGGCTCGTATGGAGTCTAATGCTGATATCTGTGTTGTGGGAACGAATGATCTAGCTTATCCTGGAGTTCTAAACGGAACTCATGCAAATCACTATCTTGTTCGTCGCTCCTATATTGAGGGTCCAGGCGGTGTTGTCGGGATACCTGGTCAGGTTTTATATGAATATGACCACTTTTGTTGCGACGACGAATTTATAGAAACGACTCAGTCCAGGGGCGTCTTTATGCCATGCCTTGAGAGCGTGGTCGAGCATTTGCATTGGGTCTGGGGAAGGCACAGATAGATAGCACCTATCAGAAAGATATGGATACGTCTTCTAAAGATAGAAGAATCTATCTCTCGCGACGACATTTGTGGCAAAAAAGAATCTTAGTTACTGGCGCTGGCGGTGGGTCATACGCACTTTTGATGATGAAGTGAAGGACAACCGCTGTAAGGTTCACGCGGCATGACTCACTTGTAGGGGTCCCGACTTAAAACCCCTTCAAAATTCCGGCAAGGGCGACCAAGAAAGCGGCAGCGACGAACGGGAAGATTGCTCTGGCTCGGCGGATGTTCGATGATCAGAGTCATTCTGTTCTAGAAATGTGTGCGACACTTAGAATCTCTCGTACGACCTTGTATTGGTCTATCAAAAAGACCAGGGCTGGAGCACCTGAACCTCAAGCTCAGCGGAATACGCGTTGAGATCATTACCAGATGTACCTGCCCTTAGCGGAATCTAGAGGGAAAAATATGTCGGAACCCCCAATTGGTAGAGACTCTACAAAACTGAGTCAAGGTAAGTTCGCTATGTTGAGATCAATAGTACTTAACCTTTGTGGGAATTTTGAAAACAGCACGAAAAGAGTACACTATATTTAGCCCGTCTTCGGTTGTGGAGCGAGGTTAGCCGCTCACAGCACCATTGGCAAGGGACACATCTGTTCAATTGATTGCTGAAGCAGCGGTGCATCTAGGAAACAAATCAGGAAAAAGAGAATGGAGAGCTCACATGGCAGAAGTATTGACACGCGAGGAGATGGTTAGGCGGATTGTAGAGGTAGGGCGACGCGATCATCGCATTGCGGGCCTGGTTGACTATGGTTCCAACGGGGGGCTCGCACTCGATCCATGGTCTGATATCGATGTAGCCGTCTTTCTCCATGACACGCAGTTCGAGGCCTTTGTATTGGCACTGCCGGAGTGGCTTGCTCAGTTGGGAGAGCCGCTCCTTCTCATAAATGCTGTAAATCCGGTACGTTCGTCTACACGTGTGGTCTTCGATACGGAGCAATTGCCCTTGCGGGTCGATATAGTGTACTATTACCTGACCGAAATGAGCAGTGCTCTGCGCTTTCCGCAAATCCCGACAGCAGATACGGCAAGCGTCTGGTATGATGCGACGAATGGGGAACTAACTTCCTGCATGCGCCAATTACCCAACTCCAATCTGCATCCGTCGGATCTACAAGAGGTTTTTGAGCAGACTGCGCGTGGGTTCTGGTATTGTCTGCTCGAAAACGTTTGCAAATTGCGGCGTGGTGATCAGTGGTACACCCGCCAGCTTTTTCATAACGCGGTTGTTCCCCGACTCATCGATCTCCTCAGACTGCACGAAGGCGCCATCTCCCGCTGGGATGCAAATCAGAGAATCAAGGGAATTGAACAAGCCCTCTCGCCTGAGTTCCTGACCCGGCTCAATGCCTGTCTTCCTGATGCTGCATCTCTGAGGGGTATGACAGATGCGATCAAGAATACAGCTACTTTAGCCATTGAGGTATGTAGTAACGCTGCCGCGCAGCATGGCTATGTTTGGCCAGAGGTTCTGGCTGAGCGTGTAGAGAAGAGTCTTGCTCAAAGTTGAAAGGACTTTTCCACATACCCTTATAGTTGAAGTATCTCTCTGGACTGCTCCCCAAAAGCCACTCCAGCTCAGATTTCAAATTCCGGATCAAGCGCACTTCAGACGAAAGCTTCAATGACGAGCTTGCATTTTTGCCACAAAGAATCTACCATTGAAGGTGGAGAAGCACGGTGGCATAGCTATCCGCTGGGAAGGGCACCGCAGAACCCTCTAACGCACTTGGAGCTTGACTCTTGATCAAAATCTGGGGGGCGTGTTCGGACTCCTGATAAGAGTTTGAAGGCTACACTTCTCGTCTGAAGTTGCCAGTTGTCGATATCCACACTAGCAAAAGCAACAATTACAAAATCACGAACGCTATGAGCAACACCAGTCGCAACAACATAGTCATCAGATGTATCTTGCTGGAGCATTTGCCACATTGCTTGAACGTAGTCACCAGCAAAGCCCCAATCTCGCATTACCAAGGATTAACTTATCCTGTAAACCCGGGCAGATGCTTGCCACAGCATGTGAGATCTTCCGTGTCACAAATTCCATCCCTCTACGGGGAGATTCATGATTAAATAAGATTCCTGAGCAGGCAAATAGATCATAGCTCTCACGGAAGTTGACCGTGATCCAGTGGCCGTACAGTTTAGCAACACCATAGGGGCTACGCGGATGAAAAGGTGTATCCTCATTTTGTGGAATAGCACGTACTTTCCCGAACATCTCACTGCTGGAGGCCTGGTAAAAACGAATGGGCCAATCTGCTAGTCGTACAGCCTTGAGCATACGTGTGACACTGAGTCCCGTATATTTCCCCGTTGCATAAGATTGTTGAAACGAGGTACTCACAAACGACATAGCTGCAAGATTGTAAACCTCGTCTGCCTGCGAGATGCGAAGCGCTTGAATCAGCGATAACTGGTCGAGCAAATCAGCTTCAATCAGTGTGATCTGAGCAGTAACTCCTTACATTCTGTCATCCTGTTCCTCGTTTGGAGTGAAAATAAGGTGATACTTTATTTACTCTGGTTGAGCCATATCTTTCACGATAGGCACTCGTGATCCTTGTAATTGAGCTTATATGACTCAAGAACTAACATCGTGTTTGTGACTGCAGATTTATACAGAACACGGCAATGATCACGTTATTTGCTAGTTCTCCGTATATAACGCTATAGTCCATTATATGCTGGATGTAAGATTTTGCAAATTGCTAAGTTGAATATAGGCAACTATCCTTGTTTACCGCACTATTCCTCAAAGGAGAGAACAAAAGAGACGATACAGATGCTGTCGTGGGTTGGAGGGTGAGCCAGCGGGCTCCTTTTGGGAATGTACATCTGCTGGAAGCATAGGTGCTCGGTCAGCCGGGCGCGTGTTTCCAGGCTGTCGTGACTTTGGTTATCATGTCCTACTCGTAGGAACGAGCAACCTTGAAGGACTACAAGCGGGAGCGCAAAACGCTCCTGCACTGCAAATTGGAATACATGTTATTGTGTACTTTTGTATAGTATATTTAGACGCTGCTTTTCCTCATGTAGTTGCTAAAGATGCTAAAACCCGTTCATTCAGTCGAGGAATGCACGTCAAAAAGAGATCCTACTATTTGAAATATTAGAAGAGGAAACAATGCGAACGCGTCAAAAGATCTGGAATATATTCCGGGGAAGCAACGGGGCAAAGAGTGTGGTGTGGAGATGTGCGGCGGTAGCGTTGGTAATGTTCACTATCGTTGCAGCATTGAGCGTGAGCATTCATGGATTTCAAGCCCCCAGGGTGGCGCATGCTGAAGACGCTGTGTATGAGAATGTCTATCCCTTCGGGGAATGCACCTGGTACGCGAATGAGCGGTATCATGATTTGCATGGCTACTATGTGCCCTGGACGTATGGGAATGCCAGTGAGTGGGTTGATCGTGCTGCCGATTATGGCTGGATTGTATCGAGCCAGCCAGTACTCCACTCGATTATGGTATTGCAAGTCGGCGTCCAGGGCGCTACTGGCTATGGACATGTAGGTGTGGTCGAGGCAATAGAGAGTGATGGAGCCGTGGTCATGAGCGCCATGAACGCGGGTGGCGGGCCTGGTGAAGTGACGCATAATGAGTATTATCCAGGTCCAGGAGTCTCGTTTATCTGGGGGTAGTGTCCTGTCCTGTTATGCAGATGATGCCCAGTTTTTGCTGAGCTGTTGCCACGATTGGCTCCTGATTGTACCTGATTGTAAAATAATTGGCCCGGCGCAAGGCTTGAAAGTATCAGTTGGTGCTTTCAAGCCTTTTTTATGCGTATTTCGGTTGCATTCAGGAGAAAATATCGCATAAAATGAGAAGAGATGAAACGGCATGTATTCTTAAGTAGGCTGTCCAATCCCCTGGTGGGGGTCAGAGAATACATTCAGTGTCAAATGGCGAAAGGATGTCGTTGATGCTCAATTTTTCTCCCTCTGAAGAGCAGGAAGAGGTACGCCGCCTGGCCTCAAGCCTGGCCATTGATCTATTGCGTCCCCAGGCTAGAGCCGCGGAAAAACAGGGCGATATTTCTCAAGACGTCATGCGTACGTTCGCGCAAACCGGGCTTACGCTCCCCTTTGCTGAAGAATATGGAGGTGCTGGCCCCATCGAGGCCGCTACCTATGCCCTGGTGGCTGAGGAATTGGGATATGGGGATGGTGGCCAGGCCTTATCTATCCTCGGCTCGCTGATGGGGCCACTCTGTGTTGAATTGGCGGGGAATGTGTCACAGAAAGAAGCCTATCTTCCAGATTTTGGTGATGCCCAGCGCGGATATCTGGAGCGTGGTTGTCTGGGTGTCGCCGAGCCTACAGGGGGCTATGAGCTTCGCAATGTGCAGACGATACTCAAGCGTCAGGGCAATCACTATCTTCTCTCTGGCATGAAACGCGACGTCCTTCATGGAGAGCAGGCACGACTACGTGTCGTGCTAGCGCGGGTAGAGGGTACACAGACCTATGATGGTCTGTGTGCTGTACTTCTGCCAGAGCAGGCGGCGGGCTTGGAAGTGCGCTCAGAGAAGCAGAAGCTAGGATTGCAGGCTGCTCCCAGTGCCACTTTTCGCCTGGAGAACGTGGTTCTACCGGAGGGGGCCTTGCTTGGAGAGCCAGGTTCGCCTGCTATATTGCGTGCGGCCTCGCTGTATTTGCTCCTGCGGGCTGGCGTGGCATGTGGGATGACACGCGCGGCGCTTGAGTATGCCAGTCGCTATGCTGAGGAGCGGATCGCCTTTGGGCGCCCCATTGTCTCATACCAGGGAATTGCCTTTATGCTGGCCGAGATGGCAATGAAGCTGGACGCGGTACGGCTCTTTCTCTGGCAGGCGGCGACGCAGTGGGATCAGGGGCAGGATATAGCCGCGATTGTTCGTGATATCGAGGCCGTACAGAAGCAGGCTATCAAGCTGGCACAATCAGCGACGATTGACGCGGTACAGGTTATGGGTGGCGCTGGCTTTCTACAGGATCACCCCGTTGAGATGTGGATGCGCAACGCCGCATCGATGGAGTAGAAGCTTATGCTAGATTTTCGCTTAAGCGCAAAGCAGCAGGAATATCGCGAGTTCGCACATCAGATCGCGCTAGAAGAGATGCGCCCGATCTCATTGGAGTGTGATCGCACCGAGCAGATTCCCGAGTCGTTTTTCTGGCAGATGCAGAAGCGTTTCCGCGGTGGCGTTGAGGGGCAGGCGCGACAGTTCCGCCAGCCGGGAGAGCGCCAGGAGGCAATCCTGGCGATGCTCGCGCACGAGGAGATGGCCTGGGGTGATGCCGCCCTTGCCACCGCTATGCCTGGACCGGGCCTGGCCGCCCCCCCTATCCTTGCCCAGGGTTCACCAGAGCAGCAAGAGAAATTTTTACGTATCTACAGAGATGACCAGCTACACTGGGGTGCCCTGGCGCTGACGGAGCCTGGAATTGGTTCAGACGTTGCCGGGATGGCGACGACCGCCAGGTTAGAGGGTGAAGAGTGGGTCATTGATGGGCACAAGCACTATATCACCAATGGAGCCAGAGCTGACCTCATCATTACCTTTGCGACCATAGATAAAAGTATGGGGCGCGCAGGTATTCGTCCCTTTGTCGTCCCCAAAGGAACGCCGGGACTGGTTATTGGTCGTATTGAAGAGAAGATGGGGTTGCGAGCCTCGCAGACAACCGAGTTAATCTTTGAGAACTGCCGTATTCCTAAAGATCACCTGCTCGCCGGACGCGAGGCGGGCGCGAAGGGTGGCTTTAAGGCCGCTATGGGGACTCTGGACGCTACGCGTCCCATGGTCGGAGCACTCGCGGTTGGTATTTGCCGGGCCGCGTACGAGGGTGCGCAAGCCTGGTACGAGCAAGAGTTACCAGCGGGGTATGCTCCGTATCAGCGACGCGAGATCGCTGAGAAGTTGGAGGAGTTGCGCCAGGAGATCCAGATGGCGCGTTTGCTTGTGTGGCGTGCAGCCTGGATGGCTGACCAGCGTATCCCCAATTCAAAAGAGGCATCGATGTGTAAGGCCTACGCGGGGCAACTGGTCATGAAGGTGACCGCGGAGGCGGTACGCATTACTGCGCCGGGAGAGATGACCGAGACAAAGCAGTTTATCCATAAGTGGTTCCGCGACGCCAAAGTATTTGACATTTTTGAGGGAACCGCGCAAATTCAGCGCCTGGTGATTGCGCGGCGCATGTTCCCCAAGGTCAGCATCCCTTGATGGGCCCCTCATTCGAGTTGAGCTACTCACATGGTTTTCTTCAGATTTGATAGTTTGTGCCTGCGGCACTTGTAGATAGAAGATAGAAGAGTGGGGTCTGGGCCGTGGCCCAGACCCCACTCTTCTATCTTCTTCTTAAGGCGAGCTTGCGAACTGAGATGAAGGAAAGAGGAATGGCTTAACGACTATAATTGCCCGCTTGCGTAAAAAATATTTTGCGGAAGCCAAGGAAAATGACAATTGCAATCGTCAATTCAATCACAGCCATGCCAATCCAGAGCCAGATGAGATTGAGCCCATGGGGCCCCGTTGGCGAGGATGGATCGATGGCTTGCAGGACGAGCGGGGAGAGAATGCCGAGCGGGATAAAGAACAAGAGTATGCAGCACGCGGCGACAAAGCCCGGCAAGAGGATGCGCCAGAGTCCCGAATCCTGCAAATTCTCGGTCTTGGCGGTTCCATAGGCCTTGCGAGGCTCATTCCCAGCGATTTCTGGCGTCGATGAAACCTTTTGTTGCTCTTTAGCTGGCTCCATTGCCACTTCATTTGTGGTTGAGGTCTTTTCTTCCATAGATACTATCTCCAAAGAACAAGAAATTACTTCTGCCCCTCAGTATATCATACAAAAGCGCCAGGCTCAGCCACCGTGGCGTATGGATTAGATATGTCGTTGGACGAAACGTTCGAGCTGGCGACGAACAACAAGGATCAATGCAGGAACGAGCACTGTACTGATCAGCCATTTGCTAACTCCTCGCCCGGCGGACATGCGTGACATAAACGGCCCCCTCTGCTTATGTGGTCATAAGATTAGCTCTCTGCTCCAATTAATGTAGTAAAACGTATGCATGCATAGCTCTACCGCATCTTTCGTTGTTCCTGCTTCCCTCCCAGGTGCCTCCAAGCTGAAGCCCTTTGGTCTTACCCCAAGTCCACAGGCGACTTTTACGCTCCGCCCGAGCCAGTATCGAGAGCGGCCTGATCAATGAGCCCGATCAAGCGGAGGGCTTCAAAGAGAATATTGAGGCTCGCATTCGAGTCTCTATCCTGCTCAAACTGAGAGTAGGCGCACTGGGGATTCTGGCAGTGGAACGCCCGATCAGAAAGTTGCATCTCTTCCCACTTCCAGCCACAAGCATGGCAGGTTTTGCTTGATGGGAAGAAGCGCCCCACCTTTACCACCTGCCCGCCGCGTTGTTCAACTTTGCTGGTGAGCAGGTTCAAAAGTTTGCCAAGGGAGGCATCAGAGAACGAGCGAGCCAGTTTGCGATTTTTGAGCAACCCCTTGAGGTTGAGATCCTCCACCCCAATGATCCCATAGCTATTGGCGAGCCTCGTTGTGGGCTTGTGGAGCACATCATCGCGTAGGCAGGTAATGCGATAGTGGAGGCGAGCCACTTGACGACGCGCTTTCTCCCGGTTTTTGGAGTCTGGCTTGCGCCGATGGAGACGTTTATTGGCCTGACGCAGCTTTTTGAGTGCGGTGCTGAGGCATTTTTGGTTCTCAAATCCCTCACCAGTACTCAAGGTTGCCAGCCGGTTCAAGCCGACATCTATTCCAATGGCAGCGGGGCGCGTGATTGGTTGATCATTGGGGACGTCTACCGTGATCGAGATAAACCACCAATCCGCCGTGCGCGTTATTCGCGCTCCGGTCACTTTCCCTTTCCATCTGAGATTTTCCGATATATTCACCCATCCAAGTTTGGGGATCCAAACGCGGTGGTCACCGAGTTCCATCTGATCATTGGCGAGATAAAAGCTCGGCTTACTGCGCTTTTTGCTCTTGAAACGAGGACGGTGCGCCCGACCCTCGAAGAAGGCGGTCCAGGCTTTGCCCAAATCCAAAAAGGGCTGGTCCGACGCATTCTTGGTGACCTCCCACGTCCAAGGAAAACGCTCCCGCCGGATCTCGTTGAACTGTTTTTTCAGTTTCAATACGGTCGGTTTCTCGCCCACCTCATATTGCTGATTCCACTCAGCCAACGCCCAGTTCCATGTAAACCGTGCAATTCCAGCTGCTTTCGCAAAATAGAGCGTTTGCTCCTTGGTAGGATGGAGGCGAATTTTGTGCGCACAAATCACTTGAAAGTCATTTTTACACCATGAGCTCCTTTTACATAATTATTTTAGAACATTTCTTCCCCGATGTCAATGAGAAAGGAATGTGTGCCATGTGCTGTTTTTTGACTCCATTCTCCTCTCTTTTGATGAACTGTTGATTTCTCTTTTAAGCATAGGTGCCTCCACAAGCTGAGGCAATTGGGGAGCGTGAGGGTGGTAAATTGAAGACAAAAATTGCTTGACAAATAGCTGCATAGATGTTACTATGACGACGTCAGCAGTTAGGGCGCTTAGCTCAGCGGGAGAGCGCTTCGTTCACACCGAAGAGGCCACTGGTTCGATCCCAGTAGCGCCCATTTTTAAATTCCCTTCTACAACTATTTTACCTCTTCTTCTCTAGCTTGTTCTTCTTTGCGTGGTTACGCTCTCCCACATTTTTCCTAACAATGTCCTTACCTCTTTTTGTGAGCTATATTCTTGTTTTCCTATCCTTTTTGGGCTGTTGCAATTGCTTCCCTCAAATTTATAGCTTATAATAATAGATACACACTACTGGTTTCGGCGGGTTCTTGTCTTCATGCGAGGACTTTCTGACCGTGTTTTGGGCGAGGGTATGCTATGCCAGCATTAGCAGTTACGCTTATGAATGTCCTGCACTTCCAGGTGGTATATCCGCTGGGAGCCGTCCTGCTTGCCGTCTTCTGGATAATCTCTTTCCGCTTAGCACATCTCCTGGTGCTTTTACTCCGGCGGGAGCCTGTGATCGGGTGGGCAATTGGTCCCCTTGGCGTCTCCTTTATGGTCTTGCACAAGCCTTCCGTGTTCTTCACCTGGTTAAACGCGCTTGTCCCGGCGCTGGTCTCTGGAAGTGTGCTCTACATTGGCTTCTTTACCCCTCTCAGTCCGTTTATTGTACCTCACCATCCTCTGTTTATCGGACTGGTGGTCTGTTGCGGCGTTCTTGTTAGTAGCACGAGCGATGTTGTGCTTGCCTTGCGTGATTTGCTCTATCCACTTTGGGGCGAGGCACGTATTCTGCGCAATATCCAGATCTTACGGTCTACCTGGGCCAGCATCCATTTCACGCCCTATGGTCACTCGTATGTCAATGATCACTTTGGCTCGTCTCCCGCTGATTTATTGAAAGCTTTTTAGTCAATAACCCCATGCATGAATGCAAGGGCTTGCCCACATCCTAGGACTGGGCTTCAGGGCTGATTGACAGCAGCCCACTACCCCGAAAGGCAGTATAGCGGTTGCGAATGTTTACCGCCGCATTGACGTCAGCATGATCCGTGTGGCTACAGTGAGGACAGGAGAAGGCATGACGTTTGCGCACCCCACGCAAGCCACAGCGTGCACAATTCATACTCGTGTAGGCAGGGTTCACCTGTGTGACGGTCAGCCCACATTCCTGGGCTTTATTCTCCACACAGGTACGAATGAGGTGCCGTTGCCACAGCGACATTCGACGTCGAAGTGCCTTGCCTTTGAGCTTGCCCTTCTCTGGTTTGGGTATCTGCAAGTCCTCAAAGACGAGCACGGCATTCTGGGGGGCAAAGGTGATCAGTTGCTTGGCTGTTTGTTGGGCAAAGGTGCGGGTACGATTGCGTTGTGTGCGACCTAACCGTTTGAGAAGACGCCGAATACTGCGTGTATCCTTCTTCTCTGCCTTACGGGTCGCATGTCTGCGCTGGAGGCGAGCGCGAGTCTTGGCTGTACGTCGATTCTTGACTTTGACGTCTCTCCCACTCACAAAGAGGGTGCGCCCATCGGGGTCAACGGCGACAAGGGCATTGGTTTCATTAAGGTCAATGCCTACGGGGAGAATGCCTTGAGGCTCTGGGGCGTCAAGGGTAAGCGTCACACGCCCAATGAGCTTGCCACGGCGCTTGATAACCGTAAGGCTATCAATCTCAATGGCTTTCATAAAGGTCGTCTCATAGTCTTGAGGGAGCGTATACGTGAGGTGTTTCCGTCCTGCTACCGTCCAGAGAGAGAGGGTGCCATCTTTGCGAAAGTCAGCGTCACGCCCACGCTTTCCGACCAGGAACAACGCACGAGCCTTCTTGAAGAGAAAGGGGCGTTGTGCAGGTTTCTTGTTGGATTTGGCGCTGGCATAGGCGGCGGAGACAAGACGAATAGCAGAGATCGTCATTTGTGCCGAGAGCGAACCTTTCACCTGATGGTAACAGGCCCGTTGCAACGCGAGAGCACCAAGAGGTTTGCCACCATTGAAACACGGTTCAGAGAGGGCATGTTGCACCTCCCGAAACACATCAATAGTGTGCTCAAGGTCGCTGTCAGGCTCTATGACAATGGGAACGGTTCGTTGTATCTGCATACGCCCATTTTACCACTAAACTGGAGTAATATCCAATTATATGTGTGGCATTTGCGGCAATTCCTCCCTACGGCTCAAGCCGATGGCACCCTTGCCGCAATTTTGGTGGGGGTAGTGGTTTATTGGTCTGCGAGCACGCCAACGAGAAGCGTGGACCTCAAGTCCATACCAGCATGGACCCTACACTCTCTAGTGGTTGCGCAGTTCGTGTGAAGCCGTGCGTGCGGTTGGTGGCAGGGTAAAGTAGAAGGTTGTGCCAATGTGTTGATTATTCGTAAACCAGATACGCCCCCCATGCCGCGTAATAATTTCTCTGGTCACAAAGAGACCCAGCCCGATGCCCGAATATTGTTGGGTTGAGGTGTTGTGGACGCGGTAGAAGCGTTCGAAGATGTGGTCGTAGTGCTCGAGACTAACCCCAATGCCTTCATCAATGATACTCACCAGGAACTCCCCTTGCTGTCTTTGCAGGCGTACAGTAACCTTTCCTCCATTGGGGAGTACTTGATCGCGTTATCCAGAATATTGCCAATGACCTGTCCAATCCGCTTGCGGTCAGCAATGATACGTGTATCGCGTGTCTGAATGTCCAGGTAGAGGGTATGTTGCTCGGCGCTATCCTGGATGGTACGGACATATTCATTGAGCAGGTCGGTCAGGTAAAACTCTTCGTATTGTAGTTGTAGCTGGCCCCATTGAAGTTGTGAGAGATCCAGCAGATCATTGACCAGGCGTTCCAGGTGCTCTGTCTGGCTCTGAATGATGTTCAGGCTGCGCAAGTCATAGCTCTCAGGTGGCTCGGGTGTGGGCAGAGGATTGAGTTGTGGGGGCGTGCCACGTAGCTTGCGCAGGCGTCGTTCAACGCGTCGTACCAGGTGTTGCGTATAGCCTTTGATCGCTGTCAGCGGGGTGCGTAGCTCATGTGAGACGACGGAGACAAACTCATCTTTCAGGCGTTCAACCTGTTTCATCGAGGTCACATCGTTGAGCACGGCCACAATCCCTATCGGAGGAGAAGTGACATCATCTGCGGCATAGAGTGGTGCGGCGCTCACATGGAGCGTCAATGGTACGGTTTCGTCACCTTCGCCAATAAAGAGTTCTTGATTCGTCACCGTTTTCCCTTGCAGGGCTTCTTGAGCGGTATCTGCCAGGCGTTCGAGCCAGGGAACGGCGTTTTCTTTAGCCAGTTCGTGCAGGGGGATGTTGAGTTGAAAATGGACATTCGCCTGGCCAAGCATATGCCTGGCGGACTGATTGAGGGAGGTAACCGCCCCTTCCGCATCGGTGATCAGCAGGCCTTCAGCCATACTACGAATTACCAACTCCAGGCGCTGGCGCTCAAGCTCTGCTTGCCGCCAGAGTGCATTCTCCCGTTCGCGTAGACGCACATTCTCCAGTGCGATAGCGGCATAATCGGCGATCATTGCGGTAAGTTGGAGCAGGTTGGTGTCGAAGGCGCCGGGCTGTTCATCAAAGAGGCTAAGTAGTCCGATGATGTGGCTTTCGACCGTTAAAGGGATGTTGAGGCAAGAGCCGACGGTCTCTCCTGAGTCGCCTTTTCGCGCACGAGGTTGCGCCAGTTCATCGGGGGCATCCAGGTAGGCGGTTGCCGCGAGCTGTTTCTCATCGATGTGGGGAAAATCCATGACATGAGCCGCGCTGGTAATCCGGTGAATCATGGCTTCGAGCAAGGGTGTGCTCAGGGGATAGGATGGGATAATGAAGAGCTGGTTGGGAGGACCTTTGAGCAAGATACAGCAGGCAGTGAAACTATAGATCTCTTGTAGCGCCGCAAGCAGGGCACGGTGGACTTGAAAGCGATCAAACGCCGCAACGAAGCGCTTTCCGATAGTATTGAGATATACTATCTCTTCACGGATATGAACCAGGCGATCCGCGTTCTGTCCAGTGGAAGAGCGAATCGCGCCTGCCTGGGATTGCATTTCCGATTGCACGCTGCTCTCCATGCTCTTTCCTTGCTGCTACTAGAGTTGCCGTAGTTGCTGGGTTACTTCCTCGTGCAGGTGTGGCACAATAAGGTCTCCTGTCAATTCTCGTAAGCCAGCGAAGCATTCGTCAAGAAGGTCATTGAGACCGTTAACGAACTCGGTTGGAGTGACGCCTGAGAGTTCTTCCTGGATGGCAGATGGATGAATATCGGTATAAGGCCGTTTAATAAGGCACCCAAGGAAGGGATGTTTATCCATAACTCTTTTGGCAGCTCCCTGAACCAGCACGCGCGTGGTCGCTCTCCCCAGATAGGGATAGACCCGCTTGTCAATCAGGCTGATGGCCTTCAGGAATGCCTCAGTAATTTGCTCACGAGAGATGGAAGAGGAGTTGTCAGGTAAGTATGACACTGTTCGCTCCCTTCACCTGTTGAAAAAAAACGCTCTCCTTTTTTATTATAGCATAGTTGCCTATATATTGTAAGTGTATGGTACTTACAATGCTTGAGCCGCTTTCTGGTTTATACACAGCCTTTTAGTCTCTTCTGGCTTTTTTCAAATTATGCTATAGAAACATTGATAGATGCACAATGAAAAATGTTGAGACTATAAATCCTACTGTTTTAATGTAATGTTAATGCAATTGGCGTACATGGCTTCTCGCGCCTGCGGCCCTCGCCCAGGTTAAAGAATGGAACGCGGGATGGCAGCCCGGGCTGCCATCCCGCGTTCCATTCTTTAACCTGGGCGAAAGTTGTTCTGCTACATGCTTCTGGAAGCCTCGCTAGAAGAGTCCGGAGACGTGTAGTAGGAGTACGACGGCGACGATGACCAGGATGAGCAGAAGGGAGAGCACCCAGAAGATGGGGTTTCGCAGGGCTAGTAGGGATGTGCCTGCGCCTGATAGGGCTGGCAGGTTTGAGAGCTGGTCCTGGCCTGCGGCCATCTCAAGAAGGCGTTCGCGTCCCTTCTCAAGCTTGGTGTGTTTCTCCTCGGCCTCTTCCTGAACATCATAGCGATCCCGCTGTTCATCAATCGCGCGGGCAAAGTGCTCGGCGCGAATCTGGAACTGGGTAGTGTCCTGGGTGGGAAGCAGGGCCACGCTAGTAGAGCTGGCAGAGGTTGCGTGTAGCGCATTTGTGACATCGGCCGTCGCCGTTGCTTGAGCTGGAACAGCTGCTGGTTGCAGCGTATTGAGTTGGGGCGTGATCCATTCGCGCAGGGCGAGGAGGGCTGCGCGCCGACAGATGGCCTCGATATCCGCGCCACTACGTCCATCGGTGAGACGCGCCAGCTCTTCGCTGGTTACTTCAGAGGCAATGGGTCGACCACGCAGATGCACATCAAAGATCATGCGGCGCTCGTCTTCGTTGGGATAGCGCAGTTCAACGACCAGGTCAAAGCGTCCCGGGCGCAGGATCGCGGGATCGATGAGTTCCGGGCGGTTGGTTGCTGCCAGGACGATGACGCCTTCGCGTCCCTCAATACCATCCATTTCGGTGAGTAGCTGGGCGATCAGGCGGTCGCCGACATTGCCATCCATGCCGCTGCCACGGCGGGGTGCGAGGGCATCGATCTCGTCGAAGAAGACCAGGCAGGGCGCGGCCTGTTTCGCGCGCCTGAAGACCTCGCGTACGCCTTTCTCCGATTCACCAACCCACTTCGAGAGCAGTTCTGGCCCCTTGATGGAGATAAAACTGGCCTCACACTGATTGGCAAGTGCCCGGGCGATCAAGGTTTTACCCGATCCAGGAGGGCCTGCGAGCAAGACGCCGCGTGGTGGCTCGACCTTAGCATTGGCATAGATGTCGGGATAGCGCAGGGGCCACTCGACCCCCTCGGTCAGGTTCTGTTTAATATCCTCCAGGCCACCGATATCGTCCCATGATGTTTCGCTGACCTCGACATAAACCTCGCGCGTGGTCGAGGGTTCGATCTCGCGGAGCGCGGCCTGGAAGTCAGCCATGGTAATACTCATGTTGATCAGGGTCTCATAGGGAATATAGCCTCGCTGGTAATCGATATGTGGGAGCACACGTCGCAAGGCAATCATGGCGGCCTCGCGGCAGAGCGCCTCCAGGTCGGCACCTACAAAGCCCGGCGTCAGTTGTGCCAGGCGCGCAAAGTCGATGTCGTTGGCCATGGCGGCATCCCGGCTGTGGATGCTCAGGATCTCTGTGCGCCCGCGTACGTCGGGAACGCGCAGGGCGATCTCGCGGTCAAAACGACCAGGGCGGCGGATGGCGGGATCCAGGGCATTGGGCTGGTTGGTCGCGCCAATAAGCACGATCTGGCCGCGAGAGGCTAGACCATCCATCAGGGCCAACAACTGCCCCACGATGCGCCGTTCGACCTCGCCGCCGCTCTCGGCACGTTTAGGTGCCAGGGCATCAAGTTCATCGATGAAGATAATGCTGGGAGCCTGGCGCTGGGCCTCCTGGAAGACTGAACGCAGGCGCGATTCGCTCTCTCCATAGAACTTATTGATAATTTCAGGCCCATTAATGACGAAGAAGGCGGCATTGGTCTCGGCTGCGACGACACGCGCGATCAAGGTTTTGCCGGTTCCGGGAGGGCCATAGAGCAAGACACCCTTGGGAGGCTCGACACCAAGGCGATCAAAAACGGCGGGATACTTGAGGGGCAGCTCAATCATCTCGCGAATGCGCTGGAGCTCTTTGCCTAAGCCGCCAATATCCTCGTAACTGATAATCCCTGGACCATGATTGGTTGCGCCTCGTGACTGTGCTCGTACCAGTGTCCCAGGTTGGACCAGAACGGCTTCAACATCAGCTGTTGGCTGAGGTGGATCAATCGGGGCAACTCGCTGGTGGCGCGTTTGCGCAGCGCATAGGCGGGTGTGGCTGGCGAGGTGTTGATAATCAGGAACTCGCGTGGCGAGGTTCCCGGCATGCCGATGCGCAGCAGATCGCCGATAGTAACAGGGAGTCCGACCAGGTAGCGGGCGATGTATTGCAGGTCGCTCTCCTGGATTGGCGTTCCCGCGCTTAGTGGGAGGAGCGTGATCTTCTCCGCATCGCGTACTTTTGCCTTGCGGACCGTCACGCGCTCGCCCAGGCCAGAGGCGCTATTCTGTCGTACCTGGCTATCCATCTGGATGGTGGGCTGGCCGCGATCAGTGAGCGCGCTGGGGACGACCTTGGCCGCGGTCGTGCGTGACCCGGTAATCATCACGATATCGCCGGGTTTACAGCCCAAGCGCGCAATTTGCGATGGATCGATGCGGGCGACACCTCGCCCGACCTGGAGACCCTCAATCACTGTGAGCTGGAGCGCATCACTGCTCGCTTCAGTGACCTCTTGCGCATCAAGGGGCCGCGTTGTCCCGCGAGTAGTGGTTGCCTGTGCGGTTGTATGTTCTTGTTCTTTTGGAAGCTTGGTTGTTGTAGTGGTTTGGGGAGCACGATTCTGCTCAGTGCTGCCAGTGTCCTGTGACTCCGCCATAGAATATAAAGCCCTTTCTCAGCCACGAAAATACTCTTGCTTCGTAGACATTCAGATCTCTCTGTAGTAGCTTACGAAAGTGCGCGAAAAAAGTTGAATTGTTTTCTACCGTCTGGTACCAGGAAGGGCTACATAGACAAAATGGGGAGGAGAAGGAAAAGCCGCCAGGAGCGCGAAAGGAGACAGAATGGGCGCTCCTGGTTCTGCTTCCAGGGTCAGGGTCGCGCGTTCCAGAGCGTGGTGTGGGCATCGACGCTTGAGGTGCGTCCAGCCTCGACGATGGTACGACGTAGGAAATAGCCACCTATCAGCACGAGCAGCGAGATGAGTAGACCCTTGCCACCACGCGCCCGCGTGCGCCGTGGTTTCTTTCCACCTAGCAGCGTGAGCGATTGAAGAAGCCAGGGAAGCACCAGGCCACCGCCTATCATAAAGCTCCAGAAATGCCGCCCTTGCTCTTGGGGACCAGTGCCAACGAGAGGGCGTGCGGCCCGACCAGAACCGCGTAAGAAGCTAAAGATCTCCAGAGCCTCCAGGCTCATAGCCACCCACTCAATCTTTTCCAGTTTATGCAGAGTCCGCGTAGGCGCGCCTATGACGCGCAAGATAAGCGAGATCAGGGCCGAACTGGTGGAGAGGGCAGAGGTGAGGAAGATTGCCCCCAGGCGCTTATCACGTGACCAGAGGGGAATGCTGGTAGCCGTAAGCAGGACGCCCGAGTAGCTCCCCAGGAAGAAGGCCAGAGCGACACCAGGAAGTGCGAGCAGCTTCTGGGGCAGGGCCGCGAGCGCACGCGCCCCCCACCACTTGCCAAGCAGGCCATCGCGTGCGGCCTGGATGGTCGCGGTTATACCGCTAAAGAGGGAGAAGCCAAGCAGGCACCAGGTCCCCATGGACATAGGTGACTTGACTTTGAAGACGCGCAGCATATGTAAGAAGCGCTCCGGGCGTCCCAGGTCTTTAATTAGAAGTGGTGGACAGGGCAGCAGGGCCAGCAGCGCGAGGTAGTAGCCTGTGCGTACCACCACGCGATCTTCTTTGCTACCAAAAAGCGCAGCAATGCTGGCGAGAGTATAGCAGCCAGCCGCGAGACCTCCAAAGAAGAAGTACCAGATAATCTCGGTACTCCAGAAGGATTTCGTGAGCACCGGATAGTCATAGTAGGTTGGCTCCTGGCCCTCCTTAACTGGATCGGGCTCATACCCGGTTGTCAGCGTGGCCAGACGCTCAAAGAGCGTGTCTGTATCGTTCACTTTCTTTCTCCTGGGGCTCTATCGCTCATCTCTTTGCTGAAAGAAGAGCATACTCGCCAGGCCCAGCACGAGCGCGGCCAGAATCGACCAGAGAGACGCGACTGGTACATTATTCATGGGGCGTGCGGGATTGCGAGGCAGGTTATAGACTTCAGGCTCTTCTAAAAGTAAGAAGAAGGAATTGAGACCACCATCAAGGATCTGATCATCGACGCCGTAGAGGCGTGCCTCCTTGACCCCGTGCTTCTGTAAGACGCCCAGGCGCTCACGCGCACGCTCCTTGAGCTGCTCGACCTCGCCAAAGGTGATGGAGTCAGTGGGGCAGGCCTTGGCACAGGCGGGCTCCATATCGTCTTTCAGGCGATCATAGCAGAGGGTGCACTTATGAGCGGTATGGCTTCCACCATCGTCGCGTGCGATCACGCCGAAGGGGCAGGCAACCGTGCAGTAGCCACAGCCATTGCAGATATCCTGCTGTACATAGACGGTATCGAACTCGGTGCGGATGATTGCGCCCGTGGGGCAGGCCTCCTGGCAGGGAGCGTTGGCGCAGTGCTTGCAGACATCGCTACGCATAAGCCAGCGCTCATTATTGAAGAAGGGTAGCGCCGTTCCAGGCGGGGTCTCAGGCAGGATACCTTCGAACTTTGCCGCAGCGATTTTATCTTCGAGTGTCTGTACCTCAAAGAGTGGAAGCTCCGGGACAGGTTGTCCAGCATGACCATTGCTGGTGGTTTCAACGCGGTCGATCTGCTCGATAAACTGCACATGGCGCCAGGTATGCGCGCCAAGGTGCGTCGTGTTATCGTAGCTGGAGCCGCTCCACTGGGCTGGAGGCGGCGTTAACTGGTTCCACTGGCGGCAGGCCACCTCGCAGGCTTTACACCCGATACAGATACTGGTATCGGTAAAAAAGCCCATCGTCGCCTGCTGTGGTGGCGGTGTCTCCTTATGGAGTGGCTTGAACATATTTAAGAGCACAGGCGCCCCCGACCGTCGTTTAGCGACGGTGGGTTGGACCTGTGTTGTGTTGGGCGTGGTTTCAACGGCCATTCGATTCCTCCTCTCCTGGGAGGCGTCCCGGGCGAATATTACAGGTAAACGCCTTGGCCTCTTCAATACTCACATTGGGTTCAAGCACCATATGGGTCAAATCATTAGTGATGCTGCCCGTGCTCTTGCCCTGGAAGCCCCAGTGGAAGGGCAGACCAATCTGGTGAATCTGACGTCCCTGGATGCGCAGGGGGCGCATCCGGCGTGTGACCATGGCGCGGGCCTCAATCTCGCCGCGTGGCGTACTGATCACCAGCCACTCACCATGCTTGACGCCGCGTTCAGCGGCCAACTCAGGGCTGAGTTCCGCGAAGAGTGTGGGCTGAAGCGCGTTAAGCCAGGGCATCCAGCGCGTCATGGGACCGCTGACATGGTGCTCGGTTAGGCGATAGGTCGTAATCACGATGGGATAGCGCTCATCGCCAACTGCCGCGAGCGGGTTGCCTGGGCGACCCTTGAAGTACTTGGCGGTCGGATTACTCTGCTGCTTGTAGAGTTTATTATGCACGGGCGACTCAATCGCCTCGTAATGTGTGGGCAGTGGTCCATCCTTGAGGCCAGAGGGAGCGAAGAGCCAGCCTCGCCCATCAGGCTTCATGATAAAGGGATCACTACCGGCAATGGCATCCATCCCCGTGGCGTCAGGGGCAGGAACATAGTCCGGCCGCTTGTTCACAGGAAAGTCGGGGATATCATAGCCAGTCCATTGCTGCTTCTCTTCGTCCCACCAGATGTACTTCTTCCGTTCCGACCAGGGACGCCCCTGGGGATCAGCCGAGGCACGGTTATAGAGAATACGGCGGTTGGCAGGCCAGGCAAAGCCCCATTCCAGGTTGGTGGGACCACCAGGTGTGCGGGAGGCCGCGCGGTTCCTCCCTGGCTCGGGATAAACGCCGCTATAGATCCAGGAGCCACAGGCCGTGCTTCCATCGGCCTTGAGCGCCACAAAATTGGGCACGTGAGGCGCGTCGTGCAGCGTATATGCGCGCTCATCGACAGGTTCCCCCTCTTTGGCGGGCTTACGCACGTAGTAGCCGTTGATCTCTTTTAAGACGAGCCGGGCATCTGGTTCATCAAGAATGCGCGAACCTGGCTCGGGCTCTTCACGCTCATAGTCCCAGAGGAGCGTTTGCAGACCACGATCTCTGGCCTCCTGGCTCTCGGCGTAGAGTTCTCTGAGGCGCTTGCCCAGGTGATAGGCAAACCAGAGATCCGAGCGCGCATCCCCAGGAGGATCAACGGCCTTATCGCGCCACTGCATCAGGCGTTGGGTATTAGTAAAGGAGCCTTCCTTCTCGGTAGAGGCGGCGGCAGGCAGTAAGAAGATCTCGGTCTTGATCTGCGTGGGATCTACCGGCCCGGGACCCTTATACCAGAAAGCGGCGCTCTCCACCTCGTACAGATCGCGCACGACCATCCAGTCAAGTTGCTGCAAGGCTTTACGTTGCAGGCGCGCATTGGTGCTGCCCGCGGCTGGATTCTGGCCAAAGAGGATATAGCCCTTAACCTTTCCATCCAGCATGGCATAGGTCGTGGCCAGGTGCGAGTGGTCGCCAGTAATCTTGGGGAGGTAGCGATAGCCACTATCGCTTTCCTGATCAAGGACGGTCTCCTCGCCATACCAGGCGGTGAGCAGGCTCTTGATATAGGCCGGGAAGTTGACCCACCAGCCTGTCTTCTGCCCAGAGGTGGCGATATACTCCTCCAGCGTATTCTGGGTTGGCACATGCGCTGTACTTGGCTGAGCACCTTCCAGGCGTTCAGCGGTATGCGTCTGTGGCTGGGCTGCTGGCTGAGGCATATAGCCTGCCAACAGGTCATAAAGTGTCGGGACGTCGGTCGAACCCTGGATAGAGGCATGCCCGCGCAGGGCTAGAATGCCACCCCCGGGACGCCCAATATTGCCCAGCAGGAGTTGCAGGATGGCCGCCGAGCGAATGATCTGTACGCCCTTGGATTGCTGTGTCCAGCCTACCGCGTAGCAGAGTGCCGTTGTGCGCTCACGGCCAGAGTTGTGAATGAGTGTCTGGGCCACCTGGAGCCACTGCTCACGGGGAACGCCGCAGACCTCTTCAACCATCTCAGGGGTATAGCGCGCGAAGTGGCGACGCATTACCTGGAAGACGCAATTGGGATGTGCAAGTGTGGGATCTTGTAGGGGCTTGCCATGCTCATCGCGTTGGTAGTCCCAGGATTTCTGGCTGGTGTAGGTCCCACTCTCAGCGTCATAACCGGAGAAGAGCCCATCAAGTTCTTCCGTATCTTGAAAGTCCTCGCGTACCAGCATGGCGGCATTGGTATAGTGCTGCACATATTCCTTGAAGTACGACTCGCTTTCAAGCACATGACGAATCAGCGCGCCCAGGAAGACGATATCGCTACCCGCGCGAATGGGGAGGTGCAGGTTGACCAGGGCCGAGGTGCGCGAATAGTGCGGGTCGATATGAATGACCGTCGTACCACGTTCCTTGGCTTTGACTACATTGGCGAATGCCACCGGATGAGCCTCCGCCATATTGCTGCCCATGATTAAGATGCAGTCGCTCTCAACGAGATTCTGCGGGAATGACGTGGCGCCGCCACGTCCATATGTTGTACCCAGACCGGGCACAGTCGAGCTGTGTCATATCCGGGCCTGGTTCTCAATCGAGACGATTCCCAGGCCGCCGGAGAGGAGCTTCTTGATCAGATAATTCTCTTCAACATCCAGCGTTGCCCCACCCAGAGAGGCGATCCCCTGGGTATGATTGACCTCGCGCCCATCATCGAGGTGCTCGACAAAGGTCTCATCGCGCGTCTGCTTGACCAGTTGCGCGATGCGTTCCATGGCCCAGTCGAGGGAGACCTCTTCCCAGTGATCGCTGTAGGGTGTGCGGTGAAGGACCTTGGTTAAGCGACTAGGGTTAATTGTGTATTGGAAGGTTGCTGAACCCTTGGGGCAGAGCGTGCCATGATTGATGGGACTCTCGGGGTTGCCCTCGATATCAATAACCTTGCCGTCTTTGACATATACATTTAAGCCACAGCCGACTGCACAGTAGGGGCAGACACTATGGACAAGCTTGGCGTCGCGGATACGTGGAGCCTTGCTCAGGCTCTCCTTGCTAAAGGACTTTGTATTTGCGCCAACTTGCAGAAGCTCGGTAAAGGCGGATCGCACCGTCTTTGGCAGAGAAGTATGTTCATCCATCTCAATCATCCTTTGAAAAGCGCAAAGCTGCTGCCAGTGGATAGCGTATGAAAGAAGTGTGGTGAAACTGGTGTGAGGCCAGTGCTATGTTCTATACAAATTGTAACATAGCACTGGTTTCGCTACCAGGAAAAAGCCACCTGGATATGCCTGCTTATGAGTTACCAGCACTCGCGGCGACTTCCTGAGCCTGGCGACGTGCCAGCAGTTGAGCCAGTAGTGGCAAGGCGCAACTGACAAGCATCAGTCCCGCCAGGATAAAGAGCGTTGTCTTATAGTCAATACTGGAAATGAGTAAGGGACCAACGATACCGCCCGCGCTCCAGGCGGTCAACATCGCGCCATAGATCGTGCCAGAATTTTTCGAGCCAAAGAAGTCTGCCGCGAAGGCAGGCATAGTGCCGAAGCCTCCACCATAGCAGAGACCGATGAGTGAGGCCGGGATAAACAGGAGCGCGATGGCCCCGATAAAGGGTGTCGCCAGGAAGGCCAGGACCTGGACCAGGAAGATGACCAGGAAGGTATATGGGCGTCCAAGCGCGTCGGAGAGCCAGCCCCAGAAGAGGCGTCCAGCCCCATTAAAGATCGAGATGGTAATCACCAGGGTCGAGGCGACGCCCGCGCTCACGCCAGTAAACTTCTGTGCCAGGGGAGAGGCTACAGATATGAGCGCTGCTCCCGCGGTCACATTGAGGGCGAGAATGAGCCAGAGCAAGTACCAGCGTGGCGAGCGCAGGGCCTCGCCCAGGGTATAGTTGCGGGCGCTTCCCTCTTCCTGTTGTTTCGATGTAGGAGTCCAACCGGCGGGAGCGTAACCCTCAGGGGCGGTACGGAAGAACTGTGCTGCTACAACCACGATGATACAGTAGGCGATGCCCAGGATGATAAAAGTCGTGTTGAGTTTATACGCTGGAAGCAAGAGGTTCGCGGCGATGGGGCCAGTCAGCGCGGCCCCCGCGCCAAAGCCCGCGACCGCCAGTCCTGTAATAAAGCCGCGCCGATCAGGGAACCACTTGATGAGCATCGCGAGCGCCACGATATAGCCCAGACCCAGACCAATACCACCGATAATACCGTAGGTGAGGTAGAGTAGATAGATGTTTGGCGATGCAAACGCTGCGAGTATAACACCTATGCCATACAGAATTCCTCCCACTGTTGCGATGGCACGTGGCCCAAAACGGCTATTCAAATAGCCACCAAAACCGGCAGTAATACCCAGGGCCAGGAGGGTGATACTGAAGGTCAGATTGGCCTGGGCCTGTGAGACCTTGTAGAGACTGATTACAGGCTTGAGGAAGACGCTCCAGGCATAGACTGCTCCTAGCGCTAACTGCATACAAAAGGCTGCGATGGCGATGGTCCAGCGGTTGATGCCGGTACCGGGTGCGGTATGACTCATTGAATACTCCTTTGTAGAAACAAATTGAGCATGCCGAGAATATATGGTAGAGACGTTAAGCAAGCACACATGTCCGCTACAAGATGCGAGCAGGAGTGCCTATGCTCGAACGGTCTCAATGCCATCGATGAAGATGCAAAAGTGCGTGTGCAACCATAAGACGCATCAAGAACGGTTTCCGGGTCAGGAGCCGCACTATATTTGGAATGCGGCGCTCTTTTGGCAGCGTTGCCTAAATCTTCGCATTTTTTCGGGCGAATGTGTATAGTACTTCGGTACCAGTGATGCGCAGAGAAGAATGAAGAAACAAAAACTCTTCAATTGCCGCTAGAGCAAGCGTATATGATGGGAATCTAGTTTTGTTTTCTAATAATTCTAAGATTTCTAAGTGTTTCTTCACCTTGCTAAACAAATTCTTATACGTTATACTAGCGACAAATTGATATAAAGAGATACGGCCGATTCCGGCGTTAGATAGTTTTGGTAGTTTTTTAGCCCGTTTAGTAAGCACAATAAGCACAGTAATCACAGCGATCACAGAGTCAATCACAGAGTATAGAAGGGTCTAGCGTCTGCATGGAAATGCCTCCAAAGAATAACCGCGAAATGAGAAAATCAAACCCACAAAGTTCAGCCCAGAAGGCAGCACGAAAGAAGAATGCCATCTTGCGTTATAGCCTGGCGGGTTCGTTAATTGTTGTCGGTATTATCTTGTTAGGAGTGGCGCTGGCACGCCTGGCTGGTGTTAGCTTTGGTGCGTCAACCGTCCAAGAGAAACCGATTAGCGCCGTATTGACCATGGCGCAGCAGCATAAGCTGAAGTCGGTCTCGCTTAGTGGCAATGACGTTACCGCGACAGCCGCTGATGGCACACAGATCCACGCGGTCAAAGAAGAGGGTCAGCCTGTCACGCCTTTCTTTACCCAAAATGGCGTCACGGTTGATGTTCAGGATCCGCAGAGTGGTCAGTGGGTGCAGGGACTTGAGGCCCTGGTGTTGATTCTCCTGGTTGTTGGTTCCATGGTGTTCTTCATGCGCCGCAGTGGTGGTATGGGTGGTCAGGCAGCTCCCTTTGCACGCTCGAAGGCGAAGCGTTTTAGCGAGTCCCGCCCGTCAATTCTCTTCAAGGATGTCGCTGGCGTCGAAGAGGCCAAGATGGAGCTGCAAGAGATTGTAGAATTCCTCAAGCATCCTGCCCGCTTTACTCAGATGGGTGCGCGTACCCCGAAGGGCGTCTTGCTGGTTGGTGCTCCAGGCACAGGTAAAACGCTTATTTCGCGAGCAGTCGCCGGCGAGGCTGGAGTCTCTTTCTACAGCGTCAGCGGTTCTGAGTTCGTTGAGATGTTTGTTGGTGTAGGTGCGGCGCGTGTACGCGACCTCTTCAAAGAGGCCAAAGACCATTCCCCATGTATCATCTTCATTGACGAGATCGACGCTGTTGGTCGCCAGCGTACCAATTCAGGTATGACCGGCAATGATGAGCGTGAGCAGACCCTGAACCAGTTGCTTGTTGAGATGGATGGCTTTGATAAAGAGACCAACATTGTGGTGATTGCTGCCACGAACCGCCCTGATGTGCTTGATCCCGCGCTGCTGCGTCCTGGCCGCTTCGACCGTCGTGTGATGCTTGATAAGCCTGACATTCGTGGCCGCCTGGCGATCCTGAATGTGCACGCTAAGGGCAAGCCCATGGCGCAGGGCGTCCTGATGGAAGACCTGGCACGCCAGACCGCTGGCTTCTCTGGTGCCGACCTGGCGAACCTCTTGAACGAGGCCGCTCTTCTCGCCGCACGTAATGGCCTGACCGAGATTCAGAAGCCTCACCTTGATGAGTCCATTCTGCGTGTGATGGCTGGTCCTGAGCGCAAGAGCCGCGTGATCACCGAGGCTGAGAAATCCATTATCGCGTACCACGAGGTTGGACACGCCATCGTTATGCGCTCGGTACCGGGTGCGGACCCTGTGCAGAAGGTTTCCGCCATCGCTCGTGGCATGGCCCTGGGTATCACGGTTCAGGCCCCTGCCGAGGATCGCTACCTCTTGCGCCGTTCGGAATTGCTTGCTAAGATGGCAGGTGCCATGGGTGGACGTGCCGCTGAAGAGATTATCTTCGGTGATATCACCACCGGTGCGAGCCAGGATATTGAGTATGTAACCGGTATCGCGCGGCGCATGGTCTGTGAATTTGGCATGACGCCTCTGGGTAATGTAGCGCTCAAGGCTGATGCCGATGGCACAAGCCCATTTAGCGCTGAGACCGCAGCCAAGATCGACGCCGAGGTCTCCACGCTGGTCAACCAGGCCTATGCTACAGCCCTCGACATCCTGCGCGAGAAGAAAGAGAAGTTGATCGAGATCTCAGAGCACCTGATCCAGGTTGAGACCATTGACGGTGTTGAACTAGACTCGATGTTGTTCGCCGCATAGTGCCTTACAGAAACCTGAGCGCGAAGCGCTAGCCACGACAGTGGCGTTGGTTTCTGCATAAGAAGATTGTCAGGACAGCATGACACGAACATTCATTGCCCTTGAAATGAATGATGCTCAGCAGCGCCACCTGTCGGAGGTAATCCGGCAGGTGGCGCTGTCTTTTCCCAGCATTCGCTGGGTCAATCCCGAGAGCATCCACCTGACCTTAGCCTTCCTGGGAGAGCTTGATGACGAGCGCCTGGAGACGGCGATTGAGGCCGCACAGGAAGCTGCCCAGCAGGCAGTATCATTCAGTTACCGTTTGACGCAATTAGGGGCCTTTGGCCCCCCTCACGCTCCCCGCGTCATCTGGATGGGGATTGAGGAGCCAACGGGCAAACTTGAGCGCGTCTACCGGGCGCTGAACCGCGAACTCCGCGCGCGGCGCTTTGAAGTGGAACGGCGGCCCTTCTCGCCACATCTGACGCTAGCGCGTGTCAAGACGCCCCTTGATCCTGTTGCACAGCAGGACTTGCAAGCCTTGTTACAGAGCAAGCAACAGGGACTGACCACGAATGAAGCGTATATGATTAAAAGCCTGCACGTTATGAAAAGCGAGCTCTCACATGGTGGCGCGCAGTATACCTGTCTGCAAGAGTGCTTGTTTCAGCGTTAGAGCGCGACTTTGTACGTACTCTAACTGCCGAGGCTGCGAACTCCTCCGCCTTTAGCGCTATCCATCAGGATAAGAAGCTATGGCCTGAATCGTGAAATTTTTGTGTGCCCACCTTGAACTATGGGCAATCTATCTGTATGATTGATCTTTAGACTGTGCAATCTATCTATACTGTGTAGGGGGCCTGGAAATGACATGGAAGGGGGTTGACAAGAGTTGGTAGTTAGGGTATCCTCCACAATAAGTAATCGACACAGGTCACACGCACTGGCGAGGTTGCTATGCGCAGTGACTTTACTGTGTGCGTTATTGTTACACGAGACGTTGCTACTGGCAGGCATGGCCTTGCTAAAGATGTACAAACTTTGTAAAAGCGAAGCGGAGAGAAGATAATGGCAGCGACATACACAGCGCAGATGCGGTCAGCAATGTTTGCTGACAAATGCCACGCTCGTAGTATGTCCAGTATGCCTGAAGCGATGTCTGCTGCGTCTCAGTGTGCTGCTCAAATGAACGCGAAGAAGAGCACTGCTTCTAAAACCGACGTAATCTACACGTCGGTTTTTTTGTTGGCTGTGGTCCTTCTGACTTCCGTATTCTCCATTAACGTTGTATTCTTGCTTAGCTTGCTTGGCCTTATTAGCCTTATTGTACTCCTCCTTAGCAGCCTTACCGGACTAAACGGGTTTGCGAGTCTGGTAGGGCAGAGTAAGAAGCAAGCCACGAGAATTGCAATGGGAGATTAACGGGAGCAACGAAGCGACCAATCCAAAGAAGGTAACCTGATGAGGGCCTCCCTGGTGGAGGCCCTCTTTTTGTTATCTTTGAAAACTGCTGCGGAGGAATTATGGCAATCGCGACCAATATTATGCAGGAAGCAGGAAACACCCGCGAACGAAACGCCGGGGCACGCGAGCTGACCGGAAGCCAGATTGTGTGTGAGGCACTCGTCCGCGAAGGTGTGGATTTTATCTACGGTTATCCCGGTGGCGCTATTATGCCTTTCTATGATGCGCTGTCCTCTTATCCCGCCTTACATCATGTACTGGTGCGTCATGAACAGGCGGCGTCGCATGCCGCTGATGGCTATGCGCGTGCGACCGGCAAGGTAGGTGTGTGTGCTGCCACGAGTGGTCCAGGCGCGACGAATCTGGTCACAGGCCTGGCGACAGCCTTTATGGATTCAACCCCTATGGTGGCAATTACCGGCCAGGTGGCGCGTACCTTTATTGGACGCGATGCTTTCCAGGAGACAGATGTCATCGGCATCACCCAGCCAATTACCAAGCATAGCTATCAGATTCAGCGCATCGAAGAGATCGCTCCTACGATTCACGAAGCCTTTCGTGTGGCGCGGAGTGGGCGCCCTGGTCCTGTGCTGGTAGATATTCCCAAGGATATTCAGCAGGGCAAGGGCTGGTATGATCCCACGCAATATCAAACCTCAGAGGAGCAACTACGCGAAGAGCGGGAGCGGCCCGAGCGCCCGGCTCCTCATTTGATTGTCCAGGCCATCGAACTCCTCGCCTCCGCCCGGAAGCCTCTCATTATGGCAGGTCATGGTGTCATCCTATCGAGCGCCTACAAAGAGCTGAAGGCCTTTGCGGAGAAGGCTGACTTACCTGTGATCACCACGCTTCTGGGGCAGAGTGCCTTCCCAGAGGATCATCCTTTGCACCTGGGTATGCCAGGCATGCACGGCCCGGCGCACGCCAATCGCGCGATTGGCGAGGCCGATGTCATCGTTGGCGTCGGTTTGCGCTTCGACGACCGGGTGACTGGGAAGGTGGCCGAGTTTGCGCCTAAAGCGCGCATTATTCACATCGATATCGATCCCTCAGAGATGCACAAGGTCAAAATCGCGACTGTACCCATTGTGGCGGACGCACGTATCGCCCTGGAGGCTCTGGCTGAAGCGGTTCAGCCCGCCGATCACCAGGAGTGGCGGCGCGAGATCCGTTCCTGGCAGGACGAGAGTGAGTCGCGCACCGGTGCCGGTCAGTGGGATCCTGCCTTCCCCAGTCCCATAGACATCCTGGGAGAGATACGCAAGCAGACCGATGGCAACGCCATTATCGTTACTGATGTCGGACAGCATCAGATGTGGACGGCCCGCCACTACACCTGGACGCGTCCCAATAGCCACATCACCTCCGGCGGACTTGGTACTATGGGCTTCGCCCTTCCCGCCGCGATGGGCGTGAAGATGGGTATGCCGGACGACTCGGTGTGGGCTATCGCCGGTGATGGCGGCATCCAGATGAATATCCAGGAGCTGGCGACACTTCAGCAGGAGCGCGTTCCTGTTAAAGTCGTCATCATGAACAATGGCTACCTGGGCATGGTGCGCCAGTGGCAACAATTCTTCCATTCGCGCAACTATTCCGAGACGCCCATCACGGGTCCAGACTATCTCAAACTGGCTGAGGCGTATGGGGTGACAGGTATCCGCGTCACAAAAAAGGAAGAGGTCGCAGCCGCGATTCAACGCGCCATTGAGACACCGGGAACCGTGATTGTCGAGTGTATTATCGAAGCCGAGGCCTGTGTCTATCCCATGGTTGCCCCTGGATCGGCTATCACCAGTATGATCGAAGAGAGTGAAAGGAGTGCCTAAGATGCTGGCTGCGCCAATGTCTAATTTTTCAGCAAGCGGCTCTACTGCGCGTGCAGGCCAATCGGAGAAGGCACGCGAAACCGTCCAGGCACATACGCTCATCGCCCTGGTCCAGGATCGTACCGGTGCCGTAGACCGGGTGGTTGGTCTGATGCGGCGGCGACGCGCGAATATGCAGACGCTTGTCCTGGGTCGTAGCGAGGTTGATGACGTGGTACGCGTCACGGTCGGCGTTGACGACTCTGAAGTGGCGGTTGAGCACCTGGTTGAGCAACTGCGCAAAATCCTGGATGTGCGCAACGTCATCAACATTCCAGAGCAAGAGGCCATTTCGCGTGAGCTGGCGCTGATCAAAGTCGCCTATACGCCCGCGCAAAAGACCGAAATCTTTGAGATCGCGCAACTTTTTAGTGCGCATGTCGTCGACGTGGCTGCGGAGACCATGACCCTGGAGGTCAGTGGCAGCACAGCCAGGGTCGAGAAATGCGTTGCGCAGTTGAACCCATATGGCATTCGTGAAGTGGCCCGTTCGGGACGCGTCACGATGGCACGTGGCACCAACGACTAGGTGCCACGCGCGCCTGGTCTCTGACGAGAGATCAGCAGTCAGGCCTCTATCTTTATTGACATACAGAGCCCACATTACCTTTTTATACGAAACCCAACCCCCATTCGGGGTACGGCGCCACTCACGTGGCTAGCGCTTCGCGCCCAGGTTTCCGATAGGCAGGTACATAGAAATTATCAATGAGGAGTGAAACACTATCATGCCAGCAACTATTTACTACGATTCCGACGCAAATCTCGATTTCATCCAGCAGAAACGCATCGCTGTTATTGGTTATGGCAGCCAGGGCCACGCGCATGCGCTCAATATGCGCGATAGCGGATGTGAGGTCGTCATTGGCCTGCCCAGCGGGAGCAAGAGTCGCGCCAAGGCCGAGGCCGAGGGCCTGCGCGTAATGACTCCGGCTGAGGCCTCTGCCTACGCGGATGTGATCATGATCTTGATCCCTGACCAGCATCACCGCGAAGTCTTTGAGCGCGACATTCGTCCCGGCCTAGCCGCGGGCAAGATGATCCTGGTCGCACATGGCTTTAGCCTGCATTATGGCCAGATCGTTCCCCCCGCCGATGTCGATGTTGCCATGGTCGCTCCCAAAGGACCAGGCCACATGGTACGTCGCCTCTATGTTGATGGCGCGGGTATCCCCGGTCTCTGGGCGGTCCTCCAGGACGCAAGCGGACAGGCAGAGGCACTGACCCTGGCCTATGCACGCGCCATTGGCTGCACGCGCGCGGGTGTTCTGCATACCACCTTCAAGGAAGAGACCGAGACCGATCTCTTTGGCGAGCAGGCCGTGCTGTGTGGCGGTGTTACCGAACTCATGCGCGCGGGTTTTGAGACCCTGGTCGAGGCTGGTTACCAGCCAGAGTCGGCCTATTTTGAGTGTCTGCACGAGATGAAGCTCATCGTCGACCTGATCTACGAAGGTGGCATGAACTACATGCGCTACTCCATCAGCGATACTGCTGAGTACGGCGATTATATCACCGGCCCCCGCCTGATTAATCAGCAGGTGCGCGCTGAGATGAAGAATGTGTTGAAAGATATTCAGGACGGCACTTTTGCCACACGCTGGATTCAAGAGAACCAGGCTGGCCGCCCCGCCTTTATGGCCATGCGCCGTAGGAACAGCGAGACCCAGCTAGAGCAGGTCGGCAAAGAGCTGCGCTCGATGATGCCCTGGCTCTCCTCGAAGGAGAAAGCGTCTGAGCAACAGGCGGAGCCAAAGGCGGAAGTCGAGACCAAGAGGTAGCAGCAAGGTTGCTGCACGACCTCGCGAAGTGAGCTGAAGAAAGGGAGACACTGCACCATGGAAGCTTCTGAGGTAGTAAAGATTTTCGACACCACCCTGCGTGACGGTGAGCAGTCGCCAGGGGCAACGATGACAATTGAAGAGAAGTTGCAAGTAGCGGAGCAGCTCGTTGCGCTTCGGGTAGATTGTATTGAGGCAGGCTTTCCCGCGGCCTCCCCTGATGATCTTGCCGCAGTCCGTGAGATCGCGCGCCGGACGAAAGGGGTCGCGGTAGCCGCGCTTGCGCGTGCCACGGCAGACGATATCGACGCGGCCTGGGATGCCATTCGCGAGGCTGAGCATCCCGTGATTCATGTCTTTCTTGCTACCTCAGATATCCATCTTCAGCACAAGCTGAACATCAGTCGCGAAGAGGCCTTGCAGCGCGTGAAAACCATGGTAGCGCGCGCCCGTGCTTACTGCCCGACCGTCGAGTTCTCGGCGGAGGACGCCACACGCAGCGACCGTGACTTCCTCTGCCAGGTATTTGACGTGGCGATCAAAGCCGGGGCAAGTATTATTAACGTGCCTGATACCGTGGGTTATACCACGCCGGGCGAGTACGAAGCGCTCTTCCATTATGTGCGTGCGCATGTACCGGGCATTGAGCAGGTCACCTTGAGCGCCCATTGCCACGATGACCTGGGCATGGCCACGGCTAATACCCTGGCGGCAATTCGCGCTGGCGCACGCCAGGTCGAGGTCACGATCAATGGCATCGGTGAGCGCGCGGGTAACACAGCTCTGGAAGAGGTCGTCATGGCATTGCGCACGCGTCCAGAAGCCTTCGGGGCCGAGACACGTGTGCAGGCTGAACAGCTATTGGACGCCAGTCGCGTGGTCAGTCGCGTCACTGGCCTGCCGGTTCAGCCAAACAAAGCGATTGTCGGCCTCAACGCCTTCGCGCACGAAGCGGGTATCCACCAGGATGGAGTCCTCAAGCATGCCCTGACGTACGAGATTATGACGCCTCAGTCGGTAGGCTGGGGCGACACGAATCTGGTGCTGGGCAAGCACTCGGGGCGACACGGTCTGGATGCGCGTTTGCGTAAGCTGGGATACAGGCTCTCGGCGGAGCAGCTCAAGTACGCATACAAGAGCTTTATCGCGATGGCTGAGCGGCAGAAAACCGTGGTGGATCATGACCTGGTCTATATCGCAGAGTGCATGCAAGAAACCCCCTCGGCGGTGTAGCATATATTGCTCCCATGGTTGTGATTGTAACGTCCGTGAGTGCCGAGGCGTGAATACGTTTCGGCACTCTTTTTTTCTATTATCATGGAGGAATATACGCATAATTGTGTAAAAGTATTGACATCAGAACATGCTACTTATGTAGATCTTTGATATGACTTTTGTACTGATATTGTCATTTATATTGTAAAACATGGTAGAATAGCCGAGAAGGCGAAAAGGAGAAACGCGATGCGTCTTCAAATGGAAAGGCAGGTAGCCGCCGATGGCACTGGCATTACCTGCTTCAGTAGAAGTCTTAGCGCCAGCGACGTCCGCTAACTTAGGCCCTGGTTTTGATAGCCTGGGGCTGGCGCTACAGCTATACAATCGATTTAGCGTAGTGGAAGGTGGTGTGGACCCGCTTCTTCCAGAGATCGAGGTCCTGGGACCGCTGGGTTCAGGACTAGAGCGAGGGGCTGATAACCTCTTCTTTCGCGCGTTTGCGACCTTGTTTGAGCGCCAGGGTGAGCCTCTACCGGCGGTGCGCATTCGTATGCAAATTCACATTCCTCCGGGGTGTGGATTAGGTAGCAGCGCGACCGCGGTCATTGGAGGACTTGTCGCGGCGAACGAGTGGTTGCGTAAGCGCGGGAAGGCGGTGTCCAGGGATGATTTGTTGGATCTGGCGGTTGAAATGGAGGCGGGCAACCATCCGGATAATGTCGCTCCAGCCTTGCTGGGGGGACTGGTGGCCACAACCATGATGAATGGGAAGGCGCATGCCATCAAGACGCCTTTTCCTGAAGCGTTAAAGGCCATCATCTTTACACCAACCTTTCCTATGGATACCGTGGCAGGTAGGGGACTCCTGCCAGCAAGCTATACACGAACAGATGTTACATTTAATACCGGGCGCGTGGCGCTGTTGTTATCGGCCTTGCAGATGGGGAAATATGAAGTGATTGGAGAAGCTATGCAGGACCGACTCCATCAACCGTACCGCCAGACCCTGTTTCCCGCGATGGACAGCATCATTCAAGCCGCCAAAGACGCGGGAGCATATGGGGCCTGTCTCTCGGGTGGTGGTTCATCGCTTATCGCCCTGGCGAGCACACGCTTCTCAGAAATTTTGCGGGCTATGCAGTTGACGGCGCGTGAGCATGGGGTAGAGGGAACGGGTAGGGTGTTACGAGCTGACCAGAATGGGGCTAGAGTTTTGCAAACTCCACGAACTCGTATACGAAAGGAAGACAGTGCGCGTTATGGCGATCAATTCTGCTGGTCTCCAGCCAGGCCGGGGGGCAGGTAAGGAAAATATGCAATCTCATGCGACACTTGTACCTGAAATAGCGGCTCTCTTGTCAGCCATACAACTGCGGTGCGTGGAGTGCTCAGCACTCTACCCACCAGTCGAGGCCCAGTCCTCTTCGGCGACGGGCCTGGTGCCGCGCTATCGTTGTGAATGTGGTGGAGTGCTCGATGTCGAGCTGGAGTTTACGCTTCCCAAACAGGTGGGAATGCAGGGCGATGAGGAGAGTTGGCACTTGATGGAGCGCGCCAGCAATGCCTCAGCCGTAGGAGCGCTCTGGCGCCAGGTCTTTGATGAACGCGCCTCATCTCCGCCTATCTGGTCGATCAGTACAGATAAATTATTGCTTGACTATAGCGGTGTCTGGCGCTATCGCGAATTGATCTTGCCCGCGCCCGAACGCTATGTCATTACGCGCCCGGAGGGGAATACGAACCTCTATCCTGTGGGCATGGAGAACTGTCCCGTAGGGCGTATCGGCCATCGCCAGATTGGTACATATGCAGGTTTGGAACTGTTTTTCCTCAAGCACGAGGGTGAAAATCCAAGCGGCAGTTTTAAAGACCGCGGGATGACCGCCGGGGTAACCATGGCCAATATGCTGGGGGCCAGCGCCGTGGCCTGTGCCTCCACCGGCAATACCTCGGCATCGCTGGCGGCATACGCCGCGCAGGCTGGCATGCGTAGCATCGTGTTTCTGCCTGCGGGCAACGTGACAGCTGGCAAACTTGCGCAAACGATGGCTTATGGTGCGACAACGGTCCAGATCGAGGGCGATTTTGATGCCGCGATGCAGCTGGTGGAGCAAGTCTGTAACGAGTTGGGGATCTACCTCTTAAACTCGCTGAATCCCTTCCGCGTTGAGGGGCAGAAGGCCATCGGCTTCGAACTCTTACAGCAGCTTGACTGGCAAGCCCCCGATTGGCTGATTCTACCCGCAGGAAACCTCGGCAATATTTCAGCGATTGGGAAGGCCTTCCGCCAGGCATATGACCTCTCCCTCATTACGCAAATCCCGCGTATCGCCGCGATTCAGGCCGCGGGTGCCAATCCCTTTTATCAGAGCTATCAACAGCAATTCCAGAAGCGGGTCAGTGTGAAGGCCGATACTGTGGCCTCAGCCATCAAGATTGGCAATCCCGTGAGCTATGCGCGCGCCCGCGCCGTCATTGAGGCCTGCGATGGCATTGTCGCCCAGGTCACAGACGAGGAGATTCTGGCTGCTAAAGAGATTATTGATCGCTCGGGAATTGGCTGCGAGCCTGCCTCCGCCGCTACCCTGGCTGGTGCGCATAAACTGGTGGCCGAAGGCGTCATCAAGCGCGATGAGCGTGTCGTTGGTATTCTTACGGGCAACCTGCTCAAAGATAACGTGACGGGTATTCCCCAGCAGCGCAATAGCGCAGTTGTGAAGCCCAACCTTGATGCTGTGCGGGCTATGCTCGCGCAGTAACGCATACCCCTTACACTCCCTACCGCTCCACCGGTAGAGCCGTGCCGGCTAGAGTGGTTGCGAGAGGTCGCGCGGTGACGAGGTCCGCGCGGCCTCTTTTTATTATTCGTGTCCCTGGCAAAACGAGAGAGGTACTGCTACAATAGAACGAAAGAATGTACATCTCATCGCGTCTCTCGTGAGGGAGTGCTGTGCCAAAGAGGGCTACCGTGAACACGTCAAAACGTTTTAAGCTCAAATCCGTGCGCGACCTTGTTCCGCCCTGGAACATGCCTTCAGATCCGGTCAAAGCTGTTTTGTGGTTTTTGCACTGGTTTCTGCGTGTGCTCGTCCATTTCTTCTGGCTGCCCATTGGAGTGATGTGTGTCTATGAGCTGGTGGCGAACTGGATGGCTGGGGGAGCCTGGAATGGCATTGTGAGCGCCTTTGTAACCCTGTTTGTAGGAATGCTCGTCTGGGGAATTTTGTACGCCATTACCCTGGCTGTCAACTTCGCCACGCGTGTCTCGCAAGTCATCGCCAATGTCTCGCGCTTGCAGGATCAGATGCCTGACATGTCTGGCTTTAGCCCGTTTGATACTCCCTTTAGTCAGACTCAGCAAGATCCGCCCAGAACGCGCATTGTCGAAGGGACAATCACAGATTTAGAAGAGGAGCGACGCAGGCGACGCTCTGAATCATGACGTTGCGTTGGCCGACACGTCATGCGCTACAAAAGCACGCGTCTACATATGCAGGTATGAGATCGCCCGTACCTGCATATGTAGACGCGTACTTTTGTAGCGTCGTCGCCCCCACAGCGTCAGTCCCCACCACATAGCTCAATTAGAGGCTGCTCTCTTTGTTTTCCTGGTTCCAGAGGCGCCATGCCGCATCCTCAGCGGAGGGGACATATGAGCGGAGCAGGAGGCCCTCACCTTGCAGGCGATACTCGCCCAGGGAGGCGGGCAAAATCATGGTCTCACCACGTTTGAGCGTTTCATGCTCCACGAAATCAGCTCCGTAGGCAATCGTCAGTGTGGCACCCAGCGAGGTGAGAATGATACAACTGTCAGTTGTGCGATCCTCGACAACGCTCTGTGTCTTCAAATTAAGCTCGCGTGAGACAAAATATTTGCAAGCCACCAGGCAGCGTTCTTCGTATTGCTCGCTACTATGGAGGACGACCGGGCGCATCTTGATTTGCGGGGAGACTTGATAGTGTGAGACATCGAGCGAGCGGTCAATATGCAGCTCACGCGGCTTTCCCGAGGCTGTCAGGCGTCCATAATCATACATGCGGTAGGTAACGTCTGAGTATTCCTGTAATTCATAGAGCAAAATGCCTGCGCCAATTGCATGGACGGTTCCTGCTGGCACGAAGACGACATCTCCAGCCTGTACGGTTTCGGTGTGCATAAGCGATTCAAGGGTAACGTCCTGAATAGCCTGGCGTACCTCTTCGCTCGTGGTCTCAGCCTCAAAACCATGCACGATGCTGGCCCCTGGCTCGGCGGCCAGAATATACCAGTACTCCGTTTTGCCTAGCTTGCCATACTCATGCTGTGCGGCATAGCCATCCTTAGGGTGAACCTGGACCGAGAGCTGGGCGTTGGCGTCAATAAATTTGGCAAGGAGGGGGAAGCGCTCACCGAATATTGCGACGGCCTGTTCTCCTAGCAAGGGCGTTCCCTGTTCGGCAACAAGGGCGCCCAGGGTCTTGCCCGCGTGGGGACCATTGAGTATGCGATTGCTGATTTCAGTCTCCCAGGACTCGCCGATGGCTGTATCATCTTCTGGGAGTTGCTTCCAGCTGTCGTGTTCCAGGCGGCGTCCACCCCAGATGGTTTCGTGTAGCGAAGACTCTAATCGAAGTGGGTATAGTAAACTCACAAAAAATCTCCCCTCGCATCCATACGTTGTGTTCTGTATGGAGCGTGTTTGTTTGTGGTAATGGGTTGCAGCGTGCGGCGCTATTTACTCGCTCGCTACGAGCAGGACTCCTTCGAGCTGGCGACGAAGCTTATCACGCATCATAATGCCTTTGATGCGATAGATCTCGTTCCCCCCTTTGAAGAAGACGAGGGTCGGAATGCCATCGATTGTGTACTGGTTGGTCAGGCCTTCCTCGTTTTCGACATTTACCTTCGCGAAGGTGACGCGATCCTGGTACGCTTTGCTGACCGCGACAAACTCGGGTTCCTGTATCTGGCAGGAATTACTCTTATCGGCAGCAAAGTAGACGACTACGAGCTGCGGAGCCTGGAGTACCTGCTCAGGAAAGTTTTCATTTGTAACAGAGATATACGTATCTGCCATACCATCCTCTTGGAAAATAGTAAAGAAGCGTTGTTCGTCTCTCAAGGTACCACTCCATTGATGGTACTGTCAAGAAGAGGTTTTTCCATGTACTTCCTCATACGTCCTATTACGCTTCTGGTAAGGATGAGAGGAGCGCCTCTGCATCCTCGATGCTATAGCGATATCCCTGTTCGGTCAGGAAGAGCTGACGGTTGGTGGAGAAATCCTGGTCGCATGTATCGCGTGTCACGATGGTATAAAAGTGCGCGATCCCGCCATTACTTTTGGGGCGCAAGATGCGCCCAAGTCGCTGAGCCTCCTCCTGGCGTGAGCCAAAGGTGCCAGAGACCTGAATCGCCACATTCGCGTCGGGCAGGTCAATGGCAAAGTTCGCGACCTTGCTGACGACCAGGCGTTTGATTTGTCCCTGGCGAAACTGTTCATAGAGCTTTTCACGCTGGCTTGTCGAGGTGCGCCCGGTGAGGAGAGGCGCCTGTAGCTCCTGGGCAAGCACTTTGAGCTGGTCGAGATATTGGCCAATGATAAGTACCTGGTCGTCTCTATGCTGCTCGGCCAGGAGGTGTGTCACCGTAAACTTGGCGGGATTCTCAGCGGCCAGGCGGTATTTCTCCCGTGTCTGTGCCATAGCATAGGTAAGCTGCCCCTCATCTGGAAGGCTGACGCGAATTTCATGGCACTCGGCAGTGGCGATCCAGCCCTGGCGTTCAAGCTCGCGCCAGGGAACATCATACTTCTTGGGACCGATCAGGCTGAAGACATCGGCCTCACGCCCATCTTCGCGTACCAGGGTGGCGGTCAGCCCCAGGCGACGGCGTGCCTGGATTTCGGCGGTGACACGAAAGACCGGGGCAGGCAGTAGGTGGACTTCATCATAGATAATCAGTCCCCAGTCATAGCTCGTCAAGAGCGAGAAGTGTGGGTAGTCGGCGAGCGATTCTGTGCCTTCCTCCTCACCATTGGCGCGGCGGTAGGTCAACATCTGATAGGTGCTGACAGTCACTGGCGCGATATCCTTGCGTTCACCTGTATATTCTCCAATCATTTCGGGAAGAAGCGAGGTTTTCGCGCGAAGCTCGTGAATCCACTGGCGTACCGCGACGGTATTGGGCGTGAGAATCAAGGTTGCGCGCTGAATGTCGGCCATCGTGACCAGGCCAACGATGGTTTTACCCGCACCGCAGGGGAGTACAACCACGCCGCTGCCTCCACCCGGTGCTCCACCTGCATAGAAGGCCGCGGACGCCGCCTGCTGATAGGTTCGAGGCATGAAAGGCTCTCCTACCTCATCGCGCTCACGGAGTTTAAAGGGCAGGGGCGAGCCATCGGCGTAGCCTGCAAGATCCTCAGCCGGAAAACCGATATGGATCAGCGCTTGCTTGATATGCCCCCTCCGGCTGCCGTCTACCAACAGGGTCGAGGCATCGCGTGGACATAGCAGGTAGGGTTGTATAAGCCGGTGATGAAGAATTTCGGTGATAAGGCGGGAATCTTCGGAGGCGAGCAGCAACTGGTCGCCATCGCGTATGAGCTTAAGACGACCATAGCGGCTGATATAGTCGTGGATATCGGTCAGTATATTTGGCGGAAGGGGGTATTTGCTATAGCGTTCAAGCAGGTCGACAATGGCTGGTGCCTGCATACCCCCGGAGGCCGCGTTCCAGAGCGAAAGGGGCGAGAGACGATAGGTATGAATGTGTTCCGGTGATTTCTCAAGCTCTGCAAAGCGTGAGAGCGCGTCACGAGCCTCGGCATGGAGTGAGTGATCGACCTCAAGTAAGACAGTACGATCACTCTGGACGATCATAGGGTTCTTGGGATTCATGGACTACACTCCAGGCATGCTCGCCCATTTATTAATATAATTCAGGATCGCGAGCACGGCAGGTTCTTCAAAGCCACGCATCAGGTGACGTGCGCCAGTAATAACTTTGATACCCTTGTGGCCGCTCTGTTGCTCCACAAAGGGTTCTAGCTTGTAGAGAGGACAGATCTCGTCGAACTCGCCCGTCACAAAGAGCTTGGGGCGTTCGAAGGGACGTGGAAAGCCACTTGTCGCGCGAAAGAGAGGGAGGCTCACAGAGACAAGCGTACGTACCCGTTGATCAAATGGGGCATAGAGGAGTCCAATATAAGCACCGAAGCCATGCCCCACAACGCAGAGCTTGGCTGGATTGGCTCCTGGGAGTGAGAGTGTCATGTCGATAGCGCCTGCCAGGTCCAATGGTTCCAGGCGCCCATCGGTTTGTTGCCCCTGGCTGCGACCAACGCCACGGAAGTTGAAGCGCACAGCGTACATCCCTGCCAGTGCCAGGGCGCGCGCCAGGACAACGAGCAAACTGTCGTTCATATTACTGCTGGCAGGCTGTGGATGGCATAAAATAACGACAGGCGCGAGCTGCATCTTCTGGAGCGGTTCATGGACGACCCCCTCCAGGATAAATGCGGGTTGCCCCTTGCTATAGAAGGAGATTGCTCGCTCCGCAGGTGCTGATAAGGTCATGTTGTGCCTCTCTCCCCTGATCAAGAAGATATTTCTGGAACGTATCTTATCTCAGCCTGGGACTAGCGTCAACTTTTCACGAAAAATACTGGGGGCCAGTTCTCTTTTTCTATCTGCCTCGGCTTGCAAGCTCATCTAGGGGTAAGGCGTGTGGTAGGTGGGTGCTGGCTCCACCAGCACCCACCTACCACACGCCTTACCCATCAGCGCCGCAGGCGCGAAGAGAGATGGTGGCGCATCTGTACCGTTCCTGGCGCTATTATAAACGCAAGAAAATACAAAAGTGTGGATTCTTATTATTGCCCATCATTATGTAGTACAAAAGTCACTATGTTGTGAGTTCCGCAAAAAAATTGACGAAATGGGCAAAATTGAGTGGCAAATACTTTGCATGGACCACGAAGGATGTTATACTGATTAAAGACATATGTATGCATATTTATAATTATGTTCGTTCGTATGTCAACTAGATGCATGATCTCGTTCCGCTACATGTCCTTTATTTTACGAGCCTTTCTGGTAATCCGTCACTGTGCTATGAGCAGCAAGAGGCAAGCGTACAGCGAGCATGTAAGTTCTATTTTGTGGGTCTATGGTGCAGTATTGCCTCTTGTGTATGAAGCCTTCCACCCCACATATATGTGCATTGGATGGTAAGTTCTTTAAGCTTGCAGGTTTTTTGCGCTCAGTACATTTTTGTTGAGCATAGAGGCGGTGGTGGTTGTCAGGGGGCTGGTAGAGGAAAGCGCATAGTACGCTTTACTAATGAAGACATGAGTACCTATACTATGCGGCATATTTCATGAGAACGAGTACGTGGAGAGTGGTGATAGCAGATGATGCTTACTGATGAGAGCGATATGTAAGAGCGGGAGAGAAATTGCAATCTCACGGACAAAAAGCTTCCACAAATTGTTAGTGTTTCATGACAAGAGTGGTATACGTGAGGTATACACAATGCGTAAAATGAAACGTAGAGGCAGGAGTGCATATGTCCAGCATTTTAGTCATCGAGGATGAGGAATTGATCACTAAGCTGCTACGAGAGAAGCTAGCGTTCAAAGGTTATCAAACTGCGATGCACCTCAATGGCGATGCTGCGCTACAGTTTGCTTTACGTGACATTCCCCATGTGATTGTCATTGATTTTTCGACCAGTGGTCTCGATGGATATGCTTTGCTGCGGAGGCTGCGCGCTCATCCCAAGAGTATGCACATTCCTCTTATCGTCGTCAGTTCTTCACAAGAAATAGATGACCGGGTGCGTGCCCTGGACATGGGAGCAGATGCCTACATCACTAAACCTGTCAACAATGATGAGCTTCTAGCCCATGTGCATAGACAACTCCGTCGTATCCAGCAATACTCTCTCTCCCCCTTGACCCTGCTTCCTGGTGGCTTGCAACTTGAATGGGCACTGGATAATAAGCTCAAGAGCGCAGAACCCTGGAGCATTCTCTATCTCGACCTCGATAACTTTAAGGCCTTTAACGATGTGTATGGCTTTCTGGCTGGCAATGACATGATCCTGCTCGTAAGCCATATCTGCCAGAGCGTCGTCTATGATTATGGGAACGCGGATGACTTTGTTGGCCATATCGGGGGCGATGATTTTATTATTTTAACGACCCCCGAGCGCGCTACCGTCCTCTATCAGCACATCCTCAATCGCTATAAACGCGAGAGCCTGCAACTGTATCGGCCAGACGATGTCGAGCGCGGCTCCATTAGTGGGGTAGACCGCAAAGGCCGCCCCTATCAATTCCCACTCGTCTCCCTCTCGATTGGGATTGTCAGTGATCAACGTCGTTATCTTCACGACGAGATAGGCTCCCTAACCGCGACGGCCAAACGGCGTGCAAAGCAGTCTTCCGGGAATGTCTGCCATATCGACAAAATGCCTGCACACGACTGCGCCTATCCCTTCTCACCCCCTCGGGCAAGCGTATAAGCCTGGTAACCAGGCCGATAGCATGCCTGAAGGAAGACGCTTTCGCGGAAAGTAAGTGATGTGAAGTAACTACTATCAGGTCTTGCCTTGGGTATGAAGCCTGTTCGTAGATAGGGATATCTGCTACAATCTGAGGGAGCCGCCGGCTCACAAACTCAAACATAGAGAGAGAATGGCTGTATGAATCAGGAACCCGAGACACTACCGAACGCCTCACCTCTGGAGGAACATAGTCAGCAGCAGCGCGAGAACGCCAAGCGTATCTTTCGTGTCAGTGGCTTGCCAGAAATGCTTCAATCAATCAACACGACCGAGTTGAAGGGGCGTGGCCACTTTGAAGAGTACGATACCATGGTGCTGTTCCGTTGGGGGACTGGCTACACGCGACGGCATATGTGGATTGAAGTTGTCGAGGAGAATATCCGTTTTCGCTTGCTCCCTCATCTTAAGCACAAGCACGAGGCCCCCATCTGTGATGGCGAGTATCACATCTTCACGCCACAGATGTGGCAGCAGCGCGATTTTCTCCAGGCGGAACTCAAAAAATATTATGACCGCCCGGTCCATGAGACGAGCGTCGATTAGGTAAAGGGCGAGCTAAAGAATTTCAAACGGTAGCGTGTGTAGCTTCCCTAGCGATTGAAGGATATTCCCCAGAGCCTGGGTATGAGGGTGTTGAAAGAAGGCCTCGCTTTCCTCCTGACTACTCCAGCTAAAGAGGCCAAAGAGCATGGTTTGTGGCTCATTGCTTGTGGATGTGGGCTGGGTGAATTGAGAGGGACCATCAGAAACGCCATAGGCCAGGAAGGCGAAGGTCAGCGGGGCCTGGAGCGTTAATTGATGTAGGTAGCGCAGGCATTCCTGGTTGGCGCGCTTGAGTTGCTGCGGTGGTAGGGAGAGCAGGTGAACTGTCGCGAAGCCCGGTTGTCTTGTAGCACGGCTATATCCCCAGAGATAGTGCATATACCATTGCTGAGGAGGCCCTGCAAGCAGATCGGCCATACTACTACGCAGGAGGAACTGTGGATTATGACGTTCGCCCGCGCTTTTCCAGCTGGTTTCATCGTCCCAGGTGGTCAGGAGCAGGTAATAGGGCTGCTTGCCTCGACCTTGATACAGGTTGGAGGAGATGACTCCTGGAGCATTGCGTGCCGTATCAAAGACCAGGCGTATGCGTGCTATGCTATCAATATCTTTCCCTGCCTGAAGCGAGGTCAGGGTAGCGACAAGTAATTCCATACAGTCAGCATCTATCTCTATCACTAACCCGATGTGTACGTTATTGGTGTGACGCCTCTGGAGTATAACCTAAGCTTTTCAGATTGGCAAGGATGGAGACCTGCTCTCCTATAGTTCCTCGCTGTTGGAGGTCTACCGATGCTTGATTCTGACGTGATGCGTAACTCTGTCGAATGGCGCCAGGCACTGCCACAAGATGCCGAGACCTGGGTGTCGGTTACCCGGCAGAGCGCGGACCAGCTGCACTTTGAAATGGAGGAGGCGCAAATCGAGCGATATCGCAGTGAGCCGCCGAAAAAGCAGGCTCAGCGCTATCTCCTCTGGCAGGGCGAGAGGCCCGTTGGTCGCTTACGCTTCTATGTGGCTGAAGACGAGGAGGAGAAGACCGCCGTTCTAGATGGTTTTGTCTTGCTCTTTGACGCGGGCGGGAGTGTTGCGGCTCAGGTGGTAGCTGAGGCGCAGGTGCGCGCGGCTGCCCTGGGCGTACGCTATATTAAGGCTACCTATCCCGCGGCTTATACCGCCTCCTTTGCCGCCGCCAATTTTCGTGAACTACGCCGGCGCACCGTGATGGTGGCCTCGACCCAGCTCACAATGCCCCTGTTTCCCTTGCCTGCCTCCTTGCGTGTCCGAGAAATTACCCAGGGTGATGTAGAGCAGCTAGGCATCTTGTTGCAGCGTGCGTACGCAGGTGGCCCCGACAATGTCCATGCCGATCCGGGAGAGTGGCGTGCTGAGGCGCGAGCCATACAAGAAGGCGCCTTTGGCCCATTTATGCCTGAATGTTGTTTTGTCGTTGAGCATAGCCTGGACCGTTTTCACCTGGCGGGCGCCGTTCTGGTGCATCTAGAGCGGGGTGTGCCCCGCATCCGGCATATGGTGGTGGCTCCCGCCTTTCGGCACATCGGTCTGGGGCAGTACCTGGGCGTGCGGTGTATTCGCCGCCTGCGCGAGCTGGACTATGCAACGGTGCTGCTCAATATTACCCTCAACATTCCAGCGGTCAACCTCTACCATCGCCTGGGGTTTATCGAGGCAGGTCCAACCTATATCGAAGCCGAACGCATCTTAACGCGCTAAAAGTCCCTGGATGAATGCTGATTCACGATGATCATCTCTTCGCAAAGCGAATTGTGGAACCGATTGCGCGCCTGACGTGACCCCTGTCAGGCGCTTTTGCCTCATGAGCGAGAGAAGGTGCGTAGGGCGTAGGTCACCTGCTGTTCGAGGGTCATGGCCTGGTCCTGAGGAATTTTCGCAATGGCTGCCTGGGCCTCCGCGCTTGAGAAGCCAAGCCCCATCAAGGCCTCCAGCACCTCGGCCTGAAGCTTGCCCGAAGGGACACCGCTGATCGTGCCCGCGGGGACGATAGATGGTAGCTTGCCCTTGAGTGCGAGTATGAGCTGCGCGGCGAGGCGTTTGCCAACGCCCTTGGCGAGCCCCAGGCGCTGCTGATCCTCATCGGCAATAGCTTTATAGAGCGCGGGCGCATCCATCACCGAGAGCAGCGAGAGGGCCACACGTGGGCCAACTCCGTTGACGGCGATGAGTTGCTCAAAAGCGTCGCGATCCATCTCGGTCGCGAAGCCGTAGAGCGCGATACTGTCCTCGCGCATATGAAAATGCGTATGTAGCTCTACCTCGGTGCCAGTTTCACCCAGGCCACTAATGGTGGTGGCTGGCGCGAAGACCTGGACGCCAAAACCACCCACACGTACCGTTACGTGGTCGGGGTGGCAGGTTTGCAATATTCCATGAATACTTGTAATCATCTTTTTACTATTCTGTTTCACGAGCTAGAAAGCGGTTACTAGCGCTGGTAGCTCGTGTAGCTCGCAAAGTTTCTGGCCAGGGGCAGGGTATTCAGATGGCAAATAGCGATGGCGGCGGCGTCAGCGGCGTCATCGGGCTTGGGAACTGCGGTCAGCTTGAGTAAAATGCGCACCATTTCGCCTACCTGGTCCTTGTTGGCATCCCCATAGCCAGTAACAGCCTGTTTGACTTGTTTGGGCTTATATTCAGCGACAGAGAGTCCACCATTCGCCAGAGCCAGCATGGCGACGCCGCGTGCATGTCCTACCGTCATGGCGGTCCGGGCATTTTTGGCGAAGAAGAGCTCTTCAATGGCGGCTTCCTGGGGCTTAAAGGTGGCAATAATGTTGCTGAGTTCGGCATAAATTGTCTGAAGGCGCTGTGCGAGCGGTGTTTTGGCCGGGGTAGTGATGACATCACAGGCCAGTAAGCTCAAGTTACTTCCCTGAGCCATCACTACCGCATACCCTACAATGGCAGTGCCCGGGTCGATACCCAGCGCGATGCGCGGACGAGTTGCTGATGCTTGATCGCGTACGGTATCCATGAGGCTGCTTCCCTTTTCTTTTTATGCGCCTACTGATACGAGGCCGCGAACTCCTCAGGGAAGTCAGCGTTAGTATGGACACCCTGGACATCGTCCAGGTCCTCAAGCTTATCAATCAGGCGCATTAACTGGTGAGCCTGTTTCTCGTCTGTGATCTCGGCCTTGGTCTTCGGCACCATCGAGGTCTCGGCCTTGACGATGGTGTAGCCCTTCTCCTCCAGCGCCTTTCGCATGCTCTCCAACTCAGAAGGATCGGTATAGATGGTGAGTGTCTCGCTATCGGCTGCGACCGGCTCCACATCATCGGCGCCCAGGTCGAGCGCTTCGAGCGAGAGTTCATCGGGGTCTTTGCCCGCCAGCTCAATCTCAATAATGCCTTTGAGCTCAAAGAGCCAGTCAACGCACCCATTTTCACCCATGTTGCCGGCGTTACGGTTAAAGGCGTTACGGACCTCGGCAACGGTGCGGTTGCGATTTTCGGTCATGGTCTGAACCAGGATGGCGGTGCCACCAGGACCATACCCTTCGTAGGTGATCTCTTCCAGACTGAATTCCTCGGCGCCACCCACCGCGCGTTTAATCGTGCGCTCAATATTGTCGAGTGGCATATTGGCGTCGCGAGCACGCTGAACTGCCATGCGTAGGCGGAAGTTTGCTGCTGTATCACCGCTTCCACCCTCACGTACGGCAACAACGATTTCGCGTCCCAGGCGGGTGAAGAGTTGACCACGGCGTGCATCATTGACGCCTTTTGAGCGGCGAATCTGCGCCCATTTAGAATGACCTGACATATCGTTGCTCCCTAATTTGATCTTATTGTACAAGTGACATTGTTGAAAATATGCCTCAAGCATATGGTCATGCTCGTGTTTTAAGTGCTGCTCGATTATTGTAACACGAACAGCCGTAGAGCGTCGAGGGGGTGAGATGAGCTAGTGTATCTCCCTTGGGAGACAGCGCGTAGCTAGGCATTACCTTCGATTTCTTGTAGCCACAATGAGAGCGCCTGGTAGATCGCCTCCGCTTGCTCACACATGACGTAGTGTCCTGCGTCGGGCAGAATCTGCAAAGATGCGTGCGTAAGTTGCTGCTGGAGATAACGACTATACTTAGGAGGCGTGAGCTGATCATCCTCGCCACAGAGCAGGCAGGTTGGCAGCGTGATCCCAGGGATGCGTTCCATGACATCAAAGCTATTGCAGGCGGCCAGGTCGCGGTAGAGCATCTGCATATCATTGGCGCCTTTCTGTTGTAACAGGCGAGGTAGCATGCTGGCGCTAGTGCTGGGTGACAGGGCCAGCGCCGTCAGTCGCTCTGCGGCCATGCCTGGCTGGTGTTGGGCCTCCTCTAACAAGGTAGGATGGACGCGTAGGCGCGCTCCACCGCCGATCAAGGCCAGCCCCGAGAGCATCTGTGGATACTCTAACGCAAGCGTGAGCGCGATGGCCCCACCCAGGGAGTGCCCAACGATAATCGCCGAGGAGAGATGCAGCTCATTGCTCAGGATATGGGCGACCTCCCTGGCGTAGTCGGCAACGCTCGCCGTCGCGGGCAGCGTATCTGTCCGCTTGCCATGCCCGGGGAGGTCGAGCGCGTAGGTGGGGTGTTGCCCCTGCTGCTGAAAATAGGGCAGTAGCGTATCCCATATCCGGGCATTATCGCCTGAGCCATGGATGAAAACCAGGGGCCTGGGTACTATCTGCATGTGGGTGAGTCCTCCTTGCCTTGAGGTCGCTCTTTCGGTGAGCGAGATATTCTTCGTTGATATCACTATCGTATCACAGGGCAAGTATATTGAGGTGAGGGGCTGGCGTCAGCCAGCCCCTCACCTCAATATACTCAGACACAACATTTCACCTGGTGCTTCGTACTAGCTTTGTAGAGCCATAAAGAGGATGGGAGGAGTTGTGCCAGAGAAAAAGAGTGTGCAGCGAAGTCTGGGTATACTTGGTGAGGATCTGGCCGTAGCCAGGTTACAGGAGTGTGGCTATCATATAGTGGCACGCAATTTTCGTTGTGTCTTTGGCGAGATTGATATTATCGCGGAAGAGGGAGAAGACCTCGTATTTGTGGAGGTTAAGGCGCGCCGGGGACGGAGCTACGGCTTGCCGGAAGAGGCTGTGCATAAGCGTAAGCAGCACAAGCTCATTCAGGTCGCGCAATACTACCTGACTCATCACGGGCTTACTGAGCGTTCATGGCGTATCGATGTCGTCGCGATTGATCTGAATGCCCAGGGGGCGACCAGAGAGATTCGGCTCTACCAGCACGCAGTAATAGAAGAGTAGTATTCTGGTAAAGCTCAATTGGAAAGGAAAAGAGGGGAGTGCAGAGAGGTTAACGCCTCTCTGCGTCCCTTAAAGCTCAATTGGAAAGGAAAAGAGGGGAGTGCAGAGGGGCGTCAGCCCCTCTGCGTCCCTTAAAGCTCAATTGGAAAGGAAAAGAGGGGAGTGCAGAGGGGCGTCAGCCCCTCTGCGTCCCTTTCCTATGCCGCCACAGGCGGCATGAATACCTTTCAATTGAACTTTAACAGAGCAGTTGGCGTGCAAAAATAGACAGATATCAAGAAAATACTATACAATGTAGCAGTTGTGCAGGCCAAAAGCACACCTGACACAGATTTTGGAGGCAGAGATGAGTGACTTTATTGAATCGGCAAAAAATTTCTTGAATACCGCTGTCAGTCGCACAAGTTGGGAAGCGCAGAAACAAATGCGTGTCCGTGGCAAGCAAGGCGAGATTGATAAACTGCTGGAGCAGCGCCAGCAGCTTTTGAATGACCTGACCGTTACAGCCATGAACTTGTATCAGCAGGGAGCTTTGACGGATTCCCAGCTCTCGCGTCTCTGCGCGAGCATTATCGAGCTTGATCATGATGTGAAGCGGCGCGAAGAGCAGTTAGATGAGGTAAAAAGAGAGATCTACCCGGCCGATCAGTATGCCCCGGGTCAGACCACCAACTACACTCCCCCCTCTCCAAACCAGGGGAATCCAAACACCAATCCACAGCCTGGCACGCCTCCCCCTGCTTCAAGTGTTGCGCCAAACTATCAGCCAGTGACCGGCAATACTCCGACAGCGCAGGGGCAAACGATCTGTCCCAATTGTAAGAGCGTCGTGCGTCCCAATGCGCTCTATTGCCGCGCCTGTGGGGCCAAACTACGCTAAGTGTGGCCCTTACTTGCCCATCGACTGCTGCATTGCGCCGTTAACGCGTGAGCAGTTGCTGACTGGTGAGGTCGCATAGTCGTCACGAAGGTATGCTATAATAAGTTCACCATTCTGCCCTATGCATGCGAGGAACGTATTTTCTGGCACGTAGCTGGCAATGGATAAATGAAATTTTCCACGAGATAGAAGAGCAGCGCCTCTATTCGTTGCTGGAGGCGTTGCGTTGTGGTGAAGGTTGTCTGGTTGTGACTGAACATTTGCCAAGAGAGACACTCGAACTTGTCAGCCGGAGCACGCAGCAGACGCAGCATATTGGTCGTACCCTGGGTACCTTATTGCGAGGTGGGGAGTTGCTCTTGTTTGAGGGGCAGTTAGGGGCCGGGAAAACGACCTTTACGCAGGGGCTGGCGAAGGGGCTGGGGATTACCACTACTATTAGTAGCCCCACATTTACGATTTTGAAAGAGTATCCGGGACAGCCACGTGCGCAGTCTGAGCGGATTGCTGGCTCGTGGTCTACGGTATCCTCGCAGAGAGGACCGGCCCTCTATCACTTTGATCTGTATCGGCTGGAAGACCCCGATGAGATACTTGACCTGGGCTTTGAAGATTATTTTTCAGGCTCGGGCGTTTGTGTTATTGAATGGGCTGAGAATGCCGATATCTCCTGGTTACCAGAGCGCCTTGCGATCCACCTATCGGTTATCAATGAAACGGAGCGTCGCCTGCGGTTCATCGCAACTGGAACAGTCTATTGCGAGCTATTGCGACATTTACAGAAACAAATTTATGCTTCTACTGGCTTTTGATACTTCTACACGACAATCTAGCATCGCCCTTTGTACAGAAGACGCGCTGCTTGGAGAATATACCTGGAACGCTGGCACTAATCACAGCGTGGAGCTACTGGAAAATCTGCAGCGCTTGCTTGCAGATTGTCAGTCCACGTTGGCACAGGTCGAAGCGCTGATCGTCGCAGCCGGACCGGGTTCTTTTAATGGTGTACGCGTTGCTGTCTCGACAGCGAAGGCGCTGGCTTTTTCTCTGCAAAAGCCCCTGTTGGCCATTCCCACCCTTGATAGTGTTGCCGCGCAGCAATCTGCCTGGCAAGGGCCTATCTGTGCCGTTCTAGAGGCTGGGCGCGGTGAATTGTATGCCGCGTGCTATCGCTCTCAGGAGGATCTTACGCCCGAGGGCGAGGTGCAGAGGCGCCTGGAGCGTGAGGGCGATTACCTCGTGTTGGAGCCTGCTGCCCTGGTAGCACACCTGCGCGCGAGCTTGCCAGGTGGGGCAGAGGCCGCCACAGAGACGCCACCATGGCTCTTCTGTGGCGAACTGAAACAGCCATCACGTGTCGCGCTTCAGGCGTTGCTGGGATCGCAGGGGCGTTTCGCCACAGCACATGAGTCAGCGCGCCGGGCCTCTACACTGGCTATGCTGGGGCTACAGCGTTTACGCATGGGTCAGAGCGACGATCCATTCACGCTTGAACCATTGTATTTGCGGCGTCCATCTATCACGAAGAGCACACGCAAACAACCGTTGCTCGCAGGCGTGACGCCACCGGAGAGTGAAGCCACACAAGCTGGCTGAACGAGAACAGAAAGGGAGAAGGGTGCGTTACGTCATTGACCGAATGACGATGGCAGACGTGCCGCGCGTCATTGAAATAGAGCGCCTGGCTTATCCATCGACCTGGCCACCAAGTGCCTATCGCAAAGAGCTTCAGGACAATCGTTGGGCGCATTATATTGTGTTGCGTGACAAACAATTACTAGATGGAGAGCCTACAACGACGGTTGTAGCCGCGGATCAGGAGAAACCACGCCGGAATCGCCTCTTCCCGCTCTCACTGTTGCCCAATCGCCCGGCGATATCTATGCCGGTGCCAGAGTTGGCGTCCATCCTGGGCTTCGCGGGTCTCTGGCTCATGGTTGATGAAGCACATGTGACAACCATCGCCATGCATCCCGATTTTCGCCGCCGGGGCCTGGGCGAACTGCTGCTGGTGAGCCTGATCGATATCGCCTACGAGATTGGTGCGAAGTGGGTGACCCTTGAGGTTCGTGTCTCAAATTATTCCGCGCAGAGCCTCTATCGTAAATATGGCTTCCGAGAAGCAGGCGTACGCCATCGCTATTACAGTGATAATCAAGAAGATGCACTTATCATGTGGACGGATGAGATTCATTCAGATGCCTATCGTCAGCAGTTCCTGGCCTTAAAAGCAGATTTGTATCATAAGTTAGAGGCGCAATAATATTCGTGTAGGTGTTTGTGGTAGCTCCTGGCAGCCGAAGGCCGCCAGGAGCTACCACAAACACCTACGCTGACGAGCACCGCAGGTGCGAGACGTCACGCCAACACATTGCACATCGGGTTACTTCATTTATTAGGACTGTATCTATGCTTGTACTGGGTATCGAAAGCTCCTGTGATGAGACAGGGGCTGCAATTGTTCAAGATGGGCGCTATCTGCTCTCAAATATCGTGGCCTCACAGATTGAGGTACATAATCGTTATGGGGGAGTCGTGCCGGAAGTTGCCTCGCGCCAGCAGCTCACGGCCATTATCCCCGTACTGGAGGCTGCGTTAGAGCAAGCACACTGTGGCTGGGATGATGTGGACGCGATTGCAGCTACCTATGGGCCGGGACTGGCAGGCTCGCTGCTGGTAGGCCTGACCGTAGGGAAATCACTGGCCCTGGCACGTACTAAACCCTTTGTGGGGGTGAACCACCTGGAGGCGCATATTTACGCGAACTGGTTGCGCCAGGGTGAGCAACCGCAGGCAGGCGTTGGGGCCATCAGCGAGGGCGATCCAGAGTTTCCCTTGATCTGCCTGGTGGTTTCTGGCGCTCACAGCGAACTCGTGCTGGTACGCGAACATGGACACTATGAATTGCTGGGCCAAACGCGTGACGATGCGGCGGGCGAGGCCTTTGACAAGGTCGCGCGTATTCTAGGCCTGGGGTATCCAGGAGGGCCAGCTATCCAGCAGGCGGCACAGCGGGTCGAAGAGGAACTGCGCCAACAGAAGAAATCACTGAAGCAGGCTCGTAAAGCCTATCTCTTGCCACGGGCCTGGCTGCGTGGTACCTATGACTTCAGCTTTAGTGGTTTGAAGACGGCCATGCTGCACTTGGCCGAGGGGGCAACCGGGGTCGCGCCTGAGCTACGCAGCACTGGCCAGGCCAAGCAGGGAAGCCGCTATGCTCGTATGGGCGAGCAGGCTGCGCAGGCGGGAGCGCCCGATGTGGCTCTGCTGGCCTCAAGCTTTCAAGAAGCCATTGTGGATGTACTGGCAGTCAAGACGCGCCAGGCCGCTCAAGAGTACAATGTTAAGCAAGTGGTGCTGGCGGGTGGAGTGGCCGCCAATGCGAGCCTTCGTGAGCGCCTACAACGCGAACTGACGCCGCTCCATGTGCGACTGAGCTACCCACCGATTGAGTTTTGTACAGACAACGCTGCGATGATCGCAAGCGCGGCCTTTTTCCACCTGAGCCGGGGAGAGCGGCATGGGCTTGATCTTGATGTGCAGCCGGGTCTTAGTTTGCCATTTGTTCAAAGGTGACGTGGAAAATGCCAAAACAAAAAACCTATGCTCTCGGTATTGACCTGGGAGGAACCAAAACGCTTGCCGCTGTCGTGGATGTGCACACGGGCGAGGTCCTGGCCTCCGCGCGTAAGCGTACACGTGCTGAGCGTGGCGCCGATTTTGTCAGCCAGCGGACCATTGAGCTGGCCACAGCAGCCATTCAGAGCGCAAACCTGGACGCGAGTGATAACCTGGTGGCGATTGGGGTGGGGGCCGCGGGCATGATTGACCGCCAGAATGGAGTGATCATCGATGCCCCTAATCTGGGCGTACGCAATATGCAGCTGGGACAAATTCTACAGAAACAATTCAACGTACCAGTCGCGGTCGGCAACGATGTCGAGGTGGCGGCGCGTGGTGAGTTCTTCTATGGCTCCGGTCGCGGTTACAGCAACTTTATCTGCGTCTTTGTTGGGACAGGTATTGGCTCGGGTATCGTGCAGGAGGGGCATCTCTACACAGGGAGCACCGGGACCGCTGGCGAGATTGGGCACATGGTGATTCAGGCTGGTGGACGCATCTGTGGTTGTGGTGCGCGTGGCTGTCTGGAGGCCTATGCCTCGCGTACAGCGATCACCCGCGCCATTATGGCCGAAATCCATCATGGTCGTCAATCGGTTCTGGCAGGCGATGCGCAGCGCCAACTGAAACAGGGCGAGACGATTATTCGCTCGGGTATCCTGGCCGACGCCATTCGCCAGAAGGATGAACTGACAATTGAGGTGGTGGAGGAAGCGGCGAACTACCTCGGTATTGCTCTGGGCAGTATTATGAACGTCTACAATCCCGAGAGCATTATTCTGGGTGGCGGCGTGATTGAAGCCATCGACCTGCTCTTCGATACGGCCGAGCATCGGGCGCGTACCGCGGCTCTGGCAACACCTGCGCGTCGTACACCTATCCATAAGGCCAAGCTTGGCGACTTCTCCGGCGTGGTGGGAGCGGCCTGCATGGGAGCTATGGCCGTGGGCATTCAATTAGATGGCGAGGCCCAGGATAACGGCAAGCAGAAAAAGTAGGCAGGCTGCTATGTAATGAATGTGGCGTCATCGCTCAAGGGCGGTGGCGCCGCCTATGGCCTCTAGGCCAGAAAGACTCTGGTGGCTGTTGTCATGGACGAAGAGACACCCCACATCGAAGTGCGCGCTGTGCAGGTCGATGACGCCCCGGACCTCTATAAATTAGAGCATGATTTTGAAACGGATCGTGTGTACACGCTGCATGTGCGCGATCACCTTCTCCCGCAGGCCGCGCCTGAAGAATTGAGCCGCCTGGCATTTGCCTTTGACTTACTGGAGACCCAGGTCGATCCTCCTATTTACAAAGATTTCTTCGCGAGACGAACGCTGGAAGATGTCGCGCAACAACTACAAGAGATTGAAGGCGGTTATGTCGCCATAGCGGAGGGTCATATCGCTGGCGCGATCCTGCTCAGTATTGATCCCGAACATGCCGTGATGCGTATTCAAGATGTAATCGTCGGGCGACAGTATCGGCGCTACGGCGTCGGTTCGCTGTTGCTGCGTTGCGCGGCGGATTGGGCACGAAAACGTGATTGCTGGGCAATGGTGCTGGAGACACAAAATATCGACTATCCCGCCATCCAGTTCTACCTGCACAATGGCCTGGAAATCTGGGGTATTCAGCAGCATTCCTATCCTCCTGGTTCCTCTGAGCACGAGATTGCGATCCTGATGGGCAAGCGTCTCGCCTCAAACCCTACATAGGAGATATTTGGTGAAGAAAACGTGATGCGTTCTGGCAGCCTGCGGCTGCCAGAACGCATCACGTTTTCTTCACCAAATTATTTAACCTACCGCGACCTCGGCCTGGTCGCTCTCTAGCTTGGGGAAGAGTGGCGCGGGTTTGGGTAGTGTCGCGTTAGCCGCCACGCCTTCCTGGCGCCATGCCTGCTTGCTTACATCGCCCGTAAAGCCCAGATATTCATGCAGCTTCTGGGAGGAGAAGGGCAGATAGGGGCAGAAGAGGATGCGTAGCGCGCTCAACACCTGGAGCATCACATAGATTGTGGTGCCAGCGGCTTCACGGTCCACTTTAATCTGCTTCCAGGGGGCCTGCTCGTCCAGGTAGCGGTTCGCGGCGCGGGCGACCACCATGGCGGCCTGGAGACCATCTTTGAGGTGGCACTGCTCGATGCTATGCGCCACCTGCTTATAGCCGCGCTCAACTTCGGCCAGGATGGCGCGGTCAGCCTCATTGAGTTCGCGTGGCTCAGGCACGACTCCGCCGAATTTGCTCTGCAAGAAGGTGAGTGTGCGATGGACAACGTTGCCATAGGTGGCAACCAGCTCGTCGTTGTTACGGCGCAGCATTTCATCGAAGGTGAAGTCGGTGTCGCGTCCCTCGGGCGCGGTCGCCGAGAGGTAGTAGCGCAAGGTATCCGCGCTGTAACGCTCAAGCACGTCACGCGTCCAGATGACGTTGCCGCGGCTGCTGGAGGCCTTGGCTCCACTCATGGTCATAAACTCATTAGCTGGCACATCGTAGGGAAGATTCCGATTGCCATAGCCGAGTAGCATGGCGGGCCAGATAATGGTGTGGAAGGGAATATTATCCTTGCCAATGAAGTAGTAGGCCTTGACGGCTGGATCGGTCTGGCCTGGTACCCACCAGGTCTTCCAGGCCTCGGGCTTGCCCTGTTTCTCGGCCCATTCCACGCTGGCGGAGAAGTAACCGATGACGGCATCGAACCAGACATAGATGCGCTTGTCTTCGTAGCCCTCAATGGGAATGGGGACGCCCCAATCCAGGTCGCGTGTGATGGCGCGTGCGCGCAGGCCCTCTTTGATCCAGTTGAGCGCGAAGGCCAGGGTATTGGGGCGCCAGTGCTCTTTGCCCTGGTTGAGCCATTCTGCAAGTGGCTCCTGGAGTTTGGGGAGATCCAGGAAGAAGTGCTCGGTCTGGCGCATTTCGAGCGTGCTGGTCTTGCTTCCGCAGAGGCGACAGCGTGGGCGAATCAGGTCCACTGGATCAAGCGTCTTGCCACAGTTGTCGCATTGGTCGCCACGCGCGGAATCATAGCCACAGTGGGGGCAGGTCCCTTCAATATAGCGGTCGGGAAGGAAACGCCGGTCTGTGGGGCAGTATGGCGATTGCATGGTATCTTTGAAGATGTAGCCTTTGTCATACAGGGTCAGGAAAAAGTCTTGCGTAATCCGGTAGTGGTTCTCTGTGCCGGTCTCGGTATAGAGATCCCAGGATATGCCCAGGCGTTCCCAGACCTCGCAAATTTGCTGATGATAGCGTGCGACAAACTCCCGGGGCGAAATGCCCTGGCGCTCGGCATCAACGAGAATGGGAGTGCCATGCTCATCGCTGCCCGATACCATCAATACCTGGTTGCCTGCCATGCGGTGATAGCGTGCGAACGTGTCCGCAGGAAGATAGGCGCCAACAACCTGGCCTACATGGGTTGATGTCTTGGCATAGGGCCAGGCGACGCAAACGAGAATATGTTCACTCATGAGTTCCTTAGAATCTCCCTTACATAGTGGTAAAAGTCGTGTGTGATGTTATGTTTGACCCCACGTGCAAGTTATTTCGGGTAGGAGGTGTGGTGCGTGCTGGTGGCCGCAGGCCACCAGCACGCACCACACCTCCTACCCGGGCGAGCGCCGTAGGCGCGAGAAGTTACGCAAAAAAGTTGCACATCAGGTGAGTAGTTGAAGGTCACATGCCGATGAAACGTGCGTAGAGAGAGCGTGCGACCTGTTCATCATCTGTCCCTTTGATAATGGACCGCGCGTCCGGAAAGATGGTGAGTTCATAGCCATCAATGACGCAGCGCAGCAGGAAATCGTTGTACTGCACCTCTCCTACTGAAGCGAGACGTTCCGCGAGCGCGGCAAAATCCAATCTTCCTCCACCCTTCCCAAAAGTACTACGTACCTGCACCGCGTTTCGCCCGCACAGGGTCGTGGTGACGGACCCGACTTCCGCGTCAAGAAATTCATAATGGTGTTCTCCACAGGCGGGGCAATCAGGTTGCCGTGGGAGCGCGATGCGCTCAGCCGTGTTTTCCCACAGGTCCATCCAGACCAGGTCACGACTGATTTTCTCACTCTGCAAAAGTATTTTGAGCGCCTCAGTTGAGGCGATTCCTGAGATTGTACCAACAATACCATTGAGCACGCCTGCCGTATCGCAGGTAGGCGTGGTACCGGGCAGGGGCATCTCGGGAAAAACACAGCGCAGACAGGGTGTCTCACCCGGGAGAATATTCATGGTGACGCCATACGATGCAATGACCCCGCTATAGATCCAGGGGCGCTGGTGCTTGATACAGGCATCGTTGAGCAGATACCGTGTCTCGAAGTTATCGGTGGCATCGATGACCAGGTCGCTCTGGCGTACCAGTTCCTCGATGCTCTCGGCCTGGATATCCTCGACTCGAGCCTCAATGGTAATCTCGCTATTCACTTTGTGCAGTTTCTCAACGGCGGCGATGGCCTTGGGCAGGCGCCTGGCGACATCCTCTTCGTCGAAGAGAATCTGGCGCTGCAGGTTATTGAGCTCGATGTAGTCTCGGTCGGCAATCGTCAGGTGCCCAATGCCGCTACGACACAGATTCGTTGCCAGAACAGTGCCCAGAGCACCACAGCCAATGATGGCGATTGTGGAGGCATGCAGTCGCTCCTGCCCCTCCTTGCCAATGGGTCCGAAGAGTGTCTGGCGTGAATAGCGTTCGAGCATTACAATGTTTCCCTTCGCTGTGCCTGCTGAAATTTCTTGTTTGCGAAAATAGTACGCATGTCCAGTGTATTCTAACATACATAGGCACATCTGGCATACTGGCTCTCTCCGGAGCTTCAAGGACTCATCCCAGTAGTCTGCATCAGAGGTATGTTGTTTCAAGTTGCTCCTACTGAATATATGATGTACCATACTAATATAGCAGTGTCGTTGCCCATTCGGAAGGACGCATGTAGTAGCCAGCGAGGCGTGCGCGAATCAGAAGAATCCAAGTTGGCAGTAGAAGAGAACTGTGTTACAATGCAAAAGAGTAATAACTCTGCGAAACCTGTAACCAGTACGGTTGTGTTTTGTGATGGGGAACCTTTTATGAATAGCGGGAATGCTATAAAAAAAGTATTGGTTATCGATGACAATCCGACCATTGTGGAACTCATCAAGTATGCGGTAAACTTGCAGGGCGTCTATCAGGTTGCGGTTGCCTATGATGGCGTGCAAGGGCTGGAGCAGGTCTATGCCGAGCATCCAGATTGCGTGATTATAGATGTGAAGATGCCCCGTATGGGTGGCTATCAACTCGTGCGCTGCCTGCGTGGTGATGCTCGCACGGCTGATATTCCGCTGATTATTTTAAGCGCGATGACGCGTGAAGAAGATCAGATGACGGGTTTACTTTCAGGGGCCGATGAATACCTGACCAAACCGTTTAAGCCAACCGCCTTAAATGAGGCTATTGAGCGGGTCCTGCGCCTGACACCTCAGGAGCGCCAGAATCGTACTGATCACCTCGTGCGCACGCAGACTGATTGCGAATAGATCGTTCCTGTGCTGCTCGCGCGCGTATCGAAAAGGCGGCACTAAATAGTACCTCTCTCTTACTCTCATCTTGAGTAAACAAATTTGTAGCTTGGTCCCCGGCGGCCATACCCTGGCCACGGCGTAATACAAAGCATGTAGGTTACAGGTATTGCGTAGGTTAAGTATTTTGCTCGTCGACAGTGAAGTGCTTGCATACGAGAAACTACAACGCGTGGTTGGCGACCAGTTCACTGTTCAATCTGTAGCCTCTCTACGAGAGGCCAAACAGGCGCTTGAAGAAGCTCCTCCCGATATCCTGGTGCTAGAAGTTCACCTGAGATCGGAAGATGGGCTAGAACTCTGTCGCTATGTGCGCGCCAGGTCCTCCCTCTCGTATCTTCCCATCTTGCTTCTCTCTTCTTTTTCAACGCTCCAGGACAAGGTCGCTGGCTTTGACGCGGGCGCGGATGACTATGTCGTCAAGCCATTTGATGGGCAACACCTGCTGGCCCGTATCCGTCTCCTCTTACGTATCAAGCGCCTCGAGCGCCGTACCCACGTTTGAGCCTTGCGGGGCTTTTTTTGTTCTTGTTGATCTCTCCCCTGTCATAAGCTATGCTCAGCGCCTGCGACACTTCGCGGGGAGTTATATGTGCTGGTGATATAGAGGTTTGTGTGAAACACAACAGGAGAGGGGCTCTCAATTTGAGAACCCCTCTCCTGTTGTGTTTCTGTCTCTGTGTGCTCGAGTTGAAAGGGAACGAGCAGGCAGTAGCTAGCCAGGGAAGTGGCAGGCCGCAAAGTGATTGGGCTGCTTCTCCTCCAACTGGGGGATCTGCTCGCGGCAGATGGCCTGGGCTTTCCAGCAGCGGGGGTGGAAGTTACAGCCGCTGGGTGGATTGACCGGGCTGGGTACGTCACCCTCAAGGATGATACGCTTGCGGCGTGACTCAATGGTCGGATCAGGCACAGGGACCGCTGAGAGAAGCGCCTGGGTATAGGGGTGAAGTGGCGTTTCATAGAGCGTCTCGCTCTTGGCCAGTTCTACTACGCGCCCCAGGTACATCACGGCCACGCGGTCGCTGATATGCTTCACGACCGAGAGGTTGTGGGCGACGAAGAGATAGGTCAGACCAAACTGTCCCTGCAGCTCCTGCAACAGGTTCAAGACCTGCGCCTGAATCGAGACGTCAAGTGCCGAGACCGGCTCGTCGGCAACGATAAAGGATGGACGCAGTGCCAGGGCGCGGGCGATACCGATACGCTGACGCTGACCACCGCTAAACTCGTGCGCGAAGCGGTTGACGTAGGAGGGATTGATGCCCACCGTCTTGAGCAGGCTGGCGACCTCATCCTGGACCTGCTTGGCGTTGCCGCGATTGAAGTTCTCCAGAGGCTCAGACACGATCTGGCCAATGGTGAAGCGCGGGTCCAGCGAGGCATAGGGGTCCTGGAAGACCATCTGCATCTGGGCACGCCTGCGTCGAACCTCAGCCGCTGGGAGCGTCGTGAGTTCGGCGCCATCGATTTTGACGCTACCAGCGGTCGGTTTGATGAGCTGAAGGATCGCGCGACCCGTTGTACTCTTCCCGCAGCCGCTCTCTCCTACCAGGCCGAGCGTCTCACCACGGCGGATGTGCAGGTCGACACCATCTACGGCTTTGACCGAACCAACCTGGCGACCAAGGAGACCGCCCTTGATGGGGAAGTGAACCTTCAAGCCTTTTACATCGACGAGAGTGGTTCCAGTCTGCTTTGGAGTTTCTACTTGCTGTTGTACCATCGTCTTTTCTTCCCCTTAGTTTGGATAGAAACAGGCTGCTGCTTGTTCGCCGCGTCCGACTGGCTGCAATACCGGAAGTTCCTTCAAACAGCGGCTCTGCGCCCGAGGGCAGCGTGGAGCATATGGACACCCGACGGGCGGGTTCGCGAGGTCAGGTGGCTGACCGGCGATAGGTGTGAGTCGGGAGCCACGCCCCTCGTCGAGGCGGGGAATCGATCTGAGTAGGCCGATGGTATAGGGATGGGCAGGGCTTTCAAAGATCTGCTTGACCGGGGCTGACTCTACGACATGGCCCGCGTACATTACGTTCACATATTGGCAGGTGCCCGCGACCACACCCAGGTCATGGGTAATAAGCATGACGGCTGTGCCAAACTCCTGCGAGAGGCCCTTCATCAGTTCCAGCACCTGGGCCTGAATGGTCACGTCAAGAGCGGTTGTTGGCTCGTCCGCGATGAGCAACTGGGGATTACAGGCGAGGGCGATAGCGATCATGACGCGTTGGCGCATGCCACCACTAAACTCGTGGGGATAGTTCTTCGCGCGGCGCTTCGCGTCAGGAATACGCACCAGGTCAAGCATCTCAACCGAGCGTTTCCAGGCCTGGTCATTGGTGACATCTTTTCTATGGCGTTTGACCGTCTCAGCGATCTGGTAACCCACGGTGAAAACCGGGTTGAGAGAGGTCATGGGGTCCTGGAAGATCATGGAGATTTTGCTGCCGCGCAGGTCGGTCAACTCGCCCATGTTTTTGTCCAGAATATTTTCGCCATTAAAGTTGATCTCGCCACCCACGATCTTGCCAGGAGGGTTGGCGACCAGGCGCATGATAGAGAGCGCGGTGACACTCTTACCACAGCCGCTCTCGCCCACGACGCCGAGTGTCTGGCCTGGTTTGATAGAGAAGGACACATCGTCTACGGCCTTCACCACTCCACTGCGCGTAAAAAAGTAGGTTTTGAGGTTTTTTACATCCAACAAATTGGCTGTCATCGTTATGTTACTCCGCTAACTAGTCTTTAGATCGTGGATCGAAGGCGTCACGCAGGCCATCACCCAGGAACGAGAAGCTCAAGACGATAATCGTAAGCACAATTGAGGGCAACAGGACTTCCCAAGGATGCGTATCGACCAGGTTAGAGGCATCATTAATCATCAGACCAATGCTGGAGCCAGGAGGTTGTACACCCAGGCCCAGGTAGCTCAGACCGGCCTCGTTGATGATGATTGAACCCAGGTCGAGGGTGACCTGCACAATAACGATGCTAAACAGGTTGGGAACGATGTGCCGGACGATGATGTTCCAGTCAGTGGTACCCATGGTGCGGGCGGCTTCCACAAACTGCTGTTCGCGCAACTGGAGGGTCAGGCCACGAACCTGGCGCGCCATGAAGGGCCAGCCAACCAGGGCCAGGGCCATCGAGACCAGCACGAGGCGTGCATTGCCGTTTGCGCCCACCAGGGGAATATGGCTGAAGGTTGCATCTGCCGAAGAGCCGAAAATGCCGGCGAGCAGGATAGTGAAGAGCAGGCCCGGGAAGGCGAACATAATATCGGTAAAGCGGGCCAATAGCTGGTCAATCCACCCGCCATAGAAGCCAGCGAGGATACCTACGGTCAGGCCAAGCACGACCGTAATGATCTCAACGACGACAGCGACAGTGATGGAGATCAACATACCTGCCATCAGGCGTGCGAAGAGGTCGCGGCCCACACTATCGGTACCGAGCAAGTATTGCGGACCTGGATTCTCATCCTGGCGATCCAATTCCTGGTGGAAGGGATCATGGTACTGCTGGGGGCTGATATTGCCATAGGTGGTGCTGTTATAGGTACCACCAACATGTTGGTAGATAACTGGACCAATAATGGGCAAGATGATAAAGAAGATGAGGAACGCCAGGCTGATCATGGCGCGCTTGTCACGGCGCAGGCGGCGCATGGAATCCTGGAAAGGCGTCGGCGACTTTTTGGGTTGCCGAATGTCGGGCTGGATTCCATCCTTGCCCGTTGTTTCGACCGCGTACTCGCTCTCCATTGGCATGGCTGTGTCAGGCGCTATCATACCAGGGGAGGCATTGTTTTTGTCTCTTGTTTCCATATTCTAGTGTCTCCTGTCTCCTACTCGGCTTTGATGCGGGGATCAACCAACGTATAGAAAATATCCGACAAAAGGTTGCCGGACACAACACAGGTCGCGAATAGGACGGTAGTAGCTTGAATGACCGGATAATCACGGTCCGTCACCGCCTGCAAACCGGCAGAGCCGATTCCAGGAATGTTGAAGATTTGCTCAATGAAGAAGGCACCCGCCACAATCGTACCAATTGCCAGGCCAAGCACGGTCATGATTGGGATCAGTGTGTTGCGGAAGGCATGGCGGTACACAACCGCGCCCTCATGCAGGCCCTTGGCACGCGCAGTACGAACATAGTCCTGGCGTAGAACCTCTAGCATGGTGGTGCGAGTCAGGCGGGCATAGAAAGCAAAGCCAAGAGCCGCGAAGATGATCACAGGCACGATTTTGTATTGGATATCACTCCAACTGTAGCTCCACACTGTTCCCCAGTTGGCCACGGGCCAGGGGTAGCCCGTTACCTTGTCGAGCCAGACAATGAGAACCTGTGCGAAGATGGCAAGAATAAAGGCTGGAAGGGCCCAGAAAATCAGCGACGTTCCCATGATCAGGGTGTCAAGCCAGGTATTGGCTTTGAGAGCCGCGACAATTCCTGTTGGAATACCCAGGAGCAACGTCAGCGTTAAGGCCCATATTCCCAGTTCGGTTGAGGCGGGGATTCCCTGGAGGATGATCTCCGAGACAGGGCGTCCTTGTGTATGGAATGAGTAGCCAAAATCGAGATGGAACAGACCACTGAGGAAGTTCCAATACTGCTGATACCAGGGTAGATCAAGGCCGTACTGATGCTTTAGCTGGGCATACAGCACAGGATCTTGGTGCTGGCCTAAAAGTGCTCTGATGGGATCGCCTGGAGCCAAATAGCCGAAAATGAATGTGATGAAAGTTACGGCGAGAATCACAAAGACGAGCCCTATTAGCCGCTTTACGAGGAATTGAACCATGTTGTACCCCTTACTCCCTACTCGAGGTTTGGTGTGCTAGGTTGACCACGATGGTCTTATGCGCAAATACTAGATTTCTTGCTCATCGTACGATATCTATGAAACGGCACCTCTCCATAGACAATCTCCGATTATAACTACCCATGCATGATCGTGGATAGATGCTGTCTATTGTAAGTTAGCCTGATGCGTATGTCAAGCGAGCCGTTTGAGATATGAGTGTAAGAAATGAGTAAGAGTGTAACCAGGGTGAGTGCGCTCGTACTGTAGTTGTAGCCCTCCTGCTCTATATGCAGTGCGTGCTACATTCCAGTGAAGCGGGATACATCACTCTTTTTCTAGTCGATTTGCCTCAACTGCTCATTCGTTCCGCATTCGGTCCCAGATCCCGCGTCTTACCTCTGTCGCTTTTGTAGCGGTAACAAGGGCTTTTGGCGTATTGATAAAGTGCTTTATCATATTCTGAATGCAATTTATCAGGGTCCTGGTACTGTTCTTATTGTAAAAGACGCGTTAAAATGATCAGTTTCTATTGGTTTGAGTCGAGAGAAAAACTACTGCCTACGGATAAGCTTCTCTTCTTGTGCTTTCACTTTACACTACGCCGGAAGATGTCGAATTCTCTCACAGAAGAAGACCATACAAGAGACAATCGGCAGAAAGACTTACAAGAACAGAACGCATAAGGCGGTCTACCAGCGTCTGTTCTTGAGCTATTATATGTTATTGTATGCCATGGAAACGCCGTTTCCATGGGGAGAGAAGGTCATAATGAACGTTCGGATGGCCCTTATAGCGCCTCCCTTCCTATAGGACGTTTGTCTTATGTTGCAGGCACGGATGCTGGCTGAGAAATCCTCGTCATTTCAGTCGTTATCCCATATCATTATTCCATTAAGAGGGAGACAGGCCAGTGGGTAGTATCTACCCACTGGCCTGTTTAAAGTGCTGCTTACTGTGTAGAGAAGACTACTTGTAAGTGTTGGTGTTGCCACAAGGAGAATCGCCGGTCTTGTAAATCTTAGACCAGTCCGCTGGCGGAACCAGACCCTGAGCGTTATCGATAATACCCTTGACGCAGGGTTTGAGGACATAGGAGCTCTGGCGCTGCAACCTGGGAATCCAGGCGGCATCGTCTACGAGCTGCTGCTCAATCTGGTTGTACTGCGAGATGCGCTCAGAGCTGTTCTGGTTGGCATCCGCGGTCGTCATCAGATCCTGGATCTGCTGCTCGGCGGTAGCGTTCTTCGACTGGTTCTGGCCAAAGTTGGTCTCGTTGTAGGAGGAACCCTTACCAAAGAGGAGGGTGGTCCAGTCCTGAGGATCGGGATAGTCCGCAATCCAGGCAATGGCCCACATCTGAATACCCTTGGCATTGCCAGTGGCTGCAGAGGTATCGTCCAGGAGTTTATTGAAGTCCTCGTCGTTAATGGTGACGCTGACGCCCAGAGTATCCTTCCACTGCTGCTGCACAAACTGGAATTCGTTCTTGGCTGTTTGCGAACCACCAGTGGCGACGGTCAGGGTAACCTGTGGGAAGTTCGCCGTGGTATAGTGCTCTTCCTGCATGCCTTGCTGGAAGAGCTGCTTGGCGAGATCCTTGTCGCCCTTGGTGCTGGTCACACCACCAGGTCCCTTCAAATTAGGATTGTAACCGGGCATGCCCTGGGGAACAATATGGTTAGTCGGCAGGCGCGACCCCTTATAGATGTTCTGCGAAATGGTGTCTTTGTCGATGGCAAGGGCAAAGGCCTGGCGAATCTTGATGTTGTTAAAGGGCTTCACCAGGAAGTTCAAGGCGTAGTAGTCGATAGCCAACTCAGGCGCCTGGCGGAACTGCTTATTAGGCAGCGCACGTGCCTGGTCCAGGTTCGCGGTAGGAACACCAGCGGTATCGACCTGGTTGGATTGGTAGGCTTTATAGGTTGTCTGAGGATCTTTGTAGAAGGGGAAGACGACCTTTTTCAGCTGTGGCTTGGGACCCCAATAGTTTTTATTGGGTGTGAAGCTGACCTGCTGACCACTGACGTGCTTATCCAGGATGAAGGGACCCGAGCAGCCACCCTCACCGAGGTGCTTCAGGAAATCGGTATCGCCATACTTCTCGACGAAGCTCTTCTCCACCACATAGGAGGTGGAGTAGGTCAGGGCATCGAGGAAGTACTGGGCTTTCTGCGTGGTCACGATCTTGACGGTTGAGGGATCAGGGGCGAAGAGGCTGTCATTAATCAGAGTTGGAACTTTCCCCGCGAAGCGCTTGTCCGAGTCCTTGACCAGGGCCAGGTAGGCGGGAGCGACGGTGGATTTGAGTTCGGGCTTGAGGGCGCGGTCGATGCTGAAGATCACGTCGTCGGCGGTGATGGGGTTGCCATCACTAAACTTCAGCCCCTGGCGCAGGGTGAAGGTCCAGGTCAGGCCATCGCTGGAGGTATTCCAGGTCTGCGCTAGTTCGCCGTATACCTTGAGGTTGTCGTCGAGCTGGACCAATCCCACGAACATCATATCCAATGCCGAGATAGATGCTGAGTCTGTAGAGAGGGCAGGGTCGAGTGTGGCGACGTCGGAGAGTCCGCTGTCGGGGGAGACATAGATCTGCTTGTCATCGGAGAGCTTATTGCTCGTCGCGGTGCTGTTGCCAGAGCTGCCGCCACAGGCGACGATCAGCATAGCTAGTAGCACCAGGATCGCTGGTAAAAATTTACCAGCATGTTTCTTGCCAGGTTGCATGTAAATACTCCTTGTCCTAAGGATAGTACATACGAGCATTTCTATGAGCTGAGAACAACTTCTTCGAAATGCTTTTTATATAGGTAATGCCTACTTGCTCCTGAAAGGGGTAAGAGAGCATATTACCTGCCTGGTGACGGGTATTCTGTTGTGATGACTGCTTTGGCACCCGAGTTGCTGGATAAAGAGAACCCTCTTCTTTTGTTGGCTGTGAGCTATGTTTGCACGCAAGTCAGATATTTTTTACTGTAAATAGAAGTACGCGAGAAGCAATCGACTTATCTCCCTCTACTCGCTTTATCTTTAAAGAAAGATGCATTCTTTCAGTCGTTTGCTTTTGGATGTGGCTCTTGTATTCACAAACATAACTCTTGTGTGTAATTACGTAAGCATAGTGGTTAAATCTCTCACGAATTTACCACAATTTTGAGCCTTTTCCTTGGCATCTCTATTTCGATAACTATCGGTATGGGGAAACCTGATTTAGAGGCATAAGTGCTTGTAGGGGCAGAGCTTGCTCGGCCTCCGAGCGCAGCTACCTTCCGGCATTTGGGATAGGCTTGCGGGCCGGACGAATCCATGCTGACATGGACTCTACAACACCCGTGAAGCGATCGTAGGGTGGGTGATAAATAGTTATGTCAGTACCCTACGGCGAAAGCCGAGGGCTTGGAGTTGTGTCTGAACTCCACCGCAACTCAGCATACCTTTTCAGGCGTGCTGCTTTGGCTTCAACGTCCGACACATCAGGGCGTACTGACAAGAGGCCCGTTCCTATCCAGTCTTGCCGAATAAGAAGCGTTCGCATCGCAATGTTTCTTGCGCCAACCAGATCGGCATGGAGCGTGTACTGACAATTCTGACAGACAAAGAGCAAGCCCTTGTGAGGGCGATTCTCTTTGCAGGTGTGCCCACATTTGGGGCAAGACTGCGAGGTATAGTTGGCATCCACCTTGATTGCCATACTTTGATGCAAGAGCGCTTTATAGGCGATCATCGCGTGCAACTCACCAAAAGCCCATTTGGAGAAGGTACGATTGGCTTTTCGCTGTTTGGCACTGGCTTGTTTGCCTTTCCGTCGTGTGGTCCGCTCTCGAATGTCTGTCAGATGCTCCAGTCCAATCAAGCTTTGAGGATATTGCTTCACAATCCGTTTACTCACGACATGATTGGCGTTGGCTTTCAACCGTCTCTCTCGTCCACTGATGGCGACGAGCCTTCTCGCCGCGGAACGAGTGCCTTTTTTTTGCAGACGCTTTCTCAGTCGTGCGTAGTGGTGAGACCTGGTAATAGGAGAGATGTCAGCATGGAAGGTGCAATCGCCTTGCATTGTCGCCGTGACGGCAAGGTATCGCATCCCCACATCCACGCCAACGACCTGCTTGTGCGTTTCGGGGGTAGGATCAGCCGTCTCCACTTCCAGGGAGACGAGGAGGTAAAACTGCTTCTTGGGCTTGTCATACCAGAGTTTCGATGCACCTATCTGCGTCCCACGCTGGATCAATGCCACGTGCTTGTCATAGCCAGTATAGGGAACCTTGACCCGTCCCTCAAGAGTGAGGAGACTCACGTGCTGCTCTTTCTTGAACGTGTAGTCCTTCTTATACTGGTAGGTCAACGTGGGGGAGAGAAACGTAGGAGCCTTATCAAGCCCTTTGTACCGCTTTTTGGTCGTCTTTGCCTTACGATGGGCAGCATTGTTCTTCACCTTTGTCCAGAGAGCTTTATAAGTGGCTCCAACTTGGCGAGGAACAGAACAGGCCATTTGTGAGGGAAGGTGAAAACGGAGGCGAATCTCATCATACGTGCCATCTTGCAGACGAACAGCATTACTCATCTTGCCATTCTCAAAGGCATATGTACTGGCATAGTTGAGAGCATCACGATATGCCAGTTGTGTCTCACGTAATGCCTTGAATTGCTCGGGTGTTGTATTCAATTTGAGTTTCGCTGTTAACACCGTTTTCATGCTTTAGAGCATATCATAGTTTTCATCTACCTGTCAATAGAAAAGGAGCAGATGAAAAAGCTGTCTACGGTGTCTCTCACCCAAGCCACCGACAAAGGAACGCCGCATTCCTCCCCATGCCTGAAAGGGCAGGGGCATCCTGCGGCGATTTCGGTGAATGGCAAAAGACAAAGGGGGGAAGAGCCTATACGGTTCTTCCCCCTTCGCTTACCAGTTCTAACTTACAAGTCAGAACTTACTTGTAGGCGTTGGTGCTGGCACAAGGAGAGTCACTTGTCTTGTAGATGTTGGCCCAGTCCCTTGGGGGAGTTAGCAACTGCGCATTGTCCACCACGCCCTTGACACAGGGTTTGAGAACGTAGGAGCTCTGGCGCTGCACGATGGGAATCCAGGCGACATCATCGATGAGTTGCTGCTCGATCTGGTTGTACTGCGAGATGCGCTCCGCGTTGTTCTGGTTGGCATCCGCGGTCGGCATAAGGGCCTGAATCTGCTGTTGAGTTGTGATGTCAGCGGATTTGCCCAGACCGTAGTTGGGGTTATTGTTCGAGGACCCCTTACCGAAGAGCAGGCTGGTCCAGTCCTGAGGATCGGGATAGTCGGCGATCCAGTCGATAGCCCACATCTGCAGACCTTTGGGGTTATTGACAGCGTTGGAGGTATCGTCGAGAAGCTTATTGAAGTCCTCGTCATTGATGGTGACGTTGACGCCCAGGGTATCCTTCCACTGCTGCTGTGCGAACTGGAACTCATTCTTAATGGTTTGTGAGCCGCTGGTCGCAACGGTGAAGGTGATCTGCGGGAAGGTAGAAGCTGTGTAGTGCTCCTCCTGCATGCCTTCCTGGAAGAGCTTCTTAGCCAGATCCTTGTCGCCCTTGGTGCTGTCCACACCAGCTGTCCCCTTCAGATTGGGATTGTATCCAGGCATGCCCTGAGGGATTATATGGTTTGTGGCAAAACGTGCGCCCTTAAAGATATTCTGGCCGATGGTATCTTTGTCGATGGCAAGGGCAAAGGCCTGACGGATTTTGATGTTGTCGAAGGGTTTCACCAGGTAGTTCATCGTGTAGTAGTCGATGGCTAGCTGAGGTGCCTGGCGGAATTGTTTGCTGGGGAAGGCACGTGCCTCATCCAGATTGGCAGTGGGGACACCAGCGGTATCGACCTGGTTGGTCTTGTAAGCCTTGTAGGTTGTCTGTGGGTCCTTGTAGAAGGGGAAGACCACTTTCTTGAGCTGGGGCTTGGGACCATAGTAGTTATTGTTTGGCACGAAGCTGATCTGCTGACCATTGACGTGCTTCTCCAAGATGAAGGGACCAGAACAGCCGCCCGTATCAAGATGTTTGAAGTAGTCGGTATCGCCATACTTCTGGACCAGGCTCTTCTCTACCACGTAGGAGGTAGAGTAGGTCAGGGCGTCGAGGAAGTAGGCCGCTTTCTGTGAGGTGACGATCTTGACAGTGGTTGGATCGGGAGCGAAGAGGCTGTCATTGATCAGGGTTGGGATTTTGCCAGAGAAGCGCTTGTCCGAGTCCTTAACCAGGGCCAGGTAAGAGGGGGCGACGGTAGATTTGAGCTCGGGCTTGAGGGCGCGGTCGATGCTAAAGATTACATCGTCGGCAGTAATGGGATTGCCATCGCTGAACTTCGCCCCCTGATGCAGTTTGAAGGTCCAGGTCAGGCCATCGCTGGAGGTGGTCCAGGTGTCAGCCAGTTCACCATATACCTTGAGGTTGTCGTCGAGCTGAACCAGCCCGGTGAACATCATATCAATGGCGCCGATGGAATCCAGGTCGGTCGAGATGGCTGGGTCGAGTGTGGCGACATCAGAGATGCCGCTGTAAGGGGTAACATAGATCTGCTTGTCGTCGGAAAGTTTGCTGCCTGTGCTACTGGTACCAGAGTTGCCGCCGCCACAGGCGACGATCAACATGGCGAGCATGATAAACATGCCGGGTAAGAATTTACCTAAAAGCTTTTTGTTCGGCTTCATGTACGAAATCTCCTTGAACTGAAGAGAGAAAAGAAGATACGCCACAGAGCTATATAATAGCATAACAAGCATTATATTCAGCATTGAATATTTTGCAAGCGACGCTATTTGCTCTACAAAGATAGATTGCTAGTATACCTGCGTACAAGGTTAAAGCTAGGAAATATATCCTCTTCTACAAAAAAAGCATAAAGAGGGTTTAGCCCAGAAAACAAATCTTATAGAAAGAGTCATTTTCTGTGCAGGTTACTTCTACTTAAGAGCAGATTGTGATTATTGGATACATGTATATATACGCTGATGTTTTGCACAATCTCTCAGATTTCTTTAAGAAAAATCAAGCCCAGAAAGTTTGGCCTGATTTTTCCCTTTGATAAAGCGTTCAGAGTCGGAAAAGCGTAGAGGAGAGCAGTCCAGGCTTGTGCTCTTCTTTCTGGTGTTGCTCGCGTTTTATCGCCGAGACGAGGTGTGTACAGAGAGGGAGAGACGTGGGATCTCAAGCGATGTGCCGTAGCATGGAGCCGTACATGGCACGACGCTACTAAAGTACGCGTCTACATATGAGGCGCCTCATATGTAGACGCGTACTTTAGTAGCGTCGTGCTTTAACTTGCAGCGTAAGTTTAGCCTGCCTGTACGCGGTAAATCTTGGCCCAATCATCAGGCGGGGTGGTATTCTGCCCGTTATCAACGAGACCGACGATATCGGTGGTACGCAGGAAGATGGCTGTTTCCTGCTCCATCGGTAGCCAGGCAACATCGTTCACAAGCTGTTGCTCGGCCTGCTGGTACGCCTGGAGTCGACCACCTGCATTGGTGAGGCCATCGGCCCGGGTGAGCTGGTCCTGTAACACCTGCTGTTTGGCGGCCGTCGGACCAAAGTTCTGGCCATAGTTCATATTGTTGTTGACTGTGCCCTTCCCAAACTGATAAGAGAGCCAGTCCTGTGGATCAGGATATTCACCAATCCAGGAGAGCGCCCACAACTGTAGCTCCTGGTTATTCATGGATGAGGCCGTTATCTTGTCCAGGAGGGTATTGTAATCCATGGGGTTTGGTTTCACGGAAATATTGAGGACTTTCTGCCATTGCTGAATGGTTGCCTGGATCTCCTGTGCGATGGTAGGAACCCCGGTTGCGTAACTTAGCTCGATATCTGGTAGATCGGAGACGCTGGCAATATTCTCCTCTTTGAGTCCCTCTTTGAGCAAGGTTTGGGCCAGCTTGGGGTTGCCAGAGAGCTTTTGCGTCTGGTCTGGACCAGTGAGTTTCTCATTATATCCGGGCATACCCTGAGGGAGAATATGATTTGTCGGGAGTGCGGTCCCTTTCCAAACGTTTTGCACGATGGCCTGTTTATCAATGGCCAGGGCAAAGGCCTGGCGAATTTTCACGTTATCGAAGGGCTTGGTCAGGTAGTTCATGGTGTAGTAGTTGATCCAGAGCTGTGGAACCTGGTGAAAGTCCTTCTGTTTGCGCGCGTTTTGGTAGTTGGCCAGGGGCACGCTGGCGGTATCGATCTGGCGATTGGTATAGGCTTTATAGGCTTCCTGGGCAGTCTGGTAGAAGCGATAGGTTACTTTTTGTAGCTGGGGCCTGGCATTATAGTAGTGTGTATTGGGGGAGAAGGTAATGGATTGCCCATGTTTATAGTCTGCGACGCGAAATGGACCCGAGACCCCTCCCTGGCTTAAATGGTCAGTAAATTGGGCGCCATACTTTGTGACCATACTTTTTTCAACCACGTAGGCGCAATTCATGCTCAGGCGCGCAAGCAAATACGTGGCGGGCTGCTCTGTCGTAATCATGATGGTATTGGCATCTGGCGTCGTAACGCCTGTGCCGATGATAGATGCACTGCGGCCCGCGATGACCTGGCTTGCACCCTTGATAATATTGAGATATAACGGTGCGACCGTCGATTGGGTCGCGGGGAGCAGCGCTCGGTTGAGGCTGTAGGCGACGTCAGCAGAGGTGAGCGGTGTGCCATCACTAAACGTCAGGTGTGGCTTGAGTTTAAAGGTCCAGGTGAGTCCGTCACTATCGGTCTGCCAGCTCTGGGCGAGCTGAGGTACGACTTCGAGTTTATCGTTGAGCTGTACCAGGCCCGTATAGAGCATCTGGACAGCATGAATTGAGGCATCATCATGCGCCAATGCCGGATCAAGAGTATCAAGATCGGTAATCCCCACCTGAGGAATGACATAGGTCTGCTTGTTCGCAGGAGCCTTGACCATGTGTGGTGAAGCATCCCCAAAGAGACTACACGCGCTGAGTAGGACGAGTAGTAGACAGAGCCCTGGTAGATAGAGGTATTGCCTGGTGAGATCGGTTTTCCTGGTAGGAAACATAAAGCGTGTCTCCTTTAACGCTTGTGATTGTGTGAAAGAGGCTGGACAGCGAAAATAAAGGCATATGGTGCTGGATTGCTCGCAATAAGAGAGGGGCACGGGTATTTAACGCGCGTGCCCCTTATACTCTAATAACGTCGTAGGCATGTCACTTCTCACATACCTGGTCGTAAATTGCTATTCGCTGCGAAAGAGGCTTGCCTCCTCTCCTCTATACAGGAGCTTCTTGGATGCAAGCTCTATGCCTCTACCCGGCTAGAAGCGTACGCTTATCTCGTCGAGAGGCCCCCCAACGATAGCGCGCAAGGCGACATGGAGGAAGGCATCGGCACTGGTTGTCGCCAGCGCTTTAGGCCAGGCCATATATGATTCCGCTGCCGCCTGAACAATCTGCAGGGTGTGTCCCTGATCCCTGGTCGCGTCGATGTGGCCAGCGGCGATTGCGATAGCTCCAAAGAGCGCGCGCGGATCATGACCAACTTTCAGGTAGCGCTGGGAGGTCGCCAGGGCGCCAGCGAAGTCTTTATTTTTGAGCTGCTCCTGAAGGGTCTCAAGCTGAGAGCTGGCGATAAAACCGCCGCCAGGAATGGTACCGGCCGCTGTCGGCTCGGTTTGCTTGAGTGGTGAGCTGGCGATCTCCTGGCGCAACGCGCTGACATAGGCTGCGGAGGTATAGAGCAGGGGCAGAGCCTCTACATCCTGCACGCGGCGCATAACCTGGTGGACGGCGGAGGCGAAGAGTAGGCCATGGGCCGCCTTGATATACTGCTCATGTTCGGCGTTGTCGAGGGTACACAGTAGCTCAGCGGCTGAGAGCGCAATGACCGCAGCCGTGGCGACAGGTGAGGTCTCGCTCTTGATCACCGTGTTGTAGACACCCTGGCAGACCTGGATTGTATCCGAGGTGCTATTGACGAGCTTATAAAGCTCCAGCGCATTCTCATCTTTGGGCGTGGAGAGACGCGTTCGTACACTCTTCATGCTATTTTCGGGCTTGGAGGCAAAATCGCGTACGGTGCGCGCCCAGGCTGGCTCATCGCTGCTTGATTGGAGGGGCAGATGGGGCGCGAGCCAGTGCAAGATGTTGGGAACGCGGTCGCCCCACTCAACGGCATCAAGCAACTGAAAACCACGCACGGCGAAGATGAGTGGGTGCCCACCATGTTGGAAGGTGTCGGCAACGGCCTCAAATGCCCGGACCTCCATCGTGCGGTAATCCGCGCCAGTGCCATAGAGCCCAAAGAGCAGGCGTTCTACGGCCAGGACATCGTTGCTGTGCACTGCTTTGCGCAGAGCCTCGCCAACAGTCGTATTTTCGCCAAGATCGCTGGGGAAGAGTGGCTCAGGATAGTTAGGCTCGACGCCAGCGCCCGCGCGCAAGGCGGTTCTGGCTAACCTGGCCGCCTGGAAAAAGAGCGGCAAGGCACGCTCTTTGACAGGAACAGTCGAGTCCACTGGTTCTGGAAGAAAGTGAATCAGGCGGCTCAGCATGGCCGCGGCAGCCAGCACGGCGGCGGGATGCCCATCGCTGTCCCCGTGAACGGTTATCATACCCAGGCGTCCCAGGAGGACATCGGGTGAGTTGGTGTCATGTAAAATGTCACGCACAGAGGCGATTAATTGTTCTGTATTGCCCTCAATCGCTGCGCTAAGCACGTTTGAGAGGTCTACCCTCATTTCAACTTGTGCCATGGATAAGCTCCTACAAGAAAATATATTTTGTAAAGATAGGTATGATACCTGCATCATAGCATAGCCCATGAGCAATGCTATGGGTATGAGTGCGGCAGGAGGCGGGCTGCCAGAAGCTAGCCCGCGTCCTTTAATTCACGAATGTCTCGCTCAATGCCGGGAATATCTGCGTATTCCTCGTCGAGGAGTTTATATGCTCGACTGAGGTAGAGACCAGAGAGCCTGGCGCCACGCTCGTTTGGCGAGACAGCTGCGGTAACAAGCTCAGAGCCGCGATACTTCTCGGCCAGGGTGCCCGCAATGCGTTGCATCTGCTGCTCTGTCTCGCGTAAGAGTTGCTGATCGTGCCCCTCGATGGCGTACCGGGCTGTCCCAATGAGTTTGCCCAGCTCAGCCAACTTCTGCCTTTCAGGCATGGCATGAAAGACGAGGGAATCGGCATCCAGTTCCTTCACTGAAAACTGTTGCGCCTCGCGTTTCCTGGTCTGGATAGTGGCAATGTACGAGGTGTACAATTGCCCATATTCCTGACATGCCTCGGCCGCCAGGTTCATGCGTGCCATGTCATCCCTGGAACTGACGCTACCAATGTCGCAGAGATCATCATCGCGGTGCTCCGCCAGGAGCTGCATATATTCCAGGGTCTGGCCCTCTTCCGGAATGGGAGGAATCGGCATGCCAGAAACCGTGTCACTGTCTTGCAGCTCCTCCGTAGGGAGATGGGCCGCTAGCAGCGGTGGAATATATTTCGCAATGGACATAGGGATAGGGGGTATGATGCAATAGGTGCAAAAGACATTGCTGGCATCGTTGCGATTGCGCACAACAAAGATGGCATGCCCCTTGGGTGCTTGTGAATTACCGCGTAGGAATTGGATTGCCATAACGATGATTTCCTCCAATACAGGGCAGTCCGTCATGTCGATGCATGTTTCTTGCCCCCCTCTATATCAACTGTTCAACTTCCAGCGTCTGTTCTGTCGTGACAGGATGCCTCTCTATTTTCGCATGATCAGCCCTCTTTGTACAAACTTTTATTTAAGGCCCTTATAAAGTTGCCCAATACGTCGTACCAGGTCTTTATTGGCCTGTATCTCCTCGTTGGTGAGATCCTCACCGCTGGTGGGGATAGCGCTTTCAAAGCCCTGAAGATGCTCGATGATCCCTTGGCTGCCTGCGATACGCGCAAAGTTTTCGACGAGAATACGCGCCTGTTCGTCGTGATCCTGGCGTATATCAGTCAGCGCGGTCAGCGCGTAAAGATCGACATATTGACGCAGGAAGAGGCTCCAATGCTCTGGCTTGCTCAACGTATTCATGACTCGCTCAACCTGGGTGATCGCTTTACTTTCTTCATCGCGAGCACGGTCGAACTCGTTACGTCTAAAGTAGATGCTTGCGCGGGCTGAACGCGTGTCGACCACGCCTAGTGGCTGGCGTGTCTGGTGGTACAGGTGCAGGGCCTCTTCAAAGTCGCTGAGTGCTTCGTCTAGCTCGTCTTTTCCGCGCCTGGCGAGGCCGCGACTCAGGAGTGCATCGGCATGGCCTGGCGTGTGTCCTGCCTGCTTGAAGCGCGTGATTGCGGCCTCGCTATTTTCGCTGGCCTCATCCCAGGCGGATTTGGCGATGCTGACCTGGGCCAGGCCAAGGACCGCTGAGCCATCACCGACGAGGCTCTCCAGGAGCTGGAACTGACGACCAGCTGCGAGCAACGTCTCGGTCGCGGCATCCAGCTCAGCCTCTGCCAACTGTTTCTGCCCTAGACCAAGCAGGGCCTGGGCTGCTACCAGCGGCTCCTGCACATGCTGAGCCTGATTTTTGGCCTGCTCGAAAAACATGCCAGCCTGGGCAAAGTCGCCGCTCGTCAGCGCATATTTTCCCTGGATCAATGTGACCTGGGGCTGGATACGCTGTGCCAGGAGATTTTGTTGTATGGCCTCCTGCGCCCTTTGCAGGCTACGCTCGGCCTCGTGTAGATCACCACCATAGATGGCCACCTGGGCCTCTCCAACTGCGACCTGGGCACGCAGTGTTGCGCTGGCGACCGGGTCGATCTCTTCGCAGCGATTAGAGGCATCAGCATAGGCGCTCTGAGCCTGTTGCAGCTTCCCCATGTGCAGGTAGGTATTGGCGATCCCAACAATGGCACGCCCCTCGACCAGCACATTCTGTAACTTATGAGCCTGCGCCCGTGCATCGTCGAAGGTGGTAAGCGCGCTTTCCGCGAAGCCACGACGATATTGCACCTCACCCAGGCTGGTGGTTGTTTCGGCCTGCCCCACACGGTACGCAATGGCTTTGTAGGTGCGGGCAGCGCGTTCGAGCAGGGAATTGGCGAATGTGAGCTGACCACGGCGGGTATTTACTTCGCCCAGTACACGATTGGCATTGGCGTTGCCCAGGGCGTTGTGCTGTTTGGTGTAGAGATCGAGCGCGGTCTGTGCGCCTGTTAAGGCCTGGTCAACTTCGTTGCGCAGGAGCATCGTCTCGGCCAGGCCCAGGTTGGCGTCGGCCTCGCCCAGCTCATACTCAAGCGCGCTTGATGTTTTGTAGGCCTCAGCGAACAGGTTGGCGGCTGTCTCAAGCTCTTCGCGTTCCAGGTAGATGCGTGCCAGCCCGAGTTGAGCATCAATGGTACCAAAGATATCATTGGTGCCCTGGTAGATATTCAGTGCCTCTTGATAGCCCTTCAGTGCCTCATCAAATTTGCGCTGCATACGCTGGACATCCGCCAGGCTACGACTGGCATCTGCAAGATTGATGCGGTCGTTAGACTCTTTGTAATAGTGGACGGCATCCTGGTAGTGTTCAGCGGCATAGGCGCTATTGCCGCGCTGGAGCTCGATGTGTCCAAGGGCGAGCTCGGTGTTGCCCAGCCCCTGAGGGTATGTATGGGCGCGATAGATCTGTTGTGCCTTCTGATAGGTGTCCTGAGCGCGATCCAGGTGTGCAAGCTGGCGTTCGAGGTGCCCGATAGCGAGTAGACCGCCAGCTTCGCTGAGCGGATGGCCTGAGTCGCGGTAAAATTTGATTGCGCGCTGATAGCTGGTAATGGCCTGTTCCGGGGCATTGTTTTCGCGCTGTACCTCGGCGATGAGCATGCGGCTATCGCCTGCGCGTTTAAACTCTCCAAGGAGGCGAAAGCGTATCTCTGCGTCGCCAAAGGCGTCAGAGGCCTGGTCAAGTTTGCCTTCGTTATATGCTTCCAGCCCTGCTTGCAGACGTTTTTCTGCCTGTTGGCGATCCTTGAGTTGTTTCTCTGTATCCTGTGTAGACATCGTATATCTATTCCTCAGACGGTGAGTCAGTGGATGTAAATTGAATAGGCTTATTTTTCTAGATTCATTGTAGTGCCTGAGGTCCAGAAAGTCAAAAAGTCAAAAAGCTATGAAGCAGGTGACCAGCGCGCAGGAATGTGATAGAATACCTGCTACGATAGTAAAAGAATCAGGCAAGCATTGAGCCGTCTTTTATGTACCGGGTCAAATACGTTGCCGAAGGAGCCGTAAAACCATGAAAGAAGACATCCTCTCGCGTGTAGACCTTTTTTCCACTTTAAATAAGAAAGAGTTGCAAGAGATTGCAAAGAACTGCCAGGAGCGCACATTTAGCGCGGGTTCCACATTATTTTCGCAAGGTGATCCTGGGGTTGCCCTGTATGTATTGACGCAAGGCAATGTGCGTATCAGCCAGGCAAACAATTCCGACCGAGCCGAAGAGGTTATTGGCAGCGCAGGTGTCGGCGAAGTTTTGGGCGAGATGGCACTTCTTGATGAATTGCCACGCTCGGCGACGGTTGTCGCGGCAGAGGATGTGACGGTACTCGTATTGCCCGTGTGGGAGTTCCGAAGTATCTTACGCTCACACCCCGATATTACCTTGAAGTTGTTGGCTGCCCTCAGTCGGCGTCTGCGCAAGGCAGAGGCGCGCCAGCACGATTAAGTGACGCCATTGGGCCAAACTATTTCTAGGAGGTGAAGTGATGGGTCCAGGCAACCACAGGCTGCCTGGACCCATCACTTCACCGTACTCTATAGCTTATTTTTGTCGAGATTGATCCTGCGTATCAGTCTGTGGGGTTGTGTCGCGATGCAACAGCTTTTGCATCTCTTCAAACATTGTTTCTACATCGGTAAATGAGCGATAGACGCTGGCAAAGCGAATATATGCGATTTTATCGAGATGTTGCAGGTGCTCCATAACCAGTTCGCCGATAACGCTACTGGCAACCTCTTGTTTGCCGGAGCGATCAAGCTCCTGTTCAATTTCTTCGACCGCTTTCTCTATTTCGCTAGCTGGTAGCGGTCGTTTTTCACAGGCTTTGCGCAGACCTGCATAAAGTTTTTGTCGGTCGAATGCCTCACGTCGCTGATCGCGTTTGATGACCATCAAAGGTACTTTTTCAACCCGCTCATAGGTGCTGAAACGCCCTTTGCAGTGCTCGCATTCGCGGCGTCGATGAATTGCGTCACCGATGTCACGAGAGTCTTTTACGCGAGATTCGCCACATCCGCAATAAGGACATTTCATGGTATGTCCTCCAATACTATTTTGTGTGTAATAGGCATATTTTATCACAACCTGGCGCATTGGAGGATATGCTTAGGAGACATTCCTTAGCGAGAGCGGGCCGTAGCCAGTTTTTGCAGACGTGTGTCCGCATTTGGCACGTTTGACTCAGTCTGTTCATCAGGTTGCTGCTGTTGTAATTGAGGATGGACCTTCCCCACATAGCCTGAGCGTAAGCGCGAGCCCTCACGCCAGTAGGCATACCAGTAGGGACCATGGCCAGGGCCATTGCGACAGGTGCTGCACGAAGCTTTGCCACATTTACGATACTGCAACTGATAGGTAATATGCTGATCGTTTGGTATAGCTTTCATTGATCAACGCGGCGCTTCACCCCCTGCCACCGGTGCTCCCTCGCACGTAAACGAGAGACATCTCCTCTTGATCGTTGTCTATCAATCTGGCTGGGCGAGCGCCGCCTCTCCTTTCATGACACATAGACCATCGCTATGATGGCACACCTTTTGCCACGTTTCCGAAAAAATCGCCAAATGTGTATGTAAGTCTTTAATATAATAACATCATGCCCTGAACATTGTATGAATTTATGCCGTGCAAATATGAAACATCGTTCATCAAATGTTCTGCGATGGAAACGAATTATAGCATGAGAAAAGTGAAAATATATTAAAAGCCTATAGATGTTTGTTACATTTTTTTTAGCATTGCTCCAGGGGAGGGCGTGAGCGGAAGTTCTCGTGCTTGCGGGGCTCTCGGAATTGAGAAAAGCTACGTTTAGCCTTTTAAAAGGCTCCTTGGTGATTTTGCTGCAATGTGTTTCTTTTCTCTTTGGGAAATGATGTATAATATGTCTGTACATCTACCTTCGGCGAGAATCTTCTGTTCCGTTTGTTGTGTTGTGTTGTAGGATCGGAAAGAGGAAGGACACTATGCAGATCATCATCAAAGGCCGACAGATGCACGTCTCCTCACAGTTGCGCCAGCGTATTGAGCGCAAAATTCAGCGCCTCTCCCGCTTAATTGATGAGGACGTACTTGTGCAAGTTACGGTTGCGGAAGAGCAGACCAAAAGCGCACAGGATCGCTTCTCAGTACAAATCTCCCTTCCCGCACATGGACATGTGCATGCCGCGCGTAGCGAGGAACGCGCCCCCACCGCAAATGCAGCGCTCGATATTGTTATAGATAAAATCGAGTACCAACTTGGTCGTGAAAAAGATCGTTTGACGCGACGTCGCCAGCACCAGACGCCTGGCATCAAGACGCTTGAACTTTCACGTACCGGGCGCCTCTCTTCGCTTGAAGAGGAGCTACACTCTCCTACAGAGGAGCCTGCTATTGACCAGCTCATGATGGAGGAGCAAGAGAACGAGCAGATCTGGTCAAAAATTGTTGAGATCAAGAGCCTACCAACCAGGTCGATGACCGACAAAGAAGTAATTGCGCTGATGGAGAAGGATGGCGCTTCGTACTACCCGTTTTATAATGAGGAGACCAGTAGCGTTAATGTGATGTATCGCCTGGAGCAGGGCGGCTATGGCTTGTTAATTCCAGCTATGGAATAAGGGCTGGTCAGTGCCATATACAAAGGCTTTACATTCATGGGCCAGAAAGCCCCTGTGATGTATCCAGGAGATGAATGGCCCTTCCCTCTTGCTTTTGATGAGAACATCTGATATACTCATCAATACAAATGAAGCTATTGCAAAGAGATTCGTCTTGTAGACGATGAGGCACGATACCCACCTCACGGTTGGTTTAGCTTCATACACCACAAGAAACGTGGTTGGTACCGTAGGGCATGCGGAAACCTGAGAACTTCGGTTCTTGCAACGCTTCTGGACAGGCGGACCTCTACGCTCTGAGGAGCGATCCTCAGAGGGCAAGCCCTCTGGATGAAGGAAGAATCCCCTGGATGTATCCAGGCGGAGTGTCAAAAAATCTACTTTCAACGTACGTTTTCGCGCCTATGGCGCTTACTACTTATCCGAAAACCCTGAGCGCGAAGCGCTAGACACGCAAGTGGCGTTGGGTTTCGGAATAAGATCTTACAAGAGCAAAGGATGTGGGTGTGGTGAGGGGCAATTGCCCCTCACCACACCCACATCCTGTATTTAGCAACCTCGGGTCTCTAGGGAATGTGGACTTCAAATTCCCAGGGAGGCAGAATTGGCGTCTCGAATTGACCAAGGGGATCGGCTGCTCGCACAAGTAGCTGCTTTACCTCTGGCTCTGGGAGCGGGCGGAAGCGCGCACTTCCCTGGTACACGGTATGCTCTGGATCATTGCCCAGGTCTGTGCGGGCCACGATCATGCCCCCACGATCTCCGGCCCACTGCGCGCCAGTGTCGGCATGCAGCGAGAAGATGAGGCGTGGCACAAAGGCGAAGCCAGCAGGGAATGGAGGGCGAATCCAGAGATAATGGATTTCAAAGTGTTGCGCATAATAGCAGAGTTGCTGGAGGAGCAGCGTCATCCCCTGCTGCTTTTGCTCAACTTCGAGCGTGATGACGCGATGTGGCTTATGCTGGGGGGCAGGCGGAGCGCTCTCCTTATCAGGAGTGGGCGTGGTTTGCGGGGCAGCAACGACTACTGGAGGGCGCGAGGCCAGTTCCAGGGCTTGAGGCGAGAATGGAGCAGGGTCCTTCAATATTTCATTACACAATTGTAGGCATTCATCGCAGATGTAGGCTGCTCCAGGTCCTGCGACAAGATGCTTTACCTCTGAGGCATGGCGTCCGCAAAACGAGCAACGCGCCAGAGACCGATCTGTGCTCATAACTCCATCCTTAGTGACGAGGAGAAGCACCTACTCCTGTATATGGGCGCGTATGGTGGCTGCGGCGGCATGATGCAGGCCAAGGCGCTCAAGAATATAGGCGTGGGCTTCCCACTCCAGTCTATCATCCAATGGTGCGAGTTGGAAGGAGGGAGGCGAGAGCGGTTCCTCCTCCATAACTGCCGTCACCATTATTGATTCTCCAGATGTTTCTCCAGACTTTTCAGGGAGAGTCGCCGACGAATAGCCATTGCTCGCGGGAGGAGACTCGGCTACAACGCGGTAATATTCGCCACCATATTTACGTTTGAGTGCCAGTGAGAGTAAATGGTCCGCGAAGTGCGGATTTTTGGGCAGGAGTGAGCCATGCAGATAGGTGCCATAAGCGTTGCGGTAAATGGCTCCCTCGGTATGATCCTCGGCGTTATTGCCAGAGCCTTTGAGTACTTTTCCCAGGGGTTTGGCCGTACCCAGGTAGGTGCGACCACCATGATTCTCAAAGCCCACCAGTGTGGAACCATTCCAATTGAGAGCAATATCGCCAATACAGCGAGGGACGCGTTTCCCCTTGTGCAGGGTCCAGGCATCAAAAACGCCCAGCCCACGCATGTCTGGCCCCTCCGCGGGTCGATAGTAGTGCGCCAGCAGCTGAAAGCCGCCACATACCGCAAGAACAGGCATATCATCTTCTACGGCCGCCCATAAGCCGATGCCTTTGAGATCATAGAGATCCTGGGCAACGGGCGCCTGTTCTTTATCCTGCCCGCCCCCGATAAAGAGCATATCATACTCATCGGGAGCCAGGGCATCTCCAATGCCCAAGCCAACAACGCGAAGTTCAATGCCGCGAGCCTGGCACCGGCGTTGAAGCGTCATAATATTGCCACGGTCACCATACAGATTCAATTGATCTGGATAGAGGTGCCCGAGGGTCAGCGTGAGAGGCTTGACGGAAGCGTGCGTCATGCGTCTCTTCCTTCCCAGTAGCGGGGTGCGAGGCCCTGCTCTTCTAAAAGACGATGAATTTCTAATAATCCGGTATACGTTGGAACTACAAACAATGTCTCCCTCTCGGGTGTTTGCTCCAGGGCAATGCGTATCGCTTGTTGAACACCATAGACACGTGTGGAGGGGCCAGCAGGGTAACTCTCGCTCCCTTCTGCCTGTCCTTTCGCACGTGAGCGTTTGCGCCTGGACATATGTTTCTCACGCTCCGCGCGTAGTGGCGTGGAGGGAATAAGCCGCATCTGCGTTTCGGCGATGCCAGCGTACTTGAGACGGAGCATCAGATCGCGTGCGCGCGTCCCTGAAATGGTGACTGAGGCAACATTGCCCACAGCCCTCTCAAAATCTACGTCCCAGATCCAGGAAATATCTCGCCCGTCCGCGGTGTTATCATTGAGCACAAAGAACACATGTCTCTTATCTGAAGTTGGTAAAGAAGTCACTTCAGTTGGCTTCTCTGGCTGGCTGGATTCAACAGTGGTGCCAGTTGTTGTTTCGCCCGCGTGTGTGGCGTGGGTTATGCTTACCTCAGTAGTAAGTGCCGTATGCTCCTCTTCTCTTGTAGGACTAAAGAGGGTTCTCAGCACCTCATTGAAACCCGTTGGATTTTTGGCAAGCAGCAAGCGAATGGTGCGTCCTTCGACATCAATGCTTTCACCCCGGCCAAAGACCGGCTTGAAGCGTTCAATACCCGTTTGCATAGGTATCCAGGGTAACTTGATGGCCTCGGCAACTGCGATGGCGCCTAGCGTATTATAGATATTGTAAATCCCAGGCAAGGGTACGACAAGTTCATGTTCTATGTCACCAATGGCGATATGTAAACGCTGGCGGTCGAAGCTTTCGGGCTGGATTTTTGTGACCCGTACCTGTGGCTGCGGACGCGACCAGTCCCCATTAGGGCAATGGTAGTGCCCAATATGGCTATAGAAACGTGCGTCATAGACATATTCCTTGCCACACAGGGGGCAGGTGCGGCTATCAATGACCTGGTGTTGCTCATCCTCCTGCTTGTGGCTCAGGTCCAGAGAGAGATCATCAACTCCATAGTACACGACCTGTCCCGCGAAATCTCTTCCCAACTGCGCCGTGGTTGGGTCGTCGGCATTTAAGACCAGGATGGTACTTGTGGGCAGGTTTTGCAGCGTCTTCTGCCACTGACTGGAGATGCTGTCAACCTCGCCATAGCGGTCCAGTTGATCGCGAAAGAGGTTGTTAAAGAGGAGTACACGCGGAGTGATGGCCTGTGTGACCTGGGGGAGCGTGGCCTCATCGACCTCCAGAATGGAGATAGCCTTGCCAGAGCGTTTGAGCTTTCCGCTCGGGAGGGCACGGATGACCAGGGAACTGGCGATGCCGCGCATCAGGTTGGAGCCTTCTTTATTGTGCCAGACGCGCAGGCCCGCATCGCGGATGATGTTCGCGATGAAGCCACTCGTCGTTGTCTTACCATTAGTACCAGTGACAATGATACTGCCATGTTCAAGCTGGGTTGCCAGGTGTTCTACAATACCTGGATACATCCGCTGAGCCACGATGCCAACAATGCTCGTGCCTCCACCGACATGGAGACGGCGACTGAGGGCGCCCGCGGTGCGGCCCGCGACCACGGCCAGTCCTGCGCGTAATTGCTTACCCTGAGACCTGGTTGATAGCTGACTCTGTAGGTTACGCCGGGTCCGGGTAAGCGATGTGCGATTCGCGGTCTCTTCTCTTTCCGATGTGTTCCGCTCCTGTTCCACTGGCTGAGACGATTTATTCTTTCGCATATTCTCCCTCCGAGTCAGCGCTGTGTATTGTATCTTATTTATAGTATGGCTGAATGCAGAATAGCATGTAAGTTCCGTGGGGGTCAAGAGATGGCCCTCTTGCCAGAATGTGGTATGCTTCTTAAGAAAATTTTTGCGGTTACCCGACGATTTTGCTAGTATAGGGTAGCGACTTGTCAGACTATGCTATTCTATGCTTTGGAAATATTCATCAGGTATTTGCGTGTTTCGACTGAAGGAAGATTGTTGTGCATGGTTTATGGTAGTCAAGCTGAGAAATAACGAAGGTCGGGGATAAGGTCGATGGCAAAGAAATTAGTGATTGTAGAGTCGCCAGCCAAGGCAAAGACTATTGAAAAATTCTTGGGGCGAGACTTCGAGGTCCGGGCCTCAATGGGCCATATTGTTGATTTGCCGAAAAAGGGGTTGGGAGTTAATACGCGCAAAGACTTTACGCCCAAGTATGAGGTGATCGAGAAAAAAGACCGCCTGATCGATGAGCTTAAGGCGGCCTCCAAGCGCGCGGATGAAGTGTTCCTTGCGCCCGACCCGGATCGTGAAGGCGAGTTTATTGCCTGGTCACTCCAAAATGTATTGGGCTTGAAAAATCCTCATCGTGCGGTCTTCCATGAAATTACCAAGCGCGCTGTGCAAGAAGCTATCAAGCAGCCGCGCCGTATTAATGAAGATCTGTTTAACGCCCAGCAGGCGCGACGCGTGCTGGATCGCCTGGTCGGGTATAAAATTAGTCCCCTGCTCTGGCGGCGTGTCCAGTCGGGTACCAGTGCTGGCCGTGTCCAGTCAGTCGCCCTGCGCTTGATCTGTGATCGCGAGGCCGAGATTCAGGCCTTTGTGCCTGACGAGTATTGGAGCATTATTGCGACGCTCAGTAAACAGCAGCGTCCCGAGCGTTTCGAAGCATCATTGATCGCGCGCTTAAATGACCTGGAGGCCTTGAATGCCTCTGAGTCGTCAACTGAGGGCGAGGAGAGTCCTGCCGCTGCCAGTGGCAGCAAGGTTGTGAAGAAAGGCCGTATCAAGGTCTCTTCTAAAGAGGAGGCCGATACGATTCTCTCCGATCTCAAGGGCGCGACCTATAGTGTCCTGAAATATGAGGAGCGCGAGCAGCGTCGCCAGCCACCTTTCCCCTATACGACCAGTACTATGCAGCAGGATGCCTCTTCGCGTCTCTATTTTAAGCCGAAGCGGACGATGAGCCTGGCACAGCAGTTGTATGAGGGTATCGAACTGGGCGAGCGTGGGCACCAGGGCTTGATTACCTACATGCGTACAGACTCAACACGTATCTCTGACGAGGCGCAGAAGATGGTGAAGGGCTTTATCTCGCAGGAATACGGTCAGGAGTATGTTGGCGGAGGGCGCACCAGCAAGGCCAAGGCCACAACGCAGGACGCGCACGAAGCCATTCGCCCAACCGATGTCTCGCTGACACCAAAGAGCGTGAAGTCCTACCTCTCGCCCGAGCAGTATAAGCTCTATACGCTGATCTGGAATCGCTTTGTTGCGAGCTTTATGGCTCCCGCCATCTTTGATACCGTGCGTGCGGATATCGGTGCCAGGCAGTACGTCTTCCGCGCGACGGGTTCGAACTTGAAATTTCCGGGCTTCTACGCCGTCTGGCCGCGTGAGGAGGACGAGAAACTCTTGCCAACTATGAAGGTTGGCGAGGACCTGGATTTTCATGGGCTCAAACCGGAGCAGCACTTTACGCAGCCCCCGCCCCGCTTTACCGAAGCTAGCCTGATTAAAGAGCTTGAGGAGCAAGGTATCGGGCGTCCAAGTACCTATGTCCCGATCATTAGTACGCTTCAGGATCGTGGCTATGCGGAACAAGAGCAGCGACGCTTCATGCCGACCTGGTTAGGTGCGACGGTCAATGAGGTGATGAATAAACACTTCCCCGACATTGTCGATACCAACTTTACCGCGGATATGGAGCGTAAACTCGACGATGTAGAGGAGGGACGCCGTTCCTGGATCGAGTTCCTGCGCAACTTCTATGGCGATTTCAAGGTCACCATGGAAAAGGCCGAAGCGGAGATGGATAGGGTGCAGGCCCCGGTTGAGGAGATGGATGAACTCTGCCCCGACTGTGGGCGTCACCTCGTCATTCGTAACGGGCGCTTCGGGCGCTTCATCTCTTGCTCTGGTTTCCCTGAATGCCGCTATCGTCGCTCGTTTGTCAATAAGACTGGGGCGCTCTGTCCCCAGTGTGGTGGCGACCTGGTAGAGCGCAAGACGAAGCAGCGCAAGCGGCTCTTCTACGGGTGCAACAATTACCCAACCTGTAATTTTGCCATCTGGGAGAAACCCGCGCCCAATCCCTGTCCCAACTGCGGTGGCCTGATGGTAATACCGAAGGTTGGCCAGGACCCTGTCTGCTATAACGAGGTCATCCTGCCCCAGCGGAAGACGGAAGAGCAGCCTACACCCGATGGCTCAGCCGCCAAAAAGACGACTGCGACGCGGAGTAAAAAATCGGCTGCCAGTGCGGCCTCGACTGAGGATGAGGCGCAGGCGAGCGCTAATGGCAAGACTGCCACGCGCAAAAAGACCTCGGCGACAACCACCAGGAAAGCTACCAGCACAAGCAAAAAGACGAGTACCACCGCCAGTGTGAAGAAATCACCGGCTAAGAAAGCCACAACCAGGAAAACCGCTGCCAAGAGTACCACGGCCAAGAGTACTACGACCAAGCGTGCCACTGCGGCCAGCAAAAAAACAGCGACCCTCCCCACGGAGTAGCCAATGTATACCACGCCCCCAGGAGCAGGCGGACACCTGCTCCTGGGGGCGCTTTCTTTTTTATAGGCGTGTGGACGGCACTCGTCAGCCTTCCCCCGAGCAGGGTATGCATGACTTTTGTGCGGCCTTGATGGCCATTTTGCCTTTCATACCAGAGATCGCGTAAAAGTGATATAATCACAGAAAGTTGACATATTTTGTGGGATAAGATTCCACCTTTCTGGATGGCATTTTTGTGGAGGACTATTCATGCCCATGCCGCACACCGTAACCTTGATACCGGGGGATGGCACAGGTCCGGAAATTACAACAGCTACAAGGCGCGTGCTCGAGGCCACCGGGATCGAATTTGAGTGGGATGTGCGTCAGGCTGGAAGCGAGATGCTGGAGAAGCAGGGGACGGTTCTGCCTGATGATGTGCTGGAATCGATTAAGCGGACGAAGGTGGGATTAAAGGGGCCAATCACTACCCCTGTGGGGCGCGGTCAACGCAGCGCGAACGTGACGTTGCGCAAGAAGCTAGATCTCTACGCGAACTTGCGGCCCGCCAAGACCTATCCTGGCCTGCGCTCGCGCTATGAGAATATTGATCTCGTCATTGTACGCGAGAATACGGAGGACCTCTACGCGGGTATTGAGTTTCAGCGTGGGACATCACACCAGGAAGAACTATTAGAGCTTATTGAGCGCACCACAGGTCAGAAACTCGATCCCCATTCCGCGTTGAGCATCAAGTATATCTCTGTGCTGGCGACGCGACGCATTGCGCGCTTCGCCTTCGACTATGCGCGTGCCAATGACCGGCGCAAGGTCACGATTGTGCATAAAGCAAACATTATGCGCCTTTCTGATGGCCTCTTTCTCGCGACGGCTCACGAGGTCGCGAAGGAGTATCCCGATATCCAGCACGAGGATCGTATCGTGGATAATATGTGCATGCAACTGGTGCAGAAGCCAGAGATGTATGATGTGCTTGTATTGCCTAACCTGTATGGTGATATTATTTCAGATCTCTCGGCAGGCTTGATTGGTGGCCTGGGAGTGGCTCCTGGGGCGAATATTGGGAGCCAGTACGCGGTGTTTGAGCCGGTACATGGGAGTGCGCCTAAGTACGCGGGTCAGAATAAGGTCAACCCGATGGCGATGATGTTTTCCGGGGTCATGATGTTGCGGCACCTGGGTGAGAAAGAGGCCGCTGTGCGCCTGGAGAAGGCCTTAATGCAGGTGATCGCGGAAGGAAAGTATGTGACCTATGATCTCAAGCCGCGCCCAGACGATCCCACGGCGGTGGGAACATCACAGGTTGCCGACGCCGTCATTGAGCGTTTGCGCCGCCTGTAGAGGTAAATGAGTATGAGACGGCCTGGCGGCCTTCGGCCGCCAGGCCGTCTCATACTCACAACTTTACTGGGCCTGGCTGGATTTGCGCCACTTGTGGCGGGCCTGGATATAGCGAACCGTGCCAGAGCGGGAACGCATCATCACAGAGGAGGTACGTGCGCCCCAGCCGAAATACTGGACGCCATCGAGCAGTTCACCAGTGGTAATGCCTGTGGCCGCGAAGGCCACGTCGTTGCCCTTGACCAGGTCATCAGTGCGGTAGACCTGGCTGAGATCAATACCATCGGCCTTGAGCTTCTCACGCTCCTGGTCGTTGCGTGGCCAGATCTTACACTGAATCTCGCCCCCGATACATTTAATAGCAGCCGCGGCGAGAACCGCTTCAGGCGCGCCACCAATACCCAGCAAGACGTCGATACCGCGGTAATCTTCCATCGCGGCCTGGATGGCGGCGGCGACATCACCATCACCAATAAGGCGAATGCGAGCCCCCACTTCGCGTACCTGGCGAATAATCTCAGAGTGGCGCGGGCGGTCCAGGATGGCCACTGTCAGGTCGTCGATGCGTGCCTCGCGTGCGCGCGCGATCCTGTCCAGGTTGACTGCGACGGGCGCATTGATGTCGATAGCGTTGCGCATGGCGGGTCCGACCGCGATCTTCTCCATGTAGAAGACTCCAGGAGGGGCAGAGTACATCGTGCCACGTTCCGCTGTCGCGACCACGGCCAGGGCGCCAGGCAAACCGAGCGCCAGCAGGCGCGTGCCATCGACGGGATCAACGGCGACATCTACTTCGGGCTTATGCCCATTTCCGACGTGCTCGCCGATGTAGAGCATGGGGGCCTCGTCTTTTTCGCCCTCGCCGATGACGACGACGCCGTCCATATCGACACCATCGACGGCATGACGCATGGCATCGACGGCTGCCTGGTCTACCATCTCTTTATTGCCTTTACCCATCCAGCGACCAGCGCTCAGGGCAGCGGCTTCAGTGACGCGTATCAATTCCATGCCCAGGTTGCGTTCGCGTGTCCCGGACTGTTCAAAACGTTCTTCCAAAGCAATCCTCCTTCTATTGTCAGGTGCTAAAGCGTGACATATCTGGGTTGTGTGCGACAGTGCTCAGCAAGTATAATGGCGCGTACCTGCTCGACAGCTTTGTCTAGATATCCCTGGCGGTTCTCTACGACGTAGTCATAGTGATTGCGTTGTGCCAGTTCTGTTTGAGCATCAAGAAGACGACGTTGTCTCTCATCCTCTGTCTCTGTCTGCCGCCTGGTCAGGCGGTAGGCAAGCTCTTCAAATGAGCCGGGAACCAGAAATAGAAAGATTGCCTCAGAAAGCTTGTGGCGAATGGTTGCCGCTCCCTGAACATCTATCTTGAGCAGGACATCACGCCCTTGACTCAGATGGTCGCGAATCTGTTGCTTGGGTTGTCCGTACCAGTTACCATGTACGTTGGCATACTCAAGTAATTCATCATTGGCTACCAGTTGATCAAATGTGTCTTGGTTCACAAAGTGATAAGGGTTGCCCTCGCTCTCCCCGGCGCGGGGAGCACGTGTGGTAACGGACGCCACCACGTGAAAGTCCATCCCTTGCGCTTTGAGCGCTTGAATAACCGTATCTTTTCCTGTCCCTGAGGGGGCTGAAAGCACAAACAGAAGACCACGTTTATGAGAGGTATCGAGATGTGATTTATCAGATGGTTGAGGTACGGTAGAACCTGTCTCAATATGCATGTTTCTCTTCCCGGCAGATCTGGATGTTTTGAGGGTTGATGTACGAACAGCCAACACTTTGTTATACTGTGGTGCATCAGCGAGCGTATTTTGACAGTGGTGTCTCTACCCCTCTACAATAGCTATTCGGCAAGAGGCGATCACCACTAAAGTGCAACGCTCATTACTACTGATCCGACACCCTGAGCGCGCGGCCGCTTGCCCCCGAATGGGGGTTAGGTGGTTCCCGAATGGGGAAGCGTTAGTCACGCCAGTGACGTTGGGTCTCGGAATAAGAGCTTAGTGATATTGTACAACACGAAGCAGGCTGCACCAAAGCAAAAATGTGCTTGCCTGTTCATTGCTGCTTGCTTGTTTTTACGCGCAGCAAAAGTCTAGATTGGAACGTCTTATGCATGTAGATGCCATGACCCTGGCGGCCGTCGCAGATGAGTGGCGTATGCTGCTGATGGGGGCGCGTATCGATACTATCATTCAGCCTACTGAGTATGCGTTGGCGTTGCAGTGCTATGCCCCCCGTCCCCAGGGGGAGGAGCAGGGAGGCGGACGCAACTATTGGGTCTATTTCTCTGCCCATCCCCAACTGGCGCGTGCGCATATCACGGCGCGTAAACCCCCTCGCATCGCCAGCGAGCCGCCTGCGTTTGTGATGTTGCTGCGCAAATACCTGGAAGGCGCACGTATTGAAGCGGTCAAGCAGCCACGTGGCGAGCGCGTGATTGAGATTATTGCGGGCTATCGCAGCTCGCCCGAGAGCGAGGAGCGTACGCGCTTCCGCCTGATCATTGAGATTATGGGGCGTATCAGTAATATTGTCTTCTGTGACGAGGGGGGGATGATCCTGGGTAGCCTCAAGCGTGTAAGCGCGGAGGTGAACCGCTATCGCGTGATCACGCCGAATGTCCCCTACGTCGCCCCACCACCCCAGCAGCGCACCCTGGCGGGCCAGACGTTGCCGCGCCTCGATCCTTTGACCGTGACGGCGGCCCAACTGGCGATCTGTGCCGCTGAACAGCCAGAAGAGGCGAGTACAGAGCCGCAGAAGAAGCGTAAGAAGGGGCCAGCGAAGGCGACACTCTGGCAATTGCTGACGCGCCACCTGGAGGGATGTAGCCCGCTGCTGGCCCGCGAAATGGTCTACCGGGCGGCAGAGAACGCCGAGCTGCCGGTCGAAGAGGCCAGTGAGGCAACCTGGGAGGAGCTGGCCTGGGTCATTCGTGATCTGTCCTCGCTCTATGAAAGCCATCAGTGGCAGCCGCAACTGGTGGTGCGTGAGAAGGCAGGCGAGGGGCTGGAGGCCCGCGAAGAGGTTCTGGCCTTTGCCGCCTATCAACTGGAGCAATACGCGGCCCGTGAAGATGTCACCTTCCGCTCGTCGCCCTCGATCAATGTCGTGCTGGATGACTATTTCGCGCGCGCCGAGTGGCGGGATGCCATGGATGGGGTACGCTCACCGGTGCGCAAGATACTCCAGACGCAGCGTGATCGCTGTATGCGTAAGGCCGAACTCCTACGCCAGGAGATGGCCTCCTCCGAAGAGGCGGCGCGCTATCGCCTCCAGGGTGAATTGTTGCTGGCCCACCAGCACGAGGTGGTGCAAGGCCAGGTGAATGTCGAGCTGGAGAACTATTTTGAAGAGGATGAGAGCGGGAATGTACCCAGGGTGAGTATGACCCTGGACCCCCGTTTTGATGCTGTAGGCAACGCCAACCGCCTCTTCAACAAGTATCACAAGCTCCGACGCGCCCTGGAACTCCTGCCGGATCAGATCGAGCAGAACAACGCGGAGCTGGCGACCATCGAACAGCTCTTGCTGGATCTCTCGCTGGCTGAAACGCCCCCTGAGGTGGCCCTGGTGAAGGCAGAGGTCCAGGCGGCGGGCTACATTCGTGGAAAGGCTGCCCTGGACAAGAAGGCCTTGAAGGCGGCGAAGAAAGGCAAGCCTGCCAAGGGAGGTAAAGGCGCCAAAGGAAAGACCGCCGCACCCGGTGGCGGTGTGCCGCTCTCTTTCCAGAGCCGCGAAGGCTTTACGCTCCTGGTTGGGAAGAACAGCCGCCAGAACGAGGAGGTCACCTTCCACCAGGCGAGCGGCAATGATGTCTGGCTGCACGCGCGTGGTGTGCCGGGGGCGCATGTCATTGTCAAAGCGGCCGGACGTGAGATCCCACGCAGCACGATTGACCAGGCCGCGAGCCTGGCGGCATATTATAGCCAGGCGCGTGGTATTACCAATGCCCCGGTCGACTACACGTTGCAGCGCCACGTGCGCCATATGAAGGGTGGTGGTCCCGGCATGGTTGTCTATGAGCGTGAGCGAACGCTCTACGTCGATCCTGAAAGCGCTCAGGGATTGCTCGAACGGGTGAAGTGACGAGAGCGCCACATGCAAACGTATTCAGGAACCCGGCATTCATAGGTTCTTCACGGGAGCGCGATTGCGCTCCCGTGAAGAACCTATACCCATCTCCTCGCGATACTTGGTTACGGTACGCCGGGCCATGGGAATACCCTGAGCGGTCATCAAACGAGCCAGCTCATCGTCGCTATAGCGGTGGCGCGCCTCCTCAGAGTGAATCAGTTCGCGTAACATGTCCTTGACTCCCAGCGAGCCATCGAAAAAGTTTGCCAGGGGGAACAGACGCCCATTAGGGAGCAGGGCGTATTTATTAGCTGTCGCGCGGCTGACGGTGCCCTCATCCAGGCTTAAGCGCGTCGCGACCTCTGCGCGTGTGAGTGGCCGGAGGTAGCGCACCCCTTTCTCGATAAATTCGCGCTGGTAGTTGACGACCAGCTCTGCGACGCGGCGCAACGTTTGCCAGCGGCGTTGGACGCAGTCAATAAAGAACTTTGCGCGGTCGTTATGGTAGTGTATGTAGCGTTGCATATCGTTGCTGGGGGCCTCGCTGGTTGGGAGGGGATAGCGTGAGCCAATCGAGAAGTGATAGCGTCTCTCTTCCACCAGCTCAATTTCAAGACCATTCTCTCCCTGGCGAATGATGATGTCAGGACGAATATAACTTGTGCCATGACTTGAGCGTCCATAGCTTTGGGTCACGCTATAGGTCTGTGCCGGATAGGGGTGGAGTGTGGTGCGGATATAGTGATAGGCCTCTTTGACACTCTCCTCGGGAACCTTAAGCTGGCGCGCAATCTCGTGAAACTGGTTATGGGCCAGTTGGTCAAGATAGTGGGTGATCAGCGTCTGGGTTAGGGCGGGTGCATCATCGACCTCTGCCAGGGCCTCCAGTTGTAGGAGAAGGCATTCGCGTAGATCGCGGGCGCCAATTCCCAGTGGTTCGAGTGTCTGAAGCTGTTTGAGGACATAGCTCACGCGCGTTACAGGCACTTCGAGATGGGTAGCGATCTCCTCAATGGAGACCTCCAGGTAGCCTCGCTCATTCAGATTGCCAACAAGCTGCTCGGCGATTAAGGCATCCTCAGGCGCGATCAGTGCCTCTAGCTGTTGCAGGAGGGTCTCGCTCAGGGATTCATTGGTCGCGATCCTTGCCATGGGATCAAAGGCGTCCTCGTCATCAATGGCCACGAAGCCGTAGTTATCAATATCAAAGAAGGTATGTTGTTGATAATTCCAGTGGGCGCTCTCGGGCGAAAGAAGAGGTCCCTCGGTCGTGGTGGAGGGTTGCTCCTGTTGTATGAAGTTGCCACACGCGGCGCATACCTGCCCATACTGGCTATACAGGGGGGTGCCACAGGAGAGGCAGATGCGTTGTTCTTTCACCGAGAGTGCGGGATTCTCTGCCTGTTCCTGACTGACTGCATGTTCAAGCTCTTCAGAAGAGAAATGTAAAATTGTGCTGGATGTGATGAGCTTTGCGTTGACGCGGACGACCTGTTCTGGCCTGGGTGTCGGCTCTAGTCGCATACTCTGCCCTACTTCCCCTCTTACTTCTTATCCGAACACCCTGAGCGCGCTTGTCCCCGAATGGGGGAAGCGCTAGACACGCAAGTGTCGCGCGCCCCCGAATGGGGGTTGGGTTTCGGAATAAGATCTCTGTCCGGCGACGGACGGGACATAGCACGTACCTCTGCGCTTCATTGCGCCCTGGATGGGTAACGGACTGACTGGTTACTTCGCTATGAGATCCATCCCCGGCTGAGTAAAGCCTGGCGTGCGGCCTCTTGTTCCGCAGATTGTTTATTGCGCCCCTGGCCTCGTCCCGCGACCTGTTCACCAAGGAGTACCTCGATAGTAAACTCGCGGTTGTGGGAAGGACCTTCCTGATTGACAAGACGGTAGGATGGGGTAATACCGTCATGAGCCTGCGCAAGTTCTTGAAAGAGCGACTTATTATCCTTAAAGAGGCGATTCCTGACGATAGTGTGAGCCAGAGGTTCAAGACGTTTGAGGAGGAATGTCTGCACTGCATCCAATCCCTGATCGAGATAGATCGCGCCTAGTAGAGCCTCGAACGCTGAGGCAAGGACGCGTTGACCTCCACCGCTATGTTGCTCCCCTTTGCCCATAAGCAGGAAATTGCTCAGGTTAATGTCGCGCGCAAAGTTCGCCAGCGTCTCGGTGCGCACCAGGACTGCACGAGCATCGGTCAATTCGCCCTCCGCCAGGTCGGGAAATGTGCGGTAGAGAAAGTCCGCGCTAATGAGAGCGAGAATGGAGTCTCCCAGAAACTCCAGGCGTTCATTTGAGCTTCTCCCTTCACCCGCTGCCTCATAAATATAGGAGCGATGGGTGAGGGCAAGGGTGAGCAGATTGGGATTATGAAATTGTATATCGAGAATAGCTTCCAACTCTTCGTGCATTCATATACCTCTAGCAACACTTGAGCCTCATCATGCACTTTTGTATCAGTATCGCGACGATGTGCCAGAATGAAACTTTGGGGACCAGGGACTACGATATCCGGGTCCCCTATATAATAAGTTATTCACCGCTGACATTTTAGCGCGTTTTGTGCCAGTTCGCAATGCTGTTCAAGGCACGCTATCCCCATGGTCGTCATCTTAACTATGCTTGTAGTAAGGCTTCTTTGCCTTCTAAAAAGAGCTTTGTATCTACCTGTCTGTATATGACTGATATTGCCATTCTCGATTGCGCGGGAAATTCCTCTTTCACAGAAGTACCTTCGCGCCTGCGGCGCTCAGGGGTAAGGGGTATGGGCGAAAAACGGCAAACATAAGTCATCCCGAATTTTTTGAGGATGAGCTTGCCAAAAAGCCCTCCAGAGAGAAACTTGAGGAAAACACCCTTTACCACCTCAAGAACTCAACTGGAGGGCTCGACATGTCAACGCATTCTCTCATATGGCAAGAGGGTCCGCAAGTGTGGGCCTTTGACCCCGAACTGATGTCAGAGGCGCTCTTACGCCTGTTAGCTAAGCACCTCATGCCCCTGCTCCTGCAGCTGGATGCCCAGCTAGACAAGCGCCTGGTGCGCACCTTTGCGCGGTTGGTGCAAACCATCATCACTTTTCGTGACCGGGTCAATGCCTTGCTCTTGACCGAACTGGGTGAACACCTGGGCTCAGCTCAGCAGACACCCGCTGCTGTCAAGCGCATCAGCCATCTGCTGCGTTCTCCCAAGTGGTCGAGCTCCCTCATCCGTGAGTATCTCTTGCAACGAGCGCACGAGCGCCTTGAGCAGTGGGAAGCCCAGCAGCTCATCGCGCTCCTGGTCTGGGATAGCAGTCAGCAGGAAAAAGCCGAAAGCATCCACAATGAGGAGTACTGCGCAGTGCGCTCGACGAAAGCAGCGCGCTTGAAGCGGATCAAGAAGGGCTTCTACACGCCTCCCAGTGGTCCCGTTTTTGTCCCCGGGCTTCACTGGGAAGGCGTCCTGCTGGTGGGTCTCTCCACCCGTCAGGATCCTCCCCAGGTGGCCGCCATGCGCTGGTGGACGAGCCGGGGAGTGCATGCCTCCTTCCAACGCGATGAACAAGGCAAGCTGCTCGTTGAGCTCAAGGAGCGCTTTGGTCGCCGCGTGATTCATATCTTTGACTCTGGCTTTGCAGGCAGCTTCTGGCTTGGGGTGCTCCTGGGCTTGGAGCTGCGCTTCATCATGCGCTGGAAGAGCAGTTACAAGCTCCTTGATGAGCAGGGGTGTCTGCGCAAAACCTGGGAGATCGCCCGCGGCAAACCGAGTTGGGAGAAGATGGCCATCTGGGATGCGCGCAAGCAGTGCCTCGTGCCAGGAGGGATTGTGGCCTTTCCCGTTCGCCATCCTGACCACCCTGAGCATCCCCTCTGGTTGGTGGTCTGTCGCTCCCAAGATCGTGAGCCCTGGTATCTCTTGACGGCAGAACTTGCCAGCACTCCCACGCAGGCTTGGCCCACCTACTGGGCCTACGCCCGTCGCTGGCAGGTGGAGGAGGAAATCAAGGATCAAAAAAGTGAGCTCGGCTTTGAGAGTCCACGCGTGCAGGCATGGGAGACGCGCGAAAAGCTCTTGCTGATCGCGACGCTGGCCTACGACTTTCTGCTCTCGTTGTTGCATCCCTGGCTTGAGCCGCTGCGAACCTGGTGCATCGAGACCTTTTGTCCGCGCACGGGTCGGCACTTGCGCCTGGTGAAGCATCCCTTCGTGCGGCTGCGAAAGGCCGTACGAGCGCTTTGGCAGGCCTATCCACCCCAGGCGTTGCTCCCTCGGGAGCCCCCTGTGGCCGGGCGCGTCATCGTCACGGAAGAAAAAGCATCCGTCTAAAGCCACAAGCACCTGCGTGCAAGCGTAAGCGGGAAAACGCAGCAGGGGACGCGTTGGCTTCGTATACACAGGGACAAGCCGCCACACGAGATCATGGGGCAAGGCGTGCACAAGCTGTGCTCCCCTGGCCGTGGCACGGGGGAAATGGCAGGCCGGTACCTGTCTCCTGCACAAAGGAAGAGATCCGGGGCCTTCTCCGCACGTGGAGAAGGCCCCGGATCTCTTCCTTTTCCTCAAAATTTGGGATGACTTATGTTTGTGCATATTATTGCCCTCTGGACGATCCAGGAGAGATATGGTACTCTGTACGACGGTGGATTTGAGGAAGCCTGGCAATCGCGTGTAGCATACAGCTATGCGAGGAAAGTCCGAACTCCACAGAGCGGGATGCTGGCTAACGGCCAGTGGGGGTGACCTTAAGGAAAGTGCAACAGAAACATACCGCCTGTGCTCAGCGCATATGTGAGGGCACAGGTAAGGGCGAAATGGTGAGGTAAGAGCTCACCAGCAGCCGGGTGATCGGCTGGCTGGGCAAACCCCATCCGGAGCAAGACCGAGCAGAGGGGATAGTTTCCTCGCACGTCGAGGAGGCTAGCAGGCGGCTCGTCTGTCAACCCTCGGGTTGGTTGCTTGAGATGCTGAGTAATCAGTGTCCCAGATAGATGATTGCCACCCGTGTAATCGAGAGGTTGCGCGGGAACAGAATTCGGCTTATGGCTTCTCTCAACTCCACACGCACAAAACAAGAAGGCAGCGGAGATCATGTCTCCGCTGCTTTTCTTTGCGTTCTAGGAACTATGTATCCGAAATCCTGAGCGCGAAGCGCTTGTCACGAGAGTGACGTTGGGTTTCGGAATAAGAAGGAAGCAAATTTATGATGAAAAGCCGCGCCCTGATCGTAACCAGACCTTTAGCGACTCATACGGTTGTGTTCGAGTAACCAGCGAATAAAGTTGAGGCGCCGACTCTCTTCAAGCATCTCGCGGTACTCAATCTGCTCATCAACATGCTCACGCATGAAGAGGAGCTTACGGGCCTCGGCTTCACTGAAACCGGCAGACAATAGACGCTGAATATCCGAAGCACGTGTGGTGTAGGACTGTTCTGGCATAACATGCTCCCTCAATCAATAAGGACAATGGGACAAACTACGATGGCGAACATTCCTGGTTGGCATCGGCCTCTCTGTTCATATTACATTTCGTCGACCTCATCGAGAGATAAGTGGAACTTAGTGAGGCTAATGATAATAAAAAGAACAATACAACTAGAAAATGTGTACGTATACGAGGGATACCTCATTGTACCACGATTTTGCTTTCTTGTAATAAGACGTTCACAAACCAGTAATTTAGTAATAGCAATTTGTAATAGCAATTTTGAGATCCGTTCCTGGTATTATTTTTTCGCGGATTCTTGAGCGGTTCGGAAGAGGCGGAGGGCGCGTTCAGTCGCCTCCCGTGCCAGCTTATAGGCATGCTGCATCGCATATTCAAGCGTCATGGGGCCATCAGGAATAAGTATCAGGCCGTCTATGCCAAGCTGATAGACCTCTTGATAATTTTCGCCCAGACCACCTGCCAGGACAAGCACTGGGAGATGATAGCGTTTCGCCAGTTGGGCGACCGCACCTACGCTTTTTCCGTATGCTGTTTGTCCATCAAGGCGCCCCTCGGCGGAGATGACAAGGTTCGCAGTGGGGAGACGCTGCTCTAAAGCGACCGCCTCCAGGACAATCTGTGCCCCTGGACGCAAGCGCGCCTTCAAGAAGGCGACCAGCCCCGCGCCCATGCCCCCGGCTGCGCCCGCGCCAGGTAAATCCTTTACTCTGATGCATAGATCACGCTCGATGATCTCCGCATAGTGTGCTAACGCGTCGTCAAGTTCCTCAACCATGGCGGGATCGGCACCCTTCTGTGGACCATAGATCGCTGAGGCCCCCTCTGGCCCACAGAGGGGATTGGTGACATCACAGGCCACATCAAAGGTACATTCCTGTAGGCGCGCATCCAGGTTCTCAATATCAATATGATGTAGCCGCCGAAGTGCAGCTCCGCCATAAGGAAGCTCTTGTCCTTGCCTATCCAGTAAGCGCACGCCCAGGGCCTGAAGCATGCCCGCACCTCCATCGTTGGTGGCGCTTCCCCCCAGACCAATAATAAAATGGCGGCAACCCGCATCGAGGGCTGCACGAACCAGCTCCCCCACACCATAGGTTGTCGTGATGCGTGGATCGCGTGCCTCTGCCGCAACCAGGGGCAGGCCCGCGCTGGCGGCCATCTCTATTACCGCAGTCTCCCCATCGCCCAGTAACGCGTAAAAGGCCTTGACCGGAGCACCCAGTGGACCAGTCACAGTGCGCTCTATGATGCGGCCACCCGTTGCATCGGCCAGCGCCTGGGCTGTGCCCTCGCCACCGTCCGCGATGGGAATAATCTCGATGCTGGCCTGGGGATAGATGGCTTGCGCGCCTTCTGCAATGGCTTGTCCGGCCTCAATAGCGCTCAGGCTCCCTTTAAGGGACTGTGGTGCGATTACAATATGCATTATTTTCTTTCTCCTCTGGTGCCTACCTCGGCTCGTTGCGTGAGAACTGGGGAATGTATTCCCAGAATTTGCATGCACTATGTGTCTGCACTATACTACGAGGTGGTGCAGACACGTCGTTCTGTTGCTAGATGTTAGCTTTCTGGAGATTTCTCATAATGGCGCAAGCATGGTCCTGGAACATTCCTGCTCTCTGTATTCTGCTTCTTCTCACGATATTCTATGTTGTAGGCGTGGTACGTCTACGACGTCTCTCTTTATCTGAAGCGCACGCCTCTCCGGTCAAGGCGCGCCATATCATCTTTTTTGTGCTGGCATTGGCCTGTTCAATCGGAGCGTTCTTTTCGCCCATAGATGCTATCGCGCGTACGCAGCTCTTCTCGGTGCATATGACCCAGGTGGTGATCTTGATCACTCTCTGCTCGCCGCTTTTTATGGCGGCCTGCCCCGAAGAGATGTTGCGTCTCCTGTTCGCATTGCCTCCTATGCGCGTGCTGGCGCGGGTTCTCTTGCGCCCGCTAACGGCTTCGATTCTCTTCAACCTGATCTTCTTATTATGGCATACACCGCTCTTATATAGCAGGAGCGTGACCAGTGCTGGGGTCTACCATGGCTGGTTGACCCTGGTTTTTGTAGCCTCGTTCTTAAACTGGTGGCCCCTCATTGGTCCCATGGTGGGCCAGCGTGCTTTAAGCCTGCCTATGCAGATGTTGTATGTCTTCCTGGATGGGCAGCCAGTCGATATCCTGGCCTTTCTCCTGGTGGTGACCGAGGTCCCAATCTACTCTCACTATATCATCCCCTATCAGCTTGGACTCTCGCCCTTTTCAGACCAGGCTGTAGGCGGCTCGATCTTGCTTATCCCAGGCATTGTCGACTTAATTGTGATGTCGCCGCTCTTTATCCGCTGGCTTAAGACGATCGAGCAGCGCGCGCGCGAGCGGGATCTGCAACGCCAGGCTGAAGAGGAAGAGTTTGAATACGTGGAGGAGTGGGAGGAGGAGGACGAGGATGAAGCTGGAGACGTGGCGCATAGCTCGTCACGCCTAGCGGAGTAAGGGCGTGACGAAAATGACGGCTGTATTTGCAACATGCCTACCGTTGCCTGCGTATGTATGGAGGACACAGGAGATTCCCTTGAGATCATGAGTGTGTCCCCCTATTTTCGTGGAGGATTTGCATGTACCAGGACCCAGCCAGCCAGTCATCGGCGCAAGACATAAATATTCACCATTATGTGACAACAGGTTTCGAACTCCCCAATCATCGCATCGTGCGTACACTTGGGATTGTACGTGGTATCATTGTTCGCTCGCGTAGCGTAATAGGCACCGTTGGCGCCTCCTTTCAGCAGTTAGTTGGTGGAAACATTTCATTATATACGGAGCTTTGCGAGGAGACGCGAAACGATGCCTATGAATTGATGATTCAGCATGCACAACAGGTTGGGGCCAACGCGATTATTGGGGTGCGCTATGACGCGACCGAGATTACGCAGGGGGTAACCGAGGTGCTGTGCTATGGCACAGCGGTAGTGGTAGTATCCCAGGACCAGGGGTAATATGCTGGTTGAGAGAAATAGTGAAGGCCATAAACGAGAGCCCCTTCGAGAAGCAATACTTGGAGGGCTCTCGTTTATGCGTACCATCTATCTAGCGTGCAAAGTGCTGCAGATAGTTGGTCCCGGCTTGATGCTCTTGAGCAGCGCGATATCCTGCTGGTTGAGCGGCTTGAGGCCAGGTTCCAGGTCAGATAACTACTTGTGAAAGTTTGGTAAAGTTCCCGTGTCCCGGTACCGCCGCGCTACGCCAGAGATAGAAATGACCCATGCCAAACGAGTTCCAGAATGGGATCGTTGCGATCAGATCATAATTTCTGGTCGCGATCATCTGTTTTGCAATGAAAGTTGCCTCATACGGATAGTAGTTAAAACTGAGTTCGATAACCGCGAAATAGCGATCTTTGATCGCCTGCGTTAGCGCTGGATCACCGAGGAGAGGCTGAGCACCGGGAGGAGCGTAATAAAAGTAGTTGACGCCGTTCCATTGCCAGGGCTCTGTAATATCTTTCGCATCGTAGCGAGACACTTCAATATCCTCAGCCAACAGGCGTCCACCTCCATCACGGATCTGGGTGTGCAGTTCTCTGCTTAACCCCCCTGTATGAGCCCACTGAGTATAAATGGTCTGGGACTGCTGCGAGCCTAACATAAAGATGAGCAGGATCACTGATAAGCCTACGAGCCAGTGACGACCCTTGACCCGAGCAAAAGAAAAAGAATGCTGTACGTGACCTGATATCCAGGCTAGGGCAAATCCTGCCAGAGGCGCGGCAAAGAATAGACCAAAGGCAAGATGCTTATCGAATGAAACACCTTCTTGCTCGTAGATATGATACGCTGGCACTAGCCAGGACGAACCAAAGAGCAAGAGAGCTGTCAGACGAAACCGCTTATCCATCCGGAAGATAAGCACTAGTGCAACCAGCGCGGCTGCCCAGACAAGACCCCCCATCTGGAGCGCATGTAAAAATAACTCGAGGCGTGGCTTGATAATCTCAGCAACTCGGTTGGTAGTTGTGCCAGAGATGGCGTGAAAAGCCGATTTATCCACAAAGTAATAAGTTGTCACCATGCTGCCAGCCAGAGAAATCAGTGCCAGAACCAGGCGCAGGATCATCCGCCACCAGCCCAGAAAGGCCAGGCTAGTGAAGACGAGAACACCCAGCACTGGTAGCGAAAAGAGCATGGCAGCGTATTTGGTTAGAATTGAGAGCATCAGCAATGGCCCGATGAGTAGTGCCAGCCAGCTATGACGGCTCGTACCTATTTTAATGGCCAGACCAGTCCCCAGGGCGATTAAGAAAAGGCACATGGCATCAAACGTTGCCAGACGACTGAGATAGAGAACGGTCCCCAAAGAGGCGTAGGCAGCCGAAGCAAAGATCGCCGCCGGGCGCTGAAAAAATTTTTTTGTGCAAAAGTAGACGATCGTGTTCACGCCCATCATACAGAAGAGGCTATACGCCCGAGCTAATTCCAGCCCACCGACCTTATCTAATATCCCTCCGATAACTGGATAGACCCATGGATAACCTGAGAAGTAAAAGGCATAGTTCTCAAGCGGAGCCGGGCCACCCATCCAGTAACGGAAAAGTTGCTGCCCCGCATAGATGTAAAGGCCCTCGTCCTGGAAAGCCGTGTTGTGTAACGTTGCCAGCGAAACAATGGCTTGCGTAGCCAGGATGAGAAACAGTGGCCAGGCGGTCGGAGGGGAAAGAGTCCAGGGCTTTTTTCTTGTAATACTTCTGGTTATTGCTTTTGTTGTTGATGTTGATATTACTGCCATATATTGAGACTCCTATACTCCCGCATATCGCTGTTGGAGTTGAGATGCAAGCTGGCTCATCACAGCAAGCGAGTTGGGATCTGAGGTTATCGACCATTGCTTATCTAGAGCCTGGTTCGGCTTAAGGGCGGGAGAAGCATCGTGGTAGATCAATGCATATACCACGTGATTTGTCATCGCGGTAACGCCGATCTCAGAGAGCCAGGTTGATTTCTGGTCGGCCCGTCCAGAGGCGCTCACCTTCAGGATAATCGGTTTGCCGGGAAAGTGCAGGCCCGCCTCTTGTACAAGTGTCTCTGGATCACCCCAGTCAGTCCCAGGATAGTGAATCAGGTCGAGCACAACAGCACTGATGGAGCCCAAAGGTGGCTCATAAATTTGATCATTCAACGGATCAGCTGGCTCCCAGAGCCAAGAAACGTTGTTCGTCCCAAGTTGTTTGAAAAGAGACACAGTATGTAGCCAGGCGGGAGCCACATCCTGCGGGATACTACCGTTGGCGACGGCCGAGGTGAGTGCCCAGTTGCGATCAACTTGGAGCAAAATGGTAATCAAAACCGGCTTATTGTACGCGCGGATGTCCAGAGCCCAGCGAGTAAGGTCGTTGTCGTGCAAGCCATGACTAATGGATAGTAAGCCAGCATCGTTAGTGGGTCTGCCATTGGCCTGAAATCGCCCGAACTGGAGCGTAACCCAGGGAATAGCGTGATGTGCGGCTAGATTGTTGGCCCAAGAAAAATCGAATTTATCGGTCACGCTCTGAGTACGCCCGATGATTGCAAAGTTGGCCTTCAGTTCTTTCTCTGCTGCGGTTGGACGCGTCTTTAAGAGAGAAAATGGCAGGTCTAGCCCGAAATAGGGTGCGCTCCCAGCTGGCAGGACAAGCGGATAAGCCCGTGATGGCGCTCCCATCCAGTGATATGTGCCCGTAAGTAAGAGCAAGCTAGCTAGACCAACCGAAACTACTGCATTGCGTAGCGAACGCAGGCCGCGCGCGCGTTGAGGGACACGAGCAGTATAGGAAAATTGCTCGGATTGAGCAGATCCCGTCGCCCTGCGTTCAGCCCTGTGTTTTCGCCAATCCAGGAGATAAAGCGCGAGGAAACTGAACAACATGATCAGTGTATAGGTGACCCACATCAAGCTGATGAACAGTGCGGTGTAGACTTTTGCCTTGGCTTGCGAAGAATAAGCCAGCGCAGCCAGGCAAAGTACAATGAAAAAGATGTACACCCAGAGATACCTGCTCGCTTTGCTCGAGCGTTTCTTCGAGGTGACGGCGAAACCGACCTTACGTCGAAAGATGACTGTCATCAGGCTCTCGATCAAAACTGGGAAGCTTCCAAAGCCTATGATTATGCCTCGGATACCCGTGATGCCACGGCCAGCATACCAGATCGTCGCAGCACTGACCAGGAAATAGGGCAAGAAATGCAGCAGAAAGGAGTTTAAGGTCGAGCCCTGAACAGCTGGTACGCCCGTAAAAATGAAGAGGATAGGGCAGAGCAGGTAGAGCAGGTCGCGTAAGCCACATAAGTAATGCGTGCAGGCCAGAAAGTATTGCAAACGCTGGCCGATTTGCAAACCATTCTTTTTTGGCAAGAAGAGATCTCGCCAGTGCGTACGTAGGACCCCGATCGTACCTGTCGCCCAGCGGCGCTGCTGTTTCAGATACTCTGATAGATCCATTGGCCCCAGTCCAGTTGCTAGTACATCAGACACATAGACGCTACGCCAGCGCTGATGGAGCGTAATCGAAGCAGCAAAATCTTCCGTCACAGAATCCTGGGGAAGGCCGCCGATTTCATCCAACGCCTGCCCGCGAATCACCACATTGGTGCCGCAGATAAAGGCCGAGTTCCAGGTAGCTTTCCCGGGACAGAGTAGGTTATAAAACAGAGACTGCTGATCGTCAGCCCAGCGGGTTACTGGGTTATCCAGATTGCGATAATATTGGCCAGTCTGCACCCATCCAACCTTTGGATCGGCCAGATTTGGTACCGTTTTGAGCAGGAAATCTTCCGTAGCTACCTGGTCGGCGTCAAAGATCACAACCAACGCATTGCCGGTAGCTCCAACAAGCTGACGAGCATTTTCTATATTTCCAGCTTTGGCTCCTCCGGGCGTCTTACGAGTTACGCACACCACGCCCATTCTAGCGGCCAGTTCTTCAACTGTTTGCCAATCTGGTATTTGTGCGACATAGCCATCGTTGCAGATGACAATGGTTACCTCACCCCAGGGATAGTGCGAAAGATAGTTCTCGCGAGCTGAGAGCGCTCCTCGGATTGTTGGTTCAAGGATAGTCACTCCTTCGTTGACAGTGGGGATAAAGATGAAAATCGGGGCATGGGTCGGATTGACCGCGTAGTTTAATTTAGGCTGAGCACGAGGCCAGAACGTAAACTGCAAGCCCAACGTATGCAGCGCACCCAGGAATTCCGCAAACAAGAGTGGCAGCGCCAACCACCAGCCCGTCCAGTTAATGACCTCAACACGCCAGCTCATATAATCCATAAAGGTGATTGCCATGGATATTCCGAGCAGCATAGTAATCACCTTGTGCAGATCTATTTTTTTGCGCGTATTGGCTGTTATAATACACGCACCCAAAGTCATTGTTGCCAGTACTACCCAGACATTGGGAATCGTATATGCCGTCATATCAAGCGCCATATATCCCACTACTCCTAATGCCATCAGTACCAGCAGAAACGAGATCATCATAAACACCCTGTTCAGCCTGACGATCCTGTTGACACGCTGCCGCGCTGATCGAGGTTTGCGTGCAAGAGTTTTAAGCGGTACTGTGGGCGTCTCAGGCAGAAGTGCAGGTAAGGTTGCCACGACTGGCATCGGCAGCGTTTTCAACTGGTCCACAGACATACGAACATGATTTAGTTTTTTGGTGCTCAGCAACGCCTCTTCTGTCGGTGGAGAAACGAGCGCGTTTAAAACCTGGTCTATGGACGTCAAAGCAGAAGACGAATCCTGCTCCACCTGAGAAAAAGGATAAATCGCTCGGTTTAACAAAAAGAAATTGAACAAAGCCACAAGCGCAAAAACAGTAAGGCTAAAAGGTACCCACGGTTCGACCCCCTCTAAAATAGGCAGCGTGAATGGCTCCCAGAAACCGAACACTATGGGATAGAGGATATAGAGTACCGCCATGACCAGAATGTTGCATAGGACCAATGCGCTGATCTTCCAGATACGCCCGGCAGCTGGAACCTCGCGAAAAAGGCGTGCCATGTGCTTTAAAGTCATGAGTCCCTGACGCAAATCTGCCTTGCTCTGTCCATGTTTGCGCTGCTGAAAATGGTAGGGAACCTCAACTAGATGTTGCCAGGGACAGCGCAGCAGAATCTCCAACAAAATTTTATAACCGATAGGGCGCAAGATCACCTTTTGAAGAATAGATCGTTTGAGCAGAAAACAGCCGCCTAACGGGTCAGAGATGCGAGAAAGCTGCTCGGGAAACAGACTTTTGGCCAGCCACTTGAGCCCAAGCGAAAAGAAGAGGCGACTGAACCCATTCAGACCTCCACTGCTCCCGCCTTTTATATATCGGCTCGCCAACACCAGGTCCACCTGCTGGGCCACCGCTTCCTCGTAAAAAGTGCGCAATAGCTCCGGTGGATGCTGGAAATCTGCGTCAAGCACTGTAATATATTCGGCCTTTGCTAAGTACAAACCCTCTACCACTGCAGTTGCCAGACCTCCCGAGCGTGCTGGCCCAGGTAAACGATGCTCCAACTGGATAAACAGCCTAAGCGAATTCATTGCTTCTGCTGCGTTCCTAATTATCTGTGGCGTATCATCATCGCTATCGTCAACAAAAATCACCTCAACGCTCACATTATCCAGTACTTGCTCCAGAGTTGAGAGCAAAGGGACGACGTTGTCCCGCTCGTTCCTGGTCGGGATTATGATACTCAGGTCATATTTCGCTGAACTATTGACGTGTAAATGAGGGTCGCTGTCACTATGTGGCTCCATTTGAATGTTTTGACTGCTATACATACTATTACTCGGAGTTGTGTTCTTAGACTCTTCCATCTCATCTAATAATTTTCGGCTCGCTATTGTGTGTTCATCATGGCTATCAATCGTCATGTAAAGCTCCACTTTTTTGAAATGCCAGAAAGAAAAGGAGGGCGACAGTACTGGTGAGGAGTCTACAACGATCCCTTCGACTGGAGTATAGTGAAAATGTTGAGGTAAGGATAAGCTGCGAAAGTATCAGAAAAGGGCTCTATCGTATCTTTGATTTTTCATCTCCTGAAAAGCCTTCACTAAAACGCAGGATTTTTTTAGATATCGATGCTCACAAATTGGCTCTATAGGCTGCACGAAAAGCCATCCTCTATTGTGCTTATCTGTACCATTACCCCGAGGGAAATCTCAGTCAAAATTTGCATTTGGTCAGGTAAATATGTACCATTACCCTTACTTTATAGAATTTTTAGAGCCATAGCCATATATTCGTTCAGTGGTTTCTACAAATTCTCTTTACTTACACTCTCTTTATCATCATATGTATTTTCTAATTGCTCATCATTGACGAAGAGGAGATGAGTTGTTTATGAAGCAAAAGTCCGATCCAAAGAAGCTTCTGGCCTTTTGTGTTGCCCTCATAACGTTCGCAAGTAACCTGCTTTTCGCACTTGAAGCAACATTGCACGTATATGCACAGGCCTCACAGATCGCAGGTATTAGTAGCCTGAAGACCTATAGCACTCCCGGCAATGATCCCTGGGGAACAGCATTCGATAGCAAAGGGCGCATCTGGGTGGCGTTGCCAGGTTGTGATATTGGCTCAACCTGTTCCAGCACATCCGCCCCCGGCAAAATCGCGCTCTTTGATCCCTCTACAATGAGTTGGGTCTCGGTGGTCACGCTGCCCACAGGATACGGTCAACCGCTTTTTATTACGGCCGATCCATCTGACAATGTCTGGTTCAGTATGCCGGTGACCAACACGATCGGGGAGTATATTCCTTCAACTACCAGTGTAGCCCAATGGGCTGTGCCAACAGCTGGCTCAGGCCCATGGGGGATCGCATCGGATTCAAAAGGCAAAATCTGGTTTGCCGAACATTATGGCTACAAAATTGGCTCGTTTAATCCTACAACTCAGGCCTTTCAGGAGATTGCTACCCCTGCTACCAATAGCCAGCCATATGGCATTACGGTGGATAATTCCAATAATGTCTGGTTTACTGAAAATGCGGATTCTGTTGCCTTGATTGGAGAATACACCGCTGGCGGAACATTGCTGGAATATAAAATCCGCAACACTGCTACATCTGGTACTGGCCTGACACCTCATTTGATCACCATCGATCCAAATGGCAACCCATGGTGGTCTGAAGGGTGGGTCGGTGGTGTTGGCAGGTTAAATCTTGTCTCCGCTCTGCCTGGCACAAATAACGGTGTGACTGAATACTTTTATCCCCATTGCAATGGGTGCTCGTCGCATACCTCTGGGGTCAGTACTGATACACTGGGCGATGTCTGGATCGATGATTCTATACTCAACCAGTACGGCTACATGCCGCTGAGTGGGGGAGCGTTCTCTCTCTACTACGCCGCTCCCGGCAGTCATCCCCACGATGGCCTGAGAGTCGACTCCCAGAATAGAGCCTGGTTTACAGCAGAGTTTGCGAATACACTCTATCTCGCTATCCCTTCAACTGGCTCATCGACTCCCACTCCCACGCCGACTAGCACGCCTACAGCAACCGCAACAAGCACATCTACACCCACGCCAACCAGTATGCCTACATCCTGGACTACCCAGGCGAGAGACACCTTCCAGCGTGCGAATCAGGGCCTCTGGGGGACGGCGTCGGATGGGCAAACCTGGGGTGGCGACGCGAATGCGCAGAACGCCTTTTCCATCTCCGGGAACGCTGGCCTTGTCACTAATACTGGCAGCAATTCCTACAGCGCGGTTCTCGGGGCGAGCGAGACCAACGCAGAGGTGTACCTGACTGGCTCGCTCAGTGCCTTTAGCAATAGCAACTTTGGCAGTGTCCTGCGCTGGACCGATGGAAATAACTGGTACAAGGCCTATATCGATGGTTCCCAACTGATCATCCAGAAAAAAATCGCTGGTGTAACCACGCTCCTGGCCAGCGTTCCTTTCACGGCCACCGCTGGTACGCTGTATACCATCCACTTCCGCGCTGTTGGCACAACGCTGAGCGCCAACGTCTGGGCCTCATCTGGCAATGAGCCGAGCAGTTGGATGGCAACGGTGACCGACAGTAGCCTGACTTCTGGTTTCTCTGGTCTGCGCGGGCTTACCCAGAGCGGCACGCTGATGGTGACTTCGTTCACCGCCAATGCGCCCTCCAGCACAACCCCAACGCCAACCTCGACACCAGCACCAACGCCTACGGCCACGGTCGGAGTAACTCCAAGCGCTACGCCAACATTTACGCCGACGCCAACCTCGACACCTGGCACGACGGTGGCAACGGATACCTTCCAGCGTACGAATCAGAGCCTTTGGGGGACGGCGTCAGATGGGCAAACCTGGGGTGGCGACGCGAATGCGCAGAACGTCTTTTCCATTTCCGGGAACGCTGGCCTCGTCACTAATACTGGCAGCAATTCCTACAGCGCGGTTCTCGGGGCGAGCGAGACCAACGCAGAGGTGTACCTGACTGGCTCGCTCAGTGCCTTTAGCAATAGCAACTTTGGCAGTGTCCTGCGCTGGACCGATGGAAATAACTGGTACAAGGCCTATATCGATGGTTCCCAACTGATCATCCAGAAAAAAATCGCTGGTGTAACCACGCTCCTGGCCAGCGTTCCTTTCACGGCCACCGCTGGTACGCTGTATACCATCCACTTCCGCGCTGTTGGCACAACCCTGAACGCCAATGTCTGGGCCTCATTCGGTAGCGAGCCGAGCAGTTGGATGGCAACGGTGACCGACAGTAGCCTGACTTCTGGCTACGCTGGTCTGCGTGCGCTTACCCAGAGCGGCACGCTGATGGTGACTTCTTTTGTAGCGAAGCAGGATTAGGGTTCTTCCTTTCTGTTTGGGTACGAAGGATGCGAGCCCACGTTCTTCGTGCCCAAACAGAATAAGATGGCTTGGAGAAAGGGAAAATGATGGTTGTCAGACGGTTTATCTTGAGTGGACTCTGTATCATTGCACTTTTGGCGCTGGCTGCCTGCAACTCTGGTGGAGACAACGGTGCCTCCGCTCAGAGTTCAAGCTCTGCGAACGCTGGAGCAACGAAAACGCCGCTGTTGGTGACACCCAAAAGCAGTAGTGGCAAACCAGGACAGGGGGCGCAAGTGATTGCTACTCCGTCGCCAGTGTCTGGAGGTCCGAAAGGAAGTCAGGAGGTCGTCTTGGGCGATCGCACCCTGATCATTTATAAAGTGAGTAAACAGAAAAGCGCGAATGCGAATTCCACGTTCGTCAAACTGGATCTTGCCATAATGAACGCGAGCGAGAAAGAGATACAGAATCTGCCCGCTTTCTTCCAGTTAATCGGACTCGAAGGAGATATTTTCTCATACCAATACAACAGCACTGATACCTTTTACGGCTCGGTCGCTGTTCACACAACTGCTACTGGTTCGATTGTGTTTCAATTGCCTACAGCAGCCGCTACGGGATTGAATTTACTCTATCGTCCTGAAGTTGCGCAGGAGACGGTGATTGTCCCTTTAACCATCACTTGATGGCTTCTCGCAAAAATGATACGTTCGTATCTCTTCCAGATACCATTGCCCGTTGAGAAGAAAGCGGTTCTTTTGTTACCTTCTTGTTCAGATGGCCAGTAAAAACTGCGGGAAAGGGAAATATTGGGATCTCTATTTGAGCCTCATTTATTTCGGCCACTGATAGCCCGCCTGTGTTTGTGAATAATATGAAGAAAGAGAATACCTGATTATGGTAGCAACACAACCCCATACAGTTACTGATACCATCGCAATTACTCGCACTTTTGATGGCATTGAGGAGGCGGCTCACCGCGTTATCGCTCAGGCAGGTGGTATGGCTTCTGTGGTTAAAGATGCTCATATGGCGATTCTCAAACCCAATTTTGTGGCTGGTCGATCCGCTGAAACGGGTTCTACTACCAGCTTTGCCCTCCTCAAGGCAGTTGCTGAAGAGGTACGTGCCTGCGGAGCTGAACCAGTGCTCTGTGAAACCCCTGGGACCGAGTTTGATCGCGAGGCGACTTATACTATCCTGGGAGTGGAGAAATTCTGTACAGAGAACGGCATCCGCATTGCGCGTGTAGATCCCGAGGGAGGTGAACAGGATTGGCTGACTCTTCATCCTGCTGGCGCCAAACGTCTGCGCCGCTTCCATATCCCTAAGTTTATGCAAGACGCCTGCTTTATTAATCTACCAGTGCTCAAAACCCACGTTGTTTCGGCCATGACCCTGAGTATGAAAAATTCAATGGGCATCCTGCCCCGTCCCGACCGGCGCGCCATGCATACCTTTGGCATCGATCAGTCGATTGTCGATATGAACCTCGGCATCAAGCCCGATCTGATCATTGTCGATGGCAGTGTTGGACAGGATGGCGAGGGGCCGCTCTATGGCGATAAGGCCGATTTGCAAGTCCTGGTAGCCGGACATAATAGCCTGGCCGTCGACCTGGCCTGCTGCAAACTCGTGGGCATTCAGCCGGGCTTGATCCCTCACTTGAGGCTAGCTCTGAAGCAGATGGGCATGCCTGAGTGGCGCGTGGTAGGAGAAGATCCAGGGCTGATCAAGCAGTTCCGCTTGCCAGAGCAAAAGCAACTCTACCGCTTTATATTCTGGCTGATGTATCCCCTGGACTATCCATATACCTGGATCACGGAGCGCGGAAAGCATTTCTGCACAACTCTCTATGGCACAGGCCTGGTTGGCAATCGCCCGCAAATCAAAGTTGACAACTGTACCCACTGCGGCAAATGCGTCGAAGCCTGTCCACTCCCGAATGTGATCAATCTCCAAACATTGAAGGTGAACTACAAGACCTGCCAACGCTGCCTGCTGTGTTTTGAGGCCTGCCCCGAGGACGCGATCAGCGTCAAAGGCTATTCGGGACTCAGAAAAGCCTGAGTTATATCAGTAAACTTCAGACAACTATGAACTTTACAAATCAAAGTATACACGCAATCAACTTGTGGATGCTTTACAAGAGTGGGAGAAATGAAATGAAAATTCTAATGACCGGTGCAACAGGCTTGTTGGGAGGACATCTGGTGCAATCGCTCCAGCAGCGGGGTGAGCAGATTCGCGCGCTGGTGCTGCCGGTGGAAAATGTCTCGAAGTTGGAAGCACAAGGCGTTGAGGTAGTACGCGGCGATGTGACGGATGCCAGTACCCTGACTCCTGCTGTGAAGGACGTCGAGGTTATTATCCACCTCGCGGGTATGATGGGCGTGAATCGTCCTCTGGCGGATTATCGCCTGGTGAACGTGACGGGCACCGAAAATCTCTATCGCGTCGCCCAAGCCGAGGGTGTGCGTCGTTTCGTTCATACGAGCTCACATACGGTCTACGGGCTCGGCCACGGACGCTTTATGACAGAAGAAGATCCGCTGAAACCCGATCCTGATCCTTACGGGATCACCAAAGCGGAAGGCGATCGCTTGCTTCAACGCTTGCAGCAGGATAGCAAGGTAGAGACGGTTATTCTGCGCCCCGGCACATTCTTTGGACCCGGTGACCGCTTGCATTATGGGCGCATGGCGCAACGGGTCAAAGCTGGCAAAGGCGTGATCATTGGACGCGGCAACAACGCGCTGCCTTTCTGCTACGTCACCGATATTGTGCAGGGGTTTCTCCTGGCCACCTATCACAAGAACGCTCCTGGTAATATTTATAACATTACCAATGATCATCCCATGACTCAGTTGGAGATCTTCAATGCCATCGCGGATGATGTCGATGTGCCACATCCGACACGGCGCCTGCCCTATCTCCCCATCTATTACGGCAGCATGGGCGCGGAAATCATCGCTAAGATCACTGGCACCAAACCGATCGTGACCCGTTTAGGCGCGTTGATGTTCGGCTCGGATAACAAACATAGCGTCGAGAAGGCCCGCCGCGAGCTAGGCTACGAACCGGCGGTCCCGCTACGCGACGGTCTGAAACTGGCAGCCGCATGGTTCAACTCAGGCGGTATGGATCAGCCGCTGGTCACACAGGCCAGCCAGTATGCTCCGCTGGGAGGAGCCAGAAACTAAGTGTCCCTGTCTGGAGAGATCCGTATCTATTCTTAAGAAAGCGGAAAGAGTACATATGAAAGCACTCGTAACAGGAGCAGCTGGTTTTCTCGGCGGTCATCTCGTGGAAATGCTGGTCGAACGTGGCGATGAAGTGCGCGCGTTTATTCAGCATGGTCAGGACCCAACATTTTTGCAGACCCTCTCCGGTGTTGAGGTCATTCAGGGCGATTTGACGGATCGTACCTCCCTCAAATGTGCTGTCCAGGGAATACAGCGCGTCTATCACGTGGCAGCTAAAACGGGCCCGTGGGGGCCCGAAGCAGCCTACGAGGCAGTCAATGTCCGGGGCGTGCTTGACCTGATTGCAGCCGCTATGGAGGCTGGGGTACAACGCATTGTGCATACCAGCTCAATTACTGTGTATGGCCATCATCTGCGCGGCGTTATCACCGAGGACAACCCCTATCACGCCGAGGACAACCCCTATAGCCGCACCAAAATCTCCAGTGAGCACCTGATCTTCCAGCGCGTCAAAGAGCACGGTGCGCCCGTCGTGATTATACGTCCCGCATGGATCTACGGGCCGCGTGATACAGCCAGCTTTGGTCGTTTCGTCAAGCTCGTCGAATCCGGCAAAGGCTTCATTCTAGGTAATGGAAGAAATATTGTACCTGTCGTGTATGTACGTGATGTGGCTCAAGGCCTGATCAAAGCCGGAGACGCTGGTAATCATGCCGTTGGACGAGCATATACCATCGCCAATGATCAGCGGGTAACACAGGAGGATTACTTGAACCTCATTGCCGATGAACTCCATGTGCCTCATCTCACGCGTCAATATCCTTATTCAGCCGCGTATTTGGCGGGCAGGATTGCCGAAACAATCTGGAAAGTCAAAGACCCTCAGAGGCAAACACCACCGCCAGTTTCCACCTATGGGATTACCCTCTTAGGCGGGGATCAGCGATTTTCTATTGACCGGGCGCGGCAGGAATTAGGTTATAATCCCGAATTCGATGTAAAACGTGGTGTAGCTGAAGGAGTCGCCTGGTATTTGAACCGGGAAAGTCGCACGACCAGACAAAACGAAGCTGTTTCGTCTGGAACTTGAAACTCACAGTAAGCATGTAGGAAAACTCAAGATACGATAGTACGCTTGATGCGATACCTTTGTCGCTAGTCTTCTTCCCCAGGTTTTAATACACTACGAGAGTGAGAGACAAAATCGTCGCTGAAAATCTTTTTATCTAACCTGTGTTTTGTTGAATGCGCGGGTTGAGCATAGGGTGGGGTCTGCAAATAACTGATTACAGAAGCCGCTGGCTTGCTCTAGATTGTCGTGGATAGAGGCAAACAAGGAATTTGACCAGTTTAACAGGGAGAAAAATATGCTCGAAGTATTGCCTAAAATAGCAAAGATGCAAGCATCGTATGCACTTGGAAAGCCGCTGGCGCTTCCTATGAACTATACTATCAGCGTCAGCTACCGCTGCAATTCACGCTGTAAAACATGTAATGTTTGGCAAAGACCGAATGATGATTTCACGCTGGAAGAATATGAAAAAACATTCGCATCAATTGGCAGAGATGCCTACTGGTTTACGTTCAGCGGTGGTGAACCAACCCTGCGCAAAGATCTGCCAGATATGGTAGCCTCGGCCTATCGCCATTGTCGGCCCGGCATCATTAATATCCCAACTAACGGCATTCAGGACAGTATCATCCCTGGTCGCATCGAACAGGTCTTGCTGGCTGCGCCAACTAGCGAAGTAATTATTAACCTGTCCCTGGATGGCGTGGGCGAAAAGCATGACATCATCCGAGGTGTCAAAGGAAACTTTGAGCGGGCCATGCGCACATATGCAGGTCTGAAGAACTTGAAGGGGCGCTATAAAAACTTCACGCTGGGCGTTCATACGGTTATCTCAAACTTTAATGTGCATGAATTTGAAAATATCTATTCATTTGTGCGCGACGAGCTCAAGCCCGATTCGTTCATCAGCGAAATCGCGGAAGAGCGCGTTGAACTGGACACAGTAGGCATGGGCATTACCCCTCCGATCGAGAAGTATCAGCCGGTGATCGAGCGCTTGCAGCAGGGCATTCGTAATGCTGAGTTCAGCGGCGTCTCCAAGATAACGCAGGCCTTCCGGGACCGCTATTACGATATGGTGAAACGCACTCTGGTTGAGCAGCGCCAGATCATTCCCTGCATGGCTGGTGTGGCATCCGCGCAGATTGCCCCGAACGGTGATGTCTGGACCTGCTGTATCCGTGCGGAGTCGGTTGGCAACCTGCGCGAACACAACTATGATTTCCGCTCGGCCTGGATGACCAGCAAGGCCAATGAGTTGCGCCAGAGCATTAAAGCTGGTGAATGCCATTGCCCTCTAGCTAACGCAGCCTATACCAATATGGTCTGCCATACTCCTACTCTGGCCGGCGTGGCCACACAGGTCGGCAAAGAGATTGTCGCCGAAAGGCTCCCTGGTAGATCTTCCAGCAAACGACGCAGCCTGCCAGTGCTCAGTGCTACCGATACAGCCGTGGCAGTCAGCAGCAACGGCAACGGCCATCGCGCTCCACGTAGCCTGCCGATGCTAAACGCCACTGACGTACAGGATGGGTGTGCCAATGATTAGCGAGAACGCTATTATATCGTGTCTTTTTGAGGATGAATAGTGAGATTTAGAGGCTGAATCATGCAAGACCAGTATGTATTCCAAAATGACGAAACTGCTGGCATGAAACAAGATGAGGACGTGTGCAGTTGTAGTGTCGGTATCATGGCTTACAACGAAGAGGCCAATATCGCCCACACTATCAATCTGGTTCTGGCGCAGCAAGGTCCAGCCCTGCACATCAAAGAAATCATTGTTGTGGCCAGTGGATGCACCGACCGTACTATACCGATTGTCATGGAAATTGCCCGCACAGAGCCACGCGTACACTTGTGTATTCAGGAAAAACGTGAAGGCAAGGCTTCTGCGATCAATCTATTTCTCAAACAGGCAAAATGTAAAATAGTCATTCTAATAGGAGCAGATGTTATTCCAGCTGATGGCGCATTGAATAACCTCTGCGCACCACTCAGAGACACGACTATCGGCATGGTTGGAGGTCGCCCAGTCCCGGTAAATGACCAGGAGACTTTTATGGGCCATGCCGTCCATCTGCTCTGGCGTCTGCACGATCGCATGGCGCGAATCCAGCCGAAGTTGGGCGAAGTAATCGCCTTCAGAAACGTCATTTCGGGCATTCCAACCGGTAGTGCTGTTGACGAAATATCGATACAGGCGCTCATTTCTCAGCTTGGGTATAAGACGATCTACGAGCCTGGTTGTGTTGTCTATAACAAGGGTCCGCTAAATATGTACGATTTTCTAAAACAGCGCCGCCGCATTTACGCGGGTCATTTGCAGGTGCGCGATCAGCAGCATTACGAAGCTTCGACCATGAAAACCGCCTCGATCTTCCGCGAGTTGCTGCGGCATCGCGATTTTACGAGGAGCGGTCCCAAACAGATGCTCTGGACGCTGGGAACAATATGTCTCGAAGGCATGGCTCGTCTGCAAGGTTACTACGACTACCTGCACAAGCGGGAGCATCATATCTGGCAAATGGTGGAATCCACCAAGGACCTGGATGCAGATAAACGCATGTTGCGACGCTTGAGTGACGTTGTGAGTGTGATTATCTTTCGCTTCATTCTAGATGACCCTGAAGGTAACCTCCTGAATCCTGATAGCAATGACCGCGATGCCACAGAGGCGGTACGCAAACTCTTTCCTGTGCTCCGCAGCCAGGTACACTCCGTCGGCAAACTTGCCCTTTCGATCAGCGAAGCTGGTATCCTGACCGCCATTATCCGGGCTGAACAAAGTGAAGTGGAAGAGATCTCCAGGCAGATCCAAGAAATCGTACAAAGCACGCCTGTGCGCATTAGTACACACGGACGAAAGGTCAAGATGATGGCCGTGTATAGCTCTCTGACATTTAAGGGGAAACACAACAATATAACCATAACAAGCCCGCTGGTAACCGAGACACGAATTGCTACGGGTGTGGGCGAAACGATTCTCTAAATAAATAGAAAAGTAGAAGAAACAAAAGGCATGAAGGCGATCTTCGAAGCGCTTGTAGCAGCTTGTGAGCAGAAAGTAAGGAGTACCGTATGACGATCCTGGTGACAGGGGCCACCGGCTTCTTAGGCAGCGCATTGGTGGTCGAATTGATCAAGCGCCAGCAAAAAGTGCGCGTGCTCGTTCGCGATTCCAGGAAAGCGCGTGAGCAATTTGGCGAGAAGGTGGAAATCATATCAGGGGACATTACCAACGCCAGACAGGTGCAGCTGGCGGTTGGAGGCGTTGATACACTTTATCACCTTGCTGGTCGACTCTATCATCCCGCGACTCCGGCAGCGCTCTATTATCAGACGCATGTCGAAGGCACACGCACATTACTCAACGCATGCCAGAGCCAGTCAAGCCTACGAAAGATTGTTCATGTCAGCACTACCGGCGTCCACGGTGTCACCGGGCCAACACCTGCGGCTGAAGATGCTCCTTTGGCGCCTACCAATCCCTATGAGCGTACAAAACTGGAGGGAGAGCAGCTGGCGCTTAAAGTTTTTCAGGAGCAAGGATTGCCGGTCAGCGTCGTTCGGCCGGGGCTGGTCTACGGTCCTGGCGATCTCCACCTGCTCGGTTTTTTTCGCACTATTCAAAAAGGTTTTTTTCGTGTAATTGCTGGCGGGAAATCGTGCCTTCATCCAGTCTATATCGATGACATGGTCTCCGCTTTTTTGCTAAGCGCCGAATCCGAAAAGTCACTCGGGCAGGCCTACAATATCGCTGGTAACCAGGTTGTGAGCATGCACCAGCTGGCGACCGCGATAGCAAAGTCGATGGATCGCAACCTGCCTGGGGGAAGTATTCCGCTCTGGCTGGCTAGGCTGGCCTCAGACATCTTCGCTATTACTCCTGGTTTGCAAGGAGAGAAAGCTCCCCTGACGCGCAGCCGAGTCGAGTTCCTGACGAACAGCCGCGTCTATGACATCAGCCGGGCCAGGGCCGAGTTGGGATACTCCCCCAGAGTGGAACTCGAAGAAGGTCTGAAACAAACTGCTGCCTGGTATGAAAAACACGGTCTTTTAGCAAGCTAAACATTATGTTATCTTGTTTGCATAATGAGAAAGTAGATAGGCATGAAACGTGCGCTAAACTCTCCTGCTGTCAAAGTTATTATTGGTCTCTTGATAGGCGTCGCCTTATTATTGCCAATTTCTCGCTTTGTCAATCTGGCTTCGAGCCTCTACCTGGTTCAGCAGCATATTATGACCCCCGCCGGCATAACCTTCACTCTCCTCTCAGGCGCCTTCTTCATCCTGGCCTTCGCCATTCGCGGCGCGCGTTGGAAACTCTTCCTGAATCCGAATGACCAGGTGAAAACTAGCACGGCTGTGCGCCTGGTCCTGGTGAGTACTTTTATCAACTTCCTGCTGGTGACTGGAAGTGGCGAACTGGCGCGCTCGCTCATTCTCAAGCGCACACACAATATCCCTGTGAGTAGTTCGCTGCCTTCGGTCACCGTGGATCGATCCCTGGACCTGTTGCCTGCACTGATTATTATGATCATTGTGCCATTCCTCGGTCTGCAAATGGATCTCAAACTCTGGGTAATCATGGGCACCGTCGCTGGCGTCTTTGTCGGCCTGGTTGCTTTTGTCGGCCTGACTATCTGGAAGCGTGCAACTGCTATCAAGCTGCTCCATGCCACTTTAGGCTTGCTTCCCAGAAAATTTTCCAGCAAGATCGAGGCCTTCGCAACCAACCTGGTCGACTCATTGATTGTTGCCGCCAGTCGCCCCAGGATCTTTCTCCCCGCAATCTCTCTGACCTGTGTGGCGGTAATTTGTGATGGCCTCTTTGCCATGTTTGTCTTCTGGGCCATTGGCCTGCCAATGTCGTTTGGGGCTGCCATCTTCGGCTATACCGTCTTCAATATGTCCTTCATCCTTCCAACTACACCTGGCCGTGTTGGCAGCAACGAAATTGTGGGCCTGCTGGTCTTTACCGGACTCCTCCATTTCCCCGCTGACAAGGTGACGGCCATGTTTCTTGTTTCTCACCCCTGGTCCGCTGTGCTCATGTGTGTCTCCGGTCTGGTCTGTCTGAAAAGCCTGGGCCTGACCATTTCTGCCGCCTTGAAAATGCGTCCCCAAAATGACTCCCAAGATATCTCACAGGCCTCCTCACCAACTATCTCTTAAGGCGTTTTCAAAGAGAACACCTACGCAGCACCATGGAAAATATCCTTGATGAGGAGGATGAGGAAACAATGAAACTCCCCCCAATCAAAGTCTGAGCGTACACCATTCCGCTTTTCACCAGGGCAATCTCATCTCTCATAAAATGAAGCTGCAATTGCCCTGCTCTTTTCACTAGAATCACGTGTGACCTTCCTTCCCAATCATCGGTTGCCAAAATTCTTTCTACGAGCGTTTCTCATATAGGCAGTTGCCAACCTCATCTCGAAGGCAAATAAGCCGAAAAGGATACCAAATCAACCCCAGTGTAGACGCCACCAAATATGCACCAAAGGTGCACCATAATATAACCCGGAATATGGAAACATTTAAATGGATGTGATATAGTGATAATAGTTTCACGGCAAAAATAACATTAGCCAGAATTCAAGGCAGAGATGCTAAATTGCTGGTATAAGTAGGTGCAAAAGCAAGTGCAAGTAGTACGATGCAATCCTGAAAATGAGGATCGTGCTACAACTGTTCAAAGGGCAATGGTCCTTGATCTAGATTTGCCGAGAATATGAAGTGGCTTCCAATCTGGTGTATCATTGGCGTGATATAATTTGAGAACGAGCTCCCCAGGTCTTTGCCGATCCACGAACTAGAGGGAATGCCAACAAAGCGCGCTTTCCAGCAGCGTCGCCCGGAGATCCGCCGCCTGGATCAGGGCATGCAATATGCGGTAACCCGGTTAGCCTCGTTGTTGCAGAAGCACGGATACGAATCAGTTATAGCAGCATGTGGGAGATCAACTGAAAATGCCTGCCTACATTGATCTCTTTACATGGACCCCTCAAAGAGGAGGACGTCTATCTGCATGAATATGAGGACTTGGAGGATACTAGGACTCATATTGCGCGCTTTCTCGATCTCGTATACGTGCCGAAAAGGGTTTCGCTTAGCGCTCAATTCTCGACTGCCTACTGAGGTTTGAAGCATTGTAGATAGCTGAGTGCCTTGAAACTTGTCTCCTAAACAGTGTCCAAGTTTAGGGATAAAGCACATGTGATGCACACTTATCATAAGCCTGGTGCCAGGGGGGCACATTAACCTCAGAGATAATTTTGGACGCACGACTGATTGCTTTTTGTCTCAGGTTGAGTACGCACCGAAGCGACCACTATGTTTTGTGGAGTGTTCCGCAAATCCTCAGAAAGAACTGGATCTCCATTACCAGACGCTTATGGAACATTAGATTTTGTTTTTGTTTCCCGTTTTTGTCTGCCTTTGTGACTCTGTTTCCTCAGGATGCGAAATAGACCAGAGGCAGTGGTACAAGTAGTACAGTGATATCCAAGTGCGAGGCAGGTACGTGCATATGGAAACGAACTCGATCTACAAGAAGGTATCTGTTCGTTTGGTAGTTGTCGCTGATCATATAATTTTGCGTCAAGGCATACAGAAAATGCTCAACGACAAAAACGACTTTGAAATAGTAGGAGAGACGGAAAATGGGAAGGCCGCGCTCGAACTGGTAGCAGAATTAGCGCCCGATATTGTTTTGATTGATATCTCCATGGAAACCACGAATGGATTAGATATAGCCAAACAATTATTGAGAAAACCTTCAAATGCTCGAATCGTCTTATTCGCTGGTCCTAATGACGAGAAACGGTTGTTTGAAGCCCTGAGTATTGGCGTCCACGGCTATTTGCAAAAAACATTATCAATCGATGATATGCGAGAAGCCTTGCTTGCCATACAAAGCGGTGAACGTGTTGTTGGTAAATCACAGGCTGTGACGCAGATCATAGTTGAATTTCATCGGCTCGCCAAAGAGCAGAATCGCCTGAGTCGAGGACTAAGCTCCATAGAGATCGAACTTATTCATCTAGTCTCTAAAGGGTATACCAATAAAGAAATTGGCCAGCAGCATTTCTGGAGCGAGGTTCAAGTGAAACGGAAAATGCAGGACATTTACCGGAAATTGCAAGTTACTGATCGTGCTCACGCTGTCGCGGAGGCGATGCGCCAGGGTCTGATCTAAAGCAAAGGCCCACCCGCATTTTCCGTGAAAGCTCTATCATACGTAAGAGTCGCGCGTACATAAAGTGTTTTCACCACATGTTTACTGTTGCGAGCCTTATGTCCTCACCTCAGCATTACGCAAAGTGGGGGAGAGCCAGGCAGATCTGCAGCATTTCTTTGCCGCTTGGTTCTTGTTTTGTATTTATCCAACTACTAGAAAGGAAACAGCCATGATAGAATGTCCACAATGCGGAGCAATGAATGAAAATGACGTGAAAAATTGTGCTATGTGCAGGATCAATATATACTGGGCTTTTCAACATTATAATGAACTGTCCACAATACGTGAATCAAGCAAACTCGCTCCGTCTCCCCTGACTCCTTCATTTTTGATTGAGACCAGCAAGAAAGTGGATACCGGCCCAACAGCTGGCTGGCTCTATAAGACAATCAAAAAATTTGGCCTTATAGATGCTGGCAAAAAAGTTTCGACGATGTCATAAACTCACATCAACAATTTTTGAAGGTTACATTTATCACCTCCCGTCCAGGTTGTTACACTTTGCTAGATTCGCAAGCAACCTCATTCCAGGTAAATACAGTTGAGTGAGAAGAGAGATACAATTTTCCTATATCTCTCTTCTCGCTTCACAACGGCAGCAACGTCCCCCCATCTTTCTATGCCAGCTCTGCGACATACTCATGCTCACAAACAAGCTTCTTTTTCTCTTCCCAGAACTTTCCAACAGCTCTATTGGTTTCTCACAAGCCTTGATACCAAAGTATGTTGGCTTGATACATTAGAAAGTTGTAAATGCAGGTATTTCTAGGTACATTTAACAGACAGATACTTCCATTATAATCGTTGTCAGTTACTTGGAATCTGAACAGGACCAGGTTTATCGTGACAAGCAGGAGTTTGAAAAAACAGAAGAATGAACCCTCACGGGCCAGTAAAAGGATATTGATTGTAATCTGGAAACAATGGTCCACCCTACTTTTCACTTTTCTGTCAATTACCCTGCGGAATGTGGCGTTCATGATAAAATTTCGTATTTGTGCATCCGTATGCAGATAAGGAGTCAGGATTGCCATGCGTATCGGAAAATATAAGTTCCATATAGAAGGGACAAACTTAATCCTTACCCACTCAGCAGGAATCAGTTTTGATATGACTCCTGATGAGGTTGCTGGACTCTCAACATTTATCAATATTTACCAGAAAGTAATAGATTTACCTCGATATGAATCAGAGCCGAAATTGAAAGGCACCTTCAAAGAAGAGGTGGAAACTGAATCGAGCAATAATACAAAACCTTAAATTTAGGAAGGATATTGATTAGATATACCAATGCGCATTCAAGAACATATAAAGTTATCAACGGCGGCAGCGCTTGTTGCTTTCCCGTGGCTGAAAAAAGACGGCTGGATTCCGCTGGCATCCAGTGTGCTTATTGATGTTGATCACTATCTCTGGTACTCCGTGACACAACGTACACTCAGTCTGCGAGCCGCAGTGCGTTATTTTGGTCAGGCTGACCCTCCCCAATTGCCACAGGCACGACTCTTGCATCATCCGCTTATCCTGGGTATTCTCTTGGTAGTAGCTGTACGCACCCGCTCAAAGCTTCTCTGGCTAATCCTGGCCGGTTTCCTTTTTCACGTCAGTCTGGACCTGGTCCACGCCACTCAGATGAATAACCTGAAACGTACGCTGAGTGAGCAGGCTCAATCTATTTGCCCCGAATGCGGTCAACACTACGATGGATTGCAATTGCACACGATCCATTTCGCCAGCAATTTGCTCGACCGTTACAATCCTCAGCATTTTATTGTTCTCTGTCCAACATGCCACGAAGAGGCGCATAGCCTCGCACACAAGCCCAAGCTCATTGGCATATCTTAAAGTTATGTCTGACCTCGCTCCAGTTCTATAGAGTTATAGCCAAGTGTTGTGAGAACCCTATAAAAAAGCAACTCCTGCTAGATTTTTTACCTGGCAGGAGTTGCTTTTTTATAGGGTTCTTTAGCGTGCAAAATGGCGCAAGTATTTGACCAGTCCCGGCTTGATGCTCTTAAGCAAGGTGATGTCCTGCTGATTGAGCGGCTTGAGGAGACGTAGTATGCCAATACAGCAGGCGAGGAAGAGCACTCCCGAGATTCCCAGCGAGCCAAGCAGGACCAGGCGGTTACTGGGCTGCCAGAACAGGGTGAGCCAGAGTGTACTGGGAATGGCAGCCAGCACCAGCGAGGCCAGGAAGCGCAGGGTGAAGGCCAGGGGATATTTGCGTGGCAGATCTTTGCGCAGAAAGAAGAGCATCAATAGACCTGTGGCGAGGCGCCCCACGCCATCGGCAATCAGCGCGCCAGCGGCTCCCATATGCAAGAGCCCGATAAGAACCGTGCCCATCACAATGACGATGCCCAACCCTATCCACTGGCTGAGCACGGCCAGTGGGGCCTTTCCGACGACGTAGAGCGTGGGCTGGTGAATATAGGTTCCCAGGACGCGCATCAGCAGGTTGAAGAAGACAAAGATGCCGAGGAGCAGTCCCACATCACTATAGCGATGGGAGTAGAGCGCGGTGGCCAGGTTATTGGCGCTAAAGAGACAGAAAATGAGTCCTGGAGCGGCCAGGAGGGTCTCGATTTTTATTAGGGCCTGCCAGGAGAGGGAGAGACGCTCATGGTTCTTGCCGATGAAGGCCGCCGCCAGGGCCGAGCCTGCGACACCACCAAAACCGGCCACCAGCAAGAGATTTGCGGCATCCGCAAGCTGGAAGGCCAGGTTGAAGTAGCCAATTTCGATTAACCCAACTGCGAAAATTTTCAGCAGATTGATAGAGACCTGCTTGAGGAGCGCGCCCGAAACCAGGTTAGTCAGCCAGGCATTCATCCCAAGGGTGAACAGGGGGCGCAGTGGTTGCTTGTAAATGCTTTTAATGCTGTCAGTAGCGCCTCGCTGGAAGAGGAAGGGTGTCAACCAGATAAGATAGCCTACCATCTGGAGCAGCGAGACGATGCCCAGCATCCACAGCACGCCATTGACTCCCCAGCCCAGTTGGAGCAGGATATAGCCAAAAATCAGCAGCGCTACCTGGACCAGGCTGCCAAGGATAAAGACAATGCGCATGCGCATCAGGCCAGTACAGAGCGCCGTTAACAGGCTGGCGACGCTGCTACCAAAAATATAGATGGTCAAAGGAGCCAGGTTGGTGCGCAAATAGGGGTCGCGCAGGGCCGTGACTGTCCCCTGGCTGCCTGGAATGTGCAATTGATCGATGAGTGTGGCCAGGGCTGGCAGGCTGTAGAGCAAAAGCACGCTCACCACAACCAACACCAGGATACGCAGACCCACAAGACGGCGAATAAGCCAGCCAGCCGAAGCACGCCCATGCTCGGCAAAGACGCGAGGGATATAGGTATAGGTCGCATCTTCAAAGCCGAAAGCCACTATATACAAGATCGTGTTATAGGCCGTGGTAACATCTGCATAAATACCATACTGCTCTTTGGGAAGTTTACTCGTCAAAATAATAGTCAGGAGGAACCACGAAATATAGACCCATAAGCCATAAGCCTGGTTTAAGAGATAACTATTGGGTGTGCGTTGTAGCAAGCTCCTGGCCTCTTCCTCAGTTTGCGCCTGGTGGACGGATGCCAATGGCTGCTCATGTATGGGCGCCTGGCCTATCTGAAGTTCTGCTTGCTCCTCCCGCTGATGAATTTCCTTTTTCGCATTTTGTTCAGAGTGTGTTGCTATGTAGTTTTTTTCTTCCATTGATGTCAATAGCTCATGCTGCGATAATGCGTTTAGACGTATGAGTCGTAAACGTTTGAACGTCGTCTTGTGCATGATCTATTTTATCTCAATTTAAAGATTTGTCTTGCTAACCAGCCCATACTTCCCAATGCCGCGAAGAGTTCCAGCACGCTGACATTTTCGGTTACATGGTCGGTTGAGACAAGATAGAAGATTCCTACTTTTGAGGTCGCGGCAATCAGAAAAAGCCCCAGGCCGATCCAGGCGGGCAGGGTCGCGAAAAGCAAGGCCTTTTGCCAGTTGCGGCAGAGAAAACCAATGATCGCAGGAAGGAGATACAGGAGGGCCGTAATCAGAGGCGCGATGGAGGCCGGAAATGGACCATTGAGTGCCGCCCCACTCGATTGGGGGAGCAAGCGTGTCCATAGCTGCGCCGGAATAAGCGCCAGCGTCACAATAATAGTTTCAAGGACTACACAGGCAATAATGGCTGTGTCTATATATTTTTCTTTACTGATCTTTTGCGCTGCCCTTTTCTCTGGCGCCCTGGTACTGGTGCTAAGCATATAAAGAATCCCTTTCACAGGTGTATTCTGTAATCCGATGCGCACATCTTTGGCATGGCTTCTCGTGCCTGTGGCGCTCGCCTGGGTAGTGGGTGTGGTGCGTGCTGGTGGCAGCACGCACCACACCCACTACCCAAATACATTACATAAGAGGTCAGTTAGTTTTTTGGTAAGGCAAGAAGCCCCATCTGATATTTCATGAGCAAAATACGGCGCACAGAGTCATCGATGTGCTGCTGGGTAATGGTGCCATCATGGAGCGCTTGCTTGATGCCTTCAATCATGGAGGCGACCTGGCTGGCACTGGAGGCACCCATCAGCAGGTCGCAGCCTGCTGCGATGGCCAGAGCGGCTGCCTGAGACTGAGAGACGTAGTTTGTGATGCCTTTCATTGTCAGGCTATCTGTCATAATGACGCCCTTGAAGCCAAATTCATCGCGGAGGATATTCTTGATGACCTTGGGTGAGAGCGTCGAAGGCTGGGTTGGATCGATAGCGTCGAGAATCTCATGGGTGACCATGATGGACTGGACCTTGTTTTGCTTGATCAAGGTGCGGTAGGGCGCCCAATCGACCTGTTCGAGCTCACTCTTCGAGGCGGTAATTTGCGGGATCGCAAAATGAGGATCAGTTGCCGAGCGGCCCAAGCCGGGGAAATGCTTGAGGGTGCCGACGACCTTTCCCCCGCCTGCAAACCATCTAAATATGCGCCAGCCATCTGCGTCACCTGTTCTGGCGTGGTGCCAAAGGTTCGCTGGTCAATGTGCATTTCAGAATAGGGCAGCATATCAACGTCGACGACCGGGGCTAGATTCATATTGATGCCATAGGAGAGCAGGTCCTGGGCGTCCTGCTGGCCCGCTGCTTTGGCCTTGGCAGGGTCATTGGAGGCTCCGATGGTGGCGGCGGAGGGTCGCATTCCATCAAGTTGGGCTAAGCGGTCGACATAGCCGCCTTCCTGATCGATGGAGACGGCCATGGGGATGGTACTATTGCTCTGCATCTGCTGAATGAGCCCCTTGAGCTGGCCTTTATCGATGATGTTGCCATTGGCGTAGAAGATCAGTACCGCCCCTACTCCATACTGGCTGACCATCGTGCTAATGTCTGATGTGTAGGTCGCACCCGTGAATTGCACCAGCATCATTTGACCAATTTTTTGCTCAATCGTCATGTTATGTAGAATTGTGTCAATGTACTGCTGAGGCGTAATGCTTACATGCTGCTGGTTTTTCTGATTGGCCTGTAACTGCTTATTAATAGTGTGGAGTAGGTCAGGGTTATTGGAGCTGACGGGATCTCCGAGCAGTGAGGCCCAGCCCTGGGGACCCGCAAATTGTGCTCCACCCAGGGAGAGCGCATGAAAAAGCACAATGAGTAGCAAAGGGAGGAGGATGGCCACTTTGCGCCAGGAGAGTGTCCCGCCAGATGGAGAGGAGGGAAGGGATGATGTTTTGATGGTTTCCAGGGTCGCGAGTCGCGCTTTATGTTGTGCGGCGGCTACTTTGTCTTTAAAGCGTGAAAGCGCACCGGGGCTTGCCGGGCGAGGAACAACAGGGTAGACATGTGTATCAATTTCATCTGGACCCGGTGCTGGCGGCTGTGTGCCAGCCTGAAAAGTGGGCCGCGTCTGTGAACTGGCATTATTTCTTGTTGGCATTGGTATCCCAGGGGGAGCATGCTTGCGTGACGGCTGTCCCTCTAATGGCCGGGAGTTCATATGAGGCATAAACGGGCGAGCCCTTTCGCTAAAATCTTTTTCTTCGTAAATAGTAGTATATAATACTATAAATATGAGAAGCCCGAAAAAGGTTGCTCTATTATCTCTAACGCGCCTATGCGTCTGATGGTCTCAGCAACATAGAGGACCAGCCCTGTAGACATCGATGTCTAGCATGCGAGTGTAGTGCTATCCCTGAGATGCGCGAGAGATTGCGGAAAGTTAGCTCTTTGTCCCCTATTATAAAGATCGCTCCAGGCGGATATTTGTAACACTCTTTTCATGATAATGCTGGTGACAACGTGTACGTTTGGCAAACTCAGGAAGTGCGACCGGGAGATGCTCGCATTGATGATGATACCACATGGCTGAGCTTCCCTGGCGTGTTTTACCGTAATGGCCTACATGCGTGCTTGTTCAGAATCAAAAACTGGGCTATACTGTTTTTACCATATTGCTACGAAAGGTTTCTGGGTCACTATGCTACAGGAGCAACCATTCGTGCAGCCTCCTTTGCCACGTGGGAGCCGCGAAGCACGTAAGCTCTCCAAGACACGCACGCTACCACAGCGGATATTGAGGAGCCTGCTCTTTGCTTTCGGAGTGTTGCTGGGAGCGGGGCTGGTCCTGGTCCTGGCCCTCTTGCTGCTCAATACCCAGCATCGTCCGGGGGGAGCCAGCATCTCCTCTGCGTTAGCATTGCTTCTGCACGCGCCTCTCTTGCTGATCTTGTTGTGCCTCCTGTTTATAGCAACTTTTGGCAGCACGCTCTTTGGAACGCGTTTATATGCGCTCTGGCGCTATGCCCGCGCCGTGGAGCAGGTCCAGAAACGCTTTCAACTCCTCTACACGCCCCTGGAGGCTATGGCCAACATCCGCCCAACGGCAGAGCAGAACCATCATGAAGTGACGGCACCAACGATTGCGGTGCAGAGCGAACACGTCTCCATTCTCGATCTCTTAGAGCAGAGCTATGCGCATCAATTGATTCTTGGGGTTCCGGGGGCCGGGAAAACAATGGCGTTGCGCGTCTATCAATATCGCGCAGTGACACACCCCTGGCGCCTCATCTTTCGTCGAGGCTATATTCCCGTATTTGTACCTATGAAGAACTATAGTCTCTATCTCAAGCGCTATAGCGAGGTTCCGCAAGAAGCCTGGGTTGATAGCAATATTGGCCTGCTCAGCTTTTTACAGGAGAGCGACCTACCGGGCATGGAGCACCTGGCTCCGTACTTACGCCAGCTCGCGCAGCAGGGACGCCTCCTGCTGCTGTGTGATGGCCTTAATGAGGTGGATAGTAATTACCTGACCTACGTGAGCCACGAAATGGCCGAGCTGATGCTGCACTCAAACAACCGCCTGGTAATGACGTGTCGCGAGATTGATTATCGTGAGCAGCCCGAGTTTATGCGCCTGGTCGCGCGCGGTCAGGCGGCCTGTGCCACTATTTATCCTTTGCAGCCGGAGCAGATCCAGCAATTTATTGAGCGCTATATCGTCGTTCAGGATCAACCCTGGCGCCATACTGCTGGTCAGATTATGCAGGTGATTGATCGTAGCCGCTTGCGCTACCACTGCACCAATCCAATGATGCTCTTTACCCTTATGGAGATCATTGATCAGATAGGTGTCGAGCGTGGGAAGCAGATTGACACGCGTGGTCGTCTCCTGCGCGAATCAGTTGTGCAGCTTGTCGCGCGTGAGCGGCGTCAGGGGCGTTGGCAAGGGAGCGAACTGCGCGAACAACTGGTGATCCGCTTTTTGAGCGTGGTGGCCTGCGCGGCGCGCTGGGCCAATGATCGCAACGCGATTCAGCTCTCGGTTTCGAGCGCCAGTGGGCGCTGGCGCGAGGCTGAACTGGAGGCTTTCGCTGACGAGCTTATTATCTGGCTCAACGAAAATCCTGCCCAGGGTCCCTATCCAGATATTGAGGAGCCTGATGCGCTGGAGGAGATGCGCGACGACCTGCCGCAGCTCTTACAATTCGCGATGACCGCGGACCTGATAGATATCAGCCCTAACGGCGTATTGAGCTTTCGGCATGAGCTGATCGCTGAGTATTTTGTCGCCGAGTACTTCCAGGCGGCTGAGCAGCAGACTACAAAGCCTGAGATCCGCGAGGAACTCCTGGAAAACGTTGGGCGCTGGAGCGAGCCAGTCGCGATCTGGGCGGGCTTGCTGGATGATCCATTGGTGCTGGCCGAGCAGCTCGGCTCGCGTGGCCTGGAGAATCGTGTCCACCTGCTCCAGGCTTTGTCCCTGGCCCTGGTATGTGTTGGCGTGCTCTGGACGCCACCCCAGGCTGATGCCAAGCGCCTGGTGATGCTCCCGCCAAGCGTTGAGGAGGCGCTCTCCATCGCGGTACGCAATCGGGCCGCGCGCGAAGAGTTGGCCCGTATCTTCACGCGTTGCGCTGAGGAGGGAGGGCAGGAGGTCTATCGCTCACTCCTACCACTGATTATGGTGGCGGGTGTTGATGACCTGTTGCTGCTGCTTGATAAGGCTGTGGTTCCAGTCTTGCTGTTTTCTTTCCTGGAAGATGTGGTAGATGATGTGGCTTATGAGGCGCAGGTGAAGCATTTGACCCAGGTGCTAGGTCGCTTTGGAGCCGTTGTGGTCGATCACGCGGTCGAACTCAGTCGCCCCCATGCTGAGCGGAGTACGCGTATGCGTGCCTCCGCGGTCAATATTCTGGGTGGCACCTATCATCCACGCGCTGTTGAACCGCTGATTGAGCGGCTTCAGGATACTGATATCTTTGTGATGCGGCGTGCGACCAATGCTCTCTATCGCCTTGGGCCAGAGTTGACGCTTAAGCGCCTGCTCCAGGTGGTAGAGCAACGCGATGCAACCGTCGCAACGGTCTACATGCATTTAGCGGCCCTGGCCATCTTAGAACGCTTTATGAGTGGTCAGGACGTGCAACGGCGTGTGACGCAAATGCAGTATCTGCGCACTGTAGAAGCGATTGTGCCAATGCTGACCTCTAATTATCAGCAGGAGCCACAGACGCAGCAGCGGGCACGCGATATACTTGTCCGGCAGGCCCTCCAGGAGGAGGGGGCCAGTTCACGCGCTGATCGGGGCGAAAAGGTGATTGATGCCTTGCTCCTGTACCTTCCCTCACAAAATGAGGTGGCGGTGGGGAATGTGGTCCAGGCCTTGCGCGCGATAGGTCCGCTGACAACACCGAAACTGCTGCCGTTCTTGCGCCAGCCCTCTGAGGAGGTGCGCTTACGTGTGCTGGACGTCTTGAAGGAGACACGTGACCTGGAGGCGCTGCCTGACGTGCTGCAACTGCTCGCGGAAGCGGGACCAAGTCTGGCCCGGCGTGTCTCAGAGACACTCTATGCCTATGCTCCTGACAGCATTCCAGGTTTATTGGAAAGTATTCTGCACGCTGCACGTGAGGATAGCGCTGAGCGTGCGGCAAGTATCTTGAAGCTGATCGGTGAACCCGCCATCGCGCCGATGATTGAGGCCCTCTCTCCCATCGTTCCAGGACGCACACGTATCCTGGTGCAGGTCCTGGCTGATATGCATGCGACACAGGCTGTCACGCGCTTTATTGAACTGGTGCAAACTCCCCCTGATGAGCCGTTGCTGACCATTGCGCTGGTACGAGCCCTGGGCCAATTTCGCGAGCAACATGTCGTCTCTCCTCTCTTACAGATGCTGACGAGTACGCATCCGCAAATTCTGGAAGAGGCGATTGAAGCCTTGAGCCAGCTCGGCGAGGTGGCGTTGCCCGCGCTGATCGACGCGCTTGATACGTCTCATTCATCTCAGCAGGTGCAGCGTGTGCAGCGGGCGATCCTGGGTATGAATCCCTTCCCTGGCGAAGAGCTTATCGAGGCCCTTGCGCTCAGCAGCGATAGCCAGGCAAGTGCCTTGCTCACGATCTTTCGTATGCGCGCAGATAAATCGGCGGATGTGCTGGTGCAACATCTGCTCTATCCCGATCAACGCGTCCAGTCCTATCTCTATCAGGCACTGGAGGAGCTACCAGGCGTGGCAGTCGTATCTGCACTAATCAATGGACTGGCCCAGCCAGCATTGCGTGAGCCTCTCTCTCCCCTGCTGCTCAAACATCCCGATGTCGCCATTGCGCGCCTGGTCGAATTGCTAGGAGCGGAAGATCTGGGGGAGGTGGCGGCAGAGCTTTTACCGCGCTTTGGCCCCGGAATTTTGCGCCCCTTAGTGGAAGGCCTGGATGATAGGCGCCAGGTGGCGTGTACACGGGCACAGGAGGTGATCGTGGCTCTTGTGCATCAACATGGCGATACACAGGCAATGCTGACCGCGCTGGTCAAGCTCTTTGCGCTCATTCTTCCTGATCGTGTACGCGAGGTGCTTTTTTATGTCTTGACCAATGAGCTTGCTGCTATCAGTCTGCCTGCTTTATTGGAGGGGCTGGAAACTGCCCAGTTGCTCGAAGGGGTCGCGGAAGCTCTCAAGCGCCTGGTCTACCTTCAGGAACACCGCGAGCGTGTACTTGATAGCCTGGTTGAAGCGCTCAAGGATGACGAGCGCCGGCGAGGGGCTATGCTTACTCTTGTGCAGATTGGCGCACCAGTCGTTCCCAAAATGGGCGAGCTGATTATCTCGCATGACGCGATGCTGGTGCGCGCCTCAAAGGAGGTCTTGCGCGACCTGGGCGTTATCGCTTTGCCTTTTATCATGAGTGCCTTGAGTGATTATACCTCGCTGGAGCGGCGTGAGGCGGCGCTTGAGGTCTTCAATACCATGTCTCCTCAGAATATCAAGGAGCAACTGGTGACGCAGCTTTCGCATGATGATCCCTCTGACATGGGAATGGCTGTCACACTCTTGTTACAGCGCATCATGGGAGAGTCTGACGCTTTCGGTGATCGGGCCATGGTCGCTGATCTGATTGCGCATATCCAGACCCATACGGAGGAGACAACGAACCTGCGTCTACTGGCCCTGCTCTTGTTGCTGGGTGAGCCATTGATCGTTACGCCACTGCTCCAGGCGCTGGATAGCGACCCACGCCAGAGCAAGCTTCTGACGGCCCTCTTTTTACTGCTAGGGAGGTCCGCCCAGGATGAAGCACTCCAGGTGTTTAAGCGAGGAGAGACGGCGCTGGAGTTGCGCGAGGAACTGGCTGCGGTGCTTGGGATGAGTACGATGTCGGGTGTTATTCAGGAATATGCCCAGAGCACGCATCTCTATGGCCCTGGCGCTTCTCGTCCTGGGATGCAGCAAATAGAGCGGCTCTCAGTGGCTTTACGCGCCCTGGGCGGTTTGCTCGCGGGTGGCCAGTGGGATGTGCCGCGTTTACGAGAGTTGCGCGAGCGCATACCCGAGGGCGCGCCAGAGCATGAACTCTTTAGCATACTCCTGGGGGTACGCTATGGTCCCCAGATTCAGCAGCTCAAGCGCGCTTTGCGGGATGAGCAAGAGACGCACGAAAAGCAAATACTTCTGGTTATGCAGCAGGCACAAGTCGAAAAAGAGCGTGCTGATAAGCTTGATAGTCAACTGGAAGAGTTAAAACAGGAGCATACTGAGCGTGAGGGTGACCTTGAACGCGGCAAACGCGAGCGACAGAAAATGCAGGGAAATATTACGCAGTTGACGCGTGAGAATGACTCACTGTCCGCGCGCCTGGAGCAGATGACGCGTGAGCGCGATAGCTTACAGCGTGAGCGCGATACGTTGAGCGGGCAACTGCGAGCATTTACGGGTGAACCCTCCTCATCTGCGGATACCAGGCGCTCAAAGAGGCGTTAACATGTTCTTCACCAAAACGAACAATCGTAAGCGAGCTGGCATACGCCGTTTTTCGATGCTAGAAGGTACGGGTGGATATCGATGCTAATGGCTGGCGAGCGCTATGAGCGCATAGATCTGCTCTATCCGGGGAATATGAGCGAGGTCTGGCTCGCACGCGATATGCGTACGCACCAGGAGGTCGCGCTAAAAATCCTCAAGCCTGTCATTGAGGATGATCAGCTCAATCACAAGGCTCAGGAGCGTTTTCAGCGCGAAATTAAGATCGCCAGGAGTCTGAAGCATCAACATATTCTGCCCTTGCTCGATTCGGGATGGACGCATTATAATCAGCGCAAGGTGCCCTTTCTCATCTCTCCCTATATGCCTGAGCGCTCATTAGCGTATATAGCGAAGAAGCAAGCTCCCTGGCAATACTGGACGTTGGCGCAGACGGGTGATGCGATTATGCAGGCCGCTCAGAGCCTCTGGTATTTGCATACACGTCAGCCTGCGATTATTCATGGCGACGTCAAACCTGGGAATTTTCTTGTGCGCGTGGTGAGGGGTGCCCGACCGACGCAGCGCTGTGTCGAACTCTTCCTCTTCGACTTTGGGATCGCGCATCTCAAAGATGTGTCCGTGGAATACATTGAAGTAAGCGATGTGATTGGCACTTATCAGTATATGGCGCCTGAGCAGGTGAATCAGCGAGCGTATTGTGCTTCAGACCAATATTCGCTGGCGATTATGGCTTGCTGGATGCTGACAGGACGCTTTCCCATCAATGTAGGTGCTAATCCCCTGGCACATGTCGTAGATCCTCCCCTGGCGCCCAGCCAGTTGAACGCTGAACGTATCTTCTCATCCGCGATTGATGCGGTCATCCTTCGCGCGCTCGCGAAGGACCCCGAGCAGCGCTTCCCCACAGTGCTGGCATTTGCCCAATCCTTACAACAGGCGATTGAGCAGCAGGCAAGCGAGGAGACGACAGCGCGAACAATCAGCGTTGACCTGGCGCTAGACGTGCTCCCCGAAGAGCGCTCGCGAGTGCCAGAAGCCACTATGCATCCACGCTATACACTTCCTCCCGAGCAGATGCAGTTCTCACTTGATCCCATCGATATCAGGGAAGGGCTGGTGCTTGACGAGCCAATCGCACCTGCGCCTGTCAAGGCCGCCACTACTTCTGGACGGCGCGAGATCTCTGGTCGCTTATATACCCCACTGGCGCTTCAGACCCTGGCGCAGTTTGATCTTCCGGCACGTTTGCGTATGTTAAGCTGGCAACCTCAGGGGGAGATACTGGCCTGCGCACTCTATGGCGAGCCGCCATGTATCTTGAGCCGTAATGGGCCGGTAGAGCATCTGCCACGTGTCTCGCAGGTGGAAGATACGCATGAACTCTGCTGGTCACCAGATGGGCGTATCCTGGCGTTAAGCAAAGGGGGAGAGGTGCGCTTCTGGGATCGTGTCGAGCAACGTCTGTTACCCCTGGTGATGCGTTTTCAGGCGCGTTCGATTGTGGCCTTCTCCTGGTCATCGACCTGGAATATGGCCCTCTGGGTAGGTGAGCGGGTGGTCTTGTATGCTCTGCCCCTGCACCAGTTGCATATCCCCCAGCCACCACTGCCCGTTACCCTCTCACGCGAGGAAATGAGTGGGAGTGGAGTGCTTTGCTGGTCTCCCGACGGCAAACGCCTTGTAGCCGGGACACGCAGCGGACACCTCATGTGCTGGCGAATCGGGCAACGCATTGAATTTCTCTATGACCAGGTGGATGGCGAAATTGTACGAGGCATAAGCTGGGCGCCTGATAGTTCATTCTATGCCGTGGCTTTTCGTGATAACCGTGTGGAGGGCTGGGAGCGTTCAGGGCAGCAACGGATTTTCCAGTGGAGCAACCTTCCCAGCCTGCCACGTATGGTGAGCATTGCCCCTGATGGGCGTGTTGCCGTCGTGTTGAACTCACAGCGAACGCTTTTTGGTTTTCCGGGCGAACTGGCGCCTCTCTACACCCTGCCCGTGTCCTTTCAAGCCACCTGGTCGCCAACTCGTATCGAGCTTGCCGCGCTGGATGAGGGGAATGATACACGGTTGACCATCTGGGGTGGATAGGGGAAGCAAGGGCATCGCTCCTTGTAACACGCCTCGTGAATTCTGCGTGTCACTACCGTAGAGTGAATAGGTTATGAACTCCTATTGCCTGGCAAGGTGTGATACGAGAAAGGAAGACCCTCATATGGCTGGCCACGAGAAAAAGAGCGATGTGAAGCTTCTAGCTGAGAAGGTTAAAGATATACGTATAGCTATGATGACCACGCAGGAAGCGGATGGCACGTTGCGTAGCCGCCCTATGGCGACCCAGGATGTCGAGTTTGATGGTGATCTCTGGTTTTTCACGTCGTCGGATGCTCCCAAGGTGGGCGAGGTGTCGCAGCATCACCAGGTCAATATCAGCTACTCCAAGCCTGATAATAACCTCTTTGTCTCCGTTTCAGGCGTCGCAGAGCTAGTGCGCGATCATGACAAAATTAAGCACTACTGGCGGCCTTTCTACAAGCCCTGGTTCCCCCAGGGCCTGGATGATCCTACCCTCGCGTTGCTCAAGGTACATGTTGAGGGCGCGGAATACTGGGATGTGCCCTCAGGAAAGATGACCCTGCTCTATAAGTTAACGAAAAAGGCGGCGGGCGCACGGGAAGATATCGGAGAGGATGTAAAGCTCGATATGCGCTAGCATGAGGCAAGGCGTACGCAATGAGCTTTCGCCATTAAGGGGTGTGCGTGGAACATGGGGTCTGGCCCCATGTTCCACGCACACCCCTTAATGGTATTCTCTGCGCAGAAAGTGGTAGAAATGAGAACAGGGCGCAGGCGTAGAGATGATGAGTCAAATAACAAAGGAGAATTTGCGAAAATCGCGGAATAAGTATATACTAGATGTATAGAATACTCTATAATAGGCATGTGTGCAGAAAATTGCCTTGCAAGAAATATGCAACATGAGCCTTTGAGTATAAGATTACTCTTTAGCAAGAGCATATACGGCTCTTTCGTTTTTATTTGGGGCGTTTGTTGGCAGGGCGAGAGTCGGTGTCAGGCTATTTTTATTGGTCTCTGGCAACGACTCCTCCACTGAGATCAGGACGTGGCGTTCTTTGACAGGTGGTTGTGGTGTTTATAACTCTCTTCTTGAAGACACTCTTTACGGCCTCGCCTTCCCTCCTGTTCGGTGGGTTAGTGCTGGTGCAGTATGGGATTGTGATGGCGGTAATATGCCTGTTTGTGCTCTATGTTCGCCGAATGCGCCTGCACGCGGACCAGGTACAGCGGCGCCTGGATGCTCTCCTGGAAGTGTCTCCCGAGGCAATTTCTGTCTATGATAGTACAGGGAGACTGGTACAGTGTAATCGTGCCACGCGTGCTCTATTGCGCTCAAGTCAGTTTGAGCATACCCCAGACGAAGCGCGTGATGAATCAGATCCGCAGGTGACTGGTTTTTCCCAGGCCTACCATCCTCTGAGTCGTGCTTTAAGCGGTGAGGCCGTGGCTGGCTACGAGGTACGTCTCCTGGATGGGCGCCGGCGCGGACAGGTGCTTTCAGTGGCCGGTATACCTATCTCTCAATGTGATGGGAAGATTGAAGGCGCTGTACTGATCGCACAAGATATTTCGGCCTTTCAGGCACTGCGGCGCGAGGCTGTGGCACAGGCGAAAAAGTGCCAGGCATTGCTCAATACTCTCACTGATGCCGCCTATGTATTGGATTGCGAAGGGCATATTATTCAGACGAATATGAGTGCACGCCTGGCTCTCCTGAAAATGGAGGGGGGAGCGTTGAGTAGCGCCTCGCTGGTAATGCCGAGCCTTGAGTGCCAGATCTTAGATCCTCAAGGTGGGTCTCTCTGGCCGGACGCCTTGCCTTTAAAACGGGTACTGCGAGGCGAGGAACTGGTGGATGAGCAAAAAGTTGAGCTTCAGGTGCATGCGCATGGCGTGCCAGATCTCTGGCTCAGTGTGAGTGGTGTGCCCATTATTGGCGATGAAGGGTATATCTGTGGCGCGATTCTCATCGTGCGCGATATTACGCAAGAGCGCTCGCCAGGGTTGCAGGTTGAGTCGTCTTCGCAAACGAACCAGCCAGGTCAGCCTCCTATGGACCAGTTCCTGAGTATTGTTAGCCATGAGTTGCGTACTCCCCTGACAACGATCAGTATGAGCCTGCAATATTCACGCTTACTGTTAAGTAATACGACGCAAACGTTATTAGCCGATGATCCCTTACGTGAGAAACTCCAGGAAATTCACCACTTGTTGGGAAGGGCCGAGCGGCAAGTTGGAGTCCAGAACCGCATCATTAACGATTTGTTCGAGCTTTCTTCTATCCAATCTAGCCATTTTCTTTTGCAGCCAGTGGCATGTGAGCTACAATCGACACTCTCTCTGCTGGTGAGCGACTATCAATCCTCTCATCCCGAGCGTGTCATCACGTTTGTTCCGCCAGTTTCTGCTCAGCCGATACCAACAGTGATTGATGTGGAACGGATCACGCAGGTACTCAATAACTACATGAACAACGCGTGTAAGTATACGCCTCCGGCGACACCAATCGAGGTCTCTGTGGAGGTTATACAGGAGGAAGTGCGTGTTCTGGTGCGAGACGAGGGTCCGGGGCTAACCACTGAGGAGCAAGAGCAGGTATGGAAACTGTTCTATCGCGTCCCGGGCGTTGAGGCCAACGAGGGAGCGAGCAAGGGGGCAGGGCTGGGCCTGTATATTTGCCAGGTGATCGTTGAGCAACATCAGGGGCGGGTTGGTGTTGAGAGTACCCCTGGTGTTGGCTCAATTTTCTGGTTTACCCTGCCGCTGAAGCGAGAGACATGATGATTTTTTCTGAAAACGGTTGCCCTATCTGCTCTGAGTTGTTGAGGAGTGGCCTCCGGCGCGTGTCCTGGAGATCCGGGGTTGTGGACCGGTATACCCCTTGGAGTGCGCAGGGATTGCCTGTGTCGAGGTGGGAGCACGCCAGTAGCGTCGATGCATGGGGATCTCGCCAGGCTGATTTGCTGTACTTGCCACCAGGCCCACAAATTGCAGATGATTGATGGCCTCTTGCAGGGCGCTCAGGCGGGGCGCGTTCAACCCAAGTAGGGGGAGCTGGCGTTGCAGGTACTGCTGAAGCTCGCCCAGCTCGATTCCATCGTGATCGGGGAGCACTTTGAGCACGACTTCGGCCAGCTGCTGTTTTTCGCGCCGCCTGGCAATTTGTTCTGGTGTCTCCTGCGTGTTTGCCTGGTACCTCGGGCGGAAACGCAGCTCAAAGCGACAGACGGGCGCCCCCTGTTTCATACACGTGGTTTCAATAACGCTAACATGTTCGTGAAAGCGCTCGGCTGCGCCCTCGATGGCGCCATGTAGCACTGGACAGAGCTGACGTGGACTATCATAGATGAGCGCAAACTCATTAGGGTGCGTGCCGGCCTCATAGCCAAAGAGCGGAGGTGTCAGAGCTTCGGGAACGCGTCGCATCTGTGCGTGTGCGGTGCGCATGACCAGGAGCAGGTCTTTTCCGCTATGGACACGCGTGAGGAGATAGGCACAGAGATGGCTGGTGAGACCATTCAAAATGAAGTAGCGGCCGTATTCGCGCAAGATGACCTGGGCTGAGAGTCCGGTCAATTCGCAGGCGGCAGCTACGCCCGCTAAGAGATGGGTATCTTCATAGACCTTACTGGCGAGGGGCGCATTAGCACTTGTTTCGCCAATCGCTTCTCTATAAGCTCTGAGGAGTGAGTTGCCAAAGCGGTCCACCAGATACTTCTCCCACGTAACAAAAACCAATCCATGCATGAGTACACCCTTCCAATAGTACAAAGCTAATGCTCTTTAAAAATTTGCTGGCTAACGATTGAGCATGCTCGCTTTCAGATGTAATCTTTAAAAAGCATCAACTATCCAGAACACTTACTCTCTTCGCTTATATCCACGCTTCCTGATTGCAAAATACGAAGTGTTATATAGTCAGTAGGTTGAGTACACAACCTACTGTTTTTCTGCCTGTCCTGAGACTTGTCTAATACAGATTGCTGCTGATGACGTCATACATTGCCTTCCTCCTGGCTGTGTATGTCAATATGCCGATTTAGAATCGTTTCCAGCCTGTGCTTACGCCCGGCCTGATAAAGCCTGCTTGCCAAGAATGTTTTTCTTTGCCTCTGTCGTAAATTTCTTCAACAGTATAACATGTCTGTAATTGAAATAGATATATTGCCGTGATTAGGTGAATAACTTGTAATAAATTAATATGGACTTTACATATATATTTACGTATTTTTAATTATCTTGTATAAGAAGAAGCGAAGAAGAAGAATTAACCTGGTAAAAGCAACTTCTGTCTAGGAGTTTTGTCTTATACAGATGCCTGGGAGGTGAACCAGGGGAAGTCGCGAGAAGTGCAGGCGCGAAAGTTTTTGTTGCCCACTACCAGGTGTCCATCCTTTGTTCAAAGGATCTAGTTGCTTGCCCTAAATAAAAAAGGTCTGTTATACTCTTAGAGAATTGCTAAACAACCTACGCTTTTGTCTTTTTTGTTCTGTGATTCGTGACAAAAATAATATAGTCTCTGGCCGGAGGTTGCTATTTTATGTTAGAGAATGTGGTTCCTAAAACTACCGCTGATGGTCATGTCAACACCATCGGAACCAAATCACACGGCTCATTGGATGCCGATATCATCATTAAAAATGCGCCAGACCCGGTCTTTGTCGCGGATCTGGATGGCAAGATTCTGTTGGCGAACGACGCGGTCTACGAACTGTTAGGCTTTCGCACCGATGAGGTCTTGGAGCAGTCGCTCTCGCGTTTCATCAACCAGGAGGAGACGCGCGAATTTACCGCCGCGTTGCGCGAAGTCATTGAGCGTGGTGTCACGCGTAATGTGCGCCTCAATCCCCTGAGTGCCTCGGGCGAGATCATCTCGACCAGCTTGAACGCCTCGGCCTTGCGCGACGCCGATGGGAAAGTCATCGGAGCGATTGGCATCCTGCGCGATATGCGTGAGCTGGAGCAGGCGCGTGTATATGCCGACAACCTGATCAAGAATGCGCCAGACCCGGTCTTTGTCTCGGACCTGGAGGGCAAAATTTTAACCGCTAATGACGCGGTATATGAGCTACTGGGGTTCCGCACTGACGAGGTGCTGGAGCAGTCGCTCTCGCGTTTTATAAGCGCAGAGGAGACGCGCGAATTTACCGCGGCACTGCGCGAAGTCATTGAGCGTGGTGTGATACGTAACACGCGTCTCAATCCCCTGAGCGCCTCAGGCGAGGTCATCCCTACTAGCTTGAATGCCTCGGCCTTACGTGATGCGGATGGGAAAGTCATCGGCGCGATTGGTATCCTGCGCGATATGCGCGAACTGGATAAGGCCCTGGCCTACTCTGACAGCCTGATTAAGAACGCGCCGGACCCGATCTTTGTCTCGGACCCGGAAGGTAAGATTCAAAAGGCTAACGATGCTGTGTATGAGCTACTGGGTTTCCGCCCGGATGAGGTGCTGGAGCAGTCGCTCTCACGTTTTATAAGTGCGGAGGAGACGCGCGAATTTACCGCCGCCTTACGCGAAGTCATTGAGCGCGGCGTGACGCGTAATGCACGCTTAAATCCCCGCAGTGCCTCCAATGAAGTCATTCCAACGACTCTAAATGCCTCTGCTCTGCGTGATACAGATGGGAATGTCATCGGCGCGATTGGTATCCTGCGCGATATGCGTGCCTATGAAAAGGTCTTGTTTGACTTACAGGAGTCTAAAGCCGAACTGCAAGAGAAAATCCTGGACCTGGAGAAATTTGAGGAAGTGGTCGTTGGTCGCGAACTGAAGATGATCGCACTGGAGAAAGAGATAGAGAACTTGAAGCGCGAAGTAGAGGATCTGCGTCGGGGGCAGGTCGTCAAGCGCGAGCATGATAGCAGAGATAGTCGTAGTCAGGGGGGACGATGGACCTAGCACAGCGGCATGCTATGGACTATACCAACAAAACCGCAAGTTACCGAGAGCAAGTGGCTGAAGCTGAACAACTCAGAGCCGAACTCGCACAACTTCGTAAAGAGCATGAGTGTGTGCTTCGGGAAAAGCAGATGCTGGAGACGCGGGTGCAGAGAAGCGAGGAGCGCCGCCGTGCTTTTGTGCATATTCTCAGTGATGTCAACACCCTCAATCGCAAGCTTGTGGATCAACGCAAGGCCATGATTCATATCCTTGCCGACTATGAGCAGGACCGCCGCCGCATGGTCAAGCAGACCGAGCGACTGGATAACTCACGTCGGGCGCTCCTGCATATTCTTCAGGATTCGCATCAATCAAATTTGCGCCTGGAGAATAGCCGCAAAGCCATGATTCACATCATGAACGACTTGAAAGTAACGACGGAAGCCGTCCAGCATAGTGAGCAGGAGTTACGCGCGAAGCAAGAGCAACTGGTGCAGGCCGGAAAACTGGCAACGCTAGGTGAGCTGACGACCGGGGTCGCGCATGAACTGAATAACCCTTTGAATAATATTGGCCTCTTTGTTGGCAATGCGATTGATCTCATCGAACTGGGCATGGCCGATACCGAGCCTGGACGCATTTTGCAAGAGCTATCGAATGCGATGCAGCAGGTGCGTAAGGCCACTGAGATTATCTCGCACCTGCGTACCTTTGGCCGGGCCGCTTCTGTAAGTCGCGAGACGATCAATGTGACTCAGGTCATCCAGCGCTCCATCTCGCTTATGGGCGAGCAGCTACGTCTGCGCCTGATCGAGGTAAAGATGCAATTCCCCGAGGAAGATATATTTGTGATGGGGAATGCTATTCAGATGGAGCAGGTCTTCATCAATCTCCTGACAAATGCTCGTGATGCCCTGACCAGCGCTCCAACGAAGATTATCTCTATTGAATGCATCAGGCGCGATGAGATGATCGAGATTAGCGTGGCCGATACAGGTCCTGGTATTCCCATTGAGCTGGAGCAGCGTATCTTTGATCCTTTCTTTACCACCAAGGAAGTTGGCGCTGGAACGGGTTTAGGTTTGTCGATCACGTATGGTATTATAAAAGAACATAATGGAGCGATTACCGTACAGAGCCGAATTGGAGAGGGAGCACGTTTCCTGATCCAGCTTCCACTTAAGCCTGATGACGATCCTGAAGAGGTGTAGTTCTTGAAGCAATCTTGCATTCTTTTAGTCGATGATGACACTGCCCTGTTGCAGGCCTTGCCCCAGGCAATCTACCTGCGTATGAAGGATGTCACGGTTGATACCTGTGACTCGGCTCTCGATGCGATTGAGCGAATCTGCTCATGCGAATATGACGCGATTGTGAGTGATATTAAGATGCCGGGTATGGATGGCCTGGCCCTGCTGGGAAAGGTGCAGCAAGTCTCTCCCAATACGCCGGTCCTCTTGATTACGGGCCATGGTGATCATAACCTGGCGATTCAGGCTTTGCGTGGCGGAGCCTATGATTTCATCCAGAAGCCAATTGATCGCGATTATTTTGTCGCTGCGCTCGCACGGGCGATTCAAATACATCAGCTTCGTTACCAGGTGGAGGAACAACAACGCGCGCTAGAATTGCATGCTCGCTCGCTTGAACAGGCGGTAGAGGAGCGCACTCGTGAACTCACAGCTGCAAACTCCGCCAAAGATGAATTCCTGAGCATGGCTTCGCATGAACTAAAAACCCCGCTCTCGAGCCTGAAGGGCATGACGCAGTTGCTGCGTCGTAAACTGGAGCGTACTGGCTCAAATGACGTCCCGAACTTGATTAGCATGGAGAACTCCATCCGGCGCATGGAGGTGTTGGTGAATGACCTGCTCAACATTTCTTTTATTGAGATGGGTGTCTTTGAGCTGCATACCATGCCGTGCAACCTGAATGTGTTGTGTCAGCGCCTGGTAGATGAGTATGTTATCGGTACTAATCCCCAACCTGTCGTAGAACTCCATCTGCCATCTGAGCAGATTGAGGCCAATGTGGATGTGGAACGCCTGGGCCAGGTCGTGATTAACCTGCTTTCTAATGCACGTAAATACTCGAGTGCATCTATTTATATGGCGCTCAGCTATGATGAGACCGAGTGCGCGATCACGGTGCGCGATACCGGGATCGGCATCTCGCCTGAACTCTTGCCCCATATCTTTGATCGCTTCTATCGCGTTCCAGGTGTGGAGGTACAGCGTGGCTCTAGTATTGGCCTGGGCCTGGGCCTCTACATCTCCAATCAGATTGTCGAAAGCCATGGTGGTCGGATTACGGTCGAGAGTATTCCCGATAGCGGGAGTGTATTCTCGGTCCATCTGCCATATCTCTCTGTACTGCCAACTGAAGACAGCGCCGCCGCCGATGATGCATCGTTACCTTCTCAGCCTCATCCATAGCGACGGCGGCGCTCTGCCATTTTAAGCTGAGGTAACTATTTCATGGTCCTCCTTCTTGACCAACTGGCCCTCTCGCATCTCCCAGACTTCGCCACCGAAGCGCTGGATAAACCAGCGGTCATGCGAGATGGCGATGACCGGACCCGGAAAATGCAGGACTGCTTGTTCAAAGGCTTCCAGCACATCGAGACTGATGTAGTTGGTTGGCTCGTCGAGTAGGAGCACGTTAGGGTTCCTGGCCATCAAGCTGGCAATCTCCAATTTACGTCTCTGCCCGATACTTAATTGCCTGACCTTTTTCTGCATATCCTCCAGGCGGAAGAGTCCATACCCGATCAAGCGACTTATAAACTCCCCCTCATAACCTATCTGCCCATAGCGATAGGTCTCGATGACCGTCTTCTCCAGGTCGGGAAGCGCCGGGTCCTGGGGGAGATAGCCCACACGTGCGCCAGGTGCAAGAGAGATCGTACCACCGTCAGGCTGTTCCTCTCCAAGTAGCAACCTGAGCAGCGTCGTTTTTCCCGCTCCATTGGGGCCGGTTAGCATGATGCGCGACCGAGGGGCGAGGTTGAGATGAACATGCTCAAAGACCTGGCGTTCGCCAAAGCCTTTGCGCACATCGGTCATCTGCACCACGGTCTGCGATTGAATGGCCTCTGTGCGAAAGTAGGAGGTGACGCTGAGTAATTCGGGTGGCTTGGGAATCGGATCAGCCTCAATACGCTTCAGACGCTCTTCCGTTTCATGAATGTCACGTGCTACGGCGCTGTCAACGCGCTGCCCCAAAAAGTGCTTGACGAACTTATCGTTATCGCGTGGTGCGCGATTGCTATGCCCGATATGCCTTCCTTTCTCCTTGATGCGCTTGCGCAGCTCTTTGATCTCTTCTTGCTGGCGCAGGTAATCCTCCTCCCACTGCTTGCGCTCCGCCTCGCGTGCCGCGACATAGGCGTCATAATTGCCGGTGTAGGTTTTGAGGTGATGAGAGTTGTCATCGATCTCAAAGATGGCATTGACGGCGCGATTGAGAAACTGGCGATCATGCGAGACGATGAGCGCGGCTCCGTGATAGCTTGAGAGGTAGTTCTCCAACCACTCCATGCTGGCGAAGTCGAGATGGTTAGTCGGTTCATCTAACAAGATGATATCTGGAGAACGTAGCAACAATGCCGCCAGGCCGACACGAGCCTTCTCGCCACCAGAGAGCGTCTCGACCTCCTGGGTGCGCGGAAGGTAGCTCAGGCGCAGGCCCTCCAGGATGCTCTCTATCTTATAGTCAATTTCGTAGCCACCACTGTCTTGAAAGCGCGTTGAGACAAGGGCATATTCCTCCAGGAGCGAGGTGAGTTGCTCAGGGGTGGCCGTGCTCATGACCTCTTCAAGCTCATGCATACGCGCCTCGAGTTGGCGCAGATTTCCTACGGCCTCAAGAATTAAATCCTGTATGCTACGTCCATAGAAGGGGGGCGTGGTCTGGGGCAGATAGCCCACCTCAACGGAGGGAGCATAGACAAAGCTGCCCTCGTCGGCCTCTTCGCTCCCGGTAAGGATACGTAAGAGGGTAGATTTGCCCGCGCCATTGGCACCAACGATGCCCACCCGGTCTCCAGCATTGACTACGCATGAGATTTCGCTGAGTACGGTAATCGCGCCATAGGTTTTAGAGAGATTGCGTACAGTTAATAACATAAAGCTGCACCTCGTAATTCTGGTTGCGGTCGTTTTGCCGCCATGTGTATGTAATGAAGTTGTCTGCGAGGTGCCTGAACGCGCTCAAGGGGTACAAATTGCTAACTGGTTGTGGTTAACATCGTGGGTAGCTTCTAGCGAAGTGATAGCAGAAAGTGGTAGAGCACCTTGTGATGTACCATGAGCACGGCATCAGGCCAGGAGTAACCAGTAACGAGCGCGAGTAAGCATGCATGAGATTTCTGCTAAGCATACTCTGAAGGCGTACGTGGAGGTTACTAGCGGTAGATGTTGCTCATGTCTACAAGTGTGACTCCTTTGATAGAGGTTTTTTACTGTGATGTATCCATCATACAGGATCTCAACAAAGAAGTCAAGCAGTTATGTGGTTGTTGTGGTCCTGAAGGTGCTGTTGGCGCGGACGCGCCAACAGCACCTTCAGGACCACAACAACCACATCTTTTTAACGGGTGCGCGTGGCGACGATGTCGTTGCGCGCGGCCCACATATTGAGATCTTGTTGCTGAATGGCAGCGGCCATGAGATCCGGGAAGAGGTCAGGCGTACAGGCGAACGAGGGAATACCCATGCTCGCCAGGTGGGCGGCATTCGTTTTATCGTAGCCTGGGGCACCATCGTCACTGAGGGCCAGCAGGCAGATGACCTGGACTCCACTGGCGACCAGTTCTGCGGCGCGACGAAGCATCTCGCGCTGGTTTCCGCCCTCATAGAGATCGGTAATCAGCACGAGGATGGTCTGGCTGGGACGACTGATGATTTGCTGGCAATAGGCCAGGGCACGATTGATATCGGTGCCGCCGCCCAGTTGTGTGCCAAAGAGCAGGTCGACCGGGTCTTGCAGGTCTTCGCTGAGATCGACAACGGCGGTGTCGAAGACGACCATGCGTGTACTGACCGCGCGAATGGTTGCCAGGACAGCGCCAAAGATGCCTGAGTAAACGACGGAGGTTGCCATAGAGCCGCTCTGGTCTACGCAGAGGACGATATCGCGCAGGGAAGAGCGTTTATGCCCATGTCCGATCAACTGTTCGGCAATGATGGTCTTCTTCTCTGGCAGGTAGTTTTTCAGGTTGGCGCGGATGGTGCGATGCCAATTGATCTCATTGGCGCGTGGCCGTCGGGTATAGGTGGAGCGATTGAGGCTACCCCGTACCGCCTGTTGCAAGGGATTGGCGAGTTTACGCTCCAGTTCTTCGACGACCTTGCGCACCACTTGCCGCGCCGTATCCTTGGTTTTCTCGGGAATGACGCGACTCAACGAGAGCAGGGAGGCTACGAGATGGACATCCGGCTCAACCTGCTCAAGCATCTCTGGTTCGAGCAGCATGCGTGTAAGGTTGAGCCGTTGAAGCGCGTCCTGCTGCATCACGCGTACGGTCGAGGAGGGGAAGTAGGTACGAATATCGCCCAGCCAGCGGGCTACGTTGGGCGAGGAGCCTCCCAGCCCGCCCGAACGCTGGGCATCGTAGAGGGCTTCGAGCGTTTTATCCATGCCCAGGTCGCGGCCACTCAACATGTCCTGCCCATCTCCTGGCGCACCTCCACCCGCGCCCGCCATTCCTTTCTCAGCCTGCTTGCCTAAAACGAGGCGCCAGCGACGCAGGCGCTCTTGCTCAGTTATGCTCATTGAAGCTTACCCCCATCAGTTGTGCCAGCACGGGCAGAACGCCCTCCGCTCGTTGCTGGTCGAAGCTCACGCCGGTAGATGATGCCGTCATCCCTGCTACCGCGCCGCTCTGGCCCGACATTGTGCGCAGGTGTTTGACCTTTTCGCCCATGGCACGGCGCTCAGGCGGCTCAAATTCGCTGAAGGCGCGGCGTAGGATTGGTAAGAGAGCCTCGAAGGTCTCGCCCGAGAGATCGCTGAGCCAGCTATCCAGGGCGCGCCACAGCTCCTCCTGGTGGAGGACAATAAGCCCGCTGCCCATAAGGACGCCCTCGATCCAGCGCGCGGCTTGAGCCGCTGGTAACGCGGGTGTGAGGGCCAGGCGTGTCTGGCGTTGCAGCTCAGCTCCATCGATGACGTGCTGCTCTAGTAGTAAGCGACAGCTTCGCCCGCGTAGCAGGCCATGTAGATCCTCCTGTTCCATCAAGCGGCGCAGGAGCTTTTGCCAGTCTTGACGCTCCTCTTCCTGGTTGAGCAGGCTGAGGGCCTCTTGAACATGGTTGATGCTTGTGAGCATGCCCCGAGCGGCGTCATCGTCGAGCGAGGAGCAGGCACCTGGTAGACCAACCAGCACGCGCTCGAAGAGGCGTGTGAGAATGGGCTGGACCAGCTCGGCCTGGGTGCCGCGAACATTGCCGTAGCGTGCGATCCGCGCCAGGGGTGGCATGGCATCCATCAAATGGCGTATATCTGCCGATACTGCCGCGCGTTGCTGGATGACTGTAAGCAGGTGCGCAATCGCCTGGGGCAAGGCCGCCAGCATGGCCTGGTCGAGCAGGCTGGTGAGTTGCGGCAGCTCTTGAAGCTCTTCGGCCTGATGCGCGACGAAGGCGCTTGCGGCCTCGAAGACGGTATTTCCCCAGGCGCTGGCTTCAATAAGGGTTACGACAAACTCAACCTGCCATTGTAATTGCCAGTATTCCCAGAAGGTGCCCTGCTTCTGGTTGCCGGTATGCAGAGTTTTGCCCCAGGGAATGTTGAGCAGGGCGAGGCGGTGCAGCAACTGGCTGCGCGCCAGGGCACTCTCTTTGCGCAGGTCCAGCTCCAGGCGTGTACTCTCAGGCGAAGGCGCCATGCGCAACTGGCGCTGTTGCTGCTCCAGGTCGCGCTGAAGCGGGATGGCTGGCGTCTCCTCCGGAACGCGCCCCAGGCGCTCGCCAATTTCGAGCTTCTCGCGAATTAACTGCATGGGTTCTGTGTTGCCATGGCAGAGAACCGTCTGGATGGCCTCGTGTAGCTCGGTGAGGCCGGGCATGGGAAGCTCGCGCAGGGCCGCCAGGGTCTCGCTCAGGCGTACCGCCTCAATGACGCTGGCCGAGGAGGCATCCAGGTCTTCTTTGCGGAGCAAGCGCGCGGCGCGTGTCACCCAGCGTACCACGGCCTGTTCTGGCGTTGTCCAGAGATGCTCGTACCAGCCAGGAGAGGTGATGCCAGCTCCATAGCCGCTGCGATAGGAGAGGCGTGAATTGGTCCAGGGAATCCAGGTGGCCTCAACCTTCAGTTTTTTTAGACCCTTCAGGCGTTTCTGATCCTCGCCAGGTGCGCCGGGGTCGACCAGGACGGGGGCATGCCAGGCCCCACATACGACGGCGATGCGCTGGAAGCCCTCGCGCTGAGCCGTGCGGATGCATTGACGCATATAGGCCTCGCGGAGCGCGTCCTCTTCCCTGGTTTCTCGTCCCTCTCTGAGGGCCGACATGGCTTCAAGAATGGCCGCGAAAATGTCGCGGCTATCGACGCGCTGCTCAATCTGCTGTTCCCACCAGCTTTCATGATCGCTATAGCCTGCGGCTTCGGCAAGCATCCCGAGTGGGTCCTCACGCTCTTCCGTTTGAGGCGCAGGTGCGAGGGTCGCATTGCGTGTCTCCTGACCTGGCTCTGCCTCAGCTCCAGGATGATCGAGCGCTTGCGGCTCCTGCTGCTCCGTTTGTTCAGCCAGGGTCTCTTGTTCGAGGCGTAGCGCCATCTGCATGGCCTGGGGTAGGTCCATAAAGCGCGTTTCTATACCCTGCTCAAAGCTATAGCGGAGCGCCTGCCATTCTGGCGAGAAGGTGGTAAAGGGATAGAAGACGGCACGCTTTGGATGCTCAGGCGCGTAGATGAGGATCGCGACGGGAGGCCGCATCTCCTGGTGCATACATAGCGGAAGCACTTGCTGGGCGTCGGGTGGGCCTTCGACCAGGACGATATCTGGCTGGTACTCTGTGAGCGCCTGGCGCAGGCTGCGTGCGCAGCCTGGCCCATGGTGGCGTATCCCAAAGACTGAAATGCTCACTACAACACCTCGCGACACGCTCGATAGAGGTCCTTCCAACCTTCACGCTCTTTGGCGACTGTTTGCAGGTATTCGAGCCAGACGACACGATCCTGGACCGGGTCTTTGACAATGGCGCCCGTCAGGCCTGCGGCCAGGTCGGCGGCTTTTAGCTCGCCATCGCCGAAATAACCTGCCATCGCCAGTCCGTTGTTGATAACAGAGATGGCCTCCGCCGTTGAGAGCGTGCCACCCGGCGACTTCAGCTTGGTCTGCCCGTCTTCTGTGACGCCATTTCGTAGCTCGCGGAAGATGGTGACGACGCGGCGAATCTCCTCCAGCGCGGGCTTCTCGGCTGGCAGCTCCAGGGCGCGACCCAGGCTGGCGACGCGACGCTCCACGATATTGACCTCGTCGTCCATGCTATCAGGCACGGGGAGAATGACGGTGTTGAAGCGGCGCATGAGTGCGCTGGAGAGCTCGTTGACACCCTTGTCGCGGTTATTGGCGGTCGCGATGACGTTAAAGCCTTTGCGCGCCTGGACCTCTGTGTTGAGCTCGGGTACGGGCAGCGTCTTCTCCGAAAGGATGGTAATCAAGGTATCCTGGACCTCGCTGGGGATGCGTGTGAGCTCTTCAATACGCGCGAGCTTGCCATCTTGCATGGCCTGCATCATGGGGCTGACCACCAGAGCCGCTAGTGAAGGACCTTCAACCAGGAGGCGCGCGTAGTTCCAGCCATAGCGAATGGCGTTCTCATCTGTGCCAGCCGTGCCTTGAATCAGGAGAGCCGAGTCGCCCATGATGGCGGCGCTTAGATGCTCGCTTACCCACGATTTTGCAGTACCAGGAACGCCATAGAGCAATAGTGCGCGGTCAGTGGCGAGTGTAGAGATGGCGATCTCCATCAGGCGGGGGTTGCCAATATACTTTGGCGAGATTTCAAAGCCATTGTCGAGCTTGCCGCCCATGAGGTAGGTGCGTACAGCCCAGGGTGAGAGCTGCCAGTTAGGTGGCCGCTGGCGCGTATCCACTTTAACCAGTTCGGCCAGCTCCTCCGCGTATTGCTGTTCGGCATGCTGGCGTAAAACGCTATTGACCTCGGCGCCTGTGATATGTCCATTCTGTGCAGTATTTTGTGTGCTCGTCATAATTAGCCAATCTCCTCTACTATCATTTTGCGCAGATGCAGTATTTCCAGAAATTGATTTATGCTGTTTTTTGTTTGCTGATGTTCGTAGTAGGTGCTGTATTCATATTTTTCGGGTAGCTCGGGTAAGTCCCAATCCTGCAAGGCCAGTTGAAAGCAAGAGGGAGGGAGAGCCAGGGCTGCTCGAGCCAGGGAAGAGCGTAAGTAATCGAGTCTGGTTTTTCCTGCCTCTGTGTTTATGGGAAAGCTATGCGCAACTTCTCTCGCCCAGTCCAGGTAGAACATGCCGAAGTCGTGACTCCAGGGGCGAGGCAGGACCTGCAGGTCTAGCGTGGAGAGCGCAAAGTCTTGTTGGAACATCTTCTTAAAAAGGCTTTCCGCCTGTGACTGGGGGAGGCAGGAAATAAGTTGTACAGCCACTACATTCAGTTGCCTGCGTCCTTTGCCAGGTTTTTCCTCTTGCCAGAAGGCTAGAAGACTATATATCCAGGCCATATGGCGCGTCCGTACTGCTTGCCTACTAAGAGCTGTGAAGAGCGCATCTTGCCAGGTCTTATTCTCAATGGTCGTTAGTAGCTGATCTGGTGCCAGCGAGAAGCGTTCCTCCCAATAGGCAAAAGGCAGGTGTTCCAGGACGCGCTGGCAGGCATCGTTGATACCGGAGGTGTTTTCTACTTTGTTGATCAGGCCATCACGGACCCAACTCTTATCAAGTGCTTCAGGCCTGTGAATGGAGATTTTTCCGTTCTTGTAGTGGAGTAAGGTATCGGCATGTGTGCGCATGCGCTGCATAAAGGCCGAGCCTGGGAGCATGGCAAGCAGCCGTATTGCGACCAGGCGCACCTGTTCGCTGCGGTCATCGAGCGCTTTCTCCAGAAAATCTTCATCTTCTGGTGAGAGCTTGAGTGCCAGGATTTCGAGGAGTGGTGCGCGGGTATCGGCACGCTCCTTCTTCCAGCTCTGCTGGAGCCATTGCCTCGCCGTATCGGGAGCGAGAAGGCGCTGCTGGCGTAGGGCTTCTACGCGCTGCTTGAGTGTTCCCTCTTGCCATGTGGCTTCGATCTGTTCAGCGGGTATCGCGCCCGCCTCAGTGAACAACTCGTTCACCCAGTTCCACTTTGGGTTGTGCTGGCTCAGCCAGCGCCCGCGTTCACCTAGCAGAGGGAGCGCTTGCTCACGTAGCTCTTTCCCTCTGGTGACGGTTTCCAGAAACGCTGGCAGGAGATCATATGGCACCCGGCAGCGCCGCTCTTGCATATAGCCTAGAGCCTCCTGAAGGAGTGCTGTTTCTTTATGCGCCAGAAGCATCTCAAGAATCTGCGGTCGCTGAAGTGGATGCCAGTCCTGGGACTCAGGTTGCGCGGGTGCAGGCAGTTCAGGCGCGGACTCGGCGAGGTGCCCCGCGTTTTGATAGGCACCCCAGACGGCAGCTGTCAGCAGGAGCTGGCGTTCTTTTCCACCCTCACTGAGTTGACTGCTCAGTTCATCAATTCTGGTACCGGTGGTGAGTGCTGTATCGCCGCTCTGCTCTGTGCCAACGATGGCGGCGGTGATAAAACGTTCCATGTCTACCTCCCCTCCGATAAGCTATAGTAGCGGCCCTCGGCCAGGATGCCAAGCGGGGTCAGCACTTCGCCGTTCCAGATTCCCGCGAAGTGACTGGCATGCCCTCCTGAAAGTGCGAGCAGGCGCCAGTGCTCCCCTTTCGCCAGTGGCAAGGCCTGCCCGGTGTTGTCACACAGTAGCCAGCGTTTCTGATCGAGAACAGGGACGACATCTCGCAGAACGCACAGAAAGGTGTCCTGCCAGGGGTGACGTGCCAGTGTCAGAGCGACTTGATTGAGAAAGGCATCTATCGTCTCTTCTCCAGGCAGCGTGCGCTCAAAGGGGCGAAGTTCTCCCTGTTGCTCGACGATAAGCGCGCGCGAGGGTGCAGCCCCTGGCCAGTACGCTAGCTCGACCGCCTGGCGCATACCAAAGGGATACACACGAGCAAAAGCAGGATTCACTCGTGGCGCGAACTGTATCAGCATGGCTGTACGTTTGCTCCCTTCTCCGTAGAGCCAGGTGCGCTGTGTTGTGCCCTTATCGGTCTCCTCAAGCGTAGAGCCGAGGAAGAGCCAGGTATCGCGTACGTGTTCGCCGCGCGCGAGCACCTCGTCTTCGGTTAGTGCCCACCCCAGTTGCGTACGTACTTCATCTTGTAGATTGGGTTGAAGTGTATCGATATTGCGATATGCCTGACTGAGCAGAGTTAATTGCCCGGATTGTACGAGCAATTTCTCGGTCCAGTCTGGCGAGGCATGAATGCTCTCGCCCAGGCGCCGGATGCGCGTCGCGACGCCTGGAAGCTGGTTATCGACCATCTGCTTCGCCATATCGCTCCAGTAGGTTTCTGGATGCGTCTCGGCGCTGGCCAGGCCGGTACGTACCAGGTCGCTTAACCAGAGATCGAGACGTGCCAGGCCCTGCTCGACTAGCTTCTGCCGCCGCGCGACAGTCTTCTCGGATGGAGCTGTATGTTCTTTAGTTTGCTTGCTTTCTTTGCGTTGTAACGACGCGGCCCGCTTTTCTAGCCAGGCGGTGACCCAATCTGGTGGATCGCCGCTTGTGATCTCCTCACCCATGGTGCTTGTAAGCAGTAGCAGGCCCAGACAATGTTTACAGGGCTGTTTCCGACTGGGGCAACTGCATTGTGCGGTGAGGGTGGAGAGTTCAACCTTGACCTGGTAGAGCGCGCTCCCCTGGCATTCTCCCCAGAGGGCAAGCTCGTTATGACCAAGATTTGCCCAGTGCTTGCGATTACTGAGCTTTCTAGCGTTGGCGAGCGAGGCCGTGTCGGGAGCTATGGCTTTAACCTGTTCGGTGGTGAAATCGAATCCCACGTGTTCTGCTCCCCCATCTAGTAGTTTTTTGTTCTCTATCTAAGTATATGTTCTTGCTGAGGATAGCGAAAGCGGAAACGCCGCCTATGAGACTATATTCCTGTTTACAAGGGGTGTTCTCAGCGTCTACGCCGCTTCGCGAGGAATGATTACTGGAGTGGTGCGCAATGACTGTCATTGCGCACCACTCCAGTAATGAGGGCGATTGCCGCAAGCGCGGGGCTATTATTTGCTGTGTTGAAACCTCTTCCCACTGGAAGACATGGCTACATTAGTAGCTACGCATCAGCACAGCTTGTGTAGTATGGCGCCACAAGTAGGCTCTAATGCCATACTGTTTCCTGTGCCATCCCAAAGGATTGGAGGAATCCCTTTATGTATACAAATAACGAGCATGATTCTGCCAGTCAGCAGCCCGGTGAAGATGTCACGCGTGAAGATATAGCAAATATAGATCGAGCCGCCGAGGCGGCAGGTACCACGCGTGAGAAGGCCGCACGTAACCTGTCTTCTCAAGAGCAGCAGCAGCTAAGCAGGCGCCAGCAGTATAACCAGCAGGCGGCAGAATCAGAGCAGAATCAGGCTGACTTCTATAATGAAAGTAATGACAATACGCCCTTACGCCAGGATGGCTATGAGGAGACCGAGGGGAGTGGCTATGGTGAAACGCAAAACACGATAGGCCAGCCCGCGCAGGAGAATCCAGCACAACAAGGCTATGATCCAGCGCAGAGTGGAACGCAGCCATCCAGGAGAAAGCCTGGAGCGAAGGTTCCCACGCCTGGACGCGAGACGGGGACCGCCTGGGCCGAGAATGAGCAGATATTGCAGGATCCTTAGACGGATCGAAGGCATATTCCAGTAGCTCAACAACCTCTTCTCGCATCCAGTCTGGGCAGGTAAAAAGAGTGTAATAAGGGCAAACCAATATGTCAAGTTTTTTATAACAGGAAGCCTGTGGTGTACCTGTGAGTTGCCTGAGTTAAAAGAAGGAGCCGTGATGATGTCCGAGAAAGCTAAAATTCAACATATCCCGGTCAAAGTCTATCGCACACAAGACCGCTTAATGGTTGCTGCGCCTATGCCAGGCTTACAGCCAGAGGATCTCGGCATCGAGGTCACGACGGATAACCACCTGATATTGCAAGGCGAGATTCGCGGTCTGCTCAAGGATGTCAAAGAATTGGTCATCGATGAGTGGAGCGTGGGTGCCTATCATCGCGAGATCCAACTTCCCGTACCCGTTGATGCGGAGCGAGCCAACGTCTCGTATGGCAATGGCGTGATCGTGGTGGCCTTTATAATCAGCTCGCAAACCGTGCCTGCGCGCCTGACAGTCCAACGTGTCGCGCCCGATCACGGACAGCGCGCAGGCTATACCGGGCATGCCACCTAAATCAAGTAGGGTCCATGCTGGCATGGACTCCGAGCGCAGCGACCTCTCGCCATCTGGGTGTCGGCCTGCGGGCCTCGGAGTCCATGCCAGCATGGACCCTACAAGCAGGACGCCTATACCCGATGCTCTTCTTCAAGCACCCGCTCGTCCGAGTGGGTGGTGTTATAAAGCCCCAGGCTACGCATGCGTTGGCGCTTTTTGAGCCAGGAGACTCCTCCTTGCCCCAGGCGTACGCCTAGCACAATGGCGAAAAGCCCACCAAGCAGGCTGGTCAGTAGATAGAGAAACGCGGGCAGTGTCGCGCCCCCATTGAGGAGATTGAGTGTGCCCAGCGCCAGGCTGCTAAAGGTGGTATACGCCCCCAGAAAGCCCGTAACGAGGAAGAGGCGCCGTGTGGGGCCAAGCAGCATAGTGGTCTCAGCCAGGGTGCTAATCAAGGCGATCAGCAGGGCGCCAGTAATATTTATCAGGAGAATATCAAAGGGCCAGCCTTTCCCCAGTGCTTGCTGGATCGCCAGACTGAGAAGATAGCGTGTCATAGTCCCCAGGAAGCCACCTGTGAGCACGGCTACGAGCTGACGTAACGTCACACGGTTTTTCATGCCAGCCAGCCCCCTATCCCTAATCCAAGGGCCGCCATCCCGAGGCCTAGCAGATAGGTACCTCCCAGGTAGCAGAGCGCGCGGATGCTCTCGCCGCGGCGCAGCAGCAGAAGTGCCTCCCAGTTGAGTGTACTAAATGTCGTATAGCCGCCCAAAAAACCAGTGGCAAGCACGGCTTGCAGTGACGTCGAAAGTGCTTTGTGACTTACGAGCGCGAAAATAAAACTGATCAAAAAAGCCCCACTCAGATTAATACAGAACGTCCCCAGAGGGAAACGCGTGGGAAGCCATGTGGTCACCAGATTACCAAGCAAATAACGCGTAACTGCGCCCAGAGCACCAGCCAGGCTGATGCCCCCGAGCAGCGCCAGCGTGGTCCATGTCATACTTTATTCCTACCCTTCCAATGTATTTTTTAGATACGCTCATCAACTCTTTGGACATTCACTCATTAACTCTTTGGACATTCACTCATTAACTCTTTGGACATCCACTCATCAACTCTTTGGGCATTCACTCATCACACTACTAACCAGGCGAGCGCCGTAGGCGCGAGAAGTCCAGTATTAAGCCCCCAGAAAGCACAAAAAAGACTCCTGATAACGCATACTCAACAAGCATGCGTTATCAGGAGTTATTAGCATCTTTGCGGTTTCGTCAGGTATAGCCAATTCTTCATAAGATAAAAAATCGGTCAGTGAACGTTTCTCTTGAAGAGGCATTCTATGACGTGGTGAACCCCATCACCAATTATTCTATTGCTCTGACTATAGCATAACCACGTGGACCAAGCCAGTTTCTTAGGAGTTGTTGGTAGAGGAAAAGCTGTGACCTGGTTCATTCACAAAATGTGAAGTATCCTCTAGCATGTTTCCCTGCTTTGCGTTATAGTTGCTACAGTTGATTGCTAGCTACCGCGCCCGCCTCTCTGCTTTGACACAGTGGGATGGTGGACGGTTTGTTGGAGGACTTCGAGGACTTCATGGAAGGAGTTTACTTATATGTACTGTGGAAATTGTAGAGCTATCTTGCCGGCCGGAGCTGCAGTGTGCCCTTCTTGCGGTACGCCGGTTCCCTACAATGTGTCTGGAAACGTTGCGCCAACAGTACAGGCACAGCCATCATATCCGCAAGAGACCGCGAACCCCCAGGTTGCGCCAACTGTCTTTGCACAGTCACCTGATCAAGGTCCTGGCGGCCCTTCTGGAGCATATTATAACCAGGGGAACTCAAATCCCAATAATGCAGCCCCACCGCCGCCATCGTATTACAATCCCAATCCAGGGGCGTCACAGCCTGGAATTTCGGGTGCTCAATATAACCAGGTACCCGCGACTCCCAATGTGTCGGGAGCTAATTACAATCCCTATGCTAATAGTGCCCCACCGCCACCAACGCCTTATCCATCTGGTCCGCAGCCCGGTGCTTATCCACAGCCCGGCGGCTATGGGATGCCCCCACAACCGCCTAAGAAGAAGAGCAGTCTTGGTCTAATTCTCGGTATTATCGGAGCTATTGTCCTGTTTGCCTGTATTGGTAGCGCTGTTCTGATTGGTTTGGCCGCTAATGCCGCCAATAAAGGCATTAGCAATGTGCAAGCCACCGCGACCGCGATCTCAAAGGACACGACTCCTACTGACAACGCGACACCTACTACCGATGCTGCCACGCCGACGACCAGCACAGGTGATAATTCTCAATCGCCATCGGGGCGACCGTTCTCACCGCTTGCTCAACAGATTATCACTGATCCAGTAACATCGAGCGCGGTCAATAGCGATACGCTGCCAACGAGTCCTACGAAGTCGTTTACGGCTGGTTCGTATGTCTATGTGACCTTCAAGCTCAAACTGGCTTCAACTGGCTTGAACTTTGATAATGGTGACAAAGCATACGTCGAGGGCCGTTTTTATGCGGACAACGAATTTGGGAAAAACACCATCCTGACAATTGATCGGAATGCCCCCAATGGATATGTAGCTATTCAATACCTGGTAGCTACTCAGGGAGCGGCTGAACTCTACTGGTGCCGCCAGGCCGATTGCAGCGACCGCCAACTCGCCCAGGTCGTCACGTTTACGGTTTCCTAAAACGTTCTCACCTTGCTCGCCTGGCTAACCTTTAACCAAAGAGTGAGTGCGCAACGAGGCGAGAGTGAGTGCGTGGAAAACAGGCAAAGCCTGTTTTCCACGCACTCACTCTTTTTCCCCTTCGCGCCGCAGGCGCGAAGGTTCTTCTGAGAAGGAAAACAGTGGTAAAATAGGGGTATATATTTTTGTCAGCAAAGGAGCCTACATGCAAGCCCTGCTTGGTATTGATCTTGGAACTACAGGCGTGAAAGCCGCTCTGTTCGCGGTTGAAGATGGCCATGTTCTGGCCGACGTCTTCATAGATTACCCTCTCTATCATCCTCAGCCCGGCTGGGCCGAACAGCAGCCCTCTGAGTGGTGGCAGGCGACACTTACAGCCATTCAAGGGTGTTTGGAGCGCGCGAGTGACCTTGGGGTTCGCCCATCCGATATCCGTGGCGTCGGTCTCTCAGGCCAGATGCATGGGGTCGTCCTGCTAGACGAGCAGCAGCAGGTGTTGCGTCCCTGCATCATCTGGGCGGATCAGCGCAGTGATGCTCAGTGTCGCTGGATGACCGAACGTGTAGGCGCTGCCCAGTTGATCTCTTATGTCAGCAATCCCGCGCTCACAGGCTTTACCGCCCCCAAACTCCTCTGGGTACGCGACAACGAGCCAGAAATCTTCGCTCGTGCACGTACACTACTTCTCCCTAAGGACTATATTCGCTACCGCCTGACAGGCGTGCTGGCGATGGAGATCTCGGATGCCGCCGGGACATGTCTGCTGGATGTCAAACAGGGCACATGGTCGCGAGAGGTGTTGAGTGCCATCGAGCTTGATCCCTCTCTCCTGCCGCCCGTTGTCCCGGCTGACGCCGCCAGTGGCTCCATCACCGACGAGGTGCAAGCTCTGACGGGCTTGCCAGCGGGCATACCCGTAGCAGGTGGTGGCGCGGATAACGCCTGTGGTGCGGTCGGCAATGGTATTGTGGAACCCGGCCTGGCCCTGCTCTCAGTTGGGACCAGCGGCATCGTTCTGGCCCACGCAACCTCGCCCCAGGTGGATACCTCGGGTCCAGTTCCTCGTGTGCATACCTTTAACCATGCCGTTCCCGGCGCGTGGTATCTTATGGGGGTCACGCAGGGCGCGGGCCTCTCGCTGCGCTGGGTGCGTGACAACATTGGTCTGCCCGAGCGCGCGCTGGAGCGCTGGACGGGCGTAGATGCCTATGAGACGCTGGCACGCGAGGCTGAATCTGTTCCCGCGGGAAGTGAGGGCCTGATCTTCCTTCCCTATCTGCAAGGTGAGCGTACGCCGCACCTGGACGCCTATGCGCGTGGTGGCTGGATTGGCCTGACCGCCAGCCATGATCGCCGCCACCTCGTGCGCTCAGTGTTGGAGGGCGTCGCCTTTAGCCTGAAGGATTGTATGACAATCATCCGCGAGCAGGGCCTTCCCCTGGAACAGGTACGCGCGACCGGTGGTGGTGCGAAGAGCCCGCTCTGGCGCCAGATCATCGCTGATATTCTGGAGATGGAATTGGTTACAACGAACGCAAGCGAGGGACCTGCGTTTGGCGCTGCCCTGCTGGCTGGCGTCGCCGGTGGCGTCTACGCCTCTGTTCCCGAGGCCTGCGCGCAGACCGTGCGCATCGTGGAGCGCACCGCGCCTAACGCCGCCCTGGCCCCAGCCTACAGACAGGCATATGAGACCTATCGCGCCCTCTATCCCGCGCTCAAGCCTGTGATCAGCAAGCCGCTCTAGGCAAAGTTTTTATTCACAAAAAGGCAGCCGCGTTCTTCTCGTGGCTGCCTTTTGTCATCTCTATCTATTAGCGATGCATTGCCAGAATGATACCCAGGATCGCATTACCTAGCGAGAGCACAAGGCCAATAATCGAAAGCACCAGCCCCCAGGTGGCCATTGTCTTGCGCTGTATGGATTTTCTCCCGAGAGCCGAAAAGATAATACCAGCGATAGCGACAAATAGCCCAATGCATGCAATGAACCATGCGAGCATGCTGATAATGCCTAATACCAATCCAGCAATCGCCATGCCACCACGTGAATCTGGTGCTTGCTGAGGTGGATAGTAGCCCTGTACTGGCGGCTGCATATAGGGGTAGGCCCCTGGATATTGCGGCTGCGGATACTGAGGCTGGTAGTTCTCCACAGGCTGCTGTGGGTACTGAGGCTGGTAGTTCTCCACAGGCTGCTGTGGGTACTGAGGCTGGTAATTGGCACCCGAAGGCTGCGGTGGATACTGGGGTTGGTAATTGGCACCCGAAGGCGGCTGGTAACCAGGTTGGTAGTTCTCCGCAGGCGGCTGGTATTGGGTAGGCGGATACTGATTGGGATCACCAGCTGGATTGTTTTGCGATGGATATGGATTGTATGGATTTTGATCGCTCATAAGAATGAGATCCTCTCCCTGATTCAATGAGTGGCGGCAAAAGGGACCTGCTTGTAAGCAACCTATGCAGTTTTACATTTCCCTTTAGTGCCAGATGATAAAGAGTTAAATAAAAATGCATTGATGCCTATGAATGTAGCAGAGATTCCTTGCAATGTAAAGTTTCTTTCTGCTATTCAATAAGACGGAAAAACTATTCCAGAATACAAGCAAGCCAGAAATGAAGCGAGGGGGTGAGGAATATGAGCTACAATAAAGGCGCAAGCAATAAAAAGAAAAAGTAGTCTTTGAGAAAGAAAAGAGGACAGCTATGAGTTTCGCCGATAGTATCGTTTCCACGGATATTCAGCAGTTGCGCGCGCATATCTTGAGGCATGCCCTCTGGCGGCGTATCGAGGAGGGGACGCTGGAGCCCGAGCGTTTGCGGCTCTTCGCTTTGCAGGACTGGTGGCTGGTGCGTGAAGCCTACCGCCTCGATGCCCTGGCGATTGCCGCTCTCCCTGATCTGGAGATCCAGGATCTATTGATTCGTAAGTTGACGCCCAAAGTGGGCGGCTACAAACTTTTGCTGCGCTTCGGAGAGGCTCTTGGTCTCTCGCGCGCTGATTTTGATGCCGTAGAGCCGCTGGCAGGCTGTATGGCGCTGACCAACTTCTTCTACTGGATGCTGGCCTACGGCGCTCCCGCCGAGAAACTGGCCTCGGTAAGCGCCAGCGAGGATATCTTTGTACAGATCTGCGCTCGCATCGCCCCCGCCTTAATGCGTCACTATAATCTGACTGCTGAACAGGTGGAGTTCTTCTCCGCTCATGACGCGATTGGCGAGCAGGTCACCCCCGTAGATGAAACCCTCCTGGCGCGCTATAACTCGCCCGAAGACCAGCAGCGTATCACCCGCGCCATTCGCCTCAGCCATGAGTACGAGATCATGTTTTATGACACTATTCTGACGGCGAAGATCGGTTCATAAGCGAGTACGAGAGTATATCTTTAGGGACGCGCGCTGAGCGGCCTGCGTATATTGACGTTGAAGCCGCTCGCATGCTACTATGCTAGTGTGAAATTACCTTATATCAGACTGAAAAATCATCCACACGTCAAACGCGGGTGGATGATACATCGCAACCGCAACCGCACTACAAGCACCCTCGCTGCATAAGCCCGGCACGCGCTTACGTGGCTATTGAGGTTGTGCCGCCTGTTGCTATCACACGGTAGTCTTTGTTAGCTACCGTGATAGTGTCGTGTTTTCTGCAGGCGTCATCTCTCTTCTCTACTCACCTGCACATCTCCCTAGTTGCCGGGTATAACGCCCTTTCTCCGTGGCGTTCTCGGCTCTATTCCTATAGACATGCTCTGTTTATAACGTTTTTCTGCCTGGATGCTGCCGCGAAGGGGCACTTTCCTCCTTGCCCTTTATGCTATAGCTTTGCTCATTTTTGGAGCAATTCTCTTGCTGACAACTAATGCTATTTCCATTGGCAGTGTTTCTACACTTATGCTTCTGGATAGCGGTCAGCATGCTTTGATGAATGGAGTCATCGTATGACAATCTCTTCTAAGAATGCTAGGCAGCACCCTTCAATCCCACTCTGGAGAAATCGAGATTATGTTTTGCTTTGGAGTGGACAAACAATCTCAACTATTGGAGGTAGTGTTTCATTATTGGCGTTTCCTCTGTTAGTACTGGCGGTCACTGGCTCAGCCTTACAATCGTCTATCGCTCTGGCCTTGCGCACACTTCCACGAACATTGAGTATGTTTTTTGCCGGAGCGTTAGTGGATCGCTGGGATCGCAAACGTGTTATGATCGCCTGCGATATCGGGCGCGCACTGAGCATTGCAAGCATTCCGCTGGCGCTCGGCCTGGGCCACCTGACCTTCGCACAGCTCTGCTTTAACGCTTTTCTTGAAGGGACGCTACAGAGCTTTTTTGAAGTTGCGTATTCCTCTAGCCTGGGCCAGGTCGTCAGTGGCGAGCAGTTATCCGCAGCCATGGGCCAGGAGGAGGTTGTTGAAGGCATTACAACTCTACTTGGTCCCTCGCTTGCAGGCCTGCTTTACGGCGTGGCGAGTTTGCTGCCCTTTCTCGCTGATGCCATTTCATATACCGCTTCATTTGTGACGCTGTTCTTGATTCGCACACCGTTTCAGCAGGTACGTACAGACGCGCGACGCCACCTGGTTCTTGAGATTCGGGAGGGCTTTGCCTGGATGTGGCGCCAACCAGTATTGCGTACCATGAATCTTGTGAGTAGTGTTGGTGCTCTCATCATACCTGGCAGCACGCTGGTCTTAATCGTACTGGCGAAGCAGCAGCACGCTTCTGACGCTCTGCTTGGCGCTGTGGTGGCGTGTGGTGGTATTGGTGCGCTAATTAGCTCGCTGCTGTCGCCGCTTATCCAGCGAACTCTCCATGTAGGCCGCGCGATACTCATCACACGTTGGGCCTTTGCCTTGCTCTGGCCTCTCTACATGCTCTTGCCGCATTTCTGGTTGCTGGGAATTGTAGAGTTTCTGATTGGCTTTGCGGATCCGATTGAGGATGTCCCCTACTTTAGCTATCGCCTGGCGATTATCCCTGATCACTTGCGTGGTCGTGTGATTAGTGCCTGTCGCCTCTTCACTAGCGTAAGCAATCCCCTTGGCCTGCTCTTGACGGGCTGGTCTTTGGAGCACTGGGGACAGTCCCCACCATCATTATTGCCAGCGTGGTGTTAGGGGCTACCGCCCTGGCCTTCTCCTGCTCCCGAGCAATCCGCCAAGCCCGGCATCCGCAGTCAGAAACATATGCGCCCTCCGGTAAATGAATAATAACCAGGCTGTAATACATGCATGAAGGAGATGACGAGCAACTAGAAAACTGTACGATGAGAGGAAGAAGCGTACGCCTCTTCCTCTTTTATTTTTTATCGTTCACTGTTTGGCTTGGCTTGTTAGTGTTTTATAATAATCGCAGATGTCAGTAAGAACGCATTGTTTGCAGCGAGGACGCTCAAAAACACAAATTCGTTGCCCATGACGAAGCAATGCTTTATGAAAATCATAAATACTGCGAGCATCCTGTGGCAAAAGCGCTTGTAGGAGAGTATGAGCCGTCTCTGCTGATACTCTCTTCCCGATCAAACCGAGCCGGATAGAGGTGCGCGCGACGTGGGCATCAACTGGAAGGATAGGACGCTTACATGAGAAGAGCAAAACGCAGGCCGTCGTTTTCGGCCCTACTCCTTCAAAACGATTGAGCCATGCTACACTCTCTTCAAGAGGTAAGCCGCATAAAAAGTCAAGGTTAAGGCTTCCCCTCTCCTGTGTAATTTGACGGAGTACTGCTTGAATACGAGGCGCTTTCACTTCAGGAAAGTTGACATTCGCAATTGTCTCCTGGACTTCTGGTGTTGGTGCGTCTCGTACTGCTTCCCACGAGCCAAAGTGCTTCAACAGATTCTCATATGCCGCATCTGTTTGCGCGTCATAAGTACGATGCGAAAGGAGGATTTCGACCAGCATACTCATCGGGTCTTTGCTGGAAAAAGGTAACTCCCCGTAAAGCTGCGTTAACCGCTTTGTGACTTCGACCGCTTTCGCAGAAAGGACTGCAATGTCAGCAATCGGATAGCCATAATCTCTGGGATCGCGTGTAGATTGGCTGGTTCGCTTCACACATGTCTCCCCTCTTACTTGAGCACAACTTACACTGTATACCACGAACCCTCATAAAGAAGGGTTCCAAATGGTGAGGCAGGAGGCAAAAGATACAAGTAGAACTGAGTCGCTTTCCTTTAGAGCCAGCGAGGAACACGCTCTTTGTAGCTGATATATTCCGCGCCAAACTTCTTTTCCAGGTACTTTTCTTCTCGTTCAATCACGCCGATACGTATAACACGTAGTAAGGCTGGTAGCAGTAGCAATGGCCAGACGCGATTCATGATGAGCGCGAGTCCAGCATAGAATAAGGTGAAGGCGCTATAGATAGGGTTGCGTGTGAGCCGGTAGGGTCCATGTTGAACGATGGTTGTGGTGGGTCTGGTGGGTTGCAGTGCCGTATCCGCCTTGCGCATCTCGCGTATGGCCATGATGCCTGTGGTCAGGCCGATACCAAGGAAGGCTCCGCCAACGAAGGAGCGTGCCGCGCGTGGAATCAGGCGCAGTGGAAGCCATGAATCCAGGTAGAGACCAAAAAGGAATGTGCCGGCGTAGAGCAGTGGTGGCGGGGCTATGACGTTGGCCTGGTCCTCGTTGTTGCGTTTCATATCATCCATATCCTTCTCCGATTACAAATTGTCCCGTTCTTGCGCACGGGGTCAGTATCTCGCGAGATGTATCTCTTCTCTAGTATGGCACGTATCAAACCTCTACAACGTGACAAGATAAATAGTTTTAGCATGAGAGGTGTTCGTAACGCTTCTTATGGTTCGTTCGTGATGAAGATGGTAGGTTCCGCATAAGAAGGATAGAGGTGTTTGCTAAAGGAGGCTGGTATGACTGATATGGCTTTGGGGCAGGAGGTTGTGCGCCAGAAGTTGGCGGCATTTGAAGAACTGCGACCGGAGTTTGAGCAGTGTTTTCGCTTTGTGCAGGAGGCCCATGGCCAGAAACGCTTTGTCTCCTGCTCTGTCGGAGATATTGTGTACTATTTGCATGCACGCTGGATCTGTGATTGTAAGGGCTATCTTTTAAGTGTGCCTCATTCGCATAAAATATATGAGGGCCGGCGTTGCCTGGAACTGCTGCGCGAATGGCAAGTCAACGGCGATAGCGCCAGTGTAATCGCTTTCTTGCAACGTAAGCTTGACACCCTCCCTTTCTCCGATCTGACGCGTCAGATTGAGCAAGGGCGTTTGCGGCATCAGAATGATGGCCTGGAGAGACGTCTATTGCATGGGCGCACTATTTTACTGAATCGTGGCTTTAATTTGTTTCTCGCGCTTGATCGGTTGTTCTCTCTCTCTCGTGAGGAGCTAAGCGCAGAGGTTCACGCAGCTTGCGAGCGGTATGGACATCTCCCGGAACAGATTGAGCTGCAACTGGCGCTTCTGGATACGCCCCTGTATAGTTATGTTCCTCATCAAGCGCTGGCTTGCTTGAACATGACGCTCATGAATAGGTTTGGAAGCGATGTGCTGGCTCAGGAGGGGAATGCCCCCGGTGAGCGCTCCTGGCGTGTGTTACCCGCGAAGGAGCCGCTGACACCGCCCGCTGAACATCTCTTTCCCGCCTACCAGGACCTGACCCAGACCGGGCATAACAACATCATGCGCCACCGTTTTAATAGCCCTACTCCCTAACGAGTATGAAAAGTGGGGAGTGCAGAGGGGCGTCAGCCCCTCTGCGTCCCTTTCCCCTACCGCCGCAGGCGGTATGAATTCCTTACAAACGAAAAAGTGGGGAGTGCAGAGGGGCGTCAGCCCCTCTGCGTCCCTTTCCCCTACCGCCGCAGGCGGTATGAATTCCTTACAAACGAAAAAGTGGGGAGTGCAGAGGGGCGTCAGCCCCTCTGCATCCCTTTCCCCTACCGCCGCAGGCGGTATGAATCCCTTTCAAACGAATTTGAACAGAGTACTATATGCATATGGCCAGAAGCGAAGCTGCTATCTTCTACGCTTCTTCTTGAGGGTTGGCTGAGGCGCGGGTACGACAACGCCACTGATATCCTCAATCTTGCCATCTTCAATCTCGATGCGCACATCCGCCACCTTCGCTACGCTGCGATCATGACTGACTACGATGACCGTGCGCCCTTGATTCGCCAGGCGCTTTAACAGGTCTATGATGCGCTTGCCATTCTGTGAGTCCAGGTTTCCGGTTGGCTCATCCGCCAGGATGACTTTGGGATCGTTGGCGAGCGCACGAGCGATGGCGACGCGCTGCTTTTGCCCACCAGAGAGCCTGCCAGGGCGATGCCGGTGGCGATTCTCATCGATACCGACCTGGAGCAGGAGTGTCCGCGCTCGCTCACGCATGTCGGCTCGCGATTTTCCTCCCGCCAGCTCCATTGGAAGCATGACATTCTCTAGCGCCGTCAGATTGGGAATCAGGTGAAATGATTGGAAAACGAAGCCCACGTTTTGACGCCTGAACTTATGCTCCTTTGGCCCGGTCAGGCTCATCACATTGATACCATCGACGACCAGCTCTCCTCCAGTTGGCTTATCCAGGCTCCCGAGAATATAGAGTAAAGTCGATTTTCCGCTGCCGCTGGGACCCATGATTGTGACGAATTGCCCCTCCGTAAAGACAAAACTTGCGTCATCTACGGCCTTGATGATCTCACCATACATCTTAAAGTGCTTGCTGAGATGCTCGGCGACAATCGTGACAGTTGGCTCTTTCTGAACGGCTGAATCTTTCTCTAGAACTGCGGGCGTGGCCGCGTCTACAATAGTCTCTTCTCCCATGGTTTTTCCTCGCTTCTCAGACTAGTTGTTGCCTTTTCTCAGCACGACTGCGGGTCGGATGCGCGCGACATAGAGAGCGGGAATGACGCTTGTTAAGATTGCCAGGCCGATTCCCAACCCCATGATGATGAGCAGTGTTTGCCCATTAAGAGTGACCGTTGATAGGTGTATGTCACTGAGCTGCTGCGTTAATCCCTGGCGAAAGCCCTGGAAACCCTGGAAGCCCTGGAACGATGGACCACCCTGTGTGCCTTGTGCCGTCGGAGTTCCTCTCATCATAAATGAGCCTCTGCCAGCTACAGAACCAATATCACTGGATGCTGTGGAGACATCAAACTTCTGTGAGATGATGGGTCCAAGTGTCACGAGAAGCACGGTCGCGACCGCCGATGCCAGGACACTGAGCGCCAAAACTTCTGTCCAGAACTGCCCTATCACCTGCCAGTGTGAGGCACCTATTGCCTTGAGCGTGCCGATTTCCGCAGTGCGCTCGCGAACAATAACGAAGACCGAGAAGATGATAATTGCGGCCGAGGTGGCTATGGCGACGATGAGCGCTAGCTTGATGCTGTTCTGTGCGGTACTGAGCGCACTAATCGCGCTTGAGTACATCCTGTTCTCAGTGACGACGTTGTATTTGCTGCCCAGCGCTGTGCGAATATTGGTTGCAATAGTGTCTACCTGGTCATAGGTCGTGGCGTAGGCTGTAATACTGTCGACGCCACTGATAGCGTAGAGCTTCTGCATGGTTGCTAGAGGCAATGTGAGTGTATTGTTGGCTATTGCTGCATCTGAGGTGTAGAGTCCAATAACTGTGAGCTTGGTGCTTTTGAGTGTAAAGGTTGAACCAACCTTGAGATTATTTGTGTCGGCCAGTGTCTTGCTCATGAGGGCGACGTTTGCTGTAGCATCGCTCGTCTGAAGGCCGCGTCCAGAGGTGATTGTAGGCGTGCCACCCTGGATAGTGAAATGCGTGGAGCCGCTTGAAATACCATAAATTGAGGCTGGAATAGTTCTGCTTTGCCCATTAGGCATCTGGACGCTGGCGGTCTTCAATTCCTGATCGGTGTCATAGCGTCTCAGACTCTCCTCGACACTGGTAACGCCAGAAACCTTTTTGACTTTATCGATAGCGTCAGATGGTATCGGCGTACTCGCGTTTTGTGATTGGAACAGATTGAAGCCGCCATTATTGCCATTCCCACCACTGCCACCGTTGCCACCAGGGAAACCTCTATCATTTCCGTTGTTGTTATTTCCATTATTCTGTGTTTGACTCTGGTTGTCGGTCACATAACTGATGGTAACGCCCGTGCCTACTTCTGAGCGCACTTTGGTAAGTTGCTGCTGCGCGCTGCTGTTGAGGCTGACCATGGCCGCAACAAACATCAAGCTTGCTCCCAACAGCAAGACGATGAGCAGCAGCCGTAGTGGATTCCGCACCACATTTCGCATGCCGCGTAAGACTATGCCCATGCAACTATTACTCCTTCGTTTGGTTCGTCAGCCTGGTGACTGGTTTCAATTTTTTATCAACGATGCCTGCTGGCTTCTTAGCTACGAAGGATAGCGAAATCTTATCAGAGAATCTTCAGAAAAGTGTAAAAGTAGTGTAGGAAATTGTAAAAGAAATTTAAAGCAATCGATGTGTAAGCATTGTAAACACATATTTAGAGGAGAAGAGTAATTAATGTAATGTGTAGAATTCTGTTTCATGATGTGTCTAAGTGTTTATTTAACTGTTAAGGGCCAGGCAGCAAAGGCGGGCACCGCTTTTTAGGATGTATAATGCTTGGTACGAAAAGAGCCATAAACTGAAAAGAGGAGCATGCATGTATTTCTCGCAGGAAGCCTATCGCTGTCGCCTGGAGTGGGGGCGGCGTGGCGTTGCTGAGGCGGCGGCGCGCGGCGACGTACTGGTGATTATTGATGTTCTTAGTTTCTCCAGCGCGACCGTGACCGCCATCGCTCGCGGAGGTCGTATCTACCCCTGTCCTCTTGAGGCCGATACCGCTGAACTGGCGCGGCGTGTGCAGGGTGTGGCGGCGGTCGGGCGACGCAGCGTTCCCCAGGATGGACGCTTTTCGCTGTCGCCAGCGACTATGCTCTCGCTTGAACCGGGAATGTGTGTCGTGCTGGCCTCTCCCAATGGCGCGACTTGTAGCCACTATGGTCGTTCTGTGCCGCATCTACTGGTGGGATCATTGCTCAATGCGCAGGCGGTCGCGGACGCGGTGGCCTCGTTGCTAGCAGAGAGTGAGCAACGCGCGGTGAGCGTTATCGCCTGTGGCGAGCGCTGGCACGAACCCTCGGAGGATGGCACGCTCCGTTTCGCCCTGGAAGATTACCTGGGGGCAGGCGCGATCCTCTCTTCCCTGGATACCTTCTCTCAGTCGCCCGAGGCCCAGGTGTGTGCGGGAGCCTTTCGCCAGGCCAGGGAGCAACTCCCCAAACTCCTCCAGGGATCGTACTCGGGCCAGGAATTGATCCAGGCGGGGTTCCCTCAAGATGCCGAGCATGCAGCCAGGCTGGATCTCTATAGCTGTGTGCCGGTCATGCGTGAGGGCTTTCTCGAACAACTATAATAGTGCGTCAACGGGCCTGCCATACCTGGACATGCCCGTCGAGCAGGCCCGTCGCAACGAACTTACTATCGGGCGACCAGGCCAGGGTCCAGGGGGTCAGACCTTCGGGCAGGTAGGTATAGGTGCTGGCGCTCCTGGTGGGGTCCCAGAGCTTAACGGTATTATCGGCGCTACTGGAGACAATCTGTCTGCCATCGGGTGACCAGGCCACCGATTGAATGACCCCATTGTGCTCCCGGTAGACCTGGCGCGTCTGGCCTGTTGCCGCGTTCCAGACCTGAACCGTCGTGTCGCTACTGCCCGAGACGATGAAGGCGCTATCGTTTGACCAGGCAATGGCTGTTACTTTATTGTCATGCTCGGTATAGATGCTGGCGGCGTGGTCTGCGTCGAGGTCCCAGATATGTACTGTGTGATCCCAGGAGCCAGAGGCTATCTTTCCCCCATCGGGTGACCAGGCGACGCTGTAAACGACATCCTGGTGCCCCCGATAGGTGTAGGCGCTGCGCCCACTCTGGGTGTTCCAGATGTTGACGGTGCCATCGTTGATAGCGGCTGCCAGAAAATCGCTGCCAGGCGACCAGCTCACCTCCCAGATGGTATCGCTGGTATGCCATACCTGGAGTGTACGCAGGCTGTGCGCATCCCAGATACGCACTGTGTTGTCAGAGCCTGCTGAGGCCAGGAATTTTCCATCAGGCGACCAGGCGACGGTCTGAACATTTTTTGTATGTCTGGCATAGACCTGGTCGTTTTGGCCCGTAAAGGCATCCCAGACATGAATATGCCCACCCTTTAAGTCCTGGGGACCCGCGGCTGAGGCGATGCGCGAGCTAGTTGGGGACCAGCTCACACTGCCCACCGATCCTTCTCCACCCAGATAACGATAGCGGAGTGTACCTATGCCTGGATGGGTTTGTGTGGTTGTAGAATGCAGCCAGGTTTGAGCGCGCCGCAAGAGCGTGTCTCGCTGGAAATAAGCGACCGAGCCACCGGCACCCAGGAACAGGGCCGTGGCGCCACACCAGGCCAGTGCACTCCGCCTGCTGTGACGGCGTGGCTGCTCTTGTGGAAAGGGTGTATGGGGAGCAGCGCTTGAATCAACAGGAAAGGTGGTGGCGCCAGCTATGTGCTGTTGTGGACTTGATATGGAACGCCTGTTTTGTGTGCCTGTTGGCTGCGCAAGAATAATAAGGGATTGTTCCGTGGTTCCTTCCCTATTTGAGTCACCCACAAGCAGGCCACATTTGCCACAGAATGTGGCATTGCTATCTACTGCCTCTCCGCATTTTTTGCACGTTCTATGCTCCATAGCCACCCCTCCAAAATCACACGCCGCTTAAAAAACATTTGCTGCTATTGTACTAAAAAAAAGGAATTTTTGAAAGTAGTATACACAAGGAAAAAATATTTGAAAAAAGCGCAGGAGATTTGTTATTCTGTGGATGTACTTCTGATCCGAAAACCCTGAGCGCGAAGCGCTAGGCACGTAAGTGGCGTTGGGTTTCGGAATAAGATCGTATTGTATTCCAGCCAGAATAATAAGGAGTAGCTCGATGAAGACGCATACAGCATACATTTCCTTGCATACGAAAAAGCGCCGGGAGTTTGTACCCTTGACGCAGCAGGTTGAACAGATTATCCGTGAGAGTGGTATTCAAGATGGCCTGGCGCTGGTCACCTCGATGCATATCACCGCGGCGGTCATTATTAATGACTATGAAAGCGGTCTATGGCAGGATATTATGCAGTGGCTAGAAGATATCGCGCCTGCAAAGCCCGATTATCTGCATCATCGCACCGGCGAAGACAACGCGGATGCCCACTTAAAACAACTGCTTCTGCATAACCAGGTCGTGGTCCCCATTACCAATGGCGAGTTTGACTCTGGCCCCTGGGAACAGATCTTCTATGTCGAGTTTGATGGGATGCGCGATAAGCGCGTCCTGGTAAAGGTAATCGGGGAATAGAGGGAGGAAAATAATGGCCCGGCGCTCCTGGCGTACGCCAGGAGCGCCGGGCCATTATTTTCCTCCCTCTACTAGGCCTTTGGTACTAGCTTTAAGGATAGGCAAGGTACGACTTTTTGGCCCTTGTGTTTCTACTCCCTTGTCTGGTATACTTTCTCCTACAAAGGTTAGTGTATTTACAACACCTTTTCTTTTTTGTCCGGCTTATAAGTGTACAAAATACACTTATGAGAAATGAGACTACTTCCTCTCCGAAACCCTGAGCGTTTATCCCCGAATGGGGGCGAAGCGCTAGTCACGCAAGTGACGTTGGATTTCGGAATAAGAGCTTATTCAAAGGAGAATAAGGGGTATGCCTATCCTGGATGGCCAGCCCTTTGCTGCCGCAATTATAGGTGGAGGAATCGCGGGTTTATCACTTGCCCTGCGTCTTCCCGAGACGATGCCTGTGGCCCTGCTTACTAAGGGACAACTTGGCGAGAGTAACACCCGCTATGCGCAGGGTGGGCTTGCGGTTGCCTTGGGGCAGGACGACAGCTCAGAACTACATTTTCAAGATACTATGGCTGCTGGTGCTGGCCTGTGTGATGCGGAGGCGGTACGTATTCTGGTCGAGCAAGGACCAGGGGCGGTGCGCTGGCTCATGCAACAGGGCGTGGAATTTGATCGTGCGCAACCTGGAAGCGATGCCTATACAACCCCTGATGGGTTCTTGCTGGGTCGCGAAGGGGCGCATTGTCGCTGGCGTGTCCTGCATGCCGGTGGCGATGCGACTGGTGCGGAGATCGAGCGCGCTTTAATGAAAGCTGTCCGCCAGCGATCCTCTGTGACTGTGTTTGAAGAGACGTTTGTCGAAGAACTCTTAGTAGAAGATGAGCGCTGTGTGGGTCTGCGGGCCAGCAAACGTGATGGCACGTCCCTGGCTATCTTCGCTCAAGCGACTGTGCTTGCCAGCGGAGGCGCGGGTGGCCTCTGGCTTCATACCTCTAATCCCTCGGGGGCGACGGCTGATGGCCTCTCTCTGGCCTGGCGCGCGGGTGCCGCCCTGGTCGACCTTGAGTTTATGCAGTTTCACCCTACCGTCCTGGTGGTGAATGGCACATCACACCTGATCACGGAGGCGGTCCGTGGTGAAGGCGCCTATTTACGCAATCACGCGGGCGAACGCTTTATGCCACGTTATAGCGAGCAGGAAGAACTTGCTCCACGTGATGTCGTGGCACGCGCCATTCTTAAAGAGATGCTGTTGGAGGAGACGGATTGCCAGTTCCTTGATCTCCGTCACCTGCCGGCTGAGAAGATGCATGCACGCTTCCCCACGATCTCGGCGTTCTGCCGTGAGCATGGGCTGGACCTGGCTCGCGACCTGCTTCCCATCGCTCCCGCGGCGCACTACTGTATGGGGGGCGTGATGGTAGATACATGGGGACGCACCTCTGTGCCTGCCCTCTACGCAGTTGGCGAGGTCTCCTGTACCGGCGTCCATGGCGCGAATCGGCTTGCCAGCAACTCGTTGCTGGAGGGATTGGTCTATGGCCTGCGCATCGCTGACGCGCTTGCCTCAGGTCAGCAATCACATGCACAGCCAGGCCCTCAATCGACGCTGCGTGCCTCCTCGTCGCTGAATGCCTATGCTGAGATCTCACCTGCTGACATACAGTCATTGGGTCTTGCGCATGATATATCGGCCATACAGGTGCGTAGCGAACTGAGGCAGCTCATGTGGCAATATGCCTCACTCTCGCGCAGCCACGACGGGCTGGAGCTGGCTAAAGGACGTGTCCGCTTCTTGCGCTCGCTGGTGGCAAGCAAGGTGGAGGCAGAGGGTCCATCACTGTGGCGTGAAGTGCATAATATGTTGCAGGTCGCTGAACTTGTGATGGTGGCTGCACAAGCGCGCTGTGAGAGCCGTGGTAGCCATTGGCGTCTCGATTATCAGGCAACCGAGGAACGGTTACAGCAGCGCCACTTTGCCTGGCAGCGGCAAGCAGTAGGAGAACAGTCGATCACTCAGATCGTCCAGGAAGGAAGTTGCCCTCATGCATAAAGCTATTCTTGACTTAATTACAGCGGCGCTCGAAGAGGATGGAGCCTATGACGATATCACAACCCTGAGCACCGTCTCGCCTGAGGCGCAGGCAAATGCCCAGATTGTGACGCGCCACGAAGGCGTGATCGCCGGGCTCTCCCTGGTTCCTGAGACCTTTAGCCTGTTTGATAGCCGGGTCTCTGTCGAACTGGTAGTCAAGGATGGCGCTCATGTGCAGGAGGGCGATGTACTGGCGCGTATTCAAGGCCCGGCTCGCTCAGTCTTGAGCGCCGAGCGTGTGGCACTGAACTTCCTGGGACGCCTCTCGGGCATTGCCTCGCTGACTGCGCATTGTGCTCGTGCGCTTGAGGGTACACAGACACGTATCCTGGATACGCGTAAGACTACTCCTGGCCTGCGTCGCCTGGAGAAGGAGGCTGTACGCCTGGGTGGAGGCCAGAACCATCGCTTCGGTTTGAGCGATGGGGTGTTGATTAAAGACAACCATATTAAAGCCGCTGGAGGTGTTGCGCAGGCTGTTACTGCCGCGAGATCTCTTGCTCCTCATTTACTGAAAGTCGAAGTTGAGTGTGAGACGTTGTACGAAGTGCGAGAAGCCTTACAGGCCGACGCCGATGTTATTCTACTAGATAATATGGATGCCGCGCTTATGCGCCAGGCCGTTACCATTATTCGTGAGCAGAGTCCGCGCGTCTTGATCGAGGCCTCGGGCAATATCGGCACCAACACCGAGCGCCTGCTCGAGGTGGCCCATACGGGAGTCGATTTTATCTCCCTGGGCGCCTTGACGCACTCCGCACCCAACTTCGATGTCTCTCTGGAGTTCGCATAGTGATGTAGCTGTCGGTAAAGAGGGGAGGTGCAGGAGGGGAACCCTCCTGCCGGGCGTGGGGTGTCCCCACAAAAATTTTCTCTCTTTACTTAGGAAGCCGGCTACTATTCATGGAGGAGAAGATATATGGCAATCGATACAGCTTGCGCGGAGAGCCAGGAGTCGCGTATCCTGCCGCTGCTCAATCCAAAGACACGTGCCAGGCATGACCTGTCGAAGCGTTCTGACGTCATTCCGACCTTCTACGCCGAGATGGACGGCGACGAACTCGACCGTCGCATCGCCGCGGCCCGGGCCGCCCTGGGCGAGCGCCTGGTTATTCTCGGTCACCATTATCAGCGTGATGAGATTATTAAGTATGCTGATTACCGTGGAGATTCATTTAAACTAGCGCAGCTTGCCGCCGAGCGTCCCGAGGCCGATTATATCGTCTTCTGTGGCGTGCACTTTATGGCTGAGAGCGCCGATGTGCTCAGCGGCCCGAACCAGAAGGTGATTCTGCCCAATCCCGCCGCTGGCTGCTCCATGGCCGATATGGCCAATATTACCGAGGTTGAGGAGTGTTGGGAGACCCTGACCGACGTCCTGGGCGAGGATGCGGGTATCATCCCCGTGACCTACATGAACTCTGCTGCCAATCTGAAGGCTTTCTGTGGGCGCCATGGTGGCATTGTCTGCACCTCGTCGAATGCCCCTGCCGTCATGAAGTGGGCCTTTGAGCAGGGCAAGCGCGTCCTCTTCTTTCCTGATGAGCACCTGGGACGCAACACGGGCCTCAAATTTGGCATTCCCGATGATGAGATGACGATCTGGAATCCGAAGAACCCTATGGCCGAGAACGATGCCGAGGATCGCCTTGAGCGCGCGAAGATCATTCTCTGGAAGGGCTACTGCACCACGCATATGCGCTTCAATGTGCAGCAGATCGAGAAGGCTCGCGCTGACTATCCAGACATTAAGATCATTGTCCATCCCGAGTGCCGCCGCGAGGTCGTTGAGGCCGCGGACCTCTATGGCTCGACAGAGTATATTATTCAGCAGATTGAGAAGGCTCCCGCTGGCACGAAGTGGGGCGTGGCGACAGAGATCAACCTGGTGCACCGCCTGGCGCAGGAGCATCCCGACCAGTTCATCTTCTGCCTCGATCCCATCGTCTGCCCCTGCTCGACGATGTACCGCATCCACCCGGCCTACCTGGCCTGGGTCCTGGAGGGCCTGCTGGATGGCGAGGTTATCAACCAGGTAAGCGTCGATCCCGATACCATTCACTGGGCACGCGTGGCCCTGGAGCGCATGCTGGCGCTCAAAGGCTAACGCTAATACCTGCATAGCTATGACTGAAAAAAACAGGTGTGAGGAGATTGGCGGACATACTCCGCCAATCTCCTCACACCTGTTTTTGGCTTTATATACTCGGGTTGGTGGGATCATTGTAGTCCGGCCCTGTATCCAGGCTTGTGAGCATGACCAGGGAGTTGGCCGGCACCTGGGTTATTAGTTCTCCATTTTTTTGCTGTCTGCTTGCAGCTACGGGTAGCGGAAGTTGTGAGGCGTCGCTCAAACGTGTTTTATCACTGTAGACGTATTGGTGAAAGATGTCTTGTTGGGTGTTCTCTGGCAGCTTGAGTGCGAAGGCCTGGGTTGTGGCCTGGCGATTGAGAAGCATGAGTGTCCAGTAGTGGCGTGCCGGATTGGCTGCACTCGACATCTCTGCCGCCAGCAGGCGCACAGCCATAGGTTGTTCTGGATGGTAAATCGTCGCACCTGGTCGGAGATAGCGGCTGAGCAATGACCAGGAGTAGAACCAGGGGCGTGGTAGTGGCTCTGTGCTGATATTCCACATGCCCCAGACTTTGTTGTGCATGGCATCGTCCAGATTCCAGGCGGCGCCTCCAGACATACCGGCTCGAGCCAATTGTATGGCGTAATCAGCCATCTCCAATCCATATTGATACGTCTTTACCTGGTGCTGGTTGTCGCCGGGGCCACTCTGATAACCCCATCCCATCTCGCCCAGGAGGAGCAGTTTTTGTTGCGCTGGATCAGCGCTCTTGAAGCGCTCCACGATTGGACGGAATATGCTTTCAACCTGCCCATGCTGAATGTCACAACAGGTTCTGACATAGTTATGCCATTCATACGCTCCAGTTTGCTTGTTCGAAGGGAGCGTACTATTGGTAATCCAGCCGTTGGTATTTGCGGTATCTGGACCAATGATCTCTACCTCGTTTGTGAGTTGATGGTGCTCCAGGGCGGTGTATAACTGCTGATTGAAGGCTTCCCAATCTTGAAATGAAGGAAGTTTGGTATCGGGTTCATTGACGCCGTTGGTATAGCGAATATTGTTGTACCCACGTTCATGGATCAGGTAGTGGAGTAAATCGCTCAGGGCAGTGGCATACTGGTTTGTATGGTAATCCCAGGGCTTCAGATCCCATGTTCCCATGGTGAGCGGAATATTGTGCGCCCGTGCATAATCGAGAATAGGGTACCAGGCTAGCATACTGGACGAATTGAAGGAATAGCGTCCTACAACCCCTTCTGGACAAAACCATTGAACATCGATCATGCTGCGTATCCATGCCGGGCGCATATAATCAAGACGGGTATAGAGCATGTCCCATTGTGTCTGTGAGAGTTGAAGTGGTTGAATATCGTTAGTTTCGGCATCCCATTCAATGCCAAAGCCCAGCCAGGGCGTGCGTGTCGCGTCAGTAGACCAGATGTTGATTGGTGTGACACTCCGCATCGGCTAAAGCCGAGCAGCTTCTGACACTGTGCCGTAGTCGGGTTCGTGAGACAGGTGGCGTAGCCGCTACTCAAAGTGAACCCGTAGTTGGGACGCAATATCTGGGAGAGGCGCGCCCATCCGGCGCCTTCTCCCCCGGGCGGTGCCATGCCCGTTGGCATGATCTCCACGCCTGGCCGCAGGGAGAGATGGTCCCATCTGGCGTTTGGCATCCTGGGAGATCCCAACACCTGAGTCTTTCGACTCCCTCTTCGCACGTTGCGAACGAGCATGAGGCTTTTCCTTCAAAGGTTCTTGCATACGTTCGATCAAACGTTGTCCGATTCTCAAACTGGCATTTCTGTCGGCATGATCGCGCATCTGGCATTGTGAGCACAGACAGAGCGCGGCGCCGGGCGTGTATCCCTCAACCGGCTCCCCCTCATTGTAGCGAATGACAGGCGCGTGACAGCGATGGCATTCCCGACTCGTATTGCGCGGATTGACGCGGCACGTGATGATACCGCCTGCATGCCAGGCTTTGTACTTTGCGTACTTGAAGATGCGCCCTTTCATCCAGTATGCGCGTTTCAGGTTGCTGCGGCGCGAATACCTCCCTTTTTGCGGGCGCAGGTTGCCTAGATGCTCGAAGACCAGGATGCTCGCCTTGTGCTCGCTCGCGAACAGGACAATGCGAGCGCTCACCAGGTGCGCGATCTGTTCGTCCACATGCCTGATCTTCGCCCAGAGATCGGCATTGTCCTGTTCGTTTTCCGCGATGAGACCAGTCTGTGATCGGTTGCGTGCAATGCGTCCAAGCAGGTGTTTCCTACAGCCCGATACCGCTGCGCCATTTCCGATGAAGGAAGTAGCCAGGATGGTGCCGTCACCTGTCTGGATGCTGCACACAGCGAGATGCTTGTCGAGATTGAGATCCACCGCGCAGAGACGTGTCTGGGCGGTGGTGAGTTGCTCTGCGCTCTTTGCGGGAGCCTCGAAGGTCTTTTCAATGGGAGTATGTAACCACCAGCGATCCCCCTTGCGAACAAGCTGTGGACTGCCCATCGCGTACCCATCGGAGAGATCGCGACCCAGGAGGTGGACTTTGAGCCAGGACCAGCACGAGCCGGTCCAGACTTTGAGCACGATACCATGCCTATGACGCTCACGCCAGAGGCTTGCGTAGAAGGGAACTGACTTGTTCCATGATCGGGGTGGGACTGGAGGTCGCTCCTTGAATGGCTTCTGCTTCCCTCCCGATCGCGTTTGTTTGGCTTCGTGTTTCTGCTTTCGTGCTCGCCATGTTTTGAGCGAGGAGGAAAATGCGCGGGCCGAACCAAGGGCCGCATTGATGGCGGCACGTCTGAACATCGCCGGAATATCTGGCGCGAGGTCGGTGAGTGGCATGATCGGATGGGGGTTCGCACCCGTTGCATGCGTGAGTTGCTCCAGGGCCGTGAGGGCCTGCTTATTTTTGAGGGCAAGAAGACCTTCGTGTGCCTGGATACAGTCGAAATAAAAAGCGACGACACGATTGAAGAGGACCTGGTTTGCCGCGAAGTAGGCAGCATACTGCGGCGGATAGTGCAACGCCTGCCTGATGGTTTTCGTGGCTTTTGCCATGTTTCAGTACCTCCTCTCACAAAATATGTGCTCTCTCTCGTAGAGGATACTCTGCTGATCTGAAATTGTCAAACATGTGTTCTATTCGTGCTAGGCCTGACAAGGGCTCAAGCCCAATAATACGCCTCACCACGGTCTAAAGAACCGTGGCTTGCGGCGGGCTAAAGCCCTCTCCTGTCAAAGGGAAGCTCTAAGGTGGTCACTTCGTCACCTCCGGCGGCGGCTTACTGAAACGGTCGTCTTTCGTGCCGTACAGCGTCACCCCAATGGGGCTGCCCTCCGTGCCTATGGTGACATCAAGCCATCCAGGTACTGCTAATTTACGGGGTCGATCAATGCGGGGTTGTCGTGGCAGTCGCATGTCGGGTCGGTACAGAACTGCCGTGCCTCGGTGTGTACTGGCTCGTTCAGTACAGGTATCACCGGAATAAAGTTATCTGCATAAGGTTGCATCAATACATCTCGCTTGACAACGGGGTGCTCATGTGGCATGAATTTACATGAGAAACCCCTGGAACTATGGACTAGCGGGACAATCTCAAAACCGGCTCTCCAGGCTGTCTCCGTGGTGAGGCTGCCTTTTATTGTGGTACACTAACCATAGTTTTGATTTTGCTTTGAATTGAGGTCGCTATGAGTAATACAGAGGTTAAGGAGTTACAACCTGCTCCTGATTTTACCCTTCCTGCCATCGGCAATGACGACGTCGTAAAAGACGGCCAGGTACAACTAAGCACCCTGAAAAATCACGTTACGGTGCTTTATTTCTATCCAAAAGATAATACGCCGGGCTGTACTGCCGAAGCGTGCTCGTTTCGGGACGCTAATCACGAAATGCAGAGACGCGGCGCTGTGGTGCTTGGTGTAAGTGCCGATGATCTTTCATCGCATCAGAAGTTTGCGGAAAAGTACAGTTTGTCCTTCCCACTGCTCGCTGATGCTGACACCAAGGTCTCACAGCTCTATGGCGTGTGGAAAGAAAAGAACATGTATGGCAAAAAATACATGGGTGTCAACCGTGAAACCTTCCTCATTGATAAAGAGGGAATTGTGCGCAAGATCTGGCACAAAGTCAAGGCAGACGGCCATGCCCAAGAGGTTTTGGATGCTATCGAATCCTTAGGACTTTAATCGGGCTATGAAATAACCAGGAAGACGATACTCCAGGCTGTACTGTGGAAGCTTGCTCGTTCCGCGATGCCAACCATCTGCTGCAACAGCGTGGAGTTGTGGTCCTGGGCATCAGCAAGGATAACGTGAAGTCACATCAGAAGTTTGCTGAGAAGTTCGGCCTGCCCTTCCCACTGCTCTCTGACACCGAGACCCAGGTAGCCCAAAGCTATGATGTCTATAAAGAGAAGAGCATGTACGGCAAGAAATACATGGGCGTCGAGCGCGCCACCTTCTTGATCGATAAAGAAGGCGTCATTCGCAAGATCTGGCCCAAGGTAAAGCCCGACAATCACGCCAACGAAGTGCTCGAGGCAGTGGAAGCCCTCCAGCTCTAAACATGCTGCCAGCCTTGGCTCCTTACACTTGTCTAGCCTTGGCTCCTTACACTTGTCTTTAGAGTGAGGTGTGTGCGTGGGAAACAGGGCATGCCCTGTTTCCCACGCACACACCTCACTCCTTGAGCGCCGCAGGCGCGAAAGATAGACATGAACTGCTTGTCTCATGGCATTGCCTTCTTGCAGAGGGCGTAGTATGATTAATAGCGAAGCTAGCAGATGTGCGGGAAAGGAAGCGGATTTTTGAGCGAAGCATTACCCCAGGCCTTGCCGAAAATCATACTCTATACAAAAGCAGGCTGCCATCTCTGTGATGAGGCCCGCGACATATTAGATGAGATCGCGTCCGAGGTCGAGTTCCTATTAGACGAGGTCGATATTCGTAGCGATATGGCGCTCTTTGAGGCGTATCGCTACCGTATCCCCGTTGTGGTACGTGATGAAACTATTCTCGCCGAGGGGCGTATAGAGTATGAGACACTGGCGAGCGCCTTTGGCGTGTAGCGTTATAGAAGAAGGGCAAGCGAAGGTTAAAGCATCATGGCAACATCTTCTCTGCATACAACTGGGCGCGGTAAACAGCAGCTACCATTGAGGCCGGGCCAGCTTTCCCGACCAGCTCGCAAGCAGCCGCGTATCATTCAATCCCTGTCGGACTTCTCTAATAAGATGGGAGATTTTCTCACTGAGCACTGGGCGACGATTGTTACCGTCGGTCTGGGAATACTTGTTTTTGCTGCCATCTCTGTTCCCTTCCTCTCCTACCTGGGACTGGATGTCCTCTCTAAGCCCATTTTCTACACGCTGCACCTTGTCTGCGCACAGATTCCCTCGCACTCCTTCTACATTTTTGGTCATCAGCTTGGCATGTGCGCACGCAACTTTTCAATCTATACCTCGATGTTCATTGGCAGCCTGATCTTTACCCTCTCCAAGAAGCGCATACCCGGCATTCCCTGGTGGTTCTGGGTGATCCTGATGCTCCCCATCGCCTGGGATGGGCTAACGCAGATGTTCGGTCTACGCGAAAGCACCTGGCAACTCCGTCTGCTGACAGGCACGCTCTTTGGCCTCGGCAATGTCTGGTTCGCTCTCCCCATGATGCAAAAGAGCCTCACCCTGCCCGTAGCCCCTCCCTATCCCACTAGAATACCGGGCCAGGAGAGCACGGTCCAAGCCTCTTCTCAGAATGCGTAAAAGGAGAGAGGGGTAATAACTCACGAAGAGCAATGCCCTGGTCTTTGCGAGCTGCGCTCGCAAAGACCAGGGCATTGCTCTTCGTGAGTTATACATACTACCCAAGCAAAGTATAATGCGCTATAATCATGCACAGACACCAATCATTTTCTAAAGACAAAACCTCCTGCATAACGTAAAGAGCGCGTGGAAGATAGTAGTAAAGATGTCTGAGCACACAACACAAGAAACCACATTCGCCGTTACGACGCTTGGCTGTAAGGTAAATCAGGCCGATAGCGAGGCCATTGGCGAGCAGATGAGCACTGCTGGCTTTATTCAGCGTGACTTTGACGAGGCCGCCGATATCTATATTGTCAACACCTGCACTGTGACGCATCTGGGCGACCGCAGCTCGCGCCAGCTTATCGCACAGGCCCAGCGCCGCCATCCAGATGCCTTTCTCGTGGTCACCGGCTGTTATGCCGAGTTGAATCCGCAGGGCGTGGCCGCGCTCCCCGGCGTCGATATGGTGATTGGCAACACCGGCAAAGACTCGCTGGTCGAGACCATTAAGCAGCGCTATGAGTCCATGACAAGCCAGGTTGCTTCTGTAGAGCCAGAAGAGCCAGAGGTGCCCACTCCTCCTATAGATGAGACGTCTGCGCGCCGCGCTCTGCCCGTCCTGCCGCTGGATACGCAGCATATCGGGAGCGATAATGCCCTGGACTTCCTACCGGCAGAGCCTGAGCCAGCGCCTGAAAATCCCTCCAGCCTCTCGCCCTTTACGGATAATACGCAGACCACGGAACAGGCCAACGCGCGCATCTTCTCGCGTACCCGTGTGCAGATGAAGGTCCAGGACGGCTGTAATAATCGCTGTACCTACTGCATCGTTCCCTACGTACGTGGCAACTCGCGCAGCCGGACCATCGCCTCTGTCGTGGAGCATGTGCAGCGCAAGGCGCGCGCGGGCTACCAGGAGATCGTGCTGACTGGTATTCACCTGGGCGACTACCATCCCGCCGGGGATGAGCAGAAGGATCTGGGTGACCTGATCGCGACCCTTCTGCGTGAGACCGATATGCCCCGCATCCGTGTCTCTTCACTGGAGCCTGAGGATTTCCGCCTGGAGTGGCTGGACCTCTGGCAGGACCCGCGTATGTGTCGCCACTTCCACCTGCCCATGCAGAGCGGCTCCGATACCATCCTGCGTCGCATGGCTCGCCGCTATAACAGCGCCCGCTATCGTGAGATCATTCTGACCGCCAAGCAGCGCATCCCGGGTGTGGCCATCAGTACCGATATCATTACGGGCTTCCCTGGCGAGACTGACGAGGACTTTGAGCTGACCTATCAGCTTGCGCAAGAGCTGGAGTTCGCCAAGACGCATGTCTTCCGCTTCTCCGCCCGCCAGGGAACCGCAGCCGCACGCATGCGTGGACAGATTAAGGATGTGGTCAAGAAGGAGCGTAGTGCTCGCCTGCTTACCCTGAATGAGGAACATAGCCGTCAGTTCCGCCAGCAGTTCCTGGGCCAGACCGTGGATGTGCTGATCGAGCAGTCCAAGCACGGTTACTGGGAGGGTCTCACAGATAACTACCTGCGTGTTGAACTGCATGATCTCCCCAATCCCGAGAGTGCCTGGCAGCATAAGCTGGTCACTGCGCGTCTCTCGCATCTGGTTGATGATGGCATCCATGGCGCATATGTGGCGCACTAAAGGCCTGCCCTATACTCAACAAGCTCGACGGCTGACATGGCTGCTACCCTTGTTCTGCCTGCTCTTATGGTTGCTGCCTGCCTGTAGCAATTTTACCCAGGATAACCAGGCAGGTAGCAGTAACGGGACGCAGGATGCTCCGCCCCTGACCCTCTCTACCTCGGGACGTTTTCGTGAATATACGATGCCCCGAGCTCATAGTGGTCTGATGCGGCCCGCTGTCGACTCACAGGGCCATGTCTGGTTCTCCGAGATGTCGCGTGGCTACCTGGCGGTCCTTGATTCCCGAACGCGCTCTCTTCAACAAATGACGCCGCCCGAGAGTGCGGGTGGTCTGATGGGGGTCACGGTTGCTCCCGACGATACGATCTGGTTCGCCGAGGAGTACGGCAACTTTATCGGACACTACGATCCCCGCTCGGGACAGTTTAAAAACTACCATCTGCCGACCTTGAGCATTCCCGATCCCCAGGATGCGCAGAAGAAGTTGACTCTCTCTTCGGCCCCCAACGAGATCGTCTTCGACGCCCATGGCAACGCCTGGTTTACCGAGTTGAATGCCGACTCCGTTGGCATGCTAAATCCGAAAACGGGCGAGGTCCAGCAGTATCCGCTCTCTGCTCAGCCCAGCGTGCAGAAGCTCAATCCCTACGGCCTGGCGCTGGACCGCCAGGGCATGATCTGGATAACATTATCGAGCTCCGCCCAGCTTGCGCGCCTCGATCCCGCCAGTGGCAAGGTGCAGCTCTACCCTCTGCCAGATCCTCAACTCTACTTGATGCAGGTCACCAGCGACCGCCAGGGCAATATCTGGGCTACCGGCTTCAACAAGCTCCAGTTGTTGAAGTTTGAGCCAGCCAGCACACGCTTTACCTCGTACCCGGTCTCCTCGAAGAAGAGTCAGGAGACGGATGGGACGGTCTATGATGTCGTGGCGCTGAGCAACGGCGATGTCTGGATGAGCGTGCCTTCTGAGAACGCCCTGGCCCGTCTCGACGCGAAGTCGCATGCGCTCACCTTCACGCCGCTTCCAACGAGCGGTGCCTATCCGCTCGGTCTCGCCCTCTCCAGCGACAACACGCAACTCTGGTTTACTGAGAGTGCCAGTGACAAAATAGGCTCCTATCAATTAGGATAGCGTACATAATTCATTATTTTGGTCGGATTAGAAAGACAAATGTGATGCTTTCACCTCTTGCTGGCTTGAGAAAAACCGTCCTGGGCTTCCCTCAAGCTTTCTGGTTCTTATGGGGCGGAACGTTACTCAATCGTGTGGGAATGCTTGTTCTCCCTTTTCTTGCTATCTATCTCACATCTGAACGCCATCTTGCGCCCCAGGTCGTCGGACTGATCGTGGCCCTTCCAGGGCTAGGAGGTATTCTGGCCTCGCTTCTGATGAGCCTTCTCGCCGACCGTTTGTCGCGTAAATTTATCTTTGTCGCCAGCCTCTCCGTGTCTGCATGCTTTTTGCTGACTATTCCTTTTCTCTCCTCTCTTCTCTGGTTAGCAGGAATGGTGCTATTCTGGAGCATCGCCAGTGAAGCTCAGCGGCCTCTTGCTGGTATGTTAGTGATGGACCTGGTCTCACAGAAGCAGCGGCGGCAGGCCATCTCTGTGTTACGTCTGGCAATAAATGTTGGGAGCATGGTGAGTGCGTCGATTGGTGGACTTATCGCCTCTCAGGCTTTCCTTCCCCTCTTTGGCGCAGATGCAGGGACAACGTTGCTCTTTGCACTCTTCATGCTTCTCCTCTTTCCTCGTCCCGTGTCTCCTCTGCCAAAAGTTCAGGCATCGCGTCCATCTCTGGCTCTGTTCGCGCCTTTTAGAGACCGGGCATTTCGTCGCATCTGGCTTGTAGGTTTCTTCACCACTATGGTTTTGAGCCAGCAAACAACAACCTTTGCTGTGTATCTTACGAAGCTGGGTGGAAGTCCAGCGTTCTATGGTGGGTTGATGGCGGCAGGAAGCTTTTTAGTGATTCTCCTGGAAGTTCCTTTGACTGCTTTCTTTCAGCGTGTTCAATCTGGCCGCGTTATGGCGCTGGGAAGTCTTATCTTAGCTCTCGCGGCGGGAACATGTAGCCTGGTTGCTGGGCCTTACTGGTTGGCACTCCCGCTTCTTGCTTTTGTCTTTGGAAACATGCTTTTCTCGCCTCCTTACGATACGATTGGAGCTGATCTCGCACCAGTTGAGCAGCGAGGAACTTATATGAGCTTCCTATGGATTGCGACAGGCCTGGGGTTTGCTCTCGGACCAGTTCTTGGTGGAGTATTACTCTCCTATTCACCGCTGCTTTGCTGGAGTATTGTAGGTGGTATTGGTCTTTTAGCTGTTGCTCTTGCTTGGAACATTGGATCCGTATCCCATGATGCATAAGATTTTGATAAACCCCTCAGGAATAGAAGGAGCGCGTCCTGGCATGCCAGGACGCGCTCCTTCTATTCCTGAGGACTGCTATTGAAGGTACTTCGCGAACCAGCTCTGGATGTGGCGCAGGCGCTCCTGGCGTGAGCGTGGATGCCCCCCACGCGAGAGACCGTGGCTCTGCCCTTCAAAGCGTACCAGTCGCACTTCGCGTCCCATATATTTGAGCGCGGCGAAGAGCTGTTCCCCCTGCTCGATGTTACAGCGCAGGTCCTGGTCGCTGTGGATGATGAGGAGCGGCGTACGAATATTCTGCACATACTTGATGGGCGACATATTCATATACTTCTCCAGGTCCTCCCAGGGCGTGGTATCCAGGTTGTCATAGCTCAGATCCCAGCCGATATCGCTTGTGCCAAACATGGTCGCCATGTTGCTGACGCAGCGGTCGGTGATCGCGACCTTAAAGCGGTTGTTGTGGCTGATCAGCCAGTTGGTCATAAAGCCGCCATAGCTGCCCCCAGTAACGCCCATGCGCTCAGTGTCGATATAGCCGCGCTGCACAACCTCGGCGACGCCGTTCATGATATCGATGGGATCCTTCTCGCCCCAGGCCCCGCGTACAGCATGCGCGAACTCAAAGCCATAGCCGCAGCTACCGCGAGGATTGGTATAGAGGACGACATACCCCTCGGCGACGAGAAGCTGCATCTCGTGGAAGAAGCCATAGCCATACTGCGTTTGCGGCCCGCCATGAATCTCCAGGACCAGGGGATACTTCTTTGAGGGATCAAAGTTGTGCGGCTTTAAGACCCAGCCATCCATAGGCCAGCCATCAGCCCCCTCATAGGTGAAGTGCTCTGGCGTTGCCAGCTGGAGCTCATTGAGCAGGGCATCGTTGAAGCCGGTAATCTTGCGCAGTTCGCCATTGGTCTCGGCTGAGCGTACGAAGATCTCCTGTGGGTGCGTGGCGTCGGCAACATTCATCGCGAAGGTTTGCTTGCTGTGATCGATGCTAAAGTCGCGTACATGCACATTACCAGGGGTGACCGTCGGTGGCTCTTTGCCCGCGCCATTGGTGGTGGAGATGGCATAGATACGCGAGGCGCCCCGGCGCGAGGAGAGGACATAGAGCGTCTTGCCATCAGCTGACCAGGCAGGCTGCGGCATCAGATGCTCGTCGCCAACGTCGCTATTGGTGAATTCGAGGGCCGTTCCCTCAAACTCGGGCGTCAGGTTCTTCGGCTCGCCTTTCTCTGCGCTGGCGGCGATGGTGTAGAGATAGGCATGCCCTGCCGAACCAACTTTCTTTGACGCGATAAAGGCGATCTGCTGCCCATCGGCTGACCAGGAGGGTGAGGAACATCCCATGCTGCCATCGGTCAGGACGCGTGGCTCACCCACAACCTTGTTATCCTGAAGCGCGAGCACATAGACATCTGCTCCAGGAAGGCGCCAGCGCTCCTCGTTGCGGTCAGAGGTGAAGGCGATCTGCTTTCCATCAGGTGACCAGGCAGCATCGCCATCGTTCCAATCGCCATCCGTCAACTGCTGTGGCTCTCCGCCCTCGCGTGGGATCAGGAAGAGATGCGCGCGGCGCTCATAAATAAAGCCAACGCCATCCAGGCGATACCAGAGCTGGTCTATCACATGCACTTTGGGCAGAGCCTTGCCGTCTTCCGTCTCCTCCTCATCAGCAGGCCCGACCTGTGCGCTGAAGAGCAAGTGCTGGCCATCGGGTGACCAGGCGGGGGATGAGGCGCCATGCTCCATGAAGGTAAGCTGGCGTGCCTCGCCGCCATCGGTGGGCATGATCCAGATCTGGGGCTTATCCTTACCAAGCTTCTTCTGCTCTTTCTTCTCCGTCGTGGGAGGCTGATCGCTGCTCTCACGCTTGGCGACAAAGGCCAGCCAGCGCCCATCGGGCGACCAGGTTGGTGCACTGGTCAACTCGGTCTCCTGGGTAAAGCGGCGCGCCTCTCCACCCTCGGTGGGACTGATCCAGATGCTGGAACGATAGGCATGCTTCTTGTCGTCGATGCGCGTCACGACATAGGCGACCTGTTTGCCATCTGGGGAGATGCGCGGCCTATCGATAAACTGCATACGATAGAGGTCTTCAATGGTGATGTTCCGTGCCATAGCTTCTGCCTTTCCGGTAGCAATACATTAACCATTTTCAAGGGTAATGGTGCGCAGTAGTACTCCCACGCGTTGTGACTGGACTGTTAGTTCTAGTGTAGCATGTGCCGGTCCCTTGATAGTTCATTTCAGTGCACAGCCTAAAAAGCCTCTGTAGATATATTGATGTATGAGAATGTTTTTTTGATAGTGGATAGGGGTGATGCGTCCAGGGGACGCACCTGCTGTACGTTTTGAGGTGTGTACAGCAGGTGCGTGAAACTACCTCAAGCCTTGGGGCGGCGGCGGCCTCGGCGCTCACGCTCCATAGCGAAATCGAGCGTTTCGTGTAGGCGTTCAAAATCGTCTACATCGAGCTGAAGCTCTACCGCGGGCAGATCGTCAGGGCGTGCGCGCCCCTCTTCAAAGAGCTGAAGCACCATTACCAGTTCAACCTCGATGTCGATGACACCGCTGCTGGTATCGATTTCAAGCTCTTCCTCATCGTCATCATCGTCATCATCACTGTCTTCGCTGGTGTGAGGGCGAGGAATGAACTCAATGTTGGTGCGTGCACACTTGAAGCGTCCCGTTAACTTGAGCGCGTCAGTAGAAATCTCTTCGGCCAGTTCGCGTACAACTTCCATCATCTGGCTAAAGGCGTCTTGCAGTTGTTCTAACGCGTCATCATCATCCCCGAGAGCATCTATCTCTTGCGAGAGATCTCCGCTGGTCTGGTTGCCGGGGATGCCTGCTTCTGGTAAGCGCTGGCGTGCAAGCTCATTGAGTTGTTTGAGTGCCTGGGCGAAGGCGGGGGAGAATGTAGAACCATCTTTTTCGCTGGTCTTTGTTTCTCCTTCGTGAGCCACACCCACCTCCTGGCCCTCGCCTTCCTCATGCTCCGTCTCCTCCTCACTTTCCAGGCCTACGGCTGCCTCGACCATGAGAATTTGTTGGTGCAGTTGTTCGGCCACCTCGCGAGGAAAGTAGGCTAAGATTCTTGCCTGTCTTGACGCTGCGAGTAACTCAAATTGGGGCCAGTCCCGGTAACGTTCGCGGCCCCGCAAGTATCTCACTTCCACTAATCCCAAGGTGTCCAACCGCAACGATAGATCCATGTCTTCCTCCTCGATAGCAGAATGAACCCGGCTGCATCTTCCATATGTTCCGCCGTTCCTGGCTCTTTGCACGTATTGCTTCTGCTCGTGTATTTTTTAGGCAAGAGAGTACATACCCCTGTTCTCTGGGGTATATGTATTGGTAAGAAATAGGTTTGTAAATAGCCGTCCTCGCCAACTCACCCTGGCGCTATTTCCCTTACTTGGCACCAACAAACTCTCCAGGTTGTGATTCTTCTATCCTGTCCCATCATATCACAACAGGCGCGAAATAATACAACTAGCAGTACATATTTTGCCTTTTTTTAGTACTGAATCGGATTATTCACAAATTCTAAAGCTATTTTCGCTTTTGAAAAATTTATAACTTACCCAGGCGATAATTATTGGCGCAGACATGGTATGTGGTGGGGAGAAATGCGCCGCATTTCTCCCCACCACATACCATGTCTATCTTTTGTTTACTGCCACTGCGTCCAGGCGGAGCGCAAGCGGTGGCGGGTCAGGCTTAAGGCCGTTGCCAGGATTAACAAGCTGAGTCCCATAATGGCCAGGGCGAGCGAGGATGGCAGGCCGAGTGAGGGCAGGAAGAGCGCGTGCATAGCCGCGATTACTACCAGGCCCGCTCCACTGAGCACAAACACGCGGATATGGGTTCCGATACCCACCAGCAGTAGCACCAGAGCCTCTCCTCCCAGGAGCAGCGTGGGCGCCAGCTCCGACCCTTGGAAGCTGAGCCAGAGCGTGGGGAGGAGCAGGAGGGCCGTGCCAGCCAGCGCACACAACTGCGCGCCCGCTCGCTGTTGTGGCAGACCTTCATCCCGTTGCAAGAATGCTGCGATCAGAATAAGAGCTGTCGCTGGTGGTAGGGTGAGCACATCAAACTGCGTTTGCTGAAGCGCCAGCAATTCCCACGATAGAGCCAGGCTACCAAGTAGACAAGAGCTGTAGTAAGCCCAGCGTTGCCAGTTTGTCCTCCTTTGCGTATAGCCACAGGTCGCGATGAGTATAGACAGGACCAGGAGCGTGAAGGCGCCGGTGTGGGCCAGAACTGGTATGCTGCTGCTTAACCCTCCCTGCATAATCACGCTGCCAACCACCAGGACTTGCCCCATGAGACTGACGATTGTGGCAAGCCCAGATGTGGGGAGCCAATGCGTGCGTGGGCGTAGCCTGTGCCAGAGCCATTGTGAGGCAAAGATGAGCATATTGAGAGCGCTATACGCTAGCGCAGCCTGCCAATTTGTGAAGGGTAGAGTGGAGATGGTCCATAGGGACAGGGCGCTGGAGAGAAGCACAAGTTCTGGCATGCGTTCCACCAGCATCACAACGAGGCTCAAGGCGAGCAGTGTCACCAGCATGCCTGAGGGAAGACCCACATAGTGATGTTGCGTAATCTGCATCTGCCAGCCAAACATAAGCAGCACCCCAAGTAGGCTGGCGAGGTACCAGGAGGCATTCCAGGGCAAGACCAGAAACTGGGTCTCCCTCTCTTGCTTCTTGCCTCCTCTGGCAAAGAACGCTACCAGGCGTCCCACGAGCAATCCCACACATCCCAGGCCCAGGGTAAGAACGAATAGGTATGTGCTTTGCTGCTGCACCTGCTGTGCCGAGCATGCCTGGGCGACGGGATCGCATGTGAGTACCCTGGTTGCCAGGAGCAGGCCCCAGGCCGCAAAAGCAAACACCAGTGCCTGCCAGCGTGTCGGCGCCTTGCGCTCATTAAGCAGGACACCATAGGTGACGAGCGCGTACACGATGAGGATATCTGGCACGGCGGCATAGAAAGGAAAGTTGACGTTTGAGAGCGAGCCATAGATTCCTGTCAACAGGGCTGAAGCCAGGGCAGTGGCATAGAGTGGCAAGCTATAGTTGTGCCACCAGTCACGCTTCTCGTCTCTTTCCCCACCGCGAAAGAAGGCTATATACTTGCTGACGCTTCCTAGCAGGGCAAAGGTTAGCGCGATCAGCACAGGACGATAGAGATCACCCAGCGCGCCCGCGTAATATACCGACCAGGTCGTGTACACAGGTGCCAGCCATGTAAAGAATGGATCTTCGCTTACCAGTCCACCGACGTAGAAGAGTTGCGCGCAGAGCAAGAGAACCCAGCTCGCGCTTGCCATTTCACCATAGATGGCGCCCTGCACGCCCAGCGCGATAGTAGCAACATTCGCGCAAACTGTGAGCGCCAGCGCCTGGCGTGGCCCACGCCACAAGCGGATACCGAGCGCGAGGAGAATACTGGTGGGCGCAAGCGAGGTGAGAATGGCAAAGGTATTGATGGGGAGACAGAAGGCCCAGATTGTGCATATGCCAGCGAGCCAGGTAACCTCATGCTCCTTGCTGAGCAGACCCGCGATATAGTAGAGTGCGGCACAGAGCAGGAGCAGCCAGAAGGTTGCGAGCAGAGTAGTAGAATTCCCACTCATTGTTCCCATCAGCCCTATATCGAACGTTGCCAGGACAGCTATCACGAACATTGGCAGGGCCTGCGCTCTTCCCATGAGAAGATGTATTCCCAGTGCCAGTAGTATGCCGAGTGGCGCGATCCAGACGATCATGTTAAAGGTATTGGCGGGAAGGAAGAGGCTCCACGCCGCGAAAAGCACCGCGAGCCAGGTAACCTCATGCTCCTTGCTGAGCAGACCTGCGCTATAGAAGAAGGTCGCGCAGAGCAGGAGTAGCCAGAAGGTCGCGTGTAATGTCGCCTGGTTGCCGCTGCAGGTTCCCAGTACTCCTAGCGTGATGGTCGCTATCAGCGCGGTTATGCCCAGGGCAATACTATAGGTGCGCCCAAGCCAGAGGTGCGCGCCCAGCATAAGCAGAATGCTGATCGGCGCTATCCATGTCAGCAAGGAGAAGTTTGCAAACGAGCACGCGATAAGCAGGACTAAGGTAGCTGGTGTGAGGCCAGTCACGGCTGGCTCCTGGCTGATAAGGCCTGCTACATAGTAGAGTGAGGCACACAGGAGCAGAACCCAGGTGGCGAGCGTCACTTCATGATGAACACTTCCACTAATGCCAACCATCAGTGTCGCCAGAAGGGCGCTTATTGCCAGTGGCGTACTCCAAACTCTCCCAAAGCGCATGCGAGCACCGAGCGCGACGAGAATGCTCGTTGGAGCAAGCCACGCCAGGAACAAGAAACTATTACTGGGCAGGCAGATGGCTAAGCCCGCAAAGAGCGCGGAAACAATCAGCCATAAGGGCCTGCGTGCCAGGATCGCACCGATATACCAGGCCGCGGCCAGGAGTGCCAGTTCCAGGAGAATAGGTACCGCGATAGGCTGCAGGTTCTCGGCGAGCACGCCCGTTGTTGCCCCAGAGAGCGTCTGTAAACCTTCCATGCTCGCATAGAGGAGGCCATACAGCAACCCCTGGAAGAGGGCAGGCCATTCCCAGGTGATGCGCTGGTATCTTGTCTCGACTCTACGAGGCCAGCGTTGCGCAAACTGGCGCGAGATCCCCGCTGCGAGCACAGGTAGGACCAGGCAGAGGCTAAAGAAGAACGGAATGTAGTCAAAGAGCGGTCCTATTGCCAGGATGCCCAATACCATTGACAGTGCCAGAAGGCCAGGACGCCGCTGCGCGATAGCAAGCCCATAGCTGATCACTTCGAATCCCAGTAGCAGGCTGAGCTGAATGGCTGTCGTTTGCGAGAGGGCGAAAAACAACGTCAGGCCCATGCCAGTGAGGGCGACAAGCTCAATGGGGTTGCTCCATGCCTGGCTATATTTCGCGCGTGCCTGAAAGCCCAGGGCGGTAAGCAGCAGCGTGACGCTCAGGAATAGCCAGGTGGGATGAAGCGAGCTGAGCAGCAGAGTCTCTCCGCAGAGCCAGTAGAGTAAGAACCCGCAGAGAAGGAGAAGCCAGCACCAGCGTGCCTGAGCAGGAGCCAGTTGACGCTGCAACTTGGTATGCAATTGGACGCTACTGAGCGTGAGGAGTAAACCAAGGATGCAAACCACCAGGGTCGCGAAGCTATCTATCATAGCCGTGGGAGTGTGAAGAGGCAACCAGTCGTTATGAGTAAAGGTCTTAAGGAACACACGTAGGGGCATGCTTGCTTCACCGACCAGGGGAGAAAGCGCTATCAGTGTCAAGCCTATGCCTTCCAGTTGTTTCTCCAGACCCTGCGTTCTGAACTGGCGCATGAGCGAAGGCGCGAAGCGCAGCAGTATGTGATAGTAGGCGGCCACGCTAATAAGTACGACAGCGTAGCCAGCCGGGCGTAGTGAGCAGGCAAAGGCGATGGTGAGCGCCAGGACGATAAACAGGTAGCACGTTCCCGTGACCCAATATGTTTTGCGTGTTCGCCAGGCCATACCCGCGCACCAACCTAAAAGCAACGCGATCTGTCCACAGAGCGCAATCTTCTCCTTCAGGTTGGAGACGCCGGGCAGAATGGTGTATTCAGATGAGAGCGCTATCGCTATAGTCAAAAGGGCTCCCAGCGCGCAGATGCCTACCCAGAGGTACATGCAGACGCGTAGTGGGTCGTGCAAGACCGCCAGCCTTCCATCAAAGATGCTTGCGCTATTCTTATCGGGGGGAAGACAGAGCATCGCTCCAAGTGCTAACAGCATTGGCCCACAAAAGAGCCAGGGCAAGGCCAGGTGAAAGGCGTTGAGGGTCGCGACATCAGCTATGCTCAGCGCCGCCAGCGAGAGGTAGCTAAAGATGCTAAAGCGCTGATAGACCGCGAGCGATCCGTACGCTATTGCCGCATATGCCGTAACTATGGCTACCAGTGCCGCGGGTGAAAATGTCACCAGGCTTCCAGACGCCAGGCGGTACGCAGAGAAGCTGACCAGGGGAATAAGCAAGGCAAAGATGGCGGTGTAGATAATCGAGACGACCCGAAAACTATCGAACCTGCGTGTTACAATCCCGGTGGCGCCAAAGACCATATGCACCAGGAGCATTACAATAAATGATTTCAACAGATCCGGAGTTGTAGCGATAAAGTTGAGCGACCCCGTGAGTAGAAGAAACGCACCCAGCGAAGCCACAATATTGATAGTCTGGTCCTCAAAGAAGGTCCGCAACGAGAACATCTGGCGTGGAGATCGTGCCACGACCTGAGGCTCTGGGTTGGCCTCCTCCGGCTGACTTGTTTTTGCTGTCACAGACACGACTGGACCTATTGGGCTTTGTGCTGGCCCAGGCTGGACGACTCGTGTTGGCTCTACTGATGGCATACCATTGTGTATATGATCTACAGGTGCGCTGATAGGACGTGTAGGCACCTGCTTTTCACTCACGACAGATGCGCTCATAGCTGGCGCGGGCGGAGTCAACGGCATTGGTGCTGGTATCTCCAGGCGTATCTGCTGAAGCGTATTAAGTCGAGCCTGGTGTTGCACGATCAGTTGCCCTACGGTGATGTTCCTATGCTGGTAGGTGGCAACCCGCACCAGGTCCTGAATCGATCTTCTAAGAAAGCTCTTCTCTTTCTCTAGCTCGACTGGATACTGGCAACGAGGGCATTCCTCTCCCGGAGGGCTGCCATAGATGGGTAGCTTGCAGCCAGCACACCACTGTGCAATAGTAGGCATATCTCCCTCTCTTTTGCTATGTCTCCCTCTTTACAAGAAAAACCATAGCCTTGATATCGAAAAAACAAGATCAATGAGTACATGATTACATTAAGAAGCATTGTACGTTCAGTAAACGCTACTGCTGAGTGTCATTTGTCCCATTTTCCGTACCTGGGGCTGGATAGTATGCCTGAAGTCTGGATAGTGCCTCTTCAAAGCGCGTCTGCACATCTTTTTCCCGATGCGTAATCTTCTCAGCTTCATACAATGTGCGCCCAAAGCGAAAGAAGCCTTCTTGCTCAACATGAGCCACACGCGGTAGCGTGCTAGGAGCTGGGAAATGCTTCTGGCCTAGTGGATAGGGCATATGGAAAGAGAAGACGAGATCTGGAATAGCCTCGGTCTGAATCTCTAGCAAGTAGAGCGAGTAGTAATCCTTCTCTTCGGCGTAGAGACAACGCGGGCAAGCTTTGACCTCCTGTGTGTTCAAGCTCAAGTACTCCCAGATGCTCTCGTAATATCCCTCTCTTTTCTCTTCATAATGAGTTTCGCAGAGGTGCAGCGAGATTTTATGAGGTTCTGGTGGGCGATAAAAAGAGAGGCGCGCATATGGTGTTTGAGCAAGCAGGCGCATAGCCTTATTTTTGTGTTGGTACCAGGTATTTTTCTGTTCCAGGTAGCGTGTTGCATATTTGGTGGCACGTCTGCTTTTGAGCTGGTTCTCCTTGGCCCAGCGGGAACTCCAGACGGTCCAGTATGCCAGCTCCAGAGTCGCAACAAGCCCGGATGATCCATGGCTCTGCCATTGCATTATTAAAGCCTGCCAGGCATCTTGCTGTTCTTTCCGCAGGCGTTGATGTTCCTTGCGGCTCTCGGCGCTCTTTTGTGATCCCGCATGCCGATTTTGCTTTGTGCGAGTAGTATGCTCGCCTCGCCATTTTGCTACATCCTCCTGGGTGATTGCCAGAATCATGCGGCGGTCATGCACCGGGTAGTCAAGTGTACGTCCGGCTTTTCTAAATTGGCGATGGGTGAGCACTGGTAGTTTGCCTTCCTCAATCCAACGGCGGCGCTCAAGAAGCGTGCATTGAAGCAGTGTTTGCGCCTCTACCGGCTCAACCGCCAGTTCCTCCGGATACATTTCTAGCAAATGTTGCCATGCTGTAGCATCCTCATCGATCAGCTTCATAAGACGCTCCATTACCTGTTCCTTAGATTCTTTGAGCTTATGATCCAGTCCCAGAAACGCCAGGATCTGCGCCTTGGTAAGCGTTCTATTGAGTTGCTGTGCCTCCATCTTCTCCTCCCATACCATCATCAAAATTGTGCTCTATCTTTTCTATACACTGCTCATTGCCAAAAGCGGAAAGCAAATAACGTCATTTCTGGTTGATGGTGTGATGGTCCCCCGGGCTGCCATAGGCAGCCCGGGGGACATCACACCATCAACCCTGGCGAGCGCCGCAGGCACGAGAGGTCATGCATATAGTGTGCAATAGAAAAGGGAGCGAGCGGGCTGGGAAAGTCAATTTCCCAGCCCGCTCGCTCCCTTTTCTATTAGAGCTACTTGTTAGGAAGGATTCTCTTTGAGAAGCTGCTCTAGTTTCTGGGTATGCAGGCGGCGTATACTTGCGCGCTCAATAATGGCGCGCTCCTCGTCGTCCGCTGGCTCTAGGGGCGGAATGGGGGTTGGCTTGCGGTTTTCATCAAGGGCAACGTAGATGACGTTGCTGCTGGCGATCTTACGTACCTCGCGTGTAATGAGGTCCTCCGCTGTGACCTCGACGCCGACATCCATGCTGGTGCGGCCCGCATAATGTAGCTCGCAATGTACGGTGACCACATCGCCAATGAAGGCGGGGGCCAGGAAGTCGAAGCGCTCAACTCTGGCCGTCACGACGTAGGGACGATGGCAGTGCTTGATGGCGACGACGGCCGCGGCTTCGTCTACCATTCTCATGATCACACCGCCGTGGACGTTGCCCTGGCTGTTGGCGTCGATCAGTTCCATGTTGCGGCGTGTGGTGCTGCGTGAATAGGCGATGCTATGCCCCTGGGTCAGGTCAACCTCAGGTAGGTTCTTATATCTATTAGCAATTCTCTCGAATGGATTCATTGGCTGTGACTCTCTCCAGCAAACGATATTTGTGTAACAATATACTTCATTATCTCATCACCAACAAGGCTGTGCATATGTAGCTGGCTGCATATTTCTATCCAGGGCAACAAAAAACTTCCCACAGGATCGCGGGAAGTTTTTTGTTGTCTGACTTACTTCTGAGCTAGTCTTCGCGGGCGCGTGAGCGCTCGTTCTGTGTCAGGTAGCGTTTGCGCAGGCGAATGTTCTTCGGCGTAACTTCAACCAGTTCGTCGTTGTTGATGAAGTCCAGCGACTGCTCCAGACTCATCAGAATTGGCGGTGTCAGGCGTACCGAGATGTCAGATGTGGAGGAGCGGATATTGGTCTTCTGCTTCTCTTTACACACGTTGACTACCATGTCCATGGGGCGTGTGTTCAGGCCAATGATCATTCCCTCGTACACCTGGGTTCCCGGCTCGATGAAGGTATCACCGCGCTGCTGGGCGTTGTTCAAACCATAGGTGACGGCGGTTCCTAGCTCGGAGGCCATTAAGACACCCATGCGTGTGGTACCCATCTTACCCAGCCAGGGTTCGAAGCCGATCAACAGACTGCTCATAGCGCCGTTACCCTTGGTCAGGGTCAGGAAGCTATTGCGGAAGCCGATCAAGCCACGGGTTGGAATCTTGTACTCGATGCGTACATTGCCGTAGCCGTCGCTGGCCATATTCGATAGCTGGGCTTTACGTGTGGCCAGGACCTCGGTCAGGGCGCCGATATACTCGTCCTTTGTATCAATGACCAGGTGCTCAAAAGGCTCAAATGTATGCCCATGCTCATCCTGGCGCGTGATGACCTCGGGACGCGAGACCTGAAACTCGTAGCCCTCACGGCGCATGGACTCGATCAAGACGGAGAGGTGCAGCTCGCCACGACCCGAGACGATGAACTCATCGGGAGAGTTACCGTCCTCGACGCGCAGGCTGACGTTGACCTCCAACTCGCGATAGAGGCGCGCACGCAACTGGCGCGATGTGGGGTACTTACCCTCGCGTCCAGCAAAGGGGCTGGTATTCACGCCAAAGGTCATCTTCAGGGTTGGCTCTGAGATGGCGATGGTCGGCAGGGCCTCTGGCTGCTCTGGATCGGCAAGCGTCTCACCAATATTGGCATCCGAGATACCCGTAACAGCAATGATATCGCCCGCCTGGGCCTCGTTGATCTCGATGCGCTGTAGGCCACGGTTGGTAAAGACCAGGTTCACCTTCTGGCGGCTCACATCGCCATCGCGTGTAATACGGGCCACACTACTGTTGGGAGTGATACGCCCACGTGTGATACGTCCAATGGCGTACTTGCCCTTGTAATCATCATAGTCCAGGGCCGTGACTAGCATCTGGAAGGGCGAATCCATGTCGACCTTCGGTGCTGGAATGGTATTGATGATGGTCTCGAAGAGTGGCTCAAGACTGACGCGCTCATCATCGGGATTGCGCATGGCGACGCCTTCGCGTCCAATCGCATAGAGCACGGGGAAGTCGAGCTGCTCATCGGACTTGGCTAGTTCCAGGAAGAGGTCCTGCGTCCATTCCAGGACCTGGTCGATACGCGCGTCTTTGCGGTCGATTTTATTGATAACTACGATTGGTTTCAAGTTAAGCTCAAGCGCTCTTTGCAGCACGAAGCGTGTCTGGGGCATGGGGCCCTCAGCAGCGTCAACGAGTAGGATACAACCGTCGGCCATATTCAGTACGCGCTCAACCTCACCACCGAAGTCGGCGTGTCCAGGTGTATCGATAATATTGATCTTGGTATCGTGATAGTTTACAGCGGTATTCTTTGCCAGGATGGTAATGCCACGCTCGCGTTCCTGGTCGTTTGAGTCCATAATCAGTTCGCCGACCTGCTGATTCTCGCGGAAAATGCGGCTCTGCTTGAGCAATCCATCGACAAGCGTTGTTTTACCGTGGTCGACGTGAGCGATGATCGCTACATTGCGGATGTCGGTTCGTTCTTTTAGCTGATTTGGGGTCTTTTCAGGGGTTGCCATAGTTGTCTCGGTATCAGTAGCGTCAGAAATTTGCATGGTAATAGCGTAAACTCCTCAGGGGGCATAAGAAAACCGGACGTCCACGGCGCCCGGTGGATAAAGCAAGCAAGTAAATGGACCGACAATTCCAAGCTACATTGTAACGACTCCGCTCACCTTCGTCAAGGCAAGCATGAATTAATGGGTAGTGTATATGGAGGTGGTTCCAGGTACCGCCCGGAACCACCTCCATATACACTACTTCACTTCTTGAGCGCCGCAGGAGTGAATAGGCCTAGAAAAACGTGCGCGACTGCGCGGGATGCGTTCTATTTAATGCCTGGTCAACGCTGTAGCAAGCCGTGATCAGTGAAAGATGCGTAAAGGCTTGGGGGAAGTTTCCCAACGCCTCACCCGTAGGACCAATTTCTTCTGCGTAGAGTCCCACATGGTTCGCGTAGCTCAACATCTTCTCCAGCATCAGGCGCGCTTCCTGGACGCGACCTGCCCGTGCCAGTGCCTCCGCCATCCAGAAGCTACATGGGCTAAACGTTCCCTCGGTGCTGCCCAGGCCATCGGGTGCGGCCTTCTTTGGATGATAGCGGTGAACCAGGGAGTCGCTACTCAAATCACGCTGGATGCGTTGAATCGTGCTCAAGATGCGCGGATCGGTCGGACCCGCGAACTTTGTCAAGACCATAAGTAGCGAGCTTGCGTCTACTGCATCACTCCCATAGTATTGAACAAAGCTACCAATTTTTTCATTCCATCCCTTGCTCATGATCTCTTGATAGATCTGGGCGCTTGTGCGTGTCCAGGTATCGACGGGCGCGGGTAAACCCCGGTGGCGAGCCAGGCGTAGACCACGATCAAAGGCGACCCAGCTCATCAGACGTGAATGCACAAAGGGCTTGGGACCACCACGTACCTCCCATATTCCTTCATCGGGCTTTTGCCAGTTATCCTTTAGCCAATTGAGCAAACGGCACAAATTTTCCCATAGATCGTAGGAGATTGAGGCGTACTGATTATAAATGTAGATGGCATCCATCAGTTCGCCATAGATGTCGAGCTGTACCTGTGAGTAGGCCCCATTCCCAATGCGTACCGGGCTGCTTTTCTTGTAGCCTTCGAGATGGTCCAGGGTAAGCTCGCTCAGGTCGTGTTTGCCATCGATGGTATACATTGGTTGCAGCATCATCTCGTTATTTTTGAGTTCATGACAGCGTGTGTCGAGCCAGCCCATGAAGGCCTCGGCCTCCTGGGTGAAACCCAGTGTGAGCAGGCTATAGAGGCTGAAGGCGGCATCACGTAGCCAGGTATAGCGATAGTCCCAGTTGCGTGCGCCTCCCAGCGTCTCGGGAAGGCTGGTGGTTGGGGCTGCGACAATAGCCCCGGTCGGAGCATAGGTGAGCAACTTCAGGACGAGGGCCGAGCGTTGCACCATCTCGCGCCAGCGCCCTTGATACTGGCACTGGGCGAGCCAGCTCTGCCAGTAGGCCATGGTTTCGTTGAACTCGGCGCGATAGTGCGCCTCCGAATGATCCTGGGGCGCGATCTCATCGCAATTGGTGCTTTCGAGGATGAAGCGTGCGGATTGCCCCTGGTGCAATACAAAGTGAGCTTCTACGCCACCCTCATCGTTTGCCTGCAAGGGAACGGAGGATACGAGCGCCAGGCACATGCTCTGACTATGAAAAATGACGCCTTCCCTATCATCGGCGAAGGTCAATGTATGGGCGTCGCGAGCATAATTGAAGGCTGGCTGACAGACCATGTCAAATGAAAGCGAGCCGCGCACCACGGAGACCGAACGCACGATATGATGCTGGCGATGCGAGCGTTTGCCGCGTTTAATGGGCATAAAATCCGTAATCTCAGCAACGCCATCAATGGTCAGAAAGCGTGTAATCAAGATGTTGGTCTCGGGCAGGTAGATCTGCTTATGCCCCATGTTAGGCGTCTCGATGGGGGCGATGCGGAAGCGCCCGCCTTTCTGGGTATCAAGCAGCGCGCCAAATACGCTGGGCGAGTCGAAGCGAGGAAGGCAACACCAGTCAACCGAACCATTCTTGCCGACCAGGGCTACGGTGTGCAGGTCGCCAATGACGGCATAGTCTTCAATGGGTAGGTAACCATTTGCCGAGCGGTTGAGGGTCGTGGGCTGCGAATCTATAGCCATAGGAATCCTTTCGTCGTAATCTCTTCTACCTCTTATTAGAGATATACGATTAGTGATCGCCAAATAGACATATTGATATAGCTATATTGATCTCTAATAGGAGAAAAGGGTGTGGTGGTGGTTGCGATCTGCAACCACCACCACACCCTTTTCTCATTCGTAACTTATATATAACTACTTAATCTTCGCGAGGATTTGCTGTACCATATTTTTGAGGTCCAGGTGTGAGCGGGCATCCTGGCTGCCCAGGCAGGTGAGGTCGCTGCTCGTCTTGCCCTGGTAGGTAATCGTAGTTGAGGTACCAAAGGAGGCAGATTTCAGGCAACCGCGTTGGGGAATCTTGCTCACGTCGCCTACTGCCTGCAATGCGGTATGAAGTCGCTGGATGGCGAAGGTGCCAGCAGGAAAGGCCTTATCCTGGTAGGTGCCAAAGTGTGTTTTGCCTTTCTGCGTATAACTCAGGCTGCCACTGCCATCGCTATGAATCACCAGCGTATAGCCGGGGGTATTGGTCGAGCCAGAATTGGTAATGGTGGCCAGGGAGCCACCAGTCGCTGCGCCAGAGCCGTGTCCCTTGGAGGTAGTATCAAACGCCGACATCGCTGTTATTCTCCCTATACTCATGGATGCAACGATAATAACTAGAAGGAGCGCTATGGTTGTGCCTCCTATCCATAATACGCGCCTCCCTGGTAAAAAGGAACGATGTCCAGGGGTATTGATGTGATGAACTGACATAAATTGCACCTCTCCAGGATCAGGTTATCGCAGGTAGACAAGCTTGGTTAAGTCGTTATTGCTATCTATGAACTCTTTGCGTTCGTCGTAATGACGTTATCGGCGGGAGAAAAGTTCCCATGGATTGCTGCTATGCCGTTGGACGAATGTAACTCTCTTCCCATAAACAAATTGTAGGGTCCAGGCTTGCTTGGCTTCCTCTCGCCGCTAGAGAGAAAAGCCCTCGTCCTGGTGATATACTCCAAATTGATGCACCATTAAGTTTACGCAAGGAGAATATACCCTATGCAGCCATCCACACGTATCCTGGCCGTTGATGTTGGGACCGGAACCCAGGATATCCTTTTGTTTGAGAGTGGCAAAGAGATGGAGAACTGCTTCAAGCTGGTTATGCCCTCGCCCACTGTCATTATCGCTGAACGCATCAAGCAGGCAACAAAAGTGGGAAAACGTCTGCTCTTAACAGGTGTTACGATGGGTGGTGGTCCCTGTCACTGGGCCGCCCGCGATCACGCGCTGGCAGGCTACGCCGTAGCTGTCACGCCTGACGCTGCTCGCACCTTTGATGATGACCTGGCGGGCGTCGAGCGCATGGGTTTTGAGATCATTGATGATCAAGAGGCCGAGCATCGCGCCGCGCAAAATGATACCGTCCATATCGAGATGCAGGACTTCAATGCCCAGGCTATTCTGACGGCTTTTACGGCCTTTGATGTCGATCTCACCGTCGATGCCATTGCCCTGGCGGCCTTTGATCACGGGGCCGCGCCTCCTGGATATAGCGACCGGCGTTTCCGTTTTGACTTTATTACAGAGACGGTTCGGCGCCGCCCCTCACCCAGCGCCTTTGCCTACCTGGCCCAGGATATTCCGCCCTCACTCACGCGCCTCCATGCGGTGGCGCAGAGCGCCCGGCGCTATTTAAGTCTGAGCGGATCACGCCCGGATGCGCCTCTGCTCTTGATGGATACCGGCTCGGCGGCGGCGCTGGGTTCGCTCGAGGATGCCAGGGTACGCGAGCAGCGTGAGTCTATTCTCTGCAATATCGGCAATTTTCATACCCTGGCCTTTCACCTGCGTGATGGCGAAATCATGGGCATTTTTGAGCATCACACGGGGGAGATTGATCGCGCACGCCTGGAAGAACTGCTCCGTAAACTGGCCCAGGGCACATTGACTAATGAAGAGGTCTTTGCAGATAGCGGCCATGGAGCCTTGATTATCAAACGCTCGCATGAGACAAGCACTCAGCCGGGTGGGAAATTACCCTTTCTCTCGGTGACGGGACCGCGCAGGGCGCTGCTGGATGGCTCTGAACTCAAACCCTATGCCTGTACGCCTCACGGGGACATGATGATTACTGGCTGCTTTGGCCTCTTACGCGCGCTCGCGGACAACAATCCCGTGCTCGCTCCAGCCATTGAGCCAGCGCTACTACCTGCCTTCAAGCTGTCCTGAATACTATCCAGTTTGAGACGCTCCCCGGCCCTGCCAACCTGGGATTGTGCGCCTCTCTCGCTTGCCCTGGTCTATGTTGTTGAGCCTTTGTCCTGGACAAGCGTGTGCAGGTGCTGTGTTTTCTATGTGTATATGGAAGAAGCGTTTGGGCGTGCTTAATTCATAGGCTTGCCGTGAGGGGTGAGGAATGGGATCGGTTACGAGTTCTGCGTTGGGGCTTGAGAGGAACATCGGCAGCGGTTTGGACACGGGTGACTTTTTCGCGGATTAACGATATCTGTGAATGGACGGCCTGGCGGGACTGCTGGAGTTTTCGCGCTATCTCAGAGGGGCGTTCATTAGCAACGATGTACTGGCATATTATTGCTTGCTTCTCAGTCAGACCTATGGCCGGGTGATCAAGAGCCAGGCGCGCCATATCTTCCAATTGACCATAACGACTACGTCGATAATCATTCAGGTCGTCCGGAGAGAAGAGCCATCGGTCGACGACACGTACTCCTGGTATGCGTCCTGCCTCAACCAGGTGCATAAAGTGCCAATAGCTCAGATCGAGGTGTTTTGCCGCCTCGTGAGTTGTCATCATGCCATTGAGATGCTGTAGGTTACGATGTAGATCGCTACTCCTAAGGACCATTGTCGGACGCCTTTCTACGGGTACAGCCGTGAGTTAAAAAGTGCCTGGCAAAAGACATTCTTAGTTACACTGAGTATAACATAGGAGCTTATCGTAGTTCAAGCTTGGAAATTCCGCAAATAGTCAAAAATAGGGAACGCTAGAGAATGCGGAGAACTTAGCCTTTGGGATAGTATTTCGCTCATCTCCGCATCCCAGTAGAGAAGATAATACCTAGCGACCCAGGTCAAATAGGCCCTGAAGGCGCGTTGCCAGCATCATGTCGCCAGTCAGCTTGATTTTGCCTGACATAAAGGCGTTCATTGGATCCAGTTTTCCTGCCGTGATGTCCAGCCAATCGGTATCCTTAACAGTGAAAACCACGTCTGGCTTCTCGACGCCGCCCTCAATCAACTGGCAGGTCTGGTTCTCAATTTTCGCCGCGTACGATCCAGCCTGCTCGCCAGTGATATTAAACTGAAAGGTCTTGTTGAGTCCCGCTGACCCTTCCGGCTTGAAGCGCGATTGTAAGGCCTGGAATGTTTCTGCTACTGTCATTTCTTTTCTCCTTTGAATACGAGCAGGTAATTCCCTGCTGGCTATAGTATAGTCATAGAAACGCCAATGCCTTCAAGAACGCTCGCCTCGGCAGATGGCAATGAAGAATCCTCCAGGATAGAGCCCGGCTCTTGTATACAAAGTCCTCTAATGATATGCTGAAGGCAACAAGACGTCATTGACGTGAACACAAGATGTCGTAGAAAGAAGTAGGGGGTCCTATCATGTCTGGTGAGCGGATTGCGCGCAAGGTAAAGATCGAGGGCGGCTATCTCAATTTCAGCTCGGCCCACTTTATCACCTATGGTGGCAAGTGTGAGCGCTTGCATGGCCATAATTATGGTGTCCTGGTCGAGGTTGAGGGGACGTTGGGCGAGGATATGCTGGTCTTTGATTTTACTGTACTTAAACGCTTGACTAAGGAGATCTGCAAGCGCCTTGATCACCGCTTCTTGCTGCCCCTCCACAATCCGCACCTGCAATTGGCCTCCACCGAAGATGAGTGGGAGGTGCATTTCGCTGGCAAGCGCTATATCTTCCCACGCGCCGATGTGGCGGAGCTACCCATCGATAATTCGACCGCCGAGCGCCTGGCCGAGTATATTTGCAACGAACTCTGCCGTGAACTTCAGGCTTTTAACACCTCTAATCTCTCCTCTATTATGGTCGGCGTCGAAGAGGCCCCCACACAGATGGCTTACTATAAGCTCTCGCTTAACGAGTAGTCGTAAGGAGAAAAATAGCAGGTTCGCTTGAAAGCGAACCTGCTATTTTTCTCCTACTTTTCTTATCCCTGGCGTACGGCTTTGAGCCATACGGCCTGGGCGGCGGCAACTGCCTTGCCCGGCTGAATGTTATATCCCAAATACGCCAGGCTGTTCTCAACAGCGCTTAGCGCGACCAGGACGTCATTGGGAGTCATATAGCCCATGTGCCCGATACGGAAAATGCGCTCTTTCAGGGTTTTGCCCTGGCCCGCGGCATAGATGACGCCGAAGGTGTCGCGCGCAACCTTGAGGAAGGCCGCGGCCTCAACGCCCTCTGGAACCATGACGGCGGTCAGGGTATCGGAGGCAAATTGCTCTTCTGTGCACAACAGGTCGAGTCCAGCGGCCTTGATGCCTGCGCGGCACATCTCACCCATGAGGTGATGGCGCTCCTGCACCTGCTCCCAGCCCTCTTCCGCCAGCATGTTCAGCGCGGCTTGCAGGCCATAGTAGAGCGAGATGGGGGGCGTTTGTGGGGTCTGACCCTTGTCGTAGCTCTTGCGGTATTCCTTCAGGCTGAAGTAGAACTTGGGTGTATGCGCCTCTTCCGCCTGGGCCCATGCTCGCTTGCTTGCGGCGATGATCATCATACCGGGAGGGCACATCAGGGTTTTCTGTGAGCCGGTGAAGGCGACGTCTACGCCCCACTCATCCATGTGCAGTGGCAGTGCGCCCACGCTGGAGACGCCGTCGACGAGGACGAGCGCGCCATGTTTTGCGGCCTCGGCGGCGATCTCTTTCACGGGATTAAAGACGCCGGTGCTGGTCTCATTATGTTGCAGGCAGACGGCTTTGATGCTGCCCTGGTGCTTGCTGAGCACCTCGGCAACCTCGGCTGGCTTGGCGGCGGTTCCCGGCTCGTAGTCCAGGTGCTCGACGGCATAGCCCAACTCCGCGTTGGCCTTGGACCAGCGCTCACCAAAATCGCCAATCACGACGTTGAGCACCTTGGCGCCTGCGGGCACAAAGTTGACCATCGCGGTCTCCCAGCCACTACTACCCGAGCTTGCCAGGACGTAGACCTGCTCCTGCGTGCGGAAAAGCGCCTGGAGCTTACTGGCAACGTCTTTTGCCAGCACGCTAAACTTCTCGCTGCGGTGATTGATCATGGGCATGGTCATGGCGGCGGCAACCTGCGGGGGAACAGGCGTGGGGCCTGCTAGATGTAGGGCAACTTTCTCTTTGAGCATGTGTATCTCTCCCTCGTTTCAGCAAACAAAAAAGGCACCATCAATCTGGTGCCCAGCCCAGGCGAGCGGCTGATACATAAATTAAACTGTTCTCCAGGCTTCCCCGTGGTAATCCACGTACGCGCCAGTTACCGAGAGAACACGGAATGTGTCTACTTTCTTCTTCCAGTATACCAGATATTCTGCATTTTTCCAGGGGCTGTGTGAGTCAGGTCCTCAAGATGAGAACCCGTCTCTTGCAGCCCTGGAGCTTTTGTCGCGCCTAGCGTGTAATGAAGTCGCGGCCGATGGCGTGCGCCACTGCCTGCGCCTGTGGCATCAGTTCGTTGAACTGCTGAATGGTCAACGACTGTGCGCCATCCTTCAGCGCCTCGTCGGGATTGGGGTGTACCTCGATTAGGAGGGCGTCGGTTCCCGCGGCGATAGAGGCCAGCGTCATCGGTCCCACCAGGTGACGGTGACCTGTGCCCTGGCTGGGATCTGAGATGATCGGCAGGTGCGAGAGCGTCTTCGCGACGGGGATGGCGCTGATGTCCATCGTGTTGCGGGTCGCCTTCTCGAAGGTACGGATGCCGCGCTCACAGAGGATAACGTTTTTATTGCCCTGTGAGAGCACGTATTCAGCCGCCAGCAGCCACTCTTCGATGGTCGCCGACATGCCACGCTTCAGTACGACGGGCTTATTGGTGCGCCCAATCTCGTCCAGGAGCATGTAGTTCTGCATGTTACGCGTGCCGATCTGGAGAATGTCGGCGTACTCGCAGACCATGGCTACATCGGATGGGGTCATGACCTCGGTAATCACGGCCATGCCAAACTCGTGGCGCGCCTTCGCCAGCAACTGAAGGCCCTTCTCACCCAGGCCACGGAAGCCGTAGGGGGAGGTTGAGGGCTTGAAGGCACCACCACGCAGGATGACGGCTCCGGCCTTGCGCACGGCCTCGGCGGCGGTCATCAATTGTGTCTCCGTCTCAACGGTGCAGGGGCCCGCCATCATGACGACGTCTTTGCCGCCAATTGTAACGCTGCCACCGGCGACACAGGCCGCGGGTACCTCGACCGTGGTATTCTCAGGGTGAAACTCGCGACTGGCAAGCTTGTATGGCTTGGAGACGCGTAGGACATTGTCTACGCCGGGCAGACCCTCGAGAGAGTCCTCCAGGCCCGGAGTGATGCCGCCGATGCCACTGGGCAGGCCCGCGTTACTGGTTTGCCCCAGCACACCAATAACGGTGCGCTCGACGCCCTGTGAGAGGTGTCCCGAAAGTCCATGGTTCTGCAAAAATTTCAATACGTGCTGTATTTCTTCGTTATTACTATGCGCTTTCATAACGACAATCATGAGTCCTTCTCCTTCTTCTCGCAAACAATTGAGTACGAGCAAACAGCGCTCGCGCTCCGGCCACCGTGACCACCTTGTCATAATTGCCGGGTCGATACAACTTACTTCTTCTCCGAAAACCCTGAGCGTGCTTGCCCCCGAATGGGGGAAGCGCTAGACCCGCCAGTGACGTTGGGTTTCGAAATAAGATCTTTGTCACCAACCTGCTTTTCTCTGTCGGTGATGAATAACAATAACTTGAGCCTGCCTGGACCTCTATCTGGCCTACACGCCCTATTTGTGTAGACCGTAGCTTGGGCGCAGGCGGATAGCTTCGTGCAAATACACGTGACGCATCTCGGCGTTGCTGCGCGTGCTGTTGACATGCAGCAGGACGCGGATGCACATTCCCAGGCTCTCAGGCACGGGAATCTCGCGTGCGCACATCAGCGGTACCTCGGTCCAACCGATCTCGCGTGCCGCTTTCGCGGGGAAGCAGGCATCAAGATCCTCGGTCAGCGTGAAGAGCGCGCTGGCGATATCTTCAAGCTGAAGCTCATTCTCGCTGACGAGATGCTCCAACAGCTCTCTGGTTGCCCTACAGATCTCTTCCTCGGTGTTGTTCTTGACCGTTGTTGCGCCACGTATTCCTCGACAGTAGACCACTATGCTTTCACCCCTTTACCGGTTAAATACTCGCCCTTCTTGACCAGAAGCACTGGTAAGCAAGAACGAAAGTGTCTCCATTGTAAGGGATGAAGGCAAGGTTCTTCCAGTCCGCGATGCTACTGTTGTAGGCGTGGTATCTGCAAGTAGCCGCGTACGCCAGTAGCGGGCCAGCATATACCACGTCTACAACCACATTCCCTCCTTTTTTCTCTTTCCTATTTTGCCCAGTTCCTCTAGACAAATATCCCTTATTAAATATTCCTGGTTCCCTGGTGCAGACTCTGGATATAGCTTTTGACTGCCCCAGGTTGCTCCTCTTCGCTAGTGCGGTCGATCAGGTTGACCAACGCGCTACCAACGACCGCTCCATCGGCTATGCGACTGATCTGCGCGATATGCTCAGGAGTCGAGAGGCCAAAGCCGACCGCGATAGGTACCTGCTTTGCTTCGGTATAGCGCCGGATGCGCGCGATAAAGCTCTGCAGATGCGCTGGTAGCTCGGTGCGTGCGCCGGTGACGCCACTCAAAGAGACGCAGTAGACAAATCCGCCCGGTCCCTGCGCGACCAGTTCGACGACCCGCTCCATACGCTCATCCTTGATGGTTGGCGGGATGAGGAAGATAAGGGCGAGACCATGGCGCGTGGCTGCCTCGCGCAACGGTTCTGCTTCGTCTGGGGGGAGGTCTGGCACGATGATACCACAAACCCCATGCTGGCGCGCCTCGGCGCAGAAGCGCTCCAGCCCATAGGCCAGAATCGGGTTGTAGTAGCCCATAAAGACAAGCGGCGTCTCGCTTTGAGCGGAGATGCGTTCCGCGACGCGCATGCAGCCGCGAATCGACATCCCGCGTTCGAGGGCGACGTGTCCTGCGTGCTGGATGGTCGCGCCATCGGCCAGGGGGTCGCTGAAGGGCAATCCTAGCTCAATGATGTCTGCACCTCCCTCTATGGCCGCCTGGATAACGCGCACGCTCTGCTCTTCGTTGGGATAACCACACATAAAGTAGGGGATTAGTACGCCCCGCCCCTCCTCTTTGGCGCGCTCAAAGACGTGCGTGATGCGCGCCGCTGGCGACGCGATGGTTTCCTGTCGTCTCTCCATAAATCACTCCTCGTTTGCTTCGTCCGTTATCCTGGGATGGCTGGCGTCCAGGATGGTTGCGGTGAGCCGTGTTTCGTCTCCTGCCGCGTAAGTGCTTAGTAGCTCCTGAAGCTCTGCCAGGGCCTGCTCAATGTCTGCTCGCCCCTCGGCATGATGCGCCTCAATAGTAATGATGGCGCTGGTCGTGCTCTCCTGGGCTGCGCTTGGCTCGCTCTGGCGCCAGCACCAGCGTCTCGCGATGACCAGGCCCTGCTCATCCGAGAATACGACCTCGCCTACCTCCGGATGCTCGACTTCGTCTGCGCCCAGCAGGATGTAGCGCTCGCTGCCATCCGCGAAGTGGACCGTGACCTTGCCGGTGATGGACTGAATATCAAAGACCGCGACCGGCAGGCCATAGCGGATGCTGACCAGGTTGCCGATATCCACCATCGTATTGATGCAGGGAATATCTCCCTTCTTGGTCAGGCGGCGCAGCAGGGCCTCGGCGGCGCTGCGGTACTGCGTAGGCTCGACGCCAAAGCCACGAAAAGCCGTGCGCCAGGCCGCCAGAGATGGCAACTGGCTGAGCGGAGTCTTGCCAATGCGTTGGATGACTGCCTGCTGCTCGTTGAGATAGGCATCACGCAGCTTTTCAGGTGTGGGGCCGTTGTGCAACCCGCGTGCCAGGATCACGCCCCCAACTACCTGGGGATAGCGCGCCAGTAGATCCGCGCTGTAGCCAAATGACATCATGTCTCCCTTTTCTCTTCTGTTTCTACAGGCTTACGTTCAGTGCCTTCGCGACGGTGATCATATCCTTATCGCCGCGCCCGGAGAGGTTGACGAGGATCAGTGAGCCTGGGGCGATCTCGCCGCGCTCTCCCATCTCTATCAAGTAGCCAAGCGCGTGCGATGACTCCAGTGCCGGGATGATACCCTCGGTTCGGCTCAGTTCTTGCAGGCCGCGCAGGGCGGTGGCGTCGCTGGCGGCTCCATAAGTGGCACGTCCGCTGTCTTTCATATAGCTATGCTCTGGGCCGACGCCGGGATAGTCCAGGCCTGCCGAGATGCTGTGTGTGTCAAAGACCTGTCCATCCTCATTCTGGAGTAGGTAGCTCATGGCTCCATGTAGCACACCCGGCGTTCCCGCGACGAGCGTGGCCGCGTGTTCTCCCTGCTCCATGCTGCGTCCCCCAGCCTCCACGCCGATTAACTTGACCTCGCTGGCATCGGCGAAGGGGTAGAAGATGCCTATGGCGTTGCTGCCGCCTCCCACACAGGCCAGGATCATGTCGGGAAGCCGTCCCTCAAAATCTTGAATCTGCTCGCGCGCCTCGGTACCGATGACAGATTGGAAGTCGCGCACGATGAGAGGATAGGGATGGGGGCCTGCGGCGGTCCCAAAGAGGTAGAAGGTGCTCTCGGCATTGGCGACCCAATCGCGGAAAGCTTCATTAATGGCATCTTTCAGTGTGCGCGAGCCAGTATCGACTGAGCGTACCTCGGCCCCCAGGAGCTTCATGCGAAAGACATTGAGCGATTGGCGCTCGATATCGACGGACCCCATGTAGATGATGCACTCTAGCCCCAGCATGGCGCAGACCGTGGCCGTGGCGACGCCATGCTGGCCCGCGCCCGTCTCCGCGATAATACGCTGCTTGCCCATGCGCTTCGCCAGGAGCGCCTGCCCCAGGGCGTTGTTGATCTTATGTGCGCCCGTATGCGCCAGGTCCTCGCGCTTGAGATAGACCTTGACATCTGGTGCGACGAGCTTTGAGAAGCGAGGGACGTAGTAGAGTGGTGTGGGACGACCCACATAGTGCCGCAGGTACGCTTCTAGCTCGGCCTGGAAGGCTGGATCTTTGCGTGCCTCCTCATAGGCTGCTTCCAGCTCGGCAAAGGCCGTGGAGAGGCTCTCAGGGATAAACTGGCCGCCATATGCGCCAAAGCGTCCCCGCTGATCGGGATAGCGCTGGTGCTGATACTGTGGCGTCTTTTCCTCTTGTGCTTGCATGCGTATTATCTCTTTCTAGTCGTTCTCAACGCGCTTGTAGGGTCCATGCTGGCATGGACTCGCCCGGCCCGCAGGCCGATATCCAGTTGCTGGGGGCAGTCGCTACGCTCGGAGGCCGAGCAAGCTCTGCCCCTACAGGCTGGTGCGTACCTGGCTCAGGAAGCGCTGAATTTTCTCGGGATCTTTCTGTTTCTCGCTTTCGACACCGCTGCTGACATCGACGCCCCAGGGCTGAACCTGTTTAAGGGCCTCGCTGACGTTCTCAGGTGTCAAACCGCCCGCCAGGAAGATGCGTTGCTCCTGTGCTGCCTGGCGTGCCAGTTGCCAGTCAGAGACCTCGCCTGTTCCGCCCCACTGTGGTGTTGGCGTGTCTAGCAGGAGCCGCCACGCAACCTCGCGATAATCCCGCAACCTCGCCAGGTCGTCCTTCGTACGCAGGCTCAAGGCTTTGATGACGGGTCGCTTGATACGCTGGCAGAACTCGGGTCTCTCATCCCCATGAAGCTGTACATATTGCAAGCCAGCCTCCTCCGCAACGTCGTTGATAAAGCTGGCCTCCTTATTGACGAAGACCCCAACGAGGTCAGGCACGCGTTGCCCCTTCTCCAGGCGCTGAGCGTAGCTGCTGCTCGCTACGATCTCGCGGACGTGGGCAGGCTCAATATAGCGGTGGCTTGGCTCATGAAAGATGAAGCCGAGCAGGTCCGCGTCTGCCTCAATGGCCGTGGTAATATGCTCCGCCTGGCGTAGGCCACAGATCTTGACTTGCGTGCTCGCGTTTGCCCCTCGCAGAAGACTCTGGATTTGCCCTGATATATTTTTTGAGACGACCAGGGATTCGCCAACGAGCATGCCCTGGACATCGTAGCGCGCCATGCGCCGGGCGTCCCCCTCGTTATGAATGCCGCTCTCGGCGATAACAATGCGGTCGGCCGGAATCTGCTGGCGCATATCGCGAATGAGATCCGGGTGCATTTTAAAGGTCACCAGGTCGCGGCTATTGACGCCAATGACCAGCGCCCCGGCCTCGACGGCGCGCCGCACCTCTTCCTCGCTGTGCGCCTCGACCAGGCACTCCATGTGCAGGGAGCGCGCCAGCCCTAGCAGGTGGCGTAGCTGAGTATCATTTAGCAGCGCGCAGATAAGCAGGATGGCGTCCGCCCCCCAGGCGCGTGCCTCGTACACCTGGTAGTCATCGACGATAAAATCTTTGCGCAACACCGGGATCTTCACGGCCTGTTTGATGGCTTGCAAATACGCGGGCGAACCCAGGAAGAAATGCGGCTCGGTAAGGACTGAGATGACTGCTGCCCCATTGGCTTCATAGGTTCGAGCCAGCTCTACGGGAGTGGCATCCGTAAAATCATGGATGAGCATGCCCTTCGAGGGCGAGGCGCGTTTCACCTCCGCGATCAGGTGCATCTCTGAGCGTGGCTCGAAAGCCCTCGCGAAGTCGCGTGGCGGCTCCTGTGCCCTGGCCTGCCGTTGTAGCTCCTCTAGTGGTACCTCTTGTTTACGCGCTTCGAGGTCGAGACGCGTTTGTGTGACGATGCGATCAAGAAACATATTTTTACCTGGCAATCGATTGTGTATACTCTATAACATCGGCGAGGGTGCGCCTGGCTTTACCTTCGCGTAGTGCGGACTGGGCAAGTTTGATGCCTTCATGGATCGAAGGCACAAGGTCATTGGCATAGAGCGCCGCCCCCGCGTTCAGGCAGAGCATATGCGTCTTCGGGTTGTCGCTATAGTCGCTGAGGAGCGTACGTAGCATCTCGGCGCTCTCGGGCGCGTTTGCTCCCTTAAAGGCGGCGCGGTCGCTGATCAGGGGTAGGCCAAAGTCCTCCGGCGTGATGCTGTATTCGCGCGTTTCCGCGCCCTGGCGCACCTCGCAGACATAGGTTGGCGCGCTCAGCGAGCATTCGTCCAGGCCATCGGCTCCATGCACAATGAGAGCATGCTGGCAGCCCAGGCGCAACAGAACCTCGCCCATCTTGCGCATCACGCTACGGTCGGGAACGCCCAGAACCTGGTAGCTGGTGTGCGCCGGGTTGGTGAGCGGGCCAAGGATGTTGAAGATGGTGCGAATGCCGACCTCGCGCCGGGTGGGACCAATATATTTCATGGCCGGGTGATAGGCTGGTGAGAACATAAAGCCGAATCCGACCTCGTCGACGCAGCGCGCGATCTCCCGCGGCCCCAGATCAATCTTCATGCCCATGGCCTCCAGCACGTCCGCGCTCCCACAATGGCTGGTGGCCGAACGGTTACCGTGCTTGGCGACCTTTGCTCCCGCCGCGGCGGCGATAAGACCCGTGCCCGTGGAGACATTAAAGGTTCCTGCCAGGTCGCCACCCGTGCCACAGGTGTCGAGTGCTCGGGCCTGGCTCTGCTCATCGAGATGGACCTGGACGGCCTTATCGCGCATGACGCGCGCCATGCCCGCGATCTCTTCAATGGTCTCGCCACCGGGGCGTATACGCAATACTGCCAGGAACGCGCCCATCTGGGAGGGCGTGGCGACTCCCGTCATCAGTTCTTCCATGACTTCGGCGGCTTCATCCTCGTTCAGGGTACCGCCGCTGGCGATATGCCCGATTGCCTCTCGTATCATTGCTCGCTCTCTCCTCGTTTTCTGCCTGTCGGCCTCGTGCCCCAGGCGTCCTTACCGGGTTAAAAAATTGCGTAACAACTCTTTGCCTGCTGTTGTGATGATAGATTCGGGGTGAAACTGGACGCCCTCCACGGGATACTCGCGATGGCGCAATCCCATAATCAGGCCGTCCTCCGTCTGGGCCGTGATCTCCAGTGCCTCTGGCAGGGTTTCACGCTCGACGATGAGGCTATGGTAGCGCGTGGCCTCAAAGGGTTTTGGCAGTTCTTGAAAGACGCCCTGGTTATCATGATAGATGAGGGCCGTCTTCCCATGCACCGGCTCTGGCGCGCGAATAACGCGTCCGCCATACACCTGTCCAATGGCCTGGTGTCCCAGGCAGACGCCCAGCAGCGGCGTGCGCGCGCCAAAGCGTTCAATCACCTGGCACGAGATGCCCGCTTCATTTGGCGTGCAGGGCCCCGGCGAGATGACGATGCGCTCGGGATGGAGCTCCTCAATCTCGTCAAGCGTGATCTGGTCATTGCGCTTGACGAGGACCTCCGCGCCTAGCTCTGCCAGGTACTGGTAGAGGTTGTAGGTAAAGCTGTCGTAGTTATCGATGAGCAGCAACATCTTATTGGTCCTTCCCGCTGGGTAGCGCGACCGTGGCGGCATGCGCCTGGAGATATTCGCGCGTAATGTTCTCGGCCTCGTCTACGGCGCGCATCTGGGCGCGGGCCTTGTTGACACTCTCCTGGTATTCCTTGGTTGGGTCCGAGTCGGCGACGACACCACCACCAGCCTGCACATAGGCCACACTATCTTTGATTACCATGGTGCGCAGGGCAATGGCCGTCTCCTGGTTCCCGTTATGGCTAAAGTAGCCAACCGCGCCCGCATAGAGTCCGCGCTGGTCGCCCTCCAGCTCGCTGATGATCTCCATGGCGCGAATCTTGGGCGCGCCCGACACCGTTCCCGCCGGGAAGCCCGCGCGCAAGGCCTCAAATGGCGAGACATTCTCTCTCAGCTTGCCTGTGACGTTCGAGACCAGGTGCATGACATGTGAGTAGCGCTCAATGGTCAGGAATTCATCGACCTTGACGCTGCCAGGCTCGCTCACGCGTCCTACATCGTTGCGCCCCAGATCTACCAGCATGACGTGCTCCGCCTGCTCCTTGGGATCCTGGCGCAACTCGTCGGCCAGTTGCTGATCACTGAGGTAGTCTCCGCCTCGCGGCCGTGTGCCCGCGATAGGTCGAATCGTGACCTCCTCGTCTTCATAGCGCACCAGTAGCTCTGGCGATGCCCCCACCACATAGAAGTCTTGCAGGTCGAGGTAGAACATATAGGGTGAGGGATTGATGGCTCGCAGCGCCCGGTAGACCGTAAAGGGGTCAGCCGTGATGCGGCGGCTGAAGCGTTGCGAGGGTACAATCTGGAAGGCGTCGCCCGCTTTGATATATTCAATCGAGCGGCGTACCATCTCCTCGTACTCTTCCTGTGTGCGATTGGAGGCCCAGGGCTCGGATTTCTGCTCCAACTGCTCCGGCTCTGGCAGGGGAACGCGTACCGGCTGGCGCAGGCGCTGCTGCACATCCTCAAGGATGGCACTGGCCCGCTGGTATTCGGCTTGCAGGTCTGGCGCGCCCAGGTGCAGGTGCGTGATCACGCGCACGCGCTGCTTGACATGGTCAAAGACCAGCACTGTCTCAGTAAAAATAATCACCGATAGGGGCAGATCAAGTGTGTTTTTGGCGGGTACGGGCACGCGCTCAAAGCGCGAGACCGCCTCATAGGAGAGGTAGCCGACGCTGCCACCGAAGAACTTGGGCAGTTCGTTGGGCGCCATATCGGGTGGCAAGACCAGTCGGTACTGGCCTAACTCCTGCTCAATCAGGGTCAGGGGATCGTGGCAGGGAACCTCTTCTCGGCGTGTGTTGATCTCACCCCGCTCATTCTTGCTCATCTTGAGCAGGGTCGCGGTCTCTTCGCGGTGCACCATGACCATGTAGGGGTCAATGCCGATGAATGAATAGCGTGCGACTTGCTCTCCCCCGGTGACGCTTTCGAGTAGAAAGCTATAGGGATTCTGGGCCGTTTTGCAATACGCGGAAACAGGGGTCTCCATGTCGGCCAGGATATCACAATAGAGGGGCAGTATGGGTCTGCTCTTGCTGACATCCTGACTACCCGTCTCTATGTCGTGCAGCCTTTGAATTTCGGCGAGCGATGGCGAGTATAGCATGCTCAAAATCCTTCTCTCTGTTCTGGCGGAGCTTCTGAAGTGATTCACTTCAGAAGCCCTTTCACTTTGTGTTAACCCAGACCTACAACTGTTTTGACGTTGCGAACTGTCTCCTGCGCGATGGGGCGAACCGCGTCCGCTCCTTGCTTAAGGATGTTCTCCAGTTCACCCATATCATTGATATATTCGTAGTAGCGCTTCTGAATGGGTTCCAGCGTGGCGACGAGCTGTTCGATGAGCGTGGCCTTGAAGTCTCCATAGCCCTTGCCCTCGAATTCGGCCTCGATCACCGCCTGCTCTTTGCCCGTGATCGCCTGGTAGATGCCTAGCAGACTGGTGATGCCGGGGCGCTGGGGATCAAACTTCACCAGGCGCTCAGAATCTGTCTGCGCGCGCCCGATCTTCTTCTTAATGACCTTGGGATCATCCAGCAGGTTGATGCGCGACTGCGGATCGGGATCGCTCTTGCTCATCTTCTTGGTTGGCTCGCTCAGCGACATAATGCGCGCCGCGACGTCGCGGATCTGTGCCTGTGGCAGCGTAAAGACCGGCTGCTTGTAAAGGCTATTGAAGCGCTGGGCGATATCACGTGTCAGCTCGACGTGCTGACGCTGGTCATCACCAACGGGGACATAGTGCGCGTGGTAGAGCAGGATATCGCTGGCCATCAGGACCGGGTAGCTATACAGGCCGTTGCTCACGCTATCCGGATCATCCGCCGCCTTGGTTTTGAACTGCGTCATGCGATTCAACCAGCCCATAGGAGTGAAGCAATTGAGAATCCAGCTCAGCTCGGCGTGTTCCTGGACGTGCGACTGGACAAACAGTTTGCAGTGTTCCAGGTCCAGTCCCACTGCCAGGTAGAGCGCGGCCAGCTTGCGTGTATTCTCGTGCAGCTCTCTGGCGTCGATGGGCAGGGTAATCGCGTGCAGGTCAACGATACAAAAGATGTTTTCGTACTGTGCCTGTCCCTCGACCCAGTTGCGGATGGCTCCCAGGTAGTTGCCCAGGTGAATATTTCCGGTCGGTTGCACACCCGAAAAGGTGCGTTTCTTCACGGGAGGCTTGCCAGTTCCCGCCGCTAGCTGCTCAGTGGCTTTCACATTCATCTCAATCGTCATTGCTCCATCTCCATAAACTTCCTCTCGAAAACCTGAGCGCGAAGCGCTAGCCACGGCAGTGGCGTTGGTTTTCGTATACGAAGAAAATTGCCTATTTAGAGAAAACAAAAAACGCCTCTCATCCCCCACAGGGACGAGAAGCGTGTCGCTTTCGTGGTACCACCCTTGTTCAGATTATCCGCCAGTATCGTGTTGTTTTGCTGCCTATCTTGCTTTTCTGGGTTGCGAATAATCCCTCTTTGCCGGATACGGCCTCGTCAGAGCGCTCAATCTTTTTCTCTACTTCTGGCTCTGCCCTGGTGACATATCCTGTCCTCGATAACGGGGGACGTTCCGAAAGAGTACTACTAATTCTATCGGCGTAGAACGTTCGCTCTTTAGCTTGCAGGCCCATTCCATAGCTGTGCTGATATCGGTTTCCACCATCCCCGACTCTCTGGCATCGTCGACAGGCTATGTACTTTTCCTGTTCATCGCGTTCGGTATTTCTTTGTGCGTATGAAAAAAGTATAGTAACAAATTTGTGTTCTGTCAAGTGCTATATGCGCGCATTTTCGCTTTCTTCATTCATATTTTGCCATCAGGGCCTTTACACTTTTGACATATGTATGATTGAAGATGCCGTAGTGATCCAGGTTCCAGGAGCCTTCGTTATAGGCGCTGACCACCTTGTCCAGGTCGCCATCATAGCGCTTCCACAATTTGTAGAGGTAATACGTTCCCAGGCGGATGTTGTCCTCAAGCTTATAGGGGTCGCGCCTCGTACTAATGGTACTGTTGAGTGCCTTCGCCGTATAGGGCATAAGTTGCATGACACCAATGCCGCCATCCTTGGCGATGACGTGCTGCTTCCAGCCGCTTTCCTGCCAGGCAATTGCCAGAACAAGGTCCGCTGGAAGACCATAGTCGTTCGCGTACTGGCGCAGCATATCTTCCACCTGTGTCTTTGAGGAGCTTTCCAGTGCCGTGTAGGCATACCAGCGTACACTTCCATCTTCTAATATTCCAGCTTCTTGTATCGTTTGGGGCAGACAGAGCTGCTGGCCATAGAGAATCAGGTTCATATTCAGCAGGTAATTAGCCTGGGCGATATCCGCTAATGAGACCCCAGATTGTTGCGCGATATGATTGAGGTTATCTCCCACCTGGACGGTATACCATTTGCACTCCTTGCCCGCCCCTGGATCGGCTGCGAAGGTCTGGAAGTGGAGAAAACTCATCGTAAACAGGAAGAGGAGCAAGACACCCAACAACGGCGATGGCAGCATCCCTCTGCCCCGTCTCTTCTGCAAAAAGTATTTTCTCATCTTGCACTACCCCCTCCCCTTACAACTTTCTGCCTGCAACACATCTTTAATATAAACATCTCTTGTATAAGCACATACCAATTCTTAATGTCTTCTCGCGCCTGCGGCGCTGGCTTGGGTAGGGAGTGTGACGCATGGTGGCAGCCTGCGGCTGCCACCATGCGTCACACTCCCTACCCTTCTGCTGTGCTGAAATAACGCTCTTGACGGCTTTTTTCCTGCATGTTACAGTGAGGGAAAATGTCTACGCATATGACTGGCTAGCAAGTTTGGAGAAACGGGGCCAAGAATGATGAAAGCAGGCGAAGCGCTGAGCGCGACGGTCGAAGAATATCTGGAAAGTATCTATAACATGAGCGTTGAAGGCGAACTCGTGATTGGCGCGCGTCTGGCCGAAAAATTTGGGGTCTCCGCGCCTACCGTGACGGAGATGCTAAAACGCCTGGTGAAATCTGGATACATTGAGATGGACAGCAAACGCCATATCACCCTTACTGAGGCTGGTTATGAGGCGGCGGAGGCCGTGCTACGCCGTCACCGCCTGACCGAACGTTTCCTGGTGGATATGCTGGGAATGCAGTGGCACCAGGTGCATGAAGAGGCCTGCCGCCTCGAGCACTTTATCTCTGGCGCGGTCGAGTCGCGTGTGATTGCTAGCCTCGATCTGCCTCAGACCTGCCCCCATGGCAACCCTATCCCCGGCATCGTTCCCAATGCTCGCACCTATCTCAAGGACAATCATGCCCTGCGCCTCTCCAGTGTTTCCGAGGGGCAGCAAGTCACTGTGCTCTGTATCTCTGAAGTCGTTGAGGATGAAGAGGCGTTGATCCTCTACCTGCATCAGAAAGGCATTACCCCTCGTATGCATGTGACCGTGCTTTCGCAGGAGCATGTGGAGCCTGACGTCGATCCCACTGCTCGTGGCGAGCAGTTCTTGCTACAAGTGGATGGACGCCAGGTCGCGATTAGCAAGGCTTCTGCCGCTAAAATCTGGGTCGTTGCTAACTAATGTCCATTCCCTCTTGCTAACGTGCCTTCTCATCTTACACTTCTTGTCAGGACCAGCCTGCTCACATGTAAGCGCGTGCTTTAGCAGTGCGGGCAACATCAGGCTGGTCTTTTCGTCTCATTCTTGGACGAGATCGACGCATATTTGCTATACTGCCTAAAAATAAGGATGTTGGCCTCGTTCTCTTCTTTACGGCGAGAACAAATATATCTGTGCGTCTAAATACTTACTACTTATTCGAAAACCTGAGCGCGCTTGTCCCCGAATGGGGGAAGCGCTAGGCACGCGAGTGATGTTGGGTTTCGGAATAAGATCTTAGCGAGATTGTGTGAAAATGTTATGAATGATGAGCATGAATCTTCTCAGTTGAGACCTTCCCTGGATGCAGAGTGGCAGAAGGCACCAGCACAAAAAAGACGTGCAGGCGTGATCTTGTCTGAAGAGTTAGTCAATGCACAGACCGAAAATTCGCGTCGAGACTGGCTCATTGGGATAGGCATGGTGCTCTCCTTTATGCTCTACTATCTGCTAGGAAATACCAATCTCCCCTTTGGGATCTTGAACGATCCCCATGTTGTGCCAGCCTCGCTCCTGCCCTTCCTGGGCCTGCCTTTTCTCCTTATATTTCTGGTCCTGGCCTGGATGCGCCTCCCTCTGGCCCTGGCACTCTTTCCATTGACGCTGCCCTATTTTCAGGATCATTACCCAAAGACCGTCTACAAAACTCTGCATTTTAGCCTGGCCGAGATCGCCATCTTTGCCCTCTTTGCGCTGGCGCTGGGACAGCTTGTCTTGAAGAAGGAGGTGCGCGCCTCTTTCTCCTGGCGGGCGCTGCGTGAGCGTCTCGGCCCCTTCCTGCTCCCGGCTGCGATCTTTCTGCTCGCGGCCTGTGTATCAGTCGTCATTGCCTATTCACGTAGCAATGCCCAGGTGGCCCTGCGCAAAGAAGTGCTGCTGCCGCTGCTCTATGTGGTGCTGGTCCTGGGCTATATTCGCACACCACGCCAGGTAACAAATCTGCTCAAGGGGCTTATTGGCGCGGGTCTGATGATTGGCCTCTTTGGTGTGATTCAGTATTTCTTCATGAAGAATACCCTGGCTCAAGAGGCTGATGGCGTGCGCATTCATACCGTCTACGGCAATGCGAATAATATCGGTCTCTTTATCGATTATGGGCTTCCTATTGCCCTGGCCTGGCTGGTAGCGCTCAAGCTCTCCTGGCGCCAGCGCCTCCTGATACTTGTGCTCTGTCTCCCCATGCTGATCTCGATCTTCCTGACGCAATCGCTCGGGGCCTGGCTGGCCCTGGGAGCCGCGCTCCTCTTCATCGGTGCGCTCTCCCTGCCCAATCGCAAAGTCTTGCTGATCGCGACGGTTGTCTTGCTGGTCGTCGCAGGTGTCGTCTTTGCGCTCTACCATGACCGTATCCTTGGCTTTGTCGTGGGACGTCACTCCAGCCACGGCGTGGGTACGGCTGAGAAGCGCATCTATCTCTGGCAATCCGCCTGGCATATGATCCAGGATTATCCCTGGTTTGGTGTTGGGCTTGATAATTGGCTCTGCCACTATAGCCTCAACAGCGTGTGCCACACATCGATGTACCACTACTGGATTGTCAAAGATCCTATAACTGGTGCTTCGACGGGGATGAGTGATGAGCCAACGCTCTCACATCCGCATAACATCTTCTTGCATGTCTGGGTAAGCATTGGGATCTTTGGCCTGCTGGCCTTTATAGCGCTGCTGGTACTCTTCTTCTGGACCTTCTCTCGCATCCTGTTGCGCTTGCGCACGGCTCCCCTGGCTGAGCGTGCCGTCTATCGCTGGCTGGTGGTAGGTGTTGGTGCCTCCATGGTGGCAGCCCTGGTGCAGGGTCAGATCGATAGCGCCTTCCTGGAACAGGATCTCGCCTACTGTTTCTGGTTGCTGTGTGCCGCGTTGCTCATTCTGCGCCAGCTCACACAGACCGCCTGGTGGCGCGAAAAAGCCTAGAAAAGGAAAAGTAGGGAGTGCAGAGGGGCATCAGCCCCTCTGCGTCATTTCCCTCCCGCCGCAGGCGGGATGAAGCCCTTTCAGACGAAATTGTACAGAGTAGACTAGTCTTTTGTGAGCGGCCTCACAGTAGGAATGCGAGGCCGCTCATAGCTATCTTCTCCCGATCCCTGTTACACTACAAAAAGAGTTTTTTCGGGAGAAGATATATGCTATTAGACATCCCCGTGATGACATTGCTCGTCTGGTGCGCCTGTCACTTTGTGGGTGACTTTGCCTTTCAAAGCACCTGGATGAGTCTGGAAAAAGGTAAGAGTTGGGAAGTCAATTTTTATCACTGTGCGACCTATACCGCTGTCTTTGTGCTCTTTGCCCATCCCTCCTGGCTGGCAACACTGCTTCTTTTTGCGACCCATTTTATTGTTGACCCACTGAAGGCGCGCTATAAACTCATCGGTCCCATCTGGCTTGATCAACTCCTCCACATCTTAACCATCGTCCTTATTCTCGCGTTCAAATTCTAGCTATGGCGTTTGTGGCCGGCGCGATGCTGCTGACGCTTTTACAATGTATAAGAAAGAGGGCGTTGCAAACCTTGCAACGCCCTCTTTCATGTGTATTATGCACTAGCTTTGTTCAACCTGGGGACCGTTCTCGCCCTCTGGACCACTTGGCTTCTCACCCTTGCCATAGATGAACGTAGAGAGATCACTGCGTGTCTCCTCCAGGATTTTGTGGAGCTGCGTCAGACGCTGAGCATCTCCACCTGTGCTGCGCGCCGCGATAACGAAGAGGCGTGCGACTTCGGCAGCCTCGGTACGTAGTGCCTGTACCTCTGGTGCATCCCAACGCTCAACGCGCCCCGCGAAGCGCTCCCACCAGGGGTTATGTCCAGGTGCGCCCCCTGCGGGATTTGTCTCCTCCGCCTTGCGCTCGCCCAGGAAGGCACGCCCGGCGTCGGTGATGTGATAGATCTTCTTGCCCTCTTCTACGGTCACGGTGACCAGGCCGCGATCTTCAAGCATTTGTAATGTTGGATAAATCGAACCCGCGCTAGGGGCATACAGGCCGTTCGATTTCTGCTCCAGGGCCTTCATCATCTCATAGCCATGCATAGGGCGCTCTTGTAGAAGCTCTAGCAGGGCATACTTCATATCACCGCGCCCAAAGAAGCGCTTCTTAAAGCCTTCAGGACCAAAGGGACCCTCAGGGCCAAAGGGACCCTCGGCTCCAAATGGGCCATGCTGACCAAAGGGGCCGTGAGGACCAAAGGGACCTCCAGGGCCAAACCCGCCGCGACGACGCATCCACATCCCGAAGCCTCTTGGACCATGATGTTCATGATGACCATGATGTCCATGGCGCCTCTCAGACTCCCAGGGGGGCGTCCACCCCTCCCAGTCTCCGCCGGCGCCCTCAAATGCAAAATCTTTTCCAAATCTGCGTGGCATTGCTGTCCACTCCTTTCAAGATGGTGTTGTACTTGCTGTTCTCATTGTCATTTGCTCAATACGATATATCGTTATTGATAATATAAACGATATATCGTATTGTTGTCAAGACCCAAATGTAGCAATATCTCGCCTGGCGGTAATTCACCTGAATTTGTGTCCACTTTTTATCCGAATCTTTGCTCATTCACCCGAGTTTGTGCTGCGCTAACGATATACTCATGTGCGTTTGTTAGATAGTAGCTTCTCTTTTTGTACGATTGAGTGGAGTGGTGGTTCGATGGACACGTAATCTACCAGATCTTCGACACGTCACGGTACCCCAGGATTAGATGTTTTCAAAATTGCGGGGCGATCAATTTCGGGTTTTCTGCCCGGCTTCAAGGTAGAAGGTCATCAATCCAGTCGTTTACAGAAGACGTGACAATGAGTCGTTGCGTTGTATGTTCTCCACCAAATTGGTGGTCTGATCCTGATTTTCTTGCTAGAAAATGCTCTACATTGCCATAATATACTTCAAGAGGTCGAATGTTCAAAAAGCAAACCGAAAAGGAGTTTCTTGATGATAACAGACACATCCCCATTGATGAGTGTGTACGAAGGCTGGGATGGCCATCAGCGTAGCTTGATACGAACCATTGCTCCACTCTCCCCCCAACAGTTAGCCTATCGACCTGCACCCCATCTGCGCTCTGTAGGAGAAATCGCTAGCCACCTGAGCCTGGGACGGGTTGGTTGGTTCCAACGGATGCAAGCACCTGGCAGCAAGGAGGTCGTTCATCAGGTCAATGGATGGGAAGAGGAGCATCGTATTGTCGAAAATGCGGCGGAACTCGTCAGGCGCCTGGAAGTGACCTGGCAAATGATCGAGACCACACTCAACTCCTGGACGATCAGTGACCTGGCCCAGACGTATCAGCATACGTACTGGGGAAAAACCTACGCGATCTCGCGCCAGTGGACGATCTGGCGCATCATGTCCCACGATCTTCATCACGGTGGGGAACTCGTCATCCTCCTCGGCATTCAGGGTATCAACGCTCCCGAGCTTGGTGATCTGGGCGGACATATTACCGAACCTCCTCTAGCTGAGCCATCCTGATCGTACCGAGGACGTGTTACGCTCTTTGCTGGAAGGCGAGAAGCAATCCATCGATATGTCAGCTCCTCGTGCATGTCATTCAGACTGCCGATGGTTCTCTACTGTACCACCAACACTCTCCGACTCTCTTGCTTTCCGTAAAGGATATTGTAGCTGCATACTTGCCTTCCAGGAGAAACAGGCAAAACACGAATGGCCTTCTCCCAACCTGCACTTACATTGAAGAGCAACTGGAAGTAATGCAGGGTGTTATCACTTTTCTCAAGCTGGTTGACTGATGAAAAGCTTCCCTACTCGACTCAAACTCTCTCTGTGAAGGATTTTTCGTTGTTCCGATTCTGAAGTATATTAGGGTTCCTTTTTGCCACAATATGCTACAAATCTCAAACGTGGAGATATGAGCACGGCATTTGCGAATGCCCGCCACATATTCGCGCCTCTTGGGACACCCTGCTGGATAGCGCAGTATTCCATTGTCCTCCTTAAATCCAGTAAAACGCGTGCTCCTTCCTATGGATGGAAAGCTCCCATGGAAGAAAAAGAGACAGGCGAAACGCAAAATAGGAAGCCGCTCTTTGGATAAGGGCGGCTTCCTGTTCTCAGGAACGACTCAACAGAGTTGGTCTTACTCGCTCTCTCAATGTGGAGGGAGAGGGGCGGGTGGCGCAAATCCCTCACTCCGTAAAAATTCTTTCACATCAGTGATTCCCGTAATATGGAGCCAGACTGGTCCTTGGTCTGGCTCCATCTCCAGTTTGAAGTGAAAGAAAGGGCAACAGAGGCGTTCGTAGCGAAGAAACGCCACCACCGTTTGCAAAAGGTCTATCTCATCGGCGAGCCGCAAGGCATAGCCGGTTTCGAGTTCTCGTACTTCTTGAGCGGAGGTAAAGATGCGTTTGGTGTTGGCTTGATGCAGAGGTCGAACCTCTTTCGGAATGGCGGCGCTATTGCATGCCAGGACCGGGTCAGATGGCTGAAATGACATTGCTGAAATCTCCTCTTATCTTGCATATTTCTTGCCCCAAGCATACAATTTCAAGTGAACTTGAAGTCAAGAGGGAAAGGAAAAAGCAGAGAGATGGAAGAACTGACCATTGGGGAAGTGGCGCGCCGGGCAGGGATGAGAACATCCGCCTTGCGTTACTACGAAAGTATGGGCTTACTCCCAACCCCTCGTCGAGCCTCTGGAGGGCATCGTCGCTATAATGCTAGCGTTCTTGAGTTGTTGGCCATCCTGCGGATGGCTCAACAGGCGGGGTTTACTATTGCTGAGATGCATCTGCTAGTCGCAGGATTTGACGCTTCGACGCCAGCATCAGAGCGGTGGCAGTCGCTTGCTCAAATCAAACTCAAAGAGGTTGAGGCCATCATCGCTCATGCCCAGCAGACCAAACGGATTTTGGAGCGTTTGTTACAATGTGGCTGTCTTCATCTGGGGGAATGCCTTCAAGAATACCAGAGCAAGGGGCTTTCACCCATTCTTGCATCATCAAACGAAAGCGAACAAGGCGCTCTGTTCTCTCGAAACAAATCAGAATGTGATGGGAATCAATCTCACTTCTGAGGCTGATTCACGCAAGATGGCTTTCTTGTAGCAACCTCGTTGCGCATTCCGTGGGTACTGACGAGAACCTCTTACTTCGTCGGCACAACAATTTGTTGTTTCTCCACGCATGCCGTTAGTCTTTTCCCACTTACGAAGAAATTGCAGCCAATCTTCTCGCCCATTGGTTCTAGGGAGATATACGTAGCGTGAAATTCATGTGGACTTGAGATTGGCGTTTTGGGGACGTAGGTTTGGCGCAAGAAGAGCTCTTTGCTAGCGTGATGTTACCGCAAGGAGGGCAAGGGAAATCAGCATTTTCCTTCTTCTCTTTCTAGTGGTTGTGCCCAAAACTGGGGGCTGTTGGCTACACAAATGCTCGATGAGATGGATGGCGCTGCCAATCGGCATTGAGAAAGTCGGTTCGCAACGCCACCAGTGCTGTGGCATTGTCTCGTTTCCAGCGCATCCCTCGTCGTTTCATACGCCGATTGATGACCAGAGACACCGCTCGCTCAATAATCCCACTGCCCACCGGATAGCCTGCCTGTCTCCATGCTTCATACGAGCCGATCCACTCCCGTTGCTCCTGCAGATAGGTCACAGCGGCTTTCAAGGCCTTGCCTTCCCCTTTCTCTTGCCAACTCTGTAACCGCTTGACAGCTTGATCGACCTCGCCATGCCACAACCAGCTTTTGATCTCAGTGATCTGCTCGGTGAGCCAGGTCTCAGGATATTGCTGGTCGCGTTGGGTCTCTCGAATGGCTTTGCGCACCACGCGCCAGAGATGAAACCAATCCAGGATATGTGTCGCCTTGGCAAAGTGCTGCTTGGCTTCTTGCTTGATCCACTGCGCCCCATCAGCTACCACCACGCTCTTGGCTTGATCCAGTCCCACCTCACGGGCCGCTGCCTCAGCCAATATCCCCAAGGCTTTGGAAGGGGCAAAGGTGGCCACGTAGCAGCGTTTCATCCAGCGAGCTCGCTGGTGAACTGGACCCAGTCGCTTTCCTTTCGCACTGCGCTTCGCCAGCTCATACCAGGTCAATTGCGAGGGATCAGGTTGCGCTTTGGGCTCTTGCACCTGCTTGTTGCAGGCAACCACAGCCACCTTGCCTTCCATGCCTCCCGCTTGCTCGCAACTGTGCGTCCAGCCCCCATCCATGCCCACCACGCCAGCTTCGCCCTTCCCTTCGTTGGGAGCTGCGTTCAGCACCTGCTCAGCATGCTGCTGCTGGACACAAGCTTGTTGCTCTCCTTGCTGCATCGTGAGCTGACGAAGTTCCTCGGCACTGATCTGAGCCCCACTCAAGCGTTCCAAGAGCTGAGTAGCATGCCGGTAAGGCCAGGAGCTTCCTGCAAGCACGGCTGCCTCTCGCAGGCCAGGGCTCACCTGCTGCCCACGCAGATCACGCAAGAGATGACGGGCTGGACACCAGCGATGCAAACAGTGCTGACAGCGGTAGCGTCGCAAGGCCAAGCGCACTCGGCCAAAGACCAGCAGCACCCTTCGACCAACGGTGCCTTCCACGCGCACATCGTCATTTTTACATCGAGGACAGCGCCGCTGGCGCTGTTCCCACTGCCTGATAGCCTGTTGCAAGGCCCTACACATGCTTTGACGGCCCTGTGTCACAATGGCCTCTTCCAAATCAGCCAAACCTGTAGTTGCAGAAACTTCGAGCGTGAGCGATACTTGCACTTGCATGAGGGCATTCTCCTTTGGATCTTCAGATGTTGCGTTTCTGTTTCCAATACGGAGAAGTCCTCTTGTTTTCTTCAACCCCCTCTTTTGGGCACAACCCTTTCTAGTATACTGGAATAATGCCTAAAAAACATCGTCCAAAGGGCTGGTGTGTGTTTTCGTTCTCTCCTGTATGATATGGGTCGTCGTACGCTCAAATCATCAGCAGGGCTCTATGCTCTGTTGCTTCAAGGAGACAAACTCATGCAGATTCGACGTTTCAGCTCTGAGCTCAAAATCAAAATCCCTGGCAATCATCCTGGTCTGTACGGTGTACCTATCCAGCTCCAACGTGGACAGGTCCCTCCTGAAAAACTGGAAGCGCTTGCCAGGCGTGTCAATGGCATGCCTCTGCTGCTGGATGCTGAACTGCAGGTGGAGGCGATGTACTTTGATCCGCATGCCCACATAGAAGAACACTCAGCAGATCATCCGATCCTCTTCCTGGTCATTCACGGTCAGGGAACAGTGCGTATCGGTGGCTCCACGGGGGAAACGCGTGAGATCCAGGCTGGTGACGCCGTTCTTTGGCCTGCTCATGCCGACCACACCGTCTGGACAGGGGACGAGGAACTCCATGCGATTGTGATCAACGCATTTCAAGACAAGGCTGCTCACTGACATTCTTGGCAACGTTCTTGCCTTCCGTCTCGATGGCGGTTCTCCATTTATGTGGCCACCGAACATGCTAGGCAGATCTTGGTGAAATTTGTGCAAAGGTTCGCGTAAAAAAAGCGCTGAATGTTCGATGCGATGGTCCTCAGCCCAGTATTTTCGCTCGAACATTCAGCACAATTACCACCTTCAAGCCGGAGGAGGCTCAGGCTGATCGTCGCGAGCCTGGTTGCCGAGAGAGCGAACAGACACGCCCTTGATATAGATACGTCGTATCCCTTCTAAGATCTGTTCTGGCGTGTATCCTCGCCTCTGCCGTTGAAAGAGATAGAGGGCAGGATCGGAGGTTGCGATGAGCGCATCGGCGGTGTAGATGGTGTCCAGCGGCGCAAGTTCCTCCTGGGTAATGGCTTCCTCAAGCAAATGCACAATGAGGCTATGGGAGGCCCGATAGTACTGCGTGCCAAACTTCATCTCTCGTCTCTCAGCAGACGACGTATCCATGATGGCCACCAGGAATGGTCCTTCCTCCTCGATGAAGGTGATACATCTCTGGAGGACGCTGTCTAATCGCTGTAATGCTGACCATATTTCCCCATCCTGGGCATAGGCCTGGATCTCCTCTAAGAATCGCTGGGCGCTCTCATTAAGCAGATCCAGGATCAATTCGCCCTTGTGGGCGTAGCGGCGATAGAGCGTCCCCTGACCAACGCCTGCTTCCTGGGCAATCTGGTGCATACTGACATCCTCAACGCCTCGCTCGGCAAACAACTGCCGAGCCACCCGCAAGATTCGCTGGTCAAAATCGGCTGCCTGACGCCGTTCTGGCCTCCTGCGCATCCCCGCTTCCCTTCCACTGCGCTTTGCTATAACACCCCGTTCCTGCTGTTTCCCTGCTTCCATAGCACCTCTCTTTGTGTGATCTCCTCTTGACAGGGGGACAGTTGTCCTTTACAATCTCCCTATTGAGGACAGTTGTCCTTATATGGAGTATAAGGCCTCCCGTAACCCTCGTCAAGCACAGATGAAGCTTGAAGCACGATGCAAAACAGAGCACGTGTTTGTCTTGAAGGTCCGGGATGGCATAGCTAGCTCGTGCTCATGCCGCAGACGGCTGCCACATGACCTGTTTTCCGTCATTGAGCAAGAGGAATACGAATGAAGGAAGGTATGATGACGACCAGGCACCTTGTTGATCCTGAGCTTGTTGCTCTCCTTGACCAGATTCCTGCCACCGTATTAACTGATGAAACCCTGAGGCAGATACGCGCCATGAGTTCCCAGGCATCTGCGGACTTGCCCCAGTTTTCTGCTCTTTCCGTGAGCGAGCGCTTCATCCCTGGCCTAGAAGGGGCGCCCGATGTACGAGTGCTGGTTTACCTGCCAACCTCAGTACAGGGAGTGGTCCCAGCCCTGCTCTGGCTTCACGGGGGCGGGTATATTATGGGTTCGGCTGACGCGGAAGATCTCACGGTCAAAAGCATCGTGTCAGCTCTCGGGTGTGCTGCCATTTCGGTGGACTACCGTCTGGCCCCTGAGACGCCCCATCCTGGTTCGGTCGAGGATTGTTACGCGGCCTTGAAATGGCTCTCTACTCATGCCGGCGAGTTGGGTATCGATTCGAATCGGATCGCGGTTGGCGGCAGCAGCGCAGGAGGAGGGCTGGCCGCTGCATTAGCGCTCTTGGCACGTGACCGTGGGGAAGTCCCCCTGGCGTTCCAATTTCTGCTCGCTCCGATGCTCGATGATCGCACGTGTACACTAGCAAACCCGCATCCGTACACGGGGGAATTCATCTGGACGCCGGAGGCCAACCGCTTTGGCTGGAGTTCTTTGTTGGGCCAGGAACCTGGGGGGCCCGATGTTTCGCCCTATGCTGCGGCGGCACGTGCTGAGCATCTGGAGGGCTTACCCGCCACCTTTCTCTACGTGGGTGCTCTCGATCTGTTTCTGGAGGAAGATCTGGAGTATGCTCGCCGCCTGATGCGAGCAGGCGTGCCAACGGAGTTGCACGTCTATCCTGGCGCCTACCACGGCTTCCGTATGGTCGCCGACGCCCAGGTGACACAGGCTGCCGCGCGAGATCTGTTAGCTGCCTTAAAACGCGCGTTTGATCTATCTCGCCGCTCAGACAAGCACCTCCCGGCCTACCACTCCTGAAATCGAGAGAGGGGGACATTTCTCGAAAGCCTCCTTCCCTTGGGGCAAACAATCTCATGGAAAGCCAGGGCGTCTCCTCACGAATTATTTGCGTCCACCTAAAATATCTTCGAAAAGCGCTCCAATTCGCGTTTAGTTCGGTAAAGTCAGTTCTTAGCAATATCCTCTATGCAAAGATACGTGCCAAACGGCTCGAAGGTTTGCTGTAAGAGGGCGCGGAAAGGAAGAGGTAATGAAGAATGTGACAGGAACGACGCTCAATGGTTATTACCTCTTCAGGCGGCTGGCTGTGGGGCAGGTGGCCGATGTCTACTGTGCGCGGTCGGCCCACCTGGAGGAGGGAGAGGTCGCGGTAAAGGTCTTTCGGCCTGGATACGCCTTGCACTCGCTTGCACGCCGCTATTTTCTCTCTGAGTCGCGCAAGATCATGCGTTTTCAGCAGGAGTATATCCTACCGTTGCTGGCGTATGGCGAGGAGCATGGCTTGCTCTATATGGTGACCCCTTTTATTGTGACGGGGACATTAGACGATTTGCTAGGTAAGGTTGGGGGGCGCTTTTCAACGATCCAGGCTCTATCTATCATACAGCAAGTATGTTGCGCCGTGCAGTACGCGCATGAGCATGAGGTGCTTCATGGAAATTTGAAGCCTTCGAATATCTTTGTTTCTGCGGATGGGCGGATGCTGCTAGCAGATTTTGGCATTGCCTGTGGCTATGATGAGCGCCAGCAGTCGCTGACATGTGTAGGCTGGGGATCGGCTGCCTATGCCGCCCCTGAACAATCGCTCGGCGTTTTGCGCCGCTCAAGCGATATCTATGCGCTTGGCGTCTTGCTTTTTCGCCTGTTGACGGGCCACCTGCCGTTTGTGGGCGAGACCCCATCCGACGTATTACTCAAACATGTACGGGAGGCGCCACCTGCCCTGCGCAGTTTCGATCTCACGCTCTCTTCATCGGTAGAGCAGGTGGTTTTGCGCGCGTTACGGAAGCGAGCGGAGGAGCGTTTCGCCTCGGCACATGAACTCAGCCAGGCTTTTCAGCAGGCCGTGATGTCTGAACGTATTGTCCTGCCGCTTTCTCCGCTTCTGGAGCCTGCGCCGTCCCAGCCGCAGGAGCATTGCGGGCATAGGCCATTCATGGCACCCGCTACGCTTTCGCAGCCTGTGACCGGCTTCCAGTGCGAAGAGCAGTCAGTCGAACCTGCCCCCATATTACGTAAGCACGAGGTAATTGGCCTGTTGACCATGGCTAAACCTGTACAGGAATCTACTTCCCCTGTCGCATCCCCTCTAGGCATTCTGACAGCGGCCCCTACGGAAAACCAGGTTCTCGCCAGCGCCCAGGCCTTGCCAGAGCCGCAGCCTCCAGACCCTGCCGAAGACATGCAGGCTTGCTTCCTGGGCCTCCTCTGGAGCCAGTGGCTGGCGTTGCTGGTCGTCGTCCTGCTTTTACTCGGCCTGGTAGGCGCCCTGCTCTCATCTTTCTATTTTCCGAATGGCTAATGAGAGCAGTCGCCAAATTATAGGGTCCATGCTTGCATGGCCTAATACGCATCAACTTAAGGGTTCCCGCTCATGCGAAGAGACCCTGCTGCGTCGTCCAGCAGGCCCGCTACCCATGCAGGAGGGGCCTGGGAGTGCTTCTAACCCCCCATTCGGGGGCACAGGGGCCAACCACCAGGCCCCTCCTGCTGGGCGGCTGCACTTGCCTCGTGCGCCCCACGCCCAGCCGGAAGAAAAAGTAGGTGCGCCCTTTAGAAGCACTACTTTTTTCTTCCGGCTGGGCGTGGAGATCGAGCAGTCATTCCTTAACTTGATGCATATTGGTCCATGCGGCCACAGCCTCTAGGTCCAAAATAGTTTTAGGTCAAAATAGTTTCGCGTTTGTCTGACCTGGCCAGGCGCGTGTAATAACTATGCGTTGCCAGCGTCCAGAGTTCCTGGAAAAAGGCTGGATCGCGTCTCTCAAGCTGCTGAAGCAAATAATTTTGTTGCTCAAGACTCACACTACAAAAATTTCCTCCCGCGGCCTGGTTGAGGTCCTGCAGTACCACGCGTAGGCGTTTAATGTTGACCATACGTGGAACTTTGTTGCTGGAGCTGGGGAGGACATAAAAGAGGAACTCATCAATAAGTTGAAGGCTCGATGGCGAGGGAAAATCGTCATCTGATGGAATAAGTAAATCTATGATCGAATTTAACTGTGTCCGTTCCTCGTAGGTGAGGGCTAGCGCACACATCTGCGAGGTCGGCGTCTGCCTGAGCATCTCTCTCATTGGGGGAGTCCTTTTATAGTTGAGCTTATCAACCGTTACTACCTTACCTAATAGTATCATATCCATGAGGTTTTTATCAACCAAAGTTCAGCTTGTATGTTTCGCGCTGTTGTGGCTGTTGTAGTTGAATAATAGTCAAAGACACACTATCTTACTGCTCTACGTATAACGCATATCGAATTGCTGATACAAAGTAGTGACGCTGCTCCTTTTTTACCGGGTAGGAGCTTGCTCCGCCTGTCTCCGCACAAACGAAAAAGCCGGTAGACTTTCTTCAAGTGGTAGGAGGCAGCTTGAGATCTCTCCCCGTGCATCGGTGACAAAGGAGCAGATGAGATCTACATTTGGATCGTAGTTGGCGCTACGTAGCTCGAAGCTATCGTAGTGATAGTGCTGGAGCTCAAAGTCCAGTTCGTTGTAGCGCAGGCGCAACCTCGCGTCTTCCTGCGTGATGGAGATGCATCCATATCCTGGATGCTCAAATACCCCGGTGTATGCCTCTAACTCATGAGAGGGGTGGGTCTCTGCAATATGTGCCGCTTTGTGCGCTGTGCGACGCTGCTCTTTCTCGGTCGCGCTCAGGCGATATTCTTGCTCAAAACGTGTGTGCCAGTCTACTGTTTCCAGTTCTAGCAGGCAATCCAGAACATAATAGGCGACGAGACTCTGGACGGGCCCGCTATTATGGTTGGTCAGAACTACGAGGCCAAGCTGTTTCTCTGGCATGAACGCGCTCAGCGAGCTGAAGCCATCGATATTGCCTCCATGCCGCACCAGGGTCTCTCCCCGGTATGTATTTACCGACCAGCCAAGGGCGTAGCTATCATAAAAAAGCTCTTTGTATTTGCGCTCTTCGGGTTTGAAAACCTGTGGGCTGTGTATCTCCTGCATTTGTTTCTGTGAGATCAAGCGCTGTCCATCATAGACTCCTTGCTGCAGGTGAAAAAGAACCCATTTGCTCATATCGATGATGTTGGTATGGATACTGCCGGCTGGCCCAAGTGTCTGCCAGTTGCTATACCATTGCATCTCCTCCAGACCTTCACCTATCTGGCGATAGGGAGACGCGTAGTTCCCTGTTGCGCGCGCCGATTCGGCATCAAAAACGCTATCCGTCATTCCCAGTGGGGCGAAGAGGCGTTGTTGTACAAAGCTCTCCCAGCTCTGGCCCGCTACTACCTCTACCAGGTGCCCCGCCGCGACATACATCAGGTTCTGGTATTGCCATCCCTGGCGAAAACTTTTATTGGGCGGCAGGTATTGCAGACGCTTGACGAGCTCTTCTCGTGAGAGCGCCGAGGTATACCAGAGCAGTTCGTGACGTGGTAAGCCGGTACGATGCGTGACCAGGTCGCGGGGCGTGACGTGTTCGCTGGCATAGGAATCATGGAGCTTGAAATAGGGCAGGTACTCCTTTACTGGCCGATCCCAGTCCAGTTTCCCTTCATCCACGAGGAGCGCCATCGCGCCGGTGGTAAAGGCCTTGGTGCAGGACCCAATTGCAAAGCGCGTTTCAGGCGTCACATCAAGGTTGTGTTCCAGGTTTCGTTTGCCGAAGCCCTGCGTATAGAGCACCTCGCCCTCTTTTATGATGGCGATTGCCAGCCCTGGCGTGTGCCAGCGCTCCATATGTGCTGTGATAAAGTTTTCGAGCGCGTTCAGAGTCTCTCTCTTACCGAATTGAGCCATGTATTTCTTTTCTTTACTGTCCTGGCTAAGCGGATGATGGATGTCTGTCAGTGGATCGTGGCTACTATATATGATTGTCTAGTCAAAGGTCAATGTCTTGTTCTCGTAAATGAGTACGCGGTTCTCGGTATGTAATCTCACCGCCTCCGCTAAAACCCTGCGCTCCACATCGCTTCCCTTGCGGACGAGGTCTTCGGTATTATCACGGTGATCACAGTGGATGACATCCTGGGCGATAATGGGTCCTTCGTCGAGATTGTCAGTCACATAATGGGCGGTGGCCCCGATGAGCTTGACGCCACGCTCAAATGCTCGCTGATAGGGATTGGCCCCTACGAAAGCCGGGAGGAAGCTATGGTGGATGTTAATAATCCGGTGGGGATAGGCGGCAACGAAAAAGGGTTCGAGGATCTGCATATAGCGGGCTAGAATCAAAAAGTCTACCTTGCCATCAAGGAACTCCAGGATGCGCTTTTCGTCGACGGTACGTGTCTCTTTGGCGACGGGAAAATGGTAGAAGGGAATAGCATACATCTTTGCCAGTGGCTCTAGCACATGATGGTTGCTGATAATAAAGGGGATATCCATCTGCAACTCGCCGTGCTTCCAGCGCCAGAGCAGGTCTATCAGGCAGTGATCTAGCTTGCTGACGAAAATGCCCACGCGTTTGCGCTGCTCCGAATAGGCGACGCTCCACTGCATCTGGAATTTTTCCGCCAGTGGCGCGAAGGCCTCCCGTAGTTCTGTGGGCGAGAGCTTGAAGCCCTCCGCGGCAAAGCTCACACGCATAAAAAAGCGGCATTCCTGCTGGTTGCTTGAATGCTGTGCCGACTCGACGATATTTCCCTGGTGCTCAAAGATGAAGTTTGAGACTGTGGCAACGATGCCAGGACGATCTGGACATGAGATCAACAGAGTAATCGTTGGCTTCGCGATAGACATCAAATGCCCTCCCACCATACGCAATGAAGTATATTGAGCGTATTTCGTTCCCCGCCTCTAAATAGGGCAGTATGCCTCGTTGCAGTCTCTATCATAGACATCTTTTCTAGCTTTGTCAATGCATGCCATCCTATTTTGGCTACTCTTTTACCGCTTATTCATTCTTAGTTGAGCTTTCAGTTTGCTTTATCGTAGCCCTATGCTTCCCGGCTTCTCAAGACTTCATATGGGTGGAGCAGAGTCTTCTGAGAAAGGGATACTTGCTTCTGTTCAGCCAGAGTCAGAACATGCTATAATCTGTGAACGTACTCCCGGTTTCTAACCGGGAGCTTCTACGCCGTTGCTGACGTTGGCCGCGTCCCGACCGAGAGTTGCTTGTATCCTAAGTTCAGGATGAGCTTGGCTGAGTTCGTGTCCCTATCCAGTTCGGTACCACATTCGCAGGAATGCCACCGCTCCGACAAGTCTTTTTTGACGACCGCACCACATCCTGAGCAAAGTTGTGATGTCATGTAGAGATTCACAAAGAGGACGCGGCGCCCGGCCCACGCTGCCTTGGTGCTCACCATCTCTGTGAAGGTTGCCCATCCTGCATCAAGAATCGATTTGTTTAATCCTGCCTTTGCGCTTGCCCCATTGGGAAGATATTGGCCCGTTTCCTCATCTTTTTTGGGCTTTGGCCTTTTTGTGAGGCTCTTAGTTTGCAAATCTTCAAACACGATGACTTGATACTGATTGACCAGCTTGCATGATGTTTTATGCTGGAAGTCTCGGCGCTGGTTGCGCACCTTACGGTGACACTTGGCGACTCGTTGCACTGCTTTCTTACGTCGATGACTCCCCTTTTCTTCCTTGCAAGAGCTTGTTGTGCCTTTGCCAGCTTTTTCTCTGCCTTGCGAAAATAGCGGGGGTGGTCAATGAACTCGCCAGTGGAGAGAGAGGCAAAGTGAGTCACGCCCAGGTCAATGCCAACGTCTTCATAGCTCGTCGGCAAAGGCTCAGGCTTGCCAATCTCGCAGGTGAACACGGCATAGAAGTCCTCTCCCTCGCGCTTGATGGTCAAGGTTTTGATGCAGCCTTCGATATTTCGATGCAAGTGCAGCTTGACTGTGCCGATCTTCGAGAGATGCAGATTGACCTTGACCATCTCTTTTTTGTTGGGTGGATGTTGCCGTTCGTCGAGTTTCCAGCCAGCTCTATCGGGATAGGTAAAGGACGTGTACCGGTTGTGTCCCTGGAAGCGGGGGTAGCCCGGCTTTTGGCCGTTTTTGACTCGTTCAAAGAAGCGGTCAAAGGCCCGCTTGAGGCGCAAAATCACATCTTGGAGCACATGAGAAGCAATCTCCTGGTAATCTGGCCGGAGCTCTTTGATGTCAACCAGTTCGCGTTTTTGCTCGTAGTAGCCAATCGCATGTGTACGGGTAAGATGCTTGCGAGACTCCTCATCGTAGTAGTTGGGATGGCGCTTCACCATCATCTCGTAGGCGTCGCGGCGCTCTTGGAGGCCAGCATTGTAGAGTTCTCGGCAACGATGAAGCACCTCGTCCAGCTTAGCTGTCGTGGCTTTGTTAGCATAAAGACGGTATTTAAATGCTTTCATACTCATCGTCTTGTCTCCCTTCGCCCGTTTCAGGCACACGGGAAAAATAGTTTGTTGCTGATCTTAGTATATTAAAATCCAAGATATTTGTCAAGATAAAATCCAAGATATTTGTCAAGATAAAATCCAAGATATTTGCAAATGAATACATCTTGACGCATATCTTAGTAAGAAGTATGCTTGAAGCAATCTTAGAGAAGGGAGGAATTATGTCAATGCCTACTTTGAGGGAAATCCGAGAATCAAATTACATCAGCCGAAAAGAGCTATCAGACTTGGCTAATGTATCCGAATCTACTATTGTTCGGATTGAAGATCCGACACACCGTACCACTCAAGAAGTTGCAGCGAAAGTACTAGAAGCTCTCAGCAAGAGAGTAGGAAAACAGTTTTCGATAGACGATGTTGATGGTCTCAATATCTACAACGTCATGCGGGATCGTAAACAACGCACAAAGGACTATCAAAGGAAATATAATGAACTAGACGAGGCTGCATATCCCCTGGTGTGGAGTGTTGAGACTGAGCACCTCACAATACCACTCCATACCACTTGGCTAGCAGCTTTATTATAGCTAAGTGGCCGCCTACCTACTATATAGGTCAGGTATTGGCTTCGCAGATGCAGTGTATTTCTTGTTCGACAAACGTGGCAATCTTGCTGACAAGAATCCATTTACGGTATTTTGGACACCATACAAATGGTAGCCAAGTTTGTATGTGATTTGTTTGGTGTACTGTTTATCCATACATGTCACGCACAGCAGATGTTCTAACTCTATGGAGCGTTGTTAGGGCCGTCGCATCCCCCTGTCTTTCTAAGCAGGGTAAGGCGGCCCGTTTCCTCAAATATATTAACCAAAACCTATGTCGGGAGAGAGTTTCATGGCCATGCCTACTATACAAACTGAAATACTACCTATCAATTCCAGGCAACCAGAAGAGCGTATTCTGGCACACGCGGCCACCCTCCTGCGCGCGGGCGAGCTTGTCGTGTTCCCTACGGAGACCGTGTATGGCCTGGGGGCTGCGGCTCTGCAACCAGCCGCTGTTGAGAAGATATTCGCGGCCAAAGAGCGCCCCTATAGTGATCCCTTGATTGTACATATTGCCTCCGAGGCCGATATAGAGCAGCTCGTGCGCGATATCTCCGAACAGGCCCGGCAGGTGATGCGCCACTTCTGGCCCGGCCCTCTTACCCTCGTTCTGCCAGCCCATCCACGTGTGCCTCGTCTCGTAACCTCGGGGCTGGATACCGTCGCTATCCGTATGCCCTCTCACCCGGTCGCCCTTGGCCTCATTCGTGCCCTTGATGCGCCTGTTGCCGCGCCCAGCGCCAATCGCTTTATGCATGTAAGCCCTACGACCGCACAGCATGTCGAGGCCGATCTCAAGGGACGCATCCCTTTGATTCTCGATGGTGGAGCCAGTACTGTCGGGGTCGAGTCTACGATTCTCGATATGAGTTCAGAGCTGCCAACGATCCTTCGACCAGGCGGTGTGAGCCTGGAGGCATTGCGCGCCCTTCTTCCCCAGGTGCAGCCGCCACGCGTTCGCTCGCTCGCCACTCCTGATCTCGCGCATGAGGCCGAGGCGCAGAAGTCGCCTGGGCAGATGTTGATTCACTATGCGCCTCGTGTGCCCGCCTTCCTCTTTGAAGGCGCATCAATGTCCATGCGCCACGCCATGCTGCTGGAGCTTCAGCGTCGCCAGCGCCAGGGCGAGACCGTGGGCGTCTTGATCGCCGATGAAGATGTGGCGTATTTTCAATCCAGTGGCGCCTCGATGTATGTTCTTGGGAGTGAAGATGATTCCACAAAGGTTGCTTCGCGCCTCTTCGCTGGCCTGCGCACTCTCGAAGACGCCGGAGTCGATGTGATCCTCTGTCGCGCCTTCCCTGAAACGGGCCTTGGCCTCGCCATTCGCGACCGCCTGCTCAAAGCCACCGGCGGCAAACTCATTCCTTGCTAACCTCGCCGCCCCCTGGCAGGCTACTTACGCAAGTGGTGAATCTTGAGGGCGATCTGGAGCGAGAGGCGCAGTTCCGCGTCTTCCAAAGAGTGCCCGAGTAGTTCCTCGATACGCCCGAGGCGATAGAGCAGTGAGTTGCGGTGCAGGTGCATGGTGCGTGCGGTCTCGCTCAGATTGCCATTGCAGCGGAAGAAGCATTCTAGCGTTTCGAGCAGCGTCCCATCGTTGCGGCTATCTGAGTTGAGCAGGGGACCGAGCGTCTCCTGGTAGAAGGTATTGAGTTCGTTATGCCCATCCAGGTGGAAGAGCAGGCGGTAGACACCTAGCCGTGAGAAGGAGTGTAGCTTGCCTTCACCGAAGAGGCGGCTGCCAATCTCCAGAGCTTGTTGCGCCTCGCGGTACGACTGTGGAATGCCCTGAAGCTGCTGCGAGATCCGGCCAATACCACAGGAGCATTGTGTGTGTCCCTCAATGCGCAGACGTGTCTCCACGCGCTGGAGACGCTCATAGATCTCACCTTCGCCTGTGCCGCTACTCTTCTCTCCTGGTGTGCTCAGGGGCAGCAACGCCACCAGGCGCCGCGTCTCTGTAAGAATCCAGCAGCCAGGCCAGACGCGTTGTAGCTCATCCCGTACCCGCCTGCCCCACTGGGGGAGGGTCGGGCTATGTGTGGAGGGTGCCGCCTCTGTGGAAGCAATCTCAAAAACGGCGACCACCTGGGGAACGGCCAGGTCATAGCCTAAAATACGAGCCCTTGCTAGCACCTCTTCCGGCTGCTGATAACGCCCCTGTAAAATATTGGTAAACGCCTCGACATGGTAGCGATTCTCTACCTCATTGCGCTCCCGCTCACGGGCGACCTCCATGGCGAGAATAGGGGCTACCTGGCGTAGGATGATGCGTTCCAGGTAGTCAAAGTTATTCTCTTCCCCAATCAGGGAGATATAGCCAACCGCCTCATGGCGAATCATAATCGGCTCGACCACGCGCGTCAGTCCCTGTTGCCTGAGCACCTGGTCATTGAGGTGTATCGTCAGAGGTAATGACTGGCGTTCGGGAGGAACGCCCTGATTACGGATCTCATGTTCGGCGTCTTCTACGACAACCCATTTCTGCCGGTGCAGAGCCAGGTAGTCACAGATGCCCTGAGCACCTACTCCCTGGACGCTCAATTGCATCAAGTGATGGGCGATCTCGGTCGCCTGGCGCTCGATCTCGCCACGAAAGCTGACCACAAAGTAGATAATCTCGCGGGCAATCTCTTCTATCTGCGCATTGGCCGGGAGGAGAATGAGCGGCAGGTTATGCCGATCGGCAAAGGCGAGCGACTCCTCGCCCAGGGCCTCGCTGGAGGCTGCGCCTACCGCTACAGCGGATACGCCCGCCTGGTGGAGGCTATTTAGGAGATGGGGAAGGGTTTCGTTCAAGCGGCGGAGCTGTGAGAGGGTCAGGAGGGCAATTTCGCCACCTTGCACACTCTCAAATGCAGGGAGACGCACGCGCATAGGACTCGCCCAGGTGACACGACGCTCCTGCCCTCCTGCTCCCGCTACTAAATGAGCATCCCGTGAGGAGAGCAGGGTCAGAATATTTCGGACTGAGGCCGATGACGCTGATGGTAAGAGACTGCTCATGTTACTCACGGGATTTCATTCTCTCAGTAGGGACGTGCCTACATGCTTCTAGACTACGAAAAACTCTACGCATCTCTGATGCGCAGTCGTATTTACTCTTCAGAGTCGAGATTGCCGTCGAACTCCACGTCTTCGGCCTCTTCGCTCTCATCACCGCTGTCGTAGTACTCGTCCTCGTTCGAGAAATCTTCATCGTCATCACGGTCGAGGCGCAGCATCGAGTCCTTAATGTACGCGCGGATCGTGTCACCACCACCCTGCGAGGGGAAGCTCACCTTACCAAACATGTTGGGATGCTGGTACACCTCGCGGGTAATAATGCGTACACGCCCGTTTTCCACTGCCTGGATGCCAGCGACATAGCGGTTGCCACCCTGTGTGAACTCAATAATGCGGTTGGCCAGGCGTGGCTCGACCTGTCCAATAATCTCCTCCTCCGAGTTGCGCACCTGAAGGGTATGCCCATTGATGTGCAGTTGCGCGACATCACCAACTCCAACTTTCGCTAGAATGGCGCTTGTGGCAATATTGACCAGCTCGGTCACAGCGGTCTTGCCCTTCTCCTCCACAAAGAGGCGCGGATCAATGCGCTCTCTCCCACGGGCAGAGACCGGCCCTTCCTGCTCAATCAGCAGAGCCAGGCGGTCAATATTCTTCCTGGCAATGGTATTAGCCGGGCTATACTTTAAGGTCTGCGAGTAGGCATCATGTGCGTTCTGGTACTGCCCCAACTCGCTGTAAGCCTTACCCAGACGATTATAGGCGTCAGGCTCTGTGGGAAAAATATTCAAAACGTTTTTATTGGTCTGAACAGCTTCGTCCCACGAGCCTTCCTGGGCCTGTTTTATCGCCTGATCAGTCCACTGTTTTTTGAGTCGGATCTTCTCTTCCGATGATAGTGTTTGCGTCATCGAACGACACCTCCACCTGTGAATTTGCTATTTAAATTGCTAATTATACCTCAACAGCGCAACCTTGAAGGGACCAGGGTGTGGTCCGTTCAATACGCACATTGACGAGATCGCCAATCTGGATGGGCTGCTGCCCCTCCTCAGGTTGTGGGAAGAAGACGAGCTTGTTGGCCCGGTTGCGTCCCTTCCACTGCTGGCGTCCATGAGTCTCATTGCTTTCTTCGACCAGTACCTCTTCGATCCTGTCCAGGTACTGTTGATTGATCGCCAGGGCGATTTTGCTCTGGACCTCTTCCACCGCGTGCAAGCGGCGCTTCTTCTCCACCAGGGGAATATCATCCTCCCAGCGTGCCGCGACTGTTCCCGGGCGTACTGAGTAGGCGGCGACGTGTACAACATCAAAGCGTACGCGCTCAATCATGTCCAGGGTCGTCTGAAACTCTTCATCGGTCTCGCCGCAGAAGCCAACAATGACATCTGTCGAGAGCGATATATTCGGCCAGAGCTCACGGACACGGTCGATCTTCTCGTAGTATTCCTCGATGCTATAGCCGCGTTTCATGCGCTTCAGCGTATCGTTATGGCCCGCCTGGACTGGAATATTGAGGTGTTCGCAGACCTTGGGCAGGCTGGCCATACGCTCGATCATGCTATCCGTCATATAGCGCGGATAGGAGGTCATAAAGCGAATGCGGTCCAGGCCATCGATCTCGCTCAAGCTCGTCATCAGGTCCGCCAGGTTTGGCTGATTTGCCAGGTCCAGGCCATAGGATTCAATGGTCTGTCCCAGTAGCGTGACCTCTTTTGCCCCCTTCTCCACCAGCAGGCGAGCCTCTATCATCAACTCATCTATGGGACGGCTGCGCTCGCGTCCACGGCGGTACGGTACTATACAGTAGGTACACACCTTGTTACAGCCCAGCACGATAGGCAACCATGCGGTCGGACTGGCCTTCTTTGGCTCAATCTTCGTAGGATAATGTGCGATGCGCTCGCCGGGCTTGGGCGTAATCGCCATCGGCAGCACAGTACGTTTCCCCGAACGCGAAAAAGAGGTGGCGAAGGTCGGAGTCTGTGGCTCATTCGGCAGTATGGTGAGGCGCTGCGCCTGCTCAGAGAGCGCCTCTTCATTTGGCATGAACTCAATATCGAGGCAGCCAGCGCCAGAGATAGGGGTCCAACGCTCCTCCAGGAAGCGTGGCAGAATGTCAGCCTGCTCAACCTTCATGAAAAGGTCAATATGCGGATAGCGCTTGCTCAGTTCATCAATGGTCTTCTGATTGCCAATCATGCAGCCCATGAGTGCTACCAGCAAATCGTCGCGCTTCTCCTTGGCGTATTTGAGCAGCGCGAGCTGGTTGTGAGCCTTCTCCTCGGGAGCCTTACGTACGCTACAAGTATTGAGGACCACGAGATTCGCCTGATCCATATTTGCCTCTTCCCAGCCCATCCCCTCCAGCATCGTCTGAATACGCTGCGAGTCGGCCTGATTCATCTGACAGCCAACCGTCCAAATGTGATATTTCCCGCGTGGGATAGTTGTCGTGGTCATCTAACATGCCTCTCTTCGAGCGTGATTGCTAGTCATTGATCATATTGATCACAAAAATACTCTTGCACACCCTTCTCTAGAGACGGTATTATACAGCGTTGCTGAAGCTTTGTCTAGCAAGCTTGTTTGTCCCCATAGACGAAAGGATCATTTCATTCTCACAGAAAGCATATAAAGGGGGCGGACCCGCTGATTAGCGGGTCCGCCCCCTTCTCTTTACTCTTCGCCTTACTTCTGTTCGACCGCTTGCAGATTGCGTCGATCCTCGACGCGCGCGCTGGCGGTCTTGGACTCGCCACCCGTGGCGCGTGGCAGGCTATCGGCTGGCACCAGGTGAACATGCGGCGTATTGCCCGTGACAGACTTGACTGCCTCGGCCATCTGCTTCTGGAGCTGCTTCACAAACTCTTCGCTCTCCAGCATAGCGTTCTCTTTGACCTCCACCTTCAGATCGAAGGTATCCAGGCCGTTACGCTTGTCGACGATGATGCGGAAGTTCGCGCCCGTCTCGGGGAAGCGCAGCAACGCCGCCTCGATCTGGCTGGGGAAGACGATCAGGCCGCGAATGGGCACGGCGTCATCCGTGCGTCCCTTAATGGCTGCGATCTTCGGATGTGTACGTCCACAGGCGCAGCGCTCCTCCCACCAGACGCGTGAGAGGTCGCGGCTACGATAGCGCAGCATCGCCGTACCATCGGCATTGAGCCAGGTCCAGACCAGCTCGCCCTCTTCGCCCTCGCCCACAGGCTCGCCCGTCTCGGGATTGATGCATTCCACCAGGAAGGCGTCCGCCCAGGCGTGCATACCATCGCGTGTCTCGCATTCACAGGTCATGCCCGGCCCCAGAAACTCAGTCATGCCAAACTCATCGTAGGCCGTAATACCAAAATACTCTTCCAACTTGAGGCGTGTCTCCCAGGGCCATGGCTCCGCGCCAAAGAGACCAACTTTCAACTTGCTCTTCTTGAAGTCGATCCCCATCTCGCGCGCCTTATTGCCGACGTAGAGTCCAACGGAGGGCGTCATACACATGCCAGCCACGCCAAAGTCAAAAATAAAATCGATAAAGCGCTCGTACTGGCGCGCATCCGAACCCATGGGAATGACCATCACGCCCATCTTCATCGCGCCATAATGGAAGCCAAAGCCGCCCGTGGGCAACCCATAGCCATAGCTATTCATAAAAACATCGCCTGGCCGCAGACCTGTCATCCATAGCTCGCGTGCGTTCAAGTCCGCCCAGTTTTCAATATCCTTCATCGTCGCGAAGACCGGCACACTCTTGCCCGTTGTGCCACTGGTTGCATGAACCTCTACCGCGCCATTCTCGCCGCCAATGGGAGCTAGCGCCATCCCATAGGGGTAGGCCCCGCGCACGCTCTTCTTCTCCAGGAATGGCAACTTGCGAATATCTTCCAATGACTGAATATCCGAAGGCTTGACCCCCGCTTCATCATAGAGCTTGCGGTAGAAAGAATTCTGGTGGTAGACGAGCTCTACCATCGCCTGCAAACGCTGTAGCTGTAGTGCTTTCAGCTTCTCTTTAGGAAGGGTCTCTATCTCTTCTTGAAAGAATCTACGAAAACTCATCAATAATTCCTCCGGGTCACATAGTTATCTATTTCAACGCGATAGCTTTCTTTATGGTAGAAATAGCTTAGCATACGAGCCCAAATGTTTCCCTTCTACCTCGCCCACACCGTTGAGATATTGAGATAGAAGCTGGAAAAATTTTTTTCCTTCTATAATATGCCATTTATTCTAGCATGACGCAGTGGGATACGTCTATTTCTAGGTACTCCCCGCTACTGGCGTACCCTGTTACTTCCCCCAGTAGCCGCGTACGCCAGTGCGCAGCCCTAGTAGCCGCGTACGCCAGTAGCGGACTTATATGATATGATGAAGAAAAGCTCATTTATTCTTCAGCTAAAACATCCATTACTGGAGCACACATTTCTATGACAGAAGCAATCGTCCGTGCCGTAATCTGGGATCTTGACGGCGTCATCATTGACAGTGCCGACTCCCATCGCAAAGCCTGGTATCGCCTGGCGCAGGACCTGAACATCCCCTATAGCGATGAGCAGTTCTGGTCCACCTTCGGCTGGCGCAATGACGCCATCATCCCTACCATGGTCGGCGAGGCCACCCCTGAGCGCATCAAAGAACTGGCCGACCGCAAAGAGGCCTACTTCCGCGACTATGCCCGCCGTACCATCGCCTTCCTTCCTGGCGCGGAAGAACTGCTTGCCGCTCTCCACAAGGCGGGCTATCCCCAGGCCCTCGCCTCCTCCACGCCCCGCGAAAATATCGCCCTGATCAGCGAAGTCCTTGGCCTTGAGCGCTATCTCAACGCCCTGGTCTCGGGTGAAGAGGTTGCGCGCGGCAAGCCTGCCCCCGACGTTTTCCTCAAGGCCGCCGACTCTCTAGGTGTCGCGCCCACGCGCTGCCTGGTCATCGAGGATGCCGTCGCCGGAATCGAGGCCGCACGCGCCGGCGGTATGCGCTCCATCGCCGTAGCTGGCGAGCGTGATCTCCCCGGACTGCGCGCCGCCAATCTCGTCGTCAAAGACCTCACCGAAGTCACCCTACAGAGTATCCGAGCCCTGGCTTGACAGGCACCTTGTCGAGTGGCACAATAGCACATGTCCACCGACGAGGAGGCGTAGGGGCCCCGGTGGGTCTCACCGTCTTCAAAACGGCTGGGGGTCGCTCGGCGCGGTCCCCGGTGAGTTCGACTCTCATACGCCTCTGCCTTTTTGAGCGAAATGTATGTTTTGTGCTGTAACTTTACCCATAGTTTTGCAGATTCTGCAAAACTATGCTTCCATTTTTCTCTGCAAAACTATGCTTCTTCTTTGCAATACCAAAGCAAAATACGTTAACCCTTGCGAGAACTCTAACTTTTTAAATTCATCTCATCGCAAATCTTACTTAAAGCGTCCTCGATGTCCTTCTTCCATGCCTTCATGTTCAGCTGGCCACGTATTCTATGTAGAGTTGGATAAGTGCCTTGATCTTGCAAACTCATAAAAACTTCTTTTACTTGCTCGTAAACAAGTTGTTTCCGTATCTTACTATCGTAATAGTGCAATCTGTCGTTCCAGGCCACAGGTATCCAGTACCCAGAGCACGGTTCGTAAGTGTTGAGCGCCAATCAAGAGAACTGATGATGACCAGCGAAACGGTACTTACCAGATCAATGATTACGAACCGCGCTCTAGTGCGCATTCCAGTGACCAGCGCCAAACTCCACTCATTTAAATAGGATGGTCTATTTTCCAATTGCAACCGGTGGAAGAACATGAGTAAATAAGCCTCACGCATGATCACCGATCTAGAAAATGATAGCATCATATGGACAAAGCGAGCCAGGGGCTGACAGAACGTATTATCCCAACGCTCGACACGAGATTCTCTAACCTCTTTGATCTGGGCTGGCTACTTCCGGTCATCTGTTTCTCAAAAACTGATCTTTGCCTCCCTTCAGAGTAATGCTCTCGAGTAAAAACATGAAATAGAGATATTAGAGATTTAAACAAGCTTCTATTTTTTCGGAGTTACGATGAAATCGCTTACTTTTTTCGGAGTTAGCATGGAATATTTTGGGGGCTTCAATCAGCTTTTCGATCACTTCGTGCTCATTTCATGTCGGAGTGACGGTGGAATTCTCAGTTGGGTACAGCCGCCCGCCGTAATTTTAGAAAAAACGAAAAATCCGGAATAACTTTAGAAAAATCCTTAGAAATTCTAAAATTAGAGCGGACGGCATATGAAAAATAGGAGATAGGTATGAGTATTCCGGTTCCCATCTTCGTTGCAACAAGGCAAACCCAGGGACAACGCGACAACGATTTCTGCTTCGTGCCCGAAGGGGAGATTGTTACCTTTCCTGTTCTCACTTGCGAGGGCGAAGAGGCTGATGGAGCGTGTGGGTGTCGTCGCTCCTTGTGTGGAGTATATTCCTCAACAGGCACGACGACGATGAAAGTCGCTCTGCTCGAAGGTGGATACCCTGCACTGGAGCAAGCTATTCGCTCATCTCTCGGAAGGGGAGGATGGCCGCAAGTCGGTATTGAGAAGACGATTGCAAAGATCGTCACTGCGGCCTCACAGTTTCCCGTCGGGACGATTGTGGAATGGCGCGATGACACTTTTACCGCTCGGAAGAGCTAAGAGATATTTATACGCGGTGCGGCGAGAAAACCACGAGGTCTTCAGCCTCGTGGATGAACGCCGTATCTTACTCCTATCCCTGACTTTCAATAGACTGGCGAATAGTCTCTTGGCTTGCATTCCCGATAGTGCAGCAAAAATACCCACCACTCCAAAAAGTTGGTAGAGGAGAAGGAACTTGGTCAGGGCAATCGCATCTAAATTTTCAATCGGCCTGTAGAGAGCATCTATACAGCAGAGATTTAAAAATGGGCTTGTTAGGGCATGGCTTGTAGAGCCAATTCCCCAAATTAGATGCGATTGCCCTGGGAACTTGGTAGGATTTTTTGACAGGTCATCCATGAGGAGCGCGCACTCACTCTCTTCATCTTCTCAAACTTGGGAATTGGTTTCAAATCGACCTTTTTCCCGTCTATCATCATCAAAAGAGCATAACCAGTAGACATACGGCCTTTGATAAAGTATTCCTGACCCTGGTAGCGCACTTTGTCGAATTTGCGAAAGCCCTGGATTTTCCCTGTTGTGATCCGTTGCTCGCTTCGCTTTCCTTTGGTTTGCTGATACTCTCCATCTGGAATGCATTTCTTGACAAGCACCGTTTGTATCTGAAAAACAGGCTTCTTTCCGCGTGTGGCAATCATGGCGGCATCAAAGACATGTTCTTTGGGAAGTCCCGCAAGCAATCGATGTTCTTTCGTCACGAAGCCCCACGTTTCTTCCGCCTCAACGCGTTTCAGCAATTGCATGCGGATGCTGTTCATCTGGGTGGCATGCAGCAGATTCCCTTTTTTCTTGCCGGTGCGCTTGAGCGTCATCATTCCCGCGTGAAGGGCTTCATGACAGGTCTTGCAGAGCGTCAAGAGATTGCTTTCCTCATCGCTTCCGTGTTGGCTTCGGAAAACAATGTGATGCACTTCGAGTCGTTGATCCTTTGATTTCCCCCGGCAGTGTTGACAGGTGTAGCCATCTCGTGTCAGCACATAGGCTTTGGTATTCGCATACCCGTAGTTCATCCCTTTTTGATACAGCCACTTCTTTCGCAGCACCTCTGGGTTTTTGAGTGCATGTGGGTCAAAGGTTCCTGTTTCCAGCACCATGGACGTGATTGGCAACAAAGATTGCGCAAAGCGGATTTCTCGCAGATGGGCGTCGATCTTGCTTCTCATGGTTGGGGAGAATCGCCCGATCTTGATGGAATTCCTCCGATTCAACCAGCGTGCAGGCCGATAGCGTGTCTTTCGGTTGCGGCGATCTCGACGATGGGTGGCTCGTGCTTTCATCGTCGTGGCAATATCATTGCGCACTTCTACTTCAGAAAGATACAAGATGCTGCCCTGTTCATCCGCGACAGCCGAACCAATCACCGCACTTCCGGTATCCACTCCCAAGGTCAAGGGTTGTGTGTAGGTACGCTCTGGCTGTGCGTACAACTTGATCGTAAAAGGGATTCTGCGGACGACTTTGGCCTTTCCCTCTTTGAGTAACAAACGGGCAATCGCAGCAGAACAAGGCATAAGCGGCGCCCTATCTGGTGATACGACATAGATACTCTTCATACGATTCCTTTCGGAAAAATGCTCCGGCAAGCGCCGGGTGATGCGTATCTCTGCACTGTGACCATGCAGAGAATCCGTCCTCATCTCGACAAGGTTCAAAAGGCTTGTTAGGCCTGGATCACCGGGCCTTTCCTCAGCCCTACTTAAATCCAGGCGACAGAGCAGCGGTCTGATGCGTCAACCGCAGGTGTCATGACCTTTCAAACGGTCTCACCATTTCTGATGAGGAGTCTGGTGAACTCAGGCTTCTTGCGAAGCCCCTGAGTCTTCAGCTCAGGGGTAGTTCACCCTTTGCACCAGCTGCTTTGATGCCCCTTTGTCTTTCATGGCTCAAGCAGTCCCTCCGAGTATCTCCACTTCAGGTCCTCCAGCGCTTGCTCCTGCTCTTCGGCAAGATAGGCTTCATGCTCTTCTGGAGTCATTTGCTCTATCGTATACACAAGCTTGTTTCCATCCCAACCAGCGTCGAGGAGAAAGCCATTTCGTTGTGCTTCCTGCTGGAGCTCATCCAATTCGATGTCAACGCTCGAAAAGAACTGGTAGTCGCCACGGGCGATTCTGCGCTGGAAATCAGGGAGTTGCTCGAACTCAGCATATCGCCTCTCCGACAATTCGATATAGCGATGAAGCGCCTGCTCTTTGTTAAATTCAGTCATCAGCCCTGTTGTCTCCCTCCCGGTTGCATGACATGCCCAATGTACTGTCTGATTTTTTCGGCTCGCTCTAAAGAGCGACACCTAGAGATACGACTTGCCATACTTGTGATTACAGCAACAAAGTCGTCTACCAAATTATGGCTGTGTCTGCTGCAAACATCAACTCAAGCTGGTGTCCTTGCAGTTTACTACACCTGAAGTTTTTCCGCAAAACTATGTTTCCCCGAAAAGATCCTGGTTCGGACGAAGGTGGAAAAAGGCAGCTAGCCTGCTTTGCCATTGAGCTTAGCAAACTGCGTCTTCCTGCAAAACTACGCTTCATCTTCTTCTCTGCAAAACCATGGGTAAAGTTACACAATTCTCTGCAGCCATTATACAGAACAAATCTTCGGGAAGAGAATAAGGCTACTCAGGAGCTACCTTGATTTTCTGTCCCATCAGGCATTTGGCCGTCAAATAAGGTAGCTTGTTCAGCTGGCGGAAGCTGGGCTGGTTTTTTCCCATGTTTTCCTTTCAGCTTCTTCAGAAAGTTCTGCGGATTCACCACGGGGCGCTCTAGATCCTGCTCCGTCAGTTGACGTATGGTATCACTCGTCTTTGCTGTCTCGCGGGCATCTCTTTCAAGGTCCTCAACACCGTGAGTGTCATGCTCGATATGCTTGGTGGTTGCCGTCGCCTCGGCCAGCGTCAGCAAGGCCAGTTCAACGCGATCCATATGATCGCGAACATTCTCGCGTTTGGGAAGCTGCTTTACCTGCTTATGCTCTTCTGGTGTCACTCCCAGCGCGCCCTTATGAAGGATCATAGTCAATTTGGCAAAGTGTAAATGCTCGACTGCACCTCGTCGGCGCCACTGATCGGTAAGTTCGTTGCGCCCGACCAAATTAAGGATACGGTCCTCGATCCATTTCTCGTTCATGCCCTGCTGCTGGTATCGTTCGCGAACCCGTTCCAATTCGGCCTCGACACGATCGATCTCCTCTTGTTTGAGGCGCTGCTCACCGACCTCTGCGAGCCAGAGCTTAAACTCTTCGACCTTCGGGCTAGGAATGGATTGCAGCAGTCTCAGGATAGTCTGGCGGGTAGCATAGTCATGTTTGCGCAACCGCTTGTCCTTGGGCAACTTGAGTTCAAACTGTACCATCTCCTGGCGCACTACATTAAACCCTTCCGTTCGTATCCTGCGTTTCATGTCGCTCCAATAATCGGCGGGATCTTTGGCGACCTCGAGAGCATCGATCACATCCACGACGCGATACCAATTCTGTCCTTGATAGAAGATTTGATGGATGCCATCCCACCCGGACGAATGCGAGAATGGATGCAGTTCGTTACCAGTGATTTCAATCTGCTCGTGCTCTTCCGACATGTAAGCCACCTTTCAAATAACTCCGGCAATTTGCCGGAGTTATTTTCTCCAACAGGGAGCCGGGAACAGAGAGGAACGTCTACAATGGCAAACTCATAGTAAGTGCTCCACTCCGCCTCCTATGAATAGCATGATACTACTTCGTCCGTACTTGCCCTAAAAGAACGATCAGGGCACGGTCGCCAGCGGTATTCTTCGAGACAACCACTTTTTCGTGCTGCTCTACAGGCAAGCACGTCTAAATTAGGGGCAGTTTGAGGTTTTCTCTTCTTCACTCATGATGGTTTCCCAGATAGCTCCCGAACCGCTTTTTGATCTCCTCTCCCGCCTTGATTCTCGCCGCAAATACCGGGACAAACTGAGCGTAGGAGGAGTCCTTTCGTATCCGTTCCAGCTTCCAGCCTTCCTCCACATCATGGTACAGGAGCAGATAAAAGCCGCTCCACCTGGGGGAGTACCCAGCTTTGCGCTTGTAGGGGCAGCGGGCGAAAAAAGAAACCAGGACATGAGGGAGCGGCGCGATGGCCTTTGTATCCATCCGGCAGAAGTCGATCCCACCCACGCCTTCCCGGCCATCCACCAGCAGGCGTTCCCCCTCGATCCATGCGGAGAGGAGGGTGAGGGCCTCGGCTGGGACGTCTTTGCGGGCAAGCGTCACTTTCGTCAATGCATATTCTTCGCGCGTGAAGTACGGCGGCTCTCTCATTGGTTTCTCTTTCCTCTTTTCCGTCTTTTCTTGCTCCGCACCTTCCCTTGACCTCTCAAGATCACGCTCACCTGCGCGCCTTGAGGTAGAGTCCCTTCATGTCGGTGCAGCGCGGCAGCTGTTTGCTCGGCCATCGTGTCCTCTTGCTGTTGAATGCGGAAGAGCCAGCCTTTCCGTTCAGTGTGAACAGGCGACCAGCCGTCTCTTTCGGTGATCCCGTAGGGGGCGAGAGTAGCCAAAAGGTCTTTCAATGGGCCCATTCCCCACATATCCGTCTCTTTCCCTCTTGCCCCGCTGGAAAGACAATAGACGGGGGCGTCTTGGGCTTTTTTCTCAAGGTCTGTTACCAGGAACCAGTTCTCCCCCCTCTCGATCAAGGCAGCAGCAAAAGGACTCTGTGCGAGAGCATCGACAAGAGAACGGGGCGCATTCCTCGCCTTCTCGTATTCGCCCTGTGGATGCAGATCCCGAAACTGCGCCTCATCCTCTTCCTCGCGCAAATCATAAACCAGATCATGTCCATGGTCGCCAAGGAGGACGTTGTGTTGTTTGACGACCTGGATAAATGCCTCCATCCAGCCCGGCGACGTTTCAATCGACAGACAAGCGGCATCAGGCATCATCACTACTCCGATCTCACCCTGCTGAACATCCTGAAGCAATCGAGAAAATGTCTCACGGCACTCTCCAAGCTCCTCATGATATGCGAAATTCCTCATTTTGCCGTCGTGCGTTGCCGCATAAATCGCCACTTTGCGGTCATGATCTACTTGCTTCAAAAAGGCCAAGCTTTTCATCTGGCTCCCCCTCTGGAGACTCCTGACTTTCGCCAGGGGAAGGAAAGAGGCGTTCCTTTTTTAGAGGTAGGGAATGGATGGCTCTCCTTACCTGTTGAGGTACGCCGGTTTTCTGCAGCCGACCTGGAGCGGAATGCCTTCCAGATCAAGGCTCGACCTTCCTTGACCTTTGCTCCCTGGGTTAATCGTTTGTTGCTTCGATAATCGTGCAAGCTGACCACCTGCCTCTTCCGACCAAACGCGCTCACACTGCACCGTCCAGAGCGGGCGTGCTGGCGCAAGGTTCCAGAGCCTTGCGCCCCAAAGATCGCGTTCCACCATACGGTTTGCACGCTCTACCGATGGTCGCTTGACACCAATGGAATTAGCGTCGATACCATCTCACCTGCACTAGAGACTGCAATTAGCCCATGTGGGATTTTCGGCTCCGATCACAAAGGTAGCCAATACCCAAGAGTCTACTGTATAGTCTCTTCCTTTTAAAGAAATTCCAATAAAGCCTATGTTCCCTTTTCAGGGAGTGATTACGAAGATTACCCCTTTTTCGCCGGTCGATTGTCATGCACGCTTTCCGGGGATATCCTCCTCTCCCCACGTGGATCTAGGAGCATTTGAGACCACACGGGCCTCACTTACTTGATACCACGCCTCCCCTGTTGTGGGAGAAACAGTCAGAGAAAACGGTGAGCATCTTCCTTCTCCAGCTATGATACCAAACGCAGCTTACCGCTGACTCACGAAAATTCACGAGATACTCACGATCGCGCAGTATAATGGATCCCATAATTAAGACAAATTTTTGAGGTGGCTGAAGGTGGAAGGAGGAACCATGTCGGTCATAAGAAAAATGTATACGACTGAGTTTAAAATGAAAGTGGTGAGGGAGATCCTGCGAGAGGAGAAAACGCTCTCACAAATTGCTTCGGAGTATGCAACGCATGCCAATGTCATTTCCCGATGGCGAGATCAAGCGCTCGTAGCTCTGCCAGGAGCTTTCAATGACCAGGCAGCAACAGATCAGGCAGCCAAAGAAGCGGCTTGGGAAAAAGAACGAGAGGAATTGTACGCCGAGATTGGGAAGTTGAGTACGCAACTGGCCTGGATCAAAAAAAATGTGGCCACCTGCTTGACTCGCGATGAGCGGATCCAGTTAATAGACAGGAGCAAGGCGGACCTTTCCTTAAGCGTGCAGGCTCAGTTATTGGGACTCAATCGGAGTAGCCTGTACTATCAGCCGGTTCCTGTACTGGCTACTTGGTACATCCGTTCGCAAAATTGTCATCTTCGCCTTCTCCTTTTCTCTATTTGTTTGGTGCATGAAACTTGAGAGCGAGAAAAGGCCTCAAATATGCAAGAGAAACAGATGCTTGTGCGGGAGAATATGCTTAGGAAAGACATGCAAAGATGGGCAAGAGAGCTTCCACAGGTACCTTCACACCGCAGTATCATAGTGATGCACCTCTATCACTCATTGTCTTGTTAATTCTGTTTGCGTCTCTTTAGGCTATCAATTGGTAGTCATGGTGCAGCCCAGCCAAGATCGGAACTGCTACCACCTTGGTTCCCTCGTATGGAGGGGCACCAGAAGATCCATACACTTCGGGAATCTGCTGTTGAATCCCTTGATGCGGTCGTGCCCGATTGAAGTATGCTTTATACTCATTGAGCACGCGTTGGAGTTGCTTCTCATGGAGGATCAGCAGATGGTCAAGGTATTCTTGCCGCACACTCCTCACAAAGCGTTCGCAGACAGCGTTCGCTCGTGGTGCGTGATACAGCGTTTTGAGAATCTCGATGGCTGTGCTGGCTACTTCGGTCATCCGTTCTCAAATAAGCCGATCTTTGCTTGCTTTCATCACAATTCCATCAAAAGAGTAACTGCAAAATAGCTGTATTAGTGCATGGAACAAGCATGTACTTTTTTCGGGGTTACGCTGGAATCGCTTCCTTTTTTCGGGGTTAGCATGGAATTTTTCGGAGCTTCAAATCAGCTTTTTGATCACTTCGTGCTCATTTCATTTCGGAGTTACGGTGGAATTCCCAGCTAGCAAGGACGAAAACAATGTTCTGGCTGGCGTTTGTTTTTATCGTTTTTTTGCTTCTTCTTAAGAGTGGACAATAGCATGAAACTATGGCAAAATAGTACAAAAGTTCAGTTTTTGGCTGAGTAGCGAAGCCATAAAACTGATGATCCCTTATGACGAAGAGGAGACATGCATGAGTACACCGATTCCTATCTTCGTTGCAACAAGGCAAACCCAAGGACAACGCGACAACGATTTCTGCTTCGTGCCCGAAGGGGAGATTGTCACCTTCCCAGTCTTCACTTGCGAGGGCGAAGAGGCTGATGGAGCGTGTGGGTGTCGTCGCTCCTTGTGCGGAGTACACTCCTCAACAGGCACGACGACGATGAAAGTCGCTCTGCTCGAAGGTGGACGTCCTGCATTAGAGCAAGCGATCCGTTTTTCCCTCAGAGATGGAGGATGGCCGCAAGTTGGGGTTGAGAAGACGATTGCAAAGATCGTCACCGCGGCCTCACAGTTTCCCATCGGGACGGTTGTGGAATGGCGCGATGACCTATTTACCGCTCGTAAGAGCTAAGAGACACTTATTTGATGCCTCCTTTGACTTTCATGGCTCAAGCAGTCCCTCCGAGTATTTCCACTTCAGGTCCTCCAGAGCTTGTGCCTGCTCTTCGGCAAGATAGGCTTCATGCTCCTCTGGTGTCATCTGCTCTATCGTGTTCACAAGATCGCTTCCGTCCCAACTTGAGTCGAGGATAAAGCCATTTCGTTGTGCTTCCTGCTGAAGCTCATGCAATTCGACGTCAACGCTCGAAAAGAACTCGTAGTCGCCGCGGGCGACTCTGCGCTTGACATCAGGGAGTTGATCGAACTCAGCATGTCGCCTCTCCCACAGTTCGATATAGCGACTAAGCGCCTGCTCTTTGTTAAATTCAGTCATCAGACCTATTGTCTCCCCTCGGTTGCATGACATGCCCAACGCACTGTCTGATTTTTTCGGCTCGCTCTAAAGAGCGACACCTAGAGATACGACTTGCCATACTTGTGATTACAGCAACAAAGTCGTCTACCAAATTATGGCTGTGTCTGCTGCAAACATCAACTCAAGCTGGTGTCCTTGCAGTTTACTACACCTGAAGTTTTTCCGCAAAACTATGTTTCCCCGAAAAGATCCTGGTTCGGACGAAGGTGGAAAAAGGCATTCGGCCTGCTTTGCCATTGAGCTTAGCAAACTGCGTCTTCCTGCAAAACTATGTTTCCTCTTCTCTGCAAAACCATGGGTAAAGTTACAGCCTGTGTCATTATTCCCATGGTCTTGCAGAGTTTGCAAAGCTATGCTTCCATTTTTCGCTGCAAAACTATGCTTCCTCGAAAAGACACAGTACATATGAAAGCAGAAAAACGAAGTCGCACTACTTTCTCATCGATCTCAACTGCCTAATAGGACAACGCCAGGTTACATCGTCATCTCAGTCGTCATAGCCGCGATCTTGGTAGCAGTTCTCACAGAGCCGATAGTGATGGCGAAGGGGAAGGACACGTCCACAAGAGGCGCATCTCTTGCGAGTGTCCAGCCGAGAGAGGAGAGCCTGATCAATACGCTCTGCGAGAGCGTAGCGAGCTCTGCGGATCTCTCCATAGCAGGGGCCAAATGGTCGAAACTCAGGAGTGCGAGCTAGCCACAGATATAGGTCGGCACAGGCTATTACCTGCTCAGCTCGTACCAGGTCATCAGAACTGGCGAGATCTTTGGGTGGGTCTGGAGGGGAAGGAAGGCGGTCCCCTTTGACAATCGCTCTGGCACACCATCGCCAGTAGAAGCGCGACTCCGGTCGTGCTGGCGCATGAGTCAATTTGACGGCTGCGCCCAAGCCCAGGTCTGCTTCTTCCTCTGGTTGTAGCATAGAAGCCAGCTCAATGCGATCCCCGAGATCGGCAGTCTTGATGAAGGATCGCATACTTGCCGGGATAGATTCCAACTCACACCACTGACGCAGGCGAGCAGCAAGTCTCCCTGGGAGCAGGGCCAGGTCTGAAACCGATGGAGTTACATATGCCTGCCTAATTGGGGAAGGAGTCTGCTCAAATTGCTGGCGGAGAAAATCAAGATCTACCTTATTGAGCGCCGTGATAATCCCTTGCTCAGCAAGGCCAAAACGTCCCGCCCTCCCCCCGATCTGGTGAACCTCCATCGCGGTGAGTGGGCGTACCCTCTTGCCGTCATATTTTTTCGTTTCATAGAAACAGACGGCATCTGCGGGAAGGTTTAAACCCATGCCAATCGCATCGGTAGCCACACAGATCTCCGTCTCACCACAGGCAAAACGATCAGCTTGCCGACGGCGGACCTCTGGCGGCAATGCGCCATAAACGATGGAGACTTTTCGCCCCATCTGTTCCAGATCGGTCTTTAATGCCAGGACCATGCCTCGAGAAAAGGCGACCACAATGGTTCTTGCCGGAAGATCTCGCAACTTGTAGGGAGTTGTTGCCATCCTGAGTGGGATGAGACGGGAAGATTGCTCAAAAGTAAACGGTTGCCCAACAGCGTAAAGAAGTCGTTCCACGAGAGGTCGAGAAGCAAGCGGCCCAAGCACGAGCATTTCTTCCGCACGCGCCCCCATCAGAGCACGTGTCCAGGCCCAACCTCGATCCGGGTCCCCTAACATATGAGCCTCATCGATAACCACGCACCCTCCTCTAGAACGGGCATCGAACATTTCAATCGTGGCGGCAGTGATCTGTGCTCCTCTTACAACAACCTCCTCTTCCCCTGTGAGGAGATTACAAGCAATCCCTCTGCGATTAAGAGCGTCATAAATTTCATAGGCTAACAGGCGCAACGGTGCCAAATACCAGCCGCTGCCGGTAGCAATTAATCGTTCAAGCGCGGCCCAGGTCTTTCCGCTGTTAGCCTCGCCCAGCAGAACTTTGATTCGCTGATTCGCTCGCTGCTCACGTCTCCAGTCCGGGAAGGTTGCAATGAGCTGCTCACGAAGCACGCTCTTTTCTGCCTCTTCACGAGCTTTCTGAGCCAGGAGAAGTTTCTGCCGCTCTTCTTCCGCAGCTTTCCTTGCCTGTTGAATAGCTCGCCAATTGTCATCGAGCACTTTCTGGTAAAGTACGTACGTAGCTGGCAACTCCCAGCGCTCTCTGACTTCTCCCCAGCTGGCTCTCGTTGTTGAGATACCGAGTTTTTGCAGGCGGCGGTACATGCTACTCCGATGGACTCCACAAGCTACTGCCAGGTCACGAGTTTTCAGAATGATAAAACCTGCTATCTTCTCATAAAGTTCTTCATGAGTGGCAAAGGCGTCAACGGTTGAGGCTGGTATACGGAGTAGGCCATCTGGGTCTCTAAATGCCGGGACAATCCCCTGCTCTATAGCTGCAAGAAACGCTTTCTCAGGGAGACCAATCCTCCTGGCCGCGGGCTGCGTGCGATAACTGCGACTAACAACCTGCATACGATTGGTTTTGCCTGCTTTCGCCCCCGGGCGTATGGTCTCTCCACACAGGTCAAGCAACTTCTTCCACTGCTCCTCCCTTGCCTGGACGAGCGCTTTCATCTGGGATTTTGCGTACTGGAGGGCTATTTTCTCATCAATATCACCGCGCCTCATCCACCAATGCTCGCGAGGAGGAAAGGTGGTGGTCAGGGAGATCTTGCTGACCTGCTTTTGATGAATCAGCCAGTGCCGCTGTCGGTCGTTGAACAGGCTGTTCCATTGGTCTTCGTTAAAGATGCCTGTGACATGGGATGTGAGGGTCGCTATGGCTTCTGATACGTCTTGCTCTTCCCGTCTGCGCCTGGTCAAAAAAGCGGTAAGTTTTGTGCTGATTGTGACACGTAGAGGATCAAAAACAAATTTTTCAGAAAGAGCAAGTATATTCTGCTCCTGGAGCCTCATCAGGACACTGTGGTAATTTGGAATATCTCCAAAGCTTTCAAGCCAAAGACAGCCCTCATCGCTCTGGTCGAGTCGCAGGATAGCCTGAATCTCATCGGGACAGGTTAATTCGTCAATGCGATGCTTTCGCATCTGCGCCAGTTCTTGAATGGTTGGACCAGCCACTGTCCCACCGCTTGTTATTGCTGGAATTTGTGGGCGAGCCCATTTTTGCTTCTGACAGACATCCCTCCATGACACACGAGAAGCATCAAAAAAAGTTAATCCTTTGCACCCTACTTCTCTCTGAGAGGCTTCTGTGCTTATTGATTTCCAGGAGCCATTCATCTTTTTTACATCAAAATGCTCATGAATCTGCCGCCATTCGAGGTATCCCTCAGGGACATGTTTCACCAGCTCTGCAAGTAAATCGACACTAAAAGGCTTTTTTGCCATCTACTTCCTCCACAGAAATACGGGCCAGGGAGCCCCGGTCTTTGCAAGCCGGGGAGGACCCCCCGTAGGGGGCACGGCGGCCGTTCCTTACGGGCTGATGCAAACGAAACAACGATCTTTGCGTTCAGTAACAGCGATGCGTGTCTCTGCTTAGTTGCAGTAGACATACATCAATTACCTGGCTTATAACCTCACATACCACTGGTCGCCGAGAACATTGAGCGCTTTGTGCGCGGCGATGCCAGCGCGCCTGGCGGTGAGTCCAAAGAGCACTTTGTGAACTTCAATCACAGTTCACTCCGTGTGGAGACCCGCATGCCTTCAGGCTGCGGGAGGAAACACGGGCGGACGGCGCTAGCCTCCGCTCGTCTCTGTTGGTAGTTTCCCTTGCGGGAGAGCCTTTTTAGCAGAAAGGCTCAAAAACTGTTGCTCGATTCCGAGCACGCACGGTCAAAGCCGTGGTTATATTCCCCTTCGAGGTGGCGATACAGGCATAGGTCCGTGACCATCTGCTTGGGCGCGGCAGGTAGTGGTCCAGACTAGGGGGGCATCTGGACGTACTTTTGCTCTCTCTCTAGCACATGAGCCTGAGATCGAACTATTTCTTAGCCCGGTATCGCTGCTCCACAAGCGGCTCAACACAAGGCTGAGCGGATTGTGGCCTCTAGTCAACACTTGCGTTGCGGTTAGCCCTCCCCACTAGCCCGCCCCGTTTTAGGGGGCGGGTTGTTGACATGAGAGGTGTTCTCCTGTACCCAATCAGCCTCCTTCACGAGTTCCATGTGCTGCTCCGTCAGCTGCGGGGCAGCGGTGATGGCGTAGAACGGATTGATGAGAATCCTCTGCAAGGTGTCTTCTGTGAAGTGCGCCACGCATTTCCCCTTCCGTTTGGCGACTGCACGATCAGCATCGGCGCTGTCTCTGGAAACGAGGGAACGGAGTGCCTGTCTCCGCCCCATCCTCCCTTGCAATGGTAGCAAACCACGCTCACCTTAGGCCCACAAAAGTTCACGAGAAGCTCACGGGCCTTCATGGGAAAGTTGAAAGATCCGGGTAGACAAGTCTGGCCTTCCCCCCAAGCGGGAAAGGCAAACCGCGCAAACTGGAGCGCGGTGCCACTGCCAATGCGGTGAGAACGGGGAAAGCGCTCAATCGGCGCTGTCTCGGATCAGTAGCGGCCCTTCGTTGCGCTTGGGCATTCCTAAGCCCTTGACAACTTCTCGGTTTTGCCTGAACTGCCACTACGAGGAAGGACGGGGTGTTGCGTGCGGCAAGTACCCGTGCTATTTGCCCCTCGGGGATCTTTCGGGCAATCGCGTGGGCTTGCTTTTCTGCGCGGGCCCGTCTTCGGTTTCCCTCCGTATCGCCTGTCGGACTCTGCCGCAGCAGATATAGGGATGCGCTTCGGTTGCTGCAAATGGGGAAGGCTTGCATTTTCCGCGAGAGAGGCACGGTTCGGGAGGAATTCGTGACCTCCCATGTGAATACAGTGAGTACGGCCGCCATAGAGGAGAGGCCGATGGGTTACCATCGCAGTGAGGATGGATCCCTGGGCCCGGCAGGGCTCTCGATCAACTCATCTGCGATCAACACGTTTTGCACCTCTTCGAAAGGACGGGTAAGCAATGCAGGAGAATCAGAGCGAGATGGTGCAGCTTCTGCGCCGGATCGAAGACGAGTATAGTGCCGCCAAGGTCGGGCTATCAGGTCTTTGCAGTGGGGCCGCGAAACACCAATTCATCACGGCTCGGATGGAAAATATAGGGGCGTATTGTGCACGTTTGTCTCAACTTGTCGGTGAGGAGAACGCGATACGCTGTGTCCTCGAGGCGGCGGAACGCCAAATACCGTAGAAATGCGCGATCTTTCCGGCGCTGCGAGGATGCCCCACAGGGGTTCGGTGCCGTGCAAAGGCGAGATCCAGTCGCTGACCCATGGCAGATACGAGGTAGCAGCTGGGAATCCGGTGTTGTCAAGAACCCAATGCCCTCAAAGGGCATTGGCTTGTGCGAACAAGCCCTGCTTGACTAGTCTTGGTCCGGCTTGGACTCCGTTTCACTGGTCAGGACACCCTGTCATGCCTGCTCTAGTGGCTCGCTCTGTCGTTGGTGCTTAAACAGATCTCATGGGTGGGATCAGTGGTGCCGACACGACAAGCCAGTGAAACATTGACGAAGAGCACAACACTCCGAAAGGAGGTAGATGGTATGTTCATCTACATTTTAAATTGCCACGGCGAACCACTCATGCCTTGCCAGCCCAGAAAGGCCCGACTGCTCTTGAAAGCGGGCAAAGCGAAAGTGGTCAAGATGGTACCTTTTACGCTGCAACTGCTCTACGGCAGTAGTGGATACAAGCAAACGATCTCTTTAGGCATTGATGCTGGCACTCAGCATATAGGAGTGTCGGCAACCACTGAGAACACTGTGCTCTTTGAGGCAGAGGTGAAACCACGCACTGACATTCAGAAACTCCTTGCCACACGTCGGCAATTCCGTCGTGCGAGAAGGGGGCGCACGACAAGGTACAGATCAGCCCGGTTTCTCAATCGGAAAAAGCCTGATGGTTGGATCGCTCCATCTATCCAACATAAAGTGGACGCACATCTCAAAACAGTCAAGATGGTGCATACACTCCTGCCCGTGAGTAAGACCACGATTGAGGCCGCACAATTTGATCTCCAGAAGATCCTGAATCCACAGATCGAAGGGGTGGAGTATCAACAAGGTCCACAGCTGGGCTTCTGGAATGTCAGAGAATACGTGCTCGCGAGGGACTCCCACTGTTGCCAGTGGTGTAAGGGAAAGTCGAAAGATCCTGTCCTGAGTGTGCATCATATTGAAAGCAGGAAGACTGGGGGCGATCGGCCTGATAATCTGGTGACGTTATGTGAGACCTGCCACGATCTCATTCATCGAACGCACCAGGAGAGTAAGATTGTCAAACGTTCTAACGGCTTTCGCGATGCGACCCAGATGGGAATGATTCGTTGGAAGATCTACGAACAGGCTAGGGCTCAGTTCCCGCGGGTGTATCAGACCTATGGGTACATCACGAAGCATCAGAGGATCGTTCATAAGTTAGAGAAATCTCACATGGTTGATGCACGGTGTATTAGTGGCAATCCTCTGGCTCAGTCAGATGGGACCTGGTATCTGGTCAAATACGTCAGACGCAATAACCGCCAACTGCACAAGGCAACGATCAGGAAGGGTGGCAAGAGGCAAAGAAGCACAGCACCGAAATACGTGCATGAATTTCGCTTATTCGATTGCGTGAGATATCAAGGTAAGGTCTGCTTTGTCTTTGGCAGAAGAAGTTCCGGCTACTTTGATTTGCGGACCCTAGACGGAACGAAGATCAGTGCGAGCGCAAGCTACAAAAAGCTGAAGATCGTTCAGCAGGCTTCAACTTGCTTAGTCGAAAGGAGAGTGGCTGTTCCTCCCACAGCCTGAAGGCATAGAGGTCTCCCTGCCACAATGTGATGATGGGAACCTCTCCCTATTCGCCTATTCCGCAAGGAAAGTGCGTGCCTTGCTGATCCGGCGCTTCCACTTTCGCCCCTGCCTCCTGAGAATAGGGTGTTGGGTGATGTTCCCAGGAAAGGGGGGTAACAAGCCATGGATTACTCTGAAAAAAGCCTACCGGTATCTCCTGATACCAAATCGGCATACCACGTGACGGTGCGCGAGCTCCCAAGCCACGAGCGGCCGCGAGAGCGGCTGCGCCGCTACGGCCCGCAGGCGCTCTCGACCATAGAACTGCTCGCGATCATCCTGCGTACCGGCAGCACAAAGGGGAGCGTACTCGAGCTGGCCAACCGGCTCCTCGCCAAGTACGGAGGGCTCAGCGGGCTCATGCGCGCCGATTTTAGCGAGCTCTGCCACGAGTATGGGCTCGGAGAGGCGAAAGCGTCGCAAGTGAAGGCCGCGCTCGAGATCGGGAGGAGGCTGAGTATGCTGCAGCCGGACGAGCGCTACCGCATCAGGTCCTCGACGGACGCCGCGAACTTGGTCATGCTCGAGATGGCGTATTTGGACTACGAGCAACTGCGCATCCTGCTCTTAGACACGAAGAACCAGGTCGTCGAGAACATCAGCCGCTACCACGGGACGGTCAATAGCTCGGTTATGCGCGCTGCGGAGATCTTCCGCCCCGCGGTTATCCGCAACTGCCCGGGTATCATCCTCTGCCACAACCACCCCAGCGGCGATCCAACCCCTAGTCCAGAGGACATCGAGAGCACGAAGCAGCTCGTTGTGGCAGGTCGCATTCTTAATATCGAGCTGGTTGACCACATCATTATCGGTAACTTGCGCTTCGTCAGCCTGAAGGAGCATCTGAGGTGGGAGTGATTTGAGTGCGGGCGTACCAGCACTCCACCTTCAGCTGGCATTCCTGGCAGCGGGGCCTCCTGGCTTTGCAGACGAGCGCCCCGAAATCGAGCACCGACCAGTTGACCTGGAGGCAATGCTCCCCTTCAATCAGGAGCGACGCGAGCCGGTGGAGCGATCTGCTGCGCTCCTTCCCCGACAGCCCGATCGGCCCAAAGAAGCGGACCAGGAGCCTTGCCATGTTTACATCGAGGAGAGCTTCGGTCCGCCCGTACACGATGGCCAGTACCGCGCTCGCCGTGTAGGGGCCGATGCCCCGCAGGCGCTCTAACTCCGCGCGGGAGCTGGGGATGGTGCCACCGCGCTCCTCGATCGACTGCGCAAGCTGCCGTAACACCTGCGCCCTTTGCCTCCAGAGCCCCAGCGGTTTCAGCTCGCTCTCCAGGTCCTCCAGGCGGGCCAGCGCGAGGGACGCCCACGATGGGTAGCGCTTGATGAATCCGCTGTAGGCTCGGGCTACCGTTGCGGCGGTCGTTTTCTGCAGTAGGATCTCAGCGATCGCGATCTCGTAGGGCTCCCTACGCGGATCGCGCCAGGGGAAGGAGCGCCCGCTGCTCCGGAACCAGGAGAGAAGTTGCAGGCGCAACCAGGCGGCGCGCGCTATCGCCTCCGGCGCGGGCTCGTAAGGGATTGCTTCTGTTCGCTCCATTGCTTGGCTCCTCCCTAGCCTTTTGGAACGGCCCGGCTACTAACAGGCGTGCTCCAACGCTGGTACTCGGAAATCATGGAAACGATCCGCGACTGCACTAGGGGCTTCCTCACCACTTTCTGAGCGCCCGTCAGGCGGGCTCTCAAGCGGCGTAGAATCCCGTCGCGACTGCTGAGGAGGACGATGGGAACCATAGAGCGGAAATGGGGCTCGCCCCTGAGGTACTTCAGTACGCCGAAACCGTCCACGTTGGGGAGGTCCATGCCCAGGAAGAGCAAGTCAGCGGGACCGTAGCGGCTGAGAAAGCGCAGTGCCTCCAGCGGGTCGCCGAAGCAGACTACTTCGTATCCCTCGCGGCTGACGATTACCTCGAGGATCTTGCGCGAAGTAACCGAGGTATCCAACACCATGATCCGCAATTGCCTCTCCATTGCTACTCCTCCTGACTCTCTCTTTGTTGCCGCTCCAGGCCTCCATAGCTACCATAGCATCCCTTCCTCATGGCCTCCGCATTGGCATTCACCGAGGAAAGGCGGTTACCTCACAGCTCTCTCACGGCATTTGGCAACAGCGGGGACCGCCCGGAGCATGGGTGGCGGGAACCTTCCTTCCGCCCTTTCGCGGTTGCCTAAGAATAGGCAGGGAGAGGAAGAGCGTGGACCGGTGAAGGCCCCTTTCACGGTTAGCTCACGAAGGATCACGACATCCTCATAGCGGCGCGGGGCCTCCCTGCTATAATCTGGTAGGGAACCGGTGCGCGGTCGAGCTGAAGGGGAGCCCCTTTCGGGGCGGCAGATTTCTCATGGATCGCCATGGTTCAGGCAGCACAGGAGGAGATATGCGGATAATGCATGAAACTGACGAGCTCAGCCGTGCCGAGCTCCCACTGATGCGGATCACTACGCTCGGCGAATTCGCCCTCGAGCGGCTCGTGCCGGGGGATCAGGGCGACCCGCCTCGGTACGAGCGAGTGGCGCGAAGCGAGTGGGGGAACCGCGGGCCAGCGATGACCCTGCTGAAGGTGCTGCTCTGCCGCGCGCAGCGTCGGGGCCTCCGCAGCGAGCTCATCGAGGCGATCTGGCCCGACCACGAGGCGATCAACGCCGCGCACGCGCTCGATTCGGCCACCTCTGTACTCCGCAGGCATATTTTGCGCACGGGCGATTCTGGAGTCATGCTGCTCACGCTGCGCAGCGGGGGGGAAACGGCCCTCAAACTGCCGGGGCAACACCGCCTCTGGGTTGACTCCGACGCTTTTCTCTCACAGGTGTCCGGCGCTATGCGGGTCGAACACCGGGGGCAGAGCCCTATCCCTTTGCTCGAAGACGCGCTGGCCCTCGCCAGGGGGGAGTTTCTCGAGGACGACCTGTGCGCTGAGTGGGCACAAGGTCGCAGGCACACGATCAACGGGGCCAGGCATCGTGCGCTCTTCAAGCTGGTGGATCTCTACCTCGAAGACGGGCAGGTATCGTTGGCCGAGGAGTGGCTCTTCGCCGCTCTGGAGGAAAACCCAACCGACGAAGACGCCCTGTGTCGGCTGATGACCATGCTAGCGCGGCAGGGGAGGCGCCGAGAGGCCCTCCAACTATATCTGTACACCGAGGACGTGCTCCGAGAGGAACAGGCTGAGCCAGCAGCCTACACCCGTGACGTTGCGCGCCGCATACGGCAGGGGCTCGCCCTGAGCGAGCAGGGAGCGAGTTATGCCGCCACAGGCGGCCGGGCTCCTAACCCTCTGGGAGGAGGCGAGTCTCCGGATTGGGGGAGCGGCATCGGCGAGGAGCGATCCCGGATGGCTTCCCTACGCGCTGGTCGGGCTGTTCCCCCCTATCAGTACCGATCGCTACGACACCGGCCTCAGAGGCGCCTCGGGGTCTCTACCGGTTGGACTCTCGGCTGCTCCAGAGCGAAACGCATCGGCTTTTCACCGGGTTGAGCAGGCGGCAGCGCCCACGCGTGCGGAAGTCCGATTTCCCCTCCATCTTCCCGCATCCGAGAAACGCGGGAGCTCAGCGGGCGAAGCTCGAGTTGGAAGGCGGAATGGCGTGCGTATTCACTATGCCTGAAGTTTTTCTGCAAAACTATGCTTCCTCAATTTGACCGCCAATTATAAAGACGCGGAAATCCATGAAAACTGAGCATCCCATACGAGCTCAGATCCTCGTGGTTTTCTGCAAAACTATGCTTCCCATAGTCTGCGAAACCATGGGTAAAGTTACATGTGCCGTCATTTTACCAGTGAGTTTTGCAGAATCTGCAAGACTATGCTTCCTACATATTGGCTTAGCGAAGCCTAAAAGGTGTGCGGCAGGGCAAGCAAGGAGACAATCTCTTGTTTGCCCTGCCGCACACCTTTTAGGCTTCCCCATATCCTACCTTTTAGATCCCCTTCTGAAGAGGTATCAACTGCTTCATCGCTGCAACTCGTTCTGGAGACAATGTTGCGCTCAATTCTCCCCAGTAGGCGCGCGGAGTCGTTGGAGTACCCACAAACACAAAGCCATCATCTGTCAGGCGAACGGTTTGCCTCTCTGTAGGGATCTCCCACTTTTCAGCACGACGTGCATCGATCATCTGCTCAATCTGCGCACGTTTCTCTTCACCCCAGTGCATTTTTTGATCGTTTCGGTAGGCATCCGCGAACACTTCTTCCGCCAGATAATGGACATAGAAGATCCGCCGCTGTTGTCGTGAAGTGCTCGCACGAGAACCATGAGGAAGTGAAATGGGATGGAACAAGACATCCCCAGCCTCCATCTCGATGGGGATCGCACCACTGTCTTCAAACAGTGCATCTGATGTTCGATGTTCGAGATCCACATGACCAACCAGATGATAACCAGGAAGCGCCCAGACACACCCGTTCTCGGGACCTGAGTGATCCAGGTAGATATCAGTGGTGAAGTTGGGCACGGGATAACTCCGTTCGCGCGCCTGATCACCATAGGGTGGGTCCTGATGCCAATCCACAGGAGCACCCGCCCCCGCGACTTTCACTACTAACGAATCGTTCCAGGGATAAAACGCCTGACCAAGACATTGCCCGATGTTCTCTAACAGATCAGGGTTGACCGTGACTGCCTGGAAGATGGGATCGCGCTGCCACATCTCCTCCGATCTCCAGTAGGTTGTCTTTCCATCTGGAGAGCTACGATAGAGATGGTGTTTCCCTTGCCCTGCCACCCCTTGCACAATCACGTGATCAGCCTGCTCCTGCAATCGTGCCAGTTCTCGGCCTCCGATCAGCCCACGCATAATCAGATACCCATTCGTGTGGAAAAAGTCAAGTTGTGCCTGTGTTAGCATATCTGTTCTCCTTTCGGCTCTTGTTCCTTGCCGTCCTTGCTTGCGGCTCTGGCATGAGGATACAATACAAATGCAGGAGAATCTTCCTTGTTTCACCCAAAACTATCCCATATTTTCAGGAGATCTTTGCCATGCATCAGGAGATGGACAATACGTGCATCATCGAAACCATCGGGCTCTCCAGCGGAGCAGTAAATGTCGAGGCAGGTGGTCGCCCTCACCGTCACAATGAAGTCGAACTGAATTTTCTTGAACGAGGATCAATCACCTATCTTTTTGGCAAGCAAAAGATCGTCGTTTCGGCAGGCCAACTCATTGTATTCTGGGCCATTATGCCGCACTTCATTCTTGAAGCAGCCCCAGACACCACTATCCACTGGCTCACGTTTCCTCCTGGCCGTTTTCTCCAATGGCACCTGCCGGAAGCGATGACCCGTCAAGTGCTGCAAGGTCAGATGATCTGGGATCAGAAAGAGCGTCAGCGCGAGTATGAGCTTTTTTCACAATGGCACCACGACCTCCAAGTGCAGTGGCCTGATTATGAGCAGATCATTCTCCTGGAAGTGGAAGCCCGTTTACGGCGTATTGCCCAATCAATGCCATTGCATCCATCACTTCCCACCCAACCGATAACGACGCGCCTGCCTCGACCAGTCGAAGCCATGATCAGCCTGATCACTGAGCATTACATGGAGCCGCTCCAACTTGGGCAGATTGCCCAGGCGATTGGCCTGCATCCAGGCTATGCGACGGACCTCTTTCGTAAAACTATTGGGATCACGATCATGGACTACCTCGCGCAACATCGTATTGCTCATGCTCAGCGCTTGCTCGCGACCACCAATCGTACGGTGCTGGATATCGCAATGGAAGTTGGCTTCAATTCGGCAAGCCGTTTCTATGCTACTTTTCAGAAAATTACGGGCCAGTCTCCTCGTGCTTATCGTGTATCTCTCTTCCTTTAGTGGTTGTTTTCAGAAGTATCCACGTACTTTTTTCGGGTCTGAGGTGTTGAAACTAGTGTCTCAAAATGATGACAAATGATGACAAATGGGTTTTCTCTTGTCATGTGACATCTGCTTTTCCCTTGCAGATTTCGAACGGATGTGCTATACTTGCTTCCGAGAAGCCATGTTGAAGGAGTGACACAAGGGATGCAACTGGTTGAGCAACATCTAATCCGCACCACCGATCCCCGCTATGGCTGCATTGACCAGGCCGCCTTCGCCTCGAAAAACCTGTACAATCAGGCGACCTATCAGATCCGGCAAGCCTTCTTCCAGGATGGGACATACCTGCCCTACGCAGCAATCTACCATCGCGTCAAGCACCTGGAATGCTATCAAGCCCTCCCCCGCAAGGTCTCCAACTCCCTCTTGATCCAGATCGACCAGAACTGGAAGGCGTTTCGCAAGGCCCTCGAGGCGTGGCGAGAGCACCCCGAGACGTTCACCGGCAAGCCCAACATCCCAAAGTACAAACACAAGGAAAAAGGCCGCTTCCTCCTCATCTACGACAAGCAAGCCCTGGGCAAGCGAGCCTTCAAACAGACGGGCAAGCTGGTACCCTCGGGACTGCCCATCGAGATCGACACCGCCGTTCCCTGGGAGGCGCTCGACCAGGTGCGCATCGTGCCGCGCACCGATGGCTACGTCGTCGAAGTCGTCTACCAGCAAGCGGCCGCGCCAGCCGAGGTTGATCCCACCTTGATCGCGGCCCTGGATCTGGGGGTGGACACGCTGGCCGCCTGTACCAGCACCAAGCTTGGCTTTCAGCCCCTGCTCGTCAACGGCCACCCGCTCAAAAGCCTCAACCAGTCCTATAACAAACGGCGTGCCCACGCCCAACGCCAGCTCACCAAGGCCAACCGTTCTACCTCGCAGCGACTGGATCGAATCACGGCGAAGCGCCATCGCCGCGTGCAGGCCTATTTGCACACGGCAAGCCGTCGGATCATCGACCACCTCGTCGAGGAGGGCATTGGAACGCTGGTGGTGGGCAAGAACCCCCTCTGGAAGCAAGAGGTGAACCTGGGATGCCGAACCAACCAGACCTTCGTGCAGATCCCGCATGCCCGGTTCATCGAAATGCTCACCTACAAGGCGAAGCTCGTGGGCATCGAGGTAGTGCTGGTGGAGGAAAGCTATACCAGCAAGGCGTCCTTCCTGGACCTGGACGCGCTCCCCACCTACGATCCGAAGCGAACCGAGAAACCGAGCTTCAGTGGGAAACGAGAGCGGCGTGGCTTGTACCGGGCGGCCAGTGGAAGGCGGATCCACGCCGATGTGAACGCGAGCTACAATATTTTGCGCAAAGCATTCCCCGATTCCTTCGGGCAGGGGATAGAGGCCGTGGCAGTGAGGCCCAGGCGGCTTGCCGTCTAAACAACACTCATGCGAATGTCATATTTGTCATGGGTTGTCGATACTGTGAGTATGTCTGTCCACATCAGCCTTATGAGCTATCAAGATCCTGGAGTGTTTCCTGACCCACTTTCATGGAAGAATACTTAAATCTATGTCTGGTCCGAAGTTTTTCTGCAAAACTATGCTTCCTCTTAAAAGATTTTGCAATCATTTAAGCAATTTCAGGAAATTGACCTCATGTTCTGCTTAGTCAAAGGCCACTACGAATCGCCTGAAATTTGGACGTCTCACTCATCAAGCGCCTGGGCCACGGCTTGTTCTAGTGTCAGCTCGCGTCCCTGGGCCCAGGTAGCCTGGAAGGTCTCCTCATCGAGTTGGGCGCGCACAGCGGCGATTATGCCATCTATCTCCCGTTTGTCATTCGGTTGGTGGAAGGCCCCCAATCTCTCCAGGATTCTTTCTGAAGCGCCGAGCAAACGTGCGGCTTGCTGCGGCTGGCCCAACGTACCAACGGCCCCTGCGAGGAGCGCCAGATCCGTTGCTATTTGGAGCCTATTGTTGATTGCGCGTGCTAACTGTAGCCCCTGGCGTCCCAGGTCTCTGGCGCGCCCAGCCTCACCTTCATGTAGGGCGATGTAGGTGAGGTTATTGTACATAAAGACGATCCGGCGTGTTTCTCCCGTTTGCTGGGATACTGCAAGGCATTCCTCATAAGCGTGCCTGGCAAGGTCATCATCCCCACTGAAACGCGCTATTTCCCCCATGATGTTCAGCGCCTGCGCCATCCCTGGTTGATGAGAAAGTTCGCGGAACAATGCTAGACTTTCCTCAACGAGAGGCATGGCTGCAGATTGCTCTCGCAACATCGTATAGCCCAGCAAAGCAAGTGCCCAGGCCATCTGGAGCCGATCCCCTAAATCACGGGAAATCTCAAGCGCTCTCCTAAACAGGGGCTTTCCGGCATCGAGATCGTAGAGAAAGGCTAGATGTCCAGCGCTGAGCAGGAACTTGGGATGATACACCAAAGATACTTCATCAAGCCGCTCTAAGAGTTGTTGGGTCCATCGGCGCCCTTCAACATGATACCCATCACCGTACCAGAACAGGCAGAGAGCACCCGCTAATCGTATGCCCAGCGCCACATCTCCACTGCTCAAGGACCAGGAGAGAGCCGCACGGATATTCTCCATGTCCAATTCGAGACGCCCAGACCAATAATCGTACCCTGCCAGCCGCAACTCTGGCTCGGCACGTTCTGCCAGCTCAACAAAATACTCGGCGTGCCGTCTCCGCGTTGTTTCCTCTTCACCGCTTGTTTTCAGTCGCTCACGTGCGTACTCCTGGATCATTTCCAGCATGACAAAATGTGGTTCACTGCCTGGCATCTCTTTCTGCTGCACGAGATGTTTATCCACCAGGGATGCCAGCCCGTCTAACACATCAATGGATAGACCTTCACCACAAATGCCCTCGATGGCTTCCAGCGAGCAGCCCCCACGAAAAACTGCTAGTCGCGCCAACAGATGTTTCTCATCCTCATCAAGCAGGTTATAGCTCCATTCAATGGAGTCGCGCAGGGTTCGTTGTCGCGGCGGGGCGTCACGTGAACCGCCTGCGAGCAGACGCAAAGGCGAGCTATCCCTCGTTCCTTCCAACCGCTCCAGCAACGCCTGCGGCGTGAACAGTTTACAACGCGCCGCAGCCAGTTCGATAGCGAGCGGTAACCCATCAAGACGGATACAGATTCGCCCAATCGCCGGGGCTGTAACTTCACTTAGCGTAAAGCGGGGCAGTGTCATCTGTGCACGTCTAAGGAAGAGCAGACCTGCTTCGGATTTGGTGAGGCTCTCAACGGAAGGTGCCTCAGCGAGAGGCAGTGAGAGCGGCGGGACGAGGTATTCCTGCTCCCCTGCGATGCGCAATGGCTCCCGGCTGGTGACGAGGATTTTCAGGCGTGAAGAAGCTGCCAGTAACTTGGATACCAGTGGAGCTGCCTTGATCACATGCTCAAAGTTGTCAATCAGCAGCAACAGCTCTCGTTGGGCGAGCGCCCGTTTCAGGGTATCTGGTAGGGGTTCCATAGGACGTTCAACTACACCAAGCACGGAGGCGATGGCTTTTGTCACCAGAGTGTAATCTGAGAGGGGAGTAAGGTCGACGAAGCAGACATCATCAGCGTATGCTGAAGCTTCCTCTGCCGCCACCCGCAACGCCAGCTGCGTTTTGCCAGTTCCTCCGGTGCCAGTGAGAGTCAGTAGACGGGATGTGTCCAGCAGTTGCTTTACTTCAGCAATTTCACGGCTGCGCCCGATAAAGAGGAGGGTCTGTGGGGGAAGATTGGACCTGGATACTGGATGCGGCGACGTCGAGACCCTGCTCTCGAGCAAACCGAGGTCTTTCACGCACGCGATAGCTTGAGTACGGCTTTTGACCCCCAGTTTGCTGTAAATCTGGCGGTTGTACCACTTAATGGTATTTGGACTCAGAAAGAGCTCGTCGGCAATCTGCTGATCTGATAATCCGGTTGATAGTCGCTTCAAAATCTCTTGTTCGCGTTCGTTCAGGAGATCAGGCGACGTCGCCTTTCCTTTCATAAGCCTGTTCCCAGATGATAAGGAGACTTATACACAATTATCACGTATTATCACGAACACAAGCATTCTACTCTTTCTTGCTGGGCTTGTCTACCGCTTTTTCCATTCTTTCTAATGGTGACATTTCTCCTCATTTTCCTTATGCTTAGGAAGACGAAAGCAATACGAAATTCTTCAATGAACGCTCGCTAATTATCATACCGAGAAGAAAGGAAAAGAACCATGTCAACACCGAACAGCGAACAGGGGAAGAGTGCAATTCAGATTGTTGCCGAAGCCCGCAAAACCATCCCAGAACTCACCGTCGCACAGGCGAGAGAGAAGTTGGATCAGGGACAAATTGGTCTGCTGCTTGATGTCAGGGAACCCGTTGAGTGGGAGAAAGGACATATTCCAGGGGCAGTACTAGCCCCACGCGGCATGCTAGAATGGTATGCCGACCCGACAACGCCTTACGCCAAACCAGAGCTCACAACGAAGCGGGATGCTCACATCATTGTAGCGTGTGCCTCTGGTGGGCGCTCGATGCTGGCGGCTCAGACACTCCAGTCGATGGGCTACGCCAATGTGGTGAGTATGGTAGGCGGCTTCAATGAGTGGAGCAAGCAAGGGTTTCCCATCGAGGAGGGGGCGGCAGAGATGAAATGACCATTCTACCAACATATATGCTGGTGAATATAATGAGAGACGAAGGCAGAAGCCTACCACCTTGGAGCGCTTCTGCCTTATACCTGTCTTCTACTATTCGTGAAGTTTTTCTGCAAAACTATGCTTCCCCAATAAGACCCTTTTCGAATGAAGGCGGAAAAACATCGTCGGCTTGCTTCGTCATCAAGCTCAGTCGACGGCATTTTTCTGCAAAACTATGCTTCTCTTCGCCTGCAAAACCATGGGTAAAGTTACACCTGCAAAACTATACTCCCTCACATCTGCAAAACCATCGGTTAAGTTACAATGCCGCTTGCTACAGCTTTTCAGCTGCACTTGTTGCTTGCTTGGCCGCTTTTGTAGTAATATACTCAACCCAACCAATCAAGCAGAGCAAAGAACATTAATGGCGGATATCTTTTCGCTTGACACACCAGGCGATGATCCGCGCCTGCACAACGGTGATAACTACCAATACTCCCCAGCAGAGCAGTAGATGTTGCAAGGCCTGAGCATGCATATTACCATTGACACTTGAGAAGATCGTACTGACAAACGAGAAGTTGTCAGCTTCAACCTTGTTGGCATGAATACCAGCGGTGGTACCCATGGCCGCCATCGCCCAACGAGCAGCGAAGAGGGCACCGGGTATTTGGAGGAACTTCGGTTGATCTAGATTAAAGATCGTTCCTGAGAAGATGACCTGCGGGATCAGTGCCAGGGAGACGATACTCATGGCGCGATCGTTATTGGGCACGAGCGCAGAGATAAGCAGCCCGGTCATCAAGCCCGCGATACCGGTCAGAGCGAGCGAGATATAGATCTCCAGAAACGGCGGTAAGAAGACGCTATTGCGATAAGGCGTAAAGAGCGCGATTGCACCAACCAGAACCAGGCTCTGCACCAGGCTAAAGGCGCCCAGTACCACAAACTTCGAGCAGAGGTAAGGCATCAGACCCAGGTTCACCGAGCGCTCACGGCGATAGATGGGTGTCTCCTTGACGAGCTCGCGAGCGCCATTCAGACAGCCAAACATAATCGAAGCAAACGCCATAATGAAAAGGATCTTCTGTGCGTCCTGACCCGATACAGGGAGAATAGCGGCGTCCAGTACCTGATCCACGGTCATATTCTTACTCGCGGCAAATTGCTGACCTTGAGGCGTCTTCAAGAAATTGACCAGATAGGTACAATCGGTTGTTGGTGCTGAATACACATCTGCCGGTTGCACATGCGTCGCGCAGGTCGCGATCTTATTCGCGTCAAACATCCCATGTACCGATAGCCCAAAGAGTAGTGCACCGATGATCGGAGCTTGAAGGACCAGAATTGCCAGATTCACTTTATCGTTATAGATCAGCTCTAGATAGCGGATACTCAGCAGTATAAACTGCTTCCACGGATTGCCGCGCTTGGCATGCTTGAGCGTCTTCGCAGCGGGATTCCCCTGATTATTCGCGAGGCTCTGGCGCTGCCGTATCGGGGCCGCTATATACTTCTGATAATCGGGCGACTGTCTGAAGCGGGTCTCCGCCTCAGCTGGGATCTCCGGATGCTCCTCGGTTGGTTCTAGCGCGCTATAGATCTCAGCGAAGTCAGTCTTCCCAAAGAAGTCTCTGGCCTCATTCGGTGGACCAAAGTAGGCGACTCGACCACCCTGGCAGAGGAAGCAGATGTAGTCACACGCATTGATGTTATTCGTTGCATGTGTCACCAGGACGATCGTATGCCCTTTATCTGCCAGCTTACGCAATAGCATCATCATCTTACGGTCCAGACCGGGATCGAGTCCAGAGGTTGGCTCATCTAAGAAGAAGATACTGGGCTTTGCCAGCAGTTCCAGCGCAATCGAGACACGTTTCCGTTGTCCACCAGAGAGCTTGCTCACCAGCAGGCCACGGCGGAACTGCATCTCAACATCGTCCAGCACCTCATCAATGCGTTCATTGATCTGTGCCTCAGTAAAGTCATGTGGCAGACGAAGCTTCGCCGCATAGTACAGAGCGCGCTCTACCGTCAGCTCGCGATGGATAATATCTTCTTGCGGAACATAGCCGAGCTGTGAACTAAACGCTGCCAGATTGGCATAGTAGTCCTGACCGTTATAGAGGACTGAGCCACTATGTGCAGGGCTCAAGCCGTTTAGTGCATCCATGAGCGTAGACTTACCGGTACCGGAACCACCGACCAGGGCAACGAATTTACGCGGCGGGATGACCAGTGAGATATCATTGAGCAGAATAACGTGCTTGTTCCCCTCTTTACGCAAATTGACCGCATCGATACGGATACCCTGGCTCTCATCCTGCTGAGTTAGCTCATTACCGCTATACGTAAATTTGTAGGGACCGACGCGAATGATATCGTCATTCGCAAGAACCTGGTGAGTATGGACACGCTCAGTATTTACATAGATATGATTGGTACTGTTGAGATCGATGATACGGTAGCCGCCACCCGGTAGCAGTTCAAGCCGCGCATGGTGGTCCGAGATCTGAGGATGCTGGAGGACAACCCGGTTATCGCTCGCACGACCCAGTGTAATGACTGGCTCACCCAATTGAATAGGCGGCATCTGTGGAGCCGGGTCCTGTTCCTCACCGGAACCATCATTATAGATTAGTGATACAAAGGTACCGTTTTCATCGCTGATACGGAAGATATCGCCGCGTTGCAATACACGGCGGAACTGCTCATCACCCTGAATGGTACGGCCCTGAAAGGTCAGGCCATTCAAGGTGTGATGGCGCTTCGGATGCGGATGGATCAAAGTCAGTTGCTTATTGTCACGAATGATCTGTACATGGAAGGCAGAGACGGTCGGGCGATTGATTACGATCTCATTGGAAGGATGACGTCCGATATTGATCTCTGGGGTAGTGGGTGAGAGCGGATAGAGCTGTTTCTCATGATCGACGTTGGTACTGATCTCAATGGAGGGCAGCCCTGGAATAAAGCGAGCCAGCAAGGTTCGATTACCAGGAGCATTATCATCATTCACGGCTGAAGATTCGCTTACAACATCCATCGTCTCTCCCTCAAGCCACATAATGCGGTATACATATTTCACACCTGCTATTATATGTTGTATCTGCTATTACATATTATAATGAAGTGTACTACTTGAGATAAGCTGAATAGATAGCAGCTATTTGCCTAAAAGCTTGCCTTCAGAATCTGCTTCCCCAAAAATGAAACAGCCGAGAGCGTAAGCCTGCACTCACTTACTCTCTCGACTGCTTCTCGCAGAGGGCGATGTCTTTTTGTTTACTCCGTGATCTGCACAGGTGTCCCAATCGGCGCCCAATTGTAGAGCCAGCCCGCGTCATCTACCGCCATATTGACGCAGCCGTGGCTGCCTGTCACCGTCTGGTCGCTCTCCTCCTCATAGTGCTCGCTATTGGTGCCTGGACCAAACTCGTTGCGCCAGGGGGCATCGTGGATAAAGTAGCCGCCACTCGCGAACTCCATAGCATAGCTCACCGTGGTCGGTGGATAGTAGTAGGGCGAATCTTTCCCCCAGGGTGAGTAAAATGTCGTCGGACTCTGCTTATTAAAGATACTAAAATTACCGGTAGGGGTAGGGAGGGCCGGTTGTCCGCTTGTAATAGCAGTCTCAAACACCTCTTCCCCATCCTCATACGCATACAGAGTCTGCTCCGATAAACTAATGACGATCAGCTTACCCCCTCCATCGGCATGGCTATGCCGTGGTGGCGGGCCTATCACTAGTAAACTGGCAAGAATAAACGCGAGCATACCAAAGTAGAAAAATTTGTTTACTCGTTTTTTCATTTCAGCCATCCCTTTTGCTTGCGCAAATTTATAATACTTTCTAATAGTGAGTATATAGTGCTTTCTGCTAATAAATATTTAAATGTTCTTTATACTTCATTAGTAAGAAAAATACGTATAAATAATAACGACGCTGCTAAAGCACGCGTCTACATATCAAGGCGCGATAGGCCTCATACCTTGATATGTAGACGCGTGCTTTAGCAGCGTCGTGCCCCCACGCACCGTCCTACTTCCTGTACCGTTTATAATCCTGATAAATATGCAAATAGAAACCATCCAACCTCGGCTCCAGCTCTTCTCGCGTCAACCAGATTGGCTGCCCCTCGATGCTGGGGTGCAGCTCCCCGCCCACGCGGCTCCCGCGAAAGATCAAGTTGACCGTGCTCAGGCGATTGAAGGCCGGACTACTGATGGTCGCATAGCTAACAATTTCATGCACCTCGACCTCAAGCCCCGTCTCCTCCAGGCACTCGCGTCGTGCCGTCTGCTCAGGCTGTTCGCGCCAGCGCATAAAGCCTCCAGGAAAGGCCGTCTCGCCCTCTGGTCGCTCTACAACCAGGAACTTGCCGTCCTCTTCCACGATCACGCAGACACAGGCAAATGGAGGGAGGTTGCCACCAAGCCCCACATTTAGGATGTTAAAGAAGATTCCCACAAAACGCTTCAATGCCAGATAGAACACAAACTCTTACCACCTTCTGTGAATGATATAATGGGGCATGGCGGCCACTGGCCGCCATGCCCCATTATATCATTCACTATCTTTCTCTTAACGTCCGCTGCTGCTGCGAGACTGTGCGCGGCGTACCAGCGCGTCGGCGGTCACAGCCAGGACCAGGACGCTACCTTCGACGATCTCTTTGATGTCGGTACCCTGGCTACGCAGGTCCAGACCATTCTCCAGGCCACCAATGATCAGTGCGCCCAGCACGACGGCCCAGACAGTGCCACGACCACCAAAGAGGCTCACACCACCAATAACGGCTGCGGCGATTGCCTGCAGGGTCAGCGTCGGGCTAACGGCACTGGCGACAGCCGTGGCGCGCGAGGCGGCGAGGATACCACCCAGGGCGGCAAAGGCCGAGCAGAGGGTGAAGACCGCGATACGGATGAGGACGACGTTAATACCAGCGCGACGCGCGGCCTCCATGTTGCCACCCACCGCGTAAACGTGTCGTCCAAAGCGCGTCTTCGTCATGATAAGCCACATTACCAGGAGCAGGCCAAAGAAGATGGCGACGCTATTTGGCACTCCCAGGAAGGTGCCATTGACTGGTCCTGGGGTGTTCTCCAGGACGGCGATTACGCCCTCGACAATGACGAAGGGAATCACGATGTTGGCTACCAGGCTCAAGGTTGACTTCACGCGCAACCCTTGCTGCTTGCGCCACATCTGCTCAATGATCTGCCAGATGGCGTATAGGATCAGGATGACGGTTGGTGCGCCAACTCCCAGCCAGTCCGGCAAGAAGCTGAAGGGGGTGCCCGCGATGGAGACAATCACCGGGTCATGCACGATCAAGGTTGACTGCCCATTGAGCAGGTACAGTAAGAGACCCGCGTACCCGATTGAACCCGCCAGGGTGACGATGAATGAGGGGACGCGCAATACTGCGATAAAGAGACCGTTAATAAATCCGGCCAATGCGCCTACCAGAATGCCTGCCGCCATCGCGACGTAGGGATCCACGCCCATGCGAGTCGAGAGCACACCTGTCACGACCGCGCCAAAGGTACCCACCGCCGCCAACGAGAGGTCAACCTCGCCAAGCAACAGCACCAGGGTCACGCCCAGGCCATCAATACCAATGTTGACGATCTGTTGCAGCAGGTCTGACAGGTTTGCTGGTTTGAGGAACAGACCATCCGTGGTGATGGTAAAGTAGACAACGACAAGTACAAGTGTGAGCATGACTGGGAGAAAACCGAGGTCGCCTCGCAACAGTTGTCCCAGGGACCGCTTCTGTGTATATTCTGCTCGCTCAACACTGCCCGCGGCACTTGTGCCCCGGGTGTTGGGCTTTTCTACTACATCGCTCATGATTCTTACTTTCCTCCCGGTACGCCGTTGCCGTTAGAGACTGACTTGCCAAATTCGGCGCCTGTAATGGCGGCGATGACACGCTCGTTAGTGGTAGTATTGGCGTCAAAGGTGGCCACGCGCTGCCCCAGACGCATGACAATGATGCGGTCCGCGACCTCGAAGACGTCGGCCATATTGTGTGAGATGACCACAACGCCCAGGCCTTGCTCGCGCAGGCGCCTGATCAAATTGAGAACCTGCTTGGTCTGCGCGACGCCCAGGGCCGCGGTCGGCTCGTCGAGAAGCACGACCTTCGCGTTGCGTAGAATGGTCTTGGCAACGGCGATTGACTGGCGCTGCCCACCTGAAAGTGTGGAGACAATGGCGCGTGCCGAAGGCAGTTTGACGTCCAGGGTCCGCAAGACCTCCAGGCTGCGGCGCTCCATCTCGATCTCCGAGAGCGCCCCCACTGTGGTCAACTCATGCCCTAAGAACAGGTTAGAGACGACATCCAGGTTATCGCATAGCGCCAGGTCCTGGTACACAGTTTCAATACCCAGGCGGCTGGAGGTCTGTGGGCTGCTCAGCGCGACCGGTTGCCCATTGACCAGGACTTCACCTTCGTCGGCTGGCTGAACGCCTGAAATCGTTTTGACCAGGGTCGATTTGCCCGCGCCGTTATCGCCAACCAGGGCCACAACCTCTCCTGGATAGACCTCGAAATCTACATTATTTAGTGCGCGTACCGCGCCAAAATGCTTGCCGATGCCACGCATCTGCAAAATCGGCTGTCCTGCTGGTCTGCCACCGAAGGCCGCTGATGACTCCCGTGCCACTTGATCAGCCATAGAACCCTCCCAAATTGCTCGACTATTATGTTTACTCAGGGATAGACTCCGCTAGAGGCTCTCACCTCGCGGAGTCCATCGCGCACCATCTGAAAGAGGGGAAGAGTGGACAACTCTTGCGAACCACCCACTCTTCCTTGTGTGAGGCTGATTAGCAGATGCCGCCAGCACCCGCGGGCAGACCTTTGCACAGATCGCCCTTGGTGACATAGTTGTCATCAAGCACGGTCTTGACGTTGGTCTTGTCGATCGCGACAGGCTGCTCGAGGACCGAGGGGACTGCGCCGCCATCGGCGGTCTTGGTGGTCGCGCCATTGGTGACGCCAGCTGTGTCGGTGCCGTCAGAGATGGCCTTCACCAGGTCAGCGGTGGCCTGCGCCTCTTTGCTGATGGCTTTGTAGACAGTCATCATCTGGTCGCCCAGGATGATGTTCTGCAGGCCAGCAACGGTCGCGTCCTGGCCGGTAACCAGTACTTTACCATTGAGCTGCTTGGCCTTCAGCGCGGCGATGACGGAGTTGGCCATACCGTCGTTGGCGACATAAGCGATCTGAACGTTGCCGTTCTGGGCATTGAGGGCGCCGTCCATCTCGGTGCGGGCCTTGTCATTGTCCCAGGCTGGGGTGTACTGATCATAGACTTTGGTCAATGATTTGGCTTCGACCAGGGGCTGCAGCTTGCTCAGCGCACCCTGGCGGAAGAGGATGGCGTTGTTGTCGGTCTGGGCACCGTTGATCATGACCATGTTGGTGCCACTCTTGGTGTAGTCCTTGTAGTGGTCGACGATGTACTGACCCTGGAGCTCACCAACTTTGACGTTGTCGAAGGAGACGTAGTAGTTGAGGTCCTTGGACTGAATCAGGCGGTCATAGGCAATGACGGGAACGCCACGGGACTTCGCCTTGGCGACGATCGCGGCCGCGGCCTGACCATCAAAAGGCGCGACGACCAGGATACAGGCACCCTTGGTCAGGGCGGTGTCAGCCTGGTTTTGCTGCTTGGTGGCATCTCCCTCAGCATTGTAGAACTGAGGCGCCTGGCCTACTGCCTTCGTGATGGCGTCGGTCAACAGAGGACGATCTTTGCTGTCCCAGCGCTCGGAGCTGGCAGTCTCGGGGAGCAGGACGCCGACATTTTTACAACCTTTGCCGTTGGCGGTGCTGCCGCTACCGGTGTTGCTGCCGGTGTTGTCGCCGCTGCTGCTGTTGCCGCAGGCCGCCAGGAGCATCGTCAAAACGAGCATGGCGAAGAGCGCGTAAAGGGGCTTGCGCTGACGAAATACTTTCATCGCTGAATCTTTTCCTTCCAATTGCTTGTGCTTGGTTCCCTTCCAATGGAAACCCAACTTCATTGAGAGCATCGAATGTTCGCACGTGCCGTTCATCATCGAACGATAAATGTTTGGGATAAGTCCCTATCCAGGCATACCTGGACACTTACAAACAAGGCGTTCTGCCGCTCATTACCTCCCTTCTTCCGGTACCGTGATATATAAGCGCGTGCTTATGCAGCGCGGCGCCTCAGCCAGGCATCACTTTAGCAGGCTTTACCGCTACACGCGCGGGTTCAGCCTCCTTCTGTGTCGCCTGTTCTTCACGCTCTACCAGAATACGTTCCCAGGACTTGAAAAACGGGTAATATATTAAAGCGGAAATCACGAGATTGACGCCTTGCAGGACACTGCCTCTCCAGTCTCCTCCAGTGGCGATAAACCCGCTTATTCCGACGGGAACGGTGAATGGCTGCATCACGATCGGTACATGCACGAGCCCCAGCGAGAACGCCAGGTAATTGATGCTCACCACGATGATGGGTACCAGGATAAACGGTATCATCATCAATGGATTGAGCACCATCGGCACACCAAAGGTGACCGGCTCGTTAATGTTAAAGATCGCGGGACCCAGGGCGACGCGGCCTACCGTGCGTAGCTGCGACGAACGTGAGCGCAGCATATAGATCACGAGCGGCCAGGTGGCTCCCGATCCACCCAGGTGCGAAAAGATGTGGAAGAATGGCTCGGTAACGATGCCATGTCCTCCTGTGGCATTAGCTGAGATCGTGGTAAGCCAGAATGGCAGGGCGATTGCCGTAACAATGTTCATGCCATGAATGCCTACCGACCAGAGCAACATCATCAAGATGATCTCCAAAATCGCCGCTGGATAACTATCCTGCACCACGACCAGTGGCTTGAAGACCTCCATGAGTAATAGCGGGAGTGTAAGCTGCTGTGTCTTCCCATCCGCGATAATCGTATGGGAGCTGATAAACCACTCCAATAACCAGATCACAGTGATCAGGAAAAGTGTGGGTACCAGCGCTTCAAAGGCCCGCTTCACGTTTGGCGGCACTGTCTTGGGGAGGCGAATGGTATAGCGCGAATTGCGAAACCAGTACACCACCTCTGTGGTGCCAATACCCACCAGAATAGCCACCAGCAGACCCTGACCCCCAGTGAGGGCAGAATCTGCCCCAACTTCAGCTCATTGAGATTCGTCACCGGCACATTGGCGATCAGAAAGACCACCATGGCCAGGATTCCTGGCTGAACCGCCTCCGTACGCCGGTACTGCGCCAGGCTATGCGCCACGCCAAAGGCCAGGAACAGGGCCATCAACCCGAATGAAAGCTCATACGGCACCAGGATCGCGTTCTGGTACGGCTTCAGCCACTCGGCCAGTGCCCCAATGGGCGGATTGGCGATGATGAGAAACAGGCTTCCCGCTATGATGAGTGGCAGCGTGAAGATAATGAAGGCGTCGCGAATCGCCTGCAAGTAGATACTACTTGCGATGGCCCCCAACGGAGGCACAAAATAGCGCTCAAAAATCTCGCTTATCCGCTCCATGATCTTATTCACGGTACACCCATCTCTGGTTAGATATCTGTATACTTCCTGCCGACCGAAGGTCGGCAGGAAGTATACAGATATCTAATTACTCTTCTCCCACACCGGAGAGGATCTGTTGGACCTGTTCTAGCACTGCCTCCCCGTTCATCGTCGCGTAATGAAAAGGCTCGATCATAGCGACTGGCTTACCAGCCTCATTAGCGATCTTCTCTATGCTCTTACGCAGATGACGGATCTGAGGCGCAAGCAGGACGATATCGCATTCGTCCACTCTGGACGTATACTCGCCCGCGCTCAATGCCTCAACGCTCAGTGCAAAATGTTGTTCCTGTGCCACAGCTAGCATACTTTCCACCAGGAGGCTTGTTGACATCCCCCAGCTACACACAATCAGGACTTGAACCATACGAAACCCTTCTGCCACGTCGTGTGGATGTTTGGTGCCTGGTGGTTGCTTTCTAGCACACTACGGACCAGGTTGTTTTTCCTACTCTCTATTACTGCAAGTCTCATGCCAATTAGTGTGCTACACACATAGCACACTTCTCCCCTCCTATCTGTGCGTTACTGTGCTCAATGGCCTGTTCCTCAAACAGCACGTAGGGTCCAAGCTTGCTTGGACTCTCCACCATCCAGAAACAGCATGTAGGGTCCAAGCTTGCTTGGACTCTCCACCATCCAGTAGCCGCGTACGCCAGTAGCGGGTTCCACTCTGCTTTACCTGATTTTTAAATTGACACAGTTGGATTGATGAATATATCTACCTGGCGCAAAATACCTACGATATTATACGCCTCCTCCTCCGGCAGGGTCCGCCCCACCTGGCTGCCTAAGACCTGCCAGGCCCGCCGACACACATCCAGCTCACGCGGATAATGCTTCTGCACGCGCTGTCGCACCTCGCCGCTGACTAGAAAGCGCTCCTGGTGCCCGCCTCGCTCCAGCACAGTTGCCAGGTGCACAATCAGGCCCGCCAGCACATCAATATCAAAGCTCTCCCCCACCTCGATCTCGATCATCTCCAGCATACTCTCCAGCAGTGGAAGCACGCGCCCAGGATTCAGGAAGAGCAGGCGCTCACTCAAGGTACGCGCGATGGCCTCGAAGAGTTCGCGCCTCCCCTGGAAGGTGGGTGTCGTGCGCGTGGGCTGAGGCTGAAGCAGCGCCGGATCGATGAGCGTGACGCCCAGCAACGTACGTAGGCGTGCGATACCATCCCCAAAGAGCACCTCGGTCAACGAGATAAAGGGGATATGCGGCAAATGTGGATTGATCGTGCCAACGATGCCCACCACTTGCCTGTCGCCTACCAGGCGTTGAATCTCGGCCTCCGTTTTGCCTGTGATGTTGATGTCCATGCAGATAATCTCAACATCTTGCTCTTGTGTCTCCGGCAGGCGTTCATAAATAATCTCTGCCAGCTTAACGGCGCTTCCATGGCCCGTGATGCAGATCGAGAGGATGACTCGTGACTGGGGCGCATACTCCCCATTATGCCCTGGAAAATTCTCTCCTCGCCCCTCCTCCACCTGCTGTGTCGTCTCCGCCCAACCCCTGCTGTTCCCCGCACCATTCTGCCCTACCTTCTCCTCGCTTGCGACCTGGCTTAAGCTCGCCGCCAATTGCTCAAGCGCGATATGTTCTCCGCGCCGTGCCCGCCTGGAGGCCTCTACGACCAGGGGGGCGCTGACATTTGAGACCGTGTAAACTGCGATGCCCGTCCGTTGGGCGATCATATCTCCCAGCGAGAGCAGCGAGGCAAAGTCTACGAGTAGCAGGACACCATTCCCCTGGTCGGCCTTGCGTACACTCTGCTCTACCTGGTTGAGGATGGTCTCTGGTGTCTGATCCAGGTTCAGCTCGATCGGCGCGACCGAATCAGCTCCAACCAATGTATTGGCCAGCTCCGCCAGCCCCGTGGCAATACCACGTCCATGCGCGGCGATGACGATACCCACGGTCGCGTGCTCGACGCTCAGCAGCGTATCGGCATTGGTAAAAAGGAGGGTCAGGACATTGGCTTCGCTAGCGGGTAGCGTAATCCCCAGTTCCGTTTGTACGCGTGCCAGGGCCGCCTGCGCGACTGCATATTCAATAGGATAGGTCTGGCGCACCGCTTGCATCCCTGGTACAGCCATTAAGGGCCTCTGGGCCATACGCTCAAGCATACTGGAGAGGTGCAGGGCCAGGACCAGGTCAAGCTTCTCGGGAAAAGCCCGCTGTAACTCTTCCTCCGCGAAGCGCACGACGGAGCGTGCCAGCGAAGAGATTCGTTCATCCACCAGGTGCGCCGCCTGGTTGGGACGTTCCTGGGTGACGGTCTGTGCGTAGTGCTGGAAATATTGCTGGATTTCAAGCTGGAGCAGCTTGGTAATCTCCTCCTCAGGTAGGCCGCTTTTACGTAGCGAGGCCAGGCCTGTGCTGATTGAATCGTACAGGTTGCGTGCCGACTCGCCGACTCCATTAAGGCTCAGCCCGCTCGGTGTAAAGATATGCGTCGCCTCCCAGACAGGTTGCTCCCCATCCGTGTCGTGCCGGAGGTCTTTGATACGCAACAGGCCACGCCGCACATGCTCTGGCAGCGTCTCAAGGTGCACATGAAGCTCATGCTGATTATTAGTGCGATACTCCAGGTAGGCGCGTGCACAGATCAACTGCACATCCGTTCGCAATTGGCCAATATTGCCGGGGCAATCATAGAGTAACAAGGCCTGCAAGACCTGGGGCGCGACCTGGATGTTGGCGCCAATACTACTACATTCCGCATTAAAGAAGGCGCGAATCAACTCATAGCGCTCTCTGGAAGTACGCTCATCCAAGCCTGGGAGCGTAATCAGCATCGGAATGCGTCGCCTAAATGTCGGTAGGAGGGCTATAGCAGGATCTTCCGTGGTCGCTGCTATCAGCAGCAGTGAGGCCTGCCGCTCACGAATATCGCCCAGGCGCCGGAAGCGCTCCTGGTCCATCAGATAAAAAAGCATCTCCTGGCCCTCAGGCGGCAGGCGATGCACTTCATCCAGAAAGAGGATACCCCGGTGTGCCTGCTCGACCAGTCCCGCCCGGTCCCGGTCGGCTCCCGTATAAGCCCCCTTGACCACGCCAAAAAGATGCCCCATCAACAACTGTGGATTGCCTGCGTAATCGGCGCAGTTAAAGCTGATAAAAGGCGCGTCGGGGAGAGCGCGTTATGTTCCAGCGCGAAGCTATGCATCAAGCGCGCAAGCGTGGTCTTGCCTACACCACTGGGACCATATAAGAGCGTATGCAGCCCGCGTGGTGGATAAAGAATTGCCGCCTTGGCCTGCTGTATCGCCACCTTCAGCCCCTCATGATGCCCGATCATCGTCTCAAAACTAGTGATGACCGCACCCAGATCAGTCGAAGCCACAATCGTTTGTGGCCTGCTCAGCACGAGTGGCGAGATGGGAAGTTCTTCTACCGGCTTTGGCACTGAGGCTGCTGCTACACGCAGATCGCGTGCCGCTGGTACCACAGATGCAGCCTTATCTACAGAAGGAGCCTCAGCATCGCTCTTCTCCTTAAGCGCAAAAAGCACAGGACGCCCGGGAATCTTTTCAATCATCCCATCCTGTGCCAGTTGATTCAAATCTCGGCTAGCATTCGTCCGATCAATGCCCGCTTGCTGTGCAACCTCTTCCGCATTGAAGCCAGAATACCGCCTGAGCACGCTATTCTGACCTGGTCGCTGCTGAGTGCACAGGAAGCGCAGAGCCTCCAAGACACGCTCTTTGCGCTGCATGCATGGTCCTTTTTCTCGCTCCCAACCCACGCCTGGGGAAACATCCGGAGCAAATAATCTCATAGAAAGTAGAGCTTTTGTAGGCTTGCCCCCTAGTATACAAACCCCCCATCGAAAAAGCAAATCCCCCTCCTACCTCTCATCCCGATACATCAAAATGTAGGGTCCATGCTTGCATGGACTAATGCCCACCACACGCAAAATGAGCACTCACACCTGCTCCATTGCAAGCATAAATGCTCATCTTCAGAACGTCATCCAGCACCAGAACGGGCCAGAAGCCGTGATACATGTGCCATGCCCAACACCAGGCAGACATGGTAAAGCATGTTTTAAAACATGTCGTAAGACATGTCTTTTTTAAGTCACGCGGCGCGGGACACGGCGAAGCGCCAGGCGCACAACATCGCAGAGAGAACGAACTGGAACCCTCAGCCCCGTTATCACGCGAACGCCTCCCCTCTCAATCCCAACCATACCGCCTTTTCAACGCCCAACTTACAAAAGTCGAACATTTGTATTATACCGCATTTCGCCCTCCAAAGAAAGCCCAACCATAGCAATTCGATGTGCAAGCTTGTGGGAACGGGGTCAAGGGGCAGCGCCCCTTGCGGGGTTTGGGGTGTCCCCAAATACTTCTCTCCCTGCCGCCACAGTGGGAACGGGGTCAAGGGGCAGCGCCCCTTGCGGGGTTTGGGGTGTCCCCAAATACTTCTCTCCCTGCCGCCGCAGGCGGCAGAAAACAACTAAACCCAGGCACACAAAAAAAATGGCAAGCAACCGCCTGCCATTTTTTTGTGCGCAAAAACTCTTTAGTAGTTGGTGTTGTCCAGCGTCGAACCATACGTGTTGCTATTCTTCGCTGAGCGCACCGCCTCTTTCGAGGTACTGGCAACATCCTGGCCCGTGCTCTTCACATCCGAAGCCGCATTCTGGCCAATGTTCTTCAGATTGCCAGCTGTATGCTGTAGAGTGCTTGAAGCCTGCTGAGCATAGCCCTTCAGGTTGTCCGCCGTATGCGAAACACGATCGCTAATCTGTTGCTTGTACACGGTCAGCTGCTCGTTTTCGGGGAGATAGCCGCGCAGCTCATTTGTGCGCTCACTCACCAGGCGCCGCATCTCTTCGCCCTTCATAGGGGCGACCAGCAGACCAATGCCAACACCAACCAACATTCCCTTGAAGAAGTTATTCATATCCGCTCTATCCTTCCTTATGAATGAACGTCTGTCTTTTCACTCACCTAAAGCTACAGAATAAGTCCTGAAGCATACTACTAAGATAACGCACCATCTAAGCAATGAGTTTCAATCCCCCATCTAATCGCCCTGCTGGAAGAGAGCGCTCCACGCCCGGCAGGAGAAAAAAGGTAGGTGCGCCCTTTAGAAGCACTACCTTTTTTCTCCTGCACGGGTGTGGAATGCCCCTTTCACATCTGCACGAGCGTGGATTTCCCTTACAACCCTCCACTCAGCGTCACCAGCAGCTCCATATAGCTCGCAAAAGCCGCATACGGCCCCACAAAAGGCAGCTCACGCGCTATTTCCTGTAGTCGTGCACCCGTATATCCCTTCTGCCCCAGGCTTCTCAACCAGACCTTAGCCTTCTCCACCCGTGTGCGATCCTCCGTGCTCAATGGCCGCTGTGGCAGTCCTCGCCCATAGTTATAGCGTTGCAGTAGCTCTGGATCGAGCAGATAAGACTTCAGCAGGGGCACAATAATGCCATGCACAATGGCCTCGTCCATATAGGTGCGCAAATAGGCTGCCATAATCCCCGGCTCAGGCGCCTGTGCCTGGCTCATCTGCTGGAGAAGCCTGCCTCTTTCCTCCATCCTGGTCCGCACAGGATGGAGAAGCCGCCCCTCTCTATCTATGCGGATCTCATGCAGCGGCCCAATAAGCGTTGCCCCATAACCCTGCCGCCCCACCCATCCTTCCAGCGTCGGCATACGCCGTGCCTGGGGCGTCACCTGACTCTGCCACTCCTGGGCCACCTGGCGCGTAATCGGCCAGCGCAGCCAGGTGCGCGGCGGCGTCACCTGCGAATCCAAAAATAACGCCTCATGTGCTATCTGTATCACCGCGTCAATAAAGGCCTCCTGCTTCTCGCGCCGATTGCTGCCAATAATCCAGGTATCTATAATGCCCGCCTTGCGGTAGGCCTCGTGGCGCATCTGCCACTCCTCGATCTCCAGGGGCGCGCACTGATACTCCACCGCCTGGCACAGCCCATCCGTATGCCGCACAAAAACGTCCGCGATTCGGTTCGGCTCTGGCAACCTCTCCTCCAGCGTCACCTGCGCCTCGGGAAACTGCCCCTTCAACCACCTGGCCAGCACCGCCTTCCCCCGCATATGCTGTACCGACTCCCCCTCCGTGCTCCACGCACACTCCCCCCGCTGGTGCGCGAAATGCGGCTGCATCCGCTTCGCCCCACCGCCGCGCAGATGCACCACTCCCCGACAATTCGGACACTGCAACCGCCTGTCCCGCGACCACTCCTGCAATTGTTCCAGTGGCGTCTCGCTCGCCACCACCGTCTGACCCTCCGGTCCATACGCAACCAGCATAGCGCCTACCTCATTCAGCTTGTCCATAAGCGCAATAACACCTTGCCCACAAAACGCGACAACACCTTGCTCGCAAAACGCGACGAAATTCTGGTAGGGACCCGCTTTAGCGCGTCCAAAGGCGATTAATCGCCTGTAGGCGCAGCCCAAAACGTTCCTATTCAACATCTCGCAGGGTGTATTGTTTACTGCCCAGCAAAAAACGCTTACTCGCCACTGCTATCAATGGTATTTACACGCAGGCCCCCCTCCTCCCAGCCAGGTAACAATCGCGTAGCTGTGTACTTCAGCAATGTCGTCCCCCACGGCGCCTCCTCTCAAACAGAGCCATTTTTAGCTCATCCTCAAATCAAGATCAGTGATGATCAACTCTCATTATTGGTCACTGACTCGTTTTGAAATCGCCCATCTCTTGCGGGGAAAATCGAACAGCCAATTCGCTTGACGCAGCGTAGTATAGCCCAGGATCAAATCCATAGGTATGTCGATATGGGAATTCACGTGCGACAGGTCAACTCCAGCTACTTTATGAGGCGAAAACGCATAATTCCCAATGATAGGAGACGTCATGATGAAGAGAGGCGTTTCCACCTGGGTTCCTGTCGAGTCTGTTCCTTGAGATTGTCCTACTTCCTGAAAAAAAACGGGATACTTTTTGATAAAGCTCATGTCTGCCAGGGTTATTCCAGCCCCAGTATCCCATACTGCTGCCGCCTCGATCTCTCCGAACCGCATAGTCACGTAAGGATGAAACTTCTTGTCCAGAATCAGCTCTTGAAAAGGCGAGCTAGACTCCGGTTCATCTTGAATGACGACCCTCTGTTCATCAAATAAAAAGTGGCAGCAAGAGTCTTTGAGAAGATCCATCCCGATCAAATTTGCTCTCACAGAGTGATTGGCTTCCACACGATTGAGCAAAACGTCGTGTTTGCAGATCGGGCCAAGCTCAATCATTGGGACCCGAATCAACTCCAGGTGGCCTGCTGCAAAAACTCCTGATGAGTCCCTCTTCTCGATGCAATCGAATGTGGATGTATAATCGTCGAAGGTAATGCTGCTTGTCGCTGCACCAGTATCGAGAAGAAAACGGTAAGGAGAGCCGCCAATTGTTCCGTCAACAAGGACTTCGGCAGCATCGCTATCTGCTTCATCCGGCCTGATAATCAAATCGAATCCGTTCATGTTATCTCCCTTTACTTCTTCTCCGAAAACCCTGAGCGCGAAGCGCTAGACACGCCAGTGACGTTGGGTTTCGGAATAAGATCTTAGTAAACGCTCTGCCAATACCGAGCATTCTTCGTATCTCCTCGCGGGTAAACGCTCGCCCAGCATTTGTTAACCCCTGCTTTACCATCTCCACCAGCGTAGCCGCGTCCCCTGTGCCCTTTAGGGTAGTAAGTAGCGCACTGCTCTCATGAGTTTGTATCAGTCTATATAATAATATATCGCAAGCAATGACCCTATAGTGCTCTCCTGGAAGTCACACTTCGTAGTAGCGTTCTTAAATAGCGTAGACGACAACTGTGGATGAACACAGGTGCAGTACAAGGAAAAGACATGAAACACTCCGTTCTACGGAAAACTCTCTGTCTAGCCCTCCTTAGCACTGTCTTTGCTATCGCCTTAGTCATAACCACAGCAACAAGCACATCCGCAGCCACCCTCGCATCCACGAAGGTGCAGACCCCCATAACCGTAAATATAGGTAGCCACGCTATACAGTGGGGGCCTGGCTGGGGAGGCGGCTGGCGTGGTGGAGGCTGGGGTTGGCGCGGCGGCGGCTGGGGCTGGCGTGGCGGCGGCTGGGGACCTGGTTGGGGAGGCGGCTGGGGCTGGCGCGGTGGAGGCTGGGGACCCGGTTGGGGAGGCGGTTGGGGCTGGCGAAGTAGCTGGGGTTGGGGACCCCGTTGGGGCTGGCGCGGTGGCGGATGGGGACCTGGCTGGGGAGGAGGCTGGGGCTGGCGCGGCGGTGGTTGGGGTCCCGGTTGGGGAGGAGGCTGGGGAGGCGGCTGGTAGAGAGAAACCAATGCAATCTATCACCTGGCGCGACACCCTTAAGTCGCGCCAGGTGATAATAATGTACCCTTTACTCCCCGCCCTCCAGAGCGTCTCCCCCTCGAGTAGCCGCGTACGCAAGTAGCGGGCTCCTTCTTCCTACTCAATTCCTTCAATATTTCCTCTTTTACTTGACAAGTCATCTCTTGTCGGGCATACTATAAATGTATATCGCATAATATTATAAAATTGTATTGTATTGTATTCTACACCTTCCATCTCTCTACCTCGTGAAAACGTCCCTCTACTTCCCACATGGAGGCTTACATGACGAAACACGACCCGCAGGCCTACACCAACCTCTTCGCCCGCCCCTTTATGCCCTTCACCGGACTGAATGACCTCATTCAGCCCTCACCCATCACGAGCATCTGGCCCATCCAAAATCTGCTTCCCATAGGCCTGACGCTCCTCAGCGGCGAATCGCGTTCCGGAAAGACCTCTCTCGCCCTCCAACTCATGTTTAATGTCACTCAGGGTCAGTCTTCCTTCTCTGGCGAGGCTCGTGATGACTCCCAACCCTTCAAATCCACTCGAGGCCGAGCCTTCTACCTTGGCCTCGATCACTCTCTGCTCCGCCTTCACGAACTCCGCTCGCGCCTGTTGTCGGCCCAACCCGGCACTCCCCCACCCAACAATCTCTTCTTTACCAATACCTGGACCCCTCTTACGCCCACCGAGGGTTTGTACGAGCTTCAAAGCTGGCTTACTAACTCTCCCGATACACGCCTGCTCGTGATCGATAACCTGGCCTCCCTACGCCCCCTCTTCAAAGGTAACGACCGCGAACTGCTCGCCCTCCTGCGTCGCCTCGCCGAGCAGCAGAATATCAGCATTGTCGTTCTCCATACCTGCAAACGCTCCTCTTCCCTGGCGGCCTCCGTCGATCATCACCTCCATCTCAAACGCCTTCCCGTCTCCAACTACTATCATCTCGATGTACTCGGCTCCTCGCTTGCTCTCTTCTCCCTCACCCTACATTGCCCAACCTCTCACATTCATTTCCGTCACGCCTCCCTCGAAGAGAATCTCGCCCTCACAACACTCAGCGCCCATAAAACTCTCACCCCCGAACGCCTCACCATCCTCCACCTGATCCACACCTGCGAACACCCCCTTTCACCCGCCCAGGTCACAGCCGCGCTTGGCCTCGACTACACCTGTGTGCGCCAACTCCTCAGCAAAATGGCCCGCGCCAACCTGCTATACACCACCTCTCGCGGCCACTATACCCTTCACCCCTTCATCAAGCCTCTCGTCCCCGAACTCCTGGCCCAGTATCCCCACCAGCCCAAATTCGAGATCGCTCACATTCTCCTCACCCCGATTCCGAAGACACCCACTCCTCAAACCCCTCCGACACTCCCGAATCCTCTCCCAACGACTCCCCCAATTCCACCCAAACCCCCGCCACCACCTCCAATCTCGCATCCCAAACCCGGATCGCTCACAACCTCACTCTCCCTTCCCACACCCTCCTCACCAACCCAAATGCAAATACCTATCCTGACTAACCCAACAACATCAATCCCAGCCTGTAACCGTTGAAACTCACGGACATCTATGCGAAAGAGCGGGATTGCAAAGGGCGGCTAGCCCTTTGCCGGGGTTCGGGGTGTCCCCGAAAAATATCTTTTTACTTTTTTTGTTTGCCGCCTGCGGCGGCAAACAAAAAAAGTAAAACTGAATCTTGCTCTCAGCAAACATACATGCTATCCTGTATGCCTATATGGCCGTGCTCATCGTTTGTCACGCCTGGGCTAAGAGGTGTGTTATGCTCGATCTAAACACTATTCCTATTATAGATAATCATTGCCATCCCTTCCTGCTTCAGCAGCGGATGGATGCTCAGACTTTTCGTGGCTACTTCAGCGAGGCGACACATCCCAGCTTTGCCCAGAAGCATGTCTCGCATTCCATCTACTACCTCTGGTTTCTGCGCCAGGCCGCAGCCTTCTATGGCTGCAAACCGCTTGAAGATGAGATAATCGCGGCTCGCTCACGCTTCGATACCGCCGACCAGGTGCACCGCCTTTTCGCGGGCGCCCATATTGAGGCCCTGGTGCTCGACTCCGCCTATCCACCGCCCACAACCTGTTATGCTCCCGAGCAAATTGCCAGTCAGGGCGGTGTCCGGATAACGACCCTCCTGCGCCTGGAGATCCTGATGCAAGATCTTATTCAGGCCCATACCGATTTCGATGAGGTGGTTGCGCGCTATCGCGAGACAGTGCGCCAGGCGCGCGAGCTTGGCTATAGCGGCCTGAAGAGCATCGTGGCCTACCGCACCGGCCTGGAGATCGCGGAGTGGTCAAAAGATGAGGCGGTCGCGGCCTTTACCGAGGCCCGCGCCCAGGCCACCCAACATGGCGAGCTACGCTTAATGCACAAGCCCCTGCTCGACTATCTCTTACATCAAGCCTTTGAGCAGGCGGCTGAGCAAGAGCTTCCAGTGCAGTTTCATACCGGCTATGGCGATGGCGATACCGATATGCGCCTGGGCAATCCGCTACACCTGCGCGCCATCTTCGAGCGGGGCGACTATCAGCGTATGCCCATCGTCCTCCTGCACGAAAGCTATCCCTATGTGCAGCTTGGAGCCTACCTGGCCGCGATCTATCCCAATGTCTACTTTGATCTCTCGTATACCATTCCCTTTGTCGAAAAACTTGAAATGCTCACATTCACCCGCCAGGCCCTGAGTATCGCGCCCGCCAGCAAGCTGACCTATAGCTCTGACGGTATCAATGTCCCTGAAATGCTCTGGGTGGGTGCCAAACGCGTCCGCACCATCCTGGCCCAGGTCCTGCAAGAGATGATTGACGCCGACGAACTAGACACATCTCAGGCTCAGCACCTTGCCCGCCTGATCCTGCACGACAACGCTGCCCAACTCTATTTCAAAACATAACCGGGCTTCGGCGTCTTGGGCATGGTATCTAGATTTCGGTAGGGACCCGGTTTACCTGGGCATGGTATCTAGATTTCGGTAGGGACCCGGTTTACGATTCCGCTGACAAATTTTGTCAAGTTGTCCGAACAGGCTTGTGAGAAACGCCTGAATTGTTGGTAGGGACCCGATTTATCGCGTCCAAACGCCATTGATGGCCTGTCGGCGCAGCCGTGTTTTTGCGCTGTTACAAGCACATAGTGACGTGAAAGGTCTTTTTCAGCGTCTTTCAGGCTGCGCCCACGGGCGATTAATCGCCTTTGGACGCGGTAAACCGGGTCCCTACCGGTCTTGAAAGCCTCTGGATACCTTTCCGCGCTCGGAAACTTGTCCGGACAAAATTTGCCAGCAAAGTCGTTTACCGCGTCCGAACGCCATTTATGGCAGTTCGGCGTAAGCCAAAAACATTTCCGTTCGACAATGTTATGCAATAGATTGCCATATTTCCCGGCGAGAACCAGCCCGACACCGCTAAGTGGCACGCCTACCTTTTTTCTGGCCAAACATGGGGCGCACTGATCGCCGAATGCAGCCGCCCAGCAGGAGGGCGAAGGTAGGTGCGCCCTTTAGAAGCACTACCTTCGCCCTCCTGCATGGGCGGGAGCCGGCAATCCAGTATCATGGAGAAACACCAATGTCTGAATCACTTAATTCTGTGACTAATCTCGCCCAATTTCGCATCGGGATCTCTGCCCTGATCTTTCGCCAGGGCCAGATCCTCCTGGCCCACCGCAGCGATATCGACTGGTGGAACCTGCCCGGTGGCGGCATGGAACTTGGAGAGACGCTTGAGCAGACCGTCAGCCGCGAGGTTCTGGAAGAAACAGGCCTCCAGGTCGCCATCGAGCGCCTCGTAGGCGTCTATTCCAAGCCCCAGAAGCAAGAGGTCGTCCTCTCCTTCCTCTGTCGCATCACCGGCGGCGAACTGACTACCACGCTCGAATCCCGCGAATGCCGCTTCTTCTCCCCAGATGCCATCCCCGCCAACACCCTCCCCAAGCATCGCCAGCGCATCGAAGACGCCCTCCTCAACCAGGAACGCGCCCTCATCCGCAACCAGCTCTCCAGCACCTCCCACGACCAGAACCTCCCCAACACGTAACACAACGTCTTTTTTTATATTATTTGGGTCGGAGGCGTAGAGTGTTCCGCCAGCCTGCGGCTGGCGGAACACTCTACGCCTCCGACCCAAATAATATTTATTTCTTCAACACTAGCACGTCCAACGGTCCCATCTCTACCGTTCCCTGGACCTTTCTCTCGTCCAGGAGGGAGGTATAGCTTCCCTCTGGCAGAGTGATCTGCTGCCGCTCCTTGCTCTGATTGAGCACAAAGTAAACCTTCTCGCCGTGCTTGCCCTCGCGCAGAGTGACCTCGACGCCCTCTGGCGTGTCTAGAACTGGTTCTACGCCTGCCTGCGCGCAAATCTGCTTGATAAGCGTGTCTACCAGTCGCTGCTCAGGGTGCGTCGCGACATAGTAGGCCTTGCCTTGCCCATAGCTATGCTCGGTGATCGCCGGATGTTGCGCGTAGTAGTCCTGCCCAAACCTTGCCAGAGCCTGCGCGCCCTTCAGATGTACCAGCTCGCCCCACTTGGTCGCTGCATAGCGCCCGCGCAACTCTCCCTCTTCGATAACGACCTCGTTGGACATCTGCGGCGTCAGGGGATCAAACTCCTCAACATAGATGCCGAGCAATTCGCGGAGCGCTCCGGGATAGCCGCCCGGGATGACATGCTCATTCTGGTCGACGATGCCGCTGAAGAAGGTCGTGAGGAAGGTTCCGCCCTGCTCCACAAAGCCTTTGAGCTTCTGCTCCACGCCTGGCATGATCATGTGCAGCAGGGGCGCGATGACCAGTTTGTACTCGCCCAGCTCCGCCTCGGGGGACACGATATCCACGGCGATATTCCGCGCATAGAGCGCCTTATAATAGGTAAGGATCTGTTCATAGTAACGCAACTGATTGCTTGGTCCCGGCTGATATTCGGAGGACCACCAGCTCTGCCAGTCCATGAGGAGCGCGACCTTAGCGTGAATGCGGGTGTTGGCGACCTGTGGGGCCAGCTTCGCCAGTTCGGCACCCGCCTGGGCTACCTGCTTAAAGATGCGGTTCTGCTCGCTTCCCTCGTGCGAGACGACGGCGCTATGATACTTCTCCGCCCCCGCCATGGATTGGCGCCACTGGAAGAAGAGCGCGCCATTGGCTCCATGCGCGATGGACTGCATGATGTGCATGCGCAGTTGTCCCGGTCGTTTATGGGGGTTCTGTGGCTGCCAGTTGACCTGGCTCGGACTCATCTCCATGACGATGTGGGGCTGCCCTCCCTTCGCTCCACGCATGATGTCATGCGGCATAGCGACCTGGGCCGCGCCATCATGAGGCGCTGGGTACATATCAAAGGAAATGATGTCCATATGTTTGGCCCAATCGAAGACATCGACGGGTTTGAAGGCTACCATCAGGTTGGTCGTCAAGGGGATAGACGGCGTGGCGCGGCGGAGAATCTCCTCCTCCAACTCGTAGCATCCGCGCAGCGAATCGTTCATAAAGCGCCAGTAATCCAGCGTTTGCGTGGGATTGGTCTGCGCCGGCGTGGCACGCGGCGGCAGCACGTCTTCCCACTCATAGTAGCGCTGGCTCCAGAAGGTGGTTCCCCAGGCCTGGTTCACCTTGTCTAGCGTCTGATAGCGTTCTTGTAGCCATTTGCGGAACGCGGCGGCACAATTCTCACAATAGCAGGCGCCTGTATGGCAGCCATATTCGTTGTTGAGATGCCACATCTTCAAGGCAGGATGTTTTGCGTAGCGTGTCGCAATCTGCTCAACGAGCGCGCCGGCCTTGCGCCGGTAATCGGGGCTGTTTGGGCAGTAGTGCTGGCGCGAGCCATGGCTCATGCGCACGCCCTGCTGGGTCACTGGAAGTATTGAGGGGTAAAGGCGACTCATCCAGGTTGGAGGCGAGGCAGTCGCGGTCGCCAGGTCCGCGTAGATACCATGCTCTGCCAGCATATCCATAATGCGGTCCAGTTGCTCAAAGTGATATTTATGCGGTTCTGGCTCTAGCAAAGTCCAGGAGAAGATATTAATTGAAACCATGTTTACATGGGCCAGTTTCATCAGGCGCATATCCTCGCGCCAGGTCTCCTCTGACCACTGTTCTGGATTATAGTCCCCACCATAGAGGATCCTATCAGGGAAATATTGCTGCATAGCTCTTAAATGCTGCCTTTCCTTTCAACGATGATCTTATAAGCAGTGTATCACGTGTGGAATAAGAGGGTGTGGAAGTGCCAGCTCCCCAAACCATGTAGGGTCCATGCTTGCATGGACTCCGAGCGCAGCGACGACCACCACGCCTGAGCATTGGCTCGCGGGCCAGCCACGCCCATGCCAAGCATGGATCCTCCAACTTACTCTATGCAGAATGGTTACCTTTCTCCGCTCCATGATATGTAGACGCGTGCTTTTGCAGCGTCGTGCCCCTTCCCTCCTAGTCCCATGATGTGTAGACGCGTGCCTTTAGCAGCGTCGTCTCTGGTATGGTATTATACGAGTGCAGTTCTGAGAATTGCTGTTTCCAGCAAGAGAGAGGTAGTTGTGCCGCAACGATGCTGCACTCTCCATACATGTGCTCTCTCTGCTGTTTGTTTTTCAGGGGTCCCACCCTTATAATGGGGAGTGGGAATAGGTTGTAAAATACAAAACACAAAATTTCGAATTTGTAGGAGTTTGAACGATGCCCAGAACGTCGGTGCAGACTTACGGAGGCTATTGCATATGACAGTGAATATCGAAGCTACGGAAGCTGATACTCTAGCACAGCCGCTAGATGTCATTGCACTTTTCCGCACCATGGTTACCGCACGAGCCATCAACGACCTGTTGAAGACTCGCAAGACTCAGGGTCGTTTCCCTTTCTATATTGGTTGTGCTGGGCATGAGGGTATGGCAGCGGTCGTGGCTGCCTTGCAGGAAAGTGACTGGCTCGCGCTTTACTATCGTGACCTGGCCGCCTGGCTTCAGCGCACAGGCGATGTCTATGGACCCCTGCGCGAGGCCTATTCTCGCTCGACTGGCCCCATGTGCTCCGGGCGCAATATGCCATCGCACTATAGCAGCCGGAGCCATCGCATCCTCCCAGGTGTAAGCGAGGTTGGAGGCCTGGCTCCCTTTGCGGGTGGCGTTGGCTTCTCGCTTAAGCAGCATGCAAGCAAAGATCTGATTATGTGCTCTACAGGTGATGGTGGCTCAGCCACCAACGACTTCAGCGTGCTTCTGCGCCAGTCGGCTGTGCATCAGCTCCCTGTGCTCATGGTCATTGAAGATAATAATTGGGCGATTACGACCCCCTCAGTGGTCCAGTACGCCGGCTCGCTCGTGGAGTGGGCAAAGGGCGCTGGCGTCTACGCGGAAGAGGTCGATGGTACAGATATCATGGCGACCTATGAGGCGAGCAAACGTTTCGTGGCCCGTATTCGTTCCGGCCAGGGTCCAGTCCTGATGCATCTGCGCCTGGGCCTGCTTGATCCGCATTCTAGCAGCACTGATATCAAGTCCTACCGCAAGAAAGAAGAGATCGCGCTCACGACCGAGACCAAGGACCCGGTCAAGAACTTTGGCCGCTGGCTGGTGGCAAACGGTCACTTGCAGGAAGGCGATCCCGAGCGTATGCGCAAAGAGATTCGCTCAGAACTGGATCGCGTTGAGCGCGAGGTCTTGCAGGAGCCGGAGCCTGATGGCAGCCGTGTGATGCAGCATGTCGTGGCTGTCCCCGAGTGGCATGAGAATATTCCTCGTGGTGCCAGGCGCCCTCTGACTATGCTAGGTGCGATCAACGAGGCCCTGGTCGAGCTGGCCGACCGCGATCCCAACTTCTTTGTCTACGGTCAGGATGTTGGTAGTCCCAAGGGCGGCGTCTTTGGCGCGACCGCCAATCTCGTGCAGAAATATCCTGAGCGCGCCATCAGTAGCCCGCTGAACGAGCAGCTTATCGTGGGCCTGGTCGCGGGCGCTGGCATGGTCGATGGTAAGGCTCGTTGCGCCGAGATCCAATTCGTCGACTACCACCAGTCGTCGACCCAGACTGTGCGCCTGGCGGCTCGTACCTCCTATCAGAGCTTTGGCGACTGGTATGTGCCCATGATCATTCGCACCAAGTCGGGCAGCGGCGGCGGTGGCCCCATTTCCAGCAGCACCGCAGGCGGCGGCGCCTTTGGTCACTCCAATGCCGGAGAGCAGTGGTTTACCAATATTCCTGGCATGATTACCATCTGTCCCGCGACTCCCTTTGATGCCAAGGGCCTGTTGTTACAGGCTGCGCGTTCGCAGTCGCCTGTGACCTTCCTGGAGCGCGGTCGCCTCTATCGCTCGGAGCCGCCCAAGGATGCTGAGGGCAATATTATTCCACAGATGGCCGAGTACTGGAGCGTCCCCGAGGGCTACTATACCCTCCCCATTGGTAAGGCGCGCCGTATTCGCATCGGCGAAGGCCCGGTGAGCGTGGCGATTGTCGCCTGGGGTTCGATGACTCTTGAGGCCTGTACCGCCGCAGCCAATATCGTCAAGCAAGAGGGAGGCGCGATTGAGGTAGTTGACCTGCGCACGCTGATACCCTTCGATGAAGCGACCGTCGCTGCCGCAGTCAAAGAGGCTAATCGCGTCGTTGTCGTGACCGAGGAGTCCGATCTGACCAGCTATGGCCGCCATGTGCATTCCTGGATCGTCCAGAACTGCTTCTACGACCTGGACGGCTCGCCAACCTTCATCAGCGCGGTCGCGGCGCCAGCCGCTCCCTACAACGCGCCCGAAGAGGTTGCCTTCTATCCCACGGCCAAAACCATCGAGGAGCGCATCGCCGACCTGCTCGTCGAATAAGATCCTCAGAAAGAAAAGAGTGTGCGTAAGAGCCGGGGCATGGCCCCGGCTCTTACGCACACTCTTTTCTTTCCCCTTTTCTGTGCTCGACGTGTGCTAAAAACTATGCTACACTGCGTCTTAGATGCAAGAAGAACTACGATGCGCTTTTCAAGGAGAACTCTAAAACCATGACCTGTACATCTTGTGGTGCTGACGTCACCGGAAAGAAGTTTTGTCCTGAGTGCGGTACATCTGTGCAGGCTGCTCAGCCCATGCGGACATGTCCCCACTGTCAGGGGTCTGTGCGCGCAGATGCAGCTTTCTGTGCACATTGCGGCGGCTCACTTAAAGGGGCTGCACCTGTCGCTTCGGCGCCCACGACGCGGGCCTGCCCCTCGTGTCATGCTGAGTTGCCCTTGTCCAGCGCCTTCTGCACAAATTGTGGCTCTCAGCTCCAGGCGACCCCTCCCTATACCTCGTCGGGGCAGTATCCACAGTATCCCCCTCAGCCAGCGCAGCCACAGTATCCGAACCAGGCGCCCTATCCACAGCAGCAACCATACTCACAACAGCCCTATCCGCCGCAGTATCCGCAACAGCAGCAGTATGGGCAACAGTACCCCCAGCCAGCGCAGCAGCCTTATGGCGCGTATCAGCCCGATCCCATGATGGGCCAGGGACAGATGGTGCTGCGTTGTCCCACCTGTATGGCGATGGCTCCTATCGGGACCGCCTACTGTCGTGGCTGCCGCACCAATCTGGCAGGTGTCGTGCCCGTGCCCATGAACGCGATGGCTCCTGGTCAGCAGCCCGGCGGCTTTATGCAGGGTAATGGAGGCAAGTATGCCATGGGGGCGCTGGGGGGGGCCGCCGCGGTGATTGGCGGCGAGATGCTCCTCGAGAACCTGGTTGAGGGCCAGCATCACCACCACCATCGACGCGAGGATGACGACGATAATGGCGGCCTGCTCGGCTTTATGGATAATATCGGTCTCTAATCTGACTGGTGCATCTGTGCCCGCTACCGGCGTACGCGGCTACATATAGCGGTAGCCGCGTACGCCAGTAGCGGGCCCTCTCATACCTTCAATATACCAAAATTGGCTATCTCCCTTTTCTGTTTAGTTGCGACAACGTCTGAAACCGTCTATAATACGGCGAGATACTCTCGTCTCCGTATGCAGAAAAATAAGCTGTCCGGGTTGTTGGTATTGTATTAGTCCTATTTTGATCAGGAAATATAAGGAGAACTGGTGTCTTCTTGCCTCCTACGAGGCTAAGCGCCAGAACTGCGCATGAACTACGAGCGAACGACTCTGCCTAATGGTTTACGTCTACTTACTACCTCAATGCCTGGTATGCGTTCCGCCAGTATTGCCTTCTTCTTTATGGTAGGTTCGCGTCATGAGGATAACCACGTCGCGGGTGTGTCCCATTTCATTGAGCATATGCTTTTTAAGGGATCGCAGCACTATCCTTCTGCCAGGGCTATCTCCGAGGCGATTGAAGGAGTCGGGGGTGTCTTTAATGGGAGCACGGGGAAGGAACTGACGAATTATACGGCTCGCGTACCCGCGGAACAACTCTTTGCGGTCATGCGAGTCTTTGCTGATATGTTCCGTCGCCCACTTTTTGATCCAACCGAGGTCGAAAAAGAGCGCAATGTGATTATTGAAGAGATCAGCTCAACACAGGATGATCCCCAGGAATGGGTGAATCTCCTGGCTGACGAGGTGATGTGGCCTGCTCTTCCCCTGGGACGCGATGATGCTGGAACCGTCGATTCTGTCTCAGAGTTGGGGCTTGAGCAAATGCTGGATTATTTCCACACATTTTATCGCCCTAACTCACTGGTGATCAGCGTCGCTGGCAATATTGATCCTGAGCAGGTGCGCCAGGTGACTGAAGAGCTATTCGGGGACTGGGAGCCGAGCGAGTTCCCAGGCTGGAGTGCCTCGCTGCCCCCCGTCGATGTAGCACCTGTCCGTATGATTGAGAAGGACACTGAGCAGACAAACGTTTGCCTGACCACCCTGGGGACCTCGTATCGCTCTGCCGACTACTTTACATTTTTGCTTATCAATGCTCTACTGGGCGATGGAATGAGTTCACGCCTCTTCCAGTCAATTCGCGAGGAGCAGAGTCTGGCTTATGATATTGGTAGCTATCTGAACTGTTATCATGAGACTGGGAGCCTGGTGGTGAGCGCGGGCGTTGACCCTTCGAGTATTGATGCCACCGTTCGGGCCATCCTGGTGGAACTAGAGCACCTCTGCACAGAGCCAGTACCGGAAGAAGAGTTAGCGCGCACCAAAGCCTATGTGCGTGGTGGCTTCTTGCTGGGGCTTGAGGGAACCCAGCAGGTAGCATCCTGGTTGGGTAGCCAGGAGTGTGCGCAGCACCAGGTGCGGGAGATCGATGATATCATTGCCCATATTGATGCCGTGACTGTACAGGATGTACAGCGTGTAGCACAGTCGTGTTTCGCGCCCCAGTGGCGTCGCCTGGCGATTATTGGACCAGATGGAACACAGCGAGCAGGTGAGTTTGAGAAGTTGCTTACAGGTGTGTAATGCTGTGGGAAGAGGAGACCTTGTTTTATGGCACAAACCAAGCTACAAACGAATCCGCCAACTACGCTTCGTGATTATTTACAACAGACCGAGGATCTGATCAGCAGAGGCGAGCATGAAGAGGCCCTGGCTCGTTGTCAGCAAATTCTGGCTCAGCATCCTGAGTCTCTGGAAGCGCAACGCCTGCTCGGTGAGGTCTACTTCGCTCAGGGGAAACTAGAAGAGGCTCAGCAGGCCTTCGACTGGGTGTTGATGAATGATCCCGAGAATGTAGTTGTGTATTGTGACCGGGCCTTAATTAGCGAGAGTCTCTCGGATTTTGATACGGCCCTCGATTGTTACCAGCAGGCTTATGAGTTGAGCCGCGGCAATAGCCACATTCGTGAGGAGTTTAATAAGCTCAGTGCTAGGGCGGGTCAGCAGGGCTTTATGTTCTCGCGCGCAGGTCTGGCCCGGCTCTATACGCGTGGTGACCTGGTAACGCAGGCTATTCAGGAGTGGGAGGCGGTCCTCGCCGTGACCCCTGAACGACTAGATGCGCGTCTGGGTCTGCTTGAGGCACTCTGGCGTGAGGGCTTGTATGATCGAACCGAGCAGCTTGCACGCCAGATTTTGCAGGATGTGCCTGGCTGCCTGAAGGCACAACTTCTCCTCGCCCACATCATCTCGCCGCGTGATCTGCACCAGGCTGAAGATCTCATCAAGCGCGCCGAGGCTCTCGACCCTGATTTGCTGATGGCACAAGAACTCTTTGCCGATCTGTTGGCGAAACAGACGCCTGCCCACGAGCCATTTCTGGCCCTTATCCAGCGAGACCCGGTGGCATTGGACAAATTCGTTCAGGAAGTATCTGCTCCTCAGCCATCCACTTCGTCGAGCCGTCCCAGCTGGCCAGGCCTCGATGCAGTCCCCCAGGAGGCACAGAAGCCAAGTACCTCATCAAGCCGACCGAGTTGGCCTGGCTTCGATTCCACCTCCCAGGAGGTTCAGCAGTCAAGCACCTCATCAAGCCGACCGAGTTGGCCTGGCTTCGATGCTATTCCCGAACAACAGCAGTCAAGCACCTCGTCGAGCCGGCCAAGTTGGCCTGGTTTTGGTGCCGAATCTCAGGAGGCGCAACAGGCGCCTGCCAGTGAAGCCTCTATGCCTGGAGCAGAAGCCCCGGCTGGCTCCTCTTCTACCTGGGATTGGCCCGGTGTCGACCAGCCCGCCACTGCCACTACCAATCAGTCGAATCAAACGGACCTCAGTGCCTTGCTGGCCGAGGCTCGTAAATATCTCTCCTCCTCGTTTGAGGACGAAGCATCCTCGCCAGCCGCCGAGCCTGAGCAGCCCTCGAAACAGCCTTCCAGCGCCTCCTGGTCCGGCATAAGCAGTGAGCCTTCCGCCAGTGAACCAGCCACCACAGCGCCAAACAAACCATCTAGTGGCGTTTGGGAGGCGTCGACCACTCTGAATAAGGGTGAAGCAACACCCACAGAATGGCTGGATATGTTGACCCAGGGCGAGCGCCAGCGTATGGCAGAGCCTGCTGGTGAGCCTCAGGAGGTCTCTGCTCCGGTTGAATCTCAGCAGCCACCAACGCCAGTCCAGCCATCTCAACCAGCTGTGGCTTCCCAGCCTCTGGTAACTCCTGAAGTGAAAGCCGAGGCTAAGGCTAATGAAGACGCCTTTACTTCGCCCTTTGCCATGGATGATGACGAGGAAGAGTCTTCCTTCGGCCCCTCCTGGCTGAAGTCGATAGGGGCCGAGAGCAGGGAGAATAGCATGGAAATGCCTGCTATCTCGCTCTCCAAAGCCAGGCCAGAAGCCTCCAAACCTGTCGCGAAGTCAGAGGCGCCTGTGAGCCCTCAGCCCGCAGAGCAGCCCAAACCCAGCGTCGAACTGCCCACGGCCTCCGAACCCATCCAGCCTGCACCAGAGCCGGGATCGGCAGACCCCTTTGCCTCCTGGCCGGGATACGCAGCCACGCCCAGCGCACACCTTGAGCAGCCAGAAGTACATCATGAGGCTCCACAGGAAGAGGCGGCGTCACTGCCTACGTTTGATTCCTGGAACTTCTCCAGCGATATGGGCGGCGAGCCAGGTGCGTCTGCCGCCATGCCTGAGTGGGCAAGCCAGTTACTTGGTTCCTCGGGGACAGCGCCCGCTGAGCCTTTGCCCGCCCCCTCGTGGATGTCTCAACTCTCACGCTCCGCCGAGCCTGCGCCCCTCAACGAGGCGCCTGAGCCAGCGCAAGCGGAGGCACCAGGCACGAACGAGAATGAGCAGAGCGTTGTCAGCTCACTAGAGGATCTGGAGAAAAACCTCTACTCACAGGGCTTTGTCCCCATGGAACCACACAGTCTCTCCTCCCTGGCGGAAACAGAGCCAGCCACGCCAGAGCAGCCAGAGCAGCCTGAGTTTTCGGAGATTCCAGACTACCTGGGGGCCCTGAAGCAGGAACCTCAGGGAGCGACGCCCGATTTCTTGCGCGAACTGCAAGGGTGGCAGCAACAGCCGAGTCAACCGGAAGCACAGGACTGGCAACAGCAATTACAGCCGAGTCAACCGGAAGCACAGGACTGGCAACAGCAATTACAGCCGAGCCAATCAGAAGCACAGGACTGGCAGCAGCAGTTACAGCCAAGTCTACCAGAAGCGCAGGACTGGCAGCAGCAGTTACAGCCGAGCCAGTCCGAGTCTCAGGAGAGTACTTCACTCTCTTCCGCCCTGGCCCAGCTAGGCCTGGTGAGCCAGCGCGCTCAGGAAGAGCCGCAAGCTCCTGTCCAGCCAGCCGCGAGTGTCGCGCCCGAGTCACAACCATCAGCAGAACAGCCTTCATGGGTGGCCGCACTAGGTGCCGTTCCTCCCATGCCGGTACAGCCAGTCACACGCGAGCCAGAGCCTCAGTCGGCCCCTGTCCAGCCAACTACACCATTTGCGGTCTCGCCCAAACCTGATGTGGAGAAGCCCTCGCCGCAGTCGAAGGCGCGCCCGAATCCCTTCCTGGAAGATGGCCTGGAGACAACCATGAAGCGGCCCGCGATACGTCTTCAGCCGATGCAGCGTAACGCGAAAGAATCGCAAGCCCCTGTGGTACGCAGCCGACCCGTGGAGCGCCAGTCAGCGGCAAGCGAAGGGAGCGGTAAGCCCCAGGAGCGCTTACTCAAGGGCTATCAGTATCAACTGGTGGGCGACTATGACGAGGCGATGCAAGAGTATCGCGTCTTGGTTCGTACCTCGCCAGAGGTGCTGGGAGAAGTGGTAAGCAATCTCCGGGCATTGCTCAAGCTGGCGCCCAATTATGCAGCCGGCTATCGTGTGTTGGGGGATGCATACATGCGCCAGGGGGAATACCTCCAGGCAATGGAGGCGTATAATAAGGCGTTGACCATGGCGAAGAAGGCTAAGTCCTAATCATCAATAAGGAGTTCTGACGTGGAAACTATTCTGCAACGGCTGACTGACCTTGACGAGGTGTACGATGCCATCCTGGTGGGGAAAGATGGTTTGATCGTCTCGGGTATACTGCATAGCGAAGACGAGGAGGTCGTCGGCGCTATGTCCGCAGCCGCATTTGGTTCCATTACCAGTTTTACTGAGCAGATTAGCAATGGGGAAACCAGCCACGTTGTCATCGAGACGAAGAAGGGGACGATTCAAATGGAGGCGGCGGGCGATTTGATCCTGATCGTGACAACAACAGGTAAAGGTAATATGGGTCGCGTACGCCTGGAGATGAAGAAAGCCTGCGCGCAACTGAACGAACTGGTCACCACCGGCTACTAGGCGCGGGATGCAGAAAGGTTGATCCTTGACGGTTGCCCGACGCTGCTAAAGCACACATCTACATATGGTTGTTATATGTAGATGTGTGCTTTAGCAGCGTCGGGCCCACACTCAATGCCACTGTACACCGCCTTGGATGTGTAGCATCCATTGATCTTCCAGCCTCGAGTTGCTATACTGCGCGTGCGCATGGCAGTTAGCCATGCATACGTGGAGCATATTTCGCCTGAAACGCTTGCTTTTTCGGGCACAGAGGGCAATGCAGCAGGTAGGAGGGTGAGGGTGTTGGTCGTCGTGACCGATAGCCTCACCTTCCTATCTGCGGCGCAATGCCACAGAGACTAGCATTGCAATTACACAACCATTATATTAAGGAGATTTATTGTAACCATGGAGCAAACTCTTGTTCTGCTGAAACCCGACGCAGTCCAGCGCGATCTGGTCGGTGAAATAATTACTCGTCTTGAGCGCAAAGGTCTGAAGATCGCTGGCCTCAAAATGATGCGCCTCTCAGATGAGCTGCTCAACGAGCACTATAGCCACCTGGTGGGTCGCAGCTTCTTCCCCGAGGTCAAATCCTTCATGCAGCTTACCCCCGTGGTCGCGCTCTGCCTTGAGGGCGTCGAGGCCGTCGACACGGTCCGTGCACTCTGTGGCATCACCAAGGCGCGCGAGGCGGCTCCTGGCACCATTCGTGGCGAGTTTGCCATGAGCGTGCAGGCGAACCTCATCCACTGCTCCGATTCCCTGGAGACGGCCAAAGCCGAGGTTCCTCGCTTCTTCAAAGCCGAGGAGCTCTTCGAGTACAAGGATATCCTCGAGACCTACGTGTATAATTCGAGCGAGCGCGAGTAGTCGCACGGTCGCAAGATCAGAAAACAAACAAGGGAGACTTGTCCATAAGAACAAGTCTCCCTTGTTTGTTTATCCTGACCCAGGTCTATGGCCTGGTGAAGAGACATGAGGAGTGTAGGTAGGGCTCAGCTGGCTTTGCTGGCTCGTTTCTCGTTCCGGTTTACTTTGACGGGTTCTTCTTGTGTGCCTGCCGCAGCCTGGCTCGATGAGGCTTTTTTCTGTTCGCTAAGCCGCCAGCAGCGCGTTTTGCTGCGGAAACATTTATCCTGCTCTTCTAAGGTCTCTGGCGGGGTCCCTTGCAGGCAAAAGACCTGGTACATGGGCTCTCCTGAGACATCGTTGCAGGGAAACCAGCGTTCCCGGTAACAAGGGCAGGCATTCTTGTGTTTCCGCCAATTTGAATTTTCAGATGGATGAGTGTAGATTTCGCCTGCCAAATTGTCTCCTTATCCTTCCTAAATTGTTTCGTATATTGAAGTTACTATGGGTACCCGTAGTATATCACATTGTTTTTAGAATAATAGAGCAAAGACTACAGACAAAACGGGTCAGTTTATGGTATAATAGCTGTAAGATGACGTTACTCCCGCTATAACTCCACCATTGCCCGCTCTACTTGTGATTTCCCCCTTGCGACTTCTCGCCACTGCGTGGCTCGCCGGGTAAGTGTGTGGGGGCGCACTGGCTCCGCCAGTGCGCCCCCACACACTTACCCTTTATGGAAGAGCTGGTGTATGCCCCCACGCATACCTTTTATGGAAGAGCCGATACGCGCCCCCACTTACCCTTTATGGAAGAGCCAGGAGCTTGTATATGGCGCTAGAAAGTAATGTTTGTTGTAGGGAGCACTCTGATAGGATGGGTGGGATGGGCAAGCTGTGCGAGAAGATGATTGTGGTGGGCGACAATCTGAGCGGTGGTCAACTTACCATTGTCGCTAGTGGTATGACCATCGGCTACCAGGTACACATCGTAGTTGAGGGAGGCGGCGCGGCGGCAGGTGGCATCGACACAATATTCTGTTTGGGCGCCAGTCACCACCAGGCGTGTGACCCCAAGTGATTGAAGTGTGTCGTGCAGTGAACTCTCATAAAAGGCATCGGAGGCACTCTTGTGGACGATAATGTCCTCAGAATGAGGAGCAACCAGGGGATGAATCTGCCAGCCTGGAGTACCGGGTTCTAATGGATGCCCAGATCCACCACCATGCTGGATATAGAGGATCGGGACCTGCTGATTGCGTGCCCGTTCAAGCAACTCGACGAGAATATGTAAGACCGCAGCCTCTTCTTCATATGCCTCATCAAACAGGCCATTTTGGACATCAATCAACAGGAGAGCAGTCTGTGCAGCCATAGCAGTTTCCTTGTGGTATAAACTATTCGAGACAACCATTATAAAGTACTCTCTAGAGCATACCCTCCCTTCAGGATAAAATATGTCCTTATTCACCAATTTTTTTGAAATGGGAAAAGTGGGAAGCTGAACAATTTCGTCCTGAAAAGCGTATCCTCTCTCAAGGCTTAATCGTACTATCTATAGAATGGCATAGCGCGCTCACCTGGCTGTCTGAAGTCACTTGAGTCAACCATCCCTTGGTGCAGGATTGCAGTGTATTACAAGGCAAGCGGCGTTTCTAGACGCTGTTAGAACCGGAGCTACCGTTGTTTGAACCGAAGTCTGATCCAAATATTTCTGCTATGCCTCCGCAAAAGGAGGCTTCAGCTATAAGGCAAGAGGAGCGTGACATCGCGCCCTGGACGCTTAATGATGTTATGTTGGGTGTGGTGCTTACCGCCATCCTCTGGCTTGTCTCCGCCGTCATCTATTCCAGTTATACCGCAAGTACGGCCTCCATCACCAATAACCCGCTCAAAGCCTTCCTGATCCTTGTCCTGGCTACCCTGGTTGAGGGCGTCTTCATAGCGGGACCATTGCTTATAGCCTGGCGTACAACCCGGCCTGCTGAAGGGAAATCGCATTGGCGGGTCGCCCTGGAAGGGCTGGGGTTCAGGCGTTTCCATGTCTGGCATGCTTGTGTCGCTATCATTGGTTTCTTCTTTCTAATCTACCTGGCAAACTTTGTATATCAGGCCGTAATCACGACCTTTCACTTGCCGATCCAGACCAATGACCAGTACATTTTTGAGAAAGGGAGGATCGATCCGCTTACTACATATGCCACGCTGGCGGCTGGTGTGCTTGTGGCGCCCATTTGCGAGGAGATCTTCTTCCGTGGCCTCTTACTCGGCGGCTTGCGCCGGAGCATGTCCAATGGTTGGGCGATTATTATCAGCGCGGTTGTCTTTGCCCTTGCGCACTTTGATCCCGGTTCGTTTGTGGTCCTGCTGGTGATTGGCTTGATTCTTGGCTATTTGCGCTGTCGCATGCGTTCCATCTGGCCAGGAATTCTTTTGCATACGCTCAATAATGCCTATAGTTCGCTGCTGATTGTGTTGGCGCTAACCCACGTTATCAATGTTTAGGGACTTCTCGCCACTACATGGCTCGCTGGTCAGGGTGTGATGGTGTGGCTGGCTCTGCCAGCCACACCATCACACCCTGACTCGTTTGAGGGTTGAGAAATTTGTGGCGCTTATGCGTACTTTTGGTGGCGGAGTTCGCCCTGGATGAGGCGGCAGAGGGCCAGGAAGAAGCAGAGCATCGCTACCTGGGGGAGGAAGACGCTGTCAGCACCTGTAATGAGCTTGGGGATGCTGAAGAGGAGTGAGAGGAGCGAGGCAAGCCCAAACAGGATGGTGGGGCTGGTTTGCGTTTTCCAGCAAGAGGGGCGTAGCCACCAGATGGCGATACCCAGGCAGCGTGCCGTGATGCCCATCCAGCTCTCGATGTTCTCCAGAGAGCGCGCATCGAGAGGGCTGAAAAAATAGAGGCCCAGCACGACCAGGGCGCCGACGAGAGGAAGCAGGGCGACAAAATAGCTGTCCCAGCGTTTGATGGGGGTGCGATGGATGGAGAGGCAGGCATAGGTGCCCAGCAGCACAATAGAGGGCGCGGTTGTAAAGTAGGCGATGAGGGCATCATCCAGGTGGGGGGTGAAGGTCCGCAGCGCAAAGTTAAGGAGCGAGAGCACTCCCCAGGCGCCTCCACAGATGCTTCCCAGGCGTAGCCAGGTGTTGCGCGAGGTAAAGAGAAGGGTAATCCAGCCCCCAAAGACGAATGCGGTCTCGACGAGGAGGATCTTGCTGTTGGGAGATAGGAAGGGCAGGTGATTTTGCAGGCCCTGAGCTATCAGGCTGCCAGCACTCAGCCAGATGACCGCCAGTAGCGCGAAAGTCACTATAAAGCGCGGCGTCCAGATAATAACCTCTTTCTCTGGAAGCGCTTTAATGGGTGTTTCAGGCTGCTTGAGCTCTTCAAGCTCGGGAGCAAGCATGGGCGTATGGATAGCTTGTTCAATGGGGGTGGCGATACGTTCTGGCATCCTAAATGTTTAACCTTACCTCTCAGTTTTTGTAGCTCTGTTGTTTCTAACGTTTGGGCAGCATATTCGGGTACATTTTTTCTTCCCATAAAAGAGTGATCTTGCGCGCGACGCGAGAGATGCGGCGCTATGCACAAGATCACAGGTATTTATTTTCGCGGCAATGGCGGACAATAGTCCTAATCGAGGTCGACACCAATCAAGCGTGCAGCCTGTTTGCGGAGTGATTGCAGACCATTGCTGAAGCGTACAGGATAGGATTGCTCTGGTGCGAGGGTGCGATATCTGGCAGGAAGCGCCTCCAGATTTTGCTGGGCCAGCTCGCGGATCTCTGAGAGTGGGGGGAGGCTACCGGGAATAATTTCGCCGTTGCGCACCACGGGGCGCAGCAGGCGTTGGTAGCCCTCTGGATGTGGTTCATGGGAAAGCTGAATAACATCCTCTTCCCAGTTGGGGTGGCGATAAATCTCTTTCTTGCCTGGCCAGGTACTTTTGGCGCCTGCGATCTTCATTTTGGGATATTCGGTCCCTGACTCGTCGACGTACCAGACCTCTTTATAGACGGTCCCAAGCGAGCCACCGGCGATGCCACGCTCAACGGAGCCCGCGCCATAGCCCAGAGTGGTCCCGATGCCAAAGGAATCTATAGTCGCTCCGGCCTCGAGTAGTTCACTGATCTTCCACTCGTCCAGGTCACCACTGGCAAGGATGCGTACGCTGTGTAGTCCGGCCTTGTCGAGCTGTTCGCGGATATAGATACTATCAGAGGCGAGATCGCCACTATCCAGGCGGACTGCGGCCAGGGTATGCCCCATCGTCTCTTGCGTGCGTAGCGCGACCTCAATGGCTTTATGGATCGCCGCACGTGCATCATAGGTATCCAGGAGCAGCGTATAGCGATTATAGGCCTCAGCAATGGCGTAGAAGGATTCTTCCTCGGTCGGGAACATTTCAATCAAGGCGTGAGGCACGGTTCCTGTCGCGGGTAGGCGATACTCATAGGCGGCATTGAGCAGTGAGGTGCTGGCACAGCCACCAATGTAGGAGGCACGCGCCACCGTCATAGGCTCCTGAGCGCGGCGGAAGGCGAACTCGGCCACGCGGCGTGTACGATCTTTTTCAGCGGCATAGACAATGCGCGAAGCCTTAGTGGCGATCAGAGTTGAAAGCCCTATGGCCTGTAGCAGCCCGGCCTCCAGCAATATAGCCTCGCGGAAGGGAGCCGTCACGCGCATAATAGGTTCGTTAGGAAAGGCGATAGAGCCCTCTGGTAAGGCCAGGATTTCACCTGTAAAGCGTGTCTGCGCCAGTTCATCGAGGAATGAGGCATCGTAGTCGCGGATGCGCGCAAGGAACTCCAGTTCTTTGTCGCTGTAGCGGAAGGCCTGCACAAACTCAAGCGCGGCCTCCAGACCTGCAACCAGCATATAGGTACCACCGAAGGGTGCTGTACGGGTATAGAGATCGAAGGTTGTGAGTCCATTATAGCCGGTGCGCCACGAAACATATGCTGAATCTGGATGATACATATCACTCATTAATCCTGGATGGTAGTTGGGTGCGCGACGATTCATAAACAAACCTCTTCAGGCAATGCCCTCTGCAAAATTATGCTTCTGCCAAGTTAGTGTACATCTTACCATATTTAAGCAAGTCAATGTCTGTTAAAGGGTCATGCGGGTGTCTATGTCGGGCATGTGTCCGACATAGACACCCGCATGACCCTACTCTTATGAGGGGAGTTGAGGCTTGCGTACCCCCACTGGTACTACTCTGGTACTATCCTTCTCTGCTTTATAAGGAGTCGTTATTGCTTTTTATGTGCCTTCAAGTCTTATGGGGTCCTAGTTTTAGTGCTTCTAAAGTATTGTTAAATAATATTTAGATACTTTTGTCAATTGCTTGCTATAGCCTGGGGGTACTATGTTTTCTCAAGTCTGGGAAATGATAGCCGTATATCTTTAGTGTCAAGACGCGGTGACATGAGACATATAAAGTCACCCACAAACGTTTGTGCCAGGACACAAGCGATGTACCACTAATGAGATACAATCACTGATTTTTGACTGATTTTGTAAAAGGTAAAAGGAGCATACGTGAAAGAGCATACTATCCAGACATCCAAACAGCCTAAGAACATAAAGAGCTTGCTGCTGAAGCTTGGAATGGCGACACTGTTTGGTGTTATGATGATGACCGCCATGCTTGGTTTGGGTGCGCGGACAGCCTCTGCTAAAGTTCACACGGCTAATGCCAATGCAGATGTCGTTTCGATGATTCGCCAGGTCTTTGGCCCTCACGCCAACCAGGCGATCAACATCGCCCGTTGTGAGTCGCACTTTAATCCGAGTGCGACCAACTCGCAGGCGATTGGCAATAGCCACGCGGCAGGTGTCTTCCAGATCCTCTACCCAAGCACCTGGAATGGGACGCCTATGGCTGGTAGCTCACCTTATGATGCCTACGCCAACATCAAGGCCGCTTACCACATCTTCCAGCGCGACGGCTACAGCTGGTACGAGTGGCAGTGCCAGCCCTAATCAATAAAGAATAGCGTATACGCAACATCCCACCTGATGAAATATCAGGTGGGATGTTTGCTTTTGTAGAAGTGACTTCTCGCCACTGCGTGGCTCGCAGAGTAAGGGAGTATGGTGGCGGCGTGGCTCTGCCACGCCGCCACCATACTCCCTTACAGAAAACCGGGCGAGAAAGCCCCGGTCATTGATGCCGGGGATGAATCGCTCTTCCTTTTTGGTCAAGCTCGTAGCCTTATGGAAGAAACCGTTCTCTGATGAGAGTCTTTCCATTGGCTAGTCTACCCCTCTCGTCTACTCATGGGAATACAACCCTGTTTCATCCGTGCTGGTGCTCGCAAGGGCATCACGCTTTTTGGGAGGCTGGGATGGGAGGGAGCCGCTTATGATGCTCATTCTTCCTCATCGTTTTCCTCCCCTCTTGACATACCGCTTTTTTGCTATAGAATATGCTCATAGCATCAAAGGAAGGTCAATCAGCCCAGATGAAGCGAGCCAAGACGCCGACATTTCTCCTCGAATTGCCCCTCCAGGTTGATTGGAGCAGTGAACGACAGCTGCGTGCGCATCTGGAAGCCGCACGCTGTCTGTATAATGCGCTGCTCTCTGAAGGCAACGCACGGCTCCAGCAGATGAGGAATGACCCCGCCTGGGCGCGTGCACGCGCCATCCCTCGCTCTGGGCGAGAGGAACGAGCACAGGCCTTCTCGCAGCTGCGCAAGAAGCATCACTTTTCCGAATACGAGCTGCATGCCTTCGCCAAAACGGCCCGCGTCTGTTGGCTTGCGGACCACATTGATGCCACCATGGCGCAAACTCTGGCCACGCGAGCCTATCAAGCCGTCAATCGCGTCTGTCTCGGCAAAGCCAAACGGGTGCGTTTTCGCAGCAAAGGACGTGGCATCGATAGCGTGGAGGGCAAGCGCAACGACGTGGGGTTGCGCTTCGTCCTCCACCCCAACGCTGGGGATGGTGGGTTTCTCATCTGAAATCAGCAGGTCGTCCCTGCCATCATCGACTGGTGTGACCCGGTGATCCAGCATGGGTTGCGTCACACGATCAAGTATGTGCGCTTGCTGCGTCGCAAAGCTCCCAGTCCACAGGCTCAGGGAGCCGACGCGTCAGGCAACCGCTATAGCGTGCAACTCATCTTAGAGGGGCACGCCTTCGTCAAGAAAACGCATGAGAAGATTGGCTCGGAGACTATTGGCCTCGATATCGGCCCCCAGACGCTCGCCATCGTCCCGTGTGAGGGGAAAGCCCAGCTGGTGACCTTCTGTGAGCAACTCGTCCCCAATGCCCGCAAGAAGCGACGCCTCCAGCGCCAAATGGAGCGGCAACGCCGCGCGAACAATCCAGAGCACTATGATGAGTTGGGACGCATCAAGAAACATGGCAAGAAGCGCTTGCGGTGGAAAGAGAGTCAGGGGTACAAGCACACACGTAGGCAGCATGCCACTGCGGAGAGAAACCTGGCCGCCCACCGCAAGAGTCTGCATGGCAAGCTTGCCAACGACATCGTCAAGGTGGGTCACACGATTGCCCTCGAAAAAACCTCGTTTGTGGCCTGGCAAAAGCAGTATGGGAGAAGCATCGGACTTCGCGCTCCAGGGATGTTTGTAGCGCATCTGGCCCGCATAGTTGCAAAAACTGGCGGCACCCTGAGCGAAGTCTCTGCCTTCAAGACCAAATTGAGTCAATATTGTCATGGCTGCGGAGCCTACGTCAAGAAGCCCAGATCGCAGCGCTGGCATCACTGTCCCTGCGGCTGTGGACCGGTGCAACGCGATCTGTACTCGGCCTTCTTGCTGGCTCACCTGCAAGCAGAACAGATCATCCCCTCTGTCACCCAGTCGGACTGGGAAGGTGCGGAGCCGCGCCTGCGAGCCGTGATGGAGGATCTGCACCAACGTGCGAATGAAGGGCATGTCTTGCCCCGAAGCATGGGCGTGGTGGCTTCTGGCAAAGCTGCCCGTGCCAGAGCGCGTCGGCTCGAACGTCCTGCCTATCCCCACCAAGAGCCGTTCTCCCCCGAAAGGGAGAGCGGAAGCGTTGGGTGAGCAACAGGACCCCCGCGCATTCATGCGCCGGGGAGGTCTCAGTCTATCAGGTATGAGGAGAAGGATGGGGCAAGTCCATCCCAAGTTGAAGCACCTCATGCGCTGATGATGTCTATATGTTCTCAGGCTAGGAGTAGGATGATGCCGGTGGCGATCATGCCGAGGGCTGCCAGGATTTGCATATAGCCAAGAGGCGGCAGGATGCGTGCGACCAGGAGAAATAGTAAGAGCGCGCCAATACTCCAGAGGATAAGCCAGCCCAGGCGCAAAATCATGTTGGTGTGATGCTCTTGCATAAGCGTATCCTTCTACCATGCTGTGTTGCTACATTGATAAATGATGATAAGACCTTTTCTTTAGCATAGTCAGTAGACGAAATATTTTGTGTCTCTGTTGATCTGACAGGGCGAGCGTTAAGTTTAATACGTGATGCTAGAGGATATAGCTTCACCCGGTTTTGTTTGCCTGTTACCCTTTTTCTTAACTTTTCCCGTCTATGTCAATGTGTGGATGAGCCTGGCTGGCTTGATAAACGCATTGCTGGCAGGTTGTTGTGTGAGGGGCATACTGGAGATAGCTGTAGCTTTTTGGCGCTCACAATATTGTTGCGTTACATAGAGGAAAAGGTAAGGGGCAGACCCATGAAGATTGTTGTTATTGGTAGTGGCTTTGGTGGTTTGACCGCCGCGATTCGTTTGCAGGCTCAGGGACATGAAGTGATCATTCTTGAGAAGCGCGATAAGCCAGGTGGGTGCGCCTATGTATATGAGCAAGATGGCTTTACTTTTGATGGGGGACCAACCATTATTACGGCTCCCTGGCTGATTCACGATCTCTTCACGCTCTGTGGCAAAGAGACGGCGGACTATGTCAATTTAATGTCGATCAATCCTTTTTATAATATTCGCTTTGAAGATGGTTCTGTCTTTCATTATGCTGGTGATCGTGAGCATATCTTAAATGAGATCCGACGCTTTAATTCCGATGATGTGGATGGCTATCTGCGTTTCGCCCACGATACGGAGCAGATTTATGAGAGGGGCTTTGAATTAATTGACCAGCCCTTTACAACAGTGTCTTCAATGGCGAAGGTGGTACCGGACCTGGTGCGCTTGCAGGCTTATAAGTCGGTTGCGGGCCTGGTGAACCAGTATATGAAGGATGAGCGCTTACGCCAGGTCTTTAGCTTTCATCCTCTCTTGATTGGGGGCAATCCCTTTGAGAGCACCTCTATCTATGCGCTGATCCATACGTTGGAGCGCAAGTTTGGCATCTGGTACGCTCAGGGTGGTACCGGGGCACTGGTCAAGGGCCTGGTCAAGCTGTTTGAGGATATGGGAGGCACGTTGCATCTCAACCAGGAGGTCGGGCAGATCCGGGTGGACGAGCGCACTGGCCTGACGAGTGGCGTTGTGCTCAAGTCGGGAGAGTATATTGCTGGGGATAGCGTGGTCTGTAATGCCGATGTGGCTTATTCTTACCTGAATCTCGTGCCTGCGAAGGCCCGGCGCAAGTATACCGATAGCCGGATCAAGAAGATGCAATACTCGATGTCGCTCTTTGTGATCTACTTTGGTACGGATCGCAAGTATGAGGATGTCGCGCACCACGAAATCCTGATGGGACCGCGTTATAAAAGTTTGCTGGATGATATCTTCAAGCGCAAGGTCCTGGCGAAAGATTTCTCGCTCTATCTGCATCGTCCTACAGCGACCGATTCCTCGATGGCCCCCGAGGGCTGTGATTGCTGGTATGTGCTCTCTCCGGTACCACACCTGGGCAGTGGGATCGATTGGACACAGATGGCGAAGCCCTATCGGGACTCGATCATTCACTACCTGGAGGAGCGCTACCTGCCGGATCTCTCGAAGCATATTGTGAGCGAGCACTATATCGATCCGTTGCATTTTCAGAATACATTGAACAGCCATCTGGGCAGCGCCTTCTCGGTTGAGCCGATTCTGACACAGTCGGCCTGGTTCCGCCCGCATAATGTGAGTGAGGATATTGCCAATCTTTACTTTGTGGGTGCAGGAACTCACCCCGGTGCGGGTTTACCTGGAGTCATGAGTTCAGGTAAAATAGTAGCAGATATGATTGGTCAGGATGGCCAAAAAGGGAAAGTTAATTTAGGGGAAGTAAGTGGAGGAAGGAAAAACGTGTTACAGGCGCGTACATAGGAGAGACAGGCGGTTCGCTCACATAATTGAGTGGCAAGCTATTTACCTGTATGCGGCAAGGGTGTGCCTCACGATGAGGCAGGCCTTGGCCGCCGAGGAGCCACCAGCTTAGGGTGGAAAAGCGTGTATGCAGGTAAATAAGCGTCATTGGAGCGCATGTTGTGCGTGCTTAAGGACACGTGCCATGCATTCCGTGGTCACCTAGAAGGAGGGCAGCCATGTCTGAGCAGCGTCGCTGGGCATTGGGTGTCGCGACCGGTACCGGCATCCTGGGCTTGACAGTTACTAGTGGTCTGGCGTTTATTGCGAATTATATCGTAGAGGAGTTTTCTCGACCGCACCTGGTTCTGGATGAGTCCGGTTTCACCTGGACCACGCCTCAACCTGCCTCTGATCCTGATCCCTCGTTGCAACGATCCCTACTCTTCAAAACCGTCGATGGCAAACTGCTTAGCGGTGACTTCTGGGCACAGCCGTGTCCAGCTCCCACAGTCGTCCTCTGTCATGGATATCGTATATCGCGGGCGCACCTGCGCTCCGTAGCTACCTTAGAGTATGCGCGTGGCTATAATGTGATGGCCTTTGATTTTCGCGGGCATGGAGGCAGTGAAGGGGCTTCCACGAGTGGGGGAAATGTTGAGGTGCGTGATCTCGAAGCCGCTTTGATTGTAGCATGTAGTCAGCCGGAGACGTTGCCAGGGCGTATCATCATCCATGGCTTCTCGATGGGAGCCTCCGTGGCTCTGCTGACTCCTCCACATCCCGATGTCTGTGCCATCATCGCCGATAGTCCCTATGCGCGCTCCGACGAGGTCATGCGTAGGCTGGTGCAGTACCGCCTGCTGGAGGCCAGTAATCGCTGGAAACGCTGGCCGCGCCTGGTGGGTCAGTTGCGCTCCCTCCTGCCTCCGCTGGCCTGGGCGACCGTGGGCATGAGCGTGCTTGTCTTCCGCCTGCGCTTCGGCTTCACTTTTGTGGCGCGTCCGGATGCTAGCTTTAAACGCTGGCAGGGCTGGAAAACCTATGCCCAGACTTCGGATCGTCGGCGCCCCGTGCCTATCCTCTTGATTCATGCTGAAGGCGATCAGCTCATTCCCATTGCGCACGCGCGTCAGATCGCCAGCCAGGCCAAGATTTACGAGGTTCCCCTGGAGACCTACTTTGTCGAGGGGGGATCGCACTGTGATGCCTATGGATATAATCCGCGTCAGTACAATAGTGTCCTAAAGAATTTTCTAGAGCGTCAGCTGGGACCAGATTTTCCCGAGCAGCACCGTAATGATGAGGGCGAGAACTAAATAGTTGCTAGCCAAGCGAAAATATCAGGCCTGAGTACCTGGACAGGAACACTTGAACACTTGCAAAAAAAGCGTTTTTATGTGCATAATCTTTTTAGGGATAAAAGTATGTTTTATGGTGAAACGCGCATAAGTTGTCTAATAGCTGATGTATTACCCGGTAAGTGCCCTTCTAAAGGAGAGACATGCTGACACCTGATGAGATAACACCCACCACGGGCGAATTGGAGCGCATTGTACGTGTTCCCGATCGCCGGAGTGCGCTGCGCTTGAAGCGGCAGCAGTTACGTCATCAACCAACGACCGATGCCCTACCCAATCTTCATGTAGTGACGCCCCCGCCACGTAGTGCTCCCCGCCAACTTACACAGACGCGCGAAGAAAATCGACATCTGCGAATGATGCTGGAGACGGTGCGTGAGGAATTGTACCAGGCGCGCCAGGAGTATACTCTGCTTCATGCGCGCTATGAACACGATGTCGCCGTCATTCATAGCGCGCACCAGCAGGAGATGGACGCGCATGGGCAGCAATTGCAGGAGGTATTGGAGGCGCATACTAGCCTGCAGCGTGAGCACCAATCCCTTGCGACGCGTTTTCAGGAGTTACAACAAACGCTTGATGCCTCGGCCTCACAACTCGCGCAGGAGAAGATTGCGCAAGTGACACAAGAGCTGGAAGTTGCCCCAGAGACGACTCCGCCCTTGCTGGAAGGCGTGCTTGAGACGCTCCAGCGCCACGCGAAAGAGCGGGAAGACAAAAACCTGGTAGAAATTCTCTTCTTAAAGCGTGAGATCCAACGTATGAACGAGTGTCTTGAGCACGAACGCCAGCAAGTAGACGCCGAGCGGCAGAAGTTGCTGGCGCTGCAGAACTCGGCGCGCGAGCAGGCCGAGCTACGAGAGCAGATGGTTGAGGCGCGTTTCCAGGCGCGCTGGCGTATGCGAGCCATTGTATCGTCAATTGGTATGCTCTTGCTGCTGGTCGCGCTCCAGTTTGGTGGTTTGCATCTTCTCCATGCCGATACCAGTCCTCTGCTCTCGCTGGCGTTGATTGCGCCCATCGTCATCTGTGTTGTCTGTGCGATTGTGTTTGCGACCCCCGTCTCGATGGTAAAAATCATCTATCATGGAGCACCACATAAACGGAGAGTGAAAGCCTGAACTGAATGAAAGTCACAATTGAATAGTTGTTCTGGCGAGAGGTTGGCCCGTTTGATTACGGCGTTAGCCCTCTCAAAATAAGCCCGGTTGCCTGGATGAGTCTGAAGATCTTTTTCTAGGTAGGTCGCAGTTCGACGCGACTTCCTATGCATTCTCTCCAACTTCATCAAGCGACCGGGTTTTTGCGTGGTATTCAGGCGCGACTGGCGGGGGGAGCGAGCGTTTTATCCTTTGAGGAGTCTTTATCGTGTACTATAGAGAGAAGGTTTTTGTAATGAAGGAGAATATGTTATGACTCAGCAGGCTGAAGCCTCGCAGAAATTGAAGCCACATAAGATCTGGCAGGATGGGCATATGCCCCAGCCCTGTGCAATTGTCATATTTGGGGCGACTGGCGACCTGGCGCAGCGCAAGTTGCTCCCAACACTGGCACATTTGATGCATGATCATCCCCTCCCTCAGAGCTTCTGTATTGTGGCCTTTGCGCGCCGTCCCCTGGATGATGAGCAGTGGCGCGCGATGGCGCTGAAGTCCATCAACACCTATATGCCTGAGGATGATCGCCTGGATGAGGAAGGGCAGAAGCAGTTTGCCTCGCGTCTCTTCTACTGCCAGTCGACGTTTGAAGATCCGCAGGGATATCAGAAGCTCAAGCAGCTCTTAGAGAAGTTGGATCGCGAGCAGGGGACGGCTGGCAATCGTCTCTTCTACCTGGCGACGCCTCCCGAAACGGATAGCCAGATTATCGCGCAACTGGGCGCGGTGGGCCTGTCGCATGCGGGTCAGGGCGCGGAGAATGGGCATGACGAGCGTGGGAACCATAGCAATAACCATGGCAAATCCTGGGCCAGGATTATTATTGAGAAGCCCTTTGGGCATGACCTGGCAACGGCGCAGAAGCTGAACCGGGACCTGGGCCGCGTCTTCCGTGAAAACCAGATCTATCGCATCGATCACTATATGGGTAAGGAGACGGTGCAGAACATCCTGGCGTTCCGCTTCTCCAACGGCATTTTTGAGCCACTCTGGAACCAGCGCTATATCGACCACGTGCAGATCACAGTCGCCGAGTCACTGGGAATTGGCACGCGTGCCGAGTTCTATGAGAGTGAGGGCGCGATCAGGGATATCGTGCAGAACCATATTATGCAGGTGCTGTGTCTGACGGGTATGGAGCCGCCAGTGGCCTTTGATGCGGAGGCAATTCGCGATGAAAAGGTCAAGCTGCTACGCGCGATCAATCCTCTGACACCGGACGAGGCCAAACAGGACGTGGTACGCGCGCAGTACGTGGCAGGCGAGGTTGATGGCAAGCACGTTGTGGGCTACAAGGAAGAACAGGGCGTGAAGCCTGACTCGACGACGGAGACCTTTGTGGCGCTCAAGTTCTTTATTGAGAACTGGCGCTGGGAGGATGTACCATTCTATATTCGTACGGGCAAGCGTCTGCCCAAGCGTAGCACTGAGGTGACCATCCAGTTCAAACGTGTGCCGCATCAACTATATAAGCCATCTGAGACGAAGGGACTGGTGCCTAATCGTTTGACGATCCGTATTCAGCCGGATGAAGGCATCGCGCTTAAGATTGGGGCCAAGGTGCCTGGCGCGGCCAACCAGCTAAGTTCGGTCGATATGAGCTTCTCTTATAACCAGGCTTTCGGTATTGAGTCACCTGAAGCCTACGAGCGGCTGATCGCGGACTGTATTCTGGGTGACTCGACGCTCTTCATTCGTCGCGACGAGATCGAGGCGTCCTGGCGTATTATCGATAGCATTACTAAGGTTTGGAAGCAGTTACCTCCCTCAACAGTGCATACTTATACCGCTGGAACCTGGGGGCCTGTTGAGGCGAATGAGTTGCTTGAGCGCGATGGACGTTCTTGGGATAACCCTTAGTTGCCTGTGGCACGACGCTGCTGAAGCACGCGTCTACATATCATAGCACCTGCGGTGCGTCGCATAGGGTAAGGGAATGTGCTAGTGGGCTGGCTCCGTCAGCCCACTAGCACATTCCCTTACCCTAAATAAATGCAAGGAGAGAGGCCATGCCTGGCATGACCTCTCTCCTTTATGAGGAAATTTAATCGGTGCTACCCGAAATAGGTTATGTTAGCGGTCGCGGTCGCGGTTGCGGCCGAACTCGCCCTTTTCCTGCTGCTGCTTCTCCATCTCGAGCGCGCTGCCCTGGCGATTCTTCAGCTCTTGCTGGCCCTCGGAACGGTTGCCGTTCTGCTGTTGCTGCTGCTGTTGCTGCTGCTTTTTCTCCTGTTTGCGCTGCTCTTCTTTGCTATTGAAGTTCTCGTGTTTAGCCATGATGAAAGTTTCCTTTCTTAACACACTCGTGTGTGTACTCTAACACTCGTATTCGAGAAATACGTAGTAGTATACTGGTGATGTTGTATATGTACCGTCATCAACAGTGGTTTCTACATAACTCTCTATAGTTGATACTAACAACACTTTAAAATGAGCGATTTGAATAGCAAAGGTGAGTGTATATATAGTAATATTCTACTGAAAAAGAGGGCGTAATGGTGGCCCCACCATCACGCCCTCTTTTTCAGTAGAATATTAACCCAGGAGGTCTTCCATTTGTGAGAGGTAGGATTCGAAGAGCTGGAAGGCCTGGTGAACTGGCTCGGGCTGGGTCATGTCGACGCCCGCGTTTTTGAGCAGGTCGATGCTGTACTGAGAGGAGCCGGAACTGAGGAAGTTCAGGTAGCGGTCTACCGCTGGCTGACCCTCATGCAGGATCTTCTGGACCAGGGCAGACGAGGCCGAGATGCCCGTCGCGTACTGGTAGACGTAGAAGCTGGAATAGAAGTGGGGGATGCGTCCCCATTCGATGCTGATCAGGTCGTCGACGAAGGTCTCGCCGCCATAGTACTTCTCATTGAGCTGCTTGTAGAGCGCGCTGAGGGTATCGGCGGTAAGTGGTTCGCCCTCGCCGGCGCGTTTATGGATTTCCTTCTCGAACTCGGCGAACATAGTCTGGCGATAGAGGGTACCGCGCAGGTCCTCCAGGGCATGGTTGAGGATGGCTAAGCGCTTGCCTTTATTGCTGGTATGCTTGAGCAGGTAGTTCGTCAGCAGGCCCTCGTTGAGGGTCGAGGCGACCTCGGCGACGAAGATGGTATAGTCGCCATACTGATAGGGCTGATTGGTACGCGTGAAGTAGGAGTGCAGCGAGTGGCCCAGCTCGTGCGCCAGGGTGAACATGCTGTCGCGGTTCTCCTGGAAATTGAGCAGGATAAAGGGGTTGGTGCTATAGGAGCCGCCGCTATAGGCGCCGCTGCGTTTGCCGGGGGTCTCGTAGATGTCAATCCAGCGCTCGGAGAGGCCCTTCTTAAGCGCGCTGATATAGCGTTCGCCCAGGGGGGAGAGAGCCTCGACGATGATGTCACTGGCCTCCTGATAGGTTAGCTTATCCTCCTGCTCCTCCACGATGGGGACATACAGGTCATACATGTGCATCTCATCGAGTTTGAGGACGCGCTTGCGCAATTGTAAATAGCGGTTGATCAGAGGGATATGGTCATGGACCGTCTGGATCAGGTTGTCGTAGACGCTTTCGGGAATATTGTGGGCTGAGAGTGCGCGCTGGCGGGTGCTTTCAAAGTTGCGCTGGCGTGTGTAGAAGGAGTCGGACTTGACCTGGCCCGAGAGGGTTGCGGCAATGGTATTACGCTGCTTTAGGAATGAGTTGTGCAGGCCTTCAAAGGCCTCCTTGCGCACGCGGCGATCTTTGCTACGCACGAAGACCAGGTAGTTGCCCTGGGTCAGCTCAACCTCTTCGCCCTGCTCATTGCGGATCTTGGGCAGCTTCATATCGGCGTTTTCGAGCATGGAGAAGATGGTATCGGGCGAGGTGGCCATCTCTTCGCTGGCTGCGAGCACGGCCTCGACCTCGGCGGAGCGGATATGCGGGCGCTTGCGGTTGAGATCATCCAACTGATGACGGTAGAGGGCCAGGCCGGAGACCTCTTTAATATAGCGCTCCAGGGTATCCTGGGGCAGGGCCAGGAGTTCAGGCTCGATGTAGGAGATAGCGGTCACGACCTGTACATAGAGTTGCATGGCGCGGTCGGCCATTCCCTGGTAGAGGCTATTAGTGGTATCTTCGTCGCGGCGCATCGAGGTATAGACGTAGAGGCGCTCCAGGACCTCACCCACCTCATCGCGTTTTCTGAGCACATGAAGGAGAGCCTCGCCATTCTGGCCTAAAGTGCCTTGCAGGGCCGCCAACTCTGAAATGTTGCCCTGGATGCGCTTAAAATCTTGCTCCCACTCCTCATTTGTGGCGTAAATGCTCTCAAGATTCCACTTAAAATCGGACGGAATCTCGTTGCGGTTCTTGAACGTTTGCACTGCTATACTACCTTTCACTACTACATAATGGTATGTGGGCAAATGCGGTCAAAATGCTGTGGTTGTGCGCGCTTGTATCGTACCATAAATTGAGTGTTTATGGTTAGCCGGGAGGGGAGAGGAAGCAGGAAATGTTGCCTGAAGTGGACCGACGCTGCTAAAGCACGCGTCTACATATAACGTTATATGTAGACGCGTGCTTTAGCAGCGTCGATAGGGAACTTTCTGTATCTCTCGTTCCCTATCTTTACTGAAAGACTACTCTTCACCTTCCTCGTCGTCCTCGTCCTCGTCCTCGTCCTCTTCATCGTAGAGGAGCAGGTCGTCGCGCTCGCCCCATTTGTTGAGGAAGCGGTAGAAATTACGCTTGCTCAGGCGGGAGCGCTCGTCATCTGAGTAGTAGGTCTCTTCGATCTCCTCGTGGCGCGTGAGGGGCAGGTCAGGCGTGACACACGTCTCCAGGCCCAGGTCGCGCATGGCGAAGTTGAAGTCGATATCCATGTAGTGTGGATAGCGATAATGTTCATCGAAGAGGCCGGTCTCCTTGAGCCGGCTGCGCCTGAAGGCCAGGCATTGTAGGTCAATGACCTCGACCTCTTGTTCCTCGCTCTCTTCAAAGTGGCGCAGGTCCGCGGTCACCCAGCCCTGGGCGCCGGTGATACCGACGTCGGGGTCCGAGAGGGTACGCGCGAGTGGGGTAAAGATATCGCCAGTCAGCTCAATGTGGCTGGAGAGCAGGACGATATCGCGCCCCAGGCTCTGTTTGAGGGCAAGATTGTATGCCTCTGCCGTCCCCAGGCGGCGCGATGGACGCACGAGGCGCAGGCGTGGCTCGTTATAGCGGCTGGCATCTGCCCAGAGGTCGAGGCCGTCCTGGGAGGCGTTGTCGACCAGCAGGATCTCGAGGTCTGCATCGCCAGCATGGCGTAGAACGCTCTCAATGCAGCGGCGCGTCTGGTCTTGCGTGTTGGTAGCCAGAATGATGATCGAGAAGTCGCAGGTCGCCTTCTCGTCGAGGCGTGAGGGAACCAGGCGTGTGAGCCGGTAGGTCTTGTCATCGACATCGACACTAGGAAGTATGACCAGGTGCGCTCCACGCGGGTTATCTTTTACGGCGTAGCCAGCTTCCTCAAGCTGCTGTTTCAGTTCGTCTGCACGTGCATATTGACCACGTCGCCGCAGTTGGTCGCGTTCGTGTGAGAGGGCTAAAATCTCGGGTGGTATGCTATGTCTAATAGGACGAGTAGTCATATCTCAAAATCCTTCCTTAGCTACGTAAAAACTCTATCCACATCTTCCCGCTCCTGGTTGAGTGCGAGACTGTTGTCGCGAGGATCGACTCTCTACTCATGCTAGCGTTGTTTGTGTTGAGTGGAGCCGTTTGGGTGTCTCTCAGGTGCTTTACCTGTCCAACCTCAGTGGATGAAGAGACGATAGGTGAGCAGGTGAAGCGCTAGTGGCACGTTTGTGGGGAAGCGCTGCTCCAGGACAACAATCTCGCTGATGGTAGCATCCAGATATTCAGCAACACCACTCTGTCCTCCTGTATCTTGTTCTTGTCCTGCTATAAGGGGAGCGTCCGCTATGCCAGTGTGGAGCCTGGATAGTTTGTGGGACGTTCATCTCAAGTCTAACATAGTGGAGTGTAATTGTACATAAAATTTGTGCATGCGTACCTCCAGTTACACACAGTAGGACGATGAGAAAAAGGTGGCTCGCTTAATGTTATCGTCTGGATCTGTGTCGTCATAGTAAACGGGACAGGTTGGAGGAATGTAGGATGTGGAGAGCATAGTGAGGACTCCATTTCTGGTATGTAAGCCTGGGTTGAGTGGCTTATGGCTTGCCAGATGTACAAATGTTAGTTTACCTTCTTAGATTTTAGCATATTGTGATGGCGTTTTTAAAGATGCTTTTTTGCCACTTTCGCGCCTGCGACGCTCACGGGGTAAAATAATTCACGGCCAGGAATACGACGAATGCCGCATTCCTGGCCGTGAATTATTTTACCCCAGTGGTGAGAGAGGTGAAAATGCGCTCCTGGTATTGGGAAACAAAAATGTGCCAATGCCGGGAGCGCCCGCGAACAGAAAATGAAGTAAGGTTATCCCTTTAGGATTGCAGGGGGCCTGTCTGGTTGCGGTGGTGTTCCGCAAGTTCTTTTACGCGTTGGACATGGCTCTTGTGACAGATGACGGTCAGGTCGTCCATTTCTACGACGATTATATCTTCCAGGCCTATGGTGTAGATGCGACGCCCAGTGTTATTGAAGATGACTACGTTCTGGCTGCCAAAGCCGGTGTGGTTGCCAACGGCGTGGACTCCCTGGGCGTCGGCGGGGAAGAGGTCGCCATACTGCTCCCAGTTGCCCACATCGCCCCAGCCCAGGTCGGCGGGTATTACTACCAGGTTAGTGGTTTTCTCGAGGACCGCGTAATCGACGGTAATGTTTTCGAGCGTGGGCCAGAGCTCCTCGAGAATCTGGGACTGGTGATCGGTGGGGGCATTGACGATGGTATCGATTTTCTGGGCGCTGTCGGGGAGGTGTTCCTGCATCTCGGCCAGGAAGGCCGAGGCTTTCCAGATGAAGATGCCTGCGTTCCAGACATAATGACCGTCGCGCAGATAGCTCTCAGCCGTCTCGCGATTGGGTTTCTCCACAAATTTCTCGGCGCGGCAGGCCTGGTGTCCATGTCCTTCGCAGACAGCATCCGCGAAGCGGATATAGCCAAAGCCAGTCTCCGGGCTTGTGGGTTTGATGCCAATGGTCACGAGGCGATCCTGTTCCGCCAGTTCACAGGCCAGTTGCAGGGTCTGACGGAAGGTTGGTACATTGGCGATGACATGGTCGGCACTGAAGATGCCAAGGATGGCTTCGGGATCTTTATGCGCGATAGCGGCGGCTGCCCAGGCGATGGCGGCCGCAGATCCGCGTCCCATGGGCTCCTTCAAGATCTGGTTCGAGGGAACTGTGGGTAGATGTTCCTCTACGAGTGGGGCCATATGTTTCCCTGTGACGACCCAGGTCTGGTCCGCGGGAGCCAGAGGGGCAACGCGCAGGAGCGTCTCCTGGATCATGCTATTGCCAGTTGGTAGTGGCAAAAACTGCTTAGGGAAACTTGGTGTGCTGAGTGGCCAGAGACGTGTGCCACTGCCGCCAGCCAGGATAATGGCATAAAAGTGTTTCATGAAAAGGGGTCGCCTCCTCGCATGCTTCATTTTCTCTATAGGTGGCTTTAATATAAAGCGGTCAAACTCATAACTAAATACGAATTGATTGTAGCGATGTTGATAGGTCTCTGTCAAATAGCTAGGCTTTTTTCTCTGTAATATGCGCGTGGAGGAAAATTGTCGGGAAAAAACTACCAGGCTTCAGCTTAAAGGGGCTGATTGCCTGGTAGGAAAGGATGAGTTGGTACCCGGTTTTAGCGCTGTGCGCCAACGGGTGTGCGCTTGACTGTTACGGTCTGGGTAGGCACGGCAATGGTGGCATTGGCGGCAGCAGCGCGATCCTGGCGTTTCTGCATCTGCTCGGGGCTGATGCGATAGACGTCTTTTGCCAGGCCAAGTTTCTCCAGAGACCAGATCAGGTAGCCGGAGCAGTCAAACTGCCACCAGCGCAGGCCGTGGAAGGCCGAGCGAGGGAAGGCATGATGGTTATTGTGCCAGCCCTCACCGAAGCTGAGCAGGCCCACGACCCATTCGTTGCGGCTCTGGTCGTTGGTCTCATAGTCGCGGCGGCCAAAGATGTGGCAGACCGAGTTGACGCTCCAGGTAACGTGGTGGGTCAGGAAGATGCGGACCAGGCCAGCCCAGAGCAGGGCAGACCAGCCACCAATGGCGAAGGGGATAATCAGGCTTAACACAACCCAGAGCAGGAAGGTCTTGCTAACAAAAACCACAATCGGATCTTTTTGCAGGTGTTTGGCGTACTGATTGGGATCGGCCATGCGGTCCTTAAAGAGCCAGCCGATATGAGCGTGGAAGAAGCCTTCTACGGGACTATGGGGATCGCCCTCTTTATCTGAATATGAGTGGTGCTTAATATGGGTTGCGGCCCACTCCAGCGCGGGACCTTCCAGGGCCATGGAGCCGAGTACCAGGAAAATGAATTTGACAACCGGATGAGCGGCGAAGCTGCGATGTGTAAGCATACGATGGAAGCCGACAGTGACGCCAAGGGCAACAAGGGAGTACATGACGAGGAGAAGAGTGAGGTCCGTCGCGTTAATGGCCTTTTGCCAGAGCGTGGCAATCGCGTATACGGTAGCGACGAGAGGTCCAACAACCGCCAGGAGAACTATGCTTTTGTACGCAAGACTTGTCTTCAAAAAAACCTCCAGGTAAAACTCATCCGATCAGGAGAGCGATTTATAATTTCTTCCACGAGCTTCTTATGCGGAAACCAACGCCACTGCCGTGGCTAGCGCTTCGCGCTCAGGTTTCCTAATAGGAAGTACCTAAAGTGTTACTGATTCTTTGGAGTGGGGAGGTTTCATTTTTGTTTCACGAGTTTGAGTATTTTTGGCCATTTCGCTAAATCTGCTTTAAACTTGTTTTGCATATATGTGCATAGTTAATCGGTTTTTATTTGGTAAAAAGTTTAATCTCTTATTCTGTTAAGTGTGTAATACTTGGTAATTCTGTATCATCTGTGCATATTTTGCTTTTTGGCATCATTATGCTGGAATGGCGATATGAGATAAGCGTGGGGGAGTGATACTTATCTATGGAAGAATGCGTTTGTACATTTAAGATGGGAGAGCGGTGGATATAATTACAGAGATATAAAGAAAGTAAAAAATATACAGGATGAATTAATGTATGGAGAAGGATCAGGGATACCAGGAAGAGGAGCCACAGGAACCCTATAACGATGGGGGGACGCTGGGATATGGACAGAGTTTTGATCAGCAGCACCTCCAGATGACCCAGCCTTTACGCCTGCCGTGCTCGGCGCGAGAGGAGCGCCTGCGCTTCCTGAGCGAGCGGCGCCTGGCACGGCAGATGGGATCGCCGAAGCTGGGACGTTCTGGCCTGGTTGGGCGTTTGCTTTCTGCGTGTTCTGGGTGGAGAACGGTTGCAACCCATCCAGCGTATGCTCATCCGTTTGCGCCTGGCATGGTTATAATGGACCAGGCGTATAAGTATCTTGTCTCATCAGAGTAGTCAGAAAGTGGTGAGTGTGGTATGCTGAACCAACAATACTGTACAATAATACATAGTAGATACTCTGTAGAAATACAGTGCCAAGCTCGGAAACAGAGCCATTAATAATTGTAGAGTTTAATGACTGTGGAAAATCAAGGACAGCAACCATCACAACCAGTGCAGGGATCGTCTGAGCAGCAGGGGAATGGGTTTTATGGGTGGCAGTACGACCAGGACAACACTGAGATTGCGGGACCCAGGCCACCGGCGGCACCCTTGCCTCCGCGCCAGTTTGCCCCGCCATCACAGGGTGGTCTGCCACCGTCCCAGGGAGGGATAGCAGCTTATCCCGAGCCCCAACCGTCGCCACAGGCATATATCCCGCATAGCTTACAGCAGCCACCAGGTGCCTATCCACCTCCCGGGCCATACCAGGAGCAGTACGTGGATATGGGCTCCACTTTGAGCTATGGCCAGGGTATGGAGTATCAGTATTTTGATGCCCCACAACCCTCGCAGCCTATTGCTCAGTTGCGCCAGGAGCGTTTGCAGCAGTTGCGTGAAGAGCGCATGCGGCGTCAGCAGAGGCGTATGAAGGCTGATGTCACAACCATTATTCCCTGGCGTAGAAACCCACCCAGGCCTACACCTCCACCGATACCGGGCAGTAGGCCCTCGTTCCCTGATGCGCCGCTTCCTTCGGGGAATAACTATTCGTCCGTTCAGGCTGGACCTATCGCGCCTCCCCATTCCCCGCTCTCGCTTCCTGGACGTGAGGAGACCGGGCGGAAGAGTGGGCTATTGGGAATTTCACAGAAGCTGAAGACAGCGGGCACTTCGGCACAAGATACGGGAATGATCCAGAAGGCGGCCATTGGGCGCGCGACGATGATCCTGACCGTCGCTTTTGTGGGCAGTCGTGTACTGGGTCTCCTGCGTACTTCTATGTTCGCGTTTGTGTTTGGTGCGAGCAACGTCTCAGACGCTTACCTACAGGCCTTTCTTATCCCGGACTTAATCTTTAATGTTGTCGCGGGTGGCGCTCTGAGCTCGGCCTTTATCCCCGTGTTTACCAAGCATATGGTCGCGGAGAATGATGAGAAGACGGCATGGCATATTGCTAGCTCGGCTCTGAATCTGGCTATTCTGGGCATGGTGATTCTGGCTGGTCTCGCTATCCTTTTTGCTCCGGGCCTGGTGCCGCTGTACAACCAGGGAGATGCCGCGCATCTCGCCCTGATTACCTCGTTGACGCGTATCATGCTCCTGCAATCGATTGCGCTTGGGGCGGGTGTGATTACGACCTCGGTCTTGAATGCACGCCAGAACTTCCGTATCCCCGCGATTGGTACAGTATTGTATAACGTGGGACTGATCGCCGGTCTGCTGCCTGGTTTACTCCTGGCCTTCCTGGGGAAACGCAACGATACCTTCGCCATTTATTCTGCGACCTGGGGCGTGGTCATTGGCGCGGTCTTGCAGGTAGGTATTCAGGTGCCAGCCATCTTTAAGGTGGGTATGCAGTACTCTCCTAAAGCGCTTGACTGGCGAAATCCGAGCATTATTCAGATCGCGCGCCAGATGGTGCCACGTATCGTCAACGCCTCGATGCTGAGCTTTACCACCTTTGTAGATCGTAGCTTGATTGGTCTGCTCGCGGTAGGTATTGTCGCGGCCAATGCCAGGGGGGGCACGGATGGCCTGATCTCGCTGTACTATCAATCGATGCAGTTGATGCTGTTGCCATTGGGTGTCTTTGGTATGTCGGTGGCGACCGCGGCTTTTCCGACGCTGGCTGAGAACTTCGTAAAGGGTCGCCTGGACCGTGTGCGTAACACGATTATGGAGACGCTACGAGGCATTCTCTATATGTCGATTCCCTCGAGCGTGGGCCTGATCGTGATTGGTTTTCCCATCATCCAGGTACTCTTGCAGCATGGACGCTTCGACCTGCAAGCGGCACAGACCATGACAATCCCGCTGGCCTTCTTTGCCTTTGGCCTGGCGGGCCTGGCGGCTGTAGAGATCCTGACGCGCTCGTTCTACGCCTTACGTGACAGTAAGACGCCAGTTATTGTGAGTATTGGCCAGTTTATCTTCAAGATCGCCCTGGCGCTGTTGCTCATCAACATCGCAGTAGCCGCGAATGGTGGGTCATCCGGTGCCACTGCCTGGGGATTGGGTGTGCTGGCCTTCTCGACGTCGTTCGCAGGCTTGCTTGAGGCTATTATCCTGTTCTGGCTGTTGCATCAGCGTCTTGGTGGCTTCAACCTGCGTGACTTTGGTCTCTTTGTAGGGAAGGTGTTGGGGGCTTCGGTCGCCATGGGAGTCGCCCTGCTCATCGTCAATTTTGTGTTGGGTTTCCTGCTAGGCGCGATGGGTCACATCCATTTCTTGAGCTGGCTGGATACGACATCTACGCCCGCGCTGGGCATCTTAGGAACAATTGTCGCGATGATGAAACTGGCCGTGTTTGGCTTCGTGGCGCTCTTCGTCTATGTGCGCGTGGGACGCAGAATAGGTATTGAAGAGCTTGGCCCGGTGCGGCGTGTGCTTGATCGCTTGAAGCTTTCCTGGATCTAGCTCTGGCGTCTGCGGCGCTTGCCTGGGTAAATAGTAAGATACAGTAGCCCGCTACTTGCGTACGCGGCTACTGTATCTTACTATTTACCCAGAAATAAATTATGTGAAGGAATTAGCTATGAGAAGAGTGGATGTATCTCTGGTGGGCTTTGGCGTGGTGGGGAAGGGATTGGCCCGGTTGCTGTTGACGAGACGTGAGTGGCTTCAGGAGCAACGGGGACTCGATATGCGCCTGGTGAGTGTCGCCAGCGCGCGTTCTGGTTGTATCTATGCTGAAGATGGCCTGGATATCGCAGGCCTGCTGGCATTGGCGGAGCAGCGGCGTCCACTGAACGAGCTTGCGCATACTCGATATTTTTCCAGCACCCTGGCGGGAATCGAGGCGTTGAAGAGCGATATCCTGGTAGAGGCGACGGGCACGAATCTGCGAGACGGGGAGCCAGGGCTGAGCCATATTCGCGCTGCCCTCTCGCGTGGGCAGCATGTGGTGACGGCCAATAAGGGGCCAGTTGCGCTGGCTGGACTTGAGCTACTGCAACTGGCGCGCCAGAATGGAGTCGAGCTGCGCATGGAAGCAACAGTTATGGCGGGTACTCCAGTCTTGAGCACGGCCCTGGAGGGGATGGCGGGCGCGCAGATCATCGCGGCGCGTGGCATCGTTAATGGTACGACCAATTATATTTTGAGCGCGATGGCCGAGGGGCGTGACTATGCCGAGGTGCTGGCGGATGCCCAGGCACGCGGCTATGCTGAGGCCGATCCCACCGCCGATGTCGAGGGCTATGATGCCGTTGCCAAGGCTATGATTCTCTCCACATTGCTCTTCCAGCAGCCTTTAGGAGCCGAGCAGGTGGCGCGAACAGGGATTACAGGGGTCACCCGCGAGCAGGTCCAGCATGCGAGTGAGGCGGGGAAGCGTATTAAGCTAATCGCCTCTGTGTGGCGTATGAGCGGCGGCGAGGTCGAGGCGCGCGTGGAACCGGTTGCATTGCCTCTCAGTGACCCCCTGGCACACGTTGCGGGCGCGATGAATGCCCTTACCCTGGAGTCGGAGACGCTCTCTTCCGTGACGGTGATTGGTCCCGGCGCGGGAAGTATTGAGACGGGCCAGGGATTGCTCGCAGATATTCTTGCCATCGCAGGCGTCTAGATTTGATAGAGTTGTGTTAAAAAGAACTGGGTTGGCAGCATGCCAGCCCAGTTCTTTTTACTTTTCTTCTTTGTCTAGTTCTTCAACCGCATTCTCGCCCTTTTCTGCGTTCTCGATGATATCACCCTCCTTAAAGAGGATGCGCTGGGCGGCGACGCGCCATTTGGGGGTGCGGCGGAGGAGAAACTCCAGATCCATACTGAAGTGCAAGAATTCCTCTTCCTGGGCGTGTTGCATGATCTTGCGCGCCTCGGGGTCTTGCTCGACGGAGATGCGCTGTTGATACCAGTTGATGGCCTCACATTCTTCCTGAAGGGAGGCAATGAGGCGCGCAAAGGTACGTGTTTCCGCGGAGAGTTCTTGTGCTGGCTCGTGATACTGCTCAAAGCCCATGAAATCAGTCCTTTCCAGTCAGAAGATAGTGCTCTTTTTCATTATATCTTCTCTGGACTGCTTAAGCTCAAGTTTATTTTGACTCTTTTGAGGGGGTAAGCGCGCGCATACCAGGAATTTCGAAGCGAAGGCGCACGCTCCCGAAGGCGATCCAGTCGCCATGTTGCAGGAGTTCTGCCTTGAGTGGAGTGAGCACAAGTTCGCCCAGGCGTGTCTTATTATGGCTCTTAATATCCTCGATATAGAAGAAGGTCTCCTCAAAGCGAATGCGCGCGTGCTGGCGCGAGACGGTCTTGGTGGGATCGAGAGAACTGAGATCGATATCCGGAGTATAGCCCCGTTTAGGATCAACACGCCCAATAATGACATTTTTTCCGGTAATGGGGAGGCGTTCTTGCAGCTTGCCAGCCTTCTCGTAGCGCAGGTAGGCATAGATGCTTTGTTCCTCGGCCAGGGCGCGGATGGCCGGTAGCGGCAACGACTGCGCGAGGTCGGAGCTTTGGCGCTGAGTCTGCTGAGGAGTGTGTGGTGTAGAGAGCGCCATTTCGCTGGTGAGAGAGCTGCTGGAACGGCCCTGGTCGGCATCGCGTAGTGTCTCCTCGAACTCAATGGGCCTGGTGGCTGGCGGGAGGGCAACGCTTTGCAGCGCCTTGAGGAAGGCATTGACATTGGCGAAGCGGCGACCAGGTTCCTTGGACAGGGCGCAGTCGACGACGGCCTGCAATTCATCTGGCACATTATACATGTACTGTTTCATGCGTGGTACCGCGGTCGCACCCTGCATGACACCTGTCTCGGCAGGTGTATGGCCCACGAAGGGGGCACGCCCTGTGACCAGTTCAAAGAGCAGAATGCCTAATAGATAGATATCGCTCCAGGGGCCAACAGGCTGGCTGCTGAGGTGCTCAGGAGAGGCATAGCGTGGATCGATTGCGGCAAGGCTATCGCTGGCTGTGCTATTAGAGGCTCCCAGCGCTCTGAGGAGTTCACGCAGACCAATGTCATCGAGGCGAACACGATCTGTGAGACTGTTGTTGTCCATGAAGGTCTCGACAGTAACAAACTGGGGGCGTAGATCCAGGGCCGCGATATGTGCCTCGTGCAGGACCTTGACACCCAGCGCAAGCTGGTGAATAAGATCAAGCGAGCGCTGAAGATCGATGTTCTCATTGTCCATAGCGTGCCGCAGGGTCACGCCACGTGGTGGATCGGTAGCGATAAAGATGCGATTATTATCGACGCCCCAATCGGAGATATGAAGTAGATGTGGTGAGGCGTGCGCCCGGCGTTGTGCCAGGGGCTGGAGCGCCTGTTGGATCACATGTGGAGGGACGTTTGGCGGACAATGCAGCACATAGAGACCGACAACATCATTTGTATTGCGATTATAGGCCGTGTAGGTTGTCAGTATGCCATCGCTACTGAGAATTTGCCCTGTCCGATAGATGCCGCCAATAAGACGCGTATCACGCTGAGACATGCCAGTCCCTCCCATGGAAAAGAAGTTTTTCTGCTAGCACAGTATATACCGATGGGTGCGTCTTGTACAGCTACAAGCAGAAATGGACCTTCCTCAAGCGAGTTTCTTGCTTTCGAGATAGAGCATAGGAACAGTCATGCTTAACCCCCCAGATGCACTCGCCACCTGGTTTAGTTTGTGTTCTAGTATGGCAAAGATCTGCTCTTCATCCTCTGGATCGACAACCCGTCTCCAGCCATCTAAGAACCCAAATTTTGTAAGTGGATGATTGAAGAGTGCGCTCCCATTCTGATACCGGAGCTGGAATTGATCTTCTTTGAAGGTAAGAGGACGAAATCCATTTCTTTGTAAGAGATCAATGAGAGCTTCTTTGGTTCCTCTATGGGCTTCATTTCTTTCTAAGCGCTCCAGGTAGGCAGGCTTGTTTAGCTCTTTTAATGTGGCGCGAAACACTTCATAAAATTCGTGCATATGCCCGGCGAGATTGGTTGTAAGAACAAGATGCCCTTCGGGTTTGGTGATACGGAAGCATTCGGCTAAAACCGCGTTCGGATCACTAAAATTGTTGATCCCGAGATTTGAAACAATCATATCAAAGGATTCAGCCCGAAACGGAAGATGTTCGGCATCGGCCTCCAGAACCTGAACATTGGGTAATTGATAAACCTTTAACTTTAATCTGGCCCGCTCTACGGCCCCTTTCCAGCTATCAACTCCCGTTACCTGACAGGAGGCGCCATACATGTGGGCCAGTTCAAAAAGTGGGAAGCCTGTTCCACATGCCAGGTCCAGGACGTTCAAGTTGGGATGTAGCTCCAGATTATTCAGGAGCATTAAACCGAAGCGAGCCGCCCATAGCGAGCACTCATCAAATACTGAGGTCGTACCTGGCTCGTTGGGATCATAAATAAAGCGCAGATAATCTAACATGCTATCCTTTATCTTTCTTATTTGCTAACAGCCAGAAACCACATGCCGCGATGTGACTCCTGAGCATCGATTGTAAAGCCTGTAAGCTGGAGTTGTGTTATAAGCCAGGAAAGTGCTAAGCGAAGCTTGCGATAACTGCTCTTCTGGAGCGCCCACTGTTCACCCTGGCGTGTGTAGATCAGATCGTGTACTACCACACTCTCGGTTTCATAAGGCTGGAATACAGAAACTAATAGCAGCAGGAACGCGACCATCCAGGTCATGAATCGGGGCTGCCACGCAACATAGTCCTGGCACGGTTTCTTCATGATCATAGGCATAGCCCTGCGTGCGCACCTGATCTAGCTCGTGAAGTAGCTGCTCACGGGAGGTGATGGTCTGAGCCGTACGAGCAGTCAGCGGCAATGTATCCAATAAAGCGGGAAGGCGATAGGGTGCTTGAAAAGCCAGTAAGACTTTACCTACCCCTACCTCGTGGGCCGAGAGACGCGCGCCAACGCGCGAGAGGAGGATTTCAACGGCTGGTGTGGCCTGCAACTTTTCGACAAAGAGAACCTGGGTCCCATCGAGGACTGCTAGATGCGTAGTCTCCCCCCAACGTTCAACGAGTTCGCGCATGGCACGCCTGGCTTCAATGCAGAAAGCCGTATGCTCGACAAGCACCTGACTTAGCTCAAACAGCCGCCAGCCAAGTTGATAGCGCCCGGTTGGTGTGCGATTGAGAATCCCTTGTTCTGTGAGGCTGAGTAGAATGTCACCCATAGTGGACTTGGGCAACTGTAATGCCTCGGCAGCTTCACGTACCCCCCACTCTGGTTGCGCGAAGGAAAAGAGATTGAGGAGGCTGCCAACTTTCTCCATCAGATGTGGTTTCATAGCGACTCCTTCCGTGTCCACGATCCACCTGACCTGTGGCCTGCCTGGGCTGCACAGGTCTGTTTTCTCTGTCTGGCTTGCATTTAGTATAGACGTTTGAGTACACCTGGGACAAGAGCAATGTCCGGTATGACCGGACGCTCGCGTTGACGAGTTAGAGGAGTCACGAGCATACTAAGAACATGTTCCGGCAAGGATAAGCAGAGATGAGGCGAATTGTAGAGAAAGGAAGCGAGATGAAATCATCCATTTTCGAGCGCATGGAAGCACACGATTATGAACAAATTTACTTTTGCCAGGATCGGACATTTGGCTTAAAAGCGATTATTGTGATTCACGATACGACGCTGGGCCCTGCGATGGGAGGTATGCGCTTGTGGCCTTATGAAACTGAAGAAGAGGCGCTCACCGATGCTCTGCGTCTGGCGCGAGGGATGACCTATAAGAATGCCGCGGCAGGGATACCGTATGGTGGTGGGAAAGGGGTGATTATTAGTGATCCCAAACGAGGAAAAAATGAAGGCATGTTCCGTGTTCTGGGCCGTTTTATCGAGCGGCTAGGTGGATTGTACTTGACAGGCGTGGACGTTGGAACGACTGTTGAAGGCCGGGCCGCCGCATTCCCCTCGCCTTCAGGCAGGGGTTAGGCGGCCCCTCTCGCTCTATTCTAGCATGGTATGGCATACCATGCTAGAATAGAGCGTATGAGAGAACAACATACGAAGCATGCCATATATAAAATAGCATACCATTTTGTATGGTGTCCCAAGTATCGCAAGACTATTCTGGTGGGGAATATCGCCACGTTTATTGAGGAAGAAATCAGGCGATTATGTGAGGCGAATACTTGGGAGATCGGCGCACTCAATGTACAGGAAGACCACGTTCACCTCTTTTTGAGTGCGCCACCCGCTATTGCGCCCTCTCTCATTGTTAATACCCTCAAAGGGATTACTGCGAGACAAGTCTTTAAGCAGCATCCCGAAGTCAAAAAACAACTGTGGGGTGGGAATTTCTGGTCTCGCAGTTACTACGTTGGCACCGTCGGAGACATGACCGAGGAAACCGTCAAAAAATATATCGAGTTGGGACAAGGGACATGAGAAAAACGTACAAGTACCGTTTAGCTCCCAATAAGACGGTGGAGAACAAACTCCATTGGGTTCTGGCACGTTGTCGAGAACTCTACAATGCGGGTCTTTCCGAGAGGAAGGATGCTTACCGTATGGCGGGCAAATCGATCACCTACTATGATCAACAAAATGTCCTTCCAGAGATCAAGGCAAAGATCAGAGAAGAGTATCAGGATATCGCTGCTCATGTCCTGCAAGATGTGTTAAAACGACTGGACAAGGCATTTCAACGGTTTTTTGATCGCTGTGCCAAAGGCCAGAAACCAGGATACCCGCGTTTTCAGGGTCGTAACCGCTATAACTCGTTTACCTACCCGGACGGCGCTGGCTGGAAATTGGATCAACAAACACGCCCGCCTGATAAGAAGGGCATGGTCAGAGTCAATCTGAAATTGACGAAGATTGGAACAGTGAAACTGCACCTGCATCGAGACATGATAGGCAAAGTCAAAACCTTGACCATCAAGCGCGAGGGAGAGCATTGGTATGCCTGTTTTAGCTGCGAAGTGGACAAGCCGGAAGCCTTGCCTAGCAGCTATGAGGATGTAGGGATAGACCTGGGTGTGACTCACTTTGCCGCCTTGTCCAATGGTGAATTCCTTGAGAACCCGCGCCATTATCGGAGAGCAGAGAACAAGCTCAAGAAGCTACAAGAGTCCTTGTCTCGCAAGAAGCGCGGCAGTCATCGCAGAGCGAAGGCAGTGAAGCGCGTGGCAAAGGCCCATCGTAAGGTCCGCAATCAGCGTGCCGACTTCGCTCACAAAGCCTCAAGAAAGCTCGTCAATCGCTATCAAGTGATCGTGCTTGAGGATCTCACCATGGCCAATCTGGTGAAACAGCCCAAGCCGAAGCAGGACGAAGAGACAGGACAGTATTTGCCTAATGGGGCGGCGGCCAAAGCGGGATTAAACAAATCAATAGCCGACGCTGGTTGGAGTCAATTTGTGGGAATGTGTACGTACAAGGCAGCATGGGCCGGGCGTACTCTCGTACAAGTTGATCCTAAGTACACCAGCCAGATTTGCCCGAATTGCGGGAATGTAGGCAAGAAGACGTTAGAAGAGCGGTGGCATTCTTGTACGTGTGGGTGTGAACTGGATCGGGATACGGCCTCAGCGAAGGTCATCCTCGGTATCGGACGAAAACAGCTTTCGGTCGGGACGCGGCCAACGCGGGCAACTGCGTAGAAGCCTCTCCATTCTATGGGGAGGTACGTTCACGATATGGATATCATCCGTGCAGAGACGCGGCATGTTGTGACGGTTTCGGAGGCATGGGGCGGTCCAGGTGATACCTCCTCTGTTACCGCCCATGGAGTGTTCCAGGGGATACGTGCTTGTCTGGAAGAGGTGTATGGTAATCCCCAGCCTGAAGGACGTACGATTGCTGTGCAGGGTGTAGGGGGCGTTGGACGCGCGTTGGTGCATGCCTTAGTGGAAGCAGGAGCTAACGTCACGGTGGCGGATGTCAATCAGCAACATGTTGAGGCTGTGACAACGCTTTATCCGCAGGTACAGGTTGTGTCGCCGGAAGATATCCATCGGCTTGCTGTTGATGTCTATAGCCCCTGTGCATTAGGTGCGGGACTCAATGATCAGACGCTTCCTGCGTTGCGCTGCAAGATCATCTGTGGGGGGGCTAACAATCAACTTGCGGAGGAACATCATGGAGAGATGTTAGCCGAGCGGGGTATTGTATATGCGCCAGATTTTATTGTGAACGCGGGCGGGATTATAGTAGGAGCAGAAAGCCTCTCCCGTGGTGGCTTTCATCCGCAACGAGCGTTGAAGCAGGTGGAACGCATCTATCAGACCATGCGGAACGTTCTCTCCTATGCCCAAGAGCAACGGATCCCAACACACCAGGCAGCCGCTAGCCTGGCTGAGCAGCGCCTTGCGATGATACAGCAGGTGCAGCATCTCTCGGTGAATAATAACTAGAGCGGTGCGCATCTCGACGCCGCAAAATACCCTGTGTCCTTCAGGATATTTTGCAGCGTCGATCAATCGCTAAGAACTAGCTTTCTGCATAACGCTTTAAGGATGGTTAAGCGCTAGTTTTTAGCAGGAGCGAGCTCTTCTATTTCATTAGGTATATGCCAATGTTCCTGCCCATTTTGGTCGCAGTACCATTCGCCCCATTCCGCCATCTGGAGCAGGATTGACTCTAAGCTCCGCCCAAGTTCTGTTAGTGAATATTCGACCTTGGGAGGTACCTGGGCATAGACCTCTCGGTGGAGCACTCTTGCCTGCTCTAGCTCTCGTAATTGCATCGTGAGCATTTGCTGGGTAGCTCCAGGAATGAGCCGCCGTAATTCGCCAAAGCGCCTGGTTCCGCTAAGCAAATGCCAGACAATCATCGGCTTCCATTTTCCACCGACGATTGAGAGCGTCACTTCGACCGGGCACGCTGTTGCTTTCTGCATCTGCTTCATTGTTTATCCCTCCCAATAGTATGGTTTTACATACTACGTCAGATAAAATTGCGTACTTGTTTCTTTCACGTTTATCATCTATTTTAATTCTATCAAGAAGAGTGAGAGATGACAAGCGTCTTCTACATTTCACCTGGCTATTTTCGGTTACTCACTATTGCCTGGATGGACCTGGGAAGAGGTAGTAGCGAAGTTATGGCTAGAATGCTTCTCGTTTGACAAGAGTTGAAAAGGAGATCTTTATGAAAACGGTACGCATCGTCTCATTGATTGCACGAAGCGCCTTCATGCTTGCTATGCTGCTGGGACTTTTACTCTGGATCGCTCAGATATTAGATCTTTATATGCTTCTGAGGATACTGCTACAGATAGGTATGACTTACATTCACGAGACACTCGGCATTACAGGCGCTCTGGCCTTTATCATCCTTGCGTTTGTGGCTGTCTGGAAGCGCGAACTTCGGCTGCTGGGTATATTCAGCATGGTCTATGCGATCCTAGTCGCGGCCTTTGGAGTGACGCAGTCCCGGATTCTCGTGGGCAATCTACACTGGTTGATCCAGGTTGCTCACCTGCTGATTGGTATCGGCGCGATGTACCTGGCACGAGGAGTAGAGCGGCGCTATCGTCGCCTCACGCAGTCAGGGTCAGGGAGCCAGAACTCAGAGGCACCTGTGTTGCAGGTTATGTGATTTTACCATGATCAGGGCAGCTGAGCGATGATTCATCACTGCTCAGCCTGCACCAAACTAGATATAAAGAAAGAGAGATAATAATGGCAACATATGACCCAATGAATACTCCGCTACAGCAACAGATCGATGCGTTTATAGCTCAGACGCGGGATCAGATAACCGCATCCATGCGTGAACAATTACTACGCCCTATCCAACAAATTATCGCATCTAGTGGGGCTGAGAAGGCTCTCAAAGAGGGTGAACTGGCACCGGATTTTACGCTGCCCGATGCTCTTGGTCGCCCCGTGTCACTCTCAGGCCTGCTTAAGCAAGGGCCAGTTGTTGTGACCTTCTATCGAGGCGCCTGGTGTCCATACTGCAATCTGGAACTGCGCGCTTATCAGCAGGCTTTACCGCAGTTGCAGGCGCTGGGTGCTTCTCTGGTCGCGATTTCTCCACAGACGCCAGATCAGAGCCTTTCGCTGGCGGAGAAGAACGCTCTGACCTTTGAGGTTTTAAGCGATGTTGGCAACCAGGTTGCGCGAGAGTATGGTCTCGTTTATCGTATTGATGAGGCTGTGCACGCGGCATATCAGCAGATTGGTGCCGATCTGCCCGCCTACAACGGCGACGCATCGTGGGAACTGCCGATACCAGGAACCTTCCTGATTGATCAATCGGGAACGGTAAGCCTGGCCTTCGTCGATCCAAACTTTATTCATCGCCTTGATCCAGCCATCATCATTGCACAGCTCAAACAGCGCAAGGGTGAGTTGAGCCTGTAAGATTGGAAGGTCGCATGCAGCTTGAATTCGCAAAGGAGCGTACTATCAACCTACGAGCCTGCCTGAGGTATCCGTTGGTCAAGGCGTTGTGACGGCCAAAAAGCAAGAGCAGCCCTGGTGCATTGGTATGCACCAGGGCTGCTCCTGGTTGGCTGCTTATTTATAGAGCTTGGAGTCGACGTATTGTTTGATGAGATCCCAGTTGTTATCTTTGGGGATCAGGATACTTTGTCCATCGTTCGAGGTGCTGGAGGTCAGAACGTTATCGAAGCTGAGACCGATACGCGCGGTCTGCGGGCTGTTGAGATCCATCTTCATGGTAAAGAGGCCCAGGTCGGCGAGCGACATGTTGGTATAGATGGCCTTTTGCAGGGCATCCATCGCGTTGAAGAGGCTGGGCCAGCTAGAGAGCTGCTTCATCTTTGACAGGGCTGTCTTGATGATAAGCTGCTGGCGGATGGAGCGGGCGAAGTCGGTACCCTCAGCGGGATTATCGGTCACATAGCGGGCGCGGGCGTAGCGGATCGCGGTCTCGCCATCCATGTGTTGCATGCCTTTATTGAAGTGGACGGTAATCCAGCTGGCATCGACGTTGGCATCATCGTTTTTGGGATAGTTCGCGGTAAACGCGTCAGGCACATATACATCAATGCCGCCAAGAGCGTTGATCAGCTCGCGAAAGCCATTGAAGTCGATCAGCATCCAATTCTTGACATCGAGTCCAGTGATGGAGGAGAGCTTGGTTGCAGCCGCGTCTCCTCCTGCTCCGCGATCGGCACCATTGTTGGAGCCTACCTGATAGACAGTGTTGAGTTTTGCATAGTTGCCGGAATTGGAGGGAACCTGCACCCAGAGGTCGCGTGGCACCGAGACCAGCGAGGTATGCTGATTGCTGGGGGTCATGCTAATGACCACCATGGAGTCGGTCAGGTTTGTCCCATCGTGAGCGCCACCACCATAGCCCATAATGAGCAGGTTGACGCGGTCGCTGGTATTCATATAGCCTGTCTGGGTGGAGAGCGAATTTTTATTCGTTGAAATGGCCGAGCCAAAGGCCAGGACACGCTGACCTGTGTAGGCCCCGGTGCAGAGCAGGATAACGAGGAGCAGTCCCACTATCAGACAGCCAGGCGCACAACCAGAGCGTCTGCGCCTCGCTGGCCGGCGCGCGGAACCGGGCAGTTTTTCTCCGTTTTGCGCCTGCGAATAGGGGGGAGCGCCAGGAGTATAGGTTTCCGGGCCAGGAGTATAGGTTGGGGGAACTGGTCCGCCCTGTTGAGGGTAGCGTGGCCCCGCATTGTGTGAGGGATTATATGGTCGCCCCTGTGGCGGTTGGTTGGGCTGTTGGCGGGGGGCACATTAGCGTTATTGAAATTGCCCAGCACAAGCTTACCCTGAGGGTTCTCAGGCTGTGGTCGATTCTGAGGACCTCCAGGTGGATATGGTCGTGCGGGCATTGTATGATCGTCGTAGTAGTTATTATCTGACATGTATAATCAACTCTTTTCTGATCAAAATGAATGAGAAGGATAAAAGCGTTTTGCAAGTAGGTTATACCAAATTTTAATGACTCTATCTTCCAGGTAATAAGATCTTATTCCGAAGCCCAACGTCACTTGCGTGCCTAGCGCTTCGCGCTCAGGGTTTTCGGATCAGAAGTATCTAGATTTTTGTAAAGAAAGAACATCCTCTACAAAGATAAACGCATTGGCGCGTAAGAAGTTGCAAACCACTACTATTTTTGCTGCCAATTAAGGATGCTCTTGCTATCCTTCCCGTTGCGTGTCGCGACGATTTCCGCCATGATGGCCAGGGCGATCTCTTCAGGCGTTTTAGCTCCAATATTCAGGCCAATAGGGCCATGGATGCGTTGTAACTGCTCCTCGGTAATGCCTTCATTCTTGAGGCGTTCGGCGCGTTCCTCGCCTGTTTTGCGGCTGCCTATCGCGCCAATGTAGCCGACTTCGTGGGCGAGCAGGACCTTTAATGTTGGCTCATCGAATTTGGGATCGTGGGTCAGGACGGCGACGGCGGTTGAGGGATTGAGATCGAGTTTCTGTAGCGCCTCATCTGGCCACTCTACAATGATCTCGTCGGCATGGGGAAAGCGCTCTGACGTAGCGAAGGCCGCGCGTGCATCCACAATGATAACACGGTAGTTGAGTGTTTTAGCGAAGGTGGTGAGGGGAATGGCGATATGACCGGCCCCAACAATGATGAGGGTTGGCGGGGGTGCGAAGCCTTCAACAAAGACCTCGTAGGTTCCTGTGGGCAGTGTGATAGTATGACTCGCGCCCGTTCCAGACCAGGTGGCGCGCTCCGCAATGGGGAGAACCTGTTGATCAAGCTCCACGGAGCCAAGCGTGCCCCAGGGGGCCTGGCCAGGAAGGAATAAGAGCTTGGCGCCGATATGCTCAGGACCCTGAACGAGTGTGGCCAGGGCCGCGCCCTTCTGACTGTCAAGCGCACTCTTTAATGTGGTATAGATCTCACTCATGGTGCTTGTATCCCTCAAGTCCTGACGTAATAACGATGTGGTCTTACCAGTCGAGGCGTTCGACGAAGACGCGAATCGTGCCTCCACAAGAGAGGCCTATCTTTTCTAGATTATCGGCTTCACTAATGCCAAACTCAAGCAATTGTGGCTGCCCATTTTTGATGACCTGGTGGGCGGCGTGAATGACGGCAGGCTCGACGCAGCCACCACTGACGGAGCCTGCGATCTCGCCTTTCTCACTGACAGCAAGCTTGGCGCCTGGCAGACGTGGGGCGGAGCCGATCATACTGATGACGGTCGCGATGGCGACCTGCTCGCCTTGAGCGCGCCATTTTTCAATATCCGGTAAGACGTCGCGCATAGTGTGTGCTCCTTTCAAAGAGGGTGGCGTGATTATGTTACTGTTAGATCTTACGCCTGGTCCAGGCTTCCACTGCCTTACGTCTGCTGTAGGCGTCGCGGAGTGGACGGCTATCATCAATACTGGAGAGTGTATTACCCAGCGAGATCAGGCTGTCCAGGTTATGCGAAGGCAGGAAGTTATCGATATAGGGCAAGGCGGTCTTCATGCCGATGGTAAGAGGCCGATAATCGGGCGAGCCCAGCAGGGGATTGAGCCAGATCAGGCGGTGGCAACTATGTTGTAAGCGATCCATCTCCGCACGCAGGGTATCGGCCTCGCCACGGTCCCAGCCATCACTGATGACGAGCACGACCGCGCCTCGTCCCAGCACGCGCCTGGACCAGTGATGATTGAAGTAGTGCAAAGCGTCGCCAATGCGCGTGCCACCCGACCAGTCCTGCACCTGCTTGGAGACATCGTGTACCGCCTCATCGACATCGCGGCGCTTGAGCTGGCGCGTGACCCGCGTCAGGCGTGTGCCAAAGACAAAGGCCTCCACATTTTGCAGTCCATTGGAGATCGTATGGATAAAGTGCAGCAGCAAGCGCGAATAGAGGCTCATGGAGCCGCTAATATCGCAGATGATCACCAGGGGACGAGGCTTGCGCTTCGTCTCGCGCCAGGTCAGTTCGATTAGCTCCGCGCCATATTTCAGGTTGCGGCGCACGATACGGCGCATATCGGGATAGGAGCCGCGGCGCCGGGGGGCCTTGCGGCGTGTTGGACGCATGCCCAGATTCCAGCGCATCTCGGCCATTAAGCGTTTGGCTTCCTGCACCTCTTCCCAGGAGTAGTTCTCGAAGTCTTTCTGGCGCAGGCGTTCAATAGCACTATAAGCCCCGCTCTGAGGATCTCCCAGGTCGTTGTCGTCCTTGTTGCGGTCGCGCGCGCTTGTAGAGGGCTTACGCTCAGATTGACGCGGATCGCGCGCCATATCCTTGTGTTGCTCTTTGGCATTCATGTGCTCAGCCAGGCGCTTGCGCTCAGAAGGCGGTAGGCGCAACTGGCGCTGTTCGCGCTTGACCTGCTGGCCCTTGTCAGATTTTTTCTGATTGGGATTGTCGCGCACAAACCAGAAGTATTGATACATCTGCTCGAAGAGTGGCTCCTGCTCGTGACGCGTGAGCAGGCTACACTTAAGCGTGTTGTAGAAGTCATCCGGGCGGGTAATATCCACCAGGTTCAGGGTCTCGGCCAGGTCAATCATCTGGCGTGGCCCGACCTGGATACCCACTTCCCAGAGCAAGCGGCCAAACTCTGTCAGGCGATATAGTAGTTTCTCGCCGCGCTCAAGATCAATCGGGCGCAGAGGCGCGGCGATGGCTGCCTGCTGAGTACCATTGTTCTGGGGTTCGATCTGCATGCCTCTACACTCCTACAATTTTGCGAATGACCTTGCTGAGCTCGCCGCCGCCTCCGACTTTGAGCACATCGTCCTGATACTTGAGAAGCGCGCCCAGCGTATCACGTACCGTACCTTCAACGAGTTCGAGCTGATGTAGTGCGAGGAGTGAGCTTAACCAATCAAGAGTCTCGGCGATGCCGGGAGCTTTATACAGGTCCATGCTACGAATCTCACCTACGAAGGCGCAGACCTGGCGAGCCAGTTGCTCAGGGGCCTCGGGCATGCGCGCCCGCACGATGGAGTACTCTTTCTCCAGTGTGGGGTAATCGATCCAGTAGTAGAGACAGCGGCGGCGGAGCGCGTCATGGATCTCACGTGTGCGGTTGGAGGTAATGATGACGAAGGGTGGCTCCTGGGCGCGAATGGTGCCGATCTCTGGAATCGTAATCTGGAAATCGGAGAGCAACTCAAGCAAGTAGGCCTCAAACTCTTCATCGCTGCGATCCAGTTCGTCGATCAAGAGCACTGGCGGTTTTGCATTGGTAGGGCTGATAGCCTGGAGCAGCGGGCGCTGAAGAAGGAAGTCTGGTCCAAAGATCTCTTTGAGTTCATCCTGGCGACCCTGTGCCCCGCCCTCCATCAGGCGAATATGCAGCATCTGGCGCGTGTAGTTCCACTCATAGACGGCGGTACTGACATCGATGCCTTCATAGCATTGCAGGCGGATCAAGTGGGTATCGAGAAGGGAGGCCAGGACCTTCGCAATCTCGGTTTTGCCCACGCCGGGTTCGCCTTCCAGCAGAAGCGGCTTGCGACGCTTGAGCGCGAGGAAGACGGTTGTGGCGAGGCTACGGTCGGCTATATAGTTCTGGGCAAACATGGCCCGTTGGACGTCTTCAATTGAGGCAAGCGACGAGACGTTTGCCGTGGTGTTCTGAGTGGTCTCGATAAGATGTTCCTGCTCCAAGAAAGGCCTCCAGCTACTACCTTGCGGAAACCTGAGCGCGCTTGCCGTGCCACCTTTAGGTGGTCCCCGAATGGGGGAAGCGCTAGTCACGAGAGTGACGTTGGTTTCCGCATAAGTTCCTAGGGAAACTACAGCGAAGCACATATGTGTTCGAGGTGATAGTTGTATTCTAAGCTATGCGAACGCCTGTCTGCAAGGGAAGCGAACTCTCACTTGCGCCCTAGAGCGCAGAGAATGTTGGTGGGTGTATGCTCCTTGATCTGGAGTTTGGTATTGAAGAAGCCAATTTGAGTCAGGTCGAAGAGAAGTTGTTCGCCGATGGCCTTGAAGTCCTGATCTGTTTTGGCGTTGTGTGGCTGGAGGGTGAGCGCAAGCATTCCATCGGGGCGTAGTACGCGGTATAACTCGCGAATAGCGGCCTTGCGGTCACTCCAGAGCTGAACTGAGTTAATGGCAAAGGCCTCTTTGGCTCTCCCAAATTCCTCGATCTCCACCCATCCCTCCGCTCCGCACAGGGTGCCACAAATGGCCAAGATGATGATATCGCGCAATCGATGCCGCCTGGTTCGCTCCATCCGAGGGTCTTCTACTTGGGCAAAGATGCTTTCCAGATCGGATCGGTTGTTCTCTTCCATCTTCTGATCTCCTGCGGTTTTGGCCTATTGTATCACCTCCTCCTTCTTCTTCTTTTTGTTGATGCGTTTATTTAGATGCGATTGCCCTGTTAGTAAGAGGAGTGATCCTCTCCGCCAACCTGCAGGCTGGCGGAGAGGATCACTCCTCTTACTAATAAATTTAGCTGATGAGCAACTTGCCATCTTTGAGGAAGAGGGTATCATCGACCCAGACCTCGCCTTGCTGGCGTAGATCGCAGATCATATCCCAGTGCAGTGCCGACTTGTTGAGGCCACCAGTCTCGGGATAGCATGCGCCCAGGGCCAGGTGGATGGTGCCACCCATCTTCTCGTCGAAGAGGATGTTGCGCGTCCCGCGGGTGACACGGGGGTTGTTGCCAAAGGCGAACTCGCCCAGGTAGCGCGCGCCCTCGTCCATGCTGAGCATGTTCTCCAGGATATCCTGGCCCTCGCGCGCCGTTGCCTCGATGACCTTGCCATCCTTGAATACGAGGCGAATGCCATTGACGGGGCGACCAGCATATGTAGAGGGGATGTCGTACTGAATGACGCCGTTGGCGCTATTCTCAACCGGACTAGTGAAGAACTCGCCGCTGGGGAAATTGCGTTTGCCATCGCTATTGATAAAGATGCGGTCCTCAATGGAGAGAGTCAGATCTGTTCCCTCACCTACGACATGCACCTTCTTATGCCCCTTCAGCCAATCAACCTGGCTTTGCTGCCGCTTGGAAAGCTCTTTCCAGCGCGCAGCGGGATCTTCATCATTGAGGAAGCACACATCGAAGACGAACTCCTCAAACTCGCGCAGGGACATATTGGTATCCTGAGCGTAGGCCGTGGTTGGGTAGAGGGTCAGGCTCCAGCGGAAGTTTCCCTCCTGCTCGCGCTGGCGGAAGGTGCTCATAAGTTGACGACTAACCTGGTGGCGTTTGGAGAGGCGCGCGGGATCGATATTGCTCATGGCCTTGGTATTGCCACTGGCCATAATACTCAGGCGGGCAGTAATTTTATCGGCCAGGGCGGGCATGACAGGCGAGAGCCAGGAGAGTTGCTCATCGTTGGCCTCGCGTAGGTGGATCTCGTCCAGTTCTTCAAGCTGTATGAGCGGAACGGGGTAGGCTCCCGCGCGTAGGATCTCTTCATAGACTGCTGAAATAAGAGGGGCAGCCAGGGGAGTCGATTGAATAGCGACCACGTCGCCGGGTTTGATATAGAGGGAGTACTGAACCAGGGTTTTGGCCCAGCGTTCGATGCGAATATCGCGCATAAGGATATTACTCTTCTTTCCGTTTGGAATTGACTTTCTACATTATACAATGAAGAGGGCTACTTACGTACGCGCCTCCACTGGGGGCTTGGAAGCTGCTTAGAGGCATGTACTTTTAGGTAGTAAGTAGCCCTCTCCAAGCTGTGGTAAGCCATTAGGCCGTGCTGGACGATGCAACGCCGATGCCTATGACCAGGATCATGGCCGCAAGCCCGGCCCAAAAGCTTAGTGGACGTGGAAGCCTGAGTGAGAGGCGATTGTCGAGGGCATAAGAGCCCGGACCTGCCAACCCGAGAATGCCTGCGAGCAGGAAGAGCAAGAGTGCATATTCGAGGCCACCACTGGCAATCCAGAAGCCATGTGTCAGGTGAACTTTGAGGATGGCCACTAACATTGCGCCCATCACCGCCAGGGCTCCAAGAGGATGAAGGAGTCCTAGCAGGAGCAGGAGGCCGCCGCCAAACTGACTCAGCGCAGCGAGCAGCCCCCAAAAAGGTGCCGGGCGTAGCCCTAGTGCCTCAGTCAGCTTAATGGTCCCAGCCAGGCCAGCTCCGCCAAACCAGCCGAAGAGCAATTGTGTCCCATGCGCGACAAAAAGCAGCCCCACGAGGACACGAATAAGTGAGAGCGCCGATTTATAGGACATTTCGAGTCCCCCTTCCTTGTGCTTTTGAGTGTTGCCTATAGTCATAAATATAGTATATAAAAGAGGGAAGAAAAAGGAGGCTGCTGGGCTTGCAAGCCCAGCAGCCTCCTTTTTCTTCCCTTTGGCTTTACGCGCGTTCCAGGGCTTGCTCGATGGCGCGGCGGGTCATGACGGAGACCATCTGGCGGCGGTACTCGGGGGAGCCGTGGATGTCTCCGACCAGTTCCAGGCCCTCGGCGGCATGGCTGGCGGCTTCCGCAATGGTTTCGCTGGTAAGCTGTTTGCCGATCAGAGCCGACTCGGTGGCGCTGGCGCGGGCGGTCTGCATGGCGGCACCCGTGACAACGACGCTGGCGGCTGAGCAGGTGTTATCGCTATCGAGTGAGAGCACGGCGGCGCAGCCTGCGATCGCGTAATGCGAGGCGCGGTTGGAGAGCTTGGTATAAGCACTACCAGTCTTGGCGGCAGGTTTGGGGAAGCGCAGCTCGACGAGGAGTTCATTGGGCTCCAGGACGGTCTCGAATGTACCCAGGATAAACTCATCGGCCGAGACGGTGCGTTTTCCATTAGGTCCCTGAATGACCAGTTCGGCTTTCAGGGCCAGGATCACGCCGGGCATGTCCGCGGAGGGATCGGCGTGGGCGATGCTTCCACCGATGGTGCCGCGATTACGTACCTGCTGGTCCGCGATATGCGAGGCGCATTCGGGCATGAGCGGGAAGACGCGGCTCAGGAGGTCGGAGTACTCGACCTGGGTATAGGTGGTGAGCGCGCCGATTGCAATCACGTCGTTCTCTTCACGAATATAGGCTAGTTCTTGAATCTTGCTGATATCGATCAGATGCTCGGGCTGGGACAGGCGCAGTTTCATCGCTGGAATCAGGCTATGGCCGCCCGCGAGCACCTTGGCCTCGTCGCCATATTGTTGCAGGAGGGCAAGGGCCTCATCCACCGTTTTCGCGGGATGATAATCAAAGACTGCTGGTATCGACATACTGCTCGTATCTCCTCTTGAGTGTGTATTGTGTATGTTGGCCGAGGAACACTGCCATTTCTGACCAGGGTTCCTCAGCTAGCATGCTTTATCCTTGTTGGCGGTGGATGATCTTCCACAACTTTTCGGGTTTATAGGGCATATCAATGTGGTCGACGTTGAGCGCGTCCGCGATAGCGGCAGCGACCGCGGGCGTCGAGCCAATGGTGCCAGCCTCACCGACCCCTTTGACGCCCAGGGGATTGACCGGGCTGGGTGTGACGGTGTGATCGAGTTCAAAGGGTGGGAAGCCCTCAGCGGCGGGCATCGCGTAATCCATAAAGGTCGCGGTGAGGAGCTGTCCATCCTCACTGTATTCTACACTCTCCCACAGCGCTTGCCCAATACCCTGGGCAAGTCCGCCGTGAATCTGGCCCTGAACGAGCATCGGATTGAGCTGGCGTCCACAGTCATCCACGGCCACGAAGCGTGTAATCTGCGGCTCGCCGGTCTCCTGATCGATCTCGACGACGCAGATATGCGTACCGAAGGGGAAGACACAGGCATCAGGCTCGAAGAAGACGGTTGTCTCCAGGCCAGGCTCGATGCCAGGGGCGAGCGTATTTGAGGTATGCGCCACCGCGGCCACCTCGGCGAAGGAGACGGCCTTCTGTGGGGAACCAGCGACGCTAAACTTCCCATCTTCAAGCGAGATGTCTCCAGGGCTGGCCTCCAGCATATGTGAGGCGATGAGCTTCATCTTCTCTTTAAGCTTCTGTACGGCGTTGAAGACGGCTGAACCACCGACGGCGGTGGTGCGGCTGCCATAGGTGCCGCGTCCCTCGGGTGTAGAGTCGGTATCGCCATGCAGGATCATGACGTTTTCAACAGGAATGCTAAACTCGTCGGCCACGATCTGTGCGAAGGTCGTCTCCTCGCCCTGTCCATGCGGAGATGCCCCGGTATAGACCATAGCGGTCCCGTTTTGCTCAACGCGTACGCGCGCGCTCTCATAGAGGCCCACAGGTGCGGAGCCCTTGGGTCCGAAGCCGCAGATCTCAATGTAGGATGAGATGCCGATGCCCATAAACTTGCCAGCGGCTCGCTTGCGTTTCTGCTCCTCGCGTAGCTCTTTATAGCCAATGATATCCATGGCCTTCTCAAGCGCGCCCTGATAGTTGCCAGAGTCGTAGACGGCACCTGTCGCAGACTTGTAGGGGAACTGTTCCGGCTTGACGAAGTTGAGCAGGCGGATCTCGGTGGGATCTTTATGCAGAGTGTACGCTACCATATCCATGGCACGCTCGGCCACATAGGTCGCCTCGGGTCGACCGGCGCCACGGTAGGCATCGGTCGGTACCTTGTTGGTAAAGACGACATCGCTACTGAGATAGACGTGGGGAATATCATAGGAGCCGCCAGCGACGGGGAAGCCAAAGGCGGTCATGATCACATCCGTAAAGAGCTGGCTATAGGCTCCCAGGTCAGAGATGCCATGGACCTTGAGGCCGGTGACCTTGCCCTCACGCGTCGCGGCAACTTCTACATAATCGACCTGGTCGCGTCCATGGACTGTAGTGGCCAGGTTCTCGCTGCGATCCTCGATCCACTTGATGGGGCGTCCGAGCTGCATGCTGATATAGGCCGCCAGCGTCTCCTCGGGATAGACATTGAGTTTGGAGCCAAAGCCGCCTCCTACCTCTGGCACGATCACACGCAACTGGTGTTGCGGGAGATTCAACTGAGAGGCCAGAATGTTGCGCAACAGGTGGGGAATTTGCGAAGAACTCCAGACAGTCAGCGTCTTATTCGCCTTACGGTATTCCGCGAGCACACCACGAGTCTCCATCGAGGCGGGGGCGAGGCGTTGATTGACCAGGCGGAATTTCAGCGTGATGCCACCATTGGCCTCAGTCTCGGCGAAGACTTTGTCGATCTCATCGGTGGGCGGCTTCACATTCTGAGCCACATTCGTCCCAAACTCTTCGTAGAGCAAGGGGGCGCCAGGTTGCATGGCCTTCTCGATATCAATGGCTGCGGGGAGGGGATCATAGTCCACCTCGACCAGGTCGGCGGCATCGCGGGCAATATAGGTGTTCTCTGCAACAACGACCGCCACCGGGTCGCCGTAGAAGCGTACCTTGCCTTCCGCGAGTGGTCCGCGTACACCCATGCCATTGACGATATGGCCCACGGGAACCGCGATTGGAACATTGCCCACTTTGCCTTTAATATCTTCAGCGGTATAAACGGCGACGACGCCAGGATGTTTCAGGGCTGCTGACGTATCAATGCTAAGAATGCGGGCGTGACCATACGGACTGCGCACAACGGCCATATGGAGCGTCCCTGGGAGTTTAATGTCATCCACATAGGTAGCCTGGCCGGTGATCAGCCTGGGGTCTTCACGTCGTTTAATTGACGTACCAAGCATAGAAGCAATACCCATAAATAGTTACATCCTTTCTCCACTATGAGAAACGCAACGCGATGGGCCTGAGAGCGGTGTGAAAAGAGGTCCTAGTCGCCTGTGCTCACCGGCTGCGAGGCCCGAGCATCCAGGGCTTCAGCGGCGGCCTGGACGGCGCGTACAATGTTCTGGTAGCCGGTGCAGCGACAGATGTTGCCTTCCAGACCCTTGCGAATCTCTTCCTCGGAGGGATGAGGATTCCGCTTGAGGAGCTGGGCGGTGGCCATGATCATGCCTGGTGTGCAGAAGCCGCATTGCAGGCCATGTTTCTCCCAGAAGGCCTCCTGAATGGGATGGAGATTGTCCTCGCTGGGGGCCAGGCCCTCAATTGTTGTGACCTCGCATTCATCGGCCTGGACTGCCAGGACGGTACATGATTTAACCGCTTCTCCATTGACATGTACGATGCAAGCGCCACATTGAGAAGTGTTACAGCCGACATGGGTGCCGGTAAGGTCGAGGGCATCACGCAGGTAGTGAACCAGGAGTGTGCGAGGCTCGACCTCAGAGTGATACTGTTTCCCGTTTACCGTGACTGTGATTGCGCGTTTCATCGCCATCGATGGTCCTCCATCTGAGTCTAGTTGTGTGTGCGCCAGGTATCTGGAGCGCATAGACACAAGTGTACAAAGTCTGCGAACATATAGAACGATATCGAGAGTGAGCAGCCCGGAGGCTACTCAGGAGTAAGGCATGTTTTTCGTCTAGAAACAGGGATGACTATGTCGTGTAGGACCTGCTATTAGTGTACAGGATTGGCCTAGAACGAACCCTTCAGGCTACAGTGTGCAGCACAATTGCTACAGGTAGATGTAACATAGTGTTGAGCTATGACAGGTTAAACGTCAACTGCCCTTTTATCCCACTTATAGATGTGGGGCCGGGTTTCCATACGAAAAATGCACAAGGAGAAGCCAGAGGAGCCTGAGTGTAGTGAAAGAAATACATTGAAACACAGAGAAATAGGGATCGAGCGATTGACAAACTGGCCTCTCGTTAGGAGGTTGCGCCCTACTTTTTGAGCGTTCTTACTCGCTGACGAGCGAGAGAAAAAGCCTTAAAAAGGAGGTTCGTGCAGCCTAAAAAAGCGTAGCACACAAAAGCAAGCATTGTCAATGCGACAATGCTTGCTTTTGTGTGCTACGCTTTAATACCCCATATTGCTTATGGGCAGGCAGGGGGCGTCACGTTAGGTATTGTGAAGGTTGGGCAGAACTTAGGGGTGCCGGTTGGCTGACCGCCGGGACCACCTGGATTGCTTGATTGGGTGGGCGAGGGAGAAGGTGTCACAGTTGGCTTGGCCAGGCTAAAGAAGGCCGCGCGATCCTGCCCGACCGAGCAGTGCGAGTCGTCGGGTCCTGCAAAGTCAATGGTGACGATAGAGGTCTTTCCAACCGCGTTCTCATGTCCGGCAGTGGAGATAGGGATAACGACGAGGCCGTCGCTGGAGGTTGTGCCGCTGGCAGTGCTGTCTAAGCCATCGCCCCAGTGGATGGTGGCAGTGGCCGTAGCGCCTGCGACGCCCTGGGGGTTGCCACCGGAATTCTTGGTAAACTTGGCATTGATGCCCAGGGTCAGTTGCTGGGGATCGGCGTTATAGGCTGGTGAGGTCTGAGTGGCCCAGGCGCCGCACCAGTAGCCGGGTGTGGGCGAGGCGGTAACTTGTTTCTGGATATGGTTAGGATCGATGGTGACCGTTACCTGGGGCTTTTCGTTCGCGCTCATGCTATTATCAGGTGCGCCACAGGCGGCAATGATGGTGGTAAATATCACGAGGAAGAGGACGACCGCGCCTTTGAAATAGAGTGAGGCCCTCGCTGAAAGTTTTGGCTGCTTGTTTGGATCTGGTGCTGGTATATGTGGTGCATCCATAAATCATTAACCTTTATCTTTAAATTTGCTTATATGCACGTTGCAGTCAAGTTCTTAAGAGCGCTATGCGCTCAACTGGGACGCAGGAGATTTTTCTCGTGATTATAACATACTAAACGATGTGTATGGTGAGAATTGTGTAGCACGTACCATAAAAGTACTAGATAGAACATGGTTTATCTGGAAGAGATGCATAAGAGGAGAGTGCATGCTCTGTGGAAAAGAAAAGTGGAATATCTTGCATCCCAAAGAGGAGAGAAGATATTCCACCTATGCTTTTTGTGTTGTGATGGAGTGCCTGACTTAGACTACTTTTACCGTTAAATTCATTCCTGGATGGATAGTACAGTAGAACTCAAAGGTGCCAGCGGTTGTGAAGGGCCCAATATTTTTCGAATCATTGCCCGCGAAGTTAATAGTGCCAATATTAGGTGCTCCGGGCTCTGCTCCAGCTTTGGCTTTATTACCCTGCCAGGTACCATTAGTGATAACATGGGGACCACTGACGGTATCGACCAGGGCGATGCTATCACCCTTTTTGACGGTCACTGTTGTGTCGATGAAGTTGGCGGAGCCCATCTTTACCTTGGTGCTAGCTTCGACCTGCTCTTTGATGGAACAAGCGGCGATAATGACGGTGAAGAGTGAGAGGCAAACCATCACAAATAAGAGTTTTTTATACATAAGAGATCCTTTCAGTCCTCCAAGGGCCTGGGTTTTGGTTATGGGGGAGACCGGGTGAGTAAAACCGAAGATGCCTCCCCAGGAAAGCTCATAGTAAATATAGCAAAATCTGCCATACATAGCAAAGAGACAAGGGACTAATGCCCTTGTCTCTTTGTTTATTGAAGTGGTAGCGCATACGGGATTCGAACCCGTGATCTCCGCCTTGAGAGGGCGGCGTCCTAGTCCACTAGACGAATGCGCCAGAGCGTATCACCACTGGGTGATTAGTGCAAGCAAAAAAAGAAGACAAGGGGTTCTCCCTTGCCTCAGGGAAACGTATGGTAGCGCATACGGGATTCGAACCCGTGATCTCCGCCTTGAGAGGGCGGCGTCCTAGTCCACTAGACGAATGCGCCGGACTTTTGATGCTTGCGGGGCAGGTACGCTGCCATCGACTTAGCACGGTGTGAATAATACATGATAGCGGGGCCGTTGTCAAGAGTTTTCCAGGCTATTTCTTCCAGTATTCGAAAAGTCATGAGGCGGCTGTGAAGGCTCATGCATAGAAGCTTGCTTCACGATCTGTGCTGGCTTTTCACTTCTCGCGCCTGCGGCGCTCGCTGGTGATATTGAGGTGAAGTAGGTGAGTGTGCTGCCGGCTAAGCCGGCAGCACACTCACCTACTTCACCTCAAACGTTTGCTTCAGGAATGGATATCAAAGGGCGTGGTCTGACCTCTGAATTGAACAGTGAAGGCCAGGCGCGTCCAACGTTTGGGGAGATGGGGATTGATGTGTATCTGGTCGTCTTTGATGCGTAGGCCCGCGAAGCCAAAGATGATGGCTTGCCAGACCGCGCCCGCGCTGGCCGCGTGGATCCCCTCTGGCGTGTTGCCACGCAGGTTCTCGATATCCACCAGCACGCCCTTCATCAGCAATTGGTAGGCCGCTTGCGTCTCATCGAGCTCGCTGGCCAGGATGGCGTGGAGCGCGGGTGTGAGTGAGGAGCCATAGTCATGATCGGTGATGGGATAGTAGTAGTTCCAGTTGACGCGCTTGGTTTGCTCATCAAACTCTTCGGTGAGAATGGTCAGCAGCATAAGCACATCGGCCTGTTTGATGATACGGTACTTCTGGATCGCGTGGACGCCCAGAAGACCCTGGTAGGAATCCTTGCGACCGTGATACTTGCTTTGATCGAGAGGCTCCAGATTAAAGAAGCCATCAAACTGCTCAAAGAGGCTGGTCTGAGGATCTCGTGGGAGGCGAATTTTATTGCTCACCTCGTGCCAGTGTGCCAGGTCTTGCTCTGTCAGTTCGAGCTGGTGTGCAAGCTGCTCCGCCTTCTCCGGGTGATGTTGTTGTAGCCACTCCAACGCTGCCAGGCCATATTTGATGTTCTGCCGGGCCATGAAGTTGGTGAAGGTGTTGTTGTTAACGTGCTCGTGCCACTCATCGGGACCGATCACATCCGTAATCACATAATCGCCTTTTTCAGGGTCTTCTTCCACGCGGCTGACCCAGAAGAGAGCGCTACTGAGCAGGATCTCGGCGCCAAACTTCTCCATAAAAGTATCATCGCCGGTCACGCGCCAGTAGCGCCAGGTGGCATAGGCAATGCTGGCGGTGATATGGATCTCGATAAAGCCATTGAGGACGGGAATGACCTCGCCCGTTTCAGGATGAATGATGGAGCTAGGCGTTGTCTCCTCGCCACTCAAGGTACTCTCCCAGGGGAATTGGGCGCCCTGGAAACCATTACTGGCCGCCTTCTGGCGCGCGGCATCAAGCAGGCGATAGCGATAGATCAGCAGGTTGCGTGCCACCTCTGGCATGACAAAGGTATAGAAAGGCAGCATAAAGATTTCAGTATCGTGGAAGACATGTCCACGATAGCCAAAGCCAGTCATGCCCTTGGCTGCCACGCTATAGCGACTATCATGGGAGGAGACGTTGATGCGCAGTTGATACAGGTTATAACGTGTTCCAACCTGGGCCTTTTCGTCGCCCTCAATGATAATGTCAGCGCGATTCCAGAATGCACTCCAGGCCTCGCGGTTATTGGCGAGAAGCTGATCATACGGGAACTCTATATCATACTGGAGCTTCTGGAGATGCTGAATGGCTGCTGTGCGGGGATCATCGGTGGCATCCCGCGAGGTATAGATCACGACCAGTTTATCGGCCGAGAAGGTCTGCCCAGGTTCGAGCGTACCGTTGTAGCGGATGGCGGGTGCGATATCTGAGTTGAGCAACTCCTTGCTAAAGTTGGGTGTCTCGCTCTGGAAGGTCGTGGCCATAACAATCTGTACGAGCGTCTTCTTGGTCTCGCAATGTAGCCATTGGAGGTCATCGGTGTTGCCCTGGTCGACGGTCTCCAGGTGCATGACGTCGTAGTTGCCCTCGGCGGTATTGAGTGTCGCGATGATAGCGACTTCACAGGGCTGGCCCTGTGGCGTTTGTTCCAGGGTAGCGCTATAGTGAATGGCGCCTACATGTTCATCGTCAAGGCTGGCGAAACGCTCGCTGGTAACGCGCACTTCGATGCCAGCGGGACTGCGCCAGAGGATGTTGCTCTTGAGCAATCCCTGGCGAAGATCAAGCGAGCGATGATAATCTAAGATGGTGCCGCGATCAAGGCGAAAGCGTTCGCCGTTGAGAAAGAGCTGGATCAAGGTCCAATCGGGGGCGTTGGCGAGTTCCTCCTTGGCGATGGGAATATGATCGAAGACGCCATAGAGGAGTGTCGCGGGATTATTGCGAGGATACCCTTCCTCGAACGTGCCACGTGTGCAGAAATAGCCATTACCAATCGTAAAGACGGTTTCCTGGCTCAGCACCTTTTTGAGTGTTGGATCGAACGCGTCCTCGTTGATGTGCCAGTGATTCACGAAAATCCTCTTTCTTTTCCCTAACCAATCCCTACCATGTGGGTGGCAGACATACCCTTGTGTTGCTTTTTGGGTTCCTCTTATAGACGTCATGATAGTTACTCAACGAGTAAGTCTTTTAAGTGTTTATTCTCCATGGTGGGGAGGACCTTATCAGGGCCATGAAAGCGTGAGGCGGGTCCAATAGCGACCGCCTTCATGCCCGCAGCCTTGATAGCTTGAATGCCAGCATCGGCATCCTCAACACCAATACAGTTGGGGGTAAACACATTGACGAGTCCCGCGGCATAGACGAAGATGTCGGGCGCGGGCTTGCCGTTTACCACGCAGTTGCCATCGGCGATACCGTCGAAGTAGCTGGTCAATTGCAGACGGTCAAGCACCAGGCGACAGTTCTTGCTGGCGGAGGCAATCGCAACTTTGATGCCCGCGCTTTTAATCTCTTCGAGGAGCGCCACGCCGCCAGGCACGACCTCTTTGGGGGTCATGCGCTCAATGAGGGCGTGATAGTAGCGATTCTTGCGCTCCATCATCTCCTGGATCTGGTCCTCGGAATACTGATGACCGCGGATGATATACATCAACGATTCACGGCGCCCCACACCGCGCAGATGCTCGTCATTCTCTTCATGCGTGAGGGGAATGCCCTCGTCATCGGCCAGGTGTTTCCAGGCCTGGTAGTGATATTCAGAGGTATCAGTTAACACACCATCAAGGTCAAAGATAATAGCTTGTGGTTGTGACATGTTTTGCTCCATCTCGAATGCTGTAATCGCGAGCGATAAAGAGGGGAGGGCCTTGCTATGAACTGCGGCATTTCTTCCCCTACTCCATAAACGAATGAGAGACTAAAACAGGCTACAAAAATACTTATGTCTTTGGATGAGTATGGAGTTCATAGAGAATTTTAATACGTGTTAATGATGTTTATAAGCCAGGCAATAACACAGACGTGCTATATAATAGTTCAGCTTCTATGTTAAGTCCGTTTCATGGCCGCTGCATGAATCTTCGTGCCTGTGGCGCTCAGGAGTAAGGGGTATGGGTGAAAACGGCAAAGCTGTTTTTCATCCATACCCCTTACTCCGAGGCAAGAGCAGGAAGGGAAATGAAAATTCCTGTGGGGCAAGACGCTGAATTGAAAGCAACCATATAATCGTATAGTATGTAAGCGATGTAGTAATTACACGAAAATACGCAGGTCGTAAGATACAAGGTCAAATTTATGGGAGGCAGGCAGGCTAATGGAATATCCTGTACAAATTGGATTGCCGCAGATTCTACTCTTCATTTTGTTTGTGGGTGGGCTGGTGCTCTTAATCTCCTCGCTGATGGGATTGGCGGGAGGTCGGCGTGTTGTTGAGTATGTGGATGAGGAGGGAATCCGTCGTTACAAGCGCAGGCGTCGACATATGAGGCCGGGGCGAGGCATTGGCGGCGTGCTGCTGCTACTGCTGGCTGTAGGCATCTTGTGGATCACCTCGCTGACGCAGAGCTATCTTGGCTTGACGGGTGAGATCCAGGTTGGGCGTGTGCATGCGACCACGATTGAAGGCATACCGCACTTAATGAGCCTCGAGCTAACACAGTACGACCAGCACGGCAATACCACGGCCGATAAGACGTACCTGGTGAAGGGTGACCAGTGGATGCTCGAGGGCAATATGCTCAAGTTCCCCGGCTGGTTGAACCTCTTTGGGCTGCACTCGGGCTATAAGTTGACGCGCCTGGAGGGCCGCTATGAGGACGTGAACCTGGAGGCGAAGGGCGAGCGCTCCGTTTATGAATTGAACGGGGGCGATGGACAATTCTTCAAGACTGTGTACAAGCAGGCGTGGAGTTCACCTTTTGTAGAGGCCGCCTATGGCACGGCTGTGTTTCTACCAGCGGATGGGATGACCTATAACATCTATGCCTCGCAGGCGGGATTAGAGGCCAAGCCTGCGAAATAAGGGGGAGCAGAGGCGAGTGCTTCTGCTCCTCTAACTTTTATTTGGTTTTGCCAGGAGACTTGAGCAAGGCAAGTATTTCCTCGCGTGTACGCGTCCATGCCTGCGATTTAGCATCAATCAGCTCGAAATGATCAGTATTTGATAGTTCAACCAGGCGGGCAATATCGCCTGCCTGTTGGGCCTGGCGCAGGTATTCCTGGCTGACGGAGAGGGGAACACAGTCGTCGGCGTCGCCATGAATCAGCACCTGGGGAATCTGGAATGGGAGGAGGGCCGTAGGTGAGGCGCTGGCGTAGTGCTCCCCTACCTCGGCGGGACCGCCTCCCAATAATTCAGCGGCGGCGCCTTTTCCCAGATTGAGTTTCCAGACAAGCTCAAGATCGCTGGCACCTGCCAGGCTGATAACACCAGTAAGCTGGAGTGGTGAGGGACTGAAGAGCTGACTGGTTTTGGCTATGTGTGAGCGGCCCGCCAGCCAGAGGGCCAGGTGCCCGCCAGCCGAGTGTCCCACCGAGATGACGCGGTTCAGATCGAGGGCGTAGGTTGGGGCGACGGGCCGTAAATAATCCGTTGCGACGGCCACATCCTGCAATGTCCCCGGCCAGGCCCCTCCCGGATCGCCAACGCGTCGGTACTCAATATTCCACACCGCGATACCGTGACCGACGAGGTCCTGGGCCAGCCCTTCCATTAGTGTGAGGTCATAAGGGGCGCGCCAGAATCCTCCGTGAATAAGCACCACAACCGGGTGTGAACCCGGCCCTGGCGGTACGTAAAGCTCCCCGAACTGCTGAGATTCTGAGCCATAGGCCAATGAGATTGCTTGCATGGTCAAATCCTCTCCCTGTATGAAGTGTCCTCGCCTGATTATGCATCAGGAGCGAGGCTCTTTACAAGGGGAGGGAGTATCTCGCCAGCTTTCCTGTGAATGACGACATCAGCGTAAGTATCGAGCGTGGTAGGTTCGAGATTAATGATGACGAGCGGCACGTTGCGGCGTAGCGCGATGCGTGGAAGCGTGGAGGCAGGCGTTACTTTCAGCGATGAGCCGATAACGATAAAGAGATCACACTGTGCGGCATATTCCTTGGCGCGGCTAAGCTCGCTTTCGGGTACGCGCTGGCCAAAGAGGATAGTCGCAGCCTTCAGATAGCCGCCACAGAGAGGGCATTGGGGATCGCGCTCGCCATCGTCGATGCGCTGTTGCAAGGCCTCTATGGACGAACGTGCTCCACACAAGGTGCAGCTAGCCATACGTGAGGTCCCGTGCATCTCTACGACGCGTTCGGGGGCATTGCCCGCGTCCTGGTGTAGCCCATCGAAGTTCTGCGTAATCAATCCCAGTAGCAGCCCCAAACGCTCTAAGTCGGCCAGGGCGAGATGCGCTGCGTTGGGGTGTGCGGTGCCCACCTGATGGCGCAACTGGCGCCGGGTCGCCCAATATTTCTGGCGCGCCTCGGCGCTGTTAATAAAGTCCCGATAGCTTACGGGCGGGTTGGCACGCCAGATGGAGCCAGGCCCGCGAAAGTCGGGGATGTCAGACTCGGTACTGATGCCCGCGCCCGTTAAGACCGCGATGCGGCGTGAGACCTGTAGCAGTTCGGTGGCATCTTGCAGTTGTTCCTGTAATGTGAGCATAAGCGATATGGCTGTGTTTTCTGTAAACGAGGAAGAGCTACAAAAACGGCAGAGTTATCATACATATGCTTGTTTGCGTACGATCCTCAGCATTATAGCGAAAGTGCGCGGCCTGTGCAAATTGCCAGATGGCACAGTTGAGAAGTTGTAGGGTCCATGCTGGCATGGACTCCGAGCGAAGCGACCATCCTGCGTTTGGGTATTCCCTATTCGGGGACGCGGCGGCCTGCGGGCCGGGCGAGTCCATGCCAGCATGGACTTTACAACTAAGGCAATGTGAGTTGGGCGTAGGTCGCAACATAGCCTGGTTCCTGGTCCTGGTTATTGGCTTTGCCTGCGACCAGGAGGCCTACCTGGCCTGCCGTATAGTGGCTATCGCTGATACTGGTTGTATGGTTGGCGAGAGTGATGGGGGTATTATTGACTTTAAAGCTATAGGTGCTGCCATGAGCGATGACCTGTAGTGTATTATCCGCGTTGAGGCCAGTGTGGATAGCTTGTACAGCAGTGCTGCTCCAAAGGGTGTTAGGCGTAGGGATACCGTTATTGCTGTCATAGCGTAGGACCATGAGACCACCTTCTCCGTCAATGATGAGGGCATAGCAGGATTGAACGTTTGATCCCGTATAGGAGAGGTGGAAGGCAATGCCATAAAAGCGCTCCTGGGTTCCAGCTTCCTGGTGGAGGGTGACGGTCCAGGTAAAGTCATCTGGCAGCGTGCCGCTGGTCTGAGGACTGGGAAAATGGGTTTTGTTATCATGCACAACAAGGTTATAGCCAGCGCTTGAGAGCGAGTCCGTGGTTGCATTGAGATCCCCCACGGGCCAGCCATGAGGATTGGCGCTGGATTTGAAGGTATCGGTAAAGGCCTGGACTCCCTGGGTGGAAGGTGAGGTCGGCCAGCCCAGGCTAACACCCAGGCGGGGGAGGACATTAGTCGCCACAAGCACGATGGCAAGCAGAATGAAAATAACTGTCATGACTGTAGAGAGCCTGAAGGCGGGCACGCGACGTGGTTGGTGTGTCTGAGGGGGAGCCTGGTAGGGATTGGTCTGTGGCATGGCCCCCTGACCGGTTACGGGCGTGCGATGCGATTGATACTGAGGCGTGGTGAGCGCACCTGCCTGAGTATAGGCTCCGGGCGAGGACGGCAGCGCCTGAGCCGTGGAATAGCTGGGTTGGGTGGGCCTGGCGGATGGATGCGAGGGAAGGGTAAGCGCCGAGGCATTAGAGGAGAACTGCGGCATCGCCGATGAGGGCTGCGAGAGCGTTGTCAGAGCCTGCTCCAGGGCATCGGCCATCTCTTCCGCGGTCTGAAAGCGCTGCTCGGGGCGTTTGGCGAGTGCGCGGAAGGTAATCTGCTCCAGAATTTCGGGAATCTGGGGGTTGGTAGCACGAATGGGGACAGGCGGCTGGAAGGTGTGCTGGTATTGAAAACCGGTAAAGTTTTCGGCCTGGAAGGGGCGCTGGCCCGCAAGCATCTGGTAAAGCACCACACCCAACGCGTAAATATCGCTGCGTGCATCCACAGGCTGTTCGTTAAATTGCTCTGGCGCCATATATGCCGCTGTTCCGACGATCTGACCTATCTGTGTCAGGGCCGGGTTGGCGTGTGCCTGAGCCAGGGTCGCGCGTGGTGCCTCATCATGGGTGGAGAAAAGTTTGGCGATGCCAAAGTCTGAGAGCAGCAGGTGATTCTGGTCGCTGGAGGAGACAAGCATGTTTTGGGGCTTGATATCGCGGTGGACGATGCCCCGGAGATGGGCGTGATGGAGGGCGCGCGCCATCTGGAGGATATAGCGTGTCGCGCGTCGTGGATCAACGGGCTGCCCATCGCGCATATAGTTGCGTAGCGTTCCCCCGCCGACATACTGCATGACCAGGTAGGTCAACGTCTCGCCCTGGATACGGGCCTCGCCGAAGTCATAGACCGACACAATATTGGGATGCTCCAGTTTGGCGATAAGCAGGGCCTCGCGTTTGAAGCGCTCGATAAACTCCGCCTTATCCTGGTGCTGTCCCTGGTCGAGCAGGTGTGGCAGAATCACTTTGAGCGCGACATCACGTTGCAGGCGATCGTGATACGCACGGTAGACGCGTGCCATGCCGCCCTCGCCAATGGCTGCCTTTATCTGATAGGCTTCGATCTGTGTGCCAATGAGTGCATCTTGTGGCATATCAACTCCCGGATAGGTGGTATGGGTGTGCAGGGTAGCAGCCAAGGGCTGCTACCCTGCACACCCATACCACCAAACTCTCTCTTCTATTCTATCATTGTCGAGCTTTTCGTGCTCAAGCATCCTATCAGGTAATGATTGTTGAAACGGTGAGCGTTACGGTTACCGTGACTTGCTTTGAGCCGCTGGTAAAGGTAAGGTAGCCGGTATAGGTTCCGTCTTTCAATTGGACCCTATTGGGAGCAGTTGCAAGTGTTGTCGTCTGCTGCCCCGCGCTCAGTGTACCAGAGGATAGTGAGAGACTCAGCCAGGTGGCAGAACTGGTTGCGCTCCAATCGGAGCTTACGTTACCACAATTGGTTAGCGTAATCTGCGCGCGATCCATGCCGCCATTGACGCTCTTCATGGCAATGGAGGTAGGAGAGGCATTGATGCAAACGACGGTTGCCGCTTTGACGGTAAGCGTGACGGTAAGCGTGCTGTAGCTGGAACTGGCCTGGCTAGAGAAGACGACCGAGGTAGTATAGGTCCCGGCTTTTAACTGGCTGGCATTGGCACTTACTTGAATTGTCTGTGTGCCTGGAGCTTCAATCTGGCCCTGCGAGGGATACACATTGAGCCAGGAGGCGTTCCAACTGGATTGCCAGGTAAGCGTTCCACTACCGCGGGTAGTGAGTGTGGTCGTAGCGGTTGTCGATTGGTTGCTACCAGCGGTTGCGCTTAGTGAGACGCTGGCAGGGTCGACGATGTCCAGGGCGGGTTGGTTTGACGCAGGAGTATCCGTGGTCGCTGGTGTATCTGTAGGAACAGGAGTATCCGTGGCAGTGGATGTGCTGGTCACAGTGGTGGTTGGAGTTGGGAGGTGAACACCATTCTGGGTCACCGTCACTTCAAGTGAGGCTGTGTGCTGGACTGAGTTGCCACTGGCCTGAATAGTATGCTTACCTGGATGCCAGGTATTGTCAACATGGAGTGAGACCTTAAAGGTTCCCAGGGCGCTGACGTTCAGTGTATTGCTTCCACGCGTTGGATGTTGTGTGGAAAGAACGTTTCCAGCCAGCATATTTGTCTGTTGTACGCTGCCAGGGGTTGAACCAGCGGCAAACAGAATGGGTGTGTTGCCATCAAGTGTAAGTGTAACCGAGGTTCCGGGGAGGAAGCCCTGCCCTGAGAGTTGATATGTATTGCCGACCTGCACGACCGAAGCTCCATCCAGGCTGAGAGCGGGAGTAAAGAGCACTAGCCCGAGGGTTCCGATGCTGGCCAGAATCACGAGCACGGTAAGCGCGATTAGCAGCCAGGAGAGGCAACCGGGGTGGCTTGGGGGCGTGGTTGGCTGGGGCGAGCCAGGAGGGCCTGGTTGAGGCGATGATGTCGGTGGCGTATAGACGGGTGGTGGTAGTGAAATGGGTGGCTGGGCCACTGTTGGCAGCCCTCCAGGGGTGAAATTGCCACCAGGACCTGGCATAAGTCCCACCTGCATGTTGCCCATGGGTGAGGGCATATTTGGCGTCCCGTTGGCGCCTGGTATGCCTGGCTGGCTGGGCGTACCCTGGACAGTAGGAACATTGTTAGGTGCTTGCTCAAATGCCGCGCCCATCAAGGGGAGACCGAGGAGGGCTGCGCGTTTACGGCGCTCCTCTTCCTCCTCCTCCGGTGTTGACGCAGGAAAAGGGGTTGGGCGATACATGGGTGTAATAGGCGTAGTGGGAGGCGTGGTGTAGACTGGGGGAGGAGTCGCCGGATTAGACGCGGAAATGGGTGTGTGCGGACCCGAAATCTGGGTCAGGGCATCAGCTTGCAGGACAGGATTATGCTGCCTGGTAAAGTCGTCGCTGGCGAGCTGGTTCAGGCTTTTTCCACAATTCCCGCAGAAACCTGCTTCGGCGGGATTGGGTGTACCACAATGTTTGCAATGCATCATCGTGTAGTCTCTACTTTTCTCTGCTTGGTTGCTAGCAGGGTATGTATAGAAATGAAAAATCCTTCTCTGTGTATATAAAATGCAGTTTGCGACGTCAAAAGTGGAATTGGATAAGAGCTCCACTTCATATGGTACCATGTATTGTTGGGTTCTGAAGTAAAAAATATGACAGTTTCCCTGTGATGTGTACCACAAAATAGTTTCAGAGCTTTACACTGCAAAGACGTGAGCTCAAGGCATTTCTTGTGCATGAAGTGGCGCGCTTGTTATCGGGAGGGAAGAAGCTCCTGCTCTTCGGAGCCGAGGCGATATTTAAGGTCATAGGAGCGAATAAAGGTCAACTCCTCTTCTGTCATGCCATAGTGTTGGGCCAGGAGCGCATCTATGTCATCAATGATCGGCTTGGCTTTTTTTGCATAGACGGTATAGCTGCCGGTTTGTCCCCGGCGGCGATGCAGGGCGTTGTGGCGATAGTCCTGCATTAAATCCTCACAGAGCTGGCACAAGGCCTCAACTATCTGGGGATCCTGGGGATAGGTAAAGCGAAAACCAAAGAGCATATAGTCTTTGAGGTTGAAGGTATCAAACGTGACGGTATAGTACCACCAGAAGAGCGAGCTGTTGAGAAGTGCCACGAAGACATCTCGGTGGTAAGGTGCTTGAAAAGAACAATACTTATTGGATGTGGTGTGATAGGGCCAGGGAAAGTTAATGAAGACCTTCCAGTACAGGCCGCCAGCCGAGCGATAGTACATACAATTCTGATTGGGCTGGGGCGAGAGGTAGCGCTCAATTGTCTCCTGCCGTAGGAGCTTGGCCAGAATCGCGTTCTCACTGGCGTGACCGAACTTTGGATAGTAATGAGGGTTCGCAGCATCAGCGTTCACGGTGACAGGACTGTAAGCGAGCGTAGGGAAGAGGGCCGGGCGCTGTTCCGTGCTCCATTTGCGTATATGCGTGCTGAAGCGTCGCTCTGGTCCACTGGCGCTCGCCAGGTAGATGGCGGTGGGGATGCTGGCAATTTTATGACCTCCAAAGAGCATGGCGGGCCGGAAGTGATAAAACGAGAGCCAGCTTGTGGGAAACCAGCGTTTAAAGCCTCGCAAGAAGGGAAGCATATTGCGCGTGGCGAAGGCCGCCAGGGGCAGGATCATGCCCTGCCTGCCATCTGGAGCGAGAAGCTGGACGCTGCGTTCGATAATATAGGGATAGAGGTTGGCGCAGGCGGCTGTTTCGTAGCGTGGTAGGCGATAGGCGAACTTACGCGCCTCGTACTCTACGTAGGGGGGATTTCCCAGAATGACGCTGAAGCCGCCCTGTTGTTGGATCTCGGGGAAGGTGGCCCACCAGTGAAGAGGCTGATGACTGGCACGCCAGCGGGCAAAGGCTTCGTCATCAGCAGGATCAACGCCATATGTCGCAGCCAGAGCATAGTCGAGTTCGCGCGGCGCCTGCGGATTCGGATAAGTTGCTGGAGCATGAACATAGCCAACCAGCGCATTACCCACATGTAGGTTCTGCTGGAGTGCGGGCAGAGGCTCAATACCTTCCACGCCTTGAAGCTGCGCCAGCAGTTTGAGAAAGAAGCGGAGTGTGCAAATCTCAATGGCCTCCTCCATGAGATCGACACCATACAGGTTGCACGTAATAATGGTCTTGAGCAGGTCATATTTCTGCTGTACGGCAATAGGCCCACTGAGACGGCAGAGACACGCCTCGTAGAGCGGTTCTAGCACATTGAGGGCCGCGAAGAGAAAGGCCCCTGAGCCGCAGGTGGGATCGAGAATCGAGACCCGGCAGAGTTCTGCATAAAAAGTGCGTACCAGTTGCAGAGGAAACGACACTGTGAGCAGATCGAGTACAAAGATCTGTATGTCCAGGTTGTGAGTGATACAAGCATCAAACGTGTGAATCTCGCCCGCTTTGAGTGTGTGCAAGAGATGTGTATAGCGTGCCTGACGTTGTGTGTATTCCTGTGCTGTTTCGCCGGGAAGCTCTGTTTGACACCCCATCTCGGCATAGATATAGCGCTCTGGCTGTGTGCGCAGGAGTTGCCAGTGAGGCGACGATGGCAAGAAGGATTCGGGTGCTTGTTGCGCGACTTTTTGTAGTAGATAGGGGAGCAGGGTATAGCGTGCGATATAGGAGGTCACATCGTCGTGTGTATAGTAGGCCCCCATCTGCTGTTGATTGACATATTGTTCCAGGATATGCCCAAGTATGTCAGGATTGATGACATCTTTCGTGCCAGAAGCAGAGGTTGATGGGTCAAGCTGCCACTCGTAGGTATCGAAGAAGGCGAAGAGTCGCTGAAAACTCTGGTCGGGAAGGTGGAGCGTGGGATAGCGCTGCTCGATGGCGTGCGGCGCGAAGAAGTTGCCCCCCAGGAAGGGAACAGAACCCAGACGTGCGAGTAGCTCAGGTGTGTGCTGGGCTTTGCTCAGGCCTTCGTGAAAGAGCGGTAGCAGGAAGTGGCGGTAGAACGTATCGGGTCCATAGTGTTCTTGTGTCTGCTGGAATTGCTCGAAGAGATAGCGTGGATTGCCCGCCAGGAAGCCCCGCTGTTGCAGGAAGGCGAGGAAGAGCAGGCGATAGAGCAGCAACGAGGCATAGTGCTCGCGCTCACGGCTCTCTTCAATACTCGAGAGCGCAGCGAGAAAGTGGTAGCGCTCCTGCTCAAATTGCTTATAAAAGCGGCGAATAACCTGTTCTTGTGTTTTCTTCACCCAGGCAACCCCTGATCTCTACTGAAACAAAAAATCTTCTAGTATAGCAACGTATAGTTGTGCTGTTTGTATGACATTTTATCCAATCGGGTAGGACCAGCTATACTTCGTTGTGGGCGGCGCGGTATTTCTGATCGTAGTGCAAGAGGAATGATAGCTCTTCTGCCGTAAAGCCATAAAACTCAGCCAGAAGTGTATCGATCTGATCAAGTAAGGGGCGTGAGCGGGAGAGCATGTATTCCATCAGCTCAATACGCAGGCCCGCGTGCGTATGTTGTACATTCTCGCGCGTATGGCGAGTACTGTGGTGTGCATGACGGAGAATATCGTGTTCCAGCGCAAGGGCGAGCTCCTGGAGCTGAGCGCTATCAAGGAGCTCGCGGGGCAAAGGGAAGGCCTTGACCAGGGTATGTGTCAGGTGAAAGCCATCCGAGTGGGTCGCGAACCAGGTATAGAAGAGCGAACTATTCATCACAGCCATAACCACGCGTGCCAGTGGCTCAGAGGAGAAGTAGAGGAAGCGGCCATGCGGAGGTGTCATAAGCACCCCATTCTTTTTGTAGAAGGGAATATGGCAGACGGCCTTTGTCCAGTAGTTGGTTGCCTCCTGGTAATACACAAAGTAGGGTGTACAGCCAGGCGCCAGTAGTGAGCCAAGTGCCACCTGGTCGGGGAGACGCGCCAACGTATGCAAAATCTGGGCATGAGGAGGCGCGGCCAACTTCAGAAAGGTCGTGGTGGCTGGCGCGCTATCCAGGGGCGTATAGTGAATCAGCTCAATGAGTTGGGGGCGTTCAGAGGCATACCAGCGCTGGATGCGGGTGCTATAAGTTTGGTGCGCAGCGGAGGTTGATGTGTCGCGTCGTGCGAGGAGCAGGGTAAGGCGCTGAAAGGCGCCCTCAAAGAGGCGGCAGGGGAAGATCTCAAAATGCGCGAGCCAGAGTGTGGCTGAGGATTGGCGTAACAGGGCGCGGAGCGAGGCGAAGCGTGGACTGCCACAGAGACTCAAGGGGACAAGCAAGCCAAGATAGCTCTGATCGGCGCGGCTGAGCTGTAAGGTGCGTAGGAGTACCTCCGCGTAGAGATTTCCATATGTTGGCGTCCTGGAGCGTGGAGGTTGATCAAGCAGGCTGGCCGGAGCGCGTTGTAGCTCCAGGTAAGGCGGGTTGCCGAGAACGATATCAAAGCCGCCGCGTGCCATAACCTGAGGAAAGAACGAGGGCCAGGAGAAGGCGGGCATGGTATCAGAGAGGATATCGCCAGAACAAATATGCTCTTCTAAGTTAGGCGGGAGCGGCTGGCGAGCGGAGGGAGGTGCGCACGCTAGCAGTGCCAGTAAAAGCTGGAGCTGACAGATAGTCGTTGCCTCCTCTAAAAGATCAATGCCATACAGGTTATGGGTAAGGATGGCGTGTAGCACGAAATAGTCCCTGCCGGGCGAACTGGTCACGGAGGCGCGAAGCTCCTGGCAGCGTGGGTGGGTTGTGAAGGAGCATAGACGTTGCAGGCAGGCGCTATAGAGCACCTGGAGGAGATCAAGGGCGGTGCAGAGAAAGGCCCCACAGCCACAGGTAGGATCGAGGACGCTTACATGCTCAAGGGTATCGTAGAAGGCCAGAAGGGTCTCAACATCCTCACACAGCGTTAGGGCATCCAGCAGAAATTGGCGCGCATCCAGATTATTAGTGACAAGTTCCATGGGTGTTGCGATACCTTCGTGTTCGAAGTGGGCTTTCAACTGTGCGAGGCGTGCGTGGCGCATGGCATGTTCAAAAGCTGTTTCCAGGGGGAGAAAGTTTGACTCCTGGAGCGCCGCTGGCAGGTAACGCGAGGGAGTGAAGTGGCTCAGAGGGAGCGCCAGCATAGCGTGAAGAGCGGAAGGTGTGATACGTTTTGCGAGAGTGTCTAAGAGATAAGGGATAAGCGTATTGCAGGCCATATAGTATGTAATATCCTCGCTGGTATAGTAGGCCCCCATCTTCTTCTGGTTGAGGTGCTGCTCGTACAGACAGGACAGCGCAACAGGCGTGAGGCTTTGTGTGTCGGACGGTTGCCTGGCAATCTGCCATGTATAGGTGTCAAAGAGACCGTAGGCAGCCCGGAAGGCGCTATCAGGCAAGCTAGCAGGCCTGCCTGTATATTCCATGGGAGAAAGGCGAAAGAGTGGGAGAGGAAGATGGGGAAGGGTATGAAACCGCGCGTCTTGTGATGGCTCACCAAGAAGTGCTGCTAGCAGCGGGAGGAAATACTGCGAGTAATAGGTATCTGGCTCATCATGGTGTTCCTGATGCTGCTCCAGGCTGTGGCGCATATAATCGGGATCTGCCTCCAGGAAATCCGCCTTTTGCAGAAAATAGAGTGTTGCCAGGCGCAGCAGAAGGCGTAGCGCCAGGGCGGAGCGCTCCTCATATGCCAGGTCGCCGGTTATCGCGCCTGCTATCTGGGCGTGCAAGCGTTGACACTGGTGGCAGAAGCGTTTGACGATTGAGTGTGGGCGTTTCGGCCCACGCCTGGATAGAGAGTCCATGAAACGTGTTCCCTCTCCTCTGGCATGTCTTCTTTTATTGTGTTGTTAGACGCATATCTTTGTCAAGGCGGTTGTACCATGTTTCAGCCCCTGGTATAATAATCAAAATTTGTCGATATATGCCTCCGTGCGGATATGCTCGTCTGTGTAGCTTGAATCGTGACGGTGCGCATAGAAAGGCCTGAACAGGCTGGAACATGTAGACGTGCTATGCTACTCACACTTACAACCACCCATCAACCCGCTACAGATTTAGGATACTTACTGCACAAAAATCCCGCACACGCGCAGACTTTCTCCCTCAACTTTGGGAAGGCGCATGCCTTTTATCCCGAGGCAAGCGAAGAGCAATGTACCGCCGCGCTGCTGCTGGATATCGACGCCGTGCAACTGGTACGTGGACGCGATAAGGGGCAATCGCTGGATCAGTATGTGAATGATCGCCCATATGTGGCCTCCTCATTTCTGAGCGTCGCGCTCTCCGAAGTCTTTGGCACCGCCCTTAATGGGCGCTGTAAGCAGCGACCCGAATTGGTAGACACGGCTATTCCGCTGAAAGCAACGCTCTCAGTGATTCCCTGCCGCGCGGGCGAGGGCTGGCTCAGGCGTTTATTTGAGCCGCTGGGCTATAGCCTGACCATTGAGCCGTATATGCTTGATGAGCAGTTTAGCGAGTGGGGCCAGAGCCATTACTATACCGTAACTCTGGAGGGGCAGCAGCGCTTGAGCGACCTCCTGTCACACCTCTATGTGCTGATGCCGGTCCTCGATCACAGCAAGCATTACTGGATTGGGGATGACGAGGTCGAGAAACTCCTGACGCGTGGCAAAGGCTGGTTAGAGACGCATCCTGAGCGCGAGCAGATCGCCTATCGCTATCTTAAGCATCGCCGTGATCTTACACGCGATGCACTCTCGCGCCTGGTTGCCGAGGACAGCGTCTCTGAGGAAGAAGAAGAGGTTCTCGACGAGGAAGAGGCCGCTGGGGCCACGGAGGAGCAAGAGGGAAGCGACGAGAAGAAAGTCTCAGTCCATGACCAGCGCTTGCAGGCGGCCTTTGAAACCATACGCCAGAGTGGCGCCAAACGCGTGCTTGACCTGGGTTGTGGCGAGGGCAAGCTGTTGCGTCTGCTGCTCAAAGAGAAGTCCTTTGAGCATATCCTGGGCCTTGATGTCTCGTATCGTTCGCTTGCCATTGCGCGGCGTCGCCTGCACTTTGAGCATATGGCACCCCGCCAGCGCGAGCGTATCAGCCTGGTGCATAGCGCGCTCACCTATAGTGACAAGCGCCTGAAGGGCTATGATGCCGCAGCGGTCGTCGAGGTCATTGAGCACCTGGATATGTCGCGCCTGAGCGCCTTCGAGCGCGTGCTTTTCGAATATGCTCAACCGGGCCTGGTCGTAATCACGACGCCCAACGCAGAGTATAACGTCGAGTTCGAGACCTGGCAGGCCGGTACCTTCCGCCATAAAGATCACCGTTTTGAATGGACGCGCCAGGAGTTCGAGGCCTGGGGTAAGGGTGTAGCCGAGCGCTTTGGCTATAGCGTCCGCTTCCAGCCTGTTGGCTCCGAGGAGACCGAGGTTGGCGCGATCTCGCAGATGGGCATCTTTGAAAAACGATCTTTTACCGCCTGAGGTTGCAATACATATAATGAAAATTACTATTCCAGAGTTCTGCCTCGTGGTGTTGATTGGGCCGTCGGGCTCGGGAAAATCAACCTTCGCGCGCACTCACTTTAAGCCGACTGAGACCATCTCATCTGACTTCTGTCGCGGCCTGGTCTCCGATGACGAGAATGATCAGACTATATCGAGCGACGCCTTTGATGTGCTCTACTATATTGCGGGCAAACGCCTGGCCCTCGGTAAATTGACTGTGATCGATGCAACAAATGTCAGAGCCGAGGATCGTAAGCGCCTCTTTGAGCTGGCGCGCACGTATCATGCCCTGGCGGTTGGCATCGTCTTTAACCTGCCTGAGAAGCTCTGCCATGAGCGCAATAGCCAGCGCCCAGATCGGCAATTTGGGCCACACGTGGTGCATCGTCAGCTCAACGAGATGCGTCGCTCGTTTGGCTCACTGCGTCGCGAGGGTTTTCATCACCTCTACTTTCTGGATTCCGCTGAGAAGGTGGCGTCCGTCGAGATCGAGCGTGAGCGCGTCTGGAACAATCGCAAGGATGAGCATGGTCCTTTGGATATCATCGGCGATGTGCATGGCTGCTTTGAGGAGCTACAGACGCTCCTGGAGCGGCTAGGCTACCAGGTGACCAGCGAGGTTGGTGAGCAGGGTAAGACCTATCACGTCACGCATCCCGAGGGGCGCAAGGTCGTCTTTCTTGGCGACCTGGTGGATCGTGGTCCGGCCACGCCCGAGGTCTTACGCCTGGTCATGGATATGGTTGAGCAGGGGAGCGCGCTGTGTGTGCCGGGCAACCATGATGCCAAGTTGTGGCGCAAACTGGATGGGCGTAACGTCCAGGTGCGGCATGGCCTGGCGGAGACGCTAGAGCAGATGGAAAAGGAAGCGCCGGAGTTTCACGCGCGGGTCAAGAAGTTCCTGGATAGCCTGATCAGCCACTATGTGCTCGATGATGGCAAGCTTGTTGTGGCGCACGCAGGTCTGAAGGCCGAGATGCATGGGCGTACCTCGCGGGCCGTGCGTGAGTTCGCCCTGTATGGCGAGACGACCGGTGAAACCGACGAATTTGGCCTCCCTGTTCGCTACAATTGGGCGGCGGAGTATCGCGGCCAGGCCCTCGTTGTCTATGGGCATACTCCCGTTCCCGAGGCCGAGTGGCTGAACAACACCATTAATATCGATGGTGGTTGTGTCTTTGGCGGCAAGCTCATTGCGTTGCGCTACCCGGAGCGTGAACTGGTGACGGTACCCGCCCTCCAGGCCTATAGTGACCCGGTGCGCCCGCTCCAGGTGCCAGAGTCCAAGCTCTCGGCTCAGCAGCAACATGACGACCTGCTAGATATTGAGGATGTATCGGGGAAGCGCTATATCCCTACCCGGCTCAAGCAGACCGTGGCTATTCGTGAAGAGAACGCCATCGCGGCCCTGGAGATCATGAGCCGTTTCGCTGCCAATCCCAAGTGGCTGTTATATCTGCCGCCAACCATGTCACCCGCGGAGACGAGCCGCGAGCCGGGCTTCCTTGAGCATCCTAGAGAGGCCTTTGCCTACTATCGTGAGGAAGGCATTGAGCGTGTGATCTGCGAAGAGAAGCATATGGGATCGCGCGCCGTAGTGATTGTCTGTCGAGACGAAGAGGTCGCGCGCCAACGCTTTGGCGTCATTGGTGAGGGGAGCGGCATCTGCTACACGCGTACGGGACGACGCTTCTTTGAAGATGCATCCCTGGAGGCAGAACTATTGCAGCGCCTACGCGTGGCACTGGAGCGTGCCAACTTCTGGACGCGCTTTGAGACCGACTGGGTCTGCCTGGATTGTGAGTTGATGCCCTGGTCCGTCAAGGCGCAGTCGTTGCTGCTGAAGCAATACGCGGCGGTTGGCGCGGCCTCGCGTGCTTCGCTGGGCAATGCTGTTTCCTCGCTCCGCCAGGCGGCTGAGCATGGCGTAGAGGTTGGAGATCTGCTTAAGCGCTATGAGCAGCGCGAGCACCTGGCCCGGCGGTATGTTGAGGCCTATCGTCGCTATTGCTGGCCCGTTACCTCGCTTGATGACCTGAAACTAGCCCCTTTCCATCTCCTGGCAACGGAGGGGAGAACCTACTTTGAGCGAGAGCATACCTGGCATATGCAGACGCTGGCCGAGATTTGCGCGCAGGATGAGCAGGTCCTGTTGGCAACGGCGTACCAGGTCGTGGACCTCACAAATGAGGCCAGCGTACAGGAAGGCATCGACTGGTGGCTGGAGCTGACGGGACGTGGTGGTGAGGGTATGGTCGTCAAACCAATCAACTTTATTGCCCAGGGGAAACACGGCCTGGTGCAGCCCGCGATCAAGAGCCGCGGCCCGGAATACCTGCGTATCATTTACGGGCCAGAGTATAGCGAACCAGAGTACCTGGAGCGTTTGCGGAAACGTGGTCTGGCAGCTAAGCGTTCAATGGCTTTGCGCGAATTCGCCCTTGGCGTGGAGGCGCTGGAGCGCTTTGTCAAATTGCAGCCGCTGCGGGGCGTGCATGAATGCGTCTTTGGGGTTCTGGCTCTGGAGAGCGAGCCAGTCGATCCACGCTTATAGGAATTGATGGCCGAGGTAGAAAGGTTTGATTTTGTGCTGCTTGGCCCTCCCAAACTTGGCTGCCTTACCTATACTCAAAATGGAATGCCCTATGCCCACGTGCTATGCCAGTGGGCATAGTTTTTGTGATATAATCACCGCGGCGTATGACCCAGTGAATACGCACAAAGAAGTATACAGAGGAAAATTACACATGGCACCTGAATATAAAGAAGCACACGTCATCAAGTTGGGTGGTTCAATGATTGTTCCCAATGGCGGCGTCAACGTCGAGTTCTTAAAAGAGTTTAACTTGTTTATTCGCAAGCAGGTGCAGGAATATCAGCGACGCTTTTTTATCTTTGTGGGTGGGGGAAAGCTAGCGCGCAACTATCGCGACGCTGGTGCGGTGATTACTGGTCACGCCCTTGATAATGAGGACCTGGATTGGCTGGGTGTACATGCCACGCGCCTGAACGCGCAACTCTTTCGCACGGTCTTTAAAGACCTGGCGCATCCCGCCATCATCAAGGACTATAGCCTGATTCTTAAGCCAGACAAGCCTATTGTCATCGCCGCCGGGTGGAAGCCTGGCTGGTCGACAGATTATGTCGCGACTGTGTTAGCTCAGGATTACAACATCGCCTCCATCCTTAAACTGAGCAATACAGATTATATTTACGATAGTGATCCACGCCAGAATTCCGAAGCCCAACCCATTGAAGAGATCTCCTGGAGAGATTATCGCTCCATGATAGGTGATACCTGGGTTCCTGGCGCGAGCGCTCCTTTTGATCCCATTGCCTCCAAGCTGGCCTCAGAACTGAGTTTGCGTGTGATGTATATGAAAGCCAACAATCTGTCGAATGTTGAGAAGGCGCTCAATGGCGAGTCCTTTGCGGGGACTGTGATCTCATAGCCGTTTCTGTTGAGCGAGTTCAGGTCTGCTGCCTGCTGTCTCTCTATCCTGGTTTCAAGCGTGATAAAGACGGAACCCCTTGCGCGATATCTGGATTCATCCAGCGTTTATCGAGGTGGTAAGGGGTTGACTCCCGTCTCGTAGAACGTTCGTCTAGTCGGTATGCTAGATGTAGATGGCAAATGCCGTCTGTGCAAGCATCAGCTTGCCCTTCTGGAACTTCATCTCCTACAATACACAGGGGAGCCGAGCGCGTCAACGTATTGAAAGTAGTTTTGCATAGATATGACGAGGAGCTTGTATGACAACGACGCAAACGCAACCGCAGATTCAGCAGTGGACAAACCTCGCTCAGCAATTACGTGTGGACAGTATCCGTTGCACGACGACTGCTGGTTCGGGGCATCCCACCTCTTCCATGTCAGCGGCTGATCTGATGGCCGTGTTGATGATCAGCTATTTGCGGTATGATTTTGACAATCCAAAACATCCCAACAATGATCACCTGATCTTCTCCAAGGGGCATGCCGCGCCCTTGCTCTACTCGATGTATAAGGCGGCAGGCGCGATTGATGACGCAGAATTAATGACGCTGCGTAAATTTGGCAGTCGCCTGGAGGGGCATCCCACCCCCGCCCTGCCGTATGTCGACGTCGCGACTGGCTCGCTTGGGCAGGGTTTGCCAATTGGCGTTGGCGTGGCGATGGCGGGTAAGTACCTGGATAAGTTACCCTACCATGTCTGGGTAGTGCTTGGTGATAGTGAAATGGCCGAAGGCTCTATCTGGGAAGCCTGCGACAAGGCTGGTTTCTATAAGACGGATCACCTGATTGCTATTCTGGACTGCAATCGTCTGGGCCAGCGTGGTGAGACCGAGCTGGGCTGGAATACAGCGGCCTACGCGGCCCGTGCGCAAGCCTTTGGCTGGCATACCATCGAAATTGATGGCCACGACTACGAGCAGATCAACCAGGCCTACGCCGAGGCGCTTCAGACCGAAGGCAAGCCTACGATGATCATCGCCAAAACCAAGAAGGGCAAGGGCGTCTCCTTCCTTGAGAACAAGGATGGCTGGCATGGCAAGCCGGTTCCCAAGGATAAAGAAGATGAGGCCTTGCAAGAACTGCATCGTCCTGCGCGGAGCATGACATTCTCAGTACAGAAGCCCGAGAACCTCCAGCCGGCCTCCATTCCCCCGGCCAAAGCTGTCGACCTGCCGCGCTACGAAGTAGGATCTTCCGAGGCGACGCGTAAGGCTTATGGCGACGCCCTGAAGGCGCTTGGTGACGCCGATGGACGTGTAGTGGCTATGGATGGTGAGGTCAGCAACTCTACCTATGCGCAAGAGTTTGCCAAGGCCTTCCCAGAGCGCTTCTTTGAGCAGTTCATCGCCGAGGAGCAACTGGTGGCGACCGCGATTGGCATGCAGGTACGGCACTATATCCCCTTTGCCTCAACTTTCGCGGCCTTCTTCTCGCGTGCCTATGACTTTATCCGCATGGGGGCTATCTCGCGGGCGAACATCCGCCTGTGTGGCTCGCACGCTGGTGTCTCCATTGGTGAAGATGGACCTTCGCAGATGGCCCTTGAGGACCTGGCGATGATGCGCGCCGTCTTTGGCAGCACGGTCTTGTATCCATCTGACCCCAACCAGGCAGCACAACTGGTCGCAGAGATGGCGAAGCATGATGGCATTGTCTACCTGCGTAGTACGCGTGAGAAGACCCCAGTTCTCTATGCCCCAGATGAGAAATTCACCGTTGGTGGCAGCAAAGTCGTTAAGCAGTCGGCTCAGGATAAAGTGACCGTGGTCGCGGCAGGTATCACCCTGCACGAAGCCCTGAAGGCCTATGAGCAACTGAAGGGCGAGAATATTCACGCTCGCATCATCGATGCCTACTCCGTCAAGCCAATTGACGAAGAGACCATCCTGGCGGCGGCGGAAGAGGCAGGCAATAAGATCGTGACGGTTGAAGATCACTGGCCCGAGGGTGGCCTGGGTGATGCCGTGACTGAGGTCTTCACCCAGCGTGATGGCCCCATGCCCCAGGTCGTGAAGCTAGCGGTCCAGAGCATGCCCGGCTCCGGTACCCCTGCGGAACTGTTGGAAGAGGCAGGCATCAGCGCGCACCACATTGTGCAAGCGGTAAAAGCTCTCATCTAGCCCTGGCAACTGAATAGTATAGAGTAGAATAAAAGCGGCGAGGTCCAACTAAGGGCCTCGTCGCTTGCTGTCCTTCCTCGCGAACAGGAACATTTGCATTTGAAATGCTACCCATCCCCTTTCCGCTTTTGGATTTTGCCAGTGTATAGAGGGAGTAGAGCCTACCAAGAGCGGTCTATATAACCTTTCTAAGGGCTATGGTGGAAAAAGCCGCAGTATGTTCCCACCAAGAGAGGTTTAAAGAACCACTCTAAGGGCTATGGTGGAAAAATGCCGCAGGCATTTTTCCACCATAGCCCATACCTCTGCGAAGCGTCGCAGACGCTGAGAAATCTGCGCGAACAGTGTAAAATAGGCACAAGTTCTTTCTGAAGGAAAGGGATTAAAGTTGAGCATGATGGATATTGGAAATCAATCACTCGAATGGGATTCAGTTCTCAAGGCCAGCATCGATATGGATGCGCGTAAGGCCTTGCCGAAGCTAGATGCGCGTGGAATCGTGGCTTTTACTGATGGGGCGTGTATCAAGAATCCGGGCGGTCCAGCGGGCTGGAGCGCGTTGTTGTGGGCCGCGGTTGATAGCAACAATGGCATTATGGCCCAGGGGGCTGCGTGTCTGGAGTGTTATGGGCATATCCCCAAGGCGCCGACTACTACGAATAATCGTGCCGAGATCTCGGCTGTGCTGGCGGTGCTCTCCATTGCACCTCCTACATTGCCGCTGAAGATCTACAGTGATAGCGAGTATACGATTAAGGTTGCGCAGGGCATTTTTCAGATGAAGGCCAACCCGGATCTCTGGCAGATCTATCGTCAGCTACTCAGCTATCGCAAGCAGCCACCTACCTTTGAATGGGTGCGTGGGCATGCCGGGCATGCACAGAATGAGCGCGCCGATGAACTGGCAGGATTGGGCGTCTTTAATGGCGATACCACAGCCTTTAAGCGCTGGGAAGCCACACAGACTGCCGAGGCCAAATCGGGAATGTCTACAGGCGAACTGGCACAGTTGCGGCGCCAGGTCCAGACGGTGAAGGCTTTTTTTGAGACGCAGGCGCGTGGCGGTGGGCGTATTAGCGAGCAGGAACGTCGCTTTATCGATGATATGGCGAAGCGGATGCAGAAAAACACATTCGCGCCAAGTGAGAAGCAGCGCAATTGGGTCAAAGTGCTAGCAACAAAATACCGCGTCCAATAGTTCTTTGTGGAAATAGGCGTTGCAGATAAATAGTCACACCGTTTAAGCCATTATATACAGGTTTTCGTTACTGGAATATGTGATACACTAAGCAGGGGTTGAGGGGAGTATGTCTCTACCTCTCCGGCAACGTGAACCCTGCATTCGCTCTCGCGTATGCTTGATGGTGTGTTTCTTGATTGAAGCGAAAGGATTGCATCTTGAAAGACCAAGTGATGCAGCAGTTGAAAGAGAATCTGCATTTACTGCACGAGCCTATCGGATTAGCGTTTGTCGAACAAACTCCTACGGATGTCGCCCATGTCGCGAAACGCGTCCCCTCTGCCTGTACCTTCTGGCGCCTGGCGGAACAGGGCGTCTTTTACGCGGGAGCGGAGGATCACCAGGAGTGCCCCATTGGGATGATGACCATGGGTTTTCAGATGCCAGCCTCTGACCAGGAACGGGCGCAGGCGCTTGTAGAGACGATGGCCAGCGTAAAGTATTTCTCGCCTGCCGAAGTAAGTGCGCTGCCCACAGTGCAGAAGCCGCACCAGTATATTGTGTATGGTCGCCTGGACCAGTTGCCTCTGGACCCGGATGTCGTCCTTTGTCGCATGAATACACAACAGGCTATGCTGGTGGCTGAGGCCATGGGACAGGTCAACTGGCTCCAAGGGGGACAGCGTGCCTTTGGTCGCCCAACCTGTGGAGTTATTCCGCGTACCTTGCAGACCGGGGAGGTCTCATTGAGCTTTGGATGTGTGGGGGCGCGTACATATATCGAACTGACGCCAAAGGAAGTTATCCTGACGATCCCTGGCGAACAGTTAGCTGAACTGGCTGAGCGCTTGCAGACCATTGTGGAGGCCAATGCTGCGCTCGCGCCCTATCACCAGCAGCAGAAAGCACTATTCCCCGCTTAAAAAGAGCTTGTAGGGGCAGAGCTTGCTCGGCCTCCGAGCGAAGCGATCTCCCCAGCGTCTGGGTGTCGGCGTGCGGGCCTCGGAGTCCATGCCAGCATGGACCCTACAAAGAAGGATTGTATGAAGAGAAATCATGCTCAAATGCTCTGTGTAGCTTATAAGCTAGGCGAGTTGTCCACCCGGCCACAAGCGGTGCAGGGTGGACTATTGCACCAGATGTGGCGCCTGGATACAACGCATGGGAGATATGCGGTAAAGCAGCTCAATCCTGCCATTATGCGCAAGCCAGGGATTGGGGAGGCTTATCGCGCCTCAGAACGTATTGCTCTGGAGATGTATGGGCATGGGGTGCCTGCCATCGTTGCACTCCAACGGGAGGACGATCCCCTCTATGAGGTAGAGGGGTCCTCGTATCTCGTCTATGACTGGTGTGAGGGCAAGGCACTTGCTTCAGAAGCAAGCGAGCCGGGGCAGGCGTGCCAGATGGGGCACCTGCTTGGGCAGATGCATAGCGTGAAGATGAGCATGCTGGGCGTGGAGGATGAGGAGTGGCGGAGCTTTGACGAGGAGGTGTGGGATATGCTAACCTTCCACGCGGCCTCGCAGAATCTGGAGTGGGCCTACATCGCGCGCTCAATGCTACCTCGTTTGCTGACCTGGAGTCGTTTGTATGAGGTGGCGGGCCAGCAATTGGGGCGGCACCAGGTCGTGAGTCATCGCGACCTGGACCAGAAAAACGTGTTGTGGCGGGATGACCAGACGCCTTATGTCATTGACTGGGAGGCGGCTGGCCTGATAAATCCGACGCTTGAACTGGTTGGAGCGGCTCTCTCCTGGAGTGGGCTTGTTGTTGGTGATGTGCGTAAAGAGAGCTTTGACGCGGTTATAGAAGCTTACCGTCAGGTGGGTGGTGAAATTCGTGATAAAAGCGAGGTCGCGTTGCATGGCTTGATGGGAACCTGGCTGGGCTGGTTGCTTTTCAATATGCGGCGCTCACTGGGAGAATCTGTTGAGCGCGAAGAGGAGCGGGACCTGGGTATGCGCGAGACGAGCATGACGCTAAAGCTCCTACGCACATTTGATGACCATCTCCCCATCTGGGCAGGCTGGCTCGATGCGTGGCGATAACATTAACAGGGTGTGTGGAATGCGCCGTGACAGCCACAGGCTGTCACGGCGCATTCCACACACCCTGTTAATTCTATGGAAGCGGAGTGAGGAGCAGTTTGGTTAATGGGAGAATAAACTGGCGTTCATTGTCCCAATAGTTATGGGCTTGTAGGCCGCCCGGTGAGCTAAAGCGCAGATTATCGACCTGGATATCATAAATATCCATAGCACGGTCATGACCAGTGTAGGGGTCGATATGGACAAAGAGGTGATCCCCATGCTTAGGAATAGGCGTCTCTCTCCGCCAGGAAAGAGGGGGTGCCAGGGGATCGGCGACAGGATCATGATCATCCCAGAAGTTGAGCCAGTGCGCTATGGGGAAATCGCACTCGATGTCACGGCCCCAGCGGAAAAAAGTGACATATTTGCGGAGGGGACTACCCGCTGTGATCAAGCCAGCAATCTTTTCCCTTGCGTACTGCGGCAGGAGGCGAAGCACATCGAAGGCAATTACTGTGCCATTGCTATGAGCGTTGAGAATGATGCGCCCAACATCGTCGCGACTGGCCAGGCGTAAGATGGCGTCAAGAACGAAGCTGCGAATGCGTTCGCGCTGCTCGTTCGTACTGACATAAGCTGCCACATCGGTTTGCAATTGTTGCAGAATTGCGAATCGGCCTGTTTGCTCCTTATTGGTTCTGAGTGAAGGATAGGTCCCGAGTAACGAGGCGTGAGGAGGTGCCTTGGGTGTGGAGATGAGGGGAGGAACAACTCTTTTGAGAAAGCGTGTGACTCCCAGGGGGGAGATGTAGTTAAAGAGCGAGGAGAGCAGCATCGTGCTGGCATTGAGCGTGGGAATCAGGTGTCCTCTATTCTCTTCGATGTCTGAGTAGACAAGCGCGATGTGTACAATAGAACCTTTGCCATTGCTCAAAGGGGCCTGGGAGGTATCAATCTGGTGCGGGCTATCGCGTACCCAGACACCTAAACGTGCTAATCCAGCCTCCCGGCGATGGCTGCCAGCCGGCCAGCAACTCTGGACATAGATGGGACCATGAGAACTGGAGGGCGTGTCTGGACGATAAAGGGGGTCTGCGCTGAGCTGGGTTGCGTCAAGGTATCTACGTAAGTTGGCATGTAGTATGTCTGCATAGCCCGGTGTTTGGCCTTGCGGGGGGTGTTGAAAGCCAATACCATGCAATGTGACCAGGCAGGTAAGTGTTTGATTCACCATAACATATCCTCCACCAGATGCAACTAACCATCCACCAATGTTATGTGTGTGATATCTGATCGCCTGGCACAGGAAAGCCGTATGACAGCCGTTATGTGTGCCTTACTGTCTATTGTACCGCGAAAAGGCCTACTTTACCACCATCGAGTGTACGAATGTTGCCAAATAGAGTAGAATAGTGGACTGTTGTGTCCGATACTGTTGGCGTTATAATTATTGCAGGATCCTCAGACGGATCGAAGGAATAGTCTGGTAGCACAACAATCGCTTCCCACATCCAGCCTCTATTGGCGGGAAGAGTATAACAAGGAAAAGCCGAATATGTCAAGTATTTTGTATTAGGTAGACATAACGAGAGGTTCGAAGAAATACTTCCTCCTGGTGTGCCTAAAATTGCTGATATTAGTGCAAGGACATTCTGCATGACTACGACAAAGTCAAAAATACAATCAGAGAAGACTAGTGCACCGGCGCCGCATGAGGCCCTGGAGCGTAATCCAGGCATGCCCCTGGACCTGGATTGGATACATCGCGTACACGTGAACCGTAGCGCCGTTGAGCGCCGCGCCGCCACCATTCCAACCCGGCGTTCAGTCAAGAAAGAGTGGCAGGCAGCCTGGCTTCTGCGGGCGATTACTTGTATTGATCTAACCACATTAGCGGGTGATGATACGCCGGGCAATGTCAAGCGGCTCTGCGCCAAGGCCAGGCAACCTGTACGCCAGGAACTGCTTGACGCGTTGGGGGTGCCACACCTGCAAACGGGGGCGGTATGTGTCTATCATAACCTGGTACCCGTGGCGGTCGAGGCGCTTGCCGGGACAAATATTCCCGTCGCTGCCGTATCAACGGGCTTTCCCGCAGGCCAGAATCCCTTTGACTTGAAGCTGCGCGAGATCCAGGCTTCTGTACAGGCTGGAGCAAAAGAGATCGATATTGTCATTTCGCGCGCCCACGTACTCACGGGCAACTGGCAGGCCCTTTATGACGAGGTCAAGGCCTTCCGCGAGGCGTGTGGAGAGGCGCATATGAAGACCATCCTGGCAACCCATGAGCTAGCGACGCTGCGTAACGTCGCGATGGCAAGCCTGGTCTGTATGATGGCAGGGGCTGATTTTATCAAAACCTCGACCGGGAAAGAGCCGGTGAATGCTATCCTACCCGTAGGCCTGGTCATGACACGCGCCATTCGCGACTACCATGAAGAGACAGGCTACAAGGTTGGCTTTAAGCCGGCGGGCGGTATTCGCAGTGCGAAATCCTCGCTGGATTGGCTGATCTTGATGAAAGAGGAGCTGGGCAATGAGTGGTTAAACAATTCACTCTTCCGTATTGGAGCCAGTGGCCTGCTTTCGGATATCGAGAGACAGATTGAACATTTTGTGAGCGGACGCTACGCGGCGGCGCACCATAATCCAATGGTTTAGATCCGGGGGAGTTGTAGGCATGAATGTAATGGAATTATTTGAGACAATGGAGTACGGTCCCGCGCCAGAGGCTGCCAACACTGTCCAGACCTGGCTCAAGGAGCATGAGCGCTTCGGGCTGTTTATTGAGAACCAGTGGGTTGAGCCAGCCAGTGGGCAATACATGGAGAGCACGAACCCTGCCAACGGCAAGGCCCTGGTGCAGGTTGCCTCCGCCAGTAGTGCCGACGTGGATGCCGCAGTAGCCGCGGCGCGTAAAGCGTTCAAAACATGGAGCAAGACCCCAGATCATGTGCGTGCACGCTATATGTATGCCCTGGCGCGCCAGATTCAGAAGCATGCGCGCTTCCTATCGGTCCTGGAGTCGCTGGACAACGGGAAATCTATTCGCGAGACGCGCGATATTGACATCCCCCTGGTGGCACGCCACTTCTACTATCACGCTGGCTGGGCGCAGTTGATGAAGCGAGAGCTGCCGGGTTATGAGCCTGTAGGAGTTGTGGGACAGATCATTCCCTGGAACTTTCCTCTCTTAATGCTGGCCTGGAAGATTGCTCCAGCCATTGCTATGGGCAATACGGTGGTCTTAAAGCCAGCGCGCTATACTCCCCTGACGGCCCTCAAGTTCGCTGAGATCGTGCAGGAGGCTGGTCTGCCGGCGGGCGTGATTAATATTGTCGCTGGCGAGGCGTCGCAGGTAGGCGATGCACTGGTGAAGCATCCTGACGTCAACAAAATTGCTTTTACGGGTTCAACCGAGGTGGGACGCAGCATCCGCCGCTCGACTGCTGGCTCGGGGAAGAAGCTATCGCTTGAACTGGGTGGGAAATCCCCCTTTATCGTCTTTGATGATGCTGACCTGGATAGCGTCGTCGAGGGCGTAGTAGACGCCATCTGGTTTAACCAGGGCCAGGTCTGTTGCGCGGGATCGCGCCTGCTGGTGCAGGAGAACGTCGCGGAGCGCCTGCTTAATAAGCTACGCGCACGTATGGAGAAGTTGCGTGTGGGTGATCCGCTGGACAAGGGCATCGATATTGGCGCGATTGTCTCGCCTTCGCAATTGCAGGAGATCGAGCGCCTGGTCGCGCAGGGCGAGGCCGAGGGAGCCGAGAAATGGCAGCCCTCCTGGGCCTGCCCAAGTGAAGGCTCGTTCTTCCCGCCCACGCTCTTCACCAATGTCTCTCCAGCTTCCAGCATTGCCCAGGTCGAGATCTTCGGCCCGGTCCTGGTTGCCATGACCTTCCGTACGCCTGCTGAGGCGGTCCAGCTAGCTAATAACACACGCTATGGCCTGGCGGCAAGCATCTGGAGCGATAATATCAACCTGGCCCTGGATATCGCGCCAAAAATTCAGGCTGGAAGCGTCTGGATCAACTGCACCAACGTCTTCGATGCCTCCAGTGGCTTTGGCGGCTATCGGGAGAGTGGCTATGGTCGTGAGGGTGGTAAAGAGGGTCTGTATGAGTATGTGCGTCCAAGTTGGGAGGCAAACCAGATTCCCGAGAAATCTCCTCGCTCCAGGCCACAAGGTGTCGCCGAAAACGAGGGAGTCGCGAATACGTCAGAAGAAGCGGAGTTTGCTCTTCCCGCCATTGATCGCACGCCCAAGCTGTTTATCGGTGGCAAGCAGGTGCGTCCAGACTCGGGGTATAGCCTGAGCGTCAAGGGTGCTGATGGCAAGCCGCTTGGGGAAGTCGGTGAGGGGAATCGCAAGGATATTCGTAACGCTGTAGAGGCGGCGCATGCCGCGAGTAAATGGGCGAGCGCTACTCCTCACAACCGGGCGCAGATCCTGTATTATATCGCCGAGAACCTGGCCGTTCGCGAAGAAGAGTTTGCGCGGCGCATTATGCAGCAAACGGGTCGGGGGCGGAAAGAGGCGCTGCAAGAGGTGCATACCACGCTCTCACGCCTGTTTAGCTACGCGGCCTGGACGGATAAGTTTGAGGGAGTGATTCACCGCCCGCCCATGCGCGGCGTGACGTTGGCGATGCACGAACCTATTGGGGTTATGGGCGTCGTGGCACCCGACGAATACCCTTTACTGGGCTTCATCTCGCTGGTGGCGCCAACTATTGCCATGGGGAACACAGTAATTGCCATTCCCTCGCCAACGGCGCCTCTTAGCGCTACGGACTGCTATCAGATCTTTGAGACATCGGATCTGCCCGCCGGGGTAGTCAATATTGTGACAGGCGAGCGCGAGGGATTAGCCAAAGTTCTGGCCGAGCATGAGGATATCGATGCGCTTTGGTACTTTGGTTCTGCCAGAGGGGCAAAGATGGTAGAGGAGGGTTCCGCGAGCAATATGAAGCGCACCTGGGTCAACTATGGGCGGCAGCGTGACTGGCTGGACCCCATCCAGGGCGAGGGCGAAGAGTTCTTGCGAGCCTCAGTCCAGGTGAAGAACATCTGGGTACCCTACGGCGAATAAAGCCGTTCAATACATACCACTTAGATAATATGGTGCATCATGGCAACCTGAGGTTGCCATGATGCACCATATTATCTCTTACCCCACTACTGCGCGAAGCTGATCGACAACCTCTTCCAGCTGGGCCGCAGCATCGGTTGCCGAGGTGGCGCCAGAAGCAAGCTGCTCAGTCACCTGGTTGGTAACTTTGAGCGCGGTTGCCAGCTTTTTATTACTCTCGTTCTGATACTGCGCGGCATTCTCGATATATTTGGCCCCATTTTGCACATGCTCGACAGCTTGCAGGAGCTTCTGTCTATCAAGCTGGTTTATATTCTGTCCAAGGTTTTTGCCCACTGTTGCGAGCTGGGCCGCGGCTGAGTTAATGGCCTCGGTGTAGTACTGAACGGATTGCAGGCCGATCTGTGAAGACTCAACCACCCACATCTGCTCGGTCGAGGCATCACGCTGGCGCGATGCCAGGCTGTTCAGGGCATCGCTGCTATCACGCAGAGCATTGACCGCTTGCAAGATGGGCCGGGTTAGGCTGCGGCCAGCCACAAGACCAATAATAGCGACAAGACCGGACATGATGAGGGCCACAAGTAGCGTCACTTCAAGCTGCTGTTGTGCGACTGCATTGACCGTGCTGAGTGGGCTGAGCACATAGTACTTCCAGGGGACCACGTCAACGCTTTTCTGTACGATTTGATAGCTCTCGTTTTGTTCGTTGGGTTGTGCCTGGTAGGTGACTAGGGATGCTTTATCGTTCTTCAGGTGTTGGTAGAGGGTTGCATCTTTTGCTACTTGAATGCCATTGGGACCGTAGCGCTGCTCATTATCGACTTGCTGTTTTACGTCTGACGGTAAGTCCTGTACTGCTGTGAAAATACGCTTAGGGTCGGTATCCGCGATGCGCACGCCATCTTCATTCAGGATAAAGGCGTAGCTATTTTTCCCATTCCGTTGATTATCATCCTTCACAGTATTCCAGATATAATCCAGGCCCAGGGTGACGCGAATAAAGCCAATGATGGTGTTGGTTGGTTTTCCCTCTGGCGTGAGAGCTACGACCGGTGAGTAGATATCCACTGTGGCTTTTTGTTGATCTGGATTATAGTAAACTGTGGAAATAACGGTTTGGCCAGCAAACACGTTATCCTGGTAGCGTTGGGGAACGAGGATGTTTCCGTGAAGGGCTGGTTTTTGCGTCGTAGGATAGGCCAGGCGAAGCTTGCCCTGACGATCATACAACTGCCAGGTAGTGTAGTTTGGATCGCGATACATACCAGCAGCCAACGCGAAGATGGTGTGCTTGGTTTGGTCCGCATAGGTTGGATCGGTGGATGGTGTGAGGAGATATTGTTGGACGGTGGGAACCTGGGTAATGGTTTTGGCGTCGAGCACACGCTCGTTGAAATATGTATCGATCAGTTTGACACGTGTCTGGGCGTCGCCCTGCATGGTTGTATTAGCTTGATCCGATAGAATCGGTTGGGTACGCCATTCGATCACAAATAAGGTGATGACCAGTGGAAGAATCGTGGCGAGCACCAATCCTAGCGAGATACGTAGAGGCAATGAGATGAGGCGACGTTGCCTATTGTTGTAATTTGATCCAGGCATAGCGCATTCTAATCCTTAAGAATAAAAGTCCCTTACTATTGGAACCAATGCTACGAGAGTGGCGTTGGCTCCAATAGTTAAGAATCTAACGAACGATCCCAATGTATTCAAGATCGCGAATGAGTTGTTGTGTTTCGTCTTGTGAACGACCCATCAAACGTGCAAGTTCGGCGCTATTTCGATTTCCATCGATGAGAAGGAGAAGACGTCGATGATTGCGCGATAGGCCAGACTGTTCGATGAGCCGAAGACTATCGTTCATCTCATGAATGCGTTGAGGCGCAAGTTGCCCGCTTGTGGGGGGGCGTACCTGGGTAGCGGCCCGCTACCACCAGTATAAGGCGGTAGTGGGCCACTACCACTAGCATAAGAAGGCGGTGCTTGGTTTGGTGAAAGCTGCCTCAACGCTGGCAGAGATGGATTGGTAACGGTTGTTTGAGGCCCAGTTGCGCGATCAGTGTCGAAAGGGACAAACGTAAAAAAACAGGATTTCCAGGTAGCAAATAGGCTGATGGCCTGTTGATCGCGTAGATGGCCTAGACGGGCCTGCGAGATCTGCCCTCGGAAAAAGGTTATTTCGCCTTCCTCCGAGGCGGGGCCAGACTCTTTTTGTACGGTGAGAAGTCCTGTCTTGCGGCCTAATTGAATGACTTGAATAACGTTATTTAGGTTGTCGGTATGTGTTCCGCGTCGTGGGGTCATATTCAAACATCCATTGGTTGATCAGGGTGCACAAGAGATGCAAGAGCGCTTTAATCCTGCAAAAAGAGCAAGGGAGGCTCTAAGTCTTCGTTCTCTTATGTGGGCATACCAAGCATATCACAAAATGTGCATAAATTGAAAACCCCCCTGCGGGAGTAGCCGAAACTCCTATTCATTCTGCCTGAAGAGTCGCTTCCTCTGGTTACACATCATGTCTTACCTGGTATGAACGAATTCAACTAACGATTTTTACCCATATCTATAGGCGTTTTTGTGAAGTTATCTATTCTTAGCATCCTGGCTCCAGGGCTATTTATTCTCTTCTGCTTCTTGACTCGGCTCGCGTAGCGAGCCTCGGGTAAGGGTATGTGTGTGGAAAACAGCTTTGCCGTTTTCCACACACATACCCTTACTCTTGAGCGCCGTAGGCGCGAAGGACCCATATTTTCGAGGATTAAATAACCCTGTCCTGGTTCGAAGGAACTAGCACTTTGTCAGTGAAACATGCGATAATAAACAAAACCAGTGCTGTGAGTTAGTGCTGCAAGAGTAGAGCACGAGGCACGACCTTAAAGCCCAGAATTGCTATCTTAACGTGTTGGGGAAATTGTTTGTTAGATTGGAAGTAGGGGGCATTGTTGGTCAGGTACCCCATGCCTGAAAGGGCAGGGGCTTGCGTTAGCAAGCCTGGACCTGTTCAGATTCAGCCATGAATCCTTTGTTTTGGCAGAGGGTTATCGGGCTACGATAGTCGGGAAGCGTTGAAGTCCTACCTACGGGTGCGTGCCAGCCTGTAGCTCTAGAATCTCTGGGTTAAACAGCAAAACGGGGTCTATGCAGTGCTCAGAGAACAGTACCGCCCACTATCATTATCGAGGCAACCATTACCCTAGCAATAGGAGGCTCAATTATGAGCAACGTGTTTGTGATTGATACGGATTATAACCCCTTAGATCCTGTGCATCCTGGATATGCGCGGCGTTTACTCAAGCAGGGGAAAGCCGCTGTGTACCGAAGATACCCGTTTACCATTGTGCTCAAACGAGTGGTAGAGGAACCACAGATGCAACCATTACGTTTGAAGCTTGATCCTGGTAGTAAAACCACTGGAATTGCTCTGGTTGATGATGGCAACGGCAAGGTCGTCTTTGCGGCTGAACTTGCTCATCGTGGTCATGCCATTAAGGAAAGCCTTGATGATCGTCGTGTGGTTCGTCGCAACCGACGCAACTGCAAAACTCGTTATAGAAAGCCCCGTTGGCAGAATCGAAGGCGCAAGAAGGGATGGTTGCCTCCCTCCTTAGAGAGTCGGATTGCCAATATTCTCACGTGGGTAGCGCGTTTGTGTCGCTTGGCTCCCATTACGGCTCTGAGCATGGAACTGGTCAAGTTTGACCTGCAACAGATAGAAAATCCTGATATTACAAGCGTCGAGTATCAGCAAGGGACTCTTCAAGGCTATGAGGTGAGAGAATACTTGCTTGAAAAATGGGAACGGACTTGCGCGTATTGTAGCGTGCAAAACGTTCCCTTGCAAGTTGAGCATATTCATCCTCGTGCCAAGGGGGGAACGAGTCGTATCAGTAACTTGACCCTGGCATGTGAGCCTTGTAATAAGGCCAAAGATACCCTAGATATTACCGTCTTCCTTGCCAAGAAACCAGAGGTCCTCAAGCACATTCTTGCTCAGGTCAAGAGGCCACTCAAGGATGCGAGTGCGGTGAATGGCACGCGATGGGCTGTATTGCAGCGACTCAAAGCCTTGGGATTGCCGGTCGAGTGCGGCAGTGGTGGTTTGACAAAATATAACCGGACCACAAGAGGGTTGCCCAAAACGCATTGGCTGGATGCCGCGTGTGTGGGCAAAAGTACGCCTGTGGGACTCTCTCATACGGGAATTGTCCCCTTGCAGATCAAAGCGATGGGGCATGGATCACGGCAAATGTGTGTCGTTGACAAATATGGATTTCCCAAGCAACACAAACAACGCAAAAAGACGTTCCTTGGCTATCAAACAGGGGATATGATCAAAGCGATGACCCCCAAAGGGACATTTGAAGGGCGCATTGCTATTCGTCATCGACCGTCATTTCGGCTTGGGAAGAGAGATATCCACCCTAAATATCTGCGATGTGTCCATCGTGCTGACGGGTATGAATATATTCAGAAAGGAGTGCGTCATGCTCCTCCCCATGACTGAAGTGAGGGGCCTCGCATGACGCGATTCTATGATGGAGTCTCTAAACCTCTCCCAATTTTCTCGTCAGGACCCGGAGAAGAGAGGAGTGGGTGACAGCGCCCAACCACCGGAGCAACTAGCAGTTGGAGACCTTGCGCGCTGTTGCGCTGAGGAAACAACAAAATTTCTTAAACAGAGTACTTCGAATGACCGCTTTTGTCTTGAATTGTTTCGGCGTGCGATTATCAGGCGCGATGAGGCCGCCTGGCAGCACATATATCAGCAATATGCGCCGCTGGTATTGACATGGGTGACACAGCATCAGAGCGCGGTGCAACTGCTTGGGCAAGAAGGAGGAGCGTCCCTGGTAAACGCGGCTTTTGCCAAATTCTCTCAGGCACTGACACCGGCCAAAATCGGTAACTTTGATTCTTTGGCGTCTGTATTAAAATATCTAAAAATGTGTGTGCATAGCGTGGTTGCCGACGAGGTACGCGCGCGCCAGGCTCGACAGTACGAGGAGACGCTTGAGGCGGTGGAGCATGAGCCATCAGGCAGCGATCCAGCCGATGATGTCGTTGCTCAGTTGTCGGCGCAGCGTCTCTGGGCGATTATCCAGGAAGAGTTGAACGGCGAGGACGAACGGGTCTTATTGTACCTGGCATATGTGCAGGGGATGAAGCCGGGCGAAATTTGCGTGCAGTATCGTCACCTCTTTCCCACCGTCGATGATGTGTACCGCATAAAACGCAATGTACTGGAGCGCTTACGGCGTAATCGGCGCTTGCGCAATCTCTTCCGGCAATAGCGCCTGGAAAAGTGAATCTGGTGATAAAGGCAAGGGAGCAGGGAAATAAAGAGGAAAAGCGCTAAAAAGGCGGCGTGCCTCGTTTACTTATAAAGAACAAGGGAGAGTTTATGGCCGTCGAGCCCATCCTGCTTCGGAAGTGGCGGTCTAAAATGTGGCATTTCTTAATTTGCCGAGAAGATCTTATTCCGAAACCCATCCCCATTCGGGGACAAGCCTTCACTGGCGTGTCTAGCGCTTCGCGCTTAGGGTTTTCGGAGAAGAAGAATAGATAGAGAAGCGTTACTCGTAGCCTGGTCGCTCTGAGCGTTTACGAATGTCGTATTGGTTGCAGCATGAGCATAGCGCCATTCGCCAGCTAGGAGTGGCGCCTGGAAAAATCTTAGAGGGATCGAGGGGGCACTCATGGAGTGTTATGAACCGGGTGCGATTCGTGATGAGGAGATAATCGCATACCTTGCGGGCGAGAAGGTAAGACCAGCGGTGAAAGACCATATGGAGCGCTGCGCGAGTTGCGCGCAGCGTTTTGGGGCCTATCAACGCCTGGAGCATGTCTTAATGCAGAAGCTCTATCGCTGGGATTGCCCTTCTAACCAGATGTTAGGTGAATATCAACTGGGGCTATGTAGTGCTGAGGACGAGGCGCTGATCAAGACCCATCTGAGCGCATGTGTGTTGTGTTCCGCGGAAGTAGAGACGCTCTCAAACTTCATGGCGCGCGAGGATCTATTTACCAACCCGGTGGTGGTCCCAGCCATTGTGGGCAATCATCGCACCTCAGCAGAGGAGGAGCACTCAGTACTTGAGCGCCTGCTCGAGCCTGTACAGGCGGGTGTGCGTCGCCTGGTAGCTACGCTGGTTCCCATGCAGCCCGCGCTCTACAGTGTTCGGGGCGCTGCCTCTGCCTGGCCGCGCCGCTATACCGCTGAAGATATCAGCATCTCGCTTCAGCTTGAGCGAGGGAGTCAGGAGAGCGGTGGCGCGCAACTGGTGGGGTTTGTGACGCGTAAGGGAGCAACACTGCCAACCTTGCAGGGAACGCCAGTTGTATTACTTGCACGCGATGAGAAGAGTTCGTATACGCAACATATTGACGACCTGGGCAACTTTATCTTTACCGCACTTGTCCCCACTACCTATACACTAGAGCTGCATTTTCCGGAAACCTGTGTGATCATTGAAGAGGTAGCCGTTGCGCTGGACGAGGATGGCTAGGGCACCTGGTAGATGGGTGTGAGCCGTTTTGTGGGTTTGAGAGATCTGGAGATGCGCCATAAAAGCTGGAGTCGAAGATGGCTCCTGTTGATTGTGATTTCTTTTGGGTGGTTTTTGGGGTCTCTAGAACGTTTGTAGGTATAAGCATCAGCAGGAGGCTGGGAGGGCCAGGAAGTATGTATGTATATATATGTAGTTGGTGGCAAAAGAGCGACTTCTACCAAAGGATTGTGTAAAAATACAAGCTATGACTGCTCAGGAACTTGCTGCGACACTGCTGAAGGCGAGCGAAGAGCAAGGGCCGAAATTACTACATCTCTACGTTCCTCATCTCACAGCCGCGGAACTCAATACGCTGGTCCATCGCCTGAAACGTGAAGCGGATCGTTATTGGAACAGTAACGTTGAGCTCTCGTTTCGGCTCTCTGGCTATCTCCTGCTCATAGGCGACCTTACCAAAGATAGCTATTACCACGCGCTAGGTCTGTGGGCGCGTGGCGATGCACTACGCCGTATGGAGCGCGATCAAGAAGCATTGCCTTTTCTCGATGCGGCGGGAGAGGATTTTCTCGCGTTGGGCGACGAGGTGAGCTGGGCGCGGACGCGCATCGGGCGTATTAATGCCTGCCTGCATCTCAACCGCATGACGGAGGCGCTTCGTGATGTAGCCGCGGCGCGTGATATCTTTGTGCGACATGGCAAGCTGGTGCGGGCGGGTCAGATAGATGTGAATGCCGCCATTATCAACTTTGAGCTGGGCCAGTATGACGCAGCTCTGCGCGCATTTGACCGCGCGATTGAGACCTATCAAATGTGTAACGAGGATGTTGATCTGTATATCGCCCGCGCGCGCGGTAATAAAGCCCTGGCCCTGGCCGCGCAGGGTCGCTTTCGCGAGGCTGTTGAGATGCATAAGCAGGCACGGGAGACCTTTGAGCGCTACGGTCCGAGCGAGGAGATCTCGCTTGCACGTGAGGATCTCAACATCGCCGAGATTTACGCGGCCCAGGGCCACTATAGCCAGGCATTGCTGCTCTACAATCAGTGCCGGGAGACCTTTGAGCGCCACCAGATGCTCGAATCGCGGGCCGAAGCCACACACCAGATGTGCGTCTGCTTGTTGCGCTTAAACCGTTCTCGCGAAGCCTACGAACTGGCGGCCGAGGTCGTGGCCTTTTTTCGCGCCACTTCGGCGCAACGCGATAACCTGGCGCGAGCCTTGATGCGCCAGGCCAGTGCTGCGATCCTGATGCGGCGCCACCATGAGGCCGACGAGTTGCTGCGCGAAGCAAGTGATTTGCTGGCTGAGGGTGGCTTTGTGCGCCTGTCGGCTATGGCACGTTTGCGCCGGGCTGACCTCTATTACGCCAATGGAGAGCTGGAAAAGAGTCTGCGCGAGGTAGAGTATGTTGCAGACGTCTTTGCGGATCAGGAGGATTTGCCTAACCTGGCGTGGTCGATGTTATTGCAGGCCTATATCGCCGAGGCTGAGCGCCAACTCGACACGGCCGAACGTTTAAGCCATTATGCCCTGGATATCGCCATGGCTCAGGAGATGCTGGAACTCCAGTATCTCTGCTATGATCTCCTGGGACACCTGGCTGAGCTACATGGCGCTATCGACCAGGCCATGCAATACTATGACCGCGCCATTCAGGGGATTGACGAAGTGCAGAGTCGCCTGGTGTTGGAGGAGCGCGTAAGCTTTTTGGAGGGGAAGGGCGAGCTCTACAGGCGTGCGATGCTGCTGGCCTTGCAGGGGCGAGATGTCCCCAGAGCACTGACGTATGTTGAGAAGGCCAAGTCGCGCGCCCTGGGTGATTACTTGCGCAACAACATTGATATCAAGTTTACAGCAAGGGACCGCCTGAGTGGGAGGCAGCTCGAAGACCTGGAGCGCTTACGCGAAGAGCAGGCCTGGTATAGCTCGATTGTCTATGGTACCGAGGGCGATGTTAATCTTAGTGATACCGCAATACGTCGCATACAGAGTATCGATCCCGCCCAGGCTCGTAAAGAAATGCTGCAACGCGAGCGCCGCATTGAGCACTTGCTCGAACAGGTGCAGTTGCGCTCGATGAGCGATGTCATCGCGCAGCCGCAAAAGCAGTGGACGAACTCGCTCGTCACGCAGTTGGGACCCAAAATACATTCGCAAACGCTGATTCTGGAATACTATCTGGCGGGGCAGGACCTCTACATTTTTTGTCTCACGCGCGAAGGGATTGTCGTCAGGTGCCTTCCGGGTGCCGTCACGCGCCTGGAGCGCCTCCTGGCATTGTTACGCACCAACTTTGACCTGGTGGCTCGCACTGTAGGCACACCAGAGCAGGCGAGTGTGTGCGAGGAGTTGCAAGAGAATTGCCTGGGCCTGTTGCAGCGGCTCTATGATATCCTCTTACGCCCCGTAGAGGGGGCGCTTCATGCCTGCCGTCACCTCGTGGTGGTGCCCTACGGCATGTTGCATTATCTCCCCTTTCACGCCCTCCTGGACGGCGAGCGCTTTGTCGTGGAGCGCGTTGAGGTATCATATCTCCCTTCGGTCTCGCTCTGGGATGTCTGTCGACAGCGGGGGCTGAACACACAGATGCGCCCCGAGGCCCTTACCAGGGCCATGGTACTGGGCTTCTCAGAGAATGGCTGGCTTCCGCAGGCTGTGCATGAGGCCGAGGTCGTTGCGCAATTGTTGGGGACGCAGCCAGCGGTACACGAGCAGGCGACCACGACGCTCTTGCAGCAGCGTGGAGCTAAGAGTCCCCTGGTGCATATCGCCGCGCACGGCCTCTTCCGCCTGGACGCACCCAATTTCTCCTCTATTCGCCTGGCTGATCGCCAGTTGAGCACAATTGAGGCCTTCAACCTCGACCTCTCCTCCTGCTCGCTTGTGGTGCTTAGCGCCTGTGAGACTGGCCGCGCCGTGATTGGGGGTGTTGACGAAGTCATCGGGTTGGGGCGTGGCTTTCTGTACGCGGGCGCCGCCTCGCTCCTGCCCACCTTCTGGAAGGTTGAGGATGCCAGCAGCGCCGAACTGATGGAACTCTTTTATCGGGTGCTCTTGCGTGGTGAGCGCAAGGTAAGTGCCCTGGCGCAGGCTCAGCGCGATTTTATCACGCAAATGCGCGCCTCAGAGCGTCCCTACCGGGCGCATCCCTACTTCTGGGCGGCATTTCATTTGATTGGGGATGCCGGTCCCCTGGTCTCGCCAGGCATGGTAGAATGGGACAGGCGGGAATCGTCGCTCAGTGAGCGCTAGCAGCTAGTGTCTCCTGTCATGATTACTGCTAGAACATTGCACCAAGACCTATGCGAATTGAGGGATGCCAACGTGATGAAATACCTGGCGCCAGCCTATGTCTATACCCATGAGGGATTGCAGAAAAATAAGCTCATCGCCATTGGCGATGATGGCTTGATCACGGGAATTATTGATAGTTCACAGGCGGTCGCACATGAGCAGATCGAGCCGCTACCCCAGATGCTTCTCCTGCCCGGTTTTGTGAATGTGCATAGCCATGTATTTCAGCGCCAGTTGCGTGGCCATACGCATCGCCCACTCTCCCGGCAGGATACGTTTTGGACCTGGAGGCGTGCCATGTATGCCGAGGCTCAGCGCCTGACGCCGGAACTCCTCTATGAGGAGGCGCGCCAGACATACAGCGAGATGCTGGCGGCGGGCTATACCAGTGTCGGCGAGTTCCACTATGTGCATCACCAGGTTGATGGCAGGCCCTACGATCGCCCGAATGCGATGTCTGAAGCTATCCTACAAGCAGGGAAAGACACAGGGCTGCGCGTGGTACTCTTAATGACCGCCTATGCACGTGGCGGCTTTCAACAGGCATTGGAGGCGGGGCAACAGCGCTTCTGTGACGCCACGGTAGAACAGTATCTGGCGCGCGTTGAAGCGCTACGCCAGCAGGGATACCAGGTCGGGGTTGCGCCCCACTCGGTCCGGGCCGTGCCGGGGGAGTGGTTTCGCGCCATTGCTGCGTATAGTCGTGAGCATAGCCTGCCGTTACATGTACATGCTGACGAGCAGGTGGCTGAGATCGAGCAATGTCGCACCGCACATGGCTGTCGCCCAATCGAGCTTTTAGAACGCTACGAAGCCCTCTCACCTCGAACGACGATCGTTCATGCCACCCATGCCACCGAGCACGAGCTTGATATCCTGGCCCAGTATGGCAGCACGGTCTGTGTTTGCCCAACGACCGAGGGCGACCTGGGGGATGGAATCGCCCCCTATGAAGACCTGCGTGCGCGCGAGATTCCCCTGACCATTGGTTCGGATAGTAACACGCGCCTGGACCCTCTAGAGGAGCTGCGCTGGGCCGAATATAGCGCGCGCATGCGTTATCAGCGCCGGCGCGTGCTCGTCGCGGATGAGCTAGCGGCTCCCGGCCCGCTCTTGTTGGACTATGGCACGCGACGTGGGGCCGCAGCCCTGGCAATACAGGCTGGCGAGATCGCTCCCGACCAGGCGGCTGACTTTGTGGCTATCGACCTGGAACATCGGCAGATGCGTGGCTGGAGCGAGGAGGATTTGCTGGATACGCTCTTCTTTGGCGCATCTTCTGAGGTTATTGCGCAGACATGGGTACAGGGAGTGTGTGTATATCGGCGTAACGCGTGATATTAAGCAAGAAAGAGCGAGAGGCGCGGCAGACATGCCGCGCCTCTCGCTCTTTCTTGCTTATTGGGAGGCGCTTTCGATATCGGTACCGCTCTCATCGGGCTTGTTGACCCAGCCACGATAGGGGCGTTTCCCCGGCGTGGGTTCCAGCGTCTTGGCCTCGTGTGCCAGGCGCACGGCCTCGATAATAGCTCTCTCCAGTTGGGGATCGGTGTCATTCATATAGTCTTGAGGTGCGATATCCACCTCGATATCGGGTTCGGTGCCATAGTTCTCAATGTCCCAGCCGACATCGGCGAACCAGTTGGCAAACTCGGGCTGTGTTGTGGTGGTGCCGTCGACGAGCTGGTGATTGAGCGTGTAGCCTACAACTCCGCCCCAGGTACGTGTCCCGATCAGGGGACCCAGTTGCAGGAGCTTGAAGCTATGGCTAAAAATGTCGCCATCGGATCCGGCGTGCTCATTGGTCAAAGAGACCATGGGGCCGCGTGGTGACTCCTTCGGGTAGGGCATCGGCTTGCCCCAGCGTGAGAACTTATAGCCAATACGGCGGCGCGAGAGCTTTTCCAGGAGCAGGCTGGAGACGTTGCCGCCGCCATTCCAGCGCACATCGATAATCAGGGCAGGATAGTCATATTCGGCCAGAAAGCCGCGGTGGAACTCAGCGAAGCCCTGTGGGCCCATGTTGGGCACATGGATATAACCGACCAGTCCGTGTGATTTCTCATGGACCACCCGCCGATTTCTGTCCACCCAGTCGCGATAGCGGGCCGCGCTCTCAGTCGCAAGTGAAATGGCATTCACCGTCACAACACGCCTGGTATTGCCTTCGACGGGTTCAATAATCAGGCTGACCGCGCTGCCGGACTGATTGACGAGTAGCTCCTGGGGGCTCAGGCGTGGGCCGACGCGTTGTCCATTGACCGCGATGATCGCGTCTCCAACGGCAACGCCAAGACCCGGCTCACTGAGTGGTGAGGTCGCATCTTCATCGGAAGGATCGCCCACAATGATGCGCCCGATGCGATAGCGCTCAGTTGTGGGATCATAGCTCCAATCGACGCCGAGCGATCCCTGGCGGTAGTATTGACCGCGCCGGTATTCGCCACCATATTCAAAGGCGTGAGAAGTTCCCAGCTCGCCCTGTAGCTCATGAATGAGGTCAGAAAGCTCTGAGCGTGACCCCACGCGTTCGATCAGCGGAGCATAGCGCTGGTAGATGCTCTCCCAGTCCACGCCCGACATATCTTCGGTCCAGAACTGCTCGCGTTGGAGGCGCCAGGCTTCGGCAAACATTTGTCTCCACTCAGCGGCAGGGAGCACTGAGACCTTGATGCGCCCCAGATCGATCCAGCCAGTTTCACGTCCGGGGAAATCGCTATCCGAGCGGGGTTTCTCCGCATTGCGTAGCACGCGCAGGCGGGCGCGCGAGCGATAGATGAGCGTATTGTGATCGCGGGAAAGCATGACCTCATTGACATTATCGAAGATGCGTTCCAGGCGTTGGGTCTCGATATCAAAGCTCTCAATCCAGCCGCGACTTTGCCCCTCGGAGAGGGCGCCGGTAAGCGGATTGACCAGGAAGAGCACGCGTCCCCGCATCGCGAGAATACTTGAATAGCGTGCCTCGCCCGTGGGGAAGGCCACGGCGCGACGGGTGATACCATCCAGGTCAATATACACGCGATTGGACGTGTTAGGAGGCTGTGTAGTCGGAGCTGGTTGTGGTTCGGTGCCGTTATTGTCGTCGCTGGCGGCGGGGGCAACTTCAGGCACAAAGCCTGGGCGACGGCGCAGGTCTTGTGTGAGTCGGGACTCTGTCACAAAGGGGGAGCGAATATCTTTGCGCAAAGGAACGGCGTAGGGCTGGACCCCACGTGGAAAGCTCCACTCAAACTGTAAGTTATCCGAGATGGGATTAAAGACGCGATAGCCCAGGAAGTAGAGGTAGCGCCCTTCGGGATCGAAGGCCGGGCTAACATCCGCCAGGATAGGTTCGGTCGCGAAATGTGTCTCGCCTGTTTCAAGGTTACCCAGCTTAATGGCGCGTTTTTGGGCACTGCAGGCAAAGCTGTAGGCCAGCCAGCGCCCATCTGGCGACCAGGCCAGGTCATAGATGCGGCCATATTCGCTATGGTCGAGGACTCCATGCTGCCCTGATGCCAGGTCAACTACAATCAATTCTTGCCGATGATTAGTGATAGCCACAATATTCTCGACCGGGCAGACTGTAAGCTCAATCACGCGCCCAAACTCGATATCGGGCAGGAGCTTGTATTCATTATCGCTTGCCGGGTCGATAATCACGAGGGTTTCGCGTCCAGGGGAATCGCAGATGGCGACGAGCCGCCAGCCGTCATTGAGCCACTCAAGAAAGCGATAGCGCACGCCATCCTGGATACCATACTGGATGGATGCCCCCTCCCAATTGCTGAGGCCGAAGGCCTTCCCACGCGTGGTAAGTGCGAGCGCATGTCCCTGGGGGTGGAGCGCGAAGGTATCGATATACTGGTCGGCGGACACAAATTTGCGGCTAAGCTGTGTGCGCTGACTTGGTAGGGTCACGGTGAGCTGGCGTACCTGATTGGTCGCTGGATCAAAGACGTAGAGATCGGCGGCCGATTGCAAGACCAGGCGCTCGCCATCGGTGGAGAGCTGACGGGCGTAGAAGGTGTCGAAAAAGGTGTGGCGTGTAAGCTCCTCGCCCAGGGGCGTGCATGAGTAGATGTTGCCTACCCCTTCATGATCAGAGATGAAGTAGATGCGCTTTCCGACCCAGCAGGGATCGGCGACGTTGCCACGAATATTGAGCAGGCGTTGAAAGGTGCCGCTACCTGTAGTATCGCACCATAGGTGGCCTACGGTCCCGCCTCGATAGCGTTTCCAGTAGGCTGGTTCCTCGATATTGCGCCCAATAACAACTCCCCCCTCTGGGCCATAGGAAATGGCGTTAGCCATGCCAACCGGCAGTTGCTGGGGTGGGCCGCCAGCCGGGCTGATCGCGTAGATGACGGTATATTTTGCCGTGAACTGGCCGGTGCTGCTTGCGTAGAGAATCGCGCCCCCATCGGGCGTCCAGCCAAGGACAGTGCAGGTGCCTCCATCGAAGGTAAGGCGACGTGCGGGACCACCGAGCGCAGGCATGACGTTGACCTCGCCCGGTCCCTCTTCACGTCCAACGAAGGCTAACCAGTTGCCGTCTGGCGAGAAATGGGGATGGCTCACGCGCCCCTGTCCCGCGGTGAGGCGCTCGGCCCGACCTCCTTCACTGGAGACGAGCCAGAGATCATCCTCAGTCACAAAGACGATATAGTCTTTGTAGATGGTGGGATAGCGGATGTATCCCTGCGCTGGAACATTAGGAATGTATTCAGTTGTGGTGAGCTGTGCTAGCTCTTCTTGTTCGTTTGTTGTCATGATGAAAATGAGTGTGCCTGTATCGCTAGGTTAAAAAAGGTGTTCGCAGTACTTATGATACCAAAGCCTGACAACTTGATGGGTGTGGTTTTTAATTATAGCATACTTCGGAAAAGGGGGCTATGAATTGTAGAGTTAGTAGAGGTAAAAAAATATGGTAGAGCTAGAGGGAGTGAAATTTCATCTTACCGGGCCATTCCTCTCCCGCTTGAAAAGCGGGAGAGGAATGGCCGCTCCTTTTTGGAGTTTGGGCAGGGTGGGAACTATGTATTCTTTCACTCCTTTTTAGTATTTGACAGGTGAGTGAAAATTTTATATACTTCTCTGTATGAAGACGACAATCAGTGCGAAAATCAAATTACAAACGACTCCAGAGCAATTTACCGCATTGCGCACAACACAACTGGCGTATCGCGACGCATTGAATGCCGTCAGCCACTATGCCTTTACGCAAGGAAAGATCAGCAATGCCAAAAAGCTGCATAATGGCATGTATGCTGAGATTCGCACCCACTTTGGTCTTCCGTCACAAATGGCCTGTACGGTGTCGCGACAGGTCAGCGCAACGTACAAGGGGCTCTGGACCAAGGTGAAGCACAACGCTACTCAACGCAAAGCGGGTCTCACCAAGAAACGCTACAAAGGGCTGGACAAGGCTCCCAAGTATGTTTCGCCTACGCTAACCTATCAGTATGGCTACGACTATAGTTTCAAGAAAAACCAGCGGGTCAGTGTTCTGACGCTCAATGGACGCATGGTCGTTCCCTATGCGGGCTACGACACCCACGTGGCTCTCATCCAAAAGGGCGCCCAAATCGGCGGAGCCAAACTCTGGTATGATCAACCTCGCAAGCAATTCTATCTGTTGGTCTCCCTGGAAATCGAAGTGGCGGACCTCACGCCGCAAACGCAAACCAGCGTAGTCGGTGTGGACGTCGGTGTCCGTTATCTGGCCGTCACCAGCGATACGACAGGAACCTGTTCGTTCCATTCGGGCAAACAGATTGTCCCCAAGGCGAACCACTATGCGAGACTGAGAAAGCGTTTGCAAAAGAAAGGCACCCGTTCGGCCACCAGGAAACTGGTGGGCATCAGTGGGCGGGAGAGACGGTTGAAGAACAACGCCAATCATGTAGTCTCCAAACGCATCGTGACCCAGCATCCCCACAGCCTTATCGGCCTGGAGAACCTGACAGATATCCGAGAGCGAACCCGGCGACGCAAGGGCAAGAAGGCCACGAAGAAGCAGCGGAAAGCCAACGCTGCGTACTCCAAGTGGAGCTTCGCTGAGCTGCACACCATGATTGCCTATAAGGCACTCTTGCAGAACTCGATGGCGATCAAAGTGGACGCCCACTACACGAGTCAGGCCTGTCCTCGCTGCGGGCATACCGCGCCGGAGAATCGTCCCAAGAAGGGGTTGCTCTTCGTTTGCAAGCATTGCCAGTATACGCTGCATGCTGATCTGGTGGGTGCCAGGAATATCACGATGCGAACGTTGCTCGCCCGGCAGGACTGGGCAAGCACGGGGCACTTGTCAGTTGCCCCTCCTGATGGATCAAGCGACGAAGCCAAAGCAGCACGTCTTTCGAGATATGCTGAATTGAGGTGGAGCTTAGATCCAAGCCCCGCGCCTTTAGACCGGGGTATCTGACGTCAATAAGTACTTCCTTGTGTTTTCCTCTTGTCAGATAGAAGAAATAATGGTAACCTCAACCTGCAATTATTCTACACAATACGAGGAGAGAATGTGCTATGTCGCAGACTATACGTCGTGAAAACAATCCAACATCGGGCCGCCCTGGCCAGCGCCAGCAAGAGCGTTTGTATCGCAAGGAGCGCCGTCGGCGCCGCATTCGGATCTGGACCTCCGCGATTGTAGCGGTTGCGTTGATTGTCATTGGTATTTTTGGTGTCTTGCAATATCAGCAATACAATAACCAGTTGGTCGCGACCGCCAATAAGAACGCGACGGCAACCGCGAATGCTAAAAGCACCGCCAGTGTACACGCGACCGCAACAGGTGTTGCAAACGCCGTTATGACTGCGACAGGTGGCTCTCCTACGCCAAGCGCGGGTCCAAGCACACCTCCTCCCGCGGATGACAGCAAAATTGTGAAGCTTCCCGATGGATTGCAGTATATCGATGTAAAGACGGGCGACGGGAAAGAAGTGACCAAGGGAAGCACCGTCAATGTAGAGTATACGGGCTGGCTGCAAAAGGATGGCAAAAAGTTTGACAGCTCTTATGATCGCAAGGGTGAACTCTTCAACCTGCAAAATGTCGGACAGGCCCAGGTTATTCAGGGCTGGAACGAGGGCTTGATTGGTATGAAAGCCGGTGGCACGCGCCGCCTGATTATTCCCCCGACCTGGCATATGGCGCACAGGGGAGTGGCCCTATCCCGGCGAATGCCACCATCATCTTTGATGTGACTGTGGTGACTGTTGCCTAACTTTCTCCTCACTTGACTTTTCGCGCCTATGGCGCTCGCTTTGAAAGAAGTATTATGGCCCGGTGGTCTGCCGATGGGGACCACCGGGCCATAATACTTCTGGTAGGAGGAGGAGGTGTGCCTGAGTACCGCTACTTAGGCACACCTCCTCCTCCTCCTACTTATTGAAGAAGAGAGAGGAGGTGTCGATTAGAACATAGTGAGGAGAAGAGCATTGCATTGGCGTGGGGGCGCCAGACCTATTCCCTGGTCTCAGGAGGCAGGCAAAAAAAGCCTTTATTTCCCTTGACTTTTGCGAAATCAGAAGGTATACTTCTAGCAATTTGAGACCAGTTCCCAAAAACATTTACACTGAAAAGGTGCGGTATCGTCATGGCTTCAAACATACTGAGGAGAGCAATGCAGACGGCGACAGTAGCCGGGTATTGGTATTTCCATTGGGAAGTCGATTCCGCCATTGGGAAATTTTCTATTATCTCCTCTCTCCTTTCATTTGGAGGTGAGGAATTTTTTTTGCCCAGAAATACAACTTGACGAGATAAGCTACGGGAAGAGAAGGGGAGGAGCCAGGCGAAGACCATCTTACCGGGCTGGCGATCGGAGAAGGTTTCAATGATGACCTATCAACCGGTTGTGTTTTAACACGCGAAGCGTACAACGTCTGCATACATTAGCTATTAGGGGGATCTATGAGCCAGATTGCTGTTGAGAAGACATATGACACGTTAGCGATGATCAATGGGGATTTCAAGGGCAAGGACATTGTCTCGTTCGACCAGTTCAGTGCCGATGATGTGCGCCGGATCTTTGCCCTGGCGGGTCATATGAAGCAGCTTGTGCTTGGCAAAGAGCCATGCCAGTTGCTCGCGGGTCAGCTTGTCTCGCTGCTCTTCTTCGAGCCTTCGAGTCGTACCTTCGGGTCGTTCGCGGCTGCGGTGAAGCGCCTGGGTGGGCAGACGCTAGAGATCCAGAATCCTGAGACGGTCTCCTCGGTCAACAAGGGTGAGACCTTTGAGGATACGATCCGCGTGTTTGAAGCCTACTCAGATGCGATTGTGCTGCGTCATCCCCGCCCGGGTGCCGCGTTGCGGGCCGCGGAAAGCGCTGAGTTCGTCCCGGTACTTAATGCTGGCGATGGCAACAACGAGCATCCTTCGCAGACGGTGCTGGATCTCTATACGCTCTATGAGCGCTTCGGCCGCCTGGATAATTTGACAGGCGTTATGGCAGGTGATGCGCTGAACAGTCGGACGATACACTCCCTGATGCGTGGTCTTTCGCTCTTCGAGAATAATACAGTCTATCTGCTCTCTCCCGAGAAGCTGCGTCTCAATCGCGAAAATCTAAACATGTTCCGCTCCCGTAATATTACTATCCATGAAATCACGAGCGAGAGAGATATCCCTAGGGATTGCCAGTACTGGTACTGGACGCGTATTCAAAAAGAGCGCTTTGACTCGCTGACGGAATATAATGAAATGGTCGCACAACGTTTTACGGTTACCCCTGCCTTGCTCGCAGAATATGCCAGCCAGGAGATGATCCTGATGGACCCCCTGCCGCGCATTGGTACAATCGACACAGAGGTCGATAAAGATCACAGAGCTGTGTATCTACGTTCGCAGGTTCGTAATGGCTTGTATACCCGCATGGCGCTACTGGCCCTCGTTCTGGGCCGCGCCTAAGCGTGGGAACTCTTACTAGTTACACTGACTCTGGAAGGATACCCAATGATGCTGCAAATTGACACTGCTAATAAGCTACTAAAAGATGTTGTGGAGGAGAGTTTGGCGTTTTCGGCAACGACTCGTAAAGGCGTCTTGTTATTAGAAGATGGAACGCGTTTCGAGGGCCTCTCCTTTGGCTACGAGCAGGCGACCGCCGGTGAGGTGGTTTTCTGCACCGGGATGGTGGGCTATCCAGAAGCCCTGACCGATCCCTCGTACACAGGCGAGATTCTCACAATGACATATCCAATTATTGGCAATTATGGGGTGCCCGATGCCGAGCGCTGGGAGGGTGATCGTATCCACGCGGCCGGGCTGATTGTCTCAAACTATATCCCGACGCCCTCTCACTTCGAGAGCACCATGGATTTGAGCACCTGGCTGAAGCGCGAGAAAATTCCCGCACTGGAGATCAAGGATACTCGCCTGCTGACCCAACATATTCGTAAGCATGGCACGATGCTGGCAACGATTATCTTTGACGAAGATATTCCTTTTCATAATCCTTATATCGATAACCTGGTCGCGCGTGTCTCTACCAGCGAGGTGCGTGAGTATGGCTCAGGCGAGACCACTATCGCCCTTATCGATTGTGGCGCCAAGCACAATATCATCCGCAGCCTGGTGGCGCGAGGTGTACGCGTAGTAGAGGTGCCCTGGGATTACGATCTCTTCGCGGACGACAGGCCCTTCGACTTTGATGGCATCCTGGTCTCCAATGGTCCGGGCAATCCCAAAATGGCTGAGAAAACCATTCAGACGCTGCGTGTCGCGATGGAGCACGAAATTCCAATTATGGGTATCTGTCTGGGACACCAGTTGCTGGCCCTGGCCGCGGGTGGCGATACCTACAAGCTGAAGTTTGGCCATCGCAGTCAGAATCAGCCCTGCCTGCTTGCTGGTGAGAAGCGCTGCTACATTACCACGCAGAATCATGGGTTCGCGGTAGGCACGGTTCCAGAAGGGTTTGAACCCTGGTTTATCAACGCGAATGATAATACCAATGAAGGCATGCGCCATCGCTCACTTCCGTTCTTCTCGGTCCAGTTCCATCCCGAGTCTACACCGGGACCCATGGATACTGAGTGGCTGTTTGATCTCTTCCTGGAGAAGGTATACGAGGCAAAGGGGGCATTGATCTAAGTGAAGTCGCTAAAGAAAGTGTTGGTGTTGGGAGCGGGTGCGCTCAAGATTGGACAAGCCGGAGAGTTTGACTACTCCGGCTCTCAGGCCCTCAAAGCTCTTCAAGAGGAAGGCATTTCAACGGTCCTCATCAACCCAAATATCGCAACCATTCAGACCTCGAAGCAAATGGCTGACCAGGTGTATTTCCTGCCCGTGACGCCATTCTTTGTCGAAAAAATCATTGAAAAAGAACGCCCCGATGGCATTCTGCTCTCCTTTGGCGGCCAGACCGCGCTCAACTGTGGTATCGCGCTCCACCAGAGCGGTGCGCTGGAGAAATACGGGGTGCAGATCCTGGGCACACCGGTCTCGGCGATTATCCTGACCGAGGATCGCGAGGAGTTCGCGCAACATCTCCGCTCGATCAATATTTCCACGCCCCAGAGCCATGTCGCTGAGACGCTGGACGAGGCCTTGCGCATCGGGCATGAACTTGGCTTCCCGCTGATGGTCCGTGCCGGGTATGCTCTGGGTGGACAGGGATCTGGTATCGCGCATAGCGAAGACGAACTGCGCCAGATTGTGGATGGTGCGCTGGCGTTTGCGCCCCAGGTCCTGGTTGAGCAGTATCTGCATCACTTTAAAGAGGTCGAGTACGAAGTCGTGCGCGACGCCTTTGATAACTGCATCACCGTCTGTAATATGGAGAACATGGACCCGTTGGGCATTCATACCGGCGAGTCGGTGGTTATCGCTCCCAGTCAGACGCTGACGAACAGCGAGTATCATACGCTGCGTGCGGCGGCGATCAAGATTGTGCGTAGCCTGGGTATCGTGGGTGAGTGCAATGTACAGTACGCTCTAGATCCCCAAACCTCGCAATACTACGTGATCGAGGTCAATGCGCGCCTCTCGCGCAGCTCCGCCCTGGCGAGTAAGGCGACCGGGTATCCCCTGGCTTATGTCGCGGCGAAGCTGGCGCTGGGTTACGCCCTCACCGAGCTGACGAACAAAGTCACAGGTGTGACCCAGGCCTGTTTTGAGCCGAGCCTGGACTATGTCGTGGTCAAAATTCCACGTTGGGACCTGGAGAAGTTCAAGGGCGTTAGTTGGACCATCGGCACCGGCATGAAGTCGGTGGGTGAGGTCATGGGTATTGGGCGCACCTTTGAAGAGGCCTATCAGAAGGCCATTCGCATGCTGGACCTGGAGCTGGAGGGCGCGACCGCCGAGCAACCTTTCGCCAGCTCTACCTCGACGGAAGAGGTGCTCCAGCAGTTCCTGCACCAGCCCACGCATAAGCGCATGTTTGCCTTGCCGTTCGCCATGCGCCATGGCTACTCCATTGAGCAGATCCATGATATCACTGGTATCGACCATTGGTTCCTGACGCGCATCTGGAACATTCTCTCGCATGAGGAGACCCTACGCCAGACGCATGATCTCTCCGCGGAGATGCTGCGCCGCCTGAAGCAACTGGGTATCTCAGATAAACGCATTGGGCAAATGGTTGGCAAGGCAGGGCTGGAGATTCGTGAACTGCGTAAGCAGTACGGTATTGTGCCTGCGATCCTCCAGATTGATACTCTGGCGGGCGAGTTCCCTTCGGAGACAAACTATCTCTACATGACCTACAATGCGCAGCATAATGACATTCAGGCCCTGGGCCACAATGGTGTCGTGGTGCTGGGATCTGGCCCCTACCGCATCGGCTCCTCGGTCGAGTTTGACTGGACCTCGGTAAGCGCCGTCGATGCGCTCAAGAAGTACCAGAAACAATCCATCGTGATTAATTGTAATCCCGAAACCGTCTCGACCGACTATGATACCTCGGATCGTCTCTACTTTGAAGAGCTGACCTTTGAGCGTATCGCTGACATCTGCGAGTTCGAGTCGCCCCATGGCATCATTGTCTCAGTAGGCGGGCAGACGCCAAACAACCGCGTACAGGCGCTACATCGCTACGGCTTCTCGATTCTGGGCACCAGCGCCGAGAATATCGATGGGGCTGAGAACCGCAACAAGTTTTCATACCTGCTGGACACACTGGGGATTCGCCAGCCGGAGTGGGCATCATTCAGCAGCCTCGAAGAGCTCCGCTCCTTTGTGGAGGGTGTTGGCTATCCCGTCCTGGTTCGCCCCTCCTATGTGCTCTCGGGCAGCGCTATGAACGTCTGCTATAATCAGGAGCAACTGGAGCGCTATGTAGGCGAGGCCGTCGCTGTCTCGCGTGAGTATCCTGTGACCGTGAGCAGGTTCTTCCAGAAGGTCAAGGAGATTGAGCTGGACGCCGTCGCGCAGCGGGGCGAGGTCAAAGCCTTCGTCATCTCTGAGCATGTTGAGAACGCGGGCGTACACTCTGGCGATGCAACCATCGTGTTGCCACCACAAACGATCAATGAGGAGACCAAAGCACGTATCGAGAAGGTTGGGCGCGCCATTGCCAAAGCCTTACAGATCACGGGTCCCTTTAACATCCAGTTCCTGGCCAAGGATAACGAGGTCTATGTCATCGAGGCCAATCTGCGTGCCTCGCGCACCTTCCCCTTCATCTCGAAGGTGACTGGTATCAACATGATTGAGCTATTCGTCGACGCTCTCTTCCAGGAATCTATTCCTGACGTCAGCATGCCTCGCCCGTCCTTCGTCGCGGTAAAGGCGCCGCAGTTCTCCTTCTCGCGCCTGACTGGGGCAGACCCCATCCTGCGCGTCGAAATGGCTTCCACTGGTGAGGTGGCCTGCTTTGGTGACGACCTGGAGGAGGCCTACCTGAAGGCGATCATCGCCACCGGCGGGCATGTGCCGCAGAAGGGCATCTTTATCAGCCTGGGTGGTGACGATAAGAAGGCCAAGTTCCTCGAAAGTGCGCGCCTGTTCGCGACCCTGGGAATTCCCCTGTACGCGACAGAGAAGACCACAGCCTTCTTGCATACCAACGGCATCGAGGCAACCAGGCTTTACAAGTTACATGAGCAGCAAGAGCCCAGTGTTCTGACCTACTTCCGGGAGAACAAGATCGACCTGGCCATCAACATCGTGGATCGCCATATCATGAAGGATATCGACGATGACTACGCGATGCGCCGCCACGCGATCGATCATAATATCCCGCTCTTTACAAAGGTCAAGCAGGCGCGTCTCTTCGCGCGAGCTATCACGCAGAAGCAGCTGGAGACGATTCCGATCAAGTCCTGGAATGAGTACACGGTTGATGAGGCTGTGACTCAGAGCTAGTATTCTAGCCTGAGAGAGTCTCATAGCCGTAGATGATGGGGAGTAGCGATTGTGTGTTGCGGCCCGACGCTACTGAAGCACGCGTCTACATATGATGGTACCATGGTATGTAGACATATGCTTCAGCAGCATCGGCCAGAAGCTTAGCCACACAGTCGTTGCTCCCCTTCCTATGAGTATAGGTGGTGTGGTGGGCTGTGGCTGCCTGCGGCAGCCACAGCCCACCACACCACCTAAGCGAGCGCCGCAGGCGCGAGAGGTCGCTTAAGAACCAGAATGAGAAGGTGGAAAATATGAGTAGTGATGCAACATTGATGGAACTCTTTGAGCAGGCAGGCGCGATCATCACAAATAGTCATTTTGTCTATAGTTCGGGGCGCCATAGTTCGGTGTATGTGAATAAAGATGCGCTCTATTTAAGACCAGAGCTGATTTCGTCGCTCTGCGAGCGTATGGGACAGCCCTATGATCCTGAGCAGATCGACGTGGTGGTGGGTCCAACAATTGGCGCGGTAATTCTCTCGCAGTGGACGGCCTATCATTTGACGCGGCGCAAGCCCTCGGGCGAGATCCTGGCGGTTTTCGCGGAGAAGGGTTCCGATGGCGTGGATAAACAATTTTTCTTTGGCCGCGGCTACGACAAGTTTGTTAAGGGTAGCAATGTCCTGGTGGTAGAGGATATTTTGACCACAGGTGGCTCGGCGCGCCAGACGATTGAGGCGGTGCGGCGCTATGGCGGTAACGTGATTGGCTTGAGCGTGCTGTGCAATCGTGGCAATGTGGGGCCAGAACAGGTTGGAGGCGTGCCTATTCATGCGCTAGTCGAGCTCCCACTGCAAACCTATACCGCCGAGGAGTGCCCCTTCTGCCGCGACGGGGTGCCGATCAACACCGAACTGGGGAAAGGGCGTACCTTTCTGGCCAAACAGCAAGCTGCCGACGCACAAAAGTTGTAGGGGCCAAGCTGGCTTGGACTTCAAGCGCTGAGGGTGTGGATCTCGTAGGAGCAAGTCCATGCAAGCATGGGCCCTACAATAGTATTCGCCGATCAGGTTATTTCATAAAAGGGGACATACAGATGAACTTTGCCGAGAAACTTCTCGCTGCCTCGCGCCGACAGGAAAGCCTGCTCTGTGTTGGACTGGATCCCGAGCCTGGACGTCTGCCTGCTTCGCTACGCCAGGAGCCAGTGATGAGTGCGATTGTGCGTTTCTGTCAGGATATTATCGCAGCGACGGCCCCATATGCGTGCGCCTTTAAGCCGAACCTGGCCTTCTTCGAGGTCCTGGGGCCGGCGGGTCTCCAGGCGTTCCAGGAAGTAGTCCAGGCTGTACCTGCGCATATTCCTGTGATCGCGGATGCCAAGCGCGGCGATATCGGCAATACCGCGCGTGCATATGCGAAAACCTTTTTTGAGACCTATGGTTGCGATGCTGTGACGGTCAATCCCTATATGGGCTATGATAGCGTGGCTCCTTTCCTGGAGTATCGCGACAAGGGTACCCTCCTGCTGTGTCGCACCTCCAATCCAGGGGCGCGCGACATTCAGGATCTGCGCGTGCAGAATGAGAACGGGACACTGCGCCCCCTCTATGAAGTCGTTGCCCAGCGCGTGCAGTCCTGGAATACTGCGGGCAACTGCGGGCTGGTGGTTGGGGCGACCTATCCCGAGGAACTGCGTCAGATTCGCACTATCTGTCCCCAGATGCCGATCCTGATTCCTGGCATTGGTGCCCAGGGAGGCGACCTGGAGGCGGCGGTCCAGGCGGGTGTGGATGCGCAGAGCGAGCTTGCGATTATCTCTTCTTCGCGTGCTATCCTCTACGCCAGCGAGGGTGAGGACTTCGCCCAGTCCGCGGCGGCAGAGGCCCGGCGCACACGCGATCAGATCAACGCCGCACGCCAGAAGCAGGGTTAGTTGTTTCGGCTCTGACGCCTGACTGGGAGCGCCTACGGCGCTTCCAAGAATGAGAGAATGGGCATGATTTGTGGGCATTCGTCCACAAATCATGCCCATTCTCTTATTCTTCCTCTGCTTGATACTTCCAGGTACGATGCAGATTCTTGGCCATTTTCTCCAGGTAGGCCTGTTGTAGATCGACGCCGGTATAGTTGGCCAGCTTAAAGATGTAGGCCAGGCAATCGGCTAGCTCCTGGCCCAGGTTTTCACGATGGATAGTCAGGGCCTCCTCAAGTGTTTTTACTTCTTGATCCGTGTGGGCAGGATCGATCATGAAATAGACCTGCTTCAGTACCTGGGCGACTTCACCAATCTCTCCACTTAACATCGTCATATTTAAGAAGATGTCAGTCGCGAAGCCTTTCTGGGCGTCCAGCCAACGGTGAAAGGCCTGGAAGTCTTCGATGGTATGCATCTCATTGGGAAAGTTCGTTGTCTCGCCTTGCATTTTTTGATCCCTCAAAGGCAACGTGGAGGTTGCCACGATTGCCACAAAAATTTTGTAGAGAATGCCGCGTGAGCGTAGTGAGTATCACATGAACCATTCAGCATATCATGTGATACTCACTACGCTCATGAATAAAAGACGTCTGATTGGTGATAGTGATTAGCGGACGGTGAGCTGCTCAAAGAGATGTGGATAGTTAATGACGAGGCCGTCGTCATCAACCGTAATCTCGGTGCTGAACTCGCTATCCAGCGACTCATAGCGGTAGACGCGCTCGCCTGGAAGATCGCTCAAACAAGTGTAGCGCTGGCGAATAGGTGTGACCTGCATGTCAGGCAGGGCGACATACGCTACCAGAATTTCCTTTGACTCATCGACTGCCAGTTGTAGGCGACGAATGGGCAGCGTATTGGTAAAAGGGGAGATGGAGATGTCGATATCGACGCAGCCTGCCAGGTCTGGAATGGGTTCTCCTTCTGCAAAGAACCAGTTTCCTTTCCCATCGGCGCACAAGTGGAGGTCAGCCTGCAGGCGCCCCAGAATATCGATATCAAACTGGGTGACTTGCCAGTCGGAGTTACAACGGACAACATAGTGGGCGCGTAGGGGCATCCCTTGTTCCATGGTAATGGCCTGTCCATCGGCGAGCACCTCCTCTTCACGGGCATGGAGGAAGAGGTGCTCAAGACCGGGCTGACCGAGATGGGACCATAAAACAGAACGTTTCACGGTAACTCTCCGCAGTGGTGTCTAGATGCGCTCCAGGGGTTCAAAACCTAGAATGCGCAGGACATTATTCATTGTTTGAACCGTGGCTTGAACGAGCAGGGCGCGGAAGGCCTTCATCTGTTCGTTCTCTTCTTTCACGATTGGAGGCGTATGTTCGTAGAAATCGCTGATATGAGCTGCCAGGTCGTAGGCATATGTGGCTAGTGCCGAGGCCGACATCTGCTCAGCTGCCTCCGCCAGGCGGCGTGGGTAGGCATCAATATGCCGCAACAGTTCCCACTCGCTCTGCTCAAGCTGTTCTGGTAGACCATTCAGCCTGGTAGGAATAGTATAGCCAGATGCCTGCAAACGGCGCAAGATGCTGTTTGAGCGTGCGTAGGAGTACTGGAGATAGACGCCGGTATCGCCATTGGGGCGAAGCACCTCGTCTATATCCAGGGCGATGATCTGTTGCAGGTTGAAGCGAATCATAAAGTAGCGAATCGCCGATGCTGCCAGCACAGAGGCCGTCTTCTCATCGATCTCGGGGCGTTCATCCTGGCGGCGAACCTCGCGCATGCGCTGTTCCGCTGTGCTGATCAGGTCATCGGCCTTGATCTCGATGCCTTTGCGTCCCGACATGGCGTAGAAATCGCGGCCATCGGAGGTATCGATGCCCAGGCTGGCGGCGGTCGCGGCCGAAAGCGTGACGACCTCGTAGCCCAGGTGCTTCGAGTTCTCGGCCTGCTCGGTGTAACCTAAGCGGCGCAGGCTTTCGTATACAACCTGCTGTGGGTAGGACTGGCGCACATCGATGACGTTGACCACGCGCTGGGCATGGCCAAAGCGTTTGGGATCACTCTCTTGCTCAGGTTTGAAGGCATCCTTGGGGGTGCGCATGGTCCAGAGCTGGCGTCCATCATGCTGGGTGCCCCAGGGCACGAAGTGAAACTGAACGTTGAACTCGGGATCGTCGGTAATGCCAAACTTCCAGAGCTGGTTGGCGATATCCTTGGCGGTGTAGGTCGCGGTCCCATCGCTACGCACCAGAATCTTATCGCTCATGCGCTCGCCATCGCTCTCCCCATCGCCAAAGGGGAGAATCCAGCAGCCAGCGGCGGGGCCAGTCTCAGGCTTTTCGAGCAGATTATGCTTGCGCAAGAAGTTGAAGGTATGCTGCCAGAGTCCGGCCTGCAAAATCGCCGACTCCCAGGTCAGGAGATCATAGGAGATGTTGAGGCGTCCCATGGTCTTAAGATGGGCTTGCACGATCTGGTGCGAGAGATCAGCGGCCATCGCAGGGTAGTCGGGGCCAGCCTCTGGCTCATCGCCATGTTCAATGGAGTGTAGCACCTGGCGGCGTAACTGAATCGCGGCAATACCCTGCTCCGACTCCTTCTGCTCATAGAGCCTGTTCACGGCCACATAGATGCGTGAGCAATAGTAGTCAAACGACTCGTCGGGAAGCTGCTCATTGCCTTCGGCCAGTTGTAGCTCGCCCTTTTGCAGGAGCAGCATGCCAACTACCACATCCGCGACCTGGACGCCCGAGTCGTCGATATAGTTCTCAGCCTCGACATGGTAGCCCTGTGAGCGGAGCATACGCACGACGGTATCGCCCAGGCAGGAGTTACGCAGGTGGCCGACGTGCGCGGCCTTATTGGTGTTGATCGCGGTATGTTCAACGATGATGCGTTGATTAAGCCCGACCTGGCTCTGACCAAAGTCGGGACCCTCTTCGAGCACACGCTCGATAATGCTGCGGCCCACACCCGCGCGGTTCAAGCGGAAATTCACAAAGCCGGGCTTGGTCGCGTTGACATTATCAAGCTCAGGAACGTGCAGCTCATTGATATAAGTCGCCAGTGCCTCCGCGATTTGCAGAGGGGGGCGACCGAGCTTATTCTTGACCCAGGGCATGACGGGAATAGAGTAGTCGCCAAAGCTGGATTGGGCTGAGAAGCGCAGGTCGATAGTAAGCTGTTCGGCGTCGTAAGCGATTCCCTCACGTTCAATGTATGCCGCCGCCGCGCGCTTAATTAGCGTGGTCAAATAGGCATGAAGATCTTGTTTTTGCTGTACTTCGGGCATATGGCTCTGCCTCACTCACCTGGCGGGCGACATGCGAGCTTCCTGGATAGATGGAAAAGGCTCTGTCGCCGCGCTTTCCTTTCGTGTGTTCACCCTTAACAGGGAGGCGTTTTTACAGAGGAACGTGCCAAACCTCGCGAACCCCCTCCAACCATCCCAGAAAAGAAGATGCGTGTGGGGGCCTAACTAAAAGGAATATCTTCTCTTCTTAGCGTAGTCCTGAATATTATAGACTGAGTTGGTTTCTACTATAACCTAGCTTCGATGTACGGTCAAGATTAGAAGGCGAAATAGCAGGGGTTTTCGAGCCTGGACAGCATGAGAGACGACATAAAAATAAGTTGATAGTGAGGTGCCCTATGCAGCCTTAGGCTACATAGGGCACCTCACTATCAACTTATTTTTATAAATCATTATGCGTCGAGGGTGCTGGTATCGCCGACCGGCTCGCCGAGCTCGCGGGCGCGAATGACGCGGCGCATAATCTTTCCCGAGCGGGTTTTGGGCAGGCTCGGCACAAATTCGAGCTCGTCAGGTACGGCCAGGGGACCAACGTTGGTGCGCACATGGAGCTTCAGTATCTTCTCCATCTCGTCGGAGGCCTCATGGCCATCCTTGAGGATGACAAAGACCTTAACGTGCTCACCCTTGACCTCGTCTGGCTTGCCAATAGCGGCGGCCTCGGCTACCGCGGGATGACTGACCAGGCTGGACTCGATCTCCATAGAGCCCAGGCGGTGTCCGCTGACCTTGATGACGTCATCAACGCGGCCCTGGACGCGGAAGTAACCATCCTGGTCTTTTGTCGCGGCATCGCCAGCGAAGTAGACATCGGGAATGGTATCCCAGTAGGTCTGGTAACGTGCGGGATCGCGATAGATGGTACGCATTTGCGAGGGCCAGGGATGGCGCACGATCAGGAAGCCGCCTTTGTTCTCTCCGACCGCCTTGCCGTTTTTGTCCACGATATCGGCCTCGATGGTGGGGAATGGACGCGAAGCGCTACCGGGCTTGAGCGGCAGGATGACGGTTGGACTGATCAGGATCGCGCCGGTCTCGGTCTGCCACCATGTATCCATGATGGGGAGTTCGTCGCGACCAATATTGCGGCGGTACCACATCCAGGCCTCGGGATTGATGGGTTCACCCACAGAGCCGAGAACGCGCAGACTGGAGAGATCATGCTTCGCGGGCCACTCTTCGCCAAAGCGCATCAGGCCACGGATACCGGTGGGCGAGGAGTAGAAGATGCTGACCTTGAACTTCTCGATGATGCTCCACCAGCGATCGGGGGTGGGATAGGAGGGAGTGCCCTCGAAGAGCACGCTGGTCGCGCCATTCATCAAGGGGCCATACACGATATAGCTATGTCCTGTGACCCAGCCGATGTCGGCCGAGCACCAGTAAACATCCTCGGGCTTCATATCGAAGACAAACTTCGTTGTGGTGTAGGTGCCCACGGCATAGCCGGCCTGGACATGCACAACGCCCTTGGGTTTGCCGGTGCTGCCGCTGGTATAGAGGATATAGAGCAGGTCTTCGCTATCCATGGGTTCGCAAGGTACAACTGTGTCTTCGGGAATCTCTTTAAAGAGCTCATCAAGGTAGAAGTCGCGCCCCTCCTGCATGTTGATCTCGCTGTCCAGGCGACGTACAACAAGCACCTTCTCCACGGTTGGCGTCTCTTCCAGGGCCTCGTCAGTGATCTTCTTGAGCTGGATATGCTTGCCGCCGCGATAGTTGCCGTCCGCCGTAATCACGACCTTGGCTCCCGCGTCATTGATACGCTCACGCAGGGCGTTGGCGGCGAAGCCACCGAAGACGACGGTATGCACCGCGCCCAGGCGCGCGACCGCCAGAAGGGCGGCAACCTGTTCGGGGATAGCAGGCATGTAGATAGCGACGCGGTCGCCTTTCTGGATGCCCAGGTTTTGCAGGGCCTTAGCCATGCGGTTGGTCAGGATATAGAGCTGCTCGTAGGTCAGCGTGCGGTTGGAGCCATCGTCGCCCTCCCAGTAGAAGGCAACCTTGTGGCGCGTCTCGCTCTCCAGGTGGCGATCCAGGCAGTTGTAGACGATATTGAATTTGCCGCCGGTGAACCACTTGAAGAAGGGCTTCTCCGTCCATTCAAAGGTCTTCGTCCATGGCTCGAACCAGTGCAGTTCTTTAGCCATGTCTTCCCAGAACTCGAAACGGTTCTCCAGTGACCACTGATAGAAAGATTCGTAGTCATTGAAGCCTTTGGAGCGCATATAAGCGGTAATATTGGCATTTTCTACGACATCGCTGGGTGGGGGAAATAGGCGATCCTCAGTTAAAATAGTGTCTGTATCCTCGAAGTTGAGGTTATTACCCATTGCGATTCCTCCTGGTTAGTAAGATACTTCGTTGTCTTTCAATAGAAACCCTTGAATGCAACGTGTGGCACATGTGATGAAAGGCGCTGAAGTCCACTGTTCACCGTTGAAAAGCGGTCCTTATCGCATCCCTAGTAGTAGTAGCCCATTATAGCATAATGCCATGTATAAGTGGATTAGCCTGTTCCCTCGTGCCTGCGGCACTCACCCAGAAGATGACATACTATGCAGTGGCAACCTCAGGCTGCCACTGCATAGTATGTCATCTTCTAAAAGTTTTTAGCCAACGTTCTCGAAGACGGCTGCGATGCCTTGCCCGCCACCGATGCAGAGGGAGGCCGCGCCATATTTTAAGTGATTGCGACGTAGCTCATTGAGCAGCGCGAGGGTGATGCGTGCGCCGCTGGCGGCCAGGGGATGGCCGATGGAGATGCCGCCGCCGTTGACGTTGGTCTTGTCGCGGTCCAGGCCCAGTTCTTTCTCCACTGCCAGGTACTGCGAAGCAAAGGCCTCGTTGACCTCGACGCGATCCATCTGGTCGAGGCCGAGATCGGCGCGCTTGAGCGCCTGGCGAATGGCGTTAGCGGGGCCAATGCCCATAATTTCGGGCGGCACGCCGACAACGCCCCAGGAGATGATGCGTGCCAAAGGCTTGAGGTTATGCTTTTTGACGGCGTCCTCGGTGGCCAGGATCACGCAGGCGCCGGCGTCGTTGATGCCGCTAGCATTGCCGGGAGTGACGACGCCGCCCTTGCGGAAGCGTGCTGGGAGCTTAGCCAGGGCTTCAAGCGAGGTATCACGAATGCCCTCATCCTGGGCAAAGGTGATTTCGTTACCCTTGCGATCCTTAAGCGTGACAGGGACGATCTCTTCGGCCAGGTAGCCTGCCTGCTGGGCCTTGCGTGCCGCGACCTGGCTGCGCAGGGCATAGGCATCTACCTCTTCGCGTGAGAGTTGATACTTCTCGGCCAGGTTCTCGGCTGTGATCGCCATGCCGCAGCCAATATAGCTGTCAACCAGGGCCTCCCACAGGCTATCTTCGAGTTGGGGCGCGGCGCCTAGCTTGAAGCCGTTGCGGGCGCCACGGATGACGTGGGGGGCCTGGGTCATATTCTCGCCACCGCCCGCCAGCGCGATCTCTCCCTCGCCCAGGCGCAGCATTTGGGCGGCATTGACGATGGCTTGCAGGCCAGAGCCACAGAGGCGATTTACGGTGAGCGCCGGGGTCTCTATAGGCAGTCCTGCTTTAAGAGCCACATGCCGCGCGAAGTAGATCGCGTCTTTGCTCGTTTGAATGACATTCCCCATCACCACCTGGTCCACCTGCTGGGGATCGACACCACTGCGCTGGAGTGCCTCCCTGGCTGCGATGACACCCAGGTCGATAGCTGACACATCGGAGAGTGAACCCTGGAGGACACCCACAGGGGTTCTCGCGCCCGCGATGACATAAATATCTTGCATGTATCACCTCTCTGTGTTTACAAAGCACCATGCTCATCTTTCCTAATGCAAGATCAGGAGACCTCTTGTGTAAGAGAGGGCGTTCCTCATCCTAGTTGAGCACAGGAACGCTGACTCCATTGCACAACAGGTCTCTGGAACTCGCACTAAGTCTAGCACTTGAAGTCAGATACCCCCGGCTGAAACCTGGGGCTTGTGCCTGGATTCCACCGCAATTCAGCATACCGGCGAAGGCGTGCTGCTTTGGCTTCGCTATCCGACACATCAGGGGCAAATGACAACTGCCCCGTGCTCACCCAATCCTGTCGGATGAGCAACGTCCGCATCGCAAGGTTTCTGGCACCCACCAGATCGGCATGCAAGGTGTACTGACAGTTCTGACAGATAAACAACAAACCTTTGTTGGGTCGATTGCCATCGCAGGTATGCCCACACTTGGGGCAGGCTTTGCTCGTGTAATGAGCATCCACCTTGATGGCCATGCTTTTGTGGAGCAAGGCTTTGTAGGCAATCATGGCATGCAACTCGGCAAACGACCACTTGGAGGACGTGGCATTGGCTTTGCGCTGCTTGCGACTGGCTTTCTTGCCATGTTTGCGCCTGGTCCGCTCACGGATATGGGTCAGATCTTCCAGGCCAATCAGGCTACCAGGATGGGTGTGTACGATGCGTTTGGAAACGACATGATTGGCGTCTTGCTTCAACCGTCTCTCTCGTCCGCTGATTCGCACCAGTCGGCGGGTAGCGGAACGAGTGCCTTTGTGTTGAAGGCGCTTTCTCAGCCGTGCGTAATGATGCGACCTGGCCACCAGGCGTTTGCCCGAATGGAAGGTTGCCTCTCCGGTCGACGTCGAGGTGACGGCCAGATAGCGCATCCCAACATCCACGCCCACCACCTGTTTGTGGGTCTCTGGCGTTGGGTCCGCGCTCTCGTGCTCCAAGGAGACCAGCAAATAGAACTGTTTTTGGGGCTTGTCATACCAGAGTTTGGCTGAGCCAATCTCGGCCTCTTTCTGGATGAGAGCGACATGCTGATTATAGCCAGTATACTCAACCACGACACGCCCCTCAAGCGTCAAGATGCTGACCTGCTGCCCTTTCTTGAAGCTGTAGTCCTTGCCATACTGGTAGGTCAGGGTAGGAGATACAAAGGTGGGAGGCTGGTCCAACCCTTTGTAGCGCTTCCTGGTCTTGCCTGCCTGCCGGGCCTGCGCATTCTGCTTGACCTTTGTCCAGAGAGTCTTGTAGGTGGCTCCCACCTGGCGAGGAACGGAGCAGGCCATTTGGGAGGGCAGATGAAAACGGGTACGGATCTCCTGGTAGGTTCCTTCTTGCAAGCGAACAGCGTTGCTCATCTTGCCGTGTGCGAAGGCGTAGCGACTGACGGCATTGAGCGCGTCGCGATAGGAGAGCTGGGTCGCACGCAAGAGCTGAAACTGTGCTGATGTGGTATGAAGTTTGATTTTGGCTATTATCACCGTTTTCATGACTGAAGTATAGCTGGATATTCAGCCACATGTCAAGGAGAGAGAGCGGATGAAGCATACAAGCATGATCCCTGCCTCCCTCCTCACAAAAGGAAGGTGGCATTCCTCCCCGCTGAAAAGACGGGGGCATCATACCACTGGTTTGGTGAATTCTATGCAAGAATGGGCTTCTCAGGAAGGGTAATAGGACACAAAAATTGTGTATACTTACATATGAAGCGTGCCTAGCATTTAAGTATACAAGGAGGGATACGATGAAGGCTGTGACAAGTCTACCGCAGGGATATACCCCGTGTGGTGAGGTGAATTTCGCGAAAGATAAAAAGCTCGCCTGGATACTCAATGGCGTTGGTTTGCTGCTCTTTATCTTGTTCGCCCTGGCTTTTGCCTATATTGCTTTCTTATTTCATCGGGAGAGCTTGGGCCGGAGTGCATCGGTGACGATTGGCGGCTGGCAGTTGTTGGAGGGCATTCTGGCGATGGCATTTACCGTGTTTGGTTGTATGCTTGTGCATGAGTTAATACATGGAATCTTCTTCTGGGTGTTTACGCGAGCCTGGCCACACTTTGGCTTTAAGTGGATCTATGCCTATGCCTCGGCGCCAGAATGGTACATTCCGCGTACGCCGTTTCTCATTATCGGGCTGGCACCTTTTCTCCTCGTCACGCTCATTGGCGTTGCTGTACTGCCTTTTGCCTCACTGGGTCTCAGCCTATTTCTCTGGCTTCTACTGACACTAAATGCGGCGGGCTCTGTCGGCGACTTCTATGTGATTATACGCTTGCTCTTCGCGCCCTCTCCCCTGCTGGTGCATGATTATGGAGATGGCATGACCTGGTATCGTGGTGTCTAAGCACCTCTAGTGCTCTACGCTTGACTTTATTCACCCATTTCGAGTACCATTGCTATAAGCTATTATGCGTAACATGTGTTACGTGTGCCACTCAATGAATGAGGTGTAGCGAGAAAATGCCCGAGCATGATGCGATGCGCTGGTTACAATTGACGTACAAAGTACCGAGCGAGCCGTCCCAGAAGCGAGTGTGGGTATGGCGACGCCTGCAAAACCTGGGCGCATATGCCTTGCAGAACTCGGTGTATCTCTTGCCGCATTCGGAAGAGGTGGAGAAGCATTTTACGCAGCTTGCCCACGACATTCAAGAATTGGGGGGCGAGGCCAGCCTCTTCTCCGTGGTCGCGCTGGATGAAGCCGACGAGCGACGCATCTTGCAGGCCCTCTTAGATGCACGTAACAGTGAATATTCTGCTGTGGTACAGACCTGTAGTCAGTTTTTCTCACATGTGGCGTCTGCGCTACAGGAGCCACAAGAAGAAACTTCCCCTTCACACGAGACCCTGAGCGATCTCCTGGAGAAGGTTCACTCCCTCTTTCGCTCTGCTCGGAGGCATGATCTACTAGGAAATATGACTGCCACCAGGCGCGCCATGGCCGCCGAAGCCTTGATGCTCTGCGAACAACTCTTCCGCGTCTCCCTTGAGCGCGATCATGTCAAAGCTCGGCGTGTGCTGGAGCGCTATCAGGATACGATCTCTCCCTTGCCAGATCCAACTCTGACAAAATTGCCATAATGTAAGTCATCCCGGCATTGCTTTTCCGCCGTCGTTTGGGTACAATTGCTGTAATGTTACAACCGATTACGAGCCTCAATCGTATCATTTGTACAGAGGTTACTTATCACCCTGAATAGATGTTCACTAAGGGGAAAAAGATGCAAAAACAAATACCATCGCGCAAAGCTGGCGCTAAAGCGGTCGCTCTTGATCGCAGCAAAGAACTCAAACGTTACTATACCTATGTGCTTATTGCGACTCTTCTATGCGCAGCATTCGCCCTTAGTCTCTACGCGATCTTTGGTCTTTAAACCGTCTTAAGACTGGTTGCATACAACGCTGGCACTCTGACTGCAAAGAGGGGGTGCCTTTTTCTATGTCCAAAAGTGGGAAGTGTTGTTGGGTGCGTAGACGCTTCTGTGTGCAAGACATCCACCTATGAGATACAATAGGCTATGCATGTATGCACATCTTCTCTAATTAAGTGGAAATGCCTTTAGTCTGGCGAGGAAGCGATGCGTTCACCCAATTCCAGGCCCGGCAACTCAATCAAGGCACGCCCCTCACGTGAGGCTGTACCTCGACGGTTGATTGTAACTGCTGGGGTGGCGGCCTTTGCGGTCTGTGATTGGTCGCTATGGGTCCTCTTGCGTGATGGCCCGTGGGGACCTCCTATGCGCCTGGTGCTGGGGAATGAACTGGTTTCTGATGCTGTAGAGCGAACCCTGGAGGCAGTGTTACTCTGGCCGCAGGATGCTTCGTTAGTACAATTGAAGGCGGATTGGCAGGAGCAGAAGGTGCAGGTGTGGGGAAGCGATGAGCAGGGGGCTGGTATTACGCTGATACATAGTATTTTGCTGCGTGCCAATCGGGATCAGCTACGCCCAAATCTACACCAGCAGCCAGTTCCAAGCCTGCATGTGAGTTGGGTGCCTGTGGTGGAGATTGAGACGGGAGAGCGCGAGCTAGATCCAGAGGTGCGCCCGGGTTTGCTCAGTGCCCTCTATACATTGCGATCCTATGTGCAACGTGAGCCAGAGGTGATCCTGCGTTACCTGGCTGATATGGATAAAATGAGTATAGGGGTATCGCCAGAGGAGTGGTGGCAACAGGAGGGGCGCAAAGTAACTGGCGGTCGCGAGACACTACAACTCAACGTCATTCGCGAGCCGGAGAGTGGGGATGGAATGTTGACCCTTGCCGAGGCCGCTTTGCTCTATCGCGCCTTCTTCCCACCCGACGAACCTATTGACCTCTCAAACCTGCGGCGTCGCTTCCTGGCCACTAACCGCTTGCTCCCAGGGGATGAAGAGCGTCCCGTGCGTGGACGAGAGATGGATTGGCGGCGGGTAAGCCGGGCGTACCGTTATCTTGCGCAAGAAGTTGAAAGAGAAGGATAAGATATGGCGAAAGTAACCACCGGGACAGGCGATGCTGGGTATACCGGCCTATTGGGGGAGCAACGTGTGCCGAAATATGATCCACGTCCTGATACCTTTGGGACCGTCGATGAGGCAACGTCAGCTCTTGGCCTGGCCCGCGCCGTCGCGCAAGATCCACATGTGAAAGCCATTATTTTTCAGGTGCAGCAGGAACTTTATCTCCTGATGGGAGAACTGGCGACGCCTCCGGAGAACTATGAGATCATGGGGCTGAAGATGACGATTGAGCATGTCCAGCGTCTCGAACTGGTTGAAGAGGCGTTGAAGCGCGAGGTCGAGATCCCCAACAAGTTCATCATTCCAGGGGACACGTTGGATGGGGCCGCGCTGGATCTGGCTCGCACGATTATTCGCCGCGCCGAGCGCATGGCGGTCAAACTCCTGCACGATAATGTTATTCAGAATGGCGAGGTGGTGCGCTATCTCAATCGCCTGTCAGATATGATCTTTATCCTGGCGCGCTATATTGAGGTGAAGTCCTCGCTCGCGCAGAAACCTAAAGAGATGAATGATCCCATCGCATAGCCTCCTGTGAGGTTAATGAGAACATAAGTTGAAGCTGGAGAGGGGCTAGACGTGTCTGTTTTACATGCGACGTGGCAAACGGTCGAAGAAGGGAAACTCTTCCTCTGGGGAGAGCGCTCGCAACTCCGGTCAGAGGTGGAGGCGACAAACTCTGATGCCGCACCTCTCCATCCATTTTGCTCATCGGCACAGGAACTGCGTGCCCAATTTGAGATGATTTTATCGCAACGGGGAAGCCTGGAAGCCTCAGATGATGTGATGACTGTGCGTTTGCCTTCGACGAGCAAATACCCTCTTCCTTCGCCCAGGCTTGTGCTAGAAACACCTATTACAAGTAAAAGCAAGCCGCAGTTACGCGACTGGTTGGTAGAGGCGCTCTCTCTTGATGACACTCATGCCTGTGATATGTTGCTTGCCCTGCCCGAGCAGCCTCCCGCCTCTGGCGAGTATCACAGCTATGGCAGCGATTTACGCTTTTGGATGAAAGCGGCCCAACTGGCCCTGGAACTGGTACAACGCCAGAGCTTTTTGCCCTCTCTAAAGGTTCCCGAACCCGCCAGGGCGTCGAGCCGGGATGGTAGTAAGCAGGCTGTAAAGATGAAAGCCGCAGCTTCCTGGTCGCTGGCGCTCATGCCAGAGGATCAGGAGCGCGTGGCGCGCCTGGCACGCGCTATGCCACCTGCCTGCCGCGCGTTTCGCGTGACTGGTACGATGCAGCCAGTAGAGATTGATCCGCAGGAGCTTTTACTCAATTTCTTACAGCGCAGCGTCGACGCGCTAGTACGAACCTCAATGGAAAAGATGGAGGACCAGGGGCGTCTCCCACGGGGAATGTCTCTCTCGGCCCAGTGGGTACAGGCGCTTGCCTCGTCACATGGAGGGGAACTGGCCGCCTCCGAAGAAGACTTGCAGGCTTTTACGGACGCTGTCGTAACCTGGTTGCGGCCCGTGGTGACTCGCGCCGAGTTTCGCCCCTTTCGTACCTGTTTCCGTCTGGAGCAGCCAGGGGAAGAGGGTACGGGCGACCAGGAGACGCAGGAAGGGGAGTCAGACCAGGCGACAGACTCCTGGAAGCTGAGCTTTCATTTACAGGCCAACGATGATCCCAGCCTCTTAGTCTCTGCCGAGCAGGTCTGGCAGGCGCGCGCTGGCTCCTCTACCTTTCTCAACCGCGCCTTTCAGCATCCTCAAGAAGCTTTGCTGACGGATCTGGGGGTTGCCATTCGCCTCTTCCCGCCTTTGGAGCGAGGGCTGCGTTCCGCTCGCCCCACTGAGGTAGCGTTAAGCACGGAAGAAGCCTACCATTTTCTCAGTGATGCGGCCCCTCTCCTGAAACAGAGCGGCTTCGGGGTGCTGGTGCCATCCTGGTGGGGAAGCCGTGGCGCTCGCCTGGCAGCTAAACTGCATGTGAAGGGCAAAGAGTCAACCGCAAAAGAGAGTAGTGGCTTCCTGACGCTGGATAGCTTGTTGCAATATAACTGGCAGATGTCATTAGGGGGAGAGATACTCAGCGAGCAAGAGTTTCTCGAATTAGTAAGCTTAAAGCAGCCTCTGGTCAAGGTGCGGGGTCAATGGATCGAGCTACGGCCAGAGGAGCTGGAGGCGGCGAGTGAATTCTTCGCGAAGAAGCTTATGCGTAAAGAGGAGCTGAGCCTGCGCGACCTGCTGCGCTTAGAGGCCGGGGCCGAAGAGCAGCAGTCCTTTGGCGTATCGCATGTTGAGGTTGAGGTTGAGGGTTGGTTGGATGACACGCTCAAACGCCTACAGGGGAAGGAGCAGTTGGAGGTGGTGGAGATTCCCACCACATTCCAGGGACAACTGCGTCCCTACCAGGTTCGTGGTGTCTCGTGGATGGCCTTCCTCAAGCGCTTGAGCCTGGGTGCTTGCCTGGCGGACGACATGGGCCTGGGAAAAACCGCTTCGCTAATTGGTCTCTTGCTCTACGAGCGGGCGCATCTGCCCCAGGGCGCGCGGGCCTTGCCGACGCTGGTCATCTGTCCTATGTCTATTGTGGGCAACTGGCAGCGTGAGGTCCAGCGCTTTGCTCCTTCGCTCTCCGTGCATGTCCATCATGGAGCTGAGCGGCTCTCTGGCGAGGAATTTGTGCAGGAAGTGCGCCAACATGATGTCGTGTTAACAACCTACGCCCTGGCGTTACGCGACCAGGAATTACTCAACCAGGTAGCGTGGGAGAATACTGTCCTTGACGAGGCGCAGAATATCAAGAACGACGAGGCGAAGCAGACGCAGGCCATCAAGAAGCTGAAGTCGCGCTATCGGCTGGCCTTGACGGGCACGCCCGTAGAGAATCGCCTCTCTGAACTGCGCTCCATCGTTGAATTTCTCAATCCTGGCTACCTTGGCTCGGCGCAGGACTTTCGCCAGCGCTTTGTTCTGCCGATTGAGCGCTATCACGACACGGAGCGTTCGCAAGTGCTCAAGCAACTTGTACAGCCCTTTATCTTGCGCAGGGTCAAGACCGATAAAAGTATTATCCAGGACCTGCCAGAGAAAATGGAGATGAAGGTGCTCTGTAACCTGACGCAGGAGCAAGCCTCGCTCTACGACGCGGTCGTCAAGGAGATGCTAGAGAAAATCGACGATGCTAAAGGCATTGAGCGCAAGGGCATGATCCTTTCGGCCCTGTTACGTTTGAAGCAGGTCTGCAATCATCCCGCGCATTTTATGGGGGACGAGAGTGCTCTGGGCAAGCGTTCGGGCAAAGTATTGCGCCTGGAAGAGATGCTGGATGAGGTGCTGGCGGAAGGCGATAAGGCCCTGATCTTTACGCAATTCGCCGAGATGGGCCAACTATTGCGCCGGCACTTGCAAGAGCAACTGGGGCGTGAAGTCCTCTTCCTTCATGGCGGTACGCCGAAGAAGGTGCGTGATCAACTGGTAACGCGTTTCCAGGATGAGCGCGACGACGCTCCGCTCTTTCTCTTGTCTTTGAAGGCGGGTGGCGTTGGACTGAACCTGACGGCGGCCAATCACGTCTTCCACTTCGACCGCTGGTGGAATCCCGCGGTGGAGAACCAGGCGACGGACCGCGCGTTTCGTATCGGGCAGCAGCGCAATGTCCAGGTACACAAGTTTGTCTGTGTGGGGACGCTGGAGGAGCGTATCGACGCCATGATTGAGAGCAAGAAGGCGTTGGCGGAGAACATTATTGGCAGTGGTGAGAACTGGCTAACGGAGATGTCGACCTCGCAATTGCGTGAATTGTTTGTGCTGGGCCGCGAGGCCGTAGGAGAGTGAGAACTGCTCCAATTTTCGTATGCAAATGTATGCAAGCACACACCCACACAGAATTTCGTTGTTGCTGCTTCATTCGTAGATGCCTCAATGTGACCGGCACATTTTTGGTCTTACCCCGCGTCCACAGCCCAGTTTACGTCTTCGTCCGAGCCAGTACCGGAGACGGCTTGATCAATGAGCCCGATCAAGTGGAGGGCTTCACGCAGGATATTCAAAGCTGCGTTCTGATCTCTATCCTGCCCGAATTGATAATACGCACATGTGGGGTTCTGGCAGAGGAACACACGGTCCGACAATTGCATGGTTTCCCACTTCCAGTCGCAGCAATGGCAGGTTTTACTCGATGGAAAGAAGCGGTCCACTTTGATCACCTGCCCTCCTCGCTGCTCGACCTTGCTGGTCAAAAGCGATAACAGTTTCCCTAATGCAGCATCAGAAAATGACCGAGCCAGCGTGCGATTTTTCAGCAACCCTTTGAGATGAAGATCCTCAATGCCAATGATCCCGTACGAGTTGGCGAGTTTGGTGGTCAGCTTGTGGAGCACATCATCGCGTAAACAGGTAATCCGATAATGGAGCCGTGCTACCTGTCTGCGTGCTTTCTCCCGATTTTTTGATCCCACCTTCCTGCGATGGAGCCGCTTGTTTGCCCGACGGAGTTTCCCCAGAGCCGTTTTGAGGAAAGCTTGGTTCTCGATTCCCTCTCCCGTACTCAAGGTCGCCAGCCGGTTGAGGCCCACGTCGATCCCTATGGCTGCTGGTTTGTTCTCCGGCAGGGTCTCTGGCATTTCGACCTGGATGGACACAAACCACCAATCGGCTGTTTTGGTGATCCGTGCTCCCGTCACTTTGCCCACAAAGCGCAGGTTCTCTGCCATATTCACCCATCCGAGCTTGGGAACCCAGATGCGGTGATCACCGGGTTCAAACTGATCGTTGGCGAGGTAGAAACTCGGCTTACTGCGCTTCTTGCTTTTGAACTTCGGGCGGCGGGCACGACCTTCAAAAAACGCCGTAAATGCCTTGCCCAGATCGAGAAAGGGCTGATCAGAGGCGTTCTTGGTGACCTCCCACGTCCAAGGGAATTGCTCGCGCCGAATCGCATTGAATTGTTTCTTGAGTGTCAGTACCCTACGGCTAAAGCCGAGGGCTTGGAGTTGTGTCTGAACTCCACCGCAATTCAGCATACCTTTTCAGGCGTGCTGCTTTGGCTTCATCGTCCGACACATCAGGGCGTACTGACAAGAGGCCCGTTCCTATCCAGTCTTGCCGGATAAGAAGCGTTCGCATCGCAATATTCCTCGCGCCAACCAGATCGGCATGGAGCGTGTACTGACAATTCTGACAGACGAAGAGCAGGCCCTTGTGTGGACGATTCTCTTTGCAGGTATGCCCACATTTGGGGCAGGCCTGCGAGGTAAAGTTGGCATCCACCTTGATCGCCATACTTCGATGCAAGAGCGCTTTATAGGCGATCATACTGTGCAACTCAGAAAAAGCCCATTTGGAGAAGGTACGATTGGCTTTTCGCTGTTTGGTACTGGCTCGCTTGCCTTTCCGTCGTTTGGTATGCTCGCGAATGTCTGTCAGATGCTCCAGTCCAATCAAGCTTTGAGGATATTGCTTCACAATCCGTTTACTCACGACATGATTGCAGTTTGCTTTCAACCGTCTCTCTCGTCCACTGATGGCAACGAGCTTTCTCGTTGCAGAACGAGTGCCTTTCTTTTGCAGACGCTTTCTCAGTCGTGCATAGTGATGGGATCTAGCAACAATGGAGGGGTCAGCATGGAAGGTGCAATCGCCTTGCATTGTCGCCGTGACGGCAAGGTATCGCATCCCCACATCCACGCCAACGACTTGCTTGTGTGTTTCGGGGGTAGGATCAGCCATCTCAACTTCCAGGGAGACAAGGAGGTAAAATTGCTTCTTGGCTTTGTCATACCAGAGTTTCGATGCACCGATCTCCACACCACGCTGGATCAATGCCACATGCTTATTGTAGCCAGTATAGGGCACAACGATACGTCCATCGAGCGTGAGAAGGCTCACGTGCTGCTCTTTCTTGAACGTGTAGTCCTTCTTATACTGGTAGGTCAACGTGGAAGAGAGAAACGTAGGAGCCTGATCAAGCCCTTTATACCGTTTCTTGGTGATACCTGCCTTACGATGAGCAGCATTGTTCTTCACCTTTGTCCATAAGCCTTTATAGGTGGCACCAACTTGGCGAGGAACAGAACAGGCCATTTGCGAAGGGAGATGAAAACGGAGGCGGATCTCATCGTAGGTGGCATCTTGCAAACGAATAGCATTACTCAACTTGCCATTCGCAAAGGCGTACTGGCTCACATAGTTGAGAGCATCACGATACGCCAGTTGCGTTGTACGTAATGCCTTGAATTGCTCGGGCGTTGTATTCAATTTGAGTTTCGCTGTTAATACCGTTTTCATACTCTGAATTATATCATAGTTTCATCTACCTGTCGATAATACATGAGCAGATGAAAGCATGTCTACGGCGTATTCCACCCAAGCCACCGACAAAGGAACGTCGCATTCCTCCCCATGCCTGAAAGGGCAGGGGCATCCTGCAGCGTGTTTGGTGAAGGCAGTGGGTTTCTCCCCGGCCTCATATTGGCGGTTCCACTCAGCCAACGCCCAGTTCCAGACAAAGCGAGCAACCCCGGCGGCACGAGCAAGGTAGTTGGTCTGCTCAGGTGTGGGATTCAGTCTGATCTTATGGGCGCGAATCATGCGGTTCTGCTCTTTCTCTTACCTAAATATTTTCTTAAGTATAGGACAAACGTTCTCATCTGTCAAGAAGCCCGAATGCGTGGCGTCTTGCCCACGGTTGATCTCTGTTTCCAAAAAAAGTGGGAAACAGTTGCATTCTCTTTTCAAAAAACTCAAATGTATTAAATTCAATCTGCGTTCTAAAAAATAGAGTAGGATTTTCCTTTTCGCCAACAATATCTATCCTGGGCCTACTCTGAAACGAATAATCTGTTCCATTCGTGAAAGAAGTACGCCCCTTCCCGGCGATCGCGATAGAAAGGACCACGAGTCAATGCAAGCACCCGATACCCCATCTTCCCAGGAGGACCCAGGACTTGTTAAAACAATTCTCATTATCGAGGCGGTAAATAACCTAAAGGGTTAGCAGTTTACGTAGCATAGGGCCTGATAGGCCAGCAATTTTCTACTTGGTTTGCTTGATCTGTTGGACGTTCCCAATGTGGCTCGTCAGATGCACACTTTTGATGCTCGTCCCAGCTGCGCCCTTCACCTTTTCCTTCTCCCTTTGGAGAACATCACATTGTCCTGAGCAGCTAGCAGATCTCGTTCTTTGGCCAGATCATTTCCTGTGCTATACTGGGTACTATATGTGATGCAAACACATCCTCGGACGCCCATCTTGCCTCATCATTCCAAAGATCGTCCGTCTTCCATACACCATCTACTACTCGCCAGAGACCGTAGGAGTAGCTAGCTCAGGAGAGCCATACTTATGCATTTGCATCAACCCCTGGAAGAACTAGGTATCTACGAGGCCATCATTGCTTCTTCCAATGATGCCATCGTTAGTAAAACACTTGAAGGTATCATTACCAGCTGGAACCCAGCAGCCGTATCACTCTTTGGCTACACGGCCCAGGAAGCGATTGGACAATCGGTTCTGCTCATCATTCCCGAGGAATTGCACGCTGAAGAAAAGGAAATCCTTGCGACATTGCGTCAGGGCAAGCGCATTGAGCATTTTGAAACCGTTCGGCAGCGCAAAGATGGCACCAGGATCGAAGTTTCTTTGAGTATTTCCCCCGTCAAAGATCGGAACGGTACCATTGTTGGGGCGACAAAAATTGCCCGTGATGTTAGCGAACGCCGCCAGGCAGAACGCGCTCGCCTCCATCTTGCTGCTCTGGTGGAATCAGCCGATACGCCCATCATTGGGAAAACGAGTGAGGGCATTATCACCAGTTGGAATCGAGCGGCGCAGCACCTCTATGGCTATAGCGCTCAGGAGGTGGTGGGCCAATCAATCACCCTTATTTTCCCGGTTGATCGTCAGGATGAATTTATTACGATCATGGAGCGTATTCGCCAGGGAGAACGGGTCGAGCTCTATGAAACGGTCAGGCAATGCAAAGATGGCACGCGTGTGTCGGTCTCCGTCGTTGTTTCTCCTATTTATGACCATGCGGGTCTGCTCATCGGAGCCTCTGACATTGCCCATGACATCACTGAACGCAAGCGCGTCGAGGCCCAGGAGCAGATACTTGCCCAGCTCAGTCAGGTATTGGCCTCCACTCTTGACTACCAGGAAACGCTGACTGCGGTGGCACACCTGGCGGTCCCGCGCCTGGCAGATTGGTGTACCATTGAGCTGGTGAATGCGGCGGGACACCTAGAACTGGCCGAGTTCGCGTCTATCGATCCCGAGCAGGTGCGCTGGGTGCGCACCCTACGCGAGCGCTTCCCCATCGATCCTGATGCGCCACGAGGGGTAGCTCAGGTGCTGCGCAGCGGACACGCAGAACTTTACCCCGAGATCACCGATGACCTGCTGGTAGAAGCGAGGAGGAACGAGGAGGAGTTGGCGCTGGCACGGCAGATTGGTCCTACCTCCGCGATGCTGGTTCCCCTGGTCGCACGAGGGAAGATCACGGGGGTGTTCTCCTTGATAACCACCACATCCGGTAGACACTACAACGCGCTTGACCTCGCTCTGGCGGAAGAAGTGGGACGGCGCATCGGTTTAGCCCTGGAGAATGCACGGCTCTATCGAGAAGTCCAACAGAGCCGCGACCAATTTGACATTATTCTGCAGGGCGTAGCGGACGGCATTATTGTCTACATGCCCGATAATCGCGTCCTCTATGCCAACGAGGTCGCGGCCCAGATGAGTGGGGCGGCCTCGGTCCACGAGCTGCTGGACCAGCCAGACAAGATCCTGCTCACCACCTCCCCACTCATTGATGAGCAAGGACATACATTATCTCCCGAGGCGCTTCCTCACCGCCGAGTTCTGGCCGGAGCACAGGAAGCGCAGGCCACACTCAGGGTTCAAGGAACTGAACGTTGGGTGCAGATCATCTCCCGTCCAGTACGCACACAGAGTGGTGCTGTGGCCATGGTCATTTCCATTTGGCATGATATTACCGAGCGAATGCGGGTTGAGCATCGCAAAGACGAGTTTATTAGTATGACAAGCCATGAACTCAAAACGCCGATCACCAGCTTGAAAGGATTTACCCACGTCCTGCAGCGCCGCCTGACAAAACAGGGAGACGAGCAAGGCCTCTCCTACCTGGCACGCATGGATGCCCAGCTCGATAAGCTTACCAGGCTTATCAGCGACTTGCTCGATATCTCGAGGATGCAGGCTGGCAAGCTTGCATTGCGCATCGAAGCTTTTGAGCTGGATGAACTGCTCAACGAGATCGTGGACAATGTGCAGGCGACCACCACGAGCCATCAGCTACGTATCAAGGGACACACAGGAGCACAGGTGATAGGTGATCCAGATCGTCTGGGGCAAGTGTTCATCAATCTGCTGACCAACGCCATCAAGTATTCTCCAGGGGCTGAGCACATCATCATCCATCGTTTCCACGAGGGGAAGCAGGTCATCATAAGCGTCCAGGATTTTGGCATTGGTATTGACCAGAGCCATCATGATCGCATCTTTGAGCGATTCTATCAGGTAGGCCCTGAAGAGAAAACGTATCCAGGGCTGGGTATTGGCCTCTACCTGGCTCGGGAGATCGTCTCGCGCCATCAGGGTCGCATATGGGTAGAGAGCCGCAAAGGGGCTGGGAGCGCCTTTTTTGTCGCGTTGCCACAGATGGAGCCAAAAGAGCATACGGGGCCAGCAGACTCAACAGAGAGAGAAGAGTAGGAAGTGAACGATGCCACACACAACGCAACGTATTCTCATCGTGGATGATGACCCGGATATTCTCGAGTTCCTCCACATCATCCTGGAAGAGGAGGGCTATGAGGTGGTGACGACAGACGAAGGGGACTTCCTTATGCAACTGCACAACAGCGAATTTCCCCACCTTATTGTCCTGGATGTCTTGCTTTCAGGCAAAGATGGGCGCGATATTGTGCGATGGCTGAAGAGCCAACAGGAGACTCGAAAGATTCCTGTCCTGATGTTCTCAGCGCATCCTAGCGCTGAGCAAACAGTACGACAAGCGGGAGCGGATGATTTCCTGGCCAAGCCCTTCAACATTGAGGCATTCCTGGCAAAAGTCGCTCACCTCACCTGCTGCGCTTAGAGGCCGGGGCCGAAGAGCAACTGATATATGACGCGGGATTTTCGGCAAACTGGCGTTGGAGTTCCTGTGTTGACCCAGAAGCCAGAAGCCAGGTGCCTTCAAAGGCCCAGTAAACGTGTTCTAAGACAAACAGTAGTGCCCAGGCACACGCAGCGTAGCCTGTCCACACGATTCGCCGTGATGGCAAAGAAGAATGACTTAATAACGACATGTTGTCATGTCTGGTTTTTCATATTACGCAGCAGATTTCTTGAGCCTACGCTACGTCTCCAAAAATGGCACGAGCTTTTCCACTAGGAGTGAATTTGTCCTACTTTCATTGAGATATGAAATGCGTGTATACTTGCCATGAGGGAAAAGATGAAAAAGCCAAAAGAGCCTTTACGCCCGCGTACAAACGAGAAGCGCTCGTTGGTAGGGTGGGCGATGGTCCCAGTGCAAGATGAAGCTCTGGTTGAGAATGCCTTGTGGTCTGCGGATGTTTTCATCGCAATCGAAGATGTGGAGACCTCTCAAAACATTTAGAAAGGCAAAGTAAGAACATGCCCAGGCGCAGATCATCTTATGGCAGTAGGCCATACCGCTATGATGACGACGATGAAGGATACTCTGGCTATGGATGGCGTGCTACTACCCCTATACGCAGTGAGCAGGGCATTAAGGCGAAGAGCAAGCGTGGGCAGATCGGGACCCACTGGTGGTCAAAACGCTGGCTTGAGACGCTAGAGGCCCTGGGAATAGGGTCACGCCTGGCTCGTGGGCGCAGCTATGCCCGCTCGGGCCAGGTGCTCGCGCTCGAAGTCAAGGCGGGCTGTGTGACGGCAAGCGTGCAGGGAAGTTCTCCCCGCCCCTATAAAGTGGCGATTTATCTTTCTCCCCTCAGTGACCAGGATTGGGAGCATATTCTCGACATCATGGCGCAAGACGCCTTGCTGGCAGCGCGCCTGCTCTCAGGAGAGATGCCCCAGGAGATCGAGGCGCTTTTTGTACGTGAGCGGATCTCGCTCTTCCCCGAAGTAAGCGATGATCTGAGCACGAGCTGTTCCTGTCCAGACCCGGCCAATCCCTGCAAGCATATCGCGGCGGTCTACTATTTACTGGCAGAGCGGTTTGATAGCGATCCCTTCATGTTGTTTACCCTGCGCGGGCGTAGCAAGGAAGCGGTCGGGGGGGCGTTACAGCAGCGCCGCAGCCAGGTGGAAGAACTCTCTCAGGCTGAGGATTTTCTCCTGGTTGCGCAAGCCACACCACTTCAGCCGCTAGAAGAACGCCTCGATACATTCTGGCAAGAGGGAGAGGAGCTTGAAGATTTCGCGCCCCGTCCAGCTCAATCGCCAGATCCCAGCCCCATGTTGCGCGAGCTGGGAGATGCTCCCTATACCGTCGTGGGCGAGAATCTCACCAACTGGTTTGAACGCATCTATGTGAAGGCTGCTCAGTATGCGCGCGACCGATTGGAGAACGAATAAGCAGGAAAAGAGGGGAGGTGTGATTGGCAAGCGGACGCTTGCCAATCACACCTCCCCCTCTTTTCCTGTGGCAAGCTGAACTAATGAGCCCATTGGCGCGAAATTGTGAAGTAGCTCACTGTAAAAATGTGAAAAATCAGGAATAATAACTCACAGGGTACTTGACCCTGGACTAAATGATGTGGGGAAGGGGCAATTTGGTGTTGGTCTCAATATATGAATAAGCGTCAATATAATTCTTGATTCGAAACAAACATATGGCAACTTGCATTGTAGAAGGTAGAGGCCTAGAGCACAGCATCATCGCTGATGCGCGAGGGACGATGAACGCGGTATTCAATGAGCCTCAACTTGTCGAGGAGGCGTGCCAGGGGTCTATTCCAGCCTTTGAGGCTCTGGTAATGTACTATGAGCCTAAGATTCGGCGGATGCTCTATGGCATGACTCACGATGAGCAATTAACCCAGGATCTCTGTCAGGAGACGTTTTTAGCGGTTTACCGTGCTTTACCACGTATGAGTGGGGCCGATTTACGCTTTGCTCCCTGGTTGTATCGCATTGCGCTCAATCAATTGCGGAGTGAATGGCGGCGTAAGAAGCATGTAACGGTAGTCTCGCTTGCTTCGTCTGTAGATTATGATGAAGAATCTGGTGAGGGGAATCTTGAAGATGCGGCTCTCATGGCTCCTCGTTTTGAGGACAATGTTGTGGAAATGGATATGGTCAGGCGCGTCCTGGCGCGTTTGCCATCCAATTCCGCGCTCTACCTGCTGCTTGATGCTGAGGGCTTCTCCTACAGTGAGATAGCGGATATGATGCAAGATACATTGGCAGCGGTGCGCAGTCGCCTTTCGCGTGCGCGCCATGCTTTTCAACGCCTGTATGCTGGTCTCGATCAGGAAGGAAATCATGAAGGACGGTAGGCCCAGTGTTGTGGATGGGAGTCAGGTGCCTTGCCCCTGGAGTAAGGACTGCGAGCGCCTGGCGGATGTTTTGGATGGAGAATGGATCTCTGAATTTGAATTGGTACATGATGGCGATGTAGATGCGCAGCTTCTGCAGCATCTTCGCGCGCATCTTCCTCATTGTGCCTCCTGTCGCGAAACCCTTAAGCAGGCCCGGCGTACGCGTGAGCTTAGGCGAGGCATGTTGCGCGAATATTTAGCGCGCGCGGAGCAAGAAGTTCCCTCAACGGTTGGCAATATTTTCCAGGCCGTGCGTGCCGAGTCACGACAGCAGGCGAAGGGCGCTCCCATAGCTCAGCCTCCTCATTTATTGCCAGCGAAGTCTGCACAGACAACTATCTCTGATCTCCCCTTTCCTGCTCCTTCCAGGCGTCGATCTTTCAACAAGGCATTAGCCCTGGTTGCGGTTGCCGCCGTGATCATTCTTTCCTTTGGTCTCTTTAGCCGCCTGGCCTGGCTGCGTACGGGAACGCTCCAGAGCACATCCAATACCTTATCCGCTACTCAAACCGCAGACAGCGGTGTGGTATTGCCACCCGCTCCCGCACCCAACTTGAGCTTCTCCAGCGACTGGTCTTCGGCTGTCGCACTTGTAGCACAGAGTGGGAAGCAGCAGATTGCGGTCTTCGACCCGCTCAGTGGCAAACAGCGTGTAATAACGAGCACAAGTTGTGATAATGCTCAGGCAGACGCAATCGCGCATAGCGGCAAGAATATGCTTTATCATTGTTACGATGGGCAATACACTGTCTATCGCCTCTTGACGGGCCAGGCCTATCGGCTTGAAGGAGGGCAGCGCAGTAGTGGTGGTGAGTATAACGCGGTCTGGTCGACGAATGATCGCTACCTTTTCGCTATGACGCCTCACACTCTCATGCGTGTCGATATTGCTCACAACAAAGTCGAACACCTGCCTTATAGCATTAGTGCTACACGTTTGCTTTTCTATTATCAAGATAATCTGTACTTCTCCCTGGTGCAGGGAGGGAGAACGCAACTCAAGCGCATTGACCTGGTGAGCGGCGCGCAACAGGTGGTAGTGCAATCCACTGCGGAGCGGCCACAATTCTGGCTCCGACCAGACGGTCAGGCTATTTACTACACGTCGGCCTCTGCTGGCCGGGTTGGCATATATGCCGTGGGAATTGATGGTGGAAGCAGCTATCTCTTCTCACAGGACCAGGGGCTGGTGGGATTCGACCAGGATAATGCTCCTATGACCATACGCAATATTCAGGGGCAATGGCAACTGGTCAAAATTGACGTTGTCACCCAGCAGGTGAAGGCGCGTATCCAGGATATCGCTCCAGGGGCCAATGCTATTCCATTCGAAAATGTGCTTCTCTCCCCCTATGCGCATTATCTTCTCACCGGCGGCCAGTATGCCAGTAACGCACAGCGTTACTGGCTAAGTGATCTTACCACTGGTGGGGCTCAGGAAGTATTCCCGTGGTCGCAACAGGCCAACACCTCCACAGTGTCTTCCACCTGGCTGGGCTGGAGTAAAATGCAGCCATGAGGTTGAGGTTGCATTCTGCCTCTTAGAATGCCATCTCTTCTGGAACGCGCTGGCGCCAGGTACGGATGGAGGTGATCCCAGCTTCGCGTAAGAGCGGCTCTATATAGTGATGGGCCTGCGTGACCTGCGTGGGATTGTGCGCGTCAGAGCCAACGCTGATGGCGGTATGATGTTTCGCGCAGGCCCGCGCCAGGCGGCGGACAAGATTGATGTAGGTCAAGGTGTCATAGCCATTGATCTCAAGTGCGACATCATACTCTGCTGCGTCAGCGGCCAATTGCTCCAGCTCTTCGTCCAGGTTAGCGGGCAGATAGGGATTGGTGGAGCGCATACGCACGGGATGGCTGACGACACTGAAATAGCCACTTCTGACAGCGGCACGCAGCAAGGTATAGTACCTGGACCAGAGGCGCTCTCCCTCGGCACGTTTGAGGTCGTGAAGGCTCTCAAAGAGGACTCCATCGACTTCATGGACTGAACCGATGAGAAAATCCCAGGGCAGGCCCTGAAGGGTGCTCTGGATAACCTCGTTCTGCTCGGGTATAAAGTCGATTTCCAGGCCCAGGCGCACCTCGACATCCCTGTTTTTCCCGGCAGCCTGGACCTCCTCTACATAGTCTGCATAGGCGAGTATCGGCCCTTCCAGAGGCATATGCAGCAGATGGGGATGGGCTTCGCGCATCTGGAAGACGTGCTCTGAGAGTCCCAGAACGCGTATGTCTTTGTTTCTGGCTGCCTCAACCATCTGTTGAGCTGAGCTACATACAATATGGTTATGAAAATCGCTGGCGATACTCATGCAAACCTGCTACCTTTCTCATACTCGAACATGTGTAAACACTTCCGAGCGGTTAGTTGTTCCTGTTTCTGCGCCGACAGCCATCGCACGAGAACCTTTGGATCAGCCCTCTCGTTTCGGTCTCACACCGGCTCCACAGGCATTTAACGTCACGGTCGTAGCCACTACCCAGGACGGCCAACGTGAGGCTCTGCTCGTTGGCGAAGCATTTCCATTGCGAACCAGGCCAGGTTCAACGCGGCATTGAGATCCCGGTCGATCACCAGTCCACAGATCTGGCACTGATAGGTGCGGTGTTTGAGCGGCATGCGTTTCTTGACATGCCCGCAGCACGAACAGCGTTTGGTGGAAGCAAACCAGCGCGAGGCGATGAAGAGATTGCCCCCGGCGTTGGCGACCTTGGTCTTCAAGAATTGCAACAGTTGCCCCATCGCTGCATCGGCAACGGCTCTGGCGAGCTTCCGGTTGGCCATCATCCCCAGGATGTTGAGGTCTTCGATGCCGATGGCTCCACAGGTGCACGCCAACTCGGTCGTGAACTTGTGCTGGACATCCCGCCGGATGTTGGCGATCTGCTGATGCTTGCGCGCGACCTTGAGCCGTTGCTTCTCATAATTCTTGCTGAACAGGTTTCGCTTGCTTTGAGGGTCTTTCGTCTTCTGTTTCTTACTGAGCTTGCGCTGCAGCTTGCCGAGTTTCTTGAGATGGAGCGCGAACGGCCTTTGGTTCTCAAGCCGTCGTCCATCGCTCACCACAGCAGCTTGCTTTACGCCCACATCCACTCCCACCACTGGTTCGGGCGTTTTGGGGCGTTCCCGTGTGATATCTACTTGAATGGAGACGTACCAATGGCCTGCTTCACAGCAGACCGTCGCCCCCAGGATCTTGACGCGTTCGCACACGACGTGCTTGCGCTTGTTGCGCTGCTTAGTGGGAGTGTTGGCCTTCCCCTTTTCGACGAAGCGCAGCTTTTCTGCCAGGTTGACCGTTCCTAGTTTGCGCAGCAGCTTGCCTCGGTCCTTCTTCGTTTGGCGTTGATTGAGGATGAAGCGCCCTAAGCCAGGAATGGAGATCCAGTGACTGCCAACCGTGAATTTATCGTTGGAGAGGTAGAACGACTCGTGCGACTTCCCCTTTTTCTTGTACTGGGGGTAGTTCGATCTGCCCGCGAAGAAGTTGTCGTAGGCATTTTTGAGGTCATCGAACGCACCTTCTACCACACACTTCGTTACCTGATAGGTCCACGGATATTCTTGCTCCCGGATCTGGTTGAATTGCTTCTTGAGTGCGAGGGCATGTGGCGGTTTGAGCACGCGCAGCTCTTCGGGAACGGTTTCCTGCTCAGTTTTATACGCTTGGTACTGCTTTTCCCACTGCTCCCGTCCCCAGTTGTAGATGAATCGCCTCGTGCCACAGGCTCGTTTGAGGTACTCCACCTGTTCGGGGGTGGGATTCATCCGGATCTTGTGCGCGGTTTTCATCCTTCAGCGCCTTTTCTCCCGCTTTGCGGGAATGCCGCAGGCCAGACAATCTCGACGAAAAACAGTGGAGAATGCTCATCACATCCTGGACAAGCTCTTGCTCTGGAGAGAGCGTCTCCGTGTTCATCACGACCAATTCCGTGTGGTGGGTCTCGCACAGATGCTTGAGCAGAGCAAAGCGCGCCAGCCAATCCTGGTGAGCAATGAGCGCACGCTCCACTTCTCCTGCCACAATGGCATCCACCAGAGCCAGAAACCGTTTGCGCTCAACATCGAGACCCCCACCGATCTCCATCATCCAGTCGTTCACCACCAGCTGCTTGGAGACCGCATCGCTCGAGAGCGCTGCCCGTTGGTTCTGCAAGTCCGGTCGTTGAGCAGGACTCGACACCCGGCAAGAGGCTCTCGTTCGGCGAGCGCTGGCCGCTGAGGAAGGTTGAGCGCCGTGGCCAGATCGGCCTCATGATACTAGCGACGCCCAGAAAGCGTTCGTTTGGCTTTGAGCCTGCCTTCCCGGCCCCAGCGCTGCAACGTTTTCATGCTGACACCCACCTGCTTGGCAAACGGTGCAACTAAGGACACATAATAATTTTAAGGCACTTTCGCACCCTTTTTCAATACCTGGTATATATCTCCTCTTATGCCTCAGGCAGCACAACGGCGATATTGAGCCCATCCGTGTAGTCCTCATCCATGGCAAGCGCGATAGCGCGCAGGCGTGGATGCTTGAGCGTTTGAAGATTATACTGGTAAAGACCAGCCACCCCCTGGTCGTCAAGCGCACTTTCGCTGAGGGCTTGTCCCGCGCGTATGCAGTTATCGGCAACGATGATGCTTCCAGGGCGACTGAGGCGAATGGCCCAGTCCAGATAGTGTGGATAGGAGGGCTTGTCTGCATCGATGAAGACCAGGTCAAAAGGGGCCTCATCTACCAGCTGGGGCAGCGATTCATGGGCGCTGCCAACACGTACCTCGGCTCGGTCGGCGACCCCTGCCTGTTCAAACGAACGCTGGACCACCTTAGCATGCGCGGGACTGACTTCCAATGTAATCAGGCGACCAGTTGGAGGAAGTGCTCGCGCCAGCCAGATGCCGCTGTAGCCAGCCAGGGAACCTATTTCCAGAATTTTCTGAGCGTTGCAGGCTGCTGCTAAAACCTGGAGGAGCTTGCCTTGGAGCGGATTAATGTGAATGGCTGGTAGTCCTGCCTCCTTGGCTGCGGTGATGGTTGTGCGCAGCGCCTCGTCCTCGGGCGCGAAGAGTTGAACAAGATTTTCTTCGACTTCATGTCGTATACGAGCTTGCTGCTGGAGTTCAGTTTCTTGTTGCATTGGGTATAAAAATCCTTTTTATGAAATAGTCACTGGGCGAGAGGTGCATATGTTAATGCACGCTATCGTTATATCACAGAATGTGGTCTTCCTTTCAGGCTGGTTGGGTGGTGGGGCTAGTTATGCTCCTGCATAGGGTGCTCCTTTGGTGTAACTGTATCCATCGCATCTCTGAATGGGCCGACAGTACTGGTATCCCACACCGGCTACACGGGTACCTGGCTTCGTCGTGATGTCGAAGGATCCCGTTGCCCGAGCCTGCACGCGCCCAACATGGGTGCCTGCCGTCTTCAGTGGCTCTGGCACCACTGCCCGGACTAAGTCGCCGGTTTGATAGCCATGATGCACCTTCTGTCGTTGGCGGTGGCGAATCGGGAACCCATGTTTGTCTGTCCCGCACATTTGCCGGTTGCCGTGCCCGCTGGCCTTGATACACAGCGGCACGATCCCTTCTGCATGAATGGTCTCAGGTGTCGATCTGCCCACGCAGGCTGCATCAAGCCAGTGTATTTTCGCCAGCCCTCTCTTCGTTCTATTGAACTTCGTGAGCCCACCGCTGCCACACTCTATCGGCAGGCCGAACGGTTTCAATCGCTCAAAGAGCGCCCATCGCGTTGCATTGACGGCAGTCGCATCTTTGAGCGGTGCCTTCGCCTGAGCCACTATTCTGGCAAGCAGTTCCGGCTTTTTCTTGAGAAACACTGCAATATCCTGCGTGCCCTTTTTCTGATTACATGGCCCGCAGGACAGCGTGAGATTTGAGGCTCTCTCGGTGCCTCCCTTCGCCTTTGGCTGGATGTGTTCTATCTGCAGCGGCACATCGGACCTGCCGCAGTAGGCACACGTGCGGTGCCACTTGTCGAGCAGGTATTCTCTGAGCTCGTATCCTGCCAGCGTTCCCTGCTGATACTCTGCCCCGCACATCTCAGGGTTTTCCATCTGCTGGAGATCGAATTTGACCAGTTCCATGCTGATCGCGCTGACCGGGCACAGCTTTTGGAGGCGGTGTACGAGGCTCTTGATATTGCTGATCCGACTCTGTAACGAGGGCGGGAGCCAGCCCCGTGGTCTGCGCCGATTGCTGAAACGTGGTTTTCTGTATCTGGTCTGGCGGTTCCTGCGTGAGCGGCGCACCCCTCGGCGCGATTGCAGAGCACCCTTGATCGCATGTCCGCGATGAGAGAGGTCGGCGGCAAAAACCACCTGACCGGACTGGTCATTGACCAGGGCGATGCCAGTGGTGTTGCTCCCTGGATCAAGCTTGAGCCTGAGCGGGGTCAATAATGGCTGCTCTACGCTGGTCTTGAGCACAATCGTGAAGGGATAGCGTTTGAGCACGGCAGCTTTGCCCGATGAAAGCAAGATGCGTGCGCGACCTGGATGCACTGGGTTCAAAGGGTGCCGGTCGGTATCGACAACGAAAACGTAGGACATACGATGGACTCCTTTTGCTCGTTCCCGAGCCTCAACGCGGGGCAAGCCCCTTGTTGGTAATGGTGGCCTCGACGATGTTCTCAGGCGGCACATCCGACGAGCACTGGGTATACCCACGCCCTGTTTAACCCGCCGGTTGTAGAGCTGCACGCTGGCCTCGCACGCGCAGGTACGATCTTTGACACTCCCTGAGAACGGAGCCCCATCAACGTTGATGCACGCATCAAGGTTGGTGGCTGGGTCTGGTCATGTTCGGGCCTACAGACACCGGTGAGGATGCCTGCAAGCCCCGGCATGCATGCCGGGGTCCATGACATGGAAGCATTTGCCCAGGGTGGGTAGTCGAAAGGCTGGCTGGGGCGTTATAAGTGCGTATATTCTAGAGACGTTAGTAGTTGCTCGATTGTGAAAAGGTCACGCGTGGCATGGCTGCTGGCAAAGAGGTCTCGGGCCTGGTGAAGAGCGGCCAATGCCTGCTCTGTTGTGCTCTGGGTCAGGCCTGGCTGAGGGGAGCGTTGGAGCAGTGAGAAGCCGTGGCTGGCCAGGGTTCGGGCATAGTCCAGGCGTAGTTGATGCTCCTGACAGAGTTGTAGCGCCTGTGCAAAGTAGTGATCACTCTGGGCATAATTCTGGCGTGTACTCTCGATCTGTCCAAGCAGGCAATAGGCACGCTCAAGAGCGGTCTGGATCTGATTATCCTGGGCCTGTTCTAGTATTGAGTGTGCTAGCCGGGTGGCTGTGCCCCAATCGCCACGCACGAAGTGCAGCTTTGCCAGGAGAAAGTTACCCTCCAGAAGCATTTCACGTTCGATCTCCTCTTGATTCTGGGGGGTGACCGCGCGCTGTAGTGTTTGGGACACCTGGCGTAGCAGGCGTTGTTGTTGTGGCGTAGAGGGTGGTTGTGGCTGCCCTGGGTGAAAGGCGTTGGCCTGATGTAGGCGCAGTTCGCCTAGCTTGAGGAGCGCATAGCGAGCGTTACGTGTACTTTTGATGCCGCGACTGATACGCAGCGCTTGTAGCAGATAGGTACGTGCCCTATCCAGGTCCCCTTTATCGATCTGAATGCCTGCCATTTCAAGCGTAAACCAGCTGAGGTTATCGTCGTTCTTAACTTGCTCGCATGTGGCGATACAGCGGAGCAGCAACTGCTCGGCCTCCAGCAGATCTCCATTCTGATGTGAAAGCTCGCCAAGGTTGCCCAGGCCCAGGGCGACGATGGGCAGCTCTTCAATGCGTTCGGCCAGCTCAACCGCGCGTCGCAAGTACTTACGCGCTTCATTATGCTCACGCCTGAGCATATAGACGGCGCCAATATTGTTGCAGGTGACAGTCTGGTGGGAGACCAGTCCGGCCTGTTCAAAAATCTCAAGCGATTGAAACAGGTGGCACAGGCTTTCCTGAGTATCTCCCATGCATATTTCGACGGTACCCAGCCGCTCATAGGCGTAACCCAGCTCGACTGGATCACCGCTTAGCGCGCGCTCAATGCGGGTCTGTGGTTGCACTATCTGTGGCGCTTCGGAGGCTGTTGAAGGCGAATAGGGATATATACCGGGCAGCCAGTAGCCATCATGCTGCCTCTGCCCCGCCAGTGGAATTGCCGCTGAGAGAATCTCCAGAGCTTCTTGTAGTAAGCGCTGAGCTTCCTCAAAATGTCCGAGTAAGCGTAGCAGGGCCGCGTACTGCGATTGAAGACTTGCCCAGGTTATTCCGCTAATAATGCCTGCTTCTTGCATCACAACGCGTCCTCGAATAAAGGACTCCTGGGCCAGGCGATAATTTCCGGAGGATGACCAGGTATAGCCGATCATGCGCCAGAGGAGGGCGCGAATCTGAGTTTCCTGGTAGGCCTGGTCTGCTTGTGGCATATGGGAGGGATAGGCACGTTGCATAAAACTATAGTCGGTGCGGATCGAGAGCATGCTATGATAGCATGCACGTGCGATCTCATAATTCCCTAAAACCAGATTGCACTCGGCGATACGCTCAAGGACGCGGCACACACGAAGCGGGTCTTCAACCGCTTTCTCCAGAGTGTGCGAGGCGATATGGCCTATCTGGTGCACAATGTCTTCGGTCTCGGCCTCATGAATAGGCATATAGGCAATGGCATAGAGAACCTGGCGATAAAAGTTTTGCGCCTCGGGATAAGCTGCCAGGGCATAGGCGTGATGGCCAGCTAACTCAGCATAATGGCCAATCTGCCTGGTCTCGCCGCCACCACGTATAAGATGGTAGAGAATATCGGCCGCCAACTTCTCCTGGGGGGCCATACTATTGGCGCTCTTAATCGCTTCAACCGCGCGCCGATGAAACTGCGCTCGCCGTGCCGCTGAGAGGCGCTCATAGAGATGATTGATGATAAGCGGATGCCAGAAGTGATAGGTAATATGCGCCCCATTCCCCTCTTCCGTCAACAGTCCCGCCTGCAATGCCTCATCGAGGAGATCTAGAATCATGTCCTCACTGTGCTCGCTTGCCATTGGTAGCAGCAGATTCAGCTCAAAGGAGCCACCAAGCACTGCGGCCCTGTTAAGCAGTGAACGGCAGTTGGTGCTTAGCCTATGGAGGCGGCGTTCAAGGACGGCAGAGATGCCCTCTGGTAGGGCTGAGCTAGCGAGCTCTCCTCTGATGTCCTGTTGCAGCGTAGGCTGCAAGGAGGCTCCTTTGAGGAGGGCGTCTGGTGATCCTGAGAGGGCGTGTTTGCTTATGGGAATAGTTACGAAGCGAGCAAGCTCCTCGGCGAAAAAAGGATTGCCGGCTGCCTGCTGTTGAATCGTATGCACCAGGTCACGAGGCAGGTAGGAGACAAGCGTTCCGATCTGGTCGCTAGAGAGTGGGGCGATCGGGAGATTGACCAGGGCCTGTTCCCGGCAGAGGTCCGCATTCATCGTCCGAATTTTATGCTGGGCGGTGAGCTCTTTGTCGCGACAGGTAGCGATGACGAGGATATGCTGTTGGCGGAAGTGATGAATAAGATATGTGAGCAGGTCCAGGCTACTATCGTCCGCCCAGTGAAGATCATCCAGGACCAGGAGGAGCGGTGCCACCTGGCTTAAGCTCTCAAGGAGGTGTAAGGTGGATTCCCACAGGTGCAGGCGATCCTGTTCAAGTGAAATCGCCGAGGGTGGCGGACTGGGATTGGTGAGAGGCGTAATCTGTGAAAGCTCAGGCAGGAGTGTGCTGAGCTGTTCCAGGTGTAATGAGAGTTTGAGAGGCTCTGAGGTTGCTGGTTCAAGTATATGATAGGGGGAATCTGCATAGATGGGAGCAAGCTCTGGAATGCTTTGCAGGAGTGTGCGGAGCAACTCGATCCAGGGGCGATAGGGAATCGTAATTTCTTGTTCAAAGGAGCGGCTCCAGGCGACGGTCCAGCCCTGAGTGTAGGCTTCCAGGCTTAGCTCCTCTGCCAGGCGGGTCTTCCCAATACCAGCCTCGCCTTGAAGCATGAGGAAATGTGGGACACGCCGTAGTGGTTGAGTCTGTGCGAGAGGAAGGGAGGATGCCTCTACGAAGACTAACTGCGGTTCTGCGCTTGTAATGGCGTGCATAACGTTGCGCAGTATCTCCTGTTCGTGTCCGCGGCCAATTAAGGGACTTCGATTGTGGCGGCTCAGCTGGAAGGATGGGCGCGCAAAATGTAAGGTCGAGGTAGCTGTGAGCGTATGGAGTACATGGGCCATGGTGGCTGGCTCTTGCTGGGGAGCCGCCTCTGGCCTGGGTATGCCTGGTGTAGAGGAAGCAGGTACCGCAGGCATGGGGGGAGGGGTGTTCCCAGCAAGGAGAGGAACTTGCCCCTTGAGAAGGGCCTCATAGAGCTCTGTAGTCTCAGGGAGTGGCTCGCCCTCATATTCATTTTCTAATAATTTAACATGCTGAATATAGGCTTGTAGCGCTTCCCCACGGCGATCCATATGTGTAAGCAAGATCATCAGGCGTTGTAGCGCGATCTCATTGGTCGGTTCGACGGTGCGTAAACGGTCCAGCGCCTCAATGGCATTGATGGGCTTTTCTTCTGCGATATAGAGTTGGGCCAGGCGTAGCAACATACCTACCCAGGTCCGCTGTAAAGCATCCCGCCGCGGCGTGGCCCACTCAGAATAGAGTTCTTCCAGTAAATAGCTCCCTGCATAGAGGTTTGCGGCCTCTTCTAGCCGTTGCAGAGCTATCTCCTGGTCTGTGGCTGCGCTGGCCTCCTTGACGCGCTGCTCAAAGGCCTCGGCATCAACCCAGATGCGCGAGCTATCGGCAAGCTCTAAAATGTCGCGTTCGAGGCGGAGCATACGCGAAGTGGCGGGGCGCTCCAGGTCAGGCTCCAATATCTGGCGTAGCTCATGAACGGCACCATTGAGGCGATTCGCGGCAATCTCAGCCTCCAGGTCAGGCCAGAGATGATATCTGATCTGTTCGCGATGCATTCTACGACCTGGGCTGCTCAGCAGATAGCCTAGCAGGGAGCGTGCGCGTTTACGATGCCAGGTACGGCTCTCTATTGGTTCCCAGGCGTCACCTTGTTTACGCATGATGCGATACTGCCCAAGCAGATATACCCGAAGAACTGGTTCTGCCTGGGATAGATCTAAGGAAGATGGAAGAGCAGGGGTCTCTAGTGGAGCGTCCTTTGCATGTGCGAGCTCTAATGCGATCTCTGGTGGCAGTTTCGCGCCGATATAGCGGCTGACTGTACGCCCTTTTTCACTCCAGTAGGCATACCAGTAGGGGCCGTGACCTGCACCTTCTCGGCATTTCCGGCAGCGTTCTTTTCCACACCGCGTGTACTGTTGACGATATGTCACTTTTCCGCTGGGTTTTCCACTCATAACAAATTGTTCACTTGCGATCTGCCGTAATGGCAAGTAGAGTGATGCAATACAAGGACAGGTGTGTCGCTGTGGGTAAGGGATGCATTAGCTATTATATCCTAAGTCATCCTTTCTCACAACAACGTAGCTAAATATAGCAACAATGCGTATAGGCATAAATGACGCTTTTGTTAGCAGTGTATAAATGTACCTTCTCCTGTGCTAAGATAGGGGTGTAGAAAGAGAAGGATGTTTGTACTGATTGCTTACTCTAGATACCGCAAACCGGCGGGCAATGTGGAATAGGTTTGTATGGCAACGCTTGAAGGGTCTGTAGAAAATATCGTCTTTCGTAACGAAGATAACCACTATATGGTCGCGCGTTTTCGTCTCAACAGCAACAAATTATTTCGGGACGATTTGACAACCATTGTGGGCGTCTTGCCTGGCGTACATGTTGGCGAGTTGTTATCGCTTGAGGGGGAGTGGGAGCACGATCCGCGCTATGGGCGCCAGCTGCGTGTGACGAACTTTACCCAGCGTCTCCCCTCATCGCCTGAGGGTATTCTCCGCTACCTGAGTTCGGGCCTGGTCAAGGGCATCGGGCCAAAGAAGGCGGGCTTGATTGTTGATCACTTTGGCGAGCAGACACTGGCCATCCTTGAGCAGCAGCCAGAGCGTCTCGGCGAGGTGAAGGGTTTGAGCCTGCGTGACCGCAATCAGATTATCCATACCTGGCTGGAGCAGAGCGAGATCAAGGAACTACACCTCTTTTTGCAGTCGCACGAGGTCTCCATCAATCTAGCAACACGTGTGTATAAGCAATATGGCCGCGAAGCGATTCAAGTAATTCGCGCGAATCCTTATCAATTATCTGAGGATGTGTATGGCATCGGGTTCCGCACGGCGGACGAGATCGCCCTGAAACTAGGGCTACCTGCTGATAGTGTCGCGCGCCTCGCCTCGGGCCTGAAATATGTGCTGGCCCAGGCCGCCAATGAGGATGGGCACTGTTTCCTGACCGAGCGTGATTTGCTGTTGCGGGCCTCCGATGAGTTGCGTATTGCGCCAGAAACGCTTGACCATGCTCTACAAGCCTCGCGCGACGACAAGGATCTCTTTCTTGAACCCGCTCACCAGGATCTTCAAGCCGCGAAGCACTCAACAAACCATGAGAGCCTGCTTGAGGAATCATCAGCTTCCCAGGCTCACGTCTATTACGCTCCCTTCTGGTATGCTGAAAATGGCTCTGCGCGCCTGTTGAAGTTTCAGATGCAGGCGCCCAGTCACCTGCCACCGGTCTCCCAGCAACTCTGGGAGAACGTCTTCCAGTTGCTCAAACAGCGGCGCAATATGCTTCTAACGGACACGCAACGCCAGGCGGTACAGCAGGCCTATACACAGAAGGTTTCCATTCTGACTGGTGGCCCTGGTACTGGCAAATCAACCTCTATTCGGGCGCTGCTGATGCTGCTCCGCAATCGAAAAGTTGATGTGGCTCTGGCAGCACCCACGGGCCGGGCTGCCAAGCGCCTGAGCGAGGCGACTGGCACCCAGGGCACAAGTCTTGAGGCCAAGACGCTGCATCGCCTGCTGGAATATACCCCGCATGATAATAGCTATCAGCGCAACGAAGACCATCCCCTGCCACATCAATTTGTGATTGTCGATGAGTTCTCCATGGTCGATATCTTGCTGTTCTACCATCTCCTCAAAGCCTTGCCGCGCAACGCCCATCTCCTGCTTGTTGGTGACGCGGACCAACTACCATCCGTGGGGCCAGGCAACGTGTTGCGCGACCTGCTCAAAAGCGAGGTTATTCCCGTGGTGCGCCTGACGGAACTCTTTCGCCAGGCGCAGCAAAGCAAGATCATTGTAGGCGCTCACCAGATCAACAATGGGCAGATTCCCTCGCTTAAGGTCGAGCCACACAGTGACTTCTTTTTTATGCACGAGGAGGACCCGGCACGTGGTCAGAACCTGCTGATTGACCTGGTAAAGCGCCGTTTGCCTGCGCGCTATAACTTTCACTCCCTGACAGACATCCAGGTGCTCTCTCCCATGTACAAGGGAGCCATGGGCGTCACCTTGCTCAACGAGAAGCTACAGGAGAGCCTGAATCTCAACACGCATGTCCAGGTTGAATGGGGAGATCGCGTCTTTCGTATTGGTGACAAGGTCATGCAGACGCGCAATGACTATGATAAGGGCGTTTTCAATGGCGACGTGGGCTGGATACGCGCCATCGATAAGGAGAACTCCACGGTCAAAGTTGAGTTTGTAGAGGAGGCAGGACCGCTTTTTGTCAGCTATGCCTTTCATGAGTTGGATGAAGTGGTGCTGGCCTACGCGGTGACCGTGCATAAGAGTCAGGGGAGTGAGTATCCCGTGGTGATTTTGCCGCTTTATCGTGAGCATCGTATGCTGCTCCAGCGAAATTTGTTATATACAGCAATTACGCGTGCCAAGCGATTTTGTGTCATCATAGGACAGCCGCAGGCGCTGGAGATGGCAGTCCGTAACGACCGGGTGGCACTACGGAACACCGCTCTGGCCGAACGCCTTGAGCATCTCTTCCGGGGTACACATAACGACTTGTTTAATTCCGAGTTGGATAGTAGAATATAACGAGTGTCCATTTTGTTATCCCTGGTAATGTATGGACGTTATCGGGCATGCTTTGAGACGTTTCATCCTATGGCAACCATTGTATTCTCATGCAGAAACTAACCCCCATTTGGGGGCACGCGCCACTCTCGTGGCTAGCGCTCCGCGCTCAGGGTTTCTGAGAGGAAGCTTGAAGCGTTTGCTATAGATTTTATAGGTATTTTGAGGAAGGGTTTGACATATGTCAGGAACAGAACAGACTAGTGCGGCTGTAAATGCGGCCTCCGGGTACGCGCATCCAGAGGTATTGGTTGAGACAAGTTGGGTTGCTGAGCATCTAGAGGATGACTCAATTCGCATTATCGAGGCTGATGAAGATGTCTTGCTGTACGAGATTGGTCACATTCCAGGGGCGGTGAAGCTTGACTGGCATGTGGATGTGCAGGATAGACTCTCGCGCGATTTTGTTGATCAGCAGGAATTTGAGCGCTTGATGAGCCGCTGGGGCATTACCAATGATACCACGATTGTGCTGTACGGTGACAAGAACAACTGGTATGCCTGCTATTCATTCTGGCTCTTCTCGATGTATGGGCATACGAAGATGAAGATTATGAACGGTGGCCGCACAAAGTGGGAGGCCGAGAAGCGTCCTCAGACCAAAGCGGTGCCGCAGATAACTCCTTCTACCTATCATGCGCAGCCTGCCGATGAGACACTTCGTGCCTATCGCGAAGATGTGCTGGCTGGCCTCAAAAATCCTGGACGTCGCCTGGTGGATGTACGTTCACCACAGGAGTACACGGGCGAACTTATCCACATGGTCAACTATCCCCAGGAGGGAGCGCAGCGTGGTGGACATATCCCTGGTGCGAAGAGCATTCCCTGGGGCACAGCAGCCAACGCCGATGGCACCTTTAAGTCAGCTGAGGAGCTACGCCAGATTTATGGCAGCAAGGATGTCACACCCGATGCCGAGGTCGTGACCTACTGCCGCATCGGTGAGCGCTCCGCCTATACCTGGTTCGTGCTGACCAGGCTGCTGGGCTATCCTCGTGTACGCAACTATGATGGTTCCTGGACCGAGTGGGGAAATCTGGTGCGCTCTCCTATCGAGAAATAGAGCAGTAAGCCGATAACAAGAAGGTATAGGCCATAAATTATTGCAGGGAGTAGCGATAGCCAGCAAAGTGGAGAGGGCCGCGTCTCTCCCCCAGAGGCAGGTATCGCTGCTCTTTGCGTTGCAAGATAGATGCAAGGAGCAGGCAACCCAAAGAGCCTGTTTCAGTCCCAAGGAGGCTTCCTACATGGATCGTCAAGAGGCGATTGAGTTTCTGCTTGATCACTACGAAAATCCGCGCCACAATCATGCTGTAGAGCAACCAGATGTTAGCCTGAGTGGCGGTAATCCTGGTTGTGCCGACGTGATCACTATGCAAGCTCGTTTTGGGCAGGATGGCAAGCTGGAGGATATTGGCTGGGAGGGCGAGGGTTGCACCATCAGTCGGGCCGCAGCCTCGTATGTCACTGAGCTGGTTGAGGGGTTGACCCCTGAAGAGATTGAGGCCCTTAGCTTTGAGGACCTGATGGATCAGCTTGGGCGCGAACTGGTCATGACGCGCCCGACCTGTGCTACTCTGGCGCTAGGAACACTTAAGAAGGGCGTGCATGAGTATCATATGCGCGAGCGGGCGAAAGAGTAGCCTGTTTGCAGCGCACTGCTACAAGCAAGAAGCATAATCAAAAAAGGCACGATTCACTGAGGAGGAGAGGGCGGATGACGAATGTGGATGAGTCGTGCCTTTTGGCGTTAGCTTATAGTTCATACTCTAAGCGCCATTGTGCAAGCAACTGCAATGCCTGTTGGAGGAGTTGCTGGTGCTGGAGATCATTGAGCCAGCGACTCACGCCTGAGGGATGAGGAAGGGGCAAGAAGAGAGTGCCATGATGTTCGCTATAGGTGCCAATGAGATCTTCGAGCTTCGTTTTTCCAAAAAAAGTTTCAATCGCCATGGTTCCCACCAGGAGCACGACGCGTGGCTGAACGAGGCGCAGTTCGGCGTCGAGAAAGGGGCGACAAAGCTCAGTTTCCTGGCGCGAGGGCTTGCGGTCGCCATTGCCACGGGGATTTTTCCCTGGATCACAGTGTGTGAGTGAGCTCAAATACGCATGCTCATAGAGATAGCCCGCGGGGAAGCCTGCTTGCTCTAGCCAGCGTTGGAGAAGAAGACCTGCCGGACCACTCCAGGGTTTATTATTGGCGACTGAGCGGTGTCCAGGAGCCTGTCCAATGACGAAGACCTGGTCGGCTACCCGACCGCTGACGATAGGTTGGGCGCAGGGAATATAGCCTGCCTCCTGGCAGCGTCGACAGGCCTTGATCTGTGTTTGCAGGACCTGGAGTTCCTCTTGCCTGGAATGTAATGTATTAGTTGGATCCATCTTCATGGGCGGTCCCGGTCGTGGTTAGCGTTGGCTTGCGTTGTAGATTTCCAAGATGCCGATATTGCCCTTGATAATAGAGCAGTGGAGATGGATCTGCATGCTGGCTAGAGCCATTCTGCCCATTAGCTATGGCTGCATCATAGTGCTGGTCAAAGCCATCCTCCACGAAGAGTGTGCGCTCGGCCGTTCCCATTGCCGCGACCTGTCCCAGAAAAATGCTGTGATCACCACCAGGATATTCCGCGACGACGCGTGCATCAATGAATGCCAGCGTTTTGTCGAGAATAGGCGCACCTGTTACCGCGGTATGATGCGTCGCGTTACAGAAAAAGTCGAAGCGCTCAGGGCTTGAGGTGGCAAAGCAGTTGGAAAGCTCTTCTTGCTGTTTCGTCAGCATGTTGACAGCAAAGACTTTGCTATCTCGAATCAGGGGGAGTGTTTGACTTTTGAGATCCACACAAATCAGAATCAGGGGTGGCTCAAGCGAGACGGAGCAGAATGCGTTCACGGTTAAGCCGCCCAGAACCTCTTGATGACGCGTCGTGACAACGGTAACGCCAGTGGCAAAGCGACCCATTACCTGTCTAAAAAAAATTTTTTCTAATGCCATTAACTTATCCTCATAAAGCATATATATGTGCTAAGCATGCCTGCTGGCTCTTCATTGAACGCGGGTAGTGGCTCTTCTTCCCTGTCATGAAAGCGATGACGCTGCTCCCTGCTGCCAGGATGGCTACTTCTGACTAGTTGTAGTATCCTGCCTGCCCTGATTCTTGTCAACTGTACCTAAGTTCAGGCTCCCACGTTACTTCCGGGCATGAGACCTCATGCATTGACACAGGTAAAAATGATTGCCTATACTTAATTATTCGTATCAAACCTGGTACTTTCGTAGTTCTCGTCGATATGATCTTATTCCGAAACCCATCCCCATTCGGGGACAAGCCTTCACTGGCGTGTCTAGCGCTTCGTGCTCAGGGTTTTCGGATCAGAAGTATGTGTTGTTGTGCTGTGAAAGGGCGTGTGCCTATGGAAGCAGGCGGCAATGCGCAGGGAAGATGGTGTGAAACCGTCGCAGTCGCGCTACTGTAACTGGTGAGTTGCTCTCCCCTCTTCGTAAGAGGTTATGCCACTGTCTTGCAGATGGGAAGGCAGGTAGAGCCGCGCTATAAGCCAGGAGCCAGGATACCTGTATTCGACCAGGACAGAGAGGTTCCTTCGCGTGTAAAAAGGATCTCATGAAAACGCTTTTTCCTGTCTCTCCTAAAGAGAGCCTGCCTATGCCGCCTCCTGTAGGGCATCGAAGGTCATCGGCATTCGTCTATGGCCTGCTTATCGTCCTTTTGCTAGCTGCAATGTTGCTAGCGGTCAGCCTTGGCTCGACACCTATTCCCCTCGTTACAATTGCACAGGTGATCGTGAATGGAACGGGTCTATTTCATTTTCAGCCCACCTGGGATCCCAGCGTCGAAATTATTATCTGGCAGTTGCGTATGCCCGTGGTGGTGGGAGCGGCCCTGGTGGGAGCCGCGCTCGCGGTCGCAGGCGTCCTTTTTCAGGGGCTCTTGCGTAATCCCCTGGCGGACCCCTTTCTTATCGGTACCTCGTCAGGCGCGGCCCTGGGGGCGACCATCTCCTTTGTCTTGCCGGTCGCGGCGCTCTATGATACCTTCTTTCCCCTCACGGCTATCCTGGCGTTTATAGGGGCGCTTGCGACGGTGCTATTTGTCTATAGTATCGCACGCGTGGGCGGTCGGACTCCTGTAGTGACGTTGCTGTTGGCGGGTGTCGTCGTTAATTCGGTGATGGTGGCGTTGCAGACCTTGCTTTTGACGCTCTTCCCACGCAATGACTTCTCCTTGCAATCGCTGTTTAACTGGCTCTCCGGTGGGATCGCGGTCACTGGCTGGTGGCAAGTTCTGCTGGTGGGGTTGCTGGTCCTCATCGGGTTACTTGTGGCCTCACGCCTGACGAGTGTGCTGGATGTTTTTGCGCTTGGGGAGGAGAGCGCGGCCTTCCTGGGTTTGCATGTCGAGGGCTACAAATTTCTCCTGGTTATGCTGGCCTCACTGATTACCGCTGCCGCGGTCTCTATTAGTGGCCTGATTGGCTTTGTGGGGCTGGTTACTCCGCATGTCATGCGCTTATTACTTGGTCCACGGCATCGCGTTTTGCTGCCCGCCTCAGCGCTGGGGGGCGCGATCTTTCTTGTAATCGCGGATTTGCTGGCGCGGACTCTGATTGCCCCGACCGTGCTCCCTGTGGGCGTCTTTACCGCCCTGGTTGGTGCTCCGTTTTTCCTGTTTCTGTTGCGTAGGCGAAGGAGGGAGTATCAATGGTAGCGTTCGAGAATGGACATCAGCAGCCGCTCCTTGAGGCACGCCATGTCTCCTTTGGCTATAGCGAGCAGGCGTTGTTATATGATGTCTCCCTTGCGGCTTCTTCGGGAGAGATGATTGCTCTTTTAGGTCCTAACGGCGCCGGCAAAACTACTTTATTGCGCTTACTCAGTGGCGTCCTGCGTCCACAGCGTGGAGATGTTCTCCTCCAGGGGCGAGCTGTGCATGCCTGGGGACGGCGAGAGGTTGCGCGCCGCGTGGCAGTGGTACCCCAGGACTTGCAGATGCCCTTTGCCTTTACCGTTGAGCATATGGTAAGCATGGGACGCACCCCCTTTCAATCCACGTTCTTTGCCTCCTCCACCAAAGAGGATGATGCAATCGTGCAGGAGGCAATGGAGACCGCTGGCGTGGGAGATCTGGCCCAGCGCGTCTTTAATGAGCTTAGCGGAGGCGAGCGACAACGGGTGATGATCGCCATGGCCCTGGCTCAGCAGCCATCTGTCTTATTGCTCGATGAGCCAACGGCTCACCTGGATATCAGGTACCAGATCGAGACCTTAGAGCTGGTGCAGCGGTTGCACCAGCAGCGTGGAGTGACAGTGATTGCAGCCATCCATGACCTGAACCTGGCGGCGCGTTATTTCCCACGCTTGCTGCTCTTTCAGCGTGGAATCGTCGCCGATGGCTCTCCAGCGGAGGTGCTGGCACCTGCCCTGCTCAAGAAGGTCTATGGTGTTGCCGTGCAGGTTGGAATTATGCGTGGCTCCGTCCACCTGAGCGTTCTGCCGCCGGGCGAGGAACCCAGAAATCCGCAGAAGGAGGTCAACTCCCGGATCCATGTCATCGCCGGAGGTGGATCAGGTGAGGTGCTGATGCGTGCCCTCGCTGACGAAGACTACGCCTTCAGCGCGGGCGCATTAAATGTTGGCGATAGTGATCATACCCTTGCGCTGCGCCTGGCTGACGAAGTCGTGACCGAGCAACCTTACGCACCGATATCTGAAGCGTCGCTTCAACGGGTCCGTCGCGCCTTGCAGCGCGTCGCGTTGCTGATCCTCTGTCCCGTGCCGATTGGTCCAGGAAACCTGGCTTTAGTGCAAGAGGCTGTGGCGGCAGCCCAGAGCGGTATTCCGGTGCTGTTGCTAGAAGCGCCAGAGTCTCAGGAGAGCGTTTGCGTGTCTCCTACTCCTGGAGATGAACACTCACTATCATGGGCGGCGCGTGACTATACAGGGGGCCAGGGAGCTATGCTGCTTGAAGAACTCAAGCGCCTGGGTGCGGTTACACTTCCTACCGTACAGGATGTGTTGGAGTGGTTACGCCAGCACCTGGCCGGTGAGGCGTTTACAGACGCGGCCGACTCGGCTGCGCTGTAGGGAGAACCTTATTCTGTGGTCGTAGAACAGATTGCTAGAGGGTGTCTCTACTTTTGTAGAGAGATACCCTCCAGCATGTTATATGTGCCCCCCCTTGCATTTCATGCCTTCTCCCCATATACTTGCTGTAAGTTTTTCCAAAAGTGAGCCTGTGTCAAAGGACAATCGGCTTTATTGAGGTACTTCGCCCTGTTGAATGGGTCGGCCGCTCTTCGTGCAAGTACTTCATAAGCGCTATGGATTGTCTCGCTACCTCGTCGCCAGAAATAAGGTCAAAAACAAGGATACATATGTATGGCTGAAGAACAAAGAACGGTCACGTTGCGCCTACCATCTACCTTGAGCGCCTATAGTGGTGGGAAGAGTCAGATTGCCTTGCAAGCGAGCACTGTCGAAGAGCTATTAGCGCAGCTTAAGCAGCACCATCCAAGTATTTGGGAGTGTTTGTGTACAGAGCAGGGACAGGTAAAGCAGCATGTTACTATTTTTGTCAACAACGAAGTGATCCGCGATACTGGTAACCAGCAAATCTCCTTGAAACCGGGCCAGGAAGTTATTGTCCTACCCACGTTTGGCGCCTAAAAAAGCTCTGGGACGCCTTTGGATCCATTCTCTTCCAGATGAGCATGATATACTCTGTATAAAGTATTTGTTCTATGCAAATTTTTGTTTATTTGGGATTGATGCATGAAAAAGGATGGATATCAGGAACCGCTGGCGCGGGTCGCTGTAGAAGCTGAGATAACGACCCGCGGTGTTGCTTTACCCCCTTCAAAGCCCCCTAGTCATTGGAGTGTGCTACGCAATCGTAACTATGCCTTACTGTTTTGGGGACAACTTATCTCCGCTGCGGGCACACAGATGCAGATTGTGGCTGTTTCCTGGCAGGTGTATCTGTTGACGCACTCCGCGATTGCGCTTGGTATTATTGGCTTACTACAAGCGATTCCTCGCTTACTCTTTTCGCTGGTGGGAGGTGTGCTGGCTGACATCATTGATCGTCGGAAGATGCTGTTGGTAATTGAAATAAGTATGGCCAGTATGTCAACGCTCCTGGCGCTGTTTACGCTCTCGGGGGCCATTAATGTCTACCTGGTCTATGTGATTGTCCTCATCTCGGCCTCGGTCTCAGCCTTCGAATTTCCCGCTCGTCAGGCGGTGGTACCAACGCTTGTGCCTCGTGAACAGATCGCCAGCGCAGTCTCGCTTAACTCGGTCATGATGCAGCTTACCTTTGTCATTGGTTCCGCCTTTGGTGGCTATGTCATAGGCTGGCTGGGCGTTGTGGCTACGTACTGGCTAGATGTTGCCACATACTTTGTGGTGATTGGCACTTTGCTTCTCATGCATATTCCACGCGTGGCCGTGGAGAAGCGTCCTCAATCTGGCTGGAAGGCTCTTGGCGATGGGATACAATTCCTGCGCGCCCATCCCATTATCTTAAGTGTGCTCTCGATTGATTTCTTTGCCACGTTCTTTGGCTCTCCCAAGGCCTTGCTTCCCGTCTATGCCAACGATATTCTGCATGTGGGCGCGCAGGGGCTTGGCGTACTGGTAGCGGCGACCTCGCTTGGCGCGGTGGCCCTGACGCCACTGACGGGGATCATCAACCGTATTCCACGGCAGGGGTTAGGCGTCGTGGTCGCAGTGTTGGGCTGGGGACTCTGCATTGTAGGGTTTGGTTTCGCTCCCGGCCCACTCTGGCTTTCGACGCTTTTGCTGGCTGGCGCTGGCGCGGCCGACATGGTCAGTATGATCCTGCGCGGCTTAATTGTACAGCTTATAACACCGGATGAGTTTCGGGGGCGTATCAGCGCGGTCAACGCCATGTTTGTCATTGGCGGACCTATGTTAGGGCAGTTTGAGTCGGGTGTCGTCGCGGGCGTCGCCTCGCCGCAACTCTCCGTCATCAGTGGTGGTGTGGCCTGTATTGTGGCAACGCTGGTAATTGCCTGGCTGGTGCCCTCCCTTTTACGTGTCAAAGTCGAGTGATATAGTTGCACCTATTTTGGCTTGTGGGGGCTTGGGGAAGGAGGAACTGCTCTGTGCATACAGTATCTTAAAATGATGACCCATACGCCTATGAGTCATCCGTTCAGACGGCCAGCCGTCTGGGGAGAACTGCGGCTCCCGCTACTCCTCGCCCCACTTGCAAAGGGTCGGAGCTACTTTTGCGTAAAATGTTGTAGCTGCCGTTAATATCGGCATGAATGAGGCGTCCATCCCTGGCGCGATACCAACTGCGAGCCACACGCTTGCCTGAAAACGCCGGCTTCTCAGCTGCGTTGGCCTCATAGGTTGGGATGGGGTCGCCGTCCAGAAAACTGGCCTTGCTGGTGTAGCTTTCTTCCTGAAGGATGACCCTGATCCCAACCAGGTGCGCTTTGTAGGTCAACTGCTCAAGGAAACGGGCATGGGGAATCTGCACAAACTGCTGGTTGTTCTTGCACCCCATGCTCACCTCTTGTTTCCACAAGGGGTTCTTGCCAATCACCAGCGTTCCGATGCCTTCGCTCACCAACAGATCAATGATCCGACGGCTGGCCGTGTGCAGATACGCATCCACACGGCGATTGCGCTTCGTCGTCACACGATCCAGGTGACGGGAGGTGTATCGGTTCTCATGCGCGAGGCGTTGCTGCTGCTTGGCGCGCTCTTTATTGTAGCACTGATTGAGGCTTTTGAGGGGTTTGCCACTCACCAGACGAGGCACAAAACCAGGTTTGTCGCTGGTGATGGCTGCCAGCACATTGACGCCTACATCCACGGCGGCTCGAAGCTGGGGATTGACCGCAGTTGGTTGGATCTCCTGCTCATAGACGACCTCCACCATGTAGCCATCGGCGCGCGAAACGATGCGCACCTGCCTGATGGCTTCCCAGGTGATCTGGGTCGCGATCTCGATGGGGAGTCCCGATGGCACGAGCTTGCCTGTGCGCTTGAATGCCCTCTTGCCCAGGGCTTTTTTCTCGTAGATGAGCAGGAAACGGCCCTTGGTTTTGTCGAGATAGCCAGGAATCTTGGGGCGTCCCGTGAAGGCAGAGGGGTCTTCGCGGTAAGCCTCCATGCCTTCAAAAAAGCCGCTCCAATTGTGGTGGATTTGAATGAGGATGGCGTTACTGACTTTGCGAGGCAGAGCTTGATAGGCTTCATGCTGTTTTAAGCGATGAAAGATGGAGGCGTAGGGGAGATAGGTTCCCTCGTGAATGAAGGCCTGCCGAACGTGGTAATTGGCCTGGTTATAGAGGTTTTTGGAGGCAAAGGCCGCCTGGTCAATGGCGGCAAAGCGTGCATCATGATGACGAATGAGATGTCGTTCAACCAACTGCATCTGGTGGCCTCCTGCCTTTCCAACACCACGTCCTTCGAGTCGATGTGCCAATCTTTTGTCGTTTTAGAGAAGAACATTCTTTCCAACTAAACTCTACCAGAGACGTTTCCATTTGTCAACATCGGGCATCATTGCTTGGAAACGTTTTTAACATCTGTTTAGCAGTATACTCTGGTATTCATCTCCTTCCCTATTTTTATGGCCTGTGAAAAACGAAGTCGCACTTTTTATAGCCTATTTTGCTGGTATGCTTGTGTTTTGTGTGTGCTTCGTAGATAATTGGATGTAGATGTGTATGTTGAGGAAGGATGTGTTTTATGCTGGCGATGGCTCGAAGTTGTTCGGTTGTTGGTCTGGATGGTGCATTGATTGAAGTCGAAGTGGATGTCTCCAATGGGCTGACTGCTTTCTTGATTGTAGGTCTGCCGGATGCGGCGGTAAATGAGGCCAGGGAGAGGGTGCGTTCCGCGATCAAAAATAGCGGGTATATGTTTCCTATGAAGCGCCTGGTGGTCAACCTCGCCCCGGCGGATCTCCGCAAAGAAGGCCCCTCGTTTGACCTCCCCATCGCGATCTCGATCCTGTATGCGAACGGGCAAATTGATCCTGTGAGTGGGCATGGCGATCTATCCCCCTATTTGTTCCTGGGAGAACTCTCGCTTGATGGAACGGTTCGCCACACGAATGGGATTCTGCCCATGGTGGCCCTGGCACGTGAAAAGAATATACAAGCGGTCTTTGTGCCCGCTGTAGACGCGAAAGAGGCTGCGTTAGTCGAGAATATTACCGTCTATCCGGTTGAGAAATTGGCACAAGTGATTGCTCATCTCAATGGGCAGAAGCTTATCGAACCCTATGCCTATGATATCTCCTTGCTCAGACAGGCAAACGATGTTGAGTATGCACAGGACATGGCCGCCGTACGTGGACAGGAGCATGTCAAGCGCGCGCTGGAGGTCGCAGCCAGTGGCGGACACAATATCCTGCTGAGTGGCCCTCCAGGATCAGGAAAAACGCTCCTGGCGCGTTCTGCCCCCTCTATCCTGCCCCGAATGACGACTGAAGAGGCCCTCGATGTCACGCGCATCTATAGCGTGAGTGGTATGCTGCCCTCAGATATGCCCCTGGTGCTGCAACGTCCCTTTCGTTCTCCCCATCATACCGTGAGCCACGCAGGTCTTGTGGGTGGTGGTCGTCTTCCACGCCCGGGCGAGATCAGCCTGGCGCATCGTGGTGTGCTCTTCCTTGATGAACTGCCCGAATTTGGCCAGAATGTTCTGGAGGTGCTTCGCCAGCCCCTGGAAGATAAAGTGGTAACCATCTCGCGCGCCCAGGGTACCATCACCTATCCCGCCAACTTTATGTTGATTGCAGCTATGAACCCGTGCCCGTGCGGATTCTTCAGTGACCCTATCAAAGAGTGCGTCTGTTCGCCGACGGCAATTGCGCGCTATCAGAAGCGCATGAGCGGTCCCCTATTGGATCGCATTGATATTCATGTTGAGGTGCCACGCGTCGACTACGAGAAGCTCTCCGAGAAGCGCAGTGTGGAATCTTCTGCTGTCATTCGCGCACGTGTCCAGGAGGCACGCGAGCGTCAATTAAGACGCTTCGCAGGTTCAAGTTTTACCTGTAACGCGGAGATGGGACCAGCCGAGGTGCGTGCCTTCTGCGAACATGATGAGGCGGCTGAGCGCTTGATTAAAGCTGCGATGCAGCAGCTTCATCTCTCGGCTCGCGCCTATCACCGTGTCTTAAAACTGGCGCGTAGTATCGCCGACCTGGCTGGCAGTGACATCATTAGCGCAACCCATATCGCTGAGGCCATTCAGTATCGCCCCAAGGTGGGGCGCTAGCATTTGCCCGCCTCATTACAGAGGAATAAGTTTATAGATTGTTCCTTTGGAGGGGCTTTTTTACAAAGCATTCTGGTCGCTGCTCGAAGCCAATGGCTTCATAGAAAGGGATGGCTGGCTTTTCCGCGATCAAGTTGATAATCGTAGTTGGATAGAGGAGATGGCATGCCTCGATAAGCAGGCGACCGATTCCTGATCCTCGGTAATTGGCATCAACAATCAGGTCCGCAATGTGCATAATGACCGATTCATCAGTTAAACCTCGTACATAGCCAACTACTCGCACATCCTTTTCCGCGACGAGTGTAGGGCATGAATGGCGCCATACCTCTTCCGGATTCGGATAGAGAGGCCAGCCTTGAAGTTCTAATAGGTGATTTATCGCTGGCATATCATCCTCTCTCCAGTAGCGAATTTGAAGAGCAGGGGGAAGGTTCAGTGTGCTGAGAACAGCGTCAAGGCGTTCCTGCTGTGAAATAAATTTAGTCATGAGAGCGTTTCCCTTTCGCGCGCCTACACGATATGTAAAACATATCCCGATGTCTCCCTGCGTGAACACCTGGGAGCCATCAGGATATGTGTCAGCATTTTTCTTGGTATTCTATCACTGTTTCGCTAGGCATTCCTGGGCGAAGAGGCGGAGCGAAGTGAGTTGAGCGGCGTCTTGCAGGAAGATGATCAACTCCTGGGCCCCAGCCTGCTCAATCTCGACCAGGCGCTTACGAATGGCATCAGGAGTGCCTACAAGAGCCTGCTCACGTAAACGTCCCGAGGGAATGTTGCGTTTGTAGTACTCAGATTTGGCGAGCGCCTCCTCGTCGGTTTCAGCAATGGCACAGTTGAAGAGAACAGTGCGGCGAATTTCATTGTGGTCGCGCCCCACCTCTTCACAGTGATCTTTGATGATCGCAAACTTGCGGGCCAGCCCTTCATTATCCAGGTGGCCAATATTGCAGGCGTCGGCGTATTGCGCGACGAGCTTGAGCGTGACCTTTTCGCCACCGCCGCCGATCAACAAAGGAATATGGGGCTTTTGAGCTCCCTTGGGCTGATTGATGGCTCCGCGAACCTGGTGAAATTTACCCTCAAATACGGCTTCTTCATCCGTCCACATGCTTTTGATGATGCGCACCGCGTCACGAAGCTGGCGTAGGCGCGTTGGCCCATCAGGGAAGGGATAGCCATAGGCATTGTACTCTTGCTCATACCAGCCCGCGCCGATGCCAAAGTCCAGGCGTCCATGGCTCAGGACATCAACGGTGCTCGCCATCTTCGCCAGGAGGGCTGGATTGCGATAGCTATTGCAGGAGACCATCTGTCCAATACGAACGCGCTTGGTATCGCGTGCCAGGGCTGCTGTGCTGGTCCAGCATTCAAAGGTCGGCTCTTGCGTTGGCGTCGGGACGGTGTGAAAATGATCAAAGAGCCAGATCGAATCAAAGCCTAGCGCCTCAGCCTCCTGGGCGACGCGCGTCATAGTTTCATATGCCTCAACGGGGTCCGCGATACCAACCAGGTCCATGCGCCACCCCTGTGGAACGATTACACCTACCTTGAGAGCCATACGTCTCCTCCTTTGGAACGAACTATTTGCTGAACGCTTGTATATTCTCCTTCTCCTATCTTATGCTTTTCTCTTGCCCAGCAGCAAATGGAATTGGTCAGGTTTTTTTATTTTGCTTTGCCGTATCTGCTTTCGCGCTTGCGGCGCTCAAGGGTAGTGTGTATGGGCGTGTGGCATGGGCAAAAGCTCATGCCACACGCCCATACACACTACAAGAGGCGAGCTTGCGAGCCGAGACAGAAGAGGATAGAGGACTTTCGAGAGGCCCTGATGAAATGGCAATTTTTGCTTGCGTCTATAATGGTCTTATGGTAAAATGGTTTTATACTTCATTTTCTCGGAGGTGTACATATGGCGCAAGTAATTCTCTTCTCAGTTTCCAGCAGCAAGGTGGCAATCGTTTAACTAATACCTGTTGCGCGCTGAAAAAAGCATAGGATCACTTTTGGTCGTGTGTGCATGGCTTCTTCATGAATAGCCTCCGCACCCCCTCTTTTATGCAGTTATGTTGGTATGCATGGCTGTCTCTCCTATGGCTCTCAAACTACAGCGTAGATGTTCTATGGTTCCCACCTCGTTATGCTATAGAGCAGGTTGAATTTGTGGTTTAAGAGGGCGAATTTCACCCTTCCCTGAAGCCAATACTCGTATTCCTTGCAGACAAACACTTGGGGCGAACTATGCCCTCTCCATGGTGTTTTCATACCTGCATCCTGCTGCTGGACACTCCCACCCCTTTTCTTCCTGCCATTCATTATGCCGCAGGACTTCTTATAGACATACCCACAAGGAGTACGTGTGTACGAGAACAACGATGAGTTCGATTTTGAAGAGAATAGCTCTTCATTCGTCAAGATGAAAAACAAGTACCGCACCAGGCACCAGCCCAAGCCTACGCGTAAGACAAGCTATGAAAGCAATAAAGATGTCCAGCTCTGGCTTAAGGAGCAGGCCGCAGATGCCAGTGCATCCAAGGAATTTCACCCAACGATGCTCTCTTCGCAGCGCGATGGACCCTGGATTCAATCCTCGCTCTCGCAGTTCTATGAAGAGGACCTGATCTCTGATGTGCTCTATATCGCCAAAAGCGGGAAAGAGGCATCCGTCTTCTGCTGCGTTGCTCACCCTTCCAGTGGATATGATGTGCTGGCGGCGAAAGTGTATCGCCCGCGTATGTTTAGAAGCCTGCGCAATGATGCCGTCTATCGTCAGAGTCGTGTGGTGGTTGATGAGCATAAAAAGGCGATGAGCAATTCCCGGGCTAAGCGAGTCATGTCGCGTAAGAATACCAAGGCGCGTGCCTTGCAGGTCTCTTCATGGATCAGCTATGAGTATGAGACGCAGATGCAGCTCTATGAAGCAGGCGTCCATACACCAAAGCCTCTCTCGCACATTGGTAATGCCGTCCTGATGGAGTACCTGGGTGATCGTGAGCACCAGGCTCCGCTCTTGCGTGAAGTGACACTGGAACCTGAAGAGGCCAGGCCACTCTTCACACAGATTCTTACCGACATAGAGTTGATGTTTTCATGCAACCGGGTGCATGGCGACCTCTCGGAGTACAACATTCTCTACTGGGAAGGGAAGGTGATCATTATCGATTTTGCCCAGGCCGTTGATCCACGCCATAGCCCGGCGGTTCTGGAACTGCTGCAACGCGACATTGAGCGCGTATGCACCTTTTTCGCGCCATATGGAATTGAGGCGAACGCGCTAGAGCTTGCGTATGAGATCTGGCTACGCTATATGGGGCCATTGCCTGAGTAAGCGTTTGGCATTTGTGGGCATAGAGAGCGATTGCTCTCTATGCTCTTTTGTGCTGCGCTCACGTCACTTGTTATTGTTGTGCAGCAAGTTTTTTGCGTGGAGCAGACAAAAGTTGGCCTGGCATCTTCACACGCAAATTCTGAAAAGAGCCTGATTTCAATCAGCTCATCATTCATACAAATTGGGGGAGAGCCATTTCATTCCGTGCTTTACACTGAAGCGGTTGAACAAGCAGGATTCTCTCCAACAGAAAGGGTTCCCTGAATGCCTCTTACAAAAGAAGTTACCACTGTTGCTTCTGTTCCTGCCCTTCTCTACTTCCACACTTCCAGAGAGACATGTGCCGAGCGGGGAACGGTGTTGTTCTACCACGGCTTTGGCGGAAATAAAGAGAAGATCGAAGCTCACGCGATTAGTCTCGCACAGGCCGGATTTCTAGCGATCAGCCTGGATGCTGTAAATTTTGGAATTATGTGAGCGAAAATGTGGTAATTCCGTGGTCGATTCGGTTTCTTTGACGAAAGGTTCATAGCACCTGGCAGGGGAAGAGTTTTCTGCCGGGTGCTATGAACCTTTCGTCAAAAAGGCTGAACCGCTCACCGAATTGTCAAAATACCCGCTCACATAATTTCAAAATTTACGTGCGCCCTCTAACGAGCGGAAGTGTTGTCCATGAGGACTCCATTTGGATAGCGATGGAAGGGTGAAGCGGCATGCGTCCAAGAGCGGCACTCTTGGAGGTGTGAAGCCCGCTGACAATGTATCGATGATCTGGAACCGACCGGAGAAGTCGGGCTAACCCTGCGACCTATGCTGACGCGAGGAACCTCTGTTGGAAGCGTCGTTATGGAAAAGAAGTGAAATCGGTTGAGACACTTCAGCCAAAAGGCGATGATGTTGGTCTCATCTGCTGTAAATTCAGATGGGAGATTATCCCAACGTGGATACGAACTTGGTGTACAAGAGAGTAGGCCACAAAACATCCGGCGTATAGGAGGCAGCTACGGGTTGCTAGAACACTTCTGAACGGAATTGGGGACTTCTGAAACCGCTTGACCCGAAAGGGGTGCGAGAATGCCAGCACGCGGGACAGAACGCGGAGGCGGCATAGTAGCCAAATGCCAGTTTGTAATGGACTGGACATGACGAAGGCCCGCCAGGAAAGTTACCGATCCAAGTAGATCTTTAGATACCAAAACGTCGGTGGGAAACCACTTGAGCGTGGTCTACCAGTAAGACAGGGCTTCGGCCTTGCATGGAAAGGGTCCAAAACGGATCACAGGAACGAGTACGGAAAGCGGAGTGCGGGGAAACTCGCCTGCTCCGTTTGGAACGGGGGAAAGGCCGAGAGGCCCTACCTATCGTTACAACATGTGTGTAAAGATACTTTCTATTTTGAAACAAAAATAGAACGACAATGAAAGACAGAAAGCCCATTCCTTCGAGAATGAAGCGAGAATATGCTTCCTCCTTGGGCTGTCTGCTTCTGCAAAAACATGTAGGGATGGTACGTACAATTGCCTCAACAGTACACTGATGGGCAATTGTACGTACCATCTGCTCCTTTCAAAAGCAAACACTGCATCGTCGAAGATGGAAGGCAATCCATTGCCATTCGAGATGGACGGGTGGCAGTCAAAGAGCAGAAAGAGAAGAGGGGAACAGGAATACTAAGGGAAGTAGTAACCCGAAGGGGAAAAGCAATGCACCAGTTATGCACACATGTTGTGTGCTGTTGCTCACATGCAGTATGAGCGTTTCTCATCCAGGAAAATGTCAAGCGGCGCCGATGGCGGTGACGCCGTTGCACTCTCACAGGATCGATAGAGAGGCATTGCTCAAAATGAGCGCCTGAAGCGCTGTAAGCAAGTAGAGGCAAGGCAGCCCTTCTCTTTCCAAATAGACAAAAGGCTCATAGGGATACACACATTGTGTTACAAAGTTATTGGCACCACTCAAGTAACACAAGAGCAGTAAAATAAATATAACATAAAAGAAGCAAGCTTATCAATATAACTGAGAGCAAACTGAAAATATGAAATGCGATGAAGCAGAAAAAGGAATTATGAAGCACTAGGAAATTATAAAATTTAATAGAATATTTATACTCTGCTATCAATCTGGTTTTTGCAATCCGTATAAAGTACCTGTTGCTTGATTAACTTCGTCGTTCCTGGTATATATTCGATATATTTACAATTGCCTACTAAAAAGATGGCTGAGTCTCAAGGTTTGCCAGGCAAAGATGTACGATAAAGAACTGTATTTTAATTAAGTAGGAAGACATGGATACAATACAACCACCACACACTACCTCTCACTCTTTTGAGGGAAACGAACGTGCTTCTGTTTCGATGGCTCGCGAAACGGATCAAGCCGCATCACCTGCAATACTTTCTCCAACGTTTCCAGACCTACCCACAATCCCAGTGCCTACTGTAACAAAGACGCGTGCAAAAACATGGAAACATGCTCTCGGACAGGCTGCATTTGTGTATGGGCTCATACATCTGGTCTATCTCTTCATAACCTACCTGGCAACATTATTTAAAATAGATAACTTTTCCGCTAAGACATTTCCGCTCAGGACATTACTCGAAAACTGGAACCGTTGGGACACTGGTCACTTTACAACTATCGCAACCCATGGCTATGACGCCCCCTGGCGAACCGCCTTCTTCCCTCTGTATCCGCTCCTGGAGCGCGGATTATCCTTCATTGTGCAAGATCCCTACATCGCTGGATTGGTTATTGCCAATCTCGCCAACTTTGGCGCACTCGCACTGCTTTACAAACTGGTTGAGGAGGACTTCGATCAAGAACGTGCAGCACGCACTATCCTCTATCTTTCGCTGTATCCAGCAGCCTTTTTTCTGTCAGCGGCATATAATGAATCGCTCTTCCTATTGTGCGTACTTGGGTGTTTCTACTGTTTTCGTCGTGGCAACTGGTGGCTGGCTGGATTATGTGGTCTGCTGGCAAGCTTAACCCGTTCAGCAGGTGTGCTCCTGGTCATCCCTTTCTGCTACGAATATCTGCGCCAGCGGCAATTTCAATGGAGAAAGATGCTAAGCTTTGATATCCTTAGCATCGCCTTGATTCCGCTAGGAGTGGTCATCTTTGCCGCCTACTGCTGGTTTCAGTTTCATGATCCTCTGACATTCTCACATGCCCAGAGTGTCTGGGGACGTCAGTTACGCATTCCCCCGCTTGGTTTTTTGTCTTCGTTAAAGCTCATCTGGCATCTTCCTATACTATCATTTACCTCCATGCATAATGTCATTGACTTGGGTGCAGGTCTCGTTATCCTGGCGCTCGTTGTGCTTGGTTTTGTTGGCCCCTGGAAATTTCGCCAGCAGACCATAGTGTATGCCTTATATGGAGCGACCGCCTACCTCTTTGTCATCTTCTTCCCATCTCACGATAGTGAGCCGCTCCAGTCGCAAATGCGCCTGGTGATGGAGACCTTTCCCGCCTTCATGATATTAGCAGCTATGGGCAAGGAACAGAAGCTCCACCAGGCTTATGTCATCATCTCCAACGCACTCATGATCTTCTTCCTCCTCCAGTTCCTGACTGGCTTCTGGATGGTGTGAGACAAGTACGTGCTTAACCGGGCAAGAAGGTTGCATTGCGGCCTTCTTGCTTTTCCTTTAAATGAAAGGATTTTCTTCTGTGATAAGTAGCATCAGTAGTACAACTGAGACCAGCGCTCCACTGGAAAAACCAGTAGACAAACCACAGCGACCATCATTGAGTCAACGTATTACCTCGCTCCTCGATGATGGGAAACAGAAAAATGCAATTCCCGCACTCGATGGTTTCCGTGCAATTGCATGTCTTCTGGTTGTCGTTTTCCATCTAAATTTTCTTGCGCGTGAATCAGGTATCTGGCATCCAATTCATGATCTGGGCACAGCCTTTGGCATTGTTGCTTTGGGCGGAGACTCCGGTGTTCTTCTTTTCTTTGTCCTATCCGGTTTCCTGCTCTTCCTTCCTTATGCAAAAGCGCTCTTATTTGAGCAAAAGCTCCCCTCGGCTCGCTCTTTTTACTTGCGGCGTGTTTTTCGTATTTTGCCAGCCTATTACGTTGCCCTCATTCTTCTCGTGCTCTTGAGAGAACAAACATATCTTCAACCAAATAACTGGGGACAACTGGGACTGTTCTTCACCTTTTTAATGGATCTCCACATCACTTATCAGAAACTGAACGGACCATTCTGGACGCTAGCCGTTGAATTTCAGTTTTATGCGTGGTTGCCTGTTTTGGCCTGGATGATGAGTCTGGTGGTGCAGCGTGGCACAGTACGCAGACGTCTCATCTCCTTGTTCGGCTGCCTCCTGGCTATGATTATCTGGGGACTTGGTACACGCTATTGGGGCAATAAAATTGTTACTCAGTCGCCATTAGATTACCTACAGATGCCCAGGACAATTATCGATGTACTACGTCCGATTATTTTTGGTAGCAGTGGGAAGTATTTTGAAGCATTTGGGACCGGAATGCTCATGTGCATGCTCTATATTTATATACAGTCTTTGCCTATAAACAGTTTCATACATAAAATTGCACGCCGCCTCAGCCCCTTCTTTTTTATTCTGGGTTTATCTGTTTTAAGTGTAATGGCTGTCTGGCACTTCTATATGTGGTACTTTAATTATGCGCTCCATCCACTGGACCCTTTTCGTCAGTTCTTGGTAGATAACTGGGGGGAGTGGCAGGCGTTTTGCTATAGTGTGGGCTTTAGCCTTTGTATCTTTGGCATACTCTATGCACCTGCTCTTTTAAAACGTCCTTTTGAGTGGGGGCCATTGCGATGGATAGGGTTGATTTCCTATGGTATGTACATCTGGCATCTACCGTTACAGGTTTTTTTCATACAAATGATTCTTCCTCCGTTGAAAGGGGAAGGGATGCTCCATCGTATTACCGATTATGGAATCTTCTGCATCTGGAACGTACTTATTGTGGTAGGTGTGTCACTTGCTTCGTACCTTGTGATTGAAAAACCTTTCATCAAAATAGGTGAACGGTTGCGCCGCAAGAGAAATGATCCTCAGATGCTCCTTGCAAAAGGACGATGATCATGCCAATCTCTCTTGGCATCCTCCCCACGGCTCAAGCTGTGGGATTCCACGAGTTGCCTCGAGGGGCAAAATCGCGCATAACGATGATCCATGGGTGTAAATTTTGGAATTATGTGAGCGGGTATTTTGACAATTCGGTGAGCGGTTCAGTCTTTTTGACGAAAGGTTCATAGCACCCGGCAGAAAACTCTTCCCCTGCCAGGTGCTATGAACCTTTCGTCAAAGAAACCGAATCGACCACGGAATTACCACATTTTCGCTCACATAATTCCAAAATTTACATGTTGGCCTGGACGCGGACATCGCCGTGGCTGTGGGGCAGCTCAAGAAATATCCTCTGATGAGCGGTGCCCGCCTCTACTATACCGCTGCCTTGAAGCAGTTCCTCCTTGGTTACCGGCACTGTCCCTGGTTGATCTTTAGTATTGATGGGGTTGAGATTGTTCCCGAGAAACAACAATTTGTCCTGCTAGCGGTCTCCAATGGTCCAGCCTATGGCGCGGGCTTTCGTGTGAACCCGCAAGCCGACTACCGCGATGGTTATTTTGATGTCTGCGCCTTCTCATATACTCCGTTGCTGCGTGCACTCAAGCTGTTACCAGTGCTTCAAAGAGGTGAACATAGTAGTGAGCCAGAAGTCAAATTCTATCGGGCCAAATCGGTGCGAGTGAGTAGTGCGTTGCCAGCCAATATGCAGTGTGATGGCGAGACCCTGCGTGCCTCTAGGTTTGAGTCCCAGGTGCTGCCAGGAGCCCTCATTGTGCGCATATAGCTTTTATATCTTATCCTCTAGGCCTGACTGGCTGTCTGTGCTTTTTGTGGGTAGGGACGCTGAAGGGCAGAGCATGGCCAGGGTACATTGTGTGCAAAGTGGCTTGCGGGCGTCACAAATAGCGCGTCCATGAAAGATCAGCAGGTGCGAGAGGTCCAGCCAGTCTTGCTGAGGAATGATGCGCATGAGCTCTTGCTCTACTTTTACCGGATTGGTCTGCTGGGTCCAGCCCAGGCGGCGCGAGAGGCGACCTACATGCGTATCAACCACAAAGCCCTCTACGATCCCAAAGGCATTCCCCAGTACCACATTGGCCGTTTTACGTGCCACCCCCGCTAAGCTCAATAATCCCTCCATAGTGCAGGGGACCTCGCCGTGGTACTCGCTTAGAATTCGTTGGCAGGCCGAGCGAAGATTGCGTGCTTTATTGCGATAAAAGCCTGTTGAGCGAATATCCTGCTCAAGCTCCTCCTGGCTGGCGCTGGCGTAATCCTCAACGCTGCGATATTTCTTGAAGAGCCTGGCGGTAACAATGTTGACGCGTTCATCTGTGCATTGGGCGGAGAGCTGCGTTGCTACCATCAGCTCAAGCGGATTAGAAAAATTGAGCGAGCACATCGCCTCTGGATAGAGCCGGCGCAATTCAGCGATAATCGCGTGTACCTGCGTTGGCGAGCCAGGCTCTGGCCCTGCATATGTTGGGATAACTGTCTGTTCCATAAAACGCATCGTACCTTTTTCTGGCTAGCTCACATGAGTATATAGCTTGCTACTCTTTTAATCTTATTGTATCGTGTGGTGTAGTTTGACAGCCATTAGCTGTCAAACTACACCACACGATACAATAAAGCGAGCGCCGCAGGCGCGAGAAGTCAAGCCAACAGCTTAACCAGATTGCTGTAGAAACACAAGTATCTTGTCGATAATAAAGAGAGGTTTCCCACAAAAAAACGGCTTCAACATTGAAGCCGATTATTACAAACATGTTGATGAATTGTCAAGTCCTTACAAGTGCTTTAAGAATGAAGAAAAAAGGATCTAACTAAAGACCTTTTCCATAGTGTTCTCGTTGTGAGCGAAGCAACACCCGCAATGCATCCGCCTGGCCACGGTTCCAGGCGGCAGAGTGGACCTCGCGCCCTACGATAGGTAGAGAGCTTTTTTCACGGATCTGTGCAGCGCGCTCACGTTGCATGATTTCATGCACAATCTGACGGTCGCTGAGCTTCCAACCCTGAAGTTTGGCCTGTTCTGCGAACCACATGACACGCGAGAAGCCAGCATGATATTCCTGCTCTGTTTGTTCATTGCACAAGGGGGTATCTCGCATTATGGTGCCTCTCATTTACAAAAAATATGCAAGATGAATGTAAGAGTTTATGTTACGATTATGTCAGAAAAAGGAGCTAGACGTCAAGCATTACCTTCCGATTCACTATGCTCATAGGCGTAAAAACTTGTAGTGTTTGTTGAACTCTTGATTTTGCGAATGCGTCTTCTCTGAATTTGTTTCATGTCAACCAACTAAGATTTAACCTGCTCAAGCGGCTATACGTATATATTTGTGTTCTGGCTTTTGCCTAGCTATACTGATTAGAAGAGGTAAATACCTACTTTTGATCATTGCTTAATAAAGTCCATTGAAGTTCTGTAAATTTTTACTTGATATTCTCTCATAGTAGGTAAGCAAGTGCGATAGGCTCGTCTCCAACAAGCGTGAGCTATCCGTGTAATAGATATCGTTTGCTCTTGACGGATTGGACGAATTGGATGGATTGTAAATTACATACTAATCGTTATAATCACAAGCATGTGTTGGCACATGCCTGAACTTATACTGATGGGCGAAGCGTTTTTTGCGCGACCATATCAGGGAAGGAAGAATGAGCGTGGCAAAGCCGAAATATTCAGCAGGCGATGAGAAACAGCGTAAAGATCTGGGGAAGAAGCTGACCGACAGTGTCTGGCGTCAGAGTAATCGTCCGGGATCCATTAAGGATCTGGGCGTTAGCGCACTCAAGAATCTTCCCGCGAATATCGGCATGGTCCAGGGCTTAATGAAGGCCATCAACTGGAATCAGGCCCAGCAGGATGTAATACAGGGATTAAGCAATACGGTTGCGATTGTGGGTATGCCGAACACAGGCAAGAGCACACTCTTCAATCAGATGAAGGGACAGACGCTCTCGCCCGTTTCCGCCCAGGTAGGGACCACGCGTACTCTCGTGCGTACAGACTTTGGTCCCTTTACGCTGATTGACACTCCTGGACACTTACCTGATGTCATGGAGAGTGGCATGGAACAGGCAAGTGTGGTAGTATTCTTGCTTGATGCAGCCAGGGGATTGCAGGCTGAGGATCGCGAGCTGTACAACAGTATCCGCAAGCTCGAAAAGCCAACTATCATTGCCGTCAACAAAGTTGATACCTTGCGTGGCGGTGAGAAGGGTGATCAGATTGCGACAGAGATGGCAGTCTTGCTAGGTTCCCCAGGCATTATTCCCATTTCGGCCAAGAATGGTAGAAATGTGGCTGAAGAGCTTATTCCAGCTATCATTGATGCCAGTCCAGAGGCCGCGCTCGCCATTGGTCGCGAGTTGCCAGCCTATCGGCGCCAGGCTGCGCAACGCATTATCCGTAACGCTACCCTGGTGAGCCTGGCGGCAGGCATTGAGCCAATTCCTTTTGTGGATATTCCGATTCTCCTTGGCACGCAGGCGCGCCTGGTGCTTCGCCTGGCGGCATTATATGGTGAGCCAATGGATAATACCGAGGCCATCAAGCACGCTCGTGAACTTATCACAACCATGGTAGGTGGCCTGGCGTTCCGTTACCTGGCTGAGCAGGCGGCCAAGCTCGTACCCTTTGGTGGTGATTTTGTGGCAGGCGCGATTGCTGGTGCGGCTACATGGTCAATTGGCGAAGTTGCGCTGGAGTACTATGAAAATGGGAAGCGTCTGAGCCCGAGCCGGTTGCAGCAGATCTACAAAACTGCCTATCTCCGTTTTCGTAAGGAGAAGACCTCGGATGAGTTGCTTGCGGAGGCCAGGAGCGAGAGTACCCTGGGGGAAAAAGATCCGCTGGCAGCCTTAGATGAGGCAAAAGAAGCGTAAGCAAAAATACAAGAGAAGAAGGGACAGTATGAGCGAGTCAATGCTCTTTCCCTATGAAAAATATATGACCCTGTCCGAGTCTGTACCGGTATATTATCCTGCCGGTGACGAGACTCGGGCTAAACAGGTATTTCAAATTCTGACCAGGGCAACTGAGCAATTAGAGCAGTTGTTTGGTCAGAAGCGCCCGGAGCTTGAGATTCTCCTCCTGGCGCCTGAGGATTTTCAGATAGCTCCGCATGATGAGATGGAAGAAGTGGGTATGCCACATCCTTATTGGACGGATGTGACATCTCCTCCCACAATTGTCGTACCAGCTGAAGTGGACTTGATCTTTGGCGAGGTAACGCCTGCAAAGTTTTCTTTCATGCTCTATCACGCCCTTGTCCTGGCCTTTCTCGAGAACGATCCACGCCCTTGGCCGGAAGATAATCCCCTCTGGGCCGATGAATGGCAAATCAAGTTTGGGGCCCTCTGGCTCTCGCAGACGCTGGATGGTGAAAAAGGGGTTATCAATACAGATCTGTTCGCAGAATATGACGATATTTTTGAGGTAGAGCCTGACGGCAAAACCCCCAATACGGTGCGCGGCTTTGATTGGTATGAGGATACCTCGCCTGAGGACTATCTATGCTATCAACTCCTGTTAGAGCAGATGGCCGCTGACCTGTTGCAAAAATACCCGGCAGGCATTCTTCCGCGTTTTCTGGCTTTATATCGCGTGGAGCGTGATGTGTGGCTTAGTGATGAAGTAACTTCTCTCCTGGCTTCGGTACTTGGTCCGGGTGGTGAGGAGTGGCTGGAGGACCTTGTCTACTTCTAGCGCGCTCTAGTAACGTCACGAGCTAGCAATCTGTACATGTCGGTATGCTTTTAGGCATACCGGCTTGTGTTTTTTCATATCTTAATTTGGGAAGAGGCGATGCTATGTTTAGTCGTGTAGCAATTGTGGGTCTGGGCCTGATAGGAGGATCTATTGGCCTGGCTTTGCGTCGATCTAAAGCCGCGCAAGAGGTAGCTGGTTATGACCTGGGAAAGGGTGTCTGCCAGCAGGCTCGCAGGGTAGGAGCTATAGATGCGGCTTATGAATCGCTAGAGGATACCGTGCGAGGGGCAGATCTTGTCATTTTAGCGACCCCTGTTGGCGCGATTCGGGCGTTACTGCAAGCCCTTGGTCCTGTATTAACGCCTGGGACTGTGATCACCGATGTGGCAAGCACCAAGGCACAGGTAATTAGCTGGGCGGAGGAGTTTCTACCCGAAACTGTGGCGTTTGTGGGAGGCCACCCCATGGCTGGTAAAGAAGTAACTGGCGTTGAAGCCGCAGATGCAGACCTCTTTCGTAATCGTGTCTACTGCCTAACACCCACGGTTCGCACGCGCTCAGGTGCCATCAATAAAGTAGTAGCGCTGGCGGAAGTGTTAGGTGCCCGCATACGTTTTCTGGAGCCGGCTGAACATGATGGCCAGGTTGCGACTGTTAGCCATCTACCCTTTCTAGCCTCGGTAGCGCTCATGGAGACGGCCGGAGAGAGCGCTTCCTGGCGAGATGCGTCGCTACTGGCAGCTAGTGGCTTTCGCGATGCTACCCGTCTGGCCGCTGGAAGTCCCGAGATGTATCGTGATATTTGTTTAACTAATCGAGATGCCGTAAGTCGTGGTCTGGATGAATATATAGCGGCTTTACAAGAGCTACGCAGATTGATCGTAGATCATGATACGAGTATAGTTGAGCACTTCTCAGAGGCTCAACAGATGCGCCTAAAATGGCAAGCTACTTACGAAGAATAAGGACCAGGTTTTTTGAAGCACTAAATTTAGTGGGTTGCAAAAAAAAATGCCAAAAAGGGTTGACAAAGTAGCAATGTTGTGGCATACTTACCTTCGCTCCAACGACAACGGCTAAATCACTGCTATGTGTCGTGTTGATTGTACCACGCTAAAGTGGTTCTACACGGGATCCTAACTCTTCCCCGCGGTAATGGCGTACAGCATGCGCCTTGCTTCGGCGTGTCTGCTAAAGCTTACCGCTTCCTGGCGACGCAAGAGTAAAAAAACGGATTTCGCAAAGATCACAAAAAGGGGTTGACAAACCCCAAGCGATGTGCGATACTACCGGAGCAGTCGACGAGCGAACAAAAACAGCGAAAACGCTGCAAGAGTTCGAAACGCCCGACACACAAGAGGCAAGCCCACGAGGCCTGCCGGGTTGCGGTTCATCACGCAAAAGAAGAACGAACCAGAGTACCCTGAACAACTGAAGAGTGGAATGCAGAAGTACAACGGAACTTCGTTGATTGAGCATCTTTCAATCGCGAAGAACACCGTTCCTGTCAATTCTGCGAACAAAGCAATGAAGTAACGACAACGTGCTTCTAGCCTGGACGCAAACTACATGATCATTACAGATACCTGTTGGTATCTGTGAGATACATTCATCACTTGAATGGCGAGTTTGATCCTGGCTCAGGATAAACGCTGGCGGCGTGCCTAACACATGCAAGTCGAACGCCCTCTCGCAAGAGAGGGAGTGGCGGACGGGTGAGTAACACATGGGTACCTGCCCCGAGGTGAGGAATACCGGCGAGAAATCGCCGACAATACCGCATACGTTCCTCCGGGAACAAAGCTCGCAAGGGCGCCTTGGGATGGGCCTGTGGCCGATTAGCTTGTTGGTGAGGTAAGAGCTCACCAAGGCCACGATCGGTAGCTGGTCTGAGAGGATGGTCAGCCACACTGGGATTGAGAACGGCCCAGACTCCTACGGGGGGCAGCAGTGAGGAATTTTCGTCAATGGGGGCAACCCTGAACGAGCAACGCCGCGTGCAGGAGGACGCTTTTCGGAGTGTAAACTGCTTTTCTTGGGGACGAGAACGGACGGTACCCAAGGAACAAGCC